>NZ_RKLP01000009.1 GCF_004011865.1 Prescottella agglutinans | reverse complement strand
CCATAGACATCGAGTCAAATCACTAGCGTAAAAACTCAAACTAGCTTGCACTGACCATCTCAGACGGAAGAATGAGACAGCCAGCAAATACCCACCCACCGAAAATGGTGAGTGGAGTACCAAAAAAATTTGGCACTGACATTCATCGACACACTGTTGAGTTCTCAAAGAACACGCGCACACCATCACTCGAAACTTTGCAGTTCCTCGTTTTGGGGCAACCGTTCAAGCCTAACCCGATCAAGTTCCGGAAGCAAATCCGGCACTTTCTCGGCCACCCGAAGGCGCTCCACAACCCTACAGGATGTTTCACACTCGGATTACCAGGCGCTCCCCGTACAACCTCGTTTTCCCTCGCTGACCTGTGAAGATCGCGTCCGGGTCGGTGTCCGTGTCGCTCTGACCTGGAATAAGTTACGCGAGTGTTCACGGAGCGTCAAACCGCCAGGTCGGACGTTCGTCCGACTCCGTTTCCCCAGGTCGGCCGGCCCGAAACGCCACAGATTCGTCAAAACCGCGATTTGTGACGCCCAGCACAACGCCTATCCGCGGCTCCTACTCCCCCGTCACTCGACGAATGTCGCCGCCCAGACCCGCAAGGTCCTCGACGAACCGCGGGTAGCCGCGGTCGATGTGGTAGACGTCGTGCACCTCGGTGACACCGTCGGCGACCAGGCCGGCCAGCACCAGTCCCGCGCCGGCACGGATGTCGGACGACCACACCGGTGCACTCGACAGCTCCTGCACCCCGCGCACGACGGCATGGTGGCCGTCGGTCCGCGCGTCCGCGCCGAGCCGAATCATCTCTTCGACGAAGCGGAACCTCGCCTCGAAGACGTTCTCGGTGATCATCGACGTGCCCTCCGCGATCGCGGCGAGACCGATCGCCATCGGCTGGAGGTCCGTGGGGAAACCCGGATACGGCAGCGTCGCGAAGTTGACGGCCTGCGGACGATTCGTCTGCACGACGCGGAAGCCGTCCGCCTCCAGACTGATCTGCGAGCCCGCCGCACGCAGCTTGTCGAGAACCAGCGCCAGGTGCTTCGGGTTGACGCCCCGCACGAACACGTCGCCCCGCGTCATCGCCGCGGCGATGCCCCACGTCGCGGCGACGATGCGGTCGCCGATCACTCGATGCGAGGTCGGCTGGAGTCGATCGACTCCGCGAATGGTGAGAGTCGTCGAGCCGGCACCGCCGATCTTCGCGCCCATGCGCGTCAGCATGTTGCAGAGATCGACGATCTCCGGTTCCCGCGCGGCGTTGTCGATGACGGTCTCCCCCTTGGCGAGGACCGCGGCCATGAGGATGTTCTCGGTCGCGCCGACGGACGGGAAAGCCAGACGGATGTTCGCGCCGTGCAGGTCGTCCGCCTCGGCGACGACACAGCCGTGTTCGATCTCGCTGTGGGCACCCAACAGGCGTAGGCCGGACTGGTGCATGTCCAGCGGCCGCGATCCGATCGCGTCCCCGCCGGGCAGTGCGACGACCGCCTTCCGGCATCGCGCAACGAGCGGGCCGAGCACGCATACCGAGGCGCGGAACTGCCGAACCGCGGCGAAGTCGGCGTGGTACTTCGGCTGCGCCGGCGTCGTGATGGTTGCGACGTCGCCCTCGAGCACCACCTCGCAGCCGAGGCCGCGCAGGACGTCGGCCATCAGTGGCACGTCGAGGATGTCGGGGCAATTGCTGATGACAGTCGTGCCCTCGGCCAACAACGCCGCGGCCATCAGCTTCAGGACGCTGTTCTTCGCCCCACCCACTGGCACCTCACCGACGAGTCGGTTTCCACCAGTGACAAGAAAGCGCTCACTCACAGTCGCACAGCCTAACCACGGCGACCGCCTCACCGCTGAGCGGTACCGTAAGCCCATGGCTGTGCATTTGACGCGGATCTACACCCGGACCGGCGACGACGGAACCACCGGGCTGAGCGATTTCTCCCGAGTTTCCAAGAATGATCCCCGTCTGGTTGCCTACGCGGACTGCGACGAAACGAATGCGAGTATCGGCGTCGCACTCGCGTTGGGAGCGCCGTCCGAGGAGATCGTCGAGGTGCTGCGGCAGATCCAGAACGATCTGTTCGACGCCGGCGCCGACCTCTCGACCCCGATCGTCGCCGCACCCAAGTACCCGCCGCTGCGGGTCACCCAGACCTACATCGACCGGGTCGAGGGCTGGTGCGACACGTTCAACGAGCGCCTCCAACCGCTGAATTCCTTCATCCTGCCGGGTGGAACTCCCCTGGGTGCCCTCCTGCACTCCGCGCGCACCATCGCGCGTCGGGCCGAGCGGTCGGCCTGGGCAGCGGTCGAGGCCAGCCCCGACGACACGAGCGTGCTTCCCGCCAAGTACCTCAACCGGCTCTCCGACCTGCTGTTCATCGTCAGCCGACTCGCGAATCCGGGCGGCGACGTGCTCTGGAAGCCCGGAGCCGGCGGCGACGCCTGAACCGGCACGGAAACGACGAAAGGGAGGCCGCAGGGCCTCCCTTTGTCATATCGGATCGTCGTCGTTCACCCGGAGCCACCGGCTCAGGCCGGGCGCCCCCGCATGGAGCGTCCCGACGGCCTCGACTCCACCCACGACAGGAACGCGGTCAGTGCGCCACGATCGAGAGCGATCTCGTACGTGCGGTCCCCGTCGGCAATCTCGAGAATCACGATCTCGTCGGTCATGATGTCGTACTCGTTGCCGACCGGACCGCGCCGGGCGCCGACCTCGATACCCTGCCGGCTCATCCGGGTGTCCGGTCCCGGACGCAGGCTCGACAACTTGTAGAAGACGAGCGAATCCTCGCCGTACCGCACCACCCCGTGGCGCCAGCCGCTACCGCCGGGCGCGGGCGTGATCCGCAGGATCGCCGCGGTACCACCCCGGCGCAACACTGTCAGTCGATACACGAAAGCCGCGACGAAGGCCGCGAGCAGAACGACCAGAATGATGAGAACTACCATCCCGATCGTCACTGCTCGTCGGCTCCGTCGCGGCTCGTCGTGAACTGACTAGGCGCGCTCGACCGCACGCAGCTGACCCTTGGCGACCGCGATCGCCTCGAGGTCTTCGGTGGTCTCCGCCAGGACGGCCTTGGCCGCCTCGACGTCGACGTCCTGTGCCATGTCCGCGGACTCGGCCAGGATCGTCACCGTGGTGGCGGTCACCGAGAGGAAACCGCCGTGCACGGCTGCGACCACACGCTCGCCGTCGACGGTCGTGATCGCAACCACGCCGCCTTCCACCAGCTGTCCGAGGACCGGCTCATGCCCGGGCATGACACCGATCTCGCCCTCGGTCGTCTGGGCGCTGACGAGCTTCGCCGATCCCGACCAGAGTCGCTGCTCGACGGCAACGAGTTCAACGGTCATCTCAGCCATGTCGGTCTACTTTCCGGCGATCTTCTTGGCAGCGGCCTCGACGTCGTCGAGTCCACCGCAGCTGTTGAACGCCTGCTCCGGCAGGTGGTCGAACTCGCCCTTGCAGACGCGGTCGAACGCCTCGATGGTGTCGCGCAGCGGCACGACCGAGCCGGGCTCACCGGTGAACTTCTCGGCGACGATGAAGTTCTGGCCGAGGAACTTCTGCAGACGACGGGCGCGGCCGACGAGGACCTTGTCCTCTTCCTGCAGCTCGTCCATACCGAGGATGGCGATGATGTCCTGCAGTTCCTTGTACTTCTGCAGGATCCGCTTGACCTCGTTCGCGACGCGGAAGTGCTCGGCACCGACGATGCCGGGCTCCAGGATGCGCGAGGTCGACGTCAGCGGGTCCACAGCGGGGTAGATACCCATCTGCGAAATCGGACGCGAGAGCTCGGTGGTCGCATCGAGGTGCGCGAAGGTGGTGGCCGGCGCCGGGTCGGTGTAGTCGTCGGCGGGGACGTAGATCGCCTGCAGCGAGGTGATCGAGCGGCCACGGGTCGAGGTGATGCGCTCCTGCAGCTCACCCATCTCGTCGGCCAGCGTCGGCTGGTAACCCACGGCCGAAGGCATACGACCCAGCAGGGTCGAAACCTCGGAACCGGCCTGGGTGAACCGGAAGATGTTGTCGATGAACAGCAGAACGTCCTGGCCCTGAACATCGCGGAAGTACTCCGCCATGGTCAGCGCGGACAGGGCGACGCGCATACGCGTTCCCGGCGGCTCGTCCATCTGGCCGAAGACAAGGGCGGTGTCCTGGAGGACGCCCATCTCTTCCATCTCGAGGTGGAGGTCGGTGCCCTCACGGGTGCGCTCACCGACGCCTGCGAACACCGAGGTTCCGGAGAACTCGCGGGCGATACGGGTGATCATCTCCTGGATCAGAACGGTCTTGCCGACGCCGGCACCACCGAACAGACCGATCTTGCCGCCCTTGACGTACGGAGTCAGCAGGTCGATGACCTTGATGCCGGTCTCGAGGATCTCGGTCTTGCCCTCGAGCTGATCGAAGGCCGGGGGCTTGCGGTGGATGCCCCACTGCTCACCGTCGCGACCGGTGCCCGGGGCGTCGAGGCAGTCACCGAGGGCGTTGAACACGTGGCCCTTGACGACGTCACCGACGGGAACCGAGATCGGCTTGCCCGTGTCGGTCACCGCAGCGCCGCGGACCAGGCCGTCGGTCGGCTGCATCGAGATGGTGCGCACCAGGTTGTCGCCCAGGTGCTGAGCAACCTCGAGCGTCAGCGTCTTCGCCACCGACGGGAGGGTGACCTGCGAGTGCAGGGCGTTGAACAGGTCGGGAACATGGCCGCGCGGGAACTCAACGTCCACAACGGGACCGATGACCCGCACGACCCGGCCGGACGTGGTGTCCGCGCCGTTCGCGTTGGTTTGGGTTACTGCTGCGGTCATGTGCTAGTCACTTCCTGCGCTCGAGGCCAGCGCATTCGCGCCACCGACGATCTCGCTGATTTCCTGGGTGATCTGGGCCTGGCGAGCCTGGTTTGCCTGACGGCTCAGGGTGTTCACCAGTTCGTTCGCATTATCCGTCGCGGCCTTCATGGCGGTACGACGGGCGGCAGACTCCGAGGCGGCGGAGTCCAGCAGAGCGGAGTAGATACGCGTGCTGACGTACTTCGGCAGCAGAGCCGACAGCAGCGTGCCGGCCTCGGGCTCGAAGTCGTAGCCGGCCACCGGACCCGACTTGCCGTCGTGCTGGCCGTTGGACAGCATGTCCTCGCCCAGCTCGATGTGATCCTCGGCGTAGT
Source organism: Prescottella agglutinans (assembly GCF_004011865.1). Taxonomy (GTDB): domain Bacteria; phylum Actinomycetota; class Actinomycetes; order Mycobacteriales; family Mycobacteriaceae; genus Prescottella; species Prescottella agglutinans. The sequence goes on along the minus strand of NZ_RKLP01000009.1, from coordinate 274,165 downwards.
CCACCTCGAGCGGGGCCATCCGCCGGACTTCCGGCTTCTGGGTCAGCATCGAGACGAAGCGCGTGTAGACGATGTGGAGCTCGTCGACGCCCTCGATCGTGCCTTCCCCGTTCGGGGCCTCGACCTCGGTGCCGGATCCGGCCATGAACAGCTCGACCAGGTGACGGCTCGCCTTGGCGGCATCCGCGTAGCCGGGCTCCTGGGAGAAGCCGGTCCACGCACCACCGATGTTGCGACCACGGAACGTGTAGTAGCCGAGGCCCTTCGAGCCGAGCACGTAGATCACGGGCTCCTTGCCCTCGGAGCGCAGCAGCTGGAACAGCTCCTCCGCCTCCTTGAGGGCATTGGAGTTGTAACCGCCACACATACCGCGGTCGCTGGTGACGACCAGGACGGCAGCACGCTTCGGGTTCGCCCGCTCGTTGAGCAGCGGATGATCGAGCGACGCCGAGGCGCTGGCCAGTTCGGAGAGCACCTTGGTGATCTCCTCGGCGTACGGCTTGGAAGCCGCAACCCGGGCCTGCGCCTTGGTGATGCGCGAGGTCGCGATCAGTTCCTGCGCCTTGGTGATCTTCTTGGTCGAGTTGACCGACTTGATGCGAGAACGCAGTTCGCGGATGCTTGCCATCGATCGATCACTCTCCCTTCGGGTGACGCTGAGTCATGGGGTCCACGCTCACTTGCTGACAGTGGTGCGCTTGACGGTGACCTTCTCCTGGCCGACCTCGGAGGCGTCGAGAGCCTCGGCCTCGGCCTCGTTCACGACACGGCTGCCGTCGGAGGCGAGGAAGCCGGCCTTGAACTTGTCCGTCGCAGCCGTCAGGGTCGCGATCGAAGCGTCGTCGAGGGCCTTGCCGCCCTTGATCGCCTCGTACACGCTGGCGGCGTTGCGGTGCAGGTCCTCGAGCAGCTCGGACTCGAAGCGGCGCACGTCTCCGACGGGAACCGAGTCGAACACGCCCTCGCCGGCGAGGTAGATCGAGATGATCTGGTCCTCGACCGCGATCGGCGAGTACTGGTCCTGCTTGAGCAGCTCGACCAGGCGCTGGCCACGCTCGAGCTGAGCCTTCGAAGCGGCGTCCAGGTCCGAGGCGAAGGCCGAGAAGGCCTCGAGCTCACGGAACTGAGCCAGCTCCAGACGCAGCGAACCGGAGACCTTCTTCATGCCCTTGGTCTGCGCGGCGCCACCGACGCGGGAAACCGAGATACCGACGTTGATCGCCGGACGGATGCCCTTGTTGAACAGGTCGGACTCGAGGAAGACCTGACCGTCGGTGATGGAGATGACGTTGGTCGGGATGTACGCCGAGACGTCGTTGGCCTTGGTCTCGATGATCGGCAGCGCCGTCAGCGAACCGCCACCGAGCTCGTCGGACAGCTTGGCCGAACGCTCCAGCAGACGCGAGTGCAGGTAGAAGACGTCGCCCGGGTATGCCTCACGTCCCGGCGGACGACGCAGCAGCAGCGAGATGGCGCGGTACGCCTCGGCCTGCTTGGTCAGGTCGTCGAACACGATGAGGACGTGCTTGCCCTGGTACATCCAGTGCTGGCCGATGGCCGAACCGGTGTAGGGGGCGAGCCACTTGAAGCCGGCGGAGTCGGAAGCCGGGGCGGCGACGATGGTGGTGTACTCCATCGCGCCCTGCTCCTCGAGGGCAGCCTTGACGCCCGCGATGGTGGAGCCCTTCTGGCCGATCGCGACGTAGATGCAGCGAACCTGCTGCTTCGGGTCGCCGGTCGCCCAGTTGGCCTTCTGGTTCAGGATGGCGTCGACGCAGACCGCGGTCTTGCCGGTCTTACGGTCACCGATGACGAGCTGACGCTGGCCGCGGCCGATCGGGGTCATGGCGTCGATGGCCTTGATGCCGGTCTGGAGCGGCTCCTCGACGGGCTGACGCTCGAGCACCGTCGCGGCCTGCAGCTCGAGAGCGCGGGTCTCGGTGGTCTCGATGTCGCCGAGGCCGTCGATCGGGCGACCCAGCGGGTCCACGACGCGACCCAGGTAGCCGTCGCCGACCGGCACCGACAGAACGTCGCCGGTCCGCTTGACTTCCTGGCCCTCTTCGATGTGCTCGTAGTCGCCCAGGACGACGGCACCGATCTCGGTGGCTTCCAGGTTCAGGGCAACGCCGAGCACGCCGCCCGGGAACTCCAGCAGCTCGTTGGCCATCGCCGACGGCAGGCCGGTGATGTGAGCGATGCCGTCGCTGGTGTCGGACACCACGCCGACCTCCTCGCGGGAGGCCTCCGGTGAGTAGCTCGCGGTGTAGTTCTCGATCGCGCTACGGATCTCGTCGGAGGAGATCGTCAGCTCCGCCATGTTTTTCCTGCTCTCGGTATCTGGTCTTCGAAAAGATCGGGAGTATGTGTTCGGTCGTCGGCTACTTGAAGGTCTTCCGCAGGGCAGCGAGGCGACCGGCCGCGCTCCCGTCGATGACCTCGTGGCCCACCCGGACGACCATGCCGCTGAGGAGGGTCGGTTCGACCTCCACGTGCACGGTGACGGGCTTGCCGTAGGTGCGGGTCAGCGTCGCCGCGAGCCGCTCGACCTGCTCACTCGACAACGCAGAGGCGCTACGCACGTGCGCAACGGCCTTGTCTCGCTGAGCCGCGGCCAGGGCCGACAGCTCGTCGAGCGCGTCCGCGGGAGCGGTCCGCAGGCGACCCACGGCCTGGATGGCGAGGGCCTCCGTGATCGCGGTGACCTTGCCGTACAGCAGCTTCGACAGCAGCTCGCGCTTGCCGGCGACGGGCGTCGAACGATCCGAAAGGGCCTGCTCCAGCTGCGGATTTCCGGCAACGATGCGGCCGAGGCGGAAGAGCTCGTCCTCGACCGTGTCGCTCTGGTTCTGATCCGCCGCGGCACGAAGCAGGGACTCACGTCCGACCGTGACCAGCGAGTTCAGCAGATCCGCCGAAGCCGACCAGTCCTGGCCCGCGGCGGTCTCGAGGGCTGCCAGCGCCTCGGCGCCGACCTTCCCCGAGAACACCTGGCGGGCCAGGCCCTGTCGAGCAGCGGCGGACGTGGACGCGTCGGCGAGCGCACTCCGGAGAGTGCGCTGGCCGTCGAGAACCTCGACCACCGAGAACAGCTCGGATCCGGCCTGCGCCGCGGCCGCAGTGGCCGCGCCGGGGGAAACGGAATCCAACGCCGCGGTGAGCGCAGCACGGGTCTGCGTCAGGGCTTCACGGCTCGCTGCGTACATGGTGCTCACTTTCCTGCTGCGGAATCGGCGCTGACTGCGTCCAGCTCGTTGAGGAAGCGATCGACCGTTCCGGCGCGCTTGACGTCGTCGGCCAGCGACTCACCGATGACCTTCTCGGCCAGGTCGACCGCGGTCTTGCCGAGGTCGGCCCGCAGCTCGGTCACGATCTGCTGGCGCTGTGCGACCAGCTGGCTGTGACCGGCGGCGACGATGCGGTCGCTTTCCTCCTGAGCCTGTGCCTTCATCTCAGCGATGATCTGCTGGCCCTGAGTACGTGCTTCCTCGCGGATCTGTGCGGCCTCGGTGCGAGCCTCGGCGAGCTGGGCATGGTACTGCTCCAGCGCGGCCTTGGCCTCGGCCTGAGCCTCTTCGGCACGCTTGATGCCGCCGTCGATCTGCTCGGTGCGCTCGGCGAGAACCTTCTGGAACATCGGAAGAACGAACTTCCAGAAGACGAACCCGACGACCACCAGGGCAACGATCGACCAAGTGATGTCATACGTCGCGGGCAGGAGGGGGTTGTGTTCCTCCCCCTCGGCCGCGAGCAATGCGATGGTGGTTGACATGGTGTGTTCTTAGAAGATGAAGCCGGCGACGAGACCGATCAGCGCCAGGGCCTCGGTGAACGCGATACCGAGGAACATCGTGGTGCGAACCTGTCCGGCCATCTCGGGCTGACGGACCATGCCCTCGATCGCCTTACCGACGACGATACCCACGCCGATGCCGGGGCCGATGGCTGCGAGACCGTAGCCGACAGCGCCGAGACCCTTGAACTTGGTCTCTTCCTGCGCGAGGATCTCGACTGCCTGAAGCGCAACGCTCATTTGGTGTTCCGTTCCCTTTCTGTTGCCCACCGCCGGTCGGCGAATGGGGCAGGTCTATCGATGTGACTGGTCAGTGCGAGTCGGCGTGGAGTGCCAGGTCGATGTACACCGCGGTGAGCAGTGCAAACACGTATGCCTGCAGGCCGATCACCAGGAGTTCGAAGAACGTCATCGCGACGCCGGCGATGATCGACGGCACGCCGAAGATCGCCTGGAACCCACCGGAGGTGAAGAAGAAGTACTGCGTGGCGCTGAAGAAGAGCACCAGCAGGATGTGCCCGGCCAGCATGTTGGCCATGAGTCGGACCATCAGGGTGAACGGCCGGAGCACGAAGGTCGAGAGGAACTCGATCGGAATCAGCAGGAAGTGCAGCGGCAGCGGCACGCCCGGGACCACGACGCTCGACTTGACGTACTTGAAGAAGCCGTACTTCTTGATGCCCACGTAGTTGAACGTGATGTATGCCAGCGCAGCGAGCACGAGTGGCATACCGATTCGCGCGTTCGGCGAGATGTTCAAGAAAGGCGTGACACTCGCGATATTGCTGGCCAACACGATGAAGAAGATGGTCGTGATGACCGGCAGGAAGCGCTTGCCCTGTTCCTTGCCGAGGATCTCTTCGGCGATGTTGATCCGAACGAAATCGAGCGCGTACTCGGCGACATTCTGGACACCGCGCGGAACGATCTTCGGGCTACGCATCGCGATGATGAAGAACAGTGCGACCAGACCCGACATCAGCAGACGGATCAGCATCAGACGGTCGAGCTCGAAGGCGGTGCCCTCGAACAGCACTGCGGGCGGGTAGAAATCATCGAGTGACGGCGGATGATATTCACCCGCGGCCATGAAGGTGACGCTCAGCGGTCTCTCCCGTAGTCGGCCGCAGGCATCGCTGTCTGCGGTTCGATCGGACATTGACGATCTAACAAGTCGACCAGGTCGGCTCGCGTATTCGTCAGCAGCTGGAGACTCGGGCGAACCCGTCCTGGCGTCTGTCGGTGTCGGCGACTGTCGTCGACTCGGCAACTAGAGGGCGGTCCCACCCGAATCTGAAATCCGGGCAACTCCGACAGCCTCGGTCGCCTGCAAGCGCTACCGGGACGCCGGGCCATCTGGACTTTCCCGGCATCTGCGCACTTGCTTGGACCAGAGACTATCAAGACATCTACGACGTTGTGTAGACGGGGTACCCCAGAACTTTGGAACATGTTCCAGGAATCGATGCCCGGGACCCGTCAGGCCGTCCCCGAATCCTCGTCGGATTCGGTCGGCGTCACGTACGGAACCTTCGTCTGCAGCACACCGTAGGTCTCGGCGCCCAGCACGATCACGAGCGACAGCACGATCACGATCACCATCGCCTGACGGTTGTAGAAATCGAGCGGATCGAGGATCGCGAGCACCGTGATCGCCAGGATCATCTTCAGCAGCCAGCTTCCGAGCAGCACCGCACCCGCCGTCACCGCCGGCAGCTTCGCGGTCAGCAGCACGGCCAGCGCCGTGCACAGGATGAATCCGCCGCCGACCGCGGCACCGAGCAGCGCACCCCACAATCCGGCCGTACCGGCGAACAGGCTCGCGATGATCGCACTGACGACCGCGAGCGCGAGCAGACCGAGGACTCCGTAACGGAGCCCGCGACGGAGTGCAGCGGTGGGATCGGAGGAATACGGCTCTGGCGTCGAAGTCACGGAACCCAGGTTAGAGGAACACCGGTGGAGGGCCTCTGCCGCCGCCGTTCGCTACCGGCGGCGATCCTGCTGCAGCCCCCGCCACGACGGCACCGCCGTCACCACGAGCGCGAACACCAGCCCCGCCGCGACCAGTAGGACGACCACACGCCGGTCGATGAGCGCCGAACCGACTGCGCCGAATGCGAGAACACCGACCCACAAGTAGATCAGCAGGACCACGCGCCGGTGCGAGTGACCGATCTGCATCAACCGGTGGTGCAGATGCATCTTGTCGGGGCTGAACGGGCTGACGCCGGCCCGCGTCCTCCGGACGATCGCGAGCAACAGGTCGAGGATCGGGATGAACATGACGGCACTGACGAGCAGGAGCGGCGTGAGCAGACCCAACAGGTCACGGGATCCGTACGCGCTCAGACTGATCCGGCCCGATGCGCTCGTCGACACGGCGGCCAGGGTCAGACCGATCAGCATCGACCCCGAGTCGCCCATGAAGATCCGCGCGGGCTGGAAATTGTGCGGCAGGAAGCCGAGGCAGGCGCCGGCGAGCGCGGCCGCGATCATCGCCGGTGGATATGCACTGACGTCGCCGCCCTGGTCGTGCAGCAGCCCCACCGAGAAGGCACAGATCGCGAGCGAGGCGATGAGACCCAGCCCGGCGGCCAGACCGTCGAGTCCGTCGACGAAGTTCATCGCGTTGATCATCACGACCGTCACCGCGACGGTCACCAGACCCGCCTGGAGTTGATCGAGGATCACGGTGGTGTCACCGAAGGGCTGGTAGATGATGTACCAGCTCACCCCCATCACCGCGAGGATTCCGGCCGCGGTGACCTGACCGACGAACTTGGTGAGGGCGTCGAGCCCCCAACGGTCGTCGATGATGCCGACGAGCACGATCACGAAACCCGCGACCAGCACGGCACTGATGTCGGTGGTGAACTCGAACCCGCGGGTCAGGGCGGGGAGTTGCTGCGCGAAGAGCAGCGCGACGAGCATGCCGATGTACATGCCGACGCCGCCCAGTCGCGGTATGGGCTGGACGTGCACGTCGCGATCGCGCGGCACCGCAACGGCCCCGAACCGGATGGCGACCACCCGGACCGCACCGGTCCCGAGGAACGTGACCACAGCCGCCGTGAACAGCACCAGCAGCAGTTCACGCAGCGGGACACCGGCCCCGTTTCCTCCCTGGGCGAGCGCCAGCACCGCCGTATCCGCAGAACTCACCTCGACGACGCTACCGGCACGTCAGCCCACCGAGGTGATTGAGGGCGACGCGTTCGATCACGGTCACTTCCCCTCCGGGAGCAGGCTCTCGACGGTGACGCCGAGCACCTCGGCGACGTCGGTCGCGGCGACGGCACCCTCGCGCAGGATCCGCGGCTCGTCCGCGGTGAGGTCGACGATCGTCGAGGCGACGGCATGCGTGGCCGGTCCACCGTCGAGGTAGACGCTGGCCGCACCGCCCAACTGGTCCCTCGCCTCGTCCACGGTCGTGGCCGCGGGTCGTCCCGAGATGTTCGCGCTCGAGACCGCCATCGGCCCCACCTCGCGCAGCAGGTCGAGCGCGACCGGGTGCAGCGGCATCCGGAGCATGACGGTGCCGCGGCTGTCACCGAGATCCCACGCGAGCGAAGGCGCTTGCTGCACAACGACGCTCAGTCCACCGGGCCAGAACGCCTTGATGAGGTCCCGGGCCTGCGGGCGGACCGAGTAGACGAGACCGTCGATCGTGGTCCACGAGCCGACCAGGACGGGTACCGGCATGTCACGACCGCGACCCTTCGCGCGCAGCAGGCTCGCGACGGCATCGCCGTCGAACGCGTCGGCGCCCAGGCCGTACACGGTGTCCGTCGGGAGGACGACGAGCCGACCGGCCTTGAGGGCGTTCTTCGCGGCGGTCAGTCCTGCTTCGCGGTTGTCGGGATCCTTGCAGTCGTAGACAGTGCTCACTCCCCCATCCTTGCACTCACGTTCGAGCCGCCGTCATCGCGCCGCCTCGACATCCGTCGCGACGCGCTGCGCCACGACGAAACGGGGACGGCCCGCGAGGTCCGGATGCTCGACCACGTGACCGAACACGCGACGGGACCGGAACAACTCCGCGACCTGTGAACCGTTGGTGTCGTCGTGCTCGATGCCGACGACGCCGCCGATTCGCAGCCACCTCGCGATGTTGTTGATCATGGGCTTGATCACGGACAGACCGTCGGCGCCGCCGAACAGCGCCGAGTGCGGATCGTGATCGGCGACCTCGGGATCGAGCACCGCGCCTTCCGGGATGTACGGCGGATTGGACACGATCAGGTCGACGCCGCCCTCGAGTGCGGTCAGCAGACCGCGGTCGGTGACGTCGCCCTGCACCAGGTTGATCGGGGTATCCCCGGCCGCCCCGCGACGATCGGCGTTGCGGCGGGCCCACGCCAGCGCGCGCGGTTCGAGTTCCACGGCGTGCACGACGGCGTCGGGGCGGGCGTGCGCGATCGCGAGGGCGAGCGCCCCGGATCCGGTGCACAGGTCGATCACCACCGGCGCACGTCGGCCGCACGCCTCGAGCTCGGCGAGCGCCCACGCGAGCAGCAGCTCGGTCTCCGGGCGCGGCACGAACACCCCGGGCCCCACCTCGAGCGAGATGTTGCCCATCGCCGTCGAACCGGTGATGTACTGCAGTGGGATTCGCTCCGCGCGGCGGGCGACCAGTGCGCGGTACTCCTCGATGACCGACGGATCGACGAGCGGCACTAGGCCCAGTCGGGTACGTTCCACGCCGAGCAGGTGCGCGGCGAGCAGTTCGGCGTCCACGCGGGCCGAGGGAACCCCCGCCCGTTCCAACTCGGCGGCTGCCTCGATGATGGCCAGGCGGAGAGGTTGTCGACTCACGGGTACAGCCTGCCACGTGGGTCACGGACACAGCACGGATAGGTGCCGGTCGGCTTGCGTCCCGTCTTTCGGGCGCCCATCGGAGATAAAATGCGACCGGTCTGAATATCGTCAGACCGAGGTCGGACTAAGGAACGTCCCATGTTCTCCGCCACCGCGGCCCGCGTTCTCGCCGCCGCATTTCTCACCACTGCCACCGTGTCGATCGGACCGGCGATCGCGCTCGCCGCGCCGTTCAACGTGCAACCCGCCCCTGCCATCTGCCCCAACGGGATGGCCCCGGCCGACGCCACTCCCCTACCGGGCGGTCGACTCCTGATCAGCGTCCCCGAAGGCCCGCCGGCCGGCGGGGGCCGGGTCGTCTGGACGAACACCAGCACCGGCGCCAACGGCATCGCCACACTCACCAACACCGGCAGCCGGGCCGAGTTCGTTGCCGACACCGGCCCCGGCACCGTCGTCACCGTCCTCGACGGTGTCTACACGAACGGCGCCGGCCAGCCGTGCGTCCTCGTGCAGGGCGGTGTCGCGACGACCGTCGTGCCCTGACGCCGCTCACTCCGCGGCGAGGCGGGCCTCCCGGTCGGCCTGGCCGAGGGCGTCGAGCAGGGCGCCCATGTCGCCGTCGAGCACGGCATCGAGGTTGTGCGCCTTGAACCCGATGCGGTGATCGGTGATGCGGTTCTCGGGGAAGTTGTAGGTGCGGATGCGCTCCGAGCGGTCGACCGTGCGGATCTGGCTCTGGCGGCCGGCGGACGCCTCGGCATCCGCGGCTTCCTCCGCAGCGGCCTGCAGTCGCGCCGCGAGCACCTGCATGGCGCGAGCCTTGTTCTGCAGCTGTGAGCGCTCGTTCTGGCAGGTCACGACGATGCCCGTCGGCAGGTGGGTGATACGGACCGCGGAGTCGGTGGTGTTGACGCCCTGGCCGCCCTTGCCCGACGACCGATAGACGTCGATGCGCAGGTCGGTCTCGTCGATCTGCACCTCCTCGACCTCTTCGGGCTCGGGGTAGATCAGGACACCCGCCGCCGAGGTGTGGACGCGGCCCTGCGACTCCGTCACCGGAACGCGCTGCACGCGGTGCACGCCGCCCTCGAACTTGAGGCGCGACCAGACGCCGTCACGGACGTCGCCCTTCGACTTGATCGAGATCGTCGCGTCCTTGTAGCCGCCGAGGTCGGACACGGTGGCGTCGAGGATCTCGACACGCCACCCGGCGCGCTCCGCGTACCGGACGTACATGCGCGCGAGATCGGAGGCGAACAGCGCGGACTCCTCGCCGCCCTCACCGGACTTGAGTTCGAGCACGACGTCGTCGGCGTCGTGCGGGTCACGCGGGGCGAGCAGATCGGTGAGCGTCTTGTCGAGTTCGGCCACCGTCTCCTCGAGGACCGGAACCTCGGCGGCGAAAGCGGAATCGTCGGCGGCCAGTTCACGGGCCGCTTCGAGGTCCTCCTGCGCGGCCGTGAGCTTGGCATAGGTGGCCATGACAGGTGCGAGTTCGGCAAAGCGCTTACCCGCCTTGCGCGCCGCTGCCGGATCGTTGTGCAACGCCGGATCAGCGAGTTGCTGCTCCAGACCCGCGTGCTCGGCCAGGATGTCGTCGATCGCCGACGGCTGCGTCGTCCCTGCCATGGTTGGCTCCTGTTTCCGCGATTCGCGCACTTGTCGGTGTTGTCGAGGCCCTCCGAACGGCGGCAAGCGCGCAAAGCGGGGTTCGGGGACGGCACAAAAAAGCCGACGCCCGGCCTGCGGTTCGCAGGACGGGCGTCGGCGGGGCAGCTACTGGTCGGCAGCGGCCTTCTTGGGGGCACGCTTGCCGTAGCGAGCCTCGAAGCGAGCGACGCGTCCGCCGGTGTCGAGGATCTTCTGCTTGCCGGTGTAGAACGGGTGGCACTGCGAGCAAACTTCGACGGTGATCCGTCCGCTCTGCGCGGTGCTGTGGGTCTCGAACGTGTTGCCGCAACCGCACACGACGGTGGTCGCAACGTATTCGGGGTGGATTCCAGCCTTCATGGTGTCCCTTTCAATGGCCGCCGGGTCGACCTCGCCGTTCGAGGCCGTGAACCGGAACCGGACATAGTTGTCACGCGGTCGATCATTCTGCCAGATCGCCGGTGCATTCTCCTAAACACGTCACCGGGCGGGAAGATTCCCACCCGGTGACGAACGGACGTCAGTCCGCGAGCGAGCCCGGGGCCGTCTTCGAGACGGTCATGAGGAACTCGACGTTGCTCTTGCTCTTCTTGAGCCGGTCGACGAGCAGGTCGATCGCCTGGTGGTTGTCCAGACCGGACAGCACGCGCCGCAGCTTGTGCACGACCGCGAACTCGTCGGGGCTCATCAGGAGCTCGTCCTTGCGGGTGCTCGACAGGTTGACGTCGACGGCCGGGAACACCCGACGCTCAGCGATCTTGCGGTCGAGCTTGAGCTCGGCGTTGCCGGTGCCCTTGAACTCCTCGAAGATCACGGTGTCGCCGGTCGATCCGGTCTCCACCAGGGCGGAGGCGATGATCGTCAGCGAGCCGCCGTTCTCGATGTTGCGCGCGGCGCCCAGGAAACGCTTGGGCGGGTACAGCGCGGTCGAGTCGACACCACCGGACAGGATGCGTCCGGACGCCGGCGACGAGTTGTTGTAGGCGCGGCCCAGTCGGGTGATCGAGTCGAGCAGCACCACGACGTCACGGCCGGCCTCCACCAGACGCTTCGCGCGCTCGATCGCCAACTCGGCGACCGAGGTGTGATCGGCCGGCGGGCGGTCGAACGTCGAGGCGATGACCTCGCCGTTCACCGACCGCTGCATGTCGGTGACCTCTTCCGGACGCTCGTCGACCAGGACGACCATCAGGTAGCACTCGGGGTTGTTGACCGAGATCGCGTTCGCGATGTCCTGCAGGACGGTGGTCTTACCGGCCTTCGGCGGCGACACGATCAGCGCACGCTGCCCCTTGCCGATCGGCATGACCAGGTCGATCACGCGCGTCGTCAGGATGTTCGGCGTGGTCTCGAGGCGCAGACGCTGGTTCGGGTACAGCGGCGTGAGCTTGTTGAACTCCGGACGCTTGCGCGCCGCCTCGGGATCGTGGCCGTTGACGGTGTCCAGGCGGACCAGCGGGTTGAACTTCTGCCGCTGGTTGCTCTGCTCACCCTCGCGCGGGACGCGCACCGCACCGGTGATCGCGTCACCGCGGCGCAGGCCGTTCTTGCGCACGAGGTTCATCGAGACGTACACGTCGTTCGGGCCGGCCAGGTAGCCGGAGGTCCGCACGAACGCGTAGTTGTCGAGGACGTCGAGGATGCCGGCGACGGGCTGCAGGACGTCGTCCTCGCGGATCTCGGGCTCGCGGCCCTCGCCCGCCTCGCCGCGGTCACGACCACGACGACGCTCGCGGAAGCGACGTCCGCGACGTCCGCGACCGCCCTCTTCGTCGTCGCCGTCCCGGCGCTCGCCGCGGCCCTCGCCGCGCGGGCCGTTGCCGCCCTGGCCACGGTCGCCACGGTCACCACGGTCGCCACGGTCACCGCGGTCGCCACGGTCGCCGCCCTGGCCACGCTCACCGCGCTCACCACGGTCGCCGCGCTCGCCGCGCTCGCGACGGCCGCCGCGCTCGTCGGCCTGCTGGTCCTTGCCCTGCTCGCGCGATTCGCCCTGCTTGGCTTCGCCGTCCTTGACCTCGGAGGCGCGGCTCTCGGCCGGCGCGGCCTCGGTCGCGGTGCTGGTCGACGCGGTGTCTGCGGAATCCGCACCCGCCTGCTCGGGGGCACCCGCGCGGCGGGACGCCCCGCGGCGCTGACGGGCCCGGCGCGGCGACTGGTCGGCGTCGGCGTCCTGCGTGTCGGCGTCGGCAGGCGCAGATGCGGCCTGCTCCTTGCGCGCGGCCGACTTCTCCACGGCAGGCGCCTCGGCGGCGGGCGCCGGCGTGCCGTTCGCGGACTTGGCGGCGCCGCCGCCCTGCCGCTCCTTGATCGCGGCGATCAGATCGCCCTTGCGCATCCCCGAGGTGCCCTTGATACCGAGTTCGCCCGCGAGCGAACGAAGCTCCGCGAGCACCATTCCGGAGAGTCCGGCGCCACGACGGGCATCGGCGCGCTTGGTCGACGCGGCGACCGCGCCCTCGCGCGGTGCAGCGTCAGAAGTCTGTGGAGGATTACCAGCCCGGGCACCCGCGGCCTCTGCCGGGGAATCTTGAACAGGCGTGGCAATCAGGTCCGTATCGGTCACGGAGGTCCTTTCCTTCCCTCGCTCGCGCTGCGCAAAGTCGAGGGTTCGTCCCGCAGTTCAGTCGACAACTGAACTCGGATGTGCCGTATCCGCTGGATGGAATTTCGGCTTGTCCCCCATCACATCACCCGAGAAGGCGAGTGCTGTCGATCGATCAACGCAGAGAATTGCGTGAGGATCATGCCAGGTATACCCCGAAGAAATGGAGTGATCGCCCTGGTGAAGCACCGGCGTCTGAAGCGCACGATGTACGGACACGCTCAGGATAGCGGCGAATGCCCTACTCGGCAAGAACCGGCCGGTAACCAATCCTGAGCGCGTCCGATTCAGTTCACCTGCACGCCGTCGGCGATCTCGAGCTCGAGGACTCGCAGTCCGTCCTGCTCGGCGTCGCGGCGGAGACCGTCCGGGAACGGCTGGTCGGACAGTGCCAGCACGGTCGGACCGGCACCCGAGACGGTGGCCGCGATCCCGGCCTCGCGCAGCTTCGCGATCCACCGCGTCGTCAGCGGCAGCGCCGGCGCGCGCTGCGCCTGGTGCAGCTTGTCCTCGGTCGCGGTCATCAGCAGATCGGGACGCTGCGTGAGCGCGACCACCGCGAGCGCGCCGCGGCTGACGTTGAACGCCGCGTCGCGATGCGGCACGGTCTCGGGCAGCAGCCCCCGGGTCAGCGCGGTCGACGACCGCTCCGAGGGGACGAGTGCCACGACCCGGATGTCCGGGTGGACCGGCAACCGCACCGCGTTGTAGAGACGCTGCGACTCGTCGTCGACCTCGGTCTCGCTCCAGGACACGACCACGCCGCCGAGGACGCTCGCGGCGGCGTTGTCGGGGTGGCCTTCGAACTCGGACGACAGCTGCACCAACTGGGCGTCGGTCAGCGCCAACTCGGGCGCCGCCTTCCGCGCCAGGCCGTTGGCGGCGGCCAGGCCACCGACCGCCGCCGACGCCGACGAACCGAGTCCCCGCGAGTGGGGAATGACGTTCCGGCACACCACGTCCAGGCCGTCGGCCCACAGGCCGGCGGCCTCGAGGCCCCGCTCGATGGCCCGGACGACGAGGTGGGACGGACCCCACGGCACGTCGTCGGCACCTTCGCCCTCGACTCGGATCGTCAGACCCGAATCCGTGGTCGTGACAGTGATCTCGTCGTACAGACCGAGCGCGAGACCCAGCGTGTCGAATCCCGGTCCGAGATTCGCGCTCGACGCGGGTACACGCGCGGTCACCGTGAGTCCGGTGGGGAGGGTCTGAGTCATCGTCTGGTCCACTGCCGTGTCCGGAGTCGTGGTCACTACGCCAGCTCGAGGGCCGACGCCACCGCAACGGGATCGACCGGAATCGGCTGCACGGCAGGCATACCCGCGAGAGCCGTATCCGGGTCCTTGAGCCCGTTGCCGGTAACGGTGCACACGACGGTCAGACCCGAGTCCAGCCAGCCCTCCTTGCGGGCGGCGAGCAGACCGGCGACGCTCGCTGCGGACGCCGGCTCGACGAAGACACCTTCGGTCGCGGCGATCAGGCGGTACGCCTCGAGGATCTCCTCGTCGGTGGCGGCGCGGAACGCACCGTTCGACTCCTCCTTGGCGGCCATGGCACCGTCCCACGACGCGGGCGCACCGATGCGGATCGCGGTCGCGATGGTCTCCGGATCCTTGACCGGGGCACCCTGGACCAGCGGCGCCGCGCCGGCGGCCTGGACACCGAGCATCCGCGGACGCACCGAGGTGATGCCGTCGGCGTAGTACTCGGAGTAGCCGCGCCAGTAGGCGGTGATGTTGCCGGCGTTGCCGACGGGCAGCGCGTGCACGTCGGGGGCCTTGCCGAGCGCGTCGCAGATCTCGAACGCGGCGGTCTTCTGGCCCTCGATGCGGACCGGGTTCACGGAGTTGACCAGACCGATCGTCGGGAACTCCGCGGTGGTCTTGCGCGCCAGCTCGAGGCAGTCGTCGAAGTTGCCCTGCACCTGGATGATTCGCGCACCGTGCATGACGGCCTGCGCGAGCTTGCCCATCGCGATCTTGCCCTGCGGGACCAGCACGGCGCAGCCCATGCCGGCGACCGCGGCGTACGCGGCCGCGGAGGCCGAGGTGTTGCCGGTGGACGCGCACAGCACGGCACGCTGGCCGCGGGCCAGGGCGTCGGTGACGGCCATCGTCATGCCGCGGTCCTTGAACGAACCGGTCGGGTTGAGGCCCTCCACCTTGAGGTACACGTCGCACCCGGTGAGCTCGGACAGGTGCGCGGCCGGCAGCAGCGGCGTGCCGCCCTCACGCAGCGTGACGGTCTTCCAGTTCGGTCCGATCGCGAGCCGGTCGCGGTAGGCCTCGATCAGTCCCGGCCACGGGGTGTGGACGGGGGTGGTCTTCTTCTCGGCCGCGGTCATTCGGAGGTACCTTCCAGTCGGAGCACGCTGGTCACAGCGGTTACAGATTCGAGTTCGGCAAGGGCGGCAACCGTTTCCGCCAGAGCCGCGTCGGTCGCGAGGTGGGTGACGACCACCAGGCGTGCGCCGTCGCCGGCGCCCTCCTGGCGGACGGTGGAGATGCTGACGCCGCGCTTGGCGAACTCGGCGGAGACCGCCGAGAGCACGCCGGCCCGGTCGGCCACCTGCATGTTGACGTAGTAGCGGGTCGGGATGTCCCCCATCGGCGCGATGGCCAGGTCCGCGTACTTGGACTCGCGCGGACCGCGCCCGCCGTGCACCTTGTTGCGGGCGGCCATGACCAGGTCACCCATGACGGCGGACGCGGTGGGGGCGCCGCCGGCGCCCTGGCCGTAGAACATCAGCCGACCGGCGTTGGCCGACTCGACCACGACCGCGTTGTACGCGCCGTTCACGCCGGCGAGCGGGTGCTCGCGCGGGACGAGGGCCGGGTACACGCGCGCGGAGACGCGCTCGCTGCCGTCCCCGTCCACGATCCGCTCGCAGATCGACAGCAGCTTGATGGTGCAGTCGAGCGACTTGGCGGCGTCGAGGTCCGCGGCGGAGATCTTCGAGATGCCCTCGCGGTACACGTCGCCGGCGGTGACGCGGGTGTGGAAGGCGATCGACGCGAGGATCGCGGCCTTCGACGCGGCGTCGAAGCCCTCGACGTCGGCGGTGGGGTCGGCCTCGGCGTAGCCCAGGCGTCCGGCCTCGGCGAGCGTCTCGGCGTAGTCGGCGCCGGTCTCGTCCATCGCGGACAGGATGAAGTTGGTGGTGCCGTTCACGATGCCCAGCACACGGTCGACCCGGTCACCGGCGAGCGACTGCGTCAGCGGACGGATCACGGGGATCGCGCCGGCGACCGCCGCCTCGAAGTACAGGTCGACGCTCTCGCGCTCCGCCGCCTCGGCCAGCTCACCGGTGTACTCGGCGAGCAGCGCCTTGTTCGCGGTGACGACCGACTTGCCGGCGTTGAGCGCGGCGAGCACCAACTTGCGTGGCAACTCGATGCCGCCGATCACCTCGACGACGACGTCGACGTCGTCGCGTGTCACCAACGCCTCGGCGTCGGTCGTCAGCAGTTCCTGCGGCACGCCGCGATCTCCGTCGATGCGGCGCACAGCCACACCCCGCAGTTCCAGGCGTGCACCGACTCGGGCCTCGAGGTCCGACGAGTGTTCCCGGATGATCCGGGCCACCTCGCTGCCCACGGTCCCGAGGCCGAGAACAGCCACCCCGATGGCGCGCTGCGCCGATTCGCTGGTCACTCCGTAACCTCCAAGCTGAGCAGATCTTCCACAGTTTCCCTACGCAAGATTAGGCGCGAAGCACCGTCCCGCACCGCGACCACCGCGGGTCGCGTGAGCAGGTTGTACCGGCTCGACATCGAGTAGCAGTACGCGCCGGTCGCGGCGACAGCGAGCAAGTCCCCGGGACCGAGATCATCCGGCATCCACGCGTCGCGGATGACGATGTCACCACTCTCGCAGTGCTTGCCCACGACACGCGCGACCACCGGCTCGCCGTCACTGTCGCGCGAGACCAGACGGGCATCGTATTCCGCCTGGTACAGCGACGTGCGGATATTGTCGCTCATTCCACCGTCGACGCTGATGTAGCGGCGGGTCGCGCCGGCGTCGAGCGTGACGTCCTTGATGGTGCCGACCTCGTACAGCGTGACGGTGCCGGGGCCCGCGATGGCGCGGCCGGGCTCGACCATGAGCGTCGGGACCGGCAGGCCTGCGGCCTTCGACTCGGTCGCCACGATGTGCGTGAGCTTGGCGGCGAGCTCGTCGACCGGGGGCGGGTTGTCGCTCGACAGGTACGAGATGCCGAGGCCGCCACCGAGGTCGACGATCGACAGCTGCGCCGTCTTCTCGGCGCCGAACCGGTCCACGATCTCGCGCATCAGGCCGATCACGCGGTGCGCCGCCAACTCGAAGCCGTCGACCTCGAAGATCTGCGAACCGATGTGGCTGTGCAGACCGACCAGGCGCAGGTTGTCGGTCGCGAAGACCCGACCGACGGCTGCCATGGCCTTGCCGCCGGACAGCGAGAAGCCGAACTTCTGGTCCTCGTGGGCGGTCGCGATGAATTCGTGCGTGTGGGCCTCGACACCGACGGTGATGCGGATGAGGACGTCCTGCACGATGCCGTGGCGGGCCGCGACCTCGGCGAGGCGGTCGATCTCGACCATCGAGTCGAGCACGATGTGCCCGACGCCGGCCGTGACCGCGGTCTCGAGCTCGGCGACGGACTTGTTGTTGCCGTGCATCGTGATCCGCTCGGCCGGGAAGCCTGCGTGCAGCGCCACGGCGAGTTCACCGCCGGACGCGACATCCATCGACAGGCCCTCGTCGCGCACCCAGCGGGCGATCTCCGCGGACAGGAATGCCTTGGACGCGTAGTGCACGCGCTCGGCGCCACCGAACGCACTCGCCATCTCGCGGCAGCGGGAGCGGAAGTCGTCCTCGTCGATCACGAACAGCGGGGTGCCGTACGTCTCGGCGAGTTCGGTGACCGGGACGCCGGCGAGGCGGACGACGCCGTCCTCGCCGCGCTCGGCCCCGCGCGGCCACACCTGCGCGGGCAGCGTCGTCATCTCGGACGACGTCACCGGACGCGGGGGCAGCCCGGGGGCGTGCTGGATCTCGGCGTGCCGGGGTCCGGCGGGGTGCGCGTTCACATCCGCTCCGGTGCGCTGACGCCGAGCAGCTCGAGGCCGTTGGCAAGGACCTGACGCGACGCGTCGCACAGCGCCAGGCGCGCGGTGGTCAGGTCGGTGGCCTCCTCGTCGCCCTGCGGCAGGATGCGGCACGCGTCGTAGAAGCGGTGGTAGGTGCCGGCGAGCTCCTCGAGGTACCGCGCGATGCGGTGCGGCTCACGCAGTTCGGCGGCCTTGGCGACGACGCGCGGGTACTCGCCGATCGTGCGGATCAGGTCGCCCTCGCGGTCGTGCGTGAGCAGGCCCAGATTCGGGTTCTCGGCACTGAGGCCCAGGTCCGCGGCGTTACGCGCGATCGAGCACAGGCGCGCGTGGGCGTACTGGACGTAGTACACCGGGTTCTCGTTGCTGGTGCTGGTCCACAGTTCGAGGTCGATGTCGATGCTCTGGTCCACCGAGGAGCGCACCAGCACGTAGCGGGAGGCGTCGACGCCGATGGCCTCGACGAGGTCGTCGAGCGTGATGACGGTGCCGGCACGCTTGCTCATCTTCACGGCGACGCCGCCGCGGACAAGGTTGACCATCTGACCGATCATGACCTCGACGGTGTCCGGGTCGTCGCCGAACGCGGCCGCGGCGGCCTTGAGGCGACCGATGTAGCCGTGGTGGTCGGCGCCGAGCATGTAGATGCACAGGTCGAAGCCGCGGGCACGCTTGTCCTGGCCGTAGGCGATGTCGCCGGCGATGTAGGCGGCGTTGCCGTCGGACTTGATGACGACGCGGTCCTTGTCGTCACCGAAGTCGGTGCTCTTGAGCCACCATGCGCCGTCCTCGTGGTAGAGCTTGCCGGAGTCCTTGAGGGTCTCGACAGCCTTCTCCACCGCTCCGGACTCGAACAGCGAGTTCTCGTGGAAGTAGACGTCGAAGTCGACACCGAACTCGTGCAGGGTGCGCTTGATGTGCGCGAACATCAGCTCGACGCCGATGGACCGGAAGGTCTCGTGACGCTCTGCCTCGGGGAGGTCGAGCGCGCCGGGCGCCTGCTTCTGCACCTCGGCGGCGATGTCGACGATGTAGTCGCCGGCGTAGCCGTCCTCGGGGGCCGGCTCACCCTTGGCCGCGGCGATCAGCGAGCGCGTGAAGCGGTCGATCTGGGCGCCGTGGTCGTTGAAGTAGTACTCGCGGGTCACGTCCGCGCCCTGCGTGGTGAGGATCCGGCCGAGGGCGTCGCCGACCGCCGCCCAGCGGGTGCCACCGAGGTGGATGGGGCCGGTGGGGTTCGCCGAGACGAACTCGAGGTTGATGCGCTTGCCGGCGAGCGAGTCGCCCGCGCCGTAGGCCGCACCCTCCGTGAGCGCCTTCGCGACGATCGCGCCCTGCGCGTCGGCGGCGAGGCGGATGTTGAGGAAGCCCGGGCCCGCGACCTCGGCCGACTCGATGCCGTCGGCTGCGGTGAGAGCCGCCGCCAGCCACGTGGCGAGATCGCGCGGGTTGGTGCCGGCCTTCTTGGCGACCTGCATCGCCACGTTGGTGGCGTAGTCACCGTGCTCGGGGTTGCGGGGACGCTCGACTGTGAGCGTCGCGGGCAGTACGGAAACGTCGAGTCCGTGCTCGGCGAGCACCTTCGCGGCGGTTCCTCGGAGCAGTTCGGCAAGGTCGGCTGGAGTCACAGGAGTCCATCTTATTGCGTGAAGCCCCGGGCCGGATAACCAGTGCCGATTACCAGGATCGGCCTCTCCCAGGTTTCCCTCAGGCTCGGAACGTACAGTGATTGAGCCCACGAGGCGCATTACCCCTCGGGGACGCCCTTGTCCAATCACCGAAAGAGCACTCATCGATGCCCAGCGGTTCGGAAAATCGCGGTCCCGGCAGCAGTAAAACGGGGGCCAAGTCAGCCAAGGCCATCAAGGCGGCCAAGAAGCAGGGTGGCGTGCCCGCGTCCAAGCGCGGAGGTGGCACGCCGCGCCAGCTGCCCTGGTTGACCATCGGCGCCGTGGTGGCGGTCGTCGCTCTCATCGCCGTCCTCGCCGTCAACCTGGTGCCGAAATACCAGGCCAAGACGGAGGCGGACAAGTTCGCGCCGTCCGAATCCAACCAGGATCCGTCGACCGGGATCGACGGCGTCGTGAAGGTCGACTACCCGGCCGGCGTGCACATCCAGCCGACGCAGCGCGTCGCCTACGATCAGACGCCCCCGTTCGGAGGGCCGCACGACGCGATCTGGGCCACGTGCATGAGCACCGTCTACGCGGATCCGATCCGTAGCGAGAACGCCGTCCATTCGCTCGAGCACGGCGCCATCTGGATCGCCTACAACCCCGACAAGGTCAGCGACGATCAGCGTCAGCAGCTCGCCAACCGGGTCGAGGACAACTCCGGCTACATGCTGATGTCGCCGTACCCGGGCCTCGACACCCCGATCTCGCTGCAGTCGTGGGGCCACCAGCTCAAGCTGGACAGCGCCGACGACAAGCGCATCGACCAGTTCATCACCGCGCTGCGCCTGAACCGCTACGCGTACCCCGAGGTCGGCGCGAGCTGCTCGACGATCCCCGACTCGTTCGATCCCAAGAACCCGCCGCCGTTCGATGCGAGCGCTCCGGGCCCGGACGCCGTGCCGATGGACGGCGGCGGCATCGCGCCTGACAGCAGCGAGCTCGGCGGCGCCGCGGGCCTCCCGACCGACATGCAGCTCCCGGCGGGCGCACCGCAGCCTGGCGCCGGCGGAAACGGCTGACGGACGCAACATGACCGAGATCGAGACACAGACCTCGAACGAGGTACAACCGAGTAAGCGCAGCCAGCGCACCGCGCTCGCGGTCGTCGGGCTGATCGGCGTCCTCGCCATCGGGTTCGCGCTCGGGTTCTTCGCGCGCCTCCCGATCGACGACGGCGAATCTGCCGCTCCCGCAGCCGATTCGGTCGACGTCGGGTTCTCGCAGGACATGACGGTGCACCACAACCAGGCGATCGACATGGCCACGATCGCGCTAACCAAGTCAAGCGATCCGGCCGTGAAGAACCTCGCGTACGACATCCTCACGACACAGCAGAACCAGGTGGGGCAGATGCAGGGCTGGCTGGCGTTGTGGGACCGCGCACCGCTGCCGACCGGCGGGTACATGACCTGGATGTCCGAGGCGGACGGTCACGGCGGCCATTCGGGTCACGCCGCGACCGGGACCGCGACGCCGGCGGCGCACGACCCCGGCAAGATGCCGGGTATGGCGACGCCGGACGAGATGTCGGCGCTGGGTCAGGCGTCGGGCCGCGATCTCGACGTGATGTTCCTGCAGTTGATGCTGCGCCATCATCAGGGCGGGCTGCCGATGATGGAGTACGGCGCGCAGTACGCGGACGTTCCCGCGGTCCGCAACCTGGCGAAGACGATGGTCGAGACGCAGCAGGGTGAATCGACGCTGATGACCGGCATGCTCGCCGAGCGCGGCGCGGCGCCGCTGCCGATGAACTAGTCGGTCTGCCGCGACTCGTCGCCGGGCGGCGCTCCCCAGCGGGGGCGCCGCCCGGCCTCGTTCGATCCTCGTGGCCCACCGTCTCGGCGCGACGCGAAAAACGCCCATCTACCAGGCGATGTGGATGATCGCCGACAATGCGCTACGCTAACTCCGCCCACTGGCACACCGGAAATCACGGTGCGCCCCCGTAGCTCAGGGGATAGAGCGTTCGCCTCCGGAGCGAAAGGCCGCAGGTTCGAATCCTGCCGGGGGCACCGGGAAGGCCCCACTCTCGTTCGAGAGTGGGGCCTTCGGCCTTTTCCGGACCGAATCCGATTCAGCGTGCCCCGGACCGCAGGTCGAGTCCCCACGCGCCGACACCGCACACGACGACCACCGCGACGGCAACGACAGCGGCGGGCACCGAGACCGTGGCCTGCTCCTCGAAAACCGACGCGTGGTCCAGGTATCGCTCACCGATCGTCCAGGCGGCCGCCGCGGCGCCCGGGATCCCGACGGTGAACGGGAGCGACAGCCCGACGGTCGCCGCGGGAGCGGACGTGGGAAGGCAGGCCCCGATGACGTACCCGGCCGCGGCAGGCAGCACGAGCAGGTACGCGATCGCCGGGACGTCCCACTGATCGGGGTTCGCCACGGAGGCAGCGGCCGTCGCGGCGAGGAGCACGAACCCGACCGCCGGGACCGGCCATCGGATGCCCACCACGACACCGGCGACGATCAAGGCCGAGGGGATGGCGAGGGTCCACCAGTTCGTGGGCGTGGCGGGGACGCCTCCGGTGGCCGCGGCGAGGACCGCCGTCCCCGCGAAGATCACCCGCCCGTCGGCCCCCGGTAGTCGCCAGGCGATCCAGGCGACGAGCGCCACCGTCAGGCCTACATACGGGTACCACCATTGCGGCTGCGCCCCCGACTCCATCAGGACCCAGTTGGCGACGAAGGCGCCGACCGGTAGGGCGAGAGCGACTGCGAGCCACCGTGTGTCGACGCGGGCGGACCACGACGGTCGACGATCGGCGAAGGCCGCCACGACCACGATCGCCGCGGCCACGACCGCGGGCCACAGGCCGACGACGCCCGTGGGTTCCGCTTCGGACAGCGCGGTGTACGCGGCCCAACCGGTGTCGCCCGCACCGAACCTGCGCAGGTCGACGACGGCGCCCGACAGCAGGAACGCGCCGAGCGCACCGACGGCGAGGGCGCCCTGGCTGCTCGCGTCGCGGGCCGCCAGCGGCGACACACCCCCCAGGACCAGTCCGGCGGCAACGGCATTCGAGTACAGCAGCGCGGCGGGCTCGCCCGGGTACTGCACCAACTCCGGCAGTGCGAGGAGCAGCAGCCCCGCGACGGCGACGCTCGCGACCAGCGCCATCGAGCGTCGGCGCGTCAACGCCACCGTGACCAGCAGTCCGACGACCGCCGCACACGCGACGGCCGCCCCGTTCGCGACCAGCACCGCGGGAAGCGCGCTCTCGGTCCTGACGTAGTCGTCGGGCAGTGGCGACCACAGAACCCGGCCGGCGAGCACCCCACCGAGTAGCGCGGCCACGACCCCCGCGATCCGAGCGAGACGAACCACCCTGCTCTCCTCCCCTGTGCGGCTATCCCGCCTGCAGTTCGGCGACCACACCGGCCATCCACCGGTCGTGGTCGGGATTCTCCGGCAATGCGAGGGTGACGGCCGGACGAAACCCGTCCGCCACGCCGTCGAGTCGTCGCCGAATCACCTCGGCCAGTTCGTCGTATCGCGCGGTGGGCACGATCTCGGCGAGGACGTCGTCGGTGACCACCGACCGCAGCCGGTCCCACTCGTCGCGTCGCACCAGGGCGGCCAACTGCTCCTGCAGGTCCGGGAATCCGTGACGCTCCAGGGCACCTCGGTACGCGGGCGTCGAGTACAGGAAGGCGAAGAGGCGGCGTCGCCGTTCCCGCTCCACGGCCACGTCCGCGTCGGTCGCCCCGGCGATCACCTGCAGTCCCGCGACCACGTCGAAGCCGTCGAGCGAACGCCCGGCCGCGGAGGCACCCTCGGCCAGCACCGGCAGGCACTCGTCGGCGAGATACCGCGGATCGGAGTTGGTGGGGTGCGTGACCAACCCGTCGGCCACCTCTCCTGCGACGTGGCACATCCGTCTGCCGACGCCGCCGAGGTAGATCGGCGGGACCGCGGTGTCGTGGTCGGGTCCGGGATTGAAGTACGGCTGCATCCTGGTGAACCGGTATCGGTCCCCCTCGTAGGCAACGAGTTCGCCGGTGCGGAAGGTCTCGAACGCCGCGCGCACCACACCGACGTACTCGCGCATGCGGGCCGCGGGCGCGGACCACTCCATCGCGTACCGCTCCTCGATGTTCTGACGGATCTGGCTGCCGAGTCCGAGGTGGAAGCGCCCGCCCGACAGCTTCGAGAGGTCCCACGCCGTGTACGCGGTCAGCAAGGGACTGCGCACGAACGCCAGCGCCACCGACGTGCGGACGACGATCCGTTCGGTGGCCTGCAGTGCCAGGAGCGCGAGGAGGAACGGATCGTGGACGGTCTCCGAGACGTGCAGACCGTCGTACCCGGCCGCCTCCGCGCGACGGGCGAAGTCGGCGACCGCGGTCGGATCGATGGCGGCATCGGTTCCCGTGTAGACCTTCATCCGTCCGTTCTACCCGTCGAATTGCCGGATTTCGCGGCGGCACGGTGAGTACGCCCGCGGCCGGTGTGATTGCCGTTACCATCGCTTCTCGTGGTCGAGAGCATGGTGGGGGCGGAGCAAACATCCGCAGGAGATCCGACACGGCGCGCCGAACCGGCACGCCCGGGGTGGTGGGGGCTCGCGCGGGCGCGCGTGATCGCGATCGTCGCGGCGGTGATCGGTGTGCTGTCGGCGGTGGCGATTCCGTTGCTCCCGGTCGATCAGCAGCAGGCTTCCCTGTCGTGGCCGCAGAACGGTGTCACGGCCAGCGTCGAGGCGCCACTGGTGGCGTACGCGCCGCTGACGCTCGATGCCCGGATCCCGTGTTCGGCGGCGCAGCGTCTCCAGAACGGCGGCTTCGTGGCGGCCACGATGCCGGCGGGTGCACCAGGAGCGGAGCGCTACGGGTTGATCGCGAAGACCGTGGCGGCGTCCGGGGATTCGCCCGCGCGGCTCGAGGTGATCCTGCGCGACACCGCACTGTTCTCCGCTCCCCTGTCGGAACTCACCGGCGCCGACTGCGCCGTGACGATCTCCTCGGACGCCACCCGGACCGTCGCATCGGTCACCGGATCTCCGGCAGCCGAGGCGATTCCGTCCAAGACTCTCGACGGCGACTTCCGCCCCCAGATGGTCGGCGTCTTCAGTGATCTCGACGGCGCCGCCCCGGCCGGGTTGCAGGTGAACGCCGAGATCGACTCGCGCTTCTCCTCGTCGCCGACACCGATCAAGCTCGTCGCGATGATCATGGCCGTCCTCGCGACACTCGTGAGTCTGGTTGCGCTGCACCGACTCGACTGCTCCGACGGCCGCCGTGCCCGACGCTTCCTGCCGGCCCGCTGGTGGCGTTTCGGCGTCGCCGACGGGGTCGTCCTCGGGACGCTCGTGCTGTGGCACTTCATCGGCGCGACCACCGCCGACGACGGCTATCAGTACACGATGGCCCGCTCGGCGCAGTCGTCCGGCTACATGTCGAACTACTTCCGCTACTTCGCTGTTCCCGAGACGCCGTTCGGCACTCCGTACTACTACATTTTCGGCCTGCTCGACGACGTCTGGAGCGCGAGCATCTGGGTGCGCCTGCCCGCCCTCCTCGCCGGCATCGCGACGTGGCTGGTGCTCAGTCGCGAGGTGGTGCCGAGACTGGGTGTCGCGGCCCGCACCAGCAGGATCGCCCTGTGGACCGGCGCGCTGGCGTTCCTCGCGGTGTGGCTGCCGTACAACAACGGCCTGCGGCCCGAACCGATCGTCGCGGCCGGGGTGCTGCTCACCTGGTGCTCGGTCGAGCGCGCGATCGCGACCCGGCGCCTGTTGCCTGCGGCGGTCGCGATCCTCGTCGCGGCCGCGACCCTCTCGGTCGGCCCCTCCGGCATCATCTGTTTCGCAGCGTTGCTCGCCGGAATAGGGCCCCTGCTGCGGATCCTCGTCGCTCGCGCGAAGACCGTCGGCTACGCCGCGCTCCTGCTGCCGCTGGTCGCGTCCGGCACGGCGATCCTCGTGGCGATCTTCGGCGATCAGACACTCGCGATCGTCCCGACGATGCAGGACGCGCACGTCGCGGGCGGCCCCAACGAGAAGTGGTTCACCGAGTACCTGCGCTACCAGTGGCTGCTGAACTACACGGCCGACGGCTCGCTCTCGCGACGGTTCGGCATCTTCGTGATGTTCCTCGGCCTCCTGGTCGGCATCCTGGCGATGCTGCGCAAGGGCGGGCGCGTTCCCGGCATGGCGGCCGGTCCGTCGCGCCGGATCGTCGGGGTCACGCTCGGCGCCGTCGCGCTGATGATGTTCACGCCCACGAAGTGGACGCACCATCTCGGCGTCTTCGCCGGCCTCGCAGGCGCGTTGGCGGTGCTGACCGCAGTCGCCGTGAGCACGGCGGTGCTGCGCTCGCCGCGCAACCGGGCACTGTTCGCGGCCGCGGTGTTGTTCGTCATGGCGATGTCGTTCACCGGAACCAACAACTACTGGTACGTGTCGGCCTGGGGTGTGCCGTGGTGGGACAAGCCGCCGTCGATCGCCGGTACCGGCGCCGCAACCCTGCTGTTCGGCGGCGCGCTCCTCATGCTCGCAGTGGCGGCCTGGTGCCATGTGCGCGAGTCCCGGGTTCCCGCGCCGGGTTCCCGCACCCGGTGGGTGTGGGCGCTCCCACCGTTGACGATCGCCGCGGCCGCGGTGGTGCTCTTCGAGGTGCTCTCGCTCGCGAAGGGCGCGGTGTCCCAGTACCCGGCCTACTCGTTGGCTCGTTCCAACTTCGACGCACTGCGGGGTCAGAACTGCGGGCTCGCGAACGACGTGCTGCTGGAGACCGACCCGAACGCGTCCATGCTGCAACCGCTCTCGGGGAACGTCGTGACCGCGCTCGGTGGTGAGGCGGCGACCGGATTCACGCCGAACGGCGTCGCGTCGGATCTCAGTGCCGACGCCGGCACGGCGGCGACCGGCGCGGCGAATCTCGTCGATTCCGACACGACGCCGACGTCGACGGACGCCGTGGCCGGAACGGGCGGCGGTGAGGGAGCGGTCGGCATCAACGGCAGCACGGTCGCGTTGCCGTACGGGCTGGACCCCGCCACGACCCCCGTGCTGGGCAGCTACAGCCGCGGCGAGCAGACCCCGGCGTCGCTGGTCAGCGGCTGGTACGGGCTGCCGGCCGTCGGAGACGACGGCTCGCGCGGCGACATCGTCTCGATCGCGGCCGCCGGTCGGATCCGGTCCGTCGATCCCGACGGCATCGTCACGCCCGGCCAGACTCTCGAGGTCGAGTACGGCGTCCGGCAGCCCGACGGATCGGTGGCGGTGCTCGGACGGGCCGCCCCGCTCGACATCGGTCCGGCCCCGTCGTGGCGGAATCTGCGGGTGCCGCTCGATCAGTTGCCCGCGGAGGCCGACGCGGTCCGCCTGGTCGCCTCCGACGACAACCGCGACCCGGACCAGTGGCTCGCGGTCACTCCCCCGCGTGTCCCGCAGACCCGGACGTTGAACGACGTCGTCGGCTCGGACACCCCGGTGTTGGCGGACTGGGCCGTGGGGCTCCAGTTCCCGTGTCAGCAGCCGTTCACGCATCACGAGGGCGTCGCGGAGGTGCCGCAGTACCGCATCCTCCCCGACCGCGGCGGTGCGGTCTCGACGAATCTGTGGCAGGACCACTTCGGCGGCGGACCGCTCGGCTGGACCGATCAGTTGCTGACGGCGCGGACGATCCCCTCGTACCTGAATCACGACTGGCGACAGGACTGGGGCGCGATCGAGGAGTTCACACCTCGGGACGAGTCTGCGATGCCGGCGGAGGTCACGCTCGTCACCGAGCGTCGCTCGGGTCTGTGGAACCCGGGGCCGATGGTGCTGCGGTTCTGACGGTTCGACCAGCGTTTCGCCGTTCGGGTCTTGACTTCACCTGACATTCGAGAATACTTAAGGACGTGCTTAAGTATTCCGCACCACTGGACCAGGTGTTCCACGCACTGTCGGATCCGAGTCGGCGCGGAATGGTCGAGCGACTCAGCCGCGGGCCGGCATCGGTCAGCGAACTCGCGGCTCCGCTCGACATGTCACTGCCGGCCGTCGTGCAGCACCTTCAGGTGCTCGAGGCCAGCGGACTGGTGCGGTCGGAGAAGGTCGGTCGCACCCGGACGTGCCACCTGGTGCCGGATGCGCTGGACGGGGCCGGGCAGTGGATCGCTCGGCGGCGCACGAGTCTCGAGCGCCGCCTGGACCGACTCGGCGAGTATCTCGCCGAGACCGACGTAGCACCCGAAACCAAGGAGTTGCCATGAGCAGCCGATCGGTCACACATTCCACGTTCGTCGTCGAACGCGTCTACGACGCGAGCCCCGCGCGGGTCTTCCACGCTTTCGCCGATCCGGAAGCGAAGGCCCGCTGGTTCACCCACCCCGACGAGTGGATCTCGGACGAACCCGCGATGGACTTCCGTGTGGGCGGCCGCGAGACCGTGGCCGGCGGACCGAAAGGTGGCCCCGTGCATTCGTTCTCGTCGCTCTACCAGGACATCGTCCCCAACGAGCGGATCGTCTACAGCTACGACATGCACATGGACGACGTCCGGATCTCGGTGTCCCTGGCCACCATCGAGTTCTTCCCGGCGGGCGACGGCACCCGCCTGGTGATGACGGAGCAGGGCGCGTACCTCGACGGCTATGACGACGCCGGATCCCGCGAGGAGGGCACCGAACTGCTGCTCGACGCGCTCGGCGCCGCCCTCGAATCGGAGTCCGCATCAGCCTGAGCGCAGCTTCCGTCCACACCGGGCCGACTACGGGGCCGCGGACTCCGGTCGATCCCGGTGTGCTCGCTCGAGGACCGCGGCGACCGCGGCCCGGGCCTGCGGACTGTTGCGCCAGCAGGTCGACCCGGTGATCGCGGACCCCGCGTCGAGGATGTCGTCGGCGTGCACGGACCGCAACGCGTCGAAGCTGTCGTGGCCCATCTCCTCGAGCCGTCGAACCACGGTGGGCCCGACACCCTTCAATGCCAGCAGGGCCGCCCGTTCATCGTCATCGAATGCCACGCGGGCGACCCTACCGCTCAGCCCGGACTCTAGGGTTGCGGCTCGATGATCGCGGTGATCGAGTCGATCTCCGCACTGGGGATCGAGAAGTGCTCGGTGATCGCGACGGTCAGCGTGTCGCGCCCGGTGTTCATGTCGAGCAGGAACCTCGCCACGACGTCGGAGCCCCACTCGCGGAACTCGAGGTCGCGCACCCCGCTGATCGGGCGGTACTGACCGCCGGTTTCGAGCATCGCGCGGATCTCGTCGCCGGAATCGCCTGTGCGCTGCCCGTTCTCGTACCGATGGCAGTGCCGGGCGAGGCGCACCTTGCTCGCATCGTGCGTGACGAGCGAACCGATGTACTCGCGCGCCATCGCCACCCGCGGGCTGTCGTGCGTGGCCGCCGCGGTCAGTTCGGCGATCCCCGCGAGCAGGGGTACCGCGAGGTCCCGGCGACAGATCAGCAGGTCGGGCAGGTACGGGTGCGACTCGTTGTACCGCAGGGGTGCGCCGTCGATGCGGGAGCAGTGCAGCCCCGCCGCGAGTGCGACACCCACCGGGGCGGCCGAGTCCCACTCCCACTGCCCGCCCGCGTGCACGTAGGCGTCGGCGTCACCGCGCAGTACCGCCATGGCCTTCGCACCCGCCGAACCCATGGGCGCGACGTCGCCGTCGACGTGCCGTGCGAGCGCGTCGACGAACTCGGGAGGTCGGCTGTCGCTCACCAGAATTCGGGGACGCGCCCGGTTCGAGGGCACCGCTCGTGCGGTCCCACTCACGTACACCTCGCCGAGCGCGGGCTGCGCGACGGCGGCCGCGGTGATGCCGGCGCCGCGTTCCCACAGCGCGACATGCACGGCCCAGTCGGCGCGTCCGGCCAGGCCGTACTCGCGGGAGCCGTCGAGCGGGTCGATGATCCAGACTCGCGGATTATCCAGGCGCGCAGGATCGTCCACGGATTCCTCGGACAGCACGGCGTCACCGGGGCGGGCGGCGGCCAGCCCCTCGAGCAGCAGGGCGTCGGCCGCCTTGTCGCCGCGGCGGCCCAGCTCCTTGGCCGCCGCCTTGTCCAGCGGGGTCTCCCCCAGCTCGCGGGCCCGGATCCCGAGCAGCAGGTCGCCAGCGCGAGCGGCGAGGTCGGCGGCCAGTTCGGCGTCGGTGGTCACAGGTTCAGATACTCCATGATCATGGCGGCCTGCGCGACCGGGTCGCCGTCCTCGGGCCGCAGCACCAACTCGGCGTTCTCGGGCGTCTCGTAGGGGTCGTCGACGCCGGTGAAGCCGGTGATCTCCCCCGCTCGGGCCTTGGCGTACATGCCCTTGGGATCGCGCGCCTCGCACTGTTCGATCGGCGTGTCGACGAACACCTCGACGAACGGCAGTCCCGCCTCCTCGTGCAGGCGGCGTACTCGGTCCCGATCGTCCCGGTACGGGCTGATGAGCGAGGCGACCGCCACCAGACCCGCGTCGGCGATCAACTGCGCGACGGCACCGACCCTCCGGACGTTCTCGGCCCGGTCCTCGGCACTGAACCCGAGGTCGGCGTTGAGCCCGTGGCGGAGGTTGTCACCGTCGAGCCGGTACGCGGGTATCCCCGCCGCGACGAGTCGCCGTTCGAGTTCGACCGCGACGGTGGACTTCCCCGACGCGGACAGCCCGGTGAGCCACACCGTGGCGCCGCGGGTGGCACGCTCGTCACGGGACACGGCCGCCGCATGCCACACCACCTTCGATTCCTTGAGCGTGGGTCCGGTGATCATGCCGGCGGCGACGGTGTTGCCCGTCGTGTCGTCGACGAGGATGAAGCTGCCCGTGACCCGGTTGCGACGGTACGGGTCGAACAGCAGCGGCTGCTGGGTGCGGAGCTGGATGCGTCCGATCTCGTTGAGCGAGAGCGACTGTGCGGTCTCGTCGCGGTGCAGCGTGTTGACGTCGAGCCGGTAGTCGAGGCGCACCACCTGCGCCTTCGTGGAGCGGGTGGTGTGCAGGACCGTGTAGCGCGCGTCGGGGCCCAGTGAGGACTGCTCGGTGAGCCAGCAGACCATCGCGTCGAGCTCCTGGCCGACGAGCGGCCGGTTGTTGGGCCGACAGAGGGTGTCCCCGCGGCTGACGTCGAGGTCGTCCGCCAACTGCACGCACACGGCGGACGGCGCGAACGCCTCCTTGACGGGCTCGCCGCCCGGCCCCCAGATCGCCGAGATCGTCGACGTGAAGCCCGACGGCAGCGCGACGACCTCGTCGCCGGGCTTGAACACGCCGCTGGCGACGGTGCCCGCGTAGCCGCGGAAGTCGTGCAGTTCGGCGTCGGTCTGCCGCTGCGGCCGGATCACGTACTGCACGGGCAGCCGCGCGTCGATGAGGTTGCGGTCGGACGCGATGTGCACCTCCTCGAGGTGGTGCAGCAGGGACGAGCCCTCGTACCAGGGCATGTTCTCGGTGCGGGTGACGATGTTGTCGCCCTTGAGCGCCGACACCGGGATGAACGTCAGGTCGTGCACGTCGAGCTTGGTGGCGAACTGCCCGAACTCGTCCTTGATCTCCTCGAACCGCTCCTGCGACCAGTCGACGAGATCCATCTTGTTGACGCACAACACCAGGTGCGGGATCCCCAGCAGCGTCGAGAGGAAGGCGTGCCGGCGCGTCTGCTCGAGCACGCCCTTGCGGGCGTCGACGAGGATCAGCGCCAGGTCGGCGGTCGAGGCGCCGGTGACCATGTTGCGCGTGTACTGCTCGTGGCCGGGGGTGTCGGCGATGATGAACTTGCGCTGCGGCGTCGCGAAGTACCGGTGCGCGACGTCGATCGTGATCCCCTGCTCGCGCTCGGCCCGCAGCCCGTCGGTGAGCAGCGCCAGATCGGTGTACTCGGTGCCGCGCTCGCGGCTGCTGCGCTCGACCGCCTCGAGCTGGTCCTCGAAGATCGACTTCGAGTCGTACAGCAGGCGGCCGATGAGCGTCGACTTGCCGTCGTCGACGCTGCCCGCCGTCGCGACGCGGAGGAGCTGTCGGGTGTGCACCATCAGAAGTAGCCCTCCTTCTTACGATCCTCCATGCCGGCCTCCGAGATCCGGTCGTCGGCGCGGGTCGCGCCCCGTTCGGTGATCCGGCTCGCCGCGACCTCGGTGACGACCTCGGCGGCGGTGGCGGCCGACGACTCGACACAGCCCGTGCACGTCGCGTCGCCGACGGTCCGGAACCGGACCAGCTCCTCGCGCAGCTCCTCTCCCGGCAGCAGGGTCAGGAACCGCGTGTGCGCCAGCAGCATTCCGTCGCGTTCGACGACCGGACGACGGTGCGCGTAGTAGATCGACGGCAGTGCGATCTCCTCCTCGAGGATGTACTGCCAGATGTCGAGCTCGGTCCAGTTCGACAGCGGGAACACCCGGATGTGCTCGCCGCGCCGGTGCCGCCCGTTGTAGAGGTTCCACAGTTCGGGGCGCTGGGCCTTGGGATCCCACTGCCCGAACTCGTCGCGGAAGCTGAACACCCGCTCCTTGGCGCGGGCCTTCTCCTCGTCGCGCCGGGCGCCGCCGAAGACCGCGTCGAACCTGTTCTCCCGGATGCCGCGCAGCAGCGAATGCGTCTGCAGGCGGTTGCGGCTGGCCCGCGGGCCGGTCTCGTCGACGACCCGTCCCGCCGCGATGTCGTCCTCGACGCTCGCGACCACGAGCCGGAGGCCGAGCCGTTCGACGGTCCGGTCCCGGAACTCGATGACCTCGTCGAAGTTGTGGCCGGTGTCGACGTGCATCACCGGGAACGGCAGCGGCGCCGGCCAGAACGCCTTGGCCGCGACGTGCAGCATCACCACCGAGTCCTTGCCGCCGGAGAACAGCAGGACGGGACGCTCGAAGGTCGCGGCGACCTCGCGGAAGATGTGGACCGCCTCGGCCTCGAGCGCCTGCAGGTGCGACAGCTCGTAGGCGGGCGGGGATGTCAGGGGTGTCACGCGCAGCTCCTCGGCGGATCGACGCATCGGTACATTTTTGTACCGACTCGGTACGCATACTGACTGTGAGGCGAGAATAGAACGCGTTCCACCCGCCGGTCAACGCCTCGACGGATGGCGCCCGCCGACCTCGGCAGTGACCGCGTCCGCGGCCGCCACCAGCGCAGCGCCGCGCCGGGCGATCTCCGCGCCGCTGATCGCCCCGCCGACGTCGAGGGTCAGCACCAGCGACTGCCGGCCGTCGGCGTCGTAGCAGGGCGCGGCGATCAGGCTCACCGGGTACTCGACGTCGTCCTCCGTCTCGCTGTGGAGGTAGACGCGCTCGCCGAGGCTGGAGACCATCTCGCCGATCAGCTCGCGTAGTTCGGCCGGAAGATCCCGCCCTGCCACACCGGCCATGAGCGAGAAGAGCTTGCGGCCGACGGGAGTGAGCCGCTCGACGAGGTATCCGGCCCGACGGCAGTCGTCGACGACGCGCCGCAGCAGGTCGCGGTCGAGCACCACCGGCAGCGCCGGTTCCCGGCGCAGCCACGCCTCGAGTTCGTCGTCACCGCCCCAGATCACGTACATGAGGCCGACCGGCGGCGCGAACGGGTACGACTGACCCGCCCGGGCGGCGGTGCGGCCGAGCGTCATCCCCGGCGGGGCGACGGTCTCGAGGATCATCACCTGGTCGCCCACCACCGCGGACGCCGTGCACACCGCACCGAACTCGGCGGCGAGCTTGTCGAGCTGGGCCCGCGCGATCGGCCCGACGGCGAATCCGCGCTGCGCGGCGCGCCCCGCGGCGATGAGCGCCGGACCGAGTCCGTAGGTCTTCGAGACGGGGTCGCGGGTGAGGTATCCGCCCGACACGAGTTCCGAGAGGATGCCGAGGCAGGTCGGCTTGCTGATCGACAGCGCGCGGGCCAGTTCGGACAGGCCGAAGCGCTGCTCCTCGCGGGCGACGAGGAAGTCGAGCACCTGGACCACCCGCTCGGTCGGCGGGGACCGGCGTCCGCTCGGCTCGCCCGCTTCGGCAATCCCAGTAGTCATTGACCACTCCTTGAAACACGTTCTATCGTCTGATCAACGCTTGATCTACCACTCAGGTACATATTTGTACCACTGGATCGAAGGAGCAAGATGTGCTGACGGATCCACTGGCCGAGGCCATCGCCGAGGCCGAGAAGCTCGTCGAGAGCGCCCCCCACATCCGGTCGGAGCAGGACCTACTGGAGGGAATGCAGTACCTCGCGGGCGGCATCCTCGCGACCGTGCACGCGGCCTGGGCCACCGAGAAGACCCACCCGTTCTTCATCCAGGGCACGGGCCCGTTCACGAAGATGGGGCTGGACAACCCCGACACCCTGTACTGGGGCGCCCGGATCAACGACGACGCCGAGTACATCGTCACCGGCACCCGCGGCACCACGGCCGACCTCAGCTTCCAGGTGCTCAGCGGCAACTACACCAACGCGAACGTCCCCGGCAGCGAGATCGCCTTCGACGACCGCGAACTGCACATCGAGGACGACGGCACGTTCGTCGCCACGTTCGGGCCCGGACCGGCCGACGGACGCCGCAACCACTTCACGCTCGCCCCCGGCTCGAGCCAGCTGGTGGTGCGCGAGGTCTACAGCGACTGGAGCCAGAAGCGCGGCACCATTCGGATCGAGCGCGCCGACCGCATCGGCGTCCCGGTGCCGCCGCTGACGAAGGAAGAGACCGAGAAGCGCTTCGCCCGCGCCGGCAAGGCGCTGGTCAGCCGGGTCAAGACGTGGCTGCAGTTCCCGCAGTGGTTCTACGACAACCTGCCGGTCAACACGATCACCGCACCGCGGCTCACCCCGGGCGGCCTGGCCACGCAGTACTCGTCCGTGGGGCACTACGAACTCGCCGACGACGAGGCGATGATCATCACCGTCCCGAAATCCGATGCGCCGTACCAGGGTTTCCAGCTGGGCAGCCTCTGGTACATCTCGCTCGACTACATCAGCCACCAGACGTCGCTGAACAACGCTCAGGCACAGGTCGATCCGGACGGCATGATCCGCATGGTCCTGAGCGAGCGGAACCCGGGCGTCACCAACTGGCTCGAGGCACTCGGCCATCCCCGCGGCTACCTGCAGTTCCGGTGGCAGCGGACGTCACGGGAGTACACGCCCGAGGACGGCCCGACCGTCGAGGTCGTGAAGTTCGACGAGATTCCCGCCAAACTGCCGTTCCACGAAAACAACAAGATCACGCCGGAGGACTTCGCCGCCCGCATCGCGGCGCGCCAAGCCGCCGTCGCCGACCGGATGCTGGGGTAGAACATGACAAATCTTCTGCAGGACAAGGTAATCGTCATCTCGGGTGTGGGACCGGCGCTGGGCCGCACCCTCGCTCTGCGCTGCGCGGAGGCCGGCGCCGACCTGGTGCTGGCCGCCCGCACCCAGTCGCGACTGGACGAGGTCGCCAAGGAGGTCACCGATCTGGGCCGACGCGCGGTGACCGTGTCGACCGACATCACCGACGACGCCTCGGCCGCACACCTGCTGGCCGCCACCACCGACGCCTACGGCCGGGTCGACGGCCTGATCAACAACGCGTTCACGGTTCCGTCGATGAAGCCGTTCGGCCGCACCGACTTCCAGCACATCCGCGACGCGATCGAGCTGACCGTGCTCGGCGCGCTGCGCCTGACCCAGCTGTTCACGCCGGTCCTCGCCGAGTCCAAGGGTGCGGTCGTGAACGTGAACTCGATGGTGCTGCGGCACTCGCAGGAGCGCTACGGCAGCTACAAGCTCGCCAAGTCGGCGCTGCTGGCGATGTCGCAGTCGCTGGCCACCGAACTGGGTCCGCAGGGCATCCGGGTCAACTCCGTCGCCCCCGGCTACATCTGGGGCGACACCTTGAAGAAGTACTTCGAGCACCAGGCCGAGAAGTTCGGCATCACCGTCGACCAGATCTACGAGCACACCGCGGCGAACAGCGACCTCAAGCGCCTGCCGACCACCGACGAGGTCGCCGACGCGGTGATCTTCCTGGCCTCCCCGATGGCCAGCGCGATCACCGGCCAGTGCCTCGACGTCAACTGCGGCGAGTTCCACCACTAGAGCCGGGCTGAAGGAGCACCATGACTGAACGCACCACCGTCGGCACGGTCGAGGACCTGCACGCGTCCGCGACCCGGATGACCGGACTCGACGATTTCGGCGCCGACGACTACACCGAGGCGCTCGGGGTCCTGCTCGACTCGTACGCGCGGGACGAGGACCTCACCCCCTTCGGCAGCAAGATCTCCCGCGTCTTCCTGCGCGGTGCCCTGGTCGCACGCCTGCTGTCCGAGGCCGCCTGGAAGCAGCACCCCGGACACGCCGACGTGCGGATCGAGCGACCGATCTTCGTCACCGGCCTGCCGCGCACCGGCACCACCGCGCTGCACCGGCTGCTCACCGTGGATCCGGCGCACCAGGGCCTCGAGATGTGGCTGACCGAGATGCCGCAGCCGCGCCCGCCCCGGGACACCTGGGAATCCAACCCGGTGTTCCAGGCGATCGAGCAGCAGTTCAGCAAGCACCACGTGGAGCATCCCGAGTTCATGGGCGTGCACTACATGTCGGCCGGCGAGGTCGAGGAGTGCTGGCAGCTGCTGCGGCAGACCTTCAAGTCGGTGTCGTACGAGTGCCTGGCGAACCTGCCGACGTACTCGAAGTGGCTCGAGGGCCAGGACTGGACCAACGCGTACGAGCGGCACCGGAAGAACCTGCAGCTGATCGGCCTGCACGACCAGGACCGGCGCTGGGTCCTCAAGAACCCGAGCCACCTGTTCGCGCTCGACGAGTTGATGGCCGTGTACCCGGACGCGCTGATCATCCAGACGCACCGGCCGGTGCGCACGCTCGTCCCGTCGATGTGCAGCCTCGCCGAGCAGGCCACCGAGGGCTGGTCGAACAAGTTCCGCGGCGAGGTCATCGGCCGCAGCCAGCTCGACCTGTGGGCGCGCGGGCTCGAGGACTTCACGGCGGCGCGGGCGAAGTATGATCCGGCGCAGTTCATCGACGTCGACTACCGCGACTTCGTCGCCGATCCCCTGGGCACGGTCGAGAAGGTCTATTCGCACTTCTCGATCCCGCTGTCGGAGCAGGCGCACCGCGCGATGGAGGACATGCACGCGGAGAGCCGCTCGGGCAACCGCAAGCCGGCGCACAAGTACACGCTCGAGGAGTACGGGCTCACGGCCGAGGAAGTGGACGAGCGTTTCGGGGACTACGCGGGCGGCTGAACCGAGAAAGACGTCCCACCCACCGAGACCCTACTGTGATCGCGGACACATTTCGGGCAAGGTCTCCTGTCATGGGGCCTGCAACGGCGCAGTCCCCTGTCAGAGAGGCTCGATCCGGATGTTCCTGCACGCAAGACAATTCGACACCGACCGCCGCCAACTCCCCGAGGGGATGCACGACACCCCCGCCACCGCCACGTCGGTCGACCTGGCCGCGTACGGGTACACGGAACACGAGTTCTTCCTCAGCGGCACCGCCACCGCGTTCCGCGAGGACGGCACGTGGGAGGCGGACGGGCGCTGGGCGGTCGCCGAAGCCGGACAGGCGCCGTACCGCACGCGACTTCTCGTGCGGGCGCCGCGGGACCCGGAGCGGTTCAACGGCACGGTCGTCGTCGAGTGGTTGAACGTGAGCGGCAACGTCGACGTCGATGTCGAGTTCGGATACATGCATCCCGAACTGCTGCAGGGGTACGCGTGGGTGGGCGTCTCCGCCCAGGCCGCCGGTGTCAACAGCACCGGCGGCAGCCCCCTGGGCCCGGACGTCGTCGGGCTCAAGGCGTGGGATCCGCAGCGGTACGGCCCGCTGCACCACCCGGGCGACGCCTACTCGTACGACATCTTCTCCCAGGCCGGCGCTGCGCTGCGCGCGCCTCGGGGCGCCGACCCGCTCGCCGGACGGACGGTCGAACGCCTCCTCGCGGCGGGCCAGTCCCAGTCGGCGATGCGAATGCTCACCTACGTCAACGCAATTCATCCGAGAACCCGGGTGTTCGACGGATTCTTCGTCCACAGCCGTGCCGGCTTCGGGGCGCCGATCGGATCCGGCACCGGCCTGCCGAAGCTCGACGGGCCGGACGGAGTCGCGGTGGTCGCTCCCGCCCGTGTCCGCACCGACCTGGACGTGCCCGTCTTCCAGGCGATCACCGAGACCGAACTCTTCGAACTCGGCGGCGGGGCGGGCCCCCGGTCGTTCGTCGCGGCCCGCCAACCCGACACCGACCGGATCCGCACCTGGGAGATCGCCGGTACCGCGCACTCCGACGCCCACGCGCTGCGAATCCTCCACTCGCAGTACACCGCACAGTTCGGCAGTGTCCGCGACCTGAGCGCCGTGATCCCGATCGTCAACGACGGACCGCAGGCACAGGTGGTGTCCTCGGCGCTGCGCGCGCTCCGCACCTGGGTTGCCGACGGCATCGCGCCCGCGTCCACGGATCCCATCGAGACGACGGACGCCGGCATCGTCCGTGACCACTTCGGCAACGCCCGCGGCGGAGTGCGCACGCCGCAGGTCGACGTCCCGGTCGCCACCCTGACCGGCGAGACCACGCACGTCCCCAACAACGGTGCCACCGTTCCGCTGGATGCGGACACCCTCGCATCGCTGTACCCGGATCGGGGTACGTACCTCAGCCGGTTCGCGGACGCGACCGATCGAGCGGTGGCGGGCGGATTCCTCCGCTTCGAGGACGGTCGTGCGCTCGTGGCCGCGGCGCGTGTCGCGCACGTCGGAGACTGAGCCGGACCGGGTTCGGCCACCGCCGAACCGCCTAACCTAACAAACATTCGCGCCCGATCGGGGGCTTCACCGCTGGGCCCGGACGCCTGCTAGCTTTACTGCCGGTGGCGTCGGGCCACATTCAGCATCATTCCCAGAGGACCCCCATGGACATCATCACCACGTTCAGTGCCGTCATCAACGTCGTCAGCGCCATCCTGAAGCTGATCGACGTGGCAAGCGCCCTGAGCTGATCGTCCCCCACGACGTGCGAAGGCCGGGTTCCCTACGGAACCCGGCCTTCGGCCTCTCCGCCGAGCTCAGGCGGGCCAGCCGTCCTCGAAGACGTCGTTGTGTTCGCCGAGGCCCGGGGCGTGCAGACGGATACCGAAGGACGCGTCGTCGATCAGTCCCGGCATGCCGACGTGGGTGAACGCGCCCGCGACCGGATGTTCCGACTCCACGAACATGCCACGGTGCCGCAGGTGCTCGTCGCCGACGATCTCGTCGAGCGTGCTGCGCACCGGGCCGATCGCGA
The DNA here is from genome assembly GCF_004011865.1 of Prescottella agglutinans. GTDB lineage: Bacteria > Actinomycetota > Actinomycetes > Mycobacteriales > Mycobacteriaceae > Prescottella > Prescottella agglutinans. The sequence continues at coordinate 235,348 of NZ_RKLP01000009.1, read as the reverse complement.
GGCCGGCGGCGATCGCGAGGTCCATCCACTGCTGCTGGGTCCTGGTCGCGAAGATCTCGGCGAGCGGGCCCTCCAGGCTCGCGTCGTCGGGACGCGCGTCGAGCAGGTCCTCCCGGTCGACGGCTCGGCAGAACCTGGCCCAGAACTTCGGCTCCAGCGCCGTGAACGCCACCGCGCGGCGATCCGCGGTGGCGTAGAGCCGATACCGGGGACCGCTGGTGCCGTCGCTGAGCATCGGCAACGTCGTCGTGTCGGCAATCCTGTCCCAGTTTGCCTGGTAGACAACGGGAATCATCGACTGGGACAGCAACGCGTCGGCGCCGGAGACGTCGATCCGGCAGCCGACGCCACGCCGTTCCCGCCGTACCAGCGCGGCGCAGATCTGCATCGCCGCCGCGCTGCCGGCGGCGATCGCGGCGTCCCCGCCCCGGCCGCTGATCGACGCGCCCTCGCACTCGCCGGGCAGCAGACCGCCGTCGGGCGACACCGTCGTCGGGTTCGCACCCACCAGCGCGCTCATCATCAGGCCGTGCGTCGGAATCGCGGCGTACGGGCCGCTCGCTCCGTATCCGCTGACCGAGCAGTGGACGAGACCCGGATTCAGCTGCGCCAGTTCGTCGTCGGACAGACCCGACTTGGCGAGGGTGCCGGGAGCGTTGCCGTCGACGAGCACCGCCGCGCCCTCGATCAGCCGACGCAACCGCGCCGCCCCGTCCGCCGTCCGCATGTCGAGGGTGACCGACCGCTTGTTGCGGTTCAGTTGCAGGTGCGCGGGGCTGTACCCGGGCGTCACCTGCCCCAGCGCCCAACGGATCAGATCGCCGTGCGGCGGTTCGACCTTCACGACGTCCGCCCCGAGATCGGCCAGGAGCATCCCGACCGTCGCGCCGGTGAGCAGGCTCGCCGACTCGACCACCCGCACCCCGGCGAGCAGCGGCTCAGCCATCGACGCCCGCCAGTCGCAGGCCGTGTGCGGCGCAACCGTCGGCCATCGCCGCGAACATCCCGGCAACCTCGGGGCGTCCGCGCCGGCCGGCGGCGGCCACCCGACCCTCGAGCACAACGGCCAACCGCGCCATCGCCAGCCCCTGGTAGAACGGCAACCGGTCCATCGACTGCCCGCTGACCTCCGCGTACCGGTCCGCGACGTCGTCGCGCGACGGCAGCAGGTCGTGCACCGCCGGGTCGCCGCCGCCGAGGGCGAAGGCGGCCATCAGCGGGTCCTCCTCGGGCCGCACCCAGCGCGCGGTGAGGTACCCGATGTCGATCATGGTGTCCCCGACGGTCGCCGTCTCCCAGTCCAGGACCGCCTTCACCTCGGCTCGCTCGCGCGCCACCATGATGTTCATCGCGCTGTAGTCGCCGTGGATCAACCCCAGTCGGTAGTCCGTGGGCTGGTCCCGGCGGAGCCCGCCCAGGAGTTCGTCCAGGACCGGAACCTCGCGCGTGCGGAACTTCTCGAGCATTGACGCGGCCTTGTCGAACTGCCGCGCCAGGTAGCCGTCGGGGCGCGCGGTGTCGGCGAGGGTCGTCGCGCGCCAGTCGACGGCGTTCACCCGCGCCAGCACGTCGACGATCGATTCCGTGATCGCCTTTCCGTCGCGCGGGTTCGCGAACGGTTCCGGCAGCGTCCGATCGAGCGTGATCCCGTCGACGAACTCGCTGACCAGGAAGTCCCGCCGGGTCGGTGCGGAATCGTCGCGGACGACGACCGCGGCCGGGTGCGGGACGCCGCTCCCGGACAGGGCGTCCAGGATCCGCCCCTCCCGACTCAGGTCGAAGGCGCCGCCGACCGACGCCTCGCGATGATCCGGCGCGACCCGGAGGACCCACCTCAGATCGCCACGGGTCACCAGGTAGACCGCGTGACTGCGCCCGGCGGTCTGCGCCAGCGGCGCGATCGACACCGCGCCCGCGCCCGGCAGGCGGTCCGCCAGCCAGCGGGAGAGGTCCTCGGACTCGGCCTCGCCGAGTGCTCGACTGATCGTAGACTGCGTCATCAGAACCGGTAACCCCCGTTGAGTCCGATGGTCTGGCCGGTGAGCCAGCCGGTGTCCGCGCCCAACAGATGACTGACCATGGCGGCCACGTCGGAGGGCGCCCCCACCCGCCGCACCGGCGCCTGCATGGCGTAGAAGTCCATCACCTGCTGGTTGGTGACCTCCTGCGCGGTCGGGGTGTCCACCAACCCGAGCTGGATTGTGTTGCAGGTGATCCCGCGCGCACCCAACTCGGTGGCGGCGGTGCGGGTGATCGACTCGGCCGCCGCCTTGCTCGCCGCGTACGCCGCCCCGCCGAACAGCCCCTGCACGGTGGAGACCGACGAGATGTTCACGATGCGGCCGCCGTCCTCCATCCGCTTCGAGCACTCGGCCGCGGCGACCAGCAGTGCGTGCGTGTTGAGCGCGAACACCCGCAGGTACTCGTCGTGCCGCTCGGAGGCCAGTTTGGGAAGTGACCCGAATACCGCGGTCGCCGCGTTGTGGACGAACGCGTCGAGACGCCCGACCCCGTCCACCGCCGCATCGACGACCCTCCGCACGCCGGCGGACTCGGCCAGGTCGGCCTGCACCGTCACCGCCGCCGCACCCGCATCCCGGCACCGGCGCGCGACGTCCTCGGCACCGGATTCGTTGGCGCAGTATGCGATCACCACATCGAATCCGTCGTCTGCCAGCCTCGTGCAGATCGCCGACCCGATTCCGCCCGCACCGCCCGTCACCACCGCGGTCCGCTTCTCGGTCGTCATGTCAGTACCACCGCATGACGATCACCGCGCCGCTGACACCCGCGCCCGCGGTGACCATCACGACGATGTCCCCGCGGGCGATCCGCCGCTCCCGCGCCGCCATGACGGTGCCGATCGGCAACGACGCCGATGCCGTGTTCGCCACCAACTCCCCGCTGGTCGGCACCTTCTCGGGCGCGAGGCCGAGGACGCGGCCGAGGGTCCGCACCATCTGCACGTTGGCCTGGTGCACGAAGAGGTGATCGATGTCCTCGATCGTCAGTCCGACCTCGGCGAGCGACTTCCGGAGCAGTTCGGGGATCTCCCGCACGAACACGTCCACCAACACGTGGCCGTCCATGTGCAGTGGTTCGACTCCTGCCGAATCCGGTGTGCGGTAGGGGGTTCGCAATGCGTCGACGAACGTGCTGTCCGTGACGAGCTGGTAGGTGAGCATCCCGTAGCCCGGCGGAACCGGGCCCATGAGGTAGGCGCCCGCCCCGTCGCCGAACAGCGGCATGGTCTTGCGGTCGGACGGCACCACGAAGTTCTCGATGCGGTGGGACCCGACCACCAGCGCGGTGCGTGCCTGGCCGATCCGGTGATACGCGTCCGCGGTGACCATCGCCTGCGCGAATCCGGCGCAGCCACCGTCGAGACTCAGCGCCGGCATCGGCCCCAACCCCATCCGCGCATGCACGTCCGACACCGGCGCGGGCACCTGGCGATCGGGCGTCGACGTCGCCACGATCAACATCCCCGGGTCGTCCGCGGCCTCCGGCGTCAACGCCCGCTCGCGCGCGTCCTTCAGCGCGAGTCGTCCGGCCTCGGCCGCCATGTCCGCGGTGTTCTCCCCCGCCGCGGCCCGGCGCCGTTCGAGCACACCAGTCTTCTCGACGATCCATTCCTCGGTGACGCCCGCCGCGGCCCCGATCTCGGCGTTGGTCGCCACCCGCTGCGGGACGTACATCCCCATTCCGAGGACTCCATAGCCGCCGTAGCCGACCGGCCCCTCATCTCGACTCAGCCCGGACAGCATCACCGATCCCCCTCGTGCATGGACGCCGACCGGCGCCGAAGCCCTGTTGTACACCACACGACAGCACGCAGGGAGGGATTTCCGGCATTCGTCCGGTTCCGTCCACACGGAAACCGACATGGACAAACGTCCAGATGTTTTCGTGCAATTCACCCAAAACACTCGAACGGCTGCTAGCTTTACCGCCAGTGGCAAAGGGCCACGTCCAGCCGATCTCACCTCAGAGGAGTGAAACATGGGTTCCTTCACCACGCTCAGCGCCGTCATCGACAGCGTCAAGACCATCATGGCGATCTTCCAGCAGCTCAGCTCCATGAGCTGACTGCTCCCACACACGCAGAACGGGCCGGGCTCAGCGAGTCCGGCCCGTTCCGCGTTCAGGGACCGGGTCGGAGCGGCGCCACCCGGGTTTCCGTCCTGTGGGACGGAACTGGCATGAGGGAGAACACATCCGACATCGTCGGCGCATGACAGCCGACGACACCCTGCAGCCGATCGCCTCCGACGCCCCGGTCGGCACGGCGTCCGCCAGCGGGCAGGAGCATCCGCGCGTGGGCACCATCGTGGCCCTCGGATCGATGACCGCCCTGGGTCCCTTCACGATCGACATGTATCTGCCGGCGCTGCCGGACATCGCCGACGCACTGGATTCCTCGCCGTCCGGCGTGCAGCTGACGATCACCGGCACACTCATCGGGCTCGCGCTCGGACAGCTGGTGATCGGTCCGCTGTCGGACACGCTGGGCCGCAAGCGACCACTCGTCGCCGGGATCGCGCTGCACGTCGTCGCCGCCTTCCTCGCGGTCTTCGCCACCAGCGTCACGATGCTCGGCGTCCTCCGCGTCTTCCAGGGCGTCGGGGCCGCCGCGGCCGCGGTGATCACGATGGCGATGGTGCGAGACCTCTACTCCGGCAACACGGTCGCGGTGGTCATCTCGCGTCTGATGCTCGTTCTCGGCGTCGCACCGGTGATCGCGCCGAGCGTGGGCGGGGCTCTGCTGGTGACCGTCGACTGGCGCGGGATCTTCGTCGTCCTCGCGCTGATCGGGGTGGTCATTGCGCTGATCGCGATCTTCGCACTGCCGGAATCGCTTCCGCCCGAACGGCGTCGGCCCGGCGGGCTCGGGCCGGTGCTTCGCACCTACGGAATGCTGCTGCGTGACCACACCTTCGTGTCCCTCACGCTCGTGGCGAGCGTGGTGATGGCGTCGCTCTTCGTGTACGTCTCGGGGGCGTCGTTCGTCTACCAGGACCAGTTCGGCCTCGACCAGCAGCAGTTCGCGCTGGTCTTCAGCGCCGGCGCCTTCTCGATGATCGGGGCGACGCAACTCAACGTCCGTCTTCTGCGACGGTGGTCGCCGCGACAGATCGTGCAGTGGTCGTTGACGGTGGCGGTCGCCCTGGGCCTGGTCGCGGTGGTAGTGGCGTTCTGCGAGATCGGCGGGATGGCCGGCTTCGTCGCCGCACTGTGGATCATGCTCGGCGCCGTCTGTTTCGTGCTGCCCAACGCCCCCGCGCTCGCGCTGTCCCGGCACGGCGAGGCCGCGGGCACCGCGGCCGCCCTCCTGGGGTCGCTGCAGTACGCGGTCGGCGCGGTCGTCGCGCCGCTGGTCGGACTGCTCGGCAACACCAGCACCGCCGTCGTCGCGAGCATGACGGCGTGCCTGGCCATCGCGCTGGCGACGATGCTCGCCAGCGCGCGCCGCGGCGTCTGACGGACGTCTCGGGCACCGGCAACCGGCGACCGGAAGGGATGACCGGTCATACCGCAACCGGTGCACGCTCCGGTCCCCTGCACGTGGGATGATCGGGGCATGCCGTCACCGTCTCCGCTGCCACTGGATCCGATCGAGGAAGCGCACCGTCAGTGGACGCAGCACGGCTGGGGCGCGGTGGCGGACGGGATGGCCGCGGTGACGTCGGTGATGCGCGCACAACAGATCATGATGGCGCGCGTGGAGGAGACGCTCAAGCCGTTCGGCCTGACGTTCTCCCGGTACGAACTCCTGACACTGCTGACCTTCACCCGCAGCGGCGCGCTGCCGATGGCGAAGGCCAGCGCCCGACTCCAGGTGCACCCGACGAGCGTGACCAACGCGGTCGACCGCCTCGAGGCCGCGGGCCTGGTGCGCCGCGTCCCGCATCCCACCGATCGCCGGGCGACGCTGGTCGAGATCACCGAAGAGGGGCGGGAGCTGTCGCTGCGCGCCACGGAGGAACTGAACGCCAAGGTGTTCGCCGAACCGGGCCTGGCCCCCGACCGGCTCGACTCCCTCGTCCGAATCCTCGCCGAACTGCGCTACCGCGCAGGCGATTTCGATACCGGGGACAAGCCCGGCAAGTGGCACTGACCGGCCCCTGACACGCCTCGGCCCCGCATCGATCACGTCGATGCGGGGCCGAGTTGCACTGCGCCGTATGCCTAGTGGTGCCCGAAGTTCGGGTCGCGCTTCTCGGTGAACGCGGCCATGCCTTCCTTCTGGTCCTGGGTCGCGAATGCGGAGTGGAACACGCGCCGCTCGAACCGGACGCCCTCGGACAGGGTCGACTCGAATGCCCGGTTGACCGATTCCTTGACCATCATCGCGATCGGCAGCGACATGTCCGCGATCTTCGACGCCGTCGCGATCGCCTCGTCGAGCAGGCCGATGGCCGGGACGATGCGGGCGACCAGCCCGGCGCGCTCGGCCTCCTCCGCGTCCATCGTGCGGCCGGTCAGGCACAGGTCCATCGCCTTGGCCTTGCCGATCGCGCGGGTGAGTCGCTGCGAGCCGCCGATGCCGGGCAGCACACCGAGCTTGATCTCCGGCTGGCCGAACTTGGCCGAATCGGCCGCGATCAGCACGTCGCACATCATCGCCAGTTCGCACCCACCGCCGAGCGCGTAGCCCGACACGGCGGCGACGATCGGCTTGCGTGCCGCCGCGAGGCGGTCCCACGCCGAGAACCAGTCGTCGAGGTACATGTCCATGAAGGACTTGCTCTGCATCTCCTTGATGTCGGCGCCGGCCGCGAACGCCCGCTCCGACCCGGTGAGGAGAATCGCGCCGATGCCGCGGTCCTTCTCGAAGTCGTCGACGGCCGCGACCACCTCCGACATCAGCTGGGCGTTGAGCGCGTTGAGCGCCTCCGGCCGATTCAGCGTGATCATGCCCACGCGGCCGGTGCGTCCGACCTGAATGGTCTGGTAGTCCGTCATCGAGTCTCTCCGTTCGACCTGTCCCTGATGTCCCTGATGATCGCCGAGAAGTCCTCGCCGCCGTGCCCGGTCTCGTGGAACCTCCGGTACAGCTCGGCGGCCCGCATACCCAGTTCGGCGTCGACACCGTTGGCACGCAACGCGTTCGCCGCCAGTCCGAGATCCTTGTCCATGAGGGCGGCCGCGAAGCCCGGCTGGTAGTCGTTGTTGGCGGGGCTCGCCGGAACCGGACCCGGGACCGGGCAGTTGGTGGTGAGCGCCCAGCACTGACCCGACGCGTTGGACGCGACGTCGAACAGCGCCTGGTTGCTCAGGCCCAGCTTCTCGCCGAGCACGAACGCCTCGCTGATCGCGATCATCGAGACGCCGAGGATCATGTTGTTGCAGATCTTCGCGGCCTGCCCGACGCCGGGTCCGCCGCAGTGCACGACCTTGCGGCCCATCACCTCGAGCAGCGGACGCGCCGCCTCGAAGTCCTCGTCGGCGCCGCCGACCATGAACGCGAGGGTGCCGGCCGCGGCCCCCATGACCCCGCCCGACACCGGCGCGTCGACGCTCCGGTGCCCGGCCTGCTCGGCCAGTTCGTGGGCGGTGCGGGCGTCGGCGACGTCGATGGTCGAGCAGTCGACGAACAGCGTGCCCTGGCGCGCGGCGGCCAGCAGTCCACCCTCGTAGAGGTCGTGCACGTGCTTGCCGCTGGGCAGCATCGTGATGACGACGTCGGCCTCGGTGGCGGCCTCGACGGCGGAGGCCACCGGCGTGATGCCGTCCCGCTGTGCCTGTTCGAGCGCGGCCGGCGCGAGGTCGAAGCCCCGCACCCGGTATCCCGCCTTCGCCAGATTCGCCGCCATCGGCCCACCCATGTGGCCCAGGCCGACGAATCCGACGGTGATGTCGCTCCTGCTCATCGCAGTTCCTCCCCACTCACGAGCGCTGCGGCCAAACCGAGTTCGGCGTCGCCGAGCGACTCGAAGAATCGATCCACGTGTTCGTCGGTGACCGCCTCGAGGGTCGACGGCGACCATGCGGGGTTACGGTCCTTCTCTACCACCTGCGCCCGGATGCCCTCCACGAGATCGTGGGATCCCAGGCACGCCAACGACACCCGGTACTCCTGATCGAGCACCGCCTCGAGCGTGTCGAGTTCGCGGGCCTGCCGCAGCGCCCGCAACGTCACCTTCGCGGCGGTCGGGGACTTCGCGAGGATCTGCTCGGCGGCCGCGGCCGCCTCGGCAACCCCGCTGCCCTGCAGGTTGGCGACGATCTCCTCGACCGTGTCGGCCGCGTACGCGGCGTCGATCCATGCGCGCTGCGCGGCCAGGTCCGATGCCGGGGCGGGCTGCGCGAACCGCGCCAGCGCGTCCTCGACCGAACCCTCGGCCAGCGCCTGCTCGAACTCCGCGAGCCGGTCCGACGGCACGAAGTGGTCGGCGAAGCCGCAGGCGATCGCGTCGCCCGCGCTCAGTCGCGCGGTCGTCAGCGCGATGTGGGTGCCGAGTTCGCCGGGCGCCCGCGACAGCAGGTAGGTGCCGCCGACGTCGGGGACGAAGCCGATGCCCACCTCGGGCATTCCGACGGTCGACCGCTCGGTGACGACGCGGACGTTGCCGTGCGCGGAGACACCGACACCGCCGCCCATGACGATGCCGTCCATGATCGCGACGTACGGCTTGCCGTAGCGGGCGATCGCGGCGTTCAGCACGTACTCGTCGCGCCAGAAGTCCTTCGACCCGCTGCCGCCCTCGCGGGCGTCGTAATAGATCGAGACGATGTCGCCGCCCGCGCACAGCCCGCGCTCGCCGGCACCGGTCAACAGCACGGCGCCCACGGACTCGTCGTCGGCCCATTCCAGCAGCGCCGACGCCATCGCCTGCACCATCGCGTGGTTGAGGGCGTTGATCGCCCTCGGCCGGTTGAGGGTGATCCGGCCGAGAGCGCCGACGCGTTCGACCAGGACCTCGGGTTCGTTCGCTTCGCTCACGCCGCGCCCGCCGATCCGACCACCGCGCGGGCCACGACGACCCGCATGATCTCGTTGGTGCCCTCGAGGATCTGGTGCACCCGCAGGTCTCGCACGATCTTCTCCAATCCGTATTCCGCCAGATAGCCGTAGCCGCCGTGCAACTGCAGCGCCTCGTTCGCGACCGCGAAACCGGTGTCGGTCGCGAAGCGCTTGGCCATCGCGCACAGTTCCACCTTGTCCGCGGTGCCCGCGTCGAGCGCGTCCGCGGCCCGCCACAGCAGGGTGCGCGCGGCCTCGAGTTCGATCCGCATGTCGGCGAGGCGGAACTGGAGCGCCTGCGACTCCACGAGCGCCGACCCGAACGCCTTCCGCTCCGCGAGGTACGTGACGGCCTTGCCCAGCGCGGCCTGTGCCCCGCCCACCGAGCAGGCGGCGATGTTCAGTCGCCCGCCGTTGAGGCCCTTCATCGCGATGCGGAAGCCCTCGCCCTCACCGCCGAGCAGGTTCGCCGCCGGCACCCGCACCTCGTCGAGGATCACCTGCCGGGTGGGTTGGGCGTTCCAGCCCATCTTCTTCTCGTTGGCACCGAACGACAGCCCGGGCGCGTCCTTCGGCACGATGAACGCCGAGATGCCGCGGGCGCCGGCGGCGCCGGTGCGGGCCATGACGACGTACACGTCCGACGTGCCCGCACCGGAGATGAACTGCTTGACGCCGGTGAGCAGGTAGTCGTCGCCGTCGCGAACGGCCTTGGTGGACAGGGCCGCCGCGTCGGATCCGGCGCCGGGCTCGGTGAGGCAGTAGCTGCCGAGCTGCTCCATCGACGCGAGTCCGGGCACCCAGCGGCGGCGCTGCTCGTCGTCACCGAACTCGTCGATCATCCACGTGACCATGTTGTGGATGGAGATGTACGCGGCGATCGACGGGCAGCCCGTGGCGAGCTGCTCGAAGATCCGGACGCCGTCGAGCCGGGTGAGACCGGAACCGCCGACGTCCTCGCGGATGTAGATGCCGCCCATGCCGAGCGCACCTGCCTTGCGCAGCACGTCGACCGGGAAGTGTTTGTTCTGGTCCCACTCGATCGCGTTGGGCGCCAGGTATTCCGCGGCGAAGTCGCGCGCGGTGTCGCTGATCGCGCGCTCGTCGTCGGAAAGTCTGAACATTGCCTTCGCTCCTAGTTCGTCGTGGTCGGGATGACGCTGTGTCCGCGGTCGTCAGAGGGATTTCGCAATGATCCCCTTCATGACCTCGTTGGCGCCGGCGTAGATCTTCTGCACCCGGGCGTCCTCGTACATCCGGGCGACGAGGTACTCGCGCATGTACCCGTAACCACCGTGCAGCTGCACGCAGCGGTCGACGACCTCGCACTGTTTGTCGGTGAGCCAGTACTTCGCCATGGCCGCCTCCGCCGCGTCGAGCTCGCCGCGCAGGTGTTCCTGGATGCAGTGGTCGAGGAACACCTCGCACGTCCGTGCGATCGTCTGGCACTCGGCGAGTTCGAACGCCGTGTTCTGGAACTCGAACAGGCTGTGGCCGAACGCCTGCCGGGATTTGACGTAGGCGACGGTTTCCTCCACGGCGCGGTTCATCGCACCCGACGCCTGGGCCGCGATGATCAACCGCTCCTGGACGAGTTGGGCGATGAGCTGACCGAACCCCTGCCCCTCCTCGCCCAACAGGTTCGAGGCGGGAACCCGCACGTCGACGAACGACAACTCGGAGGTGTCCGCGGCGTGCTGCCCGACCTTGTCGAGCACCCGCCCCACCGTGAATCCGGGGCAGTCCCGCAGGTCGACGATCAACAGCGACACTCCCCTGGCGCCGGCCTTGGGATCGGTCTTGACCGCCAGGACGATCATGTCGGCGGACGAGCCGTTGGTGATGAACGTCTTGGAACCGTTGACGACGTAGTGGTCGCCGTCCCTGACGGCCGTCGTCCGGATGGCCTTCAGGTCGGAGCCCGCGCCCGGTTCGGTCATTCCGATGGCGCCGAGGATCTCCCCGGACGCCATGCCGGGAAGCCACGCCCGCTTCTGTTCCTCGGTGCCGTACTCGTTGACGTAGTGCGCGACGATTCCGCTGTGCACGGAGACCCCGAATGCGAGGTCACCCGCATAGCCCTGCGCCTCGAACACCGCCAGATCGTGCGCGAACGTGCCGCCGCCGCCGCCGTACTCCTCGGGAATCGAGCAGCAGAGCAGTCCGAGCTTGCCGGCCGTGAGCCACACGTCGCGATCGATGCGGCGCTGCGCCTCCCACTTCTCGTTGTTGGCGACGACCTCGCGTTCGAAGAACCCGGCCGCAAGCTCGGAGAGCGCCCTGACCTCGTCGTCGTGCCAGCCCGGCACGTACTTCTTCACCGCGTCAGTCCATCGTCGGGATGACGAAGTGGTCCGAGTGCTCCTTGAACCCGGACGGCCAGCGCTGCGTGACCGTCTTGGTCTTGGTGTAGAAGCGGATCGAGTCCGGGCCGTGCTGGTTGAGGTCGCCGAATCCGGAACGCTTCCAGCCGCCGAAGGTGTGGTACGCGATCGGCACCGGGATCGGCACGTTGACGCCGACCATGCCGACCTCGACGCGGGAGCAGAAGTCGCGGGCGGTGTCGCCGTCGCGGGTGAAGATCGCGACACCGTTTCCGTACTCGTGCTCGGTCGGCAGGCGCAGCGCGTCCTCGTAGTCGTGCGCGCGGACGACCTGCAGGACGGGACCGAAGATCTCCTCCTTGTAGATCCGCATCTCCGGGGTGACGCGGTCGAACAGGGTTGCGCCGGCGAAGAATCCGTCCTCGTGGCCGTCGAGGGTGAAGCCGCGGCCGTCCACGACCAGCTCGGCACCCTCGTCGACGCCGATCTGCACGTAGCCGTTGACGCGGTCGAGAGCATCCTTGCTCACCACCGGCCCGAAGTCGGCGGTCTCGTCGTCCGAGCGGCCGATCCGGAGCTCCCGAACCCGTTCGGTGAGCTTCGCGACGAGCGCGTCCGCGGTCTCCTCACCGACCGGCACCGCAACCGAGATGGCCATGCACCGCTCGCCGGCCGAGCCGTAGCCGGCACCGACCAGCGCGTCGGCCACCTGGTCCAGATCGGCGTCCGGCATCACGATGGCGTGGTTCTTCGCGCCGCCGAAGCACTGCGCGCGCTTGCCGTGCGCCGCGGCGGTCTCGTAGATGTACTGCGCGATCGGGGTGGAGCCGACGAAGCCGACGGCCTTGATCCGCGGGTCGGTCAGCAGCACGTCGACCGCACCCTTGTCGCCGTTGACGACGTTGAACACGCCCGGCGGCAGACCGGCCTCGAGGAACAGCTCGGCCAGGCGCAGCGGCACCGACGGGTCCCGCTCGGACGGCTTGAGCACGAACGCGTTTCCGCACGCGAGGGCGGGCGCAGCCTTCCACAGCGGGATCATCGCCGGGAAGTTGAACGGGGTGATGCCGGCGACGACGCCGAGCGGCTGACGCATCGAGTAGACGTCGATACCCGAGCCCGCCCCCTCGGTGTACTCGCCCTTGAGCAGGTGCGGGATGCCGGTGGCGAACTCGACGACCTCGAGGCCGCGCTGGATGTCACCCTTCGCATCCGGGACGGTCTTGCCGTGCTCGGACGACAGCAGCCGCGCGAGCGGATCCATCTCCTGCTGGATCAGCTGCAGGAACCGCATCAGCACGCGGGCGCGGCGCTGCGGGTTCCATGCCGCCCACTCCTTCTGGGCATCGGCCGCGTTCGCGATGGCCGCCTCGGTCTCGGACTGGTCGGCCAACGGAACCCGCGCCTGCACCTGCCCGGTGTTGGGGTCGAAGACGTCGGCGAATCTGCCGGACGCACCGGGGATCCGCTTGCCGCCGATGAAGTGAGAGAGCTCTCGAACGCTCATTGCCCGAACCCGTCCTTTGCTGTCGCTGCCAAGACGTGAAGGAGACATACGTCACCTCCAACATTCATCGCCCATCCTATAGTTGGAAGTCCATGCAAGTCTAGGGGTCGGATCCCGACAATTGCCCGAACCGCAGGTAGGGGGCGGATTCCTCGGACAGAATGACGATTCCGAGCGCCTGGATTCCGCGATCGCTTCCCGGACGGAGATCAGCCGATGGACTCCCTGAGCGAACCGATTCTCGACACCGTCGACCACCCGTTCTCGCGTCGGACCTTCCTCGGCGGCGCCGGCGCCCTACTGGTCGCGGGCATGGCCGGGGCCACCACCCACGCGACGGCGTCGCCACAACCCGCGCGCGCCGCCAAGCCGAGCGGACTTCCCCACCGCCCCAACATCGTCGTGATAATCACCGATCAGGAGCGCCCACCGATGTTCTGGCCCCAGGGGTGGGCCGAGGCGAACCTCCCCAACCGCAAGCGCCTCGCCGACACCGGGCTCACGTTCGACAACTGCTGCTGCAACGCCGCGATGTGCTCGCCCAGCCGGAGCACGTTCTTCACCGGGCTGTATCCCGCCCAGCACGGGGTCACCGCGACCCTGACCGAGGGCGGGACCGTCTCCCCGACGGAACCGACCCTGCCGCTGGGCCTCCAGAACATGGCCAAGCTCCTCGACTCCGCCGGCTACAACGTGCACTACCGCGGCAAGTGGCACATGAGCAAGGGTGCGGGCGGCGGCGACCCGTCCGGCGCGGACGTCGCGGCGTACGGGTTCCAGGGCTGGATCCCGCCCGAGGGCGGCCAGGACACCGACCCCGACCACTTCGGCGGCGGCTGCGCCGATCTCGACAGCCGCTACGCCGCGGAGGCCGTGGACTTCCTGCGCGGCCTCGACCCGAACGACGACCGGCCGTTCGCGCTCGTCGTCTCGTTCGTCAACCCGCACGACGTGCTGGCGTATCCGCAGACGTGGGACGCGATCAACGGCACGTGCGACAACTACGGCTCCGACGCGCCCGGCATCTTCGAGCAGGGCATCGACCTGCCGCCGACCTACGACGAGTCCCTCGCCCTCAACTTCAAACCCACGGCGCAGGTGCAGTCGCAGGTGCTCCTCGCCGCCGGACTCGGTCCGCTGCCCGGCCCGGAGGCGGCCCGCAACTACGTCAACTTCTACGCCTACATGCACAAGGTGGTCGACGAGCACATCGGCGCGGTTCTCGACGCCCTCGAGTCCCGTCCCGGGGTGCGGGATTCGACCGTCGTGATCCGGATGTCCGACCACGGCGAGATGGGTATGTCGCACGGTGGGCTGCGACAGAAGGTGTTCAACGCGTACGAGGAGACGCTGCGGGTGCCGATGGTGATCAGCAACCCGGCGCTGTTCCCGCAGCCGGCCCGCTCCGGCGCGCTCGCATCGCTGATCGACGTCATGCCGACGCTCGCCACCCTCGCGGACGTTCCGGACCGGTCCGCGTGGGACTTCCGGGGCGTCGACCTGATGCCGATCGTCACCGACGCCGCCGCGAACCCGACCGCGCCCAGCGCGGAGGTGCAGGACGTTCTGCACTTCACCTACGACGACCAGAACTGCGCCACCCCCGACGGGCAGAACATCGTCACGCAGCCCAACCACATGCGCACCATCCGCGATCACCGGTGGAAGTACTCGGCGTACTTCGACCCGGCCGACGTCACGCCGCCGCAGTTCGAGATGTACGACATGCAGACCGACCCGCTGGAACTACACAACCGCGCCGACGCGCGCAACGTCGCCTACTTCGATCCGGACCAGGCCGCGCGCATGCACGCGAAGCTGTTCGAGGTCATGGACAGGTGCGGCACCACGCCCGAGCGCGGACTGATCAGTGCACCAGTTCCAGGAACTGCATCGGGGCCGCCTCGGTGAACCGGCCCGTGACGTTGCCGCCGAGTCCGCCCTCGAGCGCCGTGTCGGCGATCAGGTCGAGCTTGCGCGCGGACGCGCCCTCGGTGAAGTCCAGTTCTGCGAGGTTCACCCAGACCACGTTGGGCCGTGTGGTCGACGAGAAGACGAACTGCCGGTTGGTCAGGTCCGCCACCGTCTGCCAGATGGTCTGCGACGCGTAGGGCTTGCCCGGCTCCGGCACTCGGAACGGCTGGGCCGCGTTGCGAATGACGCTGAACATTCCCGCGACGGCCTCCACCCGGGTCTGCGGTTGCGGCAGGTGACCGACGTAGTGGGCGGCGCGCGCGAATCGGTCGGATGCCTGCGTGGTGCCGGGAAGCGGCTTGTCGCCACCGAAACCCGCCACCTCCTTCAGCATCTCGATCTGCTTGTCGTAGGTCGGCGAATTGGTCATCACCCGGTAAGCGCGGTCGTGCCAGACCCTGGCGACGCCGCCGTCGACGTACTCGACGATCGCCGAGTCACCGGTCGCATCGTCGAGCGCGAGATGCACCGCCGGCACCTCACCAGTCGCCGGATCCCCCAGGGGCACGACCTGAACGTCGGTCTCCTCGATCCAGGTGACGGCGTCGGCGACGGTCGCGAAGTTGTCGAGGAAGTACTGCAGCCAGATCGCCATGCTGAGCGCCGGCCGCGACTTGTCGAAAGTCCCGTACTCGGATTCGGTCAGCCAGAGGATGTGGCCGGACAGGCCGGCCTCGTTGATCCCGTCGACGGACATCATGTCGAAGGCACCGGCCACGACGCTTCCGTACCTGGACGTCCAGCTGAGCGATCCGCCGACGCCGTCGTGCCGTTCGATTCCGCGGGGAAGGGACCAGAGATTCGTTCCGGTATCGCGGTGGTAATCCATGTTGCGGCCGACGAGCACCGAACCGGCCGCATCAGGCCACATGACCCTGGTGCACATTCGCTCCACCTTTCGTGGGTTGAGAGAACAGATCTGTCAACGAGGCATCGAGGTGAACCGGACAAAATGCTATCAGCGACTCGGGTGCCGGGTCGGTCTTTCGAGCAGGCGGCCGCGGGGTGTGTCCACCCGACCGGTAATCAGCTTGGGGTGCAGTCGTTCTCGCTCAGCTCACCGGACGCGAGGAAGTCGGTGACCAACCCGCCGCACGACGAACCGACGGTGGAGCCGTGCACCCCGTCCTCGATCGTCAGGAGCCGGCCACCCATCGCGGCGTGCGCGTCGAGCGCCCACCCGTACGGGGTGACGGTCTCGACGCGGTGGCCGATGACCAGCAGGTCGGTGCCGGTGTTCGCGACGGCCGTCGGCTCGGCGGGGAGGGGCCAGCCACTGCACAGGCTGACACCGGGGACGTCGGAGTCGGCGGGGAACTCGATGCGCCGCTGCGGATCTCGACCGAGCTCGACGTTGAGCGCCCGGTGCGCCGCGAGCTGGCCCGCGGTGTCGCCGACCGGGTCGAGGCTGTTGCAGATGTAGGCGGTACCGGCCGTCGCGTCGAACGAACGCTCGAGGAAGTCGGTGGTCTCCGGATCGAGCGGAGAGTCGTTGTCGTCGGGTGCCGGGGCGTCGCCGGGCGGGACGTCGGGTTCGTCGGGGGTGGCGCCGCCGTCGTTCTCGGCGCCCTCGACGCCCAGAACGGCCGTGTCTGGCACCGTGTCCCGCGGAACGTCCGGGTCGGCCGCCGCGAGGGTTCGCAGTGCCTCGGTCGCCGAGTCTCCCGTGTAGTCCATGCTGTCGAGGACCACCCGGTGCAGGTGTTCGGGGAACCGCGACTGCAACTCGGCGCCGAGGACCGTGCCCCACGAGACGCCGAGGAAGTCGACGGTGTCCAGCCCGAGCGCCTGCCGCACCCGGTCGAGGTCGCGGGCCGCGGTCGCGGTGGTCAGGCTCGCGAGAAGATCGGGGTCGAGGTCGACGCAGTCCCGGTTGGCGGCGGCGATCGCGCCGCCGTACGCCGCCAGGCTCGCGTCGTCGCGCGTGGCCGGGACGTCCGGCGCGTCGCAGGTGACGCCGGTCGAGGACCCGATCCCACGCAGGTCGATCCCGACGACGGTGCCGCCGAGCCCCAGTTCCGACGCCACCGTCGCCGCCATGCTGCGGCCCTCCACCCCCGGACCGCCCGGATTGACGAACAGTGTCGGCGCCGCCGGATCCGTGCCGACGACGCGGCTCAGCGCGAGTTCGACCGTGCGGCCGTCCGGATCGGTGTAGTCCAGCGGGACGCCCACCGACGCGCACTGCAGGCGGTCGACGACGCCCGGTTCGATGCCGAGATCGGTGACGTAGGCCGCCAGGTCCGTACAGGGCTCCCACGCGACGGCGACGGATTCGCGCACACCGCTGGTGCTGCAGCCGGACAACGTCACCGCACCGAGCGCCGCGGCGCCGAGCAGCGCCGCTGTCCGTCGAACCCTCACGCGAACCCTCTCGTACCGACAACGCAGGATTCCACGGTAAGGCCACCCGCAGAGAACGCTGGTCGGCGCCCTACCGGCGTGCAGCGAGGTACTCGGCCGTCGCGGTGTCGGCGGCGAAGAACGTCTCGATCGCGAGCTCGGAGACCGCCACGTCGAGGGGCGTCCCGAAGACCGTCGTCGTGCTGAGGAAAGCCAGGTCGTGCTCGCCCACCCGGACCCGGAGGGGCACGACGAGCGCGGGTCCCGGCCCGGTCGGATCGACTCCGCCCGGATACGCCGCCAGCTCGACGCGCAGCCGTCGAAGCTCGTCGTCGCCGGTCGCGTCGATCTGCCGGTCGAGCCGGTGCAGCACGTGCGCCCGCCACTGCGCGAGATTCGTGATCCGCGGCGCCATCCCGTCCGGGTGCAGGCTCAGGCGGAGCACGTTGACGGGTGGTTCGAGCAGCCGACCGGCGGCGCCGTCCGTCAGCAGCGCGACGGTGTCGTTCGCGTCCACCAGGTTCCAGTGCCGATCGACCACCAGCGCGGGCATCGGGGCGTGCGCCGCCAGGATGGTCCGGATCGCGTCGGAGACCACCGCCATCGGGACGTCGGTCAGCGTGTGCTCCGGGAATGCCGGGGCGAAGCCGGCGGCCAGCAGCAGGGTGTTGCGGTCCCGCAGCGGGATGTCGAGGTGCTCGCCGAGTCGCAGGAGCATCGCCCGGGTCGGCTTGGCGCGACCCGTCTCGAGGAAGCTGACGTGCCGGGTCGACACCTCGGCCCGGTTCGCCAGGTCGAGTTGCGTCATCCGACGGTGCCCGCGCCACCACCGGATCTGGTCCCCTACCGGCCGCTCCTGTGCCCGCGTCATGGACCCGACCCTAGGCGGTCGGGGGAACGCTCCCCATTACCTCCGAGGTAATCGACCGGCGGCCGTTCGCGGAGCACGCTCGTTCGCAGAGGCCGCACCCGGCGGTCGCACTCGAAAGGGGTTCACCGTGAACGACTTCGACAACTTGGTCCAGCGCTACCTGGACACCTGGAACGAGACCGACGCCGACAAGCGCGCGGCCCTCGTCGCGGAACTGTGGGCCGCGGACGGGCGCTACGTCGACCCGATCGGCAGCGCCGAGGGGCACACCGCACTCAGCGCCCTCATCGGGGCGGTCCAGCAGCAGTTCGACGGCATGCGGTTCGACCTGGCCGGCGACATCGACGCCCACCACGACCAGGCCCGGTTCACGTGGGCGCTCGGCCCGGTCGGCGCCGAACCCCTCGTCGTCGGCTTCGACATCCTCGAGCGCGACGCCGAGGGCAAGGTGCGCACGGTCCTCGGGTTCCTCGACAAGGTCCCCACGGCCTGACCACGACCGGCCCGTCGCGGGTCTCAGACGGGGGAGGCGGCGAGCTGCGCGAGCATCGCGAGGTTGGCCGCCATCCCGTCGCGCCACACCGAAAGTCGGTGGGCGACGATCGCGCCTTCCTTGTCCGGGTGCTGCTCGATGAACTCGATCAGCGGGGACCGGCCGGTGCCGGCCTTGGCCCACTGCCGCACGACGGTGCCGTCGCCGTCGGGCTCGACCTCGAAACCCCAGGAGGCCACCGGCACCTCGACGGAGCCGACACACCACACCCAACGGCGACCGTCCTCGACCTCGGCGATCTCCGACTCGGTCTGCCACTCCCCCACGTGCGGGCTGGCGTTGTACCCACGGAACCTCGCTCCGACGGCGACCCCGGTCGCCCCGTCCAGCCATTCGACCCGCTGCAGCTCGCCGTCGGCGCGGGTGGGCAGCTCGATGTCGGTGACCAGCGCCCACGCCTGCTCGGGGGTGCAGGCCAGACGCTCGACGACCTCGACGGTGGGGTTGTCGCTCAGACGCATGATGCTCCTTCGGATTTCGGGTGGGGCTCCGGAACGTGACGTTTCGTCGATGCTAGGGGACGACACCGAACGTAACGATCGCACGGCACGACCTGGAAGCCGCCCCACGTCGAGTCGGAGCTGAGAGGATCGGACGACGCAGTCGAAGGGAATCCCATGGCTGTACCCAGCGACATCACGATCGATCCGACGCTCGTCGACCTGTACAAGGACCTGCATCGACATCCCGAACTCGGATTCCAGGAGCACCGCACCGCTTCGATCGTGGCGGAGCGTCTACGGAAGTCCGGATTCGACGTCACCACCGGTGTGGGGAAGACCGGGGTGGTCGGCGTCCTGAAGAACGGCGCGGGTCCGACCGCCCTGATCCGCGCGGACATGGATGCCCTGCCCGTCCGGGAGGAGACGGGACTCGAGTACGCGAGCACCGTCACCGCCACCGACGCCGGCGGCGCCACCGTGCCGGTTGCCCACGCGTGCGGTCACGACCTGCACACCACCTGCCTGCTGGGCGCGGCGCAGATTCTCGCGACCGACAGGTCCCGCTGGACGGGCACCCTGATGCTCGTGTTCCAACCCGCCGAGGAACTGGGGGCGGGCGCGCAGGCGATGGTGGACGACGGACTGTTCGACCGATTCCCGAGGCCCGACGTCGTCCTCGGCCAGCACGTGGCGCCCCTGCCCGCCGGCAAGATCGCCGGACATCCGGGCCCGTCGTACGCGGCATCGGACTCGCTGCGGGTGCGGATCGTCGGCAAGGGTGCTCACGGGTCGATGCCGGAGGCGTCGGTCGATCCCGTCGTGGTGGCGGCCGCGACGGTGCTGCGCCTGCAGACCGTCGTCTCCCGGGAGATCCCCAGCACCGCGACCGCGGTGCTCACCGTCGGGTCCATCCACGCCGGCGACGCCGCCAACGTGATTCCCGGGCACGCCGAACTCCAGTTGAACATCCGCAGCTACGACGCGCGTGTTCGCCGACGCATCCTCGACGCGGTCGGGCGCATCGTGCGCGGCGAGGCCGAGACCGCTGGCGCACCCGAGGCGCCGACGATCACCGAGATCGAGCGGTTTCCCATCGTCACCAACGACCCGGAAGCCCTTCGCAAGAGCCTCGACGCCCTCGGCTCGTGGCTAGGACGCGAGAACATCCTCGATCCGGGCGCTGGGGCCGGCAGCGAGGACGTCGGCATCCTCGCGACCAGTTCCGGGGCCCCGCTGTCCTACTGGCTCCTGGGCGGCGCCGATCCGTCCCTGTTCACCACCGGCGACATGACGGATCCGGCCCTGTTGAAGGTGCCGTCCAACCACTCCCCGCACTACGCACCGGCGATCGAACCGACGCTGCCGATCGGCGTGGCCGCACTGGTGACCGCGGCACGCAGCTGGTTGCCGCCGGCGAACTGACCTGCACGACAGAAGAACTCGGCATCGCGTGGGACCGGCCGCTTCCGGACGGGTGTCACGAACCGAACAGGATGAGGTCCGCGATGCCGGCGAAGAAGTTCCACACGTCGCCGAGACTTCCGAAGATCGCCACCCCCAGGGGGCGTAGCGGCTCCGGCCATCCGGCCAGGGGGTCGAGCCCCGGCGGGTTTGCATGTGCAACCCCGCCGCTCACGAGGAACAAGAAACCCACGGACACAACGACGGCGGCGGCTCTGATCCTGTTCATGTCGCGTCTATCCGACCAGAGCGCCCTGATGTTACCGCCGACGCCGGAACCCGCTCCCCAAAGCGCGGTAGCACTCGTCGAGGTCGCGAAGGGCCGCAGCCACGTCGGACTCGTCCGCGCCGGCTTCCAGACCCGCGCGCAGCACGGTGCGCAGCAGTGTCGCGTCGAGATCGTCCGGCGCGGCGGCGAACTCGATCTCGGGCAGTGTCTCGTACCGCACGCCGTCGCCGAAGTGGTCGTCGACGTGCGCGGGGCCGGTGTCGTCCTCCTCGCCGCCGACCGCCCGCATCAACGTGTCGAGGTCGAGGCCCCGCACCGTGAGCATCGTCAGGGGTTCGCGGTCGACACGCTCGGCCAGCAGGTACGCGACGGCGGCGACGTGCTTGCACGGCCACCCCGGATCGGGGCACGTGCAGTCGAAGTCGAGTTCGCGTCCGCCGTCCGGCAACAGCATCGGCGCCAATTCCTGCGGAACCGCCCCGGACGCGAGCGCGGCGAGGGTGCCGGGTGTCGACCGGATCGTCTCGACCAGTTCAGCGGTGTGCTCCTCGTCGAGGGTGCGCAGCGTCAGCACCGCGGTGAACGGTGCGATCTGGCTGCCCTGCACCTCACCGGTGACCCGCCCGGCCGCGATGTCGAGCGCGACCACCTGACCGCCGCGGGCGTAGGTGCGGCCGCGGCTCAGTCGCCCGGTGTCGCCGACCTTCTCGAGCGACTCGATCAACGCGCGCCCCCACCACCCGCGCGCGAATGCGCCTCGCTTGGAGACCGATTCGACGCCGCCGACCACGGGCCGGCGCTTGCCGAAGGCGCTGAAGTCCGGGCGGCCGCGTTGCGGGCTCATTCGCCGACCGCCTCGTCGCCGAGGATCAACAGGTCGTGCAGTTGATCGGCGCTCATCTCGGTGATCCACTTCTCGCCGGTGCCGATCGCGAGATCCGCGAGTTCCTGCTTGTTCGAGATCATCGCGTCGATCCGTTCCTCGAGCGTGCCGACGCACACCAGCTTGCGGACCTGCACGTCGCGGCGCTGCCCGATCCGGAAGGCCCGGTCGGTGGCCTGATTCTCCACAGCCGGGTTCCACCACCGGTCCAGGTGCACGACGTGGTTGGCCGCGGTCAGGTTCAGCCCCGTGCCGCCGGCCTTGAGGGAGAGCAGCATGATCGGTGGCCCGTCGTCGCCCTGGAACCGCTCGACCATCCGGTCCCGGCGGGCCTTGGGAACACCGCCGTGGAGGAACGGAACATCCACCCCGAACCGCTCCGACAGGTACGGCACCACGAGGTCGCCGAACTCCCGGAACTGCGTGAACAGCAGCGCCCGTTCACCGTCGGCGGTGACCGAGTCGAGGATGTCCTCGACCAGTCCGAGCTTGCCGGACCGGTGCCGGCCGCGGCGCAGCACCCCGGACCCGTCCCCCAGGAAGTGGGCGGGATGGTTGCACACCTGCTTGAGCCGGGTGAGCGCGGAGAGCACGGCGCCCTTGCGCTGCATGCCCTCGGTGTCCTTGATCTTCTTCAGCATGTCGTCGACCACCGCCCGGTACAGCGCGGCCTGCTCCACGGTCAGGTTCGCCCGCACCGTCATCTCCTGCTTCTCCGGCAGATCCGAGATGACGGCGGGATCGGTCTTGACGCGGCGCAGGATGAACGGCGATGTCACCGCCCGCAACCGGGTGACCGCGGCCTCGTCCTGTTCCCGCTCGATCGGCACCGCGAAGCGGGCACGGAAAGCCTGTGGGCTGCCCAGCATTCCGCGGTTGACGAAGTCGAGGATCGACCGCAGCTCGTCGAGGCGGTTCTCCACCGGGGTGCCGGTGAGGGCGACACGATGCTCGGCGGGGATCGCGCGGGCGGCCCGGGCCTGCGCGGTCGCGGAGTTCTTGATGTGCTGCGCCTCGTCGAGCACCACCCGGCGCCACGACTGTTCCGCGAGCGCCGGGGCGTCGCGGGCGAGGAGCGAGTACGTGGTGATGAACAGGTCGCTGGAGCGGACCGCCCCGGTGAGGTCCTCGCCGCGGCTGCGGTCGGCGCCGTGATGGACGTGGACGCGCAGGTCGGGCACGAACCGGGCGGCCTCACGCTGCCAGTTACCGACCACCGACATCGGGCACACCAGCAGCGTCGGCTTGTCGGAGCGTTCGTGCGCGAGCAGCGCCAGCAACTGCAGCGTCTTGCCCAGGCCCATGTCGTCGGCCAGTACCGCGCCGAGCCCGGTATCGCTCATGAACGCCAGCCAGTCCAGACCGCGCTGCTGGTAGTGCCGCAGGTCGGCCTGCAGCCCCGTCGGCTTCGGCACCGGCGCCGGCTCGAGCGTGCCGTCGAGCAGCGTGCCCACCCACCCGGTCGCCTGCACCTCGTCGACCGGCACCGGTGGCCGCTCGGCCTCGGTGAGCTGCCCGAGCAGCCCGCCGAGCGTTCCGTTCTCTCCCGAATTACGCTGCGTCACATAGCGGGCCGCCTGCGCGAGCACGGTCGCGTCGGCCTGGACCCACTGCCCGCGCAGCCGGACCAGGTCGCTCTGGGTGTCCGCGAGCCGGGTCAGCTCGTCCGGGGTGAGGACGATGTCGCCGAGCGCGAGTTCCCAGTCGTACCCGACGATCTCGTTCATGCCGACGGCCCGGTCCTCGGCGGCGGCGGGCACCGGCGGCGACGACACCTTCACCCGCAGCGACGGCGATCCCGCGGCCCACGCGCGCGGCAGCAGCAGTGCGATGCCGGCGTGCTCGAGCGCCCGGGCCCCGTGCAGCACCAGGTCGGTGACCACCGCGGTCGGGAGCAGCAGATCGAGGCTGTCCGGGTCGGTGGGCAGGTCCCGCAGCCGCGGGTACGCCGCGACCGCGGCGCCCAGCTTCCGGACCGCGATCTCGAGCAGCCGGGATTCCGTGCGGTGCAACCGGACCGGCGCGGGCGCCTCGCCCTCGGGTCGCAGGCACACCTGCAGGCGCCACAGCGCGTCGTCGGCGAGGTCGGACTCGCCCTCCTCGGGTTCGGGTTCGAGGAGCCGCAGGACCAGTTCCGGCTCGTCGGCCGTCAGGCTCGCGCGCCACGCGTCGAGCCCGCTCGCCATCCGGTGGCTGCCGCCCTCGTAGGGCTCGCCGCGCAGCAGCGCCCGCAGCAGCGGATGCTCCGCGTCCCGGTCGCCGAGCAGGTCCCGGACCACCGCGTCGGTCAGTTCGCCGACGAAGTCGTCGAGGATCTCGCGCGGGCTGCCCTCGAACCGCTGCACCGGCGGCATCGCCGCCGACAGCTCGGCCAGCCACGCACGCTGCCGTTCCCCGCCCAGCAGCCGCCACCGCGGCCACCAGTGCCCCTCCGCCCGGTACAGCTCGGGCACGACGCGACCGGCCCGCGCCCACCGTTCGACGCCGCGCGCGACGTGTGCCAGGTACCGCAGATCACCCGAGACGTGCGGGGCATCGTCGGGAACGGCGAGCAGGACGTCGGCGGCCTCGGCGGGCGCGAGAGCCAGGACCGGGACCCGCTGCGGTTGCACCCCGACGGCCGCGGGAACCTGCACGGTGTGATGGCGGCGGAAGCGGCGGCGCAGCACCCGGCCGATCGGCTCGGGCAGATCGGGCAGCTCGGAGTCCGGGCCGCGCCACAGCAAGAGGCCCGCGCCCGGCGACCAGAGCCCGTGCAGCATGCGATCCATCCAACCAGCCCGCACCGACATGCCTGGAGTTCACCCCGCCACCAGGCCATACTGGGCGCAGACGGAAGTCTGGAGCCGGTCATGCCGATCATGATTCAAGTCTTCGAACAGGTGTACTCACCCAACACGCCGTGGCAGCAGCGCAAGGTGGCCTTCGTCGACGCCGATCACATCGTCGCGATGCGCCTCGACGGGCAGTCCGGGGTGTGGCTCGACGTCACCAAACACGGCGAATCGCACCGGCTGGCCACCACCGGATCGCCCGAGCAGGCGATCTACTTCCTCCTGAGTATCTTCGGCAAGATCGCCGAGTGCCGGCAGAACGGCGGCTCGTGGCTCATCGGGCACGACGGCGTCGACGTCGGCTCGATCCACGCGGCGAAGTTCCCACACTCCTGACCGGCACCGTCGGTGCCGTCCAGCACATCGGCAGGATCAACCGCCTGCGCGGTACCCGGGATGCACATTGGGCGTGAGGTCGTGGCTCGCCGCGATCTTGTTCAGCAGGGTCGCGAGGGTCTCGCGTTCCTTCGCGGTGAGCGCTTTCGCCATGTCGGCTTCATGGGCGGCGCCGACATGGCGCATCCGGCCCATGACTGCGCGCCCCTCGTCGGTGAGCTGAAGTTCGTAGATTCGTCGGTCGCGCGTACTCCGCTCACGAGCGACCAGGCCCTTCTTCTCCAGTCCGTCGATCAGAACGACGACGCGACTCGGGGCGACGCCGAGCCTGTCCGCGAGAGCCTGCTGGCTGAGACCCGGCTCGGTGGCGATGAGTCTCAGGATCCCGATATCGCTGGGCTGCACTGAAAGTGCCTCCAGTCGCTCCGCGAAGCGTGCCGCAGCGAAGGCCCCGACCTGGGCGAGCAGGAAGCTGACACGAGACGTGGCGAGGGGGTGTCGAGGGTCGGGCACCACGCAATGCTAGCGCAACAGAATCATTCACTGCTATGAATGATTCATGATGATTACTGAATCGCTGTCCGGTCACGTCGCCTTGGTCACCGGGGCATCGGGCTCCATCGGCGCCGAGGTCACCCGAACGCTCGCACGACTCGGCGCCGACGTCGCTGTCCACGGACGTACCCCGGCCGCTCTCGACGCGCTCGCCTCCGAGGTGCGCAGAGAGGGCGGCGCCAGCGCCGGCTACGTCGGAGACGTCAGTGACGCCGACCATCTCGCCGAGGTCGTGGCCGATGTGGCACAGAGACTCGGGCCGATCGACGTGCTCGTCACGCTCGCCGGCGGCGCAGGGGCGCCCGTTCCGACCGCGGCCCTCGATCCCGATCGATGGAGAAGCGTGATCGACACGGACCTGACGTCGGTGTTCCTCACCATTCGTGCGGTGCTCCCCGGGATGCTGGAGCGGGGCGGAGGGCGGATCGTGACCGTCGCTTCGAGTGCCGGCCGTCGACCGTCCCAGGCAAACGCGGCCTACGCCGCTGCGAAGGCAGGCGTGGTCATGCTCACCGAGCACATCGCGAAGGAGTACGCAGCGTCGGCCGTCCGGGCCAACTGCGTGGCGCCCTCCATCAGCGAAACCGCCGCACTGAACAAGCGCATACCTTCGCCACAGCTCGACGCGATTGCCGCACGTGTACCTCTCGGCCGCATCGGACAGCCGGTCGACGTCGCCGAAGCGATCGCCTTTCTCGTCAGCGACCGCGCGTCGTGGATCACCGGGACAACTCTCGATGTCACCGGAGGAATGACGTTATGACCGCCACACTCACCAGTCCGCGTCGCGCCCGGACAGGGCCGCCTCTGCCGCCCATCGCGATCGCGACCGTCGCTCTCTTCATGGCCTCGCTGGCAATTCCCATCGTCCTTGCCGGAGGCGCGACCTACCCGTCCCCCTACTCCGACGAAGCCGCCGTCGTCGAGTACTTCCGCGCCGAAACGACCCCGGTCCTGGTTACGGCGCTACTGCAGTTCGCCGCCGCGCTTCCGCTGGCGATCTTCGCTGCCACGGTGTCGGTGCGGCTGAACCGGCTCGGTGTCCGCGCACCAGGACCGACGATCGGTCTCGCGGGCGGGATTCTCGCCTCGGCGTCGATGGCCTCGTCGGCACTCGTCACCTGGGCTCTCACCCGGCCGGAGATCTTGGAAAGCACCGAGCTCGTGCGATTGGCGCACGACCTTGCGTTCATCACCGGCGGCCCCGGATTCATCGTGCCCAACGGCCTGCTCATCGCGGGAATCGCCGTGCCCGGTTTGATCGCTCGAGTTCTGCCGCGCTGGCACGCCCGGGCGGGTCTCGTCATCGCCGGTCTCGCGATGTCGGCAACGCTGACCGTCGCGCTTCCCGCGTTGTCGATCCTGCTCCCGATCGTGCGATTCACATCGCTGGCCTGGATCGTCGTGGCCGCGTTCGTCATTCCGACCGAGACCCATGTCATCAACAGGAAGGACCAGAAATGACCAACCCGATGCTCGAGAAACTCATCCGATTCCAGCGCCCCGAGCACACGCTGCCCTACGCTCGGAATCTGAGCGTCGAGACACTGTCCGGCATTTTCGGCACCGACGAGGACCAATATCGCTCCGTCCTCGAAGGTTTCGACGTACAACGCACGGAGGTCGCGGCCCGGCTCGCTGCCGACCCACGGGTCAGCGCGCATCTCGAGACGCTGCCGTTCGAACGGGGCGCGCGCCTGGTGGCCATCGGCGAGAGCACCACCGCCGACAGGCTTTCCTGGTTCGAGATACTGCGTACGATCCTCGAAACACACCGACCCGATCTCGAGCTACGTTTCGCGAATCTTGCTGTCGCCGGTGCCACGAGCACGCAGATGCTCGCGGCGGTACCTGCGATCCGGCGACAGACAGCGGACTGGATGTTCTGCATGCTCGGCGGGAACGACTCCCAACGTCTGGGCTCTGCCGACGGACCCCAGTTGGTGACCCGACAGGAAACACTTCGAAATCTCACCGAGCTTCGCGCCCAAGCATTCCCGGATGACAGCTCTCGCTGGATATGGGTGACCCCGACACCGGTCGACGAAACACTTGTCGCCGCATTCCCGTTCTTCCGCGACGCCGGAATTTCGTGGACGAACGCCGATCTGTCATCGCTCGCTGCAGCGATCCTCGCCATGCCCGGCCTCGCAGTCGACAGCACGCCCGCGGTTTCCGATCGTCACGGGTTCACCGAGGACGGCCTGCACCTCAGCATCGCGACTCAAGAGGCACTCACTGCCCGGATTCTGGGAGCACTCTCCGAAGGTGATGCGCGATGAAACTTCTGGTGCTCGGCGCGACCGGTGGAACCGGAGCCGAAGTGCTTGCCCAGGCTGTCCGTGCTGGACACGACGTTACTGTGATCGCCCGCCACCCGGAGAGAATCGCCCATCCGGAGAGTTCCTCGCTGCGAATCGTCCCAGGTGATGTTCTCGAGGCCGGCGACTGGGAAGACGCTGCCGACTCCTCTGCCTGTCCTCCGCCGGACTCGACATCTCTCCGGACACACCCGCGCTCCAGAGGATCGTCACTCGTCTCGTCGTCCAGCGGATGTACCGGCACGGATACGCAGACATGAGACGAATGGAGGCGTCCCTACGCACCCAAGAGGTCCAATGGACAATCATTCGAGCGCCCATGCTCACGGACAGGCCCCCACGGGCAACTACCGCACCGCTGTCGACACCCACCTTGCCGACGCCAGCACCATCACCCGTGCCGACCTGGCTCGGTACATGCTCTCTGCAATCGATGATCGCGCGACATGGAAAGCGGCAGTGGAAATCTCCAGCGGTCCCTGATGAAGGTCGATCAACCGCCGTTCTCGACCACGACCGCGGGGCCGGCCCATGCGTTGGGCCGGCCCCGCGATCGTATGAGGGAGTATGGCGGTCAGTGCTTGTTGAGTGTTTCGCGGAGTTCCGCGAGCATGTCGCGGTACTCGACGGAGCTCTCGATGTCGATGGTGTCGCGGGGCCGGTCGAGTTCGACCTTCATGTCGATCACGATGCGGCCTTCGCGCATCGCGACGACGCGGTCGGCGATCAGCAGGGCCTCCCCCAGGTCGTGGGTGACGAACACGACCGTCTGTCGTTCCTGGCTCCACACGTTGAGGAACTCGTCGCGCACGACGTCGCGGGTCTGCGCGTCCAGGGCGGAGAACGGCTCGTCCATCAGGATCATGGCGGGCTTCATCACCCAGGTCCGGGCGAGGGCAACCCGTTGGCGCATGCCCTGGGACAGCTGCCAGGGGTAGCGGTCGGCCGCCGACTCGAGACCGACCCTGCGCAGCATGTCCATCGCCCGCTCGCGCCGCTCGGCCTTGTCGACGTGGGCGATCTCCATGCCCAACTCCACGTTGCGCAGCGCAGTCCGCCACGGGTAGAGCGCATCGCGGGCGAACATGTAGCCCATCTGCGAGCGTGCCTGGGCCGGGCTGGAACCGAGCACCGACACCGAACCGGTGGTCGGCTGAATCAATCCGCCCAGCAGGTTCAGCGCGGTGGTCTTGCCGCAGCCACTGTGCCCGACCAGGACCAGCAGCTCACCCCGCTTGCCGGTGATCGACAGATCCCGCACGCCCGAGTACGTGGTCGCGCCCGGCGGGGTGTAATCCAGTGTCGCGGAGAGGATCTCGAAGGCCGGATCCTCGATGGTGGTGGCGCCGGCGGCGCCCGTCGTCGTCACGTCCGTATGCGTCATCATGAGTCCTGAGGGGGTTGCCAACGGAGAATCGCCTTTTCGATCCGGCCCGACGCCGCGTTGAAGGCCGCCGCGATGATCGCCAGCACGATCAGCGCCGCATAGACGGTGCCGAGGTCGAATGCGGCCGAGGATGCGGAGATCTGCTGGCCCAGGCCGGCGGTGGACGCGATCAGCTCCGCGCCGACGACGCCGAGCAGCGAGTAGATCAGGCCCAGTCGCAGGC
The DNA here is from genome assembly GCF_004011865.1 of Prescottella agglutinans. Lineage (GTDB taxonomy): Bacteria > Actinomycetota > Actinomycetes > Mycobacteriales > Mycobacteriaceae > Prescottella > Prescottella agglutinans. The sequence continues at coordinate 206,136 of NZ_RKLP01000009.1, read as the reverse complement.
CCGCGAAGATCGAGGGAACCGCCACCGGCAGCAGCACCTTGTAGAAGCGCTGCCACTTGTTCGCGCCCATCACCACCGAGAGCCGCAGCAACTCCGGGTCAGCGCTGGCGACACCCGCACGGGTGTTGATGGTGATGATGAACACCACCAGCGTGAAGGCCAGCACGATCTTCGACGTCGAGCCGATGCCGAAATAGATGACGAACACCGGGGCCAATGCGATCCGGGGCATGGCGTTGATCGCGTCCAGGAACGGGGATACCACTGCCTCGACACTCGGGGACAGCGCCAGGCCGATGCCCACGGCGATGCCGATCACGGCGCTGGCGACCAGCGCGATCAACGCCGCCGAGACCGTCGACCACAGATCCGGCCAGAAGGTGCCCTTGTCCTGCCAGGCCACGAACGCCTCCCACACCAGCTGTGGGTTCGAGACCACCAGTTTGTTGCTGCCGGCGAAGTTGTAGGTCAACTGCCACAGTCCCAGCAGCGCCACCAGCAGCAGGATCTGCACCGCCAGCAGCGGCGCGCCCGACAGCTTCGCCTTCGCGCCGGTAGCACCGACGACAACCTTGTCCTTCTTCTGCTTCTTCACCTTGCCGACGGCACGCGGGCCGCCCACCGCCGCCGTCGTGGGTGTTGCAGACCGGGCCACCCCGGCGGGAGTCACACTCATCGGGGATCACCGCCTGCGCACGGCTCGTACACGGTGTCGGCGAAGTTCGGCGCCTCGGGAGCGGGCGAACCGGCCAGCGGGGCCTGCGCCTTCCACGACTCCTCGGTGATCGAGAAGGGCACGTACACATCCTTGATGGACTCCCAGAGCGCGGGCGCAGCCTCGGGCGTCACGCCGACCAGCCCACCGAGCCACTTGGCCATCGTCGCCGCGTTCTGCGGATCCTGCGAGAAGTCGTAGGCATCCCACATGGCCTTGCAGTAGTTGAGCACGTCGTTCGGGCGCTGCTCGATCGTGCTGCACGACGCGGACGGGTAGCCCTGGACCAGCGGCGAGAGCGCGTTGCCGTCCCGGCCGACGATGTCGGTCACGCGGACGACGTCCGTCGGGGGCAGTTGCTCTTCCATCGTGGGCCCGTAGTACATGGCGTCGACCTGCTTGGCCTTGAACGCCTGGATCGCGGTCGCGGGCGCGCCGACGGCCACGAACGTGACGTCCTTCGCGGGGTCCATGCCCGCCTCGTTGAGCAGCGCAGTGATCCACAGCTCCATGCCGGACCCGCGCGAAGTGACGCCGATGGTCTTGCCCTTGAGGCTCTTCATGGTGGTGTCGGGATCGGTGGGGTCGCCCTTGATCTCCGTACCGGGCTGCGCGATGACCTCCAGCGTGTTGCCCAGGGTCGAGCCGAGCGCCTTCACACAGGCACCCTTGTCGATCGCCGGCCACAGCGTGCCGGGCACCATGGTGCCGACGGTGAGGTCATTGGAGATGACCGCCGCGGACTGGGCGGTGGTCAACGACGGCGGCATCAACTCGACGTTGACCCCGCGCTTGTCGAAGAAGCCCTCGTTCTCGGCGACGACCGCCATCAGGTCGCCGGGCACACCCTGGGTGATGCCGACCTTCATCACGGAGCCCTCTGCGGCGGAGGTGTCCCCACCGCATGCAGACAACGTGATCGCGCCGACGGCGGTTGCGGCGATCGCAACCGTCTTGGCCGCGCGCGTGCGGAATGTGGTCATGAAAAGTCCTCTGGTTACTCGGGTTTGGTGCAGTCGGGTGTACGCCGCGTCCTGCCTCGACGACCGGCAGGGCTTCCGCCGGCGGATCGTCAGGCGTGTGCGGTGAAGCCGACCTGCCCCGGCTTCCGGTTCGGTGCGTACCCGAGCTTGGCCAACGTCTCGTCGGCGTCGGCGTACGTGGTACCGATCTTGTAGATGTCCCGGGCCTCCTTGCCGGTGGCCACCTCACGACCGAGCTCCTTGGCGACACGCACCAGCTGGCGGACCTGCTCGGCAGAGGTGATCTTGACCTCGCCACTCGGCGCCCACAGGTTGTCCTCGTTGCCGCAACGCGTGTGCAGACCCATCGCCATCGCCATCGTGTTCACCGGCAGCACGCTGCGCATCAGCGTCTCGAGGGTCAGGCACGCACCGTCCGGCACCCGCTGGACGAAGTTCATGATGTTGTACGGGTTCGGGCCGTCGAAACCGCCACCGATACCGACCCACGTCAGGTTCAGCGGACCGGTGTACACACCGCGGCGGATCAACCGCTCCACGGTCTCGAGCTGCGGAATCGACGAGAGCTGGAAATGCGGCTGGATACCCGCGGCCTGCAGACGACGCAGGTGCTCCTCGACCCACTCCGGGCCCGCCGGCACCGTCATCTCACGGTAGGTCGCCGCGAGCTCCGCGTTCTCCAGCGAGGTGCCCTTGATGTCGCCCGGCGTCATCAACTCCATGATGTTCATCTGGCTGGTGTTGATCGCGATCGTCACCTGGTCCGGCTTCGGATCCAGCTCGGCCAGCATGTGACGGACGTTGTCCGGCAACCACTTCGCGTCCGCGCCGTCACCCTCGGGTGCGAACGAGATCGACCCGCCGACCTGAAGGATCATGTCCGGCACCGCCTCACGCAGCCGGCCCAGGAGCTCGTTGAACTTCGACAGCCGCTTGGAACCCTTGCCGTCCTCCTCACGAACATGGATGTGCAGCACCGTCGCACCGGCCTCGTAGCAGTCGACGGCCTGCTGGACGTGCTCGTCCATCGTCAGCGGCAGATCCTCCGGGAAGTCCTCCACCGCCCACTCCGGACCGTACGGCGCGACCGTGATGACCAACTTGTCCTGGTTCTCGGGGAAGAACGCATCGTCCTGGAAATGCATTGCAGATCTCCGTTCATGGGGAAGGGGCGCCAGCCGGGAACACGGACTGGCCCAACGCGCGGTATGCCGTCACACCCACCGATGAAGTGGTCGGCACCACACGCGGCCTATCGGGTGACGCAGATCACGCTATCCCGAGGCGCGGGCGAACACTTGACGGTTTGGGTCGCAAAAGTTGACCAATTGGGAGAAGACCGCTTCGCCGTCACCAAGCGGATTCCGGCGACGATCAGGCCGGTGGCCTCGCGCCGGACCCGGACTTCGGCGCCGAACCTCCCAGCGGAACCGGCGGTTTCGGCGGGGGCCTCCACCCGCTCGGCACCGTCGAGGTATCGGCGGCGAACTTCTTCGCCCAGGCACGTGGACTGACACCGAACCGCTGCCGGAACCACCTCGAGAACGCGCTCAGCTCCGAGAACCCCAACTCCGCGGCGAGCTCGGTGAGAGAGCCGTCCCCGCGCTCGATCGCGAGTTGGGCATGCTCCCTGCGCACGGCGTCCAGAATCGAGGAATACGAGTCGCCCGAGATCGCCAGATGCCGGTGCAGCGTCCGCCGGTCCATGCCCAAGCTGCGAGCAATCCTCGAGGCCGAGCAACTCTCGGTGGGCAAGAGTGTGGCAATCAGATCGCGAACCTGGAACGACAGCGAGGTGCCGGTGGCCGGGGCCAACAGCCCGAGGTACTCCTGGACGAACGGGCGCAGCAGCGGGTTCGACAGCGGGTTCGGCGTGTCGAGGTCGCTGGACGGGATGATGATTCCGTCGATTTCCTGCCCGAAGACCACGGTCGCATCGAACACCTGGTGATGCAGCGCGATGTCCGGCGGCGCCTCGTGCGCGAAACAGGTGGCCACCGGCCGCCAGTCCTCGGGGAGTAGATCCGCGAGGATCCGAAAGACGGAAGCGACCACCAACTCGATGGACTGGCGACCCAGGGTGATCCCGGCGGCGGACTGCACGTGGAAGGTCGCCAGGCCTCTGGCCTCGGTCAGGCTCAATGCGATGGCCTCGTTGTGCAGGTTCAGGTGACGCAGGACGATGCCCAACGCGCCACGGACGTCGGGCTCCTCGCGGGCGACGAGCCCGACCGGGCCGAGAGCGGACAGTCCACGGTCGCCGGACATCCTGATGGCGAAATCCGCGCAGCCCGACTGAGTCGCGGAGATCTCCAGCAGGCGGTCGACCGAGTGGGCCGAGATCCACCCGGTGGTGGCAGCAAAGGCTCCCGGGTCGATCCCGACCACTCGCATCAGCGGATGGGGGTTCAAGCCCACCGACTCCGCCACGTCGACATAGCCGTTCAGCACGGCACTTCTGAGCATCAGCATCCGAGAAAGCTAGCCCCAATAGTCAAATTCGGCGACCCGAACCGTCAAGTTACGGTTCGATCCTCGGGATATCGTGATCCCCGTCACTCGGTCGCCGCGTGCGATGTCGACCCGATGGTTCGTCGACGCGGTGCCGATGACAGCCACGGGCACAACTCTCGAGCGCGAACCCGCCCGGCGCCCGACATCTGATTCGCCGATTTCCGGCAGACACCAAAACCCGGCCGACTCCGGCCGACAGGAGGACACGATGACTCGAACGGACAGCGCATACCCGGTTGTCGAGGGCATGAAGGCCGGGGGCGGCTGGAACGAGCTGTGGGACGGGCTGTACGAGATGGACCCCGAGTGGACCGAGCTGTACATGAAGATGGCGATGCAGCCGTTCCAGAGCGGCCTGATCCCACCGAAGGTCGTGCAGTTGCTGTGCATCGCCGTCGACGCGTCGGCGACCCACATGTACGCGCCCGGCACGAGGCGTCATATCCAGGCCGCATTGGACATGGGCGTGACCCCCGAGGAGATCCTCGAGGTTCTCAAGCTCGCGACGATCGTGGGCATCCACTCCTGCAACCTCGGCGTCCCCATCCTGGTGGAGGAGATGGCCGCGCGCCGGCAGCAGCAGCCCGAAGGCTGATCCGATCCGAAGCCGAAGAGCGTCCGCGACGGGCGACTTCGACTCTTCAGCCAAGTTACCTACCGCAGCAAGCAGGAAGGGGCTTTCAATGCGACTTCTCGACAAGGTGGCCGTCGTCACGGGCTCGGGTCAGGGTCTGGGTAGGTCCATCGCCCTCGCGATGGCCGAGGAGGGCGCCAAGCTCGTCCTCTGCGACATCCAGGCGGACAAGCTCGAGGACGTGTCGGCGGAGATCGAGGCGCTGGGGCGTGAGTGTCTTGCCGTCCGCTGCGACGTTTCCTCGCGGGCCGACGTGGCGGACATGTTCGCGGCGGCGGCCGAGAGATTCGGCACCGTGCACATCCTGGTCAACAACGCGGCCAAGGTGCCGACCACCCCGGAAGACGAGATCCGCCGGAACAAGCACTACGCCTACGTCACCACCCCGATGCCCCGGCAGGCGGTGGGCGTGACCAGCAGCCTGACGGACGACGACTGGCTGCGCTGGTGGGACGTCAACGTCCATGGTGTCTTCTACTGCACCCACGAGGCGCTCGAGTACATGGAGCCGCAGAAGTACGGCCGGATCATCAACATCTCGTCGGTGGCCGGCATCTCCACCGCCAGCATGCACAGTCCCGGATACTCCGCCAGCAAGGCTGCGGTCGCGAACATGACGAAGACCGTCGCGCTCGACGTTGCCGGCGCGAACATCTACGTGAACGCCATTGCCTGCGGCGGCGTTTCGACGCCTCCGTTCGAGGAGTATCTCGAGCACGCAAGCGAGGAGCAGAAGCAGAACCTCTACCAGATGATCCCGGTCGGCCGTCTCGGCCGGCCGGAAGAGTACGCCTCGCTTGCGGTGTACCTGGCGACCGAGAACCACTACCTCGTGGGACAGGTGATCAGCGCCAACGGCGGCGTCGTCATCTAGCGCCGGTTCGTCCCGCGCAACACAACGCAATACCTGCACATCTCCGATGTCTGACGATCGGTCCGCAGGCATTGGCCGAAATTTCCCTGGTGGATCGCGGCAGCGAAGCCGAAGATTCCCACCCCGGGAAGCCGTACAGAGATAAGAGGAAGCCAGATGAGTCGTCAACGTAACTGGACGCGCAGCGCCATTGCGCTCCTCGCCGCAGCGGGCACCACACTCATGCTGGGAGCTTGCGGCAGTGCCGGTGGGGCCAGCACCGGGGCCGACGGCGAGGGCGCCGTCTTGAAGGTCGGATTGGCGCGCGGTGTGCCCGCCGACCTGATGACCTACGTCGCCGAGAACGAGGGCTTCTTCGACCGGCGCGGCGTCAACGTCGAACTGGTCACCATGGACAACGCCAACAGCCTTGCAACCGCGCTGATCTCCAACGACATCGCGGTGGACACCATGGTGCCCGCGCTGATGTGGCCCGCGATCGACAAGGGCGCTTGCGTGAAGGCGATGGGCGGCACCGTCGGCAACACGCTGGAGGTCATCGCGCAGCCGGGCACGGAGATCAAGGGTGACCCCACCGATCCCGACACGACGATGCAGAGCCTGAAGGGCAAGACAATCGGTGTGATTGCTCGCGGATCGGGGACCGAGCTGTGGATTTCCGCGCTGCTGAGCCAGGCGGGAATGGACCCCGCGAAGGACGTCACGTTCGTGGCCGTCGGCGCGCCCGCGACCGCGATCCAGGCGTTCAAGGCCAAGCAGGTCGACGCCATGTACTACGGGCCCACGATGGAAGAGCAACTGCCCCCGACGGACGTCGTCCGCGTGACCGACATCGTCGGCCGGGACGGCAACGCGCTCTCGCCGCTGGTCCAGGCGTACTACACCACCTCGTGCGACGCCGTCGAGCAGCGGCCCGACGACATCATGAGTTACTGCAAGGCCATGTGGGATGCCTACGACTTCTCGCGGGATCCGCAGAATGACGAGGCCATGGCCAAGTGGCTCGCCGAGCTGATCGGGGACACATCCTCGGGGGGCACCAGAGCCTGGGCGACGCTGAAGAACGCCTACATCGAGCCTACGATTCAGTCCGACGCGTGGGAAGCGCAGGCGCCCCTGGTCTCCTCGCCCGCTCCGGATGTACCGGACTTCGCCGGCTCGACCTATGCACCGTGCGCGGGCGGCGATCCCCGATAGAAGTGGCGTCCGCTCGTGTCGGTGACGAGTCGCCGACACGAGCGGCGGACGCCGGTTAGCGTGGACGGGTGAGCCGCACCATCACCGACAACATCACCAAGGACACCCGACTGTGCATGTCGCTGTCGGGCCGGCCCAGCAACATCGGAACCCGATTCCACAACTTCCTGTACGACGAGCTCGGTCTCGACTTCGTCTACAAGGCGTTCACCACCACCGACCTGCCGTCGGCCATCGCAGGGATCCGCGCTCTCGGCATCCGCGGGTGCGGGGTGTCGATGCCGTTCAAGGAGGCGTGCATCGAGCACGTCGACGTGGTGCACCCGTCGGCGTCGGCGATCGACTCGGTGAACACGATCGTCAACGAGGACGGCGAACTGCACGCGTACAACACCGACTACCAGGCGGTGGCGGACCTACTTCATCGTGCACAACTCGATCCCGACCGGACCGTCGCGGTCGCCGGCAGCGGCGGCATGGCGAAGGCCGTCGTCGCCGCGTTGCGGGACAGCGGTTTCCGCACCGTCACCGTCGTCGCGCGCAACGGTGAGACGGGACCGGCACTGGCCCAGACGTACGGCTTCGAGTGGCGGCCCGTACTCGGCGAGGCCCACCCGCAACTCCTCGTCAACGCAACCCCGATCGGCATGGCCGGCGGCCCGGACGCCGACGCGCTGCCGTTCCCCGAGGATGCGATCCGTGCGGCCGAGGCCGTCTTCGACGTGGTCGCGATGCCGCCCGACACCCCACTGATCCGTGCCGCCACCGCGGCAGGCAAGACCGTGATCACCGGCGCCGAGGTGATCGCGCTGCAGGCGGCCGAACAGTTCGCCCTCTACACCGGGGTCCGGCCCACCGACGACCAGGTCCGGCGGGCGTCCGAGTTCTCGAGGTCCTAGGAGGCCCTGTTGGCCGATCTCCCGCCGAACGACCCCAGCGAATCGCCGAGCACGCGCCTCGCCCGCAACTTCAGCGAACTCCTGCAGGAGCTGCGGGTGGAGCAGGCGGGCGTGCAGATCCTGTTCGCCTTCCTGCTCGCAGTCGTCTTCACCACGGTGTACGAGGAGCAGTCGGTCTACGTGCGCACACTGCACTTGATCACGGTGCTGTGCGCCGCGGCGTCGTCGGCCCTGCTGATCGCGCCCGCGGTGTGGCACCGGATCCTGTTCCGGCACCGTCGGCGCGCGGACATCCTGCGCCAGGCGAACCGATGCGCGCTCGCGGGCTCCGGATTCCTCGCCGCGGCGATGGTCGGGACGGTGCTCATCGTCGCGGAGATCGCCGTCGGCGGCTGGGCCGCGAAGCTCATCGGGGCAATCACCGCATTGTTCTTCGTCGCGCTGTGGTTCGTCGTCCCCTCCCTGCTGCGCCGCGACGACCAGCTGCGCTGACCGAACACGAGGGGATATCGTCTGATCCCATGGCAGCCCGCGACGAGCCCGAACCGCGCGCCGAAGCGTATCCCGCCCTGTGGCCGGTGCCGACCCGTTGGGCCGACAACGACCACTACGGGCACGTCGACAACGTCACCTACTACTCGTACTTCGACACCGCGGTCAACGGATGGCTCATGGCCAGCACCGGACTCGACATCCGCGAGCTGTCCGCGATCGGCATCGTCGCCGAGGCGTCGTGCCGGTTCGTGCGCGAACTGTCGTTCCCCGACCAGTTGCACGTGGGCCTGTCCGTCGAGCACCTCGGAACGAGCAGCATCGTCTTCGCGCTGGCGATCTTCCGGGAAGACCCCGACGACGTCCTGGACCTGGCCGCCACCGGACGGCTCGTCCACGTGTACGTCGACCCCGACACCCGCCGACCGGTACCGATTCCGCCCGAGATCCGCAGCGCCGCAAGCCTGCTGGCCGTCTCCGACGACTGACGCCACGCCCCGGCGAGTTCGGTTGCCGCCGTGCGGGTCCCGTCAGTGAGGGTTGCCCGATGCGTCGTCGTCGGCCAACCGGTCGAGGGCGGCCGACAGTCGGCGAATCGAGGCGAGGGCGTCGGCCAACTAGTCTTCCCCGACGGCCTGCGCCAGGAGGCCGGCGAATGCGGCATGGGCCGCGCACCACAGATGGAGTGGGCACCCGCCCAGCGCGATCAGTCCAGACCGACCGCGTCGGCCGTCGCGACCGCCCGATGAACGATGCTGTCGATGAACTCGGCCGTCGGACCGCCCCCCTCGGCCCGGTTCCGGGGATCGTCGATGGTGCGGCGGAGAACCCCCTCGGCGATGATCGCGAGCTTCCACAAAGCCAGGACGTGCCAGAAGCCGACGTCGGACACGTCGCGCTTGGTCTCGTGCACGTACACGTCGACCAACTCGTCCCGGGTCGGGAAGCCGTCGAGGGTCGACGCCATGAGCAGCCCGGACGGTCCGTCGCTGCGTTGCGGCCAGTATGCGAGCAGCCCCCCGAGGTCGGCGAGCGGATCACCGAGCGTGCACAACTCCCAGTCCAGCACCGCGACCACCCGGCCGTCGTCGGGCGAGGTGATGACGTTGCTGAGATGGAAATCGCCGTGCACCAGCGTGGTTTCGGTCTGCATCGGGATGTTCCGCGACAGTCGCTCGGCGAGCGATTCGATCTCGGGCACATCGTGCGTCTTGGACTGCTCCCACTGCGCGGACCACCGCTTGAGCTGACGTGCGGCGTACGGCTTGGCGCTGGCCAGGTCGAGCAGGCCGGCCATCTCGAGATCCACGCGGTGGATGCTCGCCAGCGCCTTGGGCAGCGACAGTCCGATCGCGCGGCGACGCTCGGGCGTGAGCCGCCCGACCTCCCCTTCACCCTCGACGACGACGTCGTCGATGATGACGCCGTCGACGTAGCTCATGAGCACGAGCGGCGCGTCGGTGATCGCCGGATCCTTTGTGAGACCGAGCATCTTCGGAACCGGCACACCAGTTCCCTGCAGCGCAGACAGGATTCGATGCTCCCGCTCGACGTCGTGCGCCGATGCGAGCAGACGACCCAGGGGCGGCCGGCGCAGCACCCACCGCCCGCCACCCGAATCACGCACTGCAAAAGTGAGATTCGACTGTCCGGCGCCGATCCGCTCGAACGACAGCGGCGCCAGCGCGCCGACACCGAGTCCGGTGATCCACGTCGAGACGGCATCCTCGTCCAGGCCCACAACGCCCATTTCGCATCACTCCCCTGCCGTGCCTCGTGCGTACTTCCGGATGGTGAAAAACGACTGCTCTGCGTGTTTCGATCCGGCGCCCCCGCGACGCCCGTCCGCAGATGCTAGCGTCCCGCAGCCCGTGACGCGGGTATTACGGAGCGCTCACTGTTCACTGCCGGGCCGTGCGCTCGAGCAGCGGCGCGGTGCGCGGCCCGACCAGTTCCCGCATCACCAGCGCCATGTTGGTGCGCTCCACGCCGGGGATCTTGAGGATCTGCCCGGCCAGCCGGTACAGGTCGTCCGCGTCGGTCGCCACCACCTTCACGGACAGGTCGGTCAGTCCGGTCATGCCGTAGACCTCGACGACCTCGGGGATGTCGGCCAGCGCGTCGACGACGTCGTCGAGTTGATGCTGGTCCACCCGGGTGGCGACGAAGGCCGCGAGCGGGTAGCCGAGCGCCCGCGGGTCGACCAGTCGGTCGAAGCCGCCGAGGGCCCCGGACCCCTCCCACCGGGACAGGCGGGCCTGGACGGTGTTGCGCGACAGGCCGAGTCGCTGGGCGAGCTCCACACCGGTCGCCCTCAGGTTGCGGGCCAACTCGAGCAGGAGCCGGGCGTCGGTGGCGTCGAGAGTGGTCATATTTCGCAGTATGCCCGCGAAAGGCACTTCCCAACCGTGCACTGTGCTGAATCGTGACGATGACACTTGCGCAGATCGCGAAAGGGCGGATGCTATGAGGTAGAGCACAGACGATCCGGCGATCGCTCACGAGGCACCGTCGGATCCAGAGCCAGCGAGGTGACCCCGATGGCCGACAGGATCGACTTTCCGGTGCAGCTCGTCCAACCCGACGGACGGCGCGTTCACCGACCCGACTACGCCGCGCTCGTGTCCGACGTGGGTCCCGACGAACTCCGGGACCTGTACGAGGACATGGTGGTTGCGCGGCGCATCGACACCGAGGCAACACACCTGCAGCGGCAGGGGCAGCTGGGCATCTGGGCGCCGCTGCTCGGGCAGGAGGCCGCGCAGGTGGGCTCGGTGCACGCACTGAACCCCGACGACTACATATTCACCAGCTACCGCGAGCATGCCGTCGCCTACTGTCGCGGCGTCGACCCGGCCGTGATGACGCGGATGTGGCGAGGCTGCGCGTACTCGGGCTGGGATCCGGCGACGGTCAACATGACCAATCCGGCGATCGTCGTGGGATCGCAGGGGCTGCACGCGACCGGGTACGCCCTGGGCGCGCACCTCGACGGCGCCGAGATCGCCACCGTCGTGTACTTCGGCGACGGCGCGACCAGCCAGGGCGACATCGCCGAGGCGCTCGGCTTCGCGATGAGCTTCAACGCGCCGGTCCTCTTCTTCTGCCAGAACAACCAGTGGGCCATCAGCGAACCCGTGCAGCTGCAGAGCCCGAACCCGATCGCGCTGCGCGCCGCCGGCTACGGCATGCCGGCCGTGCAGGTCGACGGCAACGACGTCCTCGCGGTGCTGGCGGTGACCCGGCAGGCCGCGCAGCGCGTGCGCGAGGGCGCCGGTCCGTCGTTCGTCGAGGCGATCACGTACCGGATGGGCCCGCACACCACGGCGGACGATCCCACCCGGTACCGGGCGGCGGCCGAGAACGAGGTGTGGCGGGCCCGCGACCCGATCGACCGGATGCGCCGACTCCTCGACCGCGAGGGGCTGCTCGACGACGCCTTCGACGCCCGGGTCACCGCCCGCGCCGACGAGGTCGCGGCCCGCCTGCGCGCCGGCGCCCTCGAGGCCGCGGATCCCGGCCCGGACGAGTTGTTCGAGCACGTCTACGCCACCGCCCATCCCCTGATCGACGAGGAACGCGCCACCTACCGCACGTACCTCGACAGCCTGAACCGTGAGGAGGCCCAGTCATGACCACTGTCGTCAGCTCCGCAACCACGATGACGCTCGGCGCCGCCCTCAACGCCGGGCTGCGGCGGGCCCTCGAGGACGACCCCAAGGTGGTCCTGATGGGCGAGGACATCGGCAAGCTGGGCGGCGTCTTCCGGATCACCGACACCCTGCAGAAGGACTTCGGCCCGGCCCGCGTCCTCGACACCCCGCTCGCCGAATCCGGGATCGTGGGAACAGCGTTCGGGCTGGCGCTGCGCGGCTACCGGCCGGTGTGCGAGATCCAGTTCGACGGCTTCGTCTACCCCGCGTTCGACCAGATCGTGTCCCAGGTCGCCAAGATCCACTACCGGACCCGAGGACACGTGCGGGCGCCGTTGACGATCCGCATCCCGTACGGCGGCGGCATCGGCGCGGTCGAGCACCATTCGGAATCACCGGAGGCGTACTTCGCGCACACCGCCGGCCTGCGGGTCGTCTCGCCGAGCAACCCCGCCGACGCGTTCGCGATGATCCGGCAGGCGATCGCCCTCGACGATCCGGTCGTCTTCCTCGAGCCGAAACGGCGGTACTGGGACCGCGGCGAGGTGGACATCGACGCACCGCCGGACCTGCCGCTGGACCGGGCGCGCATCGCCCGCGCCGGCACCGACGCCACCCTCGTCGCGTACGGGTCGATGGTGCCGACCGCGTTGCAGGCGGCGGACATCGCCGACGCCGAGGGCACGTCGCTCGAGGTGGTCGATCTGCGGTCGCTGTCCCCCATCGACTTCGACACCGTCGAGGAGTCGGTGCGGCGCACCGGGCGGCTCGTCGTCGCACACGAGGCCCCCGTGTTCGTCGGCCTCGGCGCGGAGATCGCCGCCCGGATCTCGCAGCGCTGCTTCTACCAACTCGAGGCGCCCGTGCAGCGGGTCGGCGGATTCGACGTGCCGTACCCGCCGGCGAAGCTCGAGAAGCACCACGTCCCCGACGCCGACCGCATCCTCGGCGCTGTCGACGAGGTGCTGGCGGCGTGAGCGGCGTGGAGGAGTTCCGCCTGCCCGACCTCGGGGAGGGGCTGACCGAGGCCGAACTGGTGTCGTGGGCGGTGGCCGTGGGCGACACCGTCGAACTCAATCAGGTGATCGCGGAGGTCGAGACCGCGAAGGCCCTGGTGGAGTTGCCGTCGCCGTTCGCGGGCGTGGTGCGGGAGTTGCTGGCGCGACCCGGCGACACGGTGCCCGTCGGAACCGCGCTGATCCGGATCGAGTCGACGCGCCCCGCCGACGCCGTGCCGAGGGACGAGCCGAAGTCCGAGTCGGTGCTCGTCGGATACGGTCCGTCGTCCCCCGCCCCCAGCCGGCGGCGCCGACCCGCCGCGCAGCCGTCCCGGCCGGTGGGAGGCAGGCCGGACGCGGTCCCCGCCGCCCGACGCGCCGCACGAGACCTGGGCGTCGACCTGGCCACGCTCACCGGCACCGGACGCGGCGGCGCGATCACCGTCGACGACGTGGAGCAGGCGGGGCCGGCGACCACCCCTGCCGTTGCCGCGCCCGTCCCGGACGAACGCGAGACGCGCACGCCGATCCGCAGCGTGCGCCGGCAGACGGCGGCGGCGATGGTGGCCAGCGCCTTCACCGCGCCGCACGTCACGGAATTCCTGACCGTCGATGTCACCGAGACCGTGCACCTGCTGGGACAGCTGCGCGCCTCCAGCGCATTCGCGGGCCTGCACCTGACACCGCTGTCGCTGGTCGCGAAGGCGCTGCTGCTCGCGCTGCGCGCCCACCCGGAACTGAACTCGGCGTGGGCCGAGGACACGCAGGAGATCGTCACCAAGCACTACGTGAACCTCGGGATCGCGGCGGCCACCGACCGCGGCCTCGTCGTCCCGAACGTCAAGGACGCCGACAAGTTGCCGCTTCCCGAACTGTGCCGCGCGCTGGGCGAACTCGCCGACACCGCACGCGCGGGCAAAGCGACACCCCAGGACCTGACCGGGGGAACGATCACGATCACGAACGTGGGGGTCTACGGCATCGACACCGGCACCCCGATCCTCAACCCGGGTGAGGCGGCGATCCTCGCGCTCGGTGCGATCAACCGACGACCGTGGGTGGTGGGCGACGACATCGTCGCGCGGGACGTGACCACGCTGAGCGTGACCGTCGACCACCGCCTCGTCGACGGCGAGCAGGCGTCGCGGTTCCTCGCCGATCTCGGGGCGACCCTCGCCGACCCCGTGCCGACACTCCTCGCGCAACTCTGAACGCGCCCAGGACAGCTGAAGGGGCCCTTCAGACGCTGCCGGCGCACGTAGGGTCCCTTCAACTGTCCCGAACCTTGGGTACAAAGGGATACGTGCACCCCCGAACCGAGCCGCCGACGCATCTGCGCTCGGCGCGGGCCGCGATCTTCGGCGTGTTCGGGATCAACGGGTTCCTGCTCGCGATGTGGGTGGTCCACATTCCGGCGATCGAGGACCGGACGAACATCGCCCACTCCACGCTCGGGTCGCTGCTGCTGCTGCTCGCGGTCGGCGCGATCGCCGGCATGCAGCTGTCGGGGCCGCTGGCGGATCGGTTCGGCAGCCGACTGCTCGTCGCGCTCAGCGGCACGCTGCTGTCCGTCGCGACCATCGGCCCCGGCCTCGCGTCGACCGCGTGGCAGCTGGGCTTGGCGCTGATGGTGTTCGGGTTCGGCAACGGCGCCCTCGACGTGTCGATGAACTCGCAGGCCGTCCTCGCCGAGCAGGCGTACCGCCGGCCGATCATGTCGGCGTTCCACGGCATGTTCTCGATCGGTGGCGTCGCCGGATCGCTCGTCGGGGCGGTGACGATCAAGGCGGGCTGGTCACCGGCCACCACGCTCGCGGCGGCGTCCGTGCTGGGCGTCGCGGTGATCGTGCTGTGCACGACCAGGCTGCTGCCGCCGTCGGCGCATCCCCGGCCCGAACATCACGAGCCCCGCCCGCGCGGACGGTATTCGCCGCGGGTGCTGGCGCTGGGTGCCGTCGCGTTCGCCCTCATGCTCGCGGAGGGCGTCGCGAACGACTGGACCACGCTGCAGGTCAAGGAACACCTGGGCGTCTCGGCGTCCGTCGCGGCGCTCGCGTTCGGGGCGTTCTCGCTGACGATGACGGTGGGCCGGTTCACCGCGGACCGGGTCAGCGCCGCGTTCGGTCCCGTGGCGGTGGTGCGCTACGGGGCGCTGATCGCGGCTGCCGGCATGGCGCTGGTCGTCGTGTCGGGGTGGCTGCCGACGACGCTGCTCGGGTGGGCGCTGTTCGGGCTCGGGCTGTCGGGCTGCGTGCCGCAGATCTTCACCGCGTCCGGGAATCTCGGGACCGGTGCGGCCGGAGCGAATATGTCCCGCGTGGTGGGAATGGGCTACTTCGGCTTCCTCGCCGGCCCGGCCACGATCGGGTGGCTCACCCAACTGGTGCCGCTCACGGTCGCGATGATCGTGCCGCTGGCGTGCGTGCTGGTCGCGTCCCGCTTCGCGGGTGTGGTGCAGCCGCCCCGCCGGACGGTGACCGCAACGGCGGAAGAGACCCTGCACACGCCGTGAGCGTGCGAAGGGTCCCTTCTGCTGACAGGCGGAGGGGGATCGCCCCGTCAGCTGCCGTTCTCGTGTTCCGTGGTGTGCCGAGGCCTACAGGGCCTTGAGCTCCTCGGTGACCTCGGAAACCATCTTCTTGGCGTCGCCGAACAGCATGGACGTGCCGTCCGCGGTGAACAGCGGGTTGTCGATGCCGGCGTAGCCCGACGACATCGACCGCTTGAGCACGATGACCGACTTGGACTGGTCGACGTTGAGGATCGGCATGCCGTAGATCGGCGAGCTCGAATCGTTCCGCGCGGCCGGGTTGGTGACGTCGTTGGCGCCGATGACGACGGTGACGTCGGTGCGGGAGAACTCGCCGTTGATGTCGTCCATCTCCTTCATCGCGTCGTAGGCGACGTCGGCCTCGGCGAGCAGGACGTTCATGTGACCGGGCATGCGGCCGGCGACCGGGTGGATCGCGTACTTGACCTCGACACCCTTGTCCTCGAGCAGCGCCGCCATCTCCTTGACCGCGTGCTGGGCCTGCGCGACCGCGAGACCGTAGCCGGGGACCACGATGACCTGGTTCGCGTAGGCCATCTGGATCGCCGCATCGGAGGCGGAGGTCGCCTTGACGGTGCCACCCGCCGCGCTGCCGCCCGCGCCGCCGGCGTCGCCGCCGCCGAACGAGCCGAAGATGATCGCCGGGATCGACCGGTTCATGGCCTTGGCCATCAGGTTGGTCAGGATCGAGCCGGAGGCGCCGACGATCATGCCGGCGACGATCATCGCCTGATTGTTCAGGGCGAGACCCGCCGCGGCGGCCGAGAGGCCGGTCAGTGCGTTGAGCAGCGAGATGACGACGGGCATGTCGGCGCCGCCGATCGGCAGCACCACGAACAGGCCCATCACACCGGCCGCGACCAACAACCCGACGATCAGCCACGGGGACTGCGGCTCGCCGTCGGCGCCGAGGCCGATGTAGACGGCCAGGCCGACCGACACCAGCGCGAGGACGATGTTCGCGAGCTGGAACAGCTTCGCCGACGCGACGACCTTCTTCTCGAACGTCTTGTTGAACAGTTCCTGCAGCTTGGCGAACGCGACCAGCGAGCCCCAGAACGAGACCGAGCCGATGATCGCCGCGAACAGCGAGCCCACGATGAACGGCGCCGACGGGACCGTCTCGACCGCGGTGAAACCGTCGGAGTTGAGGAACTCGGCCCACGCGATCAGCGCGACGGTGCCGCCGCCGACACCGTTGAACAGGGCCACCAGCTGCGGCATCGCGGTCATCTTCGTGCGCAGCGCCGGCGGGACACCGAGGATGATGCCGACGGCGAGGCCGCCGACGATCAGGCCCCAGTTGTCGGTGTCGCGGATGTCGATCAGCACGGCGACGACGGCGACGAACATGCCGACCGCGGCGATGTAGTTGCCGCGGACCGCGGTCTTCGGGCCGGTCAGGCCCATCAGACCGTAGATGAACATCGCGAACGCGACGATGTAGAGGATCGTGACGAGGTAACTCATCAGGCGTCAGCCCCCTTCTTCACGGCTGCCTTGGGGGCGTCCTTCTTCGGCTTGAACATCGCGAGCATGCGGTCGGTGACCACGAAACCACCCACGACGTTCAACGTGCCGAACACCAGCGCGACGAACAGGATGACCTTGATCGACCACGGGGCGTCACCGGGCAGATGCCCGAGCACCACCAGCGCGCCCAGCACCACGATGCCGTGGATGGCGTTGGTGCCCGACATCAGCGGCGTGTGCAGCGTGTTCGGCACCTTCGAGATCACAGCGAAACCCACGAACCCGGCCAGAACCAGGATCGCGATGTTCGCCAACAATTCGGTGTACATCTACGAGTTCTCCTTCGATCCGGTCACGCACGCACCGGCGAGGATCTCGTCCGAGAAGTCGGGCGCCAGCGCGCCGTTCTCGTCGAGCATCAGCTCGATCAGGGCCGCAACGTTCTTCGAGTACAGCTCCGAGGCGTGCTCGGGCATCGTCGCCGGGAGGTTCAGCGGCGAGCAGATCGTCACACCGTGCTTGACGGCGGTCTGGCCGGGCTCGGTGAGCTCGCAGTTGCCGCCCGTCTCGCCGGCCAGGTCGACGATCACGCTGCCGGGCTTCATGCCCTCGACGGCCGCGGCGGTCACCAGACGCGGCGCCGGACGACCCGGCACCAGCGCGGTGGTGATGACCACGTCGAAGCCCTTGATCGCGTCCTCGAGCGCCTGCTGCTGCTGCGCACGCTCCGCGTCGGTCAGCTCGCGGGCGTAGCCGCCCTCACCGGCCGCGTCGATGCCGAGATCGAGCCACTGTGCACCCACCGAGCGGACCTGATCCGCGACCTCGGGGCGCACGTCGTAGCCGGTGGTGCGGCCACCGAGACGCTTCGCCGTGGCCAGCGCCTGCAGACCCGCGACACCCACACCGAGGACGAGCACGGTGGCGGGCTTGACGGTGCCGGCCGCGGTGGTCAGCATCGGGAAGAAGCGGGTGGACTCGGACGCGGCGACCAGGACGGCCTTGTAACCGGCCACGTTCGCCTGCGACGACAGCGCGTCCATCACCTGGGCGCGGGAGATACGCGGGATCGCCTCGACGGCGAACGCGCTCACCCCCGCCGCGGTGAGGGCACCGATCTGGTTCTCGGCGTTGCGCGGCGCCAGGAAGCCGATCAGCGTCTGCCCCGACCGGAGCTTGCCGACCTCGGAGTCCGACGGCGGTGCGACCTTGACGACGACGTCGGAGGTCCACGCGTCCCCGATCGTCGCGCCCGCCTCCTTGTACAGCTCGTCCGGAATCAGGGCCCCCAGTCCGGCACCGGGCTCGACGACGACGTCGACGCCCTTCGCGGCCAGGGACGCCACGACCTTCGGCACCAGCGCCACCCGTCGCTCGCCGTCGCTCGTCTCCCGAACGACACCGACCGATGGGCGCACCTGTGCCGCGCTCTTCGATGTATCCAATGTTTCGACTTCCTGCGGTAGATGGTGTGCCTGCCGCGACGGGCGGCAACTATCGAGCGATCGACGGACGATGACCCGATCGATGCAAGTGGTCCACGATGGTAAGCAGAACTACCGTGAGCAAGGGAACACACGCAAGTCGTCGATGCCGTCTGAATCGAGTCCGAACAGAGGTATACCACTGTAAGAGACACATTTTGTGATACAGCTCACTAATTCACATGGACGTAACTTGACGGCCGAATAGGCCCAAGAAACGGAGGTTCGGAGATGCACACTCGAGCCGTCGACATCGAACGTGTGTACGACCACCCTGGCGCGGAGGCCGGATTTCGGGTCTTCGTCGACCGGCTGTGGCCGCGCGGACTGCGTAAGGATTCGTTCCACTACGACGACTGGGCGAAGGATCTCGCACCGTCGACGGAACTACGTCGGTGGTACAGCCATGACGTAGCAGAGTTTGCCGAGTTTCGCTCCCGCTATCTCGCTGAGTTGGAATCTCCGGACGGGCGCACCGCTGCCGAGCGGGTTCTCGAGCTCGCGCAGGACCGCCCGATCGTCCTGCTGACCGCGGCCCAGGACGTCGATCACAGTCATGCAGCGGTGCTGCAGCAGTTCCTGCAGGAGTCGGTCTGATCCTCACACCGTGACGTATCGGGCACGCAGTCGGTGCTTGATCAGCTTCCCGGTGGGTGTGCGCGGGAGCTCGTCCGTGAAGTCGATCGACCGCGGCGCCTTGTAGTGCGCGACCCGGTCGCGGACGTAGTCGAGCAACTCCCGCTCCACCTCGGAGTTTCCCGTCACACCGTCCGCCAGTTGGACAACGGCCTTGACCTCTTCTCCCATCTCGTCGTGCGGCACGCCGATCACCGCGACGTCGTGCACCTTGGGATGCAGGGTCAGCACGTTCTCCGATTCCTGGGGGTAGATGTTGACGCCGCCCGAGATGATCGTGAAGGCGGCCCGATCGGTGAGATAGAGGTATCGCTCGTCGTCGATATAGCCGATGTCCCCGCTGGTGGTCCACGTCGGATGGTCCGGATGCTGCGCGGACGCGGTCTTGTCGGGGTCGTTGTGGTACTCGAACGGCAGTTCGTCGCGCTCCCAGTACACGGTGCCGATCTCCCCGGTCGGCAACTCACGTCCCGACTCGTCGCAGATGTGGACGATCCCGACCACACCGTCGCGACCGACGGATCCGGGATGCGCGAGCGCCTGCGCACTGTCGATGAACGTGACCCCGGATCCCTCGGTGGAGGCGTAGTACTCGTGGATCACCGGTCCCCACCAGTCGATCATCGCGCGCTTGACGTCCGGCGGGCACGGCGCCGCCGCGTGGACCGCCACCCGCATGCTCGACACGTCGATGCGGTCCCGAACATCTGTCGGCAGCTTGAGCATTCGCACGAACATCGTCGGCACCCACTGGCTGTGGGTGACGCGGTAGCGCTGGATCAGCTCGAGTGCCTCACGAGGTTCGAAGCGGTCCATCACGATCACGGTGCCGCCGACGGAGTTGATCGTCCCGCAGAAGCGCAGGGGCGCTGCGTGATACAGCGGCGCCGGGCACAGGTAGACGGTGTCGGAGTCGAACCCGTACATCGGCGAGAACACCGCGGTGTACGGGTCGAGCGTCTGGTGGACCTGCCCGTCCGGCAGCTTCGGCTTGATGCCCTTGGGGCGGCCGGTGGTTCCCGACGAGTACAGCATGTCCTGGCCGCGCGGCTGCGACGCGAGCGGTTCGCGCGACTGTTCCGCGAGCACGGTGTCGTAGTCGTCGTATCCGTCGACCGCTCCCCCGAACACCAACCGGTGCCGCACCTTCGGCAGGTCGCCCACGTCCGCGGGCAGCGCGGCCGCGGCGTCCGCGGACACCACGAGCGCCGACGCCTCGCAGTCGTCCACGACGTACGCCGTCTCCGCCGGGGTGAGATGCCAGTTGACCGCGGTGACGTAAAGCCCGGATCGCAGCGCCGCCCAGTACACCTCGAGCACCCGCAGGTCGTTGCCGGCAACGATGGCCACGTGGTCGCCGGGGCGCAGACCCACCGACTGCAGGTAGCGGGCCAGCCGCAGTGAACGGTCGTCCAACTGCCTATACGTGAGTTGCTCGCCCGTCGCGGGTCGGATCACCGCGGGCTTGTCGGGCGTGGATGCGACGAAGTTTCCGGGAAACACGGCGGCTCCTCATGTGAACGGTGATTCGCACGATCGGTGTGCGTCGATGGTCCACCCCCGTTCGCGACTTCGGGGTGATTTCGACCGAATCGCTCGCAGACCGACTCGCCGCGACGTTTGCGGTCCGAGTCGTCGCTCCGGGCGGCGATCGGTCATAGAGTGACAGGGTGACCACGGACGCGCGCGCCGAGCCGATCACGTCGGTCGATTTCCACTTCGACCCGATGTGCCCGTTCGCGTTCCATGCGTCCCGATGGATCCGGCACGTCCGCGCCGAGACCGGAATCGACGTCGCGTGGCGCTTCTTCAGCCTCGAGGAGATCAACCGCCGCGACGATCAGAAGCATCCGTGGGAACGTGAGTGGTCGTACGGATGGTCCCTGATGCGGATCGGCGCGCTGCTCCGCCGCGAGAGCATGGACCTGCTGGACCGCTGGTACTTCGCGACCGGGCACCTGCTGCACGTCGACGGCGGCAAACCGCACGACCCGGCGGTGGCCCGCGACCTGCTCGACCGACTCGGTCTCGACCCCGGCCTGCTCGACGTCGCGCTGGCCGACCCCACCACGCACGACGACGTCCGCGCGGACCACGACCGGGTGGTCGCGTCGGGCGGGTTCGGCGTCCCGACGCTGTTCGTCCAGGGCACTGCGTTCTTCGGCCCCGTGCTGATCGACCCGCCCGACGGCGAGGCCGCGGTCCGCCTGTGGAACACGGTGACCGAACTGCTGGAGTTTCCGCACGTCTACGAGATCCAGCGGGTCAAGGGCCCGTCGGACGCCGCGGACATCGGACGCGCCCTCGAACCGTACGTGCGGGGCCGTGACTGGCAGAGCATCGACCGAGGCGAGGTCGTCGACCTCCCCGTAGCGGAAACGGAGAGCGACACATGAGCGAGTTCCCCCAGGGCATGCTGGTCGACGCCCTGTCCGAGCAGTGGGCGGTGCTCGACGACGTGCTGTCCACCGTCGAGGGCGACGCCTGGATCACGCCGACCGCGCTGCCCGGTTGGACCGTGCGCGACATCGTCTCGCACATCATCGGGACCGAGTCGATGCTGTCGGGACTCGAACCCCCGGAGACCGCGATCGACGTTCACGGACTCCTCCACGTGCGCAACGAGATCGGCGCCTACAACGAGCGCTGGGTGGAAGGGTTGCGGGCCCACACCGGGGACCAGATCCTCGCGATGTTCCGCGAGATCACCTCCACCCGGCAGGAGGCCCTGTCCGCCATGACGCAGGCCGACTTCGACGCGCCCACCGTGACCCCGGCCGGGCCGGCGACGTACGGCCGCTTCATGCGGATCCGGCTGTTCGACTGCTGGATCCACGAGCACGACATCCGTGACGCCCTCGACGTCCCCGCCGGCGACGAGGGCGGCTCGCGCGGCGATCTCGCGTTCCAAGAGATCGCCGGGGCGCTCGGCTTCATCGTCGGCAAGCTCGGGCACGCGCCCGACGGCGCCCGCGTGACGTTCGAGCTGTCCGGTCCGCTCGCCCGCACGCTCCACGTCGAGGTCGACGGCCGCGCCGCCGTCGTGCCGGCGCTGTCCGGGCCGGCGACGTCGACGATCGCGATGGACTCGCGTCTGTTCACCCGGCTGGCGTGCGGACGCACCGTCGCCGCGGACCACGTGTCGGAGTTCGAACTGGGCGGCGACAGCGAGGTGGGGCGGCGCATCCTCGACCACCTGGCCTACACGGTCTGACCGCGCGTGCGACTGTTCCTGTCGTCGTATCGTTTCGGCGCGCACGTGGACCGATTCCTGGATCTGGTCGGAGGCCCCGGGCCGATCGCGGTGATCGCGAACGCCGCGGACGCGTGGCCGGTCCGGGCGCGGGAGTCGGCGGTGGTGAGCGACGTGGTCCCGTTGCGGCGACTCGGGTTCGCCCCGGCCGAGGTGGATCTGCGTGACTACGTCGGCGCCCCCGACCGGTTGGCGGACGCACTGTCGGCGTTCCGCGCGGTGTGGGTGCGGGGCGGCAACACGTTCGTGTTGCGCGCCCAGTTGGCGCGCAGCGGCGGCGACGAGGTGCTACCGCGACTGCTTCGCACCGGCGTGCTCGCCTATGCGGGGTACAGCGCGGGCGCCTGCGTCATGGCGCCGTCGCTGGTCGGGGTGGACAGCGCTGACAACCCCGGAGAGGTGGCGCCGACGTGCGGGGTGGAGCCGCGATGGGACGGGCTCGGACTGGTCGACTTCGCGATCGTGCCGCACTGCCCACCCGTCGGCGGGAACCCGCAGGATCCGGTGCCGGACACGGCGAACCCCGGCGACGAATCGGCCCGAATGATCGAGGCCTGCCGTGCCGCCGGGGTTCCGTACAGATGTCTGACCGATGATCAGGCGATCGTGGTGGACGCCGACGCCACCGCGACACTGTCGTAGCCGCCGACCGCCACCTCGGAGTGCTCCGGCCGGTCCAGCGCGGCCCACGTCATCTCGCAGCGCCGGACCGTCATCTCGTCGGCCTCGGACAGCAGCGTGTCGAGCAGGGACTTCGGTTCGAGGCGCCACGCCACATCGATCCGCTCGACCTGCGAGTTCGTGAAGAGTCCGGATCCGGCGACGGCCGACACCCACTCACCCACGTCTCCGCGGTGAATGCGGTCGAGTGAGTCGTAGTCGACTCCTCCGTCCATGAATTCGTACGCGAACATCGCCGCGACGTAGTCCTCGATGCAGTTCGACGAAGCGCTCACTACTCCGCGCCCCTTTCTCCCCGACGGCCCGACCTCGTTCTGGCGGACATCACGTTCCGGGCGACAAGGATGTTGATGATGGTGACATCGCGTAACGCTTCGATAGCGCCGGGCGATTGGAATCGACGCTAACGCGACGAAAGACGGGGGCGTTACTGTTTGATCATCACGATCGGATAACGAAACCCGGCGTTCACCCGGCCGCGCATCACTCGAAACCTGCGACAAAACTATTGGACTCGAGTACATTCGAAGGACGCCGAAAATATGCTTTGCGCTGCTAATATGCGCGCGCGCACGCGGCGGCACCGACGCCCGCCCGCCCCGCGAAGGAGGAGACGATCCGTCGGTGCCGTCCGGTCGAGCGTTCGTTCGCCTAGCGCGCCGAGTGCGGCGCACCGATCCCCGGATCGATCTGCACCGGACCGGCCGCGGACGGCGCGATCGGGAAGTCGAAGATCGCCGTCGGCAGGTACACCGTCGCGCACGAGTTCGGGATGTCCACGACGCCGGACAGCCGGCCCTCGATGGGTGCGGCACCGAGCAGCAGGTACGCCTGCTCCGGGCTGTAGCCGAACTTCGTGAGGTACTCGATCGCGTGCAGGCACGCCCGCTGGTACGCCAGGTGGGAGTCCAGGTAGCGCTGTTCCCCGTCGAGCGTCACAGAGGTCCCCGAGAAGGCGAGCCACTCGGAGTACTGCGGGTCGGTGTTGCCGGGCATGAAGATCGCGTTCTCGGCGACACCGTAGGTCTCCATGCCGCCCTTGATGAGATCGACGCGCAGGTCGATGAATCCGCCCATCTCGATCGCGCCGCAGAACGTGATCTCGCCGTCGCCCTGGGAGAAGTGCAGGTCGCCCACCGACAGCTTGCCGCCGTCGACGAACACCGGGTAGAAGACGCGACTGCCCTTGGTGAGGTTCTTGATGTCCTGGTTGCCGCCGTTCTCGCGGGGCGGCGCGGTGCGCGCGGCCTCGGCGGCCACCCGGTCGAAGTTGGCGCCGGTGAGCGTCCCGAGGATCGCGTCCCGCGGTTCCGGCGGCAGCGCCAGTGGTGGCACCCGCTCCGGGTCGGTCGCGATCAGCGCGGCCTCGCGGGTGTTCCACTTGTTGAGCAGCGCGTGCGACGGGGCCGTCCCCATCAGGCCGGGGTGGACGATGCCGGTGAACTTCACATGCGGCACGTGCCGCGACGTCGCGGTCTGCCCGGCGAAGTCCCAGACCGCCTTGTACGCGTCGGGGAACTGCTCGGTGAGGAAGCCGCCGCCGTTGTCGCGCGGGAAGATGCCGGTGTAGCCCCAGCCCTGGCCGGCGAGCGGCCCCGAATCCTCCTGCGGGATGGGCCCGATGTCGAGGATGTCGACGATCAGCAGGTCGCCGGGCTTCGCGCCCTCGACGGCGAACGGGCCCGAGAGCGTGTGCACCGTCGTGAGCGGCGCGTTCAGGATGTCGTCGGCCGAGTCGTCGTTGTGGATCGCACCGTCGAACCATTCGCGGCAGTGCACCCGGAACGAGTCGCCCGGTTTGACGGTCACCGCGGCCGGGATGTCGGGGTGCCACCGGTTGTGGCCGATCTTCTCCTGCTCGGTGAACTTCTTGCGGGAATCCAACGGGAACAGCAACTCGGGCATGCAGGGCTCCTCACGACATGGTCGGTTTACTCAGGGGCGGGGCAACTTTCGGTGGAGCGGGTCGGTGGTGACCTTCTGGGTGGTGCGGCGGGCGCCGGGACGGGGGCCCTGCACGACGGCCGGTTCGCTCGCGGACCGCGCGGTCGCGTCGAGCAGTCGCATCGGTGTCGATGCGCCGTGGCCGAGGCGCGGCGCGGTCATCTGCCGCCGCGCGTCGGACGCGCAGTCGGGGCAGGTGCTCGTCTCGGGGACGGCGGCCATCGGAAAGGTGCGGTCGAAGGGACCGCAGTGATCGCACCGGAACTGGTAGAGGGGAATGACCGAGTCCTTTCGCCGGGGCAAGGATCGAAGTCCCTCAGACGGTATCGGAGACCGGGCCGGACCGCGCGCGACACGACTTGTCCGCATCGTCCCCACTGGTGAAGCGCCGAATCCCGTGACGCGTCCACGCGTGCGGGTCCACACTTGAGGCGACACCCCAGAGCGATCTCGTCAGCGCGGATCCGAGGAGCGTGCGTATGGCCGACGGACAACCGTTCATCCCTCCGAGCGCGGTGGACGTCGACCTGTCCGCGGTCGGGTGGGGCATGAGCCGGATCATGTCGGACTTCGAGACCGGTATGTGGCGGATGGAGGAGGTCCGGCCGGAACTGCGCACGCCGATCGTCGCCGTCGACGTCCTCGACCAGGCACCCGACTGGGACCGGCTGGTCCGCGCCCACGAGTGGGCGTCGCACATCGTTCCGCGCATCCGGATGCGGGCGGTGGAACCGGCTTTCGGGCTGGGCAACCCGGTGTGGTCGGTCGATCCCGAGTTCGATCTGGACTACCACCTGCGGCGCGTGCGCCTGCCCGAGCCCGCCGATCTCGATCACGCGCTGCGCCTGTGCCGGCACCTGGCGACCGAGCCGTTCGACAAGGCCCGCCCGCCGTGGATGGCGGTGCTGATCGAGGGCATCGACGACGGCCGCGCGGTGTACGTCGTCAAGACGCACCACAGCATGACCGACGGGATGGGCGGCATCCAGATGATGACGCTGCTGCACAGCCGCCGGCCCGAGCCCACCCCCGACAAGCCGGATCGCGAGCCCGCGCCGCCCGAGCACCTCAACGACCTCTCGGCGCTCGGCCGCGAGGTGGTCACCGAGGCGCGGCGGGCGCCGAGCCGGATCGCCGGGCTGGTGACCGGGTCGGTGCGACTGGCGCTCGACGCGGTCCGGCGCCCGCTCGACGCGACCGGCGAGATCCTCGACTACGCGAACTCGCTGCGCCGGGTGATCCAGCCGCCGCCGGCGACCGGGTCCCCCCTGCTCCGCAACCGCGGCCTCGGCCGCTGGTTCGGGGTGCTCGAGGTGGGGCTGCACGAACTGCGCATCGCGGCGCACGCCGCCGGCGGATCGGTCAACGACGCGTACGTCGCGGCGCTGCTCGGCGGGTATCGGCGCTACCACGAGGAGATGGGGGTGTCGGTCGGGAAGGTGCCGATGGGCATGCCGATCAACATGCGGGCGGCGTCGGATCAGTCCGGTGGCAACCGGTTCGCGGCGGTGCGGTTCGCCGGTCCGGCGACCGAGGCGGATCCGGCGATGCGCATCCGCAAGGTGCGGGCCATCGTGCTGGCGCTGCGCGAGGAACCCGCGGTCGACATCGTCGAGGCTGCGTCGCCGCTGCTGGTGCGGCTGCCCACGCGGCTGCTGGCCGAGTGGTACCTGTCCCAGTCGAAGGGCCTGGATCTGCAGGCGTCGAACGTCGCCGGCGTCCCGGTCCCGGTGTACCTGGCCGGCGCGCGGATCGAGCGGGTGTTCCCGTTCGCGCCGGCGCCCGGGTGTGCGGTGATGGCGACGATGGTCTCGCACGTGGGGGTGTGCTGCATCGGCGTCAACCTCGACACCGCCGCCGTCACCGAGCCCGCCCTGTTCATGCGCTGCCTCCAGGAGGGGCTCGACGAGGTGGTGGCGCTCGGGAACGCGCGCGAGAAGGCTGAGGGATCGGAAGGAGCGCGACGATGACGAGCGCGAACCATCACACGCGGGTCTATCTCACCGAGCCGATGACCGACACCGAGGACCGGGTGCTGCGGACGTGGCTCCAGGGCCGCGAGGCCGAGACCGGGGAGCCCACCGTCACCGTCACGACCACCGATCAGGGGCTGACCTCGCTGGCGCAGCGCGACGACGACCCGGAGCTGACGCCGGTGCGGGTGGTGTGGCTGCCCGACGTCACCGACGGGCATCGCGCCCGCCGGCTGCGCGAGGCGCTCTCGGCGCGCGATCCGCTGCATCTCGGCGCCGGCGCGCAGCGTCGGGTGCTGCGTAACGATCCCGCGCGCTGCCGCGTCATCGAGGGCGATGCGGCACCGCTGAACGAGTTGCGCGACCGACTGGCGGAGCGGGGCGGCGGCTCGCTGCCCGACTTCATCCGGCGGCAGGCCGCGCTCGCGCTCGAACGCGCCGAACGCAAACTCCTCGGCACGCAGTACAAGGTGTCGCGATTCGTGGTCGAGGAGATCACCGACTCGAGCCGGTTCACGGCCGGTGTGAAGAGGCTCGCCGCCCAGCTCAATCTCACCGTCACCGACGTCGACCGGCGGGCCCGCGCCGACCTCGACGAGATGGTGGCGGCGCAGAGCCGACGGGCGATCGCCCTGTGGGATCAGTTGGGCCGCTACTTCTCCCGCGCGTACCGGCTCGACGTCGACACCACCCGGTTCGAGGAACTGCGCGAGCTCAACCGGGAGCACTCGCTGGTGTTCCTACCCAGCCACCGGTCGTACCTCGACCCGCTGGTGCTGCGGCCCGCGCTGCTCGCGAACGATCTGCCGCTCAACCACGTGATGGGTGGGCTCAACGTCAGCTTCTGGCCGGTCGGCCCGATCAGCAAACGGTCCGGCACGGTGTTCATCCGACGCAAGTTCGGCAGCGACGAGATCTACAAGTGGACGCTGCGCGAGTACATGCGGTTCCTGCTGAACAAGCGCTTCAACCTCGAGTGGTACATCGAGGGCGGCCGGTCGCGCACCGGGAAGCTGCGCCCGCCGCGCTACGGGCTGCTCACCTATCTGGCGCAGGCGTTCCGGGAGAGCGACGCCTCCGACGTCTACCTGGTGCCGGTGTCGCTGGTGTACGACCAGTTGTACGAGGTGAGCGCGATGGCCGCGGAGGCGCACGGCGCGGCCAAGCGCAAGGAGAGCTTCCGGTGGCTGGTCGGCTACGTCCGGGCGCAGGGGCAGCGTCGCGGCGTCGCACATGTGACGATCGGACGCCCACTGTCGCTTCGGGATTCGCTCGCGCAGGAAGGCGACATGCGCCTGGCGATCCAGAAGACCGGCATCGAGGTCAGCCACCGGATCAACGAGGTCACCCCGATCACCGCGTCGTCGCTCGTGATGCTCGCGTTCCTCGGCATCGAGGACCGGGCGCTGACGGTGCCCGAACTCGAGTTCATCCTGCGGCCGATGGTGGACTACATCACCTCCCGCAAGCTGCCCACCGCCGGGGACGCCGACCTGACGAACCCGCAGGTGATCCGCCGGGCCCTGTTCACCCACGTCGACGCCGGGGTGCTCAAGCGGTTCGACGAGGGCAACGAACGCGTCTACTACCTCGGCAAGGATCAGGGGTTGGTGGCGGCGTTCTACCGCAACAACATGATCCACTTCCTGCTGGTCCGGGCGATCGCCGAGATGGTGCTGGAAGCCGCGGTCGACGAGAAGTTCGCCGACCCGCTCACCGACGGCTGGCGGGAGGCGCTGAGGATCCGGGACCTGCTCAAGTACGAGTTCTTCTTCAGCGACAAGGACACCTTCCGCGACGAGATGCGCGCGGAGTTGAGCCTGATCGACCCGACCTGGGAGGACGACCTCGGCAATCCCGAACACGTGCAGAACGTGCTGGCCCGGGTCCGTCCCTATTTCGCGCACCGGGTCTTCCAGCCGTTCCTCGAGTCCTACGAGGTGGTGGCCGATCACCTGCTGGACGTCCCGGTGTCCGGGGATTTCGACGAGAAGGCCTTCGTCTCCGAGTGCCTCGCGCTGGCGCAGCAACGCAGGCTGCGGCAGCAGATCGCCAGCAGCGAGTCGATCTCGTCGGAACTGTTCGGCACCGCACTGCAGTTGGCGCGCAACCGGACGCTGGTCGAGACCGACGACCCGGCCGTGCTCGAGCGTCGACGCGCCTTCGCGACCGAGATCCGGACGCTGGTCCGGCGGGTCCGGGAGATCCGCGGCCTGGCGCACGCCAAGCTCGACGAGGTGAAGGGCCCCGACTCGGTCACCGAACCGGCCGACGGGTCCCCGGAGGCGGGCCGATGAACCGCCTGAAGGATCTGTACGCCGCGATCGCCGCCGCCCCGGAGGGCCCGACGACGCTGGCCGCCTTTGACCTGGACGGCACCCTCATCACCGGGTACACCGCGAGCGTCGTGTACCGGGATCGGCTGCGCCGCTTCGACATCAGCCTCGCCGAACTGCTGCGCACCACGGGGGCCGCGTTCGACACGCAGTTCCGGGGCGCCGACGTCGGGCGGCTGATGGAGATCGCGGTCACCGGGCTGGCGGGGCGGCGCGAGGACGAACTGTGGGAGTGGAGCCAGCGTCTGTTCCGCCAGGAGGTCGCGTCGATGATCTACCCGGACGTGCGGCGACTGCTCGACGCGCACCGCCGCGCCGGGCATCGGATCGTGATGGCGACGTCGGCGACGACGTATCAGGCGCAGTACCTCGCCGACGACCTCGGGATCGAGGACGTGCTGTGCAGTCGGCCGGAGGTGGTCGACGGGATGCTGACCGGCGAGTTGGCCGCGCCGGCGCTGTGGGGGCCGGCGAAGGCGAAGGCGCTGCGGGAGTTCGCCGACGAGGTCGGGGCGCCGCTGTCGGAGGCGTTCGCGTATTCCAATGGCGTCGAGGATGTTCCGATGCTCGATTCGGTGGGACGTCCGGTGGCGTTGAACCCGGATCGACGGCTGGCGGGGATCGCACACGACGAGGGGTGGCTGTCGGTGAACCTGCGCAAGCCCGAGCGGGGGGCGACGCCGGTCGCGACGTTACGCACTGCGACGGCGCTGGGGGCGCTGACGGTCGCGACCGCTGCCGGTCTCGGGGCGGGGGTGTTGACGGGCAGTAGGAGGACCGCCGCGAACATCGTGGGCGCGGTGGGCCCGGATCTGGCGCTGACGATCTGCGGGATCGACGTGAGGATCACCGGCGAGGACAACGCGTGGCAGGACCGTCCCGCGGTGTTCATGTTCAACCACCAGAGTTCGCTGGACCTGTTGCTGGTGGGCAAGGTGGTTCGCCGGGATGCGACGGGAGTGGCGAAGAAGGAGGCGGCGCACGATCCGCGGTTCGCGGCGGTGGGGGCGCTGCTGGACGTGGCGTACGTGGACCGGTCGGACAGCACGCAGGCGCGCGCCGCGCTGGGGCCCGCGGTAGAGAAGCTCGAGAACGGCACGTCGATCGCGATCGCCCCGGAGGGAACCCGCTCCCCCACACCACGATTGGGGCGATTCAAGAAGGGCGGGTTCCATCTGGCGATGCAGGCGCAGGTGCCGATCGTGCCGATCGTCATCCACAACGCCGGAGACCTGATGTGGCGCAACTCGTTCGTCGCCCATCCCGGCACCGTCTACGTCGATGTCCTCGAACCGATCAGCACCGAGGGCTGGAAGGTCAAGGATCTCGACAAGCACATCGCCGAGGTGCGGGAACAGTTCGACGACGTGCTGCGGGCGGGGCCGGTGAAGGCGTAGCGGGGCCGTGGCCAGAACCATGTAAGCGGACGGGGTTGCTCCAGAGCAGCTCCATGGCGATTGGTATCCGTCCACTCCAGTGGGACACAATGGGCCGGCTACGTGACCGTGGTCGGGGGATTTGTTCAAGGGGTGGGGATGACATCTGATGTCAGTTCGGATGCTGTGAGTCTGGGAGAGATGACCGATCTCTCCGAGGCGTGGCGGATCCGATTCCAGTTCTTCCAGGCAAACGGTGTTCCCGGAATGTGGAAGCCCAGCAAGTCCTATCAAGAGGCGTTCCGGGCTTTGCCATTCAAGACTCGAATGACCGTGTCCTCCAACACCTTCGCATTCTTCTTCGGCTGTTTCTACCTGCTGCATCTAGGTCTGTGGCGCAAGGCCCTGACGACGTTCGCCATCGGTGTCGCACTCGGGATCGCCAGCATGCTGCTGCAGCTGCCCAGCAGCCTCGATATCGCGTTGACGTGCGGGTTGTGCGGGTACATCTCGGCCCGCACCAACGTCCTCTACTACGAGTACCGGGTGCACGGCCGACACACCTGGGGCCTCTAGTGTTCTGAGTCAGGAAGTACGTTTTCAGATTCCTGACTCAGAACACTTGGCCCCGTTCAGGATCCGATGACCGGCGGTGCGGCGAGCGGGAGCTTGCCGATCAGTTCGTTGCCGTTGTCGACGTTGACGAGGTAGCCGGGCGTCTTGTGCTCGCTGTCGTCCTCGCCGCGGCCGCGCGCGCCGCCCGCGCCGGGCATCATCCCGGTGCCGCCGGCGGCGCCGGGTCGGCCGGCCGCCGAGGCGCCACCGGTTCCGCCGGCCGCGGCCGATGGGGACGCTCCGCCGGCGCCGAGGCCGCCGGCACCACCTCCGCTGCCGCCGCTCAGGAATCCGCCGGGGGCGTAGCCGCCGCCCGCACCGGATCCGGTGGAGCCACCCCCGCCGCCGAAGCCGCCGCCCGTACCGGAGGCACCGCCGTAGCCGCCGGCACCCGTGCCGAGCGGGCCCAGGCCGGTCTGGCCGTAGCGGGTGGCTTCGGCTCCATTAGCCGCGGCCGGTGCCGTCCACGCGGAGGCCGGGTTGGTCTGCGCGTCAACGGTGTTCGGGTTGCCGGTGGATGCGCCGCCGTTGCCGGGGGCGAAGGGGTTCTGTCCGGTGGCATCGGGTCCGAGCGCGTCGGGGCCGGCGGTGTCGGCACCCGGCGCGTTCCCGCTTCCCGGGGTGCCGCCAGGAAGGCCCCCGTTCGGGCCCGGCGATCCCGCGTTCGGTGCGGTGTACGGCGTGTATCCGGGCGCCCCGTCTCCTCGAGTGCCCCCACCCTGGTTCCGCTGGTCTGGAGGCGTCGGGGGCGTACCCACCTGCACGGGCGGCGGCAGCGTCGGAACGTTCGTGTCGGACTGCTGCATCACCGGGGTGTAGACGGTCCGCATGATCTGGATGGCCTCTTTGTGGGCCTCATCCTGCTCGTGGACGATGCTCTTGTACAACCCCACCGGCGGCAACACTGCGTCGAGGAAGGCCTCGCCGATCGATCTCTTCGAGACCGGTGGGACGGTGGATTTCACCTGGTCGATCGCGGTGGCGGCTTCCTCGATCTTGGTGCCGACGAGCTTGCCGGCGGCCGCCAACCGGTTCGAGTCCTGTGCGTAGTTGGCGGTCGCTTGTTTGGCACTGTTCGCGGCGATCCCCTCCCAGGCGCGTTCCTTGATCGTGTTTCCCATGAAGTCTCGGAAGTCGTTGAGGGACTGTTCGAGCGATTGACCGATCTTCTTCCAGCCTTCCGCGCTGGCGCGGAGCGCCTCCCCGTTCATGGCGTCGACGGCCGACTTGATCGCCTCGTGCGACATGGCCTCGAACGCCTCCGGCGACCCGAGGACCGGAGCGTCGAAGTCCTGGCCCACCTGGTTGTAGAGCCCCGCCTGCTCGCGGTAGATGTCGGAGCGTTCGGCGTTGCCGGCGGCCTGCTCGTCGCGGACACGGTCCCGTTCCTTGTAGTCGGTTCCGGTGACGAGCTCGACGACATCGTTCCCCTTGTCGACGGCGAAGTCGACCACCTTGCCACCCACCACCGCCGCGGCCTTACCCACCATTGCCAAGCCTTGCAGATCCATGTCCCCGTCCCCCTCTTGTCGTGCGTTCCGTTCAGGTGATCAGCTGCAGATTCCGATGCCGCACCGTCCCCGCAGTGCCGCTGAGCCGGCAGTCTCAGTTGATCTGCGACCCCACCGCCGTCGTCGCTGCGGTGTTCGCTTCCTCCGCTTCGGTGTAGCGGGCCTCGATTTGGAGGAAGACGTCGCGGATCTCTGCCACTGTGCGAATGTGGTCAGCGATCGCCTGGTCAAGCGCATAGTCTCCGCCAGAAGCTTTACGCTCAAACTTGGCGGCGAGTGCCAGCCCTGATGGCAGGGATCCAAATCCGTCGATCTTCGCCAAGCGAACCGCGGAGTCCCGCAGTCCGTCCAGTTGGTCGATGAGTTCCCCGCATTTGGTCGCGCATCTCGATGCTGTTCCGCGCTCGAGAACGAGGTTGCCGCTCTGAGCGGCAACGCCAAGTCCCGACCAGACCGACTCCGTGTTCACCACCTCACCTCGTTTCCCGTTGGGGCGTCATCTCGGCACATACTGGCTGATTGACCGTGCTGCCTCCACGGCGATCTCGCACGGTTCATTCGGTCCGCTGGGGGGTGTCAGCACGTGGAACCCAATTGACACCAGGACAGCGCCGTCCGCAGAACCCATCGCAACGTCACAGGAGTCGCGAGCGACGTTCGTTACCTCTCGGTACGTGAAAGCAGACCGACCGTCGAGGTCTACTGGAGCGAAGTCCTCGTTCCGGTCGTTCGTTCGTACCTCGTCGAGAGTCCGCGTAGTTGCAAAGACGCTCAGCGAGTACTCAGAACCGCGCCACCCGCAGACGTTCCACCCCGGCTGC
The DNA here is from genome assembly GCF_004011865.1 of Prescottella agglutinans. Classification (GTDB taxonomy): domain Bacteria; phylum Actinomycetota; class Actinomycetes; order Mycobacteriales; family Mycobacteriaceae; genus Prescottella; species Prescottella agglutinans. The sequence continues at coordinate 172,523 of NZ_RKLP01000009.1, read as the reverse complement.
TTGACTCCGATGATGTCCCGCTCTTCGGTCGCGAGATCGACGGCAAGGGCGTTAACTACCTCGTCGGGAATGTCATCACACGGGTTGAACACTGACTCCTTCGCGGTACCGTCGACAGGAGCGGCGTTGCCCGCCACATCCCCCGACCCGCACCCCGCCAACAGCAGCCCAGCGCCGACCAGACCGACCACGGCCGCCACCCGCATCCGGCACTCCTCCCCTCGTTCCAGACCGCTCCCAACTTAATCAGACGCAGGCACTGCCGATTCGGTTCCCTGCTATTTCACAGGGGCTACGCGCAGCAGGAGAGATACACGCCAGCGCGAGACATTCGATCTTCGATGTCCAAGCTAATTTGGCGCACGCTCGAGGAGCCCTCCGCACTGCAACACCTGCTAGTTGATCTGCGACCCAACCGCCGTCGTCGCCACGGTGTTCGCTTCCTCCGCCGCGTTGTAGCGGTCCTCGATTTGGAGGAAGGCGTCGCGCATCTGCTCGACGACCGCTATGTGATCCGCAATCGCGTGGTCCAACGAGTACTCACCGCCCGAAGCCTTGCGCTCGAACTTCGCAGCCAAAGCGCGGCCCGACGGGAGTTGGTCACCAAACCCGTCGACCTTCGCCAACCAAGCCGACTCGTAGTGAATGTCTTTCAACCGCGCGACAAGCTCATCGCAACGATCGGCGCATCGCCGAGCCGTCCCCGGCTCGAGATAGAGCTCCCCTGCACCAACAGCGTCGCCAAGCTGTTTCCAACTGGCACTTTCCACTGTTCCCCTTCCGTCATGGTTGCAAGCTAATCGGGAATGTACTGAGCGATATGTGCAGCTCGCCGAACAACCACCGAGCAAGGCTCCTCGAGAACCTGATCAACGCCCAGATACGCAACTGAGATGATCACAGCGCCGTTGCCTGACGCGAGCGCGACATCGCAGTTGCGACGATCTCTGTCTGTCGTCTCTCGGTAGGTAAAGCCCTGTCTGCCGGCGATTTCGACGGGATTGAAATCAATGTTGCGCTTGTTCTCCTGCACATCGTCCATCGTGTGCGTCGTCGCGGCGACACCGAGCGCTGGGCCCGACCCTTGCCACTTGCATATCTTCCAGCCCGGCTGCGCTACCCCCATGATGTCCGGGGACTCCGTCGCAGGGTCGAGGCCAAGCTCAATCAGCGCTTCGTCAGGTATTGCATCGCACGGACTGAACACCGGCTCCCCCGCCGCGACGCCCTCCGGAGAAGCCTCACCCGTCACGTCGCCCGACCCACAACCGGCCAGCAGCAGCCCAGCACCGATCAGACCGATCACGGCACCCACCCGCATCCGGCACTCCTCCCCTCGTTCCAGACCGCTCCACCCCAAACAGACGCAGACGGGCCGATTCTTGTTCCCTCGATTTCGCATGAGCTGTGCGAGGCAAGCATGCGAAAGACTCGGTATTCGATCACACCACGTGCGTTCGGGCCCACCCACCACGCCGCGGCACGCTCAGTCTGAGTTGATCCGCGACTCAACCACCGTCATCGCTGCGGTGTTCGCTTCCTCCGCTGCAGCGTAGCGAGCCTCGATCTGGAGGAACACATCTCGCATCTGCTCGACCACCGTGATGTGGTCGCCGATTGCCGTGTCCAATGAGTAGTCGCCGCCTGAGGCTTTGCGTCCGAACTTCGCTGCGAGTGCGACGCCGGATGGCAACTTGTCGCCGAACCCCTCAACCACGGCGAGGTCCACCGCTCGATCCCTCAGCTCCCTGAGGTCGCCGATAGACTGGTCACAACGGGTCGCGCATCGCTCCGCCAATCCGCGTTCGAGAACTAGATCACCCGCCGCAACAGCACTTTTCAGCACCGCCCAACCCGAATCCGCCACCGTGCCGCCCCTCTACTTCGGGATCGCTGGGCTGAGTGCAGTCGCCGTCTGCATCGCCAAAGTGCATGGCACTGGCCCCTCATCCACGTGATAGACACTCACCCGCACGATCGACGCCCCGTTCCCAGTGCCCATCGCAACATTGCAGCGCTCACGCCGCACGTCACCCGGATCCTGGTAGACCAACACGGCGCGTCCGTCGATCTCGTGATCCGCCAAATCCGCGGTGTTGTCGCTGGAACGAATCTCTTCGAGCGACAGCGTCGTCACGAGCACCGAGACCGAATTGACCGTTCCTGGCCAGCGACACCGATTCCACCCCGGGTATTCGACCCCGCCGAAATCGCGGTCGGGTGACGCGGGATCCACACCCACCTCGCGCAACACTTCGGCAGGTATGTCATCGCACGGACTGAACACCGGCTCCCCCGCCGAAACGCTCTCCGGAGCGGCCTCACCGGTCACGTCCCCCGACCCGCACCCCACCAACAGCAGCCCAGCGCCGAACAGACCGAAAACAGCAGCCACCCGCATCCGGCACTCCTCCCTCGTTCCAGACCGCTCCACCCTAAACAGACGCAGGACGGGCCGATTCGGTTCCCTTCGTTCCGTCATTTTCTCCGGCCACAGCAGTGCAGACCAGAGACTCACACAAGGGTCGCGAGCCCCGCCTCCGGTAGGTGAATCCAACCCTCGCGCCGCGTCACGTCTTCATCCACCGGCTGCGGCATCCGCGTCCGGCCGAACGCCGCGGCTCGCGCGATCACCGCCGCGACGACGGCGTCGAACGCGTCGTCCGAGGACTCACACGATTCGCGGAAGTCGCCGAACTCCAGGCCGCCGATCCCCGCATCAAACCCCGCAACCAGGGTCTGCAGGTTCGGGCGGTTCACCGAACCCTTGTAGCCACGGAACGGCAGCCCCCACTGCTGCAGCGCCGCCGCCGGATACACCTCGACCACGGTGCCGTCGACGCGATCCACATCCGCCCCTGCCACCTCGAGCCGCGCCAACAACCCGGCGCACCGCAGCGCGACGTGCGCGATCAGGTCCGCCGACACACTGAGCGGCACGATCCCGGTCACGTCGTGCACCACGCGGTCGGTCCGACGCCTGACCAGCGGGAGCCGTCCGGCACGATTGCTCAGCTCGAGTTCACGCTGCGGCGCCCCGGAGCGATGCGCGACAACGAAGTCGACGAAAGCATCCGGCCACCCGAACGGGGCATCGATCCCAGACTTGTCGGCCCCGAGGACCGCCTCGACCAGGTCCTCATCCGTCGCTCCGAGCCGCAACCCGACGACGCGAGCCGCACCATCGCCCCAATCGAGAGTGGCGACAGCAGTTTTCGCGGGTTCGGCCGAAAGGTCGATGCCGACGGTCCTCATGCCCCGAGGCTATCGCTCCTCAGCGCATCACCGGCAACACCTGGCTGGCCGACCGCCCCGACGCCGCCTCGACGAACGCCAGCGGATCGGCCACCGCGGCGAGGACGTCCCGCGCACGTTCGAGGGCCATCGGCTCCGGCTCGGGGCCACCGACCACGTCGATGACGTCGAGCCAGTGGATCGTCGCCTCCATGATCGCCATGTCGAGGAAGGCGCCGAGCGACACCGACTCCAGAATCGGGTGCGGAATGACGCTGTCACGACTCAGTCCGGTGAGCCGTTCGAACGCCTCGGGCAGCTCCGTGTCGAAGCGCTCGACGATGGTTCCGCGATCGACGTCGGCGGCCAGCTGACGGACCATCTCGGCGAGCTGCGCGTGCATCGGTTCCATGGCGGCCGGGTCGGCGTTGAAGATCCGGAGCATCTGCGCGGCGCTGGTGACCTTGGCGTCACCGGCGGCGGCGGGCGCGGCGAGCATCGCGATCATCACGTCCGGGGTGACGTGCACGTACACGTCCCGCACCGTCCAGCCCGGCAGACGGGTCTCGGCCGTCCACTGGTCGTCCGACAGTTCCGCGGCCCGCTTCGCCCACATCCGCCACAACCGAATCAGCAGATCCCGGTCCTGCTCGAAGTCCGACACTCCAACCCCCTCCGTCGACGTACCGTCGCCTCGACGCTATCGGCCCGGGTCCGCCTTCGTCCGAAAATCGGGCATCCAGAGGATGATGGACACATGACGAAAGTGGACCCGGCTGTACTCGATCAACTCATCGGCGCACTGCCCGACGGCGCGGTGCTCACCGACCCCGACATGATCGCCGGGTATCGCCAGGACTGGGCCGCCGACCCGAACGCCGGCACCCCGATCGCGGTGGTCCGCGCGACCTGCACCGAGGACGTGCAGGCGGCGGTGCGGTGGGCGTCCGAGCATCGGATCGCGGTGGTGCCGCGCGGCGCGGGCTCCGGGCTGTCCGGCGGGTCGAGCGCCGTCGACGGCGGGATCGTGCTGAGCACCGAGAGGATGCGCGAGATCACCGTCGACCCCGTCACGCGGGTCGCCGTCACCCAGCCCGGGCTGCTCAACGCCGAGGTGAAGAAGGCCGCCGCCGAGCACGGGCTCTGGTATCCGCCGGACCCGTCGTCGTACGAGATCTGCTCGATCGGCGGCAACGCCGCCACCAACGCCGGCGGGCTGTGCTGCGTCAAATACGGGGTGACCACCGACTACGTGCTCGGCATGCAGGTGGTGCTCGCCGACGGCACCGCCGTCCGGCTCGGCGGTCCGCTGCTCAAGGACGTCGCCGGGCTGTCGCTGACCAAGCTGTTCGTCGGCAGCGAGGGCACACTCGGCATCATCACCGAGTTGACGCTGCGGCTCATTCCGGCGCAGCCGCCGGCGTCGACGGTGGTCGCCTCGTTCGAGTCGGTCGAGTCGGCGGCCGACGCCGTCCTCGCGATCACGCGGGAGATGCGTCCGGCGATGCTCGAGTTCATGGACCACGCGAGCATCAACGCCGTCGAGGACTCGGTCCGCATGGGCCTGGACCGCAACGCCCGCGCGCTACTCCTCGCCCAGTCCGACGCCCCCGGTGCCGCCGGCGCGCAGGAGATCGAGACCATCGTCGCGGCGTGCGAGAAGCACGGTGCCACCGAGGTGTTCGCGACCGACGACGCCGCCGAGGGCGAGGCCTTCACCGCCGCACGCCGATCCGTGTTCCCCGCCGTGCAGGCGATGGGCAGCCTGCTGCTCGAGGACGTCGGGGTGCCCCTGCAGCAGCTGCCCGCGCTCATCACGGGTGTCGAGGCGATCGCCGAGGACTGCGACGTCCTCATCTGCACCGTCGCCCACGCCGGCGACGGCAACACCCATCCACTGATCGTGTTCGACCCCACCGACCCCGACATGACCGACCGCGCCCGCATCGCGTTCAGCCGCGTCATGGACCTCGCGATCGCCCTGGGCGGCACCATCTCCGGCGAGCACGGCGTCGGGCGACTCAAGCGGGACTGGCTGCCCGGCCAGCTCGGCGAGGACGTCATGGAGCTGAACCGGCGGATCAAGACCGCGCTCGATCCGCTGGGGATCCTCAATCCCGGTGCCGTCCTGTCCTGACCCCGGCCCCTACAGCGGCGCCCCGAACGACGACCGTTGCGCCAGGGCAAGATCGGCCACCCGCTCCGCGAGATCCACCCGGTCGGGCAGCGGTCCGGTGAGCAGCACCCACGACCGCCCGGTCGCGGTCAGCGCGTCCTCGAACCACCGCGTCATCTCGGCCCGCACGTGCTCGCCGTCGCGGATGCCGTCCTGCACGAAGGGCACGCCGGTGTGATCGGTGAGCAGGTAGAGCGCCGGCCGGTCGACGACGCTTTCCCAGGCCCGCCCGCTGCCGGTACCGAGGTAGCGCCGCTCCCAGACGGTGGTGGCGAAACTGTCGGTGTCGCAGATCAGCACCGGTGAGCCGGTGCGGGCGCCGGCTTCCTCGATCCGCGCCTGCTCCGCGGCGATGTGCGCGAAGTCGTCACCGGTCCAGGTCAGCTCCTCCACGGCGGCGTCGGGGCGCACCGCGCGCAGCCGGGCCAGCTTGTCGTGGGTGGCCTGGCGCCCGTATTCGGGCACCCATCCGGTCCGCGACCACACGCCGCCGCGGTCCCGGTAGCGGTGCGCCAGTGCGCGACTGACCGTCGTGGTCCCGGTCGACTCCGCACCGAGCACCACGATGCGGGTCGTCAGCCCGGCCCGCGCGGCCTCGTCGAGCTGGTCCCACTGGCCGGCGAGGTCGGCGCGACACCCGGTTCCCGACACGGGGTGCGCGACCCGGTCGGGGTCGACGCACACATGGGTGGCCCCGAACCACTGCGCTAGTTCGTCGCCGTACTTCTCGCTCGACACCACGGCGTCGATCGGTGTGGCGTCGACCTGCCGGACGGCCGCGCGCATACAGGCGACCTGCGCCGCCCACACTGCGGTCGATACCAGGTCCATCGGTGCGTCGCAGGCGATTCCGGTGACCCGCACCGTCGTATCGCCTGCATGGGTCTGTTGCATCCAGGACACGCGGTCGGCGAGAGGGATCGACTCCGCCGCCGACGCCATCACCACGACCGTCACCCGATCCGCGATCCGCGCGGCCGACCGCACCAGGTGGTGGTGTCCGCGGTGCGGCGGATAGAACTTGCCGATCACCAGGGCATGCCGGTACATCGCGGTCACTGTGCCACCGCCAGCACGGGCTCGGTTGCACGACTGCGCCGCCACGCGAGCAGCCCGCGAACGCACAGCAGCAGGAACCCGGCGTAAAGCAGGGCGGTCAGCGTCAGTCCCTTGTGCAGGTACAGCGGGATATAGATCAGATCGGCGGCGATCCACAGCAGCCACGACTCCCACCGCTTGGTCGCCTGCCCCCACGTCGCGAGCAGCGACAGAACCGTGGTGACCGCGTCCCAGAACGGGACCGTCGACGACGTCGCGGCGTCGAGGAACAGCGTCAGCGCGCCGGTTCCGGCGATGCCCGCGGCGGCGAGCCACACCCATTCGGTCCCGGTCGTGCCGGTGACCGGCAACGTGTCCCCCGCGCTCCCCTGCACCCAGTTGCGCCACCCCCACACGGCGAGCGCGATGTAGACCACCTGCAGCGCCGAGTCCGCGAAAAGTCCAGCGGTAGCGAACAGCAGGATCCACACCAGGTTGTTGGCGATCCCGATCGGCCAGTTCCACACCGACTGCCGGCCCACCAACCACACGCACCAGGCCCCGGTCACGAAGCCCAGCACCTCCGCCCAACTCGTCGGCGCACCGAATGCAGTGAACGCCGTCGAGTTCAGGAAATCGATCATCGCCCCTCCTTGACTCAACACCGAAGACATTAGCGCATATTTGCGCTAAGTCGTACTGGGGGTATCTGTCCAGACGCTCGGACCTCATCCCCGACGACACAAGAAGTGGTCGCCAAACCGCCTGTGGCACCCGGATTGGCAGAGTGATTACGGATTCGAGGAGGCCCGGGCCGACAAACGACAACGGTGCGGCGCGTCCGCCAGATCACGACGACCGGATTCCGAGACGTGAACCGTCCTGACCCTCGCTGAGCCCGCTGATCCAGGCCGCCGCGAGCTCAACGGGATCCGGGCGCAGTGCTTCTCCGATCCGGCGTCACGTGAAGGCGCGTGACTCGAAACGGACTCGCGCAGCATCGGTCCCCAACTCGGCGCGCATCGCTGGATTGTTCGCGTAGAAGCTGACGAAGTGGAGCAGCAGCACATCGTCCATCGCGAACTTGCGGCAGTCGAGCTCGATCATCGGAACCGGCGGCAGCTTGTCGATCCGCCAGATCGGGGTGGTGTATCGGCGGGTCCAGTGCGCGTTCGCGAATCCGATCAGCAGGATCATCCGATACCCGTTGTAGGCCGGCTTGGCGCCCGCCACCGATTCCCACGGCAGGTAGGACTCGAAGCTCCAGCCCCGGTGCCGAATCCCGTCGGGCGTGAGCAGAACCGCGCCTGGTCGAACCAAACGCGACACAACCAGGACGAGGAAGGACGCAAACAAGATCCCGAGCACACTGAAGATGACGGTCGCCCCGGGCACTCCTGAGGTCGGCGCGTTGAGGTAGATCTCGATGGCGGGACCTGCAGTGAGAACCGTGCAACACACCGTCATCGCGACCAGCACTGTCCACAGGCGTCGGGACTGTCTGATCTCGGTAGCGGATCGTCGACCGGACTCGATGGTTACGCCTCGAATCGCGTCCCGGCCACCCGAATGTCTGACCACGCCGAAGGCCGCGACAAGGAAGACGAGGAAACCGAAGGCGAGGCCGTATCGAAGTGCGCCGGGTTGGCCCTCCATTCCGCCGACGATGCCTACGAACACTGCAACACAACCGATCGCAGCGAGTAGACCGACCGACATCTTCTCTCGCAGAGAGATTCCGTTGTCCGGCCACTCCACCGGTCGTTGCATCTGATCAGAAGATCGCATTCCACGCACCCTTCGCCAGTCCGCCGACAGCCGCGCCGGCATCCCCGATGGCGTCGACCCCCGCACCGATCGCGTCACTGACGTCACCGCCATTTTGGTAAAGGGAGTCGATCGCGCCCGACGTGAACAACCCTGCGCCCACACCTACGACTGCTCCCACCGCTGTCCCGAGCCCCGGCACGGTCGATCCGATTGCCGCCCCGGCCAGCGCGCCGGCCGCGAGTGATGCCCCGAATCCTCCCGCACCCGACACGACGGCTTGCTCGACGGGCTTGCCGTTATAGATGTCGTACGCGACACCCGCGGCACTCAGCGCCCCACCCACCCTGAGGCCGATCCGTCCCGCACTCGCCTCAGACTTGATGGCCGATGCAGCCGCCTCGTCGGCCCCTTCCCTCAAGACTCTGGACAGGTCGAGATCTCGATAAACGACGGAGGCGGGCGATCCTGCAGGCGCTGTACGCGCGAGCTCGAGGAACTTGTCTGCCTCTTTGGCGAGGAACTTCGATTGCTCCGCGAGGGCGACGACATGCCGGTCAGCGAGGTAACCTGCGGCACCGTTCACGAGATCAGCGACGATGAAGAACCATTTACCAGTGATGTCCGACCAGACGTTGGCCAGTGTCTGCAATGTGAAAGCCCAGAGCTCACGCGCGGCACTTGTGTCCCGCTGGGCCGCTTCGTACGCCCTCACGAGGTCCGCGTGCCGATCGACTGCAGCGACCGCTAGGTTGTAAGACTCGATCGCGACCGTTGTCGCGGCTGAACCGGTCGGTGGCGAACCGGGATTCGCCGGCGCAGGTCCTGGCTCTTCGATCGCATCGCCCGAAACCCGCAGACCCGCAGTAGACGCGGCTTGCCGGATCTCGCGCATCCGGTCCTGCGTCCGCTGCAATTCGGCTGCGGCGTTGTCGAATTCCTGCGCGTACCGAGTCACGGCCTCTGACAGTTCCTCGGCCTTCGCGGCCGATGACCCAGCGCGGGAGGCAAAGCCTTCGCCCGCAGTGCCCTCCCACCCGGCCTGCGCTGTTGTCCGAGCCCGGTATAGATCGTCAACGCCTGCCGACACCGCAGGCGCGAGAGTCGCGCGTAGCCACGTCGCGGCGCCGCGAATGCTCTCGGGGTTCCCATCGACTCGCGTATCGATCGACATCGCTACTCCGCCCACGCAGCGATCATCGCGTCCGCAGACGCGACGTCTTGCTCACGGTAGCGGGCATTCGCTTGTGCGACAGCCACACTCGCAGCCGTCAGAGCATCGACCAACTGTGCCGCATTCTCGGTCAACTTCGCGAGAATCCCGAGGAGGGCCGCGGTCGCATCACCCGCATCGACCCCCGACGGCGCTGATGTGGCGACGCCGTCGATTTCCGATCCCGCAGCGGCGAGCGTGCTGGCGATTCGGTCCAGGGCATCGCTGTCGACAAAGAGAGTCACCGGGACAGCCCTCGCTGCTCAGCCTCGGGAATGACAACGTCCAGGAGCAGCAAATCGAACGGCTGTGATCTCATGATGAGATCGAGCGACGGTGTCCCCACCACGATCCAGGGTTGGTTGGCACCACAGCACGTATGGAGTCGGTCGAGTGCCGAGTACGCGAGCAGCGCCATTCGACCGTCCCGAGTCCGGCGCAACTCGATCTCTGCCTGCTCAGGATCTGCAACGTTCTGCGCACAAGGCAGATAAACGACCGGCGGAAACTCCGCCGGAATTGGTCTCGAAGCCACACTCTCCCCCCTCTTGAAGCCGAACCGTCACGATGCCCCCATCGGACTCGGCCTCGAAGAGGCTACTCCAAACGAATGGGGCCGGAAGGCCCGAGCCGTGCGGTTCACCCTCGGCGGGGTACTAGCGCTGCGAGAGATTCGCCGGAGGCAGAACCACTCCAGGCCTTCCTCGATTCCTGACGTTCTGTGACGTGGATTCGGGGTGCACTCGATTCACCAACCATCGAAACTGCCGGTCTGCCGCCGAGCCTGTTGGCGCTGGTCGTACGATTCCGTCCGGACGGTCCGCATTTGCGGCCGGCACACCGGCTTCGACCGCCGGTGGCGTGCAGGGCGTGGGAGAGGCCAATGAGTTCGCTGGAGCAAGGTGTTGTCATGGAGTCCGACGGGCTCGAGGTCCGTCTACTCGGGCAGCCGGCGGTGAACCTGGCGTTGGCTCACAACGGGGTCCCGTTGATCAGTGAACTCTCGGTGACCAATACGTCCGGACAGCCCATGACCGACGTGACCGTCACCGTGCAACTACACGGCAACGGTCGTGAACTCGCACCGGCATGGTCGCGTACCCACGACGGCGTCCTGGAGGCGGAAGCCGAGGTGTCGTGGAGCGACTTCGCCGCTTTCATGCCGCCGGTCGACTATCTCAAGGGCCTGAACGAGAGCCATCCTGCTTCGATCACCGTGACCGTCACTCGACTGTGGGCGGACAAAGCGGAACTGGCCACGCCCATCCGAGTCCTTGCCCATAACGAGTGGTACAACGCACCGATCTACTACGAGGCCCTCGGAGCCTTCGTCCAACCCAACACGCGGGCCGTCCTGTCCGTCCTCGACGGGGCGTCGGAGATCCTGGGCCGCAACACCGATAGCGCAGCGATCGACGGCTACCAGGGTGGACCCGAGCGTGCCGCGCAGATCGCAGCGGCCGTGTACGAGTCGCTTCGGTCGCGGCGCATCCGATACATCGAGCCGCCCGCGTCGTTCGAACGCACCGGCCAAAAGGTGCGGACCACCTCCCAGGTCCTCGAGGACCGGTTCGGCACCTGCATCGACCTCGCAGTCGCCTATGCGGCATGCATGGAAGCTGCCGGGCTTCATCCCCTCGTCTGGCTCGTGAAGGGCCACGCGTTCGCGGGCTTCCTTCGCGACGACAACGCCAAGATCGTCCGAGCCACACTGACAGAGCAGAACGCCCTCGTGAACCTCGTCGAGTCCGGCATTGCCGTCCCGGTCGAGGCCATCTACTACCGCGACACACCCGACGGAAACTTTGCCGCCGCCGTGGCCGCGGGCCGCCGCCACTTCGCACAGCCGGAGAACCTGCGCGGCGTCGTGAGTATCAGTGGCGCCCGACGGGACGGCCTCACACCGCTTCCCAGTTCCGACGAAGTTGTGTTCGAGCGTTCGGACGAGCCGATCCCGCTCGCCGACAGCGTGCTTGAACTGCCGGATCATCTCAAGGCGCGTGATACCGATGCCGATACCGTCCTCGACACCGCCGACAATGCTCCCGCCCGGGTACGCAAGTGGAAGAGGTCGCTGCTCGATCTCAGCACCAGGAACCGTCTGCTGAATCTGCGGCGCTCGGCGCAGGTGGTCGACCTGCACATCCCGAAGTCGGGGCTGCCGGTGCTCGACGACATCATCCATGCCGGCAAGTCGATCACGATGCTCCCTCACGACGAGCTGTCGTCGATTCACCAGTTGCAGGGCGCACGGCTCGCCGCCGAGCTCGACGCAGAGCTGCTGCGCGACGGCCTGTCCGCCGATCACACGGTGTATGCGGCCGTGTCCCGCGACCTCTACGTTCGACGATTCAAAGAGCTGGCCCGCACCGCACGGACCCTGTTCGAGGAGACCGGCAGCTCCAATCTCTACCTGACGCTGGGCGCACTGATCCATCACACGTCGAGTGGAGCGGAGGCGAGAGCCCCGCTGTTCCTGCTGCCGGTGAAGATCGTCGGCGGAACCGGACGCAGCCCGTACCAGATTGTCGTCGATGCAACGGAAGTCGCGACCCCGAACTACTGTCTGGTCGAATGGCTTCGGCTCAAGCACAACGTGTCGATCGACGCCCTCGAGACTCCGAAGCTCGACGACAGCGGTCTTGACATCGACCATGCCCTGCAGGGCATTCGAGCGGCACTGGTCGACAACAAGATCGACCTGCGTATCGACGAGGTCGCGACGGTCTCGATCTGCCAGTTCGGCACCTTCGGGATGTGGAAGGACCTCAGCGAGCACTGGGATGTCCTCGAGCAGAGTCCCATCGTCCGACACCTGACCCATCACGCCGGGCAGTCGTTCGTCGACCCGCAGGCCGCCGACGGGCTCGAGCTCGGCGACATCGTCGTGAACGAAGCGGATGTGGCCGTCCCGATCCCGGCCGACGGATCCCAGTTGCATGCGGTCGTGGCCGCGGCGCAGGGCCGCACGTTCGTCCTCGAGGGGCCGCCCGGCACCGGCAAGTCGCAGACGATCACGAACCTGATCGCGCATGCCCTCGACATCGGCAAGACGGTGCTGTTCGTCGCCGAGAAGCAGGCGGCACTCGACGTCGTGAAGAAGCGGCTGGGCCGCGTGGGGCTGGGCGAGTTCACCCTCGACCTGCACGGGAAGAATCAGAGCCCCAACGCGATCCGCGAGCAACTCCGCACCGCGATCGACCATACTGTTCGCTACAACGAGCACAGCTGGACCGCGAAGCACGCCGACTTCCGGACCCGCCACGCCCCGTTGGAGGACTACCCCGCGAAGATCCACGGCCGCAACGGCTTCGACCAGTCGCTGTGGGTGTCGTACGACGATCTGCTCAACGTCGGCGACGGCGTCACGGCGCCCATCCCGACCGCGTTCGTCGCGTCACCTCCGGTTGCCCGCAAGGTGCTGGAGGAGGCTCTCACCCAGTTCTCGCGGCTGGGTCGGTCTCTGCCGATCCAGGAGGGCAGTCCGTGGTCGATCGTCGGCCGTCTGTCCGAGACCGCAGATGAAGCGCACCTGGTTTCCATCGCGGACCGCCTGGCCGCAGCCCTGAACGCCGTCCGGGCACATCCGCGAGTGCGGTCGCTACTCGAACGTCTCGACGACCCCGCTGACATCGCCGTCGTTCGTGAGCCCGCGGCGCGGCAACTCGGACGGCCGGTCCCGGACGCGCAGATCCTCGCGTGGGTGCGCGGGCAACAGTTCGCCGAGGAACGCGACGCCCTCCAGGCGGAGATTCGACGCCTCCACGAGTACTGCGCACCTCTGTTGTCGACGTTCAATCCGATGTTCGTCGAGGCCGGCGACATCACGGCCTTCGTGGCCGAGGCGGAGAACGCCGGCAAGGGCATCTTCGGCAAGAAGAAGAAGGCCGAGCAGTTCCAGCGGAGCATCGAACCGTTCGCCGTTCCGGGCGCGGATCTGTCGCCGGACCGCGTGCTGCCGTTGCTGCGCGCGATTCCGGGAGCCCGCGAGCATGTGGCCCGCATCCGTGACCTGGTCCGGCACCTCATCGGCCCGTTCGCGCCCGCGGCCTGGAACCCGTTGGCGCCGAACAGTGCCGCCGAGCTGGCGCCGGTGCTCGAGTACCTCACTGCGACCGTCGCGTTCGTCGACTCCAACCCGGCCGTGTGGCAGCTGCTCGAATCGAACGGCTTCCCCACTGCCGACGAGATCGCCCTGCTCGACGAAGTCTCGGCAGCGTGGGAGGGCTGGAACGACAGCCTCGGCGCCGACGACGAGTCGTCGACCCGGTGGCGCAACGGTGCGCATTGGCTCGACGCCGGGGAACGCGACAGCGCCGCGTGGGTCGACGAGGCCAGGAACGGCGCTTCCCGCAGGTTCCTGACGTGGTCTCGCCTGTCGGGCTTCCTCGATCCGCTGCGTCAGGCCGGGCTCACCGAGTTCGTCGACGATCTGCTGACCGGACGCATCTCAGCGATGGACGCGCCGAATGCCTTCATCCGCGGCGTGGCACACGCATCGATCCACGAGCGACGCCGTGCCACCGGTCTCGCCGATTTCGACACCGCATTGCGCGACGGCGAGGTGGACGACTTCATCGCGGCCGCGGACGTCCTGCGCGCTGAGCAGGTCCGTGCCCTGCCGGCAGCACTGCTGGCACGACGCCCGTTCCAGGCCGGCGCTCTGCGCGGCGACGTCGGTGAACTGCGCCGACTGCTCGACCGTAAGCGCGGCGGCGCCACGTTCCGTCAATTGATGGCCCGCTATGGGGAGCACATCCTTGCCGCGGCGCCGTGTGTGTTCGTCAGCCCCGGCTCGCTGGCGCAGTTCATTCCACCCGGTTCCGCCACCTTCGACCTCGTCGTCTTCGACGAGGCGTCCCAGGTCACCGTCGCCCAGGCGATCGGTGCGCTCGGACGCGGCCGATCGGCCGTGATCGTCGGCGATTCGCAACAGATGCCTCCCACATCGTTCGGCCAGACCTCCACCTCTGACGACGATGAGGAGGACGAGGACGGCTTGCTCGCTCCCGAGGATGCGGAGAGCATCCTCACCGAGTGCGTCGATTCGGGCGTCCCGCGGCTCTGGCTGTCGTGGCACTACCGCAGCCAGGACGAGTCGCTGATCAACTTCTCCAACCGGCACTACTACGAGGGCCGTCTTGCGAGCCTGCCCTCCCCCGGCGGGGATGTCACTGCCGGCGTCGAATGGCGGCGCGTCGAGGGGCACTTCAACCGCGAGAACAAGAAACGCGAGTTCCGCACCAACCGCGTGGAGGCGGAGGCGATCGTCGCCGAGATCCGCTCGCGGTTGGCGACTCCGCACCTCGCCGGGCAGAGCATCGGTGTCGTCACGTTCAACACCCAGCAGCGCACGCTGGTGCAGGATCTGCTCGACGAATGCGACGACCCGCTGGTTCGCGAACAGCTTCGGCCGGACGCGGAGGAAGGCATCTTCGTCAAGAACCTCGAGAACGTGCAGGGCGACGAGCGTGACGTGATCCTGTTCAGCACGGCGTTCTCGAAGAAGCCGGGAGACCCGAAGCTGCCGTTGAATTTCGGGCCGCTGGGCCGGTCCGGCGGGGAGAAGCGATTCAACGTCGCGATCACCCGGGCCCGCCGGAAGGTCGTGATCATCACGTCGTTCGATCCGGCCGATATCGACCTGGACCGCACCAACTCGGTCGGCTTGAAGCACCTGCGCGGCTATCTCGAGCTTGCCGCCGACGGTGCGGCCTCCGATCGGGCCGCGACCACTGACGACACAGATGCCATCCAGGATTCCGTGTGTGCCGCGCTCCGCAATCGCGGCTACGAGGTGGAGGCGAACTACGGCCTCTCCGAGTTCGTCCTCGACATCGTCGTGCGCGAGCCGGGTTGCGAGCGCTGGCAGGTCGCCCTGCTGCTGGACGGACCACGTTGGGCCGACCGCGCGACGGTTGCCGACCGGGACTCCACCCCGCAACTCCTCGAGGCGATCATGAACTGGGGATCGTCACTGCGGGTGTGGCTTCCGGACTGGATCGACACACCCGAGAAGGTGCTCGAGCGCGTCGATGCGGCGGTCGCCGTTGCACGCGAGAGGCAGGAGCGCTTCCAGGCTCAACTGGACGCGGCAGCCGCGAAGCGGGCCGCCGAAATCGCCGAGCTCGAGGCACGAGGCATCATCGAAGACGACGAGGAGGAGACCTCGGAGGACGTTGAACTGTCCTGGGGATCTGCCTCGGCCGAGTCGGACGAGACTGACGATGATGCATTCCCCGCGCTGATCGCTTCTACCACGACGCCGGTTCCGGTCTCGGCCGTCGACGTCGCAAGTATGAACGCCCCCACAGCGACGGGACGGGACTGGCACGGCCGAGGAGTCGAGTACCAGTGCGCACCGACCACCGCGATCGGTGACCGCGAGGATCTCGACCGCCTGACGTCCCCGTCCGTACGGTCGCGGATCACTGCGGCCGTTCGTGAGACGGTGGAGATCGAGGGCCCGATCGAACTAGATCGCCTCGCGCGAGATGTGGGACGCCGCTTCGGATTCGACCGTGTTCCGGCGGCCCGCAAGAGTTTCGTCATCGAGTGCGTGCCGGCCGAGCTGGTGCACGCCACTCCGCTGGGGAGCTTCGTGTGGCCGCGTGAGATCGACCGGGCCGAGTGGCGCGGATACCGCACCACTCCCGAAAGCGTCACCCGCTCGCTGGGCGACATCGCGTCGGAGGAGATCGTCAACGCGATGAACGCGGTGTGCCGGGGGCGCGAACTCGAGGTCGAACCACTGATGCGCGAGACGATGGCTGTCTTCAATCAGACTCGGCTGACCGGGCCGAGCCGAGACCGCCTCGAAGCGTGCCTCGACCTCGCGCTGAAGAACGGGCTACTGATTCGGAACGGTGAGTGGATTCGCGCTGGAGCGTAGCCGGAGACATATATCCGCCCTTCAAGCCCCAGGCAGACGATCTCGAATATCGTTGCAGCTCTGCACAACTGGGCAAATTGAAGGTGACGTGCGCCCGCACCGGGCATTCTGATGCATCTGCAACGAAACGGACAGGGGGACCCAGTGACAAGCGATGCCGTGAGCTTCACGCCGGTATCACACGACGGTATGATCTGCGAGGTGCGCTCGCCGCTGGGGCTTCTTCTGCGGCTCACCGGGACCATCACGGCTGTCGAACCGACGGTCGAGGGCGACAGCCCGATGACTTCGAACCCGGCGCTGATCCACAACGCCTGGGCGTACGCGAAGAACGAGAAGCTCTTTCGCCGCTTCAAGGATGAGAAGAAGAAGGAAAGTCACCGCAAGCAGGCCGATGCGCACGCGGACGTCGCGGCGGAGATCGCAAAGCTGATCGACGGGATCGGTGACGACACTCGAACTGGCTGGTGCTCGGCGTGTTACGCCCACACCGATCACCGCAAGGTGAAGACCGGACGGATTTCTGTCCCTGCCTACCTGTGTGCAACGTGCGGCGCGCCGACGCTCACTTGCGCGGCTCCGCAGTGCGACAACATGGCGACACGTGGTTCCGGGTCGGTGCGAATCCCAAGGTTCTGCGCTGAGCATCGCCACGAGCTTCCCAGCTTCGAGCGTGCTACCGCCAAGATCGACACGGTCGACGATTACGAGCAGCTCCGCGTGTTCGACAAGAGCAACCTGAGTCGTGGTTCGAAGTACGCGCTGGCCGGTGTGTTCGCCGCCGGCGTGGTCGGGACGGGTGGTCTGATGGCCGCACCGGCGGTCGGCGGCGCTATCGGCACCCTGGTCGGCGGCTACACGGGCGCTGCCGCCACCAGCTATGGGCTGGCCTTGCTCGGTGGCGGCTCGGTGGCTGCCGGCGGGCTCGGCATGGTCGGCGGTACCTATGTCGTCGCCGCGGCCGGAGCCGCGCTGGGAGGCGCGCTGGGAGCCAACATCACCAACGCCTATGTCAGCGAGGACAAATCGTTCGCCATCGAGAAGTTCCGGGACGGGCCCGGTACACCGGTCATCGTGGCGCGGGGGTTCACGACGGAGAAGGACCAGAACTGGAAATCGGCCATGCAGATGGTCGAGGAACGGTACCCGGATTCACCGATCTATCGGCTGCGCTGGGGTAGCAAGGAGCTCGGCAATCTCGCGGCCCTGGCCGTGAAGAACGTGGGCGCGAATCAGGCTCTGGCCGCCGTGGGCGGCGCGGCAGCGAAGGCAGGCAAGATGGCCGCGAAGAAGCTCGCGCCGATCGCACCCGCGCTGTTGATCGGCGACCTCGCCAAGAATCCCTGGCACACGGCGGTGGTCCGCGCGGACCGCACCGGCGTCGCACTCGCCGGGATCCTGGCCCGTACCAAGGTTGCGCGCTACATACTCGTCGGCCACAGCCTCGGCGCCCGCGCGATGATCACAGCAGCGGAGACCCTGGGGACGAGCAAGGATGCCCCGAAGATCGAGGCAATGCACCTCCTCGGCGCCGCAGAGGGCAAGAAGGCCGACTGGCGACCACTCAGCGAGGCGGTGACAGGAACGGTGAACAACTACTACTCGACCAACGACGGAGTCCTCAAGTACATGTACGCCGCGGCGCAGGCCGGAAGCGTCGCCGTCGGCCTGCGCGGATTCGACTGCAAGTACCCGAACGTCAAGGACCGGGATGTCTCTGCGAAGGTCGCCGGCCATTCGGAGTATTTCGACAACGTGAAGCTGGTCTAGTCGACCGACACATACGACGACATTCCGAACTTAGACGAGTTGACCCGAGGGAGCATCGTGGCCGAGTTGGCCTGGCAATGGGACAAGCAGAGCAGTACCTACGGCAATTACGGCAACGCCAACCAGTGGACGGTGAATGCCGGGCTGGCCTCCCTCGCCCGGGAGAGCACGCAGAACACCAACGATGCTCGCTCGGAGGAGAACCCAAGCCTCGTCTACTCGTTCATCCGGCTCAGCGGGCAGGCACGCGCAGACTTCCTGCGCGCCCTGAACTGGTCCGAGGAGCTCGAGCCGCACCTGCGCGCGATGAGCAGCGAGTCGACCGGCGCCGTCACCGCCGGCCACATCAAGACCGGCCTCGAGGCCCTGTCGCACCCGGACCCACTCGTGCTGTTGAAGGTCTCCGACTACGGATGCCGAGGGCTCACCGGACCGGAGTTCTCCGACATCGACTCGGCGGACTTCGGCAACTTCATCAAGTTGTGTCGGCTCGACCTGTTCAGCGGGAAGAACGAGACCTCCGGTGGCAGCTTCGGTCTCGGCAAGGCGGTCTACTGGCGGTTCTCGCGTATCCAGACCGTGCTGTTCAATTCGGTTGTCGCAGAGAGCGACGCGGTCGACGGTCAGACCCGCAACCGGTTGTTCGGTGTCAATCAGGGCGTGGTGCACCGGCTGGGCGAGCAGTCGTACCAGGGGCGAGGCTATTTCGGCGTCGCCGGGACGAAGGGCAACGTCACCTCGACGTGGGCGACCGAGGACCTCGTCGAGACGCTCCACCTGCGCCGCGACGGAAGCCGACCAGGTACCTCGGCGATGATCGTGGGCTTCTACGACCCCGACGAGCCCGAGCGCGGTCACACCGTCGACGGCCTGGTCAAGATGGCCGAGGACCTGCGGGCCGGAATCGAGGAGAGCTTCTGGCCGCTTCTCGCCCGACGGCGACTGCAGGTGCGGATCGAGGTGATCAACGACGGGGTTCGTGAGCTCGACACCGTCGTCGATCCCGAGGACACGTACACGGAACTCGTGCGCGCGCTGCGACGGTTCGACGAGGGTGACCTCGACGAGACGCTCGATAAGACGTATTCGGTTGTCGCGCGGGACATCCCGATCGCGATCGCCAAGCGCAAGTCAGGATCGGGTCACCCGAAGTTCGTACACAACGCGAAACTGGTCGTCACCAAGTCAGACAAGCAGAAGGACCCGCTCGAGAACAAGGTGTGCCTGCTGCGTCAGCCGGAGATGGTCGTCCAGACACTGGACCGGACGTTCGAGAACCACACCTACCACGCGTTTCTGCTTGCCGGTGGCGCGGTCAGCCCGGATTCGTCGTCCGCCGAAGACCGGTGGGCGGACGACTTCCTGCGGTTCGCAGAGCCGCCCGCCCACGACCAGTGGATCCCGAGGGGCGGTCGCAACAAGAGCTCGCAGTCGAGCCTGAGCGCACACTACGTCGCCCCGTGGGTACCGAACCTGCAGGCGATCGAGAAGGACGTCGCCGCGAAGCTGATCGAGTTGTTCGGTGCTCCCCCACCGGCGGACAGCAAGCCGCCGACGGCGGTGTTCAAACACCTCAGCTTCCTGCGCGGCGAGCCCGGGGCCGGCGCGTCCACCGGAACCGCGACCCGCAAACCGGCGGTGGATATCACCGACTGGAAGGTCCTCGACGGCCGCTGGCACCTGACCTTCCGCATCAAGGCCCGTAACCAGCCGGGCGGCTGGGCGCTGAGCCCCGCACTGTACTTCGTCGGTTTGGACGGTCGCGGGCAGGAAGTCGAGTGGGAGGATCTCCACTCGGAGGATGCCAAGGTCGAGGACGGCACCGTGCTCCTGGAGCACCAGGAACGGGGCCGATTCGTTCAGGCAGTGGTGACCGGGGTGTCGACCGCAGACCTGCCCATCCCCGCCGCCGACGCCGCCGTCGACGTCCAGCTTCGAAACGTGACCACCACCCAGTCGAAGGGCGGCACGGCATGAGCGTGCGCTACCCGTGGCCGACCTTCGCCGGCGAATGGTTGTGCGAGATCACCGAAGTCGAGTCCGACCTGCCCGGCACCCTGCCGTCGGTCGACACCGAAACGTTCCGGATGAGCCTCGCGGACGTGGGCGACTGGTCGACGCTGTCCTTCACACTCACCGCACGGACCGACGAGAAACGCCCCACCGGACTCGACGCCGAGCTGAGCGGCTACGCCCTGCTGTCGTGCAGTTCCACCAGCGTCCGGATACCGTTCCCGCTCGCCCCGAGCGGCGCAAGGCCGAACGAGCTACGCGGAACCGTCGACATCTCCCGCGACGACCTGGCGGGCACCGCGACGCTCGTCGCCGAGGTCGCGTCGGACCACGGCGGCACTCCCCGGGTCGTGGGACGCTCGATCCCTTGGACGATCGTCGTCGAACCGGGGGCCGCGCCCGTCAAGCCGGGACAGCCACCCATCTCCCAATCGTGGATCGACTTCGGTGCGTCGGACTCTCCGCTGGTCGCACGACAGAGCCCCGACGCTCCGGCGGTGCTGGATCTGTCCGGCACGCGGCCAATGCTGCTGCTGAACAGTGCGATTCCGGGGTTCCAGGATCTGCTGTCGTCGGAGACGGCGAAACTGGAGCGCCGGCGGACCCGGGAGCTTCTCGGTTCGCAGATCGCGAGGTACACCCTGGCGACGATGTTCCGTGCCGCGGCAGTGGAGATCGCGAGCGAGGACGACGAGCCGTCGCCGCCCTCCGACCCGCTGTTCCGTCAGGTGTGTGAGGCGGTCGCCGATACGATCCCCCACTTCGCATCCGTCGACGAACTGTACCAACGCCTACACGACTCACACGGCAAGCGTGCCGAATCCGCGGAGTTGTGGACCCACATCGACGTCGCGATCGACGTCCTTGCGGGTGTACCGAACACACTGGCGATGGTGACCGAGGAGATCCGCCGTGGCTGACCACGAAACCTTGCGGCGCTACGTCCGCCGCCTCGACCCTGCTACCCGATCGCAGCTCATCGCGGACAACGCGTGGCTCAGCGATTCCGAGAACGTCACCCGGCGCGGCGGAGCGGCGATCGGAATCGATGTCCTCGCAGGCCTCATGGAGGAGTTCTCTGCGCGTCTCGACACGTGGCGTGATCCGTCGACCAGTGACGGATGGTTGGCGCCGCGACTCCACTACGCCCTGCGCCTGACGCGGGCGGAAGCCTCCGATCCCGACGTGTGGGCGTGGCTGGCGGTTCGATTCCACTGGTACGTCGAGTGGCGCTGGGAAGGTCGCAAGGGAATCGTCGAGAACCGTTGGCGCGGAGAGATTCACAAGCAGGCGTTCGCACGACTGTGGTGGGGCGCCGAGTTGTTCCGTAACGGCGCCGACTACGGCCCCGTCGTACGCGCGTTCATCCGCCAGGACCTGCCGAACAGCTATCTCCATCGCCCGCTGGTCCGGTGTCGTTCGCTCGCACTTGCCCTCGTCGACGTGATCTCGCCTGAGGACGGAGAGACGGCGCTATCGGCCGACGACGTCAACGACCTTGCTCGCGTGCTCAACCTCGTCACAGCCGGCTCGCCACCGGAGGTGCGGACGAACTTCCAGCGCGACGATTTTCGCAACCTGCAGACGTGGGTCCGCGGCGGCGCGACGTCGCCGGTCGACTGGCACGAACTACCGGTTGGCCCGCCATGTGCAGACACATCTCTCTTGTCATTAGCCGGTGCGCGAGTCCTTGCTGAGCGCGGGTGGGAGTATGCGCACGCGGCGGCCGAACGGCTAGACACACGATCTGCCCGACGCAGAGCGGCGGCTAGTCATGAGGATGAAGCTAAGCAAAAATCCGTTGTCTAGCTTGCTCAGTCACGAGCATCAGTTTACTGACGCTTACCTAGCGACAGTCGTCACGACCCACAACCGCCGGGTCGCCCGCGCCTAGGCCGATCTCACAACTACGACTCGCGCGTGTCCGCCAAACCCATTCAACACCTCTGAATAGGAACTGACCAATGAGTACGAACGGCAAGCCCGGACAAGCCAGAGCTTTCCTCTGCCCAGTGTGTGGAGAACCAACCAAGAGTGACATCCACGGGCGGATCGAGCATTACATCCCAGAAGATGGTCCACCAGCCGAGTTCGTGTTCCTGCAGTGCGACCATGACACCTGTGCAGCACCGATTGTCCAGGTGCGTGAAGACTTCGGGGCCGGCTACGATGCCGACCCTCCTGGGATTTACTACCCGTCCCCGCGTCGATTCAGCATCGTCGTTCCGCGAGACATACAAGCCGAGTTCACAGAAGCCCGAAGGTGCTTCGATGCAAAGGCTTACCGCGCAACCGTGGTCATGGTGCGCCGGACGCTGGAGGGAACTTGCCTAGATCAGGGCGCGACGAAAAAGACCTTGGCAGCTAACCTCGCGGAAATGAAGGAACAGGGCAAGATCGACGGAGTCCTGGCTGAATGGGCAAACCTTCTCCGCATAACAGGCAACGCTGGAGCACATTTCGGAAAGGATGTGACAGCGCAAGACGCCGAGGATGCTCTTGACTTCGCTGAAGCCCTTGTCGACCACTTGTACGTCCTACGGGCGAGGTTCGACCAGTTCAAGGCCAGGCAGCAGCCATCTGCGGGAAACTCGCAGCCATGACGGTTCAAAGCCAAAGTGTAGGGCCGGGGCGGCGATGTTCAGCGGCCTGGGCACTCCCGATCGGGAGTGCTCAGGCGGGCCCGCGCATCAGTCAATTAAGTAGCGATCAGGCTGGTTCGACGGCCTGCTGAGGCACCGCGGCGAGCACGGACAGCTCCTTCGTCCACACCACCGCCAGCCGTTCCCGAGCCCTCGACCCCGCGACGTACAGGACGTTGCGGATCTTGCGCTCTTCCTGTTCCCGCTCGGGCCCAGTCATCTTCTGCACGTAGTACGGAGGGAAGGACTCGGCGCCGACGCGAGCGAGCGCAACGGCACGGAACTCGAGGCCTTTCGCGCGGTGCATCGTCATCACGCGGACGGCGTCGCCGAGCTTGTCCTCATCCGACCGATCGGTGACGACCACGGTGACGATTCCACTGTCACCGAGCGAATCGGCGATGTCGTTCACCGCTTTCCGATCGAACGCGAAGACAGCGATGTCCGAGGCGCCGATGCCCTCACCGATCCAGGTGCTGATCTGCTCGGCAAGTCCCTTGTCCTCGTCGGCGATCGACTTGAACTCGCGCGCTTCGGGATCGGGGCCGCCGAAGACGGATCGCGCGCCGGCGAGAGTGTCGGCCGAGAGGTCGAGGTCGTCGACGTCGGGATCGACGACCTGCAGGCACCACTGCAGGATCTCCCTGGAGGTCCGGTAATTGACAGTGAGCCTCCGGGAGCGGCCGCGCGTCTCGATCCCGTAGCGGGACAACGGGGTGGGGCGACCGTAGATCCGCTGGTGCGCGTCGCCGACGATGAAGAGATCGTCCGTCCCGGGCGCGATGAGGGCGCGCAACAGCTTCCAGTGCGCAGGATGCAGATCCTGAGCCTCGTCGATCACCGCGTGCCGGTATCCGAGCTGATCACGCAGCGACGGGTCGGCGACCAGCATCGCGGCCGCCTGTGAGGCGAGCTGGGTGAAGGTCATCAGTCCCTGCGACCGCATCAGGCGTTCGAACTGCTCGATCACCTGCCACACATCCGCACGCTGCGGCCGGGTGAGGCGCTGGCTGCGGCCGCTGCGGGTGACACGGAGGTAGCCAGCCTCGTCCACGATCGCGTTGCCGAGAACCACCTGCGACCACTCGTCAGCGAGGAATGCCGTGTCCCACTGGCCGACCGCGACCAACGCGGCGCTCGACCAGAGATCGCGCACCTCGTCGGCGTCGGCCGCAACGAACTTGACGGAACTGACGGCCTTGCGGCGCGCGTCCGACGCGGTGACCACGCGCCGGGCCAACGAGTCGATGTTGACGACGTCGACCCGCTCGACGATCTTCGGTCCCGCCAGCTGCTTCAGCTGAGACTCGATCGCGCGGGACAGGTTCTTGGTGAAGGTCGTGAACAGCACCTTCTGCGTGGACGAGTCCGCGTCGAGCCGGCGGGCCAGGTGACGTGCCCGGTGGATCGCGGTCACCGTCTTTCCGGTGCCCGCACCACCGGTCACGCGGAACGGCCCGTTCCAGCCTGAGTGTTGGGCGAGCTTGCGCTGCAACGGATGCAGCCACACCCGCCACTTCGCGAAGTCACCCTCGAGGACGGCGCGGAGCTCTTCCTCGTTCTCACCCTCGTAAGTGGTGAAGCTGAGTCGCGACAGCGGGCGCTGCAGCGCCGCCTCGATGTCGTCGACGTCGACCTCGCCCGGATCCTCGATCACCAGGTCGGCCCACACCTCGTCGGGACTCTTGCCGTAGGCGAGGTCGAGGACAGCATTGCCCTGAGAGGACGGGAGTGCGCCGACGATCGCCATCAGATCGTCGTCGTCGGCGATCTTCTTGAGCTGCTCGGCGATCTCGGGATCGACACCGAACCGCTCTAGGTCCTTCTGCCTGACCTTCGCCGGCATGATCGGCTTCGCGGTCGGCTCGGCGGCCTCCGCATTGCGGGCCTTGTCGACCGCCTCCTCGAGCGCGATGGCGTCGAAGAGTTCGGCGGCACCGGTCTTGGCGTTGACCTGGAGAGTGAGCTTGCTCGCGTAGTCGTAGGCGGCGTCGTGCTTCTTGACCGCCACGAGGTACAGGATGCTGGTGCCGTCGTCCTCGCCCGCCGCGACCAGCACGGCGCGATAGTGGTCCGTCACGCGTGCCGTGCGCACCCGGTTGTTCTGCGCCAGCTTCGGGATCTTGAAGTCGAGTCCGGGCGCCTCGGGGTCCCGCTGGATCTTCATAATGAAGTCCACGACGCGCTGCTTAACGCTGCCCTCGAGTCGGTCGTACGAGCTGTCGAACAGGTCGTGCATCCGCACTTCGGCCTTCACTGCGTACTCCCCTTCACCGCATCCTCGATCTCGCGTGCAAGAGTATCCGGCTCGAACGCTCCCTCCGCGGAGGCCACCGTCCACCCGTGCTTCTCGAGCCACTCGTCACGGTCGGCATCGATGTCGACGACGACCGCGACCTTCGTGTCCGGCCACGCCAGCTCGACCTGCCAGACGGACTCGTCGGGTCCGACCTCGGCGCCCGCCTCGGGCGCGTCGACGCCCTCCCGCGCCATGATCGCGATGAGCTGCGCGAGAACGGGGTCGGTGTAGTCGCGCACGAGCGACCACTCGGGGGTCAGCTCGATCGCTGCATCCTCCGCCTTGCCGGGCAGCGAGCCCGCCAACGGGATCATCGTGCCGGCGAACGGGTCGTCCGAACGCCGTGTCCATATCTCGACCATGCGCATCGGTAGGTCGAGCCCGAATCGGGGGCGAGTGAGGAACTGCAGGACATTCGACCACCGCAGCCAGTCACGCCAGTGCGCGACGTGTGACGGGCCGCCGACCTCGGATGGGCGGTCGTCGAGGACGCACAGCACACCGAGGGTCGACACATGATCGTTCGGGTCGGCGACGATCACGAGCGGCAGACCGCTCAGGCCGGTACGTGGCACCACCATCACCGACCCGGTGGGATCGGACGCTGGCGTCTGCCCGGCCAGGAAGGAGTTCAGGCCGGCCACGAGCGAGCCGGGCGCGAGCATGATCGGCGCCTCGGATCCGTGCTTGCCCGGGTTGACGATGGCGAGCACGGTCCCGTTCGCACCGGCGCCCCACACGTCGGCATCGGGATCGGCCAGATACTCGATGAGGAAGTCGATGGGATTGCCCCACAATGTCTTCAAGCGCGGGTCGTCGATACCGGCGCTCGCGGTGTTCTGCATCTGCTGGTGAAGCAGATCAGGCACCGCCGCCTTGAGCGACTTCGACACGAACGACTGGACGTCGTCCCAGGCGATCGACCACACGCGGCGACCGTCCCGGCGCAACGCATCCCGCTTCCGGGCGTCGTCGTCGGTGATGTTGTGCTCGACACTGGCGTGGTACTTCTGGCCGTCGAGGTAGACCGCGACATCGCATCCCTGTGCATCACTGCGCGTGAACAGGAAGTCGGGCTGTGTGGTGATCGAGCCGGCCTTGAGGTCCACCAAGGGACGCATCCGCCAACGGCGCGGCTCGCCGTTGGGGTTCGCGAGCCGAAGGTCGAGTTCCTCCCCCTTCGACCCGACGGCGGCCTCCACGGACCATCCGTCCCGGCTCGCGATGTGATCCTTGATCGCCTCCCGGAACTGCAGCTCGAGCTCGCTCAGCTGCACCTTCGCGATGTCGACGGTGCTGACCGTCGGGATGGTCTCCACCTCCCAGCCACCGAGGAACTCGTCCAGCAACCTGAGCGCGGACTCGCGGGAGGCGTGGGGAATTTCGCGGGAGGACAGGACGCCGTAGAGGCATCGGTGGCACGCCGCGCGTCCCTCGAGTCGGCACGGGCAGGTGGCGAGCACGTCGCGGGCGAGGGTGAGGATGCCGCGCAACCGGTCGGGCTGACCGAACCGATCGAGGTATCCGGTACCGCCGGGGACGGTGTCGTGAAGGACCAGGAACCGGCGCACCGATCCGGAGCCGTCGCTCATGCTGGACGCGACGACGGCGAGATGCTGCGGGTCGCCGCCGAAGTCGCGGCGCAGCCCCAGCAGCAACGCACCCTTGAACGACGTCATCGTCGTCTCGAAGTGCAGCAGCGACACTGGCAGCAGCAACCGGACGGCCTGGGTGCGCAGCTCGTGGGAGAGCAGCAGGCGCTCCCACTTCTCGGCGGTGCCGCGGCGGGTGGCGCAGTAGCCCCGATGCCGGGTACGGTCCTTCTCCGTCGGCCGTGTGGCGACGACACCGCAGTGCGAGCAGGTGGTGAACCCGGCGGCGGCCACCGTCTCCCCCGCGATGATCGCCTCGCTGCCCGGGGCGTCGCCGAGCCCGACGTTGAGCGAGCGGATGACCGCGGAGCGCGCGTACTCCGCCCCGAACACCGTCGCCTTCAGCTTCCATGCGTCGACGATGTCGGCGGGGTCGATGTCGACGCCCGTGACCTTCGTGAAGAACGTGCGGGTGCGGTCGTCCGCGTCGTCGTCGATGAGTACGTCGTCGAGCCGGTGCACCGCCGAGACCTTCTGCAGCGGAAGCACCTTGTGGACGGCACCGGAGTCGGTGACCGCGCCGCTGTGACAGCGGGGGCAGGCGGTCAACGGCGCATCCGCGTTGGTGGTGCCCCACCCGCAGGACGGGCAGAGCCGGGTCCGGGACCACAGCGGCTGGGAAAGCGGGCCGGCGTCGACGGCGTCGACCTGGACGCGTTTGCCGTTGGCGTAGAAGTACGCGCCCGGCGCGAGTTCGGTGAGCGCGGTGCTGCTGCTGCGCTCGTACGTGAGGTCGAGGGCCTGCGGTTCGGGCGACTGGCTCCCCTCGTTCGCAGTCCACCACAGGTGCACGTCCAGGGTGGTCGCGTCGTCGAGGAGGTTGTAATTGGGAAGCAGACCGACGCCGCTCAGCCCGGTCAGGGTCTCCTGGCGGCCGCGCTCGCGCAGTTGGTCACCGAGCGCCCGCGACTCCCCCATGCAGCGCTTGCGGTCGTCCTTCTGTTGGTCGTCGAGGTGGCCGTGCCTGTCGAGTTCGGCGACGGTCTGGGCGAGTTCGTTGAGCCGCTTCCGGATCTCGTCGGTCTCGGTCTGCCAGGCCAGCGCCACCCGCGCGGCTTCGTCCCGCAGGCCGGCCTCAGCGAATGCCCGCACCGCCTGCTGCGCCTCGGAAACAAGGTTGTTCCCGAACAGCACGAGGAAATCGGTGCTCAGCGCGTCCGCGTCCGCGGTGACCGCGTCGACCACGGATCGGAGCCACGCGCCGTCGTCCATGCCCCCGCCGAGTGCACCGCCGAGTTTCGACGGCATCGCCGGGAGGGTGCCGAGCCCGCCGGCGGCGAGGCGGTCGAGCGCGAAGGCGAAGAACTGGCGGTGCAGCAGCTCGGTGGCGTTGAGGTAGGCGCCGGGCGGCAGCACCTCACCGGCCAGCAGGTGGGTCGGTTCCGCGAAGTAGTAGAGGTCCCGCGGCGAGCTCGGGACGGCGGCGAGGACGAACGCGTTGCCGGTGGATCGTCCGGCGCGACCGATCCGCTGGAGGTAGTTCGCGGTGGACCGCGGCAACGACGCGAGCGCGACCGTACTCAAATCACCGATGTCGATACCGAGTTCGAGGGTGGGCGTGCAGGCGAGGATGTTCGGGTCGACGGGCGAACCGCCCATCTTGAAGCGTGCCTCGACTTCCTCACGCTCCTCGCGGTCGAGCAGGCCCGTGTGCTCCTCGCTTACGATGCGCCGGATGCGGCCGGACCGGTACATGGTCCGGTAGAAGTTCGCCGGTTCGATCTCGACCGGCGCCAGGGTTCCGGGGCAGCGCATCCGCGGGCAGGGTGCGCCGTCCCAGAGCGCCGTCCGGTTGGAGGTCGTGGGTTGCACGTGGTGGCAGACCGGGCACTGAAGGCGTGCGATCCCGGTGGGATCCAGGATGATGCGGTCGGCCGTGAGACCGTAGACCTTGGATCCCTTTTCGCCGGCGCGCCGTTCGAGGGGACCGTCTTCGCCCGCGAGGACGTCGACGACGTCGGCGAGGAGGGCACGCGCTTCAGAAGCGGTGACGCCGAGGCATCGGCGGGTCCAGTCGGTGAG
This sequence comes from Prescottella agglutinans, assembly GCF_004011865.1. Classification (GTDB taxonomy): domain Bacteria; phylum Actinomycetota; class Actinomycetes; order Mycobacteriales; family Mycobacteriaceae; genus Prescottella; species Prescottella agglutinans. The sequence goes on along the minus strand of NZ_RKLP01000009.1, from coordinate 143,805 downwards.
CCGTGATTCGCCGCGCGGGCCCAGCGCGATGAAGTCGGTGTCGCCGGCCGCGCCGGTGGTGAGGAAGCCGGGGGCGGGACGCCCGGCGGGGAACTTCGGCATGCCCTCGGCGCTGCCACCCCAGATGGACCACCGCTTACCCTCGTCGCGGATGTATCGCGCGAGCCACCGGTGGTGAATGCCACCCGTCGTTCGCAGCTGCTCCACCAGTCCGAGGATCCAGATGTCGTAGCGCGGGCCGGCATACGCGTCGATGTCGATCGCGAGCTGCTTTGCTCGATCGTCCGGCACGTCGAGGCTCAGCTGCTCGGCGGGGCCTCGGCTCAGGGTGAGGCTGAGTTGCGGCAGGTTCTGGTGGATGTCGCGGGCCAGGGAAGCAAAGTGGTCGAGGTCGATATCGATGTCGACGGCCACCGCCCCGGTAAGTTCCAACGTGCGACCCATGCGAGCGTTCAGGCCGGTTTCGAGGTGCGCCTGGAATGCGATACGTACGTCCAGCAGATCGCGCAGCCATCCTTCGGAATCGTGGTCGAGCCAGGCGCCTTCGACGCCGGTGCGCCGCACGAAGTCGGGTGGGGTGATCGAGTACAGCTGTGCTGTCGGGGTGTCGGAGAACAGCCTTTCCGCCGCGGCCTGGAGCGTGGTGCGTTCGCCGCTTGTGGCCGCGAGGAGCGCGGAACGGAAGTTGAACTGGAAGGCACGGCCCTCGATGAACGCAGCTCGGTGAGCCGCGTCCTGCACCGAGTCGGTGAAGACGAGCGTCTTCTTCTCGCCGTCGGCGAGAAGCGGAGAACCGAACTCACTAGTGAGGCCGACGCTGAGTAGGGTGGCGACGCTGGATCCGAGGAAGCGGATCGCGTTTCGCGCACCGCACGCCGGGCACGTCTGCTCGACCGCCTGCTCCTCGTCGGGAGTGCAGTGCACCGCGATGGTGTTCTCGTTCGGCGTGGAGGCGACCTCGAGGGTGTCCGCGTCGATGAGCGTAACGCCCTGGTCGGCGGCGTCGGCCAGGAGCAGCGTGCGGGTCTTTCGCCGATCGGCGAGGCGTGCACTGTCGCGCCAGATCGCCTGCGGCTCGTGGGCGAAGGAATCCCCGAGCTCGGTGGTGGAGGTCATCCACCCCGAGTGCCCGCACACCCGGCAGTGCACCGCGGGCAGGTGGGTGCCGTCGGCGGGCGGGCCGTCGTGCCACCAATCGAAACCCGGATCCTGGGATACCTGGCGCAGCATCCGGGTCAACTCCCGCACCCACAGCTGCACCTGCACGTTGAGCAGGGGACGGAGCGAGCCGTGGTCGTCGCGGACGCGGGCGACGGACAGGAGTGCGAGGAACTTCAGCAGGGCCTGCTGTACCTCCGCGGGTCGGCTGGCGTTGTGGACGCCCCACGGCAGGACACCGGCCTGGGTGATGCGGGTGACGGCCTCGGCGGGGGTGAGGGGCTCACCGCTGAGGGCGTCGATGACGGCTCGGGTGAGGAAGTGGGTGCGCAGCGCGTCACCGATCTCGACCGGGTCGGCGTAGTCGATGTCCGCGGCGTGGACGCCGGGTTCGGTCGCGGGCTCGAGAACGGCGCGCGCCAGCGGCTCCCAGGAGCCCTCCACCGCCGCGTCGGGGGTCGGCGCCTCGAGAATGACATCGACCGCCGGAATGTCGAGGCCGAAGTCGACGTGCGGGACGACATCGGCGGCGGTCAACGACGTCTCGGCGACGAGGGATTCGGGTGAGAACTCGGTTCCGAAAATGGTCTCGGCGAAGTCACGCAGTTCGCTCGACCGGCTGCCTCCGCCGAGCGTCGCGGAGGTAGCGACCGGGGTGACTCGGCCCAGCGGGCGCCCGGCCTCGGAGACGCCGATGCGCGCGCCGAGCCGCCGGATGAGCATGGCGACGTCGGTGCCCTGCGCACCGTCGTAGGTGTGGAACTCGTCGAGTACCAGGTACTGCAGGGTGGATGCCGCGTTGTCCCACAACGGGTTGTCGCCGGCCCGAAGGAGCAGCAGGTCGAGCATCTTGTAGTTCGTGAGCAGGATGTCGGGCGGGTTCTTGCGCAGCTCGTCGCGGTTGTCGACGAGCTGGTTGCGCGTGGGGGTCCGGCGCCGACCCTGGCCACCGATGTAGACGCCGGCGGTGACCTCGCTCAGCTGCGGGTCGTCGTGCAGGTAGTTCGCGAGACGCCGCGCCTGGTCGGTGACGAGCGCGTTCATCGGGTACAGGATGATCGCCTTGATCCCCTCCTCGCCGCGCGCGGCCGCCCTGCGCGCATGGTCGAGGAGCGGGACGAGAAACGACTCCGTCTTACCCGAACCGGTTCCGGTCGTCACGATCGTCGGCTGCGCGGCACCGCTTCGGGTGGAGAGGCGCTCGAACGCGGTCGCCTGATGCCGAAAGGGACGGAACCCCTTCGGCATCCATTCCAGTGGCGAGGTCCACTTCCCCGGCACCTGCTGATAGGGCGTGCGCACCTTCAGGTAGGGGCCGCGGAAAATCCCGGTCTCCGGGTGCCGCAGGAACTCGCTGAGGGCCGATCCTGCGTTCGGATCGGCGAGAGCGAAGGTGGTGGACAGGTACTCGGTGATCGAGTCCTTCGTTTCCTCGGCCAGCAGGGACGGGAAGGTAGGCGCCGCGATGTCACCCATTCAGACCGAGCCTCCGCTCGAACTCTGCATAGGCGGTGCGCATCTCGGCCTCACGGTCGGGCTTGTAGAACCACGGCTCGTCGTGGTTCTCGTCAGGCGGGAACGGCGTGTAGCGGTCGAGCAGGTCGCCGCATTCCTCACCTTCGAGGTATGCCTGTAGGAGCTTGTAGTCGTCTTTCTGCTGCTTAACTCCTTGAGCCTGGTGGTCCTTCGTGATCTTCCGACCGCGCGCGTCGAAGTACATGCCGTACTCGTACTTACGAAGTACCGGGAATTGGGAACGGAACATCAGAGCCAAATGATCTGCTGAAAGGCCGAGCATCAGCGCCGCGAGCGCATCAATCTCGACCAACGCAGCCCGACGATCGAAGTCAGAACGCAGGGGGACATCCATAGTCCATTCCCGCTGAGCGACACCCAGCTCTGAGTAAATCGCGAAGTTCGAAGACCACGAGTCATTCACGAATGATTCTTGGTATAGGTCGTCCCACAGCGGTGCATAGTCGCGGGTGAGGCAGTTCAGCCGCAGGGTACGCAGCAAGAGCGCCGCCGCCGAAGGATGGTCGATCGGGGCCGGGAAGCGGTCAATCAAGTCGGCGTTCACATCTGACTTCCCGCTCACTTTGACCAGATAGTCGAACGGAAGCGAGGCCCATAGACCTGCAACCAAAACTGTATTCAGCGAATCTGTGGCCCCAGTCGATAGCCCAGATGACGCACGGGTCAGCGCGCTGCGCGTCGACACCGCACACGTATGGACAGTATGAACGTGCGCTACCCCCGGTGGAACAATCGCGGCGTGCAGTGACCGCTCCAATCCCGGCTGAGTCATCCGACGCCACGCGATACGCCAGTAGTCCACCGCTGGAACGCCATCCCACTGCGGGATCCCCGCACTGTAATCTTCACGATCACAGGCACGCTGATAGTTTGTACGTGGAATCAGCGCTTCCGGGAGCTCCTCAAAATCCCACGCGGTGTAATCGCCCTTGCTCTTGCAGTTTTCGTTGGGCTCCTTCGCGAACGGCGTCGCAACGGTGAAGTGCGGTCCTTGGTACACCACTTCACGCCAGTCGTCCGGGCACTCAGTCCGCCACTCAATATATCCATCTTGTTTGGCCACCTTTTCGTTCCATAGGCTAGACCACCGATATCCAAGGTCTGCGAGCCTCACTGACTGCTGCGCCAGAACCCCTAGTATCTCTACATGCTCTCGGGTCAGAGGCCTAAGCAACCTTGCCTCACTTCCAGGTGTGCCTGGAGGATCGAAGAGTAATGCCCAATCCGACAATGTCGATGAATCAATTTCGGCGACTCGCGACTTGTGCGGACGAAGATCCCAACCGCCCCACGGATACTGAATTCCCGGGACTTCACCAGTGCCCGATTCCTCCACGGACGCATCGACCGTATAGGGCGTCAAAACCGACGCGATCTGCACAAACTGGATACTCGACTGCAGTCGCCCGTAGACATGAATGCCATAGGTAACCGGGTGCCCGATCTCTGCAAATAGCATCAATTCGTTCACAAACTGCCAATGGCGTCGCAGCCTCGAATAGGTTGCTGCTCGCAAAGCACCAGCCTTCGGATCGGTGAAGTGGGTCTCCGGATGAAGGAGCGCCGACACCCCGCCGGTTTGGGAGTTTCTCCAAACCAACTCCATGAAATTCATATACAAGTTCGTTCGGACACCATCGAGCACCGGGTGATCAACCGAAGAACCAAAATGTTCGACACCACCCGCCCACGAGGTTAGTTCGTCAAGGTACTGCAGCCGAGCCAGCGCCACGTCGAGAACCTGGTTGCGTCGTACGGTGAATGTCCTCTCCGGGATCTTCTCCTGCAGACTGAAGTACGGATCGTACTCGGCGAGCGCAATGTCATCCTTCCAGTCGGGCCGCACCCACGGTGGATTACCCACCTGCAGGTCGAACCCTCCACGCTGGAAGATCTGCGCAAAGTCGAGATCCCAGTGGAAGAATCCTTGCTCATCCGCGATGCCTCGTGCTGCGCCAAGCCACTGATGCTTCGACACCAGCTTCCACACCGGGCTCATGCCATAGAAATCGCGTTCGAGGTCGTCCATCTTCGACAATTGATCGAAGCTGTCGACGGTCTCGTGGAACATCGCCTGGTCGGCCTCGCCCTTACGGACGCCGTCGAAGCCCAGCAGTCCTTCGAGGGTCTTGATCCACTCGTCGAGATTCGGCGGGCCCGGGTGGTTGTCGTCATCGTCGTCAGAGTTCTCGACCGGTCCGGTCAGCGACCAGAACCACATGGCGCACCAGGTGTCCATCGCGAGCCGTAGCCGCATGTAGGGACCCTCGGGGTCCAGGAGCTCTGACTCGACCTGCTCACGCGGAACTGCGGTTTCGACGACGGGAAGGTCTGAACCCCACACATCGATCTGGCGAGACACTTCACGCTCGCTGATCATGAGTCGGCGCAGCGTCAAGTCCCACAGGCGCTCAACACGGCGTGACAGAGCCCTCAGCCGATCGAGCTGCTTCTTGTCCGGCTTCTTCGTCACCTCTTTACGCCACTTCTTGAGCGCTTCAACCGCTTCCGGCATCAACTCCTTGGCCTGCTTCGCATCAGCGACAGCTGCCCAGCCGCTGGCAGGCAGGAGGAAGTGGTGGATCTCGCCGTCACCGATCGACCCCTCGGACAGCGGCCGCTCGGTGGGCGGGGTCGTGAGCCAGCTCTTCTTCGCCTTGCCGAGCGAGGTGAAGTCGTAGGTGGCGCGGCGGGCACCGATCAACGAGTTGCCGCGGCGCAGGTGCAGGCCGAACCACGGGGCCTGCAGTCCACGATGCATCACGTTGAGCCACAATGACACCTCCGCGAGCTCCACAGCCGTGGCATTGAGGTCGACACCGTAGGCGCGGTGCAGCGCCAGGTAGGCCTTCACCTTCTGCAACTCGGTGGTGTACTGCTCCGGCTCGATCCGCTCCCCCAGCTCGTTCTGCCTGCGGACCAGGTACTCGGCGGCGAGCTGATTGATCGCCTCGTTGAGGAAGGCGCCGCTGCCGAGCGCCGGCTCGCAGATCCGGTACTCCAGAATCTGGGCGGCAGTCGTCTCGTCGGTGATCAGTTCCGCGAGCGCGTGCTTGACGACGGTCTTGGTGAGGACCTCGGGCGTGTAGTAGGAGGCGCTGCGCTGGCGGTCGCGGCCCGAGAGACGAAACACGAAGCTGCCCTTGGCATGCCGGACGATGTCCTTACGTCCGGTCAGCCGGTCCTCACGCCACACGATGTCCTCGGCGGCGTAGTCGCCCGACTTGGTGGATGGCACCAACCACGAGCCCTTGTCGGCGTTGCCGTCCTTCGCGACCTCGACCATGTCGTCGTCGGCGATCAGACCGGAGTACGACATCAACCCCTCGTACACGGCGCCGAGCTGGTTGATGCCGAGCTGTGCGTAGGAGATGTAGCCGCGCTGCTTGTTCTTGTTCTTCGACGGCTTCGACAGCAGCAGCAGGGTGAGCACCTCCTGCAGCACCCGGTTGCTGATCCGCGTCTCGTCGATCAGCGGGGTGCGTTTGGGGTCGAACAGGTCCGAGCGCATCGCCTCGAACACCAGCCCGTCGCCGTCCTCGGTGCCTGCGCCGTGGCCGTCGTTGACGAGACGGAACAGCAGGTCCAGCGATTCGTGCAGGTGGTGCCCGTCCGCGGAGCGTCCGGTGAGGGGTACCTGGATGATCTCCCGCAGTCGGTCGAGGCCGTAGCCGGACCCGTACTCGGGTGCGCCCACAGGAAGAATGCCCAGCTCCGGGCGGGCTTCGGCGAAGAGCAGGAACAGGATTCGGTACAGGAACCGCAGCGACTGGATCGTCAGATCCTTCGGGAGTTCCGGGATGCCCTCGACCGGCAGGCCAGCAACGCGGCGCTGTTCAAGTACCTCGTTGGCGACCTTCTCGATCGAGATACGCAGGCCCTCGCGGAGATCCTCGCTGACGCCGACTGCGTGCTTCTCGGAGTCCTCGGTGAACGCGTCGAGGGCTGCCTTGCCGTCGTCGTTGGGCAGCAGCACGTCCGCGGACCACAGTCCGGCGTGATGAGAGAGCTCGCCCGCAGCCTTCTCGTCGCGGCGGTCGAGTGCCGTCGCGACATCGAAGGCGAGGTAGCGGCCCTCCGACCAGCGGGCGGCGTCGGTGAGCAGCACGGTGCCGCCGGCGACGAGCAGGAGGTAGCGCGGTGCGTGGTCGCTCACGAAAAGCTGGGTGATCGCCTTGGACACCGACGCGAGCAGCTCGGTCTTCTCGCTGGTGATCGTCAACCGCAGCGGGTGCAGCAGCTCGGCGTCGTCGGAGAACAGGGAGTCGGCATCGGCGGCCGGTACGGCCTGCAGGATGTGCAGTGCGTCGGTGTCGGCGGCGCCCGTGAATCGCGCGATCAGCGGGACGGCGATCGGAGTCTCCCCCTGGAAGGTCTCCAGGGTCGTCTCGCTCGTCTCGAACCCTGCTGCGCGCAACAGGTCCCGATGCATCTCGGTGACGACCGCTGCGTAGTCCGGATTTGCCGGGTCGGGCAGTTGGCCGAGCGCGCGGAGGTAGCTGCCACTGACCGAGACGAGCCCCTTGAGCGGGGTGTCCTTGCCCTGGGTGGCGCGTTCCTTCCAGTCCTTCCCGAGGTCCTTGAGCTTGGCGGGGAAGACCTCCGCGAGCCAGTGCTCCGACAGGTAGTCGTTGACGTTGGAGATGGAGTCGAACATGGCTCAGCTACCTGCTTTCGGCACGATCACGGCGACGACGCGAACGAAGGGGTCGCCGCTGGCGGCGAGTGCATCGATGAGGGCGGTCGACCGGTCGACAGTCGCCTCGATATCCAGTCTTGATCCGGTGCGGCGGCCGCTGTCGGTGACGATGCCGAGTGCTGTCTGCTCCCAGCCCTTCAGCCCACTGCGGTAGTCGTCGATGCGGCGGAGGAGATCGGCCTCGAAGTCGTCGCGGCGATCCCGGATGTGTTCGGTGGCGGCGCCTACCGCGGCGCCCACGCGGTACTGCAGTGCGTCGAGGTCGACGTCCGCGAACCCGGCGTTCTCTGCACCCTCCCGGATGCCGGCCTGATCGAGGGTCTCGTCGAAGTCCCCGACCTCGGGGTGGTCGGGAAGGCCCCGCACTGCACCCCAGTGCGCGATCGCGGGTTGACCGAGCGAGTTCGACCACACCGCCTGGGTTAGGAACACGGGTTCGCTCACATTGCCGGACAGGACGGGAATCTCGTTGCGCCCGAACCGCGAAATCGATCGGTCCGCCGCCCAGTCCAGCACGGGATGAATGGGCGCGAGGAAGTGCACATCCGGCCACGCGCTGTCCGTCGACTTACGCGCCCTGTCGAGACGGTCTTCGGAGAACTCGTTGCTCCCGGACAGCCGCAGCCGGTCCGCGATCTTCTGCTCGTCGAGGTACTCGGACGGCAGGTCCCGGAACCGCGGCACCAGATCGGCCGGCGGGTTAAAGGCGATCATGTCCTTGTCTTCGTCGCGGGTCACGTCCAGCGCGTGGCCGCCGGCCTCGGCCTCGACGTCCTTGAGCGCGTCGGCGAGGTAGTTGTCATCGTCCTTGAACAGCGACCGCCGCGGCACCTCCTCCGGTGTCGGGTCTCCCTCGTGTCCGCCGCCCGTGGCCATCAGGTTGGCAAACGGGTTCTTCAGGGCCGCCGGAGTCGCCTCCGGAACCACCTCATCGAGATCCTTGCCATCACGGATGGCCTGCATGACCGTCTTCTCCTCGATCTCCGCGTCGTGCACGTCGAGAAGAACACCCGCGTCGCCGAGAGCCTGGTTGGCCTCGTACTCCTTCTGCAGCAACTTGGTGACCACCCGCAGATCGCTGGGGACGTCGTCGGCGTCGCTGGCGAGGGCCAGGGCCGCAATCTGCGGCTCGTGCATCTGCCCGTACCGATCGATGCGGCCGTTGCGCTGCTGGATCCGGATGAACGACCACGGCAGGTCATAGTGGACCAGTTGGTGACATTCCTTGTGCAGGTTGAGTCCTTCGGAGGCCATGTCGGAGGCCAGCAGGATGCGGATGTCGGAGCTGGCCTGCCCGAAGCTCTCCACCACGGCCTGCACCTTCTCGTCCGGCAGTCCAGCGTGGAGCACCTGCACCGCCTTGACCGGCAGCTTGAGCCGTTTGGCCACCTCGGCCTCGAGCCAGGTGAGGGTGTCGATTCGCTCGGAGAAGACGACCGCGCGGGTCGGTGAGCCCTTGCCGACCCCCGCCTCGGCGAGGTGGTCGATCAACTTCACCAGCTTGGAGGGCGTCTTCGCGTCCGCCTCCTCGGCCAGCTCATCGAGCCGCAGCAGCGCCCGGGCCTCCGCGGACGTCGTGGAGTCCAGGGTCTTGAGGCGGCGCTCGACACTCGCCCGCAGCGCCTTCGGCGAGGACAGGAAAGCCTTGAACAGTGTCCACGGGAACAGCTGACGGCCCTGGCCCGTCACAACCGAATCGCCGTCGGGATGCAGCCAGGTGTCCTCGAGCTCCCGCAGCACCGCGATCTCCGCGGCATTGGGCACCACCTCGACCACCTTCGGGGTCCGCCGCTGCTTCCACTTGTGCGCGACGTCGAGCTTGACGTCGGGAGAGTTCCGGTGCCGACGGACGTACAGGTGTTCGATGTCCTTGGCGGTGTATTCGGTCCGGTCGGCGATGGCGGTGGGGTCGAGCAGGTTCACGAGCTCGGCGAACGACTCGGGCTTGCCATTGTGCGGGGTGGCGCTGGCGAGAATCAGCGCATCGGTCTGCGCGGCAAGCAGTTTCGCGAGTTCGTTGTTCTGGGTTCCACGATTGATCAGGTTGTGGCACTCGTCGATCACGACGGCATCCCACTTGTGGTTCTTCAGGTGGTGCTTGTACTTCGCCGGGTTCTTGAGGGTGTCGATCGAGACGATCACCCGCTTGTAGTAGCTGAACGGGTTTCGGGAACTCGGCAAGGTCTGCTTGACCTTCTGGATGCCGCCCGAGTCCAACCGCACGAGTGGGATCGCGAACCGCGTCCACAACTCGTGCTGGAACTGCTCCAGGACGGCGCGGGGGGTGACCACCAGGATGCGTTCGCCCCGCCCGCGTCGAATCAGCTCCGACAGCAGGATGCCGATCTCCAGCGTCTTACCGAGACCGACGGCGTCGCCGATCAGGATCCGCGGACGCAGATTCTGCAGTGCCTGTGCTGCGGGGCGGAGCTGGTAGTCCATCCGGTCGAGGAGACCACGGTGGCCGACCGCGATGCGCGTCTCGGCGGCGGGCACCGGGCTGCTGCGACGGACAGACTCGAGCCACAGCCGGGAGCGCCGGAAGCCCGCCGAGTCGTCGAGCACCAGCTTGCCGTCACGCGGGTCGAGCCGGTCGATCGTGTCGAGGGAGTCGAAGAAGACGGCGTCCTGGTCGCGGACCAGCTCGCCGATTCCGGTCACCTCGACGCGCGTGCCGTCACGCTCGGTGGTCCGCACCGACCGCACGAGCCACTCCTCGTCACGGACCACAACGCGCTCACCAGCGGCGATGTCTGCCACTCAGGACTCCTTCGAACATTGAACTATCGGGGGTCAGATTAGTCTCCGGACGGGCCGCGGCAGCGCAGGCTCCCACCGTGGAGAGGCGGCGGGACGAGAGTTGCTCCGCCCCGCCGCCCATGCGGATCAGCCTGCAGCGACGAACGTGCTGAACAGGCCCTCGAACTCCTCGTCCCTCTCATGGGTACCGAACAGAAGTGCCCGGTCGAGGAAGGTGTTGTTCAGCTCGCAAGACGTTTCCGGCACCAGCACGCAGGCGTGGCAGGCTGCCAGGTTGAGCGCATCTGTGCCGGACGCCGTCGATTCGATACATACCGGGTCGGACGAGCACCATGAGAGTCGCCTCAGCCCCTCACGGAGCGCGCCAGCGAAGCCGTCCGGTGATGCCTGAGACGCCACGCCACCGAGGCTGCCCGCCGAGTCCGAGCTCGCCGTGTACACGAGAATGCCGGCCATGTCGTCGTCGACGTAGAGGCGCTCGCGCAACGACGAGGCCGGGTAACCCGCATCCAGCGACAGCTGATCGATGAGGACATGCGCGAGAGTGTGTACGGCCACCTGCACGATATCGACATGCGGCGCCGGCCGGCCGAACTCGGCCGCCCGTCGGTCGGCGGCCGCCTGAAGCAGCTTGCGGCGCCGCTGCGCAAACGGCATCTTGGACCAGTTCGTGAGTTCACCCCGGTCCAGCGCGACGAATACACCTTCGCCGATCACCTCGACTGCAGGCAGCCAGTGCTGCCGAGCATGAGACAAGTCGCACAGGCCCTCGGCGCCAAGTTCAGCCACACCACTAAGCCGGGAGAACCCATACAAGGCCCGTACCTCACGCAGGCGCGTCACCTTGCGCACCTCGGTGACCAGCTTCGGCAGCGACGAATCCAAGCGCATCGGCAGGCACACGAAATCCGAGTCGACGCCGTTCTCCTCACGGCCCGCCAACAGCGCACTGAACTCGTCGCGACGCAGTGCGGCCTCACTCAAGTCCGCGTCCGTCTCCTCGCCGCGGCGACGCTCAAGCTCCGCTGTGATTGCCTCGGCCGAGTGCTTGCCGTTGGAAGACTTAGCGATGTTCTCGATCAGCCTCGGCGTCACCGCATCCGGGTCTGCCAACGAGATCCAGTGCTTGTCGACGAACTTCGCCAGCGCCTCCGAGTACGGCGGAATAGAGATGGCCGACCGCACCGCGGGGAACCACACGTTCGACGCACCTCGCTGGAGCACTCGAGGCGTCTCCGAACAGGTCTCCCTGGCCTGAGCTCCCAGCCAGATACGAGCGCCATTGCAGGCCCCGTGATCAGCGAGCGCCTTCGGGCCAAAAGTCCCGTCCAAGGACTTGGGAGGAACTCCACAACTGCACGTCAGCACAAGATCCGCCAACGACGACGTGCGGCCGAGCGACTTCAGCTTCATCTCGTGTTCGACTCCTTCGACAACCGGCGTGCCCTTGTGGAGCCACCACTTGTACGGGAACTCGTCGATGTGGCCCTTCGCACACGCGACGATGAGTCGGAACGGCGTCAGCTCCGCCTTTTCCTTGCACTGTGCACATTTGGCGACGTTCCAATCCTTGGACAGCTCGAACAACGAGCCGATCCGGCGACATTTCGGGTTGGGACACACCTGGGTCAGAGGGAACCGGATTACGGGCACGTCACGTGTCGTGCCCGCAGGAGGTGACTTGAGCTCGCTCACATGCAGCGAACGCGCAAGCCGTGGCTCGCTGACCGGGCGAGCACGATTCTCGTTCCATTCGTCCAAGCCAACGATCATGTAGCTGGTCGTCTCCGACGGGAACAGGCCGCCGATCCCGTAAGTGCTGAGAAGTTGACCCCTACGGGCCTTCGCTCCGGTCGTCATTACTTCCTCTTCATCGCAATCTCGAACAGGCCGCTCTCGGCGTCGACTTCACGCATACTGCGCATCGTCGGCCATGGAGCCTCCTTCTGGGAATATTCGATGTGGTCATCTGTCAGGGCCGCGGCTGGGTCGACCAGCAGGGCCGCATCGAGATTCCGGACGTTCTGGTAGCGCATGTGCGGCTTCACCTCACCAGCCTGTGACCAAACCTCCAGCAGGTCACCTACCTGCGCCGCTGTTGCGTCACACTCTCGGTCGCTTTCGTCGTCCCGCCCGTTGATGGGATCCGTGAGCACCGCTTCAGCACGCTTCGCAACCAAATCGCCGATCATGCAGAGGTCATCCCAGTTCTGCGCCGCCAAGTACGCCGAAGTATCCGGCGCGAGGCCTGGGACGAGAAGCCGAGCGAGCGACACCAGCACCCCGTGCAGACCACGGTCACGGGCCCGGGCCGCGAACGGAGTCGCGCTCGTCGCTTCCACCGCCCGATACAGAGCCTGGTGGTACGGGACGAAGCTCTCGTAATGCGAACGGTCACGCGACCGCGCCGCATTGAAGATCGTCACTACAAGCCCGGGAAACTTGCGGCCGACCCGGCTGGTTGCCTGGATGTACTCGGAGCTCGACTGAGGCTGCCCCATTACGGTCATCAACCCAAGCCGGTCGATGTCGACCCCCACCGAGATCATGTTGGTTGCCAACACGACATCGTCCGGCCTGCCTGCTTCCAGAGAGGTCTCCAATTGCTTCAGACGGTTTGGAATGTCCGAAGACGCCACACGGCTGGTGAGCTCGTTAACCAAATTCAACTCGCGCGCCACCGTGCCTTGACGGTTCGACACCACCTGCAAACGCTCACGAACGTCACCCTCCACCTGAAGGTAGGCGCTTCCGAGCACGCGAAGGCTGTTGAAGTAGCCGAGAAGCGTCCAGTACGGATCACGGGTTTCGTCACCACCCTCGATGTCCTTGGCTGCCTGCAGTAGCGCTGCGTATACGCGTACGAGAAGGGTCGCGTGGCTCGTTGCCGGCGACATGATTCCGACGTACTGCCGGGTGCCGTGCGTATCGCGTGGCGCGGGTTCGGCGAAGAACGACTCGTCAGGATTGATACCCGGCGGCGGGAACTGCGCAGCCGTCCGCGCGAACACCGAGCGGATCTGCTTCTCGGCCCGCCGAATCGTCGCAGTTGACGCAATCACCTTCGGCCGGCCGCGGTCTACAACCTCCCCGAGCGGATCCACCGAGCACGCCGCGTCAACAGCGGTTTCGTACAGCCCGACCATCGACCCCAGCGGCCCCGAAATCAAGTGCAGCTCATCCTGGATGATCAGATTCGGAGGATAGCCGATACCGTCGCGGGCGAAGAGCTTGCCGACATCTTCCTTCCACGCCATGTTCGCAAACTTGTCAACTGTGCCCAGGATCAGCTCGGGTCGCTCCCGGTAGATGTCGTCGTCGACCACATGCACTGGGAGACCGTTCGCGAAATCGCAACCAGTTGTTCCGCACTGGATGTGAAGGTAGCGCTCCGGGTGTCGCACGGCCTTGTAGTTGCGGTGATCCAACAAGGCCCCACACCATGGGCACTGAGTGAGCTGAACTGGATTCTTTTCCTGCAGCTCTTGCCCGTCCTTGAGTTTGAGCAACGATTTCCGAGCGTCGTCCCAAGTGTTCGGCGTACCCGCACTTCCAACCCACAGTCCGATCGAGAAGCGGCGATCACCAAGATCTTGGTTTGTCCTGCGGACCGTCTCCAGGGAGCACATCAGCATTGTTGCGCGCTCGAACTGCTGGATCGTCAGCAATCGAAGGGTGTAGCGCATAATCACGGCTACACCTCGAGCCTCAGGATCCTTCAGCCTGCGGTGCAGGATCGAAAACGCCACCAACCCCAAATACGCTTCAGTCTTTCCACCGCCGGTAGGGAACCACAACAGATCCGCGATGCCTCGATCCGGGTGATGTCGGTCGGCCAAACCGGGCAGGTTCAGCAGAATGTAGGCGATCTGGAACGGGTACCACCGGTCCTCGGCGCCGTCACCGACCGTTCCCTTGGCTCCCTTGCGGACCCAGTCCTGACGGGCACGCTGCAACTGCATGGCCTGATTCGAGAGTCGGAACGCCCTCATGCTCACCGGGTCGTCGCGCAGCAGGTCGATGCCGGCCTCGATGCGATCTGCTGCGGTCCGCGCAGCCTTCACGTGATCCTGAGCCGTCTCCAGCAACTTGTCTTGGACATCCGCGTCCCCGGACGTCAGGGCGCTCTCGAGCTGCTTGATCCACTCGCGGTAGCGCCCCGCCAGGCCCCGCAGGCCGGCGACGACCTCTTCATCGGAAGCGTTCGCCAAGAACGACATCCGCAAGTTGACGGAATCGTCGAGGAGACCCGGCCTGGCCCGATACACCTCGTATGTTGGAAGGAACGTCGTCGCCACGTGGTCCACGGCCTCACCAACCGATGAAGTGTTCCACTCGGCTGCGCATCCGTGACCAATCGCGAAGGTCCGTTTGTTCCGATAGAGCAGAGCCGACGTGTCGAGGTCGTCGTCGTGCCCGACGTTAACGTGGTTACTCCGGTCGACAATCGCCGGCACCACCGTCGAAACGCTGATTCCAACCTGGAACCATGACTTGTCATCCCGGAGCTCACCTTTGACCGCTGGCTTCGTGTTGCGCAAAGCAACAGAGACGGTCGAGACGCCATCACGCGGAGGGCGGACGTACACGTACAGCTCGAGCCCGTCGACGACCTCTTCCGTCGGCCCCCACACCCCCGGCTCAGCGACCGACACCGGAATCGGATCGAGCGCCAGCGGGATCCGCCGCCAGTCATCCGTTCGGGTCTTCTTCGCTTCGTCGTCGTCACCTTCGACCACAACTCTGGTGTAGCTCGCACCCTTGAGCCCGATCGAGATCTCAGTCGCATCGGCGAGCCGGACCGAAAAGGTCAAACCGACCGACGACGGGTACCGCATCAGTGCCTGCGCGACAGGGCTGTCCTCTGTCGCCTCACCGTCGGCGTCGGCACCGTCCGGGTCGGGTGCCTCCTGTGGCCGATCGTCGATCGGCCACAGCGTGCCCACTATGTACCGGTCGAGCGGTGCCTCCGAGATGATCTCGTGCTCACCACCGCCAGGGCCTATGACGTCGCGCGCCAGCTCCTCGACCATCTCCGTCCTGAACCGGTACTTCTCGTCCAGGGATGTGTCCCGCGAACTCACGAAATCTCCTCCATGTTCGACCAATCAGGTTGTGCCAGACCTATGACTCGCGGTGCGAGCCACAGTCCGGAAAAGCTGACATCCAATTCCTGGGAGCGTCGCGGATCGCCGGCAACGGTCTCGACAGAGACCAGCGACAAGCCGGACAACGACGCCGGCCACGATCCGCCCCGCATGCTGAACGCCTTGACGAACGACTCGTTGAACGCCTCGCTCGTCCGCCCGACCGCCCGTCCATCTTCCGTGCTGAGAACGTACGAGGGCAGGTCTTGCGTCGAGCGCTCTATATCGAGGACCGCCTCAAGCGGTGCGCCCACGAGATCCGGGGCATAGAGGTTCGCCTGCACGACGTGCGCGTCGCTCGCGATCGTGACCGGTACGTCGACCTCGACGTCTCCGCACTTGAACTCGACGGCTTTCGTGCGCTTCTTCGTCGACTTCCATTTGTTGACACGCTCCAGGATGCGACCGGGCAACCAGTGCATGTCCTGGTACAACGCATAGGTCTTCGGCAGCTCGCACCGGAAGATCGTGTCCCGGGCGCGGCTCAGCGCCACGTACCGCGCCCGGACGACCGCCCAGGGATCCTCGTCCTCCCATGTGAACGCACGGTCGACGAGGAAGACCCGGTCGAACTCGAGACCTTTGGCCCTGTGGACCGTGGAGACGATGACGTTGCTCGAGTCGGGCTCGGTCAGAGTTAGTGGAACGGTGCCCGATTTCACCAAAGACCTGATCCGAGCAAGGTTGAGCGCATCGAAACGGCGCGCATCACCCTCCGCCGCCTTGAGCAGGTACCAAGCGTCGTCACCGCGCTCCTCGCCGAGGATCCGCTGGAGGGCTTCTTCGACCTCGGACCGTCGAACGACCGTGCCGTCCAGTGAGCCCAGAGCCTGCGCCACCCACTTCGCGGCACCGAAGTCCTGCGCCTGACGCCGGACCGCATGACGAATACCGTTCTCGTTGAGGTACTTCGAAACCCTGAGCACCTCACCGTTCGTTGCGCACAGGACCGCGGTCGTCACACCGTCGACCGACAGCATCTCGGCCCATTCCTCGATCTCCCCCAGCTCGAGCAAACTCGACTCGAACTCGTCCAGTGCGTCTGCGGCTTCGCTCGCATCCGACATACCGCGCAGCTGGTTACCCAACTCGACGACCTTCTGGGGATCGGCACCCCGCGCCCGGTAGTTCTCGCCGAGACCGACCGTCGTCGCGCCGAACTCCGACCGCAAAGCCTCGAAGACCTGCTGCGAGGAAGTCTTGCTCTTCGAGTCGCCAAGCTGGAAATCGTAAATGCCCTGGAGCGGATCGCCCAGCGCGGTGATACCGACGTCCGGTTCCAGCCGACGCAGGAGTGCCAGCACGAAATCCGCCCGGTCGCCGACGAGGTCCTGCACCTCGTCCATCACGATGTGACGAAGGTCCTCGACCTCGAAGGGCACCTCGTCGGATTCGTCAAGCACCTTGGTGGCCTGCCGGATCCGCGCCTCGTAGGAACCCATCGGCTCGATGTCCGCGTCGAGCAGAATCTGGCCGGCGAACGAGTCGAAGGTGCGCACGTTCGCGGCGGCGACCTCACGCAACTCCAGGCGCGTCCGCACCGCGGACACCGCGGCGCGGGAGAAGCTCAGCACCAGCACCTCGGTGGACGCCGACAGCTGCTCCTCCTCGACGAGGAACCCGATCCGTGCCGCAACCACCTCGGTCTTGCCCTGGCCGGCACCGGCGATCACCACGAGGCGCTCGTCGATGGGAGCCTCGACGACGGCGCGCTGCTCGTCGTTCAGTTCCAACGGTTCTGCCATTGTTATCGCCTCCACAGCCCATCGAAGTGATGGAACGCCAACTGGGTGCCGAACGCGTCGATGTTGTCTTTCACGTTCACGATGAGCACTTCCTCGGAGCCACCGTTCGCGGGGCCGCGCAGCCCGCGGCCGATCATCTGCTGATATCGGTTGGGGCTGAACGTCGGTCGCGCAACGTAGACGGCACCAACCTTAGGGGCGTCGAAGCCCTGCGACAGAACGTTGTAGTTCGTCAAGACCCGAATTTCACCCGTCCGGAACTTCTGGATCAACCTCCGCCGCTCCGGGGCGGGGGTGTAGCCGTCGATCGACGCTGCGGGGATGCCCCCGTTCGCCAGCACCGCAGCGAGGACCTGGGCGTGCTGGACGGAAGCAGAGAACACGAGGGCCGTCATGTCCGTCGGCAGCTTCTCCAGGGAATCAAGGATCCCCTTGTTCCGGTCATGGTCTGCCGCGACTGCCTTGAGGTCGATGCGGTAGTCGTCGAGGTGCATCGACTCTGCCTCCGACGTCTTACGGGCCTTCTCTGGAGTCAACATCATGCCGTCGAGCTCGAGGTGCTTGACCCGCGCCAGGATCCCCATCTCCTGTAGGACCTCGTGGGGGTCCCCGTCGAAGACACCGTCGGTCAGCAGATTGGCGTCGTAGCGGTTGATCAGGCCCTTGGTCTGCTCCTCGTTGTGGCCGCGGTACGGGCTGGCCGACAATCCGAGCAAAGCCCGGTCACGTTCCTTGGCGCCCCGCTTGAGCCACTTGAACAGCTCGGTGTACGTCTTGCTGATCGAGGTGTGTGCCTCGTCGACCAGGACGACTTCGGCGTTGGTCAGCCACTCGTGATTGCCCTTGCGCGCCAACGACAACAGCTTGGCGTCAGTTGCCACCACGAGGTGAGCACCGTCCTCTGCAGGTGCGGCGTCGTTCGCTCCCCAGAGCCGACTGATGGTCAGACGCGCACCGGCAGGCGCCAGCGCCGACCACGTGTACGACCAGGTGTCGACAGCCTGCTCGCACAGTTCCTCGGACTGCGCGATCCAGATGATGAGCGGCTCGGTCTCGGACTCCTTCACGAAACGGATCAGCGATTCGACCGCCACCCGCGTCTTGCCCGAACCCGTCGGCAACGCGACGATCCCACGGTTCTTGCCACCCGACTTCAGCAGCTCGAGAACGTTCGTCACGACCCGTTCCTGATAGTCGTGCAGCGGCGGCAGCGCGACCGGACCGATCACCTGGAACCGAGCGGCCGGCGCGGCGACACGTGCACCCGCGTAGTCCGGCGACAGCCCCAGCTCCTTGACCGCGGTGGAGGCCTGAACGCCACCCGACAGCTTCGGAAGAACGACGCCCTTTTCCTCGATCGCCGGGGCGAGGCGACTGAGCAAGCTAGCACCGCGGGAGGCGCGGGCCATGCCTGCGATCTCGTCGGGTGTCAGCTTCTTTCCGCGACGACGTTCCGCCAGCGCCTTGGCACCGGCCGGAATCTCCTTCTCCAGCGCATCGACGCCGGCCAACATTACGAACTTGCGGTTCTCGTCCTTCTCCGCCTGAACCTTCCGGCGGAGCTGGCTCGCGGCGCCTCGGACCCCGATCTGATGAACCTTCGTCTGGTCTGCCGCGGACAGCGAGAGCCGGAGCTCGCGAGCCAGACGTTCGAGCAGCACCTCGTCCGACATGTCGTCGCGGAAGTACACGCACCGCTCACCGTCCCGAAGAAGATCGTGGTCGGTCACGGTGACCCCAGCGCTGTCCCCCGTTCCGAGCTCGACCGAAATCGCCGAACAGGGAACGAGATCTACGTCTTGCGGCGAGGTGACGAAGGCACGGATACCCGGGAACTTGTCCGCAAGTGCGACAGGCTCACCCGATGCCGCCGTGAGGACCTTCCGGCTGATGACGGCGCGCGCGTCGATCAAGCCCCAGCGCTCGATGAGCATCACGACATGCCGATCGTTCTCGACCAACACCGCCGGGTAGCCGTTGTCGACCAAGGCGTCGTAGTCGGCGGAAGTGCACGTCACGTAAGTCTCGGACGGCGCCGCCAAGGTCGCTCCGGACGACGGCGTGACCCCGAGCTCATCGGGGGTGGGTGCACCCGCTTCCGCCGCATAGCCGTACAGCCGATTGACATGCTCCTGGTCGAGGAACCGCCACGGGTTCACGAGGATGCGGGCCCACCGACGCGCGTCGATGTCCTCCGCAAGCTCGAGCGCACTGGCATGTTCCGGGGTGACACGCGCCACCGGAATCAGGTCGTCGGGAATCCCAGGGATCGAGGCGACAGCATCCGTCACCGAACGACGGCCGTAGGCGGTTTCGAGCACACCATGCCGCTTCAACCACCACACCGCGGGGTTCGCGAAGGACATGACGGAACCGTCTGCACTGCTGGTGGAGTCGAGCCTCCACGGCGTCGTCGACGTCCGAAGCACATACGTCGTCAGCGCCGCACGCCCATCCTCACTTAGCTGCGCCGCAACGTCGAGGCCGCACACGGTCGTGCCGGCCGAGATCCGGATCTTCGACGCGGTGACCTTCACGCCGCGCCCTGACTGCCACTCGACGTAGGCCGAACGTGCGGCCTCAGTCCAGTCCGCGAACCACTGTTCCTCCTTGTCGGGCACCCCGACGGGAGGTTCCGAGGAGGCGCCAAGTTGGCGCAGCAGTGCGATGTCCGCCGCGTGGAACGCGGTGTCGATCGCGAGCGCGCCGTCTCGGCTTCCGTCGGCAGGAACCAGCACACCCGGCAGCAGCACGCGCCCGAGCTGCTCGACGCGTCGGGCGAGAGTGCGCACGGGAATCTCCGCGAGACCGAACCCCGCGGTGAGCGCCTTGGCGGCATCGTTCACCGGCAGTCCGCGGGTGAGGTTCCACAGCTGCTCGACCATCGCTCCGGTGACAGTCGACTGACGCATCCGTGCGACCTGAGCACGCAGACGTCCGAGTTGGTCAAGGCGTCCGATCCCGAGGCGAACCAACGCCCCGACTGCCTCCGCGTCCGCCGCGACAGCGGGGTGGACGTACTCGGGGCCGGTCTCGTCACCCGTTTCGGGGAGGAAGATGAGACCGGGTCGTGGCAGCTTCAGGGTCCCGTCGGCTGCGAGAACGAAGGCAGCCTTACGCATTTCGACCATGTGCTCGGCTGCGTCCGAGTCGATCAGTGCCGCGAGCTTCGCGGCCTCTTGCGAGCCGACGACGCCGGCGCTGGCGGCGAGGTCGTGGAGCCATTCCCCGACACCGCGGGGCTTCGAGTCCGCGAATACCAAGAGCCGCTCGGCCTTCGCGCGGCGTTCCGCCGTGCGATCGACCGATCCGTGAACCCAATCCGACGGTCGACCGTCGACCGCTGCCCAGCGCGGCTTCCAGGAGCTGAACTCGGAGAGGAAACCGGGCTGCAGCTTCACCTTGTTCGGCCGGGCCAGCCGTCCGTCCATGTCCGGGAGACAGGGGACCTGGGCCACAGCCCTCATGATCGGCTCGTTGACCGCATCGTCAGCCCACGAACGCTGCTCGCGTCCACGGCTCGGCAGGATGTCGAGGATCGAACCGGGATCCTGGTCGTCGACGAGCTCAGCGAGATTGGAGCTGACCAGATCCGGGAGGACGCTGGTCAGGACCTCACGGTTGTACAGCCCGTCGAGGATGTCGTGCCGATCCTCGTTGGTCTTGAACGGCGCGTTGACGATTCCGGCAAGACTCGTCCGCGAGTTCGTCGGAAAATAGGACCAGAAGGAACCAACCCGAGTACGCCCCTTCTGGGGCACCGCCCACGCCAGGTCGATCCGCCCCCGGCCCGAGATTTCACCCGCATCTTTGCGGGCCTCGGGACTGGGCTGATGGGTGACGCGGAAGACGTTCCACACCTCTTTGCCGCCCTCGGCCACGAGGGTGACGCGGGAGCCGTCGCGCTGCGCACGCCACGATTTACCAGTCTCAGTGTCGTCGTTCCGGAGGTCCAGGCCGTCGACATGTTCTGCGAACAAGAGGAACTCGGCAGGAAACTCGAGCAGTTTCGCCCCGAGCCAGTCGATCCCTTCCTTCAACGGCAGACGAACGACGGTGGTCGCCCACTCCATCAGCTCGCTCAGCACCGTATCCGATGCGGCCTCGGCGCTCGGATCGAAGGGAAACCCGATCCGCAGCACCGGAGTCCGCGGAACACCCGGATTGATGCTGCGTACCATCTCTTCGCTGGCGCCTCGGTCGAACCGGATCGAGACGTCGCGACTGATGATCTCCGGTGTGTCCGAGATCCCGAGTACGGACTTGAAGCCCAACCCGAATCGGCCGATCTCCTCGTCACGCTTCCGCGAGATATGGGACGCCATCAGCGTCTCGATACCCGAACTCGTCAGTGGCGCACCCTCATTCGCGCAGTACAGGTTCCCGTTCGCGAGAACCAACGCGATACGACCACGGGTCTGCACCATCGCATCGGCAGCATTCTGAACCAGCTCGTACAGCTGCTTGCGCCCGTATCCACCCTCGACGTTCGAGAGCTCGATGCCCGCATCTTGCTCGATCAAGTTCGGCTTTACCCTGTAGGCAGCCAGACACTGTTCGGTCTGGCTGCGGACGTGATCCGCCAGCCCGCCTTCAGCTCCAGCCCATTTCGTTGCCATCGTCCCACCCTTAGGTCGCACAGTTCTCGTCAGCCGCCCCCGACCTGCGCCGTCTGCGGAATGTCGACGATCGAGGGCAAACCGTTACGGGCATAACGGGCAATCGACGCCGAGCCCTCAAACATTGCCACAACCCACCGACAAGTCGGAGCGAAATCTCACTGTGCGGAAAAGGACTGGCTGACAAACGGTTGATTCAGGGACGAACAACCGACCCTTCACTGCGGTGACGACTAGTCGACCGGCGAACTCCACTGACCGCGAACAGCCCTGTCAATCTTGTGGGTATCAAGCGGGTTACCGAGAGCTGCCGCGAGTACGTGCGCGCCCAGACGAGGAGGAATCGCGTTGCCAATCTGTTGAGCCAGGTCGTTTCCCGACCACGGGTAGTCGAGCGGAAAGGTCTGAAGACGGCCGGCCTCGCGGTGCGTGAACCGCTCGAGTTCGACGTCCTCCGGGGTAACCACGCGGTTCCGCGAAACCTTACCGGTGACGGTGGCTGCGGGCTGATGCGACCAGCGTCGGCCACGCGCCTTCGGATCGCCGCCCGAACCATAGTTGGAGATCACGACGAACGGCTCCGGCCTAGAGGGGCGATCGACTGTTTCCCACGACTGCCGTTGAAGCGCCTCGCCGAGTGTCGTCCACGGCAGCAGACCTCTGTGCCCGTCCTCCCGTGGCACGTCCTTTCGGTACCGCCGGTGAGTTGCGCCGGGAAGGCGCGCAGGCTCTTCGCGTCGCGCGATCAGAACTGCCCGGCGCCGCGTTTGAGGAACCCCGAACTCTTCAGTGCGCAAGATGCCGAAGTCGACCTTGTAGCCAATTGAAGCGAGCACCTCACCAACGGCCTCCCAGACTGGAAGAACCGCCGGCACCTGCTCGAGCACTATCGCTTCGTAAGGGCGTTCGCACTCGTGGGCTTCCAAGGCCCAACGCAGGGGCTCCAGCACCAGCCCTGTTCGCTCGTCTTCGAGTTGGGCAACGTCGGCCCGAACATCTTCCCTGTTGCCCATTCGCTTCACGAAAGCGAGAACCTGCTCGAGGGCACGACGCCCACTTCCCGAGCCCGCGACCGTGTAGGTCTGGCAGGGCGGCCCGCCGGCGAGGATCGTCGCGTTGGGAAACTCAGATGGCCCGTAGTCCCGCACGTCCCCGAACACCGTCCGGAGTCCCGCTGCCTCCCGCGTCGCGCGGGCGTTCGCATCCCACTCGATCCCGGTAGCTGGGACCCCCAGCCAATGGGCAGCAACGTCAAGCCCACCAGGTCCCGCGAAGAGGTCCACGATCTCGGGTCGCGCGGCGTCAACCGATCGCGGCAAAGCAGGGGTCATGGACGGGGATTTTATCGGCTCTATCCGTCACACTTTGCCAGCAGGACTTGATGCGTCCTGCATCACGAAGCCTCCTCCAATGGGGCAGTCATCGCCGCGATACGGTTAGCACGCAAGCACGCCAACAGAGCAGCGCCCGAACCGTAGATCCGGCCGGCGCCGGACAGGGGAACAAATGACCGAGCACGACACCACCGACCAGCCGCTGCAGCTCGACGGCGCGTTCGCGATCGCGACGGACAGCCGCGACCAGCTGCACGCCCTCAGCCTCCGCACGCTGACCGAGCTGCTGGGCAGCGCGCCGGAGGTCGACGAGGACGGCGACATCGCGATCCCGGTCCACGGCTTCGGGCTCTACGTCACCGTCGCCGAGGACGGTCCGCAGCTGCACGTGTGGGCGTCGATCCTCTCGGAGCTCGGTGACGGCGCCGCCGCCACGCAGAACCTGCCGGAGCTCACCGCCGAGTGGCCGCGCCTGCGCTTCACCATCGAGGACGGGCACCTGCTGGTCTCGACGCTGGTCGACGCCGACCCGTTCGCGCCGCAGCACCTGATCAACCTGGTCGACGAGATCCACGAGCTCACCCACGACCTCGACGACGACTTCGCCGCCAAGTTCGGTGGCGTCCTCGACTGCGACGCCGACGACGACTCCTACGCCGGCGGCTGCGGCGGCTGCGGTGACGACTGTGCGTGCGGCGGCCACGACGCCGGCGACCTCGGGGAGACCATCCCCGTCGGACAGCCGAACAACTGACCCTTCGCGGTGCGTGGTGAGTAGCTTCGGCGCTGCTCACCGCGCGCCGCGACCAGGCTTTGCCGCACTATATGCAAGCACCCGCGCATAGGGCGGGCGTTATCGCCGTTGGGTTGATCGTCTGGCGATTGCGACGAGGCACCCCAACCCGGATGGTACTGCCCCTCAGCTGTAGGGCCAGTAGCGGAACTGGCTCTGATCGCCCCGCTTCTTCGGGGGAACCCGATGACCGTGCGGACCCACGACTCGATCGAACAAACTCCCCGACGTCACGGGTTCGACGCGAAAGCCTGAGCGCCTCGTCGGGGCACCGTTGGCCGTCACCGTCGGAATAGTCTCGGCCGAGCCTTCGAGAATGCGGAAGAGCCCGCGAGTGACGCCCTCATGTACGGCCACCAGGTGCTCGATTCCCTTCGACTTCACATTGTCGGGGTTCAGCGTCCACCAGCAACGCACTGAATTCCCCAGCCGAACAATCTCCTTTTCGAGGACCTTCTTGTCCTTCCACGCCGGGTGAAATCCGTGCCCGTCGCGCACGACACCGCCTGGGCACTCTTCCTCGGCCTCGGTCCACCCATTCAGTGTGATGAGCAGCAGCGGGTCCTGCGCAGTGAGCTGGGGCGCCGCCAACGCGTCCACAATGTCACTGAGACGAGCGATACCACTGTCACTCTTCCCCCCACGTACTCGGTTGGTGAGCGCCGTTCCGCCACTGAGAGATATCGGGCGTGAGCCTTCCGACAGTGGGGCAATCGCAAATGTGAGCAGAAGGTCGATCACGGTCGCCTCGACATGCCCGTACTCCGCTATCGACATCCCGCGGCGAAGGATCCAGATATCGACCTCGAGGCCTGCCGCCTCGATCTCGTTGATCCTGGCAAGCTTCGCCTTCTCCGCGGTTGTTTCCTCGTCAACCGACAACGCCCGCGCAGCCCAGCCGTGATGGAGCACCCGGTCCCGAGTGCCCTTACCCACATAGAACGGCACTCCCCCGCGCGGATCGACGAGCGCGTACACGTAACGCCCCAAATAGTCAGCGATCTCCGGTGCGATTGCCTCGTTTGCCACTTTCCCCCCTGATTCGACTGCTCCAAAGTTCACCCGACGCGACAAACCGGACCGTCTTTCACGTCGGGATTGCCACGGTACTTGGATAGAAGGACATCAACTACTTGCTCGCCCGCTGGGCGTCGGGCCGCACCGACGTCCAGCCGGCGATGAGCGACTCCATGTCGCTCCGGCCCCGCAGCGCGGGCATCTCCGCGCTCGTCGACGGCGCCGGAACCTTGTCTCCGGCCAGGAACGGCCGAATGAGGTCGATCGGTACGGGGAACACCACCGTCGAGTTGTTCTCCCCGCCCAACTCCCCCAGCGTCTGCAGGTAACGCAGCTGCAGGGTGGTCGGGTTGCGGCTGATGATGTCGGCGGCCTCGGCGAGCCGCGCCGACGCCTGGAACTCGGCCTCCGCGTTGATGATCTTGGCGCGGCGTTCGCGCTCGGCCTCCGCCTGCCGCGCGATGGCCCGCTGCATGTCCCGCGGGATCTCGACGTCCTTGATCTCCACGGTGGTGACCTTCACCCCCCACGGCTCGGTCTGCTGGTCGATCACCTTCTGCAGGTCCTCGTTGAGCCGCTCCCGCTCGGCCAGCAGGGCATCCAACTCCGCCTTGCCGAGAATCGACCGCAGCGTGGTCTGCGCGATCTGCGAGGTCGCCGCATAGTAGTCCTCCACCCCGACGATCGCCCGGTCCGCGTCCACCACCCGGAAGTACGCGACGGCGGTCACCTTCACCGGCACGTTGTCCCGGGTGATCACCTCCTGCATCGGGACGTTCAACGTGACGGTGCGCAGGCTCACCCGCACCATCCGGTCGACGGCCGGGATCAGCAGCACCAGCCCCGGGCCCCGCAACTCGACGAGGCGGCCGAGGCGGAACAGCACGCCCCGCTCGTACTCGCGCAGCACCCGCACCGCGGCCGAGGCCACGATCACGACGAGCAGCGCGACGACGATGGCGGCAAGGACGATGGTGGTCAACATGGCAGCTCCCACGGTTCACGACGGCGCACGCTCAGGGTGAGCCCGCGCACGCCCTCGACGACCACCGACTCCCCCACCCGAGGGATCTCGGTGTAGCCGAATTCCATTTGTGCGCGCCAAATTCCGCCGTCGGCCTCGACCTGCCCGTGGGTCCCGTCCCAGCTCCGGACGGTGGCCGGGGAGCCGACCAGTGACTGCACCCCTGTTTGTACCGGCGTCCGACGCGCCGACAGAACCTTCCGGCCGGCCACCGCCGCGGCACCCAATCCGGCGACGCCGATGCCGAGGGTGACGGGCAGCGCGACTTCCATCCCCAGCCCGCCTTCGGTGAACAGCAGCCACGCCCCGGTCCCGGCCAGCAGGGTCCCGATCACGCCCAGGGCACCGAAGGTCGGCACGTGCGCCTCGATCACGATCAGCAGCACGCCCATCACCAGCGCCAACGCGCCCAACCCGGTCATCTGCATTCACCTGCGGCGAGGGCCCGGTCGCTCGCGTAGCCACCCGCGATCGAGCCCTCACCGTCAAAGGTATGCCCGGCCGCGCCGGGGTGCCACCGTGTCGTGCACCGCCGCTGTCCGTGATCGGTGCGATCATCGCCGCATGCATCTGCTCGACGACGGGTTCGCGCCTCCGGAGGCCTGCGTGCAGTGGTGCCGGGCACGGGCCTACCCGCTGCACGTGTTGGACGACAGCGCCCACATCGACCTCGACTGGTGGAACCACCACCTGCGCGAACACAAGCACGAGATCGTCCTGCACGGTCGGGATCTCGACGGCCACGTGGTCGATCGCGGCATCGCCGTCGTGCAGCGCAACGACCTGCAACTCGGCAGCGAACTGGTCGACGCCGACCACGACGCGCTCGGTCTGCTGTTCCTGTGCGCGGCCTGGCGCAGCGCCCACCGCAGCCGCCGTGCGACCCGTCGCCTGCCCGACGTCTTCCACCCGCACGCGGACCAGGACCCGCTCGGCAGGATCAAGCAGGTCCTGGACCGGTGCGCCAAGGACAAGCGGATCCCCGATCCGTCGGGTGACGCGTGGTCGGGATGGCCGGACATGCCCGGCGTCGGCGTGCCGCTCATGGCGCTGTTCATGTGGGCGGCCGGTGTCCGGCGGGAGGGGATCCGCGCCCAGCTGATCGACCAGCACGGCGTCTCGACGCTGATCCACGAGGGCTGGCTCGAGGAGCCGTCGGTCAGCGGCTTCACGATCCGCCGCTACGACCGCTACCTGCAACTGCTCAGCGACTGGGCGACCCGGGTGGGCACCGAGCCGGAGCTGATCGAGATGTGGCTGGTGCAGCGCTGGAACGCGCGCGTGCAGGAGGCCCGCAGCGGCGCCCGCGCCGAGCCGACGCTGTTCTGAACCACCCGCCCGCGTTCTCGGGGACACTGGCCTCATGCCGAGCAATCCCGTCACCATCACCGTCACCGGTCACGCCGAGCGCACGTCCGCACCCAATCGCTGTGTGGTGCATCTGAACATCGCGTTCGACGGCACCACCCGCGCCGAGGCCGCCGATCACGCGACCGAGTCCGCAGCGGCGCTGACGAAACTGATCCGCACGCTCGACGGCGATTCGTCGACGCCGCTCCGCCGGTGGTCGCTCGATCAGGTCCAGCACTCCCGCTTCCGCCCGTACCATCCGCAGGGCAAGAAGCTGCCGTGGAACTACCAGTCGACGGCGTCCGGTTCGGTGACGTTCCGCGACCTCGCCGCCGTCGCGGCCTTCGTCGATCAGGTGTCCGCGATCGAGGGCGTCAACGTCGCGCACCTGGAGTGGAAGCTCACCCGGAAGGCGCACGCGGAGGCCCTGGACCGGATCCGGGGCCTCGCGGTCCGCGACGCGCTCGCGAAGGCCGAGGGCTACACCCGCAGCCTGGGCTGCCGCCGGATCGAGGCCGTGGCGATCGCCGATCCCGGCATGCTGAACGCAGGGCAGCGCCCGGACTTCGGGCCTCCGACCGCGCGGATGATGGCGGCCTCTGCTCCGGCACCGGACAACCACGCCGACCGGCCTGCGATCGAGCTGAAGCCTGAGCCGATCGGTATCCGCGCCGACGTCGAGGCGCGGTTCGAGGCGAAGTGACCGGCGATCCACGATCGGCGCAAAGGCGGGCGTCACAGTCCGTGGTCGGGCGATCGCAGGAGGCCGCGGTGACGAAGTGGATCGAAGTTCTGGCGACGATGGCGGACGGCCCGCAGCTTCCCGTCTCGGGAACGGTGCGTTCGTTCCGTGTCGAGACCGCACCCGTCCGGGTTCGGACCGCGCACTACGGCGTCTCCCCTATCCGGATCGGTCTCTGGGCTGACGACGTGCACGTGCTCCGTCACGGCCGCAGGATACGGATCGAGGACACCACCACCGGCGCACCGCTGTTCATCTCCGACGGCGAGACCGGCTGGCGATTCGTTCCCGATCACGACGAGCCAGTCGGGACCGGGGTTCCGAACTTTGACTTCATCGGGCCGGGCAAGGAGCTGTTCCTCACGCCGCCCCTCGAGAACTGGATCACCCTCCG
Source organism: Prescottella agglutinans (assembly GCF_004011865.1). Classification (GTDB taxonomy): domain Bacteria; phylum Actinomycetota; class Actinomycetes; order Mycobacteriales; family Mycobacteriaceae; genus Prescottella; species Prescottella agglutinans. Next base: position 115,487 of record NZ_RKLP01000009.1, on the reverse strand, counting down.
ACGGCGTCCGACCGGACCGGTGCGCGACATCGAGTTCGCCGGTCGACGCTGCTGGGAAGTGGAGCTGGCGCTACACCGCGACCGTGCGCCGGCGACGCAGCTGGTGATCGACGCCGAGACCGGAGCCGTACTCGCGCACCGCAGCGCAGACGGGGCGGAGGGCGCACACTTCCTCGACGTGACCGTCCACGACGACGTTTCGGACGACGACCCGTTCACGTGGACGGGACCGATCCGCACACCCCTCGACCTCGGCAAGGAGCAGCGCGCCCGCGAGGATGAGCGGCAACGCGCCAGCCACGAATGGTTCCGCAGCCACGTCGCCGGCGCCCCGATGCAGGCGGCGGTCACGGTGAACTTCACACCGAGCGAGTTCGCCGCACTGGATGAGGACACCGGCGCGTTCGAGGCGATGTTCGCGAAGGGCCTGGGGACGCTGTATCGGCGTCCGCGCTCGCAGGAGCCGTGGCATCTCCCGCTCCGCGGCGTCCGGAACTTCCCGCTCGCGTGGCGGGCGTGGTCGACATCCGACTTCGACTGGGCCTGCGCTCTCGACCTACAGGACGGCAGCCTGACGTCGGACACGATCGCCGAGCTGCAGCGGCAACTCCACCCGAACGACGCCGTCGTTGGCGAGCCGCCGATCCCGGTGCGCGGCTGAGCCAGGGGCGGCAGCGGTCACTTCGGTGTCTCGGGAGCAACCCAGATCCGCTCGGCCGGACCTGATCCCATACGGGGTCGATCGAAGCCACCGGCGGCGTATCATTCGCCCGGTTGCCGATCGGCGCCAACGATTTCGACGGGGAGGAACGCGAATGATCGAACGTCCTGTGCAGCTCGATGGCCGGTGGGCCGGGGGCTCGGCACCCAAGGTTCTCGCAGCCTGCGCGCTGGCCACCGGGATCCTGATGGGGAGCACGGGAACTGCAGGGGCCGAATCCGTTTCGAGTTCGTCGTCTTCCTCCTCCAGTTCCTCCTCCAGTGTGGATGCGGAATGGGAGACCTCGTGGGCCGCCTACCAGCTCGAGAAGAGCCTGGCCGGCTCGGCGCTGAAGACCGTGACCGTCGACCTGCCGGTCACCATCGACGCGCCCGTTGATCGGGTGTTCCCGGCGTATTCGAACCTCTACAACAGCCTCGGACGGCACCCGTTCCTGCGCGACGTGCTCGACCACCGCACGTACACCGAGGGTGACGCCGACGTCTGGGAGTTCATCGCCCTCGAGGACGTCCCGGCCGGTTCGGTGTCGATTCCGGGACGCACCGTCGGGCAGCAGCGGGTGTACGCCGCCGACCGCTGGTACAGCACCGACACCTGGGACATGCCCGGCGTGATCACCCAGCAGAAGGTCACCTTCGCCGAGGAGGGCGGCGCGACGACGGTCACCGAGCACCTGACGTTTTCGGCGCCGGCGGTGCTGATCGACTACACCGTGCAGAACGGCGTGTCCTCACACATCGAGAACCAGCAGGCCATGAAGCGCGACATCGAGAACGGCACACTCTAGAGCTACTGTGCGGCGGTAGGCGGGGTCGCGAAACCCTCGCCTACCTCCGCAGTCCGCTCGCCCGCAGCACCCGCCGCCCCACCGCGGCCCGCACGGCGTCCTCGGTGCCGACGATCCGGACGTGGGTGCGGGCGCGGGTGATGGCGGTGTAGAGCAATTCTCGGGTGAGCAGCGACGACTGCTCCCCCGGCAGGATCACCGAGACCACGTCGTACTGGCTGCCCTGGCTGCGGTGAATCGTCATCGCGTACACCGTCTGCACCGACGCCAGGTGGCTCAGGTGCAGCAGATACGGTTCCTCGCCGCGCGCGAACGCCGCCACCAGGTCGCCGTCGGCACCGTCGGCGACGACCACGCCGGTGTCGCCGTTGTAGATCCGCATCTCGTGGTCGTTCGCGGTCACCATCAGCGGCTGCCCCGCGTACCAGCGGTCCGGATCCAGCCGGCTGCCCGTGGCCTCGCCGATCCACGTCATCGCGTTGCGCGCCCACCACGACGCCCCGAACGGGCCCTCCCGGTGCGCGCACAGCAACCGGTGTTTCTCCGACGCCCGGACCGCGGCGGCGGCGTCACCGGCCAGCGCGGCGGCCGTCACCTCTGCCGACGTCGACACCACGTCGGCGCGCAGCCCGGCCAGGTCCTCGGGGTCGACGAACGAGACGTCCGCGGCCCCGCTGCGCAGGATCTCGAGGGTGCGCTCCTCGTCGCCGTCGCGCACCGCGACCGCCAACTGTGCGATCGCGCCGCCGAACCGGCGTCCGCGGCTGAGCCGAATCACGCCGCCCCGCAAGCGGTCCCGCTCGGTCGCACTCAGCGCCGCCTCGGCCGGGTCGTCGGACGCCGACAGGTCGGCGCCCACCACCCGCGCCAGCACCGGGTTCTCGACACCGGTCACCGGCCGGACCACTAGATCGGCGAGGACGGCACCTGCGTCCACCGACGTCAGCTGGTCGGGGTCGCCGACCAGCACCAGCCGCGCCTCGGGCCGCACGGCCTCGAGCAGCCGGCACATCATCGTCAGCGACACCATCGACGTCTCGTCGACCACGATCACGTCATAGGGCAGGTGGTTGGTCTCGTTGAACCGGAAACGGCTGGTCCCCCGCTGCCAGCCGAGCATCCGGTGCAGCGTCATCGCCGGCAGGTCCGCCCGCAGCCCCACCGCGTCGGCCTGCTCGCGCACCGACTCCTGCAGCCGCGCCGCGGCCTTACCGGTGGGCGCCGCCAGCCCGATGCGCAGGCCGGGCTGCTGCCGTTCGAGCAGCGCCAGCACCCGCGCGACGGTGTGTGTCTTGCCGGTGCCGGGGCCGCCGGCGATCACCGATGTCCAGTGCGTGGCCGCGACGGCCGCCGCGATGCGCTGCCGGTCCGGGGCGTCCGACGGCCGCGACGGATCGGCGAAGTCGCGGAACAACTCGTCCAGCCCGGCCCGCAGCAGGGCCTCGTCGACGGCGGGATGGCCGTGGGCGCGCTCGTCGAGGATCCGGCGCACGGTCTGTTCCTGCCGGTAGTACCGGTCCAGGTACAGCAGGCCGTCCACCAGCCGCAGCGGTCGCAGCGGCCCGGCGTCGCCGCCGACGACCAGCGGGCTCGACGCCAGCCCCTCGGCGACGACGGCGTCGTCCGGCCACGGCAGCGCGGCGGGGTCGACGTCGAACTCCTCGTCGACGGTCACCTCCCGGAGGCGGCTCAGGTCCAGGCACACCGACCCGGAGCGCACGGCCCGCACGGCGAGCGCGGTCGCCAGGTGCACCGGCTCGCGGGTCTCCCCGCCGAGCGCCGCCAGACGCAGCGCGACGTGCACGTCGGCCGCCTCGAGCACCCCGGCCTCGTTGAATTCGCGCAGCACACCCTTGCCGCGCTGCGCGACGCGCGCCTCGATCACCGGTCCCCCTCCCGATCGCCGGACGCCGCCAGCAGATCCGACAGCTCCACCACCAGTGCCGCGGGCGGATCCCAGTCGAACACGCCCGCCCCGCCCGGGGTGTCGGGGCCGACCATGCCGCGCACGAACAGGTACTGCACCCCACCCAGATGCGTGGCCGGGTCGTAGCCGGGCAGCCGCCAGCGCAGATACCGGTGCAGCGCAACGGCATACAGCAGCGCCTGCAGCGGATAGTGCGAGCGCATCATCTCCCCGGCCATCGCGTCGCGGGTGAAGTCGGCGGTGGTCAGCTCACCGGGGGCGATCCGGTTCGTCTTGTAGTCGACGATCACGAACCGCGGCCCGTCCGCCCCCGACAGCCGCAGCACCGCGTCGATGCTGCCGGTGAGGTAGCCGCGCAGCGGGGTCGGCTCCAGCGTGGCGAGCCGGTCCGCGTACGGCGCGAGGACGTCGTCGGCCGGCAGGTGTCGGCGCAGCAACTCGACGATCCGGTGCAGCGTCACGGTGAGCACCGCGGGATCGTCGCCGCCGCCGAGTGGCAGCTCGAAGTCCAACTCCGGCAGCCGGTCCCGCGGGGTGATGTCGGCGAGCGTGCCGCGACCCCCGGCGAGCGGGGTGCGCAGCACCGGCAGCAGCGCGTCGGCCAGCGCCACCGGGTCCACCTGCGACATCCGCGCCGCGACCGCCTCGGCGCAGTGCCGCCGCAGTTCGGTCTCGAGATCGTCGGCCGCGGTGTCGACGTGCTCGAGGATCTCGTGAACGAGGGTGCCGAACACCGCGCCGTACGGCATGTCGTTCATGGTCGACGGGATCGCATCCGCCGCCTCGGCGGGCGTGATCAACGCGGGTTCCTCGGGCTCGTCGTCGGTCTCGGGTTCCTCGGCCTCGCTGGTCACGCCGGGATGCTCGTGCGCCGACGCGGTCAGCGCCGTGTACGACGTGCGCCGCCACCCGGCGTCGAGCACCCGGTCGAACACGGCGGCGGCGAGCGCGCCGGACTCCTCCTGCGGCGGCGTCCACGACAGCCGCGGGATCGGGTCGGCGCTGACAGCCTCCACCGAGATCGCGGCGGGCGCGGTGTCGGCCCACCGCGTCAGCTGCTGCGCGACGGCGGGATCGTCGGGCACCCCGACCTTCTGCGGCACCTCGGCCTCGGCGGGGTCGCGCCCGAACAGGATCCGGTGCAGCGGTCCCTCGCTGGTGCCGTAGGCGGGCGCCCACCACAGCACCAGCTGGCACTTCGCCCGGGTGAGCGCGACGTACAGCAGCCGCAGGTCCTCGCCCGCGGCCTCGGCGTCGCGGCGGCGCCGGCGGTCGTTGTACTCGGGGCTGCCCTCGCCGCCGATGTCGAGGACGCGCCGGCCGTGCTCGTCGTGCAGCAGCAGCCGGTTGGGGTCGGAGTAGCGCCCGGTGCTCCACGCGAACGGCACGTAGACAATCGGGTACTCGAGGCCCTTGCTCGCGTGCACCGTCGCCAGCTGGACGGCGGCGGCGTCCGAGTCGAGGCGGCGGCTGCGGTCGCCGCCCCCGGACTTGGGGTCCTCGATGCGGTCGGTGAGCCAGCCGGTGAGCGCGGTGAGGCCGAGGGATTCGTCGACCGCCACGGCCCCGAGCAGCTGGGCGATGTGCCGCAGGTCGGTGAGGGCGCGCTCCCCGGACGCGACGGCGAGCAGGCGCTTCTCGAGTTCGGTGTCGGCGGCGAGCCGCTCGAACAACGCCGCGAACCCGGACTGGCCGAACAGCGCGGACAGGTCCCGCAGCCGGCCGCCCACCGTCGCGACCAGGTCGTCGCTGGCGGCGTCCATCCGCTCGGCGGTCCACCCGAACAGCGGGGTGAGCGCGGCCAGGCGCACCCGGTCCGGCCGGTGCGGTTGTTCGAGCGCCTGCAGCACCCGCAGCCAGTGGTGCGCGGCGGGCGTCTCGAACACGCTGCTGCCGCCCGCCAGCACGGACGGGACACCGGCCCGGTCGAGGGCCTCCCGGGCCAGGGCGATCTGCGCGTTGGTGCCCGCGAGGATCGCGATGTCGCCCGGTTCGACGCGGCGGCGGGTGCCGTTCAGGTCGAGGGTGGCGTCGCTGTCGAGGAGGCGGACGATGTCGGCGGCCACGTCGGCGGCGACGCGCTCGCGCACCCGCCCGACGACCGGGAATCCGGAGTTGTTGAGCCGCCCCGCGCCGGCCCGCGGCAGGTAGCGCACCCGCAGCGGGGGCGCGCCGTCCAGCCGCGATCCCGCCTTGGCCGCGTCGACGGCGTGCACGACGATGTCCCGGTGCCCGAGCGCGGCGCCGCCGTGCAGATAGTGCAGTGCCGCCACCAGATCCGCGTCGCTGCGCCAGTTGCAGGTGAGCTCCAGCCGACGATCCGCGGCGTCGACCGCGTCCAGGTAGCTGAGCACCTCGGCGCCCCGGAACGCGTAGATGGCCTGCTTGGGATCGCCGACGAGCACCAGCGTCGAATGCCCGTGGAAGGCGGCGCTGAGGATCCCCCACTGCTGCGGGTCGGTGTCCTGGAACTCGTCGACGAGCACCACCCGGTAGCGTTCGCGCACCCGGCGGCAGGCCGCCGCACCGTGCTCGCGGTCGGTGAGCACACCGTGCAGCAGGGCGGGCAGGTCGTCGAAGTCGCGGATCCCGGCCAACCGCTTGCGGCGGCGGGTCTCCTCCCGCACCGCGGTCGCGAAGCGGACGGCGTCGCCGGCGCGGGTGCCGTCGGCGTCCTCCGGCGCGAGCACCGCCTGGGGGTCGAAGATCGCGGCCCGGGCCGCCGCGCGCGCGTCGCCGGGCCGCAGGGTGCGGGTGTCGGCGCGCCCGAAGTGCCGCACGTACAGGTCGGCGATGACCTCCTCGACGAGGTCGTCGGCCTCCTCGACCAGCACGGCGTCGGGGTCGCGCTCGCCGGCGATGCCGAGACCGTCGAGCATGCGCTGGCAGAAGCTGTGGGTGGTGACGATGGTGCCGGCGTCGAAGTCCGACAGCGCCTGCACCAGGCGTCGGCGGCGCTCGGCCACCTCGACGTCGTCGGCGTTCGCCAGGTGCGCGACCAGCCGGTCGCTGCTGGCGCGCGCGGCCGCCGGGTCCGTCAATCCCGCTGCCGCCGAGGCGAACCGCTCGCGGGTGCGCTCGCGCAGCTCCTTGGTCGCGGCGCGGCTGAAGGTGACCAGCAGCAGCTGCGACAGGTCGACGCCCTCCTCGGCGACGAAGCGGGCCGCCAGCCCGACGATCGCGTAGGTCTTGCCGGTGCCGGCGCTGGCCTCGAGGACCGTGGTGCCCGTCGGGAGCGGCGCGAACAGGTCGAAGGCGGTGTCGATCTCGGTCACTCCCGTCGTCACGGCTCCCCCAGCGTCTCGGCCGCCAGCAGCGGGCCCCACAGCACGGCGGCCTCGGTGCCGAAGCAGGTGGGTTCGTAGGCGCCGGGCGGCGCCTGCTCGGTGGTGAGGACCGACAGGCTGGCGCCGGCCCCGTGCACGTACTGGATGTGTCGGTCCTTGCCGTCGCCGAAGTCGCCGCCCCATTCCCGGTCGGCGGCCACCAGCGCGAGTTCGATGGATCGTCCCCGGAACCGCTGGTCGGCGTATGCGGCAGAGGCACCGGGCGCCATCGGCAGCGGATGCTGGAGGCCGCGATCGCGCATGTCGACCAGGCGGCGCAGGATCTCGGGCGCGTTCTCCGGTGCCACCAGCATCGAGCGCGCGACGGGCGACCGGCCCCGGCCGCGCCCGGTGGTGACCGCGGTTGGGTTCGCGAACCGTCCGGTGGCCGCCACCGCGAGCAGACGCACCCATGCGCCGATCCGGTGCTTCGCGGCGAGCCGGGAGAACGTGGTCCGGGCGACGACGTCGCCGTGCACGCCGTCGACGGTCCCGACGAGCCGACGGCCACCGCCGAGGTCGACGTCGATGTCGACAGCCTCGGCGCCCCCGGTGTGCACGGGTGCGGCCGCGCGGACGAGCGATTCGACGGTCCACTCGATGTCGGCGAGAGCCGTCTCGCCGAGCCTCGCGGGCGGCAGGGTGCCGCGCCGCCACTCGGCCGCCCGGAACGCGGCCGGGTCGGTGCCGGCGATGCGGGCGGCGAGCATGCGGTCGCCGATCCCCCACCGCGCGAGCGGATCGAGTTCCAGGTCGAGGGCGTCGGCGGCGTCCTCGTCGAGGTCGGGCACCCGGAACCCGAGACGCTGGCGCAGGAACCCCTGGATGGGGTGTTCGAGGAACGCGATGAGGTCGGCGAGGTCGACGACGCCGTCGCCGACCTCGGCGGCGGGCAGCGGCCCCGGTAGGAACGCCGGTTCGGCGGCCGGCGGCTGCTGCGCCGAGCGCGCCCCCGCCAGCGAGGCGGCGTCGAAGCTCCGCGGGGCGGCCGGGTCGAAGTTGCGGGGATCGAAGGGCTGCAACGGGTGCCGCGTCACGACGGCGCCCGATCCCGTCATCGCCTCGAGGACGTCGCGCAGCTCGCTCAGCGGCACGGCGGGCGGCCGCGGGGTGCCGTTGACCGGGTCGGCACCGGTGTGGAACAGCAGCAGCCGCTCGGCCGCGGACATGATCGCGTCGAGCAGCAGCTGCCGGTCCTCGCTGCGCGGATCGCGTTCCCCGAGAAGCGGATCGCGGGCCAGGACGTCGTCGCCGTCGATGTTGGTGCCGCGGGGGAAGACGTCGTCGTCGAGACCGAGGAGCACCACCACACGGTGCGGGACCGATCGCATCGGCACCATCGTGCACACGGTGAGCTCGCCGGTGCGGAAGTTGGCGCGGGTGGGCCGGCCGGCGAGGCGGGACCGCAGCATCGCCCGGACGTCGGCGAGGCGCAGCTGCGCGTCGCCGCCGTGCTCGACGGCGGCGGCCAGCTCGCGCCGCGCCTGCCCGAGCTGCCAGGAGTCGGCGTCAGCCACGTCCACCAGCAGGTCGAGGGCGCGGGACAGTGCGGCCGACCACTGTTCGGCGGACTGCGGTCCGGTGAGCCCGCGCAGCGACACGTCGATCCGGTCGATGTACTCGGCGAGGCGCCCGGTGAGGTCGATGTCGTTGCTCTCGACGTCGTCGAGCGGCAGTGCGAGCGAGAGCCATTCGCCGTCGGCGTCGTCGGCGGCGGCGCCGAGCAGGATCCGGTCGAGCGCGCCCTTGATGGTGTTCTGTTCGAAGCCGTCGAGCCCGAAGGCCCGCCGCTCGCGGATACCGATGCCCCAGCGCGCACCGGCCGCGGCGGTCCACTCCCGGATGCGTTCGAGGGCGTCGTCGTCGAACCGGAAGCGGCGGCGGACCGGACCGGTGGCCGCGAGGTCGATCACCTGGCTGATCGTGACGCGGGAGTCCGCGAGATCGAGCAGCGTGGACACGACCCCGAGCACCGGATTGGTCTGGTGCAGTGCACGATCCGCCAGCCGCACCCGCAGCCGGTGGCCCGGGTGGCTGAGCGGGCCGTGGACGCCCTGCCCGAACGCCGCGCGGACCAGCGGCGCGTACGTCTCGACGTCGGGGCACATGACGATCACGTCGCGCGGTTCGAGCGTCGGATCGGTCTGGAACAGGTGCAGCAGGCGTTCCCGCAGCGCCTCGACCTGCCGGGCCGGCCCGTGGCAGGAGTGGATCTCGACGGTGTCGTCGGGCGGGCAGGCCGACGGCGCCCGGTCGGCGGCGATGTCGGACTGCAGGCGCCCCAGCAGCGTCGGCGGTCGCGACGGGCCCGGGTGATGGACGTCGACCACGCCGACGGCCGCGAGCCGCGACTGCAACTCGCGCACGTCCCGGGCGAGGCTTGCGAGCAGCGGATGGTCCACGTCGAGCGCCCGCATGTCGTCGGCGCGCCGCCGCGGCGGATCGGTGTCCGCCAGCGCACCCCACATCTCGATGCTCGGGTGCGGAATCCAGAGGTGCACATCGCGATTAGCGCCGATCGCGGACAGCACCTCGATCTGGTCGGTGCCCAGGCGCGTGGGCCCGAACAGCGACAGCCGCTCCGGCAGGTCGAGGAGGCCCGGCTCTGCCCGCAGTCGCATGCAGGCACCCCCGAGTCGCTCGGCCGGACTCGGGCTGCCGATCCTCTCCCGCAGCTGACGCCACAACTGCGCCTGCCACAGCAGATCGTCGTCCAGCGGCGAGGTGCCGTCGGAGTCGCGTCCGGCGGCCCAGTCGACGAGCATGGCGGGCCGCTGCGCACCGTACGAGCGGAACAGTTCGGCCAGGTGCGCGGCGGTGCCGTAGCGGCGCCCGGCCCGGTGGTCGTCAGCGCCGTGCCCGAGGTGACGGGCGAGCACCGCACACCACGGTTCGGACACGCAGTCGTCGATCACCTGCAGCAGCGTCCACAGCATCCGCGACGGGTGCCAGGGATCGTCGTCGACGTCGTAGCCGGTCGCGGCCGCGAGCGCCTGGTCGATCAGGCGCGTGGGCGACGGGAACTCGATGTTGGCGGCGACACCGTCATCGTGGCCGGCGTCACCCGCACCCAGCACGTGTGACAGGCGCTGCGTCAGCCACCGCTCGACACCCTTCGCGGGAACCGCGATCACCTCACGCTGGAACGGGTCCGCGAGGGGCCTGACCAGCACCTCGGCGAGCGCGGACGCGAGCGTGCCAGCACTCTCGGCGCGGTGCAGCGTCAGCAAGTGTCGTACCCCCTAGGTGGCCCAGTCGGCGTCATCGGATCAACAGATTCGGCCTAGAAGTATCACACCGCACCGACACCGACGCCACCAGCGCGGCGCATGCGATCCGCACGCCTCACACTCTGATCTCGAGCCCCAAGTTGATCACCATCACATCGGTGGCGAGGGCCTCCGTCTGTTCCGCGACAGTGGTAACCGTCAACTGAGTCAGGTACTGCGTCCCCGCGCTCTCTACGACGACGAAACGCGTCGTACTCGCCAACATCCAGGGGTCGGCGTCGTAAATGCCACTGACGAAGAGTGCGCGATGCCCGAGGAAGTCCGCATCCGAGGATTCCTCCTCCTGCCAACCGGGCAACTGCGAGGAAGTCCCTCGGGCAGCGTCGAGGAGCCGGTCCGCATCAGCGGCGCCCGACAGTTGTCCGTGCAACACGACCGCGTTGGGCATGAAGCCGTTGCACACGAGATCAGGCGCCAAGAGCACCGACAGCGCCCCGGGGAACGTCTCCGGCGCCGCCCTTGTCCAGCCGGGCAGCACAGGAACGGTCACGATCGGAACAGCAGGATCGGCCGCACTGCACGGGACGCATTCGAGATCGTTCTCGTCCAGGTAATCGAGCAATGTTCCGCGCTTCCGTGCACTCCCTCCGACGTCGCCGGGCGTCATGATGCCTCGGATTCACCGGCGGAAACCGGAGCAGATGACGCGGGCCACAATCGCGATCGTAATGGTGGTGGTGCCAGGAGCTCCCGGGCCGCCGCGTCCGCGAGCACACGACGCCGGTCCGGTGATTCCCGCAGTGACGACAACAGCCCGAGGAGCACATTCGGTTCCGCCAGGAGGAGATAGGCGTCAAGTCTCAGCCGGTTCGATTCGTCGAACCGCAGCCGACTCGACACCGGAATCTCGGTCCCACTGACCAACCAGATGATCGGATTGCGAACCTCGATAGTGCCGCCCACCACCAACTCATCGACCTCGAACTCTACGATGTCGTCCCACGAAACGAAGGTGTCAACCGTCCGCGTCGACCACAGCCGCCGAAGCGTGACCATCCGCTGAATCCCGCTCGGGTACAGGCGAATCTCCTTCGATGAGCGGAACCCGAGGAGAGCCGCAAAGAATGCCAGCGCAACTACGCCGAATACTGTCAGGAACTGCGCTTGTCCGCGGTCCTGGGCCGCAAGCGGTCCAACGTCGGCTCCGAAGAACCAGCCTGCCGCAACGACGAGACCGCCTAGCGACACCGATCCAAGGCAGACCAGGATCGGGACAAGGTGCTTTCGGCTCGGAATCGCAATCCCCGGACCGATCGTGTCCTGGCAGGCAGCGATCCGTTTCGAAAGCTTCAGATATCGAAACCCCGCAATACCCGAGAGCCCTACCGTGGCGGACGCAAAAGCCATGGCCATGCCAGACGCGACCCACACCATCGCGGGCTCGTCGTGAATCACACTCTTCACGGCAGCAATCGGCATGATGCACGACATCACTCCGGTCAGTACAGCACCCAGCAACGGAAACCATCGAAGTCGTTGCGGCCAGACCAGTGTCAGATCTTCCATCTCCATCGCCGCTCTCCTGCCTGTTAATCCCATACCCGCTGAAGCCCCTTCGATCCCAGGTATGCGGCCAGCCCACCCGCTACGGCGCCGACGACAAGACCGGCCGCAAGACATGCGCCAGCCCCGGCCAGTTCGGTCGTCACCGCTTTGCCAGCGTCCAATCCACCGTTGAATTCGTTCGCTATCACCGGCACAGCACCGAGCGCCCCATTCCGCGACCGATCAAGCGAACAGCATCGTCGCCGAATCCACTCGCCGCGCAGAGCATGTCGACCTAGCGCCATCCCCCGCGGCGCCGTCCCGGTGCAGCATCGGCCAAGAATGATCACATCGATTCGACGATACGCGGGACCGCCGAGCAATCGAGACGACCCGCACGATCGACCAACGAACCCCAGCAGCCGCACTGCTACGCTGCCACGCGACAGTAGTAGCCAGGGGGGCGAGATGTCAGAACTATTCGTCGAACCGGACGACGTGGACGCGTTCGCAAAACACATGGCGGACCTGAGCGCACAGGCAAGCTCCGCGCAGCAGTACGCCGAGAAGTGGACCGCGATCGGATACAGCGAGGGCCGGATGTTCGTGCCGGTCGTCGAGAAATTGAGCGGGTTGCACGACGTGCTGTCGGAGAACTTTCGCCGTATCTCTCAACTCTCGGCGGACGCAGCGAACGAACTGACGAGGGCAGCTGCGATGTACAGGTCGACCGACGGAGCGTCTCACGACCGGATCGAATCCACGTACTGACTTCGATCGTCAGCCTTTTTGGGGGAAGAATGACAACAATCGACTTGAAGGACCCTGTCGCGACCGATCCGGTCCCAGACCTCGTCGAGAACATCCTCGGCGCAGCTCAGTACATGAGCCCGACCTACTGGATCAATGAAGCCGCGAAATTGGTCTGCGGCACCGACCCGATGTCATGGATCGCCTCGCAGTTCGCGGGGGATTGGCAAGCCGTTCAGCGTGCTGGCGTCAGCATCGCCACTCTGGGCGAGTTCAATGCAGAGTACTCGCGTCGCATTGATCAGGGTGTCGCGGGATTTCCGAGCTTCTGGCGGGGTGAGGCGGCCGACGGCGCGTCGAACTATCTGACCGACTATTCGTCGACAATCCGGAGCCAATCGCAGGACTTTGCCCAGATCGGCGAACAGATCCGCCAGATGGCGGTCGGCATGTACGAAACCGCCAACGCCGTCAAAGGACTGTGGCAAACGCTGTTCGACTGGCTGATCACGATCGGCGTAACCCTTGCTGCCGCTGCACTCACCAGCTGGACTGGTGTTGGGGGCGTTGTCGGCGGTGCTGCGGTCGTCGCCGAGATCGCCGCAGCGACCGCGATCTGGCGACAGGTCGTAGACACGACCGGCAAGGCATGGGACGGCGCTCAGGGCTCAATCGGGTTGATCGCTGGCCTCATGGCTGGGCTGGAGAACGTGTCGATACATCAACTTCCACAGGCCTCGTACGACCATCCAGGAGCATGACATGTCGTCAGACGACCAATTTCGAGACTTGGCAGGCGGCGACCTCGGTGTTGCACGGCATCTGGCCAGCTCTCTCCGAACCCTCAAGCAGCACAGCCATGATCCGGAGTTTTCGAAGCTTGTCGACGAAGTGCTCAGCGGGCGAACACAGCTTCGCGATGTCTTCACGTCAGACGCGTTCGCGCGCACGCTCAACCCTTTGATCGCGGAGTCTGCTGCGCGCTATCGCGAACTGGATAGCGATACGAAGACTGAACTCGCAGAAGAAGGCGAACGTCAACTGTCCCTTCTGGCCGAATCGGATTCGCCGCCCAAAGCTCAAGAATCGAGCGATGATTCGGATGACTTTCCCACGTCCACCAGTATCCTGTCGTCGGATTGGTGATCGATGTCAGCCATCCCGGAGACCACCGTCAGGTTGAGAGCTGTGCCAGTTGACGAATCCGGACAGCACTGCCTTGTCTCGCCCTTGCCTGAGATCTGCGTCGAGCACGGCCTGCCTGCAACAAGCACCGCAACCACATGGATACGCCCGAGCCGCAAGGTCACTGAAGACCTCCCGAAGGGAGTCTCATCGTATGTTCCAGGTGGGGTCGGGCCCTTTTGGAAGGGTATTGCGAACTCGTTCGACCGCCTCCGGCATGGACCCTCCGTGCGCGCCGAATGGCCGCTCTGCATTCACTGCGATTCTCGCCGATCCAGAGGTCTGCGCGGTGCCGCCGCGTTAGCCGTCGCGGGGGTCGTCCTGATCGCCCTCGCTGTTGGCATCGCTGTGGCCGACCTCGAGGGCCCGATTCCGAGCGTCATGTTCGTGGCCGGACTCCTCGCGCTGCCGGCGGCGGTTGGGCTGCTCCACACCATCCGGCCGGAGAAGCTCTTTCACGCCACCGCGGCCCCGGACGGGTCCGCGGTGATCGTCACCGACCCGCACCCGGATTTCGCTGCCGCGCTGCGGGCCGCTGAGCGCTGAGCGCTGAGGAATCCTCAGCCCACGATCACCACATGCAGGTTCCGCGGCCCGTGGACGCCCTCGACCCGCTCGAGTTCGATGTCCGACGTCGCCGACGGCCCGCTGATCATCGTGGTCGGACGCTCGGGCACCAGGCGGGCGAGCGCCTCGGGCACGCCGACCTCGATGCTGTCGACGGTCACGACGCACACGTGCAGGTCCGGCACCAGGGTCAGTGCCCGCCGGCCCTGGTCGGGGCTGCCGTCGAGGAAGATCGTGCCGGTCTCGGCGCACGACACCGCGGACGCGGTCACGACGCTGTCCAGGTCGGACAGCCGCGGGGCCGGCACGTCCGGGGAGTCGACGACGACGTCGCCGTCGAACCGGGACAGCCACGAATCCGCCAGTCCCGCAGGCACACCGACGCGGCGAGCGCCGAGGTCGCCCAGCACGCGGGCGAGCACGTCGGACAGGTCGGCGACACTGCTGTGGTGCACGACGGCCTTGTAGTCGAGCAGGCGATCCACCAGCAGGTCGACGCGCTGGGCGTCGGGCATGGTGCGTCCGGTGCGGTAGTTCCGCGGCACCTCGACCGCGGCGGGTGGCGCGAGCGTCAGCGCGTCCCGGATCCGGCCCATGATCACGTCGCGTGAGCTCACTGCTGCGCCTCCTTGCGTGCTCGGTCGATCGCGTTGCGTCCCTCGGCGGAGTCCCACCACTGCCGGAACGTCTGCTTCGGGGGCGCCGGGATGTCGCGGGCCTCGGTCCACCCGTTGAGCGGCGGCGGCAGCGTCGAGATCTTGCCCTTCTTCCCGGCCACGATGCGACCGAGTCCGGCGGCCTTCTGCGCCAACGTGAACCGCTTGGCCGACGACATCGCCACCGACGCCGCCTTCATCGCGGCCGCCTCGGCACCGAACCCGGACTGCTGCACCTTCTGGTGCCGCAACTCCACCAGCAGCGACGGGATGTCGATCTTCACCGGGCAGGCGTCGTAGCAGGCACCGCACAGGCTCGACGCGAACGGCAGCGTCGAGTTCGGATCGTCCTTGCCGTCCATGCCCGCCAACTGCGGGGTGAGCACCGCGCCGATCGGTCCCGGATACGTCGACCCGTACGCGTGCCCGCCGGTGCGCTCGTACACCGGGCACACGTTCAGGCACGCCGAGCAGCGGATGCAGTTGAGCGCCTCGCGCCCGACACCGTCGGCGAGGGCGGCGGTGCGGCCGTTGTCGAGCAGCACCAGGTGGAAGTCCTGGGGCCCGTCGCCGGGCGTCACCCCCGTCCACATCGACGTGTACGGGTTCATCCGCTCCCCCGTCGACGAGCGCGGCAGCAACTGCAGGAACACCTCGAGGTCCTGGTACGTGGGGATCACCTTCTCGATGCCCATCACGGTGATCAGCGTCTGCGGCAGCGTCAGGCACATGCGGCCGTTGCCCTCGGATTCGACGACGCCGAGCGTGCCGGTCTCGGCGATGCCGAAGTTGGCGCCCGAGATCGCCACGGGCACCGTCATGAACTTGTGCCGCAGGAACTTCCGCGCCGCGGCGGCGAGGTGCTTGGGGTTGTCGTCCAGCTCCGGGTCGACGTCGGCCATCTCGCGCAGGAAGATCTCGCGGATCTCCGACCGGTTGCGGTGGATCGCGGGCACCAGGATGTGCGAGGGCTTGTCGTGCCCGAGCTGGACGATCAGCTCCGCCAGGTCGGTCTCGTAGGCGTGGATGCCGTGCTGCTCGAGGTGCTCGTTGAGCTCGATCTCCTGCGTGGCCATCGACTTGACCTTGATGACCTCGTCGGAGCCGGTGGCGCGCACCAGTTCGGTGACGATGGCGTTGGCCTCGTTCGCGTCGGCGGCCCAGTGGACGGTGCCGCCGCGCGCGGTCACCGCGGCCTCGAGCTGATCGAGCAGCTCCGGCAGCCGGCCCATCACGTCGGACTTGATCGCCGAGCCGGCGTCGCGGAGGTCCTCCCAGTCGGGCAGCTCGCCGGTCACGTTCAGCCGCTTGGCGCGGATGGTGTGCGTGGCCTTGCCGATGTTGCGGCGCAGCTGGGTGTTGGCGAGTTCGTGGTGCGCGGCGGCCGGGAACTTCTCGGTCCCGCGCAGGAAGCCGACCCCCTTGGGGGCGCGCGGCGGGAACGCCGGCAGCCCGAGTGCAACGCCGCTCATGCGGTCACCTCCACGCTCTCCGTCGACGCCAGGATCTCGGCCAGGTGGATCGTCCGCGTGCCCATCTGCAGCCGGGACATGCCGCCGCCGATGTGCATCAGGCAGGAAGAGTCGCTGGCAGAACAGAATTCGGCGCCGGTGTCGGCGACGTTGCGGATCTTGTCGGCCAGCATCGCCGTGGAGGTCTCGGCGTTCTTGATCGCGAACGTGCCGCCGAAGCCGCAGCACGAGTCGGCCTCCGGCAGCTCGACCAGGTCGATCTCCCGCACCGCGCGCAGCAACTGCAGCGGCTTGTCCCCGACGCCGAGCATGCGCAGCGAGTGGCACGTCGGGTGGTAGGTGACCCGGTGCGGGAAGTACGCGCCGACATCCGTCACGCCGAGCACGTCGACCAGCAACTCGGACAGCTCGTACGTCTTGGCCTTCACCGTCTCGACCCGGCCGCACAGCGACGACGTCCCGTACCGCGAGGCGACGATCTCGTGCTGGTGTCGGACCGACCCCACGCACGACCCGGACGGCGCCACCACCGCGTCGATCGCACCGTCCCCGAAGGTGTCGGCGTAGTTCTCGACCAGCGGCAGCGCGTCGGGCTGGTAGCCGGTGTTCACGTGCATCTGCCCGCAGCACGTCTGCCCGGGCGGGAACACCACCTCGTGCCCCAACCGCGTCAGCAGCAGCGCGGTGGCCCGCGGCGCGTTCGGGAACATCGTGTCGCCCAGGCACGTGGCGAACATCGCAATGCGCATGCGTATCTCCGAGGTCGAACGTGAATGTGGTCAGACCACAGTAAGCCATGGTCAGCGCGTCGGCGCAAACCCGGACGCAGTTCTGCACCAACTTTCGTCCAGACCTCGAATGTGACCGGGGTCATCGTGTACGGTCGCTGTGGTCTGACCACAGGGACCTGTCGATGCAGGCCTTCCCCGAGACGCCGCGACCCGGCGCAAACCAGGAGTTTCATGTGGATTCCGAGATCCTCGCGGTGACCTTCACACCCGCGACCGATGCCGTCGGCGGCAGCCTCACCGCGTCGGCACTCGTCGCCCTGGCCCCGCTCGCGACGTTCTTCGTGCTGCTGGCCGGCTTCAAGCTCAAGGCCTGGTACGCCGGGCTCGGCGCGCTCGCCGTCGCGGCCCTGGTCGCGATCGTCGGCTTCGACATGCCGGCGTCGCTGACCGGCCTGTCCGCGCTCCAGGGCATCACCTTCGGCCTGTTCCCGGTGATGTGGATCGTGGTGACGGCGATCTGGTTCTACGAACTGACCGTCGTCAGCGGACGCTTCGAGGATCTGCGCCGGGTGTTCAGTTCGGTGGGCCGCGGCGACATGCGGGTGCAGGCCATGCTGATCGCGTTCTGCTTCGGCGGCATGCTCGAGGCGCTCGCCGGATTCGGTGCACCCGTCGCGATCACCGGCGCCATGCTCATCGCGATCGGGATGCCGCCGATCCGCGCGGCCGTGACGGTCCTGGTCGCGAACACCGCCCCGGTTGCGTTCGGCGCCATGGCGATTCCGATCACCACCGCCGGCAACCTGACCGACATTCCGCCGACCGAGATCGCCGCCGTCGTCGGCCGCCAGACGCCGATCCTGGCGCTGTTCGTGCCGCTGCTGCTGCTCTTCCTCGTCGACGGACGACGCGGCATGAAGCAGGCATGGCCTATCGCGCTGGTCACCGGCGCCGTGTTCGCACTGGCCCAGTTCTGGTGCTCGGCCCACTTCTCGTACGAACTCACCGACGTCGTCGCCGCCCTCGCGGGACTGGCCGCCGCCGTGACCATGCTGCAGTTCTGGAAGCCGAAGACCCCCGAGGATCAGCGGTCGCAGGTCGAGCCCGAGCGCCTCGGCCCGTCCCGCGTGTTCCTGGCGCTGTTCCCGTACCTCCTGGTGGTCGTGGTGTTCGGCATCGCCAAGCTGTGGACCCTCGGGGTCGACATCCCCGCGTGGCTCACCGGCACCGATCGCAAGATCGAATGGCCCGGCCTGTACGGCAACCTGATCACCGGCAGCGGCGATCCGGCGTCCAGCGCGGTGTACACGTTCTCGTGGCTGTCGAACCCCGGCACCCTGCTGCTGATCTCCGGCATCATCGTCACGATCGTCTACTCGCTGTGGACCAGCGGCGGACGGTTCCGGCTCTCGGCCCGCGACGCGGTCACCACGTTCGGGGTCACCGTGGTCAAGATGCGCCTGGCCATCGCGACCGTCGCGACCGTCCTGGGCCTCAGCTACGTGATGAACCAGTCCGGCCAGACCGTCTCGATCGGCACGTGGCTCGCCGGCACCGGCGCGATCTTCGCGTTCTTCTCCCCGATCCTCGGCTGGCTCGGCACCGCGGTCACCGGATCCGACACCTCCGCCAACGCGCTGTTCGCGAAGCTGCAGCAGACCGCCGGCCAGCACGCTGGCATCGACCCGACCCTGCTGGTCGCGGCCAACACCTCGGGCGGTGTGGTCGGCAAGCTCGTGAGCCCGCAGAACCTGACGATCGCGGCGACGGCGGTGGGGCAGCCGGGCAGCGAACCGATTCTGCTGCGGAAGGTC
This sequence comes from Prescottella agglutinans, assembly GCF_004011865.1. Classification (GTDB taxonomy): domain Bacteria; phylum Actinomycetota; class Actinomycetes; order Mycobacteriales; family Mycobacteriaceae; genus Prescottella; species Prescottella agglutinans. The sequence goes on along the minus strand of NZ_RKLP01000009.1, from coordinate 96,776 downwards.
GTCGGCTACAGCCTGGCGATGCTGCTGATCCTGTGCACGCTCGTCTACCTGCAGTCCACCCCGGTCCTGGACTGGATGCTGCCGTGACCGCCCGGGGGCTCGGACGCGACCGGCGCACGGCCTAGGCTGACGTGTCATGACGTCCGAGTCCCCGACCACCGACCTGCCGCCCGCGGCGCATCCCCGCGCGTGGGAGCACGTGCTCAGCCGGGTCGAGGAAATGATGGTCTCGGGGGAACTGTCGCCCGGTCAGCGCCTTCCCGGCGAACGCACCCTCGCCGCCGATCTCGGCGTCGGGCGCTCGTCCGTCCGGGAGGCGCTGCGGGTGATGGAAGCCCTCGGCCTGCTCAAGGCGCAGACCGGGTCGGGACCGAACGCCGGCGCCATGATCGTCTCCCGCCCCACCGGCGGGATGACGATGCTCATGCGGATGCAGGTCGCCGCCCACGGGTTCCCGGTGTCCGACGTCGTGCAGACCCGTCTGGTCCTCGAATCGGAGGTGATGCGCGCGCTCGCGCACACCCCGTCGGTGGACCTGGCCACCGCCGTCGAACTGCTCGACTCGATGGACGAGCCGACGCTCACCGCCGACGAGTTCCTGGTCCTCGACGCCCAGTTCCACGTCGCGATGGCGGATGCGGCGGGCAACCAGGTGATCGCGGCGATGATGGCCGGGCTGCGCGCGTCGATCGAGTCCTATGTCGTGGAAGGCGTGGATCCGACGGCGTGGCCGACGACGTGTACCCGCCTGCGGCACGAGCACCGCGGCCTGGTCGAGGCCGTCACCCGCGGCGACGCACCGCTCGCCCAGAAGCGGATCGTCGACCACATCACCGGCTACTACGAGGGTGTGCGCCGCGACTACTGAGCCACGATCACGACGTGCAGGTTCCGCGGTCCGTGCACACCCTGCACACGTTCGAGTTCGATGTCGACGGTCGCCGACGGCCCGCTGACGAGCGTCGTCGGCCGTTCCGGAACCAGGCGGGCCATCGCCTCGGGCACCCCAACCTCCACGCTGTCGACGGTCACCACGCACACGTGCAGGTCCGGCACCAGCGTCAGCGCCCGCCGCCCCTGGTCGGGGCTGCCGTCGAGGAAGATCGTCCCGGTCTCGGCGCACGTCACCGTCGACGCCGTCACCACGCCGTCCAGGTCTCCGAGATCGGGGGCGGGAATGTCCGCCGCGTCCACCACCACCTCGCCGTCGAACCGGGACAGCCACGAATCGTCCAGTCCCGCAGGCACACCGACCCGGCGGGAGCCCACGTCGGCGAGCACCCGGGCCAGGGTCGCCGGCAGTTCGGGGGCGGCGCACCGGTGCACGTGCGCGCCGTAGTCCTCGAGGCGGTCGACCAGCAGGTCTAGCCGTTCGGCGTCGGGCATCGTGCGGCCCACCCGGTACTCGCGCGGCACCTCGATCGGGGTCGGCGGGGCCACGGCCAGGGCACCCCGGATCCGCCGCAGGACCTCGTCGCGCGAACTCACCGCCGTGCCTCCTTCCGCGCCGCGTCGATCGCCGCCCGACCCTCCGGCGAATCCCACCACCGCCGGAACGTCTGCTTGGGCGGCGCCTGGATGTCGCGCGCCGACGTCCATCCGCTCAGCGGCGGCGGCAGCGTCGAGATCTTGCCCTTCTTCCCCGCCATCAACCGACCGAGCCCGGCCGCCTTCTGCGCCAACGAGAATCGCCCCGCCGACGACATCGCCACCGACGCGGCCCGCATCGCCGCGGCCTCGGCACCGAACCCGCTGTGCTCCACCTTCTGGTGCCGCAGTTCGATCAGCAGCGACGGGATGTCGATCTCGACCGGGCAGGCGTCGAAGCAGGCCCCGCACAGGCTCGACGCGAACGGCAGCGACGAGTTGGGGTCGTCGGCGCCCTCCATGCCGGTGAGCTGCGGGGTGAGCACCGCGCCGATCGGCCCGGGATAGGTGGAGCCGTACGCGTGACCGCCGGTGTGCTCGTAGACGGGACACACGTTGAGGCAGGCCGAGCAGCGGATGCACTTGAGCGCCTGCCGCCCGATCGCGTCGGCGAGGGCGGCGGTGCGGCCGTTGTCGAGCAGCACCAGGTGGAAGTCCTGCGGCCCGTCGCCGGGTGTGACGCCGGTCCACAACGAGGTGTACGGGTTCATTCGCTCGCCGGTGGACGAGCGCGGCAGCAGTTGCAGGAACACCTCGAGGTCGGCGTAGGTGGGGATGATCTTCTCGATGCCCATGACGGTGATCAGCGTCTGCGGCATCGTGATGCACATCCGCCCGTTGCCCTCCGACTCGACGACGCCGAGCGTGCCGGTCTCGGCGATACCGAAGTTCGTGCCCGAGATCGCCACCGGCACCGTCATGAACTTGTGCCGCAGGAACTTCCGCGACGCGGCGGCCAGGTGCTGCGGGTCGTCGTCGAGATCGGGGTCCACCCCGTCCATCTCGCGCAGGAAGATCTCCCGGATCTCCGCGCGGTTGCGGTGGATCGCCGGCACCAGGATGTGCGACGGCTTGTCGTGCCCCAGCTGGACGATCAGCTCCGCCAGATCGGTCTCGTGGGCGTGGATGCCGTGCTGTTCGAGGTACTCGTTGAGACCGATCTCCTGCGTGGCCATCGACTTGACCTTGATGACCTCGTCGGAGCCGGTCTCCCGCACCAACTCCGCCACGATCGCGTTGGCCTCGATCGCGTCGGCCGCCCAGTGCACCACGCCACCCCGCGCGGTCACCGCGGCCTCGAACTGCTCGAGCAGTTCCGGCAGCCGGTTCAACGTGTCGACCTTGATCGCCGATCCCGCGGCGCGCAGCGCCTGCCAGTCCGGCAACTCACCGGTGACCTTCAGCCGCTTGGCCCGGATCGTGTGCGTCGCCTTACCGATGTTGTGGCGCAGTTGCGGATTCGCGAGTTCGTGGTGTGCGGCCTGCGGAAACGTCTCGTCGCCGCGGAGGAACCCGATGTCGCCGGGTGCGCGCGGCGGGAACTCCGGATTCCCGAGACCGACGGCGGTCATGCCGGCGTCCCGGTGGGAACGCGGGCCTCGACCGAGCCGAGGATCTCCGCGAGGTGGATCGTCCGGGCACCCATCCGGAGCCGGGACATGCCCCCGCCGATGTGCATCAGGCACGACGAGTCGCTCGCACAACAGAATTCGGCGTCGGTATCGCCGATGTTGCGCACCTTGTCCGCCAGCATCGCGGTCGACGTCTCGGCGTTCTTGATCGCGAACGTGCCACCGAACCCGCAGCACGAGTCCGCCTCCGGCAACTCGACCAGGTCGATCTCCCGGACCGCGCGCAGCAACTGCAGCGGCTTGTCGCCGACCCGCAGCATCCGCAGCGAGTGACACGTCGGGTGGTAGGTGACCCGGTGCGGGAAGTAGGCGCCGACGTCGGTCACGCCCAACACGTCGACCAGCAGTTCCGACAACTCGTACGTCTTGGCCTTCACCGTTTCCACGCGCTCGCACAGCGCGGTGCTCCCGTACCGGGCAGCGACGATCTCGTGCTGGTGCCGCACCGAACCCACGCACGACCCGGATGGAGCCACCACCGCGTCGATCGCGGCGTCCCCGAAGTTATCGGCGTAGTTCTCCACCAGCGGCAGCGCGTCGGGCTGATAGCCCGTGTTCACGTGCATCTGCCCGCAGCACGTCTGCCCGGGCGGAAACACCACCTCGTGCCCGAGTCGGGTGAGCAGGATCGCGGTCGACTTCGACACCTCGGGAAAGAGCGTGTCGCCGATACACGTCGCGAACAGGGCAATTCGCATGGGACCTCCCGCAGTCGGTCTGTAGCGATCACGCTATCGCCGATCCGACTGCGGCGCCCGAGTACCGCGGAACTCGCCCCGGGACCGTCAGGACTGCGTGGACGTCATAGCGACGATGACGGCCGAGACGCCGGCCAGCACCACCGCGCCGAGCACGACCAGTCCCGCAGCGGCGGTGAGGTCGTTCCATCCGGCGACCATGGACGAGATCGCGAGGACGGTGACGAGTGCATCGAGCGCGACCGAGATGATCACGGCGGCGTCGATGTCGGAGAGCATCCTCGCCAGCGCTGTCATAGCGGCGCCTTGGACGACGAACCCGACCCCGATGGTCGCGAGCACTGCCGTCGCGATGCCGGTACCCGCCTCGAACCCGTTGGCCAGGAGTGCCAGGGGGAGGATGCCGTAGAGAACCCGAGCGATTCCGACAGAACTGATCGCCCATCGGGCGACGGTCCACCGAGTCCGGACATGGGTGGCCGGCAAATAGGCACGGTCGCGAACTGTCGCATTTATTGGCATAGTGGCGTACGTCACAATTCTCACCTCTAGTGGGGCGGGTCACTCGAAGGCGCGATTCGCAGACTGAGGACCGCAATTGGTAATGGTTGACGACTGCAATGCAAGCGACCGGGCCGGATTCCAGCGTGGCGGCGGCGTCGGTATCCGACGTGAGGCACACCGGAAATATTCACCCGGAAGGGTTGTCCCATAATGGTTTTCATAGGTTTCCATCGCAACTCCCTCGACGCTTCGGGAGGACATGGGTCCATGATCGTCCCGAAAGCGGATGCAATCGGATTGGTCGGGAAGGCCCAGATCCAGAAAATCACTCGATACCGAATTCGACCTCGTGCAAACAGACGAAATCGGCGATAATCGAAGGACGAATGCTGTGCACCCGACCTCCGCAAGGGGCGGTCGATGATCAGAGTCGATGAATTCTCCCGCCTTGTGTCCGCGATCTACGCGACGGCCGTAGCTCCCGGGCAGTGGGATTCGGTACTCCGCGGCCTCGTGCGCGCCTTCGACGGCCGCGGGTCCGGCCTGGTGACGTCGGCGACGAGCAAGCCGCGAGTCGACACCATGCTCCGGCAGGTCGGTGGTGAGCCTTCGGCGCTGGCGACCTACAACGAGTACTACGGCCGACTCGACTACGTGGCCGACGCCGTGGTGAGGGCCCCGATCGGCCGGATACACACCGGGACCGAGTTGATCTACCCCAACATGCACACGGAGTTCTATGCCGACTGGTGCCGCCCCAATCGTTTCGAGGACGGCCTGTTCGTCCGCCTGACGAGCGGGAGCAACACCGTGTGGCTGGGAGTTGCCGCAGAGCGCGGCGCGGAGCCGTTCGGAACCACCGATCGGCTTTCGTCGTTCCGACAGTTGATTCCACACCTGCAACAGGCGATTCGCACCCAAGCCAGGCTCGCGGACCTCGAGCAGAGCGAACGCGACCTGTCCGCGGCGCTCGAACAGGTGTCGCGGGGCATCGCGATCATCGGATCGGACACGCGGATTCTGCACCTCAACGCGGCAGCCGAGAGAATCTTCGCTTCCGACGACGGCCTGCACCTCGATGCTCAGGGATCCGTCTCGGCGTCCGTCACACGTTCCGATCGAGAACTCCGCTCCCTCGCCTACCGCGCGCTGGACCCACACGGCGACGGTGTTCCCGCCGGAGGCTCGGTCTCCTGTCCTCGCCCGTCCGGGCGATGCGAGTACGCAGTCCATGTGATCCCGCTCAGCCCGGAGACCGTCGAGGCGACCGTCTGGCTGGACACAGCGAAGGCCACCGCACTGGTGGTGATCGACGACCCCGATCGCGTGCCCAGACTGGACACCGCCATGTTGCGCCGGCTGTACGCGCTCACCAGCACGGAGGCAGAGGTCGCGCTACGGGTCGCTCAGGGCGACGGGTTGAGGCCGATCGCCGAGGAATTGTCCGTCTCGACCACCACGATCAGAACCCATCTTCAGCACATCTTCGAGAAGACCACCACGCACCGCCAGGCCGAACTCGTCCGACTCCTTCTGTCCATCGGCCCGGCGGGGAATCCCGGGCCGTAGCGTCGAACGGTTCCGAGAACTCGGGCCCGTCAGCTGAAGGGACCCGACGTGCGCTGCGAGCGCATGAACGGTCCCTTCAGCTACGGCGATCAGCCGACCGCCCGGCGCATCAGGTCGGCGACCACCGGATCGAAGGCGACCAGCGTGACGATCCCGACCTTCGTCGGGGTGGACCGGATCGCGGTGACGGCCTGCTGCACCGCGTCACCGGTGGGCCATCCGAATGCGCCCGCCGAGATGAGCGGGAACGCGACCGTCACGGCGCCGAGTTCGTCTGCAACCGCGAGGCTGCGCCGGTAGCACGACCGCAGCACCTCGTTGCGGTCCTCCTGCTGGGAGTAGCGCGGCCCGACGGTGTGGATCACCCAGTTCGCGGGCAACTCCCCCGCGGTGGTCGCGACGGCCGCGCCCTCGGTCAGGCCGTCGGGCAGGGTGGTCGCTCGCAGCGCGCGGCATGCCGCGAGGATCGCGGGACCGCCGCGGCGGTGGATGGCACCGTCCACCCCACCACCGCCGAGCAGTGACGAGTTCGCGGCGTTGACGACGGCGTCCACCCGCTGCGTGGTGATGTCGCCCTGGACGATGTCGATGACGGTCATGCGTGCTCCTCCGGTGTCGTCGTGGTGGCGCCGCCGCGCGCGGCGCTCTCGGCCAGGCGGACCAGGTCGTCCGCCCGGTAGCCCGGCCAGCCGTGCAGCATCCGACGCCACCGCTCCGGGACGGCGGACGCACCCCACCGCGCCCCGAGCAGACCGCCCGCGATCGCCGCGGTGGTGTCGGTGTCGTGACCGGCACGCACCGCCTGTTCGAGTGCGCGCTGCAGGTGCCCAGTGTCCGACGCCGCGCCCGTATCCATCGTGGTGGTGATCGCCCACCACGCGGTGAGCAGCGCGTCGACGACCCACCCGTTGTTCGGGAAGTCGGCCGGCGTGCCGCGTTCGGCCGTGTCGAGCAGCGGCGCCCAGTAGCCGCGAGTCCCCGCCGATGCGCCGTCCAGGTACCCGCGGACTCCGTCGAACGTGCCATGCAGGACGGCGTGCCGGATCGCGTGGGTCCACATCTCGCACGCCTCGACCGCACGCTCGTCGTGGTGGGTGAGCAGGCCGATCGCCCGCGCCGCCCGCACGCATCCCTCGGCGTCGTCGAGGTAGGCCAGCGCGACCGGGGCCGTTCGCATGAGCGAGCCGTTCCCGCCCTTGCGTCCCGGCAGCGACCACGCGATCTGCCGCATCTCGTCGGCCGACGCGGGCCGCCGCGACAACACCGCCGACGTCTGGTTCCCGATGTCGGCCGGTTCCGAGTCGTACCACCGGACGAACTGCGCCGCAACGGCATCCAACCCCGGACCACCCGCGATGTCGATACCGGTCGCGGCGACTTCGGCGATCGCGAGGGCCATCGAGGTGTCGTCGGTCCACTCCCCTGGGGCGAACGCACCGATTCCCCCACCGATCATGTCGATCACCGCGCCTGACGCCGGCGTCGTGAACTCGTAGCCGGCACCCAGCGCATCGCCCGCGGCGGTGGCGAGCAGTACCCCCGCGGCGCGATCGGCGCGTTCCTCGGTCAACCTCATCGAACTCCTTTGGATCGTTTTCGCGCTAAATATTAGATCGGCACTGCGCTAATCTGCAAGGGTGATCGGGCGCGCAACGGAATCCGAGTGGCGGGACGCCGACGGGAAGGCACTCACCGACTACCCCCGTCCGTCGGTGGCCGTCGACGTCGCGGTCCTCACCGTGCAGACAGGCCGACTGCACGTCCTGGTGGTCGGCCGGCCCCGCGGCGGACTCGCACTACCCGGATCGTTCCTGCGGCCCGGCGAGCGCCTGGCCGACGCGGCCGAGCGGGCGCTGAGCACCAAGGCCGGACTGGTCGGCGCCGACTTCCATCAACTCGCGATGTTCGACGCGCCCGACCGCGACGACCGCGGCTGGGTGCTGTCGATGGCGCACGGCGCCACGCTGCCCCGCGAGCAACTGCCGTCGGACGCCGAACTGGTCCGCCTCGACGGGCGCGTCGCGAGCGAGCCGCTGGCGTTCGACCACGCCGACATGGTGTCGCGCGCCGTCGACGATCTGCGGGCCCGGTACGCCCGCCGGGTCGACCCGTCCGATCTGCTGCCCGACTCGTTCACGGTGCTCGAACTGCGACGCCTGTACGAGACCGTGTTCGACCGGTCGCTGCCCAAGGATTCGTTCCGGCGCCTCGTCATCGACGCGATCGAACCGACCGGACGGATGTCGAGCAGCGGCGCGGGGCGCCCGGCCGAGTTGTTCCGGCGCCGCGGCGACGACGAACTTCCCGCCGGCGCCGCGGGATTGCTCACGGATTGACGCCCCCGACCGGCCTGCCGTACCGGACTTGTCGGTCCGTCGCGCTACGTTGAACCCGACACGAGACGAGCGCCGCTGCGGCACTCGCCCCGTGACATTCGGGCCCGACAGACAGGGGGGCACATGTTCGAGATCACCAGCTTCGACGAGGCCGTCGACCGGTCGTGGATCACCTTCCAGCACAAGCTCGCCGACCATCTTTCCGCGATGCGGAACGACGACGTCCTGATCCTCGACTGGATCGAGGAGTCCACCGTGGAGGGATTCACGCCGTGGATGCAGTTCCTGCTGTGGGACAACGAGTTCGTGCGCGCCGAGGTGTCGTCCAACGCCTACCTCGCGCCGCTGTACACCCTCGCACCGGAGGACGAGGACCGACTGTGCGCGCTGGGATGGGGCCGTCCGACGCACCTGCCCCACGAGGATCCCGACGACGGTTCACCCGCGTTCTTCGTCGACAAGGAGCAGCGCTGGGCCGATCAGATCGCGGCGATGACCGTCACGACCCTGCGGGAGATCTGGAACGTCCCGCATCCCAGCTTCCTGCGCACCGAGATGATCGGCACCCTCGAGGGGGCCGACCTGACCGGCGCCGACACCACCGACGCCGAACCCGAGCACCCCGGTCTCGACGACTCGGCGGCCGTGGTGGCCCGCGATCCGCAGGAGCTCCGCGAGCTCGTCGCCCGCACCGTCGAACAGGCCATGGGGTTCCCGCCTGAACTCGACGAGGACGGGGACGTCGTCCTGAGACTCGACGACCAACCGGTGTTCGTCATCTCGCATCCCGACCGGCCGCTCGTGCGGGTGTGGATGCCGCTGCTGTACGCGGTTGCGGGGCGCACCCGGGCCGCCGAGAACATCTGCGACCTCACACGGCGCTGGCCCGGCATCCGCTTCACGCTGGACGACGACCGGCTCAATGCGTCGATCGACATCTCCGGGAACCCGTTCGTGCCGCGCCATCTCATCGACGCACTCGACCAGTTCGGCAAGTTCGTGCCCACGATCGACGCGGGGTTCGCAACACGATTCGACGGCTCGCGGTTCGCCGAGGGGCTGTATCGGGCCGACGTCGACGCCGACGAGGGTTTCCCCGACGATGCCGCCGGCGGCGAGGAGGACGAGGCCGACCTACCCGCGGCGCTGATGACGCTGCTCCATCTCGACCCGAACGGCACCGGGGCGCTGAGCGCGCACGAGGTCGCGGCGGTGTGCGGTCACGACCGCGATGCGGTTCTCGAGTACCTGAGGATCACCAAGGAGCAGGAGATCAGCTGGCGCGAGTCCGCGAGAACTGCCCGCACCGAGGACGATTCGGAAGAAGCCGACGTCTGCGACTGCGAGGCCCGGGTGTGGGCGCAGACTCACGAGTCGCTGCGCGAGGCGCTCCGGGTGATCGCGCTGCCGGACCCTCCGCGTGCGGCGCCGACGGCCGCCAAACCCGACCAACTGGACCTTCTCGGCGATTCGGCCGGGCCGACCCTGTTCGACACCAACACGATCGAACCCCCGGACCACACCGCGAGGGGCGCGGAGTGACCCCGTATCCGGTGGCCGGCGACTGATCCCACCACCGGATCCCGTGCGGCGCCGACGAAACCCACGAAAAACCCGTGTGCCGAACGCGGTGCCGTGACGGCCCCGCGGGGGGACAATGAGTCTCGCCAGACCATTTCGGACCTCGAGGAAAGGAAGGGTCATGTCAGAGAAACCAGAGGACTCGATCGTCCAACAGAGCGTCGCCAAGGGAACCTCGATGGGCGCCGCCGTCCTCCTCGTCACCGCCGGCGTGCTCGAGTTCCTCCAGGGAATCTCCGCTGTGGCCAAGGATGACGTGTTCGTCGTCGGCCTCGAGTACACCTACAAGTTCGACGTGACCGCGTGGGGATGGATCCACCTCGTGCTCGGTGCCATCGTCGCGATCATCGGTGCCGTGTTGTTCACGGGCGCAACGTGGGCGCGGGTCGGCGCGGTGGTGGTCTGTGCCGTGTCGATCATCGTGAACTTCCTGTGGCTGCCGTATTACCCGTTGTGGGCGATCTTGATCATCGCGCTGAACACCGTCGTGATCTGGGCAGTGACCACCTGGAACCCCGAGAAGGTGTGACCTGGACGGGATAACGATGGACAACGGCAACGGCACCCGGCCGCTCGACGAGAACGAACGCGCCGAACTCCTCCGGTTGCGCGACGAGGTGACGGCACTGCGCACGCAGGTCGCCGAAACCACCACCGCCGCACCGGAGACGGTCGCACGCGCCCCGCGACACACCATGCGGTGGATCGCGGTGACGATCCTGCTCGTGCTGGTGGCGGTGTTGTCCATCGTTTCGGTGACATCCCGGTTCACCCGCAGTCAGATCCTCGACACCGATCGGTACGTCACCACCGTCGCACCGCTGGGCGAGGATCCGGCGATCCAGGCGGAGATCTCGAACCAGATCACGGACGAGATCTTCGACCGCGTCGACGTCGAAGCACTCACCACCGAGGCGCTGACGGCGCTCACCGACGCCTCGAACCTGGCCGAGAACGCCCCTCGGGTCAATCAGATCCTCTCCGGGCTGGGGCCCGTGATCGCCGGGCAGGCAAAGGGCTTCATCAGCGACACCGTGACCACGTTCGTCCAGTCACAACAGTTCGAGGACCTCTGGATTCAAGCCAACCGCACCGCACACACCGCACTCGTGTCGGTGGTGACGGGCAACTACGGGCCCAGTTCGGTCGAGGTCGACGAGAGCGGCACCGTCAGCATCTCGCTCGCGACGATCATCGACAACGTGCGCACCGAACTGACCGACCGCGGCTTCACGTTCGCCGAGAAGATTCCGACCGTGGACAAGCAGTTCGTGCTGTTCCAGTCGCCCGACCTCGTGAAGGCGCAGCGCGCGGTCAACGCCCTGGACAAGGTCTCGGCCGTGCTGCCCTGGTTGACCATCGCGTGCGCGGCCGCTGCCGTCGCCGTCGCACCCAGCGGACGTCGGTTGCACACGCTGTCGCTCGCGGGGCTGTCGATCGCCCTGGGGATGCTCGTCCTGGCGATCGGGATCCTCATCGGGCGCGCGATCTACCTCAACGAGGTTCCGCCGGACGTCCTCTCACCCGATGCCGCGACCGCGGTGATCGACACCGTCCTGGTGCCGCTGCGGACCACCCTGCGGGCCGTCGCGGTGTTCGGCCTCGTGATCGCGCTGGGCGCGTACCTGATCGGTGGCTCGTCGTCGGCGACGTTCGTGCGGCGCGGATTCGGCCGGGGACTCGACATCGCCCGCCACCCCACACCCGGCCGGACGCCGACCACGGTGGAACGGTGGGCCGCCCAGGCACGAGTTCCGCTGCGGTGCCTCATCATCGGGGTCGCCGCTCTGCTGCTGGTCTTCTGGCGCTACCCCACCGGTCTCGTGGTGCTGTGGATCGTGCTCATCGGACTGCTCGCCCTCCTGGCGCTCGAGGTCCTGATCCGTCCGGTTCTGGCCGGCGGGCCGCCCGACAGCGGCACTCCCGACGGCGCGGAAGCCGTCGCCGGCCAAGAGCCTGAGACCGAGTCGAGCTAGAGTACGAACCCCGAGGAACAGGCCGCCCGTCTCCGCACACTCCGACTACCCGAGTCGGTCATGGACTACCCGACGGTCGTGTGCATCGCCGTCGAGGGCGGCGCGACGGCGCATCTGGTTCCGCAGGACCTGGTCGAGTGGATGTCCATTCAAACCTTCCGTTCGGCCACCCTGAGGTCCAGCCTGACCAGACAGGGTCGGGGCGGTCAGACACCCTGGGGGTTACACGTGATCCCTGGTAGCTCGATGTGGTCACTCACCGTTGCCGTGGGAGTGGCGGCGCATGATCTGGGCCGTGATCCCGTGCGACTTCGGCGGGCACTGCCCTGAGGGGAGATGATGATGGACTTCGCACCCATCTGGTGGACGCTCTGGTTCCTGCCCGAATCGACTCGGATCTGGCTCATGCGGAACGTCCCGTGTGAGCTTGGTGGGTACTGCTACTACTGAGAAAACGGTGATCCCGCGGCCGAGCCCGACGATCTGAGTGCTGTTCACCCATGCCGGACCGCACGAGTCGACCATCGCCATGGATGTGCGCACATCCAACACCGAATTGCCGACTCGGCGTCGGTAGTTCGGGGCCCGAAGGCAGTTATGAAAGGGCCTTGGCTTTGAGCGCCGCGAACTCTTCGTCACTGATGACGCCGGCGCTCCGCAGTCTCTGGGCGTCGGAGATCTGTTCGGCGCGAGACTTGCCCACGATCCGCCGGGCGGTCGCGTCCTGGCTCTCCGCGAGCCGTTCGGACGCGGAACGCGAGCGGCGCGCCATGTCTTGTCCCCTGACGATCAGGTAGATGAGCGCCGAGAAGAACGGCACGACGAAAAGGAAGAGAATCCACGCCGCCTTCGCCCATCCCCGCGTCTCGTGATCCCTGAACAGATCGGCGAAGATCGCGAAGAGCACGATCAAGTACGCGCCGAACGCGAAACACGCCAGGACCACCCAGAAGAACTCCCAGAAGCTGTCCATCTCTCGGCTCCGTCTCTCCCTGTCGACCGGGCACCGCTCACGAAGCCAGGATTCTGGCCTTCTCGGCGGCGAACTCTTCCTCGGTGAGGACCCCCTGGGCCTTGAGCTCGCCGAGTTGTTTGAGGGCCTCGATGCGGTCGACAGGTCCCGCGCCCGGCGCGGGAGGAGCCGGCGGGGCGGGCGGTGGCGGTGGCGGGGTTTGGTACTGCGGGGGCTGCTCCTGTGCGGCCCAGCGCTGTCCCTGACGACGCGACACTCGGTTGGATACCGCCGTCGCGGTTCCGGCGACCACCGCGGTCCGGGCTACACCTCTCAGAAGTCCAGGCATGATGCGCTCCTCGATCTCTCAGCTGGCGTCGTCGAGCGCGTCGAGCGCCGACAGCACGCCTTGGATGGGAATCCTCCCCGAGGCGACGAGCTCGGCGCCCTCGCGTCGCAGTGCGGCCGCGAACGGTGCGGCCCAACAGTTCTCGTAGACCAGGACCGCGCCGGCGCAACCCGGTTCGAGGACGGCCGCGGCCTCCTCGAGATCGGACCGGTCGAGCAGGCCCGACGCCGCCTCCGCGAACAGTGTCACGTCGATCCCGCCCTCGAAACCCAGGTCCTCGATTGCGATTCCGGCCAAGGCGCCGTCGGCGTCCTTCCGGACGAACACCAGGTCGAGCACGCGGATGATGCCCCGCTCGACGAGGTCGCGCAGGTGCGGCAGAGCCGATCCGTCCGGTTTCCGGTCAGCCGGGAATTCCACCACGAGATAGTCGATGGGTCCGAGTTCGTCGAGTTCCGTGTCGTTCACCGCACGCCCTCACTTCCCGAGGCGGCGGACCCGAAACGAGGGGTGGCCCACCCGACGCCGGATCCGGCGCGATCGTCAGCCGCTCGTAGATGCGAGATCAGTATCGCATCGGCGCAGGCGGCGCGGGCCGGTCTGCGGGAATATTCGGTCCCTGCGCCGGTGCTGTACCCAGGTAACGTGCGATCGTAAGCAAAACGAAAGGAGCCCGGCCGTGGCGAACAGGATCGAGCACAACGCGGACGACAACCGGTTCGAGATCTACGTCGACGACGCCCTCGCCGGGTACGCCGACTACGTCGAGGCGAACGGCGTGCGGGACTTCGGGCACACCGTCACGAACCCGGACTTCCGCGGGCAGGGCCTGGCCGGCCAGGTGGTCAAGGCGGCCCTCGACAGGTCCCGCGAACAGGGCTTCAAGATCGTGCCGTCGTGCTCCTACGTGGAGAAGTACGTCGCCACGCACCCCGAGTACGCGGACCTGGTCGCCTAGTCCCGCACCGCCCCGTACCGATAAGTGGGACCCGTTCACCCGCGCGGACGCGGCTGCGGGTAACTATGACGTCATAGGTAGAACGGGTTCTTCATCTAACCAACGAGGTTGCGTATATGAGTGGCGCTTCGGCCATCGGTGATGGCATCTTCCAGATCACGGTCCCCATGTCCCACAACCCGCTGGGCAGCACCCTCGTGTACGCGATGGAGTCGCCGGGCGGCCTGATCCTCGTCGACGCCGGCTGGGACGGCGACGAGGGTTGGGACGGCCTGACGGCGGGCCTCGAGTCGATCGGGCACTCGGTGGCCGACGTCGAGGGCGTCGTGCTCACCCACTTCCATCCCGACCACACGGGTCTGTGCGGGCGGGTACGGGAGGCGTCCGGCGCGTGGATCGCGATGCACGAGGCCGATCACGACATGTTCGAGAAGATGTCGTCCGGCCGGGACCAGGAGTGGATGGACTACCACCTGGCCAATCTCGAACGCGCCGGCGCTCCGCTCGCCGACCGCGAGGCGTTCGCGCGGGCCGCCGAGGGCGACGCGCCCGTCGGGCCGGAGTCGGCGCCCGACCGGATCCTCGTCGACGACGAACTGATCGCCCTCACCGGGCGCGACCTGCGGGCCGTGTTCACGCCGGGCCACACCCCCGGCCACGTGTGCTTCTACCTCGAGGACGCCGACGTCATGTTCACCGGCGACCACGTGCTGCAGAAGACCACGCCGCACGTCGGCAACTTCGAGTACCCGCTCGAGGAACGCGACGCGCTCGCGGAGTTCATGGAGTCGCTGCGCCGCGTGCAGAAGATGGACATCACCCGCGGACTCGGGGCGCACGGTGTCCCGATCCTCGACGTGGCGGGCCGTGCCGGCGAACTGATCGATCACCACGAGGAACGCCTCGACCATCTCTACGAGGCGTTCGCCGACGACGAGATCACCGTGTGGCAGGTGGCCGAGCGGATGAAGTGGTACCGGCCGTGGGACAAGTTCCACCCGATGGCGAAGGGCATGGCGCTGTCGGAGGCCGCCGCCCACCTGCGGCACCTGGTCGCCCGCGGGCAGGTCGCCGCGGTTCCCGGCACCGAGCCTGCGCGGTTCGCCCGCAGCTGACCGAGAACGCGACGGGGCCCGGCGGTTCGCCGCCGGGCCCCGTCTGCGTCTCTATTCCTCGTCCTTGCGCGGACGCCCCGGGCGCCGCATCCGCTCGGCGTTCGACGGCGCCCGTCCCGCGTCGTCGAGCGCTCGCCGTAACAGGAACTCGATCTGTGCGTTGGTACTGCGCAGTTCGTCTGCGGCCCATCGTGCGAGCGCGTCGTGCACCGCGGGGTCGAGGCGCAACAGCACCTTCTTGCGTTCGACCATGACGGCGCAGCCTACTGGTAGAGGGTTCCGGTGTTGACGATCGGCTGTGCGCTCTGGTCGCCGCACAGCACCACGAGCAGGTTCGAGACCATCGCCGCCTTGCGTTCCTCGTCCAGTTCGACGGTGTGCTCGCGCTCGAGCCGCTCCAGCGCCGAGGCGACCATGCCGACCGCGCCGTGGACGATCTGCTCGCGCGCCGCGATGACGGCTCCGGCCTGCTGTCGGCGCAGCATCGCCTGCGCGATCTCCGGGGCGTACGCGAGCTGGTTGATGCGCGACTCGATCACCTGGACGCCCGCGGACCGCACCCGCTCGCCCACCTCGTCGGACAGCCGCGAGGTGATCTCGTCCGCGTTCTGCCGCAACGAGATCGACGTCCCGTCGCCGTCGTACGGGTAGCTGCCGGCGATGTGTCGCACCGCGGCCTCGGTCTGGACCGCCACGAACTCCTCGAAGTCGTCGACGTCGAACATGGCGCGGGCGGTGTCGCGCACCTGCCACACGATGACCGCGGAGATCTCGATCGGATTGCCGTCCGCGTCGTTGACCTTCGCCTTGCCGGTGTCATGGTTGCGGATTCGCGTGGAGATCGCCCGCCGGGTGTTCAGCGGGTTGACCCAGCGCAGACCGTTCTCGCGCAGCGTGCCCGCATACGACCCCTGCAGCAACTGCAGGACCCGGGCCTGGCCGGGCTCGACGAGCACGAGTCCCACGAGGGCGTCGAGGGCGACGAAGACGAGTACTCCCCCGGCGACGATGAGCGCGATGTTCGGGTCCGACCCGAGGAAGATCCCGGCGGCGATCAGACCGGCGCCGACGATGAGCGCCAGCAGTCCGCCGATCGCGAACGGCCACCCGTTCGCGGACCAGCCCGGACGCTCCTCCACCCCCGTCGAATCGATCGCATCCCTGGGAGCGAACTCGGTTACCGATGTCATCGTGCCCTCCTCGTCGGCGCGGCCCGCCTCGACGCGTACCGCCGAAACAGATATTAAAGTGATATCACTTTTTAGGCAATCGCCGGATCGCCGACGCCCCCGTCGCGGCAAACGCCCCACGAACTTGAAATACGTTCTAGTGTGCTGAGGATGAGCATCCTCGTCGACGACCGCGCCCGCGTGCGGACCCTGACCCTCGACCGCCCCGAGGCACTCAACGCATTCGACGAAGCCCTGTGCGACGACACCACCGAGGCCCTGCTGGCGGCCGCGCAGGACCCGGACGTCGCGGTCGTCATGCTCACCGGCAACGGCCGCGCCTTCAGCGCCGGCGCCGACCTCCGCGAGATGCAGGCCCTCACGACCGACCCCGACTTCCGGCGCGGCAGGCACGGCTTCCACGGCATGATCGATGCGCTGGCGAACTTCCCCAAGCCGCTGATCTGCGCGGTCAACGGGGTCGGGGTGGGGGCCGGGGCGACGATCCTGGGCTTCGCCGACCTGACGTTCGTGTCGAGCGCGGCCCGCCTCAGGTACCCGTTCACCGACCTCGGTGTGGCTCCCGAGGCCGCGTCGAGCGTCCTGATGCCGGCGCTGATCGGCAGGCAGAACGCCGCCTGGGCGCTGATGAGTTCGGAGTGGATCGACGCGGACCGGGCCGTGGAGATGGGCCTGGCGTGGCGGGTGTGCGCGCCCGGCGAACTCATGGACGTGGCACGCTCCCACGCCGAAATTCTTGCATCCAAGCCCGTTTCGAGCTTGATCGCGGTCAAGAAGACCATGACCGAACCGCGCCGCGCCGAGATCGCCGCCGCCCGCGAGCGGGAGAATGCCTGCTTCCGCGAGATGCTGGGTGGACCGGCGAACCGGGAGGCACTGACCGCGTTCGCGGAGAGGCGGCGCACCGACCGACTCACCTGATGCCGGGATCGACCGATTCGGTGCGTTCGTGATCTAGCGTGGCGGTATGGACCCGATCGGATTGCGGATAGCCCTGTGCCTGACGTTCGTCATCGGCGGCGCCGTGATCGCGTGGACCTCTCGGGCGGCGGCGAGTGGCCGTCTGCGCCGAAATCCCTATCTGGGCATCCGCACCCCGACGACCATGTACAGCGACGACGCGTGGTCCACCGCGCATCGGGTGAGCAAGCCGTGGACCGCAATCGGCGGAGGGCTCTCGATCCTCGCCGGCCTCGGCGCGCTGGCCCCGATGCCGGAATCGATGCTCACGGCACTCGGCGCCATCGGCGCGGCCTGCCTGCTCGGCTTCACCCTAATGGGCGCGTGGCTCGGGATCCGGGCGGTGAAGGCGGCCCCACTGGACGCCGAAACCGAGACCGAGGCCGAGGCCGAAACGTCCTAGCCCCTCCGGTCAGGCCACCACGCGCATCCCGGTCATTCGGTCGTGTACGCGGCGTCGTCGCGCAGAACCTTCGCCGACTCGGCGAACCTGCGGACCTGCTCGTCCTGCCACACGTGCGCCTGGGTGCCACCGCCCAGGACCCGACTGGCCAGTGCCGACGACGTCCCGATCGGGACGTCGCTGCCGGCGATGACGACGTTGCCGTCGCGCCGGCCCTTGAGCATCGCCGGGTCCGCGATGATCGCGGTGTGCTCGAACACCGTGCCGATGGTCGCGGCCTCCGCCCGGGCGCCGCGCAGGTCCGGGGTGTCGCCGCAGTTGACGACGTAGATCCCGCCGGGCGCGAGGACGCGGCGCGCCTGCCGGGTGAACTCGAGCGTGGTCAGCGCCCGCGGGGTGCTGCGGCCCGCGAACACGTCGCGGATCACCAGATCGCGGCTGTCGTCGGTCAGGGTCTCCGTGACGGCGCGGGCCTCCCCCACCCGCACGCGCAGGAGCGGGGCGCGGGGCAGGTCGAACCATTCCCGCACCAGCACGGCGAGGCGTCCGTCCAGTTCGACGACCACCTGCCGCGCCTCCGGATACAGGGACGCGAACGCCCGCGCGAGTGTGCACGCCCCGCCACCCAGATGTAGCACACGCAGCCTCGACGACGAATCCCACTGGGAACGAACCAGTTCGGAGATCCACCGCATGTAGTCGAAGGCCAGAGTCTGCGGATCGGCCAGGTCGATGTGCGAACTGGGTTCACCGTTGATCTTGACGATCCAGCTCTGCTGGTCGAACGGATCCTCCTCGAGCTCACACGTTCCGGTGTCGATCTCGTAGGTTCCGGCGACGGGACCACCGTCGCCGCGAGGGTCGCGGCCCTCACTCCTGCGGCCGCCCCGCTGCCTGCCCATCGACGCCATCCCTGCTGTTCACGCGCACCGCAACCGACGCGGACGCTCGACGACAAGGGTAGCCGGTGGAACAGGGCGGGACGGCCGCCGGATCACACCGCGGTGACGGACCGACTCCGTTCCACCACCTCACCGATCCACGGCAGCACGGCGTCGCGCACCGACACCGCCTGCGGCAGCAGACCGTTGGCGTGCAGCAGGTCGGCCGCGCGCTGCTGCTCGTCGAGGAACTCCTCGGTCACGGCACCGATCCCGAACGGCCGGCCGCGCAGCGCCTCCTCCCAGCGGTCGAGATCGGCGGTGCCGCCGTTCCTTTCGGCGTCCTCGACGAAGAAGCGGGCGGCTTCCCGGGGGTTCGCCACGATCCAGGCGTCCGATTCCTGCAGGGCCGCGACGATCGCCTCGAGCTCGGGTCGGTGGTTCTCGGCGAAATCGCGGCGGACGAACCACAGCGAGGGGTGACTGAACAGGCCGTCGGTGTCGACGAGGGTGCGCACCTTCGCGACCGCCTCCACCTCGGCCAGCCCCGGATAGGCGCCGACCCAGGCGTCGATCTCCCCGGCCCGCAGCGCCGCACCGCCGCGGTCGACGTCGACGTCGACCGGGACGATGTCCGACCAGGTCAGCCCCTCCCGGTCCAACGCGAGCAGCGCGAGGGTGGTCTGCCACGACCCGTGCGCGACGCCGACCCGCTTGCCGCGCAGATCGGCGACGGTGCGGATCCCCGACTCGGCGAGGGTGACCAACCGGCCGTTCTCGACACGCGGACCCGAGATGCCCACGTACACCAGGTCCCGGCCCTGACCGAGCGCCGTGATCGGCGGGGTGAAGCCGGTGCCGATGACGTCGTAGCCGCCGTCCTCGAACAGCCAGTCCGAGTGCAGCGTCGGCAACCCGTGCCGGGGATCGACGCGCGGCGTCGGCGGCAGGTCGCGCAGGTCGACCCATTCGACGTTCGGGAGGCGGAGTTCGAGCAGGCCGTTGTGGCGCAGCGCGAACAGCGAGTTGTTGTTCGGGAAGTATCCGATGCGAATCGTCATGGGAATGCTCCTGACTGCCCGGCTCAGACGAGTCCGCGGCGGCGGGCCTCGTCGAGCAGGCCGCTGCGGCCCCACTGGGCGACGAGGTTGGTCTTGTCGAAGTCGACGGTGCCGCCGACGAGTTCGCCGAGCGCCTGGTACTGCGCGCCCTCCTCGAGCAGCACCACGAACTTGGCGAGTTCGAGCAGGCCGGCGCGGCCGATGACGTTGACGCCGCCGTTGGCCTCGAAGATCGCCACCAGATCGGGGTCGTCGACCAGGCGGTCGAGGATGAAGTCGCCGGGCGCCTGGCTGCGGTCGATGTGCGGCGGGATGTCACGCGAGAGCGTCAGGCGCTGCGAGGCCGCGTACTTGATGCGCAGCGTGCGGTGGGTCTGCGCCCAGCCGCCCAGCCACGGGGTGTGGACGTGCACGATCGACGTGATCTCCGGGTGCTCGCGGAACACCTTGGCGTAGCCGGTGACGAACCCGGCCGGCCCGTCACCGGCCAGGACGTCACCGTCGAACGTCGCGAGGATCGGCTTGGCGCCGCGGTCCTCGGCCCACGGACCGGGCTCGTTGAGCGCGACCGCGAGTTCCTCGCCGGGCACGCGCTCGACGAAGTTGACGGTGCCGTTGGCCGAGACGGTGCCGGTCTCGCGGAACACCCGGAAGGCGGTGTCGGCGGCCCGGCGGGCGTCGTCGACGAACGCCTCGACGGCCGGGGTGATGCGAAGCTCGGTGCTGGTCATGGGGATTCTCCTATCGGACGGAAAGACTGCGGACCGGGGTGGGCGTGGTGCGGCGCAGCAGCGGCAGCACCTCCTCGCCCACGCGGTAGGCCTCTTCGAGGTGGGGATTTCCGGCGAGGATGAACGCGTCCACGCCGAGATCGATCAGCTGGTCGAGACGCTCGGCGACCTGCTCGTAGCTGCCGACGAGACCGAACGCGGGCCCGCCGCGGATGAGACTGAAGCCGCACCACACGTTGGGCTGGACCTCGAGGTCGCGGTAGCCGGTGATGTTCTCCGGCACCCAGCCGGCGATGCGGGCGGCGCCCACCGAATCGCCCTGGGCGGCACGGTTGGCGGCGTCACGATCGACGAACGCCCACCCCTTCTCGATCTCCGCCCACGCCGCCTCCTCGGTGTGCCGGGCGACGACGTCGATGCGGACCGCGAACTTCGGGGTGCGGCCCAGCTTCGCCGAATGCTCCCGGACACCGTCGAACTTGGCCCGCAGGTCCGCGAACGGCTCGAGCCACGACAGGTAGTAGTCGGCGTGCGCTCCCGCCGCGGCGACGGCCGCGCCGGACGATCCGGAGAAGAACACCTCCGGGAACGGCTGACCGGCCAGCAGCGGGGGCAACCCGGCTCCGTCGGTGCGGAAGAAGCGGCCGTCGTAGTCGAACGGTGCCCCGTCCCACACCCCGCGCAGCACGTCGAGGAACTCGGTGGTGCGGGCGTAGCGGTCGTCGTGCGCGACCTTGTCGCCCCACCACAGCTGCGGCGCTCCCCCGCCGCCGCTGATGATGTTGTAGACCAGTCGGCCGCCGGTCGCGCGCTGCAGGCTGGCCGACATCCGCGCGGCCTGCACGGGATGCAGGAAGCCGGGCTGGAAGGCCACCATGAACCGGTAGGTGTCGCTCTCGCGGGCCAGCGCCGACGCGGCCGCCCACGGGTCCTCGGTGATCGGGAACGACGGCAGCAGGCCGCCGACGAATCCGGCCGACTCGGAGGCCTTGACCACGGCGGCCATGTGGTCGATGTAGCTGTAGCCGTCGAGTTCACCGCCGCGGATCGCCGGGGCGATGTTGCCGGGGCCGTGACCGCCGGCGTGCCCGCGGTTGTAGCGGCGCGGGGTGCGCAACGAGGCGTGGTCGCCCTCCATGCCGATGCGCCAGTAGAAGTCGGTGCTCATGCGGGGATCTCCTGTCCAGCGAGCGTGCGGCCGGCGGGGTCGACGAGGTGCAGCAGATGCTCACCGGCACGGTGCAACTCCTCGAGGTGCGGATGTCCGGTGAGCACGAACACCTCGACGCCCTGCTCCCGGTAGCGTGACAATGCCTGCGCCACTTGCTCGTAACTGCCGACGAGCCCGATCTGCTGTCGGTAGCCGATGCGATCGAACCCCGCCCAGCGGGAGCCGTCCAGCGCGCGTGCCCGGACATCGGCCGCGGTGGCGCCCGGATGGACCTCGCGCCACTGCCGCAGCACCCGCGCCCACGCCTCGTCCGCGTCCTCGCGGGCGACGATCGGCACCTCGAGCCCGATGCGGACGGTACGGCCGAATCCGGCGGCGGCGCTATGGAGTTCGGCGACCGTTGCGGCGACGCCGTGCGGCTGCTCGTCGAGCAGGTGGACGTCGGCGTGCTCGGCCGACAACGCGATCGCCTCGGGCGACGTCCCCGACAGGTACACGGTCGGAGCCGGCAGACCGGACAGGATGCCGCGGAACCCGCCGTCGATCACGTCGTAGAACTCGCCCGCGAACTCGAACCCGGTGCCGCCGAAACGCCCCGGCAGTACCTGCTCCTCGTTCCACACGCCGCGCGCGACGGCGAGGAACTCGCGGGCCCGCCGGTACCGGTCGGCCCCGGTGACCCGGTCGCCGCGTGCACGCGCGTCGTCGGGGTCGACGTCCACCCGCACCCGCCAGTCGAGGCGACCGGCGGACAGCCGCTGCAGCGTCGCCGACAGCTTCGCCGCGTACACCGGGGTGCCGAACGCCGGATGGAACTCGACGGTGACGCGGGCGTGCCGGGTCTGGCGCAGCGCGGACCCGCCCACCACCCACGAGTCGTCGCCCTCGGGGTCGTACGGCACCACGACGCCGTCGAGCCCGGACAGTTCGGCGGCGAGGATCGCCTGGTCGAGGAAGTCGAAGCCGCCGCGCCGCTCGGAGACCGCGGCGACGTGCCGGCCGTCGCCGCGCACCGGCAACTCCCACAGGAACTCGGTCACGATGCCACCTTCCGATCCGACGCGAGCAGTTCACGTGCCTGCGCCAGCGGCTCCGGCGCCACCCACGACGCGAGGTCGAAGTCGGCGGCCAGGAACCCGTGCGTGTAGAGGAACTGCTTCTGGATGTCGAGCAGTTCGAGTCGTTCCGCGGACAGCGTCGGGTGCAGGCCGCGGTGGAACGTGTCGCCGTACGCGGCCTCGACTCCCGCTGCGCCCGAGTATGTCTCGCGGGCCAGGACGTCGCGGACCTCGTCGAGGTTGTCGGCGGCCCAGTCCGCGGCCCGCAGCGTCTGTGCGAGGAACGCGGCGACCAGGTCGGGGCGGGACTCGAGCAGGTCGGCGTGCACCGTGATCGGGCGCGGGGTGCCGTTGTTGACCCGCAGCCGCTTCGACGCGGTGGCGTCCAGGTCGACGGCGACCTGCAGGCCGTGCTCGCGGGCCACCTCCTGCGCCCGTGCACCCTTGACGTAGATCGCGTCGACGTCGCCGCGCAGCAGCGCCTCGACGCCCCACGTGGTGGTGCGGGATCGGGACGCGCTGCGCACCTGGGGGTTCGGTTCGGCGGGCACCTCGACGGCCACGACGTCCGCGAACGTGAGCCCACCGAGGCGCAGCGCCGAGGCGAAGCCGTGCAACGCCATCGCGCGCGGGAAGCTGCGGGCCCGGTCGTCCGCCCAGGCGGGAATGCCGATCCGCAGCCCGGCCAGTTCGGCGGGTGAGTCGATGGCCGTGGCCGGCCCGACGAGGATCGCCTGCGATTCGTCGATCCACGTCAGTCCGACGAGGCGTGTCGGCGCACCCTCGGCGCGCGCCGCGAGCGCGGGCACGTTGCCGCCCTCCCGGATCAGGCCGGACAGTCCGTGATCGAAGTGGCGCCCGGCCAGTTCGGCGTCGGCGTCCTGCAGGATCCCGAACCGCAGTCCGGCGGCGTCGGCGGTCTCGGACAGCCAACCCAGCGAATTCGCGAGGCCGCTCGCGGTCGGCACGGGGCACCGCGTGTACCAGAGGGTGTCGAGGGGTGAGGTGGTGGTCACGGGGTGCTCCCTTCGGGGTGGTGGGTGGCGTCTCTGCCGACGCCGAGTTCGGCGAGGAAGGCCGCGCGGTAGCGCAGCGCCTCGGGGTCGTTGCGGTCGCGGGGACGCGCGAGGTCGATGTCGACGTCGACCACGAACGACCCCTCGTTGAGGATCAGGACGCGGTCGGCGAGGCGGACGGCCTCGTCGACGTCGTGGGTGACGAGCAGGACGGCGGGCCGGTGCCGGGCGACCAGATCGCCGACCAGGTCCTGCATCTGCAGGCGCGTCAGTGCGTCCAGCGCGGCGAACGGTTCGTCGAGCAGCAGCAGTTCCGGTTCGCGGACCAACGCCCGGGCCAGCGCGACACGTTGGGCCTCACCGCCAGACAGGGTCGCCGGCCAGTCCCGCTGCTTGCCGGCCAGGCCGACCTCGTCGAGCGCCTTGGCCCCCGCCGCCCGCACGGCTGCGGTCCGACGCTGTCCGACGACGACGTTGCCGAGGACCCGTTTGGACGGGATCAGCCGCGGCTCCTGGTAGACGACGGTGCGCTGGTGCGGCACGCGGATCTCGCCGCCGTCCGGGCGTTCGAGTCCGGTGAGCAGTCGCAGCAGCGTGGTCTTGCCGGTGCCGCTGGGCCCGAGCAGGACGACGAACTCGCCGCGGTGGATCGCGAGGTCGACGCCGCCGAGGATCGTCCTGTCGCCGAAACTCTTCCGGACGGCCTGCAGTCGCACCGCGACGGGTTCCCCGGCGCGACGGGCGGCCGCGGTGGTGGCCGTCCGCTCCCGCTGGGCGAGCGGCGGCAACGGCGCCTGAGCGGCACTCATCGGACCACCGCCAACCGTCGCCACGGCATCGCGAACCGCTCGATGACCCGCACGATCGCGTCGAAGACGAGACCGAGCACGGCGTACAGCACCACGCACAGCACCATGTAGTCGGTCCGGTTGTATTCCTGCGCCAGCGTGACCAGGTAACCGATACCCTCGCGGGTGCCGACCTGCTCGGCGGCGATGAGTCCGGTGATGCTGAGCGACAAGCAGATTCGCAGCCCCATCAGGATGCCGGGCAGCGCGGCCGGCAGGATCGCCTCGGCGACCAGACGCCAGCCGGTGAGCCCGAACCCGCGGGCCGCCTCGACCATCTTGCGGTCGACGTTGCGGACCCCGAGATACGTGTAGGCGTACATCGGGGCGACGGTCGCGACG
This sequence comes from Prescottella agglutinans, assembly GCF_004011865.1. GTDB lineage: Bacteria > Actinomycetota > Actinomycetes > Mycobacteriales > Mycobacteriaceae > Prescottella > Prescottella agglutinans. The sequence continues at coordinate 72,018 of NZ_RKLP01000009.1, read as the reverse complement.
GCGATGAGGACGACCTTGAACGTCTCGTCGATCCCGAACCACGCGATGAACAGCGGCACCAGCGCGAGGAACGGCACGGCCCGGTTGATCTGCATCGTCGAGTCGATCAGCTCCTCGCCGAGCGTCGACAGCCCCGACAGCACCCCGAGCACCAGGCCGATCAGGGTGCCGAACAGCACGCCGAGCGCGGCCCGCTGCAGCGACGCGAGCGAGAAGTCGACCAGCTGGCCGGTCGAGTACAGCTCGGCGAACGCGTCCCACACCTTGGTGGGCGAGGCCAGCACGGCCTCGGAGATCAGTCCGGTGGCCGAGCCGATCCACCATCCGGCGAGCAGGGCGGCGGGCACCAGGAGGCGCAGCGGCAGCGACAACCACGCGGGGCGAGTGCGCTGTCGCCGGTACGCCGGCTCCTCCAGGTCCAGCTGCACTGCCGGGCCGCTGCGACGCGTGTCGCGCAGAGTGGCGGTCACGGTCACGCCCCCGGCTTCGCGGCGACCGCACCCTGCAGATCGAACGTCAGGTCGGCTGCGGTGAGCTGCCGCTGGATGACACCGTTGCGGTAGAAGAGGTCGGCGACGGACTGCAGGTCCGCTTCGTCCGCGGCGGTCGGGTACCGGAAGTCGGTGACCTGCCCGCCGAGCGCGACGGCGTCGTCGAGGCGCTGACCGCTCAGCGCGCGCGGCCCGGCCTGCTCGAAGACGTTCTCGAACGCGGCCGGATTCTCCCGCTGGCGGCGGGTGAGATCCTTGGTGACCTCGAGGAACTTCTGCACCACCTCCGGATGCTCCTGCAGGACCACGGTCCGGCCGGCGATGATCGTGTTGTCGACCGACTTGATGTCACCCTCGGTCACGATCTCCCTGGCGCCCTTGGTCTTCGCCTCCTGATACGGCGCCAGGAACGACGCCCAGGCGTCCACCTGACCGGTGGAGAACGCCGATGCCGCGTCGGTCTGCTGCAGCGGAACCCGCTCGACCGAGTCGATCGGGATGTTCGCCTCGGTGAGCGCCTTGAGCACGATGTACTCACCCTTGGCGGCGGGGTTGACCGCGACCCGCTTGCCCTTCAGGTCCTCGAGCGACGAGATGCCCGACCCCGCGGTGGCGATGATGCCGCTCTGATCCTTGTTGTACGGATCCGAGGTCGCGAAGATCTGCACACCGACGTCCTTGGACAGTGCGCCGACCACCGGACTGTAGGCACCGGTCTGGATGTCCAGCTCACCGGTGTTGAACAGCTTGAGATTGGAGCTGAATCCCGGTGTGGTCTTGACCCATTCGATCTTCGCGCCCAGCGGCGCGAGCGCGCGATCGTAGTCGCCGTCCCGCTTGCCCACCGCGATGGCACCCGCGTTGCCCGGGTCGAAGACCTTGAGCGTGAACGTCGCACCGCCGGCCGCATCCGTCTCCGAATCGGCGGAGGAGCCGCCGCACGCGACTGCCAACCCGGCGACGGGAACGAGCGCGAGCGCGAGAACAGCTCGGGGCAGTCGGCGGAGACGGGACATCGGAGACTCCTTGCAGGAATGGGATACGACCAGAAACGAATGCGCCGCACCGACATCGATCGAGTCGGAGGGTCGCAGGGTGACGGGAAGCAACATTAGGACCGGACGGTCGAGAATCCACCCGTTGCCGTTTTCGTGAACACAACGCTTGACACACCAGGTGTTTCGTGTCGGCGGAAAGGTTCACATCACAAGTGGTCGGGTTTAGACTCGGCTACTAGTGGCAACCCGATCCCGCGAAGGCTCGGCGCAAATCCACCGCCGAACCGACCCGCGACTTCCGGACGATGGGCGTTCGATGGAACAGACAGGGCACACCTCACACAACGGCCACAGACCTGGCGGCCGAATGTCGTTCGCCGATGGCGCGGTGCGGACCGTCTCCGGGATCGCAGAGGTGACCACGTCGTCGATCGGGGCGCTCGGCGGGGCCGCCGTCGGCAGCGTCGTGGGCGGCGTCCGGGGAGCCGTCAGCGGAGTCGCCGACGGGACCCGTCGCGGCATCGAGCGGGGAAGCCACTCGACACCGGCCGCTCTGCTCACGATGGCCGCCGCCGGGGCCGTCGGGCTGGTCGAATGGCCGGTGGTCCTCACCGTCGGGGGCGCCGCGCTCGTGTTGAGGCAACTCCACGAGCGCGGCGCGCAACCCGGCCGTCAGCAACCGGCGATGAGCACCGGGGCACGCAGCAGCACCGACGGGAGCGCGAGCAAGGACAGTACCGGCACGGCCGCGAGGAAGACGGCCGCGAGCACGAGCACCGCCAAGCGCACCCCCGCGAAGAAGTCCACGGCGAAGAAGAGCAGCGCCAAGAAGAGCACGGCCAGGAAGAGCACCACAACCCGTCCACGGGGGCGTGCCACTCGGTGAGGATCGCGGGGGTCGGGGCAATCGTCACGCGGGCGCGCAGCCTGCCGGGACGGTCCGCGCATGCCGCGCTCACCACCGTCACCGTCGGCGCCGCCACCACCGCGGGCGTGCTGACGGGACTGCTCGCGCCGTCGGGCCGGCAGGCCCGCACGATCCAGGACGCCACAACGCCTGAACTGCCGCGGGACTGGGACGACTCCGTACTGTCCGCCCGCATCACCGCACTCGCGGCGCACTCGCTCGGTTTCGGACTCGCCACGACCGGTCGGCTGCTGCGGCTACCACGACTCCCGCTGGCGGTGGCTGCACCGGTGACCCTCGTCGACTACCAGCCGGCGCTGCGCCGCCTGCTCGAATCGAGCATCGGGCGCGCCCGCACCGACCTCGTCCTCTCCACCTTGACCGCGGTCAGCTTCACGCTCGTGCAGGCTCCGCCGCCGCTCGCCGTCGAGGCGTTGTTGCGCTACTCGGTCGTGGGCGAGGTGCTCGCCAACCGGCGCGCGTGGCAGCGCAGCCCCCTCGGACCCGCCGGCGACGACTCGCCACGGCCCGCCGACCGGGGCCCGGTCGATCGCCACCTCGAACGCGCGGCGTGGGCCCAGTTCGGCGGGGCGGCCGCCGTCGGCCTCGCCACCGGCAGCGTCCGCGCTGCCGGCACCGCGGCACTGGTCGCCGCGCCCAAGGCGGCCCGCACCGCCCGCGAATCGTTCGCGAGCACGTTGGGCCGCGGCCTCGCGGACCGACACGACGTGCTGTGCCGCGGCCCCGACGTCCTGCGTCGCCTCGACGGTGTGACCGCGCTCGTCGTCGACCCGCGCGCACTCCTGACGACGGATCTGCGGGTGAGCCGGATCCAGGGCGTGCCCGACGACCGCCGCGCCGCGGTGTGGGAGGCGGCACGCACGGCGGTCGACGCCGGTGCCCTCGACGTGGGGTGGCACGCCCTGGCCCGGTTCACGGACACCGACGGCGCCCCCGGCGCGGCGGTGCTGATCTCCCCGGTCCGAGACGCCCTCGCCGGGGCCCTGCTGGAGCAGGCACGACAGGCCGGTGTCACGGTCCACTCGATCGACGACGAGGCCCTGGGGACGTTGCGTTCGGCGTTCGACGACCTCGGAAAACACAGTGACACACTCGATTCCGACCTGACCTCGACCATCCGGAACCTGCAGGAGGCGGGCGGCGCGGTCGCGGTACTCGCGACGGGCTGCCCGGAGGCGGTCGCCGCGGCCGACGTGAGCATGTGCCTTCCGCCACGCGCGTCGCGTTCGGCACCGCCGGACTGCGATCTCGTCGTGCCGGACCTGGCTGCGGCGTGGCGGATCGTCCGGGCACTGCCCGCCGCCCGTACCGCGAGCCGACGCGGCATCGAAATCGCTTCCGGCGCATCACTGCTGGGCGCCCTCCTGATGATTCCGGGCACACACGGACGCGGCCCGGGGCCGGTCAGCGCGGGCGCGGGCGCCGCCCTGTGGACCGGGCACACACTGGCCCGGCACGTGCTCCGGGCCGATCCCCCGCGCCCGAACCCGCAGCACGACTGGCATGCGATGTCGGTGGACCGTGTCCGGCGCATGCTCGGCACTCCGCACACGCGCACGCCCGGCACCGGCCCCGGACGGATCGGCACCACCGTCGACTGGGCGCGACGTCCGGTCACGGGTCTGTGGGACTTCGGCAGGTCGCTGCGCACCGAACTGTCCGACCCGCTCACCCCGATCCTGGCGACCGGATCTGCGGCCAGCGCGGTGCTCGGCTCCCCGGTCGACGCGATCCTGGTCGGCACGGTGCTGGTCGGCAACGCCGCACTGTCCGCCGCGCAGCGGATGCATGCCGAGCGTCTCCTCACCCGTCTACTCGCCGTCGAGGACGCGCCGGCCCGACGGGTCGGCACCGGGGCCGACGGCGGGTACGAGTCGATCGATGCGCGACTCCTCCAGCCGGGCGACGTGATCGAGGTCCGGGCCGGCGAGGTGGCGCCGGCCGACGGTCGGCTGGTCGAGACCGACGGCGTCGAGGTGGACGAGTCCTCGCTGACCGGCGAGTCGATGCCGGTCGACAAGCAGACCGACGCCACGCCCGGTGTCCCGCTCGCGGAGCGCAGTTGCATGCTCTTCGCGGGGACGACGGTGCTGACCGGGACCGCCACCGCCCTGGTCACCGCGGTCGGCGACGACACGGAGACCGGACGGGCGGCGGCACTCTCGCCGGCCCCGGTCCGGAAGGTCGGCCTGCAGGCGCAGCTCCGCGGCCTCACGGACCGGGTGCTGCCGGTGAGCATCGGTGGCGGCGCACTGGTCACCCTCACGTCGATGCTCCGCGGTGGCGGCCTACGGTCGGCGGTCACCAGTGGTGTCGCCGTGGCCGTCGCCGCCGTGCCCGAGGGACTCCCGCTCGTCGCGACGCTGGCCCAGCAGGCGGCCGCCCGGCGCCTGACGCACGCGTCGGTGCTCGTGCGCACCCCGCGGTCCGTCGAGGCGCTCGGCCGTGTGGATGTCGCCTGCTTCGACAAGACGGGCACGCTCAGCGAGGACCGGTTGCGGGTGACCCAGGTGCATCCGATCGGCATGCACGACCGCGATCGGGTGCTCCGTTCCGCCGCCCGGACGTCCGTGACGCCGGAGGGCCGGGCCGCCGCCCACGCGACGGACCGGGCCGTGGTCGAGGCCGCGGACGAACCGGACGGAGCGCTCGCATCGGATGTCCTGCTGCCGTTCCGTGCGGGACGACCGTACGCCGCGGCACTGCAGGGGACCGAACTGGTCGTGAAGGGCGCTCCCGAGGTGGTCCTGGCGGCCTGTTCCGGGGCCGGGCCGACCTCGCTCGAATCGATCGTCGCCGACGTGCAGTCGATGGCCGAGAACGGCCTGCGCGTGATCGCGGTCGCCCGCCGCACCGTCACCGGGCCTGAAGCCGAGCGGGCCGCGTCGGATCCGGACGCCGTCGAGTCCCTGTGCGGCCGTGGCCTGGAGCCGATCGGGCTGCTCGGCCTGTCGGACACCGCCCGCCCCGAGGCGGCGGGGCTGCTACCGGAACTCGAGGACCGCGGCATCTCGGTGCGGTTGATCACCGGCGACCACCCGGTCACCGCGGCCGCCGTCGCGCGGGAACTCGGGCTCGACGTGGACGCCGGTGACGTGATGAGCGGCAGCGAGTGGGAGTCGCTGTCGCACCGGCACCAGCAGACCGCGGTCCGCGAGCGGCGCGTGTTCGCGCGCATGTCGCCGGAGCAGAAGGTCCAGATCGTGCAGACCCTGGAGCGCGCCGGGCGCGTGTGCGCGATGGTGGGCGACGGCGCCAACGATGCCGCCGCCATCCGGGCGGCGAGCATCGGTATCGGTGTCACCTCGCACGGCAGTCATCCGGCGCGCAGCGCGGCCGACATCCTGCTGATCGGAGGCCACGTCGATTCGATCCTCGACGCGGTCGACGAGGGCCGGCAGTTGTGGCAGCGGGTGCAGTCCGCGGTGGCCGTGCTGCTGGGCGGGAACGCCGGGGAGGTGGCGTTCGCCCTGATCGGCAGCGCGATCGGCGGGCGGGCGCCGCTCAACGCCCGGCAGTTGCTGCTGGTGAATCTGTTCACCGATGCCCTGCCCGCGGCGGCACTCGCGGTGAGTCCCCCCAACCGGAACCACGCCTACGACGGGCGCGGACCGGACCGCGCGGCGCTGTGGCGGACCGTCGCCGTCCGCGGCGCGACCACCGCGATCGGGGCGAGTGCCGCCTGGGGCATGGCGACGGTCACCGGGCGCCCCCGGCGGGCGTCGACGGTGGGCCTGGTCGCGTTGGTCGGCGCCCAGTTGGGGCAGACGCTCATCGACTCCCGCAGCCCGCTCGTGGTGGCGACGGCGGCCGGTTCCATGGCGGCGCTGGCCGGGGTGATCAGTGTTCCCGGGCTGAGCCAGTTCCTGGGGTGCACGCCGCTCGGCCCCCTCGCCTGGGCCCAGGCCCTGGGGTCGGCGGCGGGCGCGACGGCCGTCGCGGCCATCGCACCGCGGGTTCTCACCAGGTGGCCGACCCGCGGTGCGCCGGGCGATCAGTCGACGACCAGCACCCCCGCGCGCAGCAGCACCGCGTACGTGTGGCGCAACGGCGGGGTGAGCACGGAGGTCACCACGCCGGTCAACGGGTCCGGACCCGACGGACGGACGGACGACACGAACGCGGAGATCATCGGTAACGAAAAGATCACGGTGCCCACGATGACGGCCGTAGGTGTACATCAGGTGAACGACGAGGATGGGCAGGGCGAACGATGACCGAAGCAATCCTGGATCGCCAGAACTCCCCGCAATCGCACAGTGCCGCCTTGGACCGGATCACGCAGGGCTCACGCTTCGCGATCCGCCTGCCGATCGTGGGCGACGTCGGCGTCCCCAGTCCCGAACACGTGGCCTACTACGCCGCCCTCGGCCTGCTCGCGGTGTTCGAGGTGATCGAGTGGCCCGTCGCCGTCGCGATCGCCGTCGGGCACGCGCTCGCCGAGGACCAGCACCACCGCGCGCTGCACGAGGTCGGCGAGGCGCTCGAGAGCGTGTGATCCGTTGTCAGGACCGCAGGTGCGCGAGCACCGCGAGGACCCGGCGGTGACCACTGTCGGACGCCGCGAGCCCGAGCTTGGCGAAGATGTTGCCGATGTGCTTGCTCACCGCGGTGTCGCTGACCACCAGCTTGCGGGCGATGTCGGCGTTGCCGAGGCCCTCGGCCATCAGTCCCAGCACCTCGGACTCGCGGGGCGTCAGGCTGCGGATCGGGTCGTCGGCGCGCCGCCGGCTCATCAGCTGCGAGATCACCTCGGGGTCCATCACGGTGCCGCCGTCGACGACGCGGCGCAGCGCGTCCACGAACTCCTCGACCTTGCCGACTCGCTCCTTGAGTAGGTACCCCACCCCACCGGCACCACCGGAGAGCAGCTCACCGGCGTAGCGGTCCTCGACGTACGCCGAGAGCACGAGCACCGGGAAACCCGGGCGCCGACGACGGGCCTCGATCGCCGCCTTCAGTCCCTCGTTCGTGAACGTCGGGGGCATCCGCACGTCGAGCACGGCGCCGTCAGGCGGATCCGACTCGAACGCGTCGAGGAACTTCTCGGCGTCGTCGACCGCGGCGGTCACCTCGATGCCGACGCTGCCGAGCAGCAGCGCGAGACCCTCCCGCAGCAGCGCGTCGTCCTCTGCGATCAGAATCCGCACGGCAGTTCCACCTCGAGTTTCGTCGGCCCGCCGAGCGGGCTGTTCACGGTCACGGTCCCCTCGAACGCTGCCACGCGGCGACGGATGCCCGCCAATCCGCTACCCGGTCGCTCGACCGCGCCTCCGACACCGTCGTCGAGGACGTCGATCACCATCGTCGCCCCACGCTCGTCGTCGCGGGTCGCGATGGCCACCTGGACGCGCTCGGCGCCGCTGTGCTTCGCGACATTGGTGAGGGCCTCCGCGACGACGAAGTAGGCGGCCGCCTCGACGGCGGCCGGGGCGCGTCGCAGACCGTCGACGTCGAGCACGCACGGCACGGCGCTCCGGCCCGCGAGGGCGGAGACGGCTCCGCCGAGACCGAGTTCGTCGAGCACGGGCGGATAGATGTCGTGCACGAGGGTCCGCAGCTCCGACAGCGCGTCCGACGCGGCGTCCTGCGCTCGAAGAAGTTGCGGCAGAGCCTGTTCGGGCGCGACGCGCAGCGACCGCTCGGCCAGCCCCAGCATCATCACGACGGCCACCAGGCGGTTCTGGGCGCCGTCGTGCAGATCGCGTTCGATCCGGCGCAACTCGGCGGCATGCGCGTCGAGGGCCGCGGCGCGGCTCGCGGTGAGGGCCGTGACCCGTTCGGAGAGTTCGGTTTCCCGCCGCGGTGCGAGCAGCCGCGACGCAAGACCCGCCACACCACGCGCCATCGCCGGGATCGCCCACCACCCCAGCACCGCGTAGGCGACGGCGACCAACGGCATCGGCGCGGCGCCCCACCACGACGTGACCGGATAGATGCTGCTCACCGGCTGATCGGCCGGCAGCGCCCACCAGTAGAACGGGATCGCAAGCGAATTGAGCGCGGCCAGTGGCAGCCCGACCGCGAGCAGACCCGCGGTGAGGGCAGCGATCGAGTGGATCGAGACCCACGCGAAGTCGCGTCGGGTGGACGGTGCGGTGAGCAGCCGGCGGAGGTCGTCGAAGCCCGGCCGGTCCGGGATCTGCGGGTAGCGCTCCCCCACCACGGTTCCGGTGTACCGCCCGGCACGCTCCCGCGCCAGGCCCGCCCACCAGCGCAGCGCCCGCAGGTACGGCGGCACGGCAAGCCAGCCGACGATCAGGATGAGCGTCGCCGCGATCACCAGGCCGGCGACCAGGAAGCACATCGAGACCAGCGCGGCAGCGGCCTCCACCGCGAGGTAGCGGACGGCGCCCCATCTCACCTTCAGGCGTTCGGTCCACGTCATCGGTCCAGCATGCCGCACCGTCCACCCGATGTCGGTACAGCTGGCTACACCATCGAACGGCCACCTCGAGTCGTCTGCCACTGGTGCTCCTGCACCCGCATGGCCGGTGAGCGGTATCCGGTCGGGTTCCTGGATCCGTCGAGCCACGCGGTGAGACGCGCCGCGTGATCGTTCAGGGAGTCTCGCGCCTCATCCGAGATCGGTTCCAGCAGGTGAACCCTGACGACCGCGTCCGGGTCCTGGTGCCAACAGCCGACGATTCGGCCGTCGACCCAGGCGGTGGTGCCGGCGTTCCCCCGGGTGTCGAAGAGCTGGCCGCGGTGCGGTCCGAGGTAGAAGTCGCGGTCCTTCCAGCCCATGACCGTCGGATCGAGCGGCGGCAGGAGCGCAGTCCAGGGTGCGGTGCGCTCCACCACGTCGAGGTCGTCCGGCAGCAGCCAACCGGATGAAGTCCCGTCGAGAGTGACCTCGACGGCGTCGAGTTCACGCAGCGCGCGGCGCACCACGGTCTTCGTCGCGCCGAGCCACCAGACGAGGTCGTCCTCGGTGCCGGGTCCGAACGCGCGCAACCACCGTCCGACGAGTTCGCGGTATCCCTCGGCCGTATCGGGTTCGACGGCAGATGGACCGAGCCATCGGGACGGGAGTTCCCAGAGTGGTCGCGCGGTGGGAAACCGGCCGGTGGACGGGCCGCGGACGATCGCGCCCTCCGCGCCGAGAAGCGTGAGGACCTGCGGCGCCGACCACGTCTCTCCGGCGGTGGTGGGAACGGTCACGTCGATCAGCGGGACGGCGCGCCGGAGCGCGGCGGCGGACAGCGCGACGGGGCTCCGCTCCAGCGCCACCGAGACCTCGTTTCCTGCCCGATCGAGCCAAGCGTTCCCGCTACCGGCCACGCCGGCGCGTTCCAGGTCGCGGGCCATCCGTGTGCGTTCGGTCGTGGCGACACGCGCGGCGGCACTCGACAGCACGGCCGGGACGACGTCCCGGGGGAACGCGAAGAGCGTCCGCCTCATCGCGAGCTGCTTGACGAGCGTGCGGTCGTCGTAGAGCGCGCGCTCGATGTCCGCGATGCCGACACCCGGGACCCGCGCCCAGGTCGACAGGTAGACGGTCGGAGCATCCGTGGCGTGCAGGGCCACGACCGACCGGGCTGCGTCCTCGGGCGACCCGGCGGACCACCCGGGCGCGAGCGCGTGCCGAGTCGCGAGCCGCGCACGTCGTTCGCTGTCGGTCACCTGGCGCATTCTTCCGAGCCTCCGGATCTCGTGTGGTGTCGCGGTGCGGAGGAGCCGGGTCCGCCGCACCGCGCACGGTACAGCCAGCTACACCATCGATCGGGTACCGCGCGGGATGTTCCGGGAACCCGCCGCTCCATAGCGTTCCTCTCATGTCCCCCTTCGCTTCCACACCGCCGCTCGTGCAGAGCCCACCGCGGGCCGCCGTCCGGCTCGCCGACGTCAGCCGGACCTACGGCACCGGACGCGCCCAGGTCACCGCCCTCGACACCGTCAGCCTCACCCTCGCGCCCGGCAGCTTCACCGCGGTCATGGGGCCGTCCGGCTCCGGCAAGAGCACGTTCCTGCACTGCGCCGCCGGCCTGGACCAGCCGTCGCGGGGTTCGGTGTGGCTCGGCGACACCGAGATCAGTGCACTGAAGCCCAAGGCCCGCACCGTCTTCCGGCGCGACCACATCGGGTTCGTCTTCCAGGCGTACAACCTGATGGCCGCCCTGACCGTGGAGCAGAACGTGACGCTGCCGCTGCTGCTCGCGGGCCGCACCGCCGACCGGGCACACCTCGACCACGTGCTCGACGCGGTCGGCCTGGCCGACAAGCGGGACCGGCGTCCGGCGGAGATGTCCGGCGGTCAGCAGCAGCGGGTCGCGATCGCCCGGGCCCTCATCACGCAGCCGCACGCGGTGTTCGCCGACGAACCCACCGGCGCGCTCGACAGCCGCACCGGCCGTCAGGTGCTCGACCTGCTGCGCCGCACCACCACCGACCTCGGCCAGACGATCGTGATGGTCACCCACGATCCGGTGGCGGCCGCGCACGCCGACCGGGTGCTGTTCCTCGCCGACGGTCGCCTGGTCGGTCGCATGGACTCCCCCACCGCCGCCGCGGTCGCCGACCACATGACCCATCTCGGGGAGTGGTGAGCATGCGCCGGTCCCGCCTGCGCCCGCTCGCGCGCGCCAACATCCGGCAGCGGCGCGGCGGCTTCGCGGCCGTGTTCGTCGCGGTGTTCTGTGCCGCCCTGCTCACCTGCGCGCTCGGAGTGCTGTTCGAATCGGGGATCCGCGGCGGCGTCACCCCGCACCGGTACGCGGGCGCCGACGTCGTGATCGGCGGCGCCCAGTCGCTCGACGTCCGCGAGGACATCGACCAGCGGTACGTCGAACGCGCGCTGCTGCCGGAATCCACCGTGGCCGAACTGTCCGCGGTGCCGGGCGTCCGGGCCGCGGTGGGTGACATCAGCGTGCCGCTGACCACCGACGACGGTCGCCTTCTGGACGGCCACGGCTGGGCGTCGGCCGCACTCGCGCCGTACACCCTCACCGCCGGCCGCGCACCCGCCGCCCCCGACGAGGTCGTCGTGACCGGCACGGGCGCACCCGGCGATCGGATCACGTTGCGGCACGGCGGAATCGGAGACGACTACACGGTCGTGGGTGTCGCCGCCGCACCCACCGCGGAGCCGACCGACCGCCCCGCGGCGGTGTTCCTGTCCGACGACAGTGCCCGCGACCTGTGGCCGCACCGGGATCGGGTGGCGACGGTGGGCCTGCTCGCCGACAGCGGATTCGATGCGTCGTCGCTGGCCGTGCGGGCGCGCGACGCGCTCGCGGGCGTCGACGTGCGCACCTACACCGGCGAAGGGCGCGGCGACGTCGAATACCTCGACGCCGGTGCGGCCCGCAGCGAACTGATCGTGCTGTGCGGTTCGTTCGCGGGACTGGCGGTGCTGATCGCGATGTTCGTGGTCGCGAGCACGCTGTCGCTGTCGATCCAGCAGCGGCGGCGCGAGTTCGCGCTGCTGCGGGCGATGGGCGCCACGCCCGGCCAGATCCACCGGCTCATCGGGAGCGAGGTGCTGCTCGTGGCGGGAGTCGCCGCGGTACTCGGTGCGGGTCCCGGCTACGCGCTGGCGCAGGTGCTGCGCGCGCAGTTCACCGAGGCGGGCGTCCTCCCCGCGGACTTCGCGCTCGCGTACGGTCCACTGCCGGCGCTGGTCGGGGTGCTGCTCGCGGTCGGCACCGCGCGCGTCGCCGCCGCCGTCGCTGCCCGGCGTCCGGCCCGTCTCGACCCGACCGAGGCGCTGCGGGAGTCCGCCGTCGAACCGGCGTCGATCGGCCGCGGGCGCCTGATCGCGGGTCTCGTCATGGGCGCCGGCGGACTCGCCGCGGCGTTGCTGCCGGCGGCGCTGCCCGGGCAGGCGGCGCTCGCGGGTGCCGGCGGTTCGGCTGTCCTGCTGGTGATCTCGGTCGCGCTGCTGGGGCCGATGCTGGTGTCCGGTGCCGTCCGCAGGTTCGGCGGCCCGCTGCGCCGCAGTGCGTCCCCCGCGCTGGTCCTGGCGGCCGCGAACTCGGGGGCCCGCGCGCGGCGCCTGGCGGCGGCGATCACGCCGCTGGCTCTGGCCATCGCGATCGGTGCGGTGCAGTTGTTCACCCAGTCCACCGTCGCCGCGGCTGCTGACGACCAGTCCCGCAGCGGCATCACCGCCGACCTCGTCGTCACCGCGCCGGCCGGACTGGCCCCGTCGCTGGTCGAGTCCGTCGCCGCGGATCCCGCTGTGCGCGCGTCCAATCCGATCGTCCGCAGCCAGGCACTGTTCACCGGGAGTGGGGAAGCTCCCACGACCGAGCCCTACCCGGTCCAGGGCGTCGATCCCGTCGCGACCGGGTCCACCCTCGATCTCGACGTCCGCGACGGCGACCTCGGCCGGTTGCGGGACGGCACCGTCGCGCTGAGCACCGATGCCGCGTTCGGCATGGGCGCCCGCGTGGGCGACACGGTGCCGATCCGCCTCGGGGACGGCGCGCTGATCACGCCGACGGTCGTCGCCACGTACGGCCGCGGTCTCGGCTTCGGCGACGTGACGTTGCCGGCGCCGCAGGTGCGGGCGCACACCACCACCGGGCTGACCGACATGCTCCTCGTCACCGCGGAACCCGGTCACCTCGACGAGGCCCGCGCCGCGATCGCCGCGACGGGCGGGGTGGTCGTCTCGGATCGCGCGGAGTTCGCCGCCGCCGGCCAGGAGCAGCGCCGGACGCAGGCGTGGGTGAGCATCGTGGCCCTCGCCGTGCTGCTCGGCTACCTCGCCGTCGCCGTGGTGAACACGCTGGTGCTCGCCACCGCCGAACGCGGCCGGGAGTTCGCGCTGCTGCGGCTGGTCGGCGCGAGCACCCGTCAGGTGCGCCGGATGATGCGGGCGGAGTCGGTGATCGTGGTGACCGTCGCCGCGGTGGTCGGGTCCGCGATCGCGCTGCCGCCGCTCGCCGGCGTCGCCGTCGCGGTGTCCGGGCGGCCCGTCCCGACCGTCTCCCCGCTCGCCTACGTCCTGATCCTCGGTGTCACCGTGGCGCTGGGGCTGGTCGCGATCGCGATCCCCACCCGGGCCGCGATGCGGCAGGACCCGGTGACGGCGATCGGCAGCCGCGAGTAGGTCCGACTCCGGAGCATTCCTCCCGGCCTCCGGGAGGAATCCTCCGGGATCGAGCCAGGCGCTTCAGCCGAAAAACCGGTCGCGCGGATTCCGGCAGCGCTGCTAGCTTCGGATTCGACGACCGATCGACCCGAAGGCCCCGCTGTGACCGCCCCCGATGTGACCACTACTCGACGCCGTGGGCCGCTGATCCTGCTCAACCTCGCCACACTGCTGTCGGCGACGGGCAACGGCATCGTGATCGTCGCCGTGCCGTGGCTCGTGCTCGAGCAGACCGGGCGGGCGACGGACGCCGCCATCGTGGCGGGCGCCGCGACCCTGCCACTGCTGCTGGCGAGCCTGTTCTCGGGCACGGTCGTCGACCGGTTCGGGCGGCGTCCCACCTCCCTGGTGTCGGACGCACTGTCCGCGTTGTCGGTCGCCGCCATCCCGATCGTCGCCGGGACCGTGGGCCTGTCCGTGCCGGTGCTGGCGATCCTGGCCGCGCTGGGGGCGACGTTCGACCCGGCGGGGATCTCGGCGCGCGAGTCGATGCTGCCGGCCGCGACCAGGGCCGCGGGCTGGCGCCTCGACCGCGTCAACAGCCTCTACGAGGCCAACTACAACGTCGCCTATCTGGTCGGCCCGGGCATCGGCGGTGTGCTGATCGCGTTGGTCGGCCCGGAGAGCACGCTGTGGGTCACCGCGGTGTGCTTCGTGCTGTCGATCGTCACGATCGCGTTCCTGCGACTCGAGAACGCCGGCCGTCCGGACCACGCGACCCGCCCGACGTCGATGTGGGCGGGCACGCTCGAGGGTCTGCGGTTCGTGTGGCGGGATCGACTGCTGCGCACCCTCGCGCTGGTCGACATGGTGATCGTGGCGCTGTACCTGCCGATCGAGTCGGTGCTGTTCCCCAAGTACTTCACCGACCTCGGCGAGCCCGCCCAGTTGGGCTGGGTGCTCATGGCGATGAGCGTCGGCGGCCTGGTCGGCGCGCTCGCCTACGGCGTGCTCGCCCCGTACCTGCGGCGCCGGAACCTCATGCTGATCGCGGTGACCGGGCTGGGCCTGTCGATGATCGGCATGGCGTTCCTGCCGCCGCTGTGGGTGCTGCTCGCCCTCGCGGTCGTGATCGGCCTGGTGTACGGGCCTGTGGGCCCGATCGCCAACTGGGCCATGCAGACCCGCAGTCCCGAGCACATGCGCGGACGCGTCGTCGGCGTCATGACGTCCACCGCGTACGCCGCCGGGCCGCTCGGCTACCTGCTCGCCGGACCGCTCATCGACCAGGTGGGTATCCGGGCGACGTTCTTCGCCCTCGCCATCCCGGTGGTGGCCGTCGCGGCCGTGTGTTTCATGCTGCCCGTGCTGCACGAATTGGACGCGGATCGGCCGGCGCGCGAGACCGGGTGAGTCGCCCCGGCCGTGCGCTATGCTGCCGCGTCAGGTGGGGAACGACGGGGGGTCGTTTGATGACATCGGGTGGGGTGGCGGTCGAAACCGCCGAATTGTCACAGCTCGCGAGGTCGTTGGAGGCGATCGCGGGGGCCGTGGAGCAGATCGACACGGGCACGGCATTCACGACGGCCACCGGGGGGCTGCCCTCCTCGGACACCGCGGCCGTGTGCACCGCGGGGGCCGCGTCGGTCGCAGATGCGGTTCGCACGGTCGCCGCGCGGATCCGGGCCATGTCCGGGATCGCCGCCTCCAACACGGCCTGGTACGACGACGCCGAGGCGACCAACGCCGATCGGTTCGCATCGACAGGCA
Source organism: Prescottella agglutinans (assembly GCF_004011865.1). GTDB lineage: Bacteria > Actinomycetota > Actinomycetes > Mycobacteriales > Mycobacteriaceae > Prescottella > Prescottella agglutinans. Next base: position 56,790 of record NZ_RKLP01000009.1, on the reverse strand, counting down.
GCATCTGATGCGTCCCACGGTGACGGTCCTGCGGACCTGGGACGCACGCGCACTCGACGCGGCCGCCGACACTCTCTCCCGCGCCACCGACGAACTGGATGCGCAGACCGATCTGATGGTGCGCGGCATGGACGACGCGCTCGACACCTGGCACGGCGACGCCGCGCGCGGCGCGTGGGACCGCGCGGATGCCGAGCGTTCCGCCGCCAACCGGGTGGCCATGGCCCTGCTGGAGACCACGTCGTCGATGCGACGCGGCGCCGGGATCATCGAATCCGCTCGGGCACACGCCCTCTCGGTGATCGACGGAGCCTTGTCCGAGGGGTTCACCGTCGCCGACGACGGGTCCGTCACCGCTCCCGCACCCGACCCCTTCGCGACCATCATGGTGGGCGGCAATCCGGTCCTGGCACGGGAGGTCCTCGACATCCGGGCCCGCGAACTGGCCGGCGACGTCGGCCGCGCCCTCGACGCCGTCGACGCCGCCGACCGCGCCGCCGCGGATTCCTTGAACGCAGTTCTCGCGGAATTCGCTCTGGCACATCGTGAGTCGACTCTCGGCGAGCAGGTGCGCAGCATCGTCGACGGGCGCGCGGACCTGCCGGACGACCCTGCGCGACTGCACGAGTTCTGGACGGGGCTGAGCGCCGAGGAGAAGGACGCGCTCTTCGCGCACGACCCCACGGTCGGCAACCGCGACGGCATTCCGGCCGTCGACAAGGACCGCTACAACCGGATGAACCTGGAGACCCTGCGGACCCACGCGCATGCGGCGGTCGATGCCGTCGACGCCCGACATCCGGACTGGGCCCGCGGCGACGGCCTCCCCGAACGCCCGCCGGGCAACTCCCGCGACGAGAAGGCGTGGAAGGCCTGGGCCGAGTACAACGTCTGGACGGGCGAGCGGGACAAGGCCGTCGCCGCCCGCGACGGGTACGCGGCGGTCGGCCGGGCCGTCGACGACTCCGTCACGCCGCCCCGTTACCTCCTGTCGGTCGACGACCAGGGGCGGGCCGCCGTCGCGCTCGGCGACCCCGACCGCGCGGACAACGTGGCCACCTTCGTGCCAGGTACCGGGTCCAGGCTCACCGGCATCGAGAACGACGTCGACCGATCGGCCCGCATGCTGGGCGCGGCCCAACGCGCCGACCAGTCGGCCACGACGTCGGTCGTCACCTGGTACGGCTACAACGCGCCGCAGACCATCCCCGAGGCGGGCTTCGACCGGTTCGCAGAGGCGGGCGCGCCGCGCCTCGACCGCTTCCAGGACGGCCTGCGCGCCGCCCACGTCGGCCTGGCCGCGCACCAGGTCGTCGTCGGCCACAGCTACGGCAGCACCGTGATCGGGACGGCGGCCGTGGGCGGTGGCTCGCTCGACGCCGACGATCTGGTGTTCGTCGGCAGCCCCGGCGTCAACGCCGAGCACGTGTCCGATCTGCACCTCGACGGTGTGGACGCCGGCGAGGTGGGCCGGCGCGTGCACTCGACGGCCGCCACGTGGGATCCGGTGCCGTACATCGGCGACGTCACGCTCGCCGGCCGACACGTGCACGGACTCGATCCCACCGACCCGGACTTCGGAGGCCAGGTGTTCGACAGCAACCCCGGTGAGCCCGGCATCGTCCTCGGAACCAATCCGGAGGTCCACAGTCAGTACTGGGACATCAACAACCCCGCGCTGGAAGGCATGGGCCGGATCATCGCCGGGGTGGGGCGGCCGTGATCGCCCCGAAGACGGTGCGTGCGGCCGTTGCCGCGGCGGCCGTCGCCCTGTGCGCAGCCTGCAGTTCACCGGAGGAGGCGAACGTGAACGAGACGTTGACCGAGGCGGCAGCCTCGGACCACCTGGTCGGATACTTCACCGAGACGTTGTCCGCGCTGCCCGAGGGTGCCGTGCTGAGCCGGACACATCCGCAGTCGCCGACGGGTGCGCCGCTGCCCGGTGGGGTCACGCCGTGCGACGACAACGACACCACCGCAACGGGTCCCGTCTTCCTGACCCTCGGTTACTGGGTCGACGCCGCCGGTGCGCCGACGGCCACCTCGTTCGACACGATCGCGACGTACTGGGACGGGCGGGGCTGGCCGCTCACCGACAGATCCGCGGGCGGCAGTCGGACCACCGTCGCCACCCTGCCCGACGGATATCGGATCAACGTGCACGACAACGGCCGCGGCGGTCTGTCGGTGTCCGGGGTGTCGCCCTGCTTCCCCCGGGAGAACGCCTCGCGCGGCGACTCGCAGCCGGCGGTGATCGAACGACCGTGATCGCGTGGAGGGCCCCGGTGAGGTTGGCAGTGCCGGTGAACTGCGCTAGAGTGCTCTGCCATGCGTGCCCAGCCTGCCAAGAAAGCCCGTGAGCGGCTGCATGCTGGCTTGATCTGGATCGAGAGAATCTAGACTCCTCCGCCGCTTCGGCTCCGGCTTCCCGCCACGGACTCAGCTTCGTGGCCGTGACGTTCGACGTGTCCGTCATCCACATCAGGATCGGTCCTGACGTGCAGCTTTTCGGATCGACCACCACTGCGCGAGTCGAACCATCGGGCCGTTCCATTCGGATTCCATTCGGCATTGCCCCGATCGTCATTCACGACTCGCAGCAATGTCCGTGGCGTGGAACCGCTCTGTCCATTTTCTTTGATTACCGCTTTGACCATTGGGAGAAAACTGTGATTACCGCTTCCGATTTGGAAGTTCGTGCCGGTGTGCGGACCCTGCTCTCAGCGCCGGGGTCGGCGCTTCGCGTGCAGGCCGGTGACCGGATCGGGCTGGTCGGCCGCAACGGTGCCGGGAAGACCACGACGCTGCGGATCCTGGCCGGGGAGGGCGAACCCTACGCGGGCGCGGTGGTGCGCAGCGGGGACCTCGGGTATCTGCCGCAGGACCCGAAGGAGGGCGACCTCGAGGTCCTGGCGAAGGACCGGGTGCTGTCGGCGCGGGGTCTCGACGAGATCATCAAGAAGATGGAGAAGCAGCAGGCCATCATGGCCGAGGCTGTCGACGACGCCGTCCGCGACAAGGCCGTCCGCAAGTTCGGCAACCTGGAGGACCGCTTCTCCGCGCTCGGCGGGTACGTCGCCGAGTCCGAGGCCGCCCGCATCTGCAACAGCCTCGGTCTGCCCGACCGCGTGCTGAACCAGCAGCTCAAGACCCTCTCGGGCGGTCAGCGCCGCCGCGTCGAACTCGCCCGCATCCTGTTCGCCGCCTCCGACGGGTCCGGCGGCAAGTCGAACACCACGCTGCTGCTCGACGAGCCCACCAACCACCTCGACGCCGACTCGATCACCTGGCTGCGCGGCTTCCTGCAAAACCACGACGGCGGCCTGATCGTGATCAGCCACGACGTGGACCTGCTGGCCGACGTCGTCAACAAGGTGTGGTTCCTCGACGCCGTCCGCGGCGAGGCCGACCTCTACAACATGGGCTGGAAGAAGTACCTCGACGCCCGCGCCACCGACGAGCAGCGCCGCCGCCGCGAACGCGCCAACGCCGAGAAGAAGGCGTCCGCGCTGCGGGCGCAGGCCGCCAAGCTCGGCGCGAAGGCCACCAAGGCGACCGCCGCGCAGAACATGGCCAAGCGCGCCGACAAGATGATGGGCGACCTCGACGACGTCCGGGTCGCGGACAAGGTCGCCCACATCCGGTTCCCCGAACCCGCCCCCTGCGGCAAGACCCCGCTCACGGCGCGCGAACTCACCAAGGTCTACGGATCGCTGGAGATCTTCACCGGCGTCGACCTGGCGATCGACCGCGGCTCCCGCGTCGTCATCCTGGGTCTGAACGGCACCGGCAAGACGACGCTGTTGCGCCTGCTCGGCGGCGTCGAACGGCCCGACCTCGGCGAGCTGGTGCCCGGGCACGGGCTGAAGATCGGCTACTTCGCGCAGGAACACGACACCCTCGACGGCGAGGCCAGCGTGTGGGAGAACATCCGGCACGCCGCCCCCGACGCCGGGGAACAGGAGCTGCGGGAGTTGTTGGGCGCGTTCATGTTCACCGGCCCCCAGCTCGACCAGCCCGCCGGCACCCTCTCCGGCGGCGAGAAGACCCGCCTCGCGTTGGCGGGGCTGGTGTCCTCGGCCGCGAACGTGCTGCTGCTCGACGAGCCGACCAACAACCTCGACCCCATCTCCCGCGAACAGGTCCTCGACGCGCTGCGCAGCTACACCGGCGCCGTCGTCCTGGTCACCCACGACCCCGGCGCCGCGGAGGCCCTCAACCCGGAGCGGGTGATCCTGCTGCCGGACGGCACCGAGGACCACTGGTCGCAGGAGTACCTCGAGCTCATCCAACTCGCCTAGGCGCTCCGCACCCGTGCGCCTTTTTGGTAGCTGGGACCACGCAAAAGGCGCACGGGCGGCGCAGCTGCTCGGCGCGGGGTTCTAGGCTCGTCGTCGTGACTTCCTTCGATGCTCCTGTGATCGCCGCGGTGACCGGCCACATGAACGGCGACCATGCCGCCGACAACCTGCTGATCGTGCGGGCTTTCGCCGAACCGGCCGCCACCGGTGCCCGGATGACCGGTCTCGACGGGGAGTCCGGCGAGTGGGTGGCCGAGGTCGACGGCAGCGAGCGCACGGTGCGGGTGCCGTGGCTCGGCCCGGTCACCGACCGGGCCTCGATCCGCACCGAGGTCGTCGCGCTGTACAAGGCGGCGTGCGACAAGCTCGGGGTCGCTCCGTCCGAGCACTGAGCCTCCCCCTCCCGCTACGCTCTCCCCGTGGAAAACGCCCTGCCGCCCTGCCCCAACTGCTCGTGCGAGTACACCTACGAGATGGGAGCGCTACTGGTCTGCCCGGAGTGTGCGCACGAATGGGCACCCTCCGACCACGGAGCGGACTCCGATGACGGGGTCATCAGGGACTCCGTCGGAAACGTCCTCGCCGACGGGGACACCGTCACCGTGGTCAAGACACTCAAGGTCAAGGGCAGCCCGACCGGCATCAAGGCCGGCACGAAGGTACGCAACATCCGGCTGGTCCAGGGCGTCGGCGACCACGACATCGACTGCAAGGTAGACGGAATCGGCCCCATGCAGCTCAAGTCGAGCGTCGTCAAGAAGGCCTGACCGCCCCTAGCTGAAGCCCATCACCTCGTCGCCCCAGGCGACGCGCATCGCGTGATCGGGGTCGGGCACCAGGCTGTCGTGGTTGTCGATCAGGAGCGTCGACCGCTCCCCCTCGGTGTACGGCGCCCAGTGCTTGGAGCCGTCGAGCGCGGCCGGCACCGAGTGCCGCGCGAACGCCAGCCACCGCCGCTGCACCCGGCCCGACACCTCGAACGCGCTCTTGCGTCCCCCCAGCCAGAATGTGGGGTCCGGGTTGAGGGTCCCGAAATTGCCGAACACGTAAGGCAATTCGGTGGCATGCCCGGCTCCGACGCGGGCCGCCTTCAGCAGCGGGGTGGAGTGGTCGAAGCGGTACACCCACGTCGGCGAGTGTCGGCTGTGCGCGTCGGCCACCCACAGCGCCGGCATCCGGAACGCCGCATCGCGCGAAATCGCGAGCACCCCTCGGGCTTTCGTCGAGTCCGGGTACGCGGCGACGATCTCGGCGAGCCGCACCGCCGACAGTCCGGGGTTGTCCTCGGCGAGCCCGGCGAACATCTGCTGGACGGCCTCGGCGCTCACCGGCAGCAGCGGCGACCGCATGAACTTGAAGATCGACGCCTCGTCCTTGTTGGAGCCGATGATCAGCGGGATGCGGTGCGAGTACCCCTTCTGGAACGCCGCCACCGGGTAGTGCGGCACCAGGTCGCGGTCGACGACCGGGGCCATCGCGAGCGTGCCGGGCACCCTCGTCGGCACCTCGTCGATCAGGATGTCACCGGCCTTCACCAAACGTTCGGCTGGCATGTCGACGAGGTCCGCGATCCGGCCGACGGGCACGTCCAGGATCTCGAGGTACCGCCCGGCGACGGTCGCGGCCCGCTCGGCGCCGTACACCGACGTCGCGGGCGGGCTCTGCGCGATCGCGCGCTGGAACAGCCCCTCCGCCCGCGGCACGGTCATGAGCGTGGTGATCGCCCCGCCGCCGGACGACTCACCGAACAGCGTCACCTCGTCGGGGTCACCGCCGAACGCCGCGATGTTGTCCCGGACCCATTCGAGGGCCGCGATCTGGTCCCGCAGGCCCAGGTTGGACTCGAACGTGCGGTCCGCGGTCGAGAACGACGACAGATCCAGGAAGCCGAGCGCCCCGAGCCGGTAGTTGAAGGTCACCAGCACGACATCGCCCCGCTGGGCGAGCAGTCTCCCGTCGTAGATCTGCTGCGCAGACGAACCCAGGCAGTACGCGCCACCGTGGATCCAGACCATGACCGGCCGAGGTGTGCCGTCGGGGCGCGGGGCCCACACGTTGATCGTCAGGCAGTCCTCGTCGATGCGCATCGACGGATCGAGCGGGACGGAGGTGTCGTGGCCCTGCGGCGCCATCGCCCCGAACGCGACGCCGTCGAGCACCTCGCCCCACCGTGCGGGCGGCACCGGGGCTCGGAAGCGCAGGTCGCCGGTCGGGGGCGCGGCGTACGGGATGCCCTTCCACGAGAACACCTGGCCGGAGAACCCTCCGCCGTATCCACGGACCGGGCCGAGCGAGGTCTCGACGACGAGTGTCTCGGGGCCTCGTGACGCCCCCGTCTCCAGGACTTCGACTGCTTCCATGACGCGACCCTCCTCACCTCCGACACGTGGTCGGCGCCGTCTGTCGGTCGGTCCCCCGCACGACGGACAGCCGATTGCCAAGGTACCAATCCTGCGGTGCTAAGGTCGGCTCGTTCACTGACACGGGGTGCTCCGCACGGGCGGGGCTGAGATCACACCCGGGAACCTGCATCAGGTAATGCTGACGAAGGGATGTCAAGGCGATGACGACGCCTGTCCACGACACATCTGTCCAAACTGCCCCGGCAGGATCACGCTTCACCGATCTGCTGTGGGAACGAAGCGCCGTCCTGCGCGCGGCGATCGACGACATGGAGTTCCTGCGCCGCCTCGGTGACGGCACTCTGCCGCTCGACGTGTTCCGCGCCTACATCGAGCAGGACTCGCTCTACCTCGCCGAGTACGCGAAGGCGCTCGCGCTGCTGGCGACCAAGGCGCCGGACCCGCAGACAGCGGCGTTCTGGGCGACGTCGGCCGCGGCGGCCGCCGTCGTCGAGACGGAGTTGCACGACGGGCTGCTGGGCAGCGGGGTGCTGCCCGAACGCGTGGGTGAGCCCGAGCATTCGCAGGCGTGCCTGGGGTACGTGTCGTACCTGACCGCGACCGCGTCCACCGAGCCGTACCCGGTGGCGGCCGCGGCCGTCCTGCCGTGCTTCTGGATCTACGCCGAGGTCGGACGCCGCCTCGCCGCCGACGCGCACGACGTGCTCGCGGCCGACCCGACGCACCCCTACGCGCAGTGGGTCACCACGTACGACGACCCGGCGTTCCACGAGTCCACGGCAACGGCCCGACGGCTCGTCGACGCTGCCGCCGAGGCCGCGACGGCCGAGCAGCGCGACGCGATGGTCCGCGCGTTCGTCGTCGCGACGCGCTACGAGTTCATGTTCTGGGACACCGCCCTGAACCCGCAGCCCTGGCCCGCGTCGTGACGTCGATGTCGCGGCTGCGCCGCGTCCTGGCCACGTCCGCGATCGTTGCTTCGGCCCTGAGTGTCCTCACCGGATGCGCGAGTTCCGACGATTCCGGGGACACGATCCGCTTCGCCCTCGACTGGACGCCGAACACCAACCACACCGGGTTGTACGTGGCCCTGCAGGAGGGCTACTTCGCGGACGCCGGGCTGGACGTCGAAGTGCTGCCGTACAACAACACGTCGCCGGACACGCTCGTCGACGCCGGCAACGCCGAATTCGGCACCAGCTTCCAGGATTCCGCCACGTTCTCCCGTGCCGCGGGGGCGCAGACCGTCTCGGTCCTGGCGCCGCTGCAGCACTGGGCCACCGGCATCGGGGTGAAGGCCGACCGGGCCGACCTCGCGAGCCCCAAGGACCTGGACGGCAAGACGTACGCCGGCTTCGGCGACCCCGGCGAGAAGGAGATCCTCCGCCAGGTCATCCGGAACGACGGTGGCACCGGCGATTTCGAGACGGTGGTGCTCGGCACCTCCGCGTACGAGGCGGTGTACGGCGGGCAGGCCGACTTCACGGTGTCCTACTTCGCGTGGGAGGGCATCGAGGCGGCCCGGCGCGGCACCCCCATGCGCTACTTCCACTACACCGACTTCGGGTTCCCCGACGCGTACGCGATCGTCGTCAACGGCAACGAGAAGTGGCTCGCCGAGCACCCGGAGCAGGCACGCAAGTTCGTCCAGGCGCTGCAGCGCGGCTACCAGGTGGCCGCCGACGATCCGAACCGCGGCGCCAAGGCGCTGATCGACGCGAACCCGGGCGTGTTCAGCGACGAGGAGTTGGTGTTCGAGAGTCAGCGGATGCTGTCCGCGGACTACATGAAGGACGCCGCCGGACGCGTCGGAACCCAGACGCGCGAGCAGTGGGCGGGCTACTCGGGCTTCCTGTACGAGCACGGACTGCTCGCCGGCCCCGACGGCAAACCGCTGACCGCCGAACCGGATTGGTCGACGTACTTCACCGATGAGTACCTCGCAGCGCCGTAGGCGCGGAGCGCCCGCAACACACGGACCGGTCCGCCGGTTGCTCCCGGCGGTGATCGTGGTGATCGCGCTCGTCGCGGCGTGGCAGGTCTACGTCGCGGCGAGCGGGATCCGCCCGCAGGTGCTGCCGTCCCCGGCCCGGGTGGTCGAGCAGGGGTGGGCGCACCGCGACGACATCGCGGTCCACGCGTGGGCCACGCTCCAGGTGACGCTCGTCGGGTTCGCGGTGTCACTGGTGGTCGCGTGGGCGCTCGCGATCGCCGTCGACTTCTCCCCCTGGCTGCGACGGGCGTTCGTCCCGCTGTTCGTGGTGTCGCAGACGCTGCCGATCATCGCGATCGCACCGCTGATGATCATCTGGTTCGGGTTCGGTCTGCTGCCGAAGGTGCTGGTGATCGCGCTCGCGACCTTCTTCCCGATGGCGATCGGCCTGATCGAGGGGTTCGCGGCCACGGATCGGGAGGCCGGCGCCCTGTTGCGCAGCATGGGCGCGTCGCGGTGGCAGGAGTTCCGGTACGTGCGCCTGCCGTCCGCGCTCCCCCGCTTCTTCACTGCGCTGCGGATCGGCATCACCTACGCGGTGGTGGGCGCGGTGTTCGCCGAATACGTCGGCGCCAGTTCCGGACTCGGCATCTACATGAGTGTCCAGAAGAACTCGTTCCGGACCGACCTGGTGCTGGCCGCGGTCGTGGTGACCGCCGCGATCAGCGTCGCGCTGTACCTGTGCACGTTCGCGATCGAACGGGTCGTCGCGCCGTGGATCCAACAGCCCCGACAGGAGCGGCGTCATGACTGACCACCACGCCGAGTCCGTCGTCGAACTGTCGGCGGTGAGCAAGTCGTTCGGCACCCGGCAGGTTCTCGACGGGGTCGACCTCGCGGTCCGTCCGGGTGAGTTCGTGTCCGTGATCGGGCCGAGTGGGTGCGGCAAGAGCACCGTGTTCGGGATCGTCGCGGGCCTCGAGGCGCCGGACTCGGGCAGCGTTTCGGCACCGACCTGCGCGCACATGCCGCAGAAGGATCTGCTCTTCCCGTGGCGGTCGGTCCTCGACAACACCACCCTCGGACTCGAGGTCCAGCGGGTGCCCCGGGCGCAGGCCCGTGCACGCGCCGCCGAGTTGTTCCCGAGGTTCGGGCTCGCCGGCTTCGAGGACGCCCGACCCCACCAACTGTCGGGCGGGATGCGCCAGCGGGCCGCCCTGCTGCGGACCGTCGTCCAGGACCGCAGCGTCCTGCTGCTCGACGAACCGTTCGGTGCGCTGGACTCGCTCACCCGGACCGAGATGCAGACCTGGCTGCAGGACGTGTGGCAGCAGTACCGCTGGACGGTCCTGATGATCACGCACGACGTCCGGGAGGCGGTGTTCCTGTCGGACCGCGTGGTCGTGCTGTCGGCGCGACCCGCGACCGTGCGCCGGGAGGTGGTCGTGGATCTGCCCCGGCCGCGGGAACTCTCGGTCGTCACGTCCCCCGAGTTCGCTGCCATCGAGGGCGAACTCATCGAGGTCCTGCACGAGGAGTCCCGCCGGGCGCTGGCGGAGCAGGAGACCGCCGGCTGATCCGGTACCGGACGGTCTCCCCTCTCCATCCGCGAAATCGCCTACCGACCAAGGGAACTGGTCGGTTCATGCGCAATCGAGACGAACTTCGAATCAACCCTCGACGGATCGAGACATCCTCGTTACCCTTCTGTTATGGCGCGCCGGAAACGGCGACTCGGCCACCGGTCGGACCTCGCTCCGATCTCCGCTCCGTCTCCCGGGTGTTCGCCACCCGCCAGGAAGTTCACGATGACGAAACGCGTTCTACTCACCGCCCTCGCCGCTTTCGCGGCTCTCGCGCCGGCGCTGGCGATCACCCCGGCCGCTTCGGCGGCAACCGGAACGGTCTCCAACGGCATCGGCTGGACGGCGAAGCCGGATGCCGGCCCGTCGAACCCGATGCAGAACCAGGAGTACTGCACCCTCGGCGCCGTCGGCACCGACGCACTCGGCAACAAGATCGCGATCTCTGCGGGACACTGCGTGTCCGCCGCCGCGGGCGGAGCGACCGAGTTCCCCGACGGAGCGACGGTGTACCGCTTCGGGCCGTCCGGGACCGGCGATCCGATCGGAACCATCGCCTACCGCGACCCGCGCATCGACTACGTCGTGATCGAACTGAATCCGGACGCGGTCCTCTCCTCGAACGGCCCGGAGGCCCGGATCGACAGCATCGGACCGGCCCACCCCGACGGCATGCTGTGCAAGGCCGGGGTGCGGACGGGCCTCACCTGCGGGCCGATCTACGGGCAGCCCGCACTCCGGATCAACTCGTTCGCCACCGCCAACGGCGGCGACTCCGGCGGCCCGGCGTTCGTCAACGGTTCCCAGCTGGTGGGCATGACCCGGGGGCCGTTCGAGTTCGTCGACATCGCCGCGGTCCTCGACAGCATCGACGCGCAGCCCAACCCGGTCGGCAAGGGCTTCGCGGTCACGAACAACTAGCCCTACGCGCCGATCAACACCTTGGCGGCGGACACGGCGGCCGGCCCGTCCAGCGACGGCATGTCGGCCCACTGCCCGCCGGTGATCGACACGCTGACGTCGGGCGTCTCGACCCTGGTGACGATCACCCCGGCGACCGCGGTCGTCACCGGCAGCGTGTAGGCGACGCCGCCGATCCGCTCGAGGTCGGCGTCCGGCAGGACCACTAGCTTTCCGGCCTCGAGGTCCTGCACCGTCGGGACCTCGCCCGTTCCCGGCTCGATGAGCACCTCGACACCGCGGACCTCGCTGAGGTCGGTCGCGCCGTCCGGGGTGTCCCAGTTGCAGATCACGCCGTACTCGTCGACCGCGTTGGACTCGCCCTCCTGCAGTCCCGCGATGTACTGCGCGACGGCCGGCGCGACGTCGTCACAGCTCGAGAACCGCGCCAACACCTCCGCGCCGGAGGCGCTCGCCGCATCCTCGTCGGCGACCGCGACCGCGTCGGCGGTGACGTCCGGAGCGGGCGCGTCGGCGTCGTCGGACGAACCGCAGGCGGTGACCGCGGCAGCGAGCAGGAGCACCACCGGAACAAACCGGACGTTTCGGATCATGTTGTTCAAGTTAGCAGGCGCGGTCGGGACGCGGGCGCAAGTCGGCAGTGCCCACCCGCATGCCACCACCGGGCCGACCACGCACAGCGCCCCGCCGCCCGGACTCGGGCGGCGGGGCGCAGCAGTGCGGGACCGCTTACTTGCCGGCGATGTTCAGCGCAGCGATGTGGCTGAACAGCATGCTGGTGCCGATCGGGTTGCCGCCACCCGGGTAGGTGGTGCCGCTCGGAGCCGCCATCGTGTTGCCGGCCGCGTACAGACCCGGGATCGGGTTGCCCGAGGTGTCGAGCACTCGCGCCGCGGTGTCGGTACGCAGGCCGCCCTTGGTGCCGAGATCGGAGATACCGAACGCGGCGGCGTGGAACGGACCCTGCTCGATCGGGATGAGGGCCGGGCCGCCACCGGTGAACGCGCGGTCGTACGCCTCCTCGCCGCGACCGAAGTCCTCGTCGACGTCGTTGGCTGCCATCGCGTTGAAGCGCTCGACGGTCGCCAGCAGGTTGTCGGCCGGGACACCGATCTTCGCGGCCAGCTCCTCGAGCGTGTCCGCGGTGTGCCACAGACCGGCGTCGACGTACTTCTCCGTCTCGACCATCGAGACGTTCGACGCGGCCACCGGGGGCCGCTCGCCCGCGCGGTCGTCGTAGATCATCCAGTACGGCAGCGTGACCGAGCCGTCCTCCATGCCCGCGATGATGTCGCGGCCGAGACGGTCGTAGGGCGCGTACTCGTTGACGAAGCGCTTGCCGTCGTTGTTGACGAAGATGCCGCCGGTGAAGCACAGCGCGAACGCCGAGCGTCCGTCCGGATGCGTCAGGCCGGGCGACCACCAGGCCTCGCCCATCAGGTCGGTGTCGGCGCCGACGGCGATACCGGCCTGGTGCGCCTGGCCGATGTTGCCCCACGGTCCCATCGTGTCGCGGGCGACTCCCGGGACGCCGTACTTCTGGCGCAGCTCGTCGTTGCCCTCGAAGCCACCGGCCGCGAGGATGACGCCCTTGCGGGCGCGGATCGCAACCTGCTCGCCGTCACGCTCGACGATCGCACCGGCGACGGCGCCGTCCTCGACGACCAGTTCGACGAGCGGGGTGTTGAGGTTCAGCTTGGCGTTGGGGTAGTTCCCGATCGCCTTGAGGAAGCGGCCGATCAGGGCGCGGCCACCGATCAGCACGTCGGGAAGCTCCGCGCCGAGACGGTCGAAGTCGAGCGGGCCACGAACCAGCTTGTGCAGGTCGCCGACCTCGGAGATCGGCAGCGGGCTGGGGATGGTGTGACGCTGGCCGTCGTTGCGGGCCTTGGGCGCCTTGCCGTAGTAGTCGGGCCACGGGTAGGTGGCGAACTCGAGGTTCTCGTCCTGCTCGAGGTACTCGATCAGCGGGCCGCCGCCGCGGACGTAGGTGTCCTGCAGTTCGCGCGGGGTCCGGTCACCGACGACCGCGTGGTAGTACTCGAGCGCGTCCTCGATCGTGTCGTCGACGCCGGCACGCTGCAGCACCGGGTTGCACGGGAACCAGAAGCCGCCGCCACCGGAGTAGGCGGTGGTGCCACCGAACTTGTCCGTCGCCTCCACCAGGATCACGTCGAGGCCCTCGCGGGCCGCGGTGTACGCGCCGGTGACGCCACCGGCGCCCGACCCGGCCACCAATACGTCACATTCTTCGTTCCAGTTGACCATCGTTCAGCCTTTCCCGGCCACGCCGGATTGGGTGCTCCACCTCGTCGAGGAGGACAGTGGGACTTGTTGTCTCAGGGGTTCGCCGCGATCAGGCGATCGGGCGGACGGGATCGGATCCGTCCCAGGTGCGGGCCTGTTCGATGCCGTACTCGAGCATCGCGCGCATGCCGGCGCTCTGGATGTACTCGAACACGACACCCGGCTGGGCGGGCGAGTGCACGTACGCGACCCGGGTGCCGGGGCCCTCGGCGACGAACAGTTCCTCGAGCCCCCGGCTGCGTGCGGCGGCGAGGGCTTCGTCGAGATCGTCTGCGATCCAGGCGATGTGGTGGGGTCCGACGAGCGGCTCACCGGCGGCGTCCGTGTACGGCGACGGGGTCGACGAGGTGATCTGCATGAGCTCGATCTGGAGTTCGCCGGTGTAGCCCATCGCGACGTCCATGGTCACCACGGTGTCGCCGCCCGCGTAGCGTCCGGTCAGCGTGACACCACGGAACACGGTCCACGGTCCGACCCCGGCGCGGGTCACCCAATGGTCGATGGCGGCATCGAGGTCCGCCACGACATAGCCCATCTGGACAGCGGGTTCAGGGACCTCGCGGCTCATGCACACCTCCAACGGCAGTAGACGTGGGTGTGATGGTAGGCACGGTCGGTGGTGGGTTCTCAAGCGTCCGTCCCACTCAGCAGACGGTCCGGACGTCGATGTGCCCGGCGGTCAGCGCCCCGAGCCGCCGCACCCCCACCCGAGCCCGGCGAGGTCCTTTCCGCGGGCGACGACGTCGTCGAGCATCTCCTCGGTCAGCTTGCCGGTGAATGTGTTCTGCTGACTCGGGTGGTAGCAGCCGATCACGCTGATCGGTCGTCCCGCCGCGGTGTGGAGGACGGCGACCTCGCCGTGCCCGAACTTGGGCTTCGGCATGGGCACGGAGCCCCCCAGCCGGCGAACGGCATTCAGTGTGGCGTCCCAGCCGAACGACCCGAGGGCGATGACGGCGCCCACCCACGGCAGCAGGTCGGCGAGCTCGGCATCCAGCCAGCCCGCGCAGCAGTCCCGCTCTCCGGTACTCGGCTTGTTGTCCGGCGGGGCACATCGGACCGCCGAGATCATCCGCGCGCCGAACAGTTTCTGCCCGTCCCCGGCGTACTCGGCGGTCGGCTTGTTCGCGATGCCCGCGCGGTGCAGCGAGCGGAACAGCCAGTCGCCGGCCTGATCGCCGGTGAACATCCGGCCCGTTCGGTTGCCGCCGTTGGCGGCCGGCGCCAGACCCATGATCAGGAGCTTGGGCAGGATGTCGCCGAATCCCACGAGCGGCCGGCCCCAGTAGGGCTGATCGGCGAACGAGCGGCGCTTGACGTCCGCGGCCTGCTCACGCCAGTCCACCAGCCGGGGGCAGGCACGGCACACGCTGATCCGGGCGTCGAGTTCGGCCAGGTTCGCCGCCGCCGCTGCCCCGTCGACGACGTCCTGCGCGGAGCGCGCGACGGGCGTCTCCGCCGTCGCGGGATCGCCGGGCCACCCGGTCCCCGGCGGCACCGGGGACGGGAACGACTCCCCCGTGCCGGGGTGCGGCAGCAGTTCGCCGGTCATCGGATCCGCGCACACGTTGGCATGTGTCAATTCAACCCGATCGGGGCCACCGGGCCCACGCGGGTGCGGCCCACCGGAAGCCCCCCGCGCACAATCGACGACATGGACCAGTTCGCAGTAGATCCGGCTCTCGTCGAGGCGGCCCGCGCCGCACGCCGTGTGGTGGTGTTCAGCGGGGCCGGAATGTCCGCCGAGAGCGGGGTTCCGACGTTCCGAGACGCACAGACCGGGCTGTGGGAACGCTACGACCCCGCCGAACTCGCGACACCGCAGGCGTGGGAGAGCAACCGGGCCCTGGTGTGGGCGTGGTACCAGTGGCGGACGGGGCTGGTCCGGCGTGTGCAACCGAACGCCGGCCACCGGGCACTGGCGACGTGGGCGCAGCAGGTGCCGCTGACGCTCGTGACCCAGAACGTCGACGATCTGCACGAACGGGCCGGCAGCGAGGTCGCGGCCCACCTGCACGGCAGCCTCTTCACCCCACGCTGCAGCGTCTGCGCGGCGCCGTACCCGTCGGACGGCGGTCTCGACGTCGAACCCGGCGGCCCGGTGACACCGCCGACGTGTGCGAGTTGCGGTGGCGACGTGCGTCCGGGCGCGGTGTGGTTCGGTGAGCCGCTGCCCGAGGAGGCCTGGACGCGGGCCGCCGACGCCGTCGACGCCTGCGACCTGATGGTGGTCGTCGGCACGTCCGCGGTGGTGTATCCGGCTGCGGGGCTGCCGCTGCGTGCGGTCGAGTCGGGTGCCACGGTGGTCGAGATCAACCCGGAAGCGACGGACCTGAGCGCACTGGTCCATCACTACTGGCGCACCACCGCGGCCGTTGGACTGCCCGCCCTCGTCGCCGCGCTCGGCGGCGGGCGCTGAGCACGCACCGCCGCCGCCCAAAACCACGCTGCGACATGGACAACCGTCCAATTCCAGCATTGTCGCATTCCGCCCGAAGCACGCACGTTTGCAATACGATTGCGCGGTGCCAGCCCGCCTCGTGTCGGTGATCATTCCCGCACGCAACACAGTCGAACTGATAGACGGACAGTTGGAGGCTCTCGCCGCACAGGACTACGCGGGCGAGTTCGAAACCATCGTCAGCGACAACGGTTCCACCGACGGACTCGCCGAGCACCTTGCCAACCATCCCCTCACCGACCGGCTGGGGCTCCGCTGCGTCGACAGCGCCGGAGGCACCGGCATGGCATACGCGCGCAATGTGGGCATCGCCGCCGCACAGGGCGACTTCCTCGCCTTCTGCGACGGCGACGACCGCGTGCACTCCGACTGGTTAACCGAACTCGTGCGCGCCTCGGACGACTACGACGCGGTCGGTGGCGCGGTCGACACCACGACACTGAACTCCGCAGAAGTCGCATCGTGGCGGGTCCTGCCACAGGGACACGAGCGGTTCGGCGCCGACGAATTCCTGCCGTACGCGATCGGCTGCAACTTCGGGGCCTGGCGTTCGAGCCTAGAGAAGATCGGAGGATTCGACGAGACCTTCACCGGAGGCGCCGACGACGTCGCGACATCGTGGCGACTGCAGCTTGCCGGGCTGACCTTGGGTCATACCCCGGATGCATTGGTAGCGTACAGATTCCGCGACACCTACCGTGGCGTCTGGGACCAGTCGAATCGTTACGGCCGAAACTCGGTTCTGCTCCATCTCGCCTTCCGTGAATACGGGCACACGCGTCGGTCGATGTACGCGTTCGGACTGTCCCTGTTGGGACTGGTGCTGTTCAATCCGCTCGTACCGCGGTTCGTCGCGCGTGCCCCGCGGGGACTGTGGGTCTCCGAAGCCGGATTCCTGAGCAGCAGGCTCCGCACCGCGTGGAAGCACCGGGTCTTCTATGTCTGATGCGACGCGGCCGGCCCCCGCACTGATCTCGATTGTGATCGCGGCCCTCGACGTCAAGGGAATCATCGACGTCCAGTTGACCGCGCTCGCACAGCAGGACTACGACGGCGCCTTCGAGGTCGTGGTCGCGGACAACGGATCGACCGACGGCCTCGAGCAGTTCCTGCGGCACCACCCGCTCCGAGACAGGCTGCGGTTGTCGTGCGTGGATGCGTCGGACGCGCCAGGCGTCAGTCACGCCCGGAACGTCGGCGTCGCCCGTTCCGCAGGCGAATTCGTTGCGTTCTGCGACGCCGACGACCGCGTCCGCCCGGACTGGCTGCGCCACCTGGCTGCCGCCGCAATGCGATTCGACGCGGTGGCCGGCGGCCTCGACGGCCGCCCACTGTCGAGTGAGCGTGCTGTGGCCTGGCGCCCGCTCTCGGACGTGACCGCCCAGCCCAAATCGGCGAATGCCCGGTTCCCGTGGGGCGGAGGCGGGAACATGGGCATCTGGCGCGAGGTGTTCGACGAGATCGGCGGGTGGGACACCACATACGTGTACGCGCTCGAGGACATGGAGTTCAGTTGGCGCCTGCAGTTGCGGGGCTACTCGCTGGGCTGGGAACCACGCGCAGTGGTGGACTACCGGCTCCGCGACGACCTCCGTTCGCTCTGGCGTCAGTCGTTCGCGTACGGCCGCGGCGAGGTGCAGTTGTACCGGGACCACCGCGCGACGTGCATGTCGGGGCGCCCCGTTGCATACCTCGTCCTCATGCTCGTCCTCATCGTCATACGCAATCCGCTGCTCCCGACCACGCTGACGAGACTGCCACGCGGACAATGGCTCTGGCATGTGAGCGCCCTCACGGGACGGGTCGCCGGCAGTCGCGAGTTCAACGTCTTCTACGTGTAGACAACCAGGAGGTCTCATGTCACGCACGCCTGTTCTCGTCTCGGTGGTCGTTCCCGCCGTGAACGCGACCCCGGTCGTCGACGTGCAGCTCACTGCGTTGGCGGCACAGGACTACCCGGGCGAGTTCGAGGTGATCGTCGCCGACAACGGATCGACGGACGGACTGGCCCGACACCTGTCCGACCATCCTCTGGCCGAGCGGCTGCGGCTGCGCCGCGTGGACGCCGGAGCGGCGCCCGGTGCCGCGCACGCGCGCAACGTCGGGGTCGAGGCCGCCCGCGGTGACTTCATCGCGTTCTGCGACGCCGACGACCAGGCCCACCCGCAATGGCTCCGACGTCTCGTCGCCCGTGCCGCCGATTTCGACGCCGTCAGCGGACCCGTGGAGACGACCACCCTCAACTCCCCACGCGCCGCCGAATGGACACCGGTCAATGCGCCCGAGGCCCGCACCGAGGTTCCGGGCCTGTTCCCGGTCGCCGGCAGCTGCAATCTGGCGATGTGGCGCAGCACGATCGACAAGGTCGGGCCGTGGGACGTCGACTGCCTCCGCGGCGGCGAGGACGTCGACTACTGCCTGCGGATCCAACTCGCGGGTCTCACGTTGGGCCACGAACCCGAGGCGATGATGGCCTACCGCGTGAAGAGTTCCTACCCCGCGCTGTGGCGTCAGCAGTACGCGTGGGCCCAGTCGGACGTCGACACCTACGTGCGCTACCGCGACCGCGGCCACCGGCGCCGGAATCCGCTGCTCGCCCTGGCCATGCCGGTGCTGCTGGTGCTCCGGAATCCGCTACTCCCCCAGTCCGTCACCAAGCTGCCGACCGGAACGTGGATCTGCTACCTCGCCGGGTTCGCCGGTCGCATCCGCGGCAGCATCCGGCACCGGGTCCTCTACGTGTGACGACTACAGGTACAGGTGGCGCTGCTCGATGCTGCCCCGGATCCGGCCCGTGACGGCGCCGGCCACCCAGTACCACTGGCCCCGGCGCCCGGCCGGCCAGTTCCACGGCAAGGCCGGCAGCCGGAGCAACAGCCACCCGAGGTAGCCGAACAGGATCAGCGGATTGGTTCCGCGGGCACCCTGGGCCGCGTACTGCTTCGCCAGCCGAGCCTCCGCCATGTTGTATTCGACCGCCTGATCGAACATTTCCCGGCGGGTGGTCCGGTAGCGGTATGCGACAAGGGCTTCCGGGTTGTAGCCGAGGTCGTACCCGCGCAACTGGGCACGCCAGCAGAAGTCGACGTCGCCGCCCGCGGTCGGGTACGTGTCGTCCCATCCACCGATCTCGTCGAACACCGAACGCCAGATGCCCAGGTTGCAGCCGAACGTGCTCGGCAGGAAGTGCGCCATCAGCGGCAGCTTGTCCGGTGGCGGGAGCGCCCGCCACTGCGCGATCACGGGGTCGTTGAGGGTGTCCCGTTCGAGGAGTCCACCGACGATGCCGTGATCCTTGGCGGTGACGGTCAACGCGGTGAGCCATCCCGGGTAGACGGCGTCGTCCTGGTCGCAGTAGGCGACGAAGTCGTACCGCGCGGCCCGGGTGCCGACGTTGCGCGCGTGCGACGTCCCTGCAACGGCACTCGAATCCACCCACCGCAGCCCGAGACGGTCGCGCAGCGGGTGCTGTTCGACGTGGCTTCGCAGCGCCGCACTGCCCTGGTTGTCGCTCACGACGACCTCGAACTCGCCGTCGTAGTCCTGGCGCGCGAGCGCCTCGAGTTGGGCGTCGATCTCCGGGAGCGCGTTGTACGCGGCGACGACCACCGAAACCTCTGTCGGTGGTCCGAACGTCTTCTTCGCCAGCGTGCGCTCCCGGTCGGTCACCTACACTCCTCGCATCGTCGGTTGTCACGATCGGAGCGGGACGCATCGGCCGCCATCGTTCGCAGCACCGACACGAACCGATCCACGAAGCCCTGCGCGGTCGACTCGTCGAACAGCGCCGTCTGGTACAGCAAACCACCCGTGACTCCCATCGGCACGCCGAGCGAGTCGTAGCGGTCGTTCAGGCTGAACTCGAGTTCGTGCTTGGCGACGGTCGTCGGCACCGGATGCTGTTCGATCGACAGCCCCGGGAACTCCGCCGCCAGCCCGTCCACGGCCCGCTGCAGGATCAGCGTGACCTGGAACAGCGGGTTGTACGGCGCGCCCGGGTCGAGGCCGAGCGCCCGCTCGAGTCGCGGGTTCGACACGTCCGGGTGCGCGTACGCACCCAGCGCCGCCGCGCGAACGGCGGCGACGAGGTCCGCGACCGAATCCCCTTCGTCGACGACCACCCGCATCAGGACGTCGTCGGAGAAGTTGCCGATCAGGTCGTCGAGTTCGGGCTCGCCGCGGCCCGCGATCGACGTGGCGACCGTGACGTCCTTCTCGTTCGCGAACCGACTGACGCACAACGCGAACGCCGCCTGCAGCACCATGAACAGGCTGGCCCCGCACTCGCGGGCCAGCGCGACGAGGGCCGCGTGGGTGTCGGCGTCGAGGTGGACCGGCACGGCCGCCCCGGCCGTCGGACGCACCGCGGGGCGGGGCCGATCGGTCGGGAAGTCCAGGAACTCGGGCCGCTCCGCGAGCGTGCGGGCCCAGTAGTCCATCTGGCGGTGTGCCTCGCTCGCCGGATCGTCGAACTCGCCGAGCAGTGTGTGCTTCCACACCGCGTAGTCGGCGAACTGCACGGGCAGCGGATCCCACTGCGGTGCGACGCCGACCGCACGCGCCGCGTACGCCACCACGACGTCGCGGGTGAGCGGCCCGACGCTGAAGCCGTCGGCCGAGATGTGGTGCACCACCACCGCGAGCACATGATCGTCCGGTCCGATCCGGAACAGCCGCATCCGCATCGGCAACTGGGTGGCGACGTCGAAGTCGGCCCACAGGAACGCATTCAGCTCGGCCTCGAGGGACACCGGATCCGTCTCGACGGCCTCCACCTGCGGAATCGCGTCCGCCGCGGGCACGATCACCTGCACCGGACCGTCCGTGGTGGCCGGGTACACGGTCCGCAGCGATTCGTGCCGCGCGACGACGTCGCCGGCCGCGGCACGCAGCACCTCGACGTCGATCGCGCCGCGCAACCGCAGCGCGAACGGGATGTTCCACTCACCGCCCCGGGTGCGCTGGTTGTCGAACCAGATCCGCTCCTGCGCCGGCGCCAACGGAAGCCGTGCCGGCCGCTGCGACTGCGTCAGCCTCGGACGGTCGAGCCCGGCGTGCGCATCCACTCGCGACGCCAGGGCCGACACCGTCGGCACCTCGAAGAACTCGCGGACCGTCAGCGCGGTCCCGAACGCCTCGTTGATCCGCGCCGTCGCCCGGGTCGCCGACAGCGAGTTGCCGCCGACCTCGAAGAAGCTGTCGTCGGCGCCCACCCGGGCACCGCCGGTCAGGTCGGCGAAGATGCCCGCGACGATCTCCTCGGTGGCGGTGACCGGCTCACGGAAACCGCTGCTGCTCGCGAACTCCGGTGTCGGCAGCGCCCGGCGGTCGAGCTTGCCGGTGACACCGAGCGGAAGCTCGTCGAGCAGCACGACCGTCGTCGGCACCATGTAGCTGGGCACGCGTTCGGCGACGAACGCGAGCAGCGCGGTGACGTCGGGCGAGGTGCCGGGCCGCGGCACCGCGTAGCCGACGAGGTGTTCGGCACCACCGGGCGCCCGGTGCACCGTCACGACCGACCGATCGACATCGAGGTGCGCGGACAGTGCCGTCTCGATCTCCCCGAGCTCGATCCGGAAGCCCCGCAGCTTCACCTGGAAATCGGTGCGGCCCAGGTAGTCCAGGACGGCGCCCGACTCCCGCGGCACCCAGCGAACCAGGTCGCCGGTGCGGTACATGCGGGTGCCGGCGGCGCCGAACGGGTCGGCCACGAACCGGTCGGACGTCAGGTCGGTCCGTCCCACGTACCCGCGTGCGAGCTGGGCACCCGCGAGATACAGCTCGCCGGGGACCCCGATCGGCACCGGCTGCAGACGGGCGTCGAGCACGTACACGCGGGTGTTCCACTCGGGCACACCGATCGGGACGGACGGGCCGTCGTCGGGTCCGCACGCGTGATGGGTGACGCTCACCGCGGCCTCGGTCGGCCCGTACAGGTTGAACACCGGGGCGTCGCTCACCGCGGCGAACCTGCGGACCACCTCGGCGGGCAGCGCCTCGCCGATGCAGATCACGCGGCGCAACGCGTCGAGCGGTTCGTCGCCCACCGACGCGAGGAACGCGGTCAGCAGCGACGGCACGAAATGCACCGTGGTGACCCGGTGGTCGCGGATCAGCCGCTCCAGGTACGCCGGGTCCTGCTCGCCCCCGGCCTTCGCGACCACCAGTCGGGCGCCGGCGGTCAGTGCCCACCAGAACTCCCACACCGAGAGGTCGAACGTCGCCGCCGTCCGCAGCAGCACCGCGTCGGTGCCGTCGAGTCCGAACTGCGCCTGCTTCCAGAGCAACTGGTTGACGATCGCCGCGTGTGAAACCGCGACGCCCTTGGGGCGGCCCGTCGAGCCCGACGTGTAGATCACGTACGCCGTGTTCTCCGCGCGCAGCGGGGCGCATCGTTCGGCGTCGGTGATCGGATCGGACCGCCGCCCGCCGAGGTCGACGGTGTCGACGTCCAGCCGCTCGGCGCCCTCCGGAACCGGGACCGTCTCGCCGCTGGAGGTGAGAACGACCACCGGCGAGGCGGATTCGAGAACGTACTCGGTCCGCTCGGCGGGATGATCCGGGTCGATCGGGACGTACGCGCCGCCCGCCTTGGCGACCGCGTACATCGCCACCAGTAGTTCGAGCGACCGCCGGATCGCGAGGGCGACCCGGGTCTCGGGCCCGACACCCCGCGAGATCAGCTCCCGGGCGAGACGATTCGCGAGACCGTCGAACTCGGCGTAGGTGAGTTCTTGTTCCTCGACGACCACTGCCACCGTGTCCGGGGTGGCACGCACCCGCTCCGCGAACAGATCGGCCAACGTGGCGCTCGGCACCTCGTGCCGGGTCGCGTTCCACTCGACCAGGACCGCACGCCGCTCCGCCTCGCCCTGCAGGTCGATGTCGCCGATCACCGCGCGGCGGTCGGCGACGACGGCACGCAGCAGCCGCTCGAACCGGTTCGCGAACCGCGCGACGGTCGCCCCGTCGAACAGATCCGCGGCGTAGGTGAACGATGCTGCGATGTCGGCCGGCTCGCCGTCGTCGTGACGATGATCGACGAGCGTGAGGTGCAGATCGAACTTCGCGGGCTCGAATCCCGCGTCGACGACGTCGATGTCGAGACCGGGGAGTTCGAACCGGGTGCGGCCGAGGTTCTGCAGCGACAGCGCCACCTGGAACAGCGGGTGGCGCGCGGTGGAGCGCTCCGGATCGAGGACCTCGACGATCCGCTCGAACGGCACGTCCGCGTGGGCGAACGCCGTCAGGTCGGTGCCGCGCACCCGGTCCAACAGATCCGCGAACGTGGCGTCGGCGCGCACGTCGGTCCGCAGCGCGAGGGTGTTGACGAACATGCCGACCAGACCGTCGAGTGCCTGTTCACCGCGACCCGCGATCGGGGTGCCGATCGTGATGTCGCCGGCTCCGCTGAGCCTGCTCAGCAGGGCCGCGAACGCCGCGTGCACGACCATGAACAGTGTGGCGCCCTGCCTGCGTGCGAGCGCGAGCAGCGCCCGGTGCAGCGACGCGTCCAGGGTGAACGCGTGCGTCTGCCCGCGGAACGTCTGCACGGCCGGACGCGGCCGGTCGGTCGGCAGGTCCAGCTGATCGGGCAGGTCCGCGAGGGTGTCCGACCAGTAGGCGATCTGACGGGCGGCGACGGACCCGCCGTCGTCCTCGTCGCCGAGCACCGCCCGCTGCCACAGGCTGTAGTCGGCGTACTGGACGGACAGCGGCGCCCACGACGGTTCGAGGCCCTGGCGGAACGCGGCGTACGCGACCATGACGTCCCGGGCGAGCGGGGCCACCGAGAACCCGTCCGCCGAGATGTGGTGCACGACCAGCACGAGCACGTGTTCGTCGGGCCCGACCCGCAGGAGTGCCACCCGCAGCGGGGCCTCGGCGGTGACGTCGAATCCCGTGCCCGCCAGGCCGACGACCATCGGCAGGATCTCGTGCTCGTCGACCGCCACCGGATCGAGCGACGGAACCACGTGCGCCGCTGTCACGATCACCTGGTGCGGGCCGCTCGGCGAGTCCGGGTACACCGTGCGCAGCGCCTCGTGCCGGTCGACGGTCGCGGCGATCGCGGCGTGCAGCGCGTCGACGTCGAGCGCCCCGGACAGCCGCAACGCCATCGGGATGTTCTCGGCACCCGACGTGGGATCGAACCGGTTGAGGAACCACATGCGCTGCTGCGCCGGCGAGAGCGGGATCCGCTCCGGCCGCTCGAGCGTGCCCAGTTCCGGCCCGGAGTCGGTCCGGGCCGACTCGGCCCGCGCGGCGAGCGCCGCCGCGGTGGGGTACTCGAACAGTTCGCGGATGCCCAGCGCGGTGCCGAGTACGGCGTTGACGCGGGCGATGAGTCGCGTCGCGAGCAGCGAATTGCCGCCCAGGTCGAAGAAGCTGTCGTCCACCGACACCTGCTCCAGCCCGAGCAGTTCGGCGAACACGCCGACCACCTTCTCCTCCAGCGGATTCGACGCGGCCCGGAACTCCCGGGTCGAGACGAACTCGGGAACCGGGAGCGCCCGGCGGTCGAGCTTGCCGCCCGCCGTCACCGGCAATCGGTCGAGCACGACGACCTGGGTCGGCACCATGTACGCCGGCAGGGACGAACCGACCCGCTCGCGCAGGTCCTCCGGGTCGAGGACCGCCTCCCGCTCGGGCACCACGTAACCGACGAGATGATCGCCGGTGCGGGTGTCGCTGTGCAGCACCACCACCGACTGCGCGACGTCCGGGCAGCCCACGAGCGCCGCCTCGATCTCGCCGAGTTCGATGCGCAGGCCCCGCAGCTGGACCTGCGAGTCGATACGGCCGACGAAGTCGAGCAGCCCGTCACGTGTGCGCCGGACGAGATCGCCCGTGCGGTACATGCGGCCGCCGCCGTACGGGTCGGCCACGAACCGGGACGCCGTCAGCCCCGCACGCTTGTGGTAGCCGCGGGCGACGCCGGGACCCGACAGGTACAGCTCGCCGATCACGCCGACGGGCACCGGGCGCAGCCGCGAGTCGAGGATCGTCGCGCGGGCGCCCGCGATCGGGGTGCCGATCGTGATCCGCTCGCCCACCGACAGCGGCTCGGTCATCGTGATGATGATCGTGGTCTCGGTGGGACCGTAGCTGTTGAAGAACCGGCGTCCGGGCGCGAACCGCTCGACGAGCTCCGGCGGGCACACGTCGCCACCGACGATCACCGTCTCGAGGGAGTCCAGGCCGTCGGTGTCGACCGTGCCCAGCGCCGCCGGCGCGGTGAGGATGTGGGTCACCTGCTGGTCCCGGATCAGCTCGGCGAGTTCGTGACCGCCGATCACCGCGGGCGGGACCACCACGAGGGTGGCGCCCACGCTGAAGCCGGCGAGCATCTCGAACACCGACGCGTCGAAGCTCGACGACGAGAACCGCAGCACCCGGGAGCGCCGCGACAGCACCAGTTCGGTGCGGGCGTCGGCACAGAAGGACGCCAGGCCGGTGTGCTCGACGACCACGCCCTTGGGCAGTCCGGTGGACCCGGACGTGTAGATCATGTAGGCGGCGTTGGTGAGCAGGATCGGCCCGCCGCGGTCCCGGTCGGTGACGGCGGAATCCGGGCGTCGCGCGCAGTCGCGCTCGAGGTCGTCGGAGTCGAGCACCAACCACCGCGTCGAGTCCGGCAGTCGGTCGACGACGGCCGCGGTCGTGAGCCCGACGTCCGCGCCGGAGTCGGTGAGCATGTGCCGGATCCGGTCCGCGGGGTGTGCGGGGTCGACGGGCACGAACGCGGCGCCGGTCTTCACGACCGCCCACATCGCGACGATCGAATCCACGGACCGCGGGAACGACAGCGCGACGAATCCCTCGCGGCCGACCCCCCGGTCGAGGAGCACCCGCGCCAGGCGGTTCGACCGTGCGTCGAGTTCGGCGTAGGTGAGGGCGACGCCGTCGCCGCGGATCGCCACCGCGCCCGGATCCGACGCCGCACCGGCGGTGAGGATCTCGGCCATCGTCCGCGGGGCGACGGGTGACGGCACCGGGGCCCGGGACACCAGGGCCCGGTCGTGGTCGTCGAGCAGGTCGAGGTCGCCGACCGGCAGGGCCGGATCGGTGGCGACCTGTGCGAGCGCGCGCACCAGCTTGTCCGCGATGGCGGCCGCGGTCTCCGGGTCGAACAGGTCGGTCGCGTAGGTGAGCGAGCCGAGGAGTCCCGCGGAACCGGAGCCCCGGAGCGTGAACTCGAGGTCGAACTTGGCGACGTCGGCGCCCGGGTCGACGACGGTGGCGGTCACGCCGGGAAGCTCGAGGACGGCCTCCCCGTGGTTCTGCAACGACAACGCGACCTGGAACAGCGGCGAGTACGCCTGCGACCGAGGCGGATCGACCACCTCCACGACGCGCTCGAACGGCACGTCGGACTGGGCGAAGGCCGCGAGATCCACCGAGCGGACCCGCCGCAGCAGCCGGTCCCACGACTCCGCCGGATCGACCTCGGTGCGGAGGACGAGCGTGTTGACGAACATGCCCACCAGGTCGTCGAGCGCGCGTTCCCCGCGCCCGGCGACTGGGGTCCCCACCGACACGTCGGACGTGGCACCGAGCCGTGCGAGCACCGCCGCCAGTCCCGCGTGCAGCACCATGAACAGCGTCGCGGTGTGTTCCGCGGCGAGCGCCTCGAGACGCCGGGTGACGTCCGGGTCGATCGTGAAGTCCACGCGCGCGGCACGATACGACGCCACCGGCGGTCGTGGACGGTCCAGCGGCAGTTCGAGCACCGCCGGCGCTCCGTCGAGCCGCTCCTGCCAGTAGCCGAGTTGCTGCGCGGCGAGCGACCGCGGATCGGCCTCGTCGCCCAGCACCCGCCGCTGCCACAGCGCGAAGTCCGCGTACTGCACCGCGAGGGGCGCCCAGTCGGGCTCCTCGCCGCGCACGCGCCGGGTGTACGCGGTCATCACGTCCCGGGCGAGCGGCAGCGTCGACACGCCGTCGGCGCTGATGTGGTGCACGACGAGGACGAGCACGACGTCGTCGTCCGCGACCCGCAGCAGCCGTCCACGCACCGGGACGGCGGCGGTGACGTCGAACCCGCCGGCGACGACCGCGGCGACCGCGGCCTGCAGCGCGGCCTCTCCCGGCACGGTGACCGGGTCGAGGTCGAGCGGGACCCGGTCCGCCGGCACGATCACCTGGTGCGGCCCGTCCTCCGACTGCGGGAAGACGGTGCGCAGCGACTCGTGGCGGCCGAGCACGTCGCCGATCGCGGCCCGCAGCGCGGGGACGTCGAGGCGTCCGGTCAGTCGCACCACGAGCGGGATGTTGTACGCCGGTGACGCCGGGTCGAACTGGTTGAGGAACCACATGCGCTGCTGCGCCAGCGAGAGCGGCAGCTCCGCCGGTCGGGGGCCAGCCGTCAGCGCGGGACGATCGTCCTCGAGCCCGGCCCGGTCCACCCGCACCGACAGGGCGGCGACGGTGGACGCATCGAACAGTTCCCGGACGCCGATCCTGGTGCGGCGCAGTTCGTTCACCCGGGCGACGACACGGGTCGCGCTGAGCGAGTTGCCGCCGAGGTCGAAGAAGTCGTCCTCGGCTCCGACGCCGACGATGCCGAGGACGTCCGCGAACACGTCGGCGACGACCGCCTCGGTCCGGGTGCGCGGCTGGACGAACTCCCGGGTCGGGAACACCGGTTCGGGCAGCGCCCGCGTGTCCACCTTGCCCGACGGCGTGAGCGGGAGGGCGTCGACCACCGTGACGACGGACGGCACCATGTACTCGGGGAGCAGGCCACGCGCATGGACGACGACGTCCCGCGGGTCGACGGCCTGCCCGGCCGCCGGCACGACGTACGAGACCAGCGCGTCGGCGCCACCGCCGCGGTGCCCGACCGTGACGGCGACGTCGACGGCCGGATGCGACGCCAGGACCGCGTCGACCTCGCGCAGCTCGATCCGGTGTCCGCGCACCTTGACCTGGAAGTCGGTGCGGCCCAGGTATTCGAGCGAGTACTCGGGCTCACCGTTCGCCGTCCAGCGCACCAGATCGCCGGTGCGGTACATCCGGCGGCCGTCGGACGCGTACGGATCGGCGACGAACCGCTCGGCCGTGAGCGCCGCACGATCGTGGTAGCCCCGCGCGAGCCCCTGCCCCGTCACGTACAACTCTCCCGCGACCCCGACCGGGACCGGGTGCAGCCGCCGGTCGAGGACCCGGACGCCGGTACCGCGGACGGGTGCTCCGATCGACACGGTCTCGCCCGGAGCCATCGGGCCGTGATGGGTGGCCATGATCGTCGACTCGGTGGGCCCGTACGCGTTGAACATCGCTCGTCCGGGCGCCCACCGGCGCACCAGCGCAGCGTCGCACGCGTCACCACCGACGACGACCACCCGGACGTGCTCGAGCCCCGCCGGTTCGACGGTCGCCAGCGCACCGGGCGTCACGAACGCGTGGGTGACCCGCTGCGTGCGGAGGACCTGCGCGAGTTCCTCGCCGCCGTACACGCCGACCGGGACCACGACGGTCGTCGCCGCGCCCCCCACCGCCATGAGCAGCTCGAGGATCGAGGCGTCGAAGCTCGGGGACGCGAAATGCAGCACCCGCGAAGAGGAATCGACCCGGTAGTGGCGCTGCTGTTCGGCGACGAAGGCAGCCAGTCCGGAGTGCGTGACCACCACGCCCTTGGGCACACCGGTGGAACCGGACGTGTAGATCATGTACGCCGGATGCTCGGGGCGCAGCGGCCGCAGCCGGTCGGTGTCGGCGATCGGCGCCGAGCAGTGGCCGGACGGCCCGTCCTCGGCGGTCGTGTCGTCGCCGTCGAGGACCGTCCACGCCACCGTGTCGGGCAGCACGGCCAGGTGTTCGCCGACGGTGATGCCCACGCGTACACCGGAGTCGGTGAGCATGTGCGCGATTCGCTCGGCGGGATAGGTGGGGTCGACCGGCAGGAAGGCCGCACCGGTCTTGGCGACCGCCCACACCGCGCACACCGATTCGATCGAACGCGTCAGTGCGAGCGCGACGAACGACTCGGGTCCGACGCCCCGATCGATCAGCGTCCGCGCCCACCGGTTCGAGCGCTCGTCGAGTTCGCCGTAGCTCACCGCCCGGTCACCGTCGATCAGGGCGATCGCGGTGCGGTCGGCGGCGGAATCGGCGAGCAGGTCCGGTAGCAGCCGCGCCGGTACCGGGTCCGCCGCCGCGGACAGCCGCGCCGCTCGCTCCGTGGCGTCGAGCAGTTCGATGTCGCCGACCGCGACGCCGGGGTCCGCGACCGCGGCCGCGAGTAGTCGCACGAACCGATCCGCGAATCCCCTGGCGGTCGACGCGTCGAACAGGTCGCACGCGTAGGTGAAGGTCACCCGTGCCCCGGCAGCGGCACCGTCGGCGTCCACGCGTTCGGCGACCTCGACCTGGAGGTCGAACTTGGCAATCCCGAAATCGAGTTCCTCCGAGGAGATCTCGACGTCGGGAAGCGAGATCGACTGCGGCTTGGGGCCCTCGAACGCGAGGACCACCTGGAACAGCGGGTGATGCGCGGTCGAGCGCGCCGGACTGATCACCTCGACCAGTTGCTCGAACGGCACGTCCGCGTGTGCATACGCGGCCAGGTCGGTGCCCCGAACCTGGCCGACCAGGTCGGCGAACGACGTCGACGGGTCGATCTCGGTGCGCAGCACGAGGGTGTTGACGAACATGCCCACCACGTCGTCCAGTTCCCGCTCGCCACGGCCGGCGACCGGAGTGCCGATCGAGACGTCGTCGACGCCTCCGAGCCGCGCGAGGAGCACCGAGAGCGCCGCATGCAGCACCATGAACGGTGTGGCGTGGGCGGCGCGGGCGAGGGCGCACACCGCGTCGTAGACATCCGAGCCGATCGCCGTGTCGACCTTGCCGCCGAGGTGGCTCGGGGTCGCGGGCCGGATCCGGTCGGCGGGCAGCTCGAGCACCTCGGGCGCACCGGCCAGTTCGGCGGACCAGTAGGAGATCTGCCGAGCCGCCATCGCCTCCGGATCGTCCTCCGCGCCGAGCACCCGGCGCTTCCACAACGCGTAGTCGGCGTACTGCACCGACAGCGGCTCCCACGCCGGCGCCTCGCCGCGGACCCGCGCCGAGTACGCCTGCACCAGGTCGGCGGCGAGCACGTCCATCGACCACCCGTCGATGCTGATGTGGTGCACCACCACGACCAGCACGTGACTGTCCGCGTTCTCCCGCAGCAGCGTCACCTCGATCGGGAGCTCCGCGGTGACGTCGAACCCCGAGGACACGGCCTCACGGATCCGGTCGGCGAGGTCGGTCCCGACCGGCTCGCCGAGCCCCAACTCGTCGAGGGCCAGCTCGTCGAGCGCCTCACCCGTCGGCAGGATCCGCTGGTGCGGACCGTCCACCGAGTCGGGGTACACCGTGCGCAGCGACTCGTGCCGGTCGAGGATGTCGGCGACCGCCGAGGCGAGCGCCTCACGGTCGAGCGCACCGGTCATCCGCAGGGCCACCGCCACGTTGTACGCGGGGGATCCGGGGTCGAACCGGTTGAGGAACCACATGCGGGACTGTGCCGGGGACAACGGGATCCGCGCGGGGCGCGGCCCCGCCTCGAGCGCCGGAACGGGACCGCCCGCCCGGGACGCGTCGACCGCCGCCGCAAGCCCCGTAACGGTGGGGGCGTCGAACAGCTCCCGCACGCCGAGTTGCACCCCGAACTCCGCATTGACCCGCGCCAGCAGCCGGGTGGCCACCAGCGAGTTGCCGCCGAGGTCGAAGAAGTTGTCGGAGACGCCGATCGGCGTCTCGCGCCCGAGGACCTCCCCGAACACCGCGACGAGCGTGTACTCGGTCGGGGTGCCGGGGGCGAGGTACTCGGACGTGCTCGCGAACTCGGGGACGGGCAGGGCCCGGCGATCGAGCTTGCCGTTCGCCGTCACCGGCAGCGCGTCGAGCACGACCACGGTGGACGGCACCATGTACCGGGGCAGGACGGCCGCGGCGGCGTCGAGCAGGTCGGCCTCGCGCACGCCCGCGCCCTCGTGCGGCACGACGTACCCGGCGAGGTACTCCCCCGCGATCTCGTGGACGAGCAGCACCACGACGGCCTGCGCGACACCGGGCTGCGCGAGCAGCGCCGCCTCGATCTCGCCGAGTTCGATGCGCTGTCCGCGCAGCTTCACCTGGAAGTCGCTGCGGCCGATGTACTCCAGCTCCCCGCCCGGGGTCCAGCGCACCACGTCGCCGGTCCGGTACATGCGGCTACCGGCCTCGCCGTACGGCGAGGCCACGAAGCGGTCGGCGCTCAGGTCCGGCCGGCCGACGTAGCCACGCGCCAGTTGGGCGCCGGCGAGGTACAGCTCGCCGTCGACACCCACCGGGACCGGACGCAGACGCGAGTCGAGAACGTAGAGAGCGGTGTTCCACACCGGCGCGCCGATCGGCACCGACGTCGCGTCGGGCCGGGTCCGGTGGTAGGTGACGTCCACGGACGCCTCGGTGGGCCCGTACAGGTTGTGCAGTTCCACCGCGGTGCTCTCGTGCACGCGCCGGACGGTGTTGGCCTGCAACGCTTCGCCGCTGGTGAAGACTCGGCGCAGCGACGCGCATCGCGCCGGGTTCGCGCCCGCGAGGAACGCGTCGAGCATCGACGGGACGAAGTGCATCGTCGTGACCCCGTGGTCGCGCACCACCCGCTCGAGGTACTGCGGATCACGGTGCCCGTCGGGCTCGGCGATCACCAGGTGGGCGCCGACCTGCAACGGCCAGAACAGTTCCCACACCGACACGTCGAAGGTGACCGGGGTCTTCTGGAGCACCACGTCCGACCCGTCCAGCGGGTACTCGTCCTGCATCCACAGCAACCGGTTCACGATGCCGCCGTGCGGGACCGCGACGCCCTTGGGCCGGCCGGTCGAGCCGGACGTGAAGATCACGTACGCGGTGTTCCGGGCGCGCAGCCCACCCCGTTCCTCCGCGGTCAGCGGTGCCGAATCGAGGTGGTCGAGCACGAGGGTGTCGACGGCGATCACCGGCGCGGCGGCCGGAAGCACCCCCGCGGTCGTCGAATCCGTCAGGACCAGAACGGGTTCCGCCTGGAAAATCACGTACCCGACGCGTTCCTCCGGCTGCGTCGGATCGATCGGCACGTACGCGCCGCCGGCGGCGACCACCGCGTGGATCGAGACGAGCAGGTCGATCGAACGCGGCATCGCGATGCCCACCGACGTCTCCGGGCCGACGCCGGCCGCGGCGAGGTACCGGGCCAGACGGTTCACCCGCGCATCGAAATCCGCATAGGACAGCGTGACGTCCCCGAAGGAGACCGCCGGCGCGTCCGGGGTGCGTGCGACCTGGGCACCGAACAACTCGACCAGGGTCGTCGTGGGCACCGGATGCCGAGTCGCGTTCCAGGACTCGACGACAGTGGCCCGCTCGTCCGCGGTCAGGGCGTCGATGTCGCCCACGGGCATCGACGGGTCGGCGACGATCGCGCCCAGGATCTGCACGAGCCTCGCGGCCAGGGTGGTCGCCTCGGCCGCCGTGAACGACGACGGCCGGTACCGCAGGGTCATGCGCATGTCCGGCAGCGTCATCAGCGTGATCGGGTAGTGCGTGGCGTCGAGGCCCTGCAGACCGCGCACCCGCATCCCGGCGATGTCGGTGTCCTCGTCGAGTCCGGCCCGCTCGATCGGGTACGACTCGAACACCGTCAGCGTGTCGAACAGGTTGCCGATCCCCGCGATCGCCTGGATCTCGGCGAGCCCGACGTGGTGGTGGTCGAGCAACTCGGCCTGCTCACCCTGCAGCCGGGACAGCATCGCCCCGATCGACTCTGCCGGGTCGGTGCGCAGGCGCACCGGAATCGTGTTGATGAACAACCCGAGCGTCTCCTCGACTCCTGCCAGCTGCGGGGGTCGCCCCGAGACGGTGGCACCGAACACGACATCGGATCGGGACGTGCTGCGGGACAGAAGGATTCCCCACGCCGCCTGGACCACCGTGTTGACCGTGACGCCGAGAGTGTGGGCGAGGTCGGTGATCGTGTCGATCAGCGACGGCGCCGCCGGGACGTCGACCTCGATCGGGGCGTCGTCCGCGACCCCCTCCGCGGTTGCGCCGCCGAGCAGGGTGGCTTCGGTGAGCCCGTCGAGCGCGGTGCGCCACGCCTGCCGGGACCGCTCCCCGTCCCGCGCCGCGAGCCACTGCAGGAAGTCGCGGTACGGCCGCGGTTCCGGCACGGTGGCCGCCTCGCCGGCCGCGTAGCGGACCAGCAGTTCGCGCACCAGCAGCGGCATCGACCAGCCATCGAGAACGATGTGATGGTTGGTCACCGCGAACGCGTACCCGTCGTCGGCGAGTCGGACCAGCGTCGCCCGCACCAGCGGCGGACGGTCGAGTTCGAATCGGGTCACCCGATCCTCGTCGAGGATCCGGGACAGCTCGCGGTCGCGGTCTGCGCCCGTCGTCTGTCGGAGGTCGATCTCGTTCCAGGGAACCTCGCCGTGCTCGAGCACCAGCTGGGCGGGTGTACCGGAGTCGTCGTAGACGAACGCGGTACGCAGGTTCGCATGCCGCTCGACCACAGCATCGAGCGCCGCCCGCAGGCGGGCCGAGTCGACCCGGCCGACCAGGTCCATCCGCAGTTGCGCGGTGTACACGTCCACCCCGTCCGCGACCAGACGCGCATGGAACAGCAGTCCCGCCTGCAACGGCGAGAGCGACCACACGTCGCGTACCGCCGGGTAGCGGTGCTCCCACCGGTCGATCTCGGTCTGGGACACCGTGACCAACGGGACGTCGGACGGCGTGAGCCCGCCGGCACCGGGTAGGTCGGCGTGCGCCGCCAGGCCCTCGAGGGCGCGGCGCCACAGGTCTGCCAGCTCGGCCACGTCCGCATCGCCGAGAACCGCCGTCGGATAAGCGAACGTCGCCGTCAGGCGCGGACCGTGGGGGCCGTCGGTCACCATCGCGTTGATGTCGACGGCGGCGGCCACTGCCATCGCGGACCCGCTGCGGGCGACGAGGTCCGGGGCCGCCGGGTCCGGCAGCCAACCGGTCGTCGCGTCCATCGACTGCCCGACGCCCAACCGGCCCAGGTAGTTGAAGCTGATCTGCGGGCGAGGCTGGTCGGCGAGTTCGGTGCGGGTGCGCGGATCGAGGTGCCGCAGCACACCGAAACCCATGCCGCGGCTGGGCACGGCGAGCGTCTGCTCCTTGACCGCCTTGATCACCGCGCCGGCGTCCGGTCCGCCCGCGAAGGCGTCGCCGAGATCCACGTCGGGAAGCGCCAGCCGCACCGGGAACGTGCTGGTGAACCAGCCCACCGTGCGGGCCAGGTCCGCGCCCGGAACCGCGTCCTCCTCGCGCCCGTGCCCTTCGAGGGTGAGCAGGACCGACCGTTCGGGGAAGCCGTGCTCGTGGCGCCAGTGCACGACCGCCATCGTCAGAGCCGCGAGGAGTCCGTCGGCGGCGCCGCACCCGAACACGTCGGGAAGCCGTCCGAGCACTGTATCCGTCACCGCTGCACCGAGTTCGACGTGGACGCGCGCCGTCGTGGCTACGGTGTCGATGCGCGGGTCGAGCGGCCGGGCACCGACGAGGCGGTCGGGGCCGGTGAGGATCTCGCGCCATCGGTCGAGTTCGTCGCTGTAGGCGCCTTCGACCCCCGCGTCCCGCAGACCGTGGGCCCAGCGCCGGAACGAGGTACCCACCGCGGGAAGCTCGACCGCACCGTCCGCACAGACCTGCATCCACGCGACCACGAAGTCCGGCACGAGGACGCGCCACGAGACCCCGTCGACGACGAGGTGGTGTGCCACGACGAGCAGCCTGCCGCCGAAGTCGCCGGCGTCGAGCCACACCACCTGCAGCATCACCCCGGCTCGGGGATCGAGACGTTGTGCGGCACGGTCACATTCGTCGAGCACTGCGGAATCGAAGGCCCGGGTGCCCGGCGCGCTCGTCACCGCGACCCGGGTGACGAGGTGAGACGGGTCGACGGTGCCGGAGGCCGCGACGGTGAGCGTCGACTCCCCCTGCGGGTCCGTGTCGAGACGGCTGCGCAGCATGTCGTGGCGGTCCACGACCGCGCGCACGGTGTCCGTCAGGCGCCGGTCGTCGAGTTCGCCCGGCGCCGTGAGAAGCACCGACTGGTGGAAGTCGTCGAACGGCCCGCGGGCCGTCATCTCGTACATGACCGGTGTCAGCGGAACCGGTCCGATGCCGCCGCCCGGAAGCTCTTCCAGCAGGTCCTGCGGCACGCTGTCGATCGGCACGGACACCCGTGCGATCTCGGCCACGGTCTTGTGCTCGAACACTTCCCGCGCGGTGAATCCGATCCCGGCGGCGCGCGCCCGGGACACCAATTGCATCGCCACGATGCTGTCGCCGCCCAGCGCGAACAGCGAGTCGTGCACGCCGACGCGGTCGAGGCCGAGCACCTCGGCGACGATGTCGGCGATGGCCTGTTCCACCGGCGTCGACGGTGCGCGGTACTCCTCGGCGTCGCCGCCGAACTCGGGCACCGGCAGCGCGCGACGGTCCAACTTTCCCGCGGGAGTGACGGGAACGTGGTCGAGGCGCACCACGGCGGCCGGCACCATGTGCGACGGCACGATTCGCGCCACACCCGCGACGACGGCGGCCGCGTCGAACTCCGCGGCGGCGTCCATCCGGACGTAGGAGACGAGCACCGGACCGGCCGCGCGCTCGTGGGCGACCGTCGCCGCGAAGTTCACGCCGTCCTGCTCGAGCAGTGCCGCGTCGATCTCCCCCAGTTCGATTCGGAAACCGCGAATCTTGACCTGGAAGTCGGACCGGCCCACGTACTCGAGTTCGTTGGTGGCCGTCCACCGCACCTCGTCTCCGGTGCGGTACATACGGGTTCCGGGTTCGCCGAAGGGATCCGCGACGAACCGGTCGGCCGTGAGCGCGCCGCGGCGGTGGTACCCCCGGGCCAGGCCGGGTCCGGTGAGATACAGCTCGCCCACGACACCGACGGGGACCGGACGCAGCTTGCGGTCCAGGACGAGTGCTCCGGCGCCCTGGATCGGACGACCGATCGTGATCGGGTCGCCGGGAGCGAGCGGATCGCCGGCGGTGATGACGATCGTCGTCTCGGTGGGACCGTAGCTGTTGGTGAACCGGCACACGTCACCGAATCGCTCGACGAGGTCCGGCGTGCACACGTCGCCGCCGACGACGACGGCCTCGAGATCGGTCAGGCCCCGCGGATCGACGGTGTTCATCAGGGTGGGTGCCGAGATGATGTGCGAAACACGCTGCCGACGAAGCAGATCCACGAGGTCCAGGCCACCGTAGACGCCGGGCGGTGCCACGACCATCGCCGCTCCGGAGCTGAAGGCCTGGAGCATCTCGAACACCGATGCGTCGAAACTCGCCGACGAGAACCGCAGCACTCGGGACTGCGGGCCGATGTTCAGTTCCGACCGCGCACCGGAGGCGAACGCGGACAGCCCCTCGTGAGTCACCAGGACGCCCTTCGGGAGTCCCGTCGAGCCCGAGGTGTAGATCATGTAGGCGGAGTTCGCGATTCCGACGGGCGCGATCCGATCCGCATCCGTGACAGCATCCTGCGAAAAGCGTTCCGCGGCAGCGCGGGTCGCGTCGTCGTCCACGACGACCCAGTCGGCACCGTCGGGCAGTCCCGGTCGTTCCGAGACACACGTGAGGCCGATGGCGGACCGCGAATCGGTGAGCATGTGGACGATGCGGTCGGTCGGCAGCCCGGGATCGATCGGCACGAAGGCCGCACCGGTCTTGGCCACGGCCCACACCGCGATCAGCGCGTCCGTCGAGCGCGGCATGCTGATGGCGACGAAAGTCTCCGGGCCGGCACCACGATCGATGAGCAACCGCGCCAATCGATTCGACGTCGCATCGAGGTCGCGATAGGTGAGATCGCCGGTGTCCGACGAGATCGCGACGTTGTCGGGATGGATCTCGGCACCGCGCCGCAGCAGGTCGGGCAGCAGCTGCGGCGGGCAGGCGGCCGGACCGCGGAGCGGCACCAGCTCGGCCCGCTCGTCGGCGTGCATCACGTCGAGGTCGGCCACCGCCGTGTCCGCCGACTCGGCGAAGGCCGCGAGGAACTCGAGGAATCGCGCGTGGTGGGCACGCAGTTCCTCGGGGGTGTAGAGATTGGGATTCGCCTCGAAGTCGACGTGCGCTCCCTCGCCCTCGAGCGCGGGGTAGATGTTCACCGCGAGGTCCTCGACGGGGCCGGTGGTGAGGACGTGCAACGTGCCGATGTCGTGCCCCAGGCGGATCTCGCCGTGGAACATCATGATGTTGACGGCGGGACCGAAGAATCCTCGGCGGCCACCGCCCACGCCGGCGTCACGCCTGATGTCTTCGTGCCGGTACCGCTGATGCCGCAGGACGCCGGTCAGTTCCACCTGGACGCGGCGGGCCAGCTCCGCACAGGTGACGCCTCCGCCGGTGTCGAGGCGGATCGGCACGACGTTGGAGACCATTCCACCCGAGCGGCGCAGTTTCGCGGTGGTCCGAGCCGACACGGGCAGACTCAGGACCACGTCGTCCTCGCCGGTCAGCCGGGACAGGAATGCCCCGACCGCGGCGACCACGATCGCCGCGAACGTGATTCCGTCGGCTTCGGCGACCATCCGACGCATCGCGGATTCCACGTCCGCGGGCAGCGGGCCCGTCGCCCGCTGGGAGTGCGGTCCGACGTCCGCGGAGCGGCCGGCCAGACTGATCGGGTGCGGCAGGTCCCGGGTGCGCTCACCCCAGTACCGACGGTCCGTCTCGAACCGCGACGACGTCCGGTATCGCGCCTCGTCTTCGCTGATTTCGCGGAGGCCGTAGGCCTTCCAGTCGGGAAGTGCCGCGCCCGTGACTGCGGCGGTGTACTGTTCCGCGGTCCGGTTCACGAACGTCATGGCGCCGAAGCCGTCGAGGGCGATGTGGTGGATCCTGGCGTACCAGTAGTAGTGCGACTCGCCGATCCGCAGTGTGGCCGACTCCACGAGCCTGTCCGCCAGCAGGTTCCGGGGGGTGCTGTACTCGCGCCGCATCCACGCCTGCGCTGCCGCAACAGGATCGGACTCGGCGCGGAAATCGAGGTGCGTCGTCCGATCGCTCACCGCGTAGTCGATCGCCTGGTACGGCTCACCGTCGATCTCGACGATCCGCAACATGCCGGTGCCCAACTCGCGGGCGGCGGCCGCGCAGGCGTCGGAGAGCGCGTGGACGTCGAGGTCGCCGACGATCTCGACGTACTGCGCGATCGCGATCGGAACGTTCTCGATCAGGTGCTGCGCGAACCAGATTCCACGTTGCGCCGCGGACAGTGGTAGCACTTCGCCGTCGGAGGCGGTGACACCGGTGGCCGAAGCCGCGGCTCCGGTCACGGATCCGATATTAGTTCCACCCGATTCCGCGAAAACCGAGTTCGCAGAAATTCCTTCCGACCCCACGCAAAACGACCCTTCACGTCCAACCTCAGAGAGCACAAACAAGCGACCGAAGAGCGGAAGTTCTCCAATGCCGGACGTGAGAGTATCGCGTCGGGAGCGTCCACTCAGCGCGAATGCTCGGACTGGGTGAAATGCGCGTTATGCGTAGTTCAGGGGCCGTGGTCGAACCCGGCCCGGACGGTGTCGGGACGCGCCGGACATGGTCGGATCCGACCAGGTCCGGGCAGGTTCAGCGCCCGCGGTAGATCGACTCGATCTGGTCCGCGAAGTGTTCGGACACCACGTTCCGCTTGATCTTCAGCGTCGCGGTGAGCTCGCCCGCCTCCTCGGTGAGATCGATGGGCAGGATCTCGAAGCGCTTGATCGCCTCGGCATGGGACACCGTCGAGTTCGCGTCGTCGATCACGGTCTGCAGAGCGGCGCGGAGATCGGGGTCGACGGCGAGGTCGGCCACGGTGGCCGACGCGGGCTTGCCGTTCGCCGCCTTCCAGTTCTCGAAAGGCTCGGCATCGAGGGTGAGCAACGCCCCGATGAACGGTCGACCGTCGCCGACCACCACCGCCTGCGAGATCAGGACGTGTGAGCGCAACCGGTCCTCGAGCGGACCCGGCGAGACGTTCTTGCCGCCGGCGGTGACGAGCAGGTCCTTCTTGCGACCCGTAATCGTCAGGTATCCGTCGTCGTCCAGTTCACCGAGGTCACCGGTCCGGAGCCAACCGTCGTGAAGTGTTGCGGCAGTGGCATTCTCGTTGTTCCAGTAGCCGCCGAAGACGACGCCACCGCGCAGTTCGATCTCGCCGTCCTCGGCGATCCTGACGCCGTTGCCCCCCATGGGCCGACCGACCGACCCGATCTTCGTCTGCCCGGGAATGTTGACGCAGTGGGCGGCAGTCGATTCCGTCAGTCCGTAGCCCTCGTAGATGGGGATGCCTGCGCCGCGGAAGAAGTGCCCGAGTCGCGGCATGAGCGCGCCGCCACCGGAGATCGCCCACCAGCACTCGTTGCCGATCGCGGCGCGCAACTTCTTGTAGACGAGGCGGTCCGCGACGGCGTGGTACAGCTTCAACCGCAACGACGGACCACCCGCGTCGAGTGCCTCGCTGTAGGCGACCGCGGTGGCCTCGGCGAACGCGAAGACGGCCTGCGGGATTCGGCCGCCCTTCTCCGCCGAGTGCGCGGCGCTGTCGCGCACCTTCTCGAACACGCGCGGTACACCGAGGATCACGTGGGGGCGGAACCGCTGGAACTGCGCGGCCACCGTGCCGAAGTTCGACCAGTGCGCCTGTGTCCCACCGGCCTCGAACATCGCGAGCGAAACCGCACGAGCCAGCACGTGCGCGAGCGGCAGGAACGTCAGCATCCGGTGACCCGGGCGGGCCACCTCACCGACCGACGCGGAGAGGATTCCGCGGACCTCGGACAGGAAGTTCCGATGCGTGAGGATGCAGCCCTTGGGCCGTCCGGTCGTACCGGACGTGTAGACCAGCGAGGCCAGATCGTCGACCCGGATCCCGGACAGCCGTTCCCGGATCACGTCGTCGTCGACCCCGGCGCCCTCCGCGACGAGCTTCTCGACGGCCCGGTCCTCGATCTGCAGCAGCCGCGAGAGCTGCGGGCCCACACCGTCGAATCCCGCCGCGTGCGTGGCGGTCTCGACGATGGCGATCTTCGCCCCGGAGTCCTCCATGATCCATTGGATCTGCTCGGGCGACGAGGAGTCGTAGATGGGCACCGAGGCGGCCCCGGCCGCCCAGATCGCGAAGTCGAAAAGCGACCACTCGAACCTGGTGGCCGAGAGCAGCGCGACGCGATCTCCGGGCTGCACCCCCGCCGCGACGAGCCCCTTCGCGACGCCGGTCACCAGGTCCGCGAACTCTGTCGCGGTGACGTCCACCCACGCGCCGCCACGCGGCCGCGAGAACAGCACCAGGTCGGGACTGCGGCGCGCGTGCGCGAACACGGTGTGGACGATCGCGTCGTCCTCGGCGACGGTGAAGCGGGCGGGGGTGCCGTACTCACGCATGTGCGTCATCTCCAACTCGAACTGTGGCGTCGTGTTCGTCCGCCGGAACCGATGCGTCACGGAACCGCCGGAGCGTGCGAGCGAACTGAGCGATCTCGGCGGGCGACCAGCCACGCACCCGGGCACGGACCTCGTCGAACCGCATCCGGTCCGCGTCCGCGAGCACCGCCGCGCCCTCCGCGGTCAGCCGCAGCGGGTATCCGGTCCGCACCGAGCCCGGCTCGGAGCGCACCCAGCCGGCCTCGAGGCACCCCCGCAGCTGTCGGGAAACGGTCGACCGGTTGACTCCGAACGCGTCGGAGATGTCGGTGGCCCGGCACCCCGGGTTCCGCGCGACGAACGAGAGCACCGAATGCTGGGCGAACGACGGCCCGCCCTGGGCGTCGCGACCTCCGGCGACCAACTCGCGCGCCAACTGGACCAACTCGGCGTGCACCGCCGCCACCTGGTCGACCGCTTGTTCGTGTTGCACAGTGCAACTATACGCCGCCGGACGAAATCGGCGCGTTTCGCGTACCGGAAGTAACGTGTAGCCCGCTGCTGCGACTAACCATGCGACGGCGTCGCAACCGCGGCGTCGCCGCCCGAGACTCGAGGAGACGATGTGACCGTTCAGACCGAATCGTTCGCCGTCCACGCCGCCGGATCGTCCCGGGATGCCGATGCAGCCACGCTCGACCGACTCGAGCAGGAGATCGTCGACCTGGACGCGCTGATCCTGGCCGCCGTGCGCCGACGCAGCGACCTGGCCCGGAGCCTGGGGGCGGCGGAGTCGATCGGCTCCGACACGACCGCGTCGCGTTACGACGACCTGGGCGCCGACGGCCCGGCCTTCGACCGCATGCTCACCCGCCTCGGTGCTGCCGAGTCGGTGTAGCCGGTCACACACCCGGACGCATCGAGCCGCCTCCGCTCCGTGACATCCGTCACGTGAACGGAGGCGGCTCGACCGTTCCGGGGTCCGCGACGGGTCAGCGGCGCCCGCGCAGAGCGTGCGCCGTGAGCGCCTGCACCGCCCGCTGCTCGACGACCTCCAGCGACTCGCCGACGTGCGCGTGCAACGCCGCGAGTGCACCCGCGAGTTCACCGTCGAGCACCTGCTCGACGATCGCGAGGTGCTCGATCACGGTCGCCTCCACGCGCTCGGGTGTCTGGTAGTCGTACATCCGGACGAGGCGGATCTGACTGTTGACGGTCGCCAGCGCACGCGTCAGGGCGGGATTTCCGGCCGCAGTCGACAGGTCCAGGTGGAACTGCTGGTCCAACTGGACGATGTCGGGCGACGGCAGCGGCGGATCGGACTTCAGATCGAGCCACCGCAACCGCACCGATTCGAGCAGTGTCCGATCGAACCCCAGCGCGGGGTTCTCCACGTGCCGCGCGATACCGCGCAACTCCAGAGTGATCCGCAGCTCGTACAGATCCCGGATACTGTCCAGGTCCGGGAACATCGGGTAGTACCCGTCCTCGCGGCGGGTGACGATGCCATCCGAGTGCAACCGGACCAGGGCCTCCCGCAGCGGAGTCCGCGACACGCCCAGCGCCTCGCACAGCCGCCCCTCCACCAGCCTCGCGTGCGCTGGGACCTGCCCGCTCATGATCCGCTCCCGCAGCTCCAGGTAGACCTTCTCCCCCAGCCCGACACCGGATCCTTCACCGGCGGTGGTCATCTCGTGGTCTCCTTCCCCGGGCGTGGCGTGCCGTGGGTCATGTCACGCGTTCGCCCCGGCGAGAAACGAACGCCAGCCGCCGAATTCGGTGATGTCGACTCCGGATGCCGCCGCCGCCGGGGTGCAGGTGAACCCGACCGCGGCGGTGCCGTCGGCCAGGGTCATGGCGGTGAGCGCCATCGGCTCCGGTAGCGCGGCCAGGAAGGTACCGAGGCCGGCCGGCGAGATGCGGTACAACTCCCCCGGCAGGGATCGTCCCCCGCCACCCGGCACGTGCACCAGGCCCGGCTTGGGCGGCGTCGAGTCCAGGCGCACCATGAGGTAGTCGTCCGTGGTCGACACCGCCCGCTCGAACCGCGCGCCCAGCGTCTCCAGCTGGTGGTGCAGCGGCTGACCACGCAGGTGCGCCCCGAACACCGCGAGCAGCACCCCGGCGCCGGGAGCCAGGACGGCGGTCTCGCTCCCCGCCACCCGGGCCGCGACGTCGAGCGCGACCTGGTCATCGAACGCCGGGGTCACGGTCATGACCCCGAACGACTCACCGGCCGCGCCCGCGGCGGGCACAGCGACGGAGGCCATGTCGAGCAGGTTGCAGAAGTTCGTGAACGTGCCCAGACGACGGTTGATCTCCACCGGGTCGGCGACCACGTCGGAGACGAGTGGATGCTCGGTCGTCGTGGGCAGCAGAAGCGCGTCCACCTCCGCGAACAGGTTGGCAGCGT
Source organism: Prescottella agglutinans (assembly GCF_004011865.1). Taxonomy (GTDB): domain Bacteria; phylum Actinomycetota; class Actinomycetes; order Mycobacteriales; family Mycobacteriaceae; genus Prescottella; species Prescottella agglutinans. The sequence goes on along the minus strand of NZ_RKLP01000009.1, from coordinate 14,100 downwards.
AGTGCTTGGCGGACACGAGAGTGCCTGTGTCCTGGACGAATTCGTGCGCCGGCTTCTCGGCGGCGGCCCGGACGATGGCGGCAACGGTCGGGTCGAGCGCGGCGTCCGGATGCGCGACGACGAACTCGCCGACGGCCGCGAACCGCTCGGCGACGAGCGCGCCGTCGTACAGCAGCCGCGCGGCCTCCAGCAGCGGAGCGATGTCGACGGACACCACGTCCATGCCGGCCATCTCCGCCCTGACGACGGCCGCCGCGAAGGCGTCCCGGTAGCCGGCCGAGAGCACCTCCAGCTGCGCCCCGAGCGGGATACCGACCCGGGGGCGGGTCGGGGCGGACAGCGTCACGTCCGGCGGCCACACCCGGCTGCGCGGGTCGGCGGCGTCGGGGCCGACCATGATCGACATCACGCGTGCCGCGAGGTCCACGCTCGGCGCCATGACCGTGACACAGTCGTAGTCGGCACACGCCGGCACCACCCCGCGGGTGGGCACCAGGCCGACGGTGGGCTTGATTCCGACGACGCCGTTGAACGCCGCCGGCACCCGGCCCGAGCCGGCGGTGTCGGTACCGAGCGCGAAATCCACCAGTCCCAGTCCGACCGCGACACCGGACCCGGAACTGGAGCCGCCGGACACCCGCTCCGGATGCCCTGCCGCACGGACGATTCCGTACGGACTGCGGGTACCGACCAGCCCCGTGGCGAACTGGTCGAGATTGGTCTTGCCGACCAGCACGGCACCGGCGTCGAGCAGACGCGTCACCGCCGGCGCGGACATCTCGGGCACGTAGGCGAACTCCGGACAGGCCGCCGTGGTCGGCAGCCCGTCGACGTCGATGTTGTCCTTGACCGCGAACACCGTTCCGGCGAGCGGCAGCACCTCGCCCGCGGCGAGTCTCGCCTCGACGTCGGCCGCGTCGGCGAGCACGTCGGCCTCGGCACGCAGGCAGATCCAGACCTCCGGGCGACCGGACGCGGCGATCCGAGCGAGGGCCGCACGCACGCTGTCGGTCGGGGTGGGTATGTCGAGTGTCGTCGTCATCGTCGACCGCTTTCTCGCATGGACCGCGGACAACGGCCCAACCGTGTATACCTCGCCGTATACGCTAGGTGGGACGGTGTTACGTGCGGGCTACGTGGCGTGACGATCTCGTGTCGACCGGGACTGCGCGTCAACCCGCCCAACGACACCGGGTCGATCTTCGTGCCCTACCCGACCAAGGGCTTGCGCGGAACCGGTGCCGGCCTGAACCAGCTGTCGGTCCAGGCCGTCACCTCCTGATCGTCAGGCGAGCCCCAGGGCCCGTTCGAGCGTCGGCCACGCCTTGGGCAGCTGGATCTGCCAGTACTCCCAGTCGTGGACGCCCGCCCCCTCGTAGTCCACGGTCACCGGGATGTCCAGCTGACGCAGACGCGACTCGAAGATCCGGGTGCACACGTTCGAGCCCGCCTCGATCGTCCCACCGAGCACCAGGCGTCGGGTGTCGTCCGAGCCCTCCTCGAACTGCCCGGGCAGACCGTTCGACACCGACAGGTAGATCGGCTTGCCGCGCAACCGTTCCGCGTTGCGGACACTGTCGTGCGCGACCCACTCCGGGCCCTCCGGGTCGGTCCACATGTTCGCCGGGTCACCGCCCTGCGACGTCACGGTGGTCTGGACGATGAGCCTCCCCAGCGGATCACTCGTCGAGTAGCACCCGCTCATCCCCGCCACACCCTGGTACAGATCCGGGTGCCGGTGGGTGAGCATCATCGCCGACTGCGCGCCCATCGAGATGCCCGCAATCGCGTTGACGCCGTTGGTGTTCAGCTTCGCGTCGACGAGCGGCGGCAACTCCTCCGTGAGGAACGTCTCCCACCTGTTCAGTCCCAGCTTCGGATCGTCCTGGTCCCAGTCGGCGTACATGCTGCCCCGGCCACCGTTGGGGAGCACGACATTGACGTCCTTGTCCGCGAAGAACTCGGGGGCGCCGCCTCGGGAGATCCAGCCGCTCTTGTTGTTGCGCGCGCTCACACCGTCGAGCATGTAGAGCGTGGGCCGCGGCGCGGAACGGTCCGCCGGCAGCAGCACCTGCACGGTCACCTCGCGGCGCAGTGCCGGTGACGCGACCGTGTACTGGACCAACTGCTCGGACACCACGCGCTCGCCGACGATCGCCGGGGTCACGATGTCGTCACGGGTGGGAGGCACCGGCCCCGGGTCCTCCTGCAGCCCCGGCGGCACCGACGAGCCCGACCCGACGCTGCCGGTGCCGGTGCTGCCGGCGCCCACACTCCCAAGGCTGCCGGTGCTGCCGGCGCCCACGCTCCCGAGACTGCCCGGGCCGGCCGACGCCGTCCCCGCCGCGAGGACGAGAGCCGTCGCTGCCGCGCCGATCACGGCCACGCCCCGGCCGCGGCCACGCCGGGGGCCGCGCCCGCCGACCTTCCCCCGACCCTCCTCGCGTATCGCCTGCACCCAGTACCTCCCGGTCTCGAATCTCGAGACCCGACCCTAGGCGACGTCCCTCACAAACCAGACATTCGCCCCGAACCTGCCGTCTCCGCGGGAACGCAGACCCACTGTTCCGGCCCTCCTTCACCGGCGCGATACCGTATATGTCGTGTCCGAGTTCTCGAGCAGGTTCGCCAGCGGCGACTTCGACGGATCGATCGAAGACGCCTGGGGCTCCTACCGGGCGCGTCTCGCCGACAAGATCGCGGCGATCTCCGCGGACGATCAACTGGTCCTCGAGACGACGTGCGAGACCGACGAGGCCGACGGTCGCGTGCCGTTCGTGCAGTGCCAGATCGTCGCCGGCCCCACCGGCCCGCTCGTCCGCTGCGAGATTCCGGCCGACCTGCACCTGCCCCCGCGCCGACGGCTGTCCGACGCCGACCGCACACGCCTGCTCGAGCAGGGCTGGACCCCGCCGCCGGTCGTCGTCGAGCCGCCCCTGTTCGAGGAGTTCGGCGAGGACGAGCCCACGCTCGTCGTCGAGAAGGCACCCCGGTGGGCGGACCAACTCGCGGCGATGACGGTGTCCGTGTTCCGGGACACGTGGAACGTCCCGCACCCCGCCTTCCTGGCGCTCCACCATCTCGGAGCCGACGGCGACGCCGACCCCGCCCAGACCGGAGCGGGAGCGCCGCCGACGATCGCGCTCGACCGGCACGTCGCGATCAGGCCGCGCGACACCGATCACCTCCGCGAGGTGATCGCGCTGACCCTGACCGACATGTACGGCCAGATTCCGGAACGGGACTCCGACGGCGACATCGTCCTGCGGTTCGGCTCCGCCCTCGCGCTCGTGATCGCGAACGAGAGCACCCCCGAGGTGCAGTTGTGGGCGCCCCTGGTGCGCGACATCAGCGGCCGGACCCGGGCGTCCGAGTTGATCACCGACCTCAACCGGCGCTGGCCGTACCTGCGATTCGGCCTCTACGAGGATCGGCTGCGCGTCATGATCGACATGCTCGCCGACCCCTTCGTCCCGCAGCACCTCGCCGACATGGTCGAGCACCTCGGCGACTTCCTCAGCGGGGTGGACGCCGAGTTCGCGACCCACTTCGGGGGGCAGCTGCACTTCCCGCCCGCACCTCCCGTCACCATCGGCGACGCGCCCGATGCGCCGCCGCCACCGGCGGAGACCACGCCGGAGAAGATCGACCCCGACCGGGACAGTGCGTCGGACATCCGGCCTGCGCAGCCGGCGCCGGTCGAGGAACCCATCCAGCCGTCGTTATTCGACGACTTCGACGACCAGTAGCGTCCGCTGCGGTCAGCAGGTGCTGGGACTGCAGCCTGCGCCGGTACCGACGACTCGACAGGAATCGTCGGGAATGGGACCGAGGCGGCACTCTCCGCCGGTCTCACCACCGACATGGCTGGTGTTGTCGTGGCCACGGCTGACGTGTCATCGGACGCGCAATGCCGGCGTGACCCCGATCCACCGCGGCCAGGCCGGATACGCACCTCACCTCGATCGTGACAACGACGGAATCGCCTGCGAGTAGCCACGTTCGTCCCGCGCGCGAATCGACCCCACGCGCGCACGATTGCGCGCGCGGGAGACGAATTCGCGCGCGGGACGAAGCGCGGCCGGTCCGATGCCTACCGCTCGACACGGCGAGTGGGGTTCGGACCGGTTGCGGCACATGCGTTTTGCTGCAATCATGACCAGAGCTTTGCGTCGGCCACGGTGGCATTCCGATTCGACGAGTTTCGTCGACTTTCCGGTACGACGATCGGGTCACGTCCGACAACCGCTGAGCCGAACCGGCAAAGGAGATTCCCATGGCAGGAACCGCATTCGTGACCGGTGGCACGGGCGCCCTCGGTGTCCACGTCACGAACCATCTGCTGTCCCTGGGCTGGCGGGTCGTCGTCCCGTTCATCACCCCGTCCGAGGCGTCGCGACTCGACGAGCACGACCGGCTCGAACTGGTCCGGTGCAACGTGTCAGTTCCGGCCGAGCTTTCCGCGGCCGTCGCTGTGGCCGCCGGAGATTCCGGCGCGCCGCTGACCGCACTGGTCAATCTGGTCGGCGGTTTCGAGTCCGGTCCGCGCACCCACCAGGCCGACGCGGAGGCCATCGACCGCCAGTTGGATCTCAACGTGCGGACCACGTATGCGGTTCTGCGCGAGGGACTGCCGCACCTCGTCGCGAACGGTGGCGGCTCGGTCGTGTCGATGTCGTCCGGCGCCGCCCTGAAGCCGTTCCCGGGCGGGACGGCCTACAGCACGTCCAAGGCCGCCGTCCTCGCGCTCGCGGAGTCGATCGCGGTGGAGTACAAGGCGGACCACATCCGGTCGAATGCCCTGCTGCCCGGCGTGATCGACACACCGGCGAACCGTGCGGCGATGCCGAACTCGGATCGAGCCAACTGGGTCGCCCCGGCCGACATCGCCAAGGTGATCGCGTTCCTGCTCTCGGACGACTCGACCCCGATCTCGGGTGCCGCGATCCCGCTGGGTCTCTGACGGTTACGCGTAGTCCCCGAGAACCAGTCGGCTCACGTCCTGGACGTTGCGCAGCGCCTCGGGGAATCCGATCCTCCCGGTCGTCCACAGGACGAGCGAGTTGAGCATCGTGCTGCCGATCGACAGCGATGCGAGGCGTGCCCGCTCGGCGGGCACGCCTTCCATAAGTTCGAACAACGCCTTCCGGTTGACGGCCGATCGTTCGTCGAGCGTGTCCCGGACGTACGGATCGTCGGAGGTCTGCAGTTCCACCTCGAGGCGCGCGAAGTTGGGGCCCCGTCGAAACGCCTTCATCTGTCGCGTGTACAGGTCGACAACCCGTTCGAGGACCGAATCGTGCGCCCGCCCACGTCCCCCCGTGGCCTTCTCCTCCTCGAGCCGTTCGGCGAGAATGTCGTTCCAGGCGACCATCGCGGCGGCGAGGAGATGCTGCTTCGCGGGGAAGTACCGGTAGAGCGTCCCGAGGGCCACACCGGACCGCTCCGAGACCTCGCGCATCTGCATCCGGTCGGGGCTCGTCTCGGCGAGCATCCCGATCACGGTGTCGAGAAGGTGCCGCCGACGCGCGCGCTGCGCGTCGGTCATGTCGTCGGGGCTCATCGGCACGGCCACGGATTCGGTCACGCAGGCAGCCTAATCGTCAACGAGCCACCGCCGACTCCGGCTCCGGGGACGACGGCACGAGATACGCGCCGAGGACATCGTGCAGTTCGTCCTGGCTCCACCGCGACGCCGACCTCAGACTCGCCTCCACGGTGGGCGCCGACATCACGTCGATCCGGTCCCCGTACGCCACCAGGACCCGCCCGGTGACCGACTCCGCGGCGGGCGACGCGAGATAGACGACGAGCGGCGCAACGTGTTCGACGGACAGCGGGTCCTCCCCCGCCGTCGGCCCCGGTCCGAACACGTCACTGGTCATGGCCGTCCGGGCACGGGGGCAGATGGCGTTGGCCCGCACACCGAACGCCGCGCATCCGCGCGCAGTCGACATGGTGAGGGCGACGACGCCTGCTTTGGACGCGGCGTAGTTGGCGGCGCCCGGCGGACCCGAGGCATACGCCTCCGAGGATGTGTTGACGATGCGCGCGTAGACCGGCTCCCCCGCCTCCTTCGCGCGGCGCCGCCAGTGGTCGGTCGCGGCGCGCGTCGTGAGGAACGTGCTGCGCAGATTGACTCGCAGCACGTCGTCCCATTCGTCGGCGGACATGTTGAACACCATGCGATCCCGAATGATGCCGGCGTTGTTGACCAGGATGTCGAGCCGACCGAACCGTTCGACCGCGAGCGCGACGAGTCGGTGCGACCGCCCAGGAGTCGACCGGTCATCGCGGTTCCCGCGGCAGCCCGAGGATCTGCTCCGAGATGACGTTGAGCTGGATCTCGAGCGTGCCGCCGCCGATCAGCAGCTTCGGCGTCGCCAGGTATGCCTTGGCCGCGCGCCCACCGCCGGTGACGTCGGCGCCGAGGCTACCCACGGCCGCCTCCGGCCCGAACCATTCGAGCACCTGTGCGGTGGCGTCGGTGATGTGCTGCGCGGACGCGGCTTTCAGCGCACTCGCCTCGACGCCCGGGTTCAGCCCCGACAATCGCTTGAGGACGCCGCGGTGCGCGAGTGCGTCGAGGGCGCCAGTGGTCGAGGTGATCCGGCCGAGCGCCGGCAGCGCGTCGTACCTGGAGTCCGGGTCCAGGGACCGCGCCACCTCCACCGGGTCGAAGCGATACCCGCCCGCCACAGGGGTATTGCCCATCGCGACCCGCTCGTTCGCGAGCGTCGTGCGGGCCACCTTCCAGCCCTCCCCCGGCGCACCCACCAGGTCGGCGTCCGGCACGAAGACGCCGTCGAGCGCGACCTCGTTGAACATGCTGTCGCCGTTGGCCTCCCGCAGCGGCCTGACCTCGACGCCCGGCGCCGACATGTCGACGAGGAAGAAGCTGATCCCGCGGTGCTTGGGGACGTCGCGGTCGGTCCGCGCGAGGCAGATGCCCCAGTGTGCCTCGTAGGCCTTGGAGTTCCACACCTTGTTGCCGTCGATACGCCAGCCGCCGTCGACCTTGGTGGCGAACGTCGTCAGCGACGCGAGATCGGATCCCGCGCCGGGCTCGGAGAACAGCTGGCACCAGACGATCTCCCCGCGCAGCGTGGGCGCGACGAGACGGTCCATCTGCTCCTCGGTGCCGTACTGGAGGATCGACGGCAGCGACCACTCACCGATGACCGTGCTGGGCTGGGGAATCCCGGCGCGCTCGAACTCCTCGGCGATGATCAGCTGCGCGGCGGTGTCGGCCCCCAGGCCGTAGGGGGCCGGGTAGTGCGGCGCGACCAGCCCGCGATCGGCGAGCAGCACCCGTGCGGCCACATCGTCGAGCGCCGCGGCCTCGGCGATGGACGCCGCCACCCCGGCACGGAACTCCGGACGGTCCGGGACACCCAGCACCGATTCCCGTTCGGTGGTCAGCGCCAGCTCGCCGGCACGGCGGGCCCACGTGTCCGGCGAACCGCCGAGCGCGAGCAGGCTCACCACGCGCCGCCAGTACAGGTGGATGTCGTGCTCCCACGTGTTGCCGATACCGCCGAGCAACGTGAGCGCCTCGAGCACCACGTCGACCGCCTCGCGGCGCACCGCCGTCGCCGCCCGGGCCGCCGCGAGCGCCGACTGCCGCCGGTCACCGCTGTCCGCGGCCAGCGCGGCATCCCACACGGAACTGGTCATCACCTCGACCCGGATGAACAGCTGCGCGCACTTGTGCTTGATCGCCTGGAACGAACCGATGGGACGCCCGAACTGCTCGCGGATCTTCGCGTACGCGAGACCGGTCTCCTGCGCCCACCGCGCGACGCCGACGGCCTCCGCGCACTGCAGCACCGCGGCGAGCGCCGCGACCTCGTCCGCACCCGCCCCCAGGACGTTCTCGGCAGGGATCCGCGTGTCGGACAGACGCACCCGTCCGATATCCCGAGTGAGGTCGACGCCCTCCTCGGCGACGGTCTCGACACCGACGTCGCTCGCCGACACGGCGAACCACACCGGCCGCTCACCGCACTGGCCGGCCAGGACCAGGATGTCGGCGCCCACGGCTCCGAGGACCGGCACGGTCTCTCCGGTGGCGACCACCTCGTCGCCGTCACCGTCGACGGTGACGGTCCCCGTCCCGAGGGCCACCGCTCCGGTGGCACCGCCGGCCAGGCGCGGGAGCAACGCCTTCCGCGCCGCGTCGGTGCCGTGGGACTGGATCACCGCGCTCGCGGTGACCGTCGGCAGCAGCGGGCCCGGAACGAGCCCGTACCCGGACTGTTCCAGCGCCACCGCGAGTTCGAGCAGGCCCGCGCCCGCCCCGTCGTACTCCTCGGCGAGGTGCAGCGACGGAATCCCCATGCTCACCAATTGTTCCCAGAAGACGGGTCGATCGCCGCGCGCGAGTTCCGCGAACTGTCCGCGGGTGCGTTCGACGGGTGTCTCCCTGGCGGCGAACCGCGCCAGCGAGTCGGCGAGTGCGTCGTGATCTGCTCCGATACCGATCGGCATGTCCGATCAACCTTTCAGTTTGAGCACCTTGCGGGCGTTCTCGTGCAGGAACTTGGGCCACACCTCGTCCTTGAACGGCACGTCCGGCATGTCACCGAAGATGCGGTCCAGGGTCAACCCCGCGGGGAAGTACCCGGCGTAGATGATCTTGTCGGCGCCGCGAGTGTTCGCGTAGTCGACGATCGCCTTCGGATAGTGCTTGGGCGCGAACGCGGAGGTCGAGTAGTACAGGTTGGGCCATTTGATCATTAGTTTGACGGCGAGATCCTCCCACGGTTCGCAGCCGTGCCGCGTGACGAATACCAGATCTGGGAAATCGAACATCACGTCGTCGATCAGTTCGACGTGCTGCACCGCCGACTTGAGCCGAGGTCCCGCGATTCCCGCACACGCGAAGATCGGGATGTCGAGTTCGACGCACTTCGCGTAGATCGGATACATCTGCGGGGCGTTGAGCGCGACCTGCGGGAACGTTCCCGCGGCAAACGAACTCACCGAGACGATCCCGAATTCCTCGTACTCGCAGGTCATCCGGTTCAGCGTGCCCATGATGTCGTTGGGGTCGACCGCCGAACCCTGCGGGACGAACCGGTCCGGGAACATGCGGACCGCGCGCTGCCCCGATTCCTTGGCCATGCTGACCATGCCGATCTCGATGCCGTGCTTGTCCATCTCGTGCAACGTCACCGAGATCGGATCGTCGGTGGCGAGATCGTCTGGCACGCCCTTGAACATGTACTGCGCCGGCATGCTGAATTCGTCGCGGCTCTCGCGGTCCTTCGTCTGTCGCGTGATGAACGCGTACTCGTCGTACCCGGCCTCCCGGAAACCGATGTGCGTGTCGACGATGGGGATGCCGTCGTAGGGCGTCATGCGTTCTGCTCCTTCGCGAGAGGACTGCCGTGAAGATCCCGGACCGTGAGCCTTTCACGTTCGAGGATGTCCAGGCTCGCCTCGATGTTGCCGGTGTAGTGCGGTGCGGCGCCGCACAGCCACGTCACCGCCTCGACCATTTCCTCGAGCTTCTCCGGTACGAACCACTGGGAGCCGACCATGTTCGACGCCACCGACATCGCGCCGGCGGTCGCGACCGCCGACCGCGGGCGCACCGCGTTGACCCGGACTCCGGTGCCGTTCAGTTCGGCGGCCAGGCCGGCCGTCATCCGGTCCTGCGCGGCCTTGCTCATGCCGTAGAGGGCGGTGCCGTGGATGTCGGCGTCCAGATCGGTCTCGCCGTCGGGCAGCGGATCGACCGGGCGGATGCGCGCGGTGCCGCTGGTGATGTTGACGATCCAGCCCTCGCCCCGCTCGCGCATCCCCGGAATCACGCGCTGCGCGAGATCGAGCGGCGCGTGCACGTTCACCTCGAACGTCAGGTGCGCGCGCTTGGCCGGGTAGCTCCGCAGCGGCTGGAACATCGCCGCCGCCGCGTTGTTGACGAGGATGTCGATCGGGCCGCCCAGCGCCTCCTCGGCCGCCGGCACGATCCGGGCCCGGGACTCCGGATCCTCCAAGGCGGCCGGGACGATCGCGACCGTGCCTCCGCCCGCGCGGATCAGGTCGGCGGTCGAGGCGAGGGTGCCCTCGAACCCGCGGTCCGGTTCGTCGACCGTGCGCGCGACGATCGCGACCGCGGCCCCGTCGGCGGCGAGCCGCTGGGCGATCGCCGCTCCGATGCCGCGGCTGGCACCGGTGACGATCGCCCGACGACCTTCGAACCGCCGCGTCACGCGCTCAACTCGGCTTCGAGTTGCTTGGCGAACGACTCCCTCAGCAGCACATCGTTGGGGTTCTCGGGCAGCTCGGTGAGCGGCCGCGCGACCTCGGACGGCGTGGGGCCGTACTTCGCGGCGAGCGGTGCCAGCGCATCGAGGTCGAAGTCGTACAGTTCGGCCGCGTTCTCGGCGAACAGCTTCCGCAGCTCCGCCTCCTCGACGTCGTGCATGACCTGGCGGATGCACTCGCGGGTGAACGGGTACGTGCCCTCGTTGTGCGGGTAGTCGCTGCCCCACATGAACTTGCCCTCGCCGAGCGTGTCCCGCGAGGCCATGTCCTGCGCGGACGGCATCGTCGCGCCGACCCACACGTTGCGGCGGAAGTACTCGCTCGGACGCAGCGGCAACTGCTCGTCCTCGCTGTAGAACAGCTCACCGATCCGGCCGGTGCGCTTGACCCGCAGGTCGACGGTGTCGAGTTGGCGCATCAGGTCCGGCGCCCACGCGCAGCCCTGCTCGGAGACGGCGAACTTGAGCTTGGGGAACCGCTCGAACACACCCGAGAGGATCATCTGTACGAGCGGGCGCATCGAGTAGAAGCCCACCTCGTTGATGTAGAGCATCGAGGAGGTCTTGTAGCGGCCGTAGTCGGGTAGCCCGGTGCCGGCGTGGCTGTTGACCGGCACGCCGAGGTCCTCGCAGACCTCCCACAGGCGGTCGTACTCGGGGTCGTACAGCGGCTTGACCCACTTGACGTCCGGCGCAAGGTTGGGGAGCAGGATGCCGCCGCGCAGTCCATTTTCCTTGATCCACTTCACGTCCGCGACGGCCTCGTCGACGTCGTTGAGGAAGATCTGCGCGACGCCGGCACGCTGCGCGGGAGCGTCGTCGCAGAAATCCTTGAGCCAGCGGTTGTGGGCGCGGATGCCGGCCAGGCGCTTCGCGAAGTCCTCGGCGCGGGGAGGACCGGCGAGCACGGCGGCGCTCGGGAAGAACGGCGGCACCGTGTTCGGGAAGAGCACCTCACCGACGGTGCCGTCTCCTTGCGTCTCACGCATGCGACGCTCGTTGTCCCAGTTGCGGGTTCGGCCGTCGTCAACCAGGTCGCGGTAGGGGTTCTTGTACTTGCCGCGCCAGGCGTCGAACTCCTCGCGCCACTCGGAATCGAGGTACTCGCGGTAGGTGGCGTGATCGGCGCCGGCATGGCTGTCGGCAGAGATGAGGATGTATGGCGTTTCGTTCGTCACTACGGCACTCCTGATCGACGACTTATTGAAACCGTGTTCTATGCGATTGGTTCGAGGGTAGCGCGGATCAAGGGCATGTCAAGACGGACGCGCGAGTTCGCATAGAACCGGGTTTCACGAAGAGGCGGGGTGCGGCGCCCGAAACGCCACGAGCCCCCGACCGGGAGGCCGGGGGCTCGTGCGCAGTGTGGAGCGCTACCGCTTCGAGGTCGCGAACTTGGAGGCGAACGCGTGGATGCTCGCGACGACGTGATCGAGTTCCTCGTCGCTCATGCCGTGGCTCATGCCGAGCGACATGCCGCGCTCGAAGACCTCGTCGGCGTTGGGCAGGCCCCCCTCGGGAATGCGGTACTCGACGCCCCGCATCATCGGATGGCGCGTGACGTTGCCGCTCCACACCGTGCGGGTGTCGATACCCGCCCCCTCGAGCGATTCCTGCAGATCCGAACGCTCGAAGCCGGCGTCCTCACGGATCGTCACCGGGTAGCACAGCCACGCAGTGTAGAAACCGTCCAACGGCTTGGGCAGACGGAACAGCTCCGGGTAGGCGCCGAAGGCCGCGCTGAACGCGTCGAAGATCTCGTGACGGCGCTTGTAGTTGACTTCGAGCTTGCTCAGCTGCACCAGCCCGAAGGCCGAACCCAGCTCGGACGGCTCGAAGTTCCACGGCAGGACGTCGAAGATGAAGTCGTTGTCGTAGGCGATGCCGTCCAGATCCTCACGGAAGACGCGCCCGGTCCGCGCCTGCTCGGATCCGAAGAGGTGCGGCTCGGAGCGACGGCCCCAGCGGCGCAGCATCAGGCCCTTGTCGCGCAGCTTCTCGTCGTCGAGGCACACCATGCCGCCGTTGCCGGCGGCCGTGATGATGTGCGACATCGCGAAGCTCGTGACCGTGATGTCCGAGCGGGACCCGGTCTTGGTGCCGCGCAGCGTCGTTCCGATGCAGTCGCACGAGTCCTCGATCACCCTGAGGTCGTGCCGGTCGGCGATCTCACGGATGACGTCCCAGTCGGGCGCGTTGCCGGCGAGGTTCGGAACCAGGATCGCCTTGGTCTTGTCGGTGATCAGCTCCTCGATCTTGGACGCGTCGACGTTGTAGGTGTCGGGCTCGACGTCGACGAACACCGGGACCCACCCGCCACGGACGATCGGCGACACGTCCGTCGAGAACGTGAGCGGCGACGTGATGACCTCGGACCCCTTGGGCAGGTCGAGCAGTTCGAGCGCGAGGTAGAGCGCGGACGAGCCCGAGTTGCACATCAGGCCCAGCTTCTTGCCGTACAGGTCGGCGACCCGGCGCTCCATCTCGGCGACGTTCTTGCCGATCTTCAGGGCGAACGGACCACCGCGCAGTACCTCGAGGCAGGCCTCGATCTCGCGCTCGTCGTGAACACTGCGGGCGTAGACAACCCTGGTCATTGGATCTCCTCGTCGATTTCGGGAAGGTGTCCGCGGCGGCGGTTCGCAGGCGGACCGAGGGGCCTCGCGCCACGAACCGGGCGGAAAGAGCATGGGCAGGCGTCACATTCGTGCGGGCACCACGTCACAGCAGTCGCGGGGCCGCATCAGCCAGCGGCGCCACCCCCATACCGGAATAAACTCGTATTGAACGTTCATTCAAGGCGAATATAGGTCGAGGAATCCGGGCCGTCAAGACGGGGCCGGGACAGGGCCGCCGCGGCGCGCATCACCGAACCCGTACGCCGACAAGCAGGTTCGGCGACCTCCCCGAGGTCGGCGCGGTGCCGCTTTGACGCGATGCCGCGTTCGCGGTTAATGTCGTTGAATGAGTGTTCAAATTGGAAGGGACTGAGGTGGCGGAACCCCACGACAGGAAGTCCGAGATCCTCGACGCCGCGGCCACCCTGTTCGCAGCGCGCGGCATCGCGGGGACGTCGATGCGGGAGATCGGCGACGAGGTCGGCCTCAACGCCGGCGCGCTCTACCACTACTTCCGGTCGAAGGGCGCCATCGTCAACGAACTGGTCACGGTGTTCCTCTCGGATCTCCTCGCGAACTATCGCGCGATGACACTCGAGCAGCTCGAGCCCCGCGCCCGGCTGAAGGCGATCGTCGACGTCTCACTCGCAACAGGCGCGGCGCGCCCCGACGCGACCAAGGTCTATCACGCCGAGTTCCCCAACCTGCGTGGCCTGCGCGACTTCACCGAGGCCCGCACGATCGCGGACGAGATCCAGACGATCTGGCTCGACGCCATCGAGGCCGGCAAGGACTCCGGCGTCCTCCGAAAGGACGTCCCTTCCAAGGTGTTCCACCGCTTCCTCCGGGATTCGGTGTGGTTCACCGTCTACTGGCGCAAGCCGGACGACCCTTACACGATCAGCGAGCTGTCGAAGGACTGCATCACCGTCTTCCTCGACGGCATGGCCGCACCGACCGACTAGCACCCGCATCACTCCCCCACCCCCGTACAACGAAGGAAGAACCTGCAGTGAGCACCGCCGACACCACGCCCACCGGATCGTCCCCCGTCGCTTCGCTCGCCCAGGTCGGCACCGCGCGCGTGAAGCGGGGCATGGCCGAGATGCTCAAGGGCGGCGTCATCATGGACGTGGTCACCGCCGAGCAGGCGAAGATCGCCGAGGACGCCGGCGCCGTCGCGGTCATGGCCCTCGAGCGGGTCCCGG
>NZ_RKLP01000008.1 GCF_004011865.1 Prescottella agglutinans | reverse complement strand
GCAACCGTTCCAGCTTATCCCACCCGGGATCCGAGTGCAAACTCGGTCCCCGTCCGGGCCACCCGGACACGCTCAACCACCCTACACGAAGCAGGGAAGCGAACTTCCAGGAGTATCAGGCGCTCCCCGTACAACCTCGTTTTCCCACGCTGACCTGTGAAGATCGCGTCCGGGTCGGTGTCCGTGTCGCTCTGACCTGGAATAAGTTACGCGAAGCTTTCGCAGAACACCAAATCGCCAGGTCAAAGCGGTAAACGGCGCGAGAACACCATGGAAATGGCCGTCGACCGGTGCCGGCCGGCCCGGGAGCGACTACGGAACCCAGTACTTGGCGGCCAACTCCTCGACCAAAGGGTCGTCGTCGGTCACCTCGTCGAGTGCCGCGAGATCACTGTCGATTGCGACGAGGCGCGGATCGTCCCCCTCGAACTCCTCGACCGGGTGCCCCCCGTTCTCCGCGAGCTGGCGCAGCAGCTTCTCGCGAACCCGGGCCTTGAGTGAATCGCTCACCTTCAGAGCATGGCCGCTTCGAACGGACCTTGTCGAGGGTTCGGGGAAGTCAGTCGTCACCCGAACGCCTGAACACCTGCCTCGCCACCGGGATCAACGTCACCAGCGCACCAATCGCGAGGATCAGCCAGAAGATCTCCATCCACACGGCGCCCGCCTCCTACCGTCGGAACCGTTGCCCTCCCCGACTCCATTGTCGCCGTGCACGGCACCGTGGTGCACCATCCGCCGGAGAACGAGAAAGGCCCCAGGTGGACTGTGTCCACCTGGGGCCTTCCCAGAGCTGCCTGCGAGAATCGAACTCGCGACCTTTTCATTACGAGTGAAATGCTCTACCGACTGAGCTAAGGCAGCGTGCCTTTCGGCGCGTGCGAGTCTAGCCCGAACCCCCGCCCCTAATGCAAATCGGGCGTCGGACTACCTGTACTCGGCACCGATCCGAGCCACGAGGGCGTCCAGTGCGAACTTGGGCTTGACGTTCATGTCCAGCGCCTCGCGGCAGTCGAGGATCGCCTCGATGCAGCGCAGCAGCCCCTCGCGGGAAGTACGCGCGGCGAGGTCCGCGGCCTGCTCAGCCATGTCCGGGTGGTTCGACGTCGCCGTGGAACCGAACGAACGCGCGAGCGCGTCGCGGTAGAGGCCGGCGAGATCCATCAGCGCCCGGTCGAGGGCGTCGCGACCGGTGCGGGTGGCGCGGGACTTCTGTCGGCGTTCGAGGTCCTTGAGCACCCCGGCCGATCCACGCAGGGCTCCCGCCGCCCCCTTGCCGGTACCGCCGGCACCGAGCGCCGTTCGCAGCTCCTCCGTCTCGCGTTCGTCGCGCTCGGCGGTGAGTTCCTTGGCTTCGAGGTCCGCGGCTTGGACGAGTTCCTCCGCGGCCGCATAGGCGGTACCGGGTCGCATCGCCGCCTTCGCGAGCGACAGCGCGCGCTTGCGTCGGGCCCGCGCGTCCTCGTCGGTCGCCAGCCGGCGCGCCCGACCCACGTGCCCACCACAGATCGACGCGGCCCACTGCGCAGATTCGGCGTCGAGCCGGTCACGCTCCCTCAACACCTCGGCGATGGCGCCGACCGACGGCGTCACCAGCGGGATGTGCCGGCACCGCGAGCGGAGCGTCACCGAGATGTCCTGCGGGTCGACCGACGGCGCGCACAGCAGGAAGACCGTCCGGTCCGGCGGTTCCTCGACGACCTTGAGCAGCGCGTTGGCCGCGCCCTCGGTGAGCCGATCGGCGTCCTCGACGACCACGATCTGCCAGCGGCCCGTGCTCGGTCGCCGGGACGCGGTCTGCACGATGGCGCGCATCTCGCTGACGCTGATGCTCAGCCCCTCGGGCACGATGCGTCGCACGTCGCCGTGCGTGCCGGCCATCGTCGTCGTGCAGGCCTGGCACTCGCCGCAGCCGGGGGCGCCGTCGGACGTGCACTGCAGCGCCGCCGCGAAGCACACCGCGGCGACGGAACGACCGGATCCGGGTGGCCCGGTGAACAGCCACGAGTGCGTCATCCGCGATCCGGCCTCACCGCCACGGGCGGCGGTCGCGGCAGCCGTCAACTCTGCCTCGACATGCTCCTGACCGACCAGCCGATCGAATACACCCGTCACGAGCCGACCCTACCGAGCCGCGCCGACGACTCCGCCGACAACCGAGGTCACGACTACTCCGCCGTCGACTTCTTGGCGGCGGCCTTCTTGGCCGGCGCCTTCTTGGCGGCAGTCTTCTTCGCCGCGGCCTTCTTGGCGGGCGCCTTCTTGGCCGCGGCCTTCTTCTTCACCGGCCCGCGGGCACGGCGATCGGCCAGCAGTTCGGAGGCGCGCTCGTCGGTGATGGACTCGACCTCGTCGCCCTTGCGCAGGCTCGCGTTGGTCTCGCCGTCGGTGACGTACGGGCCGAAACGGCCGTCCTTGATCACCATCGGCTTACCGGTCGCCGCGTCGTTGCCGAGTTCACGGAGCGGGGCCGCCGCCGAGGCCTGACGTCCGCGCCGCTTGGGCTCGGCGTAGATCTTGAGGGCGTCCTCGAGCGTCACCGTGAACATCTGCTCCTCGTTCTCCAAGGAACGGGAGTCGGTGCCCTTCTTCAGATACGGCCCGTAGCGGCCGTTCTGCGCGGTGATCTCTTCCTTCGACTCGGGGTCGATGCCGACGACACGCGGCAGCGACAGCAACTTGAGCGCGTCCTCGAGCGTGACGGTCGCCAGATCCATCGACTTGAGCAGCGAACCGGTGCGCGGCTTCGGGCCGGCAGCCTTCTTCGCGGCCTTCTTCGCCGGAGCCTTCTTGGCGGCCTTCGTCTTGACGGTGCCGTCGGCGGCCGCCTCGACCGGAACGATGTCCGGCTCGGGCTCGGCTGCAGGCTCGGGCAGGATCTCGGTGACGTACGGGCCGAAGCGGCCCTCCTTCGCGACGATCTCGTGCCCGGTCAGCGGGTCGACGCCCAGCTTGCGACCCTCCTGCGGCGTCGCGAACAGCTTCTCCGCGTACTCGGGGGTGAGCTCGTCGGGCGGCAGATCGTCGGGCAGGTTCGCGCGCTGCGAGACCGGGTCGCCATCCGGGTCGTCGGGATTCTGGACCATCCGCTCGAGGTACGGACCGAAGCGGCCGACCCGCACGCGGACCTCGCGGCCCTCGGCGTCGTCGAACAGGCGGATCGAGTTGATCTCGCGGGCGTCGATGTCCTCGAGGTTCTCGCCGACCATCTTCTTCAGGCCGCCGGCGCGCGCGATGGTGTCGTCGGCCGCCTTGTCGTCACCGAAGTAGAAGCTCGACAGCCAGTTCCCGCGCTGCTCGCGGCCGCCGGCGATCTCGTCGAGGTCGTCCTCCATCGCGGCGGTGAAGTCGAAGTCGACGAGCCGGCCGAAGTGCGACTCGAGCAGACCGATCACCGCGAACGCCACCCACGACGGGACCAGCGCGCTGCCGCGCTTGTAGACGTAACCGCGGTCGAGGATGGTCTTGATGATCGACGAGTACGTCGACGGACGCCCGATGCCGAGGTCCTCGAGTGCCTTGATCAGGCTGGCCTCGGTGTAGCGGGCCGGCGGGTTGGTGGTGTGACCGTCCGGGTCGAGCTTGGTGGCGGTCACGCCCTGGCCCTGCGTGAGCACCGGGAGCCGCGACTCGGCGTCGTCGGACTGGCCGCCGGCCTCCTCGTCGACGCTCTCCACGTACGCCTTGAGGAAGCCGGGGAACGTGATGGTGCGGCCGGACGCGGAGAACGTGCACTCCTCGCCCGTGCCGGCGGTGCCGGTGATCCGCAGCGTCAGCGTGGTGCCGCGGGCGTCGGCCATCTGCGACGCGACCGTGCGCTGCCAGATGAGTTCGTAGAGCCGGTACTCGTCGTTGTCGAGGCGCGAGTGCAGCTGACCGGGGGTCTGGAAGACGTCGCCGGCGGGACGGATCGCCTCGTGCGCCTCCTGCGCGTTCTTGACCTTGCGGGTGTACTGGCGCGGGCTCGAGTGGACGTACTCGGCACCGTACAGTTCCGTCGCCTGCGCCCGGGCCGCCGCGATGGCCGACTGCGACAACGTGGTCGAGTCGGTTCGCATGTAGGTGATGTAGCCGTTCTCGTACAGACGCTGCGCGATGCGCATCGTCCGCTCCGACGAGAAGCGCAACTTGCGCGCGGCTTCCTGCTGGAGGGTCGAGGTCATGAACGGTGCGTACGGCTTGCGCGTGTACGGCTTGTCCTCGGCCGACGAGACCACCAGGTCGACGCCCTCGAGGGCCTCCGCCAGCCGACGGGCGTACGCCTCGTCGATGACCGTGACGCCGCTGGACTTCAGCTTCCCGTCGGGTCCGAAATCGCGGCCGGCGGCGACGCGGGAACCGTCGACGGAGACCAGGCGCGCGCCGAAGGCGCGGGGGCTGGCGTCGGCGCCGGCGTCGAGCTTGGCCGAGATGTCCCAGTACTCCGCCGACCGGAACGCCATCCGCTCGCGCTCGCGCTGCACGATCACGCGCGTCGCGACCGACTGCACACGGCCCGCCGACAGCTTCGGCATGACCTTCTTCCACAGGACCGGGCTGACCTCGTAGCCGTAGAGGCGGTCGAGGATGCGGCGGGTCTCCTGCGCGTCGACCAGGTCGTTGTCCAGGTCGCGGGTGTCCTCGGCGGCCGCGCGGATCGCGGGCTCGGTGATCTCGTGGAACACCATCCGACGAACCGGGATCTTGGGCTTGAGCGTCTCGAGGAGATGCCACGCGATGGCCTCGCCCTCGCGGTCGGGGTCGGTGGCGAGGTAGAGCTCGTCGGCGTCCTTGAGCAGGCTCTTGAGCTCGGTGACCTTGGACTTCTTCTCGGGGCTGACGACGTACAGCGGCTCGAAGTCGTGGTCGACGTTCACGCCGAGGCGGGCCCACGGCTCGCCCTTGTACTTGGCGGGGACGTCGGCGGCGCCGCGCGGCAGGTCACGGATGTGGCCGACAGAAGCCTCCACGACGTAATTCTTGCCGAGGTAAGGCGCAATCTTCTTGGCCTTCGTCGGTGACTCGACGATGACGAGGCGGCGCGTGGCAGACCCTCCGTCCGCCGTGCTCTTATCCCGTGATGCCACCAGTCTGTCCGCACCTTTCCTGCTCGATCAGTGCTGCTGCGCACCTGATGCGAATCTCGTCTCCGCCCCCGTTATACCGGGTCCGGTCAGTTACAGGGTGTCACACCAGCGGGATGGACGCGCATATCCGTCCCTCTCCATTCGCTCAAATGTGCGGCCAGTTGCGTCGGGCGTCCGGGTGCTCCGGCGGTCGACCGATGTTCTCCGCGAGGTGCATGAGGCGTCGGCGGCCCGAAATGCGCAATCCCGGGGACGACCCGCGAATACCCACGATGGTGGGCGCGACCCCGGCCCGCATCAGGGACTGTGCCAACACCACGTGGGTGTCCGGGGCGTGCGGATCCAGTCCGAGGACGTACCGCTGGCCGTCCGCCTCGACTCGACCGGACGCGAGCACCCAGGCGCGCTGTTCACGTGCGCCGGGAATCCATCCTTCCGGCACTGCCTTGACGGCGCCGCGCGTCCACTTCGCTGCGAGGTCGGTCAGCGCGGGTACTGCTGCGGTCCGGACGAGCGGGCGCCCTTCCTCGGACGTGCCGATCTCGGCGTCGAGGTCGGCCTCGCGCATCAGTTCGGCGATCGCCTCCGCTCGCCACAGGCTGTCGACCACGACGGAGACTCGAGCCCCCTCCCTCGAGGTGACCACCTGACCCTGCGCAGCCAACAACCCACCGAGGTCGGTGACCGCGGGCGGCACCGATTCGGCGGAGAAGAAGGAAAGCTGAGCCACAAGAGGACAGTAGGCCACGATCGGGCGTCGTTCGTCGGGATCGCGAATCCGCCACGCGAGTGGCGGGGTGGACGAGGAAACTCGGGGGACGGCATTCCGAGGGGGCCGCAAACGAACGCGTCCCCCGCCACCGTTGCCGGCAGCAGGGGACGAGTCAGGCAGCGGTCGATGTGACCGGCCTTGAGTTATTTGTTCAGTTGATGAACGGATCAGATAGCGCGAACGCCGGTGGCCTGCGGGCCCTTGGTGCCCTGGCCGACCTCGAACTCGACGCGCTGGTTCTCCTCCAGGGTGCGGAAGCCGCTGCCCTGGATCTCCGAGTAGTGAACGAAGACGTCAGCGGAGCCGTCCTCGGGAGCGATGAAGCCGAAGCCCTTTTCCGCGTTGAACCACTTCACAGTGCCCTGTGCCATGCTTTTCCTTCTCTTTCTTACACCGGATTCGATGGACAGCACTTCCGGTCCACCGGGCCGGTTCCGACCGCTGTACTTTCTCGATTCCCCCTCAGGAACGCATAAGCACCGCGCTCGCAACATCGATCCTGCGGGCGTTTAAACGAACACAGAAGCTGCGACCAGGTCATAGTCAACCACGTCCGACGTCACTGCAACAGTCGAAAGACGAACAAATACTGCAAATAGATGATCTTGCACGCGGTGCCATCTCAGCTACCGTCGAGTACCCCCCTCGCGGCCAGGTACCGGGAGCGGCAGATAGGATCAAAACCGCAGGTCCGACGCATGCGACGCGCCCGGGACGACCCCAGAACGCTCGATCGCGACAATTCCGGAAGGGGCGCCCGTGAATCTCTCGCCCTCCTCCCGACACGCGGGAGAAAACAGCGACGACTCCTTCGGACGCAGACTTCTCGATCGTGTTCTTGCCGGCACCGCGCCCGGCGAGCAACCCCTCACATTCACGGCCGAACTCCCGCCGCGGGTATCGCGGTACGCCGACTGGCCCGAGTGGGCCGGCCCGGCCGCGGTACGCGCCCTCGAGGCCGCGGGCATCCCGCGGCCGTGGAGCCACCAGGCCGAGGCGGCATCGATCGCGGCGGCGGGCGAGCACGTCGTCGTCGCCACGGGGACTGCGTCGGGCAAGTCGTTGGCCTATCAACTCCCCGTGCTGACGGACCTCGCCGGGGAGTCTCGCGGTACGGCGCTGTACCTGTCCCCCACCAAGGCACTCGGCGCCGATCAGCTGCGGTCGGCGATCTCGCTGACCGAGTCGGATCCCGAGTTGACGTCGATCCATCCGTGCGGCTTCGACGGCGACACCCCGACCGAGATCCGGCAGTGGGCCCGCGCGAACTCGCGGTGGATCTTCACCAACCCGGACATGCTGCACATCGGGATCCTGCGCTCGCACCAGCGCTGGTCGCGGCTGCTGCGCCATCTGCGGTACGTCGTCGTCGACGAATGCCACTCCTATCGCGGGGTCTTCGGATCGAACGTGGCACTCGTGCTGCGCCGACTGCGCCGGATCGCCGCGCGCTACGGCGCGAACCCGGTGTTCGTCCTGGCGAGCGCGACCACCTCGGATCCGGGCGCGGCCGCGTCCCGGTTGGTCGGGGCGCCGTGCGCGGAGGTCACCGAGGACGGCTCGCCGCACGGGCCGCGCACGATCGCGCTGTGGGAGCCGCCGCTGCTCGAGTCGGTGACCGGCGAGAACGGCGCCCCCGTCCGGCGGGCCGCCGGATCCGAGGCGTCCCGGATCATGGCGGACCTGCTGGTCGAGGGTGCCCGGACCTTGACGTTCGTCCGCTCCCGGCGTGGCGCCGAACTGACCGCGATCGGCGCCCGCCGCATCCTGTCCGAGATCGATCCCGATCTGGCCGACCGCGTCGCGGCCTACCGCGCCGGATACCTCGCCGAGGACCGACGCGACCTGGAGGCGGCCCTCTCCGACGGCCGACTGCTCGGCGTCGCGACGACCAACGCGCTCGAACTCGGGGTGGACATCGCAGGTCTGGACGCCGTCGTGGTCGCCGGCTTTCCGGGAACCGTCGCGTCGTTCTGGCAGCAGGCCGGCCGCTCCGGGCGACGCGGCGAGGGCTCGCTGGTGGTTCTCGTCGCACGAGACGACCCGCTCGACACCTTCCTCGTGCACCACCCGTCCGCCCTGCTCGACCGCCCGATCGAGGCCACCGTCACCGACCCGACCAACCCCTACGTGCTGGGCCCGCAACTGCTGTGCGCCGCGCTGGAGATGCCGCTCTCCGACGCGGAGGTCGCCGACCTGGGGGCGACGGAGGTGCTCACCGACCTCGCCGCAAAGGGCCTGATCCGCAGGCGCGCGCACGGCTGGTTCGCCACCGCCGATCTCGATCCGCACAGCTCCCTCGACATCCGCGGCGGCATCGGGGGCCAGGTCGCCATCGTCGACGGCGAGTCCGGGCGACTCCTGGGGACCGTCGACGCGGGCCGCGCCCCCGCCACGGTGCACCCGGGCGCGGTCCACATCCATCAGGGCGAGTCGTTCGTCGTCGACCACCTCGATCTCGACGACGGCATCGCGCTGGTGCACCCGGAGGAACCGGAGTGGACCACCTCCGCACGCGAGATCACCGACATCGCGATCAGCGAGATCGCGGAGCACAAGCCGTACGGCGACGTGGGCGTCGCGCTGGTCCGGGTGGAGGTGACGCACCAGGTGGTCGGCTACCTGCGCCGGCTGGCGTCGGGTGAGGTGCTCGACTCGGTGGAACTCGACATGCCGGCCCAGACCCTGAACACGCGGGCCGTGATGTACACCGTCACCCCCGAACTGCTCGAGGAGGCGGGCATCGGCGCCGACCGCGTCCCGGGCGCGCTGCACGCCGCCGAGCACGCGGCGATCGGGTTGCTGCCGCTGGTCGCCACGTGCGACCGCGGCGACATCGGCGGGGTGTCCACCGCGCTGCACCCGGACACGGGTCTGCCGACCGTGTTCGTCTACGACGGCCACCCCGGCGGCGCCGGGTTCGCCGACCGCGGGCACGCCGAGTTGGCGCGCTGGCTCGGCGCGACGCGCGCGGCGATCGACTCGTGCGAGTGCGTCGCCGGTTGCCCGTCGTGTGTGCACTCCCCCAAGTGCGGCAACGGAAACCATCCGTTGGACAAGGAGGGCGCGGTCCGGGTGCTGGCGGCCGTGCTCGCCGCGGTGGACCCGGGATCGGCCGTCTGACGGGATCATTCGACGGGTCCGGCGCGGGCGATGGCCCGCGCCGGACCCAGGACGGACACCGGTCCCTCCGTCTCGGTCGACACCACGACGTCCCACCCGTCGACGGCGCACTCGGTCACCTCGACCCGCATCCGCCGCGCGAGCGATGATGCTGCGGTGCAGGCTGATTGCTCCCCCTCGGTGAGCGCCTGCGCGGCCGCGAGCGCGGCCAGGTCGGCCGCCCCCTGCGCCCGGTGCCGTGCCGCGACGGCCCCGCCCACCTGGATCAGGACGGCGGTGACCGCGACCAGTCCGGTCAACGCGAAGCACGCGAACACCGTCGCGCCGCCGGACTCGTCCCGAACGAAACGCCTCACCCGACGCCCGCTTCCGGTTCGCGGGCGGCGACGGCCTCCGCGGACAGTTCGACGAGCGGCAGCAACGACACACTCGCGCGGACCGTCGCCACGACGAACCCGCCGTCCTCCCGCAGCGTGACCTCTGCGCCGCCGGGTGCGACCCGGCCGGACGCGGCGACCGCGTCACGGTCGCCGCGGGCCGCCAACCGGGCCGCCTCCCGCGCCGCGTCGATGCACCGCACCTGCGCGGACACCGCCGCGATCGCACCGACGCACAGCACCACGACGGCCACGATGGAGGCGATCGCGATCGCCGCCTCCACCGTGACCGCGCCGTCGTCGCTCCGGAGGCCGGACCACGCGCTCACACCGACGTCTTCAGCGCCTTGTCGATGATCCCGGTGAGCGCGGACACGATCGAGTCGCCGGTGACCACCGTGTACAGGATCGCGCCGAACGCCGCGGCGGCGATTGTCCCGATCGCGTACTCTGCGGTCGACATCCCGTCGTCCGCGGTCGCCGCGAGCACGATCCTGGCCTGGATGTCGTGGAACTTCTTCGACCACATTGCTTTCCCCCTCCATTCGATGCCGGCGCGGTCCTTCCGCGCCGACGTTTCCCCGGCCGGTCACAGGAGCCCTCCGTCGAGCACCCGTCCGGCCAGCCCGATCACCACCGGGACGATCCCCAGGCAGACGAATGCGGGCAGGAAGCACAGACCCAGCGGGCCGCTGATGAGCACGCCGGCCCGCTCCGCCGCGGCGACCGCGCGGTCCTCGGCGTCGGCACGCTGCTGCGCCGCCAACTCTCCGATCGCGCTCGACAGCGCGGCCCCGGAGCGTGCGGAGCGGCGCGCCATCCTCGCGAGCGCCTCGGTCGCGGGTTCGGTGGCCACGACATCCCACGCCGTCGCCGGGTCGGCGCCGAGCACCAGCAGGTCGGCGGTGCGGCGCAACGACTCCGACAGCGGCCGCGGAGCGGACGGTGCCGAAGCCGCGGCGGCCGCCGACGTGGGCAGCCCCGCCTCGAGGCACGCGGCGAGCAGGTCGAAGGTTCCGGCCACGGCCAACGGATCCGACGTGTCCGGCCCGGTCGGGGCGTCCGGTGGGGCGTCGACGAGCGGCGCCGATCCACGGAGCCTGCGGCGCACGGCCGTTCCGCCCGGGGCCACGAGGACGGCCGCCGCCACCGCCGCCAGCGACGCCCACATCACTGCACCACCCGGTCGACGATCCGGTCGGTCCACACCAGTCCGGCCGCGACCAGCACCGTGCCGACGACGAGCAGCACGGCGCCGAGTCCCCCACCGAGCAGGACCCGGACCGGCGCGGCACCCATGAGCTGTCCCAGGACCACACCGAGGACGGGTAGCCCCGCCAGGACGGCCGCCGTCGCGCGCGCACCGGCCAGACCGGCTTCCGCCCGGGTGCGGAATCTGCTTCGGCCCAACAGGTCCGAGCGTGCGGCCTGCAGCAGCTCGGCCAGGGCCAGACCGTGCGTCTCGGCCACCGCCCAGGAGCGGGCGATCCTGTGCAGGTCGTCGGCGACGACGCCCTCACTCGCCGCGAGGCCGCTCGCGGCCGAACCCCCGAGGCGGGCGCGGGCGGCCGCGCTCCGGAACGCCTCGGCGGCGGCCCCGTCGCACTCGATTGCCGCGGTCTCGCAGGCGACCGCGGGGTGCGCGCCCACGCGGAGTTCACCGATCACGACGTCGAGTCCCGCGAGCACACCGCGACGCTCGCGGTCCCGCCGCGCGCCCGCCCGCCGTCGGCGATGGCGCCGACCCGCGGTGAGCGCCGCGACCGCCACCGCGACCGCCGGTCCCACCATCCCGACTGCAGCGAGCGGCACGCACGCGAGGACCGCCAGATCGAACGGGGACAGCCCCCGCCGCACCACCCACGCCCGCACCCGGGGCGCCGCCCCGCCCCGCGCCGCCGGTCCACTGCCCATCACATGCAGGCGCCGGCGCGCACCGCGAGCGGGCACCAGCACGAGCGCCGCGGACAGGCTGAGCAGGACGGCCGTCATCGCACCACCCTCGCGTCGAGCAGCCTGCGCAGCGTCCCCGCCGCCGGGCCGACACCGGAATCGCTCGTCCAGGCGGCCGTCACCCGCACATCACCGGACGAGTCCCTCTCGAGCACACCGATTTCGACGAGACCGCGAGCGCCCGACGAATCACGGCGCACGTGCAGGACCGCCTGGACCGCGGCCGCGAGCTGACTGTGCAGCGCCCGGCGATCCATGCCGCCGAGCGCCGCGAGCGCCTCGAGACGGGCCGGGACCTCCCCGGGCGAGTTGGCGTGAACCGTGCCCGCGCCGCCGTCGTGGCCGGTGTTGAGTGCGGTGAGCAGATCGACCACCTCGGCCCCGCGCACCTCGCCGACGACGATGCGGTCCGGCCGCATCCGCAGCGACTGCCGGACCAGGTCGCGCACGGTCACCTCACCCACCCCCTCCACGTTCGGCGCCCGCGCCACCAGGCGCACGACGTGCGGATGGGACGGCGCGAGTTCCGCGACGTCCTCCACGCACACGATCCGCTCGGCCGGATCGACCCGGCCGAGCATCGCGGCGAGCATGGTCGTCTTGCCGGCGCCGGTGCCACCGGTGACGAGGAACGCGAGCCTGGCCCGCACGATCTCCTCGAGCAGATCCCGGGCGTCCGCGGCCACCGCACCGCCCGCCGCCAACTCGTCGAGCCCCTGCGTCGCGGGCCGGAGCACGCGCAGAGACACGCTGGTCCCGCCCTGCGCCACCGGCGCGAGAATCGCGTGGAGGCGAACCCCGAAGTCTCCGTATCCGATTCGTTCGAGTCGGCCGTCCACCCACGGTTGCGCGTCGTCCAGGCGGCGCCCCGCGGACAGTGCCAGCCGCTGCGCGAGTCGGCGGACCGCGGCCTCGTCGGGAAACGACACCGACGTCCGTTCCAGCCCGCCACCGCGGTCGATCCACACCTCGTCCGGCGCGGTGACGAGGACGTCGGCGACACCGGGAAGCCCCAGCAGCGCCTCGAGCGGGCCCGCACCGGTGAGTTCGGTCTGCAGCATCCGCAGGGCGGCAAGCAGATCCGTGTCGCCCAGCACGCCGCCCGATTCGGCGCGGATCGCCGACGCGACCGTCGCCGGGGTGAGGTCGCTCTCGGCGAGGGCGAGGCGCTCCCGCACCCGCTCGAGGAGATCGGGCGTCGCGATCACGTTCATGCCGCCCACCGTCGCCGCCGCGGCCGGGCCGCGAGGACGTCGAGCACGGCCCGCGCTCCCGCGGCCAACGGCGACCGTCGCCCGAGGTCGAGCCCGCCCCGCTCGAGCATGGCATCGATCCGCGGTTCCGGGCGCACCGCCGCGAGCAGCGGTACGCCGAGCCTGGCGGACAGGTCGGCCCCGCGCAGACCGCCCGGTGCCGGACCGCGAATCACGATTCCCCGGTTGGGGTTTCGTTCGGAGACCCGCGTCAGCACCCGTTCGGCGGCCACTCCCCCGCGCACGGTGGCGGGAACCACCACGACGACGAGGTCCGCGGCGTCGACGAGGCAGTCGCCGACCGCCGTCGGGTGCCGCGGCACGTCGCAGATCACCAGACCGCCGGCACGCCGACCGGCGTCCACGACCGCGGTGGCGGCAGCCGGGGTGGGGCCGTCCTCACCGGCGCGTCCACGGCCGCACGCGAGCACACTCACACCGTCCCCGCGTACAGCCGGAAGGGCCGCGCGCAGTGCGTCGGCGGACACCCGACCGCCCTCCACGGTCAGGCCCGACCACCGCAGACCCGGGTCTCCCTCGAGCCCGAGGAGCAGGTCCAGTCCGCCGCCGAAGGGGTCGGCGTCGACGAGCAGCGTCCACGGGGCCGAGGCGGCCGTGCCACTCGGCCTGGCTGCCTCGAGCGCTACCGCCGCCGCCAGGCTCGACGCACCGGCGCCCCCGGCGCCGCCCGTGACGACGACGACGGCGCCGTCGGCCACGCTTCGGGTGC
The DNA here is from genome assembly GCF_004011865.1 of Prescottella agglutinans. Lineage (GTDB taxonomy): Bacteria > Actinomycetota > Actinomycetes > Mycobacteriales > Mycobacteriaceae > Prescottella > Prescottella agglutinans. Next base: position 301,157 of record NZ_RKLP01000008.1, on the reverse strand, counting down.
CGCGCTCGCCGAACACCGCCACGAGTACCGCCTCGTCGTCGGGGATTCCGAGGACCCGGTCCGCGCCCACCGCGGTCGCCGCCTGCCAGTCGGCCAGGGTCGGCGCGCCGTCGCTCACCAGGACCACCCGGTCCCGCCGCGGCAGTCGGGCCGCGCACGCGAGCGCGGCGGCGGCGTCCACGACGACCAGATCCGCCGATTCCCATTCGATCCGCCCCACCGGTGCCGCGGATTCAACGAATGTTTGATCAGTGACGGCCGCGATCGACCGCAGGCATTGCACCACCGCCCGCGCAGCCACCATCCCCAGCACGCCGGGCCGACCGGGCGCGGTGGGCTCGATGCGATCTACGTCCATGCACCCAGCGTGCGGCCCGCCGCACCGCCCCGGAAGGCACCCCCGGGAAATGTGGACAGAATCGGACCCTGTGGATGAATTCCGGTACTCGAGTACCATTTATTCGCTACTTTTACCTGCACGGCACACAGCCACGAGCGCGAGGAATTGGGGCAGCAGTCAGCGAATCGCGGGGCGGGCGAGCGTAAACGGAGCGTCGGCGATGCGGCCGGTCCGATGATCGAGCCCGAGAATGGGGCAGAAAGGGGACGACCCCCGCCAGGGGGGGAGGAGGCGGGGGTCGTCAGAGTTCAGCCCCGGGGGGTCGGGCTGAACACGCCTGGATCGCGTCCAGGTAGAAGCAATACTACACCCAGATCCAGGAATATTTGCAACTTCACGTATCGCCTCCGACGTGCCGCTTAGGCCCGGAATCGGACACGGATCCCCCGCCCGGAGCCGCAACATCGGCCGAAACACCCCATTGCTCCCCTATCCTTGGTCGCGTGACCGCCCTCCCGAGCGCACTCACCCGACGCGGCCGCGTGGCCGCGTTCTTCGATCTGGACAAGACCGTCATCGCGAAGTCGAGCGCACTCGCCTTCAGCAAGCCGTTCTTCGCGCAGGGACTCATCACCCGCCGGTCGGTATTGAAGGGCAGCTACGCGCAGTTCCTCTTCCTCCTGTCCGGCGCCGACCACGACCAGATGGAGCGGATGCGCGCCCACCTGACGAACATGACCGCCGGCTGGGATGTCGAGCAGATCCGTGCCATCGTCGCCGAAACCCTGCACGACATCGTCGATCCGCTGATCTACGCCGAGGCCGCCGACCTCATCGCCGATCACAAGGCCCGCGGCCACGACGTCGTGATCGTCTCGGCGTCCGGCGAGGAGGTGGTGGCGCCCATCGCCGCCGCCCTCGGTGCCACATACAGCACCGCGACCCGCATGGTGGTCGAGGACGGCCGGTATACCGGCGAACTCGACTTCTACTGTTACGGGGACGGCAAGGTCGAGGCCATGCGAGAGTTGTCCGAGGCCTACGGCTACGACCTGACGCAGTGCTACGCCTACTCGGATTCGGTCACCGATCTGCCGATGCTGGAGGCCGTGGGGCACCCCACCGCTGTGAACCCCGATCGCGCCCTCCGCCGTGCCGCCTCCGAAAATGGTTGGCCTGTATTGTCTTTCTCCAACCCCGTCTCGCTGCGCGCGCGATTGCAGGCACCGTCGCGGACGGCCGTCGCGACGGTCGCCGCGGTGCTGTCGAGCGCCGCCGTCGCGGGCGCGTTCACCTACGGAATGCGCCGGCGCAAACGCTGAACCCGCATCTGCCACAAAGGAAAATTGCCACTTGAAGTGGGTTGGAGCACGGGGTACAAAGGAGTTACGGAAGGCCGGAAGGCCAGGATCGACCCGGAAGAGAAGGGCCGATTCCCCACACGGACTTCCCAGCACGGGCACCAGGCACCCACGCGGAGCAGCAAGCCACTATAAGGGCAGAAGCGTTGTGGGCTTGCGTGACTCGGACGCCTGACGGTAAGGACCCCGCACGGGTTGCGGGGACGACCCGCCACCGACCGAGCCTACGCCGAGGCCGTTGACACACAACCCACATTTGCACGCATGGTAACCCGGCAGTCCGTGCTAGCGGGTGGCGTTTCCGACCGAGGTCGGTGACACCACCCGCTTCGCATGTTCGGGGTCGGTCAGCCCGCGGCAGCGTCTGCGATCGACATCGCCTCGCGAGCGCCCGCCTCCAGGGCGCCGCAGCACAGGATCACCCAACTGCCCACGCCCTCGGGCGTTCCCGACGCGAACCCTTCGATCCCGTCCCGGTAGGCCGGGACGCGGCGCATCCAGCTCACCTCCGGCACACCGAGATTGTGCGGGTCCAGCCCCGTCGACGTGGCAACCAGTCGGGATGCGGCACGTGCCACGATCCCGTCCGCCACCCCGAACGGTCGCAGCGCGAGCAGTTCCCCGTGCACGACGGCCGCGAGCACGGGCGCCGGCGCCTTCGTCCCACCCGTGATCAACTGCGCGAGCATGTCGAGCCGTTCCCCGACGCCCCGCTCGGCACGCGGGCGGCCGAGCGTCTCCTGGTCGGTGACGAGGTCGGCCGCGGCGAGCAGGTGCAGACGCGCGAGCGCCTGCAGCGGGGCCCGCTGCCATGTCGGGAGGATGACGGTCAGCGACTCCCCGTCCAGGGCCTGGGCGACACGCAGCGCACCCGAGAGCACCGGGTCGCCCGCCGTCCCGGGGGTCGGCAGTTCCATCGAACCGCCGTCGATCGCGGCCGACGCACGGGCCGCCCGCACCGACGCCTCGGTGGCCGTCTGGGGCCAGCCGCGGCGATTCGTCTTGTGCCGATGCACCTCGCCGAGCGCGTCACGCGCGCGATCCGCCGCCTCGACCACACCGGGCAGGTCCAACAGCGGCCGCAGGGGATCAGTCACGGGAACACTCACGGCCCAGACGCTACCCGCTGCCCGTGGCCGGGCCGCTCGCCCCGTGACCCGTCAGCGCCGCCGGCCACGCGGGATCGCGTCGAGCAGGCGGCGCGTGTAGTCGTCGCCGGGGTGCTCGAAGACCTCGTCCGCGGCGGCCGCCTCGACCACCCGGCCACCGTGCATCACCACCACCCGGTTCGCGATCCGGCGAACGACCGCCAGGTCGTGGCTGATGAACACGTACGTCAGCCCGAGGTCGCGCTGCAGTTCGTCGAGCAGGCGCAGGATCTGGTCCTGCACGACGACGTCGAGCGCGGAGACCGCCTCGTCGCACACCATCAGGTCCGGTCCGAGTGCGAGGGCCCGCGCGATCGCGACCCGCTGCCGTTGCCCGCCGGACAGCTCCGCCGGGAACCTGCGCGCGAGATCGGGCGGCAGGGCGACGCGGTCGAGCAGATCGCGTACCCGCTCCGCGCGCTCGCGGCGGTCGCCGATCCCGTGCACCCGCAGCGGCTCCTCGACGATCCGCTGCACCGAGTAGGTCGGGTCCAGGCTGCCGTACGGGTCCTGGAACACGGGTTGGACGCGGCGGCGGAACTGCCGCTCCCGTCGGCCCAGCGACGCGACGTCGGTGCCGTCGAACACGACCGACCCGCCGTCCGGTGGCAACAGTCCCAGCACCATGCGGGCGACGGTCGACTTGCCGGAGCCGGACTCCCCGACGATCGCCGTCGTCGTGCCGCGGGCGACGGTGAAGGAGACGCCGTCGACGGCGGTGACCTCGGTGTGGCGTCCGAGCTTCGCGGCGCGACGGCGGAACACCTTCCGCAGGTTGTCGACCACCAGCAGCGGGGGCGCCCCCGGCTCCGCGGGCGGTCGGGGCCGGGCCACGGAGAGGGACGGCGCGGCGGCCACCAACCGGCGGGTGTACTCGTCCTCCGGGTCGGTGAGGATCCGCTCGGCCGGACCGGATTCGACGACCCGCCCCTGGTGCATCACGACGACGTGCTCGGCCCGTTCGGCCGCGACACCGAGGTCGTGCGTGACGAGCAGGACGGCGGTGCCCAATTCGCCGGTGAGCCCGGCGAGGTGATCGAGGACCCGCTGCTGGACGGTGACGTCGAGCGCCGAGGTCGGCTCGTCGGCGATCAGCAGCCGAGGCCGGGCCGCGAGACCGATCGCGATGAGGACCCGCTGCCGCATGCCACCGGAGAACTCGTGCGGGTAGTGACCGGACCGGGCCGGGGCGTCGTCGAGCCCCGCCTCGGAGAGCAGCTCGTCGGCGCGCCTGCGGGCCGCGTTCCCCTTCGCGATCCCGTTGGCCTTCAGCGCCTCCCGAACCTGGAAGCCCACCTTCCAGACCGGGTTGAGGTTGGTGGCCGGATCCTGCGGCACGAACCCGATGCCGCTGCCGCGGATCCGGACGAACTCCCGCTGCGAAGCACCCACGAGGTCCGTGCCGGCGAACCCGATCCTCCCGCCGGTGACGCGCCCCGTCCCCGGCAGCAACCCGATGATCGCTTGCGCGAGTGTGGATTTGCCGGAGCCGGACTCGCCGACGACCGCGACCGTCCGGCCCGGGTACACCGTCAGATCCACCCCGCGCAGGGCATGCACCCGCGTCGGCCCCGACCCGAACGTGACGTCGAGCCCTTCCACGACGAGCAGCGGATCCGTCATCGTCGCCGCCTCGCGGTGGTCGGGTCGAGCGCGTCACGCAGGGCGTCGCCCAGGAGCACGAATCCCAGCACCGTGATCGCGAGCGCGCCTGCCGGGTAGAACAGGATCGGCGACCCGCGCCGCAGGGTGACCTGCGCGGTACTGATGTCGCCGCCCCACGAGACGGTCGTCGGCGGCAGCCCGATCCCGAGGAACGACAGCGTCGCCTCCGCGACTATGAACGTGCCGAGGGACATCGTGGCCACGACGATGATGGGGGCCAACGAGTTCGGCAGCACGTGCCGCAGCAGGATCGATCGATGGGACATCCCGACCGCCCGGGCGGCGAGGACGTAGTCGTTGGATTTGGCCGAGATGACCGCTCCCCGAGCGATTCTCGCCATCTGCGGCCACCCGAACAGGGCCAGCACCGCGACCACCGTCCAGATGGTGCGTGCGGCGAACAGTTGCATCAGCACGATGGCGGCGAGGATCAGCGGGATGCCGAAGAAGATGTCGGCGACGCGCGAGAGCAGCGAATCGGCCCAGCCGCCGTAGTAGCCGGCCAGCGCACCGAACACCACCCCGATCACCAGCACCGCTGCGGTCACGCACACCCCGACCGTGACCGACGGCCGCGCTCCGTACACGGTCCGCGCGTATATGTCGCAGCCCTGGCGGTCGAACCCGAACCAGTGCCCCGACCGCGGCGGCGCGAGACTGTCGGCGATGTTGCAGTAGCGCGGATCCAGATCGGTGAACAGCGACGGGAACACCGCGACCGCGACCACCACGAGCAGGATCAGGCATGCGACGAGGAACATCGGGCGGCGGCGCAGACGCCGCCACGCCGACGCCCACATCCCCTCCGCCCGCACCCGGTCAGACATAGCGGATCCTGGGGTCGAGGACCGCGTACAGCAGGTCGACGAGCAGGTTCGCGACCAGGTAGACGACGACGAGGACGCTGACGAACGAGACGACGGTGGGCGCCTCGCCGCGGATGACGGCCTGGTAGATCGTGCCGCCCACCCCGTTGATGTTGAAGATCCCCTCGGTCACCACCGCGCCGCCCATGAGGGTCGCGAGGTCGACCCCGAGGAATGTGACGACCGGGATGAGCGAGTTGCGCAGCACGTGCACACCGACGACCCGCGGCCGCGAGAGACCCTTCGCGGTCGCGGTGCGGACGTGGTCCGCGGTCAGTGTCACCGCGACGGACGTGCGGGTGAGCCGCAGCACGTACGCGAACGACACCGCGGCGAGCACGCACGCCGGCAACAGCATCCGGGAGAAGCTGGTGTCCGCGCCGACGGTGGGCGGCGCCAGCCCCCACCGGATGGCGACGAAGAACTGGGCCAGGAACCCGAGCACGAAGACCGGCACCGCGATCAGCACCAGGCTCAGGACCAGCACCGTGGAGTCGAACACCCCGCCCTGCCGCAGGCCCGCGATCAGTCCCGCGCCCACCCCGAACACGGTCTCGATCACGACGGCCATGACGGCGAGCTTCAGGGTGATCGGAAAGGCCTGGGCCAGAACCTCTCCGACCGGACGTCCCGAGTACGACGTTCCGAAGTCCAGCGTCACGATCCCCTTCAGGTACTCGAGGTACTGCACCAGGAACGGCTCGTCCAGGTGGTAGCGGGCCCGCAACTCCTCGGTGACGGCCGGGGTGAGGGCCCGGTCCCCGGCGAGCGCCGCGACGGGGTCGCCGGGCAGCAGGAACACCAGCGCGTAGATCAGGAACGTCGCCCCGAGGAACACCGGGATCATCTGCAGCACACGGCGGCCGGTGTATCGGAGCATGGTTCACTTCTTCTCGATCAGGTGGTACACGGGTACCCCGTCCCAGCCGAACCGGACGTTCGTGACGTACTCGGACCAGCCACCCGTGGCGTTGCGGTTCCAGTCGGGCACCGCCGGCAGGTCGCGCAGCAGGATCTCCTGCGCGCGGTCGATCAACTGCTGCGACGCGGCCGGATCCGTCGCGCCGGCCGACGCCCGCAGCAGGCGGTCGAACTCGGGGTTCGAGTACTCGCCGTCGTTCGAACTTCCTCCCGTCTGGTAGTTCTGGGCCAGAAAGCCGTACTGCTGCGGGTAGTCGGCCTGCCATCCGGACCGGAAGGCCGTCTCGATCGTCCGTTCGGTGACCTCGGTGCGCAGTTGCGCGAACGTCGGGTACGGGGCACCGCGCGCGTCGATACCGAGGGTGTTGCGGATGCTGTTGCACACCGCGTCCACCCAGTCCTGGTGTCCGCCATCGGAGTTGTAGGCGATCTGGAACGACCCGGACCACGGGGTGATGGCGTCCGCCTGCGCCCACAGTTCCCGGGCCCGGTCGGGTGCGAAGTCGAGATGTTCGGCCCCGACCAGATCCGGCCTCCACCCCTCGATCGCGGGGCTGGTGAAGTCGCGGGCCGGGGTCCGTGTGCTCGCGAACAGGCGCGCGGTGATCCGGTCCCGGTCGATCGCCTGCGAGATCGCCTGCCGACGCAGCCGACCCTCCTCACCGCCGAAGTGCGGCAGCCGACCCGGGATCGTGAACGTCTCGATCGTGGCGGACGGCTGGTTGACGGTGCGGCCCGGCAGATCGTCCTCGTACGTCTCGAGCGCGCTGGCCGGGACCCCGTCGAGCACGTCGAGGTTGTTCGACAGCAGATCGGTGTAGGCGGTGTCGAGGCCGCTGTAGAGCACGAACGTCACGCCGTCGTTGCGCGCCACTCGATTGCCCCGATAGTCGGGATTCGCGACCAGGTCGATGCGCACATTGTGTTGCCACGCATCGTCGTTCGCGAAGCGGTACGGGCCATTGCCGATCGGGTGCCGCCCGAAGGCGGTCATGTCCGCGTAGGCCGACTGCGGCAGCGGGTAGTACGCGGCGAACCCGAGCCGCCTCGGGAACGCCGACTCGGGCTGCTTCAGCGTGATCGTGAACGTGCGGTCGTCGACCACCCGCAGCCCCGACATCGTCCGCACCGCCGGATCGGCCGCGGCGACCTCGTCGTAGCCCTCGATCGGGTCGAAGAACGACGACTGCAGCTGCGCGTTGGTCGACAGCGCGCCGTAGTTCCACGCGTCGACGAACGAGCGCGCGGTGACCGGGGTGCCGTCGGTGAAGGTCCAACCGTCCTCGAGCGTCACCGTGTAGTGCTGCCCGTCGGCGCTCTCGATGGACTCGGCCACCTCGTTCTCGGTGACGCCGTCGGCGGTGTACGAGACGAGGCCGGCGAAGACGGCGTCGAGGACGCGGCCGCCGGTGTTCTCGCTCGTGTCGGTGGGAATCAGCGGGTTCTGCGGCTCGCCGCTCCACGCGTAGACGATCCCGGTGCCCGACGTCGTCCCGCCGGTGCACGCTGCGAGCACCGACACCACCACCAGCGCCACCGCGGCGGCGCGCGCGATTCGCAAGACAGTCCTCCCGCCGGCGGGGCACGCACGGTTGGTGCTGCGACGATAGCCAGCGGTGGACGTGGGCGCGGGCGGTCGACCGCGCACCCACCGGATCGGCACCCGTTCGAGGCCCGATCGCAACGAAGCGGCCGACCGCGCACCGTCGCCGACCGCCCGTCGCGCAGAATCGACCGATCGCCGCACACCGTGACCGCTCCACGGGAGGGAATCCTGCGACGCCGGTCACGTGTGACTACCCTCACACGTGCGACAACCGTCGATTTCGATCGGAAAGAAGGCAAGCCGAGATGACGAGCAGTGCTACCGACGCCCCCGAGGTGTACCCGCCCAGCGCGGAGTTCGCGGCCGCGGCGAACGCGGGCCCCGAACTGCAGGCCGAGGCCGACGGCAACCGGCTCGTGTTCTGGGACGCCCAGGCCCGGCGCCTGGACTGGGCGACGCCGTGGACCGAGGTCCTCGACTGGTCCGACGCCCCCGTCGCGAAGTGGTTCGTCGGCGGCAGCCTGAATGTCGCGTACAACTGCGTCGACCGGCACGTGCTGGCCGGCAACGGCGACCGCGTCGCCATCCATTTCGAGGGTGAGCCCGGGGACAGCCGGGACATCACCTACAGCGATCTGCTGGCCGAAGTGAGCCGCGCGGCAAACACTTTCACCGAGCTGGGTCTGGTCGCCGGCGACCGCGTCGCGATCTACATGCCGATGATCCCCGAGGCCATCGTGACGATGCTCGCGTGCGCCCGGCTGGGCCTGACCCACTCGGTCGTGTTCGCCGGATTCTCGGCGACCGCGCTGCGCTCGCGCATCGACGACGCCGAGGCCAAGCTCGTCGTCACCGTCGACGGACAGTGGCGTCGCGGCCAGGCGGCCCCGCTCAAGCCGGCCGTCGACGAGGCGGTCGACGGAGCGGCATCGGTGCAGAACGTGTTGGTGGTCAAGCGGACCGGCATCGACGTCGACATCACCGCCGGCCGGGACCTGTGGTGGCACGACACCGTCGAGAAGGCATCCGACCAGCACGAGGCGCAGCCCTTCGACGCCGAGCACCCGCTGTTCATCCTCTACACGTCCGGCACGACGGGTAAGCCCAAGGGCATCATCCACACCTCCGGCGGCTACCTGACGCAGGCGTCGTACACGCATCACAACGTGTTCGACCACAAGGCCGGGCAGGACGTCTACTGGTGCACCGCCGACATCGGCTGGGTCACCGGCCACAGCTACATCGTCTACGGCCCGCTGTCGAACGGCGTCACGCAGGTCGTCTACGAGGGCACCCCCAACTTCCCTGACGAGCACCGACACTTCCAGATCATCGAGAAGTACGGCGTCACGATCTACTACACCGCTCCGACCCTGGTGCGCACGTTCATGAAGTGGGGCCGCGAGATCCCCGACGCGCACGACCTGTCGTCGATCCGCCTGCTCGGATCGGTGGGCGAACCCATCAACCCGGAGGCGTGGCGCTGGTTCCGTGACGTCATCGGCGCCGGCAAGGCCCCGATCGTCGACACGTGGTGGCAGACCGAGACCGGCGCGATCATGATCTCGCCCCTGCCCGGCATCACCGCCACCAAGCCCGGTTCCGCGATGGCACCGCTGCCCGGCATCTCGGCGAAGATCGTGGACGACGAGGCCCGCGAACTCGGCGCCGGCGGCAGCGGCTACCTGGTCCTCGACCAGCCGTGGCCGGCGATGCTGCGCGGCATCTGGGGCGACATGGAGCGCTACAAGGACACCTACTGGTCGCGCTACGCCGAGGAGGGCTGGTACTTCGCCGGGGACGGCGCCAAGTACGACGAGGACGGCGCCCTGTGGGTGCTCGGCCGCGTCGACGACGTCATGAACGTGTCCGGCCACCGCATCTCCACGTCCGAGGTGGAATCGGCGCTCGTCGGGCACCCGTCGATCGCCGAGGCCGCGGTCGTCGGCGCCGCCGACGAGACCACCGGGCAGGGCATCGTCGCGTTCGTGATCCTGCGGGAAGGCGCCGACAACACGGGCGAGACGCTGATCGCGGAACTCCGCGCGCAGGTGTCCACCGAGATCTCCCCGATCGCCAAGCCCCGGCAGATCACCGTCGTGCCGGAACTGCCGAAGACCCGCTCCGGCAAGATCATGCGCCGCCTGCTGCGCGACGTCGCCGAGGGCCGCGACCTGGGCGACACCTCGACCCTGGTCGATCCCAAGGTGTTCGACGCCATTCGCGGCAAGTAACTCGCACTCCGAACGGGTGTCCCCCGGACCGTGACGGTCCGGGGGACACCCGTTCGACGTTTCCGAGCGGTTGCGTAAGGTCTGCCTCTGCGCCCCAAAGCCTTTCACGCACCGGACCGAAGTCCGACGCGAAGCTACCCGCCGAAATGCTGTCGAACGAGTCCGGGCCACGAAACGGACGGACGGCGTCGCGAAGCACCCGAATCAACGGTTTGTTCGCGATGCCCGTAGGCCGGCGGCGTGCCCGGTACCGATCGAACGGCCGACCGGCCAGGTCGGGCCTGCGGCCCGGTCGGCAGGCGTACCGTGACCTGAAGAGACCGAAAGAAGGTCACGGATGGCGTCCGCCGTGCGAGGCAAGGTCGGCAACCTGCCTCTCGATCTGACCAGTTTCGTCGGCCGGCGCCGAGAGGTGACCGAGACGAGACGGCTCCTCGCTGGATCGCGGTTGGTGACCCTGACGGGTATCGGCGGCGTCGGCAAGACCCGTCTCGCGCTGCGGGTGGCGGCCGAGTCCCGGCGGTCCTTCGACGACGGCGTGTGGCTGGTCGAGTTCGGAGAGCGGCACGATCCACGGCTGGTCGCGGAGACCGTGGCCGCGACCCTCGGCCTGCGCGAGCAGTCAGCAGTCCCCACCGTCCAGATCCTCACCGACTATCTCGGCCCCCGGAACCTGTTGCTCGTTCTCGACAACTGCGAGCACCTGATCGACGACATCGCCAAGCTCGCGGAGACCCTGCTGCGCGCGAACCCGGATCTGCGGATCCTGGCGACGAGCCGTGAACCCCTCGGGATCGGCGGGGAGACGGTGCTGCGGGTGCCGCCGCTGACCTTCCCGGTTCCCGACCGCTCGACCTCGGTGAAGTCGCTGGCCCAGTACGAGGCCGTGAACCTGTTCACCGAGCGCGCCGCCGCCGCGGTTCCCGGATTCGAGCTCACGGAGGACAACCGGGAGGCGGTGATCGCGATCTGCACGGAACTCGACGGACTCCCCCTCCCCATCGAACTCGCGGCCGCGCGACTGCGCGCCATGTCCGTCGACCAGGTGCGCGACCGGCTCACCGACCGGTTCCGGCTGCTCACGGGCGGCACCCGCGGCGCCCCCGACCGTCAGCAGACGCTACGGATGAGCATCGACTGGAGCCACGACCTGTGCACGGAGACCGAACAGGAATTGTGGCGCCGGCTCTCGGTCTTCACACAAGGTTTCGAACTCGACGCGGCCGAGGTGCTCGCGGCGGACGGCCTCGCCCCGCACGACCTGCTCGACCTCGTCACCTCCCTCGTCGACAAGTCGATCCTGATCCGCGAGGAACACGCCGGAATCGTGCGGTACCGGCTGCTCGAGACGCTGCGGGACTACGGACTCGAGCGCCTCCGCGAAGCGGGCGAATACGGCGAACTCCGCAGGCGGCACCGGGACTGGTACCAGGATCTGTTGCACCGCGCCGAATCGGAGTGGATCGGGCCGCACCAGCCGGTGTGGATCGCCCGGATCGGGCGCGAACGGTCCAACCTGCGCGACGCACTCGAATACTGCGTCACCGAACCCGGCGAGGCCGAGAACGGGTTGCGCGTCGCGAACAGGCTGTACCTGTTCTGGATCTCCCGCGGACTACTCACCGAGGGTCGGCTCTGGATCGACCGTGTACTCACCGCGCAGGGCGGAGAACCCACCCCGGAACGCGCAGAGGCGTTGGCGGCGGCGACCGTCCTGGCCGCGAACCAGGGCGACATCGAGACCGGCGCGTCGCTCATCGAGCAGGCGTACGACATCGCGGCCCGACTCGGCGATCCGAAGACCGACCTCGTCGTCGCGCACTCCGCCGGTCACCTCGAGATCTACTCCGGAGACCTGCCGGAGGCGATCCTGATACTGGGCGGCATTCTCGACACCGTGCGGGCCGGCAGCAACCGACTCATCCACATCACCACGCTCCTCGGCCTGGCGATGGCGTTTGCGACACTCGACGAACCGGAGAAGGCGTCCGAGTGCACCGCGGAAGTGCTCGCCATCACCGAGCCACGTGGGGAATCGATCTACCGGTCGTACGCCCTGTGCTCGAGCGGGCTCGCGATCTGGCGCCACCATCCCGATCGGGCCCGGCCGCTGTTCGAGCAGGCCCTACGACTGAGCGGCGGCGTCGACGACCTGCTCGGCGCCGCGATCTGCGTCGAGGCCCTCGCCTGGATCGCCGCCACGAGGGTCGAGTACGAGCGCACCGCGACGCTGGTCGGCGCCGCGGGTTCGCTGTGGCAGGCGGTCGGGAACCAGGGAATCGTCATCCCCGCGCTTCGGGAGAACCACGACGACACCGAGGACCAGGTCAAGCGGGCGCTCGGGGACCGCGCCTTCGATACCGCCGTCCGTCAGGGGGCGGCACTGACCCTCGACGAGACCGTCACGTTCGCCATCGAGGATCGACTCCCCCAGGAAGCACACGCCGAACGGTCCGCGACCGACCTGACCCCGCGTGAGCAGGAGGTCGCCGACCTCGTCGCGCAGGGCCTGACCAACAAGGCCATCGCCGACCAACTGGTCATCTCGCAGCGCACCGTCCAGGGCCACGTCGAACATGTCCTGGCGAAACTCGGATTCAACTCGCGCACCCAGATCGCCGCCTGGGTGGTCGAGCAGGGCAGGCAGGACCAGAGCGACGCCGTCTGACCAGGGATTTCGATCCGGCGGGTACGTACCCGTCAACGAAACAGGTATGGGCCCGGGTAGTTCTGCCCTCGTGGGGTGGCGCCCCGCTTGGAACTGTGGGAGTCGGACAAGCCCAAGCTTCCCTGAGTCGAGGTCTCCCATGCAGGATCAACGATCTACCGCCACCGAGATGGACGCCTTCACAATCGGCCGGTGCGACTGCTGCGGCACGCTGCTCGCTCCGGACGCCTCCGCGTGTTCGTCGTGCCGCGGCACCGAGATCAGCCGGACGCCGGCGTCCGGGAACGGCTCGATCGTGTCGTGGAGCGTCGTGGAGATCTCCCACGATCGGACGTGCACCGACTTCGCCCCGTACACGATCGCGATCGTCGCACTCGACGAAGGCCCGTGGACGTACGCGTGGATCGAGGAGGCACTCGACGAGAACCAGAAGCGCGCCCGCGTGCGGTACGAGCGAATGATCTCCGGCGAACGTTATCCGATGTTCGTCCGCCGCTAGGCGCGAACACCCGCCCTGGCACGGGCAGCACCTCGACGCAGACGAGTGGCCCGGGACGCGAAGTCCCGGGCCACTCGTCTTTCCCGGTCAGGGCCCTGCGGGGCTCGGCTCGTTCGGGTTCGACTCCTTCGGGCACGGCGGGATCAGGTACGGCACGATCGGGTACGGCGCGTCCTGGCACCGAGCGGCCGCGGGCGGTTGGTACGGAGTGCTGAGCGCCCAGGCGCCCACTGCACCGAGCGCGCCCAACGAGCCCAACGACCCCAGCCCCAGGGACCCGACGGCCAACGGCGCCAAAGCGAACAACCCTCCCAGCTCCGACGAACCCAGGGCCGCCGGCAGGAAGGCGCTTCCGGCAAAGTTGCCGGCGCAGTCCGTGACGACCGTTGCCGACGCCGGCGGCGACTTGACGGACATCTGCGGATCCTTGCCGGTCGCGACGGCCGTGTTGTTGATCGAGCAGGCGGCCTGGTCGGCGTCGGTCACGTCGTACGGGGCGGTACAGGTCGTCGACTGCCCCGACTGGAGCGTCGTCGACGAGCAGTCGGCCTCGGGCGCCCCGCCGGAACCCGTGAATACGAGTTCGGTCACGCCGATATCGGAGACCGTCGCCGCGCCGACATTGGTCACCAGGAACGTGTAGGTGACCGTGTCCCCCGACTGGAGGCCCACCTGCGGCGAGGCCGACTTCGTGAGGGTGAGGGCGCCGACGGCCGGCTGAGCGAGGCCGGTCGGTGCGAAGACCCCCGTTGTCAACGCAGCCAGGCCGGTGAGCACTGTCGTGACCAGAATTCGGAATGGTGCACCGAAATTACGCACGCTGGAAACTCCTTTTCGTCACATACGGGACAAATCGGGTTCGAACTCAGGTGCCGCGCATTACAAGCGTTTCGGAAGATACTGGAAATTCGCAATGAATGCGTGCGAATGAAACCGATGGAGATTCTTCCGACTACGGACAACCACCCGCAGGACGACGACGGGCACGTCCCCGCACCAGCGCGGAGACGTGCCCGTCGAAGACCGGACGTCAGACGTCGTCGAGTGACTCGTCCTTGGTCTCGCGCATGATCAGCAGCGAGACGAACGTCAGCGCGGATGCGATCAGCAGATAGATGCCGACCCAGCCGACGCCGTAGTTCTCGGCCAGCCACGTCGCGATGAACGGCGCGACCGCGGCGCCCAGGATGCTCGCGGTGTTGTAGGCGATGCCCGAGCCCGTGTAGCGGACATTGGTGGGGAACAGTTCCGGCAGCACGGCACTCATCGGGCCGAATGTGAGGCCCATCAGCACCATGCCGATGATCAGGAACACCAGCATCCGGGCGTCGCTCATGCCCTCGGCCGCGAGCAGGAGCCCGAACGTCAGACCGAAAACCATCATGGCGGCCGTGATGACGAGCAGCGTGATGCGACGGCCGAAGCGGTCCGCGAGCCAGCCGGCAACCGGGATGGTCGCCGCGAAGAACAGCACCGCCACCAACTGCAGCACCAGGAAGTCCCGGTACTGGAAGCCCGCACCGTACCCGCCGTCGGCGGCGGTCTTGCCGGTGCCGTAGCTGAGCACCCACGTCGTCATGATGTAGAAGAGCGTGTACGTCGCGAGCATCACGAACGTGCCGATGATCAGCTGGCGCCAACTGGTCTTGAAGACCTGCTTGAGCGGGGTCTTGACCTTCTCGCCGTTCGCGACGGCGCGGGCGAACACCGGCGTCTCCTCGAGCTTGAGACGCACGTACAGGCCGATCATCACCATCAACGCACTGAGCAGGAACGGGATGCGCCAGCCCCACGTGAGGAACGCGCTGTCGAGGTCCGGGTTCGAACTGCTGGTGTAGCCGAGCGCCAGCGTGAGGAGCAGGAACAGCCCGTTCGCGAAGAAGAAGCCGATGGGGGCACCCAACTGCGGCCACATCGCCGCCCACGCGCGCTTGCCGCTCTTCGCCGTCTCCGTCGCGAGCAGCGCCGCGCCGGACCACTCGCCGCCGAGGCCCAGGCCCTGGCAGAAGCGCATCAACGCCAGCAGCGCGGGCGCCCACAGGCCGACGGCGTGATAGGTCGGCAGCAGACCGATGAGGAAGGTCGCGATGCCCATCGTGAGCAGCGAACCGACGAGCGTGGCCTTGCGGCCGATCCGGTCACCGAAATGGCCGAAGAGGATCGAGCCGAGGGGACGGGCCACGAACGCCAGACCGAACGTCGCGAACGAGGCCAGCAGCGCCGTCGTGTCGTTGCCCTTGGGGAAGAACAGGTGCGGGAAGACCGATACCGCCGCCGTGGCATAGATGTAGAAGTCGTAGAACTCGATCGAGGTACCGACCATGCTCGCGACGACGATGCGACTGCGCGGCACCCCCGCGACCGTGTCCACCGCGTCGGCGCCTCTCGCTAACTCACCCTGTCCGCGCTCGGCGGACTCGACACCTTTGCTCACGTGACAATGCTCCTGCACAGATCCCTGCGGATTCCGGCGATCGGACGACCGGACCCGCGTTCCCGACATGTTCCACTGAGTGGAAGTTCGTCCCAAACCGTAGGAATTGAACACTCCGGTCGATCGGTGTAGCAAACGGCACTTTCCGACTGATCGGTTGCAAAGAACGCGTTAAGATCTCCTGAGGAGTGCCGGGAAGTCTGGTCGGCGATGCTTTGCCGTACCCGACGAAACCCCAGGTGAAAGGCTTTCCTTGATATCCGCCGCACGCTCCGAGCTGGCCCGCTACCTCCGCACCGAGACGGTGGGCGGTTCCATCCTCCTGATCGCCGCGGCCGTCGCTGTGCTGTGGGCAAACTCTCCCTTCGCCGACGCGTACACGGCGCTCCGCGACTGGCAGGTGGGCCCGAGCGCGCTGCACCTGAACCTCTCTCTCGGAACGTGGGCGCAGGACGGCCTGCTCGCGATCTTCTTCTTCGTGGCCGGTCTCGAACTCAAGCGCGAACTCGTCGTCGGCGAACTGGCCGACCGGAAGAAGGCGCTGCTGCCGATCATCGCGGCGTGCGGCGGCGTGCTCCTGCCGGCGATCATCGCGGCCACCGTCGGCGCCGGCGCGCCCGGCATGGACCGCGGCTGGGCCATCCCCGTCGCCACCGACATCGCCTTCGCGCTGGGTGTCCTGGCCCTCACGGGTTCACGGATCCCCGCCAGCGCCCGCGTCTTCCTGCTCAGCCTCGCCGTCGTCGACGACCTGATCGCGATCATCCTCATCGCGGTCCTCTTCACCGGGTCCATCGCCATGCTGTGGATCCTGTCGGCGGTCGCATGCCTGGTCGTCTACTGGTATGCGCAGCGCCGCCGGATCACCACCCCGTTCCTCTACGTCCCGCTGGCACTGCTCACCTGGTACAGCGTCCACGAGGCCGGCATCCACGCGACACTCGCGGGTGTCGCGCTGGGACTGCTCACCCGCGTCCGCACCGACCCGGACGAGGCGCACTCGCCCGCGACCCGACTGGAGCACCGTCTGCAGCCGTGGTCGGCGGCGGTGTGTGTGCCGCTGTTCGCGCTGTTCGCGTCCGGCGTCCCGATCAACGGGGACGTCCTGAGCCAGTTGTTCACCAACCGGATCTCGCTCGCGATCATCCTCGGACTGCTCGTCGGCAAGACCCTCGGCATCTTCGGGGTCTCGTGGCTCGCGATCCGTCTGGGCATCGCCACCAAGCCGCGTCTGCTCGGTTTCCGCGACATGTTCGCCCTGTCGGTGCTCGGCGCCATCGGGTTCACGGTTAGCCTTCTGGTGGCCGATCTTGCGCTCGCGGGTATCGGCGACGGCAGCGAAGCGGACATTGCGAAGGCCGCGGTGCTCTTGACATCGTTGGCTGCGTCACTGATCGGATCGGCGTTACTGTTGCGACGCGGACGGGTCCATCAGGCCCGCGCCGCTGCCACCGACACGTGAGAACCACTCACGAGTCGGAGCTACCAGCGCGCGAGAAGAACCTGGAGGGGTCGAGAAGTGAGCTTCACCAACGGCAATGGAGTCACGGGCGACGGCGGCCGATTCACCGGTGACGGGGTTCCGACGACGGTTTCCTCGATTCCCCTCACCGACCTCCACGACCCGCAGCACGCATCGATCGGCACCCTCGTCCGGGACGCGACCGCCCAGGTCTCGACGCTGTTCCGGGCCGAGGTCGAGCTCGCGAAGGCCGAGGTCACCAGCGAGGTGAAGAAGGGCCTGCAGGGCAGCCTGTTCTTCATCCTCGCGCTGTCCGTGCTGGTGTTCAGCGCCTTCTTCTTCTTTTTCTTCCTCGCCGAACTGATCAGCGTGTGGCTCGATCGTTGGGCGGCGTTCCTGATCGTCTTCGTGCTGATGCTCGTCGTCACCGGTGTCCTCGCGTTGCTCGGCTACCTGCGCGTCCGCAAGCTCCGCGCGCCGAACAAGACGATCGACTCGCTCAAGCAGGCCGCAACCGTGCTGCCGGGGCAGCGTCCCGACGCCGCCTCGCCGCTGGGCACGGGAACGGGCACCGCCGGCTGATCCAGCCGTGACCACACCAGTGACACAACCAGACCCGTCCACGGTCCGTTTCGACGGGCCGTGGACGCATCGTGACATCCACGCGAACGGCATCCGCATCCACATCGCGGAGGCGGGTCCGTCGCGTCCCGACGCCCCACTCGTCGTCCTGCTGCACGGGTTCGCCGACATCTGGTGGTCGTGGCGGCACCAGCTGACCGCCCTCGCCGACGCCGGCTTCCGCACCGTCGCGGTCGACCTGCGCGGGTACGGCGACACCGACACCCCTCCCCGCGGCTACGACGGCTGGACGCTCGCCGGTGACATCGCGGGCCTGATCCGCGCGATGGGCCACTCGAACGCCACCCTGATCGGGCACGCCGACGGCGGCCTCGTGTGCTGGGCGACGGCGCTGCTGCATCCCCGGCTGGTGAAATCGATCGGGCTGGTCAGCTCGCCGCATCCGATCGCGCTCAAGCGGGCGGTCCTGCGCGACCGCCGTCAGCGGGCGGCACTGCTGCCGACGTTCCTGGACTACCAGGTGCCGTGGCGACCGGAGCGGCGACTGGTCCGCGACGACGGCGCCGAGGTGGAGCGGCTGCTGCGGGCCCGGTCCGGGCCGGCGTGGCCGCAGTCCGACGAGTTCCCCGAGGTTGCGCGGCGGCTGCGGTCGGCGATGCAGATCCCGCGCGTCGCGCACTCCGCGCTGGAGTACCAGCGGTGGGCGTTCCGCAGCCAGTTCCGCCCGGACGGTCGCCGATTCATGACCGCGATGGATCACCGCCTGAACATCCCGGTCTTCCAGGTCCACGGCGAACTCGACCCGTACGTGCTGGCCGACACCGTCGAACGCTCCACCGTGTACGCGCCCGGCCAGCAGCTGTACCGCGTCGCCGGTGCCGGGCACTTCGCGCACCAGGAATCGCCCGACGAGGTCACCGCGGAACTGACGCGCTTCGCGCTCGCGTCGCGCTGACCACCCCGGGCGGACGGCGGGCCGTCAGACGATGCACACCCCGGTGCCGACCGCGGCCGTCGACCCGTTCGCCTGCTCGAGCTGCTTGGACACCTCGTCCGCGGTGAGCACGAAGCCGGTGTCGCTGTCGTCGACCGCGGCGCCGAACACGACGCCGAGGACGCGGCCCTGCTCGTCGACGAGCGGACCGCCCGAATTGCCCTGACGGATCGAACCGCGCACGGTGTACACCTCGCGCTCGACCGTGCCGGACCGGTAGATGTCCGGTCCGCGGAGGTCGAGGACCTCACGGATGCGGGCGGCGCTGGCGGTGTACGGCCCGCCACCGGGATATCCGAGGACGATCGCGTCGTCGCCCGTGCGCGCCTTCTTGGGCGCGAAGTCCAGCGGCGCGGCGGTCAGGCCGGGCACGTCGAGGATCGCGACGTCGACGGCCGGATCGAACACCACGACGCGGGCGTCGAGCGGCCCGTCGACGGTGTCGACGGTGACCGCGGACGTGCCCGCGACGACGTGGGCGTTGGTCATGACGCGTTCGGGTCCGACGACGAAACCGGAGCCTTCGAGCGCCTTCTGGCAGCTCGGGGCGGCGCCGCGGATCCGCAGCACGCTGCTCTGCAACTGCTGCGCGACCGGGCTCGCGAGCACGCTGGCGTCCGGCGGGTCGACGTTCGTGATCGGGGTGCGCCCGAACGGACCGATGACGTCGGGCAGGCCGGACGTGTCGAGCAGGGCCGAGAATTCGCTGGGCACCTCGCGCAGCCAGTCGGGTGCGACGTCGTCGACGGTGCTGAGCACCTTGGACCCGCGCACCGCGGTCGCGACGTTGGCCTGTGTGGACGTCGTGAGCGGGATCGCGAGGAGCCACGCCGCGACCAGCACCGCGACGAGTTGCAGACCCGCGCCGACGAAGCTGTCCACGCCCCGCGCGACGGGGCTGTGCATGACGCTGCGGGCCGCCCGGCCCAGCACCATGCCCGCGACCTCACCGATCACCACCAACACGACGATCAGGGCGATGCCGGCGAGCACCCGCATCCGGCCCTCGTCGACGTGGACGAGCACGTGCGGCGCGATGAGGATGCCGGCGACGGCGCCGAGCACGACGCCGAGGAACGCGAGCGCCGACGCGACCGCGCCGTGCCGCCACCCCGACGACGCCGCCAGCAACGCGACGAGAATCACGGCCAGGTCGATCCATGCGGATCCGCTCAACGCTCCCCCATTCCCCTCGACGGACGGTGCTGACCGGATTCGATCACGTCACCGTTCTCCGTCGCGACCCGGGTGAGCGTGACGTCGAGATCGCGGACGTCGTGGTGGTCCCACTCGAGTTCCCAGCCGGACACGGCGAACAGCCCCGCGAGCACGCCCGCGGTGAATCCCCACACCAGCATCCCGTCGACCTCGAAGGCGGGTCCCTGGTAGCCGGCGCGATGTCGCACCTGGAAACGGTTGTCCGGGTCGATCAGTTCCCGCAGCGGCACCCGCACGACGCGCTCGGCCTCGGCGGCGTCGACGACGCCGACCGGGCTGGGGTCGCGCCAGTACGCGAGCACCGGAGTGACGTCGAAGCCGGACGGCGGGATGAAGATCTCGGGCAGCGTCGCGAGGGGTTGGACGCCGCCGCGGAGCAGACCGGTCTCCTCCTCCGCTTCGCGCAGCGCGGTGTCGACGGGTCCGTCGTCCTCCGGGTCGGCGGCGCCGCCCGGGAAGGCGACCTGGCCGCTGTGCTGACGCATCGTCGACGCCCGCTGGGTCAGCAGGACGTCGGCGTCGGCGGGCAGACCCCCGACCGCGAGCGGATCGGACTCGATGGCTCCGCCGAACAGGACCAACACCGCTGCGGGACGCACCTTCGCCCCCTGCGGGGAACGACGGTTCAGGATCGGGTTGACGCGGTTGGGGTCGGCGGGGAGGGTGCGCGTCACCGCGCGAAGCCATTCGGGTGCCGCGTCGGGATCCAGCGGGTGCTGCGGGTGGAAGCTCATGCGGCGACGCCGAGGTACTGCTGGACGGCATCGGCGATCTCGTCGACGCTCCGGAACTGCTGCGGAAGGATCTTGGCGACCGTGCCGTCCGGGCGGATCAGCACCGACACCGGCAGCACTGCCGGGGAGCCGACGGCCGCCTGGACCCGGGCGGAGCCGTCCTGGACTCCGGGCAGGTGGACGTCGTACTCGGCGAGGCGGGCGAGCCCGTTGGCCTCGTTGGAATCGGTGTGCACCGTCATGACGGTAACCGCGTCGCCGACACGATCCGAGTATTGCTGCAGGTACGGCAGTTCCTCGCGGCACGGTCCACACCAGTAGGCCCAGATGTTGAGCAGCACGGGCTTGCCGGCGAGCGCGGCACCGAGGTCGACGCGGCTGCCGTCACCGAGGCACTCGAGCGTCATGCCCGCCAGCACCGAACCGTCCGGTGCCGGTCCGGCCGGCGCGGGGCACGGCGCGAGTTCGGCGTCCGCCCGCAGCGGGGCGAGCGCCTCCGGGGTGTCGGCGCCCCGGCGTTCCTGCGACGTCGACCGGTTCGCGCCGGGGTAGTCGGCGACGTCGGCGGCATCCTCGCCGCCGCGCGGCCAGATCGCGACGATCAGCGCCACCACCACGATGAGCGCGGCCAGACTCCACCGCGCTGCACTGGAAACACGCATACCTCTCACATACCTGCCAGCTCGAGGAGATGCTCGGTCTCCGGCCCCTTCACCAACGCTGCCGCGGCGACCTTGTCGGTGGGCCCGGTGCCGTACGACGGGCAGTCCTTCGCCAGGACGCACACCCCGCACGCCGGCTTGCGCGCGTGGCACACACGACGGCCGTGGAAGATCACCCGGTGCGACAGGTCGGTCCACTCCTTGCGCTCGATGAGCGCCCCGACCGCGTGCTCGACCTTGACCGGGTCGGTCTCCTCCGTCCACTGCCACCGCCGGACGAGCCGGCCGAAGTGCGTGTCGACTGTGATTCCAGGCACGCCGAACGCGTTCCCGAGGACGACGTTCGCAGTCTTGCGACCGATGCCGGGAAGTGTCACGAGGTCCTTCAGCTTGTTCGGAACTTCACCGTCGTAACGCTCGAGGAGCGCCTGCCCGAGACCGATGATCGAGTTCGCCTTGTTCCGATAGAAACCGGTCGTCCGGATGTACTCCTCGAGCTCCGCGCGGTCCGCTTCCGCGTAGGCACGGGCGTCGCGGTAGCGCGCGAACAGCGCGGGAGTTACCTGGTTGACCCGCACATCCGTGCACTGGGCCGACAGGATCGTCGCGACCGTGAGCTCGAGCGGAGTGGTGAAGTCGAGCTCGCAGTAGACGTGCGGGAAGGCCTCCTTCAAACGGCGGTTCATCCGCCGCGCCCGCCGCACGAGCGCGAGCCGGGACTCGCCCGCGGCAGCGGGCACCGCACCCGAATTCCGGTCGTCTGCTGAGGTCGCCTGCACCTCGACAACTCTACGGACTGCCGTGCCGATCGGATTCCGGACTGTGTCGCTTCTGAGACCTTCGCAGTGTTTACTTCCCGATATGCAAGGTCTGGCTGTCGTGCTGTTCCCTGTGCTGCTGATGCTGTTCGCACTGGCCATGGAGCGTGTCGAGTTCCGGCTCCGGCGGCTGACCGTCCGCGAGCAGGAAGTCGAGGAGTTCCTCGACCAGGCGAGCCAGGACGAGGTCGCCACGCTCGCGACAGAAGGCTTCCCGCACGCGCTGGCCCGGTTCCACCGCCGCCGCAAGCGTGGAGACCGGTCCGAAGCCGACGATTCCGACGGCGACACCGAGGACACCCAGAGCGCCCGCCGCGCGAGCTGATCGACGCTGGTAGTCGGCCTGCACACCGGGACACGCGCGTCCCCGATCGCCCGGTCACGGGTAAACCTGAGAAGGATTCTTCGCAAAGTCGTAGAACTCTACGCGGTGTCCGTGACTCGTCACACAGCCATGCCAAGTAGACTTTGTTCGCGTACTCGTTGCATGAGACCCCAGTCGATGTGCAGCAACTTGCATTGATGAATAGTTTTTTCCAAAGGAGCGCACGTGGACGAGGTTCTGGCCAGAGCCGGCATCTTCCAAGGAGTCGAGCCCTCGGCGGTGGCTGCGCTGGTCAAGCAGCTTCAGCCCGTCGACTTCCCCCGCGGGCACGTCATCTTCAACGAGGGCGAGCCCGGTGACCGGCTGTACATCATCGTCTCCGGCAAGGTTAAGCTCGGCCGCCGCTCGCCGGACGGTCGCGAGAACCTGCTGACGATCATGGGTCCGTCGGACATGTTCGGCGAGCTGTCGATCTTCGACCCGGGCCCGCGCACGTCGACGGCCACCACGGTCACCGAGGTCCGCGCCGTGAGCATGGACCGCGATGCCCTCAAGTCGTGGATCGACCAGCGTCCGGAGATCGCGGAGCAGCTGCTGCGCGTCCTCGCGCGTCGCCTGCGCCGCACCAACAACAACCTGGCCGACCTGATCTTCACGGACGTCCCGGGTCGTGTCGCCAAGGCGCTGCTGCAGCTCGCGCAGCGCTTCGGCACCCAGGAGGCCGGTTCGCTCCGCGTGACGCACGACCTCACGCAGGAAGAGATCGCCCAGCTCGTCGGCGCCTCCCGCGAGACCGTGAACAAGGCCCTTGCCGACTTCGCGCACCGCGGCTGGCTGCGCCTCGAGGGCAAGAGCGTCCTGATCTCCGACTCGGAGCGTCTGGCGCGCCGCGCCCGCTGATCGCACGTTCGCGAACGAAGCCGCCCGCCCCACCCGGGGCCGGGCGGCTTCGTCGTTCGATGCGCTGGAGCCATAGCTGTACGGACATATCTCGGCCCCGGTTTCGCATTCGACAGGCATTCGATCCGCCCCAGAGGATGGAAGGATGACCGACCCGCAGATCGACGCGGACTACAACGTCCGCAACACCGTTTCCGCCGAGCTGTTCGACACGACGATCGACGAGTACCGGCAGCGTTCGCGAGAGGTCGTCGACGGCCTCGACGGGTTCGCAGATCTGCGATACGACCAGCGCAGCCTCGAACGCCTCGACGTCTGGGGCACGGGAACGGGACTGCGGCCGGCCTTCGTCGCGGTCCACGGCGGCTACTGGCGCGCGCTGTCGCGCCATCACACGGCGTTCATGGCGGGCATGCTCGCGGCCGAGGGCATCGCCACCGTCTCGGTCGACTACGGACTGGCACCGGACACGCCGCTCGAGGAGATCGTCCGGCAGGTGCGGGCAGCGGTCGCGTGGGTGTACCACCACGGAGCCGACCACGGACTGGACCCGAATCGCATCGTGGTCGGCGGCAGTTCGGCCGGCGGTCATCTGACGGCCACGACGATGGTGCCCGGCTGGCAGGATCCGCTCGGCCTCCCACCGGACGTGGTTCGGGCAGCGATGCCGATCAGCGGGCTGTTCGACATCCGGCCGCTGGTGCACTCGTTCGCGAACGAGTGGCTCGGCCTCGACGCCCCGCGGGCCGCTGCACTGAGCCCCATGCTGCAGACCGACCAGCCGGGCCCGCGGGCGGTGGTCGCGGTCGCCGAGCACGACGGCGTCGGCTTCCTCGAGCAGAGCCGGATGTTCCACGAGGCGTGGGCCCGACGGTCCGAGAGCGAGCTACTCGTCATCCCTGCACGCAACCACTACGACGTCTTCCTCGATCTCGGCGACCGCGGCTCGGCCCTGAGCGCCGCGCTCCTCGGACTGTTCGCCGGGCTCGACGCCACGGCTTGATCTCGCCTGCAGGGACGGACGCGAAACCTGCCCCAGCGCAGGACAGTTGCGTCCTGCAACCACCAAATCGCTGACGGTACAAGCGCGGCGCGGCCCTCGCTAGGATCCCCCCATGGACATGCCCAAACTGCTGGACGGGCGCCTCAAGCTCCGCCACCTGCTCCTCGTCGACGCGCTGACCAGTCAGGGAAGCGTCGTCGCGGCGGCCGCCGCACTCCACGTCACCCAGCCGGTCGCCACGCGCAGCCTGCACGACCTCGAAGCGATTCTCGGTGTCTCCCTGTACGACCGGGGCCCCCGCGGCATCACTCCGACGATCTTCGGCGAGGCGTTCACCGCGCACGCCCGCGCGGTGATCGCACAGCTCACCCAGGCGGGGCGGCACGTCGTCGAACTCGCTGATGCCGATCGCGGAACCGTGGTCGTGGGAACGCATCTCGCCGGCTCCAACGTCCTGCTCCCCGGTGCCATCGCCCGGTTGAAGTCCGAACGCCCCTTGTTGACCGTGGTGGTGCGCGAGGGCACACCGGAGATGCTTCTGACCGAACTGCAGTCCGGGCGAATCGATCTCATCGTGGGTCGGCTCACCTCCCCCACCGACGAGATGGCCGTGCGCCGAACGTTGTATGCCGAATCGGTGGAACTCGTGACGCGGCTGGGCCACCCACTCGCGGGCCGGTCCGACCTGCAGCTGACCGATCTCGCCGCGTACCCGTGGATCCTGCCCGGTGTCGAGACCGCCCTGCGCCGCGAGCTCGAGGAGTTCTTCGCCCGCAACAGCCTGCCCCTGCCGGAGAATCGGGTGGAGGCCACGTCGTTCCTGACGGTGCGGCAACTGCTGCTCGAGACCGACATGGTTGCGGCGCTGCCCAGCCTGATCCCCCGGGACGACGCCCGCCTGACCACGCTGCCGATGACGCTCGATCCGATCGGTCACAGCGTCGGCATCACCCTGTCGGCCGGACGCACACTGAGCCCGTCGGCGTCGGCCCTGGTGGATTTCCTCGCGGAGTTCGCCGCCGAGATCGCGGCCGACCGGTCCTGACCCCGGAACGGACCCGAGCCGCCCACCAGGCGGTGGGCGGCTCGGGTTCCCCGACGGGAATCAGGCGTGGACGGGCGCGGTCTCCTCGTCGTGCTGCAGTCCGCGCGACGAGTCCGGCACGACCCGGAACAGGGCGATCGCACCCACCAGGCTGATCGCGCAGACGGTGGCGAGGTACCACGTGACGCCGGTGGACGACCCGGTGGCGTCCAGCAGCGCGGTCGCGATCATCGGCGCCAGGCCGCCGCCCAGGATGGCACCGCTCTGCAGGATCAGCGACGACCCCGAGTAGCGCACCTTCGCGGGGAAGGTGTCGGCGATGATGCTGCCCTGCACGCAGTGGGTGACCGGGACGATCAGGCCCATGCCGAGGAACGCGACCACCGCGACGACCGAGTTCTCGGTGTTGAGCAGCGGGAAGAACAGCACGCACCACACCAGGATCGCGGCGGAGCCGGCGATGAACATCGTGCGGCGGCCGTGCTTGTCGGCGACCCTGGTCCACACCGGGATCGACGCGAACCACAGCACTGCGGCAGCCGTCACGCACAGGATCAGGAACTGCTTGTCGTAGCCGAGGTGCTGACTGCCGTAGGACAGCGAGAACACCATGAAGGCGTACGCGACGGCGGAGTTCGCGAGGACCGCGAGCAGGGTGAGCGACAGGCGGGGGAAGCCGACCTTCAGGGACTCACGGAGCGGGAACTTCGACACCTCGTTGTTCTCGACGATGCCGGTGAAGGACGGGGACTCGGTGACCCGCAGGCGGATGGCGAGACCGATCGCGACGAGAACGAAGCTGAGCACGAACGGGATCCGCCAGCCCCACGACGCGAAGGCACTGTCCGACATCACCGAGCTGGTGGTGAGGAAGATGCCGTTCGCCAGCACGAGCCCGGCCGGGGTACCCATCTGCGGGAAGCCGGCGTAGAGGTTCTTCTTCCCGGCGGGGGCGTGCTCCATCGACATCAGCGTCGCCCCGGCACCCTCACCGCCGAGCCCGATGCCCTGCACGACGCGCATCGCCACGAGCAGGATCGGCGCCCACACTCCGATCGCGTCGTAGTTGGGGATGAGGCCGATCAGGGTCGACCCGATGCCCATCATCACGAGCGAGACCACGAGCGTCGCCTTGCGGCCGATCCGGTCTCCGAAGTGGCCGAACACCAGGCCGCCGAGCGGCCGGGCGATGAACCCGACGGCGAACGTGCTGAACGCTGCCAGGGTGCCGGCGGTGGGGCTCAGGCTGGGGAAGAACTGCTTGTTGAAGATCAGTGCGGCGGCAGTGCCGTAGAGGAAGAAGTCGTACCACTCGAGCGTGGTGCCGGCCAGGGTCGCCATGGCGACGCGGCTGCGCGCGGCCGCGGCCGGGGCGGCGACCCCACCTCGTGTCGTGCTGTCGGTCATCGCAGATACCTATCGGGTGTCGGGGAGGCGGTCGGATCATCGAGATCCGTTGTTCACCAGGAGAATTCAGCGGCCTCATCGGCCTCGTGCAGAGAATTCTGCCCACGTGAGACATGACTCACAAATGCCGAATCGGCCGCTGGATATCTCAATTTGGGTATGCCTCAGGCGATATCGGAGATCCCGAGGAAGCGCTCGGCGTTCCCGCGCTGGATCAGGTGCCGCTCTACCTCCCCCAGGAACTCGCTCTTGCGCACCACCTCGCCGACGGGGCGCTCGCCCAGCGGGTACGGGTAGTCGCTGCCCACCATCACGCGCTCGACGCCGACGGTGTCGACGAGCAGGCGCAGGGCGCGGTCGTCGAACACCACCGAGTCCACGTAGAACCGGCCGAGGTAGTGCGACGGCGGCATCTCCGACGTTCCGATGACGTCGTGGCGACGGTGCCACGCGTTCTCCATCCGGCCCAGCCAGAACGCGAACGATCCACCACCGTGCGCGAATCCGATCTTCAGGCGCTCGTCGATGCGGTCGAAGACGCCCCCGAGGACGAGCGCGAGGATCGACAGGTGCGTCTCGGCCGGCATCGCGGTCAGCCACTGCGCCATCCACCGATCCAGTCGTGGTGACGAGTCCATGTCCCACGGGTGGACGAACACCGGCACGTCGAGCGACGCACAGTGTTGCAGGAACGTCACCACGCCCTCGCTGTCGAGGTCACGGTCACCGACGTGGTTGCCGATCTCGACGCCGCGGTGCCCGTTGGCGACGCAGCGCTCCACCTCGCGGCAGGCCGCGTCGGCGTCCTGCAACGGCACCTGACAGAACGGGATCAGCCGGTCGGGTGCCGGTTCGACGATCTCGAGCGCGAGGTCGTTGAAGATCCGAGAGATCCGCTCGGCCTGTTCCCCGGTGCGCCCGTAGTTGAAGAACGCCGGCGTCGGCGAGACCACCTGGGTCCGGACGCCGTCGGCGTCCATGTCCCGCAGCCGCGTCTCCGCATCCCAGGCATCGGCCTGGATCCGACGGAACTCCTTGGAGCCCATCATGATCACGGCCTCGGACTCGCTCTCGACCCGCAGCCACGGCGCGTCGGGTCCGGCGTCACCCGTCAGGTCCGGCCACCCCTTGGGGACGTAGTGGGTGTGGACGTCGATGATGCCGCTCACGTCAGCCCTTCCCCGGGTGCAGGGCACCGCAGTTGCCGCACGTGCGCGCCTGCTCGTCCTCATAGAACTGCACGAACACGGGCGGGAGGTCGGCGACGATGTCGCGCACCTGGAGTTCGATCTCGTGGATCAGGTGGTTGCACTCGAGGCAGTACCACTGGAACTTCTCGAGGGTGCCCTCGCGGCGCACCCGTTCGATGACCAGCCCGATCGAGCCGGCGGTCGGGCGCTGCGGCGAGTGCGGCAGATTGCCCGGGAGCAGCCAGGTCTCGCCCTCGCGGATGTGCACCCGCTGCGGCCCGTCCTCGGTCATGACGTCGACGTGGATGTCGCCCTCGATCTGATAGAACCACTCCTCGTACGGGTCGAGGTGGTAGTCGGTGCGCTCGTTCGGTCCGCCGACGACCTGCACGATGAAGTCGTCACCGAGCGCCATGGTCTGGTTGTTGACCGGCGGGGCGAGCAGGTGCCGGTTCTCGGCGATCCACTTCTGGAAGTCGATGACGGGCGGGATGACGGTCATGCGCGGTCCTCCGTGTCGGGGGCGTTCGTACGGCGGTGGGCGGGCAGGTAGGCGACGCCCTGGATCTCGATGAGCAGGTGGGGGTGCGGAAGCTGATGCACCGCAACGGTGGTGCGGGTGGGACCGGTCTCGTCGAACATCTCGGCGTACACCTCGTTGTAGCCGCCGAAGTCGTTCATGGACACCAGGTACGACGTCACCTGGACGAGGTCGTTCAGGTCGGCGCCGACCTCCGCCAGGATCGATCGGATGTTCTCGATCACCGCGCGGGTCTGGGCGCGGATGTCGAGGTTCGTGGTCCCCATCTCGTCGACCTCGACGCCGACGAACGTGTTGTCCGGGCGACGCGAACTGGTGCCGGAGACGTACACGAAGTCGCCCACCACCTTCACGTGCGGGAAGCGTCCGCGCGGCGTGGCGAGACGGTCGATCACCTTGGCGGCGTTGTCACTCATGCGATTCCCTTCACTGTCACGGCGCCCAGTCCGGCGATCTCGCACCGGGCGACGGTGGCGGTCAGCGGCACCGCGGCCGTCGCCGCGCCGGCGAGCACGACCTCTCCCGCCCGCAGCGGAATCCGCCGACGCCGGCACATGTCGAGGAGCGCGTGCAGCGCGTTGACCGGGTCGTCGAGGATCGCGCCGGTGGAACCGTCGACGGCCGTGTCGCCGACCGTCAGACGCACGGCTCGGTCGGAGACGTCCTGGAGGTCGGACCACGGCCCGATCACGTACGCCGCGGCGGAGGTGTTGTCCGCGACGACATCGGTGTACGTGAAGCGGAAGTCCCGGTAACGGGAGTCGATGATCTCCATGGCCGGCGCGACGCCGTCGACGCAGGCGACGATGTCGATCGTCGGATCGTCGAGGTCGACGTCGCGGCTCAACCGGTACGCCACCTCGGGTTCGATCTTCGGGTGGATGAACCGCTGCAGGTCGACCTTCCCGCCGTCCTCGACGCGCATCGCGTCGGTGAGACGGCCGACGATCACGTCGGAGACCCCCATCTGCGCCATCTTGGCCTTGCTGGTGAACCCGAGTTTGACACCGACGAGCGCTTCACCGCGGCCGAGGCGCCGTGCGACGACGGCTTCCTGGATACGGTACGCGTCGTCGATGTCGATGTCGGTGTCGTCGGCGAGGCTGATCGTGTCGTGGACGCCGATCTGCGCCTCGTCCAGTCGATCCGCCAGTGCCGCGATCTCGTTGCTGCTCAGTGACATCAGCTCTCACTTCCCACGATCATGTCCCTTTCGATCACAGTGCCACGCACACGTTGGTGGGCTCGGTGTAGAAGTGCAGCGACGATTCGCCGCCCTCGCGGCCGATGCCGGAGAGCCCGACACCGCCGAACGGCGACCGCAACTCGCGCGTGAACCACGTGTTGACCCACGAGATTCCGACGTTCATCTTCTGGGCCACCCGGTGACCGCGACGCAGGTCGTTGGTCCACACCGCCGCGGCGAGACCGTACTTGGTGTCGTTCGCCAGAGCGACCGCCTCCTCCTCCGTGTCGAACGGCACGAGCGCGGCGACCGGACCGAAGATCTCCTCGCGGAGCACCGGGTCCTGGTTGGTCAGCCCCGTCCACAGCGTCGGCTGGATCCACGATCCGTACGCGAACCGCTCTCCGAGATCGGGGATTCCGCCGCCGGTGAGGACCTTCGCCCCGGACTGTTCGGCCATCCGGAAGTAGCTCAGCACCTTCTCGCGGTGGGCCTGCGAGATGAGCGGCCCGGTGGTGGTGTCCGCGGCGGTGGGGTCCCCCAGCCGGAGTTGCTCGGCGCGCTCGGCCAGACCGGTCGCGACGTCGTCGAAGATCGAGCGATGCACGTACACCCGCTCGGTGCACAGGCACACCTGCCCGGTGTTGGTGAACACCGACTTGGTCAGGCCGGTCAGCGCCTCGTCCAGATCGACGTCGTCGAACACGATCGCCGCGTTCTTGCCGCCGAGCTCGAAGGAAACCGGACGCACCCGCGGCGCAACGGTTTTCATCACATGCGAGCCCGTCGCGGACGAACCGGTGAACGTGACGCCGTCGATGCCGGGGTGGGTCGTGAGGTACTCGCCGGCGGAGTTGCCACCGAAACCGTGCACCACGTTGTACACGCCGGCGGGCAGGCCGACCTCCGCCAACACCTCCGCGAGCAGGGTTGCCGTCGCCGGGGTCTCCTCACTGGGCTTGACCACCACCGCGTTGCCGCACGCGAGGGCGGGCGCCACCTTCCAGGTGAGCAGCAGCAGCGGCAGGTTCCACGGCACGATGACCGCGACCACGCCGAGCGGCTTGCGGACCGCGTAGTTGAGCGCCTGACGCCCGCCCGCCAGGTCGGTCATGAACGATTCCTGACCGGCCGCGGAGACGATGTCGGCGAAGGTCCGGAAGTTGGTGAGCGCGCGGGCGACGTCGAGTTCGCGCGCCTGGGTGAGCGGCTTGCCGGTGTCCGCCATCTCGGCCGCGACGAACTCCTCGAAGCGTTCCTCGATCCGATCCGCGGCGCGGCGCAGCAGCGCGGCCCGCTCCCGGACCGGGGTGTCGGCCCAACCGCCGTCGAGCGCTCGACGGGCCGAGGTCACGGCCCGGTCGACGAGCGCCTGGTCGGCCTCGTGCACCTGGGCGAGCACGCGACCGGTCGCCGGATCGGTCCGATCGAAGCCGCGCTGCGGGTCGGGATCGACGAATGCGCCGTCGACGAAGTTACGGATCCAACCGTCGAGGGATGAAGTCATGGATCAATGGTCGAGTTCCGGCCCATGCCGAACAAATGCCAAATCCGGTCGGAGTCATGACCGGTTGGGCATACGTGCCGCCCACGCCAGGGGCCGGGCTTCCCGCGCAGTGGGAGTGACACTGACATGTGATCCAGCCCACTCCCAGAATGCGTGGGTGGGGTGGCGGCGCCCGCCCCTCACGACCGTGGTCCACGTCCGTTGCCCGTCGTGTCGGTTCGCCGACCACCACTCGACCGAAGGAAGCCCACCGTGCGATTCACCTATGCAGAGGCCATGACCGACCCCGACTTCTACGTGCCGCTCGCCCAGGCGGCCGAACGCGTCGGATTCGACTCCATGACCATCGCAGACAGCATCTGCTACCCGGAGGAGTCCGATTCGGTCTACCCCTACACGCCCGACGGGAACCGGGAGTTCCTCGAGAACAAGCCGTTCGTGGAGGCGATGATCCTCGCCATGGCCCTGGGTGCGGCGACGAGCACGCTGCGGTTCACCACCTTCGTGCTCAAGCTCCCCATCCGTCCGCCGGTCCTCGTCGCCAAGCAGGCCGCCTCGGTGGCCTACCTGACGAACAACCGTCTGCGACTGGGCGTCGGGGTCAGCCCGTGGCCCGAGGACTTCCAGGTCATGGGGGTGCCGTGGGAACGACGCGGCCGGCGGACGGACGAGGCGATCGACATCGTGCGCGGACTCACCGCCGGCGGGTACTTCGAGTACCACGGCGAGATCTACGACGTGCCGTCGATCAAGCTGAATCCGGTTCCGACCCAGCCGATCCCGATCCTGATCGGCGGGCACAGCGATGCGGCCTTGCGCCGCGCCGTGGTGCGCGGCGACGGGTGGACGCATGCCGGCGGCGACCCGGAGGAGCTCGATGTGATGCTCGCGAAGCTGCAGAAGATCCGCGCCGCGGAGGGCAAGGCGGACGCCCCGTTCGAGATCCACGTCGCGTCGGCGGAGGCCTTCACCGTCGACGGGGTCAAGCGGCTCGAGGACAAGGGCGTCACCGATGTGATCGTCGGCTTCCGCAACTCGTACGAGGTCGCACCGGACACGGAGCCACTGGAGCGCAAGATCGCGAACCTCGAGAACTACGCGGAATCGGTGATCGCCAAGATCTCCTGACGAAGGCGGGGCCGGGCGGCGCGCCGAATGGTCGGCGCGCGCTCAGCCGCGCAGGTACTCCAACTGCACCCGCACCGACTGCTCGGCGGCCGGCCACAGCGTCTCGTCGACGTCGGTGTAGACGTGTTCGACCACCGCACGCACGTCGGCGTCGGCACCGAGGACGTCGAGGGCGCCCCGGACCTGGGCGAGCCGCTCCTCGCGGTGCGCGAGGTAGTACTGCGCCACGGCCTGGAGGTCGGGCAGTTCCGGGCCGTGCCCGGGCAGCACCGTCCGACCGGGGCCGAGGCCGATGAGGATCCGCATCGACTCCAGGTAGTCGCGCAGGTTGCCGTCCGACGCGTCGAGGACGGTGGTGCCGCGGCCGAGGATGGTGTCGGCGGTGAGCACGGACCCCTCCCCCTCGATCACGAACGACACCGAATCGGCGGTGTGCCCCGGGGTCCACAGCACCCGCAACGTCAGGCCCGCGGCCTCGATGACCTCGTCGTGCTCGAGGCCGCCACCGCCGCCGCGGCGGAACTCCTCGTGCACCGCACGCACCGGGGCACCGGTCAGTTCGAAGAACCGGTCGATGCCGCCGGTGTGGTCGTGGTGGCGGTGCGAGATCAGCGTCAGCACCACGGTCCCGACGTCCGCGACCCGCGCCAGGTGCTCGGGGTCGTCGTCGCCCGGGTCGACGACGATGCACTCGTCGCCGCCGGGGGCCCGCAGGATCCAGGTGTTGGTGCCCTCGAGCGAGTACATGCTGGGGTTTTTCTCGAGGATCACCGCGGCGGTCGGCGTGACCTGACGCAGCTGGGCGTATGCGGGGTGCTGAAGCGTCATCGACGCACCTTCCTGACGGGCCGACAGCATGTTCGGTGGAATCCGGAACCGAAACCGGTCCTCACTGTACGACTCCACCGAACGTGCGTCCGATCAGCCCGACACCTGGTGCGGCGCAAGCGCACTCACATGTGGGTGCCGCCGTCGATCCGGATCTCGGTGCCGGTGACGAACTTGCCGTCGTCGGAGGCGAGCATCGCGATCACACCGGCCACGTCCTCCGGCGGCGCGAAGCCCTCGCCGATCCACGGGTAGAGCTTGCCGATCAGGCTCGGATCGACGTCCTCCGGGAATCCCGGATCGCTGGTCATGCCGGACGCGATGCTGCCCGGCTCGACGGCGACGGCGCGCAGGCCCTGCTTGGCGTACTCGAGCGCGATCGCGTGGGTGAACGAGCGGATGCCGCCCTTGGTGGCGGCGTACGCGGCCATGTACGGGTGCGCGAAATGGGCGGAGGTGGAGCTGAAGTTCACCACGACACCCTTGCCCGACTCGAGTAGCGCGGGCAGCGCCTCGCGGGTGACCAGGAACGTGCCGGTCAGGTTGACCCCGACCACCTTGTTCCAGAAGTCGAGGGTGGTCTTCTCGGTGTGCGAGGAGCGCAGGATGCCCGCGGCGTTGATCAGCACGTCGAGGCCGCCGAGGCCCTCGATCGCGCCGCCGATGTTCTCCCGGACCGAGTCCTCGTTCGAGATGTCCACGATCGCCGTGGTCAGCCGGTCGGCGGTGCCGGCCGCGGCGGCCCGCTCACGCGTCACCTCGAGCCCGGCCTCGGACACATCGGCGGCGACGACGATGCCGCCCTCCTCGAGGATGCGGGCGGCCGTGGCCTGCCCGATGCCGGATCCGGCGCCGGTGATGAGTACTCGACGTCCGTCGAATCGCTTCATGGTCTCTCCTGATCAACTAGAGTCGTGTTGTGGACCTATTGGCACAGTAGGCCGACTTGGCACGTTGTGTCACGAATTTCTTCGGAACAGGACCGGTAGTCTGCGATCCGAGACCATCGGAGGAGCCCAGAACATGCCCGGCGCACAACCCGTCACGTCGCTGACCGAGCGACGCAAGGCGGAGACGCAACTCGAGATCTCCCGGCGCGCGGCAGACCTGTTCTCCGCGAGGGGCGCGTCGTCGGTGACCGCGGAGGAGATCGCGGCGGCGGCGGGGATCGGCCTGCGCACGTTCTACCGCTATTTCCGCACCAAGGAGGACGCCGTCTCGCCGCTCCTCGCGGGCGGGGTCACCAACTGGATCACCTACCTCACCGAGGAGGCCGACGCGGCAGACACCCCGTCCGTCGAGCAAGCCCTCGAACGCGCGACGCGGCGGGCCCTGACACCGTCGGAGGACGTCACCGAGGAGATGCTGCAGTGGACGCGGGGGCTGCTGCGAACGGTGCACGACGAACCGGGCCTGCACGCGGTGTGGCTTCGCGTGCAACACGATTCGGAGGAGGGTCTGGTCGCGGCACTGACGCCGCTGATGGGCCCGGACACCGATCCGCTGACCGTCCGACTGGTCGCGGCGGCCGCGAACGCCGCGATGCGCATCGCGGTCGAGACGTGGGCGGCCACCGACGCCCCCACCACCGGCCCGGACGGTCCCGCGGAACTCGCGGTCGGCTGCATGCGCCGCCTCGTCGACCACGTGAACTCCCGGAACCCCGAAAACAACTGAGCCGCACACCCTTTCGGGAATGCGGCTCAGCAGGGAAAGCGGGTGGCGCTCAGCGCACCTCGGCGATGAGTTCCACCTCGACGGGCGACCCCAGCGGCAGCTCGGCGACACCGACCGCCGAGCGCGCGTGGATACCGGCGTCGCCGAACACCTCACCGAGGAACTCGGACGCGCCGTTGATCACGCCGGGCTGACCGGTGAAGCCCTCGGCCGAGGCCACGAAGCCGACGACCTTGACGATGCGCACGATCGAGTCCAGGCCGACCAGCGCGTCCACGGCGGCGAGCGCGTTCAGCGCGCACTGACGCGCGGCGGCCTTCGCGTCGGCGTCCGAGACGTCCGCGCCGAGCTTGCCGACGATCGGCAGCTTGCCGTCGACGAACGGCAGCTGACCCGAGGTGTGGACGTGGTCTCCGGTGCGGACGGCCGGCACGTAGGCGGCGACGGGCGCGGCCACCGGCGGCAGTTCGATGCCCAGCTCGGCCAGGCGCGCGGTCCAGGACTGTGCGGTGTCTGCCACGGTCTCAGCCCTTCGGACGCTTGAGGTAGGCCACGTGCTGCTCGCCGGTCGGGCCGGGGAGCACGGTGACCAGTTCCCAGCCGTCCCCGCCCCACTGGTCGAGGATCGCCTTGGTCGCGTGCGTCAGGAGCGGCACGGTCGCGTACTCCCAGGTAGTCAATTCGCTCATGCCGTGGAGCCTATCCCCCGCACGTGCGCGCTCCTCGACTTATAGGCTCGTGCCCGTGGCAGCACCGACAGATCCGGCCGCCCACGGGCGGCCGCACCCCGGCGAGCCGGCATGGCCTTCCAACGCAGGCGCGGCGCGACTGCACTTCGTCTCCGGCAAGGGCGGCACCGGCAAGTCCACCGTGGCCGCCGCGCTGGCGCTCGCGCTCGCCGCCGGCGGACGGCGCGTGCTGCTCATCGAAGTCGAGGGCCGACAGGGCATCGCGCAGCTGTTCGACGTGCCGCCGCTCCCGCCGCAGGAGACCAAGATCGCGACCGCCGAGGGCGGCGGCGAGGTGTTCGCGCTCGCGGTCGACCTCGAGACCGCGTTCCTCGAGTACCTCGACATGTTCTACAACCTGGGCTTCGCGGGCCGCGCGATGAAGAAGATCGGCGCCGTCGAGTTCGCGACGACGCTCGCGCCGGGCCTGCGTGACGTCCTGCTCACCGGCAAGATCAAGGAGTGCGCGGTACGCACCGACAAGTCCGGCCGCCGCGCGTACGACGCCGTCGTGGTGGACGCGCCGCCGACCGGCCGGATCGGCAAGTTCCTCGACGTGACGCGCGCGATGTCGGAGCTGGCGAAGGGTGGGCCGATCCATTCGCAGAGCCAGGGCGTGGTGCGCCTGCTGCACTCGGACGAGACCGTCGTGCATCTCGTCACGCTGCTCGAGGCGCTCCCGGTGCAGGAGACCGCGGACGCTGTCGCCGAGCTCGCGGCCGCCGATCTGCATCTGGGCACGGTGATCGTCAACCGCACCAACACGGCGTTCCTGCCGCAGGAGGCGCTCGCCGACGCCGCGAAGGGCCGGGTCGACGCCGCCGCGGTCCGCAAGGGCCTGGCACGGGCGGGCATCACGCTGTCCGACGACGACTTCGCCGGGCTGCTGACCGAGACGATCGAGCACGCGGCCACGCTGGCCGCGCAGGACGAGAGCGCTGCGCAACTCGACGACGTGAAGGTGGCCCGCATGCATCTGCCCGCGCTGGTGGACGGCGTCGACCTCGGTGGGCTCTACGAGCTCGCCGAGCGCCTGACCGAGCAGGGTGTGCGATGAACCCGCCGCGGACGGCCCCGGCCCTCGATCTCGGCGGCGTCCTCGCCGACCCGAAGACCCGCATCGTCGTGTGCTGCGGTGCGGGCGGCGTCGGCAAGACCACCACCGCCGCGTCGATGGCACTGCGCGCGGCCGAGCAGGGCCGCCGCGTCGCCGTCCTCACGATCGATCCGGCCCGACGGCTCGCGCAGGCGCTCGGGGTGCAGGACCTCGACAACGAGCCGCAGTTGGTGGAGCTGGCTCCCGGGTCGACCGGCGAGCTGCACGCGATGATGCTGAACATGCGTCGCACGTTCGA
The DNA here is from genome assembly GCF_004011865.1 of Prescottella agglutinans. GTDB lineage: Bacteria > Actinomycetota > Actinomycetes > Mycobacteriales > Mycobacteriaceae > Prescottella > Prescottella agglutinans. The sequence goes on along the minus strand of NZ_RKLP01000008.1, from coordinate 264,185 downwards.
CGAGATGGTGCTCGAGCACTCGGCGCCCGACAAGGCCGAGCAGATCCTCGCGAATCCCTTCTACCAAACGGTCGCCACGTCGTTCTCCGGCACGCAGGAGTACATGGCGATGGAGAAGCTCGGCCAGCTGGCGGCCGACGACCGGTGGGACCTGGTGATCGTGGACACGCCGCCGTCGCGCAATGCGCTCGACTTCCTCGACGCGCCGCAACGGCTGGGGGCCTTCCTCGACGGCCGCATGATCCGCCTGCTGACCGCGCCGGGGCGCGGCATCGGCCGGCTCGTGACGGGCGCGATGGGGCTCGCCCTCAAGGGTGTCTCGACGGTGGTCGGCAGCCAGATGCTGTCCGACGCGTCGGCGTTCGTGCAGTCGTTGGACTCGATGTTCGGCGGCTTCCGGGAGCGCGCGACGCGCACGTACGAGCTGCTCCGCCAGGAGGGCACGCAGTTCGTGGTGATCGCGGCCGCCGAGCCCGACGCGCTGCGCGAGGCCGCGTTCTTCGTGGATCGGCTGTCCAGCGACCGGATGCCGCTGGCGGGCCTGGTGCTCAACCGGACCCACCCGACGCTGTCCTCACTGTCCGCCGACCACGCCCTCACCGGCGCCGACCTGCTGGACGAGAGCGAGCCGGCCGACGCGGCGAGCGAGCTGACCGCCGCGGTCCTGCGGGTGCACGCGCACCGGGCGGTGACCGCGAAGCGGGAGTTGCGGCTGCTGAGCCGGTTCACGGCGTCCCACCAGCACGTACCCATCATCGGCGTGCCGTCGCTGCCGTTCGAGGTGTCGGACCTCGAGGCGTTGCGCGCGGTGGGTGACCAGCTCACCCGGCAGGGCTGACATACCGCCGGCCCTGCCGACGGAAGCACCGGCGCCCGAGGCGCCGCCGCGTCCGTTGCGTCGACCGATCGGACCTACTCCCCGACGAGGACCGACTCGGACCGTGGACCGACCGCGGTCAGACCGCGGACTGGTGCTGACGCTGAGCGTCGAAGAAGTCGGCCCAGGACTCGACCTCCGGGTGCTGCTTGAGCAGTGCACGACGCTGGCGTTCGGTCATGCCGCCCCACACGCCGAACTCGACCTTGTTGTCCAACGCGTCGGCCCCGCACTGCATGAGGACCGGGCAGTGCCGACAGATGGTTGCGGCCTTGCGCTGGGCTGCGCCGCGGACGAAGAGCTGGTCGGGGTCGATTTCACGGCATCGTGCCTGCGCGACCCACTGGATACGGGCTTCTGCTTGCTCGTAGTCGAGCCGCGCGGCGGGGCTGGTCATGTGCATTCGGTTCCCCTTCAGTCCGAACGCCGTTCCCCACGGCGCTCAGGATGCTCACGCAGTCCCCCAGGTAGCACGTGGGAACTGCACCACATTCCTAATCCAGTGTTAGCTGTATCACACTGACGAGAGCTAATTTAGGTAAAGATCGCCCGCTACGCAAGATCGGGAGCGTAGATTCTGGTACGCACGTGCATTCTTCGTCGCATTTGCCCGGGTCAGAGCCGCTCTTCGTCCCCGGACAAGCGTCCAGTTTGCGTCGTGCAGCGGGACAACCGGTCCGTTCGACGTACTCTGTAGCTCGTGTCGAGAGCCAAAACGATCGCCAAGCTCGCGGGGTGTTCCGCACTCGCCGGCGTCATCCTTGCCGGAGTGATGTTTCCGCTGGCAGGAGGCTTCGGCTTCGCCTCCAACCGCGCCACCGACGCCGTCGACAACGTCTCGGCGGAACTCGTCGAAGGCACCGTTCCGGCGGTGACGACGATGACGGACGTCGCCGGCAACCCGATCGCGTGGCTCTACGAGCAACGCCGGTTCGAGGTCCCGAGCGACAAGATCTCCAACGACATGAAGTTGGCGATCGTCTCGATCGAGGACAAGCGCTTCGCCGACCATCAGGGCGTCGACTGGCAGGGCACACTGCGCGCGTTCATGACGAACACGACCAGCGGCGAGGTCCAGCAGGGTGCCTCGACGATCGACCAGCAGTACGTCAAGAACTACCAATTGCTCGTCGTGGCCCGGAACGACGCCGAACGTCGCGCCGCGATCGAGACCACGCCCGCGCGCAAGATCCGCGAGATCCGGATGGCGTTGACGCTCGACAAGAAGCTGAGCAAGGACGAGATCCTCACGCGGTATCTCAACCTGGTGCCGTTCGGCAACGGCTCGTTCGGCATCCAGGACGCGGCGCAGACGTACTTCGGTGTCGACGCGAAGGACCTGAACCTGACCCAGTCGTCGATGCTGGCCGGCATGGTGCAGTCCAGCTCGGCACTGAACCCGTACACGAACCCGGACGGCGTCCTCGAGCGCCGCAACACGGTCCTCGACACGATGATCACGAACATCCCCGAACGGGCCACCGAGATCCGGGCCGCCAAGACCGAGCCGCTCGGCGTGCTCCCCGAACCGAAGGCGCTGCCGCGCGGCTGCATCGCGGCCGGCGATCAGGGCTTCTTCTGCGACTACGCGCTGCAGTACCTCGCGGCGGCCGGGCTGAGCCGGGAACAGATCAACCGCGGCGGCTACACGATCAAGACGACCCTCGACCCGTCGGTGCAGACGTCGGTGAAGTCGGCGCTCGTCGCCAACGCCAACCCGAAGCTCGACGGCATCGCGAACGTGATGAACGTGGTCCAGCCGGGCCAGGACCAGCACCGGGTGCTGGCGATGGCGTCGAGCCGCGCGTACGGCCTCGACACCGCCGCCGAGCAGACCGTGCAGCCGCAGCCGTACACGCTGGTCGGTCACGGCGCCGGATCGATCTTCAAGATCTTCACGACGGCGGCCGCGATGGAGAAGGGTCTCGGCACCAGCGCGGTGCTCGACGTGCCCCGACGCTTCGAGGCCCGCGGCATGGGTAACGGTGGCGCGCGCGGTTGCCCCGCGGCCACCTACTGCGTCGAGAACGCCAGCCCCAACTACGCGGCCAAGCTGTCGGTCACGGACGCGCTCGCGCAGTCACCGAACACCGCGTTCGTGAAGCTGATCGAGTCCACCGGCGTCACCCCGACGGTCGACATGGCCGTCCGCCTGGGCCTGCGCTCCTACACCGCACCCGGATCGTCCGGGTTCGGTGACCAGAGCATGGCGGAGATGCAGAAGTCGCAGAACCTCGGCTCGTTCACCCTCGGCCCGACGTGGGTCAACCCGCTGGAACTGGCCAACGTCGCGGCGACGCTCGCGTCGCACGGCAAGTGGTGCCCGCCCACGCCGATCGATTCGATCACCGACCGCGAGGGCAAGCCGGTCTCCATCACCCAGGAGGCGTGCGAGCAGGTGGTCGCTCCCGGCCTGGCCGACACGCTGTCGGTGGCGATGAGCAAGGACGACGCCCCGGGTGGCACGTCGTACGCGGCCGCCAATGCGGCAGGCTGGAAGCTGCCGATGTCGGGCAAGACGGGTACCACCGAGTCCCACATGTCGTCGGGCTTCCTCGGGTTCACCAACAACCTCGCCGCGAGCGTGCTGGTGTACGGCGACTCGACGACGCCGGGCGAGATCTGCTCGGCGCCGCTGCGCCCGTGCGGTGACGGCAACCTGTACGGCGGCACCGAACCGGCGCGCACGTGGTTCCAGGCGTTGATGCCGGTCGTCGGCGACTTCGGCCCCACCGCGCTGCCGGCGGTCGACGAGAAGTACGTCAAGGGCTCGCAGAACGCGCAGGTGCCCGACGTCGTCGGCATGACGCAGGACGCCGCGACCGCCGCCCTCAAGGCCGCCGGTTTCACGGTGAACCCGGTCAGCACCAAGTCGGACGTCGCCAAGGGCAACGTCACCGGCAGCGCGCCGGCGGGGCTGGCGGTGCCGGGTTCGCCGGTGACGATCTACGTCAGCGACGGCTCGGTGAAGGCGACGCCGTCGGGTACCGCGGCACCGCGTCCGACGCCGTCGCCCGGCGGCTGAACCTCCCCGGGTTTCGCCCGACCCGGTCCCGGGTAGTCGCAGGAGATGAATCTTCGTCACCTGTACACCCGGGCCGAGTCCGCGTCGTTCCTCGACGGGCTGAGCGCCGCACTCCAGCACCGCATCCAGGCGGGGCTGGGCCGCACGCCGATCGGTGATCGGCTGCGCGGCGACTGGCTCGGACATCCCGTGCATCCGGGCCTCGTCGCGATCCCGATCGGGGCGTGGACGAGTTCCCTCGTCTTCGACGTCGTGCTCCGCGATCCGCAGGGCGCGCGGCGGCTGATCGGCGTCGGGTTGGCCGCCGTGCCGCCGACGCTCGCGACCGGCTGGGCCGACTGGAGCGAGCGCGACATCCGCCAGCGCCGGGTGGGGCTGCTGCACGCCGGCGCCAACGCCACCGGCATCGGGCTGATGCTCGCGTCGTTCGTCCGACACAAGAACGCGCCCGGGTTCTCCGCCACGGCGTTGAGCGCGCTGGCCCTGACCGCGGTCGGGGTGGGCGGCGCCCTGGGCGCGCACCTCGTCTACGGCCAGGGCGCCGGACTCGAGATGGCCTCCGACAGCCACGGCCCCGCGTTCGACCCGGTACTCGCCGAGGTCGACTCCGCCGCCGAGGAGAGGGCCGTGGAGGAGAAGCCCACGAACGGCCACCGCCACCACGTATCGATTGGACGACACCGATGACCGCCCCCACCGCACTGAAGGGACGCACCGTCGCGATCCTCGCCACCAACGGCGTCGAGGAGTCCGAACTCGTCGAGCCACGCAAGGCTGTCGAGCAGGCGGGCGCCACCACCCGACTGCTGTCGCTGTCGATCGGGCGGATCCAGGCGATGAAGGGCGACGTCCACACCGCCGGGCGGTACGACGTCGACGCGGTCGTGTCGGACCTGGACCTAACGGTCGACGACTTCGATGCCCTGATCCTGCCCGGCGGGACGACCAATCCCGACCATCTCCGGCAGAGCAAGAAAGCCGTCGCGTTCGTCCACGATTTCGTCGAGGCCGGGAAGCCCGTCGGCGCGATCTGCCACGGCCCGTGGATGCTGGTGGAGGCCGACGTCGTCCGCGGCCGCACACTGACGTCCTACCCGAGCATCCGAACCGACATACGCAACGCGGGCGGCAACGTCGTCGAGCGGGAGGTCGTGATCGACGGCGCTCTGGTGACCAGCCGCAATCCCCACGACCTGCCCGCGTTCTGCGACGCGATCGTCGACGTCTTCGCGGCGACGACCGCGTCGGCGTGACGCGGGGCTACAGGCGGTCCTTGACGGCCTTGGAGAGCCGCGATCCGTCGGCCTTGCCGGCGGCGAGGGCGGTGGCCGCCTTCATGACCTGACCCATCTGCCGCGGGCCGGGGCGCTCACCGAGTTCCTCGGCGACCTGCGCGATGGCGGTGTCGGCGACGTCGGCCAGTTCGGCGTCGGTGAACGGGGTGGGCAGGTAGGAGTCGATGACCTGGGCCTCGGCGCGCTCGGTGGCGGCGAGTTCGCCACGTCCGGCCTCGGTGTAGACCTCGGCGGCCTCGCCGCGCTTCTTCGACTCCTTGGCGAGGACCTTGAGGACCTCGTCGTCGCTGAGTTCGCGGGCCTCCTTGCCGGAGGTCTCCTCCGTCTGCACCGCGGCGAGGATCATGCGCAGTGTGGACAGCCGCAGCTGATCCTTCTCCTTCATCGCGGTGGTGAGGTCGGCGCGGAGCTTGGACTTGAGCGTGGGAGCGGTGTCGGCCATGCGCCGAACGGTACGCGCCCGGTGCGGTGTCCTGCACCTTCATTGCGGACACCCGTATTCTGAGGTGGTGCCTTATCTGTCGCCCCGTACCCCGAACCGCAGCGCCCTGAACCGGGCCGCGCTCGCCACCGCGGGCGCCGCCGCACTGGGCATCGGCTACGCCTCACTGATCGAACGCAACGCGTTCGCACTGCGGGAGGCGACCATGCCGGTCCTGGCACCGGGCTCGGCGACCCTGCGGGTACTGCACATCAGCGATCTGCACATGATGCCGAACCAGAAGCTCAAGCAGAACTGGCTGCGCGAACTCGACCGGCTCGAACCGGACCTCGTCGTGAACACCGGCGACAACCTGTCGCACCCCAAGTCGGTTCCGGCGGTGGTGCAGTCGATGGGCGGCCTGCTGGCGCGTCCGGGCCTGTTCGTGTTCGGCAGCAACGACTACTTCGCCCCCAAGCCGAAGAACCCGTTCAAGTACTTCCAGAAGGAGCACCGCCGGGTGCTCGGCGCGCCGCTGCCGTGGGCGGATCTGCGGGCCGCGTTCACCGAGCGCGGCTGGCTCGACGTCACCCACGTGCACCGCGACCTCGAGGTCGCGGGTGTGCGCATCGCGTCGGCCGGCGTCGACGACCCGCACCTCAAGCGGGACCGCTACGACACCATCGCGGGTCCGCCGAATCCGCTCGCGCAGCTCAAGCTGGGCATCACGCACTCCCCCGAGCCGCGGGTACTCGACCGGTTCGCCGACGACGGCTACGACCTGGTCCTGGCCGGGCACACGCACGGCGGCCAGCTGTGCCTGCCGTTCTACGGCGCGCTGGTGACGAACTGTCAGCTGGACCGCTCCCGCGTGAAGGGGCCGTCGAACTGGGGTGCCCACATGCGGCTGCACGTGTCGGCGGGCGTCGGCACGTCGCCGTACGCGCCGGCCCGGTTCTGCTGCCGCCCCGAGGCGACCCTCCTCACGCTGGTCCCCGCACCCCGCGAGGACACCGCCGTCGCGCGCGGCTCGGCGGCCGTCGAGGGCGCCGTTTTGGGCCGCTGACCAGCCGATTTAATCCCTACCGAAACAGTGTTGTAAGCTATCCGAGGTTCAACACCGGGGTGTGGCGCAGCTTGGTAGCGCGCTTCGTTCGGGACGAAGAGGTCGTGGGTTCAAATCCCGCCACCCCGACCAGTGAAGAACAGAAAGACCCCGTCCGACTCGTTCGGACGGGGTCTTTTTCGTTGTCTGGCGACCACCACTCGTCTCGGGACTCCCGCCGGAAGGATCACGACTCGCACAGGCTAGCCTGACCTAATGTTCGTTCGATCCTCCTTCCGCAAGCGGGCCTCGGTTCGTGTTGCGATGATCGCGCTCGCAACCGTGTTCGCCGCCACCGCGTGCGGCTCCTCCGACAACGCCGCCGACGCCCCGGCCGGCAACACCGACGTCGCGACCGGCGGGCGCCTGTTCGCGACGGCCGACACCGCCACCGCGGAACTGGGCAGCGACGCGCAGCCCGGCCAGTTCCCCCGCACCGTCAAGCACGCCATGGGCGAGACCGTGATCGAGAAGAAGCCGGAGCGCGTGATCGTGCTCGACGGCGGCGAGCTGGACGACGTGCTGTCGCTCGGCATCACCCCGGTCGGCATCGCGAGCCCGGAGGGCGCGTCGGGTCAGCCGTCGTACCTGGCGGACAAGTTGGCGGGCGTCCCGGACGTGGGCACCACCAACAACCTCAACCTAGAGGCGATCACCGCGCTGCAGCCGGACCTGATCCTGGGCAGCAAGCTGCGCGCCGACAAGCTGTACCCGCAGCTGTCGCAGATCGCGCCGACGGTGTTCGGTATCCGCCCGGGCTTCCCGTGGAAGGAGAACTTCCTGCTCGTCGCCGACACGGTCGGCGAGGAAATGAAGGCCGAGTCGGTCCTCAACGACTACCAGACCCGCGCAAACGAGGTCCGCGACGGCATCCAGGGTGATCCGTCGATCTCATTGGTGCGCTTCATGACCGGCAAGACCCGCCTGTACGGCAACCTGTCGTTCATCGGCGTGATCCTGCAGGACGTGGGCCTCCGTCGCCCGGACGTCCAGAACATCGAGGAACTCGCCGTCGAGGTGAGCCCCGAGACCATCACGCAGGCCGACGGTGACTGGATCTTCTACTCCACGTACGGCAAGCCCGACACCACCGCCCAGACCGAGGTGCTCGCCGGGCCGCTGTGGGCCGGTATGAACGCCGTCAAGGACGGCAAGGCCGTCCAGGTGTCCGACGAGACCTGGTTCCTGGCGCTGGGCCCGACGGGCGCGATGATCGTGCTCGACGACCTGCAGAACCTGTTGGGCGGCAAGCAGTAACCCATCGGTCCACCACGAGGCCCGGCACCGGATTCGGTGCCGGGCCTCGCCGCTATCGTGATCGCATGGATGGATCGCTGCAGTTCCAGAAGGCTCTGCTCCAGCTCGACCACGGCCGGGTGGAACGGGCCGAGACCACGCTTCGCGTGCTCCTCGAAAGCGAGCGGCCCGGCGTGATCCGGGTCCTCGCTCTCGTCGTCTACGGTGAGCTGCTGCAGCACCTGGGCCGCGGCGACGAGGCAACCGCGTACCTCGAAGCCGCGGTGCGGGAGACCGCGGATCTCGACGTCGACGACCTGCTCGACGTCGAGGCGGAACGGGCGCGGGACCTGCTGGAATGACCTGTCCCCGATACCGGTGATGCCGGCATCCCGAGGACCCTCGGGATGCCGGCATCACTGTCTCCAGCGCTCCGATGCCGTAGGAGGGGGGACTACGGCAGCAATCGGTCGTGGAAGCTGTTGGCGAACACACGGTGCGGGTCGTGTGCGTTGAGCGACGTACGCGCGGCCGCAAAGTTACCCGATGCCGGGATGCCAGTGGTGTAGGCGGCCGGCAGGGTCTGGGTGAGCCATTCCTGATCGCGGTGACCGCCCTGGTCGGTGAAGGCCCACCCCTTGGCCCACTCGGACCGGAACGTCGCGTAGTCGCCCGAGTAGTTCTGGGCCATCCAGCGTTCCATCTCACGGAAATACTCGGCCGCGCCCGGCGTTCCGGGCAGCGTCACCACGTTCATCCAGATGCACGTATCCCAGTCCGGATGGTCCGGACGCGGACGCACCGCCGACAGGTTCGGCGGGCCGGCCGACTCGACGAGTACCTCCGCCTGGTCGTCGACCTTGCACATGCGCACCTCGAACGGGCCGTTGATCGGATACTTGCCGCGCCACGCCAGATCGCTCATCCAGCGCCGGTGCCACGTCGTGAACTCGTTGATCACCCGCTGGATGTTCGAGCGCTTGGTGACCACCACGCCTCCACCGGCGATCACCCTCAGGGTGGTGGGCCGGAGGTAGAAGAGCAGGTCCTTCGACCAGCCCCACAGATCGCCGGTGCCGGTGGCGGCCAGGCCCGCGGAGACCGCCGTCAACTGCGCGATCCCGAATCCGGGCGTGCCGATTCCCAGCCCTGCCGCGCCCTTTCCGAGCATGTTGGTGAGCGACTCGGGGATGCTGTCGGAGAACGAGTAGTTGTAGGGGCCGGTCACCTCGCGCGACTGCGCGGGCTTGGCAGGTGTCGGCGTCCACACCTTCAGCCAGGGATTCTCGGTGAACGGGAACCAGATCGCCTCGACGCGGCCCGACTTCTCGACGTAACTCTCGAAGGTTCGGCCCCGTGACCCGGCGGTCGCGAACATCTCCCTCGCGGTGATGTCGAGGAAACTCTGACACCGCAGCCTGGTGTTCGCGCCGGCCTGGAGCGTCACCGACGTGACGAAGCTGCGCCCCAGATGGGTGAGCAGCGCGGTGATCTCGGGTTCCGCGCGGGTGAACTCCCGCAGCGCGTACCGGTCGGCGCTCGCGTCCCACACCACCGCGGTCATCGCGGTGACCAGGTTCGACAGCGACCCGAACGACTGCCCCGGGGTGACCGTCTCCCCCGCGGCCGGGTAGGTCGCGCCGTGCGCGCCGATCGCGAGCACACCGGCGATCGAGAGGTCACCGATCGCCGGCGAGTTCGCCCACCCGAGACCGTGGCTCTGCAGCGCGGTGAGGATCGCCTCGACGCTGGCCCCCGCGCCCGCGGTGACGGTCGCCGGGGTGCCGCCGGGGTTCACGGCCACCGAGTTCAGGTGGGTCATCGTGTCGACCAGGATCGTCGTCTCGACACTCTCACCGGGCACCACCGTCAGCGGGCTCCACCCGTGCATCGTGCCCTTGGCCCGGACGCGGTAGCCGTTGTCCTTGGCCCAGTTCGCAACCCGCACCACGTCGTCGGGCGTGCGTGCGGTCGCGGTCCACACCGCGTCGAACGCGATGTCCTTGGCCCAGTTGACGTACCCCTGCTGCGCGAGCGGGATGTCCTCGGGGAACGAGGGCGGCAGCGCGATGGTGACCCGCGGGTCACCGGCGGGCAACGCCTGCGCGGGGGTCCACCCGGAGGCGATCAGCGCGGCTGCGCCGGCGGTGGCAGCCAGAAACCCTCTGCGTGACAGTCCGTTCTCGCGGGATTCCACGGATCTCGGCTCCCTATCGTGTCGTCGGGAAGCGGTGTTCGTATTCCTCGTCCGCAGCGAACCTGGACCGAGAGATGTTTCGACACCGCGTAATTCGGAAAAGTGTTGGCGGGGACTCGGGAAGGCGTTTCCCGTCGATCCCCGGAGACGGGCATGCCGGCGCCCCTCACGACACCGACATGCCCGGTTCTCCAGTTCAGCTACGCTGCAGCGGGATCCGCTACGGCAGCAACCGATCGTGGAAGATGTTGGCGAAGATTCGATGCGGATCGCGGGCATTCAGCGACACCCGAGCCGCCTCCCAGTTGCCCGACGCCGGGATGCCCGTGGTGTAGGCGGCCGGCAGGGTCTGGCCGAGCCACTCCTGGTCGCGGTAGCCGCCCTGGCCGGTGAAGCCCCACCCCTTGGCCCACTCGGACCGGAACGTCGCGTAGTCGCCCGAGTAGTTCTGGGCCATCCAGCGTTCCATCTCACGGAAGTAGTCGGCGGCACCGGCGGTGCCGGGCAGCGTGACCACGTTCATCCAGATGCACGTGTCCCACTCCGGGTGGTCCGGACGCGGGCGCACCGCCGACAGGTTCGGCGGGCCGGCCGATTCGACGAGTACCTCCGCCTGATCGTCGACCTTGCACATACGCACCTCGAACGGACCGTTGACCGGATACTTGCCCTGCGCGGCCAGTGCCGACATCCGATTGTTGTGCCATGTGGTGAACTCGTTGATCACCCGCTGGATGTTGGCCCGCTTCGTGACGACCACGCCGCCACCCGCGGTGACCCGCATCGTGGTGTGCCGCAGGTAGAACAGCACATCCTTGGACCAGCCCCACAGGTCGTCGGTGCGAGTGCCGGCGAGACCGACCTGCACCGCGGCCAACTGGCCCTTACCGAACGCCGGTGTGGCCGACTGGATGCCGCCGGCAACCTGACCGAGCAGATCGGTGAGCGGCTCGGGAAGGTTGTCGGTGAAGAAGTAGTTGTAGGGGCCGAACACCTCCCGCGACTCCGCCGGCTTCACCGGCGTCGGCGTCCAGATCTTGAGCCACGGCTTGTCGGTGAACGGGAACCAGATCGCCTCGACGCGGCCCGACGTCTCGACGTAACTCTCGTACGTCCGGCCCGGCGACCCGGGGGTTGCGAACATCTCCTGCCACGGGATGTCCATGATGCTCTGGCAGCGGAGTCGGGCGTTCGCGCCGGCCTGGAGTGTCACCGACGTGACGAAGCTCCGCCCCAGATGCGCGAGCAGCGCGGTGATCTCGGGTTCGGCGCGGGTGAACTCCCGCAGCACGTACCGGCCCGCGACCGGATCCCACACCACCGCGGTCATGGCGGTGACCAGGTTCGACAGCGACCCGAACGACTGCCCCGGGGTGACTGTCTCCCCCGCCGCCGGGTAGGTGGCGCCGTGTGCGCCGATCGCGAGCACGCCCGCGATCGAGAGGTCGCCGATCGCCGGCGAGTTCGCCCACCCCAGCCCGTGCTCCTGCAGCGCGGTGAGGATCGCCTCGAGGCTGGCGCCGCCGCCGGCCGTCACCGTCGCCGGGGTGCCGCTCGGATTCACGGTCACCGAGTTCAGGTGGGTCATCGTGTCGACGAGGATCGTCCTCTCGACACTCTCGCCGGGCACCACCGTCAGCGGGCTCCACCCGTGCATCGTGCCCTTGGCCCGGACGCGGTAGCCGTTGTCCCTGGCCCAGTTGGCGATCCGAACGACGTCGTCGGACGTGCGTGCGGTCGCGGTCCACACCGCGTCGAACGCGATGTCCTTGGCCCAGTTGACGTACCCCTGCTGCGCGAGCGGGATGTCCTCGGGGAACGAGGGCGGGACCGGGAGGTCGGACACCGGTCCACCCGACCCGGTGGAACCGCTGGAACCGGCGGCCGGAAGCGCGAACGCCGGGGTCCAGCCCATGCCGCTCAGGGCAGCGGCGCCCGCTGCAGCACCGGCGGCGCGGCCGAGAAATCCCCTGCGGGACACACCGTTACGCACTTCACTTGTCGACAACATGTTCTGGTCGGCATCCACCGATTCGACTCCGATCCTCTCGCCGGGAAACGGCGCGCCAAGCCTCGCCGCGTGATCTTCGAGTCAAACTAGAACAAGTTCGGTTTCGATGCCAGTGGTTCCGTAATACTCGTCGGGGCGGATTTCCGAACTACTGCTCGATGGGGACCGAGTTGCGCAGCGCGTCGGTGATCGCCTCGGGCGCACCGTCCACCGCCCACACCGCGAGTCCGACGGCCGCGATCGTCAACGCCGGGCCCAGCACGGCCCGTTCGAATCCGCCTCCGGCCCGGATCGCGAGGAACGACGGCAACCGCAGTTCCCACCATCGCCGTCCGCCGAGCGGGACGAACGGCGCCAGGAACGGCACGCCCTCCTTGGTGATCATGTCGCCGAGGCAGTGCGTCGCACACCCCAACGCGACGGCGACCCCGAGACCCGTCGAACCCACCTGGTCCGGAAACCACTGCCACGTCAGGATCGACAGGAACGCCGAGGCGACGGTGACGATCAGCCACCCCTTGTCCCGCGCCCAGTTCCCGAACAATCCCCGTAGCGCGAGGCCGAGGGTGAAGAAGAGCGTGACGATCAGGGCGGGGCGGCCGAACTGCCCCACCAGCGCCGAGATCCCGGCCCCGAGTCCGATCGCGAACAACGCCGTGTGCGTGAACGTGCGATGCCCACCGCGCCGGTTCCCGTCCTTGCGCCCCTTCGTCACGCGATACACGCCGAGGGACAGCGAGTCGATACCCGCGGCGAGGGCCTTCGAGATCGGTCCGAACGAACGCGCGACGGTGGACTGGGTGGTGTCGAGATCCGGGAGCAGCGCCGCGCCGGCGCAGACACCCGCGAACGCGAAGGTCTCGGCTGTGGAGGTGGGCCCACCCCAGTCCGTCGGGAGCAGGTCCGCGACGGCGAGGCCGACGACAGCACCGGACATTGCGTGGGTTGCACCCATCACCATAGGGAGACAGCACCTTTCGAGCACCAACGACAGGACACCAACGGCCGAGGGATCCGGTACCGCGGCCCCGGACCCCTCGCCGCAGACGCTAGCAACGACCACCGACACGCCGATTCGACGGCCGCGAAGGGCCCATTCGCCTAAATTGTCGCCATGACGGTCTCGAGCACCTCCGTACCCGCGGCGAATCGGCTCAGCCCCGCGACCATCCGCGGCTATGCCCTGGGATCCGTCGGCACCGGCGGGTTCTCCACCCTCCCCGGCCTGGTGTTGGCGTACTACCTCACCGACACGCTCGGCGTCGCGGCGGCGGTCGCGACCTTCGTCGTGTTCGCGCCCAAGGCGCTCGACGTGGTGCTCAACCCCGCGATCGGCGCCCTCAGCGACTCGTGGGCGCGCCGGACCGGCAGTCGACGGCTGTTCCTCACCGTCGGTGCCGCGCTGCTGCCGGTGTTCTTCGCCCTCACCTTCGCGGTGCCGGACGGCGTGGCGCCCTCCGCGGCGGCGGTGTGGGTGGCGGTGGCGTTCATCGCGTCCGCGGTGGCGTTCAGCCTCTTCCAGGTCCCCTACATCGCGATGCCGGCCGAACTCACCGACGACTACCACGAGCGGGCCCGGCTGATGGCGTGGCGCGTCGCCGTCCTCGGCGTCGCGATCCTGCTGTTCGGTGCGGGCGGTCCGGAACTGCGCGAACTCGGCGGGGGCGGGCGCTGGGGCTATCTGGTGATGGGCGTCGTGGCCGGGGCGCTGCTGGGGCTCGGCATGTTCGCGGCGTCGCGCGTGGCGCCGCGACGTCCCCCGACGGAGACCGCGGTCGGCGAGGGCGCGTCGTTCGCGGCGTCGCTGCGCGTCGTCCGATCCAGCCGCCCGTTCCGAGCGCTCCTGACGGCGTCCGCGTTGCAGGCGTTCGCGACCGGGACGATGCTCGCCGCCGCGCAGTACGCGGCCACCTATGTACTCGGCAACGAGCGGTCGGTGTCGTTCCTGTTCGCCGCGCTCGTGGGCCCGGCGGTCGCGGTGATGCCGTTGTGGTCGCGGACGGTCCGCTCGTGGGGCAAGCGTCGCGCCTACCTCTTGGCGTCGAGCCTGTTCCTCGCCGCGAACGTCGCGCTGCTCGGGCTGCTGGTGGACACCGGATGGTGGGTGTACGCGGTGGTCGCGGTCGCCGGTGTCGGCTACGCGGGCATGCAGATGCTGGGCATGTCGATGCTGCCCGACGTCATCTCCGACCACGAGCGCCGCGAGGGCGGCACAGTGCGGGCCGGCGCGTTCAGCGGCGTGTGGACGGCGGTCGAGACCATCGGCCTGGCGCTCGGTCCGGCACTGGTCCTCGCAATCCTCGCGATCACCGGGTTCGTCTCGTCCACCGACGACGAGCACGCCGTCCAGTCCCAGACCGCGATCGACGGCATCGCCCTCGCCATCTCCGCGGCCCCCGCCATCCTCACCGCCCTCAGCATCGTCGCGTTGTCGCGATACCGGCTCGCCGCCGAGGACGCCCACGCACAGAACGGAAGCCGCTGATGCAGTTCCGCCACGACCCCGCCGACATCCTCGCGCGACTGGACGCGATGCGTGCCGCGGACGCCCCGACGTCCGGCGGGCGCCTGCTGTCGTACGTGTACGACCCGGGCATCGCCGAACTGTCCGACCTCGCGGGCGCGGCGGCACTGCGCGCGCAGCCGCTGAACGGGTTGGATCCCACCACGTTCCCGTCGATCGCGGTGATGGAACGCGACCTCGTCGCGCTCGGGCGCGACGTGCTCGCGGGCGGCGACCCGGACGTGGTCGGCAGCGTCACCAGCGGCGGCACCGAGAGTTGCATGCTGGCAGTGAAGTCCGCGCGCGACACGTGGCGGGCCCGCACCGGCGCCGAGCACCGTCCGACGCTGCTGATCGGCGCGACTGCGCACGCCGCGTTCCACAAGGCCGCACACCACCTGGACCTGAAGCTCGAGGTGCTGCCGGTCGATCCCGTCACCGCGCGAGTGCGCCCCGGCGACGTCGCCGCGGCCCTGTCGCCGGACGTCGCGCTGGTCGTCGCGAGCACGCCGTCGTACGCGCACGGCGCGCTCGATCCGATCGCGGAGATCGCGGAAGTGTGTGCGGTGCAGGATGTCGCGCTGCACGTCGACGGCTGCATCGGCGGCTGGGTGCTGCCGTGGTGGCCGGATGCCGAGAGCCGGCGGTGGGATCTCACGGTGCCGGGCGTGTCGAGCCTGTCGGTGGATCTGCACAAGTACGGGTACGCCCCGAAGGGCGTCTCGCTGCTGCTGTACCGCGACCGAGACCGGCACCGCGCGCATTGGTTCGCGACCAGCCGTTGGCCCGGCTACGCGGTGGTCAACCCGACACTGCTGGGCTCGCGCAGCGTGATGCCGATCGCGGCCGGCTGGGCAGTCGCGCAGGCGCTCGGCGAACAGGGGTTCCGGGAATTGGTCGCGCCGATGGCGCGGGCGACGCGGCGACTCCGGGAGGCGGTCGACGGCATCGAGGGCCTGCGCGTGGTCGGAGACCCGGTGGGCCCGCTGCTGGCGATCGCCGCGGACGACGCGGTGCCGGTCGAGCGTCGGGTCGATCCGCACCGCTGGTCCGATGCCGCCGACGACGACGGCTGGGCGCTGCAGCCGCAGCCGCGGCACGTCCAGCCCGACGGCACCGTGCTGCCGCGAACCACGCACCTGACGATCACGCCGGTCACCGAGACCGTCGTCGACGACCTGGTCGCCGCGCTCACGAAGGCCGCCGACCGCGTCCGGGGTGTCCCCGGGGCGAGCGCGCCGGCCGAGTTCGTGGCGGCCGCCGCCCACATCGATCCCGCCGACCTGACGAGCGAGGTCAGCGCGGGTGTCCTGGCGCTCGCCGGACTCGACCCGAAAGCTGGACTCGACGGCCCGAAGGCCGACGTCCTCGCGCTCGTCGAGGAACTCCCGGCACCCGTCGCCGAACGCCTGCTGATCGAGTTCCTGGCGCGGTTCCTCGAGCCCTGAAAGCTGCGGAACCGCCACCACGGACGGCGCGACGTGGGCACACTCGATGTATGGCAGCGACGTCGACGCAGTCAACGAATGCCAACCGCCCGGACCGCAGCGAGATCGTGCGCGGCACCGCCGTCCCCGTCCTGGTGGGGCTGCTGATCGGGGCCATCTTCGCGGCGGTGTTCCTCGCGGCGTTCCACGATCCGAAGCCGCACGACCTGCCGGTGGCGGTCGTCGCGCCGCCGCCGGTCGTGGCCGCGGTCGAGGCGCAGTCCGCCGCCAACGGCAACGCCTTCGACGTGCGCCCCTACGACTCCGTCGAGGTCGCGCGTGACGCGGTGAGCACGCACGAGGTGTTCGGGGCCTTCGTCGCCGGCACCCCGACCGCGGAACTGATCGTCGCCGGCGCGAACGGACCGCCGGTCACCGAGGTGCTCACGCGGGCGTTCGGGGCGGCCGCCGGCGCGGCCGGGGCGACACTGACGGTGACCGACGTCGCCCCGCTGGCGGCGGGCGATTCCCGTGGTCTGTCGGTGTTCTACGCCGCGTTCGGGGTGGTGCTCGCCGGGTTCCTCTTCGGTCTCACGAGCATGCAGGCCGGCCCGCGCCTGCCCGCGGCCTGGCGTGCGGTGAGCGCGGTGGCCTTCGCGGTCCTGGTGAGCATCGTCGTCGCCTGGCTGGTCGGGCCGGTCTTCGACGCTCTGCCGGCGTCGTTCCTCCTGACCTGCACACTCGTCGGCCTGCTCGCGCTGGCTGTCGGGATCTCGACCGCGGCACTGCTCAAACTCTTCGGGCCCGTCGGCATCTTCGTCGCCGCCGTGGTCCTGCTCGTGTTCGGAAACGCAACCAGCACCGGCATCCTGCCTGCACAGTTCCTTCCGGGATGGCTGGAACCGCTCGCCGGCATCCTGCCCGTCGGCGTCACCGTCCGCGCCCTGCGCGGCGCCGCCTACTTCGACAACCACGGCGTCGCGGCGGGCATCGCGGTCCTCGAGGCCTGGATCTTCGGCGCCGTGATCGTGTACGGGATTGCGTCAATTGTTCAAAGCCGACGGCGGGGAGCATGATGGAGGCAAGATCCGACACGGGAGGCGGTTATGGACACTCTGCTTCTCTGGCTGGCTGCGACCCTCATCTACTGGTGGGGCTTGATTCCCTGATCGCACCGCCGCTGCGCGCGAGCGCCCGACACATCGGTTTGACATATTACGACAAATCTAAAAATATAGATTTGTCGTCATCGAGAACCCGCCGAAGCAAGGAAATCGTGGACCCGCTCACCGTGCACAAGGCACTCGCGAACCCCGCACGCCTCGAGTTTCTGCGCTGGCTGAAGGATCCGGCACGATTCTTCGACGAGAGCACCTACCTCGAACAGGGACTGGGGTTCCACATCGGCGTCTGCGTCGGCGACATCCAGTCCCGGTGCGGATTGTCCCAGTCCGTCGTCTCCAGCTACCTGCAGACGTTGCGGGACGCCGGACTGCTCGAGTCGGAGCGAATCGGCAAGTGGACGTACTACCGCCGCAACGAGCGGACCATCGCCGAATACGCGGCATACGTGCGCGACACACTCTGAGCGCGCGGCCCCGCCCGGGTTCGACATCTCCTGACACATCTACAAAACGCGATATGTGGATCGATACCGCCCCTACGCACGAAAGCTGGTCATGACAAGAAGTTCAGTGTCCCTGTCGCTGCTCGCCCTGGGCGTGTTCAGCATCATCACGACGGAGATGGGCGTAGTCGGCGTGCTGCCACAGGTCGCCGACCGACTGGGCGTGAGCACGTCGACGGCGGGTCTGCTCGTCGGAGTGTTCGCTCTCGTCGTGGCCGCCTGCGGGCCGTTCATGACACTCGCCGCGTCCCGGATCGACCGCCGGACCGTCCTCGCAGCGACGATGGGCGTCTTCGCGGTCTCGAACGTCGTGTACGCGGTGACCACGAGCTTCCCGGTGATGCTGGCGTTCCGCATCCTTCCGGCGCTCTTCCATCCGGTCTTCTTCTCGGTCGCGCTGACAGCGGCCGTTCGGCTGACCCCGGGCACCGATCCGGCGCGGGCCGCGGCCCGCGTGTTTGCCGGTGTCACAGCCGGTTTCGCATTCGGCGTGCCGCTGACGTCGTACGTCGGCGGGCACTTCGATCTCGCCGCCGCGTTCTGGATCGCCGCCGCCATCGACGTAATCGCGCTCGTCGGCATCGTGTCCGTCGTGCCCCCGATGCCCGCCGACGAACGGCTCTCTTACCGGACCCAGCTGAGCGTGTTGCGCAGCCGCGACCTGTGGCTGTCGATCGCGTCCGTCGCGTTCGTGTTCGCCGCGATGTTCTCCGTCTACGGCTACTTCGCCGAGTACCTGAGCGACGTCACCGACATGAACGCAACATGGGTCAGTGCAATGCTTCTCGTCTTCGGTGTCGTGATGATCTTCGGCAATTTCGGGTTCGCGGCGCTGCTGCGTGCCAGTGTCGTCCGCACGGTGGTGGCGTTCCCCGTCCTGCTGGCGTTCGTGTTCGCCGCGATCTTCGTGGTCGGCGGGCAGTTCGCGCCGATGGTCGTAGTCGTCGCGATCTGGGCGGCAATCCACTCCGGTGGCCTCATCGTGGGCCAGACGTGGCTGGGCCGCGACGCCCACGACGCTCCGGAATTCGGCAATGCCCTGTTCGTTTCGTTCTCGAACCTGGGAATCACCTTGGGCACGAGCGTCGGTGGCTGGACACTTGCGACGGCCGGCACCCACGCGCTGCCGTGGACGGGTGTGGTGTTCGCAGTGGTCGCACTGGTGCTCGTCGGGGCGCGTCTGACGTCGGGAACGCGCGACGCCCGACCGGGCGAACCCAGCCGGGCGTCGGCGTGAATCTCACTTCGATGCCGCGCGCACGCCTTCCTCGATCTTCTTGCCGAGTTCGGCGTCCACGTTCTTCCAGTACTCGAAGACGCGGGCGAGCACCGGTTCGCGCACACCGCCGAGGACGTGGCCGACGATGTTGCTCACCAGACGCTCGCGGGCGGCGTCGTCGAGCACCTCGCGGACCAGGGTTCCGGCCTGCGTGAAGTCGCCGTCCTCCGGGTGCTGGATGTACCCGGCGCGCACGGCCTCACCGTCGAACGCCCACAGGCCCTCGTCACCCGCCGCCGACGGATCGGCGTGCGGCCCACCGAACGAGTTGGGCGCGTACACCGGGGTGTCGGCGGTGTTGAACGTGTACCGCATCGCGCCCTCCTTGGAGTAGGAGTTCACCGGCGCCTTGGGCGCGTTCACCGGCAGGTCCGCGTAGTTGGTGCCGATGCGGTACCGGTGCGCGTCGGCGTACGAGAAGACGCGTCCCAGCAGCATCTTGTCGGGGCTGAATCCGATGCCCGGCACCACGTTCGACGGCTCGAACGACGCCTGCTCGATCTGCGCGAAGAAGTTCTCCGGGTTGCGGTTGAGCGTCCACTTGCCGACCTCGATCAGCGGGTAGTCCTTCTGCGACCACACCTTGGTCAGGTCGAACGGGTTGAAGCGGTAGCCCTCGGCGTCGGCGACCGGCATGATCTGCACGTTCATGGTCCAGCTCGGGAACTCGCCGCGCTCGATCGCGTTGTAGAGGTCCGCACGGTGGTAGTCCGGGTCCGAACCGGCGAGGGTGTCGGCCTCGGCCTGGGTGAGGAACTCGATGCCCTGGTCGGTCTTGAAGTGGTACTTGACCCAGAAGCGCTCACCGGCCGCGTTCACCCACTGGTAGGTGTGCGAGCCGAAACCGTCCATGTGCCGCCACGACTTCGGGATGCCGCGGTCGCCCATCAGCCACGTCACCTGGTGCGCGGTCTCCGGACGCAGCGTCCAGAAGTCCCACTGCATGTTGTGGTCGCGCAGACCCGATCCCGGCAGCCGCTTCTGCGACCGGATGAAGTCGGGGAACTTGATCGGGTCCTTGATGAAGAAGATCGGCGTGTTGTTGCCGACGAGGTCGTAGTTGCCTTCCTCGGTGTAGAACTTCATCGCGAAACCGCGCGGGTCGCGCCACGTGTCGGGGCTGCCCTGCTCGCCGGCGACGGTGGAGAACCGCACCAGCGACTCGGTCTTCTTGCCGGGCTGCAGGAACTTCGCCTTGGTGTACTTGCTGACGTCACCGGTGATGACGAGCTCGCCGAAAGCGCCGCCGCCCTTGGCGTGCACGATGCGCTCGGGCACCCGCTCGCGGTTGAACTGCGCGAGCTTCTCGATCAGGTAGTGGTCGTGCAGGAGAATCGGGCCCTGTGTCCCCGCGGTGAGCGACTCGTCGTCGCTGGCGACGGGGATTCCGAAGTTGTTCGTGGTCGGACGTGATTGTGCGGACGTCATTTTGCGAAGCCTCCTTGGCACTACTGGGCTGTGGCTGTCTTCGAAGTGATCGACCCACCCGATCCGGGCACATCGTCTTGATTCTGTGAGCTGGTAACGGCCCGTGCCCCGGTTTTCGTCGAATCGTTTCGGCAATCGGGACACAGACCCCAGAACACGACCTCGGCTTCGTCGATCTCGAAACCGTGGTTGCTGGAGGGCTCCAGGCAGGGAGCGTGGCCGACGACGCAGTCCACGTCGACGACCGTGCCGCACGAGCGGCACACCAGGTGGTGATGGTTGTCCGCGGTACGGGTCTCGAAGCGCGCCGGCGAGCCCGCGGGCTCGATGCGGCGCAGCAACCCCACCCGGACGCAGGCCCCGAGCACGTCGTAGATCGCCTGAGTCGAGACCGACCCGAGCTGACGACGCACGTCGGTGGCGATCTCGTCCGCATCCGAATGCGGATTGGCGGCAACCGTGTTCAGGACCGCAACGCGTGGAGCCGTGACCCGCAGACCCGCATCCCGTAGCCCGGCGCGGGGGTCGAAGTCGTGCTCTCCTTGTTGCATGACCCCAGTATGCCCCTTTTCTGGAACAAGTCAATAAAACGAACAAGTCCAGTTCGCCGACCCTCGCGTGAGCGGGTGCGATTGCACCGCTAGCGTGAGCGCTTCGCGTTCGTTTCTCTGGGGGGACAGATGTTCGTAGCGGGTGGTCGACGGCTGCGCCGGGCACGGGGGGTGGTTGTCGCGGCGGTCGCAACCGTCGCGGTAGCGGGGTGTGCGACGGAGGTGACGGGGACGCCGACGGCCCGGTCGGGCTCCGCCGCGGCCACAACGGGCAGGAACTCCGACTCTGCCACCACCGATTTCACCGCATGGGCCGGCGAATACTGCCGGATCGCACAGTCGTCGGCCGAGTCGAGCGCCGCCATCGACCAGATTCCCACCGACGACATCTTCTCGGGCGAAACGGTCGCCGAACTCCGGAAGGCCCTGACGGCCGGCCTGCCCGCACTCGACGCACTGATCGACCTGCCGGCGCCGCCGGTCGCCGACGGCAAACGGATCGGGTCGCTGCTCGACGCCACCTTTCGCAACCTGAAACAGGTCAGCGAGGACATGATCGCCGTGCTGGACGCCAATCGAAAGGGCCTCGATGCGGCTGCGGCGCAGGAGATCGCGGATGCGTACGACCGCACCGACGAGGGGCTGAGCGAGGCGGACAATGCCAGGCTCGAGGAGTTCCACCGCAGCATCGAGGACCTCCGACTGCCGGCGTGCGCGGCGCTCGTGGCCGGCATCCCGTAACGGCGCGGATCGTTCCGCCGGAGTCGCGCCGATCCGCTCGGACCAGGTCCCGCGCCCAAGTTGACGTCCCGCGCGCACGATCGTGCGCGCGGGACGTCATTTTGCGTGTGGCGCCGCCGGATCAGGCGTCGGCGAAGTGCGCCTGCACGGCCTGCAGGCCCGCGACGTAGACGCCGTCGCCGAAGATCTGCTCCACGGTCGCGACCGCATCGTCCTCGGACTTGTACTCTGCGCTCCAACGGATCTCGGACTTGTCGCCCTGCGGGGTCACCTCGAGGGTGGCGACGTAGTCGCTGATCGGGAGCATCGGATCGAGCACCTGGTAGCTGTAGCTGCGCGCCTCGGGATCACGGGCGACGAGGAGTTCGCGCGCGACGACGCGGCCCTCGACCGAGAAGCTGCGAATCGAACCGACCTGCGTCGGGTCGCCCTCGAGTTCCGCCGGCGGGACGGCGGGATGCCACTCACCGAGGCCGCCGAAGTTGCCGATGTGCGCCCAGACGCTGTCCGCGTCGGCCGCGACGACGATGGTGCGTACCAGTGATCGAGTCATGGGGGTCTCCATTTCTGCTGTCGAACTACATTCGAAGGGGTTGGGGGTCAAACATTTCGGGGCTATCGGTCGACGTCCAGACGCAGGACGGACAGCGCGGACGCCGCCAACTGTCCGATGTCGACGGGGCCTGCGGGGTCGTCCGGATCGCACGTCACCCAGTACTCGATCGTGACGGTGAGCGCGCCGAGCAGCATGTGCGACAACAGGCGAGCTTCGACACCTTCCGGATCCAGGCCCGCCCGTTCGGCGAGGTGGGGACGCAGGTCGTCGGCAAGGTCGTGAGCCGCCACCATCCACCGCGCCCGGATTCCGGGCACCGACGTCATGATGACGAACAGATCGCGGATGGTGACGAGGGAGGCGTACCGGTCCTGGCGCACGCACTCGACGAAGGCCTCGTGCACCGCGGTCGCCACGGAGTCCGTCATCGGGCGGGCGGCGAGGTTGTCCGCGAAATCCCGGATGCCGGAGGTGAGCACCGCCGTGAGGGTGTCCTCCTTGGCCTCGCAGTGCCGGTAGAACGTGCGCACCGAGATCCCGGCACCCTGGGCGATGCCCTCGACCGACGTCGCGTCGAAGCCCTCGGCGATGAACAGTTTCGCGGCGGCCGCCGCGATGTCCATGCGCACGGCGTCGCGCCGACGCTCGGCCAATCCCCGCTGGTCGCGTTCCACGAAACACCTCCGGATGTGTCTTGACACACACTAGCAGGGTGGCACAAACTGACACCCTGGCACAGATTGGCACCCGAATCGTGGCGCCGGTCACCCCCGGCCTTCCCCCGAGACGAAAGGGCAGGACATGCCCCGCACGTTCCTCGTCACCGGCAGCGCCTCCGGAATCGGCGCCGCGACCGCCGCCTACCTGCGCAATCAGGGCGTTCGCGTCATCGGCGCCGATCTGCGCGACGCCGACATCACCGCGGACCTCGCCACCGAGGCGGGCCGCACCGGGCTGGTCGAACAGGCCCGCGACCTCACCGGCGGACAACTCGACGGCGTCGTCGCGTGCGCCGGCGTGGCACTGTTCGATCCGCTGACGATCAAGGTCAACTACTTCGGGGCGGTCGCCACCCTCGAGGGCCTGCGCCCGCTCCTGGCGGCCGGCACCGACCCGCGCGCCGTGGTGATCTCGTCGGTCGCGTCGCTGCATCCGTCCGATCCGGCGATCGTCGACGCCGCACTGGCCGGCGACGAGGTGGCCGCGGTGGAAGCGGCGAGGGCCGCGGTCGCACAGGGCGACGGCGCGCAGATCTACGCATCGTCGAAGGTCGCGATCGCACGATGGGTCCGCCGCGCCGCGATCACGCCCGAGTGGGCCGGGGCCGGCATCCCGCTCAACGCCATCGCGCCCGGCACGATCGTCACCCCGATGATCCAGGCGATGCTCGACACCGAGGCGGGACGTCAGGCCATCGACGGTGCCGTCCCGATGCCATTGCACGGCCACGCCCGCCCCGAGCAGGTCGCGCCGCTGCTGGCCTGGCTCACCTCACCGGAGAACACGCACGTCACCGGCCAGGTGGTGTTCGTCGACGGCGGCGCCGACGCGGTCCTGCGCGGCGACCGGACCTGGTGACCCGACGGAAGGAACGGTCGTGACGACACTCGATCAGGGAACGCTTCTCACGTCGTCGGAGCGGGTGGTGCCGCCGTCGATGGTCGATCGAATGACGGTCATCCTCGACGCCTTCGGCGGGTTCTCGGCGCGGGTCCCCCTGGAGGAGTTGGCCCGCCGCACCCGATTGCCGCGTTCGACGGTGCACCGCATCCTCGACTCGCTGCTGCGTCTGGGATGGGTCGAGCACTCCCCCGGCGGTTATCACCTGGGCCCGCGCCTGCACCGCCTCGGCGGGGGCGCGGGACACGGGGAGATCCGCGCGGCCGCCGCTCCGACCCTCAACGACCTGCACCACCGGACCGGCCTGGTCGTGCACCTGGGCGTCCTCGACGGCGCCGAACTGCTGTACCTCGACCGGATCGGCGCACGCCCCTCCTCACCGTCGAATGCCCGTGTCGGAGGCAGGGTTCCGGCGCACGCGACGGCCGCCGGAAAGGCGATCCTGGCGGGCCTGGTCCCGGAGCACGTCGACCGCATGTACGACGGGACGGCGCTGCGGCGCTGTACCGATCGGACGATCCCGGACCTGCCCGCGCTGCACCGAGACCTGGGCCGTGCCCGGACCCGACGCGGGGTGGCGTTCGCCCGGGGCGAGTCGACCGCCGGAGTCGCATGCGTGGGCGCGCCGATCCGGGTCGACGGCGGGACGGTCGCCGCGCTGTCGCTGTGCGGCGGCCTCCCCGAGGCCGCACGCCTCGAGCGGTGCGCGCCGCTGGTGCTCGACGCCGCCCGCGCCGTCGCCGCCGCCCTGGTCTCGGCGGAGCAGTTGCTCTCCGCCTGACGATCCGCGGACCGATTACACGGAGTCGGCGACGCAGCGGAAACCGATGTGGCTCATGCCTGTGTCGACCATCTGCGGTCGCCGTGCGGCGGGACGGTAGCGGCGGCAGTAGCTGTCGGCGCACAGGAACGAGCCGCCCTTGATGACCTTGCGGGGCACCCGGAACTGGGGCTGACGACTGTCGAAGCTCTGCGACATCTCGGGCCCGCGCGGGTTGAGCGGTGCGCAGCACGAACCGGCCGAGTCGACGTGGCGTTCTCCGTACCAGTCGTCGGTCCATTCCCACACGTTGCCGGCCATGTCGAACAGCCCGTACCCGTTGGCCGGGTAGCTGCCGACCGCCGCGGTGGTGCCGTACCCGGAATCGGCGCGCCAGGGAAAGTCGCCGTGCCAGAAGTTCGCGAGCCTCTGCCCGCTCGATTCGGCGTGGTCGCCCCAGGTGAACTCGGCGCCGTCGAGGCCGCCGCGCGCCGCCGCTTCCCACTGTGCCTCGGTGGGCAGGGCGCGTCCGGCCCACTCCGCATAGGCCCGGGCGTCCTCGTGGGCGACGTGGACCACGGGGTGGTCTTCACGGCCGTCGATCGAGGACCCCGGGCCCTCCGGATTCCGCCACGATGCTCCGGGCGTCCACCGCCACCATTGGCTGAGGTGTCGAAGATCCACCGGCCCAGTGGTTCTGACGAAGACCATCGATCCGGGCACGAGATTCTCGACGGGCGCCCCGGGATACTCCGCGGGATCCAGCGGGCGCTCGGCCACGGTCACGTAGCCGGTGTCCGCGACGAAGCGCACGTACTGGGCGTTGGTCACCTGCCGGGTCTCGATGGCGAACGCGTCCACCCGGACACGGTGCGCCGGACCCTCCTCCGGATAGTGCTGCTCCGAGCCCATCGTGAAGGTCTGGGCCGGAACCTGGCGGAGTTCGGTGGCGATGACGGTGTCGGTGTCGGTGTTCAAAGGACCCCTTGCGCTCGAGCGGTGTCGGGAGTGAACACCTCGTGCCAGTCATTCTTCATGCTCACCACGGTCCAGTCGTTGCGACGCGCGTGATCGAGCGCGTCCTCCGCTCCGGCGACGTAGTCGAACTCCCGGTCGCCGTCGTCGTGGTGGATCAACAACCGCAGCGCCGGCACCCCGGGCAGTTCGGAGAACGCGAGCATCGGAAGGTCGCCGTTGGAGTTGCCGACCGACAGGATCGGGCGCCGACCGATCCGGCTCCAGATCCGCACCGGCTTCTCCGGGCCGTCGTCGAAGAAGTCCATCGCGGCCTTGTAGAGCAGGTCGGTCGTGCCCTCGCCCTCCCGGTACGAGAGACCCAGGGCGCTGCCGATGATGCGTTCCGGCGGCACCCCGTACAGTTCCCCGGCGATCGGGCGCATGAAATCCCGATCGCCGCCCGAGGCGATGTAGGTGGTGAACCCGTTGGCCTCCAGATAGCGCAGCAACTCGACCATCGGCGTGTACCCGCACCCGCGATACGGGCGAGCCAGTGTCGGATGATCCGCGGCACCGAAGAAGCCGGTCACGCGGGCGTCGTACTCCTCGACGGTCACCTCGCCGAACGCCCGAGTGATCGCCCCCATCAACAGCTTCAGATCCGCGTCGTCGCCGTGATAGTGCTTCACCATGGCGGCGCCGAGCCAGTGCGTGTCGTTCTCGTACGCCGCCTTCCACGGCTGCTGCGACCTCAGCGACGGATCGCGGTCCGCCATGTCGGCCAGCCGTCGGATCGTGAAATCCAACTGGATGGGCATCGGCTGCTCGCACCACAGCGTGCCGTCGTTGTCGAACACCGCGACTCGCGCCACGGGTTCGACGTAGTCCGACCCGCCCACCTCGGTCACCCTCTCGACGAAATCGACTATGGCGGACCTGGTTTCCCCGTCCACCCACGATTCCAGAGTGTCGGCCACGGCGATCAGTCCCTCGCCAGGAAGGCGTGCAGCTTCTTCACTGCATGATCGATCGTGAAGGTGGCCGGCTCCTGCCGCGGCGGGAACTCCTTGAACGTGTCGAGGAAGGCGGTACCGATCGCGGTGCCGTAGAAGACGATGTAGTCGTGGTCGAGGAACCAGTCCCAGTAAGTGTTCGACGTCGAATCGGCCCGCTCGTACGGGTCGGTGCGAAGGTTGAACAGCTTCGGGACCCGCAGTTCCGTGAACGGTTCCGCCCAGATCCCCAGCGTGCCCGTCGCCCGCTGCTCCATGAAGACGATCTTCCAGTTCTCGAACCGCACGCCCAGCACGTCGCAGTCGTCGGAGAAGTAGACCATGCCGCGGCGCGGGCTCCTGTCGACCTCCCCGGTGAGGTACGGCAGCAGGTTGTAGCCGTCGATGTGGACCTTGAACGTCTTGTCCCCGGCGGCATGCCCCTGCTTCAGCTTGTCGACGATGTCCGTGTCACCGGCCGCCGCGAGGAACGTGGGCAGCCAGTCGTGATGTTGGACGATGTCGTTGGAGACCACCCCCGCGGGGATCCTGCCGGGCCACCTGATCACCTGCGGAACCCGGAAGGCGCCTTCCCAGTTGGTGTCCTTCTCACTGCGGAAGGGAGTGGTCGCGCCGTCCGGCCACGTGTTGGCGTGCGGGCCGTTGTCGGTGCTGTAGATGACGATCGTGTCCTCGGCGAGGCCCAGTTCGTCGATGACGTCGAGGACCTGACCGACGTTCTTGTCGTGGTCGATCATCGTGTCGTGGTACGGCGACTGCCAGGTGCCCGACTGCCCCAGGCTTTCCGGCTTCGTGTGCGTGCGCAGGTGCATGTGGGTGAAGTTCACCCACAGGAAGAACGGTGTCTCCGCTTCGTGCTGGCGCCGGATGAAGTCGACAGCCGCATCGGCGATCTCGTCGTCGATGGTCTCCATCCGCTTCTTGGTCAGCGGACCGGTGTCCTCGATCCTCTGCCGCCCCACGCGGCCGAAGCGCGGATCCTCGGTGGGATCGTCCTCTTCGGTGGCCCACGAGCGGAGGACGCCCCGCGGCCGTTGCAGGTTGTACAGGCGGGGGTAGAGCTTCGCGTCGGGATAGTCCGGGAGCTCCGGCTCTTCCTCGGCGTTGAGGTGGTAGAGGTTGCCGAAGAACTCGTCGAACCCGTGCACGGTCGGCAGGTACTTGTTCAGGTCACCGAGGTGGTTCTTACCGAACTGTCCGGTCGCATACCCGAGCGGCTTGATCAGTTCCGCGATCGTCGGGTCCTCCGCGGACAGGCCGATGTCGGCACCGGGCATCCCGACCTTGCTCATCCCCGTCCGATACACGCTCTGACCTGTGATGAACGAGGCACGCCCCGCGGTGCAACTCTGTTCCCCGTAGGAGTCGGTGAACTTCATGCCCTCGTCCGCGAGGCGGTCGATGTTCGGCGTCCGGTAACCCATGATCCCGTCGCTGTAGCAACTGAGATTGGTGATCCCGATGTCGTCTCCCCAGATAACCACGATGTTCGGCTTCGAATCCGGCATCACCAGTCTCCTCGTCCGTTCGGCACGGCGTGACCGTTCCCCGGGCCCGCTCGTGGCGTGCGATCAGTCCTCGGATCAGGGTTCCCGGCGATGCCCGGTGTCACATCACCCGTACCGGATGAAGGACGCAGCTGTGCGTTCCGTCGCTTTCTCGCATCCAGGGATTCGGAACGATCCGCCGCGCTGGTAGTGTCCGGCCACGTTGGGGGCGCTGGACGATCGTTACGCCGCTCGTCGGCGGCCGAATGTCGAAGTGAGGATGAAGTCCGTGAGTGACACCCGGACGGAGGTTCCGAGGCGCGCCTTCTTGATCACCGCCTGCGCGGCCTGCGGACTCGCCGCCACTGCCTGCAGTTCGGGAACGAGTGGGGGCGACGCGAGCACCACCATCAGTGATCCGATCGAGGTACCCGCCTCCGACGTCCCCCTCGGGGGCGGGATCGTCCTGACTGCGAGCAAGGTCGTCGTCACGCAACCCGAGAGCGGCGTCTTCAAGGCCTTCTCGGCGGTCTGCACGCACCAGGGTTGCCTGGTGATGGGGGTTCGGGACGGTGCCGTCGAGTGCCCTTGCCACAACAGCCGATTCTCCGCAGCGGACGGCTCCGTCGTCCGAGGTCCGGCACGACAGCCACTTCAGCCTCGAACGGTCACAGCGTCAGCCGGCACTCTGACCATCACGTGATCGGCCGGCGCATCTCCCGGTGTGACGTGACCGGCATCGGACCCGGACGGCGTCGGCGCTCAATCAGCAATGGGCTCTGCGACCCCGAGTGAGAGGGCTCCCATGATCTTCGGCGCACCCTTCTCGTAGAACGTGTCCAGGTCACGGATCTCGAAGCCTGCGGCCCGAATGAGGTCGGGAATCTCGCGCGTGATGTGGCAACCGCCGGCGACGACTTTCTGGATCGGCTCGAGCCGGCGCTGCCAGCGCTGAACCTTCGGGTGGGGCGCGAGTCCGTGCTCGACGAAATGGAGGGTGCCGCCGGGTTTCAGGACTCGCCGCACCTCGTTCAACGCGGCATGGACGTCGGGGATGGTGCACATCGTCCACGTGGACAGGGCGGTTTCGAAGGTGTTGTCGGAGAACGGAAGTGACTGACCGTCGAGTCCCGATCGCTCGACCGGGACACTGGCGTGAGCGAGCCGTTCACGCGCCAGCCTCCACGCTTCGTCGGCCGGTTCGACGGCGCTGACGGAATCGACGGCCTCCGGGTAGAAGGGGACGTTGAGACCCGAACCGAACCCGATCTCGATCACGCGACCGTGAAGGCCCGCGCATACCCGCTTCCTCGACGCTTCGGTCAGCGAGTTCCCACACGAGACGTCCACCAGGCGCGGAACGATCCGATCCGTGTAGAACCCCAAAGCCGACCCCCTGCTCGCGCTGCGTTGACGCGCCCCAGCATGGCATACCGAATCGATGGTTTCCGGCGGAACGGATCGAGGCTCGGACTACCCGCCGTAGGCGAGGGCGAGCAGCGTGCGCACCCCGTACCCGAGGGCGCGCTCGTCCAGGTCGAAGTCCGGGGTGTGCAGGTCGTGTCGCGGGCTGCTGCCGTCCCAGACGCCCAGGCGTGCCATGGCGCCCGGGACGTGTTCGAGATACCACGCGAAGTCCTCGCCGCCGCTTGACTGTCCGGCCTCGGCCAGATTCTCGAGCCCCACGACGGACGCGATCGCGGAGATCAGCTCGCCGGTGGCCTCGGGGTCGTTGACCACCGGCGGCACGCCCTGCACGTAGTCCAGTTCGTGGTCGACGCCGTAGGGGGCGAGGAGGTCTGCGACGGCGCGCCGCACCAGCGGTTCCACCGTGGCCCACGTCTCGTGTGCCGCGCTGCGCAGGGTGCCCACCAGTTCCCCCGACTCCGGAATGGCGTTGCCGACCCGGCCGGCCTGGATCCGTCCCCATGTCAGGACGGTGGCGGTCCGAGCGTCGATCCGGCGATCGAGCACCGACGCCAGCCCGGTCACCAGCACGGCCGCGGCGTGGATCAGATCGCCCGTCAGGTGCGGACGCGCCGAATGTCCGCCCGCGGAGGACAACCGCACCGTGAGCATGGCACCGGACGAGGTGATCGGGCCCGCGCGCGTGGCGAGTTTGCCGACCTCGAGTTGTGGTGCGCAGTGCAGGGCGAAGATCCGCGAGACGCCCTCGAGTGCGCCCGCCGCCACGACCTCGAGGGAGCCCCCCGGGGTCGTTTCCTCGCCGGGCTGGAAGATCAACCGCACCCGCTGCGGAGGGGGCTCGGCGGCAAGCACGGTCGCGGCTTCGAGAAGCATCGCGGTGTGCGCGTCGTGCCCGCACGCGTGGCACACGCCCTCGATCGCGGAGGCGTAGGGCACCCCGGTGGTCTCCGTCAGCGGGAGCGCGTCGAGGTCGGCCCGCAACGCGACGCACGTCCGGGTGTCGGGGCCGACGTCGCACCACAGTCCCGTCCCGCCGGGCAGGATCACCGGATCGAGTCCCAGCGAGCGCAGATGATCGTGCACCAGTGCGGTCGTCCGGAATTCCGAGAAGGACAGTTCGGGGTGGGTGTGCAGATCCCGCCGCCACGCGACGAGCCGGTCGTGATCGATAGGCATCCTCGAGGCACCCCCGTCAGATCGCCGACACCGGGGCGCCGGCCCGGGCCAGCCGGCTGGTCAGCCAGTTCACCATGGTCTTCGCGAGCGTGTCCCGGTTCTCACGCTTGGTGATGTCGTGGCCCTCGTCGCCGAACAACAGGAGTTCGGCGGCGCCGCCCCGAGCCTGCACGGCCGCCACCATCTGTTCGGACTCGCTGACCGGCACGTTCGTGTCGGCGGCGCCGTGCACCACGAGGAGGGGCGCCTTCAGGGCGTCGACGCGGTGGATCGGCGACAGTTCCGCCAGCAGTTCCCGGTCGTGCTCCGGATGCCCGTACTTGGGATAGGCGGCGGCCGCGATCCAAGGCTCGGTGTCCGCATAGAAGGTCTCGAGGTTGCTCATGCCGCAGATGGCGATGCCCGTGGCGAACAAGTCGGGGTGGAACGTGAGTGCCGCCAGCGTCAGGTACCCGCCGTACGAGTGCCCGGCGCACGCGATCCGCGCGGGGTCGGCGAATCCGTTGTCGACGGCGTAGCGCACGCAGTCCGCGACATCGTCGATGCCGGCGAATCGGCCGTACCGCTCGTCGGCATGCATGAAGGTGCGGCCGAATCCGCCCGAGCCGCGCACGTTGGGCGCGAAGACCGTGATGCCGGCGTCGACGAGCGCGGGAAAGTAGTCGCTGTATCCCGGGCGTTCCTGAAGCTCCGGCCCACCGTGGAACCAGAGCATCACCGGCCCGGGGCCGTCCCCGCCCGCACGGTACAGCCACCCGGTCAGGGGTAGCCCGTCGCGCGCGGTGAACTCGACGAGCATCGGGGCGTCGGCCCGGGCGATCCGGGTCCGCGCCGGTTCCACCGGACCCCACTCGCCCGTTCGCGGGTCGACGATCTCCACCGACGGCGGCATCCCGGGGCCCTGCACCGTGACCGCCAGCAACGAGCCGTCGGCACTGATGCTCAGCTCGGATGCCACCAGCCCCGGCAACCGGATCGGCGAGTCGAGCGTGCCGTCCGCGAGATGCAGGATCTGCAACTCGCTCAGCCCCTTGTAGTTCCACAGCAGGGCCACGGTGGCGTGATCGTCGCTGACGACGAACTCGTCGAGTCCGCAGTTGTCCCGCTCGGCCAGAACCCGGTAGGAGACGCCTCGCTCGGAGGCGGCAACTCCCAGCAGCCGCGCGAACTCCGCACCGTTGTCGCTGCGCACGAGCGCGCGGACGTACTTGTCCGGTTCGCCTTCGCTCGACGCCCACGGCGACCGGTGCTGGCCGAGCACACCGAGGATGCGATGGTCGTCGAGGATGACGCCGGCATCGGTGGTCGACCCGAAGTCCGACGGCAGCATCGGGATCCGGCTGCCGTCGTCGCGGTGCAGCAGCAGTTCGCGGTGCCCGCGGGGGCCCACCCGCAGCAGCGCCGATCCGGCCCACGCGTCGACGAGGACGCTGCCGACACGGCGATCGAGCACGACGGCGTCCTGGGTGTGCGGATCGACCAACCGCGCCTCCGCCACGCCCTCCTCGTCGGTTGCGGTGAGCGCCAACCGGTTCCCGTCCCATCCGATCAGCTCGGTCGATGCCGCGTGCTGCGACCCGACAAGGCGCGCCGAGCGGTCGTGCGGGTCGGTTCGTACGACCCACACCTGGGTGCGGTTGCTGCCGTAGGGAGCGATCTGGCACGCGAGCCACAGACTGTCCGCCGAGTGCACGATCCGTGTGACGGGACCGGGCACGGGTAGTTCCACACGACGGTCCGTGCTGCCGTGCCGGCCCGACAGGAATCGCTGCACGGCCCACGGATATCCCCCGTCGTCGACGAGGTGGGCGAATCCGGTCGCGTCGGGCGACACCGATGCGCCCGACGTGAAGCGGATGTGGTGTCGGCCTTGTCGTTCCGTCGGTTCCCGGGCGGTCACAACCGCTCCATCGCCTGCAGCCACATCTCCAGCAGACCCACCTGCCACAGGGTGTTCACGCCGCGCGCGGTGCGGATGTCGTTGGGCGCGGCGAACAGCGCGTCGAGCGCTTCCGGCCGGTACAGCCGTCGATCGCGGGCGCTGCGGTTGCGCAGCGAATCCTGCACGAGGTCGAGTACGTCGCCCTCGAGGTGTCTGATGCCGGGCACCGGGAAGTAGCCCTTGGTCCGGTCGATCACCTCGTTCGGCAGCAGGCCGCGGCTGGCCTCCTTCAGCACGCCCTTGCCGTCGCCCGCCAGTTTGAGCCCCGGCGGGCAGGTGGCCGCCAACTCCACGAACTCGTGGTCGAGGAACGGCACCCGAGCCTCGAGCCCCCATGCCATCGTCATCGTGTCGACCCGCTTGACCGGATCCTCGACGAGCATCACCGTCGTGTCGAGTCGCAGTGCGGCATCGACGGAGGTGTCGGCACCCGGTGCGCTGTGGTGCCGGACGACGAATTCCGAACTGACGTCGCGGTCGAGGCAGTAGTCGGGGTCGAGCAGGGCTGCGATGTCCTCGTGGGTGCGGTCGAAGTACACCTTGGCGTAGGCCTCGGCCGACTGTTCCCGCGCCACCCCCACCAACGGCGGATACCAGTGGTAGCCGCCGAGGATCTCGTCCGCGCCCTGCCCGGACTGCACCACCTTGACGGACCTGGACACCTCCTCCGACAGGAGGAAGAACGCCACACAGTCGTGGCTGAGCATCGGCTCGCTCATCGCCTCGACGGTCTTCGGCACCGCCGCGGGCAGCCGCGACGGATCGATGTGGATCTGCCGGTGAGCGGTGCCGAAGGTCCGCGCCACCAGGTCGGAGTAGAAGTATTCGTTTCCGGATTCACCTCCGGCCGAGTCGAATCCGATGCTGAACGTGGCCAGGTCCCGCTGCCCCTGTTCGGCAAGGAGGGCCACGAGCAGGCTGGAATCGATGCCGCCCGACAGCAGCACCCCCACGGGAACATCGGCGACCATCCGTCGCGACACCGCCGTGCGCAGCGAGTCCATGAGGGCGTGCTGCCATTGCACCGGCGTCCACGACGCCCGTTCGGGCGACGGCTCGAATCGCGGTTCCCAGTATCGCCTTTCGGTGGAGTTTCCGTCCGGCCGCACCACCCGGATCGTCGCCGGTGGGAGTTTGTGGACGCCCTCGAACATGGTGCGCGGCGCCGGTACCGCCGCGGCGAAGCTCAGATAGTGGTGCAGCGCCACGCGATCGATCGTGGTGTCGATCCCGCCTCCACGCAACAGCGCCTGCAGCGTCGAGGCGAACCGTAGCCGCCCCGGCCGCTCGGCGAAGTACAGGGGCTTGATCCCCAGTCGATCACGGGCGAAAGTCACCACGCCCGAATCGATCTCGTGTATCGCGAAGGCGAACATGCCCTTGAATCGGTGGACGCAGTCCGCGCCCCAGCGGTGGAAGCCCTTGAGTACCACCTCGCTGTCCGCCGTCGAGAAGAACCGGTATCCGGCCTGCTGCAGCTCCGCGCGCAGCTCCTTGTAGTTGTAGATGCAGCCGTTGAACACCAGCGACAACCGAAGTTCGCTGTCGACCATCGGCTGACCACCGCGCGCCGACAGGTCGATGATGCAGAGCCGGCGATGACCGAACGCCACCGATTGCCGGGCGTACGCGCCGGCCGAATCGGGCCCGCGTGTCACCATCATGTCGGTCATCCGGGCCACCGCGGCCACGTCGGGCGTCGTCCCGTCGAAACGAACCTCACCGCATATGCCACACATGTTCGGCAGCTCCTCCCGGGCCGTCAGCGCCGGTCGCCCGAAGTGGCCGCGTCGTACGGCCCGGTCACGGTCCAGGTGTCCTTACCGCCGCCGCGCAACGAGCTCGTGACCGAGCTGCCGGGCGGCGCCGTGTCGTCGATGTCGACCCGCGGATCCAGGCGGCCGGCGGTCTCGGCCGCCAGCAGGTCCACGACGTCGGTCAGGCGCCCCCGTCGGCGCAGGATCCCGCGCTGCCGCGCCGACGAGCTTCCCACCCGCAGGATGACGGCTGCCAGCCCGGAGACGACGTCCCAGTCGCCGGCGGACTCGAGGTGCGGCCGCAGCGACCGGATGAGACCCTCCACCACCTGCCGTGCAGGTCGGGGCGTCGCAGTCTCCACGTCGACCAGGTCGCCCTCGAGACCCGACCGCGCTGCCCGCCACATGGCCGCGCGCACCAATGTGGGCGAGACCTGCATCGGCGCACTGCCGTCGCGGAGAGCGGCAGCCTCGCGAGCGACGAGCGCGCGGAACAGTCCGGCGACGAGCACGATCGTGTCCAACGACGGGCAGCTGTCGCACACCCGCAGCTCGAGCGTCGAATACCGATCGGACGGTCTCAGGTCGAAGTAGACCAT
Source organism: Prescottella agglutinans (assembly GCF_004011865.1). Taxonomy (GTDB): domain Bacteria; phylum Actinomycetota; class Actinomycetes; order Mycobacteriales; family Mycobacteriaceae; genus Prescottella; species Prescottella agglutinans. Next base: position 229,167 of record NZ_RKLP01000008.1, on the reverse strand, counting down.
CCCGGGCCCGCTGATCACACCGCTCCCGACGAGGTCGGCGATCAGCCGGTCGTATTCCGCGGCAGAGTTCACCGGCGCCGCCGGACCGGTGGTGGGCCAGCGGCTCCACACCAGCGATCGCATGCTCGCGTATCCGGTGTCGGTGCCGTCGGCCCAGAACGGTGAACTCGCACTGAGCGCGAGGAAGATCGGCAGGTACGGGGCGACGCGATTGGCGATGCGCACGGCCTCGTCGCGGTCCGCCACGTCCACGTGCACCTGCGTACCGCAGATCAACTGCTCACGAGCGAGGAGCTGATAGTCGGCGAGCATCCGCCGATACCGTGGAGTCTCGGTGACCTCCATCTCCGCAGGCACGGAGAGGGGCACCGCGCCCGCGGCCACCACCCCGACGCCGAGCCGGGCGGCGGTGTCGACGAGCACTCGCCGCCGGTGGGTCAGGTCGGCGCGGAGATCGGCCAGGGCCGAGAACACCCCGCTGTTGACCTCCACGACACAGCGCTGCAGTTCCTCGACGTAGACGTCCCCGGGCAGCCGCTCGAGCAGTTCCGGCGCGCGCGTGACGAGTCGTCGGGTCTTCGCGTCGATGAGATGGAACTCCTCCTCGACGCCCAGTTTGCGTCCTTCGTCGGTCGCCACGGGGATCTACCTCGCGCGTCGCGAAGGTGTGGCAGGCATCGGGCTCATCCAGGGTCCTCTCTGTCCCGTCGACGAGTGAACCGAGCCGTACACTGCCTTCCGTCCGCGACCCGTGTCGTCGATTACCCAGGCTGTAAGGATTTCAACCGCACTGCCGGACCAGTATTCGTACCCTCGCCACCGATTCACACACATATCGAGATTCGTTAGCGTGTTGGTATCCGGGCGACGGGGCGAACACCGGATCGATCCGGCCGCCCGATCCACCTGAGCCGACCGGTTTGCTCGGTCTCCGAACGGTCCGTGGACGGCCTCGGTTGCAGACGAATACCGTTGCCGTCACGTCGATTCCGTCCGGAAAGGAGCCGAAAAGCGATGAACGAGGCTATCGCGACCCGCCACAGCAGTTCGGATCGAGCACGAGACGGAGCGCGTCGAGCGATTCGCCGCGCGCCCGGTAGTAGACGTTCATCCCCCGACGTTCCGATTCGACCATGCCCGCCTTCTTGAGTTGACCGAGGTGATGGCTCACGGTGGATTCCGCGAGGTTCACCCCGGTGGCAAGGTCGCATGTGCAGATCTCCCCACCCTCGGTGGTGAGCAGGATCGACACGAGTTTGATCCGAACCGGGTCGGCGAGCGCCTTCAACCGCAGCGCGACCTGCAGCGCGACGTCGTCACTCATCGGCGCCGCGGAGACCGGTGCGCAGCAGATCGGCCCACTGACGTCGATGATCGGCAGAGCTTTCGGCATGACACCAACCTACCGAAGGAGCTTGACTTATGTCGAAAAGGTGGGAATCTGGATGTGCCCGTATTTCGATATATGTCGCATAGGTGGAGCCATGTCACGCGCCCAACTCGCACTCAACGTCGACGACCTGCAGGAGGCCGTCACCTTCTACTCGAAACTGTTCGGGACACAGCCGGCCAAGTTGAAGCCCGGTTACGCGAACTTCGCGATCGCTGAGCCGCCGCTCAAGCTGGTCCTGCTCGAGAACCCCGGCAAGGGCGGCACGATCAACCATCTCGGCGTCGAGGTCGAATCCAGCACGAAGGTGCACGAGGAGATCGCCCGCCTCACCGGCGAGGGCTTGTTCACCGACGAAGAGATCGGCACCACCTGCTGCTTCGCCACCCAGGACAAGGTGTGGGTCACCGGCCCGGCCGGCGAGAAGTGGGAGGTCTACACCGTGCTCGCCGACTCCGAGACGTTCGGCACCAGCCCACAGCTACTCGCGGACGCCTCACCCGCGAGCGGCGTGTGCTGCGGCACCGCCACCGAGACGGAGTCCTCGTCCGACGAATCATCCTGCTGCTGAACGACACTCCGCCGCGCTCCGACTACCGGAGGAGCTCGGCGATCAGCGCCTCCACGCGGGACCGGATCTCGTCCCGAATGGGCCTGACCGCGTCGACGCCCTTGCCCGCGGGATCTTCGAGCACCCAGTCGCGGTAGGACTTTCCGGGGAAGACCGGGCAGGTGTCGCCGCAGCCCATGGTGATCACCACGTCGGACGCCTGCACGGCGTCGGCGGTGAGGATCTTCGGGGTCTGGGTCGAGATGTCGATGCCGACCTCGGCCATCGCCAGGGCCGCGGCGGGGTTGACCCGGTCCGCCGGCGCGCTCCCCGCGGAGCGGACCTCGATCCGGTCACCGGCCAGCGCGGTGAGGAATCCGGCGGCCATCTGGGAGCGGCCGGCGTTGTGCACGCACACGAACAGGACCGACGGCGTGGAGTTCGGGGACGCGGTGGTCATCGAGAACCTTTCGGAAGCAGTGGAAGTCGGTCACGGATTACGAGGAAAGCTGCGCCGGTGCAGGTTCGCGGGTGAACCGCTTGCGCAGCGCGAGGGAGACGTAGACCAAGGCGACGAGGACGGGGACCTCGATCAGCGGGCCGACGACCCCGGCGAGGGCCTGGCCGGAGGTGACGCCGTAGGTGGCGATCGCGACCGCGATGGCGAGTTCGAAGTTGTTGCCGGCCGCGGTGAACGCCAGCGTGGTGGTGCGCGCGTAGCCCAGTCCCATTGCGGCGCCGAGGGCGTAGCCGCCGCCCCACATGATCGCGAAGTACGCCAGCAGCGGGATCGCGATCCGCACCACATCGAGTGGCTGCGAGGTGATCCGGTCTCCCTGCAGGGCGAAGAGGATCACGATGGTGAACAGCAGGCCGTAGAGCGCCCACGGTCCGATCCGGGGCAGGAACTTCCGCTCGTACCACTCGCGGCCCTTGGCCTTCTCCCCGAAGTGGCGGGTGAGGAACCCGGCGAGCAGCGGGATGCCGAGGAAGATCAGCACCGACTTCGCGATCTGCCACGGGGAGGTGTCGATGGTGGTCTGCTCGAGGCCCAGCCAGCCGGGTAGCACCGAGAGGTAGAACCAGCCCAGGACGGCGAACATGATCACCTGGAAGACCGAGTTGATCGCGACCAGCACCGCGGCGGCCTCGCGGTCGCCGCAGGCGAGGTCGTTCCAGATGATCACCATGGCGATGCAGCGGGCCAGGCCGACGATGATCAATCCGGTCCGGTACTCGGGTAGGTCGGACAGGAAGATCCAGGCGAGGGCGAACATCAGCGCCGGGCCGAGCACCCAGTTCAGCAGCAGGGAGCCGAGGAGGAGCCTGCGGTCGCCGGTGACGGTGTCGAGGCGGTCGTAGCGGACCTTCGCGAGCACCGGGTACATCATGATCAGCAGCCCGAGGGCGATCGGCAGCGAGATCCCGTCGAGTTCGACGGCGCCGAGGGTGTCGCCGAGGCCCGGGATCATCCGGCCCAGCAGCAGTCCGGCGGCCATCGCGACGCCGATCCACACCGGCAGGAACCGGTCCAGGGTCGAGAGCCTGCCGACAACGGCGGGATGGGTGGTCGTCTCGGTCACCGGGCCGCCTCCGCGACCACGACGACGTCGGCCGGCGCACAGGCCGAGCCTTCGACGACGCCGGATTCGGACGACAGCACCGCCGACAACTGCGCGAGCGCGGACGGGATCACCCGGTAGTAGACCCAGGTGCCACGACGCTCGCAGTCGAGCAGACCGGCCTCCCGCAGCACCTTCAGGTGATGGGAGATCGTCGGCTGTGACAGGTCGAACGCCGGGGAGATGTCGCAGACACAGCTCTCTCCGCCCTCGTGGCCGGCGATCAGGTTCAGCATCCGAAGCCGTACCGGGTCTCCGAGCGCCTTGAACATCCGGGCCAGCTCACCCGCCCGGTCCACCGAGAGTGGTTGCCTTCCGAGCGGCGCGCAGCACGTCACATCGGACTCTTGTATCGACATACTTCAATATTGACAGATATCGAATCAAGCCGGCATCGGGGCCTCTCCCGCGGTGGGGGTCACTCCGCGACGGTGCGGAAACCGAGCATCATGTCGTGGTCCTCGTGGTCGAGCATGTGGCAGTGCCACACGTAACCCTGCAGCGGACCGGACATCGCCGGTGCCGGGTCGTGTCCGGCCTGCGCCGGCGCCCCGTGACCGGTGTGATCCGGCGCCGGTGCCGGTGCTGGTACCGGTGCCGCGACCTCCCCGACACCGAACGTGGCGTCCGGGTCGAAGCCGAGGCGTTCGGCGGTCGGGAACACCGCGACGATCCGGGTGACCGTCCCCGGATTCGCCACGACCGTGTCCTTGCGCCCCGACTCCCACGGCTCGGGCGGCACCAGCGGCGAGGTGACGAACTCGTCCACCGGCGGCGCCCACTTGGTCCCGACCGGCGGCACCGGGTAACGCTGCATGTAGCGCTGCTGGTCGAAGTCCTGGCGACCGAGAACCCGAAAGTTGACCAGGTGCAGGTGAATCGGATGCGGCTCGGGCGTGACGTTGACGATGTCCCACTGTTCGACGGTGCCCTGCCGCGGCATCTCGATGTCGGTGTCCGCGAACCGCAGGTTGTTCAGCGACATGAGCACGCTGCCGGTCGACGGATCGGACAACTGCATGACCGTGACCGTCCGCCGTGCCTGCGGAGTCGGCACGGGTTCGAGGTCCGCCGGCCGCCCGTTCCCCCCGCGCAGCGTCTCCGGGACGGCACCGGTGAAGCCGCGTCCGGCGGCCACCCGGAACCGGCAGAACAGCGGCATCGCCCGCGCCCCGCGCTGTGAGGCCGCGAGCGGCGGCGGCTCGTCGTTGCACAGTTCCACCGTGCCGCCGGGCTCGAGCGCGCCGAAATCGACGAGCAGGTCGACCCGTTCCCCGGGCGCGAGTCGCACCCGCGTCGTCGGCACCGGAGCGTTGAGCATGCCGCTCTCCATGCCGAGGACCCAGAATCGCATCCGGTTGCCGAAGAACAGGTTCCACACACTGAACGATGCGGCGCTGACGATCCGCAGGCGGTACATCCCCCGCGCCACCTCGAGTTCCGGCCAGATCTTGCCGTTCACGACACCGACGTCGCCGGGGGTACCGCCGTCCCAGCGGCCCTGCGGCACCATCGGGGTCGCGCGGATGCTCTGGCGCCCGTCGGCGGTGAAGATCTTCTCCTGCAGGACCAGCGGGATCTCGAACTCCCCCGACGGCAGGCCCCACGCGTTGTCGCCGGCGCCCGTGTCGAACTGGTCGCGCAGCAGGACCACGCCCGCGAGGCCGGCGTAGACGTTGAGCCGGGTGATCCCCATCGCGTGGTCGTGATACCAGAACTGGGTGGCCTCGTGGACGTTCGGATACCGGTGCACGTGCCCCTGCCCGGGGCGCTGCAGGAACGCCGGGTGACCGTCGTGCTCGGGCGGGGTCACCGCGCCGTGCAGGTGCATCGACGTCGGCACCGAGGTCCGGTCCTGTTCGGTGACACCGTGCAGGGTGGTGTCGAAGTCGGCGGCCAGCGGGTGGACGCCGATCTCGTTGCGGTAGGCCACGGTCAGCGGGTCGCCGCCGTGCGCCTCGATTGTCGGCCCCAGGTAGTCCATGCCTCCGTACGCGAGTGCCGGCGACGGCTCCAGGTCCCGGTGGAACCGGTGCGTGGTGCTCGCGGCGCGCAGTTCCAGCTGCGACCCGGTCAGGACCGGCAGCCGGGGCAGCGGATCGACGAACGGCTCGAGCTTCGGCGACGCGAACAGCAGCGGCCGGGCCGGGTCGATGTTGCCGAGGTCGCCCAGATCCTGCGCGCGCACGGCGGCCATGCCGGCCGCTCCCGCGCCGACCGCGCCGGCGGTCCACACCAATCCGCGGTTGAACGCGCGCCTCGACATCCGTCCGCTCATGACACGTCACACTCCCCGTGGTCGCCCTACCGGAGCACGCCCGCCCGACGGTACGCCGGAACCGTCTGCCGCCCTGATACTTTGCGTGGATCAACCGGGTTCACACGGCGAGTTTCCGGCGAGCCGGACGAATCGCCCCGCGAAACGTTTTCACTGCGCGGGAGGCGATGTGGCGGTCGGTGGCGATTCGCGACAGGCTGGTGACCCGAACGACATTTCCGACAAATAGAGGCGGACGATGACTACTGAGATCAGCTACGAGGACTCCAAGCGGGAACTGCACACCGATCAGGGCGTGCTCCGGTACCACCAGGCCGGCGACGGTCCGCCGCTGCTGCTGCTGCACGGCTCCGGCCCCGGTGTGACCGGTTGGCGTAACTACCGCGGCGTCCTCGCGGACTTCGCGGAGCACTTCACCTGCTACGTCCTCGAGTTCCCCGGCTTCGGCGTGTCCGATCCGTGCGACGGCCACCCGATGGTCGAGGCCGTCAACGCGGTCCCGGTCTTCCTGGACGGACTCGGCCTCGGCGCGGTCGACATCATCGGTAACTCGATGGGCGGTGGCGTCGGCGCGAACATCGCGATCGCGCACCCCGAGCGGGTGAACAAGCTCGTCTCGATCGGCGGCATCGGCAAGAACGTCCTCTCCCCCTTCCCGGGCGAGGGCATCAAGCTCCTCACCGAGTTCACCGACAACCCGTCGCGGGAGAGCCTGATCCGGTGGCTGCAGTCGATGGTCTACGACCCCGCCGTGGTGACCGAGCAGCTCATCGAGGAGCGCTGGGCGCTCGCGACCGAGCCGAAGACGCTCGAGATCGCCCGCCGCATGTACAGCAGCAACGCGATGAAGGCGATGGCCGCCGCAGCCGCGCAGGCCGACGTCACCCCGTACTGGGCGAAGCTCGGCAAGATCAAGGCCCCGACCCTGATCACGTGGGGCCGCGACGACCGGGTCAGCCCAGTGGACATGGGTCTGCTGCCGATGCGCGACATCCCCAACGCCGAGTTCCACGTGTTCCCGAACTGCGGCCACTGGACCATGATCGAGGCCCGCGACGCCTGGCTGGCGTCGGTGCTCTCGTTCCTGCTGCGCGACCGCACGTGAGCTGACCGCGAGTTCCGCGGGTCACCGCTCGTCCGGTGGCCCGCGGCGCTCGCGAATGGTCATGGTCGGCCGGTTCGTCACCAGCAGCCACACCGGTAGTACCGCGACGCACAGCACCGGCAGCACCGACACCGAGCCGACCATCGCGGCCGGGATGAAGATCCCCAGCCAGCAACTGCGCACCGCCACGACCACGGCACCGAGCACGGCGCACGCCACCGCGAGGGTCACCGGTACCGACGGGACGAGCGCGTGCGCGGTCAGGCCGGCGTTCACCCCGACGACGGCCGAGGCGATGACGCGCCCGCCCCGGAATCCGCTCGCGGCCGCCACCGTGAAGGCCGCGAGGCTGCACAACCCCACCACCACGAGGCGCGGGACGGACATCTCCGGCGCCGTCGACACCAGCGACCGCATCGTCTCGACATCCTTGAACATGGACTGCGGACCGCCGAGCGCCCCGAGGACACCCAGCACGACGCCGCCCAGACCGGTCATCAGCACCGGATTGCGAACGCGGTGGAACAGGGTGTGCAGGCCCCGGTACCCGTAGACCGCGCCCAGCACGACCACTGCGGTAGCCGACGCGATCGCGACGCCGCCGAGCACGTCGGGCAGCGTCGTCGACCAGGACCCGGGCACGTCGATCGTCAGCACCGGGCGGTGGAGCACCGCCATCGTGACCGTGCCGGTCCCGGCTGCGACCAGGGGCATGAGGAGGACGTCCCACAGGTTCCCCCGCACGGGGCGCCCCGTCAGTTCGAGGTACACCAGCGGGGCCGCGATCGGAGTGCCGAACTGGACACCGATCGTCGCAGCCGTCGCGAGCACGATCACACGCTCCGAAGCCACCGCGGGCCGCAGTCGCGCGACGACCCAGACCGCGACGGCCGCATTGACGGAGATCAGCACGTTCTCGGGACTGAGGCTCGCCCCCGCGCCCAGTGCGAGCACCGTCGCCGCCAGCAGACTCGGCAACGCCGACAACGGGATCGGGGGCCCGATCAGACCGGCCGTCGCCGAGTCGCGGCCGCCGTGCCCGGGTGCGAGCCGGACGATCGAGCCGACACCGACTCCGGCCACCGTCAGCACGACGGCGATCCACCACCGGGAATCACCCGCGAACCCGAGGGCGTGCGGGACACGGACGTACAGGAGGTCGGCGACGGCGCGGACCGTCTCGAACAGTGCGATCGGGATCGCGGCGGCGGCCACGCCGACGAGCACCGCCAGGCCCGCCTCGCGTGCCATCACGCGGGCGTCGGGGTGCTCCACGTCCTTCAACGGCGCCTCCGGCGGTCTCGGCAGAGCGCACCCGTCACCGTACTGCGTCGGCGTCGATTCGACGGCGTCATCCGATTCTCCTGTCCGACACGATCGCCCGGTTCGCCTACGCTGACGGCAGTCCATCGGGACCGGCCGCGCCGGGGCCCGCAGAGCCTGAGGGGTGCCGTGCGGTCGTCCAAGTTCAACGTCGTGTTGGCCCGCGAGGCACTCGCCGCCCGGTCGGAGAGCGCACAGGGCTGGTTGCGCGGCACCGCGCCCGGTCGGACGGTGCAGCACATGCTGTCCGGCTTCGTCGACATCGAGTGGGCGGACCGGTCCATGACGCTGGCGGCGCAGTCGTTCACATCCGTACTGCCCGTGGTGATCGCGGCGTCGACCATCGGCCGCCACGACGCCTTCACGACGGGATTCTTCGACCAGTTCGGCATCGACGTGGAGGCCGTCGACGTGCCACCGGGGAGTTTCACACCCAGCGAACCGTCGTTCGCGACGTTCGGCATCATCGGTCTGCTGATGGTGGTGCTCAGTGGCACGTCGTTCGCCCGCGCGCTGGGCCGGATGTACGGGCGGGTGTGGCACGTGCCGACGCTGAAGATGTCCAGTTGGTGGCGGTGGGTCGCGGTCCTGCTGTCGGTGGCGTCGTCGGCCGCGCTGATCGGCTTCGCCAAGATCCTGCGCGACGTGCCGTACCTGGGCGTGTTCCTCGTGCTGATCGCGCAGTTCGCGGTCTGGACCGCCCTGTGGACCCTGGTGCCGTACCTGCTCACCGAGCGACGCCTGTCGCCCCGCGTACTGTGGACCACCGGCGCCATCACCGCCATCGGCCTGGCCGCGCTGGGTATCGCCGGCGACATCGTCCTACCGCGGACGGTGTCCACCGCCGAGGCCAAGTTCGGCGAACTGGGCCTGGTGTTCACCGCGATCGGGTGGATGTTCGTCGCGTGCGGGATCATCGTCGGCGCCTCGGTGATCACCAAGGCCCTCGCCCTGGACGAGGGGCCCATCGGCCGCTACCTCCGCGGGCCGATGGAGCCACTCACAGAAACCTCCATGGTCCACTGAAGAGGGCCTCAGGAAGCGCGCGTTACCTGTGCGGTGTGAATGCGAGTTCCTGGTACGCCCCGTCGCCCTCCGGCACCGACGTCGACAGCATCGCCGCCGCTGCCTCCACCGGGCACGACGACGCGCTGGCCGATCTCATGGCCCGTGTCCGTCCGATGGTGCTGGGCTTCTGCCGGTCACGGCTGCGTGAGTCGCGGTGCGTGTCGGCCGAGGACGTCACGCAGGAGGTGTGCGTCGCCGTGGTGTGCGCGCTTCCCCGGTACGAACACCGGGGCCGCTTCACCGCGTTCGTGTTCGGTATCGCCGGCCACAAGATCTCCGACGCACTGCGCGCGGCGCACCGCGACCGGTCTCTCCCGGTCGGCACCCTGCCCGAGATCGGCGCGGACACCGACACCCCGGAGAACCATGCGGTCCGGTCGGAGGATCTGCGGCGCATCGAGACGATGCTCGCCGTCCTCACCCCGCGACAGCGGCGCATCCTCCGCCTGCGCATCATCGACGAGATGTCGGCCGCCGAGACCGCGGACGCGCTGCACATGACTCCCGGTGCGGTCCGCGTCGCACAGCACCGTGCCCTGAACCGCCTACGCGCAGAGTTCGCGCCGACCTGATCGGCCAAACCCCAAGCGTCACAATGGTTGATCGACCGTCCAAGTGAGACCGTTACAGCATCGTTACTCGCAAAACGGACCGCGCGCTTTGCCCTGTTCATGACGCCGCTCCGGCAACGCGGACAGCACACCCCGGGTCGCACCGCCGCCCGATACGACCGCTTTGACCGCTCTTGCTGTTGCAGCCTCCGCACCCGGGGTCGATGGTGGAGAGGTGATCTTGGTCAGGAGATCGCCTCCGACCTGGATCACGTTCCGATGGTTCACATTTGGAAGGGGATGAATATGCAGTTGCGTAGTCGGAAGACACTCGGTCACGCAGTCGGTGGGGCTGCGATCTTCGCCGCGGCAGCGCTCGCCGCACCCGCCCTCGCCTCGGCCGAACCGGCCGAACTCACGAGTCCGACCGTCACGACCGGCGTCCAGGCGAACACGCTCTCGGTCACCGTCGCCAACCCCAACGAAGATGCCACGAGCAGCTGCGGCGCCTTCGCGCTCGAGGCCGCCAAGCTACCCGCGCTCCGCGAGGACCCGAGCAAGATCACCGAACCGGGATTCCTGTCCTGGCAGACGGATGTGGCCGAGCGGGTCGGGCCCGCCGGCGAGGACACCTTCACGACGGACCTCGAGAACGGCGTGTACGCGGTTGTGGGCGAGTGCGTTTCGCTCGCGAACCCGGAACCCGTCGTCGGTGAACCGCAGATCGTGCCCGTCGGCGGCCTCCTCGGCAGCGTCGACCTCGGCAGCCTGCAGGACATCCTGCCGGCCGACCTGGATCTGGGCAGCCTGCAGGATCTGCTGCCGGCCGACCTCGGCGACCTGCTCGCCGGTCTGCCCCTCGGCTCCACAGGCCCGGCCGCGTAACACGGGGCTCGTCGCTTCCCTGGGCGGCGCCGACACTCGATCGGGTGTCGGCGCCGTTGCACTCCGGGCTACGCGAGCAGATCGCGTTCACCCGCAGAGGGTGACGGCCCGGGCCGCGCGACGCCCTACCGTGTCGGCAGGACAGGTTCCCGTTCGGCATCCGGAAGGAGCACTCGATGAGCGCGTATCCCCCCGGCCCGCCGGCCGCACCCGCGGTCGATGCGAAACGACTGTGGTCCGGTGGCGTGGCCACCGCCCTCGTCGCGGCGCTCGCCGCGGTGGTGGGCCTCTTGATCGTCCGCGGCCTGCTCGACATCGCGGTCGTCACTCCGGACACGACCTTCGGAGAATCCCAAGTCACGACGATCGCCGGATACGCGATCGTCGCGGCGCTGCTGGCGACAGCCCTGCTGCACCTGCTCCTGGTCTCGACGCCGCGCGCGACGTCGTTCTTCGGGTGGATCGGCGGGCTCGCGACCGTCGCCGTGGCCCTGTGGCCGTTCACGGTCTATGCGGACATCGACTCGAAGATCGGCAGCTCGCTGATCTACCTGGCAGTCGGGATCGCGATCGTGACCCTGCTGTCCGGGGTCGCCGGCACCGCGCGTACCACCGCCCCCACCGCCCTGTAGGACGACGCGAGAGATGCTCCGCGGCGCCGACATCGCACGCCCTGTCGGCGCCGCCGCATTCCCCGAAGCTACGGGATCCGGGCCGTCGCCTTGATCTCCACCAACACGCCGGGCATTGCGAGAGCGCCGGCGCCGATCGCGGTCCATGCGGGGCGTGCCCCATCCTGGAAGCGCGCCTTCGCGGCCATGAACTCCTTCATGTGTTCGGGGTAGTCGACGTGAAAACTGGTCAGGTCCACGACATCCTGCGGCCCGACACCGTGCTCGGCGAGCAGCGCGGCCAGTGCCGCGAAGGCCAGGTCGTACTGGCGCTCGGGGTCCGCCGGGACGCTACCGTCCTCTTCGAGGCCGACCTGGCCGGAGCAGAACAACAGATCGCCACTGCGCACGGCGTCCGAGTACCCGTACTCGACTTCCCACTTCTTCCCCAAGGACATTTCCACTCCGTTTCGATACCGACCCGTGGAGCCCGTACAGCTCTGCACTGCAGCGCAATTCGCTGGCAGCCTGACGGTAGCCCATTTCGTCCGAATTGGCCCGTGAGCCAGGGACGTCAGAGTAGATAGCCGTGGTGCGCGACCGGTGCGACGGCGTCGTCCCGGACACTCGAACCCAGCCCACGGATCAGAATGTTCCGCAGTTCCCGCGGATCGATGATGTCGTCGTAGAACAACGTCTGCGCCAGAGCCCACGGCCCGGACGCCTCGTTCTCGACGAGCGCACGCCGCGTCTCGTCGTCCTCCTTCGCGGTGCGCCCACCGACGTCCGCGGGGATGCCCCCGAGTGTGACCGCGGGGAACGCGAGCGTCATGGTCTGGTTGTCGTAGGGGTTCATGCCCATCACCGAACTGCCGAACCCGAACGCCTTGCGAACCGTCACGTGGAACTTGGGGGTCCGCAGCCGGTGCTGCGCCGCGAACATGCGCGCGCCGGCTTTGAGGATCCCGGCCTTCTCCGCCGCGCTGCCCGCCATCACGCCCGGGTTGTCCGCGAGAAACAGCACCGGCAGATGGAACGCCCCCGCCACCTGGAGGAAGGCGGCGGCCTTCTCCGCCGCGGCGACGGTGACCGCGCCCGCCATCACCATCGGCTGGTTCGCGACGACGGCGACCGCGTGTCCGCCGATCCGCACGAGCGCGGTGACGATGGACGTCCCGTAGGTCGGCTGGATCTCGGTGACGGTGCCCGCGTCGGCGACGGCGTCCAGCATCACGCGCATGTCGTAGGGGCGCTTCTGGTTCACCGGGATCAGGTCGAGCAGTTCCGGCAGGGACCGCTCGCCCACGTCGTGGTTGCCGCACGCCGGGCCCACCCACGGCGCACGCTGCCATGCGCTGCTCGGGAAGTACGACAGGTACCGGCGGGCCAGGGCCAGCGCGGCCTCGTCGGACTCGGCGAGGTTGTGGGCGACGCCGGACGTGTCGATCGCGACCTGCGGCCCGCCGAGCGTTTGTTTGTCGATCTGCTCGCCGGTCGACGCCGCGACGAGCGGCGGGCCGGCGGTGAACAGCGCGCCGTGCCCGTCCACCATGATCACGAAATCGGAGAGCGGCGCCGCGAGGGCACCGTGTCCTGCGGACGGCCCGGTCACGATCGCCACGGTGGGCACGAGCCCCGACAGGTCCGCCATCGCCTGAAGATCGTTGGGTGCGGGACGGTTCCGTTCCAGTGCGTTGGTGGCGCGGTGCCCGGCCCCCTCGAGCATCATCACGAGCGGCACCCGATTGCGCAGTGCGAGTTGGGCCGAGCGGGCGCGCTTGGATGCGGCCGCGGTGCCGATCGAGCCGCCCGCGACGGTGAAGTCCTCGGCGCCGACCGTTACCGGACGCCCCTCGATCGTCCCGGATCCGGCGACGAACGCGTCCGACGGCACCGCCGGATCTCCTGCGAGCGGACCCAATTCGACGAACGATCCGGGATCCAGCAGCCCGGCGAGACGGCCACGGACGTCCAGCCTCCCGGACGCCCGGTAGCGCGCGACCTTCTCCGCGCCACCCATCGCGCGCGCGGACGCCTTCCGATCCTCGAGTCGTTCGAGGAGAGGTCCCCAGTCCGCACCGTTTCCTGTGTTCGCCGTCACAGCACTGAAGCTACGGTCGAACGCTTTCGGCTGCAACAGCACTCACCACTCACCGAAAACGCCGCGTGCGCGGCCACCGGACCCGAAGGCCCCGTGACCGCGCACGCGGGACGAGCGGGAGCTAGACGAGCAGCTCGGCGATCTGGATGGTGTTGAGTGCAGCACCCTTACGCAGGTTGTCGCCCGAGACGAACAGCGCCAGGCCGCGGCCCTCGGGGGCACCCGGGTCCTGACGGATCCGGCCGACGAGGGACACGTCGCCACCGGCGGCCGCGAGCGGGTTCGGCACGTCCACCAGCTCGACGCCGGGGGCGTCGGCGAGCAGTTCCTTCGCGCGCTCCACCGACAGCGGACGCTCGAACTCGGCGTTGATCGCCAGCGAGTGACCGGTGACGACCGGGACGCGCACGCACGTGCCCGACACCAGCAGGTCCGGCAGGCCGAGGATCTTGCGGCTCTCGTTGCGGAGCTTCTGGTCCTCGTCGGTCTCGCCGCTGCCGTCGTCGACGAGCGCACCGGCGAGCGGCACGACGTTGAACGCGATGGGCGCGACGTACTTGTTCGGGGCCGGGAAGTCGACGGCCGCACCGGAGTGGACCAGCTTCTCGGCGTCGTCGGCGACGGCGCGGACCTGGCCGACGAGCTCCTCGACGCCGGCGATGCCGCTGCCCGAGACCGCCTGGTAGCTGCTGACGATCAGGCGCTGCAGGCCCGCCTCGTCGTGCAGCACCTTGAGGACCGGCATCGCGGCCATCGTCGTGCAGTTCGGGTTGGCGATGATGCCCTTCGGCGGGTTCTTCGTCTCCTCCGGATTGACCTCGCTGACGACGAGGGGAACCTCGGGATCCTTGCGCCACGCCGACGAGTTGTCGACGACGATCGCACCGGCGGCCGCGAAGCGCGGGGCCTGCGCACGCGAGAGCGTCGCACCGGCCGAGAACAGCGCGATGTCGATGCCCTTCAGGTCCTCGTCGGAGGTCGCGGACGCGTCCTCGACGACGATGTCCTCACCGCGGAACGGCAGCGTCTTGCCGGCCGAGCGCGCGGACGCGAAGAACCGAACCTTGTCGGCCGGGAAGTTGCGCTCCTCGAGCAGTGTGCGCATGACGATGCCGACCTGGCCGGTGGCACCGACGACAGCGATGGTGGTCATCTCGAATTACCGTCCCGTTCCTGCGTGTACGACGGCCTCTTCCTCGCCGCCGAGTTCGAAAGCTGCGTGGATCGCGCGCACGGCGTCGTCCAGATCGGTGTCCTTGACGAGCACCGAGATGCGGATCTCCGACGTCGAGATCAGGTCGATGTTGACGTCCGCCTCGGCGAGCGCCTCGCAGAACTTGGCGGTGACGCCCGGATGGCTCTTCATGCCGGCGCCGACGAGCGACACCTTGCCGATGAGGTCGTCGAACAGGATCTGCGTGAAGCCGATCTCCGACTGCAGCGCCGTCAGCTTCTCCACCGCACGCGGGCCGTCGGCCTTGGGCAGCGTGAAGGTGATGTCGGTCTTGCCGGTCTCGACCTTGGAGATGTTCTGCAGGACCATGTCGATGTTGATCTCGGCCTCGGCGACGGCACGGAAGACCTTCGCGGCGTGGCCCGGGGTATCGGGCAGGCCGACGACGGTGACCTTGGCCTCGCCGCGGTCGTGTGCGACACCGGTGATCAGGGCTTCTTCCACGGGAATGTCCTCCATCGATCCGGACACGATCGTTCCGGGCTTGGTCGTGTATGACGAGCGGACGTGCACGGGCACGTTGTAGCGGCGGGCGTACTCGACGCAGCGCAGCATCAGAACCTTCGCGCCGCACGCGGCCATCTCGAGCATCTCCTCGAAGGAGACGGTGTCGAGGCGCTGCGCGTCGGGCACGATGCGCGGGTCGGCGGTGAAGACACCGTCGACGTCGGTGTAGATCTCGCACACGTCGGCCTTGAGCGCCGCGGCGAGCGCGACGGCGGTGGTGTCCGAGCCTCCGCGGCCGAGGGTGGTGACGTCCTTGCTGTCCTGGCTCACGCCCTGGAAGCCGGCGACCAGCACGATCGAACCCTCGTCGAGCGCCGCGCGCACGCGGCCCGGGGTGACGTCGATGATCTTGGCGTTGCCGTGGCTGCCGGTCGTGATGACACCGGCCTGCGAGCCGGTGAACGACCGCGCCTGCGCGCCGAGCGAGTGGATGGCCATCGCGACGAGGGCGTTCGAGATGCGCTCACCCGACGTGAGCAGCATGTCCATCTCGCGGGCCGGCGGCACCGGACACACCTGCTGCGCGAGGTCGAGCAGTTCGTCGGTGGTGTCGCCCATCGCCGAGACGACCACGACGACGTCATTGCCCGCCTTCTTGGTCTCGACGATCCGTTCAGCGACGCGCCGGATGCGCTCGGCGCTCGAGACCGAGGATCCCCCGTACTTCTGGACGACGAGAGCCACGCGTGTGTACCTCCGGATAGATGGATTGATGCAAGTCCAGCTGTCGAGCTTACCGAGGTGCGTCTCCGGGAGTGCACCGCGTCCTGACCAACGGATAGGGGCGCGGCCCCACTCCGTCGGTGGCAGCATCTGCACGGTGAACGTCACCCGCCGTCTGACCACCCGCCCCACTGAGGAACGGGCATCGGTTTCGCCACTCGAGCTGTTCTTCGACCTGGTGTTCGTCTTCGCGCTCACGCGGGTCACCGAGCTGTGGGGCCACGATCCCAGCAGTGTCAACCTGCTGCACGGCGTGCTGGTGATGGCGGTGCTGTGGTGGAGTTGGGTGGGCTATTCGTGGGTGGCCAACCTGGTGCGCGCCGACGAGGGTGTGCTGCGGGTGGTGATGCTCGCGGCGATGTCGGCGGTGTTCGTCATCGCGCTGACGATCCCGGAGGCGTTCGACGACCTGCCGGGCGGCCTCGACGCCCCACTCGTGTTCGCCGTCGGCTACTTCGTGGTGCGGATGCTGCACATCCTGATTTTCCTGGTGATCAGTAAGGAAGACCCGCAACTGCGCGGGCAGGTGATGCGGTTCGTGCCGTCGATGCTCACGGGCACGACCTTCCTGTTGATCGCGTCGCAGCTGACGGGGCCGTGGCAGACGGTGATGTGGTTCCTGGCACTCGCCGGCGACTATCTGGGCACGCTGATCGGCGGGACCGGCTGGCGGCTGCGGTCGGTGAGCCACTTCGCGGAGCGGCACAGCTCGTTCGTGATCATCGCGCTGGGCGAGTCCATCGCGTCGATCGGCATCGGCGTCGCGAGCCTGCCGACGACGTGGGCGATCATCGTCGCCTCGCTCCTCGGGCTCGCGGTGTCGTCGCTGCTGTGGTGGGCGTACTTCGATGTCACGTCGCTGATGGTGGAGCAGGGATTCGAGGCGTCGCGGGGTCGGCACCGCATCCGGATCGCTCAGCGCTGCTACAGCTACGCACACCTGCCGATGGTGCTCGGCATCGTAATGGTCTCCCTCGGGCTGAAGAAGATCCTCTACTACGTCGGCGACGGCAACGAGCACCGGTTGACCGACCCCCTCCAGGGCTGGCCGTTGGTGGCGCTGTTCGGCGGCGCGGCGCTGTACCTGGCGGCACTCGTCTACTTCAAGCAGTACGGCGCCGGCGCGTTCAGCGTGCCGCGCACCGTGACCGTCGTCGTGCTGCTCGCCCTGATCCCGCTCGCGTGGCACCTCCCCGCGCTGGTGACGCTGGGACTTCTCACCGCGGTTCTGCTCGTTCTGATCGCCTACGAGACCTTCGTGTTCGCCGAGCGCCGGCGCACTATCCGAGCGTGAACATCACACCAGCGCGGACACGTTCCGGATCACGAACAGCGCACCGAACCCGAAGAACACGGTGAGCGTGAGCGGCCGCTCGTGCGCGAGCATCCACTCCTTGACCTTCGCGAGGATGCCCTTCGCCCGATCCCCGAAGGCCAAATACACCCCGATCGGCACCAGGAAGTCGAGTGCCGCCGCGAGAAGCAACAACACCGTTCCCGTCACCGCGGATGCGGTGGTCGTGTCGGATGCCGCGATGATGGTCATGCCGGAGATCATGATCGCGAGGTTGGGGTTCACGATCGACAGCGCGGCACCCATCACGAAGGCGCCTCGTGGCTTGGCGTTCGTGAGTTGCTGCATCCATTCCGGTCCGGTGTCCGAGGGCGTCCGCCGACGGATCAGTTGCGCCACGCCGAACGCGACGAAGATCAGACCGACGGCCAGACCCGCCCAGTGAGTGGCGGTTCCCGATCGGGTGTCGTGGGTGGCGCCGCCGAGCAGCGCCGCGATCCCGATCGCGGTGTACGCGATCATGAACGCGGCGAAGAACGCGAACGAGTTCGCCAGCGCCCGTTTCGTCTGCAACAACAGCACGCACCCGGCGATCGCGGCCGGCGTCACCGCCATCCCGGCCAGTTCCGGCAGCAACTGCAGGATCAGCTCTCCCATGGGTGAATTTCACTGCACGCGAACGGAACCGTCCTCACCCTCGGCGCATGAATAACGATCACCGACCCATCAGGTCGCCGGAAACGCCGTCCGAGGCGTCCGAGGAGGGACGCGCCCTCTCGATCGCGTCAACCGCATCCGCCACGCGCTCGAAGTAGCGATCCGAACCGTATTCGTGCCACCACGGCGTCGTCAGCAACTTCGGCATCTCCGAAACAGGCAGGTCGGCGAAGTGGACGGCGACACCGGCATCGTCCAGTTCCCGGACCATGTCACGGATCTGGTCGATCACGGTGGTCGACACCATGTAGGCGCGCGAGACATCGAGGACGAGGGCACCGGGCGGAGAGAGCTTCTCCGCCCCCTCGCCGACGCCGGCCCTCCGCTCGATCGCTGCGACCGTGGCGCGGACGCTGGCGGTGTACAGCGCGAGATTGACCCTCAGGACCAGAGGATCGGCCGCTTCGGTCGGAGCACCCTCCGCGCCGGGCCGCCACTCCCCCCGTTCGTCGCGGAACAGTTGGACGACATGCGGCCGGTCCAATTCCCGCAGCACGAGATACAGCGTGAGCACGACGCCGACCGCGACAGCCGCCAGCAGGCCCGCGGTCAGCCCGACCACCGCGGTGGCCAGCGCGATCCAGAACTCCACGCGATTGATCCGCCAGTAGCGCGCGAAGGAGCCGAGATCGAGTAGTCCGAGCGTCGCGACGACGACCATCGCGCCCAGCGTGGCCTGCGGCAGGTCGTCGAGCACCGGCGCCAGGAACAGCGCCACCGCGACCGCGAGCACAGCGGTCACCAGGCTCGCGGCCTGCGTACGTCCCCCGGCCCGCAACGCCACTGCGGTCTGCGAGAACCCGCCGGCCGGCGGCAGGGTGTGGAAGAACGAACCCGCCACCGAGGCCATGCCGTTGGCGAACAGTTCCTGATCGCTGTCGATCTGTGGTTCGCCGGACCTGCGCACGCCCCGCCCGACGGCCACCGTCTCGAGGAACGCCATGACCGAGATCGCGAGCGCTCCCGGAAGCAGCCCCCCGATGTCGTCCGGGCTCGGGATTCCCGGCAGCGGAATACCCTGCGGGACCGGGTCGATCAGCGCGACACCGTGATCGTCGAGGCCCGCGAACGCGACCAGCGCGACACCGATCGCGACCACCACCAGCGGGCCGGGGATCCGCGGCACGAACTTCGCCATGGCGTACAGGGCCGCGATCGAGCCCGCCGCGAGCAGCACCGTCGCCGGGACCGCGTCGCCGATCTGGCGCACGGCGGACCACAGCACACGGAAGAACCCGGTCGCGTCCGGATCCGACGGCACCCCGAGCAGCTTGGGCAACTGGCCGGCGGCAACCGTCAGTCCGACGCCGGCCTTGATGCCGGACAGCGTTGCCTCGCTGATGTTCTCGATGATCGACCCGAGCTTGAACGCCCTCGCCAGCAACAGGATCACACCGACCATCAGCGTCAGCGTCATCAACGACGTCTGCGCGTCCTCCGAGCCGGCCGCGATCCCGGCGCCGATCAGAGTCGACGCGGTGAGCGTGGCGATGGTGGAGGTGGTGCTCACGCTCGTGGTGCGGGAACCGCCGAGCAGCGCGTACACCACCATCGGCACCATGCACGTGTACAGACCGATCTGCACCGGCATGTCGGCGATCGTCGCGTAGGCCATCGCCTGCGGGATCACCACCGCCCCGGCGCTGAGTCCGGCCACGACATCGGCTCTGAGCCACGCCATCCGGTATCCGACGAGTGTCGGCGCGAGCACTGCCACAGTCCCTCCTACCCCGGTTCTGGCTACGAGTGCGCGTCCAGATCGGCGAGCGCGTCGGCAACTGTCGGGTAGACGGCGACGCGACCGTCGGCGTGCGCCGCCCGCGTCAGCGTGTCCCGGAACTGTCCGATGTCGCGCGCGATCCGGAGGTCCACACCCCTGCGTCCCAGGGTGTCTCGCAGCTGGGCGAGCATCTGGGCCGCACTGACGTCCACGAAGGGGGACGTCTCGGCGTCGAGGACGACCACGCGTGTCCGGTCGGTGCACAACTCGGCGATCCGTTCCTTGACGTGGTCTGCGTTCGCGAAGAAGAGTCCCCCCTCGACGCGGACCACCGCGACGTCGGGACGCGTGTCGAGATCAGGGCGACGCTCGGCGTCGACCCACCGCGAGCCGTCCTTCACCAGCGCGGCCACACGAGGACGGGACGCGCGATACAGCAGCAGCAGCATCGACACCCCGATCCCGATGACCAGACCCGGGAGGGTGTCGAAGAGCAGGACGCCCATCATCGCGGCGATCGCGGCGGCGAAGTCGGCGCGGGCAGCGTGCCCGTAGATGCTGCCGAGCCGCGCGGTCCACACGCCGTACAGCCGACGCAGCGCCGCGGCGTCGACCAGTTCGATGACGGCGGCGATCACTACCGCCGCGAGCGTCGCTTCCGGGAGCTTCTCGAACAACCCGGTGAAGAACAGCAGCGTGAGAACGGTCAGGCCGGCCACTACCAGCCCGCTGACCTGCGACTTGGCGCCGGCGCCACCGTTGACCGCGGTCTTGGACAGGCTCCCGTTGACGACCATGCCCGAACACAGACCGGAACCGAGGTTCGCCGCGCCCAGCCCCGCGAGCTCGCGGTTGGCATCGACCTCGTAGCCGGCCTTGGCCGCGTAGGTCTTCGCGGCGCCCAGGCCCTCCGCGAATCCGATCAGCAGCACGCCCACAGCGGGCCCCAGCAGGTCCACGTACTCGTCGAACCCGACACCACCCGGCAGACCGATCGCCGGCAGCCCGGAGTCGATGTGGCCGACGATGTCGACCCCCTTGTCCTCGAGGCCGAACACCACGACGGCGAGGACGCCCAGCAGGACCGCCAGCAACGATCCCGGCACGAGCGGCAGCCAGCGCTTGAATCCCAGCACCACCACCAGGCTCAGTGCACCGACAACCAATGTGCGCCAATCGGTGTCGCCGAGGTTGAGCACCACCGACCACGCCTGTTCGAAGAAGTTGCCGTCGCCCTTCTCGATGCCGAACAGTTTCGGAACCTGACCGATGATGATGGTGAGTGCCAGGCCGACGATGAACCCCTTGAGCACCGGTTCCGATATGAACGACGCGATGAATCCGAGCCGCAGCAGGGCGGCGAGCAGTCCGACGATGCCGGTCGCGACGGCCAGTACCGCCGACAGGGCGATGTACCGGCCTCCGTCCGCACCGGCGATCGGGGCGATGATGGCCGCCGACAACGCCGCGGTCGCGGACATCGGCCCGACCACCAGGTGCCGCGAACTCCCCGCGGCGGCGTACAGGATCAACGACGGGATCGCGGCGTACAACCCGACCACCGGCGGCACACCGGCAATCGTCGCGTACGCCAGTGCCTCCGGTACGAGGACCGCCCAGACGGTGAGCCCGGCGATGAGGTCGGGGCGGATCCACGCCCTCCGGTAGCCCTGAAGGGTCCCGAACGCGGGCCAGGGCCTGTGCGTCTTCTCGGTCGTACTCACCGTTCGCCGACTCCTCTCGCCCGGGGACTGCTCCGCTGATTGTCGACGCCCCGCGCGCAGGCGGCTTCACCTGACGAGGGTGAGGCGAAGGGACTGGCAGGCACCGACCATGAGACGACGGGACCTCTGACCGACGAAGGAGCAATCGTGGCCAAGGAATTCAAGGGCACCATCAATCTCGATGTGCGCGAATCGGTGTCGGACTGGGACGCCTTCCTTCCCGAGAAGGCACCGGCGGGCGCACCCAACGTGTTGGTCGTGCTGTACGACGACACCGGTCAGGCGTCGTGGTCGCCGTACGGCGGCCGGATCAACATGCCGACGATGGACCGTCTCGCGGAGAACGGCCTGACCTACACGCAGTGGCACACCACCGCGCTGTGCTCGCCGACCCGCTCGACGTTCCTGACGGGACGCAACCACCACCTCAACGGCTTCGCCTCCATCTCGGAGTCGTCCACCGGCTTCCCCGGCTACAACTCGCACATCCCGCCGTCCAACGCCACGATGGCGAACGTCCTGCGGGACGCCGGATGGTCGACGTTCTGGGTCGGCAAGAACCACAACGTGCCCATCGACGAATGGACGGCCGGCGCGTCGAAGAAGAACTGGCCGCTCGCGCAGGGCTACGACCGCTTCTACGGGTTCATCGGCGGCGAGACCAACAACTGGTACCCGTCGCTCGCCGAGGACAACCACTACATCGAGCAGCCGTACTCCCCGGAGGAGGGCTACCACCTCTCCAAGGACCTCGCCGACCAGGCGTTGAAGATGATCCGCGACGTCAAGCAGACCGAACCCGAGAAGCCCTGGTACCTGTGGTTCTGCCCCGGCGCCAACCACGCCCCGCACCACGCGCCGCAGGAGTACATCGACAGGTACAAGGGCATGTTCGACGACGGCTACGAGGCCTACCGCGAGTGGGTACTCGGTCGGATGATCGAACGCGGCATCCTGCCCGAGGACACCGATCTCACGGCGTTGAACCCGATGCCCGACGGCACGTTCTCCCCCACCGACGAGGTCCGTCCGTGGGCCGAACTGAACGACGAGGAGAAGGCCATGTTCAGCCGCATGGCCGAGGTGTTCGCCGGCTTCTCCGAGTACACCGACGCCCAGGTCGGCCGGATCGTCGACTACCTCGAGGAGTCGGGCCAGCTCGACAACACGCTGATCATCTACTGCGCCGACAACGGCGCCTCCGGCGAGGGCAGCCCGAACGGTTCGGTGAACGAGGGCAAGATCTTCGGCGGCTACCCCGACGATCTCGAGCAGAATCTCACGATGGTCGACAAGCTCGGCAGCCCCGACACCTACAACCACTACCCCACGGGCTGGGCGGCCGCGTTCTCCACGCCGTACAAGATGTTCAAGCGGTACACCTACCAGGGCGGCGTCTGCGACCCGCTGGTCATCCACTGGCCGGCGGGCATGAAGGCGCGCGGCGAGATCCGCCACCAGTACCACCACAGCACCGACATCGTGCCGACGATCCTCGAGGCCTGCGGTGTCGAGTTCCCCGACACCTACAACGGTGTCGAGCAGACCCCGCTGTCGGGCGTGTCGATGAGGTACTCGTTCGACGCCCCCGCCGACGGGCCCACCACCAAGGAAACGCAGTACTACGAGATGTTCGGCCAGCGCGGTCTGTGGCACAAGGGTTGGAAGGCCGTCTCCGTGCACGGCCCGGTCTCGGGCATGAGCAACTTCGACGAGGACGAGTGGGAACTGTTCCACGCGGACGTCGACCGTGCCGAGGCCCACAACCTGGCCGCCGAGCATCCCGGCAAGCTCGAGGAGCTCAAGGCGCTGTGGATGCAGGAGGCGAAGGCGAACAACGTGCTGCCGCTGAACGACCTGCAGATCCTCGGCAACCCCAAGGACTTCGAGACGTTCATGGGGATGGAGTTCCACCAGCCGGTGCCGCCGAGCGGACAGTACGTCTACTACCCGGGCACGAGCGAGGTGCCGGAGCGCTCCGCGGCCAACGTCCACGGCGTCTCCTACAAGATCCTCGCCGAGGTGGACCTCACGCCCGATTCGCAGGGCGTGATCTTCGCGCACGGTTCACGATTCGGCGGCCACTCGCTCTTCGTCAAGGACGGTGTCGTTACCTACGCGTACAATTTCCTCGGCATTCCGCCCGAGGACCGCATCTCCGCCCCGGTGCCGACGTCGGGCAGGCACATCATCGGCATCGAGTTCGTCAAGGAAGGCATGGGGCCCAACCGCGAAGGCGTCGGACCGCTCAAGCTGTACATCGACGACAAGCAGGTCGGCGAACAGAAGATCCGCACTGTGCTGGGCCACTTCTCGCTCTGCGGCGAGGGCTTGTGCATCGGCTACGACAGCGCCGATCCCGTGTCGAGTGCGTATCCCGAGCCGCGCTTCGAGTTCCGGGACGGTGAGATCCACAAGGTCGTGTTCGACGTCGCCGACGACGCGTACGTCGACATCGAGAGTCACCTTGCGGCGGCAATGTCGCGAGACTGAGCTGGTTCGACACGCGCGAACCGCCTGCGCGGGTTAAGCTCCCGCAGCAGGCGGTTCGTCCGGTCCATCCGGTCCGGGCTCGTTATGTGGGGAGGCATGTCGGGTGTCGATCACGCAAGACGGGAGTTATGCTGCGAGCGCTGATGTTCCGGTGTTCCGCAGTGATCGTGTCGTGTCACGGGTTCGATTGCTCGACACGATCGATACGGCTCTCACCGATCCGGAAAACGCTATGTCTGTCGTACTGGTTTGTGCGCCAGCAGGTTCTGGTAAGACGACATTTCTCGCAGACTGGGCGAATCGTGCGCGCGAGAGACCCGAGCGGCCGGTGGTCGCGTGGACGACCATCGTCGACAACGACGCCGGTCCACCCACTCTGCACACGGAACTCGTTCGCGCACTCGAGAACACCGGCCGGCCGGAGATAGCGCGAATCTGCCGGAATCTCGCGAAACCGACTGTTGTGCAGCGCCTTCCCATCGTGCAGTCGCTACTCGAACTCGACGAACCGGTGTGGCTCGTCCTGGACGATGCGCACCTGCTCCACGACCCCGATTCTCTGGCCGATCTGGAAGAACTCCTCAGGGCCCCATCGCAACACCTTCGCGTCATCGTGTGCGGACGCTTCGAACCACCTCTCGCCTTCCAGAAACTGCGACTCGACGGCCACGTCACGGATGTCACCTTCGAAGATCTCGCCTTCACGGCCGAGGAAGCGTCGATCATGCTCGGCGAGCACGACGTCACGCTCGACCCCGTCGACCTGGCGGCACTGATGGAACGCACCGAAGGCTGGGCTGCCGGAATCCGTCTCGCCGGCATGTCGCTCGCCGGGCATCCTGATCCGACGTCCCTGATCGAGAACTTCACCGGGTGCCGCCGCGCCGTCGCCGACTACCTGATCGAACAGGTCCTGGCCGGTCAGAGCGAAGAGATCCGGCAGTTCCTGATCAAGACGTCGGTGCCGTCGACATTCACGGCCGCGCTGGCCGAGGAACTCACGGGCTGCGCCGACGCCCATGCGATCATCGACCAGCTCGAGCACCGGAACTTCCTGATCAGCCGAATCGAGGGTTCTCCCACGCAGTTCCGTTACCATCCGCTGCTGCGCAGCTACCTGCGCGCCGAGATCAGCAGACTCGGCCACCGCGCGGTCCTGGAACTCGAGCACGTCGCGGCCCGGTGGTACGCCGAGTTCGGCGAGGCGCTGTTGTCACTCGAGCACGGCATCACCGCCGGCGACGTCGCCGACGTGGAGTCCGTGCTGGAAGAGTCGGGCCTGGCACTGGTCCTCGACGGTCACGGGGAGTCCGTCGAGCGCCTCATCGCCCAGGCACCACGTTCCATCCGGGACCGGGCGATCGCCGGCCTCGTGCGGGCGGCCGCCCACCTGCAATCGGACAGCCCGACGTCCGCGACATCGCTGCTGGGAGCGGTCCACGTGGAGGCGACGGACAGCGGAAGCGCGGACCACGCAAAGCTTCTCGAACAGGCGCTGCGCGTACAGGCATCCGTCTACACCGGCGACATCGCGCGCGCACTCGAGGATTCGTCCGATCCGGACGCGGGCCCGTCCGGCGATCCGTGTCTGGACTCGTTCGTCGCCCTCCAGCACGGCCGCGGACAGCTCTACCTCGGGAACCTCGACCTCGCCGAACATCACCTGCGCCGAGCGCGTGCACACGCCCGCGAGATCGATTCCGCGCGCATCGACGCGCAGGCCTCGGCGGCGCTCGGCGCCGCCGCCCTGTCCCGTGGCCTGCTCGGCGAGGCGCAGGCGTTGGCGGCCCACAGTCGGGCCACGACGACCGATGCCGATCCGTCCGGATCGATGGACACGCGCCGGGTGGCCCTGCTGGAGGCGGTCTGCCACTACCTGCGCAACGACACCGCGCGGGCCGTCGAACTCGCCACCGCATTCGCGGGCGCACCCGGGATCGACGCACCACTGGCCCAGGAGAGCGCCGTCGCCGCGGCACTGTTCGGGATCGATCTGGCCGAGGACCGCCGCGCCGCGGTCGCGGCCCTGCACACCGCCAGCGTCACCAGGCGGGCGATGCCCCGGCCTCCCGGGCTGCTCGCTGCGTGCCTTCCGTCGATCCAGTTCGCGTACCTGCACATCGGTGAGGTCACCTGGGCTCGCGAACTTTTCGGCGTCGCAGCCGACGCGCTGGGCCCAACCGGCGACATCGCACTGCTCGAGGCGATCCTGCACCTGTGCGCCAACCAGCTCGAGCGGGCGCGGACCCTCCTGCGCCCGGTCCTCGACGGTGAACTGCGGTGCGCCGCCGCCACCAACATGGTGACGGCGTGGCTCGTCGAGGCCGAGGTCGCGCGGCGCCGCGCCCACGACTCGCGTGCGCACGATGCTCTCGTGGAGGCCCTCCGCCTGGCCGAGCCCGAGGGGGTCCTGCGGCCCTTCCACGACATGACCCCGGCAAGCCGGGAGCTGATGTCCGCCAGCCGTGGACGATTCGGCGCCAGAGACTCCTTCGCGGATCTGGTGTGGTCCTCCTTCCCCCGGACGACCGTCACCACGGCCGAACAGCTCACCCGGCGCGAGCTGGAACTGCTTGCCGAGCTGCCCACGTGGCGTACCGCCGAGGAGATCGCGTCCGACCTGTGCGTGTCGGTCAACACCGTCAAGACGCACCTGCGCGGCATCTACCGCAAACTCGGCGTCACCACCCGGCGCGATGCGGTCACCGCCGCCCACTCCCACGGGTTGCTCTGAACGCTCGGATTCACCATCGGTGGGTGAGGCGTGAGCCCGGCGGTCGAGGCATTCTCGGTGGACCGGAAAGCAACGAACAGGAGGCGTCATGGCCACTTCCGACTCGGGCTGGCCGGCCACCGTGCGCTACGCCTTCCTCGTCGGCGGTGAACTGTCCGAGCGGGTGCTCGCGGCTTTCCCGGAACTGCAGGTCTCGGAGACGGCCCATGCGCACACCACGCTGTACGGCCCCGTCCGTAACCCCACCGAACTGCGCGGCATGCTCGCCCGCTTCGACGCCCTCGGCCTCACGATCGTCGAGATGCGACGCCTGCCGGACTGACAAGGCTCGGCTGCCGGACCGAGGACGGCTCAGCCGTCGGCGCGCGCGGTCACCCGCACCAGCCGGTGTTCGGCGGCATCGAACGCCCGTCGGGTCGACTCCCCGATCGTGTCGGTGGCCGAATAGACCTCCAGCGCGAGGCCTTGGCCGGCGAGGCGGTCGTCGTCCCAGTCGTGCGAGACCGGCTCGGCGATGCCGCTCAGGTACAGGCGCCCCCCCACCGCGTCGAGGCGCTGCGCGTAGTCGCGGACGACGGAGAAGAACGTCGCCCCGAAGGTGGTTCGGCCCCTGAGTCGCAGGACCACTTCCGGGTTCGCCGCACCGGACGGATCGGGCAGGCGGGCCTGAAGGGTGCGGGCGCCCGCGTAGAAGAGGCTGCCGTAGACGTCGAGCACGACGATCTGCCCGTCCGCGAGGGTCCGCGGCGCGGGCTGCTCCCGCAGGGTGCCGTCGTCCGCCGGGACCAGTTCGACGACCGACAGATCCATCGCCTCCTGGTTGAGCTGCAGGAGCAGCGACAGCGCCACACCGATTCCCACCGCGGCGGCCACCGGAAGCAGCAGCGTGGCAAGGAAAGTCGTCGCGAGAGCGATCTGCGAACTGGGCCCGCTCTGGAGGATCACCCGGATCTCGCGCGGCCGAAGGGATCCGACGGCCGCGAAGACCAGGACCGCCGCCAACGTCGGCATCGGGACCTTCCCGACGAGCCCGGAGAAGACCACCAGGATCACCAGCATCCAGACCCCCGACCACACGGCACCCCACCGGCCCCGCGCGCCCGCCGAGTCGTTGAGCGCCGTCTGGCCCACCGAGCCTCCCACCGGCATGCCGCCGAACAGTGCCGAGCCGATGTTGCCCACGCCCTGCGCCGAGAAGTCTGTGTTCGGCTCCGATCGGCTGCCGTCCCGGTTGGGTGCCGACTCCGCCACGCCCGCGCCCTGGACCAACACGATCACCGCGACCGCCAGGGCCCCGCCCAGCAGTTCGAGCGAGAAGGCACCGAAGTCCGGCAGCACCGGCAGCGGCAGCCCGGTCGGGATCGTTCCGACGTCCGAGACCCGGGCCACGCTGTCCCACCCGAACCCGATCACGACGGCGCTCGGCACGACCAGCGCCAGCAGGGAGCTGAACAGGGCGAGCCGGGTGCGGGCGAGAACCACCACCAGCAGCAGGGCCGTCGCACCCGTGACGAGTGCGTGCCAGTCGATGCTCGACGGGTTGGAGATCACGTCGAAGAACTTCGCCGCCGCGACCGACCCGCTGGCATCGGCCCCGACCAGGTCCGGGAACTGACCGAGGACGATGTTGACCGCGATACCGGTCAGGAACCCGGTCATCACCGAGTGCGACACGAAACGGGTGTAGCGCCCCAGGCGCAGCAGTGCCGCCACGACCATGACCAGACCGGCGATGAGGGTGAGCAGCACCACCGCGCCCGATCGGTCCGCCTCCGGGAGGTCGGCGACGGCCGATCCGGCGGCCAGGGCCGCGGCGCTGGTGGTGGTGATCACCATCAGTTTCGTGCTGGTCTGCAATCCGCCGAAGAGCGGTCCGGCAAAGCTCGCATACAGCCCGTGGACCGGGTTGATCCCGGCGAGCACGCCGGACGCCATGCCGTCCGGAACACTGCTGATCGCCCCTGGGATGCCCGCGACCAGGTCGTTCTTGAACGAGCCCCGCTCCGGGAGTCGGGAACGCACCCAGCTTCCGACGGCGCCGACCACTCCAGCCATGCGTGCAGTGTGCGCAGCGGCGCCGCCGGTGTCCTCACTCCCGGAGGATGAGGTTGTCCCTGCGGACCAGCCGGATCTTGGCGTCGATCCGGTGGATGCGCGGGTCGTCCGCCGGGATGCGGAAGGTCTCGTGGACGTGGGCGGTGGCCAGCGTCCGACCGAACACGCCGGCGTCGATCAGGTACTCGGCGATCACGTCGTCGCCCTCGACCCGATAGGTCTCCTGCCGAACAGCGCGAATCACCCGGAACTGCGGGCCTCGTGAAAGGCTGCGGCGCAGGTGGTTTCCCGAAAAGCCTGTCTTCAGGCCGACTTCGTAGCGCACCGCATTCGGCGCGTAGGGCACGGAATCACCGTCGTGGCTGAGGAGGGCGGCTACGTAACTTCGGGCCGCGTCGAGCTGTGCAGTCATGTGACACAGTCGACCATGCCGCACCCACCCCGAGTGTGAAATTGCTCCCCACTCCTCACGTGCTATCGGGGCGCAGGGGTACAGTGCCTTCTATGCAGCGCGCGCTCCTTCTTGGGTGCCGCGGCGGGGTCTGATCCAGACTGGCCACCCGTCGCGGGTCCTCTCCGTGCGCCGGTCGCCTCAGCTGTCGGGCTCTCTACAGTCCACAACCAACCTGGAGATCGATTCCCATGTCCCCCGCTGACGCCTTCACTTCCGGTTCGCGCACCATCACGCCGCCGTCCAAGCCGGCGCCCGCCGACCAGCCGGCCTGGAACACCCAGAAGAACTCGTCGATGCCGACCTTCCGCTACCGCTCGTTCGGTGAGGAGGTCGAGACGGTCTCGCTGAAGGACCGCACCTGGCCCGACAAGGTCATCGACCGCGCCCCGCAGTGGTGCGCCGTGGACCTGCGTGACGGCAACCAGGCCCTGATCGACCCGATGAGCCCGGCCCGCAAGCGCCGCATGTTCGAGCTGCTGGTCCGGATGGGTTACAAGGAGATCGAGGTCGGCTTCCCGTCCGCGAGCCAGACGGACTTCGACTTCGTCCGCGAGATCATCGAGGACAACGCGATCCCGGACGACGTCACCATCCAGGTGCTGACGCAGTCGCGCCCCGAGCTGATCAAGCGCACCTTCGAGGCCTGCGCCGGCGCGAAGAACGTGATCGTGCACTTCTACAACTCGACGTCGATCCTGCAGCGTCGGGTCGTGTTCCGCGCCGACAAGGACGCGATCAAGAAGATCGCCACCGACGCCGCCGCACTGGTCCTGGAAGAGGCGAAGAACCACCCCGACACCAACTGGCGCTGGGAGTACTCGCCGGAGTCGTACACCGGCACCGAGCTGTCGTACGCCAAGGAGGTGTGCGACGCGGTCGTCGAGACCCTGGGCGCCACCCCCGACAACCGGGTCATCATCAACCTGCCGGCCACCGTCGAGATGGCGACGCCCAACGTGTACGCCGACTCGATCGAGTGGATGCACCGCAACCTGGCGCAGCGCGAGAGCATCATCCTGTCGCTGCACCCGCACAACGACCGCGGCACCGGTGTCGCGGCCGCCGAGCTGGGCTACCAGGCCGGCGCCGACCGCATCGAGGGCTGCCTGTTCGGCAACGGTGAGCGCACCGGCAACGTGTGCCTGGTGACGCTGGGTCTGAACATGTTCACCCGCGGCGTCGACCCGCAGATCGACTTCTCGAACATCGACGAGATCCGTCGCACCGTCGAGTACTGCAACCAGCTGCCGGTCCACGAGCGCCACCCGTACGGCGGCGACCTGGTCTACACCGCGTTCTCGGGCAGCCACCAGGACGCGATCAACAAGGGCCTGGACGCGATGAAGGTCGCGGCGGACAACCAGAACGCCGACATCGACGACATCGTGTGGGAGGTGCCCTACCTGCCGATCGATCCGAAGGACGTGGGCCGCACCTACGAGGCCGTGATCCGCGTGAACTCGCAGTCCGGCAAGGGCGGCGTCGCCTACATCATGAAGGCCGACCACGGCCTGCAGCTGCCGCGCCGCCTTCAGATCGAGTTCTCGCAGGCCGTCCAGAAGATCACCGACGGCGAGGGCGGCGAGGTCTCGCCGAAGGAGATGTGGGACGTCTTCTCCGAGGAGTACCTGGCCCCGGTCAACCCGCTGGAGCGCATGCGCCAGAAGGTGACGGCGGCCGAGGAGGACGGCGGCACCGACTCGATCACCGCGGTGGTCAAGGTCAATGGCGCCGAGCAGGAGATCTCCGGCGCCGGCAACGGCCCGCTGGCCGCGTTCGTCGACGCGCTGGGGACCATCGGATTCGACGTCCGCGTCCTGGACTACTCCGAGCACGCGATGTCCGCCGGTGACGACGCCCAGGCCGCGGCGTACGTCGAGTGCGCGGTGACGCTGCCCGACGGCACCAGCAAGGTCGTGTGGGGCGTCGGCATCGCCACCTCTATCACCACCGCGTCGCTGCGCGCCGTCGTCTCGGCGGTCAACCGGGCGCACTGAGTTTCCATCGCGAGAAGGGGCCGCATCCGTCAGGATGCGGCCCCTTTCTCGTCTTCTGCCGACGCTGCCCGAACGAGATGGCGCTCCGAGCCCACCAGCAAGACCAGGCACACGACGACCGCCGGCCACACCAGGACCAGGCCGACGGGGCGCAGCCAGTCGGCGTCCGACGACGTCGCCACGATCAGCGACGCCGCCGACGTCATCCCCATGGGGAAGTCGGTGGACCAGCGACGCACGTCGTAGCGCGGACGAGGCCAGCGGATCTCGGAGACCACGAGGATCACGTAGCCGGTCATCGCGAGGCACGCGATCACGATGCCCGCGACCTGGATCGAATGGTGCACTCCCGCCGGCCAACCGGCGGCCTCCACCGCAGGTGCGAGCGCTCCTGCGGCCAGCGCACTGATCGCGAGGCCGCCCGCGAACACCCACTGATCGCCCGCGCCGATCCGGAACTGGTCGTACGAGAAGCGGACGGACACCACCAGGTAGAAGAACAGTCCCAGCAGAAACGCCACGAACGCAGGCGCGGCCAGCCAGTGCGCCGGCGCCGACACGACGAGCACCGCGCCGAGCGCGGCGAGTCCCTGCGTCGCGACGCAGAGCAGGAAGTGCGCGCCGACGGTCGGCGACGTCCAGTGCCACAGCACGACAGGCATCAGCACGATCCACGCGACCAGCGCGATCGCGAGCGCAACCCACCCGACGTGGTTCCACTCCAGCAGCACGCACCGCGCCCCGAGCACGCACGTCGCGGCGACACCGGTCAGAGCCTGTGGGGTGTCGGCCTCGTTCTCCCAGCGGACACGGTCGCCGAACAGGCGTCCGACGAACACCGCGACCAGCACGATCCAGATCAGCCCGCCGACGACCAGCCAGAACCGCGAGAACCACTCGATGTCCGCGAGGTGCAGCGCCACCGACAGGATGCCGGTCGACATGGCCGCGGCGCCGGCCCCCGCCGGAACGGCGGTCAGCACGCGGCCCGCGACCCTCGTCGACACGATCAGGTGTCGGTGGCGGCGACGGGCACCGGAGGCCCGGTCTGCGCCGTCGACTGATCGGTCGAGCCGTCGGGCGGCGCCGGGTCGTCGGGCGACACCGAGCCGTCGTCCGGCGGCACCGGGTCGTCGGGCGCCTTGTCCCCGATCAGGATGTTGACCCAACGGGTGGACGGGTCGATGTCGAGCAGCATCGCCTTGGCCAGGAGTGTCAGCGGAATCGCCAGCAGGGCACCGAGCGCGCCGAGCACCCAGGTCCAGAACACCAGCGACAGGAACGTCATCGTCACGCTGATACCGACGGCGTCGCCGACGAACTTCGGCTGGATGATCGACTGGATGACGAAGTTGATCACGCAGTAGACGACGATCACCCACAACATCAGGCCGGGGCCGCCGTCGAGCAGCGCCAGCAGTGCCGGCGGGACGAGCCCGATGACGAATCCGATGTTGGGGATGTAGTTCGTGATGAAGGACAGCAGACCCCACAGGATGGGCAACGGGACGCCCATCAGCCAGAGGGCGCCACCGTCGAGCACGGCGACGATGAGACCGAACACGGTGGAGACAACGAGATACTTGCGCGTTCCGCGAACGAAAGTCGACAGGGCGTAGGCGATTTCGGGCCGAGCGCGTGCGACGATCCGCATCTTGTCGTCCATCGCCATGCCGTCGACCGCCATGAAGAGCAGCAGTGCGACAACGAAGAAGAGGTTCGAGAACACTCCGAGGAGACTCTGCAGGACCGATTCCAGGACGCCGACGACCGTACCGACGTCGATGCCGCTCAGGACGTTGTGGATCTGGTCGGAGTTCACCCCGGCGTTCGCCAGCGCCGAACGCAGGCCATCGAGGAGGTCGTCGACGGTGTCCGCGTACTGCGGCAACTCGGTGGCAAGCTGTGCGGTCGACACCACCAGCGCGCCGATGAGTCCCAGGAGAATCAGGTTCACCACGATCAGCGCGCCCACCATGCCGACCCACCTGGGGAGCCCTCTGCGTTGCGCCCACGACTGGATCGGTTGCACAGCGATGGTGAGCATCAACGCCAGGAACACGGGGCCGAGGATCCCGGCGAACATCTTGATTCCGGCGATCGAGACGACCACACCCGCGCCCGCCAGCAGCACGATCAGGCCGCGCGGGATCGCCCACGGTGCCGGCGACAGGGATGGCGCCGGCGCCGTCGACGATGTCCGCGCGGACGGTGATCTACGTGAGAGCATCAGCATTCCCTCCGGACGGAGAATCGATCAGTCCGCGAACACTTCGCGCAGGTGAGCCTCCTGCTCGTGCGACAGGTTCGTAGAGATCAGTTCGGCGTGCTGACCGTGGAATTCCTCGTGGACGCGGTCCAGGGTCTCGTCGGAGGTCAGGACGAACAGGGCCGAGGTACCGGGGGTGATCTGGTCCTTGAGGCGCTTGATGAAGTCGTCGTCGATTCCGACGTCGGTCAGTGCCCCGGTCACGGCACCGACCGCGGCACCCACGGCAGCCCCGATCAGCGGGATGAAGAAGAGGATGCCGAACAGCAGGCCCCAGAACGTGCCACCGAGAGCGCCGACACCCGCCAGGTTGGTGAGCTGGCGGGTCTTCGGCTTCTTACGCCCTTCCGGCCAACTCACCACTGCGGCATCGTGAACGACGATCAGCGCCTGCTTCTGCAGGTCCTCCAGAGTTGCGATCGCGGTGTCCGCACCGGTCGGGGATGCGAACTTCCAGACGGTCAGCGTTCCAGCCATGGGGTCTCCTCGCACAGTGGGGTCCAGCCGTGTCGGCCTCACCAGCACCGTACGAACAGAGTCACCGCGAGGACCTCACACTTTTCGGGTGAACGTTCGGTGGGAACGCGACACGGTCAGTGCCGCGGCAACTCGTCCGGAAACCGGTAGTCGCAGCCGAGGTCGTCGGTGGACCGCGTTCCCCACTCGTCGCGGAACCACGCGACGCACGCGTCGGCGACGAGTCGCACGTCGCGGGTGAACAGGTAACCGTCGGTGCAGTCGGCGAAGTGGTCGTCGAAGAACCAGCGGTCCAGCGGCAACCCGTCGACGGAGTGGTCGGACAGCGTCAACTGGTCGAGGACGGTACGGGATCGCCGGAGCATCAGCACGCCGTCCTCGAGCACCTGGATCTGCGCGCACACGACCTCGTCCTCGTCGTGGCTGCGGTATCCGCTCGGCCCCATCTCGAGCATGAACGCAACGGGTTGATCGGTCAGCGAGTCGACCAGCCAGTCGACCATTCCCGCCCACGACACCCCCGACGATCGCGCATTGTCGGCCACCGCTCTCCCTCCCTCGTCAGCGACCCGTCCCCGACGAACCTATCGGTCGGCTACGACAGTTCGATACGCATGCCTCCTCAGGGCGTCACGATCGCGAAGCCCGGATCCGGGTCGTCGAGATAGTCGGCGAACTCGGTCAGCCTGCGCACGTCGCCCACCGCGTCGACGCGCCCGTCGGCGATCGCCTCGGGCAGGTCGACCAGGCCCAGTAGCACGCCCAACAGCAGGCGGCGCGGAATCGTGAACCGGGCGTCCGGATCCGGAACGGGCCGGTCGACGTCGAGGTCCCAGTGCACGAGCACACCGTTCCGCAGTTCCATCCGGTGTACGCACCCGTCGTCGCTGATGTCCCAGTCGATCACGATGTGGGCGTGCCATGCCTTGGGCCCGTCGACGCGCAGCGAGATCGCATCGAACAGTTGCTCCACCGACAGTGCCCGCGCGAGGTCGGGTGCCGCGACCCGCGTCGGCGAACCGACCGGGCCACTGCGCAGTTCCAGCGCCCCCGTGAGGTAGAAGTTGCGCCAGGTCGCGTTCTCGGCACCGTACCCGAGCTGCTCGAGGGCGGCGGCCTGCAACTCCCGCGCGTCGACGTTGTCGGGATCGGCGAAGACGACATAGTCGACAACCTGAGCGACCCATCGGAAATCGCCCTCCGCGAAAGACTTCCGCGCCTTGCGCAGCACCTCCGCGGAGCCACCCATGAACTCGACGTGGCGCTTCGCCGACTCGACCGGCGGGTACTCCCACAGGTGCGCCGGATTGCCGTCGAACCACCCCAGGTAGCGCTGGTAGATGGCCTTGACGTTGTGACTGACCGAACCGTAGAAGCCGCGCGCGTGCCACGACTTCCCGAGCACGGGCGGCAGCTCGAACTCCTCGGCGATCTCGATCCCGGTACGGCCCTGGTTCATTCGCCGCACGGTCTGGTCGTGCAGGTAGGCGTACAGATCCCGTTGCCGGGCGAGGAATTCGGTGAGCCGCTCGGTTCCCCAGGTGGGCCAGTGGTGGGACGCGAACAACACGTCCGAGTCGGCCGCGTACCGATTGATCGCCTCGGTGAGGTACTTGGCCCAGGCGTGCGGATCCCGGACCAGCGCCCCGCGCAACGTGAGCAGGTTGTGCAGGGTGTGAGTTGCGTTCTCCGCCATGCACAGTGCCCGCCGGTCCGGGAGATGGAAGTTCATCTCCGCGGGCGCCTCGGTGCCCGGTGTCGACTGGAACTCGATCCGGACGCCGTCGACCACCTCGGTGTGTCCCGTGCGTTCGACGAAGACCGTGGGCGCGATCAGCGTGACCGTTCCGGTCGACGTGGCCTGACCGAGACCCGATCCGACCGATCCGCGCGGGTTCCGCGGCAGCGCGGTCCCGTACATGTACGCGGCGCGGCGGGCCATCGCCGTGCCGACGTAGACGTTCTCCGCGACCGCGTGTTCCACCAGACCCGCGGGGGCGATCACCGGGCAGCGACCGGCCTCGACCGACTCGACGTCGGTGACGCCCTTGACGCCACCGAAATGATCGACGTGCGAGTGGGTGTAGACGACCCCGACCACGGGACGGTCTCCGCGATGCTCCCGGTACAGGGCCAGTGCCGCCGCGGCGGTCTCGGCGGAGATGAGGGGGTCGACGACGATGACGCCGGTGTCGCCCTCGACGATCGTCATGTTCGAAATGTCCAGACCGCGAACCTGGTAGATGCCGTCGCAAACCTCGAAGAGACCCTGCTTGGCGGCGAGGCGACTCTGCCGCCACAGGCTCGGATCGACCGTCGGCGGGCATTCGGCGGCGAGAAACGAATAGGAGTCGTTGTCCCATACGACGGTTCCGGCGGCGTTCCGCACCGTGCAGGGAGTCAGGGCCGCCACGAAGCCCCGCTCGACGTCCGCTGCGTCCTCTTCGGGCAGGGTGACCACCGACCGCGCGTTGGCCGCGGCGATCTCGGGTGTCGCATCTGCCGGAACCGTCATCGCGAAGCCCCAATCGGAAGTCACTTACGTGGGTCGGTTCCCGCCAATCATCTCCCGTTCGCCGATTGTTCGTCGCGACTTGGAATTCACCCGCCTCGAATGACGCAATCGAGCCGCCGTTTGTGTCACAGTCAGATGCACTTTCGGCTGAACACGTGAATGGAGCTCTGAAGATGGACTCTTTCTGGGATTTTCTCTGGGTGATTCTCGTCAGCTTCGCGTTCGTCGCGTACCTGATGCTGCTGTTCTCGATCATCACCGACCTGTTCCGGGACCACAAGAGCTCCGGCTGGGTCAAGGCGATCTGGGTGGTCTTCCTGATCATCCTTCCGTTCATCACGGCGCTGATCTACCTGATCGTCAAGGGCGACGACATGACCAAGCGCTCGGTCCGCGCGGCCCAGCAGATGCAGGACGCGCAGGAGTCCTACATCCGCCAGGTCGCGGGCAAGTCGGGTGCGGAGCAGATCGCCGACGCCAAGGTCCTGCTCGACGCCGGCACCATCACGCCGCAGGAGTTCGAGTCGCTCAAGGCCAAGGCGCTGGCGAGCTGACCCTCCGGCGCTTGCCGCTTCACCCTTCGTGATGCCGCGCTTCCGTTCGGGGGCGCGGCATCGCCGTTTCCGGAGCGGCACGCGTGGCACCGGAACACGTCCCCGTCGCGCCTGTGGAAAACTCGGCACGTGGGAACTAGCACTCGGATGACACTGCGGGGCCGTCTCGCGCTGCGCGCGGCCGCTGCGGCGGCCTGGGCCTCGCAGAAGGCCGGCCGCGGCAAGGGCTCGATGATCGGCGGCCTGATCGCCCTCAAGATCGATCCGACACTGATGCAGCAGCTCGGCCGAGGACGACGCACCGTCGTCATCACCGGCACCAACGGCAAGTCCACCACCACCCGCATGACGGCGGCCGCGCTGGCGACCGTCGACGAGGTCGCCACGCAGGCCGACGGCGCCAACATGGACGCCGGCATCGTGGCCGCGCTCTCCGCCCGCGTCGACGCCCCGCTCGCCGCCCTCGAGGTGGACGAACTGCATGTACCGCACGTGAGCGACGCCGTGAACCCCGAGGTCGTGGTGCTGCTGAACCTGAGCCGCGACCAGCTGGACCGGGTCGGTGAGATCAACATGATCGAGCGCAAGCTGCGCGCCGGGCTCGAGCGGCACCCGAACGCGATCGTGATCGCGAACTGCGACGACGTGCTGGTCACGTCGGTCGCGTACGACTGCAAGAACGTGGTCTGGGTCGCCGCCGGCGGCGGCTGGGCGAGCGATTCCGTGAGCTGCCCGCGCACCGGCGAGCCGATCGTGTGGGACGGGCCGCGCTGGCGTAGCACCGGGTCGGACTTCGCGCGCCCGACACCCGACTGGTGGCTCGACGACGACAATTTGTACGGGCCGGACGGTCTCGTGATCCCGATGAAGCTGACGCTGCCGGGCAAGGCGAACCGCGGCAACGCGGCGCAGGCGGTGGCCGCGGCCGTCGCGATGGGCGCGAAGGCGGAGGACGCCGTCGCCGCCGCGTCGATCGTCGAGGAGGTCGCCGGCCGCTACAGCACCGTCCAGGTGGGTGCGCACTCGGTGCACATGCTGCTGGCGAAGAACCCGGCCGGCTGGCAGGAGGCGCTGTCGATGATCGACCACAGCGTCGACGGCCTGGTGATCGCGGTCAACGGGCAGGTGCCCGACGGCGAGGACCTGTCGTGGCTGTGGGACGTGCGCTTCGAACACTTCGAGGGCGTCAAGGTGGTCGCGGCCGGCGAACGCGGCACCGACCTCGCGGTCCGGTTGACGTACGCGGGCGTCGAGCACACGCTCGAGCACGATCCGATGCGGGCGATCGCGTCGTGCCCGCCCG
Organism: Prescottella agglutinans; assembly: GCF_004011865.1. Taxonomy (GTDB): domain Bacteria; phylum Actinomycetota; class Actinomycetes; order Mycobacteriales; family Mycobacteriaceae; genus Prescottella; species Prescottella agglutinans. The sequence continues at coordinate 190,913 of NZ_RKLP01000008.1, read as the reverse complement.
GCCGGGTCGAGGTGCTCGCGAACTACACGGCCTTCCGTGACCTGAACACCGCAATCGCCAAGGAGAACAGCCGCGATGTCTGAGTCCACGGTCCGTATCGGCCTCGTCCTGCCCGACGTCATGGGCACCTACGGTGACGGCGGCAACGCTCTGATCCTGCGGCAGCGCCTGCGCATGCGTGGCTACGACGCCGAGATCGTCGACATCACCCTCAGCGATCCGGTACCCGAGTCGCTCGATCTGTACACCCTCGGCGGCGCCGAGGACTCGGCGCAGCGCCTGGCCACACGGCACCTCAAGACCTATCCGGGGCTGCAGCGCGCCGCCGAACGGGGCGCGCCGGTCCTCGCGATCTGTGCGGCGATCCAGGTCCTCGGCCACTGGTACGAGACGTCGGCCGGCGAACGCGTCGAGGGCGTGTCGATGCTCGACGCCACTACTTCCCCGCAGGCGACGCGCTCGATCGGCGAGGTCGTCACGTCGCCCCTGATCGACGGCCTCACCGCCCCCCTCTCGGGGTTCGAGAATCACCGTGGTGGAACGACTCTCGGCGCCGACGCCACGGCCGTCGGCCGGGTGACACACGGCGTGGGCAACGGTGTCGGCGACGGACTCGAGGGCGTCACGCAGGGTTCGGTGATCGGCACGTACATGCACGGACCGGTCCTGGCCCGGAACCCCGAACTCGCCGACCTGCTGCTGAAGCGTGCCCTCGGGGTCGACGAACTGCGGCCGCTGGATCTGCCCGAGGTGGACCTGCTGCGCCGCGAGCGCCTGCGGGTGCGCTGAGGCCCCGGGACGGCACCACCGCGTGCTGTCCCGCCAGGTGGGAGGATGCGGTCCGCCCGGTTCGCGCCCTTCCTAGCCTGGATCTCGTTGCAGCACACAACTTCCCCGAGTGTGCTCTCGTCGAGACCCAGGAGGCGCCTTGATCGACCGCATTCATCCGGAGCTGCGCACACTGCTACCGACGCTCCCCCGCGTCGACATCACCGACCCCGTGGCCTTCCGCGAGCGACAGCGGATCCGCGCGGCCGAACTCGCGACGAACGTCGTCCGCCCGCACGACCTGACCGTGGACGACCGCGTGGTCCCGGGACCGCCGGGTGCACCGCAGGTTCCGGTCCGCATCTACACCCCCGCCGGGAGCTTCTCGCGGCTCGGCGCGTTGGTCTGGTTCCACGGCGGCGGCTACGTCTTCGGCGAGATCGAGGCATCGGAACGCACGTGCGTCGAGATCGCGACCACCGTGGGGTGTGTCGTCGTCAGCGTTGAGTACCGCCTGGCGCCCGAGCACCCCTATCCGGCCGGGCTGGACGACTGCCTCGCCGCACTCACCTGGGTCTCGGAGCACGCCGACGAACTCGGCGTGGATCCCGAGCGTCTGGCCATCGGGGGTGTCAGCGCGGGCGCGGGACTTGCCGCCGCGCTCGCCCTCCGGGTCCGCGACGAGAACGGGCCCCGTCTCGTCTACCAACTGTTGGACAACCCGATGCTCGACGACCGCCTGGAGACGCCGTCGGTCAACGAATTCACCGACACACCGTTGTGGACCCACGGCCAGGCGGTGCTCGGGTGGAACTTCTACCTCGGCGGCCGGTCCGTGGACACTCCGCCCCATGCGGCGGCCGCCCGCGCCGACGATGTCTCCGGTCTGCCCCCGGCGTGGATCGCCGCCAACGAACTGGATCCGTTGCGCGACGAAGCGATCGAGTACGCCCTGCGCTTGATGCGGGCCGGTGTTCCCGTGGAACTGCACCACCGGCCGGGGACCTTCCACGGATCCAACGCTTTCCCCGGGGTGTCCGTGTCGGACCGAACGCGAGAGGACATGCACCTGGGCCTGAAACGAGCGCTCACGAAGACGATGTGAGGGGCAAACTCCCCCAAACAGGGGTGTCGCCGGGAATGCATACACATCCTCGGCGGCATCTCTGTTTCACGAGCCTTTCACCGTTACCGATTACTCACTCGATCCGCACTACTGATAGTACGCGCCGAAGTGCCCTCCGCAATGCCTCGAGCTGCAGTTGTTCGAGTTGTGACCCTCGCCGGACCGAATGTGGCCGATGCGTTACACGAGGCGTCGCCCCGTTCGGATCCGCCGCCGCAGATCGCGCATCAGGATTCGGCTCGGCATATGCCGGACGAAGCGCGGGAGAATGCGGTTGACGAACGCGACGAAGACGAAGAGGTGTTCGAAGCGGCGCTGGTCGTCGTCGGTCCATTCCATTCCGAGTTGCTCGCGGAACAACGGCGGCAGGAAACCGGCGGTGAGGAACCTCAGCAGGCCGCCGAACAGAAACCGCAGAGGCCACCGCACCATTCGCAACCCGATCAGATCGGTCAGGTACGCGCGGACCGTGTCGTCGACCGCAACGCGCTCGCACGCGATGTTCCAGTACCGGTCGAAATCCGCGCGGGTGGCCGGCCACATGTCCTCGGTGACCTGAAGAGTCGTGCCGAGCGTCGACGACGACCGATAGAACTCCTCGGCCTGATCGGGTGTCAGCCGCCCGTGCAGCAGTTGATGCGTGTCCTCGAAGCCGACGAACAGGCACGCCGCGACCCACAGTTGTAGCTCACGATGGAAGGCGTTGTACGCCACCGGGCTGTCCTCGTCCGAGCGCACGTACCTGTGCGCGCCGTCGACAGCCTCGCGGTAGGCGCGGCGCTCGTCGTCGGATCCCAGGATCGCCACCGAGAGGTACGTGAAGGTGGTGCGGGCACGTTTCCACGGATGCTTGACGAGACTTCCGGATTCGACCTTGCTCTCGGCGACCCCGTGCCCCACTTCCGGCCACGACAGTTGCATCACCACGTTCGCGGCGCCTCCGGCGAACGACCAGAAGTCGAGGGCGTCGGGCAGACGAGCGTGTCGATCCGCGCCGCGCGGGGCGCTCGTGATCCGAATGCGCGTGCGCTCGTTGGTCAATCGCGGTTCGGACCCGGCGAGATCCAGGTATCGGGTCGGCACGGGGGCTCCTCCCGGTCGGGCGGTTGTCGTTTCGGCGGCTACTTCGTCTCGACGTTGTCGACGATCCAACGGTCGTCCTCACGGACGAGCGTGACGACCATTCGGTACTTCTGCGACTTCCCCTCGGGGGCAATCACATTCTTCGCCTCCTGGTCCACGAACGCCAGCACGACGGCGCTCGAGTCGTCGAGGCTCTCGACGCCGATGTTCGTCACCGTCGCGGTGGCGGTGCCCTGCCCGTCGGTGACGAGTTTGCTCAGGGCGTCGACCATTTCGTTGTACTTGCCGGCGAACTCCGGCGTGGACATCCCCGCGATCTTGTCGCGGTTGGCATCGAGGTTCTGGTAGTCGAACGTGGCGATCGTCTGCGCGTAGTCGCGCGTGGTGTCGACGGCCGCGGCGCGGAGCGAGTCGGTGCGATGCTGCTGCCACAGCAGCCATCCGAGCACCGCGGAGAGCACCGTGAGCACGGCGACCAGGACCGCGAGGACCGTGGCGGCGATCCGGGATCGCGATCTGCGCGCGGGTGCGACGTCGGCGGGCCGGGACTCCGGGTCCGAGACCGGCGGTGTCGCGGTCGCGGTCGCGCCGGCGGCGGTGTCGATCCCGGTCTTATCGTTCGCCATCTCCGAGCTCCTCCAGCAGTTGGTTCCATTGGTCGAGCGCCTCGGCCCCGGTGGGGACGAGGACCGGGTCCGGGACCATCGGCGGACCGATGACCGCGCCCGGGGTGGTCGCGTTCTGCAGCCCGAGATCGTCGGGTCGCGGTGCCGTGCGTGATCCGCGCTGCGCGATGTTCGGGCCGGGCGGGCAGTACAGCGTGAGGTTCGGCTGGGTGGGACTCAGGTCCCCCACGGCGCGGCGCTGCGTGTCGTAGTTGCACACCGGCCCCTGCGTGCCGACGAGTGCGAACTCGGCCCTGTCCCCCTTGACGATCGACTCGAGCTTGCCGAGCCCCTCGGGGATCTCGTCGAGTCCCGCGGCCAGAGCGTTACGCCGGTCGGCGATGATCGGGGTGACGGTAGCCAGGTTGGCCAGCAACGCGCCGAACGTGTCGTGGTAGCGATCGAACAGCTCTCGGGTGTGGGCGAGCGCGTCCGGCGAACGGTCCAACAGGTACACCAGCGTCGGCGAGTTGTCGTCGAGTTGGCCGGTGACCGTCCGCGCCGCGGCCGTCCCCCGGCCGAACGCGTCGGCCTGGTCTGCCATCGCCCCGACCAGGCTCGCGGTGCGGGTGAACAGCGACCGCAGCTGCGGCGCCTGCCGTTCCAGCAGGGCCGACAGCTTGTCACCGTCGTCGATCATGCTCGCCAGACCGGGGCCGAGGCCGTCGAATGCCTCCCCCAGTTCGGTGCCGAGGGTACCGACGGCCTCGGGGTCGATGCCGCCCAACAGTTTCGCGGCGTCGCCCATGAGCTGATCCATCTGGACCGGCTGCTGATCCTGCGGCGCCGGGAGGATGTCGCCGTCCTCGAGATAGGGACCGGACCCGGTGGTCGGGTAGATATCGACGTTCTGGATGCCGGCGGCGGTGCTCATCGTGACCTTCGCGATGCTGTCGCGCGGAATGCGGGTGCCGGGGTCGAGGTCGAACTCGATCCGCGCCCCGTCCCGGCCGCCATCGAGCGTCACCGACGCGACCCGGCCCACCTGGACGCCGCGGTAGGTGACGCTCGTGCCCGCGGTCAGGCCGAGCGCGTCGGACATGTTCGTGTGCAACCGGATCGGATCGCCGAACGCCCGGGAGCCCACCACGTAGGCGATGCCGAACGGGATCACGACCGCGGCGGTGAGCGCGAACAGGATCAGCTGGACCAGCACGACTCGCCTCATCCGGTCCCTCCCGACAGCAGCGTCCGCAGCGAACCCGCCTCGGCCGACCGGGCGGTCAGGCCACCGGTCAGGAGATTCTCGATACCGGCCGGGATGTCCAGGGTTCCGTCGAACATCAGGTAGTCGCCCTTGGCTGCGCGATCGAAGTTTCCGAGGAAGGTGTTCATGTTGGTCAGCGTCTCCCCGATGCGGGAGTTGAACGAGCGCAACGTCTCCACCACGGTCGCACCGTCGGTGACGATGCCGTCGAGGCTGGACGCCGACAGCACGACGTCGGCGTGCTCCGCCAACCGGGCGCTGGAGTCCAACAGCGACGCGAGCCGGTCCCGCTGCTGCGCCAGGACGGTCGTGGCCTCCGGCACCGTGTCGAGGAACCCGTCGAGCACGTCCTGCTGCTCCACGAGTTGCCCCGAGATGCTGCGCGCCAGATCGATCGCCGCGCCGAAGTCGTCCTGCTGCTCCGTCGCCGTCCCGGTCAGCGCGGTCATCGTGTCGAGCAGACCACGCACCTTCTGCGACCGGCCCGCGAACGCGGTGTTGAGTTCGTCGATGACGGTCTGCATCTGGTCGAATCCGCTGCCGGTGAGGATTGTCCCGAGCGTGGCCAGTGCGCTCTCGATCCGGGGGCCGATCTCGGTGCGGGATTCGACGATGACGTCGCCGTCGGCCAACGCCGTCCCCGACGGCTCCCGGGGGATGTTCAGCCGCACGAACGGGCTGCCGAGCGCAGACGGCAACTCGACCGCGGCCTCGACGTTGCCGGGCAGTTCCGCCGACGACGACAGGCTCAGGTCGACGGCCGCGCCCACCGTGTCGGTCGACAGCTTCGACACCCGGCCGATCACCCGCTGCCCGGTGCGCACCTCGGCCCCCATCAGGATCCCGTCGGCGTGCGCCAACTGCACCGTCACCGTGTAGCTGTCGCCGGGCACGGATCGACCGAGCGGAAGGTCCTGGATGCCGACGCCGCAGCCGGTGAGCAGCAGCCCGCCGCCGACGGCCGTCGCGATCCCGCCCATCCTCCGGCGCATCAGTTGCCTCCTGCCGCCGCGGCGCCGCCCGAGAGCAGGGTCGCGAGACCCAACGGGTCGGAGGCGCTGATCGGAAAGGAGATCGGGTTGGTGAATCCGGCTCCCGTGCACAGCGGCATCGGGTACTGCGCGCACAGCGGTTGCGCCACCGCGAACTGGGTGAGGGCGGTGGAGATGTTCAGCCGTATCCGGCCCCGGTCGTCGGGGCCCACGGTGCGGGACAGGTTCTGCATCAGGAGCGGCACGAGGTCCATGAATTCGGCGAGCCCGGGTTGGTTCGCCGCCAGGGTGTCGCCGAGGGTGCGCAGGTTGCCGGCGACCGCCCCGACGTCGTCGCCGTGCTCGGTCGTGAAGCGGTCGATCTGATCGAACACTGTCTTCAGGTCCTGCAGCGGCCGCGTGATGTCGAGATCCTGCGCCGACCATTCGTCGCCGAGCGCGCCGAGGTCCGAGATCAACTGGTCGATACTCACCTGGCGCGTGTCGAGTTCGACCATCAGCGACTCGAGATTGTCGACGATCGCACCGATGTCCTCGCTGCGCGCGCCGACCACTCCCGTTGCGGCGCTGAGGCTCCGGGCGGCCCGGTTCAGATCCTCGCCCTGACCGTCCAGGCTGGAGGCCGCCTGTGAGAGCAGACCGCCGGCGTCGCCGCCGCCCGGACCGAGCGCCTCGGTCAGGGTGTCGAGGCTGCCCATCAGGCCGTCGAAGTCGATCGGGGCGTGGCTGCGCTCGAGCGGAATCTCGGCGCCGTCCGCGAGTTTCGGCCCCCCGCTGTACGCGGGACCGAACTCGAGATGAGGGTCGCTGATGACCGACGGATTCAGCACGTACGCATGCACGTCCGCCGGGAGTTCCACCTCGTCGGGTACGGATGCGGTCACCCGCACGTAGGTGCCGACCGGTTCCACGGCGGTGACGGTGCCGACCGGCACGCCGAGCACCGTGACCTTGCTGCCCGGGTACAGGCCGTTGACGTAAGCGAAGTCGACGTGGACGGTGGTCGTGCGGTCGGTGCGCCCGAACACGTACCAGGCGCCGGACGCGAGCGCGACCGCCAGGACGGTCGCGAGCGCGACCCGGCCGAGGCGGCGACGCCGGACCGCGGACCGGGCGCTCATCGGCACCCCTGCATCACGCCGAGCACGCACAGCATGTTGTCGGGGACGACGGCCGCCGGCGCGGTGACGTCGGTCCAGTTCCCGTTGCCGGTCGCGTCGGTCGCGGAACGCAACGCCGGTGGCAGACGCGTCAGGATGCGATCGATGTCGGCCGTGTTCTGCTGCAGTGTGTTCGTGACCGCCACGAGGTTGCTCGTCAGCTGCGAGAGCTCCTGCTCGTGTTCGGTGAGCGACGTCGCCGTCGTCGCCAGCACCGTCCGCAGGTTCTCCACGAGTCGGGTGAGCACCTGCCTGCGCACCGCGAGGGTGCGGACGACGGTCTGCGCGTTCGAGAGGGTCGTGGCCAGCGATTCCTGCTGCCGGACAGCCAGATCCGACAGCGATCGCGACAACGTGAGGAGCTGGTCGATCTGCTCTGCGTTCCGGGCGACGGCGGCCGACGCTCCGGTGATGCCCGTGAGCGCCTTGGCGAGCTGCGCGGGATCGTCGGGCATCACCTGCGACAGCGTCGTCATCATCGCCTCCAACGACTCGGCGTCGATCTGCTGCGCGGCGCCGGCGGCGTCCCGGCTCACGTCGTCGAGGCTGTAGGGAACGGTGGTGCGCGACAGCGGGATGACGTCGGGCGACGCTCCGTCCGGTGGGTCCCGCTCGACGACGCCGGCCGGCACCACCTCGAGGTATCGCTTGCCCAGCACGGTCTTCAGCCGCACGGTAGCGGTGGTCCGGTTCCCGAGCGGCTGGCCGTCGTCCAACCGGAACGCCACGCGCACATGGTCACCCGCGAGGTCGATGCCCTCGACCCGCCCGGCCGGAACGCCCGCGACGTACACCGGATCGCCGCCGGACAGCCCGCTCGCGTTCGCGAGTTCGGCGGTGTACGGGGCGGTCCGCGCCAGATACCAGACCTTGGGGACCCCGAGGGCCGCGGCCAGGCCGAGCACCAGCGCCGCGATGCCCAGCGTCCCGAGGGCCAGCGGCGGGGCCGAGCCGGGACGGCGCTCGCCGCGGAACAGGAACAGCCACATTCCGACCACGACGTCGACGGTTCTGACGAGGAACATCAGCTGCACACCTCCGAATGGGTGGTCCCGAAGATGTTCGCCTCGACGTCACCGACCTTCAGCACGAAGTTGCACAGGTACAGGTTCACGAAACCGCCGTAGCTGCTGATCCGGTTGATCCCGTCAGCGAACTGCGGCATCGCGGCGACGAACCGGTCGAACGCGTCGGTGTCCGCGATCCACTGGTCGGTGACGTCCTTCAGCCCTGTCACCGAGTCGCCGAAGGCTCCCTGGGACCGTGTGAGGGAGGAGGCCAACGCCGCGACCGCGCGGTCACCGCCGTCCAGCACGGCGGCCAAGTCGTCGTTGCTCGCCGCCACCGACGAGGTCAGGTCGCGGAGCCCGCCGATGAGCTCCTCGAGCTGCGGTCGCCGCTGGTTCACCGACCCCAGCAGCCCGGTCATGTTCGCCACCAGTTGTTCGAACACCCCACGGCGGTCCGCCAGATCGGTGGTGAGCGCACCGATCCGGTCGACGAGCGTGGACACGGCCGCGCCGCGCCCGTCGAAGGTCTCCACGAAGGTGCGGGTGAGCGTGTTGACCTTGCCGGGGTCGAGGGCGTCGAACAGCGGCGCGAAGCCGTTCATGAGGGCGGTGAGGTCGACCGGCGGGGTGGTGCGGTCGAGCGGGATCACACCGCCGGGCGGCAGTGCATTCCCGCGCTCCCCCATCGCGACCGGTTGCGCGGCCGCCCCCTCGGGCGGGGCGAGCGCGAGGTACCGCGCACCGAGCATGTCGCCGTAGCGGACGGCGGCGGTCACGTCGCGGTCGAGGGTGTAATGGGACGACACCTCGATCTGCACGACGGCCTTGCTCGTCCCACCGCCCGCGTCCGCGAAGTCGATCGCGTCGACGCGCCCGATCCGCACCCCCGCCATCGTCACCGGGTTCCCGGGGTTGAGTCCCTCGACGTCGGTGAACTCGACGGTGTAGTTGTCGGTGGCGCCGCGAACCGGTACCGACAGCGTGTTCGCGACCAGCAACCCGCACACGACGCCGGCGACGCAGAACCCGGCGGCCTTCGCGAGCGGCACCCATCCGATCGTCATCGCACCCGCACCTCCGTGCCGCGCACCAGCGGTCCGAGCATCACCGGCGCCAACGGATTCGGCTCGGCACGATCGTCCGGGCCGGTCGCGTCCCCGAGCAATCGGTCCCGGAGCACGTCCAACGCCTGCTGTTCTTGCGGTCCCCCGTCGACGGCGCTGGGGCCGCACGCACCGGGGAGATCGCCGTAGCCGGGGCAGTCCGCGGCGCCGTACGGCAGTGGGTCGTCGAAGGTGGGGACCGCGACGATGTCGAAGTGCCCGGTCGCGAACACGCGGGCGCCGGCGGCGCCGAACGTCCGCGCCCGGTCGAGGGTGTCGGCCAGGCCGTCGGGGTCGGCGGCCGTGGTGGCGAGGACGGTGCCGGACGCGTCGAGCACGGTGATGATCCGGTCCCGCTGCTCGCCCGCGAATCCGGCGAGGACGGAGGCGAATCCGGCTGCGGCACCGCTGGTGTCGACGACCGCGTCCCGGTTCTCCACCACGGTTCGCGACACAGCGGTGGCGGCGGCCAACGTGGCGACGACGTCCGGGGTGGCGGCGTCCAGGGCCTGCAGCACGGTCCGGAAGTCGGGGGTGGCCTCGAGCAGCGACTGCACGGCCGGAGTCAGGTTCGGCGACGCCGCGTCCAACCGGTCGATGATCCGCCCGACCGTCGCGCCGCGCCCGTCCAGCGCCTGCGCCAACGCCGACAGCGCCACCTGCGTCTTCTGCGGCTGCATGCGGTCGAGCACGTCCACGAGCCGGGTGTAGACGGCGTAGAGCGCCACCGCGTCCGGGCCGGTGTCGATGCGCAGTTCGGCGCCGTCGGCCAGGGGCCCGCCGGCGGCGCCGGGGGAAGCATCGACGAGTTGGATGTAGATGTCGCCGAAGAAAGTTCGGGGTACCACCCGCACCACGACCGAGGCCGGGATCGACCCGATGGCGTCGGAATCGATCTGCAACCGCACCCGGGACGATTCGATGCCCGAGTCGATGCCCGAGATGCGTCCCACGTTGACGCCGCTGTACCGCACGGGCGCCTCGCCGCTGACGAGGCCGGCCGTGGCCGGGACACCGACCACCACCTCGGGGTCGCGTTGCAGTTGTCCGGTGCCGCGCATGACCATCGCGGCACCGGCGACGAGGGCCACCAGCACCGCGACCGCCCCGCGCGCCGCGAAGGCGGCCTGACCGGGGCCGGTGCGGCGGGCCACGTCACACCCCCATTCCGGGGATCGTGGGCACGAGCCCCCACAGCGCGAACGTCATGAGGACGTCCAGCACACCGATCGCGAGGATGGCGGTACGCAGCGCGCGCCCCGCCGCCTGTCCGACGCCGGCCGGTCCGCCCGACGCGAGGTAGCCGTACGAGCAGTGCACCAGCGCGACGACGCCCGCGAACACGATCGCCTTGATCGCGGCGTAGACGAGATCCTCGGGCGACAGCGCGAGATGGAAGAAGTAGTCGTAGGTGCCGGCGGAAGCGCCGCCCCAGAACACGATCACCAGTCGCGTCGACAGATAGCTGGCGAGCAGCCCGATCATGAAGATCGGCAGCACGCACACCATCGCCGCCAGCACCCGGGTTCCGGCGAGAAACGGGATCGACCGCACCGCCATCGCATCGAGTGCGTCGATCTCGTCGGAGATGCGCATGGCGCCGAGTTGCGCGGTGAATCCGGTGCCCACCTTCGCGGCCAGCGCGATCGCAACCACGACAGGGGCGAGCTCCCGGGTGTTCGCGATCGCGGACAGCATCCCGGAAAGTGTTGTCATACCGATCAGTTCGAGCCCTCGTTGCGTTTCGACGCCGAGCATCATCGCCGCGGCGAGCGACATCGCGAAGACGATGCCGACGGTACCGCCGCCCGAGAGCAACGAGTTGGTGCCGAAGCTGACCTCGCTGATCTGCGCGAGGACGTGTCGGCGGTAGCGCGTGGCCGCATACGGCAACGAGAGGACGGTGCGCCAGAACAACGTGGCATGCCGGCCGACGTCGGCGAGACCGCCGTACACCGCGGTCACGGGCCTGGCGGCGCGGCGCAGTCGCACCCGGGTGTCGAAGCCGACCATCAGTACGCCCCGACCGCAGGCACGACCACGGTGTACAGCGCGGAGAGGGCGGCGTTGACGATGAAGACCAGCGCGAACGCGATCACGACGGCCTCGTTGACCGCGTCCGCGACACCGCGCGGCCCGCCCTTGGCGTGCAGGCCCGCGAACGCGGCGATCAGTGTCGAGGTGAGCGCGAAGATCGCGGCCTTCACCAGTGCCATCACGAAGTCCGGCAGACGCCCGTACTGGCTGAACGTGGCCAGAAACGTTCCGGCGGGCAGATGTTGGACGTAGATGTGGTACAGGTAGCAGGCCATCACGCCGCCGAAGGTCACCATCGCGCACAGGGCGAGCGAGACGATCACGGCGGCGACGAGTCGGGGTGCGACGAGTCGCTCGAGCGCGTCGATGCCCATGACCTCCAAGGCGTCGATCTCTTCGCGAATCTTCCTCGAGCCGAGATCCGTACAGATCGCCGAGCCGGCGACTCCGGCCATCATCAGCGCACAGACGAGTGCGGACGCCTGCCCGACGATGATGAAGGCGACCACCGCGCCGGAGTACCCGCCGGCCCCGATGCGTCCGGCCAACTCGCCCACCGAGACCGCGACGAACACGCCGATCGGGATCATCAACAGCAACGACGGTCCGGTGCTCACCCGGCCGATGAACAGGGTCTGGGTCACCGTCTCCTGCAACGACAACCGACCGCGCACCACCGACCGCACCAGCGCGACGAGGGCCTGCACGGAGAAGCCGATGAGATACCCGCCCTGGAGCGCGACGTCCTGCACCGGCCCCTTCCCGGTGGGCAACTCGTAGCTCATCTGCCGGCCCTCCCCAGTTCCGTCCCGAACCCGCTGCCTCCCGGCCCCTCACGACGCCGGAGCCGGCCCTGGTGTCGTCAACCCTGCACGACGGCGGATCCGCTCCGCAGCTCTCCCTTGACGACCTTGCCACTTGCGTTGCGCGGCAACATCTCCACACACACCACCACCTTGGGGTGCTTGTACCGGGCGAGTTGCTCGTCGAGGAACGGCTGCAACTCGTCGAGGGTGAGTTCGCCCCCGGCCCCGGGACGCAGCGCGACCACCGCCACCGGGATCTCGCCCCACCTGGGGTCCGGGCGACCGATCACGGCGGCCTCGAGGATCTTCGGGTGCGCGAAGAGCGCGTTCTCGACCTCGGCGCAGTAGATGTTCTCGCCGCCCGAGATGATCATGTCCTTCTTGCGATCGACGACGTAGACGAAGCCCTCGTCGTCCACGCGCACCAGGTCGCCGGAATGGAACCAGCCACCGTGGAACGCGTCCGCCGTGGCCGCCGGGTTCTGCCAGTACTCGAGCATCATCGTCGGTCCGCGGTAGACGATCTCACCCACCTCACCGGGGGCCACGTCGTTCATGTCGTCGTCGACGACGCGGGCCTGCACGGTGGGGATGACCCGGCCGACGGACCCGAGTTTGCGGAGGGCGTCCTCGCCGTCGAGGACGCACGTGATCGGGGACATCTCCGTCTGCCCGAACACCGCGACGTTCGACGCGTCCGGAAAGGTCTCCGCCATCGCCCGCAGGACGGTGTCCGATGCGGGCGCCGCGCCCCAGGAGATGCCGCGCAACTTCAGTTTTCGCGGCTGCGTCTGCTGCGCCGCACACACCGCCTGCCACTGAACCGGCACCAGGAACAGCGTGGTCACCTGCTCTTCCTCGAGGACGTCGAGCAGCACGTCCGGATCGAACGCACCGACCGGATGGATCACCGTGGTGAGCCCCAGCATCAGGCTCGGTGCCATCGATCCCAACGCGGCGATGTGGAACATCGGCGATGCGCAGAACCCGATGTCGTCGGGCCGGTTCAACTGGAACGCCCGAATGCACGTGAGGGCCTGCGCCGCCATGTTGCCGTGGGTGAGCACCGCCCCCTTGGGACGGCCGGTGGTCCCGGAGGTGTACATGATCAGTGCCGGAGTGTCGTCCGGGATGTCGATCGCGGGGTACCCGGCGCCGTCCTCGGCGACGAGGTCCTCGTACCCGAGTACGTCCCCCTCGGTCGCGCCGCCGACGACGATCGACAGGTCCGGCCCCCCGACGTCGGCACGCACCGCGTCGGCGAGCGGCGCCAGCGTCGTGTCCGCGACAACCACGCGAGCACCGCTGTCGCGCAACAGGAATGAAACCTCGGGCACGGTCATCCGGAAGTTCACGGGGACGGCGATGGCGCCGAGCGCATTGGTGGCGAGAACCACCTCGAGATACTCAGGGCGGTTGAGCATCAGGATCAGGACCCGGTCGCCGAGGCCGACACCCCGCCGCGCCAGCGCGTCGGCGAGCCTCTCGACCCGCGTGTGCAGCGTCGACCACGTGACGGACGCACCCTGGAACCGCAGCGCGACGCGATCCGGGATCATCCGGGCGTGCCGCGCGACCTGATTGTTCCAGTTGTTGCGACGGGACCGCTGGGCCTCGTTCGAGGTTGCGGGGACAGCAGAAGAAGTGACCATCGCGGGTTCCTCTCGTGCGGTGCGGGTCCTCCCGACCTGACCGGACCCGTGGTTCGATGTGAGGCAGATTACATGTTATGCGCGGTTCCAGTGTGCATTTTGTTAATCGCGATTCTCAACGACCGGCGGCCGCTCCCGAGTGCCGCCCACGCGGTCCGGAGGCTCGGCTCGGCCGACCGAGATGCGATCCGAACTGCGGTTATCAGACGTTTGTCCGACTGCGGCGGGATCCGTCCTCGACGCCGTCTCCCCACCTGGAAGTAGACAGCGATTCCAGTTCTACGGGAACTTCGGCCGGCGCTTCTGCAGCATCGCCGCCGCCCCCTCGGCGAAGTCGGCGGACCCGAGCAATTCCGCCTGGCCTTCCTTCTCCCGCTCCAGTGCGCGGTCCAGCGCGTCGAGCGTGACCGCATTGAGCGACCGCTTCGTGAGTTCGAGCGCGCGTCGCGGCCCCGATGCGAGTCGTGCGGCGACTGCGCGAGCGTGCTCGGACAACTCGACGTCGGGAAGCGTCCGCGACACCAGGCCGACGCGATCGGCGTCCACCGCCGCCACCCGCTCTCCGAGCAGTGCCATCTCCGCGGCCCTCGCCCGGCCGATCGCGGCCGGCACGAGCAGGCTCGCGCCGCCGTCCGGCATCAGTCCGATTCCGACGAACGCGAGCAGGAAGTAGGCGCTCTCGGCGGCGTAGGTCAGGTCGGCGGCGAGCGCGAGCGACACCCCCACCCCGGCCGCCGGTCCGTTCACGGCCGCGACGACCGGAACGGGGACCTCAACGATCGCGCGGACTGCCGCGTTCGCGACATCCATGACGACGCTCGGGTCCGCCGGATTCGGCCCTGCGGCAGCGAGATCCGCACCGGTGCAGAAGGCCGATCCGGCTCCGGTGAGGAGGATCGAGCGCACCGCGGCGTCGTTCCCCGCGTCGCGGACCGCTGCACCGAGTTCACTCATGGTCGCCATGTCGACCGCGTTCATCCGCTCGGGCCGTGAGATCGTCAGTTCGAGCACGCCGTTCCGCAGTTCGCGGCACAGCCCCTGCCCTGTGCTGGTAGTCATGCGTGCACCTCCTGGTCGCGCGCGGGCGCCTGCGGATGATCGTCGCGGCTTCGTCGATCATCCTCCGAACCGAGGCGTCACACGTCGGAATGTCGTCGATCGATCCCCGGCCCTGCCCGACGCTCCGGACACCCGCGACGAGATCGCCGTCCCCGGGGAGTCCCGAGGGCGGCCCGAATCGGGAGAAGAGCAGGAATTTCCGTTAACTTTCGTGGCGAGCGATCCGCTTGTCAACACCCGCTGTACAGGCGAATAAGTCGGAGCCTCCACAGGATTCGCGGTACCGAACCGGACGCACGGGCACTTACCTGTGCGTTATGCTGCGGCGACCAGTCACCACACGTCAGGAGGTCCGGTGGCGGAACGCACGGAGACCCGCGCGCGAGCGGCCCACGCCCGCCCCGGCACGCCGACCGGCACCGAGCCCCGCCGTCGGCCCAAGAACCGGAAGGCGCAGATCGCGACGGCAGCGGCCGAAGCCTTCAGCGAGCGCGGCTACCACGCCGTCAGCATCGACGAGATCGCCTCGACCGTAGGCATTTCCGGTCCCGCGCTGTACCGCCACTTCCCGAACAAGTACGCCTTGTTCCTGCACGCGGCCACGAGCCTCGCGACGGCGCTCGAGGAGGCGGTGGCCGACGACGAGGCCCGAGCCGGGACGGACGCCACGGCCCGACTCGACGAACAGATTCTCGCGTCCGTGCGCACCACCGTCGCCAATCGTCGCACCGCCGGCCTGTACCGCTGGGAGAGCAGGTACCTGGAGGCGGACGACCGCGCGTACATCCGCGGTGTGATCGAAACGGTCAACCGCCGCATCGGCGCGACCCTCGCAGAACTTCGCCCCGAGCTCCCCGCGCGAGACAACTTCCAGGTCTGTGTGGCCATGCTCAGTGTGGTCGGCAGCATCACCGTCCATCGGGCGAGCCTGCCCCCTCGGCGGCTCGAGAAGTTGCTGCTCGACGCTTGCCGCGACGTCGCATACACCGATCTGCCCCCATCCGCGGATCCCGTCGACCCGCCCACCCGGGCACCCGGGATCCCGTTGGTCAACAAGCGGGAAGTCCTCCTCAACGAGTCGATCCGGCTCTTCCATGCCCGCGGTTACCACGAGGTGAGCATCGAGGAGATCGGCGGCGCGGCCGGAATCAACGCGTCGGGTGTGTACCGGCACTTCACGAGCAAGTCCGATCTGCTCTCGGCGGCGTTCCACCGTGCCGCGGATCGCCTCACGGTGGCCGTCGGAACCGCACTCGGTGGCTCCACGACGCCCAGGGAAGCCCTCGGCGCACTGGTGGAGGTGTACGTCCGCCTCTCGTTCGCACAGAACGAACTGATGAGCGTGTACTTCGCCGAGATCGGGAGCCTGCCGGACGAGCAGCGGACCGAACTGCGGAACGTGCAGCGACTCAACGTCGAAGAGTGGGCGCGACTGCTGGGCGAAGCCCGTCCCGAACTGTCCGCTGCCGAGTGCAGGTTCCTGGTCCATGCGGCACTGAGCCTCGTCGTCGATGTGGGCCGGGTGATGCGCTTCGATTCCGGCGAGGCCAACGAAGCGCGCGTGCAGGCGCTCATGCTCGTGACGCTGTTGGGCGAGCGAGCCGATACATGAGGTCGGCGACCTCCGCAGCCCGGGAGTCCGCGTGACCCTGGGCTACATGCCCGTCACCCCGAGGATCACACCGACGAACTGTGCCTGATCGACGAGCGCCGCCGCGACCTGTTTTGTTCGAAACAGACGGCTGGTCAACCAGCTACGGCGTCGGCCCGATCATGGCCGACCGCATCCTCGCCCGCGGCGGCAACCCCCTCCTGTTCTATGGCGAGTCCGGCTTCGCGATGTACATCGGCACGGCGCCGATCGAGATCTCCAGCGCTGACAAGGATCGTCACCGACTCTCACGCTCGAAACCCGCTTCACCTGGAATGGGTGATGCGGCGCGGCAGCGCTGCCGACATGATCCTCATTCGAATGGCTGAGAACTTCATACTGCTTAGCACCTGCCCGCCGGTCGATGGAAGGGCGTACACATGGCATCAATTCACCTCACTCGGGTGCATCGAGAAGTCCTCTCAATACTCGACTCCCGATCGGTCGGCGCAGTGGCGGGCGTGCCACGTTCATGACCAGGAGGAATAGATGGCGGACGGCAGCGGCAGCACCGGGGCTTCGAACCGGCCCAACATCGTGTACTTCCATGTCGACAACCTCGGTTTCGGAGAGATCAGCTGCTACAGCGGCGGCCCCTTTCGCGGCGCCTGGACCCGTCGAATCGATGCCTTCGCCGAGCAGGGGACTCGGCTGACAAACTTCGCCCCCGAAGCTCAATGCACGCCCACCCGATCCGCTTTCCTGACGGGGCGGTACTCGGTGCGTTCGGGCACACACTCGGTTCCGATCGGCGTCCAGGGCGGATGGGGACTGGTGGCCTGGGAACGAACGTTGGGGGACCAGTTGTCGGAGGCCGGCTATCGATGCGCGGTCTACGGCAAATGGCATGTCGGAGAAGGACCCGGTCATTGGCCGACCGACCACGGCTTCGTCGAGTGGAGCGGCCCCCCTCGCACCTACGACGAATCCCTGTGGCCCGACGATCCCTGGTACGACCCCACCCGCGACCCGGTCAGCCGCATGGTCACCATCGCGGCTGGCGACGACGACGTCACCGAGGGCGAACAGATGACCCAAGACGTGCGCCGCGACGTCGACGTCGACTACCTCGCCCGGACCGACTCCTTCATCAGGACGTCGGTTGCCGAACGGGAGCCGTTCTTCTTGTACTTCAACCACTCGATGATGCACATGCCCGTGATTCCCCGACGCGAGTTCGCGGGGCAATCCGGCATGGGCGATTGGGCGGACAGCCTGCTCGAGCTCGACTCCGACTTCGGGACGGTGCTCGACCTCCTCGACGAACTGGGGATCAGCGACAACACCCTGGTGGTCTTCGCCGGCGACAATGGACCCGAAGAGATGCTGCCGTGGCGTGGCTCACCGGGGTACTGGGAAGGGTCGTACTTCGCCGGGGGCGAGGGCAACCTTCGAACACCGTGCATCGTCCGCTGGCCCAGGCGCATCGGGCAAGACCGCGTATCGAACGACATCATGCATGTCACCGACTGGTTCACGACCCTGCTGTCCGCGGCCGGTGCGAAGGTTCCCTCGGATCGGGTGATCGACGGCGTCGATCAGCTGCCGTGGCTCACCGGCAGGCAAGAGGCATCCGCACGTGACGGCTACCCGTATTGGATGGGTGCCGAGCTCTACGGGGTGAAATGGCGGGACTTCAAGGTCGTCATGAAGACCCAGAAGCTCTCGACCGATGAGGTGGGCACGCTCGCCGCGCCACACATCATCAACCTGATCACCGATCCGCAGGAACGTGAGCCCTTCAACTACAAGTACCTTCACAGCTGGGTCGCCTACCACGCCGGGCGCATCCTCGGCGACTACAAGGCCAGCCTCGCCCGCGAACCACTCATTCCCGCGGGCGCTCCAATCGACCACGTTCCCGTTCATCACTGACGCCCGGGACGGTTCATCGTCGGCGATCGTCACCGTTGCGCGTCGAGACGGTTGCGCCGGTCCGGCGGGTTCCGTCAATGGCAGAGACCGCGTCGAGCCGGCCCGATGTTCACAGCAGGGCTCTCCGTTCTTGCTGATTCCCCCATCTCGTGCACCTCTGGCAGGCGGGGTGCTTCCCCGTCGAGAAGCTCGTGCGCACCTTTCCCTTCCACGAGATCGCCACCACGCTCGCCGCAGTCGACGCCGGCGAGGTGGTGAAGGCCGTACCGACAGCCGCACCCGACGAACCAGGAGATCCCGCATGACCACCCGAGACGACGTGACAGCCTTGCGCGCCCGCACCGATCGGATCGATCCACGCGAACTCGACGAGTTGTGGGCGCGCCTCGAGCCGTGCCGGCCGATCGACCTCATCGGATACCGCTGGCGCGGATTCGCTTTCGACACCGGCCACCGAACCGGCACGCTGCTCGATCGCATCCACTGGTACGGGAAGGCGTTCACGAGCGAATCGGAGGTCCAGCCGCTGCTGTGCCGAGACGATTCCGGAAAACTGGTCTCCGACATCGGCACCGGCCACGGCGAGGCCAGCCTGTGGGAGGTGGTCTTCCGGGGCGAGATCACCGCGACCATGGTCTACGACGGCATGCCGGTCTTCGACCACTTCAAGAAGGTCGACGACGACACCGTCATCGGCGTCATGAACGGCAAGGGCAAGTTGGTGTTCGACGGCGGCGAGCACTTCTGGTTCGGCCTCGAACGCGACGTCGCGCTCTGACCTCGGGCGGCCGAGCGCGACGTCGCGTCCGCGTCAGATCAGGTGCCGGCTCCGCGCCAGGCGTCGGCGCATGTCCCGCAGGTAGTAGGTGGCCGTGATCTGGCGCAGCGGGCGCGGGACGCGGCGGTAGAGGATCGGCACCACCGTCATGAGGCGGTCGAAGCGGCGCTGGTCGCGAGGGCTCCACGGCAGCGCGAACTGGTCCCGGATCCGCGGCGGCAGCAGCCCGATCGTGAGGAATCGCTGCAACGGCATCGTCATCCGCACCGGCAGCGGCGCCCGGCCGCCGGAGAGCAACCCGCGCACGTACGCGCGCACCTGGTCGTCCACGGTGGCGGTCTCGATCATCCGGTCCCAGTACGCGTCGAAGTCGGTGCGGGTGGCCGGCCACATGTCCTCCCGGACCTGTAGCGCCGTCCCGTACACCGCCGACTGCCGGTACAGGCGCTCGGCGTCGGCATCCGACAGCGGCCCGAAGAACCGCTGGTACATGTCGGAACCGTTGCGGTACAGGGTGGCTGCGACCCACAGCTGCAACTCCGGGTCGAAGGCGTTGTACCGCTCCGACCGCACCGGGACGTGTGCCCGGTTCACCAACCGGACCACGGCCTGCTTCTCCTCGGCGGAGCCGAGGGTGACCGCGTACACGTACGTCATGGTGGTCCGCAGCCGGTCCAGTGGCCGCTCGAGCGTGGTGCTGTGCTCGGCGACGCCGCGCCCGACACCCGGCAACGCCAGCTGCAGCAGGACCGTGGCGCCCGCCCCGATCAGCAGCATGGACTCCCCGACGAAGTCGGCGAGGTCGAGCTGTCCGGTGTCGCGTTCCACGACAAGCGGTTTCGTCATTTCCATATCCCCACTCGCTCGAGGTGCGCGACGAGGCGCCGTGCGGCGTCGTCGAACTGGACGCGGGTGTGCGACACCACGGCCTCACGGTCCCGCGCTCGGATCGCGTCGATCAGGCTCGCGTGCGACGCCACCGCCAGCAAGCCCCAGGCCGGATCGGTGGCGTACAGCTGGTAGGGCGTGTACCGGGCGGCGTTGAGCAGGAACCACGCGAGCTTGGGCCCGCCTCCGATCCGGCACAGTTCGCGGTGGAACTCGTACTCCGCGTCGGCGATCCGCTCGGGATCGGAAGCCTCGACCGCCTCACCCAGCACGTCGTTGAGCGCGGTCAGCCGCGTCAGGTCCTCGGCCGTGGCGACACCCGAGGCGCGCACCGCCAGCTCCACCGTGATCTGGCCCTGCAACCAGAAGATGTCGTGCACGTCGTCGCGTTCGAGCGGCGACACGACGTATCCGCGGTTGGGCACCGACTCGACCATGCCCTCGCCCCGCAGGGTCAGCAGCGCCTCCCGCACCGGGGTGACGCTCACGCCGAGTTCGGCGGCGGTCTCGTCCAGGCGCACGAACTCACCGGGCCGCAGACGACCCGACATGACCGCACCGCGCAGGTACGTGGCCACCGAATCGGAGAGCTGCGTCCTGCGCAGTGGACGTGCCGGCGCACCCATGTCGACGCTCCCTACAGCCCGTACGTCTTGCCGATGATGTCGCGCTGGATCTCGTTGGTACCACCGTAGATCGACGACACGAGCGTCCTGCGGACATGCCCCTCCATGTCGAACTCGGTGGCGTATCCGTATCCACCCATCATCTGCATGCCCTCGAGCGCCACCTTCTTCGCGGTCTCGGTCGCCTTGAGCTTGACCATCGACGCCTCCCGCGGGAACAGCTTCGTCGGGTTCGCGTCGACCAGCCGTGCGGTGTTGTACACGAGCAGCCGGGTGCACTCGATCTCGGTGGCCAGATCCGCGACACGGTGACGCAGCACCTGGAATGTCCCGACCGGCCGACCGAACTGCTTTCGCTGCGTGATGAATTCGAGGGCGTCGTCGAACGCCCGCTGCGCGGTGCCGAGCATCATCGCGCCGAGGATGAGTCGTTCGATGTTGAGCCCGGTCATCAGCTGACTCCACCCGTTGCCGACCTCGCCGACGACGGCGTCGGCGGGCAGGTGGACGTCGGTGAGATAGAGGTCGTTGACCTCCTTGCCGCCCATCGTGTCGATGCCGCTGATCTTGAGACCCGGGGTGTCCGCCGGCAGGTGGAACATCGTCAGGCCCTCGTGCTTGGACCCGGTGCGGTCGGTTCGGGCCACGAGCAGGATGTTCTCGGCGAAGTGCGCGTTGGAGCACCACGTCTTCTGCCCGTTGATGAGCCAGCCGTCGGAGACCTTCTCGGCGCGACAGGTGAGGTTGCCGACGTCGGACCCGGCCTCGGGCTCGGACATCGAGATCGACTCGGAAGCGCCGCGCACGATGCCGCCGAGCACGGCCCGCTTCTGCGTCTCGGTACCGAACCTTCCGTACGCCGCCCCGGTGATGAGGGTCGGCCCGATGCCGCCGATCGGCGCCATCCCCCTCGCGGCCTGTTCGAGCAGGATGCACATGTCGACCGCGGTGCCGCCCGATCCGCCGTACTCCTCGGGGACGGTGATCCCGAGCCAGCCGAGGTCGGCCATCTTCAGGTACAGCTCCTGGTTGTGGCTGTGCTCACCGCGGCCGGTGAGCGCGTCCCGCTGCTCGCGGGTGCCACACTCGCGTCGGCAGAACGCGGCCACCGCCTGCGCGAAGTCGTGCTGTTCGGGGGTGAAGTCGATCGTCATTGACGTGCTCCTGCCTGGAAAGAGTCGAGTTACCGAATTCCCCTGCGGCCGCATCGGGGCGGACACCCGCGTGGGGGGTTGTCCGCGCTCGCCGGGCCGAATAGTGTGAGCGTCACCACAGTAAATCACATCAAATATATGTGATGCGATCCCACTGGAGATCCGGAGGTAGTTCGACATGACCCGAGAACTGCGCGACACCGACCCCGCCTTATCCCCGGACTCGGCGCCGTCCACCTTCCCGAGCCTGGACCCGCGGACCGGGACCGTTCTCGCCGAGTACCCCGTCATGACCGAGTCCGACGTCACCGCGGCGGTGGAGCGGGCTCGCCGCGCAGCACAGTGGTGGGCCGGACAGGGATTCCGCGGGCGCCGCGACTGGTTGCTCGAGTTCAAGAAGGCGATCGCGTCGGACGCCGACGACCTCGCCCGCGTCGTCTCCGCCGAGACCGGCAAGCCCCACGACGACGCCCTGCTCGAGGTGATGCTCGCGATCGAGCATCTCGACTGGGCCGCCCGCAACGCGAAGAAGGTGCTCAAGCCCCGACGGGTCCCGTCCGGGCTCGTCAGCGCCAACCAGTCGGCCACCCTCGGCTACCAGCCGTTCGGCGTCGTCGGCGTCATCGGCCCGTGGAACTACCCGGTGTACACACCGATGGGCTCCATCTCGTATGCGCTCGCCGCCGGGAACGCGATCGTCTTCAAACCCAGCGAACTCACCCCGGGCGTCGGAAAGTGGCTCGAGGCCAAGTGGACCTCGCTCGCCCCGACCCAGCCTGTCCTGCAGGTGATCACCGGTCTCGGCGCGACGGGCGCCGCGCTGTGCCGGGCCGGCGTCGACAAGATCGCATTCACCGGTTCCGGGCCCACCGCCCGGAAGGTGATGGCGGTCTGCGCCGAGACCCTCACCCCGCTGGTCGCGGAGTGCGGCGGCAAGGACGCGATGCTGGTCGCCGAGGACGCCGACCTGGACAAGGCCGTCGAGTTCGCGGCGTTCGGCGCATTCGGCAACGCCGGGCAGACGTGCGCGGGTGTCGAGCGCATCTACGTGGCCGAACCGGTGTACCGGCAGTTCCTCGACAAGCTCACCGCCGCGGTCGAACGGGTCACCCCGGGCGGGTCGGACGAGGACACCTACGGCCCGATGACCCTCCCCCGGCAGGTGGACGTCGTCCGTAACCACATCGCCGACGCGATCGGTAAGGGTGCCCGCGCGGTGATCGGCGGAATCGACTCCGTCCATGACCGATTCGTCGACCCGGTGGTCCTCACCGACGTTCCGGAGGAATCGTCGGCGGTGTGCGAGGAGACGTTCGGCCCCACCGTCGTCGTGAACAAGGTCCGCGACGTCGACGAGGGCATCGAGCGGGCCAATGCGACGTCGTACGGCCTCGGTGCGTCGGTGTTCACCCGCAACCACTCCCGCGGCCGGGACATCGCCGGGCGGTTACGCGCCGGCATGGTCTCGGTCAACTCGGTGCTCGGCTTCGCCGGGATCCCCTCGCTGCCGTTCGGCGGCATCGGCGAATCCGGATTCGGCCGCATCCACGGCGCCGACGGCCTCCGCGAGTTCAGCCACCCCAAGGCGGTCACCGTCCAGAAGTTCTCGGCCCCACTGAATCTGCTCACCCTCGAGCGGTCCGCCCGGGACATGAAGATCTCGGCGTGGATGCTCAAGGCACGGCACGGTCGGTGACGCCGTGACGCTGACCAGTTCACGACCCGCCCACAGCCTCCCCGAACCCGACCCCGATCCGCGCCCCGGCCGGGGCCGGATGGGGTGGGTGAAGGTGATCGAAGGACTCGACCCGGAGACGAGACACCAGGACATCCTCCGCATCACCGCCGGCTACGAGTTCCCCTGGGACTACCAGCGTTCGCTCGAGTTCGCGCTGTTCCGCACCTACTGCGTGCCGTCCATCTCCGCACTGCTGGCCCGCACCGGCGAGTTCGAGCACCGCCCGCAGAAGCGCTACGACGACACCGCGCTGCTGATGGGCGAACTGGTGGAACACGGCTACGACTCGGAGCGCGGGCGCGAGTCGCTGCGCAACGTCAACCGCATGCACGGCCGGTACACGATCTCGAACGACGACATGCGCTACGTGCTGTCGACGTTCGTGTACGACCCGATCGACTGGATCGACCGTTACGGGTGGCGTCGCCTGCACCCGAACGAGCGACTCGCGTCGTACCACTTCTACCGTCAGGTCGGAATGAGGATGGGTATCAAGGACATTCCCGACTCGTTCCAGGAGTTCCATCGGTTCAAGACGGAGTACGAACACGAGCACTTCGTCTACAGCGACGACAACCACCGCATCGGCACCTACACCCTGCGGCTGTTCCAGTCCTGGTACCCGGGCCTCCTCGAACGTCCCGTCGCCACCGCGGTGTATGCGCTGATCGACGACCGTATGTCCACCGCGTTCGGGTTTCCGAAGGGGTCGGCACGGGTGCGGGCCGTCGCGGAGGCCGGGTTGCGGGCCCGGTCGGGGGTCGTGCGCCTGCTCCCGAAGCGGCGGGTGTCCGCGGGATCCGGCGATCCGGGGAACCGCACCTACCCCGGCTATCCCGTCGGCTACCGTCCGCGAGACCTCGGGGTCGAGCAGGTTCAGACGCCGGGGGACTGAGACCGCCTGCGGGCGAACGCCTCCTCGACCGCAGCGATGCCGGCCCGCACCGCCGGGCCGGCATTGTCCGGTCGCCACACCACGTGGATGTCCCGCCGCAACGGTGGGTCGGCCGGCAGGAGCGCCACCCCGGCCGGCAGGTCGTCGACCGCGAGATGCGGGACGAGGGCCGCCGAGAGCCCCGCGGCGACGAAGGCGAGATGCGTCGAGACGTCGGACGCCTCGAAGTCGACCCGGGGCTCGAACCCCTGCCCGCGCAGCGTTCTCACGAGCCAGTCCCGGAATGCCGTGCCCGCACCCCACGCCACCCACGACATCTCCGCGAGTTCCCCGAGCGGAACGGCGCCGCGGCCCACCAGCGGATGATCCGCGGGCAGCGCCACACCTGCCGAATCACGATGTATCAGTCTCGATTCCATCCCGATCGGGATATCCACCGGCGCCGACTCCCAACTGTCGACCACACCGATGTCGATGCGTCGCCGGGTGAGGGACTCCAAGGTCACCTCGGTCTCCGCCTCCGCCACGGACACCTGCACCGGATAGCGCGACAGCAGGGCGGTGACGACGGAAGGCAGCACCACCCGCGATGCGGCGACGAACGCCCCGAATCGGATCGGTCCGACGACTTCGTCCCGCATGGAATCGATCTCGGCCTCGACCGCCGCCGCCCGCGCCAGCAGTTCCGCGCCGCGCCGGGCCAGCAGCTCACCGGCAGGGGTCAGGCGGACACCCCGCCCGTCCGGCTCGAGTAGCGTCGCCCCCACCTCGCGTTCGAGTTTCGCCAACTGCTGTGAGACTCCGGACGGCGTCACGTGCAGCCGCCTCGCGGCGGCGGCGACCGATCCGGTCTCGGCCACCGCGCAGAGCGCGCGGATACGTTCGAGGCTCAACACGCCAGCAACACTACCGAATGCCCAGAAGAGTTTCTTACTTGTTGTTCTTGCAGGTAGAACCCAGAATTGGACAGGTGCAGACCATCGGATCGGAGCGCGCCCAGCCGGCGCCCGCGCGCGTATCCGGCCCGTTCACCGATCCCCGAGCGCTCGCCGTCGCCGGTACCGTCGCGATCTCCCTGACCGCGGTGTTCATCCGACTGGCGGAGGTCTCTCCCGCGACGTCGGTGTTCTTCCGATGCGCGCTCGCGCTTCCGCCGCTGGCCGCGCTCGCGTGGCGGGAGTACCGCCGCGGCAACCGAACGAGTCGGGGGGACGCGGTGCGGTTCACCGTCGCAGGGGCCATGCTCGGCGTCGACTTCGCGCTGTGGTCACAGGCCATCATGCTCGTCGGCGCGGGTATCTCCACGGTGCTCGTGAACGTCCAGGTCGTCGTGGTGCCGCTGCTGTCGTTCCTGTTCCTGGGCACCCGGATTCCGGCCCGATTCGTCGCGACGATTCCCGCGCTGTTCGCCGGGATCGCCCTCACCGCCGGCGTCGCGGACGACGCGTCGACGAGCCCGGACCTGCTGTGGGGAACGGTTCTGGCCCTGCTGTCGGGAGTCGCGTACGCGGGGTACATCTTCGTCGTCGGCGGGCGCGGATCCGCCGACACCGCCGGGACGCAGGTCCTGATCTCGACCGCCGCGGCCGGCGTCGTCGGCTCGGCACTCGGATCGGTGTGGGGCACCGTCGACCCGACGCCGGGATGGGCCTCGTTCGCGTGGCTCGCGGCACTGGCCGTGTCGGCGCAGGTCCTCGGCTGGATGCTGCTCGGCCGTTCCCTCCCCCGTCTCGCGCCCGAGGTCGGCGCCACACTGCTGCTCCTGCAACCGGTGCTGGCGATCGCGGCCGCGGTGATCCTGCTCGGCGAACGACCCACCGCTCTGCAACTGGTCGGCTGCGCGACCGTCGTCGCGACCGCGTGGTTCGTCACGTCCCGACCGCCCGCCCGTTCGGCCCGTTCTCGCTGAGCGAGACCACGCCCCAACGACACGTCGGCACCGGCGAGTCTGCGACGGCGAGCACATGCCAGTTTCCCCCTCGACAGCCAGGAGGCAGCCACTGATGTACCCCGGTATCCATGCCGCGACAGCTCCCGATCGCCCCGCGGTCGTCTTCGCCCGCACCGGCGAGGTGGTGACCTATCGCGACCTCGAAGACCGTTCGAATCGCTTGGCGCAGCAGTGGTTCGCGCTGGGACTCCGCACGGGCGACCACATCGCGATCCTCGCGGAGAACCATCCACGGTACCTGGAGGTCTACTGGGCGGCCGTGCGTTCCGGGCTGTACATCACGGCCGTCAACTGGCATCTCACCGCCGACGAGGCGGCCTACATCGTCACCGACTGCCAGGCGCGGTTGCTCGTCACCACCTACCGACTGGCCGATCTCGCGTCCGCGATCGTGGACGAACTGGAGGACCGGCCCCACCTGTTCATGATGGACGGCGTCGTCGGCGGCTTCGAGTCGTACGAGGAGTCGATGGCGGCGTTCGACCCGGTGCCGCTCACCGAACAGCCCCGCGGCGACATGATGCTGTACTCGTCGGGAACCACGGGTCGCCCCAAGGGCATTCGACGTCCCCTCACCGGCATCACGATCGACGACCCGCGCGGGATGAACGTCGGCTACTTCGCACAGACGCTGTTGAAGATGACCGATCAGTCGACGTACCTCGTCCCCGCGCCGATGTACCACTCCGCTGCGCTGCAGTGGTCGGCCGGCGCGCAGGCGGTCGGGGCCACCGTGGTGCTGATGGAGCGCTTCGACGCCCGCGAGTTCCTGGCGACGATCGAGAAGTACTCGGTGACACACACGCAGGTCGTGCCGACGATGATGGTGCGCCTGCTCAAGTTGCCCGCCGCCGAACGCACGTCGTTCGACGTGTCGTCGCTGCAGGACTTCCTGCACTCCGCGGCGCCCTGCCCGCCGGCCGTCAAGCACGCGACCATCGACTGGCTCGGTCCGATCGTCAGCGAGTTGTACTCGGGCACCGAAGGAATGGGCATGACGTTCCTGACCGCGAGCGAGTGGCTGGAACGGCCCGGCTCCGTCGGCCGCCCGGTGCTCGGCACCCCGGTCGTGTGCGACGAGGAGGGGCAACCGCTGCCCGCCGGCGAGGTCGGCACCATCTACTTCGAGCGCGACGTCGTGCCGTTCGAGTACCACAACGACGCCGACAAGACCGCCGACTCCCGGCACCCCACCAATCCGCGACTGTCCACGGTCGGCGACGTCGGCTACGTCGACGAGGACGGCTACCTGTTCCTGACCGACCGCAAGTCGTTCATGATCATCTCCGGGGGCGTCAACATCTACCCGGCCGAGATCGAGTCGTGCCTCGCGGCGCACGAGGACGTCGCCGACGTCGCGGTGTTCGGCCTCCCCGACCCGGAGATGGGCGAGTACGTGCACGCCGTCGTCGAACTCGATCCCGGGGTGGCGGCCGACGACACCGCGGACACCCTGCGCGCGTACGTCCGCGAGCACCTCGCCGGCTACAAGGTGCCGAAGACGATCGAGTTCTGCGACCGTCTGCCGCGCCTGGCCACCGGCAAGGTGCGGAAGCACGAGTTGCGCGACGCGGCGCTGCGCACCCTCGCGTAGCCGAACGGGCGGTTACTGCGCTCGGCTCTCGGCCGATGTCGCAGTAACCGCCCGTCGTTCGTGAAGCTAGGCGGCGACCTTTGCGGGTTCGTCGTCGTCGGCGACGCGCGCGTCCGGCGCCTCGATCGGCCCGACCTCCTGCGCGTAGTGGAAGTGCGGGCGCCGGTGGCCGAGGAACGAACCGAACCACGACATCACCGCGACGTAGCGATTGCGGAAGCCCACCAGGTACACCATGTGGACGGCGAGCCACAGCACCCACGCGACGAAGCCGGTGAGTTCGATGCTCTTGACCTTGGTGACGGCACGGAAGCGGTTGATGATCGCCATCGAGCCCTTGTCGCGGAACTTGAACGGCGTGCCGCGCTTGGTCTTTCCGAGGATGGTGGCCGCCACGTGGCGTCCGCCCTGCATCGCGACGGGCGACTGGCCGGGCAGGTTGTTCAGCGACGTCATGTCGCCGACCGCGAAGATGTCGGCGCGGCCGCCGACCGTGAGGTCGGGATTGACGAGCAGACGTCCGGCGCGGTCGGTCTCGCAGCCGGTGCGCTCGGCGAGCGCCGACGCGAAGTCGTTGGCCTGCACGCCGGCCGACCAGATGATGGTCTCGGCGGTGCGACGCTCACCGGTGTCGCTGCCGTGGGCCTTGAGGGTGGCGCCGTGCTCGTCGATGTCGGTGACCAGCGTGCCCAGCACCACCTCGACGCCCGACTTCTCGAGCGACTCCTTCGTGTACTCGCTGAGCTTGCCGCCGTACGCCGGCATCGCGACGCCCGCGCCCTCGACGAGGGTGACGGTGACGTCGTCGGCGGTGACGCCGCGGATCGACTGCTCGAAGTAGCGGCCCGCGAGTTCCTTGATCTGGCCGGCCAGCTCGACGCCGGTCGCACCGGCACCGATGACGATGAAGCTGAGCAGGTTCTTGCGACGCTCGAGGTCGGTGGTGGTGTGCGCCTCCTCGAAGCAGCGCACGATCTGCGCGCGCAGCCGCTCGGCGTCGTCGACCGTCTTGAGCGCGTAGGTGACCTTGGCGAACTCGTCGCGTCCGAAGTAGCTCTGCCGGGCACCGGTGGCGGCGACGAGCGAGTTGTAGCCGAGGGTGTGGCGCTCGCCGGCGGCCTCGTAGACGAGTTCCTTCTCCTCGGGGTGCACGTCGACGACGCGGCCGAGGCGGACGTCGGCGTTGGGGTACTTCGCGAGGATCGCGCGCACCGAGGGGGCGATCTCACCGGCGGCGAGGACGCCGGTGGCCACCTGGTACAGCAGCGGCTGGAAGAGGTGCTCGGTGGTCTCCGAGATGAGGACGAACGGCTTGCCGGCCTTGGCCAGCTTCTTCGCCGTGGCGAGGGCACCGAATCCGGACCCGACGATCACAACTTCGGTCCGGTCGATTGCAGTTTCGCTCACGGTTGCCTCCTTCTCGAGATATTCGAGAGACCTGGTCGAGATGTATGAGAGACACCGTAGGAGCGCTAACGACACTTGCGCCAGTAATCAGGGATATTCGGAAAACAGTTATCTGGATCGCTCATAAGTAGTATGTCGGCATGGACTTCCGGCAGCTGCGGTACTTCCTCGCGGTCAGCGAGGAACTGAGCTTCAGCAATGCCGCGAAACGCTGCTTCATCTCGCAGTCCGCGATCAGCCACCAGATCACGAAGCTCGAGCAGGAACTCGGGGCCTCGCTGTTCGAACGCTCCACCCGGGTCGTCCGGCTCACGTCGGCCGGATCGCGTCTGGTTCCGATCGCACAGGAGGTGCTGAGCCTCGAGGCCAAGGCGTTCGCCGTCGCGAAGGAACCACGCGACCGCATCCGGATCACCGCCAGCATGAGCTTCGCGCCGCAGAGCCTGGCGGCGATCGCCCACGTCCGCGAGAAGCACCCGGACCTCGACATCGAGTTCGTGATCAAGAACTTCACCGACCGGATCGAGGCGGTGTCGTCGGGCGACGCCGACATCGCGCTCATCCGCGGCGAGGTGGACCGGCCGGGGCTCGAGACCGTCGAACTGGGCGTCGAGGACCTGATGATCGCGACGTCGAACCAGCATCCGGTGTCGGCATTCTCGACCGTCGAGCTGAGCGAGCTCGCGCCCTATCCCCTGCTGCTGCCGCCGCGGCAGAGCCAGGTGCTGATCCACACCGTCGTGGAGAACGCCTTCGTCGACGTCGGGCGCCGCCTGCGACTCGGCCCGCCGATCGCCCGGGACCACGCGGCGATCCTCGACGTCATCACCAACCCGCGGGCGTGGACGGTGCTCTACGCGAGCACCGCCGCCGAGGCTCCGCGCACCGGGCTGTGCGTCATGCGCGAGAAGAACAACCGACTGCGCGTACCCGTCAGCGGGATCGTCCGGACCGGGGCGACCGACGCCGCCGGGATGGCGAGCCTGATCCGCTCGCTGCGGCAGACGATGACCACGGAAGGCGCCGAAAACGGCGCGCCCCTGACCAAGCAGGTCAGGGGCGCAGCGGACGGGCGGTAGCCGGACCGGGCTACAGCGTGCGCCGGCCCGACAGGGCGCGGCCGAGGGTGAGTTCGTCGGCGAACTCGAGGTCGCCTCCCATCGGCAGCCCCGACGCCAGCCGCGACACCGTCAGCCCCGGGAAGTCACGCAGCATCCGCACCAGATACGTCGCGGTCGCCTCGCCCTCGGTGTTGGGGTCGGTCGCGATGATCACCTCGGAGACGTCGACGCCGTCCTCCTGATTGCCGATGCGCGTCAACAACTCCCGGATCCGTAGCTGATCCGGTCCGATGCCACTCAGCGGATCGAGCGCGCCGCCGAGCACGTGATAGCGCCCCTTGAACTCACGGGTGCGCTCGATCGCCTGGACGTCCTTGGGCTCCTCGACGACGCACACCATGGTCCGGTCCCGACGCGGGTCGGAACAGATGCGGCACTTCTCCTCCTCGGAGACCGTGCCGCACACGACGCAGAACTGGACGCCGTCGCGCACCTTCTGCAACACCGCCTGGAGTCGGTCGATCTCCGGGGGTTCGACCGACAGCAGGTGGAACGCGATGCGCTGGGCGCTCTTCGGTCCGATACCGGGCAGTTTGCCCAGCTCGTCGATCAAGTCCTGGACGGGACCTTCGTACAAGGCGTGTCCCCTAGAAGGGGAGGCCGGGCAGGCCGCCGGCCAGCGGGCCGAGCTTGCTCGCCGCGATCTCCTGGGCCTTGTTCGACGCGTCGGCGATCGCGCCGATCACGAGGTCCTGCAGCGTCTCGATGTCCTCCGGGTCGACGACCTTGGGGTCGATCGTGAGGCCGACGACCTCACCGGTGCCCTTGACCGTCGCGGTCACCAGACCGCCGCCGGCCTGACCGGTCACCTCGGCCTGGGCCATCTCCGCCTGCGCCGCCATCAATTGCTGCTGCATCTGCTGCGCCTGCGCGAGGAGCTGCTGCATGTCGGGCTGTCCACCTGGTTGCACTGGACTGGTCCTTTCTGAAGTCGCTTCGTCAGCGTAGTCCGTCGCGGGCCTTATCCCAGTTCGCGCTGCAGGTTCGCGAGCGTCTGCTCCTGGATCTTGCGCAGACCCAGCGGAGCGAAGGTGCGCTCGAAGAAGCCGCCGATGCCGCCGGCACCCTTCCACTCGGTCGTCGTGGTGATGGTGGATCCGGTTCCCGCGGGCGTGACCTCCCACGTCGTGACCATCGACGAGTTCGCGTCGCGCTCGGTGACGGTGGCGCCGGAGACGGTCACCGACGCCTTGACGTTGCGCGAGCGCTTCTCGGTGGCCTGCAGCGTCCAATTCGCGACGGTCCCGTCGCCCTGGCCGCCCTCGAGCACCTGGTAGTCCCGGTACTGCTGCGGCAGGATCCGCGGCCGCATCGTCTCGTAGTCGGTGAGCGCGTCGAGTGCCTGCTCGGGTGTCGCGGTGATGGTGATGGAACTGCTGGCGCTGACCTGTGCCACTGGATACGTCTCCTTGCTCGGCGGGTTTCCTCCATCCTGCCTGCTCGCCCGAGGACTCATCCAGGACCCGCGGGGTTACCCGTGGCGCCACTTCCACTGAATGAGACCCACACCACACCGATTAAGAACCTGTCTTACCCTCCGCCTGGACACGACAACCTGTGAGGTGAGCTATGAACAAATCGTGGTGCCGGTCGAGCCTTCGACTTGCCGCACTCGTCGCGGCCGCAACCACACTCGTCGCCGGATGCGCCTCCGCCGACGGCCAGTCGAACGACGGCGCATCCGTCACCACCGGGATGGTCAACGTCGCGCAGGACGCCGGCGATCCCGTGCGCGGCGGCACCGTGACATTCGGTTCGTACTCGTTCCCCAACGCTCTCGACCCGACCAGGACACAGGCGGCGGGCTCGACCGGCGGCACCGAGATGGCAGCGATCTACGACACCCTGCTCCGCACCGATCCCGAGTCGGGCACGTTCGAACCGCAGCTCGCCGAGGCGCTCGAGCACAACGCCGACTACACCGAGTTCACGGTGAGGCTGCGAGACGGCGCGACGTTCAGCGACGGCTCGCCGGTCGACGCCGACGCCGTCAAGTGGAGCATCGACCGCTTCGTCGCCGCGCGCGCGGACGTGTCGCAGGTGTGGGCGAACTCGGTGACCACGATCGGCACCCCGGACGCGAAGACGGTGACGTTCACGCTCAATGCGCCGTGGGACCGCTTCCCGGTGCTGCTGGCGATGGGCCCGGGCATGGTCGTCTCCAAGAACTCCGACACCGACGGGAAGTTCACCCCGATCGGGGCCGGCCCGTTCACGCTGACGCGGTTCGCGCCGAACGAGGAGATCGTGCTCACCGCACGCGAGGACTACTGGAACGGGCGCCCCAACCTCGACAAGGTTCGGTTCGTGCCGACGAACGGCGCTCGCGGACAGCTCGAATCGCTACAGAGCGGTCAGCTCGACATGGCATACATCCTCCGCGACGAAGCGACGATCCGGGACGCCCTGAACGCCGGCTACGGCGGCTACCTCGACGTCCAGGGGCTGGGCGCGCTCGGCATGATGAACACCCGCGAGGGTCGGCCGGGCGCGGATCTGCGCGTGCGGCAGGCGGTCGCGTACGGCGTCGATCCCCAGGCGATCAACCAACGCGCCAACGACGGCCTCGGCATCGCCGGCTCGACGCTGGTGCCGGACAGCTCGCGCTGGTCGTCGGGCGCGGAGGGCGTGCCGTTCGACCCCGACAAGGCCCGGCAGTTCCTGAACGAGGCCAAGGCCGACGGATACGACGGCAAGCTCACGTACCTGTCGCCCACCGAGAAGAGCGCCGAGGCCGCCGCGCTGGCCGTGCAGGCGTCGCTGAACTCCATCGGCTTCGACGTCCGGATCGAGTACGTCAACAGCGTGACCGACCTGGTGCGCAAGCTCTACGTCGAGCACGACTTCGACATGACGCGCTCGGCATTCGCGTTCATGGACGAATCCCCCTACCTGCGCCTGTACGGCGGCCTGGGAAGCGAATCGCGCAACAACGCGTCCGGATATGCCGACCCGCAGATGGATGCGCTTCTGGTCGAGGTGAAGACAGCGACCACCGACGAGGCCAAGAAGAACGCCATCGCCAAGGTGCAGGCGCGGGCCAACGAGACGATCCCGTACGCGGTGTGGGGTCCGAGCAGGGTCCTCACCGTCTGGGACGACGACGTCCATGGCGTCAAGCGCACCGCGGACAACATCCTCCTGCTCGACGGAGCCTGGATCGGGCAGTGATCGCGGCGGGGCGCCCCGGCGATTCCGGGGCACCCCGCAAGACCGTTAGCATAGCTACAGATCTAAAGACTCGCCGGGATATCGATGGCCGACCGATCCGACTAGCGATAGCGTCAGGGGGTGGTCGACTCCAAGAGTGGTATCCGCGAAATCGGGCTTGCCGCGCATCGTGCGGGAGTCCAGCGCCTGCTGTCCAGCTACCGGGCGATCCCCCCCGATGCGAATGTGCGCCTGGCGAAGAAGACGTCCAACCTGTTCCGCGCGCGAGCGAAGAGCACCGCGCCGGGCCTCGACGTGTCCGGACTCGACGGCGTCATCTCCGTCGACCCCGAGGCCCGTACGGCCGACGTCCAGGGGATGTGCACCTACGAGAACCTGGTTGCCGCGACACTCCCCTACGGGCTCGCCCCGCTGGTGGTGCCGCAGCTGAAAACCATCACCCTCGGCGGTGCGGTCACCGGACTCGGCATCGAGTCCACGTCGTTCCGCAACGGTCTCCCCCACGAGTCCGTCCTCGAGATCGACATCCTCACCGGAAGCGGCGACATCATCACCGCAACCCCGGACGGCGAGCACACCGACCTGTTCCGGTCGTTCCCGAATTCATATGGCACCTTG
Organism: Prescottella agglutinans; assembly: GCF_004011865.1. GTDB lineage: Bacteria > Actinomycetota > Actinomycetes > Mycobacteriales > Mycobacteriaceae > Prescottella > Prescottella agglutinans. Next base: position 156,778 of record NZ_RKLP01000008.1, on the reverse strand, counting down.
GGCTATTCGACACGAATTCGGATCGAGCTCGAGCCGGTGAAGAGGTACGTCGCGCTGCGGCACCTGCGATTCACCGACCTGGATCGGCTCGAGGAGACGATGGACCGCATCGTCACCGAACGGACGTGGGACGGCGTCGACGTCGACTACCTCGACGGCACGGTCTTCACCGCCGACGAGGCGTACCTGACGCTCGGCGTGCAGACCGACGAGCCCGGACCGGTCAGCGACTACACCGACATGGACATCTACTACCGGTCCATCCAGCACGAATCGATCAACCACCCCAAGACCGACCGGCTGACCATCCACGACTACCTGTGGCGCTGGGACACCGACTGGTTCTGGTGCTCGCGCGCGTTCGGCACCCAGAACCCGAAGATCCGGCGGTTCTGGCCGAAACGCTACCGGCGCAGCAGCTTCTACTGGAAGCTGATCGGCCTGGACCAGAAGTACGACATCGGGGACCGCCTCGAGGCGCGCAAGGGCCTGCCGCCGCGCGAGCGCGTCGTGCAGGACGTCGAGGTGCCGATCGAGAACACCGCGCGATTCCTCCACTGGTTCCTCGACGAGATCCCGATCGAGCCACTGTGGCTGTGCCCGTTGCGTCTTCGCGACCCCGCGCATCCCGCCGCGGACACCACGCGGCCGTGGCCGCTGTACCCGCTCGAACCCGGCCGCTCGTACGTCAACATCGGCTTCTGGTCGTCGGTGCCGATCGTGCCGGGCGCGCCCGTCGGTGCAGCGAACCGGCTGATCGAGAAGAAGGTGAGCGACCTCGACGGCCACAAGTCCCTTTACTCCGAATCGTTCTACGACGAGGACGAATTCGCGCTGCTCTACGGCGGCGACCACTACGAACAGATCAAGAAGCGATACGACCCCGATTCACGTCTACTCGACCTCTACTCGAAGGCGGTGCAACGAAAGTGACGACCCTCGGAACGAAGTCCGATCCGGTGAAGAAGCTCAATCTCGCGCAGATTCTCGAAACCGTGTCCGACGGTGAGATCCCCCTGCGCTTCACCGCGTACGACGGCAGCGCCACCGGGCCGGAGAACGCGCCGTACGGACTGCACCTGAACTCGACGCGTGGCACCACCTACCTGGCCACCGCCCCCGGCGACCTGGGCATGGCGCGCGCTTACGTCTCGGGCGACCTGGAGGCCACCGGCGTTCACCCCGGCGATCCGTACGAGATCCTCCGCGCGATGACCGACCTGCACTTCCATCGACCCTCGGCGAAGGAACTCGCGACCATCACCCGGTCCATCGGCTGGGACAAGCTCCGCCCCATCGCGCCCCCGCCGCAGGAGCACCTGCCTCGCTGGCGCCGGTTCGCGGAGGGCTTGCGGCACTCGAAGACTCGCGACGCCGAGGTGATCCACCACCACTACGACGTCTCGAACACCTTCTACGAGTACGTGCTCGGCCCGTCGATGACCTACACGTGCGCCGCCTACGAGTCCCGGGATCAGAGCCTCGAGGGCGCGCAGGAGAACAAGTACCGCCTGGTCTTCGACAAGCTCGGGCTGAAGGCGGGCGACCGCCTGCTCGACATCGGCTGCGGCTGGGGCGGCATGGTCCGCTACGCCGCGCGGCGCGGCGTCAAGGTCATCGGCGCCACCCTCTCGCGCGAGCAGGCCGAGTGGGCGCAGAAGGCGATCGCCGAGGAAGGCCTGTCCGAACTGGCCGAGGTGCGGTTCTCCGACTACCGGGACGTGCCGGAGACCGGCTTCGACGCCATCTCGTCGATCGGTCTCACCGAGCACATCGGCGTGCACAACTACCCGTCGTACTTCGGGTTCATGAATGAGAAGCTGCGCGAGGGTGGTCGCCTGCTCAACCACTGCATCACCCGCCCCGACAATCGCAGTGGCGCCAAGGCCGGCTACTTCATCGACCGGTACATCTTCCCGGACGGCGAGCTCACCGGCTCGGGCCGGATCATCAGCGAGATCCAGAACGTGGGCCTGGAGGTGCGCCACGAGGAGAACCTGCGCGAACACTACGCGTTGACCCTGGCGGGCTGGTGCCGGAACCTCGTCGAGAACTGGGACGCCTGCGTCGCGGAGGTCGGCGAAGGCACCGCGAAGGTGTGGGGCCTGTACATGGCCGGCTCGCGACTCGGGTTCGAGCGCAACGTCGTTCAGCTGCACCAGGTGCTGGCCGTCAAGCTCGGTCCGAACGGCGAGGCGGACGTCCCGCTGCGCCCGTGGTGGAAGGGCTGATCGCACAGACACGGAAGGTGCCCGCCGTCCCTGCGGACGGCGGGCACCTTCGTCACGTGGTGCGGGAGTCGGCGTCGACCTGACGGGCCGCCCGCTCGATCGCGGCGGCAGCGCGCTGGACGGCCTCGATCATGCGCCGATCCTTGGTCACCCGGTCGACCGGACCACAGATCGAGATCGCGGCCGGCTTGGGGATCCCCTTGGAGACCGGTGCCCCGACACAACCGAGCGACGACGAGAACGTGCCCCGGTCGAACGTCACGCCCTCTGACGCGGCCCGCTCGAGTTCCGCCCGCAGCGCCTTGCGTCCCCCGACGACGCCGGTCTCGACGTGGTCGAAGATCGGATCGTCCAGTGCCTCGGACGGGATCTGGGTCAACAGCGCCTTGCCGACCGCGGACCGGTGCGCCGGGTAGCGCCCCCCGATCCGCGACGGCACGTTGGCCCCGAACGACCCCGACAGCTTCTCCCAGTAGATCCCGTCGGCGCCGTCGAGGAACGCGAGATGGACGACCGCGCCGGTCGTGCGGTGCAGCTCCTGCATGATCGGCAGCGAGACCCGGTGGAACCAGTGGTTCCGGATCGCCCGCGAACCCAACTCGAACAGACGAACTCCCAGCTCGTAGCGGGAACCGACCCGATTGAGCCAGCGCATCGCGACCATCTTCTCGAGCAGTCGGTGCGCCGAGGAGCTGGGGATTCCCGTGAGCCGGGTGGTCTGGCTCAGGGTCAGGTACCCGTGGTCGTCCAGCGCCTCGAGCACCAACTCGATCCGGTCGAGCATCGACGTGGCCGGGGCATCTTCGCTGATTCGCGGCACGGCCACGTCCTCTCACTACGCCAGGTCAGACGCCAAATCCGCCTGACACTGAAATCTGCTGCCCCGTAATATAGTTGGCCTGCTCCGAGGCGAGGAAGACGGCCGCCGCCCCGATGTCCGCGGGCTTGCCCCAGCGCTTCAGCGGAACCAGCTTGTGCACCTCCCGCGTCCACTCCTCGTCGAAGACGCCCTGCGCCTGGAGTTCGAGGAACATACCAGCCTCGATCACGCCGACCAGCACCGAGTTGGCGCGGACGTTGTGGGCGCCCTCCTCCTTCGCGACGCCGCGGACCAGCGCCTCGTTGGCGGCCTTCGGGATCACCGAGAGCCCGTCGAGCGTCGGGAACCAGTGGTCACCGGCCGAACCGAGGTGGACGATCGAGCCTCCGCCGTGCTCGCGGAAGTGCGGAAGCACGGCGTGGACGGCCGTGTACATCCCGAGGGTCTCGATCTCGACGGACCGGCGGTACTGCGCCGGAGTGGTCTCGGCGACGGTGATCTGGTCGACCACCGGACCGGCGCCCCACACGAGCGTGTGGATCCGGGAATGCTCGGCGACGACGTCGTCGATCACGCGCGTGACGGCGGCCTCGTCGCGGACGTCGACCTGGTGCGCACTCGCCTTCACCCCGAGCGCGCGCAACTCGGCGACGGTCTCCTCGGCGACGTCGCGCTTGGAGTTGTAGCAGACCGCGACGGCCGTCCCGGCGCGCGCGAACTCGCGAGCGACGCCACGTCCGATTCCGCCGCTACCGCCGAAGACCAGGGCCGCTCCCTCAGGGAAAGTCAACGCCAGCATGGTGATTCTCCGTTCGCTCGGCAGGTCCGCGACCCTGTGTCCCGGACCACACTGGGGAGAACCTAACGAGACCCGGGTTTCGGGCCCAGGGTCTTTCCCGCCTCGCGGAAAAACGCAGGTCGGCCCCAGCGAACGCGAAAGGGCGGATCCCGACCGTGGGTTCCGATCGGGATCCGCCCTCCAACTACGCGGCTTCCGCTAGCCCTTCAGCGACGCCGGCGGGGTGAACCGCTCGCCGTACTTGGCGGCGAGTTCCTCGGCGCGGGCGACGAATCCGGCCTTACCGCCCGGGTAGCCGGCGACGAACTGGCTGACGCCACCGGTCCAGGCCGGGTAGCCGATGCCCATGATCGAGCCGATGTTGGCGTCGGCGGTGGACGTGATGACGCCCTCGTCGAAGCACTTCTGGGTCTCGATGGCCTCGATGAACAGCATGCGGTCGATCAGGTCCTGGATCGGCGGGGTCACCGAACCGGACTTGAAGTGATCGCGCAGGCCCTGCCACAGGCCGGTGCGCTTGCCGTCCGTGTAGTCGTAGAACCCGGCGCCGCCGAGGCGGCCCTTGCGGTCGTTGCCCTCGACGAGGTAGTTGATCACGTCGCCGGCCGGGTCGGCCGGGAGTTCCTTGCCCTCGGCCAGCGCGGCGGCCTTCGACTCGGCGCGGATCTTCTGCATGAGCGTGAGGTTCAGCTCGTCCGACAGCTGCAGCGGCGCCGCCGGGTAGCCGGCCTGCATGCCCGCCTGCTCGATGGTGGCCGGCTCGATGCCCTCGGCGACCATGCCGATGGCCTCGTTGACGAAGGTGCCGATGACACGCGAGGTGAAGAAGCCGCGCGAGTCGTTGACGACGATCGGGGTCTTGCGGATCGCCTGCACGAAGTCGAAGACGCGAGCCAGCGTCTCGTCCGACGTCTTCTCGCCGCGGATGATCTCCACCAGGGGCATCTTGTCGACGGGCGAGAAGAAGTGGATGCCGATGAAGTCCTCGGCCCGCTTGACGCCGGTCGCGAGATCGGTGATCGGCAGCGTCGAGGTGTTCGAACCGAGCAGAGCGTCGGACTCGACGATGTCCTCGATCTCCTGGAACACCTTCTTCTTCAGGTCGGGCGACTCGAAGACGGCCTCGACCACGAAGTCGACGCCGGCGAAGTCCGCCGGGTCCGCGGTCGGCGTGATCAGCGACAGCAGCGCCTTCGACTTCTCCTCGGTGGTCTTGCCACGCGAGAGCGCCTTGGCCTCGATCTTCTCGGAGTACGCCTTGCCCTTCTCCGCGGCCTCGATCGTGACGTCCTTGAGCACCACCGGGATTCCGGCCTTGGCACACACGTACGCGATGCCGGCGCCCATCATGCCCGCACCGAGGACGCCCACCTTCTTGATCTCACGCTTGGGGATGTCCTTCGGACGCGACGCACCCGAGCCGATGGCCTGCATGTCGAAGAAGAACGCCTGGATCATGTTCTTCGCGACGCGGCCGGTGACCAGCTTGGTGAAGTAGCGGGACTCGATGACCAGCGCGTTGTCCACGTCCACCTGCGAGCCCTCGACGGCCGCGGCCATGATCGCGCGCGGGGCCTCCATCGGGGCACCCTTGAGCTGCTTGCGCAGGTTCGCCGGGAACGCCGGCAGGTTGGCGGCGAACGCCGGGGTGGCGGGGGTGCCACCGGGGATCTTGTAGCCCTTGACATCCCACGGCTGGACGCCGGACTCGGGGTTGGCCTTGATCCAGGCCTTCGCGGCGGGGACCAGTTCCTCGACGGAGGAGACCACCTCGTCGATCAGGCCGACCTCCTTGGCCTGCTGCGGGCCGCGCTGCTGACCCTGGAGCAGGAACTGGGTCAGCGCCGTCATGATGCCGAACATGCGGACGGTGCGGACGATGCCGCCGCCACCCGGCAGCAGACCGAGGGTGGACTCGGGCAGACCGATCTTGACGCCCTTGACGTCGGCCGCGATGCGGTGGTGGGTCGCGAGCGCGATCTCCAGACCGCCACCGAGGGCTGCGCCGTTGATGCAGGTCACGACGGGCTTGCCGAGGGTCTCGAGGCGACGCAGGTCGGCCTTGAGGGTAAGGCTGTGCTTGTAGATGTGCTCGGCGTCCTCGGGGCCGACCTGGATCAGGTTCTTCAGGTCGCCGCCCGCGAAGAAGGTCTTCTTGCCCGACGTCAGCACGACGCCGGTGACCGAGTCCTTCTCCGCGTAGAGGCGGTCCACGGTGGCCTGCATCGACGAGATGTACCGGTCGTTCATGGTGTTCGCGCCCTGGTTCGGGTCGTCGATGGTCAGCACGACGATGCCGTCGGCGTCCTGCTCCCAGTTGATGATGTTCTGATCGCTCACTTTTTCGTCTCTCCTGGTTGATTCGTGAGCGTCAGACGCGCTCGATGATGGTGGCAACGCCCATGCCGCCGCCGATGCACAGCGTGACGAGGGCCCGCTTGGCGCCGCGGCGCTCGAGCTCGTCGACCATGGTTCCGGTGATCATGGCGCCGGTCGCGCCGAGCGGGTGGCCCATCGCGATGGCGCCACCGTTGACGTTGAGCTTCTCGTCCGGGATGTTCAGGTCCTTCTGGAACTTGAGCACGACGGACGCGAACGCCTCGTTGATCTCGAACAGATCGATGTCGTCGATCGTCAGTCCGGCCTGCGCGAGCACCTTCTTGGTGGCCGGCGTCGGACCGGTCAGCATGATCGTCGAGTCGGCACCCGAGGTCGCGGTCGCGACGATGCGGGCGCGCGGGGTCAGACCCATCGCCTTGCCGGCGTCCTCGCTGCCGACGAGCAGCAGCGCGGCGCCGTCCACGATGCCGGAGCTGTTGCCGCCGTGGTGGACGTGGGTGATCTTCTCGACCCAGTGGTACTTCTGCAGCGCGACGGCGTCGAAGCCGCCCATCTCGCCGACCGCGGCGAACGCCGGCGCGAGGCCTGCGAGGCTCTCGGCCGTGGTGCCGGGGCGCATGTGCTCGTCGTTGTCGAGGATCGTGATGCCGTTGATGTCCTTGACGGGGACGACGGACTTGGCGAAGTAGCCGCCGGCCCAGGCCTTCGCGGCCAGGTCCTGCGAGCGCACCGCGTACGCGTCGACGTCGTCGCGGGTGAACCCTTCGATGGAGGCGATCAGGTCGGCGCCGATGCCCTGCGGGACGACGTAGTTGTCGTAGTTGGTGGCCGGGTCGTTGACCCAGGGGCCGCCGTCGGAGCCCATCTTGACGCGCGACATCGACTCGACGCCGCCGGCGATGACCATCTCGTCCCAGCCCGAGCGCACCTTCTGCGCGGCCATGTTCACGGCCTCGAGGCCCGACGCGCAGAAGCGGTTGATCTGCACGCCGCCGACCGTGTCGGGCAGGCCCGCGTCGGTGGCCGCGATGCGCGCGATGTCCATGCCCTGGTCGCCGAGCGGGCTGACGACGCCGAGGATCAGGTCGGAGATGCGGTCCTCGTCGAGATCCGGGAAGCGGGTGCGCAGTTCGTCGATCAGGCCGGTGACCAACGAGATCGGCTTGACCGAGTGCAGCGAGCCGCTCTGCTTGCCCCGGCCACGCGGGGTTCGGATGGCTTCATAGATGAATGCCTCTGTGGTCACGGTATTCCTTCCTGTTCACGTCTGCATGCCGTCGCGGCAACCTGCCCATACGCGGCACACACCTCGGCTGATCCCACCTTAGAACGTGTTCCAGTTAGCGGGGAAGGACCGAAGCGATCCCGCCGCATGACCGAGGCGATCACCGGCTCCCCCGACGACCGCTGACCGAAACGTCCGATCACACCGAATGGCGGTCGGGCGCCGGCGGACGCGGCGACCGGCACGGCGTCCGGACACCGTCCGCAACCCCTCAGCTATTTGTGACACGCATCACCATTAGTACCGCCGGGTAGGTAGATGATCATTGCTACCTTGCAACCCTGCTCAACCGCGTCACGCATGGATCTCGAACGACCGCACAACCACGAATTGTATTGCCGCCGTTTCAGTACCATCCACCAACGACCGGAGAAACCCACCTTAATGGAGATCAGGAAATGGCTGGTCAAGCCAGCCGCATCTTTTGCCGTCTGCGCACTCGGACTGACCGGGATCGCCCTCGCCACCTCAACCCCGGCGAACGCCGGACTCAACGGGCCGGTCGAGATTGATCGACTGGTCACGGCGGGAAGCAACTACGAGGCGAACCTCACCGCCGAGGTCGGCTTCTGGACCCTCAGGAACATAGCCGCCGCGGGGCTCAGCGGCCCCCTCGACAACGACTACGGCCAGGAAGAGGTCGCTCCCCCCGGGGGCTGGGACAACCTCAGCGCCCCCTGGACGGGGCAGGGCCTGGTCTCCAAGACCGTCGGAAAACTCCTGATGCAGTTCACCAACATCGGGGGCAACGGTAAACCGTTCGTCGACGCTTGTTCCGCCAATGTCGTCACAAGCGCAAACAAGAGTGTCATCACGGCGGCCGGCCACTGCTTCAAGATGAGCGCCCTAATGGGGGGCAACACCGGCGACTGGGTCGCCACGAACGCCGTCTTCATCCCCGGCTTCAACGGCGCGAACCTGAAGCGCGGCCAGCCGATCGTCGACGGCGTGGTCAAGGACCCGGAACTCGACCAGCCGCCCGGAACCGACGTCGCCCCCTACGGCGTCTGGGCGGTGACACGTGCATGGATGCCCTACAACTGGTACTACAACGCCAGCTGGATTCTCGGCTCGGACGTGGCCATGGCCGTCGTCGACAATCCGTACGACAGTCGTCCGATCGCCGACGTGACCGGCGGGCAGCGCATCGGCTTCAACCAGGTCAGCAATCCCCAGACCGTCTACCAGTTCGGCTATCCCACCAACAACAGCCGTAACTGGTACGGGTACAAGAACAATGACGGCACCAAGGCCTCGAACGGCGCCGCCCCCTCGGATTGGCGCGATTACGCCGGCCGCACCATGATGTACGCCCACGGCACCAGCTTCCAGGACGACCTCACTTACGGAAACAGCATCCCGTCCGCGATGTCCCCCGGCTCCAGCGGCGGCCCCTGGTTCAAGGACTTCGACCCGGCCACCGGCACCGGCGTCCAGATCGGCGTCACCTCCCGCTTCTCCGATATGAGCGGCACCTTCGCGCCTACGGGTAGCTGGCAGATGGGTCCCGCCTTGGTCAGCCAGGGCTTCGGCCCGGCAACCCAGGAGATGTACCAGAAGGCCCAGGCAGCCTCCACCAACTGACGGTTGTCGGGCACCGATCCGCACCCGACAGGGCCGCTTCCCGCGAGGGGAGCGGCCCTGTTCGCGTCTATCCGACTCCCCGGCCACCACGGTCCGAAACGTCCGGTCACGCCGAGCCGATACCCCTCGGTGGGGAATCGACTGGGAGGATCGAACTCTATGAGCGATACGGGGAGCGAGCGCCGGCTCGGCGTGACACGACGAGGATTTCTGGGAGCGGCCGCGCTGGGCGCCGCCGGTGCGGCAAGCCTGGCGACCAACAGCCCCGCCACGGCCCGGCCCCGACGCTCGGGCGCCTCGCGCAATCTGCCCGCACCCGACTCGGTCACCGTCACCGATCCCGCCCTGCTCAGCGCGGTTGAGGCTGCGACGCTGCTGCAGTCCGGCGCCCTGCACCCGCGCGAACTGCTCGACGCCTGCCTCGAGCGCAGCGCCGGGTTCGACGGCGAGATCGGCGGCTGGATCCGGATCTACCCGGAGATGGCCTACGAGGCCGCCGACGCCGCCGCGCAGCGCCTGTCCGGGAAGGGCCGCGCCGCCGCCGGACCCGCCCCGCTGGTGTGCGGGATCCCGCTCGCGCTCAAGGACCTGTTCGCGGTGTCCGGCCTGCCGCTGACCGCGTCGAGCCGGGTCCTCGAGGGCAACATCGCGGCCGGCGACTCCACCGTGTGGCGGCGGTTGCGCGACGCGGGCATGGTGCTGCTCGGCCACGCCCACACCGACGAGTTCGCACTCGGCGTCGCCACCGAGCAGGTCGGCAACCCGTGGAACACCCGGTTCTCGCCCGGAGGCTCGTCGGGCGGCAGCGCGGCCGTCCTCGCGGCGCGCTTCGCACCGCTCGCAACCGGAACCGACACCGGCGGCTCGCTGCGTCTACCGGCCAGCGCGTGCGGAATCACGTCGATCAAGCCGACATTCGGACGCTGCAGCACGCGCGGCGTCATTCCGTTGACGTGGACCCGCGATCACGTCGGACCGATGGGGCGCAGCGTCGCCGACGCCGCCCTGCTGCTCGGCTACATGGCGGGCGCGGACCCGGAGGACCCGACCACCTCGATCGGCCCTGCGGTGCCGGACGGGGGCTACCCCCTGACCGCGAAGGGCGGACCGGCACCGCTGTCCGGCAAGCGTTTCGGCGTGGTGCGGTCGAGCGTCGACGCACTGCCCCACCCGCTCCGGGACCTGTTCGACAACTACCTCGACCTCGTCCGTCGTCTCGGCGGCACCACCGTCGACGTCGCGCTGCCGGTCGCCCGACCGAGCCTGCCGACCGGGGACATGCCGGAGATGGGCAGCTATCACAGCCAGTTCCAGGACCGACTGGGCGCCTACCGGCTCAAGTACGGTGCACTCGTCACGGGCGCCCTGGCGACGCTGGCGGTGCCGTCGATCGACTACATGACCGCCGCCCGGAACCGGCTGATCTACCAGCACGAGTACAACCGCATGTTCGCCGACGCCGACCTCGACGCGATCCTGGTGCCCGGATCGAAGGTCGACGGTTCCGAGCGGGTCGAGATCGCGGGCGTCTCGGTGTTCGAGGGCGTGACCGGGAACGTGAGTTGGGCCAACAACACCGGGGCTCCGGTGATCTGCACGCCCGCGGGACGGTCGGCGGCCACGGGCCTGCCCTTCGGCGTGCAGATCGGCGGTCGGCCGTGGGACGAGGCAGCACTCATCGAGATCGCGCTGGAACTGCAGGCCGCCCAACCGGACTGGCAGGACGGCCCGACGCTGCCGCCCGCACCGCGGGACATCCCCCGGGTTCGGGTCACCACCCCCGGCGCGGGCCCCGACCCCACCAACACCACGAACGTCGGCTTCGGCTTCACGTTCCTGCCGACGACGTCGACGGCCGCCATCTGAGCGTCACGCGCCGAGCCCGGCCTCCCGCGCCCGCACGATCGCCGCGGACCGGTCCGGCAGCCCCAGCTTGGCGAGCACGTTCGACACGTGGTTGCGAACGGTCTTGGGGCTCAGCACGAGTCGCCGCGAGATCGTCGCGTTGTCGTGCCCGCGCGCGATCAGGTCGAGCACCTCACGCTCGCGATCGGTCAGTTCCGGGAACACCGCGCTCGACGGGCGCGGCGCGGCGACCGCGGTGAGCGCCTTCGCCGCGACGGCGGCGCCGACGATCATGTCGCCGTGCGCGACGGCGCGGATCGCGCGCTCCACCTCGTCGGGGCCGGCACCCTTGACCAGATAGCCGCGGGCCCCGGCACGGATGGACGCCAGCAGGGAGTCCTCGTCCTCGTGCATGGTCACGACCAGCACCCGGACGCCGGGGTGCCGGGTGCGCAGCGCGGCCGTCGCGTCGATCCCCGAACCGTCGCCCAGCTCGAGGTCCATCAGCACCACGTCGACGTCGCCGGTCACGACCTCGAGCGCCTCGGCCGCCGAACTGGCCTGTGCGACGACGTCGAACCCGTCGAGGGTGGACAGCAGCGCGACCATCCCCAGCCGGAACACGGGATGGTCGTCGACGACGGCGACGGCGATGCGGCTCATGATGCCGCCAACGGTATCCGGGCCGTGACGACGGTGCCGGAGGGGCAACCGGATTCGATGACGACGGTGCCTCCGAGTTCGTCGGCGCGCTCGCGCATCGAACGCGTGCCGACGCCGGCGGTCTCGCCGGGGTCGAACCCCCGCCCGGCGTCGCGGACGACGACGGTCAGCACGGGCGCGCCCGCCGCGTCGGTGCCGCACGACGCCTCGATCCGACAGCCGGACGCCCCGCTGTGCCGGCGTGCGTTGGTGACGGCCTCGACCGCGATGCCGTACGCCGCGGCGCTGGTCTGCCGGCTCAGCTCGGGCGGGACGTCGGCCGCGACGTCGAGCACGAATCCGCTGCGCGCGTGTCCGGCCGCGAGTTCGTCGAACGCCGCGGCCAGCCCCAGCTCGTCGAGGACCGGCGGGAAGAGGCTTCGGGAGAGCGACCGCACCCCGTCGACCTGGTGGTCGAGCTGTTCCTGCAGCGAATCGAGCAGCGCCGACGCCGCCACCGGGTCCTCCGGGAGGAGGTTCCGAACGCCCTGCAGCCCCAGCCGTATCCCCGCGAGCGACGGCCCGAGGCCGTCGTGCAGTTCGCGGCGGATCACGCGACGCTCCTCGACGCGCACCGAGGCGAGCCGCTGCCGGGCGGCCGCGAGATCCTCGGAGGACTGCAACACGACCAGTCCGGCGGTGACCACCGAGGCCAACTCCCCCAGCGATTTCCGGGATCGGATCCCGAGCGACTCCCCCGGCGGCGCCGTCACCTCGAGCCGCCCGACCGGCGCACCCCGGTGCGCCAGATCCACGGACTCGACCGGCCCCGTCGCGGTGCCCCAGCTCGCGGCGATCGCGCCGTCGGCCCGCAGCACAGTCACCGATTCGAGCCGCAGCCCCAACCCCACCCCGGCCGCGAGCCCGTCGAGCAGTTCGGCGGGCGACTCCGCGCTCCCGAAGTGTCGACCCAGTTCCCGGACCGCGCGACCGGGTTCCGCACCGACCCCGTAGATCAGTCGATGAACCCTGCGCTGCAACCAGATTCTCGCCGGCTGCACCGCGACCGCGACGACCGCCGCCGCCACCACCTGGGCGCCGGTGGAGGCGCCCGCCGGCAACAGCCTGGCCAGGACGGTCGCGACCGCCGCGTACAACGCGATCAGCAGCGCCGTCAGGCTGCCGGCCACCACGGCCCGGCTCACGACGAGGTCCAGTCCCCACATGCGTTGCCGCAGGATCGACACGAAGATGGCCGCGAGGAAGAACGGCTGCACCACCAGGTGCATCACCGGCGTGAACATCCACAGGCCGGGCCACGCCGGCGGCATCATCAGCGGCACGAACGACAGCGCCATCAGCGCCGTCCCCAGAGCGAGCCACCCCAGCCCCACCCGTTCGTCGACAGGTCCGCGGCGCCAGCGCCGGGTCGCGTCGGCCGCGGCGGCGAGCCCGACGATCACCACCGGCGCGAGCAACGGCACCGGGGGCACGTCAGTGAACGTCCGGGCCCAGAAGTACCACGCGGTGACCGCGATTCCGGCCCCCACGCCGACCCGCGCGACGGCGTCGAGCCGATGGTCCCGGACGAGCCACGGGATGACCAGGAACAGCGCCAGCGTGCCCGGGATCCACGCGGTGTTCTGCAGCGGCGACAACACGTCCACCCACGGCAGCCCGGGCCGGACCGTCGCCCACTGCGACCAGCTGTAGCCGAAGGCGGCGAGCGCGATCCCGATTGCCGCCGCCCCCAGGATGATCGGCACCGGGTGGACGCGGCGAGCCAGCACGACCCCCGCCACCGTGCCGTACACCGCGCCGCCGACCACGTCGACCAGGAAGAACAGTTGATTCGAGTCGATCGACGGCGCCGCGGCGAAGAACACGACGAGGGCGAGGACCACGATCGTCCAACAGGTCACCGCCACCACCGCCGCGGCGATCGGAGCACCCCCCGTGTCCCGCTCTGCCATGTCCCCTCCGCCGCTCGGTCCGTTGCTCGAGCAGTATGAACCGCTACAGGCGAACCCGGTCACCGAACGCGAATCCAGCCGCAGCGATCAGCACCCACACGGGCCCGGTGAACCCCGCCATGTACTGCACCGGGGAGACCCCGAACAGGGCCGTCAGCCCGCCGAGGACCACCGAGACCCAGCCGATCCAGCGCGGACCGGCGCCGTGCCGCAGTAGCGCCGACGCCACCGCGAGCCCACTGACGCCGACACCCGCCCACAGCCACGGGATGGTGCCCATCCAGTGCGCGCCCACCACCGCGTACTCGGGGACGAGTTCGTCGAGGTGGCCGAGCCCGAACAGCAACTCGGTGGTGAATCCGGTACCGAGCAGGCAGGCCGCGCTGGTCAGGACCATGCCACCGGCCGCCACCGCCGGCAGCAGCGTCCCCTCGGGCAGGCGGTCGGCGAGCCGGCGGGCCAAGCCGGCGGCGAAGACCAGCATCAGCAGGCAGGCGATCATCAGGGATGTGTGCATGACGACGATCGCCGTCCGCTGGTCGGACAGTCGGTGCGCGATCGCGACCGCGTCGCCGGCGACGTTCTCGGTGTACGCCGCATCGATCATGCCGCTCGCCTGGATGCCGACGACACCGGCGACTCCGGCGACGACACCGCAGTACGCCCACACCCGGGAACGACGCTCCGACGCCACCGGCGCCGTCTCGTTCGGGGACACCTCGACTGCACTCACGGGCACTCCTTCGGTCGCGGCTGCGCCGGCCGGGCGGCGGGCGTCCACCGGAACGCGTTGACCGCGTTCACCGCTCAGGCTGGCCCGCCCGGTGTCCCGACCGACAGGGACCGGCGTCCCGACCGTTCGGGACGTGACACGGCCCGGGTAGGGCCCCGCCCCTTTGCGCCCGGTCCCGAACGGCGGTGGAATTACAGGTGACAGCACTAGCCGAGCGCGGGTCGAGGTGGCCGATGCTGAAATGGTCGATACCGATCGGCCGGGTGTTCGGAATCCGGCTGTACCTGCATTGGTCGCTGCTGGTGACGCTCGGTCTGGTCACCGCAGTGCTGGCCACGTCGGCCCTCCCCGCCCAGTACGCGGGTCGGTCGCCGGCGGAGTACTGGACCTTCGGAGCACTGGCCGCGGCGGTGTTCGTGCTGTCGCTGACCGCGCACGAGATGGCACACTCGGTGGTGGCCGTCCACGACGGCGTGCCGGTCCGGCGGATCACCCTGTGGCTGCTCGGCGGCGTGTCGGAACTGCAGGGCGAGCCCGCGGATCCGCGTACCGAACTCAGGATCACCCTCGCCGGCCCGCTCACCAGCCTCGTCATCGGCGTCGGCTCGCTGCTCCTCGTCATCGCCCTCCCCGATGCCACCGACCCGGTGCTGACCGCGGCCCTGTCCTGGCTCGGACTCGCGAACGTGGTTCTGGCCGTGTTCAATCTGCTGCCCGGTGCGCCGCTCGACGGCGGCCGCGTGCTGCACGCCGTACTGTGGCGACGCCGAGGCGACCGCCTGTCCGCGGCAGCGGGCGCCGCCCGATGCGGCCGCGTCCTGGGGCTGATCCTGATCGGTCTCGGCGGGGTCCAGACGGTGTTCGCGCAGAGCCTCGGCGGACTGTGGTGGATACTGCTCGGCGGGTTCCTGCGCAGCGCCGCCGACGTCGAACTGATGACCGCCACGGCGCGACACCGGTTGGGAGACCTGCAGATCCGGCAGATCATGACACCGTCACCGGTCGTCGTCCACGCCGACGACGACCTCGGCACGGTCGCGACCGGCGTCCTGCCACGACTGCGCCACCGCTCGTTCCCTGTGGTCGACGACGGCTACCGACCCGTCGGAGTGCTCGCACTTCGCGACCTCACCCGGACGGGCGGACGGGTGGGGCCGGTCGCCGGCCTCGCCCGCGCGCTACCCGACACCGCTCTCGTCCACCCCGACGCCCGGGTCGAGACGGTGATCTCGACCGCCGTGCTCCGTCCGGGACTGGACCTGCTCGCGGTCGTCGACGCGGGCGGGCACCTGATCGGCATCGCCACGGCGACCGATCTCCGGCGGGTGTGCGAGCGCGCGGCCCGGGGGCTCCCACTCGGGCGGCCACCGGACCATCGCGAGTGAGCGGGGGTCGCCCGGACTACCGGTAGCCGAGTTCCGCGGCGGTCTGCCGCGCGGCGTCGGTGACCGGCACCGCGTAGGCGGCCGTGCCGTACGCGCAGATCTCGGACCAGTTGCCGCCGAGGTCCGACGTCTCGAATCGCATTGCGACAATGACGTTTCCGCCACGCTGGGCGGCCTCGTTGATCAGCCGCCCCATCGCCTCGTTGCGACTCTCGGTGAGGTTCTTGGTCATCCCCTGGAGTTCGCCGCCGACAAGCGACTTGAGACCGGCCCCGATCTGCGATCCGATGTTCCTGGACCGGACGGTCAGTCCGAAGACCTCACCGATCACGCGCTGGATCTCCCACCCGGGAATGTCGTTCGTTGTCACAACAAGCATGAGAGCGAGCCTATTTCAGTGTGCACGTGTTTGTCGCATCGCTTGCACCACCCGCGCCCCGGCAGCGCCGATATCCGGAGAACGCAGCCGTCATCCGGATCGCGCACCCGAACGATTGCGTACCGGACGGACTCTGGTGCAAGCCACCGAGGCGAGGGTTCAATCACTTCGTACACCCTGCGGACGCAGATGCGGGGTGAGGAGGTAGCGAAGGCATGTCCACCTCGTCGGACACGGACCGGGAGCAGACCCGGGGTCACCCCGCACCCCACCGACTGGGGGCGCAGACGTATCCCTCCGTTCCGCCCGTTCCGACGCGCCTGATTCTCCTGTCCCCCAACCCACTCCACCGAAGGGAACCACTGTGTTCTTCCCAGTCCGCTTCCGCTGGACCACACCACCAGCGCCCACCACTACGGCGCCGACAAGCAGACCGCTCGTCCTGGAGGGCCGCATCGAGGACTGCGCCGGTCGGGCCCTGCCGGGCGCGACCGTGATCGTCCGGCACAGCGACGGAACCGGGACCGTCCGGGCCGGCACGCGCCTCGCCGCCACCGGCACCGCGGACCGCGACGGCCGGTTCGCCGTCACGACCGTGCAGCCCGCGCCCTATCGGATCCCGCGAGGCGGCCCGACCGGCTGGTTCATCGCGCACGAAGGCTGGCATCCGTGGCGACCCGCGCACCTGCACGTGATCGTCCGCGCACCCGGCATGTATTCACTGAGCACCCGGCTGTACTTCCGCCGCGACGACTGGATCCGGCACGGTGCGCCCACCCGGTCGATCCTGGACCCACGTCCGGGGGCCGACGGCACCGACCGGGCCGAGTACCACTTCACGCTCGAGGCGGCGACTCAACCGACGTCGACGTACTCCGCGTACCCCACACCAGCGATCGCGTCGCCCCCGAACGTCCCCGCGTAGCGGAAGCTGCCGACGAACCCGGCCCCGAGGCCGTAGGCCCAGTCGCCCGCCGCCTCGCACTCGAGGAACAACACCTCGCTACCCGCCCCGTCGACGAGCCTCCATCGGTACCGATCCGGGACGGCCATCGTCCGACCGTCCGGGGTCCGCAGTCGCTGATCCGCACAGCGATCCACCGTGAGCGTGCAGCCCGTCGTGTAGCCGCGACTGCCGCCGTCGACCGTCCGGACGTACGCGGTGCGGATCACCGGGATCCCGAACGGGCCACTCACGTGGGTGAGCAGCACCTGGGTGCGGTCGTCGACGTTGACGATCTGATAGGTGAAGACGCGAGCCGGCACCTTGGCCCGGGTTGCGAGCGACGGCGGGAGCAGACTGTGCGGTCCAGCGCCACAGGCGTATTCGAGCGCGCACAGTCCCGAGACCCGAGCGTCGCCGACGACACCGTCGTACTCACACAGCAGACTCCAGTGCCGGTAGAGCCCCGGGATGTCGAAGAAGCGGGTGATGGTGCCGGTGGCCCGCAGACTCAACTCGACGCCCACCTCGGGGTGGTGCCGCGCGACGGTGAACGTCGGGTACCGGCCGTCGATCGCGATGTCGTCGCCGAACCGCAGCCGTGAACCGTCCACCGCGAAGTCGCAGTCGCGAGCGGTGCGGTAGTGCAGGAACTGGCCGTGCGTCATTGCGGCCGTGGACGACACCACCGTCGTGGTGTCCCGCGGGGTGGTCGCGACGACGTGATTGTTCGCGAACACCGTGACCTCGGGTGTGCCGACGATCGCCATGATCCCGAAATAGCGATGCGGTTCGGGAAGATTCGGCACCATCACCCCGTAGTGCGCCCAGTTGAACCACCGCCCGGTGGGCGGTCGCATCGACGGCGGCGCCGACAGCGGCCGCTCCGGACCGGACCCGACGCGGTTGACGACGCCGACGACCCGCTCGGCGAGCGACCGCGCCGTCATCTAGCCGTCGATCTTGCGCGCGCCCAGGACCTCGACGAGCAGTTCGTTCGCGATGTCCTCGGGGTCGCGCCGGTCCGCCTGATCGACGGGCACGGCGGCCTCCGCCATCATCTCCTCCTCGTCCTCCCGGGTGGTGGGCGGCGGCGGAGCGTCGTCGTAGTAGTCGGCGGGCGGCGGGCCCGGATCGTCCGGGTAGTCGGGGGCCTCGGGCGGCGGGATGTCGTCGAGTTCCGACGACGACGGGCGCGGCGCGGCCTGCGGGGGCGGCGCCGCGGCGGCACGACCCTGACTCGGGCGGGAGAAGCGAGGCGCGGCAGGCGCTTTCGCCTGCGGCTGCGGAGCACGCGCCGGTGCGGCGGACGGCGCCGCGGCACCGTGCTCGCACGTGACCTCCCAGTCGCCGCCGAACACGTCGTGCAGGGCCGCCCGGATGACGTCGCTGTTGCGGGGCTCGACCAGTCGCTTCGCGAGCGGTGCGGAGTCGTGGCCGAGCACCACACGCGGGCCGTCGACGGACCGTACTGTCGCACCCGACAGCATGACCTCGACCGTGCGGCTGCGCTCGCGCACCTTCGCACGCACCTCCGACCACACGGCACGAATCGCGGCCGCGTCGGGGCGGGACGACGGATTCTGCTGCACCGGAGTGGGTTCCGGCTCCACCTGTGAAACAGGCTCGGGCTCAGGGGCCGGTGGCGGCGGGACCGGCACGGGCTGCGGTGCGCGCTCGACCGGTCGCGGCGTCGGCTCGGGCGCGGGCGCGGGCCGGGGCGCCTCGACGGGGCGGGGCGTCTCGGCCGGGGGTGCGGGCACCGGTTCGGGCACTCGTGGCGCCTCCGCCTGCGGGCCGGGGGCCGGTTCGGGCGCTCGCAGCGCCTCCGCCTGCGGAGCGGGGGCCGGTTCCGGCGCCGGCGCGGCCGCAGGTTCCGGTCGCGGCGCGTCCTGCGCCGGCGCGGCCGCACGACGCTGCGACGGGCGCTGGTAGACCGGGCCCGACGTCGCCGACTCGGCGGCGGCAGGCCCGGGGGCCGGCTGGGCGGGCGCGGTCGGCGCGGCGGCCGACGACGCCGCGGGAATCACGACGCCCTGTTCGATCCGCTCGAGCCGTTGCAGGACAGCCGATTCCGCGTCCGATGCGGACGGCAGCAGCATCCGGGCGCACATCACCTCGAGCAGCAGGCGCGGCGCCGTCGCACCACGCATCTCGCCGAGACCGGCGTGCACCAGATCGGCGTAGCGGGCCAGGGTGGCGGGGCCGATCCGATCGGCCTCCTCGCGCATCCGGTCGAGCACGTCACCCGGGGCGTCGACGAGGCCACGCTCGGCGGCGTCGGGCACGGCCCGCATGAGGATCAGGTCGCGCAACCGCTCGAGCAGGTCGACGGCGAAGCGGCGCGGGTCGTGACCGGCGTCCATCACCTTGTCGACGGTGCCGAACAGTCCGGCGCCGTCGTTCGCGGCGAGCGCATCGACGGCCTCGTCGATGAGGGCAACGTCGGTGACACCGAGCAGCGCCAGCGCCCGCGCGTACGTGACGCCCTCCTCCCCGGCACCGGCGAGGAGCTGGTCGAGCACGCTCAGCGAGTCACGCGGCGAGCCGCCGCCGGCCCGGATGACCAGCGGGTACACCGCGTCCTCGACGGGCACGTGCTCCTGCGCGCAGATCTTCTCGAGCAGCCCGCGCATGGTCGACGGCGCCAGCAGCCGGAACGGGTAGTGGTGCGTACGGGACCGGATGGTCGGCAGCACCTTCTCCGGCTCGGTGGTCGCGAAGATGAAGATCAGATGCTCCGGCGGCTCCTCGACGATCTTGAGGAGCGCGTTGAAGCCGGCCGTGGTGACCATGTGCGCCTCGTCGACGATGAACACCCGGTACCGCGACTCGGCGGGCGCGTAGAACGCGCGGTCGCGCAGCTCGCGGGTGTCCTCCACGCCGCCGTGGCTGGCGGCGTCGAGCTCGATGACGTCGAGGTTGCCGGTGCCGCCCGGCCCTAGCGCGATGCACGACGAGCACTCGCCGCACGGCCTCGACGTGGGTCCCTGCACGCAGTTGAGCGAGCGCGCCAGGATGCGGGCCGACGACGTCTTGCCACAGCCGCGCGGACCCGAGAACAGGTAGGCGTGGTTGATGCGTCCGGCGTCGAGTGCGGTGCTCAGGGGCTCGGTGACGTGCTCCTGACCCACCACCTCCGCGAACGAAGCTGGTCGATATTTCCGGTACAGGGCCACGGCGAAAGACTACCGGCGACCGGCGACAGTTCGTCGCAGGAGTGACACCCCCCTCGAATTCCGCTCGGCGAGTGTCGAGAGATTTCCGAAACACAGACGCAACACGCTCGCCCCGCCCCCGAAACTGCGGGACGCGATCGTCGTTTCTCGCGTGCGGTGACACCCCGCCGGTGAGGAGAAGTTCACATGCTCGAGACGATCGATCCCGCGACGACCGCCTGGCTGCTGATCAGTACCGCGCTGGTCCTGCTGATGACGCCCGGTCTCGCCCTGTTCTACGGCGGCATGGTCCGCTCCAAGGGCGTGCTCAACATGATCATGATGAGTTTCATCTCGATTGCCCTGGTCACGGTGGTGTGGCTGTTCGTCGGCTACAGCCTGGCCTTCGGCGACGACGTGGGCGGCGGACTGATTGGCGGGCTCGAGCACTTCGGCATGGCCGGCATCACCCCGGACACCGCGCGGTCCGGCGTGCCCGAGTTCCTGTTCGCGACCTTCCAGCTGACCTTCGCGATCCTCACCGCCGCGCTGATCAGCGGCGCGATCGCCGACCGCGCCAAGTTCTCGTCGTGGATGATCTTCGTCCCGGTGTGGGCGCTGCTGGTGTACGTGCCGGTCGCGCACTGGGTGTGGGGACCGGACGGCTGGATCTCGAAGCTGGGTGTGCTCGACTACGCGGGCGGCCTGGTCGTCGAGATCGTCTCCGGGGCGTCGGCCCTGGCCCTGGCACTCGTCCTCGGTCCGCGCATCGGGTTCCGCAACGAGCCGATGCGCCCACACAACCTGCCGATGGTCCTGCTCGGTGTCGGCCTGCTGTGGTTCGGCTGGTTCGGGTTCAACGCCGGTTCGGCGATGGCCGCCGACGGCACCGCCGCCGCGGTGTTCCTCAACACCCTCGTCGCCGGCTGCACCGGCCTGCTGGGCTGGCTGTTCGTCGAGCAGAAGCGGGACGGCCACCCCACCACGTTCGGCGCCGCGTCGGGTGTCGTCGCCGGCCTGGTCGCGATCACCCCGTCGTGCGGGTGGGTCGGCATGGTCGGTGCCGCGATCGTCGGTGTCGTCGCCGGCGCCGTCTGCTCGTTCGCGGTGGGCTGGAAGTTCCGCTTCGGCTACGACGACGCCCTCGACGTCGTGGGCGTCCACCTGGTCGGCGGCGTCGTCGGCACCGTCCTCATCGGTCTGCTCGCCTCGGAGGTCATGACGGGCGGCGTCGAAGGCCTGTTCTACGGCGGCGGGTTCGCGCAACTCGGCAAGCAGGTCCTCGCGGTCGTCGTTGTCGGCCTCTACGCGTTCGGTGTCACGTACGGCCTGGGCAAGCTGATCGACCGGTTCGTCGGGTTCCGCGTGACCGCCGAACAGGAGACGTCGGGCATCGACCTCGCGCTGCACGCCGAATCGGCCTACGAGCACGCGGTACTCGCCCATGGCGCACCCACGGGACCGTTCGCGCGGGAACACGAGCGGACGCGGCCGCGCCCGGAACCGGAGTCCGACGCGGTCTGACGGTAGCTCGCCCAGGTTTGCCGCCCGGATCCTCGTGGTGGGTGTCATGATCCGGCAATTCCGCTGCCACCTTGCGCCGATGGCCACATCAGCGCATACGAAGCTGTTGTGCACCAATTACTTCTGACGGCGAGCAACCGGGGCTGAGGTCACGCACGGAAGGCACCGGGAAGCGTCGGCAGGTCCGCGAGGTTCCCGGCCTTCACCGGGGAGACACGGAAGACGGAAGTTCGTAGCCGACTGCCGATTCCTCGGGCGAGCCGTACAGTGTGGGAAGGCGCCCGGAGACTTACTCTCCCCACCGACCTATTCATGCCCCGGACAGCGGACTGGGTGATCGAGCACACGAGTCGGCCGCAGGGCATACCCGGGTCGGTGGTACGGGCCATCGACATCCCACAGAGAGCTGCACCCCGGTCGACCGGGAGTCCGCTCCCTGCGGCACCGCCGGACACAAAGGACACGCCGTGAACAGCACACATGATTCGGTCAACGGACAACTCTTCTACGCCCCACGGGCCGAAGGCGACGGCGGCAGTAACCGCACCGCCGACGAAGCGCTCACCACCCCCGCCCCCACTAGCTCTCGGCCGGCGCCGCGAACTAGCGAGGAGATACATCGCGCCCTCTTCAGCGCCCGATAGCCTTCTGCGGCAACACTTGTGGCGCTCCACACCGCCTTGGCCCGCGCGGGCCGAAAGACCGGTTTCGGGACTTCCCGCCGAATCTGTGGTTGACTGTGTTTGGTCGTAGTTTTTGTTCGCGTTTTGCCGCGCTCGCAAATTCTTTGTTGCGGGCGGTCGGATCTCCTCTTCGGAAATCTTCTCGTCGTGCGATACCGGCTTGACCCTGCCCAATTTTCGGCAGAGTTGTAGAGCATGAGAAGAGGAAATACACATGGCAGAAGGCACCGTGAAGTGGTTCAACTCCGAGAAGGGGTTCGGCTTCATCGCACCTTCGGACGGTTCCGCTGACGTCTTCGCGCACTACTCGGAGATCCAGAGCGGCGGATTCCGCAACCTCGAAGAGAACCAGCACGTGCGGTTCGAGATCGGCCAGGGCGCCAAGGGCCCCCAGGCGACCGGTATCACCGTCATCTGATCCACCCCCGCTTTCCCCCTCGCGGGAATGTGAGGCCACGTCGGGCCCCGCCCCTCCTATGCAAGGGGGCGGGGCCCGACGTATTTGCCGCTATCAGAAAATCGCCAGCCGCGCAGACTGATCCGAGACCATCGTGCAGTGGGTCAGCCCCGAGTAGGGGCGTTGACGCCGGGGCCGACGGACGTTCGGGGTCGTCACTTCGACTCGGTCCACCGTCGCGTCGCCGAACCCTTTGAATCGAAGCGTCGTTCAGGGGTGAACGACGCCGTGCAGGTTCTCCACGGCCCGCGCCACGACAGTCAGTTCCGCCCGCGCGGACTTCATCGCGGCGAAATGACTGAGCGGGACCGCTCGCACCCCGACATCGCCGACCCGTCGCCGCCGATCAGGTCAGGCCGCCCACTCCCTCCCCTCTTCCATGCGCTGTCGATCCGCGTACACGCGGCGCCAGAACGCTGCGTCGAGGGTGAGGGACATGGATTCCATTCTGCCAGCGAGCGGTTCACTAGAGCGCAGCGGCGGCCCAAGACATCCACAGCCCACACTCCGCCCGTACTCCGCCGGCGGACGCACCGCCGACGCAACCGCCTCGATTGCACCCTGCAGATTCGTGCGCGTGACGACTGCCACCAAAATTCTGCAGTGGCGACTGTAGACAATCGAAAGTGACCGCTGTATTGTTTCTCTCGTCGATACAGAAGGATCCGAGAAGGCAGGTAGAGGACGAACTACCTGTATGAAGGAAAGAACTGGTGAGTAGGGCGGGACGCGTCGAGGAGGTGTGTTGATGTGTCCAGGAAGAACTCGATGCGTCCCGCCATCTACCGGGCAGCACGATCCGCCCGGTAAAGAAGTGCAGGGAACAGGGAGTGCAGTACTTGCGGCGCCGGTCGGTTGGGTGCCGCGCCCGGGGCGGTAGCGAGATCGCTGCCCTGGAACGTCGAAAGAAGATCCCCAACTGGGAGGTGGTGCACGGTTAGCTGTTACACGATCGCGTCCCGTCCGCCGAGGCGGGGAACAGGTAAGGATGCCGACCTGATGGCCGGCACAGGTAAGTGAATCCCCTCGGGCCCCGGCGCCGCACAAGCGCCGGGGCCCCCGTCCGTGCATACGAAAGGCGACACGCACATTCCGCCGAAGCCAGATAGCAGCAGCCCGAACATCAGCGGCCCGGGAGACCGGTTCGACGACGAGGACTACCCGGCGTACAGCATGGGACGTGCCGCCGAACTCCTCGGCGTCACGCAAGCCTTCCTCCGGAGCCTCGACACCGCGAACCTGGTCACCCCGATGCGATCCGAGGGCGGTCACCGCCGCTACTCCCGGTACCAGCTCCGCATCGCCGCCCGCGCCCGCGAACTGATAGACCAGGGCACCGCGCTCGATGCCGCCTGCCGCATCATCATTCTCGAAGACCAACTCGCCGAAGCCCAACGCATCAATACCGAACTCCGTGAGATACAGCGGCAAGCGAGCGAGACGATCGATCGTGACAGCACCGCCGACTGAGCGCTCCCGACGGCACACGACGGACACACCGCAGGCCTCCCAGCCACGTACCTACATCGTCACGATCCCCGAAGCGTCACTCGGGAGCAGCGAACGACGCTACCGTGGTGTGTGTCGCCGTTCAGGAAGTAGAGGTGCGTCGTGGCACCGTTCCCAGCTCTCACCCACATCGCGGTCACGGTGTCCGACATGGCCGTCAGCACCGAGTGGTACACCCGCCTGTTCGGGTTGCCACCGGTGCTCGACGAGGACGAGGAATCCGGCGCCTTCCATCACGCCGTGTTCGTACTCGGCGGCGGGACGATGTTCGGCCTGCACACCCACACCGGCGAGCGCCCGGACACGGAGTTCGACGAACGACGCATCGGGCTCGATCACGTCGCATTCGCCTGCACCACCGGGGAACTCGCATTCTGGCGGGACCGTCTCGACGAGCTCGGCATCGCGCACGACGGCATCAAGACCGCCGCCTACGGTTCCGGGCTGTCGTTCCGCGACCCGGACAACATCGCGCTCGAGTTCTTCGCACCGCCCGGCTGAACCTGGCTGCTCCCGAATCGCGATGATCGGACTCGGGTGTCAGCCGATCTGCTCGAACAGGGACACGATGATCCCGTCGGGCCCACGCACGTAGGCCATGCGCACACTGTTCTCGTATTCGCCGATGCCGCCGACGAGCCCGTACCCGTCCGCCGCGACCGCGTCGACGGCCGCCTGGAGATCGCCGACCTCGAAGGACACGTTGCGCAACCCGAGCTCGTTGGCCATCGCCGTCGGCGATCCGGGCACGTGGTCGGGCGTGACGAAGGCCGAGAGTTCCAGCCTGGACCCGCCGCCGGGCGGCCGCAGCATCACGATGTTGCAGTGCGCGCCGGGAATGCCGCACACGGTCTCCACGAACTCGCCCTCGACGGACCCGGTGCCCTCCACCTCGAGACCGAGTCCGACGAAGAACGCCGTCGCCGCGTCGAGGTCCGCGACGGTGATGCCGACGTGGTCGAAACGTTGCACGTGAGCCATGGAGACCATCCATCCTGCGATGCCGTCTTGCGGATTCGGTGCGGGGACGGAGCCGACGCTACCGGCCGGTGCCCTCGATGAGGGCGATGTTCTCGGCGATCTCCGTTGCGTCGGGGAACATTTCGAGGCGCTCCCGCGCGTAGTCCAGGGGGCTGAGCTTCGTCGTTCCCGTGGTGACCGAGATCTGCCGGGCCGGGGCCCGGGTGAAGTCGACGCCGCGCGCCAGCAGGAGGCGCAGGAGCGGCTTCCGCCCGTCGCCGGTGGCCGTCCAGTGATACACGCTCTTGCCGAGTCCCTTGGCCGTCGTGAACATCTCGTCGAGATCGGCGCCCCTGTCGAGCAGCAGGGTGACGGCGTCGACCGCGTTGTGCCAGAGGGCCGCGCGCAGGGCCTCGACGAGGAATGCCCCGTCGATCCCGTGTCCGAGGAGCCAGTCGATGGCGTCGCCGTTGTCGATGCCGGCCGCGTCGCCGAGCAGGTTCTGCTTGTCGAGAGCGGTCGCGTTCACGTCGACGCCGAGCGACAGCAGGCGTTCCGCGAAGTCGCGATCCCATGAATGCAGGATCAGCAGGCTTAGCGCGCCGCGATTCTGCAGCCCCTTCCGGGTCGGCGACGAGCCCCGCTCGAGCAGGCAGCGGGCCATGTCGAGCTCGCCCGCCTCGATGCAGGCCAGCATCGGGTTGTTGCGGACGAAGTTGCCCGCCTCCAGATCTGCACCGGCAGCGATCAGCAGATCAACGGCAGCGGTGTTGCCGCAGAGCGCGGCCGCGTGCAGCGGTGTCCCGTGCTCCTGCGTGGACTTCTTCAGCTGGGCGGGAGTCGCGCCCACGATGCGTTCCCGCACCAGATCGGTGTCGTTCGCGACACACGCGTACAGCAGCGACCCGTCGTCGTTCATGCAGGCATCGCTACTTCCCCTTCGCCGCCTTCGCCGCGGCCTTGGCGGCCTGCTTGAACTCGCGCACCTCGAGAAGCGTCTGCCGGTCGACGACGTCGGCGATCGAGCGGCGGGAGCCGTCGTCGCCGTACGACCCGGCGGCCTCCCGCCAGCCCGTCGGCTGCACGCCGATCTGCTTGCCCAGCAGCGCCAGGAAGATCCGTGCCTTCTGGTCGCCGTAGCCGGGCAGCGCCTTGAGGCGCTTCAGCACCTCCTTGCCGTCCGGGTCGCCGGACGTCCAGATCGCGGCGGTGTCACCGTCGTAGTGCTCGACGATGTACGCGCACAGCGACTGGATCCGCTCCCCCATCGACTTCGGGAACCGGTGCACCGCCGGCGGCTGCGCGCACACCGCGATGAAGTCGTCCGGGCTCATCTCCGCGATCTTGTGGACGTCGAGGCCGCCGAGGCGGTCGTCGAGCTTCTTCGGGCCGGCGAACGCGGTCTCCATCGGCACCTGCTGGTCGAGGAGCATGCCGATCAGCAGCGCGAGCGGGTCCGACGCCAGCAGGGCGTCCGCTTCCGGGTCACCGACGAGGTTCAGCGTGAGTGCCATGCCCCGATCCTGCCACCCGACCGGACGCCGCAGGCACCATCCGCCGCTACCGACGCGGCGGGCGCCGCCAGGCGATCACGACGACGATGACACCCGCGGTGATCGCGACCGTGGCCGCGAGGGCCTCGAGCCAGTGCCCGAACAGCGTCGGCTGGTCCACCGCGGGGACGGCCGCGAGCGCGGCGAACACCGCGACCACCGCGATCACACCGGCCGCGACCGACCACGCCTGCGCGATCCGGGAATGCCGGTTCCCGCGGCGCTCGGCACTGCGCAGCAGTGCCCGCTCGATCACCCGGGTCGCCTCCCCCAGTTCGGCGTCGAGCGCCGTCATCTCCGCCGACAGCCGCCGCACCATCACCGTGCGCAACTGCGCGGGCGACATCCGGGGCAGCGACTCACCGTCGTGCCGAGCCTCGGTGACCAGCAGGACCCGTTCCATGCGCCGCGCCTGCACGGCGGCGACGTCGTCGAGCGCGGCCAGCAGGCGGGCGTCCTTCAATGCGTCGTGATCGCGCAGGTGGTCGAGCACCAAGCGGTAGTCCGCGGCGTGCCGCGACCGGACCGCAACCCACGGCACGAGGGCACGGATCATCTCGCTCACACCGAACACGTCGTGGTCGTGGTCCGCGGCGGTGGCGTCGAGATCGAACAGGATCGCCCCGGCGTCCTCCCGGACGGCGATCGCTGCACCGGCCCGGGCCGGCCGATCGACCAGCGCGATGCGCTCCCAACTCCACCCCGCGGCGTCCGTTCCGCCGCCGTCCATCCGCTGCCGGACGCGATCACCACCGTCGCTGCTCACCTCGACGACCAGTGCGGCCGAGGCGCGTTCGTGTCCGGTACCGGCGACCAGTTCGGACAGGCGGACGTTCGGCAGCGTGGGATCGAGGTCCGGAAAGACCTCGTGCAGACGTGCGTCCGCGGTGAGCCCGAACGGCGCGAGCAACCGGTCGACCGTCCCGTCGACGCCGCTCCCACACCAGTCGGCCAGGCCCTCCACCGGATCGGCGGTCCACGCCTCGCACGCGAGCACAGCCCCGTGGCCCGGCACCGCCCACAGCGACAGACAGTGTGCAGGAGGTCCGACATGGATTGGCGCCGAGCACGTTCCGAGTACCAGCTCGCCGCTCGTGCACTCGATGCACTCCCGCACCGCGACCAGATGCACCGGCAGCGACGCGCTCACCGGGTGGGCGTTCGACGCCGGCAGGAACGGCGCGGAACCCGGACGCGGGCTCGGCTCGGATTCCTGGCCCCAGTCGCCGGGCCTGCCCGGGATGTTCAGAGCCAGCAGGAAGACGTCGAGGCTGCCTGCTCGACGCGTCGACGACGCCGGCACTCGATGCCCGTCGACAGTGGCCGGGGTGGCCATGACACTCACCACTTTCGAACCCGCCGCGTCCGGCGCGGCGACCCTGGCCGGAGTATGTCAGCTTTCCCGACCGAACGGCTACCCCGGACTGACCGCGACGAGCGATGCCGGGGACCACGCCGGGAACTGAGCGCGAATCAGGCGTCGGCGCGGCCCAGCAGCGCCGACGCCCCCTCGACCAGCAGATCCCGCCACTGGATGTAGTCGTGACCGCCGCAGAATTCGCGGTAGTCCACCTCGAACCCTTTGGCCCGCAGTAGGTCCCGCACCTCTCTGTTCTCCCCGATCAGTCGAGGCTCGAGCAGTCCGGCGGCCATCCAGAAGCGTGACGCGCTCACCTCGAGGCCCGCCAGCCGATTCTGGATCGAGTGTCCCCGCATCTCGGGTCGCGGCCACCAGAACGAGCCCGACAGGCTGACCGCCCCACCGAAGTGGTCGGGAGCGTGCAACGCCGCGAAGGTGGCCGCGAGTCCGCCGTAGCTCGAACCACCGACCAGCACCGACGCCGGATCGCCGGTCGCACCCCACCGCTCACGGAGATGCGGCAGCAGGTCGCCGGTGAGTGCATCGAGAAACTCCGGGCTGCACGGCAGTTCGCGCGAACGCAGACCGGGGTCGATGCTGTCGATCATCACCACCAGCGGAACCCGGTGGCCGCGCGCACCGATCCGGTCGAGGGCGGGCGCGAGCGGAATCTCGACCGCCGCCACCCGGCCGTCGAACACGACGAGCACCGGGCGGTCCCTCCGCGCGAGCCCCGGGGGTTCGTAGAACCAGATGCTCCGGCGCACCCCCGCGAGCACCCTCGACTCCTCCGTCATGGTGCCGCGCGCCGGCGCGCCGTGCACCCACCACCGCTGCGTGGGCGCACCCGGCATCACCGCCTCCGAACGCGCGGGCAGACCCATCGACGACACGACCGGCAGCGGGTTCAGTTCGTCGGTGACGAGACCGGCGATCACGCCGCGCCACCACTCCCATTCCGTCTGCCCCGCAGCAGGTTCGATGATCGGCTCGACGCGTGGCAGGAAGCCGTAGCCGCCGCGCCACTGCTCGGGCACCTCCCGCGAGAGCATCCACAGGTCGCTGCCGGGCACCCGCCGGAGCGCGTTGCCGCCGGGGTCCCGACGGTCGGTGACGCCGTTGGCGTCGAGGTAGACGTGGCGGACCGGCGATCCCGCCGGCGCCCGCCACACGAACGTCGCGGTCACGAATCCGGGCCGGCCCGGGTCGATCAGCGGCCCGCCCTCCGCGCGCAGGCGCCGCTCGAGAACGTCGGCCGACGCGACCTCCGACATAGGTACCCCTTACTAAAGTAATGCTTCCCTAATAGTAGGGTCACCTTACTCACCCCCAGGAGGACCCCCCCTTGTCATCCACAACCCTTCGCCGACGCCCGGTCGGCACCCGCTTCGCGGTCGCCCTCGGCGCCCTCGCGATCGGGCTGACGACGGCCGCCTGCTCGTCCGACGACGAGTCCGCGGACGCCGCGGCGCCCACCACCGCGCAGTCCGGCGAGTGGCCCCGCACCGTCGAGACCGCCACGGGCCCGGTCACGCTCGACGCCCAGCCCCGGCGCATCGTGTCCACCAGCGTCACCCTCACCGGATCGCTGCTGTCGCTCGACGCGCCGCTGATCGGCACGGGCGCGCAGCCCAAGAGCACGGTCACCGACGATCAGGGCCTGTTCACGCAGTGGGCCGACGTCGCCGCCGAACGTGACGTCGAGGTCCTGTACCAGGGCCCGCCGAACGTCGAGAAGATCACCGCGGCCGCCCCCGATCTGATCGTCGTCTCCACCAGTGGCGCCGACTCGGCCGCGCAGCAGGTCGAGACCCTGTCGCAGATCGCCCCGACGCTGCTGTTCGACTACTCCGACAAGTCGTGGCAGGACCTGACCACCCAGTTGGCCGCCGCGGTCGGCAAGGAGGATCGGGCGAAGGAACTGCTCGCCGAGTTCGACGCGAAGGTCGACGACGCCAAGCAGTCCATCGCGCCCGCCCTGGAGGACGGCGCCGCACCCGTGAACATCCTCACCTACAACTCGCCGGAGGATTCGCGCATCTTCACGGCCGAGTCGGCGCAGGGACGTCTCGCCACGCGACTGGGCCTCACCGTCGCCGATCTGCCCAGCGAGATCGCCGGCACGGGCGCGGCGGCCGGACGCTCGGACATCGTCGCGGTGAACATGGAGAACCTGCCGCGCGCGCTGACCGGTCCGACGACGTTCGTCATCAACGCCCAGCAGCCGGGTGCGGACAGGTTGAAGGCCGACCCGACGCTCGCCGCCGTGCCGTCGGTGCAGCGCGGCGCCGTCTTCGCGCTCGACTACGACAGCTTCCGCCTGGACTACTACAGCGCGAACAACGTCGTCGACCGCATCGTGGCGGCGCTCTCCTAGCCCCTCGAATTCCCGTTCAGGGCTTGGGAACACGACAGTGGCCGGTCACCGCGAGGTGACCGGCCACTGTGGTGTTCGTCGGTTACTGCTTGGTGAGCGCGTGCTCCGCGGCCGCCAGCAGGACGCAGGTCGCGACGCCGTCCATCGCCTTCGCGAGCTCGTCCATCGACGGGAAGCTCGGGGCGAGGCGGATGTTCTTGTCCTCGGGGTCCTGCTTGTACGGGAAGGCGGAACCGGCCGCGGTGAGCGCGATGCCGGCTTCCTTCGCGAGCGCGATGACGCGCTTTGCGGTGCCGTCGACGACGTCGAGACTGATGAAGTAGCCGCCCTTGGGCTCGGTCCACGACGCGACCTTCGTCGCGCCGAGGCGATCCTCGAGGATCTCGAGCACCTTGGCGAACTTGGGCGCCAGGATCTCGCGGTGCTTGTCCATGTGGGCACGGACACCGGCGGCATCACCGAAGAAGCGCAGGTGGCGCAGCTGGTTGACCTTGTCCGGGCCGATGCTCTTCTTGCCGAGGTGCTGCTGGTACCAGGCCTGGTTCGCCTCGGAGCTGCCGAAGAAGCTGACACCCGCGCCGGCGAAGGTGATCTTCGACGTGGACGCGAACACCAGCGGACGGTTCGGGTTCCCGGCCTCCGCGGCCATGCCGAGGATGTCGAGCGCGGGCGCGCACTCCTCGACCAGCGGGTGCACGGCGTACGCGTTGTCCCAGTAGATGCGGAAGTCGGGGGCCGCTGCGGGCATCGACGCCAGCGCCCGGGCGACGTCCTCGGAGTACACCGCACCGGTGGGGTTGGAGTACGTGGGAACGCACCAGATGCCCTTGATCTGCGGATCCGACGTCACCAGTTCGGTGACCTCGGCCATGTCCGGGCCGTCGTCGCGCATCGGGATCGCGATCATCTCGATGCCGTACGACTCGGTGATCGCGAAGTGGCGGTCGTAGCCGGGCGCGGGGCACAGGAACTTGATCACCGACTCCTGCGACCACGGCCGCGGGGAGTCCGGGGTGCCGTGCAGCAGCGAGAACACGATGGTGTCATGCATGATCTCGAGGCTCGCGTTGTTGCCGGCAATCAAGTTCGCCGTCGGGATGCCGAGCAGTTCGCCGAAGATCGCGCGCAGTTCCGGCAGGCCCGTCAGGCCGCCGTAGTTGCGGCAGTCGGTGCCGTCGCCGTCCCGGAAGTCGCCGTCACCCGGAAGCGCGAGCAGGCCGTTCGACAGATCCAACTGTTCCGGCGCCGGCTTGCCACGGGTGAGGTCGAGCTTGAGCTTCTCCGCCTTGAGCTGTTCGTACTTCGCCGTCTGACGCTCGAGTTCGGCGCGAAGTTCTTCATGGCTCATCAACCCGATTTGGGTCTGCACAGGCATGGGCGGCCTTTCACCGACTCGACTGGTCGGGGACGGGAAGAGATAGGGGACCCCGCGCACCCGGCAGAGCCCGTTGACCCTTGCTGCCTTCCGGCCCTGGGGGAGTTCACAGGATGCGCGCCGCGCGGGATCCGCCTACGAGTGTAACCGGACGATCGGGAATCGCAGTGATCCACCCCTCCCGGGGACCCCGTTTGGCATTCCTACCCCTCCAACAGGTAGGCTCCCCCACGGAGGATTCGCCTAGTGGCCTATGGCGCTCGCCTGGAACGCGGGTTGGGTTAACGCCCTCAGGGGTTCAAATCCCCTATCCTCCGCCACGGGAAGCCCCCGATCTGCGACATCGCAGATCGGGGGCTTTTCTCGTTGTGCCCGGCGTACTCATCGAAGCCCGGGCATTTCCGCCGACGCGGTGCGACGCCGCCGAACGTCACCCCCAGCACGTCCGTTGTCCCCTACACCGGGACAAGACACGTTTCGTGTCCGGCCGCGAATGTAACTTGTATCGTTACCTCGCCGAGTTCCCGCGATGAACGGGTCCTCACGTCGGCGCTCACTGGGGGGTGCTGGTAGGTGAAGCACAGTGCACGACGAATCCGAGGGGATGATGGCGTCCAACGACGAATACATCTGTGTGCCCGTGGAGCACGACCACATCACACGAGATCGATCGATCCGCGTCGCGCTTCTCGAACCGCCGACGGTGCCCAGCGAACACCTCGCCGCGCACCGGACGGACAGATGACGCCAACCCGACGGTAGCCACCTTCACCACCGCCGTCCGCAATCGGCAATCGGCAATCGGCAATCGGCAATCAGCCCGAGCGGTCGAAGGCGCAGGCGCAACTGCGCCGGCATCCCCGCCTGTCAACGTGTCGCCCAAGCCTCGGGCACGCGGATCCCACACGCTTCGAACGACTTCGCCCAACTGGCACGAAGCTTCGACAGACCGAATCCAATCCCACGGAGGAACCATGACCACTCCCGATCGCCCGCTCGTTCCCGCGCCGGTTGCGTCGAACCCCGACACCCTCGTCCTTCCGAAGGTGGCTCCTTCGACGCCGGTCCCGACTCCGCCGCCGCCCTCGATGCCCGCCGGTTGGTACGCGGATCCGGAGGGAAAGCCGGTTCAGCGGTACTGGGACGGCGTTCGGTGGACGGAACACACCGCACCTCAGGCGCATGCTCCCGCCGTCGCCGCACCGCCCGCTCCGATCATCATCAACAATTCGTCGTCGGCGTCGGCAGCGGCAACCGTCGTGGTCAGCGGCCGCAAGCCCGTCAACCACCTACTGCACTTCATCCTGACGATCCTCACGGGCGGGCTATGGCTCATCGTGTGGATCATCGTCGCCATCGCCCGGCGATGACGCTCACCCGCCCGGCGCGTTCGTGATCTTCTCCCCCGCCGGGTTGAGCGCCCACCACAGGTTGTCCATGCCCTGACCTGCCACCGAACCGGGCCGCGAATCGCCCGCGAACAGGTACAACGGCATGCCGTTGACGGTGACCTGGTGGCCGCCGAGCGGCCCGGGAATCGTGCCGACGACGCCGCCGACACCGGCCACCTCGGGGCGGGTGGTGTCACTCGTGACGGGCGGCCACATCTGGAGACACCTCGAGTCGCACGCGCTGGCGTTGGTGCCGGGTCGGTCCCGGTCGTACGCGTAGACGGTCATCCCGTTCACGTCGACCACGACCTCGCCGATGCTCGTCTGGGCGGTCGACAGTGCCGGACCGGCCGCCGGCACCGTCGACGGCATCGGTGTCGTGGACGGAGCCGGACCGGAATCGTCGTCGTTCGAGCAGCCGACCAACACCGCGCCCGCCGCGAGCACGGTGAGCGGGATCGCAAGAATTCTCCTCATGCGTGGGCTCCTCTCCTGACCTTCGGGCCGTCCCGGTTCGGCCCCTGACTGTCGGTGCCCGCACCTACCCTGGGCCGCATGGGGTGGTACACGCCGACCGCGGTGACGCCGGACCTTGCCGGGACCCTCGTGTGCGCGTGGTCGGCACGCGCGGAGGGTCGGCACCTACTGGTGCCCGACGGCTGCATCGACGTGCTGTGGATTCCCGGTGTGGGCGTGCGGGTCTGCGGACCGGAGACCACCGCATGGTCGTTCACGCTGCCACCCGGCACCGAATCG
This sequence comes from Prescottella agglutinans, assembly GCF_004011865.1. Classification (GTDB taxonomy): domain Bacteria; phylum Actinomycetota; class Actinomycetes; order Mycobacteriales; family Mycobacteriaceae; genus Prescottella; species Prescottella agglutinans. Next base: position 122,716 of record NZ_RKLP01000008.1, on the reverse strand, counting down.
TTCGGGATCCGCTTCCGCCCGGGATCGGCCCCGCACGTGCTGCGCACCTCGGCGGCCCAGATCCGCGACATCCGGGTCGACCTCTCCGACGTGCTGGGGTCGGCAGCCGAGCGCTCCCTCGTCGACCGACTCGAACACACCGACGGCGCCGCAGCCCGACTGGCGGTGTTACAGGCCGCCGGACGGCGCTGGCTCGACGCCCGGCCCACCCCCGATCCGCTCGCGGCCCGGATCACCTCGGCACTGTCCGCCCACTCCTGGAGCGTCGACACGCTGGCGGGCGCGTCGTCGATGACCGGACGCCAACTGCAGCGCCGCTGCAACGACGCGTTCGGGTACGGGCCGTCGACGCTGCGCTCGATCCTGCGACTGCAACGCTTCATGCACCTGGCCCGAGCGGACCGCGACCGCGGTCTCGCCGCGCTCGCCGCCGACGCCGGGTACAGCGACCAGGCGCACCTGTCCCGCGAGTGCCGGCGCATCGCGACGGTCACGCCCACCGAACTGCTCGCCGGGGAGGCCCCGGACTGGCACGGCGCGGCGTCGGTTCTCGATGTCCGATCGATGCAAGACCGTGCCGCCGCCGAGAACGGAGAATCGGCTGCATGATCACCACCGAATCGACCCCCGACCTGTACCGACGCCTCGCCGCGAGCCTCACCGAGATCGTCGATGCCGTCCCCGCCGATCGTTGGGACAGCCCCTCCCCGTGCGCGGGATGGAGCACCCTCGACGTGCTCGCCCACGTCGTCGAGACGCAGACCCGGATGATGGACGTCGTCGGCCTGTCCGTTCCCGACGGCCCGTCCGTGGCTTCCGATCCGGTCGGCGCGTGGCGGCACACGCGGGACGCGGTCCAGGCAATCCTCGACGACCCGGCGAAGGCCGGACGCGAGTACGACGGCCACTTCGGGCGCACCGACCTGGCGTCGACGATCCGCACCTTCTACTGCTTCGACCTGATCGTCCACGGCTGGGACATCGCCCGCGCCGCAGGCCTGGACGAGACGATCCCTGACCGTGACCTGGAGATGCTCGACGCCGTCATCGCGCAGCTCGGCGACTCGCTCCACATGGACGGCGTGTGTGGGCCGGCGGTCGCGGTGTCCCCGGACGCCGACCGCCGTACGAGGGCCCTCGCGGCGCTCGGCCGCCGCGCCTGATCGAACCGCACCCGGCGGCGACGTCATGTGTCGTCGCCGGGTTTGTAATGCTCCTCCTCCGGCAACGGCGTGCGGTCACTGTCCGCCTCGCGGTCGCTGCTCTCGATCAAGTCGGTCACCCGGCGACCGGCACTGCCGGGACCCACGTGGGCCTCGGCCCGTATCCGCTCCACCATGTGCGGGTAGTGCAGTTCGAATGCCGGCCGCTCCGAACGGATCCGGGGCAGCTCGGTGAAGTTGTGCCGCGGCGGCGGACACGTCGTCGCCCACTCGAGCGAGTTGCCGTAACCCCACGGGTCGTCCACGGTGACGACCTGCCCGTAGCGGTAGCTCTTGAACACGTTCCACAGGAACGGCAGCGTCGAGGCACCCAGGATGAACGAGCCGATGGTGGATACCTCGTTGAGAGTCGTGAACCCGTCGGTGGGCAGGTAGTCGGCGTAGCGGCGCGGCATGCCTTCGGCACCGAGCCAGTGCTGGACGAGGAACGTGGTGTGGAAGCCGACGAACGTCATCCAGAAGTGCCACGTGCCCAACCGCTCGTCGAGCATGCGGCCGGTCATCTTCGGGAACCAGAAGTAGATGCCCGCGTAGGTGGCGAAGACGATGGTGCCGAAGAGCACGTAGTGGAAGTGCGCGATCACGAAATACGAGTCGGTGACGTGGAAGTCGATCGGCGGGCTGGCCAGCAGTACACCGGACAGACCACCGAAGAGGAACGTGACGATGAACCCGATCGAGAACAGCATCGCGGTTTCGAACGTGAGCTGGCCGCGCCACAGCGTGCCTATCCAATTGAAGAACTTCACACCGGTCGGAACCGCGATGAGGAATGTCATGAACGAGAAGAACGGCAGCAGAACGGCACCCGTCGCGTACATGTGGTGCGCCCACACCGCGACGGACAGCGCGGAGATCGCGATCGTCGCGTACACCAGACCCGTGTAACCGAAGATCGGCTTCCGGGAGAACACAGGGAGGATCTCCGAGATGATGCCGAAGAACGGCAGCGCGACGATGTACACCTCGGGATGGCCGAAGAACCAGAACAAGTGCTGCCACAGAAGGACTCCGCCCGTCGCGGGCTCGTAGACGTTCGCGCCGACCACCCGCTCGGCGAACAGGCCCATCAGCGCCGACGTCAGGATCGGGAACGCCACCAGGATCAGGATGCTGGTGATGAAGATGTTCCACGTGAAGATCGGCATCCGGAACATGGTCATGCCGGGTGCCCGCAGACAGATCACGGTGGTGATCATGTTGACCGCGCCCAGGATCGTGCCGAGGCCGCTGAGCGCGAGCCCCATGATCCACAGGTTGGCCCCCATCCCCGGCGCGTGCAGGTCACTCGTCAACGGCGAGTACGCGGTCCAGCCGAAGTCGGCCGCGCCGCCGGGTGTGATGAACCCAGCCGACGCGATGATCCCGCCGAACAGGTACGCCCAGTAGCTGAAGGCGTTGAGCCGCGGGAACGCCACGTCGGGGGCGCCGATCTGCAGCGGGAGGATGTAGTTCGCGAATCCGAACACGATCGGCGTCGCATACAGCAGCAGCATGATCGTGCCGTGCATCGTGAACAGCTGGTTGTACTGCTCGTTCGACAGGAACTGCAGACCGGGGACCGCGAGTTCGGCGCGCATCAGCAGCGCCAGCAGACCGCCGAACATGAAGAACGCGAACGACGTGATCAGGTACATGATCCCGAGCAGCTTCGGATCCGTCGTCGTGATCACGCGATAGATGAATGCGCCCTTGCGGGCCCAGCGCGGCGGATAGGGCCGAACGGCAACGGGTTTGGATGCGACGGTCGCCACCGGGACCTCCTGACCGCACGTCCCGGCGACGGGTGCGCGCTCCCTCGAAGGCGTCACCGGTCGCGATCTGCCGAAGCATCCATCGGCAGGGCGGCGGCCGGCACAGACTCAGCACTGTGGACGCTACGCCTTCCGAGGCCTGTTTGGCTACGGATTCGGCCGGGCGGACCGGGTCCCCGACACCGTCAGCGACCCCGATAAGCTGCACCAATGCCGAAACAGGTCGACGGAACCACCCATGCGGGACGATTCGCTCCCAGCCCGTCCGGCGACCTGCATCTGGGCAACCTGCGCACGGCGCTGCTCGCCTGGCTGTTCGCCCGCTCCACCGGACGCCGCTTCCTCGTCCGCGTCGAGGATCTGGACCGGGTCCGCCCCGGCGCCGAGGAACGCCAACTCGCCGACCTCGCCGCGCTCGGACTGGACTGGGACGGCGACGTGGTCCACCAGTCGACGCGGCTGCCGCTGTACGACTCCGCGATCGCGCGGTTGCGGCGCGCCGGGCTCACGTACGAATGCTTTTGTACGCGTAAGGAAATCCTCCAGGCGGCGTCGGCTCCGCACGCACCGGCCGGTGCGTACCCGGGCACATGCCGCAATCTGACCGACGCCGAACGCGCCGAACGGCGGGACAGCGGCCGCCCGCCGGCGCTGCGACTGCGGGCGGGGACGGACAAGTTCACCGTCGAGGACGAGTTGCGCGGCCGCTACACCGGCACCGTCGACGACCTGGTGCTCCGACGCGGCGACGGGACCCCCGCCTACAACCTCGCGGTGGTCGTGGACGATGCGGCGCAGGGCATCGACCAGGTGGTCCGCGGCGACGACCTGCTGTCGTCGGCGCCCCGCCAGGCCTACCTCGCCGGGCTGCTGGGGCTGCCGGCGCCGACGTACGCGCACGTGCCACTCGCACTCAACGCCGAGGGCAAACGTTTGGCCAAGCGCGACGGCGCGGTCACCCTGGCGGACCAGGAGGCGCTGGGGCGCACCCCGACCGACGTCCTGGCCGCGCTCGCGCGGTCGCTGGGAATGGCCGCCGACGGCGAGATCGTTACTCTCACTCAGCTTCTCGATCGGTGGGATCCTGAGAGTGTTCCTGCGGATCCGTGGATCTTCGACAGCTGATTTCGATCGCGTAGAACGCGCAAACCAACCATCCGCCACGTAGGGTGTGGGACCAGAACGTCGATCTTCCGCAAAGGACCGCGACGAAACCCAGGTGCACACATGACAACTGGTGGACAAGACCCGAACCGGAATCCCGAAGACGGCAACAACGAACCGCAACCCGGGGGTGCCCCTCCGCCCCCGCCGGGCAACTACCCCCCGCCGCCACCACCACAAGGCGGCTATCCCCCGCCGCCGCCACAGGGTGGCTATCCCCCGCCGCCACCTCCTCCCCCGCCCGGCAATTACCCTCCACCACCTGGCAGTTACCCGCCACCGCAAGGCGGCTATCCGCCCCCGCCGGGGAGCTATCCGCCACCCCCACCGGCATTCGACGCCGGCTACGGTCAGGCGCCCCCCGGAGGCGGGCTCCGCGTGGGTGACGCGATCTCGTACGCGTGGCGCAAGTTCGCGGGCAACGCCCTGTCCTGGGTGGTGCTGATGCTCATCGCCGGGATCATCCAGGGCCTGCTGAACTGGGCGTTCAACGATCGAGATTCGTTCGCGACGAACGTGATCGGAACCTTGGTCATCGCGATCGTCGGCTACCTGCTCCAGGCCGCATTCGTGACCGGCGCACTGCAGGAGACGGACGGCACCAAACCGTCCATCGGGTCGTTCTTCCGACTCCGGAACATCGGGGCCGTCATCGTGGCGTGCTTCCTCGTCGCGGTGCTCACGACGGTCGGCCTGATCCTGTTGATCATCCCGGGCCTGATCGTGATGTTCATGACGTGGTGGACACTGCAGTTCGTCATCGACCGGAACCAGGACCCGATCACGGCGATCAAGTCCAGCTTCGGCGCGATCGCCTCGGACTGGGGAACGCTGCTGCTCCTCGCCCTCGCCATGATCGGCCTGAACATCCTCGGCCTGATTCCCCTCGGACTGGGTCTGTTCATCACCGTTCCGATGACGATCATCGCGTCGACCTACGCATACCGGGTCATCACGGGAGGGCGCGTGGAGCCTTAGCCGACCCGCACAAAACCGACTTACCCGTATTGTGTCCTCGCACGTTGCCTAACCATGCACAGACGAGGGGACACGATGAATACCGGCGACACCAACGATCCGAGCAACTCGGGGGCCTTCGGCGGCGCAGCGACGCCTCCGCCCGGTTTCCCCCCGCCCGGGTTCCCGCCGCCCGGCCCGGGCCAGCCCGTGCCGCCGCCGCCCGGCCCTCCGTACGGCGGCTTCACCGCGGCCCCGCCGGCCCCCGGTCCCATGGGCCCGGGCCCCATGGGCGGACAGCCCGGGCAGTCGCCGAGCAGCTTCTTCTCGGCGCTGTTCGACTACAACTTCGACAGCTACGTCACCCCGAAGGTCGTCAAGGTCGTCTACATCCTCGTGACGATCTTCGTGGGTCTCGGTGCGTTGTCGATCGGTGTGTCGGGCTTCACCGGCGACGCCCCCGCTCTCGGGATCTTGACGCTGGTCCTGGGCGCGCTGTTCTTCATCGTGATGCTCGCGCTCGTCCGCATCAGTCTCGAGTTCTACGTCGCGGTCATCAAGATCTCCGAGGACGTGAAGGAACTCAAGCGGCGCTGACGCCCTGAGTCCCGCGTTTTGCGCACTTATCGCTGCCTGGACCACCCGGGACCAGCGATAAGTGCGCAAACCGGGCGGCGGTCGGGGCGGGTCTGCGTCACACCGCGGCGGATGCTTGGATGGCGCGGTGACAGAGTCAGTACAGTCCCCGCCCCACGCGTCCGATCCGGCGTCCTTTGCGCACGTCAGCCGCGGCTACTACGCCACCATGGTGGCCCTGTTCACGGCGACGCTGCTGATCTCCAATATCTGCGCCACCAAGGGGGTGGCGTTCTTCGTCGACCAGGACGTCTCGGTCGGCCCGTTCCAGATCCTGCCGATCATCACCGACGGCGGATTCTTCCTCTTCCCCCTCGCCTACGTCGTCGGCGACGTGCTCAGCGAGGTGTACGGCTTCAAGGCGACGCGACGCGCGATCTACATCGGTTTCGGGTCGCTGCTGCTCGCGGCGCTGGCCTTCTGGATCACCCAGGAATTGCCGCCCGCCGACTTCTACGAGAACCAGGCCGCCTTCGACGCCGTCGTCGGCGTCGTGCCGCGACTGCTGATCGCCGGGCTCGCCGGCTACCTGGTCGGCCAGTTGCTCAACTCGGCCGTCCTGGTGCTCATCAAGGAACGCACCCGCGAGAAGCACCTGTGGGCGCGGCTGATCGGTTCCACCGTCGTCGGCGAGTTCGCCGACACCCTGATCTTCTGCTCCATCGCCGCCGGCGCGATCGGCATCTCCACGTGGGAGGACTTCCTCAACTACCTGATCGTGGGCTTCCTGTGGAAGACCCTCGTCGAGATCCTCGTGATGCCGGTGACGTACCGGGTGATCGCGTACGTGAAGAAGCGCGAGCCCAGCTACGCGCCGTTGGACGACGGCCGCTTGCCGTAGAAGCGGCCGAGGGTCTCGCGCTTGAGCTCCTCGAAGTAGCCGCCCTCGATGCTCTCCCGGATCCGGTCCACCAGACGCACGGTGAACCGCTCGTTGTGGATGGTGCAGAGCGTCGAGGCGAGCATCTCCTTCGCCTTGAACAGGTGGTGGATGTACGCGCGCGTGTAGTTGGCGCACGTGTAGCAGTCGCACTCGTCGTCGATCGGGGTGAAGTCCCGACGGAACCGCGCGGTGTTGATGTTGAAGCGGCCGTCGGGGTGGTAGATCGCCGCGTTGCGGGCCACCCGCGACGGGTTGACGCAGTCGAACGTGTCGGCGCCGTTCTCGATCGCCACGAACATGTCGTCGGGCTCGCTGATGCCGAGCATGTGCCGCGGCTTGTGCTCGGGCAACTCCTCGTTGACCCACCGCACGATGGTGCCGAGGTTCTGCTTCTCGAGCGCGCCGCCGATGCCGTAGCCGTCGAAGCCGCGACCGCTGACGCCGGTGATGGACTCGAGTCCGCGGGCGGCCTGCCGCCGCAGGTCCTCGTACTGTGCGCCCTGCACCACACCGAACAGCGCCTGGTACGGACGGTGCGCGCGCTCGGCGGTGAGCTTCTCGTGCTCGGCGATGCACCGCACCGCCCACGCCTGCGTCCGCTCGACGGACTGCTCCTGGTAGCCGCGAGTGTTGAGCAGCGTGGTCAGCTCGTCGAACGCGAACATGATGTCGGCGCCCAACTGATGCTGGATCTGCATCGACACCTCCGGGGTGAACCGGTGCGGCGAGCCGTCGAGGTGCGACTTGAACGTGACGCCGTCGTCGTCGACGTGCGCGAGGCGCTGCTTGCCCTCGGCGATGACGTCGTCGGACTGGACGCCGACGGCCTCCATCGCGAGGACCTTCTTGAACCCGACACCGAGCGACATCACCTGAAAGCCGCCGCTGTCCGTGAAGGTGGGGCCGTCCCAGTTCATGAACTTGCCGAGCCCGCCGGCCTCGTCGACGATGTCCGGTCCGGGCTGCAGGTACAGGTGGTACGCGTTGGCGAGCACGGCCTGTGCGCCGAGGTCCCTCATCGACTCCGGCAGCACCGCCTTGACGGTGGCCTTGGTGCCGACCGCGATGAACGCGGGCGTCTGGATGTCGCCGTGCGGCGTGTGGATGGTGCCGGTGCGGCCCAGACGGTCGGGCAGGCGGGTGCCCACCGTGAAGAACGGGTCGGGCGGGGTCGGCACTACATCACTCACCTGGCCATAGTGTCACAGCGAAGGTCGACGACCCCGACTCCGGCTACGCCCGCTTGCGGGCGGTGAGCAGCAGGTACTCCCAGTCCATCGCGAACGACCCGTCGCCCACCTCGAACTGCCGGGCCAGGTCGGCGAGCCCGGCGTCGAGCGCCGCGACCTTGTCGGCATCGTCGGATATCGCCTTGTACACCGCAATCATCGGACCGTAGTTGGCCTTGAAGTAGTCCCGGAACGCCTCCGGACTGTCGAAGTGGTCGACGCGGACGGTGTCGCGCTGCGCGACCACATCGGTGACCCGGTCCCCCAGCAGTTCGCGGACGTGAGCCTCGTCGCCCCACAACGGTGGCGGCTGCGCACCGGGCGGGGGCGGCGGCGCATACGGCTTCATCACCGCGAACATCCGGCCGATGAACCCGTCCGGCGTCCAACTGAGCAGGCCGATGGTGCCACCGGGCTTGCACACGCGGACCATCTCGTCGGCGCCGGCCTGGTGATGCGGCGCGAACATCACGCCCAGGCACGACATCACGACGTCGAACTCGGCGTCGCCGAACGGCAGCGCCTCCGCGTCGGCGGCCTGCCATTCGAGTTCGGCGCCGCGCTTGGCGGCGAGTCGCCGTCCGGCGTCGAACAGTTCGGGCGTGAGATCCGACGCGACGACCGCGGCACCGGTCAACGCGGCCGGGATCGCCGCGTTACCGCTCCCCGCACCGACGTCGAGAACCCGCTGCCCGCTGTGCACACCCGATGCCCGGACGAGCACGCCGCCCAGGTCCGGGATGACGTCGGCGGCGACGGCCGGGTAGTCGCCCGACGCCCACACCGCACGATGTTTGGCCTTGAGCGCGCGGTCGGCTTCCTTCGCAACAAGTGATTCGCTCATGATCCGAGCCTGCGCCCAGCCGATAACGATCGAAAGACCCCCGAGGGGTTGCCGGCGACCACCCCGCTACCGGCCGCGGCTACCACTTCCGGTCACCGGATAGCTAGAACACGTTGCAGTTTTGCCGTCGCCGCGCCCAAGCGGGGCGGCATCCACTCGGCACTCGCGACCCGAATCGGGCGAATCGCCGAGGCCCGATGCTTCAGCAAACAAAAAGGTAAACGCCGTATCTCGATCGCAAAACCTGAACCGGCGCACAGTCTGCGTCATCGGATTCCGATCGGCGAGTTCCCCGAACCGATACGATGAACACGTTCTAGTATCGAGATGTAGTTGCAGGAATCAACCACGGACCGAGACGAGGGAAACCATGGGACACGTCCTGGATCGGATTGCGCAGTACGCCGACGAGATTCGCGTCGACGGCGTCGAGGGCGACAAGCTGATGCGTCTGACCGACGCCAACGCCAAGCGACTGCGGGAGGCCGGGGTCATCCGGATGCTGCAGCCCAAGGGCCACGGCGGCCTCGAGGTGCATCCCCGAGAATTCGCCGAGACCACGATGGCGATCGGCGCGATGGACGGCGCCACCGGCTGGGTCGGCGGCATCGTCGGCGTCCACTCCTGGGAACTCGCCTTCTTCGACCCGAAGGCCCAGGACGAGGTCTGGGGCAAGGACCCCGATACCTGGATGGCATCGCCGTACGCACCGATGGGTGTGGCAGTGCCCACCGACGGCGGCTACATCCTCAACGGACGCTGGTCGTTCTCGTCGGGCACCGACCACTGCCAGTGGGTCATGATCGGGGCGGCCGTCGGCGATCGCGACGGCAATCGATCGGTGCCGCCGCAGATCCTGCACGTGCTGCTGCCCCGCAGCGACTACGAGATCGACCACGAGAGCTGGGACGTCGTCGGCCTGCGCGGCACCGGCAGCAAGGACCTGATCGTCGAGGACGCCTTCATCCCGACGCATCGCACGCTGGACGCGTCGAAGGTGTTCGACGGCACCGCACCGAAGGAGGCCGGCCGGAGCGAGACGCTGTACAACTTCCCGTTCTCGTGCATCTTCCCGCTCGGCATCACGTCGTCCCTGATCGGCATGGCCGAGGGTGCGCTGGCCTGCCACATGGCGGCGCAGCGGACCCGGATCACGGTCGCGGGCACCGCCGCCAAGGAGGACCCGCACGTGCTGTTCGCCATCGGTGACGCGGCCGCAGAGATCGCGGCGTCGCGGGCCGCGCTCCTGTCTACCGTGGACCGCTTCTGGGACATGACCGAGCGCGGCGAGGAGGTCACCTTCGAAGAGCGGGCCGTCGGCCGGCGCACCCAGACCGCGGCCGCGTGGCGCGCGGTCCGCGCCGTGGACGAGGTCTTCGCTCGAGCCGGTGGCGGTGCGCTGCAGATGAAGACGCCGATGCAGCGGTTCTGGCGGGACGCCCACGCCGGCCTGTCGCACGCGATCCACGTGCCCGGGTCGATCTTCTACGCCTCCGCGCTGACCGAACTCGGCGGCGAGCCACAGGGCATCCACCGCGCGATGATCTGAATTCCTACGGCACCGAGAAGGTTGCGACGCCCGGAGTGATCGGTCCGGCCACTCCGGGCAGGAGGGCCACGGCGATCTGCCCGGGGCCGGTCTGCAGGGTCGCCGCGGCCGGGACACCGTTCAGCCCGTCCGACAGCCAGGACGAGCCCGACGCCCCGGTCGACAGATTCAGCCAGCGCACCTCGGACGAGAGCAGGCATCCCCACCCGCCGTCCTTGCCGCCGGTGATGGTCACCGTGCCCGGTTGTTCGCCGACCACGGCCACACAGCGGACCGCGGGCGCGTCGAAACTGCCGTTGGGATTCCCGAACGGCGCCGGGTCGACCTGGAACGGGACGGTCACCGCCGCGGAGGCGATCGCTACCGGCGTCAGCACCGAACCGACTGCGAATCCGGCGCAGACGGCCAGTCGGCGAACGGTATTCATCACAGCAACCTCCTGCAGTCGGACTTCCGGACGTGATGCCCATCCTGCTCCCAGGCTGTGGTCGCCGCAGCGCGATGCCCGTTTCAGGACCCGACGTCTAGTCGCGGGCGAGATCCGGCGGGAAGCCGCCGGTCGCGATCGGGCCCCACGCGTCGATCGTGATGCGGATCAGACTCTTGTTCTGCTTGCGCATGGCGTCGCGGTACTCGTCCCAGTCGGGGTGTTCACCCGAGATGCACCGGAAGTACTCGACGAGCGGTTCGAGCGCGTCGGGCATGTCGAGCACCTCCGCGGTGCCGTCGACCTGCACGTACGCCCCGTTGAACTCGTCGGACAGCACACAGATACTCACGCTGGGGTCGTGGCGCAGGTTGACGGCCTTGGCCCGCTGCGGATACGTCGAGACCACGATCCGACCCTCGGCGTCGAGGCCCGACGTGACCGGCGAAATCTGAAGTCCGCCCGACTTTTTGCGAGCAATGAGAACACTGCGATGACGTGGTCTGATGAAGTCGAGCAACTGTTCGCGGGTGACGTGTTCGGCGGTGGCGACGGCCATGGCGCACTCTCCTGATCGGCTCGGTCCGTGTGCTTTCCCAGCCTATCGGCGCGACAATCGAAGTCGGCGGCCGATCGCTGGAGGGCTCGATGACATTTCGACGAAGCCGATCATTGGGTCGGAGGCCCGACCAACGAGAAGTCACCCCCCTCGAACTCTTCTCCGATCTCGTCTACGTGTTCGCCATCGGGCAACTGTCGGCGCACCTGCTCGGAAACCTCACCTGGCCCGGACTCGCCGAGACCGCCGTGCTCTACGTCGCGGTGTTCACGGCGTGGGCCTACACGACGTGGGCGGGCACCCTGACCGATCCCACGCAACCATCCGTCCAGATGACCACCTTGCTCGGCATGCTGGTCGGGTTGTTCATGAATGCGTCGATACCCTCCGCCTTCGACAGCTGGGGGTGGCTGTTCGCCAGCACGTATCTGACCATCCAGATCGGCCGGACGACTTGGCTGCTGACGGCCGGCCTCGACCCGGTGATGCACCGGCACTTCCAGCGCACGCTCACCTGGCTGGCGGCGACCGCACCGCTGTGGATCGCCGGAGCCGTGGTGGGACACGATGCCCGGCTGATCCTGTGGGGCATCGCCACGACGGTCGACGTCGTCGGCGTGCTGACAGCACACCCCCTGCCGCACAGGCGAATACATTCGGAGCGCGTCGCGTTCGTGGCCGAGCACTACTTCGAGCGCACGCGCCTGTTCTTCATCATCGCGCTCGGCGAGACCGTCCTGACCACCGGACTGGCGATCTCGCACGCTCCGCTCGAGCCGATGACGCTGTTCGTCGGCACCGTCGCGCTGACCGGAACGATCATGCTGTGGTGGGTGTATTTCCGGCGGTCCGAACGGATTGCGCGCCAACAGCTCACCGACGGATCCGACGCTGTGAAGATCAGCCGGTACGCCCTGTACGCGCTGATGGTGATGGTCGCCGGACTGCTGGCCATCGCGGTGGGCGACGAACTCGTGATCGCGCACCCCGACCGGGCCACCGACCTCAGTACGAATGCGCTGCTGTTCGGGGGTCCGCTGCTCTTCTTCGCCGCGCAGTCCTGGTACATGCGGGTGGCGATCGGCGAGTTGCCGCCGTCGCGACCCGCGGCGATGATCGCGCTGGTCGTGCTCGGCGCGGCCACCCTGCCGCTTCCGCTCTACGCCGCGGCGGTCGGCGCCCTGCTCGTCATCGCCGCGGTGGCGATCGCCGACGGCCGCCGGGCGGCCTCCGAAGTGTCGGGTTCACCCGGGTAGCGGAACGACACGCCGCGTCAGCGGAACGCCGCGTGCCCGGTCAGCGCCCGCCCGATCGACAGCAGGTGCATCTCGCTGGTGCCCTCGTAGGTGAGCACCGACTCGAGATTGTTGGCGTGGCGCAGCGGCGAGTACTCGAGCGTGATGCCGTTGGCGCCGAGGATCGTCCGGCACTCGCGGGCGATCTTGATGGCCTCGCGGACGTTGTTGAGCTTGCCCACGCTGATCTGGTCGGGCGTGATCTCGCCGCGGTCCTTGATGCGGCCCAACTGGATCGCCAGCAGCACGCCCTTACCCAGTTCGAGGGTCATGTCGGCGAGCTTCTCCTGCGTGAGCTGGTACCCGGCGAGCGGCCGGTCGAAAACCTCACGGGTACCGGCGTATTCGATCGCCGTCTCGAGGCTGTCCCGGGCCGCACCGAGGGCGCCGAACACGATGCCGAACCGGGCCTCGTTGAGGCACGACAGCGGCGCACCGAGCCCGCGGGCCTCCGGCAACTGCGCCGACGCCGGCACCCGGACGCCGTCGAGCACCAGTTCCGATGTCACCGACGCCCGCATCGACAGCTTATTGTGCACGGTGTTCGCAGTGAATCCCGTTGTGTCCGTGGGGACGAGGAAGCCCCGAACCCCGTCGTCGGTCTGCGCCCACACGGTCGCGACGTCGGCGACGCTGCCGTTGGTGATCCACATCTTGGTGCCGTCGAGGATCCAGTCGCTGCCGTCGCGGCGGGCACGGGTGCGCATGCCGGCCGGGTTGGAGCCGAAGTCCGGTTCGGTGAGCCCGAAGCAGCCGAGCGCCTCGCCGGTCGCCAGGCGGGGCAGCCACTCCTGCTTCTGCTCCTCCGAGCCATACCGGTGGATCGAGAACATCGACAGCGAGCCCTGCACCGACACGAAGCTGCGCAGGCCGCTGTCCCCGGCCTCGAGCTCGAGGCAGGCGAGCCCGTAGCTGACGGCGTTGGTGCCCGCGCAGCCGTAGCCCCGCAGGTGCATCCCGAACAGCCCGAGTCCGCCGAGGTCGCGGGCGATCTCCCGTAGCGCCTCCGGCTGCAGCGTGCCCGACTCGAACCACTCCGGCAGCTGCGGCCGCAGCCGCTGGTCCACGAGCCGTCGGACCGCGCCCTGGATGTCGCGTTCCTGCTCGTCGAGCAGGTAGTCGATCCCGAACAGGTCCAACGGCTCCATGGTCATGTCAGTCCACCGCCCCCGCGAATTGGCTGTTGTACAGGTCGAAGTACGCGCCGCGCCGCTCGAGCAACTCGTCGTGGCCGCCCTGCTCGACGATCCGGCCGTTCTCCATGACGACGATCAGGTCGGCGTCGCGGATCGTGGACAGCCGGTGTGCGATCACGAAGCTCGTGCGGTCGCTGCGCAGCACCGCCGTCGCCTGCTGCACCAACAGCTCGGTGCGGGTGTCGACGGAGCTGGTGGCCTCGTCGAGGATCAGGATCGACGGCTGCGAGATGAACGCGCGGGCGATGGTGATCAGCTGCTTCTCGCCGGCGCTGATGTTGCTGCCCTCTTCGTCGATGACCGTGTCGTAGCCGTCGGGCAGCATGTGCACGAACCGGTCGACGTAGCTCATCCGGGCGGCCTCGCGGATCTGCTCCTCGGTGGCGTTCGGGTGGCCGTACGCGATGTTGTCGCGGATAGTGCCGCCGAACAGCCACGTGTCCTGCAGCACCATGCCGATCCGCGAGCGCAGGTCGTCGCGCGTCATCAGCGAGGTGTCGGTGCCGTCGAGCGTGATGCGCCCGCCGTCGACCTCGTAGAACCGCATGATCAGGTTCACCAGCGTGGTCTTGCCGGCGCCCGTGGGACCCACGATCGCGACCATCTGCCCCGGCTCCGCCGTCAGCGACAGGCCCTCGATGAGCGGGGTCTCCTCGTCGTAGCTGAACCGGACGTCCTCGAACTCGACGCGCCCGCGCGAAACCACCGGGCTGGCGGCGGGATCCGGATCCGCGGACTCCTCCTCCTCGTCGAGGACCGCGAACACGCGCTCGGCCGACGCGATGCCGGACTGCAGCAGATTCACCATCGAGCCGATCTGGGTGAGCGGCTGCGTGAACTGGCGCGAGTACTGGATGAACGCCTGCACGTCGCCCAGGCTCATCGTGCCCGACGCGACCCGCATGCCGCCGATGACGGCGATGGCGACGTAGTTCAGGTTGCCGAGGAACATGATCGCCGGCATCACCATGCCGGAGATGAACTGCGCCTTGAACCCCGACTGGTACAGCTGCTCGTTCTTCTCCTGGAACGCGGCGTCGACCTCGCGGTGGCGACCGTAGGCGGTGACCAGTTCGTGGCCGGTGAGCGACTCCTCGATCTGGCCGTTGAGCTCGCCGGTGGTCTTCCAGACCGCCGCGAAGTGCGGCTTGGAGCGCTTGGCGATCTTGGCCGCGACGATCGCGGACAGCGGCACCGTGAGCACCGCGATCAGCGCCAGCAGCGGCGAGATGGAGATCATCATCGCGAGGATGCCGAACACCGTGAGCGTCGAGATCAGCAGCTGACTCAGCGTCTGCTGCAGGCTCTGCGAGACGTTGTCGATGTCGTTGGTGACGCGGCTGAGCAGGTCGCCGCGCGAGGTCGCGTCGAAGTAGCGCAGCGGGAGCCGGTTGAGCTTGCGTTCGACTTCGTTGCGCAGCGACCGCACGACGCCCTGCACGATGTTGTTGAGCAGGTACGCGGCCGCCCAGGACACCAGCGACGACGCGATGTACAGCGCCAGCACCAGCGCCAGCACCCGACCGACGGCGGAGAAGTCGATTCCGACGCCCGGCACGAGGTTCATGCCCGAGACCATGTCGGCGAACTGGTCCTGGCCCGACGCGCGCAGGCCCTCGACGGCCTGGTCCTTGGTGAGCCCCGCCGGCAGCTGCCGGCCGATGACACCGTCGAAGATCAGGTTGGTGGCGTGACCGAGCAGGCGCGGACCGATCACCGACAGCACGACGCTGATCACCGCGAGTACCAGCACGACCGAGACGGCGATCCGGTGCGGGCCGAGCCGTCCGAGCAGGCGCTTCATGGACGCGCCGAAGTTCTCCGCCTTGGCGGCCGGCGCCCCGGGGGCGCCCGGCATCGGGGGCGAGGACTGGGTCGAGGTGCTCACAGCGCCTCCTGGACCGAACGCTGGGACTCGACGATCTCGACGTACGTCGAACACGTCTCGAGCAGTTGCTCGTGCGTGCCGATCCCGACCGTCGCGCCCTCCTCGAGGACGATGATCTGGTCGGCGTCGACGATCGTCGACACGCGCTGGGCCACGATGATCACGCAGGCATCCTTGGTCTCGGGCCGCAGCGCCGCACGCAGCCGGGCGTCGGTGCTCAGGTCGAGCGCCGAGAACGAGTCGTCGAACAGGTAGACGGACGGGCGGCGGACGAGCGCCCGCGCGATCGCGAGACGCTGCCGCTGACCGCCGGACACCGTCGTGCCGCCCTGCGCGACCGCGGTCTCGAGGCCCTCCGGCATCGCGCGGACGAAGTCGGCGGCCTGCGCGATCTCGAGCGCGCGCCACAGTTCGTCGTCGGTGGCGTCCGGCTTGCCGTAGCGCAGGTTGCTGGCGACGGTGCCGGAGAAGAGGTACGGCTTCTGCGGCACCAGCCCGATCTGCGCGCGCAGCAGTTCCGGATCGAGTTCACGGACGTCGGTCCCGGACACGGTCACCGCGCCGGACGTGACGTCGATCAGGCGCGGGATGAGGCCGAGGAGCGTGGTCTTGCCGGATCCGGTGGCGCCGATGATCGCGGTGGTCTTGCCGGGTTGGGCGGTGAAGCTGATGCCGCGCAGCACGGGTTCGTCGGCACCCGGGTACTGGAACTCCGCGTTGCGCAGTTCGACCAGCGCCGGACGGTCCATCACGGTCACCGGCGAGGCCGGCGGCAGGACGGACGGCTCGGTGTCGAGGACCTCGGTGATGCGCTCGGCACACACCGCGGCGCGCGGGGCGAGCATCGCGATCATCGACGCCATCATCACCGACATCAGGATCTGCATGATGTAGCTGAGCAGCGCGGTCAGCGAGCCGATACCCATGCCGCCGTTGTCGATCTCGTGGCCGCCGAACCAGATGACCGCGACACTGGTGACGTTCGCGATCATCATCACGATCGGGATCATCAGTGCCGCCATGCGGCCGACGCGCAGCGCGGTGTCGGTCAGGGCACCGTTGGCCTCGTCGAACCGCTCCGCCTCCGAGCGCTCCCGCACGAACGCGCGCACCACGCGGATGCCGGTGATCTGCTCGCGCAGCACCCGGTTCACCGCGTCGATGCGGGTCTGCATCGTCCGGAACGCCGGCACCAGCTTGGTGATCATCACGGTCATCGTCAACGCGAGGAGCGGGACGCTGATCGCGAGGATCCACGACAGCCCGGCGTCCTCGCGGATGGCCATGATGACGCCGCCGACGCACATGATCGGGGCCATCACCAGGATGGTCGCGCTCAGCACGACCATCATCTGCACCTGCTGGACGTCGTTGGTGCTGCGGGTGATGAGCGACGGCGCCCCGAAGCGGCCGAACTCGCGGGACGAGAAGTTCCGTGCCCGGCTCACGACCGCGCGGCGCACGTCCCGGCCGAAGCCCATCGCGGCGCGGGCGCCGAAGTAGACCGAGCCGATGGAGCAGATGATCTGCACCAACGTCACGAGGAGCATCTTCGCGCCCGCCGACATGATGTAGCCGGTGTCGCCGGCGGCCACTCCGTTGTCGATCAGGTCGGCGTTGACGCTGGGGAGATACAGCGCGGCGCCGGTGGCGACAAGTTGGAGGAGGACGACGCCTGCGAGTTCGCGCTTGTATGGCCCCAGATAGGTGCCGAGGAGTCTGATCAGCATGGTTTGCGAAGGTTACCAATCCAGAGGGCGAAAAAGGAGGGATCGGCCCCGCGTCTTCGGGTCCGATCCCTCCCTCTTCATCGAATGTTCACAGTGTCTTTCAGGAGACCGTGGCGTCCTCGAGTTCGCGCTTCTCCCGCGGCAGCGCGCGGGCCAGCTTCTCGCCCTCGATGTCGACGTTCGGCAGGATCTTGTCCAGCCACTTCGGCAGCCACCACGCCTTGTCGCCCATGAGCGCCATCACCGACGGGATGACCAGCATGCGGACCACGAACGCGTCGAAGAACACGGCGGCCGCGAGCGCGAAGCCCATCGACTTGATGAACGAGTTCGGTTCCGCGATGAAGGCCGCGAACACGGAGATCATGATGATCGCCGCGGCCGTCACGACGCGGGCACCGTGGTTGAAGCCGAGGGTCACCGCGTCCTTGGCGGACGCGCCGTGGACGTACTCCTCGCGCATGCGGGTCACCAGGAACACCTGGTAGTCCATCGCGAGGCCGAACACCACGCCGACCAGGAAGATCGGCATGAAGCTGACGATCGGCTGCGGGTTGGCGGCCAGTCCGCCCCAGCCCTCCTGGAACACCGCGACGGTGGCGCCGAAGGTGGCGAGGACGCTGAGCAGGAAGCCCAGGGTCGCGGTCAGCGGCACCAGCAGCGACCGGAACACCAGCATCAGCAGCACGAACGCGAGTCCGACGACCACCGCCAGGTAGGGCACCAGCGCGTCCTGCAACCGCTCGGAGATGTCGCCCTCGAGCGCGGTCTGACCGGTCACGCCGTAGCTGACGCCGATGCTGTCGTGCAGGTCGGATTCGGCGCCGCGGATGTCGGCGACCAGATCCATCGTCGACGGATCGCTCGGGCCGCTGCGCGGGGTCACCAGGATCTGCGCGGTATCACCGGCCTCGTTGACGCCGCCGGGGACGACCTGCGCGTTGAGGACGTCGGGCTGCTCGGAGATCTTCTCGACGACGGCGTCGAACGCCTCACCCTTCGGCACGGTCGCGTCCTGCGCATCGACGACGACCAGCAGCGGGCCGTTCTTGCCGGGCCCGAAGCCCTCGTTCACCAGGTCGTACGCCTGGCGGGCGCTGGTCGCCGGGTCGCCGCTGCCCTCGTTGGGCAGCGCCAGTTCCAGCTTGGTGGCGGGGAGCGCGAGCGCACCCAGCAGCAGCACACCGGCGATCAGCCCGACCGCGGGACGGCGGACCACCGCGCCGGCGTACCGGCGGGCGAAGGTCACCTTGCCGTCGTCGCCCTCCGAGTCCCGCTGGCTCAGGCCGGGGATCCGGCCGGCGAACGCCTTGCGGCCGAACAGACCGAGGATGGCCGGCAGCAGCGTGAGCGCGATGAGCACGGCGATGAACACCGTCGACGCGGCGGCCGCACCCATGTCGGACAGGAACGGGATGCCGACGACGCGCAGCGCGACGAGCGCGATGATGACCGTCAGGCCGGCGAACACGACCGCCGAACCCGCGGTGCCGACCGCGCGGCCCGCGGCCTCGGACCGGTCGTCGGTGAGCGTCAGTTCGTGCTTGAAGCGCGAGACGATGAACAGCGAGTAGTCGATTGCGACGGCCAGACCGATCATCACCGCGAGCGTCGGGGTCATCGAGCTGAGGTCCATGAAGCCGGTCGCGACGGTGATGCCGAGGCTGCCGATCATGATGCCGATGATCGCCGTGATCAGCGGCAGTCCGGCGGCGACGAGCGAGCCGAACGTGATGACGAGGACGATGGCGGCGACGGCGATGCCGATGAGCTCGGTGATGCCACCCGGCATCTCCGCCTCGGTCGCGGCGGAGCCGCTGACCTGCACGTTGAGTCCGGCGTCGCGGCCGGCGTCGGCGGCGGCCGCGATCTGATCCCGCAGCGCCTGGTCCACGTCGCTGAACTCGCCGTCGAACGGAACCTCGATGTAGCCGACGGTGCGGTCGGCGCTCAGCGGCGACAGCGCCTTCGCGTTCGCGGCGGCGACGTCCTCGGGGATGCCCTGCTGACCGGCGGACGCGACGGCCATCTGCTGCAACCCGGCGTCCGCGACGACCGGGTCGGTGAGCGCGCCCGGTGTGCCCGGCTCCCCCTTGGCGCTCGCGCTGACCATGTCGATGCCGCGCAACTTCGCGATGACGGAATCCATCGCGGCCTGGTTCTCCGGGGTGTCGAGCGTCTGCCCCTCGGGAGCGGCGAAGACGAAGCGCGCCGACAGCGAGTCCATCGGGCTGCCCTGGTCGCCGAACCGCTCGGCCATAAGGTCCTGCGCCTGCTGCGCGGGAGTGCCCGGGATGGAGAACGAGTCCTTCGTCGGACCCGACAGAGTGGCCGCGCCGACGCCCATCAGGACCAGGATGGCCAGCCAGATGGACAGGACCGTGCCTTTTCGCCGGTAGGCGAATCGACCGATCCGGTAGAGATAGGTGGCCATTCACGGCTCCTTCGTGATCGGGTGGGGGTCTAGCGCGGGGGTACCGCGAGGCCGGAACGCAGGTGGTCGAAGGCCTCGTGGACGAGTTGTTCGGGGTTCGCGGCCGACGACCGACCGCTCATCCACAGGTCGAGCGATGCCTTGCACGCGGCGCCGACCACCACCTGCAGCAGACTCGGGTAGAGACCGGAGGCGCCGGTCCGCTCGGCGATGACCTCGTCGAGCATCGGCGTCAGCCGCAGATGCATCTCCATCTTCTTGGCCAGCAGCGTCGGGCTCGAGTCGATGACATCGGCGAGCGCCTTCATCTCCTCGAGTTGGCCGTCGGACTCGGTGGTTGCCCGCACGACGATGTACTCGAGCGAGTCGAGGATCGGCTCGTTGTCCGGGCGCTCACGCAGCCAGTCCGCCCACTCGAACACCTGGGCCTCGAGGTGGTGGAGGACCGCCTCTTCCTTGCAGGAGAAGTAGTTGTGGAACGTGCGCGTGGACACGCCCGCCTCGGAGGCGATCATGTCCGCGGTGACGAGCTCGATGCCCCGCTCCTTGGCGAGGCGGGCGGCGGCCTCGCTGAGCGCGATGCGCGTCGCCACCTTCTTCCGGTCCCGCAGACCGAGTGCTTCACTCACCCCTTCGAAAGTACCGAAGTTGCAGA
Source organism: Prescottella agglutinans (assembly GCF_004011865.1). GTDB lineage: Bacteria > Actinomycetota > Actinomycetes > Mycobacteriales > Mycobacteriaceae > Prescottella > Prescottella agglutinans. Next base: position 102,293 of record NZ_RKLP01000008.1, on the reverse strand, counting down.
TCTCTGCAATGTTGCAGCCGAGTGCACTTTTGTGGATTCGCGCACACAAAGGACCGTTGGGTGATAGCCGTCACTCGCGGGCGGTGGCGGGCCTACGCTGATGCGATGGCCGACTGGGACGGCGAGCAGTACGCACGAGTGAGCGATCTGCAGCGGACGATGGCCACCCGCGCCCTGGCGGGCCTGGAGCTGCGGCCCACCGACCGACTGCTCGACGTCGGCTGCGGCGACGGCTACGTGACGCACCTGCTCGCCGCGCGGTTGACCGCCGGGTACGCGGTCGGCGTCGACGCGTCACCGCGGATGATCGCGAAGGCGGCGACCTCCGGGGCCGGCGGGCGGGTCTGGTTCCTGGTGGCCGATGCCCGCCACCTGCCGCTGCGGGGTCGGTTCGACGTCGTCGTCTCGTTCAACGCCCTGCACTGGGTACCCGAGCAGCGGCAGGCGCTCGCCGCCATCGCGGCCACGACCCGGCCGGGCGGGCGGGTGCTGGTCCAGGTGGTGTGCGCGGGCGAACGCCCGAGCGTCGAGGCCGTCGCGATGGACGTCGCCCGCTCGCCGCGCTGGGCCGACCGGTTCACCGGGTTCGACGCGCCGTTCGTCCACGTCGACCCGGACACCTACCCCGACCTCGCGGCATCGGCCGGGCTGACCGTGACCGACCTGTCCGTGCAGGATGTCAACTGGGACTTCGGAACCCGGGACGCGTTCACCGCATGGTGCACCGCCGGGTCGGGCGCCTGGACGGCACGCCTCTCCCCCGCCGACCGACCGCGCTTCGTCGACGACTGGGTGCGCACGTACGAGGAAGTCGCGGGGCGACCGGGGCTGTTCCGATACATGCAGATGCGGGCGGAACTCAGGCCGAGCGACGACCTCCGACCGTAAGCCCTCCGTCGACCGGGATGCACGCTCCGGTGACGAACGACGACGCCGGCGAGAGCAACCACGCGACCAGTTGGGCGACCTCCGACGCCTGCGCGAGACGCCCCATCGGCGTCATGCCCTGTCGCGCGAGTTTGCCTTCGTCCGTTGCGTTGTCGAGCAGCATCGGTGTCTCGACGAACCCCGGACACGTAGCGTTCACCCGAATCCCCGCGTTCGCGCCCTCCAGCGCGGCGGCCTTCGTCAGACCGACGGCACCGTGCTTGGAGGCGACATATGCGGCACCGTTGGGGACGCCGATCAACCCGGCCGCCGAGGCGTTGTTCACGATCGACGCCCCTGCTTCCAGATGCCGCAGCTCGTGCTTGAGGCACAGAAACATGCCCACCAGGTTGACGTCGACGAGAACACGGAAGTCTGCGACATCCGTTTCGGCGAGCGCAGTACCGAACGAGTACGCCCCCGCGGCCGCAATTCCAGCGTTGTTGAAAGCTCCGTCGAGACCACCGAAAGCCGACACCGCGTCGGAGATCATGCGCTCGACCTCCGCCTCGTCGGAGATGTCCGCGACGAGTGCGGCGGCTTGCCCGCCGGCGGCATCGATGTCGCCGGCGACCGTGGAGACTCGCTCGAAGTCACGATCGGCGACGACTACTCGTGCACCTCGGGCGCCCAACAGGATTGCGGTCTCGCGGCCGATCCCGGACGCCGCCCCTGTGACCAGGAACCTGCGCCCCGCGACGCCGTCCGAACCGTGCAGGATTCCCCCGTAAACCCCCTCGAACCGGCCTGAAGTCGAACCATCGATCTCCAGCCCGCTTGCAGCACTGTAACTTTCGCGCATGTCCGACATGACCGAAGGCTAACAAGACCTCCACCCCGATAGCTCATACCGGCGGAAAATTGGATTCCGATATGCGGAACACCCTCCCCCTCAGCACCTTCGAAGCCTACGAGAGCTGAGAAACCTTGAGTACGCGATGAGCGTCGGAAGACGCGGAAATAAGCTGTGCACCAACCGCTTCCAAATCGGTGGTCTGCATACGGTAGATGGGCATGCAGACCGACAGAGCCGCTATCGGCTTGCCGCGATCGTCCAGAACGGCCACCCCAACCCCGCCCACCTCCGCGCGAAAGCCCCCACGGTTCACCGCATACCCGGTCGACCTGACGTGCTGCAGTTCCTTGCGAACATCCGCAGGATCGGTCAGCGACCGCTCGGTGTACCGACGCAGCGGACCGGCGAGGACCCAGTCGATCGCGTCGTCGGGCAGGGCTGCCAGTTGCGCAAGCCCCGGCGACACGCAGTGCGCGGGTGATCTGCTGCCGAGCGTACTCACGGAGTGGACCGGCTTGGGCGAGACGAGCTGCTCGACATAGATGACATGCCGCCCCTGGAGCACGGTGAGATGAATCGTCTCCTGCGTCTCGTCGTGAAGCTCGGCCATGATGGGCCGCAACCTACTCCGAATATCCTGTCCGACTTGCAGACCCGGCGCGAGACTCAACAACCCCGGCCCGAGTCGATACCTCAATTCGTCGTCCTTCTCGACCCATCCACGCTCGACGAGCGTCTTCGCCAGGCGGAATGCCGTCGTCTTACCTACCCCCAGGCGGTCCGCCAGTTGCGTGACAGTGAGTCCGTTGTTCTCCGCCAGGAGCTCCAGAAGCGAGAGCGCCCGATTGACGGAGCCGAGCGTGTCCGATGCGCGCGATTCGACCATGGAATCACCATAACGGAACCAATCTCGGAAGATTCGTTTCGCTATGAGGAACACCCGTTGAGCATTCAGGAATCCACTGCCTATGGTGCAGATCACGTCACAGCCGTGACGGCCACTCGGTCAGGAGACAGCTTTGGAGAATTCCCAGGACAGTGCCCGCAGAAAGCAGGTTCGCTCTGCGGGGATTGCTTCGATCACCGGATGGGCGATGGATCTCTACGATCTGACGATCATCCTCTACCTCGCCCCTACAATCGGACCGCTTCTGTTCCCTGCACACAACGCAACGCTCCAATTGACGTTCGTCTACGCGTCGTTCGCAGTAACGCTCCTCTTCCGCCCCCTCGGTTCTGCGCTGTTCGGCGCCTATGCCGATCGCAACGGTCGCAAGCAGGCGATGATGTTCGCGATTCTGGGTGTCGGGTTGTCGACAGCATTCATGGGAGCGGTTCCGACGTACGCGACCATCGGATTCGCTGCGCCGATCCTCTTCCTCGCCTTGCGCGTCGTGCAGGGAGTGTTCGTCGGCGGCGTTGTCGCGTCGACGCACACACTCGGAACCGAAACTGTCGCAGCCGAACACCGTGGACTGATGTCGGGCCTGGTCGCCGGCGGCGGCGCCGGTGCCGGTGCCGTGGTCGCGTCGCTCGTGTACTTCATCGTTTCGGCCGTTGTCCCCAGCGAGGACTTCGCCGTGTACGGATGGCGCGTGATGTTCTTCACCGGCCTTCTGACTGCGGCGTTCAGCTTCTACATCTACCGACGCACCGAGGAATCGCCCTTGTGGCAGGGGAAATCGGCGGCGCCGACGGCCCGGAAGTCGCCCCTTCGAGTCATCTTCGGATCTCGCTACCGCAAGACGACGCTGCTCAACATCGCCCTCGCCGCAGGCGGAGCAACCGCGTACTACCTCACGGTTGGATTCTTCCCGACCTTCTTCGGCGCGAACCTGGGTATCGCCAAGACGACCTCGGCCATGATCCTGATCATCGCCAATGTGGGCGTCATCGCGGGCGGAGCCCTGGGCGGGCACCTCAGTGACCGAATCGGCCGGCGCGCGGTCTTCCTGTGGTTCGGCGTGCCCAACGTGGTGCTCCTCCCCCTGCTCTACCTGTGGCTCGCGTCGCTGAATTCGGGCTCGCTCGCACTGGTCACCGTCATCTCGACAGCGATGGCCGTCGTCGTCATGGCAGGCTCCGCGCCGGTGCTGATCTTCCTCAACGAGCGCTTCCCCACCGAGATTCGCGCGACGGGCACCGGGCTGAGCTGGAACATCGGCTTCGCGATCGGTGGAGTCATGCCCGCGATCGTGACGGCCGTCAGCCCGAGCGTCAGCGATATCCCCGTCCGACTTGCCATCGCCATCACGGTCGCCGCGGTTGTCTTCCTCGTGGCGGCACTGAGTGTGCGCGAGACCCGACATCTCGGCCTCGGCGAACAGGATGACGCCCAATCGTCCGAAGCCGCCGCGGTCGTGGCCGGCGACCGCGCCTGACACCCCCCGATTTCATCACCACCGTCACCTTCGAAGTGCAGGAGCACGAAATGCCCATCATCAACGTCAACCACGCCAGCCCACTGACTGCCGAGCAGATCGAGGCCCTGATGGAGGGCTTGACCGAGGTCTACACGTCGGTCACCAAGTCGAATCCCGCGGCCGTCCACGTGCTTGTCCAGCAGGTCCCCAAGGACCGCTGGGCCGTCGGAGGCGAAAGCCTGTCCAAGCGCCACACACAGTCTTGACGAGCACCGTTCTGCTGCACCAGGAAAGGACGGGATAGAACTCGTGGAACTCACCGCACCCCGCTCGGAACGACCGACCGTTGTGCTGCTGCACAGCCTCGGCACGGATCACCGCCTCTGGCGTCATCAAATCGATTTCCTGACAACGCATTACGATGTATCTGCGCCGGACAGCCGCGGACACGGCAAGTCGCCGCGGACGGGCGCGGTGAGCATCGACGCCTGGACCGACGACCTCCACGAAGTGATCGAGGCACACGGCCCCGTCCACCTGATCGGGTTGTCCATGGGAGGGCTGCAGGCCATCGCCGTTGCCGCGAAGCACCCCGAAATGGTCCGTAGCGTCACTATCGCCAACTCGTTCGCGCGACTCCCGATCGAGGTCGCCGACGCCCGCATCGACGGCTTCGCGGAGTCGATCACCCGCGCCGGCATGGCCGCCTTCGCAAAGGAATACCTCGACCAGACACTGACGCAACCACTCGACACCTCCGACTACGCGGCCCTCTACGACGCGATCTCCACGATGAGCGCCGACGCCTACCTCGCGTCCGCGACGGCGACGTTCCGCGCCGACGTCGTTCCCCTGCTGGGCGCGATCACCTGTCCCGCGCTCGTCGTCACAGGCGAACTCGACGCCAAGATTCCGAGCGAACGTACGGCCGAGATCGTCGGTGGCCTCGACCACGCGCGACACGAGGTCGTTCCCGGCGCCGGCCACCTGTCGTGCATCGAGAACCCCGCCCACTTCAACGCGGTGATCGCGTCGTTCCTCGCGCGTGTCGACGACCGCGCCACCATCGACTAGAAAGCATGCGCATGACCACAACGATCATCACCGGGGGCGCCAGCGGCATCGGCCGGGCCGTCGCCGACGAACTGCGCAACGACGGGCATCGCACGATCGTCATCGACATCGCACAACCGCCCGCAGAGGAGTTCGCCGACCTCTATGTCAGAGCCGACCTGAGCACCGATGAAGGTATTGCCACGGTTCTCGAATCCCTTGCCGGGCAAGAGGTGAACAACCTCGTCCACTGCGCCGCCATGGGACAGTGGTCGTCGTTCCGCGACACCCCCCGAGAGGTCTGGCAGCGAATCCTGCGTACGAACCTCGAGGGAACGATCGCCATCACCCAGGCGGTGGTACCGCTGATGCCGCGGGGATCGCGGATCGTGCTCTTCGCCTCCGGCACCGTCTTCAAGGGTCCTCGGAACCTCTTCGCGTACGTCGCGTCGAAGGCCGGTGTCATCGGCTTCGCCCGTTGCCTGGCAGACGAACTCGGCGACGACGAGATCACGGTCAACGTCGTCAGCCCGGGCATCACCGCCACGCCCATGATCACGGACATGGCCCACACCGAAGAGAGCAACATCGCCGGGCGCTCGATCAAGCGACGGGCCTACCCGGAGGACATCGTCGGTCCGGTGAAGTTCCTGCTCAGCCCAGGCGCAGCCTTCGTCACCGGTCAGACCCTCTGCGTCGACGGCGGCTCGGTCAAGAACTGACAGCCCCTGCACACTCGCGATCTTTGCCAGAGAACGGAAACCAACCATGTACGAAAAGAAGTCGCTCATCGCCGACGGGTTCCACACCACCTACATCGAGGCCGGTACGCCCGACAAGGACACGATCGTCCTCGTCCACGACGGCGGTTTCGGGTCCACCGCCGAACTGTGTTGGTCCGAGATGATCCCGCACCTCACCGATCGTTTCCACGTTCTCGCCCCTGACCTGCTCGGGTGGGGTGGCACGGACAAGGCCGTCTTCCTCGACCGGCCGCCGTACGCGCCCCGCGTCAAGCACATCGCGGCCTTCTGCCGGGAACTCGGCGTCGAGCGGGCGCACTTTGTCGGAGCCTCCTTCGGTGGATCGATGGTCATGCGCGCAGTCTCCGACCCGACCGACCCGTGGCCGGTCGACCGCGCGGTGAGCATCTCCGGCACGGGCGGGCCGTACCGGCTGCCCGAGGGCATCGCCGCCCTGGCCGACTACACGCCCAGCCTCGAGGATGCCGCCCGAATGACGGGTTACATGGTGCGCAGCCTGGACGGAATGGACGAGCACATCCGACAGCGGTTCGAGAACAGCCTCATTCCGGGGCACTGGGAAGCGATGACCGCGCCTCGACTGAGCAACCCGGCCGTCGAGCGAGGCCAGAACGCCGACCCGTTCCTCGAGCTCTGGGCAGGGACACAGATCCCCGTGCTTCTCATCGAGGGCACTCGGGACGAGCTCCTCGAATCGGGGTGGTCGAAGAAGCTTGCGGACCTCACCCCGAACGCCCACGCGGTCGAGATCGACTACGCGCACGAGCCCAACATCGACGCGCCGGCAGAGACCGCTAGCCTCATCGTCAACTTTCTCACTGGAGCTCTGGCATGACCCCCACGACACTCGCCGCGAACGAGGTGCACCCGCCCGAAGTCGCTCAGCACGGCCACTACGACGCTTGCCTGCCGATCGTCGAGGACGACGACTTCCTCGAGCAGGCGGTGCAGGACGCAGAGCTGCCGGCTCTGCTCGCCGCCCTGGCGCTGGTAAACGCCGACCCGTCGCTGCTTGCCGACGAACTCCGGCCGCCGCTGCCGCCGATGGACTCGGTGATCGCGCCACAAGGCGGGATGTCCGTCGAGGCCCAACAGCTCGCCCGCAAGGTCGCCGTCGACGCCCTCAAGGCCTTTCGTGATCGAGGCTCCGCCCCGGCGGCGCCGCCGTCCGAGGAATTCCTCGCACGCATCATGCGCTTCCTGACCAAGGACGCCAGCGACGACTACCTGCCACTGCTGCGCCACGAACTGGGCATCCCGAACGACTACGGCGCCCCGGCCTGGAAGAAGTCGGAGGTTGCCCCCGACATCGACTTCAGCGTCGCGATCATCGGCGCCGGAATCTCCGGGATGGCCGCCGCACACCGATTGCAACAGGCCGGGATCGACTACACGGTGTTCGAGAAGAACACCGAGGTCGGCGGAACCTGGTGGGAGAACGTCTACCCCGGGTGCCGACTCGACACCCCGAACTTCGCCTACAGCTACTCGTTCGCACAGAAAGCTGATTGGCCGCAGCAGTTTTCGGTCCGCGACGAGATCGAGAACTACCTGCAGGACGTGGCGACCAACTTCGACCTGCGACCCAACATCGAATTCGGGACCGAAGTGACTTCGATGTCGTTCGACGACGGCAGCGGAACCTGGACCGTCACCACCGAGTCGGTGGACGGCACTCGCCGAACCCGGCAGGTGAATGCGGTCATTACCGCTGTCGGACAGCTCAATCGGCCGAACATCCCGGAGATCGCCGGACTCGACTCCTACGCCGGACGCTGGTTCCACTCGTCGCAGTGGGACACATCGGTGGATCTGAGTGGGTTGCGGGTGGCAGTGGTCGGTACCGGCGCGAGCGCGTACCAGATCGTTCCGTCGATCGCGGGCACGGTGGCGCACCTGAGTGTCTTCCAGCGCAACGCACCGTGGATGCTTCCCACACCCACCTTGCGGATATCCCCGCCGGCATGGCCTGGCTGCTGCGTCACGTCCCGCACTACGGCCGGTGGTTTCGCTTCTGGCAGTTCTGGATTGCCGCCGAAGGACGTCTGCCGTTCGTCGAGGCCGATCCGGAGTGGACGGAGAAGGAGAGCACCTCGGCGAAGAATGCGGAGCTACGACGGCAGCTGCTGGCTCATCTCGGCAGGCAGCTCGAGGGTCATCCCGACCTGCTGGAGAAGATGACTCCCACCTACCCGCCGGGTGCCAAGCGGATGCTCCGCGACAACGGTGCGTGGAGCGCAACCCTCATGCAATCGCATGTCGATCTCGTCACCGACGGCATCGAGGCCATCACCCCGACGGGGATCCGCACTGCCGACGGCGTCCTGCACGAGGTCGACGTCATTGTCTTCGCAACCGGATTCCGCGCTTCCGACTACCTGGAACCGATCACCATCACCGGACGCGACGGTAAGAACCTCCACGAGTGGTGGGCCGGCGACGCCAAGGCCTACATGGGTGTCACGGTCCCGTCCTTCCCGAACCTCTTCATGCTCATGGGGCCCAACACCGGCGTCGTCGTCAACGGCAGCTCCTTGTACATGGCCGAGTGCGCAGCCGAATACACAGTCGAGTGTCTCGGTGAACTCCTGCGTGCGCGAAAGAAGACCATCGAGCCGCATGTCGACGCGATGGAAGAATTCTGCGCACGGGTGGACGCGGGAAATCGCCTCCGCGCGTGGGGCATCGCCGACGTCCATACCTGGTACCGCAACCGATTCGGCCGTGCCACCCAGGTCTGGCCGTTCTCGCTGCTCGAGTTCTACCAGCGGACGAGGACCCCCGACATGTCCGCATTCGACCTCACGGGCGAGTTCCGATGACCACGGCGAACGTGAGCAGCGCAGACGAGACGACCGCCCTGCTGACCGGTCCGATGCCGGCCACGTTGCGCGTGGAATCCCGCGAGCAGGTTTCCGCCGAGGTCGTGGCGCTGACGCTGGCCGATCCTCGCGGCCAGCGCCTTGCACCATGGACACCCGGGTCGCACATCGATCTGATCCTGCCCAACGGGATGTCGCGCCAATACTCTCTCTGCGGGGATCGCTGGGACACCTACCGGTACCGGATCGCTGTTCTGAACGAGGCGAACGGACGCGGTGGATCGCGGTGGATTCACGAGAACCTCCGCGAGGGTGACGTGCTCGGCTTCGGTGGACCGAGGAATCAATTCCCCTTGGTTCCCGCAGACCGCTACGTGTTCATCGCCGGCGGCATCGGCATTACGCCGATGATCCCGATGATCGAGCAGGCGGTGCGGACCGAGCGGCCGTGGCGCCTGGTGTACGGCGGCCGGAGTCGGCAGTCGATGGCATTCCTCGACGACCTCGAAAGGTTCGGCGACCACGTGCACTGTGCGCCGCAGGACGAGGTCGGTCTGCTCGATCTCGACGTGGCCCTGGCCGATGTGGAACCGGGAACCAAGGTGTACTGCTGCGGGCCGACGGGATTGCTGGAGGCAGTCGAAGCTGCCTGCCGGCACCTGCCGCCGTACACACTGCACACCGAGCGGTTCACGGCATCGGCAGCAGAATCGTCACAGGATCGACCGTTCACACTCCGACTCCTGCGATCGGGCACCGACATCGACGTCCCGCCCGGGGTAACCGCTCTCGACGCACTCGCCGACGCGGGAATCGGAATCCTCTCGTCCTGCCGCCAGGGAACGTGCGGAACCTGCGAGGTCACCGTGGTCGACGGAGTGCCCGATCACCGCGACAGCGTGCTCAGCGAAGTAGACCGACAAGCGGGCGACTGCATGATCTCGTGCGTCTCGCGAGCGCAGACCGAGCGCCTCGTCCTCGACTTGTAACCACAGTAGATCGGACCATGTGATGCCAGCACAGCTTGCACCCGTTACAGAACTGGGTATCGACCCCTACGCGCTCGAGCACCTCCTCGACCGATCACGGGTACAGCAGGAGATCCGGGAGACAGCGCCGGTCGTCTACCTCAACGCCTACGGCGTCTACGCAACCGGACGCTACGACACGATCCGGGAGGTGTTCGCCGACTGGCCCCACTACCAGGTGGGCGCCGGGGTGGGCCTCTCCAACTTTCACACCGAGGTGCCCTGGCGCCCGAAGGCGAATCCGACGGAGACCGATCCTCCCGAGCACGACGCTCCCCGAAGGGTGCTCACCGACGTCCTCGGCATGAGGGCGCTGCGGCGGCTGCGGGAGCACTGGACCACGGAGGCCGAAGAGGTCGTCGATCGGGTTCTCGCGCGCGGCCCGGAGATCGACGCCATGACGGACCTGGCTTCCGCCTTTCCGCTGAAGGTCTTCCCCGACGCCGTCGGTCTTCCCCCCGAGAACCGGGACAACCTCCTCGCATACGGCGATCTGGTCTTCAACGCCTTCGGCCCGCAGAACGAGCACTTCCATCGCGGGGCCGCGCGGCTGTCCGAGCTGTCGCAATGGGTCACCACTCTGTGCCAGCGCGAGAGTCTGAGCCCCGACGGATTCGGTGCCCGGATCTGGGAGGCATCCGACCGCGGAGAACTCACGGCGGACCAGGCCCCACTCGTCGTTCGCTCCCTCCTGTCGGCCGGCATCGACACGACCGTCCACGGTGTCGCCGCGATCCTGCACGCCTTCGCCACCCATCCCGAGGAGTGGCAGCGGTTGCGTAGTGATCCCCAACTGGTTCGACGAGCGTTCGACGAGGCCGTCCGCTGGGCGTCACCTCTCCAGTTCGTCTTCCACACGACATCGGAGGCCGTCGAACTCGAAGGCGTCGAACTCGGAAAGCACAGCAAGATCATGCTCGCGATCGGCGCGGGCAACCGGGACCCACGTCGATGGGACGACGGGGACCGTTTCACGCTCACCCGCGACCCGTCCGGACACGTCGGCTTCGGGATGGGCCTTCACCAGTGCGTCGGCCAGCACGTCGCCCGGCTCGAAGCGGAAGCGCTGCTGACCGTCCTGGTCGACAAGGTCAAGTCGATCGAACTGGCCGGCATCCCCGAGAGAGGGGTGAACAACACCCTGCAAACGTGGACGACGCTCCCGGTACGGCTCTCCGTCTGATCCACGGACCATCCCCGCGTCGACCGCGGCTCCGGGCCGGGCAGCGCTGGAGTACCCCATTCCCGCCCCTGCACGGAGCCGCGGGATGGTCCGTGTCGATGTGCCCCGCAGCGCCGGCCGATCGGGCTAGCGCCGCCGCCACGCCCCCGGATCGGCGGTCAGTTCGCCGACGAACTCCGGCAACGCCCCGGCGGCGATGTCGGCGACGGTGACGCCTTCGAGGACCGAGCGAAGGTTGACCCGGACCGCGATCCACACCCGTTGCAGCGATTCGGCCGGGCCCTCGTAGGTCACGTCCTCGGGTCGCTCGCCCCGCACCGACGCGAGCGGGCCCTCCACGGTGCGGATGACGTCGGCGACGGTGATCTCGTCGGCGGGACGGGTGAGCCAGTAGCCGCCGTCGGGCCCTCGCCTACTGCTCACGAGGCCGCCACGGCGCAGGTCGGCGAGGACGGATTCGAGGAACTTGTACGGAATCGACTGCGCGCTCGACAGTGCGTCGGCCTTGACGGGGCCGGGGCCCGCGGCCGCCAGTTCGACCAGCGCACGCACCGCACAATCGACCCGTGCCGTGATGTGCACGCTGCCCCCTCACCGAATCCGTCGAAGTCTCGTGATGACGTTACCCACCGCGCCCTCGATGGTGACCCCGGTCACTCCGCCGAGTAGATTCTCGGTCAGGTGCCTCGATCGCCTGGAGGAGACATGTGGGAGACCCTCACCGCAGCGTGGGGATCGCTGCTCGAACCGCTCGGTGACCCGGTCACCCTGGCGATACCGGCGTTCGTCGTGTTCCTCGGGCTGGAGTGGCTCGCGGCCCGCAAGCTCGAGGAGGCCGACGTCCGCGACGGCCGCGCCTTCCCCCCGACCGCCGGCTACGAGTTCCGGGACGCGCGCGCGTCGATCTCGATGGGGCTGGTGTCGATCGCGACCACCGCGTTCTGGAAGTTCCTGGCGCTGATCGGCTACTCGGCGATCTGGGTCTACGCGGCGCCGTGGCACCTGCCCGCGAACGCCTGGTACACGTGGGTGATCCTGCTGGTCGGCATCGACCTGCTGTACTACACGTATCACCGCATGGCGCACCGGATCCGACTGATCTGGGCCACGCACCAGGCGCATCATTCGAGCGAGTACTTCAACTTCGCGACCGCCCTGCGGCAGAAGTGGAACAACAGCGGCGAGATCCTGATGTGGATTCCGTTGCCGCTGATCGGCATTCCACCGTGGATGATCTTCGTGGGCTTCTCGGTGAGCCTGGTGTACCAGTTCTTCGTGCACACCGAACGGGTCGGGAAGCTGCCGCGGCCGGTCGAGTTCGTGTTCAACACCCCGTCGCACCACCGCGTGCACCACGGGTGCGATCCCGAGTACCTGGACCGCAACTACGGCGGCATCCTCATCGTGTGGGACCGACTGTTCGGCACCTTCCGACCCGAGAAGCAACGCCCCACCTACGGGTTGACGAAACCGGTCGGCACCTACGACATCTGGAAGCTGCAGACACACGAGTACGCCTCGATCGGCCGTGACGTCCGCGCCGCGACCTCGTGGCGCGAACGTCTCGGCTACGTGTTCGGGCCGCCCGGGTGGACGCCGTCAGGCGCGGGCCAGGCTCACCAGGAAGTCGACCGTGCCGTGGTCGTCGACGGTCACGAATCCCAGTGACGGCGGCGTGATTCCGAAGTCGGACCACGTCACCGGAACATTGCCCGACGCGACGAGCGCGTCCCCGGAATGCAGCACCTTCACGTCGGCGGTCACCGGGCGGGTCTGATCCTTGAGCGTGAGCGTCCCCGTCACCGGCACCGTCGCGGCGGTGCCGTCGGCGGGCAGCGCGGCGAGGTCGACCGGAGCGGCGAGCGCGAACGTGGCCGTGGGATACGCGGCGGCGTCCATGACGTTGCCGCGGAACTGGCCGTCGCGGCGCGAGTTGTCGGTGGCGATGTCGGCGACCTGCACCACCACCTCGGCCGCGGTCATCTTCTGATCCGAGATGCTGACGGCGCCGGTGACCTGGTCGGTGGTCCCCACGACGGTGACCCGCGCGCCGTTGAGGATCTCGGACACCGTGTACCCGGCCGCGGTCGAGTTGGCGCTCTCCCCCGCCCCGACGAGCCACTGGCCGTCGACCGGACCTGAGGCGGCCTGCGCCCCCTCGGTGGAAACGGAGGCGGCCGGGGCGTCGTCCTCGGCGATGAACTCGCCGTAGATCCACGGTCCCGCGAGCACGGCCGCAAGCAGCACCACGACGACCGCACCACCGACGAGCCACCATTTCTTCACCGGCACAGCGTATGAGCACGCCGGGCCTGGCGCCACAGCTACGCCGCCGACCGGTGTGGTCTCGTATTCGGAATCGCGCACCTTTGCCGCATCGAAATCACCCGTCGAATCATCCGTCTACTCCGGAATCGGAGCACTCCGGACATGCTTCACTCGACAAGACCGACAGGCACTGCAGATCGAAAACCCATAAAGACCAAGCCGGAATCACCGAACCCCGCCGCGGGGCGGTCACGGGGAGGACAGATCTCAATGGAAACGATTCGCGACGTCACATTCGATCTTCTGCGAAAACTCGGAATTACCACGGTGTTCGGAAATCCCGGATCGACCGAGGAGACATTCCTGAAGGACCTGCCGAGCGACTTCAGGTACGTCCTGGCGTTGCAGGAGGCCTCGGCCATCGCCATCGCCGACGGCTACGCCCAGGCGACCCGCTCCCCCGCGCTGGTCAACGTGCACACGTCGGCGGGAATCTCGAACACGATGAGCAACGTCATGACTGCGGCGCTCAATCGCACACCTCTCATCGTGACCGCCGGAAACCAGACCAGGGAAATGCTCCTGATGGAACCGTGGCTGACGAACGTCGAGCCCGAGATGCTGACGAAGCCCTGGGCCAAGTGGAGCTACCAACCGGTGCGCGCCGAGGACGTGCCCGCGGCGTTCATGCGCGCCTACGCGATGGCGATGCAGCCCCCGGCCGGTCCGGTCTTCCTGTCGATCCCGCTGGACGACTGGGACAAGCCCGCGGCGAGCACCCCGGTGGTTCGTTCTGTGGCGACGCGGATAGGACCGGATCCGGATCGGCTCGAAGAGTTCGCCCGTCGCCTGTCCGCCGCGAAGAACCCGGTGCTCATCTACGGCTCCTCGATCGCCCGCGGTGACGGTTGGGCGCAGGCGGTGGCGCTGGCGGAGAGGCTCGGCGCACCGGTGTGGGCGGCGCCGTCCTCGGAGCGCCCGCCGTTCCCCGAGAACCACCCCCAGTACCGGGGCGGGCTACCGTTCGCCATCGGCCCCCTGTCGGAGCGGCTGGAGAACCACGACGTCGGAATCGTCGTCGGGGCGCCGGTGTTCCGCTACTACCCGTACGTTCCGGGCGAGTACCTGCCGGAGGGGATGTCGCTGCTGCACGTCACCGACGATCCGACTGAGGCGGGAAAGGCTCCGGTCGGCGACAGCCTGCTGTGCGACGCGGTCCTGGCCCTCGAGGGACTCCTCGAGCTCGTCGAGGAGAAGGCACCGAGCGGTCCCGTCGATATGAATCCGCACCGCATGGCCCCGCACCCGGCGCCGCTCGTCGCGCCGTCAGGCGACGTGCTGACCGCGCTCGAACTGTTCGAGGCCATCCGATCCGTCGCCCCCGACGACGCCGTCCTGATGGAGGAGTCGCCGTCGAACCTCGCGGAACTGCACACCGCGTGGCCGATCGTGAAGCCCGACTCGTTCTACACCGCGGCGAGCGGCAGCCTCGGCTGGACCCTGCCGGCCAGCGTGGGTGTCGCACTCGCGGAACGCGATTCCGGCCGCAACCGTCCGGTAGTGGCGATGATCGGCGACGGCTCGTTCCAGTACGCCCTCCAGGCGCTGTGGACCGCCGCCGACCACGAATTGCCGATCCTGTACGTGGTTCCACGGAACGCGGAATACGCCATCCTCAAGGCGTTCGCCAAGCTCGAGGAGACGCCGGGAGTGCCGGGACTCGACATCCCGTCCCTCGACTTCGTCTCCCTCGGTGAGGGATACGGATGCACGGGCGACCGAGCAGAGACGATGGCCGAGGTACAGGTCGCGGTGAAGGCCGCGCTCGCACGCTCCGGCCCTACCGTTCTGGAGGTCCCGATCGCGGCGACGGTCCCGCCGCTGCTGTAGCCCGGCCTGGACTCCTCGATCGACCACCAGACGCCGATCGACTACCTGACGCACTGCCGTGAGCAGCGACCCACAGCCACTTCAACATTCGAGGTGGCCTGATCCGATAGACCCGACTTCGCCAGACAAGTGGCCGTTCCGGCCATTGTGGTGCGCGGCGAGCCGGTGCCGATTGTCCACCGAACATCTCATCCGAACCCTCGAGGAGGAATCGTGTCGAAGAAGCCTGATGTGCTCACCGATCCGTTGCGAAACAGGGGTACCGCCTTCACATATCGGCAGCGTGAGAAGCTCGCGCTGATCGGACGACTCCCTGCAGCCGTCGAGACTCTCGATGAGCAAGCTGCGCGCGCCTACACCCAGATCAATTCCTTCGAGACCGATCTCGAGAAGTACGACTACCTGAACGCGCTGCACAACCGTAACGAGGTTCTCTATTACCGGGTCATTCTCGACCACCTCGCCGAGATGCTGCCGATAATCTACGATCCCGTAGTCGGCGACGCGATCAAGAATTGGAGCCACGACTACCGTCAGTCGCGGGCCGTCTACCTTTCTGTGGACCGGCCCCAGGACGTCCGACCGTCCTTCGAGACCCTGGGCTTCGGACCGGACGACATCGACTTGATCGTGGTCACGGACGCGCAGGAGATCCTCGGTATCGGCGACTGGGGGGTGAACGGCAGTGAGATCTCCGTCGGCAAGCTGGCCGTGTACACCGCGGCGGCCGGAATCGATCCGGCGCGCGTGTTGGCGGTGCACCTGGACGTCGGCACCGACAACGAGACATTGCTGAACAGCCCGGCGTACCTGGGAAACAGGCACGCCCGGGTGAGCGGCGATCGCTACGACGACTTCGTCGACCTCTATCTCAAGACGGCCGCCGACCTGTTCCCACACGCGCTGCTGCACTTCGAGGACTTCGGTCCGGCGAACGCGCGGCGGATCCTGGAGAAGAACCGCGACAAGTACCGCATCTTCAACGATGACAATCAGGGCACCGGTGCAATTGTGATGGCCTCGGTGTTCTCCGGCCTGAAGGTGACCAAGCAGAGCTTCGCCGAGCAGCGTCTCGTGGTTTTCGGGGCAGGCACGGCCGGCACGGGTATGGCCGACCAGATCGCCGCGGCGATGGTTCGCGAGGGCCTCAGCCTGGCAGACGCCCAGTCTCGGGTGTGGCTGGTCGACATCAACGGCCTGGTCACCGACGACATGGCCGACCTCCCGAACTATCAAGCGCCATACGCGCGGCCGGTCGCCGAGGTGGCCGGTTGGGCGCGCACCATCGACGGCAAGATCGACCTGCTCACCGTCGTGAAGGAGGCCAAGCCCACGATTCTGATCGGGACCTCGACCGCGCACAACGCGTTCACCCGTGACGTGGTGGAGGCGTTGTGCGCCGGGGCCGAGCGCCCGATCCTGCTTCCGCTGTCGAACCCGACCGAGCGCATCGAGGTCATGCCCGTCGACGCCATCGCGTGGTCGAAGGGCAACGCCCTGGTCGCTACCGGGATCCCGGTAGACCCGGTCCCCTTCGAGGGCGTGGACTACGTGATCGGCGAGGCCAACAACGCGCTGCTCTACCCCGGCCTGGGGCTGGGCACCATCGTCTCCGGGGCCACCCAGGTCACCGACGGCATGCTGCTCGCCGCCGCCGAGGCCGTCGCCGGCCAGGTCGACCCCAGCGCCCGCGGCGCCTCGCTGCTGCCTCCGGTCGACAACCTGCGCGCCTCGTCGGCGACCGTCGCGGTGGCGGTGGCAAAACAGGCCATCGCCGAGGGCGTCGCCACCAAACCCGTTGCCAACTTGGTCCAGGCCGTCGAGGACGCGATGTGGCAGCCGGTCTACCGGGACGGTGATGTCTGATGAGCGCCCCCGCGACCCACCAGCCCAAGATCCTCGACCTCCCGATCGGCCTGCAGGCCAGCGGCACCCGCCACGAGACCGACTCGATGGGCGGCATCGACGTCCCCGCCGACCGGTACTGGGGCGCGCAAACCCAGCGCTCCCTGGTCCACTTCTCCATCGGCAACGATCGGATGCCGCACGAGGTCTACCACGCCTACGGCTATGTGAAGAAAGCCGCTGCACTGGTCAACGGCGCCGCCGGAAGGCTGCCGAAGTGGAAGTCCACCCTGATCGCGCAGGTCGCCGATGAGGTGATCTCGGGCGCCCTTGACGACAGCTTCCCCCTCTACGTGTGGCAGACCGGCTCCGGCACGCAGTCGAACATGAACGTGAACGAGGTGATCAGCAACCGCTCCATCCAGTTGGTGGGTGGGGGGCTGGGGGCGAAGACGCCGGTGCATCCGAACGACCATGTCAACATGGGGCAGTCCTCCAACGACACCTTCCCGACGGCAATGCACATCGCCGTCGTCAAGGAGCTCAACGAGCGGCTCGTCCCCGCGCTCGAGTCACTGCTCGAGGCTTTCGAGTCGAAGGCCGACCAGTGGCGCGAGGTCGTGAAGATCGGTCGCACCCATCTCGAGGACGCGACCCCGCTGACCGTTGGACAGGAGTGGTCCGGCTACGCGATGCAGATCCGGCAGGGACTGGCGCGCCTGAAGGCCGACATGGATGGGCTCTACGAGCTCGCCATGGGCGGGACCGCCGTCGGCACCGGTCTCAACGCTCCGCCCGGATTCGACTCCGAAGTGGCCGCGAAGATCGCCGAGCTCACGGGCTACGCCTTCCGGACGGCAGAGAACAAGTTCTCGGCCCAGGGCGGGTTGGACGCGATGGTCGGAGCCAGCTCCGGGCTGCGGGCGCTGGCGGTGCCACTGATGAAGATCGCCAACGACATCCGCTGGCTGTCGTCGGGACCGCGGTGCGGGATCGGCGAGCTGGTGCTGCCGGCGAACGAGCCCGGCAGCTCGATCATGCCCGGCAAGGTCAACCCGACGCAGTGCGAGGCACTGGTGATGGTCTGCATCCAGGTCCTGGCGGAGGACTCGGCGGTGGCCCTTGCCGGGACGCAGGGCAACTTCGAGCTCAACGCCATGCGTCCGATCATCATCAACAATGTGCTGCACTCGGCACGGATCCTGGGCGATGCCGCGGTGAAGTTCCGCGAGTTCTGCATCGAGGGCGCCGATCTGAACCGCGAGCAGATCGACAAGTACGTCGGCAACTCGCTGATGCTGGTCACCGCGTTGTCGCCGGTCATCGGCTACGACAAGGCGTCGGCGATCGCCCACAAGGCCAACGACGAGGGCACCACGCTGCGCGAGGCGGCCCTGGCGACCGGCTACATCGACGCCGCCGAGTTCGACAAGGTTGTGGACCCGCTGCAAATGGTCGGCACACCCTGACAGGACATTGTCGACTCCCTGAAAACGAGAGGATGAACGTCCCGAATCCGACCAATACCGCGCGGGCGGGGCGCCACCGGCATCGAGCCGGGATCAGCACCGCCCGCGCCTGCGTTGTCGTCCGCCGGATGGGGGCTATCTGAAAAACGGTGGATCCGGTCATGGTCGGACACGCCGGCCGTGAGCCTGGCGGGACGTATCGCGCCGGTCCGCTTGTCGGGTGAATATACCTGACCCGCAACGCATCCCGATCCGACTCGCGCTCGCCACCTGCTACCTCGGCGCCGACGGGCACTACTCTCACCGACAAGCACTTCGTCGCTTGCATCACCCTCACCCACGCGACAACGCTCACGCTCCTTCAGCGCCGGCCCTGTTCCATGTTTCCCTAACGTCTTTGCGGGACAACATGGGTCCGTCGGGTGATACCTGTCGGATCGGCCGGGGCCGGTCTAGCAGGTACCCGCACGGGCAGATCTTCCGGACCGGCCCTCCCGTCGCGTCCATCCGGCTCGTGGCCGCACGCCGTACACGAGGGGCTCTTCAATGGCGATGAGTTCCTGAAGCAACAGCGTCGACATCGAGCACCTACGGGTGCGACGGCCTCGATTCGACCGACCGCGCCGCGACGGCCGCGCCGACCTCATCGACAGCGGTGCGGATCATCGCGCCGTACTCGTCGTCGCCGAGCGCGTCGAGATACCGGCCGGCCGCATCGAGGTGCACCTGTGCCTGATCGAACGACCCGAGCCGACGGAAGTTGTCGGCCAGGTTGAGGTGCAGCGACGGGTAGAAGCCGCGGACGGCGAGGCTCGTGTGATGCTGCTGCACGCGGTCGTCGGTGAGGGCGTCGGCGGCGTCGAGGGCGCGGACGTCCCACACCAGCGCCTGCGCGGGGTCGTCGTACAGGTCGGCGAGGTAGTGCGCGAGGGTGCAGCGGTGCAGGGCGTCGCCCGCGGGACCGATCGCGGCCCACAGGTCGACGAGCGCGGACCTCGCGGCGCCCACGTCCCCTTCCCGTCCGAGTACGACCGCTCGGGTGATTGCATCCATGATCTCGTCGGTCATGTCGATCCTTCTGTTGCAGGGCGGGTTACGGCGCCACAGGCATGGCGAGCGTGGTGAGGTCGCCGTCGGTGGCGGAGCGGATGGCGACGGGCATGTCGGGGCGCGAGAGGTCGAGCATGACGTCGGGTCCCACGGCGGTCGCCAACGCGGCGTGCAGTGCACCCGACGCGAAACACAGCTCGACGGCGGGTCCGGTGACGTCGGCGTCGAGCCGCCGCTCCCCGTCGCCGGTGAGTACTCGCACGCCACCGGCAGCGATCACGCAGTGGACTCGCGCATCCGACGCGTCCTCGGTGACCGCGAGCAACGCGTCCCGGGACACGATCGCCCGCGTGGCGGCCGCGGGCAGCGCGGCGAGCATCGCCCGGTAGTCGGGGAACTCGTCGTCGATCGAGGTGAGCCGCCTGTCGCCGTTGTCGGCCGCGACGACGACACCGTCGGGCGTGCGACGCAGCGCGACCTCCCGGCGTTCGCGCAGCCACGGAGTGAGCGCCGCGAGTTCACGCGCGGGGACGACGACGGCCCACGACGCGCCGGAGACCGGCGCGGCGAGACTGCGGGTCGACAACCGGTAGCGGTCGGTCGCGGTCAGAACCACGGCGCCGTCGCCCACCTCGATCAGAATCCCCGTCAGGATCGGGAAGCGGTCGTCGGTGGCCGCCGCCGGAACCACCTGGTCGACCGCTTCCCCGAACAGCCTTCCCGGCAGCGCGACGCGGCGTCCGGACTCCCCCGCCGTCAGGGCCGCCCCGAGCGACGCAGCGACGGCGGCCGCCGTGTCGGCGCGCTCCCGGAGCAGTCGGACGTGCTCGTCCAGCAGGCGGACCGCCTCGTCCCCGCCGGCGGAGAGAATCCGTGTCACCGCCTCGAGCGGGACGTCGATCTCCCGCAGTCGGCGGATCGTCGACGCGCGCTCGCGCTGGTCGCCGGAGTAGTACCGGTACCCGGTCGCCGGGTCGGTGTACGCCGGGGAGAGCAGGCCGCAGTCGTCGTAGAACCGCAGCGCGCTCGGGGTCAGGCCACTCGCCCTGGCGAATACACCGATCGTGATGAGGTCGTCGGTTCCGGATGCGCTCACGCGGCCATCATGAAGTCTCGACCAGGTCGAAGGTCAAGCCGCCTTGCTGCGCGCGTCCGCGTCGGTGACCGCGGGGTCCTCCGACACCGCCGGGTTCTCCACGGTGAGTTCCTCCGGGTCCTCGGTGATCGGATCGGTCTGCGCGGTGACCTCCTTGCCCCGACCGATGACGATCGCGGCCACCAGCGCCACGACCAGGCACGTGATCGCGCCGAGCAGCAGGCCGGCACGCCCACCCCATTCCTGGCTGACCCAGCCGGCGACCGGGCCGCCGATCGCGGTCGAGCCCTGGAACGCGGTCGACCACAGGGCCATGACGCGGCCGCGCATCTGCGGTTCGGCCTCGAGCTGGAGGGTGCTGTTGGTGGTCGAGTTGAACGCGATGCTCACCGCGCCGACGAGCACCAGCGCGACCAGTTCGACGGCGAGGTTCGGTGCCGCGGCCGCCGCGACCAGCGCGAACCCGAAGGCCGCCGCGGCCACGATCAGCACCCGGGTGCCGGTGCGGCCCCACGTGGCGACGAGCAGGCCGCCGCACACCGCGCCGATGCCCATCGCCGCCGTCATGAATCCGTACGCCTCGGACCCGGCACCGAAGGTCTGGTCGGCGACGATCGGCAGCACCACCTGGAACTCGAACGCCAGGCAGCCGATGAACGCCATCATCAGCAGCGGCACCGCGAGTTTACGGTTGCCGCGCACGTACCGCAGGCCCTCCCGCAGCTGTCCGCGTGCTCGTTCGGTCGGCGGGGAACGATGCAGCGCAGAGACATCCAGGCGCACCAGCGACGCGATCACCGCGACGAAGCTGGCGGCGTTGAGCAGGAAGCACACACCCAGGCCGCCCGCCGCGATCGTGACGCCCGCGACCGCGGGCCCGACGATGCGTGACGCGCTGACCAGCGTGGACTGCAGGCTCACCGCGTTGCGCAGGTCCTGCGGGCCGACCATCTCCAGCAGGAACGATTGCCGCGCAGGGTTTTCGAAGCACTGGTTGAGCCCGAGCAGCAGCGCCAGCACGTAGACGTGCCACAGCTCGACAGTGCCGGTGATCGTCAGCAGGCCCAGGACGAGCGCCTGCACTCCCATGAGCGACTGCAGCGCGATCATCAAGCGGCGCTTGTCCACCCGGTCGGCGATCACGCCGCCGTACGGCCCGAGGAGCAGGATCGGCAGGGTCTGCAGCGCCACGACGACGCCGATCGCGGTGCCCGACCCTGTGAGCTCGAGGACGAGCCACGACTGGGCGACGAGCTGCATCCAGGTGCCGATGAGCGAGACGGCCTGGCCGCTGATGAAGCGACGGAAGTTGCGGTTGGCGAGCGCGGCGAAGGTCTGCCGCCCGAGTTTGCCCGCGGCCGTCATGAGCGGGCCGCGGCCCGGGACTGACACATCTGATCGGCGAGGGCCTCGAGGGCCGGAAGGGCGCCCCGCAGGTCCTGGGTCTTCGTCTCGGGAAGTTGGGTGAGGTACTCGGCGAACAGCCGGGTCCGCTTGTCGCGCAACCGGGCGTGCAACGCGATCCCCTCGGGGGTGGCGGCCACGACGACGGCGCGGCCGTCGTCGGGGTGCGCGGAACGCATCAGCAGCCCCTCGGCCTCCATCTTGCCGATCATGCGCGAGAGCATCGTCGGGTTGAGCGTCTCGATCTCGGCCATCTCGCTGGCCCGGATCGCGCCGCGCCGCACCGCCGTGGTGAGGATCGAGAACTGGGTCTTGGTGAGCTCGCCGCCCGACGTCTGCCGGTCGACCTGCCGAGAAATGCGACCGAGCGCGACCCGCAGCCGGGACACCTCGTCGTCGTCGAAGAGGCTTGTCACTTCCACCTCCAATTTAGTTGCTTATCGGCAAGCATACACCGTGCGGTACGGAACTTCCCGAACCTAACGCAGGGCCCCTCCCCGATCGGTTCGGGGAGGGGCCCTGCGTTAGGTTCGGTCGGCGGGGGTTGTCGGCGGGGGTTTCAGCCCTGCTTGGCGGTCTTGACGATCGGCAGGACGCGCTGCTGGTTGTCCACCCACTCGCGCATCACGACCATCTCCTCGCGACGCTGCACCGAATCCCACGTGGCCATCTCGATGTTGCCGACGAGGTTCTGGCTCTCCTTGACGACGCGATCCCGCTTGGCCTGCGCCACCCGGTCCCGGTACCGCTTGACCGAGATCCGCAGGTCCTGGATCGCGTCGATCTCACTCTTGATCACCTCGATCGGCCGCACGACGTCGTCGTCGAGTTCCGCCGGATCCTCGATCCCCGCCGCCACCAGACGCTGCTTGAACAGGTGGATGCGGTACAGATCGTTGTGGATGCGGCGGGCCACGTCGTCGAGCTTGTCGTGTGTGATCCGGATCGAGCTGATGTCCTGGCCGGCCCAGTCGAGGAACGCCTTGAACAGCGCCACCTCGGTGGCCAGGTAGACCAGCAGCGCCACCTCGGTGAGCACCTTCGGGTCCTCGGGGTGCGGCCGGCTCTTGACGCTGAGCAATTCCCCCTTGACCAGGACCTCGTGCTTGGGGAACACGCGGTGCAGCAGGTCGAGATAGACGACCGGGCTCACCTTCTTCGCCCGGATCCGCTTGATCCCGTACTCGTAGCGCGCGGTCCACTCGCCGCCGTCGTTGGGGATGTCGTACAGGAACACCCGGATCGGATCGCCGTGGGAGAAGGAGACCTCCGAGCCCTGCTCGTCGTCCGCGGCGTCCACGTCGGCGTCGGCGTCGGCGTCCACAGCGAGTTCCGGGGCGTCGACGTCCGACGCGACCTCCTCCGCCGTCGCCTCGACGACGGGTTCGGACGCGGTCTTGCTCTCCGTGCGCTTGCTGACCTTCGCCATGGCTAGTGCGCGGCCGTGTACGCCTTGACGATGTCAGCCGCGATGCGACCCCGCGTCGAGACGGTGTAGCCGTTTCGGGTGGCCCAGTCGCGGATCTCCGGCGTGCTCGGACCGTCGACCACAGGCTTCACCGCACGGGCGGTCTGCCGGCCACCGACCTTGGTCGCGTGCCGGATGTAGTAGTCCAGCTTGCGATGAAACTCGGTGGCGTTCTTGTCATTGAGGTCGATCGTGTACTCGACGCCGTTGACCGCGAAGCTGATCGTTTCGCCGCCGAAGTCGATGGGCTCACCATCAAGATCATCGATGAGCTCGACAATTACCTTCTGTGCCACGTATCACTCCCGAGGTTTGCCAACCAGCTGCATCGGAAGCCTACGGGACAACACCATGCACAATCCGACGCGGATCGGGGTTTTTCACGCCGGAGAGTAACGGGACGTCCCGCGGGACCGATCGGTGCAGATCGGCGGACGACTTTCAGCGGGCGGCGATGCCCGCCTGCGCGTACGCGACGTCCTGCTCCGGCTGCGCGCCGCTGACACCGAGACCGCCGACGACCTCGCCGTCGACGGTCACCGGCAGGCCGCCGGGCAGGGTGGTCAGGGACTGCCGGACCTGGCCGTCGATCAGGTCGGCGAGCGCGGGATGCGCATCGGCAAGACCCGAGTAGGCGGTCGTGGGAATCCCGATCAGAGCGGCAGTCACGGCCTTGGCCCGGGCCACACCGGGTGTGAACCACGCGGCGCCGTCGTCGCGGACGACCAGCAGATCGTGTCCCCGCGCATCGACCACGGTCACGCTCACCCGGTTGCCGTCGCCGCGCGCGGCCTCGAGCGCCGCGTCCGCCGCCCGCCGGGCCGACGCCAGATCGAACCGTGCCTGATTCCCTGCCATCCCGAAATTCCTCCCTCTGGTGCCGTTCTCGTCGCAAACAGCCCCCATATGACTACTCGACGCTGCGCCGCGGCGCTCAGCGCGGCTCGGCGGACGGCGCGAATGGGTCGGTGGCGGTGGCGATCCGCTCGTGCGCGCCCCCGCGCACGGCCTCGCCGTGACCGAAGCCGGCGATCTCCGCGCGCGTCGCGGCGAGCTTCGCGAGCGACCGCGTCGCCGCCTCCCGGTCGGTGTCGAAGACGCCGAGGATCACCGCACCGTCGAACTCGGCCACCGCGTCGCCGGTGAGGACCGCGTCGGCCTCGGGCAGGTACAGCGCGATGCTGCCGGGCGTGTGGCCGGGGACGCCGATGACGCGCGCACCGCCCGCGAAGTCCAGGACGTCGCCGTCGACCACCTCGCGGTCCACGCGGCACGGCGGCCCGTGGGAGGGTTCGTCGGTCTCGGCATGGATCGTCTTCTCCAGGTCCGTCAGCCGAGGAAGCGGACCGCGCCGCGCGCCCGACACGAAGGGCGCGTCGCCCGCCCCGGCGATCACCTCGACGGTCGACCAGTTCGCGATCTCGGCCGCGGACCCGGTGTGGTCCTCGTGGAAGTGCGTGAGCACGATCCTCCGCACGTCGGCGCGCTGCCGGCCCAGCGCCGCGAGTGCGTCGGCGATCAGGTCGGCGCTGTCCGGCCAACCGGTGTCGACGAGGGTGACGCCGTCCGGTTCGAGCCAGAGGTAGCAGTTCAGCAGGTGCGCGGGCCCCGTCGGAATGCGAAGGCGATGCAGGGACGGCGTCAGCTGCTGCAGATCGGGACCAGGCATACCCCGACGCTATGCGGCGACCGCCGCGGCGTCCCCCGGTTTCGTTCTCGGCGAACAGATTTCGACGACAGCGAACGGGAGGAGATCAGGCCTGCAGAGTGGGCGCCCGATCGATGACCTCGGCGGACGCCGCGATCGCGGCGAGGTTGCTGCCGGCGTGCGGCCAGTCCGGGTAGGCGGTGCGGGCGTGGTCGGCCAGCGCCAGCAGGACACCGACGGCAGCGTTGCCGAGGCTGCGCGCCGCGGGCGTCAGGCCGCCGCGGATCTTCAACTGGCCGAGCACGATCGCCAGCTGGGCCTGCGCCTCGGCGGCGAGCGTCACCTCGTCGAGCGAGCCGTCGCACAGGCCTGAGAAGACGGCCTCCCGGTCCGCCGTCCACACGTCGTCGGGCACGCCGAAGTCCCAGGCGGCGATGAGCCCCTCCACGAACGCCGGCAGTGCGTCGTCCCGGCCGCCGACGGCGTACCAGTCCTCGAGTTCCCGCAGCGCGTCGTACCCGGAGTCGTTGCCGAAGGGCGAGAACTGCTCGCCCTGGTCGTAGAACGACTCGGGCGCGAGGGCGACGAACGCGGGATGACTCGTGGCGGGCGCGATTCCGCGCTCGCGGTCATCGACGAAGAGGGACGGCACGGTTCCGCAGCCTATCGGCGGCACCCGACAGAACGTCGGAGAACGCGACCCGTCAGCGCACCCGGTGCGCGTTGAGCCGGGCGGCCTGGCGCGTCAGGTGGTCCCGCTCGGCGAGGTTCGGCGCGGCCAGGGCCGCCTCGGCGTAGAGCCGCGCCGCCGTCGCCGCGTCGCCGGCGCGCTCGTGCAGGTACGCCGCCACCGCGGCGTGGCGGGGCAGCGAGTCGGGCAGCTCCGCGAGCGCCGCGAGGCCGGCGCGCGGACCGTCGGCCTCGCCGACGGCCACCGCGCGATTGAGCCGGACAACCGGGCTGTCCGTCAGGCGCGTGAGCTCGTCGTACCACTCGACGATCTGCACCCAGTCGGTCTCCTCGGCGGTGGGCGCGTCGGCGTGGAGTGCCGCGATCGCCGCCTGGGCCTGGAACTCGCCCAACCGGTCCCGGGCGAGAGCCGCCTGCAGGATCCCGACGCCCTCGGTGATCGCCCCGGTGTCCCACCGGCCGCGATCCTGCTCGGCGAGCGGTACCAAGCCGCCGTCGGGCGCGGTCCGGGCGGCACGCCGGGCATGGTGGAGCAGCATGAGAGCGAGCAGCCCCGCCACCTCGGGATGATCGATCGCGGCCGCGAGCTGTCGGGTGAGCCGGATGGCCTCGGCGGCGAGATCGACGTCGCCGGAGTAGCCCTCGTTGAAGACCAGATAGAGGACGCGCAGCACGGTGGCCACGTCACCGGGCCGGTCGAACCGCACACCGGAGACGGTGCGCTTGGCCCGGCTTATGCGCTGCGCCATGGTCGCCTCGGGAACCAGGTACGCCTGGGCGATCTGACGGGTGGTCAGCCCGCCGACCGCGCGCAACGTGAGCGCGACCGCGGACGACGGCGTCAGCGACGGGTGGGCGCACAGGAAGTAGAGCGCGAGCGTGTCGTCCACCGCGGGCGCGGGCCCCGGCGCGGGCTCCTCGTCCACGAGATCCTCGCGCCGGCGGCGGGACGCGTCCGCGCGGGTCGCGTCGAGGAACCGGCGCCAGGCCACGGTCACCAGCCACCCCTTCGGGTCCCGGGGCGGGTCGGTCGGCCAGACGCGGATCGCCTCGACCAGCGCGTCCTGCACGGCATCCTCGGCCGCCGCGAAGTCTGCTCCGCGGCGGACGAGGATCCCGAGCACGCTCGGTGTGAGGCTGCGGAGCAGGGCCTCGTCCACCTCGGCGCTCACTCCACGATCGTGGGCGGCGGCGCCAGGAACGGGCGCACCTCGAGCCACTCGTGGATCGGCTTCCCGCCCGCCCCCGGCGCGGCGGACAGCTCACCGGCCAGTTCGAGGGCGCGGTCGCGGCTGTCCACGTCGATCACCATCCAGCCGGCGATGAGGTCCTTCGTCTCGGCGAACGGACCGTCGGTCACCGGCGGGCGACCCTCGCCGTCGTACCGGACCCACATCCCCTCTGGGGCGAGCGCCTGACCGTCGACGAACTCCCCCGTCCCCTCGAGTCGGTCCGCGAAGTCCTGCATGTACTGGATATGGGCCGAGATCTCCTCCGGCGTCCACTGGTCCATCGGTACGTCGTTGACCGCAGCCGGGGCGCCGCGGTAGTGCTTCAACAGCAAGTACTTGGCCATCGTGTTCTCCTCGGTGTGGTGCGACCCATTCTGGTCGCATTCACTGCAGGGACGGAGCCCGTCGAGGATTCTCGACATCGCCGGCCGGCCCGAAGCCGGCCGGGACGCCGGAAGTGGCATCCAGCCATCATGCGATCAGCCGAACGAACCGACCCCGGTCGATCCGCGAGAATCCGGATTCATCGAGTCGAACGGGGCAGGCGTCAGCGAAATGTGCGCATAAATGCGCGCGGCGGGCACCGTCCAGGTACCCGCCACGCGCGACAGAGTCGTCGACCCGCTACGACAGACCCGCCACCTTCGAGACCGAACCGCCGAATGCAACGATGCCGTTGAGCGCGTCGCCCACACCGGAAAGCAGGTCGCCGAAGTCGCCCAGAGCCGTGAGCAGGGCGATGATCTGATCGAAATCCATGAGATGTCCTTCTCGTCGAGAAGTGGCGCAACGCCACGCGGGTCACGGAAAAATGCGCATCCGCATTTCTTCCGACAGCACCATAAAAGCGTTTCAATGCCTACCTCAATACCCGATGGCGTGATCTGCAACACATGCCGAAATCGCTATGGAAAATGAGGCCCGATATTTGCAAGTTCAACAAAATCAACGTTCAAATGCGCATCTTGCAATATTCGACTCGGAGTGAATTCGTGCATCGCGAAGTCGAGGCCACAGGACCACCCGGAAGCGTCGAACGGAATTCCCGGCACGGTCGGTGCCCTCAAGCGTGCCGCGGACTCTTGTTCAGCGCTTGGGCACAAAAAAGCCTCCCACCTGCAAGCAGATGGGAGGCTTTGGCGGTGGCGGAGGGATTTGAACCCTCGGTACGGGGTTACCGTACACAGCATTTCGAGTGCTGCACCTTCGGCCGCTCGGACACGCCACCGCCGAGAACTGTACCGGAGTCGGCGCTCAGCCTGAAATCGGCTGGTCAGAGCTACTTTCCGGTGAGTTTGTCCTTCGTTGTCGAGGCGGCGTCCTTGACCTTCTCGCCCACGTCCTTGGCGGCGGATTTGACCTGGTCGCCCTTGCCCTCGTTCTTCAGTTCGTCATCGCCGGTCGCCTTGCCGGTGGCCTCCTTGGCCTTGCCGCCGAGGTCCTCCGCCTTGTTCTTGGCCTTGTCTCCGATTCCCACGAGTCACCTCCGTGAATCTGCCTCGAACCGCCGGGGCGGTCCCGGTGCCACACGAGCACCTACCTCCACCAGAGCACGATTCGGGAGACTCCGCCGGGAACCATCCGACCCGACGAGCGATCGCGGACGCATCCGCACTGGTCAGCGCGTCAGCGCTGGTCCTCGAAAAATTTCTCGAGCAGCCCCGCGCACGCGTGCTCGAGGACTCCGGCGCGCACCTCGGGCCGGTGGGTGAGGCGTCGGTCGCGGACCACGTCCCACAGCGAACCGACCGCGCCGGTCTTGGGCTCCCACGCCCCGAACACGACCCGTTTGACGCGGGCGAGCACCAGCGCACCCGCGCACATCGTGCACGGCTCCAGCGTCACCGCGAGCGTCGCGCCCTCGAGGCGCCAGCCGTCGCCGTGGACCCGGGCCGCCTCGCGCAGGGCCAGGATCTCGGCGTGCGCGGTGGGATCGCCGGCGGCCTCGCGGGCGTTCGCGGCACGCGCCAACTCGACGCCGTCCGCGTCGAACACGACGGCGCCGACGGGCACGTCGAACTCCGAGGCCGCAGCAGCGGCGTCGAGAGCGGCACGGACCATCCGCTCGTCGTCCTGCAGGGTCACGCTCGGCTGCCGGGGGTCAGCGCGGGAGCTTGTCGAGCGCGGTCGACAGCTCCGCCTCGAATCCGCAGCGCTGCGCGATCATCGCCAGCTGCTCGTCCGGATACAGGTCGGTCTCCGCGAGGATCACGCCCAGCACGGCGTCGGGCAGGCCCAGGTCCGAGAGGACACCCAGGTCGCCCTCCTCCCACGGCTCGATGTCGTCGAGGTCGTCGGGGTCGATGTCGGGGATCTCGATGTTGAGCGACTCGAGGACGTCGGCCGCGATGTCGTAGTCGATGGCCGCGGTGGCGTCGGAGATCAGCAGGCGGGTGCCCGTCGGTGCGGGCCGCACGATGACGAAGAACTCCTCGTCGACGTCCAGCAGGCCGAACACGGCGCCGGAGCTACGCAGCTCGAGCAGTTCCTTCTCGGCGGACCGCAGGCTCGTCAGCGCGCCATCGGTCAGCGGGGTGCATTTCCAACGGCCCTCCTCGCGGACGACGGCCATACCGAAGCCGTCCAGATCCTCCATCGACCTCGCGGAGGCGCTGTTGTTGTTCGCGCGCTGTGCACCCATGCGCGCAACGGTAGCCCGCGCAGTGCCTCCATAAGAAGTCCACCGCCGAATGTGCCAACCTGTTCGGGTGGCTGTCTCCGTTTCCGCACCTCCCGTCTGCGTTCTCGGCCTGGGTCTGATCGGCGGATCCCTGCTTCGCGCGGCCGTCGCCGCGGGCCGGGACGGGTGGGGCTGGAACCGCTCCGCCGGGCCGGTGGACGCCGCCCGCGCCGACGGATTCGACGCCGACACCGACCTGGTCGCGGTGCTGCGCCGCGCCGCCGACGCGGGCGCCCTGCTGGTGGTCGCGGTGCCGATGCCGGCCGTCGACGCGACGCTCGCGGCGATCGCCGAGCACGCCCCCGGCTGCCCGATCACCGACGTCGTCAGCGTCAAGGCCGAGGTGGCCGCGGCCGTCGCCCGACACGGTCTGCAGGACCGGTTCGTCGGCGGGCACCCGATGGCCGGGACGAACGAGTCCGGCTGGGAGGCCGGCGACGCCGACCTGTTCCGCGACGCCGTCTGGGTGGTCAGCGCCGACGACGGCGTGGACCCGGAGATCTGGACGCAGGTGGCCCGGCTGGCGCTGGACTGCGGCGCGGTGGTGGTGCCGGCCGAGTCCGTCGAGCACGACGCCGCCGCGGCCCGCATCTCGCATCTGCCGCACGTGCTCGCCGAGGCGCTGGCACTGTCCGGGGCGGCGGGCGGCGATCTGGCGCTGGGGTTGGCGGCCGGCTCGTTCCGCGACGGCACCCGCGTGGCCGGCAGCGCGCCCGGCCTGGTGCGGGCGATATGCGAGGGCAATCGGGACGCGCTGCTGGCGGCCCTGGACGAGACCCTCGACGTGCTGGCCCGGGCCCGCGCCGAACTGTCCGACGAGGGCACCCTCGCCGGACTCGTCGAACCCGGTTTCGAGGCCCGCCGCCGCTACGAGAACCGGGAGCGCTGGACCATCACCGGCATCGAGCCCGGCTCCGAGAACTGGCTCGAGCGGATGCGCGACGCCGGACGCCGCGGCGGGGTGCTGCGGCCGTGACCCTGCGCGACATCGCCCAGCAGCTGGCCAGGCGGGAGACGACGGCCACCGAGCACGTGCGCGCGACGCTCGACGCCCTCGACGCGCTGTCCGGGACGCCGTGGGAGAACCTGGTGGCCGCCCGCGACGACGCCGCCGCGCTCGAGGCCGCGGCCCGCGCGGACGCCGCGATCGCCGCCGGCGACTGGATCGGCCCGCTGCACGGGGTCGCGGTGGCGGTGAAGGACAACATCGACGTCGCCGGGATGCCGACGCGGTGCGGCAGCGCGGTGCTCGCGGACGCCCCGCCCGCCGCCACCGACGCCCGGATCGTCGGGAAGCTGCGGGAGGCCGGCGCGATCGTCGTCGCCAAGGCGCACCTGCACGAGTTCGCGTACGGCCCGACGGGCGCGGTCAACGCGTCCGGCCCGGCCGCGCACCCGCACGATCCGACGCTCGTCACCGGCGGCTCCTCGTCGGGGTCGGCCGGGTTGGTCGCCAAGGGCGTGCTGCCGCTCGCGCTGGGCACCGACACCGGCTGCAGCACGCGCACTCCCGCGTCCCTGTGCGGCATCGTCGGGATGAAGCCGAGCTTCGACGCGCTGCCGACGTCGGGGGTGTTCCCGCTGTCGACGACGTTCGACCACATCGGACTGCTCGCCGCCGAGGTGGTCGACGTGTCGTTGGCGTGGGGCGCGCTCCCCGGCATCGCGCACGTCCGCACCCCGGTCGCGGGCCTGCGGGTGGGGCGGCTGCGCGGCGACAACTGGGACGTCGCCGACCCCGCGATCGCGGCCGCCGTCGACGCGGCCTGCCGCGCCCTCGGCGACGCGGGCGCCGAGGTGATCGACGTCGAACTTCCCGAGACCGAGTCCCTGCTCGCCGCCTATCCGGTGATCACCGGGTCGGAGGCGTACGAGACGCACCGGCCGTGGTTCGAGGCCGCACCCGAGC
The DNA here is from genome assembly GCF_004011865.1 of Prescottella agglutinans. GTDB lineage: Bacteria > Actinomycetota > Actinomycetes > Mycobacteriales > Mycobacteriaceae > Prescottella > Prescottella agglutinans. The sequence goes on along the minus strand of NZ_RKLP01000008.1, from coordinate 70,708 downwards.
GCTACCAGCCGCCCACGGCCGCGCTGCTGGCCGCGCAGCGGGACCGCCCCGCCGTCGAGTACGTGCACGCCGTCCGCACCGTCGAACGCCTTCGCCGCCAGGCACTCTCGCGGCTGCGCGGCGACCTGCGCCTGGACGCGCTGGTCACCGCCACCACTCCCCTGCGTGCGGTCACCCGGGCGGACGCGCTGTCGCCGGATCCGTCGGTGGCCCGAACCCCGTTGCTGCGGATGTGCATTCCGTTCAACGCGCTGGGGATCCCGGCGATCTCGGTTCCCGTCGCCGTCGACGACGGCGCCCCGGTGGGCGTCCAGGTGATCGGGCTGCCCAGCACCGCGGGCGGACACGGGTCACATCCGGCGGAGTCCGTCGCGCTCGCCTGCGCGCTGGCCGTGAGCTGAGACGCCTCAGATCCGCTCGGCCAACCCCGGGTAGTCGAGCACGAAGCCGTCCTCGTCGACGGTGACGGACGACGACGACACCGGCGAGAGCACGTGGATGCCGTCGGCGCCGCTGCTGTAGGTCAGCGACGCCTCCTGCACGGCGAGGTCGGGCAGGTTGACGTACACGACGGGCACCTGGATGTCCTCGGACTCGTGCTGCATACCGAACCGGCGGATCGGCAGCGCGTTGAAGAACGGGCTGAGCACGACGTCGACGTCCTTGGCGCCGGCGAACGCGGAGCGCAGGTGGGTGGTGCCGGTCTCGACCATCCACACGCCCTCCTCGTCGCGGCTGATCGACATCTGCCGCTCCCCCGAGGCGAGCGCGGTGCGCAGCGACAGCCGGCGGGTGACGCCGTTCTCGTCGGTGACGAGGTCGTAGGACGCGCTGAACGCGGGGTGGTCCGGGCACTCGCCGCCGATGATGCGCCCGGTCGCCTTGATCCGGTTTCCGCTCACCTGAACGCGCACGGACTCCATGCGCGGCGCCGAGTGGGCGCGCCACGTCAGAACGGCAGGCCAGGACCGCGCGGTGCTCGAAATGCTCACGGTGTCTACGTTATGCGACGAACGGCCGTCAGGTGGGCTGTGCGGACGGGACCGGTTCGCGCGGGTCGCCGTTCGGGTGATTCGTCGCCTGCTCGCCGCGCTCGAGCAGCGTGATGCGCCGCGAGAACACCACCAGGGCGGTGAGGCCGACGGCGACGTTGATCAGCGCACCGAATTCCTCCGCGACGAAGTTGAAGACCTCGGTGAGCAGGATCGTCACCAGCGCCGCGGCGCGGAGCAGGCGCACCGGCCAGATGCTGCCGCTCCGCAGTCGGGCGATCGCCACCCAGCACAGCGTGAACGCGATGATCGACCCGCACATCTGCCCGATCGTCGTGATGTCGGTGCCGGTGCCACCGGAGAGGTCCTCCGACAGCGTGGCCACGGCGTTCACCACCCCGGCGGTGGAGAACAGCGTCAGTGCGATCGCGGCGATCCACACGGCGCGGGCGCTGTCCAGCGCCCGCGGCAGCGGTCGGCGCAGCCGGGCCAGCAGGGCGTCGGACCGTCCGGCGGATCGGGGCTCGCACCGGGACAGCAGTTCCTCGACGCACGCGATCGCGGCGGGGTCGACGCCCGCGTCGGCGGCGCGGCGCAACTGCCGGTGCGCCTCCGCCCGCCGCGACGCGGTCAGCCCGTGGATCAACCCGTCGGCGGCGGTGCTCGCGGCGTTGACGAGGGCCTCGGCGGTGGTCTGCTGCCGGACGTCGTTCATCCAACGGTTGAGAAGCAGCAGCGCGACCACGACGACGTACATGATCGCCACGGACGGCTGGAAGAAATAGTCGTTCGTCTGGGTCACGAACTTGCCGACCTCGTCCAGGAAGAGGCCGAATCCGATGCCGCCGGCGACCACCGCCACGATCCGCGGCAGGTCGCCGAGGAACGAGAAGACGACCACCAGCGCGGCGACCATCCCCAGCCCGCCCCACAGCGCATGCGCGATGTGCAGGGTGGAACCGCCGATCTGCGGGTATCCGGTGGCGTGCAGGTAGGCGCGGGTGACGAGGATCGTGAGAATCCCGATCACGACGAAGGCCTCGACGAGGGCACCGGCGTGCGCGTCCCGCAACAGCCTCGAACTTCGCGATCCGACCGTGCGTTCGGCGGACACAGGCGCGGTCGTCATGTGGCACACACCCTTTCGGTGATCGTCGACGACACGCGCGGCGACGCGGGCCGGAAGACTCTTTACTTTCCCACGCTGCGGTCGCAAGGTTGAGTGAGGTCCGGCCGAGCAGTGCGGACGAGTCCGAACCAGATTGCTGAGAACAGAGATTTGGAGGCTAGGACATGACCGAAGGTTGGGGTCGTATGGACAGTCCCTTCGATGACATTTTCGCGAGGTTCTTCGGATCGGGGTTGTCGTCCCAGCCCCCGGTCCAGCGGGTCGACCTCGGTAGGCTCCTCAACGACGGCGCCCGTCGGCTGATCGCCACGGCCCGCGACGCGGCCACCGAGTGGGGCAACAGCGAGATCACCCCCGAGCACCTGCTCTACGCCGCGGCGCAGAACGATCCCACGCGCGGCGTGCTCAGCAGCATCAACCTGGATCCGGACGAGTTGGCCTCGAAGATGGCCGCACACCTGGACAAGCACGGCACCCCGAAGACCGAGGCCGGATCGCCGAGTCTGAGCCCGGCCGCGAAGCTGGCGCTGCGGACGGCGCAGCAGCAGGCCAGCGAGTCCGGCAGCAGCTACATCGGTCCCGAACACATCCTGATCGGCATCGCCGCGAACTCCGAGAGCCCCGCCGGCAAGGCCCTGCTGGGCGCGACGATCGAGGGCGAGAAGACGTCGGCCCCACCGAGTTCGACGCCCACGCTCGACGAGTACGGACGCGACCTCACCGCCGAGGCCCGCGCGGGCAACATCGACCCGGTGGTCGGCCGCGCCACGGAGGTGGAGCAGACCATCGAGATCCTCTCCCGCCGCCGCAAGAACAACCCGGTCCTGATCGGCGACCCGGGCGTCGGCAAGACCGCGATCGTCGAGGGTCTCGCGCAGCGCATCGTCAACGGCGACGTCCCGTCGACGCTCACCGACCGCCGCGTCGTCGCACTCGACGTGGGTTCGCTGGTGGCGGGCACCAAGTATCGCGGCGAGTTCGAGGAGCGGCTGACGAAGATCCTCGACGAGGTGAAGGCGCATTCCGACGAACTCGTGCTGTTCATCGACGAACTGCACACCATCGTCGGGGCGGGCGCCGGTGGCGAGGGCGCGATGGATGCCGGCAACCTGCTCAAGCCGGCCCTCGCCCGCGGCGAACTGCACGCGATCGGGGCGACCACGATCGACGAGTACCGCAAGCACATCGAGAAGGATGCCGCGCTCGAGCGCCGCTTCCAGCCGGTGCTGGTGGCGGAGCCCTCGGTGGACGACACCATCGAGATCCTGCGCGGCCTCGTCGACAGCTACGAGGCGCACCACCAGGTGCACTACTCCGACGAGGCGCTCGTCGCCGCAGCCGAACTGTCCGACCGGTACATCACCGACCGCTTCATGCCCGACAAGGCGATCGACCTCGTCGACCAGGCCGGTGCCCGGGTGCGGCTGCGCACCCGCACCCCCGACGTCGACACCCGCTCCGCGGAGGAGGAGCTCGCCCGGCTCAAGCGGGAGAAGGATTCCGCTGTCGGGCAGGAGGACTACGAGCGCGCCAACGAACTCAAGCGGCAGATCACCGCGGCCGAGGAGCGTCTCGGCGAGGAGGCCGAGGAGGGCACGCCCGAGGTGACCGTGCTCGACATCGCGCACGTCGTGTCGCGGCAGACCGGAATCCCGGTGGCGGACTTGACGTCCGAGGAGCGCGAGCGGCTCATGAAGCTCGAGGACGTCCTGCATGCCCGGGTGATCGGCCAGAACGAGGCGGTCACCGCGGTCGCGGAGGCGGTGCGTCGGTCGCGGGCCGGGCTCTCGGACCCGAACCGCCCCATCGGCTCGTTCATGTTCCTGGGACCGACCGGCGTCGGGAAGACGGAGACCGCGAAGGCGTTGGCGGAGGCCGTGTTCGGCGACGAGGACCGGATGATCCGCTTCGACATGAGCGAGTTCCAGGAGAAGCACACCGTGTCCCGGCTCGTCGGCGCCCCGCCCGGCTATGTCGGCTACGAGGAGGCCGGACAGCTCACCGACAAGGTGCGGCGACAGCCGTATTCGGTGGTGCTGTTCGACGAGGTCGAGAAGGCGCACCCGGACGTGTTCAACGTGCTGCTCCAGCTGCTCGACGACGGCCGGGTCACCGATGCCCAGGGCCGCACCGTCGACTTCAAGAACACCATCGTGATCCTCACCAGCAACATCGGCTCCGACCTGATCCTCGGCGCCAAGAGCGAGGACATCGACGAGCTGGTGCCGACGCTGATGGAGCGGCTGCGGGCGCACTTCCGGCCCGAGTTCCTCAACCGCATCGACGAGACGATCGTGTTCCACCGGCTCGACCAGACCGAGCTGCGGCAGATCATCGAGCTCATCCTCGACGGCACCCGCCGCCAGTTGCACGCCCAGAACGTCGAGCTGGACATCACCGAGGAGGCCGTCGACTGGCTCGCCGAGAAGGGCTACCAGCCGGAGTTCGGCGCGCGACCGCTGCGCCGGACCGTGCAGAAGGAGCTCGACAACCGGCTCGCCGGGCTGCTGCTGTCCGGCGAACTCGAGCCCGAGGACATCGTGCGGGTGTCCGCCAACGGCGGTCTCGAACTCGGCGTGGTGCATCCCGGCAAGGGTGAGGGCTCGTTGCCGACCGAGCCGGAGAAGGCGTCGTCGGACACCTGATCCCCGGCCGTCGCCGCGAGCGCCCCGGTCGCCTCGGCCGGGGCGTTCGCGTGCCCCGGGTGTGACTCGGACTCGAGTATCGTCGTCGCCGATGGACGTGTTCGCTCGGGCAGTCGCCGCGTTGCGCTCCGCGGGCTGGGTTCACGAGCCCGCCCCTCGGGGTGCGCGCCCGGTGCCCGACGTCCTGGCCTCGTTCCCGGACGTCCAGCAGACGTGGGCGTCGTCGTTCTCGCGGTTGTCGAGCCCGGACGACGCGGTATGGTTCCTGGCTCTCGACGACTACACGGATTCGGCGGACGCCGCGTTCGCGTGGAACGAGTTCGAGACCCTCGGCCGCGAGGCGGCCGTGAGCGACGACGACGCGGCCGCCGTCGCGGAGTTCTGGCGGCGGCACTGCCCGATCCTGTGCTCCGTCCGCGGCGACTACTCGTACCTGGCGATCGGTGTCGACGGCGCGATCGTCCACGGCGTCGAGCCCGAGTTCGAGGCGACGACCGCCGTCGCCGACAGCCTCGACGCGCTGTTGGAGGCGGTCGCCCGCGGATCCGACCTGCACCCCGTCGTCGACGCGTTGTTGTTCCCTGCGCGGGCCGGCGGGGCGCAGAACTGAAGAGCCGGCGCACGCGCGGCGGTGTGACGCGGCCACGTCCGAGGACTCGAGTAACCTGCTCATGGTATTTGTGCGTGAGGAAGGGTGCCGTGACGTCGACCGGGAACATGGTGGGGCTGTTCGCCGGCATCGGCGGGGTGGAGTTGGGCCTGCGCAGCCACGGCTGGGAGACCGAGCTGCTGTGCGAGATCGATCCCGGCGCCCAGCAGGTGCTGCGCACCCGGTTCGCCGGCGTCGAACTGCACGGTGACGTGACCCGCCTGCGGTCGCTGCCGCAGCACACCGAACTGGTGGCCGCGGGTTTCCCGTGCCAGGACCTGTCGCAGGCCGGGCGGACGGCGGGCATCACCGGCGCCCGCTCCGGCCTGGTCGACGAGGTGTTCCGTCTGGTCAAGCGCAAGAAGGGGCCGCGCTGGCTGCTGATCGAGAACGTCCCGTTCATGCTCAATCTCGGCCGCGGCGCGGCGATGCGGCACATCACCGACGCGCTCGAGGACCTCGGCTACACGTGGGCGTACCGGGTGGTGGACGCGCGGGCGTTCGGGCTGCCGCAGCGACGGCAGCGCGTGCTGATGCTGGCGTCGCGCACCGACGATCCCCGCGAGGTGCTGTTCGGGCAGGATGCCGGAGTCCCCGACGAGGGCGACCCGGCGCAGTACCCGTGCGGCTTCTACTGGACCGAGGGCGTCCGCGGGCTCGGGTGGGCCGTCAACGCGGTGCCCACGCTCAAGGGCGGGTCGACGGTGGGCATCGCGTCGCCGCCGGCGGTGCGCCTGCCGTCGGGTGAGATCGTCACGCCCGGCCTGATCGACGCCGAACGCCTGCAGGGCTTCGACCCCGACTGGACGGCCCCGGCCACCGAGGTGAAGGGCATCCGCAACGGGCACCGCTGGCGCCTGGTCGGCAACGCCGTGAGCGTGCGGATGGCCGAGTGGGTGGGCGGGCGCCTCGTCGACCGCATCGCCTACAGCACGGACCACGAGACCCCGCTGAAGCCCGGCGACGCGTGGCCCAGCGCCGCGTGGGGCCGCGACCGGCAGGCGTTCCGCGTGCACGAGTCGCACTGGCCGGTCCAGCACCCGTACGAGGACCTCAGCGGCTTCCTCGAGCACTCGCAACTGCTGTCCGCCCGCGCCACCGCCGGGTTCCTCAAGCGGGCCCGCACCGGCAGCCTGCGGTTCGTGCCCGGCTTCCTCGACGACGTCGAGAACCACCTCGACCGGATGGGCGGCTACCCGGAAGCGGTGGCCTGACACCGCCGCGAGGCGCAGGCGCCCGACACCGGTGCGAGGATGGTGTCGATGCCCTCGACTGATCCCCTGACCAGTGCCCGGATGCGGGCGCAGCGCCGGCGCGACACCGCGCCGGAGGTGGCGCTGCGCCGCGAACTGCACCGCCGCGGGGCGCGGTTCTTCGTCGACCGGGCGCCGCTGCGGGGCCTGCGCCGCCGGGCCGATCTGGTGTTCCCCCGCAAGAAGGTCGCGGTGTACGTCGACGGCTGCTTCTGGCACAGCTGCCCGCAGCACGCGACGTCCCCCAAGAACAACGCGCAGTGGTGGGCGGACAAGTTGGCCGCCAACGTCGTTCGCGACCGGGACACCGACGCCCGGCTCGCGGCGGCCGGCTGGCGCGTGGTGCGGATCTGGGAGCACGAAGATCCGACGGAAGCGGCGGATCGGGTGCAGGCGGCGCTGGTCGGGGGCTGATGCAGGGCGGATTCAACCAGTCGCTGCAAAGCGGACGAGTGTGACAGGAGCTCGTCGAGGACTCGGGCGGGTGGCATGAATCCGTGGCGCGCGTGTAGGAGGGCGTTCAGTTCGAGGGCGACGTGGTCGAAGCATCCGGAAGGGAACACCGATAGGTCGGTGCCTTTCGAAAAACCTTGGCATATCATGCCGTTGGTGTCTCGTTGAAGCCTCGCTGTCATCGCGAGTGCGGGTCGCAGAAGTAGACCTCGAGGCCGGTGTCCATCGCGATGCGGGGTGTTGCGCCATTCCTGAGCGGCTGTCTCGCGGCGGATCGCCGACGCGGCCCGCTCACGTGCAGCTCGCCGGCGTCACTGAACCACTGCGGCCCCGTCGAGTCCGAAACACCGACAATGAGTCCGGCCGCCGAGGGCGGTGTGCCCTCGGCGACCAGCTTCCAGAACGCACATGACACCGAATGCAACGCGGGCAAGGGCACTGCAACACTCTCGGTCGAGGATGTGTCGCAGTGCCCTTGAACCCCAGCGGTCTCGAATCGGTTGGAGCGCGCGCTCAGTCGCGGCGGCGTCCGTAGTGGCGTCAGCCCGCGCAGGGCGGCGTGCCTCCGAGGGTCGGATCGAGTGCCTTCTTGACGAGGAACTGCGGGGCCGGGTGGTTGAGCAGCCCACTGGTGTGACTGAGAGGGAGGCCAGGGCACGCGTCCTGGACCGTGATGTTCTCTACGAACGGGTCACCGGCAGCGACCTTCAGGAACGACTGGTCCCACTTCGGCGTGATAATCCCATCGTTTTGCTTGCCCTTCCAGAGATTGGATGCGATGACGGTGTAATGGACACCCGGAAGCGTCTCGCTGCCGGCGTTGAGGGTCGCGAGGAACTTCGAGCCCACGAACTGCTGGTACACGGCCGGGCCGACCGTCGGGTCGGCCACTGCGGCGGCGTATCGGACCGTCTCCCCCAACCACGTGGGATACCGGGTGTCGAACGCCTGCTGTACATCGAGCGTTACCAAAAGACCATTCTGATCCACGACTTCAAAGTCCTCGAGGGTCGAGCCGTGAGTGGAGGGCGCGACCATGACCAGCGTGTGCACCTTGTTGAGCGCAGGATTGTTCGGATTGGCTCCGCCTTCGAAGCGGAGGTACTGCCGGGCCATCGTGCCGCCCTGCGAGTGCGCCACGATGTCGACCTGGGAGCTGTTGGTGCGGGCGAGGACGGTGTCGACGAACGTCGCCGCTTGCTTGGCCGAGCGGCCGATGTTGTCGTTCCCCCATGTGATCCCGGTGATCCCGGGCAAACCGGCATAGCTGGTGCCGCCGTAATTCTCGGCGTAGACGCAGTAGCCGGCTGCCAACAATTCCTTTGCAAGTCCGGCGTCGTTAGTCGCGCTACCCGGTTCGCCAAAGGCGTCCGTCCAGCTCATTCCCGTGCCGTGCGCGAGGACAACCGGGCGGGGGTGTTCCGGAGTGAGACTGCACGTCCAATCATTCACCTTCCTTGCCGGCTCGGCCGGAGATGATTCCTGGGCGGACGCGGTCGCCGGAGCGGCGATCACGCCGGCGATGAGCAAAGCGGCTGTTGCGAAGCCCTTGATGGCTACGCCGACTCGACGATTCAGAATGAGAACTCCTCAGCGTGAAAAACTCTCGGAATACAGAGACCTGTACGGCCGCAATTGTTATCACATCGCTGCGAGAAGAATCGGCAATTCCGCGATCCGCTACAGATACGCTCCCGGGCATGAGGATCCTCGTCGCCGGCGCCGGGGGCGTCGTCGGACTGCCGCTCACCCGCGAACTGATCGCCCAGGGGCACCAGGTGGTCGGCACCTCACGCAACCCGGATTCGCGTCCCGAACTGCGCGACGCCGGGGCCACCGTGGTCCGGATGGACGCGTTCGACCTCGCGTCGGTGGAGCACGCGGTGGCCGAGGCGCGGCCCGACGCGGTGATCCACCAGCTCACCGACCTGGCCGGGGTCGATCTCGAGGCCAACGCGGAGCTGCGAATCGTCGGCACCCGCAACCTCGTCGACGCGATGCACCGGTACGGCGTGGAGCGGATCGTCACCCAGAGCATCGCGTGGCTGTACGCCGACGGCGAGGGTCTCGCCGACGAGACGGTGCCGCTGCGCGAGGCCACCGGACCGGGCGCGCGCACCGTCGAGGGGGTGGTCGCGATGGAGCACACGTCGACGGAGATCCCGAATCACGTGATCCTGCGCTACGGCAAGCTGTACGGCCCCGGCACGTGGTACTCGCCCGACGGCGAGTTCGGGCGCGCCGCCCGCGACGGGGTGTTCGCCGGGAACGGCATCGAGAGCTTCCTGCACATCGCGGACACCGTCGCGCCCACCGCCGCCGCGCTCGACTGGCCCGCCGGGATCGTCAACGTCGTCGACGACGAACCGGCCGGACCGGCCGAGTGGCTGCCGACGTTCTGCCGCTGGGTGGGTGCGCAGGAGCCGACCGGCCTCGGCCCCGGGCACGGACGCGGGGCGTCGAATGCCAAGGCCCGCAAGCTCGGTTGGGTACCGAAGCATCCGTCGTGGCGGACGGGGATGTCGGACTGACGAGCGGGTGGACGCCGGGCCGTCACCCGAGTGAGCGCAGGTAGACGAGCGTCGCCTGCACGCGCCGATCGCCGTCCTCCAGCGGCAGCTTCGAGAAGATGGACCCGATGTGCTTGCGCACGGCGGCCTCGGACACCGTCAGCCGCTGCGCGATACCGGAGTTGGTGCACCCCTCGGCGACCAGCGCGAGAACTTCCCGCTCGCGGGGCGTGAGCGCCGCGAGCGGTCCACGACTCCTCGTCGCGGCGACGAGTGCCCGCACGACGTCCGGGTCGATGATCGTCTCGCCCCGCGCCACCCGGCCCACTGCCTCGAGGAACTGGCGGACGTGCCCGACCCGTTCCTTCAACAGATATCCCACCCCGCCCGCAGTGTCGTCGCCCAACAGCTCGTCCAGATACGCCACCGAGACGTACTGCGACAGAACGACGATGGGCAGCGTCGGCTCCCGTTGCCGGAGGGTGGCCGCGGCCCGCAGCCCGTCGTCCGTGTTGGTCGGCGGCATCCTGACGTCGGTGACCACCAGGTCCGGCCGGTAGGCATCCCAGGCGTCCAGGAGTGTCGGGGCATCCCCGACCGCGGCGCACACGTCGTGCCCGGCGGAGGCGAGCACGCTCTCCACGCCGACGCGCAGCAGAGGGCTGTCCTCCGCGAGCACGATCCGGAGCGGCCGATCGGTCGACGTCACACCGGGCACTCCATTCCGATCGTCGTCGGGCCCCCGACGGGGCTTGTCACAGTGAGGGTTCCATCCAGGGCGCCGAGGCGACTGCGCAGTCGGTCGAGGCCGCCACCGGCGGACGGGTGCGCGCCGCCCACGCCGTCGTCGGTGACGCTCAGCAGCCACATGTCCCCGACGCGATCGCCGCGCACGGTGACGTGCCGCGCCTGCGCGTGCCGAACGGCGTTCGTCAGCGCCTCCGAGACGAGCACGTACGACATGTGCTCGACGGGCGCGGGCAGTCGGTCCTCTTGTCCGGCCACCCCGTCGAGCGCGACATCGACGTCGAGCGGGACGTCCGCGACCAGATCCGCGAGGGCCGGCGCGAGTCCGCGTTCGATCAGCGCCCGCGGGGAGTACCCGCGCAGCACGGCTCGCAGTTCCGCGAGCGTCTCGTCCACCTGACGGTGCGCGTCGGCGGCCAACCGGCCCGTCGGACCGTCCGCGTCGGAGGCTTCCGCCAACCCGAGGGTCATCGACAGGGCTACCAGCCGGTGCTGGACCCGGTCGTGCAGTTCCGATTCGAGCAGCGCCCGCTCGGATCCCTCGGCGTCGAGCAGCCCGGACCGGGACGTCTCGAGACGGGCCGCTTCGAGACGCCACGGGTCGGCGCCGAACCCGAGGAGGCGTCGGGCCATCGACGACTCGCACGTCGCCCAACCGCCGACGACCGTCAGCAGCAGCACCGCGAACACCAAGCCGGCCAGCGCCAGACCCCAAGCACCCGAACTGGTTTCGATGGTCCACGCGCCGAGGTCGAAGTAGTCGTCGCGGATGACCAGGGGCGCGGCGAGAAGCATGCCGACGACGGTGACCCCGAAGACCGCCAGGAGCGAGGCGACGCCGCCGGAGATCGCCGCGCCCAGAACGTACGCGACGTGCCGCACGGTGGGCAGGCGCTCCTCGTCCGCGGCTGCCCGCACCTCGGCGTCCGCGGCTGCCGCGACCGCCGGATCGATCAGGCTCAGCCGTGCGCAGTGCGCTCGCAGCATCGGCTCCCACAGCGCCGTCCGCAGTCGGCGCGTCAGCCCCAACATCAGGATCGGGACGATGCCGATCACCGTGGCGCACGAGAGGATGCCCGCGACGACGAGGCACGCGAGCGCCCGCCAGGGCCACAGAGTGCCGAGGTATCGCGGGCCCGACCGCATTGCCGCCGACACGCTCGCCGTCACCGCTGCGCCCCCGTCTGCCTGCGCCCGGCCACCGTCGACGCCGCCACGATGCAGGCGACGACGGGAAGGTAGGCAGCGCACATGAGGAGGGTAACGGCACTGCTGTGGGCGCCCGGTTCCACGAAACGCCCGAGACCCACGGCCACCACCAGGTTGCTGCCGCCGTGCAGGATCGCCGGCGGCCACACCGAACCACCGCGAGTCCACAGCCAGCCGATCACGAATTCCAGCAGCACCGACAGCGGCAGCCACATCAGCATCGCCACGACCGCGTCGGTGGCGGTGCCACCGGCACCGAAGTAGCCCACCCACGGCAGCGGCCAGTGCCACACACCCCAGATCAGGCCGGTCGCGAACGTCGTTGCGACCGGCCGGCCCGGCACGAGGCGATCCCGCAGATAGGCGGTCCAGCCGAACTCCTCGCCCCAGAACACGGGCGCGGCCACCACGGGGATCACCAGCGCGATCGCCACGAACACGAGGTCGTCCCGCCCGAATTGCCATGCGGCGACGTCCCACATCCCCGTCATCGCCGCCGCCGCCAACGCGATAGCGAGGACGCCGACGGGCAGCAGCGCGGCGATCAGGTACGACGACCACGCCGTCGACAGCCGGGGCCGCAGCCCCGCATCGGCGAACCCCTCGCGGGTGATCCACCGTCGCGTCACGATCGCGGCAAGGGCGGGCACGAACGCCGCGGTGAGGAGTTGGACGACGGGATCGTCGAGCGAGTATCCGGCGGCCCAGACGATCACCCACGGAATCCAGGACGCCCCGAACGCGAGGACGAGGAACCAGCCGATTCCGCGCCTGCGCACGGAATCGTCGCGGACGGCGGCCGGCGACGGAACGGACGGTGCAGTTGTCATGCCTCCACTCCACGGCACCGCGTCGGGAAGGGCAGTAGCCCGCGCGACCGTCTCGGGGTGGCGTGCACGCTACCTCCGACGCGAAGTGCCGCCGCAATCGCCGGCGCCGATGCTCGACGGCTACCGCTGGAGACGCTCCCACGTCCACCGGCAGTTGGCGACGAGGGGGGATTCCGGCGTCACGAGTCGCGGCATCGTGTTGACCCCGTTGGGTGGCCCCGTTTGCGGCTCGACGCAGACGGCGTCGGCCTCCATGTCGTAGACCACCACCCACCGCTCGGGGCTCCGAACTTCCAACCGGAGCACGCTCGGCCACGTCAGCACCACACGCACGCCGTCGACCATCCCGAAGCAGTCGTCCCACGGTCCCGTTCGAGGGGGGATCCGTGTGCCCGACGGAAGGTAGTCCGACCCGCGCAGCTCTTGCCAGTCAGGTGCGAAATCGATCCGTACGGGCTCGGTGTCGCCACGCAGGAGGCGTGTGAACCACGGGTGCCACCCGACCTGGGCGGGAAAGTGATCCGCTTCGGACGTCACCTCCATGGACAGATCGAGGAAGTCCTCGGTCAGGCTGAACTTCTGGACCACCCGACCCGCGAACGGCCAAGGCGGGGCCAACGCCTGCAACAACGTCGCGTGTGTGCCGGATACGTCGGCCACTTCCCAAGCACCGTCACGTACCGTGCCGTGGATGGCGTGGGGAGCCGCATCGATCGGGAAGTGATGTGTCACCGAGTCGACGGACAACTGCCCATTGCCCATTCGCCCACACCACGGCGCCATGGGGAAACACCCGTATCGGTCGCCTTGCCTGAGTACCTCGGTCTCGCCGACGACGAGGCTCGTGATCGTGCCACCCTGCCGTGGCGAGATCCCGACGCGGACATCGCCGGCTTCCAGAGTGAGGTTGCCGTTTTCGTTCATCTCGATTTCAGCCTCGATATTTCAGGACGCGAAGTGGCGCGCCAGCCGTCGGTGCCGGTGCGCGAAGAAGGACCGAACGATCACCGTCATCACGGGTGTCAGGGCGGCGAGTCGCGGCTCGAACGTGATCCGGTCGTGGACGGTGGTGCGGTCGGCGCCGACGGGCGTGAGGGTGCGTTCATGCTCCCAGCGTCGCATGCTCATCATCGTCGACTTCTCGTGGAAGCGTTGTCCCGGTTCGAGTTCGGCGATCGTCAGGGCGTCGTAGTCGAACGGCACGACGCCGAGAAGACGCAACCAGGCCCGACCGAGCGGCACCGCGACCGGGACGGTATCGATGTTCACCGCGCCCAGCCCGCGCGGGATGCTCATCGTCATCCACGGCCGCATCTCGTCGTTGATGCCCTCCGGAGTCACCACCCGCGCCCAGACCCGATCTGCCGGGCCGTCGACCACGGAAGCCCTCTCGATGATCATGAACCCATGATGCCGGGGCGGCAGCACCCGGAGAATAGTCTCAGTCATTACTTTTCATTTACCTACTGATGGCTGCCCGGCCACCGCCGCCTCCTACCGTCCCGGACATGAATTTCCGTCGGGCCGTTTCCGCTCTTGCCGTTGCCTCCTTCGCCGCTGTGCCGATCGCAGGCCTCACCCCGGCCACCGCCTCCGCGACCGGAAGCCTCGACTGGCCCGGTTCGCTGGGTGACACCGGGTCGCTGACCGAACCCACCTTCGACGTCCAGGCGCACCGCGGCGGGCTGGGCCTCTACATCGAGAGCAGCCTCGCGGCGTTCGCCAACGCCCTCGAAATGGGGGTCACCACGCTCGAACTCGACACCCAGATCACCGAGGACGGGATCGCCGTCGTCACGCACGACCGCAAGATCTCCGACAAGAAGTGTCAGGACACCGCCCCGGCAACCCCGGGCGACCCGGAGTTCCCGTACGTCGGCAAGTACATCAAGGACCTGACGCTCGAACAGGTGAAGACGATGGACTGCGGTTCGCTGCGGCTCGCGGATCATCCCGAGCAGCAGACCGTTCCGGGCGCGAAGATGCAGACACTGACCGAGGTGTTCGACCTCGTGAAGTCGTACGACGCCCCGAACGTGAAGATGAACATCGAGACGAAGGTGGAGGCCGGTGCGCCGTCCGAGACCGCACCGCGGGACCAGTTCGTCCGCGTCGTCCTCGGCACCATCCGCGACGCCGGCATGCTCGACCGCGTCACGATCCAGAGCTTCGACTGGGGCGCCCTGATGCTCACCCGCGAACTCGAGCCGTCGGTGCCCACCGTCGCGCTCACCAACGGCGACTTCCTGCAGGTCGGCAAGGACGGCGCGTCGCCGTGGCTCGGTGGCCTCGACATCGACGACTTCGGCGGCGACGCGATCGCGGCAATCTCCACGTTCGGCGCCTCGGCCTTCTCGCCGGTGCAGGGCACCCCGCAGGGCGGCAAGGTGTCGGACCCGAACTTCACGCTGTACGTGACCAGGGAGATGGTCGACTCGGCGCACGCCCGCGACATCAAGGTGATCCCCTGGACCGTCAACGATCCGGAGACCATGCACGCGTTGATGGACCTCGGCGTCGACGGGATCATCACCGACCGCCCCGACCGCCTGCGCACCGTCCTCACCGAGCGCGGCATGGAACTGCCCGTGCCCGCCCCGAAGAGGTAACCCCACGAGCGGCGAGACCCGCCGGAACGTCCCGGCGGGTCTCGCCGGCCGTGTCGAGCCCCCGATGTCCAGGCCGGTTTCGGCGCTCTAACATCGGCCCATGAGCATTGCATTCGTCCAGTCCACCTGGCACCGATCCATCGTCGATCGCGCGCGGGACGCGTTCGCCGCGCAGTGGGGCGAATTGGGACACGACCCGGCCGAGATCGAGTTCTTCGAGACGCCCGGCGCGTTCGAGATCCCGCTGCACGCCCAGCGCCTGGCCCGCACCGGACGCTTCGACGCCATCGTCGCGGCCGGACTGGTGGTCGACGGCGGCATCTACCGGCACGACTTCGTCGCGTCCGCCGTCATCGACGGCCTGATGCGGGTCCAGCTCGACACCGACGTCCCGGTGTTCTCCGCGGTGCTCACGCCTCACCACTTCCACGAGCACGACGATCACAACACCTTCTTCACCGCGCACTTCGACAAGAAGGGCATCGAGGTCGCGAATGCCTGCTCGGCAACCGTGGCCGGGCTCGCCGCCATCAAGTAGCCACCGCACCCGGTCCGGCGGAGGCACCGGGCCTCGAACTCCTCGACCGGGGCGCCTTTCTGGCTACCATTGGTAGGTACTTGTGCACCGCACGAACCGGTAGACGCAGGTGTCGGCGAGTGCCGACGTTGTCGTCCAGGGAGATGGTCACCGTGGATCGATCGTCGCAGCCGGAACACATCTCGACGGTCGCGACAGTTCCGCGGCTCGAGAGGTTGTTGCGGCCGGACGTGAAGTGGACGCCGTCGCCCGACGGCTATCTGGACACTCTGCCCGGTGAGTCCGTTGCCCCGCCGGGTCGCGCACAAGCCGCGTGGCAGACATCGCTCGGCGCAGCGATGTACCAGCGGATGCAACGGGTGACCGCCGCTGTGATGGCTCCCGGTTTCTCCACCGTCGCCGACCAACTGCAGTTGCGACCGGGGCAGACGGTCGTCGACGTGGGATGCGGCCCCGGCAACGTCACCACGGGTCTCGCCGACGCGGTCGGGCCGCACGGCCTCGCTGTCGGGATCGACATCTCGGCGCCCATGCTGGCGCGCGCGGGTCACCGGGCCCGGCCGAACATGGGGCTTCTCCGTGGCAACGCGACACGCCTCCCGCTGCGGGACCACTGCGCCGACGCGGCCTGCGCCACTCTGGTGATCATGCTCGTCCCCGAACCGGTCGATGCCCTGACGGAAATGATCCGGATCGTGGCGCCGGGCGGCTGGCTGCTGGTGATGGTCCCGTGCCGCCCCGACGGACCCGCCGCGGTGCTCACCGGCCCGCTGACGAACCTCGCCGAACGTTTCGGCGGGGCACGCATGTTCGCCCCGGACGCACCGGCGATCCTGCTCGAGCAACTCGGCTGTGAACGCATCCACAGCCGCCGGCAGTGCAACATGCTCACCGTGCGGGCTCGCACCCCGGCTTCGAGACGTGAGACGAAATCCGCACCGTCGGGAAGGAGCACCACATGAACGCGGACGTCCCCCAGCCTCCCACCCCACCGCGTCCCGCCGACTTCGATGCGTTGTATCGCGGTGACTTCGACGCCCTCAACCAGAACCCCCAGCCGACCGAGACCGTGCAACACCCGGGCTTCCAGATCGAGAAGGTGCCGTGGGACATCGGTGAAGCCCAGCCGGTGGTGCGCGCCCTCGAGGCCGACGGCCAGATCACCGGTGAGGTGCTCGACATCGGCTGCGGGCCGGGCGAAAACGCGCTGTTCCTCGCAGAACGCGGATATCGGGTGTGCGGACTCGATGCCGCGCCCGCGGCGATCGACATCGCCCGTGACCGGGCCCGCAGTCGCGGGCTGGAAGGGACCGTCGACTTCGCCGTGGCCGATGCGACCGCACTGACCGACTACGCCGACCGGTTCACGACCGTCATAGACAGCGCCCTCTATCACTGCTTCCCCGAGGACGAGCGCCGACGCTATGCCGCCGCGGTGTACCGGGCCTGCGTCTCCCACGCCCGGCTGCATCTGGTGTGTTTCTCGGACCAGGTGCCGGAGGAGTTCCCCGGCCCCTACCGCATCAGCGAGGACAATCTGCGCGAAACGCTCACCGGGGCGGGCTGGGCGATCCGCCTACTGGAACGCACCACCTACACCACCGCGGTCACCCGCAGCGACATCGCGCGGCAGGACGACTCGCCGCTGGCCGCGGTCGCCGCCCGACTCGGGTTCGACGCCCGCGACCGACTGCTCGCGCCGGCCTGGCTCGCGACCGCCGAACGCCCTTGACCGCCCTGCGCACGGTGGCGCTCGAATTGGTGCCGCCGGAACTGGACGGGGGCGCCGGCGGGGCCGCCGCGGAAGGCTGCGCCGCCGTCGAACTGTGTCACCGTCACGGACTGGCCGAGCACGTGCGCCACGTGATGATCCCCGGCATCATCGCCGAGGACTCGGATCGGCCCGTGGCGCTGCCACCGCGCATGGACGTGCTGGACTTCTGGGAAGCCATCCGCCCGTCGATCGGCACGATCTCGGGCCTGTGCGCGCAGGTGACCGTGTTCCACGGCGAGCAGCAGTTGTCCGACCGGGTGCGCCGGTTGCGCGAGGCCGGCATGGACGGCATCACGTTCGTCGGCAAGCCGCACGGCGTGCCCGTCCACGACGCCCCGGGCCTCACGCCGCAGGAGGCGGTGGCGCGTTTTCGGGGGGTGCTCCCCCACCGCGGTGTGGTGCTGATCCCCACGCGCCGCGGCGAACTCGACCGATTCGACGCCAAGTGCGGACACGGCGCGAACTTCGCGCTGACGCAACTGCTGTACTCCGACCGGATCGTGGGTTTCCTCCGGGAGTTCGCCGACCGCTCCGAACACCGCCCGGAGATCCTGCTGTCGTTCGGGTTCGTTCCCCGCATGGAACAGCATGTGCACCTGATCGATTGGCTCATCCACGATCGGGGCAACGACGTCGTCCGACAGGAGCAGGAGTTCGTGGCACGGGCCGCGTCCGGCTCGCTGCGGCAGCGCCGCGACGACCTCGTCGACCTGTACCGGCGCATTCTCGACGGTGTCCACGATCTCGGGTTCCCGTTGAGCGTGCACTTCGAGGCTCCCTACGGCGTGTCGGGTGCCGCCTGCGAGACCTTCGCTGCAATGCTCGACCACTGGTCGCCCGAATCCACCGAGGAGTCGCCTTGAGCAACACCGGTATTCCGCTCACGGCCGACGACGCCCGCGCGCACCTGACGTCCCAGCCGTTCAGCGTCCTACTCGGGGCGCGTCTGGTCTCGTTCGACGCGGAGGGTGCCGTCCTCGAGGTCGACGCCCGGCCAGACCTGCTGCAGCAGAACGGTTTCCTCCACGGTGGCGTGCTGGCCTACGCCGCCGACAACTGCCTCACCTACGCGGCCGGCACTGTATTCGGGCCGGGGGTGCTGACCGGCGGGATGACCATCGAGTACGTGCGCCCGGCGCAGGGACGCACCCTGCGCGCCACCGCGCGGGTCGTCCACTCCGGACGGCGCCGCGCGGTGTGCCGGTGCGATCTGGAGATGATCGCCGACGACGGTGGCACCCGGTTGTGCGCCGTCGCGCAGGGCACCGTCCTGCCCGTCGCCGTCCCCTGACCACCCGCGGCCGACATCGGGCCCGCCGGGCGGCATGTGCGTTCGGCCGCGCCGTCAGCCATGATGTCCACGACCGTTTCGAACAAACGGCTGACCAACGGTGATGGTGGAGGTGTGGCGATCGTGGGCGATGACCGAGTCCCGCTCACCGAGCCACCCGTCTCGATGATCGCGCGCACGACACTCATCCTCGAGTCGTTCGACTCGCGGACCGAGCGCCTGACCCTCGAAGAGGTGACGCGGCGGACCGGACTCCCGCGCTCGACCGTGCACCGGATCCTCGACAAGCTGGTGCAGGTGGAATGGCTCGAACACCTGTCCTCCGGTTACCGGTTCGGCCGTCGCGCGCTCGCGCTCTCTGCACACCAGGACGGGCACGCCGAACTGCGCGCAGCGGCCGCGCCCGTCCTGCACGAACTGCACCTGCAGACCGGCCTCGTCGTCCACCTGTCGGTGCTGGACCGGAGACACATCGTCTGTCTCGACAAACTCGGCGGGCGCCTGGCCGCGTCCGTACCCACCCGGGTCGGTGGCCGCACCCCCGCCCACGCGACCGCGGGCGGGAAGGCGTTGCTCGCGTGGCTGGCTCGGGACCGCGTCGACCGCCTGTACGCGGCGCATCTCGGCCGCTGCACCGACCGGACGATCACCGACATCACGGCACTGCACCGCGAACTCGCTTCCATCCGGGACCGCTGCGGGGTGGCCTTCGAACGCGGCGAGTACGCACGGGGCGTCGCCTGCGTCGGTGTGGCCGTGCACGGCCCGGACCTCCCGCTCGCCGCGATCTCGCTGTCGGGCGACGTACGCACCGTCAGGCTCGAACGCGTGGCGCCGCTCGTCGCCGCCGCCACCCGGACTCTCGACGCTTCGCTCCGCGCGGCGTGATCCGGCCGGACATCAGCATGGTGTCCGAATTCGCCACGTAAGTGGCATTTCTCGCGCTACCCTCCATCCACACATGCGGGTGGTGTGCGCCGCGGGCGGCGCTCTTCCGGAAGGAACGACGATGCAGTTCAACCTCGCCGATGTCTTCGAATCGGTCGCCGCGGCGGTCCCCGACCGCGTCGCTCTGACCTACGAGGGCGAGCATCTGACCTATGCGGCCCTGGACGCCGAGGCGAACCGGACCGCCAACCTGATGACGAAGGCCGGTGTCCGGCAGGGCGACCACGTGGCCCTGTTCCTGAAGAACAGCGTCGAGCACGTGACGTCCGTGCTGGGGCTGATCAAGATCCGCGCGGTGCCGATCAACGTCAACTACCGGTACACCCCGTCCGAACTCGAGTACATCTTCACCAACTCGGACTCGGCCGCGGTGGTGGTCGAACTGCCCGAGCACCAGCGCACCCTGGCGGATCTGCTGGGCCGCTGCCCGCTGGTCCGGACGGTGCTCGTGATCGGTGATCCGGTCGAGGAGTTGGTCGCGGCGGCCGCGGCGCGCTCGATCACGGTGGTCCCGTTCGCGGACGCCGGCGACCTGCCGACCACCGCGGAGTTCGCGCCCCGCTCGGGCGACGACGTGTACGTGCTGTACACCGGCGGCACCACCGGGTACCCGAAGGGCGTGATGTGGCGCCACGACGACTTCTTCCGCAAGCCGCTCTCCGGCGGCAACCCCTACGGCGAGGACGCACGGCAGGATCTCGCGGAGGTCGCCGCTGCGGCAAAGGAATTCCCCGACCTGGCGTTCCTCATCGCCGCGCCGCTGATGCACGGTGCCGCGCTGTACTCGCTGTTCACCTTCTTCACGCTCGGCGCCCGCGTAGTGCTCATGCGCGACTTCGACCCGAAGAAGGTCGTCGAGGCCATCGAGAAGGAACGACTGCAGGTGATCCTGATCGTCGGTGACGGCATGGGTCTGCCACTGGTCGACGAGATGGAGCGGCGCCAGGGCGAGGTCGACCTGAGTTCGCTCTTCTCGATCACCTCGGGCGGTGCGATCTGGTCGGTCGGTGTGCGCGAGCGGATGCTCGCGGTCAAGCCGGAACTGTTGTTGCGGGACAACTTCGGTGCCTCCGAGTCCGGGAACGACGGTGCCTTCACCGTCGACGAGGACGGCAACCTCCGCATGCCGCCGTCGCCGAACATGATCCTCGTCGACGAGCGACTCGAGGAGATCGCGCCGGGCACCGACGAGATCGGGTACATCGCCCGCATCGGCAACGTCCCGCTCGGCTACTACAAGGACGAGGAGAAGACCGCCCGCACCTTCCCGGTCCGCGCCGACGGTACCCGCATCTCGGTCCTCGGCGACATGGGTCGGACCGAGGCCGACGGCACGATCGTGTTCCTCGGCCGCGGCTCGCAGTGCATCAACACCGGTGGTGAGAAGGTGTTCGCCGAGGAGGTCGAGGCCGCGCTGCACGCGCACCCGTCGATCTCCGACGCCCTCGTCGTGCCCAAGCCCGACGAGCGGATGGGCCAGCAGGTGGCCGCGGTGATCGCGACCTACCCCGACGCACCCGAACTGACGCTCGACGAGGTCCAGGAGCACTGCCGCAAGACGTTGGCCGGCTACAAGATCCCCCGCGCGATCGTGCTCGTCGACGAGGTCAAACGCACCCCCGCCGGCAAGGCCGACTACCGCTGGGCCACGGAGACGGCCTCCGCATAGACGATCGGTAACGAATCCGGCCGGCACGATCTTCGTGCCGGCCGGATTCGTTCGTGGGGCCCGCGGCGCGGGCGTGCGTCACCCACCCCACTACTGCGATTCGTCCAGCGACGACAGGTGGCCGACGGCCGCGACATCGAAGTCGTCGGCGACCGTCGGCCACCAGAGTTCTGGCTCGACCACGTCGGTTTCGGTGGTCGGCAAAACGCTTGTTCTAGACTCGCTCGAGTTCCTTCTCGAGTGTTGCGGCGAGGCGAATGATCTCGCCGGCCGCCGCTATGTTGGCAGCCTTCTCGCTCGTGTCGGCGATGCGCTCAGCAAGACGACGGATGCGGGCCGCATCGCTCGTGCCCGTGGTGATTCCGTCTGTGTGCGGTCCAAGGTGTTGCACCGGAAATCCTCTGTCGAATTTGGTAGTTCGCCCGCAAGGGTAAGCATTCCGGCATTCCACGTAAACCCCTGATCGAATGTTCGCCTCGAAACTCACCCTCAGCGAGCGTTTTCGGGGGTCGGATTCAGTACCCCGCAAGCGGATCGATCCGTGCCGTGAGCGCCTCGCCCGCGACGAATCGGCGGACGTTCTCCGCGACGTGTTCGGCGAACGCGGCCGTGCGCACCGACGGCGGATTCGAGTCGTGAGGTGTGATGATCGCGTTCGGCAGCGTCCACAGCGGGTGGCCGTCCGGCAGCGGCTCGGGGTCGGTGACGTCGAGCCCCGCGCCACCGATGGCGTTGTCGCGCAAAGCGTCGACGAGGGCCTCGGTGTCGACGAGGGGCCCGCGTGCGACGTTGATCACCCACGACCGCGAACCGAGCTGCGCCAGTTGCGCGCGGCCGATCAGATGCCGGGTCTCGCTGGTCGCCGGTGCGGCGACCACCACGTGATCGACCCGCGAGAAGACCTCGTCGACCCGATCGGCTGACAGCGTCTCCGCGGCGCCCGCCACGGGCCGACCCGACCGGTTCACGGCGATCACGGTGGCGCCGACCGACGCGAGCATCGGGATGAGCGCCCGCCCGATGCCGCCGGCACCGATGATCGCGACGCGGGAGCCGCGCAGGGTCCCCACCCTGTCAAAGAACTCCCGCTGCCGCCACGTGGTGGCGGCCAGATGTCCGGGCAGCGCGCGCACACCGGCCAGCAGCAACGCGAACGCGTGCTCGGCGACGGTCGCGGCGAACGCGCCGGCGGCGGACGTCCACACGACGTCCGGGTGCCGCTGGACGACCCGGGCGGCGAACCAGTGCTCGACCCCGGCGGACGGCAACTGCACCCAACGGATCGAGTCGGGCAGCACGGCGGGAAAGTGCGCGGGGTCGTCCCCCGCCCACACGAGACCCTGCGCCTCTTCCAGGGGCGCCGACGCGGCGCCACCGCGGGCGATGGCGTCGGCCAGCAACGGATCCGGTTTCGGGCCGAGCGCGACGGCGGTCACGGGCATCTCATGCTCTCCTCTGTGCACCATGGGGACTCACGTCGGTGACGAGTGTCCCAGGAAGGGCCCGCGGGGGTTCAGCCCGACGCCATCAGCTCCACATACAGGTTCTCGACCTCGTCGAGGTCCAGTCCGGTCGCCGCGGCGACGGCATCGAGCGAGCGTCCGCCCCTCAGCATCTGGGCCGCACGGGCCCGGGGCCCGGCGAGCCACCCGAGCGAGGTGAGCGTTCGCGCGGCGGCGTGCTGCAATTCGGCTCGCTGCTGTCGGGTCCACGACGCCGACCGCGACCCCACAGCCTTGCCGAGCCACTGCTGCAGCAGGGCGCCGAGCATCTCGCGTTGCTGTGCCGTGGTGAGGCCGCGCATCTCCTCTTCGGTCACGCACAGATCGACCACGAGCGTCGGCTCACTGCGCTCGAAGCGGGTGAACGAGCCGCGCCCGAGGTCGGCGGGCAGGCACCGCAGACACACCAGCAGCGTCCCCGCGGTGCTCGGCGTAGCGGCCAGGAAGGCTTCGCGCGCCTGCCGTAATTCGTCCGCGAGCGTGTCCACGTCCCCGACGGCGCCGGTGTCCGACGTGACAGCGAGATCCACGCGCCCGACGTTACCGGGACGCTCAGGAGCCGACCGAGGCCGACGACTCGATGAACTCCGCGAGGTCGGCGTATCGCCGCTCGCCGCCGAACGTCGGATAGGACGACGAGGATGCTCGCCGCCGATGACGAGCGATGCAACGGTGATGCAACGGTGGCCGTGGGACGGTCTCTGCGAGGTGTCCCGCTCGTCGGGGGTGGGATGACCTTCTGCGAAGCGGTGCCCGAGCCCCGTCGGGGGTTAGGCTCGGGCACCGCGCAGCTGACCATAGTCACCAGCGCCTCGTTTCGGGGCAAGTGTGCTTCGGCTCTCACTTTTGACAGGTGTCAGCGACCGCACATGTCGGGCGGTGGGAAACACGCCGGCGTCCCGGACCGACATAGTTGGTGTGACGTCTGAACGATGCCCGAAATGCAAACTCATCGTCGGCCAGTGCGCGCACACGCGAGTTGCACCGCGCCCGACGCTCACCGGCGAGCAGGGCCTGGTCCTGGTGAGCCCGAGTCGGATGGCGCACCTGCCCGGCTGCAGCCACAACGACGAGACGAAGCTCGCCGGATGGGGGGAGATCCGCGGTATTCCCAATGCGTGGGTACGCCTCGGCAACGGGGAGAAACTCGAAACCAACAGCGGGGTCGTCAACCGTCCGGTGTCGCGACGGTGCAGCGACTGCGTCGACCGCTGACGATTCCACTGTCCGCCTGGATCTGTACGCTGCGCTCGGGCAAGAGCCAACGAGCGAAGGGGTACGGGTGAGCGCGACCACGGACGAAGGCACGCAGTGCGTTCCGCAGTCGTTCGAATACGCGCCGGTCGACGGCGTGTACAGCTCGTGGGTCATGTCGGTCGACGACGAACCGACGTGGGAGGGCTACGACCGGCTCAGCGATGTCGAGCAGGCGATCGAGGCGTGGGTCGAGGACGAGGCCGAGGAGCGTGGAGCCGAGATCACTCGCGTCGCCGGTTCGCACGGATGGCGCACATACGAGCTGTCGGTCGGGTCTCCGCTCAGGTTCGAGTGGGAGCATGCGCCGATCGATTTCCGGTGCCTGGCCTGTGGCGTCGACACCATCAACGAGTACTACATGGTGCACGACCACATCTGGTCCGATGCAGGATTCCGTGACGGGCTGGCATGCCTGGGATGCGTCGAGGAACGCCTCGGCCGAATGCTGAACAGCACGGACTTCAATTCCGATCTACGGGTGAACACCGACGCCGACCGCCCGCGGACAGCGCGGCTGCGTCACCGCCTGGGCGATCTCGTGCAGACACCCGACCAGAACTGACCGCGAAACCCCGGACAGGGTCCCCTCTGCAGGCCGTTGAATGATCGACCGCCGGAACGGGGGAAGCGTGCGTCGTGACCAGCTGACCCGAAACGAGAAAGCCCCCCACCTGCATCGCTGCTGGTGGGGGGCTTTCTGATGTGCGCCCGAAGGGATTCGAACCCCTAACCTTCTGATCCGTAGTCAGATGCTCTATCCGTTGAGCTACGGGCGCATGGAACAATCTTCAGTTGTTACTGGCCCAACGAAGGACCAGTGTGGCGGAGGCGAGAGGATTTGAACCTCCGGTCCCCTTTAAGGGGGACAACTCATTAGCAGTGAGTCCCATTCGGCCGCTCTGGCACGCCTCCTTGGGGGCCGGCCCTTTCGAACCGCCGGGCGAAACATTACACAGGGATCGCCAGGAAACGCAAAACGGCTGGTCAGACGCCTGAACCTACCGGAGGTTGGCATCGAACCAGTCGAAGATCCGACGCTGGGCGTCGAGGATCGCGACGACGAGCGGGTCGTCGTCGTCGGCGCTCGGCTCCGCGACGGGCGGTTCGTCGGCGCGGTGCGCGAGCCCGTCGTAGCTGACGATGTTGGTGGCGACGTCGGCGCGCGCGACGGCGTCCCGGAGCATTTCGACGTGCTCGGGCGGGGTCCGCGGGTCGTCGGCGCCGTAGAGGCCGAGCCACGGGGCCTTCAGCGACGGGCCCGCCTCGACGAGGGTGGGGGTCTCGGGGGCGAGCGGGTCGACGATGCCGTGCGCGGACACGCTCACGGCGGCGCCGACCGGGCGACTGGTGGCGACGAGCATCGCGGCGGTGCCGGCGTCGTCGAATCCGATGACGCCGACGCAGTCGGCATAGATGCCGCGGGAGACCAGCCAGTCGAAGGTGGCGTCGAAGTCGTCGAAGAGGCTCTCGCCGAACACCTCGGTGTCGCTGTGGGCGGGTTCGCGGTGGAACAGGTGCGGCGCCACCACCAGCCACCCCTCCGCGGCGAGCGAGCGCATCATCTCGATGAGCGCGTCGGTGAAATCGCGGGACTCGTGGAGCACGACGATGCCACCGCGCGCGTGCCGCTCGGGCTCGACGGCGGTGAGCGGCACCTGCCCCCGCACCTGCGAGTCGGAGTCGTCGTCAGCGCGCAGGGGCGCGCTGTCCCGGAGGATTCCCGGCATAAATCAACCTTGGCACGACCACGTCGCCAGTGCACGTGATCACAGGGCGCATAATCGCATCGTGACCCCCGTGACCCGCGCAGACCTCGCTTCCATCCCCACTTACGTGCCGGGCCGCAGTTATCCCGGGGCGATCAAGCTGGCGAGCAACGAGACGACGCAGGGTCCGCTGCCGGGGGTCGCGCAGGCCATCGCCGACGCCGCCGCGACCGCGAACCGCTACCCCGACAACACGGCCGCGGCACTGGTCCGTGCGCTGTCCGAGTCGCTCGGTGTGCCGACCGAGAACATCGCGACCGGCTGCGGGTCGGTGTCGCTGTGCCAGGAACTGGTGCAGGCCACGTGCAACGAGGGCGACGAGGTCATCTACGCGTGGCGCTCGTTCGAGGCGTACCCGGTGGTGACGAAGGTGGCCGGCGCGGTGCCGGTCCCGGTGCCGCTCACCCCGGAGCACGGCCACGACCTGGACGCGATGCTGGCCGCGATCACCGATCGCACCCGGCTGATCTTCGTGTGCAACCCCAACAACCCCACCGGTTCCGCGCTGGGTCGCGCCGAGCTCGAACGGTTCCTCGACGCGGTCCCGGCGAACATCGTCGTCGCGCTCGACGAGGCGTACTTCGAGTACAACCGCTCCGGCGTGGACGGGATCGAGCTGGCCCGGACCCGCCGCAACGCCGTGGTGCTGCGCACGTTCTCGAAGGCGTACGGGCTGGCGGGTGTCCGCGTCGGCTACGCGGTCGCCGATCCGGCGATCGTCACCGCGCTGGCGAAGGTGCACATCACGTTCAGCGTGAACGCGGTGGCGCAGGCCGCCGCGATCGCGTGCCTGGAGGCCCGGGACGAGCTGCTGCACCGCACGCACGCCGTCGTCGCCGAGCGCGACCGAGTCCGTGACGCGCTGCTCGCCGCCGGCTACGACGTGCCGGTCACCGAGGCCAACTTCGTGTGGCTGCCGCTGGGCGAGCGCTCCGCCGCGTACGGCGAGGCCAGCGCGGAGGCCGGTGTGCTCATCCGCCCCTACGGCACCGACGGCGTTCGCATCACGATCGGCGACCCGCACGAGAACGACGCGTACCTCGCGTTCGCGACGTCCGCCGCGGCTCTCGAGCTGGCCGGGGTCCCCGCCGGATACCCCACCCCGTAATTGAACCGTTACCTGTCGACGGGCACATCTTTGCCAGATCGTTGGCAGACTCTCAGCGGTGTGCCGACCCGCGAACCATTTGTCCGGACGCCGATGGCGACTCAGGGCGGCGGCTCTCGCATCGGCGCTCGGGGCCTCGCTGACCGTCGGCGCCCACGCCGCCGAGGCGCGGCCGGCCGACGATCCCGAGACCGTCCCCGTGCGGCTGCTGACGATCAACGATCTGCACGGCAGCCTCAAGCCGCCCCGGGGCGCCCGCGCGCAGATCTCGCGGCCGGACGGGCCGGCGACCGACGCGGGCGGTGCCGCATACCTGGCCGCGTACGTGCAGCAACTGCGTGCGCAAGCCCCGAACTCGCTGCTGTACTCGGCGGGCGACGCCTGGGGCTCCTCGTCGATCGAGTCGGCGTTGTTTCACGACGAACCGACCGTGGACCTGCTCAATCTGATGGGCGTCGACGCCGCCTCGGTCGGCACCCACGAACTCGACAAGGGATTCGGCGAGCTGCGCCGCATGCAGACCGGCGGCTGCCACCCGGTGGACGGCTGCCAGTTCGAGCCGTCGTTCGAGGGCGCCCAGTTCCCGCTGCTCGCCGCCAACATGACCTTCCCCGACGGCGTTCCGGCCGCGCTGCCGTACGCGGTGGACTACGTGGACGGGGTCCCCGTCGGGGTGATCGGCGTGATGTCGTCCGAGGCGCCGGACAAGATCGCCGTCGACGCGGTCACCGGACTGCAGTTCGGCGACGAACTCGAGGCGATCGACCGCACGGCGGACACACTCGACTTCCTCGGGGTGCGCGCGATCGTGGTCCTGCTCCACCGCGGCGACACCCAGGCCACCGGCGGCGGTCCCAACTCGTGCGATCTCGGCGACGGCCCCGCGCTCACGATCGCGACCCGCGCGACCCCCAAGGTGGACGCGATCTTCACCGCCGACACCCACGCGCAGTTCAACTGCACGGTCGACGATCCCGCCGGGAACCCGCGACCGGTGATGCAGGCCGCCTCGCACGGGCGGATCGTCTCGGTCGTGGACATGGTCCTCGACCGCGGGACCGGCGAGGTGAATCGCGAACGCACCCGGGCGTTCAACCAGATCGTCACGCACGACATCTCCCCGGACCCGATGGTCGCCGACCTGGTCGCCCGAGCCGGCAAGAAGTCCGACGAGGTGGCCCAGCGGCCGGTGGGCGCCGTCACCGACGACATCACCCGCGAGCCGACCCCGAGCGGCGAGAGCCCCCTCGGCGACCTGATCGCCGACTCGCAGCTCGAGGCGGCCCGCGGCCGCGGCGCGCAGATCGCGCTCACCAACCCCGGCGGCATCCGCGCCGATCTGCTCCACGACGCCGACGGCACGATCACCTACGGCAACGCCTACCAGGTGCAGCCGTTCCTCAACTCGCTCGAGGTCCGCACGCTCACCGGGGCACAACTGAAAGATGTTCTGGAACAGCAGTTCCAGGCCAGAGACGACGGGTCCACCGCGGAACTGATCCTGGCGCCGTCGGCGTCGCTGACCTACCGCATCGACCGCCGCGCCCCGGTCGGGGCCCGCATCGCCGACATCCACGTCGACGGCCGGCCCGTCGCACCGGACGAGCGCTACCGGGTCGCGGTCAACAAGTTCCTCGCCGACGGCGGCGACGGCTTCACGGTCCTGCGCGACGGCACCGAACCCGCTTCCGCCGGAAACGATCTCGACGCGCTCACGTCGTACCTCCAGAACCGCTCCCCCGTCGCACCGCCCGCGCCCGGCCGCATCTCGCTCGGGGCGCCGAACTGACGATGTAGGGCACAGCGAACACGCCGACCACGTCAGCCGCATGGCCGGACGCCCGCTCGGCTCACTGTCCGCGCTTCGCGGCGAGAGCGGAGGTCCGCTGCTCGATCCACGTGCGCATCTGGTCGACGCTGCTCTGCAGCGTCTCGGCGGTGAGCCCGTCACTGGTCGGCACGGTGCCCGCGAGCGCGTCCAGGATCTCGGTCGCGCGACCGCCGGCGTACATCTGCTCGTAGAGATCCCAGTAGGCCTGCTCGTAGACGTCGGCGAAGGCGTCGGACTCGAGGAACCGCGTCTTCAGGGTGTTGCCGCCGCGCATGCCACCGCCCTGGCCGTCGCCCACCGGTCCGGCCCCCTCGGCGCCCGCGGTCCCGGCCGGTGCGGGTGCGCCATCGGGTACCCCTGTCCCACCGGGCATTCCGCCGCCCGGCACACCGAAGCCACCGGGCCTGCCCGCGCCACCAGGCGCTCCGGCGCCACCGGGCGGCACGCCCCGCCCGCCCGGAGCCGTCCCCTCGGTCCCCGCCACCGCGTTGCCGGGGGCGCCTCCCGGGCCCATCGACACGGTGTCCTGCGGGCCCGCGTCGGTGGAACCGGTCATGGCCAGGTTGAGATCCCAGGACACCACCGAGATCTTCTTCGTGTCGAGGTCGTACCAGAGGTAGTAGTTCTGTCCGGGACCGGCCATGTCGTCGCTGTTGACGAGCAGGTTCTGCGTGGCGACGTAGCGGGCGAAGGATTCCACGTCCACCCACTGGTCCAGTTCCTGCGCGAACTGGGTGTCGTCGGCCAAGTCCAGCCACTTCAGGAAGCTGATGATCGGTTGCAGATTGCCCGATCCGACGGCGTTGATCTGCTTGAACTGGTCGGAGTACGACGACTGGTCGTCGTCGACGTAGGCGAACCGCGAGTTCGCGTCGGCCTTGTAGAGGTAGCCGTCCGACTCGAACAGAGAGTTGGCGTACCCGTCGTCGGGGTGCTCGAGAAGCAGCCGAGTCGTCGTCGCACTGTCGTTGATCGAGTAGACGGAGTACGAGAAGCGTTGCGTCGGCTGGTCGGTCGCCTCGGTCAGCGACAGCGCCATCGCCTCGTTCAGGACCGGGGTGCCGGGACGCACCGAGAGTTCCGTGAGCCCCTGGTACGCGCGGCCCTCGACGTACTCGTCGAAGCTCAGCAGCAGCGGCAGCGAGGTCGGGTCGTCGGCGGACACGGACGCCATCCCGCCGGCCATTCCGCCGGGCGGCGCGAATCCCTCTGGCATCTGAGGCATCCCGTCACCGCCGGGCATCGTGACCCCGTCCGGCAGCTGGAAGCCCTCGGGTGGCTCGAACCCCTCCGGGGGCTGTATTCCACCGCCCGGGAAGCCGGCGCCGTCGCCGCGCAGCGCCATGAGCGTCGAGTTGCCCTTGAGTCGCACGGCCACGTCGGTGACGACGGTGCCGTCGATGGTGGCGGTGGCGTTCACCCACTTCTTGTCGCCGGACTTCTCGTAGGTGGACAGCATGTCGCTCAACTCGGCGGCCGGAATGTCCAAGGACAGATCGTGATTCACCGTGAGGTCGAACAGGTCCACGGCGCCGGCGATGTTCTCGGTGATCGGCGAGGCGATCACCGACGCGTCACCGGTGATGTACGGGCGGATGCGGGCGGCCCCGAAGACCGTCGCCATGATCGTCACGAAGGCGACGAACACCGTCAGCAGCTTCCAGTGCTGGCGCAGCGATGTCGGAATCCGATGCCGGAGTCTGCGTCTGGGTGTCGGCGGGCCGGCGGTGTTCGTCGTCGACATCAGATGTCCGTCTGGTCGTACCCGGTCAGGACGGTCACCCGCTGGCCCGCATTGATCGCGCTGAGTGCGGCGATCAGTTCGGCCGGCTTACGCCCCTTCTTCAGCTGCGCCGTGTAGTACAACTCGTGCAGCGCACCCGATCGGACGGCCTCGGTCGACACCAGCTCGAACTCCGCGCACTGCTGGATCAGCACGTCCTCGACCAGCGCGGTGTACTCCTGCTCCGGCGGCACCTGCACCTTCACGACCTGGCGCTGGACGTCGAGCTTGAACCAGTTGAACTTGCTCATGATCAGCATCACCAGGCAGATCGCCGCGGTCGCCGCGATCGCCAGCAGGTAGAACCGGGTGCCGGTGGTCATACCGATCGCCATCACCAGGAAGATGAAGCCGACATCGCGGGTTTCCTTGATGGCATTGCGGAATCGGATCACCGACAGCGCGCCGACCAGGGCGAACGCCCGGGCGATGTTCGATCCGACGACGAGCATGATGAGCGAGACGATCATGCCCACCATCACCAGCGTCTGCACGTAGGACTGGCTGTAGGAGACGTTCTTGTGGGTGTAGCGGTACACCCAGCCGACGATGGCGGCGAGGACGAACGACAGCGCCAACGAGGCGATGATGTCGAACGTCGTGAAAGTGCCACTGAGATCTTGGAGATCGAAGTTCATGGTGGTCCTGTTCGGTTGTTTCGGGAGGAGGCTTCAGTCGACGGCCGGGACGGGCGCGTCCAGCACGTCGGCCGGGACGAGATCGTCCGCACCGGGCGGCAGCACCAATTCCGGTGCACCCGAGCGCGAACGGGGAGCCCTCGCGAACGCCTCGACCGACTGGCAGTACTTGGACACCCGGATCACGGACATGTTCAGCCGGGCCGTCAGATCCGTGGCCCAGTACGGAACCCGTTCGTTGGCCTTGAGTTCGACGATGGCCAATTTCGGCGGGATGATGAAGCGGTTGGTGGCGTCCGACGCGAAGTGGAAGTCGCGGTCGCGGCCGTGCACCTTGTGATCGATCGTCACCCGCAGGCCCAGGTCGGCGTCCCGGCCGACGAACGCCTCCCGCAGGTAGCCCGTCGTGACGGTGGGCCGCAGGTCGAGGTTGCCGATGAGTGTGGCCACCTCGTTCACGAACGGCCGCTGCACGGGGTCACACAAGATGTCTTCTCGGCCGTCGAGCAGCCGCCGCGCAACACCGTAGGGCAGCGCGATGCGACGCTTCTGCGTGACGCGGTTCACCCGCTGCTTGATCTCCACCTGCACGACGGTCTCGTCCGTGCACTGGGCCGGCGCACCGTAGAGTCGCATGCGGAGCTTGCGCCGGAACTTCAGCCCCTCGATCTTCTCCCAGTAGAAGCGCAGATCGGGGGTGTCGTAGTAGAGCGATGTCACCGGGTATCCCCCGTGCGGGGAGTACGGGTCGGTGTCCATGCGGGCCGTCAGCTCACTGCGCAGTTCGGGTACCCGCAGCTCGTCGACGAAGTACTTGATCTCGTAGCGGTTGAACGCGTGCAACTTGCTGGCGGTCTGCTGGTAGCCCACCGGCGCGGTGGGCACGTCCTCGGCCGTTCGGCCGTGCCGCGGGGCGGGCGGATCCCGGAATCGGTCGAGGAAGCTCATCGGATGGCGGTCTCCTGGCGGTCGTAAGGGCAGATGAACGCCACCACTACAGCCGGTGAACCTTCCGAGAACTTCCCAGAAGTCTGGCAATCAGCTGGGAATGAATGAGTAAAGCCGACCCCTTCCCGGGCCGGCGGTTGCCGCGCGCATTGCCAGAAACCTGCCAGATGCACCCAACCGGACGCTCAGGTTCGCGGTGAACCATGCAAATGCGCAACCGCGCAACATTATTCGACCGAAAGGCGTACAACCGTGGACCTGAGCTACCTGTCCGAGTTCTTCGGCGCATTCTCCGATCTGTTCGGCGCTCTCGACTTCTTCAGCGGCTCACTCGGCGTCTCGTAAGCGCCCGAAGTCGCCTGTGGGGCTGCACACGCGGTGTGCAGCCCCACAGGTCGGTTCAGGCGCTCAGCCTCAGCCCGCCGGCGTGGTCGAACACCTGCAGCGCGTCGTGCCGAACGACACGCGCTTCGGAAGGGAGACTGGGGCGAACGCCGGGCGTCCTCGTCGACATCGACGCGTTGTCGATGAGTTTCGGGAGGTTCGCCGGTCTGCATCACCGAGAGAACGTCGAGACGAAGGAGAAGCCCGTGAGGGTCGTGGTCAGTGAGTTCATGAGCCTGGACGGCGTCGTGCAGGCACCCGGTGGACCCGAGGAGGACACCGACGGCGGATTCGCGCACGGCGGCTGGTCCCACCCGTACTTCGACGTCGAGGTGATGGGCGGGGCGATCGGCGCCGCCGCCGAGAAGACCGAGGCGCTGCTGTTCGGTCGGCGGACGTGGCAGACGATGGCGGCGGCGTGGCCGGAGCGGGCCGGTGACCCGTTCGCCGACCACATGAACAACATCCGCAAGTACGTCGTGACCGACACCCTCACCGAGGACCAGCTGACGTGGTCC
The DNA here is from genome assembly GCF_004011865.1 of Prescottella agglutinans. Classification (GTDB taxonomy): domain Bacteria; phylum Actinomycetota; class Actinomycetes; order Mycobacteriales; family Mycobacteriaceae; genus Prescottella; species Prescottella agglutinans. The sequence continues at coordinate 37,727 of NZ_RKLP01000008.1, read as the reverse complement.
AACACCACCCGCATCCCCGGCAGCGACGCCGTCGCCGAGATCCGGAAGCTGCGGGACACCGAGGGCGGCGACCTGTCGGTGATGGGCAGCACCACGCTCGTGCACACCCTGCTGCGCGAGGGCCTGGTCGACGAGCTGCTGCTGATGATCGAGCCGGTGCTCCTCGGCGGCGGCAAGCGTATCTTCTTCGACGACGGCGTCCAGCGGCGGCTCGAGCTGGTCTCGTCGGTCACCACGGGCACCGGTGTGCTCGTGTGCACCTACCGCCCGGCCGCCGACTGAACCGACCGGCTCAGTGCGCGTAGATCCCCGGGCGCCGGGCCGACCACGGCATCGCCCGCTCCAGATCCGCGGCGAGCGCGAGCAGGGTGGCCTCGTCGCCGTATCGGCCGACGAACTGCAGGCCGATCGGCCAGCCCTGGCTCGATTCGGCGAGGGGTAGCGAGATCCCGGGATTGCCAGTCGCATTGAACAGGCCGGTGAAGGGCGCGTACTCGAAGATCCGGTTGTACCAACCGGCGGCATCGAGGGAGTCGTCGTCGGCGTTCAGGTGCCCGAGGGGCAGATTCGGCCGCGCGGAGGTGGGCGTCAGGAACACGTCGTATCCGGTGAGGAAGCGGGCGACCTCGCGCCGGGCGATGTTGAACTGGTGTTCGGCGGCGAAGATGTCGCGGGCGCTGAGGGTCGAGCCGTACTCGGCGCACGCGAGGGTCGTCGCCTCGAGGTGCTCGCGGCCGGGGGTGAATCCCCCCAGCTCGGCGGTCGTGGCCACGGTGTCGCCGAGGAAGCTGCACCACGCGTCGAGGCTGGCCTTGTCGAATGCGGCCGCATCGATGCGCGGCGACGCCTCCTCGACGTGATGGCCCAGCTCGGCGAGCTTGGCGGCCGTATCGGTCACCGCCCGAACGCATTCCGGATCAACTGGGCGACTCGAGTCGTACGGGACCGTGCTGAAGGCGATCCGCAGCGGGCGCGAGCCCCGGGTGATCAGTTCGCCGAACGACGCGTCCTCCGCGGGGAACAGGTACTTGTCCCCCGGTTCCGATCCGTGCACCGCGTCGAACAGCGCCGCGCAGTCCCGCACCGTGCGGGTGACGGCGAATTCGATGCCCAGCCCCAGGAGCGGGTCGCCGTAGTCGGGGCCGGCGGTGACACGGCCGCGGCTCGGCTTCAACCCGACGAGGCCGCATGCGCCCGCCGGGATGCGGATCGAGCCGCCGCCGTCGTTCGCGTGGGCGAACGGCAGGGCGCCGGCCGCGACCAGCGCGGCGGACCCGCCACTCGAACCGCCCGGGCTCCGCGTCGGATCCCACGGATTCCGCGTGGGACGGCCGTAGGCGAGGGCCTCGGTCGTCGCGTTGAACCCGAGTTCGGGAGAGGTCGTGACCGCCATCGTTGCCAGGCCGGCTCGGCGGAATCGCGTCATCAGCGCGTTGTCGTACGAGTGCTCGATTCCGGGACCGAACAGGCGGCTGCCGTTGCGCTGCGGCACCCCGGCAGCGTGGGTGATCAGGTCCTTGATGGCGAACGGCACACCGCGGAAGGGCCCGGACGCGTCGTGGTCGAGCGGCTGCGCGAACCGCTCTCCGGCGACCGCACCCAACTCCGGCTCCACCTGGTCGATCGCGGCGGCGGCCGCAGCCTGTACCTCCGCGGCGCTGACCTCGCCGGTGGCGATCAGCTCCGCGAGTTCGGTCGCGTCCCGCGAGGCGTAATCGACGATTTCCATGGCAACCTCCGTGGTTCGTTCATCGCTGGAGCTGTGAACGTAGGTGCCCCGGAACGTCGCCGGATCCGTCGATCGACGGATGCGGACAGCACGACCCACCGCGACAATCCGCGCGCCCCGCGGACCACTGCGGGCCACCGCTCCGGGCCGAGATGTGACGTGGGGCATACTCGCGTCATGGATGTCCTGGCAGACCGGTTGCAGGCGGCCCGGCGGCTGCGGAACGCCCTCGAATCGGTGTCCAACGAATCGGCCGAGATCTCCGTCGCCCGAGCCCTGTTCGAACTCGCCGAGGCGGTGCCGTACCAGTACGCGGCACTGTCGTGGTGGGATCCCGTCGCAGGCGCGCACCGCACCAGCGCGAGCCTGGGCTACCCCTCGGACTCCATCGACGTGGTGAACAGGTGCATGCCCCTGCATCCGCTGTTCGCGCAACTGCGGGAACGCGGACTTCCGATGCGGCTCTTCGACGTTCCCGCGCGGATGCGGACCGGGCCGGTCTTCGAGTCGATCTTCGTCAACAAGTTCAGCGACGGGCTCAGCCAGTGCCTCCACGCGCGGGACGGGCGCTACATCGGCATGCTCAACATGAGCACCACGGGCGGGCACCGGTTCGACGAACTCTCGGTCGCGACAGTCACCCTGCTCAGCGACGTGCTGGCCGCGGCACTGGACCCGCTGGCGCGACGGGCACCCGCGCCGCCGCGCATGGGCCCCGCCGACTCGGTTCTGGTCGTCGCCGCCGACGGTGCGGTCCGCGCGATGACCGCCGGCGCGCCGACCGAGTTGTTCCGTGCGGGGACGCCGGGTGGCCGGGCTGCCCACCAGGTCACGGCGTCGGATCGGTCCGGGGACTTCGTCTTCGTCGGTGCGGGCCCGGTGCTGCGGGTGCGGATGGATCCGGTCCGGTCCGGCGGCACCCTGGTGGTGTGCCGCCCTGACGATCCGCCGATGGGGTTGACCGCCCGCGAGGCGGAGGTGCTCGCGCTGCTGCCGACCGGCGCCTCCAACAGCGCGATCGCCGCGCACCTACGGATCGGCCCCGCCACCGTCGCGACCCATCTGGAGCGCATCCTGCGCAAGATCGACGCGCCCAACCGGACCGCCGCGGCGGCGACCGCCGCGCGGTGGGGGCTGACACCGACCTGATGGCCGGGTGACTCGGCGCGGGCGGAACTGAGCCTCAGCGACCGAACGCGAGCGGCGCCCACTCGAGATTCCACAGCTCCTCGACCGTGATCCCGGCGAGGCGACAGACGAACTCCAGGTGGGCGTCCTCCGGGTCGTCCTCGGTCTCGAACACCGCCTCGGCAGCGATCGGGGCGCCGAGGTCCTCGGCGACCTCGCGCTCGGCGAGCACGCGGAGGCGGGGATCATCGCCGAACGATTGGATCACGTAGACGTCGCTCGTGCCACCGAGAGTGACGAGCACCGTTCCCGCGGGCGGCGAGGAGCGCTGCAGAAGCTGCTGGAGATCGAGACCGGGATCCACGAGCAGCACATGCGCGCCGACCTGTGCAGCCGACGGCCCGGCCGCCGTGCTGCGGCTCGCACCATCGAAATCGATGGTCGATTCGGCCTCGACTCCGAAGGCCGCGAGGTCGGTCTTCGGCACGAAGCCCAGCATGAAGTTCATCGACATTGCGACAGCCTAGCGACCGGGGGCAGCGGTTCCCCGGGTCGAGTAGCCGCCGTGCGCCGCCCGCTACTCGCCGTCGGCCGGCCCATCCGCGTACTGCGCGACCACGCGGTCACGCCACTCGCGGAAGTCGTCGAACCCTCCGGCGAGCGCCCGCCGCAGCTCGGCGGCGCTGTTCACCCAGTCCACGTCCTCCGGATCCGGCACGTCTTCCGGCGCATGGTTGGCGCCGGGGACGAGATAGGTCGGGTTGCCCTGCGGATTGGCGATGAGGAACCCCGCCGCGACGCACAGCTCGTAGATGAACGTCGTTTCCTCGTCGGACAGGGAGGCGTGATCGATCCCACCGCTCAGCGGCTCCTCCTGATCGAGCGGGTCGAGGTGCAGGTCGGTCCAGTACCCGTCGAACGACAGCGCCCGCCCGTCCGCGTCGACGAGAAGCGAACCCCGGCCGTCGCTTTCCGCCGCGCGCAGGCCGCGCGCCCCGAGGAAGGCGGCGACGGCATCGCGATCCGCGTCGCGCTGCTCGTCTCCCTGGACGCGTACGAAGATCAGCGAGAATCCCATGCCCGAGATACTGCACCTTCTCGCCGTGCTCGTCGGGCAGGCCCTAGCCCAGTGCGTCGGCCTGGGCGTTGCGGTGGGTGTTCACGAGGGCGCCGTCGGTGGCGAGGGCGTAGTCGGGGCCGACGAAAACCTGCGCCGCGTCGGCCGAATCCTTCGTCACGTAGTCGAGGAACGCGACCTCGAGGGCCGGGAACACCGAGTTGCCGGGGCCGTCCATGGGTTTTCCGTGGCTCGCACCACGGACCGTCGTGAGCCACGCGGGGGCCTGCACCTGCGGATACTGGACGAGCGCGGGCCAGCCCGAGGGGTGCACGATGAAATCCGAACTGCCGGTGACGATCAGGGTCGGCACCGCCGACGGTGGCACGCCGACGCCGAGGGTCGCGGGTCCGGGTTCGATCGCGAGGGCGCCGACGACGCGGAACTCCGGGGCGAACTGCTGCCCGACCCCCTGCAGGCGACCGCCGGAGACCAGCGCCGAGCCGCCACCGGCGGAATGTCCCGCGACGACCGTCCGCGCGAGATCGATGTGGCCGTGCAGCGGACTGGTCGCGTCGACGTTCGCCGCCGCCGCGGCCTGCGCACCCATCTCGTGGGTGAGGCCGAACCAGTTGACGAGCGAGTAGTTGACCGCGACGACGTAGCCGTGGCTCGCGAGGTACCGGGCGGTGGAGTCGTAGATTCCGGGTTCGACCAGGATGCCGGGCGTCCACAGCACGAGTGGCAGCGCGCCCAGTTCCGCGATGTCCTCGGGGTAGTAGAACTCCGCGCCGACGGGGCTGCGCAGGCCGGCGTCGGGGAAGGTGCCGAAGCACTCCACCTCGTCCTGCACGTCGAAACCGAGGCGCAAGACGCGGACGTACAGGTCGGTCAGGCCCACGCAGTCCTGCGTGGTGCGGGTCTGGCTGACGGCGTGCGGTCCGGGAGCACCGAACTGCTGCTGGATGGCGGACTCGGACGCGGGAACCACGCCCATCGGCGCCAGGCCCAGCGGGCCCGTGTCCGGCGCGGCGGCGGCCAGCGGCACCACGACGGCCGGAGAGAGGACGAGCGCAGCGGCCGTGAGGCCGATGCCGAGCGTGCGCGCGGCTGTGTGACGCATGAGAGCCTTCCTGCAATGGTGCTTGATCAAGACCATGCTGCCATGCGGGTGCCACCCCGGTTCCGCGCTCGACGACCGCCGCACCAATCAGATTCCGCCCCTCCGGGGTTCATCGCTCGCCACAAGACGCTTCACCCCGAGCGCACCGAAGTGCAGAAGAGCCCAGACCATGACCAATGGCCAGAGTGCATATGGGACGACGATCGTAGCCGCGACGGTGAGGAACTTCCGCACCGATTCCTTGTCCCTGACGAAAGATGCTGCCCCCATGCCCATTTCCTCCCCGTTGTCGAGGGTTCCCCTACCCCCGTTGATCGGGAGTGTAACCAGCATGACGGGCAGCTGTCCGGACCGATCTCATAGGGGCCCCGCTGATCAGCCGCGGACTTCGGCGACCAGTTCGATCTCGACCGGTGCGTTCAGGGGGAGCTCGGCGACACCGACCGCGCTACGGGCATGACCACTGCCGACGATCGTTTCCAGCAACTCGCTGGCCGAATTGGCGACCTGCGCTTGTCGGTTGAATCCGGGTGCCGATGCAACGAAGACCGTCACCTTGAGAATCCGGACGATCGAATCGAGTTCCGCTACGGTCGCAACCGCCGCCAGGGCGTTGAGGACGCAAGTCCGGACCAGCTCTGCCGCCTCCACCTCCGTGATCTCGCTGCCGACCTTGCCCACCGCCAGTAGCGATCCCGACGCAACGGGAAGCTGGCCTGATGTGTAGACAATCGATCCGCTGCGAACCGCGGGAAGGTAGCTGCCCGCCACAGGCGGGAGATCCGGCAGTCGACAGCCCATTTCCTGAAGGCGATTCCGAAGACCGAGATCTGCGTGGGACGAGCGGGATACCGTCATTGTCCTGACCTTTCAGGTGTGCGCGAGTCGGGTTGAGTAGTACTGGGTTCGGAACTGTCGCCAGCCCGCGTGCCGGTCGAAGCTTCCGTGGTGCCGCGGTGCCACGCGGGCTGGTTGCGGGGATCCGAGACGGAGGTGAGGGCGAGCGCCACCGCGAGCCGGCGTCGAGGATCCGTCAGGTCGTATCCGGTGAGGTCGGTTATCTGTTTCATCCTGTAGCGCAGGGTGTTCGGATGTACGTGGAGCGTCTCGGCGGCACGCTTGGGTTCGCCGTAGTTGACGAGGAATGCAGCAAGGGTGGTGACGAATTCCGTCCCTCGTTCACGGTCGTGCACGATCAGCGCCTGCACAGGCCCACCGCTCAACGGAGGTCCGGTGACCATTGCGGCGGAGGCCCGTGCGAGTACGACTTCGTGCCACGCCTCCTCGAAACTCGCCGACGGTGCATCGAGCCGTCCCCGTCGTGCCAGAACAACGAGTTCGGCTGCTTCCGAGCGTGATCGGGGGAGCTCTGCCGGTTCCTGCGCGGGCGCACCAGCGAGGGCCGCCGCACCTCGGTGACCCGAATTCAACTCGGAGAACACGGCCTGCAGCCAGTTCCAGCTACCGGCGGTGTTCGCAGCTCCGCCCGCGGTGACCACCACCATCGGTAGGTCCTCGATCGACGTGAGCATGGGTTGTGGCCACCCGTGACGGCGCAGGATCGAGTCCCACAGTTCGATCGGGTAGTCGGCCTGCTCCTCGCCCGCGGTCGCCGCCAGAGCAGCGACGCGCCACGGGCCGGGTGGCAACGTGAGTTCGATTGTGTGGTCCGGAGTGAGCAGTGCCGCCCGCAGTCGGTCGACCGTCATCCTCCGCGCGGCACCGGCCTGTGCACGCAGCCGGAGTAGGTGCAATGCCACCACCGACGCGGTTCGGGTCAGTTCGTGAATCTGTTCCTCCGGAACGGGTCCCGGGTCCACAGCCCAGATCGAACCGAGGAGCTCCCGACCGGCTCGTACCGGAATGACCAGGCGCGGGAGAACTCCGCCCGGTCCGGCATCGACGCGGATCGGCTCGTCGGACTCCTGCAGATGTCGAAAGACCCCGCGGGACCGGAAGTGCCGCACGATCGCTTCTGGAACGCGGCGTCCGATGATCGTGGAGATCCGGGCAGCGTCGGCCGTGTCCTGGCGCTCGGAGTAGGCGAGCACACGGGAGTGCGCGTCCTCGATAGTGACGGGAGCGGAAACGATGGCGGCGGCGGCATCGGCAAAGGCGAAGAGTTCGCCGTAGTCGTTGGGCTCGTGCCGCACGTCCGATCCGGCAAGCGCGGTGGAATGGTCGAGGATGCTCCGGGTCAACCAGACCAGGTGTGTCCAGGTGACCTGTGGATGCAGCTCGATCAGCCCGACGCCCAACTCGGTGGCGACGTCGACGACGTCCTTGTCGGCGGCTACAGGCGCCTCGAGGACCACCGCGCTCGCCCCGCTCCGAGCGGACCGGCGCAGGAGCTCGGCAGCGGCGGCGCCGGTACGGATACCGAGACCCAGGACGAGGTTCCCGGGATGTCCGGGGTCCGTGTCGTCGCCGCCGACGAGGGTGACGTCCGTGATGTGGTCGCGGCTACCGGAAACGACGGGGCGAAGGACGGCTCCGCCCATCGCTTCGATCAGGGCGCTGACGCGGATCATTGCTCTCCTCGGCACCGGCAAGGGCGTCCTGCCGTGTCGGTGTCTACTCGGTGCTGGTCAGCGCTCAACGTGCCGACCAGTCATGGCACGTGCCTCCACGGTCCCATGGAACGGTGATCGACTCATCGCATCGGGTCGAACGGCCCGAGTTCGGTTGCCGTGCGCCCGGTGACGATGGTGTCGGCGAGAAGGCGTCCCGTCGCCGGCCCCAGCGTGATCCCCCACATGCCGTGACCGCCCGCGGCGAACACTCGAGGCGATCGAGTGCCACCGATGACCGGAAGGCCGTCCGGTGTGCAGGGGCGAGATCCGACCCATTCGCTGCGCCGGGAATCGAGGTCGGCACCGCGTAGCAGCGGTCGCGCGGCCTGGACGATCGCGGCGATACGCCGTCCGTCCAGCGCGGCGTGTGGTGCCCGGAACTCCATCATCCCGGCCACCCTCAGCCGGTCCCCGAGCGGCGTGCACGCCACCCGCTGCGCCGGGAAGTAGACCGGGCCCGAGGGGACATGCTCGACAGCGACGCTGAAGCTGTACCCGCGGCCCGCCTGGACAGGTACACGGACACCGAAGTCGCGAGCGATCTCACCGAGCCACGTTCCCGTCGCGAGCACAACGGCGTCGAACCGACCTGCATCACCGGTTGGACTCGCAACGCGGACGACGCTGCCGTCATCGGCAATCCCGCTGATCGCCATGCCCTCGTGGATCGTCCCCCCGCGTGCACGGACCGACTCGGCGAGGCTGTTCACGTAGTCGCCGGGATTGATGAACCGCTGGCCGTGCAGTCTGATCGCGGCCCCGATCTCGTCGGACAGCGACGGTTCGACGCCACGAGCGTCGTCGCCCGACAGGACGTCGAACTCGATCTCCTGACCGGCCGCACGGATGTGCTCGATCTCGTCGAGCAGGACGCTGCGCTCCAGCGGTGTCCGGTACGCGGCCAGAAAGGACTTCGCCTCGTGCACCGGTTCGGCCACGCCACCCTCCGCGAGCGCGTCGAACGCGGACAACGAACCTCGGTTGATCGCGACCAACGACGCCATCGCCTCCCTCCATCGTGTCGCAGTGCTGTGTCGCGCGAACGATGCGAGGAACCGGATCAGCCGAAGGTTCACTGTCGGCGGGACGTAGACGGGCGAGGACGGACTGAGCACGGCCCGGATGCCGTACTTCAGCACCGCGGGCTCGGGGAGCGGGGTACTGATACCCGGTGTCACCCATCCCGCGTTGCCCCAGGAGGCGCCGGCAGCGACGCCGGCCCGATCGAAGACCGTGACCTCGACTCCGCGTTCCTGAAGAAACCAAGCGGTCGACAGTCCGACCATTCCAGCGCCGACGATGCCGACTCGCTGCGGGGCATTGGGGCAGAGCCTCATGGCGTACCTCTCATCGAATGTGTTTGCCGTCACTCGATCATCGAACCGATATGCATGCCGTGTCACCGTGCGCTCCCTCCAATCATTCACGTGCGATCAGTGCGCACAGCACAATCGCCCGCATCGCGGGGCCATAGGGAATGAAAATGATTGCTCTACAGCATTTTTGGAGCCCATCAACTGTCGACTTCCACCCGCCACCGAGCCGGGAGGCGGCGAGACGCCGCCGAGCGCGACGGCGGGCGGACGCAGCTCCGACACGGGACGCGAACCGGCGATCCGTCGATCGAACGACTGTGCTGCAACACATTTCCGCCGACCGCCGGGCCACATCCACAGGATCCGAAGGCCGCGACGCCGATCGGCTGTTGCACCGAGATCCGACCACCCCTACAGTGTGATGCGCGGCACAGCGCCAAGGCTGAGATACTGCTCCCGGACATCGGCTCAGTCGCAACGCGGTCCACACGATCGATCAGACAGACTGCAGCGACAACAGACCTCACGGTCGTTCGAGCTGGATACGACCAGTGGACACCGCACGCCGCTTCCTCTCGGACGATGACCGCAGCGGATGCTGACGTGACCTCGGTCTCGATCGCGGCGTCCAGGCTTCGCCGCGACGGCGCCTCCACTCCCCCGGGACGCCGGCGTGATTCGTTGTGCAGCATCCCGTTTCCTAGCAAGGAGTACCTATGCCCGAGTACACCGAGCCCCGCGTCGCGTCGGCGTCGGCCTCCGCCGACGCCGACGAATCACACCAGCCGGGGCTGTCCCGGCAGCTGTCCAACCGGCACATCCAGCTGATCGCCATCGGAGGCGCGATCGGCACAGGTCTCTTCATGGGCTCCGGGAAGACGATCTCCCTCGCCGGCCCGTCGGTGATCTTCGTATACATGATCATCGGCACGATGCTGTTCTTCGTCATGCGAGCTATGGGCGAGCTGCTGCTCTCCAACACCGACTACAAGTCGTTCGCGGACTTCGCCTCGGATCTGCTCGGCCCGTGGGCGGGCTTCTTCACCGGATGGACGTACTGGTTCTGCTGGATCGTCACCGGGATCGCGGACGTGATCGCGATTGCGGGCTACGTGTCGTACTGGTGGGGCTCGATCCCGTTGTGGATTCCGGCGCTGGCGTCGGTGGCAGTGCTCGTCGGACTCAACCTGCCCAGTGTCAAGGCGTTCGGGGAGACCGAGTTCTGGTTCGCGCTGATCAAAATCGTCGCCATCGTGAGCCTCATCGTCGTCGGTCTGGCGATGGTGTTCACACACTTCACCGCACCCAGTGGCGCGCAGGCGTCGTTCGCGAACATCTGGAACGACGGCGGCCTCTTCCCGACCGGGATCATGGGCTTCGTCGCCGGCTTCCAGATCGCTACCTTCGCCTTCGTGGGCATCGAACTGGTCGGCACCACCGCCGCCGAGGCGAAGGATCCCGAGAAGAACATGCCCAAGGCGATCAATTCGATCCCGGTCCGGGTCATGCTGTTCTACGTCGTCGCCCTCACGGTGATCATCTCGGTCACCCCGTGGCAGTCGATCAGCGCGGAGCGCAGTCCGTTCGTGGCGATGTTCTCCCTCGCAGGCCTGGGCATCGCGGCATCGTTGATCAACTTCGTCGTCCTCACCTCGGCGACTTCCTCGGCGAACTCGGGAATCTACTCGACCTCGCGCATGGTGTACGGGCTTGCGCAGCAAGGTGACGCACCCGCCGTGTTCGGCAGGCTCACCCGGCGCCGGGTACCAGCGAACGCCCTGTATCTGTCTGGCGTGTTCCTGCTGACCGGTGTGGTCATGGTGGCCGTCGGCGGCTCGATCATCGAGGCGTTCACCGTCGTGACGACGATCTCGTCACTGTGCTTCATCTTCGTCTGGTCGATCATCCTGCTCAGCTACATCGTCTACCGAAGGAAGCGTCCGCATCTGCACGCGGCGTCGACCTTCAAGATGCCCGGTGGCGTCGCCATGTGTTACGTGGTGTTCGCGTTCTTCGCTTTCCTGATCTGGGCGTTCACCCAGCGGCACGACACGCTCCAAGCATTGCTCGTCACCCCCGCCTGGTTCATCGTGCTCGGCGTCGTGTGGGCGGTCGTGCGCCGCCGGCCGACGCAGATGGCACGGGCCGCGGCCTTCCGGGGCGAGTCGGGACTGCAGTGATCGCCACTCCGGCTATCGAACGAGAAAGCCCCTCACCTGCGCTAACAGGTGAGGGGCCCTGGCGGAAGCGGAGGGATTTGAACCCCCGGTGGGTTTAACGCCACGCTCGCTTTCAAGGCGAGTGCATTCGGCCGCTCTGCCACGCTTCCGTGGCGAATCCTAGCCGCATCGGTCGGGTCGGGCGAAACCACTCACCCGACGGCGCGGTCACCGATAGCGGTGTCGACCTTCTCGAACACGTCGGCGACGGCCGTCATCTCCGGCTTGCTGAGCAGGTCGATGAGGTATTTGCGGACGCCGGACAGGTGCGTGGGCGCGGCCTCGGCGAGGCGCCGTCGGCCCTCGTCGGTGATGACGGCGAGGACGCCTCGACCGTCCTCGACGCACTGGCTGCGCTCCACCATGCCCTGGGTCTCCATCCGCCGGATCTGGTGGGTGAGCCGACTGCGCGACGACAGCACGCCGTCCGCCAGGTCACTCATCCGCACCGAACCGTCCGGCGACTCCGAGAGCATCACGAGGATGCGGTACTCGGCCAGGGACATGTCGTGCGCGGACTGCAACTCCCGGTTGAGCACCGCCATGAGCCGCTGACTGCCATCGATGAAACCGCGCCACGCGCGCATCTCCTCGGCACCGAGCCACGCCACCCCGGCACCCGTGGTTACTCGAGCATCTGCTGTCACAAATGCATAGTAGTGCTATCTATCGTCCGACAGCGCGAAGGATGCTCGAATCGATCTCCGCCACGCTCGACAAACCGGTCAACCCCATTGTGACGTCCAAATCCGCCAACAGGATTCGCAGCGCGTGCCGCACCCCGTCGGCGCCGGCGAGACCCAGTCCGTAGACCCAGGGACGCCCGTAGAGCACCGCATCGGCACCGAGCGCGAGTGCGATCAACACGTCTGCACCGCAACGAATCCCGGAGTCCATTAGGACCGTCGCGCGGTCCCCCACCGCGGCCGCGACGGGGCCGAGGGCGTCGAGGGCGGCGATCGCGCCGTCCACCTGTCGGCCGCCGTGGTTGCTCACGATCACACCGTCCGCGCCCGCGTCGACGACGGCGCGCGCATCGTCCTCGTGGACAATGCCTTTCACCAAAACGGGGAGACCGGTCCACTCGGTTATCTTCGCGACATCCGCGGCGCGCAGCGCGTGGTTGCCGAACAGCGAGACCCAGGTGAGTACCGCGATCTGCATCGCCTCGGCGCTCTCCTCCGGCGGGGCCGCCAGCCGCGCCCGGAACACCGGGTCCGACAGGTAGTTCGCGATCCCCTGCGCACGCAGGAAGGGCAGGTGCCCGAGCTCGAGATCCCTTGGCCGCCAGCCCATCCCCGGAGTATCGACGGTGACGACGATCGCCTTCGCGCCGGCCTTCGCGGCCCGCTGCACCAGCGACTGCGCCAGTTCGTCGTCGGCGGGCCAGTACAGCTGGTACCACCAGTTGTCGCCCGACACGGCTCCCACGTCCTCGATCGTGGACGACGCCGCGGTCGAAAGCACCGACCCGACACCGAGTTCGGCCGCCACCTCGCCGACGATCGTCTCCCCGTGCTCGCGAACCAGACCGAGCACCCCGATCGGGGCGGTCAGCACCGGCGCGGCCAGCCGGGTGCCGAGGATGTCGACGCTCAGGTCGCGCGCGTCCGGGGCGCTGGTGCCGCGCAGCATCCGCGGCACCACCGCGTGCCGGGTGAACGCGTCGAGGTTCGCGGCCGCGGTGCGTTCGGTGGACGCGCTGCCCGCGATGTACGCGTACGCCTCCGCGCTCAGCTCCGCCCGCGCCCGCGCCTCGAGGCCGGCGGCGGTCATCGGCAGATCGGGGCGCGCCCCGGAGAGGCCGGTCAGGTAGATCTCGTTCTGCATGTTGCCGAAGAAGGTCACGCGGTGACGCTAGCGCGATCGGACTAGCGTCGAGGCATGTACGCGATCACGATTTCCGAGCCCGGTGGACCCGAAGTGATGTCCTGGACCGAGGTTCCCGATCCGACACCCCGGCGCGACGAGGTCCTGCTCGACGTCGCCGCCACCGCCGTCAACCGCGCGGATCTGCTGCAGCGCCGCGGGCTGTATCCGCCGCCGCCCGGGGCGAGCGACATCCTCGGCCTCGAGTGCTCCGGCGTGATCGCCGAGGTCGGCCCCGACGTGCACGGCTGGAAGGTGGGCGACCGGGTGGCCGCGCTGCTGGCGGGCGGTGGCTACGCCGAGAAGGTCGCGGTACCGGCCACGCAACTGCTGCCGGTGCCGGACGAGCTGGACCTGCGGGCGGCGGCGTCGCTGCCGGAGGTCGCGTGCACGGTGTGGTCGAACCTGGTGATGGAGTGCGGACTGCACGCCGGCCAGGTGCTGCTGGTCCACGGCGGCGGCGGGGGCATCGGCACCCACGCCATCCAGGTCGGCAAGGCCCTCGGCGCCCGCGTCGCGGTCACCGCCGGGTCCGCGGACAAGCTCGAGCGGTGCGCCGAACTGGGCGCCGAGATCCTGATCAACTACCGCGACGACGACTTCGTGCAGGTGCTGCGCGAGGCCACCCGCAGCCACGGCGCCGACGTCGTCCTCGACAACATGGGCGGGTCGTACCTGGACCGCAACGTCGATGTCCTCGCCCCCGACGGGCAGCTCGTCATCATCGGCATGCAGGGCGGGCGCAAGGGCGAACTGGACATCGGCAAGCTGCTCGGCAAGCGCGGCCGGGTGCTCGCGACCGGGCTGCGCGGACGCCCCGAGACCGGGCCGTCCAGCAAGGCGGCGGTGATCGCGGCGGTGCGGGACAAGCTGTGGCCGCTCGTCCGCGACGGCATCGTCCAGCCGATCGTGCACGCGGAACTGCCGATCGCGGAGGCGCCCACCGCGCACGAGATGCTCGACTCCCCCGACACCGTCGGGAAGGTGGTCCTGAGCGTCCGCGAGGACTGAACGGGACCGGAGATCGATTCAGCCCAGCGCCGACAGGTGCCGAACGAGCTGGTTGATCTCGTAGCGGGTGGTGTAGGGCGCGAGACCGATGGTGATCGCGCCGCCCTCGTCGTTGACCCCGAGCGCGTCGAGCAGGCGGTGCCCGGACTGGGTGCCGCTGACGGTGGCGATGCGGTTGTCGGCGAGGTGCGCGGCCACCTTGTCGGCCGGTACCCCGGTGACGGTGAAGCTCAGCGTGGGCACCCGGATCGGGGACCGGCCGATGACGGTCACCTGCGGCAGCGAGTCGAGCGAGCGCATCAGGTACTCGAAGAGCTGGTCCTGGTAGGCCTGCAGCGAACTGATGGACGTCTCGAGGCGCTCGCGGCGGCTGCCGCTCGCGGTCTCCTCGAGCCCGGCCAGGTAGTCGATCGACGAGGTCAGGCCGGCCAGCAGCGCGAACTGGTGGCCGCCGACCTCCATGCGTTCGACGCCCCGCGCGAACGGGTTGAGCGACACCGCCGGGATCCGGTCGAGCAGCGACGGATCGCGGAACACGAGCGCGCCGACCTGCGGGCCGCCCCACGCCGGCGCGCTCACCGCGATGACGTCGGCGCCGAGATCGTGGATGTCGAGATGTGCGTACGGGGCGGCGCCCACGGCGTCGACCACGATCAGACCGCCGACCTCGTGGATGCGGTCGGCTGCGACGCGCACCGCCGGTGCGGACCCGACGACCGGGGACGCCGCGGTTAGCGCCATCAGGCGGGTGGTGGGCTGCACCAGTTCGGCGAACTGCCAACTGGGAAGCTCACACGTCTCGATCTCCACCTCGGCCCAGCGGACCTGCGCGCCGTACCGGCTCGCGACCCGCAGCCACGGCGCGACGTTGGCCTCCTCGTCGAGCCGGGAGAGCACCATCCCGGTGCCGAGACCGAGCCGGGAGCTGAGCGACTCCGCCAGCCACGCCAGCAGCACCGCCCGGCCTGCGCCCAGCACGACGCCTGCCGGATCGCCGCCGACGAGGTCGGCGACCGCCTCACGTGCGGCGTCGACGATCGCCGCGCTGCGGCGAGATGACGCGTGCGGGCCCGTCGAAGACGACGCGGAGCCGCGGAAAGCCGTGGAGACGGAGCGGGACACAGCGTCGGGGATCTGCATTCCGGCTTGCGGGTCGAGGTGCACCCATCCATCGCCCAACGACGGGATCTGTCCCCGTACCCGGGCAACGTCGTAAGCCATGACGGACACTCTAGGTCCCACTGTCAACACCGTGTGATTCAGATCCGACTTTTCGGAACGTGCTCTAGCACACGTTTCTTTCGTGCCAGGTTGCCCACCCTCGGCGAACCGGCGTCGAAACGTACAAGATGGAGCCATGACGCAACCGGAGAACGAACGCGTGCTCGTGATCGGCCCCGACGGCCACCCCGTGCCCATCGGCGGTGGAGATCGCACCGACGGCGGCCAGGCCGCACCCGGTACCGAATCCGAGCAGGACGGTCAGGACGCGCTCACCGACATGGTGGAGCAGCCGGCGAAGGTCATGCGCATCGGCACGATGATCAAGCAGCTGCTCGAGGAGGTGCGGGCCGCACCGCTCGACGACGCGAGCCGCACGCGACTGAAGGAGATTCACAAGTCGTCGGTGCGCGAGCTCGAGCAGGGCCTGGCGCCCGAGCTGCGGGAGGAGCTCGAGCGGCTCACGCTCCCGTTCAACGACGACTCGGTGCCCACCGACGCCGAGCTGCGGATCGCTCAGGCACAGCTGGTCGGTTGGCTCGAGGGCCTGTTCCACGGCATCCAGACGGCGCTGTTCGCGCAGCAGATGGCGGCGCGCGCCCAGCTCGAGCAGATGCGCCAGGGCGCGCTCCCGCCCGGGATGAGCATGGGGCCGCAGCACCACGTGCAGGCGTCCGACGACAACTCGCCGTCGCCGGGAACCGGCCAGTACCTGTAGCCGCGCACCACGGTCTCGCGGGCAATCACACCGCGAGCGGTAGGCTCGGAACTCGTGTCAGCAGCAGCCTTGGATCACCAGCCGGCGTCAGACGCCGACACCGACGTCGTCGTGTCCGATTCGCAGACGTTCCGTCGCGCGTTCCAGGACATGCGCGACGGGTTCGCGCAGCGCGAGCTGTGGCTCAACCTGGGCTGGCAGGACATCAAGCAGCGGTACCGCCGGTCGGTGATCGGCCCGTTCTGGATCACCATCGCCACCGGCGTGCAGGCCACCGCGATGGGCATCCTGTACTCGGCGCTGCTGGGGATGTCCATCAAGGAGTTCCTGCCGTACGTCACCGTCGGACTGATCGTGTGGAGCATGATCAGCGCGTCGATCCTCGAGGGCTCCGAGGTGTTCATCGCCAACGAGGGTCTGATCAAGCAGTTGCCGTCGGCGCTGAGCGTGCACGTCTACCGCCTGGTGTGGCGACAGATTCTGTTCTTCGCGCACAACATGGTGATCTACGTGATCATGCTGGTCGCGTTCGGTGTGTGGCGGAATCTGACCTGGCCCGACCTCGCCGCGATCCCGGCGCTGGGCCTGCTGGTGCTCAATGCGCTGTGGGTGTCGATCGTGTTCGGCATCTTCGCCACCCGCTACCGCGACATCGCGCCGATCCTCGGCAGTCTCACGCTGCTGCTGTTCGTGCTCACCCCGATCTTCTGGTCCACCGAGGCCCTCAAGGCACAGGGCGGGCAGGTCGCCGAGCGCGCGAAGATCGCCGAACTGAACCCGCTGTTCCACTTCCTCGAAATCGTTCGCGCGCCGATGCTCGGCAAGGACCAGCAGGCCTACCACTGGTACATCGTGCTGGGCATCACCGTCATCGGCTGGGCGATCGCGATCCTCGCGCTGCGCAAGTACCGGGCCCGCGTGGCCTACTGGGTGTAAGGGGCCACCGATATGACCAGCAATGTGAGCATCGAGACGCGGGGCGCGTGCGTCGACTTTCCCATCTTCGACGCCAAGTCGCGGTCGCTGAAGAAGGCGTTCCTCGGCAAGGCCGGCGGCTCGATCGGCCGCACCGACTCGGACGTAATCGTGGTCGAGGCGCTGCGCGACATCACCATGTCGCTCAAGGAGGGCGACCGCGTCGGGCTGGTCGGTCACAACGGCGCCGGCAAGTCCACGCTGCTGCGACTGCTGTCCGGGATCTACGAACCGACCCGCGGCAGCGCCCGGGTCCGCGGCCGCGTCGCACCGGTCTTCGATCTCGGTGTCGGCATGGACCCGGAGATCTCCGGGTACGAGAACATCATCATCCGCGGCCTGTTCCTGGGACAGACCCGCAAGCAGATGCTGGCGAAGATGGACGAGATCGCCGACTTCACCGAACTCGGCGAGTACCTGAACATGCCGCTGCGCACCTACTCGACGGGCATGCGCGTGCGTGTCGCGATGGGCGTGGTCACCAGCATCGACCCCGAGATCCTGCTGCTCGACGAGGGCATCGGCGCGGTCGACGCCGAGTTCATGAAGAAGGCCCGGATCCGCCTGCAGAAGTTGGTGGAGCGCTCCGGCATCCTCGTGTTCGCCAGCCACTCCAACGAGTTCCTGGCCCAGCTGTGCGACAGCGCGATGTGGATCGACCACGGCCAGGTGCGGATGCACGGCGAGATCGAGGACGTCGTGCGCGCCTACGAGGGCGACGACGCCGCCGACCACGTCCGCCAGGTCATCGCGGACATGGAGAAAGAGGCGCAGGAATCCAAGCAGGAGAAGGCTTCGTGACCGAACGGATCGTCGGCGTCGTCGTCACCCACAAGCGCCGCGAACTGCTCGCCCAGTCGCTGAAGGTGCTCGCCGGGCAGAGCCGGCCGCTCGACCATCTCGTCGTCGTCGACAACGCCGACGAGCCCGAGGTCCGCGAACTGGTCGAGGGTGCCGATGTCCCCGTCACGTACCTGGGCTCCAAGCACAACCTCGGCGGTGCCGGCGGTTTCGCGCTCGGCATCCTGTACGCGCTGTCGCTGGGCGCCGACTGGGTGTGGTGCGCCGACGACGACGGCCGCCCCGAGGGCCCGGAGGTGCTCGCGACCCTGCTGGCCTGCGCGAAGCGACACAATCTCGCCGAGGTCTCCCCCGTCGTGTGCGACATCGACCAGCCGGAGCGGCTCGCGTTCCCGCTGCGCCGCGGCGTCGAATGGAAGCGGTGGCGTTCGGAGTTGGGTGACGAGGACCTGCTGCCCGGTATCGCGTCGCTGTTCAACGGCGCACTGTTCTCGGCGGCCGCGATCGATTCCGTCGGCGTCCCGGACCTGCGCCTGTTCGTCCGCGGCGACGAGGTCGAGGTGCACCGCCGCCTGGTCCGCTCCGGGCTGCCGTTCGGCACGTGCCTGCAGACCGCGTACCTGCACCCCGACGGCGCCGACGAGTTCAAGCCGATCCTCGGCGGCCGGATGCACACGCAGTACCCGGACAACGAGACGAAGCGCTACTTCACCTACCGGAACCGCGGCTACCTGATGTCGCAGCCGGGGATGCGCAAGCTGCTGCCGCAGGAGTACGCGCGCTTCGGCTGGTACTTTCTCGTCGACCAGCGCGACCCCAAGGGTTTCGTCGAGTGGATGCGATTGCGCGGCTTGGGCCGTCGGGAGCGGTTCCAGCGGCCGTGACCCCCTGCCCCGTCACCGCCGCTCGGCCGGGGAGCATCTCGCGAACGTTGTTGTCGCGGAGTTCCTTTCGATCGACCTCTGACGCCTTCGAACGTCAGCAGTAGTCGGCGCAGTTTCCGTCGGAGTCGCACCAGACACAGTCGGCGTGGTTGGGCACGGCCGCCGTCGCTTCGCCGACGGCCCCGACGACCGGCAGAGCGACGAGACCCGCCGCGAATACGGCGCACACGATCCTCTTGACGTACATGGCAGAACACTTCTCTCGGAAGCTCTTCGAGAAAGACGCACACCCCACCAGGAGTCGGCATCGACACCTGTGCGCCTGCCACAGCGGGATGGTCGCGAGATCTGGATGTGGGCGCCTACACAAGATTGCCGGCCCCGCGGCGAACGCCCCAAGCGTATCGCCCGAACAAACCGGTCACAAGGCAATTCCGGCAAACCGGCCGGGCGGGGAGCACGCCGTCCGCGCCCACAACTCACCCGCTGTTGCCCCGGCGCCGTCGGCGGAACCCTGGCAGCATGGGAGCCGAACTCGACGCTCACAGGCGAGAGGGGTGCCACACGCATGTTCGATCGATTCCGGAAGTCAGCGCGGCTCAAGGTGCAGCGGGCGGTCGCGGAGGTGGTCCGCGACTCCGACCGCCAGTCGCGGATCGAGCACGAGAACCGCCACGACCAGCTGCTGGCGGAGCTCGCCGCGAACAACGGCGAGATGAAACGGCTGCTCGACGAACTGACGCAGGCGCGCGGGCAGGTGGCCGCGGTCAGCGATCGCCTGAACGAGCTCGAGCAGCGCACCCGCCGCGACATCTCGCACGCACTCGACATCCGGGCCGCCGGCGACAGCGCGCAGTTCGTGCTCGATCACATGCCGAAGTCCCCCGTGTTCTGGCACCCGCACGAGACGCTGCGGTACGGGCTCGAGCAGGTGAAGGTCGACGGCCTGGCGCTCGAGTTCGGCGTCGCGACCGGCACGACACTGCGGATCATCACCGAATCACTGCGTCCCACCGGCCACGAGGTGTGGGGATTCGACGTCTGGTCGGGCCTGCCGGAGGCGTGGCGGACCGGCTTCCCGGCGGGCGAGTTCGCGCAGCAGTCGGTGCCGTCGGTGCCGGGCGCGCAGCTGGTGTCGGGCCTGTTCGAGGACACCCTGCCCGGTTTCCTCGCCGACCATCCCGGCCCGGTGGCCTTCGCGCACCTCGACGCCGACCTGTACTCCTCGACCCGCACGGTGCTCGACCTGATCGGCGACCGCCTGGTGCCCGGCTCGGTGCTCGTGTTCGACGAGTACTTCAACTACCCGGGCTGGCAGAACCACGAGCACCGCGCCTGGACCGAGTTCGTCACCCGAACCGGAACCCAGTTCGACTACCTCGCGTACACCGCGAACCACGAACAGGTCGTGGTCCGGCTACGTGAATGATCCTGCGTCGGATCACTTCTCGTAGAGGCGCTCCCAGTTCTCCCGACTCGTCAGCCGCGGCACGGCCTCGCGGTACCGGCGCTGGACGTCCGAACCCTGCTCCCGGAACTGCTTGAGCACCTTCGCCATCCGGGTGGTGATCTCCTTCGCCGCGTCCTTGTCGCGGCGACGCACCCGCACGCCGGACTGCGACGCGTCGGTCACCACGGCATGATCGAACAGCGAAACGTGCCACCAATGCGCTTCCGACGCAGGGATGCTCGCGATTCCGTGCTGCGTGCGACCGAGCCACTGCATCGCGGCGCGCTTGGCCAGGACCAGGTCCTCGCGATCCTGGTCCGGCTCGGGACCGGCGATCCGCGTGACCAGGTCGGCGGACCGGATGCCGGGGATGGCGCCGGCCGGATGCTTGACGGTCTCGGGGAAGCGTGAGCGTTCCTGGCGGATCGCGCCCAGGACCGCCTGGCCGCCGTCCTCGAGCACGTCGGGGCCGGCGAGGAAGTCCTCGATGCCGCGCAGCATCGTGTGCGCGAGGCCGTACTGCATCGACACCAGGAACTGGGAGATCTCGCGGCCCATCGTCACGCTGAGCGCCTTCGTGTCGAAGTCGCTGTGCAGCGCGGACGCGATCAGCGAGTTCCGCACGCTGAAGTACTTGGCCCAGTCGTCGCGGTCCTTCCAGTGGAAGTCCGCGTGCCACACACCGGCATTCGGCAGGGTAACCGTGATGAATCCCGCTGCACGAGCACGGATTCCGTACTCGATGTCGTCCCACTGGAAGAAGACGGGAAGGGGAAGACCGATCCGCGAGATCACCTCGCCGGGGATCAGGCACGACCACCAGGCGTTGTAGCCGGCGTCGACGCGCTTGTTCTGGCGCCGCTTGAGCATGTTGGCGTCGTGCAGCGAGTTGGCCGCCCACTCGCCGGCCTTGATCTTCGACAGGTCCGCTTCCTCCGCACCGACGTGCAGGTTCTGCGGGTTCATCAGGTACAGCATCTGCGCGCCGACGAGCATCGGTTCCATCGTGACGTTCGCGAACGCGTTCATGCGCAGCACCGTCTCCGGCTCGCACAGGATGTCGTCGTCCATCAGGATCACGTTGGCGTGCTCGTTGACCGCCGACACCTCGTAGATGCCGCGGGTGAAGCCGCCCGCGCCACCGAGATTGGGCTGGCGGATGTAGACGAGCTTGTCGCCCAGCGTCTTCGCGACCTCGGCGAACAGCTGCCGGTCGGAGACGTGGTCGGTGCCCTGGTCGACGACGTAGACCGCGTCGATACCGGCGGTCATGCCCGCATCGCCGGCGATGGCCGCGACCGTCTGCGCGCAGTCGTCGGCGCGGTTGAACGTGCAGATCGCGATGGCGGCGGGCCGGATCACCGACGGGGCCGCGACCGTCCACTCCAGATCGCGCACCTCGAGTCGGCCGTCGATCGCGGCGAACTGCAGCCACAGCGAACCGCCGTCGAGGTACGCGTCGAGCTTCGCGGACATCGTCGCGGTGCCGTCTCCGTCCACGTCGACGGTCTCGAGGACGCGCACGTTGCCGCCGGAGTCCGACGCGCACAGCAGGGCGCGGCCGCGACCGGTCGCGGAGTGGCCGAACCGGACCTCGACCTCGTCGACGGTGGTCCAGCGCTGGTAGTAGGCGGCCGCGAAGCGCCCGAAGTAGGCGTCGGTGTCCGCGACGGCGCCCTTGTCGAGGTGGAGGGCGAAGCGCTCACGGTGTCCGGAACCGGTCGTGATCTGGGCGTACATGCCGTCCTTGACGCGCGGCGTGGGACCGGAGAAGACACCTCGCTGCACCACGAGTCGTCCCGCGGACCCCTGCTCGAGGACTGCGCTGCGAGCGGCCGCCGCGCTCCCGTCCACAGGTGCAACCGACGCCGACTCGCTCATTCCGCTCCTAGATTTGTCCCGACATTTGTGGCGGAACGCAGTGCCCCACCCGCGTCGGAAAGGGTATCAACCCAGCACCGATCCCTCCCGCGTAGATGAGTGCCGGGGTGACCGCGACCTCAGCTGAGCGTGCCGATACCCAACGAGCCGGCGGCCAGCGAGCCGATGCCCGTCTTCATCGAGCCGTAGGTCGCCGATCCGGTGTTCATCGACCCCAGGTTGACCGAACCGGTGTTCGCCGAGCCGACGTTGCCGGAGCCGGTGTTCGCCGAGCCGACGTTGCCGGAACCCGTGTTCGCCGAGCCCACATTGGCCGAACCCGTGTTGGCCCACCCGACGTTGTCGGAGCCGGTGTTCGCCGAGCCCGTGTTGTAGGAGCCGGTGTTGTTCGGGCCGTTGTTGTCGAAGTCGATACTGCTCCAGTCGGCGGTGGCCAGGGCGAGGCTCCCCAGCCCGGCCACGACGGCGGCACCGACCGCGCCGGCGGTCAGGTCGGCGGAGCCGACGTAGCCGACTCCGACCGCGTCCTGGCACGGCACCGGCAGCTCGAGCCCCGGTGCCACCGCGTCGGTGAGGTTCGCCAGCAGCCCCTCCGCCCGGATCGGCGAGCACGCCGGAGCAGCCGCGACGGGGTCGGCGCCGGCGTTGCCGGCGAATGCGACGGTCAGCGCCGTGAACGCGGTCGCGACGACGAGTGTCCGGCGCGCGGCCCCGTGACGACGTTGTGAGCTGTTCTGCGGTCCGGCCCCCATACGAGCGCCTCCTCCGGTGCGAGTACCGAATGACAGATCCCGACACGAACGCAGGTCACGCTACCGTCCCGATACGACCGCCGTGGCGGGATTGGCGGCTTCGGCCCGCCCGCGGCTACTGGCCGGTGCGCGCGTATCCGGCCTCGGTGTCCGATTTCGCCGGACGCCACCACTGCTCGTTGTCCCGGTACCACCCGACGGTGGCCTCGAGCCCGCTGCGGAAGTCGCGGTAGCGCGGCTCCCACCCCAGCTCGGTGCGCAGCCGCGTCGAGTCGATCGCGTAACGCAGGTCGTGGCCGGGCCGGTCGGCGACGAAGTCGAAGTCGTCCGGGGCCCTGCCGAAGAGCTCGAGCAGCATCGCGATGACGGTGCGGTTGTCGACCTCGCCGTCCGCGCCGATCAGATAGGTCTCCCCCACCCGTCCACGCTCGAGAACCGTCCAGACCGCGCGGTTGTGGTCGTCGACGTGGATCCAGTCGCGCACGTTGCGGCCCTGCCCGTACAGCTTGGGGCGGACGCCGTCGAGCAGGTTGGTGATCTGGCGGGGAATGAACTTCTCGACGTGCTGGAACGGGCCGTAGTTGTTGGAGCAGTTCGACAGCGTCGCCCGGATCCCGAACGACCGCGTCCACGCCCGCACCAGCATGTCGCTCGACGCCTTGGTCGACGAGTACGGGCTCGACGGGTTGTAGGCCGTGGACTCGGTGAACCGGGCCGGATCGTCGAGTTCGAGGTCGCCGTACACCTCGTCCGTGGAGATGTGGTGGTAGCGCACGTCGTGGTCGCGGACGGCCTGCAGCAGCGTGTACGTGCCCACGACGTTGGTGCGCACGAACGGCCACGGATCGGCGAGCGAGTTGTCGTTGTGGGACTCGGCCGCGAAGTGCACGACTACGTCGGAGTCCGCCACCAGGCGGTTCACCGTGTCGGCGTCCGCGATGTCGCCGTGCACGAAGTCGATGCGGTCGGCGACCGCGTCCAGCGACGCCGTGTTGCCGGCGTACGTCAGCGCGTCGAGGACGGTGACCCGGACGTCGGGGCGTTCCGCGACGGTCTGGTGGACGAAATTGGCGCCGATGAACCCGGCGCCGCCGGTGACGAGCAGCCTCATGTGCACGAACAGTACCCATACCCCCGGCGTCGGCTGTGAACGTTCGACCGGGTCCGAGCCGAGCTTGTGGGGTACCGCGCGTTGTTTCGGCCAGCGCATACTGGGGACATGACCTCGCGGAAGGTCGAACCGCTGCGCGCGAGTGTGTGCGACGCGGCGCTCGGATCCGCCGACGTCGTCGAATTCCGGCACGCGGTCCTCGACGCGATCCGCGCCCGAATCCCCTACGACGTCGCCCTCATCGCAACGGTCGATCCGGCGACACTGCTACCGACGTCACAGACGACGATCGGCGTCGACCCCGTGCCGCGTCGTGCCGTCGAAACGGCCGCCCGGTTGGAACACGGCCCGCCGCCTTACGGGGACGCCATCGGCAAGCTCGCACGAAAGCCTGTCGGGGTCGAGACGATTCGCGATGCTCTCGGCGAGGATCTCCGTCGCACGTTGCCCTATGCCGAGATCCTCGAGCCGCTGGGAATGGACGACGAGTTGCGATTCGTCCTTCGCGGGCGCGACGGGCGCTGCTGGGGCTGCGGGACGGTGATGCGTGGCCCCGGGCGGCGGTTCAGCCGCGAGGATGTGCGGCTTCTCGCCGGCGCCGTCCGCTCGATCGGCGACGGACTTCGCCTGTCGTTGATCCGGCAGGCACCCCGGGTGCTGGCCGAGGTACCGGGCGGTCCGTCCGTGGTGATCCTCGGGTCGAACGACGAGGTGGAGTCGGCGACGGCATCGGCGCTGGCGTACCTGGACCGGATCAGCGACGAGTCCGAGACCCGGATGGTTCCCGCCCTGTTCGCGGCGGAGCGCCTGCGGAACTCGGGCGCCGCGGCCGCAGTCACGCGGGCCCGAACGCTCGACGGGGAATGGGTCGTCATCCGGGCCGGGAAGCTCGACGGCCGCGGCACAGCGGGGCGCGTGGCCGTCACGCTGGAACCGGCCGGACCCGGGGAGATCGTCTCGCTGCTGGCCGCCATTCACGGCCTGACGGCCCGGGAGGCGGAGGTGCTCGACCACATCCTTGCCGGCATGACGCGTGTGGAAGTCGCGCATCGGCTCTTCGTCAGCCCGTACACGGTGCAGGACCACCTGAAGAGCATCTACGCGAAGATCGGGGTGAACAGCCGCCAGGAACTCGTCGCGCAGTTGTTCTTCGCCCACTACCTGCCGCGTTTCAACTCTCCGGTCGGGCCGGACGGCTGGTTCGCGTGATGCCGCATCGTCCGGACTCGTGAAGGTGGCGCCGTGCCCGACATTCTGTTCGTCACGCTCGACGGCGGCGGAAACCTGCCGCTCACGTTGAGAATAGGGCGCGAACTCCGGTGCCGCGGACACCGCGTTCGCGTCCTCGCTCACGAGGCGCTGCGCATCACGGTCGACAACGCCGGACTGGAATTCCGGGCCTACCGGAACTCGCCCGCGTGGACTCCGCACGAGATCCACGGCATGTGGAAGCTCGTCACCAGGATGCTCGCCGTGATGACGAATCCCGGGATCGGGCAGGACCTGCTCGACGCGGTGCGGGAGGACCCGGCCGACCTCGTTGTGATCGACTGCATGCTGTTCAATGCGCTCGACGCGGCGGCCCGGAAGGGCCTGCGCCATGCCGTCCTGTTCCCCACGTTCTTCGGATGCCTGGACGAGATGCTCCCACGCAGCCCCTTCGGGATCGGCGCCCGGATCAAGGGACTTGAGCCGCACCGCCTCTGGCGGCAGGCCGATCTGGCACTGGTGTGCTCGGATCGGATGCTCGACCCCGCGGGCAGACGGGCCCACGACGGCAATCTGGTGTGGACCGGCGCGGTGCACGATGCGAAAGAGCCGGCGGTGACACGTATTCCACCTATTGTGCTGGCGAGCCTCAGCACGGGCGGCCTTCCGGGCCAGCGCCGGGTCCTGCAGAACATTCTCGACGCCGTCGCGGGGCTGGACGTCGAACTGGTGATGACAACCGGACCCTCGGTCGATCCGGTGGGACTGCACGCACCCGCGAATGCCACCGTCCACCAGTACGTTCCGCACAACGAACTGATGCCGGCGTGCTCCGCCGTGATCGGGCACGGGGGGCACGGAACCACGTTCCGCGCCCTCGCGCACGGCCTGCCGATGCTGATCCTGCCGATGTCACCGCTGACCGACCAACCGACGATCGGCAAGACGGTGGCCGCGGCGGGGGCCGGCAGAGTGCTCCGGAAGCGGGCGCACCCCCGTCGGATTCGCAGCGCCCTCGACGAACTGCTCCGGGCGGAGAGCTACCGGGCCGGTGCCGCCGCGCTCGGCGCCCGGATCCGGGCCACCGACGGTGCCGCGGCCGCAGCGGATCAACTCCTGACGCTCATCGACCGTGAATTCTGATCTGCGCCGGTAACGGTCGTGCACGGCCAGTCCTGGATCGGGGCACGAGGGCCTGTACCGAGCAGGTGCTGGTCACCATCGCCTCGTCCCCCGAATGTGGGATGGTGATCGCCCCGCCGCGGACCCACACTTGGTGTTGAAGCACCGCAGGCAGACTCGGAGGCGTCATGTCGATTTCGATCGCCGGCCCCAGGCTGGTGGAACGGCGGACCACGGTCGTGGCCGACGACGGTGTCCCACTCGCCGTTCGCGAATACCGGCCCACCGACGCCCAGGTGACCGTCGTCCTGCTGCACGGCCATTGCCTGAGCGCCGAATCCTGGTGCGCGATCCGTGACGAACTGATGCAGCGGTACACCGACGCCCGGATCGTCTGCTACGACCACCGTGGACACGGCGCTTCCGCCGAGGCGCCCGCCCGCACCTACAATCTCGACCAGTTGGCCGGCGACCTCCATGTCGTGCTCCGCGCCGTCGTTCCCACCGGGCCCGTGGTCCTGGTCGGCCACTCGATGGGTGGCATGACGGTGCTGACCTATGCCAGAAAGCATTTGGACGAGATCGGCTCCCGAATAGTGGGCGTCGGGTTGATCGGGACCGCCGCGCGCGGTCTGGCCGACGCGGGCCTCGGCCGACTGCTACGCAACCCCGTCCTGTCCTGGCTCCAGGCCGCGGTGAGGCACGCACCGACATCCATGGAGCAGGTGAAGAGACTCGGCTGTAGGGTTTTCGCACCCGTCGTCGGTGGGGTCGAGTTCGGTGACCGGCACGTGAGCCGTCGAGTCGTCGCACGGGCGATCGCGATGCACGACCAGACCTCGATCGCGACGATGACCGGCTTCCTGAACTCGTTCCTGACCTACGACGAGTCCCGGACGGTGCCCGTGCTCTCGGCGATTCCCACCCTGGTGCTGTGTGGTTCGGCGGATCTGGTGACGCCGCCGCCCCATTCGGCCGCGATCGCCACGCAGGTCGAGGATTGCGATTTCGTCTGCGTCGACGGCGCCGGGCACTCGGTGATCCTCGAGCAGCCGTCGGCGGTCGCCGATGCCATCACCCGCCTCGTCAGCCGGGTACGCGATTCGGTCGAGGCCGCACACCTGGCGCATGTCGCCTGAGATGCGGACCGATTCATCGTCTATTCGCGGTCGGGTTGGGCGCCCCACCGGATCGCGGCGGCGGCGGCGAAATCACCGGCGTGCGCGAATCCGGCGAGCACCACGAGAGATCCGTTCGGGATCCGGCCGGCACGGTTCTCGACGTCGAGCGTGACCGGGATGGCGGCACCGAAGAGGTTTCCGCAATCGTCGAAGGTGTCCGGATGCTGCTCGGGGGTGAGTTCCAGTGCGTCGCGCCAGTTCCGCAGGAACAGCCGGTTAGGTTGGTTGGTGACGAAAGTGTCGATGTCGGCGGTAGTCACGCCGATCCGATCGCACACCGCGTGTGCCACCTCGGGGACGAGGCGGTTTCCGCGGGCGAAGACGGTGGTGATCTTGGAGTCGGTGAAGGAGATTCGCAGTTGCCCGGTACCCGGCGCCCAATACTTGCGGGGCGGGTCGATCGCGGCGGTCATGTCCCCGGCGAACTCGGGGTGGTGGCGGGTCTCGATGCCGAGGATGGGTGCGCGGTCCGAGACCCCCACGAGTGCGACCCCGCAGCCGTCACCGGGAACCGTGGCCTGCGCCAGTGCGCGGACGTCGGGCTGGGTGAAGATCTGACCGGCGCTGTTCTGCGTCGTGACGATCAACGCCGTGTGTGCGGTGTTGGTGGACAGGATCGTTCGGGCGAGTTCGAGCATGTGGATGAAGGCGGCGCAGCCTCCGTTGTGGACGTCGAGGATCCACCGCGGGGTGATGTCCAGGCGGCGTGCCAGGTCGGCGCCGCAGCCGAGCACCGGCAGGTCCGGCAGTTGCGTGTGGGTGATCAGCACGTCGACGTCGGCGATGGTCGCGAAGCCGTGACGGTCGATCAGGGGTCCGATGGCGCGTTCGGCCATGTCGACGGCGGATTCGTCGGCGGCCACGTGATGGCGGAGGGTGGGCGCGCGGAACATGATGTTCTGCGCCATCCGGTCCGAGCGCGCGTACTGGGTGAAGTAGTCCGTGCCGACCGGGTCGCCGGGCAGGTAGCCGGCGACGTCGAGCAGGCTCACCGTCTCCATGCGACGCTCACCCCATCCATTCGGGTGTGATCGGCAGGCCGCGCTGGGCCCGGTATTCACACAGTGCGGTCAGATTGTTCAGCTCGAGTCGGTGACCGGCGGCGAACATGTCCCAGAAGTCCCCGACCCAGGGTTTGCGGTCCGGTGGAGCGGTCTCCGGGTAAGGATTGCGGTCGTAGAACGGGTGGTGGCAGTTCGTCCACAGCACCACCGATCCGGGCTTGTCGAACACCGTTTGCGCATCGACCACCCGGAGCAGGTAGATCATCCACAGATGGCGACCCTGGTCCCAGGCGCAGTGGTAGTCGACGGTCATCGCGTCCGGATTCGTCACGGTGCGGGCGTAGATGGTGGTGTTGCCGCCCAGTCGGTCGTGGGCCGACCACAGGCCGGGTTGTTCGGTGGGGGCGAACCCCCGCAGGCTGTAGGTCCATTCCTCGAGGCTGCGGGTGTCCGACATGTACCGGTACACGTCGCGCGGTGGTGCGGCGATGTACCCGTTCACGGTGCAGTAGTCGCCGAAGACCTGGTCGTGGGGGTACACCGACCGGAGCATGTCCAGAATGATCGGGGTGGTCGCCTCCCGGTCGGAGGTCTCGATCCGCAGCACCCCGGGGATCACGCCGTCCGGAATGTCACTGAGGGCGGGCAGAGCGGCGGTCATGGTGTTCCTCCTCGGATGCGGCGGGCACGTTCCAGGAAGGGCAGGAACGGGGGGATTTCGTCGGGATCACAGTCCACGGAGATGAAGGCCGGACCGGTGGTCGCGGTCGCGGCTTCGAGGGCGTCGAAGAGTTGATCGCAGGTACGGGCCGGGTACGAGGGCATCGAAGGAAACATCGCCGCGATGCCCTCGGCGATCCGGGACGGCCGGAACCTGTTGAAGCTGTAGCGGTCCCCGTAGAACAGCTGCTCGCGGGTGACGCACATGGCGTGGGCGTTGTTGTTGAACACCACGAAGGTGATCGGGAGGTGATGCTCGATCGCGGTGTGGATCTCCAGGCCGTGCATGAAGAAGGCGCCGTCGCCGGCGATGACGAAAGTCCGCCGCTGCCGGGCAAATCCGGCGCCGATCGCGGCACCGAAGCTGTAGCCCATGCCGCCCATGCCGAGTGCCACGACGAACCGACCGCCCCGAGGAACCGGCAGGTGGTGCACGACCGAGGCACCGGTGTTGCCGGCGTCCGCGAAGATGTCGGATCCGGCGGGCATCATCGCCGCGATCGCCTCGACGACCTCCCGGTAGCGCATGCCGGGGCCGTCGGATACCGGAACCTGCAGCGGGGTCGACCCGCCGTGAGTGGTCGCATCGGGAGCGCACCCCGCCGAAAGCGCCTCGGCGAGTTCGGCCAACGTCTCACGCAGGTCGAGACTGTTCGCGTGCACGGCGGGCACATACGGGGGTTCGGCGCCGATGCTGGCGACCGGGACGGCGGCCGCGGCGGTGTCCAGGCCGGCGCGCGCGGTGGCCGGCAGCCGGGTGCCGATCAGCAGGCACAGCGCGCTGTGCCGCACCGCCTCGATCAGTTCGGTGTGTCCCATCGTCCCTGCGACGCCGCAGAATCCGCGCTGGTCGGCCGCGTAGACGTCCTTGGCGTCCGGGGCGACCCCGACGGCTGCATCCACCGCGGCGGCGAGTGCCCGCAGCTGTGGCCGGGCATCGTCGCGCGCCACCTGGTCGCCGGCGACGAGCACGATCTTCCCGGTCCGGCGGGCCGCCGCCAGCAGATCCCCGATTCGAGCGAGGCCGTCCGGGTCGTGGCCGGATCGGCGGGGCGGCGGGCGGAAGGTGGCCGCCCCGTCGACGGTCGACTGCTGGATATCCTTGGGGAGCAGCAACACTGCAGGTCCCCCGGACCTCGCCGCAGCGACCGCCCGCTCCAGGTGGCCGGTGAGGTCGTCGGGTCGCTCCACCCGGGCGCAGTAGCGGGAGATCTCGGTGAACAGCCGGACCGCGTTGATCGTGCCGGCTTTGCCGCTCGAGTCCTGGAATGCGCCGGTGCCCTCGAGCGTGGTGGGTGGTTGCCCGATCAGGGCCAGCACCGGCACCCGGGAGGCGTAGGACTCGGCGAGCCCAGCCACCAGGTTCATCGCGCCGCCGCCGGACGTCGCGGCCACCGCACCGAGGCCGCCGGTGGTGCGGGCGTAGCCGTCGGCCATGGTCGCCGCGGCGAACTCGTGCTTGGCCACCACCCCCTGCACGCGCCGGTCGGTCGCGAACAGTGCGTCGTAGAGGTCTTCGATGTTGGCGCCGTCGACCCCGAAGACGTGACGGACCCCGAGGTCCGCGATCGCGTCGACCACGACGTCGACGACCCGGCGGTCGTGCCCGCCCGGGGTTTGAACTCCGATGTCCACTGTTCCTCCCGAACTGGTTGGGTCGGGTCTGCTGTGCTTCGAATGTTGCTGCCTCGATGGCAGATACGTGTGTCACGACTGCTGGCGCGGGACCATCTCCCCGAGGGTGACGTCGTATTCGCCTGTCGCGTCGTCGAATCGGACGCCGTAGGTGGTGGGATACCAGGCAGTGTGCTGGTAGGCCTGCGGCTGCTTGACGGGTTCGCGAATCGACGGTTTCGTCAGCAACCACGCCCGGGTCATCATCGGTTCCATGAAGGTGTAGTCCCCGTCCCAGGACCCGTTGATGAACGTCTGGGTGAAGTCGTAGACGCCCGGGATCATGCCGGCGGTCGCGTCCAACCAGTGCACCCCCATGTGGGGCACCGCGAGCTCGGACGCCAGTGGCCCGGGCGGGGCGATGTAGTCCCGCGGGATGTACCTGGCGTCCGGGAAACGGGCGGCCCGGTCCGCGTAATCGGGTGCACCCGGATCGATCCCATCCACCGCCGCCATGTCGCTGATATAGAAGTGCATGTCGAAATGCGGTTTGCCGAACAGGATTTCCGGTTCGTGCCCGTGCGGGTTCCAATTGAGCATGACGTGATCGAACACCGTCGCCGACGCCTGCTCGGGCAGGTCCAGCATGAACGTCTCGCCGTTCTCCGGCAGCCCGTCCAGTCCAGTCTCCGCCAGCCGGATACCGACCTCGGCCGGTTCACCGTTCGTGTCCACCGTGACGTACGTCCGCGCCGCCCCGTCACCGACTACCTCGGAGGCACCGAAGTACGTGCGACTGTCCTCGTGTCCGGCTGCGGCGGCGCTACACACGGTCACGGTCACGCAGGCCGCGAGCACCAGGCTCGCGGAGCGGAGCGCTCGATGATGTCGCATGATGCGGCCCTCTTGCATTTGACGTCGGGGGTCACACGCCACGCGTCACCCCAGCGCTCACCGGGTTCGGCGTGCGCGATTCGGGGCCTGAACGCGATTGCCGTGCCTCCCGTGTCGGCGTGATGTGTGATTACCGCCAGTGTGGGCCCGGGACCGGACCCGGAACCATCCCTCGCTCGGGGGATATCCGGACCGTCGCCTGCCGGCGCATGCTGTCGCCACGACCCGGCACTCCCGAGGCGGTGCGATCCAGCCCCTCCCGGACCTACTGCCGGTCGCCCTTTCGGGCACCGGTCCCGGGGTCGGCGGCCGGGCTCAGATCCGTGCCTGCGCGACCACCGGTTCCGGTTCCTCCCCCGGAATGGCGGTGCCGCGCAGGGACACCCCGGCGGTCTCACGCAGGAAGGCCACGGACACCAACCCGATGATGCAGGCCCCCATCATGTAGACGGCGGGGAACAGGTTCCA
The DNA here is from genome assembly GCF_004011865.1 of Prescottella agglutinans. Classification (GTDB taxonomy): domain Bacteria; phylum Actinomycetota; class Actinomycetes; order Mycobacteriales; family Mycobacteriaceae; genus Prescottella; species Prescottella agglutinans. Next base: position 5,697 of record NZ_RKLP01000008.1, on the reverse strand, counting down.
GCCCGTCGCGTGGATGACCGCGTCGTTGACGAGCGGCGCGGTGCCACCGAACACGGCCGTCGAGACGTTGTAGCCGATCGCGAAGCCGGCGTAGCGGACCTGGGTGGGGAACATGGCCGGGAACGTCGCGGAAATGGTCGCCAACTGCGGAAGGTAGAGCAGACCGAGGACCGCGAACGCGAGCAGCGCCCACACGAATCCCTGCGCCATCAGCCAGTACATCGGCACCGCCGCGATCAGCAGTCCGATCAGCGATCCCCACCACATCGGCTTGCGCCCGAGCGTGTCCGACCAGCGGCCGAAGAACGGGATGCACGCCATCATGACCAACTCGCCGATCAGGATGATCACCGTCGTCGACTGCGTGCTCAGGCCCAGCGTCGACTCCAGGTAGGTCGGTTGGTAGGTGAGCAGCGTGTAGTTGACCACGTTCAGTGCCACGACCATGCCGGTGAGAATCAGGATCGGGCGCCAGTAGTTCTTCAGCAGGTCGGCGAGCCCGCCCAGGATCGAGTCCTGGCTGTCGCCCTGCGCGTCCACCTCGTCGAACACCGGCGACTCGTCGAGCCTGCTGCGCAGGAACCAGCCGACGAGGCCGAGCGGCAGGGCGATCAGGAACGGGATCCGCCAGCCCCAGGCCGCCATGTCCGCGTCGGAGATCATCAGCTCGCACAGCATCGCCACCGCGGTGCCGGCGGCGAAACCGCCCAACGTGCCGAACTCGAGGAAGCTGCCGTAGCGGCCGCGCTTGTCGTCGGGCGCGTACTCGGCCATGAAAGTGGCTGCGCCGCCGTACTCGCCGCCCGTGGAGAAGCCCTGCACCACGCGCAGCGCGATGAGCAGGATGGGCGCGGCGACCCCGATCGACGCGTACGACGGGATCGCGGCGATCAGGGCCGTCGCGCCCGACATCAGCAGGATCGTGGTCGCCAGGACGGCCTTGCGGCCGAGCCGGTCGCCCAGCGGACCCCAGATCATGCCGCCCAGCGGGCGCAGCACGAACGAGACCGCGAAGCCCAGCATCGTGCCGAGCGAACCGAGATGCCCGGGGAAGAAGTTCTGGGTCAGGTAGGTGGCCGTCGTGGCGTACACGCCGTAGTCGAACCACTCGGTCGCGTTTCCCATCGCCGAACCGGCGATGGCCTTGCGCAACGTACGACGATCCACGTCCCGGTCGGCGCCGGAAGATCGCGCCGCCGACCGTTCTCCGGGACCGTACGTCGTCGATTCCTGCATGCGTCCGGTCCCTTCAGACGGGGGAGCTGCGAGAGCAGTCTTCGGTCATCGGTCGGATTCGACGCTAACCGGACATCGACGACCTCGCTTGGCACGAGGACGCTGCGCGGCCGCCATCCGACGGACCTCGAATCCGACACAATCGCGTCGTAGTCGACCGACCTCGCCACTCCCCCGAAATACGGCCGTCCCGCGTGAAACACTGCTCTACATGCGCGGAATCATTCTGGCCGGCGGGACGGGCAGCCGGCTGCACCCGATCACGCTGGGCGTGAGCAAACAGTTGGTACCGGTCTACGACAAGCCGATGATCTACTACCCGCTCTCGACGCTGATGCTCGCCGGGATCCGCGACATCCTGATCATCACGACGCCGGGCGACGCCGACCAGTTCCGGAACCTGCTCGGCGACGGCTCCCGGTTCGGCATCTCGCTGAGCTACCAGGTGCAGCACGAACCGAACGGTCTCGCGCAGGCGTTCGTGCTGGGCGCCGACCACATCCGCTCGGACTCGGTGGCGCTGGTGTTGGGCGACAACATCTTCTACGGTCCCGGCCTGGGCACCACGCTCACCCGCTTCCACGACGTCAAGGGCGGCGCGGTGTTCGGGTACTGGGTGTCCGATCCGGGCGCGTACGGCGTCATCGAGTTCGACGACGCCGGCACCGCTATCTCTCTCGAGGAGAAGCCGGCGGCGCCACGGTCGAACTACGCGGTCCCGGGGCTGTACTTCTACGACAACGACGTCGTCTCCATCGCGCGGGACCTGACGCCGTCGGCGCGCGGCGAGTACGAGATCACCGACGTCAACCGCACGTATCTGGAGGCCGGACGGCTGCAGGTGGAGGTGCTGCCGCGCGGCACCGCGTGGCTGGACACCGGCACCTTCGACTCGCTGCTGGACGCGTCGAACTACGTGCGCACCATCGAGCAGCGGCAGGGCCTCAAGATCGGCGTGCCCGAGGAGGTCGCCTGGCGGCGCGGGTTCATCACCGACGACGAACTCCGGGAACGGGCCGAACCGCTGGTGAAGTCCGGCTACGGCACGTACCTGCTGGGGCTGCTCGAGCGCGGCAGAGAATGGTGACCATGGACTATCGGGAGTTGAAGGTTCCGGGAGCGTGGGAGATCACGCCCCGCCAGTTCGGCGATCACCGCGGGGTGTTCCTGGAGTGGTTCAAGGAGCCCGGCTTCTCCGACGCCGTCGGCCGCACCCTCGACCTGCAGCAGGCCAACTGCTCGGTCTCCGCGGCCGGTGTGCTGCGCGGGATCCACTTCGCCGACGTCCCGCCCGGGCAGGCCAAGTACGTGACCTGCGCCAAGGGCGCGGTGCTCGACGTCGTCGTCGACATGCGGGCCGGGTCGCCGACGTTCGGCCAGTGGGACTCGGTGCTGCTCGACGACGTCGACCGCCGCGCGATCTTCGTCTCCGAGGGCCTGGGGCACGCGTTCCTCTCCCTCGAGGACGGCTCGACGGTGATGTACCTGTGCTCGACCGGCTACAACCCCGAACGCGAGCACGAGGTGAGCCCGCTGGATCCGGGGATCGGCATCGACTGGCCCGTCGTCGGACGCGACGGCACCCCGCTGCAGTGGGCGCTGTCCGACAAGGACCTGGCCGCACCGACCCTGCGGCAGGCGCTGGACGCCGGCCTGCTGCCCGCCTACCGGGAGGGAGTCGACTGAGCCGATGAGCGCGAGGGGGATCCGCCGCGCGAGCGCTGCGATCGCAGCGCTGGCGGCCGCGGGCCTCGCGTTCCTGTCGATTCCTCTCCAAACCGGCACTCTGGGCGCGCCGGCGCCCACCACCGTCGCCGTCGCACCGGCTGCGCCGCCCCCGCCGGCCGTAGCGCTGGCGCCGGAGGAACTCTCCAACCGCGTCGTCCCGACGATCGTGACGCTCACCGCGCGCTCCGGGCTGGGCACCACCGCGGGCACCGGGATCGTGCTCGGTGCCCGCGACCCGCGCGGATCGGACGCGATCGTGCTCACCAACCACCACGTCGTCGACGGCGGCCTGGAGATCGCGGCGACCAGCATGCGCGACCGGTCCGCGTACGCCGTCGAGGTCGTGGGCTACGACAGCGCCCGCGACCTCGCGGTGCTGCGACTGCCCGGCGCCGCGGACCTGCCACCGGCCCGGCTGGCGTCGTCCGAGTCGGTGCGGATCGGCGACCCCGTCACCGCCATCGGGAACGCGGAGGGCGGCGGGGTGCCGGTGTCGGCGCCGGGCGCGGTCACCCGGGTCGGGGTGACGGTCATGACCCGCAACTCCGTCGACGGTTCCCGCAACGAACTGTCGGGGCTCATCGAGGTGGACGCCAACGTCCGGCCGGGCGACTCCGGCGGCCCGCTCGTGAACGCGTTCGGTGACGTCGTCGGGGTCAACAGCGCCGGGAACGCCGTCGCTCCGGGGGCCGGGCCCGAACCCGCGCCCAAACCCACGTCGTACGCGATCCCCATCGACGCCGCGATGGACCTGGTGGAGCAGGTGCTGTCGGGGCGCGCCTCCGACACCGTGCACATCGGGCCGACGCCGCTGCTCGGGGTGAGCGTGCGCGATCACCGCGACCAACAGACCGGGTCCCGGTCGGGCGCGGAGGTGACCGTCGTCGCCTACCGCAGCCCCGCCGAGGGCGTCGGGCTGGCACGCGGGGACGTGATCGTCGAGTTCGACGGCGTCCCGATCCTCTCGTCCACGGACCTGAACCTGCGGATGGTCGCGCTGCACCCCGGCGACTCGGTGCGCCTGCGCTGGATCGACGCCACCGGCGCGGAGCGGTCGGGTTCGCTGGTGCTGACCGAGGGCCCGCCCCGCTGAGGCGCTACCCGATGCCCAGCTTGCCCGCGAGCCGCTGCAGGTAGGCGACCACCTCGTCCTCGGAACTGTCGGGCATGCCGAACAGCGCCTCGCTGACCCCGAGGTCCTGCCAGCGGGCGAGCTTGTCGGCGTCCGGCTTCCCGGCCAGCACGACGACCTCGGGCTGCCCGGTGCGGCCCGCGTCGGCCCAGATCTTGCGCAGCAGCGTGACGTTGTCCTCGATGTCCCGCTCGATCGGGGTGGTGATCCAGCCGTCGGCCGAGCGCGCGATCCATGCGAACGTCTTCTCCGACGCGCCCGCGCCGACGAGGACCGGCGGGCGCGGCTGCTGAATCGGCTTGGGCCACGCCCAACTCGGACCGAACTTCACGAACTGCCCGTCGTACGACGCCTCCTCCTGCGTCCACAGCGCCTGCATCGCCTCGAGGTACTCGCGCAGCGCGGTGCGGCGCTTCTTCGGGTCGACGCCGTGGTCGGCGAGTTCCTCGGCGTTCCAGCCGAATCCGACGCCGAACGTGACCCGCCCACCGGAGAGGTGGTCGAGCGACGCGATGGTCTTGGCGAGGGTGATGGGGTCGTGCTCGAGCGGCAGCGCCACGGAGGTGCCGAGCCGGATCCGCGACGTCACCGAGGCGGCGGTGCCGAGCGCGACCCACGGGTCGAGGGTGCGCATGTAGCGGTCGTCGGGAAGGGTCTCGTTGCCGGTGCCGGGGTGGTTCGATTCCCGGTTGACCGGGATGTGCGTGTGCTCGGGCACGTAGAACGCGTCGAACCCGGACTGCTCGACCGCCCGCGCGGCGGCCGCGGGGGTGATGCCTCGGTCACTGGTGAACAGGCTGATGCCGTAGCGCACGATCTGACTCCTCCGGGTTGGTCGGTGCCAGAAAATGTAACCCGTTCCACTCCCGATCGGAAGACTCTACAGACAGGTGTCCAGACGGTTATCGGATCTTGAAGATCACCGCGCGCTGGACGACGAAGTTGATGACCGTCGCGGTGCCCTGCGCGATCACGAAGGCCAGCGGCGTCCGCCACCACGTGTCGGCGAGGTTGTCGGACAACACCCCGTTGATGCCGACCTGGACCGCGAACGTCACGGCGTAGAGGATCACGACCGCGACGAAGCGCAGGCGGCTGGGCGCGGCCTTGAACGTCCAGCGCCGGTTGATCAGGTAGGCGGTCGTGGTGCCGGCGACGAAGCTCAGCCCCTTCGCCACGTCCCGGGTGATGCCCAGCGCCATGAACAGCACGTACAGGCCGTAGTCGACGACCGCCGACAGTCCGCCCGTCACGACGAAGCGCACGATCTGCGTCTTCAGGTCCAGCGACTCGTCGGCGATGGAATCGGTGACGGGGATCTCGACCGGCAGCGGGACGTGCGGTTCGCGGGCGTGGGGGGTTCCGGACACGCAACGAGACTAGGCGACCGGATTCGGCTTCACGGCCGTGACATCCCGCACACCGCATGGACCTCGAGTGCACTCGAGGTTGCAAGATCAACACCATGACCGTATACACGCTGCCCGATCTGCCCTACGACTACGCCGCCCTCGAGCCCCACATCTCCGGCAAGATCATGGAGCTCCACCACGACAAGCACCACGCCGCCTACGTCGCCGGCGCCAACGCCGCCCTCGACA
>NZ_RKLP01000007.1 GCF_004011865.1 Prescottella agglutinans | reverse complement strand
CAGCAACACCGAACGCGCCGACGCGCTTGCACCTTGGCTCGAGTACTACAACACTCGACGACGCCACAGCGCACTCGGAGGACTACCACCGATCAGCCGACTGCAACCAACCTGATGGCCAGGTACACCTAGGGCGAAGAAGCGTCTCAATCTTCAGGTTCGGGGACGAACTCTTCTGCTTGATCGCGGAACCACGTGAGCGATGCGTCAAGATAGGCCTCACCATCGAGTGCCACCAAGGAGATCTGGTCGGGGTCATGCACGTAGGAGATCACCTGACCGACCGCGCCCCCGGGGCCCGGGTCGCAGTCGGCGAATAGGACGATCGTGCTCCCTCCAAAGGCTGCGAATGGCACCCACGTGTCGAGGAACCAGCCCGCGCGGATCCGACCATCGCGAGGTACCGACTCCTGCCAGCCCGCGAAGTTCCCCGCAATATCACGCAGGCGATTGCGCAACGCAAGGGACTGCGACACGGACAGGAAGTCCGCACCGTTGAAGAAATCTGGCCGTGTGAACACCGGACTGTAGACTGGCCCGCCGTCGGCGACTCGCCACAGATCGACGAGCCAGTCCACCACCCCGTATCCCAGCGACGCGAGCATCGCGTCACGATTCGTGTCCGCCAGCGGGGCTCGCAAATCCAGAGAAGCATCAAGTCCCGTGTATATCTCCGCAACAGCGTCAAGATAGGCGCGAGGTGTCGTCATGCGCTTACCCTTTCACTCGCGAGGCACGTGGGTGCCGGCGCTAGTGGCACCCCCGGGCCAGCTTCCGGATTCCAGGGCCGCTCGGGGGGCTCACACGGCGTTGCTGGAGAAGTCGTTGCTGCCGGGCGTGGTCTTCGCGGGGTACGTGACACGACCTTCGTGACGCAGCCGCCGCATCCTGCGGCCGAGCAGGAAGAAGACCAGCGTGAACACGACCAGGCCGCCGGCGGGGATCGCGATCGCCAGGAGCAGGCCTGCGTGTGCGCTCATAGGGACCATCTTGCCTGTCGAATGCCCGCACCGGCCGCTGAGCGGCGGTGACGTTTCCAGATCGTCTGCCACGGCCCGAATTCGGCAGGCACGGCACACTGAGCTGCCGTCCTCATCCACGCCGCAATCGCCTGGACCCACGCTTTGTCAGACACGCTCTAGGTGTGATGTCCAGGGAGGTTGGTCCGGACTCTGTCCGGTGAGTCGACCTGACAGGTGAAGGCCTCCGGTTGTGAAGTGGAGCTGTCTAGGAACCGCTTCACCACCAGGAGGCCTTCGTGTCCCACGCTAATGCAACGCTGACTCCGGTCACCAGACTCCGCCTGGCACGACTGATCGTCGATGACGGCTGGACGTACGGTTCGGCAGCGAAGATGTTCATGGTCGCGGCACGAACGGCGAAGAAGTGGGCTGACCGCTACCGCGCTGAAGGCGTCGCCGGCATGGTCGACCGCAGCTCGCGTCCAAACTCGAGCCCGAACAAGACACCCCTCGAAGTGGTTCGGCAGATCGTCGAGATGCGGTGGCGTCACCGGCTCGGCCCGGTCCAGATCGCCGGGCGGCTGTCGATGCCGGCATCCACGGTCCACGCGGTGCTGGTGCGGTGCCGCATCAACCGGCTCTCGCGTATCGACCGGGTCACCGGGGAACCGCTGCGTCGCTACGAACACGACCACCCCGGCTCGTTGATCCATGTCGATGTCACCAAGTTCGGCAACATCCGAGGGCGGTGGTGGGCACCGCTTCGTCGGCCGCCGGCAAGGTAAGAAGAACCGAGAGGCCACCGCGAAGAGGACCGGCCGACGCAACAGCCGCTACGAGCCGAGAACCGGAATCGCGTTCGTGCACAACGGGAAGGTCGAACGCTTCCACCGCACCCTGGCCGACGGATGGGCCTACGCCCGCCTCTACGAATCAACCACGCAGCGCAACGCCGCCCTGCCCGGATGGCTGCACTTCTACAATCACCACCGACCCCACTCCGCCATCGGCGGCCGGCCACCGGTCACCCGACTGACCAACCTCCCCGGACATCACATCTAGGTCGTGTCGATCAAGGAGTTCCTCTCCCTCGTCGACGTGGTCACCGGATAAGATGATCGCGGCCGACAAACAAGTCGTGGAGTGGGTTCGAATGACGGCACAGCCGGTGTGGGTTCCGCACGTCGTCCTGCTGTATTACTCCGACGTGGCCGCCCGCACCCGGATCCCTGAGGTCTTTCCGGCGCACAGTGCGTACGCGGCCGAGTTCCGGATCGACCGACCGGGCGCACTCGTGATGATCGGGCCGTTCGCCGAAACGTCGACAGGACAAGCCGCGGCGATGTCGATCTTCACTTCGCTGGAGGCCGCGGAAGCCTTCGCTGCCGGCGATCCGTTCGTGGTGGAGGGCATCGCAACCGAGAAGATCTTCCGGACCTGGCTCGTCTCGCCCGATCCCGGTGTGTGACCCCAGCCGCCCGGTGATGTGACCGCTGTTCGCCTCGGGGTTCAGCTCAGCATGTCTGTTGTCGTCGTGTGATCAGGGCGCGAGTTGGTCACGTGTGGCGGCAGCGGCTGCAGTCATCTGGACGAGGAACCGTTCGATGGTGCCCTGTTCGTCCGGGGTGAAGTCGTCGATCGTCTCCGTCGCCGCCCCGATCAGCGGGCCGAAGAACGACCAGCCCAGCTCCACGGCGGACGGCGTCACCTCGAGCAGCACGCGGCGGCGATCGGCGGTGTCCCGCACGCGTCGGATGTGCCCCGCCCTCTCCAGTCGGTCCACCAGCGCCGTGGTCGATGCGGAGGTGAGAGCCAGTTCGTCGGCCAGCAGGCCGGGCGTAGCGGGGACGCCGGAACGGTCGGCGTCGAGCAGGCAGATCAGGGCCCGAAGATCGGTGGTGTGCAGGCGGTTCCGCGACGCGAAGTCCGCCCCGATCAGATGGAGCTCGATCGTCAGGGCCCGGACGCGGTGCACGATCGTCAGCGCGTCGTCGTCCGGTCTCGTCGGTTCCGGCACGTCATCTCCTCTGGATCTATAACTTTCGACTATCTAGTATCTCGATCATCGAGGTAACTGTCGAGGGGGTTCACATGGGTCAGGGCAGCATCTCCGAATTCGCCGACACGGCGTCCGGCCGCGAGTTTCGCGACCGTTACGACCGCGTCCTGGGGAAGTGGCCGGGTCCGGTCGAGGGCGTCGACGCCACGACCCGCCACGGGACGACACGCGTCAACGTCTGCGGTCCGGTCGAGGCGCCGCCGGTGGTGCTGCTGCCGGGCGGGCGGGCGACCTCGACATCGTGGTTTGCGGTGGCGGGCGATCTGGCCGCCACGCATCGCGTCTTCGCGGTCGACCTGCTCGGCGATCTGGGCCGCAGCGTCGTCGGCGAGGGGCCCCGCACCGTCGAGGACCTCATGGTGTGGCTGGCCGACGTGCTCGATGCGCTCGGTCTCGGAGCCGTTGCCCTCGTGGGGCATTCGTACGGCGGAATGGTGGCGCTGGCGTTCGCGACGCGGCACCCCGAACGGGTCGATCGACTCGTACTGCTCGACCCCAATTCGTGCTTCGCGGGCATGCGGACCGGCTTCCTGCTCCGGGCGCTGCCGCTGCTGTTGCGGCCCACCGCCGCGCGGCAACGGGCACTGATCGGTTGGGAGACGGCGGGATCGGAAGTGGACCCGGACTGGCTCGACCTCGTCGCACACGGCGCCGAACACTTCCCGACGACGAGACCGGTGGTGCCGAAGCGTCCGCGACGCCGCGACCTCGGGCAGATCCGGTGTCCGACGACGGTGGTGCTCGCCGAACTCAGCCGCATCCACGACATCCGCAGGGTGCGTGCCGGCGTCCGAAAGGCGCTGCCCGGGGCACGGACTGCCGTCCTGTCCGGCGCGTCGCATTACACGCTGCCGATGGCCCCGGCCGCCGAGTTGATCACGGTGCTGTCGGACGCGCTCCGCGAATGAGGGTGGGGCAGGCGGTCAGCGGTGCTCCGACTCGAACAGCAGCGGGGTGATCGTCCCGTAGCCGTCCTCGCCCTCGACGTACCAGGGCAGCGCCGACCGAACCTGGCCGACGCGCGACCACAACTCGCCGATCCACGTCGCGGCGGCGTCGACGATCGCGTCCTGCACACAGAACGGGGCGCTGCGCGACCAGAGCGGGACCTCGGGTTCGAGTCCGTCCTCGGTGTGCACGATCCCGAACACGTGGCGGTGGTCGTCGACGGGCTTGTTCAGCGCGAAGTGGTCCGGGCCGTCCAGTCGCGCCCAGACGTCGAAGGTGCCCTCACCGTCCTGGTCGGGGAACACGTCGAAGGCGAGGGCGGTGGCCTCCGCCGGACAGTTGTCGAGTATCGCCGAGATCTTCTCCGCCGCAGCGTTGCTGTGGCGATCGAGGACGGTACCGAGCTCCGAGATGTACTCCGCGCGCTGCACGCCGGAATGGTACCGCCGTACTACGCCGCAGGTGCGGGGGAACCGATCCACGGTTCGTCGCGTCGAACAGAGCGTACGGAACAGAAACCGGGGACCGGCAGGGGAGGGAGCGCGGATGGATCGGAACGCGAGGGGCGCCACGTATCGGCGGCTCGGAGCGCGCAGGCCGGGCGGGCCCCGGAGCAGCGCTCGGTTGTCGACGGGGTGTCGGCCACGAACGAGCGCGGCCGACACCGGTGAGGTGCCACAGGAGCGGTGTGCGGGCGAACCCGTCGACGACCAGCCTGAATGACGAATTGTCAGGAAAGCGGAAGCTTGCTCGCGGCGGTCTCGTCGAGCAGCCACACCGTGCGCTCGACGCCGCGCGCACCCGCGGACGGGATCTCCTCCGGCGAGGCGCCGTCGACCGCCGCGGCGACCGCGTCGGCCTTCGCGTCACCCGACACGATCAACCACACCTCGCGTGCCGACTGCACGGCGGGCAGGGTGAGCGTCACCCGGACCGGCGGCGGCTTGGGGGAGTCGGTGACCGCGACCACCAACTGCTCGGGCTCGCGAACCGCATCGGTGTCCGGGAACAGCGAATTGATGTGGCCCTCACCGCCCATGCCGAGCAGATGGACGTCGAAGAGGGGGCCGGTGCGGTCTGCGCCGAACGTTTCGAGGACCTCGGCGTACGCGGCGGCCGCCGTGACCGGATCGCTGCCGTACGCGCCGTCCGACGCTGCCATGACGTGGACGCGTGCCGGATCGACCGGCACGTGGTCGAGCAGCGCCTGGTGCGCCTGCACCTCGTTGCGCTCCGGATCGCCGGTGGGCAGGAAGCGCTCGTCGCCGAAGAACACGTCCAGCGCCGCCCACTCGATGGCGCCGGGGTTGGCGCGCACGTGCTCGAGCAGTGCGATGCCGGTGCCACCGCCGGTGAGCACCACGGCCGCGGACCCGCGCGACTGCTGGGCTGCGACGACCGCGTCGACGAAGCGCTCGGCCGACGCACGCACCAGGGCGTCGGTGTCGGCGTACCGCTGGATCTCCTGCTGGGCGTTCACGTCAGACATATTCCACCTTCGACAGTCCCGTCAGGGCGGCTTCGTAGATCTCGTCGGGATCGAGCCTGCGCAGTTCCTCCGCGAGGCAGTCCCGGGTCTCGCGGCGGGCCAGCGCCACCAGGGCGTCCGGCTGGCCGGTGCGGGCCAGCGTCGCTGTCGTCTCGACCTGCGGACGGCTGATCGAGATGCGGTCGCCGTTCGTGAGCTGCAGTTCGACGAACAGCGGACCGGTCTGCCGGCGGACCGGTCCGTCGATGCGGCCCGCGAGCCAGCCCGCCAGGACGTCGAGCGCCGGTTCGGTCGCCAGGCCCGACACCGTCGCCGACACGATCTGCTCGTGCGGCGGCTGGTCCAGCGCCGATGTCAGCAGCGCCCGCCAGTAGGTGATGCGGCTCCACGCGAGGTCGGTGTCGCCCGCCGTGTACGAGCCGAGTCGGCTCTTGATGGTCGCGGTCGGGTCGTCGGCGCCCGTCGCGTCGGTGATCCGGCGGATCGCCAACCGCCCCACTGGATCCAGTGCCGGAACCGCGGGTGCGTCCTCCGGCCACCACGCCACGACCGGGGTGTCGGGCAGCAGGAACGGCACCACGACGCTCGCCTCGTGATCGGCGAGTTCGCCGTACACGCGCAGGATCACGACCTCGGACGCGCCGGCGTCGCCACCGACACGGATCTCGGCATCGAGATGCGTCTCCTCCGAACGGGATCCGCGCGCGACGACGATGACGCGACACGGATGCTCGCGGCTGGCCTCGTTCGCGGCGTCGATGACGTCCTCGGAGTTCTTGCTGTCCCGCGTGCACACGACCAGCGTCAGGACCCGGCCCAACGTGACCGCGCCGCCGGACTCGCGAACCTCGACGAGCTTCTTGTTGATCGCTCCGGTGGTGGTTCCCGGCAGCTCGATGATCACGGCCTTCTCCATTCGCGACCGGTGCGGCGCATCATCTCCTGCGCCGACGGCGGACCCCACGTGCCTGCCTCGTAGGGCTCGGGCTTGCCGTTCTTCGCCCAGTGGTCGAGGACCGGGTCGAGGATCTTCCACGACAGCTCGACCTCGGCGTTGACCGGGAACAGCGACGGCTCACCGAGCAGGACGTCGAGGATCAGCCGCTCGTAGGCCTCCGGCGACGACTCGGTGAACGCCTGCCCGTAGCTGAAGTCCATGTTGACGTCCCGGACCTCCATGCTCGACCCCGGCACCTTGGAGCCGAACCGCATGGTGACGCCCTCGTCGGGCTGGACGCGGATCACGAGGGCGTTCTGGCCGAGGTCCTCGGTCATGGTCGCGTCGAACGGCAGATGCGGGGCCCGCTTGAACACGACCGCGATCTCGGTGACCCTGCGGCCCAGTCGCTTTCCCGTGCGCAGGTAGAACGGCACCCCGGCCCAGCGGCGGGTGTCCACCTCGAGGGTGATCGCCGCGTAGGTCTCGGTCTTGGAGTCCTTCGCGAACCCCTCCTCCTCGAGCAGGCCGACGACCTTCCGGCCGCCCTGCCAGCCGCCGGCGTACTGACCGCGGGCGGTGGTCTCGTCGAGCGGTTCCGCGAGACGCGTCGCGGACAGCACCTTGATCTTCTCGGCCTGCAGTTCGGACGGCTCGAAGCTGATCGGCTCCTCCATCGCGGTGAACGCGAGCAGCTGGAGCAGGTGGTTCTGGATGACGTCCCGGGCCGCGCCGATGCCGTCGTAGTAGCCGGCCCGGCCGCCGAGACCGATGTCCTCGGCCATGGTGATCTGCACGTGGTCGACGTAGTGGGCGTTCCAGATCGGGTCGAACAACTGGTTCGCGAACCGCAACGCCAGGATGTTCTGGACCGTCTCCTTGCCCAGGTAGTGATCGATGCGGAACACCGTGTCCTCCGGGAACACGTTGTTCACCACCGCATTGAGTTCCTGGGCACTCTCGAGGTCGTGACCGAACGGCTTCTCGATCACCACACGGCGCCACTGCCCGTCCGCGGACTTCGCCAGCCCCGACGTCGACAGCTGTTCGCACACCGTGGGGAACTGGGCGGGCGGAATCGACAGGTAGAACGCGTGATTGCCCCGCGTGCCGCGTTCGCGGTCCAGCGCGTCGAGCGTGTTGGACAGCTCGGTGAAGGCGTCGGCGTCGTCGAAGCTGCCCTGGACGAAGCGAATACCCTTCGCGAGCTGCTCCCACACGTCCTCGCTGAACGGGGTGCGGGCGTGCTCGCGGACGGCGTCGTGCACGACCTGGGCGAAATCCTGGTCCGCCCAGTCACGCCGGGCGAACCCGACCAGAGCGAACCCGGGCGGTAACAGGCCCCTGTTGGCGAGGTCGTACACCGCCGGCATGAGCTTCTTGCGCGCCAAGTCGCCGGTGACACCGAAGATCACCAGGCCACAGGGGCCGGCGATGCGAGGCAGTCGCCGGTCCCTGCTGTCCCGAAGTGGGTTGACCCAACGGTCCGCCGCGGGTTCGCTCACGGATCAGCTCTCTCGAGCAGCCGCGAGCTGCTCCGTGATCGCGTCGAGGAGCTCGTTCCACGAGACCTCGAACTTGTCGACGCCCTCGGACTCGAGCTTGTCGAACACGGCCGGGATGTCGATGCCGACCGCGGCCAGCCCGTCGAACACGTTCTGCGACGCCGCGGCGGTGCCGGTGATGGTGTCCCCGGTGACGGCGCCGTGGTCGGCGACCGCCTCGAGGGTCTTCTCCGGCATGGTGTTCACGGTGTGCGGGGCGACAAGCTCCGTCACGTACAGCGTGTCGGAGTAGTCGGGGTTCTTCACACCCGTCGACGCCCACAGCGGACGCTGGACGCGTGCGCCCTCGGCCGCCAGCGCCGCCCATCGGTCGCCGCCCTCGAACACGCTCTGGTACGACGCGTACGCGAGGCGGGCGTTGGCCACACCGGCCTTGCCGCGCAGCGCGAGGGCGGCCTCCGAGCCGATCTTCTCGAGCTGCGCGTCGATCTCGGTGTCCACGCGGGAGACGAAGAACGACGCCACCGAATGGATCTTCGACAGGTCGTGCCCGGCGGCCTTCGCGGCCTCGAGCCCGGACAGGTACGCGTCGATGACCGCCTCGTACCGCTCGACCGAGAAGATCAGCGTGACGTTGACGCTGATGCCCTCCGCGATCACCCGGGTGATCGCCGGCAGACCCGCCTTGGTAGCCGGGATCTTGATCAGCAGGTTCTCGCGGTCGACGAGCTTCCACAGCTCGATCGCCTGCGCGACGGTCGCGTCGGTCTCGTGGGCCAGACGCGGATCGACCTCGATCGAGACGCGACCGTCCACGCCGTCGGTCGCGGACGCCACCGGCGCCAGCACGTCGCAGGCGTTGCGGACGTCGTCCGTGGTGAGGGTGCGCACCGTCTCGTCGACGTCGGCGCCCTGCTTCGCCAGCGCGCTCAGCTGCGCGTCGTACGCGTTGCCCTTGGTGATGGCGCCCTGGAAGATCGTCGGGTTCGTGGTGACCCCGACGACGCTGCGGGTCGCGATCAGGTCCGCGAGGTTGCCCGTCTCGAGCCGCGTGCGGGACAGGTCGTCGAGCCACACGGACACGCCCGCCGCGGACAGCGCCGCGAGGTTGGCGTTCTGGGTTGCAGTGTCAGTCATGATGATTCATCCCTTCACACGTGCGAGGGTGCGGCGCGCCGCATCGGTGACCGCTTCGGCCGTGAAGCCGAACTCACGGAACAGCGTCTTGTGGTCGGCGGATGCGCCGTAGTGCTCGATCGAGACGGCCTCGCCGTCGTTGCCGAGGATCTTGTACCACGGCATCGCGATGCCGGCCTCGACGGTGACGCGGGCGCGCACCGACGGCGGCAGGACCTCGTCGCGGTAGGCCTGGTCCTGCTGCTCGAACCAGTCGAGGCAGGGGACCGACACGACGCGGGTGGCGATGCCGTCCGCCTCGAGTGCCTCGCGGGCGGCGACCGCCAGCTGCAGCTCCGAGCCGGTGCCGAGCAGGATCACCTCGGGGGTGCCGGTGGACGCCTCGGCCAGCACGTACGCGCCGCGGGCCACGCCCTCGGCGGCCTTGTCCCGGGTGCCTTCGAGGACCGGGATGTCCTGGCGGGTCAGCGCGAGCGCGGTCGGGCCGGTCTTGTGCTCGAGCGCGGCCTTCCACGCCTGGGCGGTCTCGTTGGCGTCGCCCGGACGGATGACGGACATGTTCGGGATGGCACGCAGCGACGCGAGGTGCTCGATCGGCTGGTGCGTCGGGCCGTCCTCGCCGAGGCCGATGGAGTCGTGCGTCCAGACGTACAGCGCGGGGGTCTTCATCAGCGAGGCCAGGCGGACCGCCGGGCGCATGTAGTCGCTGAAGACGAGGAACGTGCCGCCGTACGCGCGGGTCGGGCCGTGCAGCACGATGCCGTTGAGGATCGAGCCCATCGCGTGCTCGCGCACGCCGAAGTGCAGCGTCCGGCCGTAGGGCTGGGCGTTCCAGTCCTTCGTCGAGATCGACGTCGGGCCGAACGAGTCGGAGCCGTCGATCGTGGTGTTGTTGCTGCCGGCGAGGTCGGCCGAGCCGCCCCACAGTTCCGGCAGGATCGGGCCGAGCGCGTTCAGGACCTTGCTCGACGCCTTGCGGGTCGCAACGCCCTTCGCGTCGGCGTCCCACGTCGGGAGGTTGTCGGCCCAGCCCTCGGGGAACTCGCCGGCGTGCAGACGGTCGAACAGCGCCTTGCGCTCGGGCTCGCGTGCGGCCCAGGCGTCGAAGTCGGCCTGCCACCGGGTGTGCGCAGCGGCGCCCCGATCCACGACCTGGCGGGCATGCGCGAGCGCGGCCGGGTCGACGTCGAAGCTCTTCTCCGGATCGAAGCCCAGGGCGCGCTTGACCCCGGCGACCTCGTCGGCGCCGAGCGCGGCACCGTGCACGTCGCCGGTGTTCATCTTGGTCGGAGCCGGGTATCCGATGATGGTGCGCAGCAGGATCATCGACGGCTTGTCGGTGACGGCCTTCGCGGCCTCCACGGCGTCGAGGATCGCCGAGACGTTCTCGCCGCCCTCGACGACCTGCACGTGCCAGCCGTACGCCTCGTAACGCTTGGCGGTGTCCTCGCCGAGCGCGATCGCGGTGTCGTGCTCGATCGAGATCTTGTTGTCGTCGTAGAAGACGATCAGGTTGCCCAGTTCCTGGACGCCCGCGATCGACGACGCCTCGGAGGTGACGCCCTCCTCGATGTCACCGTCGGAGGCGATGACGTAGACGTAGTGGTCGAACGGGCTGGTGCCGGCCGCGGCGTCCGGATCGAACAGGCCGCGCTCGCGGCGGGCCGCCATCGCCATGCCGACCGACGACGCCAGGCCCTGGCCCAGCGGGCCGGTGGTCATCTCGACGCCGACGGTGTGGCCGAACTCCGGGTGACCGGGGGTGAGCGAGCCCCACGTGCGCAGCGCCTCGATGTCGGACAGCTCCAGGCCGTAGCCGGACAGGTACAGCTGCAGGTACAGCGTCAGGCTGCTGTGCCCGCACGACAGGACGAAACGGTCGCGGCCGACCCACTCCGGGTTCTTCGGGTCGTGGCGCAGCACCCGCTGGAACAGGGTGTAGGCCAGCGGTGCAAGACTCATCGCGGTACCGGGGTGGCCGTTTCCGACCTTCTGGACGGCGTCCGCGGCGAGGACTCGTACGGTGTCGACGGCCTTGGTGTCCAGATCGGTCCAGTCGGTGGGGTGGACCGGTTGGGTGAGGACGCGGATCTCGTCTGTGATCGACACGGGCAGATGTCTCCTGACATGGTTGTACGTGGAGCCGGAGGGTGCGCTGGGCGTTGGCGGGCCTCTTGTGCGCCTCCAGCCTAGTGTGCCCCTGGATTCGGGTCGATTCGGTTGCCGGGTAACCGGCGTCTACCATCGTCTGTAGTAGTGCAGTAGTCAGCGAGGATGTAGTCGCGTGGGGCAAGGAGACAGCGTGCGTACAGGGCATAGGCCGAGCGGACACGGCTTCGGCAGCCCGGGCGGCGCATCCGCTTCCGAATCGGAAGTCGTACCGGACAGGTCGACGCTGTGGGGGCGTGTGACCTCGACGTTCCTCGCGTACGTCGCATTGACGAAGCCGCGGGTGATCGAGCTCCTGCTCGTCGCGACGATTCCGGCGATGCTGCTCGCGGACCGCGGTCACATCGACCTCGTCCTCATCCTCAGCACGCTGTTCGGCGGCTGGATGGGCGCCGCGAGTGCGAACTCGCTCAACTGCGTCGTCGACGCCGACATCGACAAGGTGATGAAGCGCACAGCGCTGCGCCCGCTGGCCCGCCAGGCGGTGCCGACGAGGAACGCCTTCGTGTTCGGCATGACGCTCGGTATCGCATCGTTCCTGTGGCTGTGGTGGCGCGCCAACCTGCTCGCCGGTTTCCTGGTCGTCCTGACGATCGCGTTCTACGTCCTCGTCTACACGATGGTGCTCAAGCGTCGGACCTGGCAGAACGTCATCTGGGGCGGCGCCGCCGGATGCATGCCGGTCATGGTGGGTTGGGCCGCGGTCACCGGCTCGCTCAGCTGGGAACCGGTCGTCCTCTTCCTGATCATCTTCTTCTGGACGCCGCCGCACACGTGGGCGCTCGCGATGCGCTACAAGGAGGACTACAAGGCCGCGGGTGTGCCCATGCTCCCGGTCATCGCCTCCGAGACGCACGTCACCAAGCAGATCGTGATCTACACGTGGGCCACCGTCCTCGCGTCACTCGCGTTGGTGCCGGCCGCGGGCTGGATCTACGCGGTCGTCACGCTGCTGGCCGGCGCCTGGTTCCTGTTCGTCGCGCACCAGCTGTACAACAGCGTCCGCGGCGGCACCCCCATCAAGCCGCTCAAGCTGTTCCTGCAGTCGAACAACTACCTCGCGGTCGTGTGCTGCGGCCTGGCCGTCGACTCGGTCCTGGGTTGGCAGACCATCGGGCAGCTGTTCTGACACAGCCAGTCGTCTGACCTTCGACGAGGGCCCCGGTCGTAATTCGACCGGGGCCCTCGTCGTCGTTGCTGCGGCGCTACGGCAGCAGCACGATCGAACCGGTGGTCTTGCGGCCCTCGAGGTCGCGGTGCGCCTGTGCCGCCTCGTCGAGCGGGTAGGCGCCGCCCACCCGCAGCTTCAGCGTCCCGGCCGCGATCGCGTCGAGGACGGCGCCCGCGCGCCACGTGAGTTCTTCGCGGTCCCGCACGTAGTGGGCGAGGGTCGGCCGGGTCACGTACAGCGACCCGCCCGCGTTGAGACGCTGCAGATCGAACGGCGGAACCGGCCCGCTCGCGGCGCCGAACAGCACGAGCGTGCCGCGGATCCGCAGCGACTCGAGGCTCGCGTCGAACGTGTCCCTGCCGACCCCGTCGTACACGGCGGCCACGCCCTCGCCGCCGGTCAGTTCGCGCACCTTCTCGGCGAGGCCGTCGCCGTAGCGCAGGACGCGCCACGCGCCCGCCTCCCGCGAGAGTGCCTCCTTCTCGTCCGTCGAGACCGTCGTGACGACCTTGATGCCCTTCGCGGCCGCCATCTGCGTCAACAGCAGACCCACACCACCGGCACCGGCGTGGACGAGGACCGTCTCACCCGACCGCGCCGGATACGCCGACTCGATCAGGTAGTGCGCCGTCATGCCCTGCAGCAGCGCCGATGCGGCCTGCTCGGGAGCGACCCCGTCGGGCACGTCCACGGCGACTGCGGCGGGAACGACGACCTTCTCCGCGTAGCTGCCGGGCCCGGCCGCCCAGGCCACCCGGTCGCCGACGCCGAACTCGGTGACGTCGGCGCCGACCGCGGTGACGACGCCGGTGCCCTCGTCGCCGGGGACGTAGGGGAGATCGCGGGCGTAGGTGCCCGTGCGGAAGTACGTGTCGATGAAGTTGATCCCGATCGCCTCGGTGGCTACCACCAGGTCACCGGGACCGGGTTGCGGATCCGGCACCTCGGTGGGGGTGAGGACCTCGGGACCGCCGTACTCGGACACCACGATTGCGCGCATGTTCTTGTTGTACACCCGGTTCCCGGACGTGTGATGGGACGGTCGTGGGCGTCGTTCCGCTACCGCACAGTAGGCTGACGCCATGAGCACCGATACCCAGAGCACCGCTGCGGCCCCGGTCCTGCCCTCGGGCACGGTCGCAGCCATCCGGAAGTTCCTCTCCGAGCACGGCGGATCCGCGAGCGCGGTCATTCAGCCGGTCGGTCGTGCGGGCGTGCGGATCACGCTCGTCGGCGCCGACGGCATCCTCGGCGACCAGGTGGTCGAAACGGTCGCGATCGCGAACGCGGTCGTCGCCTCCTTCGACGAGATCACGGTCTCCGAGTGGGATCGCGCGCTGACCAGCGTCGTCACCCCGCGCAAGGGTCACTTCGCGAAGATGGCGGGCTGGGTCGCCCACCAGACACGCTTCCCCAAGGCGCGCAACGAGCGCTGAAACCTCCGAAGGCCGGGGTCCTGCACGTGTGCAGGACCCCGGCCTTCGTCGTTCGTGGGTGAAGCCGGGTCAGGCGGACGCGACGGCCTCGGTGTCGGCGCGTTCACCGACCGGTTCACGGACCCGGCCTGCCGCGTACAGGGCGGCGGTCGCGGCGGTGCAGGCACCGGCGAGCGCGACGTGGATGGTCACCAGCGCGGCCGGTACGTGCGTCCAGAACTGCACGAGACCGACGCAGGCCTGTGCGACCACGAGTGCGACGACGACCTTCAGACGCAGCTTCACCGCGGCGCTCGCGCCGACCGCGTACAGGCCGAACCCGAGGCCGATCAGCAGCGCGAGGTAGCCGACCAGCAGTTCGGCGTGCAGGTGCACGAGGTTGGTGATGTCGAGGTCGAGACGCTCGACGGTGCGCTCCGGGTTCTTGTCGCCGGCGTGGGGTCCGGCGCCGGTCACCATGGTGCCGGCGACCAGCGTTCCGGCCAGCGCGACGCCGGTGAGGGCCGTCAGCCAGCTCAACTGCTTGGGGAGGGTGGTGACCTCGACGCCGTCGTCGGGCTGGTCGATCTTGTGGTACAGGATGACCGACAGCCACACCATCGCCATCGACACCAGCAGGTGCAGCGCCACCGTCCACCAGAGCAGCCCGGTGAGCACGGTGATCCCGCCGAGGACCGCCTGCGCGACGGTCGACAGCGGCATCAGCCACGCGTAGGCCAGCACCTCGCGCCGGCGCCCCGCGCGGGTGACGGCGAGGACCACGGCGGCAGCGGTCGCGACCACCAGGAAGGTGAGCAACCGGTTGCCGAACTCGATGGACTGGTGGAACCACGGCGCGGTGGACGACGACGTCGGGACGAAGCTGCCCGGATAGCACTGCGGCCAGGTGGTGCAGCCGAGGCCGGACGCCGTCACGCGGACGACCGATCCGGTGACCGCGATGCCGCCCTGCGAGACGATCACCGCGATCGCGATCCACTTCTGGACCGCGAGGGACGGCAGCGGCAGACGGTTGACCAGGTTCACAAACCCGCGATACAGCACGCCCCGATGGTAGAGGGCCGTCCACTACACGCTGTCGTTGGGGTGCGCCGCCCGCGGGGAAACGCGCAGGTTATCCGACCCGCGGGTGGCGCGATCGTGTGCGAGGTCACGATCCCGACGAGCCGCTCGACCCTCCGCTGCCGGGGTTGACGGACACGATGCCCGAGATCGTGCCCTGCATGTACCGGCCGTCGTGGGTGATGAGCGCCGACATCTGCAGCGTGTCGCCCAGCAGGGTGCCCGTGATGGTCTCGGTGGTCTTCACCGCACCGGTGTCGGGGTCGATCACTGCGTACGCGAAGCTGTCCAAGGGAGTGGTCACGGCGGTGTCGCCGATACCCTGCCGGACCATCGTGTACAAGTTGCCGTCGGCGGTCGACAGGTGCGGAACTGCGGAACTGCGGACCTCGTTCTGCCACACGGTGGTGCAGCCCTGGCCGTCGGCGTCGACGTCCACGCGGGTCATGCCGCCACGGAACGGCGCGGACGCCGGCACCGCCTCGCCCGCCCCTGCCGGGACCGTCGGGTAGGGGTAGCCGTACGTGCCCGCGACGAACACGGACCGCCCGACGCCGATCGGTGAGTTCTCGCTGCCGCTGCCCGAACCGGTGCTGCCGCCGACGCTGCCGGACAGGCTGCCGCCGGAACCACCGGCGCTGCCGGTGCTGCCCAGGCTGCCGCCGTCCTCGCCCGGCGGGAGAACGGGTTCCTTACAGATCTCCTCGCCGGTGGCGGACCGGTACACGAGCAGGTTCACCTGGCCGTCGGCGTTGTCGACGATCGTCACGTATTCCGAACCGGTGGCGGGGCCGAAGTAGGTGGGCGTCGAGCCGGTGCCCCAGCTCAGCTGCCCGGGCTTGCGGGCCGAGCCCCGGTCGTACGGCTGTCGCCAGTCGATGTGGGGTTGGGCGTCCGGCCCGGCACTCAGCTGGTACGTCGCATGGGTCGAGGCAACCGAGGTGCCGCCGGGCGACGTCGAGATGCTGTTCTGGACCTGTTCGCCGGCCGGCAGCGACAACGTCCGGGCCGCACCGGCGGCGTCGACGGTGCCGACGATGCCGCCGCCGGTCGCGAACCAGACGTTGCCGGCCCAGTCCGGCGCCAGGCCCGTGACGTTGTCGCCGTCGGGAATCGCCGACGTCAGGTCGATGCTGGTGTCGATGCTCAGTGCCCACTTGCCGTTCACCTGCGCGTGGCCGATCCGCAGCAGGTGCCGGGTGCCGTCCACGACCACCAGGCGATCGTCGGAGTCGAGGTAGGCGTACACGCCGCCGAGCAGGCTGCCCTTGGTGAGCTGGAGTTGCGTGAGCGTCCCGCCGGCCGGGAACGTCGAGGCGTTCGGGTCCAGCAGATGCACCGTCGGGTTCTGCCCGATCATCGTGGTGCACAGCGCGACGACCAGCCCGTCCGAGCCCTGCAACAGCGTCGGGCACGCCGACGCGAGCGGGTACTGCGCGATCGAGACGGCGCCGGTGCCCGGTCCGGCCAGGGGTGTGGCATCGGACGATCCCGCGTCCTGATGCATGGTCGCGGTACCCGCCGGGCCCAGGTGGGGGTTCGGGGGTGCGAGCGGGCCCCAGGCTGGGGCCGCGTCCGCGGTCATCGGGGCCAGCGCGAGCGCGAGAGCGCCGCAGGCGGCGAGGGACGTGCGGCGGAATCCGGTCATCAGGGAGGCGGTCACGACGGCCATTCTGATACTGGACGGTCGGACTCGGAAGTGTTTCGCCCGACACGCGCCGAATGAACGAATACTCGTGTCAGGTGAACTTGAAAGTCCTGGTCGCGACGAATCCGGAGACGAGCGCCCATGCCGCGAGGATCGCCACACACAGCACGTTGATGCTGCCCGCGGTGGCGTCCTCGAGGGCCTGCGCGAGCGCACCGGACGGAACCAGTTCCGCGGCGATCCGGACCCCGGCGGGGAGCTGGTCGGCGAAGATGACGCTGCCGATGCCGGCCATCGCGAACCAGAGGATGTTCGCGAGGGCGAGGACGATCTCGGCGCGCAGGGTGCCGCCCAGCAGCAGGCCCATCGCCGCGAACGTGACGGTGCCGAGGGCGATCACGACCGCGCCGAGGAGCAGGCCGACGACACTGGGCCGCCAGCCCAGCGCGAACCCGATGGCGCCGAGCAGGAGGGCCTGCATCGCGACGACGATGACGACCGCGGCGCTCTTGCCGGCGATGATGCCCCACCTCGGCAGCGGGGTGGCGCCGAGACGTTTGAGGGCGCCGTAGCGGCGGTCGAAGCCGACAGCAATCGCCTGGCCCGTGAACGCGGTCGACATGATCGCGACCATCATCACGGCGGGGACGATCGTGTCGACGCGGTCGCTTCCGAAATCCCCGATCGGTAGCAGGGTCAAGCCGATCAGCAGCGTGATCGGGATGAACATCGTGATCAGCAGCTGTTCGCCGTTGCGCAGCAGCAGCGTCAGCTCGAGCTTGGTCTGCGCGGCCAGCATCCGCGCCGGCGGCGCGGGTTGCGGGCGCGGGGTGAACGTGCCGTCGGCGAAGCGGTTGTCGGCCAGGCGGTCGTGGTGCGTCACGCTCATCCCCTCAGATCCCGTCCCGTGAGTTCGAGGAAAACGTCCTCGAGGCGGCGCTGGTCGACGCGGATCTCCGTGGCCAGCGCATTCTGTCCCGCGCACCACGACGTGACCGCCGCGACGACGTGCGGGTCGATCGCGCCACGGACGACGTAGTCCCCGGGCGTGACCTCCTGCACCTGGAAGTCGGCGGGCAGCGCGGCGCGCAGCGGGGCGAGGTCGAGGCCGGACGGGGCGACGAGGCTCAGCAGTCCCTCGGCCCCGGTGCGGGTGATCTCGGACGGCGTGCCGGACGCGACGATCCGGCCGTGGTCGATGATGACGAGTTCGTCGGCGAGTTCCTCGGCCTCGTCCATCAGGTGGGTGGTGAGCAGGACGCTGACGCCGTCGCGGCGCAGCGCGTCGATCAACTCCCACACCAGCAGGCGCGCCTGCGCGTCGAGGCCCGCGGTCGGTTCGTCGAGGAACACGAGTTCGGGCCGGCCGACGAGGGCGCAGGCGAGGGACAGGCGCTGCTGCTGGCCGCCCGAGAGGCGGCGGTACGGGGTGCGGCGGGCGTCCTGCAGGCCGAGGCTGCGCAGCAGCCATTCGGGATCGAGCGGGTCCGCCGAGTACGACGCGACCAGGTCGAGCATCTCGCCGGCCTTCGAACCCGGGTACGCGCCGCCGCCCTGGAGCATCACGCCGATACGGGGCCGGAGCGCCGCGGAGTCGGCGATCGGGTCGAGGCCGAGGACGCGTACGGACCCGGCGTCGGGGGAGACGAAGCCCTCGCACATCTCGACGGTGGTGGTCTTGCCTGCGCCGTTAGGGCCGAGGAGCGCCAGCACCTGCGCCTGTTCGACGACGAGATCGAGTCCGTTGACGGCGTGGACGTTGCCGAAGGACTTCTCGACGCCTTGGAGGCAGACGGCCGGCGCACTCATATCAACGCCGTTTCCGACGTTCTGACAATCACGAGGAACCAGCCTAGGCCCCGACCGGATCAGGCATGTCCGGTGGTCCCGGGCTGGCCGGCCCAGAGCAGCTTGTTGCGGGTGAGGAGCATCAGCGTGATGCTCGCGATCGCGGTGGCGATGGCGGCCTGGACGATCATGAACGGCTCGTACTCGGCGCCGTTGGGCATGAGAATCACGCTCACGAACGACGAGAACGCGATGGCCGGGATCCGGAACACCGGGCGGGTGGCCCATGCGGCGAGCGGGATGACCGCCCACAGCAGGTACCACGGCTGCACCACCGGGAAGAGCAGGACGATCGCGCCCAGGGACACGCCCAGCGCCCCGACCGGGTGGATCCGTCCGACCAGCACGGCGACCAGCATGCGCACCGTGATGAAGGCCGCGATCAGCGACGCGATCGGCCGGGTCAGGCTCAGCACCGCGGTGGTGTGGTCGCCGAGGCCGAGCAGCACCCCGACCAGGCCGGTGCCGAGTCCCAGCAGGGTCGGGATCGACATCCAACTGCGGACCTCGGTGGCCGTGGCGAGCGTCTGCGTCCAGCCCATGCCGAGCCCGCTCGCGACGCTGACGAAGACGGTCACCGCGATCGCGACCACCCCCAGCAGGGCCGCGGCCGACACGAGTGCCTTCAGATTGGCGCCCCACCTGCGGGCGAGTGCCATTCCCACGAATCCGAGTGCGAGCAGCGACGGGATCTTGATCGTCGAGGACAGTGCGATCAGGGTGGCGCCGGCGAGCAACAGGAGCAGGGTGCGTCCGCGAATCGGATCCTTGCTCTCGACGGCCCGCAGCGCCAGTTCCACACCGGCGAGCATCAGGCCGATCATCAGGGCCTCGTTGTGGATGCCGGCGACCAGGTGGAAGAGCACCAGGGGATTCATGGCGCCCAGCCAGAGCGCGCTGACCGCCGAGACGCCGCAGCGCCGGGCGAGCCGGGGCAGGGCCCACACGATCATCGCGACGCCCGCGAGCGCGAGCAGACGGTGCAGGAAGATGCCGGCGACGATGTTGTCGCCGGTGAGCCAGGTGATCCCGCGGCCCATCCAGAGGAACAGCGGGCCGTAGGGCGCCGGGGTGTCGCGCCAGATGGTGGGCACGGTCCGGGTCAGGACGTGGTCGACGCCGAGTGCCCCGGCGGGGCCGATCTCGTACGGGTCGAGGCCGCGCGCGGTGATCTCGCTCTGCGCCAGGTAGGAGTAGACGTCGCGACTGAACATCGGCGGCGCCACTGTGAGAGGTATCACCCACAGCAGCAGGGTGCGGTCCAGTTGGGACCGGGTCAGCTGTCGCGGTGGACGTCCGCCGCGGAGGCTGCCGACCGCGAACCGGCCCAGCAGCAGCCAGGCGAGGACCACCATGACGGTGCCGGTCATGGCCATGCTCAGCGTCGCGCTCGGCATGCGTGCCGGCAGGCCCAGGACCCGCAGGCCCTGGACGGGGTTCTGCAGGACGGGCTGCGCGCCGGCGCCCAGCGCACCGACCGCCATGAGCACCGCGCCGGTGGCGCCGAACAGGCGTATCCAGTGCAGTTGGCGGGTTTCGGCGGCGTCGAGGCCCGGAGCCTCGGTCTCGTCGCCGTGAAGGGCGTCGGCTACCGACGGGCGGTGCGAGCGCCCGTCGATCCCGAGCGCACGCTTGGCGAAAGTCTTGGCGCGATCGACCCGGAACCGGGCCGGGGCATCCGACTCGTGATCCATCTCGGTCTGCGGCACACGGTGCAGCGTAGCGGTGCGAACGAAGTGCTCCGGCCAGGGCCGAACCGGCACGTACGGGGACGGTGTGGCGCCGATGACACAGGGCACCCTTCGTGGACCGCCGCGTCGAATTCCGTCACACTGGTGTTGTGAAATCGGAAGCGGCTCGACGCTCGAGTGGAGAAAGTGCAGGTCACGCACCTGTTCAGGTCTCCGCGGGTTCGTCGCTGCCCGTTACCGGTGCGCACGAAGGACACACCCGCGCCGCGGTCGTGCAGTTGCTCGTCGAGGAGGGGCCGATCTCGGCCACCGACATCGGCGCCCGGCTCGGCCTCAGTGCGGCCGGCGTCCGACGGCACCTGGACGCGCTCATCGAGGCGGGTGAGGCGCAGGAGGCCAGTGCGGCCAGCTGGCGGCAGCGTGGCCGCGGGCGTCCGGCCAAGCTGTTCCAGATCACCGCGGCGGGTCGGGGGAAGCTCGGCCACACGTACGACGACCTCGCGGGTGCGGCGATGCGGCAGCTGCGCGAGATCGGTGGCAACGCGGCCATCGAGGACTTCGCCCGACGCCGGGTGCAGTCCATCGTCGGCGAGGTCGCGCCGGTGAGTGACAGCGAACCGGAAGCGGTCGAGTCCACGGCGGAGGAGATCGCGGAAGCGTTCACCTCGGCGGGATTCGCGGCGTCGATCCGTCCGGTCGGCAACGGCGTGCAGATCTGCCAGCACCACTGCCCGGTCTCGCACGTCGCCGAGGAGTTCCCCGAACTGTGCGAGGCGGAGCGGGCGGCGTTCGCCGAACTGCTCGGACGTCACGTGCAGCGTCTGGCGACGATCGCGAACGGGGATTGCGCCTGCACCACCCACGTCCCCCTCGCAGTACCCCGAAAGACCCCATAGATGTTCTCTCCGGTGCACAGCTCACACCGGTACGTAACAAGACTCCGGAAGGAGCTCGCATGACCGTCACACCAGACCAGGTGACACCCGAGGCGCCACTCTCTCAAGAAGAGACGATCGCCTCGCTGGGCAACTACGAGTACGGCTGGGCGGACGCCGACGTCGCCGGTGCCAGTGCACAGCGAGGTCTGTCCGAGGACGTCGTGCGGGACATCTCCGCCAAGAAGAACGAGCCCGACTGGATGCTCGACATCCGGCTCAAGGCGCTGCGCACCTTCGACAAGAAGCCGATGCCGCACTGGGGTTCGAACCTCGAGGGCATCGACTTCGACAACATCAAGTACTTCGTGCGGTCCACGGAGAAGCAGGCCGAGAGCTGGGAAGACCTGCCCGAGGACATCAAGAACACGTACGACAAGCTGGGCATCCCGGAGGCCGAGAAGCAGCGCCTCATCGCCGGTGTCGCGGCGCAGTACGAGTCCGAGGTCGTGTACCACCAGATCCGCGAGGATCTCGAGGCGCAGGGCGTCATCTTCCTCGACACCGACTCGGGTCTGCGTGAGCACCCGGAGCTGTTCCGCGAGTACTTCGGCACGGTCATCCCGGCCGGCGACAACAAGTTCTCCGCGTTGAACACCGCGGTGTGGTCCGGTGGATCGTTCATCTACGTGCCGCCGGGCGTGCACGTCGACATCCCGCTGCAGGCCTACTTCCGGATCAACACCGAGAACATGGGCCAGTTCGAGCGGACGCTGATCATCGTCGACGAGGGCGCCTCGGTGCACTACGTCGAGGGCTGCACCGCGCCGATCTACAAGTCCGACTCGCTGCACTCCGCGGTCGTCGAGATCATCGTCAAGAAGGGCGGCCACTGCCGCTACACGACGATCCAGAACTGGTCGAACAACGTCTACAACCTGGTGACCAAGCGCACCAAGGTCGAGGCGGGCGGTTCGATGGAGTGGATCGACGGCAACATCGGTTCCAAGGTCACGATGAAGTACCCGGCCGTGTGGATGATGGGCGAGCACGCCCGCGGCGAGGTCCTCTCCGTCGCGTTCGCCGGCGAGGGCCAGCACCAGGACACCGGCGCGAAGATGCTGCACCTGGCGCCGCACACGTCGTCGACCATCGTGTCGAAGTCGGTGGCCCGCGGCGGCGGACGCGCGTCGTACCGCGGCCTGGTCCAGGTCAACAAGGGCGCCCACGGGTCGAAGGCGACCGTCAAGTGTGACGCCCTGCTGGTCGACCAGATCAGCCGCTCGGACACCTACCCGTACGTCGACGTCCGCGAGGACGACGTGACGATGGGCCACGAGGCCACGGTGTCGAAGGTCAGCGACGACCAGTTGTTCTACCTCATGAGCCGCGGTCTGACCGAGGACGAGGCCATGGCCATGGTGGTGCGAGGGTTCGTCGAGCCCATCGCCAAGGAGCTGCCGATGGAGTACGCCCTCGAGCTCAACCGCCTGATCGAACTGCAGATGGAAGGGGCGGTGGGCTAGTGAGCACCCCCGTGACGGGAGTACAGGGCGCGGCGGCCGGCGAGAACGCCGTCCCCGCAACCAACAAGGGTGAGGTCTTCACCTCGTTCGACGTGAATGCGTTCGAGGTGCCCGGTGGCCGCGACGAGGCGTGGCGGTTCACCCCGCTGCGCCGGCTGCGCGGCCTGCACGACGGCTCCGCCGTCGCGTCGGCACCCGCCACCGTCGAGGTCGACGGCGACGTGCAGGTCGAGACCGTCGGGCGCGACGACGCCCGCCTCGGCCAGGGCGGCGTTCCGTTCGACCGTGTTGCCGCGCAGGCGTACTCGTCGTTCGAGTTGGCCACCGTGGTGACCGTCGGACGTGAGACCGAGGTCGCCGCACCGGTCCACATCAAGGTCACCGGCCCGGGCGAGGGCGAGGTCGCGTTCGGCCACCTGCAGATCCGGCTCGAGGAGTTCGCCAAGGCGACCGTCGTCCTCGACCAGAAGGGCAGCGGCACCTACGCGGAGAACGTCGAGTTCGTGCTCGGCGACAGCGCGTCGCTGACGGTCGTCGCGGTCCAGGACTGGGCTGACGACGCCGTGCACACCGCCGCGCACCACGCGATGCTCGGCCGGGACGCGGTGCTGCGGCACACGTCGGTCAGCCTCGGCGGCGACCTGGTCCGCATCACCCCGACCGTCAAGTACTCCGGCCCCGGCGGCGACGCCGAGATGCTCGGCCTGTACTTCGCCGACGCCGGTCAGCACTTCGAGCACCGTCTGCTGGTGGACCACTCGCAGCCGCACTGCAAGTCCAACGTCGTGTACAAGGGTGCGCTGCAGGGTGATCCCGAGTCGGGCAAGCCGGATGCGCACACCGTGTGGATCGGCGACGTCCTGATCCGCGCCGAGGCGGAGGGCACCGACACGTTCGAGCTCAACCGCAACCTCGTGCTCACCGACGGGGCGCGGGCCGACTCCGTGCCGAACCTCGAGATCGAGACCGGTGAGATCGTCGGCGCCGGACATGCCAGCGCCACGGGACGTTTCGACGACGAGCAGCTGTTCTACCTGCGGGCCCGGGGTATCCCCGAGGACCAGGCCCGGCGGCTGGTCGTGCGTGGCTTCTTCCACGAGATCATCAACCGCATCGCCGTTCCGGAGGTGCGCGAGCGCCTCGAGGCTGCCGTCGAGGCCGAACTGGCCGCGGTCGGCGCCTGATCCGCCGCCTCTCCACCGATACTTCGCCGATAACCCGCATAGGAAATCGAATGTCTACGCTTGAAATCCGCGACCTGCACGTCAACGTCGCCAACTCCGACGACAACGCCGAGCCGATCAACATCCTCAAGGGTGTGAACCTGACCGTCAGCTCGGGCGAGACCCACGCCATCATGGGCCCCAACGGCTCGGGCAAGTCCACCCTGTCGTACGCGATCGCCGGCCACCCCAAGTACGAGGTGACCTCCGGCTCGATCACCCTGGACGGCGAGAACGTCCTGGAGATGAGCGTCGACGAGCGCGCCCGTGCCGGCCTGTTCCTCGCGATGCAGTACCCGGTCGAGGTGCCCGGCGTCTCGATGTCCAACTTCCTGCGCACCGCGGCCACCTCGGTCCGTGGCGAGGCTCCCAAGCTCCGCCACTGGGTCAAGGAGGTCAAGGAGGCGATGACCGAGCTCGAGATCGATCCGACCTTCGGTGAGCGCAGCGTCAACGAGGGCTTCTCGGGCGGCGAGAAGAAGCGCCACGAGATCCTGCAGCTGGGTCTGCTCAAGCCGAAGATCGCGATCCTGGACGAGACCGACTCGGGCCTCGACGTCGACGCCCTGCGCGTGGTCTCCGAGGGCGTCAACCGGTACAAGGAGCGCGAGAACGGCGGCATCCTGCTGATCACGCACTACACCCGCATCCTGCGCTACATCAAGCCCGAGTTCGTGCACGTGTTCGTGAACGGACAGGTCGTCGAGTCCGGCGGTGCCGAGCTCGCCGACGAGCTCGAGGCCAACGGCTACGTGCGCTTCACCCAGGCCGGGGCGGGAGCGTAGTCCGGATGACCACCACGGTGCCCGCGCTGGACGTCACCAGGATCCGGGAGGACTTCCCGATCCTGGGGCGGACCGTGCGCGACGGAAAGCCCTTGGTGTACCTGGATTCCGGCGCGACGTCGCAGCGTCCGGTGCAGGTGCTCGACGCCGAGCGGGAGTTCCTCACCACGTGCAACGCAGCGGTGCACCGCGGTGCGCATCAGCTGGCTGAGGAGGCCACCGACGCGTACGAGGGTGCCCGCGCGGCGATCGCCTCGTTCGTCGGTGCCGATCCGGACGAGCTGGTGTTCACGAAGAACGCCACCGAGTCGCTCAACCTCGTCGCCTACGTGTTCGGCGACGACCGCTTCGACAAGGTCGTCGGACCGGGTGACGAGATCGTCGTCACCGAACTCGAGCACCACGCGAACCTCGTTCCGTGGCAGGAGCTTGCGCGTCGCACGGGTGCGACGCTGCGCTGGTACGGGATCACCGACGACGGTCGTATCGACCTGGATTCGCTGGAACTGACCGACAAGGTCAAGGTCGTCGCGTTCACGCACCAGTCCAACGTGACCGGGGCGATCTCCCCGGTCGCGGAACTGGTCCGCCGCGCGCAGGCGGTCGGCGCGATCACGGTCCTGGACGCGTGCCAGTCGGTCCCGCACATCGCCGTCGACTTCCGTTCCCTCGGTGTCGATTTCGCGGCGTTCTCCGGGCACAAGATGCTCGGCCCGTCGGGGGTCGGCGTGCTGTACGGCCGCCGTGACCTGCTCGCATCGATGCCGCCGTTCATCACGGGCGGTTCGATGATCGAGACGGTCACGATGGAGGGCAGCACCTACGCGCCGCCGCCGCAGCGGTTCGAGGCCGGTGTGCCGATGACGTCGCAGGTCGTCGGGCTCGGGGCGGCCGTGAAGTACCTGCAGGACATCGGCATGGACGCCGTCGCGCAGCACGAGCACCTGCTCGTCACCGCGGCCCTCGAGGGCCTCGCAGGCATCGACGGGGTGCGGATCGTCGGCCCCACCGACGGTGTCGACCGCGGCTCGGCCGTGTCGTTCCTGGTCGACGGGATCCACGCCCACGACCTCGGGCAGGTCCTCGACGACGACGGCGTCGCCGTGCGCGTCGGGCACCACTGCGCGTGGCCGATGCACCAGCGGTTCGGCATCGCCGCGACCGCGCGGGCGTCGTTCGCGCTGTACAACACCCTCGACGAGGTCGACGCGCTGATCGCCGGCATCCGGCGGGCGCAGGACTTCTTCGGCGTGAGCGGAGGTAACTGACGGTGCGTCTGGAGCAGATGTACCAGGAAGTGATCCTGGACCACTACAAGCACCCGCACGGGCGCGGACTGCGCGATCCGTTCGGTGCCGAGGTGCATCACGTCAACCCGACGTGCGGTGACGAGATCACGCTGCGCGCGCACCTCACCGACGGTGAGGACGGCCGACCGGTCGTCGCGGACATCTCGTACGACGGTCAGGGCTGCTCGATCAGCCAGGCGTCGACGTCGGTGCTGTTCGACCAGATCGTCGGCATGCCGCTGGACGAGGCGCTGCGCACCGTCGACGCATTCAACGAGATGGTGAGCAGTCGCGGCACCATCGAAGGGGACGAGGACGTCCTCGGCGACGGCATCGCCTTCAGCGGTGTCTCGAAGTACCCGGCGCGCGTCAAGTGCGCGCTGCTGGGATGGATGGCTTTCAAGGACGCCGTTGTTCGAATAGTCGACGACGAGAACGACCTGGCTCGAACCGGAGGACAGACATCATGACGGACACCCAGGCCGAGCAGGCCCAGACCGAGACCACCGAGGCCGAGGCGACCGCCGCGTACGGCGCGACCCTCACCCCGGAGCGCCTCGACGAACTCGAGGAGGCGATGCGTGACGTCGTCGACCCCGAACTTGGCATCAACGTCGTCGACCTCGGTCTGGTCTACGACTTCAAGGAGATCGACGAGAACGGCGTCGACGTCGTGCTGCTCGACATGACGCTGACGTCCGCGGCGTGCCCGCTGACCGACGTCATCGAGGAGCAGTCCAAGCGGGCGCTGGTGAACAGCAGCCTGTGCGACGAGCTGCGGATCAACTGGGTCTGGATGCCGCCGTGGGGCCCGGACAAGATCACCGACGACGGCCGCGAGCAGCTGCGCGCCCTCGGGTTCACGGTCTAGTCTGTCCGCCCGACAGCTGACCTATCGGGAGGTCGGTGCCACCGCCGGCGAGCTGCCGGTCGGCTACCGGCACCTCCGCGAATCGGTACACATCGGACGCGGCGAGGACACGTTCCTCGCCGCGTCCGACGCGTTGATGCGCTGGGACGTGCACCGGCGCGCGGGTCTACGCGTCCAGGCCGATGCGCCGACCGCGGTCGCCGGGACCGATGTCGTGCTGCGGTGGCTCGGGTTCGCGATCCCGTGCCGCGTGGTCTACGTGATCGACGAACCGGACCGGCGGGGCTTCGCCTACGGGACCCTGTCGGGGCATCCGGAGTCGGGGGAGGAGCGGTTCTGCGTCGAGCGCCTGCCGGACGGTTCCGTGGTCGCAGCGATCACCGCGTTCTCCCGGCCGGGCCGATGGTTCACCAGTCTCGGTGACCCAGCCGCCCGTGCCGTGCAGCGCTACGTGACGCGGCGCTACCTGCGGGGGTTCGCGGGCTGACCGATCAGGCGCGCTTGCGTCGGGGCTTCTTCTCGGGGGCGGGCTTCACTTCCTCCCCGGCGGCCTCGAGGCTGCGCTGCAACGCGGCGACCAGGTCGACGACCTCGGCGTCGGCGCCGGCCTCGACGCGCTCGGCCGCCGGGATCACCTTCTTGCCGCCGCTGGCGATGGCGTCGTCGAGCAACTGGCGCAGTTCGATCTGGTAGTCGTCGGTGAACTCCGTCGGGTCGAAGTCCTCGGCCATGCTGTCGACGAGGGTGCCCGCCATCTTCAGTTCCTTCGCCTTCGGTTCCTCGGCGTCGTCGAGCGATGGGAACTCGGCGGCGCGCACCTCGTCCGGCCACAGCAGCGTCTGGATCACCAGCACGCCGTCGCGTTCGCGCAGCGCCGCCAGGCGCGTCTTCTGGCGCAGCGTGAAGTGCACCAGCGCGGTGCGGTCGGTCTGGGCGAGCGTCTTCGCCAGCAGCACGTACGCCTTCGGCGACGACGAGTCGGGTTCGAGGTAGTAGCTCCTCTCGAACAGGATCGGGTCGATCTGTTCGGTGGGGACGAACTGCAGCACCGGGATCTCGTGTTTCTCGGCGGCGGGAAGCTTCTCGAAGTCCTCGTCGGTGAGGATGACGCGGTCACCGTCCTCGGAGTCGTAGGCCTTGTCGATGTCGGCGAACTGCACGGTCTGCCCGCACTCGCTGCACACGCGGTTGTATTTGATCCGCCCACCGTCCTTGGCGTGGACCTGGTGGAAGCGGATGTCGTGGTCCTCCGTCGCGGAGTACACCTTGACCGGCACGTTGACCAGCCCGAACGCGATGGAACCTTTCCAGATTGATCGCATGCACCCCACTATCACCCAGATCGGTGGGTCGTGGGCGCCGCGGTGCGAAGATCATCACCATCTCGAGACATTTCGGCTACTTCCGTGCGACCGTCCGGGGGCCGCGAGGTATCTGCGGAGAACACCGGACGAACCGTGGTGCAACAATTGCGACAAAGCGCGACAATTGGTCTAGTCCGATCCAGGCTGTTGCTCGTGGCAAACAACATCACATCCCCCAAGGCCCTGTCCCTCCTCCTCGCCGCGGGCACGCTCGCGGCCGGTGTCGCCGCGGCGGCCGCCGGCACCGCGGCGGCCGCACCGGCGCCGGTCACGAAGACGGTCGTGATCGACCTCGACGGCACGATGCTCGACTACGTCAAGTCCGCGAACACCCCGAACCTGCACCGTCTCATCGCCGAGGGCACCAGCGGGCAGTCCTCGATCCTCGGCCACCCGACGATCTCGGGCCCGTCGTGGTCGACCATCCTCACCGGCGTGTGGCACACCAAGCACGGCGTGGTCGACAACTCGTACAACGGCGCCCGCTACGACCTCTACCCGACGGCATTCACCCGTATCGAGCAGGTCAAGCCCGAACTGCGCACCGCGTCGATCGCGACGTGGGGTGGCATCGCCACCATCTCGAACTCCGGCACCCCGAAGGCCGACGTCGTCGTCTCGACCCCGGGTGCGGGCAGCGACGCCGCGACGGACACGGCCACCGCGACCGCCGTCGCGTCCGAGATCGCCACCAACGGATCGGACTTCGTGTTCACCCAGCTGGACCAGGTGGACGGCGCCGGGCACTCGTCGGGCACCGCCGGATCCGAGTACACGCCGGCGCTCGAGCGCGTCGACGCCGAGGTCGGCAAGATCGTCGACGCCGTCGACGCCCGCAGCAAGGCCACCGGCGAGAAGTGGACCATCCTCGTCACCTCCGACCACGGCCACAAGCCGACCGGCGGCCACGGCGGCCAGAGTGCCCAGGAGGCAACGACGTTCGTGATCGCGCGCGGTGCCGGCTACCAGGCGGGCGCCACCGCCGACGACTACACCATCGCCGACATCACGCCGACCGTCCTCGACAACCTCGGTATCGCGCACCCTGCCGACCTGGACGGTGCGCCCCTGCCGAGGACCGCTCCGCCGGCGACCGGGTCGCTCGGATTGCTGCCGTCGTGGATCCCGACCGGCCCGCTCGGTTCCTAGCAGGTCACCGTCGGACGCCGGCCCGGGCCAGCGTCCGACGGATCGGCGGCGGTGCGGTGCGGAACAACTCCCACATCGTGCGCATCGTCCCGACCGCGTCGGCGCGCCGCGACAGGTAGGCGCGTTGGCGCGCGACCGGCAGGGCGAAGAAGGCGTCGAAGAACTCCGTGGTGCTGTCGGGGTCGAGCCGGAGCAGGGCCGAGAGTCCGACGTCCCGCAGCGATCGGACCGCGCGAGCACGCCACGGCCACAACGCCTTTCCGGGATCGCGCCCGGTGGCGAGTGCGGCGACGATGTCGTCGGCCGCGCTCAGCGACGCCGCGACGCTGTATCCGGTGCCGGGGTGGAGCAGGCCTGCCCGGGCCCCGAACGCGGCCACGTCGGTGCGGCCGCGCGGAGCATCGACGGGGAACCTGACCCGTTCCACCTCGAGGTTCGCGGGCGGTTCCACGCCGCGGGCCAGCAGGCGGGCGTCGAGGCGCCGCCGCAGCTCGTCCAGTGGCAGCCCCGGCCGGCCGACCAGGCACGTCTCCTCGAGCAGGACGGTGTCCTCGCCGAGCGGCACGGCGTACAGGAACGACGGCGGATCACCCGGCGCGGTGCCGTTGTCGCGGCGCCAGTCCATGAACCAGCATGCGGCGTCGCCCATCGCCGGCGCCGCCGCCGCGGTGGGCAGAACCAGGCCGAACGCGGTCTGCTCGGCGAGCGCGGCATCCGGGCGCAGGCCCCGTGCGTCGATCACCCGGGCCGCCCGGATCTCGGTGCCGTCGCGCAGCACGACGGCGTTCGACGTGACGGTGGCCGCGGATCCGGCCACCACCCGCGCCTCGTCCAGGTCGAGGTGTCGGTGCAGCGCCGCGTTGTCGAGGATCGCGTACTCGCGGTCGAGCACCCTCGAACGGGTGGTCCACACCCGCGGTCGGGGGACCCTCGCGCGCAACACCTCGGGTCCGAGCCAGTGGGGGAGTTCGTCCACCCACGCCGCGTAGGTCGGCGACCACGGCCGGTCCGGGTGCGGGTCGATGCCTACGACGCGCAGCCCGGCGCGGGCCGCGCGGTGCGCGAGCGCCCGGCCGGCGGGTCCGAGCCCGACGACCGCGACATCGGCGGTGGTGGTCAGAGCGCGCCCGTCGCGAGCAGGCCGCCGTCGACGCGCACGGTCTCGCCGGTGATCCAGGCGGCGTCGTCCGACACCAGGAAGCCGACCAGGCCGGCGACGTCCTCGGGGGTGCCGAGGCGCTTCATCGGATAGATCGACGACGCCTGGTCCTCGCCGCCGGCGACGAGGGCGGCGGCGAACTTCGTCTTGACG
Source organism: Prescottella agglutinans (assembly GCF_004011865.1). GTDB lineage: Bacteria > Actinomycetota > Actinomycetes > Mycobacteriales > Mycobacteriaceae > Prescottella > Prescottella agglutinans. The sequence goes on along the minus strand of NZ_RKLP01000007.1, from coordinate 325,434 downwards.
ACGCCCGGGGCGACCGCGTTGACGCGGATCGTCGGACCCAGCTGCCACGCGAGTTCCTCGGTGAGCCGGATCAGCGCGGCCTTGGATGCGCCGTATGCGGCGATGACACCGGTCGACCGGATGCCCGCGACGCTCGCGAGGTTCACGATCGCCCCGCCGTGTTCGCCCATCCAGGCCCGGTACGCCTCCTGCACGTACCCGAGGGCGGCGACGACGTTGACGTCGAAGATCTTGCGGACCGCCTCGAGGTCGGCGTCCATCAGCGCCCCGTACACCGGGTTGATCCCGGTGTTGTTGATGAGGATGTCGAGCGAGCCGAGTTCGGACACCGTCCGCGACACCGCATCGCGGCGCGCGTCCGCGTCGCCGGAGTTGCCCGCGATCGCGACGACGTGCCCGCCGTGGCCGAGGGCGCGCAGTTCCATCGCGGCCTCGTCGAGCGGTTCGGCCTTGCGTGCGGTGACGACGACGTTGGCTCCGCGGGCGAGGAGTTCGGCGGCGATGGCCTTGCCGATGCCGCGGCTGGCGCCGGTGACGAGGGCGTTGCGTCCCTGCAGATCCTTCACGCGTGTCATGGCATCGCACGCTATCGGATCGACTTCCTCCTGGCCGTGAACCCGCCAGGATTCCGACTCGGCCCGAGGCGGATGGCCTGGTGCCGCGCGAGCGTGCCGGCCTGCTCGCCTGCTGTGCAACCATGAGGCGCATGGCCATTTCAGGGGCGCATGTGATCGTCTACAGCCGGGATGCGGACGCCGACCGACGCTTCGTGCGTGACGTGCTCGGCTTCCCGCACGTCGACGCCGGCGGCGGCTGGTTGATCTTCAAGCTTCCTCCGGCCGAGGCCGCCGTGCACCCCTCCGAGTCCGCCGACGGTCCCGGCCACGAGCTGTACCTGATGTGCGACAACCTGGACGCCACACTCCGAGACCTTGCCGAGCGCGGAGTCGAATGCGGCGCCATCTCCGACGCCCGATGGGGCCGGCTGAGCCGGTTCCGCCTCCCCGGCGGCAGCCAAGTGGGCATCTACGAACCCCGGCATCCTCGCGCCACAGAATTGGACGGTTGAGCAACCGCTGCTGCAGCGCGTACACCGATCGCCGGAGCCACCTCGTCGAACGTGGCACCCGGCGTGTGCTCTGTATTCGCAGTCACAGGACCAGGGCGTTGTCGTGCGCCGTGGTCACGGTAAAATCGGTGGTTCTTGTGCTCGTTCGCGGGCAACATGACATGCCGGTCACGCGTCTGCGTGGCCGAAGTTGTGCCCGTGGCTCTTACCGAGGAGATGTGCTTGATTACCGCCACCGACCTGGAAGTTCGTGCCGGTGTGCGGACCCTGCTCTCCGCGCCGGGGTCGGCGCTGCGCGTGCAGGCGGGCGACCGGATCGGGCTGGTCGGCCGCAACGGTGCCGGGAAGACGACCACGCTGCGCATCCTGGCCGGGGAGGGCGAACCGTACGCGGGCGCGGTGATCCGCAGCGGGGACCTCGGCTACCTGCCGCAGGACCCGAAGGAAGGCGACCTCGAGGTCCTCGCGAAGGACCGGGTGCTGTCGGCGCGCGGGCTCGACGAGATCATCAAGAAGATGGAGAAGCAGCAGGCCATCATGGCCGAGGCCGTCGACGACGCCACCCGCGACAAGGCCGTCCGCAAGTTCGGCAACCTCGAGGACCGGTTCTCCGCGCTCGGCGGGTACGTCGCCGAGTCCGAGGCCGCCCGCATCTGCCACAGCCTGGGCCTGCCCGACCGGGTGCTGAACCAGCAACTCAAGACGCTGTCGGGTGGTCAGCGTCGCCGCGTCGAACTGGCCCGGATCCTGTTCGCCGCCTCCGACGGTTCCGGCGGCAAGTCGAACACCACGCTGCTGCTCGACGAGCCGACCAACCACCTCGACGCCGACTCGATCACCTGGCTGCGCGGGTTCCTGCAGAACCACGACGGCGGGCTGATCGTGATCAGCCACGACGTCGACCTGCTGGCCGACGTCGTCAACAAGGTGTGGTTCCTCGACGCCGTCCGCGGCGAGGCCGACATCTACAACATGGGCTGGAAGAAGTACCTCGACGCCCGCGCCACCGACGAGCAGCGCCGCCGCCGCGAACGCGCCAACGCCGAGAAGAAGGCCAGCGCACTGCGGCAGCAGGCCGCCAAGCTCGGTGCGAAGGCCACCAAGGCGACCGCCGCGCAGAACATGGCCAAGCGCGCCGACAAGATGATGGCTGCGCTCGACGACGTGCGGGTGGACGACAAGGTCGCCCACATCCGCTTCCCGGAGCCCGCCCCGTGCGGCAAGACCCCGCTCATGGCCAAGGAACTCACCAAGGTGTACGGGTCGCTGGAGATCTTCACCGGCGTCGACCTGGCGATCGACCGCGGCTCCCGCGTCGTCATCCTGGGGCTGAACGGTGCCGGCAAGACGACGCTGCTGCGGCTGCTCGGCGGTGTCGAAACCCCCGACCTCGGCGAGCTGGTTCCCGGGCACGGGCTGAAGATCGGCTACTTCGCGCAGGAGCACGACACCCTCGACGACAACGCGAGCGTGTGGGAGAACATCCGGCACGCCGCCCCCGACGCCGGGGAGCAGGACCTGCGCGGGCTGTTGGGTGCGTTCATGTTCACCGGCCCGCAGCTCGACCAGCCGGCCGGCACCCTCTCCGGCGGCGAGAAGACCCGCCTCGCGTTGGCGGGGCTGGTGTCCTCGGCGGCGAACGTGCTGCTGCTCGACGAGCCGACCAACAACCTCGACCCGATCTCGCGCGAGCAGGTGCTCGACGCGCTGCGCAGCTACACCGGCGCCGTCGTCCTGGTCACCCACGACCCGGGCGCCGCGGAGGCCCTGAACCCGGAACGCGTCATCCTGTTGCCGGACGGCACCGAGGACCACTGGTCCCAGGAGTACCTCGAGCTCATCCAGCTCGCCTGATTCGTCCCGTCCCCGCTGGCTGAGCGAGTTTTCGGTTTGTTGATCACGCGTCGATCGGTGATCTAGCCTGGAACGTGGAGTCTCGCTCAGCGGACCGGAGGACGTCATGGCGGAGAGCACGGGAATCTCGCGGGGGGCCCGAATAACCGGGGAATCGCGTGACAAGCTCCGCGACGACTTGAAGGCGCAATACGAGGCGGGCGCGAGCATCCGCACCCTGGCCGAACAGACCGGCCGCTCATACGGATTCATCCACAACGTGCTCGTCGAAGCGGACGTGACGTTGCGCCGGCGGGGCGGCCCGAACCGGCGCAAGAAGACGGGGTGACGCCGGTAGAGTCCTCGCCGGCCGCTTCGATACCGCTCGATCCGCATCGCTGTCGACGGGTAGGCCTACGAACCCCCCGCCAGGTGATCGAACAGCAGTGGTGCGAGGGTAGCGGGGGGAACGTCGTGGAAGCCGCCGTCGACCGCCAGGTATCGCGCACCGGGGATCATCTCCGCTACGGTCCGAGAGGGGATCTGTAGCCACGGAGGGCTGGCGACGCTCGCCAACGTCAGCGTCGGCACCGTGATTCCGGCGAACCGGTCGGCAGTCAACGGGCGGACCGTGATCGCTCCGTCGTAGCGCAGGGTGTGCGCCACCGCTTCCATGCCCGCCCACGCCGGAGACTGCCTGGTCTGAGCGACGGCTTCGGGCGGCAGCCCGACCGCCGCGGTCATGAAGTACTCGACGGCCTCCCCGCGCCGGTCGTCTGCCGAGAATGCGTCGAGCGTGGCCAGATAGTCCTCGGGGAGTTGCGGACCGCCCTCGATTTGCAACGGCGGTTCGAAGATCGCCAGCGAGCTGACGGGCAGCCCGGCGGCGGTCGCATCCAGGGCCAGGATCGCGCCTGAGGAGAGGCCGTACAAGCTGGCCGACCCGCCGATGTCCTCGATCAGGGCCGCGAGATCCTCGATCTCGCGTTCGACCGCGTACGGGGTGGTGTCGCCGCTGGAGCCGCGGCCGCGCCGGTCGTAGGCGATCGCGGTGCACCCGGGCGCCAGGGCCGCAGCCAGTTCGGCGGCGGTCGTCCGGTCGTTGAAGGCACCTCCCACGATGATGATCGGCGCGCCGTCTCCGGACCGCTCGTAGGCGATCGCGGTGCCGTCCCGCGAGATCGCATGATGAACGGGGCTACGCTGCGCTACTTCGGATATGTCGGACATGGCTTTCCTCCCTCATCGGAACGTGGTCCTGAGTATCGACCTGCACGGCCGCGAAAACTCATCGCTGACAGCGATGAGCATTCCCCTCGCCGCGAGGAGTGGTGCTCGGGAGGTATGCGACCAAGGGTTGGAGTCGAGGAGAAGGGACACCCGGAACGCGACCGGGCGCGGCCGCCGGTTGGCGGGGTGTTTCCGGTGGTGTCAGTCCGCGGTCACAGACGTATTCCGCGAAAGCTGCACCTCCCGATCGAGAACCCATACCATCCAATGGATGGCGTGGCTTGCGCTCTTCGTTCTGGCGGTCGTGGTGTCGGCGGCGGGTGCGCTCCTGCCACGGCGGGCACGGTTCGAGCGAGCGCCTGGATTCCCCTGGTTCTGGGTGGTGTTCCCCGTCACCTGCATGGCCATAGCTGCCGCGGTAGGCGTCTTCGTATGTCCCCAGGCGGTTACCGGCTCGGGGAGCTTCTGGTGGGATGCGCCCAGGACGAGTTCACCGGCGACGCAGTTTCTGTCAGGTGAGCAGTACCAGCGGTTTGTTCTGCTGCGGCGGTTGCGGCGGGTGCTGCCTGCCGTGTCCGCCGTCGGGATAGGGATGTGCGTGTGGGCGTGGCGGCGACGTCGCCTGTGAGGTCGGTTCAGGAATCCCTGCGCCGCACTGATTCCTCGACGAGATCGAGCACGGCCGAGAGGTTTTCGGCGCCGTGTCCGGACGCGATGCGGGCGATGAGCCCGTCGAGAACCAGATCGAGATAGTCGAGCAGGACGTCGGTCGGCAGATCGTCGCGCAGCCGTCCGGCGGACTTCTGGCGCTCGAGTCGGCGGACCGTGGCCTCGGTGAGTTCGGCGCTGCGCTGGGTCCAATCCCGGGCGAACTCGGGGTCGGTGCGCAGCCGACGGGCGATCTCGAGCCGGGTGCCCAGCCAGTCGAACTGGTCGGGGGACGCGAGCATGTCGCGCATCACCTGGACCAGGCCGCCCTCGGCGACCACGTCGGCCATCCGCTTGGCGTCCTCGTGGGCGAGGGCGAGGAACAGACCGTCCTTGTCCTTGAAATGGTGGAAGATCGCACCGCGCGAGAGCCCGGTGGTCTCCTCGAGGCGGCGCACGGTGGCGCCGTCGTAGCCGTACTGCGCGAAGCACTGGCGGGCCCCGTCCAGAATCTGGCTCCGCCGCGCCGCGAGATGGTCTTCACTGACCTTGGGCACAGCCGACATCCTTTCGTACGAAACGGAAACGGCGGGCCCGAGACTGACGTCCCGAGCCCGCCGTCAGCGCACTGCGTGATCGCTGATCACACGATCGGGTGACTAGCCCCGGATCATGTTGCGCAGCACGTACTGCAGGATGCCGCCGTTGCGGTAGTAGTCCGCCTCACCGGGGGTGTCGATGCGGACGACCGCGTCGAACTCGACCTTGCTGCCGTCGGCCTTGGTCGCGGTGACCTTGACCGTCTTCGGGGTGACGCCCTCGTTGAGCTTCTCGATACCCGCGATGTCGAAGGTCTCGGTGCCGTCCAGGCCCAGCGACCCGGCCGACTCGCCGGCCGGGAACTGCAGCGGCACGACGCCCATACCGATCAGGTTCGAGCGGTGGATGCGCTCGAACGACTCGGTGATGACGGCCTTGACGCCGAGCAGGCTGGTGCCCTTCGCGGCCCAGTCACGCGACGAACCGGAGCCGTACTCCTTGCCGCCCAGGACGACCAGCGGGATGCCGGCCTTCTGGTAGTTCTGCGACGCGTCGTAGATGAACGCCTGCGGCGCACCCTCCTGGGTGAAGTCGCGGGTGTAGCCACCCGAGACGCCGTCGAGCAGCTGGTTCTGCAGGCGGATGTTCGCGAACGTGCCGCGGATCATCACCTCGTGGTTACCGCGACGCGAGCCCAGGGAGTTGTAGTCCTTGCGCTCGACACCGTTGGCGTCCAGGTACTGCGCGGCCGGGGTGCCGGGCTTGATCGGGCCGGCCGGGCTGATGTGGTCGGTGGTGACCGAGTCGCCGAGCAGCGCGAGCACGCGAGCGCCCGAGATGTCGGTGACCGGAGCCGGATCCATCGTCATGCCGTCGAAGTACGGCGCCTTGCGGACGTAGGTCGAGTTCTCGTCCCACGCGAAGGTGTCGCCGGCCGGGGTGGCCAGGTTCTGCCAGCGCTCGTCGCCCTTGAAGACGTCGGCGTAGGACTTGCGGAACATGTCCTGGCTGATCGCCGACTTGATGGTGTCGTCGATCTCCTGGGCCGAAGGCCAGATGTCCTTCAGGAAGACGTCGTTGCCGTCCTGGTCCTGGCCCAGCGCGTCGGTCTCGAAGTCGAAGTCCATGGTGCCGGCCAGCGCGTACGCGATGACGAGCGGCGGGGACGCCAGGTAGTTCATCTTGACGTCGGGGGAGATGCGACCCTCGAAGTTGCGGTTACCGGAGAGCACCGCGGTGACCGACAGGTCGTGCTCGTTGATCGCCTTGGAGATCTCCTCCGGCAGCGGACCGGTGTTACCGATGCAGGTGGTGCAGCCGTAGCCGCCCAGGTAGAAGCCGAGCTTCTCGAGGTACGGCCACAGGCCGGCCTTCTCGTAGTAGTCGGAGACGACCTGCGAGCCGGGCGCCATGTTGGTCTTGACCCACGGCTTGGTCTCGAGGCCCTTCTCGACCGCGTTGCGGGCGAGCAGCGCGGCACCGAGCATGACCGACGGGTTCGAGGTGTTGGTGCAGGACGTGATGCCCGCGACCGCGACCGCGCCGTGGTCGAGAACGAACTCGCCGCGGTCGGTCTTCACCGTGACCGGCTTGGACGGCCGGCCGTGCGCACCGTTGGCGGCCGACGGAATCACCGAGGCGACGTCGGAGACACCGGCCGTCGAGGCCGGGTCGGACGCCGGGAAGGACTCCTCGACGGCCTCGTCCAGCGCGGAGTGCGCAGCCTCGGCACCGTTGGTGACGTAGGTGACGATGTCGCGACGGAACGCGTCCTTCGACTCCGACAGCAGGATGCGGTCCTGCGGGCGCTTCGGGCCGGCGATCGACGGCACGACGGTGCCGAGATCCAGCTCGAGGTACTCGGAGTACGCCGGCTCGTTCGCGGCGTCGTGCCACATGCCCTGCTCCTTGGCGTACGCCTCGACGAGCGCGAGCTGCTCGTCGCTGCGGCCGGTCAGGCGCAGGTAGTTGATGGTCTCGCCGTCGATCGGGAAGATCGCTGCGGTGGAACCGAACTCGGGGCTCATGTTGCCCAGGGTGGCGCGGTTCGCCAGCGGAACCTCGGCGACACCGGCGCCGTAGAACTCGACGAACTTGCCGACCACACCGTGCTTGCGCAGCATGTCGGTGACGGTGAGCACGACGTCGGTCGCGGTCACACCGGGCTTGATCTCACCGGTCAGCTTGAAGCCGACGACGCGCGGGATCAGCATGGAGACCGGCTGGCCGAGCATCGCGGCCTCGGCCTCGATGCCGCCGACGCCCCAGCCCAGCACGCCCAGGCCGTTGACCATCGTGGTGTGCGAGTCGGTGCCGACGCAGGTGTCGGGGTACGCCTGACCGTTACGGGTCATGACAGTGGGAGCCAGGTACTCGATGTTGACCTGGTGGACGATGCCCATGCCCGGGGGGACGACCTTGAAGTCGTCGAACGCGCCCTGGCCCCAGCGCAGGAACTGGTAACGCTCGCCGTTGCGCTGGTACTCGAGGTCGACGTTGCGCTCGAGGGCGTCGGCCTGGCCGAACACGTCGAGGATGACCGAGTGGTCGATGACCATGTCGGCGGGGGAGAGCGGGTTGACCTTGTTCGGGTCGCCACCGAGGGTGGTGACGGCCTCACGCATGGTGGCGAGGTCGACGACACACGGCACGCCGGTGAAGTCCTGCATGATCACGCGCGCGGGCGTGAACTGGATCTCGACGCTCGGCTGGGCCGAGGGATCCCAGTTCGCGATGGCGCGAATGTGATCGGCGGTGATGTTGGCGCCGTCCTCGGTGCGCAGCAGGTTCTCGGCGAGAACCTTCAGTGCGTAAGGCAGCTTCTCGGTGCCGGGCACGGCCGAGAGGCGGAAGATCTCGTACGAGTTGTCTCCGACCTCGAGCGTTCCCTTGGCGCCGAACGTATCAATACTGGTGGTCACGTCAGCTCCACTCGTCTTTGAGGTTCGCCGTCGACGGGGCTGTGTCGACGGCTGAAGCGAGGCACGCGAACAGTGCCCGGTTCGATCGGCGAACCGAACCCGACAGTTCCGCGGGCGTCTCGGGAGAAGTCTAACAGTACGCTTGTCCTGTGAGACTGCAGGGTCTGGCGCCGGAACGAGTGCGGCGTCGGGTCGGCTCGCATCGGTCCAATCCTCACGCAGTCGGCACGCGGGCGCAACGGACGGAGACTCTGCGGCGATATGTCTTCACGTACCCTTCCTTCCAGGCTTCCCCGCCTGCCCGCGAGTCCCTGTCTGCCCACCGATCCCGGATGAGAGATGCCTGCTCCTATCGCGCCTGCCCGCCTCCCGCTCGCTGCCACGATTCCCGACGACGTGTCCGTGGACGCGGTGCGCGCGGATCTGTCGGACGACGGTGTCTCGGCGCCGGACTCGGACGTCGCCGAGCTCCGTGACGTGGTCGCGCGCGCGCACGAACAGGGTGTGGACCTGAAAATCGTTGTGCTCGAAAAGGATCCGGGTCGTCCCGAGCAGTTGCGGGACCTGGCCACCGAGATCGGCAAGGTCGACGGCGGCACGGTACTGGTCCTGAGCCCGTCGTCGCCCGGCACCTACAGCGACACCCTCAGTCGCGTCGTGCTCGAGGGCGCGCAGGACCGCACCTACACCGGGAACGCGGTGCAATCGGCGAACAACTTCGTCGACGAGATCGCCCAACCCGGTGTGTCGTGGGGCCTCGTCACCGCGCTGCTCGTCCTGGTCGTCGGGCTCGTCGGTGGCCTCTCCTACGCCGCCAAGGTCCGCCGGGGGCCGTCGTCTCCCGCGGGTGATCCCGCGGCGCCCGCAGGGACCGCAGGGTCGTCCCCCGCCGGCGAGGAAACCGGCCGCCGCGCCGACTGACCGGCATCCGTCGGGCGCGAATAGCCGCCCGACCGCGCAGGCCGCCATGACCGGTCGGCGCCGTATTCGTCCCCATTTCGCCTGGTCGAATTACCACGACGTCATTTGTGACAAGAGTTCACCAGAGAGCGCAAAGTGTCGTACGGTGCCAATGGCGCTTTTTGGGGAAGAAGTGTCGCAAGAGTGATGTGAAGATTCACGTGACAGTTGTGTCGTCACGTGTTGCGTGCGTCTCCGGCGGGTGTCCGCCGGGGACGCACCTCCCCGCACGGATCGGGCAGACAGCCGGTTCCGGTCGCAGCAGTAGGGAGGGTGTTGTGAGGCGAAGGAGTTCACGCGCAGGCGTGCGACGTCCGGGTCTCTCACGGGCGCGGTCGCGCGTCGCGCGGGTGGTGCTGGGGGTCGGTGTCGTCGGTGCGCTGGTCGTGGGTACGCCGGGCATCACCGCCGCGGTGCCGCCCCCACCGCCCAACCCGTCCGACGCCGAGATCGAGAGCGGCAACGCCCAGGTGTCGGCCGGCGTCACCCAGGTCGGCGACCTCATCAACCAGGTCGCCGGCGCGAACCAGGAACTGGCCCGCCTCGACGACGAGGTCGCGATCAAGCGCGAGGACGTCAACCGCGCGCTCGTCGACCTGCAGACCGCCCGCGACGCCGCCGACGCCGCGGGAAGCCTCGTCGCCGTGAGCCAGCAGGCCCTGCGCGACGCGGGTACCCAGATCGAACAGGCGCAGCAGCGGTTCACCGACTACGCCGTCGAGAGCTACACCAAGGGCCGCAACGTCGCGTCGCTGTCGTCGTACTTCGGCGCCAAGGGGCCCGACGACATCCTCGACCGGGCCCAGATCATGCGCCTGCTCTCGGCCAGTCAGAAGGCGGTGCTCGACAACCTGCAGCGGGCCCGGACCGAACAGGCGAACCGGGATTCCGCGGCGCGCGAGGCGAAGCAGCGCGCCGACGCCGCGGCCGGTGCGGCCGAAGCGAAGAAGGCCGACGCCGAGGAGGCGATCGCGAGCGCCCGCGCCGCACTGCAGGAGCAGGCGTCCCGGAAGGCGGAGATCGAGGCGTCGCGCGCCGCCGCGCAGTCGCAGCTCGACGCGGCACGCAGCAACGTCGAAGGCCTGCAGGGGCAGCGCGACGCGTACGTCGCGTGGGACAACCAGCGCCGCGCCGAGGAGGCCGCCGCCGCGGCCGCCGCTGCCGCGGCGCAGGAGGCGGCCCGCCGCGCGGCGGAGGATCGCGCCGCGCAGGAGCGGGCGGCGCAACTCGCGGACGGCCAGCGTCCCCACACCCAGATCGACGAGGACTCCGACGGGTGGACGCCGCCCGCGCCGGTGAAACCGCGACCGATGGCGCCGGCCGTCACCGGCAGCGCGGCGATCGAGACGGTGATCGACCGCGGCATGTCGCAACTCGGTGTCCAGTACGCGTGGGGCGGCGGCAACGAGAACGGCCCGACGCTCGGCATCCGGGACGGCGGCGTCGCCGACAGCTTCGGTGACTTCAACAAGGTCGGCTTCGACTGCTCGGGGCTGATGATCTACGCGTTCGCGGGTGCCGGGATCTCGCTGCCGCACTACACCGGTTACCAGTACACCGCCGGCACGCAGGTGCCGTCGTCGGAGATGCGGCGCGGCGACATGATCTTCTACGGCCCGAACGCGAGCCAGCACGTCGCGCTGTACCTCGGGGACGGGCAGATGCTCGAGGCGCCACAGTCCGGTTCGGTCGTCCAGGTTTCGCCGGTGCGTTGGGACGGGATGACCCCCTACGCTGTCCGTATGGTGTCCTAGCTCGTCTCGTCCGGTGCCGGGGTAAGACGGTACCTGGAATAGTTGAGCGGACAGGCAAGTCGATCCGATCGATCTAGGTGGAAGCGGGGATTCTTGGTGACCTCACGTGACGGTGCTGTGGCGGGATCCGGCTCGGAGGGAGCGGTGCACGCGGGTATGGGAGGTCCGGCACCCGATCTGGCCCGCGACGTGCAGACCCTCGAGCGCGCGATCTACGAGGTCAAGCGCGTCATCGTCGGGCAGGACCGCCTGGTCGAGCGCATGCTCGTCGGCGTGCTCGCCAAGGGCCACGTGCTGCTCGAGGGCGTTCCCGGTGTGGCCAAGACCCTCGCGGTGGAGACGTTCGCGAAGGTCGTCGGCGGCTCGTTCTCCCGGGTCCAGTTCACCCCGGACCTGGTGCCGACCGACCTGATCGGCACCCGGATCTACCGGCAGGGCCGCGAGGAGTTCGACACCGAACTGGGTCCGGTCGTCGCGAACTTCCTGCTCGCCGACGAGATCAACCGCGCGCCCGCGAAGGTGCAGTCCGCGCTCCTCGAGGTGATGGCGGAGCGGCATGTCTCGATCGGTGGCAAGACGTACCCGATGCCCGAGCCGTTCCTCGTGATGGCGACGCAGAACCCGATCGAGAACGAGGGCGTCTACCCGCTGCCCGAAGCGCAGCGGGACCGCTTCCTGTTCAAGGTGCTCGTCGACTACCCGTCGGTGGAGGAGGAGCGCGAGATCGTCTACCGGATGGGCGTCGCCGCGCCCGAACCCAGTCAGATCCTCGATGCGCAGGAACTGGTGCGGCTGCAGAAGGTGGCGAGCAACGTGTTCGTCCACCACGCCCTCGTCGACTACGTGGTGCGGGTGATCGCCGCGACTCGCACGCCGCGTCAGTTCGGCCTCGACGACGTCGCCGGCTGGATCGCGTACGGCGCCTCCCCGCGCGCGACGCTCGGCATCATCTCCGCGTCGCGTGCGCTCGCGTTGCTGCGCGGCCGCGACTACGTCGTCCCGCAGGACGTGCTCGAGGTGATCCCGGACGTGCTGCGGCACCGCCTGGTGCTCTCGTACGACGCCCTGGCCGACGAGGTGTCGCCCGACGACGTGATCATCCGGGTGCTGCAGACCGTCGGGTTGCCGCAGGTCGGTGCGCAGCCGGTGGCCCAGCCGGCGCCGCCGGCGTTCGATCCCGGACCGGTGCCCGCGGCGACCACCCCGCAGCAGTGACCCGATCTGCGGGCGCGGTCCCGTCGTTCCGCTCCGGATCGCTGCGCGACCCGGAACTGACGGCGGCGCTGCGGACCCTCGAGCTCACCGTTCGTCGACGACTCGACGGCGTCCTGCACGGCGACCACCTCGGGCTCATCCCCGGGCCCGGCTCGGAGCCCGGCGACGCGCGCGAGTACCAGCCCGGCGACGACGTCCGGCAGATGGACTGGTCGGTGACCGCCCGGACCACGCACCCGCACGTGCGGCAGACGGTCGCCGACCGCGAACTGGAGACGTGGCTCGCGGTGGACCTGTCGTCGAGCCTGGACTTCGGCACCGCGTCGTGCGAGAAGCGCGACCTCGCGATCGCGGCCGCGTCCGCGGTCACCTACCTCGCCGGCGGCAGCGGAAACCGGATCGGGGCGATCGTCGCCACCGGCGACCGGATGCAGCGGATCCCGGCCCGCGGCGGTCGGGTGCACGCGCAGGCGATGCTGCGCCGGATCGCATCCACCCCGCACGCCGCGGAGGGTGTGCGGGGGGATCTGCGCGGTGCGCTCGAATCCCTGCGCCGACCCCAGCGGCGCCGCGGGCTGGCGGTCGTCATCAGCGATTTCCTCGGGCCGATCGACTGGGAGCACTCGCTGCGGGCGCTGTCGGGCAGACACGATCTGCTCGCGGTCGAGGTGCTCGACCCCCGCGACATGGACCTGCCCGACGCCGGTGACGTCGTGTTGTTCGACCCGGAATCCGGTCGGACGCGGGAGTTCTCGACGACCCCGCAGTTGCGCGCGGACTTCGCGCGGGCGGCTCGGGCACACCGTGCGGACGTCGAGGCGGCGTTGCGCCGGTGCGGCGCACCGCGGCTGAGCCTGAGCACGGACCGGGACTGGATCGCCGACGTCGTCCGCTTCGTCTCGGCCCGGCGGCACAGCTACGGTGCCGGGGCGGGTCGGTCCGGATCGAACCGGCCGGCCGCGGGTCGGGTGGCGCGCGGATGAGCCTGTCGCAGTTCACGTCCCCGTGGTGGCTGCTGTTCCTGGCGGTCGTGGCCGCGCTCGCCGCGGGTTACGTGGTGGTTCAGCGCCGCCGACAGAAGCACGTGCTCCGCTTCGCCAACATGGAGTTGCTCGAGAAGGTCGCGCCCAACCGGCCGAACATCACCCGGCACCTCCCCACGGCGCTGCTGCTCGTCGGTCTGCTCTTCCTCACCGTGGCGCTCGCGGGACCCACCGCGGACAAGCGGGTTCCACGGAACCGGGCGACGGTGGTGCTCGTGATCGACGTCTCGCTGTCGATGAAGGCGACCGACGTCGAACCGAGTCGCCTGGCCGCCGCACAGGAGGCCGCGAAGGCGTTCGCCGACGGCCTGACCCCCGGGATCAACCTCGGTCTGGTCGCGTTCGCCGGCACCGCCTCGGTGCTGGTGTCGCCGACCCCGAACCGGGACGAGACCAAGGCCGCGATCGACAACCTCTCGCTGAGCGAGCGCACCGCGACCGGCGAGGCGATCTTCACCTCGCTGCAGTCGATCGACACGCTCGCGGCCGTCCTCGGCGGCAGCGAGCAGGCTCCGCCGGCGCGGATCGTGCTGCTGTCCGACGGCAAGCAGACCGTGCCGGAGAGCCCGACCGATCCTCGTGGCGGCTTCACCGCGGCACGGCAGGCCAAGGACAAGGGTGTCCCGATCTCGACGATCTCGTTCGGCACCAGTTACGGCACCGTCGAGATCGAGGGCGACCGGATCCCGGTCCCGGTCGACGACCCGTCGCTGCGCGAGATCGCGGACCTGTCGGGCGGCAGCTTCTTCACCGCCTCGAGCCTCGAGGAACTGCGCGCCGTCTACGACACGCTCGAGGAGCAGATCGGCTTCGAGAACGCCCGCGGCGACGCGAGTCGCCCGTGGCTGGTGCTCGGCGTCCTGTTCTGCGCCGCCGGCCTCGGCACCGCGCTGGTGCTGCGGCAGCGCCTCCCGTGAGGTGGACTGCACGAGCGTCCAGTTGGTCAATTTCGTCCACCTGCGCCCGCAACCGGTGGCCGAGCAGATAGGTTGATCGCATGTCGAAAACCAGCACCCCGTCCCGTTCCGTGCTCGTGACCGGAGGCAACCGCGGCATCGGCCTCGCCGTCGCGCAGCGCCTCCTCGACGACGGACACAAGGTCGCCGTCACTCACCGCGGATCCGGAGTTCCCGAGGGTCTGTTCGGCGTGAAGTGCGACGTCACCGACGCGGACTCGATCGACCGTGCCTTCAAGGAGGTCGAGGAGCATCAGGGTCCTGTGGAGGTGCTGGTCGCCAACGCGGGAATCACCGACGACACGCTGCTCATGCGCATGGACGAGGAGCAGTTCTCGCGGGTTATCGACGCCAACCTGACCGGTGCGTTCCGCTGCGCCAAGCGCGCCAACCGGGCCATGCTCCGCGCGCGCTGGGGGCGGATGATCTTCCTAGGGTCGGTCGTCGGCCTCGCGGGTCAGGCGGGACAGATCAACTACGCGGCGTCGAAGGCCGGTGTCATCGGCATGGCGCGCTCGCTCACCCGGGAACTGGGTTCGCGTTCGATCACCGCGAACGTGGTGGCGCCGGGCTTCATCGAGACCGACATGACCGCGGATCTGTCGGACGACCTGCGCGACACGGCCAAGAAGTTCATCCCGCTGCAGCGCCTGGGCAAGCCCGAGGACGTCGCCGCGGTGGTCAGCTTCCTCGCCTCCGACGACTCCGCCTACGTCTCCGGTGCCGTGATCCCGGTGGACGGCGGCATGGGCATGGGCCACTAGCCCGTTCGGGCAACCACGAATCCAGCCAGCGCACACTGACTTTCAGCTACAGGAGGACCATCACCCATGGGCGGACTGCTCGAGGGCAAGACCATTCTCGTCACCGGCATCATCACCGACGCGTCGATCGCGTTCCACGTCGCGAAGGTGGCGCAGGAGCAGGGCGCGAAGGTGATCATCACCGGGTTCGACCGGCTCCGGCTGATCGACCGGATCGCCCAGCGCCTGCCCCAGCCGGTGCCGCCGGCCGTCGAGCTGAACGTGCAGAACGACGAGCACCTGGCCACCCTCGCCGACCGCGTCCGCGAGCTCGCCCCGGAGGGCATCGACGGCGTCGTGCACTCGATCGCGTTCTCGCCGCGCTCGGGCCTCGGTGCGCCGTTCCTCGACGCACCCTGGTCGGACATCTCGAACGCGATGGAGATCTCCGCGTACTCGTACGCCTCGTTGGCCAAGGCGCTGCTGCCGGTCCTCAACGACAACGCGTCGATCGTCGGCATGGACTTCGATCCGTCGCGGGCGATGCCGTTCTACAACTGGATGGGTGTGTCCAAGGCCACCCTCGAGGCGGTCAACCGCTACGTCGCCAAGGAAGTGGGCACGCGCGGGATCCGCTCCAACCTCGTGGCGGCCGGCCCGGTCAAGACCCTCGCCGCCAAGGCCATCGCCGGCGACGCGACCGGTCCCGGCGCGGAACTGAACAAGCTGAACACCGCGTGGGACGCCGCCGCCCCCATCGGGTGGGACGTCGACGACCCGACGGCCGTCGCCAAGAGCGTGTGCACGGTCCTCTCGGACTGGCTGCCCGGCACCACCGCGTCGATCATCTACGTGGACGGTGGCTTCCACGCGGTCGTCGGCTGACCCGTCCGCAACGGTCGGTCGGGGACGGGCGAGAATGAGGGCATGAGCGGTCAGCAGGACACGGAATTCGACGCACTACTCGTGCTCTCCTTCGGGGGGCCCGAGAAGCCGGAGGATGTGCGGCCGTTCCTCGAGAACGTCACACGGGGTCGAGGCGTGCCGCCGGAGCGCCTCGACGCCGTCGTCGAGCACTACATGCACTTCGGCGGTGTGTCCCCGATCAACGCGCTCAACCGCGACATCATCGCGCGGGTCGAGAACGAGTTGCGCGGTGCCGGAATCGATCTGCCGGTGTACTTCGGCAACCGCAACTGGCACCCGATGGTCGAGGAGACCGTCGGCCGCATGCGGGACGACGGGGTGCGCAACGCGCTCGTGTTCCCGACGTCGGCGTGGGGCGGGTACTCGGGGTGCCGGCAGTACCACGAGGACATCGTCCGGGCCCGCGCCGCGGTCGACGACGCGCCGACCCTGTCGAAGCTGCGGCAGTACTACGACCACCCGCTGATGGTCGCCGCCTTCGCCGATGCGATTCGTGATGCCGGGCAAGAGCTTTCGGAGGACGTCCGGGACCGGGCGCGGCTGGTGTTCACGGCGCACTCGGTGCCGCTCGCGGCGGATGCGAATGCCGGACCGCCCGCCGAGGGCGGGCACCTCTACAGCCGCCAGGTCGCGGAGGCGGCGCGTCTGTGCGCGGCGGCGGCCGGCGTCGACGAGTTCGACCTGGTGTGGCAGTCCCGGTCGGGCCCGCCGCAGGTCCCGTGGCTCGATCCGGACATCTGCGACCACCTCGAGGCGGTCGCCGCGTCCGGCGCGCCGGCGGTGATCGTCTGCCCGGTCGGGTTCGTGTCCGACCACCTCGAGGTGGTGTGGGACCTCGACACGGAGGCCCGCGACAAGGCCGCGGAACTGGGAATCGAGTTCACCCGTGTCGCGACGCCGGGGACCGATCCGCGATTCGCCCGCATGGTGCGGGAACTGGTCGAGGAACGCCGCTCCGGCGCGGCGCCGGCGCGCCTCGGTCGCGAACCGTTGCTCGGTGCCGCCGTCGACGGACGCCTGTGTGCCGTCGACTGCTGCGCCCCGGTCCGGCGGCCGGGCGCACGCTGACCGGCCCGCGTGTGCTTCCGGAGGGAAACAGTGCGGCGGGGTTTCCACTGTCAGCAGATTATCCGAGACTCCCTCCAAATATCTACTACTAACTCTGGGATGCGAATCGGTGAGGCCGCGGAGTGTCTGGGGATGTCGGTCGCGGGGGTACGAAAGGCTGCCACCGGGGGCTGATACCGTCGCGGCGCGCCGGGTCGGGGCATCGGTTGTTCGATCGCGCGGATCTGGATGCCTACCTGGGCAGGCCTGCGGCGAGTCTGACGTCGTCGGCCAGGCGGGAGCGCGTGGAGGCACTGTATTGCGGTGCGTCGGGGTCCACGGGTCAGAGTCCTCGCTAGCCATTCGGGAGAAGATGCTGCGGGAGAGCGCAAGTGGCGCCGTATACCGCGTGCACAAGGACCGCGGCTCCAGATTGCGGGAGCAGCGTGCGGGGCCGGACCGGATGCTCGACGACGCGGCTGATGGCCGATTCACGGTGGTGCGGGTCGTGCGGAGGGATCGATTGGCGCGGCTCGGCGTGGCGTGGATCGCGCGCCACTTGTCACAGGTCGGCGTTACTGTCGAGGTCTTGCGGGACCTCGGGTGACACATCGCTGGTGGAGGAGGGTGGATGACTTCATGGCGTTGCTGGCGGCGGTCTCCGGCCGCTTTTGCCAACTGCGATCGAAGAACCAGCGCAGGCTCCTCGATAACGCTGCGGCCCGGTTGGGGTAGGGGTGCCGATTGAACATTTCTGCGGATCTGGCTGTGTCCCGACAGTTTTCGTTCAGCACCCGCCCGCATGCTGCGGTGGATGGCGTGACCGGTGAGCCGGTGGGCCTCGACGATGTCGATGTCCGGGTTGGGTGGCTGCTGGACCTGGTGGCCGCGGCCGGTGCGGAGCTGCTTGAACGGTTGTGGCATCCGGTCACGTTCGATGTGCTCGCCGCGGGGCTGGACCGACAGGACCGGAGGCTGCCCGCGCAGGGGCATGTCGCCGCGGCGCGTCTCGGCTGGACCCCACGGTATCCGGACGGGGTGTATGCGCCGTCGCGGGTGACCCGGATGGTGACCGCCCAGGTCGTGTCGACGTTGCGAACCCTGGCGTTCCGGGACGCCGCGATCGTGTCACTGTCCGCCCGCTTCGATCCGGTCACCGGCCGCATCGCCCCACCAGACAATGTGAGCGATCACGTGCCGTCGGGCTTCGCGCGCGGTGTTCGCCGCCAGCTCGCCACCCGCGCACGCGACGGCGCCGTCGGCGAGGGGGTAGGACGGCTGAGGATCACCGATGTCCAGGGTCCGCCGCAGGTGGCGGCGATGGCTCGCCTGTCCGCGACGGACAAGCAGTTCGCGCAGCTCGCCGTGACGGGCGGCGAGCTGGTGTTGACGGTCAAACTCCCGACGTCTCCGGCGCCGCAGGGGCGGTCCGGGTGGCGGTGGGTCCGCCTGACCGCCGCTGTCCCCGCTCATCTGTGCGTGCGGGCGGTTACCGACTGGCACCTGCCGACTCTCACGCTCGATCACCGGGGCCTGCTGCTGCGGTGCGCGGCGACCGAATCCGTGCCCGCCGCCGACGCTGCTGCCGGGTTGGTCGCGGTCGGGGTCGACTGGTCCCCGTCCACCCTCGGTGCCACCGCGATCGCGGCCGACGGCCCTGGCGGGTTGTCGTCGACCTATCGAGGATGGACCTACGACGACCGCGGCCTGGGCGTGAAGCTCGCGCGGCTGCAGGCCGAAGGCCAGTTGCTGCACCGCAAGGCCGCATGCCTGGCAAGGCTCGCCGCCACCGCGCCGCCGGAGGTGCGGGCCCGGTTGGAAGCGAAGATTGCGGTCCTCGACGGCAATCGGACCGCGGTTGGCGTCAAACGGGCGAAGATCAACCGGGAGTTGGCGTTTCACTTTGCCCGCCAGGTCACCGACCACGCCACCACCGTCGGCGCGCGCGTGATCGCCGTCGAGGATCTCGCCACCCTCGAACCGAAGAATCGTGGGCGGGGCAACAACAATCGGGCAGCCCAATCGGCTCGCCGCAAGGCCGTCGCCGCGCTCGCGCACACCGCCGCCGGTGCGGGGATCGAGGTGGTCACGGTGCCCGCCCGCGGCTCGTCCGCCCTGTGTCCGGGCTGCAACGAGGAACTCACCCGACCCGGCGGCTACCACACCGCCCGGTGCGGGCCCTGCGGCCTGCACGGCAACCGTGATCACGTCGCCGGGGTGAACCTCGCCAAACGTGTCCTCCTCGGCCGAGGCAGGATCGTCCGGCGCCCCGGCCATCTGCCTGCGATCCGGGTGGCCGAACACGCCCCGGTCCGCAAGAGCCGGGACAAGAACCAGCCCACACCGGCCCGGCCGCGACACCGCCGCGTCCGCCGTAGCCTTCACCTCAACACGCACCGGGCGGGGGTGAAACCCAACAACCCTGTTCCTGCACCCCAAGCGTCGGTGTGGGACACGGTCAAACCCGCAGCGCCACGTTGCGACACGGGTAGCCGTGACACACACGGAACTCCACCGCCCGCCACACCAGTGGTAGAGAGTGCGAGATCCACGTAGACGCTATGTTGAGCGGGTGCACGAGATCTACCACCGCTTCGAGTTCACGTTCATCGTTCCGCTGATGACGGTCTCGCGGGAGGCTGCGGTCGAGGCGGGGTTCGACGGCCGCGTCGACGACCACGGCGGACTGCAGTTGCTGACGGTGACGACCGAGGGAATGCGGTGCGCGACGGCGGGCATGAGCCTGGTCGACCAGTTGGTGACCGAGGGCGTCCGGCCACTGCGCACCCACCCGGATCTGGTGACGCGCCAGGACATTGCCGATCGTGCCGGGGTGACCCGGCAGGCGGTGGGGCAGTGGGTGCGCGGGGTGCGTCAACGCGGGACGCCGTTCCCCGTCCCGTTCAACACCGTCTCAGGGGGCATCTGGCTGTGGGGCGACGTGTACGCCTGGCTACGACACCACGATTACGGCCGCGACACAGGCTTGCGGTATCCGACGTTGGACGAGCACGTGCGGATCGACCGGCACATCGTGATGAACCACCGCGACAGCTGAGTCGCGTCAGGCGCGGTGCGCGGAGCGCGCGCAGGCCGACACGGCGGCCACCCGGGCCGTTCGCACCGCGGTCCACAGCGGGCGCAGCAGGTCCTCGCGGGCGGCGGCGCTCGATGCCGACGGCGCTTCGGTCGGTGAATCGTCCTCGGCCACAGCGAGAATGGTGGCCACCTGGTCGGCCGAGTCGAGGATGCGCAGTGCCCGGGTCGGGATCGCGTCGGGGTATCGGTGGTGTGCCCGGTCGTCGAGCGCCTCGGCGATGCGCCGGCGGGGATCCGTGCCGGGCCGCCCGGTGCTCACCGACGACAGTTGCAGGAGGGCGTCGGCGGCGTCCCGGATCGCCTCGCGCATCGCGTACTCGGCCGCGCCGAGCCCGGTGTGCTCGCCGGGCGCCGGCACCGTCGCGATCGGAAAGACGCTCCAGCGCAGCACGTCGGGCCCCTCGACTACGGGGACGAGGCCGATACCCGGCTGTCCGGTCGCGCCGACGATGACGCCCTCGCCGGCGTCGAGCGCGGCGCGGGCGAAGCCGGTGCCGGCGGGTAGCCCGCGGACGTCGCCGGGTGCCGGCAGCACCAGGCGGACCTCGGCCGCGTCTGAGTCCGCGGCCTGGCGCACCAGGCGGAGCAGGATCGGTCCCGCGCCGTCCTGCACCCCCGGCCATTCGAGGCCGGCGGACAGCGCCGTCCCGGCGTCGGACGCGCCGACGATGTGCATCGGCGCCCACTGGTGCAGGGCGTCGATCACGTCGTCGGGTGCACTGTCGCCGGCGAGCCAGGAACCGGCCCACACGGTCAGCGTCGCGCTGGGAGAACTCACGGTAAACGAGCATAGGACGGCGTGGCGGGATCCGCGCCTGCCGCCGCCTGACATAGCGTCGGATGCCGTGAACGCGAGCAACAAGTACGGCGACATCTTCGCCGGTCACCCCCGTACCCGTAAGCCCACGACGCCGCAGGTCGCCGCCGAGCGGGACCTGGTGGTCGAGGACGCGGCGACAGGATTCTGCGGGGCCGTGGTCGGGATCGAGCGCACCTACGACGGCGACTTCGTGCGCCTCGAGGACGGCGCCCGCCGCACCCGGTTGTTCGCGATGCGGGAGGCCGCGTTCCTCATCGACGGCCGACCCGTCACCCTCGTCCGCCCCGCCCCGCAGGCGCAGAAGGCGCCGCAGCGGTCGGCGTCGGGGTCGACGAAGGTCGAGGGCCTGCGCGCCCGCACGGCGCTGCCCAGCCGGATCTGGGTCGAGGGCGTCCACGACGCCGCGCTCGTCGAGCGGGTGTGGGGCCACGACCTGCGGGTGGAGGGCGTCGTCGTCGAGCACCTCGAGGGCCTCGACAACCTCGCCGACCGCCTGGCCGAGTTCCAGCCGGGCCCCGGTCGGAAGGTCGGTGTCCTGGTCGACCACCTCGTCACCGGATCGAAGGAGGAACGCCTGACGCAGGGCCTCGGCCCGTACGTGATGGTCACCGGGCATCCGTACATCGACGTGTGGGAGGCGGTGCGGCCGAAGTCGGTCGGCATCGAGGCGTGGCCGCGGATCCCGCACGGGCGGGACTGGAAGACCGGCGTGTGCGATGCCCTCGGCTGGGGCACGCCGCAGGACGGCTGGCGTCGGGTCTACGGCGCGGTCGACAGCTTCCGGGACCTCGAGGCGCCGTTGATCGGGGCCGTGGAGCGGCTCGTCGACTTCGTGACCGTGGACTGACGGGCGGATTCGCGCCCGTCTCGCTCGGCGGAACTTCTGGTTAGATGGTGCTGTGGCAGCTCTGATTTGGCTGGTGGCGGGGTTGTTGCTGGCGGCCGCGGAGGCATTGGTGGGGGAGTTCTTCCTGCTGATGCTGGCCGGCGGCGCGGTGGTGACGGCCGGTTTCAGCGCGGTGACCGACTTCCCGGTCTGGGTCGATGCGATCGTGTTCGGCGTCGTGTCGCTCGCCCTCGTCCTGGGCGTGCGGCCGGCGCTGTTGCGGCGCTTCGAGAAGCCGCCGCTCAAGCTGATGAACACGGAGGCCCTGCCCGGCAAGAAGGCGCTCGTGCTCGAGGAGGTCGGCGAGCACACCGGCCGGGTCAAGCTCGACGGTGACGTGTGGACCGCGCGTCCGCTCGACGTCACCGAGGTGTACCCACCGGGGACGACAGTCACGGTGATGGAGATCGACGGCGCTACCGCCGTCGTATGGAGGGGACCGTAGGAGAGATGGCTGCACTGATTGTTCTGGCGGTACTGGTCGTACTCGTCGTCGTCGTGGTCGCGAAGTCGGTGGCGCTGGTGCCGCAGGCCGAGGCCGCCGTGATCGAGCGCCTGGGCCGCTACATCAAGACCGTGTCCGGGCAGTTGACGTTCCTGGTCCCGTTCGTGGACCGGATCCGCGCGAAGGTCGATCTGCGCGAACGGGTCGTGTCGTTCGCTCCGCAGCCGGTCATCACGCAGGACAACCTGACGCTGTCGATCGACACGGTCGTGTATTTCCAGGTGACCAACCCGCAGGCCGCGGTCTACGAGATCAGCAACTACATCGCCGCCGTCGAGCAGCTCACCATCACCACGCTGCGCAACGTCGTCGGTGGCATGACCCTCGAGGAGACGCTCACCTCGCGTGACTCGATCAACGGTCAACTGCGCGGCGTCCTCGACGAGGCCACCGGCCGGTGGGGCCTGCGCGTCGCCCGCGTCGAGCTCAAGAGCATCGATCCGCCGCCGTCGATCCAGGAGTCGATGGAGAAGCAGATGAAAGCTGACCGCGAGAAGCGGGCGACAATCCTCACAGCGGAGGGCCTTCGCGAGTCGTCCATCAAGACCGCCGAGGGTGCCAAGCAGAGCCAGATCCTCGCGGCGGAGGGTGCGAAGCAGGCCGCGATCCTGTCGGCCGAGGGTGAGCGCCAGTCGCGGATCCTGCGCGCACAGGGCGAGCGCGCCGCCAAGTACCTGCAGGCGCAGGGTCAGGCCAAGGCGATCGAGAAGGTGTTCGCGGCCATCAAGTCGGGCAAGCCCACGCCGGAACTCCTTGCGTACCAGTACCTCCAGACGCTGCCGCAGATGGCGCAGGGCGACGCGAACAAGGTGTGGCTCGTGCCCAGCGATTTCGGTGACGCGCTCAAGGGATTCGCGAAGACGCTCGGCGCGCCGGGCGAGGACGGTGTGTTCCGGTACGAGCCGAGCCGCACCGAGGACGAGAACCTGCCGCGGCCCGAGGACGACTCCGACGAGATCGCCGGCTGGTTCGAGACCAAGACCGATCCCGCGGTCGAGCGGGCGGTCCGCGCCGCCGAGGCGGTCGCCCGCACGCCCGTCGAGAGCCCGCTGACCCAGGAGCATCTGCTCGGCGGCGGTGAGCAGCAGGAGGAGTTGCCACCGGGCCAGGTGTAGCTCGTGCTGCGCTGGTTGGAGAACGAACGGGTCTGGGGCAGGACGCTGGTCCTGGCATGGCTCGTCGTCCTGGTCGGACCGTCCGCCGTCGACCGGATGACCTCGCAGCCGTCGGTGTGGGACTGGATGTGGCTCGCCATCTTCGTGGTCGCCCTGGCCGGTTCTGTCGTGACGACGGTGTCGGCGTGGCGGAACCGGAACGAATTGCAGCGTGAGACGGTTCGGGTTGCGCCGGAGGACGTTCCGATCGAGGATGTGCGGACTGCGATCGCGTCGACGTTCGAGCGGATCTCGGCAATCAAGGCGCTGCGCGAGATGCATCCCGGTCTGGGGCTGCGCGACGCGAAGGACCTCGTCGAGTCGCAGCCCCCGTACCGGTAGCCGGCGGGGCGGCGATCAGGTGACCAGCGCCCGGCCGACACCGGCGACCGCGATCGCCCACAGCACGCTGGTGAAGGTGCCGATGATGAACTGCTCCGACGCGTGCGGCTCACGCAGTTCGGGATAGCGCGCGAGGCCCTTGACGGCGAGGACGATGGCGATGCCCTCCGGCCAGCCCGCGAGGATCGAGACCGCGACGGCCGTGCGCTCGAGCAGTCCGATCACGCGGCCACCGCGCAGCGGGCCGTCGTCCGGTTCCGGCCCGGCGTCGGGTTGCCGTCGCGCGAACCGGAAGGCGGCCAGCACCATCGGGGCGCCGCCGGTCGCCGCCGCGGCCACCGTCAGGACGTACGTGGCGGCGAGGGCGAACCCGTGGACCGGCGGCGCGGCGGTCGCCGCGAGTGCCGCGCCGGCCAAGGCGAGGACGGCGGCAAGCGGTGCTAGCTGAGCGACGACACCAGCGGGCCGGGAGGCCGCCCCCAATCGGCCGGCGACGACGCCGATCAGCGCCGCGATCCCGACAAGCGTGAGGCTGAGTGCGGTCAACGATCGGCCCTCCCGAGTAGTCGTGTGGCCAGGCGCCGGCCGGCCACTTCGGCCTGCCATCCCGCCGCGGAAAGTCGTTGGGACACGGCCTGCTTACTGATGCCGAGTTCGGCGGCGGCCTCGGCCTGGGTGAGTCCGCGTTGCATCAGGTCCACCGCGGCCTGTCCCTGCGGCGATCGCCGCGCCACCAGCAGTGCGACCAGCGACAGGGCCGTGTCGGCGTCCTGCGCGGCATCGGGGTCCTCGGCTTCGACGGTCACCGCGGCCGGCGCCTTCTTGGCCCGTTCGACGGCCACCCGGGCGGCCTCGAAGGCAGGACCCCGGCCCGCGCGGGTCTGGGCGGGCAGCGGTTCCTCGACGACGCCGACGCCGACCCCGATGCTCCAGTGCCCGCGGCGGACGAGGTCGAGGACGAGATCGACGACCGTCGCCGGGTCGTCGGCCACCGCCTGGACCTCGTCGCCAGCGGTGCGTTCGAACGGGCGCAGCAGCGGGCGCTCGGCGAGGTCGGTCAGGAGCGGTGCGACGCGGTCGATGTCGCGTCGGCTGCCGCGTTGATCCACGGTCAGGACGTACATGGGGCAAGGCTAATGGCTTGATTCGTGTATATCAAGCCTCAAAGCTTTACTTTTTGGAGTTCAGGCCTGATCCTTGACTGCGGCCTTCTGGACCGGTGTCCGGGCATCGACGAACAGGCCGAGGACGCCGACGGCGATGCAGACCCCGGACACGGCCAGCAGTGCCGGATCGGTCTCGCCGGTGAGAGCGTCCGCGAGCAGCACCACGCCGACCGTGCCCGGCAGGGCTCCGACGACGGTCGCGACGGTGAACGGGAGCACCCGGATCGAGGACACGCCGCAGCAGTAGTTGACCACCGAGAACGGGACCGCGGCGATCAACCGGAGGGATCCGACCGCGAGCCACCCGCGCCGCGCCAGGCGCTCGTCCACGGCCTTCACCGCCGGGTGCGTCAGGTGGGCGGCCACCGCGTCACGGCCGATCGCGCGCACCGCCAGCAGTGCGAGCACCGCGCTGACGGTCGTGGCCGCGATCGCCACCGTGATGCCCGTGACGGCCCCGAACAGCACGCCCGCGCTGACGGTGAAGATGGTGCGGGGAACCGGTGCCATCGTCACCACGACGTGCACGAGGAAGAACACGACCACGAACATCGGGCCGACGGCGTCGGCCCACGCCCGGATCTGGTCGATCGACGGGAGCGGCACCAACGCGGCCACGACGAACAGCACCGCCAACCCGACGAGGGCGCCGAGAACCCGGGGATCCCTCAGTCGCGCAATCACGATCGATCAGGGTACCCCCGCGGCCCGGCGCGATCGGCGAACGAACGCGGTGCGTCAGTGCCGGGGTGCCTCAGTGGGTCGGCGCGGCGGGCCTGCTCGGCCGGCGGCACGTGACGGTGGCGACCGCGCACACCCGGCCGTCGCCGCCGGTGCTCGTCACGCGGGCGACGGCGACCGAGCGACCCGACCTGATCACCTCGGCGGTGAACACGACGTCGGCGTCGACGGGTGCGGGTCGGAAGAAGTTGATGCGCATCGACGCGGTGTGCATCGGTGCGTCGGGTGTGCTGACGGCCGCGTTGCCGACCAGGTCGATCGCGCTGGCCTGGATGCCGCCGTGCATCACGCCGAGTTTGTTGGCCAGGGCCGGGTTCGGGGGCACGACGAGGCGGGCGCCGTCGGTGTCGTCGAAGCGCCCGCCGATCCGGACGAGGGGTGAGGCCGACGCGGCGGGGATCGACCCCGCAGTCGCGATCGGGCGCACGACGCCGGTGCTGCTGTCGGCGCCGCCGTCGACGAAGTTGCCCCACGCGGTCCCGGTCGCGATCAGGGTGCCGTCCGCGTCGCGGATCTCGGTGGCGCTGACGCCGCCGTCCTCTGTGACGGTGACCACACGGCCGTCGGCGTGGAGTTCCGGGCCGACCCAACCGGTCGGTGTGAGAAAGTCCACTGACAGGTCCGCGGTGACGAGGCCGGTGCGCTCGCCGCGGTGGTCCCAGAGCGTGAATCCGAGGATGTCGTCGACGAGAATGCCCAGCGTGGCGGTGGGGGAGACGTCCCGGGAGTCGAGTCCGTCGATCTCCATGGCGATGCGGTTGAAACCGTCGAGACGCTGCGGTGGACGCATTCGGAACAGTCGTTGCGGGGTGATCGAGACACCTTCTTCCAGGACGTTCGCAACGGTCATGATTCGAGGCTAACGAACCGTGGGTGGCCTCACGTCGGCGACCGGACCGGTGCGGTTAGCATCACAAGTCAGGGGACGGTAATCGTCCCATTTGTTTGTCCGATTGTTCTGTCCGATTGGAAGACCGTTCGCCATGAGCGATCGCACACGAGAGTGAGAGGGAGTCGCCCCGTGTCACCAGCTTCAGAAGCCGAGGACGCCGCGCGCGCCTACTCGGAATGGCAGCAGGCCGTCGCCGGCGTGCTCGCCAAGTCGCGTCGAGTGGACGCCGCCGAGCTGGGCCCGGAACCGCAGAAGCTTCTCGAGACCACCACCTACGACGGTGTGACCGTCTCGCCGTTGTACAGCGGACGCGACGAGCTCCCCGAGGCCCCGCTGCCCGGACAGTTC
This sequence comes from Prescottella agglutinans, assembly GCF_004011865.1. GTDB lineage: Bacteria > Actinomycetota > Actinomycetes > Mycobacteriales > Mycobacteriaceae > Prescottella > Prescottella agglutinans. The sequence goes on along the minus strand of NZ_RKLP01000007.1, from coordinate 298,595 downwards.
CCGTTCGTCCGCGGCGCCGACGGCAGCCGTGACGTCAACTCCGGCTGGCTGGTCGCCGCGCGGTTCGGTCAGGGCGCGCAGAACGGTGCCGACGTCAACCGCACGATCCTCGATGGGCTCGAGAACGGCGTGAGCGCGGTGTCGCTGTCCGTCGGCGGCACGAACCTGCCCGTCGCCGCTCTGGACCTTGCGCTCACGGGTGTGCTTCTCGACCTGGCGCCGCTGACCCTGGACGCGGGTGCGGACACCGTCGCCGCGACGCAGCAGCTCTACGCGCTCGTCGACCAGCGTGCCGCTGCAGGTGACGGCGTCGCCGACCGTGCCCAGGTCCGGATCGGGCTGGGCGCCTCGCCGCTGACCGACGCGTTCTCCGGTGCCGCCGGTGTCGAGCTGGCCGACGCGGTCGCGCTCGCCGACGCCGCCGCCGCTCGCGCCGAGACGGTGCGGGCGATCACGGTGGACGGCACCGCCTTCCACAACGCGGGCGCCGGCGACGCCGAGGAGCTCGGTGCGGCCGTCGCGGCCGGCGTCGAGTACCTGCGCGCGCTCGCCGAGCAGGGCCTGACGATCTCGGCGGCCCTGGGCCAGCTCGAGTTCCGCCTCGCCGCGACCGACGACCAGTTCCAGACCATCGCGAAGTTCCGTGCCGGCCGCCAGGTGTGGGCACGGGTCGCGCAGGTGTGCGGTGCCTCCGAGTTCGGTGGCGCGGTCCAGCACGCGGTCACGTCGGCCGCGATGATGGCGCAGCGCGACCCCTGGGTGAACATGCTCCGCACCACGCTCGCCGCGTTCGGTGCCGGTGTCGGCGGCGCCGATTCGGTGACGGTCCTGCCGTTCGACGTCGCGCTGCCCGCGGGCGCCGCCGGTGTCTCGAAGTCGTTCTCCGAGCGCATCGCCCGCAACACCCAGCTGCTGCTGCTCGAGGAGTCGCACCTCGGCCGCGTCCTCGATCCGGGCGCCGGCTCGTGGTACGTCGAGCAGCTGACGCAGCAGGTCGCGGAGAAGGCGTGGGAGTTCTTCCAGCAGATCGAGGCCGCCGGTGGTTACCGGGCCGCGCTCGCGGCCGGGATCATCGCCGACCGTGTCGCCGCGACGAAGGCCGCCCGCGACTCCGACATCGCGCACCGCCGGACCGCGGTCACGGGCGTCAACGAGTTCCCGAACCTCGGTGAGGATCCGCTGCCCGCGGGTGCCGCCGAGGCCGGCGCGACCGTCGCCCGCTACGCGGCCGCGTTCGAGGCGCTGCGGGACCGCTCGGATGCGTTCCTCGCCGCGAACGGTGCTCGGCCCCAGGTGTTCCTGGCCCCGCTCGGCCCCGTCGCCGAGCACAACGTGCGTTCGACGTTCGCGACCAACCTCCTCGCCTCCGGTGGCATCGAGGCCGTCAACCCGGGTCCGCTGGATCCGACGGACGGCAGCATCGCCCCGGCCGTCAAGGAGTCGGGCGCGAAGATCGCGGTGCTGTGCGGCACCGACAAGCGTTACGGCGAGCAGGGCGCGGCGGCCGTCGCCGCGCTCCGCGAGGCAGGCATCGAGCAGGTGCTGCTGGCCGGACCGGAGAAGATCTTCGCCGAGGTCGAGGGTGCCGAGCGTCCCGACGGATTCCTTACCGCCCGCATCGACGCAGTCGCGGCCCTGACCGCACTGCTCGACGCAATCGACGGTGACAACAAGTGACTGGGAGCATCGAAGTGACAACGAACGAGGTCAAGCACCTCATCGGCAGCTTTGCCGACGTCGCATTGACGGACCCGGAGTTCCCGCAGCCTGCTGCTCCCACCGCGGAGGAGACCGAAGCGCTGGTCGAGAACCTCGCGACCGCGAACAACTACACCGCCGAGCAGGTGGTGTGGTCGACGCCCGAGGGCATCGACGTCAAGCCGGTCTACACCAAGGCCGACCGGGACGCCGCCGAGGCGTCGGGCTTCCCGCTCGACAGCTTCCCGGGTGCCGCGCCGTTCCTGCGCGGGCCGTACCCGACGATGTACGTCAACCAGCCGTGGACCATCCGCCAGTACGCGGGCTTCTCCACCGCCGCCGAGTCCAACGCGTTCTACCGCCGCAACCTCGCGTCCGGTCAGAAGGGCCTGTCGGTGGCGTTCGACCTCGCGACGCACCGCGGCTACGACTCCGACCACCCGCGCGTGCAGGGTGACGTCGGCATGGCCGGTGTCGCGATCGACTCGATCCTCGACATGCGTCAGCTGTTCGACGGCATCGACCTGTCGCAGGTGTCGGTGTCGATGACCATGAACGGCGCGGTGCTGCCGATCCTGGCGCTGTACGTCGTGGCGGCCGAGGAGCAGGGTGTCGCCCCCGAGCAGCTGGCCGGAACCATTCAGAACGACATTCTGAAGGAGTTCATGGTCCGCAACACCTACATCTACCCGCCGAAGCCGTCGATGCGGATCATCTCCGACATCTTCGCGTACACGTCGGCGAAGATGCCGAAGTTCAACTCGATCTCCATCTCGGGCTACCACATCCAGGAGGCCGGTGCGACCGCCGACCTGGAGCTGGCCTACACGCTCGCCGACGGCATCGAGTACATCCGCGCCGGTCTCGACGCGGGCATGGACATCGACAAGTTCGCGCCGCGCCTGTCGTTCTTCTGGGCGATCGGCATGAACTTCTTCATGGAGGTCGCCAAGCTCCGCGCCGGGCGTCTGCTGTGGGCCGAGCTGGTCGAGAAGTTCGCCCCGAAGAACGCCAAGTCGCTCTCGCTGCGTACTCACTCGCAGACCTCCGGCTGGTCGCTCACCGCGCAGGACGTGTTCAACAACGTCGGCCGCACCTGCGTCGAGGCGATGGCGGCGACGCAGGGCCACACCCAGTCGCTGCACACGAACGCGCTCGACGAGGCGATCGCGCTGCCGACCGACTTCTCGGCCCGCATCGCGCGCAACACGCAGCTGCTGATCCAGCAGGAGTCGAACACCGTCCGTCCGATCGACCCGTGGGGTGGCTCGCACTACGTCGAGTGGCTCACCAACGAGCTCGCGAACCGGGCCCGCGCCCACATCGCCGAGGTCGAGGAGGCCGGCGGCATGGCGCAGGCCATCGGTGAGGGCATCCCGAAGCTGCGCATCGAGGAGGCCGCGGCCCGCACCCAGGCCCGCATCGACTCCGGCCGGCAGCCGCTGATCGGCGTCAACAAGTACGTGCCGGACGAGCCGGACAGCATCGAGGTCCTCAAGGTCGACAACACCAAGGTGCGTGCCGAGCAGATCGCCAAGCTGCAGCAGCTGCGCGCCGAGCGCGACGAGGCCGCCACCCAGGCGGCCCTGGCCGAGCTCACCCGCGCGGCGGCATCGACCGCGGGCGGCATGGAGAACAACCTGCTGGCACTCGCCATCGACGCCGCCCGCGCCAAGGCGACCGGCGGCGAGATCTCCGACGCGCTCGAGAAGGTGTACGGGCGCCACCAGGCCGAGATCCGGACCATCAGCGGTGTGTACCGGGACGAGGCCGGAAAGGTGAGCAACATCTCGAACGCAATCGCACTCGTCGAGAAGTTCGCCGAGGAGGAGGGACGTCGTCCCCGCATCCTCGTCGCGAAGATGGGCCAGGACGGTCACGACCGAGGCCAGAAGGTGATCTCCACCGGCTTCGCGGACCTCGGCTTCGACGTCGACGTGGGACCGCTGTTCCAGACCCCCGAGGAGGTCGCCCAGCAGGCGGCCGACGCCGACGTGCACATCGTCGGTGTGTCCTCCCTCGCCGCCGGTCACCTCACCCTGGTGCCGGCGCTGCGGGAGGCCCTCGCCGCGGTGGGTCGCCCCGACATCATGGTCGTGGTCGGTGGTGTCATTCCTCCGGGCGACTTCGACGAGCTGTACCAGGCCGGCGCCGCGGCGATCTTCCCGCCCGGCACGGTCCTCGCGGACGCCGCGATCGGTCTGCTGCAGAAGCTGTCGGAGCAGTTGGGACACGATCCGATTGCCGCCGACTAGCCGTCCGCCGCTCGATCTGGCTGCGCTCGGTGACGCGGTCCTCGAGGGCCGGCGAAGTGATGTGTCCAAGGCCATCACCCTCGTCGAGTCCACCCGGGCCGATCACCGGGAGCAGGCGCAGCAGTTGCTGCTGCGCCTGCTCCCGCACGCCGGGAACGCGATCCGGGTGGGGATCACGGGTGTTCCGGGTGTCGGCAAGTCCACGACCATCGAAGCCCTCGGGATGCACCTGATCTCGTTGGGGCACAAGGTCGCGGTCCTCGCGGTCGACCCGTCCTCGACCCGCACCGGCGGGTCGATCCTCGGCGACAAGACCCGGATGCAGAACCTGTCGGTGGAACCCGACGCGTTCATCCGGCCGTCGCCGACCTCGGGCACGCTCGGCGGTGTCGCGAAGGCCACCCGCGAGACGATGGTGCTGCTCGAGGCCGCCGGCTACGACGTGATCCTCGTCGAGACGGTCGGTGTCGGGCAGTCGGAGGTGACGGTCGCCAACATGGTCGACACGTTCACCTTCCTCACCCTGGCCCGCACCGGTGACCAGTTGCAGGGCATCAAGAAGGGTGTCCTCGAACTCGCCGACATCGTCAGCGTCAACAAGGCCGACGGCAAGCACGCGACCGAGGCGCGGGTCGCGGCCCGCGAACTGGCGGGTGCGCTGCGGCTGATCTACCCGCACGACGCGCTGTGGAAGCCGCCGGTGCTGACGATGAGCGCGCTCGAGAACACCGGCATCGACACGTTCTGGAACGAGGTGCTCCGGCACCGCCAGGTCCTGGGCGACGCCGGTGAACTCGAACGCAAGCGGCATCAGCAGCAGGTGGACTGGACGTGGTCGATGGTCCACGACCAGTTGCTGCGCCGGCTCGACTCGAACGAGCGGGTGAAGAAGATCCGCGGCGAGGTCGAGGAGCAGGTCCGTGAGGGCTCGCTGACCGCGGCCCTCGCCGCACACCGGATCCTCGACGCGTTCGACGGCCTCGAATAGCGTTCACCGCAACACTTCTCGGACGCGGGCCCCGCACCACTCCCGGTGGTGCGGGGCCCGCGTCGTCTCCACGCAGGGTCAGATGTCGGTGGTCAGGCGCACCCGCCCGGACGGATCGACGCTCCACCCGGGGTTGTGGCAGACCTCCCAGATCACCCCGTTCGGGTCCGCGAAGTGTCCGTGATAGCCGCCGAACGCGGCGCGCTGCGGGTGCTTGACCACCGCCGCGCCCGCGCGAACCGCCTGGGCGACGAGCACGTCGACGGCCTCCGCGCTGCCGACGTTGTGGGAGAACGTGATTCCCGAGGTGGCCAGGTGGGTGCCGGGTCGACCGATGTCCTCACCGAACTTCTCGGCGTCGAACAGGCCGAGCACCGTGCCCGGCGCGGTCTGGAAGAAGATGATCTCCCCGGGCACGTCCAGCAACGGCTCCCACCCGAGCCCGCCGCAGTAGAACGCTCTCGCCGCATCGAGATCCGGCGTCGCGAGCGTCACGAAGTGGATGCGTTGGTCCATGTCCGGCAGTGTGCCCGACGCCCGCGGGCCCCGCAGCCGGAACGGGCGCGGAGCCCGCCGACACGATGCGTTCGTTCAGGCCTCGACGGACGAATCCACCATCGGCGCCTGGAGTTCGGCCGGCGGCGTCCAGCGGGACGCGCGAATCTCGGCGAGTTCGGCGGCATCCCCGGTGGTGGCGATGCTGGGCAGCAGCAGTGACCACATCTCGTCGATGCGCTGTTCGAGGTCCTCGCGCCGGGCGAGGACCTGCGACACCAGTTGGACGCCGGTGAACGAACCGCTCAGGAAGCGTGCGAGGGCGTCCGGTTCTACCGTGGGGGCGATTTCGCCGGTGCTGACGCCGGATTCGACGATCAGCCGACTGCTCTCGATCCACTCGACGTACGGCCGGTCCGGACCGTCGGCGCCGCTGAGCTCGAGCGTGAGCCGTGAGCCGGCGCGCGCGATCGGGTCGTGGACGATCTGTCGTCCCATTTCGTGGCACAGCATCACGAGCTGCCGAAGCGGGCTCGCGCCGGTGCGCGAGATCGCCCGGACGGTGTCGACCGACATCCGGTGGTGCTCGTCGATGACGACTCTCGCGAGCTCGTCCTTCGAGCGGAAATGGAAGTAGAGCGCGCCCTTCGTGGTGCCGGCCCCGTCGACTATGTCGCCGAGGCTCGCCCCTTCGAACCCTGACCGCTCGAACATTCGAGCCGCTCCGCTGATGATCTGCTGCCGTGTTGCCACGGCGCGCGCCTGTCGTGCCACGTGTTGTACCGCCTTGTTTTCCCGACTGAACGACCTGGTTGACACAGCCGGACGCCCGACTGGACGTTCATCCAGATCGACGAAAACGGTACCAGTGTGGAGCTACCGTTCGGTTCGCTTCGGCGGCACCGCAACGGTCTTCGCGAGGCCCGCGATCCGGCGAATCAGGTCCTCGAGAAACGCGTCTGCATCGGTTTCCCAGGTGACGTACGCGTTCGGTGATCTCTGCCACAGCCCGTACCAGTCCGCGACGGTCTGGCCGCGGGTGATCCGCCCCTCCGTCTCGACATCGACAGTCGCACTTCGGTACCGGGCGATCCCGGGGTCGAGTGCCACCGCGGCCGCGAACGGGTCGTGCATGTGCGCGATGAATCCCTGCCCGTGGTCGCGGTGGAACTCGAAGTAGAAGCGCACCGCGTCGGACAGATGTCGCACAACCGGATTCGAGGTGACCGACCTGGTCGACGCGTCGTCCTCGGTGCGGATGGTCTCGGCCGGTGTGCTGTCGGCGAGTTCGGCGAGTCGGCGAAGATGCTCGGGCCGCATGATGATTCGTTCGGTCACGTCGAGGCCGCAGACGATCGGCGAGCGATCCTCGGGGACCGCGGAGAAAGCGGCGAACACCTCGGCGGCGGCCTCCGGATCGACCGAGATGTTCCACTCCGCGACCGGTGTGGTGTTGCCCGGATGCTGGAACGCGCCACCCATCACCACGAGACGCTTCAGGCGTCCCGGGAGTTCGGGATCCGCGCGGATCGCGAGCGCCAGGTTGGTGAGCGGACCGGTGACGAGCCCGACCAGTTCGCCGGGATGCTCACGGGTGAGGTCGATCCACGCCTGCGCCGCGCTGCGCTCCGACGGGCGCCGCGTCGGGTGGGGGAGGACGGCGTACCCGATGCCCTGCGGTCCGTGCGTGTCCTCGGTGGTGCGCAGCGGGGCGCTCACCGGGCCGTCGGCGCCGACGGCCACCTCGATGTCGGGGCGCCCACACAGCTCGAGCCAGGCCAGGTTGTTGATCGCCACCTGCGCGGTCGGCACGTTGCCGGCGGTCGACAGGACCGCGAGGATGTCGGCGTCGTCGCGGGCGAGCAGGTACAGCAGGGCGACCGAATCGTCGATGCCGGTGTCGACGTCGACGATCAGCCGGGTGCGCTCGCTCATCGCGCCGCCCCCTCGACGGCGATGTCCGCCCGGTGTTCGACGGGAAAGTTCACCGAGCGTGCGATGAAGCACTTGCCGTGCGCGTCGGCGTGGAGTCGCTCGGCAGCCGCCACCATGGACGGGTCCGCCACCAGCACCCGCGGCGCCAGGACCACCTCGGTGAACTCGCCCGACCCGTCGGGGTGCGTCTGCATCCGTCCGGTCGGATGATCGGTGTACCCGCTGACGACGACGCCCTCCGCCGCGGCGAGCGCGAGGTACGACAGCATGTGGCACTGGGACAGGGCGGCCACCAGCAACTCCTCCGGGTTCCATGCGTCCCTGTCTCCGCGGAATGCGGGGTCGGCGCTGCCGCGCAGCGGCGGCTTCCCCGGCGCCGTCACTGTGTGCTCGCGGTCGTAGTCCCGGTAGCCGCTGGTTCCGGTGCCGCGGTTACCGGTCCAGGCGACGTCGAGGGCGTAGCTGTGTTCTGCTGCCATGGCATTCATCATTGCGGACATGGTCGGATCCCGTCTGCGGCGGCCGGGCGCGCCCTAGCATGTGACCGTGCAAAGGGAGTGGAACACACCGATTCGGGCCGCGTGGGCAGCATTCGCGGTGCTGGCCGTCGTGCACCTGGCGGCGCAACTCGTCGGTGCGGACACCGCAGCGGACGTCACGCAGTGGTTCCTGATGCCGGTGCTCGCGGTGGTGCTGTGGCTGTCCACCGCCGCCCCCCGCAGTCGACTGGTCGTCCTGACACTCGTCGCGCTGGGGTTCTCATGGCTCGGTGACTCCGCGCCGGATCTGGCGGACGGCGACATTGCTTTCCTGCTGATGGTGGGATTCTTCCTGCTCGCTCAGATCACCTACATCGCCGCGTTCGCGCCGTTCACCACCGGCGCAGTGCTGCGGCGCAATCGCGGCGGGGTGGTGGCGTACGCGTTCGCGGTGGCGCTGCTGATCGCGGCGTGCGCACCCGGGGCGGGCGCGCTGCTGGTCCCGGCGCTCGTGTACGGCGCGGCGCTCGGCACCATGGCTGTCCTGGCGGCGGGTGTCGATCGCACCGCCGCGATCGGCGGCGGCCTGTTCCTGGTCTCCGACGGGATGATCGCGATGGGCGCGTTCGCCGACTGGTTCACCCCGCCGGTCGAGGGCTTCTGGGTGATGGCGACCTACATCGCGGCCCAGGCGCTCATCGTGCTCGGCGTGCTCGAGGCCGACGGCGCTCGCGGGCATCTGTCGGCCCCACGGGCGCGAACCGCGACCGACTAGTCGTCGAACTTCCGGCGGCGGTTCGGCCGGCGGTCAGTGGACGTGCGCCTCCCAGTCCGCGGGTACACGCCCGGCCGGACCGGGCACCGGTTGGTCGGCCGGATGGTGCCGCGGCGGGGCCAACCCCGGGCCGTCGTCGTACATCTGCTGGGTCCGGTAGTCGAAGTACCAGGTCTCGCCCGGCTCGAAGCTCTGGATGAGCGGGTGGCCGCTCGCCGCGGCGTGCGCACTCGCGTGCTGCGCCGGCGACGTGTCGCAGCAACCGATGTGACCGCATTGCGCGCAGCGGCGCAGGTGCACCCACCAGCCTCCGACCGCCTCGCAGTCCGCGCAGCCCACCCCGCTGGGTGGCACCTGCAGATCGATCCCCTCGATATCACTCATCGGTGTCTCCTTCCGGTGAGACGAGCGGGACGCGCACCACGAACTCGGTCCGTCCCGGCTGAGACGTCACGCGGATGTCGCCCCCGTGCCTGTTCACGATCCTCCACGAGATGTCGAGGCCGAGTCCGGTCCCTTCGCCGACCGGCTTGGTGGTGAAGAACGGTTCGAAGATCCGGCCGCGGATCGCCTCGGGGATCCCGCTCCCCGTGTCCGCGATCGCCACGGCGAGGCAGTCCCCGTCGCGGTAGGTGCGGACGGTGAGCGTGCCGCGGCCGTCCATGGCGGCCACCGCGTTGTCGATGAGGTTGGTCCACACCTGATTGAGTTCGGCGGCGTTGGACGGCACGCGTGGCAGGCCGTGGTCGTAGTCCTTGACGACGTCGATGCCGTCGCCGATCTTGCCGCTCAGCATCACCAGCGTGCTGTCGAGCAGGTCGTGCACGTCCGAGACCTGGAACGGCGCACGGTCCATCTGCGAGTACTGCTTGGCGGCGCCGACCAACGAGCTGATCCGGGTAGTGGAGTCCGAGATCTCGTTCATCAGCAGTTCGGTCTCGATGGTGTAGTTGAGCCACGCGACGGCACCGGCGAGGACGGGCGGCTCGACCGCGGCCGCGACCCGCTCGAGCCAGGCTACGTCGAGCCCGGCCTGCACGAAGGTCGGTGCGATGTTCCAGCTTCCCGTGATGTCGTGGTCCTCGAGCCACTCGCCGAGGGCGTCCTCCCGGTCCGACGTCTCCAGTGGGCTGAGCGTCGGCGCCTTCGCGACGAGTTCGACGGCCTCCTCCTGGATGCCGATCAGTCCCCGGAGGGTCGCGGGTTCGTAGGCGCCCGAGGCGATCATCCCCAGCTTGTGGCGCATTCCGGCGACCCGATCCCGCAGCGAGGACGTCGCCCTGACCGCAGCCGCTGCCGGGTTGTTCAGCTCGTGGGTCAGCCCGGCCGACAGGGAACCGAGGGCGAGCAGTCGCTCCCGTTGGTCGAGGATCTCGCGGGCGTTCTGGTTCCCGAAGAACAGCCCCTCGAGCAGGTGGATCGCCATCGGGAACCACTCCGCCACGAAGCGGGCGAAGTCGGCGGCGTCCAGGACGAAGAAGATGGACCGCTCGGGCACCGTCATCGAGCTGCTGTAGACCTGCGGCACGCGGTCGCCCATGTAGGCGGTCCAGGCGCCCGCGTAGGCGCCACGGTGCGAGGTACGCACCATCTCCACGTCGTGGCTGCCCGAGAGCTTGGTGAGCACGACCGATCCCTCGACGAGCACGTAGAAGCACGTCGCGGTATCGCCCTCGCGGAACACCGGGCCCGGCTCGACGACCTCGATCCGCCCGGCCCGGCACAGCTGTCCGAGCTGGTCGTCGTCCAGCTTCTCGAAGAGGAACAGTGTCCGCAGTTCCTCCGGCGTGCACGGCGGCGCGGCGCTCATGGCTGGGCCAGGTATCGGTGCACGAGCATCACCGCCATAGCGCCCTCGCCGACTGCGGAGGCCACCCGTTTCGCGGAGTCGGCGCGCACGTCCCCGGCCACGAAGACCCCGGGCACGCTGGTCTCCAGTTGGTGCGGCGGCCGCTCGAGTTCCCAGCCGGGCGGCCGCTTGCCGCCGACGATCAGATCCGGCCCGGAGACTACGTATCCGTCGTCGTCACGCATCACCACGCCGTCGAGCCAGTCGGTTCGCGGCGCGGCACCGATGAACAGGAAGAGCCAGTGCGCGTCGACGGTCTCGGTGCGTCCGGTGGTGTTGTCGCGCAGCGTGATCCGCTCCAGGTGGTCGTCGCCGTCCACGCCGACCACTTCCGAGCACGCCCGGACCGTGATTCTCGGGTTCTGCCGGATCTGCTGAATCAGGTAGTGCGACATGGAGTCGTCGAGCGAGCCTGCACGCACCACGATGGTCACCGACCGGGCGCCCCTCGCGAGATAGACCGCCGCCTGTCCGGCCGAGTTCGCGCCGCCGATCACGTACACGTCGTCGTCGGTGCATCGCGCGGCCTCCGTCACCGCCGAGCCGTAATACACACCCCGCCCGGTGAACTCGCTCAATCCAGGTGCCGACAGCTGCCGATACGACACCCCCATCGCGAGGATGACCGTGTGCGCGTGCAGCATGGCCCCGTCGGCGCACCGGACGGTGCGCGCGGACCCGTTCACCTCGAGGGCGACGACGTCGCGGGTGGTGATCACCTCGGCGCCGAACTTGGCGGCCTGCCTGCGCGCGCGGTCGGTGAGCTGGGCGCCGGACAATCCGTCCGGGAAGCCGAGATAGTTCTCGATCCGGGAACTCTGGCCCGCCTGCCCGCCGGTGGCGGTCCGCTCGACGACCACGGTGCGCAGGCCCTCCGACGCCCCGTACACCGCCGCGCCGAGTCCCGCCGGGCCGCCGCCGATGACGACGAGGTCGTAGAAGTCCGACGTCGGGGTGGTGGCCAGTCCCACATGGGCTGCCAGCTCCGAGTCCGTCGGCTCGACCAGCGCGTCGCCGTCACCCATGATCACCACGGGTAGCCGGATGCCGTCGGCGCCCGCGGCCTCGAGTAGCCGCTCGCCCTCCGGCTCGTCGGACATGTACCACCGATAGGGGAGTTGATTGCGGGCCAGGAACTCGCGCACGTCCGAGGAGCGCGCCGACCACCGGTGCCCGACGATCCGGATCTCGGTGACGGGTCTGCGGTCGGCGGTGATCCAGGCTTCGAGCAGGGCGTCGAGCGCCGGATAGAGCTTCTCCTCAGGCGGGTCCCACGGCTTGAGCAGGTAGTGGTCGAGGTCGACGATGTTGATCGCGTCGATCGCGGCGTCGGTGTCGGCGTAGGCGGTGAGCAGTACCCGCCTGGCGGCCGGGTACAGGTCCATGCCCTGCTCCAGGAGCTCGATGCCGCTCATTCCCGGCATCCGCTGGTCGGCGAGCAGGACCGCGACGGCGTCGCCGCGCAGCTTCATCTCCTTGAGCGCCGCCAGTGCCTCGTCGCCGGACTGGGCCCGGACGATCCGGTACCTGTCCCCGTAGCGTCGGCGCAGGTCCCTGGCGATGGCACGGGAGACACTCGGGTCGTCGTCGACGCTGAGGATCGCGGGCTGTGCCATCCCTCTCCCATCGCGGCGGCCGTTCGGCCACCGGTTCGAGTATGCGCTGGTCGGCGGCCTCGCGCAGTTGTTCGGCGGACGACGACGGTCAGGCGCGCGCCCGCTCCGCGAGTCGCACCTCGACGTCGTCGGCGTCGACCTGGTGATCGGCCGCGCACTCCACCCGGAGCGCGACGGGCTCGCCGCAGCCGGAGTGGGCGAACTCGAGTCGGTCGGCGCCGCCCGCGTACTTGGCGCCCCACTCGAAGAGGCCGATGACCACGGGCATCAGGTCGATTCCGGCCCGGGTCAGGACGTACTCGTCCCGGGTGCGGACCCCTTCCTCCCGGTAGGGCTGCCGCGCGACCAGGCCCGCGTCGGTGAGGGCGCGCAGGTGTGTGGCAGCGGTCGCGGGTGCCAGGCCGACGCGGGTGACGAAGTCGTCGAAGCGTCGGGTGCCGTAGTGCGCCTCGCGCATGATCAGCATCGCCGGCCGGGAGCCGACCACTCCCATCGCCTTCTCGATCGGGCAGTGTCCGATCGCCGACCAGGACGACCTGTCGTCCAACGGTGCACGGAGTTGCATGTGGTCCACCTCACAAGATGCTGACTTCATTGACCCGTAGTCAGAGTGTAGCGTCGGAACTGGCTTCAAAGAACCGATCCAGAGGTGGTATCCGATGCAGATCGAAGGAAGCGTGGTGCTGGTCACCGGTGCCGGCGGGGGTTTGGGACGAGAGTTCGTCCGGCAGTTCCTCGAACGCGGAGCGACCAAGGTGTACGCCGCGGCCCGAAGGGAACTGGACTGGCCCGACGATCGTGTCCGCCCGCTACAGCTGGACGTCACCGACGCGGGCTCGATCTCCGCGGCCGCCGAGGCGGCCCCGGATGTGACCGTGCTCGTGAACAACGCCGGCGTCGTCGGCCCCCGCTCGTTGGTGACCTCGCCGATCGAGGAGATTCGGGACACGTTCGAGACCAACGTGTTCGGCCCGCTATAGATGACCCGGGCGTTCGCGCCGGCATTGGCCGCCGCGGGCGGTGGAGCGATCGTCGACGTGCACTCGGTGCTGAGTTGGCTGGCGACCCCGGGGGCATACAGCCCGTCGAAGGCGGCGCTGTGGGGGCTGACCAACACGTTGCGGCTCGAACTCGCCGACCAGGGCACCCAGGTGCTCGGCGCCCACCTGGGCTACACCGACACACCGATGACCGCCGGGCTCGACGTGCCGAAGTCGGACCCGGTCGTCATCGTCACGCGCATTCTCGACGCCCTGACCACGGGCTCCGACGAGGCTCTTGCCGACGAACTCACCCAGCAGGTGCGTTCGAACCTGTCCGCCCTCACCACCGGTGCGATCAGGACCGACTGAGAAGGGATAACCGTCATGAACACAGCAGTCATCGTGGACGCCGTCCGCACCCCGCTCGCCAAGGGGAAACCCGGTGGTGCGTACTCCGAGGTCCATCCGGTGGATCTCCACGCGGCGACGCTCCGCGCGCTCGTCGAACGCACGGGGATCGACCCCGGCCGTATCGACGACGTCATCAGCGGCGCGGTCGGGCAGATCGGCGAACAGTCGGGCAACACCGCTCGATGGGCGCTGCTGGCCGCCGGATACCCGGAGACGGTCCCGGGTGTGACCGTCGACCGGCAGTGCGGCAGCAGCCAGCAGGCCTTGCACTTCGCCGCCCAGGGCGTGATCGCCGGGGCGTACGACGTGGTGGTGGCGTCGGGTGTCGAGTCGATGAGCCGGATCCCCATCGGCAGCCAGTCCGCCGGCAGGGACTTCTTCGGGCCGCGGGTCGCGGCCCGGTACGGCAACGGTCTGGTGCCGCAGGGGATCAGCGCCGAGCTGATCGCGCAGAAGTGGAACCTGTCCCGCGCCCAGCTCGACGAGTTCTCCGCCATCTCGCACGAACGCGCGGTGCGGGCCTGGAAGGACGGCCTGCTCGACGGCCAGGTCACCTACGTGAACGACCTGCGCATCGACGAGACGATCCGGCCCGGCACCACGACCGACGTCCTCGCCGGGCTCCGGCCGGCCTTCTACAGCGAGGACTGGGCCGCGCGCTACCCGGATGTGGACTGGAAGGTGACGGCGGGCAACAGTTCTCCGGTCAACGACGGGTCCGCGGCCGTCCTGGTCACCAGCGAGGAGGCGGCCGCGCGGCTCGGGCTGCGGCCGCGGGCCCGTCTGCACTCGTTCGCCGTGGTCGGCGACGACCCGATCCTGATGCTGACCGGCATCATCCCGGCGACGCGCAAGGTTCTCGACCGCGCGGGCCTCACCCTCGCCGACATCGACGCCTTCGAGGTGAACGAGGCGTTCGCGTCGGTGGTGCTCGCCTGGCAGGCCGAGACGGGCGCCGACATGAGCAAGGTCAACGTCAACGGCGGCGCGATCTCCATCGGTCACCCGCTCGGGGCCTCCGGGGCGCGCCTGGCCACCAGCCTGGTCGACGTGCTCGAACAACGCGGCGGCCGGTACGGGTTGCAGGTGATGTGCGAGGCCGGCGGGCTGGCGAACGCCACCGTCATCGAGCGGCTGTGAGATCGAGGCCCATCACCAGCGCGGCGCGTCGGCTCCCCAGGTGCGCGCCGGGAACGGGTAGTCGTCGAACTCCGCGAGCACCGGTCGGGCCGTGGTGATCTCGCCATGGGTGACGACGGTGTCGGGACCGGGCAGTCGCGCCGGCGGGGGCGACTGCCGACGGTTCGGTCGGTCGAGCAGCCACGCCGCGGTCCGCGCCAGGGAGACGTCGACGTCGCGTCCGGCGCCGTCGCGCCGCCCGTCGACGAGCGCGTCGATCGCGCCTGCGGCCAGCAGGTAGCCGGAGGCGTGATCGAGGGCCTGCGCCGGGAGCGCACCGGGCCGTCCCGCGTCACCTTCGATCAGCGCGATGCCCGACGCGGCCTGCACGATGCTGTCGAACCCGCGTCGCCCGGCCCACGGCCCGGTGCGCCCCCACGCGCAGACCCGGCCGTGCACCAGACCGGGCCGACCCGATCCGGGCTCGCCGATCAACGCCTCGAGCGAGCCGGGCCGGTAGCCGGTCAGGAGGATGTCGGCGTCGGCGAGCAGAGCCCGGAAGGTGGCGAGCCCGTCCGGCTTCCGCAGGTCGAGCCGCGCCGACCGCTTGCCCTGCCCGGTCTCGAGGTGCTGCAACTCGATCTCCGGCAGGTGCGGAGGATCGATGCGCAGCACGTCGGCGCCGAGAAGCGCGAGCGCGCGGGAGGCGACGGGCCCCGCGATCACCCGGGTCAGGTCGAGGACGCGCACACTCGCCAGGGGCGCCGGGCCCGTGCCGGACGCCCGCCGCCGACCTCGGTCGGCGCGCACCCGGACGGTGACGAGATCACCGGACGCCGCGGCGCGGCCCGGTTCGGATGCGGCCCACTCGCTTTCGCTGCGCACCCGGACGGCGATCGCGCCCGCGGCGGCGGCCCGCTCCTCGACGTCGGCGGCCGTCAGCGCCGCGACCTGTCGCCGGAATCGTTCGCGATCGCAGGACCCGTCGAGACCGAGTGCGTCGAGCAGTCGGGCGCGGTGGTGCGGATAGTTCGCGTGCGTGCGGACCCACCCGTCGGACGTCGCGAAGAACCCCGACAGTTCCGCGAACCCCGCCACCGGCCTGCCGGCGAGGCGAAACATCTTGTCGCCCGCGAAGGATGCGGCGATCCGCTCCGGATTCGGTGCCGCCTCGTGCGGCGGTAGGCCCAGCGCTGCGCGCGCGTTGTTCGCCGCGGTCTCCAGAGCCGCGACGGCGTGGGCGGCGAGGTCGTACGCCGGCAGGTGTGCCGCCAGGAAGTCGTGGGGGACGGTGCTCACGACGTCGAGGCTAGATCGGTCGGTCTGCCGACACGCCTCGAGACACGAATCTTCGCCGCCCGACCAATGAGGACCGAAGCTGTCCGCAATCATCCGTAGCGTCGTTCCCATCGAGGCACTCCGAATCCGAACGAAGGACGATCCGATGACCGAGAACACCACCACCAGCGGCGAGCGCGCCGACATCCTGGCCCTGCTCGCCGACCAGCGACACAACTTCCTGATCACGATGCGCGGCATCGACGACGTGC
Organism: Prescottella agglutinans; assembly: GCF_004011865.1. Classification (GTDB taxonomy): domain Bacteria; phylum Actinomycetota; class Actinomycetes; order Mycobacteriales; family Mycobacteriaceae; genus Prescottella; species Prescottella agglutinans. Next base: position 282,442 of record NZ_RKLP01000007.1, on the reverse strand, counting down.
AGGCGCGTACTCGCACGACGGTCAGCGAACTGACGCTGGGCGGTCTGCTCAAGCACCTCGTGCACACCGAGCAGGAGTGGGTGACGACGATCCTCGAACGTGACGAGACCGCCACCTTCGACATGGAGACGGCGATGGAGCAGTATCGGATGACCGACGAGGAGACCGTCGCGCAACTGCTTGCCGACTACGATGCGGCGGCGCAGGCGACGGAGGCCCTGGTCGCATCGCTCGACGACCTCGATCTGCTCGTACCCCTCGCGACCGCCCCGTGGGCACCCGAACGGCAGTGGTGGACGGCGCGCCGCGTGCTGCTGCACATCCTGCGGGAGACCTCGCAGCATTCGGGTCACGCGGACATCATTCGCGAATCTCTCGACGGCGCGAACACCACGATGCAGATGGGCGCCGACGCCGGTATGGAGTTCTGACGCGGCGAACGCCCGCGCCGGCGCGGGGTCGCGGTCATACTGGTCGGGACCGGCCTCGAGGCGAGGAGGACGACGACCATGTGTCGACTGTTCGGAATGTCCGCGGCCCCGCACCGTGTGCACGCCACCTTCTGGTTGCTCGACGCGCAGGACAGCCTCGCGCAGCAGAGCCGGCGGATGCCGGACGGCACCGGGTTGGGCACTTTCGCCGGGGACGGGACTCCACGGCTGGAGAAACAACCCGTCGCCGCGTACGAGGACAGCCGGTTCGCGTGGGAGGCCAAGGAACGCGAGTCCACCACGTTCGTCGCGCACGTGCGCTACGCCACCACCGGTGCGAACAATCTCGCCGACACCCACCCGTTCGAGCAGAAGGGCCGGCTGTTCGCGCACAACGGGGTGATCGAGGACCTGCCGGCGCTCGAGGCGGAACTCGGGGAGTACCGGGACCTGGTGCAGGGCGACACCGACTCCGAGCGCTACTTCGCGCTGATCACCCGGCACATCGACGAGAACGACGGTGACGTGGCCGCCGGGATCGCGGGCGCAGTCGGCTGGATCGCCGACAACCTGCGGATGCTCTCGATCAACTTCGTCCTGATCGAGGCGGACCAGCTGTGGGCGTTCCGCTACCCGGACACCGACGACCTCATGGTGCTGCGACGCCGACCGGGCGGACCCAGCGGGCGGCGGCACCTCGATCACGCGAGCAGCGCCGGCACCGTCCGAGCCAGGTCGGGCGCGTTGGCGACATTGCCGGCGGTCGTGGTCGCGACCGAACCGATGGACGAGGACCCCGACTGGGAGTCGCTGTGTCCGGGCGAGCTCCTCCACGTGGGCCCGAATCAGGAAGTGACCCGGACGATGATTCGCGAGCGTCCGCCGAAACATCGGCTGACGCTCGCGGACCTGTCCGGTCGAGCCGCGTCGTCGCAGGCCCCGAACGGAGACTGACGCTCAGGCGCGCCCGGCCCGGATCTCGAAGCCCGCGGCACGCAGCCGATCCGCCAGGACGTCGCCCATCGCGATCGCGGGAGTGAGGACGCCGGCGCGGCCGGGCAGGTCGTCACGCTGCAGCGCGAGCGCCAGCGCGGACTCGCCGAACATGACGGCCGTCGCCGCGTATCCCGGGTCGCCCTGGGCGGCGACGCGCGCGGTGTACCGGGCGCCGGTCGTCGTCCGGCCGAACACGTCGATCGTGAAGTGGCCGTGTCGTTGGGACTTCTCGCTCGGTCCCTGTCCCGGCTTCGGCAGCACCCGGTCCAGCACCCATCTCGTCGGTGGGAACGCCAGTCCGGCGACGAGGCCGCCCATGCCCGCGGCCACACCGGCGGCGATCACCGGTGACGCGAACGACGATCCGACGTTCATCACCTCGCGGTACCGGAACTGCTTGCCGTAGGTGTGCCCGGTGAGGGCGTTGCTGCGGCGCACCACACGGGTGTTGTACGGCCCCATGAAGAACGGTGCCTTCCAGCCGGACAGGCCCGGCGCGATGTCCGACCCGCGGACGAGTGCGACGTCGGACTGTGGACCCAGGTCCGGTTCGGCGGCGCGGTCCGGACTCAGGGAGTACGGCGAGGCGGTGAGCCTTCGCAGCGCGGCGTCGTGCTTGGTCTCGTCGATCTGGGTGCGCAGCGAGTCGATGGTGCCGCCGCTGACGCCGCCGCGCAGCGACGTCACCACCAGCGTCGTGTCCGTCAGATCGCCCGCACCGTCCGCCCGGACCTGGCGGTGCAGGACGTGGACACCGAGATCGGAGGGGATCGAATCGAACCCGCACGAGTGCACGATGCGGGCGCCGCTCGCCGCGGCGGTCTCGTGGAACAGGTCGATGCTCTCCCGCGCGAACGGCACCTCACCGGTGAGGTCGACGTAGTCGGTGCCGGCCTCGGCGCACGCGCGGACGAGTGGCAGGCCGTACTTCGCGTACGGCCCGACGGTCGTGGCGACGACGTGGGCGGCGGCCGCGAGTGCGCGCAGCGAGGCGTCGTCGGTGGCGTCCGCGCGCAGCAGCGGCCAGTCGGCGGCGGTGGGGCCGAGTCCGGCGCGCACCTTCTCGAGGCGTTCGAGGGAGCGCCCCGAGAGCCCGATGCGGGTGCCCGCGGGCGCGTGCTCGGCCAGGTACCGGGCCACCAGCTTGCCGACGAAGCCGGTGGCGCCGTGGACGACGACGTCGAGATCGCGTGATCGTGCGGTCATGATGCCGACCCTACTAGCGGGTAAGGATTTCGGCGACGGAAGTCACACCGCGGCACCGCGCCGCGAGCGGGTCCGCAGGTACGCGTACCCGGCCCAGGACACGACGACGCACGCCGCGACGAGCGCACGCACGAGGTTGAGGGCGTGCTCCGGATACACGACACCGGTGAGGTAGTGGGCGATGAAGCCGGTCGACGGCAGCCGTGGCTCGCCCCCGCGTTCCCGGGCCCAGTTCTCCACGTACGTCAGCGGGCAGTCGAAGCCGAGCAGAACGGTGCTGAAGCCCCAGGTGACCGCGACGACGTGCAACCAGATGGTGCGCCTCCAGCGCCAGGCCAGGAACCCCCCGGCCACGACGTAGCCGAGGAACGCCAGGTGGACGACCACGGTGGCGTCCGCCAACATCCGGTACAGCACGCCGACACCTCCCGCCGTCGGGACGTGGCCTCAACCGATTTCAGGTTAACGCGGTTCCTTGACCACCAGAACGGGCACGTCGACCTCGAGCAGCAGACGCTGCAGCGATCGTTCGAGCAGGAACTTGCCGACCGGAGTCATCCGGCGGCTGCCGACGACCAACAGTCCGGCCCCGCAGCCGCCGACGAGGTCGACGAGCGCACCGACACGGTCACCGCTGTGCTCGGCGGTGCGCAACTCCCACGACGATCCGACGACACCGTCCTCGTCCAGCACCGCCGTGACGGCGGCACGCGTCGACTCCGACTCGGCCACCGCCGCCGCGTCGTCGACGATCTGCAGCACGAGGAGTTGCTCCCGGCGCTGCATCGCCTCACGGGCGGCGTGCACCACCGCATTGCGGCCCTCGGGACTGTCGCTGTATGCAACGGCGATGGCCATGGGGCCTCCTGGACGGTCGACGACAGGTGCGCTCGTCCAGTATCCCCGGTCCGGCACGGAATCCGGGTGTGGCACACGTCCCTTCCCGGCTGTGACCTGGGTCTACCAGGGGGACGGTTCGTAGTCCTTGAGGAAGCAGCCGTGCAGGTCGACGCCCGCCTCGCCCTGCACGATCGGGTCGTACACGCGGGCCGCACCGTCGACGAGGTCGAGCGGGGCGTGGAAGCCCTCGTCGGCCAACCGCAGCTTGGTGTAGTGCGGCCGTTCGTCGGTGATCCACCCGGTGTCGACGGCGGTCATGAGGATGCCGTCCTCGAGCATCTCCTTGGCGCTGGTGCGGGTTAGCATGTTCAGCGCGGCCTTCGCCATGTTGGTGTGCGGGTGGCCGGGCCCCTTGTAGGCGCGGCTGAACTGCCCCTCCATCGCCGAGACGTTCACCACGTACTTGCGCCGGGCCGCCGCGGCGGCCATCGCGGGACGCAGGCGCGAGACGAGGATGAACGGTGCCACCGAGTTGCACAGCTGCACCTCGAGCAGTTCGATCGGGTCGACCTCCTCGACGGTCTGCACCCAGCTGTTGGTGTGCGCCAGGTCGGGCAGCAGGCCGCCCGCGTCGATCGCCACACCCTGCTCGATGCGGGCCGGCGTCGCCGACCCCGCGATCAGCGCGAGCGAGCTGACCTCGTCGGCCGACAGGTTCGTCGACGCCGTCAACGCCGCCGTGGACAGCGACCCCGCGAGCGCCGCCGGGTGCGCCTCGCTGGTCTTGCCGAACGTCACGACGTCGGGCAGTTCGCCGGCCGGCAGCGGGCCCGACTCGGCGTCCGCCAGTGCGCTGTACGCGCCGGGGGAGCGCCGGACGGTCTGCGCGGCGTTGTTGATGAGGATGTCGAGCGGGCCTTGCGCCGCAACGGAATCGGCGAGCGCCACGACCTGCGCGGGATCGCGCAGGTCGATGCCGACCACGCGGAGGCGGTGGATCCAGTCGGCGCTGTCCTCCATGGCCTTGAACCGGCGGATGGCGTCGTTCGGGAAGCGGGTGGTGATGGTCAGGTGCGCGCCGTCGCGGAGCAGTCGCAGCGCGATGTACATGCCGATCTTGGCGCGGCCACCGGTCAGCAGGGCGCGTCGGCCGGTGAGGTCGGTGCGCTGATCCCGCTTGGCGTGGCTGCGGGCCGCGCACTCCGGGCACAACTGGTGATAGAACGCGTCCACGTGCGTGTAGCGCTGCTTGCAGATGTAGCACGGCCGCGGGCGGATGAGGGTGCCCGCGGTGGCGCCGACGGCGTTGGACGTCAGGGCAATCCCCGCGGTCTCGTCGTCGATCCGGTCGGGCGATCCCGTCGCGGTGGCCGCGACGACCGCGCGATCGGCCTCGGAGATCGCGTCACGCGTCTCGTTGCGCCGCCGGCGCTTGAGCTTCTTGAACAGGTTGCCGACGGCCCGCTGCAACGCGACGGAATCCGGGTGGTCGGAGTCGAGCGCGGATGCCTCCGACAGCACCCGCAGGCAGACGTCGAGGTCGGCGGGGTCGATACCCGTCATCGGTTGTGCCATCGGTGGGTAACTCAGTCCTGATCTCGTGCGGGTACCCGACCCGGAGGATCGGGTCGACGCCCGATTCTACCGAGTGCCCGAACCAGGACTTTCGGGCGCCGTACGGGTGACACGGCGTGCAGGCGAGAGGAGCATTTGTAGTACCAGGGGGAGTGCCCCCGGGGGCAGTTCCCCGCTCGAGAAATGACACTCGAGGAGGGTGAGGACAATGAACGAGTCGAAAGGGTCCTCCGGCCAACCCGGCTTGGACGCCACCGGCAGCGCGCTCAGGGGCAGCGCCGTCGGCACTTTCGAAATGTTGCACGCGGAGTCGGTGGTGCCGGTCGAACCTCCGCTGCAGAAGGAAGGGCCGTTCCTTCCGGAACTGACCGAGGTGGACCTGCTGGTGCGGGCGCCGCAGGCCCGCCGCGACTTCAACGTCTCGGGATCCGGCGTGACGGTGGCGGTGCTCGACACCGGGCTGCGGACCACACACGTCGACTTCGCGGGGCGGGTCCTTCCGGGCCGGAACTTCACCGCCGACTACGGCGGCGATCCCGCGGAGGTCTCGGACGGGCACGGCCACGGCACGAGCGTGACCGGGATCGCGGCCGCGGGCCGCATCCACACCGGCGTCGCACCGAGCACGCGGATCGTGCCGCTCAAGGTGCTCGCGAACGACGGCACCGGGCGCTTCGCCGATGTCCGGGACGCGCTGGACTGGGTGCTCGATCACAGGGCGTCGCTGGGGATTTCGGCCCTGTGTCTGGCGACGGGAGCCGCCGACAACCGGACGACGGACACCGACATGCCCGGCGACGCGATCGGTGCGCTGCTGCAGGAGTTGACCGACGACGGCGTGTGCTGCTGCGTGGCCGCCGGCAACGACTACTACGCGCACGGCGGCACGCAGGGAATGTGCTATCCGGCGATCTTCCGTCAGACGATCAGCGTCGGGGCCGTGTACGACGCGGACGAGGGCAGCTTCCGGTATCGCGACGGCGCGAAGGCGTTCGCGTCGGATTCCGATCGGCTGACACCGTTCACGCAGCGGTTGCACCGCACCGTGGGCGGACCGTGCGCGACCGACGCCTTCGCGCCGGGCGCGCCGATCACGTCGGCCGGCATCCTCAACGACACCGGCGAGTCGATCCAGTACGGCGCCAGCCAGGCGACACCGGTGGTGCTGGGTGTGGTGGCGCTGCTGCAGTCGTTCTACCTGCGGACGACCGGTCACCTGCCCGGGGTGGTCGACGTCAAGCGGTGGCTGATGCGAGGTTCCACGGTCGTCTACGACGGCGCCGACGACCACGACAACGTCAGGCACACCGAACTGACCTTCCCGCGTGTGAGCGCGCTGGGGTCGCTGTTGGTGTGCGCGAAGGATCTCGCGGTGCGGGAACTGACGAAGGCCGACCGCGCCGGACTCAGGACGGAGGCGATGCACCACTGATGTCGAACACGCGGAACGAGAAGACCCCGGCTCCTGAGGAACCGGGGTCTTCTCGTCTGTCTCAACTCAGAGTGTCCGAGGGGGGACTTGAACCCCCACGTCCGTTAATAGGACACTAGCACCTCAAGCTAGCGCGTCTGCCATTCCGCCACTCGGACTCGTTGTTTTCCCGCCTGTTCGCGGGGCCTTCAGTTGTTTTTCGTTTGCCCCCGTTCTCCGGGTGCCTGGAAAGATTATCCGATATTGCGCCAGGTCCAAAATCGGCTGGTCAGAGGGTGTTTTTGCGGCATATCTGCGTGCTTGTCGCATCGCGTGCGGTGAGTCTGGCGGTGGTAGGAAAGGGGAGTGGGAGCAAATGAAGAAGCAGTGACGTCGGATCGGTCGTCGGAACGGTCCCCGAGTCGCGCCGAATCCGAGGTCGTCGACCTCGTCAGTTCGCTGATCCGGTTCGACACGTCGAACACCGGTGAACTCGAGACGACCAAGGGGGAGCGGGAGTGCGCCCTCTGGGTGCAGGCGAGGCTCGAGGAGGTCGGCTACGAGACCGAGTACGTCGAATCCGGCGCACCGGGCCGCGGCAACGTGTTCGCGCGCCTGCGGGGTGCGGACCCCGCGCGGGGGACGCTGATGATGCACGGCCACCTCGACGTCGTCCCGGCCGAACCGGCCGACTGGAGCGTGCACCCGTTCTCGGGAGCCGTCGAGGACGGCTACGTGTGGGGGCGCGGCGCGGTCGACATGAAGGACATGTGCGGGATGATGCTGGCGCTCGCCCGCCAGTTCAAGGCCGAGGGCACGGTGCCCCCGCGCGACATCCTGTTCGCGTTCGTCGCGGACGAGGAGGCCGGCGGCAAGTGGGGCTGCCAGTGGCTCGTCGACCACCGGCCCGACCTGTTCGAGGGTGTCACCGAGGCGGTCGGCGAGGTCGGCGGCTTCTCGCTGACCGTCCCGCGCGCGGACGGCACGGAGAAGCGCCTGTATCTCGTCGAGACGGCCGAGAAGGGCCTCGGGTGGATGCGGCTGACCGCGAAGGCCACCGCGGGGCACGGGTCGTTCCTGCACGAGGACAACGCGGTGACGATCCTCGCCGACGCGGTGTCCCGGCTCGGCAACCACACGTTCCCGCTCGTGATGTCGGACTCGGTCGCCGAGTTCCTCACCGTCCTGGCGGAGGAGACCGGGGTCGAGTTCGACCCGAACTCCCCGGACATCGACGGCACGCTCGCGAAGCTGGGCAGCATCGCCCGCATCATCGGCGCCACCCTCCGCGACACCGCGAACCCGACGATGCTCAAGGCCGGCTACAAGGCCAACGTCATCCCGCAGACCGCCGAGGCCGTCTTCGACTGCCGGGTGCTGCCCGGGCGGCAGGCCGCGTTCGAGCGGGAGGTGGACGAACTCATCGGGCCGCACGTGACCCGCGAGTGGATCACCAAGCTCGACTCGTACGAGACGACGTTCGACGGTGACCTCGTGGATGCGATGAACGACGCGATCCTCGCGCACGACCCGAACGGGCGCACCGTGCCCTACATGCTCTCGGCGGGAACCGACGCAAAGGCATTCGCGCGGTTGGGGATTCGCTGCTTCGGGTTCGCCCCGCTGCGGCTGCCGCCGGATCTCGACTTCGCGGCGCTGTTCCACGGCGTCGACGAACGGGTACCCGTCGACGCGTTGCGCTTCGGGACCCGCGTGATGGAACACTTCCTGCTACACAGCTGATCGCGAAAGAGGGAGATCTCATGGCTCACAACCCGTACGACGGACTGCCCGACCTGCCGTCCTTCACACTGACGTCCGACGACGTCACCGACGGTGCGCCGCTGAAGAACGATCAGGTCAGCGGGATCTTCGGCGCCGGGGGACGCGACGTCTCGCCGCAGCTGTCGTGGTCCGGCTTCCCGCCCGAGACGAAGAGCTTCGCCGTCACGATGTTCGACCCGGACGCGCCGACGGCGTCGGGCTTCTGGCACTGGGCGGTCGCCAACATCCCCGTCAGCACCACCTCGCTGGCGGCGGACGCGGGCGACGAGAACGGTTCCGGTCTGCCCGCCGGTGCCGTCACCCTCGAGAACGACGGCGACCTCGCCCGGTACCTGGGCGCCTGCCCGCCGAAGGGGCACGGTCCGCACCGCTACATGTTCGCGGTACACGCGGTCGACGTCGACCACCTCGACATCACGCCGGACTCGAAGCCCGCGTTCCTCGGCTTCAACCTGTTCTCGCACGCCATCGCGCGTGCCGTGATCACCGGCACCTACGAGCAGAAGTAGGCCGCCGGAAGGTCGGGATCCGACGCTGCGGGCTGTTGCTGCGCCATCGCCCGAGTGGCGGTCGCAGCAACAGCCCGCGGCGGCGGGTCGACAACTGTCATGCAATGGTGACAGGCCCGGTCGTCCCCGTCACCGTCCACTGCCCGTCGACGTCGTCGAGAACGTAGGTGAGCCCGATACCGCAGTCGAAGCCACACCACAGTCCGGCACCGACCTGGACCGTTCCGTCGTCCTGATACGCAGGTGCGGCGAGTCCGACGATGACACCGCCGGGGTCGCCCTCGACCGCCCCGCCTCGTTCGATGATGCGTTGCTGCTCCGGGGCCGTGATGAATTCGACCGTGGTGATCGGCTCGGACTGCGCGGCGATCTCCTTCTTGACCTCGGAGTCCAGCTGCGGTCCGTCGGCGGCGATGAACAGTTCCGAACTGCGTGACGCGGGACTGTCGACGATGTGGACCGACGGGGGCGGCGCCGGCGCCCCGGCATGCGGGTTGTCGACGCGAAGGAGTTGCTGGAGCGCCGCCGAATAGATTTGTGACTGTTCACTCGGCGCCGTCGCGTCCAAGGTCGGGGCAGTCCGGTCGGCGCCAGTGTCGTCGCTCGCGCAGCCGGCCAATGCGATAGCGACGGCGATGGACGTGGTTGCCACCCGGATCCTCATTGCTCGCACGCTATCGATGTGAGGGTGCGGTGTCCGGATGATCCGGAAATCTCCGTTCGAGGAGAGGCAGGGCGCAGACACGACGAGGGCCCGCCACGAATCGTGGCGGGCCCTCGTCGTCGGTGCTGCTCTACGTCCGCGCGCCCGCGCCGACGGCGTCGGCGATCGACCGGAAACCGGCCTCGCGGACCTTGCGGGCCAGGCCCTTGTGCAGCTTCTTGGCGTAGAACGGGCCGCCGTAGATGAACCCGGTGTAGCCCTGCACCAGGGTCGCGCCCGCGAGGATGCGCTCCCAGGCCTGGTCGACGGTCTCGATGCCGCCCACCGAGATCAGCACCAGCTTGTCGCCGACGCGCGCGTGCAGGCGCCGCAGCACCTCGAGCGAGCGGGCAGCGACCGGCGCGCCGGACAGGCCGCCGGCGCCGATCTCGTCGATGCGGGACTGCGGGGTGTGCAGGCCGGTGCGGCCGATCGTCGTGTTGGTGGCGACGATGCCGGCCAGGCCCAGTTCGAGCGCGAGATCGGCGACGGCGTCGACGTCCTCGTCCGACAGGTCCGGCGCGATCTTCACCAGGACCGGGGTGTCCGTGACGGTCTCCAGCACGGCCTGCAGCAGTGGCCGCAGCGACTCGACGGCCTGCAGGTCGCGCAGACCGGGGGTGTTCGGGGAGCTGACGTTGACGACGAGGAAGTCGGCCAGCGGCCCGAGCAGGCGTGCGCTCGCGGTGTAGTCCGCGGGCGCCTCCTCCGCGGGGACGATCTTGGTCTTGCCGATGTTGGCGCCGATCGGCACGTCACCGCGCCGGTGCCGCAGGTAGTTCGCCGCGTTCCCGGCGCCGTGGTTGTTGAAGCCCATCCGGTTGATCAGCGCGCGGTCGTCGGGGAGCCGGAACAGGCGCGGCGCGGGGTTGCCGGGTTGCGCCTGCGCGGTCACGGTGCCGACCTCGGCGAATCCGAAGCCCAGCGGACCCCACGTGTCCACGCCGGTGGCGTCCTTGTCGAATCCGGCGGCCAGGCCGACCGGCGCCGGGAAGTCCACCCCGAACGCGCGGGTACGCAGCACCGGGTCGTCGACCACGAGCGTCTTCGCGACGAGCGCGCGGATCGGCGCGAACCGGGTGACCAGTCGCATCGCGGCGAACGCCAGGTGGTGGATGCGCTCCGGGGGCACCCGGAACATCAGACGCAGTAGCAGGTAGTACACGAATCTCCCTAGATTCCAGGTGCGGGAACGTGATGGGTGGTCTTGCGGCGGCGGAGCAGGATCCGACGGCTGCCGTCGGTGTAGAGACGCACGCGCGAAAGCTCCCAGCCACCGAACTCGGCTTGCAGGGCCAGTCGCATCGACGCGCTGACGCGGGTCACGTCACGGGGCAGACTCAGCGGCAGGTACTCGAACTCCTCGGAGTCCGTCTCCCACCCGCGGGGTAGTCCACGACGACGACGTGACACGGCGGCTCACCCCGCGGCCAGCGGGATCCGCTGCAGGCCGTCCCCGGTCGCGGACCCGACCAGGAGGGCGCCGCCGGCGGTGTCGACGGTGACGGAGTTGGGCTGGCGGACGGTGTCGTAGCGGGCCGTCTCGACGGGGATGCCGGTGGAGATGTCGTAGCCGATCACGGTGTTCTTCTCGGTGGCCGTCACCCACACCAGGTCGGTGCGATCGTCGTAGGCGACGCCGTACGGGGCGCCCGCGATCGGGTAGCGCTGCCGCATGATCAGCGGATCGGTGGTGAAGACCAGCAGTTCGTCGCCGGTCGTGTCGGTGACGAGGATCCGGCCGTACTCGTCGGTGATGAGTTGCGTCGCGCCCTCACCCGCCCGCAGCGCCATCGCCAGCGACGAGTCGTCGAGGTCGATCTGCGTGAGCGAGGTCTGCCGGCGATCGAGTGCGCTCAGGTCGCCCTTCGTCAGGGCCAGCGCGTCCACCGACGCCAGACCGGAGATCGTCTCGGACACCGCGCCGTCGGCGCCGACGACCAGGATCTTGCCGCTCGCCAGCCCCACCGCGAGCCTGCCGTCGGGCAGGAACAGGGCGGAGCGGGCGTCGCCGTCGACGGTGACCGACGACTTCTCGCCCGAGGCCGCGTCGACGATCTGCACGCGGCCGTCCATCGGGAGCAGGACGCGCCCCTCGGAGGCCACGCCGATCTGCGCGGCGCGGCCGTCGAGCGTGACGTCGCGCGGTTCCGTGCCGCCCTCCGCCTGCAGCAGCAGGTGGGTGCCGCCGTCGGTGAGGATCGCGGTGGTCTTCGAGACCGGGTCGAACGCGAGTGCGTCGATCGAGCGGCCGAGGCTCTGGACCGTGCCCGCCGGCGTGGCGCCGGCGGGGGACACCGCCGCCGTGGCGGGCTCGATGGTCTGGAGGTTGTCGCCGTTCTTCTCCGACGAGCACCCGGCGAGTAACAGCAGCGCGGCCCCGATCGCGGTGGCGGTGATGCGCGGTGCGGGTACTCGCATGGATGTGCTCCTCGGGTGGTGCCGGTGTGCTGCTCGCCCTCTAGCATCCATGATCGACCGGACCGGCCGGAATCCGAGTCACCCCGCACGTGAGGCGCGCGACACTCATCGTCCGGTGTCGGCCGGGTCGTCCCGCCGCGGCTGGACGAGGGTGGCGCCCGACCGCGGGTGCGCGAACACCTCGACCGGATGCCCGTACACGCGGCTCAGCAACTCCTCCGTGAGTACCTCGGCGGGCGGCCCGTCGGCGGCGGCGCGGCCGTTCTCGAGGATGCAGATCCGGTCCGCGTACGCGGCGGCCAGCCCCAGATCGTGCAGCACGACGACCACCGCGGCACCGTCAGCCGCCCGGTTGCGGGCGATCCGCATCACGGCTTCCTGGTGGCCCAGGTCGAGAGCCGCGGTCGGCTCGTCCAGCAGCACCGTCTCGGTGGACTGGGCGAGCACGCGGGCGAGCGCCACACGTGCACGCTCGCCGCCCGAGAGGACACTGAACGGGCGGTCGGCGAGATGCCGGACGTCACAGACGTCCAGGCAGTGGTCGATCAGCTTGTCGTCGTCGGCGGACCGCGGGGTCCGCTGCCACGGCGCCCGGCCCATCCGGACGACCTGCCGGGCGGTGAACGAGAACCCGACGGTGTGCTGCTGGGGCAGCACCGCGCGCCGGCGCGACATCTCGCTGTGGGACCAGTCCGACAGCGGCTTCCCGTCGAGTTCGACGACGCCCGAGGCGACCGGCTGATCACCCGACAGGGCCGCCAGCAGCGTCGACTTGCCGGCACCGTTGGGGCCCACGAGCGCGAGCACCTCGCCCGAGTGGACCATGAGGCTGACGTGATCGAGCACCGTCCGGCCGCCGCGTTCGACGCTGATGTCGTTGGCGCGCATGGTCACCACACCGCTGTCGGTGCGGGCGGGCACGTCGTCGGCGCGGCCGAACAGGCTCCGCGAGCGGTCGAGCAGTGACGCCATCACGCCCACCCTCCCTGACTCGAGCGTGTGCGGCGCAGCAGCCAGAAGAAGAACGGCCCGCCGACGAGCGAGGTGAGCATGCCCAGGGGAAGATCGGCGTTGGGCACCAGGGTGCGGGCACCGAGGTCGGCCGCCAGCAGCACGACCGCGCCACCGAGGACACTGGCCGGCAGCAGCAGGCGGTGGCCGGGGCCGACGAGCATCCGCATCACATGCGGGACGACGAGACCCACGAACAGGATGATGCCGGTGAACGCGACGCTCGACGACACCAGGACGGCGACGATGACGATCGCGATCAGGCGCAGCTTCTCGACGTCCACACCGAGATGCCGGGCGGCGCTCTCGCCGAGCGCCAGCAGGTCCAGCTTCGGTGCGATCAGCATCGACGCGGCGATGCCCGCGATCGCCATCGGCGCGACGATCGCCACGGCGTTCCAGGTGGCGCCGTTGAGGCTGCCCAACTGCCAGAACACGATCTGGTCGCGGGCCGCGGGGCTCGCGACGAACGTGAAGAACGCGATCAGACCGCCCGCGAACGCGTTGATCGCGACGCCGGTCAGCACCAACGTGACCACCTCGGTGCGCCCTTCCGAGCGCGCGAGGAGGTAGACCATGGTGGTCGTGATCAGCCCGGCGACGAACGCTGCGCCCGCCACCGCCGGCCCGGCGGTGAACGCGCCACCGACGACGATGGCCGCACTGGCACCCACCGCGGCGCCGGCGGACACGCCGATCACGCCGGGCTCGGCGAGCGGGTTGGAGAACACGCCCTGGAGCAGCGCGCCCGCGCAGCCGAGCGCCGCACCCACCAGGATCGCGAGGACGACCCGGGGGAAGCGCACCTGCCACAGCGTCACCTCGCCGCTCGGGTGCGACGGCATCGGTCCGATGTCGAGTCCGATGCGGTGCAGGACGCTGCCGAGCACCTCCGCCGGACTGGTCGGAACCTGCCCGATGCACGCGGAGGCCAGGGCGAGGACGGCCAGCAGGACGGCCAGGCCGATGATGACGGTCCCGGCGCGCACCCGCGGGCGGGACGTGACGACTGTGCTCATTCCGCGCCGGGGTGGTAGATCGCGTCGGCCAGGGCAGCGAGGACCTCACCGGTGTTCGGGCCGAAGCTCAGCAGCGTGCTGTCGGACATGTCGACGACGCGCCTGTTCTGTCCGGCCGGAGTCTGCGCGATGCCCGGCACCTTCCGGAGGCCGTCGACGCCGCCGATGGACTGCAGACCGTTGGTCATCATCAGTAGGACGTCCGGCGCCGCGGCGATCATGGCCTCGCTGGTGATCGGCACGAACTCGCTGGTGAGGCCGGACGCGGTGCCGGCGTCGGTCGCCCCGAGGGCCTCGATCAGCGAATCCGCCCCCGATCCGGGTCCGGCGAGCATCGTGATCGACGGCCCGCGCATGTAGAGGAACGCGATCTTCAGCTTGTCGCCGTCCTGCGGGACGGACGCCTTCGCGTCGGCGATCTCCTTCTCGGTGCGCGCAACGAGTTGCTCGCCCTCGGCGGGCACACCGAGCGCCTGCGCTACCGCGGTGAGCTGGCCGGGCAGACCCTCGAGGGTGCGTTCGGGATCGAAGTACACGACAGGGATCCCGGCGGCGCGCAACTGGTCCTGCACCGACTTGGGGCCGATGCTGGTGTCGGTGAGCACCACGGTGGGGGCGAGGTTGAGGATCGCCTCGGCGCTCAGCGCCTGGCCGCCCGGCGTGATGTTCGGGATGTCCTTCGCGGCGGGGAACGACGACGCGGTGTCCCGGCCGACGATGTTGTCGCCGAGACCGAGCGCGAACACCGTCTGGGTGAGCGTCCCGTAGCGGTCCGCGGTCACGATGCGGCTGACGTCCGTGACCGTCACGTCGGCGCCGTCGAAGCTGCGCACCGTGATCGGCAACTGGGGCGTCGGATTGTTCGTGACCGGACGCGGATCGGGGTCCGCGACGACGGCGGTGGTCTGACCGCGCTGTTCGGTGTCGCCCGTCGTCACCGAAGTGCACGCCGCGAGCGACAGCGCCGCCAGGACCGCAGTCCCGGCGGCGACGAGTCGAGAGAAGGATTTCATTTCACAAGGTAACGATCGATGTCGGCTTCGAGGTCGGCGAACAGTCCACCGTTGAGTCCGTAGGCCAGGTTCACCTCGGCGATGAACCGCGCCTGCTCCTCGGCGTCGAGCGGGGCCTGGTCCAGCTTGGCCCGGTACTCGTCCTTGAAAACCTTCGGCTTGGCGATCTCGTCGAAGATGTAGAACCGCAGTCCGTCCACCTCGTAGCCGTACGCGCGCTCGAGCATGCGACGGATGATCTGGCCACCCGAGAGGTCGCCCATGTAGCGCAGGTAGTGGTGCGCGACGAAGTCGGCCGGCGAGTCGAACGCGACCTCCTCGAGGCGCGCGACGTACCGGGCGGTGGCCGGCGTGGCGACCACTTCGTCGCGCCACTGCGGGCCGAGGAGGAACTCGAGGTCGGCGGCCAGCGAGGGCAGCCGAATCAGTTCCGCGGCGATGAACGGTGCGGCCAGGGCGTTCTCGGCGTGGGCTTCACCGGCGCGCTCGAGCGCCTCGTAGACGAGGTACGTCTGCGCCAGGAGGGCGGCGTAGCCTTCCTTGGTGAGCTTGCCGGCGAGGAGATCGCCGACGAAGCGGGACTGCTCGGTCGCGCGGTGCGCGGCGTCGGTCTCGGCCTTGATGCGCTCGGCGAACCCGGCGTCGGTTCCCTGATCGAGCACGTCCATGTGATCTCCTCCACGATGATTTTCGTCGAACACGATGGCTGCGAGGTTAGCCTATCCTCTCCACCGTTGTCGTTGCTAATCACCGCAAATCAACCGAAAGTTGGACGCGCGATCGACTCAGGCGCTGACGTCGTCGAGCGCGGCCGCGATCGCCGGCGGAAGTTCCAGGTCCTCGGCCGACAGCACGCCCGTCAGCTGGGCCAGATCGCGCGCGCCGACCACGGCACTCGCGACACCGGGCCGATCGCGGGCCCACGCCAGCGCGACGGCGAGCGGCGACGTGCCCAGTCCGTCGGCCGCGGTGAGGACGGCGTCGACCACGCGCACCGACGTCTCGGTGAGGTAGCTGCGGACCTCGGTCGCGTGCGTGTCGTCGGCGCCCCGGGAGTCGGCCGGGATGCCGTCGCGGTACTTGCCGGTCAGCACACCGCCGGCGAGGGGGACGGCGGCGAACACGCCGATGCCGTGATGGGCGGCGGCGGGCAGCAGTTCCTCCTCGACGCCCCGCGCCAGCAGCGAGTACTCGGCCTGCGTCGCCACCAGCCGACCCGGGCCCTGGTTGGCAGCCGCGGTCGCCAACTGCCACCCCAGGTATCCGCGGGCGCCGGTGTAGCGGACGCGGCCGCTGCTCACGGCGTAGTCGAGGGTCGCGGCGATCTCGTCGACGGGGGTCAGCGGATCCCAGGTCGCGACCTGCCACATGTCGAGGTGGTCGGTGCCGAGTTCGCGCAGTGTCGAATCGAGTTGGGCCAGCAGCCCGCGGCGGGAGCAGTCGACCCGCTGCCCCGACGGGGCGGCCGAGTTGATCCCGGCGCTGCCGCCGAGGATGAGGTAGTCGCGCGGCACGACGTCGTCGAGCAGTTCCGCGAGGATGCGCTGGGCCTTCCCGTCGCCGTAGGCGGGGGAGGTGTCGACGAGCGTGCCGCCCGCGTCGACGAACGCCGACAGCTGTGCGGCGGCCTCGTCCCCGTCGGTGTCCCGCCCCCAGTGCAGGGTGCCCAGACCGAGCCTCGACACCCGCAGCCCGCTCGTTCCCACCGCTCTGTATTCCATAACCGCCCACGTCTCGACACCGGATGTTTTCGTTGGTGAACTGCGTCCACCGCGAAGAACACTAGTGGTGCGCACGGCGCGCCGAGAACAGCCACGCCGGGTACCGTCTGTCCGGTGAAACTTGGACCACACGTGTGTATTCCGGATGCCCCCAACCTCATCCGCCGTTCCACCCCCGCACCGAGTGGCCCGGAGTTCCGCGCGTGATCGGGGAGGCCATGACCTGGCTCCAGGCGATCGTGCTGGGTGCGGTGCAGGGTTTGACCGAGTTCCTCCCCATCTCCTCGTCGGGACACCTGCGGATCGTCTCGGAGGTCTTCTTCGGTACCGACGCCGGTGCGTCGTTCACCGCCGTCACCCAACTCGGTACGGAGGCAGCGGTTCTGCTGTACTTCGCGCGCGACATCGGCCGCATCGTCGCGGCGTGGTTCCGCGGGCTGTTCCATGCCGAGCATCGCGGTGATCTCGACTACCGGATGGGCTGGTACGTCATCATCGGCACCATTCCCGTCGGTGTCCTCGGATTCGTGTTCAAGGACCAGATCCGCACCGGCGCAAGGAATCTCTGGTTGATCGCGACGATGCTCATCGTCTTCGCACTGGTGATCGCCGCGGCCGAGTACTACGGCACCAAGAAGCGCCCCCTCGAGGAGTTGCGGGCCAAGGACGGCATCGTGATGGGTTCGGCCCAGGCGCTGGCGCTCATCCCGGGTGTCTCGCGGTCGGGCGGCACGATCAGCGCGGGTCTGTTCCTCGGCTTGACCCGTGAGGCGGCGGCCCGGTACTCGTTCCTGCTGGCCATTCCCGCGGTCGTCGCGTCCGGGCTGTTCAGCCTCCCGGATGCGTTCGAACCGGCCGGTGAGGGGCTGAACGCGTCGGGTGCGCAGTTGCTCGTCGCGACGCTCGTCGCGTTCGCGATCGGCTACGCCTCGATCGCGTGGCTGCTGCGATTCGTCGTCGACCACTCGATGTACTGGTTCGTCGGATACCGGATCATCCTCGGCACCGTCGTGCTCACACTGCTCGCCACGGGCGTGGTCTCGGCGACGTGACCGGTTTCCGGTCGATGTCGGAACTAGGCTGGTGCGCATGACGGTCATCCTGTTGCGTCACGGGCGCTCGACGGCGAACACTTCCGGCACGCTCGCCGGCCGGTCGCCGGGCGTCGCGCTCGACGAGGTCGGTGTGGAACAGGCCAAGGGTCTGGTGGACCGCCTGGCCGGGCTGGCGGTGGAGGAGATCGTGCACTCGCCGTTGCTGCGCTGCGAGCAGACGGTCGCCCCACTCGCCGTCGACCGCGGTCTCGAGCCCCGCGTCGACGAACGTTTGGTCGAGGTCGACTACGGGCAGTGGACCGGTCGCGCCCTGAAGGAACTGGTCGAGGAACCGCTGTGGAAGGTGGTCCAGCAGCACGCGTCCGCGGCCGTCTTCCCGGGCGGTGAGGGGCTGGCCCAAGTGCAGGCTCGCGCGGTCGCCGCGGTGCGCGAACACGACCGTCGGCTCGCCGACGCGCACGGCCGGGACGTGGTGTGGATCGCGTGCAGTCACGGCGACGTGATCAAGTCCGTTCTCGCCGACGCGGTGGGCAGTCACCTCGACGGGTTCCAGCGGATCGTGACGGAGCCCGCGTCGATCAGCGTGGTCCGATACACCGCGACCAGACCGTTCGTCCTGCGGATGAACGACACCGGGGCCGATCTCGCCGGCTTGGACGGCGGGGGCCGGTCTGCCGACACGCAGCAGCCCGTCCCCGGAGGTGAGGTCGGGCGTGATCGGTAGGCGGATAATGAAGCGGTACGCATAGTTCGAGGAGGTGCAATGCCACGCGCGATACACGTTTTTCGCACCCCTGATCGATTCGTTGCGGGGACGGTCGGCGAGCCAGGTGACCGGTCGTTCTATCTCCAGGCTGTACACGACGCGCGGGTGGTGAGCGTGCTGCTCGAGAAGCAGCAGGTGCAGGTGCTCGCCGACCGCATGGGGCTGCTGCTCGACGAGGTGCACCGCCGGTTCGGCACCGCGGTGCCGCCGGAGGGCGGCGAACTCGGCGACCTGAGCCCGCTGGTGACGCCGCTGGACGTGGAGTTCCGGGTCGGCACGATGGGGCTCGGATGGGACGCCGAGGCCGAGTCGGTCGTCGTCGAGTTGCTCGCGGTGAGCGAGACGGAGTTCGACGAGTCGGTCGTCCTGGACGATGCCGAGGAGGGGCCGGACGCGGTGCGGGTGTTCCTCACCCCGGTCCAGGCCCGGGAGTTCGCGCTGCGCTCGGAGCGGGTGATCGCCGCGGGACGGGCGCCGTGTCCTCTGTGCGGTGAGCCGCTCGGGGCGGACGGGCACGTGTGCATTCGCACCAACGGTTATCGGCGTATCGCTGGATTCGATTCGTCGGTCGAGTTCGGAGAAGAGCTCTGACGACGGTGCCGGTCGACCCACTGGATCCCGCGGCGCGTGAACTGCTGGCCGCGGGCGAGTTGTCGCTGGTCGGCCGGATCGTGCACGCGAGCAACGCGACGTTGGTGTGCGACGCGTCGTCGGACGGTCGCTCGGTGCGATGCGTCTACAAGCCGATTCGGGGCGAGCAGCCGCTGTGGGACTTTCCCGACGGCACGCTGGCCGGTCGCGAGGTGGCGTCGTACCTGATCTCCGAGGCGCTCGGGTGGGGCGTCATTCCCCACACGATCCTCCGCGACGGCCCGTTCGGCCCGGGCATGGTCCAGCTGTGGATCGAGACGCCGGACCGGCACCCGGAGTCCGGCGGCCAGCTCGATCTGGTGGACATCTGCCCACCCGAGGAAGTGCCGCCGGGATGGCTCGAAGTGTTGCGCGCCTTCGACGTCCAGGGCGACGAGGTGGCGCTGATCCACGCCGACGATCCGCGTTTGCGGCGGATGGCGGTGCTCGACATCCTGCTCAACAACGCCGACCGCAAGGGCGGTCACGCGCTCGAGGGGATCGACGGGTCGGTGTACGGCGTCGACCACGGCATCTGCCTGCACGAGGAACCCAAGCTGCGCACGGTCCTGTGGGGGTGGGCGGGAAAGCCGATCGGTGACGACCTGCTGGCGGACATCGAGTCGCTGGCCGACCGGTTGGGTGGCGACGACCTTCCGGCCGTGCTCGCCGAGCACGTCACCGATCGTGAGATCGATGCGCTGCGGACCCGCGCGAAGGCGCTTCTCGCGTCACCGGTGATGCCGCACCCCGTCGGGACCCGACCGATTCCCTGGCCCGCCTTCTAGGCGCGGGTCGACCCCCGCCGCGACGTGTCCTCGCGTTCGGCCAGGCGTGCCAGTCGAACCAGGTCACCCTGCAGTGCGGTGCCACGATCGTGGTGCGCCGGGAGGGCCAGCGAGATCACCCGGTCGAACCACACCGGCAGACTCAGGATGCGGTAGGACTGGACGATCCGGGTTCCCGTGTCCGTCGGCTCGAGCACGAACCGCCACTCCGTGTTGTCGCCGTAGATTCCGCCGTGCGTCACCCACGCCATCTCGTGAGGCGGGTCGAACTCGGTGAAGGTGCAGGCTCGGCTCCAACGCATGAACCCGGACTTGCTGCTGCCCCGGAACCGTACGCCGACCGCCGCTGCCGACGCGCCGTCGAGCCAGCGGG
This sequence comes from Prescottella agglutinans, assembly GCF_004011865.1. Classification (GTDB taxonomy): domain Bacteria; phylum Actinomycetota; class Actinomycetes; order Mycobacteriales; family Mycobacteriaceae; genus Prescottella; species Prescottella agglutinans. The sequence continues at coordinate 262,189 of NZ_RKLP01000007.1, read as the reverse complement.
CAGTGCGGCACTCGTGGCTCCAGTCCCGGACCCGGGTCACGTCCGCGAGCACATTCCACACCGCCTGGGGCGACGCCGTGGTCGTCGTCTCGTGGCGGCCACCGAGTGGCGACCGGAGCGGGGAGAACTCTGCCGAGCGCCACCTCCGGAAGGCCGCCCGCCGGTAGCGCTTGATCATGACGTGCAGCATCAGCCACCGGGGGACCGCCGGCACCATTTCGGTGACGGCCCGACGGTCGTCGGGTGCGGCGTCGTCGACGATGAACAGCCCCTCGTCGAACAACTCGACCGGACCCAGCGGCTTGATGTTGAACTCGTGGCTCCAGTGCTGCCACTCCGCCTCGGTGACCGTCGCCGACACGATCGGCATCATCTGGCGTTCCTCACGTTCGAGGTGTGGCAGCAGTCGCCCGTGCAGCGTGTCGATGGCGGCCACGACATCGTCCCGGACATCGGCCGAGCGGCGGTATGCGCCGGCGACCGCCTCCAGGTGCCGCATCGCCGGCACGATCGACTGATGGTCGGCGTTCATCGCGTCGAGCAGTGCGGATGCCTGCCGGTCGCGCCGGGTGCGCAGGCGGACGATCGGATACAGGTGGTTGTCCTCCGATTGGTGGTGGTGGTCGAGGAACCGCATCATCCACTCGAGGTGGTCCGAGATCGCGATCCGTTGTGTGTCGAAGGGCGCGGGCCAGCGCGTGAGCGTGTCCCTCGCCCGGGCCAGATCACGCCGGAGCGCGGTATGGACGATGCCCATCACGCGGGTGTCGGCCGGTCCCTCGGGGTCTGTTCGCGCCTTCATGGTGGTCACTCCTCGTAGTCGAGGTCGAGCAGCCGCACGACGGTGTCGGCCACCCAGCTTCCGTACTGACGGTCGGTCCAGCCGGACCCCTCGGTGAGCAGGAGGTAGACCTCGTTGCTCAGCACGGCGGTCAAACCGTCGACCTGGGCTCGTGTCACCGGTCGACGGGCCAACGCGGCGGCCAGGGCGTCCACGGAAACGCGGTGGTCGGTGCGGTTCTTCACGAGGAGTTCGGCGAGTTCGGCGTCGCCTGACGCCGCCTGTGCCAGAACACGATCCAGGTGCGCGGTCCGGCGGAAGATCCAGGCGGCGAATCGGCCGGTGGCCGCGGCCCGCTCGCCGAGGTCACCCTCCGCGATCGCCCGGAACTGGGGGCGATCGAGCAGCGGCACGGGATCGTCGTCACCGACCACGGCGACGTCGAGAGCGACCTTCAACAGTGCGCGCTTGTTTCCGACACTGCTGTACACCGTCTCGATCGCGCAGCCGGCCTCGGCGGCCACGTCCCGCATCGACGTGCCCGACCATCCGCGCTGGACGAACAGCCGTGTTGCCGCCGCGATCACGGCGGTGCGGGTTCGCCCGGCCATCTCCTGACGCAGCGGGGAGTCGTAGCGCCGAGGATGTGCCCTGGTCACAGGCTCGATTCTAGAACGATGTGGTATTGATCACAACCGCGTTCCAGTCGATCCCGGAGGCGACGACGGGTGCGGCCCGGACCCGGATCAGCCGGGCCCGGGCCGCACCCACGGGTCGAATCAGCCTTGCGGCGGCGAGTCCTACAGCGCGGTCGCGACCTTCCACGCGGAGTGCATGGCGCCCTCGATGTAGTCGACCTCGCCGGCGTCACCGACGACGCGGACGTCGACGCCGGCGCGGGCGAGTTCGTCGGCGAGCGGGGCCGCGGCCGAGACGCCGGACGCGACCACGACCATGCTCGCCGGCGCGGACAGCGACTTGCCTCCGGCGGTGAACTCGACGGTCTTCCCGGTGATGCGCTCGACGGTCGCGTTGCGGTGGATGCTCACGCCCAGCTCGTTGGCGTGCTTGACGGCGGTCCAACGGCGCGGCATCGCCATCGGCACACCCAGCTGCTGGCCCTCCTCGATCAGCGTCACCCGGCTGCCCCGCTCGGCCAGGAACTCCGCGAGTTCCAGGCCGACGAGCGAACCGCCGATGACGACGACGTTCTTGCTCATCGGCAGGAACTTGAGGAACTTGCGGCTCAGGGTGCGGATCTTCTCGGGGCTCTTGGTGATCCCGACGAGACCACCCAGCTTGCCCGCGACGCACAGGAACAGCGACTGGTCCGAGACGTCTCCGGCGCCGGTCATCAGCGCGCGCAGCGTGTCGCCGGTGTGGACGTGCGGCAGGTTGCCGCCAGGCACGCTAGGACGCGCACGCACCGCGCCGGTGGCGACGACGACGGCGTCGGGCGCGAGGGCCTTGATCGTCGCGGCCGTGGCGTCGGTCTTCAGCCGGACGTCGACGCCGAGGCGCCGGACCTCGTTGCCGAGCCAGTTCAGCAGGCGCTCGTTGTCGGGGGTGGTCAGGGTGGAGAACCACAGCGTTCCGCCGAGGCGGTCGGTCTTGTCCAGGAGGGTGACCCGGTGGCCGCGCTCGGCCGCGACTCGGGCGGTCTCCATGCCGCCGGGTCCGGCACCGACCACGACGACGTGCTTGCGCGCGGTGGTGCGGGGGAACGGCAGCAGCGACTCGTTGCCGAGCGCCGGGTTGACCGCGCACAGCGGGGTGTCGTCCCAGAAGTTCTCCTGGACGCACACGTAGCAGTTGATGCAGGGGCGAACCTGCTCGCTGCGGCCGGCCTTCAGCTTGTTGACCAGGCCGGGATCGGCGAGCAACTGGCGGCCCATCGCGACGAAGTCGGTCCGGCCCTCGACGATCATCTGCTCGCCCACCTCGGGCAGCATGCGGCCCACGGTGATCACCGGAATCGACACCGCGCGCTTCACGACCGCGGCGTTGTCGGTGTAGAAGCCGACCTTGTTCGGCAGCGGGCCGTCGGTGAAGTTCGCGAACGCGTTCAGTGCGGTGCCGGTGACGTGGATGGCGTCGGCGCCGGCCTCCTCGAACATGGCGGCGGCGCGGGCGGCCTCGGCGGGGGTCAGGCCGTCGGACTCGCCGTACTCCTGACCGGCCAGACGCACGATGACGGCGAGGCTGTCGCCGACCTCGGCCTTGACCGCGCGGATCACCTCGCACGACAGCCGCGCCCGGTTCTCCAGCGAGCCGCCGTACTCGTCGGTGCGCTGGTTGGAGTAGCGGCTCAGGAAGCCGCCGAGCACGTAGTTGTGGGCGGCGTGGATCTCGACCGCGTCGCCACCGGCGGCCTTCACCCGGCCCGCCGCCTCGGCGAACATCCGCACCAGCCACTCGAGGTCCTCGTGGGTGGCCTCGCGGTAGGTGGCCTTCTTGCCCTCCTGGATGGCGGCCATCTTCCCGAGTTCCTCGGGGGTGCAGTCGGCCATCGCGCTCATGTCGCCGGGGGGCTTCGGGATGGACGCCACCAGCTGCGGGCGGCCGTCGAGGGTGTCGATCCGGGCGACCTTGCCGTGGTGCGTCATCTGCACGCACAGCTTGCTGCCGGCCTCGTGGACCGCGTCGGCGAGCGCCTTGAGGCCGGGGATGAACCGGTCCTCGGACAGACCCGGCTCCTTGCGGCTGGTGCAGCCCGCCGGGTACGCGACGGCGCAGCAGCCGGTGATGATCATTCCGGTGCCGCCCTCGGCGCGGGCCGCGAAGTGGTCGATGTCGCCTTGGTGAATCTCGCCGTCCTCGCAGAGGTTCATGTCCATTGCGGGGAGCACGACCCGGTTGTCGAGCGTGATGGGCCCGATCTTGCCGGGGGCCAGGAGGTTCGGGAAGGCGTGGTCTCGGATCGTCACGCCCCGAAAGCTAGTGACCCGCGACACGACCTTGGTGCGGGTTCCCGCTCAACGGGACTCGACGGTGCCGTGCGGAGGGGTCGCGGGATCGCGCCGTGCGACGCCGCCCGCCAGCCCGGAATCGGCTCTCCACTAGGCTCGTTGCCATGCAGTCTTGGTCCGAAACCGCTGTCCCCTCCGTGCCTGGTCAGGGCCCTGCCCTCCGGCTCTACGACACCGCGGACCGGCAGGTCCGGCCGGTCACTCCCGGCCGGACGGCGAAGATGTACGTGTGCGGCATCACGCCGTACGACGCGACGCACCTCGGTCACGCCGCGACCTATCTGACGTTCGACCTGGTGAATCGGATCTGGCGGGACGCCGGCCACGACGTTCACTACGTCCAGAACGTGACCGACGTCGACGATCCGCTGTTCGAGCGGGCCGAGCGTGACGGCGAGGACTGGGTGGTCCTCGGCATGCGCGAGACGGCGCTGTTCCGCGAGGACATGGAGGCGCTGCGGGTCCTGCCGCCGCGCGACTACATCGGTGCGGTCGAGTCGGTGAACGAGGTCGTCGAACTGGTGGAGAAGTTCGTGGCCTCCGGCGCGGCCTACATCGTCGACGACCCGGAGTACCCCGACGTCTACTTCCGTGCCGATGCGACCGGCCAGTTCGGTTACGAGTCCGGCTACGACCGCGCCACGATGGACCACTTCTTCGCCGAGCGCGGCGGCGACCCGAACCGCCCGGGCAAGAAGGATCCGCTCGATGCGCTCGTGTGGCGCGCGCAGCGTCCGGGTGAGCCGTCGTGGCCGTCGCCGTTCGGTCCGGGCCGCCCGGGCTGGCACATCGAGTGTGCGGCGATCGCGCTCAACCGCATCGGTTCGGGCTTCGACGTCCAGGGCGGCGGTAGCGACCTGATCTTCCCGCACCACGAGTTCTCGGCCGCGCACGCCGAATCCGCCACCGGGACGGATCGTTTCGCGCGCCACTACGTCCACACCGGCATGATCGGGCTGGACGGCGAGAAGATGTCGAAGAGCCGGGGCAACCTGGTGTTCGTCTCGAAGCTGCGTGGCGAGGGCGTGGACCCGGCCGCGATCCGGCTCGGGCTGCTCTCCGGCCACTACCGCACCGACCGGGCCTGGACCGACGAGGTGCTCGCCGACGCGCAGGCGCGTCTGGCGTTGTGGCGCAAGGCCGCCGCGCTCGAGTCGGCACCGTCCGCGGACGACACGATCGCCCGCCTGCGTCAGCACCTCGCCGACGACCTGGACACCCCCAAGGCGCTCGACGCGATCGACGGCTGGGCGCGCCGGGCCGTCGACCACCGCGGACCGGACGCCTCGGCGCCGGCCGCTCTCGCGACCGCGGTCGACGCGCTGCTCGGCATCGACCTGCGCTGACGGGCGCGGTTCACAGCCGGGTGAACTGTTTCCGGTCCTGCTCGAACTCGGCGAGGATCTCGGAGGTGAGCGTCGGACGTGTGTCGGCGATCGCGGTCAGGTAGTCGTCCGTGGTCGCCGGCCGTCCCGTTCGCTCCGACACCTCCCGTTCGAACGCGGCCTGGGACCCCTTGCGGGACGCGAATTCGATGTCCGCGGGCGTGAACAGTTCGCTGGCGTCGACGAGTCGGTCGAGGTCGACGTGCTCGGCCGACTCGCCGAGATACCGGCGCCACACCGCGCGCCGCGCGGGTGCGTCGGGCGGGCCGACGGGGATCACGTAGTCGAACCGGCCGGGGCGTAGGAACGCCGAGTCCAGCGAGTGCACCGAGTTCGTCGCGCACACCATCAGGCGTCGTTCCGATTCCCGGAACGCGGGGATCAGCTTGAGCAGTTCGTTCGTGACGCCGTGCGCGGGATTGGTCGGGAGTCCGGTTCGGGCACTGGCGATCTCCTCGACCTCGTCGATGAACAGCACCACCTCGTCGAGTTCGGCGAGGTCGGCGAACACCTCGCGGAGGGAGGCCGCGAGCCCGCCGGTGGCCGCGGCCGCCAGGCGCGAGGGGAACAGTTCCACGAACGGCCAGTCGAGCCGTGAGGCGATGGCCTTCGCGAAGCTGGTCTTGCCGGTGCCCGGTGGCCCGAACAGGATGACGGACTTCGGTGGCTTGACGCCGTACCGATCCGCGACGTCCGGGTGTTCCAGGGGCGAGACGATCCGCAGTTCGATGACGTCCTTGACGGCCTCCATCCCGGACATCTTCTGCCACAGGCCGCTCGGCATGACGCGCCCGCCGAGTTCGCCGAGGAGCGTCTTGTCCGGGCCCAGGGGCTCGAGCAGTTCGTAGTAGACCAGCCCGTCGCGGCGCAGGTAGCCGGAGTGCTCGAACGCGGCCGAACCGGTGGCGGCCTCGGGCAGCACCGCCGAGATCCGGTGCGCGCCCGCCGCGCGCAGTCGCCGCTCGAGGTGGGCGAGCAGGTCGCTGCCGATACCGCGGTTGCGCCACCGCGAGCCGAGCGCGACGAGCAGGATCCACGCGCGTTCGCCGTGGACCTGTGCCACCGCCATGCCCACGAGTTCGTCCCCGACGACCGCGACGACGGCGGGGTGGCCCGCCCGCGCGGCCGCCATCACCTCGGCGAGTGTGAAGACGGGTTCGGGGGACCCGGGCGACCTGCTCTGGTCCCAGATCTGAATGGCCTGATCCAGGTCGTCGTTCTGGAAGTCTCGCAATCGCCACACCGGCATCTGCGCTCACCTCGATCCAATCGGCGTCCTCCAAGTAGACACGTCGCTCGGGGTGGTGTCAGGGCGAGCGCGGTATCGATTCGGCTCCGAGGCGCGGGAAAAGGCCTGTTCACGGCGGCGTTTGCGCCCAAGTCCGTGTGGGGAGCCTCACCGAATGGGTACATTGTGGCCAGGTGTACCGCGACGCTCCGGAGGCGAATCGGACATGACGCCCGACGAACTCATGAACGAGGCCTGCCGACTCGCGATCGAGTCGGTCACCAACAATTGGGGTGGGCCGTTCGGGGCCGTCATCGCCCGCGACGGCGAGATCGTCGCACGGGGCCAGAACCGCGTGCTCCTCACCGGAGACATCACCGCGCACGGCGAGATCGAAGCGATCCGCAAGGCCGTCCAGGTGCTGAATGCGGAGGCGCCCAGCATCTCCGACGAGCACCGCAACGAGTCGACGCTCACCTTGATCCCGCGACCGGCGGGCTCGCCCGACGCGCTACCGGAACGCGCCCGAATGCTGACGGGACTGGAGATCTACAGCAGCGGCGCGCCGTGTCCGATGTGCATGAGCGCGATCTACTGGGCCCGACTCGATGCCGTCTACTTCGCGAGCGACCTCGCGGCCACCAGCAGGATCGGTTTCGACGACGCCTTCCAGTACGCGGATTTCGCGCGGCCGCCGGCCGACCGGCACATCAGGACCGAACAACTGCGCCCCGACCTCGGCGCCGCGGCATACGCCACCTGGTCCGAGAAGCCGGACAGACACCCGTACTGACATGGCGGACCGGGATGTCTCGGACCGACAGCGACCGCCGGCGACCGTGATCGTCACGCATCTGCTGCGGCCGGGCATGGACGTCGCCTTCCGACGCTGGCAGGACGAGATGGACTCGGCTGCAGCGTCGTTCGACGGCTTCCTGGGAACGGACGTGACTCCGCCCGCGCGCGGTTCGCGCGCGTGGTCGGTCGTCTACCGGTTCGATTCGCTCGACAACCTCCGTCGTTGGCTGGACAGCGCGCGGCGGCGGGACCTGGTGCAGCGGGCGCGCACGATGTTCGAGGCGCCGCCGACGCAGCACATCCTGCTCGAGGAACGCGGCGCGGAGGCGGTCACAGTCGTCGTGACTCACCCGCCGGTGCCGGGGCGCGAGTCCGAGTTCCTCGCGTGGCAGCAGCGCATCGACGACGCGGAGACCCGGTTTCCCGGGTTCCGCGGCACGGAACTGCACGCGCCGATACCGGGCGTCCAGGACGAGTGGACGATCCTGTTCACGTTCGACTCGCAGGAGCACCTGGACCGCTGGCTCGAGTCGCCGGAGCGCGCGGCGCTGCTCGCGGAAGGCCAGGCGTTCAAGGACTTCAGCGTCCGCCCCATCCCGAACCCGTACGGGTCCTGGTTCCCGACGGGTGGGGAAGCGGGTACCCCGGTGCCGTCGTGGAAGACGGCGCTGTCGGTGCTCGTCGGGCTCTACCCGCTGGTGGTCGTGCTCACCCTGGTCATCGACGCCGTGTGGCCCGGCGCGCCGCTGTGGGCGAGCCTGCTGATCGGCAACATCGCGTCGGTGAGCCTGCTCACCTGGGTGGTGATGCCGGTCGTCACCCGCGCACTGCGGTTCTGGCTCGAACCCGCCGGTCCCGCGAGCAGTCGCGTCGACGCGATCGGGTCGGCGGTGTCGGTCGGCTTCCTCGCCGCCGCGGCGGTCGTGTTCTGGCTCGTCACGACGGTGGTGTGGTCGTTGCCCTGACACTCGGCGGGACGTCGCGCGGCGGGCTATGGTGCAGTCGATGAGCCGAATCGACGCGTCCGACACCGATTTTCCCATCCGAGTTGTCGAGCGGGCGGTCGCTGCCTCGGATCTGCCCACGCTCACCGAGGCCGTCGCGCCCCTGAGTGCCGTGCAGGTGGTGGACGTTCTCGAACGTCTCGACCGCACGCACCGCGCCGTGCTCTACCGCGTCCTGCCGAAGGACCGCGCGATGGTGGTGTTCGAGGCGCTGCCACCGACGCTGCAGCGGGACCTGCTCGACGGGCTGCGGGAGGACGACGTCGCGGCCCTGTTCGCGGGTCTGGACCCGGACGACCGCGTCGAACTGCTCGACGAACTGCCCGCGGCGGTCGCGACCGAGTTGCTGCGCGGGTTGCCCGACCGTGAGCGGGAACTCACCGCCGAGATCCTCGGCTATCCGACCGGTTCGATCGGACGTCGGATGAGCACCGAACTGGTCACCACCCATCCGGACCTGACGGTGGCCGCGACGTTGGAACGGCTGACGCGGCACCTCGACGACGCCGAGACGGTGTACACGCTGCCGGTCACCGACAGCCACCGTGTCCTGGTGGGGGTCGTCAGCCTCCGAGACCTGCTGCGGGCCTCGCCGGAATCGACGATCGCCGAGATCGTCCGTCCCGCGGAGTGGGTGCTCGCCACCCAGGCGGCAGAGGAGGCCGCCCGCTACTGCGCCCAGGTGAAGCATCTGGCGGTGCCGGTGGTCGACGCGGAGACCCGACTCGTCGGAATCGTCACCGTCGACGATGCGCTACGGGTGCTCGAGGAGGCCGACACCGAGGACCAGGCCCGCATCAGCGGCACCGAACCGCTCCGGCAGCCGTACCTGACCACGCCGGTGCGCCGCATCGTGCGCTCCCGGGTGGTGTGGCTGCTGGTGCTCGCCCTCGGGGCCACCCTGACGGTGCAGGTCCTCGAGGTGTTCGAATCCACGCTCGACGGGGTCGTGACGCTCGCGTTGTTCGTGCCGTTGCTGGTCGGCACGGGCGGCAACACGGGCAACCAGGCGGCCACGACCGTCACCCGGGCGCTCGCGTTGGGCGAGATCGGATCTCGGGACGTCGTGCGGGTCATGCTCCGGGAACTGCGGGTGGGCATGTTCCTCGGTGCGCTCCTCGGCGCGATCGCGTACGTCCTGGCCGGCACGATCTACGGTTACGACATCGGCCTGGTCATCGGGCTGACGCTGCTGGCGGTGTGCACCATGGCGGCGACCGTCGGCGGCATGATGCCGCTCGTCGCCCGCGCGGTGCGGGCCGATCCGGCGGTGTTCTCGAACCCGTTCATCACGACGTTCGTCGACGCCACCGGACTGATCCTGTACTTCCTCATCGCCAAAGCCGTGCTCGGACTGTGACTTTCGTTCGCTCAGTTCGATCCGGTCACGGTCAACCAGAGGAGGGTGACGTTGAGCGCGATGATGAGCCCGGCGCAGAACCACGCGGCGGCCGCGGTGGCGGGCGCGTTGCGTTCGGGGCCCATGAGTTCCCGGTCGGAGGTCATGCGGACCAGGGGAATCAGCGCGAACGGAATGCACAGGCTCAGCACGACCTGGCTGATGACGAGCGCGTAGGTGGGGTCGACCCCGATACCGAGCACGATCAGCGCGGGGATCAGTGTGACGACCCGACGAGTCAGGACCGGGATCCGGATGTGCAGCAGCCCGTGCATGATCTCGGACCCGGCGGCGCAACCGACCGAGGTGGACGCCAGGCCCGAGGCGAGCAGGCCGACGCCGAAGACGATCGCGACGCCCGGTCCCAGCGACGCCTGGATCGCGGCGTGCGCGCCCTCGATGCTGTCGGTGTCGGGGACCCCGCGGAGCGCGGACGCGGCCAGCAGCAGCATGCCGATGTTCACGCCGCCGGCGACGACCAGCGCGCTCGCGACGTCCCATCGGGTCACGCGCAGCAGACGGTGCAGGCGGGGGCCGTGACCCGCGGCGCCGTGCCGGTCGCGGGCGAGCGCGGAGTGTAGGTAGATCGCATGGGGCATCACGGTGGCGCCGAGCATGCTGGCGGCCAGCAGGACGGTCTCGGGGCCGTCGAAGCGGGGGACGAGACCCTCGATGGCGTCGCGGCCCGAGACGTCGGTGAAGGCGAGCCCGGTGAGGAACCCGACCGTGATGATCGCCAGGAGGCCCATCACCACGAACTCGAACGTCCGCTGTCCCCGGCGGGACTGGATCGACAGGATCAGCATCGACACCACGCCGGTGATCAGACCTCCGACGAACAGCGGCAGCCCGAACAGCAGGTGCAGTGCGATCGCCCCGCCGATCACCTCGGCGATGTCGGTCGCCGCGGCCATCGCCTCGGCCTGCAGCCAGAACGCGCGGCGACTGCCCGGGCGGAGCCTGGTCCCGAGCATCTCGGGCAGCGAGCGCCCGGTCACGAGGCCGAGCTTCGCGGACAGGTACTGGATCAGCACGGCCATCGCGTTCGCGAGGACCAGCACCCAGATCAGCAGGTAACCGTACTTCGCGCCCGCGGTGAGGTTCGCGGCGACGTTACCGGGGTCTACGTAGGCGATGGCGGCGACGAACGCCGGTCCCAGCAGGGCGACGGAACGCAAACCGCCCCGCTGGCGGTGCGGGGCGGGTGCGTCGGTATCGGTGCTCACTGATCTCCACAGGGCGCTTCTCGAACAACCGGCCGTCGGTTATTCGTCACTTCGCACTATAGAGTTCGGCGACCCGAAAACTCAACCAGGGTGACTCTGTTCGGCCGGTTTCTAGTGGAGAACGGAGAGGGCGCGCTGGAAGCTGTCGATGCGCTGCGGCAGGCCGTGCGTGCCGCCGTTGACGATCCGCGACACGCTCTCGATGCTGCCGGTGTCCGACACGGCGTTGAGGTTGCGCGACTGCCAGTACCACGCGGCGGTCTCGAAGGCGTTCTCCGGCGTCGCCATGAGCTCGGGGTGCGCGACGAAGTCGATGCCGAGGTAGTCGCTGACGCTCTGGTAGTTGTGACGACCCGTCACCTGGATCGCGCCGCGGCCCTTGTAGCGCTCGCCGTCGCCGGGCGCGACGTTGCCCAGGTCCGAGCGGCCTTCGTAGGCGCTGCCGGACGCGTACTCCTCGAACGTGCGGAAGGAGTCCGACTCGACGACCAGCTGTGCGATGAATGCGGCCTTGCGCACCGCGGTATCGATGCCGGCCTTCGCCAGGGCCTCGTTCAGCGGCGCGACGTAGCCGGCCAGCTGGTCGGGCGACACCTGCGGGACGATGCGCACGAGCTCGTCGAGCGTGACGGACGCCGGTGCGGGCGGCGGCGGGGGCGGGGGCGCGATGGCTGGGATGATGCTCGCCTGCGGGTTCGGGGCCGGGGCGGGCACGGGAGTCGACTCCGGGAAGTTGAGTGCCTTCTGCAGGCCGGTGGAGTCGAGGAACTGTGCAGGTGTCACCTGGGCGGCGGGTGCGGTCAGGGCCGCCGGGGCGGCCGGCAGGGGCTCGGCGTTACCGGACGCGATCGGGCCGAAGACGGCGTTTCCGATCAGTCCGGCGGCGGCCATGGTGGCGATGCCGGCGATACGGGCTCGTGACGTGAACCCGCATCGGGCAGTGGTCGACGTCTGGTTGGAAGTGCTCTTACGCGAATCGTTCAAGGTTCGTGCTCCAGCTTTGGGCTGCAGACGGGGCAGCCGCCGAACGTGAGCACCGGTAGGGTCGAGTTAGTTGTTCTGACCGCTGCATCACCCGGTGGTCACGACAAGGTCACAACCAGATAACAGGCGGAGTCCTGAAGATCGCAAGCTGCGGCGACCCAGATCACAATTGAGTTACATTGTGATCCAGGTCACACTGTGTCCGGAATGTGTGAGAGGCCCGATCGGCCGAAGTGACGGTCCACACAGAGACCGGCGCGCTGCCCACACGCCGTCGGCGGGGTGCAGCGCGCCGGTTCGGGCGGTGCCGGTCTCGGAGCGATTGTCGGTGGCTAGACCTCGGCGAACTCGAGTCCGCCCTCGGCGGTCGCGGGCACCCGGCGGCGCATCGGCGAGCCGAGAGCGCGCGCCAGATTGCTCCCGTCGTGCTCCGCGAGCAGTCCGCCGCCCGACCACACGAGCAGCGCCGCGCTCACACTCTGCTCCGCGGTCGAATGCGCGAGGTCGTAGTGGGCACACCCCGGCACGCCCGCGTACGTGATCCACAGGTCGTAGCCGGTCATGAACAGATCGAGATCGAACTGCACGCTCAGACCGAGGAGTTCGCTACGGCCGTTGTCGTCCACGCCGGCGAATGCCTCGTCGAGTCCGAGCAGGCGCGGCGAGTGCGGATCGGCGGACGACAGCATGACGTGCGCCGCCGCGAACAGCGGCAGGTGCAGCGACACCGACTGCTCGCCGCCGGACAGTGCGCTGTGCCGGGCCACGGTGAGCCGGTCCTCGCTGCCGTCGCCGCCGATGAGGGTGAACGAGAACACCCGCCAACGCCGGTAGTCGAGCGCCGCCGCCAGGATCTCCGGGTACGACCGCTCGGGGTGGGCGGCCCGGGCGATGCGTACCTGCGCCGCGAAATGTGCTCGGATGGTGGCCAATTCGTCGGCGCTCAACGCCGACGTCGCCCGGTCGAGCAGCTTCGACACGGCTCGTGAACTGTCGTCGAGGTTGTCGGCGAGCACCCAGTGCACGCCGATCGTGCTGCCGGACGACATGCGCCGCTCGCGCATCTCGGCACCCATCTGCGCGATGAGGTCGCGCGCGTCCGCGGTGCGCTCGTGGATCTGCTGCGCGAGACCGGTCAGCAGCGCGTCCTCGAGGATGCGCCGCTCCGAATCCGTCAGCAGCACTTCCTGATCTCGGCGCGCCGCGCTGATCCGGGTCGCGAACTCGCCGATCGACGAGTAGCCCTGGTCGTCCTGCACGCGGACGACGGTGAGCCCGTCCGGTGCGTCCCACTGCAGCCGGTAGTCCTGACCGGCCGCGGCCAGCTGGGCGTCGAAGTCCTGGAGCGCCGCCGTGAGCGCCGAGCGGGTCGACTTCTTCGCGTTCTCGCTGGTCTTTACCGACGCGGTGGCCGCGTCCAGCGCCCGGTAGAGGGCCTCCACCTCGGGCGGCAGGATCGGCGCGTCGGGATCACCCTCCGTGGCGATCCGGTACACCAGCTGGTCCGGGCTCAGCCACGCCGCGGAACTCTGCGGCCACGCGTGCTGGGTCGGGGCGCCGAGCAGATCCAGCAGGTCGCGCCGCGCGTAGGGTGCGAGTCGGTCTGCGTCCGAACGGGTTTCGGTCAGCGCGCTGCGCAGGGTCTCGATGGCGGCGGCGTGTGCGCCCTCGGCCTTGCCGATCTGCTCGACCGCGGCGTCGTACGTCTTGCGGGCCGCGCGCTGCTCGGTCTTGCACACCTCGATGCGGGCCCTGGCCTGCTCGAGCTCGGCGTCGATCTGTTCGGCGCTGGCGCCGAGCGCCTCGCGGAGGGTCTCGAGGCGGGAGACCTGCTGCGCGTAGTTCTCCTCGGCGACCGCGGCCTCCTCGACGAACTCCTCGGCGTTCCCGCGCGCCTCCTCGAGGCGGTCGTCGGCCTCCCGGTGCAGTTCGAGTTCCTTCTCGTGCTCACGGCGGCAGCGGAGCAGCTGTTCGCCCTGGTTCTCGAAGTGCCGGATCGCGGCCGCGAGCGCGTCGACGTCCCGGGCCTGATGGGACGTGCGGTGCGTCACGGCGACCGCGCGCAGCTGCTTCTCCTTGGCGGTGTGGTCGGCGATCGCCTGATCGAGTTCCTCGCCGACGGTGGCCGTGGACTCGGACCGGGTGCGCAGGGCGCCGGCCGACTCGGTGAGCTTCTTGATCGCGGCGAGCACGCCCGACGTCCGCGGCAGCGCCTTGCCGGCACCCGCCAGCCGCTCGAGGACCGCGGCGGTCTCGGCCTCGGCGTCGCGGGCGGCACCCAGGGCTTCCTCCGCGGCCGCGATCTCGTCGTCGAGTTCCTCGAGGCGTTGGGCGCGGCGCCGCTCGCGCGCGGTGGTGCCGATGTACTCGGCGTCCGCCTTGACGTGGCGGCCGCGCTGGACGCCCTGCCAGAAGTGGCCGTCCACCCCGACCCCGACGGCGGCGGCCCCGGCCGTGCCGGTGCGGTCGAGTGCCACCGAGTCCAGGACGGCCTGCACGGTCGCCTCGGACACGCCGGCGTCGGGTTCCACCTCGAGCACGTCGGCCAGCGTCGGACCGTCCGGTCGACGATCCGCGGGCAGCGGCGTGAGGAACTGCTCGGACGGGAGGTCCGGGAGCGGACCGTCCCCGCCGAACACCCAGCCGTCGAGGAGGTTCGCCGCGGCCAGCGCGGATTCGACGCCGGCCGCGACGGCCGGGTCGACACCGTCGGCGAACCGCACCAGACGCCACAGCGGAGCGCCGGGGAGGTCGGCGCGGTCACCGGTGCGGAACGCGAATCCGGCGGGGGCGTCGTCGTGTTCGGCGGCGACGCGCTTCCGGTCGGCGCGCAGCGCGGTGATCCGTTCGGCGGTCGCGGACTGCGCGGCCGCCGCGTCACGTCGCTGGGCGCGTTGCTCGTCGAGCGCCGACTGGGTCTGTTCGTGGAGCACGGTCGTCAGGCTGGGGGAGTCGTCCTCGCCGGCCTGCGCGAGCGCCGCATCCAGGGCCGCGAACAGGTCGGCGGTCACCCCGATCGAGGCGTACTCGGACGAATGCTCCGTCCACCATCCGCGCAACGCGGCCGCGCAGTCCGCCCGGGCCAGTTCCACGGAGGCCTCGGCCTCGGCGACCGCGGCCTGGGCAGCGTCGAGCAGTTCGCGGCCCTTGTCCGCTGCGCGGTCGGCGCGGTCCCGCTCCGTGGTGGCCTTCTCGACCGTGGCCAGCGCCGCGCGCACGGCGCGCACGTCGCCGTCGCGTTCCTCGGCGTGTCCGCGGACGGTGGTGGTGATCTGGTCGGCCCGCGCGCCCTCCGGCAGCGGGGTCCACGCGATCCCGGCCTGCTCGGCCGACTCGGCCAGCTCCTCCTCGGCGCGCACCATGGCCGCGCTCGCCCGGCGCACCGCGTCGGTCGCGCGCACGGCCTCGTCGGTGCGCTGCTCGAGCGTTGCCTGCGCCTTGCGTGCCTTGTCGGCCTGCTGCGCGGTCGACACCTTGAGCTGCTCGACGGCGGCCGCGAGGTCGTCGAGCTGCTGCTTGCCCTCGTACGCGCCGGAGCGCTGCAGGGTGTCGAGGTCGGCGCGGGCCTGCTCGAGCGCGCGCTCGGCGACGGTGAACCGCTCCTCGGCGAGCAGGCGCTCCTCCTGGCGGGACGTCTGCCGCGCGAGTGCCTCGTCGAGCACTGCCTTGGCCCGGTCGACGGACTCGAGCCGGCGGGCCACCTGTTCGACGTCCGTGCGGGCCTGCTGGGCCAGGTACTTCGAGTACACGGTCACGAAACTCTGCGCGGCCTGGTCGGCGGCCGCCAGCCCCTCGAGTGCACGGCCCACCTCCTCCATGTCGCTGAAGGAGCGGGCCGCCTCGAGCACGAGCTGCTCGTCGAGCGGGCGAAGTCCGTCGGTGAGCGCCTGCGACAGGCCCTTCGGGTCGAGGTTCTTCGCGAGCTGGGGGCGGCGCAGCGTCAGGATCAGGTTGATCAGCTGGTCGTAGCGTTCGGCCCCGAGTCCGAACAACCGGGCGTCGATCGCGGCACGGTAGTCGACCGGGCGGTCGGTGATGGCGTCACTGCCGAGCTGCTCGGCGAGCTGTTTCTTGGTGAGTGGCCGGTCGTCGCCGCCGAGCAGCGAGAAGTCGACACCCACCCGGCCCTCCGCGACGAAGTACCACCGGGTGACCTTGTCGTTCTGGCGGGTCGCACGCATCCCGATGCCGACGGTGACCGCCTCCGGGTCGTCCTGCGGTCCGCGGCAGAACTCCATCCACACGTACGAGTGGGCCGAATCCTGGCCGCGGTAGAGCAGATTCGACTTCATGGTCCGTTCCTCGCCCGCGAACGGGTTGAGGCGGCGCGGCTCGATGCGGCCGTCGAACACGAAGGGGAACAGCACCTCGAGCGCCTTCGTCTTGCCCGAACCGTTGGGCCCGCGCAGCACCAGGCGGCCGTCGGCGAACGAGAACTCCTGGTCGCGGTAGTCCCACAGGTTGACGATCCCGGCGCGGGTCGGCTTGAAACGCGCGTGTGCCATACGAAATGTGCCTCTACTTCTCTACGGAGGTGGGTTCGTCGGTGCTCGAAGGTTCGCCGGGAACCGGTTCGTGGAACAGATCGGACTGTGCGGTGCGGTCGCGGATGTTGACGACGACGCCGCGGAAACGTGCGATGGCCGGTAGCACCAGCACGCCGTCGTCGACGCGCCGGACGAGGTCCAGGCGCGCGAGCAGCGCCACGGCGCTGCGCCGCAGGCCGTCGTGATCGGCCTGCCACTGCGCGGCGAACGTGCGTCCGAACTGGCGCACCAGTTCGTCGACGGCCGCCGCCAGCCACACGTCGTCGAGCAGCGCGTATCGGGCCGGTTCGGGGCGGTCGTCCACCGGCGTGAAGAGATCGGCGGGGGCGTCCCCGGCGTCGTCGGCGAGGTGCTCGAAGATCCCGGCACTGGGGATCGCGGCGTCCAGGTGGGCGATCAGATCGTGCTGACCGGAGTCGGGAAGCGGGTGCCGGGGGAGTTCGGGCGCATCCAGGTCGAGGACTCGGTCGGCCATCTCGCCGGCCAGCAGCAGCGCCACCTGGGCGACGGTGCCCGTGCTGGGGAACCGGACGTCCGACATCCGGCCGGACGGGTCGATCATCGCGATGCCCTCGGCGCGGCGCTCGGCCACCAGTCCGGTCAGGTCCTCGACGTCGGACGCCGTGCGGGGGAGCGCCAACTGGAGTCGTTCGTCGTCGCCGAACTCGTCCGCGTACACGACGGGACGTTCGACGAGCGCGCGCCGCATCCGGCGCGAAATCTCCCGCGGATCGGCGGGGCGGTACCCGATCGCGTCCTCGTCGAGAGCCGACTGCTCGCCCGCGAGCAGCGACCGCACCGACGTCAGGTGCTGCAGCGCCCGCGGCGGCCGGAACAGGGCGACGACCACGGAGCGGTCGATGTCGTAGAGCGCCTCGCCCGCAGCGGGATTCGACGCCCAGCCGCCGGCGTCGCCGTCGGCGAGGACGATCGCGCCGCGTGCCGCGAGCCAGCCGACCGCGTCGACGAACGCGTCACGGTCCGCGGCCCGGTCTGTCGACAACGCCACCCCGGGGACCTGCGCGGCCTCGGCGGCGACGTGGTCGGCCAACTCCGAGAGCGTGATCTGGTTGCCGGCGCGTCCGAGGGCCGCGAGCGCGAGCGCCAGGTAGGCGTACCGGTGGCGGTCGAAGGTGCGGTCGTTGGTGGTTCGGGCGGGGGTGCCCGGTGTGAGCCGGTCGGGCACCGTGAACAGGCGTGCCGTCGTCTCGGTCACCTCGAGGCGGTACCCGAACAGCTCGAGTAGGTCGTCGCGCAGTTCGGTGGCCCACCGGCGCAGCAGCGGCAGCGCCAGACGGTCCGGGTAGGTCTGCGTCACAAGGTGATTGGACAGGATGACGCGGGCGGCCCGCTGGTACGAGTCGAGGTCCAGCGGGGAGACGGTGCGGGCCCTCACTTCACGCTCACCTGCAGTCCGTCGAGGTGGAGACGGCCGCGGGCGGTCTGGACCACCGTGGATTCCGCGTGCGGGCTCAGGGTCAGCCGGACTCCGTTCTCCGAGCCCGTCGAGCTGGGGACCTCGCCGCTGACCGGCACCCGCGCGGTGAGCGCCGCGTTGAGCAGGCTCAGCAGCACGTCGGTCTCCTGCGCGTCGAGCACCCGGTCGTAGGCGCCCTTCGCGGCGAGCGAGGACGCCGCGACGGCGCGGGCGCGCTGGCCGGCCAACTGTTCCTCCCGGAGCCGTCGGATGCTGCCCTCGTTGCGCTGCACGCGCGACGGCATCCCCGGCGTCGCCGCCCGCCCGGTCTCGGCGAGCGTGCGGGAGATCTCGACCGGCGTCGCGTCCCACCACGACCGCGAGTCGGGGATGATGTCGGCGTCCGGGTGGACCATCGACAGGTGGCGCGGGCGGCCGAGGTCGAACACCAGCTGGAACAGCGCGTGCGCCGAGTCCTCGGTGGGCGTCGCGGCGAACCAGCCGGCGAGGTGGCGCAGCTGGCTCTCCCGGCTCACGCCGCCGCGCCGGGTCTCGGTGACGCGTCGCAGCAGCGACAGCACGGCCGCGATCGCGCTCATCGTGCCTTCCCGCAGCCGATCGGACTCGCTCGGGCCCGCGGCCGCCACGAACCACTGCGCCAGCCCCGACCAGCGTGCCCGCCAGTCGGATTCACGATCCTCGCGGGACATGAACAGGCGCTCGTCGCTGGCCGCGGCACGCGCGATCAGGGCGTCGATGCCGGTGGACTCCACGAGTGCGATCGCGGCCGCGAGCTTCGGCGCGTAGCGCGCCAGGTCCGAGCTGAACTCCCGCATGTGGCTGAGCAGCGCGTCCTTGTGGGCGAGGAACGCCTCGGGGGTGATCTCCGTGGTGCGCACCAGGTCCCCGAGCATCAGGTAGAACTGCGCCGCGCGGGCGGCCATGTCGGTGAGCGTGGAATCCAGGCGGGAGAGCTTGCGGTAGATCAGGTCGTCGTCGCCGCGACGGTTGGCCTCGGCGAGTTCCTCGAGGTCGGCGAGCAGGTCCGGCAGCGCGAGCCGGGAGAGGGTCGCGTCCTCGAGCCGGGCACCGAGGAGGTCCTCGACGGCCCGGAACGCCAGGTAGCCGGCCTGGCTGAACTGGTAGACGAAGTGCCGGTTGCGGTACTCGGCGAGCGTGGCGGCGCGGCTGCCGTCGTAGCTGCGTTCCAGGACGCCCCACGTGTGCAACTGCTCCAGCAGCGGGGTGATCTCGGCCGAGGTGAGGGCGCCGGACGGGTCGTCGCCGGCGGTGCGCGCGAGAATGTCCGCGACCTCACCCGCGTGCAACAGGACCACGTAATTGGCGCGCGCGTTGTCGAACGCGCGCAGCACCCACAGGTACTCGGTGCGCTTCTCGGCCGTCGTGAAGGAGAACAGCCGCAGCCGGTCCTCACGCGCGGCGAAATCGACGTCTGCGACCGTCCCCGGGTCACCTGAATCGCTCACCGTCACAGCCTAGGGCGTCGGCCGGTCCGCGAGCGAACACGCCGGTCGGTCACCGCGTACGACGCAGGGGCCGGCGCCACGCGGATTCGTCCGCGCTGAGCGTCGTCAGCAGGTAGTCGGCGGCGTCCGGGTGCCGGAACGGACCCGCGACCAGGTCCGCGTACGCGTGCGCCGGGGCGACGCAGCGCAGCCCGTCGCGGTACTGCATGCGGTCGAACACCACCGCCGACCACGGCGTGGCCACGACGATGTCGGCTCCGCCGTCGACGGGCCGCAGATCCAGCGCGGCGGCGAACGCGTCGACGTCGTCGGCGTACACCTCGATCACGGTGGGGGTGGCGTAGTCGGTGGCGCCGATCCCGGTGACGGCGTAGCCGAGATCGCCGTTGGTCGCGGCCAGGCGGGAGCGCAGGTCGTCGAGACCGCCGGGTGCCGCGAAACCGCGTGTCGGACAGGGTTTGCGGTCGGCCGCCCACGCCCGCAGCATGTGCTGCCACCGGACGTCGGTGATCGGGCCGCGCGGGAGACGGGTGAGCAGTTCGCGCTCGAAGAGCACCTCGACCACCCGGTACGCCGCACCCGTGGACGCGCCGGAGAGCCTGATCAGTTCGGGAACCGACAGTTCACCGGTGTGGTCGGCGAGCGCGCGGACCACACGTTCGGACGGTTCGCCGGTGAGCACGCCGGACGGACGGCCCGGCCCCCGCCAGGGGTCGGCGTCCGCGCCGCGGTTGCGCACCCAGATCGCGGGCCGCTCCGCGACGAGGTTGACGTTGCCGGTGGCGTCGGCGTACGAGATCCCGTGCCCGTCGAGTTGGCGGCGCACCGGGTCCGACAGGTAGTGCGCACACACGAATGCCCGATCGCTGTCGGACAATTCGGCGGAGATGCGGGCGACGTCGCCGCTGAGCACGCC
Organism: Prescottella agglutinans; assembly: GCF_004011865.1. GTDB lineage: Bacteria > Actinomycetota > Actinomycetes > Mycobacteriales > Mycobacteriaceae > Prescottella > Prescottella agglutinans. Next base: position 242,048 of record NZ_RKLP01000007.1, on the reverse strand, counting down.
CTTCGACGTGACGATCGAGTACGAGACCGTGTCGCCGTCGGGCGCCGTGATCAGCAGACGATTGGGCGCCGCGGGGGAGCGGGGCCGATCCGCGGACACGGTCCAGCCGCGGGGGAGGTGGGTCTCGAGCCACGACACCGAACGGCGGTAGATGTCGATGCTCCGTTCGGGCCTCGGGTTCGGTGCAACGTCCGCAGTGGTCACATCGGCAACAGTAGTCACTCTGTGCGCAACGGAAACGGAAGATAAGCCGAATCGTGTCGGGCGTGTCGCGTGGTAGAACTCGGTTCGAGACGGAACCGCAGGAATACCCGAATCCGCGGGCCGTCTCGCTGCCGCACGGGGGATGGTGTCGACCGGCGTGGTGCGTCACGTCCCGCATGCGCTACCGGATCGACTGCTTCTAGGAGAAGGTTTCTGTCGCAACGGGAGTCGCGGGAGTGGAGTGATGCTCCGAGTCGAGCGGTTGAACCCTGGATGCATCGCGTGTCCGTCGAAGAACTCTAACGATCGAGCGGCTCTTCGAGCGCGACGTGGGGCTCCCAGCGATAGCACCAGGTGGATAGCGGTTGGCCGGATTCGTCGAGCTCGGGGCCCACCCTGGCGTAGACCTCGTTCGCGGAGGTGGTGATTGTTGGCGGCAGCGGGATCGAAACGTCCTTGGAGTCGCCATGTTGCGGTCCGCCGTAGAGCCAAACCGTGACGGCTGTTCGAGCGGAACGTGACTGATCGCTCACGGACTTGATCATATTGGGGTGCTGGATCTGCCCGGACGAAGCCGGAAGCGCCACGCCGGGTGGACGCCACTTTCCGCGACAGGCGGGCTGCTTTGCGCGCTCGCTGAACGCCGACGGACGCATGGGAGTGTCCCCATGCGTCCTGGCTGATCGACGTTCATCTGTGCAGAACGGAGTCGACGAGTTGCCGAATGCCGACCTTCAGCCTGGCGGTCTGCCCGGCTTGGATGAGGTGCTGCACGAGATCGGCGCCGAGGGCTCCGAGGAGGAGTCGGGCGAGCAGTTCGGCATCGACGTCCGGTCGGGCCTCGGAGAGCAGTCCTGCGACGTGTCGGTACCAGAAGTCGTGGATCTCGTCGGCGTGCGGATCGTCGGCGGCGGAGTCGTACGCCACGACCAGGCCGATGTTCGCGACGACGAGGTCGGTCATGGCGTCGAAGTAGGCCTGGAGTCGTTCGTCTGCCGGTGCGCCCGGACCGAGTGGTGGCGCGCCGGTCAGCACGGCCTGGCGCAGGGTGTGGGCGCGTTCGAGGACCAGCGCGCGCATCAGGCCGGCGCGACTGCCGAACCGGTGGAAGATCGTGCCCTTGCCGACCCCGGCAACCGCCGCGATCTGCTCCATCGACACGTCTCTGGGGTCGTGCTCGGCCAGCAACTGGGCTGCTGCGTCGAGAATCGCGCGCCGGTTGCGGGCGGCGTCGGCACGCTCTGCTTTCTGACCTCCGGATGACACGGCACCTCCATCGAAGCGTTGACAACTTGACCGACGGTCCATATCGTTCGGGCTACCGAAAACCGGACCGACGGTCAGATTAGAAGGTGATCGTATGAAGGCAGTGGTGATGACGGCCACCGGTGGCCCCGACGTGCTCGTGACCCAGGACGTCCCCGAACCCGCACCGGCCGAGGGCGAGGTCCTGATCCGCACCGAGGCGGCGCCGATCCTGTTCGTCGAGACGCAGATCAGATCCGGCGTGTTTCCCGCATCGACCGCGCTGCCGGCGGTGTTCGGCACACAGGCCGCGGGCATCGTCACCGAGGTCGGCGCGGGGGTCGACACCGCTCTGCTCGGCAGCCGTGTCGTGGTGGCGGGTACCGGATTCGGCGCCCACGCCGAGCTGGTGTGCGCGCCCGCGGTATCCGCGGTCCCGATACCCGACGGGCTGTCCTCGATCGACGCCGCCGCGGTCGTGATGGGCGGATCCGTGGCGATGGCACTGCTCGAGACCGCCGGCCTGGTCGCCGACAGCACCGTCCTCGTCGAGGCTGCGGGCACCGGCATCGGTGGCTACCTGACCCAACTCGTCCGCTCGCGCGGCGTGGGCACGATCGTCGCGACCGCCGGCAACCCCGCGAGCGCGGAACGTGCCCGCGCATTCGGGGCGGACATCGTCGTCGACCACACGGACGCGCACTGGCCCGCACGCGTGCGTGACGCACTGCAGGGCCGCACGGTCGATGTCGCGTTCGAGTCGATCGGCGGTGACACGGCACTCGCCGTCCTCGACCTGCTGACACCGCTGAGCGGACGAATGCTCTACTACGGGATGCTCGGCGGCGCACCCGCCGCCGTCACCACCTCGGACCTGCTCACGCGTGGTGTCTCCCTCACCGGGTGCAGCGGCCCCGCCTGGCACGCGCGAGTCGCATCCGCGCGATCCGCGGTCCTGGAACTCTCTGCAGACGGTGGTATCGCCCCGATCATCGACTCGGTGATCGGGTTCGACGACGCCGCCCGCGCCCACGAACGGATCGAGCGGCGGCGCGCGAACGGCATGTTCGTCCTGACCCCCTGAACGGGAGGGTCAGGCGTCGGGAGTCGCCGCGCGACCGGGGCGGGGCATGAGAATCGGGGGCAGCACCGCCAGCAGCAGGGCTGGCAGCAGGAAGCTCATGTCCGGGTGGACCGCGTACAGCGGGGTCAGCGCCAGCGGCGCGAGGGCGGCGCCGGAGAACCGGAGCGACTGCACCACCGACACGGCGCCGCCGCGGTTGCCGCCCTCGGCGCCGAGGACGGCGGCATTGACGCCGACGAGCACGAACTGCGACGCCACGCCCGCGACGAACCAGGCGAGCGCGGCGACGGCGGCGCTGCCGACCGTGCCCACGACCGCCACCAGCGCCGCGCCGGTGAGCGCGCCGACCATCACCGTGCGGCGTGCGCCGATCCGGTCGATCAGCGTGCCGACCGGGCGGGCGGCGAGGATGCCGGCGACACCGAACCCGGTCAGGAGCAGCCCGCGGGCGGCCGGGTCCATTCCGAAGACGTCCTCGGCGCGGAAGGCCAGAAGGAACCCGAGTCCACCGAGCGCACCCCAGCCGAGCAGCGCGACGGCACCCACGCGGAGCACCGAGGGACGCAGTGCGTCCCGCAGACGCGCACCGGTGTCGACCGGAATGTCGCGGGCGGCGTCGGGTAGCCCGATCGCCCCGAGCAGCCCGGCGACGAGCGCGATCGCGAGGAACGCCAGGCGCCAGTTCGCCTCGGCGGCGAGCCCGCCGATCAGCGGGGCGCTCGTCTGTCCGGCCGCCTGGAGTGCACCGAAGGCGCCGAGCGCGCGGCCGAGTTTCTGCGGCGGGGTCATCGCGGCCAGGGTCGCGAGGAGCAGGGGAGTGGTGAAGGCGTTCGCGCACCCCTGCAGCACTCGGGCGCCCAGGAACAGTTCGAGGGTCGGCGCCGCGAAGCACGCGACCGACGCGGCGAGGTACACGCCGTACGCGGTGCGCACTGTCCGCATCCGGCCCCAACGCGTCCCCAGAGTCCCGGACACGAGCATGACCAGCGCGAACGGCAGCAGATAGGCGGTCAGGGATGTCGCCGCGGCGGCCGCGTCGACGCCGAGTCCGTCACCGATCTCGGGCAGCATCGACGTGACGACGCCACCGCCGAACGGTCCCAGGAAGCCGCCGGCATACAGCGCGGCGAGCTGGATCCGGGTGCGGAGGGTCGGCGACTGTGCGCCGCTCACGCCCCGAATCGTCCGGGGCCGCGGCGGCGCAGGTACCGCTCGAACTCGGCGGCCAGCGCATCGCCGTCGATCTTGGAGATCGCGTCGGAGATGTCGGCCTCGGCGTCGCCACGCTCCTCGAGGGTCCGCACGTACTCCGCGATCTCCTCGTCGTCGCGGGTCATCTCGGACACCGACTCCTCCCAGTCCTCGGCCTGGTCGGGCAGATCACCGAGCGGTACCTCGACGTCGAGGACGTCCTCGACCCGCTGCAGCAGCGCCACCGTCGCCTTGGGGTTGGGGGGCTGCGAGACGTAGTGCGGTACGGCGGCCCAGAACGAGACGGCGGGCACCCCGGCCTTGACGCAGGCGTCCTGCAGGACGCCGGCGATTCCGGTCGGCCCCTCGTAGCGGGACTTCTCGAGATTGAAGCGTTCGGCCGCTTCGGTGCTGTACGCGGTCCCGGTGACGGGGACCGGGCGGCTGTGCGGGGTGTCGGCCAGCAGGGCCCCGAGGATGACGACCGTGTGGACGCCGAGTTCCTCGACGAACTCGAGCAGTTCGTTGCAGTAACTGCGCCAACGCATGTTCGGCTCGATGCCGCGCAGCAGCAGCACGTCGCGGTCGCTGCCGGGCGGCGAGCACACCGACAACTGCGTGGTGGGCCACACGATCTCGCGGGTCACGCCGTCGACCTGCCGGATCATCGGCCGATTGACCTGGTAGTCGTAGTAGTCCTCGGAGTCGAGTTCCGCGAGTGGCTCGGCGTCCCACGTCAGCTCGAGGTGCTCGACAGCACCGCTCGCGGCGTCGCCCGCGTCGTTCCAGCCTTCGAAGGCTGCGATCAGGACGGGGTCGCGCAGAGTCGGCACTGCCGCATCGGTATCGGCCGATGCGGTGGTGTCGGGGAACTCGGGGGAACTCACGTACCCAGCCTACGACCAGGCGCCGTCGGACCGCCCACTACTCTGGACGGCATGTCTGCACCATTCCACTCTGCCCTGCTCGATGCGCTCACTCAGCGCGTTGTGATCGGCGACGGCGCCATGGGCACGATGCTGCAGGCCGCGGATCTGACTCTCGACGATTTCCTCGGGCTCGAGGGCTGCAACGAGATTCTCAACGAAACGCGCCCCGACGTGCTGCGCGACATCCACCGCGCGTACTTCGAAGCCGGCGCCGACGCGGTCGAAACCAACACGTTCGGCTGCAACCTGCCGAACCTCGCCGACTACGACATCGCCCACCGCATCCGCGATCTCTCCGAGCGCGGCACCCGCCTCGCCCGTGAGGTCGCGGACGAGATGGGTCCCGGTCGCGACGGCATGGGGCGCTTCGTCCTCGGTTCGATGGGTCCCGGCACCAAGCTGCCCACACTCGGCCACGCGCCGTTCGCGGTGCTCCGCGACGCCTACACCGAATCGGCGCTCGGCATGATCGAGGGCGGCGCCGACGCGATCCTCGTCGAGACGTGCCAGGACCTGCTCCAGGTCAAGGCCGCGATCATCGGCAGCCAGCACGCGATGGAGAAGCTGGGCCGCCGCCTGCCGATCATCACGCACGTGACCGTCGAGACGACGGGAACGATGCTGCTCGGCAGTGAGATCGGTGCGGCGCTGACGGCGCTCGAGCCGCTCGGGATCGACATGATCGGCCTGAACTGTGCCACCGGACCCGACGAGATGAGCGAGCACCTGCGGCACCTGTCGCGGCACTCGAAGCTGCCGGTGTCGGTGATGCCGAACGCCGGTCTGCCCCAACTGGGTCCGAACGGCGCCGAGTATCCGCTCACGGCAGAGGAACTCGCGGTCGCGCTCTCGGGCTTCGTGAGCGAGTTCGGGCTGTCGCTCGTCGGCGGCTGCTGCGGTACGACGCCCGAGCACATCCGCCAGGTCGCCGAGGCGGTTCGCCGGGTGGAGAAGGCGCAGCGCATCCCGCAGCCCGAGGACGGCACGTCGTCGCTGTACCAGGCGGTGCCGTTCGACCAGGACGCGTCGATCCTGATGATCGGTGAGCGCACCAACTCCAACGGCTCCAAGGCATTCCGTGAGGCGATGATCGCCGAGGACTACCAGAAGTGCATCGACATCGCGAAGGACCAGACCCGCGACGGCGCGCACATGCTGGACCTCAACGTCGACTACGTCGGCCGTGACGGTGCCGCGGACATGGCCGCCCTGGCGAGCCGGTTCGCAACCGCGTCGACGCTGCCGATCATGCTCGACTCCACCGAGCCCGAGGTGCTGCGCGCGGGTCTCGAACACCTCGGCGGCCGCTGTGCCGTCAACTCGGTGAACTACGAGGACGGCGACGGCCCGAACTCCCGCTACCAGCGAATCATGAAGCTGGTCAAGGAACATGGTGCCGCCGTGGTCGCGCTGACCATCGACGAGGAGGGCCAGGCCCGCACCGCCGAGCACAAGGTGCGGATCGCCGCGCGGCTCATCGAGGACATCACCACGACGTGGGGGCTGTCGCAGTCCGACATCATCATCGACGCGCTCACGTTCCCGATCTCGACGGGTCAGGAGGAGGTGCGCCGGGACGGCATCGAGACGATCGACGCGATCCGCGAGATCAAGCGGCGCTACCCGGACGTCCACTTCACCCTGGGCATCTCGAACATCTCGTTCGGCCTCAATCCGGCCGCCCGGCAGGTGCTCAACTCGGTGTTCCTGCACGAGTGCACCGAGGCGGGCCTGGACACCGCGATCGTGCACGCGTCGAAGATCCTGCCGATGGCGCGGATTCCGGACGAGCAGCGGGAGACCGCGCTCGACCTGGTCTACGACCGTCGCCGCGAGGGCTACGACCCGCTGCAGAAGCTGATGGAACTGTTCGAGGGCGTCTCGGCCGCCTCGGCCCGCGAGTCGCGGGCTGAGGAACTGGCGGCACTGCCGTTGTTCGAGCGGCTCGAGCGCCGCATCGTCGACGGCGAGCGGAACGGGCTCGAGGCCGACCTCGAGGCGGCGATGCTCGAACGTCCGCCGCTCGAGATCATCAACGAGACGCTGCTGTCGGGTATGAAGACCGTCGGTGAGCTGTTCGGCTCCGGCCAGATGCAGTTGCCGTTCGTGCTGCAGTCTGCGGAGGTCATGAAGGCGGCGGTGGCGTACCTCGAGCCGCACATGGAGTCCACCGGCGACGAGGGCAAGGGCCGGATCGTGCTCGCGACCGTCAAGGGCGACGTGCACGACATCGGCAAGAACCTCGTCGACATCATCCTGTCGAACAACGGCTACGAGGTCGTCAACATCGGCATCAAGCAGCCGATCGCGACCATCCTCGATGTCGCGCTCGACAAGCGGGCCGACGTCATCGGCATGTCGGGTCTGCTCGTGAAGTCGACGGTCGTGATGAAGGAAAACCTCGAGGAACTCAACGCCAAGGGTGTCGCGGAGCAGTTCCCCGTCCTCCTCGGCGGCGCGGCCCTGACGCGTTCGTACGTCGAGAACGACCTGTCCGAGGTCTACCAGGGTGAGGTGTCGTACGCGCGTGACGCCTTCGAGGGACTGCACCTGATGGACACCATCATGGCCGTCAAGCGTGGTGAGGGCCCGGCCCCGGACAGCCCGGAAGCGTTGGCGGCCGCCGAGAAGGCGGCCGAGCGCAAGGCGCGGCACGAGCGCTCGAAGCGGATCGCGGAGAAGCGCAAGGCGGCGGAGACGCCGGTCGAGGTCCCGGAGCGCTCCGACGTGGCGACCGACATCGCGGTTCCCACACCGCCGTTCTGGGGCACCCGGATCGTGAAGGGCATCGCCCTGGCCGAGTACTCGGGGTTGCTCGACGAGCGCGCGCTGTTCCTCGGGCAGTGGGGGCTGCGCGGTCAGCGTGCCGGCGACGGACCGACGTACGAGGAACTGGTCGAGACGGAGGGCCGGCCGCGCCTGCGCTACTGGCTGGATCGCCTCAGCACCGAGGGCGTGCTGCACCATGCCGCCGTCGTCTACGGGTACTTCCCGGCGGTGTCGGAGGGCGACGACGTGATCGTGCTCGCGTCCCCCGAACCGGATGCGCCCGAGCGGTTCCGGTTCACGTTCCCGCGTCAGCAGCGCGATCGGTTCCTGTGCATCGCCGACTTCGTGCGGTCGCGCGAGGACGCCCGCAAGGACGGGCAGGTCGACGTGTTGCCGATGAACCTCGTGACGATGGGACAACCGATCGCGGACTTCGCGAACGAACTGTTCGCGGCGAACTCCTACCGCGACTACCTCGAGGTGCACGGCATCGGCGTCCAGTTGACCGAGGCGCTGGCCGAGTACTGGCACCGCCGGGTCCGCGAGGAACTCGTGCTGCCCGGCGGCCACAACCTCGCCGAGCAGGATCCGTCGAAGGTGGAGGACTTCTTCAAGCTCGAATATCGCGGTGCGCGTTACTCGTTCGGCTACGGCGCCTGCCCGGACCTCGAGGATCGGCGCAAGCTCGTCGCGCTGCTCGAGCCCGATCGGATCGGCGTCGAGCTGTCCGAGGAGGTGCAGCTGCACCCCGAGCAGTCCACCGACGCATTCGTGCTGCACCACCCGGAGGCCAAGTACTTCAATGTTTGATCGAACCGGGACCACGTCGACGGGCGCCCTGCGCGCCGTCCTGTGGGATATGGACGGCACGCTCCTCGAGTCCGAGAACCTGTGGGACGTCGGTGTTCGGGAGCTGTCGCTGCACCTCGGCGGTCCGATGTCGGAGGAGACCCGGCTCGCCACGATCGGGGCGTCCAGCCACAACGCGCTCACGACCGTGTTCGCGTCGCTCGACCTCGACCCGCACCCGGCCGCGCTCGCCGACGCCAAGAACTGGCTGTACACCCGGATGGGGGAGCTGTTCGCGGCCGGCTTGCCGTGGCGTCCGGGTGCGCAGCAGGCGTTGCGCACGGTGCGGTCGGCGGGACTCGGCTCGGCGCTCGTGACCAACACCGACCGCGAGTTGTGTGAGTTCGCGCTCGACACGCTCGGGCGCGAGCACTTCGACCACTCGGTGTGCGGCGACGAGGTCCCGGCCGGCAAGCCGGACCCGGCGCCGTACCTGCGTGCCGCGCAACTACTCGGGGTCGACCCCTCGGACTGTCTCGCCGTGGAGGATTCGCCGACCGGTGCCGCCGCGGCGGATGCCGCGGGCTGCACCGTGCTGGTGATCCCTTCGATCACCGATGTACCGCCGTCCGCGAGTCGGGTGTTCCGTACGACGCTCGAGGGTCTGACGGAATCCGATCTGTTCGCACTGCATCGGCAGGAGGTGGCCTGATCGTGGCGACCCCGAAGATCGTCCTGTTCTACCGGTTCACGCCGCTCGCCGACCCCGAGGCGATCCGGCTGTGGCAGCACACGCTGGCCGCGTCGAACAACCTCACGGGCCGGATCCTGATCTCCGAGCACGGCATCAACGCGACGGTCGGCGGCGACATCGCCGACGTCAAGCGGTACGTGCGCGGCACCCGGTCGTACGCGCCGTTCAAGGACGCCGACATCAAGTGGTCCGACGGCGCCGGTGACGACTTCCCGCGCCTGTCCGTGAAGGTGCGTCCGGAGATCGTCACCTTCGGCGCCCCGGACGAGTTGAAGGTCGATGCCGGCGGCGTCGTCGGCGGCGGTGTCCACCTGTCCCCGAACGAACTTCACGAACTGATGGCGCAGCGCGGCGGCGACGTCGTGTTCTTCGACGGGCGTAACAAGTTCGAGGCCGAGATCGGGCGCTTCCGCGACGCGGTCGTGCCCGACGTCGCGACCACACGCGATTTCGTCGCCGAACTCGACAGCGGCCGCTACGACCACCTCAAGTCCAAGCCCGTCGTCACGTACTGCACCGGCGGCGTCCGGTGCGAGGTGCTGTCCGCGCTGATGCGCAACCGCGGGTTCGACGAGGTGTACCAGCTCGACGGCGGAATCGTCCGCTACGGAGAGGCTTTCGGTGACGAGGGTCTGTGGGACGGCTCGCTGTACGTGTTCGACAAGCGGATGAACCTTGCGTTCACCGACAAGGCGGTGACGCTGGGCCGGTGCACGCTGTGCCAGGCGCCGACGTCGCGGTACCGCAACTATCCGGACGCGGGCGGGCGCGAGCTCACGCTCGTCTGCGAGTCGTGCGTCCCGGACGCCTGAGGGTGCGGGAGCACTGACGATGGCGCGCGCGCCGCTGCCGGTGCGGGACGGACTCGGCCCGGACCGCCTCCGCATGCCGGCCGGGGTCGCCGTTCCCACGATCGCCGAGTACCTGTCGTCGCACCATCCCGACGAGGACTGGGCGGGCCGGATCGCCGCGCGGGAGGTGGTCGACGAGCACGGCCGGGTGGTCGACCGCGACACCCGCTACCAGCCGACCCGATTCGTGTACTTCTACCGGGAGCCGGCTCCGGAGGTGCCGGTGCCGTTCGACATCGACGTCCTGCACCACGCCGACGGCCTCGTCGTGGTGGACAAGCCGCACTTCCTGTCGACGATTCCGCGCGGCGCGCACATCCGCGAGACCGTCGTCGTGCGACTGCGCCGCGACCTCGATCTGCCGGATCTGGTTCCGGTGCACCGGCTGGACCGGATGACCGCCGGCGTGCTGCTGTGCACGGCCGATCCCGCGCTGCGGCGCCCCTACCAGGAGATGTTCGAGCGGCAGCGGGTGCGCAAGGTGTACGAGGCGATCGCGCCGCACGTCGGCGACGTCGAGTTCCCGCGGGTGGTGCGCAGCCGGATCCGCAAGGTGCACGGCGAGCTGACCGCGTACGAGGAAGCGGGAGAACCGAATTCGGAGACGCGCATCGAGATGGTCGAGCGCCGCGGCGCCGTCGCCCGCTACCGCCTGCACCCGCGGACCGGCCGGACCCATCAGCTGCGGCTGCACCTGAATTCGCTGGGCGCGCCGATCGTCGGGGACAATTTCTATCCACGGTTCCGGCGCCGTGACCCGGACGACTTCACCGACCCGCTGCGGCTGCTCGCGCGCACCCTCGCGTTCGACGATCCGGTCACCGGCGAGAGCAGGCGATTCGAGAGCCGACGGGTCCTGGAGTACTGAGTGCGGGCGGTCGAGCCTGGCGTGAGACAATCGATACCCGTGAAGACCTTCGAATCCCTGTTCGCCGAGCTGACCGAGCGCGCCGCCTCCCGCCCCGAGGGATCCGGCACCGTTGCCGCGCTGGACGCAGGTGTCCATGCGCAGGGCAAGAAGGTGCTCGAGGAGGCCGGCGAGGTCTGGATCGCCGCCGAACACGAGAGCGACGAAGCGCTCGCCGAGGAAATCTCCCAGCTGCTCTACTGGGTCCAGGTCCTGATGGTGGGCAAGGGGCTGAAGCTCGAGGACGTCTACCGACATCTGTGACGGCACCCGTCGTCACCACTGACGGCTGCCGGTCATCGGACAACACCTGTCGAACAACCTCAGCCAATCGTCCCGGAAGGACCACCCCATGCTGCGCGTCGCAGTACCCAACAAGGGATCGCTCTCGGAATCGGCCAGCCAGATCCTGTCCGAGGCCGGCTACCGTCGCCGCACCGATTCGCGCGACCTGACCGTCCTCGATCCCACCAACAACGTCGAGTTCTTCTTCCTGCGCCCCAAGGACATCGCCATCTACGTGGGGTCCGGTGAGCTGGATCTCGGCATCACCGGCCGCGACCTGGCACTCGACTCGGGCGCACCCGTCGACGAGCGTCTGGCGCTCGGCTTCGGCGGCTCCACGTTCCGTTACGCCGCACCGGCGGGCAAGGACTGGAAGGTCGAGGACCTGGCGGGCCTGCGGATCGCGACGTCGTACCCGAACCTGGTGCGCACCGACCTCGCCGCCCGCGGCCTCGACGCCACCGTCATCCGTCTCGACGGCGCCGTGGAGATCTCGATCCAGCTGGGCGTCGCCGACGCCATCGCCGACGTCGTCGGTTCCGGGCGCACGCTGCGTCAGCACAACCTCGTCGCGTTCGGTGAGTCGCTGTGCGACTCCGAGGGCGTGCTGATCGAGCGCCAGGGCTCGGACCGCAGCGACAAGACCCGCAACCAGCTCATCGCCCGCGTGCAGGGTGTCGTGTTCGCGCAGCAGTACCTGATGCTCGACTACGACTGCCCGAAGTCGGTGCTGGACGAGGCCGTCAAGGTCACGCCGGGACTCGAATCGCCCACCCTCTCGCCGCTGGCGGACGAGAACTGGGTCGCGGTGCGCGCGATGGTGCCGCGCAAGGGCCACAACGCGGTGATGGATCGGCTCGCGGACCTCGGTGCCAAGGCCATCCTGGCGTCGGACATCCGCTCCTGCCGGGCCTTCTGACCCGCTCACCTGCCTCGAACAGCGAGGGCGGTGGCTCCCGAAACGGGAACCACCGCCCTCGCTTTCGTCGTGGCTAGCGCGCGCGGATCTGGAGGGTCTGATTGATCCGTCCCACGGCGCCGTTCTCGTCGTAGATGACTCCGGCGCACATCCCGACACCGTCGGGCCCGTACGACGTCTCGGACGACAGTCCGATCCACTCGCCCTCCGGCACCCGGAACAGGTGCACCGTCAGGTCGGTGTTGAGGAACGTCCACTCCGCGGGGTGGATCTTGGCGCCGACACCGTTGGACACGTCGGCGACCGTGAACAGTCGCTGGATCGGGGTCAGCGACTCGCCTTCCACCAGAACGGGAATCGGGCGCGCCCACAGCTGACCGGGACCCTCGCAGCCGATCTCGGCGAGCCACTGCCACTCCAGGGTCTTCACGAACCCCGTGCCCCAGAAGATGCCGCCCAGCTCGACCTCGTGCGCCTCCGTAACCGGTCGCAGGGGAGAGTCGGCCGTGTGCACGACGGCCGTGGTGTCGACCGTCTCCATCCGCCATCCGGTGCCGCGCGCGACCGCGCGCGCCGTGCCGTCGGGCCCCGCAGCCCAGAGTTCGGCGACGACCAACTCGACGCGCCGGCCGGGTCGCTCGACCCACGAGCGCACCTCGAGGTCGCTGATCGGGATGGGCCCGAGGATCTCGACGACGACGCGGGTCAGGCGGGCGTCGGGCCGGGCGTTGCAGCGCTCGAGCGCGCGGACCAGCAGCGCCGACGGCGGCGCCCCGTGCTGCATGGTGTCGGCCCAGGTGCTCGCGGTCAGCGGCGTGGACGCGAATCTCTCGACGCCGTCCTCCGCACTTCCGAGCGGTACGTAGTAGGCCAGATCGCTCACTCGACTATCTCCTCGAACTCCGAACTCCCCTCCGCGGGAACGTCCGGCCGGCCCGGATACGGCGGCGGTGTCCCTCCGAAGGCCGGGCAACGTGTCCTATGGTCGCACCGATCACACCGACGGCCGGGATCGGGGCGGAAGTCTCCCACGGCGCTCGGGGTGCGGGTCCGGTCCGGAACCCGCCCGGTGGCCGGCCGGTGACGTCCGCCTCGGTCGCGTGAAGTCCTCTGCTACTCGAGGTGCTCGGCCACTCGCCGGTCCCGCGTCACCGACCGGTCGTGAGCAGGAGGTGGTCGAGCCGGTCTCTGAGCTTCACGGGGAGATCGATCGCATCGGGAAGGGAGGTGACGAGGTGTTCGGCGATCGTTCGCAGCTTGACGTTCGACTCCTGGGAGCACCACTTCAGCACCTCGAACGCGTGGTCGGCACCGATGCCGTAAGCGAGCATCAGGGCGCCCTTGGCCTGTTCGATCGCGGCGCGGGCCTCGACCATCTCGGGAAGCGTCTCGTCGATCGAGGTCTGCAGGTCGGCGTTCCGGTCACCGGTGACATCGACGTAGAAACCCGTGGTTCCGACCGACTTGCCGTCTTCGTCGGTGAGGCGATCACCGACAACCACGACGAAGTGGATCTTGCCCTTCGTGTCGATGATGCGGTGACGGCTGCTGAAGGGCTCGCCGTCGGTGAGTACCCGCTGGAGGGTGTCGGCCACTCCGTCCCGGTCCTCGGGATGCTTGTGCTCGAGCAGCAGCTCGGTCGTGGGAGTGACCTCTCCGGGCTCGTATCCGTGCATGCGCGCCACCGCGTCGGACCATTCCCACCGGTGCCCGTCGAGGAGGAACCGGAAGCTGCCGACCCGCTGCAACCGGCCCGACAGGATCACCTCGTCTGCATCGCCACTGGCCGCCACAACCCGATTCTGTCACCGAGCAGGACCCCATGGCAGCAGGTCGGCGGCGCCCGCCAGTAGGGTGCGTGCCTGGTCAGCACCTCGCCGAGCGTGTGGGTCTGCTGCGCAAGTCTGTGCGCATCTTGCGGTGACGGAGCAACATCACTGAATTAGCGGCCGTTGCGCGTCGCAACGGCCTACGACGGTGGGCCGGGTGGCCGATCAGGATTGTGGTTCGGGCCCGATTGCTTCGTCTGGCGTGTTCAGGCGGGCGACCGCATGATGCGTCCGCCCAGATCGAACGATCGACGGCCGCGGTGGCGTCGACCGCGGAGGGCCGCCCGGATCGCCACGGCGCCGCCGATTCCGCCGACAAGCACCATCGCCAGCTCGCCCACGTTGACAGTCATCAGGAGATAGTCCTCTCGCCGGTGGGTTGGTTTGCTCAGTGGTCTAGGCGACAGCGGCCTCGAGTGCGGTCAGTTCGTTGTCGAGGTGCTCGAGCAGGGGATCGAGGTCCGGGACTGCGCGGCGGCAGCCGGTGAGACCGAAGGCGATCTCGTCGTCGGTGCTCGTGCAGGTGATGTTCAGCGCTTGGCCGTCGACGGGGAGTGAGAGCGGGTACAGGGCGCTGACTCGGGCGCCGTTCCAGTACAGCGGCCCGGCGGGTCCCGGCACGTTGGAGATCATCACGTTCGGTGGCCGGATCGGTCCGGCCAAGCCGTACATTCCCAGCGCCAGGGGGACTGCGCCGAACGCGCTCGCGGCAAGGGTCGGGATCCGGCCCAGGGCGCGCATCGACCCTTTGCCCTCGTTCATCGAGCTGCGCACCACTTCGAGCCGGTCCGCTGGATCGGCGAGGTGGGTGCCGAGATTGCACGAGAGCATTCCGATGTTGTTGCCGCTCTTCGATTCTGATGTCCCGTTGCGCAGTGAGACCGGAACCATGGCGATCAGGGGGGTCTCAGGAAGTGCGTCGAGCGCAGTCATGAACGCGCGCAGTGCGCCCGCGCACATGGCGAGCACCACGTCGTTGACAGTGGCGTCGCTGCGCTTGGCCACCAGCCGTAGCCGCTCGAGCGGCCAACTCCGGGCCGCGAATCGTCGGGCGCCACCGATGGGCACGTTGAACATGGACCGAGGTGCAGACAGTGACAGCGCGCCGCCTTGGTCGTGACGGGCGCGATCGAGGGCGCCTGCGAGGGCCGGCACCACCGCTGTGATCTCCCCGATCACGCTGCTCACCGCGCCGATCGTGTCGGCCGCGGCCCGAACTGCGGTGACGGGGAGGTGGAGAAGCCCCTTTTGCGAAGGGGGAGAAGGGGGAGGGGTGGAGTCGGGAGCAGCGGACTCCGGCACGCTCCGGCCCAGAGGCTCCCACGGGGCGGGCATGGAGCGCTCGTCCGGGTCCTCACTGAGTGCGCTCCGCAGTAGTCTCATCGCCGATACCCCGTCGGCGAGTGCGTGATGAATCTTCGTGTAGACCGCGAAGCGGCCGTCGGCGAGGCCCTCGATCAGGTACATCTCCCACAACGGACGGTGGCGGTCGAGGAGCCCGGCGTGCAGTCGGGCGACCAGGTCCATCAACTCCGGCATTCCGCCTGGAGCCGGCAGGGCAGCGTGGCGGACGTGATGCTTCAGATCGATGCTGCTCTCGTGCTCCCATCGCCACTGTCCCAGTGAGGTGAGCGAACGGGAGGCCCGTTTCCGCAGCAGCGGGGTCACCTCGTCCCGGGCGAGCGCATGGTCGAGCATCGTTCGTATGTCCGCCGCGTCGGCGCCGTCGTGTGGATCGAGCAGCACGAGCCCGCCGACATGCATCGGGTGTTCGCGGGACTCTCCCAGCAGAAACATCGAATCGGCCGGCGACATCGGTAGCAGCACAAATGCCTTTCCGCTCTCCGCCCGACGGGTCGGGGCGTGCTCCGTGGAGAACTCTGAAGTCGGTGGTTCTTCGACACGCGCCCACTTCCAGGGATGGGTAGGCGACGCCGTTGACAGGTGGTGCCGGGGGTCACAGTTCTACCTGTGGTCCGCAGTCACCGCAACTCGATTCGGCCTGATCAAAGGAGCGGTAAAGCGTTGTTCCACTGCAGGTTTCGTCTTGGCCCGCTGGTCGAGTCGGAGTGGACGAGCGTGCCGCGAAGCCCCATCCCGGGGCCCGAGTGGCGGAGGTGGTGCGGCCGGCGCCGGGCGAAGGTCGGTATCGCTGCGACTCTCGCGAAATCAGCAGGACGGCAAGGGGTTCGGTGTCGAGGCCTCGATTGGTGCGGGCCGGCGCAGCGGCGCCGGGTCCCGTGTTCGACTGCCGCCGTCAATCGACGTAGGCAGGGGGCGTCGGAACCGTCGGGCTCACACCTGGCAGGCTATGCGCTGGGCCCGGCACGGTGTCGGGCGCCACGAACGAACGGAGTGGGCGCGAGATGGCATCAGGCGGACTGGGACGTAGCGGACCGTTTCAGGTCGGTGACCGCGTCCAACTCACCGATGCCAAGGGCCGCAAGTACACGGTGGTGCTCGAGCCGGGCAAGGAGTTCCACACGCACCGTGGCGGGATCCTGCACGACGCGCTGATCGGAACCGACGAGGGCAGTGTCGTCACCTCGACGAACGGGACCCCGTACCTGGCGCTGCGCCCGTTGCTCACCGACTACGTCCTGTCGATGCCGCGTGGCGCGCAGGTCATCTACCCGAAGGACGCGGCGCAGATCGTCCACGAGGGCGACGTGTTCCCGGGCGCGCGCGTCCTCGAGGCGGGCGCCGGTTCCGGGGCGCTGACGTGCTCGCTGCTGCGCGCCGTCGGACCGACCGGACGGGTCATCTCGTACGAGGTGCGCGAGGATCACGCCGAGCACGCGGTGCGGAACGTCGAGACGTTCTTCGGGGAGCGTCCCGACAACTGGGATCTCACCGTGGCGGACCTGGCGGAGTTCGATGCGGACGCGGCCGGCGGCAAGGTGGATCGCGTCGTCCTGGACATGCTCGCGCCGTGGGACGTCCTGCCGACGGTCGCGAAGTCCCTCGTCCCGGGCGGCGTGCTGGTGGCGTACGTCGCCACCACGACGCAGCTGTCGAAGGTCGTGGAGGCGATGCGTGAGCAGGAATGCTGGACCGAGCCGCGGTCCTGGGAGTCGATGGTCCGCGGCTGGCACGTCGTCGGCCTGGCGGTGCGCCCCGAGCACCGGATGCAGGGTCACACGGCCTTCCTCGTCACCGCGCGTCGTCTCGCGGAGGGCACGGTGACCCCCAAGCCGCAGCGCCGCCCCAGCAAGGGCTGACGCCGCGGCGGGTGGTTCGTCAGGAGCAGGTCACACGGCCCATGCCGAAGATCTCGCAGGTCGAGGCGTCGGAGATCACCCAGTTGCCGTTCACCTGAGTGAACGTGACCGGGACCGGCGCTCCGCCGTGCGGGCCCGCGATCTCGGTGACGGCGGTGACGGTGCCATTCTCGGTCTTCACCTCGGTGACCTTCGCGGTCAGCGGGTAGCCGGCGAGAACCCCGTTGAACTGCTCGACCGTGGCGGCGCGCTGGTCGCCGTTCTCGATCACCGTCGTCTTCTCGGCGACCGGGACGGCCGGGTCGAAGAGGGTCGTCAGCTGCGCCTGGAGCACCTCCGCCGAGGGGGCTGCAGCGGCCGCAGCGGCCGAGGTCGTCGCGCTCGTCGTCGCCGACGACGTCACCGAGGTCGTATCGGCCTGGTCGGACGAGTCGTCGGAGCTGCAGGCGGTCATGCCGAGAGCGGCGACCAGCACACCGGCGGCGACGAGGGACTTACGGATGATCACAGTGAGGCCTTTCGTTCGGGGTCGATCGGACTCGACCGGCCATGAGGAAAGGTAAGGCTAACATGGCTGGAGGGGCCGGCTTCGAGACCGAAGGGTGACACCGGCACCTGTTCGAACACGTGTCGCACCCCGCTTTGCCCGTCGTGCCGGTAGCGTTGATAGATCGGACTGGGAGGAGCTGCAGATGAACCCGACAGAGAATCCGGACCCGGTTGCGGCGGCGCGCGAACTCGACGCACTGAGGGCGGAGACAGCGGCACTCCGTAGGCAACTCGCGGAATCGCCGGAACAGCTGCGTGAGCTCGAGTCTCGGGTGGACTCACTCACCATCCGCAACGGCAAACTGATGGACACGCTGAAGGAAGCCCGACAGCAGCTCATCGCCTTGCGCGAGGAGGTCGATCGGCTCGGGCAGCCTCCCAGTGGCTACGGCGTGCTCCTGGGCGTACACGACGACCAGACGGTCGACGTGTTCACGTCCGGCCGCAAGATGCGCCTGACGTGCTCGCCGAACGTCGAGGCCGAATCGTTGTCCATGGGGCAGACGGTTCGCCTCAACGAGGCGCTCACGATCGTCGAGGCGACGAGCTTCGAGAGCGTGGGCGAGATCTGCGCTCTGCGTGAGGTTCTCGACGACGGCGCGCGTGCGCTGGTCGTCGGGCACGCGGACGAGGAACGTGTCGTGTGGCTCGCGGCGCCGCTCGCCGAGATCGCCGCCGACGACGGCGTCAAGGATCCGGATTCCCCGTCGCGCAGGCTGCGGCCCGGCGATTCGCTCCTGGTCGACACCAAGGCCGGCTACGCGTTCGAACGCATCCCCAAGGCCGAGGTCGAAGACCTGGTCCTCGAGGAGGTTCCCGACGTCGGCTACAACGACATCGGCGGTCTCGGACGGCAGATCGAGCAGATCCGGGACGCGGTCGAGTTGCCGTTCCTGCACAAGGATCTGTTCCACGAGTACGCGCTGCGGCCCCCGAAGGGCGTGCTGCTCTACGGTCCGCCGGGCTGCGGCAAGACGCTCATCGCGAAGGCGGTCGCGAACTCCCTCGCCAAGAAGATCGCCGAGGCCCGGGGCGAGGACAGCAAGGAGGCCAAGTCCTACTTCCTCAACATCAAGGGCCCCGAACTGCTGAACAAGTTCGTCGGCGAGACCGAGCGGCACATCCGGATGATCTTCCAGCGGGCGCGGGAGAAGGCGTCCGAGGGCACACCGGTGATCGTGTTCTTCGACGAGATGGACTCGATCTTCCGCACCCGCGGATCGGGTGTGTCGTCCGACGTCGAGACGACCGTCGTCCCGCAGTTGCTCAGCGAGATCGACGGCGTCGAGGGACTCGAGAACGTCATCGTGATCGGCGCGTCGAACCGTGAGGACATGATCGACCCGGCGATCCTGCGTCCCGGCCGGCTCGACGTGAAGATCAAGATCGAACGCCCGGATGCCGAGTCCGCGCAGGACATCTTCTCGAAGTACCTCACCGAGCATCTCCCGCTGCACGCCGAGGACCTCGCCGAGTTCAACGGCGATCGGGCCGCGTGCGTGAAGGTGATGATCGAGCGGGTCGTCGACCGGATGTACGCCGAGAGCGACGACAACCGGTTCCTCGAGGTCACGTACGCGAACGGCGACAAGGAGGTCCTGTTCTTCAAGGACTTCAACTCGGGTGCGATGATCCAGAACATCGTCGACCGGTCCAAGAAGTACGCCATCAAGTCGGTGCTCGAGACGGGCTCGCCGGGTCTGCGCGTCCAGCACGTGTTCGACTCGATCGTCGACGAGTTCTCGGAGAACGAGGACCTGCCGAACACGACCAACCCGGACGACTGGGCCCGGATCTCGGGCAAGAAGGGCGAACGGATCGTCTACATCCGCACGCTGGTCACCGGCAAGAACGCCAGCGCGAGCCGAGCGATCGACACCGAATCCAACACGGGCCAGTACCTCTGACCTACCTGTGACGACCGCTCAGTCGAAGTAGTCCTCCAGCAGGACCCGGGTGTCCGGCACGAACGGCCACTCCGGGTCCTGCAGGTGGTTCTGCAGCTCTCGTTCGGTCCACCACCAGCCGTCGGTGATCTCGCTGGCCTGGTGGTGGACCGGTCCGTCGTACCGCGCCTCGAACGCGTACAGATGGCAGCGCAGCGGCGCCCCCTCCCACGTCCCGTCCCAGGAGACGCGGGCGATGGGCGCGAGTTCGACGCCGGTGACGCCCAACTCCTCGGCGAGTTCGCGGCGTGCGGTCACCTCGGGCGTCTCGCCGGGATCGACCACGCCGCCGGCGAGGCAGTCGTGCATGCTCGCGAACACGGCCTTGTCGGGGGCGCGTCGATGGACGTAGATGCGGTTACCGTCGGTCGACCGGAGCAGGACGCCGGCGCTCGCGTGCCACAGCCCCTCGGCGTACACCCGGGTGCGTGGCGCGGCACCGATGACGGTGCCGCGTTCGTCGTAGACCGAGACCACTTCGTCCATGGAGTCATCGTCGCATCGGTCAGCCCGGCGGTCGGCGTCGCCTCCGGTCGCGGTGCCGGACGTTCACGATCGCGGCCGCCGTGGCCGCGACCGTCCGGTCGCCGTCGTGGGTCAGTCGTGCGAGGGCGTCTTGCGCCGCCGAGCCGGGAATCTCCGCGAGCGCCTGCGTGATTCGCAACCGCGTGGCCGCGTCCTCGGTGCCGTCGAGCCTGTCCTGCATGGTCCCGACGACGTCGTCGGCGGCGGACGCGACCGCCGTCAGCAGGCCCAGCACCTCGGCGGCCTCGACGTCGCGCCTGCCCTCGACCACCATCTCGAGGAGCACCGGCATCGCGTCGAGGCTTCCCCGCGAGCCGAGCGCGAAAGCCGCACGTTCACGGACCGTCGCGTCCGAATCGTCCAGGACTCGCCGCAACAGCGCCGTCGCCTCCGCGGTGGGCACGGCCGCTATCGCGGCGGTGGCACGCCGTCGGACGTCGACGGACTCGGAGTCGAGCCCGACCGCCAGATCCGTGAGACCCCGACCGCCGGCTCTCGCCAACGACCAGTGCAGCGCTCCGGCCACATTGAGGTCGTCCTCCGACAGCGCCGCCTCGACCAGCGCCTCGACGGGCAGCGACCCCTTGCCGTGATCGGACAGGATCGCTCGTAGACGTCGGGGCGCGGACTCCGATTCGAGCGCGCGCAACATGGTGACAATGCGCAGGACGTCGTCCCACTCCGCCGGGGCGGCGGCGTCGACCCGCGTGAGTTTCGCGAGCAGTTCCTCCTCGGCCGCGATCCGCCGGCGCGTGTGCCGGATGAGGTTGCCCACCAGATCGGCCGGGGCGAAATCGGGGTCGTCGAGCGCGCGCTTGGCGTCGTTCAACGACAGCCCGAGGGTCCGCAGGCTCTCGACGTGGAAGAGTCGTCGGATGTCGTCGGGGGAGTACTCGCGATAGCCACCCGAGGTGCGCCCCGTGGGTTGCACCAGCCCCAGCGAGTCGTAGTGGCGCAGCATCCGTGTGCTGACACCCGAACGCCGCGAGACCTCACCGATCAACATCCGACTCCTCCTTCTACGTTTCCGGCCCGGCCGCCGCGACGCGCTTCGCCATCTCGAGCGAGAGGGTGAACCCGCTGTCGGGGTCGCGGTGGAGCCGCTCGGTCGCCTCTGCGTGGGCGCGCACGCGCGGATCGGGGCTCGCGACGGCGTCGCCCAGTACCGGGAGGGCGGCGTCGCCGAGTTCCACGAACGCACGGCTCAGGCTGAGCTGCAGGTCCCGGTCGCCCCGCCCCAGCGCCGTGGCGAGGTCGGCGGCGAGCCCGCCCTCGCCACCGGGTGGCACCAGTGCCACGGCCGCCCGCCAGGCGCTGCGCGCGACGTCGTCGTGCTCGTCGTGCAGCAGCGCCGACACCGCGGGCCAGGCGCTCCGGTCGCCGATCTTGGACAGGGTGTGCAGCGCCTGGCTGCGGGCCTGCACCCGGTCGGACCCCAGTTCGTGGACGAGCCGCGGCACCGTGACGTCGGCCGGCAGGCGGCACAGCGCCCAGGTCAGCATGTCGCGGACGAAGAAGTCCGGCTCGACGGCACACCGACCGACGAGTGTGTCCGCGAGACCGGCATCGCGGTGCGTGCCGGCCGAGAGGGCCGCCCGCAGCCGACTCGAGGGGTCGGGTGCGGCCAGGGCGTCGACGAGATGGGCGTGCGGCCCACCGTGGTTGGTTGTGTTCACGACAACCACCTCCTCCGTCGACGATTCGACTCCTTGTCACAGTGTGAGGGTCAAGCCGTTGTTCGGGCGGCGGTGCGGCGTGGGGATACGCTGGCACGAACGAGAGGTGGTGGCATCGTGCCCCTTCCACGTTCACTCGCCAAGGCCAACAGGGTCGGTCTCAACCGGGTCGCGGTGCTGGTCGCCGGGCACCTCCCGGGGTTCGCTCTGGTGCATCACCAGGGCCGCCGGTCCGGTCGCTCGTACACGACGCCGGTCAACGCGTTCCGGATGGGAAACGGCTACCGGCTCGCGCCGACGTACGGTGCCGACAGCGACTGGGTGCGCAACGTGCTCGCGGCGGGAGAGTTCGACCTCACCGTCCGCGGCCGGACGGTGCACCTGGTGGAACCGAAACTCGAGACCGATCGCTCCGCCCGGTGGGCGCCCGCCCCGGTGGCCGTGGTGCTCCGTCGAGTCGGCGCCGACAAGTACCTCCAGTGCCGGCAGGACGGTGCGTGAACGCCGCGCCGACCGCCGTCACGCGGATGCGGTGGCGCGGAACGATCTAGGCTCGTGCCATGCAGCGGATCATCGGCATCGAGGTCGAGTACGGCATCTCGTCGCCCAACGAGCCTTCGGCGAACCCGATTCTGACCTCGACGCAGGCCGTCCTCGCGTACGCGGCGGCCGCCGGCGTGCCCCGTGCCCGGCGGACGCGGTGGGATTACGAGGTGGAGTCGCCGCTGCGCGACGCCCGCGGATTCGACCTGGGCCGGCTGGGTGGGCCGGCGCCGGTGATCGACGCCGACGAGGTCGGCGCGGCGAACATGATCCTCACCAACGGGGCTCGGCTGTACGTCGACCACGCCCACCCGGAGTACTCGGCGCCGGAGGTGACGGATCCGATCGACGCGGTGATCTGGGACAAGGCCGGAGAACGCGTCATGGAGGCGGCCGCGCGGCACGCGTCCAGCGTCCCGGGGGCGCCGCGCCTGCAGTTGTACAAGAACAACGTCGACGGCAAGGGCGCCTCGTACGGCACGCACGAGAACTACCTGATGTCCCGTGAGACGCCGTTCTCGGCGGTGATCACCGGACTGTCGCCGTTCTTCGCGTCGCGGCAGGTGATCTGTGGTTCGGGCCGGGTCGGCATCGGGCAGTCCGGCGACGAGGCCGGTTTCCAGCTGTCCCAGCGCGCCGACTACATCGAGGTCGAGGTCGGCCTCGAGACGACACTCAAGCGGGGGATCATCAACACCCGCGACGAACCGCACGCGGACGCCGACAAGTACCGCCGACTGCACGTCATCATCGGCGACGCGAACCTCGCCGAGATGTCGACGTACCTCAAGGTGGGAACCACCGCGCTGGTGCTCGATCTCATCGAGGCCGGGGTCGATCTGACGGATCTGCAGCTCGCCCGCCCGGTCACCGCGGTGCACCGCATCAGCCACGATCCGACGCTGCGCGCGACGGTCGCGTTGGCCGACGGCCGTGAACTCACCGGGCTCGCACTGCAGCGGATCTACCTGGATCGAGTGGCCAAATTCGTCGACCGTGAGGGCAACGACGATCCGCGTGTCGCGGACATCATCGACAAGTGGGCGATGGTGCTCGATCTGCTCGAGCGCGACCCGATGGAGTGCGCTCATCTGCTCGACTGGCCCGCGAAACTGCGTCTGCTCGAAGGTTTCCGGAACCGTGAGGGACTGTCGTGGTCGGCGCCGCGACTGCACATGATCGATCTGCAGTACTCGGATGTGCGGCTCGAGAAGGGGCTCTACAACCGCCTGGTGGCGCGGGGATCGATGAAGCGTCTGGTCAGCGAGCAGCAGGTTCTCGACGCCGTGCACAATCCGCCGACCGACACCCGTGCGTTCTTCCGTGGGGAATGCCTGCGCCGGTTCGGTGCGGACATCGCGGCCGCGAGTTGGGACTCGGTGATCTTCGATCTGGGCGGCGAATCGCTGGTGCGGATCCCGACACTCGAACCGTTGCGCGGCAGCCGCGCCCATGTCGGCAAGCTGCTGGACTCGGTGGATACGGCCGCTGAGCTGGTGGAGCAGCTTACGAACTGATCACACCGGCGAGTCGCGTCGCGTGCTTGCAGCCCGATGAGCACCGACCATCGGTAGGGTTAGGGTCCGAGCAGGACTCGTCGGACATGCTTCGACGGGTCCGCGGTGAGAAGGAGGTCGGTGGCCATGGCCCAGGAGCAGACCAAGCGCGCCGGTGGTGGCGACGACGACGATGCCCCGATCGGTGAAGGTGCAGCCGGGCAGGAACGTCGCGAGAAGTTGGCGGAGGACACCGACGATCTCCTCGACGAGATCGACGACGTGCTCGAGGAGAACGCCGAGGACTTCGTCCGTGCCTACGTCCAGAAGGGCGGCCAGTGAGGGCGGATCGTGCAGGGGTGCCGTCGGGGTCCGACGGCTTCGGTATGAACACCGGGTTCACCTACGGGTCGAACATCTCGTCATTCTCCGAACACCTGCGCATCCATGCACCGGAGCTGTTGCCCGGGAATCGAATCGACATGAGCCGCACCGGCTCCGACGGTGACACCGCGGACATCGCGCCGCACGGCACCACGATCGTGGCGCTCACCTTCGCCGGTGGCGTCGTGCTCGCGGGTGACCGTCGCGCCACGATGGGGAACCTGATCGCCAGCCGCGACGTCGAGAAGGTGTTCGTCACGGACGACTACTCGGCCGCCGGTATCGCCGGCACCGCCGGTGTGGCGATCGAACTGGTGCGTCTGTTCGCGGTCGAACTCGAGCACTACGAGAAGATCGAGGGCGTCCAGTTGACGTTCGACGGCAAGGCCAACCGGCTGTCGTCGATGGTGCGGGGCAACCTGGGCGCCGCGATGCAGGGGCTGGCGGTCGTGCCGCTCCTGGTCGGCTTCGACCTCGATGCGGCGGACCCGGAGAAGGCCGGACGCATCGTCTCGTACGACGTGGTGGGTGGCCGGTACGAGGAGCGCGCGGGGTACCACGCCGTCGGATCGGGTTCGCTGTTCGCGAAGGCCTCGCTCAAGAAGCTGTACCGGGAAGGCGGCGACGAGGATTCGGCGCTGCGGATGGCGATCGAGGCGCTGTACGACGCCGCCGACGACGACTCCGCGACGGGCGGGCCGGACATGGTCCGCGCGATCTACCCGACCGCGGTGACGATCTCCTCCGCGGGCGCGGCGTACGTGCCCGCGGAACGGACCGCCGAACTGTCCCGGGCCGTCGTGGCCGGGCGTACCGAGGAAGGACGCACCCCGCGATGACGCTGCCGTACTACGCCTCCGCCGAGCAGATCATGCGCGATCGCTCGGAGCTGGCGCGCAAGGGAATTGCGCGCGGGCGCAGCGTCATCGTGCTCACCTTCGCCGATGGTGTCCTGTTCGTCGCGGAGAACCCGTCGACCGCGCTGCACAAGGTGAGCGAACTCTACGACCGGCTCGGGTTCGCCGCGGTCGGCAAGTACAACGAGTTCGAGAACCTGCGCCGGGCGGGGATCGTCCACGCCGACATGCGCGGGTACTCGTACGACCGACGGGACGTGACCGGTCGCTCGCTGGCGAACGGCTACGCGCAGACCCTCGGCACGATCTTCACCGAACAGCCCAAGCCGTACGAAGTGGAGATCTGCGTCGCCGAGGTCGGCCCGCACGGGTCGGGTCCCCAGGCGCAGTTGTACCGGATCACGTACGACGGGTCGATCGTCGACGAACAACAGTTCGTCGTCATGGGCGGTACCACCGAGCCGATCGTGACGGCGCTGCGTGAGTCGTACCGTCCCGGGATGGAACTCGCCGAGGCCGTCTCGGTCGCGGTGAAGGCCCTCCAGGACGGGACGCCGGGCGGCAACGGTGACGCCGAACGCCGCACGCTCGGGGTGTCGGGGCTCGAGGTCGCGGTGCTCGACCAGTCCCGGCCGCGACGGGCGTTCCGCCGCATCACCGGCGCCGCGCTCGAAGCGATGCTGCCGACCCCGGCGGCCCCGCCCGCGAACGGCGACAAGGACGAGAAGGGCGCTGCCCCCGGCTCCTCGCCCGGCGAGGGCAAGGAGCCGGAGGCTCCTGCCGGCGACGACTAGTCGGTCGGAAGCTTCCGGTACAGCACCACGCTCCGGGGTTCGCTCCGGAACTCGAACCGGCGGCCGTCGGCGACAACCTCGCCGTCGGTCGCCAGCGCGACAGCGTCGCCCCGGACCTCCACGGTCGACGCGGGCGTGTTCGACTGCACGTAGGTGGCCGACGAACGGAGGGTTCCGGTAAGCGCCGCGGCCACGAGTCGCGTGCGGGAGAACTTCCGGTCGGCGCGGATGTACCGCACGTCGAGCGTGCCGCGGTGGATCTCGGGTCGGGACATCGGCACCTGATCGGCAGGGGAGTAGCGGCCGTTCCCCACGAACAGCATCCAGATCGAGTGCCGCCTCCCGTCGATGGTCACGTTCAATGGCTCGGCCCGGGCCAGGACGCGGGCCATGGCGAGCGCCGCGGCGGGCCATTTGCCGAGTCTGGGCTGCCAACGCTCGCGCAACCGCACCGAGTCCGGGTAGCCGCCCAGGCTGGCGGTGTTGACGAACGCCGTCGCGCTCCCGCCGTCCACTGCCACCTGTCCCAGATCGACCAGTTCGGCGCTGCCCGTGGCGATCGCGTCCGCAGTGGACGCGATGTCGCCGACACCGGCGTCGCGGGCGAAGTGGTTGAGCGTTCCGCCGGGGAAGACAGCCAGCGGCAGGTCGTGCCGAACGGCCGCGGACGCCACCGTGACGACCGTTCCGTCGCCCCCGCACACTCCGACCGCCTTGGGGGACCGCGTCGTGATCACCTCGTCGAGTTGGGTGTCGAAATCGCGGTCCGGGTCGAATTCCACGACCTCGGCCTTCGGCAGCGCCTCCTCGAGTTCGGACCGGATGCTGTCGTCGTCGGTTCCCGAACCCGGGTTGGAGAACACGATCATGCCGTCGCCCTCGGGCAGCGCCTGCACATTGCGGTCGGGCCCGAGCGTCGCCGGTTCCTCCTCCCGGACCGCCCACCACCGTCGGGTCGCGAGTGCGACGGCACTGCCGACGCCCATACCGACCGCGATGTCGGACGGCCAGTGCACGCCGGTGTGCACGCGCGAGTAGGCGACCGCGGCCGCCAGCGGGGTGAGCACAGCCCCCGCCAGGGGGAATTCGAGCG
This sequence comes from Prescottella agglutinans, assembly GCF_004011865.1. GTDB lineage: Bacteria > Actinomycetota > Actinomycetes > Mycobacteriales > Mycobacteriaceae > Prescottella > Prescottella agglutinans. Next base: position 215,208 of record NZ_RKLP01000007.1, on the reverse strand, counting down.
CGACGCCGGTCGCGAAGGCCGCGGCGGACGCGGCATGCCCGGACGGGAACGACGACGACGCGGGGGCGGGCAGCCCTCGCCTGGACGCGAACTCCGGCGTACCTGCGGGCGGCCGGCGGCGCGGCATCAGCGGCTTGAGGACGGCATTGGTGAGCGCGCTGGCGCCGGCCACCGAGAGGACCCCGCGGACCGCCGCTCGGCGGGCCCGTCCCCCCGCCAACCCGAGGCCGCCCGCGACCGCGATCCACAGCACGCTGTGGTTCGCGGCGGTACTGAGGGCGCGCAGTCCGCCGTCGAGTCGGGACGGCGGCAGGTCGGTGCTCAGGCGCATGAGAACACGGTCGGTACGTTCGGGGAAATATCTCACTTCGGCCACGTTCCCACCCTAGGGCGACGCGACTGATCCTGAACGGCAAGGCAATCGCGTTCGGCGCTGTAGTGTCGAAGTGTGCAGCGACGAATCATGGGAATTGAGACCGAGTTCGGTGTCACCTGCACCTTTCACGGTCATCGACGGCTGAGTCCGGACGAGGTTGCCCGCTACCTCTTCCGGCGGGTGGTCTCCTGGGGCCGCAGTTCCAACGTGTTCCTCCGTAACGGCGCGCGCCTGTACCTCGACGTCGGATCGCATCCGGAGTATGCAACCGCTGAGTGCGACAGCCTGCTGCAGCTCGTCAATCACGACCGCGCGGGCGAGCGCGTGCTCGAGGAGCTACTGGTCGATGCCGAGCAGCGGCTTGCCGAGGAGGGCATCGGCGGCGACATCTACCTGTTCAAGAACAACACCGATTCGGCCGGCAATTCGTACGGCTGCCACGAGAACTTCCTCGTCGTGCGGGCCGGCGAGTTCTCGAGAATCTCCGACGTCCTGCTGCCCTTCCTGGTGACGCGGCAGTTGATCTGCGGCGCCGGCAAGATCCTGCAGACGCCCAAGGCCGCGACGTTCTGCCTGTCGCAGCGTGCCGAGCACATCTGGGAGGGTGTCTCGTCCGCGACCACCCGGTCGCGTCCGATCATCAACACCCGTGACGAGCCGCACGCCGACGCCGAGAAGTACCGGCGCCTCCACGTGATCGTCGGTGACTCGAACATGTCCGAGACGACGACGATGCTCAAGGTCGGCACGGCCGCGCTGGTGCTCGAGATGATCGAGGCGGGGGTGCCGTTCCGCGACTTCGCGCTCGACAACCCGATCCGTGCGATCCGCGAGGTGAGCCACGACCTGACGGGGCGTCGTCCGGTCCGGCTGGCCGGCGGGCGGCAGGCCAGCGCGCTCGACATCCAGCGCGAGTACTACTCCCGGGCCGTCGATCACCTGCGGACACGTGAGCGCGACCCGCAGGTCGATCAGGTGGTCGACCTGTGGGGCCGGACGCTCGACGCCGTCGAGAACCAGGATTTCGCGAAGGTCGACACCGAGATCGACTGGGTGATCAAGCGCAAGCTGTTCCAGCGCTACCAGGACAAGTACGGGATGGAACTCTCCGATCCCAAGATCGCCCAGCTCGACCTCGCGTACCACGACATCAAGCGCGGCCGCGGTGTCTTCGACCTGTTGCAGCGCAAGGGCTTGGCCAAGCGGGTCACCGAGGACGAGACCATCGAGGCGGCCGTGGAGACACCCCCGCAGACCACGCGCGCCAAGCTACGTGGCGATTTCATCGCCGCCGCGCAGGACGCCGGTCGCGACTTCACGGTGGACTGGGTGCATCTCAAGCTGAACGACCAGGCGCAGCGCACGGTGCTGTGCAAGGACCCGTTCCGTTCGGTGGACGAGCGGGTGGAGCGGCTCATCGCGTCCATGTGACCGCCCACGGCGGTGCCACCGGGCATTTCGCCCGTTTCCTACCACTCGGTGCGCTCTCTTGCCGCTAGGCTCGGCGGAGTGGCGATATCCAAAGTCGAGCGGTTGATGAACCTTGTCATCTGCCTGCTCTCGACCCGGCAGTTCCTGACCGCGGAGAAGATCCGCGAGAGCGTGGCCGGCTACGACGAGTCCGCGAGTCACGAGGCCTTCAGCCGAATGTTCGAGCGGGACAAGAACGAGTTGCGTGACCTCGGCATTCCCCTCGAGACCGGACAGGCGAGCCGGTTCTCGGGCGTGGAGGGGTATCGAATCAACAGGAACGCCTACGAGCTGCCCGATGTCGACCTGGACGCCGCGGAGGCGGCGGCCGTCGCCGTCGCGGTACGCCTGTGGGGATCGCCCGAACTGATGTCGGCCTCCCAGAGCGCGATGATGAAGCTGCGCGCCGCCGGTGTGCAGGTCGATTCGGATCTCGATGCCGTCCCGGTGCCGGCGATCCCGGCCCGTACCCGCGGCTCGGAGTCCGCGATGCGGCAGTTGCTCGAGGCGATCGACGCGGGCCGTGTGGTGACGTTCCAGCATCGGGGAGCACCGACCGAACCGTTCGTCACCCGGACGGTCGAGCCGTGGGGCGTCGTGACGCTGCGCGGCCGCTGGTATCTCGTCGGACACGACGTGGATCGGGACGCGACCCGCACGTTCCGGCTGTCGCGAATCGGCGATCCGGTGCAGGCGACCGGTCCGGCGAACGTCGTGCGCAAGCCCGCGGACGTGGATCTGCGGGCCGTCGTCGATGCGGTCACCGGTGCCGGGTCCGTCACCGGTGTCGCGGTGGTGTGGGTCGCCGAAGGGCGGGCGACGGAGCTGCGTCGACTCGGAACCGTCCGGGGGACGCGGGAACTGGGTTCCCGACCCGGTGCGGTGCTCGAGATCCCGGTCCGTTCGTGGGACTGGACGGCTCGGTTGATCGCGGGCCACGGCGTCGATGCGCTCGTGCTGGAGCCGGAATCGCTGCGTTCGATGGTCAAGGAGAAGTTGCGGTTCGCGGCTGCGGTGGATGCGGTCGCGGGGGAGCGCGTGGAGGCAGAACGATGAGCGTCCGACTGTCGCGGTTGGCGCGGCTGCTGAACATGGTGCCGTACTTCATGGCGAACCCCGGCATCAGCAAGGAACAGGCGGCGCGTGAGTTGGGTGTCACCGTCCCGAACCTGATGAAGGACCTGGACCAGTTGTGGGTGTGCGGGTTGCCGGGCTACGGCCCCGGCGACCTGATCGACCTGTCGTTCGACGAGGACACCGTCTCGGTGATCTTCTCGGCCGGAATCGACAGGCCCCTACGCCTGACGTCGACGGAGGCGACGGTGCTGCTGGTGGCGCTGCGCTCGCTGGCCGAAATGCCTGGAATGGTCGATCCGACCGCGGCGCAGGGGGCGATCGCGAAGATCGAGTCGGCGGCGGGAACCGCCGCCCGGGAGATGAGCGCGGGCCGCCCGGACGAGGGCGGCACCGGCGCGGCGACGCCGGAAAATCCGGTGGCGGCGACCGTGCGGTCGGCGTTGCAGCACGATCGTGCCCTACACCTGACGTACTACTCGGCGTCGCGCGATGCCGTCTCCGAGCGGGTGGTCGATCCGATCCGCTCGCTGCTGGTCGACGACCACACCTACCTGCAGGCGTGGTGCCGGCAGGCCGAGGGGGTCCGGCTCTTCCGGTTCGACCGGATCGACGCGGCCGAGGAACTCGAGGAGGCGTCGGCGCCCCCTGCGCAGGCGTTGGGCACCGACGAGCACCTCGAGTTGTTCAGCGCGGACGCCGGGTTGCCGCTCGCGCACCTGCAGATCTCGGGATCGCACGGCTGGATCGTCGACAACTATCCGATGGACCTGGTGCGCACGATGTCGGACGGGTCGATCGAGGTGACGATGCGCTACGGCTCGCTGGAGTGGATGGCTCGCCTCGTGCTCGGCTTCGGGCCGGCCGCCCGCGTGCTCGGGCCGGTGGAGCTCGTCGATGCGGTGCGCGACCGGGCCCGGGCAGCGCTCGACGCCTACGACGCTCTCGGGGCGTGAGAGCAGGCACGGTTCACCCGCCGGGCGCGTGTGTCCGAATTGTCGTGTCGATCCGGCCGAACGGGCCCCGTGGAGACGACGAGAAGAGTAATTTCGGATAGCGGTTGCGTGAACCGGGTCGCCGGTAGGTGCGCAAACCGCTCCGGTTGGTTGTTAAGTCACGGTGAACAGGACATTTGCACCAGGACCGACGCACTCACGTCCGGTAGCATCGTTGGCGTCTGACATTTGGAGGTAGTAATGACCGGAGGCTTCAGCCTGTGGCACTGGGCCATCGTGGCACTGGTGGTCGTCATCCTGTTCGGTTCCAAGAAGCTGCCGGAAGCGGCTCGTGGTCTCGGTAGGTCCCTGCGGATCTTCAAGAGCGAGGTCAAGGAGATGCAGAACGACGGCAACGCGTCGTCCAGCACCGTGTCCGATCCGGCTCCGTCCGCCCAGCTGCCGTCCGCGCCGCTCGATGCCACGGTCGTGGAGACCCCGCAGCAGCCCCGTACCGAGCCGAAGTCGGCCTAGTTCACGTTTCACGAGCATCCGGGGTGAGTCCATCACCCCGGATCACTGCTGACCAAGGCTAGGGCCCATAGTGCGAATTCCGTTCGACCCGCGTCGGAGCAGGCGCAGGACAAATCCAGACGGCACGATGTCGCTCGTCGACCATCTCTACGAGCTGCGGAATCGTCTGCTCATCGCCGTCGCGGCGGTCGCCGTGACGACGCTCATCGGTTTCGTCTGGTACTCGACGTCGTTCCTCGGCATCAAGAGTCTCGGCGATGTCTTGACGGGGCCGTATTGTTCCCTGCCGGCGTCGAGTCGTGCGGACTTCAGCCCCGCCGGCAGTCCCGACGACATGTGTCGACTGCTCGCGACGGGCCCGTTCGAGCAGTTCATGTTGCGACTGAAGGTCGCGCTGACCGCCGGCATCGTTCTCGCGTGCCCCGTCTGGCTGTACCAGCTGTGGCGGTTCATCACGCCGGGTCTGTACGCCAAGGAACGCAAGTACGCGGTCGGTTTCGTCGTCGGGGCGTCGGCCCTGTTCATCCTCGGCGCCGTCCTCGCCTACGTCGTCGTGGCTCAGGCACTGCACTTCCTCCTGTCCATCGGCGACAACGTCCAGGTCACCGCGCTCAGCGGTTCGCAGTACTTCGGCTTCGTGATCAACGTCCTGATCATCTTCGGCGTCAGCTTCGAAATCCCGCTGCTGATCGTCGCGCTCAACGTCGTCGGCGTGCTGTCGTACGAGAAGCTGAAGGCGTGGCGTCGCGGGCTGATCTTCGCGCTGTTCGTCTTCGCGGCCATCGCGACCCCGGGCCAGGACCCCTTCACGATGCTGGCGCTGGCCGCCGCCCTGACGGTGCTGCTCGAGTTGTCGATCCAGATCTCCCGTGTCCACGACCGGCGCAAGGCTCGGCGTGAAGCGGAGGATCTCGCGGCGTTGTCGGACGAGGAGGCTTCCTCGATCTCGGCACCCACGTCGATCGACGACACGTCACCGGTGCAGCCATCCGCCGCACCGAAGGCGACCTCCGCGCAGGACTACTCGGACACGTTGTGAGGCCAAGAACCCAACTCGATGCATTCTCGGAACAGCTGAGCTTCCCGCTCGATCCGTTCCAGATCGAGGCGTGCGCGGCGCTCGAGGCCGGTCACGGCGTGCTCGTCTGCGCGCCCACCGGCGCCGGGAAGACCGTCGTCGGTGAGTTCGCCGTGCACCTCGCTCTGGAATCGGGGCGCAAGTGCTTCTACACGACGCCGATCAAGGCGCTCAGCAATCAGAAGTACGCCGAACTCAGCGAGCGTCACGGCAAGGACGCCGTCGGCCTCCTGACCGGCGACAGCAGCATCAACTCGGACGCGCCGATCGTCGTCATGACGACCGAGGTGCTCCGCAACATGATCTATGCGGAGTCGCCGACGCTGCGAGGGCTGTCGCACGTGGTGATGGACGAGGTGCACTTCCTCGCGGACCGCTTCCGCGGTGCCGTGTGGGAGGAGGTCATCCTGCACTTGCCGGACGACGTGCGCCTCGTCAGCCTGTCCGCGACCGTGAGCAACGCCGAGGAGTTCGGCGCGTGGATGGAGACGGTGCGCGGCGACACGACGATCGTGGTGGACGAGACCCGCCCGATCCCGCTGTGGCAGCACATCATGGTCGGCCGCCGACTGTTCGACCTGTTCGATGCGAAGGCGACGCCGACCGGTGGCCGTGAGATGGTCGTCGACCCGGATCTGGTGCGTCATGTGAAGCAGCGCCTGGCCCTCGACCGGATGAACTCGTGGGAGCCGCGGGGGCGCGGCCGCTCGAGCGACCATCGCCCGCTGCCTCGGCCCGAGGTGATCGCCCGCCTCGACGAGGAGGGGTTGCTGCCGGCGATCACCTTCATCTTCAGCCGCGCGGGCTGCGAGGCCGCGCTGGCACAGTGCGTTCGTTCCAAGCTGCGGTTGACGACCCCGGAGCAGACCGCGCAGATCCGCGAGATCGTCGACCGGCACACGCGGGACCTGCCGCGCGCGGACCTCGAGGTTCTCGGCTACTGGGGCTGGCGTGAGGCGCTCGAGCGGGGCTTCGCCGCGCATCACGCCGGTATGTTGCCGGCCTTCCGGGAGACCGTCGAGGAGTTGTTCGTCAACGGACTCGTTCGTGCCGTGTTCGCCACCGAGACCCTGGCGCTGGGCATCAACATGCCCGCCCGGTCGGTCGTGCTCGAACGGCTCGTCAAGTACAACGGGGACACCCACGCGGAGCTCACGCCCGGCGAGTACACCCAGTTGACCGGCCGGGCCGGCCGTCGCGGCATCGACGTCGAGGGGCACGCGGTCGTGCTGTGGCAGCCGGGTGTGGAACCGGCGGACGTCGCGGGACTCGCCTCGACCCGCACGTTCCCGCTGCGCAGTTCGTTCCGACCCGGGTACAACATGTCGATCAACCTGATCGACCGGATGGGGGCGTCGGAGTCGCGGGCGCTGCTCGAGCGTTCCTTCGCGCAGTTCCAGGCGGATCGATCGGTCGTCGGGCTCACGCGCGGGATCGAACGCAACGAGGCTGCTCTCGCGGAACTGCAGGACCGTCTCGGCGGTGTCGACGGTGAGTACTTCGAGTACGTGCAGATCCGCGAACGGTTGCGTAGCCGGGAACGCCAGCTCGAGCGTCAGAAGCGGACCGACCGGCGGGGTGCCGCGGTCGAGTCGCTCAACTCGCTGCGCCGCGGCGACGTCATCGCGATCCCGGTGGGCAAGCGGTCGGGTCTCGCGGTGGTCCTGGAGACCGACCTGGACCGCGGTGACCCGCGGCCGCTGGTGCTGACGGAGGAGAAGTGGGCGGGCCGGGTCAGTGCCGCGGACTTCCCGGTGCCGGCCCGGTCGCTGGGGCGGATGCGGCTGCCCAGGCACGTCGATCACCGCACGGCGCGGGTGCGCCGTGACCTGGCGTCGGCCCTTCGTAGCACCGGCATCACCCCACCGCGGAGGACCAAGCGCGACAAGGGCGGTCGCGAGGACCACGAGGTGGTGGAGTTGCGCAAGGAGTTGCGCGCACACCCGTGCCATTCGCGGCCGGATCGCGAGCAGCTGAGCCGCATCGGCGAGCGGTACAACAGGCTTGCCCGGGAGACGGAATCCATGCGGCAGAAGGTGGCCGCGACCACGAATTCGCTGGCACGGACGTTCGACCGGATCGTCGCGCTGCTGACCGAGCGCGGCTTCATCGCCGCCGACGAGAACCCGAAGGCTACCGAGGAGGGGCAGCGACTCGCTCGGATCTACTGCGAGAGCGACCTTCTGGTCGCCGAATGCCTGCGCCGTGGGGTGTGGAGCGGTCTGTCGCCGGCGGAACTCGCCGCCGTCGTCTCCTCGGTCGTATACGAGTCGCGGCAGGACGCCGACGCACCCGACCGCGGTCCGACGGTGCCGATCCGTCGCGCCCTGGCGGACACGGCGCGGGTGTGGGGCGAACTGCGCTCCGACGAGATCCGGCACAAGCTTCCGCTGACTCGCGAACCGGATCCCGGCTTCGTGACCGCCGTATACCAGTGGGCCAGTGAGGAATCACTGGTGGACGCGCTGCTCGCTGCGGGCTCCGGCGGCAAGGAACTGTCGGCCGGCGACTTCGTCCGGTGGTGCCGTCAGGTGATCGATCTGCTCGACCAGGTGCATTCGACCGCGCCGGATCCCGCCGTCGCCAAGGCCGCGGCCCGGGCGGTCGGGGCGATCCGACGCGGCGTGGTCGCGGTTGCTGCGACCTGACGCTCGTCCCGACCGTCGGGTACCGACGAGAGCGGGCGAATGCGTAATGTGGCGGTGATATCTGACAAGGGAGGGGACTGGTCGTGGGCCTGACAGACGGCTTGGCGGGCGGGACCAGAGCGCACCAGTCGAGGAGGCAGTGTTCATGAACGCTCCGCAGGGACCCAACGACGCCAACCAGGCGTGGGCTCCGTCGCCGGAACAGTCCGACAATCCGGCTGCACCGGCAGCACCGGCAGCACCGGCGGCACCGGCGGCGCCGGACACGCAGGCGATGCCGCAGACGCAGGCGATGCCGACAGTGCCGAGCGCACAGGCGGCACCGGAATCGCACGACCCGAATCCTTACGGGGCCAACCCGTACGCGAACGCCGGGTACCCGGCGCCGGAGCAGGGGCAGGTGCCCGGCCAGTACAACCAGTACGGCCAGCCGTACCCCGGTGCACCGGCAGCGCCCCAGTCCACGCCCGCCGCGCAGTGGGGTGCTGCGGCACAACAGTGGGGCCAGCAGGCGCCGGGCCAGCAGGCCCAGCCCGCTCAGCAGGCGTGGAATGCCCAGGCCGCCGGTGCGCCGCAGCCGGGTTCGGCGCCGCAGTGGGGCGCACCTGCCCCGGGGCAGCCGCAGTGGGGCACACAGGGTGGGTACCCCCAGGCCGGGGGCTATCCGCAGCAGGGGTACCCGACGCAGCAGTACGGCGCGCCGCAGCAGAACCAGTGGGGCGCACCGGCGATGTCCCCGGTGACCGCACCGGCCGGCGACAACAAGAAGGCCCTCATGTGGGTGGGGATCGCGGTGGCCGCCACGATCGTCGTCGGCGGAGTCGTTTTCGCGCTGGGGTCGCTCGGCAGCAAGACGCTCGATCAGAATGCCGCGGAGAAGGGTGTCGAGCAGATCGTCACCGAGTCGTACGGGGCGCGTGCCGTCACCAACGTCAGCTGCCCGTCTGGACAGAAGGTCGAGCAGGGGTCGTCGTTCGAGTGCTCGCTGAACGTCGACGGCACCCCCAAGAAGGTGACCGTGACGTTCACCGACAACGACGGCACCTACGAGGTCAGCCGCCCGAACTAGGCTGCCGCGGAGGCGTTCACGAGCGTTCGGTTGCCATCGCTGCCACCAGGCGGGCAACCGAACGCTCGACGGCGAGGTTCGAGGCGACTGCTGCGAGTCGTTCGGGGTCGGCGGGCACCGTCGGCAGTACGTCCGACCGGGAGAGTTCCACGTTCGAATCGGTCACGACCCGCACGACGGGCAGTGCGGCATCGATGTAGTCGGCGGCCGCAGCGAGTTTCGCCCGGACCCCCTTGGCCATGTCGCTGGACGGATCGAGCGCCGCTGCACGCAGTTCTTCGAGCGAGCCGTGGCGCAGCAGCAGCGTCGACGCGGTCTTCTCGCCGACGCCCTTGACCCCGGGCAGGCCGTCGGACGAATCACCGCGCAGCAGAGCGAGTTCGGCGTACGCGTCGCCTGCGCGGTCGGCGGGTACACCGTACTTCTCGGCGACCTCGTCGGGGCCGAACAGTTCCGCCTTGGCCAGGCCTCGGCCCACGTACAGGACGCGCACGGGAACCGGGTCGTCGGACACCACCTGCAGCAGGTCGCGGTCGCCACTGACCACCACGACCGGGTCTGCCTTCTCCTGCGCGGCAAGGGTTCCCAGCACGTCGTCGGCCTCGAAACCCTCGGCGCCGGCGGTCGCGATACCGGCGGCCCCGAGGACGTCCATGATCATGTCGACCTGCGGGGTGAGGGTGTCGGGCACCTCCTCGGCTGATCCGTCGGATTCCTCGGCGACGCGGTGGGCCTTGTACGACGGCACCGCATCCACCCGGAACTGGGGACGCCAGTCCAGGTCGAGGCACACCGCGAGCCGCGACGGCTGGGTCCGGGTGATCAGCGCGGCCACCATGTCGGTGAACCCGCGCACCGCGTTGACCGGGCGCCCGTCGGGGGCGGTCATCGACTCGGGGAGGGCGTAGAACGCCCGGAACCACAGACTCGCACCGTCCAACAGCAACAAAGGTCCACTCATGCGCCCTATCCTGCCAAACCCGGGTCACCGACCCCAGCAGGTCACGACGCGAACCCGGCCAGGTCGGCGATCAGTTCGGAGACCGTCGCGCGGTCGACGTCGTCCAGGGTGCCCCCGCGCAGGGTCACGGACACCAGGGTCTGGTCGGGGTAGCCGTTGTACGGATCGCCGACGCCCATCCCGGGGTCGAGGCCCAGCAGCACCGACACGGTGTCGTCGAGTCGGTACACCAGCCCCTGGCCCCACGACGCCGGGTTCTCCCACACCGGTTCCCACCCGCGATAGGTCAGACGCAGCGCCTGGCTGGGTGTCGCGGTCACGCCGGTGAACCGGGACAGCCCGCTGCCGTCGACGTCGCCCGGCAGCAGCTGGTGGACGGGGCGCCCCAGCTGCGGAAACGGCTGCAGTATCCCGTGCTCGGCGAAGACCTCGGACCAGGCGGCCACCGATTCGGGGATGTGTGCGGGGTGCACGAGCCCGATCGAGCCGTCCGGCAACGTCAGTGTGTCGCCGTTGAGGTCGGCCAGGCTGGCGTCCTCCGTCACCCGGAACACGATGGCGGGACGCGACTGGTCGTCGAACGACGCCCACAGGAGTCGGCGCGCCAGGTGTACGAGCAGGGGATGGCCCAGGATGTACTCGGTGAATTCACTCCCGCCCCACCGACGTCCGGTGACCAGAGCGCGGTTGAATCGTTTGATCTGCTCGGCGGCAACGGTCTTCGCCTCCCGCTTGAGGGCCGTGAAACGCTTCTTCGCGTCCTCGACCAGTGCGGCGTCGTCCGCCTCCGTGGCGCGGGGCAGCCCGGTCGACTTCTTACCGGCCGCGTCGAGAACGAAGGGCACGAGGGCCTCGGTGAAGCCGACGGTGAACGTCCGCGCCCCGTAGTCGAACGTCATCGCGCCGTCGGGGGTCAGATCGAGGTCGGGAACGGTGCGGTCGGCCAGCTGTTCGCGGTCGAGTCCGAGGCGCTCGGCGACCTCCGTGACACGTTCGGCGGCACCGTTCTTCAGCGACTTGAACTTCATCTTCCGCGAGATGCGATCGAGTTCGGTCAGCGCCCGGGCCGAGCCGTGCGCGGCCAGCGCGTCGAGCCCGAGCTGTGCTCGCGCCGCACCGCTCTCGCCCGGCCAGCGTCGCACGAGCGGTGCCAATCGGGCTACCGTCGAGTCGTCACCGAGCCAGCCCTGGGCGAGGACGACCCAATTGTCCTTCGACGGCGCGCCGACACCCCACCACCGTTCGAACAGCTCCCACATCGCGGCGGCCAGCGACGTGCGGTCGCAGAAGGCCGTGACGGTGTCGAGCGCGGCATACGGGGCTTCGGCGGTGCCGACGGCACACATCGTCAGAATCGTGCCCACAGCGGGTGCGGGTAGCGCCGCCGCTCGGTCCGCGGTGAGGATCGGGGGCAGGGACTCGACGTCCGCCCACGCCGGCACGCGGGGGATCCGCTTGGGCAGCATCTCCAGCGGATCGAGGTCGACGAGAGTGCCGACCGTGTCCGCGGCAGCGTCCCCGAACTGCACAGCGCCACGGACGACGGTGTCGCGTGAGGTGGCCCGGGCGAGCGCGCGCAGCGCGGCGGTGGCGTGATCGCGTTGAGCCCCCACCGGTCCGACCGCGTCGGGAACCAGCAAGGTGACGGCGTCGGCGGGGTGGCGGAGAAGCCACGCCAGGGCCGGCTTTCGGAGGTTCTTGCGGGTCGCGAGCATCGTCGCGTGCAGCCGCGCGACGTCGAGATCCACGTACGGCAGCAGATAGGGCGCGGCCGCGCCGGGACGGGCGCGGGCGAACTTCAGCATCAGCGGCAGGGCATCGAGCTGGTAACGCTCGACAATCCGCATGGGGTCCTTGACGGATGTGCCGGCCCAGTCCGTCAACAGCGGCCGGGCAACCTCGTCCGGGGCGAGGAGGAAGATCACCCACGCTTCCCATTCGCTGACGACCTGGGCGGACGTCTCGCGGATGTACCTCCGGTACTGGCTCCACGTGGTGTACGAGTAGCCGTGCGGGGTGTTCCGGAGTTCTTCGAGTTCGCCGGGCAACCAATCGATCCGGCGGATCGCGGGCGCCGCGAGTCCGTCGATCACCGTCGCCGGCGTGGGCGCCTTCCGTTTCGACCACGGCGGGCGCACCAGCAGCGCCGGGAGATCGGTCGCCTCGGGCAGCACCGTCGTGAGCCGCTCGATCCGGCGCTGTGCCGCCGCCGGCAGCGTCTCGGCCAATTCGGCGGCCAGATCGGGATACTCGCGGACATGGCGGTCGAACAGTTCCGAATCGGACTGCGCCAGAATCCGGAACGCGCGCCGCGGAAAGTGCCGCCTCGCATGCTGCACGGCGGACGCCGCGTTCTTCACGTGCGCTCGCTCGAGCAGGGCGGTGAAGGCGTCGTCGGTGGGGATCGAGGCCAGGGCGTGCAGGATGCGCAGTCGGAGCACGTCGTCCTGCGCGCTCCGATAGGGGAACTCGGTGTCGAAGGCGGCGGTCAATACCGACGTGATGTCGACGCCGACACCGTCGACGATCGCGGCCAGAACCGCTTCGTCGGCGAGCCACCTGCGGCAGCCGTCCCCGCTGAGGGCTCGCTCGAGTTCCGCGGGCGTGTTCGACGACACCATGGCGTGGGTGCGCCAGGGGTACGGCACCGCCTCGACGCCCAGGATCGCCTCCGCGGACCACCGGCGTTCGGTCGGGAACAGGAACGTTGCGGCGAGACGTCGAACCGTGTTGGTGCGCAGCGGCGCGGCGGCATCGCGGGCGGCCGCGTAGTCGACGTCCGACGCGGCGGCGAGCAGTGCCCGCATCCGGGTGAGCATCGGTTCCAGGACGGTGTACGACACTTGTCGATGCGGGTCGTCGATCTGCCTGAGCTGCTCGGTGAGCATGAATCGCGGCGACCGGAAGTCCTCCGCAGGTGGGCGGTCACCGATCCAGGTCTCGATGTACATGCCGGTGGCGTTCTCCGGCACCGGCACCCGCTGCTGGACCCACTGCATGTCGGTGGTCTCCAGCACGGCCGCGACCGCGAACGCTGGACCGTGGCGGGCGACCCACCCGTCGACGACGTCGGCACCGCGGTCCGATTCGCCGAATCGAGTGAGGAGCCGGCACAGCGCCGCGGCCCCGAGGGGACTCGCCTCGCCGGCGCGGTAGCGGCGGGCGGCGGCGACGAGCGCGGCGGGGTCGGGGTCGTTCTCCAGCTCCCACGCGGCGTGCTGCAGCAGTTCGTCGTTCGCCTCGATCGTTCGGGCGAGGACCGTGCCCGCAGTCCGATCGACGGGGGCGACGTCGGTGTCGAAGCCACCACGCCGCGGGAACGTCATGGGCGTCCACGCCGGTACCGGCGCGAATGCCGCCTCGACGTCCGGACCGGCGACAATGGCAGATCTACTGTGGCTCACGCAGCTCCTCGAGGTCCCCGACCTGTTTCTGTGTACGCGCCGGGACGCTAGCGACGGGCACCGACACGATCGGGTTCTCGTGAAGGTGGGTGAGCGGCTCCCGCCGCATCCGAACCTCGGACGGCCTAGCCTGATTCCATGAGTTCCGAGAGTGCCCCCAGCGCCCAACCCTCCGCGGCGTCGTCTCGTTTCCCCTCCGCCGTCTACGCGGACCGCCTGGCCAGAGCCGCGCAGTTCGCCGAGCGCGCCGGGCTGGACGGCCTGCTCATCACGCCGGGACCGGACCTGCGCTACCTGATCGGGTCGCGAGCCGACTCGTTCGAGCGTCTGACGTGCCTGGTGGTGCCGTCCGACGGGAATGCGCCGTCGGTCGTGCTGCCGCGGCTCGAGCTTGCGTCGCTGGGCGATTCGGCCGTCGCCGACCTCGGCCTGCCGGTGCACGACTGGGTGGACGGCGTCGACCCCTACGAGTTGGTGTCCTCGCTGCTGCCGGAGTCCCCGCGCACCGCGGTCACCGACGCGATGCCGGCGCTGCACCTGGTTCCGCTGGCGCGACGGTTCGGCACGGTGCCCGTGTTGGCCACCGGTGTGCTGCGTGAGCTGCGGATGATCAAGGACGACGCCGAGATCGAGGCGCTGCGGCGGGCGGGCGCCGCGATCGACCGGGTGCACGCGCGAATGGGCGAATGGCTCCGTCCGGGTCGCACGGAGGCCGAAGTCGCGGCCGACATCACCGACGCGATCCTGGCGGAGGGCCACACCGAGGCGGCGTTCGTGATCGTCGGATCGGGCCCGCACGGCGCCGACCCGCACCACGAGGTGTCCGATCGGGTCATCGAATCCGGCGATGTCGTGGTGATCGACATCGGCGGTCCGGTCGACCCCGGCTACAACTCGGATTCCACCCGCACGTACAGCCTCGGCGAGCCCGCGGCGGACGTCGCGGAGCAGATCGGGATGCTCGAGGCGGCGCAGCGGGCGGCGGTCGCTGCGGTGCGTCCCGGTGTCACCGCGGAATCGGTCGACGCTGCCGCCCGGGACGTGCTCGCCGACGCGGGTCTCGCCGAGGTGTTCGTGCACCGAACCGGGCACGGCATCGGGCTGTCGGTCCACGAGGAGCCGTACATCGTCGCCGGCAACACGGTGGTGCTCGAGCCGGGCATGGCGTTCAGCGTCGAACCGGGCATCTACTTCCGCGGTCGGTGGGGCGCCCGGATCGAGGACATCGTGGTGGTGACGGCCGACGGCTGCGAGCCGATGAACCGCCGCCCGCACGGGCTGACGGTTCTCCCCGGCTGATCCGCCGGCCGGTCAGACGATGAAGTTTCCGAATGTCGGATTCGACTGACAGAGCGGCAGGCTCCACAGGTCGATCGTCCCGAAGACGGTGGCGCGGATGTTCCCGTGGCCGGTGTAGACCGTCTTCGAGTAGTACGGGTAGGTGCCGTCGAGGGGCGTGACGCCGCTGGCCCCGGTGTCGAGGTTGATCCATGCGACGGTCACCTGGCCGGCGGCGGGGATCGGCGGCGCCGCGGGGAACGTCTCGAACCGGATCTCACCAGGCCCGATCGGGGGCGTCTGCTCGGGCCCGGACTGGCCGGTGGCCGCGGTCAGTGACATCAGGCTGCCCTGGTTGGCGCAGCCGATCGTCAGCGCCGGGGGACCGAACGGGTGCGGTGGCAGTGCCGCTGCCGTCGCGGGTACGGCCAACGCCGTGACGAGCGCTGCCGGAATCGTCCACCGGCGGATGCGCCGTGCACTGGCCAGGTGCGTCTTCGATTGGTGTGTCCGCCGAGGTGTCATTGCCATCCCCCCCGCTCGGGTGCGACGTCCTCCTACGGTACCGCCGCCGACGGCTCCCCATCCACACTCGGATCGGCCGAATATCGGTGTAAATCAGACGATTTCACCGATCGACGAGTATCGCCGACCCCATGACGCGCTCGACGGAGATCTCGATGACCACGCGGGTCGGGTTCTCCCGCGGGGTGCGGTAGCGGGCGGCGTAGCGTTGCTCGGCATCGGTCACCGAGGAGCGGTCCGACAGGACGCGTGCGGGACCCTCGAGCGTGATCCAGCGTCCCCCGTCGACCTGGCTCACGGCACCGTACCCACCGCGATCGGCGTTGCGGGCCTTCTGCGACGCGTCGTTCGTGATGATCCGGACGATTCGGCGCTCCGGGTCCCAGGTGAAGCCCACCGCGACGACGTGCGGTGTGCCGTCCTTGCGCAACGTCGTCAGGGTCGCCAGGTGCCGCTCGGCGAGGAAAGTGGCGGCCTCGGCGGTCAGGTGGGAGGCATCGGACGGGATACGGGGCATGCCCCGACGGTACTCGAGCGCCTCGAATCCAGGACACTGGAGTCATGAGTGACACGGAGTACGCCCCTGGATCGGTGGTGTTGCTGGGTGGTCGCAGCGAGATCGGCTTGGAGGTTGCGCGGCGGCTGGCGCCGGGCCGCGTCGTCGTCCTCGCCGCCCGTCGCCGCGGTGAGCTGGAACGGGAGTGCCAGATGGTGCTCGACGCCGGTGCGACCGAGGTGCATTGCGTCGAGTTCGATGCCGACCGCGTCGCCGATCATCCGGCGGTGCTGTCGGCGATCGCCGAACAGCACGGTCCCATCGGTGTCGCCGTGCTGGCGTTCGGCGTGCTGGGCGATCAGGCCCTCGCCGAGCAGGACGCCGGCCACGCGCTCGCGGTGGTCCACACCGACTTTGTCGCGCAGGTCAGCGTCCTGACGCACCTCGCGAACCTGATGCGGGCGCACGGGGCCGGGCAGATTGTGGTGTTCTCGTCCATCGCCGGTGTCCGGGTGCGTCGCGCCAACTACGTGTACGGCTCCGCGAAGGCCGGCCTGGACGGCTTCGCGAGCGGCCTGGCCGACGCCCTGCACGGCAGCGGGGTTCGCTTGTTGCTGGTGCGCTCGGGATTCGTGATCGGTCGGATGACGGAGGGCATGAAGCCGGCGCCGTTCTCCAGCACGCCCCAGCAGGTGGCGGACGCGGTCGCGCACGGGCTGCGGAGCGGGCGCGAACAGGTGGCCGTTCCGGGAATGCTGCGGCTGGTGTTCATCGCGATGCGGCTGATGCCGCAGTTCGTCTGGCGGCGGCTGCCCAGGTGATCGAACGTGTGACCGATGAGATCTTCGTGGTGGGAATCGGCGCCGACGGATGGGTCGGCCTCTCGCCCCGCGCCCAGGCCGCGATCCGGGATGCGGAGGTGCTGATGGGGTCGACCCGCCAGCTGTCCCTGATCCCCGAGTCGCCAGCGCTGCGGGTGCCGTGGCCCTCGCCGATGGTGCCCGCGCTTCCTGCCTTGTTCGAGGAGCACCGCGATCGCCGCGTGTGCGTGCTCGCGAGCGGCGATCCGATGTTCCACGGCGTCGGTGTCACGCTCGTCCGGGTACTCGGTCCGGAACGGTTGCGGGTGATCGCACACCCGTCGTCGGTGTCGCTGGCCTGCGCGCACCTCGGGTGGGCGCTGCACGAGACACCGACGGTGAGCCTGGTGGGGCGCCCGGTGGCCACCCTCGCCGCGCACCTGATCGACGGCGAACGCCTGCTGGTCCTCAGTACCGACGAGCACACCCCGGCCGCGGTCGCCGAGTTGCTGCGCCACCGCGGTTTCGGCGAGACCGCGATGACGGTGCTCGAACAGTTGGGTGGCCCCGCGGAGAACGTCGCCCGGGGCCGGGCCGCGATCTGGGACCGGGACCCGGGAGATCCGCTCAACGTGATCGCGCTCGAACTGCGGGCGGACCGGACGGCCCGCCGGCTCACCCGGACACCCGGGCTGCCGGACAGCGCGTTCCAGGGCGACGGCCAGATGACCAAGCACGAGGTGCGGGCGTTGACGCTTTCGGCGCTGGCACCCGCACCGGGTGAGCTGTTGTGGGACGTCGGCGGTGGTTCCGGCACCATCGGCATCGAGTGGATGCGGACCGATCCGCGGTGCCGTGCGGTCGCGTTCGAGCGGGAGGACCGCCGCGTCGCGCAGATCGGCGACAACGCCGCACGCCTGGGGGTGCCGTCGTTGCGGGTGCTCGGTTCCGCGCCGGGCGCCTTCGCCGACGAGGTGTCGGTTCCCGATGCGATCTTCGTCGGCGGCGGCGTGACACAGGACGGCATGCTCGATGCCTGCTGGGAGCGGCTGCGGCCGGGCGGGCGGATGGTCGTCAACGCCGTCACCGCCGAGTCGGAGTCGCTCGTCCTGCAGTGGCATTCGCGGCTCGGTGGCGAGCTGCGCAAGTTCCAGGTCTATCGCGGCGAGCCGCTCGGTGGGTTCACCGCGTGGCGACCGCAGCTGCCGGTGGCCCAATGGTCGGCCGTCAAGCCGCACAGCACCGAAAGGGAATCGCTATGACAGTCCATTTCATCGGAGCCGGCCCCGGTGCCCCGGACCTGATCACCCTGCGGGCCTCGCGCATCATCGCCGAGAGCCCGGTCTGCCTGTACGCGGGCAGCCTCGTGCCGGCCGAACTGCTCACGCTGTGCCCGGACGACGCGGAGGTGATCGACACCGCCCGACTGAGTCTCGACGAGATCATCGAGCAGATCATCGCCTTCGATGCGGCCGGCCTCGACGTCGCCCGTCTGCATTCGGGTGATCCGTCGATCTATTCGGCGGTGGCCGAGCAGGTTCGGCGGCTCGATGTGGCCGGTATCGCCTACGACATCGTGCCCGGCGTTCCGGCGTTCACCGCCGCCGCGGCCGCGCTCGGCCGCGAGCTGACCGTGCCGGGGGTGTCGCAGTCGATCGTGCTGACCCGGGTGTCGACGCTGTCGACCGCCATGCCGCCGGGGGAGGACCTCCGCTCGCTCGGGCGCAGCGGCGCCACGATGGTGGTGCATCTCGGCGCGCACCGCATCGAGCAGATCGTCGAGGAACTCTCGGAGAACTACGGATCCGACTGCCCGGCGGCGGTGGTCGCGTTCGCGAGCCGGCCGGACGAGGTGGTGCTGCGCGGCACGCTGGCGACCCTGGTCGACCAGGTGCACGCGGCCGGGATCACCAAGACCGCCGTGGTGATCGTGGGCCGCGTGCTCGCGGCGGAGGGCTTCCCGGACAGCTACCTGTATTCGGCCACGCGGTCGCGCACCACCCATTGAGGTCGGCGGTGCGCAGGGTCCTCGTCCTCGGTGGCACCCGCGAGGCGCGGACGCTCGCCGCGCGCCTGGACCCGGATCCGGCAATCGAGGTGACCTCGTCGCTGGCCGGTCGGGTGCGTGAGCCGGTGCTCCCGGTCGGGCAGGTCCGGATCGGCGGCTTCGGTGGCGCCGACGGGCTCGAGCAGTGGTTACGGGACAACGAGATCGACGCCGTCGTGGATGCGACCCACCCGTTCGCCGCCCGGATCACGGCGAACGCGACGGTTGCGAGTGAGCGGACGGGCATTCCGCTGTTGGTGCTGCGGCGTGCCGAATGGAGCGCCGGCCCGGGCGACTGCTGGCACGTCGTTACCGATCTCGCGTCGGCCGCCGCCGTGGTTGCGCGGTTGGGGGAGCGGGTGTTCCTCACGATCGGCAGGCAGGGCGTCGAGGCATTCGCCGAGTGTTCGGGCCGGTTCCTGATCCGCGCCATCGACCCGCCTCCGGGTGCGGTACCGTCCGACTCCGAAGTCCTGCTCGCCCGTGGACCGTTCACCGTCGACGACGAGATCGCGCTCATGCGGAAGCACCGGATCGACGTCGTTGTGACGAAGAACAGCGGGGGAGCACTCACATCGGCGAAACTCACCGCGGCCCGCGAACTCGGCGTGCCCGTGGTGATGGTGGCCCGGACACCGATTCCGGACAGGGTGGCGTCCACGTCGGATCCGGACGCCGCCGTCACGTGGGCCACTGGACAACCGTCGACACCTGAAAGGCAACGCGATTGAGTGCGAACGACATCGAGCCCGGAGCGCGGACCACGGGCCATTTCGACGGCGTCGACTTCGACGGCTTCTGGAACAACGGCGAGTATTCGCGGGCGAACTATGTCGAGTCCGCACCGAGCGACGAGCTGATCGCGTCGATCGAGGAGGAGTTGGGCGGGTACCGGCTCCCGGACTCCTACGTGGAGTTGGCGCGGATGCACAACGGCGGCATGCTCGGTCGGTCGTGCCATCCGATGGACGAGCCGACGAGTTGGGCCGAGGACCACATCCAGATCAGCGGGCTGTACGCCCTCGGCCGCACCGCGACCTGGTCGCTGTGTGGGGAACTCGGCTCGACGTTCAAGCGGGAGGAGTGGGGATACCCGGACATCGGTGTCGGTATCGCGGACACCCCCAGCGCGGGGCACGAGCAGATCATGCTCGACTACCGCGACTGCGGTCCGCGAGGCGAGCCGCGGGTCGTGCACGTCGATCAGGAGGACGACTACCGCATCACCGTGGTCGCCCCGGACTTCGCGACCTTCGTGCGGGGCCTGGTGGGCGAGGACGAGTTCGACGACAGCGAGGAGACGCTGCAGGCGGATCTCGAGGTGGTGCGACACGGCAGCTTCTCGCCGATCGTCCGTCGGGCACTGGCGGCCTCGGCGCTGCCCGACGGTGAGGCGCAGATCCGCGCGCTCGCCGAACGGATCGTGACGAGCAAGGGGTTCTTCGCGCTCCACGCGGACGGGGACTCGTGGCTGATGTACGACGCCATGTTCTGGCTGTACTCCCACCTGGCGACCGCGGCGTCGTTCGAGGACTTCGTGAACCGGGCCGAGGGGCAGGGCGACTACGAACGCCCGTGCTACACCCTGATGATCACCACCTCGTTCGTCGCGGACCCGTACGGCTTCTGCACGGGCGGGTACGCGGAGGGGTTCCTTCGCGACTGGTGGGACGCGAAGATGGACCGCGGGAATCTGGTCTCCGCCGACGGCGGGTACCGGTTCGCGCCGGAGTACGCGACTCAGCTACTCCGGGTTCTGCGAGCCGTCGCGAGCTGACGGGCTCTACCGAGGCGTCAGGACGAACACCGGGATCTCGCGGGTGGTCTTGCGCTGGTAGTCGGCGTAGGGCGGGTAGGCGGCCACGGCGCGCTCCCACCACAGTGCCTTCTCCTCACCGAAGACTTCACGGGCGGTGTAGTCCCCGGTGACGGTGCCGTCCTGCAACTCGACGTGCGGGTCGGCGACGACGTTGTGGTACCAGACCGGGTTCGTCGGGGCGCCGCCCAACGAGGCGACCACCGCGTATTCGCCGTCGTGCTCGACCCGCATCAGCGGTGTGCGACGCAGCTTGCCGGACTTGTTGCCGACGGTGGTCAGCAGAACAACCGGCTTACCCACGATCGTCGTGCCTTTGGTGCCGCCGGACTCGATGATCCGATCGGCCTGGTCGGCGGCCCAGCCGACGGTGCCGCGTTCGTATTCTCCGGACAAGGGCACGGTGATCAGCGCCTTTCGGGTGAGAGGGTAGGGGCGTGGACAGGGGTGTTCTGGGCCGCCGCCAGCCACCACCGGCCGTCGCGTTCGACCAGGACGTACATCGCCATCTCGGAGAACCCTTCGGGATCGGTTGCCTGCCTGCGGATCTGTGTCACCACGACACCGGGAGCGGGTGACAGGGCGGCGACCACCTCGAATCGCGACGGGGGAGCGGCACTGGCGGCGACCAGGCGGTGATGGATCGCGTTCAGTTCGGCGAAGCCGGCCACGCTCGCCCCGAAAGGGCTGCCCCACAGCACGTCCGCGGCGAAGGCCGCGTCGTACTCGTCGGCGTCGCCGGACCGCTGTAACCCGTCGGCGAATTCGGCTGCCACCTGACGCGCCGCAGCGTCGCGCGAGGCGTCACTCAACATCGGTCGACCATTCATGTTCCATCCCTTCGCTTCGTGGACTACCGAGGGTGGATCTAATTGGGTACACCGTACTCGTAATGTTCTCGTGCATTCAAGTACGGTGTACGCGAGAAAGGGGATGCCCATGCCGCGCCACGAGGACACGACGATCTGGCTGCGCCCCGAGGCGAGCGAACGCTCCGGTCCGGGGCGTCGGCCGGGCTACAGCCGCGCCCAGATCACGCAGGCCGCCGTCGGAGTCGCCGACGACGAGGGGATGGACGCCGTGACAATGCGGCGCGTCGCCTCGGAACTGGGCACCGGCGCCATGGCGCTGTACCGGTATGTCTCCGGTCGCGACGATCTGGTGGATCTCATGATCGACGCGGTGGTGGGGGAGATCGCCCTGCCGGTGCGTCCGAGTGGCGACTGGCGGCGGGATTTGACGCTCGTTGCCGAGCAGACGCGCGCGGTGGGTTTGCGTCACCCCTGGCAGATCGCCCTCGCCAACAGGCGTCCCACGCTGGGGCCGAACTCGTTGCGCGTGCAGGAGTTCGCCCTGGCCGCACTCGACGGCCTGGGCTTGAACATCGACGAGATCGCAGCATTGGCCGGCATGGTGAGCGACTACACCCACAGTGCGGTGCATCGAGAGATCGGGTGGATCGAGCAGGCTCGTCGCACTGGTATGGACATGGCGCAGTGGATGAGTGGGTACGTGGGGCCGTATGTTGCCGAGGTTGTCGCCTCGGGGGAGTATCCGATGTTCGAACGCACGATCAGAGAGGCGCGGGTACCGCACCTGCCCCCGGGGGAGCGCTTCCGATACGGACTCGAACGCGTCCTCGACGGGGTAGCGGCCGGCCTTCCTGTGGAGAGCTGAGTAGGGGACCAGCGCCCAGGCGTGACGCCAGCGACGTCGGGGGATCGCGGGCGCAGACCCCGGCTGATCCATTGTCCTGCAAGGAAACTCGATAGTCCGGCGGCGGACTTCTGTCGATGTCCGCCGCACCGCCTTCCGATAGCAGAAGTCTGTACTGGACGGAACCAATGGAATTCCCGAATCCCTACCGACGGTTCACATTCACTCGGCAACGCGTCGGACGCACCTCCCATCGACTCAATTCACCGCATCGAGGGAAGGGGGCGGGTTGAATGTCCGGTGACGGAAGGGGATCGACCCATGGATCGGGTGTGCATTGTGGGGGCCGGGCCGGCTGGACTGTCCGCGGCCCGGGCATTTCGGGGGCTCGGAATCGAGTACGACCAGTACGAGCGGCACAGCGACGTCGGGGGAATCTGGGATCTCGACAATCCCGGAACGCCGATGTACGAGTCGGCTCACTTCATCTCGTCACGCACGATGTCCGGGTTCCACGACTTCCCGATGCCGGACTCGTTTCCCGACTACCCGGGAAACCGGTTGATCCTCGACTACACGCGCAGCTTCGCGCGCGCCTACGGGCTGTACGACGCCATCCGGTTCGGCACGTCGATCGACGAGGTCGTGCCGGACGGCGAGGGCTGGTCGGTACGGCTGTCGACGGGGGAGCGGCGCGGCTACCGCGCGGTGGTCTGCGCGACCGGTGTGACGTGGCGGCCGCGAATCCCGGTGCATCCGGGCAACTTCGACGGTGAGGTGCGGCACGCGGTGACGTACCGCGGGATCGACGAGTTCCGCGGCAAGCGTGTACTCATCGTCGGCCTCGGCAACTCGGGTGCGGACATCGCCTGCGACGCAGCGGCGTCGGCGTCCGAGACGTACGTCAGCGTGCGGCGCGGCTACCACATCATCCCCAAGCACATCCTCGGGACGCCGACCGACGTGTTCGCCGAGAAGGGGCCGAGGCTGCCGCTGGCGGTCGAACGTCCGCTCCTGACGGGGATGCTGCGGTTGCTGCAGGGGGACCTGACGCGGTTGGGCCTGCCCCGCCCCGACCACAAGCTGCTCGAGTCGCATCCGTTGCTCAACAGCCAACTGGTCCATCATCTTCAGCACGGCGACGTCTCGATCGTCTCCGACGTTGCGCGACTGGCCGGGTCGAGGGTCGAGTTCACCGACGGCTCGAGCCGCGAGATCGACCTGGTGCTGTACGCCACCGGGTACGACTGGGCGATCCCGTACGCGCCGGACGACTGTTTCGACTGGGCGCACGGACGTCCCCGGCTCTACCTGACGGCGTTCAACCCGAGGCAGCGGAACCTGTTCGGCGTCGGCTACCTGGAGACCAACTCCAGTGCGTACACCCTGTTCGACCAGGTGACGAATGTGCTCGCCCAGTACCTGCACGATCAGCGACACAATCCGGCGCGCGCAGCATTGTTCGATCGCAAGATGGCCACCGATCGTCCCGACCTGAGCGGCGGCATCTCGTTCATCGGCACCGACCGGCACAGCGCGTACGTCGACGCCCACGCATTCCGCGACTACCTGGCACAGGTCCGCAACGAGTTCGGTTGGTCGGCCCTGGAACCGGGGATGTTCGACCGCATGAGGGTCACGGCGTGAGCCGGGCCGTCGTCACGGGCGCGGGCGGGGCGATCGGGTCGGCGATCTGCCGCGGTCTCGCATCGCGCGGCTACGACATCATCGCTGTCGATCTCGACGGTGAGGGTCTGGCAGCGCTCGCGGACACGTCTCCGGCCAGGATCACCCCGCATCGGTGTGATGTGACCGATCCCGCGGCACGCACGGCACTGGTGACGGCGGTGGGGTCGGACTGCGATCTGCTCGTCCACGTCGCCGGCGTGGTCGTGACGACGCCGTTCGAGAAGGTGACCGATGCCGAGGTGGACCACGAACTCGGCGTGAATCTGCTGGCGCCGGTGCATCTGACCCGCGCGCTGTACCCGGCACTTCAGAAATCCCGGGGCCACGTCGTCGCGATCGTGTCGATCGGCGGGTTGCTCCCGCTCGGGGAGAGCCCGGGATACAGCGCGTCGAAGTTCGGCCTGCGCGGTTTCCTCCTCGCGCTGGCGGCCCGCACCCGCGAGACCGGGGTGCGGGTGAGCATCGTCAACCCCGGGTCGGTGGACACTCCGATGCTGCAGCACGAAGCCGCGCACGGCGGATCGGCTCTGAACTTCCTGAGCACGCCACTCGCCCCGCAACGGATAGCCGACCGGGTGTCGGTGCTCGTCGACCGCCCGCGCGTCGAGACGAACGTGCCGCGATCCGACGGGTGGATGGTGAAGACCGGGATGCTGATGCCGGGATTGACGCTGCGGGCCCTGCCGTGGATCGCGCGACTGGGCGGCCGGAATCGCCAGCGCTACCGCGAGCGTCACGGTCTCGAACCGGCCGTGGATCGATAGCGACACACCTGGTTCGGGGTCATACTGGCCTGGTGGATGCCGAGAGGCGGTTCCGGGCGGCGGGGGTTCCGGCGGCGGTGTGGGCGTACGTCCGGCGCGCGCCGGGTACGTTCGTGTGGCTGGCGATCCTGCTCGTGACGAGCATCGTGATGAACCGACTCTCGCCGACGGCGTTGAACGACGTCCTCGGTGATCGTTCGACCAACCTCCACCATCTGCGGGAGGACCCGATCCGGGTCCTGGTGAGCAGTGCGTTCTGGCTGGCCGGCGGATCGTGGCTGAGCTACCTGGTGCTGTTCAACCTCTTCCACGTGCCGGTCGAGCGGTGGCTCGGGACGTGGCGCTGGCTGACCGTGGTCGTCGTGGCACACGTCGGCGCAACGTATCTGAGCGAGGGCGTGCTGTATCTCGCCATCCAGAACGGCAGGGCGCCCGAGTCGGCGGTGAACACCCTCGATGTCGGCGTCAGCTACGCACTGGCCGGTGTCATGGCGGTCCTGACGTATCGGATCGCGCCGCCGTGGCGGTACCTGTACGCGATCGGCGTCCTGCTGGTCTACAGTCTGCCGCTGCTCGGTGGTCTGACCTTCACCGACATCGGCCATTTCACGGCCACGCTCATCGGTTTCGCCTGCTATCCGCTCACCCGCGCGCGGCCGGAGACGTGGGATCCGGAGGAGTGGGCGAGTTCGATCCGTGCACGTGTCGTAGCTCACCGGTAGCGTCCCCGCCATGAGTGAACCGGTGAAGGGTCCAGCGTCCTACTTCCCGTCGATCGAGAAGAAGTACGGCAAGCCGATCAGTGAGTGGCAGAGCCTGATTCGGTCGTCGGATCTGACCAAGCACATGGAGTTGGTGAACTGGCTCAAGACCGAGCACGGTCTCGGCCACGGTCACGCCAACGCCCTCGTCGCGTACACGCTGCAGGAGGACGCGGCGGGCTGATCGGCGTGCACCCGGTCGAGGCGTCTCCTGGCTCGGGCGGGACGTCACACCCGTGAGCGGAGGTTCTCGGCCAGTTGTGTCACGGTTTCGGCCGCGCAGGTGCGGTTGTCGCCGACGCCGCCGGACGCGCCTCGCTTCGCCCAGCCGACGACGTACAGTCCCGCGACCGGTTCGCCCGTCTCGGGGGAGATCACCTGTCCTCGGTCGTTGGGCACAACCCCGCGCTGGTCGAGCGGGACGCCGTCGATCCGTTTGGTGGTGAAGCCGGTGGCGCAGATCGCGGAGTCCGCGTGGAAGGTCCGGCCGGCGGTCGTGGTGACCGCGACGGTGCCGAGGTCGGTCTCGGCGACGTCGGCCACCTCTTGTCCGAACGACAAGATGATGCGCAGGGGACCGGGGGGGTCGGACGGCTGGCCATGTGCGCCGCGGACATCGGTGGAAGGCAGGCGCGACAGTTCGCGGAGCAGGGAGCTGTCCGCGCCCGCGCCGGGCGCGGTCCCGGCGCTGTCGATCAGCACCTCGGTGTGCTCGAGGTCGACGAGCTCGTAGAACGCCGACGCCGTGAACGAGGCGCCCTCCGGAGCCGACCTCGACAGGACCACCAGTTCGGTGACCTGTTCGCTCGCGGGGACACGGTGGCGGGTCCTCGCTACCCATCGGACGACATCGAAGGCGACGTTTCCCGCGCCGATCACAACGCACGTGGCTCCGGTGGGCGAGGGCGGGTTGGAACCCGAGGACCCGCAGTTCTCGGCAACCAGGATGCCGATGGCCTGGTGGACGCCGTCGACCGTGGTGGGGCAGACTCGGCGCGGCTGAGAGGCCCCGGAGGCGATGACGACGGCGTCGAATCGCTTCCGGAGTTCGTCGATCGATATGTCCACGCCGACTTCTGTGCCGGGAACGACCGTGACGCGGTCGTCGCGGAACGGCACGTCGAACAGTCGGATCATCTCGCGCACGCCGACATGGTCGGGGGACACGCCCCGGTGTAGGAGGCCTCCGATGGTGTCGTACTGCTCGTAGACGGTGACACCGATCGACGTCGATCGCCGCAGAAGTTCGCGCACGGTGTACATCGCGGCCGGCCCCGACCCGACGATGGCGACCTCGAGTCTGTCTCTCGGGCTTGCCAGCGGCAGCGCGAAGACGGTGTGCGGTCGGGTGCGTGGCGCGGTGGGCGCCTGCGCGAAGAATTCCCTGTTGCGGGTGGCGTACCGGCGCTCGGCCGGGAGCAGCGCATGCTCGGGTTTGATGGCCGAGGCGGGACAGGCCTCGACGCATGCGGTGCAGTCGATACACGAGGAGGGGTCGATGTGGAGCGTCTCGGCGGAGTCGAAGCCGTCCTCGCCGGGGGCGGGATGAATGCAGTTCTGCGGGCATACCCGCACACACGAGGCGTCCTTGCAGCAATGCCCCAGGATGACGTGGGCCACGACGACTCCTACTCAGAGAAGGTTCGATTTCCGGTAGACCCATCGAGCACCGACATTCAGCAGCCCTTCCTTGCTCAGGAAGGCGATGAACGGCTGCGCGGCGTTCCGGAACATCATCCGATGATGTTCGTTGTCATCGATACTCGACCTCGCGACATCCCAGTCGATGCCGAGGTCCTCGTACACCCGGCGATTGATCAAGCTCCTCGCGATGAGGTGCGTTCCCACCGCGATGAGCAGTGTGCTGACATATCGCCTGAATCGGGAGAGTCCGATCAAGCGATCACGGATCTTCTGACGCGCATACGCCATGTGCCTGGACTCTTCGACAACGTGGATGTAAGCGGTACGGCGAATCGGTGCGACGACGTCGGCGCTGGACATCCAGTCACGTTGCATGACGTCGAAGATCTCCTCGCCGGCCAGGACGATTCCGTACGCCACTTCATCCCAGATGACGTGGCGGAACACCCAACCGAAGAAGTCCAGCATGCGGTCACGCGGATAGAAATGTGATCCGATGCTGTCGATGGCGTTGACAAACATCAACGAGTGCAGGTTCTCGTCCGCGCATTCGTTGAAGAGGAACTTCACGTCCGGTCGTGCCGGGTTCGCGCTGTGGCTCGACCTCAGCAACGCGACCTGCAAACCCACTTCCAACCAGATGCCGATGCCCAGGAAGCTGGCGACCTCGCTTCTGGTGAGTCGGACGCGCTCGGACTCGGTCATGCTGTCCCACAGCGGGGTGCCGAAGAGGGGCGACCACTGCGGTGTCATGCCGTGACGTTCGTCGTCGCCGGGTTCGGGCTGGTAGACCAGCGGATTCCTTGAATCGAAGGACAGCCGCTGGGCAGACTCCAAGAGGGTGTCGAACAGTGCGTCGCTTCCGGAAGCTCCCATCCTTTCCCTTCTCCTCAACTCGTTGGTGATCGAACTCGATTCGATCACCATGTCGATGTGGGTACTGGGATTCCCGGCCCGCCAATCATGAAGGCATGGAACCACATATTCGGGGTGCTGTCGCAGCGGATCGGTGCCTCGAACACCGACCGGGGCTCATCGCTGTCGACATCCAGCTGGTCCGGCGTGGCCCGAATCATACCCAGGGCGTTCCTTGTAGGACGCAGATCTCCGCGATCGCATCCGCGGCCTCGGCGAGAGGACTTACGTTCGGGTACCGGAGAGTTCGATGCAGGTACTAGGCGCCGGCGATGTCGAGCCCGTGCAGTCGCTTTGCGGTGGGGGACTTGTCGACGGTGTCCGGGTCGGGTTCCGTCCCGAACATGCGGTCGGCGGTGCCGGACGTCGTGACCGTGAACCAGTAGTGTTCGTTGCGGTAGTGGTGGTTTCGATGATGCCGCCAGGTCGCCTTGTACAGCGCGGTTTTCGGCTTGAAGTCGGTGTGGATCAGGAAATGCGTCCACTCGTAACCGAGGCCCAGCGCGGTGATCACGATCAGGAACGTCAGCCCGAGCTCGAGGCGCGGAAATCCGAGCGACGCGATCGCGAGCAGCAGCGGTACCAGCCACACGAACACGGGCGCGGGAATGAAGTCGAGCGGGATGTTCCGCGGATCCCCGTGGTGCGCGCGATGTTTGCGCGCGAGCAGGGGATCGACCGTGACCCCGGCGACCCGCTTTGGACGCCAATGCAGGACGAAGACGTGGATGATCCACTCGAGCACCGGGAAGAACGCGACCATCACCGCCGGGACGAGTGCGTCCGCCCATGTCCAGTTGCCGACCGCGAGGCGGGCTGCAACGGCACCCACCAACAACGTGCCGATGATCCACGGACTCGGATGGCGGACGAACTCGCGGGCGGCGCCGCCGAGGGTGACGTCGCGGCCGAACGCCGACGAAGCCCGACTGGTGCTGGTCATGTGTCCTCCTCGGACGCGTCCCGCGCGGCGGCGAGTGCGCCGCCCAGGAGTGTGGTCGCCGGTTCGAGCAGGGCGTGCGCCGCCGCGAACGCGCCCTCGGGATCCCGGCGTCGGACCGCGTCGGCGATCGCGCGGTAGCTCTCGCTCTCGTTCACCTCGGCTGCCATCACCACCGCGAGCGCGTCGAGCATCGGTTCGTACGCGGCGCGCAGCGTGTTGAACATGAGGCGGAACGTGATCGAATCGGCGCCGTCGACCACGAGATCCCAGAAGTCGAGGGCGATGCGTTGCCGAACCACGGGGTCGTCGGTGGCGGCGAGCGCGTCGACGGTGTCGCCCAGGGCGTCCGCGGTGCCCTCCGGCGCGCGCTGCGCGGCGAGTTCCGCGACCTTGGGCCCGTTCCAGAGTCTGGCCTCGAGGATGCTGTGCGCGACAGCCGGATCGATCTCGCCGCCTCGGACCAGCAACCGCGGCAGCAGGTCCAGCCCGCCGCGCCGGCGCAGGTCGTTGACCACGGTGGATCCGCCCTGCCGGACGTCGACCAAGCCCATCGCGGCGATCCGGCCCAGCGCCTCGCGCACCGCCGGACGCGACACGCCGAGCGCCTCCGCCATCCTCCGTTCGCTCAGCAGTGTCTCGCCGGGTGCCACGCTGCCGTCGACGACGCGGCCGAGTAGCTGCTCGAACACGTCGTCGGGGATTGAGCGGCGCTGCACCGGAGTGAGATCCATGTCACAACGCTAGGGCGGTTAGGTCAGGGGGTCAAGTGGTCAGACCAGCTTGCTCAGAACCCGATCGTGGTCTCGAATGTGTCCCGAGCGGTAGTGAGTCGGTACCAGCGATCCGCGATCGCATCGGGGTCGCCGTCACCCGAACCGCGCACGATCGGGAGGCCGATCGACGTGTGTCCGACGTACACGCCATCGTCGGCCAACTCGCCGTGGAGGGCGCTGGCCCAGTTGCGTAGGCCGGCTAGCGCGATTCCAGCGTTGCCCATCACGGGCAGTGGGACCACAGCCGACATGCCGGTGGTGAACAGCAGTGCGCCCTCTCGGGCCTCGCGCATGCCGGGGAGTACCGCCCGCGTCGCGGTCAGCGCGCCGGCGACCGCCAGTTCGAACTGTCGACGTGCCGACTCCGGTGTGGTGTCCAGCGTGCTGGTGTACCCGAGGGCGGCCGGGTCCGGAAACTCTCCGGCCGTGAAGTCCCAGGTGGCGCCGGGGGCATAGGACAGCACGTCGATCCGCCCGAGTCCGTCGGCGGCGGCATGCAGGGCGGTGGTGAGTCCGGCTTCGTCGGTGACGTCGGCGGGGAACGCTTCCGCGACGATTCCGTTTTCGCGCAGCGAGGCCGCCATCGATTCCAGCCTGTTCCGGTTACGTGCGACGAGCGCGACGGCGTGGCCCGCCGCTCCGAACCGGCGCGCTGTCGAGTATCCGAGGCCCGGTCCGGCGCCGACGACGGCAATGGTGGACGGCATGAGCTTCCTCCTGATGGTTACGATTTGTTCGTAACTCCACGCTAGGGAAGCGTCGACCCGTCTACAAAAGGCACTTTCATGTCAGGAACGCACACCGACGGAACCAGCCTGCCCCCGGAACCGGTGCCGCACCCCTGTGCCGGCTGGCCCGGAGGCGGCCGCACCGTCCGACGGACGCTCGACCGGGTCGGCGACAAGTGGTCGGTTCTCGTGATCGGCATCCTCGCCGCGTCCGGACCGCTCCGGTTCGGCGTGTTGCACCAGCGCGTCCCCGGGATCTCGCAGCGCATGCTCACGCTCACGCTGCGTCATCTCGAACGCGACGGCCTGCTCAGCCGGACCGCGTACGCGGAGGTGCCGCCCCGCGTCGAGTACGAGCTCACCCCGCTCGGCGAGAGCCTGCGCAGCATCGTCACGGCCCTCGCTCAGTGGGCCACCGACCACGACGACGAGATCGAATCCGCCCGCCGGGACTTCGACGGGCGGACCGGAGCTCAGCCCGGGTAGTGCCGGGGCGTGAAGACCTTTGTCCCCGAAGCGCTCTCGACGACGGTCGTCTGCGACGAGCCGACGATCAGCAGGCAGCGCATGTCGACGTCGGCGGGGTCCAGGTCGGCGAGGCGCACGATCTTGATCGACTCCTGCGGCCCGGCGATGTCGCGGCCGATGACGACCGGGGTGTCGGGGGAGCGATGCTCGAGGACGAGGTCGCGCATCGCCGCGACCTGCCACGTGCGGGACTTCGACGCCGGGTTGTAGACCGCGAACGCCATGTCCGCGCTCGCCACCGCAGAGACGCGCTTGGCGACGATGTCCCACGGCTTGAGGCGATCCGAGAGCGACAGCATCGCGTAGTCGTGGCCCAGCGGGGCGCCGACCCGGCTCGCGACGGCGTTGGCGGCGGTCATGCCGGGCAGGATCCGGACCGGGACGTCGCGCCACTGCTCCTCGGCCGCCACCTCGAGCACGGCGGCGGCCATCGCGAACACGCCCGGATCGCCGGACGAGACGACCGCGACCCGCGCGCCGCGCTTGGCCATGTCGAGCGCCATCGCGGCCCGTTCGGCCTCGACGCGGTTGTCGCTGGCGTGCCGGCGCTGGCCCGGCCGGACCGGGACCCGGTCGATGTACGTGGTGTAGCCGACGATGTCGGTGGCGCGGGCCAGTTCCTGCCGGACCTCCGGCGTGGTCCACGTCTGGTCACCGGGTCCGAGGCCGACGACGACCACCTCACCGCGCGAAGGTTCGGGTTCGGCGCGGTTGTTGACCGGGCTCGGCACGACGGCGATCGAGAAGTACGGCACGTCGGCGTCGTCGACCTCGTCGGCCGCGGCGACCCGCTGCCGGTCGGTGCTGGCCCGCTCGACGTAGTAGGCCTCGTCGATCCGCCCGGAGTCCTTCAGCGCCTGGCGCACAGCCGGATACGTTCGGCCCAGCTTCATGATCGCGGCGGCGTCGGTCTCGCGCAGGCGCCGGGTCAGCTCGTCCTGCGGCAGGGTGCCGGGCAGGATCGTCAGCACCTCCTCGCCCTCGACCAGCGGCTCGGCCAGCGCGGCGGAAGCGGCGCTGACGGCGGTGACGCCGGGGATGACCTCGGCCTCGAACCGGTCGGCCAGACGCTTGTGCATGTGCATGTACGAGCTGTAGAACAGCGGATCGCCGGCGGCGAGGAGCGCGACGCTGCGGCCGGCCTCGAGGTGCGTGGCCAGGCGCTCGGCGGCCTGCTCGTAGAACTCGTCCATCGCACCCTGGTAGCCACCCGGATGGTCGATCGTCTCGGTGGTGACCGGATAGACGAGGTGTTCCTCGATCTGGCCCTCCCGCATGTACGGGGCGGCGACGCCGCGCGAGATGCTGCGGCCGTGCCGGGCGCTGTGGAACGCGACGACGTCGGCCTCGCCGATCACGCGAGCGGCCTTGACGGTCATCAACTCCGGGTCGCCGGGCCCGATGCCGACGCCCCACAACTTGCCGGTGGTGCTCATTCGATCTCGCTCGCAATCGCATTGAGGGCGGCCGCGGTGATCGCGCTGCCGCCACGCCGTCCGCGCACCACCAGGTATTCGAGGCCGGCGGGATGCTCGATCAGCGCTTCCTTGGATTCGGCCGCACCGATGAAGCCGACGGGTCCGCCGACGATCGCGGCGGGCCGCGGGGCGCCGGCCTCGATGAGGTTCAGCAGGTGGAACAGCGCGGTCGGCGCGTTGCCGATCGCGACGACCGCACCGTCGAGCTTGTCGCCCCACAGCTCCAGCGCCGCCGCCGAGCGGGTGTTGTCGATCGCCTTGGCCAACACGGGAACTCGCGGATCGTCGAGCATGCACAGCACGTCGTTGTCGCGGGGGAGGCGCTTGCGGGTGACCCCGGCGGCGACCATCTTCGCGTCGCACAGGATCGGGGCGCCGCGGCGGAGCGCCTCGCGGGCGTCAGCGACGACGTTCGGGGTGAACGCGACGTCGTCGACCAGATCGACCTGGCCGCTCGCGTGGATCATCCGGACGACCGCCTGCGAGACGTCGGCGGGGAAGCGCGCGAGGTCGGACTCGGCGCGGATGGTCGCGAAGGACTGGCGATAAATCTCCGCACCGTCGCGGATGTAGTCGATCATGCGCCACACGATAGAGGCATCACGACGACCCGTTTTCCACCCGGTAACCGTCGGGTCCCGCGACGACGTCTGTTATTTCGCCGCGCGGGCGACCGCACTTGCGATCGCAGCCGGACCAGTGCTGACGGCCCTCGGCCGGCAGGTCGTCGTTCTCGATGGCCTCCCGAGCGTCGGCGCGGACGTCGGTGTGCGACTTGGCGCAGCCGGGCTGCCCCGCGCACGCGCTGACCTGCAGATACGGCGAGTTCTCGTCGAAGATCAGGCCCATCGGCGCGAGCACCCGCACGACCTGCTCGGCGGCCCACTCCTCGAGGTCGGGCAGCAGCAGCGACCGCCACGGGGTGACGACGATCGGCCTCTCGACGGCGGCGAGGAACTCCGCGAGCCGGGCCGGGAGGGTGCCGAACGCGAGACCTGCGGCGAGGGTGACGCGGCCGTCGGGCTGGTCGAGCCAGCCGATCGGGCCACGTTCGACCGCGGCGGGCAGTCCCACCGGGTCGCCGTACTCGAGTCCGAGCCGGGCCAACACGCGCTCGGTGCCGCCCGGTACCTCGTTCAGTCGCCACGCGTCGTCGCGGATCTCGGCGAACGTGCGCGCCGACGCCAGCAGCACGTCGACCGCGTCCGTCTCCGCGAGCCGGGCGCCGGTATCCGTACCGGCGAGGATCAGCGCGAAGCGGCCGTCGTCGAGCGCGTGCACACCGAAGTCGCCGTGCAGGCCCGAGATGTCGCCGGTGCCGTCGTCGAGCGTGAACAGGGTGCGTCCGGGCAGCTCGGCCAGCGCCGGGTCGGCGCACAGGCCGCGGTCCAGGTCGGTGACCAGGCCGCGCACGTCGGCGTGGCCGCCGATCCGCCCCGACAGCGGCGACGCCAGGATGTTGCGGACCCGCTCGTGGGTGGTGGACGGCAACAGGCCGACATCGGCGATGCGCCGGGCGAACTCCTCGGGGTCGGCGACCGCCCGCAGCTGGACGTTGCCGCGGGAGGTCAGCTCGATCTCACCGTTGCCGATCTCCTGCGCGGCCGTCGCCAGGGCCTGGAGCTGCGGCGACGTGATCACACCGCCGGGCAGGCGGACGCGGGCGAGTGGACCGTCGGCGGCCTGGTGGACCTGGAGCGCACCCGGGCACTTGTCCGGGCCGGAACGTGGGGATGGCACGTCTCCAGGCTAGAGAAGTGCGGGGACGGGTGCGCAAACGAGTGACCGGTAGGATCACCGGCGACCGCGGCAGAAGAGGAAACCGGTGAGATTCCGGGCGGTCGCGCCACTGTGAAAGTCAGACCCTCTTCCGCCGCCCGACCCGCTTCCGCGAGCGCTGCTCGCCGGAGCCCTGCCGTGGGGCGCGAAACCCCGGAAAGGCTGCAACAGTGATCCTGCTGCTGTCGACGTCCGAC
Source organism: Prescottella agglutinans (assembly GCF_004011865.1). Taxonomy (GTDB): domain Bacteria; phylum Actinomycetota; class Actinomycetes; order Mycobacteriales; family Mycobacteriaceae; genus Prescottella; species Prescottella agglutinans. The sequence goes on along the minus strand of NZ_RKLP01000007.1, from coordinate 180,842 downwards.
ACCGACCTGCTCAGCGCCCGCGCGAGCGGCGCCGACTACCGCTGGGCCAACCCGGCCCGCCTGCTCGTCGACGAGGACCTGCCCGGCCTGCTCGACGGCGTCGACCTCGTCGTCGTTCGCATCCTGGGCGGCCGCCGGGCCTGGGAGGACGGCATCGACGCCGTTCTCGCGTCGGGGCTGCCGACGGTGGTGCTCGGCGGCGAGCAGGCCCCGGACGCCGAACTGATGGAGTGCTCGACGGTTCCCGCCGGCATCGCGGCCGAGGCGCACACCTACCTGGCCGAGGGCGGCGCCGACAACCTGCGTCAGCTTCACAACTTCCTGTCCGACACCGTGCTGCTCACCGGCCACGGTTTCGAGCCCGCGGTGCACCTGCCGAACTGGGGAATACTCGAGCGTGAGTCCCGTGCGGTCGACGGTCCGACGGTCGCGGTGCTCTACTACCGCGCCCAGCACCTGGCCGGGAACACCGCGTACGTCGACGCACTGTGCCGGGCGATCGAGGACGCCGGCGCGAACCCGCTGCCGATCTTCTGCGCGTCGCTGCGCACCGCGCCCGCCGATCTGCTCGAGACCCTCGGCCGCGCCGACGCGATGGTCGTGACGGTCCTCGCCGCCGGCGGCACCAAGCCCGCGCACGCGCAGGCCGGCGGCGACGACGAGTCGTGGGACGTCGCCGAACTCGCCGCGTTGGACGTGCCGATCCTGCAGGGCCTGTGCCTCACCAGCAGCCGGGAGGCGTGGGAGGCCAACGACGACGGGATGTCCCCGCTCGACGTCGCCACCCAGGTCGCGGTCCCCGAGTTCGACGGCCGCCTGATCACCGTCCCGTTCTCGTTCAAGGAGATCGACGCCGACGGCCTCACCGCCTACGTGCCCGACGCCGAGCGCGCCGCCCGCGTCGCCGGGATCGCCGTCCGGCACGCGCGCCTGCGCCGGATCCCGAACCCGGACAAGAAGATCGCGCTGATGCTGTCGGCGTACCCGACCAAGCACGCCCGCATCGGCAACGCCGTCGGCCTCGACACCCCGGCCAGCGCGATCGACCTGCTCACCGCGATGCGCGAGCACGGCTACGACCTCGGCCCGGTCGACGGCGACGACGCGCTGCCCGGGCTCGCCGCGAAGGACGGCGACGCCCTCATCCACGCGCTGATCGCCGCGGGCGGACAGGACCCGGACTGGCTCACCGCCGACCAGCTCGAGGGCAACCCGATCCGCATCTCCGCGGCCCGCTACCGCGAGTGGTTCGCGACGCTGCCGCAGGACTTCTGTGACGGCGTCGAGGAGCACTGGGGCGCCGCGCCCGGCGAGCTGTACGTGGACCGCTCGTCCGATCCGGAGGGCGAGATCGTCATCGCCGCGATCCAGGCGGGCAACGTCGTGCTGATGGTGCAGCCGCCCCGCGGCTTCGGCGAGAACCCGGTCGCGATCTACCACGATCCGGACCTGCCGCCGAGCCACCACTACCTGGCCGCGTACCGCTGGATCGCCGCGACCGCCGAGCAGGGAGGGTTCGCGGCCGACGCGATCGTGCACCTGGGCAAGCACGGCAACCTCGAGTGGCTGCCGGGCAAGACCCTGGGCATGTCGGCGTCGTGCGGCACCGACGCCGCGCTCGGCGACCTGCCGATGATCTACCCGTTCCTGGTCAACGATCCGGGTGAGGGCACGCAGGCCAAGCGCCGTGCGCACGCCACCCTGGTCGACCACCTGATCCCGCCGATGGCGCGCGCCGAGTCGTACGGCGACATCTCCCGGCTCGAGCAGCTGCTCGACGAGCACTCGAACATCTCCGCGCTGGATCCGGCGAAGCTCCCGGCCATCCGCCAGCAGATCTGGACGCTGATGCGCGCCGCGAAGATGGACCACGACCTGGGCCTGACCGAGCGTCCCGAGGAGGACGTGTTCGACGACATGCTCATGCACGTCGACGGCTGGCTGTGCGAGATCAAGGACGTCCAGATCCGCGACGGCCTGCACATCCTCGGCCGGGCGCCCGAGGGCGACGCCGAGGTCGAGCTGGTGCTCGCGATGCTCCGCGCCCGACAGATGTGGGGCGGCGAGCAGACCGTGCCGGGTCTGCGGGAAGCGTTGGGGCTCAGCGAGGCCGGCGACGAGGACCGCGGACGCGTCGACCAGATCGAGGCGGAGGCGCACGCGCTGCTCGCCGCGCTGGCCGAGACGGACTGGGATCCCGCTGCCGCCGACAGGCTGTCCGACGACGACACCGTCCGGCAGATCCTGCGCTTCGCCGCGACCGAGGTGGTGCCCCGGCTGCGGCAGACGTCCGGCGAGATCGCGCAGGTGCTGCACGCGCTGGACGGCGGCTTCATCGCAGCCGGTCCGTCCGGGTCGCCGCTGCGCGGGCTGATCAACGTGCTGCCCACCGGCCGCAACTTCTACTCCGTCGACCCCAAGGCGGTGCCGTCGCGCCTGGCGTGGGAGACCGGTCAGGCGATGGCCGAGTCGCTGGCGAACCGCTACCGCGCCGACCACGGCGAATGGCCCAAGTCGGTGGGCCTGTCGGTGTGGGGCACGTCCGCGATGCGGACGTCCGGCGACGACATCGCCGAGGTGTTCGCGCTGCTCGGTGTCCGCCCGGTGTGGGACGAGGCGTCCCGCCGCGTCACCAGCCTCGAGGTGATCGACCTCGCCGAACTCGGCCGCCCGCGCATCGACGTCACCGTCCGGATCAGCGGTTTCTTCCGGGACGCGTTCCCGCACGTGCTGGCGCTGCTCGACGACGCCGTCCGCCTGGTCGCCGGGCTCGAAGAGTCGCCCGAGGACAACTACGTCCGCGCCCACGCGCAGGCAGATCTGGCCGAGCACGGCGACGACCGCCGCGCCACCACCCGCATCTTCGGCTCCAAGCCCGGTACCTACGGCGCCGGCCTGCTGCAGCTGATCGACTCGAAGAACTGGCGCGACGACGCCGACCTGGCGCAGGTGTACACGACCTGGGGCGGCTACGCGTACGGCCGCGGCCTCGACGGCGTCCCGGCCTCGGACGACATGCGCTCCGCCTACAAGCGGATCGCGGTGGCGGCCAAGAACACCGACACCCGCGAGCACGACATCGCCGACTCGGACGACTACTTCCAGTACCACGGCGGCATGGTCGCCACGGTCCGCGCGCTCACCGGCACCGCGCCGGAGGCGTACATCGGCGACAGCACCCGCCCCGACGCGGTCCGCACCCGGACGCTGTCGGAGGAGACCGCCCGCGTCTTCCGCGCCCGCGTGGTCAACCCGCGCTGGCTCGAGGCGATGCGCCGGCACGGCTACAAGGGCGCGTTCGAGATGGCCGCGACCGTCGACTACCTGTTCGGCTACGACGCGACCACCAACGTCGTCGCGGACTGGATGTACGAGAAGCTCGCCGAGACGTACGTGCTGGACGAGCAGAACCGCAAGTTCATGTCGGAGTCGAATCCGTGGGCGTTGCACGGCATCTCCGAGCGTCTGCTCGAGGCCGTCGAACGGAACATGTGGGAGGAGCCGTCGCCCGAGATCCTCGAGGGTCTGCGGCAGGTGTACCTCGAGACCGAGGGCGAACTCGAAGGCTGACGCCTGTGCGCCTTTTTGGTAGGTACCACTACCAAAAAGGCGCACAGGCGCGAAGCGCCTACCTGCGCCAGAACAGGTGGTGTGTCACGCCACTCGGACTGGGGACCGTTTCCAGATGGAAACGGTCGAGCAGTTCGTCCGGGGTCTCCCACAGACGCAGCCCGGTACCGAACGTGATCGGGGAGACCGCCACGTGCATGGTGTCGACGAGGTCGGCGTCGAGGAACTCCCGGATGGTGGTGACCCCGCCGCCGAGCCGGACGTCCTTGCCCTGCGCCGCGTCCTTCGCCTGCTCGAGGATCGTGGCCGGTTCGCCGTCGACGAAGTGGAACGTGGTCTCGCCGCGCGTGATCGACGGCCGCGGGTGGTGGGTCGCGACGAACACCGGCGTGTGGAACGGCGGCTCGGCGCCCCACCAGCCCTCCCACTCCAGGTTCTCCCACGGGCCGCGCTGCGGCCCGAACTTGTTGCGGCCCATGATCTCGGCACCGATGTTGTGGGAGAAGTCGCGGGTGAAGTAGTCGTCGAGGCCGCGGCTGCCGCCGGCGTCGGTGCGCATGGGCCAGCTCGCCGTCGCGCCCGCCCACGCGAGCATCTCACCGGGGTCGAGGCCGAACGGACACTCGAAGCTCTGGTTCTCGCCGCACGCGACGCCGTCGCTCGAGACGTTGAAGTTCTGGACCTTCAGCAGCTGACTCACGTGATGCTCCGCTCTCTGGTGTGGTGTTACGAGAAGACAGACTCGCCGCGTCGACGAAACTCATCATGACGTGGTCACGCCCCGGCCGCGAGGATACGAGAGTGACCGTTCTGTCGACGGACCCCAGCGCGTGCGACCATGGAGAAGTCGACGCTCTACGCCCGATGCTGACCGGAGGCCGTGGCGATGGACGACTGGACGAGAAGCGAGCACCCGCGGGTCGTGGTCGAGACCGAGAACGGCCGTACCAGCCACAGCGCGGGCAAAGCGGTACGCATCGGCCGGGACCCGCAGTTGGAGATCACGATCGTCGATCCCGTGGTGTCGCGCGAGCATGCCCGGCTCAGGTGGGACGAGGGATGGCAGCTCGTCGACGCCGACAGCAAGAACGGGATCTACGTTGACGGCAAGCGCCGAGCAGAGGTACCCGTCACGGACACCGTCCTCGTCCGCCTGGGTGACGCGGTCGAGGGACCCACCGTGCGGATCTCGATCGAGGATCCCGACGCGACGCGACGGGACGTGGGCAGTCGATGGGACGAATCGACGATCGACGTAGAGGCCCCGATCGCCCCGCCCCCGGCCCCGCCCGAGACCATCCCCGCGGGAGCCCTCACGATCGGACGGTCCCCCGACAACGACATCGTCGTCCGGGATGTGCTGGCCTCACGTCGACACGCGATAGTCCACAACGGGCCGTCCGGCCTCGAAATCGAAGATTTGGGCAGCGTCAACGGAACGTTCGTCGGCGGTGACCGGGTGACGCGCGCACGGCTGGCCGACGGCGACGTCGTCACCATCGGCAACACCGACTTCAGCGTGCAGGAAGGCCGACTCGTTCCACGGCAGGCGGCCGCCTCGACCGCCGGCGGTCTACGTGTGGACGGCGTCGGACTCACCATCGAAGGTGGGCGGCGACTGCTGGAGGACGTCACCTTCACGGCGGGACCGGGCAGTCTCACCGCGGTGATCGGGCCCTCCGGCGCGGGAAAGACCACGGTCGCCAAGATCATCTCCGGTTCGGCAGGCCCCACGGAAGGCGTCGTCGACTTCGAAGGACGCAGCGTGCACACCGACTATTCGGTCCTGCGCTCCCGCATCGGCATGGTCCCTCAGGACGACGTCGTTCATCGGCAGCTGACCGTCCGGAAGGCCCTCGGTTACGCCGCCGAGCTGAGACTGCCGCCGGACACCACCCGGGCCGACCGTGAAGCCGTGATCGCCGGCGTACTCGACGAACTGCAACTGACCGAGCACGCCGACACCCGTGTCGATCGCCTATCCGGTGGGCAACGCAAACGCGCATCGGTCGCGCTGGAGTTGCTCACGGGCCCTTCCCTGCTCATCCTCGACGAACCGACGTCGGGTCTCGACCCCGCGCTCGATCGACAGATCATGGCGACCCTGCGCGGCCTGGCCGATTCGGGCCGCGTCGTCGTCATCGTCACGCATTCGCTGTCCTACCTCGAGATGTGTGACCAGGTCCTCCTCCTCGCGCCCGGCGGCAAGACCGCGTATGTGGGACCGCCCGACCGGGTCGGGAGCGCGCTCGGCAGCACCGACTGGGCCGACATCTTCGCCCGCGTCGCGTCCGACCCCGACGGGGTGTTCGCCGAGTACCGCGCCACCCGCACCGAGGTGGCGCCACCACCGACCGCACCCGGGCCGCTCGGCTCTCCCGCGCACACCTCGACGCGCAAGCAGCTGAGCACCGTCGCCCGCCGCCAGGTTCGGCTGATCCGCGCCGACCGGGGCTACCTGATCTTCCTGTCGCTGCTGCCGTTCGTGCTCGGCGGCCTGGCCCTGCTGGTGCCGGGCGACACCGGGTTCGGGCAGTCCGGTGCCGACGTGTCCGGCGAACTCACCCAGATCCTCGTGGTGCTGATTCTCGGCGCCGCGTTCATGGGCTGTTCACTGACCATCCGCGACCTGGTCGGCGAGCGCATGGTCTATCAGCGCGAACGTGCCGCCGGGCTGCTGCCGTCCGCCTACCTGACGGCGAAGATCGTGGTGTTCTGCGCCGCCGGCATCGTGCAGTCGGTGATCATGGTGCTGATCGTCTACCTGGGCAAGGGTTTCCCGGGCCACGGCAGTGTGCTGCCGTCGGGCTCCGTCGAACTGATCGTGGACATCGCCGCCACCACCTGCACCTGCGTCGTGCTCGGACTGGCGTTGTCGTCGGTGGCGCGTTCGAGCGAGCAGGTGCTGCCGATGCTGGTGGTCACGATCATGGCGCAGCTGGTGATGTGCGGCGGACTGATCACGATCACCGGACGGGCCGTGCTCGAACAGGTCGCGTGGCTGTTTCCGTCACGTTGGGGGTTCGCGGCCGCCGCCTCGACGGTGGACCTGGTCACGAATGCCACCGGCACCGAGCCGGACACGCTGTGGCAGCACACCGGATCGTGGTGGCTGCTCAGCATCGCCATGCTGGTGCTCATCAGTTGCGTGCTCGCGGTCTTCACCTACAGCCGGCTCCGGCTGCGCCGTCGGTAGAGGTCGTCACGCTCTGCGAACAGCTGCCGCGCAACGTCGTCGAACTCGGGGCGGCAAAGCGCCTACAGCCGGCGGTCGAACGCGAGTTTCGGCTCGGCGGTGGGGATGTCCACGGTGTACGCCCGCAGTCGCACCGAGTCCGGGGACAGGTCCATGACCATGAAGCCGAGGTCGTCGAAGTTCTGGTAGAGGTTCGCCCGGTCCGGCCGGCTGGACTTGCCGTGACTGTTCTTCCCGGCCGCGCCCGAGACGATCTGCCGGGTGCCCTTCGATTCCACGGTCGGTTCGAGGACCTGCAGCGAGTGATCGTGCCCGGCGAGGATGAACTGGCAGCGCCCGACGACGTGGTCCTCGTAGAAGCGCTTGGCGTGGATGCCGTTCATCGGTTCGAGCGGGATACCGTCGTACTGGCCGGCGTCCCCGTGCGACCCGTTGCTCAGGTACGGGTGATGGGTGCACGCGATCTTCCACTTCGCCGGGGACGCGGCGATCGCCGCGTCCAACCAGGCGCGCTGCTCGTTCATGAACTGTCCGTCCGCCGCCCAGTACGGCACGAACAGGGGCGGCAGGTAGGCGGCGACCGGATTGAGATCGAGGACGAAGAACTCGACGACCGGGTTCTCCTCGGGCACGCGCACCGAGTAGTAGCGGTAGGGCATCCACCACTTGCGGGAGGTCCGGTGGTAGTCCACCTCGTCGTTGCCGCGCAGCAGCCAGCCCCCGTCACCGGGGAACACCGCACTGTTGTCGTGGTTGCCGAGGGCCATCACCCACGGGAAGTCCAGGCCGTGGTTGGGGTCCTCGAACTTGGTGGCGAACTGGACGTCGCGGTCGCCGTTCGGTCCGGCCTCGTAGATGTTGTCGCCCAACCCGAGTGCCATCCCGAACGGCTCGGTGCTGTGCACCTTGCGCATCGCGTCGGCGACCGCCCACTGCGCCGGGGTGCCGGTGCCGGCGTCGCCGGTGACCAGAACCCTCACGTTCGATCCGGTCGGGAAGGCGAACTTGCCGGTGTCGGACGGCGCGGCGGCGGACGCGGTGGGTGTCGACGCCAGCATCGGGACGGCGACACCAGCCACGGCGGCTCCGGTGAGGAAGCGGCGGCGGCCGATCGGGTTCATCTCGGTCACGATGTCACAGCAAACCCGAGGATGGACGAGCGTTCAACCGAAATCGCCGGAATCCCGCCGATATTCACTTGTCGTTCATCCGTGCGCGCACCGGGTCGTACGCTGGTCGCATGACAGCCACACTGACGGAGATCGGTGCCGCGAAGTACGTTCTGCTGACCACGTTCCGGAAGGACGGTTCCGGAGTACCGACCCCTGTCTGGGCGGCGATGGACGGCGACCGAATGCTGATATGGACCGAAACGAAGTCGTGGAAGGTCAAGCGGATCCGTCACACGCCGCGAGTCACCGTGGGCGCATGCGACGCCCGTGGCAACCCCAAGGGCCCGCAGGTCGACGCGACCGCCGCCGTCCTCGACGACGCGGACACCGAGCACACCCGCGCGGCGATCATCCACAAGTACCGCATCCTCGGATGGCTCCTGGTCAAGGGCAGCCTGCTGCGTCGCGGACGGTCCGGCACCGTGGGCCTGGTCGTGACGGTCGGCGGGGAACGCTGAGCGGTATCCGATCGTGCGGCCACCGGCCCTTGCCCCGGTGGATCAGATCTCGAAGCGGGCGACCGCGTTCCCGGTGAGCGGATTGTGTTCGCGTGCATAGATTTCCAGGGTGGCGGGGTTCTTGTGCCCGGTCTGCCGCATGACCTCGTGGGCCTGGGCGCCGTTGCGGAACGCCTGGGTGACGAACCCGGCGCGCAGGGAGTGCCCGCCGAGTTTCGCGATCTTGGCGGGGGAGAGTCCGGCGTCGCCGGCGGCACGGCGGATCACCCCGTGGATGCCCTGCCCGGTCAGGGCGCCGTCGCCGATGTTCCCGTTCACGCGCAGCGGCCGGAACACCGGCGCGGTCGCGACGTCGGGGAGCAGTTCAGGGTAGGGGACGTGGCAGATGTGCGTGCCGAACGTGTCGGGGGCGCCGAGTAACTGGGCGATGCCGTCGCGGCCGTCCCGATGGTGAGCGAGGACGACGTCGAGCCACCGTCGGTACACGCACGGCGGGCAGGCGCGGTGCCCGACCGCGAACGGGGTGGCCTTGACCATGCCGGCGCCGACCTGGTCGGTCTTCGATCGGCGCACCAGGATGTGCAGCCCGTCCTGCGGGTGGAGGGTGATGTCGCGCAGTTGCAGGCCGGACAGTTCGGAGCGGCGGAAGGCGCCGAGGAATCCGATCAGGATGACCGCCGAGTCGCGGCGTTCGCGCAGTTGGTCCTGCCACGTCTGCGCGTTCTGCCGCATCGTGGTGAGGATGTAGCTGATCTCGTCCCCCAACAGTGGCGCAACGCGTTTGGTCGGGCGCTCACCGGCGGCGGCGTAGGTGCGGCGCAGGCCGGCCAGCGTGTCCTTGACGATCTGAGCCTGGCCGGGCGCGGGGCGGGAGCAGGCTCGGTGCCAGTAGTTGATCGACGCCACCCATCGGGTGAGCGTGTTCGTCGCGTACCTGCGTTCGCCGGTGTCGGTGCGCTGCTCGGCGTGCTCGGTGAGATAGTCGGCGACGGTATGCGGGTGCGCCGGCATCGGCACCTGCCCGCGCTCCGCGCACCAGCTGCGGAACTTGTCCCAATCCGTGCGATAGTTCCGGGCGGTCGAGGGAGAGTGCCGCTGCTCGAGTGCGGCGACGATTCGGGCCTCGGCGGACGCGGACAGCACCGGGGCGGCGGGTTCGGGCCCGGGCTCGGATGTTACTGCCGGGCGTTCGGGAACGGCAGGCAGAGCGGGCACGACACTGACCGTGTCGACCTGTTCACTCACACCCGTGCTCCTCTCGCATCCATCGGGTGAGCCTACCGAGTGGAACCGACAGTTCTGTATGTCCGACCGGGCGGTCCAAAGTGTCACCGTGACGAAACGAATCCATACCGGAGGCTGGGCCGTGGACGCACTGTTGTGGCGAAATTGCCGACGCGACTTCCCGATTCAGTGATGGCGCTAACTGCCATTAGCGTGACTAGGGCGCTCCGGGGGTCGCGAAGGGTATTCGCCGAGGATCAAGGGGGTGGTCGGCCTGGCAGTCACGGCCCCCGCGTGACGGCAGGCCGAGCGGCGAGGCCACCGGAGATTCCGTTGCGGGTCCGCACCGTGCCGCCGTAGGTTGCTGGGTGTCCCGCCCAAGGCGCGCAGGCTCCGGACGAGTGCGCCCCAGACTGGTTGGCAGCCCGTTCGAGCCGGGCCGGTCCGAGGGGCCCGTGCCGAGTGGCGCGGGCCCCTGCGCCTGGACTCGAGTCGTACAGGTCAGCGCCTGTGACCGCGAGCGGAGTCCGGGTGGAATGGATTGGCGGGGAGTCGATTTCGGGTTCGAGTTGCGCCCCACGACTCCCCGGCAGGCAGGTCGCCACGCTACGCAGACCGTGCGGTACCACCGAGACTTGTGGCACGATTTTGCAGGTGACCAGCAGACCCGACGAGGCGCAGCGCCTGCGCGACCTGGCGCTGCTACGCCGCGTGCGCGACCGGATCGACCGGGAGTACGCGAAGCCGCTGGACGTCGAGGCGCTCGCCCGCGGCGTGCACATGTCCGCCGGCCACCTCAGCCGGCAGTTCAAGCTCGCCTACGGGGAGCCCCCGTACGCGTACCTGATGACGCGGCGCATCGAACGCGCGATGGCGCTGCTGCGCCGCGGGGACCTGAGCGTCACCGACGTCTGTTTCGCCGTCGGCTGTTCGTCGCTGGGCACGTTCAGCACCCGTTTCACCGAACTCGTCGGCGTCCCGCCCAGCGTCTACCGGGAGCAGGAGCGCCCCGCTGCGGAGATGCCGTCGTGCGTCACCAAGCAGGTCACCAGACCGATCAGGAATCGAGAAGCGTCCGCCGCGGGCCGCGCATAGCGTGATTCCCATGAACATCACCATTCACTCGGCATTCCTCCCGCACAACGACCGCGACGCCGCCCTGGGCTTCTACCGCGACATCCTCGGGTTCGAGGTCCGCAAGGAGGTCGGCTACAACGACATGTACTGGATCACCGTCGGCCACCCGGACCAGCCCGCGGTGTCCCTGGTGCTGCACCCGCCGGCCGCCGACCCCGGCATCACCGACGACGAGCGCCGCATGATCACCGAGATGATGGCCAAGGGGACGTACGCGATCCTCACCCTGGCCACCCCGGACCTCGACGAGACCTTCGCGAAGCTGGAGGCCAACGGCGCGGACATCGTCCAGGAGCCGATCGAGCAGCCGTACGGCATCCGCGACTGCGCCGTCCGGGACCCCGCCGGCAACCTGATCCGCATCAACGAGGTGAACTGAGATGACCGACATCCAGACCGTCACCCTCGACGTGACCGACACGGCGGCCGCCGAGACCTTCTACGCCGCGTTCGGCGTCGGCGATCACGTCCGCGTCCGCGCCGCGCAGTCGCCGACCACCGGATTCCGCGGCTACACCCTGTCCCTCGTGGTGTCGCAGCCGAGCATCGTCGACGCCTTCATCGGCGCCGCCCTGGACGGCGGCGCGGCCGCGCTGAAGCCGGCCAAGAAGGGGTTCTGGGGTTACGGCGGCGTCGTGCAGGCCCCGGACGGGGCGATCTGGAAGGTCGCCACATCGTCGAAGAAGAACACCGGACCGGCCGACCGCCGGTTCGACGACATCGTGCTGCTGCTCGGCGTGGACGACGTCAAGGCGAGCAAGCAGTTCTACGTCGACCGCGGGCTCGCGGTGGCCAAGAGCTACGGCCGCAAGTACGTCGAGTTCGCGACCGAACCGAAGAACGTCAAGCTGGCGCTCTACGGTCGTCGGGCCCTCGCGAAGGACGCCGGGGTTCCGGCGGACGGAACCGGATCACACGGGATCGTCATCGGCGGCGACGCCGGAGACTTCACCGACCCGGACGGGTTCACGTGGGCGACGCCGTCGGTGTGACGGCGATTTCGGGTAGACAGGGAACCCGTGGCCGCGCGCGGCCACGGGTTCCGGAGGCGACAGAGGGAGACACGATGAGCATGGCCACCAGCACGGACCCGCAGTCCCCGACGCTGCACGCCGCCGACAGCCACGACCTGATCCGGGTGCACGGCGCGCGCGAGAACAATCTCAAGGACGTCAGCGTCGACATCCCGAAGCGCCGGCTGACGGTGTTCACCGGCGTGTCCGGCTCGGGCAAGAGTTCGCTGGTGTTCAGCACGATCGCGGCCGAGTCGCAGCGGATGATCAACGAGACCTACAGCGCCTTCGTGCAGGGCTTCATGCCGACCCTGGCGCGGCCGGACGTGGACGTGCTCGAGGGCCTGACGACGGCGATCATCGTGGACCAGGAGCGGATGGGCGCCAACCCGCGTTCCACCGTCGGCACCGCCACCGACGCCAACGCGATGCTGCGCATCCTGTTCAGCCGGCTGGGGACGCCGCACATCGGCTCGCAGCAGGCGTTCTCGTTCAACGTCGCGTCGGTGAGCGGGGCGGGGGCCATCTCGGTAGAGAAGGGTGGCCGGACCGTCAAGGAGCGTCGCAGCTTCAGCGTGACCGGCGGCATGTGCCCGCGCTGCGAGGGCATGGGCAAGGTCTCCGACTTCGACCTGACCGCGCTGTACGACGACGGCAAGTCCCTCAACGAGGGTGCGCTCACCATCCCCGGCTACAGCATGGAGGGCTGGTACGGCCGCATCTACCGGGGCTGCGGGTTCTTCGACCCCGACAAACCGATCGCCAAGTTCACCAAGAAGCAGTTGAACGATCTGCTGTACAAGGAGCCGACCAAGGTCAAGGTCGACGGTGTCAACGTGACGTTCGAGGGCTTGATCCCGAAGATCCAGAAGTCGTTCCTGTCCAAGGACCGTGAGGCGATGCAGCCGCACATCCGGGCGTTCGTCGACCGCGCGATCACGTTCCAGATCTGCCCCGACTGCGAGGGCACCCGGCTGAGCGCGGAGGCGAGGTCGTCGAAGATCGACGGTGTCAGCATCGCGGACGTCTGCGCCATGCAGATCAGCGATCTCGCCGAGTGGGTACGCGGGCTCGACGAGCCGTCGGCCGCGCCCTTGTTGAAGTCGCTGGGCGAGACCCTCGACTCGTTCGTCGAGATCGGGCTCGGCTACCTCAGCCTCGACCGCCCGGCGGGCACCCTGTCCGGCGGCGAGGCGCAGCGCACCAAGCTCATCCGGCATCTCGGCTCCTCGCTGACCGACGTCACCTACGTGTTCGACGAGCCGACGATCGGGCTGCACCCGCACGACATCGTGCGGATGAACGACCTGCTGCAGCAGCTGCGGGACAAGGGCAACACCGTGCTGGTCGTCGAGCACAAGCCGGAGGCGATCTCGATCGCCGACCACGTGGTCGACCTCGGCCCGCGTGCCGGCACCGAGGGCGGCGAGATCGTGTTCGAGGGCACCGTGGACGAGCTCCGGTCGAGCGGCACCCTCACCGGCAAGCACCTGGACGATCGCGCGTCGCTCAAGCCGGCGGTGCGCACCTCGACCGGCGCGCTGGAGGTGCGCGGCGCCGACACCCACAACCTCCGGGACGTCGACGTGGACATCCCGCTGGGTGTGCTCGTGGTGGTGACCGGCGTCGCCGGGTCGGGCAAGAGTTCGCTCATCGCCGGCTCGGTGGCCGGGCGGGACGGTGTGGTGTCGATCGACCAGGGGGCGATCAAGGGTTCCCGGCGCAGCAACCCCGCGACCTACACCGGACTCCTCGACCACATCCGCAAGGCGTTCGCGAAGGCGAACGGCGTGAAGCCCGGCCTGTTCAGCGCCAACTCCGAGGGCGCGTGCCCCAACTGCAACGGCGCCGGCGTGGTCTACTCCGACCTGGCGATGATGGGGGGCGTCTCCGCCCCCTGCGAGGTGTGCGAGGGCAAGCGCTTCCAGGCCGAGGTGCTGGACTACAAGTTCGGTGGCAAGGACATCAGCGAGGTACTCATGATGTCCGTCGCGCAGGCCGAGGAGTTCTTCGGTTCGGGAGAGGCGAAGATTCCTGCCGCCCACAAGATTCTGGCGCGCCTGGCGGACGTCGGGCTGGGCTACGTGAAGATCGGTCAGCCGCTCACCACGCTGTCCGGCGGCGAGCGGCAGCGCCTGAAGCTGGCCACCCACATGGGGGAGAAGGGCGACGTGTACATCCTCGACGAGCCCACCACCGGTCTGCACCTCGCCGACGTGGAGAACCTGCTCGGCCTGCTGGACCGCCTCGTCGACTCCGGCAAGTCGGTGATCGTCATCGAGCACCATCAGGCGGTGATGGCGCACGCCGACTGGATCGTCGACCTCGGTCCGGGCGCCGGCCACGACGGCGGCCGCGTCGTCTTCGAGGGCGCCCCGGCCGACCTGGTCGCCGATCGGTCGACGCTCACCGGCAAGCACCTCGCGGAGTACGTCGGCGCCTGACCGGGGACCGGGACCAATCGCCGATCGTCGCCCGGCCGGACGGGTCGCGTGTTTCAATCCGACTATGCGAAAAGCGCTGCTGGGAGTCGCGTTGATCGTCATCTGGTCGGTTGCCGCGGCCCTGCCGGCGGGGGCGGCGCAGCCGTCCTGGTCCGGCGAGTACTCGGTGAAGCGCTTCGCCGCGACGAAGACCGGCACGAGTCTGGCGGCGCGGCAGTGGGAGCCCGACTTCGCCGACACCTACACGTTCGAGACGGACTGTTCGAGCGGGACCTGTGTGGCCACCGTGATCGACGGGCCCGCGCCCGCCAACCCGACCCTGCCGCAGCCGGCGCGGTACACCTGGGACGGGACCAGTTGGGTGCATCCGTACGACTGGCAGTGGGACTGCTGGCAGGGCGAGGGCGTGCCCAAGGTGTGGGCGCCGGCGCATTCGGTGGCGTACTACACCCCGCAGCCCGACGGCACGCTGGTCGGCTCGTGGCGCACCGACATCGCGAGCGGTCCCTGCGAGGGCTCGGTGATCATGCGGGTCGCGGCGTACCCCGTCGATCCGTCGCCCGGATCGCTCGGCAGCAGCAGCTGAGCGGGCGAGCCGCGGCCCGCCGCGGCAGGTCGGCGCGGACACCTACGGTGGCCCGCGCCTCGACATCGGCGGCAGGAACTCGGCCTCGAGGGTGCGGGCCCACCAGGCGCCGCTCTCGCGGTGTTCGTCGCGGGTGGTGAACCGGTAGCGATACATCCGGGCCCGGATCACCGCCGGCGGGGCGTCCGGGAACGGATTGTGGTGAAGCAGTTTCAGCAGCGCGGCGTCGCCGTCGAGCAGGCGCCCGATCAGCCCGCCGAACCAGGACGCCCCGTAGCCGGGGGAGATCGCGACGAACCACATCAGCCAGTCCAGGCGCAGGTGGTAGGGCGCGAACTGGCGGGGGCGCCGGCGCAGATCGCCCGGTTTGCCCTTGAACTCGTAGGCCAGCCACTCGCTGTCCGCAGTCGGGTGCTCGTCGCGGCACCCCTCGAGGACGATCTCGCGGCGCGTCTTCGTCACGTGCCCGAACGCGCCGTAGGTGTTCACGAGATGCCACGGGTCGAACGACGCGTTCATCATCTGGTGGCTGGAGAACAGGTTGCGGGCGGGGCGGTAGCTGAGCGCCGCGACGGCGATCGTGACCGCGACGACGACGACCGCGAACCAGATCGGGGCGGGGGCGAGATCGGAGGGGGCCCGCACCGGGAGGACGAACTCCCAGAACCCGTTCGGCAGCACCGACAGGCCGAGGACGATCGCGAGCCAGTTGAGCCACGAGAAGTTGCCGCTCGCCACCAGCCACAGCTGCGTCACGACCATGATGGCGGCGGCCCCGCCGGCGACGGGCTGCGGCACGAACAGGAAGAACGGCACGATCAGCTGGGTGAAGTGGTTGCCCGCCACCTCCATCTTGTGCAGCGGGCGGGGCAGGTGATGGAAGTACCAGCTGAGCGGGCCGGGCATCGGCTGGGTTTCGTGGTGGTAGTAGAGGCAGGTCAGGTTGCGCCAGCACGGGTCGCCGCGGATCTTGATCAGCCCGGCGCCGAACTCGAGCCGGAACAGCAGCCACCGCAGCAGCAGCAGCGTCAGCAGCGGTGGCGCGGTGTGCGCGTTGCCGACGAACACCGCGAGCAGGCCCACCTCGAGCAGCAGCGACTCCCACCCGAACCCGTACCAGAGTTGGCCGACATTGACGATCGACAGGTACAGGCCCCACAGCAGCAGCCAGCCGAGCATGCACAGCGGCAGCGGCAGCAGATCCAGGAGCCCGAGGGCCGCGGCCGCCGCCAGTCCCGCGCCAGTCCAGGCGACGCCGGCGAAGAACCGGTCCGAGTAGTGCAGGTGGAAAATGCTCGGTGAGCGCTGCCACCGGGCGCCGGCGAGGAACCGGCGCGCGGGCAGCATGCCGCCGTCCCCGATGAGCGGCCGGAACTGGTCGGCGGCGACGAGGAACGCACAGAGGTAGATGACGGCCAGCCCCTCCTTGAAGAGCAGCCGCCCCAGCCAGTATTGGTCGGCGTCGAACCAGTCCACGACAAGCTTCCCTTGTCGCGGACGTTACTCGGGGCGCCGTCCGTGGGCCAGGGCCCACCGCCTCACGCCAGGTGCGGAAGCACCTCCTGCTCGAGCAGTTCCAGACCGGACGTGTCGTACGCGGCCTCGGGGTCGTAGAAGATCGCGTACTCGAGGCCCTGCTTCTTCAGCGCGGTGAGGTTCTCGACGATCTGCTCGGGGGTGCCGACCGCGGGCATGCCGCGGAAAGCGGCCAGCGAGGCGTCGGCCCGTTCCGCCCCGACGATCGGTTCGAGGCGGGCGCGCAGGGTCTCGAGGCGCTCGCGCACCTCGGCCTCGGTCCGCCCGATCGCCAGGTTGTAGTTCGCGGACCGGACGATCGAGCCGAAGTCGGTGCCGACCTCCGTGCAATGCCGCCGCAGAACCTCCGACTTGTGGGCGAACACCTCGGGGGTGCCGTCGAAGTTCGTGTACTGCGCGTACTTCGCGGCGATCTTCAGCGTCACCTTCTCGCCGCCACCGGCGATCCACAGCGGGATGCCGCCGTCCTGCAACGGCAGGGGTCGCACGATCGCGCCGTCCACCTGGTAGTGGCGGCCGTCGAGCGTCGCGGTGCCGGTGCTCCAGGCCTGCTTGAAGATCTGCACGCCCTCGTCCAGGCGGCCCAGGCGCTCGCCCGCCGACGGGAACCCGTAGCCGTAGGCCCGCCACTCCTGCTCGTACCAACCGCCGCCGATGCCCATCTCGACGCGGCCGCCGGAGATGCTGTCGGCGGTCGCGGCGACCTTCGCGAGGTAGGCCGGGTTGCGGTAGCTCATCGCGGTGCACATCTGGCCCAGCCGCACCCGCCCGGTGACCGCCGCGAACGCCGACACCAGCGACCACGCCTCGTGGGTGGCCTCGTCGGTGGGCGCCGGGACGGTGTGGAAGTGGTCGTACACCCAGATCGAGTCCCACGGCCCGCGGTCGGCGCGCAGCGCGAGATCCCGCATCACCGGCCACTGGTCCGCCGGGTCGATGCCGACCAGGTCGAGTCGCCAGCCCTGGGGTACGAACAGTCCGAAACGCATCACGGTCCTTGTCTGTCGAAGGAATACGGTGGTCGGCCGAACTACGGCATCGCGTCCACGTAGAGCCACCGACCGTCCTCCCGGACGAATCGGCTGTGCTCGCGCATGGACCCGCGCTCGCCGTGGTCGGTGTAGTAGGCGACGAACTCGACGGTGCCGGTGGCGTCGAGCAGGCCGCCGCCGGTGCCGCGCAGCACGTCGAGGCGGCGCCACACCAGATCGGGGTCCAGGTCCAGGTCGAGGTCGGTCGGGCGGGTGCTCGGATGCCATGTCCGCAGCAGGTAGTCGGCGTCGCCGACTGCGAACGCGGCGTACCGCGAGCGCATCAACTGCTCCGCGGTCGGGGCGGCGGCGCCGCCGTGGAAGCGGCCGCAGCACTGCCCGTACTGTTCTCCGGACTGGCAGGGGCAGCGGTCCTCGGGTCCGATCGACGCCATCACTTCCCCCTCACTGGGCCTGGCTCACCGACGACATGTGGAAGTCCGGGATCCGCATGGGCGGCATCGCGGTTCGGGTGAACCAGTCCTTCCATTCCCGCGGCAGGGTGTGCTCGGTGGCGCCGACCTCCGTCACGCGCCGCAGCAGATCGAGCGGGCTCTCGTTGAACCGGAAGTTGTTGACCGCCGCGGTGACCGCGCCGTCCTCGATCAGGTACACGCCGTCTCGGGTGAGCCCGGTGAGCAGCGCGGTCGTCGGGTCCACCTCGCGGATGTACCACAGCGTGGTCAGCAGCAGGCCGCGCTCGGTGCCGGCCACCAGGTCGTCGAGCGTCGCGGCGCTCCCGCCGGAGAGCAGCA
Source organism: Prescottella agglutinans (assembly GCF_004011865.1). Classification (GTDB taxonomy): domain Bacteria; phylum Actinomycetota; class Actinomycetes; order Mycobacteriales; family Mycobacteriaceae; genus Prescottella; species Prescottella agglutinans. Next base: position 162,720 of record NZ_RKLP01000007.1, on the reverse strand, counting down.
GGTTGTCGCCCGGCACCGCGACCGGCGCGCCGAACTCCGCCGCGGCCGCCCGCGGATACGCCAGCGCGTTGATCACGCCGTCGCGGATCCAGTCGACCCGGTCGGCGTCCATGCCGTTGTCGAACACCGAGACCGTGTCGGACGACCCCGTTGTCGCGACGAACGGGGTGTAGGCGAGACGGTCGGCGCGCGGATCCGAGTACAGGGTCAGCGGGATGTCGGTGAGCTTCTCGCCGACACGGGTGCCGCCGCTGCGCGAGAGCGCGGTGTGCCCCTCCTGGGCACCGCGACCCTCCATCGCCCACATCAGCGGGATCATCAGGTCCGACACCGCCGACGGCGGCAGCACCGTCTCGTACCGGCCGGCGGGCAGCGCGACCGTGCGCGCGGCCCAGTCCAGCCGCCGGGACAGGTCCGACAGCAGGTCCGGGACGGACACGTCGGTGAAGTCGAGGCCGGCCGAGCCCACCCAGGCGCTCGCGTCGCCGCGCTTTCCGTTGATCTCGATCGACCCCGTCGGCTGGGTGAACCGCCGCCGGATGCCGGTCGAGGTGCCGAGCCAGGTGCTGTGCATCTGATGGTGCGCGAAGCCGTACAGCCGGTCGGCGCCGTCGAAGCCGTCCGCCAGACCGGGCACGAGCGTCTCGAACACCCCGACGCCCGTCGCCGCCGGGGCGTCCGCCCAGCCGGCGTCCGGGGCGCCGCCGGTCAGCAGGTCCATCGCGTCCTCGGCCGGCTGCGCGGACCGGGCGGCGGACTCGCTGGCCCGCACGACGTCGACGATCGCGTCGGCGTCCACCGACGAGGAGGTCACCGCGCCGACCCTCGCGGACCCGTCGTCGGAGCGGATCACCGAGAGCACGGTCCAGGACCGCGACGTCGAGACCCCGTTCGTGGTCATCGAATTTCCGGCCCAGCGCAGCGACGCCTCGCTCGCGTCGGTGACGAGCACCATCGCCTCGTCGACGGTCGACAGCGCGAGCGCCTGCTCGACGAGTTCCTGTGCGGCGATCACCGCGGACCCTCCGCTCGTGGTCACTGCCCGCCCTCCGTTCGGGTGTTGAGCACGTTGACGCCGCGGAACAGCGCCGACGGGCATCCGTGGCTGACCGCCGCGACCTGGCCGGGTTGCGCCTTGCCGCAGTTGAACGCGCCGCCGAGGCGCCACGTAGACGGCCCGCCGAGCGCCTCCATCGATCCCCAGAAGTCCGTCGTCGTCGCCTGGTACGCGACGTCGCGCAGTTGCCCGTCGAGACGGCCGTCCCGGATCCGGAAGAAGCGCTGCCCGGTGAACTGGAAGTTGTAGCGCTGCATGTCGATCGACCAGCTCTTGTCGCCGACGACGTAGATGCCGTCCTCGACGCGGGAGATCAGGTCGGCGGTGGTCGTGTCCGCGGCCGGGTCGGGTTGCAGCGACACGTTCGCCATCCGCTGGATCGGCACGTGGTGCGCCGAGTCGGCGTACGAGCAGCCGTTGGACCGGTCCAGGCCGAGTCGCGGCGCGAACACCCGGTCCAGCTGGTAGCCGACGAGGACGCCGTCGCGGACCAGGTCCCAGCGCTGCGCGGCCACCGCGTCGTCGTCGAACCCGACGCTCGCGAGCCCGTGTGGCTCGGTGCGGTCGGCGGTGACGTGCATGATCGGGGTGCCGTACCGCAGGGTGCCGAGCAGGTCGGGCGTGGCGAACGACGTGCCCGCGTACGCGGCCTCGTAGCCGATGGCCCGGTCGTACTCCGTTGCGTGGCCGATCGATTCGTGGATGGTCAGCCACAGGTTGGTGGGGTCGATCACGAGGTCGGTCGGGCCCGCCGTCACGCTGGGTGCCGCGGACTTCTCCGCGAGCAACCCGGGGATCTCGGCCAGTTCGGTGTCCCACTCCCAACCCGTGCCGGTCACGTACTCCCAGCCGCGGCCCACCGGCGGCGCGAGGGTGCGCATCGTCTCGAAGGTGCCGGCGTCGGCATCCACCGAGACGGCCTCGAGTTCGGGATGCAGGCGTACCCGCTGCTGCGTGATCGCCGACCCGGCCAGGTCGGCGTAGAAGGTCTGCTCCTTGACCTGCAGGCAACTCGCGGTCACGTGGTCGATGCCGTCCGCGTCGAGCAGGCGCCGCGAGTAGTCGGCGAGCAGGCCCACCTTGTCCGTGGTGGCGACCGCGAACGGATCGGTCACGCAGCCCGACACCCAGGTGACGTCGCGGTACACCGGTTCCGGTGCGAGCACCACCCGTTCGCGGTTGAGGACGCGCAGCGCGCGGGCCACCTCCACCGCCTCCGCCGCGACGGCCGCCGCCCGCTGCGGGGTCAGTTCGGCGTGCGACGCGAACCCCCACGTGCCGTCGACCACGACGCGCACCGCGAATCCGGTCTCGACGCCGTCCTGGGCCGACTGGACCTTGGCGTCGCGCAGCCGCAGCGACTGGGTCACCAGGCGGTGCACCCGCAGATCGGCGTGCTCCGCGCCGGCGGCGCGGGCGACGGACAGGGCGGCATCGGCCAACGCGCGCAACGGCAGCGCCGTGAACTCGGGGTCGACCGGGTCGCCGGACGCGGCAGCGGGCGGGACAGCGCCGTGGGTGACGATCACCGGCTCAGCCTAGTCGGCGCCGGATCCGAACCCGGTAGTGTCCGCGCCGATGTCGAGCGTGCACGAGGAGACGGCGTGAGTCCGGGAGTGATCGGTCAGGCCGTCGGGACCTTCGCGGTGACCAACATCGACGACCTGGTCGTGCTCGCCGTCTTCTTCGGGCAGGCGCCGGGCCGTCGAGGTGCCGTTCGGGTCGTCGCCGGCCAGTACCTCGGGTTCATCGCGATCCTGGCGGTCTCGATCGCGACCGCCGTGGCCGGATCGGCGCTGCTCCCACCCGAGGCGCTCCCGTACTTCGGGCTCGTGCCGCTCGCCCTCGGGCTCCGGGCCGGGTGGAGCGCCTGGCGAACGCGCCGCGGCGAACCCGACGACCCTGATCCGTCGGCCGGCGCCGAACCCCGTACGGGCCCGGGAATCTGGCAGGTGGCCGCGGTCACCTTCGCGAACGGCGGCGACAACATCGCGGTCTACGTGCCGATTTTCGCCGTCGCATCGGTGTCCACGATCTCGGTGTTCGCCGTGGTCTTCCTGATCGGTGTCGCGCTCTGGTGCGCCGCCGGACGGTATTTCGCGTCGCACCCGGTCGTCGCGCGGGTGCTCGCCCGGTGGGGCCACGTCGTCCTGCCCGTGGCCCTGATCACGATCGGCCTGACGATCCTCGTCGAGGGCCGCGCTTTCGGCATCTAGGGTGGGTTCGTGTTCCGATTCCGCCGGTCCGGGCGATCCGACGCCGTGAGCTCGCCCTACGATCCGCGGGACCTGTTGTGGGCCTACGAGCGTCACGTGACACGCGCGGTACGCCCCAGCGGTGAGCTGCTGATCGAGATCCCGCTGCGCGACGCGGGCACCCTCGAGGTCACCGTCCCGGATCCGTCGGCGGACTGGATCGACTCGCGGGTCCGCGGGCTCTGCGCCACCCTCGGGGCGCTGGACCGGCGCGCCCAGCGCATCCTGCGCGGCGAGTTCCGGATCGGCTGGATCGAACTCGACTCGGCGGACCACGGCACCGTCGACTACTGGGCCATCGGCGTCAACAGTGAATACGCCGTCGACATCTCGTGGACCGGAGACGGATGGGAGGAATCGGCGCCCGAGCCGGATTGACGCGCGCGTCGCCCGGCCGGTTCGTCGTCGGCCGCTGGTAGGTTGTGCGCCCGTGGATGATTCGGTGTCGGTGGGCTTCGACGGTGTCGAGCGCGACCATGTCCGACCGTTCCTGAAAGGGCTCGGCTTCCGGAAACGGGCGCTCGCCTTCACCCGCGTGCGGGGCGGCCTGACCGATGTCGTGTCGCTGCAACGGTCCTCGGGGAACGCCGGCGGCAATGTCCGCTTCTACGTGAACTGCGGCGTCTACTCCGCGGAGTTCGCGACCACCATCGGTGAGACGGTCACCGAACGCCCACGCGAGGTCGACTGCCAGTTCCGGTGCCGCCTCGAGAGCCTGGCGTCCGGGGCTCCGCCGTGGTTCGAGATCACTGGGGAAGCGCCGGCGGAGCCGATCGGCTCGGCCGTGGTCGCAGCGTTGGACACGGCGGTCCGCGCGCTCGGCGCCATCGACACGACCGACGCGCTCGCGGACCGGATCAGCGGCGGTGTGGTGATCGAGGCGTTCCGGTATCGCGTGGCCACCGAGGACTGGGCGGCCGCGCGGGCGGTCTACTGGTCCATCCGCGCCGAGTTCGGCGGCGAGGCCCGCTGGCCGAGGATCGACGACAACCTCCGAGGCCACGTGCCCGACGCGCAGCGCGCCCTGGTCATGTCCGCGTCGTATCCCGGCTGACCGGCGGAGCCCCTGCGGGTTCGTTCCACCGGGCGCCGACCTCCTACGCTGCTCGCCATGCGGAGGTTCAGTCTGTGGCTGCGGGAGCGGCCGATGGTCGCCGACGCGATGCTCGCGGGGCTGCTGTTCGCGCTCGAGATCGCGTCGGCGTTCGGCCGGACGGCGCCGGTGCTGTACGTGCTCACCGGCGCCGGGCTGTCCCTGCCGATCGCGTGCCGCCGCCGGCACCCGCGGGCCGCGGCGGCCGTCGTGCTCGTCATGTCGATCGTCTGCACGCTGACGCTGTACGCGACCGGTGACCTGAACGCGGAGGAGAACTCGCACCCGGCGGTGTTCGCGCTCGCGGTGTCGCTCTACAGCCTCGTGGCGTACGTGGGCCGCCGCGCGGCCGCCTACTACGTGATCGGTCTGGCGATCGACACCGTCGTCTCGGTGCGGCTACTCGAGCAGGACGCGCTGGCCGCGTCGATCTTCTCGGCCCTCGCGTTCGCGCTGTCGTGGATCCTCGCCGAGTTCATCGGCGCCCGCCGCGCCTACGACGACGAGGTCGCCACGCGCCTGGCGATCGCCGAGTACGAGCGGGATCGCCGGGCGGACGACGCCGTCTACGCCGAACGCACCCGGATCGCCCGCGAACTGCACGACGTGGTCGCGCACGCGGTCAGCGTCATGATCGTGCAGGCCGACGGCGCGTCCTACGCCCTGCGCCGCGATCCGCAGAAGGCCGAGCGGGCGCTGTCCAACATCGCCGGCACCGGGCGGGAGGCACTGGCGGAGCTGCGCCGCACCGTCGCGCTGTTGCGCACACCCCAGACCCCGGCGGAGATGCCGCAGCACGGCACCGCGGGTGTCGCGCGGGTGGTCGAGACGATGCGGGCGGCCGGGCTGGCGGTGGAACTGACCCAGTCCGGCGCCATCGACGACGTCCGTCCCGCGGTGAGCCTCGGCGTCCACCGCCTGGTGCAGGAGTCGCTGACCAATGTCCTGCGGCACTCGGGCGCCGACCCGAAGGCGTGGGTCCACATCGCCCGCCGCGAGCACGACGTGCTGGTCGAGATCGTCGACAACGGCAGCGTGCGGTACGGCAGTGCCGCTCGCCGCCGGGGCGTCGTCCGCGCCGGCCTCGAGGGCAGCGGCAACGGACTGGTCGGCATGCGGGAGCGGGTCGCCGTGCTCGGCGGAACCCTCGAGGCCGGTCGGCGGCCCGACGGCGGATGGACGGTCCGGGCCGAACTGCCGCTCGACCCCGACCAATGAATGTGCGACCGGACCTGGCCAACCACTAGATTCGTTCCGTGCCGATCTCCGTTCTTCTCGTCGACGACCAGGAACTCATGCGTATGGGCCTGAACATGGTCCTCGACGCCCACGACGACATCCTCGTGGTGGGGGAGGAGGCGGACGGCGCGGCCGCGGTCCGCTCGGCGCACGCACTGCAACCCGACGTCGTGCTGATGGACGTGCGGATGCCCGTGGTCGACGGGGTCACCGCCACCGAACGCATCCTCGCGGCCGGCGGCCCCAGCAAGGTGCTGGTGATGACCACGTTCGACCTCGACGAGCACGCGCTGGCCGCGCTGCGGGCCGGCGCCAGCGGATTCCTGCTCAAGGACACCCCGCCTGAGGACCTGGTCTCGGCGATCCGCAGCGTCGCCGCGGGGGACGCGGTCGTCTCCCCGCGGGTGACGCGTCGGCTGATCTCCCGTTTTCTCCGCGACGACCTGCCGCCGTCCCGCGACCCGGCGATCCTCGACGTCCTAACCGACCGGGAGCGCGAGGTGCTGTGCCTCGTCGCGAGCGGCCTGTCGAACTGCGAGATCGCCGCGAAGCTGTTCCTGTCCGAGGCGACGATCAAGTCGCACGTGGGGCGGGTGCTGGCGAAGCTGGGACTGCGGGACCGTGTCCAGGCCGTCGTGCTGTCGTACGAGACGGGGCTGGTGCGGCCGGGAGCGGGATCGGCGCGGCGTCAGTAGCGGCGTTCGGGGGGGCCGGCAAAGCCCCGACCCGATCGTCACGACAGGACCCCGGCACCCGCCCCGGCACGCCGGCGGCGCCTGGAGTCGGCGACGAATCGGGCCGTCACGACGGCGACGGCCACTGCGGCGGCCGCGAACACGATGCCCTGCGCCCACGTCGCGGCGGGGTTCACCGCCGCCGCCCCGGCGTGGGGCGGCAACACGATCATCTGCACGGCGGCCCCGACCGGCACCGTCAGTCCGGCCAGGAGGCCGATCACTCCGGCGTCCTTGATGCTCGCGCCCACGGCTCCGAGGGCGAGCCCGAGTATCGCGCCGGCGATCGACCACCGAAGCAGCTCGGGTCCGTACAGGGCCAGCGGTTCCTCGCGCAGCACGGAATCGGATAGGTAGTACGTGGTCGTGGCGCCGATCAAAGCCAGTGCGCCGGCGGCCGCGCCCGCCACCCGGTCCCGTGTCAGCGCACCCGCGATCACTGCCAGCGCCGCCCACGCCCATCCGGCGTCGAGGAGCAGCGTGACGATCTCCGCCACCGACGCCCAGACCGTGCCCGCGATCCGACTCCCGACGGCCCCCATCGGCGAGGCCACCTCGTTCATCACGGATGTCGCCGCACCGAACCCCGACCCCAGCACGAGGGCGACGACCACGCTTCTCCTGATGCTCACGCCGCGACGATACGCAGGGCGCAATACAGAAGGGTTCCTCCCGGCGACCGGGAGGAACCCTTCAGGATCGGAGATCGGCGCCTACGCGGTGAACTGCCCGACAGTGCCGAGCGCGGTGCACGTGGTGCCCGACTCGTACTTCACCTGGCCGAACAGGGCCGCCAGGACGTTGCCCTCGCCGGTGTCGACGGTCTTCGACAGCGTCGGCACGTTCAACACCGCATCGTCGAGCGGTACGACCCCGCCCTTCAGGGTGGTGGTGTTGAACCAGGCCACCTGCAGATCCGATTCCTTGGGGATCGCGAGGTGCGCCGGCACCGCCTGGAAGCGGAGTTTGCCGCGCTCGATCCACGGCGGGAGCGGGAAGTTGGGTCCGGCCTGCGCGCTCGCGACGGTCACCGTCATCGGGTTGCCGGCGACCCCACACCCGAACGTCGGCGCCGGGAACAGGAAGTCCTTCGCGGTGGTGGTGCCGACCTCCTGGCCGGTGACGCCCTCGATGATCTCCGTCACGCCGGGGGCGCCGAGCAGGCCACCTAGCAGATCCGACGCCTGCGGCGCGTTCTTCGTCAACTCGCCGAGCAGACCCTGCAGCGACGGCGGCGCGGCCGGTGCCGGGTCGGCCGCGGCCACCCCGGAGAACACCACGGCGCCGGCCGCGGTGGCCGCGACCGCGGCGGAGAGTCGGACGAGCACCCGGCGCGCGGTGCCCCGCTCGAAGCGTCGTGACATGTGAACTCCTCCCTGGGGGATCGGCCCTCCCAGCCGATCGGTTCCCGTACTGCACCACGCGAGAAGTCTATACGTCAACTTTAGGGTTAGACCGTTACTGGATCGAATCCGAGCGCATGGGAGCATTCCGGGACCGTCGATCGTTGAGCAGTCAGAGCACCTGCCACACCCCGGCGGGCGCCCGCCACCGAAAGGATCCACCATGATCGCCCTCCTGTTCCTTCTCTACGTCGTGGTGGAGGTCGGCGCCCTGATCTGGGTGGGTTCCATGATCGGCGTGCTGTGGACGGTGTTGCTCCTGATCGCCGGATCCGCGGTCGGCATGATCCTGGTCCGCTCCCAATGGCGTGTGGTGATGGACGGATTCCGCCGCGCCTCGCGCGGGGAGGGATCGCCGACGGGTGCCGTCGCGGACGGCGCGATGGTCGCCGCCGGTTCGGTGCTGATGTTCGTGCCCGGACTGGTGACGTCGGTGCTCGGCCTGTTGATGCTGCTGCCGCCGACGCGGTGGGCGCTGCGCCCGCTGGCGGTGGTGCTCGCCGGCAAGAAGGCGAACATCACCCTCACCGGTGTCGAGTTCGCCTCCCGCACGGCCGGGGCCCGGCGGGGGACCGTCATCGACGGCGAGGTCGTCGACGTGTACCCGGACTTCCGGCCCGACACCCCGCCCCAGGGACCCCGCGCGCTGCCGTAACAGGCAGACTGGACGTCCGTGAGTACCCAACTGTTGGTCGACGGCCGTATCTACAGTCCCAGCGCACCCGACGCGACCGCGATGGCGGTCACCGACGGCATCGTGGTCTGGGTCGGTGAGGACCGTCCGGGCCGCGCGCTGCATCCCGACGCGGAGATCGTCGAACTCGACGGCGCCTTCGTCACACCCGGTTTCGTCGACACCCACGTCCACGTGACCGCCCTCGGCCTGCAGTTGACCGGGCTCGACCTCGGCGGCGCCCGCGACAAGGCCGAGTGCCTCGACCTGCTGCGCCGATTCGCGCGCGAGCGCGACGACGCGGTCGTCTGGGGTCAGGGCTGGGACGACACCCGTTGGCCCGACGACGCCCCGACCACCGCCGAACTCGACGAAGCCGCGCCCGGCCGGGCGGTGTACCTCACGCGGATCGACGCGCATTCCGCGCTGTGCTCGACCCCGCTGCGGCAGGCCACCGCTGATCTGACCGCGGCCACCGGCTTCTCGCCCGACGGGGCACTGACCGGCGACGCGCACCACCTGGCCCGCGCCCAGGCGCGCGCCCTGCTCACCCCGGCGCAGCGCGCGGCGGCCCGCACCGCCGCCCTCGACCACGCTGCGGCGCACGGCATCGTCGCCGTCCACGAGTGCGGCGGCCCCGACATCGGTGGGCTCGACGACTTCCGCGAACTGCTCGCGCTGTCCCACGGTGTCGAGGTGCGCGGCTACTGGGGCGAGGCCGTCGACTCCCCGGAGGCGGCGACCGAACTCCTCGCCCGGACCGGTGCGCACGGCCTCGGCGGCGACCTGTTCATCGACGGCGCCCTCGGGTCCCGGACGGCGGCACTGCTCGAGCCGTACCACGACTGCGCCGGTGAACACGGCAACACCTACCTCGACGTCGACGCGGTGTCCGCGCACGTCCGCGCCTGCACGCTCGCCGGCATCCAGGCCGGATTCCACGCGATCGGTGATGGCGCCGTCACCGCCGCCGTCGCGGCGTTCGCGGCCGTCGCCGCCGAACTCGGCGGCCCGGCGCTCGCCGCCCGCGGTCACCGGCTCGAGCACCTGGAGATGGTCACCCCCGAGCAGGCCACCCAGCTCGGCGGGTGGGGCGTGATCGCTAGCATGCAGCCGGTGTTCGACGCTCTGTGGGGCGGGCCCGACGGCATGTACGCGCAGCGCCTCGGCGCCGAGCGTGCCGCGGGGATGAACCCGTTCGCGCCCATCGCCTCGACCGGGATGTCGCTCGCGTTCGGCTCCGACGCCCCCGTGACCCCGATCGACCCGTGGGCGATGCTCCGCGCCGCCGTCCACCACCACACTCCCGGCAGCGGCGTCTCGCCGCGCGCGGCGTTCTCGGCCGCGACCCGCGGCGCGTGGCGGGCCGGCGGCGTCCGGGACGGCATGGCCGGCACCCTGACGCCGGGCGCGCCCGCGTCGTACGTGATCTGGGACGCCGACGAACTGGTCGTCTCGGCGCCCAAGGACTCGGTGCAGCGGTGGTCCACCGACCCCCGCTCCCGCGTGCCCGCGCTGCCGCGGCTCGAGGACGGCGCCCGCACGCCGGTGTGCCTGCGGTCGGTGCACCGCGGAGTCACCGTCCATGAGCGGTGACGACCGCGGCGGCCGTCGGCCGCTGACCGCGACGCTGCGCGACTGCGTCCTGGCGGTCGCGTCGGGCCTGCTGCTGTTCGCGAGCTTCCCGCCGCGGACGCTGTGGTTCCTGGCGCCGCTGGGCGTCGCGCTGCTGACCGCGGTGCTCACCGACTACGGGCGCCGCGGCCGCACGCTGCGGGCGGGCTTCGGTTACGGCTACCTGGCGGGTCTCGGGTTCCTCGTGCCGCTGTTGCCGTGGATCGGGGAGTACGTCGGTCCGCTGCCGTGGCTGGCCCTGTCCGCGGCCGAGGCGGTGTTCATCGGCCTGTTCGGGCTCGGGGCGGTGCTCGTCGCCCGGCTGCGGGCCCCGCTGTGGGTGGTGGCGCTCGCGATCGCCGCGGTGTGGAGTCTCACCGAGTGGCTGCGCTCGACGCTGCCGTTCGGCGGATTCCCCTGGGGGCGGCTCGCATTCGGTCAACCGGAGGGCTGGCTGCTGCCGTTGGCGGCGCTGGGCGGCGCCCCGCTGCTCAGCTTCGGGGTGGCCCTCACCGGGACCGGGCTGGCCGCGCTGGCGTTCGTGGCGGCCCGGCGCGCCTCGCTGCGCACGCTGATCGGACCCATCGCGGTCACCTGCGGCGCGTCCGTCGTGGCGCTGGCGACGGTGCCGTACGTGCACGCCGACGCCGACGGCGACCGGACGATCACCGTCGCCGCGATCCAGGGCAGCGTGCCCCGGTTGGGGCTCGAGTTCAACGCCCAGCGGCGCGCGGTGCTCGACAACCACGTCCGCCGCACCTTCCAGCTCGCCGACGACGTCGCCGCCGGGCGGCAACCGCAACCCGATCTGGTGGTGTGGCCGGAGAACGCGTCGGACATCGACCCGCTCCGCAACGCGGACGCGGCCGCCGAGATCACCGCGGCGTCCGAGGCGGTGGGGGCGCCGATCCTTGTCGGCGCGGTCCTGGTCAATCCCGATCACACCACCACGAACTCGGTGATCGTGTGGAACGGCGACCAGGGTCCGGGCGAGCGGCACGACAAGCGGATCATCCAACCGTTCGGCGAGTACCTGCCGTACCGCGACTTCTTCCGACACTTCTCCTCGTACGCGGACCAGGCCGGCAACTTCGTGCCCGGCCACGGCAACGGTGTCGTGACCGCCGACGGCATCCCCGTCGGCGTGGCCACCTGCTACGAGGTGGCGTTCGACCGCGCCCTCACCCAGTCGGTGCGCGACGGCGCGCAGCTGATCGCGGTCCCGACGAACAACGCGACGTTCGGCGACACGGAGATGACCTACCAGCAGCTCGCGATGTCGCGGGTGCGGGCCGTCGAGCATCGCCGGGACGTCGTCGTCGCAGCCACCAGCGGTGTGAGCGCGATCATCGAGGCGGACGGCTCGGTGGCGCAGGAGACCCCGCTTTTCGAGCCGGCGGCCCTTGTGTCGCAGGTCTCACTACGTACCGGTACTACGCTGGCTACTCGGCTCGGCCCGATTCCGGAGGTTGTCCTGTGTCTCGGGGCCGCTGTCGCCCTCGTGTTCGCCGCCGTGCGCGGCCGTCGGGGCGACGGTTCGCCGAGCACGGCGACGCAGCGGACGGATTGCGCCGTCGAGGACACGAACAATGCGCCGGCCAGCACCGGCAGGGAGGATCTCGATGTCAGCGGCGACAGCGGGAAGCGCACAGCCCAGCACCCGGACCCTGGTGATCATTCCGACGTATGACGAGCGCGAGAATCTTCCGCTGATCGTCGGTCGGCTCCACGCCGCACGTCCGGGCGCCCATGTGCTGGTCGTCGACGACGGCAGCCCCGACGGCACCGGCGACCTCGCGGACGAGTTGGCCGCGGCCGACGACGCCGGCCGCATCCACGTCATGCACCGCACCGAGAAGAACGGCCTGGGTGCCGCCTACATCGCCGGGTTCCGCTGGGGACTCGAGCGCGACTACGCGGTGCTCGTCGAGATGGATGCGGACGGCAGTCACGCGCCCGAGCAGCTGCACCGGTTGCTCGAGAAGGTCGACGCCGGCGCCGACCTCGTCCTGGGGTCGCGGTACGTGCCGGGCGGCACCGTCGTCAACTGGCCCAAGCACCGCGAGTGGCTCTCGCGCGGCGGCAACATCTACTCGCGGCTCGCGCTGGGTGTGAAGATCCAGGACATCACCGGCGGCTACCGCGCGTATCGGCGCGAGGTCCTCGAGGCCCTCGATCTGGGCGCGGTCGAGTCGCACGGCTACTGCTTCCAGGTGGACCTGGCGTGGCGTGCGATCAACGCAGGCTTCACGGTCAGCGAGGTGCCGATCACGTTCACCGAGCGCGAGCTGGGCGAGTCGAAGATGAGCGGCAACATCGTCCGGGAGGCGCTGCTGAAGGTGACCCAGTGGGGTCTGACCAAGCGCCTCGCGAAGGCGAAGGCGCTGGTCGGGTCGTCGCGCTGACGGCTCCCTCGCGCCGGTCGCGGCCGCTTTCCCTACCCGTGCGCCCCGTGGGTGCTCTCCCGTCACAGGTGAGCCATCCGCGGGGCGCATCTGCGTACACGGGACTTCGGGACGCCTAGCATGGTGTAACGAACCCGGTAGGGCAGTCGATCTAACTTGTGGTGTGCACCACTCTGCGTCGAATACGAACGAGAGGTGAAGTGGTGACAAGTCCATTCGATGACCCCGAGGCCGACTACCTGGTGTTGGTGAACGAAGAGAACCAGCACTCGTTGTGGCCGGCGTTCGCCGACGTCCCCACCGGCTGGGCGATAGCGCACGGGAAGGCGTCCCGCCGTGCCTGTGTCGACTACATCGACCGCAACTGGACGGACCTCCGGCCGAGCACTGTGGCGGCCGCGCGGGAGCGTGATCCGTCGCCCGACTAGGCGGCTGGGTCGCACCGTGCGGCACCTCGATCCGACCCCCTCGGAAGGGGTCCGGACCATTCGGACCGAAGGGTCATTTTTACCGATCTACCAGGCCAAACGTGGATTCAGCGCCTAGTCGGGAAACCATCCGTGCGCGGAATGGATCTTGATATGGTGTGGTCCCGATGCAACCGGGGCATTCTGCTCTCAGGGGGCGAGTAAATGAAGATGCCAGGATCTCGGGGACCGGACGCACACGGTTCCGACACTCCGAATCTTCCCGCCGAGGCATTCCCGCTCTCCTCGGCCCAGCGGAGTATGTGGTTCGCGCAACAGCTCACACCGGGCGTGCCGATATTCATCGCCCAGTACGTGGCGCTGCACGGCGACCTCGACATCGACCTGCTCCACGACTGCGCGCTGATCGCGGCGGACGAGTTCCAGTCGCCGTATCTGCGTCTGGTCGAGGTCGACGGCGAACCGTGGCAGGTGGTCGATCCCGATACCGACACCACGATCGGCATGGTCGACCTGCGCGATCGCCCCGATCCGATGGCGGCGGCACGGGAGTGGATGGACCACGACTACTCCGTCCCGATCGACCTCACCCGGGACCGCCTGATCGACTTCACGGTCCTGCGCCTGGCCGAGCGAGACTACCTGTGGTACAGCCGAATTCACCACGTCGCCCTCGACGGCTACAGCGGCATGACGATCGCGAACCGCATCGCCGCCCTCTACACCGCGGCGGTCGAACACCGCGAACCCGAAGCCAACCGGGCCCTCGACCTCCGCGAACTGCTCGAGATCGACCGGAAGTACCGGTCGTCCAGCCGTTTCCAGGCCGACCGCGAGTACTGGGCCGACCACATCGCCGGCATCGAATCCGGCTCCACCCTCGCCGAGACCGACGGCCCGGTCGCCGCGGTCAGCCGGTACCGGAGCGCACCGCTGTCCGCGGCGGTGATCGAGGCACTCGACTCCACCGACCGCCGGTTCGAGGCCACCCCGGCCGCCGTCCTCATCGCGGCCTTCGCGTGCTACCTCGCCCGGATGACCGGTCGCACGGACGTGCTGGTCAACATGCCGGTCTCGGCGCGCACGACGGCCCCGCTGCAGCGCTCGGGCGGCATGCTGGTCAACGTCGCACCGCTGCGGGCGACGGTGCTGCCCAACGACACCGTCGCCGACGTGGTCGGCCGGATCCAACTCGAACTGATGGGTGCGCTGCGACACCAGCGCTGCAGCATCGAGGACATCCGCCGGGACGCCGGACTGACCGGAACCGCGCGCGGGCTGGCCGGGCCGATGGTCAACGTGATGCTCTTCCACCAGAAGATGACGCTGGGTCCGCTCGAGGGCGAGTACCACATCGTCACCTCGGGCCCGGTCGAGGACCTGCTCATCAACTTCTTCCAGAGCGGCAGCCCGGCAAGGACATTCGTCGAATTCCGGGCGAACCCCAACCGCTACTCGCAGACCGAGCTGGACGCGCACCACCGCCGCTTCCTCGAACTGGTCGAGGAATTCGTGGTCGCGGCCCCGCAGACGCGGGTCGCGGACATCCATGCCGAGAGTTCGGTCGTCGGGGCCCGGCTGCTGCGGACCGCCGCCCAACTCGAGTTCTGGTCCCGGGAACTCGAGGGCCTGCCCGACATCCTGTCGCTGCCGTCGGACCGACCGCGACCGGCCCGGCGCGCGCTCGAGGGTGGGCGCGTCGCGTTCCCGATCCCGGCGGACGTGCACCGAGTGCTGGTCGAGATGGCGCGCGAGCGCGGTTGCACGACGTTCGCCGCGGTGCACGCCGCGCTGGTGGTGCTGCTCGCCCGCCTCGCCGACGTCGACGACATCGCGGTCGGCACGCCCGTCGTCGGGCTCGCCGAATCGGGCACGTTCGTCAACACGCTCGCCATGCGGACCCGGCTGCGTGCGGGCGTGACGTTCGACGATCTGCTCACCGACGTGTGCAACGCCGACCTCGACGCGTTCCGGCATGCCGAGACGCCGTTCGCGCAGTTGGTGGAGGCGCTCGACCGCACCCGGGAGAACGCCCACTCGCCGCTGTTCCAGGTGATGCTCGAGTTCGTCGACGGCCGCAATCCGCATCTCGAGGACGACGTCATCGTAGTTCGGGGCACCGATGCCGGCCCCGACATCTCCGCCCTCGATCTGCGCCTGTCGATCGAGGAGCGGTTCACGAGCGACGGCGACCACGCGCCCGCGGGGATGGACGCCGCGTTCACGTACGCGACGGACATGTTCGACCGCGAGACGATCGAGGAGATGTCGGCCCGCTACGTGCGCGTCCTCGAGGCCGTGCTCGCCGACGCGTCGGCGGTCGTCGCCGACATCGATCTGCTCGGCGACGACGAGCGGCGCGCGCTGTCCGGGGTGTGGGGCGGCGACGGGGTCGTGCCGCGCACGCTCGCCGACCTGCTGGGTGCGGTGGCGCGGCAGGATCCCGATCGGACCGCGCTGTCCTACGAGGGCCGGGAGCTGAGCTACCGCGAACTCGACGAGCAGTCGAACCGATTGGCGCGCATGCTCATCGCCCGCGGTGTCGGACCGGAGACCGTGGTGGCGCTGTCGATGCCCCGGTCGATCGAGTCGGTGATGTCGGTGTGGGCGGTCGCGAAGACCGGTGCGGCGTTCGTGCCGGTGGACCCGAACTACCCGGCCGACCGGATCGAGCACATGCTCACCGATTCCGGAGCGGTCCTCGCGTTGACCGTCGCCGCGCACGCCGACGCCGTGGCCGACATCGTCCCCGCGCTGGTGCTCGACGCACCCGGCTTCGCCGAGCAGGTGAGGCAGTGGTCGAGCGGTGCGGTCACCGACGGCGACCGCACCGCCGCCGTGCGGATCGACACCCCCGCCTACCTGATCTACACGTCCGGTTCCACGGGCACGCCGAAGGGCGTCACCGTCACCCACCGCGGGCTGGCGAACTTCGCCGAGGACGAGCGCACCCGGTACCGGGTCGGCCCCGAGTCGCGCACGCTGCACTTCTCGTCGCCGAGCTTCGACGCGTCCGTGCTCGAGCTGATGCTCGCGTTCGGGGCGGGGGCGACGATGGTGATCGCGCCGCCGACGATCTACGGCGGCGCCGAGCTGACCCAGCTGCTGCGGCTCGAGCGGGTCACCCACGCGTTCGTCACCCCGGCCGCGCTCGGGTCGGTCGACCCGGTCGCGCTCACCGATCTCGAGTGCGTGGTCACCGGCGGCGAGGCGTGCCCGCCGTACCTGGTCGAGCAGTGGGCGCCGCGGCACCGGATGTTCAACGCGTACGGCCCCACCGAGGCGACCGTCGTGTCGAGCGTGTCGGCGCCGCTCGAGGTGGGGCGCGACGTCACGATCGGCAGCCCGCCGCTCGGAATCGGTGCCCTCGTGCTCGACGGCCGGCTGCGGCCGGTTCCGGTCGGGGTCGCCGGCGAACTGTACGTGTACGGCGACGGGCTCGCCCGCGGGTACCACGACCGGGCCGGCACCACCGCCGAACGGTTCGTCCCCAACCCGTTCGGCGCCCCGGGCGAGCGGATGTACCGGACCGGTGACCTGGTCCGCTGGACGCGGTCGACCGGACCCGGGTACTCGCTCGAGTACCTCGGCCGGACCGACTTCCAGATCAAGATCCGCGGCTACCGCATCGAACTCGGCGAGGTCGAGGCCGCGCTGCGCTCGCACCCCGAGGTGGGGTTCGCGCTGGCGACCGGCTTCGTCGGGCCGTCGGGCGACACCTTGCTGGTCGCGTACGTGCAGCCGGACAGCAACCGCGAACTGTACGGCGCGGAGGTGATCGCCCACGTCACCGACGTGCTGCCGCCGCACATGGTTCCCGCCGGCGTCGTCGTGCTCGACTCGCTGCCGTTGACCCCGGCCGGCAAGCTGGACCGGCGGTCGCTGCCGGAACCCCGGTTCGACACCGGCACCGGCGAATTCCGGGCGCCGACCACCCTCGACGAGAAGAAGATCGCCGGGGTGTTCTCGGAACTGCTGGGCGTCGAGCGGATCGGCACCACCGACAGCTTCTTCGACCTCGGCGGCAACTCGCTCACCGCCACCCGCATCGTGGCCCGGATCAACGCCACCCTCGGCACCGAACTCGGGGTGCTCGACCTGTTCGAGGCGCCGACGGTCGGGGAACTGGCCGCCCGCGTCGAGGCTGCCGGTCCCGGGCGCGGGGCCCGGCCGCCGCTGGCGCCGCGCGAGCACGTCGGGCCGGTACCGGTGTCGTTGGCGCAGCAGCGGATGTGGTTCGTCAACCAGTTCGACACCACGTCCGCGGCCTACAACATCCCGATCGCGGTGCGCCTGGACGGCGACCTGGACGCGTCGGCGATGGCGACGGCGATCACCGACGTGCTTGAGCGGCACGAGTCGCTGCGCACGATCTTCCCCAACACCCCCGACGGACCGGTCCAGGCGGTGCGGCCCGCGTCCGAGGTCACCGTCGACCTCACCCCGGTCGACGTCACCGAGGCCGAGTTGCCGTCCCGGATGACGGCGGCCGCGACCGCCGGGTTCGACGTCACCGCCGAGCCGCCGGTGCGCGCCAACCTGTTCCGGCTCGGCCCGCAGGAGCACGTGCTGACCCTCGTCGTGCACCACATCGCCGCCGACGGGCTGTCGATGGCCCCGCTGGCCCGCGACGTCATGGTCGCGTACGGCGCCCGCGCCGCCGGTGCCGCACCGGATTGGTCGCCGCTGGCGGTCCAGTACACCGACTATTCGCTGTGGCAGCGGGATCTGCTCGGTGCGGAGGGCGACCCGCACAGCGTCATCGCGCGCCAACTCGACTTCTGGCGCGACGAACTGACCGGTGCGCCGGATCTGCTGGAGCTGCCGACCGATCGGCCGCGCCCGCCGCAGCAGTCGATGCGGGGCGGGTCGGTGGACTTCACGATCGCGTCGCACCTGCACCGCCGACTCCTCGACGTCGCCGGCGAGCACGAGGCGAGCCTGTTCATGGTGCTGCACGCCTCCCTCGCGGTGCTGCTGGCGCGGCTGAGCGGCGAGGCCGACATCTCGATCGGCTCCCCGGTGTCGGGGCGCGGCGAGGCCGAACTCGACGACCTGATCGGCATGTTCGTCGGCACGATCGTGCTGCGCACCCTCGTCGAGCCGGCGTCGACGTTCAGCGACCTGCTGGCGCGCGCCCGCGCCACCGACCTGGCCGCGCTCGGTAACACCGACCTGCCGTTCGAGCGCCTCGTGGAGGTGCTCGACCCCACCCGGTCGGCGGCGTACTCGCCGCTGTTCCAGGTGATGCTGGTGCTGCAGGGCGACGACCGCAAGCGGATCGAACTGCCCGGCCTCACCGTCGAGGTGGACGAGATCGACACCGCGACAGCGAAGTTCGACCTGCAGCTGATCCTCACGGAGACCGCGGACGAGGAGGGGCGCCCGGGCCCGATCGAGGCGACGTTCTCGTACGCCACCGACCTGTTCGACCCGGACACGGTCGCGGCCTTCGCCGAACGGTTCGTCCGCGTCCTCGAGTCGGTCACCGTCGACGCCGCCGTCCGGGTCGGCGACGTCGACGTGCTGGTCGACGGCGAACGCGAACTGGTCCTCGGTGAGTGGAACGCCACCGAACACGACGTGCCCGCCGCGACGCTCCCGGACCTGTTCGACGCGCAGGCGCGCCGGACACCGGACGCCGTGGCGCTCACCTACGGCGACGAGGAACTCACGTACGCGCAGTTCGCGTCCCGCGTGCGCCGGTTGGCGCGCGAGCTGATCGCGCGCGGTGTCGGTCCCGAATCCCGCGTGGCGCTGTCGATGCGCCGGTCGTTCGACCTGCTGGTCGGGATGTACGCGGTGATCGAGGCCGGCGGCGCGTACGTCCCGCTCGATCCCGACCACCCGTACGCCCGCACCGAGTACGTGCTGGGCAGCGCCGAACCGGTGTGCGTGCTGACCACCCGACGCGACCACGGCCCGCTGCCCGACGGCGTCGACGTGCTCGAGATCGACCGACTCGACCTCGGCGGCCACGACGACGGCCCGATCCGTCCCGGGGAGCGTCGCGGCGTGCTGCGCGGCGACGACGTCGCCTACGTCATCTACACGTCCGGCTCGACGGGCCGCCCCAAGGGGGTGGCGGTCAGCCACACCGCGATCGTGAACCGCCTCGCCTGGATGCAAGCGGAATACCACCTCACCCCGTCGGACGTCGTGGTGCAGAAGACCCCGGCGACGTTCGACGTGTCGGTGTGGGAGTTCTTCTGGCCGCTGCAGACCGGGGCGAGCCTGGCCGTCGCCGTCCCGGACGGCCACCGCGACCCGGCGTACCTGTCACAGCTGATCGCGGACCGCGGCGTCACGGTCGCGCACTTCGTGCCGTCGATGCTCGCGGCGTTCGTGGTGGGCGCGGATCCCGCCCAGTGCGACTCGCTGCGCACGGTGTTCTGCAGCGGCGAGGCGCTGCCCCCGGCCACCGCGGCGGCGTTCGCCGAGTTCGCGGCGACCTCCGGCGCGCGACTGCACAACCTGTACGGGCCCACCGAGGCCGCCGTCGACGTCACCTACCGCCCGTACACCGAGTCCGACACGGTGTCGGTGCCGATCGGCGCGCCGGTGTGGAACACCCAGGTGTACGTGCTCGATTCGCGGCTGCATCCGGTACCGGCGGGCGTGCCCGGCGAGCTGTACCTCGCCGGCGTCCAGTTGGCCCGCGGATACGTCGGCCGCCCCGACCTGACTGCGGACCGGTTCGTCGCCTCCCCGTTCGGTGCGCCGGGCTCGCGGATGTACCGCACCGGTGACGTCGTCCGGTGGAAGAAGACCGGGGGCCTCGACTACTCGTTGGATTACGTGGGCCGCTCCGACTTCCAGGTCAAGCTCCGCGGTCTGCGCATCGAGCTGGGCGAGGTGGAGGCGGCGCTCCTGGACCGGCCCGGGGTGGCGCAGGCGGTGGTCGTGGCGCGCCGCGACGAGATCGTCGGGGAGGCGCTGATCGGCTACGTGATCGCCGATCCCGGTGCGGACCTCGATCCCGCCGGGCTCCGGGAGGCGGTCGGCGCGTCGCTGCCGGCGTACATGGTGCCGTCGCAGATCCTGGTGCTCGACGAGTTCCCGCTCGGCGCGACCGGCAAACTGGACCGCCGAGCGCTGCCCGAGCCCGAGTTCCGTTCCGCGGAAGCCGAATTCGTGGCGCCGCGCAACCCGGTGGAGGAGATTCTCGCGGCGATCTTCGCGGAACTGGTCGTGGCGCAGCGGGTCGGCGTGTACGACAGCTTCTTCGACCTCGGCGGCAACTCGCTCACCGCGACCCGGCTCGTCGCCCGCGTCAACGCGGCCCTCGACGCCCGGATCGGGGTGCGGGAGGTGTTCGACACCCCGACGGTGTCGGCGCTCGCGCTCCGGATCGAGGCGGCGGGTGTCCTCGGCGCCGATCAGCCGGCGCTGGTCGCGGCGGAGCGCCCGGCGGTCGTGCCGGTGTCGTTGGCGCAGAAGCGGATGTGGTTCATCAACCAGTTCGACACCGCGTCGCCCGCCTACAACGTGGTGCTGCCGGTGCGCCTCGACGGCGACCTCGACCGCGGGGCCCTGCGCGCCGCGATCGCCGACGTCCTCGAACGCCACGAGTCGCTGCGCACCCGGTTCCCGATGGTCGACGGCGAACCCACGCAGGTGATCGTGCCGACCGCCGCCGTCGCGCCCGACCTCGAGCCGGTCCCGGCATCCGAGACGGACGCCCCGGAGCGGATCGCTCAGTTCGCGGGCGACGGCTTCGACGTCACCGCCGCCCCGCCGGTCCGGTCGATGCTGCTGCGGATCGGCCCGCAGGCGCACGTGCTGGTGATCGTCGTGCACCACATCTGCGCGGACGGCTTCTCGCTGGCGCCGCTGGCCCGGGACGTGATGAGCGCCTACGTCGCCCGCGTCGAGGGGCGGGCCCCGCAGTGGACCCCGCTGCCGGTGCAGTACGCCGACTACACCCTCTGGCAGCAGCGGGTCCTCGGCGGGACCGACGACCCCGACAGCCTGCTGTCGAGGCAGCTCGACTACTGGGCGGCCACCCTCGACGGGCTGCCCGAGGTGCTCGAGCTGCCGACCGACCGGCCGCGGCCCGCGCGGCGGTCGATGCGCGGGGCCCAGCACGCCTTCCGCGTCGACGCCGACGCCCACCGGCGTCTGGTCGCGATCGCCCACGGGCACAACTCGACGGTGTTCATGGCCGTCCACGCGGCGGTGGCCGCGCTGCTGGCCCGGCTCGGCGACACCGACGACGTGGCGATCGGCACCCCGATCGCGGGCCGCGGCGAGGCCGCGCTCGACGAGATGGTGGGCATGTTCGTCAACACGCTCGCGCTGCGGAGCCGGTTCGATCCGGCCGCGACGTTCACCGAACTCCTCGACGGCGTGCGGAACACCGACCTCGACGCGTTCCACCACGCCGACCTGCCGTTCGAGCGGCTGGTCGACGCCCTCGCCCCGGAGCGCTCGACCGCGCACTCGCCGCTGTTCCAGGTGATGCTCGAGTTCCGCAACACCGACCGCCCGCGCCTGGAACTGCCCGGGCTCACGGTCACCGTCGTCGACACCGGCACGGCCATCGCGAACTTCGATCTGCAGCTGACGCTGACCGAGGAGTTCACCGAAGCCGGCGAGCCCGCCGGCATCGCCGCCGGATTCACCTACGCCACCGACCTGTTCGATCCCGCCACCGTCGCCCGGCTGGCCGAACGGTTCACCGCCGTGCTGCGGGCGGTCACGACCGATCCGGGCACCCGGGTCGGCGACATCGCCCTGCTCACCGCGGCCGAACGCGCGGACCTCGCCCCGGTCAGCGGCGGCGCCGGGGTGCCCGCCCGCACCCTGCCCGAGCTGCTGGCGGCGGCCGCGGTGGTCGATCCCGACGCGGACGCGGTGGTGTTCGACGGCACGACCCTGACCTATCGGGAGCTCGATGCCCGATCGGATCGCCTGGCCCGGTTGCTGATCGGGCGCGGCGTCGGGCCCGAGTCGGTGGTGGCGCTGGCACTGGCCCGCTCCGTCGAATCGGTGACCGCGACGTGGGCGGTCGCCAAGACCGGCGCCGCGTTCGTGCCCGTGGACCCGAACTACCCGGCCGACCGGATCGAGCACATGCTCACCGATTCCGGGGCGGTCGTGGGCATCACCACCACCGCGCACCACGACACGCTGCCCGCCTCGACCGCGTGGGTCGTGCTGGACACCGACGACACCCGCGCCCGGCTACGGACCGAGCCCGCCGGATCCGTCACCGACGCGGACCGGGTGCGCCCGGTCCGGCTCGACGACCCCGCCTACCTGATCTACACGTCCGGGTCGACGGGCACCCCGAAGGGCGTGGCGGTCTCGCACCGCGGCCTCGCGAACTTCGCGGCCGAGGAACGCACCCGGTTCGGGGTGACGCCGCACTCGCGCACCCTGCACTTCTCGTCGCCCAGCTTCGACGCATCGATCCTCGAACTGCTCCTCGCGATCGGGGCGGGCGCCACCATGGTCGTCGCGCCGTCGACGGTGCTCGGCGGCGACGAGCTGCGCGACCTGCTGCGCGTGCACGACGTCACGCACGCGTTCGTGACCCCGGCCGCGCTGGCGTCGGTGGACCCGTCCGGGCTGCACCGCCTCGAGTGCGTCGTCACCGGCGGCGAGGCGTGCCCGCCGGAACTGGTGGCGCAGTGGGCACCCGGCCGGCGCATGTTCAACGCGTACGGTCCCACCGAGTCCACCGTCGTCGCGAGCGTCAGCGAACCGCTGGCGGTGGGCGTGCCCGTCACGATCGGCCGCCCGCCGATGGGCACGAGCCTCGTCGTGCTCGATTCGCGCCTGCAGCCGGTGCCCGTGGGCGTGCCCGGCGAGCTGCACATCCTCGGCACCGGCCTGGCCCGCGGCTACCACCAGCGTCCCGGCACCACCGGGGAACGCTTCGTGGCGAACCCGTTCGGGCCGCCCGGCAGCCGCATGTACCGCACCGGCGACCTGGTGCGGTGGAACGGGTCGGGCCAGCTCGAGTACCTGGGGCGCACCGACTTCCAGGTCAAGATCCGCGGATTCCGCATCGAGCTCGGCGAGATCGAGTCGGCGCTGCGCCGGTACCCGGGTGTCGCGCGCGCGGTGGTCACCGTCGACGGGTCCGGCCCCGCGAGCCGCCTGGTCGGCTACGTGGTCCCCGAGGACAGCGCAGCCCTCGAACCGGCCGAGATCACCGCGTTCGTCGGCACGTTCCTCGCGTCGTACATGGTTCCGTCGGCGGTGATGGTCCTCGACGTGCTGCCGCTCGGCCCGGCCGGCAAGATCGACCGGAAGGCGCTGCCCGCCCCCGATTT
The DNA here is from genome assembly GCF_004011865.1 of Prescottella agglutinans. GTDB lineage: Bacteria > Actinomycetota > Actinomycetes > Mycobacteriales > Mycobacteriaceae > Prescottella > Prescottella agglutinans. The sequence continues at coordinate 139,536 of NZ_RKLP01000007.1, read as the reverse complement.
CGGGGCCCGGGTGTCCGCCGGACGCGCGCCGCGGACCGAACGGGAGCGGCTGCTCGCGGGCCTGTTCGCCGAGGTCCTCGGCCTCGACTCGGTGGGCGTCGACGACTCGTTCTTCGCGCTCGGCGGCGACAGCATCATGTCGATCCAGCTGGTGTCGCGCGCCAAGGCCGCGGGGCTGCACTTCTCCCCGCGGGACGTCTTCGACCACAAGACCGTGGTCGCCCTGGCGGACGTCGCGCAGGCCGGCGCGGAGGCCCAGGTGCTCGCCGAACTCGACGGCGGCGGGGTCGGCGACGTGCCGTTGCTCCCGGTGGCCCGCTGGCTGCTCGAACGCGGCGGCCACCACGACCGGTTCTCGCAGGCCGCCCTGCTCACCGCGCCCGCCGGTCTGGACGAGGCCACGCTGGCCGGCGCGCTGCAGGCCGTGCTCGACCACCACGACATGCTCCGTGCCCGGACCCGGCCCGGCGAACACCGCATGACGGTGCCGGCACCGGGTTCGGTGTACGCCGAGTGGCTGATCCGCCGGGTGGAGGTCGATGCGGCGCCCGGCACCGACGAGTTCGCCGAGGTCGTGCGCGCCGAACTCGACGCCGCCGAGGATCGCCTCGACCCGGCCGCCGGGGAGATGGTCCAGCTGGTGTGGCTCGATTCCCGCATCGACGGCGCCCGGCTGCTGATCGTCGTCCACCACCTCGTCGTCGACGGTGTCTCGTGGCGGATCCTGGTGCCGGACCTCGCGACGGCGTGGGCGCAGATCACCGCGGGGGAGCAGCCCGACCTCGCGCCGGTGGGCACGTCGATGCGCCGGTGGGCGCACGGGCTCGTCGACGCCGCCCCGCAGCGCCGCGCCGAACTCGACCGCTGGCAGGACGTGCTCGCCGGGGACGACCCGCTGCTGGGGTCCCGCCCACTCGACCCGCACGTCGACGTCGCCGCGACCGTCGACTCCGTCTCCGTCGAGGTGTCCCCGGACGTCACCGAGGCGCTGCTGACGACCGTGCCGGACGCGTTCCGCGGCTCCGTCAACGACGGGCTGCTCACGGCGCTGGCGCTCGCGCTGGTGCGGTGGCGCCGCAACCGGGGGATCGACGTCCACGACGCGCTGCTCACGCTCGAGGGGCACGGCCGTGAGGACCGGGCGCTGCCCGGGGCCGACCTCTCGCGGACCGTCGGCTGGTTCACCACGCTGTTCCCGGTGCGGCTGGATCTGGCCGGCGTCGACATCGACGACGCGTTCACCGGCGGCCCCGGCGCCGGCGCGGCGGTCAAGGCGGTCAAGGAACAGCTGCTGGCGGTGCCCGACCACGGCATCGGCTACGGCATGCTGCGCTATCTCGACCACGGCGGCGCCGGCGGCGAACGGGCGCTGCGCGATCTGCGCAGCCCCCAGGTCAGCTTCAACTACCTCGGTCGGCTCACCTCGGCGGTGCCCGACGACCAGCGCGACGCGGGCTGGGTGCCGACGGACGACGCGGATCTGGGCATCCTGCAGGACGCGGACCTGCCGGTGGCGTCGGTGCTCGACATCAACGCGGTCACCACCGACGGCGCGGACGGCCCGCGGATCCGTGCCACCTGGGGCTTCCCGTCCGGGGTGCTCGGGGCGGACGAGGTCGAGGAGCTGGCCGGGCTGTGGACCGAGGCGCTGATCGCCCTCGCCCGGCACGTGGCCCGGCCCGGCGCGGGCGGCGCGACGCCGTCCGATCTGGACCTGGTCGCGCTCGACCAGCGCGCGATCGAGGACCTCGAACAGCGGTTCCCGGAACTCGTCGACGTCTGGTCGCTCTCGCCGCTGCAGTCGGGCCTGCTGTTCCACGCGCTGCTCGCCGACCGGTCCGTCGACTCGTACATGGTGCAGATGATGCTCGACGTCCGCGGCGCCGACCCCGAGCGGCTCCGCCGGGCCGGGCAGGCGATGCTGGACCGGCACCCGAACCTGCGGGCCGCGTTCGTGCACACCGCCGATGGCGCACCGGTTCAGGTGGTCCAGGATCGGGTGACGTTGCCGTGGACCGACGTCGACGTCTCGGAGCTCGACGAGCCGGAACGGGCCGCGGCGCTGACCCGGATGCTGGCCGAGGACCGCGCGCGCCGGTTCGACATGGCGCGGGCGCCGCTGATCCGGTTCACGCTGGCACGCACCGGGCCCGACGAGCACCGCCTGGTCCTGACCAACCACCACATCCTGCTCGACGGCTGGTCGACCCCGCTGATGATGCAGGAGTTGTTGACGCTGTACGCCACCGACGGCAACGCCACCGTGTTGCCGCGGGTCCAGCCCTACCGCGACTACCTGACGTGGATCGCCGAGCAGGACCCGGCCGCGTCGGTGCAGGCGTGGGCCGACGCGCTCGCCGGCCTCGAGGAGCCGACGCTGCTGGCTCCGCCCGACCGGGCCCGCGAGCAGGACACCGTCCCGGACGCGGTCGAGATGTCGCTCGACCCGGCGCTCACGGCACGGCTGACGTCGATCGGGCGGCAGTGGGGCGTCACCCTCAACACGATGGTGCAGGCGTCGTGGGCGATCGTCCTCGGGGCGGTGACCGGCCACGACGACGTCGTCTTCGGCGGCACCGTGTCCGGGCGGCCGCCGCACATCCCGGGCATCGAGTCGATGATCGGGCTGTTCATCAACACGCTGCCGGTGCGGGTGCGGCTCGACCCGCACGAGACCGTCGGCGAGCTGCTCCGGCGGGTGCAGGCCGAGCAGGCCGGTCTGCTCGACCACCACCACGTGGGTCTGACCGAGATCCAGGACGCCGTCGGCCCCGCCCTCGGCTTCGACACGCTGACGGTGTTCGAGTCCTACCCGGTCGACCGCTCGGCCGTCGAGGACACCGACGTCGCCGGGCTGCGCCTGGTGCGCGTCCACGAGAGCGCGGACGCAGCGCACTACCCGCTCACGCTCGTCGCGAACGCCGACGACCGGCTGCGGATGAAGCTCGAGTACCTGCCCGGCCTGTTCGACCGCGGTGCGGCGCAGGCACTGGCACGGCGGGTCGCCCGGATCCTCGCCGACATCGCCGACGACCCGCACTGCCCGCTGGCGCGGCTGCGGCTGCTGTCCGACGCCGAGTGGGCGGATCTGGTGCCGCTGCGCGGGCGGCCCGGCCGGTCGGTGCGCACGCTGCCCGAGCTGTTCGCCGACGCCGCCGCCGCCGATCCCGCCGCCGTCGCCCTCGTCTCCGGCGACGTCGAGGTGACCTACGGTGAGCTCGACGAACGCTCCAACCGGCTCGCGCGCCTCCTGATCTCACAGGGGATCGGGCCGGAATCGACCGTGGCGCTGGGCATTCCGCGGTCCGTCGAGTCGGTACTGGCGGTGTGGGCGGTCGCCAAGGCGGGCGCGGCGTTCGTGCCGGTCGACCCGAACTACCCGGCCGACCGGATCGCGTTCATGCTGGACGACTCGGGGACGACCGTCGGCCTCACCGTCGCCTCCGCCCGCGACCGGCTGCCGGACACGGTGCCGTGGGACGTCCTCGACGACGCGGATCTCGCGGCCCGCTGCGCCCGCCTGTCCGCGGCGCCCGTCACCGACGCCGACCGGGCGACGCCGCTGCGGCTCGCGCATCCCGCCTACGTGATCTACACGTCCGGCACCACCGGCGTCCCGAAGGGCGTCGTCGTCCCGCACGAGGGCCTCGACAACCTGGCGGCGGAGTACCTCGCGCGACTCGCGACCGAGCCGTCGTCGCGGACACTGCACTTCTCGACACCGAGCTTCGATGCGGCGGTGCTGGACTACCTGCTGGCGTTCGGGGCGGGCGCGACCATGGTGATCGCGCCGACCACCGTGTACGGCGGATCCGAGCTGGCACAGCTCATCCGGGAGCAGCACGTCACGCACGCGTGGATCACCGCGGCCGCCGCGGCCACGGTCGATCCGACCGGGCTGGACGAACTCGGCGAGGTGATCGTCGGCGGCGAGGCGGTGCCGCCGGAACTGGTCGCCCGCTGGGCGCACGAGCGGCGCCTCTACAACGGCTACGGCCCGACCGAGGCCACCGTCATGACGAACATCAGCGCGCCGCTGGTGACGGGGGAGCCCGTCACGATCGGGCCGCCGCTGCGCGGCACCACCGAACTGGTCCTCGACGCGAGCCTGCGCCCGGTGCCCGCCGGCGTCCCCGGCGAGTTGTACGTGGCCGGACCGAACCTGGCTCGCGGCTACCACCGGCGCCCGGGCCGCACCGCGGAACGGTTCGTCGCGAACCCGCACGGCGCGCCCGGCGAGCGGATGTACCGCACCGGCGACATCGTGCGGGTCGGCGCCGACCACGCGATCGAGTACGTGGGGCGCTCGGACTTCCAGGTCAAGATCCGCGGCTTCCGCATCGAACTCGGTGACGTAGACAACGCGTTCGGCGACCACCCCGACGTCCGGTTCGCGGTCACCGTCGGGCGGCCCGACCCGACCGGGGCCACGGCGCTGGTGACCTACGTGTTGCCCACCGCCGGGGCCCGACCCGAGCCGGGGGAGCTGCGCGACTACGTCGCCGAGCGGCTTCCCGCGCAGATGGTTCCGGCGAGCGTCATGGTCCTCGACGAGATCCCGCTCACCCCGATCGGCAAGCTCGATCGCCGGGCCCTGCCGGAGCCGGAGTTCCTGCCGTCGGCCACGGTGTTCCGGGCGCCGACGAACCCGACGGAGCAGACGATCACCGACGTGTTCGGCGAGGTCCTCGGCCTCGAGCGGATCGGTGTCGACGACAGCTTCTTCGATCTCGGCGGCAACTCGCTGATCGCCACCCGGGTGATCGCGCGGCTCGCCTCCGCGCTCCGGGTCGATCTGGCGGTGCGGGCGCTGTTCGAGGCGCCGACCGCGCACGAACTCGCCCGGTGGATCGCGCGCGAGAGCGCCGCGGAGGCGACGCGGCCGCCGCTGGTCCCGCGGCCGCGGCCCCGCCGGGTGCCGCTGTCGTTGGCGCAGAAGCGGATGTGGTTCATCAACCAGTTCGACACCGACTCCGCCGCCTACAACATCCCCCTGGCGGTCCGGCTGAGCGGCGACCTCGACGCGGCCGCGCTGCGGGCGGCCGTCGGCGACGTCCTGGACCGGCACGAATCGCTGCGGACGTACTTCCCGACCGCGACGGTGCCGTCCGGCGATCCCGCCGACGCCGAACCCGAGCAGCTGATCGTGCCGACCGCCGACGCCGCGCCCGACCTGACGGTGGTCGACGTCCCGCCCGACGAGGTGCCGTCGCGGGTCGCGGCGCTGATCTCCCGCGGGTTCGATGTCACGACCGGCGTGCCGATCCGCGCGCAGTTGCTGCGACTCGGGCCCGCCGAGCACGTCCTGGCGATCGTGGTGCACCACATCTGCGCCGACGGCTTCTCCATGGCGCCGCTGGCCCGGGACGTGATGACCGCGTACATGGCGCGCACCGGCGGGCATCTGCCGCAGTGGGCGCCGCTACCGGTGCAGTACGCGGACTTCGCGGCCTGGCAGCGCGAGGTCCTGGGCTCGGAGGACGACCCCGACTCGCTGGTGAGCCGGCAGCTGGCGTTCTGGACCGACGCGCTGTCCGGTCTGCCGGAGGCGATCCCGCTGCCCACCGACCGGCCGCGCCCGACCCAGCTGAGCTTCGCCGGTGCCCGCGTGCAGTTCGAGATCCCGGCCGCCGCGCACCGGTCGCTGGCCGCGCTCGCCCGCCGCGAGGGCGCGACGATGTTCATGGCCGCGCACGCCGCGTTGGCGGCGCTGCTCGCCAAGCTCAGCGGAACCGACGACATCGCGATCGGCACCCCGATCGCGGGCCGCGGCGAGGCCGAACTCGACGGCCTGGTCGGCATGTTCGTCAACACGCTGGTGCTGCGGTCGCAGGTCGACGCGGCCGCCGGGTTCGGTGCGCTGCTCGCGCGCACCCGCGAGTTCGACCTGGCCGCGTTCGGGAACGCGGACGTGCCGTTCGAGCGGCTGGTCGACGTGCTGGCCCCGGAGCGGTCCACGGCGCACTCGCCGCTGTTCCAGGTGTTGCTCGAGTTCCAGAACAACGAACTGCCGCGGCTCGAGCTGCCCGGGCTGACCGCCGAGCCGGTCGACGCCGAGTTGGCGGTCGCCAAGTTCGACCTGCAGCTCACCCTCGCCGAACGGCACGACTCGGACGGTGTCCCGGCCGGCATGACCGCGGCGTTCACGTACGCCACCGACCTGTTCGACGCCGAGACGGTCCGCGACCTGGGGCAGCGGTTCGTCCGGCTCCTCGACGCGGTGACCGCCGACCCGGCCCGTCCGCTCGGTGACGCCGCGATCACCACCGCCGCCGAGCGCGCCACGATGCTGCGCGAGTGGAACGCCGCCGGCCGCCGCGCCCCGGAGAAGACCCTCGCCGACCGCCTGGCCGACGCGGCGGCCCGCTTCGCCGACGGCGACGCCGTCACCTACGGCGGCGAGACGCTGACGTACGCCGAACTCGATGCCCGCACCAACCGCCTGGCCCGCCACCTGGCGGCGCTGGGGGTGGGGCCGGAGTCCCTCGTCGCGGTCGCGCTGCCGCGGTCGCTGGATCTGGTCGTCGCGCTGCTCGCGGTGGTCAAGGCGGGCGCCGGGTATCTGCCGCTCGACGTGACGTATCCGCCCGAGCGGCTCGCGTTCATGCTCGAGGACTCCGCCCCGGTGTGCGTGCTGACCACCGCGGCCGACGCCGACGCCGTCCCCGACACCGGGACCCCGCTGGTCCGCCTCGACGCGGACGACGTGGCCGCGGCGGTCGCGGCCCGGCCCGGCCACCCGGTCACCGACGCGGACCGGATCACCCCGCTGCGCCCGGACGACGTCGCGTACGTCATCTACACCTCCGGGTCGACGGGCCGGCCGAAGGGGGTGCAGGTCACCCACCGCAACGTGCTGACGTTGTTCGAGAACACCGCGGACACGTTCAGGTTCGACCACACCGACGTGTGGACGATGTTCCACTCGTACGCGTTCGACTTCTCGGTGTGGGAGCTGTGGGGTCCGCTGCTGCACGGCGGGCGCCTCGTGGTCGTCGACTTCTACACGGCCCGGTCGCCGGAGATGTTCCTCGACCTGCTGCACACCGAGGGTGTGACGGTGCTCAACCAGACCCCGACCGCGTTCTACCAGCTCGCCGAGGCGGATCGGATCGCGGCCGAATCCGCGTCCTACGACACCGATCTCGCACTCCGCTACGTGGTGTTCGGCGGCGAGGCGCTGGACCTGGGCCAGCTCGGCCGCTGGTACGCCCGCCACGCCGACGACGCGCCGCGCCTGGTGAACATGTACGGCATCACCGAGACCACGGTGCACGTCACCCGGCTCGAACTCGACCGCGCGTACGCGGCGTCGGCGAACGCCAGTGTCGTCGGGCGCGCCGTCCCCGGGCTGCGGGTCACCGTCCTCGACGAGCGCCTGCACCCGGTGGCGCCGGGCGTGACCGGTGAGATGTACGTGGCCGGGGACCAGGTCACCCGCGGCTACCTCGGCCGGGCCGCGCTCACGTCGGGCCGATTCGTCGCCGACCCGTTCGGCGCGCCCGGCGCCCGCATGTACCGCACCGGCGACCTGGCCCGCTGGAACCGCGACGGCCAGCTCGAATACCTGGGCCGCAGCGACTTCCAGGTGAAGATCCGCGGCTTCCGCATCGAACTCGGCGAGATCGAGTCCGCGCTGCTCGGCTACCCCGGGGTGGCGCAGGCGGTGGTCACGGTGCGCGAGGAGACGCGCGGCCCCGCCCGGCTGATCGGCTACGTCGTCCGCGAGCAGGGCGGCACCGACCTCGACCCGCAGGCGGTGCTCGACCACGTGGGCGGCGAGTTGACGTCGTACATGGTGCCGGCGGCGCTGGTGGTGCTCGACGAGTTGCCGCTGACCGCGAACGGCAAACTGGACCGCCGGGCCCTGCCGGAGCCGCAGTTCGGGCCGCGCACCGCCGGGCGCGAACCTCAGACCGACGCCGAACGGATCCTCGCCGACCTGTTCACCGAGGTGCTCGGCCTCGACTCGGTGGGCGTCGACGACTCGTTCTTCGCGCTCGGCGGCGACAGCATCATGTCGATCCAGCTGGTGTCGCGCGCCAAGGCCGCGGGCCTGCGGTTCGCGCCGCGGGACGTGTTCGAGCACCGCACCGTCGCCGGCCTCGCGGCGGTCGCCGAGGCCGCCGGCGCCGAGCCGACCGTTCACCTCGAGGAGCTGCCCGGCGGCGGGATCGGCGAGTTCCCCGCGACCCCGATCACCCGGTGGCTCCTGGAACGGTTCGGCGGGAGCGGCACCGATGTCGGCCGCTACACCCAGACCGCGCTGCTGGCACTGCCGGTCGGGATCGACGAGGACCAGCTCACCCGCACCCTGCAGGCGGTCGTCGACCACCACGACATGCTCCGCGCCCGGCTCGACCGGACCGGCGACCCGACGGTGGAGGTCCGGCCCGTGGGGTCGGTGGCGGCGGCGGAGGCGCTCACCCGCGTCCCGGTCGACGCGCTCGCCGGCCCCGCCTTCACCGACCGCGCGCAGGCGGAACTCGACGCCGCGGCCGGCCGCCTGGACCCCGAGTCCGGGATCGTGCTGCAGGCGGTGTGGTTCGACGGCGGTGACGCGGGCGGACGACTGCTGCTGGTGGTCCACCACCTCGCCGTCGACGGCGTCTCGTGGCGGATCCTGGTGCCGGACCTGGCGTCGGCGTGGTCGCAGATCGTCGACGGCGCGGTCCCCGAGCTGGCGCCGACCGGCACGTCGATGCGCCGCTGGGCGCACGGCCTGGCCGACGCGGCCGTCGGCGGCACCCCCGGCCGCGACCGGGAGCTCGAGCTGTGGCGCACCGTCCTCGACACGCCCGACCCGGTCATCGGGTCGCGCCCGCTCGACCCCGAGATCGACGTCAACGGCACCGTCGACAAGGTGTCGGTGGAGCTGCCGGCCGCCGTCACCGAGGCGCTGCTGACCGCGGTCCCCGACGCCTTCCACGGCAACGTCAACGACGGGCTCCTGGCGGCGCTCGCGATGGCGCTGACCCGGTGGCGCCGCACCCGCGGCAGCGACAGCGCGGCCACCCTGGTCAACCTCGAGGGCCACGGCCGCGAGGACCAGGTGGTCCCCGGCGCCGACCTGGGCCGCACGGTCGGCTGGTTCACGACCATCTTCCCGATCCGGCTGGACCTGACCGGGATCGACCTCGACGACGCGTTCGCCGCCGGGCCCGCCGCCGGGGCCGCCGTGAAGGCGGTCAAGGAGCAACTGCTCGCGATCCCCGACCACGGCATCGGGTTCGGCATGCTGCGCTACCTCGATCCGCCGACCGCGCCGGTGCTGGCCGAACTGCCGGTGCCGCAGGTCAGCTTCAACTACCTGGGCCGGCTCGGCGCGCCCGCCGGGGCCGGCGACGTCGGCTGGCTGCCGGTGAGCGACACCGAACTCGACGATGCCCCCAGCGCTGCCATGCCGGTGGCGAGCGTGCTGGACGTCAACGCCGTCGTCGGCGACGGCGCCGACGGACCCCGGCTGCGGGCCACGTGGTCCTATCCGCGCGGCGTCCTCGCCGCGGTCGACGCGGGCGAGCTGGCCGACCTGTGGGTGCGGGCGCTGTCGGCCCTGGCCCGGCACGCCGCGCACCCGGGTGCCGGCGGGCTCACGCCGTCGGACCTGGATCTGGTGCGGCTCGACCAGCACGCCATCGAGACGCTCGAGCACCGGTACCCGGACCTCGCCGACGTGTGGTCGCTGTCGCCGCTGCAGTCGGGCCTGCACTTCCACGCGATGTTCTCGGACGAATCGGTCGACGCGTATCTCGTCCAGCTCACGCTCACGCTGGCCGGCGTCGTCGACACCGACCGGCTGCGGCGCGCCGGGCAGGCGCTGCTGGACCGGCACCCGAACCTGCGGGCCGCGTTCGTCCATCCGGACGGCGCGACACCCGATGCGGGCACGGTCCAGGTGATTCCGCGGCACGTGGACCTGCCGTGGACCGAGGTCGACCTGTCGCGGCTCGATCCGGAGGACCGCGACCGGCGCTTCGCCGAACTCGCCCTCGCCGACCGGCTCACCAAGTTCGACCTGGCGACCGCGCCGGCGGTCCGCATGACGCTCGTCGACATGGGCGACGGGGAGCACCGCCTGGTGGTCACGAACCACCACATCCTGCTCGACGGCTGGTCGACCCCGCTGGTGATCCGGGATCTGCTGACGCTGTACGCGACCGACGGTGACGCCTCGATGCTGCCGCGGGTGCACCCGTACCGCGACTACCTCGCGTGGATGGTCCGCCAGGACACCGACGCGTCGACGGACGCGTGGCGGCGCGCGCTCGCCGGCCTCGAGGAACCGAGCCTGCTGGCGCCGCACACCCGTGTCGAGGCGCCCTCGACCGGGACCGACGAACTCGAGCTCGCGCTGTCGCCCGACGAGACCGAGACGCTGCGCGCGCTGGTCCGCGAGCGGGGCCTGACGCTCAACACCGTCGTGCAGGCCGCATGGGGCATCGTGCTGGGCGCGTTGACCGCCCGCACCGACGCCCTGTTCGGCGGCACGGTGTCGGGTCGACCGCCGCAGATCCCCGGCATCGAGTCGATGGTGGGCCTGTTCATCAACACGCTCCCGGTCCGGGTCACGCTCGACCCGGCCGAGACGCTCGGCGACCTCCTCGACCGCGTCCAGCGGGAGCAGGCCGCGCTGCTCGACCACCACTACCTGGGGCTGGCCGACATCCAGCGGGCCACCGGGCCCGCCGTCGCCTTCGACACGCTGACGGTGTTCGAGTCGTACCCGGTCGACCGCGACGCCCTCACCGCGGACACCGACATCGCCGGCATGAAGGTCACCGGGATCGGCGGGCGCGACGCCGCGCACTACCCGCTGTCGCTGGTGGCCTCGGTGGGCGATCGACTGAACCTCAAGTTCGAGTACTTCCCGGAGTACTTCGACCGCGAGACCGTCGCGTCGATCGCGACCCGGGTGGCCGTGGTGCTCGATCATCTGGCCGCCGACCCGGACCAGCCGCTGGCCCGGCTGGACCTGCTCACCGAGCCCGAGCGGCGCGAGTTGGCGCCGGTGCTCGGCGAGCCCGGCGGCTCCGTCCGGACCCTGCCCGAGATCTTCGCCGCGGCCGCCGACCGGGATCCCGACGCGATCGCACTGTCCTTCTCCGGCCGCGAGGTCACCTACCGCGAACTCGACACCCGGTCCTCGCGCATCGCCCGCGTCCTGATCGACCAGGGGGTAGGGCCGGAATCCTATGTGGCCCTCGGTATCCAGCGGTCCGTCGAGTCGGTGCTCGCGGTGTGGGCGGTCGCCAAGACCGGTGCCGCCTTCGTCCCCGTCGACCCGAACTACCCGATCGAGCGGATCGAGCACATGCTCGCCGACTCCGGGGCCGGGCTCGGGCTGACCGTCGCCGCGCACCGGGACCAGCTGCCGGACACCGTCACCTGGCTCACGCTCGAGGATCCGGAGTTCGTCGCCGAGTGCGAGGCCCGCTCCGACGCCCCGGTCACCGACACCGACCGGACCGCGCCGCTCGGCCTCGACCACGCCGCGTACGTCGTCTACACGTCGGGCTCGACGGGTCGCCCCAAGGGCGTCGTCGTCACCCACCAGGGTCTCGACAACTTCGCGCTCGACCAGATCGACCGGCTCGGTGCCACCGCCGCGTCCCGCACCCTGCACTTCGCGACCCCGAGCTTCGACGGCGCGGTGTTCGAATACCTGCAGGCGTTCGGTGCGGGCGCGACGATGGTGATCGCCGAACCCACCGTGTTCGGCGGGGCCGACCTGGCCCGCCTGCTCGCGGACGAGCACGTCACCCACGCGTTCATCACCACCGCGGCGCTCTCGACGGTGGACCCGACCGGGCTCGACGAGTTCCGGGAGGTCGTGTTCGGCGGCGAGGCGTGCCCGCCGGAGCTGGTGTCCCGGTGGGCGCCCGGCCGACGGCTGCACAACGCGTACGGGCCGACCGAGACGACGATCATGACGAACATCAGCGCCCCCATGGTGGTCGGCGACCCGATCACGATCGGCGGGCCGATCCGCGGGGTCGGCGAACTGGTGCTCGACGGCCGCCTGCAACCGACGCCCGTCGGGGTCCCGGGCGAGCTGTACATCACCGGCGTCGGGCTCGCCCGCGGCTACCACCGTCGCCCCGGCCTCTCGGCGGAGCGGTTCGTCGCCAACCCGTTCGGCAAGCCCGGGGAGCGGATGTACCGCACCGGCGACATCGTGCGGTGGCGGCCGGACCACACGATCGAGTACGTGGGGCGCTCGGACTTCCAGGTGAAGGTCCGCGGCTTCCGCATCGAGCTCGGCGAGATCGACGCCGCCCTCATGGACGACCCCGCGGTGAGCATCGCGGTCACCCTCGGGTTGCCCGGACCGGCCGGCGACACCGTGCTCGCGTCCTACGTGGTGCCGCAGGCCGGGGCGACCGTCGACGCCGCCGCGGTCACCGGCCGGCTGGCGGAGCGGCTGCCCGGGCACATGGTCCCGGCCGCGATCACCACGCTCGACGAGATCCCCCTGACCCCGGTCGGCAAGCTCGACCGCTCGGCCCTGCCCGAGCCGGACTTCGCGTTCGCCACCGGCGACACCGGCACCTTCCGCGCCCCCACGAACCCGCTCGAATACACGCTCTCGGACATCTTCACCGAGGTCCTCGGGGTGGAGCGCGTCGGCATCGAGGACAGCTTCTTCGACCTCGGCGGCAACTCGCTCATCGCGACGCGGGTCACCGCCCGCCTCGGCAACGTGCTGGACGCGGACATCCCGGTCCGGGCGCTGTTCGAGGCGCCCACCATCCACGGTCTCGCGCAGTGGATCGCGCGCGAGCGCGAGACGTCCGCCGCGTACGGCCGGCCGGAACTGGCCCGGCGCGAGCGTCCGGACCGGATCCCGCTGTCCCTCGCGCAGCAGCGCATGTGGTTCATCAACCAGTTCGATACCGCGTCGGCCGCGTACAACATCCCGATGGCCGTCAGCCTCACCGGCGCGCTCGACGTCGACGCACTGCACGCCGCGGTCGGCGACCTACTCGAACGGCACGAAGCGCTGCGTACCTCCTACCCGATCGTCGACCAGGTGCCGACCCAGCGCGTCCACCCGGTCAGCGAGGTACTCACCGACCTGACCCCGGTCACCGTCGACGGCGTGCAGGCGCTCCACGACCGGATAGCGACGGTCGCGGCGGCCGGTTTCGACGTCACCGCCGCGCCGCCCGTACGCGCCGAACTGATGCGCACCGGCGACGACCAGCACGTCCTGGTGATCGTGATGCACCACATCTGCGCCGACGGGTACTCGATGGCCCCGCTCGGCCGCGACCTCATGGCCGCGTACACCGCGCGCGCGGCCGGATCGGCCCCGCAGTGGGCGCCGCTGCCCGTCCAGTACGCGGACTTCACGCTGTGGCAGCACGACGTCCTCGGCAGCGACGCGCCCAGCGACACCGGCGCCCCGTCCCTGCTGCGCCGCCAGCTCGACTTCTGGACCCGCGAGCTCGCCGGGCTGCCCGACGTGATCCAGCTGCCGACCGATCGGCCGCGCCCGGTGCAGCAGTCGTTCCACGGCGGCCGCGTCGAGTTCGAGGTCCCCGCCGACCTGCACGCCCGGATCTCGGCCCTCGCGCACCGGCACGGCGCGAGCATGTTCATGGCGATACACGCCGCGCTGGCGACCCTGCTCGCCCGCCTCGCCGACACCGACGACATCGCGATCGGCACCCCGATCGCCGGCCGCGGCGAGGTCGCGCTCGACGAGCTGGTCGGCATGTTCGTCAACACCCTCGTGCTGCGCACGCGCGTCGACCACGGGGCCACGTTCGACGACATCCTCCGGCACGTCCGCGAATCCGACCTGGCGGCGTTCGGGCATGCCGAGGTCCCGTTCGAGCGGCTCGTCGAGGAGATCAACCCGCCCCGCTCGACGTCGTACTCGCCGCTGTTCCAGGTGTCGATCGAGTTCCAGAACAACGAGCGGCCCCGGCTGGAGCTGCCCGGACTCGTCGTCGAGGGCGTCGGCATCGACGCCCCCGTCGCGAAGGAGGACCTCGAGCTGGTCCTCGCGGAGGAATTCACCGAGGACGGGGCCGCCGCCGGGATCAAGGCGTCCCTGGACTTCGCGACGGACCTGTTCGACGCCACCACGATCGACAGCCTCGCGCACCGGTTCGTCCGCGTCCTCGAGGCCGTCACCGCCGACCCGCAGCGCGCCGTCGGCGACATCGAGATCCTCGACTCGGCCGAGCTGACGGAGCTCGCGCCCGCGGCCGGGCACACCGACGTCTCGCCGCACGTGTGGCCCGAACTGCTCGCCGGTGCCGCGTCGGTCGACCCGGACGGCATCGCGCTGACCTACCTCGGTCGCACGGTCACGTACCGCGAACTCGACGAGCAGTCGAATCGACTGGCCCGCGTGCTCGCCGGCCGCGGGGTGGGCCCGGAGACGTTCGTCGCACTCGGCATGCCGCGCTCGATCGAGGAGATCGTCTCGATCTGGGCGGTCGCGAAGGCCGGCGCCGCGTTCGTCCCGGTGGACCCGAACTACCCGGCCGAACGGATCGCCCACATGCTCTCCGACTCGGGCACCAAGGTGGGCCTGACGACGTCCGCGCTGCGGGAACGGCTCCCCGACACCGTGCCCTGGCTGGTGCTCGACGACGGCGAACTCGACGCCCGGATGGCCGAGGTGTCCGCGACACCGGTCACCGACGCCGACCGCACGACACCGCTGCATCTCACGCATCCCGCCTACCTGATCTACACGTCGGGCTCGACGGGCCTGCCGAAGGGCGTCATCGTCACCCATCTCGGGATCGCGAACCTCACCGAGGAGGAGCGGGTGCGCTTCGCCGTCACCCCACAGTCGCGGGTCTCGCATCTGGCGTCGCCGAGCTTCGACGCCTCGGTGTTCGAGATGATGATGGCGTTCAGCGCCGGCGCGCGCCTGGTGATCGTCCCGCCCACCGTGTACGGCGGATCCGAACTGACCGACCTGCTGTCGCGCGAGGGCGTCACGCACGGGTTCATCACGCCGACGGCGCTCGCCTCCATCGAGGACGAGGGGCTCGAGGCGCTGCGGGTGCTCGCGGTCGCGGGCGAGGCGTGCCCGCCGGAACTGGTCGCCAAGTGGGCACCCGGGCGGCGGATGTTCAACGGCTACGGGCCCACCGAGACCACGATCCAGGCCAGCGTCAGCGACGCCATGCAGCCGGGCGAGGTGGTCAACATCGGCGGCCCGGCGATCGGCTTCCGGGAGGCCGTGCTCGACGGGCGGCTGCGCCCCGTCCCGGTCGGTGTGCCCGGCGAGCTGTACATCTCCGGTCCCGGACTGGCCCGCGGCTACCACAACCGCCCGGGGCTCACCTCGGAGCGGTTCGTCGCGGACCCGTTCGGCGCAACCGGGACGCGGATGTACCGCACCGGCGACGTGGTCCGCTGGCGGCCCGACCACACCATCGAGTACATCGGCCGGTCCGACTTCCAGGTCAAGGTCCGCGGGTTCCGCATCGAACTCGGCGAGATCGACGCCGTCCTCACCCGGCATCCCGCGGTCACGTTCGCCGCGACCCTCGGCCACACCGGGCCGTCGGGCGACACCCTGCTGGCGTCGTACGTGCGGCCGGTCGAGGGCCACGGCGTCGAATCCCGGGACCTGCGCGCGCACGTCGCCGCCCAGCTCCCGGCCCACATGGTGCCGTCGGCGATCGTGGTGCTCGACGACATACCGCTGACCCCGGTCGGCAAGCTCGACCGCCGCGCGCTGCCGGAGCCCGACTTCACGTCGCTCACCACCGAGTTCCGGCCGCCGACGACGGCGACGGAACGCGCGGTCACCGAGGTGTTCGCGGAGGTGCTGGGCATCGAGCACGTCGGCATCGACGACAGCTTCTTCGACCTCGGCGGCAACTCGATCATCGCGACCCGGATCATGTCCGAGCTGCAGTCCCGGCTGGGGCGGCAGATCCCGCTGCAGACGATGTTCCTGGATCCGACACCGTCGGGTCTGGCCAAGCGCATCGACCTGCCGGTCGGGTACCTCGGGCACGGCGAGTCGCCGGTCGACGACGCCCTCGGCGTGATGATCCCGCTGCGCCCCGTCGGCGAACGCCCGCCATTGTTCTGCGTGCATCCCGGCATCGGCCTGTCGTGGGGTTACGCCGGGCTGGTGCAATACCTCGCCAAGGATCGTCCGGCGTACGGCCTGCAGCTGCCGCTGCTCAGCGGCGGACCCGACTTCGACTCGGTCCAGCAGCTCGCGCACCGGTACGTCGAGGAGATCCGCACGATCCAACCGCACGGCCCGTACCACCTGCTCGGGTGGTCGCTCGGCGGCGTGATCGCGCACGCGATGGCGGTCGAACTACGTAACGCCGGTGAGGAAGTCGCGACACTCGCGATCATGGACAGCTATCTCACCGAGGACGAGGAGGAGCCGGGCCCGCTCACGGTGGTCGAACTGCTCGAGGGACTGGGCCTGGATCTCGCGCCGTACGGCGGCGTCCGCGAGCTGACCTACGCGGAGGCCGTCGATCTGCTCAACGAATCGCTCGGCCAGGAAACGGGATTGACACCCGCACATCTGAAGCGGATCAACGAGGGATTCACCACGTCCGCCCGGATCATGAACCGGTACGCACCGGGCGTGTTCGACGGCGACCTGCTGTTCTTCAGCGCCGGCCGCGGCGACGGCGCCGAGGCCACCGGAGCGGAGCATTCACCGCAGGTGTGGCAGTCCGCGATCACCGGACGGATCCGCGAGTTCACGATCGACTGCGAACACAACCAGATGATCGAGCCGACTGCCCTCGCCGAGATCGGTCCACTGCTCGAGGATTACCTCGTGGATCACTGAAATCGGTTTTGCCGCAACAAACTTCGCATTCATACCGAACACCGCCGATTCCTGGCGAAGGAGGCGCCCGGGCACTAGCGTCGAAACAACTGGACTGCCTTCCTTCCACACAGTTTGGAGAGCGTCATGAAACTCCTGAAGGCATCGGCCGCATCGGTCCTCGTCGTCGCCGCACTCGGCAGCGGTGCCGGCGCCGCCTACGCGGCACCCGCCCAGTCGACCGTCCCCGGCGACATCGCCGTCCCGCTCGTGCAGCCTGTCGTCGACAAACAGACGGCGCAAGACAATCTGATGCGCGAGATCGGTATCGGCTGGGAGCGCGGCGGTCCGGCGGGGATGGCGACCGGCGCCGGAGTCGGGCTCGCGATCGGCTGCGTCTCGATCTTCCCGAACTTCATCGCCGGCTGCATCGTCGGCACCGGGATCGGCGCGGCCGTCGGCGCGTACAACGGCATCACGCAGTCGAACCCAAACGTGCAGCCCGCCTTCGACGCGTGGATGAACGCCACACCGTGAGAGCACTTCCAGCCGCCGGTCAGAACCGAGTGGCGACACCGCGACTGTCGGCCGCAACCTGACAGTTCAGGAACGTCACCTTCCTTTCCTCGGTTACCATTGGCGGCTTCATGTCGCCCACTTCTGGCAACTTGAGGACCATCAAAGCTTGCTCGTCGGATGGAAAACCACCCCCCGACGAGCAGGCCCATCCGATCGAACGCGACATGATCGCCGCGTTCGAAGCCGCGGACAGCAAGCTCCCCTTGGCGATCCGGGCCAGATAGCAGGTTCGATCGGACGTGGATTTGAAGGTCTGGTCGGAGACCATCACCACCCCGCGGTGCGCCGTCGACCTGGTTGGGGGCGTTGGCTGCCTGGACGAAGTCCATGGTGTTCAGATCCAGGTGGACGCCAATGGCGGGATCGGATGCCTTCGACGCTCACCAACAGACCACAGTCCGGGAGAACACGTTGTTGACGGTCAGCGCGAGGATAAACGAGATCCGATGCTCCTGAACTCTCTGGCCTACCTGTTGGGCCGCCCCCGTTCGCATCTTCAGCGGCAAGGAACTGCACTTCCGTTCGGCATCATTCTGAATCCGAATGGCGAACTTTCGATCGACTCGGATCTCCCCAGAATTGTTTAGTAGTTCGAATCAACGCTGACATCCTTGCCCATCGGGCGGATGATGGAACAGACCGGTTTTGTCCATCTCTGGAACTGGGAGGGCGTCATGAGGGAAGAAGAATTACTAGAGCCGCCGCTTGAAATGATGTCGAGGGCGCATGCTTGCGATGAAGTAGCGACCGTAATCTCGCGATCTGCCCGGGAGTTGAAGAATGAACGCATTCGCCGGGCCCTCAAGGCCGATCCCGAGTTATCCAAGCATGTGGGCGATCTTTCGGGCATCGAACCCTTGGTTCGAGACGATCCGCTCCCAAGGCTCGATCGTGTATTCGATCAGCCACTGGAGATTGGGATTCGTGACTTTTCGCAGGGGCCTAGGGTGCAGGTAATCGTTCCACCGTACGATTACGGCGGGCAGAATTCAGGGAAGGCGCGGATGTTCCCCGATCCCAAGAAAGGAACAATGGGACTCGGGGCGGATGCCGGTAATATCCAAGGTGTCGATGACAACCGCCAAGAAGGAATCTGTTGGGTGGGTGTTGGTCTCTACTCGAGTCAAACGATTCAAGTCCGTGTCGCCCCGATGATCTTTTGGACCTCAATGTGGGATCTGCAGGTTCTGGGATACGACGTGCTGACTACGCCGCCTTCGGCCGATTGGAAGGCAAGTGTGCAGAGCCAGGCATACGACGAGAAGGGCCCCGTGACTCAGCTCTTGGACGAACTCCTTGTTCACCGCAGGAAGAGGGAGGCGCCGGGCACGTCGTGGGCGAAGGATGACGATAGCGACGGTGGTACGGCACCCGCGATGCACACCTTCCTCACGATCCCAGCAGGGGCGACCCGCTGGTTCAACGTGTTGGCCCACGGGATCGCTGAGGTGGACTACACATGGCAAAGCACGGCCGGTGCCCAATGCGGCATGGACGTGAACGTGAATCTCATCGTCGTCGAGCGCCTGTAGCGACACTCGGGTGTTGCACATCTGCCTATAGGTCCCTGCCATAGGTCAGGCTCCTGGCATGAGGGCCATTTGGTGCCGGTGCGCCGTCATGCGTCTCTTGCGGAGTCGCCCACTGCATAGCGTGGGCAGCGTCATGAGGCGCGTCGGAGGGTCCAGACTGGGCGCGGCTTTCGGAACGATCGCGCGTCAGCGAAGGCCGCCATATCGACCTGGGTGATGGCATGTCCTGTTTGGGGCCAGCGACTCCGTGGGCCCGGTCTGGACGTCCATCGGTGCGACGGCTGTCCAAACTCACGACGAGATCGAGGCGGGCAATCCGTTGAACGGCAGGTGGATCGCACTGGTGGAGACTGTTTGGGATGACCACGGTGGACGTCACCACTCGTAGGGGACCTCGTCGGCGACACCCAGGTCGTCGCACAGGCGGCGGATCGCACTGCAGTCCTGCACCAGCTTCCGGCGTCCCGTGTCGTGTGCGGCGTCGGCCACCAAGGCCGCACCGTCGCGGACGCCTTCGGCCTCCATCACCGTCGTCCACGTCGTGTAGTCGTTTGCCTCGAAGGCCCGGAGCCCGGCGGCCAACCCGGACAGCAGGATCCGCCGGTCGTCCCCGGTGAGGCGCTCGTACACGATCTTCAGCAGCTCCCCAGCGATCGACAAGTGGCAGTACTCGTCGCGCCGATGCAGCACCACGGTCGCCCGGTTCACCGGCTGGAGGTTCTCGTCGTCGGTCATCAGTCCCAGGTAGGAGCTGATCGACGTCTCGGCCACGGTCGTGAATGCCAAACCGGCCAGCGCCGATTCGCGCGGGGTGTCGGCCTCCGCGACCGCCGCGTACTGTCCGCGCACCGTCGGCCCGTACGGCAGGCGGCGCTCCGGCAGATCCCATCCGCGCCGGCGGCGCGTGAGCGCGCTCGCGTTCAGGTGCATCAGCGTGTGGTACTGCTCGTCGACCATCGCCTGGAGCGTGGCGATGGTCAGGGTGTCGCCCAGCCCGGTGCCGAACGCGTCCTGCGACAGCAGCCGGAACCCGGGATTGACGACGTACTGCTCGACGTCCATCACGTTCTTGTTGTAGGCGATCCACGCCCAGGCCAGCACGCGGGCCCGGGTGAGCTCGTCGAGCCGGCGGAACCGGTCGTCGTCGGCGAAGGGGATCAACGACACCGGATAGTCGTCCTTCTCGGCGTCGAACAGCTCGTCGAGGTCGGGTTCGGGACGCTTGACGGTGGCGCGGCGCGACCAACTGCCTGCCAGCGCGCTGATGACCGCGCTCTCGGCCGGGTCGGCCGGGTCGAACGGCGGGAGCGACGGCAGCCGCAGCAGGGACTCGTTCTCGGCGGCGGCGTCGCCGAACGGATTGGCGGTCACGATGTTCCTCCTTCCCGCGGCGGGTCCCGCAGCTGCTCGAAGAGCGCCGCGCACATCGACCGGTAGTCGTCGCGCCGGTCACCGAGCGGCCGGACGGCGTCCGCCATCAGCGCGGCGAAGGCGCCCTCGTCGCCCCGCTCGACCGTCTCGGACAGGCGGGCCAGGCCCGCCGCCAACGCCTTTCGTGCCTCGGCGGCGGCCGGGTTTCCGGCCTGGATGTCGTGGTAGACCTCCGGAACGCCGGTCCCGACCCGGGCCAGCAGCGCGAGCATCGTGGTGTGCGGCGGGGGAGCCGTCGCCGCCAGTGCCTCGGGACCGACACCGACGTCGGCCAGTGCGAGCCCGAACGCGAGGACGGCGGCATGAGTGAGCGCCTGAGTGGCGGCGGCGACGCGATCGTGTTCGGCGGCGTCGAGGCGCACCACCCGCCCGCCCCACCCGGCCACCTCGGTGAGGAACCGGTCGACCTCGGGCCCGTCGTGATGGACCACCGCGGCCACCGGTCGCCCGGCCATGCCCAGCCCGGGCGCGAACATCGGATTGATCCCCAGCGCCGGGCGGCCGGGCGCCCCGTCGTGCAACGCCCCATGGATCCGCGTCTTGACGGAGAGGGTCTCGACCAGCAGCGCTCCGCGGCGCATCGCCCGGTCCACGACCGGCACCACGCCGACCGCCACCGCCTCGGGCACCGCGAGCACCACGACGTCCGCGCCGGCGAGGGCGGCGCACACCCGCTCCGAGGGCGCGCCGACATCGCCGACCAGGGCGGCCCGATCGCCGGCGGGGCGGACCCGGTCGATCACGGTCACGTCGTCGCCCCCCGACCGCGCCAGGCCGGCCAGCATCGCACCGACCGCGCCCGCACCGCCGACGACCGCCACCCGCGCGGTTCCCGTCTCAGCGCGCGCCGTCACCGATCACCGTCCTCGGCCGAGACCTCTTGCGCGGATTCGTCACTCGACGTCACCGACAGGCACCGGCGCATCGTGACCGCCTTGACCATCGTCTCCTCGAGCTCCTCGTCCGGGTCCGACAATGCGACGATCGCGCCCCCGACGCCGAACGTCACCCGGTCCTCCGTCGCGACCATCGTGCGGATGACGATCGAGAAGTCGGCGGTGCCGTTGATCGAGAAGTAGCCGATGGCACCGGAATACACCCCGCGCGGCCCCTCCTCGAGCTTGTCGATGATCTCCATGGTCCGCAGCTTCGGGGCGCCGGTCATCGAGCCCCCGGGGAAGGCGGCCCGGACGCAGTCGACGGTGGAGACGTCGTCCCGCAGCGTGCCGCGCACCGTCGAGACCAACTGGTGCACCGGGGCGTACGTCTCCACGTCGAACAGCTTGGGGACGTGCACCGATCCGGGCACGCACACCCGGGACAGGTCGTTGCGGACCAGGTCGACGATCATCAGGTTCTCGGCGCGGTCCTTCTCGCTGTCGAGCAGGTCCTGGCGCAGCGCCGCGTCCCGATCCGGACGAGCGTGGCGCGGTCGGGTCCCCTTGATCGGCTTGGACTCCACCACCCGGTCGGTGCCGATCCGCAGGAACCGCTCGGGAGACGCGCTGAGCACCGACACGCCGGAGAACTTCAGCAGCGCGCTGTACGGGGTCGGGCTGATCTCCCGCAGCGTCTCGTAGCTCTGCAACGGATCGATCACCCGGTCGACGGTCGCGGCGTTCGTCAGGCACACCTCGTACGACTCGCCGGACCGGATCTCGTCGAGACACTGCCCGATGAGCGCCAGGTACTCCTCGTTGCCGTGGCGCAGCCGCGGCTTGGTGTCCTCCTCGAGCTTGACCAGCGGGTGCGGGGGCGGGGCCTCGACGGCCTCGTCGAGCTCGCGGATCGCGGCCTCGATGTGCGTGAACCACTCGGGTATCCGCGGATCGTCCGGGTCCTCGCTCAACGCCAGCAGGTAGCAGGCTCCGCCGAGATGGTCGATGACCACCGCGCGGTCGGCGAACACGAACGCCGCGTCCGCGGTCGGCGACGTGTGGACGAGCTGGCTGCCGGCGTCGGCCTTGAGTTCGTACCCGAGATACCCGACGTAGCCTAGCCCGAATGCGAACGGTAGGTCGGGTACCGGCGGCACCGCCCGCTCGCGAAGCTGCTCGTCGATGTAGTCGAAGAACCGCTGGTGCACCTGCTCCACGGGGCGGCCGGCACGGTGGACGCACACGGTCGTCTCGGCGACCCGGTAGGTGAGGTACTCGGCCAGGGGCCCCGAGCAGTCACCCATCACCGAGAACCGCGACTCGGGTTCGATCGCGGCGCTGCCGTCGAGCCAGAAGCTGCCCGAGCGGTCCGCGAAGAGCCGGCTGTAGACGGCCTGCGGGTCCACCGCGCGATCCACCCGCCGGCTGTGCACGACGTATCCGGGCGTGGCGCCGGGGGAGTCGTTCCGCGGCTCCGCGGCCGGACGGGGGTAGCGCCGCGGGGACGGGTGCCCGCGGGACGGGGACAGATCGCGGAAGTTCGCCAGCAGGTCCAGGCCGTACTGCGTGCAGATCGATTCCGGGTGGAACTGGACGCCCCACAACGGATGCCGTCGATGCTTCGCGGCCATGATCAGGCCGTCATCGGTCCACGCGTGCGCCTCGAGATCGGGGGGAAGGTCCTCCACGATCAGGGAGTGGTAGCGCACCGCCCGGAACGGGGACGGCAGATCGGTGAAGATCCCGCTGCCGGTATGGCTGATCGACGACAGCCGCCCGTGCATCGGCACCGGGGCCAGGCCCACGTTGCTGCCGAACAGGTGGCACAGCCCCTGATGGCCCAGGCACACCCCCAGTACCGGCACCTCGCGGTTCGCGATCGCCCGGGCACTGATCCCGAAGTCGCGCTTGCGGTCCGGCCGACCCGGACCAGGAGAGATGACGATGTTGTCGAAGTCCTCGAGCGGCACCGCCGCCCAGTCGGCGTCGTTCTTCACCACATGCGGCGGCACGCCGTTGACCTCCGACAACAGACTGTAGAGGTTGTAGGTGAACGAGTCGTAGTTGTCGATCAGCAGTGTTCGGGTCGGCATGACGTCCTCAGCCCATAGCGCGAGTGCGGTCGCCGTTCGAGTCGATGACGTCGTCCTCGACCCGGCACGTCTCGGCGATCATCACGTCGTACAACCGCCGCAGGAACTCCGGGGACAGCCCGTTCGCACGCGCGAACTCCTCGGCGCGGGCCTGCACCAGGCCGACCCGCTGCGGCTGCATCATGGGAATGCTCTGACGTCGCTTGACCTCGGCGATCCGGACGCAGACGTCGATGCGTGCCCGGATGTCCTCGAGGAGCCGCCCGTCGATCGCGTCCAGCTCCGCCCGCAGGCGCTCGAGCTCCGGTTGACGGCTCCAGCGGGCGCCCGCCGGGGATCCTGAGGTGTCGGCCCTCGTGGAGCCACTGGTGTCGTCCATGCGCCACCCCGCCTTACATCTGCTGGACCGGCACGGTAGTTCCTCTGGTCCTGCGAACCCTCGCGCCGGCCGTGTCCGCCAAGCTGTATGCGTTCTCTTCATGATGTCACGCGTAGGTAGGCGTGGCGAATCTTCGAGAAATTTCGAAACCCCGCGAACCGCCGGTCGCCGAGTTCGGTGACAGACCGGTCACGAGAGCTCCCGATGTGTCCGGATTCGGTTGCGCCACAGCCGATCGTGCGGTATTCGGCTTCGAATCGGTCGGTCCCGCAAAGTGGTTCGCGCTTCCCGCCGGAAAACCTGGGGGCGTCGCTTAGGCTGAGTCGCCGTCCGGTCGACCAGTCCGGGCGCGAGCCCTCGCCCAGGACGAAACGCGGGGTTCGGAAGAAACGCACGATTCGTGGAAAATCCACTCCGAGGGGGTTTGTGCATGCCGTCGAAGCGGTTGGCACCGTCACCGGCCAGGCAACGCGGTCGAGTAGGTAGGGCGGTCATGGCGGCCGTCGTGATCGGGGGCTCGGCCCTGTTGGCGCCGACGGCGGTGTCCGCGGCACCGCTCTATCCCGTCGCCGACCCCGACGGGTTCTACGGCCAGCCGAACGGGCTGGCCGAGCGGGCACCGGGCGACGTGCTCGCGGCGCGGCGCATGCCGCCGTTGCCGTTCTTCCCGAACACGGACGTGTGGCAGATCTCGTTCCGGTCCACGAACTCGCAGAACGCGCCGATCGCCGCCGTCACCACGGTTTTGTCACCGACGAACCGGCAGCCGAACGGCCCGTTGCTGTCCTACCAGCACATCGTCAACGCCCTCGGCACCCGCTGCGCGCCGTCGCGTGCGCTGTACACCAACGATCCGGACCTCGTCATCCGGGAGGCGCCGGCCCTCAACATCGCGCTCACGCGCGGATGGACGATCGCGCTGCCCGATCATCTCGGACCCGACAGCGCGTACGGCGCGGCCCGGCTGGGCGGTCAGATCACCCTCGACGGGATCCGCGCGGCGCAGCGCGTGCCCGAACTGGCGCTGGCGGCCAGCCCGGTGGCGATGGCCGGCTACTCCGGCGGCGGCATGGCCACGGCGTTCGCCGCGGCGCTCGCACCGGCCTACGCACCGGAACTGAACATCGTCGGGGTCGCCGAGGGCGGGGTCCCGATGAACATCGGCAAGATGGCGCACGCCCTCGGCACCGCGCCGCACCCGGTCTTCGGGCTCGCGCTGGCGGCCGCGATCGGGCTCGAGCGGGAGTACCCGGACCAGCTGCCGATCGGCGACCAGCTCAACGGCATCGGCGTCGCGATGCGCAACGCGGTCGCGAACGCGTGCACCAACCAGATCCTCACCACCGGCGCCGGGCACAGCGCCGGCGAGATCTCGACGAGCACCGGCCTGCTCGACAGCCCCGCCGCGGAGGCCGTGCTCGCCGACAACAGCGTCGAGGACTACCCGGGCGTGCCGACCGCCCCGGTGTTCGAGTGGCACAGCCCCACGGACGCGCTGATTCCGGTCGATTCGATCGACGCCACCATCCGGCGGTACTGCCGGGCCGGCGCGACGGTCCAGTCGGAACTGTTCCCCAGCCCCGACCACCTCACCACCGCGGTCCTCGGCGCGCCGCGGGTGCTGGACTACCTCGACGCCCGTTTCCGTGGCGAGCCGGCCCCGAGCAACTGCTGACCTCTCCCGTTTCGTTCCGGAAACAGCCCGGCGCCGCCACGGAAAATCCGTGGCGGCGCCGGGCTGAAATTCGTCCGCGGTCGCTACGCGCCGCGACGCTTGGCCTTGAGCAGGTCCAGACGCTCCTTGAGCAGCTCCTCGAGTTCCTCGACGGAACGACGCTCGAGCAGCATGTCCCAGTGGGTGCGCGGCGGCTTGACCTTCTTCGCCTCGGGCGCGCTGCCCTCGAGGAGGGTGCCTTCGAGGCCGTTCTTGCACAGCCAGGTGCCGGGGATCTCGGCGTCATCCGCGAAGGGGACGTCGAACTCCTCGCCGTTGTCGCACCGGTAGCGGGCGATGCGGCGGGGCGCCAGGTCGTGGTCGCGATCGGTCTCGTAGCTCACCGCTCCGAGTCGACTACCTCGAAGTACGCGATCTGCCATGGTGTGTCCTCTCTTCGTTCGTCACCGCGCCAGTTCGCCTTGGGCGGCGCACCGAGCGTTCACAACCATCTACAACGTCCCGAAATCTCGATTCGTTCCCGAGATTCCTGTGGATGCGGCCGCATCATCTTACCGGGGGCACCGCCGACGGTCCGCAGTAAGGTGTTCGACCATGGCCGCAGCTTCCCGGAAACCCGTGTCGTGTGTGTGGTGCGGGCGGGAGGTCGCCGCGGTGGGGATCGGCCGGCGCCGCCGGTACTGCCGCCAGTCGTGCCGCCAGCGGGCCTACGAGCAGCGCACCGCCGTGAAGGGGACGTCGATTCCCGCCGACGCGGTGGTGCTCACCGCGGAGGAGGCGTCCGCGCTGTCCGACCGCATGTTCGAGCTGCGCTGCGCCGCGGAGGATGTCGCCACCGCGATCGCCGAGGACGCCGACCGCGCCGAGCTCACCGCGCTCGCGGATCGGCTGGTCGCGATGGCGCGCGACGCCGAACGCTACCGCTGATCGCCTCCGCCGCGACCGCCGCGACCACTGCCGGAACGGCCCGGCGCACGGCCGGCGACAGCCCCACGCCCGCCCCGACGTCGGCCCCCTCGACCGCGTACAGCACCACCCGCCCGGGGGCGATGCCGAGGATCCGCGCCAGCGCGAGGGCGGCGGCCACGTCCACGCCGTGACCGCCCGGTGCCCCCGCCGCGGCGCTACCGTCCACCGTCAGCCGGTGCATCCGGCCCGGGACGGCGGGCGTGCGCAGCGCGAGGTCGACGACGATCGCCAGGCGTGCCCCGTCCCAGGCCGTCAGCAGGTCGACGGTGTCGGCGACGACCGCGACACCGGCGGCGGCCGGCAGACGTCCGCGCAGCGCCCGCACCACGGCGGGACCGAAGCCGTCGTCGCGGCGGTACTCGTTGCCGAGCCCGACCACCACGATCCGCCCCGGCGTGCTCACCGCCGCGTCACCCGCAGGTCCAGGAAGTGCGTGGCGCACGAGATGCACGGGTCGTGGTTGCGGATCACCCGCTCGCACAGCGCGGTCAGCTCCGCGTCCGGCAGGTCCAGGTGCGCGCCGATCCGGTCCACCAGATCGGTCTCGATCACGTCCTGGTTCTGCGCGGTCGGCGGCACGATGTCCGCGGACCGGATCGTCCCGTCACCGGCGATCTCGTACCGGTGGTAGAGCAGCCCCCGCGGCGCCTCGCTCACCCCGTGTCCGGTGCCCGCGCGGGCCGCGACCGCCGTGGCGGCGGGCTCGGGCCGCTCGTACTCGTCGATCAGCCGCAGCGCCTCCTCGACCGCGTACGCCACCTCCACCGCCCGGACCACGATGCTGCGGAAGGGGTTTCGACACTCGCCGCCCAACCCGGCGTCCGCCGCGGCCGCGGCCGCGGCCGCCGCCCCGGTCAGCTGCGCGTGGTTGAGTGTGTACCGGGCCAGGGGACCGGTCAGGACCGGGCCACCGTCGAGGCGGGCGTGCAGCGCCGTCGAATCCGGGACCTGCCGCTCGCGGACGCGGTTGGTGAACTCGGCGGCCGGGAACTGTCCGCCGGCGCTCGTGCGAACCACACCGTCCTCGATCGCGTACCCGGCATCGTCGTGCAACGCCATCAACACCGGATCGAGACGGACGTCGGGGAAATCGAAGCCCGCGACCCACCGGACGGTGTCGAGCGCGTCGTCCAGGGCGCGGCGCAAGGTCTCGGCGAGCGGGGCCAGCTCCGCGCGGGTGGGGGCTCGGTAGAACCCGCCGACGCGGACGTTGATCGGATGGATCGGCCGGCCCCCGATCGTCTCGAGGATCGCGTTCCCCGCCTTCTTCAGCGCGAGGCCGCGTTCGACGGCGGCCCGGTCGGCCCGGGCGAGCTCGATCGAATCCGGCAGCCCCAGGAAGTCGGGGGCGTGCAGGAAATAGATGTGCAGCGTGTGGCTGGCGATCCACTCGCCGCAGTACAGCAGCCGTCGCAGCGCGCGCACCCACGGGTCGATGGTGACGCCGCATGCCTGCTCGAGCGCGTTGCAGGCGCTCACCTGGTATGCGACGGGGCAGATCCCGCAGATCCGGGAGGTGATATCCGGCGGCTCGCGGAAGTCGCGGCCCCGCAGGAACGCCTCGAAGAAGCGTGGCGGCTCGTAGATGTCGAGCCGCGCGTGCTCGACGGCGCCGTCGGCGACGGTGACGTCGAGTCGACCCTCGCCCTCGACGCGGGCGAGGGCCCGCACCGTCAACCGGCGCCGCTCCGTGGCATCAGGATCGTCACCGCCCATAACGGCGGCCCTCCTCGAACCCGGGGGCCGCGACGTTGAATGTCGAGAACACCCGCCCGATGCCGGCGTCGTCCATCCCGCACCGGCGCAGCCACCCGGCGAGCGACGCGATGTTCGGGTTCTCGGTCGGTCCGAAGCAGCCGTAGCACCCGCGGGAATGCGCGGGACAGAGCGCGCCGCACCCGGCATGCGTGACCGGCCCCAGGCACGGGGTGCCGTCGGCGACCATGACGCAGGTCAAGCCCCGCCGCTTGCACTCGTTGCACACGCTGGTGTTCGGGACGTTCGGCGTCCGGCCGGCGAGGAACGCCGTGATCACCTCGATCAGCTGCCGGCGGTCGATGGGGCAGCCGTGCAGCTCGAAGTCCACCCGAACGTGCGCCGAGATGGGGGTCGACGTCGCGAGCGTGTCGATGTATTCGGGGCTGGCATAGACGGCGGCCGCGAACTCGGCGACGTCACCGAAGTTGCGCAGCGCCTGCACCCCGCCGGCGGTGGCGCACGCCCCGATCGTGACCAGCCGCCCGGAGTTCTCCCGGATCCGGTGGATCCGCTCGACGTCCTCGGCGGTGGTCACCGATCCCTCCACCAGCGAGAGGTCGTACGGTCCGGCGACCGTCGCACTGGACATCTCCAAGAAGTGCGAGATCTTCAGTTCCGTTGCGACCGTGAGCAGTTCGTCCTCGCAGTCGAGTAGCGACAGTTGGCAACCGTCGCACGACGCGAACTTCCACACGGCCAGCGTCGGTAGTGAGGTCATCACAGCTCCCGGGTGTGCAATAGGGGACCGGCCACCGCGTAGTCGACGACCGGGCCGTCGCGGCACAGCAGCAGTTCACCGAGTTGGCAGTGCCCGCACACGCCGACGCCGCACTGCATGTTGCGCTCGAGCGAGACCTGGATCTGCCGCCGTTCCACGCCGTACCCCTCGAGGACCCGCACGCAGAACCGCATCATCGCCTCGGGCCCGCACACCAGCGCCCGGGTGTGCGCGGGATCCACGGACAGGCGGGCGAGTGCCTCGGTGACGAAGCCGACCGGCCCGGTCCAGTCGCGGGCGGGCTGATCGATCGTGACCACGACGTCGAGGCCGGCCGCGCGCCACGCGTCGAGTTCCCGGCGGTAGAGGATCTCCTCGGGGCTGCGGGCACCGACCACGAGCGTGACGGTCCGGTACCGGGGGCGATCCGCGCACACCGCCAGCACCGGCGCGCGGACCGCCGCGAGACCGACCCCGCCCGCGACGATCACCAGGTCGCCGCCGGCGGCGGCCCCGAGGTCCCAGGTCGTCCCGTACGGCCCCCGTACCCCGACCACCGCCCCGACCGGCGCGTCGTGCAGGGCGGCGCTCGCCGCGCCGACGCGGCGCACCGTGTGGACGAGCACGTCGTCGTCGCGCGTCGGGTCCGCGCACACCGAGATGGGGACGTCGCCGACCCCGGGCGCGCACAACATCATGAACTGGCCGGGCCGGAAGCGCGGCACCGCAGCGCCCGTGGGCGTCAGGTCGAGGGTGACCGAGTCGTGCGTCTCCACGGTCCGCCCCGTCACGCGGTACGCGAGCGGGACCAGCGACGATGCCAGCGCGGTCACGGCGCACCCGGATTCGCGTACAGGTCGAGCAGCCTCACCCGTGTCGCCTGCAGCCGGTCCAGCAGCAGACCCGACATCGCCCGCGACACCGCGTACCCGAACGCGGGGTCCCGCTCGGACGCCGCGTGCAGCGCCGCGATGTCGATCTGCCACGCCTCGGTGGGGTCGGCAGCACGGGCCCCGAACGTCCACACGTGCGGGGGCCTCAGCCACGACAAGCCCAGCAGGTCGCCGTCCGAGAGCGTTTCGACCACGACGTCCCCGCGCCCGGGCACCGACGTGGCCAGCACCACCCGGCCGCGCCGCAGCAGCCAGCAGCGGCGCGCGGGCTCACCCTCCCGGAAGACGTACTCGCCCGGCACCCACAGCGCCGGCGTCCACAGCTCGGCGAGCCGCTCCCGCGCGGTGTCGTCGAGTCCGGGCAGCAGCTCCGCGGGCGAGTCGTCGGGCGGGCGAGTCACGATCTCGGTTCCGCGTCGCCGGGAACATCGGGGAACCCCGGCAGCGCGGCGGTCAGCCGGGCGGCCTCGGCGGTGATGTCGATGCCGACCGGACACCAGTCGATGCAGCGACCGCACCCCACACAGCCCGACGAGCCGAACTGGTCGAACCACGTGCCGAGCTTGTGGGTCATCCACTGCCGGTACCGGCTCACGCTGCTGGTCCGCACGTTGCCGCCGTGCAGGTGCGAGTAGTCGAGCTCGAAGCACGACGCCCACCGCTGATGGCCCTCGGTGTGGTCGCCGTCGAGGTCGCTCACCTGCTCGGCGCTGGTGCAGAAGCACGTCGGACACACCATGGTGCAGTTCCCACACGTCAGGCAGCGATCGGCAACGTCGTCCCATACCGGCTCGTCCCGCGCGGCCCGCAGCAGCGCCTGTAGATCCACGGCCGGCATCGTGCGCCCCATCCGGCCACGCGCGTCGTCCACCGCCGCGCGGGCATCCTCGACGTCGGCGTCGGTGGCGTCCGCGGTGGGGATGCGGCCGAGCAGCCGTCGTCCGGTGTCCGTCCCGACATCGACGAGGAACCGGTGTCCGCGCTCGTCGATGCGCTCGGTGAGCGCCAGGTCGTAGCCCGGCCCGGGGGCGGGCCCGGTGCCCATCGACGCGCAGAAACACACCCCGCCCGGCTCGGTGCAACCGACCGCCACCACCACCAGGTCCGCGAGCACCCGGGCGGTGTAGCCGCCCGGGTCGGCACCCAGCACGGTCCCCAGCGTGTGGATGGCCGCGAGGTCGCAGCCGCGCACCCCGAGGAACGCGAACCGGGGTTCCTCCGGATCCGGCTCGGTGAACTGCCCGTTCGACGCCGTCCACAGCACGCGGTGCGGTGGGTGCACGAACTGCTTCCACGACATCGGTCCCGCCGAGTGCGCGAACACGGCGCCGTCCTCGCGGCGATGCAGCCGGTACTCGCCCGGCGCGGTCGCCACACCCCAGCCGTCGGGCAGCTCGGCGCCGGACGCGATCTCGGCCAGCACTACGGCACTGTCGCGCACCGTCGGGCCGACGACCCGGCGCCCGTCCTCGCGCAGCACGCGGATCAGGTCGTCGAGCGCCCGCCGATCGATGACAGCTGACTCGGTGGCATCCATGGCACTCCTCCCGCTCCATTGGGGCAGGGCGGGCACCCTCTGTAAAGGGCCGTTCGACCCTGTGCGGGCCCGACCGCACCGCCCACGATCGGACGCAGGAGCGGGCGCCCACCGGCCCGGGTCCGAGGAGGCGCCCTGCGATGCCGGCGATCGTCACGCTCACCATGAATCCGGCGCTGGACATCTCGACGAATGCGGAGCGGGTCGGGCCGACCGACAAGATCCGCTGCGCCGAGCCCCGGTACGACCCGGGTGGCGGCGGCATCAACGTGGCCCGCACCGTGCGGGTGCTCGGCGAGCCCGTCGTCGCGGTGTTCCCGGTCGGCTCGGCGACCGGCACGGTGCTCGGCGAACTCCTCGATCGCGAGGGCGTGTGGACCCGCCGCGTGCCGATCGCCGGCGCCACCCGGGAGAGCTTCACCGTCGACGAGTACCGCACCGGCGACCAGTACCGGTTCGTGCTGCCCGGACCCCACCTGAGCCGAGCCGAGCAGGAGCGGTGCCTGACACTGCTCGCCGAGGCGGCCCGCGACGCCCGATATGTCGTCGCCAGCGGGACCCTGCCGCCGGGCTGCCCCCCGGACTTCTACGACCGCGTCGCCGCGATGGCCCGCGACCTCGGGGCCCGATGCGTGCTCGACACGTCGGGAGAGCCGTTACGCCGCAGCGGCGCCGGGGTGTACCTGCTCAAACCGAGCATCCGGGAACTACGGGAACTGGTGGACCGCGACCTCGCCGACGAGGCGGCGCAGGCCGGCGCCGCCCGCGAACTCGTCGCCACCGGGCGCTGCGAGGTGGTGGTGCTGTCGCTGGGCGCGGGCGGCGCCCTGGCCGTGACCGCCGACTCCGCGACCCGATTCCCGGCGGTCCCGGTCGCCGTGCGCAGCGGTGTCGGCGCCGGCGATGCGATGCTGGCCGGGATCACCGTGGGGCTCGCGCGCGGCCGGCCGCTGCACGACGCCGTCCACCTCGGCATGGCCGCGGGGTCCGCCATGCTCACGACCCCGGGCACTCGGCCGTGCCGTCGCGAGGAGATCGAGAACCTCTACCACCGCGCCACCCACGCCACTAGCGTGGACAGCGTCAGGGTGGAGACGACCGAGAGGCAGGGACCATGACCTCATCCGAGCACCATCCGCACGATCCGTCCGATCATCCGCACGTCCACGGCGAGAACTGCGGACACGAGAAGATCCAGCACGGCGACCACGTCGACTACCTCCACGACGGCCACCGGCACGCGGAACACGAGGGCCACTACGACGAGCACGGCGAGGCCGGCTGAGCGTCGGTGGACGCGACCGAGGGGCAGCCGTACGCCGCCGTCCACGAGACGCATTCGGGGGTGGTGTTCCTCCTCGGCGACCGCGTGTACAAGACGAAGAAGCCGATCCGCACCGAGTTCCTCGACTTCCGCAGCCGTGACGCCCGGCGCGCCGTGTGCGCCCGCGAGGTCGAGCTGAACCGGCGCCTGGCACCCGACGTCTACCTGGGCGTCGGCGAGTTGCCCGATCCCTGCGCTGCGGGCGGCGAGCCGATGGTGGTGATGCGCCGGATGCCCGAGGACGCCCGGCTCTCGGCGCTGGTGCAGCGCGGCGACTGCGGGGACCGGATCGACGCGATCGCCGACACGGTCGCCCGCTTCCACGCCGGGGCGCTGCGCGGGCCGGACATCGACACGGAGGGCGCCGCGACCGCGGTGCGCCGACGGTGGCGCAACAACATCCGCGAGACCCGCGCGCTCGACCAGCACATCCTCGACGACGACCGACTCGACGCCCTGGAGCGGCGCGTGGGGCGGTACCTCGACGGCCGCGCGGCGCTGTTCGCCGAACGCCTCGCGGCCGGGCGCATCGTCGACGGGCACGGCGACCTGCTGGCCGACGACATCTTCTGGCAGGGCGACGGCCCCCGCATCCTGGACTGCCTCGAATTCGACGACCGCCTCCGCTACCTCGACGGCCTCGACGACATCGCCTGCCTGGCAATGGATCTCGACTTCCTCGGCCGCCCCGACCTGGCCGGTCGGCTGTTCGACCGGTACGCGGCGGCCGCCGCCGACCCGGCCCCGGACTCGCTGCGGCACCACTACGTCGCGTACCGCGCGTTCATGCGCGCGAAGGTCGACTGCGTCCGACACCTGCAGGGCCGCGCGGAGTCGACGCAGGACGCGCTGCGCCACACCGCGCTCGCCGAGGCGCACCTCGACCGCGGCGCCGTCCGGTTGGCGATCGTCGGCGGCCTGCCCGCCACCGGGAAGTCGACCGTCGCCCGGGGCCTCGCCGAACGGGTGGGCGCGGTGCTGGTGTCGAGCGACGCGATCCGGCGCGACCTGTTCGCCGCGGACCGCGCCGCCGACCCCGACCCGGGCTTCGGCCGCGGCCGGTACTCGGCCGCGGCGACCGCCCGCGTGTACGAGGCGCTGCTGGACCGGGCCCGCTCACACCTGGACCGGGGGGTGTCGGTCGTCCTGGACGCGTCCTGGAGCGACGCCGACTGGCGCAAGCGCGCCGCCGAGGCGGCCGAGGCGGCCCGAGCCGACCTGGTGCCGCTGCGGTGCGTGGCCCCGCCGGACGTCGCCGAACGACGCCTGCGCGACCGCGCCGCCACCGGCCGCGACCACGACTCCGAGGCCACCCCGGCCGTCGCGCGGGCGATGGCCGACCGGGCCGACGCCTGGCCCGAGGCCACCGACATCGACACCGGCGGGGCGGTCGAACGGTCCCTCGGGGCGGCCACCGCCCGGTGGGAGAACCCGCAGCCGTCGTGACCGGTGACGAAGGCCCCTACCTGCCGGACCGGTCGCCGAGCACCCTCGAACGGGGGCGGTTCCACAGCTGACGGGGCGGAGCGGACGATGGCACGAGCTTCCACGGATGCACTCGACGTCCTGGCGACCCCAGGAGCGGCGGGTCTGACCTCCCAGGTCGCGGCAGCACGGTTGCGCGAGGACGGCCCGAACCGGCTCCCGGCGGCGCGGCCGGTCCCGGCCTGGCGCAAGCTCACCGCCGAGCTGACCCACTTCTTCGCGATCATGCTGTGGGTCGCGGCCGGCCTCGCCGCGGTCGCCGGGATGCCGCAACTGGCCGTCGCGATCGTCGTGGTGATCGTCGTCAACGGCGTCTTCGCCTTCGTCCAGGAGGAACGCGCCGAGAAGGCGTCCGAGCGGCTGCGCGACCTGCTGCCGTCGGCGGTGACGGTACGGCGGGATGGGGAACTCCGCACCGTCGGCGCCGCCGACGTCGTGGTCGGCGACGTCATGGTGCTCGCCAGCGGGGATCGCGTGCCCGCGGACGGGACCGTGGTCGTCGCGCACGCTCTCGCCCTCGACGAATCGACACTCACCGGCGAGAGCGAGGCGGTGCACGAGGCGGCCGGCGGCCGCGTGTGGGCGGGAACCTACGCGATGGGCGGGCAGGGGGAGGCCGTCGCCGTCGCGACCGCCTCCGACACCCGGCTCGCCGGGATCGCCGCCCTCACCGCCGGCGTGCGTCGCCCCCGCAGCCCGCTCGCCGCCGAACTGCACCGGGTGGTGCGGACGATCGCGATCATCGCGATCGGCGTCGGCATCGGGTTCTTCGGCCTGTCCCTGCTCGTCGGCGCTCCCGCGCACAACGGGTTCCTGTTCGCGGTCGGTGTGACCGTGGCGCTCGTCCCCGAGGGGCTGCTGCCGACGGTGACGCTCTCGCTCGCCATGGGGGCCCAACGCATGGCGCACCGGAACGCGCTCATCCGGCACCTCGAGGCCGTCGAGACGCTCGGCTCGACGACGGTGATCTGCACCGACAAGACCGGCACGCTCACCCAGAACCGGATGACCGTCACCGAGGCGTGGACACCGTCCGGCACCGTCCGTGTCACCGGCGAGGGCTACGAACCGACCGGGCAGGTCAGCGGCCCGGACGCGGCGGTCACGGCGGCGCGGCACCTCGGGACGGTGGCGGTGACGGCGTCGCAGGGCGGCCTCGTGTCGACCGACGGGACGTGGTCGGTTGTCGGTGACCCGATGGAGGGCGCCCTCGACGCATTCGCCCGCCGGGTGAGCGGCCCCGTCGGCGCGCCCCGGGCCACCCCGGAGCGCCGTTACGCGTTCGACCCCCGGCGGCGCCGCGAATCGGCGATCTCTGGGCGCACGCTGATGCTCAAGGGTGCGCCGGACTCGGTGCTGCCGCGGTGCGCCCGACCCGATCCGGATGCGCTCGCCGACGCCCGCCGCGCGGTGGACGACATGGCCGGTCGCGGGCTGCGGGTGCTGGCCGCCGCCGTGCGCGACCTGTCCGCGCCCGCCGCCGGCGACGCCACCGCCGACGACCTCGAACGGGACCTGACCCTCGTCGGGTTGTTCGGGATCGAGGACCCGCCCCGGCCGGCCGTCCCCGCCGCGCTCACGGCGGCCCGGCGGGCCCACATCCGTGTCGTGATGCTCACCGGCGACCACCCCGCGACGGCCGTCGCCGTCGCCCGCGAGATCGGCCTCGTCGACGGCGTTACCCGCCCGGTCGTGGTGGAGGGCGGCGACCTCCCCGAACACGACGTCGCCCTCGGTGACTTCCTCGACCGCGACGGGGTCGTCGTGAGCCGGGTGTCACCAGAACAGAAGCTCGCCGTGGCCCGCGCCCTGCAGGCACGTGGGCACGTCGTCGCCATGACCGGTGACGGCGTCAACGACGGACCGGCCCTCCGCGAGGCGGACATCGGCGTCGCGATGGGGCGCAGCGGCACCGATGTCGCCCGCGAGGCCGCCGACCTCGTCCTGCTCGACGACGACTTCTCGACGATCGTCGCGGCCGTCGAACAGGGCCGCGCGACCTACGCGAACATCCGACGGTTCCTCACCTATCACCTGACGGCGAACGTCGCGGAACTGACGCCGTTCGTGGTCTGGGCGTTGTCGGGTGGTCGGGTACCGCTGGCGATCGGGGTCCTGCAGGTCCTGTGCATCGACATCGTCACCGACCTCCTCCCGGCGCTCGCCCTCGGCGGCGAGCCCCCGAGTCGGGGCGTGATGTCGCGCCGCCCCGAACGCCGACACCTGATGGACCGCACACTCCTCAACCGGGTGTTCGGTGTCCTCGGGCCCACCGAGTCGGTGACCGAGATGGCGGCCTTCCTCACGGTGCTCGCGATCGCCGGATGGCACCTCGGTGGGGATCCGCCGGACGGATCGGTCCTGGTCACCGCCTCCGGCGCCGCTTTCACAGCCGTCGTCCTGGGCCAGATCGCGAACGCGTTCGCGTGCCGCAGCGCCACTCGTCCGGTGTGGCAGCTCGGCTGGTTCACCAACCGGCTGCTGGTGTGGGCGGTGGCGGCGGAGTTCGTCGTCCTCGTCGGGCTCCTCACGGTCGGCCCCGTCGCGGCGCTTCTGGGGCAGTCCCCGCCGTCGATCGCCGGTTGGGCGATCGCCGTGGCCGGAATGCCCGCGCTGCTGGGCGCGGACTATCTGCACAAGCGTGCCCGGCACCGGGACCGGGGACGGGCCGTCAGCGCGGGTCGGTGACGATCTGCAGGCGGGCGGCGAGCACCGCGGCCTGGGTGCGGCGCTCGACGCCCAGCTTCGCCAGCAGCCGCGAGACGTAGTTCTTGACCGTCTTCTCCGCCAGGAACATCCGGGCCGCGATCTGCCGGTTGGTGAGCCCCTCGCCGAGCAGCGCGAGCAGGCGGCGCTCCTGCGCCGTGAGCTCCTCCGGAAGCGGGACGGGGCGGCGAGGCCGACCGCCGGCGGGCGCGGGCGCCGGCAGCAGCGTGCCACCGGCACCGACCTCGCGCACCGCCTCCATCAGCTGCATGCCACGAATGTCCTTGACGACGTACCCCTTCGCGCCCGCGGCCGCCGCCTCCCGCATCGCGCGCTCGTCGCGGAACGACGTCACGATCAGGCAGCGCAGGTCCGGCATCCGCGTCCGCAGCTGTCGGCACACGTCGATGCCGCTGCCGTCGGGCAGGCGGACGTCGAGCAACACCACGTCAGGTCGCAGCGCGGGGATCCGGGCCAGCGCCTGCGACCGGGTCTCGGCCTGACCGACCACCTGCATGTCGTCGTCCGCGTCGACGAGTTCGGCGAGGCCGCGGCGGACCACCTCGTGATCGTCCACGAGGAACACTGTCAGCATCTTCGGCACCTCCCGGGGTGCGTATGAGCTGATGGTACGACGATCCGCCCGCCCCGACCCCGTGGACGTTCCGGCGGGGTGACTTCCGGCCCTACCCGCCCGCCGCGGTCGCGGCGACGATGGGGGCACTCGAATGTGTGGAGGTTCCGCCGTGGACACAGTCGAGACGAAAGCACCGGTGGTCGTCGGAATCGACGGTTCCGCGTCGTCCTTCGCCGCCGTGAACTGGGCCGCCCGCGAAGCACGGCTCCACGGATGCCCGATCCACCTCGTCGCCGCGCTCGGGGCGCCTACCCCGTACGGCGACGGCATCCGGCTGCCGCCGAGCTACTTCGCCGACCGCGACCGCGCGGTACACGGGCACCTCGACCGGGCCGCCGCGATCGCCCGGACCGTCGAGAGCGCCACGCCGGTCACCGAGATCACCAGCGAGATCCTCACCGGACCGGCCCGCCCCGCCCTCATCGAGGAGTCCAAGTCCGCCCGCATGGTCGTCGTCGGCAGCCGCGGCCTCGGACAGGTCACCGCCGCGCTCGCGGGCTCGGTGGCCGTGGCGCTCACCGCCCACGCACACTGCCCGGTGGTCGTTATCCGCGAACCGGCCGAGCGGGTCGCGGGCGTCGGGGAGGTCGTCGTCGGCATCGACGGCACCGAGAACAGCCGCCCCGCGCTCGCGGTCGGGCTCGAGGAGGCGTCACTGCGCGGCGTCGGGCTGGTGGCGATGCACACGTGGTCGCCGTTCACCCTGTCGACGGTGTTCGACGACCAACTCGACCTGCCGTGGGACGAGGTCGAGGTGGCCGAGCAGGCCGTCCTCGCGGAGAGCCTCGCCGGGTGGGCCGAGCGCTACCCGCAGACGCCCGTCGCCCGGGTCGTGGTCCGCGGGAACTCGGCCGAGCAACTGCGCCAACGCGCCGCCGACGCCGTGCTGCTGGTGGTCGGCACCCACGGCCGCGGCGGCTTCGCGGGCATGCTGATCGGCTCGACGAGCACGGTGCTGCTGCACTCGGCGACGTGCCCGCTGATGATCGTCCGGTCCTGACCGGGCAGGTGGAGAGGACGCGCCGTGGACAGGCCGGACGAGCAGATCTTCCTTCTCGCCGGGGCGTCGATCGCGGTGACCGACGCGATCGCCTACGCCTACGCGTGCCGGCGACCGTGCGTGGTGCTGGGCGACGCGACGGGCGCGGAACCCGAGGACGCCGCGGAGCGGTAACCTGCACACGCGAACTGGAGGTGCAGGGTGGGGAAGGTTCTGATGGGTGCCGTGGCGGCCGGGGCGATCGCCATCGGAGGTGTGGTCGTCGTGGGTGCCGCGGCGAGCGTCTCCGAACCGGCAGGCGGTGATCGAGCGACGAGCGCACCCGGTCCGAGCGCGATCCCGGAGGACCACGACTGGGAGAAGGACCCCATCGTGGAGGGGCCGGAACCGGTGACGATCGAGGAGTTCGCGCGCGACGCCTACGACCACGGGTCCTCCGAGAGCGACAGCCCGCCGGCGGTCGGCGACGGCCCCGCGGTCGGGCCGCCCGGCCCCTGACCCGCAACCCACGGCGCCGCGCCGACGGGACGGATCATCCCGTCCATATCTCGTCGACCGGACGGCGCCCGGTCACCGGCAGTGCGCCCCCGGCGCCCACCCCCAGGCGCACGACCACCTGCGGGAATTCGCGCTCCTCGCCGCCGGCCGCCGCCGCGTCGCGGACGATGCGCCGGCTGGCGGCGACCTCGGTGAGATGGGTGACCGGGCACGTCGCCATGCCGCGCGCGGTGGCGGTGAGCAGCAGGCGGGAGAGGGCCTCGCCGCTGCGCAGCCAGTCCAGCCGGGTGTCGGCGTCGGTGCTGATCACCGCGAGCGCCGCCCGGTCCGGGCCCGGGGACGGCGAGGTGAGCGTCCCGATCGGGAACTCCCGTCCCACAGGGACGGCGCCCTCGACCGGCAGCGCCGAGTCCGGGATGCCCTCGGCGGACGGTGCGTGCCCGGCCCACCAGTACAGCTCCGCGTGGTACGCCGGGTCGTAGCGCCGCACCGACGCGCTGCACCGGGCCGCCTCCGCCAGGCGCGCGGCGCCGTCGTCCCCGAGCATCGTCAGCGATGCCGCGAACAGTTCCACCACGTCGTCGCCGAGCCCGCCCAGGTCTTTCGACGCCGGTTCACCGAACGGCCGGCGGTCGGTACGCCGGCGGTCGATGGCCCGGCGCATCGCCACGATCGTCTCCTCGGTCGCCGCCACCCGGCTCGCCGACAACGGCGCGAACGTGATCGACGCCAGGTGCATCGGATCCTCCGGGTCGGGCAGCCGCTCGACCACCGCGCCGACCTCGTACCGCGTCACCGCCACCTCGAAGTGGTGGAGCGCGGTGCCGCAACTGATCACCATCTGGCGGCCCAGTGGATCCGCCACCGGAACCGCACGCGCGACGTCCGCGTGTAGTTCCAGCCGCCCGTCGACCATCCGCCAGCGCCACGGCTGACTGTTGTGCAGGGACGGCGCCCGACACGCGGTCATCACCGCGCCGCGAATCTCCTCGATTCCGGGAACGGCCACCATTCACCAAGTCTCGTCGCCGCCCAGTACCACGACAAGGGCCGTAGTGCCCTCGCACCCCGGTCGGCCGACCGATGACCTTGGGCCCTGTGGCCCGGCAGGCGCCGGGTGTTTGCTGAGAACAGGCATCCGCATCCACACCGAGGAGCGAAGATGACAGCGCAGTCGTCCCCGACGGGACAGCGGTGGACCGCGTCGATCGACCGTCTCGGCCCCGCGGACGCCCCATCGGTGGGCGGCAAGGCCGCGAACCTCGGCGAACTCACCCGCGGGAACTTCCCGGTGCCGCCGGCGTTCGCCATCCCCGAGCAGGCGTACCTCGCCGCGATGGACGCCGCCGGCATCCGTGGCGAGCTGACCACCCGCGGCGCCGCCTGCCGCGGGGCCGACGACGCCACCCTCACCCGGGAGTCGCGGGAACTGCAGGCCCTCGTCCGCTCCGTGACCCTCCCGGACGAGATGCGCACCGAGATCTGCCGCGCCTACGACGATCTCGGCGAAGGCGTTCCGGTCGCCGTACGCTCCTCCGCGCCCGCCGAGGACGCCGCCGACACCTCGTTCGCCGGCATCCACGAGAGCTACACCGACGTCGTCGGCGACGATGCGCTGATCGACGCGGTCCGCGACTGCTGGGCGTCCCTGTGGACTCCACGCGCCCTGACCTACCGCATCCTGCGCGGCTACGACGACGAGCCGTCGATCGCGGTCGTCGTCCAGCAGATGGTGCGCTCGGACCGCTCGGGGGTCGCGTTCACCGCCGATCCGCGCACCGGCGCGCGGGACCGGATCGTCGTCGAGGCCGCCGTCGGCCTCGGCGAGGTGATCGTGGGCGGCCAGGTCGAGCCCGACACGTATGTGCTGTCGAAGGACGATTTCGCTTTGGTGGACAAGCACATCGGTGCCCAGGCGTTCGCGATCCGGCCGGGTCCCGCCGGCGACCGGAAGGTGGACCTGTCACCCACCGAGGGCGCACGGCAGGTGCTCGACACCGAACACGTTCAGGAGATTGCGAAACTCGCTGCCGCCGTGGAGAAGCACTACGGCGCCCCGCAGGACCTCGAGTTCGCGGTCGAGGACGGACATCTGTGGCTGGTCCAGACCCGCCCGATCACCACGCTCGGCGACACCGTCGACACCTCGTCCGCAACGGAACCCACCTCGGAACCCGCCCGCGACAGCCGGACGCCACTCGTCCGCGGTCTCGGCGCCGGCCCCGGCACCGCGACCGGCACCGCCCGCGTCCTGACCGCCCTCGCGGACTCCGGGCGGCTCGCCGACGGCGACATCCTCGTCGCCCCCATGACCCGGCCCGACTGGCTGCCCGTGCTGCGTCGCGCCGCGGCGATCGTCACCGACGGCGGCGGAGTGACCTGCCACGCCGCGATCGTCGGCCGCGAACTCGGGCGCCCCGTCGTCGTCGGCACCCACGACGCCACCAGCATCATCGAGGACGGCGCGCTCGTCACCGTCGACGGCGGCAGCGGGGCCGTGTACGCCGGCGCCGTCACCCCCGCACAGCCCACCCGGACCGAACCGGCCGCACCGTCCCCGGTTGCCGCCACCCACGAGACCACGGCCACCGCGCTGTACGTCAACCTCGCCACCCCCGATGCCGCCGAGTCGGTCGCCGCCACCGACGTCGACGGCGTCGGACTGCTGCGCGCCGAATTCATGATCACCGGCGCCCTCGGCGGCAAGCACCCCGCGGCGATGATCGCCGCCGGCCGGCGCCAGGAGTACGTCGACGACATGACCGCCGGCGTGGAGCACATCGCCGCCGCGTTCGCGCC
Organism: Prescottella agglutinans; assembly: GCF_004011865.1. Lineage (GTDB taxonomy): Bacteria > Actinomycetota > Actinomycetes > Mycobacteriales > Mycobacteriaceae > Prescottella > Prescottella agglutinans. Next base: position 97,865 of record NZ_RKLP01000007.1, on the reverse strand, counting down.
CCGCCCCGTCGTCTACCGGGCCGTCGACCTGCGCTCGAACGAGTTCGCCGAACTCGAGGGCGGGGACGTCGAACCCGACGAGGACAACCCGATGATCGGCTACCGCGGCTGCTTCCGGTACGTGCGCGAACCCGAACTGTTCGCCCTCGACCTGGACGTGCTGCACCGGGTCCGGCAGCGGTTGCCGAACGTGCACCTGATGATCCCGTTCGTCCGCACCCGCTGGGAACTCGCCGAATGCCTCGCCCAACTCGACGCCCACCCGCTCGGCGCCGACCGTGGCATGCACCGGTGGATCATGGCCGAAGTCCCGTCGGTGGCCTACTGGATCCCCGCCTACGCGGAGCTCGGCATCGACGGCGTCTCCATCGGCAGCAACGACCTGACCCAGCTGATGCTCGGCGTCGACCGCGACTCCGAGGTGTGCAAGGACCTGTTCGACACCATGGACCCGGCCGTCCTCGACGCCATCGACCGCATCATCGACCGCGCCCGCGCCTCCGGGCTGACCACGTCACTGTGCGGGCAGGCCGTCTCCACCGACCCCCGACTCGCCGAACACCTCGTCCGCCGCGGCATCACCTCGGTGTCCGTGACACCCGACTCCGCGACCCGCACCCGACGCGTCGTCGCCGCGGCCGAACGGCGCATCCTCCTCGACCACGCACGCACCACGTCCAGAGCCGGGGAGTGAGTGATGCGCGCCGGCGACATCATGACCCGACGGGTCGTCACCGTCCCCGAACACGCCACGCTCGCGCACGCCGCCCGCCTGCTCGACGCCGCCCCCGAAGCGACACTCCAGGTCGTCGACGCGGCCGGTCATCTCGTCGGCATCCTCACCGCCACCCACCTGCTCGACCGCATCCGCGCGGTCCTGTCCGACACCGACCTCGTGACTGCCGTGCACGGCGCCGTCGCCGACGCGATGACCACCCCGGTCCTCGCGATGCGCGCCGAGACCGACATCGCACACGTCGCCGCCGCGCTCGCCGACACCGACACCTACGTGGTGCCCGTCGTCGACGGCTTCACCCCGATCGGCACCATCACCCGCCTCGACCTGGTCCGCGCGCTGACCGCCCCCACACCACCACCGAGGAGCCACCCATGATCACCGCCCCGATCGTCGTCGGCGTCGACGGCTCCACCACGTCCCGCGACGCGGTCCGCTGGGCCGCCCACGAAGCCCGGATCCGCGGTGACGCGCTGCTCCTGGTGTCGAGCGTGAGCACCGGCGGCATCGGACTGGGCTCCCCGTTCATCGACGACCTGCAGATCGCGGGGGAGCGCGCCGTCGCCGACGCCCGCGAACTCGTCGCGGTCGAGGACCCGCAGCACACCGTCGAGGTGCGGACCGAACTGTCCCGACTGGCCCCCGCCCAGGCGCTGCTCGAGCACGCCGAGTCCGCACGGATGATCGTGCTCGGCACCCGCGGGCTCGGGGAGTTCACCAGCGGGCTCGCCGGGTCGGTCACCTCCGCCGTCGCACGCCACGCCCGCTGCCCGGTCGCGGTCGTCCCCGGCTGGCCCAACCCCGGCGAGCCGGCCCTGACCGGACCGGTCGTCGTCGGCGTCGACGGCTCACCGGCCGGCGAACCCGCGACCGCCGCGGCGTTCGAGGAAGCGTCGCTGCACCACGCGGAACTCGTCGCCCTGCACGCCTGGTCCGATCGCGACCTCGCGGTGTTCGGGACCGCCCCACCGAACCGCGGTGACCGGATCGAATGGCCGTCCACCGAAGCCGCCGAACGCGCGGTCCTCGCCGAAGCCCTCGCCGGCTGGCAGGAGAAATACCCCGACGTCGCGGTCCGCACGATCGTCGTGCAGGACCGTCCCGTACGCAACCTCCTCATGCACGGCACCGGGGCGCGGCTCATCGTGGTCGGCAGCCGCGGGCGCGGCGGGTTCCAGGGCATGACCCTCGGATCGACCAGCACCGCACTGCTGCACACCGTGACCTGCCCGCTGCTGGTGGTGCGGTCCCGATGAACGTCAGTCGCCGGGTTTGACCTCGATGTGCTTGGCGCCGCGTTCCTTCGCCGCCAGACCCACCGTCACCTCGAGAATGCCCTTCGAGTAGCTCGCCTCGACCTGGTCCTCGTCCGCACCGGCCGGCAGCGTCACCGTCCGGCTGAACGACCCGTACGCGAACTCCGATCGACCGCCCTCCGACTTCTCCTCGGACCGTTCCGCCTCGATCGTCAACTCACCGTCCTGCACACTGACCTTGATGTCCGTCGCCGGATCCAGCCCGGGCAGCTCCGCCCGCAGCACGTACTTGTCCTCCTCGACCCGGTCCTCGACCCGAATCAGGTTGCCGCCGAACGGCGGACGGAACCCGGTCACCGGAAAGGCGTCGAACAACTCGGTCAGATCGGGGAAGACGGACCGGCGACGCGCGGGAACATTCGACATGACCACTCCTCGCTGTCGTGCAACCACGAAACCGGCTGCACACCCCATTCGACTCCGATCACACGGAACAGGGGAGGGCCGTTCGTCACTCGGGGTCCTCGTGGGTCACGCGGCACACCATCACCGGGCACTCGGCGTGGTGCAGCAGATTCTGGCTGGTCGAACCCAGCAGCACCCCGCGGAGCCGACTGTGCCCCCGGCTCCCGACCACCACCAGTTGCGCCCGCCGCGAATACCTAAGGAGCACCCGCCCGGGACTCGTCCGCTCGAGGCGCTCGTCGACCACGACGTCCGGGTAGTCCTCGGCCCACCCGGCGACGCCCTCGCCCAGGACGGCCCGCGCCTCCGATTCCACCTTCGCCCAATCCACCAGCCGGAAGGCCCCGTGCCGGTCCACCGGACGATCCGGACCCCACGCGTGGACGGCGACGAGGGGGACACCGAACAGCGCCGCGTACTCGAACGCCACGGCCACCGCCCGCAGACTCGACTCGCTGCCGTCCACCCCCACCACGACCGGCCGGGGATCACCCGCCGGCACCCGGCTGCCCCGACAGATCACCACCGGGCAGCGCGCGTGATTGGCGACCCGCTGGCCCGTCGACCCCACCAGCGCCGCACCGATCGTGCCGGCGCCCGTCGCGCCGAGCACCATCAGCTCCGCGTCCGCGCCGACCTCGAGCAACGCCGACGCCGGCGGGCCCGGATAGATCGCGGCGGTGAACTCGACGTCCGGATGAGCGGAGCGCAGCTCCTCCCGCGCCCGCGCCGCGACCTGCTCCGCCGACTCCCGCAGCTGCTCGTCGAACTGCGCCTGCACCAGCACCGCCGCCCCACTCAGGTACACACCGGGGGTCGGCAACGCGTGCGCCACATGCAGCGGAGCGCGCCGCATCCCGGCCACCCGGGCCGCCCAGTCCAGCGCATCGAACGCCGCACCGGACTCGTCGACCCCGACCACGACGCCGGTCCTGTCCGTGTCCCCGTTCACCGCCGCACCCGCCTCCCTGTCCACACGCACCGCCCTCTCACGACCAGTCCGCGGCGACGGTGACCCATTCACCGGCCGCCAATTCGTACTCGTGACCGTGGATGTCGACCCGGATCGGGGCAGCCGCACTCGCCTTCGTCGACACGGTCAGCTCCTTGTGATCGCACCGCAGATGGATCCAGTGATCGCGGTACCGAATGTCGAACTCGAGAACCCGCAGCTCGTCGGGCAGCAGCGGATGCAGCCACAGCACGTCGCCACGGATGTCGAACCCGGTGTAGCAGCGCTGCAGGATGTCGATACTCCCCGCCATCGCACCCAGATGGATCCCTTCCCGCGTGGTCCCACCCTGGGTGTCCGACAGATCCGCCTCGAGCGACTCGCCGAGCATCTGCCACGAACCCCGCCGATTGCCGCGCGCGAGCACCCACGCGTGCGCGACCCGACTGAGCGTCGACCCGTGCGTCGTCCGCGCCAGGTAGTACTCCACGGTGTCCGGGATCGTCTCCGGGTCGAACGGGTAACCCAACTCCTCGATGAGCGACGTCAACTCCTCGGCGGTGAACAGGTACAGCAGCATCAGCACGTCCGCCTGCTTGGACGCCCGGTAGCGGACACAGCTGTCGCCCTCGGACTCCAGGATCAGATCCAACCGGCCGATGTTGCCGTACTTCGCCCGGTACGCCTCCCAATCCAGCTCCGCCAGCGACTCGTAGCCCTCGAACTGGGCGAGCAGCCCGTTGTCCAGGAAGCACAACCGCAACCGCCGGCGCAGCCGGTCCCAGAACTCGAGCTCGGCGTCGTCGACGTCGAGCCGCTCCCACAGCCCCACGTCCTCGTTCTCGCCGAGGATCCGGTACGCGTCCAACGCCCGCGCCAACGACCACGCGAGCATCACGTTCACGTACGCGCTGTTGTCGATTCCGGTGCCCGGCCGGTCCGGATACCCGTCGTGGAACTCGTCCGGACCCATCACCCCGCGGATGTCGAACCGATCCGCGACCGGGTCGTACACCGCCAGACTCGCCCAGAACCGCGCGTTCTCCACCAACAACTCCGCGCCGAACACCGCGAGGAACCCCAGATCCGCCGTCGCCTCCCAGTAGTGCCACACGTTGTACGCGACCGCCAGGTTGACGTGGTATTGGCGGCGCGAATGATCCGGCATCCACCGACCCGACCGCGGGTTGAAGAAGACCCGCGGAGTCTCCTCCCGGCCGTCGCTGCCGCTCTGCCACGGGATCAACGCGCCGCTGAGCCCCTGCGCGGCCGCCAACCGCCGCGCGTACGGCAGCCGCCGGTACCGGTACAGCAACAGCGCCCGGGTCAGTTCCGGCAGCCGCATGTTCAGCAGCGGGAACACGAACACGTCGTCCCAGAACACATGACCCCGGTACGCCTCGCCGTGCAGGCCACGGGCCGGCACACCCACGTCCAGATCGGCGGTGTGCGGCGACAACGTCTGCAGCACGTGGAAGATCTGGACGTTCGCCGCCTGCCGCGACCGCACACCCGTGTCCAACGACACTGCGAACCGACGCCACAACGTGTCCCACGCCTCGACATGCGCGGCCAACAACGCCTCGTACCCCCGCGACGTGTTCACCGACTCCTGCGCCGCCGCCACCGCCTCCGAGATCGCCCGATCCCGTGAGGTGTACACCGCGACGACCTTCTCGATCTCGACGCGCTGCCCCCGCCGCACCTCCACCGCGACGTGATCGCTGACCGCCTCCGGCGCGAACCGCCGCGAATGCGTGGCCGCCACCCCCATCCCGTCCACCCGCACCCGCGTCCGGGCCGCCTGCGCCACCTGTACCCGCGACTGACTCGTCTCCGCTCGCAGCCAGATCATGTCCGCCCCCAGGCCGCCGGCAGTCACCTCGGTCAGGTGCCGGTCGGCGAACCGGAACAGGTCCGGAACATTCGCGTTCCGCACGTCCGCATCCAGGGTCGAACGAAGCGCCAGGGTGCCCGACCAGTTCTCCGGGCGCACGACAGTGTCCACCGCCGCCAGATGCGGGGCCGCCATCGACACGATCCGCCGCTGACGCAACCGCGTGCGTCGCCCCTGGCCGTCGACGACGACCGACTCCCGCAGCAGCACCCCACCTCGCAGATCGAGCCCCACATGGTGATGCTCGTACTCGAATCCGCCTGCGGGGGAGAACCACTCACCACCCGCAGTGCGGAACGTCACCCCGGTCCAGTTCGGAAGGTTGACCAGGCTCTCGTCCTCGTGGCGCATCTCGTCGACGATCGAGGTCAGACGGTTGTAGCAGCCCGCAACGTACACACCCGGGTAGTGGACACCGTCCGCCCGGCACTCCGACAACGCACCGCGTGCGCCCATGTACCCGTTCGCCAGCGTCAGCAGCGCCTCCCGCCGACCCTCCGTCTCCGGGTCGAACCCGGTGTACATCAGCAGCCACTCGCCGGCCTCGCCCGCCGCCGCGGTCAACGCGCACAGTTCGCAATCGGGATCGCGCGACGCACCGACCGCCACCATGCCCAGTCCCTCCGCTCACTCCGCCACGGGTGCCGACCAGCAGAGCCGAGTCCCGCCGGCGCTCCTCGAACCGAACTCGAACGTCCCCCCGACCTCCTCGGCACGCGCCGCCAGGTTGGCCAGACCGCTGCGGTCGCCGGGTTCCCCGACACCGGACCCGTCGTCGACGACCTCCACCGTCACCCGGTCACCGACATCGACCACGATGCGCACCGATTCGGCCCCCGAATGTCGCACCGCGTTGGCCACCGCCTCGCGCACCACCGCCTCGACGTGGTCGGCGAGGACGGGGGACAGGTCCGCGAGCCGCCCCTCCAATCGAACATCTGTTCCCATCGAGCTGTCCGCGGTCAGGTCCGCGACGGCGCGCCGCACCCGCCGCCCGAGCAACTCGGGTTCCCCGGAGCCGTCGTGCAGATCGAAGATCGCTGTGCGAATGTCACCGACGACGGCCTGCAACTCGTCGATCGTCGAATCGATCCGGCCACGCAGATCCGACGACTCGACCCGTGTCAACGTCCCGTGCAACGACAATCCTGCCGCGAACAGCCGCTGGATCACGTGGTCGTGCAGGTCGCGGGCGATCCGGTCCCGGTCCGCGAGCAGCTGCAACTCGTTCTTCTCGCGCTGCGCCGCAGCCAACCGCAACGCCAGCGCCGCCTGGTCCGCGAACGACGTCATCAACGCCAACTGGTCCGCGTCGAACGCCGGACGCCCACGCCGCCGCATCGTCACGAGGACGCCGGTGACGGCGCCCGCGGCCCGCAGGGGGACGATCAGCGCCGGCCCGAACGCATCGAGCGCATGGTCGAACGGGGCGTACTCGAGACGGTCGAAGTTGCTCGGCGTGCGCGTCCGGAACGCCCGGCCGGCACTCGAACACGTGACCGGGAGCCGACGCCCGACGGCGCGCGCGGACTCGGGACCGGCGGCCACCGCAATCTCGAGTTCGACCACACCCGCAGGCGGCGCATCCGGTTCGGCGGGCATCGCCAGGAACGACTGGTCCGAGTCCGTGAGCGCGAGCGCCCGGTCGGCCACCAGTTGCAGCGCGCGCCGCGGATCTCCGCCCGCCAGCAACTCGGTACTGACGTCCTGCAACGCCTCGAGCCGCCGCCGCCGCACCCGCGACTGGTCGTAGAGCCGAGCGTTGTCGATCGCGGTGCCGGCGGCCGATGCCAGTGCGCGGACGAGGGTTTCGTCGTCCACGGTGAACGCCGCCCCGCATTCCTTCTCCGTGAGGTACAGGTTCCCGAACACCCGGCCGCGAACCCGGACCGGAACCCCGAGGAACGTTCGCATCGGTGGATGTCCGGCCGGGAAGCCCCCGGAAGCGGGATGCCGCGCCAGGTCGTCGAGCCGCAGCGGCTCGGGATTGTCGAACACCACACCCAGAACGCCGCGGCCGCGGGGGAGTTCGCCCATATGTTCGACCGTCTCCCCGTCGATGCCCTCGTGCACGAACTGCGCCAGCCGGGTCCCGGAATCGTCCCGGACACCGAACGCGCCGTACCGCGCACCCGTCAGTCGCATTCCGGCACGCACGACGCGACGGAGGGTGTCGGGCAGCCCGAGGCCCGACGTGACGTCCAGCAGGGCCTCGACGAGCGTCTCCAGCCGGTCACTCGTACGGCAGGACTCGACGATCAACTCGGACCCGCCGAGTTGATCCGCACCGCCCGGTCTCGACGCGCGAGTCACAGCGTCATTGTTCCACGTAACCTGCGCAACTTCGGGCGTTGCGCGTGATCATCGGACCCCGCCAACGCCAGGGATTACGTCACTGTGACGTTTTGACGGGGTGCGCCGGGCAGGGCGGGAGAGCGTCGGCGCGGCGACCCGGTGACGCCGAGGCGTACCGAAGTCGGACGCCGGCCGGCAGACGGCATCGTCGCGCGACGGCCCGAGGCGGTATCGACATGATGCACGCCGTACCGCGACGGAACCCGCCGACGCGATCCGTCGCGCGAACGGAACGGCGACACACGGGCGGTCGTCGTGGCGGCGCGACAGTCGACGCGCGCAATGGATGCGTGCACGAGCGCTGCGGCAGTGACGACGTCCCAGTCGGCGGCGGCGCCGAATCGGCCGAGCCTGCAGCATTTCCGCAGTTCACCGTTTCGCCGATAATCCACATTATGTCAAGTAATGCGTTTCGGGCGGCCCCCCAGGAGCCGAGTGGACCCCGACGGTGTCCGGGTGTCGCACCCACGCGGTGCACCACCTCGAACCCGGTCCCGCGCCCGAGTCGACCTCCCGCGGGCGAAATCGTGGGCGCGGGAGGTCAACTCGGGCGCGGCGGGTCCGCCCAACGCCCAGCGGTGCCCTGCGGACGCGGCACCCGACGGCCGCCGATCGGTGCAGCTCCCGAGATTCGCGTGCCGGATCAGTCGACGTCGTACCGACTCGCACGATCTGCAGCGACACCGGATACGTGAACTCGCGACATTACGCGCGTCGCGCACATGCACGGTCGCGCCAGCCGGTATACGGTGTCGCGAGACCGACCACGCTGCCCCGCCGGCTCCGGCGGACGTCCGCACCACCGTCATGGATAATGCCGAATATCCATGTGTGCGTGAGGATTTCGATCGACTCCCCTGAACTGCGCACCCCCGCCGGCTGACGGTGGTGTTTATGGCGCATGACTCAGAAGCCGAATCGGTTCAGCACGTCGTACTTCCGTATGAGCGTTGCGTCGACTAGCCGTCACGGCAGCCTCATCCGCTTCGAGGGAATGCCTTCGAGGCGCTCTCCCGCAGCGCGTCGTTCGAGGAAGCGCAGCCGCGGAAACCAGCGCTCGCGCCCAGTCCCCCGTTCTGGGCTGATACCGGCGGCGGACGAACGAGGGGATGCGGATCCACTGGATCCGCATCCCCTCGTCCCTGGTCGGGAACTTACGACTGGACGCTGCCCAGTGCATTGGTGAGCCGCCCCAGCAGCGCCGCGAGGTCGATGCTGCCGAAGCTGGAGCCGTTGCCCCCGAATTCACAGCCCGGCTCCGGAGGGTAGATCAGTAGACAGAGCTTCGGCCCCGGGTCCAGGTCTATCCCCTCCGCGGCGGCGGTTCCGACCGCCGGCACCGTCAAGATTCCCGCAGTGACGAACATAAGGCCTGCGATGAAGCGCCGTTTCATTCCCGATCCCCCAATGCGCTCGTGTCCGGCGCCGCCAACCGGCACCGGCTCTCGATGCGCGGCATCGTTACACAAGAGTTCTCCCCACCACATGGAAACGCAGAAACTGCTGGTTCCCGACATCTTCAGCGGAACACCCGTGCAGTGAGGCCGCGCGCGACGACACCCGTGCCGTGCGTACAGGATCTACCCGAACCGGGCGCGGACACTGACGACATCAGCCGCAAAGCGACCGGTCAGCGCCTTCGAAGGGCAGGACCCGTCGTTCTTCTCCATTGCCGTCGGCCTCGCGGGCGTGCCGAACCGTCTTACGATGGATTCATCCGATGTCCGGCCGAATGGAGGACACGTGAGGTACGACTCGCCCGAACATGATGCGGGGCATACAGATCGTGCGGGACCACCGTTCCACTCCCCCCGCCGACCGTGCGGGGCGATCGTGTGAGCCGGCCGGTCGAGCACACCGACGAATACCGTGACGTGGGTCCGGTCTTCGAGTCCATGGCGACGCTCGACCACACGGATCCGCGATACCGGGTGCTGCGCGACTCCGTCGTCACCCGCTGCCTCCCCCTCGCCGACCACATCGCACGCAGGTTCGACGGCCGAGGCGAGTTCCACGACGACCTCGTCCAGGTCGCCCGGGTCGGACTGGTCAATGCCGTCAACCGGTACGACGTGCAGGTGGGATCCGACTTCGTGGCCTTCGCGGTTCCCACGATGATGGGCGAGGTCCGCCGGCACTTCCGGGACACCGGGTGGGCCGTGCGGGTGCCCCGGCGCGTCAAGGAGTTGCATCTCGAGATCACCCGGTCGGACGCGCTTCTCTCACAGCGGCTGGGCCGCCCGCCCACACCCCGTGAGATCGCCGCCGAGTTGCGGATCGGTGAGGACGACGTCGCCGAGGGTCTGCTGGCGGCGAACGCCTATCAGACGGTGTCGGTGGATGCGGGCGCCGGAAGCCGCGTACACGATCACCCGCTGACCGAAGTCCTCGGCGGCGACGATGCCCACCTCCAGGCGGTCGAGGACCACGAGACGCTGCGTCCGGTCCTCGCCGCACTCCCCGACCGCGAGCGGCGGATCGTCCTGATGCGGTTCTTCGGGAATCTGACGCAGAGTCGGATCGCCGAGGAGGTCGGGATCTCCCAGATGCACGTGTCCCGCCTACTGGCTCGTTCGCTCGCGACGCTTCGTGACCAGCTCGAGCGGTGACATCCGGTCAGACGCGGTCTACCAGTTGCTCGTGCCCCGCCCGCCGCGCGCAGTTGGCGCAGCAGAAGATGCGGCTCTCGTCCTCGACACCGTGGCCGAGGATGCGGCAGCCGCAGTGCCCGCACACCGGCGCCATCGCCTGCGCGGCGCATTCGAAGCTGTCGAAGACCCCGCGGCGGTCGCCCATGATGATCGTGAATGCCTTGTCGTAGTCGTTGCCGCACGTCTCGCAGGTCGACATCGTTCGCCTCCTCGTCCGATCCGGCCGGCACCCGACCGGCATAGCAAGTGGGTACCCCGGCCGCGGTGGCACTACACGCGAATCCGCATACGACAACGTCCCGCTGCCCACGCGGACGAGCGCGGGGCAACGGGACGCCGGAAAGTTGAAGCCAGGCACACGTCGGGGGGTGTGCCTGGCGATATGAAGTTAGCGACAGCAGGTCGTTCAGCGAAAGCTGGATTGGGGTGAAATCGAGGGTGAAGCACCCGCTTCGCGCCCGCTGCCGGCGTCCCGCGCGACGCGAAATGCCGTGGACGTGCGGCTATTCTGGACGAGTGGACCCACCGGTCACCCGGTACGTCCAACGCGCCGGGCGTGCTCTCGCCTATCAGGTCGTCGGTGACGACGGCCATGATGTGGTCTGGTTCATGGAGATCAATCTTCATCTCGATCTGATGTGGACCGATCCGCATATCCACTATCTCCTCGAGCGCGGCTCCAGCTATGCCCGGACCGCGTTTTTCCAGTGCCGCGGCCTCGGCATGTCCGACCCGGTCGATCACATCCCGACGATCGAGGAACAGGCCGACGACATCGTCGCCGTCATGGACGAGTTGGGAATGGCGTCGGCGACCATGAGCGGCGTCGCGAGCACGTGTGCCCCGCTGTCGCTGGTCGCTGCCCGTTCTCCGGAGCGGGTCGCCGGGCTCGTCCTGGTGCAGCCGTTCGCCGAGGCACTCGTCGATTCCGGTGTCCCGCACGGGTGGACCTCGACGTCACGCGCGCGGTTCGTCGACGGGTGGCGTGCCGCCTTCGATGCGTGGGGCTCGGGCATGAGCCTGGCCATGTGGGATCCCGCGCTCGACTCCCCGCGGAATCGTCGGATCATGGCGATGATGGAGCGCTGTTCGGCCACCCCGGGTACGGCCCGCGCCTATCTGGAACGGTCGCTCCGCTCGGACTATTCGTCGATGCTGCCGGCGATCCAGGCGCCGACGCGCGTGCTGCTGGTGCCTTCCGGCCCGGTGCCGGAGAACGTCGCGCGCTACGTGGCCGATCGGATACCGCGTGGGACGTTCCAGTGGCTGCCCAAGACGTTGCGGGGTTCGTCGCTCGGTGAGTCCTTCACTCCCGCGTTCGATCAGCTCGAGCTCGCGGCCACCGGCGCGAACCGCCCCGTCGAGGCCGACGAGTTTCTCGCCACCGTCCTGTTCACCGATCTCGTCGGGTCGACGGAACTGCTCGCCCGTATCGGCGACCTCGCGTACCGGGATGTCCGTGCGGCGCACGAACGTCAGGTGCACGAACTGGTGGAGTCGGCGGGTGGCCGCGTCGTCAACGTGGTCGGCGACGGCACGTTCAGTGTCTTCGACGGTCCGATCGCTGCCGTGCGCTGCGCGGACCGCATCCGGGCGGCCGTGTCCGGTATCGGCCTGATGGTGCGATGTGGCGTGCATTCGGGTGTCGTCGAGCACGACGGCTCGGATCTGACCGGGATGACTGTCCATATCGGGGCCCGCACGTGCGGCGTCGCGCGTGCGGGTGAGGTGCTCGTCTCCCAGGCGGTGCGCGACCTCGCGCAGGGCTCGGGGCTGGGGTTCGCGTGCCGCGGCGTCCACACGCTCCGTGGCGTTCCCGGCCGGTGGCAGCTGTTCGCGGTGGGCAACGGCGATCCCGACGAGTCCGACAAGCCGTGGCCGTGCGACGGTCCGCCGGCACCGAACCTGTTGGACCGGATGTTCCTGAGGGTGGTGCGCGGGACCCCGGGTCTCGCGCGCACCGTGGTCCGGTTGTCCGACCGCGGGGGCCGGTGGCGTCGACCCGAGTCCGGGTGATCTGCCTATACACTGCTGCGGTACGGATCGAACACATGTGCTGGTCCGTCCGAGTCGAGGGGCAGCGGAAGGACATTGGAGCGGACCGGCGTGAGCGACGATCGACGATTACTCGACGCCTGGTTCGGCGAGTTCCTGCTGCACCGCAGCACGGCGAAGCCGTCGCCGCACACACTCAAGGCGTATCGGCAGGACTATGCGGGGATCTGCGAGTTCCTGGCCCAGCAGGCCGGCGTGCCCGCGGGCGAGTTGCCGTTGGACGTGATCACCAAGCCGTCGATGCAGCAGGCGTTCGCGTCCTTCGCCGCGACGCACGAGGTGGCGTCGATCCGTCGCTGCTGGTCCACCTGGAACACGCTGTGCGACTTCCTGTTCTCGCTGGACGCGATCGTCGCGAATCCGATGTCGGCGGTGCTTCGCCCCAAGGCGCCCAAGCGGATTCCCAAGGCGCTGCCGTCCGACGCGGTGGCCCGGCTCGTGGCGACGCTGCAGGAGGATGACACCGACGGTGTCCGTCCGTGGGGGGAACGGGACTTCGCGATCATCCTGATGGCACTGTTGACGGGGATGCGTTCGTCGGAGTTGATCGCGGTCGACATCGGCGACGTGCGCGGCGCGGTCGACGCCGCGGCCGGGGCGGCGAAGGTGATCCTGGTTCGTGGCAAGGGCAGTAAGGAGCGGGTCGCGACGGCCGAGCCCGCGCTGGTGGCCGCGTTGACCGGCTACCTGGAGTCACGGATCGAACGGTTCCCCGGTTCGACCAAGCGGCGGGTCCCGTCGGACGCGACCGCGTGGCAGCATTTCCGCAGCACCGATCCCCTGTTCGTCGGCGCCGACGGGGACCGCATCACGCGGGGGACGCTGCAGTACCGCGTGCTGCGCGCCTATCGGCGTGCCGGCATCAACGGGGAACGCGCGAAGGGTGCTCTGACCCATCAGTTCCGGCACACCTTCGCCACCAACATGGCCGACGAGAACGTCAGCATCTTCACGCTGATGCGGATGCTGGGTCACGAGTCGATGAACACGACCCAGGTGTACACGGAGGGCGCCGGCACCGGGGTGCGGGAGGCGGCAGCCCGGAATCCCCTGTATCGACTGCTCGACGGGAACTGACCGCACCCGGTGCGCCCGTTCCCACCTGCTCTGTGCCGGACGGGATTCGACGGCGTCGTGGTACCGGGGATTTCGGCGATTCCGCACCGGAACGACGGACCGGCTGGAACACTGATCGATGGTTTGTTCGCCGCGCGTGCGTCGGGGCGTGATGCACAGGTGCGCCGAACCGCGCCCTTCCGTCCCGGCCAGCGAGAGTCCCGCCCGTCGTAAGCCGATGACGATGCAGCGCCGCCACCAGGCCTTTTCGCCATTTCCCCAGCTCGCCGCTGTTACGCCCGTCACGGTGCAGTCCCACTGAGTGCGCACGTACGCGGTGCGTCGATAGTGAGTTGCCACACTGTGACCCACGGAACAGCAGCGTCGCCCACCCATGGCCGCTCTCGGCCCGCAGGCGCGACGACCTCGCGATTCTTCGAATTTCACGCACCACGGCCCGCGTTTCGGGCCGGTCAAGAGTCTGGACATCTACTTCAGTGACAGCAACCGCAGACGCCCGCACCACGGTCGCGGCTCCCCCGGCCGCGCGTGGCCGGTACAGCCGCCAGCGCCCCGCATGGGTGATCATCACCGTTCTCGTGCTCGTCGAGATCATCAGCGCCTTCGAGACGTCGATGGTGTACGCCGCCATCCCGACGTTCATCCGGGAGTTCCACAGCGACGCCGCGACGGTCGGGTGGGCCGTCACGGCGTTCCTCCTGGTCGCCGCCGCCTCGGCCGCGGTGTGCGGTCGCCTCGGTGACATGTACGGGCGTGAGCGGGTACTCGTCGTGCTCCTCGGTGCCGCTGCACTCGGCTCGTTCATCAGCGCCATCGGGGACAGCATCGGCAGCATCATCGTCGGTCGCGCGATCCAGGGTGTGGCGGGTGCGATCCTGCCGCTGTGCATCGGTCTGGCGCGTGAGCACCTGCCCGCGGCCAAGGTACCCGTGGCCATCGCGGTCATCTCTGGTTCAGCCGTCGCCGCCGGCTCGGCGTCGCTGCTGGTGGCCGGCGTGATGCTCGACCACGCCAGCTGGCACATGATCTTCGTCGTCGCCGCCGTGTACGCGGTGTTGGCTCTGCTGCTGGTGCTGTTCGTGTTGCCGTGGCGCCCGCCGACGGGCACGACTCAGAAGGTCGACTACCTCGGCACGATCGCGTTCGCGCCGGCCATCGCGGCGGTGCTGCTGGGCATCAACAAGTCCGGCGCGTGGGGGTGGACGGACGTCAAGACCCTGGGGCTGATCGTCGGCGGTCTGGTCGTCCTGGCGCTGTGGGTGCTGTGGGAGCTCCGGGTGACCGATCCCATCGTCAACGTGCGCATGTTCACCGACCGCAAGGTGGCTCTGACGATGGCCGCGACGCTTGCGATCGCCGTGGGCCCTATGGGCATCAGCACCATGATCATCCCGATGATCCTGCAGTCCCCCACGACCGCGCCGTTCGGTCTCGGTATCTCCGCCACGAACGCGGGCTGGCTGTCGTTCATCGGTTCGATGTTCGGTTTCGTGTGCACCCCGCTCAGCGGCCGCATCTCGCGGACCGTCGGCTCCCGCGCCTCGATGCTGCTCGGCACCACACTGTTCACGCTCAGCAGCGCGATGCTGATCGTCTTCCACGACTCGGTGGCCGGCATGGTCGCGATGATCATCACGGTCTCGATCGGTACCGCCTTCGCGTACACCGCGCTGCCGAACCTCATCGTCGAGGCCGTGCCCGAGGACAACACCAGCGAGGCGACCGGAACCAACTCGGTGCTCCGCACCGGCGGTCAGGGCATCGGCACGTCGATCGCGACGATGCTGCTCGCGTCGTCCGCCACCGCCGCCGGCAGTGCCGCACCGACCGTGAGCGGCCTCAACACGGTCGCGACGATGATGGTGGTCCTGGGCCTGGTGACGATCGGCTTCACGTTGCTGATCCGTCGCGGTAGCTCGTTCACGGAGGCGTGACCCGCACACCCGACAATCGCGCCGATGGGCGGTGGGAGTATCCCGCCGCCCATCGGCGTTCGGCGCATCGCCCGGGGGCGGCCGAGTTGACGGGACGACTGAGCACCCGGCGGCTACGGTGACAGGGACAGCACTTTTCGACGAACCTTCGAGGAGCGCGGAATGAGCACCCCCTCGGCACAAGCCCTTCGCCATCGCGTCGTGGTCATCGGATCCGGTTTCGGCGGGCTGTTCGCCACCCAGGCGCTCAAGCGCGCCGACGTGGACGTCACGCTCGTCGCCCGGACGACGCATCACCTGTTCCAGCCGCTGCTGTACCAGGTGGCGACGGGGATCCTGTCCGTCGGCGACATCGCCCCGGCCACCCGGATGGTGCTCCGCAAGCAGAAGAACGTCGAGGTGCTCCTCGGTGACGTCGAGACGATCGACCTCGCCGCCGGCAAGGTCACTTCGCGGCTCCTCGACCGCGAGACCGTCACCGAGTTCGATTCGCTGATCGTCGCCGCCGGGGCCGGGCAGTCCTACTTCGGCAACGACCACTTCGCGGAGTTCGCGCCCGGGATGAAGACGATCGACGACGCCCTCGAGTTACGTGGGCGCATCCTCGGCGCGTTCGAGCAGGCAGAACTGTCCGACGACCCCGAGGAACGGCGGCGCCTGCTCACGTTCGTGGTGGTCGGCGCGGGGCCGACCGGCGTGGAGATGGCCGGGCAGATCGCCGAACTCGCGCACCGCACGCTGGCGGGGGCGTTCCGGCGGATCGATCCCCGCGATTCCCGGGTGATCCTCGTCGACGGTGCGCCCGCGGTGCTACCGGTGTACGGCGGCAAGCTCAGCCGTAAGGCCGCCGAGCGGCTCGGGAAGCTCGGCGTGGAGATCCTGCTGAACGCCATGGTGACGAACGTCGACGTGAACGGGCTGGTCGTCAAGAGCAAGGACGGCACCGAGACGCGGATCGAGGCGCAGTGCAAGGTGTGGTCGGCAGGCGTGCAGGCCAGCCCGCTGGGCCGACAGCTGGGTGAGCAGTCCGGTGCCGAGGTGGACCGGGCGGGACGCGTCCACGTCAACCCGGATCTGACGGTGCCCGGCTACCCGAACGTGTTCGTCATCGGCGACATGATGTCGCTGGACAAGCTGCCCGGCCTGGCGCAGGTGGCGATGCAGGGCGGCAAGTACGCGGCCAAGGAGATCCGTGCGGGGCTCGACGGCGCCCGCCCCGAGGACCGGCAGCCGTTCAAGTACTTCGACAAGGGCTCGATGGCGACGATCTCCCGGCACAGTGCCGTCGCGAAGGTCGGCAAGCTCGAGATCAGCGGGTTCATCGGCTGGATCATGTGGCTCGTCATCCACCTGATGTATCTGATCGGGTTCCGCAGTCGCCTGTCGACGGTGATCTCGTGGACGGTCTCGTTCCTCGGTCGCGGGCGCGCCCAGATGGCGTCGACCGAGCAGCAGGTGTTCGCGCGCAACGCGATCGACATCCTGCAGGAGCAGAGTCGCGCGCGCCGCGACGCCGAATCACGCGAGGCCGGCTGAGCCGCCCCCTCGAGGTGGCAGCTCAGCCGACGTGCCTATTTGTTGTTGCCGAGCGCCGCGGTCTCGGTGATGTTCTGGAGGCGGACCTGTCCGCGTGCGACGGTCCGTTCCTGTTCGTCGGTGATCGTCACGAGCCACAACTGCTGGGTGCGCCCGCGGTGCACCGGGCTCGCCTCGGCGAACAGGACGCCGTCGCGGGTGGCGCGGAGGAAGTCGGTGTTGTTGTTGACGCCGACGACGTGGCCGCGGTCGCCGAGCCAGAGACTCGCTGCGATGCTGGCGACGGATTCGATCACCGCGCAGTGCACGCCGCCGTGCATGATTCCCCACGGCTGGTAGAGCGCGGGCGTGACCTTCCACTGCGCGCGGACGCGGTCGGGGGTCAGTTCGGTGAACTCAAGCCCCAGGGCCTCACCAAACCCCTTGTTGAGGAACGCGTTGACCTCGGCCGGGTCGGCCCCGTCCGTCAGCACGAATGCGTGCTCTGCCTCGCTCGCCATGAATTGCTCCATCCGCTGTGCGGGCGGTCGCTCCGATGCCGATGAATGTCCTGTCGACGTGACCGCCTGCCGAATATGTACCTCGTCATAGTGATCCACACCGCGGCGAGCCGGGCAACCGACCCCGCCGCAGGGCCGGTCCGGCGGACCCGGATTGCCGAAAACCCCACCTAGACGGCCCGTCGCCGCTTAGCGTCGCTAACCATGCCCTCACCTCACGCGCGCTCGCGTCGTGCCGCCGTAACCATCGCGCTCACCGCCGTGGGCGCGGTCTCGTCGTTCGTGCTCGCCGGCTGCGCTTCGGACACCTCGACCGCCGAACCCACCGCGAGTGCCACGGAATCGACATCCGACGAGACGGGCACGGGATCAGCGGAATGCGCGGAGTCGTCGAGGTACGGCGACGAAGGACGACTGTTCGGCAGGGAATGGCTGCTCGCCTACAAGAGGAACCCGACTACTTCGGGTGTATCGCTGCTTCGCTGCCACTACGCGCACGAAGGGAGCGGCGGCAGTGAGGCACCGATCGAAGCCGCGGCCGAGGACCTCGTTCCGCCCCCGTCGTTCGTCACCGACGGCACCGAGGTGCAGAAGATCCTGGTGTCGCTTCCGGATTCGACCGATCGCCCGTTGTGGCGCTGCCCGTCGACGATCGTGACGTCCTTCGACGAGTACGCCGTACTCGACCCGACCGGAACGCCGGTGGCGACGTTCCAGATCGCCGCCGGCGGAAGCCCCTGCGGGATGTTCCGTGTAGTCCCCTCCTCGTGACGCCCGGGATCCCTGCGAGCGCTACGGTCGCAGTGTGTGGACCCGGAAGTGAACCGATTCCCCGCGGGAGGACAGCATGGGTGAAGCGTCCGGCAGTTCCGATCCGACGCGGGCACTGCTCGACGACCTGGCCGCCGAGTTCCTCCGCGAACCCGACGTCGAGTTCGGCACCATGTTCCGCAGCCCGGGCCTGCGAGTGGCCGGGAAGATCTTCGCGTTCCTCGGCCGCGATCACGGCCTGATCGTCAAGCTGCCGCGGCCCCGCGCCGATGAGGTCGTGGAGGCCGGGGTCGCCCGGAAGGTCACGATGGGCACACGGACGATGAGGGAATGGGTCGTTTTCCCCGTCGATGACGACGACCTCGACGGAACGCTCACCACGTGGCGCCGCGCGGCCCGCGAGGCCCACGACTTCGTCGCCGGTCTGTGAGCAGACGAGACGGCGGGTTCCGCGCGCAGTGCGCGGAACCCGCCGTGGAAGGGACCGGGAGTCACTGCAGCCCTCAGGACTCCGGCGCGGTCCAGCAGTATCGACAGGAATGAGTATAGGAAAGGCTGCCCTAATTCGGCAACCCCTTCGTCAGCACGCCGTCGCGAGGGCCGCCCGGGCCCGGACCGGCACCCCGGCCGCCTCGAAGGCGTCGAGCAGCCCCTGCCCCCGGCGCGCGGCCACCGCGCGCGACGACCCCACGCGGATCGGCACGTGCGTCGCGGCGCCGAGGACGGCGTCGGCGACGAGGCCCGCGAACCGCGGGGCGTCGACGGGCGCCGTCGCGTCCAGCGCGTGACGGATAGCCGCGAGCGAGGTGAGGCACCGGTGCACGGTCCACACCAGCAGCGCCCGCTCACAGGGCAGGGTGACGACGCCCCGGGAGCCGGCGAGCGGGTCGTCCGGCAACACACGCAGCGTGTCGTCGACGACGCCCGCCCAATCGATCCCGCAGTCGTTGTCCATGTGGACCCAGAGGTTGTCCACGCCGGGATCCCAGGCCCGCCCCTCGAGGACGACCAGCGCCGACACGCGGCCGACGACCGCGTGCACCAGTGCGGCCGCCACCTGGATCGCGGCACCGCGCGGGGAGTGCAGGTCCGCGAGCATGTGCGCGTACATCTGCCCGACGCGATCCTTCGGCAGGTCGGCCGGGGACTCCTCGGCGCGGGCGCACGCCGCGATCGGCCACCACCTGCGCTTGCCCTGCTCGGACATCACTGCGACGGCGTACACCCTCGGGTAGTCCGGCGAGATGCTGCGCAGTCGGGTACAGGATTCCGCGAGCGCCGCGCCCTGGGACGTACCGAACTGAGCCTGCGTGTTCACGGACACCATGCCTCCATCGAGCGTCGATCACCTAGCCTGACTTTTAGGCTAGCCTAACCATATCGACCATCAACGCGTCCACTCGTGCCGCACAACGGATCCCGCCGTCGCATCTTCGGTTAGGCTTCCGTAACCTGACGCGAGACAGCAATGGCTTTTCCTAGGAGCACCCCAGCCGTGACGACGACCCGCCTCCCGGACTCGAATCCGGACGCGTCGAGGCACCACCGCGTGCCCGACGATTTCGCGAAGGAGGTCGTCCCGGAGGGCCCCGCCCCCTGGCATCTGCGGGCGCTGTCGAACCTCGTCGATCTCGGTGTGATCGCGATCCCCCTCGTGATCGGCTGGTACCTGGTCGACTCCCTCGCCGACGCGAACGGCGGCGGCGAGGCCGACCGCGCCGTGTTCGGCGGCGCGGCGGTCGCGGTCGCGATCGCACTGTTCGTCTGGAACCGGGGCTTCCGCGAGGGCAACGCCGGCACTACCGTCGGCAAGGGCTGGTTCGGTCTCGTCACCCGCGACGCGCAGACGGGTGCGCCGATCGGCGTCCGCCGGGCGCTGCGCCGCTGGTGGGACCGCGGTACCGAGGTGGTCCGCGAATCCACCGCCCGCGCAGACGGATTCGAACCGATCGCCCCGGACACGTCACTCGCGGCGGTTCGTCGCCGCCGGCTCCTGGGGCTCGCGGCGCTCACCGCGCTGCTCGCCCTCGTGCTGTTCGCGAGCATCGCCGTCGGTGCCCGCCCGCTGTCCTTCGACGAGATCTTCCACGCGCTGTTCCAGGCGACAGGCAGCGAGACCGACATCATCGTGCGCTCCCTGCGCATCCCCCGCACCCTCCTCGGCCTGGTCGTCGGCATCGCGCTCGGCGTCGCGGGCGCCCTCATCCAGGGCCACACCCGCAACCCGCTCGCCGACGCCGGACTGCTCGGCCTCAACGCGGGTGCGGCGTTCCTGGTCGTGCTCGCGATCTACACGCTCGGCCTCACCGCGCCGAGCGAGTACCTGTGGTTCGCGTTCGCCGGATCCGCGCTCGCCTCGATCACCGTGTTCGGCCTGTCCTCCATCGGCAACGGCAAAGCCGGCCCGCTCAGCCTCGCCCTCGCCGGCGCGGCCGTGGCGTTCTTCCTGCAGGCGATGACCAACGCCGTCGTGCTCCTCGACCAGACCAGCCTCGACGGCTACCGGTTCTGGGTCGTCGGCTCGGTGGCCGGCCGCGGGTTCGACATCTTCTGGCAGGTGCTGCCCTTCCTGATCGTCGGCCTGCTCATCGCGCTCGCCAGCACCCCGAGCCTCAACGTCATCAGCCTCGGCGAGGACGTCGCCCGGTCGCTCGGCACCAACGTCGCGCTGTCGCGCACCATCGGCATCGTCGCGATCACCCTGCTCACCGGCGCCGCCACCGCCGCGTGCGGACCGATCGCGTTCATCGGCCTGGTCGTCCCGCACGTCGCCCGCGCGATCACCGGCCCCGACTACCGCTGGCTGGTCCCGTACGCGGGTCTGCTCGGCGGCCTCATGCTGGTGATGGCCGACGTCATCGGCCGCGTGGTCGTGCGACCGGGCGAACTGCAGGTCGGCATCGTGTTGGCCGTCTTCGGTGCCCCGTTCTTCATCGCGCTGGTCCGGCGCAGGAAGCTGGCCAGCCTGTGAGCGTCCTCGAACCCACCACTGACCCGGCCGCCGCCGTCGAGCACGGTGACCCCACGAAGGTGCCGTCGCGGCCGGGGTTCCGCGTCGGCCCGGTCTCGCTGGTGCTGCGGCCGCACATGATCGTCGTCAACGTCGTGCTGGCGGTGGCCCTGTTCGTGCTGGTGTGCGTGGGCATCGGCCGCGGCGACTTCCCGCTGTCCGTCCCCGAGGTCACCAACGTGCTCTTCGGCGGCGGATCGAAGGTGCAGCGGTTCATCGTGATGGACCTGCGACTGCCGCGCGCGCTGACCGCCGTCCTGATCGGCGTCGCGCTCGGCATCTCCGGCGCGATCACGCAGTCGATCGCCCGCAACGCGCTCGCCAGCCCCGACATCCTCGGCATCACCTCCGGCGCGAGCGCCGCCGCGGTCGCCCTGATCGTGCTCGGCGGAGGCGGGTCGTTCGTCGGGCTGCTCGCCACGCTCGGCATCCCCCTGGCCGCGCTGTGCGGCGGTCTGCTGACCGCGGCGGTGATCTACATGCTCGCGTGGCGCAAGGGGGTCGAGGGCTACCGGCTGATCCTCATCGGCATCGGCATCAACGCCATGCTGATCGCGGTCACCGGGTGGCTGCTGATCTCCGCCGACATCAACGACGTCTCCCGCGCCAAGGTGTGGCTCAACGGCTCGCTCAACGGTGCCGGCTGGACCCAGGTGTGGCCGGTGGCGATCGCACTGGTGATCATCGGCGGCTGGGCGGTCGTCTCGACGTTCACGCTCGGCGCATTGCGCCTGGGCGACGACAACGCCCGCTCGCTGGGCGTGCGGCAGCAGTCCGCGCAGGCCAAGATGCTGCTCGCGTCGGTGATCCTGGCCGCGGTCGCCACCGCGGCGGCCGGCCCGGTCGGGTTCGTCGCGCTCGCGGCGCCGCAGGTCGCGATGCGCCTGGTCCGCTCGGCGGGCCCACCGATCATCGCGTCCGGCCTCACCGGCGCCGTGCTGGTCGTCGGCAGCGACATCATCGCCCGCACGATCCTGCCCGTCGAACTGCCCGTCGGCATCGTGACGTCGGCGCTCGGCGGCCCGTTCCTCCTGTACCTGCTCGTCCGCAACAACCGGAAGGTCTCGGCATGACCACCACGGCTCACTCCGTCCCCGCGCCGCGCCTCGTCGCCGAGAACCTGACCCTCGGCTACGGCGACCGGGTGATCGTCGAGGGACTGGACGTCGAGATCCCCACCGGCGTCATCACCACGGTCATCGGCCCCAACGGCTGCGGCAAGTCGACGATGCTCCGCGCCCTCGGCCGCCTGCTCAAGCCGCGCACCGGTACCGTCCTGCTCGACGGCAAGGCGATCAGCACGATGCGCACCAAGGAGGTCGCGCGGACGCTCGGCATGCTGCCGCAGTCCCCGGTCGCCCCCGAGGGGCTCACGGTCGCCGACCTGGTGGCCCGCGGCCGGCACCCGCACCAGTCGTGGATCCGGCAGTGGTCGTCGGACGACGAGGGCGAGGTCGCCCGGGCACTCGCGCTGACCGGCGTCGCGGACCTGGCGGACCGTCCGGTCGACCAGCTCTCGGGCGGGCAGCGGCAGCGCGCCTGGATCTCGATGGCGCTCGCCCAGGGCACCGACATCCTGCTGCTCGACGAGCCGACCACCTACCTGGACCTGTCCCACTCGGTGGAGGTGCTCGACCTCGTCGACCGCATGCACGAGGAGATGGGCCGTACCGTGATCATGGTGCTGCACGACCTCAACCTCGCGGTCCGCTACAGCGACCACCTGATCGTGATGTCGCAGGGCCGGATCGTCGCGTCGGGCAGGCCGCAGGACGTCATCTCCTCGGAACTGCTCGACGAGGTGTTCGGGCTCGAGGCCGCGGTCATCGACGACCCCGTCTCCGACCGTCCGCTGATCGTGCCGATCGGCACCCGGCACGTGTACGGCGCGGTGGGTGGGCCGACGCGCGAGCAATAGTCGTCGCACCGAACCACGTCACCGCGCCGATTCACGACGTCACGGCGTGACGATGGCGAAGTCCGGGTCCGGCGAGTCCAGGTAGCCGATCAGTTCGGTCAGCTTGCCGACATCGCCCTCCGCGGTGATCCTGCCGGCGGCGATCATGCCCGCCACGTCCGCGCCGCCGACCACGGCCGCGATGAGGTCCTGGCGGGACAGGGTCAGCCGCGCATCGGGTGTGGATGCCTCGCCCGCGAGGTCGAAGTGCACCAGCAGGCCGTTCCGCAGGCTGGTGCGGTGGTCGATGCCCTCGTCGGTAATGCGCCAGTCGATCGTGATGTCGGCGTCCCACGCGCGGGGTCCGTCGATCCGCAGCGCGATCGCGTCGAACACCTGCTCCACCGACAGGGCACCGGCGATGTCCGGGGAGGCGGTCACCGTCGGCGTCCCCACCGGCCCGTTGCGGAGTTCGTAGGCACCCATGAGGAAGAAGTTGCGCCACGTCCCGTTCTCCGAGCCGAAGCCCATCTGTTCGAGGGTGTCCGCCTGCAGCGCCTTCGCCTCGGCGTTGCCGGGTTCGGCGAAGATCACGTAGTTGAGCACCTGCGCGACCCAGCGGAAATCGCCGTCCTCGTACGACTTCCGCGCCTTCGCCAGGACCTCGTCCGCGCCGCCCATGAACTCGACGTGCCGCTTGGCGGCCTCGACCGGTGTGTGCTCCCACAGCGTGGCCGGGTTGCCGTCGAACCACCCCATGTAGCGCTGGTAGATGGCCTTGACGTTGTGGCTGACCGAGCCGTAGTAGCCGTGCGTGTGCCAGGCCTGCGCCACCGCCGGCGGCAGTTCGATGCTCTCGGCGATCTCGATGCCGGTGGCGCCCTGGTTGATCGCCCGCAGGGTCTGGTCGTGCAGGTACCCGTACAGGTCGCGCTGGACGGACAGGAACTCGGTGAGCCGCTCGGTCCCCCACGTCGGCCAGTGGTGCGAGGCGAACAGCACGTCCGAGCGCGACGCGTACCGGTTGATCGACTCGGTCAGGTACTTGGACCACACGTGCGGATCGCGCACCAGCGCCCCCCGCAGCGTGAGCAGGTTGTGCAGCGTGTGCGTCGCGTTCTCGGCCATGCACAGGGCCCGCCGGTCCGGGAAGTAGAAATTCATCTCCGACGGCGCCTCGGTGCCGGGCGTCATCTGGAACTCGATGCGGACGCCGTCGATCGTCTCGGTCTGACCGGTGTGGTCGACGTCGACGGTGGGGGTGATGAGGGTCGGCATGCCGGTCGAGGTGGTGGGGCCGAGTCCCGCCCCGACCGCGCCGAGCGGACCGCGCGGCAGCGCCGCCCCGTACATGTAGGCCGCCCGCCGGCCCATCGCCGTGCCGGCGTACACGTTCTCGGACACCGCGTGCTCGACGAAACCGACCGGGGCCAGGATCGGGCAGCGGCCCGCCGCGACGTCCTCTTCGGTGGTGATGCCCTTGACGCCGCCGAAGTGGTCGATGTGCGAGTGCGAGAAGATCACGCCCGTCACCGGGCGGTCGCCGCGGTGCTCGCGGTACAGCGCCAGGCCGGCGGCCGCGGTCTCCGCGGAGATCAGCGGATCGATCACGATCACACCGGTGTCGCCCTCGACCAGGGTCATGTTCGACAGATCCAGTCCGCGGATCTGGTAGATCCCGTCGGCGACCTCGTACAGGCCCTGCATCGCGCACAGCCGCGACTGCCGCCACAGGCTCGGATGCACCGTCTCCGGGCAGTCCTCGTCGAGGAACGCGAACGAACGACTGTCCCACACGACGTCACCGTCGCTGTTCTTCACGACGCCCGGTTCCAACGCGGCGACGAAGCCGCGTTCCGCGTCGGCGAAGTCCTGGCTCTCGTCGAACGGGAGCGTCTTCAGCGCGTCCGCGTGCTGTGCCTGCACCGTCTCCGTGACATCCGACTGACTCGTCATCGTTCCCCTCTCGCCGTTCCGCACCGCGCCGACTTCTGGACGCTGTCGCAGCGTGGCACCCCGGGAACCGTCCCAGCGTCATCCGATCCGGGTGAATCGGCCGACGCCCGTCTGCGTCAGGCGGGTTCGGACTCGGCGTCGAAGCGCGCGCGGGCCTCTTCGATCCCGGGCATGTGCGCGTCGGCCCAGCCGACGAGGACGTCGACGGGGTGGCGGAGGGTCTTGCCGAGCGGGGTGATTCGGTATTCGACCGCTACCGGGCGGGACCGGAGAACCTCGCGCTCGACGATGCCGTTGCGTTCGAGTCGACGGAGGGTGGCGGTCAACGACTTCTGCGTCACCGTGGGGATCGCGCGGCGCAGATCGTTGAAGCGGCTGGGTCGCTCGCACAGTTCGCCCAGCACCGCCAACGACCACTTGTCGAGGATCTGATCGAGCAACTCTCGATGCGGCGGGGTGACGGTCAGTTCGCCTCGAGCGGGCAGGGAGGTATCGCGCACGCTACCTAGTCTCGTTGAAGTGACCTGCGGATACCAAGTATCAATTGGATACCGAGCCGTTCGTCATTCGAGGAGACAACCCATGACCGTCCACTACTGCACCCCCGAGGGCATGACGCAGCCCGCCCCCTATCACCACGTCGCCGTCGGGACCGGAACCCGGCACGTCCACGTCGCCGGTCAGATCGCGCGGCTCGCGGACGGAACCCCAGTGGCCCCGGGCGATCTTGCGGGACAGGTCGCTCAGGCGCTGCGCAACACCGCGACCGGACTGGCCGGGGCGGGAGCGACCTTCGACGACGTCCTCCGGCTGACCTTCTACGTCACCGACTGGCAGCCCGAGAAGATCGGCGAGTTCATGGCCGGGGTCGAACAGGTCGCCGAGGAGATCGGGCTCCCGCTGCCGCTGCCCCCGGCGTCGCTCATCGGCGTGGACTACCTGTTCGAGCCCGACGTGCTCGTCGAACTCGAGGCGACCGCCGTCGTCGACTGACCCGATTTCCGGCGGTAGCGGGTCGATCAGGCCGGCGGTTCGACGATCCGCACCGTGCGCGGGACCGCGCCGACAGTGAACCCGCAGCGGCGCGCGGCGGACGCGAAGGGCTCCGGGCTGTCGTCGACGGCCCAGTCGTCGCGCGCGCCGGCGGCGTCGAACAACGCGGCCGCGTTCGGAGCCGTACCCGTGGTGAACCGGGTCTGGTAGCGCAGCCCGTCGCACGTTCCGGCGAGCGCGGTCGCCCACTGCTGCGGGATCTCGTACGGGGTGACGGTGCACAGTTCGCGGGTGAGCCCGTAGTCGGCGGCCGCCTCGGCACAGGTGTCGGCCAGGGTGCGGCGGGCGGGAATCCGCAGGCGGGACAGCGCACGCTCGTCGGCGAACTCACGGGAGATCACGCCGGTGGTGGCGAGTACCTCCCCGACTGTCTCCCGGATCGCGGTCCGCTCGTCGAACGCGACGTAGCAGGTGCCGTGCGGTTCGCCGAGATCGAATCGGCCCCGCCCGGTCGACGCGAACCACCACGGCCCGTTGCCGGTCTTGTGCCCACGCCACAGGTCCCGGCGAGTGGTCAATGACCAGGTGGGAAACCCTGCGAGGGAACGGTTCCCGGGCGAGCCGAGCGCGACGACCTCACGGGTCATGCAGCCCACCGCTGCGCGTCCGCGCGGGCGGCGGTGCGGACCGGGTCGATCGGCCCGCCCCCGGTGAGCCAGTCCGCCGCGGACCGGCCGTCCAGCCCGTCCTGCGGGGTGCACAGCCACAGCGCGCCCGTCCACGGATCCGCGGCGGCGCGCAGGATCCGCCACACCTCGACGAGCGCCGGATGCACGGCACCGCCGTCGGTGAACTGCCAAGTCGGGTACACCCATTGGCCGTCGTCGAGCCGGCACGCGATGACCGCGTTGGTCGCGACCTTCTTGCTGACGGCCTGCCGGCTCACCCGCCACCACCGGGTCAGGCCCGCGGTGTCGTAGAACGGCCCCACCATCTGGTCGTACACGTGGCTGGTGGGCAGCGCCGCGGACATGGCATCGGCGATGGCCTCGACGTCGGCGAACGTCTCGGCGGGCACCCCGGCCTCCGCGGCCGCGGCAAACGTGTCGCGCACGCGCTGCTCGAGCAACTCCATCAGTGCGTGTTCCTGTTCGACCAGCGATGCCCGCGTCGTCATGGCCCAGTCCTCTCGCGCGTCAACCGTGTCAACCAACTGTGCCACCAGCCCGTCAACCACGTCAACCATCGGTCCGGGGTGTGCGTCACCGCCTGATCAGCGTCCGCACCAGCCGCACACCCTGCCCGAAGGAGACGTCCGGCAGATAGGCGCGGCCGATCGCGTTCCCGATACTCGGCAGGGCCACCGGGTCCGCGAAGCACATGTACATCGGCTCGTAGCGCGGCTGGAACTTCGACTTGAACGCGAGCAACGACCGGAACCCGTACACCGGCTCGAGAGTCTGCCCGAGCACCTCGAGCACCGAATCCATCGCGTCCGCCATCCCCGGGCGCACATCGGCCGGCACGTCGGGTGCGTCCCCGTCCTGCCGCACGGTCGCGAGCGGCGCGCCGGACAGGCTGACGAACTCGGCACCCTCCTGCTCGAGCAGCAGTGCCGCCGAGGCGATGAGGAACTCCATCGCGGGCCGGAAGCCCTGCTGGAGGCCGTCGGCGCGGCGGCGCATGAAGTCCAGCGTCCAGCCGACCACCCGGCCGTCCCGGTACACCGGCAGCCACGACGTCACCCCGTGCACCGTCCGCTGCTCGTCGACGGCGACCAGGCACCGCACCTGCGGGTCGTCCATCTCCTGCAGCCCGCCGAGGGTGAAGCCCATCTCGGGCATCCCCTTGTCGGCGACCCACTCCTCGGAGATCGCGGTGATCTGGTCGGTGATCGCCAGCGGCGCGGTGTGGAAGTCGATCCACTCCGCGGTGATCCCCGACTTCGCGGCCTTGTTCAGCGCGGTGCGCACGTCCTGGAACTTCTTGCCGGTGAACGCGATCGAGCCCAGGTCGAGCACCGTCTCCTCCGCCACCTGCACCGTCACCCAGCCGAGCGCGTCGGCGGCGTCGCGGACGTCGGCGGTCACCGAGTAGAAGCACGGAACCCACCCGTTGGCGGCCGCGAACTCGGCGAAGCCCGCGACGTCGTCGCGGACCCGGTCCGGCCGCCCCACCGGCCCGCCGGTGGTGAGCGCGACCCCGCCGATGACGCGGTAGGCGACGTAGCTGTCGCCGCCCGGACCGAACCAGTACGAGTTGCCGCGCCAGGTCGTCATCCACGACAGCGCGCTGCCCGACCCCGACGTGAGGATCTCCCGCGCACGCTCGACGGCACCGCTGTCGGCGCCGTACGCCGGGCGCAGGAACGTCGCCGCCACCAGCACACACGCGGTCACCCAGAACACCACTCCGGTCCACTCGTAGAGCAGCGTCGACGCCCAGTCCACGGGCAGCAGCCGCGGATCGATCAGCTGCAGGTACACCGGGGGCACCAGCCGCTCCGGGAAGTCCGCGATCAGGGTGGCCACGGTGGGCCGCCGGTCGAAGCCGTTCCGCGCCCACAGCCCGCCGAGGACGTAGAGGACACCGAGCCCGACGACCAGCGCCGCGAGCTTGCCGAACAGGCGTCGATACGTCTTCGGGGGCGCCGACACGTCGAACAGTCTGCGGGTCGCGAGCAGCAGGATCAGCAGCGCCAGCGGGGTCAGGAACGGCGCGAGGGTTCGGTACACGTTGGGCGACTCGAGCCCGTAGAACAGCGTCTCCCCGTCCACCACGTCGATGTACCGGACCGCGAAGTTCAGCAGCGACAGCGCCAACAGCACCACCTGCGCGACGGTGGAGGCGATCCACGCGAACCGCCGCCCGCGGCGCAGCCCGTCGCACAGCACCAGCAGGAACACCGACGGCATGAGGCTCAGCAGCGTCGGGCCGAGGCCGGACAGGCGCAGGTCGAGTTCGCCGCGCCGGCAGTCCGGGCCGGACGGCGCCTCCTCGCAGATCTCGCGGACCTCGGCGGCCGTCCACGGCACCCCGCGGAACAGGTCGCGCAGCACGGCGAGCGGCCCGACCGCGTGCGGCGAGAGCGCCGCGAGCATCGTGCCGATCGAGGTGGCCGCCACCACGATCGCGACCAGCACCCGGCCCTCGCGGCGGGTGCCGGTGATCCGCGACCCGCGGGCCGAGCGGCCCACGATCCACGGGCCCAGGCACAGCCCCACCACGACGGCGCCGAGGCGGATCACGTCCTGCAGCTGACCGGCGAACAGCACCAGCGTGATCGTCAGCGCGAGCAGGCCCACGCGGATCCGCCGGCGCCACAGCGTGTCCATCGATGCGCTGGCCACCATCGCGACACCGGCGATCCACGCCGTCGGGCCCACCGCCGTCCCGATGTGCAGCCGGAAACCCCAGTCGGCGTCGAGCAGCTTGACGAGCGCGGCCACGGCCAACCCCAGCACCGTCCCCGCGACCTGCGTCACGAGCGCCGAGACGGCGAATCGGCCCGATCCCATGCGGCGTTCGAGCGGCGCCGCCACCAGGAACGCCAGCACCGTCGCCCCGAGGTATCCCGCGAGCCCGGACGCCCACAGCCCCGCGGTGAGCGGCGTCCACAGCCGCCAGTGCTCCACCGGGCCGATCCCGACCGCCAGGTGGCGGTCGACGAACTGTCCGGGGCCGTGGGCGACCGAGTCGGTCGCGAACCCGAGCACCCAGACCAACGCCAGGACGGTGATGCTGACCGGCGCCCCAGCCGCCCCGTACCGGAGCAGCTCGACGACCCGGCGGACGTAGCGCCGCAGCGCGGTCACGCGATCAGCCCCAGCCGCTTGGCCAGCCAGTCGAGTTCCTCGCGCAGCCCGGCGGACCACACCGAGAAGCTGTGCGCCCCCGGCACCTCCACGTACTGCACGTCCATGCCTGCGTCCTTCGCGGCCTCGAACACCTTCTGCGCGCCGCCCCGGTAGGCGTCGTCGCGGGTGCCCACGACGATGATCCCCGCCGTGTCCGGATAGCGTCGCGTCTTCATCAGATCCATCGGATTCACGGCGACGAACGCCGCCTCGTCACCGCCGAACGCCTCGTCGACGGTGCGTTTGCGGTCGCCGAGCGTCGGCTCCTCCTGCCCCGACAGGTCGAGGAACGTCGGATACACCTGCGGGTAGTTCGTCGCCAACTGCAGCGCACACGTCCCGCCGTACGACAGGCCGCCGACCGCCCACGCCCGCGGATCCGGGTCCACCTGCAGATGCGCCTTCGTCCAGGCCGGCACGTCCACCGCGAGATACGTGGCGACGTTCCCGAGTTTCGAGTCCAGGCACAGCGGGTTGGCGAGCTGCGATCCGGTGCCGTCGGCGACGACGACCACCGGCGTGAGCCCGTGGTGTGCGCGCGCGAACTCGTCCATCGTCGCGGTGAGCTTGCCGCCGTTCAGCCAGTCCTCGGGCGAGCCCGGCTGCCCGGCGAGCAGCACCAGCACCGGCAACAGCGGCCGCGGCGACGTGAAGTAGGCGGGCGGGAGGTAGACGACCGCGTCACGCGCGGCGTAGCCGGACTTCTCGCCCGGGATCGGCGCCGTCGCATACTTCCCGCTGGCGGGCATGTCGCTCGGCGCCTGCGGTGCCCACGCCTCCTCGAGGGGGTGTCCGGTGACCACCGGGCCCGTGGGGGGCGGCACCTGCGCGAAGTCGACCCGGTCGGGGTCCGGGAGCCCCAGCGCCGTCCCGACCGTCGGGTAGGCGTAGAAGATCTGGTTGATCTGCAGGGCGACGGCGAGCACGACCGCCCCGGTCGCGACGACGGACACCGGAATAGTCCACCGGCGTCCGGCGAGCGACCGGGGAATCAGCAGCAGCACCGCCCACACCCCGATGCCGATCCACAGGTACACCGGCTTCTCGATCGGGTCCGGGAACGGCCGCCACACGCGCTCGACGACGAGGTACAGGACCGCCGTGATCGCGGCCGCCGCGATCAGCGTCGTGGGCAGCGCCCACCGCAGAAACCATCGGCGCGGTCCCGCCAGGAGCCATCCCGCGCCGACGATGCCGCAGACCGCGATCAGGACAGGCAGGGGCCCGGAGACCAAAGAGAGACGATCGAGCCACTGCGACACCGAACCTCCAGCGTGACGGGTTTCCCCACCGGTATACCGGTCTGATCCGCGGTGCGGCCAATACCACACGACGCGCCGAAACTTACTACCACCAGTAGTAAGCATTCGGGGCATGCGGTCCGTAGAATCGCAGCATGGCTGGACTCGGCGAGCTCGAACGTGCAGTGATGGACCACCTGTGGTCCATGTCGGAACCTCAGACGGTGCGGCAGGTGCACGAGGCCCTCGCCGCCCGGCGGGAACTCGCGTACACCACGGTGATGACCGTCCTGCAGCGGCTGGCGAAGAAGCATCTCGTCATCCAGCAGCGCGACGACCGCGCACACCGCTACGTCCCAGTGCACGGGCGCGACGAACTCGTCGCGAGCCTCATGGTCGACGCGCTGCAGCAGGCCGACGCGTCCGGTGAGCGCGCCGCCGCACTCGTCCACTTCGTCGGACAGGTCGGCGCCGACGAGGCCGCCGCGCTGCGCGAGGCACTGGCCGCGCTCGAGGAGTCCGAGGCGGAGAAGGCGAAGAACGCGACCGAGCCCACCCCGATGCGCCCGCCGGGCACCGCCGGACTGCACCCGGGTACCGGCCGGGCGAGCTGAGGCCCGTCGACGCCATGACATGTAACCGATGAACGCCCCCACGGCGCTTGCATTCGGTGTGCTCGCGCTCGCCCTGACGGGTCCCGTGCCGGCGCTGCTGAGCCGCGCGCAGTGGCCGTTCCGTTCGCCCCGTGCCGCGCTGGTGCTGTGGCAGGCGATCGCGTTGGCCGCGGTGCTGTCCGCGTTCAGCTCGGGACTCGCGATCGCCAGCCGACTCCTGGTTCCCGGTCCGGACGGCCGTCCCACGACGGAGCCGATGGCGGAGATCGACGCGCTCGGGCTGCCGCTGTGGATCCTGTACGTCGTCGTCTTCGTCTTCACGGTGCTGATCGGCGCCAAGCTGATCTTCTCGATCGTGCGTGTGGCGGTGCACACCCGCCGCCGGCGCGCGCGGCACCGCATGCTCGTCGACCTGCTCGACCGCGGTGACGTCGACCTGTCCGCCACGCTCAAGCGGCTCCCCGACGTCCGCGTCCTCGACGCCGCCGAGCCGATCGCGTACTGCCTGCCGGGTCTGCGGCAGCGGGTCGTGCTGAGCGAGGGGACCCTGAACTCCCTCAACGACGCCGAGGTCACCGCGATCCTCACCCACGAACGCTCGCATCTGCGGGCCCGCCACGACCTGGTGCTCGAGGCGTTCACCGCCGTCCATCAGGCGTTCCCGCGGGTGGTCCGGTCCAAGTCGGCGCTCGGTTCGGTGCAGTTGCTCGTCGAGTTGCTGGCCGACGACTCCGCCGTGAAGGTCACCGGCCCGGGTCCGCTCGCCCGCGCGCTGGTCACGTGCGCCGGATCCACCGCCCCGCGCGGCGCGATGGCCGTCGGCGGGCCCAGCACCCTGGTCCGGGTCCAGCGCCTCAGCGGCGCCGGCGCGGACATGCGGGTCGCGGCCGCCGCCTACCTCGCCGCGGCCGCGATCCTGGTGGTGCCCACGATCGCCGTCGCGGTGCCCTGGTTGGTCGAGCTGAGCCGCCTGTTCTCGCCGTCGCAGCCCTGATCGCCGCGAGTTGCGCGGGTCACAACTGCTGCGGCGGGCCGCCGACAGCGGGCGCGATCGCGTACACTCGACGACGGCCCGCTGACAGGGCCCGATCATTCATGTGAGGCACACAGCCCCATCTCCCCCGCCCAGAGCGCACGGATGGCCAGGTGAATTGTGCCCTGGCTCGTCTCTTCGTGCGGCTGCGTGACAGCCCGCTCCGCGACGCGCCCGACGTCCGGAGAGGTATATCCGCGTGACTTCTGCTGCCCAAGATCCTTCAGTGCAGGACGGCCAGGACGACATCGTCGTCCCGACCACCCTCGAGACCACCGAGACCACTGAGGCCCCCGAGACCACGACCGAACCCGAAACCGCCGAACCCGAGGCCGCTGAGCCCGAGATGACGTTCGCGGAGATCGGCCTGCCCGATCCCGTCGTGGCCGCGCTGGCCCGCAACTCGATCACGGTGCCGTCCCCGATCCAGGCGATGGCCATCCCGGATGCGATCGCCGGCAAGAACATCCTCGGCCGCGCCCAGACCGGGTCCGGCAAGACGCTCGCGTTCGGCCTGCCGATGCTCGCGCGCCTGGCCCGCCACGACGACCGTCCGGCCCCCAAGCGCCCGCGCGCGCTGGTCCTCGTCCCCACCCGCGAACTCGCGTTCCAGGTGGTCGACTCGCTGACCCCGTACGCGGGTTCCCTCGGGCTCAACGTGCGCGCCGCCGTCGGCGGCACCCCGTTCACCAAGCAGGTCGACCAGCTGCGCCGCGGCGTCGACATCCTCGTCGCCACCCCCGGTCGTCTCGGCGACCACCTGCGGCAGAACACGTGTGTGCTCGACGAGATCGAGATGACCGCGCTCGACGAGGCCGATCAGATGGCCGACATGGGCTTCCTGCCCGAGGTCCGCTCGCTGCTCGGCGACACCCCGGACGACAGCCAGCGGCTGCTGTTCTCGGCGACGCTCGACAACGACGTCCAGGCCCTGGTCCGCGAGTTCCTGCCCCAGCACGAGCTGCACTCCACGCAGGACGGACGCGCGTCGGTCACGACCATGGACCACTACGTGCTGCTCGTCGAGCGCGGGCAGAAGGATGCCGTGCTCGCCGAGATCGCCTCCCGCAAGGGCGGACGCACGATCATGTTCGCGCGCACCAAGCTGGGCACGGAGGGCGTGGTCGAACGACTGCGGGAGAAGGGTGTCGCGGCGGAAGCGCTGCACGGCGGTAAGGCGCAGAACCAGCGCACCCGTGTGCTCGAGCGCTTCAAGAACGGCCGCACCCCGGTCCTGGTCGCGACGGATGTCGCGGCACGTGGCATCCACGTCGACGGCATCGACCTGGTCGTCCACGTCGATCCGCCGCAGGACCACAAGGACTACCTGCACCGCGCCGGCCGCACCGCCCGCGCCGGCGAGGCCGGCGTGGTCGCCGCGATCGTGCTGCCCAACCAGCGTCGTCAGTTCCGTCGACTCACCGGCATGGCCGGCGTCGACGCCACCGCGGTCCCGGTCTTCCCCGGCTCCGAGGAACTGGCCGCGATCACCGGCGCGCAGGCGCCGAGTGGAGAACCGGTGCGTGAGAGCCACTTCCGTCCGGAGCGCCGCGAGCGCTCGTTCGGTGACCGCGACAACCGTGGCCCCCGCCGGGAGTTCGGCGATCGTGGACCGCGCCGGGACTTCGGCGATCGCGACAACCGGGGCCCCCGCCGCGACGGCGACAACCGGGGATTCCGGGGCAACCGGGACGACCGTCCGCGCCGCGACTTCGGTGACCGCGACGACCGTGGTCCCCGCCGCGACGGCGACAGCCGTCCGCCCCGCCGGGACTTCGACAATCGCGGCGAGCGCAGCTTCGGCGACCGGGATCGCGGGCCGCGCAAGGACTTCGAGAACCGCGCACCGCGCCGGGACTTCGGCGATCGTGACAACCGTGGCGCGGGCTTCAACCGCGACGACCGTCCGCGCCGCGACTTCGGTGACCGTGACAGCCGTGGTGGCGGCTTCAACCGCGACGACCGCCCCCGCCGGGACTTCGGCGATCGCGACAACCGCGGTGGCGGCTTCCGCGAGAACCGCGGCGAACGTAGCTTCGGTGACCGTGACAACCGCAGTGGTGGTTACAACCGCGACGACCGTCCCCGCCGGGACTACGGCGACCGTGACAACCGCGGTGGCGGCTTCCGCGAGAACCGCGGCGAGCGCAGCTTCGGCGATCGGGACCGCGGGCCGCGCCGGGACAACGACCATCGCTCGGACAATCGCGCGCCGCGCCGGGACTTCGAGAACCGTGGCCCGCGCCGCGACTTCGACAATCGGGGACCCCGCCACGACGGTGACAACCGCGGTGGCGGCTACAACCGGGACGACCGTCCGCGCCGCGACTTCGGTGACCGCGACAACCGTGCTCCCCGCCGCGACGATCGCGGTGAGCGGGGCTTCGGGGACCGTCGCCAGACGGGCGCCCCGTCCGAGCAGCGCTCCAACGGGTTCCGTAGCCGCACCGAGCGTCGCAGCTACGACGGTTTCACCGGTCCGAGCCGGGACCGCAACCGGTAGCGAACACCCCGGTCCATGACCGACAGTCGGCCCCGGCCGCCCCCTCCAGGGCGGCCGGGGCCGACTGCGTTGCGGGTGTCACATCCCGAACAGCGGGGCCGGTTCGCGTCACGGTGGGGTCTCGGGGGAAGCTGTATTCATGACCTCCGAGACTTCTGCCAGCACCGAGGCTGCCCGCGCCCAGATCGGCGTCACCGGGCTCGCCGTCATGGGTTCCAACATCGCCCGCAACTTCGCCCGCCACGGACACACGGTGGCCCTGCACAACCGCAGCATCGCGAAGACGGATGCGCTCCTGGCCGCGCACGGCGACGAGGGCGACTTCGTCCGCACCGAGACCATCGAGGAGTTCGTCGGCGCGCTGCAGAAGCCGCGACGCGTGCTGATCATGGTCAAGGCCGGCGACGCCACCGACGCGGTCATCGAGGAACTCGCCGGCGCGATGGAGCCCGGCGACATCATCATCGACGGCGGCAACGCGCTGTACACGGACACGATCCGCCGCGAGGCGGCGCTGCGCGAGCGGGGCCTGCACTTCGTCGGCGCCGGCATCTCCGGCGGCGAGGAGGGTGCGCTCAACGGTCCGTCGATCATGCCGGGCGGCCCCAAGGAGTCGTACGCGGCGCTCGGCCCGCTGCTCGAGTCGATCTCGGCGCACGTCGACGGCACCCCGTGCTGCACGCACATCGGCCCGGACGGCTCCGGCCACTTCGTGAAGATGGTGCACAACGGCATCGAGTACGCCGACATGCAGCTCATCGGCGAGGCCTACAACCTGTTCCGCGACGCGCTCGGCTTCGACGCCGAGCAGGTCGCCGACGTGTTCACCGAGTGGAACGCCGGCGATCTCGAGAGCTACCTGGTGGAGATCACCGCCGAGGTGCTGCGCCAGAAGGACGCCAAGACCGGCAAGGCGCTGGTCGACGTGATCGTCGACGCCGCCGAGCAGAAGGGCACCGGCCGCTGGACGGTCAAGTCCGCGCTGGATCTGGGTGTGCCGGTCACCGGCATCGCCGAGGCCGTGTTCGCCCGCGCGCTGTCCGGTTCGCGCGAGCAGCGCAAGGCCGCGCAGGGGCTCGCGTCCGGCGAGCTGGGTGCCAAGCCGACCGATGTCGCGCAGTTCACCGAGGACATCCGCCGCGCGCTGTACGCGTCGAAGATCGTCGCGTACGCGCAGGGCTTCGACCAGATCCGCGCCGGCAGCGACGAGTACGGCTGGGACCTCACCCCCGGCGACATGGCCACGATCTGGCGCGGCGGCTGCATCATCCGCGCCCGCTTCCTGAACCGGATCAAGGAGGCGTACGACACCAACCCGGATCTGACGTCGCTGATCGTCGAGCCGTACTTCCGTGAGGCCATCGAGAACGCGATCGACAGCTGGCGTCGGGTCGTCGTCACCGCCACCACCCTGGGCATCCCGGTGCCCGCGTTCGCGTCGTCGCTGTCGTACTACGACGGCCTGCGCGCCGAGCGGCTGCCGGCCGCGCTCACACAGGGCCAGCGCGACTTCTTCGGCGCCCACACCTACGAACGCGTCGACATGCCGGGCAAGTTCCACACCCTCTGGAGCGGCGACCGCTCCGAGATCGAGGCCTGAGCCGGTAAACGGACCGGCGACGGGGGCGGACGCTGCGGCGTCCGCCCCCGTCGTGCGTCACGCCCCGTGCAGCCGGCGGTGCAGCAGGCGCACGTCCTCGACCAGTTCGGGGACGGGGCCCACCACGGTCACGCCCGGCGCGACGTCCTGGATCGGCAGCGGGCGCACCGGCGCCGGCGGCACCCCCATCTCGTCCAGCCACGACACCAACTGCTCGGTGGAGGCGACGTAGACGATCCGGCCCAGTCCCACCCACGCGTGCGCGGCCGCGCACATCGGGCAGTGCTCGCCGGACGTGTAGACCGTCGCGCCGGCCCGTTCCTCCACGCTCAGGTTCTCCGCGGCCCAGCGCGCCAACTCGAACTCGGGGTGCCGGGTACGGTCCCCGCCCGCGATGCGGTTGCGGTCCTCCGCGACGGCGGTGCCGTCGGCGGTCGCCAGAACCGACCCGAACGGCTC
Organism: Prescottella agglutinans; assembly: GCF_004011865.1. GTDB lineage: Bacteria > Actinomycetota > Actinomycetes > Mycobacteriales > Mycobacteriaceae > Prescottella > Prescottella agglutinans. The sequence goes on along the minus strand of NZ_RKLP01000007.1, from coordinate 60,517 downwards.
GTCGCCCGCCAGCAGCGCCTCGGCCGCGAGTTCGACGCACCGTTGCAGATGCCGGAACTCGGTCTCGGTCACCAATCGATCTGTGCTCCCGGATTCGGACACGAATACCTCCTCTTTCACTCGTCAACCGTGATTGTCACCCGCGGTAGCCTGTGACTTCACAACCGGAAGGCTCGCCGACCTCATGCCCGACCGTCCCGCTGCAACCTTCGCCCAGCTCGGATTGCCCACCACGCTGGTGCATTCCCTCGGTCGTGAGGGCATCTCGGCGCCGTTCCCGATCCAGGCCGCGACGATTCCCGACATCCTCGCCGGACGCGACGTCCTCGGCCGGGGCCCCACCGGGTCCGGCAAGACCCTCGCGTTCGGTCTGCCGTTGCTCGTGCGCCTCAAGGGTGGGGCGAGCCGGCCCTCCCGCCCGCGTGCGGTGGTCCTGGCACCCACCCGCGAGCTGGCCGCCCAGATCGAGAAGGCGCTCGACGAGTCGGCGCTCGCGCTCGGGCTGCGCACGGCCACGATCGTCGGCGGTGTCCCGTTCAAGGGGCAGGCCGTCAAGCTCGCGCGCACCGTGGACGTCGTGATCGCGACGCCGGGCCGGCTGGCCGACCACCTGGCGCAGGGCACGATCACGCTCGACGACGTCCGCGTCACCACCGTCGACGAGGCCGACCACATGGCCGAGCTGGGGTTCCTGCCGCAGGTCACCGAGATCCTGGACCGCACCCCCGCGGCGGCGCAGCGGCTGCTGTTCTCCGCGACCCTCGACGGCGAGGTCGACACGCTCGTCGCACGCTACCTGCACGACCCGGTCACCCACGCGACCGCGGAGGCCGTCGCCACCGTCGACACGATGGAGCACCACGTGCTGCACGTGCCGCGGGCGATCAAGTACGACACCGTCGCCCGGATCGCCGCCCGGGAGGGCCGGACGCTGCTGTTCGTGCGGACCAAGGCGGGCGTCGACCGGCTCACCGACGAGCTGCGCGCGGCCGGCGTGGACGCCGGCGCCCTCCACGGCGACAAGCCGCAGGGCCACCGCACCCGGGTGCTCACCGAGTTCGCCGACGGCACCCTGCCGGTGCTCGTGGCCACCGACGTCGCGGCGCGCGGGATCCACGTCGACGGCATCTCGCTCGTCGTGCACGTCGACCCGCCGACCGAGCCGAAGGCGTACCTGCACCGGGCCGGACGCACCGCCCGCGCCGGGGAATCCGGTGTCGTGGTGACGGTGGTGACCGAGGACGAGCGCGGCCCCGCCGAGAAGGTGATGCGCGCGGCCGGGGTCGACGCCGCCGCGCTCGCCGTCGGCGGCAGGGACCGCGGCTGGATCGCGGTGACCGGGGCGCGGGAGCCGAGCGGCACACCGGTCCCGGAGCGCGCGTCGACGCCCCCGCAGGCCGAACCGCCGCGAACCCAGCAGTCCGGCGGCCCGGGCCGGACGGGCGGGCGCGGCCCCGGATACCGGGCGCAGGGCGACCGCCGGCGTTCGGCGGGACCGGGTTCCGGGCACGGCAGGCGCCGCCGCGGAGGACACTGAGCCCATGCCCGGGCTGCCGGTCGCCTCGATCGTGTGCGCGCTGATCGCCGCGTTCCTGTTCGCGTGCGCGTCCGTCGCGCAGCAGAGCGCGGCGTCGGCGGTCCCGGAGGACCAGGCGCTGATCGCGTCGCTGATCCGCAGCCCGCGCTGGTGGGCCGGGCTGCTGGGGGACGGCGGCGGCTACCTGATGCAGGTGGTGGCCCTGGCGCTCGGGTCGGTGCTGGTGGTGCAGCCGTTGCTGGTGACCGCGCTGCTGTTCGCGCTGCCGCTGTCGGCGCGGTTCTCCGGCTACCGGTTCACCCGGAGCGCGTGGCTGCTCGCCGGGGCCCTGACCGTGTCGCTCGCGGTGTTCCTCGTGGTCGGCAACCCCACCGAGGGCAACACCGACGCGCCGTGGGATGCGTGGGCGGTCCCGCTGACCGCGGTGGTCGCCGTCATCGTCGTCGCGACGCTGATCGGCTGGTCGCCGCGGATCGACGCGGGCTGGCGGGCGCTGCTGCTCGGCGGGGCGAGCGGCGCCCTGTACGGCGTCGCCGTGGCGTTCACCAAGTACGTCACCGACCTGTTCGAGCGGGGGCTGCCCGAGGTGCTGGGCGCGTGGCAGACGTACGCGCTGCTCGCCGCCGGCATCGTCGGCGTCTACCTGCAGCAGCGCGCGTTCCAGGTGGGCCCGCTGTCGGCGTCGCTGCCGGCGATGACGATCGGCGAACCGGTGATCGCGATCTTCCTGGGGATGACCGTGCTCGACGAGCGCCTGCGGGTGTCGGGTCCGGCGGTCGCGGTCGTCGTCCTCGCGCTCGCGGTGATGGTGTACACCACCGTCGCGCTCTCCCGGGACGAGGCCGCACGGCACCCGGCACCGGAACCGGTCGCGGACTGACGGGAATGCCCGCCGAGCACCCCGACGTTCCATTCGTCGAGAATGAAGTCAAATCTTCAATCACATGGAGGAATCATGAGCTCGTCCACCCGTACGGGACAGGTCTTCCGCCTCGGCGGCCCGTGGCCGGCCCTGGATCCGTTCCTGTTCGCCGTCCATCACGTCGACCACTACCCGCCGGGCACCCCGGACATGACGCCCGCCGTCGACGTGTCCGACCGTCCGCTGGGCCAGGACTTCGGCAACCCGTCCGGCTGGAACATGTACCACGGCACCACGGTGCCCGGTTTCCCCGCGCACCCGCACCGCGGCTTCGAGACCGTGACGGTCGTGCGGCGCGGCTTCGTCGACCACGCCGACTCCACCGGCGCCGGCGCCCGCTACGGCGGCGGTGACGTGCAGTGGGTGACCGCCGGCGGCGGGGTCAGCCACTCCGAGATGTTCCCGCTGCTGAACCAGGACGGCGACAACGACTTCGAGCTGTACCAGATCTGGCTGAACCTGCCGGCCCGCAGCAAGTCCGCACCGGCCGAGTTCACGATGCTCTGGAACGAGGACATCCCCGACGTGACGGTCGACGGCGGGTCCGCCGCCGCGCGCGTGCGGGTGATCGCCGGCCGCTTCGGCGACCGTGACCCGCTGGCACCGCCCGCCAACTCGTGGGCGGCCGAGACGGACTCGGACGTCGCGATCTGGCTGGTGGACCTCGAACCCGGCGCGGCGATCGACCTGCCCGCGGCGGCCTCCGCGGACGCCCGGCGCGTGCTCTACGTCCACGGCGACGGGGCCCGCGTCGACATCGACGGCGCGGCCGTCGAGTCCGGCTGGGGTTACGCGCCCGACGACAGCGGCGCGCTGTCCCTGCAGGCGGCGACCGCGTCGACGGTGCTGCTGCTGCAGGGGGTGCCGATCGGGGAACCGGTCGCCGCGCAGGGCCCGTTCGTCATGAACACCGACCGCGAGATCGCCCAGGCCTTCGACGACTACCGGCGCACCCGGTTCGGCGGCTGGCCGTGGCCGACGGAGGCCCCCGTCTACGCCCGGGAGACCGGCCGCTTCGCCCGCTACGGCGACGGGCGACTCGTCCGCCCGGACGCGGCACCGACGGACGCCCCCGACCCGACGCCCGCCTGATTCCGGGCGTAGCGCCCGTGCGGGCAGTACCCTCGGCGGCGTGGAGTTCCTCGAAGGGCACCGCCCGCCGTACGACCTCACCTACGACGACGTCTTCCTCGTCCCGAACCGGACCGAGGTGGCGTCCCGCTTCGACGTGAACCTCGCGACGTCGGACGGGACGGGCACCACGATCCCGATCGTGGTCGCGAACATGACCGCGGTCGCCGGCCGCCGGATGGCCGAGACCGTCGCCCGCCGTGGCGGGCTGGTCGTCCTGCCGCAGGACGTACCGGCCGACGCGGTCGCGGAGACCGTCGCCTTCGTCAAGAGTCGGCACCTGGTCGCGGACACCCCGATCACCCTCGGCCGGGACGACGCCGTCTCCGATGCGATGACGTTGCTGCACAAGCGCGCCCACCGCGCCGCGGTCGTCGTGGACGACGGCCGGCCCGTCGGCGTGCTCACCGAGGCGTCGTGCTCGGACGTCGACCGCTTCACCCGCGTCGGCGCGGTCGCGGTGCGGGACTTCGCGACGGCGCCCGTGACGGCCACCCCGCGCGAGGTGTTCGCGCTGCTCGAATCCCGGCACGATCCGCTCGCGGTGATCGTCGACGACGCCGGCCGCCTCGCGGGCGTGCTCACCCGCACCGGCGCGATCCGGGCGGGCATCTACACGCCCGCCGTGGACGCGCACGGCAGGCTGCGGGTCGCGGCCGCCGTCGGCGTCAACGGCGACATCGCCGCGAAGGCCAAGGCGCTCGCCGACGCCGGCGCCGACGTGCTGGTCCTCGACACCGCGCACGGCCACCAGCAGCGAATGATCGACGCGGTCCGGTCGGTCGCCGCGCTCGGCCTCGGCGTCCCGCTGGTCGCGGGCAACGTCGTGTCCGCGCGGGGCACCCGCGACCTGATCGACGCGGGCGCCAACATCGTCAAGGTCGGTGTCGGGCCGGGCGCGATGTGCACGACCCGGATGATGACCGGCGTGGGCCGCCCCCAGTTCTCCGCGGTCGCCGAGTGCGCGGCCGCCGCGCGGGAACTCGGCGGGCACGTGTGGGCCGACGGCGGCGTCCGGCACCCGCGGGACGTCGCGCTCGCGCTCGCGGCCGGCGCGTCGAACGTCATGGTCGGGTCGTGGTTCGCCGGCACCTACGAGTCGCCCGGCGAACTGCGGATCGACCCGGACGGCAACCGGTACAAGGAGAGCTTCGGCATGGCGTCCAAGCGTGCCGTCGCGGCCCGCACCGCCGACGACACCGCGTTCGACCGGGCCCGCAAGGCGCTGTTCGAGGAGGGCATCTCGAGTTCCCGGATGCGGCTCGACCCGGCCCGGCCCGGCGTCGAGGACCTGCTCGACCACATCTGCTCCGGCGTGCGCAGCACGTGCACGTACGCGGGCGCCCGCACGCTCGACGAGCTGCACGAGCGGGCCGTGATCGGCGTGCAGTCGGCCGCGGGGTTCGCGGAGGGTCGGCCGCTGCCGTCGGGATGGTGACGGTCGCACCGACACCATCCCAAACATGTCCGTTTCATCCCTTTTCGGTGGCGGCCGGTACAGTGGAGGCTCACCTTCCGGAAATACGCCCGGCGCAAATCCGGTTGGACGAGTAGTGATGCGCCGCCAGACAGAGAGGACTCCGGTGCCCGAGGCACCCATTCACACGCCCCCTGACACACCCCCTGTAGCAACCTCCCCCGGTTCGGGATCCGAATCGGCCGGTACCGACACCTCGGAGGGCTCCTCTACCGAGCCGGGAGACAAACCCGGCGGCCCCGATCTCCAGGGTGGGTGGTGCTGACATGGATGTCGCAGCCATCTCCCTCACAACTCTCAGCCTGGTCGGCTTCGTAGCCCTGACCGCAGGCACCGCCCTCTTCGTGGCGGCAGAATTCTCTCTCACCGCACTCGAGCGCAGCACCGTCGACGCCCACGCGCGCGACGGCGACCGCCGTGCCCGGCAGGTCCAGCACGCGCACCGCACGCTGTCGTTCCAGCTCTCCGGCGCCCAGCTGGGCATCACGATCACCACCCTGATCACCGGTTACCTCGCGGAACCCGTCCTCGCCCGCTTCATCACCCCGCTGCTGTCCGGCGTCGGGGTGTCCGATTCGACGGCGAGCGGCATCTCGCTCGCGCTGGCGCTGATCATCGCGACGTCGTTCTCGATGATCTTCGGTGAGCTGGTCCCCAAGAACCTGGCGATCTCCAAGCCGCTGCCGACCGCCCGCGCCACCGCCGGGCTGCAGGCCGGCTTCTCGCTGATCTTCAAGTGGGCCATCAACGGCCTCAACGGCACCGCGAACTGGGTGGTCCGGCGCCTCGGCATCGAACCCGCCGAGGAACTGCGGTCGGCCCGCTCGCCGCAGGAACTCGGGTCCCTGGTCTCCACGTCCGCCGCGCGCGGCTCGCTCGACGCGGGCACCGCGCTGCTGGTCAACCGGTCGCTGCGGTTCGGCGACCTGAGCGCCGAGGAGCTGATGACCCCGCGCGTGAAGATCGAATCGCTCGACACCGACGCGACCGTCACCGATCTGATCGAGGCGGCGTCGCGCACCGGGTTCTCCCGGTTCCCGATCGTGGACGGCGATCTCGACAACACGGTCGGCGTGGTGCACATCAAGCACGCGTTCACCGTGCCGGCCGCGCGGCGCGCGACGACCCGGCTCGACTCGCTCGCGCAGGCCGTCCCCGTGGTGCCGTCGACCCTCGACGGTGACGCGGTGATGGAACAGGTGCGCGCCGACGGCATGCAGGTCGCGCTCGTCGTCGACGAGTACGGCGGCACCGCGGGCATCGTGACGATGGAGGACCTGATCGAGGAGATCCTCGGCGACGTCCGCGACGAGCACGACGAACCCGAGATCGACGTCCAGCGGGTCGGCCACAGCTGGTCCTGCTCGGGCCTGCTGCGCACCGACGAGATCACCCGGGCCACGGGCTACTCCGCCCCCGAGGGCGAGTACGACACGCTCGGCGGCCTGGTCCTCACCTGCCTGGGCCGGATCCCGGTCGAGGGCGACGAGGTGGCCCTGCCCGACGCGAGCGGCAAGCCCATGGGCCCGGACGGCCGCGGCTGGATCGCACGGGTGCTGACGATGGACGGCCGGCGGATCGACCGGGTGCTGCTGACCCCGGTCCCGGCGATCGGCGCGACGCGAGAGGAGGACGGCCGTGAGTGACCTGTTCGGTGTGCTGCTCACCGTCGTACTGCTGGCGGGTAACGCGTTCTTCGTCGGCGCCGAGTTCGCGCTCATCACCGCGCGCCGTGACCGGCTCGAGGCGCTGCACGCGCAGGGCAAGAAGCAGGCGGCGACGGTCATCAAGGCCGGCGAGAACCTGTCGCTGATGCTGGCCGGTGCCCAGCTGGGCATCACGATCTGCTCGATCCTGCTCGGTAAGGTCGGCGAGCCGGCGATCGCGCACCTGATCGAGAAGCCGATGGACGCCCTCGGCGTCCCGGACAGCTTCCTGCACCCGATCGGATTCACGATCGCCCTGGCGCTGGTCGTGGTGCTGCACATCCTGCTCGGCGAGATGGTCCCGAAGAACATCGCAATCGCCGGTCCGGAGAAGTCCGCGATGCTGCTGGTCCCCGCCCATCTGGCGTTCATCAAGCTGGCCCGCCCGCTCATCTCGTTCTACAACTTCAGCGCCAACGGCATCCTCAAGCTGCTGCGCGTCGAGCCGAAGGACGAGCTGGACGCGACCGTGTCGGCGCTGGAGCTGTCCGAGATGATCGGCGAATCCCACACGGAGGGCCTGATCGACGAGGAGGAGCACCGGCGTCTCACGCAGGCGCTCGAGACCGAGGGCCGCACCGTCGCCGATGTCATGATCCCGTCGGACAAGGTGCGCACCGTCCCGCTGGCCGCGGGCGGCACCACGCTCGGCGCGGTCGAGGCGGCGGTCATCGAGACCGGCTACTCGCGCTACCCGGTGCGCGACGCCGACGGTTCGCTGGTCGGCTACCTGCACCTGAAGGACGTGCTGGACCGGGTCGCCGACGAGTCCGCGGGGCCGGAGACGGTGATCCCGCGCTCGGACATCCGTCGCCTGCCGCGAATCTCGGTGGCGTTGCCGCTCGACGACGCGCTGGCGGGCCTGCGCCGGGCCAGCTCCCATCTGGGGGCGGTGGTCGACGCGTCCGGCGCGGTGATCGGTATCGTCGCGCTCGAGGATCTGGTCGAGGAGTTTGTCGGCACCGTGCGTGACGGCACCCACCGGATCGACGACGTGGTCCCGGGGCAGAAGGCGGTCTGAGAGCCAATGAGTTCGGCAGTTCTGCCGGAAGAGGTGTGGACTGCCCGACGAGACCGCCACCGCGATGCGGTGGCGGCTCTCGTCGGGCCCCACCTCGAGCGCCAGGCCGCGGGTGTCAAGCATCCCGTACACGACTTCCTGTTCACCTACTACAGCGTGCGCCCCAACCAGTTGCGCCGCTGGCACCCCGGCTTCGGGACCGCGCTCGACGGACCCGCCGCAAGCGACTACCTGAAGTACGCCGGCTACGAGGCCACCGCCGACGGCGTGACCGTCTCCCCCGACCTGCTCGAGCGCCGACGGTCGACGGTCGAGTTCGTCGCGGCGCTGCTGTCGGCGACCGCGTCCCGTCGCCCGCACCTGAGCTGCTTCGGGCTGCACGAGTGGGCGATGGTGTACCGCGGCGGCGAGGAGGCGGTGCGGCACGCGCAGGTGCCGCTGCGGCTCGGGCACGCCGCCACCGACGCGGTGGTCGAGTCGATGCAACTGCGCTGCACCCACTTCGACGCGTTCCGCTTCTTCACCCCGGACGCCGTCCCCCGCAATGAGACCCCGCTCTCGCGGGACGAGCAGGTCGCCCGCGAGCAGCCGGGCTGCCTGCACGCGGGCATGGACCTGTACAAGTGGGCGACCAAGCTCGGCCCGCTGATCGAATCCGAACTCGTGCTCGACTGTTTCGGCCTGGCGACGGATGCCCGGGAGCTGGACATGAAGGCGAGCCCCTACGACCTGTCCGACTACGGATACGCGCCCGTGCGCATCGAAACCCCGCAGGGCCGCGCCGACTACGTGCGCGAACAGGTGGCGCTGTCGGAGCGGGCGGCGGTGCTGCGGGCGCGACTGCTCGACCGGTGCCAGCGCCTGTTGTCGGCCTGCTGACCGCCTGATACCCACGGCACCAGGCGATTTCACGATTCTCTTGGAGGCGCGCTACCGTACTCCCCGGTCTGGGGGGACATTTCACGCAAATCGCGCGCGTCACCGCAGCCCTGCGGCGCCCGCCCGGGACGCCGATGCACACCATCGCCGCGTCCCACGCGGCACCGAATTCAGGGGGAATTCTCATGGCTCGCCATGATGCGAAGCAGAATCGCTGGGCGCGACGCGCAGTCGTCGCCGCGGCACTGCCGGTCGCGATCGTCGCCGCCTCGGCCGGCACCGCGAACGCGCAGGACACCGGGCCCGCGAACATCGCGGCCCTGCCGAACGTCCCGCAGATCCCGGCTGTGCCGCTGTGGAATCCGTACGATCTGACCGCGCATCCGTATGCCGTTTTCATTCCGGGCTACGCGCCCACTCCCGAGCAGCGGATCGCCGACTACAGCGACAGTGGCCGAACCTTCGGCGGCGAGCTCGGCATGCTGGTCGGCGGATCCTTGGTCGGCGTCCCGGCCGGCGCCGCCGCTATCGGAGCGATCACGCTCGCTGGACCCGCAGTTGGGGCGGTTTTCGGCCCCGCGATCGGAGCGGCGATGGCGGCCACGGCCGCCGGCACCATCGGCGGGGGCTCCGTGGGCGCCGAACTCGGCCGCCAAGCGGGCGCCGACCTCGCCCATCAGCACAACGCGGAGGGCCGCGTCGGCTCGTTCTCGTAGTCGAGTCACGCTCGTCCGCGCTCCCGAATTGACCTCCCGCACCCGCGATTGCGCGTGCGGGAGGTCATCTCGTCCGCGGCACGGCGGTCACGGCACGCGGTAGGTCCACTCCCGGCTCGCGAACTTAGACTCGACCAGTTCCCGCGCGGCGGCCAGTTCGTCGTCGGCGTAGGTGCTGGTGTGGGTGTCGTAGCGGGCGCGGAAGTGCGCGAGGAAGGCGGCGATGACGGCGTCGCGGGCCATGCCGGTCTGCGAGCGCATCGGGTCGACCCGCTTGCCGGAGCTGGTGATGCCCTTGTCGGAGATCTTCTCCCGCCCGATCCGCAGCACCTCGGTCATCTTGTCGGCGTCGATGTCGTACGACATCGTCACGTGGTGCAGCACGGCACCGGCGGCGAACCGCTTCTGCGCGGCGCCACCGATCTTGCCCTGCTCGGAGGCGATGTCGTTGAGCGGCACGTAACGTGCCTTGATGCCGACGTCGGCGAGCGCCCCCATCACCCACTGGTCGAGGAACGCGTACGACTGCTCGAAGCTGAGCCCGTCGACCAGCGAGGTCGGCACGGACAGCGAGTAGGTGATGCAGTTGCCGGGCTCCATGAACATCGCGCCGCCGCCGGAGATGCGCCGGACGACGCCGATGCCGTGCCGGGCCGCGGCCTCCTCGTCCATCTCGTTGCGCACGGACTGGAACGAGCCGAGCACCACCAGCGGCGAGTCCCAGTCCCAGAACCGCAGCGTCGGGCGGCGCTCACCGGTGGCCACTTCGCGGGTGATCACCTCGTCCAGCGCGACGTGCATCGCGGGATCGAGCACCACCGGTTCGATCACGTCGAAGGTGTGGTCGTGCCAGCTGGTCGCGTGCCCGAGGGCGCGCCGGATCGCGATGCCGACCGATTCCGGCGTGAAGCCGATCATGGCCACACCGTCGTCGATCTTCTCGGAGATCGCCTGGCCGAGCCGGGCGGCGTCGGCGGTCGTCGCCATTCCCGTCACCGCGGCGACGATGTCGCCGAGCGCCTCGTCCGGCTCGAGGAAGAAGTCGCCGGACAGCGCCACCCGGGACAGGTGCCCGTCCTCCACTTCGACGTCGACCACCACGAGCTTGCCACCGGGAACCTTGTACTCACCACGCACGACAGAGAGCGTATCGGTGAGTGCGACAGCGCTGTGGCGCGGCAGCCGGGGACCCCTACTGTGTGATCGACGGCGCAGGCGCCGAGCCCACGGGACGAGAGGATTTCGATGACCGACACGACGAATCAGGAGGCGGCCGTCGAGCTGCAGGCGACGATGTTCGACCTGCTCGGTCGGATCGCGGGGCTCGAGCGCGAAGTGTTCCGCACCGTCGGCCAGGGTGGCCCCGAGTTCGAGGCCGCACACAGGGCCGTCGTCGACTTCGCCGAATTCACGCTGCGCCCCTGGCATCGGGCCGCCGAGGAGACGCTGTACCCGGCGGCGGCGCCCGTGGTCCGGACGCAACTGCTGGTCGAAGGCCTGCTCGGTGAGTGGCAGACGGTGGAGCAGGCGTACTCGCGGCTGTCGTGCGTGAGCACCGACCGGGTCCGTGTCGCCGCCGACATAAGCGCCCTGCGCGTGCTGCTCGTGGTGATGCTGGGCAAGTGCATGGACCTGCTGGTGCCGGCGCTCGCCGAGGACGGCATTCCGCTCGCCGACGCGGCCGAGCGACTCGCGACGGCCGCGACCGCCAAGCAGGCATAGTGCGACGAGGGCCCGCAGCGTCCCACGCTGCGGGCCCTCACGTTCGCGCGACTACTTACGGGCGAGCGGACTGTAGAAGACCAGGCCGTTTCCGTTGTTGTCGTAGACCACCGCGCGCCGCTCGTGCGCGTCGTCGTACGGGCCCTTCACGATGGCCCCGCCGCCCTCCTCGATCGCCTTCGCCGCGGCGTCGACATCGGCGGTCTTGATGCCGACGACGACCTTCCCGGGGATCGGGTGGTCGACGGCGGTCGCGAGCGCGATCGTCACCGATCCCCCGTCCAGGGCGGCGAAGTGCGCGCCGTCGCGGAACTTGAGGGTCATGCCGAGGGTCTCGGTGTAGAACTGGATCGACTCGTCCAGGTTCTCGACCGACAGCATGATCATCTTGGCGTCGTAGTCGCTCACGCGTACCTCCTGTAATTGATCAACCTCGACACGCGTTGCGGCGAATGCACCGACCGGAACCACCAGGGCTCCGCCCGTGATCATCGCCGCGTCGCGTAGTCGATGATTTTGTCGCACAGTCACTTCCCTCCCGAAACCTACACGCCCACAACAGAACCCTCTCGGCGGCCGACGCCGACCGGCTGGTGCACACGAGCCGCACAACGCCGCGTCGCGTCGGCGAGTTTGAGCCGAGACCCTGCGGGAACACCGTCAGGAGGGTGCGAGTGGGCGCGGGTCGCGCCCGGCTGAACCAGGAGGTCGACATGAAAGTGTTGGAGGGCCTGCTCAACGCGGTCCTCGGGATCGTCACAGCCCTGCTCGGTACGGTACTCGGACTCCTCGCGGCCGTGCTGTGGCTCGTGGGCGCGGTGTTGTGCGTGACGCTCATCCTGATTCCGCTGGGTATCCCCGTCATGAAGCTCGCCGGCCGCCTGTTCGCCCTCGCCCGGCAGCTGATGCATCTCCCCTGACCGAGGTTTCACCGCTCGCCGGCCGGGTATGCGCATTGCATGGCGAATCTGTGGCAGAAGTTGATGATCGGGGTCCTCGCCGGGGCAGCCGTTGGGGCCGCGGTGGTGGTCGCACGCCGTCGAGACGCCACGGCAGGAGGCCGGCAGGCGCTGGAACCCTCGATCAAGGAACACACGCGCAGGGTGCATCCGGCCGACATTGCCGACAGCGTCCGGAAGGCCGAACTGCCGGAGCGCGTTCGCGAGACGACCTCCCGACTCGCCGAGTCACCGATGGGTGAGGCGACTCGCCATGCCGGCCAGGTGATCGCCGACAACGCGCGGCGAACGGAGAAGCGTGCGGAGAAGTTCGTGCACGACCATGCGCACCGGGGGTAGAGCGGCGACCGAACCGAGCAGATGTCCGTCCTGATTCATCCGCAGGGCTCCACCGTCGAGGCCGTGATCATCACCGAAGACCCGAACCGTCGCGGCCTCCGGCACATTCGGTGACGCCACCCGTCGATAGCGGCGTGTCGGGTCTGCCGCATGGGTAGCATCCGCATGAGTTCGATCCCCAGGCCTGATTCATCAAGCCAAAGGAGTTCGACCATGGAACTCTCACGACGTGGATTCTTCGGCATGGCTGGCTCGGTCGCCGCGCTCGGCTGGCTGGGTGCGCCGTCGGCCGCGGCCGCACCGGGTGTGCCGGTGCCGCCGCCGCCGGTCCCGATCCCGGATCTGCCGCCACCGAGCGACCCGAGTCCGCTGAACTTCTCGTCGCCGCCGCTACGCCGGTTCGTCACCGACCTGCCGCGCCTCCCGACCGCCGCGGCGTCGGGAACGCTCACCGCACAGTCCAGCACCCACACGTACCACCCGGATCTGCCGGCGTCGACGGTCCTGGGCTACCGCGCCGGCATCCTCGGCCCCACCCTCGAGGCCCGCCACGGCGAGCCGACCACGGTGTCGTTCGCCAATTCGATCGACGTCAATCCGCTCGGCTACGCCGTCGATCTGACGATGCACGGCGCCACCGAGGAGGATCGGACCAATCCGCGGACGACGGTGCACCTGCACGGCGCCCAAAGCCGTCCCGACTCGGACGGGCATCCGTTGATCTCGTGGCGGCGCGGCGGCGTGCAGACCAACCGCTACGGCAACCACCAGGAGGCCGCGACCCTCTGGTACCACGACCACGTGATGGCGAACACCCGCCTGAACGTGCAGGCCGGGCTCGCCGGGTTCTATCTGCTGCGCGACGAGTTCGACACCGGCCGCGCCGACAATCCGCTCGGGCTGCCCGCCGGGGAGTTCGAGGTGCCGATCGTGGTGCAGGACCGCACCTTCAACGCCGACGGGACGCTGCAGCCGCGGCTGGCCCGCTACCAGCCGAGCGGCTACAACCAGGGCGGCCAGTACGGGGACGTCGCCGTGATCAACGGAGTCGCGTGGCCACGGATGACGGTGCGGCGCACGCTGTATCGACTGCGGCTGCTGCAGGGCTCGAACTCGCGCACCTACCGGTTCGCGTTCTCGAACGGGATGCGGTTCACGGTGATCGGCGGTGACCAGGGCCTGCTCCACGAGTCCGTAGCCACCGACCACATCGCCATGACCTCCGGGGAGCGCGCAGACGTGCTGGTTGACTTCTCGGCGCTCGCCCCGGGCGAGTCCGTGACGCTCGTCAACACCGCCCTCAACAGTGCCGGCAGCGCCGTGATCGGGGTCCCGGCACTGCCCGAGATCATGCGGTTCGACGCGGATCAGGCTGCCGCCGAACCGGCCCGGGTGCCGACGCGGCTGCGGGGCGGGCCGGGACTCCCCCCGGCGCTCGCGCCCGCCACCACCGACGGTGTGGCCCGGACCCGGATCATGACGTTCCTGGCGCGCTTCGACCTGGACCGGACGGCCGCGGTGCTCCCGTTGATGGGGACGATCAACAACCTGCCGTTCCTCACCGACGACATCGACGTCGCCGAGGCCGGAACGACGGAGATCTGGCACATCGTCAACACGTTTCCGTTCGAGCATCCGGTCCACCTGCACCTGGCCCGGTTCCGGATCCTCGGCCGGCAGAAGCTGTGGACGGCCGGCTACATGGCCACCTCGCCCCCGCCGCTCGAGGGGGACGGCGTCCGCTGGACCCCGGACCCGTCCCCGTTCCTCATCGGCGAGCGCGCGGCGCCGGCCGCATGGGAGTCGGGCTGGAAGGACACCACAATCGTCGAGTCCGACGCGGTGCTCACCCTCCTCGTGCACTGGCCCTCGGTCGATGACCTCGGCTTCGACCCGGACGCGCCGATCCCGGTCCCGCACGACGCGGAGGGGCACCACGGCCCCGGCCAGGAGGTCCGCGGGTACACGTGGCACTGCCACAACCTCGAACACCAGGACCACGACATGATGCAGCAGATCCGGGTGCGCGGGTAGGTAGCCGGCACCCCGGGAACCTCCGCCAGGCCGGGCGTCAGCAGACTGTCCCGGGCCTTTTCGCTGTCGCTTGCAGCAGATCGCGTAGCAGACCGAAGTCGATGGCCTGAGGCCTGCGGAACCGCAGGCACCCCTTGCCCATGTTGTGTCCCGCCAGCCGTTCGGTGAACGCCTCACGCACATCACGGCGCATCAGGTAGAAGGAGATGTACTGCTTCTGACTGGCGAAGGCGATCTCCGCGACACCGTCCCGCTCATACGTCGGCATACCGTAGGCCATGACCTCGGTGAAGCCCGTCAGCTCTCGGACGCACAGGTGCCGCAGCTCAGCCAGTGCGGCTCTACGTTCATCGGGCACCTCGGCCAGGTAGTCGTCTACATCGTTCGCAGCACTGTGCACCATTCCGAGAAGCTATGCCGCATTCGCGACCTCGAGCAAGATTCCGATAACCTCACCGCTCACCGCGTACCCGGCGCCGCTCGTCGCGGCGTCGCCGGAAAGCGCACAGGCCGCCGCGCGGCGACAGTGACCGGCCAGTATCATCTGTGCACGATCGGCCAACCCGCCTTTCATGATCGAGTCTGCATTCGGACGCGCACCGTTCGTCCCACCGCAGTCGGCGCCCACCTCACGCGCCTCAGCTCTTCAGCTGTATTCGTCGATGCCCCAGCAGCCGCACCGGACTGATCTCCTCCGGAAGCTACCGCCGGGTAACATTGTTGTCGTCCCGTTCGGCGTCCGAAGCATGTGCCCTGACAGTGGCCGTGGCCCGAGGCGCCGCTGGTACCGGAAAAGTGAGGCAGTTCAATGACTGAACGCGTGCAGGTCGGTGGTCTTCAGGTCGCCAAGGTTCTCTACGACTTCGTGAACGATGAGGCTCTTCCGGGCACCGGCGTTTCCGCCGAGGCGTTCTGGGAGGGTGCGGGCAAGGTCTTCGCCGATCTGGCCCCGAAGAACAAGGCGCTGCTCGCCAAGCGTGACGACCTGCAGGCGCAGATCGACGCGTGGCACCGTGAGCGTGCGGGCAAGCCTCTCGACGCCGCCGAGTACAAGGCGTTCCTGCAGGACATCGGCTACCTGCTGCCCGAGCCGGCGCCGTTCCAGGTCGCGACCGAGAACGTCGACGCCGAGATCGCCACCACCGCCGGCCCGCAGCTGGTGGTCCCGGTCCTCAACGCCCGGTTCGCGCTCAACGCGTCCAACGCCCGCTGGGGTTCGCTGTACGACGCGCTGTACGGCACCGACGCGATCTCCGAGGAAGGCGGCGCCGAGAAGGCGCCCGGGGGCAAGCCCGGCTACAACAAGGTTCGCGGCGACAAGGTCATCGCGTGGGCCCGCAACTTCCTCGACACCGCCGCGCCGCTGGCGAAGGGCTCGCACACCGAGGCCACCCGCTACTTCGTGGTCGACGACAAGCTGGCCATCGAACTGGGCGGCGAGGTCGTCACCGGCCTGGCGCAGCCGGAGAAGTTCGTCGGCTACCTCGGCGACGGCGATCACCCCACCTCGGTGCTGCTGCGCAACCACGGCCTGCACGTCGAGATCGAGATCGACCCCAGCTCCCCGATCGGCCGCACCGACGGCGCCGGCGTCAAGGACGTGGTGCTCGAGTCCGCGATCACCACGATCATGGACTTCGAGGACTCGGTGGCCGCGGTCGACGCCGACGACAAGGTGGTCGGCTACCGCAACTGGCTCGGCCTGAACCGCGGTGACCTGGCGGAGTCGTTCGACAAGGGCGGCAAGACGGTGACCCGCACCCTCAACGGCGACCGCACCTACACCACCCCCGCCGGCGACGAGCTCACCCTGCACGGCCGCTCGCTGCTGTTCGTCCGCAACGTCGGCCACCTGATGACCAACCCGGCGATCCTCGACGCCGACGGCAACGAGCTGCCCGAGGGCATCCTCGACGCGCTGATCACCAGCGCGTGCGCGGTGCACGGCCTGAGCATCGACGCCGAGCACGGCCCGCTGAACAACTCTCGGACCGGCTCGATCTACATCGTCAAGCCCAAGCAGCACGGCCCCGAGGAGATCGCGTTCACCACCGAGCTGTTCGGCCGCGTCGAGGAGGTTCTCGGCCTGCCGGCGAACACGCTGAAGGTCGGCATCATGGACGAGGAGCGGCGCACCACCGTCAACCTCGCGGCCTGCATCAAGGAAGCGGACCAGCGGGTGGTGTTCATCAACACCGGCTTCCTCGACCGCACCGGCGACGAGATCCACACCTCGATGGAGGCTGGCGCGATGGTGCGCAAGGCCGACATGAAGAAGCAGACGTGGATCTCCGCGTACGAGGACTGGAACGTCGACACCGGCCTCGCGACGGGACTGCAGGGCAAGGCGCAGATCGGCAAGGGCATGTGGGCTATGACCGACCTGATGGCCGACATGCTCGAGCAGAAGATCGGTCACCCCAAGTCGGGCGCCAACACCGCGTGGGTGCCGTCGCCGACGGGCGCGACCCTGCACGCCACCCACTACCACCAGGTGGACGTGTTCGCGGTCCAGGACCAGCTCAAGGGCAAGCCGCGCGCGACGGTCGACGAGATCCTGACGATCCCGCTCGCCCCCAGCACCGACTGGTCCGACGCGGAGAAGCAGCAGGAACTCGACAACAACTGCCAGTCGATCCTCGGCTACGTGGTCCGCTGGATCGACGCGGGCGTCGGCTGCTCCAAGGTGCCCGACATCCACGACGTCGCGCTCATGGAGGACCGGGCGACGCTGCGCATCTCGAGCCAGCTGCTGGCGAACTGGATGCGTCACGGCATCGTGTCCGAGGCCGACATCGTCGCGAGCCTCGAGCGGATGGCGCCGGTCGTCGACCGCCAGAACGAGGGTGACGCCACGTACCGGCCGATGGCCCCGAACTTCGACTCCAACATCGCCTTCCAGGCGGCCAAGGAGCTGATCCTCGAGGGCACCAAGCAGCCGAGCGGCTACACCGAGCCGATCCTGCACCGCCGCCGTCGCGAGTACAAGGCCGCCAACGCCTGATCCCCGCGCTTCGCTCCCGGCCCCGGCACCGTCACAGGTGCCGGGGCCGCGTGCGTTCGGGATGTCCGTATTCGTCACTAGACTGCGTTCGTCAGGGCCGGTCCGGCGCCGGTCCGACTGGTGAAGAAGGCAAGGCGGTTTCGACGTGGGTCAGCATCGCAGTGATCGGCGCACCCGTGGCGTCAGCAAGGGACCGATCATCGCGTTGGTGTCCGTGATCGTTCTCGTGCTCGGCGTCGTCGGCTGGTTCCAGCTGAGGGACCGCGCGAGCAGTGAGGGCACGGCGGCTGCCGGGGCGTGCGTCGAGGGCGAGGCCGTCCTGCACGTGACCGCGGATCCCGACATCGCGCCGCAGATCCAGGAGTTCGCGACCCGATTCAGCGAGACGAACCCGGTGGTGCGGGATCACTGCGTGACCGCGACCGTCACCGAAGGAGCCTCCCGGGCGATCGCCGACGCGCTCGCCGACGCCCCCGACGGACCGTGGAACGAGGCCCTGGGTCCGGCGCCCGCGCTGTGGATCCCGTCGAGCAGCGCCGCCACCGAACGCCTGTCCGGAGTCCCCGGTGTGATCGACGGCCGACCCAAGTCGATCGCGACCAGCCCGGTGGTGCTCGCGGTCCCGGGTGCACTCGATCTCGCCCTCGACGCGTCCGGGATCGGATGGCAGCGCCTGCCGGCGCTGCAGTCCGCGCCGGATTCCCTGACCGGGCTCGGGCTCCCCGGCTGGGGCAGCCTGAAACTCGCGCTGCCCGCGGACTCCCCCACCGACCAGGCACTCGACGCCGTCGCCGCAGCCGTCGCGGACGCCGGAACCGGACCGCTCGACGAGGCGCAGGCGGCGTCCCCGCCGGTCACCGCGGCGATCTCCGCACTGGCGAACGGCAGCAAGGCCATCGACGGCGCACCCGTATCCACGGCCGACGCCCTCAGCGCGCTCGCGCGTCAGTCGAGCCCCGCGGCGGGTTCCTTCCATGCGGTACCGGCCACCGAGCAGCAGATCTACGCGGCAGGGGACGCGGCGTCCGGTCTCGCCGCCTTCGCGCCCGGCGGCGTCACACCCGTCGCCGACCACCCTGCGGTCGTCCTCGCTACTCCGTGGGTCGACGAGACCCTCAGCCGCGCGGCGGCCCAGTTCGTGGACTTCGTGCGCCAACCGGACCAGGTGCAGGACCTCGTCGGCGCGGGATTCCGGGTCGACGACCGCACCCCACCGGCGACCGACCGCACCCCGATGCCGCCGCTGGGCCGGACCCTCGCCCCCGCGACCGGGCCAGCGGCCGCCCGCCTGGCACAGACGTTCGCGAATCCGGCCGTCCCGCAGGCCACGACGATCCTGCTCGACATCTCCGGGTCCATGGGCAACACCGACGGCGACGGCACCCGGTTGAGTAACACCGTCGACGCCCTGTCCGCGCGACTCGCAGCCCTGCCCGAGTCCTCGGACGTCGGATTGTGGGTGTACAGCCGCGGACTCGACGGCACCAAGCCGTACGTGGTGAAGGTCCCCACCGGGCCGCTGTCCGACGGCGATCGCCGCCAGCGGATCGTCACCGCACTGGAGTCGCTGCGCCCCGCCACCGCGACGTCGACGTACGCGTCGGTGATCGCGGCGCACAAGAGCGCGGCCGACGGTTTCGTCGACGGCCGCCCCAACTCGGTTCTCCTCGTCACCGACGGACCGAACGACGACACCTCCACCACGACACGGCAACTGAAAACCGCATTGAGCAACTCGTCCCACCCCGTCCGGGTGGACGTGATCTCGATCGGCGAGAACAGCGACCAGGAGACCCTGCAGTCGATGGCCGACCAGACCGGCGGAACATTCGTCGCGGTGCCGTCCACGCAGGGCCCCGCGCTCGGTGACGCGTTCGGGAGGGCGCTGCAGTAGAACCGGGGGCGACCGGGCGGGTGACATAGGGGGTGAAGTTGTTACCGACCGGTTGCCCCGTAGGGTTCACCCCGGCTTGGATCGAAGATGCAATTGATTTTTCGACTATCCGAGCCTGCGACCGTGACCGATCGTCGCCGCGCGCTCACCGCGTACCCGAGGAGCGATGATCGAGTCCCGAAGCGGCCTCGCGTCCTGCCATCCCCCGCTGTCGGCACGACCACCCCTGCGACTGTCGGAACGACTCCGTCGAGACACCCCGCTCAGCATCATCCGGGCACCCCACGGGTTCGGTAAGTCGGCACTGGTGGCCGAATGGGTGCGCTCGGCCGACGCGACCGGGTCCACCAGTGTCCTGGTTCCGCCGCCGCCGGTCGGAGTGGGGCCCGAGGGGTTCTGGCGACTGACCGCCGAACGTCTCGCCGCGGCCGGCGCACTCGCCGAAGCACCCGGCGACGATGCCGCCGCGTACCCAGCGATCCGTGACGAACTGACCCGGAGCGGGCGCCCGGTCGGACTGGCACTCTCACGACTCGATCGGGTGTGCGACCCCGTGCTCGAGGAACAGGTAGTCGAACTGGTCGATCTCTGCGATCGACTCCGCGTCGTCGTGACGGTCGTGGGCCGTTCGGCCTTCGGTGACCCGTTCGCCTTGGATCCGACCCATGACCTGCTGTGCGGGGACGACCTGCTGCTGCAGCGAGACGAACTCGGGGAATTCTTCGCGATCGACGGCGCCCTCGTGGACCCCGACGAACTCGACCTCGTCCACCGTCTCACCGGCGGGATGTGGTCGCTCGTCGAGGTCGCCCGCGCCGTCTCCTCGCGCCTGCCGGCGTCGGCGGACCGCCGGTCCCTGCTGGAAGCCCGTCTCGCCGAGGCGGTCTCCGACCACGTGCGGACGACGATCCTCGCCGCGCCGGATGTCGTCGCACACCGCGAATTCCTCGTCGCCACCGCGACAGCGCACACCGTGAGCATCGAGACTGCATGCTTCCTCGACGTCGGGGCGGATGCGGACCGGCATCTGGCGGCCCTCGAGGCCGCCGGTGTCGCGGACCGGCGAGACAACGCGAGCGGCCCACAGTGGCAGGTCCCGGCCGCGGTCCGGCGTGAGCTACGCGCGATGCAGTCCGAGGACGGGATGGATCCCGCGGCCCGATCGACCCGACTGGCGCTGCACCTCCGCGAGCGGACGGACCACGCGGCCGCGGTGCGGTGTGCAGTCGAGGCGGAGAACTGGCCCCTGACCGTCGAACTCGTCGAAGAGCACTGGGTCGGGCTCGTCGGCGCGGAACTCGACCTGCTTCGCCACGTGCTGCTCACGCTTCCCGAATCCGTCTTCGATGCCAACCCGGGCTTCCGTGAGGCACGCGATCTCGTCGCGAGCCTGGACGGGTATCGCGGGCCCGACGGCGCCGTGGTCCCCGATCCCGAGGACCTGAGACTCCTGGTCTCGGCCGACGATGTCGGTAAGGCGGTCGGCATCGTCTCGCACCAGGCTTTGATGCTGCGTCTCGCCGGCCGGTACGAGTCCGCCGCCGATCTGACCCGGCAGATCTGCCTGGTGGTTCGCGAGATCATGGAGGCCCGACCCGACGACCTCTCCGATCTTCTCCCCTTCCTGCGCATGCAGTGGGGCCTCACGTACCAGCTTGCGGGTGATCTCTCCGAATCGACTGCGACGCTGCGGCTGGCCTATCTCTCGGGAAGTGCTCGACACCTCGACTACATCGCGCGCAATGCAGCCGGAAACTCGGCCCTGAACTGGGCATTGACCGGCGAGTCGGAACGTGTGAGCGAATGGCTCGACCTGGAGCGGGCCCATCCGCCGGCGGACGAGGCGATCGAGCCGCTGATCCGGATCGGCGGACTGACGGCCAGCGCGCTGACCGCACTCGATCGACTCGACATCGCGTCCGCGGAAGCCGCACTCGCCCAGCTCGACGAACTCCCGGTGATCGCCGAGCTGTGGCCTTTCGTCGTGTACGCCCGCTGTCGTCACGCCGTCACCACCGGCGACCCGTTCCGTGCGCTCGCGACGCTCGACGTGTTCGCCGACAAGCGGAAACGTGTCGAGGGTGAGTTCGTCCGATCCCTGCTCACCGCCGCGGAGATCGAGTCGCATCTGGCGGCCGGGAACGGTAGCCGCGCCTACCTTCTTGCGGAACGTACGAACTGCGACACCCCGTGGTCGGTCGTCGCGGTCGCGCGCACCCATCTGATCACCGGCAACCACCAGTCCGCGATCAACACCTGCCGACGGTACGACTGGCTCGGCACGCCCTACACCCGCTCGCATCTCGAGGCGCTGGTCATCGAGACGGCAGCCCAGCATGGTCTCGGCCGGGTCGATCGGGCGAACCAGTTGTGGCGGCGGGCCTGCGAACTGGCGGACCGCACCGGCATTCGGGCCGCGTTCGCCGGAGTGTCACGCGAACTCGTCGTCGCACTCGGCGATGTCGCTGCGGCCGGGAGGTCGGAGACCGTTGCCGGCTATCTCGCTGCCGAGGTCGCCGAGCAGTACCCGGCGACCCTCCACCGCCCCGAGCTGACGGACCGCGAACGGGCCGTCCTCGGTGGCCTCGCCGACGGACTCAGCGCCCCGGCGATCGCACACGCGCTCTTCGTCTCGCTCTCCACCGTCAAGTCGCAGCGCACGTCGCTCTACCGCAAGCTGGGCGCGCACTCGCGACGCGAGGCGCTCGCCGTCGCCCGCGAATTCGGGCTCCTCCCCTCTAAGGATGATCGGAACGGGGGGCGGCTGGAACGGGAGGCGTGTTGGTAGTGCCCGTGGGTGTGGTTCGGGTTTTCCACTGGTTCCGTCCCGGACAGATCTCTGCAGCGTCTGCGCTGCGACGGTTCGCGACCGACTACGCCGACGGGCAGAGAACCCGCCCGGCTTCGTCCCAGAACGGGGACAGCTGAGGGCTCGACGCGTCCGGGTGGTCGATCCGAGCCGTCTCCACGAACTCCAGGAACGTCCGCCCCGGCATGCTCGCCGTGTCGCAGGCCTGCAGCCCCAGCTTCGCCACCTCCGGAGCACTCAACCCCCTACCCCACGGGCCGAGGTCCCGCGACGCGAAGACGTCGAGCTGCCCGCCCCACCGATCGAAGGCAAGCTGCGCGTCGATGTCGCAGCCATCGCCGAACAGGGTGGCGCACGTGACCGTCCCGCCGGCGAAGGTGACGGATCGATCCTCGACGGCCCGCGGGGTGACCCGACTCGGAAGGTCCGACATCTCCCGAGCAATCACGAAGCCGATACCGAAGACGGCCGCGACGGTCAGCAGCGCAACGAGAATGCGCGACACGGGCTCCCCTTCCCGACGATCACGCCGCCGCGCCTACGGCCGCCGCGCGAACGTCAACCTGATGCGCTGACGCGAGGTGATCCGCCCCTCGGCGTCACGCCATCCGTCCACCCGCCCGAGAGCGGCGTCCACCACTCCCCCGAGCTCCCGTTCCGGGATCGCATCCCACAGCATCCGCTGCCCGTGCGATCTCGTCCACAGATACCACTGGTCGGCGTCGTCGAAATGGAGGTCCAGATCGAAACTGACAGTGTTCGGATCCACCAGGCCGGCGGTGCGCATCAGCCGCTCGACGGCGGCGTCGGTGCCGAACGGCCCGTTCGGGTCGCGCGGATCGCCATCGAAGAAGCGGCGGTCCCGGTACGGCTCGAAAAGGTCCTCCATCTGCTCCCACCGCGCATCCCACGCGCTGAACGTCGAGACGCCGACGAGTCCCCGCGGCTTCAGCAGCGACCTCCACCGGGTCAGCGCCACAGCCGGATTCGGGAGGAAGAAGATCACGAACGACGCGGTGATAGCGTCGAACGTCCCGTGCGGAAACGTGGGACGAGTCGCATCCATGACCTGCAGATGCACGTTCGCGAGGCCGCGCGCCCGCGCCTCGTGCGCCGTGGTCGCGACCATCCTCTTCGACAGGTCGATACCGGTGACCGCCCCCGCCGGCCCCACCGCCTGGGCGAGCCGGAACAGCACCGCACCGCGACCGCACCCCACGTCGAGCACCCGCTCCCCCGGCTGCGGATCCATCTCCCGCACCAAGCGATCCGCGATCGGGCCGAAGAACGAGACGCCGACGTTGTCGTAGCTGTCGACGACGAGATCGAACAACTCCGCGATCCGTTCGGATCGCCCCGCGTCCGGCGCTTCGACCATCCTCCGATCATCTGCCCGGCGGTGAGCAGCGGTCAACGACGATTGGGTATCGGCCGCCCTCCGAGTCGATGACGTTCGGGATCGTGGCGGGTGGAACGTGCGCGTGCGTCGGGAATGTCTGCGTGTGTCGCGCTCACACGACCAGGTTCTGTAATTCTTTCGGTTCCGTCTGCCACCGATTTCCGTAGGTGGCACTTCCGTGGAACGCCGATGGCCCGGGCGCTCGTATCGAGCGCCCGGGCCATCGGTTGCGAATCAGCTGGTGAACGCCTCGATCGGCGGGCACGAGCACACGAGGTTGCGGTCGCCGTGCGCACCGTCGATCCGACGGACGGCCGGCCACACCTTCGGCCGGGCCTTCCCTCGCGGGTAGACCGCGATCTCTCGCGAGTACGGGTGGTTCCACTCGGAGACGAGGCACTCCGCCGTGTGCGGTGCGCCGCGCAGCGGGTTGTCGTCGACGGGCCACTCCCCTGCCCCGACCCGGTCGATCTCCCGGCGGATCGCGATCATCGCGTCACAGAACTCGTCGATCTCGTCGAGGTTCTCGCTCTCGGTCGGCTCGACCATGAGGGTGCCGGCCACCGGGAAGCTCATCGTCGGGGCGTGGAAGCCGTAGTCGGCCAGGCGCTTCGCGACGTCGTCCACGGTCACACCGGTCTCCTTGGTGAGCGGACGCAGGTCGAGGATGCACTCGTGGGCGACCATGCCGTTCTCACCCGTGTAGAGCACCGGGAAGTACTCGTCGAGTCGGCGCGCGATGTAGTTGGCCGACGCGATCGCCGTCAGCGACGCCCGGCGCAGGCCCTCGGCGCCCATCATCTTGATGTACGTCCAGGTGATCGGCAGGATCGACGCGCTGCCGTACGGCGCCGCCGACACCGGTCCCGACCCACCGAGTTCCGGTGCCATCGGATGCCCGGGAAGGAACGGCGCGAGGTGCGAGCGCACACCGATCGGGCCGACGCCGGGGCCGCCGCCACCGTGCGGGATGCAGAACGTCTTGTGCAGGTTCAGGTGGCTGACGTCGCCGCCGAACCGGCCCGGGCGGGCCAGGCCGACCAGCGCGTTGAGGTTCGCGCCGTCGACGTACACCTGGCCGCCGGCGTCGTGCACCGCCGCGCAGATCTCGCCGACCTCTTCCTCGTACACGCCGTGGGTCGACGGGTAGGTGATCATGATCGCCGCGAGGCGCTCGGCATGATCGGCGATCTTGGCGCGCAGGTCGTCCAGGTCGACGTCACCGTTCTCGCGGCACGCGACCACCTCGACGCGCATGCCGGCCATGACGGCGGACGCCGCGTTGGTGCCGTGCGCGCTCGACGGGATCAGGCACGTGTCGCGATGGTCGTCGCCGCGGCTGAGGTGGTAGTTGCGGATGGCCAGCAGGCCCGCGTACTCGCCCTGGCTGCCGGCGTTGGGCTGCAGGCTCACCGCGTCGTAGCCGGTGATCGCGACCAGCCAGTCCTGCAGATCCGAGATCACCTTCAGCATGCCCGGGGCGTCCGCGGTGGGTGCGAACGGATGCAGCTTCGAGAACGCCGGCCACGTGATGGGTTCCATCTCGGCCGTCGCGTTGAGCTTCATGGTGCACGAGCCCAGCGGGATCATGCTGCGGTCGAGCGCGATGTCCTTGTCCGACAACGCACGCAGGTAGCGGAGCATCGCGGTCTCGGTGCGGTACTTCGTGAACGACTCGTGCTGCAGGTACACGCTGGTGCGGTCACCGAACGGGGCCGGGGTGTACGCGATCTCGGCGTCGGCCGGCAGCCCGAACGCGGCGAGCACGGACGCGAGGTGCGCCTCGGTCGTCGCCTCGTCGCACGCGACACCGACGTGATCGCCGTCGACCAGGCGCAGGTTGACGCCCCACGCCTTCGCCTCTGCGACGACGTCGGCCGCGCGACCCGGCACCCGGGCCAGCACGGTGTCGAAGAACTGCTCGTGCACCACCTCGACGCCGGCGGTCTTCAGGCCGGCGGCGAGGTACTCGGCGCGCTGATGGACACGCTGCGCGATGGCCTTCAGGCCCTCGGCGCCGTGGTAGCTGGCGTACATCGCGGCGACAACCGCCAGCAGCACCTGCGCGGTGCAGATGTTGCTGGTCGCCTTCTCGCGGCGGATGTGCTGTTCACGGGTCTGCAGCGCCAGCCGGTAGGCCTTGTTGCCGTCGGCGTCCACCGAGATGCCGACGAGTCGGCCCGGGAGCTGACGGGCGTGCTTGCCGTGGACGGCGAGGTACCCGGCGTGCGGGCCACCGAAGCCCATCGGGACACCGAACCGCTGCGTGGTGCCGAAGCACGCGTCGGCGCCCATCTCGCCGGGGGGCGTCAGCAGCGTCAGCGCGAGGAGATCGGCGCCGACCGCGACCAGTGCGCCGCGCTCGTGGGCCGCCGCGATCATCGCCGCGTGATCGACGACCCGCCCGGAGGCGCCGGGCAGCTGCGCCAGCACACCGAAGAACTCGCCCTCCGGCAGGCCCTGCGTCAGGTCCGCCTCGACGATCTCGATGCCGAGCGGCTCGGCGCGGGTAACCACGATGGCGCGGGTCTGCGGGAAGAGGTCGGTGTCCACGACGAACCGCGGCGACTTGCTGCGCGACGCCCGCCGCAGCAGCGTCATCGCCTCGGCGGCGGCGGTGCCCTCGTCGAGCATCGACGAGTTCGCGATCTCCATGCCGGTCAGGTCGCCGACCATGGTCTGGAAGTTCAGCAGCGCCTCGAGCCGACCCTGGCTGATCTCCGGCTGGTACGGGGTGTAGGCGGTGTACCAGGCGGGGTTCTCGAGGATGTTGCGCACGAGCACCGGCGGGGAGAGTGTGTCGTAGTAGCCGAGGCCGATCATCGAGGTGGCCGTCGTGTTCGTCGCCGCCAGTTCGGACAGCGCCGCGAGCGCCTCGTCCTCGGACAGGGGTGCGTCGAGCGCATCCAGACCCGCGGCAATACCCGCCGGAGCGGGGTCGAGAATGCTCGCGGGCACGGCGCGGGCGGCAAGTTCGTCGAGCGAGCCGACGCCGACGATGTCGAGGATGCGCGTCAGTTCGGCCGCGTCGGGGCCGACGTGGCGGTCGGCGAACGAATGGCTACGAGCGTCGATCAAGTGAACTCCCAGGCGGTTCGTCAGGTGCAGGATGCGCTCCACGAATGGAACGGTCCTCCCCCTCTGTCGCCTGCTCGGGAGTCCCGAGCGCCTGAGAGATTCGGTCGCTGCGCCGTGCTCGAAGGTCCGATGTCCGGACTCCGGCGACGACGCGCGCCTTTCCCCGTGGGCGGGTGGGTGCTCCCACCGCTTTCCAGAGGCGTCGGAGCCCGCACGGTCCTCGGTGCCTGAGAGATTGACGGGGAGGTGTTGCTCCTTCGGCGTCCGCGCAGGTCTACTGCCCTGCCCGGAACTCTCCCGTACGACGGCGACGCCCCGTCAGTCTATGCCACCGGGAGGCACCCGGACGAACGCCCAGAACAGCTATCCGGTCTTGCGGTCGCCGCGGTTCTTGCGACGGGACGCCAGTTCGTCCTCGGGCCGCTCGGTGGTGTCGCCGCCGTCGGCCCGCTCGGCGGGGAAATCGGCGATGGTGCCGGTGAGTTCGCGCATCGCGCCGCTGACGGCGATCCCGAACACGCCCTGACCGCCCTGCAGCAGGTCGACGACCTCTTCGGCGGAGGTGCACTCGTAGACCGTGGTGCCGTCGGAGAAGAGCGTGATCCGGGCCAGGTCCCGCACACCACGCTGACGGAGGTGGTCGACGGCGACGCGAATGTTCTGGAGCGAGATGCCGGTGTCGAGCAGACGCTTGACGATCTTGAGGACCAGGATGTCCTTGAACGAGTACAGCCGCTGGCTGCCCGATCCGGCGGCACCTCGGATCGAGGGGACGACGAGATTGGTGCGGGCCCAGTAGTCGAGCTGGCGGTAGGTGATGCCGGCGATCTGACACGCACTCGGCACCCGGTAGCCGACGAGTTCGTCGGGAACGGAGTCGTCGGGGAACAACCCGGGCTGCAAGTCCTCGTCGACGCTGGGTGCCTCGACGGTCGTCTCACCGGCGAGGTTCAACTCGTGTTCCTGCGGCCGATCTCCCACGGACTACTCCCTCTCGCGTGTTCAGGGGCGACTGCTGGCGAGGATGCGCCTCGGCGTTCCCACTACCACTAGTCACCCACTCGTGCACATCGAGTAAACCCGAATGGTGGATCCACTCAGCGTACGCCCTGGACAGACAGCGTGGCGGGCGTTCACAGACCCAGACGGTATGACCCAGACGCATCCGGGTCAATGCGACACACCCAAGGCCTAAACCTAAACTTCACCTTTAGTCTTGACGGGTGTCAGCCGTCGGTCGCCTTGAAATCGTCCGGCGAGACCGACTCCAGGAACTCCTTGAACTTCTCGACCTCGTCCTCACGTTCGTCGGGCATCACGAGGCCTGCCTCCGCGAGCACGGCCTCGTCGACGAAGATCGGAACTCCGACACGCAGGGCGATGGCCACCGAGTCCGACGGTCGCGCCGAGACCCTCACATCGCCCTCGAACACCAGATCCGCATAGAAGGTGCCGGCCTGCAGGTCCACGATCCGAACCTCGAGCAGGGTGTGCCCGAAAGCCTCGAGCAGGTCCTTGATGAGGTCGTGCGTGAGTGGGCGTGCGGGTTCTACCCCCTGCTGCTCCAACGCGATCGCGGTGGCCTCGGTCTGCCCGATCCAGATCGGCAGATAGCGATCCCCACTGCTCTCACGCAGAAGCAACACCGGCTGGTTCTGCGGCTGTTCGACACGGATTCCGATCACACGCATCTCACTCATCGCGTCCTCCACCTCGTACCGGTGACCGGGTCCACCTCGGACGGCGAACGAGCCCCGTTTGACGTACTCCCCGATTCTATTCGTTCCCGCAGCGCGCGTCAGCGATCGAGCGCCCCGCGCACCGCCGCCTTCACGAGGCAGGTGTGGAGCGTCAGGGAGAGAGCGGCCAGTTCGCGGACCATCTCCTCGGCACGATCCCGCGCGCCGGCGTCACGACCCTTCGCGACCGGACCGGCGATCTGCGCCACCAACCCGGCCTCGCGGTCGGCGGCCAGCTTGAACGCGCGCAGGTGCCGGACCTCGAGCCCGAACTCCGACATCGACTTCGCGGTCCGCGCGAGGGTCACCGCGTCCTCGTCGAAGAAGCCCGCCGGACCGGCGACCACCAGTCCGCTGCGGAGCAGCTCGCTCAGGAAGCGTTCGTCGATGCCGGACCGGGCGATCAGGTCGTCCCGGCTGATCCGCACCTCACGATCGGTGCGGAACTCCTCCGGCGACACCTCGCCGGGCGCGACTGCAAGCATCCGCGGGCGCCGTGGCATGGAATCCACAGCGCCCACGGTCGCAACACCCTTGTCGATCGCCTCGAGCTGTTCCTTGATGACCTTGAGCGGCAGGTATTGATCGCGCTGCGCCGTGAGGACGTAACGCAGGCGCTCGACGTCCGCGATCGAGAACCGCCGATACCCGGACGGCGTCCGTTCGGGACTGATCAGCCCCTCCGATTCCAGGAACCGGATCTTGGAGATCGTCACATCCGGGAACTCGGGACGCAGTCGGTCGAGCACCGTCCCGATGGACATGCCCGTGGCGGCCTCCTGCCGAACGGCCGTCATTGGTTGCCCGCACCAGCCGCGGACTCACCGATCTGCGAACCCCCGGCGTTTCCGCGGGGGCCGGTCAGGAAGACGAGGCGGAACTTGCCGATCTGCACCTCGTCGCCGTTCGCGAGCACCGCGGAGTCCACCGGTTCACGGTTGACGTAGGTGCCGTTGAGGCTGCCCACGTCCACCACCTGGAACTCGTCGTCGTCCTGACGGAACTCGGCATGCCGCCGGCTGACCGTGACGTCGTCCAAGAAAATGTCGCTGTCGGGATGGCGACCTGCGGACGTGGTCGGCTGGTCGAGCAGGAAGCGCGAGCCCGCATTGGGACCCCTCTTTACGACGAGCAGCGCGGACCCGGCGGGCAGACCCTCGACCCCGGAGACAGGCGCCTCGGCCGTCTGCGACGACGAGCTGTCCATCTCGTTGAGAAAATCCGCACGGAAAACCGATGTGGTCTCGGCCGGCGTCTCTCCGTAAACCGCATCGTTGCCGTTCTCGCTCACCGTTTCTCCTCCTCAGTCCGACTGCCCGGGAGCCCTTTCGGAGCCCCCGGGGTCATGCGGTACAACTCGGTCCAGACGAATCTCGACCACGATCACACTCCGACACGGATATGAAAAACCGACACGGCACTGCGCTCACCTCGACCGTACCCTGAGAGTGCCGGTGCGTGTAGGTGGACAGGCCGGGCGAATACCCGCGAAACCGACGGAAAATCAGCTCCCGGAAACCGCGAGGTATGCGTCGGCATCCAGCGTCCCGGCCAGCGCCTCGTCCAGCGCCGCCTCGGACGCGACCTCGAGGTCCACCAGCCAGCCTCCCCCGTAGGGGTCGCTGTTCACCAGCTCCGGGTTGGCGTCCAGCTCGCCGTTGACCGCAACGACTTTCGCGGTGAGCGGCGCGTAGATGTCCGACACGCTCTTGGTCGACTCGACCTCACCGAAGGAATCTCCGGCCGCCACGTCCTCGCCGTCCGCGGGAAGCTGCACGAAGACCACGTCGCCGAGCTGCGACTGCGCGAAATCGGTGATGCCCACCCGCACCGTCGTCGGACCGGTGCGCCGCACCCATTCGTGCTCCGCTGTGTAGCGCAGATCGGCAGGGGTAGCGAGCTCACTCACGGTGGCTTCCTTTCGGGGGGACGGTCCGGCGAGCGGACCGAAGATCAGTTTCCGGGTTGAGCGTATTGGCGCGGTTTGATCTCCCGCAAGGCGGCGACCGTGACCTGCGGGGATTGCTCGATGCGGAGCTGTCCCCCACTGCGCGCGACGGTGTCGACGACGCCGCCGGGGATGTTCAGTGCCGCTGCCAGAGTGGGCGGGTCGCCGATCGCGACCACGCGGAACGGCGCCGACACCTTCCGTCCGTCGACGGTGACGTTCCCGCCGCCACCGCTCACCCACGAGTCGACGCCGATCCGGATCGGTTCGGTTCCCGAACCGCTGATCTCGATCGCCTCGGCCCCCGCGGCGCGCAGTTCCTGGATCAGGTCGAGCAGCACCTCCGATCCGACGGACTTGCCCGGGTCCGCGACGGTGAGCACGACGCCGGGGCCGGTCGCGGCGACCGTCCCCACCTGGATCGACAGCGCCGCGAGCCGCGACTTGGCCTCGTCGAGGGCCGCGGTGGAACTGCCGCCGCCGGCCTCGAGTTTCGACAGGGTCTGTTCCAGCCCGGCGATCTCCTGCCGCAGCGCGGCCTCACGCTGGTTGAGGTTGCCGAGGACGGCGAGCAGGTCCGCGGGTCGCGCCGAATCGAGGTTGTCGCCCGATCCGGTGCTGCTGACCTGCGTCACGATCCCGATGCCGAGGGCCACCATGAGCAGTACGGCGAGCAGCCCGAACCCGAACCGGCGGCGGGTGCGGGTCGGCGCCGGTACCGGCATCTCGTGTCGGCCCTCGGCGCGCGGCGCGGCGGTGTCGTCGGAGGGGCCTTCGGCGGGCGGTTCCGCACCGTCCACCGCGGTGTCCCGGGTGTCCTCGGCGCCCTCGGTGTCCTCGGCGTCCCGGATTTCCTCGGTGGTGTCCTCGGCGCCCTCGGTGTCCTCGGCGAGGCCTTCGGGGCGTTCTTCGTTGTCCGGCATCCGCGTCACGCCCCGAACAGGCGCCGACGCAGTGCGGCGGCGTTGCCGAAGATCCGGATGCCCAGCACGACGATGATCGCGGTCGACAACTGGGTGCCGACACCGAGTTGATCGCCGAGCCACACGATCAGGGCCGCGACCAGGACGTTGAACACGAACGACACGACGAAGACCTTCGCGTCGAAGATCTCGTCGAGATAGGCGCGCAGCCCCCCGAACACGGCGTCGAGCGCCGCGACCACCGCGATCGGCAGATAGGGCTGGACGGCGTCGGGCACCTGCGGGCTGAACACGATCCCGAGCACGATGCCGGCGACGAGCGCGAGCACTCCATAGAGCGCGTATCCGCCTTTGACGGTCTTCACGGTGCCCCCGTTTCCTGTGCGAACCTCGTTTCGCGACCTGCGGCGCCCGGTAGCTGCAGGTCGTCGGACTCGGCGATGGTGAAGCCCACGCCGTACAACTGTTGAACTGTCGACATCCGCAGGTAGGCGTCGCTGACGACGAATCCGGTCTGCAGTTTCGCCGGTGGCCCGATCGCGGACACCCGGTACGGCGACGGCACCGGTTGGTTGTCGACGAGCATCGCACCGCCGGCCTGACGGATGGTCACGGCCGGTCCGACGCGCACGTCACCGACCGCGACCGCCTCGGCGCCGCTCGCCCACAGCGCGTTGACGACGGACTGCAGGTCGCGGTCCAGGACGCCGGCCTGCGGCGACCCTGGTACCCGCTGCGACGAGTCGGACAGGTCCGGGCGCGCGGCTGGATCGGTCAGGGTCACCACGAGTCCGGGGCCGTGCACCGGTTCGCTCGCGGCGGCGGCTTCGAGGTCGTGCAATTCGTCGAGCACCTTCGCGCCCTCGGCGTCGCCGGCGAGGACGCTCGCGCGCAGGTCGTCGACCCGGACGGTGAGATCGTCCCGGTTCCCGGCGAGGCCACGACTGCGTTCCTCGGCCGCGCGGACCTCGGTCAGCATCTCGGTCCTGGTCTGGTCGGCGTCGCCCGCCGACGACGACGCCTGCGCGTAGGCGATGCCGAAGACAACCCCGACCAGCGCCGCGCCCAACGCGATCCAGGCGCCCGCACCGATCCGGGTCGGCTTCGCGTGACCCTGCGCCCGGTCCTGGGCGGCCCCCGCATATCCCGGATCGAGGTGGTCGTTCATGAGCGACTTCAGGAGCGACGGAACCGGATTCCGTCTCACCTGCCGCGGGGTTCTCGTCACGGTCCGCTCCGTGCGACGGCCGGCGGCACCGCGCGTGCGACGGTGACGGCCTTGGCGATGTAGAGGCCGCCGGTCCACACGTAGAGGACGGTCCCCCAGATCAGGAGCGCGTAGCCCCACGCGTGTGCGACGCCCGCGATGCCCCAGTCACCCTGCGCCGCGAGCAGCAGCGGCATCGCGAACATCAGCGCGAACGTCGCGGCCTTGCCGAGGTAGATGACCTCGGGCGGCGGGAGTCCGCGACGGCGGTAGACCGGCAACGTCAGCGCCAGTATCAGGTCCCGGCCGATCAGGATCGCCGCCACCCACCACGGAATGATGTCGCGCAGCACGAACCCGATCAGCGTCGTGATCACGTACAGCCGGTCGACGAACGGGTCGAGGAGCGCGCCGAGTCGCGACGTCTGGTTCAGCAGGCGGGCCAGCTTGCCGTCGGCCCAGTCGGTGAACCCACTGAGCATGAGGATCGCGAGCGCCCAGCCGTCGGCGTGCGGGCCCAGCAGCAGGTAGAGAAACAGCGGCACACCGGCGAGCCGGATCATGCTGAGGAGGTTCGGGACGGTCAGGATGCGATCTTCGCCCTGCTTCGAGCCGGACTTCTGCTGTCCTACCGCGTCCACCAACATTCCTCTCGGGTTCCGTCCGCTGTCGGTGGCCAGCTTTCCACACCCGGTGTCCCCTTTCAGGGACCGACCGTTCGGCGGCGACGGACTCCGGTCTACTGGTCAGCCGACCGGCCCACTCCGCGGCACCCGCGCGATCGATCCGGCGGTGAGGCTGCCGAGGTAGATGCAGTCGGGCGTGACGCGGACGCCCGTGACCGGAGAGTAGCTGCCCTTTCCGCCTCGCAGACTGTGGACGACGCGGCCGTCGCCGTCGAGACCGAGCACCCATGCCCGGTGTTCCGGATCCGGTTGCACCGCACTCGGCAGGTTCGCGGCGAGCACCCGCAGGCCCGGATTCGGCGCCATCCACTCCAGTAGTCGCATGCGCGGGCTGTAGAGCGCCACCCAGAAGAGCCCGTCGACGGTCTGGGAGGTGACGTTGTCGGGGATGCCCGGCAGGCTGTCCGCCCACACCGACGCCGTCCCCGCGTTGGGGCCGGTCAGCTCGACGCGCTGGATCCGGTACGAACCGGTCTCCACGACGATCACGTAGGACTCGTCGCTCGCGAGACCGACCCCGTTGGCGAACTGGAGGCCGTCCGCGAGCAGATCCATCTCGCCGGTGCGCGGGTCGAAGCGCAGCAACCGGCCGGTGCCGCTGTGCTCGAGCATGTCGAGTCGGTGATCCGGGAGCGTGAACCGCGACGACGAGTCG
Source organism: Prescottella agglutinans (assembly GCF_004011865.1). Taxonomy (GTDB): domain Bacteria; phylum Actinomycetota; class Actinomycetes; order Mycobacteriales; family Mycobacteriaceae; genus Prescottella; species Prescottella agglutinans. The sequence continues at coordinate 26,732 of NZ_RKLP01000007.1, read as the reverse complement.
GTGAAGTACACGACGCCGTCCCGCGCGACGGCGGAGTTGTTGCACAGCAACAGCGGTCGGCCGAGCGCGGTGTCGGCGAGCACTTCCACACGCCCGGTCTCGTCGACCCGCAGTACGCCCCGTCGGCTGTCGCAGACGAGGAAGCGGCCGTCGTCGAGCACCTCGACACCGAGCGGGCGCCCGCCGGTGTGGGCGAGTTCGGTGGCGCGACCGTCGCCGTCGAACCGCCACAGCCGCCCGTCCTCGCCACCGGTGATCACCCGGCCCGTGTGGTCCACCGCCACGTCCTCCGGGCCGTGCCCGGTCGGCAGCTTCCACCGCTGCGCGGCGTCGAGTTCCCGGTTCGGCGCGAACAGTCCCGTCTCGGCCGGGGCGGCGGGAGGATGCCACGCGACCGGTTCGATGCCGGTGCGGTCGACGGCGTGCAGGACCGATCGGAGGATGCCCACGGCCCTGACGCTAGTCCCGCAGGTCGCCCGCCGCCCCGGAATTCACCGCCACGCGAAGCTGGGCTGCGCCAACCCGTCGACTCGGGTGGGCCGACCGTGCAGGACGACCTCGCAGAACTGGTGGATCACCGCCCCGGTCGGCGCGTGGATGTGGTCGCCGCGGAACGGCCAGCACGCGACCGGGTCGGGCGATCCGGGGATCTCGACGAACCGGGTCGGCACGTCGAGTTCGCCCAGCGGCACCACGAACACGTGCGCCACCTCGTCCGGGCTCGGGACGAGGGCGTCCACCGACTCCTCGGACCACACGACGAACGGCGTCATGACGTAGCCCGAACGGGTCACGTAGTCGTCGAGGCGCCCCAGGACGTCGCCGGGGCCGACCTCGATGCCGAGTTCCTCACGCAGTTCCCGCAGCGCCGCGTCGCGGGCCGTCTCGCCGTCGTCGAGGCGACCGCCCGGCAGCGCGAACTGTCCGGCGTGGGCGCGCATCTTCGCCGGTCGCATCGTCAGCGGGAACACCGGGGTGCCGTCCTCGCCGCGCATCACCGCGATCACGACGGCGGCCGCCCGCCAATCGCCCAGCGGCACCGTCCGGGCGTCGAACGCCCGCAATCGCGATTCGATGTCCGCGCGGGTGAGTTTCGCCGTGTTCGTCATGTCCGCCTCCTGCGCGCGACCGTCGTTCGATCGATCATGCCCCACCGGGACAGCGACCTCGTTATCGTGGGAGCCTGCGATTGGGGCCCAGATGCGCACGTCACCGCGATCGATCGTCCGCCGCCTGTGCCGCGTCGCCCTGTGTGTCGTTGCGACCGTATCCGCGGCCGCCGTCGTCGACACCGCCGGCGCCGAGCCTCCGGGTCCGACACCGTGCGCGTGGCGATTCATGTCCGACGGAGAGGTGCTCGACGTCGCCTTCCCCGACGAGAACGCCGCCTACTGGGTGCTGCCGTATGCGCTGGGCGCCCGCGACTCCATCGAGGTGTCCGGCACCTACCCGTCGGCGCGGTATTTCTCGCTCAACACCTACAGCACCGACCTCGACACGACGGACACCCTGCGCGACGACCAGATCCTGCCCGACCCCGGCAGCGGCAACCCGTTCTCCGACCCCGACGCGCAAACGCTTCCGCCGGATCGGCGCCGGTGGCACGCGACGTTGGTCCCCGGTCCCGCCGACCACGCACGCAACGAGATTCGAGCGCTCCTGGACGATGGTGCGCCCGTCGGGTTCCTGATCGTCCGCGTGTACGTGCCGGACGATCCCGCCTCGCCGAGCGGTGGCGTCGCGCTCCCGGACATCACCTACCGGCTGGGCGGGTCGACGATCCCCGTCCAGCCGTGTTCGCAGCCGTTCGATCCGCGCACGCTGCCGGGCCCCGTCGCCGACACCGGACAGTGGGTGGTCGACCGTGCGATCGAACGGGCCGCGTCGGGCGCGTTCCGCGCGGACACCCCCGAGGCCACGTTCGTGAATCCCGCGAGCACGTCCGGGCTGTTTCCCAACGGCGACAACAAGTACATCGGGGCGGTGCTGACGTATGAGGCGGGACGAGTCGCGGTCGTGCGGGGCCGGGCACCAGCGTTCCCGGACACGCGCGCGGGCGTCTCCCCCACCGAGTCCGGGCAGCAGGTGCGCTACTGGTCGATGTGCCAGAACGATCTCGTCTCGCCGTACCCGGTGGTGGCGTGCGCCGGCGACTTCCAGACCGCGCTCGACGGCGACGGCCGGTACACGTACGTCGTGGCGGCCCCGGGTGATGTCCCCTCGGACGTGGAACCGACGGTGACCGTGCTGCCGTGGGGTTCGACAGACGTGCCGAAGAAGCTCCTCATCCTGCGGAACATGCTGCCCACGGCCGCGTTCTATCCGCTGTCGATCCAGGCGTCCCAGGATCGGGGCACCGCTCCGGCCGTGACGATGGGCGACTACTACCCCGAGGTGACGTACTGCTCGGCGGCGACCTTCGAGAAACAGGGCTACGCAGGTTGTTTCGAGGGAGACCCGCCGTGAGCTACGACATCCGGATCCGCGATCTGCCGCGGCAGCCCGCCGCGATCGTGCGCGGCGCCGTCACGGTCGAGGCGATCCCGGCCTTCCTGGGGCCGGCATTCGACGCCGTGGTCCGCGCCGCGGCGGACCAGGGCCTCGAGGTCGTCGGTCCGCCGTTCGGGCGGTTCCTGCCGCTGCCGGACGGCCGCTGGAACATCGAGGCGGGATTTCCGCTCGCAGGTGACCTCGTCGAGACGGGGCCCGTCGAACCGTCGTCGCTGCCCGCCGGGCCGTGTGCCTGCACCGTCCACGATGGCGGCTACGACACCGTCGAATCGGCGTATATCGCACTGACACAGTGGATCAGCGAGCACGGCTATGCGACGACGGGCGAGCCCTGGGAGTGCTATTTGGACGCGCCGGATGCCCCGCGACCCCGGACCGAGGTGTTCATGCCCGTCGTGCGGCCGGACTCGAACTGATCCGACCGCGGACCCGGAAGCGATCTTGTCGCCCTGGTAGGGCAAGATTTCGCATCGTGACTCGCTCCACCCGGCTCGGCCTCCTCCTCGCGCTCCCCGCCGCCCTCATGGCCCTCACCGGGTGCAGCAGCACGCCCACCGACAGCGAACCCGTCGTCATCTCCCGGACGACGCCGGATCCGACGACACCGCACCGGACTTCGGAGACGCCACGTCACGTCCCGACCACGCCCGCGCCGGCGGCAGAACCGGTCGCCGAAACGTCGACACCTTCGACGCCCCCGGCACCCGCCGCCACCCCCGGCGCCGCGCCCAGCGACGGCCTCGGCCCCGAGGACCTGCTGTTCCTGTCGTACATCACCGAGTTCACGCTCATGGAGAAGCCCGAGAGCGACCAGATCAGGCTCGGCCTGTCGATGTGCAACTCGCTCTACCGCGGCCAGAGCAAGCCCGACCTCGCCGCCGAGTATCTGGGCGACGGCCGCTACACCAGGGCGGAGGTCGCCAACGTCCTGAGCGCCGCGACCGTCGCGTACTGCCCCGAGTTCGCCTGACCCAGCGATGTCCGCGGTGAGCGAGCCGATCCCCTACGAACGCATGCGCCGGCTTCTCGGCCTGCCGGATCTCGATGTCGGTTCCCCCACCCGGTGGGCCGTTCGCAAGATCCGAACCGGCGAACGGTCCGGCCGCTGGGGCGTGTGGCGATGCCCGGACCCGGACACCACGAATTGGGCGCTGGTCGGATCGTTTCCCACCTGGCCGGACGCCATCGACAGGGTGCGGCGTGGGATCGAGGGCACCTCAGCCACCGACGGGAGATCCGCCGGCGAACACGGCCGCCCGGGCCACGAGGTGATCGCGCAGCCGTGACACCGCCGGCGTCGGCCGGTGGTGTCCCGAGGCGAGGCCGATACTGCGATCGCGCGCGCCCTCGAGCGGCACGGCGACGACGCCCGCGTGCGGCGTTTCCGCCGCCGGCAGCAGCGCGACACCGAGGCCGTGGCCGACGAGTGCTCTGATCGTCTCGAACTCGGTGATCTCGAACGACACCCGCGGCGTGAACCCGACCGCGGCGCACCACGAGTCGACGAGCTGGCGCAGGTGGTACGACGGCGGGTTCGCGATGAACGCCTCGTCGGCGAGTTCGGCCAGGTCGACCCGCGCCCGGTTCGCGAACCGGTGGGTGTGGGCGACGTGCAGGTGGATCGTCTGACGCCCGAGGACGGTGACGGGCAGGTCCTCCGGCGACGGGATCATCACGGCCAGGTCCAGCCGACCGTCCCGGACCATCCCGGCGAGCGCGTCACCGTGTGCCTGGACCAGATGGAGCCGGATCCGCGGAGCCACCGCGTGGAACTCCGCGAGCACCGAGGGGATGCTCACCGGCCCGAGCGTGAGCGGAAAGCCGAAGCGCACCAGGCCGCCCTCCGGATCGGCGTTGTCCCGGACGATTCCGACGGCGTCGTCGAGCGCACCCACCAATCGGTGTGTCCGCTCGAACAGATCGCGGCCCTGCGCGGTGAGCGCGATTCCGCGGCCGGCCGGCTGGAACAACTGCACCCCGAGCGTCCGCTCGAGTGTCCTGATCCGCCGGCTGATCGACGACTGCGGGATGCCGAGCAGGTCGGCCGCGCGCGTCACGTGCCCTTCCGCGGCGACGGCGTCGAACGCGGTCAGCAGCGGCGCGACGCCCTCCGCCGCGGACGTCCGAAATTCATCCATATCCGGATCATAAATCCGTTGATTCGTCATTGGACGGATCATTCACCGGCGGGCCACGATGGGCCGTACACGAACAGGGAGGGCACGAGATGACGTCGAAGACCCGCACCGACCCCGAAACCACATCCGCCGAGGACATCCTGGATGTCGTCCTCATCGGCGGCGGCATCATGTCCGCCACGCTCGGCGCACTGCTGTCCACGCTGCAGCCGGACTGGTCGCTCGTGATGCTCGAACGGCTCGGAGAGCCCGCCGGGGAGAGCTCGCACGCGTGGAGCAACGCCGGGACCGGGCACGCCGGGCTGTGCGAGCTCAACTACATGCCCGACCCGACCGACCCCGCGCGCACCGCCGAGATCGGCCGCCAGTACCGGCTGTCGCAGCAGTTCTGGGACGCGCTCGTGGAGAGCGGCGACATCGACGATCTGCGGTTGGTCACCACGCCGACTCCGCACATGGACGTCGTGTTCGGTGAGCGCGACATCGCCTATCTGCGTGAGCGTTTCGCAACGCTGCGGCGGCTCCCGCTGTTCTCGGACATGGAGTACAGCGAGGATCCCGAGACGATCCGCGCGTGGGCGCCGCTGCTCACGGAAGGTCGCGATCCCGCCGAGCCGATGGCGGCGACGCGCCACACGGGCGGCACCGACGTCGACTTCGGCGCGCTGACCCGCGCCCTGGTGGACGCGATGACCACTCGTGGCGCGCGTGTGCGGACGCACCACGAGGTGACCTCGCTGTCGCGGTCCGCGGACGGGATCTGGACCGTCGCCGGCCGCGACCGCAGCACGAAGCGTCGTTTCCGCGTCCGGTCGAGGTTCGTGTTCGTCGGCGCCGGCGGCTACGCCCTGAAGCTGCTGCAGAAGGCACGAATCCCCGAGGTGCGCGGGTACGCGGTCTTCCCGCTGGGCGCCCAGTTCCTCCGCACCGACGATCCCGCGGTGGTCGGCCGGCACGACGCCAAGGTGTACGGCCAGGCCGCGATCGGCGCACCGCCGATGTCGGTGCCGCATCTCGACCGACGGGTCGTCGCGGGCCGCCCCGCGCTGATGTTCGGCCCGTACGCCACCTTCAGCACCAAGCTCCTGAAGCACGGTCGCCTACGAGACCTGTTCACCACCATCCGTTTCCACAACGTCGCGCCGCTCGTGGCCGTGGGACTCCAGAACCTGGGACTGGTGCGCTACCTGATCGGCCAGTTGGCCGCCTCCCGGAGACGGAAGTTCGCCGAACTGGAACGGTTCTACCCGAACGCCGATCCGGCCGACTGGGAGCTCATCCAGGCGGGACAGCGGGCCCAACTGATCAAGCCCGACAGGAGGAAGGTGGGTGTCCTGACGTTCGGCACCGAAATCGTCACCGGCGCCGACGGCACGATCGCGGGCCTGCTCGGCGCCTCCCCGGGCGCCTCCGTCGCCGCACCCCTCATGGCGGATCTCCTGGCGCGCTGCTTCCCCGACGAGCACGCGCGGTGGGAGCCGACCCTGCATCGGTTGATGCCGGGCCTCGATACGGCCCGAGGACTAGTTCCCGATCCGAACGGCGGTTCCGGAGGAATCCACCAGGGTCCGATTCCATTCGTTGAAGAGCCACGCATCCGAAGCGAGCAACTGGAGTGCGGACTGCACCTCGATCAAGGTGTTGATCTCGTCCAGCGCGTCGTCGATGTCGGCGATTCCGATCCGGAGGGACACGGCCCGGCGGTGTGGGACACGTAGACGGTAGGCGAGAGCGCCGGCGTGCTTCGGGGCGAGGAGTTCGACGGCGAACGCAGGGCCCCCCTGCCCGTCGGAGACCTCGAGAGAGTCGCCGTGATCGACCACCTGCAGGCCGGCATCCCGAAGGTGATCGCCCGCGTGCGCCAACGACACCGCCGGCGACCTCGATTCGAAGAAGACGAAACTCGCGCTGCTGACCACGGCGCCTCCCCTGCCACCTCGCCGAAACGAAAGACCGTGCGAGAAAGTCTCTCACCCGGGTGCCCCAGGGTTCTGCACCGCCTTCACATTCGCCCCCCGGTAGGCAGACGAACCCCACTAAGCTGGCGAAGCAACGTCGCAGGGGTGATACCGGCCTTCCGAGGAGAAGGTCTCGTCGAGCAGGTTCAGGACGCATGACGGGCACGACCAGCCAGAGCCGGCCGCCCAGGCCTACATCGATCGACAGTTCCTGCGCCGTCGTTCACTTCCCGGCTTCGAGTGCGGCAACGCGGGCTTCAAGGTCGCCGATGATCTTCAAGCTCCCGAGGATCGCTGTCTGCGTTGCGAGGCTGAGATGACCGTCGCCCCCGAGCTCCAGCGTGTCGAGGATGGCGGTTTGGAGTTCCCTGGTGCAGACCGCCCCGTCGGGAAGTGAGATTCGGTCGAATCCGAACTGCTGGTTGATTGCCATGAGGCGCCTCCTTCATCAGCCCCTGACAGCTCCAGAGTAGGTGCGAACAAGGAGGTACCGGTCTAGCTGGTTTCGGTCGACGAGGACGCGCGGCGTCGTGACGCTCGCTGCAGTGGCTGTGATCGTGCCTCTGCCGGCAGTGATCGAGTTCTCGAGCTTGCCGCGCTCAACGGCGAGGCGGGTAAGGACACAACGCCCCTGATCGGGCGAGCTTCCATCGAGTGCGCGGCGCGTAGGCTGGGAATATCGAGATCGAGGTGCGACGTCGTCGGCGGTTCCCGTTCGGCAGTACATCGGTTGGACCAGTATCGGTTTCGTTCTCCGATGAAGGAGCGTTGGCCATGACACGACAACCTGCTTCGGTTAACGGCCTCTTCTACGAGGTCGAGACCGCCGACGGTCTACAGCCGTTTCCCATCCCGACCCGAACCCCGCGACTGGTCTTGCGCAGTCAGGTGGCCGGCTCCGGGAAAATCAGCGGCGCTTGGTGGCCGTGGACATCGAACCTGACTGCCCAACTTCACGACCTGATCTCCGTGCTGACACCACACACGGGGCCGATCGAGCGGATCGCGTTCGACTGGGACGCGATCAGTGTCAACCAACGCCGTATCGACAACACCGATGGAATCCGTTTCATCAGGCCGCTTCCTGGCCAGCCTGCCGGGGTGATGTGCCTGATCGGCACCGATCGTCGCGGCACGCTACTGGTGGTCATTCCGCCGACCACCCAGCCGCAACGAGCGTACGACGACATGCGATCCGTGGTGGACGACGACTACAGGATCGCCTGACGAGCCATCGCCTCTCTCCGTGGGATGCATTGTCCGGTTGTATCTTTCAGCCACCTTGCTCTGTCCGGGGGGGCTGGGTGGCGCGCTGGTGCTTGCCCGGCGAGGTGTCGGCGCGGTGAATCCGGTCGAGCTCGTTGCGTGCCGCGCGCCCTCGTCGGGAGGTTCTGCGGGCGCCGGCGAGAAGCAGGCTGAGGCCTGCCATTCCGACCGCCCCGACGACGACGCCGAACAGAAACAGCGTCCCGGTCGATCCGGTGACGTGGTATCCGAGGATGGAGAAGTTGTCAGTGATCGCGTGTTCACTGCCGCCATTCGCCAGAACGCCCGCGACGGCGATCACGACGGCCGCGATGAGAAGAATCAATCCGATGATCACAAGCATGACGACTCCGAACCAAAGCAGGGCACAAGGTTTCCCGGCCCTGATACCCAGTTCTCGATCACGTCACACCCAGTGACGTGTCGCACGCCCAGAATGCGGACCCAATTCGTGCCGTCCCAGTCGCATTCAGCGAGACCATTGCGTTCTGCGCGCGCGGCGCGCTCTGTGCAGGCAGCGTGGCGAGTACGCTGAACGTATCGAGGCGCTTCGTCTCTGGCGGTTCCCGTTGGGTAGTGCATCGGTCGGACAAGTATCGGTTTCGTCCTCCGACGAAGGAGCGTCAGTCATGACGCGACCAATGACCCGGATGGATCCTCGAGTTCCACTCTCCGACGGGTTTCAACCGTTTCCCATCCCGACCCGAACACCACGACTAGTGCTGCGCGGGCACATTGCGGGTTCCGGGCAAGTCTGCGGATGGTGGTGGCCGTGGACAGAGAACCTGACCGTACAGATTCATGGTCTGATCTCGGCGCTGACACCACAGACCGGTCCGATCGAATCGGTGGCCTTCGATTGGAACACGATCAGTACCAGACAGCGGCGAACCGACGCCCCGGACGGCGTCCGGTTCGTATCGCCGCTACCCGGCCAAGCAGCCGGGGTGATGTGCCTGATCGGCACGGATCACCGCGGCACATTCCTGACCGTGATCCCGTCGAACGCGCAGCCCTAGAACGTCACGAGAAGCAGAAGACCCGGGTGAGAACATCTCTCACCCGGGTCTTCTTCGGTCGGGCTGACAGGATTTGAACCTGCGACCACTTGACCCCCAGTCAAGTGCGCTACCAAGCTGCGCCACAGCCCGTCCACGCCCTCGTTCGGGCGCCTCAGAAGATTACAACAGTGTCGCTCCGGAAAGCGAATCGCCTGGTCATCGGCCTGAACTCGCGTCGAACCGGCGCGTCCGTCGCACGGGTTCTGCACCCGTCGCACAGCGAATCCGCATCGATTCCTGTGCGATCGGGGCAGAGCCCGTGCGACGGCGCGGTCGGTCAGCGGCTGCGGCGATCCCGCTTCTCCCGCACCCGCACCGAGATGCGCACGGGGCTGCCGTCGAAGCCGAACTCCTCACGCAGGCGACGCTCGAGGAAGCGGCGGTAGCCGGCCTCGAGGAAGCCCGTGGTGAACAGCACGAACGTCGGCGGGCGGGTACCGGCCTGGGTCGCGAACATGATGCGGGGCAGGCGTCCGCCACGCATCGGCGGCGGCGTGGCCGCCACGACCTCCTTGAGCCACGTGTTGAGGCGTCCGGTCGGGATGCGCTTGTCCCACGACTCGAGCGCCGTCTCGATCGCCGGCACGAGCTTCTGCACGGCCCGGCCGGTGTGCGCCGAGATGTTGACGCGCTGGGCCCACGGGACGCGGACCAGTTCGCGGTCGATCTCCTTCTCGAGCATGTACCGGCGGTCCTCGTCGACGAGGTCCCACTTGTTGAACGCGAGCACCAGCGCACGGCCGGCGTCGGCCACCATCGACAGCACCCGCAGGTCCTGCTCGGTGATCGGCTTCGACGCGTCGATCAGCAGGATCGCGACCTCGGCGGCCTCGATCGCCGACTTGGTGCGCAGCGACGCGTAGAACTCGTGCCCGCTGGCGTGGCTGACCTTCTTGCGCAGGCCGGCTGTGTCGACGAACTTCCACACCTTGCCGCCGAGTTCGACGAGCGAGTCGACGGGGTCGACGGTGGTGCCGGCGACGTCGTGGACCACCGAACGCTCGTCACCGGACAGCTTGTTGAGCAGGCTCGACTTGCCGACGTTCGGCTTGCCGACCAGGGCCACGCGCCGGGGCCCCCCGCCGCCGATGCCCTCGCGCGGGGTCTCCGGCAGAACCCGCAGGACCTCGTCGAGCAGGTCGCCGGTGCCGCGCCCGTGCGTGGCGCTGACCATGTACGGCTCGCCCAGGCCGAGCGACCACAGCGCCGCGGCCTCCGCCTCGGTGCGGGCGTCGTCGACCTTGTTGGCGACGAGGATCACCGGCGTCTTCGACCGGCGCAGCACCTTGACGGCCGCCTCGTCCGTCGCGGTCGCACCGACGACGGCGTCGACCACGAGCAGGATCGCGTCCGCGGTGTTCATGGCCTGCTCGGCCTGGCGTGCCACCGACTGCTGGAGCCCCTTGGCGTCGGGCTCCCAACCACCGGTGTCCTGCACCATGAACCGGCGTCCGGCCCAGTTGGCGTCGTAGGAGACACGGTCGCGCGTGACACCGGGAATGTCCTCGACGACCGCCTCACGACGGCCGATGATCCGGTTGACGAGCGTGGACTTGCCGACGTTGGGGCGTCCGACGACCGCCAGCGTCGGTACCGCGACGTGCTCCTCGGCGTCCTCACCGTCGAGGAAATCGGCGAGGTCCCAGTCGGACTCCTCGCTCCAGATCCCGTCGCCGGCGAACCCGCCGTCGGAGATGTCGCTGACAAATTCGTCGGTCACTGCACTGCTCCAGTTCTGTCGCCTACCACCAGCAGCAACCTGCCGATCACGTCTTCGATACCCAGTTCGCTCGTGTCCACCGTCACCGAATCCTCCGCGGGACGCAACGGAGATACCGCGCGGGTGGAATCGAGATGGTCGCGGCGCTGCACGTCGGCGAGAACGGCGGCGAAATCGTCCCCGCGTCCTTCCGCGATGTTCTGGGCGTTGCGCCGCATGGCCCGGGCCTCCGCGGAGGCCGTCAGGAAGATCTTCACGTCCGCGTCCGGCAGGACGACGGTGCCGATGTCGCGGCCCTCGACGACGATGCGCCCGGCCTGCTCCACGATGCGCCGCTGCAGATCCACCAGGAACGTCCGCACGTCGGGCACCGCGGACACCGCGGACACCGCCTGCGTGACGGCCGCGCCCCGGATCTCGTCGGTGACGTCCTCGCCGGCCAGTTGCACGCCGTCCGCCTCGGGATCGGTGCCGATCGACAGCGGCAGCGACGACGTCGCCTCCGCGATCGCTACCGGATCACCGATGTCGACGCCGCGCCGCAGCACGTGCAGCGTCGCAATCCGGTACATCGCCCCGGTGTCGAGGTAGCGCGCGCCCAGCGCCGTCGCGACGCGGCGCGACACGCTGGACTTACCGGTGCCCGACGGGCCGTCGATCGCGACGACCAGTGGGGTCGGTGCGGTCACAGACCCACCGCCCCGTAGAGGCCGCCGACCTCGCCGCGGCCGAGGACCCGCAGGGTGCCGGGACGGCCGTCGCCGAGCGCGACGTTGCCGATGTCGGTGCGGACCAGACGCACCACCGGGTGGCCGACGGCCTCGAGGATGCGGCGCACGATGTGCTTGCGGCCCTCGTGCAGCACGACCTTCACCAGCGACTTGCCACCGTTGATGTCCAGGAGCGTGAATGCGTCGACCTTCGCGGGCCCGTCGTCGAGTTCGACGCCGGCCTTGAGGGTCTTGCCGACGCTGCGGTCGACGACACCCTGCACGGTGGCCAGGTAGGTCTTCGGCACCTCGTACGACGGGTGCATCAGGCGGTGCGCGAGGTCACCGTCGTTGGTCAGCAGGATCAGGCCCTCAGTGTCGGCGTCGAGACGACCGACGTGGAACAGGCGCTGACCGGCGGAGACGCGCTCGGACACGATGTCGCCGATGCACGGACGGCCCAGGTCGTCGGACATCGTCGACTGCCAGCCACGCGGCTTGTTCAGGGCGATGTGGACCAGGTCCTTCTTCACGACGACGCGGATGCCGTCGACACGGACGATCGCGTTCTCGGGATCGACGCGCAGGCCTTGCTCGCGGACGATGCGGCCGTCGACCTCGACACGGCCCTGGTCGATGAGTTCCTCGGCGGCGCGGCGGGAGGCGACGCCGGCCTGTGCGAGCACCTTCTGCAGGCGCACGCCGTCGCCCTTCATCGGCGCGAGATCGCGGTCGACGTCGGCGTACTGGTGCTTCGCGGGCTTCGCGTTGCTGATCGTGGGAGTGTGCGCCTGGGTCTGGGCGCGCTGGGGCTTGGCCGACTTCGGCTTGCCCCGCTTGTTCAGCTGCTTGTTCGCAGCGGTCGAGCGGGCGGCACCCTTGGCGGGCTGCCGCTTCTTGCGGTCCGGTGTGCCATCACGGCGAGCGGGCTTGTTCACTTTTCGATCCCTGTCAGTTTTCGATGTCGATCCCGGGGTCCGGCGGGTTCGCCGTCGACCCCGATGACGACGTAGACCTGTCCATTCTCGCAAATCGCGGATCGGCTTCCAGACTCTCGGTGATGTCATCGATCACATCTACGTCGGGAAGCAGGGGCGCGAGGGGCGGCAGATCCGCAAGTGACGCCAGTCCGAGGCGTTCGAGGAACATCTCCGTGGTCGCATACGTGGTCGCGTTGGTCTCCGGGTCCGGACCGGCCTCGGTGATCAGTCCGCGGGCCAGCAGGGTGCGGATGACGCCGTCGACGTTGACGCCGCGCACGGCGCTGATCCGCGCACGGGTGAGCGGCTGCCGGTAGGCGATCACCGCGAGCGTCTCGAGCGCCGCGCGGGTCAGCTTCGATCGGGCGCCGTCGAGCAGCAAGCGTTCGACGTACGGCGCGTACTCGGTGCGGGTGTAGAAGCGCCACCCGTCCCCCGCGAACCGCAGGTCGATGCCGCTGCCTCGGGCGGTGAGGCCGTCGGACATCGTGCACAGCATCGTCTCGACCCTCGCCTCGGACTCGCCCAGCGCGTCGGCGAGCATCGCCGACGATGCCGGCGAGTCGACCACCAGCAGCATCGACTCCAGCGCGCCCGCCAGGTGGTCGTCGGTCATCTCCGCGAACTCGTCCTCGAACGGGCTCAGGTCCTCGGTATCGACGGACGTCATCCGTAGTCCTCCTTGCTCGCGGGCGCGGCCGCGGCCTCGCCGGTCCAGCACACCAGCAGATCCCCCAGCGGTTCGGGCTGCTCGAACAGCACCGACCGCTCCCGATACAGCTCGAGCAGCGCCAGGAAGCGGGCCACGATCTGCACGGGGACCTCGCACTCGGCGATCAGCTCACCGAAGGGCGCCCACACGCCGGCGCCACGCTCCCGGAGCAGTTCGAGGATCCGCGCCGCCTGCTCCGGAACCGACACGGTGGGGACATGGAGGTGGTCCAGTCCCACCTCGGGGACCGGTCGGGGCCGGAAGGCGGTCGCGGCGATCTCGGCGAACTGGCGCGGATCGACCCCGAGCAGCACCTCCGGGAGCAGGTCGACGTACCGGTCCTCGACCGACACCGACCGCGGATACCGCCGCAGCGCCGCCACCTCGAGCTCACCGAACAGCTGCGCCACCTGCTTGTAGGCCCGGTACTGCAGCAGCCGCGCGAACAGCAGGTCGCGTGCCTCGAGCAGCGCCAGGTCTTCGTCGTCGTCCACCTCGCCGGCGGGCAGCAGCCGCGCGGCCTTCAGGTCCAGCAGCGTCGCCGCCACCACCAGGAATTCGGTGGTCTGATCCAGTCCCAGCTCGCTGCCGAGGCGGCGGGTGTAGGAGATGAACTCGTCGGTGACCTCGGCGAGCGCGACCTCGGTGACGTCCAACTGGTGCTGACTGATGAGCGTCAGCAGCAGGTCGAACGGACCCTCGAAGTTGCGTAGACGCACCCGGAACCCGGCGCTGTCCCCGCCCTCCGCCTCCGTGTGCGCTGCCTCGACCCCCGACGCGACGTCCGTGCTCACCGGGCGCAGCGGTGGATGACCTCGCGGGCGAGGGCCCGGTAGGCCTCCGCGCCTCCGGACTTGGGCGCCCACGTGGTGATCGGCTCCCCCGCGACGCTCGTCTCCGGGAAGCGGACGGTGCGGTTGATGACGGTGTCGTAGACGAGGTCTCCGAACACCTCGACGACCCGCGACATCACCTCACGGGCGTGGAGGGTGCGGGCGTCGAACATCGTGACGACGATACCTTCGAGGGACAGGCGCGGATTGAGGCGGTCGCGCACCTTGTCGACGGTGTCGTTGAGCAGCGCGAGCCCGCGCAGCGAGAAGAACTCGCACTCCATCGGGATGATCACGCTGTCCGCGCACGCGAGCGCGTTGACGGTCAGCAGGCCCAGCGACGGCTGGCAGTCGATAAGCACGTAGTCGTACCGGTCGAGCACCGGGTGTAGGACGCGGCCCAGCGTCTGTTCGCGTCCGACCTCGGTGACGAGTTGGATCTCGGCCGCCGAGAGGTCGATGTTGCTGGGCAGCAGGTCGAGGCCGTCGATGCGGGTCCGCATCAGCACGTCGTCGATCGACGTGCGCTCGACGAGCAGATTGTGGACGGTCAAATCCAGATCATGGTGTGCGACACCGAGTCCCGCGGACAACGCACCTTGCGGATCGAGGTCGACGAGCAGCACCCGGCGCCCGCACTCGGCGAGCGAGGCACCCAGGTTGATGGTCGATGTGGTCTTTCCCACACCGCCCTTCTGGTTGCACATCGCGATGATCCGGGCCGGGCCGTGACCGACGACGGGACCGGGTTCCGGCACTTCGCGCAACGGTCGGCCGGTGGGCCCGAGCGGTACGACGTCCCTGTACTCGATGTCTCTTGCGTACGACAGCGCATCCCCGGAAAACGGGTGCGCGGGCTCCGCGTGCTGCGGCTGCGGTGTCACCACGGTCCGATGTCCCCTGTCCTGTCGATCCCGTCCTGTCTTCCAGCTGATTTCGTAACGCTACCGCTTCGTGACATCAAACGACGGCCAACACGCACCGGGTCAGCGGGCGCGGGGGTGCGCCTGCGCCCACACCTCGCGCAGAGCACTCACGGTCACCATGGTGTAGATCTGCGTCGTCGTCACCGACGAGTGCCCGAGCAGTTCCTGGACGACGCGCACGTCGGCACCCCCGTCGAGGAGATGCGTCGCGAACGAGTGCCGGAGCGTGTGCGGCGACACCGCGACCGCGATTCCCGCCTTCTCGGCGGCGTCGTGCAGGACCTGCCACGCGCTCTGCCGCGACAGCCGCCCGCCGCGGGCGTTGAGGAACAGTGCCGGCGTGCCGCGGGCCACCAGACCGGGCCGACCGCGGACCAGATAGTTGTCGATCGCCGCGATCGCGGGGCGGCCGACCGGTACGACGCGTTCCTTCCCGCCCTTGCCGCGCAGCAGCACCGACCGCGACTCCGTGTCGAGGTCGTCGACGTCGAGTCCCACGGCCTCCGAGATGCGTGCGCCCGTCGAGTACAGCAGTTCGAGCAGCGCCCGGTCGCGGAGCGTGCGCGGATTGTCCGAAGCGCCGTCACCGCCGGCGGCGTCGAGGATCGAGAGGACGTCGTCGAGCGGCAGGGACTTCGGCAGACGCCGGCCCGGGGCCGGGGGTTTCACCGCCCGCGCCACGTCCGCCGTCGTGATGCCTTCCGCGGCGGCGAACCGGTGCAGTCCGCGCACCGCGATCAGTGCGCGCGCCGCGGAACTGGGTGCGAGCGCGACCGTCCCGGACTGCGGATCGCCCTGCCGCAGCGCGACGACGAACTCGCTGACGTCGGACTCCCCGACCGCGCGCAGATCGTCGATCGCGCGGTCGGAGAGGAAGCGCGCGTACCGGTCGAGGTCACGACGGTACGAGCTGAGCGTGTTGCGCGCCGCGCCGCGCTCGACTGCCAGGTGGTCCAGATACGTGTCGATCTGGCCGCCCAGCACGGTCATGCGGGTTCGCTGTCGGTCCGACCGTGCTTGCGACGCGCGAACGTCTCGGGCCGATCGGCCCACTGCGCATCCGGCGCCCGTAGGCCGTCGCCCCGCCCGCGGGCCGCGGCGAGCGCGAGGATGCCGGACACGGCCGTGGCGTTGACGATCTCGCCGCGCAGCGCCATCGTCACCGCGTCGTCGAGCGGCACACGGGCGATCTCGAGGTCGGCCTCCTCGTCGTGGGCGTCGGGGCGACCGACCTCACGCAAGCCGGTCGCCAGGAACACGCGCACCGATTCGTCCGTGAATCCCGGGGACAGCGCGACGTCGACGAGGACGGACCAGTGGTCCGCCGCCAGTCCCGTCTCCTCCACGAGTTCCCGGCGGGCGGCGTCGAGCGGATCCTCGCCCGGTTCGTCCAGCAGTCCGGCCGGCAACTCCCACAGTCGCCGACCCAGCGGATGCCGGTACTGCCGGATGAGGACCAGCCGATCGGCGTCGTCGAGCACCGCGACCGCAACCGCGCCGTGATGCTCGACGACCTCCCGATCGGCTTCTCGACCTCCGGGCATCGCGACGCGATCCACCCGCAGCGCGACAATCGCGCCGCTGTACACGTCGCGCGAGGCGACGGTGTGGAACTCGTGCTCCCCCGGCAGGCTCATCGGCGACCGCTATCCGACGCTGTCCGCGGTGGTCGACTCGACCTTCGCCTCGGGCGTGACGTCGACCGGCAACTGCTCGGCTGCCTTGTAGTCCAACGCGGCACCGACGAACGCCGAGAACAGCGGGTGCGGACGGGTCGGGCGGCTCTTGAGCTCCGGATGTGCCTGCGTCGCAACGAAGAACGGGTGCTTGTCGGCGGGCAACTCGACGAACTCGACGAGGTGCCCGTCCGGCGAGGTGCCGGAGAACTGCAGTCCGCTCTTCGCGACGCGGTCGCGGTACGCGTTGTTGACCTCGTAGCGGTGGCGGTGGCGCTCGGAGACGTTCTCGCTGCCGTACGCCTTCGCGACCACCGAGCCCTTGGCCAGCACCGCCGGGTAGGCGCCCAGACGCATCGTGCCGCCCAGATCGGCCTCGCCTGCGACGATCTGCTCCTGGTCGGCCATCGTCGAGATGACGGGGTGCTTGGTGTCCTGATCGAACTCCTCCGAGTTCGCGTCCTTGAGACCCACCGAGCGCGCCGCCTCGATCACCACAGCCTGCAGACCCAGGCACAGGCCAAGCAGCGGGAGCTTGTTGGTGCGGGCGTAGCGGATGGCGCCCAGCTTGCCCTCGATGCCGCGGATGCCGAAGCCGCCGGGGATCAGGACCGCGTCCACGTCACCGAGCGCCGCCTGCGCACCGGCCTCGGTCTCGCACTCGTCGGACGGCACCCACGAGATGTCCACCTTGGTGTGGTGCGCGAAACCGCCGGCCCGCAGCGCCTCGGTCACCGACAGGTAGGCGTCGGGCAGGTCGACGTACTTGCCGACCAGCGCGACCTTGACGGTCTCGCGCGGGTTGTGGACGCGCTCGAGGAGGTCGCCCCACACCGTCCAGTCGACGTCGCGGAACGGCAGGCCCAGCTGACGCACGACGTAGGCGTCGAGGCCCTCGCTGTGCAGCACCTTCGGGATGTCGTAGATGGACGGCGCGTCGGGCGTCGAGATGCAGGCGTCGACGTCGACGTCGCACATCAGCGCGATCTTCGCCTTGAGCGCCTGCGGCACGTCGCGGTCGCAGCGCAGGATCAGCGCGTCGGGCTGGATACCGATGTTGCGGAGCGCGGCCACCGAGTGCTGCGTCGGCTTGGTCTTGAGCTCGCCGGACGGTCCGAGGTACGGCACGAGCGAGACGTGCAGGAAGAAGACGTTCTCCCGGCCGACGTCGTGGCGCACCTGACGGGCTGCCTCGAGGAACGGCTGGGACTCGATGTCGCCGACCGTGCCGCCGATCTCGGTGATCACGACGTCCGGGACCTGGCCCTGCGCGTCGGGGCCCGCCATCGCGATGATCCGGCTCTTGATCTCGTCGGTGATGTGCGGGATCACCTGGACGGTGTCGCCCAGGTACTCGCCGCGGCGCTCCTTCGCGATGACCGCCGAGTAGACCTGCCCGGTGGTCACGTTGGCGAATGCGTTGAGGTCACGGTCGAGGAAACGCTCGTAGTGTCCGACGTCGAGGTCGGTCTCGGCGCCGTCCTCGGTGACGAAGACCTCACCGTGCTGGAACGGGTTCATCGTGCCGGGGTCGACATTGAGGTAGGGGTCGAGCTTCTGCATCGTCACGCGCAGTCCGCGCGCGGTGAGCAACTCGCCGAGGCTGGAAGCGGTCAATCCCTTACCGAGGGAGGAGGCGACACCCCCGCTCACGAAGATGTGCTTGGTGGCGCTACGCGAATGAATGCGTGACTGTGGCAAAGGGGCTCCCGTGACGACTGTGCAGGACTTGGTCTGAGATGAAGCATGCTGGGGCCTGCCGACCCACGGGACTTCACGGTAACACCTGTCGCCCGGGAACAGTGCACGACGCTCCCGGTTTCCGAGCGACAGGCGTCACATCCGCGCTACGGCTGCGGCGCACCCACCGTGACCGCGGTGGCACCGGGGCCCGTGCCGTAGCGCCCGGATCCGCCGCCCAACTGCTCCTGAAGTGCGAGAACGGTCGTGATCCGACCCGCCTCACGGTTCAGATCGTCGACCGTCGTCAGCACCGACGCCACCGCCGCGTCGGCCCGCACGACCGCGATCGGGCCGTTGCCCTCGGCGGCCGACGGCGGACCGGCCAGCACGGCGCCCGCGCCGCGACCGTCGAGCGCGCCCGCGAAGCGGGCGATCACCGCGCCGCGGTTGCCGCTGGTGTTCCCAGGGTCGCCGCTGCCCGTCAACACGACCGCCAGCTGAGCAGGCTGGACGTTGCCGTCGAAGTCGATGAAGCCGCCGCCGCGCAGCGTCTCCAGCGCCAGCGCCCGCTCCTCGGGCGTCGTCTGCGGCTGCGCGGTCTGCGGGTTGAGCAGCAGCACCGAACCCAGCAGGTCCCCGGCCAGGCTGCCCTGATCGACGGCACCGGTCCGGAGCTGGATGCCGGCGGGGATGATGTTCGTCACGGTCGTGCGCAGCTGGTCACCGTTGACGGAGTCGACGAACGACTCGGTGAGCGCCACCCGACCGGTGACCGCACCGCCGGCCTGCGCCACCGACCGCTGCACGCCTTCGATGTCGCCCGGATCCGCGTCCGGGGTGGTGATCACGACGACCGATCGCTGCGCGAGGGTGTCGCGGAGGATCCGGTCGGCGACGGCCGAGTCGAAGCCGTCGGCCGCGGTGACCTGCTCGCCGAGCTGATTGTTCTTCTCGTTCAGGTCCTCGATCTGGTTCTGCAGTTCGGCCTTGTCGTCCCGCAGTCCCGACAGCATGCCGTTCGAGAGCAGGCCGGCGCCGAGCACCACACCGATCGCGAGGGCAAGGAAGATCGCCGCAATGGAGATGGCGTGTTGACGCATCGAAATCACTTGAAGAGCCCCTGAACCCACAGCGCGAAGCTGTTCCACGTGTCGATTGCCCAGTCCACTGCCTCGCCGCCGACGTTGGAGACGACGAGTGCGACGATCACCGCGGTCAATGCCGCGAGCACCAGCAGCGCGATCGCCGCGCCGGACACCCGGCTGCGGTAGAGCGTCGCGACGGCCTTGGCGTCCACCAGCTTCGGGCCCACCTTGAGCCGGGTCATGAACGCCGCCGGGTTGGTGTCACGGCGACCTCGGTCGAAGAACTCGTCCAGCGAGACCGTGCTGCCGACAGTGACGATCAGCGACGCACCGTGGTGGTCGGCCAGCAGCAGAGCCAGGTCCGCCGGCGACGCCGACGCGGGGAAGGTCATGGCACCGATACCCAGATCCTGGATGCGGGCGAGGCCCTGCGCGTGACCGTCCGGGTCGGCCGGCAGCACGACCTCGGCACCGCACTTGAGTGTCTCGCTGGTGATCTCGTCCGGGTCGCCGACGATGAGGTCGGGACGGTAGCCGGCCTTCGTCAGGGTGTCGGCGCCCGCACCGACACCGACGAGGATCGGCGAATACTCCTTGATGAACGGCTTGAGCGCCTTCAGGTCGGCCTGGTGATCGGGGCCGTCCGCAACGACCACGACGTGCCGGTCCTTCAGGTCGACGTCTATGTCCGGGACTCCGACACCGTCGATCAGCAGCGGACTCTCCGACCGGATGAACTCGATCGTGTTGCCCGAGAACGCCTCCAGGTGGTCGACGAGACCGGTCTTGGCCTCGATCATCCGATCGGAGATCTCCGCCTCGGACTGTTCCTGCCCCTCGGCGAGCGTGCGCTCTCCCGCGTACACGACGCCTTCGTGCAGACGGATCTTCGACCCGTCCTTGATCGACTTGAAGATCTCGGTGCCCGCCGAGTCGATCAGCACGATGCCGTTCGCGACCAGGACCTCCGGTCCGAGGTTCGGATAGCGGCCGGTGATCGACGGCGAGGCATTGACCACGGCCAGCACCCCGGCCGCGACCAGGGCGTCCGCGGTCACCCGATCGAGGTCGATCTCGTCGAGCACGACGACGTCACCGTGCCCGACCCGGCGCAGCAGCTTGCCGGTGTCGCGGTCGACCCGAGCGATGCCACTGATACCGGGGAGGGATTCGGTCTTACGCGAGAGAAGCGCCGGCATCTTCATGGCCTCGATGATCGCGCGACGGAAACGGATGTTCGTGGAGGCGCGCCGTACCAACTACCACACCCGCCACAGCTTCACCATCCAAAAGGTCGGTTTGCCGTCATCTAGGCGGACGCGGTGCTGCGCTCCTGCCCCGCGATCGAGAGCAGTTCCTCGGCGTGTGCGCGTCCGGTCTCGGTGTCGTCGAGGCCTGCGAGCATCCGCGCCAACTCCACCACCCGCTCGTCCTCCGTCAGCGTCCGCACCCCGCTGTCGACGCCGCTGCGCACGTCGTCGGTCTTGTCGACCACCAGGTGCGTGTCGGCGAACGCCGCTACCTGCGGCAGATGGGTCACGACGATGACCTGGTGCGTGCGCGCCAACCGCGCGAGCCGACGCCCGATCTCCACGGCGGCGCGGCCGCCGACACCGGCGTCCACCTCGTCGAAGACCATCGTCGCGCCCCGATCCGAGCCGGCGAGCACGACCTCGAGCGCGAGCATGACGCGGGACAGTTCGCCGCCCGACGCGCTCTTGCTGATCGGCAGCGCCTGCGCTCCGCTGTGCGCGGCGAGACGGAACTCCACCTCGTCCACCCCGGACGCTCCGGCGTGCAGTTCGCGGCCGTCGACCGCGAGCGGTGCCGAATCGTTGGGACCGGCCTCGCGCAGCCGCACCGAGACCTCCAGCGCCGCCCGACCCATCGCCAGCCCCGCCAGTTCGTCGCTGACGGCCTTCGCGAGCTTCCCGGCGGCCTTCGATCGCGCGGCGGACAGCTTCACCGCGGCCTCGGCGGTGAGCTTCGCCGACTCCTCCACCCGGACGGTGAGTGCGGCCAACGCCTCGGAGGAGGTGTCGATCCGCGCGAGCCGGTCACGGGCCGACTCGGCCCACTCCAGGACCCCGTCGATGTCGGCCGCGTACTTGCGGGTCAACGTCTTGAGTTCGGCCTGCCGGGTCAGCAGGGTGTCGAGCGCACCCGGATCACTGGGCAGGCCCGACAGGTAACCGGACAGCTCCCCGGAGACGTCCGCGACGACCGCGATCGCCTCCCCCAGTCGCGGACCCAGTCCGGCGAGGTCGGGATCGTCCGACGACTCGATCCGCGCGCGGGCCTCACCGAGAAGGTCGAGGGCCCCGGTGGCGCCGCCCACCCCGCCGTCGTCGAGCCCGGCGAGCGCCGCGTGCGCACCCTCCGCGGCCGACCGGAGCGAATCGAGATCGCCCAGACGCCGCACCTCGTTGACGATCTCGACGTCCTCGCCCGGAGTCGGTGCGATGCGGTCGATCTCCTCGAGCGCGAACGTGAGCTGGTCGGCTTCCTGGACGAGTTCGCGTGCGCGACTGGTTCGTTCGATCAGCTCCGCACGGGCCTCGACCCACTCGCCGCGATGCTTGCGGTACCGCGTGAGCAGCGGTCCGATCGTCTTGTCCGCGAAGCGGTCCAGTGCACCGCGCTGCTGGTCCGGTCGGAGCAGCCGCAATTGATCGTTCTGGCCGTGCACGGTGAGCAACGGGTCCGTGAACTCGGACAGCACGCCCGCCGGAACGCTGCGTCCCCCCAGATGGGCACGCGAGCGGCCGTCGCCGCCGACGGTCCGGACCGCGATGATGCTGCCGTCGTCGTCGCGTTCCGCGCCACAGGACTCGAGCAGCCGCGTCACCTCGCGGTCGATCTGCGGTGCGGACTCGTCGACGTTGAACCGGCCCTCGACGACGGCACGTGCGGCACCAACCCGGACCCGGCCGGCGTCGGCGCGGGCACCGCTCAACAGGTGCAGGCTGGTCACGACCATCGTCTTACCGGCACCGGTCTCGCCGGTGAGGACCGTGAGACCGGCATGGAACTGCGCGCAGGCCGACGAGATGGCCCCGAGGTTGTCGATCCGAATCTCCGCCAGCACCGCTACCGTCTCCTCCCTCGCCACCCCGTCACCGGAAGCTCGAACTTGCGGACCATCCGGTCCGCGAACGGCGCGGAATCGAGCCGCACCCAGCGGATCGGGTCCTTGCCCCGCACCACCTCGACGCGCCCGCCCGCGGGAAGCTCCAGCGTGCGGCGGCCGTCGCAGAAGACCAGGCCGTCGTGGCTGTCGGCGACCGTCTCCACCGCGATGATCGACTCCGGGCTCGTGACCAGTGGTCGTGCGAACAGCGCGTGTGCGTTGCTCGGAATCACCAGCAGCGCTTCGAGTTCCGGCCACACCACGGGTCCGCCGGCAGAGAAAGCGTACGCGGTGGACCCGGTCGGTGTCGCGATGAGCACGCCGTCGCAGCCGAAAGCGGACACCGGCCGCCCGTCGACCTCGAGCACCACCTCGAGCACACCGAGACGCGAACGGTTCTCGATGCTGGCCTCGTTGAGCGCCCATCCGCGCTGCACGATCCGGTCCTCGACCCGGACCAGCACGTCGAGTGTCATCCGGTGCTCGATCCGGTACTCGCGCCGGACCACCTGGTCCATCGCCGTCTCGAGATGCTCGGCCTCCGCCTCCGCGAGGAACCCGATCCTGCCGAGGTTGATGCCGAGTACCGGGACATCGGCGGACTGCGCCAGCTCCGCCGCGCGCAGAAAGCTCCCGTCGCCCCCCAGCACGATCACCATCTCGCAGTCCGACGCCGCGCCGGGTCCCTCCGGAACGACGCTGACCACCGGCCTGTCCGGCCCGTCCGCGAAGGACTCGACCCGGTCGACGTCCACCTCGTTCTCGAGCAGCCGCAGCGCGATCCCCGCGCGGGCGCAGATCTCGGCGACGCGGCGGGCGGTCTCGGTGATCTCGGCGCGGCCCGTGTGCGCCACGAGGAGGATCTGGCGTTCCGGAGCGGCCGACGCCGTCACGTCCGTCACTGGGGACCCTCGGCGACGGCCCTACGGATCAACTCCTCGACCGACGGGGTCTCGCCCGCGTCCGTGTCCTCGCGGTCCTCGTGGTGCTTGCCGTCCGCACCGTCCTTGCGCAGCCACAGGAAGTACTCGACGTTGCCGGACGGACCCGGCAGCGGGCTCGCGACGGCGCCGAGGGTGCGCAGGCCCAGTTGGGCGGCCGCCTCGGCGACCTCGACGACGGCACTGACACGCAACTCGGGGTCGCGCACCACGCCGCCGGATCCCACGCGTTCCTTGCCGACCTCGAACTGCGGCTTGACCATCGGCACCAGGTCGGCCCCGTCGTTCACGCACACGACGAGCGCCGGAAGCACCAGCTTGAGGGAGATGAACGACAGATCCGCCACGACGAGGTCGACCCGACCGCCGATGGCGTCGGCATCGATCGACCGGACATTGGTGCGGTCGACGACGTGCACGCGATCGTCCGATTGCAGCCGCCACACCAGCTGCCCGTACCCGACATCGACCGCGACGACCTCCCGCGCGCCGTTGTGCAGCAGGACGTCCGTGAATCCTCCCGTGGAGGCGCCGGCGTCCAGGCACCGCCGCCCCTCGACGGTCAAGCCCTCGGGCATGAACGCGTCGAGGGCGCCGAGAAGCTTGTGCGCACCCCGCGAGGCCCACGAGATCTCTTCGTCGACGTCCGTGACCAGAAGCGGCGTTCCCGCTTCGATGGCGGTTGCCGGCTTGGTCGCGACGGTTCCCGCGATGAGAACGCGGCCCGCCGAGATCAGCTCCACCGCCTGTTCGCGCGAGCGGGCCAGACCCCGCCGCACGAGTTCCGCATCGACCCTTGCTCGACGTGCCACCTCAGACCTTGTCCACTGCTGCCAGGGACTCAACGAGAACATCGTGAGCCCGTTCGAGAATCTGTGCCTGCTGTCCGAGCGTTCGAGCGTCCTCGATGTCGCCTCCAGCATCGTTCAACCGTTCGAGCAGGGCGTCGACGCGGTTGTGAACATCCGCCGGATCGACACCACCGCCGGATCCGGGGAGGTGCTGGCCTGGAAGTGGTACTGACGTGCTCATCGGTGCAAACCTAGCCCATTCGCCCGTCGGCGGACCACCGACGACGACCCAGTAGGACAGATGTCCGCCCGGTCACATCTCGCCGAGCAGGAACGAGACCGCGGCCCGCGCGTCGTCGTCGGCCGCCCGCACGCGAACGAACTCGGGATGACGCCACGCCGCGTCCAGAACCGACAGGAACGCACCCGCCCGATCGGCCCGAGAACCGCCGACCGACCCCGTGTCGCCCGCGTGGACGACGAGGTCACCGGAGACGAACTCGACCCGCCACCCGGGGTGACACGTGACGGCCGAGGCGACCGCCGGACGATTGAGTGCGTCGAGCGACTCGGCCACGTACGTCGGGCGGTGCATCGCGTCGGCGCGCAGAAGATCCGCCGTCGTGCTGACGCCCGTCAGCACGAGCAGCGACTCCACGCCGACCGCGTTCGCACCGGCGATGTCGGTGTCGAGCCGATCACCGACGACCAGCGGCCTCGCCTGCCCCGCCCGTGCGAGCGCGTCCTCCATCAGCGGCGCCGCCGGCTTGCCCGCGACGATCGGCTCCCGCCCCGTCGCGCACCGCAGCGCAGCCACCATCGACCCGTTGCCCAGAACCAGACCGCGCTCCGTCGGGAGTGTCGAATCGACGTTCGCCGCGATCCACAGCGCGCCGGCCCGGATCGCCAGCGTCGCCTCCGCCAGGATGGCCCAGTCCGTCGCCGGTGAATGGCCCTGCACCACCGCGACGGGGGCGTCCTCGAACCGGCGGACCGGCCGCAGACCGACGTTCTCGACCTCCGCCGCGAGGGCGTCGGTGCCGACGACGAGGACGGCAGCGCCCGGCTCGAGCTTCTCCGCGAGCAGGCGCGCCGCCGACTGCGAACTGGTGACGACGTCCGCGTCCGCGGCGTCGAATCCGAGTTCGCGCAGGTGCTGTGCGACCGCAGCCGGGCTACGGCTCGCGTTGTTGGTCACGTACAGCTGGCGCTGATCACCGGCGGCGAGGGCCTCCCGGGCACCCGGGATCGCCTCGGGCCCCTGGTAGACGGTGCCGTCCAGGTCCAGGAGCAGTACGTCGAACCCTTCCCGCAAGGTCGCGATGACGGGCTCCGTCACTGACCTTCTCCGGTCAGCTCGGCCACACGCTCCTCCGCGTCCGTCTCGCCGTCGAGGTCGGCGGCAGCGGAATTGAGGAACCACTTGAGTCCGTCCTCGACTCGACCGGCCGCGACCAGCGCGTCGGCGTAGGCGTAGAACAGGCGCGCGGCAGCGGAACCCGTGCGCTTGGCGTCGAGATCAGGCGTCTGCAGCGTGACGACGGCCTGGTCGAACTGACCGAGATCCATGCGCGCGCCGGCGACGACCATCCGCAGCTCGCTCGCCTCGTCGCCGGTCAGGGCACGGGCTTCGTCGCTGCGACCGAGCTCGATGGCCCGCTCGGGACGACCGAGGCCGCGTTCGCAGTCCGCCATCACCGCGAGGAAACCGGGGCCACCCGACATGCGGCGCGCAGCACGCAGCTCCGAGAGGGCCTCGGCCCATTCGCCTGCGTGGTACGCCGTGATGCCGGCGGTCTCGCGCACCACCGCGATGCGGCCGGCGCGCTGTCGCGCGGCCCTGGCATGCGCGAGAGCGAGACGCGGATCGTCCTCGATCAGCCGACTCGCCATCACCAGGTGGCGGGCGACGGTGTTCGCGTTGTTCTTGTCCAGGCTCAACAGGTCGCGGCGAACCGCCGGATCGAGTTCGCCGGCCTCGAGCTCCTCGGGAATGTCCGGCTCGTCCGGGCGGGCGTCGCGCCGCTGCGGGCCGAGATTCTCGCGGCCACGGGCCGGCCCGAAGCTGCCCTCGCCACCGCGACGATGCGGCCCGCCGCTACGGCCTCGGTTGTCGCCGCCACGACCAGCAGACTGACGGCGGTCGTCACCACGGCGCTCGCCGCGGTTGTCGTCACGACGTTCCCCGCCGCGACCGTAGCCACCGCGCTCGTCGCGCCGCTCGTCACCGCGCCGATCATCGCGATCGCGCCACTGTCCCGAGCTGCGACCCTGCCCGCCGGTACGCTCCTGGCCGCTGGCCCCCTGCCGACGGTCGTCACGCGGACCGCGACGGTCCGTCGGTCGACCGCCACGATGTCCTTCGGAACGGTGGCTGCCGTCTCCGCGGAAGTTCCGACGATCACCACTGCTTTCCGACACAGCCATTCCTTTCAATACAAAACACGAAAGGGGACCCAGTATGTCGGGTCCCCTTTCGGTAACGGATGTTCGGCGGTGTCCTACTCTCCCACACCCTGTCGAGTGCAGTACCATCGGCGCTGGAGGGCTTAGCTTCCGGGTTCGGAATGGGACCGGGCGTTTCCCCTCCGCTATGGCCGCCGTAACTCTA
>NZ_RKLP01000006.1 GCF_004011865.1 Prescottella agglutinans | reverse complement strand
CCATAGACATCGAGTCAAATCACTAGCGTAAAAACTCAAACTAGCTTGCACTGACCATCTCAGACGGAAGAATGAGACAGCCAGCAAATACCCACCCACCGAAAATGGTGAGTGGAGTACCAAAAAATTTGGCACTGACATTCATCGACACACTGTTGAGTTCTCAAAGAACACGCGCACACCATCACTCGAAACTTTACAGTTCCTCGTTCCGGGGCAACCGTTCCAGCTTATCCCACCCGGGATCCGAGTGCAAACTCGGTCCCCGTCCGGGCCACCCGGACACGCTCAACCACCCTACACGAAGCAGGGAAGCGAACTTCCAGGAGTATCAGGCGCTCCCTGTACAACCTCGTTTTCCCTCGCTGACCTGTGAAGATCGCGTCTGGGTCGGTGTCCGTGTCGCTCTGACCTGGAATAAGTTACGGGCCCGATCCGCCGAATGCCAAATCGCCTGGTCAAAGCCCGATCGTGGATCACCGAAATCGCAAAGGCCCTGGTAGACCGAACGGGACGGGGTGAACCCCGTCCCGTTCGAGCCGAAAACGATCATGGTGACGCCGGACACGTCAGCCGGCGACCACCTTGACGCCGGCGAAGTTCTTGCGCCCGCGGCGGATGACCAACCACTGACCGTGCAGCATGTCCGCGGTCCCGGGCTCCCAGTCCTCGGTCTCGACACGCTGGTTGTTCACGTACGCGCCGCCCTCCTTCACGGCACGGCGTGCGGCGCCCTTGCTCTCGCACAGCCCGCTCGCCACCAGCAGATCGACGATGGTGCGCGGCTCACCGGCCGCGACCTCGGCAATCGAGGCCTCCTTCAGTGCCGCCGCGAGCGTCGACTCGTCGAGCTCGGCCAGCTCCGCGCGCCCGAACAGCGCCTTGCTGGCGTGCTCGACCGCGTCGGTGTTGGCCTGTCCGTGCACGAGGGTCGTCATCTCGGCGGCGAGGCGGCGCTGCGCCTCGCGGGCCTGCGGACGCTCCGCGGTTGCGGTCTCGAGCTCGGCCAGCTCCTCCTGCGAGAGGAAGGTGAACCACCGCAGGTAGCGCATGACATCGGCGTCACCCGTGTTCACGAAGTACTGGTACCAGGCGTACGGGCTCGTCATCTCGGGGTCGAGCCACAGGCTGCCACCACCGGTGGACTTGCCGAACTTCTTGCCGTCGGAGGAGGTCACCAGCGGCACCGTCATCGCGTGCACCGAGGCCCCGTCGAGCTTTCGGTTGAGGTCGACACCGGCGATGATGTTGCCCCACTGATCGGAGCCACCGACCTGCAGCGTGCATCCGTAGTTGCGGCGCAGGTGCACGAAGTCGTTCGCCTGCAGCAGCATGTAGCTGAACTCGGTGTAGGAGATGCCGTCCGACTCGAGGCGGCGCTTGACGGTGTCCCGGGCGAGCATGACGTTCACCGAGAAGTGCTTGCCGATGTCGCGCAGGAAGTCGATCGCCGTGAGCTTGGACGTCCAGTTGGCGTTGTTCTCGATGACGGCGCCCGTCGGCGAGTCGTCGAAGTCGACGAACCGCTCGAGCTGGGAGCGGATGCGCTCCGCCCACTCGGCGACCGTGTCAGCGGAGTTCATGGTGCGCTCACCGACGTCGCGCGGGTCACCGATCATGCCGGTGGCACCGCCGGCGAGGACGATCGGCCGGTGACCGGCGCGCTGGAAGCGCTTGAGTGCCAGCAGCGGCACCAGGTGTCCGGCGTGCAGGCTCGGTCCGGTCGGATCGAAACCGGCATACAACGTGACTGGACCGGCCTCGGTCTCGCGACGCAGTGCGTCCAGATCGGTCGACTGGGCGATGAGCCCCCGCCAGGTCAGTTCGTCAAGGATGTTCTCAGTCACGCACCCGATCATCCCACCGTGTGGTGGGAGCCGGTGCGCGCGGGCTGCGACGATAGGCCGACACGGCCGCCGAACCGTCGAGCCAGAGCCGCCACGGGCGGTCGGCGGCGACGGCGATGCCCACCCGCGGACCGCTGCGGAACTCGGTGTTCTTCCCAAGTGTCAGGTGCATGCCGGGGTCGACGCCGAACAGATCGAACCCGTTGTGGTCGAGGGTGAGCCCCATCGCGGACCCGAGGTTCCCGGGCCCGCGGGCGGCGTCGGCCGGCCGGCGGATGGCGGGGCGCCGCGAGGCGACCAACTCGTCGCCCTCCACGATCTCGGCCGCACGCAACAGGACACCTCCGGCGACGCCGTCGGGCCCGTACGACACGTTGGCGCAGAAGTGCATGCCGTAGCTGCGATACACGTACAGGTGCCCGGCCTCGCCGAACATCACCGAGTTCCGTGGCGACCGACCCCGGTAGGAGTGCGACGCCGGATCCGGCCACGGGCCGGCAGGATCGCCGCCGTACGCCTCCACCTCGACGATTCGCGCGCGGACCGTGCCGACGGTCAGCGTGCCGCCGAGGACGACTCGCGCGGCGTCGAGCGGATGCTCGGCGTCCCGCAGCGTGTCTCGGCCGGTGACGGTCACGGTCACGATTGTGCACGTATTCGCGGTCGGTGCCGGCGAACCGTTGACCCGCTGCGCGCACCGGACGAATAATTCATCGAGCGATGAGTTCATCAGCCGATGAATCGAGGTCGACATGACCGGAACATCCGGGCCGTTCACAACGGCGGCCGCCGTCGAGATCGAGGACCTGAACGTGCGTCGCGGCGGTGCGCCCGCGCTGCGGGATGTCAGCCTGTCCCTTCCCCGGGGAACGGTCACCGGGCTGCTGGGGCCGTCGGGGTGCGGAAAGACCACCCTGATGCGGTGCATCGTCGGAACCCAGATCATCGAGTCGGGCACGGTGACCGTTCTCGGTGAGCCTGCCGGTTCCCCGCCGCTGCGCAGCCGGATCGGGTACGTGACACAGGCTCCGAGCGTCTACCTCG
The DNA here is from genome assembly GCF_004011865.1 of Prescottella agglutinans. Lineage (GTDB taxonomy): Bacteria > Actinomycetota > Actinomycetes > Mycobacteriales > Mycobacteriaceae > Prescottella > Prescottella agglutinans. The sequence goes on along the minus strand of NZ_RKLP01000006.1, from coordinate 356,381 downwards.
ATCTGACGATCCGCGAGAACGTGCGCTACTTCGCCTCCCTCTACGGCCGCGGGAACGACGCGGTCGCCGAGACGATCGACGCGGTGGGCCTGAGCACGCACACGCACCACCAGGCCGGTGACCTGTCCGGCGGTCAGCTCAGCCGGGTGTCCCTCGCGTGCGCCTTGGTGGGCCGCCCCGAACTCCTCGTGCTCGACGAGCCGACCGTCGGCCTGGATCCGGTGCTGCGCGCGGAACTGTGGGAGCACTTCGCCTCGCTCGCCGCGTCGGGCACGACGTTGCTCATTTCGAGTCACGTCATGGACGAGGCGGACCATTGCGAGAATCTCCTGCTCCTGCGCGACGGCCGCCTCCTCGCGCACGTGCCCCCGGACGAACTGCGGCGCCGGACCGGCAAATCCAATCTCGAGGAGGCGTTCCTCGTCCTGATCCGGGACCAGCAGGTGGGAGTCGAGCGATGATCGTCAATCCGCGCATCTACGCGTCGAGTACGACCCGCATCCTGCGCCAACTCCGGATGGACCGGCGCACGGTTGCGATGATCCTGGTCGTCCCGTCACTGATCATGGTGCTGCTGTACTTCCTCTATCAGAACGTGCCGACCCCACCCGGCCAGGTCCCGCTGTTCGACCGGATCGCGATCACGATGCTCGGCATCATCCCCTTCATCGTGATGTTCCTGGTGACATCGATCGCGATGCAGCGCGAACGCAGTTCCGGAACCCTGGAACGGCTGCTGACCACTCCCCTGTCGAAGCTCGATCTCCTCGCCGGATACGGCACGGCGTTCTCGTTGGCCGCGGCCGCGCAGGCCGCGCTGGCGTGTGGCGTCGCATTCGGATTCCTGAGCCTGACCACGCAGGGCAGCATCGCGTGGGTGATCCTGATCGCCGTGGTCAACGCGGTGCTCGGCGTCGCGCTCGGGCTGTTGTGCAGCGCGTTCGCCCGCACCGAGTTCCAAGCCGTGCAGTTCATGCCGGTGATCGCGATCCCACAACTCCTGCTGTGCGGTCTGCTGGTGCCACGAAACCAGCTGCCGCAGTGGCTCGAGTGGATCAGCAACGTCCTGCCGCTGAGCTACGCCGTCGAGGCACTGCAGCAGGTTGCCACCCACCCCGGCACGACGGCCCTGATGTGGCGCGACATCGGCATCGTCGTGCTGTTCGTCGTCGTCGCGCTGGGTCTCGGAGCCGCGACGCTCCGCCGCCGCACGCCGTGATGGCCGAGCCCACCGCGCCACCGACCCGACCCGGCCGCCGGCCCGGACCGCCGGTGACCCGCGACCGGATCCTGCGCGCCGCCCGACACCAGTTCGCCGACAAGGGGTTCGATCGCACGACGATCCGGTCGATCGCAGCCGAGGCCGGGGTCGACTCGGCCCTCGTGCACCACTACTTCGGGACGAAGCAGCGACTGCTCGTCGAGGCGATCGCGCTGCCCATGGATCCGACCTCGATCCTGGGGACGTTCGACTCCGTACCGGTCGACGCGCTCGGCGAGGCGCTGGCGCGCACCGTGATCGGCATCTGGGATTCGCCACACCAGCCCGCAGTCATCGCGGCCGTGCGTTCGGCGCTCACCGGCGGTCGCGAACGGCTGCTGCGCAGCTTCCTGCTGGAGGTGGCCCTCCGGGACGTGGTCCCGCGGGTCGACTCACCGCCCGGTACCGGCGAACTACGCGTCGCGCTCGTCGCGTCGCAGATGGCCGGGCTGTTCCTCACCCGCCATCTCCTGGGTGTCGACGCGCTCGGCGCCCTCTCGACCGACGAGGCCGCCCGGCTCGTCGCGCCGACCCTGCAGCGTTATCTCACCGGGCCGCTGCAGTGAGCGGGCCGGTCAGCTGTCCGAGGCCGCGACTCCGCGCGCGACGAAATCCTCGTGCTCGGTGTCGCCGACGTCGCGCGCCTCGTCGATCAGCAGCACAGGGATGCCGTTCTCGATCGGGTAGGCGCGGCGCAGCCGAGGGTTGTACAGCACCTCGTCGCCGACCAACAGCAACGGCCCCTTGTCCTGCGGGCACGCCAGAATGCTGAGCAGGGTGGGATCAATAGCCACTTCAGTCCTCTCGGGCCGTCCGGAATCTCGGCTGGTCCAGGCTACAAGTCGGTGTCGGGTCGGCTACGCGGGCACCCCACCCGGATTCTCCGGCGTGTCGCCGAACCGGGCCGCAGCCGCCTTCGTGAACCGCTTGTACCTGCTGGTGCCGGCGTCGAGGTACCACGTGCGTGTGCTCGGCCTGGGCAGGCCGGCCGCCTGGAGTTCGGCCGCGCGGGGGCGGTAGGACGCACCGAGCGGTATCTGCTCGACCACGTGCACGACGTCCGGGCACTGTGCCAGCGGAAGCTGCGCGAGCGTCGCGGTGAGCTCCGCGGCGGTGGGCACGCGCCCGCCGTGGACGGTGATGGCCGCGACGGCCACCTGGTGTTCGCCGGCCGGCACGCCGTAGGCGACCGCGAGATCGACCTGCGGCATCTCGCCGAGGACGTCGACGATCGGCTGCGTGAACACCGGCCCGCGGGCAGCGGCGACGACGGTGTGCTTGTGGTCGACGAGCCAGTAGTCGCCGTCCGGATCGCGGCGGAACAGATTCTCCGTCGGGACCCACGCGTCACCGGCCGCGAAGACGCCTCGCATCACGCCGGACGCCGCCTCGGCGGCGGTACCGGGGCGGCCGAGCAGCAGCCCCACCTCGTCGTCCGCGCACTCTCGGACGAACCCGCGCTCGTCCTCGAGCAGCCGGCCCGCAACCGGGTCGTACGCGCCGAGTCGGACCTCCGCGCTGCCGGGCAGTGGCCGCCCCTTCGAGCCGACCTTCGCACCTGAGACGTTGACCAGCACGACGTCGCCCTCGGTGGACGCATAGAACTCGAGCACCCGGGCCGGCGCGAACCGCTCGGTGATCCGGCGCCACAGGCCGGGTGGCATGCCGGAGCCGATGAACAACCGGACCGGGTGACCCTCCTCGAGCGGCAGCGTCTTGGCGTCGAGGATCTCCCGCATCGAGGTCCACGTGTAGCTGACGACGGTCACGCCGTAGCGGTGGACCTCCTCCGCGAATCGCTCCGGGTCGAGACCGCGGGACAACGCGATTCGGGCCCCACCGGCCACCGCGCCACCGAGGGTTGCCATCAGTCCGGACGAATGATGCAGCGGCGCAAGGCAGTACACGGTGTCACCGCGACTGAGCGACGCGGCCGACGCGGTACCGAACGCCGACAGCGACCACCGGTAGTTGGTGATGAACTTCGCTTCGAGGCTGCCGGTCGATCCGCTGAAGATCACGAACGCGAGTTCGCGCGCCAGCCCGGGATCCGGCCGGTACCACCCGGGCAGGGTCACCTCCGCCGGGTCGATCTGCTCGAGGTCGACGACGTCCGGACCGAGTTCGACCGCGAGACCACGGAACTCACCGCCACCGAGTACGAGCACCTGCTTGCCGGTGACCACGGCGTCCTCGAGGTTGTCCGGGTCCGCGACGATCCGGTCCACCCGGCCCAGCCGGACCGCCTCGTCCAGATCCCCGCCGGGCGGCAGCAGCACGGCCACGGCGCCGAGCCGGCTCAGCGCCGCGATCGCGACCAGAGCACTGGGGCGCGTCTCCATGAGGACGCCGACGTGGGTGGCGGGCCGGACGCCGGCGTGGACGAGCCCCCGCACGACGTTGTCGATCCGGGTGTTGACGGCGGCGTTGGTGTGCACCCGGTCGTCGAACAGGAAGCACTCGCCGCCGGGCGCCTGACGCCCCTGTTCGGCGAGGAGCAGACCCAGCGAGATCCGCGAACGCGGCTGCAACTGCCCCAGGCGGACCAACCGCGGCAGCGCGCGCGCCGCCTCGACCGAGAGTTCGCGCGCGCCCCGCACGGTGTCGGTGGCGAAATCGGCGATCCCCTTCCCCACCCCCACGCCGACCTCGGCGATCGAAGCGACGGTGTGGGTGATCCGGTTGGCGATGCTGACGCCGCTGTCGATGCCGGACGGCTCGTCGTGGATCATCACGTCCACGGACTCCGGCCGCGGCCCGATGCCCTCCCGCCAGCGCACCCATTCGCCGGTGGTCGGCCACGTCCGCGAGGCCGCGGCGGACCCGACCACGAGGCCGAAATGGCCCGCGCGCAAAGTCGATTCGAACACCTCGGCGCGGGGCGCGGCCCGCTTGATACCGCGGACCGCGAGGGGCTGCCCGATGTCGTCGACCTCGCCGACGAACGCGAGGATCGGGCACGAGATCTCCGCCAGGCTGACCGCGGTGTCCTTGATGACGAAGCCGCCGGTCATCATCCGGTTGTGCACGATGAACTGCTTGAGCAGTTCGGCGACGGCGGGACCCGACCAGGCGACCCAGCCGTCCTGAGCCAGGAAGCGGCGTTGCTGCTCGCGCGGCAGCAGCGCGTCACGGTCGTGCAGTTGCCGGAGGAAGTCGAGACGGGACTTGGCCGTCTTCACCGGATCGAGCAACTGGAAGCCGGTCCGCGCCATCCAACCGGCGATCGACAACCGGTTGAACACGTGATCGGCCAGCAGGTCGGCGCCCTTGGTGGCGACCCCTGCGGGGATGTCGAACGGAAGCGCGGCGAGCGTGTCGACCGGCGCCCCGAACGTGATGAGGCTGGCGAGGTTACGGCACCGCCGGTACGCCGCAGCCTGGTAGCAGAACATGCCGCCCTGCGAGTAGCCCGACAGGTGCACGTCGCGACCGGTGTGTGCGTGAACCTTGTCGACGATCTCGCTGATCGCGACGATGTGGTCGGCGAGGGTCCGGTCCCAGCCGCCCTCCTCGGTGTCGGGGGAACCGAAGTCGACGACCCACGGGTCGAGCCCCATCTGGTGCAGGATGCCGACCGCACCCTGATCACGGGTGACGTCGTAGACGTCGGCCGACATCATCATCGGAGGGACGAGGACGACCGGCGGGCCGGCCTCGGCCGGATCGGCGTCAGGGAAATAGCGGCGCAGGCGATACATCGGGGCGCGCTCGACGATCTGGAACGGGGACGGCGTCGCACCCGTTTCCAGACCGCCGAGGCGCACCACCTCGAGACCGTTCTGCGCCGTGGCGATTGCCCGCCGAAGCGAACCCATCACGTAGTCGGAACTCAGACTCACCAGCGCACTCCCCCAGCAACCCATCGAGACCTACATCACATCCTGTTCGATGAGCCTTTCACACTACTGCGTGTGTGGGAGCGCGGTTACACCGACTGGTGTCCGGTTCGTCCTACCCGCGCGTCCACTCGCGCAAGGCGTTGGCCGACCGACGCACGCCACCGAGCTGCTCCGCGACGCGGATCCCGGCCGTGCCGCCGCGCGCACTGCGCGACGCGATCGACCCGTGGACGGTGAGGACCTCACGCACCGCGGGAGTGAGCGCCGGGTCGACACCGGCCAGCTCCTCGTCGGTGAGCTCGTCGAGACCCACCCCGCGCGCCTCCGCGGCACGGACACACGCGCCGGCCGCCTCGTGCGCCACCCGGAACGGAACGCCCTGACGGACCATCCATTCCGCGATGTCGGTGGCGAGCGTGAAGCCCGCCGGGGCGAGCTCCTCCATGCGATCGGTGTGGAACTCCAGCGTGGAGACCAGTCCGGTGATCGCCGGCAGCAACAGCTCGAGCTGCGCCACCGAGTCGAACACCGGCTCCTTGTCCTCCTGCAGGTCGCGGTTGTACGCGAGAGGCTGCGCCTTGAGCGTCGCCAGCAGACCGGTGACGTTGCCGATCAGGCGTCCGGCCTTGCCGCGGGTGAGCTCGGAGACGTCCGGGTTCTTCTTCTGCGGCATGATCGACGACCCGGTCGACCACGCGTCGGCGAGCGTGATGTACCCGAATTCCGGTGTGCTCCAGATGATGACCTCTTCGGCCATCCGGGACAGGTCCACCGCGATCATCGCGAACACGAACGCCGCCTCGGCGGCGAAGTCGCGCGACGACGTCGCGTCGATCGAGTTCTCCGCGGCCGCGTCGAAGTTCAACTCGGCGGCGATGGCGTCGGGATCCAGACCCAGCGACGACCCGGCCAACGCGCCGGATCCGTACGGGGACACCGCGGCCCGCTTGTCGAAGTCCCGCAGCCGCTCGACGTCGCGCAGCAGCGGATGCGTGTGCGCCAGCAGATGATGCGCCAGCAGCACCGGCTGCGCCGCCTGCAGGTGCGTCTTGCCGGGCATCACGGCCTCGGGGTGGGCCGCGGCCTGGGTCGCGAGCGCGTCGACGACGTCGAGCACCCCGTCCGCGACCCGGCGGGCCGCGTCACGCAGCCACATCCGGAACAGCGTCGCCACCTGGTCGTTGCGGGAGCGGCCCGCTCGCAGCCGGCCGCCGACCTCGGGCCCGACCCGCTCGATCAGACCGCGCTCGAGAGCGCCGTGGACGTCCTCGTCGGACTCGGCGGGCACGAACGCCCCGCTCGCGACGTCGTCGGCGAGGCGGGTGAGTCCGTCGAGCATGGTCGCCAGGTCTGCCTCACTCAGAAGACCGGCCTTGTGCAAGACCTTGGCGTGCGCCTGCGAGGCCCGCACGTCGTACGGCGCGAGCGTCCAGTCGAAGTGCGTCGACTTGCTCAGCGCCGCCATGGCGGCGGCCGGTCCGGACTCGAACCGGCCGCCCCACAGGGCGCCCTCGTTGGTGCCGTGGGCAGACACGATCAGAGGCCCAGATCGCGCTTCGCGGCGACCTTGGACGACAGGCCGTGGATGTTGACGAAGCCCTTGGCGTACGACTGGTCGAAGGTGTCGCCCTCGTCGTAGGTGGCGAGGTTGAAGTCGTACAGCGACTGCGGGCTGCGGCGGCCGTTGACGGTGATCGCGCCACCGTGCAGGAACAGGCGGATGTCGCCGGTGACCCGCTCCTGGGTCTTCGCGACGAAGGAATCGAGCGCGTCCTTCAGCGGCGAGAACCACAGGCCGTCGTAGACCAGCTCGCTCCAGCGCTGCTCCATCTGACGCTTGTAGCGACCGAGCTCACGCTCGAGGGTGAGGTGCTCGAGCTCCTGGTGCGCGGTGATCAGGACCATCGCGCCCGGGGCCTCGTAGATCTCGCGGCTCTTGATGCCGACGAGACGGTCCTCGACGACGTCGAGGCGGCCGACACCCTGTGCGCCGGCACGCTTGTTGAGCTCCTGGATGGCCTCGAGCACCGTGACCGGCTTGCCGTCGATCGCGACCGGCTTGCCCGCCTCGAAGCTGATGATCAGCTCGTCGGGGCTGTTCCAGTTCAGGGTCGGGTCCTGCGTGTAGTCGTAGACGTCCTTGGTGGGGGCGTTCCACAGGTCCTCGAGGAAGCCCGTCTCCACCGCGCGGCCCCACACGTTCTGGTCGATCGAGAACGGCGAACGCTTGGTGACGTTGATCGGGATGTTGTTCTCCTCGGCGAAGGCGATGGCCTTCTCGCGGGTCCAGGCGTAGTCGCGGACCGGCGCGATCACCTCGAGGTCGGGAGCCAGCGCACCGAAGCCGACCTCGAAGCGGACCTGGTCGTTGCCCTTGCCGGTGCAGCCGTGCGAGACGACGGTGCCGCCGTGCGCACGCGCGGCCTCGACGATGTGCTTGACGATCAGCGGACGGCTGATGGCCGAGACCAGCGGGTAACGGTCCATGTACAGCGCGTTGGCCTGGATCGTCGGCAGGCAGTACTCGTCGGCGAACTCGTCACGGGCATCCACCACGACCGACTCGACGGCGCCGCAGTCGAGGGCACGCTGACGCACGACCTCCATGTCCTCGCCGCCCTGGCCGAGATCGATGGCGACGGCGACGACCTCTTTGCCGGTCTCCTTGCCGATCCAGCTGATGGCCACCGAGGTGTCCAGCCCGCCGGAGTAGGCGAGTACGACGCGTTCAGCCATGGTGTGTGTGCTCCTTAGAAATCGAAGTGTTCGAGAAAGAGTCTAGTGGTCAGGCGAGGCGCTCTATCGCCGCGGCAAGCTCCGCTCCGGTGAGCGGTTCGCGGGCCACGACGAGGATGGTGTCGTCGCCCGCGATGGTGCCGACGACGTCGGGCAGCGAGGCCCGATCGAGCGCGCTGGCCAGGTAGTGCGCTGCCCCCGGCGGGGTGCGCAGGACTGCCAGGTTGCCGCTGGCGTCGGTCGAGACCAACAGCTCGCCCAGCAGCCGGGACAGACGGTCGGTGCCACCGGAGACGCCCCGCACGGGCGAGCCGTCCTCCGGCACGACGTACACCCCGGCGCCGCCGTCGGCGGCCCGCAGCTTCACCGCGCCGAGTTCCTCGAGATCCCGCGACAGCGTCGCGTTGGAGACCTCGATGCCCTCCGCCGCGAGCAGTGCGGCGAGTTCGGCCTGGCTGCGGATGTGGCGTTCGGCCACCAGCGCGGTGATCCGGGCCTGCCGACCGGCGCGCGTGTGCGCGACGGCGGCGGCCGGCTGCGTTCCCGGGGCGGAGGTCACGGCCGCGCCCCGGCGGACCGTTCGAGCAGCCACACGAGCAGCGCCTTCTGCGCGTGCAGTCGGTTCTCGGCCTCGTCCCACGCCCCGGACTGCGGGCCGTCGAGCACCTCGTCGGTGATCTCCTCGCCGCGGTGCGCGGGCAGGCAGTGCAGGACGACGGCGTCGGGCGCCGCCTTCGCGAGCAGGTCCGCGTTGATCTGGAACGGGCGGAACGGTCCGATGCGATCGAGCCCGTCCTCCTCCTGACCCATCGACGTCCACGTGTCGGTGACGAGGGCGTCGGCGCCGACGACCGCGGCCTGCGGATCGTCGGTGAGCGTGATCATCGCGCCGGTCTGCTCCGCCCGCACGCGGGCGGCGTCGACGACCGCCGGGTCGGGTGCGAACCCGACCGGGGCCGCGATCGTGACGTGCACGCCCGCGGTGACGCCGCCGAGCAGCAGCGAGTGCGCCATGTTGTTCGCACCGTCGCCGAGGTACGTCAGCTTCAGTCCCTTCAGCTCGCCCTTGCGCTCGGCGAGCGTCTGGAGATCCGCGAGCACCTGGCAGGGGTGGAACTGATCCGACAGCGCGTTGACGATCGGGACCGTCGCGCCCTCGGCCATCTGCTCGAGTCGCTCCTGCCCGAAGGTGCGCCAGACGACGGCGTCGACGAAGCGGGACAGGACACGACCGGTGTCCTGCAGCGTCTCGTCGCGTCCGAGCTGGGTCTTGCTGCCGTCGACGACGACCGCGTGCCCGCCGAGCTGCGCGATCCCCATCTCGAAGGAGAACCGGGTGCGGGTCGAGTTCTTGTCGAAGATGACACCGACGCCGCGGGGGCCCTCGAGCGGCTTCTGCGAGAACGGGTTCGCCTTGAGCTCACGGGCGAGCCCCAGCACCTCGGCCTGCTCCGCCGGAGTGAGATCGTCGTCCCTCAAGAAGTGCCGAACGGTCATGTACTACTTACCTCCTGCTGCCGATTCCGCCGCGGCCGTGTCGAGAATTCCCGGCAGCGCCGCGACGAATCCTTCCGCCTGCTCCTCGGTGAGGATCAGCGGGGGTGCCAACCGGACCACCCCGGGCTGTGCCGCGTTGACGAGATAGCCGGCGTCGCGGGCGGCGGTCTCGACCGCCGGGGCGACGTCCTCGGTGAGCACCACACCCAGCAACAGGCCGGCGCCGCGGACGTGGTCGACCAGCGGATGGCCGAGACCCTCGATTCCGGCGGAAATCGTCTTGCCCAGGTTGTCCGCGTGCGACAGCAGATCCTCGGCCGCGATGGTCTTCAGCACCGCGAGGGCCGCCGACGCGCACACCGGGTTGCCGCCGAAGGTCGTGCCGTGCTTGCCCGGACCGAACAGCTCGGCTGCCGCGCCGGTCGCGATGCACGCGCCGATCGGCATGCCGCCGCCGAGGCCCTTCGCCAGCGTCATGACGTCGGGCACGATGCCCGCCGCCTGGTGCGCGTAGAACCAGCCGGTGCGGCCGATCCCGGTCTGTACCTCGTCGAGGATGAGCAGTGCGCCGCGCTCGGCGGTGATCCGCCGGGCGCCCGCGAGGTACCCCTCGGGCGGCACGACGACGCCGCCCTCACCCATGATCGGCTCGAGGAACACCGCGGCGGTGTCCCCGTCGACGGCCCGGTCGAGCGCCTCGAGGTCGCCGTAGGGCACGTGCTCGACGCCGGGCGGCATCGGCTCGAACGGCGCCCGCTTGTCGGGCTGGCCGGTGAGCGCCAGCGCGCCCATCGTCCGGCCGTGGAACGCCTTCTCCGCGGCGATGATCTTGCGCCGTCCGGTTGCCCGGGCCAGCTTGAACGCGGCCTCGTTCGCCTCGGTGCCGGAGTTGCACAGGAACACCCGGCCCGTCACCGAGCCGGCGCCGTCCCCGACACCCATCTGGGAGAGGAGGTGTTCGGCCAGCGCAACGGCCGGTTCGCTCGCGTACAGGTTGGACACGTGCCCGAGGGTGGACAGCTGCGTGGTGACCGCCTCGACGATCGCCGGGTGCGCGTGCCCCAGGATGTTCACCGCGATGCCGGCGAGCAGGTCCAGGTACTCCTTGCCGTCCGCATCGGTGACGACCGCACCCTCGCCACGGACCAACGCCACCCGCGGCACGCCGTAGGTGTTCATCAGTGCGCCGGACCAGCGCTGCTGGAGATCCGTCGTGGCAGTCATGCCAGTCCTTCCGTGGTTACGAGTTCAAGTTCGGGTGCGGGGGTCACCATCGTGCCGATGCCCTCGCCGGTGAAGAGTTCGAGCAGGACCGCGTGCGCGACGCGGCCGTCGATGACGTGCGCGGTGGGCACGCCGCCCTCGACGGCACGCAGGCAGGCCTCCATCTTGGGGACCATGCCGGCGTCGAGGCTCGGCAGCAGCTGACGCAGTGCGGCCGTGTCGATCTCGGACGCGAGCGACGAGCGGTCGGGCCAGTTGGTGTACAGCCCCTCGACGTCGGTGAGGACGACGAGCTTCTCGGCGCCGATGGCCTCGGCGAGGGCCGCGGCCGCGGTGTCCGCGTTGATGTTGTGCACCACGCCGTCCTCGTCGGGCGCGATGGTCGACACGACCGGAATGCGTCCGGCCGCAATGAGATCGAGCACTGCTGCCGGGTTGACGGTGGTGACGTCGCCGACCAGTCCGATATCGGTGGCCTCACCGTCGACCTGGACGGTGCGGCGCGTCGCGGTGAACAGCCGCGCGTCCTCGCCGGAGATGCCGACCGCGAACGGGCCGTGCGCGTTGATCAGGCCGACGAGTTCGCGGCCGACCTGACCGAACAGCACCATGCGGACGACGTCCATGACCTCGGGGGTGGTGACGCGGAATCCGCCGCGAAACTCCCCCTCCATGCCGAGACGCTTCAGCATCGCGTTGATCTGCGGGCCGCCACCGTGCACGACGACCGGGTGGATGCCGATGGTGCGCAGGAACGCCATGTCGGCCGCGAACGCGCTCTTGAGGTCCTCGTCGATCATCGCGTTGCCGCCGTACTTGACGACGACGACCTTGTCGTGGAAGCGCTGCAGCCACGGCAGCGCCTCGGCCAGGACGTACGCCTTCTGGCTCGACGTCAGGTTCTCGATGGACGCCGCGGCGGTGCCGCTCGGGATGTCGCCGCTCATGACGAGTACGCCGAGTTCTCTTCGACGTAGGCGTGCGAGAGGTCCGTGGTCCGGATGCTGGCGCTCGAGGCGCCGACACCGAGTTCGATCGTCAGGTCGATGTCCATCCCCGACAGGTCCACCTCGCGGGCGCCGGGCGCGCCGACACCGTCGATGCAGACGGGATTGCCGTTGAACGACACCGCGATCCGGTCCGGGTCGAGGGTGATGGGAGCGATGCCGACCGCGGCGAGCACCCGGCCCCAGTTGGGGTCGGAGCCGAAGAGCGCGGTCTTGACCAGGCTGTCGCGGGCGACGGTGCGCGCGGCGACGAGGGCGTCCTGCTCGGACGCGGCGCCGCTGACGGTGACGCGGACCCGCTTGGTGACGCCCTCCGCGTCGGCCATCATCTGCTCGGCCAGGTCGTCGCACACCGCGAGGACGGCGGCGTTGAGCTCGTCCTGCGACGGGGTGACGGAGCTGGCACCGGACGCGAGCAGCAGCACGGTGTCGTTGGTGGAGGTGGCGCCGTCGACGTCGAGCCGGTCGAACGTCATCCGCGTCGCGTGGCGCAGCGCCTCGTCGAGCTGTTCGGCGGTGGCGACGACGTCGGTCGTGACGACGCACAGCATCGTCGCGAGCGACGGCGCGAGCATGCCCGCACCCTTCGCCATCCCGCCGACGTTCCACTTGTCGGCGTGGTGCAGCGCGGCCTGCTTCGGCACGGTGTCGGTGGTCATGATGGCGTGCGCGGCGTCGGTGCCGCCGGAGATCCCGCCGGCCAGCTCGTGCACGATCTCGGTGACGCCGGCGAGGATCTTGTCCATCGGCAGCCGGTCGCCGATGAGGCCGGTCGAGCACACCGCGACCTCGATCGCGCCGGTCTCGGTGCCCCAGTCGCTGAGCGACGCGGCCACGTGCTCGGCCGTCTGGTGCGAGTCCTGGAAGCCCGGGGCGCCGGTGCACGCGTTGGCGCCGCCCGAGTTCAGGACGACGGCCCGCAGGTGCCCGGTGGTGAGCACCTGCTGCGACCACAGGACGGGTGCGGCCTTGACCTTGTTGGCGGTGAACACGCCCGCGGCCGCCAGTTCCGGGCCCTCGTTGAAGACCAGCGCGAGGTCGGACTTGCCGCTGGCCTTGATGCCCGCCTTGATGCCCGCGGCCCGGAAGCCCGCGGGTGCGGTGACGCCCTGGGTGCGGATCAGCCGACCACCGGCGATCTCGACGGCATCGGGTGCAGCGAACTCGGAATCGGTTGTCACGGAGCAACTCCCACAGTCGAGAGACCATCGGTCTCGGGCAGGCCCAGGGCCAGGTTCATGGATTGGACGGCACCGCCTGCGGTGCCCTTGGTGAGGTTGTCGATCGCGGCGACCGCGACGAGCAGTCCGGCGTCCGCGTCGACGGTGACCGCGATCTGCACGGCGTTGGAGCCGACGACCGCGCCGGTCTGCGGCAGCTGCCCCTCGGGCAGCACGTGCACGAACGGCTCGTCCTTGTACGCCTTCTCGTACACCGCCCGGATCTCGTCGGCGCTCGCGGTGGTGGGCGCGGTGCACGTCGCGAGGATGCCGCGCGGCATCGGGGCGAGGACCGGCGTGAACGACACCGTCACGTCGGTGCCGGCGGCGGCGGAGAGGTTCTGCTTGATCTCGGGGGTGTGCCGGTGCGCACCGCCGATGCCGTAGGCACGGACCGAGCCCATGACCTCGGAACCGAGAAGGTCGGCCTTGGGCGCCTTGCCGGCGCCGGACGTGCCGCTGACCGCGACGACGTTGACCCGCGGCTCGACGACGCCCGCGGCCACCGCCGGCGCCAGCGCGAGCGACGACACCGTCGGGTAGCAGCCGGGCACCGCGATCCGGGTGGCACCGACCAGCTTGTCCCGTCCACCCGGCAGCTCGGGCAGACCGTACGGCCAGCTACCCGCGTGCGGGCTGCCGTAGTACTTCTCCCACGCGGCGGCGTCGGTGAGCCGGAAGTCGGCGCCGCAGTCGATGATCACGGTGGACTCGGGGAGCTGCTTGGCGATCTCGGCGGAGTTGCCGTGCGGCAGGCCGAGGAACACGACGTCGTGCCCGGACAGGGTCTCGATGTCGGTGGGGCCGAGGACGCGGTCCGCGAGCGGCAGCAGGTGCGGGTGGTGCGAGCCGAGCGTGGTGCCGGCGTTGCCGCCCGCCGTCAGCGCACCGATCACCAACGAACCGTCACGGTAGGCGGGGTGGCCGAGCAGCAGGCGCAGGATCTCGCCGCCCGCGTACCCGCTGGCGCCCGCGATCGCGACCTTGATCGGCGACCGGTCACCGGCCGTCGAAGCTTCGGAGTCTCCAGAAGTACCCATACGGATGATTATGCACCATCATGCAAACTCATTCATAGCGGGATTCCGGCCACGGTCAGTCCGCGAGCACCGCACCGCGCAGCACGTGCTTCGTGAGCTTGCCCGACGGGTTCCGCGGCAGCGCGTCGACCAGCACCAGCTCCCGCGGCACCTTGTACCGGGCGAGCTTGTCCGACAGGTACCCGCGCAGATCGTCGAGTTCGATTGTCCTCCCCGCGACCGGAACGACAACGGCGACCACCGTCTCGCCCCACTCCGGATGGGGCCGGCCGATGACCGCGACGTCGACGACGTCGTCGTGCGGACGAATCGCCTCCTCCACCTCCTGCGAGTAGACGTTCTCGCCGCCGGTGATGATGACGTCCTTGAGGCGGTCGACGATGAACAGGTAGCCGTCGGCGTCGACACGGGCGATGTCCCCGGTGCGGTACCAACGCCCGTCGAAGACATCGGCCGTGGCGGCGTCGTTGTCGAGGTAGCCGCGCATCCGGGTGTCGGCGCTGAGCCAGATCTCGCCGGTCTCGCCCGGCGCCGCGTCGACGCCGTCCGCCCGGACCACCCGCAGGTCGACGCCGGGCATGCCACCGCGCCCGATCGAACCGGCCTTGGCGATCTGCTCGTGCGGGTAGAGCGCGGTCCCGACCGGGCCCATCTCGCTCATCCCGTACACCTGGTAGAAGTCGTCCGACCGATAGACCTCGGCCAGCAGTTCGGCGGTCTCCGCGCCGATCGGCGCCCCGCCGTAGATCCAGCGGCGCATCGAACTCAGGTCGTAGGTGGTGAGGTCGACGCCCTGCGCCTTCGCGATCTGCACCGGCGCGAGGTAGGCGATGGGCGCGCCGAAGAAGGCGGTGGCCCGCTCGCGCTGCACCGTCTCGAGGAACTCGATCGGGTGGTACTCGCGCTGCAGGATCACCGTGCCGCCGAGGAACAACGTCGTCAGCGTCCAGTTGTTGAGCGGCGACGCGTGCCAGATCGGCATCGCGATCAGGAACCGGTCGTCGCGGGTCAGCCCCATCGTGGCGACGATCAGCGGCGGCACCGACGCGATGGTGCGATGCGTGTGCACGCACCCCTTGGGCGCGCTCGTGGTGCCGGACGTGTAGAGGATCTGCGCGACATCGTCCTCGGTGCCGTCCACGCCGTCCCATTCGGGCGCTGATGCGACGGCGGCGTCGAAGTCGTCGGCCGCCTCGACGTCGCTGCCGTGCGTGGCGGCCTCGGTGAGCAGCCACCGCGCCTGCGGCGCTCCCCCACGCGCAGCCGACACCAGGTCGGCGGACACGACGCCGACCCGGGCGCCGCTGTGGGCGATCGTGTATTCCACCTCGGGCGCGGTGAGCTTGTGGTTCACCGGCACCAGCACGCCGCCCGCGCGCCAGATACCGAAGGCGGCGATCAGGAAGCCGGGCGAGTTGTAGGTCATCACCGCGACCCGATCGCCGCGGCGGATCCCTTCGCGCCGGAACACCTCGGCGGCCCGTCGCGACGCGGCCTCGAGATCGCGGTAGCTCATCCGCTGCGCCCCGTAGACGAGGGCGTCCTTCTCGGGGGACTTCCTGCAGGCACTTTCCAGCAGCACGTTCAGATGCACCGGGGGTCTCCTTCACTGGGCCGGGCGGGGGTCCGTTGCCCGTCGCGCGAATCCGTTCTACAGTCACTCAACAAGAAGTGAATCATGATTCATTGCTTTGCGGAAGGGCTCGAAGATGACGACAACCGACGACTTGACGAACGCGGCGCCGCGCGGACACCGCACCCACGAGGTGTTCAACCAGGCACCGCCGCGGGTGGACGTCAACGAGTTCACGAGCAATGCCCCGCTCGTCGAGGGCGTCACCCGGTACGACGCCGAGTGGGCCGGCGCGCACCTCACCGAGGTGGGCGCGTTGGTCGGGACCGCCGAGTTCCAGCACGCCGCCGAACTCGCGAACACCGAGGTCCCGCGGCTGAACTCGCACGATCGCTACGGTCACCGCATCGACGAGGTCGAGTACCACCCCGCCTACCATCGCGTGATCTCCGCGGCCGTCGAGCACGGCGCGCACACGGCGGCGTGGGCGGAGCCCCGCACCGGCGCCAACGTCGCGCGAGCGGCGACGTTCATGCTGTTCGCGCAGGTCGAGCCCGGCCACGCCTGCCCGATCTCGATGACGCACTCGGCGGTGCCCTCGCTCATGCTGGCCCCCGACCTGGCCGAGCGCTGGCTCCCCCGGCTCTACTCGCGCGGCTACGACGGCGCCCTGGCCGCGCCCGGCGACAAGCCCGGCGTGCTGTTCGGCATGGCGATGACCGAGAAGCAGGGCGGCTCCGACGTCCGCGCGAACACCACGACGGCGCAGCCGCTCTCGGACGGCACCTACACGCTCACCGGGCACAAGTGGTTCTGCTCGGCACCGATGTCGGACGCATTCCTGGTCCTGGCGAACGCGCCCGAGGGCCTGTCCTGCTTCCTGGTGCCGCGCGTGCTCGAGGACGGCACCCGCAACGTGTTCCGCATCCAGCGCCTCAAGGACAAGCTCGGCAACAAGTCGAACGCCTCGTCGGAGATCGAACTCGACGGAACGATCGGCCACATCGTCGGGGAACCGGGCCGCGGCGTGCGCACGATCATCGAGATGGTGGCGCGGACCCGCCTCGACTGCGTCTACGGCTCGACCGCCGGCATGCGGCAGTCGGTCGCCGAGGCCCTGTGGCACGTGCGGCACCGCTCCGCGTTCGGCGCGACGCTCGTCGACCAGCCCGCGATGACCGCGGTGGCCGCCGACCTGGCGCTCGAGTCGGAGGCCGCGACGGCCACCGCGCTGCGTCTGGCCCGCGCCCACGACGACGACGCGTCGGAGTCCGAGAAGGCGTTCCGCCGCCTGGCCACCGCCGTGAGCAAGTACTGGATCTGCAAGCGCGGACCGCACCACGCCTACGAGTCGCTCGAGTGCCTCGGCGGCAACGGCTACACCGAGGCGTTCCCGCTGGCCCGCCGGTTCCGCGAGCAGCCGGTGATGGCCGTGTGGGAGGGATCGGGCAACGTCATCGCGCTCGACGTCCTGCGGGCGATGACCCGCGAGCCCGAGTCGGTGCAGGCGTTCGACGCCGAACTGAATCTCGCGCGCGGCGCGTCGACGCTGTTCGACGCGCACCTCGACCGGGTGCGCGCGATGCTCGCCGAACTCGCGACCCTCGATCCCGGAACCGCGCAGTTCCGGGCCCGGCCGGTGGCCGCCGCTATGGCGCTCGGGCTGCAGGGCTCGCTGCTGCTGCGCACCGCCCCCACCGCGGTCGCGGAGGCGTTCATCGGCGCGCGGCTGGGTGCCGACCGCGACCTCGAGTACGGATCACTGCCCGCGGGAACCGATTTCGCGGCGATCCTCGAACGCCACTGACCCAACCACACCCCGCCGCCCCAGCCCGGAACCACCGCGGCTGGGGCGGCCGCGTCGCCGTCGGCCGTCGCCGCACTGGCAGCGTTCGGGATCCGCTCGGCATAATCCGTGCCGTGGATCTGAGAGTCGAACTGATGCCCCCGTCGGTGGACCGGCAGCGACTGGACGAGCTGTGCCGTGCGATCTCGCGGATCGCCGACCTGGTGCTCCGCGGATCCGAGAGCGCGCGACAGGAGATCGAGACGTTCAACGCGAGGACGGGCCACGCCTATTCGGCTCTCGACTTCGCCGAGTACGACGGCGGCCGGGACTTGGCCGAGTTCGCGCTGGAGGCCGCCCGGCCAGCCCGGCCCCGAATCACGGACATCACCTCGGACGAACTCGTCGAGATCGTCCGCAGACTCCTGGCCGGCGACCCGGAGAGCGACTACTACCTCCGGGTTCTGGACACCAACGTGCCGCATCCCCGAGTCAGCGACCTGATCTACCATCCTCCGGCCGAGCTGCGGGAAGCCTCGGCCGAGCAGATCGTCGACGAGGCCCTCCGATATCGTCCGATCGCGCTGTGACCGGCCGCGTCGGTGCAGAGTGACGCCATGACTCTGTGGATCGTCGAGTACGTTGCCGGGGAGCCGGGTTGCCCGCCGGTCCTCAAGGGGAAGCTCAACCGGCCGTGGGACTGGGACGCGTTCGATCCCCGGCCCGCCGCGTCTCCGGCCGAGTGGGACTACGAGCTCGTCACGACGAATCGGCGGCTCGACGTCGACTATTGGGGCGTGAACTGGCTCGCGTCGGAGGAGTTCGTGCGGATCTGCCGCGGTTTCGGGCTCCGGCTCGTGACGGTCCCCGTGCGGGTGCTGCAGTCCGGCGGGGTGCCGACGGCGAAGCGGTACAGCCACCTCCGCTGGGGCGAGTGGGCGTCGGTGATCGACCTGGCGGCATCCGACGTCGAGCTCGAGTTCGACCCTGCCAGCGGTGAGCCGTCCCGCAATCGCAACATCCCGGACGCGCCGACGTTCGAGTCCGTCGCCCGGTTCGAGATCGCGGAGGCGCGCGTTCCCGAGGCGGCGGCCTTCATGTGCACCGATGTCGACCACGCGCTCGTCTGCACTGACGAGTTCAAGCGCGCCTGCGAGGCGGCGGAGCTGCGCGGACTGGGATTCTCCCCGCTCTCCGAATACACGAAGACCGATTTCTGGGGGTAGCCCGCGAGCTCACGGCGTGCCCCGCATAGACTTTCCGCCATGGAAAGTCACTTTGCCGGCTCATCACCCCAGGCTGCGGTCGAGGTGCTCGAGGCACTGCAGGCGGACCGCGATCGACTCGTCGAGAACGCGTGGGTGCGGTGGCCGCTCCTGGCTGCGTTCGGCGCGGCCGGCGCGTGGTGGGTTGCTTCGGCGGCCACCGCGCGCCCGGGCGAGGACTACGAACCGCCGGCCTCCAGCTGGTGGGCGCCGGTCGCGGCGCTCGTCATCGCCTACCTCGTTCGGCGGGAGACCGGTATCCGTTTCCGCGCGATCGGTGCCCGGGCGGCGTGGGCGGTGACCGGCATCATCGCGACGTGCTTGATCCTGTTCAGCGCGTCCCTGGGGCTGGCATCCTTCGGTCTCCGTTGGGCTGTCGTGCTGACGAGTCTCGGCGCTTTCGTCGTGACGACTCTGCTGTCCGGGGTCGCGTATCGGGCGGCGCTCGCAAAGATCCGCCGTGGCTGAGGCTGCATTCGACGAGCTGATCCACGCACCCGCCAGACTCCGAATCTGTGGTCTGCTCAGACCCGTCGACCAACTCGACTTCGCGGTGATGCGTGACGCCTTGGGGATTGCGGACGCCGCCCTGTCCAAGCATCTCAAGGCGTTGGTCGTCGCCGGATATGTTTCGTCGACCAAGGCCGCGTCCCTGGATCGGAGCGACGCGCGACGGCTGACGTGGCTCTCCCTCACCCCGGCCGGCCGTTCCGCCTTCGACGCGCATGTTCGCGCTCTCCAGGCAATCACCGGCCTGCCCGACCGGCGCAGTATCGAGTAGCCCGGGGCCGCCGGAGAGAACAGCACGACCGGTACCATCTCCGCGCGTGAGCTACGACATCGTCGCCTTCGACCCCGCCGCCACGACGGACAGCGGTTTCCTCGACTGGTACGACGCGCAGACCGAATGGGCCGAGGACCACGACTACTGCGACGTCGCGGTGACCACGCCCGACCTCCGCGCGTTCTACACCGCGATCGCCGAGGTCTTCCCGCCGCTCAACGGCCCCGACGCTCCCGACGACGAGCAGCTCGCCACAGACGCGAGCCTCGAGGGACGCCTCACCGACTACAGCATCGGAACGACGATCGTCTACGCATCCTTCGGCTGGTCGCAGGCAGAGCGCGCCACGGAGATGTTCCGCGAACTCGCCGCCGAGCACAAGGTCGCGGTCGCCCTGGTCAGCCACGACTCACCGGTCCCGATCGTCCGCCCGCAGTAGAGGATTCACGCCGCGTCCGCCGGCCGGCGAGCCGGGCCCGCCGACTCGGCTCCGTCGGGTCGACCGGTGGATCGCGCTACGCCTCGATCGGGGCGTACCAGTCGGCGTTCTCGAGCAGCACCCGCGTGCCCAGGTCCCGATTCCATTCCGGCTCGATGCCGTGCCGCCGTAGGACTGGAAACACCACGTCGTCGAGCAGGCGCGTCACGTCCGCAGTGTAGAGGTCTTCCTTCGCCGCTTCGCTGAGCGCGTCGTACGCGGCCTCGTCGAACGCCTCGGGCGGAAACGCACCGTAACCGATGTAGGTGGTGCCGTCCTCGAGGAGACGGTCGGTGTCCTGCTGGTGGAAGTAGACATAGCCGCTCCAGTGGCGGCTGTCGTCACGCTCGTCCCAGATCTCGCCGGATGCGCAGGTGCCGCAGCAGGAGAAGTCCGCGCGGGCGACCACTCCGTTGGCATTCAGTTCCTCGAACGCGGCGATGGTGCGGGAGGTGTAGGCGCCGATTTCCTTCTGCTGGCGTAGCCGGACGGTGCGGAGTGCGGCGAACGCCGCCCCGAGCTGCTCGTCGGTGAGGTCGTAGTCCTCGCCGTAGCAGTCGATGAAGTCGTCGACGTCATCGCGGCCGGTGATCAGCTGATCCCAGATCTGCCGGGTCAGCTCCGCGCGGTCGTCCTCGTCGAGCGGTAGGGCGGGCAGGGTGGCGTAGGACGGAATCACGTTCGGGTTCGACAACGCGCTCACAGCGCGACCTCCAGATATCGAGCGGAACCAGGCGATGTGCCCGGCAGCGAGGAGGGTAGCGTCGTCGACCGACAAGTCGGTACTGCGCTCGACGAAGCGATACCGACCCGGCACGACGTCGCCTGCGCTACTCGTTCTTCATGGACCGGCGGATCTCGTCGAGCCGCTCGTGGGCGGCCTTCTCCCGTGCCTGCCACTGCTCGTCGAGGTCCCGCCCCGCCTGGCTGCCGCGCTCGAGTTCCTCCGAGCCGAGCGCGGTGCCGAAGCGTTCCTCGATCGTGTCGCGGACGCGGTCGAACGTCGGGACTCCGGCATCGGTGTAGTCGGGGCCGGGCACCGCTCCGCCGGCCATCGTCAACGGCGGTGGAACGTCCGGCGGCGCGGTGGGCCGGGACGGATCCGGCGGTATGTCCGGGGTGTGGCCGACGCCGGCGGACAGCATGGACGCGGCCGCGTGCACCGGGGCGAGCGCCGGGCGTCCGGCCGTCGCGGCAAGCACGACCGCCAGCAATTCGGCGTCGTCGAGACCGTGCAGTCGCGCGAGCACGGCATCCGATCCGCCACTGTCCGTGTCAACCATGAGGGGCTCCTCTCGCCGGCGCCTTCCAGGCTAGCGAGAGGAGCCCCTCATCGGTCGAACTCGGGTGTCAGCCGCGCAGAACGGCCCCGACGGCGTCCGCCGCGGCCGCGACCGCCGCATCGCGTGCGGCGCTGGCCTCGTCCTCGGTCAGTGTGCGGTCGGTGCCGCGGAATCGAAGTGCGAACGCCAACGACTTGCGGCCCTCGCCCACCTGCGCGCCCTCGAAGACGTCGAACAGGCGGATGTCCTCGAGCAGTTCACCGCCGCCGCTCCGCAGGGACGCCTCGACCGCAGCCGCCGGAACCGAGGCGTCGACGACCACCGCGACGTCCTGCAGGACGGCGGGGAACGGCGAGATCCGCGGCACCGGAAGAACTTCGGCGACAGGAAGCGCGTCGAGGTCGACCTCGACCGCGCACGTGCGCGCCGGCAGCCCGGCCCGCTCGAGCACCGCCGGGTGCAGCTCGCCGGCGTGCCCGACGACCTTTCCGTCGAACACGACCTCGGCGCAGCGGCCCGGGTGCCACGGCAGGTACTGCGCGGCGCGCAGTTCCACCGCGACCCCGGCGGCGTCGGCGATCGTCTGCACCGCGGCGAACGCGTCCGCCGCCTCGGCGGGACGGCCCGCACCCCACGGCCCGGACGGCTCCCGCAGACCCGACAGCACCACCGCGACGTGCACCGGCTGCGCGGGCAGCGACTTCAACAGCTCGGCGATCTGCTCGTCCGTGGGACGGCGGTCCACCGGCAGCGCGTCGACCGGCTTGGTGTCCGGACCCGGCTGCACCACCTGCGCGATGCCGTACAGCGACAGGTCGCGCTGACCGCGAGAAGCGTTGCGGGCCAGCACCTCGAGCATGCCGGGCAGCAGCGTGGTGCCGAGCTCGGGACGATCGGACTCGAGCGGGTTGAGCACCCGGGTGGTGTTGCGGCGCGGGTCGTCGGCGTCCAGGCCCCACGTGTCGAACACGGCGTGCGGCAGGAACACCGGCGGCAGGATCTCCACGAACCCCGACGCGGCCAGCATCTTGCCGACGGTGCGGCGGCGGCGCTGTTCCGGGGTGAGGCCGCGACCGGCGGGGGCGTGCGGGAGCACCGACGGGATCTGCTCGAGACCCTCGAGGCGCAGCACCTCCTCGACCAGATCGGCCGGCTGTACCAGGTCGGGGCGCCACGACGGCGGCGTCACGACGAGCTGACCGTGCCCGGACTCGCTGACGCCGACCTCGACGACGCAGCCGATCTGCGTCAGCCGCCGCGCGGCGGTGCCGTTCGGGTAGGCGACGCCGGCGACACGGTCGGGCAGGTCGATGTCCATGCGGATCTGGCCCGCCGGCGCGACACCACCGACGTCGGTCAGCACCGGCTCGACGGTGCCGCCCGCGATCTCGACCAGCAGCGCCGCCGCACGGTCCAGCGCCGGGAGCGCGACCTCGGGGTCGACGACGCGCTCGTACCGCTTGCTGGCCTCGCTGATCAGCTTGTGTCGACGCGACGTCTTGAACACCGCGAGCGGATCCCACGTCGCGGACTCGAGCAGGATGTCGGTGGTGCCGTCGTGGACCTCGGTGGTGGCGCCGCCCATGACACCGGCGAGCGAGACCGCACCGGAGTCGTCCGCGATCACGACGTCCTCGGGATCGAGGGTCCGCTCCACGCCGTCGAGGGTGGTCAGCTTCTCCCCCGCCTCGGCGCGGCGCACCACGAGACCGCCCTGGACCTTCGCGGCGTCGAACGCGTGCAGCGGCTGGCCCAGCTCGAGCAGCACGTAGTTGGTGACGTCGACCGCCGGCGAGATCGGGCGCACACCCGACATCAGCAGCCGGCGCTGCAGCCACCACGGGCTGACGGCCTTGGGGTCGATTCCGGTGATCCGGCGGGCCGTGAAACGGGTGGCCTTCGACTCCGGCTCCAGCTGGATCGACCACGCCTCGCCGCCGTCGGACGGCAGCGCCGGCACCGCGGCCGGATCGGCGAAGCCCAGATCGAAACCGCAGGCGAGCTCCCGCGTGAGACCGCGCACCGAGAAGCAGTAGCCGCGGTCGGGGGTGATGTTCAGCTCGATGATCGTGTCGTCGAGGCCCAACAGCTCGTTGGCGTCGGTGCCCGGCTCGGCGGTCCCCGGCTCGAGGACGAGGATGCCCGAGTGGTCCTTGCCGATGCCCAGCTCGGAGGCCGAGCACATCATGCCGTTGGACACCTTGCCGTACGTCTTGCGGGAGGCGATCGCGAAACCACCCGGCAGGACCGCGCCCGGCAGGGCTGCGACGACGAGGTCACCCTCGGCGAAGTTCCGGGCGCCGCACACGATCTCCTGCGGTTCGTCGGCTCCGACGTCGACCTTGCAGAAGCGGATCGGCTTCTTGAACTCGGTGAGCTCCTCGATCTCCAGGACCCGGCCCACGACCAGCGGACCGGTCACGGGCTCGAGCGGATCGACTTCCTCGACCTCGAGGCCGACGCGGACGAACCCGGCGTCCAGTTCGTCGGCGGTCACCTGCCAGTCCGGCGTCGCCCGCTGCAGGATCTCGGTCAGCCACGATTGCGCTACTCGCACGTCTACTCAGCTCTCTCGCTCGTGAGTGGTCTCAGGCCTGGACACCGAAGGGCAGCGTGAACCGCACGTCGCCCTCGACGATGTCGCGCATGTCGGGGATGCCGTTGCGGAACTGCAGCGTCCGCTCCAGACCCATGCCGAATGCGAAGCCGGAGTATTCCTCGGGGTCGATCCCGCACGCGCGCAGCACGTTCGGGTTCACCATGCCGCAGCCGCCCCACTCGACCCAGCCGGCGCCGCCCTTCTTGTTCGGGAACCACACGTCCACCTCGGCCGACGGCTCGGTGAACGGGAAGTAGTTGGGGCGCATGCGGGTTCGCGTCTCCGGCCCGAACAGCGCGCGGGCGAAGGCGTCGAGCGTGCCCCGCAGGTGCGCCATGGTCAGGCCCTTGTCCACCGCCAGACCCTCGATCTGGGAGAAGACCGGCGTGTGGGTCGCGTCGAGTTCGTCGGTGCGGAACGTCCGCCCGGGGCACACCACGTAGATCGGGATCTCCCGCGAGAGCATCGTCCGGACCTGCACCGGCGAGGTGTGGGTGCGCAGCACCTGACGCGAGCCCTCGGGCGCGATGTGGAAGGTGTCCTGCATCGTGCGTGCCGGGTGGTCCGGCAGGAAGTTGAGCGCGTCGAAGTTGAAGTGCTCGGTCTCGACCTCGGGGCCCTCCGCGACCTCCCAGCCCATGCCGACGAACACGTCGGCGATCTGCTCGGAGATGATCGTGATCGGGTGCCGCGCACCGGCGGGCCGACGATCGGACGGCAGCGTCACGTCGATCGCCTCGGCGACCAGCACGGCCGCGTCACGCTCGGCGAGCAGCACCTCGCGGCGCGCGTCGAACGCGGTGGCGACCCGGGTGCGGGCCACGTTCACCCGCTTACCGGCCTCGGACCGCTCCTCCTTGGGCAGCGCACCCAGACCGCGCTTCGCGAGCGCGATCGGCGCCTTGTCGCCCAGGTGATCGATCTTGGCCTTGGCGAGTTCGTCGAGATCCGCGGCCGCCGCGAACGCCTCCTCGGCGGCGATTGCCGCGGCACCGAGCGCCTCCTCGGTCAGCGCGTTCGCATCGACAGTCGGCGGGGCACCGCCCTCATTCTTAGCCACGACCGGTGCAACTCCTTGTCTATCGATGGATATCAGCGCGCGCGGGCACAACACTCGAATCCTAGGCGATCGGCCCAGGACGGTTCGAACGAGTTCGGCGGACCGTCACGTGCCCCGATGCTGGACGCGCGCGCTCGCGTACAGGCAGATGGACGCCGCGGTCGCCAGGTTGAGGCTCTCGGCACGACCCCGGATCGGGATCCGCACCCGATGGTCGGCGCGGGCCGCGACCGCGGGATCGAGTCCGTGGGCCTCGTTGCCGAACAGCCACGCGGTGGGACGGGCCAGCAGGTCGTCGGCCTCGTCGAGGTTCACCTCGCCGTCCGCGGCCGTCGCGAGGATCTGGATACCCGCGGCCGTGAGCGCGTCGAGGACGGCGTCGGTGTCGCGTTCGCGCACGATCGGGAGGTGGAACAGGCTTCCGGCGGAGGACCGCACGCACTTGCCGTTGTGCGGGTCGACGCTGTCGCCGGCGAGGATCGCGGCGTCGGCCCCGACCGCGTCGGCCACCCGGATCACGGTGCCGGCGTTGCCCGGTTCGGCGATCGCGACGGGCACGGCCAGCAGGCGGGTGTCGGCCGTCACCGCGCTGGCGAGCGGAACGTCCAGCAGATCACAGACCGCGATCACGCCAGGCGGCGTGACCGTGTCGCTCATCGCCCGGATCGCCCGATCGGTGACGAGCGATGTCCGGATCCCGGCGCCGTGCGCGGTCTCGATCAAATCGGGGTACCGCTCACCGGCGTGTTCGGTGAAGAACAGCTCGTGCACGGTGGTGCTGACCAGCGCCTCGGCGACGGAGTTCTCGCCCTCCGCGAGGAACCGTCCCGTCTTCCTGCGCTCTGCGCCGCGCAGGAGCTTGACAGCAGAAACGACCCGTGGAGTCCGTTCGGTGAACGGGTCCACGGGTCGATTCCGGAACAGCTGACTCAGGCCGCTTCTCCGGCCGGAGCGTTGACGTCGGCCGGCAGGGCGGCCTTCGCGACGGCCACCAGGCCGGCGAACGCAGCGGCGTCGGAGACGGCCAGCTCGGCGAGGATCTTGCGGTCGACCTCGACACCCGCAGCCTTCAGGCCCTGGATGAAGCGGTTGTAGGTGATGTCGTTGGCGCGAGCCGCAGCGTTGATACGAGCGATCCACAGCTTCCGGAAGTCGCCCTTGCGCGCGCGACGGTCACGGTAGGCGTAGGTCATCGAGTGGAGCTGCTGCTCCTTGGCCTTGCGGTACAGGCGCG
This sequence comes from Prescottella agglutinans, assembly GCF_004011865.1. Taxonomy (GTDB): domain Bacteria; phylum Actinomycetota; class Actinomycetes; order Mycobacteriales; family Mycobacteriaceae; genus Prescottella; species Prescottella agglutinans. Next base: position 330,492 of record NZ_RKLP01000006.1, on the reverse strand, counting down.
AACGCTGTCCGCGGTAGCCGCTCGAGGCCTCGAGAATCGAACGACGCTTCTTCTGGGCGTTGACTGCCCTCTTTACGCGTGCCACTGCAAAATCCTGTCAATCTTCGGGGCGCTGCCGCCCCGGGTGGTCAAGTAGGGGAAGTGCTCAGATGCCGAGCAGACGCTTGATGCGGGGCGCATCCTGGTCTGCGACGACGGCAACGCCGTCGAGGCGACGGGTCACGCGCGAGCTCTTGTGCTCGAGCAGGTGGCGACGTCCGGCCTTCTGGCGCAGGATCTTTCCGCTACCGGACACCTTGAATCGCTTCGCGGTGCCACTGTGGGTCTTCGACTTGGGCATGGAGTCCTCAGTTCTTGTGTTTCTGTACTTCGGTCTTGCGTGAAGTGGTCGGGCTAGGCGCTCGGCGCCGGCGCAGCGCCACCGTCACCCGCGGCCGGCTTCGGCTGCGCAGGCTGCGCGGCCTGCGCACCCTCCTGGGCCTTCGCGCGCGTCTTCGCGCCCTTGTGCGGGGCGAGCACCATCGTCATGTTGCGGCCGTCCTGCTTCGCGGAGGTCTCCACGAATCCGAGGTCCGCCACATCGGCGCCGAGACGCTGCAGCAAACGGAACCCGAGCTCGGGCCGGGACTGCTCGCGACCACGGAACATGATCGTGACCTTGACCTTCGAACCGGCCTCGAGGAAGCGGATGACGTTCCGCTTCTTGGTCTCGTAGTCGTGATCGTCGATCTTGGGACGGAGCTTCTGCTCCTTGATGACGGTCTGCTGCTGGTTCTTCCGCGACTCGCGCGCCTTCTGCGCCGTCTCGTACTTGAACTTGCCGTAGTCCATGATCTTGCAGACCGGTGGACGGGCATCGGGAGCCACCTCTACCAGATCGAGGTCGGCCTCGAGTGCTACGCGAAGCGCATCCTCGACACGCACGATCCCAACCTGCTCACCACCGGGTCCGATGAGGCGAACCTCGGGAACTCGGATGCGCTCGTTGATGCGGGTCTCAGTGCTGATGGGGCCTCCTAGGTAGTGCGGTGCAGTCACGTGACCGCGCCGCAGCCCGTGCGCCCGCTACCCCAACAAGAAAGCCCCGCGTCGGCGAGGTGCTCGCCGTGCGGGGCCCGATGTCGACCGGTGCGACACCAGTTCCGAGACATCGGACCTGATATCCCTTCGTGTGACCGAAGGAGCCGCCCGGGGAAGTGCCCTGGCGGCGACCGGACCACTGAACTGCACCGATCGGTGCCGCGCAGAGGTGGGAGTCGGACTCCACTTTGCTGCCCTGGCCGGAGCCGAGGGCGGTCGTGACGCACAGCCTAACATCAAACGGTCCGCGCATCGAATCGCGTCGGCCGCCGCGACCCGGACGAATCCGCGACCGTCCGCGATGGAATCCTGACAAGCATGACGCAGAACCCCGACCCTGCCGAAGCCGTCCAGCACGCCGAGGACGACCTCGACGACGTGCGCGATCTCGCCGACGTTCCCGCCATCGAGGTGATCAGCCGCGCCGCCGTCATGCTCATGAGCTCGGCCGCCGAGAAGCTGGGTCTGTCGGACGCCGATCCGGAGAACAGCCCGCACCTCGACCTCGACGAGGCCCGACGGGTGATCACGGCCCTCGCCGGCCTCGTCACCGCATCCGTCGAGTACCTCGGCCCGCACGCCGGCCCGATCCGCGAGGGACTGCAGGCGCTCCAGCGCGCGTTCCGCGAGACGTCCGCGCATCCCGACGAGCCAGGCAAGGGCCCCGGCGAGAAGTACACCGGCCCGGTCTACTGAGCCGACCCCTTCTCTCCACGTCAGACGAAGCCCGCGCCCGGATTCCCGGGTGCGGGCTTCGTGCGCTCGGCCGGTCGAATGCGACGGAACTGCGGATTGCGCCAAATCGCGTCGATCGTTCCCGCTCGGTTGATACCGTGCCCGACGGCATGACGGAGATCACTTCTCCGCCCGACAAGCCCGGCTCGAGCCGGGCCGAGACCCAGGAGACACGAATGGGATCGCTCCTCCAGATCGCCCAACTGCTCGGCTTCGACGTCAAGGAGGAGCTCCTCGCCGCCCTCCCCAAGCTGCTCGATCAGGCCCTCGCCGCGTCCGTCGCCGCGAATCAGCCGCCGGCCACCACTCCGTAGATCTCAGGCCCGACTGGGCACACTCCTCGCGGGCTGACCGGCGGAAACACCAGAACGGGTCAGTTCGGAGAACCCGCCTCCGTTACGGCCCCGCATTGATACCGTGCTCCTCGCGTGTCACCGGTCATGCGCCACCACACAGCGGTTCACCTGCCGGGAGAACCCGTATCGAAGGAGCTTTGGATGGGATCGCTCTACGCCGTTCTCGACGCCCTGCAGCCCCAGATCCACGTCCTTCTCGGCTCGCTCGACCCCCTGCCCGGCGTCCTTCTGAGCAGCGTCGACCTCAGCAGCCTGGGCGACCTGTGATCGAGGCCTTGCGATAGGCCCCGATCCAGCAAGCCAGATCCACCGAAGCGGTGGGGGACGCTCGGTCCCCCACCGCTTTCGCGTGCCACCCCACTGCAGCCCGCCCACAGGCGCCCCCGGTCCACGCAACACCGCGCGTCGAATCGACTTCGACCACCCGACGGCGACCGCCCGCCTGACAGCGAACCGGGCGGATACCTCGGCAATCGACCTCGCCGGCCGGGAGGCGAAGCGCGTGCGACACATCAAGCGTTAGACACATGTCCACTTTCGCGCTGACCGGCGGAAACGCCTGAAATCACCGTGGAGAGACCGACCGGGCGAAACCGGCCCCGCTACTGCCTCGCATTGATACCGTGCCGTTTGCCTGACACCGGTCACGCACCACCACCACACAGGGTTTCCCCGCCAGGAGAACCCACACCGAAGGAGCCACACATCATGCTTGGTTCACCCGAGATGCCCGAACTTTCCGCCTTTGATTCGTTCCTGATGCACGGCTCGTTGGCACTGCGCTACGGCTCGGCGGTACTGGGCTTCGGCTCCTAGGAGGTCCCGGTCCAGCAAGTCAGGACCACCGATCCACCGCAGCGGTGGGGGACGCTCGGTCCCCCACCGCTGTCGCGTGTTAACCGACCGCGGCCGGCTTCCGGACCCGCTTGCGCGGCGTCGACGTGGCCTTCCGGGCCGTCGCCTTGCCGGCGGCCGCACCGTTCGCCACCGCGGGAGCCGTGAGGACCTCCTTCAGGAACCGGCCGGTGTAGCTCTCCGGAACCGCCGCGACATCCTCGGGGGTTCCTTCGACGACGACGGTGCCGCCCCCGGATCCGCCCTCGGGGCCCATGTCGACGATCCAGTCCGACGTCTTGATGACGTCGAGATTGTGCTCGATCACGATGACGGTGTTGCCCTTGTCGACGAGCCCGTTCACGACCTTGAGCAGCTTGCGGATGTCCTCGAAGTGCAGGCCCGTCGTGGGTTCGTCGAGCACGTAGACGGTGCGGCCCGTCGAGCGCTTCTGCAGTTCGGCGGCGAGCTTGACGCGCTGCGCCTCACCACCGGACAGCGTCGGCGCCGGCTGACCCAGCCGCACGTAGCCGAGTCCGACCTCGACGAGGGTCTTGAGGTAGCGGTGGATCGACGTGACCGGTTCGAAGAACTCGGCGGCCTCGTCGATCGGCATGTCGAGGACCTCGGCGATGGTCTTGCCCTTGTAGTGCACCTCGAGCGTCTCGCGGTTGTACCGCGCCCCGTGGCACACCTCGCAGGGCACGTAGACGTCCGGCAGGAAGTTCATCTCGATCTTCAGGGTGCCGTCGCCCGAGCAGGCCTCGCAGCGGCCGCCCTTGACGTTGAACGAGAAGCGTCCCGGCTGGTAGCCGCGCACCTTCGCCTCGGTGGTCGCAGCGAACAGGGTGCGGATCTTGTCGAACACGCCGGTGTAGGTCGCCGGGTTCGAGCGCGGTGTCCGGCCGATAGGCGACTGGTCCACCTGGACCAGCTTGTCGAGTTGGTCGAGGCCGTTGATCCGCGTGTGCCGACCGGGCACCTGGCGGGCGCCGTTGAGCTTGTTCGCCATCACCGTCGCGAGGATGTCGTTGACCAGCGTCGACTTGCCCGAGCCGGACACCCCGGTGACCGACGTCAGCACACCCAGCGGGAAGCTCACGTCGATGCCCTTCAGGTTGTTCTCGCGGGCGCCGACGACAGTGACCTGCCGCTTCCGGTCGACGGCGCGGCGCTCGGCCGGGACGTCGATGGTGCTGCGCCCGGACAGGTACGCACCGGTGAGCGATTCGGCGTTCGTGAGGAGCTCCTCGTACGACCCACTGTGGACCACGCGGCCACCGTGCTCGCCGGCGAGCGGGCCGATGTCGACGACCCAGTCCGAGGTCCGGATGGTGTCCTCGTCGTGCTCGACGACGATCAGGGTGTTCCCGAGATCCCGCAGGCGCGTGAGGGTTTCGATCAGACGGCGATTGTCACGCTGGTGCAAGCCGATGGACGGCTCGTCGAGCACGTACAGCACACCGACCAGGCCCGAGCCGATCTGGGTGGCCAGGCGGATGCGCTGCGCCTCGCCGCCCGACAGGGTGCCGGCGGCACGCGCGAGCGACAGGTAGTCGAGGCCGACGTCGAGCAGGAACCCGAGTCGCGCCTGGACCTCTTTGAGGACCTGCCCCGCGATGGCCTCCTCGCGGGCGCCGAGGGTGAGGCTGTTCAGGAACGCCGAGCAATCGGCGATCGACAGCTCACACACCTGGGCGATCGACTTCTGGCCGTACGTCTCCGACGTGATCGACACCGACAGGATCTCGGGACGCAGACGTGCGCCGTTGCACGCCGGACACGGAATGTCGCGCATGTACCCGTCGTAGCGTTCCTTCATCTGCTCCGACTCGGTCTGCTCGAGCCGCCGGTGCAGGAACGGCATGACGCCCTCGAACTCGGCGTAGTACGAGCGGGTCCGCCCGTAGCGGTTCTTGTACTTGACGTGCACCTGTTCGGTGCTGCCCTCGAGGATCGCCTTGCGGGCCTTGGCCGGCAGCTTGTTCCACGGCGTCTGCATGTCGAAGCCCAGGATGTCGCCTAGGCCGGACAGCAGGCGGCCGAAGTACTCGGCGCTCTGCCCCATCGACCACGGTGCGATCGCGCCGTCGTCGAGCGACAGTTCCGGATCCGGGACCACGAGGTCGGGGTCGACCTCTTTGCGAATACCGAGGCCCGTGCACTCGGGGCAGGCACCGTACGGCGAGTTGAACGAGAACGAGCGCGGCTCGAGGTCGTCGATCGACAGCGGGTGTGCGTTGGGGCACGCGAGCTTCTCGGAGAACCGGCGTTCACGGTCGGGAGCGTCCTCGTCGCGGTCGACGAAATCGAGCACCACGATGCCCTCGGCCAGCCGCAGGGCGGTTTCGACCGAGTCGGTGAGGCGCTGCTTCGCGCTCGCCTTCACGGTGAGACGGTCGACGACCACCTCGATGTCGTGCTTCTCCTGCTTCTTCAGCTTGGGCGGATCGGTGAGCGGATGCACCACCCCGTCGACGCGGACCCGGGAGTAGCCCTGGGTGTTGAGCTGGTCGAACAGGTCGACGAACTCGCCCTTGCGGGTGCGGACGACCGGGGCCAGCACCTGGAACTTGGTGCCCTGCTCCATCTCGAGCACCTGGTCGACGATCTGTTGCGGCGTCTGCCGCGCGATCTGCTCACCACACACCGGGCAGTGCGCAGTGCCGGCACGGGCGTACAGCAGGCGCAGGTAGTCGTACACCTCGGTGATGGTGCCGACAGTCGACCGCGGGTTGCGGTTCGTCGACTTCTGGTCGATCGACACCGCGGGCGAGAGACCCTCGATGAAGTCGACGTCGGGCTTGTCCATCTGCCCGAGGAACTGGCGCGCGTACGCCGACAGCGACTCGACGTAACGCCGCTGTCCCTCGGCGAAGATCGTGTCGAACGCGAGACTGGACTTTCCGGAGCCGGACAGTCCCGTGAAGACGATCAGGCTGTCCCGGGGCAGATCGAGATTGATCCCTCGCAGATTGTGCTCACGTGCACCTTGCACGATCAGGCGATCCGCCACACGTATTCCCTTCTCGGTTCGACCAGGCTGCCCGGCGCGGCACGGACACTCGTCCGGGCGCAGCCCATGGTAGGCGCGGGCACCGACAAACTCGCCGACCAGCGGGTTCCCCGACGATCGGCGGCAGTGGGCGGCGACGCCGCGATTCGACGGTAACCTCCCGATCATGGAGCAGCAGCGCATCACCATCGACGACGACTACACCGGCGATCTGTCCGGCGGTTCGGCCGCGCAACGCCGGACCGTCCCGGGCGCCACGATCATCAAGATGTCCGTCGGCCCCATGGACAACAACACCTACCTGGTGACGTGTTCCGCAACCGGGAAGTCGCTGCTCATCGACGCCGCGAACGACGGTGAGCGGATCCTGCAGCTGATCGACGAGCAGGCACCGCAGCTCGAACTGATCGTCACGACACACCAGCACCACGACCACTGGTTCGCGCTGGCCGAGGTCGCCGGCAAGACCGGACTGCCCACCGCCGCACACCCCCTGGACTCGGAGATCCTGTCGGTCACGCCGACGCGCAGCCTCGTGGACGGCGACACGGTGACCGTGGGCGATCTCACGCTCGAGGTGATCCACCTGAGCGGACACACGCCGGGTGGCATCACGCTCGCGCTGACGGAGAAGAACGACCGCGGACGGGTCCACCTGTTCACCGGCGACTCCCTGTTCCCCGGAGGGGTCGGCAAGACACCGGACGCCGAGCGGTTCGCGTCGCTCATGAACGACGTCGAGGCGAAGCTGTTCGGCCGGTTCCCCGACGACACCGTCTTCTACCCGGGCCACGGCAAGGACTCCACGCTCGGCACCGAACGCCCGCACCTCGCCGAATGGCGCGAGCGCGGCTGGTGAAAGCCGGTTCTAGGCGCTCGCTCCCCAGGACGGCATCAGGTCGATCTGCGTCGCGCCGGCCGGTGCACCGACACGCAGAACTGCGCGGAAGCCCTCGACAATGCACTCGATCATGACCGGCAGATCCCGCACGGAGGCCGTGTCCGCGTTGATTCCCACGCAGCACGTGCCCGCGTGTGACATGAGGGTGATGTTGAGGGCGGTGCCGAGCGTGGGACCGAACGCGTAGTACCGCTCGATCTCCGCGCCTGCGACGTACATGGGGACCGGCGAACCGGGGACGTCGGAGGCGAGGAAGTCGACGTGTTTGAAGACCGATGCGAGGTAGTCGGTGGGGAGCATATTCAGGGCGCCCGCGATGGTGTTCGACAGCGGCAGCGCTGGATCGCTGCGAGACCTGTCGACGATGCAGTCGATCCTGTGCATCAGTTCGACCGGATCGTCGACGTTCGCGGGGAACTCGAGCCGAACGAGAGTGATTCGGTTGCCCCCTATCCGGTCCGATTCGGTTCGCAGACTCACCGGCACCGTCACGCGCAGTCGCTCGACACGGGAGTGCTGACGTTCGTGGTACCTGCGAATCCCGAGCAGCAGCGCGGCGAGGAACGCATCGTTGACAGACCCGTCGCCGATTCTCGAAGCCCGACTCAAATCCTCGAACGGCACGTCCATCACCGCGAGACGTCGTCGGAGACTGCGTTCGGTCATGACGGGCGAAAGTGTGCTCGGGATGGGACGGGCAAAACGCGCAACCGCGATCGCGGTAGTCGTGGCAGATTGCAGGGCCCGGAGCGGATTCACCAACGCGCGACGCAGCGTCGGCACGGCCGCACCTGCACCCTTTCGGACCAGGACGCCGCCGGTCTCCCACGCCCACTTCGCCGTGTCCACGAGATCGCTGAACTCCGCCGGTCCAGGAACATCCGGTAGCGGTCCCCGATCCGTCCCCTCGCGCGCGAAATCGACGATCTCGCCGGCGATCTGGACGCTGCCCAGACCGTCGGTCAGCGAATGGTGGACCTTGAGAACCAACGCGGCCCGGCCGTCGTCGAGACCGGTCAGCAGCGTGAACTGCCACAGCGGACGTGCCATGTCGAACGCTTCCATCGCGCTCCTACGCGCGACCTCGAGCACGGCGTCGAGGTCGGCCGGCTCGGGAAGTGCCATCCGCCGCAGGTGCCACGACAGGTCGAAGTCGGGATCGAGTGTCCAGCGGGGTGGGGCGAGGCTCCACCGCGCGCGAACTATACGGTGCCGAAAGTTCGGCACCACTCGCGTCGCGCGATCGATCATGGTGACCAGTCGACCCCAATCAGGGGTGGTGTCGAGAACGACGACAGCTACGATCGTCGACCGCAGAATCGGATCTTGCTCCATGCTCCAGGAGAAGTAGTCCGACTGGGTCATATGCGTATCGCGTGTGGTCATGGTGCATCACCCTCGTCTTCGGTGACGGCCGTACAACGTCGAAGTTAGTGGCAGTGGGGCCCGCTCGGATAGGGCCGTTCGGCGGCGCTGCCGGCGACGAAAAGCGTGTTCGAGGCTGCCGGACCGGCGTAGGTTGAGGACCATCGAGTTATGCCCGACTGTGCAGGTCGTATCGACAAACGGGGCCTGGGTTCGGTTCCCGGTCGCGACCGGCGGGTGGAAGGCGGGGCCATGCAGACCGCAGAGGGGTGCGATCGATGACTCCTTCTGTGATCGATCCCCGCCGCGTGGATGCGATGATCTTCGCGCTCGAAGGCGTGATCGTCGATACCGCCGCGATCAGTATCGCCGTGTGGTCCGAGGTCTTCGGCGACTACGTGGCCCACCAGGCGTTCACGGAGGACGACTACCGCCGATTGGTGGAGGGCTCGTCCGAGATCGATGCCGTCGCGGCCGTCGCGGCGTCACGCGGGATCGAACTGCCCCGCGGCACTCCCTCCGATTCCCCGATCGCCGAGACGGAGTGGGGGGTGGCGAACCGCGTCGACGAGGCGTTCCGGAACCGGATCGCACATGACGAAGTGCCGGTGTTCGCGCCCACCGTGGAGTTGGTGCGGCGACTGCGCAGCGCCGGCCTGGGAGTTGCCGTGTGCTCGTCGAATCGCCACGGCCCGCAGATCCTCGAAGCCGCCGGAATCGGCGAGCTCTGCGAGGGGCCGAGCGCGGAATTACCCGACGAGACCGACCCGGCGGCACTTCTTGCGACTGCCCTCGATCTCGGCAGCCGCCCCGCTCGGACGGGGACCGTACACGGAACACCCGCTGGCATCGTTGCGGGCCGTCTGGCCGGCTTCGCGCTGGTGATCGGAGTCGACCGCACGGGCCGCGGGGAGCCGTTCCGTGGCGTCGGGGCCGACGTGGTGGTCAACGACACGGCGCACATCGACTTCCGTGGCGGAACCCACCGGATCTCCGAGATCCCGGATGCCCTCACCTCCCGGCACCAGTCCGCCGCGATCCTGCGTACCCGGCGACCCGCCGTCTTCCTCGACTTCGACGGCACGGTCGCGGAGATCGTCGACCAACCCACCGCGGCCGCCCTCGTCGACGGCGTGGCCACCGAACTCACCCGACTCGCCCGAAACTGTCCGGTCGGGATCATCAGTGGTCGGGATCTTGCAGATGTTCAGGCCCGTGTCGCCGTTCCCGGCCTCTGGTATGCGGGCAGCCACGGATTCGAACTCGTCGGCCCGGACGGTCGCCACTACCAGAACGACCTGGCCCTGGCCGCCGAACCGGATCTGGACCGCGTCGTCTCGACGCTGCGTGATCGGCTGCAGTCCGTTCCCGGAGTTCTGGTGGAGCACAAGCGGTTCGCCGTAGCAGTCCACCACCGCAACGTCGACGCGGACCGTGTGGACGAGGTGATCGCAACGGTGTGCGCGGTCGCCGCGGACGAACCACGACTTCGCGCCACGAGTGGCCGCAAGGTCACCGAGTTGCGTCCCGACGTCGAGTGGGACAAGGGACGGGCGCTGTCGTGGGTGCTCGACCACGTCACCGAATCCGAGGATCTGCTCCCGATCTACGTCGGAGACGACTTGACCGACGAGGACGCATTCGATGCGATCGAGGACACCGGGTTCGGGATCGTGGTGCGGCACTCCGAAGATGGCGACAGGCGGTCGTCGGCACAGTTCGCGGTCGACGGCCCAGCGCAGGTCCACGAACTTCTACAGCGACTCGCTGATCTGGTCGGCAGCGATCCACACATGGAGCCGCCTCCGGAAGACCCCTGGACGGTGTTCTTCGAAGGTTACGACCCGAAATCGGAGAAGCTGCGTGAGGCGCTGTGCACAGTCGGGAACGGCGCGTTCGCCACGCGTGGGTGCGCGCCGGAATCACGCGCCGGAGCGGTGCACTATCCGGGCACCTACGCGGCAGGCATCTTCAATCGCCTCCAGGAGGAGAAGGCGGGCCGCGTCATCGACAACGAAAGCATGGTGAACCTGCCCAACTGGCTGCCGTTCACGTTCCGCGTCGACGGCGGACCCTGGTTCGACGTCGACCGCACCGAACTGCTCGAGTACCGTCAGTACCTCGACTTGAGACGAGCGGTCTTCGTCCGACGGCTACGGTTCCGCGACGGGGCCGGCCGCACCACCTCGGTCGTGCAGCGGCGGTTCGTCGCGATGCACCTCCCCCACGTCTGCGCGCTGGAAACCACGATCTCCGCAGTGGACTGGTCGGGTCGTCTCGAACTGCGATCCGAACTCGACGGCGCCGTCGACAACACCCTCGTCGGGCGCTACCGCGAACTGGCGAGCAAGCATCTGGAACCGGTGCAAGCGACTGAACTTTCCGCGGACTCCGTGTTGATCGCCGTGCAGACCACGAGTTCCCGCATTCCCGTCGCGCTCGCCGCCCGCACCACCCTGTGGCGTGACAACGAATGTCCGCCGACTTCGTATCGCCTGGTCGAGGGAGACGGACGTATCGGACACGACATCACCGTCGATCTGGCGGCCGGCCAGTCTGTGACCGCGGAGAAGATGGTCACGGTCTTCACCGGTCGCGACAGCGCAGTGTCGGAGCCCGCAGACGAGGCCGCGCGATGGCTTGCTCGCGTAGGTCGGTTCGAGGAGGTGCTCGACGGCCATGTCCTCTCCTGGGCCCGGCTCTGGGACAGCCTCGGCATCGACCTCGAGGGCCACGGTCACGCCCTGCGGATCGTCCGATTCCACCTGCTGCAACTGTTGCAGACGGTGTCGCCCAACACCGCCGACCTCGACGCGGGCGTACCGGCCCGTGGACTGCACGGCGAGGCGTATCGAGGTCACATCTTCTGGGACGAACTGTTCGTGTTCCCGGTACTGAACCTGCGACTCCCCACGCTGACCAAGTCACTCCTGCGGTACCGCTACCGGCGTCTTCGGGAGGCCCGGCGCACGGCGCGCGAGGCCGGACGAACCGGAGCGATGTTCCCGTGGCAGTCGGGGAGCGACGGCCGGGAGGAAAGCCAACAGCTGCATCTCAATCCGATATCCGGACGCTGGAAGCCGGATCCGAGCCACCGCCAACTGCACACCGGCATCGCTGTCGCCTACAACGTCTGGCAGTACTACCAGGTCACCGGAGACCTCGAGTTCCTCATCGAACTCGGCGCCGAAATGCTGATCGAGATCGCCCGCTTCTACGCAGGCCTCGCGGAGTTCGATGCAGACCGCGCCCGGTACGTCATCCGCGGCGTGATCGGACCGGACGAGTTCCACGCAGGATACCCAGGCGCCCCGTACGACGGGATCGACAACAACGCATACACCAATGTGATGACCGTGTGGGTGCTGTTGCGGGCCATCGAGGCACTCGCAGTCATCCCGCGCCAGATCCGCTCGGATCTCACCCAGGCGCTGGGGCTGCCGACGCAGGAGATCACCCGGTGGGAGGACGTCAGCCGCCGCATGTTCGTCCCGTTCCACGACGGGGTGATCAGCCAGTTCGAGGGCTACGGCGAGTTGGCGGAACTGAATTGGAAGGACTACGGCCTGCGCTACGGCAACATCCAACGCCTGGACCGGATTCTCGAGGCCGAAGACGACGATGTGAACCGCTACCAGGCCTCGAAACAGGCGGACGTGCTCATGCTCTTCTACCTGCTTTCCGCCGACGAACTCCGAGAACTGTTGCAGCGGTTGGGCTACAGCTTCGCAGCGGACGCCATCCCACGGACCATCGACTACTACATTGCACGAACCTCACACGGCTCGACGCTGAGCAGCGTCGTCCATTCCTGGGTGCTGGCCCGCGGCAGTCGCGACCAGGCGATGGAGTTCTTCGACCGCGTGCTCGCGTCCGACGTCGCCGACATCCAGGGCGGCACCACTTCGGAGGGCATCCACTTGGCGGCGATGGCGGGCAGTGTCGACCTCGTGCAACGCTGCTTCTCCGGGCTCGAGGTCCGCGGCGACCGGCTCGTGTTCTCCCCGGACTGGCCCGCAACGCTGGGGACGCTCGAGTTTCCGATCTTCTACCGCGGGCACCGCCTCCGGTTGACGATCAACGGTCGCCGGATCGAGGTCAGCGCAGCGCCCGGTAACCAGCCGTCGATCGAGATCGAGTGTCGTGGGCAGGTGGCACAACTGCATCCGGGTTCCACAGTGAGCCTGAGCTAGACATCGCCGGAGGCCGCACCGGTCGTGCGCGCCGACGATCCCCTTTTCGATTCGTCTCCTGCCGGACTCCGCCCACACGGATACGGTAGAGGGAACCTAGGTTGGGAGGCAGCCAATGCTCGTTCGCCGAATTGCCCGCCCATTGCTGTCCACCGTCTTCATCGCCGGTGGCATCGGAGCGCTCCGGAGCCCTTCCCCACCAGCACAGGCTGCGGGACCGTTCCTCGAGAAGAGCATCGAGACACTGCCGGGTGCGGTGACCGACAAGTTGCCGTCCGACCCCGAGACACTGGTCAAGATCAATGCAGCCGTGCAGATCGGCGCGGGCGCGTTGCTCGCGATCGGCAAGGCGCCCCGCGCCTCCTCGCTGGTCCTCGCCGGGACGCTGATCCCGACCACCGTCGCCGGACACGACTTCTGGAACGTCGACGACCCGCAACAGCGCGCGATGCAGCGCATGCAGTTCTTCAAGAACATGACGATTCTCGGGGGCCTGCTGATCGCGGCGGTCGACACCGAGGGCAAGCCCTCGCTGGGTTGGCGCGGTAGGCGTGCCGCACGCAAGGCGCAGACCGCCGTCTCAGATGCGTTGTCGAGCAACAACGGACCCGATACCGAGCACACCCTGCACGTGGTGTCCGACCGGGCGCGCGCGGCCGCCGAGCAAGCCGGTGAACGAGGCGGCGAACTACTCGACGCTGCACGAGTTCGCGGCGCCGCCCTGGCCCACCTGGCCATGGAGCGCGGCACCGAACTCGGCGAAGTCGCCCGTGAGCGCGGACCGGTGCTGGCAGAACTCGCGCGCGAGCGCGGCACGGAGTTCGCGCATTTGGCGCGGGAACGCGGCACCGAGTGGGCTGCCACAGCCAGCGAACAGGGCGAGGAACTGAGCAGGCGGGCGCGCAAACAAGCCGAGCGAGCCCTGGCAACCGCACGGGCGAAGGCAGCCGAGTTGCAGGATTGACATCGAGACACCACTGCGAGGTGAGCGAGAATGCCCACGAACGAACCCCGGGAATCCGATCCTCGTCTGAAGGATCCGGAACTGTACGAAAAGCTGCGGGAAGAAGGTGACTCGAAGGAGAAGGCAGCGCGTATCTCCAATGCTGCCGCCGGCGAAGGACGCTCGTCGGTCGGACGCAAGGGCGGCGAGGCGGAGAACTACGAGGACCGCACGGTCGACGAACTGCGCGACCGTGCAAAGGAACTCGGCATCTCAGGGTATTCGTCGCTGAACAAGTCCGAGCTGATCTCGAAACTTCGCAACCATTGACCCGGTGCACCGCCCGTCAATTCGCCAGTACCGCGTCACGTAACTCCGAATCGACGGTGACCCGAACCAGGGCCGCCGCGAGCGGCGCAACCTCCCGAGACCCCGACAACTCGATCAACCTCGACGGGTCCTGCGGCAGATGCAATTCGTCGGCACCGCGCAGTACCCGCTCGTCCATGTGCGGCCGCAACCAGGGCCACGTGTCCTGGACTTCACGCATGAAGATCTCCGCGCCGACGGGCCCGATTCCGTCGAATTCCTCGAGCAGGCGGGCGGCCGCGGACTCGTCGTGGCCACTTCGCTCGGCGAGCTTGCGCAGGTCCCCGCGATACTCGTCCCCGACACGCTCAGCCGCCTCGCGAAGTCGCGTGGCGGTGCTCTCGTCGTAACGCGAGTAGTGACCCCGTTTCAATGCGGCGATGACCTCCGCGCGGGGCGCACTCGCCATCGCCTCCGGGGTCCGCCAGCCGGCATGGAACAGTTCCCGTGCTGCACGTGTCGCTATCTCCGCGGAGATCCGAGCACTCAGCAGCATCGACAGCACCAGCAACTGGAACAACGGCTTCGGCTGATCCTTCAGCGTGATCTGTGCCTCCTGCGCATACGATTCCCCGGCGCGGCCGAGGAGGTCGTGGACGATAGCCGATTCGTTGCGCGACGTGCCCATATCAGTGGATACCCGACCGCCGGACGGATGAAACGGGCAAGGTCGTGGCTCCGCCGGTGACTACTACGGTCGATCAGCCGGTGCCGGCGGCACCGAGCGAATCAACTTGCGGTTCGCGAATTCGAACAGGCCCAGGTCGCCCAACTCGCGACCGAATCCGGAGCTCTTGACTCCACCGAAGGGGAGTTCGGGTTCGGTCGAGGTGGGACGGTTGATCCACACCATGCCGCTGCGAATCCGGTCCGCGACCGCGCGGGCATGATCGGGATCCGCACCGAAGATCGTGCCGCCGAGACCGAACCGGGTCGAATTCGCGAGGTCGACAGCCTCGTCCTCGTCCTCGACCCGGTAGACGACCGCTACGGGTCCGAACAACTCCTCACCGTACGCACGCATCTCGGGGGTGACGTCGGTGAGGATCGTCGCCTCGACGAACGCGCCCTTCCCGTCGGGCCCGCGGTCGCTCGGGCGCGATCCGCCGATCGTGACCGCAGCCCCCTTACCGAGCGCGTCCTCGATCTGCGCGAGCAGCGTCTGTGCCGCATCCTCCGACGACAGCGGACCTAGGGTGGTCGCCGGGTCGGACGGATCGCCCACCACCAGCTCGGAGAAGCGCCGCGAGAGTCCGGCGACGAAATCGTCGTAGATCGCTTCCGGCACGATGAACCGCTTCGAGGCCACACAACTCTGTCCCGTGTTGCCGAGGCGGCCGGCGGCGGCAGCATCGAGCGTCGCGTCCAGGTCGTCCGCGTCGAGCACCACGAACGGGTCACTGCCGCCCAGTTCGAGAACACACTTCTTCAGGTGTCGTCCGGAGATTTCGGCCAGGGACGTGCCGGCTCGTTCGCTGCCGGTGAGCGATGTGCCCTGCACGGCGGGATTCGATACGACCCGCTCGACGTCCGAGATCCGGAGAAACAGGTTGCTGTAGACCCCTTCCGGGGTCCCTGCGTCGGCGAGC
This sequence comes from Prescottella agglutinans, assembly GCF_004011865.1. Taxonomy (GTDB): domain Bacteria; phylum Actinomycetota; class Actinomycetes; order Mycobacteriales; family Mycobacteriaceae; genus Prescottella; species Prescottella agglutinans. The sequence goes on along the minus strand of NZ_RKLP01000006.1, from coordinate 315,111 downwards.
AACTTCTCGAGTTCCAGCGCGGTCTGAGCGCACGAACTCGCGTGCTTGAGCAACACCACGTTTCCCAGCAGGAGGTTCGGTGCCGCGAAGCGTGCTACCTGGTAGATCGGGAAGTTCCAGGGTTCGATGCCGAGCAACACGCCGATCGGCTCGTTCACGACCTCGGCGGTTCCGTCCTCGACGTCGATCCGCCGGGAACCGAGGAGTCCGGGCCCGTGTTCGGCGTAGTAGTCGAAGATCGCCGCCGACAGATCGACTTCGACTCGGGCCTCGCCGATCAGTTTGCCCATCTCCCGGGTCACCGACGCCGCCAGGTCCTCCTTTCGTTCGCGTAGGAGTTCCGCCGCCCGCGCCAAGACCCGGGCACGTCGCTCGACGGATTCCTCGCGCCAGATCTCGAACGCGGCGGCGGCACGATCGACGATCGCGTCCAACTGCTCGCCGACCAGGTACGGGTACTCCCCGATCGATCTCCCGGTGAACGGGTCGACCGTGTGGAAGGGTGTCGGATCGGGTCCGGATGCGCTCATCGGTTGCATGGTCGTCGAGGTCATGCGTTCCTCTCCCGTCGGCTCGCTCGGTTACGTTCGTCCGTGACGTACCCGCAAAGACGTCGGGTCAACCAGCAGTTCTGCGGAGCAGCCGCACATCGCACTAGACTGCTTGGGCGCTTTTCTGCCGTTCCAACCTAGGAGACCTCTTGCCCGACGAGGCCCGTGTGCACCCCGATCTCGACCACGAGCAGGGTTACGTGTCGACGCTGTACGAGCGCCTCGACGAACTACGCGCCTATGCGCAGAAGCGGCTGAGCCAGGTCCTCCTCCAGACCGGCGGCACACCTCAGGCGCGCAGCGAACGCGAGTCGTTCACGCAGATGTACTCCGAGGACCTCACGCGTTACGACGCCGCCGAGAACGGCCTGTGCTTCGGCCGGATCGACGTGGACGACGACAACGAGCCGCGCTACATCGGCCGAATCGGCATCCTCGACGAGGCGAACGACTACGAGACCCTCCTCCTCGACTGGCGTGCGCCGCTCGCCCGCCCCTTCTACCTGGCCACCCCGGCCGCGCCCGACGGCGTGACCCGCCGCCGCCACATCCGCACACGCAGTCGCACGGTGACCGCCCTGAACGACGAGTACCTGGATCTGGCTGCGGCCGAGGAGCACGGTGGCGGCAGCGGCGCCGGCGGCGTGGCGGGTGAGAGCGCGCTGCTCGCTGCCCTGAACGCCGCTCGCACAGGGCAGATGCACGACATCGTCGAGACGATCCAGGGCGAGCAGGACACGATCATCCGCTCGAACCACAAGAGCGTGCTCGTCGTGCAGGGTGGGCCGGGCACCGGCAAGACCGCGGTCGCCTTGCATCGCGCCGCCTACCTGCTCTACACGTACCGCCAGCAGTTGGAGAAGTCCGGTGTCCTCATCATCGGCCCCAACGCGACGTTCCTCGACTACATCAGTCAGGTGCTGCCGTCGCTCGGCGAGACCGGCGTGCTGCTGTCGACCATCGGAGACCTCTACCCGGGGGTGCGGGCGACCCGTGAGGACTCGCTGGCGGCGGGCGAACTGAAGGGCTCGCTCGCGATGATCGACGTGCTCAAGAAGGCTGTGCGGGACCGGCAGGAGGTGCCGAAGCAGCCGATCGAGCTGCGATTCGACACGTACCCGATCACCCTCGACCGCAAGGTCGTCACCCGGGCTCGCGGCCGCGCACGGTCGTCGAGGCGACCGCACAACCTGGCGCGGCCGATCTTCGTGTCCGCGGCGATCGAGGCCCTCGCGGATCAGCTGGCGGCAACCCTCGGTGCGAACATCGTCGACGGCGGCAACCTGCTCAGCCGTGACGACATCGCCGACATGCGCGACGAGATGCGCGAGGACGCGTCGATCATGGCGGCCCTCGACGCGTTGTGGCCCGACCTGACGCCGCAGCAGGTGCTGACCGACCTGCTGCGCTCCCCCGAACGGCTCGCGACGGCCGCCCCCGACCTCGGTGCCGAGGAGCGTGCAACGCTGCTGCGCACCTCCGGGGTCGGCTTCAGTGCCGCCGACGCGCCCCTGCTCGACGAACTGGCCGAGCTGCTCGGTGTCGACGACGCCGCGGAACGCGAACGCGCGCAGCGCCGCTGGCGATCACAGATCGCCGACGCCCAGGGTGCGCTGGACATCCTCACCGGCTCGGCACCGCAGGATCTCGAGGACGACCTCGACCCCGAGATCCTCATGGCGTACGACCTGATCGACGCCAGCCAGTTGGCGGAACGCCAGGAGATGGGCCGCCACGGCACGACGGCCGAACGTGCCGCGGCCGACCGCACGTGGACCTACGGCCACGTCATCGTCGACGAGGCGCAGGAACTGTCGGAGATGGCGTGGCGAATGCTCATGCGGCGCATCCCGAATCGGTGGATGACACTGGTCGGCGACACGGCCCAGACCGGCGATCCGGCGGGCAGCTCGTCGTGGCAGGACGTGCTGGGACCGTACGTGGCGCAGCGCTGGAAGCTGACCGAACTGACCGTGAACTACCGGACCCCGGCCGAGATCATGGAACTCGCGCATCGGGTGCTCGAGGAGATCGATCCGGATCAGACTGTCCCCCGGTCGGTTCGGGAATCGGGCTTCGCACCGTGGGCGCAGCACGTGGACGAGTCGGAGATCTTGGACGAGGTGCGGCGCCGGGTCGCGGGCGAGACCGGGCCCGGCCTCACCGCGGTCCTCGCGGGGCACGACCACGTCGAGCACCTGGCCGACCTGCGGTCGGAGTCGGTGAGCGTGCTGACCGTCAAGGACGCCAAGGGACTCGAGTTCGACTCGGTGATCATCGTCGAACCGCAGGACATGCTGGACGACTCGCCGCGCGGAATCAACGACCTGTACGTCGCGCTGACCCGCGCCACCCAGCGCCTCGGGATCGTGCACGCCCGCCCGCTGCCGACGGCACTCGGATCGCTCGACGTGTCGGTCGTGCCGTCGGGAAGCTGATCGGCGAACCGACACTCGCGGAATCGGCCGAAGCGGTACCGTGCCAGGGGCCCTCGAGCCGATCGGGCCTCACACCACACCATCGCGCACCAAGACGGGACAGAAAACCATGCCGACGAGTTCGACCGTTTCCCGCCGTGCGCTGCGCTCGGCGACGGTGAGTGTGGTCGGAGTGGTCACCTCGATCGTGGTGGTCGGGTGTACGTCGGCGACCGCCACCGACGACGCGCCGCATCCCGCCACACCGGTCGCGGCCGAAACCGTGTCCGCGACAGCGGTCGCCGATGCCCGCGTCACGCGCTATGCGGACGCCCTCACTGCGGGTGGGTTTCCCGACGCGGTACCGCGCTCGACGCTGTTCGCGCTGGCCGACGGGGTGTGCCGGCAATCTGCCGCCGGCACACCCGACTCGACGATCCTCGACAATCTACGGTCCGTGGGCGCCTACGGTGCGAGCCTCTCGGGTGGCACGCTCACCCCCGACGCGGCCACGCAACTGCTGCTCGACGGAGCCCGCGCGGACTTCTGCTGACAGCCGAACTCAGCGGACGGTGTGCACGATCAGAACGTCCGACGTGGACTTGCGCGCCGCATCCGACGGAACCGACCCGAGGAGACGCCCGGTGATCGTGTTGAGCCCCCGGTTACCGACCACCAGAAGGTCGGCTTCGACCTCGTCGACGAGGGCGAGCAGCGAGTCGACGGGCGCGCCCACGATCGCGCGCTCGACGATGTTCTTGGCGCCGGCCGCGGTGGCCCGCTCGCGCGCTGTCCGCAGGATCTCGAAAGTGGGGGCCGACCCGGTGACCTGGTAGGCGTCCTCACCGAGGGTGTCCTGCGCCACTTCGGTGTCCTTGGGATCGGCCGGGTAGTACGCGCACGCGATCACGAGCTTGGCCTCGGCGTCCCCGGCCAGCGCAGCGGCCTTTTCCACCGCGCGATACGACGAGTCCGATCCATCGGTTCCGACGACGACGGTCCGGTAGGCGCTCATTCATTCCTCCATATGTGCGTTGATCGAGGACGGTGGCCGTGGTGCCCTGGTCGACCGAGATCCCCAACTGCTGCGCTGACATTAGCCTCATCGGCGCACAGCCTGGTGGAATTGCGGCACAACATGCTTCATCCCCCGGTGGATGGCTCCACCCTGTGTCGCGGTGGATGGCTCCACCCCTGACGCACCATTTCACCACGGCGACAGGGTGGAGCCGGAGTCGTCAGCGCGATTCGCCGTACCGAGGGCCGAACAGCGCTGCCGGGAACAGTCCCGACTCGCGCACCGACTTCCGCCACGGCTCGGTAAGTTCCGCGAGGCGCGCGGCGCCGTCCTCGCCCAGTTCGGTCCACGGCGCCGCCGCCAGTTCGTCGGTGAGATCCTCGACCACGTCACGCAACTCGCGGCCGTCGGTGGTCAATTCGCCTCGCCCGTCGAGGAGTTCGCGGTCGCGGAGCCCGGAGACGGCGGCGTCCCATGCAGCCTGCGACCATCCTCGCCGGGTCTGCGCGAACTTCTTCTGGAATCCGATCCCGGCCGCGGTGTGGGTGATCAGCGCCTCGAGGCCGCTGAGCCCGGCGGTCTGCAACGCCGCGACATGCCCGTCTCCGCGGTACTCCCGCAGCAGGGTCAGGGCGTGCCACAGCACGAGGTGCGGTTCGTCCGGCCAGTCGAGGGCGGCGTAGCCCGCATACAGCGGTCGACCGTTGACACCGGGAATCCCCTGCGCCGCGATCGCCGCCAGCTGTGCCGCCTCCGACATGTCGGCCGACGTGACGGCGTCCCCGAACAACGCCCGATAGGCGGCATCGACGCCGCGGTACCGCGCCCGGACGATCTCGTCGGGGTCGGCCAGATTCCACGCGCGCGGGATCGCGTCGCCGATCAACGCGGGATCGAAGTTGTAGAAGGTCGCGGCCACAACGCCGGCACCGACCGCACCCATCGGGGCCGCACGCCCCGCGAAGTACGTCATCCGACCCGGCTCCAAACCGACCCCGACCAGTTCGGTCTCCACCTCGGGTGCGAAGTAGCTGAGCGAGTGGAGCAGTTCCAGAGAGCGTGCGGTCCGACCGGCGAGATGAGCGTCCATGACCCAAGACGTTAGCGGGCGCTACTTCAGCCCCGCCGCGTCCATCCCGCGCAACTCCTTCTTCAGGTCCGCGATCTCGTCGCGCAGCCGCCCGGCGAGCTCGAACTGCAAGTCCCGCGCGGCGTTCATCATCTGGTCGGTCAGTTCCTTGACCAGATCGGCCAGCTCGGCGCGCGGCATCGACTTCACGTCGCGGCCCTCGTACACGCCGGCGCTGACCGCGCGTCCCGCCTCACCCTGGGCGCGGCGACCGCGGCTCGCGTTGCGACCGGATCCGCCCACGCCGACCTCGGTGTCGTCGGCCTCCTCGTACACCTGGTCGAGGATGTCGGCGATCTTCTTCCGCAACGGCTGCGGATCGACGCCCTTCTCGAGGTTGTACGCGATCTGCTTCTCGCGGCGACGCTCGGTCTCCTCGATGGCGCGCTGCATCGAGTCGGTGACCTTGTCGGCGTACATGTGGACCTGGCCGGAGACGTTGCGGGCCGCGCGGCCGATGGTCTGGATGAGGCTGGTGGTGCTGCGCAGGAACCCTTCCTTGTCCGCGTCGAGGATCGCGACCAGCGACACCTCGGGCAGGTCGAGGCCCTCACGCAGCAGGTTGATGCCGACCAGGACGTCGTACTCGCCCAACCGCAGCTGCCGCAGCAGCTCCACCCGTCGGAGCGTATCGATGTCCGAGTGCAGGTAACGCACCCGGATACCGAGCTCGAGAAGGTAGTCCGTCAGGTCCTCGGCCATCTTCTTGGTGAGCGTCGTGACCAGGACACGCTCGTCGCGTTCCGTCCGTTGACGGATCTCGTGCACCAGGTCGTCGATCTGGCCCTTGGTGGGCTTGACGACGACCTCGGGGTCGACCAGGCCGGTGGGTCGGATCACCTGCTCCACAAACTCGCCGCCCGCCTGGCCGAGCTCGTACGGCCCCGGCGTCGCCGACAGGTACACCGTCTGGCCGATCCGGCCGGCGAACTCCTCCCACGTGAGCGGGCGATTGTCCGTGGCCGACGGCAGACGGAACCCGAACTCGACCAGGTTGCGCTTGCGGGACATGTCGCCCTCGTACATGGCACCGATCTGCGGGACCGTCACGTGGGACTCGTCGATCACCAGGAGGAAGTCCTCCGGGAAGTAGTCGATGAGCGTGGCCGGCGCCGACCCTGCGGGGCGGCCGTCGATGTGCCGCGAATAGTTCTCGATGCCCGAGCAGAAGCCGACCTGCTTGATCATCTCCAGGTCGTACTGCGTCCGCATACGCAGCCGCTGCGCCTCGAGCAACTTGCCGCGGTTCTCCAGGTCGGCGAGCCGTTCCTCGAGTTCGATCTCGATGTCCTTCACGGCGCGTTCCATCCGCTCCGGGCCGGCGACGTAGTGCGTGGCCGGGAAGATCCGCACCGTGTCGACCTGGCGCACCACATCGCCCGTCAGCGGGTGCAGGTAGTAGAGCGCCTCGACCTCGTCGCCGAAGAACTCGATCCGGACTGCCAGTTCCTCGTAGGAAGGGATGATCTCGACCGTGTCGCCGCGCACCCGGAACGAACCGCGGGTGAAGGCCATGTCGTTGCGGTTGTACTGCACGTCGACCAGGAGCCGGAGCAGCGCGTCCCGGTCGACCTCGACCCCGACCTCGAGCTCGATGGAACGGTCCAGGTACGACTGCGGCGTGCCGAGGCCGTAGATGCACGACACCGACGCCACCACCACGACATCGCGCCGGGACAGCAGACTCGACGTGGCCGAGTGGCGCAACCGCTCCACGTCGTCGTTGATCGACGAGTCCTTCTCGATGTAGGTGTCCGTCTGCGCGATGTACGCCTCGGGCTGGTAGTAGTCGTAGTACGAGACGAAGTACTCGACGGCGTTGTTCGGCAGCATCTCCCGCAACTCGTTGGCGAGCTGCGCCGCCAGCGTCTTGTTCGGGGCCATCACCAGCGTCGGGCGCTGCACGCGCTCGATGAGCCACGCCGTCGTCGCCGACTTGCCGGTACCGGTCGCGCCGAGCAGGACGACGTCCTTCTCCCCCGCCCTCAGTCGTCGTTCGAGGTCGTCGATGGCTTCCGGCTGGTCACCGGCCGGCTCGTATTCGCTGACGACCTGGAAGCGGGCGTCGGCCCGTTCGATCTCGCTGACCGGCCGGAACTCGGAATGCGCCACCACGGGGTGCTCGGATGCGAACGCCATGAGACCAGGGTATGCGCCGCTTCCGACAAGTTCTGATAACGCTGTGCGGGACGGCTCCGATCGTTGGTGCCCGGCCCCGCGATTACCGGTACTTTCTTGCTGTATGGAGAACGTCGAACCAGTCACCGCCGCAGCCACGCCGACCGATCCCCCTGCGTCGATCTACGTGCCGACGATCGACCTGGTTCCGGCGCACCGACCGAAGGTCGAGTACTTCAACATCACCGAACGCACCAACACCGACCCGAAGGGTTACGTGCGTCCGGTCGACCACTACCGGCTCGAACCGTGGGGGCTGTACATGGCCCGCACGGCCGACCACCCCTCGTTCCACTACCTCGAGTCCTGGCTGATCCCGGACCTCGGCATTCGCGCGTCGATCTTCCACTTCCACCCGTACCACCAGCGGGACCAGGACCACTACATCGACATCGGCGACTTCACGCGGAGCCCGGATGTCTGGAAGTCGGAGGACCACTATCTCGATCTCGTGGTCCGGACCGGACGCGAGACCGAACTGCTCGACGTCGACGAACTGATCTCGGCGACGGCGCACGGCTACATCTCTCCGCGCACCGCCGACCGCGCGATCCAGCGTGCGGTGTCGGCCGTGGACGGGATCGCCGCCCACGGCCACGACATGGACGCATGGCTGGCCTCGAAGGGCATGCCGGTCTCGTGGCGCTGACGCCGCCCGGTCAGCCCTGCGCCGACCAGCCGTTCTGTTCGGCCCACTCCCAGGCACGCTGGTAGCCGAGATCGAACCACGGGTCGAGCGCCGCGGCGTAGGTGACCGTGGCGTCCGGTTCGCGCGTGTCGGCGGCCGCCCAGCGCATCGCGGTCTGTTTGACCTCGAGGAACTCGGCCCGGGCGGTGGCGTCGGCGCGCAGCCAGTCGCGAAGCAGCAGCGCGAACCGCTGACCCGGCCAGCCGTCGACACGCAGGCTGATCTCCACAGGTCTGCCCGGATCGGCACCGCCGTGCGTGCGCTTGTCCCACAGCGCCGGATCCGCCTCGCCGCCGACACCGTACGCCGGCCTCGGCTCGTCGAGGGTGGCGTCGACGATCGGTGGGAAGCCGGCTGCCGCGAGCGGTTCGGTCAGAGCGTCCGCCGTCGCGAGATCGGGGACCGTGATCTGCACGTCGATCAGATCGCGTGCGTCGAGGCCTGGCACGGCGGTGGACCCGACGTGGTCGACCCGCACCGCCCGGTCTCCACACACCAGGCGCAGTCGCTCGACCAGACGCTCGCCCTGAGCCGCCCACTCCGGGTCGGCCGGCCGCACGATCGGCGGCACCGACACCGCCGTGCGCGTGCGCAGGTTCCGCTCGAACGGCAGCAACCGGTCCGTGTACAGCGCGCGAACCTGCGCGTCGATCAGTTCCGGGGCGCCGCTGTTGTCGAGCCACACGTCCGCCGCTGCCCGCCGCTGGTCATCGGTTGCCTGGGCCGCGATCCGTGCACGCGCGTCCGCCTCCGGCATACCCCGCAACTCGACGAGTCGGCGGACGCGCTCGGCCTCGTGGACGTACACGACGACTACGAGGTTGAACACCGGCGCCATCCGCCCCTCGACCAGGAGCGGGATGTCCTGCACGACGATCGCGTCGGAGGGCGCGCCGTCGACGAGTTCTGCGGTGCGCTGACCGATGCGCGGATGCAGGATCGAGTTCAACAGCAGCCGCGATTCGTCACTGCCGAACGCCCTCTCGGCCAAGGCAGGTCGATTCAGCGTGCCGTCGGGATGCAGGATGCCGTCGCCGAACGCCTCCACGAGCGCTGCGAGACCGGGGGTCCCCGGCTCGACGACCTCCCGTGCGATGAGGTCCGCGTCGACGATGACCGCACCCAACTCCGCGAGGACCTTCGACACGGTCGACTTGCCGGCTCCGATGCCTCCCGTGAGGCCCACTCTCAACACGCCGACCAGTGTCGCACCAAACACGCCGAAGATCATCAACGGACCAATATGATGCGTTGGACCACCTGGTCCGATACCCTTGCTTCGACCGTCCGACCAGCCGATTCACATGCGAGTAGGAGGCGCTCATGCGCAGCAATCCCACCCGTCCCGGTCGGCACCGTCTCGGCATGGAGAACGGCATTCACGCGATCCTCATCCCGGAGGTTGCAACCGCGCTCGCGGAGCACCGCCGCAATTGGTTCACCAGCGTGCTGACCCCTGCCCGCCACAGCTTCACGGCGATCCGTAAGCGAACGGCAACCATGCCCACCCGATGGGTGCCAGCCGCGGCAAACTGACCCGCACACACGCACACAGTGGCCCGATCCCGGTAGGGATCGGGCCACTGTCGTTCCTGCCTTTTCCCTGGGAACGTGTGGCAGGAAATGCAGAAGACCCCGGCCCTGGTATCCCGGGGCCGGGGTCTTCCGGTCGATCAGGCCTGAGGCATGCTCAGGCTGCCGCTATCAGGCGTTGCCCGACAGCTTCTCGCGCAGAGCCGCGAGCTGGGCATCGCTCGCCAGCGAGCCGCCAGCCGACTCGGACGACGAGGAGACGCCCTCGTCGGAGCCCGACTCGGAGGAGTAGTTGGTGCCGGACGCGCCGGCAGCAGCCTCGGCAGCCTCGTCGGCAGCCATCTTCTCCATCTGAGCGGTGTGCATCTTGTGGCGACGCTCAGCCTCGGCGTAGCGGGACTCCCACTCCTCACGCTGCTTGTCGAAGCCCTCGAGCCATTCGTTGGTCTCGGGATCGAAGCCCTCGGGGAAGATGTAGTTGCCCTGCTCGTCGTACGAGTCGGCCATGCCGTACTTCGACGGATCGAACTCGGCGTTGTAGTCCTCGTTCGCCTGCTTCAGCGACAGCGAGATGCGGCGACGCTCCAGGTCGATGTCGATGACCTTGACGAGCGCATCGTCGCCGACGCCCACAACCTGGTCCGGAACCTCCACGTGGCGCTCGGCCAGCTCGGAGATGTGCACCAGGCCCTCGATGCCCTCCTCGACGCGGACGAACGCGCCGAACGGAACCAGCTTGGTGACCTTGCCCGGCACGATCTGGCCGATGGCGTGGGTGCGGGCGAACTGACGCCACGGGTCCTCCTGCGTCGCCTTCAGCGACAGGGAGACACGCTCGCGGTCCAGGTCGACGTCGAGAACCTCGACGGTGACCTCGTTGCCGACCTCGACAACCTCGGACGGGTGGTCGATGTGCTTCCAGGACAGCTCGGAGACGTGAACCAGACCGTCGACGCCGCCGAGATCGACGAACGCACCGAAGTTGACGATCGAGGACACGACGCCCTTGCGGACCTGGCCCTTCTGCAGCTGGTGCAGGAACTCGCTGCGGACCTCGGACTGGGTCTGCTCGAGCCATGCGCGACGCGACAGGACCACGTTGTTGCGGTTCTTGTCGAGCTCGATGATCTTGGCCTCGATCTCCTTGCCGACGTACGGCTGGAGGTCGCGGACGCGACGCATCTCGACGAGCGAAGCGGGGAGGAAGCCACGCAGGCCGATGTCGAGGATGAGGCCACCCTTGACGACCTCGATGACGGTGCCCTTGACGGCCTCGTCCTTCTCCTTGAGCTCCTCGATGGTGCCCCAGGCACGCTCGTACTGAGCGCGCTTCTTCGACAGGATCAGACGGCCTTCCTTGTCCTCCTTGGTGAGGACCAGGGCTTCGACCTCATCGCCCACGGAGACGACCTCGTTGGGGTCGACGTCGTGCTTGATGGAGAGCTCACGGGAAGGGATGACGCCTTCGGTCTTGTAACCGATGTCGAGAAGGACCTCGTCACGATCGACCTTGACGATCGTGCCTTCGACGATGTCGCCATCGTTGAAGTACTTGATCGTGGCGTCGATGGCGGCGAGGAAGTCCTCGGCGGAGCCGATGTCGTTGACGGCTACCTGCGGCGAGGTCACGGTGTTGGAGGGCATGTGTTGAGTTGCTCCGGACGGGTTGTTAGTCGGTTGATGGCGTTCTGTCAGACAGGCAGACCGGAATGCGTTAGATTCCGACTCGACGCCGGAATCGCCCGGTCTTCCAGACCACCACGAGGCTCCGGCGCGACCCTGTCGATCGAAACTCCGACCGGCGAGGAACTGCACCGAAGACACTCGCGAGCAACAGGGTACGCGACCTTCGGCTAGCTGGGCAAACCCTGCCGACAGGCGATCGGTTCACCTGGCGGTTCCACCACCGATGCATCTGGGGGTCTCGCGGTTCCGCGCGCCCCGGCGGACTCTACGCTGACAGCATGTCCGACGATCGTCACGCCGCCGCCATCTCCGTCCTCGGCACAAGCGGGGTGACCCGCACTCGCATCGGAACAGAGGCGAGCGAGCGCGCCAGCCGCGCATGGTGGGACGCCGACGCCGACGACTACCACCGCACGCACGGCGAGTTCCTCGGCGTCGATTCGGCCGACGGCGAGTTCGTGTGGTGCCCGGAAGGCCTCCACGAGGGCGATGTCCAGCTGCTCGGCGACGTCGCCGGCAAGCGGATCCTCGAGGTCGGCTGCGGTTCGGCCCCGTGTGCGCGCTGGCTCGCCGGCCAGGGCACCGAGGTCGTCGGACTCGACATCTCGATGGGCATGCTCCGGCGCGGGGTCGAGGCGATGGAACGCGGGGGCCCGCGTGTCCCCCTCGTCCAGGCCGGCGCGGAAGCGCTGCCCTTCGCCGACGAGAGCTTCGACCACGCATGTTCGGCTTTCGGTGCGGTTCCGTTCGTCGCGGATTCCGCTCAGGTGATGCGGGAGGTGGCACGAGTGCTGCGCCCGGGCGGCCTGTGGGTGTTCGCCGTCAACCACCCGATCCGATGGATCTTCCCGGACGACCCGGGCCCCGGCGGACTGACCGCGACGCTCCCGTACTTCGACCGGACGCCGTACGTCGAGGTCGACAACGACGGGGTACCGACGTACGTCGAGCACCACCGCACCATCGGCGATCGAGTCCGCGAGGCTGTCGGCGCGGGCCTCGAGGTGCGCGACATCATCGAGCCCGAGTGGCCCGAATGGCTCGACCGCGAGTGGGGGCAGTGGAGCCCGCTGCGCGGTCAGCTGTTCCCGGGCACCGCGATCTTCGTCACCCGCAAACCGGCCTGACGCACGGCGGTCACAGCCGTCACAGCAGTTTCGACAGGAACGCCTTCGTCCTCTCCTGCTGCGGGTTCGCCAGCAGTTCCTGGGGTACACCGGCCTCCACGACGACGCCTCCGTCCATGAAGACCAACTGGTCGGCGACCTCGCGCGCGAAACCCATCTCGTGGGTGACGACGACCATCGTCATGCCGTCCTTCGCGAGTTGCTTCATCACGCCCAGCACCTCACCGACCAGTTCGGGGTCGAGCGCCGAGGTGGGTTCGTCGAACAGCATGAGCTTGGGATCCATCGCCAGCGCCCGGGCGATGGCGACCCGCTGCTGCTGCCCGCCCGACAGTTGCGCCGGGTAGGCATCGGCCTTCTCCACGAGCCCCACCCGATCGAGCAGGTCCCGGGCGCGCTCGATCGCCTTGGCCCGCGGCACCTTCTTCACCTGCATGGGCGCTTCGATGATGTTCTCCAGCGCGGTTCGATGCGGGAACAGGTTGAAGTGTTGGAACACCATCCCGATGTCGCGCCGTTGTCGGGCCGCCGCACGGGGGCTCAGCTCGTACAGCTTGCCGCCACGTTCCGCGTAGCCCACCAGTTCGCCGTCGACGTACAGACGGCCGGCGTTGACCTGCTCGAGATGATTGATGCAGCGCAGGAACGTCGACTTGCCCGAACCGGACGGTCCGATGAGGCACAGCACCTGTCCGCGATCGATCTCGAGGGAGATCCCCCGCAGCACCTTCAGGGCGCCGTAGTTCTTGCAGACCCGCTCGGCGCGGACCATCGGCGTCGTCACTGCGCACCGCCTTCGTCGCTGCGCTGCGCCTCCGCGAGGGCCTGCAGCTGCCCGGCGGTGAGGGTTCGCGAGACGCCCTTCGAGTAGTGCCGCTCGATGTAGTACTGACCGATCATCAGGATGCTGGTGATGGCCAGGTACCACGTGGACGCGACCAGCAGGAGCGGCACCGGGTAGAAGTTGGCGCCGGAGATGTCGCGGGCCCGTCCGTACAGTTCACCGCTGTACGGCACGGCCACGACCAGCGACGTGGTCTTGAGCATGCTGATCAGTTCGTTGCCCGTCGGCGGGATGATCACCCGCATCGCCTGCGGCAGCACGGTACGGCGCATGGTCTGCGACCACGACATCCCGAGCGCGGTCGATGCCTCGATCTGGCCCTCGTTCACCGAGCCGACGCCGGCCCGGACGATCTCGGCCATGTACGCGGCCTCGTTGAGGGCCAGTCCGATCACCGCGAACAGGAAAGCCGCCTCGAGGGTCTTGATGTCGAGGTGCACGAACTGGGGTCCGAACGGGATGCCCAGGGTGATCGTCTGGTAGATGACCGGGAACAACCCCCACAGCACCAACTGGACGTAGACCGGCGTACCGCGGAACACCCACAGGTAGACCCAGGCGGCGGATCGGAGCACGGGATTGGGCGACAATCGCATGACGGCGAGCAGTACGCCGAGCACGATCGCGATCGTCATCGCCAGCACCGTGAGCTGGATCGTCTTCCAGGCGGCCTCGGTGATCCGCGCGTCGAACAGGTACTGGCGGTACACGTCCCAGTGGAAGGCTTCGTTGGTGGCGGCCCCGTAGACGAACAGCCCCAACAGCCCGACCACGATCACCGCCGCGATCCACCGCCCGGGGTGCCGCAGCGGGACCGCCTTGATCGGCTCCGGCTCGGCCGCCATGTCCGGTGGCCGACTCTCGTTGGCTGGCATGACCGTTCCCTCTCCCGTGCTCACTGCGTGGCGCCGTTGACGACCGACGTTTCGATGATTCCCGCTTCGACGCCCCACGCCTCGGCAATCGCGCGATACTGGCCTCCGTCGATGAGGTACTGCAGGGCCTGCTGCAGGACCGGGCCGAGGGGCGAGTCCTTCGCGATCACCCACCCGTAGGGGCTTGCGTCGTACACTCCGCCCGCCGGCACGAGGCGCCCGTTGCTGCGCTTGATCGCGTACGCGGTGACCGGCGAATCGGCCGACAGCGCGTCGACGCGGCCCAGGATCAGCGCGTTCGCGGCATCGTCCTGGCTGTCGTACTTGACCTTCCGGATCGGCGGTCTACCGGCGGCTTCGCAGGCCGCGCTCTTGGCCGGCACCTCGTCGATGTCCTCGATGGTGGTCGTCTGCACGCCGACGCGCAGCCCACAGGCGTTGTCGGGGTCGACGTCGTCCCCCGCCCGTTGCGCCCACTGCACGCCGGAGCTGAAGTAGGTGACGAAGTCCACGGACTTCTCGCGTTCGAGCGTGTCGGTGAACGACGACATGCCGACGTCCAGGGTTCCCGCCTGCACAGCGGGAATGATCTTGTCGAAGTCGGTTTCCTTGACGTCGAGCGTCAGGCCGAGGACCGCCGCCGCGGCAGTCAGGAGGTCGACGTCGAATCCGACGATCGTCCCGTCCTCGTCCTTGAACTCGTTGGGCGCGTACGGCGGGTTGGTACCGACGCGCAGGCGACCGGCCGCGGCGATCTCGGGCGGCAGTTGAGCGGCGATCGCGTCGACGGGGTGGACGTCGATCGGCGGCAGCACCGGAACGAGGCCCTCGTTGTTCCTGACGCACCCGGTCGCCGTCAACGCGATCAGCGCCAGCAAGGCACCGACGACCGTTCGGACCGACCGTGTTCGCCGACCGCCGGTGGCGGCGGCCACTCGTCCGAACATCGGTCACTCCTCCCATCTCCGGCCTTTTGGACCCCGAAACCCTACTGGTTCGACCCACCGGTGAAGAAGTCGATCATGGTCCGCGAAAATCGATCTTGGTCATCGTCGAAACACCCGCGCGATCACCGATTCGGTGAACTCGCTCGTCGACGCCAGTCCGCCGAGGTCGGCGGTGGCGACACCTGCCTCGACGGTCCGTTCGACAGCGCTGCGGATCCGCACCGCCGCGGCGGCCAACCCCGCCTCGTGCCGTGTGGAACCGAGCCACTCGAGGAGCATCGCCGCCGACAGGATGAGCGCGGTCGGGTTGGCGCGGTTGCGGCCGGAGATGTCCGGGGCCGCCCCGTGCGCGGCCTGCGCCATCGCCTTCACCTCGGACGCGTTGATGGACGCCGCGGTCCCGAGCGAGCCGGACAGCTCCCCCGCGAGGTCGGACAGGATGTCGCCGAACATGTTCTCGGTGACGATGACGTCGTACTCCTCGCCGCGGCGCACCAGGTGCGCGGCCATCGCGTCGACGTGCTCGTCGTCGAGCACGACGTCGGGATAGTGCTGCCCGACCTCCCGGCAGACGTCCCGGAACAGCCCGGTCGTGGTCGAGAGGACATTGGCCTTGTGCACCACCGTGACCCGCTGGCGGCGGCGTCGGGCCAGCTCGAAGGCGGTGTGGGCGATGCGTTCACACGCCTGCCGGGTGACGACGCCCACGGCCATCGCGACGTCCGGGGTGGGCATGAACTCGCCGCTGCCGGCGAACATGTTCCGATCGGCGTAGAAGCCCTCGGTGTTCTCCCGGACGATCACCAGGTCCATGCGCGGCGACACCGCGCGCACCCCGGGCAGGGTGCGCGCGGGCCGGATGTTCGCGTAGAGGTCGAACCGCTTGCGGATCGCGCCGCCCGGGGTCAGTTGCATCTGGAACGGCTCGGGGTAGGACGCGCTGTCGTGGGGGCCGAGGATCCACGAGTCGAGTTCGGCCAGTTCGACGAGCGTGTGCTCCGGGGTGGGGGTGCCGTAGGTGGGGATGGCGTCGAATCCGATCGGCAGCGGGACCCAGTCGACCTCCGGCAGTCCCACCGCGGCCATCGCCGCGTCGACGACGTCTCTGGTCGCGGGGACGATCTCCCGCCCGATGCCGTCGCCCTGCAACAAACCGATCCGTGGATTCCGCACGTCGTCTGTACTAGGGCTCCCCATCGGTCCATTATTTACTCACGATGGTCCAGTCCGTGGAGTTGCTTCTCGACAGTGACGTCGACGCGACCGTACGAGCCGAGTGGCGCCGCCTCTCCGCCGCGCGCCTGCCCAGCCAGGACCGCATCACCGCCGAATCGAATCGGCCGCACGTCACGCTGGGGGTGGCGAGCCGGATACCGCCCGACGTCGACGCCGCCCTCGTGCGGGAACTGCCGTCGGCGCCGCTGCCACTGCGCCTGGGCGGGGTGGTGGTGTTCGGGGGCCGCCGTCTCACGTTGGCCCGGCTGGTCGTGCCGACCACCGAACTCCTGACGCTGCAGCGCATCGTCTACGAACTGATGATGGACTGCGAGGGCGTGCCCCCGCACATCGTGCCCGGCGAGTGGACGCCGCACGTGACGCTGTCCCGACGGATCCAGGCGACCGACCTCGGCACTGCCGTCGTGGTCACACGCGCCGGAAATCGCGACGTGGTCGGCACGTCCGACGGCGTCCGACGCTGGGATTCGGTCGCCAAGCGGGAGTGGCGGATCACCCGCCGTCCGTGACAGGAACCGCGGAACCGCTCGAATCGGGCATGCGGAAGAATTCCCGAGGCGGGAGCGTTGCACTGGCCAACGGACCAGACATCCGACCAACTCCCCGGAAAGGACCCTTCGTGGCTACCCAGACCCTGACCCAGCAGAACTTCAAGCAGACCATCGAGGACAACGACATCGTCCTCGTCGACTTCTGGGCGTCGTGGTGCGGCCCGTGCCGCTCCTTCGCACCCACCTTCGAGGCCTCGTCGGAGAAGCACGCCGACATCGTCCACGGCAAGATGGACACCGAGGCCGAGCAGGAGTTCGCTGCTGGCGCCGGGATCCGATCGATCCCGACCATCATGGCCTTCCGTGACGGCATCCTCGTGTTCAACCAGGCCGGTGCGCTGCCGCCCGCCGCACTCGAGGATCTGATCACTCAGGTGAAGGCCCTCGACATGGACGCGGTCCGCGAGGAGATCGCCGCCCAGTCACCGGCCGGCAACTGAGCGACGACTGATCGCAGCATCCACTGGGACGCCGTCCCGCGCACGAGTCAGTGCGCGGCGGCGTCCCAGCTGCGTCCGGTGCCGACCGACACCTCGAGCGGGACCGACAGTTCGATCGCGGACGCCATCTTGTCGCGCACCAACGCCTCCACCGCGTCGCGTTCGCCGGTCGCGACCTCGAGCACCAGTTCGTCGTGGACCTGCAGCAGCATCCGCGACTTCAGCCCGGCCCCCTGCAGCGCCCGCTGCACGTCGATCATCGCAACCTTGATGATGTCGGCGGCCGTGCCCTGGATGGGCGCGTTGAGCGCGGCCCGCTCGGCGACCTCGCGGCGCTGCCGGTTGTCGCTGTTGAGGTCGGGCAGGTAGCGGCGCCGACCGAACAGCGTCTCGGTGTAGCCGACCTTGCGGGCCTGCTCGACGACCTCGTGCAGGTAGTCGCGGACGCCGCCGAAGCGCGCGAAGTACGCTTCCATCTGCTGCCGGGCCTCCTCGGTAGAGATCTTGAGCTGCGCGGCGAGCCCGAACGCGCTCAACCCGTACGCCAGGCCGTACGACATCGCCTTCACGCGCCGCCGCAGCTCCGGCGTGACCTCCTCGATCGGCACCCCGAACGCCCGCGAGCCGACGAAGCTGTGCAGGTCCTCGCCGGTGTTGAACGCCTCGATCAGCCCCTCGTCGCGCGAGAGGTGCGCCATGATGCGCATCTCGATCTGGCTGTAGTCCGCGGTGAGGAGCGTCTCGAAACCCTCGCCGACGACGAAGCCGTCGCGGATCTGCCGGCCGGCGTCGGTGCGGACCGGAATGTTCTGCAGGTTCGGCTCGGTCGACGACAGCCGACCCGTGGCCGCCACGGTCTGGTTGAACGTGGTGTGGATCCGGCCGTCCTCGGCGACTGTCTTGAGCAGGCCGTCGACCGTCACCTTCAGCCGCGTCGCGTCGCGGTGCGCCAGCAGGTGCTCGAGGAACGGGTGCTGGGTCTTCTCGAACAGCGACTGCAACGCGTCGGCGTCGGTGGTGTACCCGGTCTTCGTCTTCTTGGTCTTGGGCATGTCGAGCTCGTCGAAGAGCACCACCTGCAGCTGCTTCGGCGAACCGAGGTTGATCTGCTTGCCGATCACCTCGTAGGCGGCGTCCGCGGCCTCCGCGACCCGCGCCGCGAACGTCGACTGCAGATCGTGCAGGTGCCCGCTGTCGACAGCGATGCCCGTGGCTTCGAGCTCAGCGAGCACCGTCAGCAGCGGCAGCTCCATGTCGGCCAGCAGCCCGGTCGCCTCGATGTCGGCCAGCTCGGTGTCCAGCGCGGCGGCCAGGTCGACGACCGCACGCGCGCGCAGGATCTCGCCCTCGGCCGCTTCGGCGTCCGCCGCCTCTTCGTCGTCCAACAGCGAAAGCTGTTGCTGCCCCGACTCTTCCACACGCAGCTCACGCTTGAGGTAGCGCAGCGACAGGTCGTCGAGGTTGAAGCTGCGCTGTCCCGGACGCACGAGGTACGCCGCGAGCGCCGTGTCGCTGGTCAGGCCGGCGAGGGTCCACCCGCGTCCCCACAGCGCGTGCATGGCGCGCTTGGCTTCGTGCAGCGCCTTCGGCTGCTGCGGATCGGCGAGCCAGGCCACCAGCGCGGCCTCGTCCTCGGGCGTCGCGGCGGTGGTCGAGATGTAGGCACCCTCCCCGTCGGAGGCTGCGATCGCGACGGCCGTGACGTCGCCGCCGTACGGCGTGCCGGCGCCGACCACGGACAGCCCGTGCCGCTCCCCCGTCGACGCGTGCTCGGCGATCCACGCCGCGACCTCGCCCGGCGCCAGCGCCCGGCCGCGCACCTCGAAGCCCTCCTCGGCTTCCGGCTCGGCGGAGCTGAGCGTCGCGAACAGCCGGTCCCGCAGCACCTTGAACTCGAGGTCGTCGAACAGCGCGTGGATGCGTTCGCGGTCCCACGGCGCCAGCGCCAACTGGTCCGGGGTGTACGGCAGCGCGACGTCGCGCACCATCTCGGTGAGCTGGCGGTTGAGGACCACGGCGGGCAGGTTCGCCCGCAGCGACTCGCCCACCTTGCCCTTCACCTTGTCGACCTCGTTCACCAGGTTCTCGAACGAGCCGTACTCGCGGATCCACTTGGCCGCGGTCTTCTCGCCGACGCCAGGGATGCCGGGGAGGTTGTCGCTCGGGTCGCCACGCAGCGCCGCGTAGTCCGGATACTGCTGCGGAGTGAGGCCGTACTTCTCCTCGACCGCCGCCGGCGTGAAGCGGGTGAGGTCGGAGACACCCTTGCGCGGGTAGAGCACGGTGACGTCGTCGGTGACCAACTGCAGCGAGTCCCGGTCGCCGGTCACGACGAGCACGCGGTAGCCCAGCGCGGTGGCCTGCGTGGTGAGCGTAGCGATGATGTCGTCGGCCTCGTAGCCCTCGATCGCCATCACCGGGATGCCCATGGCGCCCAGGACGTCCTTGGTGATCTCGACCTGCCCCTTGAACTCGTCCGGGGTCTTGCTGCGATTCGCCTTGTACTCGGGGAACGCCTCGGCGCGGAAGGTCTGCCGTGAGACGTCGAACGCGGCCGCGACGTGCGTCGGTTGCTCGTCGCGCAGCAGGTTGATCAGCATCGACGTGAACCCGTACACCGCGTTCGTCGACTGACCACTGTGCGTCTTGAAGTTCTCGGCCGGCAGCGCGAAGAACGCACGGTAGGCGAGCGAGTGCCCGTCGAGGAGCAGCAGCGTCGGCCGATCGGAACCGGACGCGTCAGCGGTCGCGGAAGCAGTGGACGAGGAGGTGGTTGCGGGGCTCACGGTTGACCAGTCTAGGGAGCCGCGCCGACAGGCACGCCCTTCCTCCCCGCGCGTCGGGTGTCGGGCCGACTCACTCGCCCGCGGCGGCACCCCCGAGCGTGTCGAGAACGACCTCGGCGACCACCTTCATCGTCGTCCGACGATCCATCGCGGCGCGCTGGATCCACTTGAACGCCTCCGGCTCGCTCAGCCCCTGAGACTGCATCAGCATGCCCTTGGCGCGCTCGATGACCTTGCGGGTCTCGAGCCGCTCGGACAGCGTCGAGACCTCCCGCTCGAGCAGCGCGATCTCGGTGAACCGACTCGCCGCCAGTTCCACCGCCGGCACGAGATCGGCCTTGGAGAACGGCTTCACGAGGTACGCCATCGCACCGGCGTCCCGCGCGCGCTCGACCAGCTCACGCTGACTGAAGGCGGTCAGGATCACCACGGGCGCAATCCTTTTCGCGGCGATCTCCGACGCCGCATCGATCCCGTCGCGGCGCGGCATCTTCACGTCCATGATCACCAGGTCCGGGCGCAACTCCTCCGCCAACTCGACGGCACGCTGCCCGTCGCCGGCCTCACCGACGACGTCGTAGCCCTCCTCGCGGAGCATCTCGACGAGGTCGAGCCTGATCAACGCCTCGTCTTCCGCCACCACCACGCGCCGCGACTGTCGTTCCGTGCCCTGCGGAGCGGAAGCGTTCATGGTGACATTCTCCTCTGATCGGCGCCCGCCGATCAGGGCGCGAACGCTTCGAGGGTACCGGTGGTTTGACTGTGGGCCGTGATCTTCTAGAGTGGGAACCCGCACGCCCTCGTATCCCAATTGGCAGAGGAAACGGATTCAAAACCCGTGCAGTGTGAGTTCGAGTCTCACCGAGGGCACCACGAAGGACCAGCCGAATGCCGGTCCGTCCACCACCATCCAGTCGAGATGGACCACCGACCTCCGGGTCTCCTTCCATATCCGGGTCACGATCCGTGCGCCGAGCCGTGCCGGAAGGCGAACACCGAACAGCCATGGGGCCGACCGGGCCTCGCGCGAGACCCGCTCGTGTCGGCACCGGCTCCTATGCTGGCCCGAACCAACCCGGAGCGTGGAGGTCGTCGGTGTCGAGCAACGAGATCCGCCTGCACCATGTCGTCGACGCAACGCCGGCCGCCGTGTGGACCGTCCTGACGGAGATCGACCGGGACGCGGAGACGCTCAGCGGTGTGTCACGCGTCGAGCGTGTCGCGGGAAGCGGGTACGAGGTCGGCACCAGGTGGCGAGAGACGCGCCGCATGACGGATCTCGGCGGGAGCACCGATCTCGCCATGACGTTCAGCCCCAGCCAATCGGCGCCGTCCGGGTTCGAGCAGATCATGATGGCGGTGTTCGGGCGCCTGGGCATGCGGGTCACCGCGAAGGTCATGATGCAGGACCTCGCCGACATCGCGGCGCGGGCCGAAGCAGCGCGATAGGGCGACGAGCCCCGGGAGTCACCGCACTTCGGCGAGCGAGTCCAGGATCTCCCGGTAGTGCAGCTGGGCGAAGAAGTGTCCACCCATGCCGATGTTCAAGGTGGACTTGGGGATTCGGCTCGCCAGCTCCGTCACCCATTCCTTGGGGACGATTCGGTCCGCGGCGCCCCACCAGACGTCGACGGGCACCTCCAGATCCTCCGGTGCGAAGCCCCAGGGCCGCGACCACGCGCGGTAGTCCTCGACCACACCGGACGGGATGCGCAGTCCCTCGCCGGTCATTTCGACCAACTCGTCGAGGACGTTCTCGAGCACCTCGGCGTCGGTCGTCCCGACCGACCGCGCCAACATGCGCGTGAACGGCCTCGGCATCGAGCGGGCGAGGAGCGACATGCCCCGAAACCATCCGGTGGCCAGGCCGGGACATCGCCTGGAGATCCGGGTGCACCAACGGTCCATCGACCCCAACCGGGCGATCGCGCCGTCCTCGCTCAGCGGCAGGGCACCCGCGACGATGGCGACGCGACTGATCCTCTCCGAGAGCGCATAGCCGAGTCCGGCGGCGTATTGGCCTCCCATCGACCACCCGAGAACACCCGCGCGTTCGACTTCGAGTCGGTCGAGTAGTTGTTCGACGTCGGCAGCCCAGTCCAGCACGGTGCGTCCCGGGCTGGGATCGGAGAGCCCGATCCCGGGTCGATCCGGCGAGATCAGGCGGACGCCGGCGGCCTCGGCGATGGGCGTAGCGGCCCGGACGTCCAGTCGGCACGACAATTCGCCGTGGGCGTTGACCACGACGAATCCGTCCGCGGGTCCGTAGTCGGCGAATCCCATCGACCGACCGTCTCGCAGACTGATCACCCGATCCTCCGGCCTGACAGTCACTCTGGGCACTACGCACCTCCGACGAGTCGCACCCACCCTAACGGTCGGTCGCCCGACATCGGCGGAGTTCCACCGTTCGATGTCGGCGTGTTTCGCCCCAGTACAGCGCGCCGCGCGGCCGATCCCGAGCGCCCGTGTCGCCTATGGTCGTTTGTTCGGATTCGAGGGCCGCCCGCTCCCGACCCGGACGAGTCCCACTGGGCGGACCGACGCGGACGACGGGACCGGTGACGACATGCTCCAACCGGTCGGCCGTCCGGTGGATGGGATCGCACATCGGGAATCAGTTAACTCATGCCATACTGCAACCCGTTCCATTGCCGGTCACCTGTGACGACCGGCCGATCAGGCTCGACAAGCAGATGAGGTTTGCATGAGCGACACCGCCACACCGGCCGTCGAAGGCTGGTTCACCACCGGGCCGGAGCCGGCCCTGATCGGCACCAAGTGCCGGTCCTGCGGCACGATTTCGTTCCCGCGGGAGACCACCTTCTGCAAGAACCCGGCCTGCTCCGGCGAGGAGTTCGACGACGTCGAGCTGTCCCGCTTCGGCACGGTGTGGTCGTACACCGACGCGCAGTACAAGCCGCCGGCGCCGTACATCCCGACGACGGATCCGTACGTGCCGTTCGCACTCGCGGCCGTGGAACTGCCCGAGGGCCTCGTCGTGCTCGGCCAGGTGGCCGACGGCTTCGGCGTGGCGGACCTCAAGGTGGGTAACCCGGTCGAGCTGGTCGTCGAGACCCTCTACACGGACGAGACGGGCGACCGCAGCATCTGGCGTTGGAAGCCGATCGCGGCAGCAGAGAACGGGGCACAGGCATGAGCAACAACGATGTGGCCGTCCTCGGTGTCGGCATGCACGCGTGGGGCAAGTGGGGCCACTCGTTCGTCAAGTACGGCGTGGCCGCCGCCCGCGCCGCGCTCGCGGATTCCGGCGTCGACTGGAAGGACGTCGACCTGATCGTCGGCGGCGAGACGGTCCGCAACGGCTACGGCGGATACGTCGCCGGCGCCACCTTCGCACAGGCCCTCGGCTGGAACGGCGCCCGCGTCGCGACGTCGTACGCGGCGTGCGCCACCGGCGCGCAGGCCCTCGACACCGCCCGTGCCCGCATCCTGGCCGGCCTGTCCGACGTGGCACTGGTGGTCGGCGCGGACACCACCCCGAAGGGCTTCCTCGCCCCGAACGCCGGTGAGCGCTGGGACGACCCGGACTGGCTGCGCTTCCGGCTGATGGGTATGACCAATCCCGGCTACTTCGCGCTCAACGCCCGCCGTCGCATCGACCTGTACGGCGCCACGGTGGAGGACTTCGCTGCGGTCAAGGTGAAGAACGCCAAGCACGGCCTGAACAACCCGTACGCGCGCTACCGCAAGGAGGTGGCGGCCGCGGACGTCCTCGCCTCGCCGATGGTCGCCGATCCGCTGCACCTGCTCGACATCTGCGCCACCTCCGACGGCGGCGCGGCGATCATCCTGACGTCGATGGAGTACGCCCGCAAGAAGGGCATCGTGGATCCCGTTCGGATCAAGGCGATCTCGACGGTCACGCCGACGTTCCCGCAGACCATCATGGACATGCCGAACTTCTCGACCGAGTCGGCGTCCGCGGTCCCCGCCCCGGAGCGCACGTTCAAGGAGTCGATCGGCGACGCCGCCTACGAGGAGGCCGGTATCTCGCCCGAGGACGTCGACGTCGCGGAGGTGTACGACCTCGCGACCTCGGTCGAGCTCGACTGGATCGAGGACCTGGGCCTGTGCAAGCGCGGCGAGGCCGAGCACCTGCTGCGCGCCGGTGACACCACCATCGGCGGCCGCATCCCGGTCAACCCGTCCGGCGGTCTGGCCTGCTTCGGCGAAGCCGTCCCCGCACAGGCGCTCGCGCAGGTCTGCGAGCTCACCTGGCAGCTGCGCGGGCAGGCCGAGGGCCGTCAGGTCGAGGGCGCCCGCGTCGGCATCACCGCGAACCAGGGCCTGTTCGGCCACGGCTCGTCGGTGATCGTCTCGGTCTAGGCCGGGCCGCACGGATTCTCACCGTCGAAACGCTCCCCACCCCTCGGAGTGGGGAGCGTTTCGCGTCTCCGGCGTCCATCGACCGCTAGGTTCGACGCATGACCGACTCGACGGCCGATCTCGACGACCACGTTCTCCCCCATCTGAATTCGTCCGCGCTGCTGGTCATCGACATGCAGAACGACTTCGCGGACGACGGCCCGTGTCCGGTTCCGGGCACTGCCGGGCTGGTGCCGCGCCTGCGGACGCTTCTCGACGCATATCGCCACGCCGGCCGCCCGATCGTGCACGTCGTACGTCTCTACGACGGCGATGACGTCGATCGGGTGCGCAGGACCGCGATCACCCGCGACGACGCGCCGATCGCACGGCCCGGCACGACCGGATCCCGGATCCTCTCCGGCCTGCTGCCGCCGGGCGCACCGGCACTCGACCCGACGCTGCTGACAGCGGGGACCTTCCAGGCGGCCGGGCCGCACGAGACCGTGATGTGGAAGCCACGATGGAGCGCCTTCCACCGCACCGACCTGGACGCGCACCTCCAGCGCGCGGCGATCGACACCGTCGTCGTCGCGGGCTGCAACTTCCCGAACTGCCCTCGCTCGACGCTCTTCGATGCATCCTGCCGCGACTATCGCCTGGTGCTCGCGACCGACGCCACGTCCCGCATCACGCCGGACCGCCTTGCCGATGCCCGGTCCATCGGAGTTGTGCCGCTCACGGTGGCCGAGATCGCGGCCGTCGTCGGCACCGACTGACGAATCATTCTGTGCCGCTTGGACACCGATGCACGTTTGGCGACAGTTGAGCGCAACCGGGACGAATGCGCCACTCGAGAGGGCTCGAGAGTGTCGTGCATCACACCCCAAACGTGACCCTGACCACAGAATGAACACCCGTTCACTCCTCCGGACGGCTCAAGATCACCGCTCGACCTGCGGACACGCCGCCCGCTGACCACTATTGCTGCACCGACGTGCCAGAAAATCCACTGGTGACGCGTCGGTCGATCCGTCCTAGCGTCGTGGCCAGCTCGAGTCGACCGAGCACACCGTCCCGCTTCACAACTGTTCTGCCCCAGCGGGACCGGAATCGAAGACCTTTCAGGGGCACGGCGAGGGAACCAGCTCCGGCCGATCCGGCGACCGTTCGACGTCGGCAGCACCGGAGTCCCCGCCATCAACCACGGAGAGGACATCATCCATGTCGAAGTTCACCATCACGCGCACCATCGGCACCGTCGCCGCCTCGACGGCACTCGTGACCGCACCGCTCGCACTGTCCGCGGCTCCCGCCAACGCCGCCGGCGGCGACTGGGATGCCGTCGCGCAATGCGAGAGCGGCGGCGACTGGGGCGCCGACACCGGCAACGGCTACTACGGCGGCCTGCAGATCAGCCCCGGAACATGGAACGCGCACGGCGGAACCGGACTGCCACACAACAACTCCCGCGAGGAGCAGATCCAGGTGGCCGAGTCGATCCTGGCGGGCCAGGGTGCCGGCGCCTGGCCGTCGTGCAGCCAGTACCTCTGACGTCACCGCAGGGGCCTTCGCGCCGGTCTTCGCGCGAAGGCCCCTGCGGCCGTGCGCCTTCCGGCCTGGACATCAGTTGACCGCCACCTCGGACATCCGCCACGGCCCGTCGCCGAGCAGTTCCAGTCGGCGGGTGTGATGCTGGTCGACGGTGCTGCGATGACTGACGCTGAACAGCATGCACTCGGGCACCTCCTCGCGGACGAGTCGGTACAACTGGTACTCGAGCCCCTCGTCCACCGCGGACGTGGCCTCGTCCAGGAAGGCCACCTGGGGTCGGATCAGCAGGATCCGTGCGAAGGCCACCCGCTGCTGTTCACCCGGCGAGAGGATCGCCGCCCAGTCCTCCTGCTCGCCCAGGCGATGCACCAGGTGACCGAGCGCGACCTTCTGCAGCGCCTCCCGGATGGTGTCGTCGCCCAGATCGGCGGCGTGCGCCGGGTACGCGACCGCGTCGCGCAGATCACCGAGCGGCAGGTACGGGAACTGCGACAGGAAGATCGCCTCGGCACCCGTCGGCCGGCGCACCGTCCCGGTCGCGTACGGCCACATCTGCGCGAGCGTCCGGAGCAGCGTCGTCTTACCACTTCCCGATGCGCCGCACACCAGCAGCGCCTCGCCCGACGTCAGACGCAGATCCAGTCCGTCGACGAGGGGGCGCCCGTCGGGCAGGTTGACGCTGACCGCGGACAACTCCAGGACTCCGTCCGAACGTTCGGTGCGCAGCTCGGGCAGCGCCCGCGACCGCTCGTCCGCACTGATCAGTCCGTTCAATCGGATCAGGCTCGCCCGGTAGCCGGCGAACGCGTCGTACGACTGCCGGAAGAACGACAGCGAGTCCGAGACCTGCCCGAAGGCGGCCGCGCTCTGGGTGATGTCGCCGAGCGTGATCGTCCCGGCGAAGAAGCGCGGCGCCTGGATGACGATCGGAAACACCACCGCCACCTGGCTCACGCCCAGGTTGAAACCATCGAACTTCAAGGTACGGAAGACGATTCGCCATGCGTTGGATATGACCGCTCCGAACCGTCCGAGCAGCCCTCCGCGTTCGACCGATTCGCCGTGGTAGAAGGCGACACTCTCGGCCCGGTCCCGGAGCCGCACCAGCGCATAACGGAAGTTCGCGGTGAATCGCTCCTTGAGGAAGTTCAGTTGGATCAACGGATGCCCGATCCAGAACGCGATCGCGGTTGCGGTCAGGATGTACACGTAGACCAGCACCACCATCGCGCGCGGAACCTCCACGCCGAAGAGCGTCATGGGGCCGGACAGATCCCAGAGGATCTTGGTGAACGCGACAACCGACGTCACCGCGGTCACCAGTCCCATCGACAGCGATTGCGACACCGTGGTCATGTTCGTGATGTCGGTCTCGATGCGCTGATCCGGATTGTCGATCCCCTTGTCGATAAATCGGCCACGGTAGTAGGCGCGGCCGTCGAGCCAGTCGGTCGCGACCCGGTCGGTCAGCCAGACCCGCCACTGGATCACGAACGCCTGCCCCACGTAGTAGTCGAGGAGCGACCGGAGCACGTGGACCGTCGCCAGCACCGTGAACACGACGATCGAACGCCAGAACGTCGACTTCGCCTCGCCCAATGCGGTGGCGTCACCGCCCGAGAAGGCCTGCGCGGCGTACTGCAGGGCGGTGTACATCTCGTTGCCCTGATACGACAGAAGGATCGTCAACCGCACACCCAGCACCGTGAGGAAGAGCATCGCGGCCACTGTCGCCCACTGACGCCAACTGTCGCGGCCGGTGAAGTACGCGCCGGTGATCGTCCAGAACTGCCTGCCCCACTGCGTGTGGCGGACGAGGAGGTATCCGACGATCACCAGGCAGACGCACGCGATCCCGAATGCCCGCGCCGTCCACATCAGACTGGCGACTACCTCGTTGTTCCAGTCGATCGGTTCGTTCTGCATGAGGCTCCCCCATCGACGATGGCGTGCCGTGTCTGGAGAACCAGAATTCTAGCGAGCGGGCACATCGGGGCGGAGCATCATCGCGGAATCGCGGTCACCGGCGGGCCGGAAAGTGCCGGATCACGCCCTCCTGCACCACGGTTGCGATCAACTGGCCGTCGCGGGTGAAGAACCGCCCGGTCGCCAATCCGCGCGAACCGGATGCAACCGGCGATTCCGTTGCGTACAACGCCCATTCGTCGAAACGGAACGGTCGGTGGAACCAGATGGAGTGATTCACGGTCGCCGCCACGATCCGATCGAGACCCCACGACAGGCCGTGGGTGGTGAGGATCGAGTCCAGCACGGTGGTGTCGGACGAGTACGCCAGTGCGGCGCTGTGGACCAGTGCGTCGTCCGGCAGGGCCCCGTCCGTCCGGATCCACACGCGGTTGTGGGTCAGCCGTTCGCCGGTGCCCTTGAGCACCCACGCCGGATCGTTCGCGTACCGCATCTGCATCGGCTTGAGCGCGTCGACGAACATGCGGAGACGATCCTCGTACCCGAGGATGTGGTCGTCGAAGGACGGCAGATCCTCCGGGCCCGCGACGTCGGGGATGTCGAAGCTGTGCTCGAGTCCGCTACCCCAGTCCTGGAACGCCGCGAGCATGGAGAACACCACGTTCCCGTCCTGGTAGGCCGTCACCTGGCGGTTGGCGAACGCGCGCCCGTCCCGGTGCCGCTCGACGCGGTACTCGATCGGCGCCTTGACGTCGCCGCCCCGGATGAAGTGCGCGTTGATCGCGTGGACCGGACGGTCACCGTCGACCGTCCGACCCGCCGCCACCAACGCCTGCGACACCAACTGGCCGCCGAACGTCCGACTACCCACCTGCTCCGGGTGTCGGCCGAGGTAGGTGTCCTCACCGATCTGCTCGAGATCCAGGAGCGCCAGCAGCGTCTCCAGGTCGGCCGATCGTGCCGGACGCACGCCCGCCTCGACGTCACTCACCCGGGTACCCCCTCTTAGTGGTCTTCCTCCCCGATCCGGTGGACGTGGATCAGGTTGGTCGAGCCTACTGTGCCGGGCGGCGATCCTGCGACGATCACGACGAGATCGCCGCGGTTGTACCGGCCGAGGGACAGCAACGCGTGGTCGACCTGGAAGAACATCTGGTCGGTCGACTTGACGGGGTCGACGATGAACGTCTCGGTGCCCCACGACAGCGCCAGCTGGCTGCGCACCGCCTCCAGCGGCGTGAACGCCAGCAGCGGGAGCGGCGAGTGCAGCCGCGCGAGCCGGCGGACGGTGTCACCGGACTGGGTGAACGCGACCAGGGCCTTGGCGTCGAGGCGCTCGCCGATGTCGCGGGCGCCGTACGAGATGACACCCCGCTTGGTGCGCGGGACGTGCGTCAGCGGCGGCACGCGCGCAGGATCCGTCTCGACGGCCTCGAGGATCCGGGCCATGGTCTGGACCGTCTCCATGACGTACTTGCCGACCGAGGTCTCGCCGGACAGCATCACCGCGTCCGCGCCGTCGAGCACCGCGTTCGCGACGTCGGACGCCTCGGCGCGCGTCGGACGCGAGTTCTCGATCATCGACTCGAGCATCTGGGTGGCGACGATCACCGGCTTCGCGTTCTCGCGGGCGATCTGGATCGCCCGCTTCTGCACCAGCGGAACCTGCTCGAGCGGCAGCTCGACGCCCAGGTCGCCGCGGGCGACCATGACCGCGTCGAACGCCAGCACCACGGCCTCGAGGTTCTCGATGGCCTCGGGCTTCTCGAGCTTCGCGATCACCGGGACGCGGCGACCGACCCGGTCCATCACGTCGTGCACCAGTTCGACGTCGGCGGGCGAGCGCACGAACGACAACGCGATGAAGTCGACGCCGAGGCGCAGCGCGAACTCGAGGTCCTCGATGTCCTTCTCCGAGAGCGCCGGCACCGAGACGTTCATGCCCGGCAGCGAGACGCCCTTGTTGTTGGAGACCGGTCCGCCCTCGGTGACCCGGCAGACCACGTCGTCGCCGTCGACGGAGTCGACGACCAGGCCGACCTTTCCGTCGTCGACGAGTAACCGGTCACCGGGCTTGGCGTCCTCGGCAAGCTGCTTGTAGGTGGTCGAGACCCGGTCGTGGGTGCCGTCACAGTCGGCGACGGTGATGCGGATCTGCTCACCGGTCTCCCAGACCGTCTTGCCCTCGACGAACCGGCCGAGGCGGATCTTCGGCCCCTGCAGGTCGGCGAGAATACCGACCGCGCGGCCGGTCACCTCCGACGCCTTGCGCACGCGCCGGTAGTTCTCCTCGTGATCAGCGTGTTCACCGTGGCTGAAGTTGAGTCGTGCTACGTCCATCCCGCTCTCGACGAGCTCGCGAACGCGGTCGCCGGAGGCGGTTGCAGGGCCAAGAGTGCAGACAATCTTCGTGCGTCGGGTCACGAGGAAAGCCTAGTCAACTTCAGGAACGAACTCTATTCGGCGGACCAACGCCGGGTGACGGCCGAGTGAGCATCAGACGACGGTCAACGGCAGCGCGGTCGGATGGACCGGCGCGGGCAGCTCGGAACTGCCGGTCAGGAACGCGTCGACGCCGTGCGCGGCCGATCGTCCCTCGGCGATCGCCCACACCA
Source organism: Prescottella agglutinans (assembly GCF_004011865.1). Classification (GTDB taxonomy): domain Bacteria; phylum Actinomycetota; class Actinomycetes; order Mycobacteriales; family Mycobacteriaceae; genus Prescottella; species Prescottella agglutinans. Next base: position 284,681 of record NZ_RKLP01000006.1, on the reverse strand, counting down.
CCAGCGACGCTCCCCGATGTGCGTCACCGCACACGAACACGCCCGGAGCAGCGGTCTGCCAGTCCGATCCGCACGACAACGATCCGCGCCGGTTTCTCTCGATGCCCAGGTCGTCGAGCAGGGGGCCGCCCTCCGTCCCCTCGAAACCGATCGCGAAAAGGGCCAGATCGCAGGGCAATTCGATTTCCTCGCCCACCGGGACGATCGTGCGCCGCCCGCCGGCGTCGCGACCCAGCCGCACCTCCGCCAGGATCATCGACCGGACATGGCCCTCCGCGTCTCCCAGGAACCGTTGAACCGCAACCTCGTAGCGCCGCACGCCGCCCTCGGCGTGCGCGGGCGAGGTGCGCAGCACCATCGGCCACGCCGGCCACGGGGCGGAGGCTTCGTCCCGCTCCGCCGGCAGTGCCGGGTGATAGTCGAGCTGTGTGACCGACAGCGCACCCTGACGGTGCGCCGTCCCGAGGCAGTCGGCGCCGGTGTCGCCGCCACCGATGATCACGACGTGCTTGCCCCGCGCCGTGATGGGCGACGGCCCGTCGCCCTCGCACTCGTGGTTGGAGGCGACCAGATGCTCCATCGCGAGGTGCACACCGTCCAGGTCCCGGCCGACCAGATCGCGGTTGTCCCGCGCTTCGAGCGCGCCCGTCGCCAGGACCACCGCATCGAACCGCGATCTCAGCGACGACACCGGGAGCTCCACTCCCACCTCGACATCCGTGACGAAATGTGTTCCCTCCACCCGCATCTGGGTCAGCCTCTGGTCCAGGACGGACTTCTCGAGCTTGAACGCCGGGATACCGTACCGCAGCAGACCCCCCAACCGGTCGTCGCGCTCGTACACGGTGACCTCGTGCCCGGCACGGGTAAGCTGTTGTGCCGCAGCCAGTCCCGCCGGACCGGAGCCCACCACGGCGACGTGCTTGCCGGTGTGGAGCGCCGGGAGCGCGGGACCCACGTCACCCTTCTCCCACGCGGTGTCGGCGATGGCCTGCTCGATCCGTTTGATCGTCACGCTCCCGGTGGTGTGGGTGTCGGCCAGGGAGAGCACGCACGCAGCCTCGCACGGCGCGGGGCAGACCCGGCCGGTGAACTCGGGGAAGTTGTTGGTCGCGTGCAACCGCTCCGCCGCGGCATCCCACCGGCCCCGGCGGACGAGGTCGTTCCATTCCGGGATCAGATTTCCCAGCGGACATCCCGCGCTCTCGGAATGGCAGAACGGGATGCCGCAGTCCATGCACCGACTCGCCTGCTCGGCCACCTCGCGGGCACGCTCGGCCGCGGACTGCGGCTCGTAGACCTCGCGCCAGTCGTGCACGCGCTCGGAGACCGGGCGCTTGCGCGCCTCCTTCTTGACGGCGTGCAGAAACCCCTGCGGATCAGCCACGAGCCGCCTCCATGATCGCGGTGTCGACGTCGAGGCCCTCGGCCCGAGCCATTCGGGTGGCCTCGAGAACGCGCTGGTAGTCGACCGGCATGATCTTCGTGAACAGCGCCGAACGCCTCGGCCAGTCGGCGAGGACGGACGCCGCGACGGCCGACCCCGTCCAGCGCAGGTGCTGCTCGACCACCACCCGCAGCCACTGCAGGTCGTCACCGTCGGGCGATTGCAGCGTCACCATGGCCTGATTGATCTTCGTGGGATCGGCGTCGAGCACGAACGCGATCCCGCCCGACATGCCGGCCGCCATGTTCCGGCCGATCGGTCCGAGCACGACGACCCGCCCTCCGGTCATGTACTCACACGCGTGATCGCCGACGCCCTCGGCCACCGCGATCGCACCCGAGTTCCGCACGCAGAACCGCTCCCCCACCAACCCCCGCAGGTACGCCTCCCCTGACGTCGCACCGTAGAGCAGGGTGTTCCCCGCGATCACCTGGGTCTCCGGCAGGAACAGCACGTCGTCGGCCGGTCGGACCACGATGCGCCCGCCCGAGAGACCTTTGCCCACATAGTCGTTCGCATCACCGACGAGATCGAGCGTGATTCCCGGGGGCAGGAACGCGCCCAGCGACTGCCCCGCCGATCCCTCGAGTTGGACGCGGATCGTGTCGTCGGGCAGCCCGGCGGCCCCGTAGCGCCGGGTGACCTCCGATCCCAGCAGCGTCCCCACGGTGCGGTTGACGTTGCGAACCGGCAGTTCCAGGCGGACCGGCAGCGCGTCCTCCAGTGCGCCCTCCGCCAGTTGGATGAGGGTGCGGTCGAGTGCGAGGTCGAGGCCGTGATCCTGTGCGCGCACCCGTCGGCGCTGCGGGACGCCGCCGCCCGTCTGCGGGGCCTCGGTCACGAAGATCGGGCTCAGGTCGAGGCCTCGGCTCTTCCAGTGCGCCACCCCGACCGCGGTCTCGAGCATCTCCGGGTGCCCCACCGCCTCGTCGACGCTGTGGAAGCCGAGGTCCGCGAGGTGCTGCCGGACGCCCTCGGCGACGAAGCGGAAGAACGCCTCGATGAACTCGGGCTTGCCGGTGAACCGCTTGCGCAGTTCCGGGTTCTGGGTCGCGACCCCGACCGGACAGGTGTCGAGGTGGCACACCCGCATCATGATGCAGCCGGCGACGATGAGCGGCGCGGTGGAGAAGCCGTACTCCTCCGCGCCGAGAAGCATCGCGACCACGACGTCGCGCGCAGTGCGCAGACCGCCGTCGCACTGCATCGTGATCCGGTCGCGCAGCCCGTTGAGCACCAGCGTCTGCTGCGCGTCGGCGACGCCGACCTCCCACGGCAGCCCCGCGTGTTCGAGGGAGGTGAGCGGCGACGCGCCGGTTCCCCCGTCGTGGCCGGAGATCAGGACGACGTCGGCGTGTGCCTTGCTCACCCCCGCGGCGACGGTGCCGACGCCGACCGAGCTGACGAGTTTGACGTGCACGCGCGCGTTCTCGTTCGCGTTCTTCAGATCGTGAATGAGCTGCGCGAGATCCTCGATCGAGTAGATGTCGTGGTGCGGTGGCGGCGAGATCAGCCCCACCCCCGGGGTGGAGTGCCGGGTCCGTGCGATCCACGGGTACACCTTGTACGCCGGAAGCTGGCCGCCCTCACCGGGCTTGGCGCCCTGGGCCATCTTGATCTGGATGTCGGACGCGTTCACGAGGTAGTCGCTGGTCACGCCGAATCGGCCGCTCGCCACCTGTTTGACGGCGCTGCGGCGCAGCGGGTCGTGCAGCCGGTCGGCGTCCTCACCGCCCTCACCGGAGTTCGACCGCCCACCGATCCGGTTCATCGCCACCGCGATGCTCTCGTGGGCCTCGGCCGAGATCGAGCCGTAACTCATCGCCCCGGTGTTGAAACGCGCGAAGATCGCCTCCGCCGGTTCGACCTCCGACAGCGGGACCGGCGGGCGCAGACCCCGCCGGAACTCGAACAGCCCACGCAGCGTGCCGCCCTCGGCGGAGAGCCGATCGACCTCCGCGCAATACCGTTCGAAGACGTCCTCCCGCCCGGTCCGGGTGGCGTGCTGGAGCAGGAACACCGTCTCGGGCGTGAACAGATGCAGTTCGCCGCCGCGCCGGTACTGATAGATGCCGCCGACGTCGAGGCGACGGTGCACGAGCGACGACGGATTCTCCGGATGCGCCGCGCGATGCCGCAATTGCACTTCGCGAGCGAGGACGTCCAGGCCCACCCCACCGAGGCGGCTGACGGTGCCGGTGAAGTACTCGTCCACCACCTCCCGCGACAGCCCGATGGCTTCGAACACCTGTGCGGCGGTGTAGGATCCGACAGTCGAGATGCCCATCTTGGACATCACCTTCAGCACGCCCTTGCCCAGCGCCGTGAGGTAGTTGCGGACCGCGACCGTGGATTCGACGCCGGTCAACTCGCCCTCCGCGACGAGGTCCTCGATCGACTCCATCGCCAGGTACGGGTTCACGGCGGCCGCCCCGAACCCGATCAGCAGGGCGATGTGGTGCACCTCCCGCGCGTCGCCCGACTCGACCACGAGCGCGACCTTGGTCCGTTCCTTGGTGCGGACCAGATGGTGGTGGACCGCCGACACCGCCAACAGCGACGGGATCGGGGCGCGCAGGTGGTCCGAGTCCCGATCCGAGATCACGAGGGTCCGGCACCCGTTCGCGATGGCGGCGCTCGCCGCCCCCCGCAGATCCTCGATCGCCTCGGCCATGCCCTCGCCGCCTCTGTCCGCGTCGTACAGCGCGCGCAGCACCGTCGCCGCGAAGCCCGGGCAGTCGCCGTCGGCGTTGATGTCGATGATCCTGCCGAGTTCGTCGTTGTCGAGCACCGGCCACGACAGCACGATCTGCCGGCACGACGCGGCGGTCGGCTCGAGCAGGTTCTGCTCGGCACCCATCACGCGGCGCAGCGAGGTGACGATCTCCTCACGGATCGCGTCCAGCGGCGGGTTGGTGACCTGCGCGAACAGTTCCACGAAGTAGTCGAACAGCAGGCGCGGTCGCTGCGAGAGCACCGCGATCGGGGTGTCGGTCCCCATCGATCCGAGCGGCTCGACGCCCGCCGTCGCCATCGGCGCCAGCAGCACGCGCTGCTCCTCCTCGGTGTAGCCGAACACCTGCTGACGCCGCATCACCGACTCGTGGTCGTGCGGGATCCGACCGCGGCTGGGCACCGACCGCAGGTCGAGCAGGCCGGCGTGCAGCCACTCCCGGTACGGCTGCTCCGCGCCCAACTGCGCCTTGATCTCGGCGTCGGGCACGATCCGTCCGGCCGCCGTGTCGACCAGGAACATCTCGCCCGGCTCGAGTCGCCCCTTCGCGATCACCTCGGACTGCGGGATCGGCAGCACGCCGCTCTCGGAGGCGAGCACCACGCGCCCGTCGGACGTGTGCCACCACCGCCCCGGCCGCAGCCCGTTGCGGTCGAGGACCGCACCGACGACGGTCCCGTCGGTGAACGTCACGCACGCCGGGCCGTCCCACGGCTCCATCAGCGACGCGTGGAACTGATAGAAGGCGCGCCGCTCGTCGGTCATCGAGGTGTGGTTCTCCCACGCCTCCGGGATCATCATCAGGACCGCGTGCGGTAGCGAACGCCCGCCCAGATGCAGGAGTTCGAGGACCTCGTCGAACGACGCCGAATCCGAGGCGTCCGGGGTGCAGATCGGGTACAGCCGTTCGAGGTCACCGGGGATGAGGGTGCTCGCCAGCATCGCCTCCCGCGACCGCATCCGGTTCCGGTTGCCGCGCACGGTGTTGATCTCACCGTTGTGGGCGATGTAGCGGAACGGGTGCGCCAACGGCCACGACGGGAACGTATTGGTAGAGAACCGGCTGTGGACTACCGCGATCGCGCTGATCATCCGCTCGTCACGGAGCTCGGGAAAGTAGAGCGCCAGCTGTGCCGTCGTGAGCATGCCCTTGTAGGTCAGCGTCCGGCTCGACAGCGACGGGAAGTACACGCCGGTGCCGGCGTCGGTGATCTCCGGCGTCACCCGCTCGGCCCGCTTGCGCAGCCCGTACACCCGTCGGTCCAGCTCCACGCCGCCGACCCGGACACCGTCCACCGGCGGCGACGGCGCCACGAACAGGTAGGTCATGTGGGGCATGCACGACAGCGCCGTCGCGCCGACGTCGGCACCGATCGGATCGACCCGGACGTCGCGCCAGCCGAGGATGTCGACGCCCTCGTCCTCCGCGATCGCGCGGATCCGCCGCCGCGCCGCGGCCCGGCGATCGGGGTCCTGTGGCAGGAAGCAGATGCCGGCCGCGAACGTCTCGGTGCCGTCCGGCGACGGCGCCGGCAGATCGAACTCGACGACGTCGCGGAAGTAACCGGCGGGGAGCTGGATCAGGATCCCCGCACCGTCGCCACTGTTGACCTCTGCTCCCGCGGCACCACGATGTTCGAGGTTGTCGAGCGCGAGGAGCGCATCGGCGACGATCGTGTGCGAGCGGCGACCGTGGACGTCCGCGACCATCGCCACGCCACACGAATCGGATTCGTGATCTCGGACGTACAGGCCGCGTGAGTCGGGTTGCAGAGAGTACAGCACCGAACACCTCCACACCGGCCCGCGGGAAGCTCCGGAGAGCCTCGCTGCGGACCATCGCGCGTCGCGCACTTCTCTGGCGGCCCCTGGCGGGGTCACCAGCTACGGGTGCTGACTGCATCGATCGGGGTCCACCGGCACTGCTGTCGACCCGTGAAGGTTGCCGAGTTCCATACCCGGCCGGGCCAGTTTACCGCGCCGAGGCCACCCGAAGCGATGGCGAAAATGCGCACCGCCCGCGCCGGAGAACGGCGCGGGCGGTGTGTTCACTCCCCCGATTCGTCGGCCTTCTCCGCCGGATCGGAGGCGGGCTGCGGTGGGTTGTCCGCGGGCGGCGGGTAGGTGGGCCCACTGCCCCAGCCGGGGCCGTTACCGACGCCCGAGTAGGTGTCCCAGCCCGGTCCTGCGGTGTTCCCACCGGAGGGGGGCACCGCGGAGGTGCCCGACGTCGACTCGGTCAGTGACGCGTCCGCGGTCGCGTCGTAGTCGAACGGTTCGGTCATTTCTTCTCCCCCTTCACTTCGGGCTGGTCGCCGTCGACGCGCTCGGTATCGGCCGACGAGTCGTCGCCGGGCGTCGAGTCCGCCGGTGCGACGGCCACACGGTCGTCCCGGGAGTGTGGCTTCAACTCTGCCGGATCCTCGCGTCCCTTGGTGGCCAGGACGAAGTAGGCCACGGCGCACGCGAAGACGATCGCCGACGTGAACGAGTTCACCCGGATGCCCAGGATGTGGCTCGCGTGGTCCGAACGCATCAGCTCGATCCAGAACCGGCCCGCGCAGTATCCGGCCACGTACAGCGCGAACAGTCGGCCGTGGCCGATCTTGAACCGGCGGTCGACCACGACGAGCAGCACGACGATGAGCAGGTTCCACACCAGCTCGTACAGGAAGGTGGGGTGGACCACCTGCTGCACGACGCCGTTCGACACACCGTCGAGGGTGTTGATGCGACCCGACGCATCGGTGCGCTCGTAGATCTCGAGGCCCCACGGCACCGTCGTCTCGCGCCCGTACAACTCCTGGTTGAACCAGTTGCCGAGACGCCCGATCGCCTGCGCGAGGATGATGCCCGGCGCGATCGCGTCGCCGAACGCGGGCAACGGAATGCCGCGGCGCCGGCAGCCGATCCAGGCGCCGACGGCGCCGAGTGCCACCGCACCCCAGATCCCCAGGCCGCCCTGCCAGATCTTGAGCGCGTCGACCGGGTTGCCGCCGGGGCCGAAGTACGTCGGCCAGTCCGTCATCACGTGATACAGGCGGCCACCGATCAGGCCGAACGGCACCGCCCAGACCGCGATGTCCAGGACGGTGCCCTTCTCACCACCACGGGCGACCCAACGCCGATCGCCCCACACGATCGCGACGATGATGCCGGCGATGATGCACAGCGCGTAGGCGCGCAGGGCCAGCGGCCCCACGTACCACACGCCCTGCGGTGGGCTCGGGATGTAAGCGAGGATTTGCGTCGAGGTCGCCATCGGAGTCACCGGGCCACGGTAGCCGAGCGCACACCCTCCGCGAGTTCGGCAGTGATCGCGCGCACTGCATCGAGGCCCTGCTCCACCGCCGAGACGATCGCCGAACCGACGATCACGGCGTCCGCGTACGACGCGATCTCCGCTGCCTGCGCACCGGAACGAACGCCCAGGCCGACACCGACCGGGATGTCCGAGTGCGCCCGGATGCGTGCCGTCAGTTCGGGGGCCATCGACGAGACGCTGTCACGCGCACCGGTCACACCCATCGTCGACGCGGCATAGATGAAGCCGCTGCTGGCCTCGAGCGTCATCGCCAACCGCTCCTCGGTGGACGACGGCGCGACGAGGAAGATGCGGTCGAGGTGGTGCTGCTCGGACGCCTCCATCCACTCGCCGGCCTCCTCCGGGATCAGATTCGGCGTGATCATGCCCAGACCACCGGCGGACGCGAGGTCGCGGGAGAAGGCGTCGACGCCGTACTTGAGCACCGGGTTCCAGTACGTCATCACGACGGGCTTGCCGCCGACCGAGGCGATCTGCTCGACGACGGTGAACACGTCACGCAGACGCACACCGTTGCGCAGCGCGGTCTCGGCGGCCGTCTGGATGGTCGGCCCGTCCATCACCGGATCCGAGTACGCGACGCCGACCTCGATGATGTCGCAGCCGGAATCGACCATCGCCTTGAACACGTCGATCGACGTCGGCACGTCCGGGTAACCGGCGGGCAGGTAGCCGACGAGGGCCGCCCGCTTCTCCTCCCGGCACTGCGCGAACGTCGGCGCGAGGCGTGACTCTCGTTGGCTCACTTGGCGGTACCTTCCTTGTTCGAAGCACTCGTGGCGGCGGCGTCCTCGTCGTCGAACAGACCGAACCACTTCGCGGCGGTGTCCATGTCCTTGTCGCCGCGGCCCGAGAGGCTCACGACGATGATCGCGCCCTCACCGAGCTCACGACCCAGCTGGAGCGCACCGGCCACCGCGTGGGCGGACTCGATCGCGGGGATGATGCCCTCCGCGCGCGAGAGCAGCAGCAGCGCGTCCATCGCCTCGGTGTCGGTGATCGGGTCGTACGACGCCCGTCCCGTGTCCTTGAGGTACGCGTGCTCGGGTCCGACACCGGGGTAGTCCAGGCCGGCCGAGATCGAATGCGACTCGATGGTCTGCCCGTCCTCGTCCTGCAGGAGGTACGAGTACGCGCCCTGGAACGCACCGGGCGTGCCACCGGTGAACGTGGCCGCGTGGCGACCGGTCTCGACGCCGTCGCCCGCGGCCTCGTAGCCGACGAGCTTGACCGAGGGATCGTCGAGGAACGCGTGGAAGATGCCGATCGCGTTGGATCCGCCACCGACGCACGCGACGACCGCGTCGGGCAGGCGCCCGGTCATCGCCTGGACCTGCGCGCGCGCCTCGAGCCCGACGACACGCTGGAAGTCGCGCACGAGCATCGGGAACGGGTGCGGACCGGCGGCGGTGCCGAAGCAGTAGTACGTCCGGTCGGCGTTGGTGACCCAGTCACGCAGCGCCTCGTTGATTGCGTCCTTCAAAGTGGCCGAACCCGTTTCGACCGACACGACCTCGGCGCCGAGCAGCCGCATCCGGGCCACGTTGAGTGCCTGCCGAGCGGTGTCGACCGCGCCCATGTAGACGATGCACTCGAGACCGAGCAGCGCACACGCGGTCGCCGTGGCCACACCGTGCTGGCCGGCGCCGGTCTCGGCGATGATGCGCGTCTTGCCCATGCGCTTGGCGAGCAACACCTGCCCGAGCACGTTGTTGATCTTGTGAGATCCGGTGTGGTTCAGGTCTTCCCGCTTGAGGAAGATCCGGGCGCCGCCGGCATGCTCACGCAACCGGGTCGCTTCGAAGAGGGGCGACGGGCGACCCGTGTAGTCGCGCTGCAGGCGATCGAGCTCGTTCAGGAACGAATCGTCGGAGCGGGCCTTCTCGTACTCCGCCGTGACCTCCTCGATGACCGCCATGAGCGCCTCGGGGACGTGCCGCCCACCGAAGACACCCCAATGGCCGCCTGGGTCCGGTTCGTGACCGGAGCGCTCCGTCAGACCGACGCTGGCAGTGGGCAGATTCCCACCCTTGGAGACGAGGGAGTCATTGCGTGAAGTCACCCCTCCAGTCTGCCCCAACGCCCACGAGAACGAGTGGTCGGGTCCCTGTCGGCGCGACGTATCAGCGTGCCGGCTTGGGGCACGACGGATGCGCACCCGCGGTCACCAGTTCCGCCACGGCCGCCCGCGGGTCACCGCTGGTCACCAGCCCCTCGCCGACGAGAACCGCGTCCGCCCCGGCACCCGCGTACGCGAGCAGATCCGCGGTGCCGCGCACCCCGGACTCGGCGATCTTGACGATGTCCGTCGGCAGCCCCGGCGCGATGCGGCCGAAGGTGTCCATGTCGACCTCGAGGGTCTTGAGGTTGCGAGCGTTGACGCCGATGACGCTGGCGCCGGCTTCGAGGGCGCGGTCCGCTTCCTCCTCGGTGTGGACCTCGACGAGCGCCGTCATGCCCAGCGATTCGGTGCGATCGAGCAGCGAGGTGAGCACGCTCTGCTCGAGCGCCGCGACGATGAGCAGGATGACGTCCGCACCGTGGGCGCGTGCCTCGTGAATCTGGTAGGGCCCGACGATGAAGTCCTTGCGCAGGATCGGGATGTTCACCGCGCGGCGGACCGCATCGAGATCGGCGAGCGAACCCTGGAACCGGCGCTCCTCGGTGAGCACGCTGATCACCCGGGCGCCCCCGGCCTCGTAGGCGGCCGCGAGCACCGCCGGATCGGGGATGTCGGCGAGCGCGCCCTTCGACGGGCTCGCCCGCTTCACCTCGGCGATGACGCCGATGCCCGGCGCGCGCAGCGCGGCCGCGGCATCGATCGCGGGCGGCGCAGCAGCGGCGGCGGCCTTCACCGCGGCGAGGTCGAGAACGGCTTCGCGGGCGGCGACATCGGCGCGCACCCCGTCGAGAATCGAGTCGAGAACGGTCATCGTGGCTCGAGTCCTTTCCGGCATGTCAATACCGATGTGAGGAACCTCATCGGATCTTGACTCAGCCTAGAGGTCGCGGTTATTCACCCTCCGGGCGGGTACCCGCAGGGCCGGTGTCCTTGCTCACATCGCCCGCCCGCGGGGTCGATCCACCGCTGGTCGGGTCCTCGTCGGCGCCGTCGACGGTGGGGTCCTCCCCCGCGTCCAGCGCGTCCCACAGCATGCGCTGCGTCTGCTCGTCCGGCTTCCCGCCGTCGGACTCCCGCTTCGCGGCCGCCTCCCGGCGCGCGGCCGGGCTGTCGTACTTCGACGAGAGCCCCCCGGTCGCAGCCGGTTTGCGGATCAGCACCACGGCCGCGGCGAGCGCCGCGACCGAGCCCAGCAGCACCAGCAGCGCCGGTGCGGTCGACACGTCCGTCGCCGTCACCTCCGTGCCGACACGTTCGAAGCCGGCGATGTCCGCGGCACGCTCGTTCGACGCACCACCGGTCAGCAGACCGACGGCGGGAATCGCTGCGACGACCGCGACGACCGCGACCAGGACTCCGAGCACCCGGACCATCCAGCCGCGCACCGCGAATGCGGCAGCGATCGCGGCGACCAGGACGAGCGCCAGCGGAGTGGTCGCCGCCGCCCACGTGCCGCCGTCGAGGCTCGTGACCCGGTCCTCACCCAGTCCGTCCGACGACGTGACCGTCACCCACGTCATGCGCGACGAGCCCCACAGGCACACCGCCGCCACCGCGAGCAACAGCGCCGCGATCCCAACGGCTCGACGACCGCCGGTCCTGTTCTCACTCACCGCTGCTCACCTCCGGTCGGCCCCCGAAGGGCCGCAACGTCTGCGCTGCCGCGATGGCACTGAGCACGGCCATCGCCTTGTTCTTCGCCTCGGTGTCCTCGTAGACCGGATCCGAGTCCGCCACCACACCCGCACCGGCCTGCACGTACGCGGTGCCGTCCTTGATCAGCGCCGTGCGGATCGCGATCGCCGTGTCGGCGTCTCCCGCGAAGTCCAGGTAGCCGACGATGCCGCCGTAGATCCCGCGCCGGGTCGGTTCGAGTTCGTCGATCAACTCCATCGCGCGCACCTTGGGGGCGCCCGACAGCGTGCCGGCCGGGAAACACGCCTTCACGGCGTCGAGGGCGTGCCTGCCCTCGGCGAGGCGTCCGGTCACCGTCGAGACCAGGTGCATCACGTGGCTGTAGCGCTCGATGTGCCGGTAGTCGTGCACCTTCACGGTACCCGGCTCACACACCCGCCCCAGGTCGTTGCGCCCGAGATCCACCAGCATCAGGTGCTCGGAGTTCTCCTTCTCGTCGGCGAGCAGATCCTTCTCGAGCAGGATGTCGTCCTCCTCGGTGGCGCCGCGCCACCGCGTCCCCGCGATGGGATGCGTGGTCGCGACACCCTCCTTCACCGTGACGAGCGACTCCGGGCTCGACCCGACGATCGAGAAGGCCGTCTGCCCGTCGGCGCCGGGGACCTGCACCAGGTACATGTACGGGCTCGGGTTCGAGGCCCGCAGCATCCGGTAGACGTCGATCGGTTCTGCAGCACAGTCCATTTCGAAGCGCTGCGACAGCACGACCTGGAACGCCTCGCCGGCCTCGATCTCGCCGATGAGCCGGCGCACATCCATTCCGAAGCTCTCGGTGGTGCGCTGGCGCCGGTACTCGGGCTGGGTCCGGGCGAACGTCGACACGGTCGACGGCGCGGGCGCGGCGAGCGCATCGGTCATCCGGTCGAGGCGGACGACGGCGTCGTCGTAGGCGGCGTCGACCCGTTCGTCGGAGCCGTCCCAGTTGACCGCGTTGGCGATGAGCGTGATCGCGCCCTCGTGGTGGTCGACGGCGGCGAGATCCGTCGCGAGCAGCATCACCATCTCGGGGATCTGCAGGTCGTCGGCGGCGTGACTGGGCAGTCGCTCGATCCGGCGGACGGCGTCGTAACCGAGGAAACCGACCATGCCGCCGGTCAGCGGCGGCAGGTCCGGGAGGCGCTCGGTGCGCAGCAGCTCGAGCGTGCGCCCGAGCGCGAGCAGCGGATCGCCACCGGACGGCGCACCCGCCGGGACGCTGCCGAACCAGGCGGCCTCGCCGTCCTGAACGGTCAGCGCGGCCGGACTGCCCGCGCCGATGAACGACCACCGCGACCACGACCGCCCGTTCTCGGCCGATTCCAGCAGGAACGTGCCCGGTCGGCTGCCGGCCAGCTTGGTGTAGGCCGACAGCGGGGTCTCGGCGTCCGCCAGCACCTTTCGAATGACGGGGACCACCCGATGCTCGGCCGCCAGCGCGCGGAACTGCTCGCGGGTGGTCGTCGAATCGTGTGGTGCCGGCCCGCCGGGGGACGCCGAGGGTGCTGCTGGGATGGTGGTGGACTCGCCGCGCATGCACCCATCATCCCAGGGGGACCGATCACGGCCGCGGTCGCGGGTAGCCTCGGCGCTCATGAAGCCCGGTGATCGCGCGCCCGAATTCGATCTTCCCGACCAGGACGGCACCCGCCGCACGCTGACGTCACTGCTCGCGGACGGACCGCTCGTGCTGTTCTTCTACCCGGCAGCCTCCACGCCGGTGTGCACGGCGGAGGCCTGCCACTTCCGGGACCTGGCGCGCGAGTTCGCCGCGGCCGGGGCCTCCGTCGCCGGCATCAGCCGCGACAGCGTCGAGAAGCAGTCCGGCTTCGCGCGAGCCCAGTCGTTCGACTATCCGCTACTGGCCGACGTCGACGGCACCGTCGCCGCACAGTTCGGCGTCAAGCGCGGCCTGCTCGGCCGGATCACCCCGGTCAAGCGGAGCACGTTCGTCATCGACACCGATCGCACGGTACTCGAGGTGATCTCCAGCGAACTGCGCGCGAATCTGCACGCCGACCGGGCACTCGAGTTCGTCCGCAGCCGCGCCTGATCCGGGCTCAGGCCACCTGGATGGACCGCTTGGCGAGCCCCATCCAGAAGCCGTCGATCACCTGCTGGGCGATCTGCTCCGGATCGCTCGACGCACCGAGCGTGACGAACAACGGCGCGAAGTGCTCGATCGTCGGGTGCGCATAGGGCATGCCGGGCGCCTGCGCACGGAAGTCGATCAGCGCGTCGACGTCACCGGCCGCCAGTCGCTCCGCCGCCCACGCGTCGAACTCCGCCGACCAGCCGGGCGCGGCCGCGTCGGGCGACGGGTCGCGCAGGAACGGCAGCCCGTGCGTCGTGAAGCCCGATCCGACGATCAGCACGCCCTGCTCGCGCAGCGGCCGCAGGCGCCGCCCGAGTTCGAGCAGACGCTCGGGATCGAGGGTCGGCATCGACATCTGCAGCACCGGGACGTCCGCGTCGGGGTACATGACGGTGAGCGGCACGTACGCGCCGTGGTCGAGCCCGCGGTTCGGCTGGTGGTACACCGGTTCGTTGTCGGGCATGAGCGCGGCGACCTGACGGGCCAGGTCGGGCGCTCCGGGCGAACGGTACGTCACCTCGTAGAACCGCCGCGGGAAACCCCCGAAGTCGTACACGAGCGGCGTCCCGGTCTCGGTGGCACCGATCGTGAGCGGCGCCGACTCCCAGTGCGCGGAGACGACGAGGATCGCCGTCGGGCGGGGCAGGTCCGCGGACCAGCCGGACAGCTCGGCGACCCACCGCTCGCTGTCGACCAGCGGCGGTGCGCCGTGGCTGAGGAAGATGGCCGGCATGTCGCTCACGTGAACTCCTTTATTGAAGCTTCAAGTTAACATGGGAGTCAACGCACCCGGACGCCGCCTATTCCCCGGCGCGCACGCGGCGGCACCTGTTTGACACGCTGTAGGCAATCACTGACATTCACTGATCGGAGACCGACCCGATGGGCGCGCAGGACAGCACCGGCACCAAGTGGCTCACCGAAGCCCAGCAGGAGGCGTGGCGGACGCTGGTCTCACTGGTCACGCGCCTGCCCGCCGCGCTCGACACCCAGTTGCAGCGCGACTCCGACCTCACGCATTTCGAATACTTCGTCCTGGCGGTCCTGTCCGAGGCGCCGGACCGCCGACTTCGCCTGTCGGAACTGGCATGCCAGGCCAACGCGTCGCTGTCCCGCCTGTCGCACGTCGTCACGCGACTCGAGAAGCGCGGGTGGGCCCGGCGGGAGGCCGTACCCGGCACGCGGGGAGCATTCGCGGTCCTCACCGACGATGGGTACGACAAGGTGGTCGAGGCCGCACCCGGACACGTCCGGACCGTGCAGGCGCTCGTGTTCGAGGGACTCGACGACGGCCAGGTGGCCCAGCTGTCCGAGCTGGGCACCGCGATGGTCGCCCAACTCGACAAGGGCATCGCCGCCGGAACCGGCAAGGCCTAGACGGTCCGGCCGTCCGTCATCCGAGCGGTTCGCCGCCCACGCCCCAGTTCTCGCGCGGCACCTCGGTGATGGTGACCCACACCTTCGACGGATCCTTCCCGGCGGCCTCCGCGTACGCCGTGGTCACCGCGGCGATCACGGCACGCTTCTGTTCGTTCGTGAGGCCGGGCGTCTGGCTGATCTGAATCATCGGCATGACGGAAGATTGTGCCAAATCCGGTTGGCGTCGAAGTCGGTGCCGGGTCGGCGATCGTGCATGCTTCCTGCGGGGTCGAGAATCGAACGGTCAGGGGCAGGCGGGAGTGACCATGTCGTAGATCGCGGCAACAATGAGCTTCTTCATGCGAACTCTCCCTTGTGTTTCGGAAGGCCTCCGGCGTGCGCTGCCTCAGACCTCGTCACCGGTTCGTCCCTGGGTATCCGGAACGAAACGGTCCGAACCGTTGCTCGTACAGACACGCCGCCTCGTCGAGAACCGATTGCTCGATGCGGGCCAGCGGCCGGAACTGCGCGACCAGTGGTTCGAAGTCCAGGCTGTGACCGATCACGGTGCCGGTGAGGAGCCAGGGGAAGCGATCCGCATCGTCGCCCAGATCACAGCAGCGGTGCAGGCGCCGGGCAATCCATTCCTCCGGTGATCGCGACCACCACTTCTCGGGCGACAGCGGCGTAACCGTGAGACCCGGCATGTCGATACCCGATTCGCGATCGAAGCTTCTGCAGTCGGCCGCATCCGCGCCGGGACCGGCCGAATAGCGAAGGAAGATTCCGTGCGTCGATACTGTCAGGGCCACCAGTTCACCCAATGTCGTGATCGTGACAAGGCGACCATTCTGGAGTTCATGATCCGTGAGGTATCCGGTCACGTCCTCACCTCGAGCATCCTTTCCTCGCCGGACGTCGCCGTGAGACTGAAACTACGACGATGCGTGCACCGGGATGCTGCACCCACGAGGGTGCGCTCACAATCATGTCTGCTTCGACCCGACTCTCCGCTGCTATGTTTCACCGGCCGGCAGCCGGGAACTCTCCGCCAAAGGGTGTCGTCGAAGTGCGAACCGAGAGACGCGCCCTGACGTGAATCGAGGTGCGGTGATGATCATCCTGGGTTTGATCTTGCTTCTCATCGGCTTCCTGACCGGGATCCAGATCATCTGGATCATCGGCATCGTACTGGTCGTTGTCGGCGCCATTCTCGCGCTGCTGGGAGCCACCGGACGCGCGGTCGGAGGCCGCCGCTACTGGTACTGACCACACAGTGACCACACAGTCCCAACTCGGGTCGGGTTGCCGATCCGGGTTCCGGCCGACCGTCCCCCGAAGCACGACACCCACAATCAGAACCAGCGAGAGGAGACCCTGATGGCTCCACGAGGAGAACCAGACGTGATCGAGCTTCTCACCGAGGACCACCGCAAAGTCGAGCGCATGTTCGCCGAACTCGAAGGGCTCGACGACTCCGGCGGCGATGCGGCGAGAGCGCGCCGCAAAGATCTGGTCGACCAGACGGTGATCGAATTGGTGAAGCACTCGGTCGCGGAGGAAGCGGAGGTGTACCCGGCCGTCAAGCGGAAGGTCAGCGCCTCCGAGGCAGAACGGGCGAAGCACGAACATGCCGAGGCCGAGCAGACGATGAAACGCTTGGAAAGCCTCGACCCGGACGATCCGCAGTTCGATGCGGAACTGGCTCTCTTGATGCACGAGATCCGCGAACACGTCCAGGAGGAGGAGTCCGAGATCTTCCCGCACATGCGGACCATCTTCACTCCGGACGAACTCGTCGATCTCGGCCGCAAAGTCGAGTCCGTGAAGAAGCTGGCGCCGACCCGTCCTCACCCGTCTGCACCGGACGAACCTCCCGGCGACCTGCTCCTCGGCCCCATCACCGGCATTCTCGACCGCATGCGGGACGCAGTCAGCCGACGGGGTACCGAACGCTGATCGCTGGACGTCGAGAGATCCGACTCTGACGTCGCGCGGGTATCCGCCGAGCATGACCGATTTCGACGGACTGCGTCGCAGCAACGTCGACGAACCCGGAATCTCGCGCCGCCGGCGCGGGAGCGGGTTCGAGTACCGTGACGCCTCCGGCGCTCGACTGCACGACGCGACTCTGGAGAGAATTCGATCTCTGGCGGTCCCCCCTGCCTGGCGCGATGTGTGGATCTGCGCGGATCCGTCGGGGCATCTGCACGGACGACGCCGGACGGCGCCAGTACGTCTACCACCCGCGGTGGCGCGAGCAGCGGGACCGGGAGAAGTACGACAGGGTCCTGAGGCTGCAGCCGAACCTTCCGACGTTCCGGCAGGAGGTGGTCGACCGTCTCGCCGACCGCGGTGCGACGCGGAGCAGGGTCGTTCACGTCGCGCTGCGGCTCCTCGATCTCGGCGCCTTTCGTATCGGCAACGTCGAGGGCGTCCTCCGGACGCCAGATTTCTGGCCTATCGGACGCCCGAAGGCTGGCACGATCGAGCTGACGAGATCGGCGAACGGTTCCATGAGCTACTCAGTGATGAGTTCACCCCCAAGGATCTGCGCACCTGGAACGCAACGGTATTCGCGGCGGCGACCCTCGCCGACACGGAGATCCCGAGGTCCCGCCGAGCACTGCGCCGAACCGAACTCGCAGTGATGCGGACGGTCGCGACCGAACTCGGCAACACCGCAGCAGTAGCGCGGGCTTCGTATGTGGACCCACGAGTCGTGACGGCCTTCGAAGCGGGCCGGACCATCCGACCGATCGACAGCTGGCCCGAGATCAATGTGAGGGCGGAGCGGCGGGCAGTGTTGGACCAAGAGGTCGTCGACCTGATCGCTTCGGTCGAAGAACGAGCGGCATCCTGAAGACGTGGCCCGTCACCAGACCCCGGTCGCCATCAGGATGAGCCCCACCACCACGACGAGGAACACCACCACGATGGCGGCGACGACCACGATCGTCGCCACACCCGTCGCGGGGAAGTGATCACGGGTGTCCGGCTCGTGCTCGGACACCCTGTGGGTTCCTCCCGATGCCGGCGGTGTGGATCCGGTAGGAACTCCCCCGCCCGGCTCGAGGTCGGGGGTGTTGCGCGGATCAGGGTCCGGTCCGCGCGATGCGCTCGGTTCGGTCATGACGGCCTCCTCACCAACGCCTCGCGCATACCCGTTCTCGAGCCGTTTCATTCGCCGTCCGCGCCCTACGGCCTCTCCGCGACTTTTCCGCCGTTTCGTGTTTGCGGGCCCACCACGTTGGTTAACCCTCCCGTGAGTCGGCGTCGATCCGGACCGTCGGGGTACCGGAGACCCGATTTGAATCCACAGAGGAGACCACGGTCATGAAAGGTGGCATGCGTGTCGCCCTCGCCGTGGCGGCCGGATACTTCCTCGGCCGCACACGCAAGATGAAGGCCGCGCTTATGCTCGCCGGCGCGGGAGCGACCGGTCGGCTTCCGAGCAGTTCACAGGGGCTGGTACGTGAGGGCGTGAAACGACTGGGCAACTCCGCCGAGGTATCGAAGCTCGCAGAAAGCTTGCGTGGCGAGTTGGTCGACGCCGCCAAGCACGCCGCGGTCGCAGCGGCGAGCAACCGGATCGACGCCCTGACGGATCGGATCGAAGGGGTGACCGAGGGTGTCACCAAGGGCGTGACCGGCGTGCTGGCGCCCGAGGAGGAACACGAGGACACCGAAGCATCCGAGGCTGAAGACGACTCGGCCCGCGACAAGGGAACCGCGTCCGAGGAACGACCGAAGAAGTCGACGGCCGCCGATCGCGACGACGAGGATCGAGCGGGCGAACACCACGACGGCGACGGGCACACCGAAGCACCACGGCGCCGATCCACATCGACTCGGGCAAGGTCGACTCGGAGTAGCAGTCCCCGAACCCGCAAAGCTGCCCAACCGAAGACCCGGACAACTTCGCGATCCGCCTCCTCGGACGACGCGCCGGTGCGGCGCACCGGGAGGTGAACGGCATGGCCACGACCCAGGAAGCGAAGAAGTCGACAAGCGGTACGGACCAACTCAAGGACTCACTCCAGCACCTCGTCGGAGCAGTCACCGAGAAGGGTGTGAAGTCACTGACGGACACCGTGGCGTCGACGGTCGGGCACCTCGACGAGTTCACTGCCGGCGGCGGAAAAGGAGGCCTCGCCACCGCGGTGACAGGGTTGGCGCAGGGCGAATCTCCAGCCAAAGCCGCGATGAAGGCGGGGTGGTCGAGCCTCACCGGCAAGATCAAGGAGAAGGGCCGCGACCTCAAGGAGACCCTGACCGGAGGCAAGGGCAAGGGGAAGGGCAAGGGCCGCAAGATCGTCAACATCGTCGAACAGATCGACGTCGGCGCTCCGATCGATCTTGTGTACGACCAGTGGACACAGTTCACCGATTTCCCCGGATTCATGAAGAAACTCGAACAGGTCGAGCAGGTCTCGGACGAGAAACTGCAGTGGAAGGCGCAGGTCTTCTGGTCGCATCGTTCGTGGGAGTCGACGATCCTCGAGCAGGTCCCCGACGAACGCATCGTGTGGCGTTCCAAGGGAGCCAAGGGCTATCTGGACGGCGCCGTCACCTTCCACGAACTCGCACCCGGACTGACGCGTGTTCAGGTGATCATCGAGTACCACCCACAGGGCTTCTTCGAGAAGACCGGCAATATCTGGCGGGCACAAGGTCGCCGTATCAGACTGGAGCTCAAGCACTTTCAACGCCACGTCATGATGCAGACGGTGCTGCACCCGGACGACGTGGAGGGCTGGCACGGCGAAATCCACGACAGCGAGGTCGTGCCGCCCGAGGAACTGGAAGAGCAGAGGGAGCAGGAGGAACTCGAGGAACCGGAAGAACTGGACGGAGAGGAAGAAGAGGAAGGAGAAGAAGAAGAGGGTCGCGACCGCGCGGACATGGAAGGCGCCGCTTCGGACGAGGCGCCTGACGACGAGCGGGAAGGCGATCGGGAACCCGACGACGAAGACGAGGACGAAGACGAGGCGGAGCCGCAAACGGGGCGACGCCGGAAGCAGGGGGCAGCCCGATGACCATCATGCAAGGCGGCGGAGGTGCGGGCGGAGGCCCGAGTTCCAGTAGCCTCGCCGACGTGATCGACACGATCCTGGACAAGGGTCTCGTCATCGACGCGTACGTCCGCGTGTCCCTGGTGGGCATCGAAATTCTCACCGTCGATGCGCGCGTCGTGGTCGCCAGCGTCGATACCTATCTGCGTTTCGCCGAGGCAGTCAATCGATTGGAGATCTCCAGCACCCAACCCAAGGGTCTACCGGACATGGTGGACGGCATGACCCAGGGTGCCGCACGATCCAAGTCCAAGGGCGCGATCGAGGCGGCCGGCGAGAAGGTGGCCGACTTCCTCGGCAGTGTCGAAGAGGCCCGCGAAAAGCAGCCACGAGGACGATCCCGCGGAGGCAGCGAGCAATGACCGACCAGAAATCCGAGAGCGGCGACCACACTACGGCGGTATACGTCTACGGACTGGTGCCGGCGGATGTCGAGGTGAAGCCGGACGCCACCGGCATCGGCACGCCTCCCGCCCCGCTGTCCACCGTCACCTTCGACGACATCGCGGCGCTCGTCAGCGAGATCGACCCGGACGGCCCGGTGGGGACACCGGAAGATCTACGTGCCCATGCCAGGATTCTCGACACCACTGCCGCGGTCGCACCGGTGCTGCCGTTCCAGTTCGGCGCGGTGATGACCGATGCCGACGCGGTGGTGTCCGAACTGCTGGAACCTTATCGCGACGAGTTCACCGACGCGCTCGACCAACTCGAGGGGCTCGTCGAGTACGTGGTGAAGGGCAAGTACGTCGAAGACGCCGTCCTGCGCGAGATCCTGTCGGGGGACGATGAGGCCAACCGGCTCCGGGAGATCATCCGGGACCAGCCAGAGGAGGTCACGCGCGACGCGCGACTTGCGCTCGGCGAGCGCATCGCACAGGAGTTGGAAACCAAACGAGGGCAGGACACACAGCAGCTTCTCGAGGCACTCGAACAGGTGGCCGAGGACGTGAGGGTCCGTGACGTGACCGATGACGAGGATGCCGGTTCGGTGGCCGTCCTGATTGCCGCGGACAACGTCGATGCTCTGGACAAGACGGTGGAGCGCCTGAACCAGGAGTGGGAGGGCCGAGTCGATCTCAGCGTTCTCGGCCCGCTCGCGGCATACGACTTCGCGAAGACACGAGCCCCCGGTAGCTGAGCCATGGGAATCTTCTCTGCCGTCCTCGGACTCCCCCTGGCGCCTGTGCGCGGCGTGGTGTGGCTCGGAGACATAGTTCGCCGACAGGTGGAGGAGGAGCTCTACAGCCCAGCCGCCCTGCGACGCCAGCTCGACGACATCGACAATGCTCGCGCGTCGGGGCAGATCTCCGAGGAAGAGGCCGCGCGCGCCGAGGAGCAAGTGGTTGCCCGAATGACGGGGCGTGAGACAAGCGGCGGAACGGAGTGAGGAATGTCCGGTCCACGAGATCCAGATGAAATGCCGAACGACGCCGGTGCGAGTCCCGATCTGACCGCACCGCAGGCCGCCGCGGAAGCATCCCGTCAGATCGCCGAGCTCACCGGGTGTCCGCCCGTCGGGGCCGTATCCGTCGCGCCCAGCGACGAAGGATGGTCCGTCGAGGTAGAGGTCGTCGAGGATCGCAGGATTCCGTCGTCGTCCGACGTCCTGGCGATCTACGCCGTGGACATGGACTTGGACGGAATGCTGCTTTCCTACAAGCGGATTCAGCAGTACACGCGTGGCCGGTCGCCGAGGGGCGCGGAGCGGTGACGCGGGCTGGAGGCGGAGCCGGCTACCCGCAACCGTACGGTCAGGGTCTCGGTGGCGCCGGACACGAACCGGCGAATCTGGCGGACATCCTCGAACGCGTCCTGGACAAGGGCATCGTCATCGCCGGCGACATTCGCGTCAACCTTCTCGATATCGAACTTCTGACCATCAAGCTCCGCTTGGTCATCGCCTCGTTGGAGACCGCGCGCGAGGTCGGAATCGACTGGTGGGAGCACGATCCCTGGCTCACCGGAGGTAGCAACGACCTCGAACTGGAGAACCGCCGCCTGCGTGACCGCATCGCCGCACTGGAGGCGGGGAACCGCACCGCCGGGGATCTCGCCGCTCCCGGCCGGCAATCGGTCGAGGCCGACCAGCCGGAGGACCAGGAGCACCGTCGTGACCGGGAATGAGGGCGTGTGGGTCTATGCGGTCACGTCCGACGGTTCCTTCCCGGGCGGCATCTCCGGCATCCGGGGTGTAGCGGGCGAATCGTTGCGCACCGTGGCCGACTCGGGTTTGGCGGCCGTCGTCGGGTCGGTCGCTCTCGACGAATTCGGGGAGGCCGCGCTGCACCGCAACCTCGAGGATCTCGATTGGCTCTCGGATACCGCACGCCGTCACGACGCGGTCGTTGCCGCCATCTGCGCAGGGGGCGCGACCATACCCCTTCGTCTCGCCACGGTGTACTACGACGACGAACGTGTGCGAGCCATGTTGCGCGAGAGGGTGGATGAACTCGAAGCGGCGCTGGACAGAATCGCGGACCGGACGGAATGGGGTGTGCGATCCTACGGACACCGTGACAGGCTCGCCGAGAAGGTTCCCGCCTCGGACGAGAGCGGACCAACCTCGGGGACCGCGTATCTCATGCGCAGACGAGCGCAGGCCGCTGCTCGGGAGGACGCGGAATCCGCCGCTGCGGCGATTGCCGACGAAATCTATTCGGAACTGGAGCGCGTCGCAGTCGCCGCCGTTCGACAACGCCCGTCGGCCCCCGGTCTGGCCCCCGAACAGTCCTGGGAGATTCTCAACGCGTCCTATCTGGTCGACAACCGTCGCACCCGCGAGTTCACCTCCGCCGTCGAGGCGATCAACGACCGCATCGAGGGTGCCGAGACGGTCATCACCGGTCCGTGGCCGCCGTACTCGTTCACCGCCGACGAATCGAGAACGAAATGAGCGTCGCTGCATATCCAGATCGCCGGATCGCGCTGGTGGACCTGCTCGATCGTGTCCTCGGCGGCGGTGTCGTGGTGGCCGGCGAGATCACCCTGTCCATCGCGGACGTGGACATGGTCCACATATCGCTGCGAACGCTGGTGTCGTCGGTCAGCGCGCTGATGCCGCCGCCCGAGCAGACGCTGGACCGAGGCCAGTGAAGGATCCCGACGACAGGGACACGCCGGAGGTCGATCCGGCCCCGGGACGGGCGCCGTCGTTACGGCAGCGAATCGATTCGGATCCCGAGTCCGTCGAACGTGGTCTCGTCGCATTGGTGCTCACGCTGGTCGAGCTGCTGCGTCAACTGATGGAGCGACAGGCCCTGCGCCGGGTCGATGTCGGCGACCTGTCCGATGCCCAGATCGAGCGGATCGGGACCACGCTGATGCGGCTCGAGGAGAAAATGGAGGAGTTACGCGAGCACTTCGGACTCACCCCCGAGGACCTGAACATCGATCTCGGTCCGCTCGGTCCGCTCCTGGCCGATGAATGACGGGAAGACTCGTGACGGAGGTACTAGCCGATGAAGATCGCGATGGTCTCCTGTCACGCCAATCCGCTCGCCGCCATGGGCGGGGTGGACTCCGGCGGACAGAACGTCCACGTGGCGGCGCTGTCCGCCGCGCTGGTCGGGCATGGCCACGAAGTCGTCGTCTTCACGCGTCGGGACAGCGAGGCGGCACCGGACGTGGTCCGGGCGCCGGACGGGTACGACCTGGTCCACGTGCCGGCCGGACCACCGGAAAAGGTCCCGAAGGACGAGCTTCTCCCTCACATGCAGGAGTTCGCGTGTGGTCTGCGGGACCATTTCTCCCGGTACGACTTCGACGTCGTCCACTCGCACTTCTGGACGTCCGGACTGACCGCCAGCCTCGCGAGCCGGACCTGCAATCTCCCGGTCGTCCACACCTTCCACGCGCTGGGCATCGTCAAGAGGCGCTATCAGGGCGCTGCGGATACGAGCCCACCGGAGCGAATCCCCTTGGAGTGCAAACTGGGACAGAGCGTGGACGCGGTAGCCGCGACATGCTCGGACGAGGTCTTCGAACTGGTTCGCATGGGGGTCCCGCGCTCGCACATCACCGTCGTGCCGTCAGGCGTCGACGTCGAGGAGTTCCGACCGGACGGTCCCCGTGCTCCGCGCAGCGATCGCCTGCGGCTCACGAGCATCGGGCGGCTGGTCCCCCGCAAAGGATTCGACGTTGCGATCCGCTCGCTGCCGAAGCTCCCGTATGCCGAGCTCGTGATCGCCGGGGGGCCCGCGGACGGCGACGTCGCCGACGACGTCGAGGGACAGAGGTTGCTCGCGCTGGCAGTCGATCTGGGCGTGGCCGACCGACTGGCGATGCCGGGACCGATACCGAGAACCCTCATGCCCGAACTGCTGCGGTCGACCGATGTGGTCGTCTGCTCACCGTGGTACGAGCCGTTCGGGATCGTTCCGCTCGAAGCGATGGCTTGTTCGAAGCCGGTCGTGGCGAGCGCAGTGGGTGGGCTCACCGACACGGTCGTCGACAGCATCACCGGAATCCACGTTCCGCCGCGCAATTCCGACGCGCTCGCGCGGGCGTTGCACGGACTCCTGGGTGAACCGGTGCGGCGTGAGGAGTTCGGTCATGCCGGGCGAGATCGAGCCGTGCAACGCTACTCGTGGGATCGCATAGCCGACGAAACCGAACGGATCTACGAGTCGGTCACGAGGCATCATCTCGCGCGCTCGGCGGGCAGTGTCGGTCGATGAACCGTGACAGAACCCCGAACACACGTTTGGAATCGTCTGGCGCGGGAACTTCTGAATGGTCGGAGCCGTCGAGCCACCCATCAAGGCCGCGGCCGGATCGCTTTCGAGCGAGGGATCATGACTCAGAGTTGCGCGAGCAGGAGAGAGTCCGAGAATTTTGGACCGGTAATCGAACTGCGTACCCCAGCTGAAGCCTCACAGCTGGGCCCGATCCGCGGGGTGTCTGCAGCCCTCGCCGGACAGTGCAACATGAATCTCGATCAGATTGCCGATCTGCGCCTCGCCGTGGACGAGGCCTGCAGTACCCTCGTGCGAATCGCACTCTCGGGAACCGAGATCGTCTGCTGCTTTAGGCTTTCTCCCGACGAGTTCCGGTTCTCCGCCGGCGTCTCGACCACGAGGTCGGACGTCGACTGGCCGTACGAGCGTCGATTCGGGTGGCACGTTCTGCGGACGCTCACCGACGAACTCGAGTTGCACCGACACCTCGGCAACGGTGACGGCAACTCGTCCACGGTGACGATCTCCTTCTCCTTGCGTGGCGGTGACATGACGTGAGCCGACACGTCGCCGACCGGCCCGATGAGTACAGCGATGTGAAACCGATGTTCGTGTCGTTGAGTTCACTCGACCCGGACGATCCGATCCGCCTGGATCTGCGCCGTGACATCATCACCCGCTGCCTACCGCTCGCGGAGCACATCGCGCGCCGCTTCGACCGACGCGGCGAGCCGTTCGACGACCTCCTACAGGTAGCCAGTCTCGGCCTCGTCAATGCGGTGGATCGCTTCGACGTCCATCGCGGATCGGACTTTCTCGCGTTCGCGGTACCGACGATCATGGGCGAAGTGCGCCGCCACTTCCGGGATGCCGGCTGGGCAGTTCGTGTGCCGCGACGGTTGAAGGAACTGCACCTGGACATCGCCAAGGTCGCATCGAGCCTGTCGCAGCGGCTGGGGCGCTCACCGACCACACGCGAATTGGCCGCCGAACTGGGCGTCAGCGAGGAGGACGTCGTCCAGGGCCTGCAGGCCGCGAGCGGCTATCGAACCCTCTCCGTGGACGCCGAGGCAGCGGGAACCGAAACCGGACTGACCCTCGCCGACGTACTGGGAGACCTCGACAGCGATCTCGCCGACGTCGAGAACAGCGAGGTGCTGCGAGTCCTGCTCGAAGACCTGCCCGACCGGGAACGGACCGTGCTCTTGCTGCGCTTCTTCGGTAACCAGACACAGTCGCAGATCGCCGAGCGGATCGGAATCTCCCAAATGCATGTCTCACGCATCCTGTCGGGCACACTCGCCAAGCTTCGCGAGCAGGCGGAGAGATAGATCCTTTCGCTCCACGATCCCGGCCAGATCCGCGGTACGGCTCTGCAGAAGAACCGTCCGCCGACGGACTACCCATTCCTCCTTCCCGGAAACCCGTCCACCGTTTCACCGGCAGAAGGGGTACGGTCGAATAGGAGATCGAAGTGGGTTGAGCAGACAGCCTCGAGTTACACCAGAGACGAATCTTCTGGCCACCGGCGCGGGATCGAGCCGGCGCGTTCCCCGGGACATTCGTTCGTACGGGACGGAGGCACGGTGTGCCTGATTCTGCTATCCCCGCAAACACCTCAGTTCGATCGGACGCCCCAGGGACCGATTGCGAGCGGCCAGCGTGGACTTCACCCCCTGCCGTGGCCGTCATCGAGTTCAGCGCCAGCTTGGACATGAACTCCATCGACCGCTTCCGCCACACCTACAACGCGGTGCTCGAGGAAGTCACCGCCGACGGCTTCACCGACGGCGACCTTATCGTGCTCGACCTGTCGCGGATCGACTTCGTCAGTATCGATGCCACATCCGCACTCGTCGAAGCGAAGGAACGTGCTCGCGACCACGGCTTCGAATTCAAACTCGTCACTGCCACAAGGGGAGTCGACCGTGCCCTCGCGGCTACCGGGGCCGGTCAACTCATCGCGTGCCATCCGACGGTCGAATCCGCAGTGGGCTGCGATCCGATTGGCCAGATGTCCTGATCCCACGGCCGTGCTCTGAAGTGAGGCTGGAATGAACACCGACGAGATCGACTCGTTGGATGAGCGCTTCGACGACCTCAACGCCGCCCTGCAGGAGTTGTCCGACGTTCTGGACGAGTACGACGACCTCGTGGTGGTACTCCAACACCTCGTCGACAGCGTTGTGCGGATCGTTCCGGATGCCGATCTGGCAGGCATCATGCTCCTGACCGACGGCACCGCCGAAACCGTCGCGGCAAACCATCCGCACGTTCGGGATGTCGATGCGGTCCAGTACTCGGGCGACCGAGGACCGTGCCTGGCCGCTGCCCGAGAGGGCCGGCCCGTGATAGCGGACATGGAACAAGTCCGCGCCGCCTGGCCGGAACTGGTGGAACCCGCAGCCCGAATCGGCATCAAGAGCTTCATAGCACTTCCGCTGGTGCTCTCCGACGAGACCCATGGTTCGTTCAATCTCTACAGCAACGATCCCCAGGGCTTCCAGTCGCTGGACGAATCGATCCTCGAGGTCTTCACGACAGCGGCGGTGACGGCATTGCTGCAGGCGGAGCGACACCGGCGGGCAGTGCGTTCCATTCGAAACCTTCAGGCAGCGCTCACCTCACGGGCCGACATCGACCACGCGATCGGTGTCGTCATGGCGCTTCACGGCGTTTCCTCACAGGACGCGTTCGACCGATTGGTCCGCACCTCTCAAGAGTCGAACGTCAAGTTGCGTGCCGTCGCCCACCAACTCCTGGACAAGGTGACCGGCGGATCGGAGTGACGGTTCCGCCGACCAGGCTGATGCACCCGTCATATGGCGAGCGCGGCCAGGGCCACCGCAGCAATCACCACCAAAGCTGCTGTTGCAGTGATGATCCCAGAGGATCACCGCAGCCAGGGAGGAAGCGATGCGGGCGTGGACGATGCCGGAAGCCGACGGACACCGGGGAGGTATAACCGAACAATGACCAGTGCCCCAGACGATGACACGCCGTCCTCGCTGGCCGAGAAAGTGGCCGACCTCGCTGCTTCGTCCGGGCGACAGGTCGCCACCGCAGAATCTCTGACCGGCGGCCGCATCTCATGCCTACTGGGAGCGGCGCCGAATTCCTCCGCTTGGTTCCGCGGCAGCATCGTCGCGTATTCCCGCGAGGTCAAACATCAGTTGTTACAGGTCCCGCCGGGTCCCGTCGTCTCGGCGGACAGCGCGGCGACGATGGCCGCCAGCACCGCCCGCCTGTTGGGCGCCGACACGGTGATCGCAGTGACGGGCGCCGCCGGACCGGGGGCGCACGATGGCCAGGATCCCGGAACAGTGTGGTTCGGTCTGTACGACCGGGGCACCGTGACCACGCAGATGAAGACATTCGCCGGCCACCCGGACGACGTGGTCGAGACGACCGCGGGACACGCGCTGGACATGCTCGCGCACTGCATCGCCGATGAATGACCGATCGAGGACGGCACTGTGGCGGACGTCAGGGCTGCAGGAGGATCTTCACTGCGCCGTCTTCCTTCTTCTGGAAGATCTCGTACGCGTGCGGAGCGTCGCTCAACGGAAGGCGATGGGTGGCGAACGTTTCGACACCGAGCGGATCGCCATCGATCAGGAGCGGGAGGATGTCGTCCACCCAACGCTTGACATTCGCTTGCCCCATCCGAATCTGGATCTGCTTGTCGAAGATCTCGAACATCGGCAGCGGGTCGAGGGCACCCCCGTAGACGCCGACGATCGAGATCGTCCCGCCCCGGCGGACGACGTCGATCGCCGCGTTCAATGCGGCGAGCCTGTCGATACCGGCATGGGTGAACAGTGGCGCAGCAACCACATCGGGCATGTACGAAGCCGCCTGTTGCACAAGCTTCGCGCCGGCCGACCCGTGCGCTTCCATGCCCACCGCGTCGATCACGGCATCGGAACCCCGGCCGTCGGTCAGGTCCCTGACGGTTGCACCGATGTCATCGTGTTCGCGTAGGTCGAGTACCTCGATACCACGATCCCGCAGTCGCGCAAGGCGTTCGGGAACCAAGTCGACCCCGATGACCCGCACCCCTCGCTGCGTGGCGATACGAGCCGCCATGTCGCCGATGGGACCGAGGCCGAACACGGTCAACGACTGACCGCCGTGAACGCCCGCATACGCTACCGCCTGCCAGGCAGTGGGCAGCACATCGGACAGGTAGACGAAGCGGTCATCCGGGGGCCCCTCCGGAACTTTGATGTGGGTGTACTGTGCCTGAGGGACCCGCAGGTACTGGGCCTGCCCGCCAGGTACGCTTCCGTAGAGTTTGGAGTAGCCGAACAGGGCTGCTCCCGTTCCCTCGGACCTCACCTGCGTTGTCTCGCACTGGGTTTGAAGGCCACTTTCGCACATGAAACAATGCCCACACGAGATCTGGAACGGTATGACCACCCGGTCACCCACCGAGAGATCCCCGACTTCGCGACCGACTTCTCTGACGACACCGAGGGGCTCGTGCCCGAGGATGTCGCCGGGATTCATGAACGGCCCGAGCAACTCGTACAGGTGGAGATCGGAGCCGCAGATATTCGTGGTCGTCACTTCTACGATCGCATCGGTCGACTCTCTGATCGCAGGATCCGGGACCGTGTCGACACTGACGTGTCGTCTTCCTTGCCAGGTCACAGCTTTCACGGGAGCTCCTCCACTCGGCACTACTCTCGAATGCGTACCCCGAACGGCTGGTAGCAAACGTCGTCCGCACTCGTTGGCCTCGCCGTCGCCACTCTGGGTCTGACGACAACGCCTCGCTTTCCGACCAGGTCGGCCACTGAGGGGTCGAGCGCATTGGCGATGTTTGCCGGATGCTCCATTCGGGTAGCGCTACGAAGTCGTTGTCGGACGAAGGGAATCGATGATCATGACAGACAAGAAGAAGTCAGGACCCGCGGAGGCGGTCAAGGGCGTCGTCGAAGGCGTCAAAGGCAAGACCAAAGAGGCTGCCGGCGCAGTGACCGGTCAGGACGACATGGTCCGCGAGGGGAAGGCCCAGCAGGCGAAGGGTTCGGCACAGCGCGAAGCGGCAGCGAAGGAGGCCGAGGCAGAGAAGGCACGCGGCAAGGCGTCGGCTCAGGAAGCACGACAGCGAGCCCACCAGGACAAGTAGCATCCGATGCGGTGGACGACGGCCCGGCCCACGCGCCGATCCGGTGAACTCACCGGACGTCCGCGGCGCCCGCATCGATTGGTGCGGCTACCTGGGGTTTATCCGCCCCAAGCGGACAGTTTCCTCTTGGCGCGCACACTTGTATGCGAACCGATCGAGCACCGGACCCGCGTCTTGGACGTGGGTGCCGGTACCGGTCTCCTGTCCGTGTCCGCCGGACTCGCGGGCACGGCCCGGATCACCGCGGTCGACGTCGACCGCCGCTCCCTGCTGAACACACGATTGAACGCGGCGCTGAACGGTGTCCGCGTACGGGTGGTGCACGGAGATCTCGTTCGACCACTGCACGGAAGCCAATTCGACGTCGTCGTCACCAATCCCCCGTACGTGCCGACTGCCGAAGAACACCTGCCGACCAGGGGCTTGGCGAGATGCTGGGATGCCGGGCGAGACGGCCGCGCATACATCGACCGGATCTGCAGGGACGTCCCGGAACTCCTTGCATCCGGAGGTGTTCTGCTGCTCGTCCAGTCCACACTCTGCGGAATCGATGCCACCCGCTCGCTTCTCGAACAACAAGGTCTCGACGTCGACGTCGTTGCCGCCGCCAGTATCCCGTTCGGTCCGGTACTTACCGCGAGAGCTGCCATGCTTCGCGAGCGGGGCCTACTCGGAAACGAGGACCACGAAGACATCGTGGTCCTCAGGGCTGTGAAATGACCAGCGCCGATGAGGATGTCACGATCTCGGTGTGCCCCGACGGACCACTGCTCGTGCGGGGATCCGTCGCCGTAGTCGATGGCGCAGGCCGGCAGATCTCCTCACGACCGAGGATCTGTGCACTGTGCCGGTGTGGACGGACAGCCCGCCCCCCGTTCTGCGACGGAACGCACAAACGCCGTAGGCGCACCGATCGCCGGATTGACATCGGACCGCCGAAGAACGAAGGGAGCGATTAGGTGGATGTCGTCGCCGAGCACAAGTTCGAACCCATGCCCATGCCCGAGCCGCGGGGTCCGTTGAGCGCCGGCGTCGTCGACGTCCTGCGCGCCGAGCGCTCCCCCGACGATCTGCCGCCCCCTTCCGTCGATGATCGATACCGGGGCGAGGCTGCGGAGATGCTGCTCGACGACGACGCCCAACTGGCGCTCACGATGCTGTACGAACTGCATCTTGCCGGCATCGCGGGCGTCGACGATTCGTGGGAATGGAACGCGCAGCTGCTCGGCCTGCGGCGAAGTCTCGAGGTTCCGTTCGATGCCGCGCTACGCGCCCAAGCCGAATCGATCACGCTCGCTGCGCGATCCGAATTCGGAGACGACGTGGTGTCGGCGCTGTGGGAGATGACGGCGCCGACGACGGACCCCGGCCTGGCGGGATTCATGGCGGCGGATGCAGACATCGAACAGTTTCGCGAGTTCGTCGTTCACCGGTCCCTCAACCAACTGCGGGAGGCCGACCTCCATACGTGTGGGATCCCGCGACTCCAGGGACCACCGAAGGCGGCGCTGGTCGAGATCCAGTCCGACGAGTACGGCGGCGGGCGGTTCGATCGAATGCACTCTCGACTGTTCGCCCGGACCATGGGTGCGCTCGGCCTGTCGGCGCACTACGCCCACTATGTCGACGCTGTTCCCGCGCTCACGCTGGCGTCTCTGAATGCGTTGTCGTATTTCGGCATCCATCGCGCCCGCCTCGGCGCACTCGTGGGTCACCTGTGTGCCGTCGAAACAACGTCGGCGCTGCCGAGCAAGAGACTGGCGGCCGGACTGCGACGACTCGGGTTCGGCGTCGGGGCGACGCAATTCTTCGACGAACACGTCGAGGCCGATTCGGTGCACGAACAGATCGCGGTTCGGGATCTCGCCGGTGGGCTCGCCATGCAGCAACCCTCGTACCGCGACGACATTCTCTTCGGCGCCGCGACCTGTCTCGTCTTCGACGAGCATCTCGGCGCGCACATGAGTCGGGCCTGGTCTCGCGGCGTTACCTCACTTCGCACGCGATGATCGGGCCGGGCGGAGACGGATGATCGGGCCGGGCGGAGACGTCAGCCGGCGCCGCATCCATCAACCCCGATCCGCGGCGCTTCGACGTCGATTCTCCTTCTCGATCGCTTCGACCAGTTCGTCTTTGCTCATTGTGGAGCGTCCCTCGATGTGCAATCGCTGAACGACGACTCGTCTTCGGCATCGGAAACCTCTCCCTTCTCACCGCGGCGAAAAACGCTCTGTCGCTCTTTGTTCCGGGTCCGAACCAACCGCGTCTCGCGCTGTCACTCACCGATAGCGCTGGACGACAAGGCCGGCGCGAGCTCATCGGCATAGAAGCGGAAAAACCCGTCGACATCGGGGCCGGCGTTGACCAACGCGAGATGGTCGAATCCCGCCTTGGCGTACTTTCGTACCCGTTCAGCGTGGCGTGTGACATTCGGCCCGTATCCGAAGCTCTCGGCGATGTCGGACTCACGGACCACCGATGCCGCAGCCTCGAAGTTGATCGGGTTCGGCAGTTCGGCCTGGACCTTCCAACCTGCAGCCGAGAACCGAAACAGCCGGTGGGCCGATTCCAGCGCCTCCTTGTCGGTGGGCGCCCACGCGAGCGAGACCTCGGCATAACGTGGCCCCGCACCGCCGGCTCGGCTGTACTCGTCCACCAGTTCGGGATCCGCCTCCGTCGCGAAGAGCCCATCTCCGGACTCGGCGGCGATCACGACGGAGCGTCCTCCCGATGCCGCGACCACGATCGGCGGCAGGGGGTCGGGCAGATCGAACACCCGGGCATCTTCGAGGTCGATGTGCCTGCCGTGGTAGCTGTGGTAACCGCCGCTCCACAGCAGACGGATCACCTCGATCGATTCGCGCAGCATCTCGGAGCGCGTCGATGCCGACGGCCACCCCCGTGCAACGACGTGTTCGTTGAGCCGCTCCCCGCTCCCGACCCCGAGGACGAACCTTCCTCCGGACAAGAGTGCGGTCGTCGCGGCTGCCTGAGCGATGATCGCCGGGTGGTATCGGATGAACGGACACGTCACCCCGGTGGCGAGACCCAGGGTCGCCGTCCTCGCCGCAATCGAACCGAGAATCGACCATGCGAAACCCGAATGGTTCTGGTCGTGCAGCCACGGGTGGTAGTGGTCGCTGATCTCGACGAAGTCGAAACCTGCAGCTTCGGCCTGTACCGCCTGCCGAACCAACTCGGTCGGCGAATACGCCTCCGCGAACAGCTTGTATCCGATCTTCACGGTGCTTCCGCTCCCGTTATCGCGCTGCGCCGGAGAAGGTTTCGCCGATCCGGTAAGCCTGTACGAGAAGATCGTCAATGGGACGGGGACAGTGTCGACCGCGCAGCCCCACCGAACGGATGTTTCCAGCTTCGCGACATCCGGGGCGCCGTGTCGGGCGCAGATTGTGCGCGGGTCGGTGCGGCAGCGTCACCTCGATCCACGTTGAGCGCCGCCTGAGTCCGTTCGAGTTCCCGTCGAGTCTGGCGCGACTGACGCGCGCGGCGTCGCGACGCAGCCAGCACCATGCTCAGTCCCAGCATTCCGGCCGCACCCACGACGATTCCCACAAGGAACAAGGCTCCGGTCGAGCCGGTCATGTGCACTCCGAAGACGGAGAATTCGCCGCCCACCATGTGGCTGGTTCCGGTATTCGTGACAACTCCCGCCACACCGATCGCAACGGCCACGATCAGTAGGACGAGTCCGAGAATGTACATGCCTACTCCTGAGACGATTCGCCGGCACAGCTACGTGAATGCGAAGCGGATTCCGTGATGACAGTGACCTACCCGAACCGGGGCGGGACAAACCTCGCCACGGCCGGCGACCGCGAGCCGACCTGCCGTCACGAAGAGATTGTTCGGGAGCGGCGCGGGGTATGCGGAAGTCATGGATCAATCACAGGCACCCCTGTTGGAGGCGTTGGAGCAGTATCACCGATTGAACCGCTACGGGTTCTCGCCGCCCGGGCATCGCCAAGGCCGTGGTGTGGACGCCCGAGTGCTCGAGGCCCTCGGCACCGATCCTTTCCGTTCGGACGTACTTGCCTCGGGCGGTCTCGACGACCGGAAGTCGTCCAACGGCTATCTGGCCGCCGCCGAGCAACTGATGGCCGAGGCGGTGCGCGCCGACCAGGCATTCTTCTCCACCTGCGGTAGCTCGCTGTCCGTCAAGGCAGCGATGATGGCGGTCGCGGGAAACGATCCCGGCGGATTGCTCGTGGCGCGCGACTCGCACAAGTCGATCGTCGCGGGGTTGATCTTCAGTGGTGTCACTCCCCGGTGGATCACCCCACGGTGGGACGAGGACAAGCACCTCTCACATCCGCCCTCCCCGAGCCAGGTACGCGACTCGTGGGACGAGAACCCGGATGCGGCCGGCGCATTGATCGTGAGCCCCAGCCCGTACGGCACCTGCGCGGACATCGGGGCCATCGCCGACGTGTGCCACGAACGAGGCAAGCCGCTGATCGTCGACGAGGCGTGGGGAGCGCACCTCCCCTTCCACGACGACTTGCCGACGTGGGCCATGGACGCGGGCGCCGACGTCTGCGTGGTGAGCATCCACAAGATGGGCGCCGGCTTCGAGCAGGGGTCGGTCTATCACGTGCAGGGCGATCTGGTCGACGGCGCGCACCTGTCGCAGTGTGCGGATCTGCTGATGACCACGAGCCCGAACGTGATGTTGTACTCGGCGATGGACGGGTGGCGGAGACAGATGGTCGAACGCGGCACCGAGTTGCTAGGCCGCGCACTCTCTCTCGCGGGCGAAGAACGTGAGCGAATCGGCGGCATCGGCGGACTCGCCGTGCTCGACGACCGCTTGCTCGGTGAACAGGCCTCCCATGATCTGGACCGATTGCAGATACTCGTCGACGTCAGTGCACTCGGCGTGTCCGGGTACCAATGCACAGATTGGCTCCGGGACCACTGCCACGTCGATCTCGGCATGACCGATCACCGAAGGGTTCTGGCGACGTTGTCGACGGCCGACGACGACACCACCGTCGACCGACTCGTGGAATCCCTCCGGTCCGTGACCCGGGCTGCAGCATCCTTCGATCCGCCGCCACAGATTGCACTGCCGAGTCCCGAGGAGTTGCAACTCGAGTCGGTGCAATCGCCACGCGACGCCTTCTTCGGCAGCGTGGAAATGATCGCCGCCGACCACGCCGCCGGACGCATCGCGGCCGAACAGATCACCCCGTATCCGCCGGGTATTCCCGCGGTGGTCCCGGGTGAACGTCTCGGCCAGGCCGTAATCGACTATCTGCGCAGCGGTGTGGACGCCGGCATGGAGATCCCGGACGCCTCCGACAGATCGCTCGAACACTTCCGCGTCGTCGTCGAACGATGACCTTCCGACGATCGTCGTCAGGACTCGGCGGCGAGCAGCACGTCCGTGTCGAAGCAGGTGTGCGTGCCGGTGTGGCACGCGGCACCCTCCTGGTCGACGATCAGCAGCACGGTGTCGCCGTCGCAGTCGAGGCGCACCTCGTGCACGTACTGCGTGTGGCCGGACGTCTCGCCCTTGACCCAGTACTGCTGACGCGAGCGCGAGTAGTAGGTGCCCTTGCGGGTCTCGAGGGTGCGCGCGAGTGCCTCGTCGTCCATCCACGCGACCATCAGGACGTCGCCGGTGGACTTCTCCTGCGCGACGGCACTGAACAGCCCGGCCTCGTTGCGCTTGAGACGGGCGGCGATCGACGGGTCGAGGCTCATCGGACGGTGATCCCTTCTGCACGCATGGACGCCTTGACGTCCCCGATCGTCATGTCCCCGAAGTGGAACACGCTGGCCGCCAGGACGGCGTCGGCGCCTGCCTCGACGGCGGGCGCGAAGTGTTCGACGGCGCCCGCGCCGCCGCTGGCGATGACCGGCACGTGCACCGCGGCACGGACGGCCCGGATCATCTTCAGGTCGAAGCCGGCTTTGGTGCCGTCGGCGTCCATCGAGTTGAGCAGGATCTCGCCGACGCCCAACTCGGCGCCGCGGATCGCCCACTCGACGGCGTCGATCCCGGTGCCGCGCTTGCCACCGTGCGTGGTGACCTCCCAGCCCGACGGGGTGGGCTCCTGCCCCTCCGGAACGGTGCGGGCGTCGACCGACAGCACGATGCACTGCGAACCGAACCGCTCCGACATCTCCCGCAGCACCTCCGGGCGGGCGATCGCGGCGGTGTTGACGCTGACCTTGTCGGCGCCGGCGCGCAGCAGGCGGTCGACGTCCTCGACGGTCCGCACGCCGCCACCGACGGTGAGCGGGATGAAGACCTGCTCGGCGGTGCGGGTGACGACGTCGAGCATCGTGCCGCGGTCACCGCTGGAGGCGGTGACGTCCAGGAAGGTCAGCTCGTCTGCGCCCTGCGCGTCGTACGTCGCGGCGAGCTCGACCGGGTCACCTGCATCCCGCAGGTTCTCGAAATTGACGCCCTTGACGACGCGACCCGCGTCGACGTCGAGGCACGGGATCACGCGAACAGCCAAAGTCATTGTGGTGGCCCTCCTTCAGGCCTGCCCTCCGGGTCGCCCAGAGAGTGGAGAATGTCGAGCAGTTCGCCGTGCACGCCGGGCGCGGCGGCGAGGACCGAGCGCGAACCGACGTGCCAGTCGTCGCCGCGAAGATCCGTGACCACACCACCGGCGGCCCGCACCAGCGCGACGCCGGCCGCGTTGTCCCACACGTGATGTCCGAACACCACGGCGCCGCCGAGGATTCCGGCGGCGGTGTAGGCGAGATCCGCCCCGGTCGATCCGTGCATCCGGATCCGGGACGAGACGCGGCTCAGCTGACCGAGCAGGTCGAAGCGGTAGGTGCCCGGGATGCGGCCGCGGCTGTCGAGGTTGAACGCTCCGAAGCCGATCATCGCCGACGACAGTTCGCTGCGTTCGAGCGGCGGCAGGGCGACCCCGTTGCGGTACATCGGCCCGCCCTCGGCGGCGGCGAACCGCTCCCCCGTCAGCGGCAACCAGGTCAGCCCCAGCACAGGAACGCCGTCCCGCAGCAGCGCGAGCAGGATGCCCGCGATGGGCAGGCCCGCCGAGTAGTTGAACGTGCCGTCGATCGGATCGAGGATCCACACGTCGCCGCTCGAGAGTTCGGGACCGCCGAATTCCTCGCCGTGGACCTCGATGCCGGTACGCCGCTCGAGTTCTGCCGACACCGACCTCTCGAGTTCGAGGTCGACAGCAGTCGCGAAGTCCTTGGGGCCCTTGCGAACCGCACTCGGCGCGCCGAGCCCCGCGACGAACCGGTCCCGGACGCCGTCGAGAACCTCGCTCGCGATCGCGAGCAGTTCGAGCGGATCCCGGGGCAGGCTCATCGCGGCGATCGTTCCTAGCGCGAGACCGCGGCCAGCGCCTCGGGGAGCGTGAATCGTCCGGCGTAGAGCGCCTTTCCGACGATCGAACCCTCGACGCCCTGGCCGACGAGACCGGCGATGGCCTCGAGGTCGGCGATGGTCGAGACGCCGCCGGAGGCGACGACCGGCGCGTCGGTGGCCGCGCACACCGCGCTGAGCAGCTCGAGGTTGGGGCCGGTGAGGGTGCCGTCCTTGCTGACGTCGGTGACGACGTAGCGCGAGCAGCCGTCACGGTTGAGACGCTCGAGGACCTCCCACAGGTCGCCGCCGTCGGAGACCCAGCCGCGGCCGCGCAGGCGGTAGTCGCCGTCGATCAGCTTGACGTCGAGGCCGACGGCGATGCGCTCGCCGTGCTTCGCGATGGCGCGAGCGCACCAGTCGGGATTCTCGACGGCGGCGGTACCCAGGTTGACGCGGGCGCACCCGGTCGCGAGAGCGGCCTCGAGGGACTCGTCGTCGCGGATACCACCGGACAGCTCGACCTTCACGTCGAGCTCGCCGACGACGGAGGCCAGCAGCTCACGGTTGGATCCACGCCCGAACGCGGCGTCGAGGTCGACAAGATGCACCCACTCGGCACCGTCGTTCTGCCACGCGAGGGCGGCTTCGCGGGGCGCACCGTAACTGGTCTCGCTCCCCGCCTCTCCCTGAACGAGGCGAACAGCTTCACCGTTGGCGACATCTACAGCAGGCAAAAGGACCAGGCTCACTGCGCCGATCCTAGTGGGTCACCGCCCCGGTCCGGGTTTCGGGTCGCCACCGGGCTCGTCACGGTGACCTCGCCGGTCCCCGTAGGCGCGCCTGGTCATGCGTTTCGATACCGCACCCATCCCCGCGATGGCCCCGACCACCCCCGCGAGCGCGATCACGAGCCCGACGACGGGCCCCGGTTCCAGAATCACGATCACCGCGGCGACCACGACCAGGACCGTGGCGGCGGTTCCCATCGTCGCGAGCGCGAGCCGAGCGATCGACAGGTCCCCGCGCGCGTCGTCGTCGGGGTCGCGGGTCACAGGCTACGGACCCAGTTCTCCAGCAGCTGGGCGCCGGCGTCGCCGGACTTCTCGGGGTGGAACTGGGTGGCCGACAGCGGCCCGTTCTCGACGGCCGCGAGGAAGCGGTCGCCGTGCTCGGCCCAGGTCAGCTTCGGCGGCGCGATGATGTCCGACGGCGGCAACTCCCACTTGCGCACACCGTAGGAGTGCACGAAGTAGAACCGGGTCTCCGGGTCCATTCCGGCGAACAGGACACTGTCCTCGGGGGCCTCGACGGTGTTCCAGCCCATGTGGGGCAGGACGTCGGCCTCGAGGCGTTCGACGGTGCCGGGCCACTCGCCGCACCCCTCGGCCTCGACACCGAACTCGACGCCACGCTCGAAGAGGATCTGCATGCCGACGCAGATGCCCAGGACCGGGCGTCCGCCGGCCAGGCGCTGCCCGATGATCCGCTCACCCCTGACCTCCAGCAGGCCCTCCATGCACGCGGCGAAGGCGCCGACGCCGGGCACGACGAGTCCGTCCGCGGCGAGCGCGACCTGAGGGTCGGCGGTCACCTCGATCTGCGCACCGGTGCGGGCGAGGGCGCGCTGCGCCGAGTGGAGATTTCCGGAGCCGTAATCGAGGAGGGCAACCTTGCGTGCGGTCATGGGGAAACTCTATCGGGGACCGGGCCGGGCCCCCGCGCCGCCAGGGCGGCGGGTGCGACGGCCAGGGCGGCGATCGAGGCGAACGTGAACACCGCCGGGTAACCCGCCAGTCCCGCGACCACGCCGAGTGCGAGCGCGCCGACGCCCGTGCCGCCGTCGTACGCGATGTTCCACGCGGCGCTCGCCGCACCCACCCGATCGGGGCCGGCCGACGCGAGCAGCGTGAGCAGCGCCTCGTTCTGGACGGCGCCGAATCCGCCGCCGAAGGCCATGGCACCCAGGACGAGCACGACGTCGCCGCCGATGCCCGCCACCGCGAGCGCCAGCAGACCCATCCCGGCCGCCGCGGACACCAGCGCAGGCACCAGCGTCCGTCCCGCACCGATACGGTCGGCGATCACACCCGCCCCGTAGCGGCCGACCAGCATGGCGCCGGCCGCCGCCGACAGCGCGAATCCGGCGATCGCGGCGCGGCTCTCGGTGGCGATCGGGAGCAGCGAGGACATGCCGCCGTATGCGGCTGCGACGACGAACATCGAGACGCACGGGACCAGCAGCACTTTCACCGGCAGCCCCTTGCGCCCCGTCGGCAGCCCCGGCTTCGCGACCGCGGGTAGCCGCGTGATCGTCACGAGCGACAGCGTGGGGATCAGCGCGCCCAGTACGAAGACCGCCGTGCTGGACCCCGACTCGTAGAGCGCGAGACCGAGCGGCAGGACGATCATCTGGGCCGCCGCGATCGCGACACCGTTCGCGCCGGTGACGCGGCCGAGCAGCTTTCGCGGGGCCAACTCGGCCAGCAGTCCGATCCCGGCGACGGTGACCAGACCGAATCCGATGCCGCGGACCGCGGAGATGACCAGTGCGGGGGCGGTCGCCGTGCTCCACAGGAAGGCGAGGGACGGCGGCCCGAGCAGCACACAGCCGATCGCGAGCACGGCCCGGTAACCGTAGCGGCGCAGCAGGGCCGGCACCTTCAGCTGGGTGGCCACCGTCGTCGCCATGAACACGGCCGTCGAGGCGCCCGCGGCGGCGTCGGAGCCTCCGCCGTCGGCGATGGCCAGCGGGACGACCGGCAGCAGCAGCGACCACCCACCGAACGTGGTGGCACCCATGAGCAGAGCAACCAGGATCCCGCGAGTACGCAGGAGTTCACGCATCAGATCAGCCGCAGGATCCCTGATGCCGCGGCGAGGATCGCGAGTGCCACGAGCACGCCCGAGGCCAGCTTGTTGACCTTCCAGAGCGAGTACGCGCCGCCGATGGCGAAACCCGCACCCAGGAACAGGATGTAGATGAAGACGGTATCCATGGCTCTACAGCGCGCCCTTGGTCGACGGCACGCCCGTCACGCGGGGATCCGGTTCGACGGCCTCGCGCAGTGCG
This sequence comes from Prescottella agglutinans, assembly GCF_004011865.1. GTDB lineage: Bacteria > Actinomycetota > Actinomycetes > Mycobacteriales > Mycobacteriaceae > Prescottella > Prescottella agglutinans. Next base: position 244,640 of record NZ_RKLP01000006.1, on the reverse strand, counting down.
CGGGCGACGGCCTTGAACTCGGCCTCGGTGATGTGGTGCTGGTCGCGCCCGTACAGCACGCGCACGTGCAGCGCGATGCGCGCGTTGAGGGCGATCGACTCGAACACGTGGCGGTTGATCACCGTCGAGTACGGCACACCCGGGTAGCCGCCGATCACGCTGTGCAGCATGTGTTCCGGCTCACCGGTGTGCACGCAGTAGGGACGCCCGGAGACGTCGACCGACGCGTGCGCGAGGGTCTCGTCCATCGGAATGAACGCGTCGCCGAATCGGCGGATGCCCCGCTTGTCGCCGAGCGCCTGACCGAGCGCCTGGCCGAGGACGATCGCGGTGTCCTCGACGGTGTGGTGGGCGTCGATCTCGACATCCCCCTTCGCCTGCACGTTCAGATCGAAGCTGGCGTGCGCGCCCAGCGCGGTCAGCATGTGGTCGAAGAACGGGATTCCGGTCGATACGTTCACGATTCCGGTGCCGTCGAGGTTGAGTTCGACGACGATGCTCGACTCCTTGGTCGTGCGTTCGACGCGCGCGATCCGATCGCTCATCGGGATCCCTTCAATTCGGTGGAGGCAAGTTTCCTGCTGACGCGCAGCAGTTCGTCGTTCTCGGCGACCAGGCCGATCGTGGCGCGCAGGTGGCCGGGGATGCCGACGTCGCGGATCAGCACACCCTCGTCGAGGTAGTGCTGCCACGTGCGGGCGGCGTCCTCGAAGCGTCCGAACAGGATGAAGTTGGCGTCGCTGGGGACGACGGTGTACCCCATCGCGGTCAGCTCGGCGCTCACGCGATCGCGCTCGGACGCGAGTTCGGCGACGCTCCCGAGCGTCTCGTCGGCGTGGCGCAGCGCGGCCCGCGCCGCAGCCTGCGTGACGACCGACAGGTGATAGGGCAAGCGCACCAACAGCATCGCGTCGATGAACGCCGGCGCCGCGACCAGGTAGCCGAGCCGGCCACCGGCGAACGCGAACGCCTTGCTCATCGTCCGGCTCACGACCAGCTTGGTCGGGAACTCGTCGATCAGGCCCACGGCGCTGGGCACCGACGAGAACTCGGCGTACGCCTCGTCCACGATCACGATGCCCGGTGCGGCCGCGAGGATCTGCTTCAGGTCCTCGAGCCCGATGCTGTGCCCGGTCGGGTTGTTGGGGCTGGTGACGAAGACGACGTCGGGACGCCGCTCCTCGATGACGCGCACCGCGGCCGCGGTGTCGAGCGAGAAGTCGTCGTGGCGCGTCGCCGCGATCCACTCGGTCTGGGTGCCGGCGACGAGCAGCGGGTGCATCGAGTACGACGGCACGAAGCCGATCGCGCTCCGGCCGGGCCCACCGAACGCCTGCAGCAACTGCTGCAGAACCTCGTTGGAGCCGTTGGCCGCCCACACGTTGGACACGTCCAGCGCGACGCCGGTCTGTCGGGTCATGTACGCGGCGAGGTCGGTGCGCAGCGCGACGGCGTCACGGTCCGGGTAGCGGTGCAGGTCCGCGGCCGCCGCGCGCACGGCCTCGGCGACGTCGTCGACGAGCGCCTGCGAGGGCGGGTGCGGGTTCTCGTTGGTGTTGAGCTGCACCGGCACCGTCAACTGCGGTGCCCCGTACGGCGACTGGCCGCGCAGACTCTCCCGGATGGGCAGGTCGTCGATGCCGACGCCCGATCCGGGGATCACCCCGGCGCTCACTTGAGAGCCTCGAAACGCAGACGCACGGCCTCTCCGTGCGCCGGGAGGTCCTCGGCGTTGGCGAGCGTGATGACGTGACCGGAGACCTCCTTAAGGGCGGACTCCGAGTAGTCGACCACGTGGATGCCCCGCAGGAACGTCTGGACGCTCAGACCCGACGAGTGCCGCGCGCAACCGGCGGTGGGCAGCACGTGGTTGGAGCCGGCGCAGTAGTCGCCGAGACTGACCGGCGCCCACGGTCCCACGAAGATCGCACCGGCAGAACGCACCTGCGCCGCGACGGCGGACGCGTTCTCGGTCTGGATCTCGAGGTGCTCGGCGGCGTAGGCGTTGACGACCTTCAGGCCGGCCGCGATGTCGTCGACGAGGACGGTGCCGGACTGGCTGCCGCGCAGCGCGGTCTCGACGCGCTCACGGTGCTTGGTGATCTCGAGCTGGGCCGCGAGCGCCTTGTCGACGGCGTCGGCCAGTTCGGTGCTGGTGGTCACCAGCACGCTCGCGGCCATGACGTCGTGCTCGGCCTGGCTGATCATGTCGGCGGCCACGTGCACCGGATCGGCGGTGTGGTCGGCGAGGATCGCGATCTCGGTCGGCCCGGCCTCGGCGTCGATGCCGACCAGCCCGCGGCACAGCCGCTTGGCGGCGGTGACGTAGATGTTGCCGGGACCGGTGATGAGGTCGACCGGCGCGAGTTCGGAGCCGTCGGTGTCGGTGCCGCCGTAGGTGAGCAGCGCGACGGCCTGCGCGCCGCCGACGGCCCACACCTCCTCGACACCGAGCAGCGCGGCCGCGGCGAGGATCGTCGGGTGCGGCAGGCCGCCGAACGCGGCCTGCGGCGGGGATGCGACGACGAGCGACTCGACGCCCGCGGCCTGGGCCGGCACGACGTTCATCACGACCGACGACGGGTACACGGCGTTGCCGCCGGGCACGTACAGGCCGACGCGCTCGACCGGCACCCAGCGCTCGGTGACGGTGCCGCCGGGCACCACCTCGGTAACGGTGTCGGTGCGGCGCTGGTCGGCGTGGACCTTGCGGGTCCGCTCGATCGCGACCTCGAGGGCGGCGCGCACGTCGGCGTCGAGTTCCGCGAGGGCGCGGTCCAGCTCGGCCTGCGGGACGCGGACCGTCGCGGGGCGGACGCCGTCGAACTTCTCGCCGTACTCGAGGGCGGCCTCGGCGCCGCGGTCACGGATGTCCTCGACGACGGGACGGACCTGATGCAGCACCGCGTCCACGTCCACTCCGCCACGAGGCAGTGCGCCTCGGAGCTCAGCGGTGGAAGGGGTACGACCGCGAAGGTCGGTGCGGGCAAGCATGAGAGGTCCTCTCTGGAGAACGGGGTTTACACCGATTATCCGTGATAGGTGCAAGTTGCTTTCGCTCCGGCCCCACGCGCGCGTCGAACGGGTCACCTCCGGCGGCGAGCGGCATGTCTGAACTGCGATTTATCCGAAAGACACCCCACTGGACACGTGTCCACCCTAGAGTCGCGACCTGCGAGACCCCGTACCCACAGACGCCAGGGAGCCGCAGTGATCCCAGACCCGACTCGCACGACGTCCGCCCGCTCCGGGGTGACCCGGCGCGCGTTCCTCGGTGGCCTCGGTGGTGCTGCGGCCACCACCCTCGCCGCAGCCGCCGCGCACCCGGCCGCGGCCGCGCCCCCGGCGGGCCCGCCGGTGACCGAGGAGCGGCGCCGCGCCGTAGTCGTCGGCAGCGGGTTCGGCGGCTCCATCGCCGCATGGCACCTGGCGCGGGCCGGCGTCGACACGCTGATCCTCGAGCGCGGCATCTGGTGGCCCACCGGCCCCAACGCCGAGACCTTCCCCCACATGTTCGCCCCCGACCAGCGGTCGGCATGGCTGCAGCCGCACCCGGTGATGACCGGCGCGCCCCCGGCGGTGTTCGCGCCCTTCACCGGGATCATGGAACGCATCCCGGGCAACGGCATGGACGTCCTGTGCGGCGCGGGCGTCGGTGGTGGGTCGCTCGTCTACCACGGCATGACGATGCAGCCGGACGGCGAGAACTTCGCCGCGTGCGTGTCGTCGTCGATCGACTACCAACTTATGGACGAGGTGTACTACCCGCGGGTGGCACGGATGCTACGCATCGCCACCATCCCGGACGACGTCCTCGGCAGCCCGCAGTACCTCTCGTCGCGGCAGTTCCTCGAGGCGGCCGCGGCGCAGGGCCTCGACACGTTCCGGGTGCCGATGCCGATCGACTGGGAGTTCGCGCGCCGGGAACTGCGTGGCGAGATGCGCCCGTCGTACACCAACGGCGACCTCATCTACGGGGTCAACAACGGCGGCAAGCACTCGCTCGACGTCACGTATCTCGCCGAGGCCCGGGCCACCGGCCGGGTCGAGGTGGCACCGCTGCACCGGGTGAACGACGTCGAACTCGTCCGCGACGGAACGTGGATCGTGCACTGCGACCGGATCGGCACGGACGGCGCCGTGCTCGAACGCAAGCGCATCGTCACCGACGCGCTCTTCCTGGCCGCCGCGTCCCCCGGCACGACGCGCCTGCTCGTCAAGGCGCGGGCGAAGAACCTCGTCCCAGACCTGCCCGACGCCGTCGGCACCGGGTGGGGCAACAACGGCGATCGCATCTTCATGATCACCCGCGCCGCCGGCAGCCCCGGCGCGTGGCAGGGCGGGCCCGCCTGCGTCGGCGTCAAGGACTGGGACAACCCGGCGGGTGCGCTGACGATCGTCACCGGCCCGGTGCCCTTCCCCGTCGACGTGCACACCACCTCGGTCATCGGCTACGGCGTCGTGCCGGGCCTCGGGGTGTGGAACTACGACCCGAATCGCGACGACGCCGTCCTGACCTGGGACCAGGCCTACGACCGCAGACTGACCGACGCGATCCGCGCCCGGATCGAACAGATCGTCGGCACCGGGTTCGGCGTGGTCGCGGCCGACGTGAATGCGTTCGACACCAACACATTCCATCCGCTCGGCGGCGCCACGTTCGGCACGGTGTGTGACGACGCCGGGCGAGTTCACGGGCATCGGGGCCTCTACGTCCTCGACGGCTCACGTATCCCCGGTTCGACCGGCGCGTGCAATCCGTCGATGACGATCGCGGCACTTGCCGAGCACAGCATGGACACCCTCGTGGCCGCCGACGTCGGCACCGTCTTCTGAAGGAGTGAGCGTGAAGGCCGTCCTGCGTTCCACGATCGTCGCCCTCGCCGCGACGCTGCTCGCTGCTCCCGCCGCGCACGCCGGACCACTCGGCGACGACTTCCTCTGGGGCGTCGCCACCTCCGGCTTCCAGTCCGAGGGTTCGTCCCCCGACAGCAACTGGGCGCGGTACTCGGCGTCGGGCAAGACCGACGACGAGGTCGGGGACGCGGTGGACTTCCGCCACCGCTACGGCGAGGACATCGACAACGCCGCCGCGCTGGGTGTCGACGTGTTCCGCTTCGGCATCGAGTGGGCCCGCGTCCAACCGAACCCGGGCACATGGGACGAGGCCGAGTTCGCCTACTACGACGACGTCGTCCGGCGCATCCGGAGCCACGGGATGACGCCGATGATCACGCTCGACCACTGGGTGTATCCGGGTTGGATCGCCGATCGCGGCGGTTGGGCCGATCCCCGGACCGTCGACGACTGGCTCGCGAACGCGGAGAAGGTCGTCGACCGCTACCAGGACGTCGGGGCGATCTGGATCACGTTCAACGAGCCGACGACGTACGCGCAGCGCGAACTGACGTTCGGCGGAATCTCGCTCGGCGATGTGCACAAGATGTTCGACGGCATGACCCGCGCCCACCGCGCGATCTACGACCGTATCCACCAACTCGACCCGTCTGCTCGCGTCGGCAGCAACCTCGCGTTCATCCCAGCCGTCTTCGGCCCGCTCGACGGGTTGTTCGTCGACCGGGTCACCGACAAGTTGGACTTCCTCGGGATCGACTACTACTACGGCGTCTCGCTCGACAACGTCTCGGCGATCGCCGCGGCCACCGACCGCTTCTACGACGTCGTCCCACAACCGGACGGGATCTACCACGCGCTCATGGCCTACCACCGCAAGCTGCCCGGCATGCCGCTGTACGTCGTCGAGAACGGGATGTCCACCGACGACGGCAAGCCGCGCGCGGACGGCTACACGCGCTCGGATCACCTGCGCGATCACGTCTACTGGATCGAGCGCGCCCGCGAGGACGGCGCCGACGTGATCGGCTACAACTACTGGTCGATCACCGACAACTACGAGTGGGGTTCGTACCGTCCGCGATTCGGCCTGTACACGGTCGATGCGCTCACCGATCCGACGCTGACCCGCCGCCCGACCGACGCCGTCGAGACCTACCGAACGATCATCGCCGGCGGCGGCGTACCCGCCGACTACCGGCCCGTGATGGCGGAGGCGTTCTGCTCGCTCGTCGATCCGCCGCGAAGCTGCGTCGGCTCCGGATCGTCGGGAGGTTCCGGGGGCGGTTCGTAGCCGCCCCGCCGCGGCCGGACGGCAGGGGCGGGCATAGACTCTCCGCCCGTGTCGTGGCAGGTCTGGTTGGCGTTCTTCGGCGCCAGCTGGGTGATCAGTCTGTCACCGGGAGCCGGCGCGATCGCGTCGATGTCCACCGGCCTGCAGCACGGATTCCTACGCGGGTACTGGAACATCCTCGGCCTCCAGCTGGCACTGCTCCTACAGATCGCCGTCGTCGCGGCTGGCGTCGGCGCCCTGCTCGCCGGATCGACGACGGCGTTCCTGATCGTGAAGTGGTTCGGCGTCGCCTACCTCGCGTATCTCGGCGTGCGGCAGTGGCGCTCGGCACCGACACCGCTCGAGGCCGCACCGGACGACGGCCGGGCCACCGCCGCGGGGCTGGTGCTGCGGGCCTTCCTGATCAACTCCAGCAACCCGAAGGCGATCGTCTTCATGCTGGCGGTGCTGCCCCAGTTCCTGGACCCCACCGCACCGCTCCTGCCGCAGTACGCGCTCATGGCGGCCACCATGGTCGCCGTGGACACCGTCGTCATGACCGGGTACACCGGCCTCGCCGCGCGCGTGCTCCGTCTGCTGCGCTCGCCGCGTCAGCAGCAGGTCACCAGCCGCGTGTTCGCCACCCTGTTCTTCACGGCCGCCGCCGCGCTCGCTACCGCGGTGTGAGACGGCCGGACGTGGCCCTACCGCCACGGACGGTGGTGTGCCTACGCTGACGATGCAGTACGCGCGGGCTCGCACGCCGACCGGAAGCCCGCCGACCGTCGGGAGCGACCATGAGCATCAGCCCGCGAACCCTTGCCGAAGAACTGCCCGATCTCCCGCCGGGCGACGAGTTCGAGCGGTTCGCCGGATACGCCGTGATGGGCGTGCCGTTCGCGACCGGCCACTACCTCGCCCTCCGACACTTCCCCGCGAGCTCGATCGGCCCTGGTTACGACTCGGTGTGGCACCGGGACCCGGCCGGCCGGTGGGTCATGTACATCAGCGCAGCGCCGGAGTCCTCCTGCCCGCGCTACTTCGGCCGGGCATTGGCGGAATCTCGAACCGCGGACATCACCATCACCTGGACCGGACCGAACTCGTTCGGCGTGACCGTCGACGACACGATCGACTGGTCGATGACGCTGGCTCGGTCCCTCGCCACCCGCGCGATGACCGCTGCCGGATCGCTGCTGCCCGCCGCGCTGTGGCGCAACGACCGCGTGCTGACACTGATGTCCCGGGTCGCCGGACCACTGCTCGGCGTGGGACGGATCGGGCTTACCGGGGAGACTCCGAGTGGGCACTCCTTCCGGGCCAATCCACGCCGGCTGTGGGCCGTGGAACGCAGCCGGGCAACGGTTGACGGCGTCGATGTCGGCCCGCCGGGTCCCCTTCCCGAACAGGCCCGGCTCGGCGGATTCTGGCTGCCGCAGCGGGGTGTGTTCGCGATCGGCGAGACGTACTTCACGCCGCTGTGAGTCACCCGTCGGTGTATCGCACGCGCAGGCGCTCGAGGGTCGCCGTGATGCCCTGCTCGTCCTTCGAGCGGAAGCCCATCCATTCCACCCACTGCGGGAACCTGACCATCGAATAGTCGAACACCTCGGTCACCTCGGTGTGGCCGGGAGTGGTCTCGTCGAACTCCCACCGCCAGTGATGCCCGAAGGGGTGCTTCCATTCGACGACATGCCCGTCGTCGAAGTCGACGACCCGGCTCGTGATCCGGTACGGCGCGCCGAACATCTTCATCGCGACCGTGAAGGTGGCGCCCTCGTCGAGGCGGTCCGGCCCGGCCACGGTGTGTCGTACCGTCCCGGAGCCGTCGAGTTCGTGGTGGCGCCGCGGGTCGGCGATCAGGTCGAACACCGTCGACGCGGGTGCGTCGACGGTCACCCGGCGGGCAATCCTGCGCGGTCCGCGATCGACCACCGTCACGTTCGAGCCGCTCATGAGTCCACGGTACGTTGCACCGAGCAGATCGGCATCCGCGAACTGCCGCCGCGCGCACCGGACGCGCCGTCGACACGGCGAACCCCGGGTGAACGTAATCCCAACGGCTGTAGGACCAGTCGTCGTTCCACCATCGTCTTGTGCTGCACAACAGTCTGATTCGAGCGACGCTTCGGCCTCCCTGTTCGCCCGAATTGGCGTATCACCGCGGATTGCGACCTATACTGCCGCACATGCTGATTCACCCGACTCTGCGGATGCAATCGTGGGGATTCACGATCGGGTCGCTGCTCTTCGCACTGGGCTCGGCGCCGGTGCTCGCGCCCGCCCTCGGCACGGCCACCGCCAACACGGCCTTCTTCGTCGGCTCGTGGTTCTTCACTTACGCCGCGTTCATACAGTTGATCCTCAGCGGCGCGGCCACGACGACGGACACCGCCACCGGCAAGCCCGCGATACGCGCCGAATGGCTCGCCGCGGCCACCCAGTTCCTGGGCACGGTGCTGTTCAACGTCAGCACCGGGGCCGCCCTGCACGCCCACACCATCGCGGGCGAGAAGCACCTGGTGTGGACGCCGAACGCGGAGGGCTCGATTGCGTTCCTGATCAGCAGTTATCTGGCGATCCTGATGCTCGTCCGGGCGAAGAACTACTGGGCTCCGCGCTCCCTCGACTGGCAGAGCGCCTGGTTCAACGCCCTCGGTTCACTCGCATTCGGCCTCTCCGCCGCGGGGGCGTTCATCACCCAGTCGGGAAGCGTCGAGGACGCGGCCCTCGCCAACGCCGGCACGTTCGTCGGAGCCGTGTTCTTCTTTGCGGCGTCCGTCATCTTCCTCGGCAAGCCACGCCGCCCGGCGCGGGAGCCCGTCGAGACGCTCTGACCCAGGTCCACCGCCGATGCCGCTGCCGCGACGCATTTGCCGAGGGCAGCGGGATCGGCGGTTCTGCGCCCGGAATCCTTTGCGTCGCACCGTCACTTGTCACGGGTCTTTCCGCCGCCGCCGTGGCGATCACCGACACCTCGAGAACGGGTGAAGTAGGGGGTTAATTCCGACCCGGCGGTCATCGACGGGGCGCGACCCGACGCACCCGCTGTTAGCTTTGCGAGGTATGACGACTCTTCCGGAAAGCAAGAAGCGTTTACTGTTTCGCAACGTCCGGGTGTTCGACGGCGTATCCGCAGACCTGAGCAACGGGGATGTTCTGATCGACGGCAACAAGGTCGCCGCCGTGTCGACCTCCCCCATCGGGGACGATCCCGGCAGGGAAACTGTCGTCATCGACGGCGGAGGCCGGGTCCTGATGCCCGGGATGAGCGATGCACACGTCCACCTGGTGGGCAACGCCAATTCGTACGTGGACCTCCTCATGGGCACGGAGGGGCACATCACCCTCAACGGCGTCGCCGAGGCGAAGAACATGCTGATGAGAGGGTTCACCGCGGTCCGCGACATGGCCGGCGACACCGCGAGCATCAAGTCCGCAATCGATCGCGGCCAATTCCCCGGGCCGCGCATCTACCCGTGTCAGGCGGCGATCTCGCAGACCAGCGGTCACGGCGACTTCGGCAACGTCTACGACACTCCCTCCGCTCTCGGAGGTGCCGAGAATCGCTCGGAAACAATCGGTTTCATGCGGATCGCCGACGGCGAGGAGCGCGTCCTGGCTGCTGTACGCGAGCAGCTCAAGAAGGGCGCCTCGCAGATCAAGATGATGGTCGGCGGCGGAGCCGCGTCGACGTACGACCCGCTGTACACCGTGCAGTTCACGGACGCCGAACTGCGAGCGGGGGTCGACGCGGCAACCGACTACGGCACCTACGTCGCCACGCACGTCTACAACGTCACCGGCATCCGGCGTGCGATCGAGGCCGGAGTCAAGTCGATCGAGCACGGCCACCTGTCCGACGAGGCCACCGTCAAGTTGATGGCCGAGCGCGAAGTCTGGCTGTCGATGCAGCCCTTCGCGGAGGACGATCACCACTATCCCGACGCCGACCGAGCCGAGAAGAACCGCCAGATCTGCAGCGGCGTGGACCGGATCTACGGCTGGGCGCAGAAGTACGGGGTCAAGGTGGCCTTCGGCACCGATCTGCTGCTCGAGCCGCAGTTCGCGAAGCGACAGAGCGAGATGGCGGCCAGACTGGGCGATTTCTACAGCAATGTCGACGCCCTGCGGATGCTGACCTCCGGCAACGCGCAACTGTTCCGGCTCGCCGGTGAACGTGATCCGTACCGGGACGCCCCGTTCGGCGTCGTGGCGCAGGGGGCTTGGGCCGACCTGCTCCTCGTCGACGGCAACCCGCTCGACGACCTGAGCGTGCTGGCCGACCCGGAGAAGTACCTGTCGGTGATCGTCAAGAACGGCCAGGTCGTCAAGAACAGCCTGTGACGGCCTGACCGCCGATCCGACGCCGATTTCGAAGTAGTGAGGGACAGGGACAGCAGCCGAACATGTCGTCGTTCATGGAACGACGAGGGAATGTGGAGTGCGAATTGGTCGAAACACAGGTCGAGGGCTACCAGCCCCCGTGGGAACCGATCTCAGGAACTTTGTTGTCCGCCAGAGCAATCGAACTTCACGGCCCGTGGGGCCACGTGTTCGGGCCGCTCGATCTCGACATCGACATCGGTGGCGTCACCGTGCTGGCGGCGCCGGCGGGTGCCGCGCGTACCGCGCTGTTGATGGCGCTGTGCGGACGGATGCGCCTGACCGCCGGATCCCTCACCGTCCTCGGGTTCGAGGACAAACCCATGGCTGTGTTCCGCAACTCGGCCATCGCGTGCCTCAACGAACTCGACGAGGTCCGTCCATCGGTCACCGTGCGCGATCTCGTCACCGAACAACTGAGGTGGAACTCCCCCTGGTATCGGTTCGTCCCGCGTGTCGGGACGAGCGGTGTCGAGGAGATGTGCGGCGAGGTGTTCGGCGACGTCCCGCTGCCGCCGCTCAACGCGTTCGTCGACGATCTGCCCGAGATCCAGCAGTTGTTGTTGCGGATCGCCGTGGCCAACACGCGACGTCCACCCCTGCTGGTCGTCGGCAGGATCGACAGGATCGCCGACGACGACGAGCGCCTCAAGGTTCTGGAAAGACTCGAGGCACTGGGCCAGAGCCAGTCCGTGATCACCGCCGACGTGAACCCGCTCCCCCCGGGGAGTTCGGTGCGAGCCGTCGTGGACCTGCACCAGCTTCTGAACGCCGGTGACATCGGCGTCATGACCGAGTCGAGGTAGCCGATGCTTGCAGGAATTTCCCTGGGCAGCGATTCGAAGCGCTACTTCCGTGGCACGATGCCGCGAATCGCCATCATCACGATCATCCTCATGCCGCTGCTCTACGGCGCGATGTACCTGTGGGCCTTCTGGAATCCGTTCGGCGCCGTGGACAAGATTCCGGCCGCGATCGTCAACAACGACACCGGCAAGACCGCCGCCGGTCAGGAACTCGACGCCGGCGACCAGGTCGTGAAGTCGCTCATCGCTTCCGGCCAACTCGACCTCGCGGAAGTGTCCCAGGAGGACGCCGAGAAGGGGCTCTCGGACGGCAAGTACTACTACACGATCACCCTTCCCGAAAACTTCAGCGCCGCGGTCTCGTCACCGAACGGCGAACACCCCGAGAAGGCGAACCTCGTCTTCACCTTCAACGACGCGAACAACTATCTCGCGACCATCATCGGTCAGGACGCGTCGGAACAGGTGATCAACCAGGTCAATTCGACGATCGGTGCGCAGGGGGTGGGGCAGGTTCTCACCGGTCTGCAGAGCGCCGGGTCCGGCCTGGGGAAGGCTGCGGACGGGGCCGAACAGCTCGCCACGGGCATCGACCAGGCGAACAGTGGCGCGGATCAACTCGCGTCGGGCGCCCACACGCTCGCCGACAACATGGTCACGGCGCGCAACGGTTCCGATGCCCTGGCCGCGGGCGCCTCCCAGCTGGCGACCGCGATCGACGGCGTCGCCGACCCTCTGCTCAACGCGCTCGAGGGGGGCGCGTTGCCGGACGTCGGCGGTCAGGTCGCCCAGCTCCGCCAGTCGCTGGCCGATCTCGCGAGCCGGGCCCCGGCCGACCAACCACCGACACCGACCGTCCAGGCGGTCGAACAGGTGATCAGCGTCCTCAATCGCAGTTCCGACCCGATCGTGCAGCAGGCCGTCGCGGCACTCATACCGCTCACCCGCACTGTGGCCGCACCCGCGGCGGACATCCGTGGGGAACTCCAGGCACTCCATTCCGACGCACAGGCGCTCGAGTACCAGCTGACCGATCCGAACAGCCCCCTGCAGAGCGGCCTGGCCATGCTGCAGAACGGCGGACTCGCGTCCGACGTTCGGCAACTACGCAACGGTGCCGACCAACTCAGCTCCGGGGCCTCGACGCTCAGTCAGGGCATGGGGCAGCTGACGGACGGTAGCTTCCAACTTGCCGGCGGCGCGGACCAGCTGGCCGCCGGAACCGAACAGTTGCAGTCCGGGTCGAAGGAACTCGCCACCGCGCTGCAACAGGGCGCAGGCCAGGTGCCGACCTGGACCGACGAACAGCGGACCGCAACGGCCGAGACCCTGTCGACCCCGGTTGCGCTCCAGCAGGACTACACCAACGTGGCTCCGACGTTCGGCACCGGCTTCGCACCGTTCTTCCTCTCGCTGGCACTCTTCGTCGGCGGCATCATCACCTGGATGCTGTTGACCCCGCTGCAGTCCCGTCCCACCGTCGGCGGTGTCGGGCTGTACCGGACAGTGCTCGCGTCGTACTGGCCGGCACTCCTGGTCGGCATCCTGCAGGTGGTCGTCATGTACACGGTCGTGCACTTCGGCGTCGGACTGGACGTCAAACACGTCGTCGGCACGATCCTGTTCCTGATGTTGATCTCGGCGACGTACCTCGCGATGATCCAGGCGTTCAACGCGCTGTTCGGAGTCGCCGTCGGACGCGTGGTCACCCTGGCCTTCCTCATGCTCCAGCTCGTGTCGGCGGGCGGCATCTACCCTGTCCCGACGACCGCGACGCCCTTCCAGGTCATCCATCCGTTCGACCCGATGACCTACACGGTGAACGGTCTTCGCCAGCTCACCGTCGCCGAACACGTCGACTCGCGACTGTGGATCGCGATCGCGGTGCTCACCGGCATCCTGCTCGTGAGCCTCACCGTCAGCGCCCTCTCGGTCCGCCGCAACCGGCGGTACACGATGGAGCGCCTGTACCCGCCCATCGAGGTCTGAATCCAGACCTGCACCTTGAGTTTCCGGCACAATCACGACCAGTTCCATCCACAGATCGTTCGAAGTATCGGAGGAGAGAAGATGTCGAACAACTTTGCCGCTCCAACTGAGACGCTGGCACCCGCATACACGGGACGACTGGGAACCGATCCGATTCCCGCCTTGCGAATGCCCAAGGCCGAGACCGAGCCCGAAGCGGCCTACCGGTTCATCCACGACGAGTTGATGTTGGACGGAAGCTCGCGACTGAACCTGGCCACCTTCGTGACCACCTGGATGGATCCGCAGGCCGACCGCCTGATGGCGGAGACGTTCGACAAGAACATGATCGACAAGGACGAGTACCCGGCCACCGCCGAGATCGAAACCCGTTGCGTCAACATGGTTGCCGCCCTCTTCAACGCGGAGGGCCTGTCCGACTCCGATCCCACCTCGGCCACCGGTGTCTCGACCGTCGGCTCGTCCGAGGCGGTGATGCTCGCGGGCCTGGCCCTCAAGTGGAGGTGGCGCGAGGCCCGCCGGGCGGCCGGCAAGGACACTTTCCGTCCGAACCTCGTCCTCGGCAGCAACGTCCAGGTGGTGTGGGAGAAGTTCTGCCGCTACTTCGACGTCGAGCCGAAGTACCTCCCGATGGAGAAGGGACGCTACGTCATCACGCCGGAGCAGGTGCGTGAAGCGGTCGACGAGAACACTATCGGGGTCGTGGCGATCCTGGGGACGACGTTCACCGGTGAGCTCGAACCGGTCGCCGAGATCGCCGCGACACTCGATGAGTTGGCGGCTTCGGGCGGGCCCGACGTGCCGATGCACGTCGACGCCGCGAGCGGCGGATTCGTGGTTCCGTTCCTGCACCCGGAACTGGAGTGGGACTTCCGGATTCCGCGGGTCGTCTCCATCAACGTGAGCGGCCACAAGTACGGAATGACCTACCCCGGAATCGGATTCGTGGTGTGGCGGTCGAAGGAGCACCTGCCGGAGGACCTCGTCTTCCGGGTCAACTACCTCGGCGGGGACATGCCGACGTTCACGCTCAACTTCTCGAGGCCCGGCAACCAGGTGGTCGGTCAGTACTACAACTTCGTACGGTTGGGTGTCGCCGGGTACACACAGATCATGGAGTCACTGCGGGACACCGCGCTGATGCTGTCGAGCGAGATCGCGAAGATCGACAACATGCAGATCATCACCGACGGGAGCGCCATCCCGGTCCTCTCGTTCGAAATCGTGGGTGATCCCGGATTCACCGTCTTCGACGTCTCGCACGAACTGCGGGCCCGCGGCTTCCAGGTTCCCGCCTACACGATGCCGGAGAACGCCGAGGACGTCGCCGTGCTCCGTATCGTGCTGCGCGAAGGCTTCAGTCGAGACCTCGCGTGGAAGCTCGTCGTCGCGATCAAGGACGTCGTCGCACGATTGCGAGCGGGTACGGAACACGCCGCCCAGGCGTTCTCGCACTGAGGAACCCAGTCGACGGGGCGGGGCGGGGCGGAGTCGCCCCGCCTCGCCCCGTTCGGTGAGAGGAGGTGCCCGGTGAGCCGACGGAGCGGCGCCGCACGGAACGCGCTGCGGTACTGCATTCCTCCGCAGCCCCCGCCGCCGGATCTGCTGCAGTCGTCGCCTAGGGGCATCTCGACCGAGTGACCCGTTCCGCACTCGTTGCTCCGAATCGACGGAACGCTCGTCGACCTGCTCAGGTGACGAGCCCGGGACCGGACACCGTCAGAGCAGCCGACGGCGAGCGGCCATCTCCAGCGCCTCCGCACGACTGGACGCGTCGAGCTTTCGATACACGTTCCGGGTGTGCGTACGAACGGTGTTGAGCGACAAATGCAACTGCTGGGCGATCACCCGCAGCGGCTTGCCGGTGCGCAATTCGGCGAGAATGACCTTCTCGGATCGTGTCAGCCCGGGGTTGCGCCCCTCGTGTGACTCGACGAGTTTCGCCTGTACGTGGTCGAGGAAGGCGCGTGTGTGGTCGGCGCCCGGGGGAATTCCCGCGAGCAGTTCTGCAGCATCGCCGGCACAGTCGACGAAGGGGCTTACGATCCCGCTCGGTTCGGCGAGGTCGAGTGCCCGACGCACCGCCTTCGTCGCGTCGGTGGACCGGTTCTCTCGATGCGCCACGACCGCGCACAGCATCCAGGCGCGAACGCCGAGCGGCGGATGCAGGAACTCCGGCGCCGCGAGCACCGAGTCCAGAAGCTCGTGTGCGGATGCCGAGTCCCCCTGCGCGAGGAAGATCATCGCCCGCGCCACCCGGACGTCGAGGTTCTCGCCGAACGCGTTCTGCGCCGTGTCGGCGACCTCGGTGGCGAACGCCAGCCGACCGGCATCGAGCAGAACCGCGACGGTCGGGGTGACGAAGGTGTTGCTCAATCCCGCCTGCGCGCCGCGATTGAGCATTCCGATCAGCGCCCGACCAACGGTGTCGGCGTCGGCCACGGTCGGGATGGGACTGCGCCGCGCTTCGAGAATCGCGAAGGCGACCTCCGCGTGGCCGCCCGAGATCGGTGCGGTGGTTCCGTCGGGTCGCTGATGCCGACCGGGTCCGGACGCGAGTGCGTAGATCGGACTGTCGTCGGGCAACTGCTCGCACCGCAAGTACTTGTCCATGCAGACAGCCGCTGCGCACTGGAAGGCGTCGATCCGGTCGAGCTGGCCGTGATCGACCGCGTATCGGAGCGCATGCTCGGCCCGCGTGGTCATCGTCACCAGGTCCCCGCGGATACCGGAAACAATGGAAAGCCTTGCCAGACAGCGCAGCACGAGCCGCGGATGCGCACCGAGGTCGGCGAATGCGAGCGCCTGCCGAAGCAGCCGTTCGCTGCCGATCAGATCGCCGGTGAACATGCAGGCCGCCGCGCGCTGGGTCGTCACATAGCAGTCCAGATCGACTATGCCGGTTCCGATCTTCAGGTCGGACGAGGTGTCCGGGTCGATCGGCATCCGTTGCCCGGAGATGACCGCGATCTCCACCCCCAGCGCGGCCGTGAATGCCTTCGCGAGTTCGGGACGCAGCGCAACGACGTCCGATGCGAGGGCCGTCCTGTAGTGAGCCTCGGCGGCGTCGGGATAATTGCGTTCGAGCGCTTCGAGAGCCCGAATCAGACGGACGACCCGCTTGTCGCCGTGCGGTTCGTTGAGTAGATCGAGCATCGCGGCGCCCTGCCCGTCGAACACTGCGGAGATGCCGTGGTGGTACACGAAATCCACGATCGCCAGATCGTCCCCGGCCTCGAGCAGGTGCTCGATCGCGACGATCGGCTGCCGCGCGCCCGCGTACCAGCGTCCCGCTGCCGCGTGTAATCGAGCGAGACGGTCCGGCTCGGCGGCCTTCAGCTTCGATCGCACATGGGCGCGCAGGAGCGGATGCCACGCGAAGCTCATTTCGTCGGCGGAGGTGAAGCGCTGAATGGGCACACAGAATCGCTCCCGCTCTGCCAGCACCAGATCGACGCTCGCGGCGTCCAGGGAGGCCGCGAGTTCCGCGCCGAATCGGTCGACGACGCTCGTCGCCTCCACGAAACGGAGGAGGTTGTCCGGCAGCGCCGAGAGCGTCTCCCCGACGACGTAGTCGGAGAGCGGCAGCGGGTACCGGACCAGGTCGGCAACCCCGCTCGCCGCATCACCCACGGCGTCGACCCGGATCGCCGCGATGCGCACCGGGACCGCCCAGCCTGCGGTCAGACCGAGCACCGTGTCCAGGCCCTCGGCGGACAGTGCACACCGATGCTCGGCGAAGACTGCTGCTACCGCGGCACGATCGAGCGCAAGGTCTTCCCAACCGATCACCGTCAGCGAACCATCCGCGATGTATCTCACCCACGGCAGTTCGGGTGAGACCCGCGCTGCCAGTATCACGGTCAGGTTCGGGGGCGCGGCATCCAGTAAACGTGTCAACAGCTGGAGCGCGTCCGGGTCCGTGAGTTCGTGGACATCGTCGAGAACCAGCACGGCAGACCTCCCGGACGCTCGCGCCGACCGCAGGCAGGCGGTGACCGATCCATCCTGCGGGTCGTCCTGGTGCGAGAAGAGGACGCGCAATGCCGCGCCCAGGCGGCCTTCCAGCACAGCCGGCTCGCCGCCGCCAGGACCCACCAGCCAGTCGGCGAGCAGCGTCGTCTTTCCGGTGCCGGCCGGCGCACAGACCAGCACCCTTCCGGGGGGCGCCGAGGCAACGACTTCGTCGAGCAAGGCGTACAGGTCGGGACGTGGTTGAACCGTCACCGACAACGTCGGCGGAAGCGGGTCGGCACCATCCGCGCACGCGGTCTCCGACGGCCGCGGGGCCTCGGCTTCGGGCACCGCACGATTCGAAACTTGCTGTGCCACAGCACTCCTCCGCTCGTTCGCCGGGCGTTCCCCGACAACTGAGTCTTATCAGACACTACAATTGCCGAAGCCGCGATCAAGATCAACTGTGAGCGAGGACGCACCGTCCGAGGGGCCCCGAAGCGGGGCCGGTGCAGGCAGCGCGCGCCGCCGACCCGACGGTCCGTGCCGATACGAACGGTCGCGCCACCGGAGTCACAGCCCGACCGCACCATCTCCGGACCATACCGCCCGGTCCGGGAAACACAGGGGCGGACAGTCCTCCGCCGGGTCGTGTCGACACGACCCGGCGGCTGACGAGGAGAGTCGCGACCTACATGTCCAGGCCGAGGTCGAGGACCGCGACGGAGTGGGTGAGCCCACCCACGGCAAGGAAGTCGACCCCGGTCCGCGCGTAGTCCGCGGCGACGTCGAGGGTCAGCCCACCCGAGGACTCGAGTTTCGTCGTGGGCGAGGCCGCGTCGCGGCGCTGCACCGCGCTCTGGGTCTGCCACAGCGGGAAGTTGTCCAGCAGCACCAGGTCGACGCCCTCGGCGAGCACCTCGTCCAACTGGGCGAGAGTGTCGACCTCCACCTCGCACTCGATGTCCGGGGCGGCGGCACGCACGGCGCGGAGTGCCGCGACGACGGAACCCGCCGCGGCAACGTGGTTGTCCTTGATGAGGGCGGCATCGCCGAGGCCCATCCGGTGGTTGACACCGCCACCGACGCGCACCGCGTACTTCTGCAGCCCGCGCAGGCCGGGCAGCGTCTTGCGGCTGTCCCGAATCTTGCAGTCGGTCCCGGCAACCGCGTCGACCCACGCGGACGTGGCGGTGGCGATGCCGGACAGGTGGCACATCAGGTTCAGCATGGTGCGCTCCGCGGTGAGCAGGCCACGTGTCGGCGCGCTGACCGTGAGCACCGCGTCACCGGGCTGCACCCGGGTTCCGTCGGCGACCCGGTCGAGCACCTCGTAGCTCCCGGCGCCGATCACCTCGTCGAGCACCATCAGACCCACGTCGACTCCGGCGACGGTGCCGGCCGCGCGGCTCACCACCGCCGCCTTGGCCACCGCCCCGTCGGGAACCGTCGCGACGGACGTGACGTCCGGTCCGTAGCGGAGATCCTCGTCGAGCGCAGTACGCACCAGTGCGAGCGTTTCCTGCGGGTCCAGCGTGCTCATCGTGCTCCTGTCGATTGCAGTTCAGGTACTTCCAGTTCGCCGTCGCGTCCGATGTGCACCGGGATGCTGCGGCGGAACTCGTCCGACGTCTCCGGATGATCGGAACGGGTGTGGCATCCCCGGCTCTCGCGCCGCACCGCCGCCGCCATCACGAGCGCCGACGCCGCCACCGTGAGCGAGGTGTCCTCGAGCGCCTGCCCGTCGCCGGCCACAGCCACCCCGCTGCGCGCCAGTTCCGCCGCCGCGCTGTCGAGTCCGTCACCGTCGCGCACGACGGAGGCGTGCGCGGTCATGAGTGCCTGCACACGCTCACGGGGCGCCCGCCGCCGGAACGGCAGCAGCAGGTCGTCGGCTTCGACCGAGACCTCGGCGCGCTCGGCCGCGGCGCGGCCCACGCGCTCGCCCACCACGAGGCCCTCGAGCAGGCTGTTGGACGCCAACCGGTTCGCGCCGTGCAGGCCGGTCCGGGCCACCTCGCCCACCGCGTACAGCCCCGGAACCTCGGTGCGCCCGTGCACGTCGGTGACGACACCGCCGCACGAGTAGTGCGCGGCCGGCGCCACCGGAATCAGCTGCTCGGACGGATCGACGCCCGCCGCAAGGCACGACGCGGTCACGGTCGGGAAGCGAGCCGCGAAGCCGGCCAGGTGCCGTGCGTCGAGGTACACGTGATCGGTCCCGCTCTCCCGCAGGCGCCGCGCGATCGCGCGTGAGACGACGTCGCGCGGGGCCAGATCGCCCTGCGGATGCACACCGTCGGTGACCGATCGGCCCTCCGCGTCGACCAGCCGCGCGCCCTCACCACGCACGGCCTCGCTGATCAGCGGCCGGCGGCCGACACCGCCCGGCGCGTACAACACGGTCGGATGGAACTGGACGAACTCGAGATCCGCGACGGTCGCTCCGGCCTCGAGCGCCAGGGCGATGCCGTCGCCGGTCGCCCCCTCCGGGTTGGTGCTGCACGAGTACAGCTGCCCCAGACCTCCGGTCGCCAGCACCACCGCGGGGGCGTGGATGACGCCGAGCCCCTTCTCCGACAACACGATCAGGCCGGTGACCCCTCGCCGATCGGTCGTCACCCGGGCCGCCGCGGCACCGAACAGCACTGGCATCCCGGCCGCGTTCAGCGCGCGCTGCACCTCCGCCCCGGTCGCGTCACCACCGGCGTGGACGATCCGGCGGGTGCTGTGACCGCCCTCGCGGGTACGCGACACGTGTCCGTCGGACCCGACGTCGAACACCGCACCCAACGCGGTCAACGCGGCGAGCGCCTCCCGCCCGGACGACACGATCGACCGGACGGCCGCCTCGTCGCACAGTCCCACGCCCGCGACACACGTGTCGCCGGTGTGCGAGTCCACCGAGTCGGTTCGAGGGTCCCCCACGACCGCGATGCCGCCCTGCGCGTACTGGGTGGCGGTGTCGGTGGGGCCGCCCTTGCTGACCACGAGGACCCGGAGACCCTGCTCGACAGCGGTACGCGCGGCGGTCAAACCGGCCACGCCTCCCCCGACGACCACCAGATCCGCACGCGCCTCCCACACGACGCCGTCACCCCCGGGTCCGGCGACCATTACTCCCCGCCGCCGGGGTTTCCGATCTCGATCATGCGCTGCACCGACTTTCGCGCCCGCTCCGCGACATCGGGAGCGACGTGGACCTCGTCCTTGCCCTCGACGAGGCACCGCAGCAGCGCGGCCGGCGTGATCATCTTCATGTAGGGGCACGACGCGCGGTCGTTCACGGCCTGGAAGTCGACGCCCGGCGCCGCCTTGCGCAGCTGGTGCAGCATGCCGACCTCGGTGGCGACGAGGACCTGCTTGGCACCGGTCTCACGGGCAGCATCGAGCATGCCGCCGGTCGAGAGGATCTTGACCTTGTCCTCGGGCACGAAGCCCTCGCCCGCGAGGTAGAGCGCCGACGTGGCGCAGCCGCACTCGGGGTGCACGAACAGCTCGGCGTCCGGGTGGCTCTTGGACTTCGCGGTGAGCTCGTCACCGTTGATACCGGCGTGGACGTGGCACTCACCCGCCCAGATGTGCATGTTCTCGCGGCCGGTCACCCGCTTGACGTGCGCGCCGAGGAACTGGTCCGGCAGGAACAGCACCTCGCGGTCGGGATCGATCGACGCGACGACGTCGACCGCGTTGGACGACGTGCAGCAGATGTCGGTCAGGCCCTTCACCTCTGCGGTGGTGTTGACGTAGGACACGACCAGCGCATCGGGGTGCTCTGCCTTCCACTCCCGGAGCTGCTCGGCGGTGATCGAGTCGGCGAGCGAGCAGCCGGCCCGCTCGTCCGGGATCAGCACGGTCTTCTCCGGGCTCAGGATCTTGGCCGTCTCGGCCATGAAGTGGACGCCGCAGAAGACGATCGTGCCCTCTTCCGCCTCGGCGGCGATCCGCGAGAGCGCCAGCGAGTCACCGACGTGGTCGGCCACGTCCTGGATCTCGGGCAGCTGGTAGTTGTGCGCCAGGATCGTGGCGTTCCGTGCCTTCGCCAGACGGCGCACCTCGGCAGCCCACTCGGGCCCGCCCTCGACACCGGTGTACCCACCGGGGCCGTCCACGATCTGTCCAGCACCCGCCCACATCGTCGAGGTCATGGCCACTCCTTCTTTCGAAGCCTGTTCGACGGCTCCGTCACTACAACCCGGGCGGGCTGGCCCGAATTTCCGAAATCGAGGTTTTCGACTTAGGATCGAAAACATGCCACATGGTAGCACCGTCCACGAAGTACTCACCGCGGTGTTCCAGGTTCGGCCGGCGACTGGAACCATCACCGCAGGTGACGGCCATCACGGCCCCAACGGGTGCCGCGGAGACGAACTGATGGTGCTGCTGTGGCAGCGCGCTCTCGATCCCCAGAAGGGCACCTGGTCGCTCCCGGGCGGGACACTCCGCGACGACGAGGATCTCAAGACCTCGGCCCGTCGGCAGTTGGCCGAGAAGGTCGACGTCCGCGAGGTGGCCCACCTCGAGCAACTGTCGGTGTTCAGTGATCCCCGCCGTGTCCCCGGCGACCGCCGGATCGCCTCTACTTACCTGGGTCTGGTGCCCCTCCCCGCCGATCCTCAACTGCCGTCGGACACGGCGTGGCATCCGCTCTCCGCGCTCCCGGAGATGTCGTTCGACCACGGGACGGTGGTCGAGCACGCGCGCACGCGCCTGGCCGCGAAACTGTCGTACACCAACATCGCGTTCGCCCTGGCGCCCGACGAGTTCACCATGTCGACACTGCGCGAAATCTATTGCGCCGCTCTCGGTTACCAGGTGGATACGACGAACCTGCAGAGAGTCCTGACCCGTCGCGGTGTCATCACCGCCACCGGCAACACCGCCCGATCGGGGCGCACCGGCGGCCGACCCGCCGCCCTCTACCGCTTCACGGACTCGCGACTGCGGGTGACCGACGAGTTCGCGGCCCTGCGGCCGCCGGTCTGAGCGAGAGCCGTGCACACGGCACCTCGCGCGCGGCACGCGGCACTCAGCCCCTACTGCGATCGACGATCCAAGCGGCAATCTGGGTGCGCGAGGTAAATCCCAGCTTGGCGAGGATGTGCTCGACGTGCCCCTCAGCGGTCCGTTGCGAGATGACCAGCTTGGCAGCGATGGCACTGTTGGTCAGCCCCTCGGCGACGAGGTCGGCGACCTGCATCTCGCGTCGGGTCAGGGTCGTCTTGTCCGTGGCGGCCGGTGGCCGGGACGGCTCGGGGGCCTCGATGGATTCGCCCAACGAGTAGGCCACGGCCTCAGCGAAGCTCGCGGACGCACCCTTTCGGTAGCTCGCGTCGTACGCCTTGTTCCCGAGCGCCCGCCGGGTCCGTCGCTCACACTCGTCGTGCTGTGCGCGCAGGCCCGGGATTGCGATGTCCGGCAGGCCCACCGTCTGCCGCATGCCCTGGGCGTGGCCCAGTAACACCGCAGACCTCGCGTAGTCCCCATCGGCCGCGGCGATCCAGGCCAGGCCCTCGAGGCTCGGTGCGGCGCCGAACGAGTTGTCGACGGACCGGGACAGCCGCAGCGCCTGCTCCAGCAGCGCGACGGCCCGCTCCGGATCCGTCGACCACACCGCCAGGCCGAGCGTCCGCACGGCCCACGACCGGAATGCGAGCTCGCCGCGCGGCTCGGTGATGTCCAGCACCAGTTCGAGGTAGTCGGCCGCTCTCTCCGGTTGTCCGAGCAGCCCCCAGGTCACCTCGGCACCGGTCAAAGTGATGACCTGCAGGAGGTGGTCCTCGGTCGGGCACGCCTCCAGTGCGGCATCGAAACAGGTTGCTGCGGTGGACATGTCATTGGCGCCCAACGCCAGGACACCGGCGGCATACAGCACGGTCCCGGTAGCGCTCGGGTCGTCCGCGCCCGCTGCCGCTGCGCGCGCCCACTCGACCCATCGGGCGCCGGTCTCGATGTCGCTCCGGAATCCGTTGAGCGCTGCGCCGAGGCCCACGGCACGCACCCAGTCCGCGCCGCGCGGAGCTCCCTCGACGGTCAGCAATCGTTCGGTCCAGCGGGCGCCCTCGTTGATCTGCCCGGTGATGAGCCAGAACGGATACAGCGCGGCCGTGATGCGCATGCCGACCGCCACCTCACGAGGCTCCGCAGTGCAGGCATCCAGTGCCTCACGAAGGTTCTGCTGATCCAGTTTCAGGCGGGTGATCCAGTCCAGCTGGTGGGGTCCGATCCAGTCGGCTCCCGACTGCAGCGCCAGGCGCTCGTACCAATCCCGATGGCGCCGGCGCATGCGGGCGTACTCGCCGGACTCCGCCAACTTCTCGAGACCGTACTCGCGGATGGTGTCCAGGAGCCCGTATCGCCCTGCGGTCGCCGCCCCCTCGTGAATCAGGATCGACTTCTCCACCAGCGACGCGACCAGGTCGAGCAGTTCGCCCGGCCTCAGGTCGGCGCCGCAGACCTGTTCCACCGCGGTGAGCTCGAAGCTGCCGGCGAACACGGACAGACGGGCCCACAACTGCTGCTCCTCGGGCGTGCACAAGTCGTGACTCCAGTCGACACACAACCGGAGGGTCTGCTGCCGGGTCGGGGCGGCCCGCCCGCCATGGGTCAGCAGAGCGTATCGATCGGTGAGCCGTTGCAGGATCTGCTCGGGCGCCAGCGCCCGGAGACGCCCCGCCGCCAGTTCGATCGGCAGCGGCAACCCCTCGAGCCGGTGGCAGATGCCGGCCACCGCGGCCATGTTGTCCTCCGTGAGCGCGAACTCCGGTAGAACCGCGACGGCGCGTTCGACGAACAGCGTCACCGCGTCGTAGCCGGGTAGAGCCGCGAGGTCGAGTTGGCGGTCGGGGGCCGGCGCACTGAGCGGCGGAACGCGCAGTGTCGCCTCCCCGCGGACGCCGAGCGCCTCCCGGCTGGTGGCGACGATACGGAGATCGGGGCAGTACTTGAGCATCGCCTCCGCCAGATCCGCGACCGAGTCGATCACCTGCTCGCAGTTGTCGAGCACCAGCAGGGTCTGGCGCGATTCGAGAAACTCCGTGAGGACCGTCTGCAGCGGGTCTCGAGAGAAGGACTTCAGTCCGAGGGCGGCCGCCACCACGCCGACCACCAGCGACTCGTCGTGGAGGTCGGCCAACTCGACCAGCCACGCCCCGTCACCGAATGCACGCTGGACACTGGTCGCGATCCGCAGCGCGAGGCGGGTCTTCCCGACGCCACCTATTCCGGTGAGCGTCACCAGCCGAGCGGACGACAGCAGCTCCTTCGCTTCGGCCAGTTCGTTGCGCCGGTTGACGAAGCTGGTCAGATCCGCGGGTAGGTTTCCCTTCCGGCCCCGCGCCGAGGGCCCGGTCGGAGGGAGCCCGCCGCTCGTCGACGGACGACGATCGCCGTGCCTCGGACCGGACGGGGACTGCAGGGCCATCTCGTCGACCGGGAGTCCGTGGCGGAACTGGATCTCACGCAGCGCGTCGCCGAGCTGCCCGGCCGTGTGGCGGGCGTCCGGATCGGCGGACATGGCCCGCTCGACGGCGGCGGCCACGTCGTCGGGGACGTCGAGTTCGCGCAGGTCCGGGATGGGCTCCGAGGTGACGCGCAGGAACTGCGCGACGACCTGCTCGCCGCTCCGGCGTTCGAAGGCCGCGTGGCCGGTGAGGGCGCAGAACACCGTGGCGCCGAGACCGTAGACGTCCGCGGCGGCACTGGGCGGGCCACCGCTCAGGACCTCGGGCGCGGTGAACGCAGGAGTGGCAGCGAATGTGCCGGCTGCCGTCTCGAATCCGTCGGGCAGGTGTGCGATGCCGAAGTCGGCCAGCGCCGGCTCGCCGTAGTCGGTGAGGATGACGTTCGCCGGCTTGACGTCGCGATGCAAGATGCCGAGCCGGTGCGCGGACTCCACCGCGCCGGCCAGCTTCACGCCGAGCTGTAGCGCCTGCTCGAGCGGCAGCGGGCCGTGGTCGCGAATCCGCACGTCGAGCGAGCGCTGTGAGTGATAGGGCATCACGATGTAGGGCAGGCCGCTCGCGGTGGTGCCGACCTGCAGGACGTTGACGATGTTGGGGTGCCCGGTCAGCCGACCCATCGCCCGCTGCTCCCGCACGAAACGCGTCCGATTCTCTTCGTCGAGGTCCGCGGTGAGCACCTTGACGGCCACGGTGCGGTCCAGGGTCGCCTCGGTGAGACGACGCCGAAGCCGCCCCGCCCGATCTCGGTCGCATCGGCGAACCCGGCGCGGTCCAACTCCGACACCACCGACGGGGTCGCGTCGTGCTGCGTCGCGAACGGATCGTTGCCGGCCATCGTTCATGCCGACCCGTCGCGGGTGTGGGGCCTTCGTTGCTGCACAGCACTCACCTCAGAGGCAGCCCCCGTGCAGGTGTCCGACGGGGACGAGTTCCGGAACCCCATCCTGCCACCCGGTTCGACATGCGTACCACCGAGCGTGTCATCACCTCGACGACAGACTGTTTCGCACCACCCGGCCGATCAGTGCACGGCGGTCGACCCCCTCGACCGCGAGCTCGAGCGACCCCGTCGACGCAAGCGTCGCGATGCCGTGCACACCGACCCACAGCGCCGCCGCATCGCCCTCGGGATCCCCGCTGCCCGTCTTTTTCTCGACCATCGCGACCAGCCAACGGAACAACGGTCGCGACACATTCCGCAGTTCGGCGCCCGACCCTTCGAGCAGATCGTGCCGGAAGACGAGCGTGAACATCGCCGGCCGCCGCACCGCGAACTCCACATAGGCCTCGGCCACGTCGGCCAACTCGTGCCCGGGACGTCCGGCCGCCTCGGTCAGCGCCGTCGCGAGATCGGCCAAGCCTACCTCGGCGATCGCCGCGAGCAGGCTTCGGTGCGTGGGAAACCAGCGCCGCGGCGCTCCGTGGGAGACGCCGGCCCGGCGGGCGATCGCCCGCAGTCCGACGTCGGCCGAACCGGTTTCCTCGAGCAATTCGACGCCCGCTCTCACCAGCG
Source organism: Prescottella agglutinans (assembly GCF_004011865.1). Taxonomy (GTDB): domain Bacteria; phylum Actinomycetota; class Actinomycetes; order Mycobacteriales; family Mycobacteriaceae; genus Prescottella; species Prescottella agglutinans. The sequence continues at coordinate 218,402 of NZ_RKLP01000006.1, read as the reverse complement.
CTTCTCGTGTTCCTTCGATCGTCACGTAGACAGTGTCTCCTATCGCGATGTAGACAGTGTCTATGCGCTCATCCACGACATGCACCTACCTGCTGTGCCGCTATCTGCTGATCGGACCCGCGCTGCACCTGATCGGACGGCCGAGAATCCGGGGCCGTGAGCACGTGCCGCGACGCGGGCCGGTCATCCTCGCGGCGAACCACCTGGCAGTGCTCGATTCGTTCTATCTGACGCTCGCCGCGCGGCGGCCTACGGTCTTCCTCGCGAAGTCGGAGTACTTCGACGGCGCCGGCATCGCCGGAGCGCTCCGTCGGCGGTTCTTCTCGGCGCTCGGTCAGGTACCCGTCGATCGCGCGGGCGGGTCCGCGGCGGCACCGGCGATCGAGTCCGCAGTCGGGATAGTCCGCGGAGGCGGCGCGTGGGGAATCCACCCGGAGGGGACCCGCTCACCGGACGGCCGCCTCTACCGGGGCCGGACAGGCGCGGTGCGCGTGGCGATGGAAACCGGTGCGCCCCTCCTCCCTGTCGCCATCACCGGAACCGGGGATGATACCTCGATCGCGCAGTGGCGGCGTCGGGTGAGCGTCGAGATCCTGCCCCCGCTGGACCTGGCCCCGTTCCGGAGTGCAGGACCGGACGGCGTGCGAGCCGCGACGGACGTCCTCATGCACACGATCGGCAGTCGCACGGGCCAGGAGATGGTGGACTCCTACGCGAAATCGTGGACACCGCAGTCGAATTAGGACTATCTCGCCCGTGCGCGGCTACTGGAGGAGAGAACCCAGGCCGGGTTCGATCCCGCCGAGGATCGAACCGCTCGAGCCGAGGGAACCACCGCCGGGCACCGAGCCGTCCACGGTTTCGCGCACGTAGGCGTACATCCGCGACGGGGCGGTGGACGTGCCTCCGAAGTAGAAGCCGGAGTACCACTTGCCCGCATCGGCGGGGCTCGCCGGACAGGAGCGAGGCAGCCCGGCCGTCTCGTGGATTTCCCGACCACGGATGGTGCCGTCGATCGCGAATCGGTAGGCGGACCCGTCGATCTCGATCGAATACCGCAGGGGCTCCTCGGCTGCGAGGTCGTCGCGGTCGAGGGTCACGAGCGGGCCGTCCGGGTACTGGTGCACACCGTCGGCGTTGGCGTAGGGCACGAGTTCGAGGACCTGGGGTGAAGTGTCGGTGCGCCACCGCCAACCGAACATCGCGCCGTTGCGGGCGAGGTCGAAGTCGCCGCAGTCCGAGAAGCCGGGGAGCTTGTTCCAGTCGAACTGGTCCTCGGGTTGCGTGGGCGAGGTGAGAACGTACTCGGCCGTGGGCGTGAACACGAAGTCGTAGGTCCGCGACGATCCACCCGGGCTGACCCAACCGTCCAGGGGGCCGGCGACACCGGGTGGGCGGTACACCAGAGCAGTGTGTCCGCCGCGCTCGATGGTGTAACTCGACCATCCAGGGGGCGTATCGGGCGCCCGGCAACCGCTCAGCCCCACGGTCGCGATCACGGCGGCAGCGGCGATGCCGGCCGTTCGGATGATCGTGCGGCTCACGGCCCCTCCTCCAGTTCGGTGCCGCGATACTTCCACACACTCGGGGGCGCCCGTTCGGTTTCCGCAACGGGCGGCCCGCGGCCTCCGCCGACCTACTCGTCGCGGAGCAGGAACTCGATCGTGACCCGCTCGAAGGCTTCCTTGGCCTCGATCATCACCCAGTGCCCGCACTTCGGGAAGATGTGCAGTTCGGCGTCCGGGATGAGCCTCATCGGGATCATCGCCATGTCGGGCGGGCACTGCCGGTCCTCACGCCCCCAGGTCAGCAGGGTCGGGCACTGCACCTTGTGCAGCATCGACCAGTACGGCGGCGCATCCGACTGGGCCATCATCTGCTGTTGCACCGCAAAAGATTTCGATCCGTACATCGCGGCGAGCGTCTTGTGCGACGCCGGGTCGCCGGCCGTCTCCCAGCGCTCCTCGATCCGTTCCTCGGTGATCACGGCCGGGTCGTGCACCATGCACCTGAGCCAGCGCACCAGCTTCTCGCGACTGGGTGCGTCCGCGAAGTCCTGCAGCAGGCGGGTGCCCTCACTCGGGTTCTGACTGAAGATGTTCGGGCCGACGCCACCGATCGCGACGAGTTTGTTCACCCGTCGGGGATGCCGCATGGCCACGTTGGCCGCGACGACACCGCCCATCGAATTTCCGATCATCGCAGCCGATTCGATGCCCAGCGCGTCCATGAAACGGATCACCGACGATGCCGCGGTGAGGACGGGATGCCCGTCGACCGGATCGCTCACCCCGAAACCCGGGAACTCGAGGATGTAGCAGCGGAAATGCTTCGCGAACACCTCCAGGTTTCCGCGATAGTTGCGCCAGCCGCTGACACCGATCCCCGAGCCGTGCAACAGCAACAGTGGCGGACCGTCACCGGCCTCGTGGTAGCGCAGCACCCCCTTGTCGGTGACGACTTCCCGCTTGGTCCCCTCGTATGTCACGTCCATTCGGCAGAGACTAGAACACGTTCCATTTCTTGCGTGCGCGATTCGGCATTGTCGTCACCGGGCCGCGTCCGGGCGGTACGCCAGAACTACGAGCAGAGTGAGCGCGGTGACCGCGGCGCCGACCCCGGCCGCGACGGTGTATCCGGACTGACTCGGGAAGACTTCGCTGGTGTAGGCGGCGAGGATCAACCCGCCCAACGCACTGCCTGTGGAGAAGCCGACACTGCGCACGACCTGGTTGACACCCATCGCGCCGGCCGTCTCGGCCTTCGGCGTGGCAGCGAGGATGACCGCCGGCATGGCGGCCGAGAACGCACCGACCCCGATGCCGAGCACGCTGATCGCGACGACGGACTCGGCGAGACGGCCCCTGGCGATCGCGAACACCAGGAAGGCGACGAGGATGACGACGACGCTCCCGGCCAGCAGGGCACGTGCGCTGAACCGTCGACGCAGGATCGGCATGAACCTGCCGGCGACGAACCCGAGCAGGGAAAACGGCACCAACACCAGCCCGGATTGGAAGGTGCTCAGGCCGAATCCGTAGCCCGCCTCCACCGGAGTCTGGACGTACCGCGTGATGAGGCTGAGCAGGAGATACATGGCGGCGCCGCCGATCAGCATCGACAGGTTCGCCGACGCCACAGCCGGGTGGCGCAGCGCCCGGATGTCGACGAGCGGATGGTCGGTTCGCGCCTCCAAGACCGTCCATCCGGCCAGCAGGAGCAGCGACGCCACGAGGACTCCGGAGGCGACCGCGGTGTGCCGGCGCCACAGATCCGTCTGGCTGATCACGAGGAGCAGCGCCGACAGCGCGACGGTGAGCAGCACCGCGCCGCGCAGGTCCACCCTGCCCGAGGATCGGGGCGGGGCGATGGGCAGGACCAGTATTGCGGCGATCAACGCTGCCACCGCGACGATCAGCCCCAGCGCATACGCCGCTCGGATGCCCGCCCAATCGGTGAGCAACCCCGCGAGTGGATAGCCCACCCCGATACCGGCGGTGGACGCGACCGACAGCAGACCGATCGTCCGGGCCGATCGCTCTTCGGGCAGATGGTCGCGTGCCGTGGCCATCATCAGCGCGGTGAGTCCCAGCCCGACCCCCTGGGCCGCCCGCCCGATCAACAGGAGCGAGAAGGGCACCGGAAGTGCCGTCAGCGCGCTACCAGCGGCGACGACCGCCAACGTGGTGATCACGACGGCGCGACGACGCGCGCCGGAACCGAGTCGGCTCAACACCGGGGTGGTCACCGCGCCGGACAGCAGCGCGATGGTCAGTGTCCACTGCGCGGCAGCGAGCGAAACGTCGTAGTCGGCGGCGACCGCGGTGATGAGCGGGGCTCCGAGGCTCCCCACGACGGCGACCACCAGCCCGATGGACACCAGTGTGGCGACGAGGAACGGCGCCTCGCGCCGGGATTCCGCGGAAGTCGGCTCGCTTTCACTCCGCGTCGACATCATCAGCGCAGCCTAACGACCGGGGTTCGGTCGACGATTCGGAGCGGCTTCTGTCGGTGGCCGCCACTAGCTTCGACGTATGACGACGCTGCGTGAGCTCGCCCTGCTGCGGTTGGTCGCGCAGAGGATCGCCGGCCCCGGGTTCGACTCGGCGACGGAGACCGTGCGTTGGCTGACCGCGGCGCAGGCACAGGACTATCCCGGTGCGGTGACATCGATTGCGCTGCGTTCCGGGCCGCAAGGCCGCTCGTCGTTGATCGCGGCGCTCGACGCCGGCGAGGTTGTCCGATCGTGGCCGATGCGCGGAACCCTGCACTTCGTGGCGGCGGAGGATCTGCCGTGGATGCTCGCGCTCACCGGTCCCCGGATGCTGTCCGGCATGGGCGCGCGACACCGCGCGCTGGGAATCGACGACGCCGCGGTGGGGCTCGCCCGGGAGGTCGCGCACGCGGCGCTGCGGGACGGCGGGCGCGAGCGCCGCGAACTGATGCAGGAGTGGGATCGGGCCGGCATCCCCACCGCCGACCAACGCGGGCAGCACCTGCTGTGGACGCTGGCCGTGACCGGCGAGGTGTGCCTCGGTCCGGTCCGTGACGGGCGCCAACTGGTGGTGCCGTCAGACTCGTGGATCCGGGATCGTCGGGAACTCGTCGGCGACGAAGCCCTCGGAGAGTGGGCGCTGCGCTACTTCCGCAGTCACGGCCCGGCGACACTGCACGACTTCGTGTGGTGGACGAAACTGCCCGTGCGACAGGCGCGGGCGGGGCTGGCGCTGGCCTCGCCGCACCTCGACTGCCTGCAGGTGGACGGCGTCGACTACTACCTCGACCCGGCGACCCCGGACCTTCTCGCCGCATACCGACGGAAAGCCCGCGGGGTGTTCCTGCTCCCCGGATTCGACGAGTTCATCCTCGGCTACCGGGACCGCGGCGCGGCGGTGGATCCGGAATTCGGGGGCCGCCTCCAACCCGGCGGCAACGGGATGTTCAGCCCGACCGTCGTCGACGGCGGCCGCGTCGTCGGTACCTGGAAACGAGACGGGCGCGGCGCCTCCGGGGAGATCCGCGCGACGCCGTTCACCGAGTTCACCGCGCGCACCGAGAAGGCCATACCGCGCGCCTGGGCGGCGCTCGCGTGACATCCTTCGAACCGCTACAGGCGCTCGTCGGCCTCCTCCGTGACGGGTGACTCGCTGCCCCGTTCGGTTTCCCCGCCACCGGCCCCCAGGTCGTCGTGCGGACTCAGCGACGCCAGCAGCAGGTAGACCAGCGCCGCCGCGAGCGGTTGCACGATGAGGACGACCGGCGTCGACAGGCCCGGCGCCGCAGCGATGATCGATCCGACCGTCGGGCTGTCGACCGCCGGGAACCGCAGCCGGGCAATCCCCATCCCCGCCAGCGCGGCCACACCCGCCCCCAGCGCCGAGCCCAGCACCAGCGCGGTGACCGCACCGGGACCACGCGACCGCCGCATCCCCCACACGACGACCGCCGACAGAACACCCAGCACGAGGCCGATGCCGACGAAGATGGCGACCGCGTCGAAGCGGTGCAGGCTCTCGTTCGTGAGCACGACCCCTCGATCTTCCGTGACCACGAGCATCCGCACCGCCGGCGCGAGAAACGCCCAGACGGCCCCGGCCGGAACACCGAGGATCGCCAGGAACACGACGATCCGCGGGACGGCTCGGGGCCGGGGCTGTCGGGGTGTCGTCACACCACCGGACGTTACCTGCGCCCGAGTTGGGCCGAGTCGAGCACACCGTGGCGGGAGCACTTCGCCCACCAGCCGTCGGGGCTGACCTGCACGATCATCCGGCGTCCGCACTGTTCGCAGAAGCGTGGCGGCTCGAGCCCCAGCTGCGCCGCGGTGGGCACCGCGGCGTCGACGCCGATCCGGTGCCCGGTGAACGGGTTGTAGCGCTCGTCGGCGCCGACGGCCTCGCTCACGGCGTCAGAGGGTCGCATTGAGCGCCTTGATCGGCATCTCGAGATCGACCAGCAGATCCAGGTCGCTCTCGGCGGGACGCCCCAGCGTGGTCAGGTAGTTGCCGACGATGACCGCGTTGATGCCGCCGAGCATGCCCTGCTTGGCGCCGAGGTCGCCGAGGGTGATCTCGCGTCCGCCGGCGAACCGCAGGATCGTGCGCGGCAGCGCGAGGCGGAACGCGGCCACCGACTTGAGCGCCTCGCTCGCGGGCAACACTTCGAGGTCACCGAACGGCGTGCCCGGACGCGGGTTGAAGAAGTTCAGCGGCACCTCGTCGGGCTCGAGCGCGGCGAGGTTCGCGGCGAACTCGGCCCGCTGCTCGACGCTCTCCCCCATGCCGAGGATGCCGCCGCAGCACACCTCCATGCCGGCCTCCCGGACCATGCGCAGCGTGTCCCACCGCTCGTCCCACGTGTGGGTGGTGACGACGTTCGGGAAGTACGACTCGGCGGTCTCGAGGTTGTGGTTGTAGCGGTGCACGCCCATCGCGGCCAGCTGGTCGACCTGCTCCTGGGTGAGCATGCCGAGCGAGCACGCGATCTGGATGTCGACCTCGTTGCGGATCGCCTCGATGCCGGCCGCGACCTGAGCGAGGAGCTTCTCGTCGGGGCCGCGCACGGCGGCGACGATGCAGAACTCGGTGGCCCCGGTCTTCGCGGTCTGCTTGGCGGCCTCGACGAGGCTGGGGATGTCGAGCCAGGCCGAACGCACCGGCGACTGGAACAGGCCGGACTGCGAACAGAAGTGGCAGTCCTCGGGGCAGCCACCGGTCTTGAGACTGATGATGCCCTCGACCTCGACCTCCGGACCGCACCACTTCATGCGCACGTCGTGCGCGAGGGCGAGCAGCTCCTCGAGCCGGTCGTCGTCGAGCCGCAGAACCTCGAGCACCTGTTCCTGGTTCAACGCTTCGCCGCGCTCGAGCACCTGGTCACGGGCGATCGCGAGAATGTCGGGGGCCTGGGTCACTGCAACTCCTCGGGTGCGAACAGTCCCGACACCCGGGACCGGACGGATACAGCAACGAGCTCGGTGCCGGACTTGAACACCGTACAAGTTGAACGGCGTTCACGTTAGAGCCGCGTTCGATTAGTGTCAAAGGAGGCGGCCGCTGCGCAAGCGTGGTGCCGGACTCGATCCCAACCGGAGGAGCAGGTCAGTGCAGCTACGACGCGGCGACGTCCTCGACGGCGCCATGGCGATCCTCGACGAGTACGGGCTCGCCGACCTGACGATGCGCCGTCTCGCGACCTCCCTCGGGGTCCAGCCGGGCGCCCTGTACTGGCACTTCCCGAACAAGCAGACCCTGCTCGGCGCGATGGCCGACCGCATCCTGGAGGGCGTCGACGCCCCCGTGTCCTCGACCCGGTGGGACGAGGGGATCGCCGAACTGGCGCACCGGTTGCGCGGGGCGCTGCTGTCGCATCGCGACGGCGCCGAACTGGTCGCCGCGACGTACGCCTCGCGGATGACGTCGAACCTCGCCCGCGAGAGCTTCGTCAGCGCCGGGATCCGCGCGGGGCTCCCCCGCCCCTACGCCGAACTCGCGGCCTACACCCTGCTGTACTTCGTGCTCGGCCACACCGTCGACGAGCAGTCCCGCGCGCAGATGGAGGCGCTGGGTGCGCTCACCCGAGCACCCGCGTCGCCCGACACCGAGACCGCCGCCGAGATCGGCTCCGACGACGACCTCCTCGACGGCGACCCCCAGGTGCGGTTCGACTTCGGCCTGGCGTTGTTCATCGACGGTGTCCGCGCCCGCCTGGGCGAGCCCGCGACGCGGAGCTGAGCGGGCCGGTCACTCCAGCGCGGTGATCGTCTGCGCCGAGGCCACCGTCGGCGCGGCGCCATCGACGAGGACGCGGCGGCAACCGTCGAGTTCGACGAGAACCGTTGCCGGGGAGACGAATTCCGGCCCCAAGCGGTCGAGCACCGAGCCGACCGCGCGCGTCGCGGCGGGGCACTCCCCCACCGCGGGTGGACCGGCCACCAGTTCCACCGAGTTGTGCAGGCGCCGCGCCCCGTCGAAGGCCCAGCCGCCGTCCTCCCATCGGTAGTCGCAGGCGCTGTCGATGGGCACGAACTGCGACGGGTCGAACGCGGCGACGCCCGGATTCGGCGTGGGCACGACCGACGAGCACGGGAACAGCTGTGATGCGCCGGACGGCGACAGGACGAACCGGTGTTCGACGGTCTCGACCTCGGTGAGTGCCTCGACAGCCCGCAGGCCGCCGATCCGCTGAAAGCCGCAGCCGTCCACCGGATACGACGGCCGCAGTGCCCGCCCGGCCGCGTCGATCAGCCAAAGATCGGGCAGGCGAACCATGCTTGCCGTCGGGCAACTCTGCAGCGCGAGGCGACGCCCCCACGACGGCGCGTTGAGGTCGGCGATCGCCGCCCGGAAATCGCCCTCCCACCGGTGCGCCCGGGTCGCGACCACGAGGTCGGCGGACATGGTGTCCTCCGACTCGGGGTCGCACGTGATCGCGGCGACGGGCACGAAATCCTCGGGCACCGTGCCCGGACGCGCCGCGGACTGGGGCAACAACTCGGGCGGCGGCGAGGCGCGCCCGTCGAGTTCGTTCGGCGTCCGGCACACCGCGGCGTCGACGATCTCGGCCGCCGCTCGTTCGGGGCCCGGACCGAGGAAAGGAAGCAGGCCCGAGAAGTACGCGGCCGCGCCGATGGACAGGACCATGACCGTCAGTGCCGCCGGCCGCACCACCCGCATCAGCGGTCCGCGCGGCCGTCGGCCGCAAGTTCCGACCGCGATCGCGAGCGAGGCGCGAGCACGAGTGTGCACAGGAAGGTGACGACCGCGAATCCGATTGCGACACCGCCGAACGCACCGGATCCGGCGGCCCCGGACTCGATCACGACCCAGATCCAGAATCCGGAGACCAGCAGGAAGACACCGGTGGCCGACCAGGTCGCGAACCGCAACCGCCAGCACCGTTCGCTTCGTGCCGGCCAGTGCCGCGTCGACTCGACCGCGAGATGACCCGCGACGACCGAGACGGCTCCGACCACGACACCGAAGATCGCGCCGACCACCACCCCCGCGCCGACGAGCGATCCGACGGTGCCCCGGTCCGCGGCGGCGATCATCACCCCGCCGGCTACCGCCCCCAGGCCCGTCGCGATCCCCAGTTCCCGCGCTTCCCACCCCATGCGCCCCAGCAAACCACACGTTCCACGCGGGACGATCGTTCCCGGTTCCGGCTACGCGCCGCCGCGGCGGTCGGATACCACCAGGCAGATCATCTTGTCGGCCGCCACCTGGTCGGCCGCGTCGACATCGCCGGCCTCGAGCAGTTGCCGCTCGCGCGCCCCGAGCGCCCGGATCGCGGTGGCCAGTTCCTCGGGTTCCATCGCCCAGGCGGCCGCGTGCACCGGTGAGGACCGCATCCGGCGGTGGCTTCGCCATTCCTGCCAGGCAAACCACAGCAACAGCAGGACGGTCACGACGATCGGGATCGCCGCCAGCACCACGAGCCAGGTCGGCGGCGCCACCAACTCACCGGAATAGTCACCGGGGTACTCACCGAAACCCATACCGCGTATCCCCCCAACGCCGTTCTGTCGGACACACCGATGGTAGGACGTCGTCCGACCGGCTTTGCAGCGCCTCCCACTCGGTGGGCGCGAATGGTGTGACCTGCCCCGCACGGAACTACCGTCCCGAATCGGTAGTGGGACAGACCCACCCGACACTGGAGGTAGAGATGACGCTTCCCCTCATCGGCCGCTCCGCCCTCGTCATCGGTGGAGCCGGCGGCATCGGCGGGGCCGGTGCCCGCGCGCTGTTGGCGGCCGGGGCGTCCGTGACGATCATGAGCCGCGACGAGTCTCGGATCTCGACGTTCGCCGCGCGGCTGAAGAAGGACGCACCCGAGGGCGCCACGGTCGATCACATCGTCGGAGATTCGCTCGTCGAGGCGGACGTCGTGGCGGCCGTCGAGCAGGCTCGGCACGACCGTGGGCTCGACATCTGCGTCAGCACGGTGGGACGGGGCAGCACGATTCCGCTGCTGCTCAACAGCGCCGACGACTTCACCGCGGAGCTGCGCACCAACATCACCAGTGCGTTCGTTGCGATCAAGGCCTGCGTCCCGGCCATGGCAGAGAACGGCGGCGGGTCGATGGTCTTCACCTCCTCGGTGATCGCGGCCCAGACATTCCCCTATATGAGCGGCTACTGCGCGGGCAAGGCCGGGCTCGAAGCCCTCGCGCGCACGGCTGCGGACGAATTCGGCCATCTCGGGATCCGGATCAACTGCATCCGGCCGGGACTGGTCGACTCGCCGGACAACCCGAAGGTTGCTGCCAGCTTCTCCGGTGAGCGGGCGGCGGCCTTCCTCGAACAGACACCCCTGCGACGCCTCGGGGTCCCCGACGACATCGCGGGCGCGATCCGATTCCTTGCGGGACCGGAGTCGTCGTGGGTGACCGGGACCGCCGTCACGGTCGACGGTGGAGCCCACATGCGCCGCGCACCCGACATCCACCAGCGTTTGCGCGACGAACACGGAGATCTGGTAGTCGACGAACTGCTCCGGGGCCGGGTTCCCACCGATATCGGGCTGCCCGGCTAGCGCCGAACCCGGGACGCGTATCCGACGTCACACCGCCGCAGGTGGAATACGCCCCACCGATGTGATGTTGTGGAGTTCGGATCGGTGCGTTCCGTGTCCCCCGGGCTCAACCCTTTGCCTTCGCAGAGTTCCGTCCGGCTGGAGCTGCGTTGCGCCTTTCGCCGTGAGGCGACCGAGCGCACCGATCCACCCTCGCTTCCTCTCCTCCCGATCCTTCTCCCTCGCCGTCGGCGACCGGATCGAGCGAACTCTGTCGCACCTGACCCTGACGTACGCATCCCGCCCGGAGTAAGAAGAAGGTACGGGTGAGGCGGCCGCCGATCGTGTCCGCGTCTCCTGACCGTCGGCGGTGACTCGGCAGAGCCGATCACCACTGCCGGAACTCGACGCCTCACGTGGGGAGGAGGGCACCGGTGTCGTCCCGCCGCGACTCCGACGACTCGACCTCGACCCTGGATCAGGACCGTCTCGTCGATCCCGAGCTCGAGCCCCGCACGGTGCGCGGCATGGTCGCCTCCACTCCGGGCAAGCTCGCATTGATCGGACTCGCGTTGATCGCGCTCACGGTCGCCGCGGGCGTACTCACCTCCGTGGCGATCATCGCCCGGGAACAGCGGATCCACACCCTCCTCTACGAGACCGGTCCCCTCACCCACTCCGCGCAGGAGCTCTACGGCTCACTGTCGATCGCAGACGCCGCGGCCACAGCCGGTTTCCTGTCCGGAAGTGTGGAACCCGCGGAGCTCAGGAGTCGCTACAACCAGGCGATCGGCGAGGCTTCCACCGCGCTGGTCGCGACGACGAAAGGCCTCCCGGCGAGCGACGACCCGGCGGCCGCCTTGCCGGCCGAGCTCGCCAGAGACCTCTCGGTCTACGCCGCGGTCGTCGCGACCGCCCGCGCGAACAGCCGCGTCGGAAACCCGATCGGAGTCTCGTACCTCAATGCGGCATCCTCGCTGATGCACGACACCATGCTTCCAGCGGCCGAGCAGCTGTACACGAAAAACGCAGCAGCACAGGCGGATACGCAACGACATCTCGCCCAGCCGCCCCGTGCCGCGTTGATGCTGTGCCTGGTGGCGGTGATCGCGCTGATCGTTGCACAGCGCTACCTGGCCAGACGCAGCCATCGTCGGGTCAACCCGGGCATGATCGCCGCAACTGCGTTGATGGCGCTGCTCGCGATCTGGCTTGCGATCGCCGGACTGGTTTCGGCCAACGCCAGCACACACGACACGGAATCCGCGGCGACGATGGACGCGCTCGTGCGGGCGCGCATCGAGGCTCAGCAGGCCCGAGCCGACGAGACGCTGTCGCTGCTCCGGCGCGATTCGGACATCCAGAGCGAGCAGGAGTACGCCCGGCACGTCGCGGACGTCGCCCGGATACTCGACGAACTTCACGATGAGCCCGCGCCGACCGATGCTGCCGTGAACGACGCCGCGGCCGCCCTCGACGGCTGGGAGCACGCCCACAAGGAGCTCCGTGACCGCCTCGGCGCGGGCGACTACGTCGGCGCGGTCACTATTGCCGTCGACGGCGGGGCGCAGGACTCCGCGGCGCAGTTCACCCGCCTCGACGAGGCGTTGCGCGGTGGTATCGGCAACCTCCGCGAGGAGTCCAGCGGCTACACATCGCGCTCGTGGTCGGCGCTGAGCCGGTTGGACGTCGGCGGCGCGACGCTCGGCGTGCTGGCCGGATTCGCGATCGGCGCCGGCATCTGGCCCCGACTGAGCGAGTACCGGTGAGCGAGCGCGTACAAAGGAGGGAGAAGGTCACGACACGCACCGATCGCACAGTGAGCAGTACACGAGCATCCGCAGGGACCCCGCGGCGACCGACAGGGCGCCGCCGGCTGATGCTCGCGTGCGCGGCCGCCGCAAGCGTCCTGACTGCGTGCGCCGCCGTCCACACGCCGCCGGTCGCGCCCGCCGGCAACTACACGGACTTCCCCCTGCCGAGCGGAGCCAAGGTCCTCCCGCCCGCGACGACGACCGTTCCCGGGGTCGCGGAATGCGACGCCACCGCCAGCCTGCGCCCGCCTCCACCGGGCGACGTCGCGCCCGGACCCAAGGTGTCCGAGATCCTGGCACGCGGACGGGTGATTGTCGGGGTCGACCAGCGTAACTACCTGTTCAGCGCCCGGGATCCCGTGACCGGCGCACTCGCGGGTTTCGACGTGGACATCGCCCACGAGATCGCCCGCGATCTGTTCGGTGACCCGGCGAAGGTCGAGTTCAAACTGGTCAACCCGGCCGACCGGATCCAGGCGGTGCAGGACTCCACCGTCGACATGTTCATCATGTCCACGACGATGACGTGCGCCAGGGCCGAGCAGATCGCCTTCTCCGCCGAGTACTTCCAAGCCTCGCAACGGCTACTGGTGCCACAGACGTCCGGGGTTCGGGAACCCGCCGACCTGGCGGGCAAGCGTGTGTGTTCGCTGGCCGACACCCCGGCGATGTACGCCGTGCAGCGACTGGTGCCGGACGTCCGAATCGTCACGGTGACCGACTGGGACGATTGCCTCGTTGCCCTCCAACAAGGGCAGGCAGACGCCGTCAGCACCGACGATTCCATCCTGCTCGGCATGGCGGTGCAGGATCCGAACCTGCGCATGGTGGGTCCCGCGATGGAGATCGCCCCGTACGGGATCGGCATCAACAAGAACGACGACGACTTGGTGCGCGCGGTCAACGGCTCCCTCGAACGAATCGGGAGGGACGGCACGTGGACGGACATCTACAACCGTTGGCTCGCGCCGCTCGGCCCGTCCCCCGGACTCCCCGCGCCGCACTATCGGGACTGAACAGATGACCCAGCCGACGGACCGTGATGCCGACGACACCGCAGCCCACGCCACCGATCCTGCGGGCACCGCCGCGTTCGGCACGGCCGCCACCGCGGCGACGGACCGCGACGCCGACGACACCACCGCGGCCGGCGTGACCCGCGCCGCGCCGCCCTCCGGCAGGCCGAGCCGGGGCAAGCGACGCCGGGCGCGGGTGACTTCCGGTCGCCGTCTCATCGGCGAGGGCCTCGTCGAGATTCCGATCATCGCCCCGCTCGATCCGTCCTCCGCGATGCTGAGCGAACCGGTGGTGGCCGAGAGCAGGCGCTACTGCACGAGCTGCCGCAAACCAGTCGGGCGCGCGGAGACGGACGAACCGGCGCCCAGCCGAGGCGTATGCGCAGCTTGTGGCACCCCCTTCTCCTTCCATCCCCAGCTCGAGCCCGGCGAACTGGTCGCCGGACAGTACGAGGTGCAGGGCTGCATCGCTCACGGCGGCGTCGGCTGGATCTACGTCGCCGTGGACCGGAACGTCGACAACCGGTGGGTGGTACTCAAAGGGTTGCTGCACGCGGGCGACCCGGAGGCGCAGGCGGTGACGATCGCCGAGCGGCGCTTCCTCGCCGAGGTCACCCACCCGAGCATCGTCAAGATCATCAACTTCGTCGAGCACCCCGGATCGGACGGCCGCCCGATCGGGTACATCGTGATGGAGTACGTGGGCGGCACCACGCTCAAGGATCTGCTGCGCACGACCTCGGACCGGTCGGCGCCGAGAAGGATGTTGCCGCTCGATCAGACACTCGGATACATCCTGGAGGTCCTGCCGGCACTGAGTTATCTGCATTCGATCGGGCTGATCTACAACGACCTGAAGCCCGAGAACATCATGCTCAGCGAGGGACAGGTCAAGCTGATCGACCTGGGCGCCGTCGCCGGGGTCGAGGACAGCGGATTCATCTACGGGACCCCGGGCTTCCAGGCACCCGAGATCATCGCGACCGGACCGACGGTGGCCACCGACATCTACACCGTCGGACGTACCCTCGCGTCGCTCACCGTGAACCTGCCGACGAAGCACGGGCGACTCCTCGACGGCCTACCCGATCCGGCCGACGAACCGTTGTTCCGGCAGCACGAGTCGTACTACCGCCTGCTGCGACGAGCGACGAATCCCGATCCGGCGCAACGCTTCTCATCGATCGACGAGATCTCCACGCAGTTGACCGGTCTCCTCCGAGAGGTTTCGTCCGCCCAGTCCGGGCAGCCGCGGCCGGGGTTGTCGCAGCAGTTCAGTCCCCTGCGTGGCAACTTCGGCACCGATCTGACGATCCGGCAAACCGATGTGTTCGTCGACGGCCGACCTCACGACGCGCACCCGAGCGCGCTCGCCCTCAAGCGGGCATTGCCCGTTCCACTGGCGGACCCTACCGACCCCGGAGCCGGGCTCCTCACCGCAGCGATGCACGCCCCTCCACACGAACTGCTCGGCACCCTCCGCGTCGCGCGTGAGCGAAGTGCCGCAACTCCCCACGGTCGACTCGAGCACAGCGTGGAACTGCCCCTGATGGAGGTACGCGCCTACCTCGACCTCGGCGAGGTGCAGCATGCCGCCGATCTGCTCGACGACGTCGCCGAAAAGCACCGGCAGAGCTGGCGGATCGGCTGGTACCGGGGGCTGTGTGACCTGCTCCGCGGAGATTTCGAGGCCGCGCTCTCGCGCTTCGACGGCGTACTTTCCGCGCTCCCCGGCGAGTCGGCGCCCAAGCTGGCGCTCGCCGGTACCGCCGAACTGATTCTGGACCGACGCTCCGACGACGGTCATTCCGCCGACGCCGTCGCTGCCCGAGCGCACTGGCGGGCGATCGCCGAGCGCTACTACCGGACGGTGTGGCAAACGGATCATGCCCTGGTCAGTGCCGCGTTCGGCCTCGCCCGCCAACTCCAGGCGCGGGGTGATCGACCTGGCGCGGTGCAGATCCTCGACGAGGTGCCTCCCACGTCCCGGCACTTCGGCGAGGCGCGACTGACGACCGTGCTGGCCCTGGTCAGCGGTCGACCGGTGGCCGAGATCGACGAATCCGACCTGCGCGAGGCCGCCGACCGTGTCGAACGACTCCCGGAGACGGAACCGCGGGCGCTGCAGATGCGCGCGCTGGTCCTCGGCGTGGCGGTCGACTGGCTCGAGTCCGGCCGGTCGGCGGGGCCGGATCCGATCCTGGGCGCAGAGTTCACCGGGCGCGGCCTGCGCACCGGGGCCGAGCAGGCGCTTCGATCGCTCGCCCGCAATACCGCCGGGCGCACACACCGGTACACCCTCGTCGATCTCGCGAACACGATCCGGCCCAAGACATGGGTCTAGCGGGTGGTCGTGTGCCGTCGGGCACGTGTGGATTCCCGAATTCGGGTGACGCAGGTACCGCTCAGCGCACAATGGGTGGCGGACGGCGAATACGGTCGACAGCCGAGGGCGGCGCGATGATCGGACGACTGGTGGTGCAGGCGGCACTGGTGCTCGCGGTGGCGGTCACGGGTGCCGGACTCGTACCCCCGCACGCCTCCGCGGCTCCCGCCGACACCGCGCCCGGGACGATCGTCGAGACCGCCGAGCTGGATCGGTCGGCGTGGATTCCGGGCGCCGCCAACGGGATCCGCGTCACCTACTGGACCGTCGGCCCACTCGCCCGACCGGCGCTGAGCACCGGCGCGGTGTTCCTGCCTCCCGGCGAGCCGCCGCCCGGCGGATGGCCGGTGGTCTCCTGGGCGCACGGCACCGTGGGCCTTGCCGACCGCTGCTCCCCCACCGTGACCGGCAAGATCGGCGGCCCCTATCTCGGACATTGGCTCTCGCAGGGCTACGCGATCGTCGCGACCGACTACGTCGGGCTCGGGACACCGGGCGTGCACCCGTACCTGGACGGCGCCTCGGAGGCGCACAGCGTGGTCGACATGGTCCGGGCCGCGCGCGCCGCCGAGCCGAGCCTGTCCCCGCGCTGGGTGGTGCTGGGCCAGTCCCAGGGCGGCCAGGCGGCCATGGTCACCGCGTCCCTCGCGACCAGGTACGCGCCGGAACTGGACTTCCGCGGCGGAGTCGCGACCGGGGCGCCGTCGAACCTCGAGAATCTCGCCCCGCTCGTGCGCCCCGGATTCCCCCAGCTACCCCTCACCGGCACCACGGTGTTCGTCACCTACATCCTGGCCGGACTGCGCGCCACCCGACCGGATCTCGACATCGACAGCTACCTCACCGACGTCGGCCGCGCCGCGGTCGGCGCCGCCGAGTCGAAGTGCTACGAGGAGATGGCGCCGCAGTTGCGGGATGTGTCGGTCGGTGACCTCGTCGTCCGCCCGGCCGACGACCCGGCCCTTTTGGCAGCGCTCCGCGACATGCTCGGCGTGCCCACGGCCGGCTACGACCGCCCGGTGTTCCTCGGGCAGGGCCTGACCGACGAGATGGTGCCCGCACCGCTGGCGCTGAAACTGGCCGCCGACCTGGCCACCAATCGCCAGCCCGTCACGTTCCGAACCTATCCCACGGGACACCTGCAAACGATGCTCGCCTCTCTCCCCGACACGACGCCGTTCGTGCGCGGGCTGTTCGGCGGCTGACGCCGACACTCCGGCGCGCCCGCCGCCGACAACCTGCCCAACGTCGACCTGCCCGACGTCGACCACACCACCAGACCCAGCTCGGCGCCCGGCTTCAACAGTCGTGAATGTGCTTCCGAGGCTCTACGGTTGCGCACCAACCGATCTGACACGTGGTCACCACTCCAGAGTTTCGCCACCGACTCGCACACGGCCGAAGAACCGCTTCTCTATGTCCGACCCGCTGCGGTTGTAGCCGTTCATGATTTCCGCGAGCTGGCCGGCGAGGGCTCGTAGCGCAGCACTGTAAGTCTCGACACCATCTTCGCCGTCCCATCCCCAATCCCTGGGGACGCCCCGGATCGTGATGTCGATGCCGGCATCATGCGGCGTCTCGACGATGAAGCTGATCCCTGATGGGGCATCACCGATCGGGTCATTGACCGCAACCTGTTCCGATGCAGTCGCCGCCGGGAACACCACTCGCGCAAGCGCAATGTCCTCCCGGATCATGTCTGCGATTCGCGACAGACCGGCATGCCGGCCGACCCGGTCGTGGCGCGCACCGTATGTGCGGCCACTGTGGCCGCACTGGGTGCGCGACTTGTTCAGAACCCGCTCGAGCATTCTTTGTGCTGCTGCGCGTTCACTGTCTCCAGTGCGCGGGTGCTCGATCAGAGCTCGCAGGCGCATGATGCGAACGCTCACGTTGTCAGCCACCCACGCAGGGTAGCGTCCAGCCGGCGATACGTGCCCGGCACAGCCCCGCCAGCGCCTCGTACTCGGCGCGTCAGCGGGCATGATCGCCCGCTGTTCCTGGCCACGTCTGCGAGCGCCGATCCACCTGGGCGGGCAATGTGTCGACGGTGCCGCCACGCCAGCACCCGACCGATATGTTGTGGCCGTCGGCGGTGCGGGTGAGAGTCGCGGCGGCGGGCTGAGAGCCGATGGGGTGGACGAGGATGTCCTGGCGCTCGGTGATGGTTGCTCGGCCGTACACCTCAGCATGGCCGGATACCCGCGCATCGCCGGACAGATTGCGCTCGTGTTCGACCCATCCTCCGATGTCACCCCTGCGGACGCCGTACCGTGGCATGTCGCGGGTGGCACAGATGCGGTGCAGGTTGCGGCCGAGATAGTTTCGTGCTTCGTCGGTCAGCTCGAAGTGCTTCCCGGTCATGTCGTCCTTCGCATCTCGTCTCGGTC
Organism: Prescottella agglutinans; assembly: GCF_004011865.1. Lineage (GTDB taxonomy): Bacteria > Actinomycetota > Actinomycetes > Mycobacteriales > Mycobacteriaceae > Prescottella > Prescottella agglutinans. The sequence continues at coordinate 200,278 of NZ_RKLP01000006.1, read as the reverse complement.
CGCACGCACAAACGGAGCACGAGACGGCATCACCGGCGTGAAGGTGCCGGCGGCGATCATCCTCCCCCGGGTCGAGATCGCGGACAAGTGTCCCGTTCGTCGATCGCCGGAGCGGATCTTTCCGGAATGACCGACACGAAACGCACTCGGTGCCCGTTCGTGGACTCGTCGTGGGCGCAGGATCGCGCCGGCCCAGTCATTTCCGCCCGCGGGGATCTGGTCCCGATCGACGCGCCCGCCGTAGGTCGAGTGCGGTCAGCGCCCCTTGGCCGCCGCTGCGACCCCAGAACGTTGACGCGTTTCGATGCCGCAAACCTCACTCGCGGTGATCGCCGTTCCGAAGAAGCCTTCAGCCGGCCTCCGGGTCACCCTTCCGATCCCGGCGCGTCCTTTCCACCCGTTCCGTGGTTGCGGGCTTCGATCGCCGCGACGGACTTCTTGAACTGCCTACCCAAGACGAGGGTGCCGAAGGCGCCGAGCACGCCCGCGAGAAGGCGTCCCTTGAGGTTCTTGCCGTCACGGACGACGACGACGTCCACGTCGGTGCCGCCTGCGGGTTGCGGCGTGAGGGTGTAGGTGTGGCCCGAGGCGCCGCCCCACAGGTTGGAGTCGGTAGTCGTCATGACGACGTGATGGGGGTCGGCCCAGTCGTAGTGCAGACGTTCCCAGATTCCGCTCGAGCCCTCCGTGACATCGGCGTCGTGGGGGCCTTCGTGGTGCACCTCGAGGTAGTTGTCTGCGCTGTTGCCGAAAAGTTCTTCGCGCCCTGGTCCGAAGTCGGTGAGGCCGGCAAGGAACTGTTCGGGCGTCACGGTGGTCGTCTTGTGGAGATGGATTGTGGTCATGGCGTCTTCCTCCACGATTGGATGATCCGACCCCCAACAGGCCGGGGCGGTGACGTATCCAGAACACCACGCGCGCGAGTCTCTCGGAAGAGGGCTGATCGAGGGCGCCCTAGGTTGCCGGAGGCGTGCGACTCAACTCAGCCTCCGCGTAGCGCTCGACAAGCAGGGGCACGAAGTCGCGGATGGGGCGGTCCACGAAGTGGGCATGGGCGCGAGCCACGGCATCGCTGACTGCCGTGAACGACTTGTCCGGATGCTTCTCCGTGAGACGTCGAGTCACGAGGCCGATCAGACGTTCTTCCTCTTTCGGCAGCATGAGGCAGTGTCACCCGGGCAGCGGCGAACGTCAACGGTGACGAACGAATCCTGATCAGAGCCATCCGGAGGCAATGATCTGGCCGACGTCGCCGCTGGGGTTCTCGCGCGCGCCGTACAGTGCTCGAGCGCCCGCCCAGAGCACCGTCCGGCCCAGATGGTTCGGGTAGCGGCCGATCATCGCGTCGAAGAAGTCCGTGGCGGTGGCCTCGTCCCGCAAGAGCTCGTCGGCGTCGTCGAGGTATTGCCGGGTCGCCGCGATGGCGTGTTCAGCGTCGTCGCCGAGCTCCCTGTTCTGGTGCCCGCAGACGATCCATCTCGGTTCGAGGGCCTCGACCTTCGCGATCGCCTCCCGCCACGGTCCGAAGCCGCCGACCACGACTCCTTCTCCGAGGTACTGGTGAGCGCCGCGATAGATCACGTCCCCGGCGACGACCAGCCCGAGGTCCGGGACATGGAGGACGCTGGTGTCGTCGGTGTCGGAGTGGCCGACCTCGACGATCCGGAGATCATGTCCTTCGAGGCTGAAGTGGTTGCTCGGCACCGTCACGGCCGTGACCGGCGATGGTGGGATGCCTGTGTAGACCTTGTCCCACACGACCGGTCGCGCAGCGTTGTTCGCGTGCATCTGCTCGATAGTTCGCGCGCTCGCGACAACTCGAGCACCGAATCGTTCCGCCAATAGTCCGGCGGCGAACCAGTGGTCCCCGTGGCCATGGGTGATGAAGATGTGGGTGAGGTTCCGGTCTTTCGCGGCGACCCAGTCACCGAGTGCATCCGCCTGATCGGTCGTGAATCCGGGATCGGTGAGAACCGCATCCCGACGTCCGGACACGAGGGTGCTCGAGACTGGAGAGAACTCCTTTCGCTCGCCGTTCGGCAGCTGACCGGCGGATGGTGGCGGATCGTTGACGAACACGTCGTAAGTGATGTGCGCGTCCTCTTCACTGGGACTCATGATTGCCCTCCTGCGGCTACCGGCACCGAAGGGTGCCACCACCCGTCTTGCGCTGCCCGCGTGCCTGATCCGGTGTCGCGGGCACGGTGGCCGTCGACCAGTCCGCGGACCACCGCCTGTGACAGGAACACACTCACTGTGTCGCGTCGGGCTGCCGGAGCGCAACCGCCAGATCCGTCGAGTGTTCATTCGCTGCACCACAGATCATTTCGACAAGATCCGGCCAGACGATCGGGACGTCTGAGGCATCGGCGTCCTCATCCGGCGGAGTACGCGGGAAGGTGCCGGGCGAGCCAGTCGGTGCGGGTTCGGCGGGCTGTGGCCGAGATCTGCGCCCGCGGGTACAGGGTGTCAAAGCCGTGGAAGCCGCCCGCCCAGACTTGGAGTTCGGCCTGGCCGCCGGCCGCCCAGATGCGGGTGGCGTAGTCGATGTCCTCGTCGCGGAAGACTTCGGCGGAGCCGGTGTCGATGTAGGTCGTCGGCAGGCCGGAAAGGTCATCGGCGAGCGCCGGCGAGATGTACTGGGACACTGCGTCGGTGGTGAGGTCGCCCAGGACGGCGCGCCATCCGAACTCGTTCATCTCCCGGGTCCAGACACCGGGCACGCCTGAGTACTGGTGGCTGGACGTGCTGGTGTTGCGGTGATCGAGCATGGGGCAGACCAGTATCTGCGCGGCGATTGCCGGGCAACCTAGGTCGCGGGCCAGCAGGGTGACACCGGCCGCGAGGCCGCCGCCGGCGCTGACGCCCGCGACCACGATCCGCGCGGGATCGATGCCCAGTTCGGCGGAGTGTTCGCTGATCCAGCGTAGCCCCTGGTAGCAGTCGTCGACGAGGGTGCTGCCCGTTGCCTCGGGTGCCAGCCGGTAGTCCACCGAGACGACGACCGCGCCGAACTCGTCGAGCCAGTCCAAGGGGATGTCGATTTGCGAGAAGCGGTCGCCCATCACCATTCCGCCGCCGTGCACCCAGTAGACGCAGGGCGCCGGGGCGGTGCGGTCGGTGTGCGCAGGGCTGAAGACGGACAACGGAATCGGTGTGCCGTCCACGGCGGGCACCGTGATCTCGCGCCAGTCCACCTGCCGGTCGGCGAGAAGGGACTCGACCGGAGTCGAGGGGAGCCGGCGCAGCTCAGCGAGAACTTCGTGGCTGAGCTGGGACATCAGCGGCATCTCGGCCAGGAGCTCGCGCAGTTCGGGGTCCAGGGTGGGTCGTGCCATGGTCATGGTCGTGGGCCTTTCCTCGAGAAGGTGCCGGATCGGACGGAGGAACTCAGAAGGCGGCCTTGCCGCGGACCGGGACGTAGTCGGTGTACTCGGATTCCTTGGCCAGGAGTGCGCCGATCTGCGCCACGATGGCCTGTGCGGCCTCGCCCGCGAAGATGCGGTGGTGGTCCTCCTCGCTGGTCCAGCCCTCGGTCACGTGGACGATGTCGGGGTCGGACGTGGAACGCGAAACGAGGTAGACGACACAGTGTTCGCTCGCGCCGGGGCTGCCCTCGTTCAGCCCGGTCAGCAGCAGGTCGACCAGTCGGTCACCCGAGCCAGGCTTGGCGGTCAGGGTGGCGTTGAAACCGTAGTTGGCGATCATGGGTATTCCTGTCCGGTGTTGGAATGGGGTGATTCCATTGAACCGGCCTGACCTGCATAAATGATAGAACGATACTCGCTCGGACTTGCACAATCCTCTCTAGCACAGGAGTCCGGACCCCTTTTGGTGCTGCAATGGAGGCATGCACTTCGAGGAGCTCCGCACCTTGCTGGCCCGGCATGCCCGCCCCGACTGGACCACGTCCATCGACGGCGTCTTGATCTCGAAGGTCGATCGTTCGGATCCGCCGGCGCCCTCGATGTCCGGCACGGTGCTCGCGGTCATCGCCCAGGGAGCCAAACGTCTCGCGCTGGGCGACCGGGTCTACGAGTACGGGGCCGGGCAGTACCTGGTCGCATCCGTCGACCTGCCCGTCACCGGGCAGTTCACCCGAGCCGACCCCGAGCAGCCGGCGCTGGGGTTCGGTCTCACGTTGGAGCCGTCCGCGGTCGCCGAACTGCTACTGCAGGCCGGCCCCGGAGACATCCCCCGCGACAGTGGGTGTGCGCCGTCGGGGATCGCCGTAAGCGACGCGCCGCCCACACTGCTCGATGCGGTCGTCCGACTGTTGCGCCTGCTCGACGAACCCCGCGACCGCGCCGCGCTCGCCCCGCTCGTCAAACGAGAGATCCTGTGGCGCTTGATCACCGGGGAGCAGGGCGCGACGGTGCGCCAGCTCGGCCTCGCCGACAGCGGCCTCACCCACGTCTCCCGTGCCGTCCGCTGGATTCGCGAGAACTACGCGCAGCCTTTCCGGGTCGAGGACGTGGCCCGTCTGTCCGGCATGAGCGTGTCCGCGTTCTACCGAAACTTCCAGGCGGTGACGGCGATGAGCCCCATCCAGTTCCAGAAGCAGATCCGGCTCCAGGAGGCCCGACTGCTGCTCGCCACCCACCCGGGCGACGTCACCGGAGTCGGCCGCCGCGTCGGCTACGACAACCCATCGCAGTTCAGCCGCGAGTACCGCCGCCAGTTCGGCGCACCTCCGAGCCGGGATGCCGCCCGCCTGCGCGACACCGCCCTCATCCCCGCCGGCGTCCTGACCTGACCCGGAGCCGTAGGAGGATCATGCAAGGAGAAGCGACGATAGTTCTACTGTTTCCGCAGGTCGAAGCGATTGAATGGGAATATCAGTAATCCCGCCGGAGCAGGAAGTTGCCTGCCCGTCCGTGGATCCCACCACATCGTAAGGACCACACCATGAAGACAGTTCTGATCACCGGCGCCTCGTCCGGATACGGGCGGGCGACTGCTCGTCACTTCCACTCGGAGGGGTGGAACGTCATCGCCACGATGCGTACGCCGCGTGCGGGCGTCCTGCCCGAGTCGGACCGGATCCGCGTAGTCGAGCTCGACGTGACCGAGCCCGAGACCATCGCCGCCGCGGTCGCGGCGGCGGGGCCCGTCGACGTCCTGGTGAACAATGCGGGCGTCCCCTCGATCGGCGTGTTCGAGGGCACCCCGATGGCCCGGGTACGGGAAGTGTTCGAGACCAACACGTTCGGCGTGATGGCGATGACGCAGGCGGTGCTGCCGCAGTTCCGCGAGCGCGGCTCCGGGGTGGTGGTGAACGTGACCTCCAGCGTGGTGCTCGGACACATGCCGCTCTCGGCCGTCTACAAGGCGAGCAAGATGGCCGTCGAGGGGTTCACCGCATCCCTCGCGCTCGAGCTCGCACCCTTCGGAGTTCAAGCGAAGACGGTCGAGCCGGGCGCCTGCATGACGACGAACTTCGCGGCCCGGGCGACGAACGGAGGGTCGGTGGGCAAGCTGGTCCCGGAGCCCTACGCGCCGTGGGCGAAGAGCGTCATGGACGACTTCACGAACCAGGACCTGTACACCGAGGAGAGCGACGTCGCCGAGACCGTGTGGCGGGCCGTGCACGACACGACCGGCCAGCTGCGATTCCCCGCCGGCGCCGACGCGGTCCAGCTCGCCCAGGCGAAGTGAGCGCACAGCTGCTGGGCGAGTGCAAAGCCCGCAACGGAACGCCCACTTCCGATGGCGGCCGCAGACGGGATGTCTCGAAGCTGAGCCGGTACCTCGGAAGTCGTGGCAGCATGGCTGGTCTCGCAGTTCGTGGTCGCCGTTGTGGATTCGTATCCACAGAAATGGAGTTCACCGTGGACACGTCACCCAGCACGGATCTGCCTGACCTGAGTGCCTTCTCGCAGGCTACCGGGTTTGTCGTCGAAGAACAGTCCGGAACGAGGGTGTCCGGGTTCGTAGACCTCGGCCCCGGCCACCACACCCCGTGGGGAGTGGTCCACGGCGGCGTGTACGCAACGATCGTCGAATCGGCCGCCAGCATCGGCGCGAGCGCCGCGGTCGTCGACCGCGGACAGTTTGCCGTTGGAGTACACAACAGCACCGACTTCCTACGATCCAGCACCGGCGGCCGGGCACTCGTCGTTGCCGAGCCTATCCAGCAGGGCAGAACCCAACAGCTGTGGCTGGTCAGGATCACCGACGAATCCAGCGGCAAAGACCTCGCCAGAGGGCAGTTACGGCTCCAGAACGTCCCTCTACCGGCCGGCTAGACAAACCGGACGCAGCAACGAGTCGGTCGGTCACGTGAACATCTTGCCAACGCGTCGCGCCGAGTCGTCGCACACTCGCCGCCTTCATCGCCCCGCGACTTTCAGCAGGATCTTGCCGCCACGAAGGAGATGTTGCACCGCGTCCTGGATGCGCGCGAGGGGGTACACGTCCGCCACGGGGACAACGAGGGCTCCGTCGGCCACTAGCGGTGCGGCCTCACGAATGACAGGCACCACCTTGTCGAGGTAGTCGAAGTCGCCGACAAAGAACCCCCGGACGGTGAGGTGCTTGGCGACCAGCGTCGAGGTGGCGACCCACATGGGTTCGTCCCTGGCCCAGGAGTAGCTGACCAACCATCCACCGTCGGAAAGCAATTCGAGCAGCCGTGCCACCCCTGGACCACCGACGGATTCCACTGCCAGCGCCACTCGCGCGTCGCCGATCAATGCTCGAACATCGCCCACCGCATCCGAGTCGTCGACGTGGACGACGTCGGCCCCGGCCGCTGTGAGCTCGGCGAACGTTGCGTCGTTACGGGCCAGGTTGATCGTTTTCAGCCCACGAAGTTTGGCCAGCGCGATCAATGACCGTCCCACACCGGAGTTGGCGGCGTTCTGAACCACCCAGTCACCAGGCTGGAGCGGGGTGCATTCACTGAGCATCAACCCTGCCGTCGGGGGGTTGCTGCCCAGCATCGAGTACTGCTCGATGCTGCCGCCGGCGGGGAGTGCGAACAGGCCGTCGGCAGGCACGACGAGTCGCTCACGCCACGCACCGGCATACAGGGGTACCACGACCAGATCGCCAACTTGAAGGTCCTCGACCTCGGCGCCGGTGGCAAGCACGCGGGCGACCCCCTCTGCGCCTGGTATGTGGGGCAGAGGGGGTCGCGCCAGCATGCCGGCGACAACCAACAGGTCGTGTTTGTTCAACGGCGAGACCTCGACGCTCAACAGAACCTCGTGCGGACCCGGCGGCGGCGGCTCCTCGACGTCGACGACGCGGAGCACCTGCGCGGGGTCGCCGAACTGTTCAATCTGGATGGCGCGCATATAAATTCCTCTCCACCGTGGGTGGGGCCGCTGCGTGAGCGGCCGCCGACCGAGGCAGCTGATCGGCCACTCCCACCTCTAGTTGCGCTGCTCACGGAGCGAACCGCCGAAACCGGGCGTATCGTGGCGGCACCGGAACGATGGCGAGCGGGCCGCGCCTGTCCGGCGCCGAAAACCACTCACCCACAGAAATATTGCGCTGCAGCCGATCTCAGAACCGCCCGCCGCCGCCCTACAACCCCCCGATTGAGCGGCGACGAAAGTCAGGGCTCAGGATCCGGTTGCCTCCACGCCATCCTGACTCCTCGCTTCTGGGAGTTACCAGTGCTTCGATCGTCCGCCCAGGACGAGACGGTCGTCAAGTGAGGCCCCGGATGGCGGACAGAGCGAGACAGCGGGATCGATTTGAACGAAGGGCTAGCGGATGTTGTAGAACGACTTGACGTTCTCGTGAAGCTTCTCATACATCGGCGGGGCCTCGTCGGCATCGGTGACGACTTCGATGTAGGCGGCGCCGTCGGCGTGCTCGGCCTTCTCGAGCGCATCATCGAGTGCGCCGCATGTGTGCACGCGAGCGTCGAACCACCCCTGGCAGCCCATCGCGTGAGGAAGTTCGGCGTAGTTCCAGGCCGCGATGTCGTTGTAGGACAGGCCCATGTCCTTGCACAGCATGCGTTCGCTGAGATAGCCAGAGTTGTTGAGCACAAATATAATCGGGCGCAGCCCATGACGACCGAACTGGCCGATCTCCTGCACGGTCATCTGGTGCGAACCTTCCCCGGTGATCAGGATGACCCGACGATCCGGAGCCCCCACCGCGGCACCGAACGCCGCCGGGGTGGCCCACCCGATCGACGCCCACAGCGTCTGATTGTGAAACTCGGCGCCTCTGGGCAACCGCGCGAGCGTCAAACCCAGCGAGGACGTCCCGGTGTCGGTGATGATCACATCGTCGTGACGGAAGAAGTTGGCCCAGCGCGGGTAGAGGGTGTCGGCGGTGATCGAGTCTTCACCACCGCCGACGATCGGCCCCAGCGTTTCCGGCGCGATCTGCGTCCGCGGTGCACGTTTGGTGACACGGTCCGGCAGAAGCGCGAGAATGTCGGCCATCTCCACGTTGCGGTACACCGTCGGGCCGACGGTGGTGCGGTGATGGTCGATGGCGATCGTCTTGACCGGGTCCAGTCGGACGGTGTTCCCCGCGGTATTGCCGTCGCTCAGTCTGGCGCCGATCATCACCACCACGTCACACGACTCCACGAACGCGCGCACCGACTCGCCCATCAGCCGCCCGACGTACATCCCGATGTAGTCGGGGCGGTCCTCTCCGAGGACCGATTTGTCGGCAAACATCGTTGCAAACGGCAAGCCCGAGGCGTCCAGGAATCTTGCCGCCGCGCCCTGCAGGCCGAGTCGCCTGAGCAGCACCCCCGGCAGCACACACGCCTGCCCCGCGTCGTTCAGGGCCGCGGCCACCGCATCGGCCGCCGCCGCCAGCGCCTCTGGATCACTGTTCGGCGCGCCGATCGGTAGCGCGCCGCCGAGCACGGGCAGGTTTGCGACATCGCCGGGGAATCGCCATGTAGACCGGTCGTCGATGGTAGAGCGCCGCCGCGATCAGCCGCTCCGTCTCCGCCGCCACGTTCTGCGGTGTCACGATCGCACTTGCGCACACGATCGGCTCGGCCATCTGGTGGAACAGGCCGAATTCGCCGTTGCCCAGTGTGTGATGCACCAGCGCGCGGCCCTCTTCCGTCGCAAGGTTTGGCGTGCCGACCAGGTGAAACACGGCGAGGTGCTCCGCGTAAGCGCCCGCGATTGCGCTCATCGCGGCCAGTTCACCCACCCCATAGGTGGTGCACACCGAGCCGAGTCCGCGTATCCGGGCATACCCGTCAGCGGCGTAGCCCGCGTTGAGCTCGTTGCAGCATCCGATCCAGTTGATCGCCGGATGTTCGACGATCGCATCATTGACGGGAAACGCGTAGTCCCCGGCGACTCCGAAGACGTCGTCAATACCAATCTCGTCGAGGCGCCTCAAGATATGTCGAATTACGGTGTCAACCATGAGGTTACTTCCATTCACGGGAATGGGTCTCGGTGGTTGCGGACCGCTGCACGATTGGTTGACTGGCTCGGTCACGCAGTCCGAGTTGCCCGTGTGCCTATGATGGTCTCGTCCTCGACGGCGGTCAATCTGTCGAGCCTGGCCCGGCGCAGCCGGCGGTGGGGGTGGGATTCCTCCCGGACTCGGGTTTCACGATCAGAACAGCCGTCCCGCGTAGACCGCGGCCGGTTCCTCCAGCTCGAGCAGTGCACGCTTGCGCTTCAGACCGCCCGCATAGCCGGTCAGTGATCCGTTCGCGCCGATCACCCGGTGGCATGGGATGAAGATGCAGAGCGGATTGACGCCCACGGCCTGGCCGACCAGGTACGCGGAGGAACTGTCGCCGAGGCGCTGCGCTATCTGCCCGTAGGTGGTGGTCTCACCGAACTCGATCGCCTCGACCTGTTCCCATACCCGCCGCTGGAAGTCGTCACCGGCCGGGTTCAACAGCAGATCGAAACTGCGGCGCTGTCCGAGCAGATACTCGAGCAGCTGGCCGACCGCTTTGCCCAGAACCGCGTCGTCGACGAAGGACAGCGGCGGCCCGAACAGTTCCTGGGCCGGTCGCCGGATGTGATGCCGGAAATACACTCCGGTGACAGCCGCATCGGTCGCCACGATCGTGACCGGGCCGAGCGCCGCGGTGTCGATCACCGTGTGCCGAATGTTCATCCGCTTCCCCTTCCTCTCGTTCTCATCAGGTAGACGCCCACCAGGTATCGAACGTGAGAAACGGATTCCACTTGTGTCACACCATCGCTGTGGGTCCGCGGGTCGTGTTCCACGCCTTGTGCACGAACTCCAGGCGGTTGCCATCGGCATCGCGAACATTGGCGGCGTAATAGCCGGGTGCGAAGTAGGTTCGGTCGGCCGGTTCGCCTTCGTCGATGCCACCGGCCCTGACAGCAGCGGCGTACGCCGCGTCGACCATATCGTTGCTGTCACAGACGATGCCCACGTATAGGCCCGTCTCGCCGGATACACGCCGGCGCAACCAGATACTCGAGCCGACCCTTGCCCCGGAGATATAGTCGGCGTCACCGATGCCGAAGAGGTCCGGCACGCCGTCCGGACCGTCTGCGGCGCTGTAGTTCCCGAACGCGCGCCATCCCGCAGGGCCGAGGGCGTCGAGATAGAAGGCCAGTGCCCGGTCGATATCGGTGACGGAGATGTAGACGTGGTCGATCACTGTGCGCCTTGACAGGCGCTCGCGGCAGCTCGGATCACGTCGATCACCAGGCTGGGCTGGGACAGCATCGGAACGTGGCTGCTGTCCGCCTCGTAGGTGCTTGCGTTCATGCGTCCGGCACAGAAGCGCTCCAGCTCGGGATGCACGGTGCGGTCGTTTCGGCCCACGATGTACCAGCTCGGCTTCGATTTCCACGCGGTGCCCGCGACCTGCTGCTCGAAGAGATCAACGGCGGGCACCCCCTGAGTCGCCAGTACGAGCTGCTGTTCCTGTTCGGAGAGATCACCTGCGAAGCATTCGATACCGTCCGATCGCAACCAGATTCGCCCCTCCGCGATCTCGGTGTGCGCGAACACATCCGTCGTGGGGAACTTGGCCTGCAGGCTCTGCGACGTCTCGTCCTCGTCCGGGGCGAGCGCGGCAATGTACACGAGCCCCGCGACACGGTCATCGGTTCCCGCTGCCGTGATCACGGTGCCTCCGTACGAATGCCCGACGAGGATTGCCGGGCTTCTGACCCGCCCCAGAGCCCGCTTGACCGCAGCGACATCGCCTTCCAGGGTGTCGAGGCTGTTCTGCGTGGACACCACCTCGTGCCCTTCTGCCTGCAATGCCGGTATCACCTTGCTGAAGCAGGACCCATCGGCCCACAAGCCGTGGGCGAAGACGATGCTCGGAGTAGTCGGCGTCGACATGATGCGCACCCATCCTCGGCGCGAATCAGCCGGATCCGCTCCGGACTAGGTTTGTTCTCCGTCTTCTCGCCGTGGCGGCCGGATCGGCCCCACAGACACCATCGTCCTCTCACGACCCGCAGCGGGGTCGAGCATTCGAGATTCTGTCCCCCGAAATCGGGTACATCGCCCGCGAGTCCGATCAGCAACCAGTCCGCATCGCCGCACGATGAACGCGGTCACGTAGACGAGCGCGGACTGGCGGTCGAGAATCCGTCGTGTTTCGGCCTCCCTGCCCCAGCTCCTCGTCAGCAGTCCGGCACTCAGGGTGTGCCTTCCCAATGCTTGGCGAGGGGCGTGCCGGCGAACCTCTCGAGCATCGCGCGGGACAAGAGCAGCACGGCGCTGCGCGGGCGGTGGTTCACTACGAGTCGCTGGGCCTTTCCTGCGGCGTCGAAGGTGACCAGGACGATGACGTAGAGAGGCACACCGCGGACCGCCGAGGTGTAGTCCTCGAGGAAACTGTTCTCGCCGCACGGGTCGGCGTAGTGAAAGTCCTGGAACTCATATATCTCCCGGGCGGCCAGCACCACTTCGTGCACGGCCTCGGCGCCCTCGATAGCGCCGTCCCACGCGGCGCCTTCCCCCGTGACGTCGTCGGCCAGGTTGTCCAGCCACGCCGGGTAGTAGGGCTTCCCCATGTACGTCATGCCTTGTCTCCCCTCGCACCCGGCGGCGAGCCCTACCCTCTGCTGATGGCATCCGTCGAAGCCAAAGCCCAGATACCCAGCGACACTGAGCATTCCGTGCTCGGGTGTCACTCGCCGCTCACGGCGTGCCTTCCCAGAATCGCGCGTACGGGGTACCGGTGTTCTTCTCGAGCATCAGGCGGGAAAACTGCAGCATCGCGCTGCGCGGCCGGTGGTTCACCACGACGCGCTGGGTCTGCCCGGCGTCGTTGAAGGTGACCAGAACGACAACGTGGGTGGACATGCCACGGACCGAACTGGTGTAGTCCTCGAGGAAGCCGCTCTCGCCGCACGGGCCGGCGTAGTTGAACTCTTGGCGCTCATACAGTTCGCGGGCCGTGACCAGGATGGCACGGACATCGTCGGCACCGGTCGCAGTGCCGTCCATCGCCGCGGCCTCCAGGATGACGTCGTCGGCCAGATTGTCCAGCCACGCCGGATAGTAGGGCTTCCCCAGGTACGTCATTCGGCGCCTCCGTGAATTCCGGCAGCGAAACGGTCCGTCGAGCCCACGAATTGCGTTCTACGACCGTGCAGAAAGCCTACCCACCACTTCGAACTGCGGGCAATCGACGAAGGCATGATGAGATCCTTCGGCAGGAGGACAACCGGGACTCGGTGCCTTCGTTCCGGTCTTCAGTCCACGGCGGCGAGGTACTCGTTGTAGAACATTGCGACGCCGGCAGCCGATGTGATCGCCGCGAGCAGCCAGAACCTGATGATCACGACCGTCTCCGGCCACCCACCGAGCTCGAAATGGTGGTGCATCGGGGCCATCCGGAAGACACGTCGCCCCCGCGACGCCCGGAACACGGCGACCTGAATCAGCACCGATGCCGCCTCCGCGACGAACAACGCCCCGAGAGCGACGGCGAGCAACTCGGTCCGCGTCGTGATGGAGAGCCCGGCAAGCAGACCGCCGAGCGCGAGTGAACCGGTGTCGCCCATGAAGATCTTCGCCGGGGCGGCGTTCCACCACAGGAACCCCACGCATGCGGCTGCGCCGGCGGCGCAGATCAACGCGAGATCGAGCGGATCACGCACTTCGTAACAGCCTGCACCGGGAGCGGTTTCGCACGCATTGCGGTATTGCCAGAAGGTGATGATCACGTAGCTACCGAGCACCAACCCCATCGAACCGGCGGCGAGACCGTCCAAACCGTCGGTCAGATTGACCGCATTCGACCACGCGACCACCAACAAGCAAGTGAACAGGACGAACACGACTGCGCCCATTGCGATCGTGGTGTCCCGGATGAAGGACAGATCGGTGCTACCGGGCGTCAGACCGCTGCTGCCACGGAAGCGGAGCGCGAGCACCGCGAAGATCACCGCCGCGGAGATCTGACCGATGTACTTTCCCGTTGCCTTCAGGCCGAGGTTTCGTTGCTTGCGAATCTTGATGTAGTCGTCGAGAAAGCCGACGCCGGCCAGCGCCGTCGTCAGGCCCAGCACGAGAAGACCCGACGCGGATGGACCGTCAGCGTGATACCCGATTCCGATCACATGCGATCCCAGGTAGCCCGCCCACAGTCCGCACAGGATAGCGACACCGCCCATCGTCGGAGTCCCGCGCTTGGACTGATGGCTCGCGGGCCCCTCGACCCGGATCTCCTGTCCGAATCCCTGCCTCGAGAATGCCTTGATCAGAAGCGGTGTCAGCAGAATGGACACCGCCAATGCGATTCCGGCAGCAAAGAGGATCTGCCTCATCTTCCCCCCAGGTTCCAGTTTTCCTTGCCGCGAATCGTCGAGCGCGCGGACGCGGTCGTCGACACGTGCGTTCGTTTGCGTACCGCACCACTGTGACAGCGTTCGGTAGCGGGAGTCGCATGCGGTCGGCGAGAGCGCCCTGCGCCGGTCCCCCGCGAGTCGGTCCGGCCGCCGCCCGACGATGATGGGAACACTCGTCCGTGCGTCGCGGACGCACGAAAGGAATCATGACCGACTACCGCATTGCCGAGGTCGATCTCACCGCCGTCGACATCGTGCTGACGCTCGCGAGCGGTGACGTGCTGACGACGCCGATCACGCGCTACATCCGGATCGAGAAGGCGACGCCTGCCGAGCGGGCCCGTTGGGTGCTCGCCGACGACGGGCACGGGTTGAACTGGCCGGCGCTGTGGGAGCCGCATCCACAGGGCATGGTGAGTGTCTGGGACATCTTGCAGGACCGTCTCTACGACGACGCGCTGAACCGGGTTCAGCAGGCCGGGTGGGATGTGGACACCGTGCCGCAACGCGACCGCGAGCTGGTGGCCCTGTGGCGGCTGGAGGCGGACGTCAACAATGGTGGGTTCCTGCAGTTCTTCGGCAACTGGGGCGAGCAGAACCACCGCACCGCGGTCGCGGCCCTCGATGCGATCGGCGCGCACCGGACTGCCGAGATCGTGCGCGCCATGTACGCCGTGATCGAGCCGTACGGGCAGACCGATGAGGTCGTCTCGCTCGCCGACCTGCCGGCCGTGATCTCCGAGCCCGAACGCGAGCGACTCGAAGAACTCGACGAAGCGTTCTGGGAATACCCGGACCGGCTCCCCCGGCTCGTCGTCGAGTACCACGGCGACGGCTCTGCGCAGCCGCAGCATCCAGGGCAGCCATGACGCACAATGTTCAACCGTGACGACTCTGGATGAAGTAGCGCCCAACGTGTTCCGTGCGTCCGGGACGGACGTGAACGTGGTGATCCTGCGAGACGGTGACGCCCTGACCCTGATCGACGGCGGGTATCCGGGTGACGTCGGCGCAGTCGAAAGCGCCATCCGCTCCCTCGGTCGACGCCCCGAAGACGTGCAGGGGATGCTGCTGACCCACGCACACATCGACCACATGGGCGCCATCGTCGCCTTCCACGAACGCTTCGGAACCCCCGTGTTCACGGACCCGACCGAGGTCGCGCACGCGCGCAGGGACTACCTCGAGCAGGCGACCGGCAAGGACTTCGTCCCGATGCTGCACAAGCACGGTGTGCTGCCGTGGCTGCTGCGCATCGCGCGTGTCGGGGCGACCCGATCCCTCTCGATCGGCGACGCCCAGGCCTTCGCAGCGACCGGCCCCCTCGACCTGCCCGGCGCGCCCGTCCCGGTGGCCACCCACGGACACACGTCGGGACACACGGCGTATCACCTGCCGCAGCACGGCGTCGTCGTCACCGGCGATGCACTGGTCACCGCGCACCCGCTGTCGAAACTCCGTGGCCCGCAACTGCTCCCGCCGGTCTTCGACCACGGAGCGCCGGACACCCTCGCGGCGCTCGACCGTCTCGCCGGCCTCGACGCCGAGACCGTCGTCCCGGGACACGGCCCCGCGGTGTTCATGCCGATCGCCGCGGCCGTCGAGCAGGCTCGTGAGCGGTCCCGGTGAGCCCGCCCGCCGTCACCTCACGCAGGCTGTGAGTCGTCGGTGACACACACCGAACTCAGGACATGCCGGTAGGTCGACAGCCCATACGTGTTCGGCGCGTTGATCAGCGGGAACGGCGACGGGATCCAGTCGAACGGGTTGACCGCCGCGCCGGCGCCGCCCGACCCCGCGACCCACGCGGCGGACAACGCGTCAGTGCCTGCGGTGTAGCCGATCTCCATGACCTGCGTGGTCAACGCGTACCCGAAGTACGCGGCCGTCAGCGCGTCGCCGATCTTCACCGTGCCGAGCGGCTGGACGTCGGTGAGGTCCTCGCCGGCGAAAGCGTCGTGGACCAGCGCGACCAGCGCCTCCGTCGTCGCACCGCCGACGGTGGGGACCATGCCGAGGGCTGTCGAAAGCAGCGTCTCGATCGTGGAGAAGTCGTCCGGGTTCGCGGGGATCAGCCCCGAGGGAACCATCGTGTTCTCGAGGATCCAGGTAAGCCGCGCCTGCTGGTCCTCGACCTGCCGCACGTTGTCGGGATCGGGGCTCGTCGCGCGCAGGTAGGTGCCGGTCCGTGCCAACACGTCGCCGAGGGTCAGCTCGGTGGCGGGCGGGCAGTCCGCGCCGGCGACCGAGACACCCTCAGCGATCTGCTTGATGAACACGGGTGCCTCGAATCCGAGGTCGACCTCCCGATCCGGCCTGCCCGCCGCGTCGATCGCGTCGCCGTCCGCCCACACCAGACAGCTCTGTTCGAGCTGGCTCTGCGCGGCGTCGTAGATGAGCGCGAATCCCTTCGCCCCCAACTTGAGGGGGAGGCTGATGAGCATTCCCGCGCTGACCGGGCCGAGGCTGACCATCGAGGGAATCATCCCGGCGATGATGTTCGCGGGGACCAGGGCCGTCGTGTAGATGAGGAAGTACGCGGTCTCGACGGCCTGTCCGAGGGTGAGGTTCTCGGCACGGATGACGGCCGACTCCTCACCGTTCTTGACGTTCGTCAACTGGGTGACGATGTACCGGGTGATCGGGTCGCCGTACTTGTTGATGCCCGCGTCCGGGTCCGCCGACTGCATCGCCGCGGGGTTGGAGACCGCGAGAGTGCTGATGCCCGTGGCGGCGAGGCGCCGGTGCCCCTCGGCCCGGATTTCGTCGTAGTTGTCGAGGAACGGTTGCGGCAGAATGGGTTTCGACGCCTGTAGCACGGCATCGAAGATGGCACCCATGGTCGCGTGGTTCGACCCCACGCAGGTCGACTCCCCGACCTGAGCGGGGGCGTCCGGTGCGGCATAGGCGGTTGCCGTTCCGCCGACCAGCGCCGCGGCCAGCGCGACGGCAACCGTGCTCGAGTAGATTCCGCTTCGGCGCCGTGTCCGCCCCATGCCGTGTCCCCAACCCGTCCTCGTGATTGATCGCGTCACGAGCGTGAGGCCCGCGGGTGCCGTGTCGCCGGTCCGGGCCGTGCACCGCCTAGCATCCAAGCCAAAAGTGGACGATCGTTCAACTCCCCCGTCCGGATAACGAGGAAATTTCACGCAGGGTTCACATCACCTGGGACCGTCGCCGCTGCCGATTCGTGACTTCGGCTCTGCGCGAACGCCGGTATCACCCACGCGGGCGCAGGCGTTCGATACCTGTATGAGTGAGGATTTCGAGCCACTGGACGCGTTCTCGGAGGCCGTGATCCGTGTCGCTCAGCGGGTGCTCCCGAGCGTCGTCAGTCTCCGGGTCGCGACCCGACGGGGCACCGGAGGCGGCAGCGGGTCGGTGCTGACCCCCGACGGCTACATCCTGACCAGCGCCCACGTTGTCGACGGGGCGCGGCGGGCCGAGGTGACCTTCTCCGACGGCGGCGAGGTGTTGGCGGATGTCACGGGCCGGGACACCCTTTCCGACCTCGCGGTCCTGCGGGCGAGGAGCGACGTGCCGCCGGCCGTGACCCGCGGCGATGCCGCCCAGCTCCAGGTCGGGCAGTTGGTCGTCGCGGTCGGTAGTCCGCTCGGCCTCGCCGGCAGCGTCACGGCCGGCGTCGTCTCCGCGCTGGGCCGATCACTACCGACGCGGTCGGGCCGGATCATCGACGAGGTCATCCAGACCGATGCGGCACTCAACCCCGGCAACAGCGGCGGTGCGCTCGCCGACAGCTCCGGTCGCCTGGTCGGGGTGAACACCGCCGTCGCCGGCATCGGCGTCGGGCTCGCGGTGCCGATCAACGCGACGACCGAACGGATCATCGCCTCCCTGATGCGGACGGGACGCGTTCGCCGCGGCTGGCTCGGAATAGCGGGAATGCAGATGCCCCTGCCGCCGGAGCTCGCCACCAAGTTGGGCCGCAAACGCGGCGTCCAGGTCGCCCAGGTCGTGCCCGGAAGTGCCGCCTCGACGGCCGGGCTCCGCAAAGGAGACATTCTCGTGGCGATCGACGGGCGGCCCGTCGTCACCGCGACCGACATCCAAGCCCTCATGGTCGAGGGCACCATAGGCCGGCGCGTCGAGGTGACCGTGTGGCGCAACGGTGCGCTGGTCGACGCCGTCGCCGTTCCGCGAGAACTCGCCGACGAGCCGTAGGTCGCTCGAACGAACCACCGGTCCACAACAGAACAACCGCCCCACAACAACGGAAGCGCCGCAATCCTTCGCGGATCGCGGCGCTCCCTGTCGGATTGTCCCGCCTAGAAGGGCTGACCCAGCATCACCGCGATGAGCTGCAGCGGCATCATCACGAACGACGCCCCGACGAAGAGCGCGGATCGCAGCGGATCGCCTGCCAGGTACCCCTCGCGGACCCACCCCATAGCATCTGCCGCAGAACCCATGTGCTTTCCCTCCCGATTGGTTTCGTTGCACTGAATCTGTCGGCCGCGAAAAGCATCCCGTTACAGAACGTCACGCCGGCCTGGGCGGCGCGTGCGATCATGGTGGCGTGAGTGCTGGGGGCACGGCCGCCGCCTGGGCCGAGCAGCAGATCACCTCGGTCCGCGACGATCCAGCAGGCCGGATCGCGCTGATGCAGCGCTGCTACTACGGCCCCTACGGCCAGGCCCCTCGACATCTGCCGTTCCGCCGCGCCGCGATGTCGTTCATGCGATGGCAGCTCCGGCGAGGCCTGCTGCAGCCACCGTCCGACGACGACCCCGGCAGTCCGTGGTGGCGCGCCGTGAACGAGCGCATCCTCCGTGACGGGTGTGAGGCGGTAGCCCTGAGCGGAGACCTTTCCGGTCCGACGTCCTCTCGGACAGTTGACTTCTGGATGTCCTTCGCCGACTACCCGACCGCTCGGGCCTGGTATCGGGCACACAACGGGAGCGTGGTCGCCGCCTACCTCGAACACCGCGACCTGGCGGAGGCGGAGAACGAGGCCGAGCGCTTCTTCATGAACGTCGTCCTCTGCCGGGTGCTGTACGCGCACGCCCTCGTCGCGGCCCCCCGGATCGCACTCGGATGGCTGCGCCCCTTCGCCCCGTTCCTCGGTGACCCACGATTGGGCATGGCCGGGATCTTCGTACAGCTGTCCCGTGTGCTCCCGGACGAGTACCCCCTCGGGAAGGGGGCACGGTCCTACCTCGGGGACGAACACGGATTCGGCCGGCTCGTGGACTACGGGGTGATCGTCCCGCGGTTGCAGCGGCTCTACGAGTGGTCTGCTCACGAACTCGCGGCGCCGGGCCTGCTGGACTGCATCCGCGACGGAGCGCTCACCTACGCCTGGTCGTTCGCAGATCGCGACGTCTGGCAGCCACCGCAGTCGTTCATCGTCCGGACGGTCCACCGGGCGCTCCCACCGGAACGACGGGCCTGAGCCGTCGCACGCGTCCGGGTCGGTGCGAGTCACAACGTGCCCGGCTACGGCCTCTTCAGGACACCGACGGGGAACGTGCGGCCGGACTTCGCCTCGCGCTTCGCGATCGTGGGCAGCGCGGGCAGGATCAACCGCCGCCAGAGGCGTTCGCGCTCGCCCCCGGTCGCGATTCTTGCAACCGCGTTCCACTCGCGATCCCCTATCCGGATCCGGCAGGTCCCTGCTGCGGCAACGTTTCTGATCCAATCAGGGTCGGTCTTCGATCCGAATGCGGATCCCACCACAACGTACGAATCGCCGTGCTGGAGGTAGACAACCGGCGTCGTACGCGGAAGTCCGGTCCGGCGTCCTGGCGCCGTCAGTAGCAGGACGGGCAGTCCTACGGCCTTCCCGCCGAGACGGCCGCCCGTAATCCGGTACAAGGCTGATGTCGCGCGGTTGCGGAACGCCCAGACGGTCCTCATATCGGTTGCATCTGCGCTCGGGTGCGGCCGACCGGTCTCATTCGGCCTCGGTGCCGTCCGGCATGGTCGCCTCGGTCAGATCGGCACCGTCCATGAGGGCGGCATCGAGGTTCGCGCCGGTCAGATTGGCCTTGCCCAGATAGGTGCCGATCAGGGTGGCACTCGTCAGATCGGCCCCACCGAGGTAGGCGCCGGTCATGTACGCGCCGGAGAGGTCCGCTCCCGTCAGATCTGCTTGTGCGAGGTAGGTTCTCGTCAGATAGGCCATCGTCAGGTCGGCGTCCCGCAGGTTGGCCCGGGTGAGATACGCACCCGTGAAGTTGGCATCGTGCGCGATCGCGCCGGCGAGATCGGCCCTCGCCATGTTCGCGCCGACGAACTCGGCGGAAGTCAGATTCGCGCCTGCGAGCTCGGCATCTGTGAGGTCGGCTCCGGACAGGTCTGCGCCGGTGAGATCGATACCCACCAGATTTGCGCCCACGAGGCACAGGCCTGCCAGGTCGGCGTCGACGAGGCTGGCCCGCCCTGAATCACCGGAACTCCATAGCGAATTCCAGATCGCAACATCCGAGCGGAGCAGGTCGAGCGGATTCGCCTGCGATGTCGATGTAGATGTCATTGAGCCCCCGTATCGGACGAAACGTAGTGGCCGGTGGGTTCCCCGCCCGAACCCGCCGCCATGTTGACGGCGTCAACCTAACTCGACTTGTTGACAGCGTCAACCTCCACTTATCCTCTGGGAGTGCAGGAAGGGACCCGAGACACGCGCCGTGCCCTGATCACCGCGGCCAATGAGCTCTTGACGCGGGGTGGACCGGCTCACGTCACCTTGCGGGCGGTCGGGGCGGCGGCCGACGTGTCGCGAACGGCGCCGTACCGGCACTTCCAGGACAAGGACGACCTCCTCAGCACGGTGGCCGCCGAGCACCTGGCCTTCCTGAAAGCGGAGATGCAACGCGCCGCAGCGGACGCGACCACCGCCACCACACCACTGTTCCGCGCCTGCCTCGCCTACGTCCGCGTCGCGTGGGAGTATCCGAACCACTACCGGATCGAGTTCGGCGGCGACTACGCGATCAAACCGAGTCGGGTGCTCGAAGAGGCCGCCGTCGACTTCAACGGGCACTTCCAGGAAATGGTCGCCGACGCGCAGCAGACCGGCACCCTGATCGCCGGCGAGGCACGGGAAGTCGGCCCCATGCTCTGGGTTCTGCTACACGGGCTGGCGATGTCCAATCACCTGGTCGCCGACCGAGGCTGCGAGCCCGGGTCCGGTTACGGGGTCGAGGACATGCACCGCATTCTCGCTCTGGCACTGGAGAACCTGGCGCCTCGCTGAGCGACCCACCGCGGCGGAATCGACGGGGCCGAACGCGACTCCGCCTCGAGCCGTTCCGCTAGCCGTACTGCCCGGGAACGTTGATCAATCGTGAGAACGGCGGCTGGTTGCCGCACGCCGACGCCAAGCCTGCTCGCGCAGTTGAACCGGGCCTTCGCGCAGCCGCATCCGCAGACTCACACATCAATTCGTCACGGCCTTGCCCGTCTTGTCGGACACATGGAAACGGGCGGCGACCTCGCTGATCGGTCATCCCTTCTCTACGACGAGACGGACAACCTCGAGGCGATGTCTTGGGGTGAGCGCGGCAGTGGGGTGTGTCATGAGATCTTTCGGGAATGGAAGCGGGCCAGCCGCTTCGGCTGGCCCTCTTCAGGTCTGTCTGCGGTTCAGTTGGCTGGGGAAGTCGCTGCTGCGGCGAGGATGTGGGCGAGGTCGCCGGGGCGGCTCCACATGGGCCAATGCCCGGTCGGGAGGTCGATGAGGTCAACATGGTCGAGGTTTGACACCTCGGCGAACATGGGATGACCCGCGTTGGCCAGCTCCATTATCTGCGCGCTCGGGATCGAGCAGCACACCAGAGTGGTCGGGACCGCCCGACGGGCATCGTTGGTGAGCTCCACCTGCCCGCGTAGCACGGGACCGGGTTCCGGAACGGCCCTGGCTCGAAAGCGCTCGAGAGCCTCGGTGCTGAGGCCCTCGAGGCTGGCCTGCTCCCCGAGCGCGTCGAAGGGCGGCAGGGGAAACTCGTCCAGATCCTCAGGCGTATCCGGGGCGAAGACACTGCCGGACGCGACGGGCCCACTATCGACCCACACCACTCGACGGACAAGCTCCGGATGCTGATCGAGCACAAGGCTCACCGGCGCGTTGGCCCCGCTGTGCGCCACGATGACTACCGGCCGAGCCTCGGACGCTTCGGCCTGGGACATGGTCTGCTCGATCGCCGTCGCCTGGTCATCGAGCGTCCTGGACGCCCGCTCGGGGTCGCGCTCATCGAGGCCGGGAAGCGTCATCGGGATTGTTCGCCAGCCGTCAGCGGTCAGGTGTTCCAGCACCTCGTCCCATGCCCAAGCCCCCAGCCAATGGCCGGCGATCAGGATGATGGTCGGGTTGCTCGCGTTTGTCGTCACACGACGATGCTCTCGAGCCTCGTGGACAACGGTATGTCACCATTTTTGGCATGATTTTTTTGCCGCGGTCTGCAGTGAGTCGGGGTGGGAAATGAAGCGGGCGGAGCGACTCCACGCCCTGTCCGAGATGCTGAGACGCAGCGGGCCGCGTGGATGCACTGCTGAGCGACTGGCAAACGAGTTCGGCGTGTCCGTGCGGACCGTCAAGAGAGACCTCGCCGCACTCGAGAACAGTGGTGCGCCGATCTGGTCGCGCCCGGGCCCCGGAGGTGGCTACGGGCTGGTCGCCCGAGGCACCCTGCCACCGGTCAGCCTGACCCCTGTGCAGGCAGTAGCGCTACTCGCGGCAGTCTCTGCTGCACCCGATGCCCCCTACGCCGATCTCGCCTTGGCTGGCGTTCGGAAGATCATGGACGTCCTCGATCCGCTGACCCGGACGAAGGCCGATGAGCTGGCCAGCCGCGTCTGGGTCGACGCGCCGACTACTCGGCGGACGATCAAGTCAGCGCTGGAGGAAGCGATGGCCGAGCAACGGGTGGTGCGTATCCGCTACACCTCGCGTGACGGCAACACGACCACCCGCGACGTCGAACCGGTGATGTTCGCCTCCAGGAACGGCCAGTGGTACCTGATCGGGTGGTGCAGGCTACGCAGCGATATGCGGTGGTTTCTCGTGTCCCGTATCGAGCACGCCAGTGCCACCAAGATTGCCTGCAGCGGCCATGGCATCGACGAGATCGGCATCCCCCCAGCGACAGCAAGACCCGTGAATGGCGAAAGGTGAGTGAGGCACTCGATCAACGTCTCCGGTCAGGGCAGCTAGCGGACCAGTGCGATGCCCACACCAGGCCCGCCACCCTGGAGCTGGACGAGCGGGCTGTTCCACCACGATTGCGGCGTCGTGTCGTACGAGAAGCCACCCCAGATCGGGTCCCCGCTCGGACGCATGTTGACCACGATGGAGTCGCGGTCGGGGCCGCGCACGACGTAGAAGTTGTCCGGCGCAGCGCCGCCGACCGTGACGAACTTGGTTGCCAGCGAATCCAGGGCATCGACCTCGTAGACGCGCCGATACTCGGTCGCGTAGATCGTGCCCATCTTCGTCGCCGAGACGACGACCACTCGACCGGCCTCGTAGATCGGGAATCCCGCGTTGCGGGCGGCGATGAGGGCGTTGACGGTCAGCCCATCCGGTGCGCCGATGCTACCGGCCGAGGCGCTCGACGCGGATGCGGTGATCGGCGCCAACGGATCCGCGGTCGGAACGGCCGATGCCGGAGCGGCGACAGATGCGAACGCTGCGGCGGAAAGCGCTGTCGCAGCGAACAGTTGCGTCGACCTACGTGCTTTCATGACGAGTCCCCCTGATTGTCGTTGCCGTTCGCTTCATTCGGCCAACCCAAAAGAAACGGTCGGTCCGTATATCCGCCGCAACAGCCGTGCCGTTACTCGTGGGCGATTGTCGCCGGACCGTCGTGCGGCGCCGCCCCCGAACCGACTCGTGTTCGCGCGCAACGGCGTCGGGCGCCGATCCCGTCGCACACATGCGCGGCGGGATGGCGGCTACGACGGTCGAGTCCGATCAGGCTGTCGCGGCCACCCGCAGGGACGGGCGGCGGTCGATCACCCGCTTGGCCTTCGAGACGGCACGCTCGAGCGTTTCCGGGTCCAGGACCTCGACCGTGAAGTTGATGTTCGTGTCGTTCTTGAGCCGCGCCCGCACGGCGGCGGCGAGGTCCTTCTTGAAGGCCGGGACGTCGTCCGGTCGGATCGTCGGGTCGTACTCGACCTGTACGTGCACCGAATCCATCGATCCCTCGCGGTCCACGATGACCACGAACTCCACGCCCGTGCCCGGCACGGCGAGCAACGACCGCTGGACCTGAGACGGATACACGTTGGCACCGCGGATGACCAGCATGTCGTCGAGCCGCCCGTACACCCCGAGCGGCAGCCGCGGGTAGGTGCGGCCGCAAGGACAGGGTTCGTAGGTCATGTGCGACTCGTCGCGCGAGGCGAATCGGATCATCGGCTGCGATTCCCGCCGCAGATGGGTGTATACGACACCACCGCTGACACCGTCGTCGACGGACCGGTTCGGGTTCTCCTTGTCGACGATCTCCGTCCAGACCTGGTCCTGCAGGACGTGCACACCGAGCCCGTGCTCGCACTCCGCATTGGTGGCGAACGGGGTCATCTCCGACGTCGTCGCCAAGTCGCGCACGGTCATGCCCCAGCCCCGCTCGAGGACCTCGCGGGTCCCCGGGATGGCCGCCCCGGGCTCGCCGATGAAGATGCCGAGACGGAGCGGGGACGCCGCCGTGTCGTAGCCGAGCGAACGGGCCCGCTCCAGCATGTGCAGCGCGTACGTCGGCGTACAGATCAGCACAGTGGTTCCGACCCGATACATCAGCTCGAGCTGGCGTTCCGTCTCGCCGGCGCCGATCGGGAAGGTCGTCGCGCCGATGCGTTCGCAGCCCTGCAGCGATCCCCAGCCGCCGATGAACATGCCGAACACGGTGGCCAGCTGGACCCTGTCGGTGGAACGCACGCCGGCAGTGAAGAAGCCCTGGGCCATCACGTCGGTCACATGCTCCCAGTCGGCCTGAGAAATTCCGTACAGGGTGGGGACGCCGGTGGTGCCCGACGAACCGTGCACGCGAGCGATTTCCGATTCCGGTACGCCGAGGTAACTGCCGAACGGCGGGTGCGCCGTCTGGTCGTCGCGCAGCATCTGCTTGGTGATCACGGGCACGAGGCGGGTGAAGTCATCGAGGCTTCGGACCTGATCGGGGTGAAAGCCGTGCGCATCGTAATGCCGCCGGTAGAAGGGCAACTCGGCGTAGGCGCGGTGCAGCTGCCGCTGCAGCAGCGCCAGGATCTCCTGCTCACGCTCAGCGCGCGGACGGGTCTCCATCTGCTTGTTCCAGTAGACAGGTTCGGGAGCCATCGACAACCACCTTCCTCTTCGAGTCACCACATCATCGACGGCTTGCAGGAACGCGGCTACCCCCGGAATTGCCACCCGTCCCGGAGCTGCCAGCGGCGGGCACGCCTCGGGACGACATGGAGAATCCTGCGAACAGATCCTTTTGCGGTGCACGGCATCTCGGTCTGGCGTTACGCCGCTACGTGCACCGCCAGCCACATCGCCGCCGCCTCAGCCCAGTGCAACGGGAAGCGCCCGGCTGTGACCTCGAAACAGTGCCACGACCGTGCCGTCGTCGCGCGTCACGGTGACGTCGAAGATGCCGTTGCGGCCGAACGCGACCTGCTCGACCGCCCGCGCGTGGAGCACGTCACCCGCGTGGGCGGGCGCGACGAACACGATGTCAGCCTTCGCCGCGACCGTCATCGCACCACGACTGTTGCACGCGCAGGAGAAGACGGTGTCCGCGAAGAGGAAGACTTGACCGCCGTGACAGGTTCCGTGACCGTTGAGCATGTCGTCGGTGACGGTCATGGTCCCCTCGGCGGCACCGTCCACAATCTCGGTGATCGTGATTCCGAGCCGACGGGATGCCCGGTCGCCCTCGAACATCGCGGCGGCTCGCCGCAAGGGCTCCGGCTGCGGAACCGTGCTCATGACAGGACTCCCGCAACCCGCGCCGCGGAGACCGCGGCGTACCGACTGTGCACGCCGAAGGTCTTGCGCAGCATTCGCATCCGGCGTCGCACCGTGTGAAGTTGGATCCCGAGATGATCGGCGATGTCGCGATCGGTGCACCCCCGTGCCGCGAGCTCGAGCACCCGTAGGTCCGACGGCCGGACAGTGGGCGAGCCGCCCCGGTCCGCCTCCCCACGCAGGACGTCCAGCAGTTCCAGGCAGGCAGTGCGCGCCTTCGCCTGCACCGGGCGCTCGGACATCTGCTCGAGTTCGGACACGATTCCCTCCACGACAGTGCACCAGTGAGCGCGGCCGGGCATCTCGCCGCCGTCACGCGAGCCCCGCTCCTCAACCAACGCAGACGACGCCGCGTCGGCGGCAGCCGCCTCGAGGTCGAGGGACACCTGCCGCCCCGCCGTCACGAGATCTGCGATGGCTCGGTCACCGATACTCATAGCCGCGCGGACGCCTCCGTAGAGGACCGCGCTCACCTGACCGTGAACGCGAGCAGGGACGGCGACGAGTGCCCGTAATCCCTCCCGCGCCACCGCACTGTCGTACTCATGGGTGATGGCGAGCGCGCAGGAATAGTCGCGGACGGACACGGGCCGGCCGAGCGTCGTGGCCTTTCCGCCGAGCCCAACGCCAGGCGGAAGCGACAACCCGCGCAGCGCCTCGGATCGGTTGCCACGAAGATTGCTGATCCGCAGCGTTCCAGCACGGACCCGTCCTGCGAAAACGACGGCGAATCCCGAGCGCTGCTGCACTGTGGCAAGCGCGCGGTCCAGATCGCTGCCGACACCGGTGGCGACCATCGTCATGGGGCGACCTCGATTCGCGAGAAGGAGTTTGCAAATGCGAGTGCTCGCTCGCATACTAACGCCGGGCCGGCAGGTGACAACAGAGACGCGCCGGGTTCGCGCGCGCCGCGGATCCGCGCACGGCGCCCACCGAGGATCGGAAAGGGTGAACATGGGCAATCCCCCGCTCACAGTAAGTGAGACCGAGGCGATCCGCCGCGCGTTCGCGGAGCTCAGAGCCTTGGCCTCTGGTGCGGAGGTCGAGAGCGACCGACAGACGCTGCGCGACTTCTGCCGACGCCTCGCGCCCCCTGGACGGCATGACGGCATGCTGTCCGAACGCGAGGTGGACGTCCTCGCCCATGCGGCAACCGGACTCCACAACGGCGAGATCGCCGACGCCCTGGATCTGTCCCCCGAGACGGTCAAGAGCTATCTGCGATCGAGTCTGGTCAAGCTGGGCGCACACAGCCGACAGGAGGCCGTCGACGCCGCCCGCCGAGCCGAACTGCTCCCCTGACCCGAACGCCGCTCACCGCCCTGCTCGCGGCCCCATCTCCAGCCGGGCCATGACCAACTCCACCTGCTCGGCGACGAGGACATCTGACTCGACACCGTGCAACGCCCACCCCTTGAGCGCCGGCAGGTGGCCCAACAGGACGACGTCCTGTGCCAGCACCTGCTCGTTCACCTCGCCGAACACGCCCCGCCGGACACCCGCGCCGATCAGGTCCGCGAACAGGCCGGCGATGGCGAGTTCACGTTCCTTGTAGCGCCGGTGCGCCTCCTGCGGCAGGTGGCGGTACTCGCGGTACATCAACAGGATCTGCTCTCGGTTCCGAACGCATTCGCCGACATACACCTCGATCATGCGGCGCAACTTCTCCGGGAGATCACGCTCGCTGCCGGTCGCGATCTCGGCGAGCGTCTCACGCAGACCCCCGTAGATGGTCTCGCACGCCATCACCAGCAGGTCCGATTTCGTCTGGATGTAGCGGTACAGGCCACCGACACTCATCCCGAGATCCTCGGCCAGATCGTTCACGGACACGCTGTCGAAACCGCGCTCGATGATGTGCCGCGTGGCCACCTCCTGGAGGCGACTTCGCCGCTCCTCGCGACTCGCCCTCATCCGCGCGGCCCAACCTGCGCGACCGAGCGGACAGAACGGATCAGTGGTTCGCGAGAGCGCAAGGGGGTCATTGGTTCCTCGTCAGGTCGGCCGTGCCCGCGAGCGGGGTGGCTCCGGGGCTCCACCCCCGCAGACTCCGGGTCAGCATAGCCACCGCCGAGCCGACGCGCCGCGACCGACTCCCATCGATGCTTGACGGGCTTTCGCGCCTGCGCCCATACTGCGAATGCGAGCGAGCACTCGCTCGCATTCGCGCTCGCATCGAGCAGTGGGACCCAAGGAGGCATCACATGGGTGCACCGATCAGGATCATGGTCACCAAAATCGGTCTCGACGGCCACGACCGCGGCAGCCGCATCATCGCGGCCTACCTGCGCGACGCGGGGCACGAGGTGATCTACACCCCGCCGTGGCAGACGATCGACGCCGTGGTCCGGCTCGCCCGCCAGGAGGACGTGGCCGTCATCGGGGTCTCCTCGCTGGCCACGGACCACCTGATCATTCCCGACCTGCTCCGTGAGCTCAGGCGGGAAGGACTCGGGCACATCGCGGTCGTCGTCGGGGGAATCATCCCCGACAGCGAACACGCCATGCTCCGTGATGCCGGCGTGGCCGGCATCTTCGGTCCGGGATCCTCGCGTGACGAGATCGTGGACGCCGTCACGGAACTCGGCGAGGCCGTGGTGGCCGCACAGTTCGGCACGGAGGTCTCGGCATGACCATGATGGAGACGGAAACCGGTGGCCGCGCACGCTGGGCCGCGGACTACGCCGGTCAGGTTCCCGACGACCGGGTGGTCCGGAACCGCTCGGGACTCGAGATCGAGCCCCTCTACACCCCGGCCGACTGGTCGGGCGAGCGATTCGACGCGGACCTCGGCTACCCGGGACAGGCACCCTTCACCCGCGGGATCTACCCGACCATGTACCGAGGCCGGACGTGGACGCAACGCCAACTGATCGGACTGGGCACCCCGGAGGACTACAACGCACGGGTCCGCCAACTGCTCGACCTCGGTGCCAACGCAATCAGCCTGCTGCCCTGCAATTCCGGGTTCAGGGGCCTCGACTGCGACCAGGTCCCCGCCCCTCTGCTCGGTACCTGCGGGACCGTCATCAACAACGTCGACCACATGAGTACCGCACTGGACGGGGTTCCGCTGGACGCGATCTCCACCGCGATGAACGACCCGACGCCGTTCACCCTGCTCGCCTTCGTGCTGGCCACGGCACAGCGCCGCGGCGTGCCGTTCGACCGGATCACCGGGACCTCCAACCAGTCCGACTACATCTCGCATTTCGTGGCGAACCACATGTTCTACCGGCTCTCCCAGCCGGGATCACGACGGGTCCTCGTCGACCACGTGGCGTACTGCCGGGAGCGGGTGCCCGGATGGAACCCGGTGTCGGTCGTCGGCCAGCACATGCAGCAGGCCGGCGCCACACCCGCCGAGACCATGGGATTCACCCTCGCCACGGCGATCCAGTACGCGGAGGACTGCATGGCCCGAGGCCTCCACCCGGACGCGATCCTCCCGCGATTCACGTTCTTCTTCGATGTGTCGATCTCCTTCTTCGAGGAGGTCGCGAAGTTCCGTGCGGGCCGCAGGATTTGGGCCCGGATCACCCGGGAACGGCTCGGCGCGAAGGATCCTCGCTCGTGGCGGTTCAAGTTCCACGGTCAGACCTCCGGCGTCGACCTCACGGCCCAGCAGCCCCTCAACAACATCGCGCGCGTCGCCACGCAGGCGATCGCCGGGATCTTCTCGGGCCTCCAGTCGATGCACACCGACGCCTACGACGAGGCAATCACCTGCCCCACGGAGGAATCGGCTCGCATCGCGGTTGCCACCCAGAACATCCTGCGCGAGGAGGCCCACCTCTGCGACGTGATCGACCCGCTCGGCGGCTCCTACTACGTCGAGCGATTGACGGACCAGATGGAAGAAGAGATCCTCCGGGTCATGAAGGTCGTCGAGGACGCCGGCGGGATGTACGAGGCCGTCGGGTCCGGGCTGGTGCAGGGCATGATCGGCCGCTCCGCGCTCGCCGCCCAGGAGCGCATCGACCTCGGAGAGGACCGGGTCATCGGCGTGAACTGCTATCGGTCGGAGGAGGGCGAGGACACCCAGCCTCCGCCGTACCGACCCGATCCGCAGGCGATGGCGGCGCACGTCGAGGCATTCCGGGAGTTCAAGCGCGATCGGAGCGCCGCCGACGTCGGACGGGCCGTCGACGGACTCCGGCGTGCGGCCCAGAGCGAGAAGGAGAATGTGTTCGAGCAGGTGGTCGACGCCGCGATCAGCGGTGTCACACACGGCGAGATCGTCGGCACGCTCCGCGAAGAACTCGGTTTCGGCAACCCGCTGATAGTCGCATGACCGGCCTCGTCGACGAACTCCTCGCCGGCAACGAAGCAAGCCTCGCCCGCGTCCTGACGATCCTGGAGCGAGGCGGGCCGGACGCCACCAGCCTGCGTAGACGGATCCGGCCACACACCGGACGAGCACTGGTCGTGGGACTGACCGGGCCGCCGGGCGCCGGCAAGTCCTCGCTGATCGGTGCGATGGTTACCACCCTGCGACGAACCGGAGTCCGTGTCGCCGTGCTCGCGGTCGACCCCTCGAGCCCGGTCTCCGGAGGCGCCGTGCTGGGAGACCGGACCCGGATGGGCGTGCACACGTGCGACCCCGGAGTGTTCATCCGCTCGATCGCCTCTCGTGGGTATGCCGGCGGCCTGGCCCGCGCCGTCCCGGCACTCGTCGATGCGGTCGACGCCGCCGGTTGGGACGTCGTGCTGCTCGAAACGGTCGGAAGCGGCCAGTCCGACGTGGAGATCACCGAGTTCGCCGACGTCGCCGTCCTCGTCTCCGTGCCCGGGCTCGGCGACGACGTCCAAGCGATCAAGGCCGGGGTTCTCGAACTCGCGGATGTCCTGGTGGTCAACAAGGCCGATCTGCCGGGGGCGGACAACACCGCGCGACAGCTCGAGCGGATGCTCCGGCTCCGTCGAACCGATGCCGTTCGCCCCCCGGTGATCCGGACGAGCGTCGAACACGGAACGGGTGTCGAAGATCTCGTCGCGGTGGTCGGCCGGGCGGCGCGCGCCGATGGACCCGTGCGCAGACTCCGCCGAGAACTCGTCCGCGAGGCGGAGTCGGCATTCGCGCAACGGCTGCGGGACAAGCCGCTCGACGAGGTGTGCGCGGCGGTGTTCACCGGCTCCCGGGCCTTCGAGGAGGTGGTCGCCGAACTGGCGCGATCCTGAAAGCCGTCCTCGACAACTCGGGCTGTCGACTGACCCGGAACCTAGAATGGACATGTGTCCGGCACAGTGGCTTTCGGGAGAATGCTCGCCAGCGGACGCCGCAGGCTGGGGAGGACCGCTGGCGCCACGCGGTGGGTGCCACGGGTGGCGGTCGTGGTCGCGGGGGCACTGCCGCTGCTGGCGATGCCCGCGCCGAATCTCGGTGTGCTGGCGTGGGTGTCGCTGGTACCGGTGGTGCTGCTGCTGCGCGCGGCGGGGACTACACGTGAGGCCGCACTGCGCGGCTGGCTGTCCGGCGTCGGGTTCCTCGCGGGCACACAGTTCTGGGTGGCGCCGAACCTGGTCTGGTTCTTCCCGCTGGCCGTGGGCGCGCTCGCGCTGTTGTGGACCGGGTGGGGCGTGTTGGTGTGGGACGCGTTGCGGGCGCCGCTCACCGGCGGGCGGGCGGCGGCTGCCGCGCTCGTCGTGCCCGCGGGGTGGGTGCTGATCGAGGCGGTCCGGTCGTGGCAGTGGCTCGGCGGACCCTGGCCGCTGCTCGGCGCCACCCAGTGGCAGCACCCGGGTGTGCTCGGACTCGCCGCGCTCGGCGGGGTGTGGTTGGTCGGCTTCGCGATCGTGGCATCGAACGTAGGGGTCACTCTGTGCGTGGTCGGCGGCGCGGCGGCCCGGGCCGTCGGCGCGGTGACCGTCGTAGTGGCGGTGGTGTCCGGTCCGCTGTGGTCCGCGTACCGCCCCGCGGAGCCACCGACCGACGTCGCGGCTGTAGCGCTCGTGCAACCGGGGATCGTGCACGGCGACATGCTCGCGTTCGAGGAGCAACTGACCCGAGGGATCGGTGCGCCGGTCGATCTCGTGGTGTGGGGCGAGAGCAGCGTCGACGCCGACCTTGCCGCCGATCCCGCGCAGCGCACCCGGCTCAGCGCGGTGGCCGCGGCCGCCGGGGCGGACCTCCTGGTCAACGTCGACGCAACGGTCGGCGGATCCGGTGCGATCTCGAAGACCGCCGTTCTGATCGACGACCAAGGAATCCGCGACACCTACCGGAAGACCAGGCTGGTCCCGTTCGGGGAATACGTCCCGTTCCGCGACAAGCTCGGCTGGCTCAGCCGCATCACCGCCGCGGCGGCGCAGAACCGGGAGCCGGGCGACCGGTTGACCGTGATGAATGCCGGTAGCCTCCGGGTCGGGCCGCTGATCTCGTTCGAGGAGACGTTCCCGGACCTGGCCCGGACGCAGGCGCGGGCGGGGGCGGACCTGTTGGCGTACCAGTCGTCGACGGCCACCTTCCAGGGAAGCTGGGCGCCCGCGCAACTGGCGTCCTTCGGGGCACTGCGGGCCGCGGAGAGCGGTCGCCCGGTCGTCGCGGCCGCGTTGACGGGGGAATCGGCCGCGTTCGACGCCCGCGGACACCGGCTCGGGTCGATGCCCCCCGGCGAGCACGGCGTTCTGGTCGTCGACGTGCCGATGCAGGCGGACGACACGCTCTACGACCGGCTCGGCAATTACGTGCCGGTCATCTGTGCCGCGATCGTCGCGGGATACGTGGCCGGCGCGGTGGTCCGGCGGCGGACACCCACGCGACGGTGAGAAGCGCTGCCCCGGTCGGCGTCCGTCGCGCCCGACTCAGAACCACACGCCGATCTCGGCGAGCCGCGCCCGCAACCGCTCGAGATGGCCCCCGGGCCAGTACACCTGGCCGCAGTCGTTGCAGCGGCTGAACCGGCGCTGTTCGCGCAGCACCCCGCCGGGGACGCTCCCCCGCGCGAGCGCGGGTGTCGTGGGGCCGATGAGCCCGTTGCAGCGGGCGCATCGCGTGAGCGGCACGATGCGCCCCTGCAGGTGGTACCGGTCGAGGACCTCCCGCAGTTGGAGCCGGGAGTCGGTCTCGTGCAGGAATCCTCCGTGGACGAGCGCCGCCCGCTCGAGCAGCCCGATGTCGCGCGTGAGGAGGATGCGATTCTCGTTGCGCGACAGCGCGAGCAGTTCGTCGTCGGTGCGGTCGTTCGTGTACGCGCTGTCGAAGCCGAGCAGCCGGAGGTAGCGGGCGAGCCGGCCGAGGTGGACGTCGAGGACGAAGCGCACCTCCCGCAGCGGCGGGCGCAGCGGGGTGACGGCACCGAGGTCGAGGCCGTGGAACGTCGGATACACCGCGACCCGCTCCCCGCCGGACACGCGGTGGTCGAACCCGACCGGATCACCGTCGACGAGGATCAGGTCGACCTCGGTGTGCGGCACCCCGAGGGATTCGATCCGGTCCTTCACCGACGGTGTGCCGTCGAAGTCGTGCACGAACGTGCGCTTGCGGTGGGAGGGCGGCAGAAAGTCGTTCAGCTCCTCGTAGAAGCGGAACTCGCACCGATGTGCAGCCATCCCAGCTCACCACAGAACGCGAATCGACGTCCGATCACCGATCTATTTGCAGGGCACTAACTTCCCGAACCGTACGGGCGCGTGATGATCTCCAGGTTGTGGCCTGCCGGGTCGTGGAAGTAGACCCCGCGCCCGCCGTCGTTCCGGTTGATCTCCCCCGGCCGGGACTTGTGCGGGTCGGCCCAGTGGTCCATGCCCCGGTCGAGGATCCGACCGTAGATGCCGTCGAAGTCCTCCTCGGAGACCAGGAAGGCATAGTGCTGCGGCAGCACGTCGATCGGCGGATCGGCGAAGTCGAGTGTCACGCCGTTGTCGAGTTGGACGGCCAGGAACGGGCCGGCGGCGACGGCGTCGGGCAGGGCGAACAGTGACGTGAAGAACGACGCGGACACCTGCTTGTCCCGCGCGAAGACGATCGTGTGATTGAACGAGATGGTCATCGAGGACCCCTTGTGCTTCGACGCCTCCATGCCTGACGCAGTCCGCCACCGGCACGCGACGCTGCGCACCATGTAAGCACCGGTCCCGGTTGCGCCGCAAGATCATCGATCGCCCCCGTCGAGGAATCGCCCGACGATCGGGCCGATCACCGCGAGCGCCTCGGCGGTGGTGAGCCGGTTGTGCGGGTGGTCGACGGGGTGCGCGTGCACGGTGCCGGAGATGTAGCGGTCCCACGGGGTTCCCGTGTCCACGGTTCCGCCCTCCGCCGCGATGTACACGAGGTCGCCGTCGAACGCCTCGGGTCGGTAGTCCTGACCGAGACCGATCGTGTGCACGTAGTCGTCGTAGATCCGGCGGAGATCGTCGGCGGTCAGCGTGGCGTACGCACCACCGTCGGCGTGGAGCAACTGCTCCGCCCGTTCGGGGCTGAGGTCGTCGTCGACGTTCTCCACGGATTCGATGCCCGCGAACTCCGCGAACAGCGTCCCGAGGCTCGGCGTGCCCGCCCCCTCCGGCGTCGAGTCACGGGTCTGGGTGTCGAGCATGATCAGCGTCCCGACCTCCTCGCCGAGAGCGCGCAGGCGCACCGCCATCGCGTGGGCGATCGCACCGCCCACCGAGTATCCGAGGAGGTGGTACGGACCGTGCGGCTGCACCTGTCGGACCAGGTCGACGTAGCGCCGGGCCAGTTCGACCATCGACGGTGACGGCGGCACGCCGACGGTCATCCCGGACGACTGGATCCCGTAGACGGGACGGCCGTTGGTGACGTACGGGATCAGGCCGGTGTAGCACCAGGTCAACCCGATCGCCGGATGGACGCAGATCAGCGGTTCTGCACCGTCGCCCGAGCGCATCCGCACCAACTGATCCGTCGACGGCCCGCCGCCGCCGTCGAGTCGCGCGGCGATCGCCGCGGGGGTGGGATCGCTGACGACCCACTGCATCGGCAGCGCCCGGCCCAGCCGCGACTGCACCTCGGCGACCACCCGGACCGCGCTGAGCGAGTTGCCGCCGAGTTCGAAGAAGCTGTCGTCGATGCCGACGCGCTCCGCGCCGAGGACGTCGGCGAACACGTCGACCAGCACGTGCTCGACGTCGGTCCCGGGCGGCCGGTAGGCGCCGGTGGTGAACACCGGGTCCGGCAGCGCCTCCCGGTCGAGTTTGCCGTTGGAGTTCATCGGCACGGTGTCGAGGATCGTGATCGCGGACGGCACCATGTACACCGGCAGCGAGGTGGCCGCGAATTTCTTGAGCGCGGCCGGGTCGAGGTCGCAGCCGGGCGCGAGGCGGACGTAGGACACCAGGACGGTCTCGCCGTTGGGGGCCTCGTGCCCCAGCGACACGGCGAACTCGACGTCGGGGTGCGCGATCAGCGCGGCGTCGACGTCACCGACCTCGATGCGCAGCCCCCGGATCTTGATCTGGAAGTCGGTGCGCCCGACGTACTGCAGACCGGACCTGCCCGCGCGGCGCACGAGATCGCCGGTTCGGTACATCCGCGACCCGGGAGGCCCGAAGGGATTGGCCACGAACCGTTCCGACGTCAGCGACGCCTTGCCGCGATAGCCGCGCGCCAGGCAGGGGCCGAAGAGGTACAGCTCCCCCTCCGTCCCGTCGGCCACCGGACGCAACCAGCAGTCGAGCACCACAGCCCCCACCCCGGACCGGGCGACCGGCCCGCCCATCGTGATCGGTTCACCGGACGCCAGTGCGCCGCTGGCGGTCACGCACACCGTGCACTCGGTCGGCCCGTACGCGTTGAGCAGCACCGTCCTGTGCGCCCACTCGTCCACCAGTTCCGCCCCGAACAACTCGCCGCCGATCTCGGCGACCTCCACGTCGGGCAGCGACCGCGGGTCCAGGGTTCCGCACACCGCCGGGGTGACGAGCAGATGGGTGACGCGCTCGTCCCGGGCGAACCGTTCCAGTTCCGCACCGGCGTAGACGTCCGGCGGGGCCACGACCAGCGTCGCGCCGGCCCCGAACGCGAGGACGAGTTCGAGGATCGACACGTCGAAGCTCGGCGAACACACGTGCAGGATGCGGGATTTCGGCGTCACACCCTGATGGTCGATCTGCGCGGACGTGAGCGCCGGCAGCCCGGTGTGGGTCACCACGACCCCCTTCGGTGCGCCCGTCGACCCGGAGGTGTAGATCAGGTATGCCGGATCGGTCGCGCGGACCGGGTGGATGCGCTCGCCGTCGTGGATCGGCCGCGCCGACCAGTGGCCGAGGTCCAGTTCGTCGAGCGCCAGCCAGTCGAGCGCCCCCGGCAACCCGTGGTCGCCGTTCGCGGTCAGCCCGACCGAGGCGGCGCAGTCGTCCAGCATGTACTCGATGCGTCCGCCGGGCAGTTTCGGGTTGATCGGCACGGGCGCCGCGCCGCTCTTCACGACCGCCCAGGTGGCGGTGACGGAGTCCGCGGAGCGCGGTATCGCTACCGGCACGAAGTCTTCCGGACCCACCCCGCGCGCGATCAGTGCGCGCGCCAGGCGGGTCGACCGTTCGTCGAGTTCCCGGTAGGTGGTGTCGGTTCCGCACCAGCGCAACGCGGTCGCGGCCGGGTCGAGCGCCGCTCCCGCCTCGAGGATCTCGACCCACGTTCGGTCCGGACCCGGGTCCGCCGTCGCGATCTCGACCAGTTCCGTGCGGCCCTCCTCACCGACGACGTCGATGCGGCCGACGGGGGTGGCCGGGCGGTGCGCGACAGTCTCCACGATCCGCGCCAGTCGCCGCGCGATGTCGACGACGGCGGCCGGGTCGATCGCGTCGGGTGCGTACCGCAGGACCAGATGCAGGCGGGTGTCCTCGAACGCCTTGAGCGACAACGGGTAGTGGGTGGAGTCGTGTCCGGCGAGCGACGTGGTGCGCAACCCGGTGCGCTCGGTGAGGCGGGCGAGTGCCTGCATGTCCATCGGGTACGACTCGAAGACCATCGCCGTGTCGAAGAGTCCCCCGAACCCGGCGGCCTGCTGGATCGCGGTGAGACCGAGGTACTCGTGCGGCATGAGTGCGGCCCGTTCGGCCTGCAACCGACCGAGCAGGTCGCGGATCGACTCCCGAGGATCGAGGCGCGCCCGGACCGGGACCGTGTTGATGAACAACCCGACCATCGATTCGATACCGCGCACGGCGGGCGTGCGCCCGGAGATCGTGGTGCCGAACACGACGTCGGTGCCGGCCGTCATCTGGCCGAGCAGGATTCCCCAGGCCGCCTGCAGCACGGTGTTGACCGTGACGCCGGCCTTCTCGGCGGTGCGTCCGAGCGCGGTCGCGGTGGAATCGTCCATCGGCACGGTCTCGCTGGCCGTGGCCGACAACTGCCGTCCCGCGGCGTGCGGTGCCACCAGCGTCGGCCCGGACAGACCGGACAGGGCCGCCGCCCACGCACCTTCCGCGGCCGCGGTGTCCCGCGCGGCGCACCACTCGAGGTAACCGCGGTACGAGGCGGGCGCGCGGTCGAGGGGCCGACCACCGGTGAGGTAGAGGTCGAACAGATCGGCCACGAGCAGCGGCATCGACCAGCCGTCCAGCACGATGTGGTGGTTCGTGATCACCAGTCGGCTGCGTCCGCCGCCGAGGTCGATCAGCAGGAAGCGGATCAGCGGCGTCTCCCGCATGTCGAAGTGGATCTCGCGATCGCGCGCGATCAGTTCCTCGGCCTGGTCCGCGGTCGCGGTCAGCGTCGACCAGTCGAGGGGCACGTGCCCGAGGGACAGTTGGACGATCGTTCCGTCGTCCCGGTGGTCGAACACCGTCCGCAGGTTCTCGTGCCGGTCCATCAGCGCCTGCGCCGCGGCCGCCAACCGCGACTCGTCCACCCCGCCCGCGAGATCGACGATCAACTGCACGTGGTAGGCGTCCACCTCCTGTTGCGCGAGCAGCGCATGGAACAGCAGCCCCTCCTGGAGGGGGGTGAGCGGCCATACGTCCACCACACCGGGATGCGTTGCCTCCCAACGGTCGATCTCGGGCTGCGTCGCGGTGACCCAGTCCAGGTCCGACGGCGTCAGCCCGCCGCTGCCGGGGGCCGCCACGTGTTCTGCGAGGGCGCGAACCGCGCGCTGCCACAGCGCAGCGAACTCCTCGGCCGCATCGGCGTCGAGGATCTCGGGTACGTACCGGATCGCGGCACACAGCCTCGGGCCGTCCGCCTGGTCCTCGACGTAGGCGTCGATCGCGAGCGGGCACGGCACCGGCCCCTGACTCTCGCGTTCGACGACCGTGTCGGGTCCACCGGACCCGATGGCCCAGCCCGCGGTCCGATCCCCCGACAGTCGCCCGAGATAGTTGACCGCGACCTGCGGGTCCTCGAACGCGGCGAGTGTGCGCGCGGTGTCCGGATTGAGGTGGCGCAGCAGGCCGTAGCCGATTCCGTGCTGCGGCACCGCCCGCCACTGTTCCTTGACCGCGTCGAGCGCCGCGCCGGCGCCCGGCCCGGCCGCGTACGCGTCGTCGACGTCGACACCGGCCAGATCGACACGGACCGGGTACGCAGTGGTGAACCACCCGACGGTGCGGGACAGGTCGGCGCCGGGCAGGGTCTGTTCCTCGCGGCCGTGTCCCTCGACGGACACCACGATGCTCGAACGCCCGGTGCTCCACCGCTCCCAGCAGGTTGCCGCCATCGCGGTCGCGCACAGCACCACATCGGCGGGGGTCGCCCGGAACGCCGCGGGCAGTCGCGCCAGGAGGCCCTGCGTGACGTCGGCGGGGATCCGCACGGCCACCTGTTCGGCGGTGACGTCGACGTCGGGATCGAACCGTCGCGCGCCGAGCACCGGATCGGCGGGCACCAAGGTGTCCGTCCACCAAGGCAGTTCGGCGACGACGTCCGGAGATTCCGCGGCCGCGCGCAACCCGTGCGCCCACGTCCGCATCGATGTGCCGACGCCGGGCAGGTCCGGCGTCTCGCCGCGGCGCACGCGTTCGCACGCCGACACCAGGTCCGAGAGCAGGATCCGCCACGACACGCCGTCGACCGCGAGGTGATGGATCGCCACCGCGAGCCTCCCGGCGCGCCCGGGTCCGGCGTCGCACCACGCCACCTGGACCATCACCCCGGCCGCGGGATCGAGTCGGCTCACCGACGCCGCCCGCTCCCATGCGGCGACCGCGTCGACGTCGGCCTCGTCCGGGACCTGGGAGCAGTCGACACGGCGCACGCGGGTGGCCGCGTCCACGGCGCCGGGATCGGGCACCACCAGACGCATACCCGAACCCGATCCGACCCGGACCGACCGCAGCATGTCGTGCCGATCGAGCACCGCCTGCAGCGCGGCGATCAACTGCGCACCGGACATCTCCGCGGGAATCGTCACGGTGAGCGACTGCGAGAAGCGATCCCACGCGCCGGGGCGACCGGCCAGCCAGCGGACTATCGGCGTCGGTTCGACGGGTCCGATCCCGCCACCGTCGATCTCGTCGAGCACCGCGGGGCGACCCTGGTCCGCCCCGCCGGCGGCCACCACGGCGAGACGCTCGACGGTCGGGTGCTCGAACACGTCCTGCGGTGCGAACGCGATCCCGGCGTCGCGCGCCCGAGACACCAACTGGATCACCATGATCGAGTCTCCACCGAGGGCGAAGAACGATTCGTCCGCCGCGACAGTGGGCACGCCGAGGACCCCGGCGAACAGGCCGGCGAGTTGTTCCTCGACCGCGCCGGTAGGGCTTCGGCCCCGCCCCGAGAACGCCGCGAAATCCGGTTCCGGAAGCGCCTTGCGGTCCACCTTGCCGTTCGCGGTCACGGGCAGTTCGTCGAGTATCACCACGGCCGCGGGCACCATGTACGACGGCAGCATCCGGTCGACGCCGTCACGAACGTCCAGCGGGTCGAGCGTACGTCCGGCGGTCGGCACCACGTACCCGATCAGCCGGTCGTCCGCGCCGCGCTCGCCGCGCTGCGAAACGACGACGGCCTGCTCGACACCGTCGCACCGCAGCAGCGCGGACTCGATCTCACCGAGTTCGACCCGGAAGCCGCGGACCTGGACCTGGAAGTCGCTGCGGCCCAGCAGTTCCAGCCTCCCGTCGGTGCCGCGTCGGCCGAGATCCCCCGTGCGGTACATCCGCCGGCCGGTGCCGCCGATCTCGGCCACGAACCGGGACGCGGTGAGGCCCGGCCGGCCGAGGTACCCGCGCGCCACCTCGACGCCGGCGAGGTAGATGTCGCCGACGACACCGACCGGGACGGGGTGCAGGCGGGTGTCGAGGACGTGCACGCGGACACCGGGCAGGGGGTGGCCGATCCCACCGGCGACCGTCTCCGTGAGGGTGTCGGCGGTGAGCGCGGCGGAGCTGTCGATGACGGTGGCCTCGGTGACGCCGTACATCTCGAAGACCGGCGCGTGGTCCGGCGACCGACGGTCGTACCAGCGGGCAACCTGTTCGCGCGCGAGTTCCTCACCGCCGACGAACACGTACCGCAGCGGGAGGTCCGCGGTGTGCTGCGCCCCGACCAGCTGGTAGAACGACGCGGGCGTCTGGTTGAGCACGGTGACGGCCTCGCGGTGCAGCAGGTCGACGAAGTCGTCGGGGGATCGCGCGACCTCCGGATCGACGATCACCGTCGTCGCACCGTCCGAGAGGGGACCCCACACCTCCCACACCGAGACGTCGAACGCGAAGGAGTGGAACATCGTCCAGGTGTCGGTGGCGCGGAGGTCGAAGACCGTGTGCGCGTTCACCAGCAACGACACCACGCTGCGATGCGACACCTGCACGCCCTTGGGCCGCCCGGTGGAGCCCGACGTGTAGATGACGTACGCGGTGTTGTCCGGGTGCAGCGGCGCGACGCGATCCGCATCGGTGGGCATGTCCGCGGACGCCGCACCCAGCTCGCCGCGGAAGCCTGCGTCGTCGAGGAGCACGATCGGGGCCGCGGGCCCGCCGAGCGCGTCGACGGAGTCGACGGTCGTCAGCACGCATGCCGGCGCGGCCTCGCCGAGCACCAGCGCGATGCGCTCGGCCGGCCAGCCGAGGTCCACCGGGAAGTAGGCGGCGCCGGCGAGGGTGGCCGCGACGATCGCGACGATCGTGTCGGTCGATCGCGGCAGCGCCACCGCCACCACGGAGTCGGGTCCGGCGCCGCGGACGGCCAGGGCCCGCGCGAGCCGGCTCGACCGGGCGGCCAACTCCGCGTACGTCAGCCGGTCCGTCCCGTGGACGACGGCGACCTCGTCGGGATGTGCCGCGACGGCGCGGCCGAACACGTCCGCGAGTGTCCCCTCCGGCGCGCCGGCCTCGTCCGGGCCGCCGACCTCGAGTGCCGCACGATCGGCGGCGGTGAGCAGCCCGATGTCCCCCACCGGGCCGTGCGGGTCCGTAGCGGAGGCAACCAGGATCCGGCGCAGCCGCTCGGCGAATCCGCGGACCGTCGGCTCGTCCCACAGGTCGGTGGCGTAGGTGAGGTCGAAACGCATCCCGCCGGGAGCTCCGTCCGGCGTGAAGGATTCCGTCACACTCAGCTGCAGGTCGAACTTCGAGACGGCGAGGTCGTACTCGAGCGGCTCGACCTCGAGCCCGGGCAGCTGCAGGTAGCCGGACATGTCGGTGCGGTACTCGACGAGCACCTGGAACAGCGGCGCGTACGACGTCGAGCGGGCGGGTGCCAGTTCGTCGACCAGCCGCTCGAACGGCAGGTCGGTGCGGGCGAACGCCGCGAGGTCCGCCTCCCGCACCACCGTCAGCAGGTCCCCGAACCCCGCGCCCGGATCCACCGGCGTCCGCAGCACGAGGGTGCCGACGAACATGCCGACCACGTCGTCGAGCCCGGCCTCGCCGCGCCCGGACACCGGGGTGCCGATCACGACGTCTCCGGAACTCGACAGCCGCGCGACGAGCACGGCCAGCGCGGTGTGCGCGAGCATGAACATCGTGGCGTTGCCGTGTCGCGCCACGTCGACGAGCCGTGCGTGGATCGCGGCGTCGACGTCGAAACCCACTGCGGCGCCGCGGAAGGACTGCCGGGGCGGACGCGGTCGATCCGTCGGCAGCGGGACGACGTCGGGAATGCCGGCGAGGGCGTCGCGCCAGTAGTCCAGCTGCGCGTGGTACAGCGATTGCGGATCGTCGGGGTCGCCGAGCAGCTCACGCTGCCACAGCGCGAAGTCGACGTACTCGACCGCCGGCGGCGCCCACTCGGGCGCCCGGCCCCGGCGCCGGGATTCGTACGCGCGCATGACGTCCCGCGCGAGAGTGCGCATCGAGAACCCGTCCGCGGTGATGTGATGGGCGACGACCGCCAGGACGTGCTCGGAGCCGGACACCCGCATCAGCCGAGCCCGCAGCGGCACCTCGCGGCTCACGTCGAATCCCGCCTCCGCCAGCCGCAGCAGGTGGCCCGGCAGGTCCGCGGCCAGCACCGACACCGACTCGGCGCGCGGGCCGTGTTCGGGGTCGACGATCAGCTGGGCGGGGGTGCCGTCGACGACCGGGTACATCGTGCGCAGCGTCGAGTGCCGGGCGACGACGTCGCCGACCGCGGCGATCAACGCCCGCTCGTCGAGGTCGCCGCGCAGGCGCACCGCCATGACGATGTTGTAGGCGGGCGAGGCGGTGTCGAGTTGGTTGATCGACCACATCCGCAGCTGCGCCGAAGACAGCGGCAACACGGCGGGCCGGTCGTACGCGCGCAGCACCGGGCGGTGCGCGCCGCCGGGGCCGCGTTCCCGCACGCGCGCGGCCAGCCCGCGGACGGTGGGGGCCTCGAAGATCGCGCGCACGTCGAGGTCGGTGTCCAGCGCCGCGTCGAGGCGCCGGGTGACCCGGGTGGCCATGAGCGAATTGCCCCCGAGGTCGAAGAAGCTGTCGTCCGGCCCGATTCGGTCGACGCCCAGTACCGCGCACAGGTGCTCGGCGACGATCCCCTCGATCGGGGAGAACGCGACCGCGTCCGCCGAGCCGACGGGGAAGTCGGGCGCCGGCAGCGCCTTCTGGTCGAGCTTGCCCGACGGCGTCAGGGGCACCTCGCCGATCGGCACGATCAACGCCGGAACCATGTGCGCAGGTAGCCGGTCGGCGAGGTGGCGGAGCAGTTCCTCGGGCTCTACGGCCGGGTCGTCGCCGGGGCGGACGTACGAGACGAGCACGGTCTCCCCCGACGGCGCGGTCCGGCCGAGGGTGGCCGCGAACTCCACCCCCGGATGGTCCGCCAGTGCCGCGTCGATCTCGCCCAGTTCGATGCGGAATCCGCGCACCTTCACCTGGAAGTCGCTGCGACCCAGGTACTCCAGCGTGAGGTCGTCGCGCCACCGCACGATGTCACCGGTCCGGTACAGCCGGTCGCCGGGCAGCGTGCCCTCGTCCTCCCCGGTCGGATGGTCGGTGGCGGCGACGAACGGGCTCGCGACGAACCGTTCGGCGGTCAGTCCCGGGCGGCGGTGGTAACCACGTGCGATGGCGGGCCCACCCAGGTACAACTCGCCGGGCATCCCGATCGGCACCGGTTGCAGGCGCGCGTCGAGCACCAGTTCCACGAACCCCAGGGTGGGTCCGCCGATGGTGATCGGGTCGTCGGGCAGGAGCGGTCCGGCGATGTTGGACATGATCGTGCCCTCGGTGGGCCCGTACGCGTTGAACATGCTCCGCCCGGCGGCCCACCTCCCCACCAGTTCCGGCGGGCACGGCTCCCCCGCCACGGCGAGCGAGCGCAGACCCTCGAGGCCGTCCGGCCGCATCGACCCCAGGACGCTGGGCGTGAAGAACGCGTGCGTCTCCCGCGCGTCGGCGAGTTGGCGGGCGAGGTCCTCGCCGCCGTACACGTCGGGCGGCGCGATCACCAGGTGGGCGCCGGACCCGAACGCCATGAGCAGTTCGAACACCGACGCGTCGAAGCTCGGCGACGTGAACTGGGAGACCCGCGCCTCGGAGGTGACCGCGAGGTTCTCCCGTTCCGCGGCAACGAGGTTCGCGAGCCCTCGGTGGGTGAGGACGACGCCCTTCGGGATCCCGGTCGATCCCGAGGTGTAGATCAGGTAGGCGGGGTTGTCGATCCGCAGCGACGCGGTGCGGTCCGCGTCGTCGATCGGCCGCGGCGCGATACCCGCCAACTCGGTACCGCACTCGTCGGAGTCGAGTTCGCGCCAGGACGCCTTGTCGGACAAACCCTCCCGCCACCGGTGCACGGTCAGCCCGACGCGGGCGCCCGAATCGTCCAGCATGTGCTCGATCCGCTCCTGCGGGTACGTCGGGTCCACGGGCACGAACGCCGCGCCGGTCTTGGCGACCGCCCAGACGGCCTCCACGAAGTCGAGCGAACGGGTCAGCCCCAGGGCGACGACTTCCTCGGGCCCCACCCCGTCGTCGATCAGCAGTCGCGCCAACCGCGTCGAGCGGGTGTCGAGGTCCCGATAGGTCAGCGATGTCGGGCCGCACGTCACCGCCGGCGCGTCCGGGTCGATCCGGGCCGCGTCGGCCAGGATGCCCGGCAGGGTGCGGTGGCGTCGGCCGGGCCGCCCGTGCACCGGGGCGAGCCGGGTGTAGTCGGCGTCCGACAGCAGCCGCAGCCGGGCCAGCGTCCGGTTCGGGTCGGACGCGATGGCCTGCAGCACCCGCTCGAGACGATCCGCCACG
Source organism: Prescottella agglutinans (assembly GCF_004011865.1). Classification (GTDB taxonomy): domain Bacteria; phylum Actinomycetota; class Actinomycetes; order Mycobacteriales; family Mycobacteriaceae; genus Prescottella; species Prescottella agglutinans. The sequence continues at coordinate 155,980 of NZ_RKLP01000006.1, read as the reverse complement.
GCGTCGATCTCGCGCCGGTCGAACAGCGCGGGCGCGTAGTCGATCCGGATCTGCAGTCCGCCGTCGACCGACGCCGCGAGCGCCAACGGGTAGTGCGTCGCATCGTGGACCGCCACGTCGATCACCCGCATCCCGGCGATGTCGGTGTCGGAGGTGAGCCCGCCGCGGTCGACCGGGTACGACTCGAACACCGTGATGGTGTCGAACAGTGCCGCGGCGCCGGTCGCGCGTTCGATGTCGGCGAGACCGACGTGTTCGTGGTCGAGCATCGACGCCTGGTCGGCGTGGCAGCGGTCGAGCAGTTCGCCGAGCGTCTCGGCCGGGTGCAGGACCACCCGGATCGGGACGGTGTTGATGAACAGCCCGACCATGTCCTCGATGCCGTCGATCTGCGGTGGCCGTCCCGACACGATCGCACCGAACACCACGTCGTCACGTCTCGTCCACGCCCCCAGCACGATTGCCCACGCCACCCGCACGATGGTGCTCATGGTGACGCCGCGTTCACGCGCGACCGCGTCGAGCCGCTCCGTCTCGGCCTCGGTGAGCAGCAGTCGCTCGGGGCGCGGCACGGTCGGCAGCGGGCGGCCGTGTCCCGGGGGTCCGAGCAGGGTGGGCTCGTCGACGCCGGCCAGCGCCTCCACCCAGTGCGCCGTGGACGCCGCCCGGTCGATCGTGCCGAGCCACGACAGGTAGTTCGCGTAGGACGCCGACACCGGCACGTCGTGCACGTCCGCGGCGGCGTAGAGCGCGAGCAGTTCGCGCACCAGCAGCGGGACCGACCACCCGTCGACGAGGATGTGGTGGTAGGTGAGCACGAGGCGATACGCGTCGTCCCCGGTGCGGATCAGCATGGCCCGCAGCAGCGGCGCCGTCGCCATGTCGAAGCGGCGCGCACGATCCTGGTCCAGCACGCGGCCCACCTCGGCCGGATCACGCAGATCCGCCACGGTCCAGGGCAGTTCGACACGGCGCGGAACGAGTTGCAGCGGATCGCCGTCCGGCCCGGTCGTGAACGCGACCCGGAGGATGTCGTGCCGGTCCAGCAGCGCCTGCACCGAGCGCCGCATGTGATCGCCGTCGACACGGCCGCGGAGGTCGAGGACGAGTTGGACCAGGTACGGGTCGTCCGTGTCGCCCGCCAGTTCGGTCTGGAACAACAGTCCCGCCTGCAACGGCGACACCGGCCAGACCTCGGACAGCCCCGGACACGTCGCCTCGAGCTGTTCGACGGCCTCCTGGTCCAGCTGCACCAGCGGCAGATCCGACGGCGTCAGGCCGCCCGCGCCCGGCCGCGCGGCCGCCGTCACCAGCGCCCGGCACGCCGTCCGCCACAGGTCCGCGAGTTCCTCGACGTCGCGCGCGTCGAGGACGCCGGTCGGATACGCGAACGAGGCCCGCAGCGTCGGCCCGGATTCGGTGTCGACGGTGATCAGGTTGATGTCGAGCACGGCGGCGGCGGGCAGGGACGGGTCGGCGGTCGCGCCCAGGTCGCCCAGTTCGTCGACCGGCAGCCAGTCCCCCCGGTCGCCGTCCGCGGCAACCGCCGTCCGGCCGAGATAGTTGACGCTGATCTGTGGTGCGGGCCGATCCCCGAGGCGGCCGATCGCGGCGCCGTCGCCGAGGTAGCGCAGCGCGCCGTAGCCGATGCCGTGGTCGGGCGCCTCCCGCAACTGTTCCTTGACGAGCTTGAGCGCTTCTTCCGCGGCGGGCCCGCCGTCGAACGCGGCGTCGAGGTCGACGCCCGTCAGGTCCAACCGGACGGGATGGGTGGTGGTGAACCAGCCGACCGTGCGCGACACGTCCGCGCCGGGGATCACCTGCTCCTCGCGACCGTGCCCCTCGAGCGTGCAGAGGCAGGCGCAGGTGGGGGTGCCGCGACGTCGACGCCACCGCGCCAGCGCCAGCGCCAGCCCGGTGACGACGGCGTCGTCGACACCGCCGTTCACCGTCTCCGGCACGGAGGTCGACATCGCCTCGCCGACGTCCTCGGGAAGGTCGACGACCATGCTGGCGAGCGTGCCGGTGAGATCGACGGTCGGGTCCAGTGCGCGTCGCCCGAGGATCGGGTCTGCCTCCGCGAGCACGCCTTGCCAGTAGCGGATCTCGGCGGTGCGCTCCGGCACGTCACGCCCGGCCCACTCGGCGAGCGCGCGCGCCCACGTGCGCATCGAGGTGCCCACCGCCGGCAGGCGCGGTCGGCGCCCGGACTCCACCTGCCGCCACGCCTCCGCCAGGTCCGGCAGCAGGATCCGCCACGACACCCCGTCGACCACCAGGTGGTGGATCACCAGCAGGAGGCGGCCCGGGCGGTCCGCACCGAGGTCGAACCACACCGCCTGGACCATGCGTCCGGACTCGGGGTCGAGTCGGTCCGCGGCTTCGTCCCGGGCCGCACCGAGCGCCCCGGTGAGGCCGACCTCGCCGCTCGGCTCGATCCGACGGAGCACGTCGGTCGCCACGACCGATCCCGCCCCGGGTACCTCGAATCCCCCACCGTCCGGGACGAATCGGGCCCGGAGCATGTCGTGGTGATCGAGAACGGCCTGCACCGCACCGACGAGGTGGTCCCACGCGATCCCGGCCGGCACCGCGACGCAGACCGACTGCGCCAGCCGCGACCACGGCCCACCACGTTCGACGAGCCACCGCACGATCGGTGTCGGCGCCACCGCCCCGACCCCGCCGCCGGGCAGTTCCTCGAGTGTCGCGCCGGGCGCCTCGACCGTCGTGGCCACCGCCGCCAGCCCCGCCACGGACAGGCGCTCGAACACGTCGTGCGGCGTCAGCGACAATCCGGCCTCCCGGGCCCGGGACACCAGTTGGATCGCCATGATCGAATCGCCACCGAGGGCGAAGAACGACTCCTCCGCGGTCACGGCGTCGATGCCGAGCACCTGCGCGAACAAGCGGGCGAGCGCTTCCTCGACCGGACCGGCCGGCGCCCGCCCCGATCCGATGGACGCCCCGAAGTCCGGCTGCGGCAACGACTTACGGTCGACCTTGCCGTTGACGGTCAGCGGCAGGTGGTCGAGCACCATCACCGCGGCGGGCATCATGTACGGCGCGAGGACGCCACCGGCGTGCGCGCGCACCGACTGCGGGTCGAGGACGATCGCCGGTTCCGGCACCACGTACGCCACCAGTCGCACCGGTTCGCCCGGCGCCCGATGCGGAACGACCACCGCGTGCGCGACGCCCGGGCACCGGGCGAGCGCCCACTCGATCTCGCCCGGTTCCACCCGGAAGCCGCGAACCTGGACCTGGAAGTCGCTGCGACCGAGGAACACCAGGCGCCCGTCGGCGTCCCACCGGGCGAGGTCGCCCGACCGGTACAGGCGGGCGCCGTCGGTCGAGAACGGATCGGCGACGAACCGGGCGGCCGTCAGCCCGGGACGCCGTCCGTAGCCGCGGGCGACCTGCGGGCCGCCGGCATAGATCTCGCCGACCACGCCGACCGGGACCGGGCGCAGTCGCCGGTCGAGGAGATGCAACCGCACCCCGGGCAGACCGCGGCCGACGACGTTGCCCGGAGACTCGGCCGACGCCGGATCCATCGCGAGTCCGGTGAGGAAGACCGTCGTCTCGGTGATGCCATAGACACTCACCAGAGCGGACACCCCGTCGTCGTGCCGCCCGAGCCACGGCACCATCCGCCGCTGGTCGCAGTCGTCGCCGCCGACGAACACCCGCCGCAGATCCGCCAGTGGGCGGTCGCTCGCCTGCTCGGCGTCCACGAGTTGCAGGAACGCCGCGGGGGTCTGGTTGAGGACGCTCACGTGCTCGCGCGACAACAGCGCGGCGAACGCGTCCGGCGCGCGGGCAGTGGCGCGGTCGACCACGACGACGGCGCCGCCCGAGGTGAGCGCACCCCAGATCTCCCACACCGAGAAGTCGAACGCGAACGAGTGGAACATGGTCCAGACGTCGTCGGCGGTCGTCCCGAACGCCGCGTGCGCGTTCACCAGCAGCGCCGTCACGCTGCGGTGGCTCACCTGCACCCCCTTGGGCCGCCCGGTCGATCCGGAGGTGTAGACGGTGTACGCGAGGTGCTCCGGGCGCAGCGGACGGAGGCGCTCGGCATCCGGCACCGGTGCCGGCGACAACGCTTCGAGCGCGGCCCGGGTGTCGGGGTCGTCGAGGACGACGACCGGGACGGCGCCCACGTCCAGTTCTTTCGCGAACGCCCCGGTGGTGACCACACAGGACACCTCGGCGTCGGCGAGCACGTAGTCGCGGCGCGGCGCGGGCGTGCCGGCCTCGACCGGTACGTAGCCGCCGCCCGCGGTGAGGACCGCCAACAGCGCGACGATCAACTCCTCGGACCGGTCGAACACCACCCCGACCGCCGACTCCGGCCCCACGCCCGACGCAATCAGTTGCCGAGCAAGACGATTCGCGCGCGAAGCCAGCTCGGCGTAGGTCAGCCTGCGGTTGTCCGACACGACGGCGACCCGGTCCGGGGTGCGCGCGGCCCGGCGCGCGACGAGGTCCGGCAGTGTCTGCTCGACGATCGTCCCGGGGACGTTCCACGACGCGAGTTGCGCGGCCGTCTCGACGTCGTCGACGATCGGCAGGTCCCCGACGGGTGTGTCCGGCTCCGCGGTGAGCAACCCGTCCAGCAGCCGCGTGAACCTGCCGTAGTGGATCCGCAGCGTCTCGTCGTCGTACAGCCGCGGATTGGCCTTGAAGTCGAGGCGGATCGTCCCGTCGGGGCCGTATCGGTAGACGTTGACGAGCAGATCCTCGATGGGTCCGGAGGAGAGCACCTCGAGCGACGTCCGCGTCGCGGCGAGGCGCAGCTCGTCGGGGAACATCATCAGGTTCAGCAGCGGGCCCGCGAACCCCCGGCCGGTTCCCCGTTCGCCGCGGTCCCGACGCAGATCCTCGTGCCGGTAGCGCTGGTGGCGCAGCGCGCCGGACAGCGCGCGGGTCACGTCCGCCACGAGTTCCGACACCGTCGTCCGGATGCCGACCGTCACCCGCAGCGGTACGACGTTCGCCAGCGTCCCGCCCGACCGCCGGAGGAGCGCCGTCGTGCGGGTCGAGACCGGCAGGCTCAGGACGATGTCGTCGGTGCCGGTGTGGCGGGCGGTGTAGGCGGCGACCGATGCCGCGACCAGCGCGGCCACACTCGCGCCGTACCGTTCCTGAGCGGACTCGAGGGCCGCCGCGGTGCCGGGTTCGATCCTGCCGCCGACGTCGCGGCTCAGCGCCCGGACGGGCGCCGAGCGTTCGGCCAGACTGCACCGCTCCGGCATTCCGGAGGTGCGATCGATCCAGTAGTCGCGGTCCGCCTCCCACCGCGTGGATCCGACGTACGCGGCCTCCGCGGCGTGCACGGACTCGAGTTCGCGGGCCTGGTTGGGCGGCGGCGCGCGTCCCTCCATCGCCGCGTTGTAGAGGTCCGCCATGCGGTAGAGCACCGTTGCGGCACCGACACCGTCGAGCACGATGTGATGCGTACGCGAGTACCAGAAGTACCGATTGTCGGAGATGCGGAGCAGCGCGGACACGGCGAGCCGGTCACGCAGCGGATCCAGCGGGGCCGCCACATCGCTGCGCATCCACACGTGCGCCGCCGCCGGGGGGTCCGGCTCGTCGCGCAGATCGACCATCCTGACCGTGGTGTCGAGCCTCGGGTCGATGATCTGGTGCGGCCGCGAATCCACCATAACCAGACGAATCAGACCTGAACCGAACTCGCGGGCCGCTCGAGATGCGACCCGCGAGAGCAATTCGGCGTCGAGCCGATTCCCGTCGTCGCGGATGTCGACGTACAGCGCCACCGACATCGGCACACTCGGGTCGAGCTGCTGGGCCAACCACTGCCCCATCTGCGCGGGTGTGAGCGGAATCGGCTCCGAGTACCCCGCGGCGGGGCCGCTCAGTTCGGGCAGGCTCGAGCCGGCGTCCGTCGTGCCGGGCGCCGGTTCGACTCGAAAGGGTAGCTCCATGAGCGTGGATCGCGGCGCTGCGCGGACCGTGTGGTCGGCGCTCGGGCATCGGCCCGACGCCGTCGCCTCATTCGGGACCGGTCGAGCCGATCCACCACGTCCGAACGCCGGGTGCGTCCGACGCGGTTGGAATTGCGTCGATGTTCGTCATTGCCCCAACGATACGACGGACCTTCACGCCCGAGCGAGTGACGATTTCGTGTAGATCACCGGACGCACACGATCAATCGTGACCGGTCGGTGCGTCACTCACCAATGCGGACCGGCGACAGCCAGGAAGATCACACCGGCCACGACACCGAACACGCCGCTGAGAATGCCGAACACGGCCTCGAGCGACCTCGGTTCGCCGTCCCCGACGGTCACCGAACGGGTCGCGACGACACCGGCGCCGATCGCTCCTATCCCGAGCACGATCCCCAGACCGAACGTCCAGAAGGTGATGACGGACAACGCGCCGAGCGCGATCGACGTGTCACCGCCCGACCGGCGAAGCCATCGGAGCATCGCCGCGAACGGCGGGGTTCTTTCGGCGGCGGGCGCGGAATCCGGGGTGGGGCGGTCGGCTACGAGAGACATCGTGGTGCTTTCTGAAACGAAACTGGTGGAACGGGGCTCGGGTCACCGCGACCGAATCCGAGAGGATCGGAAGGTAGGCGAATTCGTAAGCGGAAGAGGGATTTTCGTCATCCTCGCCCCGAACCGGCGAGGACCTGCGGAAGCGCATCGACATCGACGTCGACACGGGAACCGAAGCGCGGCACAGCAATACTCTCCTGAACATCTCCGGTGCCGCACACCCCCGACGGACAGCGGATCGACCGTGCATCCCAAATTAGCACCCACCCCCAGGCGGGTGCCACCGATGCGGCCCGTGTCCGGTGTGGCAGTCCACACACCAATCAGACTGGCGCGCAGTCTCACCGGGGATGCGACGCGGTCAGCGACCGCCGCGCCGGAAGAGCTTGTTGCCCAACCACACAACCGGGTCGTACCGTCGGTCCGCGACTCGCTCCTTCATCGGGATCAGCGCGTTGTCGGTGATGTGGATGTCCTCGGGGCACACGTCGGTGCAGCACTTGGTGATGTTGCACAGGCCCAGACCGAACTCGTCCTGCGCGGAGTCGCGGCGGTCGACGGTGTCCAGCGGATGCATCTCCAACTCCGCGATCCGCATCAGGTAACGCGGGCCCGCGAACGCCTCCTTGTTCTCGTCGTGGTCACGAACCACGTGGCACGTGTTCTGGCACAGGAAGCATTCGATGCACTTACGGAACTCCTGCGAGCGTTCGACGTCCACCTGCTTCATCCGGTACTCCCCCGGCGCCAACCCGGGCGGCGGGGTGAAGGAGGGGATCTCGCGCGCCTTCGTGTAGTTGAACGACACATCGGTGACGAGGTCACGGATGACCGGGAAGGTGCGCATGGGTGTCACGGTGACCGTCTCGTCCTCCGCGAACGTCGACATCCGCGTCATGCACATCAGCTTGGGGCGTCCGTTGACCTCCGCCGAACACGATCCGCACTTGCCGGCTTTGCAGTTCCATCTCACCGCCAGATCGGCCGACTGGGTGGCCTGGATGCGATGGATGATGTCGAGGACGACCTCGCCCTCGTTGACCTCCACCGTGTAGTCCTGCAGGTCACCACCGGACGCGTCGCCGCGCCACACCCTGAACTTCGCGTCGTAGCCCATGTCAGGTCGTCCTTCCCGGATGCCCCGCGGTCTCGGCGTCCGTGTAGTACTTCCCCAGTTCGTCGATGTCGAACAGCGCCAGCAGGTCCGGGCGCATCGGCTGCTGCTGCTCGCGCGTGACGATGACGTCGGGCACGGCGGCGGGGTCGTCCAGCGCCGGATCCCCGGCCACCGTGCTGCACACCAGCAGCGTCGACCGCCACTGCGCCTCCATGTTCGGGTAGTCGTCCCGGGTGTGACCGCCGCGACTCTCGGTGCGCATCAGCGCCGCGCGCGCGACGCACTCGCTGACGAGCACCATGTTCCGCAGGTCGAGCGCGAGGTGCCAGCCCGGATTGAACTGTCGGTGCCCCTCGACCGTCACCCCGGGCAGCCTCGACTTGACCTCGTCGAGTTTCGCGATCGCCCGTTCGATCTCCTCCTCGTTACGGATGATGCCGACGAGGTCGTTCATCGTCTGCTGCAACTCGGTGTGGAGCGTGTACGGGTTCTCGCCCGCGCCGGAAGCCGGCGGGTCGAACGGCGCCACCGACACCCGGGCGGCCACCGCGACGTCGGCGTCGGCCACCGTCGGTCGGGTCTCGAGCGACTGCACGTAGTCGGCCGCACCCAGTCCGGCCCGACGGCCGAACACCAGCAGGTCGGACAGCGAGTTGCCGCCCAGACGGTTCGACCCGTGCATCCCGCCGGAGCATTCGCCCGCGGCGAAAAGCCCTGGCACCGTGGATGCTCCGGTGTCCGGGTCCACCTCGATCCCACCCATCACGTAGTGACAGGTGGGACCGACCTCCATCTGTTCCTTGGTGATGTCGACATCGGCGAGTTCCTTGAACTGGTGGTGCATCGACGGCAGTCGGCGCACGATCTCGTCCGCCGGCATGCGGGACGCGATGTCGAGGTAGACGCCACCGTGCGGGGTGGAGCGCCCCGCCTTCACCTCGGAGTTGATGGCGCGGGCCACCTCGTCGCGCGGCAACAGGTCCGGGGTGCGCCGGTTGTTGTCCGGGTCGTCGTACCAGTTGTCGGCCTCCTCCTCGGTCTCCGCGTACTGACCTTTGAAGACCGCCGGGATGTAGGAGAACATGAACCGCTCGCCGTCCGAGTTCTTCAACACACCGCCGTCGCCGCGGACGCCCTCGGTGACCAGGATGCCCTTCACGCTCGGCGGCCACACCATGCCGGTCGGATGGAACTGGACGAACTCCATGTTGATCAGGTTCGCTCCGGCACGCAGAGCGAGCGCGTGCCCGTCGCCGGTGTACTCCCACGAGTTCGACGTCACCTTGAACGACTTGCCGATGCCGCCGGTCGCCATCACGACGGCGGGCGCCTCGAACAGCACGAACCGCCCCGACTCGCGCCAGTACCCGAACGCACCGGAGATCCGGTCGCCGTCCTTCAGCAGTTCGGTGACGGTGCACTCGGCGAACACCTTCACCCGCGCCTCGTAGTCGCCGGTCTCGGCGAAGTCCTCCTGCTGGAGCGAGACGATCTTCTGCTGCATCGTGCGGATCAGCTCGAGCCCGGTGCGGTCGCCGACGTGCGCGAGCCGCGGATAGGTGTGCCCACCGAAGTTGCGCTGGCTGATCCGGCCGTCCTCGGTGCGGTCGAACAGCGCGCCGTACGTCTCGAGTTCCCAGACCCGGTCGGGCGCCTCACGCGCGTGCAGTTCGGCCATGCGCCAGTTGTTGAGGAACTTGCCGCCGCGCATGGTGTCCTGGAAGTGGACCTGCCAGCTGTCCTTCGAGTTCACGTTCCCCATCGCGGCCGCGCAGCCACCCTCGGCCATGACGGTGTGTGCCTTGCCGAACAGCGACTTGCAGACGACGGCCACCGACAGCCCCCGCTCGCGCGCCTCGATGACCGCCCGCAGCCCGGCGCCGCCGGCGCCGATGACCACCACGTCGTAGCTGTGCCGTTCGACCTCGGCCATGCACACTCCCCTGTCTGTCCGTCGGTGACGCCGGAAGGGACCTCAGTTGATCAGTCGCAGGTCCGAGATCGTGCCGCTCGCGACCAGCATGATGTAGAAGTCGGTGAGGATGAGCGTCCCCAACGTGGTCCACGCCAACTGCATGTGCCGGGTGTTGAGCCGGCTCACCCACGTCCACAGCCGGTACCGGACCGGGTGCGCGGAGAAGTGTTTGAGGCGACCGCCGGTGACGTGTCGGCAGGAATGACACGACAGCGTGTACGCCCACAGCAGGATCACGTTGCCGGTGATGATCAGACTGCCCAGGCCCAGGCCGAAGCTTCCGTTCGGCCCCTCGTACGCCCGGACCGCGTCGTACGTGTTGACCAGCGACACGACGAGCGCGACGTAGAAGAAGTAGCGGTGCGAGTTCTGGACGATCAGCGGCAGTCGCGTCTCCCCCGTGTACTGGGCGTGCGGTTCCGCGACGGCGCATGCCGGCGGCGCCAGCCAGATCGAGCGGTAGTAGGCCCGGCGGTAGTAGTAGCAGGTGAGCCGGAAGCCGAGTAGGAAGGGCAGGACCAGGAAGCCGAGCGGGATCCACATCGGCAGCTCGCCGACCCACGTCCCGAAGTGGCTCGAACCCGGCACGCACGACGCGCTGATACACGGCGAATAGAACGGCGTGAGGTAGTGGTAGTCGTCCACCCAGTACGCGGTGCGCACGAACGACCGGATCGTCGCGTACACGACGAACACGGCCAGCCCGACGGTGGTGAGCAGCGGTGCGAGCCACCAGCGGTCGGTCCGCAGCGTGCGCGCAGCGATATCCGCCCGAGCCGGCGGTGGAGCGCCGATCTCGGTCACCCGCGGCGTCCTCACGCGGGCTCGTGCGGGTTGCCGCCGAGGCCCTCGTCGTCCGCTCCCTGCCACAGCGAGCGGTCGTACGGGGTGTCGGGCACCTGCACTCGCTCGGCGGTGGCGCTGACCGTCGGACGCGGCGGCGAATCGCTCAGGTCGTGCGCGTCGATGTCGAGTCGGTCGACATCATTGGCGAGGCGGCGCACTGCCGACGCGTCGCCGTACACGTCCCGCAACGATCCGACGCACTCGCGCAAGTGCCCGATCGTGCGCTGCAACTCCATCACTTCGGTGGTGGTCATCGGTACCTCCGAGAAGCACTGGTCGATTCCTCGGCCAGATCGGAGCGGTAGAGGGCTGTCGGTCCGCCGCCCGATCTGCCTGCACGATGTGATGGCACTCACAGTACGTCACGCGCCGCCTCGTCGCCGCTGATTACCGCCACCCCGTCGGAACCCCCGGCGGAGCCGCTCAGGTCACAGGGACGGTCCGTGCCACAGACGGACCGCTCCCGACCGCCAGTCGTAGCTCGCGCACAGGCCGTCGACACCGCCGACCAGGACTGCGCCCGCATCCAGGCCGGCCGGCGGTTCGAGCTGCGTCCACGATCCGAGATCCGCTGCGCCGGCGACGAATATCCCGGTGTCCTCGTCGTCGTCGACGCACACGACGAGTCGATCACGGGCACCCACCACCCACAGGTACGGCATACCCTCGTCGATGCTCGAATCGATGTCGGCGGACCGAACCGACACGACCGATCCCGAGTCGACGGCCGACCGCCGGCACAGGACGTCCGTTTCGTACGTGAGCGTCACGATCGCATCGCCGCGGCCCGCATCGACGACCATCTCCTCGTCGTAGACGACCGGGGGCAGGTGCTCACCGAGCCGCCTCGGGTCGACCCAGTAGACCGCACCGCCGTCCTGCCCCGCGCCGATCGACAGCCCGAGATGTCCGCTGCGGGCACGGGCGACGTGCGAACCGCCCGCGGTCAGGTTCGTGAGTTCGACGGACTCCACCGTCTCGCCGCCCTGGACGAGACACCACAGATCGCTGTCGTCCCCCGGCACGGTGAACGCGAACGTCTCGGTGCTCGCGTCCCAGTACGCCGAACCGGTCCCCCACTGCGGCCAGCCGTCGTGCACCCGCTCCCAGACCACCGAACCGTCCGCCCCACGCAGCTGCGCCCGGTCACGCAGACTGACCGCTGCGTAGTCGAGTTCGGCGGACACCGTGGAAGCCCCGCACCCGTCGAACGGTGCGGTGAACAGCACGAGCCCGAACGTCGGGTCGAACACCTGCAACCTGTCGGGCGACGACACGAGCCAGCCCGCCGGATGTGCGGCGACGCTGCTGCGTTCCGGCATCGCGAGTTCCGGGCCGACCGGCGTGAGAAACGACTTCGACATGTGCGCACCCTACAAAGCGGCACATCGACCGCGCCGAGCCCATTCGCGATCCGATCCGCGGACACGGCCGTCGGTCCCGTGGCAACGATGCCGACTGTGCGACGATGCCGCTCGTGTCTGCCATCACCGACTACTTCACGGCCCCCTCGGACGAGGTCGCCACCGCCGCGCTCGACGGCCTGCTCGACCTCGACCCGGAAACCGACGCGGAAGTCTCCGGCCCACGGGTCCAGGCCGCCGCGAGCGGCACTCCGGTTCTGCAGGCCAAGGGAATGGAGCCGACCGTCGCACTGGGCCGGCTCGAGGCGGTGCTCACCGGCCGGACCTACGACGAGGTCGCGTCCGGCCCACGGCGAGGGTCCCTGGTCGCGGCCGGCGAGGACGGCGATGCCCTGATCGTGACCGTGGCCGACGAACTGCGCGATGCGCTCGCGGGTGCGGATGCCGCAACGGTCGCCGCCGCGGCCCGCACCTGGGTGTTCGACGAGGGATACGAACCGTCCGAGGAGTCCGCACCGTTCCTCACCGCACTGGCGGAACTGGCCACCGGGGCGGTCGCCCGCGGTGACCGCATCTACTGCCGCATTCTCATCTGAGACCGGCCGCCGATCACCCCGGCCGGGCGTCGATCAAGATCGGGATGCCGGGTGGATCTCGGTGACGATGGTGTAGAGCTCGACGATGACGCCGTCCTCGATCCGAGCGATGTCCATGCCGGAGATCTCCGGTCGACCGGCGGGCCCGTACTCGAAGCCGAGGTGGCCGATGTCATCGAGCCCCACCGCGGTGCCCACGGGCCGGAACACCCAGTCCGGCTTCTCGGCACGCAACTCTTCGGCGCGGTGCGCGAGGGCCTTGCGCCCGTGAATGATCCGGTCCGGTTCGTGCCACACGACGTCTTCGGCATAGTTCTCTGCGATGGTCTCGACCCGCTTGGACGTGTCGGGTTCGTTGAAGACCTCGAGAAGGTTGATTCGCATGAGGTCGGCAGGGAGTTTGATCATGGCGAGTCCTTTCCCGCGACGTCCGACCTTCGATGGTGCCGCATCGGCGAGCCTCCGGAAGGCAGACGCCTCAACCGATCAACGTCGCCAGCCATTCGGGCTCGAACCAGCCCGTGGCGGCCTCCGCGAACTGCGCCGCCGCCGGACCGGCGACCCCCTCGGGCACCCGTCCGACCAGCGCCGCACCGGTGACCGCGGGTAGGTCGTCGAGGTTGCACCGGGCCGCCAGATCGGGCTGTTCCGGCCACGAGCCGACGACGAACCCGCCGCACTTCACGCCTGCGGAAGCGAGCGACTCCGCGGTGAGCGCGCAGTGATTGAGGGTGCCGAGCCCGGCGGCCGCCACCACGACGACGGGGGCGGCCAGGTCGGCGGCGACGTCGCGCACGGTGAACCCGTCGGCGCCGAGGCGGACCAGCAGACCGCCGGCGCCCTCGACCAGCGTCACATCGTGGCGCGCGTCGAGGTCACGCGCGGCCGCCACCACCTGGGCGCGGGTCAACAGCGGCATCCCGGCACGCCGGGCGGCGGTGTCGGGGGCGAGAGGTTCGGGGTAGCGGGCCAGTTCGACGGTCGCCGTCACGCCGCTCAGGCGCGCGACCTCGGCCAGGTCCCCGGGCTCGTCCGGCCCGACACCCGTCTGCGCGGGCTTGCACACCGCCACCGACCGGCCGGCGGCACGCAGCGCGGCCGCGAGTGCCGCGGTGACGACGGTCTTGCCGACATCGGTGGAGGTGCCGGACACGACGAGGATGCTCATGCCGACGCCCCCACCATTCGATCCGACAGCACCTCGACCAGAACGGATTCGATGCGCGCCATCTCGTCGGCGTCGATCGTCGCGCGCGCCGTCAGCCGCAGCCGCGACGTGCCCTCCGGTACCGACGGCGGCCGGAAGCAGCCCACGTGCAGGCCGCGCTCGCGGCAGGCGGCGGCCGCCGCGAACGCGACGTCGGGGTCGCCGAGGACCACCGACACGACCGCGGACTCGGGCTCGTTCCCGTCGGTGATGCGGGCCAGCTCCCGCGCCCGATCGAGCACCGCGGCCGCCCGCTGCGGCTCCCGGATCAGCACGGACAGCGCCGCCCGCGCCGCGCCCACCGCGGCCGGGGCGAGGCCGGTGTCGAAGATGAACGTGCGGGCGGCGTCCACGAGGTGGGCACGCACCTTCGCCGACGCCAGCACCGCGCCGCCCTGACTGGCCAGCGACTTCGACAGCGTCGCGGTCACCACGACGTCGGGCTCACCTGCCAGGCCGACCTCCTGGACCAGCCCGCGGCCACCGCGGCCGCGGACCCCGATGCCGTGCGCCTCGTCGACGAGGAGCACCGCCCCGTGCTCGCGGCACGCGCGGTGCATCTCGACGAGCGGGGCCAGGTCGCCGTCGGCGCTGAACACCGAGTCGGTGAGCACCAGCGCTCGTTCCTCGGTGCGCTCGGCGAGGGTGCGACGCAGGAAGTCGACGTCGGAGTGCGGCGCGACGACGACCCGCGCCCGCGACAGCCGGCAGGCGTCGACCAGCGATGCGTGCGCACCGGCGTCCGAGACGATCAGCGAACCCTTACCCGAAAGCGCGGTCACGGCACCGAGATTGGCGGCGTACCCGCTCGCGAACACCAGGCCGGACTCGGCCCCGACGAAATCGGCGAGCTCGCGTTCGAGCAGTTCGTGGTCGGACGTGGTCCCGGTTACCAGGCGCGAGCCGGTCGACCCGCCACCCCAGCGACGGACGGCGTCGACGGCGCCCTCGACGACCTCGGGGTGGCGCACCAGCCCCAGGTAGTCGTTGGAGGCGAGGTCGATCATCGGATCGGAGGCGCCGCGGGGCCGCAGCTCACGCCGCAGGCCGGCCGCCCGCCGTTCGGTCTCGACGTCGTCCAGCCAGCCCAGCGCATCGCATTCGGTACCCACCCGCAGCACGATACAAGCCCACTTGAACGGCGTTCAAGTGGGCTTGTATCCGGTCACCGGCTCTGGCTGCGCGCGGCCGCGACCATGCCGGCGGCGATCCGCTCGACCTCCTCCGCGGTGCACACATAGGGCGGCATCGCGTAGATCAGGTTCCGGAACGGGCGCAGCCACACGCCCGCGCCGACGGCCGCGTCGGTCACGGTCTGCATGTCGACTGGCCGGTCGAGTTCGATCACGCCGATGCCACCGAGGACCCGGACGTCCGCCACGCCGGGCACGTCCCGCGCCGGAGCGAGGCCGCGCTCGAGCCCCTCGTTCAGCGCCGCGACCTCGGCCCGCCAGTCCCGCGAGAGCAGCAACTCCACCGCTGCGCACCCCACCGCGCACGCCATCGGGTTCCCCATGAACGTCGGGCCGTGCATGATGCCGCCGCCCTCGCCGGCGCTGATCACCTCGGCGACCTCGGTGGTGCACAGGGTCGCGGCGAGCGTGAGATACCCGCCGGTGAGCGCCTTGCCGACACACATCACGTCCGGGGCGACGCCCGCGTGGTCCGCCGCGAACAGTTCCCCGGTGCGCCCGAAGCCGGTCGCGATCTCGTCGAACACCAGCAGCAACCCGTGCTCGTCGCACAGGCGACGCAGTTCCCGCAGGTAGTCGGGGTGATGGAAGCGCATGCCGCCCGCACCCTGGACGACGGGTTCGACGATGACGGCGGCCAGTTCGTCGCGGTGCTCGACGACGATCCGTTCGAACTCGGCGACGTAGGCGGGGTCGAACTCGCGCGGCGGCGCCGGCGCGAACACCTGCCGGGCCAGGACGTCGGTCCACATCGAGTGCATGCCGCCGTCGGGGTCGCAGACGCTCATCGGCGCGAACGTGTCGCCGTGGTAGCCGCCGCGCCACGTCAGCAGCCGGTGCTTCTCGGATCGACCCTTGCTCCGCCAGAACTGCACGCACATCTTGACGGCCACCTCGACCGACACCGAGCCGGAGTCCGCGAGGAACACCTTGTCGAGCCCGTCGGGCGTGATCTCGACCAGCAGTTCCGCGAGCCGGGCCGCGGGCGCGTGGGTGAGTCCACCGAACATGACGTGGCTCATCCGACCCAACTGGTCCGTGACCGCGGCGTCGAGCACCGGGTTGCGGTAGCCGTGCACGGCCGACCACCACGAGCTCATTCCGTCCACCAGTTCGGTGCCGTCGGCGAGCGTCAGCCGGGCACCCTGCGCGGACTCGACGACGAGCGGGGCGGTCGAGGCCGGGAACGCGCCGTACGGGTGCCACAGGTGCGTGGTGTCGATCTCGACGATTCGGTCGGAGGGCATGCTCAGGGGGTTCACGCTGCCCGACTGTAGGTGTCCCGGCAGACGGACACGGCACGAGGTAACGCCAAGGACACGGCCGGGTAACGTGGAGGTGGCCGCTGCCTACTTCTGGCATGCGGCGCCTCCGCCCCGCCGACCGAAAGGACTGCGTGTCAGCCCGCGCCATCGACCGTGCCGCTGGTCACCAGCAAGTCTCCGCAGCCCCCGTTCGCGCAGCTCACCGCAACGATCTCGACGGGCTCCGCGGGCTCGCGATCGGCCTGGTGGTCGCGTACCACGTGTGGTTCGGCCGAGTCTCCGGCGGCGTCGACATCTTCCTCGCACTGTCGGGTTACTTCTTCGTCGGCTCGCTGTTGCGTAGCGCCGAGTCCGCGGCGTTGCTGGATCCGGTTCCGGTCGTGCGCCGCGTCACCCGACGGCTCATGCCCGCGCTCGTCGTCGTCCTGGCCGCGGTGGCGGTGTTCACCGTCACGTACCACCCGGCCACGTCGTGGTACGAGACCGCCAAGCAGACGACCGCGTCGCTGCTGTTCCTCCAGAACTGGCACCTCGCCGACACCGCGAGCGACTACCTGGCCGCGGACCCGTCCGTCAGTCCGCTGCAACACCTTTGGTCCATCTCGGTGCAGGGCCAGTTCTACCTGGCCGCGCTCGTCGTGGTGTTCGGATTCGCGTGGCTGCTGCGCTCCCGAGGTCTCTCGGTCCGCGGCCCGCTGACGGTCCTGCTGAGCGTCCTCGCCGTCGCGTCGCTGACCTACGCGGCCACGAGCGACCTCCCGCAGACGTGGCTGTACTACGACTCCGGCGCGCGCATGTGGGAACTGCTCGCCGGCGGTGTCCTCGCGTGCGTCGCCCCGTGGTTGCGGGTCCCACGCGCGGCACGGATCGTGCTGTCCGTCACCGGTCTCGCCATCGTGTTCGGCTGCGGCATGCTGCTCGACGGCCGCACCCAGTTCCCCGGCCCGTGGGCCCTGGTCCCCGTCGGCGCCGCGCTGGCCCTGATCGTCGCCGGCAACACCGGGGCGGGCGGGGCGGACGACAACCCGTTCACCCGCGTGCTGGCGTCCCGTCCGCTGCTGCGCCTCGGCACGATCGCCTACGCCCTGTACCTGTGGCACTGGCCGATCCTGATCGCCTATCTCGTGCTGAGCGAGCGCACGGACGCCGGCCTGACCGGCGGCCTCGTCGTGATCGCGCTGTCGCTGGTGCTGGCCGAACTGACCACCCGGCTGATCGAGACCCCGATCCGGCGCCCCTCCGGCACCGGACGCACCCGCACGGCGCTCGTCGCGGTCGCGTCGACGCTCGCGGTCCTGCTGGCCGCGGGTTCGGTGACATGGGCCGGATTCATCGACCGCCGCACCGAGCAGTGGGCGCAGCACACCGATCTCGATCCCCTGACCCACCCCGGGGCGGCGGTGCTGGTCGCCGGCGCCGACGTCCCGCACACCCGCGAGGAGCCGTCCCGCTACGTCGCGCACGCCGACCTGCCCGCCGCCACCCTCGACGACTGCATGTCACAGCAGGGCCAGATCGACCCGTTGACCTGCACCTACGGGGATGCCGACGCCGAGCGCGCCATCGCACTGATCGGCGGTTCGCACGCCGAGCACTGGCTGCCCGCACTCGACCTGCTCGGCCAGGAACATCGATTCCGGGTGGAGACATACCTGAAGGTGGGCTGCCCGGCGGTCCTCCCCGCCCCCGACGCCGAGGTCGGCGAGTGCGAGGAGTGGACGTTCGGGGTCGTCGACGCCCTCACCGACGCCCGTCCCGACTTCGTCTTCAGCACCTCCACCCGGCCCACCCCGGAGGGTCCCGGCGACTACACCCCGGACACGTACGTCGCGCTGTGGCAGGAACTCGCGGGCCGCGACATGGACGTCATCGCGCTGCGCGACACGCCGTGGCTCGAGAGCGACGGCGTCCAGTACCGGGCCGCCGACTGCCTGGCCCGCCGCGGCGGCACCGCCGAGTCGTGCGGGATCGACCGCGCCGACGTCCTGTCCGCGATGGACCCGGCGCAGGCCGCGGCCGCCGATCTCCCGACCGTACGACTGCTCGACCTGTCCGATGCCGTGTGCCGGACGGACCGGTGCCGCGTCATCGAGGGCAACGTCCTGATCTACCGCGACTCGAACCACCTGACCGCGACGTACGTGCGGACCTTGACCCCGGAACTCGATCGCCTGCTCGGACCGGCGACCGACTGGTGGTGAGGCCGCCCGACCGTCGCCGCCGCGCGGCCGCCCGGGCCGTCAGTCGCGCAGATCCTGCTCGCGCCTGACGGCCAGGGCGACGGCCCGCTCGAAGGTGTCGACGAGCACCGCGCGCCGCGCCACCTTGTGGTCGTCCTTCGGCTCGAGTGCGTCGATGTACCCGTCCCACACGCGCAGGTACCGCTCGCGCCAGTCGCGCAGCACGGCCACCGACGGAAATGTCGCGCCGACCCGTCCCGGTTCGACGATCTCGGTCAGGATCTCGAGCCAGGCCGGCACCATCTCCCCGCCCCACTCGTCCGGTTCCAGCGCGGAGTCGTCGGACGCGTCGGCGAACTGCTCCGCGATGTCGCCGATGATCCGGTCGGTGACCTCTCCGAACCCGTCCGCCACCGTGTCGCTGTCGAAGTTGCCCGGACCCCAGACGCCCATCCAAACCCTCCCCTGCCGACCGTGTGCCGTATCGGGCGCAGCGTAGCGGGATCCGGGCCGACCGGTCGGGGCGGTCTTTCGCCCGCCTGCCAGACCGCCGCCACACTTCCGGGTATTCCAGCAGTTCCGTGCCGCGCAGAATCGGGAACCTAGGGGGTATCGGGGCGAGCCGTGATCCCGCTGCGGCGCAGCCGTTCTCAGTGCGCCACCGGGCACTTGCCGGCGTAGTCCACCTGCAGTTCCTTGATCCCGTTGATCCACCCGGACCGCAGTCGGCGCGGGTCCCCGAGCTTGGTGATGTCGGGCATGTGATCGGCGATCGCGTTGAACATCAACTCGATCTCCATCCGCGCGAGGTTCGCCCCGATGCAGAAGTGTGCGCCGGTGCCACCGAACGCGAGGTGGTCGTTGTCGGTGCGGGTGATGTCGAACCGCATCGGATCCTCGAACACGTCCTCGTCGAAGTTCGCCGACGAGTAGAACATCACGACCCGATCGCCCCGACGGATCGTCTGACCGCCGAGTTCGGTGTCCGCCAAGGCGGTTCGCTGGAATCCGACGACGGGCGTGGCCCAGCGGATGATCTCGTCGACGGCACTCGCCGGACGCTCCCGCTTGTACAACTCCCATTGGTCGGGGTTGTCCATGAAAGCCATGATGCCGTGCGTGATCGCATTGCGGGTGGTCTCGTTGCCGGCGACCGCGAGCAGCAGCACGAAGAACCCGAACTCCTCGGACGCAAGACCGTCACCGTCGACGTCCGCCTCGACGAGCGTGGTGACGATGTCCTGCGCGGGGCACTTGCGCCGCTCCTCGGCCATCGCGTACGAGTACGCGAGGATCTCGGCGGACGCGGTGGCCGACTCCTCCGCGAACTCGGGATCGTCGTAGCCCATCATCTGGTTCGACCAGTCGAAGATCTTGTGCCGGTCCTCCTGCGGCACGCCGATCAGCTCCGCAATCGCCTGCAGCGGCAACTCGCAGGCCACCTGTTCGACGAAGTCGCCGGATCCGGCGGCCACGGCGTCCTGCACGATCTTCTCCGCGCGCGCCTTCAGCGCCGGACGCAGACTCTGGACGGCGCGTGGCGTGAAGCCGCGGGCGATGATCTTGCGGAGCTTGGTGTGCTCGGGGGCGTCCTTGTTGATCAGCAGGTGCCGCATCAACTCGACGGTCTCGCGGGGCATGTCGTCGGAGAAGCGCGCGATCGCGGTGTTCTCCCAGGTCGAGAAGACCTCGCTGTTGCGCGAGACCTCCTTGACGTCCTCGTGGCGGGTCACCGCCCAGTAGCCCTCGTCGGCATAGCCGCCCTTGGTCGGCGGCTGCTCCACCCAGTGGACCGGGGCCGACTTGCGGAGCGCCGCGAACTCGCCGATCGGCAACCGCTGCTCGTAGACGTCGGGGTCGGTGAAATCGAAACCTTCGGGGACGCCGGGAATTGCCATGCCGCACACCTTCTCTCGGGACCGGTGCAGACCGTTCAGCGATCCGCGTGACCATGATCACACGCACGCGAGAGATCTCGCTTGGTCATTCCGCACAGCTCAGCGGGCGGAGGTTGTGCGATGAGTACAAACCTGACGCTCACCGCTCGCGTCGTGTTCCGCCGGATCGAACCCGACCGATTTCCCCGACCACTCCCCCGGATGCGAGGCTGTGACGCATGGCGTCAGATCCTCGTTCAGACATCCTCCCGGCCGGACACTCCGACGCCGGGGGGTCGCGGGGGTCGCTGCTCGCGGACGACTGGGCGGAGATCGACGACCCCGGACTCGACCACCCGGTCCACTTCTCGCTGGCGGGTGCGCACGCCCACCTGTCCCGCACCGTCGGTCGGGCGGGCACCTACGCGGAGGAGGTGTCCACGTTCTGCTCGGTGCCCGCCGACCCGGAACCCGCGGACTGGGACGACCTCGCCCGGCTCCTCGGGCCCGGCGGCTTCGCCGATCTCTTCAGCTGCCCGGAACTCCCTCCCGCGCACTGGGATCCAGTGTTCAGCCTCGACGGATTGCAGATGGTTGCGCCGCCGGCCACGGACTGGCGCCCGGTCGCGACGGAGGACGACGTTCCCGCCGGGTGCGCACTGGTCGAACTCGGCCCGGCGGATCTGCCGGAGATGCTCGAACTGGTGACCGAAACACGCCCGGGCCCCTTCTGGCCCCGCACCCCGGAATTCGGCACCTACCTCGGGATCCGGCAGAACGGCACGCTGGTCGCGATGGCGGGTGAGCGACTGCGCCCGCCGGGATGGACCGAGATCAGCGCGGTCTGCACCGCGCCGGCGGCACGGGGCCAGGGCCACGCCGCCCGCCTGGTCCGGGAACTCACCGACCGGATCTCCGCCCGCGGAGACAGGGCCTTCCTCCACGTCGCCGGCACCAACACGCAGGCGATCAGCGTCTACCGAGGACTCGGCTTCCGCCCGCGCCGCGAGGTGACGTTCCGCGGGTTCCGAATCCCCTAGTGCGCGCCGCATTCCGGCGCCACGGGGCGGCGGCCATACTGCTCGGATGAGCATCACACGGTGTGCCGACCTGTCGGCTGCGCGCTGGCTCGAGCGGTCGGACGAGGACTGGCAACGGCTGGCCGCCCGCGGTCCGCGCGGCTTCGAGAAGTACGCGCGCCTGAGATTCATCCCCGACCCCAGCTATCCGGGACAACGCGAAGGCGAGGTCCACGTCGGCCCGGACGCGCTGTCGGACAACGAACAACTCGCTGTCGTGCTGACCGAACTGGCCCAGCACACCACCACGCCTGACGATTGCCACTTCTGCATCTGGGACGGGTGGCCCAGCTTCAGCGGGGACGATCCGATGCCGAAGGTCTCGATCCCGAACCGCGACTACTTCCTGTTCCGCGGATCGCTCGCCGACGTCGCCGACTGGGACGCCCGGATCAAGTCGCTGCTGGACGACACCGAGGCCCCTCCCCCGGCCTTCGCATGGCCGGCCGATCACGCGTGGTGCGTGACGAGCGACGTCGATCCGCATTTCGCGTCGATCGGTGCCCACGCCGACGCGGTCGATCGGCTCGTGACCGACACCCGCGTCGACGTCGTGGTCGACGATCCCGACACGGAGCCGCCGTACTACTGCTGAGGCCCGGCACCTGCCTTTGCGGCGCGTGCACCCTCGATCCAGGGCGGCGAAAGCGAAAGGGCCTGCGAGGCAATCGCTCGCAGGCTCCTTCTACGGCCGGATCAGCCGAGTCGTTCGAGGAGTTCGGCGCGCTGGTTCGACCCGAGACCACCCATCCGGCGGGTCTCGGAGATGCCGAGGTCGGTGATGATCTCGAGGGCGGTGGCCTTCCCGATCTTCGGCAGCGACTCGAGGATGTAGAGGACCTTGGCGCGGCCGACAATCTCGTCGGTGCCGGCGCGGCCGAGGACGTCGGCGAAGCTCGCCTTGCCGGTCTTGAGTTCCTCGCGGAGCGTGGCCCGTGCGCGGCGCGAGGCGGCGGCCTTCTCGAGCGCCTGGGCGCGCTGTTCGGGGGTCAGGGTGGGAAGTGCCATGTATCGGTCCCTTTCGTGGTGTCTCGACTGGTCAGCGTCGGGTGCGACCGTAGTCGGGACCTCCGACAGGGCAGGGTGGATGCCGAACACCGGCTACCGCTGCCGGGGCCATGTCGCTGGACGCCGGTGCAGGCTCGTCTCACGGTGCTCGAGCTGTGCTCGACGGATGCCGTGGTTGATCTTCGGGACGCTCGACGTCGACGGCGGGTACGGCGTGTGAGAGCACAACCATGACGCGAGACGCCCGGGTCTGCCCTCGCAGGAACGAACCCGTCCAGCCCCCGAGGACGCCGCGGACGTGATCTGTCCGTTCCGGCCCGCGGGAGGAGCGGGTTTCCTCTCGACGTCGTGCAGGTACTCGATGACGACGGGACGGTAGATGCGGGGAATGCTCACGGCAGGACCACCTCGAACAGCACCCACCAGAACGTGCCATCACCCCATGCACAGCACCACAGATCAGATGTCATCTATCCGTGCAGTGGCCCCTCGTTGTTCTGCGACACAGAAACCACTGCGGATGAGCCTCCCCGATGTCACGATGCTCGCCACGGATACTGGTGTCATGAGAAGGCCCGTTGGATTTCGCGCGGCAGTCACCACAGTCGTCGTCGCGACCGTTGCCGCGGTTTCACTGGCGGCCCCTGGTACCGCGGCGGGCGCCCCTGCGGACTCCGAGGTGCGGTACGTCGCGCTCGGTGATTCCCGGGCCGCCGGACCGTCGCTCGACCGGATCGCGGAGACCAACGGGTGTAAGCGCTCGAACCTCGGCTATCCGAACCTCGTCGCGCGGGGAGTGAACGCGGCGTCGTTCCTCAACCTGTCATGCTCCGGCGCACGAACCGAGAACGTGACGAACACCCCGCAGCAGACGTCGTCCGGCGCGGTGCCTCCGCAGATCGACCGACTGCCGGCGGACACCACGCTGGTGACCCTCAGCATCGGCGGAAACGACATTCGCTGGCCGAAGCTGATTTCCCGGTGCTACGCCAGTGGACCCGGCGGTGATGCGGGATGTCGCACCGATCCCGCGATCACTCGCGACGCGGCATCGGCCCTGGCGGATCTCGCGCCGAAGGTGTGGTCGACCCTCGCGGCAATCAGAGCGAAGGCACCCTTCGCCCGCGTCGTCCTCGTCGGGCACGGCGGGATCTTCGACAACCGCGGATGCTGGCCCAACCTCCCGATCAGCGACGCCGACGCCGTCTGGGTCAACGGGTTCTTCGCGGTGTTCAACGGTGTCCTGGCGACGGCGGCCGCGACGTCCGGCGCGCAGTTCGTCGACGTCGCCGCGGGGTCGCAGGGGCACGATGCGTGCGCGGCACCCGATCAACGGTGGTTCGAGGGACGCCAAGCCGGCCCGTCCGCGAGCCCGCTGCACCCGAACGCCGCCGGCATGGCACACATGGCGCGTCGGGTACTCGACGTGGTGCACCACTGACCCACAACTGGACGCACGAAGTCTTCCAGTTGTGGGTCGGTGACACCGAGTGATTGCCGCGCGGGACCTGAGCGAACGCGCGTCAGGACGATCCCAGCGTCCCCGGAAGCTGTCCCGGCGGGGTCGGAATCGGATTGAAAACGTGCAAGTTCTGTGAGAACGGCACCCGGATCAGCTGATGCGTCTGCCCCCACGGATCGAGCTGGAAGCAGTCGAGCGGAAGCGGGCCGGTCAGGGCCCCCGGGTAGGTGTAGCAGTAGATGTCGCCCGTACCGAACGGACCGAGCAGGTTCGAGTTGTTGTCCCACGACCTGCTGGGCTCCCACGGCAGCTTGAACCACCTCGTGTTCAGCTCGTACCCGGGTGGCGGAACGTAGCCATGATCCGCCGCACTCGCCTGCGGCCCGGTTACTTCGGACCGGCACCGAGATCCCCTCCCGTTCCATATCGAACCCGGGAGGCACGTTCACCTTCGCACTGCCCAGCGAAAGTGCGCGGATCGCGCCGACTGCCTTCGAGGAGCGGCTGGGGTCCCAGCCGGATCAGTCGACGTCGTAGACGGTGACGGCCACTCCGCGGGCGCACAGTCCGTCCCGCACCAGCGGTTCGACGCGCTCCCATTTCCCGCCCGCCAGGCCGCAGCCGATGCGCGGCATGTGCACGGTGGCCCCCAGTGCCAGGGCGTGGTCGGCCACCGTTCGCAGGCAGGCTGCGATGGCCTCGTAGCGCACCGGCGGGCCGCCGCTGCCGCGCCTGGTGCCATGCTGTCCGACCATGTTGGCCACCCAGGTGTCCGGTTCGACCTGGACCAGGCGCACCGCGCCCAGATCGAAGCCATTGCGGGCTCGTTCCCGGTGCCAGGCACGGTAGTCGCGCTCGGGTTCAGGCCAGCGCTTGGACAGGGCCAGCACGAACCCCTTGCCCCAGCCGCCGCGGTCGTTGCACACGTGAGCGATGATCTTGGGCCCGGCGGCCTGGGGGCTGGTGGCGTCGCCGCGAATGAGGCGCAGCGCCGCGGAAGTACCCGGAATATCGGACATGTCGGCCACGCTAGCAAGTGGGTAAGACACACAGCAGGGGACGACGCACCCACTAGGTACTGCGGTCCGCCAACCACCGCTCCACCGCCGCCGGACACCACAGACGCGCGGTCACCACGCGGCAGATCGACTCGCCGGCGAGTTCCACGATCTGCGGCCAGATCCGGTTCCGATCAAAACCATGAACCGAAAGGTTCTGCAGTCCAACGCCTTTCGCTGATATCGGTCTACTCCGCCGTAGCGGACGAGCATCGTGCCTCACGCGGCACAGCCGACCGGGACCCGGTGTACGTGCGAACCACTCACCCACCGAAGACGTCGAAGCACTTCAACGCGAGCTCGAGCTTCAGCCGTCGCGTCAGGATCTCGCCGCCGAGGAGCTCCTCCACCCGCTGCATGCGGTACCGGACGGTGTTCTTGTGGATTCCCAGGCGACGGGCGGCGGCCTCGTGGTTGCCGTGGCAGCCCAGCATCGCACGCAGGGTGTCGCGGAGGCGTTCGGAGGCTCCGTCCGCGCCGAGGAGACCGGCCAACTCCCGCTCGACCAGTGTGCGCATTCCATCGGGATCCGCCGACAGCATCGACACGACCTCGACGTCCGTGTAGCGGGTCACGACGTCCCGACGCTTGCCGACCTCGGCGATCCGCTGCGCTGCCTGCGCCTCACGATGGCTGCTGCGAAATCCGGCGATGCCGGGGGCGGGTGCACCGACGGCGAGTCGCACGCCGTGCGGGATCAGACTCCGATCGATCACCCACGCGTCGTCGCCGTCGTTCGCGATCCACGACCACACACCGTGCGCCCCTGACGGCACCGTCAGGGTGCGCCGCCCGCGCGCGATCCGAGTCATCACCCTGTCGAGAGAGCCCGCGAAGGATGTCGAGTCGTCGACCCACGCAACCACCGCGGTGTGCTCGAGCCGCAACGGATACCCGAGCAGACCGGACGACTGCGCAACACCGCCACCGCCGTCGAGGATTTCGCGCACGGCCGTCACACGGGAGGCGAAGGCCCCCTGCAGCAGCCGTTCCCGCTCGTCCGAGTAGGTGACCGCGAGTTCGTCGAGCATTGCGTTGAGCAGCTCACTGGTCTGCGACCACATCGTGGTCAGAACCTCGAGCTTGAACTGGGGATCGAGGTCCTCCTGTTGGAGGAACTCGGTGGCGAACGAGAGCATCGCCCGATGTCCGGCGTGGTAGAGCTGCGACAGGACCCGCAGCTCGAGCCCCCGCTGCGCGACGGTGCGGGCGAGCGCGTGGGCCTCCACCGAGATCGGCGCCGCGGCCGGGCCTCCCGCCGACGACGGTCCGCTCGCGACCAGGAAGGCACTCAGCTGGCTGCGGACCGCGGACCTCAGGTCGCGCTGCAGTTCGGCGTCCGCGGCCAGCTCGGGAACATCCGCGCTGAACGACTCCTCGAGACCCGACAGGAAGACGTCCAGAGCGTCCTGCGTCAGCGTCGTCGTGAGGTAGTTCCGCAACCACTGGTCGGCCGGTCCGCGCGCCTTCACCCGCACTCATACCTTTCCGGATCGTGTTCGCCACCGACGATCCGCGTCTCCACCGTAGACGCGGCGCCTGTGATGGTGCGGCAGGGAAACGCCGCAGGCGGGCCGTCGCTACCGCAGATCGGCCCCGGTCATGCGCAGCGTGACGTAGTCGCTGTCGACGAGGGACGACTCGAACAGGACGTCGCCGCGGGCCAGTGCCGTGCGTGCCGCCGGGGCCAGCGTCTCCCACCAGGTGTCGAGGTCCCGCCGGCGACCGTACAAGAAGTCCGACACCGGGCCCTGGAGGATCGCGAAGTGCGGCAACGCGTCGTCGACCGGGGAGACGTAGCAGACACTGTCGTCTCCGCACACGCTCATGACCTGGCCGATGAACTCCGGCGGCACGAAGCCCTGCGGCTTGCGCAGCAGCGCCAGACGCGCCCGCTCCGACAGGCAGCCGTAAAGGTACTCGGGATCCGGATTCTCGTCCGCCATGTCCTGAAACCTAGCGCCGCCCGGCGGCAGTGTCCCGGGAGTGATCGAATCGTGCGATGCTCGACGACACGAGCGAATCTCCCCCCGAAGGAGCGCGGTATGAAGGCAATCCAGTACACCCGGATCGGCGCGGAGCCCGAACTGGTCGAGATCCCGATGCCCGAACCCGGCCCCGGCGAGGTGCTGCTCGAAGTCACCGCCGCCGGCGTGTGCCACTCCGACGAATTCATCATGAGTCTGCCGGCGGAGGCGTTCGGCTACGACCTGCCGATGACGCTCGGCCACGAGGGCGCCGGCAGGGTCGCCGCCGTCGGCGCCGGCGTGACCGACCTCGACATCGGCACGAACGTCGTCGTGTACGGGCCGTGGGGCTGTGGGCGCTGCTGGCACTGCGCTCAGGGTCTCGAGAACTACTGTTCCCGCGCAAAGGATCTCGGTATCGCCCCACCGGGCCTCGGCGCTCCGGGCGCGATCGCCGAGTACATGATCGTCGACTCGCCCCGGCACCTCGTCCCGATCGGTGACCTCGACCCCGTCGCCACCGTGCCGCTGACCGACGCCGGCCTCACGCCGTATCACGCCATCAAACGATCCCTCGGCAAGCTGCGCGCGGGCTCATACGCCGTGGTGATCGGCACCGGCGGCCTCGGACACGTCGGCATCCAACTCCTGCGCCACCTCTCCCCCGCGCGCATCATCGCGCTCGACGTCAACGACGAGAAGCTCGCGTTCGCCCGCGAGGTCGGCGCCCACGAGACGGTGCTCTCGAACGCGGACGCCGCCACGAACGTCCGGAAGATCACCGGCCCCGCCGGTGCGGCGCTCGTGCTCGACTTCGTGGGTCTGCAGCCGACCCTCGACGTCGCCACCGCGGTTGCCGGAGTCGGGTCGGACGTCACGATCGTCGGGCTCGGCGACGGGAAGGCGGCCGCCCGGGTCGGCTTCTTCACCGGCGCGTTCGAGACGAACGTCGCGTCGCCGTACTGGGGTTCGCGCAGCGAACTCATCGAACTGATCGACCTCGCGCACCAGGGCGTCCTGGACATCGCGGTGGAGCGGTTCTCGCTCGACGACGGCGTCGAGGCGTACCGGCGGCTCGCCGCCGGGACACTGCGCGGCCGGGCGGTCATCGTGCCGTGAGCGGCCGCGTGTCCACCTCCACTTCGTAGCCGAGCCGGTATCCGGACGCCCGGTCACGGTCGCCGCGGCGCAGTACCGTGGCAGAACGAGCACCGACGAACAGTCGATGACCATCATCCCTCCCGGGGGTCGTGTTGGACGTCGTGTTTCCCAGCACCGGGACGATCGCCCGCGAGGCGGTTCCCTCCCTGTTCCTGGGCGTGGCCTCCGCGGGTATCCCGATCGTGATCGTGATCGCCACGGACCGGGTCACCGATCTGCTCTACACCTGGATCCCGGACCTCGTCGGGTTCGACGGATTCGCCCGATGGTGGATCTTCGCGGTCCTCACCGGGATCGGCGTGCTCGTCGGTCTGCTGGTGTGGATGCTCCCCGGCCACGGGGGACCCGATCCGGCGACGGCCGGCCTGGTCGGGCCGCCCATCCCGATGAAGTCGCTGCCGTCGCTCGCGCTCGTCGTGATCCTCGCCCTCGGGGCCGGCGTCAGTCTCGGCCCGGAGAACCCGCTGATCGCGATCAACGTCGCGGTCGCCGCCTGGGTGCTGGCGCGGTTGTGGCCGAGTGTGCCGACCAAGCGCGTGGTGTGGCTGACGACGTCGGCGACGATCGGAGTCCTGTTCGGGACGCCCCTGGCGGGGCCGCTGGCGTTCGTCGAACTCGCCGGGCGCCGCCCGAAAGGTGAACTGTGGGAGAACATGTTCGCCCCGCTGGTCGCCGCCGGGGCCGGGACCGTGACCATGTTCCTGCTCGACCGTCCGATGCTGATCCTCGACGTCCCCGACTACCGGTGGCCGACGATCGGCGACGTGCTCATCGGCTCCCTCGTGGCCGTCGGCACCGCGGCGCTCTTCCTGCTGGGTGTGCCCGCGTTCCACCGCATGCACGCCCTCTTCCACGCGTTGCCGAACCCGGTGCTCGGCGTCGGCCTGGGCGGCGCGGTCCTCGGTGTCCTCGGCGCGGTCGGCGGCCCGGCCACGCTGTTCAAGGACGCCGACAATATGGCCCGGGTCACCGCGGATGCCGCGAACCAGTCCGCGGGCCGGCTCGCGCTCTGGGCGCTGATCAACCTCGCGGCGCTGCTCGTCGCGTCCAGCTGCGGATTCCGCGGCGGACGTACCTTCGCGTCCGTGTTCGTGGGTCTCGACGTCGGGTTGTTCGTCCACGCGGTCTTCGACAGCGTCCCTCCGGCGCTGTCCATCTCGTGCGCGGTCCTCGGGGCGCTCGTCGTCGCGGTTCGCAGCTGCTGGTTGGGCCTGTTCATCGGCGCGACGATGGTGGCGTCGTTCGGCGTGATCCCGGTGCTCTGTGTCGCCGTCTTCCCGGTCTGGCTGCTCGCGGTGCACCGCGGCCAACTGGTGGTGGGCCCCAACACGGTCCCCTTGGAGAAGCACGTCAGCTGACCGTCGGCCCCGCGGCCCCGCGACCGCGATCCCTACGCTGGGAGATTCCGTATCGTGTTCCCGTGCGGGGGATCGCCCCGCGCGGTCGACTCCAGTGCCGAAGGTTGCGAGCGTTGACACAATCCGACTCCCCTGCCGTTGTCCCCTGTCCCGGTGAAGTTTTCGTCTTCCCGCTCGCACGCATCGGGCGCTACGGCGCATGCCAGGTGGTGGCCGTCGATGATGCGCGAGGGTTGGCGACGGTGGCGGTCCTCGCCTGGACCGGCACGGCGGTGCCCGAGGTCGCCGCGCTTGCCGACGTGCCGCGGATGGTGCGGGACTTCATGTTCTGGACGCCCGCGGAGATCCTGAAGAACGTGCCCGTCGAAGTGCCGGCCGAGTACGTGAGGATCGGCACGCTTCCCGTGACCGGCGAGACCACCACACGTTCCTACGACGCCTGGGATTTCGCCCCCGACGTCATTCGACAGTACCGATGGGACACGCTCCCGAGCGAGACGACGGCGGCGTTCCGGACGGCGCTCGCGAGCGAGGAAACGGTCACGGTGCCGGGCCTCGCCTACGCCCGCGGCGGCGCTCGGTACGAAACGCGCCTGCTCGCCGCGCGCACGTTCAGCGATCACGCCGACTACTCGGTCGCCGAGGACTTCCAGATGGAGTCGCTGCGTGCCTGGCCCGCGCTCTACCAGCTGACACTCCAGTCGTGGCGCGACGACCTCCTGCCGTTCCTCGAGTCCTCACCGCTCGTCAAGGATCTGACCCTCACCAGGCACGGGCAACGCGAGATCGACCTGTCCCGGACGGGTCTCGACCGGCTCACGATCGACGTCACCGGGCTCGAACTCCTGGTGCTCCCACCCAGCCTCGACCTCTTGAACCTGCACGGCACCGGAGGGGACGTCGGCCGCGACCTGCGCGTCGTGGCCGATGACGCCGGCCGCTGGATCACCGTGCACCTCACCGGAACCGTGCCTGCAGTCCGCGGACTCGACCGCGTGCACGGGCTGAGGATCGGCGTCATCGAGAACCTGGATGTCACCGACGTCGCCGAGCGCTTCCCGGGCATCGCCTGGCTGCACCTGTTCGGCGCTCCGGGCCTGCTCCACAGCCTCGACGGGTTGCCGGCCCTGCCGAGGCTGGCGTCCCTGTGGATCTGCGACCTGTTCGGTTACGCGCCCGATGATTTCCCCGGCCCGGACGAACTCCCGACACTCACGAGTCTCGACCTCGACAGCATCCCCGCCGACGTCGCCGCCCGCGTGCGCGCCCGATACAGGAAGGCGCCGCGCGTCGAGGTGACCGTCCGCAGGCCCCGCAAGCCCGAATGGCTGGCCGAGAACCTCGAGAACCCGCTGCGCCACTGGGACGGCCGCGACGGCATCCCCCGCACGGTCGCGAAGAAGGCCCGCACGGCGTTCATCGCCGCCCTCCGCCAGGTCCGCGACGAGTCACCGACGGACGAGAACACCGTGACCGCCGCGGCAACCGGGTTCCTCGACACGATCGCGGCCCTCAACCGCAAGCACCAGTTCCTCTACACCCTGGAACGCGAGGAGGTCATCGACGCCGTCGACACCCTCACCGCCGGTCTCTCCCCCGAAGCCCACCGCGCCCTCGAACCGCTCATCGAGGACGCCCTCGACGACTGACCGCCACGATCGACTCAGTCGGTGTCCGGTTCGTCCTCGATGATGCGGCCGGTTTGCAGGTCGATCTCGATTTCGCGCTGGTCGCCCTGCAGGTCGACGAGGTCCACCTCGGCCGTCGGCCGCCCGTCCTCCTCGTCGAGTTCGATGCTCAGGATTCCGGGCGTCGGCGCTCCTTCCTGGGCCTCCGCGACGCCGGATCCCCCGAACATCGCGCCCATCCCGACGGCCACGGGCCCGAGCACCGCAACCGCTATCAGTGTCAGTTCACCGGCGTCCATGACAACGTGCACCTCGTCGGTCTCGATGGCGATGTCGCACCATCCACGCTAGCCGTGTCCCACCGCGTCGTCGACCTCGACGGCCTCGCTCGGGCTAGGGTTTCCGCATGGAGCGTACGGACTCGCCGCCGACCCCACGGGTCGAGGTGTGGCCGGGCAGCGCGTACCCGCTGGGCGCCACCTACGACGGCGGCGGCACCAACTTCTCCGTGTTCTCCGAGGTGGCCGACGCCGTCGAGTTGTGCCTGATCGCGAAGGACGGCACCGAGACGCGGATACCGCTGGACGAGGTGGACGGATACGTCTGGCACGCGTACCTGCCCTCGGTCGGCCCCGGCCAGCGCTACGGCTTCCGGGTGCACGGACCGCACGACCCGGCGTCCGGCCTGCGCTGCGACCCGTCCAAGCTCCTGCTCGACCCGTACGGGAAGGCGTTCGACGGCGCCTTCGGCGGCGACCCGTCGCTCCGCACATTCGGCGAGGGCTCCCTGGGCCACACCATGACGACGGTGGTGATCAACCCGTACTTCGATTGGGGCGCCGACCGGCCACCGCGCACCCCGTACCACGAGACGCTCATCTACGAGGCGCACGTGAAGGGCATGACCGCGACGCACCCCGGTGTGCCGGAGGAACTCCGCGGAACCTACGCGGGCCTGGCGCACCCCGAGGTGATCGACCACCTGCGGTCCCTCGGCGTCACCGCGATCGAACTGATGCCGGTGCACCAGTTCATGCACGACCAGATCCTGCTCGATCAGGGACTGCGAAACTATTGGGGATACAACACCTTCGGCTTCCTCGCCCCGCACGCGGAGTACTCGTCGGCCACCAAGCCCAGCGGCGTGGTCACCGAGTTCAAGGCGATGGTCCGCGCGTTCCACGAGGCCGGCATCGAGGTGATCCTCGACGTCGTCTACAACCACACCGCCGAGGGCGATCATCGGGGCCCGACGCTCGTGTTCCGGGGCATCGACAACGCCGCGTACTACCGGCTCGACGACGACGATCCCGCGCTGTACAAGGACTACACGGGGACCGGGAACAGCCTCAACGCCCGGCATCCGCACACACTCCAGCTGATCATGGATTCGCTGCGGTACTGGGTCACCGAGATGCATGTCGACGGCTTCCGCTTCGACCTGGCGTCGACGCTGGCACGGGAACTGCACGACGTGGACCGGCTTTCCGCGTTCTTCGACCTGGTGCAGCAGGATCCGGTGGTCAGTCAGGTGAAACTGATCGCCGAGCCGTGGGACGTCGGCGAGGGCGGCTACCAAGTGGGGAACTTTCCCGGCCTGTGGACCGAGTGGAACGGCAAGTACCGCGACACAGTCCGCGACTACTGGCGCGGTCAGCCCGCGACGCTCGGCGAGTTCGCTTCGCGCCTGACCGGCTCGTCGGACCTGTACGAGGCCACCGGACGCCGGCCCGGCGCGAGCATCAATTTCGTGACGGCCCACGACGGGTTCACGCTCGCCGACCTGGTGTCGTACGACGAGAAGCACAACGAGGCCAACGGCGAGGAGGGCCGCGACGGCGAGAGCCACAACCGGTCCTGGAACTGCGGTGTCGAAGGCCCCACCGACGACCCGGAGATCCTGGCGCTGCGCGCCCGCCAGCGCCGGAACATCCTCGCGACGCTGCTGCTGAGCCAGGGCACCCCGATGCTGGCGCACGGCGACGAGATGGGCCGCACCCAGCACGGCAACAACAATGTCTACTGCCAGGATTCGCCGCTGTCCTGGATGGACTGGACGCTGGCCGGGTCGAACGCCGACCTGCTCGCCTTCACCCGCCGCGCGACGGCGTTGCGCGCGGCGCATCCGGTGTTCCGGCGCCGTCGGTTCTTCGCCGGCAGACCGGTCCGCGACGAGCACGGCCGCGACATCGCCTGGCTCACCCCGTCCGGGCGGGAGATGACGACCGAGGACTGGGACAGCGGCTTCGGCAAGGGACTCGTCGTCTACCTGGGCGGCGACGCGATCCCCGAACCGGACAACCGCGGCCGCCGTGTCGTCGACGACTCGTTCCTGCTGTTCTTCAACGCGCACGACGGGGACCTCGCGTTCACCGTGCCCGGCGGCGATCGCCACGCCGCGTGGCTCGGCGAGCTGGACACCGCATCACCCACGGGCGCAACGGATCTCGCGACCAAGTCCGGTGAGGTCCTCACCGTGCCGTCCCGGTCCCTGCTGGTGCTACGTCGGGACCGGCCGTCATGAGACCGGTCACCGCGACGTACCGACTCCAACTACGGGGTGATTCGTTCACCCTCGACGACGCCCGCCGTCTCGCGGACTATCTGGACCGACTCGGCGTCTCCCACCTGTACCTGTCGCCCATCCTGACGGCGACGGCGGGATCCACTCACGGCTACGACGTCACCGACCCCACCACGGTCTCGTCCGCACTGGGTGGGCGCGCCGCCCTGGTCGCGCTCTCGGCCGAGTTGAGCGAGCGCGGCATGGGCCTGATCGTCGACCTCGTCCCCAACCACCTCGGTATCGCCCACCCCCAGGAGAACCGCTGGTGGTGGGATGTTCTGATGCACGGCCGCCGGTCGCCGTTCGCGCGGTTCTTCGACATCGACTGGCGCGAGGACAACGGTTCGGACGGTCGCATCGCACTGCCCGTCCTGGAGGACGCGTCCGATCTGAACGGTCTGCGGATCGATCGCAGCAACGGCACCCCGCTGCTCGCCCTCGGCGACGCCCGGTTCCCGATCGCGCCGGGCACCGACGAGGGCGAACCCCGCGAGGTCCACGATCGGCAGGCGTATCGGCTGGTGGGCTGGCGGGACGGCGCCGTGGGGTATCGCCGGTTCTTCGCGATCAACGACCTGGCCGCGGTGCGCCAGGAGGACCCGCGCGTGTTCGACACCACCCACCACCAGTTCGCGTCGTGGGTGCGTGACGGACTTGTCGACGGTGTCCGGGTGGATCACCCGGACGGCCTGAGCGATCCCGCCGGATACTTCCGGAACCTGCGGGAGGTGATCGGCCCCGACCGCTGGCTGGTGGCCGAGAAGATCCTGGCCCCGGACGAGCCGTTGGATCCGACGCTGCCGATCGACGGCACCACCGGGTACGACGCGCTGGCCGAGTACGGCGGCGTCTTCCTCGACCCCGACGGCGCGCCGGTGCTCACCGAACTCGCCGGCCGCGCGGGGGCCCCGGGGGACGCGACGTGGTTGCGGGACAACGGGACCGAGCTGCGCCGCCGCGCCGCACGCAGCGACCTGGCACCCGAACTGCGCCGCCTCGCCCGGGCGGTCCTGCGCGATTCGCCGACCTTCTGCAACCCGGACCTGCTGCGCGACGCGCTCGTCGAGGTGCTGGCGACCGCACCGGCGTACCGGACCGACTACGCCCCGCTGACCCGCACGCTCCCCCGCCTGATCGCCGACACCCTCGACCGGCACCCGGAGTGGCGGTCCGCGTTGACCACGCTCGCCGGCGCCCTCGTCACCGGGAGCGAGTCGCACACACGCTTCCAGCAGGTGTGCGGCGCGGTCACCGCCAAGGCCGTCGAGGACTGCCTGTTCTACCGCACCGCGCGACTGGTGTCGCTGCAGGAGGTGGGCGGCGATCCAGGACGTTTCGGGCATTCGATCGCCGAGTTCCACCTGCGGGCCGCCGACCGGGCCCGGCTGTGGCCGCGGACGATGACGGCCCTGTCGACGCACGACACCAAGCGCGGCGAGGACGTCCGGGCCCGGATCGGCGTGCTCTCGCAGGTTCCGGAGCTGTGGGTGCGGTGCGTCGCCGACTGGGAGATGTCCGCCCCCAGCCCGGACGGGGTGATCGGGCTGTTCCTGTGGCAGAACATGTTCGGCATCTGGCCGGTCGACGGGCGGGACCCCGCCGCCGTCCCGGACCTCCGCGACCGGTTGCACCGGTTCGCCGAGAAGGCGGCCCGCGAATCCGGGACGAGGACGTCCTGGACCGAGATCGACGCGCACTTCGAGCACGCCCTGCACGCGTGGATCGACCGCATCGTCGACGGCCCCGTCGGCCGCAGCATCGGCCTGGTCGCGCGGCAACTCGCGCCGCACGGTTGGTCGGACTCGCTGGGGCAGAAGCTGCTGCAGCTGTGCGGGCCCGGCATCCCCGACGTCTACCAGGGCACCGAACTGTGGGAAGACTCGCTGGTCGACCCGGACAACCGTCGCCCCGTCGACCACGAGGTGCGGCGCGCCCTGCTGAAGTCGATGGACACCCCGGGCGTGGAGACACCACCGATCGATGCCTCCGGCGCCGCGAAGATGCACCTGACCCGCGCCGCCCTGCGCCTGCGCCGCGACCGGCCCGACAGCTTCGTCGGCGGCCACTACCGTCCGGTGTTCGGCGTCGGCCCGACGGCCGAGCACCTCGTGGGATTCGCCCGCGGCCCGGCCGGCGAAGCGTCCGACGTCATCGCGCTCGCCACCCGCCACAGCGTTCGCCTCGGCGAAAGCGGTTGGGAGAGTTCCAGCGTGGCACTCCCCAACGGCAGCTGGTTCGACCGACTCACCGGTGAGCTCTACGCCGGCGCCGCGCCGCTGTCCAAGGTGTTCGGCCGGCTGCCCGTGGCGCTGCTGGTCCGACTGGACCGGCCGTGACGGGTCGGGGCCTTCACCGTCTTCCTGCCGGCCCCGGACGCTATCGTGGCGCGGACAGCACTGAAGGCCGTTGCCGTACCCGACCAGCGGGTGTGGCAACGACCTTCAGCGACCCCTGCGCCCCGACGACGGGGCGCGCTACTACTTCAGCTCAGACGTGAGCAGCTTCCTTCTCAGCTGAAGGTGGCGAGCGCACCGATCAGGCCGAGCAGTGCTCCGACACCCGCGAGCACGCCGCCGATGCCACTCACGACAGGCTGAATCTGCTTGATCAACGCGAGGTCTGCCTCAGAAGAACCCATTACTACTCCTCATCCGAATGTCGTTGCGCGGTTGCGCATGCAGAAATGTACTACAGACCGTAGTAATCGCGCGAGGCGTGAGAGCGGAACTCACTCAGAGCGATTGGGTCCAACGGACGTTTGACCGCTACCGCGGTCAGTCGAAGCCGAGCCAGGAATCCGGCGTGAACACCTCGTAGTGGATGTTCTCCGGGGCGATGCCCTTGACCACGGCGACCCTGCGAACCTGACGCATGAATCGAGGCGAGCCGCAGAGGTACACCTCGGCGCCCGCGTACCACTCGCGGTCACGCAGCAGGGACACCGCTTGCTCGGGATCCTGCACGTAGTAGGTCTCCAGCGAGGATTCCCCCGGGTACGCCTCGAGGAGGTCGCGGATTCGACTCCGGTGGGCGAACGAGACCTCATCCTGGTCGACGTGCACCACGTAGACCGGACGCGTCTCCCCCACGCTGATCATCTGCTGCAGGATGGCGACGGTCAGAGCGGATCCGACGCCGGACGAGCCGAGCACAACCGGATTGTCGCTCGGGACCGGATACGCCGCCCCGGCGGGAATCGATACCACCAGCGGATACCCGATCTCGGCGACGGCGATCAGCCGGTTCGACACCAGGCCTCCCGGCATCGGCTCGACCGTGATCTCCCACGTGTCCGGCGCATCGCCCGACATCACCGTGTACTGACGGATCTGACGGGCACCGTTCTCGTCGATCATCGCAACTGAAACATACTGACCAGCTGCGTAGTTCGTCATCGGCGTGCCTTCGCCGCCGGCCAGCGTGAAGGTCCACACCCCGGGCGCGACCTCACGTCGGCCGACAACCGTGAGCACATGCCACACGCGACCAGCGGGGACCCCCACCGTGCCGTAGACCGACGCCTCCTGCGCGATCAGCGAGTCGGCCATCAACCAGTACACCTCGTCCCAGGCCGCGGCGACCTCGGGAGTCACCACGTCCCCCAGCACGTCGGCGATGGCCCTGAACAGCGCCCGGTGCACGAGGTCGTAGTGGGCCCGCACGATCCCCACAGACGCATGCTTGGCCGCGATCCGCGACATCACCCGGTCCACCGGCGTCGCGTCCTCGGTGACCAGCAGGGTGGCGAACGCCGCGATCGACCCGGCCAAGGCCTTCTGCTGTTCCCCGTTCTCCTGGTTCGACCGATTGAACAGATCGGATGCGAACGAGGGCAGACCGTCGAACAGGTGACGGTAGAGCACCTCACTGATCTCCCCGAGGCGCTCCCCCACCACCGGCAACGTCGCCCGGATGATCGGCAGCGAGTCCGCGGACAGCCGAGACGAATTCAGCGTCGCCACCTTCGCTCCGCCGGCCTCGTCGGCGCCCGCGATTGCGGAGCGCACGACACTGGAGACGCCGACGGGGGCGGCTACGGTAGACATGAGGAAATCAGACCTTTCGCGACCAACCGGTTACCGCTATACAGCATCACCGATCCGGGGACGACAGGCAATTTGTACGGTTCGGGCCGATTGCCCGGATTGTGACTCACGCCTCAGACGGTGGTCCGGGTGTCCCGCCCAGTCGATTTCAGAGCACCTGCTGGACAGGCAGCCTCGAGGCTGCTCACGCTCGCCGGCGAGCTCATGGTCGAGCAAGGGTGCGTGGGATGCTTCGTCTGACTGATCCGTGTCGACAATCTGCGAGACGGTGGTCACCCGCCCCGTGAGTGCCGAGATCAAAGTGAGCGCAGTGGCGTGCAGCTCCTTGGTGTAATCCGCTGTGGCCTCGATCGGCACGAAGCACTCGACGTCTCGAGCGAAGGCGTCGTAGGTGGTGGCCAGCACCCCCGCCGTCGCGAAAACTCCGACGACGACAAGTTGATCGCGACCGAGGCGTCGAAGCTCCTCTGCCAGGTCCGTGGCGAAGAACGCACTGTAGCTTCGCTTACGTATCCACCTCACGTGGTCGCCCTCGAGCCCCCGCAAAGCCATCGCGGTGGCCTGATCACGGGTTGGGCCGAGTCCCCACAGCTGCCCGAGCAGTCCTCGCTGTGCGAGTATCGAGGCCGGACGCGGCCCGCTTCCGATCACCGGCACTTCGTGCGCCGCGGCCCAGTCCACGACTCGCTCGACCTGGGCGCCCAGGCGGGTGCGGACGCCGGCGGCGAGCACGTCGAGGTAGTACGGCTGGAGGTCGTGGACCAACAACGCCGCGCGCGTCGGGTCCAGCGCCCATTCCGGTCCCGCAGCCATCGCGACGAGATCCCCCGAGTCGTAGTCCTCGACGCGTACATCGAACGTTGCCATGCCGACATGATGGGCCATGTCCGCCGCACACGCGATCGGATTTCCGATGGCGAACCATCCACGAATCGAGATCGCGCAAGGACAAAGAACCGCGGATCAGCTTGCACTGCAGGACAATTAGCACACACTCAGCAATGCAGACCTGGTCGCGAACCAGCGGAGAGGGCTGCGTGGCAATCTCGTTCTCGTAGGTCCGGCCGGTCAAGCGAATCATTCGACGTGGCAGCGATCTCCGTGACTTTCAGTACTTGAAGATGCCGACGCATCGAATCATCGGGAAACTGTTGGCGCACCCGGTCTGTCTTCGACGCGGCGGACGAAGGGCAGGCGGACCGACCACCGTCAATGTCGGGAAAACCACACCTGAACTGCGTATTTCGACGCCGACTTCATTGACGCGGAGGACGCGTGCACCGCTACCCTCGGCGGACATGGACGAGTCGTACCCGAATCCCGGAGTTCTGCAGGCCACCTTCTTACCCGCGCAGGCTTCCCTGGCATGGTGGGGCGTCGACGACATCGAGGCGGCACTGACCGCCCACGGCATTCCAGTTGGCAGTGCCGCGGACGTCCGACTCGCGGTTCCGGTCGATGCAACGACCCTCGCGCCGCGAACCGTGCGGACTCGGACGGTCGAACTGGCCGCGGCGCTTCCGGGGCTGCGCGATCTGCGCCCCGAACGGCATTCCGGCGGCATCGGGGCGTCGGTGTGGTCCTGGCGGACGGCGGCGCAGCTGCCGGAGGACGCCGCCGAGTTCGCCGGCCTAGCCGCGACGATGCCCGCCGCGGCGCACGCCGCGCTGGACGGGGACGAGACCTCCATCGACACTCCGGAAGCGGCGCTGCGCAGGTTCGCCGCACTGGTCACGCTGACGGAACACCTGCGGACCGCGGGCCTCCGGGCGACACTGCGCCCCTACCAGATTCTCGGGGTGGCCTGGCTCAGGGCGTTGGCCGGCGAGGGTGGCGGCGTGCTCGCCGACGAGATGGGACTGGGGAAGACGCTGCAGGCGATCTCGCTGCTCGCCATCCGCGCCTCCGCGGGACCGCACCTGGTGGTATGCCCGACCTCCGTCATCGGCAACTGGCGCCGCGAACTCGGCCGGTTCGCCCCCGACCTCCGCGTGACAGTCCACCATGGCCCGAACCGCTCTCTGCCAACGGATCTCGGCGTCGGCAGTGTGGTCCTCACGAGCTACAGCGTATTGCGTTTCGACGCACACGCACTCGCTGACGCGAACTGGGACGCGGTGGTCTTCGACGAGGCGCAACAGATCAAGAACCCCAGCTCGCTGGGGGCCAAGGCTGCCGCCGGGCTGCCGGCGAGGCTCAAGGTTGCGATGACCGGTACCCCGGTCGAAAACCGACTCGAGGAACTGTGGTCGCTCCTACACGTCACCAATCCCAGCGTTCTCGGCACCCGCGCCCGGTTCCGGCAACGGTTCGCAACCCCGATCGAGTCAGGGCGGTCGACCTCGGCCGCGGCGCGACTCTCCGCGGTAATCGGCCCGTACGTGTTGCGCCGCACCAAGGCTGACGTCGCGACGGACCTTCCCCCGAAGCTGCACTCGACGACCGTGTGCACGCTGACGGACGAGCAGACCCGGCTCTACCGCGCAGCTGTGGAAACCGCCTTCTCGTCCGGCCTCGGCACCGGAATCACCCGACGCGGCAACGTGCTGGCTCTGCTGACGACACTCAAACAGGTCTGCAACCATCCTGCACAGCTGAATCCGGACGGCAACCGTTTGTCGGGAAGGTCCGGCAAGTTCGACCGCGCAACGGAAATGCTTGCCGAGATGGTCGAGGAAGGAGGCCACGCGCTGGTGTTCACCCAGTACCGCACGATGGGCGAATTGCTGTCGACGCACCTGACCGCGGAACT
Source organism: Prescottella agglutinans (assembly GCF_004011865.1). Taxonomy (GTDB): domain Bacteria; phylum Actinomycetota; class Actinomycetes; order Mycobacteriales; family Mycobacteriaceae; genus Prescottella; species Prescottella agglutinans. The sequence goes on along the minus strand of NZ_RKLP01000006.1, from coordinate 115,739 downwards.
GGGCCTGGGTACGGTCCCGTTTCTGCACGGCGGGCTCAGCGCGGCACGGCGGGACGAGCTGGTCGAGACATTCCAGTCCGCTCCCGACGCGTCGCCGGTCCTGATCCTGAGTCTGCGTGCCGCGGGCTTCGGTTTGAACCTCACCCGCGCCGGCCACGTCGTGCACTACGACCGTTGGTGGAACCCGGCGGTGGAGGACCAGGCCACCGACCGGGCTCATCGGATAGGCCAGCGCCAGACGGTCAACGTGCACACCCTCGTGACCGGGGGCACGATCGAGGATCACATCGCAGCGATGCACGAGTCGAAACGCGCGGTTGCCGCGTCGATCGCGGGCGGATCGGAGGCCGCGTTCGCGGACCTTCCCGACGCCGAGCTGCGCGCGATGCTCGACCTCGATGCGATCGGAACGCTGTGATGGGGGCAAAATTCGGCGTCACCGCTTGGGGACGCACCTGGCTGCGAACAATAGAGTCGACGGCCATGTCGGCACCGAATCCTGCTTTGCCCCAGGCTCGTGCACTGGCTGCGCGCGGAGCAGTCACGATCACCTCGGTCGGCGGCGGCGCGATCCAGGCCGAGGTAGCCGCGCGCGGTAGGACGTTCCCCGTGGCCATCGACCTACCGCTCTGGCAGCGAGAAGAAGTCACGGTCGTGCGCAGGATCCTCAGCAGCGCCGGTGCCCGCGATCGGCGGATCGCGGCGGGAGAGTTCCCGGACGCCATCGTCGCGGACCTACGAGACAAGGGCATTTCGGTCGCGGTCGAGGTTCCAGACTGCGCCGCAACCTGCGGGTGCACCGGCCGCCGACGCCCATGCGTGCATCACCTCGCCGTCCTGTACGGCCTGGCACAAAGGATCGACGAGGAGCCCGCCTTGGCTGTCGCCCTCCGGGAAAAGCGCGCCACCCGGGCGCGATCGTCGCGGTCGGAGAGTATCGATCGGATACTGCTCACCGAGATGGACGCAGCGAGGTACTACGGCGACTGAGCCGGCTACGATCGCCACGACGGCGTCCGGGCGGTCCGAACCCAGGTGCACACCTGCACCCGCCTGAGTCATCCGATCAACAAGTAGGCCCCGAACCTACAGTCATGACCGGTGACGTTTCGACGGCGGCCACGGGCCGGCGTGTGGTCAGGTCCTCGCGCCGCCGCGTTGTGCGCCGATCCCCGCAGCCACGACGAAACCGATACCGAGTACAGCCAGGGGATTCGGGATCTGCCGTAGCGCCACGAGCCCGATGAGAGCCGCGACCGCGGGCTCGACGCTCAGCAGCGTGCCGAACGCCCCCGCGTCGAGGCGGCGGAGCGCAAGCAACTCCAGCGCATAGGGCACCACCGGGGCCAGCACCGCGAGCCCGAGGCCCAGGAGCAGGAGTTGCGGCGTCAGGCACGCGACGACGTCCGGCCCCGCCACCAGCGTCGTGACGAGCCCGGCGACCGGCATCGAGATGGACAGGCCGGCAAGGCCGGCCACCTCGTCACCGACCTTCTGCGTGAGCAGGATGTATGCCGCCCAACAGACGGCAGCGCCGAGGGCGAAACCCGCGCCCACCGGATCGACATCGCCGCTCCAGGGTTGTGTCAGCAGCACGATGCCGACGCCGCCGACCAGCGCCCACAGCCGGCCGACTCCGCGGGTTCGGGTCACGGCGATTCCCAGGGGTCCGAGAAACTCCAAGGCACTCGCGGTACCGAGAGGGATCCGTGACGCCGCGGCCATGAACAGAATCGTCATGCCGGCAGTCGCGACGCCCAGGGCCGCCGCGGAACGAAAGGCGCGGCCAGTGAACTGCGCTGGGCGTGGTCGAACGATCGCGACGAGGAGAAGACCGGCCCAGGCAAGCCGTAGCCAGGCGGCACCGGCCACACCCACCTGGTCGATGAGTGCCACCGAGGCCGCGAGACCCAGCTGCACGCAGAGCATCGCAGAGAGCGCCATCCCGGTTCCGGCCCGCGCTGCACTGCGGGCCTCGATCGTCGTCATCAGGTCAGTGAAGCGAACTCATCCGTCAAATTCCACGCGAAGAATATGGACTAATCGTTCAACAATCCTGAACAATGACGTGTATGGACCTGCACCGACTCCGCATCCTTCTCGAACTGTCCCGGTGGGGTTCGATGCGCGAGGTCGCCGACGAGCTCGGGATGACCACTTCATCGGTCTCCCAACACATTGCGGCGCTGACACGAAAGATCGGCACGCCGCTGACAGAACCCGACGGCCGGCGGGTGCGCCTGACGCCGGCTGGTCGGCGACTCGCCGAGCACGCGGTGACGATCTTGGCCGCGGTCGACGCCGCGATAGTGGATCTCGACGTGGATGCGGCGCCGGCCGGTACGGTGCGCGTAGCGGGCTTCGCGTCCGCCATTCGGCGCTCGCTGCTGCCGACCATCGCTCGACTCGCGACGGCCGAGTCGGCGGTGACCGTCATGATCGCCGAACAGGAGCCGTTCGAGGCTCTCGAACTGCTTGCCCGCGACGATGTCGACATCGCGCTCACGTACGACTACAACCTCGCCCCAGCGGCACTTCGCAACGACTTCGCCGCGACCGCGCTCTGGACGATGGAATGGGGGCTCGGCATACATGCGGACCGGCGCCCCGGCCCGCTGTCCTCCTACGCAGACAGCAACTGGATCGTCAACTCGCGCAACACTGCCGACGAAGAGGTCCTGCGCATCCTCGCCTCCATGGCCGGCTTCACTCCGCGGATCACCCACCACATCGACAGCCTCGAACTCATCGACGACCTCATTGCCGCGTGCCACGGCGTCGGTCTACTCCCCCTCGAGCGGGCCCGTCAGCACTCGGAGGTGCAGGTCGGGCGCCTCGACGATCTCGAGGTGATCATGCGAACCTACGCGGTCATTCGCCGCGGTCGCGAACGATGGTCGCCGCTGCGGCTGGTCCTGGACGAACTGAGCGCGAGCAGCGGTTCGACGCCCGCGCATTCGCGTCACTGACGGGCCAACCACTCCGACAGCCGGATCTGCGCCAGCTGCGCGCCGCTTCCCGGCAGCAGACTGTCGCGCTCGAGCACCGCCCCGAAGTACCGGGCCTGCGGATCGGTGACGACCTCGCGCGGATCCGAGCGGGCCGTCAGCACCGTGCCGATCCACTGGTCCATCCCGAACACCTCGGGGCCCGCGACCTCGACGGTGCCGTTCACCGGCGCTCCGGCCGCAGTCGTTGCGACGGCCGCCGCAACCTCCTCGGCGGCCACCGGCTGCACACCGGCATCGGACAACCGGACCTTGCCGTCCGATGTCGCCGAGTCGGCAATTCCACCCGCGAACTCGAAGAACTGCGTCGCGTGCACTAGCGAGTACGGCAGGTTCGCGCCCGTGATCAGTTCCTCCTGCGCGAGCTTCGCCCGCATGTACCCGGACTCGGGCATTCGATCGCAACCGACCACCGACAAGGCGACGTAGTGACCGACGCCGGCCTCGGCAGCCGCGCCGAGCAGGGTCGTGGTGGACCTCCGGAAGAAGCTCATCACATCGTCGTCGGCGAACGACGGCGAGTTGGATACATCGACCACCACGTCCGCCCCGCGCAACACCTCCTCCACTCCCTCACCGGTGAGTGTGTTCACCCCCGTACGCGGCGAGGCCGGAACCGCTTGATGACCATGTCCATTCAGTCGAGCGACGACCGTCGAGCCGATCAGCCCGGTTCCTCCGATTACGACGATCTTCATGCGCATACCTTTCGTCCGAAATCTGCTCGGGGATCACATGTTTCCCCTGCACCGAGGACAAGACGGTCGCCGATCTCGCGACGCCTCAAGGCTACCGAAGGCAACGCATCAGCGGGTGCGTGTGCGGAACCCCGCCGCGAACTGCGGCGATGACAGCGGTGCGCCCGTATCAGTCGGTCACCTCCGGGCGAGCGTGGACGTACTCGGGCGTAAGCCGACAGACATACGAACGGGGGCCCGGTGATCTCGGACCGGGCCCCCACCTGCATCCGACCGGATCGAACCTCGGAGCCGACGAATCGCGCTCGAGGACGCGGACCAGCGTCATCGCCACGGCATCTCGTCGCCGGAACCCGCGATCGTGTACGGATACTCATCGAACGGGACAGGAAGACCGACGAGCGCATCGGCCGATGCAACCACGATCTCTCCGTCCGGGTCGATCAGAACAGCCCCGGTCGCCTGCAGAATCTCGTGGATGACGTCCCATACCTGATCGCCCGAGGGACGCACGAAGCCGAGCGACGCAATCGATCGCCCATCGTCCGCGAGACCGACGGAAACGTCGGTGCAGCAGCCCGACTCGAAGAACAGGCACGCATCTTCGGAGTCCAAAACACCCTGGACCCGGTACTTGCCGAGGACCTTCTCCACAGCGGCACGATCCATCGTCGCGTCACGCCCATCGGAGAACCGCACCACATACACGAACCACGACATCCGCTCACCATAAATGCCCGCACACGGGCACGTTCCAGCACTCCTCGCTGGGGCCGGACTCTCCAGCTCGGTCGTTCACACTCAATCCAGTTGCAGCCCCGGCCTGTACAGGTCCAACCAGGTGTAGATGTCGACGGCGCGATCCAGGCCTGCCCGGGTGACGGGATCCATCCGCATCGGATCCTGTGCTGTCAGCTGTTGCAGCCAATTCCGGTCGATCAGGTCGAACACCGGCGAATTGGTCTCGGACAGGATCTCCTTCGCGAGCTGCTGCAGGTTCGTCGCATACGCCGGGTCCTGCGTCAAGGGGTACCCGCTCTTCACTCGATCGACGACCGACTGCGGGAGAACATGTTTCGTGGCGTGCCGCAGCAGACTCTTTTCACGTCCGTCGAAGGTCTTCAGCGGCCACGGCGTGTTGTAGACGTACTCGACGAGGCGATGATCGCAGAACGGCACCCGAACCTCCAGGCCGGCCGCCATCGAGAGGCGATCCTTGCGGTCCAGCAGAATACGCACGAACCGGGTCAGGTGCAGGTAGCAGACCTCGCGCATGCGGAATTCGGCCGCGGATTCACCGGGCAGGTGCTCGACCTCCGCGCATGCCGCGGCGTACTGGTCAGCAACGTAGCTGTCGATGTCCAATGGTTCGCGCAGCTCCGGATTCAGGGCGTCCCAGGGGGTGTCGCCGGTGAAGGCCGCCCACGGGAAGGTGTCCGCATTGACCGCCCGCTCGGCGTGGAACCAGGGGTAGCCGCCGAACACCTCGTCGGCCGATTCTCCCGACAGCGCCACCGTGGACTGCTCGCGGATCGCCTTGAACAGCAGGTAGAGGGACAGATCCATGTCGCCGAGTCCGGGCATGTCGCGTGCGGTGATCACCGCACGGCGCACAGAAAGGTCCAGCATGTCGACCGAATTCAGCATCACGTTCTGATGTGCGGACCCCACCAACGCCGCGACGTCTCGCGCGTAGGGCGCGTCGGGGGTGCCGCGTACCTCGTCGGGGACGAAGTTCTGCTCCTGATGGAGAAAGTCCACCGAGAACGTGCGCAGTTGCTCGCCGTTGCGCGCCAGACTCGCCGCGGCCAGACCCGTGATGGCACTGGAGTCCAGGCCGCCCGAGAGAAGTACACCGCTCGGTACATCCGAGATCAGCTGCCGGTCCACGGTGTCGGTGAGCAGATCCCGCACGCGCTGGACGGACTCCTCCCTGCCGTCGGTATGCTCGGCCGCCTCCAGGCGCCAGTAGGTGCGTTCGTGAATCCCATTGCGGTCCACCCGGATCAGAGTGCCCGGCGCCACCTCGTGCATGCCCTTCCATACCGACCTGCCCGGCGCCTTCGTCATCGCGAACAGCTCACGAACTCCGTCGAGGTCGACGGCCTTGCGTGCCAGCGGGTTCGCGAGAATCGCCTTCGGCTCCGACCCGAACAAGACCCCGTCCGGTGTCGGGTAGTAGTAGAACGGCTTGATGCCCATGCGGTCCCGGATCATCACCAGCTTCTCGTCGCGCTGGTCCCAGATCGCGAAGGCGTACATGCCGTTGAGATGATCGACGACGCACTCACCCCACTGCAGGTATGCGTGAAGCACCACCTCGCTGTCGCTGTCGGTCCGGAACGAATGCCCCAGAGCCCGCAGCTGATCACGCAGTTCCAGGTAGTTGTATGCCTCCCCCGTGTAGACCATTCCGACGTCCCCAGCCGAGGTGCTCACGCTCATCGGTTGCGCTCCGCCGGGCGGATCGATAATTGCCAGCCGCCGATGCCCGAGCCCCACGTGAGTGCGCACGAATGTGCCGCTTCCGTCCGGACCCCGCAAAGCCATTGTGTCGGTCATCGCGTCGATGACACTCTGTTGTCGGGTCAGATCGGAGTCGAACGACACCCAGCCCGCGATTCCACACATGTAACGCCCCCCAAATTCGGTTACCTGCACAGCAATACGTAGTTTTGTAAAAACGATCTAGAACGTGTTCCAATTTGAAGGATCTGTGGCTATGGTCACAGCCATCGCAAGTCACGTATGGGGAGGGTGTTGCAATGAAGACCAAGGGTGCGTTGCTGTGGGGCGTCAACGAGAAGTGGTCGGTCGAGGAGATCGAACTCGGTGACCCGGTCGCCGGCGAGGTGCAGATCCGGATGGAAGCGGCCGGCATGTGCCACTCCGATCTCCACATCGTCACCGGTGCGACGCCGATGGCGTCCTACCCCGCGATGGGTGGCCACGAGGGCGCCGGTGTGGTCGTCAAGGTCGGCGAGGGGGTGACGGGGCTCGAGGTCGGCGACCACGTCGTGCTCTCGTTCATCCCGGCCTGTGGGCGCTGCCCGTCGTGTTCCGAGGGGCATTCCAACGTGTGCGACCTCGGCATGGGGCTGCTCAGCGGTCAGGCCATCGCCGACGGCACCTACCGCATCCAGGCCCGCGGGGAGAACGTGATCCCGATGTGCCTGCTGGGCACGTTCTCGCCCTACATGACGGTGCACGAGTCCCAGGCCGTCAAGATCGAGAAGGACATCCCGTTCGAGCTCGCGGCCCTCGTCGGCTGCGGCGTCCCCACCGGTTGGGGCTCGGCGACGAACATCGCCGAGGTCAAGCCGGGTGACTCGGTCGCGATCATCGGTGTCGGCGGCGTCGGCATGAGCGCGCTGCAGGGCGCCGTCGCGTCGGGCGCGCGCCACGTGTTCGCGATCGACCCGTCGCCCTTCAAGCGGGAACAGGCGCTCAAGTTCGGTGCCACGCACACCTTCCCGTCGATGGAAGAGGCGATCGCCCCGATCATGGAGATCACCTGGGGTCGCATGTGCCAGAAGACGATCATCACGGTCGGCGAGATGAAGGGCGAGTACGTCGACCCCGCCCTCACACTCACGGCCAAGAACGGTCGCTGCGTCGTCACCGCCATGGGTCACATGGCCGACATGGACGTCAAGCTCAACGCGTTCACGTTCGCGATGCTGCAGAAGGAACTCAAGGGCAACATCTTCGGTGGCTTCAACGCCCGCGTGGACATCCCGAACCTGCTGAACCTGTACCGCGCCGGTCTGCTCAACCTCGAGGACATGGTCACCAACACCTACTCGCTCGAGCAGGTCAACGAGGGCTACCAGGACATGCTCGACAACAAGAACATCCGCGGCGTCATCCGCTACACCGAAGCGGACTGGTAAATCACCGATCGGGCATCTCACGTAATCCGATCCCGACAACGCCTCGGCCGTCGTCTACGACGGCGGCCGAGGCGTTGCACATTTCGGGATGCTCGCGCTTTTCGGGGTGCCGAGGACAGCTTCGAATCCGACGGGAACCGCCGAAGCCGGCACCGCCTCCATGAATGCAGAACTTTCGACGGATTGCCCAAAATCCCCGAATCGCCTTTCTTGCACTGCTGTTCAAGAAAGGTCCTAAATCAATTGTATGTTTCATCCCGGTAATCGATCGTTCGATGCGACGGAGACCGCACCACTCTCGCTCCTCCGGGATGCGCCTACGGCATGTGGTCGACCATCTCGGCAAAGACGTTGACCTGGCCACCGAAGACCTTTCCCTCACGGTCCAGCGTCTCGACACTGATCAGCGCTCCGGTCCCGGTGTCGATCACCATCCGGTCGACGTAGCCCTCCTCGAAGGTGAACTCGAGGACATAGCCGGGCCGCCCGGTCCGATCCGTGCCGATGCCGAGGTCCCGTGCCCGGATCGCCTCGAGGTCGAGCCCGGCGAGGACTCGATAGATCCCGGACTTGACGTCGGGGGTGACTGCGGGGTCCGGTAGCAGCTTGGTCGCCAGCCGATACAGTGCCCGGTCAGGGGCTTCGTCGGCGTAACCGAGTCCCAGCTGGTGCGACAAGGTCAGCATCTGCGACCGCAGCTGGTCGGGGTCGACCGGCAGGTCGGCCAACTGCGCACTCGTCAAGTATCCGGACGTCTCGTGAAGGCCCTCCCCGACCCTGCCGACGAGTGCGGTTCCGTCCGGGCGCACGAAGGTGTCGTACGTCGGGTGACCCGCATCGGTCAGATTGGCGAACTGCAGGTGCCGGATCGGTCCGGTCGCGATCGGCTCGGTCGTCGCCGCGACCAAGGTCGCCGTTTGCTCCAGAGTGAATGCCGCGCCCACCGTGACGACCTGGCTCTGTTCGGGTACACCCATTTTGTCGTAACTTGCGGCGAAGACGAGCACCGAGACGGCGACACAGGCAGCACTGATCACCGCCGTCACCCGCCCCGGCCGGCGACGGAACCTGCCGAGTGTGACGACCGTAGCCGGTGACCCGGTGTCCTCGGAGTCGGACTGCCTCGTGGAATCATCGATTTCCATGGTGCGCATCAGATTTCGTCTCGCGCGGAGGAGTACCTCGTCGCTGGGGGGCTCCGGCTCAGGTCGCCGACTACGGATCTCCGTGAAGTCACCCATGTCCATCTCCTTGCCCCGGCTCGGCCTGCTGTCGCCCTGTTCTTGTGAGTTCATCGGGTTCCGGTTCACGCAGCTTGCGGCGGAGCCGGTTCAAGCGAGAACGCACGGTTCCGGTAGGAATCTGCAACGCCTCGGCGATCTCCGGATAGCTGAGGTCTTCCCACGCGTACAGCAGCAGTGTGTCGAGGTCCGCCTGCGAGAGGCGCCGCAGCCGGCGCTCGAGTGCACGGACCTCACGGCGGGCGTCGATCGAAGCGTCGACCCGGTCCTCGAACGGCAACGTGCTGTCGGGCCTGGGATGGCGAGCGAGCAGTGCGACGTCCCGGCCCAGGCGGCGACGGTTCGAGTTCAGGAGGTTGCCCGCAATTCCGTACAGCCAGGGCAGCGCGTGCTCGTAGGCCAGGTCGAAACCGGCCCGACGACCGAACGCGACCACGAACACGTCCGAGGCGAGATCATCCGCCGCATCGTTCCCCGCCCGACGAGCAAGGTACCGATGAATCGTGCCGAAGTGACGATCGAAGATCCCAGCGAAGGCGTCAGGATCGGTCAGCGACCGTGCGATGAGCTCATTGTCGCGCGGGCCAGGGACCTCGCGGAGTACATCAGTGTCCACATTCCCATTTGTCACAAACACCACTTCCGGTTCACGGTCCGCGCAGACGGTCGGGGAGATCCCCATATGCGTGGCGCTGCTGTGGGCGGACGGTCCGTGCACCACGCTGAGGCGGCGTGCCGAATCCAGACCCTACCGAGGAGGGGCGGCACCCGCATTGGCACGCACCCCGTGCACGCCGAACAGGACGAGCAGTCGGCCGCAGCGCCGTCGACGCTTCCGAGCCAGTGCGGGGCGGACGTGTCGAACTCCTGCACCCCACCCGGTCACCGCGACAGCGGCACGAAGATCATCCCGGCCCGCCGGATCGGCTTCAGCTGGACCCGCGGGCGACGCGCCCCAACCTCATCAGGTTGTCGCCAATCGCAGTGCGAGTGTTCCCGCGGCCAGGACGAGAAATATCGCCGGGAAGGGGATCGTCGAAAACCACCCCACCCGGACGTGAGCACCAATCGCGCAGGCGAAGAACGCAACGAGGCCGACCGCGGCGGCGACCCCGATGAGTGGTATCGCGATGCCCACGAGGAGACCAGCTGCTCCAGCCGCCTTGAGAGCACCCAGCGGGACCACCCACGACCGCGAGGCGCCCACCGTGATCGCGTTGGTGACAGTCTGCTCGGTCTGCATGAAATCCAGGATCGCCGCGTAGCTGTTGGCGATCACACTCAGGAAAGTGACAGCGAGGTAGAGAGCGAACATGAACCCTCCAAGGATCGAAAACCGGCTCTGCTTTCGACTTTGATCGGTCGCGTATTGCTGGTCCAATACCTGTTTCCATAGCCTGGGGGCATGGATCTGGACACGCGGTTGTTGCGCTACTTCGCGGCCGTCGCAGAGGAGGGGAACCTGACCCGCGCCGCGCAGCGACTCTTCGTGTCTCAACCGGCGTTGACCAAGCAGATCAAGCAACTTGAAGCACTCCTCGGAGTGCAACTGTTCATCCGCTCGCGTGCCGGGATGACCCTCACCGAACCCGGCGAAGCCTTGGCGGATCGCGTGCCCGCGATACTGGCCGATTTGGACCAAGGACTGCGCGAAACCAAACGCGCAGCCGGCAATGCGGCACAGGTGTTGCGGATCGGGTTCGTCGCAACCGGGGCCAACGAGTCCACGCAGCGAATCGTCGCCGAGTTCGCTCGCCGCAGGCCAGGCTGGCGCGTCGACCTGCGGAAAACCGCATGGTCCGACCCGACCGCCGGACTTGCCGACGGAGAAGTCGATGCCGCATTCCTGCGGCTACCCGTCCCCGGCCAAGAGAGCATGCGCGTCGAGGTCCTACTCACCGAACCCCGCTGCGTAGTGCTGCCCGCCTCGCACCCGCTAGCCGACCGTGACCGAATCGCATTCCACGAATTGTGGGACGAGCCGTTCGTCACGGGTCCACCCGAGTCCGGCTCGGTGCGTGATCACTGGCTGGGAAGTGCGGAACGCGGCGGCCACGAAACGCGGATCGGTGCCGTCGCCCGCAATCCCGACGAGTGGCTGAACGCGATTGCCAACGGCTACGGCATCGCCCTCGCGCCCGAAGCTACCGCCCGGTTCTACGCACACCCTGGCGTTGTCTACCGACCCGTCACCGGTGTCAGCCCCAGCCAGGTCGGCATCGTGTGGGACCCGCGAGCGACACCAATCCCATCATCAGGGACTTCGTCCAATGCTGTCTCGACAACCGCTCACAGGCGGACCACACGACCAGCTGAACCGTTCCGGTTGGATGCCGGTCAACCTGTCGAATGCGCATGCAGCCCAGAACAACCCACGATTGGTGAACACCCCCGTGCCGGCTCGCGCAGGCTCGTCAGCCGCGACACCGGCTCGAAACCGTCGATTCACCAACCCTTGACTGCAGTCCCGTCCCACCGCGGATCGGCCAGCAGTTCCGGTGCCGGGCCGACGAAGGCGCGGGCGGCATCGGTGTCGCCGGTGAGGGTGAAACGCAGCCACGCGGTGAGGTATCCGCGGAATCCACCACCGTCGGAGGGCCAGTTGTGCCCCACCCCCAGCAGGCGGCCACGGGCCGCGGGCCCCGGGCTCACGGCGTGATAGGCGGCCTGCGGAATGGCCGTCGAGACGAGATCCTCGGCCCCGGTCAGGTAGAACACCGGACCTGTCAGCCGCGTCACGTCGATCACGTCGACGGGCCGGGAGGCCCACCAGGGATCGGGCAGGTCGAGCACCGCGGTGGAGGTGATCAGTCCGTCGGAGTGGGTGCTGGCATTGATCGATCCCCCGGCGCCCTGCGAGTGTCCGACGGCGGCGACGTGAGCGACGTCGATGCGATCGTGAAAGACGCTCTCCGGGTTGTCGTTCTGCGCCAGGATGTAGCGTGCGGCCGCCAGGATCTCGGTTCCGTCGCCGGTGACACTGCTGTCGGCGACCACGACGACGAAGCCCCAGGAGGCCAGGTGGCGCAGCAACTCCTCGTACTGCTCGTACGTCGCGTAGCTTCCGTTCCCGAAGGTGACCACCGGATGGCGGTCTCCGCTGGTGGCGATGTCGGCGGGATGGAACACCTGGTAGCCCGGCACCGCGACCGATGTGACGCCGTGGATGCCGGTGGCCGCGTAGCGCTCGCTGACGGATTGCCGTTCCGGAGCAACAGGATCCGCCGGCGCCGTCGGCCCCGCGACGGGAACCGATGCGAATGCCGGTGCCGAGACTCCTGACGCCGTCGGAATAGCGATGATCGCAGCGAGGAGCAGAGTCCGGGCGTGTCGGGTGGTGGTCAGCGGAGGCCGTCGCAACTTCACGAGCGCATCCTAGCCAGAGTCGACAGATGAGGAGTCGGTCGACAGGCCGGAACCTGGCCGGCTCAGCGGTCTTCGGGACGCGGACGCTCCGCGCGCGGGATCTCGGTGACACCCCACCCCGTGAAGAATCGACGGGCATTCACGAGATAGTTCCGCAGGTGCCGGAGAAGCGCAGACACCTCCCAAAACTGCATGTTCATACCCGATGGTCTCATATGTCCCGAAGGCGCAGAGCATTCTCCGGTTGCGTCGCCCATTGGGATGAGTTCGGGGGTGAAATCGCGTTTGCGCTGCACGTCGGCTTTGCGGACCCATCCGGCTGGAATAGCGTCCAGGAGGTCGTTGCAAGACGACACGGTAGGCATCCCACCCCGACACGGATGCCTACCCAGGCCGGGTGGCGGCAACAGGAGCCTGCCGCCACCCGGCACACCAAACCGCCATCGGTGGAGCAAGTCGCATCTTGCGGTGGATCATCCGGCGGAAGTTCTCCCGGTGGATCCCGAGATCATCTACCGCCCCACCGGTCTCGTGCGGTGTCACCCTTCGCCCAGTCGGGTGCACGCCCGGCGCAGCATCGAACGAACGACCACCGGGTGGACCGCGCTGACGGGCGCGAAGTAGACGCGTCCGCGCCAGCCCTTCAGCCGCACGACCGTCGTCAGGCGGACGAGTCGAGCCTCGGTGTCGACCGCTACGCCCGCCCGGAAGTCGAGGTGTCGGTCGTCCACGGAGATCAACGCCTCACCGTCCTGCACGCGTGAGACGGCGAAGACATCGCGGCCACCGCGGGGCACACCGATCAGCGGAACCAGCAACTGCCGCAACGCAAAGGCCAGGCGGATCCAGACCGGGGTCGAGCCGACGGCGAACACCGCCTCGGCCCAGACCCGTGGATCGTCGGTGGCACCGGGCGGTAGCGGCGCGGCGATGACGTCGACATAGTCCGGGCGGGGAATGTCGTCGAGGGCGAGGGACCAGAACGCGGGACGCGGCATGACGCCATCTTCCCGCGATCCCGCAGAGGCTGCCGACTCCCGAGCCCGGATGGCCTGTCGGTGCCATGGTTCACGATTGCGTCCGTGAACGTACTCATCTACGTCGGCTTCGCCCTCGTCGTGCTCGGCGCGGTCGTCAGTACCCGTCCTCTGCGGACTCGTGTCCCCAGATCCGTATGGGCGCTCATCTCGGCGGGCGGTCTCACACTCACTGTGGTGGGCATATGGACATCGGACGACAACACCGTGTGGAGCATCGTGTTGACGGTGGTCGCGGTGCCGGTCATCCTCGCCACCATTGCAATCCCGGTCCGCGAACGTCTGTTGAACAACGCGCGCTAGCGGACAGTTCGCGTGTTCGTACGCCCCGCCATCTCACTTCCTCACGGCCGACACCAACCATCGATGTCCCGGCCGCAACTGCCACAGCGCCGACCGTTCGGGCAGCGCGCGTCCGTACCGCTCGGCGAGTTCGTCGATCGGGACCGCGGTGGCGCGCCAACCGTAGGAGTCGAACCAGGCCACCGGATCGTCGGGACCGTTCGAGTGCAGCATCGCCAGCCATTCCTCCCGATTGATCGGGCTGGCGTGGAACAGCGGCGCGTCGCTGATCGCGGCCGCGACGTCGACATTGGTGATCGTCGCACCGATCGCACTGCCGGGCGCGGACAGTTCGCCGACACGGGTCATCAGCGCGTCGACCGCGTCGTCCGGGAGGTACATCAGCAGTCCTTCGAGAATCCACGCCGTCGGGACGTCCGGCAGGAAGCCGGCATCGCGGAGGGCCGCCGGCCAGTCCTCGCGGAGGTCGATCGGCACCACCGCACGGGTGGCCGCCTCGGGCGCGGCGGCACCGAGGACCTCGGTCTTGAACGCGACCATGTCGGCGGTGTCGAGTTCGTAGACGGTCACCGGCCCGGGCCACCGCAAGCGGAACGCGCGCGTGTCCAGGCCGGCGCCGAGCAGAACCACTTGCCCGCAACCGGACGCCACCGCGTCCAGCACGAAGTCGTCGAGGAATCTCGTCCGCGCCGCCACCCAGGTGGTCAGTTCCTCGAGGCTTCCGCTGTCCATCTCTTCGGTGGGTGGATGCCAACCCGAGTGGCGGACGAACTCGCCCGCCCACGGATCGTCGACCAATCGGTCGTCACGCGCCGTCTCCAGTGCGCGCGCCGCCGCGACGAACACTGCCGTCGCCCCCACCCCGCGAGGTTGATTCATGGCAGTACCTCCTCAGCCCACCGTCGATTGTCCTCCCGGTGACCGGGACCGCACGTCCCTCGGCCGTCACCGCTCCCTATGGTCCGGATCACACGATCGTCGGAGACTGGAGGCAGAACCCATGAGCGCGAACCGTTTCGTCGGCAAGGTCGCATTCATCACCGGAGCGGCGCGCGGGCAGGGCCGGGCCGAGGCGGTGCGGCTGGCGGCCGAGGGCGCCGACATCATCGCCATCGACGCCTGCGCCGACTTCACGTCGACCGCCTACGACGGCGCCACCGAGGCGGACCTCGCCGAGACCGTCGCGCTCGTCGAGGGCCTGGGCCGCAAGATCGTCGCCACCAAGGCCGACGTCCGTGACTTCGCCGCGGTGTCCGACGCCCTCTCGGCGGGCATCGCCGCACTCGGCCGGCTCGACGTGGTGGTCGCCAACGCCGGGATCTGCTCGGGCGCCATGTCGTGGGAGATCACGCCCGAACAGTGGCAGGAGACGCTCGACGTCAACCTCACCGGCGTGTTCTACACCTGCAAGGCCGCGATCCCGCACCTCATCGAGCAGGGCGAGGGCGGCGCGATCGTCATCACCAGCTCCGTCGCGGGCCTGCGGGGCCTGCCGTTCCTCGGCCACTACGTCGCCAGCAAGCACGGCGTCACCGGACTCGCGAAGACCCTCGCCGTCGAACTCGGCGCACACAACATCCGGGTCAACACAGTCCACCCCAACGGCGTCGAGACGGGCATGCAGGTCAACGACATGCACGCCCTGGTCCAGGAGTACGCCACCACCCTGGCCCCGATCTTCATGGGCAGCCTGCCCGACCAGATCAGCCAGCCCGAGGACATCGCCAACGCCGTCGCCTGGCTGGCGTCGGACGAGGCCCGGCACGTCACCGGCATCCAGCTGCCGGTCGACCTGGGCACCCTCATCCGCTGACGGCAGTCGGCTGCGGTGTGCACGTGATCGGGGCATCCTGATCACGTGCACACCTTCGAGGTCTGGGCCCCGATCCCCCGTTCGGTCCGCGTTCGCGTCGACGGGACCGATCACACGATGACCCGCTCCGCGGACGGTTGGTGGCGGGCGGAGGTCGACGCGGGACCGGCGAGCCGATACGGGTTCGTGCTCGACGACACGGACGCCGCGCTCCCCGATCCCCGGTCCCCGCGGCAGCCCGAGGGCGTCCACCTGCCGTCGCAACTGCACGCGCTCGATCCCGCCGGCTGGACGGACGGCTCCTGGACGGGCCGGCAGCTCGCGGGCGCCGTCGTCTACGAACTCCACGTCGGGACGTTCACCCCGGAGGGCACATTCGACGCCGCGATCGAGCGCCTCGATCACCTCGTCGACCTCGGCGTCGGCTTCGTCGAGTTGATGCCGATCGCCGCATTCAACGGCACCCGCAACTGGGGTTACGACGGTGTGCTCTGGTCCGCGGTCCACGAACCCTACGGCGGACCCGACGGCCTGCAGCGCTTCGTCGACGCCTGCCATCGCCGCGGGCTCGCGGTGGCGCTGGACGTCGTCTACAACCACTTCGGGCCGTCCGGCAACTACGCGGATCGGTTCGGTCCGTATCTCGCGGAGGGCGGGAACTCGTGGGGCCGGACGATCAACCTGTCCGGGCCGGGCAGCGGCGAGGTGCGCCGGTTCATCGTCGACAACGCGCTGCGCTGGTTCCGCGAGTTCCACATCGACGCGTTGCGCCTGGACGCGGTGCACGCCCTCGTCGACCACAGCGCCACACACCTTCTCGAGGAGTTGTCGATCGAGACGCACCGACTGTCGGCGCACCTGCGTCGGCCGCTCACCCTGATCGCCGAGAGCGACCTCAACGATCCGAAGATCATCACCTCCCGGGCGGCGGGCGGTTACGGACTGGACGCGCAGTGGGACGACGACGTCCATCACGCGATCCACGCCGCGGTCTCCGGGGAACGCCAGGGCTACTACGGCGATTTCGGGTCACTTCAGGCCCTCGCCCACACCCTCACCCACGGCTACTTCCACGACGGGACGTACTCGACGTTCCGCGGACGAAACCATGGACGTCCCATCGACATCCGACGCATTCCCGCCGACGCGATGCTTGCCTACACCTGCACCCACGACCAGATCGGCAACCGCGCCACCGGCGACCGTCCGAGCAGCTACCTCACCGACGGTCAACTCGCGGTCAAGGCCGCCCTGGTGCTGTGCTCGCCGTACACGCCGATGCTCTTCATGGGTGAGGAATGGGGCGCGCGAACACCCTTCCAGTACTTCACGTCTCACCCGGAACCCGAACTGGGCAGGGCGACGGCGGAGGGCCGGCGGCGGGAGTTCGCCGAGCACGGCTGGGACACCGACGACATCCCGGACCCGCAGGACGAACGGACGTTCCTGCGCTCGAAACTCGACTGGCACGAGCGCAACGTCGAACCGCACTCGCGACTGCTCGCCTGCTACCGCGACCTGATCGCGTTGCGCCACGCGCGCCCGGACCTCACCGACCCGTGGCTCGAACACCTCGGCATCGAGTACGACGAGGACGAGCGGTGGATCGCCGTGGTCCGCGGAAATCTCCGGATCGCATGCAATCTCGGGAGCACACCGGTGACCGTGCCGGTCGGCGGCGTCCCGCTGTTGTGGTGGGACGCGCCGGAGATCGACGAGACCGCATCCGCGGTCGTGGTTCCGGGCCACTCCTTCGCGGTGCTCGAGGCCCTGCCGCACGCGGTCAGAACGGGACCGCGGTGACCACCACGTTCTCGAGATAGGTCCCGCGCCCCTGCGCGTCCTTGACGATCTCGCCGCCGCACGTCACCAGGTGCAGTTCACGAGGACCACCCGCACCCTGGAACGCCCACTCCGGCAACGCCTGCTTCACGAACCGCTCCATCCGCGTGATCTTCCACCTGGTGACCACGCCGTCCCTCGTCAGATATACCGCATCGCCCGGATACAACGTGTGCATCCAATACAGCGCACCCTCGCCCTGATTCGCGTTGTCCACATGACCGGCGACCAGAGTCCCGCCGTCGGGCGCATCGATCGGCGCCGACCCCGTCCAATACGTCACCTGCGCCACGTCACGCGGCAGCAGCAGACTCCCGTCCCCCGCCAGACCCAACGGGTCCAACGCCGTCTGCACTCCGATCGCCGGGATCACCAGATGATCGTCCGGCAACGGCCCGAACGGGATCTGTGCCCGCTCCGCCGGATCCGCCGCCGCCGGACCCGGTTTGCGCGCCTTGCCGCCGCCGCCGAGCAACGGCACCGGGCCCACCACCGGATCACCCACCCCGTCCGGCGACAGGTCGAACGTCGACTCCGGCACCGGCGCCGACGCGGCCGGCGCCGGCTGCACTCCCCGATAGACCAGAAGACCACCACCGGTGAGCAGCACCAACGCCGTCACGATCATCAGGATCGAACCACTGCGACCCGACGGTCGTTCTGCCGCATGCCTGCCCACGATGGAAATCCTCCGCTCACGCTGGGTTCTCGAAACAGCCGAGTGGCCCGAGGCGGTACACGCCTCGGGCCACTCGATCACACGTCAGAGCACGTCACAGTCGTTCTGCGACAGCACTCGTCACTCGCTCCCCTGGTTCCGCCGGCGCAGTGCGAAGTACAGCACTCCACCCGCCGCGACCAGCAGCACCAGACCACCAGCGACGAGTCCGGCGTTCATGCCGCCTTCACTGTCGGCGCCCAGACCGGAGTCGATCAGTGCACCGGTCTCGGTGTCGGAGTTGCCGGTCGTTCCCTGGTCTCCCGACTTTCCGCCGTTGCCGCCGTTTCCGGAGTCAGCAGGGGTTCCGGGATTACCGGGATTGCCGGGCGTTCCGGGGTTACCGGTTTCCGTTCCCCCACCAGGAGTGTTCGAGCCGCCGGGCGTACCCGAACCAGTTGAGCCAGCCGAGCCCGAGTTCTCCTTCGAGCCATCCGCAAGGGAGCCAGCCGCAAGGGAGCCAGCGGCCAGCGAGCCGGCGCCGAGCGAACCCGCCGCAAGCGAACCCGCATCAAGCGAACCGGCGTCCAGCGAACCGGCGCCGAGCGAACCCGCATCAAGCGAACCCGCGTCCAGCGAGCCAGCGCCGAGCGAACCCGCATCAAGCGAACCCGCGTCCACCGAACCGGCGTCCAGCGAGCCAGCGCCGAGCGAGCCCGCCGCGAGCGAACCGGCGTCCAGCGAACCGGCGCCGAGCGAGCCCGCCGCAAGCGATCCGGCCGCAAGCGATCCGGCCGCTAGAGATCCGGCGCCCAGCGAACCGAGCGAACCGGTACCGAGCGAGCCCGTTCCGCCGGGCTGCTCACCTGCGGTGACCGTGGCGTCCGACTCATTCGAGTCGACCGGCTTGTCCGACGGCGAGGTGCCCGTCGCCGTGGCGACATTGTCGACCTGGCCGGCCTTCACGTCTTCGTCCGTGAAGGTGTAGGTGGCCGTGCAGGTCACCGACTCGCCGGGATCCAGCGAGGTGTCCGGGCACGTGATGTCGGACAGGTCACCGGTGCCGGTGAAGTCGCCCTCCTTGACCGTGACGTCCTTGAGCGTCTGATCACCGGTGTTGGTGATCGCGAAGTTGTAGGTGACGGTGTCACCCACCTTGACGTTCTCACTCGGTTCCGCGGTCTTCTCGAGTGTCAGCCCCGACTCCGGATCGCCGGTGACAGTCACCTTCGACGGATCCGACTCGATCGGCGTCTTCGACGGCGGGATACCCGTCGCCGTCGCCGTGTTTTCAACGGAACCGGCGTTCATGTCCTTGTCCGTGAAGACGTAGGTGGCCGTGCAGCTCACCGACTTGCCCGGATCCAGCGACTTCGCCTCGTCCTCGCACTTGATGTCGGACAGTTCGCCGGACCCAGAGAACTGCTCGTCGTTGACCTTGACGTCGGTCAGGGTCTGCTCACCGGTGTTCTTGATCGCAAACGTGTAGGTGACCGTGTCACCCACCTTCACACCACTCTTCGGCTCCGCGGTCTTCTCGAGCGTGATGCCGCTCGTGGCCGTGCGACCCTTGATGGTCGCCGTCGACTCCTTGGACTCCACCGGCCTGCCACCTGGATCTTTGCCGGTCGCGATCGCGGTGTTATCGATGGGGGCGCCGAGATTGATGTCGCCCTGCAGGATCGTGTACGTCGCGGTGCACTCTGCAGTGTCACCCGGGTTCAACGTCTTGTCCTTATCCGGGCAGTTGAACGGCGACATCTCCTTGCCGAAACCGGAGAACTTCTTCTCCACCGGCGTGACGCCCGTCAGCGGCACAGCGCCGGTGTTCTTCATCACGAACTTGTAGGTGACCTCCTGGCCAACCTTGAAGTGATCCTCGTCGCTGGGCGACACCGACTTCGTCAACTCGAGGCCGGGCTTCTTGGCCGCGTTGGTGAAGGTACAGCTGACGCTCTTGCCGCTCTGACCGTTCGGAATAGCCACGGTGCCGGTCGTGCCGGTGCCGGAGGTCTTCTCCTTGGTCTTCGCGTCCACACACTCCCAGGACACGGTGTAGTTGGAGAGGTCCGCGCCGTTCATCGCGGTCTCCTTGATCGTGTAGGTGTTACCCGCGAGCGCGAGGACCGGACCGGCCAATACTTCCTGAAGACCGGACTTGTCGCCCGAAGTCGTCGCCGTGTTGCCGGCGGTCAAGCCACCACCGGTGATCTCCAGTCCGAACTGATCGTCCTTACCGACACGCCCGTCCGGCAGCGTCTTGTGGAGTTCGATCGTGTTCGGATCGACGCAGGAGCCCATGTCTGTCATGTTCGACTTCGTCAGCTCAGCGACCCGCTCACCCGTGCTCGGATCCACGCGATAGAGGTGATCGCGACTTCCGACGTACAGGAAACCGTTCGGGCCGAACGCGATCGAGTTGCTGGCATTGAACGCTTCGGTCACCTTGGTGACCGCAGTTCCCGTCAGCTGCGGCGTGCCCGACTTCGGCATCGGCCCGGGGACCGAGTAGACGACACCCTTGGATTCAGAAGCGGAGACGATGTACATATTGCCCTTGGCGTCGAACGCCAAATCGCCGTTGTCGCCCGGCTTCTTGTCGACGTTGACGGTGATGACGGTGCCGGTGGTCTTGTCCGTCGCCGGGTCGTAGACGCCGAACTTGAAGCCAGAACCGCTCGCCCCACCGAAGTAGTACAACCCATCGGCTGGGTTCACCGCGCCGTGCGTCGCCGCATAGCCGTCAGGCTTCTTCACACCGTTCGACGTCTTGCCGGACGCGGCGTCGTACTTGTAGATCGTGGCATTGTTTGCCGTGTAGATCGCATACTTGCCACCGGGACCGATACCGAGCTGGTTGTGATCCTTGTCGCTCGACATCAACTCGAAGGCATCCTTCGTCGACCCCGTAGCGGGATCGATCTCCTTCGCTTTGCCTGCCTTGTCAGTGACCGAATAGAGCACACCACAATTCAGGTTGCCCGTTGCCGCCGCGGTCCCCGCGCCGACCGTTGCGGTCGAGACTGTGGCCACGCCGGCCAGCATGGCCATGACCACAGTTCGGATGACGCCCTTATGCAGGGCGCCGCCTAACCTCCCCATTATTTGAGGCCCTTCTGATGGACGCCCGGCCGGATCCGGCAACGAGCGATGGATGACTTGGACAATCACCCCGACGCGGGACATCGAAACACAATCGGCGATACAGCCAGACCCGCCGGCCGCGCGTGTGACACGTCATCACCCCATCGCAACCGTCTCGATAAACCACTGTGCAACAGCATGATTCAGAAACACCACCGGCAGGAGGGCGAGACCTGCGCCAGCAAGCAGGTCATCCGGTATTTCACCCGAGTTTTCACCCCATCGACCCCGAGGGCGGCATCCCAGGCGACGCCGGGGTGTCGACGATCACACCGCCCAGGGAGGGGTCCAACGAGGGCAGGTCAGGCGAAGGCTCACGCCGCTTACCCCGCAAGGGGGTCGACACGAAAACGGCCGGCTCGAATGTGATTCGAGCCGGCCGTTCCTGGCGCCTTAGCCGAGTTGCAGGAGGTCACGCCGCGCACATCGCGGCGCCGCGCACCCGGGGCGGCCGTCGCCGACCGCCCCGGCCTCGGGCCTATTCGATCGACAGCAGCGCCGCTGCCTCGAGTTCGAGGTCGCGGTACCGATCCTTGCCGAGGTCCACTGCGACACCGAGCATCTTCCCGCCCGTGAACGGGAACGGGTTGCTGTACTGCCGACTCACCGTGTCGGCGCTGTCGAACCCGACGCACAGACCGTCACCGCAGAGCGTGAACTTTCCGATCTGTGCGCGCATCGGGCCCTCCGCGACCTGCTGATCGTCCACGTAGAGCTTGCAGGTGCCCACCGATTCGCCGTGCTCCCCGGCGCCTTCCCGCACGAACTCCATGCCGAGCACGTGCGGACCGGGCGCGAGCTGTTCCGACACGAACGTCTGCTCGGGCGGGATCCCGAGGAAGTTGTAGACGTAGTGCAGCTTCCCGTCCTTGATGAACAGTGCGTGCCCACCGAAGCGAGAGCCGTGCGCAAAGATCACGCCCTGCGCGTCCCCGTCCAGCACCACGTCGGCGATGATCTTGAACGACCGCCCGCGAACATTCACCGCCACGCCTTCCGGCACCGCACCGCTGCCGGGGTAGTAGACGTAGCGGTCACGGGGCGGCTCGGCCTGCGGCCGCTCGACCGTGAGCATCTCCATCACCGACCGGTCGTCCAGCGGCAGGCCGTTCTTGTCCTCGGCCTCCTCGAACCACGCAGCGATCAGCTCCTTGACCTTGTCGGGGTGCTGATCGGCGACGTCATGGGCCTCGGCTCGGTCGACGTCCACGTGGTACAACTCCCACGCATCCTGATCGAAATTCCCCTTGCCGTTCAGTGGCGCATGTGTGGCGGCCGCCTTCCATCCGTCCTGCCAGATGCCACGCGTGCCGCCGATCGTGTAGTACTGCCGCCTCTTTCGGGTCGGAGCGTCCGCATCGTCGAAGCTGTAGGCCATCGACACACCGGGCAACGGGATCTGCTCGACACCACGGAAGGTGGCGGGCATCTCGGCACCGGCGAGCTCGAGGATGGTCGGGACGATGTCGGTCACATGATGATATTGGTGCCGCAGCTCACCCCGAGCCTTGATCCCGTTGGGCCACGAGATGATCATCGGGTCGCACGTCCCACCGGCGTACTGCGCATACCGCTTGAACATCTGGAACGGCGTGCTGAAAGCCGCCGCCCATCCCGTCGGATAGTGGTTGTACGTGTCCGGCGAACCCAGCTTGTCGAGCATCGCCAAGTTCTCGGCGAGGTCGTCCGGGTAGTTGTTGAAGTATTTGTTCTCGTTGACCGAACCGTTCGCCGTGCCCTCACCCGAGGCACCGTTGTCGGCGCAGTAGAACACGATGGTGTTGTCCAGCTGGCCGGTCTGCTCCAGGTAGTCGATCACGCGGCCGACCTGGGCGTCGGTGTACTCGGAGAAGCCCGCGAACACCTCGGCCATCCGCGAGAAGAGGCGCTTCTCGTCGTCGCTGAGTTCGTCCCACGGACGCACGTGGTCGAGCGGGTTCGCCTGTTCCTCGGGGATCGGGTTGAACGGAGTGAGCTCGGTGTCCTCGGGCATGACGCCCTTCTCGATCATCCGGTCGAGCACCCACCGACGGTAGGCGTCGTAGCCGTCGTCGAACATGCCCTTGTACTTGTCCGCGTACTCCTTCGGGCTGTGGTGCGGGGCATGGTTGGCTCCCGGGCAGAACCACATGTACCAGGGCCGCGACGGGTTCGACGCCTGCTGATCCCGCAGCATCTTGATCGCCTGGTCAGCCAGATCCTTCGAAAGGTGGTATCCCTCTTCGGGAGTGCACGGCGGCTCGATGAAGTGGTTGTCCTCGCAGAGGTCCGGATACCAGTTGTTGGTCTCACCGCCGAGGAAGCCGTAGAACCGGTCGAAGCCCATCTGCAGCGGCCACCGCGAACGGCTGCCGCCGGCGGAGTTGTCCTCCTCCGGGACGTTGTGATCCTTGCCCACCCAGAAGGTGCTGTACCCGGTGCCCTGCAGGATCTGCCCGATCGTTGCGCACTCGTCCGGGATCCGACCCGCGTTGCCGGGGAACCCGTTGGTGGTCTCCATGATCGAGGCGATCCGGTTGGTCGTGTGATCACGGCCGGTCAGGAGACAGGACCGCGTGGGCGAACACAGTGCCGTGGTGTGCCACTGCGTGTAGGTGACACCGTTGTCCGCCAATCGCTGCGCGGTGGGCATGTTGACGCGCCCCCCGTAGGGCGACCAACATGCCATGCCGGTGTCGTCGTACAGAACGATGAGCACGTTGGGTGCACCGTCCTGCGCCTTCCGTAGAACATAGGGCGACCAGTCCGGAACCGAATCCCGAACATCCAGCGCGATCTTCCCCTTGAACTCGGGCTTCTCTTCTGGCACGGCATCTCCTGACGATCGATGCGGGCAAACGATGCCCGTCGGTCACCGCAACGTATCCGTGCGAACCGCACTCCGGTCTCACCCACTTCGGATGATCCTGACCGAGTCCGGTGCCGGGTGCGACGCAGGTGCGTCTCCCCGGCGCCCGGACGTCAGCGCCGACGGAGCATGCGCGCCACGAGAATCGCGGTCGCGAACAGGACGATCGACGTCGCACCGGCCGCGATGTGCATGCCGTCGACGAACGCCGACTGCGCCGTGTCGAGGAAGGCCGCGGCCTCGTTCGCCGGCAGCGAGTGCGACACCTCGACCGCGCCGCCGAGGGTGCCCTCCGCGACATGCGCCTGGTCGGCGGTCAGCCCGGAGACGTCGAGCCCGCGACGGTAGATCGCCAGCACGACACTGCCGAGGATCGCGACGCCGAGCGCGACACCGAGTTCGTACGCGGTCTCCGAGACGGCCGACGCCGCACCGGCGCGTTCCGGTTCGACCGCGCCGACCACGAGGTCGTTGGTCAGCGTGAGCGCGACACCGATGCCCGCACCGGCGAGCAGGAACCCGACGACGAACGCCTGCGGCCCGCTGTCCGTACCGAGCGCGATCAGCGCGGCGGCACCGAACGCCGCCACCACGAGACCGACGCTGAGCACCCGACTCGGCTCCCACCGCCGGACCAGCCACGCCGCGGCCAACGACGCGAACGCACTGACCAGCGTGCCCGGCAGCATCAGCAGACCGGCCTCGAGCGGCCGATAGCCCAGCACCAACTGCAGGTACTGCGAGCCGAAGAACAGCACACCGGCGAGCGCGAAGATCGACAGCAGGTTCGTCAGCACGGCCGTCGAGAAGGCCGGGCGGGCGAACAGCGACAGGTCGAGCATCGGGTCGTCGAGCGTCCGCTGGCGCCGGATGAAGACCCAACCCGCGAGCAGGCCCACGATGCCGATCGCGGTGAGCACCCAACTCGGTCCGTGGACCGCGGTTTCCTTGACCGCGTACACCATCGGCACCATCGCGAGCATCGACAGTCCGGCGCTGATCAGGTCGAAACGGCCCGGCTGGGGGTTCTTCGACTCCGGGATCACGAGCGGACCCAGCGCGATGAGACCGATCATCACCGGAATGTTGATCAGGAACACCGAGCCCCACCAGTAGTGCTCGAGCAGCCAGCCACCGATCAGCGGCCCGGCCGCGGCGCCGCCACCGGCCATCGCGCCCCACACGCCGATCGCGGTGGTGCGCTGGCGCGGATCGACGAACATCGTCCGGATCAGGCCGAGCGTCGCGGGCATCAGCGTCGCACCCGACACGCCCTGGAGCACACGCGCCGCGATGAGCATCTCGGGGCTGGCCGACCACGCCGCGATCAGCGACGCCACCCCGAACCCGGCGGCGCCGATCAGGAGCAGCCGCCGCCGGCCGATCCGGTCGCCGAGGGTGCCCATCGTGACCAGCAGGCCCGCCAGCACGAACGAGTAGACGTCGATGATCCACAGCAGCTGGGTGCTGCTCGGCTCGAGATCCTCGCTGATGAACGGCAACGCGAGGTCGAGGACCGTCGCGTCCACCGAGATGAGCAGGACGGCGAAGGCGAGCACGACAAGCCCGAGCCAGTCCTTCCGGCTGGCCTTCGCTACGTGCGGATCCCGCACCGTGCCCACAGACATGCTTCCACTCCCACGAACTGATTGATGAACAGGAACCGACCGGATAGTTAACCGTCCAGCCGGTACAGTAGCGACTCCAGGATAGCAGCCAACCGTCCAGCCGGTACAGTGACTTTCATGGCATCCGACACACGCGATCGCATCCTCGACGCCCTCGAACGCCTCCTCCTCGACGTCGGCGTGGCCCAGGTCACGCTCGAAGCGGTGGCGGCGGCCGCGGGGGTCTCCAAGGGCGGACTGCTGTACCACTTCCCCACCAAGGAGGCGCTGCTGGCGTCGATGGTGCGACGACTCGGCGAGCGTTCGGATCAGCAACTGGCCGACGCCGTCTCGCGCGGGCGGACCGTTTCCGAGATCTACCTGCAGTACCCGGTGGCCGAGTCGGCCGACGAGATGGCGCTCTACCGCTCGATGCTCGCGGCCATGCGCAGCGCCGACGGTCAGCACGACGAGGTCCAGCAGGCCGTCGCGGACGTGATGCGCTCGTGGGACGACGGGCTGCTCGCCGAGATCGACGATCCGGTTCAGGCCGAGATCGTCCGACTCGTCGGCGACGGCATCTATCTGGCGGCCCTGCTCGGACTGCCCGAACCCGATCCGGACCTGCACCGCCGGGTGGTGAACCGATTGCTCGGCACCGGCCCGGCGGGCAGTGACCGGTCGGACAGCGAACCGGCTACGTGAGGTAGCGGTACGCGGGCGAACCCGGCTCGAGCTGCTCGACCTCGATACGCGAGGTGCGCATCCGGTCGAGCAGATCGGACAGCCCCTCGGCCGCACCGAGCTCGATGCCGACCAGCGCCGCACCCGTCTCGCGATTGTTGCGCTTGACGTACTCGAACAGGGTGATGTCGTCGTCCGGGCCGAGCACCTCGTCGAGGAAGCGGCGCAGCGCGCCCGGCTCCTGCGGGAAGTCCACCAGGAAGTAGTGCTTGAGCCCCAGGTGCACGAGCGACCGCTCGAGGATCTCGCCGTAACGCGAGACGTCGTTGTTGCCACCCGAGATCAGGCAGACGACCGTGCTGCCCGGCTCGACGTCGAGGTGACCCAGCGCCGTCACGGACAGCGCCCCGGCGGGCTCGGCGATGATGCCCTCGTTCTGGTAGAGCTCGAGCATCGCGGTGCAGATCGCACCCTCGTCGACCTGCGTCATCGCGAACTTCTCCGGCCCCATCTCCGCGACCCGGCCCGCGCGGGGACCGGTCACCAGCGGCAGCGACGCGTGCGAGACGACGTTCGCCCCGAGCCCCGACACCACCGCGTACGGCAGGTCACCGACCCGCTTGACCGCGGCGCCGTCCACGAACGGATCGACCTCCGGGAGCGTCACCGGGCCGCCGGCCACCAGGGCCGCGGTCATCGACGCCGCCCCCACCGGCTCGACGCCGACGATGGTGGTCTCGGGTGCACGCTCGTGCAGGTAGGTGGCGATGCCGGCGATGCAGCCGCCACCACCGACCGGGACGACCACACAGTCCGGCGCCGTTCCCAGCTGCTCGAGGATCTCGGCCGCGATGGTGCCCTGACCGGCGGCGGTGCGGGCGTCGTCGAACGGCGGGACCATCGTCGCCCCGGTCCGCTCGACGTCGGCGGCGGCCGCCGCCGCGGCGGCGTCGTAGGTCTCTCCGGTGGGGATGAGCTCGACGAACCCGCCGCCGTGCACCATGATCCGGTCGCGCTTCTGCTTCGGGGTGTTGGCGGGGACGTAGATGCGGCCGCGGATCTCCATCGCCCGGCACGCGAACGCCACGCCCTGAGCGTGGTTGCCGGCGCTGGCCGTGACGACGCCCGCCGCCCGCTCGACATCGCTGAGCTGCATGATCAGGTTGTAGGCGCCGCGCAGCTTGTACGAACGGACCACCTGGAGGTCCTCGCGCTTGAGGTAGACCTTGGCCCCCGTCAGGGCCGACAGCCGATCGCTCAGCTGGAGGGGTGTCGCGTCGATAATGTGCGCAATTCGCTCGGCAGCCGCATCGATCTCGTCCGCGGTGAGCGCGGGCGAGGTTACCTTCAGTTCTGCGAGTTCCGGCGAGTTAGACACCCATGCATTTTCCCACTACGCACGGCACCGAGCGCAACCGCCCCACCCGCGGACCCGCCCGCCGCCGGACGACGTCACCCGCGCGGCGAGAACTGCGACGGCCGGGGCACGTTGCGCAGATTCGACTTGGCCATCTGAACCGCTTCTGCCACACCGCCGTTCATCACCATCTTCGACATCGCCAGCGCGAACCCGCGCACCTGCTCGCCGGTGATCGACGGCGGCAGCGAGAGCGCATTCGGATCGGTGACGATGTCGACCAGCGCCGGGCCGTCGTGCTCGAAGGCGGCCCGCAATCCGGACTCGACGTCCGCGGGATCCTCGATCCGGCGGGCGAACAGACCCAAAGCCGTTGCAAGAGCGGCATAGTCGACAGATGGGACATCCACCCCGAAATCGGGCAGGCCGTCGACGAGCATCTCGAGCTTGACCATGCCGAGGGTCGAGTTGTCGAACACGACGATCTTGATCGGCAGCCTGTACATCGCGACCGTGATCAATTCACCGAGCAGCATCGACAACCCACCGTCACCGGACATCGTCACCACCTGACGCCCCGGGTCGGCGAACTGCGCGCCGATCGCGTGCGGCAACGCATTCGCCATCGACCCGTGCAGCGCCGACGACAGGAACCGGCGGCGGCCGTTGGGGGTCAGGTAGCGCGCGGCCCACACGTTGCACATACCGGTGTCCGCGGTGAATACGGCGTCCGCGGCGGCGACGTCGTCGAGGATCGACGCGGCGTACTCGGGGTGGATCGGGATCCGCTGCTTGACGGGTTCGGTGTAGGCGCCGACGACCTTGGTCATGAGCTTCTCGTGCCGGTCCAGGGACTTCTCCAGGAAGCCGCGGTCCGCCTTCCGGTGGACCAGCGGCGCCAGCGCCCGCAGGACCGACCGGGCGTCTCCGTGCACGGCGAGATCCACCCCGGTGCGCCGACCCAGCGTCTCGGCGGCGACGTCGATCTGGGCGGTGCGCACGTCGTCGGGCAGGAACTGGTCGTAGGGGAAGTCGGTGCCGATCAGGATCAACAGGTCGGCGTCGTGCATGCCGTCGTGCGCGGCGCCGTACCCGAGCAGGCCGGTCATGCCGACGTCGAACGGGTTGTCGTACTGGATGAATTCCTTGCCGCGGAGGGTGTGCCCGATCGGTGCGCCCACCGTGTCGGCGAGCGCGAGGACCTCGTCGCGGGTGTCCCGCACGCCGGCACCGGCGAAGATCGCGACGGCCGACGCGGTGTTGATCGCGTCCGCGAGGGCGCGAACGTCCTCGTCCGCCGGAACGACGGAGGGGCGTCCGGTCCGCACCAGCGGCGGCGGTGTGCCGACGGCCGGTTCCTCGGCGACGTCGCCGGGGAGGGTGAGGACCGCGACGCCGGACCGCGCGAGCGCGTGCTGCATGGCGCTCTGGACGACCCGGGCCGACTGCGCCGGCGTGGTGATCATCTCGGTGTAGCAGGAACATTCGACGAACAGGCGGTCGGGATGCGTCTCCTGGAAGTAGCCGGTCCCGATCTGTGTGCTCGGAATGTGCGACGCGATCGCGAGCACCGGTGCGCCGGACCTGTTCGCGTCGTACAGGCCGTTGATCAGGTGGAGGTTGCCCGGGCCGCAGGAGCCCGCACACACCGCGAGGCGGCCGGTGACCTGCGCCTCCGCGGCCGCGGCGAAGGCCGCCGCCTCCTCGTGCCGGACGTGGATCCAGTCGATGCCGCCCGCCGCGGACCCACCGGTCCTGCGGACCGCGTCGACGACCGGGTTGAGACTGTCCCCGACGATTCCGTAGATGCGCTGCACCCCGGCCTCGACGAGCTGGGAAACCAATTGATCTGCAACAGTTTTCGCCGCCATGTCGAGCCTCCGGCCACGGTTCCGAATTGGTTACGCCTTACTCCTCGCAGGCTACTCGGAACCGGGCCGGACGGCTGGGGACCCGAACCAGGTCCGCTGCTTCCGTTACTTCTGCGGCGTGAGCACGAAGACCGGGATCTGCCGATCGGTCTTCTTCTGGTACTCGGCGTAGTCCGGCCACGCCTCGACCGCACGCTGCCACCACTCGACCTTCTCGTCGCCGGTGACCTCGCGCGCCGTCATGTCCTGCTTGACGGGACCGTCCTGCAGTTCGACACTCGGGTCGGCGACGACGTTGTAGTACCAGACCGGGTGCTTGGGGGCCCCGCCGAGGGAAGCGACGACCGCGTACTGCCCGTCGTGCTCGACGCGCATGAGCGGGGTCTTACGGAGCTTGCCGGACTTGGCACCCTTGGTGGTGAGGATGATGACGGGCTTGCCCTCCATCATCGTTCCCTCGGTGCCGCCGGAGCGCTCGTAAAGGTCGACCTGGTCCGCGGCCCAGGACGAGGGGCTGGGTTCGTATTCACCGGTAAGAGGCATGCCACAAGTGAACACCCCGCACATGATCTTGACCACCCGACAGCCCGGACGACGGGACTTCCACGCCACGACGGAAATTGTTCGTTGGACCGAAACCATGTGTGTCGGTATTCTGAACATCATCGACGAAGGTAGCCGAACACGGACGAGGTGAACGCATGACCGCCGCACTGCACGGACACGCCCGCAGTCGCATGCACGCCTCCGCCGAGACCGTCGACATCGCCGGCACCGCGTGGCCGCTCTACAAGCTCGAGGCGATCGCCGCCGCGCTCGCGATCTTCGTTCTCGTCCTCGCCGTGACGCAGGTGCTGCAGACGGCAGTGCTGACCGCGGCTGGAGCGGCCGTGGTCGTGTGGTGGGTGCGACGCGTCATGCTCACCCACCGTTCGACGCCGCCGACGAACTGATGAGCCGGGGCGCCGCCGCCGAGCACCCTGCTCAGCTGGACGCCGAGCCGCCGCCGTCCGTGACGAGCGCGATGCCGGCGCTGGGGCCGCCGCCGGGCAGTTGCACGAGCGGGCTGTCGGTGAACTTCAGCGTCGTGGCGTCCCATCTCATGATCGGGAAGCCGACATTCTCCTGCCACGTCTCGTGCAGATTGACGACGATCGAGTTCGCGATGGTGCGCCCGTGCAGAACCCAGAAGGTGTCCGGGGCCACGGCTCCCAGTCCGACGAACTTCGCGGTGGGCGAGCTCAGCACGTCGATGTCGTACACGCGCCGGTACTCGGTCAGCGTGGAAGTCGACTTCGGGAAGGAGTACTCCCTGGTCACGATCGCTTCGTAGACGGGGAGCCGCGCGTTCCACGCGGCGATCAGCGTCTGGGTCGTGATCCCCTGCGGTGCCGCAACGTCACCGAGGCCGGCGCCGGCCGCCACCGCAGTGGTCGCTGCCGGCGGATCTTCTGTTGCGCCCGCCGGCGCCGCGACCGCACCACCTATCGCGACCGCGGCGACGGCCCCCGCAAGTGCGCGTTTCGCTGCTCTGCTGATGGTCATGTCCCCTCCTGAACGGCTGCAGGCCGACGGCAAGCCCCCCGGCCACGTCTGCAACCTGAACACCGGCAAAAGGCGTGTGGCCGTTACAGATCGCACCGAGATTCAGCGCGACGAGCGAGTTCCCGGGCCGCCGGATGGACAGCGAGCATCGTCGGTGCTCTCTCGATCGGCGGCCCGTTCTGGGTTTCGAGGCCCGGGCCGAGCATGGCGCTCGTCGTGACCGTGCTGGTCGCGGTCAACGGGTTGCCGAGCCTGCTGGTCGCCCGCGGCACAGCCCGACGGCGCGTTCCTGAGGTCCCGCACCGAATCGGAGGCACCATCTAGGCTCGGGCGATGCGCTCCCTCCGCCTGTTCGCGCCCCTCGTCGCCGTCGGAGCCGCGTTCGCGCTCCACTCCCCCGCTCACGCCGCAGCCGACACCTCGGTGGCCACGGCCTGCGGAACACCGTTGAGCACGACCGAGATCGCGGACATCGTCGAGCTGAGCGATACGTCCACGTTGTCGGGCACGGGCCTCCCGCGGCTCGAGGCCGCGATCGACCGACACCGCCGGATCACGGAGATCCTTGTCGCACATCGAGACTGGAGGGGCCTGTTCTCGGTCGGGCTGAACGCCGTCGAGTACGACGCCGTCCTACCCCTGCAACGCGACCCGGTCGCACTGTCCGACCGCGAGTGGGCCCCGACGATCAGCTACGACCTGCTCGCCCGCTACCTGCGCAATCTCCGTGCCGAATTCACCGGCGCGCCGGTCGATCCGGCGTGGGCCAACTACTTCGCACTGACACGACAGTGCGCCGAGAGCCCGGCCCGGGTCGCGATGGCCGGCTACAACGCCCACCTCACCGTCGACCTCGCATACGCGGTCGACTCCAGCGGCACCCGGCACGACAACATCCCCGACTTCTACGAGATCGTCGATTCCATTGCCGTCAAGGGTGATTCGATCGTGACACTGACGAAGGCGCTCTACGGCGGCGATCTCGGCCCACTGTGGCGGTTCTACTTCGTGGGCGAGGGACTGGACCGGCTCGCGGGCAACGACCAGCCGTCGCGACTGCTGCTGCGTGCAGCCGACAGCGGCTACAACACCATCACCCTCGCCAACGGCTTCGCGCTGCAGAACCCGCAGACGCGGCCCGCCGCGGAGCAGGAGATCGACGCGCTGTGGCGGGCCACCGATCACGCGCTCGACGTCCTGTCCGACGTCGGCGGCCTCTGAGCGCGCCGACGGGCCAGGTCACGGCCACCTGTGAATCTCCTACGAGTTTCGAATACCGGACAATTCCGGCAATAACATGAGGGGTGCACGACAAGCAGCGATGCGCCGAGCGCTGCGAGGGCGGTACCCGACGCACCGCAACGGCCCTTCGACCACCGGAGCACCGCCCGGTGGTCGGTCGTCGGCGACGAGCGTCTCCGACGACCGGCCGTGCGGAGAGGATCTCGCATGGAACAGGAGTACGAAACACCACGAGTGCGCCCGATGCGGCGTCTGCTCGCCAGAATCCTCGTCACGCTGTCGCTCGCGGCCGTCCCGCTCGGGCCGGCCGCAGCACCGGCACTCGCAGACACCGCGACGCCGGCAGCGAGTCCGGCCGTGGTCATGATGACCCGGGTTCACCATCACCACCACGGGCGCCACATGGGTTGCGGATGTATGCAGCGCGACCAGCAGGGGAACTGGCAGTGGATGTGCCATCACCACCATCGGTGACCGCACCGCACCGGCGCGGGCTGCCCGGACCGTTCCCGGTCCTGGCAGCGTCCCGTCAGGACGTCAGCCCGCGAGGCAACTCGGTCCGAGCAGCGCCTTGAGGTCGCCCATGAGCGACGACGACGGCTCCACCCGGAGCACCTCGTCCACCTTCCACAGCGAGGTGCCGCGCGATCCGATGAGCTTGACGTGCACGTCCGCGGTGCCGGGATGACGCGAGAGCACCTGCCTGAGCGCGCCGAGCTTCTCCTTGGTGCACTGCCGGACCGGCAGGCTGACCGCGACCGGCTTCGCGACACCGATCGCCGAAAGGTCCGGCACCGCCAGGTCGTTCGCGATCAGCGACACCCGGTCGTCCCGCACCGACACCCGCGCCTTGACCAGGACGACGGAGTCCTCGACGACGTCCATGCCGTACACCGAGTACGCCTGCGGGAAGAACAACACCTCGATGCCACCGGACAGGTCCTCGAGCTGGGCCGAGGCCCACGTCAATCCGTTCTTGTTGATCCTCCGGGTGACCGACGCGAGGATGCCACCGATGGTCACCTGCGTGCCGTCCTTGATGTCGCCCTCGAGAATCGTCGGGATCGACGCGTCGGACTGCGCGGCCAGCACGTGTTCGACACCGTTGAGCGGGTGCCCGGACACGTACAGGCCCAGCATCTCGCGCTCGAGCGCGAGCTTGTGCTTGGTGTCCCACTCCTCGTCGGGCACCTTGACGTTGAACACGGACGTGATCGACTCGTCGGCGTCGTCGCCGCCGAACAGGTCGAACTGGCCCATCGCCTCGGCCTTCTTGGTGCCCATCACCGCGTCGATCGCGTCCGCGTGCACCAGCATCAGACCCTTGCGCGGATGCTCGAGCGAGTCGAATCCGCCTGCCTTGATCAGGGATTCGGTGACCTTCTTCGAACACGCCAGCGCGTCGATCTTGTTGAGGTAGTCGGAGAAGTCGGTGAAGCTGCCCTTCTCCTCGCGCGCCGCGATGATCGACCCCACCACGTTGGCGCCGACGTTGCGCACGGCGCCCAGACCGAACCGGATGTCCTCGCCCACCGACGCGAAGTCGACGCGCGACGCGTTGACGTCCGGCGGCAGCACCGTGATGCCCATCTTGCGGCAGTCCGACAGGTACACCGCGGCCTTGTCCTTGTCGTCACCGACGGACGTGAGCAGGCCGGCCATGTACTCGGCCGGGTAGTTCGCCTTGAGGTACGCCGTCCAGAACGACACGAGGCCGTAGCCGGCGGCGTGCGACTTGTTGAACGCGTAGCCGGCGAACGGCAGCACCGTGTCCCACAGCGCGGTGATCGCCGCCTGCGAGAAGCCGTTGCCCTTCATGCCCTCGGCGAAGCCGTCGTAGGCCTCGTCGAGGATCTCCTTCTTCTTCTTACCCATCGCGCGGCGGAGCAGGTCTGCCTGTCCGAGCGAGTAACCGGCCACCTTCTGAGCGATCTGCATGATCTGCTCCTGGTAGACGATCAGACCGAAGGTGTCCTTGAGGATGTCCTTCAGCGGCTCCTCGAGCTCCGGGTGGATCGGCTTGACGTCCTGCCGCCCGTTCTTCCGGTCGGCATAGTCGTTGTGCGCGTTCATGCCCATCGGGCCCGGACGGTAGAGCGCGAGGACGGCGACGATGTCCTCGAAGCCCGTCGGCTGCATGCGCCGCAGCAGATCGCGCATCGCGCTGCCGTCGAGCTGGAACACGCCGAGGGTGTCGCCGCGGGCGAGCAGTTCGTAGGTGGCCGGGTCCTCGATCGGCAGCGTGTCGAGGTCGATGTCGATGCCGCGGTTGGCCTTGATGTTCTCGATCGCGTCGCCGATGACCGTGAGGTTGCGCAGACCGAGGAAGTCCATCTTCAGCAGGCCGATGGCCTCGCACGACGGGTAGTCCCAGCCGGTGATGATCGCGCCGTCCTGCGCGCGCTTCCACACCGGGATCGCGTCGGTGAGCGGCTCGGACGACATGATGACCGCGCAGGCGTGCACGCCGGCGTTGCGGATCAGGCCCTCGAGGCCCTTCGCGGTCTGGTAGATCTTCGCGACATCCGGGTTGGAGTCGATGAGCGCCCGGACCTCGACGGCCTCCTTGTACCGCTCGTGCTCGGGGTCGGTGATGCCCGACACCGAGATGTCCTTCGCCATGATCGGCGGCGGCAGCGCCTTGGTGATCTGGTCGGCGATCGCGAAACCGGGCTGGCCGAACTGGACTCGCGCGGAGTCCTTGATCGCGGCCTTGGTCTTGATGGTGCCGAACGTGATGACCTGGGCGACCTTGTCGCTGCCCCACTTCTCGGTGGCGTAGCGGACCATCTCGCCGCGGCGGCGATCGTCGAAGTCGATATCGATATCGGGCATCGACACGCGCTCGGGGTTGAGGAACCGCTCGAACAGCAGGCCGTGCGGGATGGGGTCGATGTTGGTGATGCCCATCGCGTACGCGACGAGCGAACCCGCCGCCGAGCCTCGGCCCGGGCCGACGCGGATGCCGACGTCGCGGGCGTGGTTGATCAGGTCGCCGACGACGAGGAAGTAGGCGGGGAAGCCCATCTCGTTGATGACGCCGATCTCGTAGTCGGCCCGCTCGAGGTACTCCTGCGGAGGTCCGCCCGGGAAACGCCGGTCGAGGCCGCGCAGCACCTCGTGCCGGAGGAACGTCTGCTGCGTGTGTCCCTCGGGCACGGGGAAGATCGGCATCCGGTCACGGTGCTGCCACACGTCCTCGTACGGCTGCACCCGCTCGCCGATCAGCAGCGAACTGTCGCACGCACCCGGAACCTCCGAGTCCCAGATGGCCCGCATCTCCTCGGCCGACTTGAGGTAGTAGCCGTCGCCGTCGAACTTGAAGCGGGTGGGGTCCGAGAGCGTCTTGCCGGTCTGGATGCACAGCAGCGCCTCGTGGTTCTCGGCGGCGTCCTTCGTGACGTAGTGGCAGTCGTTGGTCGCCAGCGGCGGGATACCCAACTGCTTGCC
Source organism: Prescottella agglutinans (assembly GCF_004011865.1). GTDB lineage: Bacteria > Actinomycetota > Actinomycetes > Mycobacteriales > Mycobacteriaceae > Prescottella > Prescottella agglutinans. The sequence goes on along the minus strand of NZ_RKLP01000006.1, from coordinate 80,132 downwards.
GATGGAGAGCAGGCCCTCGCGGACCCGCCGCTCGATCGAGAGCCCGTGGTCCATCAGCTCGAGGAAGAAGTTGTCCTTGCCCCAGATCTCCTGCCACTTCGCGGCGGCCTCGAGCGCCTCGCGGTCGTGGCCGAGCCGCAGCCGGGTCTGGATCTCGCCCGACGGGCACCCGGTGGTCGCGATGATGCCCTCGGCGTGGTGGGCGATGAGTTCCTCGTCCATGCGCGGCCACTTGCCGAGCTGACCCTCGATGGACGCGAGTGACGACAGCTTGAACAGGTTCCGCAGGCCCGTCGAGTTCTCGGCGACCATCGTCATGTGCGTGTACGCGCCGCTGCCGGAGACGTCGTCCGACTTCTGGCTGGGATCGCCCCACAACACGCGCTTGGTGTTGAACCGCGACTCGGGCGCGACGTACGCCTCGATGCCGATGATCGGCTTGATGCCGTGCTTCTTCGCGACGTTGTAGAACTCGCTGGCGCCGTACATGTTGCCGTGGTCGGTCATGCCGACCGCGGTCATCCCGAGGCGCTCCGCCTCCTTGAACAGCGGGCCGACCTTTGCCGCACCGTCGAGCATCGAGTACTCGGTGTGGTTGTGCAGGTGAACGAACGAGTCAGCCACGCGCGCCTCTCTGTATTTCGCCCGATACGTGAGTATCGGTGGGTCCAGCAGTCCCTGAGTCTATGCCCTCGCACCGACGGTCTCGGCGTCCCGCGAAGCGGCGCGGCGAACCCGACGTGCACGAACCAGCGCATCAGTGGTGAACACCACCAACGCCACCCAGATGAGGCCGAATCCGATCCACCGTGACGGCGGCATGACCTCGTGCATGACGACCACGCCCCACACCATCTGGAGCGCCGGAGTGAGGTACTGGAGGATGCCGAGAGTGGTCAGGGGAATGCGTTGGGCCGCGACCCCGAACAGCAGCAGGGGCGCGGCGGTGACCGGCCCGGCCGCCATGAGCAGCAGGCTGTGCCCGACGCCGTTGCCGAAGAACGATCCGGTTCCGGTCACTGCGAGCACGACCAGGTAGACCACCGCGAACGGGGCCGCCACCACGCCCTCCGCGGTGAGGCTCGTGCGCGGATCGAGCGGCACCACCTTCTTGATCACCCCGTACAGCGCGAACGACAACGCCAGCGTGAGCGCCACGAGCGGCGGGCGCCCGTAGTCGACGGTGATGACGGTGACCGCCACCGCGGCGAGGACGAGCGCGGCGATCTGGGCCGGACGCAGCCGCTCCCGGAACAGCACGACACCCAGCAGGACGCTCACGAGCGGGTTGACGAAGTAGCCGAGGGCGGCCTCGACGACGTGACCGGAGACCACCGCGTAGATGTAGACGCCCCAGTTGATCGCGATCGCGACGGTCGCCGCGGACACCAGTCCCCACGTCCGCGCCCCCATGCCGCGCAGCGAGCCGAACCGACCCAGGACCGCGAGCACCCCGAGCATCAGGAGCACGGTCCACAGCATCCGATGGGCCAGCACCTCGAGCGAACCGGCGGGCGCGAGAAGACCGAAGAAGATCGGGAACATGCCCCAGATCAGGTAGGCACCGACGCCCGCCATCATTCCGGTGGAGTCTTCCGAGCGGGGCCGTTGTGTCACGTCCCGCCACGATAGCCGCCGGGCTACGCTGACTCGCCACTGCATCGAACCGCACCCGCCGCCAAGGAGATTGCTGTGACGCGCACCACGGAGACGGACGGTGTCGGGAGCACCCCGACCGCGGCGGGACGGTGGCGTCGACGCGCCCTCTGGACGCTGGTCGCGCTTCCCGTCGCCGCGCGCCTCGGCACGGTCGTGTTCGCCTCCAGCCCGTGGCCCGGATCGATGCTCGTGCGCGCGGTGTTCGATCGCGCCGCCCGGAAGACCACGGACGCCCTGCGGAAGCACGCGCCCGACGGGGTCGTGTCGATCGAGGACCAGCAGTACCGCGACGGCGACGACGACGCCTTCCTCGATGTCCACTTCCCGGCGGCCGTCGCCGGCACCACCGACGTCCTGCCGACGGTGATCTGGACACACGGCGGCGCGTGGATCTCCGGCCATCGCAGCAACTACGCGCCCTACCACCAGTTGATCGCCGCCGCCGGCTTCACCGTCGTATCGCTCGACTACTCGCTCGGGCCCGAGCGCACCTACCCGACCGCGGTCGAGCAACTGCGCGACGCGCACGCCTACGTCGTCGCGAACGCCGAACGCCTGCACGTGGATTCGAACCGAATCGTCCTCGCCGGCGACTCCGCCGGCGCGCAGCTGTCGAGTCAGCTCGCCGCGATCGCCACCAACCCCGACTACGCCCGCGAGGTCGGGATCGAGTCCGCGCTCCGCCCCGAGCAGCTACGAGGTGTGGTGCTGAACTGCGGCATCTACGAGCTCACCGAGATGGTCGGCGGCCCCGGCATCGCCGGCTGGGGCGCCGAGAAGTCGCTGTGGGCGTACACCGGAACGAGGGATCTCGCGAACTCGCCCGCGGTGACCCAGATGTCGACGCTCCGCCACGTCACCGAGAACTTCCCGCCGACGTACCTCTCGGGCGGCAACGCGGACCCCCTGACCGACAAGCAGTCCAAGCCGCTCGCGGCGAAGCTGGCGGGCCTCGGCGTCGACGTGACCACGCTGTTCTACGCGGACGATCATCAGCCGCCGCTCGCGCACGAGTACCAGTTCGACCTCGACGACACCGACGGCGTGAACGCGCTGGCCCGGACCATCGACTTCGTCCGCAAGCACACGGTGGACGCTCCGGGGACCTGAGGGCCCGGGCGGCACGTCAGCCGAGCAGCGGCACCGATCCGTTGTCGGGGCCCGGGAGGACGACGTCGGTCTGTGACGGCAGCAGCGGACTGACCGCGAACGAACCCGCGATCGCGTCCGCCGGCAACGCCTCGACCGCCCGCACCGACGGCGCCGCGTCGAGTGCGCGCAACTGATCGAGCGAACCGCGCACCGTCGCCCCCACCACGCACGCGCAGTCGGCCGACAACTGGGCGGCCGAGTAGGCGGCGAGCAGGGACTGCCGGTCGTGTCCGACCACCGACGCCTGCAATCGCGCGGCCGCCACCGACGGTGCCCGCTGCACCGCCGTCGGGTTCGCCGCGACCGGGATCGCCACCATCGGCGTCTGCACCCGATCCAGCGGCACCCGGAAGAGCACCTGCGACACCCGGACGTCGCCGACGTCGTCCAGCAACTGCGACGGCGTCGTGGGCGCGTCCAGCGACACCAGCGCCCAGTGCTGCGTCCCCGGATCCGCGTCTTCCTCGGCGGTCAGCGTCGCAGTCGCGCGCTCGAGGTACGCCGACACCTGCTCGCCCGAGTCCGGCCCCAGCCGGTCGGTCGAGATGCGGGCGGCCGGAACGGGGTTGGCCACCCCGAGACCCACGACCGTGCCGGCCAGTGCGACCGTCGCGAGTACGGCCGCCCAGGTACGCGAACTCATCTCACGTGCCCCGCAGGACTCCGAGCGCGTGCTGGAGATCCTTCGGGTACTCGCTGGTGATCTCGACCCAGTGCCCGTCGGCCGGATGCGCGAAGCCCAGCGAACGGGCATGCAGCCACTGCCGCTCGAGCCCCAGCCGCTCGGCCAGACGGGGATCGGCGCCGTACGTCAGGTCGCCGCAGCACGGGTGGCGCAGAGCGGAGAAGTGCACCCGGATCTGGTGCGTGCGGCCGGTCTCCAGGTGGATGTCGAGCAGGCTGGCCGCCTGGAACGCCTCGACCGTGTCGTAGTGCGTGATGCTCGGCTTGCCGTCGGCGGTGACGGCGAACTTCCAGTCGTTGCTGCGGTGCCGGCCGATGGGCGCGTCGATCGTGCCGCTGCTCGGATCCGGGTGCCCCTGCACCAGCGCGTGGTAGCGCTTGTCGATGGTGCGCTGCTTGAACGCCCGCTTGAGGACCGTGTAGGCGCGCTCCGACGTCGCGACCACCATGACGCCGGACGTGCCGACGTCGAGACGGTGCACGATGCCCTGGCGCTCGTGCGCGCCCGACGTCGAGATGCGGAAGCCGGCCGCGGCGAGGCCGCCGATGACCGTCGGCCCCGTCCAGCCGACGCTGGCGTGCGCCGCCACCCCCACCGGCTTGTCGACCGCGACGATGTCGTCGTCCGCGTAGAGGATCTCCATGCCCTCGACCGGCTCGGCCTCGATCGTGAGGGGGCGCGGCGGCTCGGGGAGTTCCACCTCGAGCCACGTCCCGGCCGCCAGTCGATCGGACTTGCCGACCGGAGCCCCGTCGAGGAGGACGGCGCCCTCCTCCGTCAGGGCCGCGACCGCGGTGCGAGACAGGCCGAGCAGCCGGGCCAGCCCGGCATCCACCCGCATCCCGTCGAGTCCGTCGGGAACCGGCATCGAACGCGTCTCCCTCAAGCCGCATCCCCCTTTCCAGAAGTCTTGACGCCGCTCGGTTCGATCCCGAACAGCGTGAGTGCCACCAGCAGGATCGCCCCGCACACGATCGACGAGTCGGCCACGTTGAACACGGGCCACCAGCCCACGGAAACGAAGTCCACGACGTGACCCTGCAGCGGGCCGGGTGAGCGGAAGATCCGGTCGATCAGATTACCGAGGGCGCCGCCGAGGACGAGACCGAGACCCAGCGCCCACCACAGCGAACTGAGCGTGCGCCCGATCTTGATCACCCCGACGACGACACCGACCGCGACCAGAGTCAGCAGCCAGGTCATCCCGGTGGCCATCGAGAACGCGGCACCCGGATTGCGGATCAGCGTCAGGGTGACGGTGTCGCCGATGATCTCGACCGGGTTCTTCGGGTCGATGAACGCGACCGCCAGCACCTTGGTCAGCAGGTCGAGGCCGAGCACGACCACCGCGACACCGACGAGGAGCACCATCCGACGCGGCCCGGACGGCACCGACCCGACGGTCTCGTCGGGTTCGGAGGCGGCTGGCTCGGAAATCGCTTCACCCTTCACTGCATGGTCGGCGTCGTCGCCGCGGTCGTCGCTCACCCCGCCATCATCCCCTACTCGGGAGACAGACCGGTCATCCAACCCACGCCGACTAACCTGTTGGCGTGCCACTGTCCTCGAAACTCCTCCACCCCGGATCCGCGCTCGTCGCGGCGACGCTCTCCCTTTCGGTGCTGGTCGCCGGGTGCAGCAGCGGCGGTGATGCCGCCCCCACGAGCCCCGATGCGGTCGGGGCAGCATCCGACGAGGTCACCGTGCCCGTGACGGCCGCCACTACCGAGATCCTCGACGCCGGCGCCGAACCGCGAGCGGTGGTGCAGCTTCGTCCCGGACAGGGCACCCAACAGCAGACCCGGCTGGTGACGACCGCCGACGTGTCGCAGCAGATCGACGGCCAGGCCGCGCAGGACTTCTCCACCCCGCAGCTGACGATCCCCCTCACGGCCCTGGTCACGCAGGCCGCCACGGACGCCACTCCCGCCACGACGGTCGACCTCACGCTGGGCACCCCGACCACCCCCGAGGACGAGACGAACGAACTCCTCACGCCTGCAACCGATTCGCATGCGGGCTTCACGATGAACGAGTCCGGAGCGATCACGGCGCTGCGGCTGCGTCCCGACCCCGACGCCCAGAACAAGGCCCGGTCGATGATCGAGCAGGCGTTCTTCCAGGCCGTCTATCGCATGGTCGCGTTCCCGGCCGAGCCGATCGGCGTGGGCGCGGTGTGGAAGATCCATCAGCAGGTGATGAGCGCGATCGCGCTCGACCAGGTGACGACCGCCACCCTGTCGGCGCGCGACGGCGACCGGCTCACGATCGACATGCAGGTGGAGCAGTTCCCCAAGTCCCCCGTCTTCGAACTGCCGAACGGCGCCGGCACGCTCGACGTCGACTCGTACTCGCTGCGCGGGGCGGGCACCGTCGTCATCGACCTCCGGTCGCCGCTCCCGATCGACGGGTCCGTCACCGTCGAGGGCACCCAGTCGTTCAGCGATCCCGCGGACTCGATGCGGCTGCAGCAGACCACCAGCGAGAAGGTCGAGTGGCTCGGCTGACCCGGGCGGCGGCCGCGACGGCGGCCCTCGTCGCGCTCGGGGCGCCGCTGGCGGCGTGCGGGTCCTCGTCCTCGCCTTCGGACGAGTCGACGCCGTCGGCGGTCGACCTGGGCCCCGAGGTGACCGCCCCCGAAACCCCGTCGGCCGGCCCGATCACGGACACCGCCGCGCTGCAGGCCGCGCTGCCCGCCGCGACGGACCTGCCCGCCGGGTTCGCCCGCCTGCCCGCGACCGCCGACCCGGAACCGCAGGCAACCGGCGATCCCGAGCCGGACCGGTCCACGACGAACCCCACCCGGTGCGCGAACGTGGCCGACACGGTGACCCGTCAGGTCCCCGGATCGGTGTCCTCGGCCGAGCAGAACTTCACCGGCCCGGGATTCACGAGCATCGACGTCGACGCCGCCGGCTACGCGGGGACCGGCGCCGCGGACGCCTTCGCCGCCGTCCAGGACACCCTGCGCGAGTGCACGACGTTCACCGGCACGGACGCCGACGGAACGTCGGTGCAGTACCGGATCGATCCCCTCCCGCAGCCCGCCGCCGGTGACGCGTCGATCGCGGTCCGGCTCACCACGACCAGCGAGGGATTCACGCTCGTCTCCGATGTCGTTCTCGCCGTGATCGACTCGACGGTGGTGCAGGTGATCGCGACCGGACCCGACGGCATGGACGGCGACCTGTCAGCCGCGGTCGCGCGCACCACCGCGGATCGGGTGCACGCGGTCTCGCCGCCGCAGTAGCGCGAAGACACCGATGCCGGCGCCACCCGTCGGGTGGCGCCGGCATCGACGCGGGAACGCGGAACTACGCGGGGCAGGCCGGCGAGGTCAGCTGCGCCATCGTCACGAGCTGGCACGCGTACGACTTCGACATCTTCCAGACGCCGTCCTCGGCGACGAAGTCGACCGTTGCCGGGTTGGTCTGGCCGTTGATGACCAGCTCGACGCCGGCGGTGACGGTCTCGTCACCGGTCGGGGTCACGTCGACGACGTTGATGGTGGCGCCGGCATCCTTGGCCGCCTTGGCGACCTGGTTGATCAGCTCCGGATCGGCCTCGGCGCCCTGGACCAGCTGCGCCTTCTGCTCGACCGGAACACTCTCGTCGAAGGCCTTGGCCAGCGCGGCGTTGAGCTCGGCGGGCGTCGGCGGAGCGAGCGACGGCTCGGCGGCGGCCGTCGTGGTGGTCTGCTGAGCCGTGGTGCGCTCGGTGCTGCCGCTGTCGTCCGAGCAGGCCGACATGGTCAGGGCCGCCGCGATCGCCACACCGGCGATGGTCATCTTCCGAAACTTCAAGTGCTTGTCCTTTTCATTCTCGGTCGAACATCGTTCACGCTTCAGCCGGGTCGGAGTCCCCCTGTCCCAGCTATGACGCCAGTTCACAGCAAGAGTACCGGTAAGGCCCGCCTCACCTGAGGCTGTCGGTCGCGTCCGCGACAATCAGGCCACAATCGGTCTCGTCGAATGTACGTGACAGCCCCGGCCCGGTGCTGCGGGTCTCGAACCGCACCGTCACCACCCCGTGCCCCGCGCCCTGGACCCAACCGTGACCGTACTCCGGATGCGACACGTCCAGCCCGGGCCGCCACTGGGTCGACGCCCCCTCGCTCGCCCCGGCGATCGAATCGCTCACTGCGTCTTCGTCTTCCCCCACGGGAGGGGCCTGATCGAGTTCGGGGAACAGCGACCCCTGACTCGCCGCCGACAGGCCGCCGAACCCCACCCCGACGAGCCGGACGGGCCCCAACTCGAGCGGGTCGATCGCCTGACGCTGTGCGGTCGCCGTGAGGACCTGCAGATCCGTCGTCGCGTACGGCAACGTGAGGGACCTCGTCACGATGCTCATGTCGGCTTTGCGCAACTTGAGCACCACTGTGCGGGCCGCCCGACCGTCCCGCTCCAGACGCCGGTGCGCGGCCGCCGCACTCGACTCGACCGCACGTCGCAACTCCCCCAGCGTGACGATGTCCTGCGCGAAAGTCGTTTCCGCGCTGACCTGCTTCGCGTCGGCGCGTTCCGCGACCGGGCGGTCGTCGATGCCGCGCGCCAACCGTTGCAGACTCGGTCCGATCGTCGCCCCGAGCACCGAGACCACCTCGGGGTCCGGCAGCGCCGCGAGCGCGCCGATCGTCTCGATCCCCAACCGCTTGAGCTTCTCCTCCGCCACCGGCCCGACACCCCACAGCTTCCGGACCGGCAGCGCGCTCATCAACTGCTGTTGCACATCCGGGGAGACCACCGTGATCCCGTCGGGCTTGGCGAGTCCGGAGGCGATCTTCGCCACCTGCTTGCCGGCACCGGCGCCGATCGACGCGACCAGCCCGGTCTCGGCCAGCACCAGCGCGCGCAGGTCCTCGCAGTAGCGCTCGACCTCCGCCTTCCCGGCCCCGGCCAGCTCGGCCGGCTCGCCGAACGCCTCGTCCATCGAAAGCTGTTCCAGGACAGGCATCTTCACACGCAGGGCGTCGAACACCTGACGGCTCACGTGCCCGTACAGGGCGCCACGCGGGGGCAGCACGACGGCGGCCGCCCCCACCAGCCGCCGCGCCTGGTGCATCGGCATCGCCGACCGCGCCCCGAACGCCCGCGCCTCGTAGCTGGCGCCGGCGACCACACCCCGACCGCCGAGCCCGCCGACGAGCACGGGCCGACCCAGCAGCGTCGGTCGGGTCAGCTGCTCGACGGACGCGAAGAAGGCGTCCATGTCGAGGTGCAGGACCCACCGGCGGCTGCGTGTGGGATCGGGAACGGCGTCGGCCATGGCCCTCAAAATACGCCGGGCGGACGACAGGAGACCTGCCGTCCGCCCGGTGCGCGGCTACTCGCTCAGGCCTTCGCGATCGCGGCCCGGACGCCCTCCCCGAGATCGACGACCGCGTCACCGCTGACGTCACCGATCTCGAGCGTCGTGGCGAGGATCTCGCCCGCGATCAGGTCCCGGTGCCGCGTCGCCCACTCGAGGCGCTCGGCCGGCACGTCCAGCATGACCGAGATGCGGTCGGAGACATCGAGTCCCGCGTTGCGGCGCGCGTCCTGCAGCTCGCGGATCCGGTCCTTGGCCCAGCCCTCGGCCTCGAGCTCCTCGGTCACCTGCGAGTCGAGCACGACCAGGCCGGCACCGTCCGGCAGCGCCGCCGTCGACTCCGGCTCGGCCGCGACGAGACGCTGGGTGTACTCCGACGGCAACAGGTCGATGCCCGCGGCCGACACGACGCCGTCCTTCTCGGCCCAGTCGCCCGCCTTGACCGCCTTGATGACCGTCTGCACGTCCTTGCCCAGACGCGGACCCGCGGCGCGCGCGTTGACGACCAACTCGAAGCGGCCGTGCACGTCGACGTCCTCGGTGAGGTCGACCTTCTTGACGTTCACCTCGTCCGCGATCAGGCCCAGGTACGGGCGCATCTTCTCGGCGTCCGGCGCCGCGACCGTGACCTCCGGCAGCGGCAGGCGCACGCGCAGGTTCTGCGCCTTGCGCAGGCCGAGCACCGTCGAGCACACGCTGCGGACGTCGTCCATCGCGGCGACCAGCTCGGCGTCCGCCGGCAGCTCGGTCTCGGACGGCCAGTCCGCCAGGTGCACCGAGCGGCCACCGGTCAGGCCCCGCCAGATCACCTCGGACGCCATCGGCAGCAGCGGCGCCGCCAACCGGGAGACGACCTCGAGCACCGTGTGCAGCGTGTCGATCGCGTCGCGGTCCTCGTCCCAGAACCGGCTGCGCGAGCGGCGCACGTACCAGTTGGTGAGCGCGTCGCAGAACGTGCGCAGCTCGTCGCACGCCCCCGCGATGTCGGTGACCTCGAGCGCGTCGGTGATCGCGTTCCGGGTGGCCGCGAGCTTGGCGAGGATGTACCTGTCGAGCACGTTCGGCGAGTCGGTCCGCCACTGACCGGGCTTCGACGCGTACAGCTGCAGGAAGCTCCACGCGTTCCACAGCGGCAACAGCGCCTGCCGGACACCCTCGCGGATGCCCTGCTCGGTGACGATCAGGTTGCCGCCGCGCAGGATCGGCGACGACATCAGGAACCACCGCATGGCGTCGGAGCCGTCGCGGTCGAACACCTCCTTGACGTCCGGGTAGTTGCCCTTGGACTTGCTCATCTTCAGGCCGTCGTCGCCGAGCACGATGCCGTGCGCCGCAACGCACTTGAACGCCGGGCGGTCGAACAGCGCGGTCGCCAGCACGTGCAGCGTGTAGAACCAGCCGCGGGTCTGGCCGTTGTACTCGACGATGAAATCGCCCGGGTAGTGCGTCTCGAACCAGTCCCGGTTCTCGAACGGGTAGTGCACCTGCGCGTACGGCATCGAGCCGGACTCGAACCAGCAGTCCAGCACCTCCGGGACGCGGCGCATCATCGACTTGCCGGTCGGGTCGTCCGGGTTGGGGCGGACCAGTTCGTCGATCATCGGGCGGTGCAGATCCGTCGGGCGCACCCCGAAGTCCGCCTCGAGCTGATCCAGCGAGCCGTAGACGTCGACGCGCGGGTACGACGGATCGTCCGACACCCACACCGGGATCGGGCTGCCCCAGTAGCGGTTACGGCTGATGTTCCAGTCGCGGGCACCCTCGAGCCACTTGCCGAACTGGCCGTCGCGGATGTGCTCCGGCACCCAGGTGATCTCCTGGTTGAGCTCGACCATGCGGTCGCGGAACTTGGTGACCGCGACGAACCACGACGGCACCGCCATGTAGATCAGCGGCTGGCCCGAGCGCCAGCTGTGCGGGTAGGAGTGCTCGATCGTCTCGTGGCGCAGCAGCTTTCCGGCGGCCTTGAGGTCCTTGATGATGACCGGGTTCGCGTCGAAGACCTGCAGGCCCTCGTACGGCGGGACCATGGACGTGAACTTGCCGCCCGCGTCCAGCGGCTGCACGATCTCGATGCCGTTGGCGGTCGCGCACTCCATGTCCTCCTCACCGAAGGCCGGCGCGAGGTGGACGACACCGGTACCGGAGTCGGTGGTCACGTAGTCGGCGGAGAGCACGCGGTGCGCTTCCTCGTGGCCCTTGCCGGGTCCGTGGAAGAAGTCGAACGGCGGCACGTACGACAGGCCCACCAGGTCGGCGCCCTTGTACTCGCCCAGCACCTCCGGCGCCTCGCCCAGCTCGCGGGCGTAGTGCCCGACCCGGGCCGCGGCGAGCACGTAGCGCTTGTCGTCGGCGCCGCGCACCTGCACGTAGTCGACGTCCGGGTGGACGGCGATCGCGAGGTTGGACGGCAGCGTCCACGGCGTCGTGGTCCAGATCAGCGCGTTCGCGCCGTCGAGGTCACTGCCCGGAGCGGTGAGCACCATGTCGACGGTGACCGCCGGGTCCTGACGCATCTTGTAGGCGTCGTCGAGGCGGGTCTCCTGGTTCGACAGCGGCGTCTGCTCGTACCAGCTGTACGGCAGCACGCGGAAGCCCTGGTAGATCAGGCCCTTGTCGTACAGCTCCTTGAACGCCCACATCACGGACTCCATGAAGTCCAGATCCAGGGTCTTGTAGTCGTTGTCGAAGTCGACCCAGCGGGCCTGACGGGTGACGTAGTCGCGCCACTCGTCGGTGTAGCGCAGGACCGACTGCTTGCAGTAGGCGTTGAACTCGGCGAGACCCATCGCGTCGATCTGCGACTTGTCCTTGATGCCGAGCTGCTTCTCCGCCTCGAGCTCGGCGGGCAGGCCGTGGCAGTCCCAGCCGAAGCGACGATCTACCTTCTTGCCGCGCATCGTCTGGAAGCGCGGCACGACGTCCTTGACGTAGCCGGTGAGCAGATGGCCGTAGTGCGGCAGGCCGTTGGCGAACGGCGGGCCGTCGTAGAAGACGAAATCCTCGGACCCCTCGCGGTTCGCGATGCTGGCGCGGAAGGTGTCGTCCGCGTCCCATGCCGCGAGCACCTTCTGCTCGAGGTCGGGGAAGGAGACGGCGCCGGTGGCGCGGCCGCCGACGAGATCGACGCGGGGGTACCCGTCGTTCGTCTGGGGAGAGGTGGATTCGTTACTGGTCACCGCGTGGCTCCTCGTGCCCGTCTGCCGGCACGGGGACGACGACGACGCCCTGTGCGCCGCTGCCGCGGTACCACCCCGCTTGCCCGCCGTCGCGCATGCGAGACGAGCCACTCGATCAAGGCTGTGACGGGCCCACCCGTTCGGTTCTAGTGAGTCGGATGCGCATCACGCATTACCGACCGTTCTTCCGAAAGCTCCCCGGTGATGGCCGGATCGACGCCATGTGTGCGTATCAGTCTAGCCCCGAGTCGAGTTCCGCCCGGAATCGCCCGGGCCCGCTTCGGCGTCCCGGCCGTTGCCGAACGACCGAGTCCCGGTCTCCCGCTCCCGTGCCGCGCCGGTCGAATCCGCGGCGGGCGCCGCCTTCCTGCTCGCCAGCGCACTGACGAGCAGGAGGACGGCACCCGCGACACAGATCGCAATGCATCCCCACGCCCAGACCACGGACCCCGTCATCAGGGCGATCACCAGCAGTGCGAACCCGACTGCTGCGAGGACCAGCGTCATGACCAGCACGATTCACCCTCTGTTCGAGAGCCGGCCGGTGTCGGCTCGGTCAGTTGTTTCCTTTGGCGAACTGGCCGAAGCCGGACTGCGAGCCGGACTGCCCGAAAGCGTCCTGGCCGCCGTCGACCGGCACGGCCGAGCCACGCTGCTCCAGCTCCTCCAGCTGCGACTCCAGGTACGACTTGAGCCGCACACGGTACTCGCGCTCGAAGGTCTTGAGCTGCTCGATGCGGCCCTCCAGGACGGAGCGCTGCTGGTTGATCGTCGCCATGATCTCGGTGTGCTTCTTCTCGGCGTCCGCCTGCAGCGCGTCGGCCTTCTCCTTGGCCTGGCGCAGCTGGGTCTCCGAGCGGGTCTGCGCATCCGAGAGGAGCGAATCGGACTTCTGCTTGGCGTCCGCAACCATCGTCTCCGACTTGGTGCGGGCATCGGTGACCAGACGCTCCGAGTTGGTGCGGGCGTCGCTGAGCAACTGCTCCGCCTCGACCTTGGCGTCGCCGGTCAGGCGGTCCGCCATCTCCTGCGCGAGACCCAGGACCTTGGCGGCCTGCATGTTGGCGTCCTCGGACGGACGCGGGGCCGCGGCGGGCACCGGTTCCGGCTTCGGCTGCTCGACGACACGCACCGGCTCCGGCTTCGGAGCGGGTGCCGGGGCCGCCGCGGCGACCGGACGCGGAGCCTTCTTCGCCTCGGCCAGCTCCTGATCGAGCTCGCCAACGCGCTGACGGAGATCGGCGTTCTCCTCGATGAGCCGCGTCAGCTCCTGTTCGACGAGATCGAGGAAGGCATCGACCTCATCCTCGTTGTAGCCACGCTTCCCGATCGGCGGCTTGCTGAACGCGACGTTGTGCACATCAGCTGGAGTCAGCGGCATGGAAGGATCCCTTCACGCATCATTTGGCGGTCTAGCACGCATTCAGTTCTAGCGCGTTGCGCGTACTCGTTAACCATTTCGTTACTCGTCACACTGTAACTGCGGGTCATTCTGTCACACCAAACCCGCGGGTGACGCCAGTCCCGACACGACCTGCATGAGGATGAACAGCAGAAAAAGCAGCACCATGATCGACAGATCGAGCCGCACCCCGCCGAGCGAGATCGGCGGGATGAGCCGGCGAAGAAGCTTCACCGGCGGGTCGGTGACCGTGAAGATCACCTCCAGGACGACCACGACGAATCCCGTCGGGTGCCAGTCCCTTGCGAATACCCGGATGAACTCGACGATGATCCGCCCGATGAGCAACAACCAGAAGATGAACAGGATCACGTAGATCACCGAGAACACGGCCACACCTTCACTCTGCCTGACGACAACCGGTCGATCAAAACCATTCGACGAGCCGAGGCGCGTGTCACACCACGAGTGCGCTGTGACACGATTCTCGGTCGCAACGGCTACTTCTGGTTGTAGAAACCGGTCTCCGCGATGCGGCGGCGCTCCTCGGCGGACACGTCGATGTCGGCGGGCGAGAGGAGAAACACCTTGGTCGCGACCTTGTCGAAGGAGCCCCGGAGCGCGAACGCGAGCCCGGCGGCGAAGTCCACCAGCCGCTTGGCGTCGGCGTTGCTCATCTCGACGAGATCCATGATCACCGGCGTGCCGTCACGGAACCGCTCACCGATGGTGCGGGCCTCGCCGTAGTCACGCGGACGCAGCGTCGTGATCTTCGACAGCGGCCCACCCTCGTCGACCACCGAGCGGCGGCTCTCGAGCCGGTCCATCCGGGCGTCGACGGCCAGCGCACCCCGGGTTGCGCCGCGCGGACCCGCACTGGGGGCGGGACGGGACGGGCGCGCCGGGAGCGGTTCGACCCGCGCCGACTGGCGCGGCGCGGCGTCGTAGCGGTCGAAGTCGTCCTCGACGTCGTCACGACGGCTCGACGGGTATCCGGGTTCGGCGTACTCACGGCGAGCCGGCCCGGGCTCGTCGATGTAGTCATCCTCGAAGTCCTCGAGGGGAACCATGCCGAAGTAAGCCTTGAACTTGTGCAGAGTGCTCATTGATCGACCTTCCTGGGCGCGGCGGACGGGTACTGGTGGAACCTGCGGTCGACCGCAGAGATCTTGGCGGATGGACTGACGATCTTCGTGTGGCTGATGTTCATGATGTGACTGGTGGTTATTTCGAGACTATCGGGCGGGCGCCGAGGATCGCAGTTCCGACACGCACGCACGTCGAACCGTGGCGGACCGCCGCCTCCAGATCTCCCGTCATCCCGGCCGACAGCACGGTCGCGCCCGGATGGGAGACCAGCAGGTCGGAGTGGGCGGCCTGGAGACGTTCGAACGCCTCGTCGGGATCGGACCCGAGCGGCGGCACCGCCATCAGTCCGCCGAGAGTCAGATTCGACGCACCCGCCATGTGATCGGCGAGAGGGGCCAAATCCGTTACCGGAACTCCCCCGCGGGCCGGATCGGCGTCCAGACTCACCTGGATCAGGGCGCGCAGCGGGCCCGAACGCGCGCCCTCGTCCCGCGCGGCGCCCACCGCGGAGTCGAGCGCCTCGGCCAGTCGGACACTGTCGAGCGAATGAACCGTGTCGGCCCACCGGGCAACCGAGCGGGCCTTGTTCCGCTGGAGCCGACCGATCATGTGCCAGCGGACCGGATCCGCGACGTCCGGCGCCGACCGGAACTCGGCGATCTTGTCCCCCGCCTCCGGTTCGCGCGACTCGCCGAACTCCCGGCAGCCGAGGCCGTAGAGGATCCGCACATCCGACGCCGGGAAGAACTTCGTCACCGGCAACAACTTCACTTCCACCGGATCGCGGCCGGCAGCGACACAGGCCGCCTCGAGCCGGGCGCGCACCTCCGTCAGCGCCGACGCGATGTCCTCGTGCCTACTCATCGGTGCCCATCGTCCACGTCGATCCCGTCACTTGTCTCCGGACGGATCCATCCAGATCACGGCGGCCAACCGGCCGGTGGGGGCTCCTCGACGGTGACTGAACAGCGTCGGGTCCTCGATCGTGCACCGCGGATCCTCCGCCACGCCGGAGATCCCCGCCGCGAGCAACTGCCGGCGCAGTCCCGCGCGCAGATCGAGACCGGGTGTGCCCTTGGCGGTGCGCGTGGCGCTGCCGGGCAGGAACTTCTCGACATCGGCCTGCATCGCGGCAGGAACCTCGTACTGCCGGCCGCTGGCGGCCGGGCCGAGGAAGGCGCCGATCCGCTCCGGCCGGGCACCCTGCTCGATCATCGCGCCGATGACCTTGGGCACGATACCGATCCGGGCGCCGATCCGACCGGCGTGCACCGCTGCGATCACGCCCGCCTCGTCGTCGGAGAGCAGGATCGGAACACAGTCCGCGCTCAACGTCACGAGCGCGAGACCGGGTTCCTTGGTGACCAGAGCGTCCGTTGCCGGCACCGGGCCGTCGACCGGACCGTCGACCACCGTCACGTTGCGGCTGTGGATCTGCTCCATCCACACCAGCCGCTCGAACGGCAGACCGATGCCGTCGGCGAGACGGCGACGATTGGTCTCGACGGCCGCCGGATCGTCACCGACATGGTCACCGAGGTTGAACGATTCGTACGGCGCCGCGGACACACCACCCGCACGGGTCGTGACGACCCGCCGGACCCGGACACCCGTCACGGAAACCCCGCTCAACGGCGCATGAAGGAAGGAACGTCGACGTCGTCGTCTTCGCCTTCCTCATTGCTGACCGGCACGACACGGGGAGCGGGGCTCCCCAGCGGCGGCAGGCTCGACCCGGTGGGCGCTCCGACCGGCTCACGAGGAGTCACCGGGGCGGCCGGCTCGGGCTCGGGGGCCGCGGCGGCGGGTGCTGCCGCGGGACGCTCCGACTGCCCGACCTCGCCGGCGCGGCCGGCGCCGATGTTGCCGCGACCGATCGCGGACTGAACCTCGAGCGGGCGCTTGACCGGCGCACCGCCGTCGAAACCGGCCGCGATGACCGTGACCCGGACCTCGTCGCCGAGCGAGTCGTCGATGACGGTTCCGAAGATGATGTTGGCGTCGATGTGCGCGGCCTCCTGGACCAGCGACGCCGCCTCGTTGATCTCGAACAGGCCCAGATCCGAGCCGCCGGCGATCGACAGCAGCACCCCGCGTGCGCCCTCCATCGACGCCTCGAGCAGCGGCGAGTTGATCGCCGTTTCGGCGGCCTTGATCGACCGTCCCTCGCCCCGCGCGGAGCCGATGCCCATGAGGGCGCTGCCCGCCCCGGACATGACGCTCTTGACGTCCGCGAAGTCGACGTTGATCAGACCGGGCGTGGTGATCAGGTCGGTGATGCCCTGGACACCGTTGAGGAGCACCTCGTCGGCGCTGCGGAACGCGTCCATCAGGCTGACCGCCGCGTCGCCGAGCTGGAGCAGCCGGTCGTTGGGGATCACGATCAGGGTGTCGCAGGACTCGCGCAGGGCGGCGATGCCGGACTCGGCCTGCGTGCCGCGACGCTTGCCCTCGAAGGAGAACGGGCGGGTGACGACGCCGATGGTGAGGGCGCCGAGCTTGCGGGCGATGCTCGCGACGACGGGCGCACCTCCGGTACCGGTGCCGCCGCCCTCGCCGGCGGTGACGAAGACCATGTCGGCGCCCTTGAGGACCTCTTCGATCTCGTCCTTGTGGTCCTCGGCAGCCTTGCGCCCCACCTCGGGGTCGGCGCCGGCACCGAGGCCGCGGGTCAGTTCGCGTCCGACGTCGAGCTTGACGTCGGCGTCGGACATCAGCAGGGCCTGCGCATCGGTGTTGACCGCGATGAACTCGACTCCCTTGAGTCCCTGCTCGATCATGCGGTTGACCGCGTTGACGCCGCCGCCGCCGATACCGACGACCTTGATGACGGCGAGGTAGTTGTGCGGGGGCGTCATGGGCTCTCGCCTTCCGTGAGTGGGTTTCGCGCTCGTTCTGGGATTCAGTGTCGGAAAACCCTCAACCTCAACCACAGGGTTAAAGTTATGTCAAGTAGTCCAGTGGTGCGAAACGCTATGCAGTGCCGGAGCGTTCCGCCAGCAGGCGCGCCGACACGCGCCAAGTTTTTGCGGGGCGGGAAGCCCCCGAACCGGTATCGGTGCGAGCATCCGCGTCACCCGTCACTTTACTGTGGGCAACTCGGGACTCGACACGTCGAAGATCCGGCCGGGCTGTGTCAGTAGCACGGAGACGACCGCCGACTTCCTCTCGGAACCGTCGACGCCGCCCCACACCACGACACGGCCGTCCACCAGCGTAGCCGAAACACTCGAAATCGTCGGCGCCGCAACCTCGGACACCTGCACTCGAATCGACTCCGGAAGCGCCTCGAGCACCTGCAACGCCGCCTGCGTCGCGTGATCGTCGTGGCCCGGGTTGGGAGTGACCAGCCTCGGCACCCCGAACGGAGGCGGCGCGATCGCATAGTCGACACCGGTGGCGTCCATCAGATGCTGCCCGTCCGGGGAATCGAAGAACACCACCGGAATCCGCTCGGTGACCGTGAGCTTCACGGTCGACGGATACTCCCGCTGCACGCGGGCTTCGGCCACCCGCGGGATCTGGGCGACCCGACGCGCGGCCTCCCCCGTGTCGACCCGCAGCAAGGGCGTCCCCTCCGCGACGGCGAGGGCGCTCAGCGCCTCCTCCTCGGTGACCACCCCGTCCCCCACGAACGCGATCTGCCGGACCGACATCAGCGGACTGAACCACAGTGTCGCGAACAGCGCGGCGAGGACGGTCACACACGCGGCGGCGATCAGGAAAACCTTGCGACGCAACGACCGGGCCCGCTCGCGATCGGCCGAACCGCGACCGGGGCGGCCGTCGCCGCCCGGCCGATCCGGGGCGGCACCGCGCTCGCGGGTGTTCGCCCGGGTGCCGGCCCGCCGCTCGCGGCGGGCGTCCGGACGTCCACCACGCGACCGACCCCGACCGTCGACCGTCACTGCGACCCCGGACCGGATCCCGCTGCGCCTGAACGGCGGACGTGATTGGGTCGCGTGCGCAACGCATCGAGGATCTGCCCGCCCAGCATCGTCACGTCACCGGCCCCCATCGTGATCACCACGTCACCGGGCTCGGCGATGGCCGCGACCTGACGCGGCACCTGGGACCGATCGGGCTGATAGTGAACGGGTTTCGTCATACCCTGCGCGACCAGCGCGCCGCTGACACCCGGGATCGGCTCCTCGCGGGCGCCGTACACGTCCAGCACGACCACCTCGTCCGCGAGATCGAGCGCCTCGCCGAACTCCCGCGCGAACGTCACCGTCCGCGAGTAGAGGTGCGGCTGGAAGACCACCACGACACGGCCCCGCTGCGGGTCCTCGGCGACGAGCTCACGCGCGGCACCCAACACCGCCCGAACCTCCGTCGGATGGTGGGCGTAGTCGTCGAACACCCGCACACCCCGCTCCCGGCCCGTGAGCTGGAACCGCCGATGGACGCCTCCGAACCCCGCCAGTCCCTCGAGCAGCTCGTCGACCTGGGCGCCGGAATCCAGCGCGGCCAGCAGCGCGGCGAGGGCGTTGAGCGCCATGTGCTTTCCCGGCACACCCAGCCGGAGCGTCCGCGGCTCGGTCTCGCCGGCGAGCCGGATCACGGCCACTCCCCCGACGTCCCGCGCCGTCCACGACACCAGTTCGGCACCGACCGAAACGCCCTGCGCCGCCGCGACGGCCTCGGCGGTTCCGTAGCCGAGCACCCGGACGTCGCCCCCGGACTCGACCGTCCGACGCGCCAGCGCCGCCGACCCCGGGTCGTCGAGGCACGCCACGAGGAGCCCGCCGGGCGCGATGCGCCCCACGAAGTCGTCGAACACCTGGACGTAGGCCTCGCTGCTGCCGAAGAAGTCGAGATGGTCCGCCTCGATGTTGGTGACCACCACGACGTCCGGGTCGTACTGGAGCAGCGATCCGTCGCTCTCGTCGGCCTCCGCGACGAAGACCTCGCCGGAGCCGTGGTGGGCGTTGGTTCCCGCCTCGTTCAGCTCGCCGCCGACCGCGAAGGACGGATCGAACCCGCAGTGCTGCAACGTAACCACGAGCATCGACGTCGTCGAGGTCTTACCGTGCGTGCCCGACACCAGCAGCGTCCGGTGCCCGCGCATCAGCGACGCCAGGACGGCGGGACGCAGGATCACCGGCACGCCGCGGCGGCGCGCCTCGACCAGTTCGGGATTGTCCTTCGGGATCGCGGCGTGCGTCGTCACCACCGCCGTCGGGCCGCCCGGCAGCAGGTCGAGCGCGCTCGCGTCGTGCCCGATCCGGACGACCGCGCCGCGGGCCCGCAGCGCGAGGACACCCCGGCTCTCCTTCGCGTCCGACCCGGACACCTGCCCGCCGCGCGCCAGGAGGATCCGCGCGATGCCGGACATGCCGGCACCGCCGATGCCGACCATGTGCACCCGCTCGAGACCTGCGGGCAACTGCTCGCTCATCGATTTCCCCTTGCTACGTCGACAACGATCTGCGCGACCGCGGCGGCCGCGCTGCGGTGGCCCGCACCGGCAGCACCACGGCCCATCTCGTCGAGCCGCGCGCGATCACCGAGCAGCGGAACGACCGTGTCGGACACGTACTGCGGCGTCAGGTCCGCGTCGGCGACGATCATCCCACCGCCCGCGGCCACGACCGGCCGCGCATTCAGTTCCTGTTCGCCGTTTCCATGTGGCAACGGCACGTAGATCGCGGGCAGCCCGACCGCCGACACCTCGGCGACCGTCATCGCGCCGGATCGGCAGATCACCGCGTCGGCGGCCGAGTAGGCGAGGTCCATCCGGTTCAGGTACGGCACAGCGACGTACGGCGCGGCCGGGTCGGATGCGACGTCCACCGAGTTCTTGGGGCCGTACGCGTGGAGGACGGAGATCCCCGCGGCGGCCAACTGCGGTGCCGCCCCCACGACCGCCTCGTTCAGCGAGCGGGCGCCCTGCGACCCTCCGAAGACCAGCAGCACGGGCCCCTCGGCGGGCAACCCGAAGTGCTCGCGGGCCTTCGCCCGCAGCGCCGCCCGGTCGAGACCGGTGATCGACGACCGCACCGGGATACCGACGATCTCCGCGTCGTCGCGGCCACGGGCGGCGACGCCCGACCCCGCGACCGCGGCCAGCACCCGCCGGGCGCGCCGGGCACCGAGTTTGTTGGCGATGCCGGCGCTGGCGTTCGCCTCGTGGATGACGATCGGGATCTTCCGGCGTCGCCCGAACAGTCCCGAACCCGCCGCCAGATAGGCCGGCAGCGCCACGTAGCCGCCGAAGCCGACGATCACGTCCGCATTCGTCCGATCGAGAACCTCACGGGTGGCGGCGACCGAGCGACGGATCCGCCCGGGCAACCGCAGCAGATCCATCGTCGGCTTGCGCGGCAGCGGCACCGGCGGAATCAGCTCGAGCGGGTAGCCGCGCTCCGGTACCAGCGTCGTCTCGAGGCCGCGCTCGGTTCCGAGTGCCGTCACCACGGCCGCCGGATCGAGGACACGGACCGCATCCGCCACCGCCATCGCGGGCTCGATGTGGCCTGCGGTGCCACCACCGGCCACCACCACCGACAGTGCGGCATTCTCGCGGTTGTCGCCGTTCACCTGCGCATTCCTCGCTCTCCCGGACGGCCGTCGCGCGATCGCGCCGCCCGTCCACGTTCCGAAACCGGGTCGTATCCCGGGTGTCCTCGATTCTCGTCCACCCGTCGGCCACCGTCCGACTGCCGTCGGCCGGGTGGGTCGTGGCGCACGGACCGAGGTTGCGGCCGCGGTGCCCGTTCGGCACGCGCCGGCTGCAGCTTCTTGCTCTCCGACCGGCGCACGACGGCCGCGCCCCGCTTCCGCGGCGGGATGTACGGGGCCGGCTTCGGCAGCCGCAGCATCCGCGACACGCGTCCGTCCTGGCCGCTGTGCAGCGCCGCGACCGCCTCCGGTTCGTGCCGGGCCGCGTTCGCGACGAGGCCGAACATGAGCAGTGTCGTGGCGGTCGAGGTGCCGCCCGCCGAGACGAGCGGCAGCTGGAGGCCGGTCACCGGCAGGACGCCGACGACGTAGCCGATGTTGATGAAGGCCTGACCGGTGATCCAGGCCGTCGCGGTCGCGGCGAGCAACTGCAGGAACGGATCCGCCGATCGCCGCGCGATCCGCAGCCCGGTGTACACGAACAGGCCGAACAGGCCGATCACCGCGCCCGCGCCGATGAAACCGAGTTCCTCGCCGATGATCGCGAAGATGAAGTCGTTGTGGGCGTTGGGCAGATAACTCCACTTGGCGCGACTCTGCCCCAGCCCCTCGCCGAAGAGCCCGCCGTCGGCGAGCGCGTACTTGGCCTGCCGCGCCTGGTAGCCGATGCCCTGCGGGTCGTCGCCCGGATTGAAGAAGGCCTGGATGCGCGCGGACCGGTAGCCCGCCGTGAGCCCGAGGGTGACCGCCCCGACCACGCCGGCACCGAGCACGCCCAGGAAGATCCTCAGCGGCAGGCCGGCGAACCACAGCAGCGCCAGCAGGATGATCGCCAGCGAGATCGTGGTGCCCAGGTCCGGCTGCAGCACGATCAGCACGAACACCAGCATCGCCGCCGGCACCAGCGGGATCAGCATCTCCTTGAGCGACGGATTGTCGCGGCGCCGCGTCGCGAGGAGGTGCGCGCCCCACACCGCGAACGCGATCTTCGCGAGTTCGGACGGCTGCAGCGAGATCGGACCGATCACGAACCAGCCCCGGGTGCCCTGCGACTTCGTGCCGATACCGGGGATGAGCACCAGCACCAGCATCACGATCGTGGCGCCGAACGCGGGCAGCGACCACTTGCGCAGCGCCCGGACCGGGATCAGCAACGCGATGTAGAAGATGACGAAACCGAGCGTCGCGAAGATCAACTGGGAGACGAACTTCCCGTACGCCGAACCGTCCTGCGCGACGGACTCCACGCTCGACGACGACAGCACCATCACCAGGCCCAGCACCGTCAGCAGGATCGCGATGGTGACGACCAGATGGAACGACGTCAGCGGACGCGCCAGCCAGGCACCGATCCGGGTCCGCGGCCCGCGGTCGGCCTTGTCGCTGCGGCGCTCGGAGTCGTCTCTCATCGGCGGGTTCCGGACTCCCCCGGCGGCGTCTGCTCGTCCGACACCGCCGCGGCGGCCGCGGCGAAACTGCGCCCGCGGTGACCGTACGAGTCGAACATGTCGAGCGACGCGGCCGCCGGCGCGAGCAGGACCACGTCGCCCGGCGCCGCCAGTTCCGCGGCGGCACGCACGGCCTCCGCCATCACCGTGTCGGCGTCGGCTCCCGGAAGGTCGAGCCGCACCGAGTCGGGGTTCGCAGCACCCATGGAGTCATCGTCTCCCGACCGGACGTGCACCACCGGGACATCGGGGGCGTGTCGCGCGAGCGCCTCCGCGATCTGCGCCGCGTCGCGCCCGATCAGGACGGCGCCGGCCAGTCGGTCGGCGATCTCCTCGACCAGGTCGTCGATGCGCGCGCCCTTGAGCAGGCCGCCCGCGATCCACACGACGGACTCGTGCGCGATGATCGACGAGCGCGCCGCGTGCGGGTTGGTGGCCTTCGAGTCGTCGACGAAGGCGACCTCGCCGACGGTGCGCACGAGCTGGGCACGGTGCGGGCCCACCCGGTGCGCACGCAGGCCCGCCTCCACCGCCGCCGGGGAGACGCCGATCGCGCGGGCCAGCGCGGCCGCCGCGAGCGCGTCGCACAGCCCGGCCGGCCCGGGCGGGCTGATCTCGTCGGCCGCCACCAGCGGGACGGAGTCCGCGAACGCCCGATCGACGAGCATGCCGCCGCGCACACCCAACTCCCCGGTGTCCGGGGCGCCGAGCCGGAAGCCGACCGTGTGCCCGTCCCGCGGACGCGACGCGAGCCCCGCGGCGATCTCGTCGTCGAGGCCGACGACCGCGACGTCGCCCGTCAACGCCTGCGCCTTGGCATCGATGTATCCCGGCATGCCGCCGTGCCAGTCCAGATGGTCCTCGGCGATGTTCAGCACCACACCGGCGTCGGGACGCACCGACGGCGCCCAGTGCAGCTGGAACGACGACAACTCGACCGCGAGCACGTCCGCGCGGGGCTCCTGCGCCCGCAGCGCGTCGAGCACCGGGAGCCCGATGTTCCCGCACGCCGCCGACGGCAACCCGGCCGCCTCGAGGATCGAGTGCAGCATCGACGTCGTGGTGGTCTTGCCGTTGGTGCCGGTCACGACCAGCCAGCGCCGCGGCGGTCCGTACATCCGGGCCCGGTCGACCCGCCAGGAGAACTCGATGTCACCCCACACGGGGACGCCCGCGTCCGCGGCGGCCGCCAGGACCGGCGCGTCGGGCCGGAAGCCGGGACTCGTGACGACCAGCGCGAAGCCGGCCACCCGCTGCGGCTCGGCCACCAGGTCGTCGATCCGCACCGTCTCGGCGCCCATCTCGGCGCACCGCGCGAGGGCATCGGCGTTGGTATCGGTGACCGTCACCTTGGCCCCGAGATCGAGCAGTGGCGCGATGACCGCCCGGCCTGAGATCCCGGCACCGGCCACCAGGACGTCCGCGTCCCGCAGCCGGCCCAGGCCCGCCTCGTCGAGGTACGTCTGCTCGAACTGCATGCGTCAGTCCCCGATCGCCGCGAGGTACTCGCTGTAGAACAGGGCCAGACCGATCGCCGACGCGATGGCCGCCAGCAACCAGAATCTGATGATCACCTGGGTCTCGGCCCAGCCGCCCAGTTCGAAGTGGTGATGGAACGGGGCCATCCGGAACACGCGGCGCCGGCTCGACCGGAACACCGCCACCTGGATCACCACCGACGCGGCCTCCGCGACGAACAGCGCGCCGATGACGACCATCAGCAGCTCGGTGCGGGTGGTGATGGACAGACCCGCGAGCATGCCGCCGAGGGCCAGCGAGCCGGTGTCGCCCATGAAGATCTTCGCGGGAGCCGCGTTCCACCACAGGAAGCCGATGCAGGCCGCGGCGCCGGCCGCGCACAGCAGCGCCAGATCCAGCGGGTCGCGGACGTCGTAGCAGCCCTTGGCCGGGCCGAGGCTGCCCGGACCCGTGCTGCACGCGTTGCGGTACTGCCAGAACGTGATGATCACGTACGCGCCGAGCACCAGGCTCATCGAGCCCGCGGCCAGGCCGTCGAGCCCGTCGGTGAGGTTCACCGCGTTCGACCACGCGGACACCAGCAGGTAGCAGAACAGGATGAACACGATCGAGCCCATGCTGACGGTCGCGATGTCGCGCACGTACGACAGGTGCACGCTGCCCGGCGTCAGCCCGTTGCCGCCCCGGAACTGCAGCGCCAGGATGCCGAACGCGACCGCCGCCACCAACTGGCCGACCAGCTTGGCCGTCTTGTTCAGGCCGAGGTTGCGCTGCTTGCGGATCTTGATGAAGTCGTCGAGGAAGCCGACGCCGCCGAGCGCGGTGGTCAGACCGAGGACCAGCAGACCCGACGCGGTCGGGCCCTCCGCGTCGTAGCCGATGCCGATAAGATGCGAGCCCCAGTAGCCGGCCCAGATTCCCGCGAGGATCGCGACGCCGCCCATCGTGGGGGTGCCGCGCTTGGCCTGATGGCTCGCCGGGCCCTCGGTGCGGATCTCCTGGCCGAAGCCCTGCCGCGAGAAGACCTTGATCAGCACGGGCGTCAAGAGGATCGAGACGGCGAGCGCGATGCCCGCGGCGAAGAGAATCTGCCTCACTGCGACGCCTCCGAATCCGTCACCGGCGCGGCGAGCACAGCGTCCGCGACCTCCCACAAGCCGATCGACTGCGAGGCCTTCACCAGCACGAGATCACCGGCCTGCAACTCCCGCTCCAGCAGAGCGATCGCGCTCGCGCTGTCGGGAACGTGGACCGCCTCGTCACCCCACGAACCTTCCATCACCGCTCCCTGGTACATCGCCCGCACAGGACGGCCCGGACCCACGAGGATCAGCTTGGTCACGTCCAGGCGCACCGAGAACCGTCCGATCGCGTCGTGTTCGACGACTGATTCTGGCCCGAGTTCCGCCATTTCGCCGAGGACCGCCCACGTCCGGCGTGCCGGGCCGCGCCCGGACTTCGCCATCGACACCAACGCCTTGATCGCAGCGCGCATCGAGTCGGGGTTGGCGTTGTACGAATCGTTGACGACGGTGACGCCGTCGGCGCGGTCCCGGACCTCCATCCGGCGCGCGGACACCGGCGCGGCCCCACCCAGGGCGGCGGCGATCTGGTCGAGCGTCGCGCCGCACTCGAGCGCGACCGCGGCGGCGGCGAGCGCGTTGCCGATGTGGTGCTCGCCGTGCACCGCGAGGGTGATGGGGACGCTGCCAGCCGAGCAGGTCAGCGTGAAGGCGGCCCGGGCCTGGTCGTCGAGGCGGACGTCGGTCGCGCGGACGTCGGCGTTGCCGGACAGCCCGACCAGCACGACACGGGCCTTGGTGCGCTTGGCCATCGCGGCGACCAGCGGGTCGTCGGCGTTGAGCACGGCGACGCCCCCCTCGGCGGCCGACGGCAGCGACGCCGGCAGCTCACCCTTGGTCTCGGCGATCGCCTCACGCGACCCGAACTCACCGAGGTGCGCGGTGCCGACGTTGAGCACCACACCGATGCGCGGCGGCGCGGTCTTCGCGAGGGCCGCGATGTGCCCGCGACCGCGGGCCGACATCTCCAACACCAGGAACCGGGTGTCGGCGTCGGCCCGCAACGCCGTCCACGGATGGCCGAGCTCGTTGTTGAAGGAGCCGGGCGGGGCGACGACGGCACCGAGCGGAGCCAGCACGGCCGCGAGCAGGTCCTTCGTCGACGTCTTGCCCGACGAGCCCGTGACGCCCACGACGGTCAGCCCCGACTCGGCCGTGAGCCGGTCGACGCTCGCACGGGCCAGCTTGGCGAGCGCCTCGAGCACCGCGGCACCGGAGCCGTCGCGGTCGTGCTCGAGGGCCAACGCCGCGCTGCCCGACGGGCCGAGCGGTTCGACCACGATCGCCGGGACACCGACGGGCCGGGCCGCCAGCACCGCGACCGCACCGGCCGCGACCGCACCGGCGGCATGGTCGTGCCCGTCCACCCGCGCGCCCGGCAACGCCAGGAACAGGCCACCCGGGGTGACCTTGCGGGAATCGAACTCCACCGTTCCCGAGACGGTGGCCGACGGATCGTCGACGTCGTGAAGCGTCCCGCCGACCGCCTGTGCGATCTGGGCGAGCGTCATCGGGATCATGCGTTTCCTCCGTGTGCGGGGCCTTCTCCGGAAGCGATCCGATCGATCGCCTCTCCCAGGACCTCGCGGTCGTCGAATGGGTACTTCACCCCGTGGATCTCCTGACCGGTCTCGTGGCCCTTGCCGGCCACCAGGACCACGTCGCCCCGGCGCGCCCACCGGACCGCCGCGGCGATCGCCTCGCCGCGGTCGCCGATCTCGCGGACCTCGCCGCGCTCGGTCGCCGGGACGGCCAGCGCGCCCTGGACCAGCGCGGCCCGGATCGCGTCCGGGTTCTCGGTGCGCGGATTGTCGTCGGTGATCACCAGCAGGTCCGCGCCGCGGGCACCGGCCTCCCCCATCAGCGCGCGCTTGCCGCTGTCGCGGTCCCCGCCGGCCCCGACGACGACCGCGATCCGGCCCTCGGCCTGGCCGCGCAGGGTCGCGATGACCGCCTCGAGCGCCGCCGGCTTGTGCGCATAGTCGACGACGGCCATGAAGTCCTGCCCGCGCTCGACGCGCTGCACCCGCCCGGGCACGTCCACCTCGCCGATACCGGCGAGCGCCGCATCCACATCGGCGCCGGCGGCCGCGCACACCGCCACCGCGAGGGCCGCGTTGGCAACGTTGTAGTGGCCCGGCAGGCGCAGCGACACCTCGTGCGCGGCACCGTCCGGCCCCGTGAGGGTGAAGATCTGGTTGCCCGACGGGACGGCGTGCGCCGAGCCCGCGGTCCAGTCGCCTGCGGCGCGGGTCGACACCGTCGCGACCGCGTCGGACCGGTCCGGGTGGGCGCGGCGTGCGATGTCGGCCATGCGGACACCCCACTCGTCGTCGACGCAGACCACCGCGCGCTCGGCGCGCACCGTCGAGTCGGCCGCGAACAACCGACTCTTGGCGCCGAAGTAGTCGTCGAAGTCCTTGTGGAAGTCGAGGTGGTCCTGGGACAGGTTCGTGAACGCACCGATCGAGAAGCGGACTCCGTCCACCCGCCCCAGCGCCAACGCGTGACTCGACACCTCCATCACCACGGTGTCGATGCCCCGCTCGAGCATCGCCGCGAACAGCGCGTGCAGTTGCGGCGCCTCCGGGGTGGTGAGGGCGCTCGGGACGCGGTGCCCCTCGACACGGGTCTCGATGGTGCCGACCAGGCCGATGCTGCGTCCGGCGGCGGCGAGCCCCGCCTCGATCAGATACGACGTCGTCGTCTTGCCGGACGTGCCGGTGATGCCGATCACCTGCATCCGCTCGGACGCGCGGCCGTAGATGGTGGCCGAGACCTCCCCGAGCGCGCCGCGAGGATCCGGATGCACCACGACCGGGAACGGTGCGACCGCTTCGGCGGAGCCGAGGCGCGCGGTGACCGATGCGAGCCCGGCGTCGTCGGTGAACACCGCCGCCGCACCCGCGTCGAGCGCGGTCGAGACGAACTCCGCACCGTGCGTGTGCGCCCCGGGCAGCGCCGCGAACAGGTCGCCCGGCCGGACCGCCTGCGCGCGCAGTTCGACACCGGTGACGGTCGCCGGTTCACGTCCACCCACCGGCTCCGACGGCACCCATTCGATCCGGGCACCGATCGTCGCCGCCAACTCCGTGAGGTCGGTCAGCGGCGGATTCGTGGGGCGAAGACCGCTTCCCGGCGCCGTGTCCGGCGTGGAAGGCTGCGGACTCGGAAGCACAGGCGATGGGTCCTCTCGGGTCGGTCGGTACTTACGGGACTGCGGTTCGGTGGTCTGTGGTTGTCGCGCGATCCTCGCCGATACGTTCGACACAGATCGACGTGTCAGATTACCGGCGGTGACGCCCGACGGACGAGCCAGCACGTCAGGCCCGCCCGCTCACGTGGGAATCGTCACCCCGGCAGGTGGTCAGTCGGCCTGCAGCACCAGCCGCCGACCCGGGTCCGGTGACAACGGCACGCTCTCACGCTGCAGCAGCCACGACGCGATGTTGTGGAACAGCGGTGCGGCCGACTGGCCGCCGCCGCCGTCGACACCACGCACCGGCGCGTCGAGCATGATGCCGATGACGTAGCGCGGATCGTCGGCCGGAGCGATGCCGGCGAACGTGATCCAATAGTTCGAGTTCGAGTAGCACTTGCACACCGGATCGACCTGCTGCGCGGTGCCGGTCTTGCCGGTGATCTGGTAGCCCTCTACCGCGGCCTGCGGCCCGGTGCCCTGCTGGTAGCCCATCGGATCCTTCTGGGTGACCGATCGGAACATGTCGCGCACGGTGCGGGCGGTCTCCTTGCTGACCACGTGGACCGGTTCGGGCCGCTCGGTCTCGGTCCGCGTGCCGTCCGGCGCGACGGTCGACTTGACGATCCGCGGCGCGATGCGCTCGCCGTCGTTGGCCATCGCCTGGTACATGCCGGTCATCTGCAGCAGCGTCATCGACAGGCCCTGACCGATCGGCAGGTTGGCGAACGTACCGCCGGACCAGTCCTCCAGTTCGGGGACGCTGCCGGCGCTCTCACCGGGCAGGCCGACGCCGGTCGCCTGGCCGAGCCCGAACCGGTGCAGCATGTCGGCGTAGCGTTCCTCGCCGACCCGATCGGCGAGCATCAGGGTCCCGACGTTGGACGACTTCCCGAACACGCCCGTCGAGGTGTACGGCGCGACGCCGTGCGCCCACGCGTCCTTCACCGAGACGCCGGCCATCTGGATCGACCCCGGTACCTGCAGCACCTCGTCCGGCGTGGTCAGCCCGTACTCGATCGCGGCGGCCGCGGTGACGATCTTGTTGACCGAGCCCGGCTCGAACGGCGAACTCACCGGAAGGTTGCCCATCTGCGCGGTCGGCGGATTGTTGCCGACCCCGATCGCCGGGTTGAACGTGCCGTCGTTGGTCATCGCGAGCACTTCGGAGTTCTTCGCGTCGAGCACCACGACCGAGGCGTTCTTCGCACCGGACAGGTCCTTCGCCTGCTGGGCCTGCTGCTGCACGTAGTACTGCAGATCCGAGTCGATCGTCAGTTCCACCGTGGAACCGTCCACCGCCGGTTGCAGGTCGCGCCGGCTGCCGGGGATCACCGCACCGTCCGAACCGCGGTCGTGTGTCTCCTTGCCGTCCTTACCCGCGAGGGTCGAGTCCATCGAGTCCTCGAGTCCGAGCAGACCGTGGCCGTCCCATCCGGTCGCGCCGACGATGTTCGCGGCGAGGGAACCACCGGGGTACTCGCGGATGTCCTGTCGCTCGAGCCCGACCTCCGGGAACTCGTCCGCGATGTCGGCGGCCACCGCCGGGTCGACGCTGCGCGCCAGGTAGACGAACGTCTCGTCGCTCTCCAGCTTCTTCAGCAGATCGCTCTCGGACACCGTGTCGCCGAGCCGCTCGTGGATACCCTGCGCGATCTCCTTCAGCCGGGTCTCCGGATCGGGAGCGGTCTCGTCCTTGGCGCGCAGTTCCTCCATGTTCTTGCGCTCGCGCACCGGCTGGAAGGTGAGCGCCTTCGCATCGAGGGTGTATGCGAGCTTGTTGCCGCTGCGGTCGACGATCGCGCCGCGTACGGCCGGCAGCGTGACCGTCGTGGCCCGCTGGTTGGCCGCCTCCGCCGACAGTCGGGGCGCGTCGACACCCTGCACCCACAACAACTGGAGTGCCACGACGCCGAGCGCGACGAGCATGGTCGCCCGCCCGTACTTGAGCCGGAACCCGAACGAATCGGTGCGCCGCTGGGACGCCTTCCGCCCCCGCGACCTGCGCGGGGGCGGGGACGCCGGGCGGCGCCGGCGTGGGGCCGGAGCGCGTCCACCCGGGGACGTCACTGCCGCGCACCTGCCGGGGGCTGAGTGATGACCGTCACGAGAGTCGATTGTTCACCGCGCGCCTGGACTCGGCCGTCATTGACCGGCGCCGGTGTGGCGGGCGCCGTCGTGGGTGACGGTGTCGACGCGTGGACCTGCGGGGCCGGTGCCGCCGGAGCCGGTGTGGGCGCGGGAGTCCGGTCCAGCGGCGCGACGGGCTTGCCCTCGGCGGGCTTCGGGGTGCCGATCACGTGCACAGTGCCGTCGGTATCGAGGAGCAGGCGGGCGGGATCCTTGGCCGGGATCAGCCCCTGCTCGGCCGCCTTCTCGGCGAGAACCGGTGCGGAGTTGCCGGCGGCGACCTCGCGCTGCAGCGCCGCCGTCTGCTCCCGCAGGCTCTGGTTGTGTGCCCGGGCGTCGGCCAGTTGGTACGAATCCTCTGCCGACCGGGTCGTCAGCAGCAGCGTCGTCGCAAGTCCCATGCACAGCAGGCCGAGGATGGTGGCCACGAACGGGACCCGCGCGACGATCGTGCGCGACGACGAGCCGAGCGAGGACCGATTCGACGCCGGCGACGCGGGTCGGGTGCCTGCGCCGGCGCCGGCGCCGGCACCGGCGGTCACCGTGGCGCGCTGCTGACGACGCTCGTACGCCCGTTGTGCCGCGGTGGACCGTCGGACCCGCGTGGTGGAAGCCACCTGAACAGTCATGCCGTCTCCCTCCTCGCGATTCGCTCCGCCGCGCGCAACCGCACCGGCGCTGCTCTCGGGTTGTCCTCGATCTCCTGCTCGGACGCGCGCTCGGCGCCACGAGTGAGGATCCGGAACTCCGGTCCCATGCCCGGCAACTCCACGGGCAGGCCTTCCGGCGTCTTCGACTTGGACAGCGGGGTCAGCTCCTGCTTGACGACGCGGTCCTCGAGGGACTGGTACGACATGAAGACGACGCGACCGCCGACCGCGAGGGCGTCGAGCGCCGCCGGGACGGCCGCGCGCAGTGAATCGAGCTCGCCGTTGACCTCGACACGCAGCGCCTGGAACGTCCGCTTGGCGGGGTGGCCGCCGGTGCGGCGGGTCGCGGCGGGAATGGCGTCGTAGATGAGCTCGACCAGCGCGGCGCTCGTGGTGAACGGCTGCTTCTGACGGCGCCGCACGATCTCCGACGCGATCCGGCCCGCGAAACGCTCCTCGCCGTAGGTGCTCAGGATGCGTGCGAGCTCACCGTGGCTGTAGGTGTTGAGCACCTCGGCGGCGGTGATGCCCGTCGTCGGATTCATCCGCATGTCCAGCGGCGCGTCGACGGAGTACGCGAATCCACGGTCCGCCTCGTCGAGCTGCATCGACGACACACCGAGATCGAAGAGGATCGCGTGCACGGTGCCGATCGAGTCGAGCCCGGCCTGGTCGAGCGCGTCGACGATCCCGTCGTAGCGCGTGTGCACGAACGTCGTCCGGTCGGCATAGGGAGCCAGCCGCCCGGACGCGATCCGCAGCGCCTCCGGGTCCCGGTCGAGACCGATCAGGTGCAGCCCGGGATAGGTGCGCAGGAAGTACTCGGAGTGTCCGCCCAGACCGAGGGTGGCGTCGATCATCACCGCGCCGTCGCCGCGCGGGTTGTCGGCGGTGATGGCCGGCCCCAGGAGTTCGTCCGCGCGGTGCAGCAGTACCGGGACATGACCGAACTCGTCGGGGACGGACTGGTTGTCGTCCTCGCCGTCGACCATGTTTCCTCCGGCTCCTGCTCGATTGCGGCTGTGCATTGTTCGGGTGTCGGAGGTGCGGGTTTGCGAATCGTCGGCAGCGGGTCTGTCCTGCAACGAAACTCGCGAACGTCACTTCTCCGGGGAGGGCGAATGCCTCGAGGTCCCTGTCCGATCGAGGAACCTGGCGCTGGGGAAGAGCGTCAGGGTCCCGGTGGTGAACCTGGCGCTGGGGAAGTGCGTCAGGGTCACACTCGGGCAGAGGCCTCGCGGCACTCGCCGGCGTCGGTGGGCTAGAAGATCCCCTCGAGCGCCTCGTCTCTGGCTTGTGAGTAGCTTTCTTCGTGCTCCGCGAGGTAGGACTCCCAAGCTCGGGCGTCCCAGATCTCGAGGAAATCGACCGATCCGATTACGACGCACTCCTTGGACAGCCCCGCATAGCGGCGATGGTCCGCGGAGAGCGTGATCCGCCCCTGGGCATCGGGGTGCTGTTCGTCGGTTCCCGACGCCAACCCGCGCACGAACGCACGTGCCTGTGGGTTGCTGCGGGAAGCCGCCGCTGCACGACGCGCGAGTGCGGTGAACTCCTCACGGGGATACACCGCAAGGCTGTGGTCCTGCCCTTTCGTGACCATCAACCCTCCCGCCAACGCGTCCCGGAACTTCGCGGGCAGCGTGAGCCGCCCTTTGTCGTCGAGCTTCGGCGTGTAGGTACCGAGAAACATCTCGACACCTCCCACCGGGGCCCTGTGGCGAACATGTGGGTCGATACCGGTTGGTACCGTCCCGCATTTCTTGCGGGTCGCTCGCACGATCCGCTGCCCGCCACTTTACCCCACTTCCCTCCACTTTCAATCCGATCAGAACCCAGATTTGACAAGTTCCGTCCGATAAGTGCAGCTCACAGCCGCGGGGCGAAGTGGGGGAAGCATCGATGGGTGACGGCGGACACGCGCGTCGCGCGCCCGCCTGGTCCGGTACGCGCATTTCAAGATCAACAAAATCCCAGCTCGAGGCGCCGCCGGCACGGGCGGCCGAGCCGGGAGCGCCGCATCGCGAGTCCCGATCTCACCGGTGGGGAGCGGTGGGGCATCCCGGTGGGGAACGGTGGGGAGTCGTCGTGGAGGGATGTGGGGAGCGCGTGTCGCACCCGACGGGCCGTCACGACAGCGGGGCACAGAAACAGTGATGGCGTGACCCGAGGGCCACGCCATCACCGTTTTCGAAAAACTACGACCTACTCCTGTTCGAATCTCCGACGGAATCGGTCTTCCATGCGGGAAGAGAAGCCGCCACCCGACTTCTTGCCGCCATGGGACTTACGCGGATGCGATCCGCCCGACGTGCCCGGAGAGCCGTCCCCATCGGGAACCGCCGCCAGATGGCTCTTTCCTCCGCCGAGAAGAAAGAGGATTCCGGCACCGAACATCACGACGAATCCGATCAGACTGATGATCGGGAATTCGCCCAACCTCACATTCACAGCCACGCCCACGACGAGAAGAACGAGACCCAAAACGAAGAGGGCCACCGCCTGCAACCGACGCTTGCCGGAGGGGGCACGCATTCGCCCGCCCCTCACAGTGGACGCGAACTTGGGATCCTCGGCGTAGAGCGCGCTCTCGATCTGGTCGAGCATGCGCTGCTCGTGCTCGGAGAGTGGCACGGTACCTCCCCCGGCACTAAGAGTTGGCACCTCATCCGCGGTGCGGTGAGGTGGGTAACGGACTGACGGTTACCTGAATTCAATAATACGAGGAGAGTCGGTCCCGTACCAGCTACTCCATCGACGAGTTCTCGACGAATCCATGACGATCTGGGACACCGCGACCCGCAGCTCCGCCAACGTGTCCGGAATCACCCGCCGGACACTACCCGGAGATGCCCCGATCACGCCCACTCCGACCCACCTCGGGCAGGAAATCCTCCACCGCGGTGAGGAACCGACCCACCTCCCCGTAGAACCGGTCGGCATCGGCATCCGAGACCGCGCGCGTCACGCCCGCCTCGATCGCCGCGCGCAACGCCGAGTGCTCGGCGAAGTAGTCGGCCCATGCCGCGAACTCGGGCGCCGCACGGACCATGAGCACCCACGCGCTCCGGGAACGCGGCCGCCGCGACGCCGCCGCACGAGCCTGCCCCTCCGCCGCAGCGAGGACTGCGGCCGCGCCGCGCAGGGCGGCGAGGTAGGCGCAGCGGAAACGCTCCGCAGGCTCCCCGGCCCCGGCCGCCTCCGACAACAGGCGGTCGGCGCGACGGAGCAACGTCGTCGCCTGCACCGACACCGGACGCCGACCGGAGGATCCGCACCCGCCCGCGATCCCCGGCATTCCCGCCGACCTCGGGGCCAACCCCGACGCCGGCCTCGGCCGCATCCTCGACGCGACCGGTACGACCGATTCGACTTCCGACACGACTCCGAACACCTCCCACCGCTCCGAAGTTCAAGGCCGGCGATCCGGCGATGATTCGCTTCCCTCGAACATCACCGGATCGCCGATATCGAACATGTGTTCGACCTATTCAATATAGCTGGCCCCACCGACACATCGTCAAGGGAGAAGAGGGTGAGCCACAGCATGGACAGCACCGGCAGCCCCGGAGAGAGCCCCGGCACCACTCCCGGGACGCCGGTCGTCGTCGATCTGTCGGTGTCCGAGATGCGCGCTCGGCTGCCCGAGGCGCTGGCGATCTACGTGGCCGCGATGGGCTATCCGCACGGGACCGAGTACCACCGTGCGCCGATGTGGACCGAGCACACGGGGCGACCCGGCTGGCGTGCGGTGGGTGCGGTCCAGCCCGATCCCGCGCACCCGGACCGGCCGGCCCCACTCGTCGCGATCGCGTACGGCTACCGCGGCGCCCCCGACCAGTGGTGGCAGCAGCAGGTCCGTCACGGGATGCAGGCGACCGGCTGGAGCCGCGACCAGATCGAGTACGTCCTGGGCAACTACTTCGAACTGACCGAACTGCACGTCCATCCGAGCGCGCAGGGGCACCGACTCGGTGAACGACTCCTGCGCCGACTCCTCGACGACCGACCCGAACGGGGCGTGCTGCTGTCCACCCCCGAGGTGGACCAGGAGAACAATCGGGCGTGGCGGCTGTACCGACGCACCGGGTTCCGGGACGTCGTCCGCCACTTCACCTTCGCGGGCGACCGCCGCCCGTTCGCCGTTCTGGGCCGGGGGCTGCCGCTGTGATGGACGTGATCGTCGTCGGCTCGGGCCACAACGCACTCGTCTCGGCCTGTTACCTCGCGCGCGCAGGCTGGTCGGTGGAGGTCCTCGAACGCGACACGGTGCTCGGCGGCGCGGTCTCGACCGTCGAGCGGTTCCCGGGACACAAGGTGGACCGCGGATCGTCGGCGCACATCATGATCCGCCACACCGGGATCATCGAGGAACTCGACCTCGCCGCGCACGGACTGCGCTACATCGATTGCGACCCGTGGGCGTTCGCCCCTGCCCCGGCCGACTCGGACCGACCGGGCATCGTCTTCCACCGCAGCCTCGAGCGCACGTGCCGGTCCATCGAGGAGTCGTGCGGCGGCGCCGACGCAGCCGCGTACCGGCGCTTCGTCCAGACGTGGGGCCCGCGCACCGAGCGCGTCATGCGGGCGTTCTCGGCACCGCCGACCGGCGGACATCTGCTGCGCTCGTTCTGGGGGCTGGACACGTCCGCTGGGGGCAGCGCGATCTCCCGGGAGTTCCTCACGACGGGCGACGCCCTGCTGGACGAGTACTTCGACAGCGAACCGCTCAAGGCCGCGCTCGCGTGGTTCGGTGCCCAGTCGGGTCCGCCGATGTCCGAACCGGGCACCGCCCCGATGGTCGGGTTCGCGGCGCTGATGCACACGCTGCCGCCGGGCCGCGCGGTCGGCGGCAGCGGCGCGCTCACGGCAGCACTGGCCTCGCGTCTCGCGTCCGACGGCGGCACCGTCAGCCTCGGCGACGGCGCCACCGAGCTGCGCCGCGACACCGACGGGTGGACCGTCGTGACCGAGTCCGGCCGTCGCCTCCGGGCCCGCGCCGTCGTCGCCGGCTGCCACGTGCTGACCACCCTCGACCTGCTCGAACGCGGCGGGTACGACCGGGACACCCTGGCCGGATGGCGACGGCGGATCCGCGTCGGCCCCGGTATCGGCATGGTGCTGCGGCTGGGCACCGACGCGTTGCCGTCGTACCCGAGCGCACCCGCCGCGGCGACCGCCACGTCGGGTCTTCAGCTGCTGGTCTCCGACCGGGCGCAGTTGCGGGCGGCGCACGGCGCCGCGCTCGCCGGGGAGTTGCCGCCGGAACCGGCGGTGCTGGCGATGAGCTTCAGCGGCATCGATCCCACGATCTCCCCAGCGGGCGAGCACCAGGTGACGCTGTGGTCGCAGTGGCACCCGTACGCGCTGTCCGGCGGCCGACGCTGGGCCGATCTCGGCGAGAGCGAGGCCGACCGCATCGTCGCGGGCGTGGACGCCCTCGCGCCCGGTTTCGCCGACAGTGTCCGGCACCGGTTCGTGCAGACGCCCGCCGACATCGAACGCGAGATGGGCCTGATCGGTGGCAACGTGATGCACGTGGAGATGTCACTGGACCAGATGTTCATGTGGCGGCCGATTCCGGAACTGGCCGGACACCGCGTCCCGGATGCCGACGCCCTGTACCTGACGGGCGCGTCGACGCACCCCGGTGGCGGGGTGTCGGGATCGAGTGGACGCAGCGCGGCCCGGGTCGCGCTCGCGGACGCCGGCGGTGGACGACTACGCCGGGTGCTGCGCAAGACCTTCCGATGAGGTCCGCGACGCCGCTCGTGCGCGTCTCCGCGGTCGTCGCGGCGGCCGCCGTCGCGGCACAGATCGCGTATCCCCTCGTCGACGGCCGGTCCCGGGACGTCGTCACGGTGGCGGTGGTCGCGCTGCTGGCGACGGCGTCGATCGTGCATGCCGTCGGGGTCCGGGGCGGCAGGTGGGCGGCGGGCATGGTGCTGGCCACCGCCGGGATCGGGCTGATGTCGGAGGTCGTCGGGGTCGCGACGGGAATCCCGTACGGCTGTTACGAGTACGCGTCCGGCCGGCTCGGGCCGTCGATCGCGGACGTGCCGCTGGTGGTGCCGTTCGCGTGGACGGCGGGCTTCTACCCGGTGTGGTGCGCCGCGTCGGTGGTCACCCGCGGCAGCCTCCCGCGCATCGCCCTCACGACGATCGGTGTGGTCGGCTGGGACCTGTACCTCGACCCGCAGATGGTCGCGGACGGGCAGTGGCGGTGGTGTGTCACCGACGCCGGGCTGGCCGGTGTCGAGCACATCCCGCTGACCAACTACGCGGGCTGGATGGTCGTGGCCGCGGTGATGGCGATCCTCGTCGACCTGCTCGACCGCCGCGTCCACCCCGCGCCGCCATCGCCCATCCGCGACGCCGTGCCGATCGCGCTGTTCCTGTGGACGTGGCTCGGCTCGGCCCTCGCGCACGCGGTGTTCCTGGACGCTCCCGAGCTGCGGTACTCGGCGGTCTACGGCTTGGTCGCGATGGGTGTCGTCGGCGCTCCCCTGCTGCTGCGACTGACGTGTTCGCGCCGCACCGAATCGGACACCACCCGCGCCGCCTGACACGAATACCCGTGCCTTGCACGATGATCTCGCCGCACCTGGCACGATGTTCCCGTGCAGCCGCCCACATCTGGCCCCTCGGTCCGTTCCCGCTCCCGCATCCGGGTGTTCGCCACCGCAGCGCTCGCGCTGCTCCTCGTTCCGTTGCTCGCCGGGTGTCTCCGCGTCCAGGTGTCGATGGGTGTGTCCGCCGACGACAAGGTCTCGGGGCAGATCGTCGCCGCGACCGTGCCGCAGGACGAGAACGACAAGGGCCCGCAGCTGACCCCGCCGGACTCGCTCTCCAGTCGGGTCCGGGTCCAGGAGTACCGCAAGGACGGCTACGTCGGCTCGCAGGCGTTCTTCAGCGGCCTGTCGTTCGGCGACGTCCAGAAGCTCGGTTCGATGTACAGCGAGACGGGCACGGCGCTGCAGTTGTCGCTGCGGCGCGCCGGCGACCTGGTGAGCCTCGAGGGCCGCGTCGACCTGGAGAACGTCCCCGCCCAGGGCACCGACGTGCAGTTCACGATCGCCTTCCCCGCCCGGGTGGCCACCACGAACGGCACCCGTGAGGGTGAGTCGACCGTGACGTGGAAGCTGCCGGCCGGCGACGTCAGCACGCTGCGCGCCGAGGTCCGCTACGCCGATCCCAGCACCCGGAGCTTCGCCGGCTGGGCCGGCATGGCCGCGGGTGTCGCGATCGCGGTCGCGGCCATCGTCGGCGTCATGGCGTGGGCGACCCGCAACCGCACCCGGCCGCCCGGACCGCCCACCAAGACGCCGGTCGCGACGTCGGCGCGGTGACGCTGAACCCCGTGGTT
Source organism: Prescottella agglutinans (assembly GCF_004011865.1). Taxonomy (GTDB): domain Bacteria; phylum Actinomycetota; class Actinomycetes; order Mycobacteriales; family Mycobacteriaceae; genus Prescottella; species Prescottella agglutinans. The sequence continues at coordinate 41,678 of NZ_RKLP01000006.1, read as the reverse complement.
CCGCCGCTCCACCGTTTCGACCCCCTCGCCACGGTCACGCGCATCGGTGCCGGCCTGGCGATCGGCGGCGCCGCAGTCGCCGCTGCGAACGCCGCCACCCTGCCGCGGATGCACGCCGGGCCGGTCACCGAACCGGTCACCGTCGTCGTGCCCGCCCGCAACGAGGCCGATCGGATCGGCGCCCTGGTCGCGGACCTGCGCGCCCAGCGCGGACTGAGCACGCTGCGGGTCCTCGTCCTCGACGACGACTCCACCGACGGAACCGCCGACGTCGCCCGACGGGCGTTCGACAACGACGGCCGATTCGCGTCGATCCGCAGTTCCGACGCACCGCCGCCCGGCTGGCTCGGCAAGACCGCCGCGTGCCGCCTCGGCGCCGAACACGCGTCGCGGCTGATGGATCGGCGGCGGCCGGGTGTGCTCGTGTTTCTCGACGCCGATGTCCGACTGGCACCCGACGCCCTCGCCGCCGCGGTCACCGCGCTGCGCCGCGGCGGTGTCGACCTGGTGTCGCCGTGGCCCCGGCAGGACGCCGTGTCGGCCGCCGAGAGGCTGATCCAGCCGCTGCTGTGCTGGTCGTGGTTCGCGTCGTTGCCCACCGCCGTCGCCGCCCGCAACACCCGCCCGTCGATGGTGGTCGCGTGCGGGCAGTTCCTCGTCTTCGACGCCGCCGCGTACTACCGGATCGGCGGCCACGCCGCCGTCGCGGACAGCCTCACGGAGGATCTCGACATCGCCCGCGCGCTGCGCCGGCGAGGCGGGCGGACCGCCGTGGCCGCCGCCCAGCACCTCGCGTCGTGCCGGATGTACACGACCCCGGCGGCGCTGTCCGCGGGATACACGCGGTGGTTGTGGACGGCGTTCGGTTCCTCCGCCGGGTCTGCGGCGGTGTCGGCCGGCGCTGCCCTCGCGTACCTGCTGCCCCCGGCCGCGGCGCTCCTCGGGCGCGGCCGGACCCGGGCGTGGGGGGCGGCGGGGTACGCCGCCGGTGTCGTCTCGCGGCTGACCGCGCGCACCGTAGAGACCGGCGTCCGCCCCGGCGTCCGCGACGTGCTGGACGCGGCCGCCCACCCGGCGTCGATCGTCGGGCTGATCTACCTGACCGGCGTCTCGCATCGCGAGCGCCGCCGCGGACGGCTGCGGTGGAAGGGCCGGGCCGTCACCTGAACCGGCACGGCCCGGACGGAGTCACACCGCGGCGGACGCCGACATTCCCAGGTTCGCGAGCACCTCGCCGGTGGCGCGCGCGAAGTTGAGGGTGATGAAGTGCAGGCACGGCGCACCCTCGGAGATCAGCCGCTCGGCCATCTCGGTCGCCACCTCGATACCGATCTCGCGGACCGCGGCCCGGTTCTCCTCGGGACCGTCACCCGCGGCGCGGCGCAGGCGCTCGTCGAGTTCGACCGGCAACCGCGACCCGGACAGCTCGAGGCTGCGGCGGGCCGAGCGCAGCGACGTGATCGGCATGATCTCCGGGATGATCGGCTTCTCGCCCTGCTCCGGGTCGTACGCGACGACCCGGTCACGCAGCCGCAGGTAGTCCTCGACGTCGAAGAACATCTGGGTGATCGAGTACTCGGCGCCGGCGCGCAGCTTCGACACCAGGTACTTGGTGTCGTGATCGAGATCCGGTGCGCGGTAGTGGCCCTCCGGGAACGACGCGACACCGACGTGGAAGTCGCCCATGTCCCGGACGAGACGCACGAGTTCCTCGGCGTACTCGACACCCTCGGGATGCTTGACCCACTCGCCGAGCGGATCCCCGGGCGGGTCGCCCCGCAGCACCAGGACGTTGCTGATCCCGCGGTCCGCGTACGCGCCGCACATCGCCCGCAGTTCGTCGATGCTGTGCCCGACCGCCGTCAGGTGCGCGACCGGCAGCAGCGTGGTCTCCTCGGCGATCTGCCCCGTCACCCGGACGGTGCGGTCCCGCGTCGAACCGCCGGCGCCGTACGTCATCGACACGAACGCCGGATTCAGCCGCTCGAACGCGCGAACGGCGCGCCACAGTCGCTCCTCGGCGGCCTCGTCGCGGGGCGGCGAGAACTCGACCGAGAAGGGGATCCGACCGCCGTCGGAGGAGCGGATACGGTCCACGATCGAAGGGGTCTGGGTCACCCAACCCGCGCTGTTGCGCCCCCGAACGGCATCGAATGTCACCAACCAAGCATAGGTTGACCAGCACCGGCCACCCGAATCGCGTCGGCGCTCGCGCCTCGGTCACCGCTGCGGGGACCATCGACGACGACCACTAAGGTGGGAGCGAGGCTTATTCCGCGCGGGCCTGGCCGCCGCGCAGCAGTCTGTGCTCGACATCGAGTCCTCGAGTCAACTTGGAGGCAGTCCTGTCCGCCGGAGCCGGTGAGTCCACTCGCCCGACCCAGTCCACCCCGCCGCTCACCGATCTGGTCGAGGAGTCGGTCCGCGAGTTCTTCGCGTCCCGTGCCGACACGGTCCGGGCCGTCGGCGGCGGTTACGCCGATGCCGTCGCAACGCTCGAGAGCTTCGTCCTGCGCGGCGGCAAGCGGGTGCGCCCGGTGTTCGCCTGGACCGGCTGGCTCGGCGCCGGCGGTGATCCGCAGGGCCCGCAGGCGCCGGCCGCGCTGCAGGCCGCCGCCGCCCTCGAACTGGTCCAGGCGTGCGCGCTCGTCCACGACGACATCATCGACGCCTCGACGACCCGCCGCGGGTTCCCGACCGTGCACGTGGAGTTCGCCGACCGGCACGTCGCGCAGCAATGGAGCGGCGGCTCGGCGGAGTTCGGGCGCGCCGTGGCGATTCTGCTGGGCGACCTCGCGCTGGCGTGGGCCGACGACATGGTCCGCGAGGCCGGGCTGGACCACGAGACCCTCGCCCGCGTCTCCCCCGTGTGGTCGGCGATGCGCACCGAGGTGCTCGGCGGCCAGTTCCTCGACATCAGCAACGAGGTGCGGGCCGACGAGTCCGTGGAGTCCGCGCTGCGCGTCAACCGGTTCAAGACGGCCGCGTACACGATCGAACGCCCCCTGCACCTGGGTGCGGCGATCGCCGGCGCCGACGCCGACCTCGTCGAGGCGTATCGGACGTTCGGCACCGACATCGGCGTCGCGTTCCAGCTGCGCGACGACCTGCTCGGCGTGTTCGGCGATCCCGACGTGACGGGCAAGCCGTCCGGGGACGACCTGCGGGCCGGGAAGCGCACCGTGCTGTTCGCGGTCGCGCTCCAGCGCGCCGACGAGACGGATCCGGCGGCCGCGACGCTGCTGCGAGAGGCGATCGGCACCGACCTGTCCGACGCACAGGTGGAGCGGCTGCGATCGGTGATCGTCGACCTGGGCGCCGTCGACGACGCCGAGCGCCGCATCGCCGAGCTCACCGACAACGCGCTCGCGGCACTCGACGGCAGCACCGCCACGGAGGAAGGCAAGCGTCGGCTGCGGGAGATGGCGATCGCGGTCACCCGCCGGGACGCCTGATCGACGTGGGTGTCCGTACCGTCCGCGGGGTGACCGATCGCGTCGTCGTGGTGGGCGCCGGGCTCGCCGGACTGTCGGCGGCCCTGTACCTGCGCGGCAGCGGCCGCGACGTCACGCTGCTCGAGCGCGACGACCGGCCGGGTGGCCGCGTCGGGACGTATCGCGGGCCCGGCTACGTCATCGACAACGGCGCGACCGTCCTGACGATGCCGGAACTGGTGCGCGACGCCCTCGCCGCGGTCGGTGCCGACTTCGGTACGACGACGCCCCCGCTGCGCCTGCACCGGCTGGATCCGGCGTATCACGCGCGGTTCGCGGACGGTTCGACGATCGACGTGCACTCCGACCCGGAGCGGATGGCCGCCGAGGTGGCGCGCGCGTGCGGACCGGACGAGGCGCGCCGGTATCTCGACCTGCGCGGCTGGCTGGCCCGGGTGTTCGACGCCGAGTTCGACACGTTCATCGACGCGAACTTCGATTCGCCGCTGGATCTGTTCTCGACCCGGAAGTCGGCGACCGACCTGGCCCGCCTGGCCGCGGCGGGCGGGTTCGGCCGACTCGGCCGGCAGGTGGGCCGGCGGATCACCGATCCGCGGTTGCGCCGGATCTTCACGTTCCAGGCGCTGTACGCGGGGGTGGCGCCGGCGAAGGCGCTCGCGGTGTACGGAGCGATCGCCCACATGGACACCTCCCTCGGGGTCTCGTTCCCCGAGGGCGGCATGCACGCGATCGCCGAGTCGATGGCCGACGCCTTCGCCGCGGCGGGTGGGCACCTCCGTTTCGGCGCCGACGTCGTCCGCGTGGAGCGGTCCGGCGAGCGGGCGCGAGCGGTGCACACCGCCGACGGCCGGACCTTCCCGTGCGACGCGCTGGTGCTCACCCCGGACCTGCCCGTCGTCGACGACCTGCTGCGCACCCGTCGCCCGCGTCGGCAGCGCATCTCACCGTCCGCGGTGGTCCTGCACGGGACGATCCCGCGGGCGACCGCGGCACGCTGGGGTGCCGCGCATCACCACACGATCGACTTCGGCGCCGAGTGGGAACGCACGTTCGCCGAGATCGCGGCCCGGCCCGGGCACGGACGGCTGATGAGCGACCCGTCGCTGCTCGTCACCCGGCCCGCGGTCACCGATCCGGGACTCGGGGTCACCCGCGACGGTGTTCCCCACGAACCGTTGTCGGTGCTGGCGCCGTGCCCCAACCTCGATGCCGCCCCGCTCGACTGGGCGGCGCTCGGCGGCGCCTACACCCGAGAACTGCTGCAGACCCTCGAGCGCCGCGGCTACCACGGGATCACCAGCGACTATGTCGTTGATCACATCGATACGCCCGCGACGTGGGCCGGCCGCGGCATGGCTGCGGGTAGCCCGTTCGCACCGGCGCACGTGTTCCGGCAGACCGGACCCTTCCGGCGGCGGAACCTGGCCTCACGCAGGGCGAACATCGTCCTGGCCGGATCCGGCACGACGCCGGGCGTGGGCGTGCCGACGGTCCTGATCTCGGGCAAACTGGCCGCGCAGCGCATCTGCGGCCGCTCGGAGGCAGGGCTTGCCGGATAATCGCCGACGACACACTAAACTGACTACCCGTCCCATGCTGTCCGGCCGCCCCGACGCGACCGGACGTCACCGATCGCTTCTTCCGGGGGAGGAACCTTCACCGATGTCGGCCTCTTCCGGAATCCCCGACGCCGCGGTCGACCGGCGGTCCTGGCTGCGCGCCGTGGCCGACTACCTGCGGACCCCCGAAGGGCACGCGACGATCCTCGGATTCGTCGGTGCGGTGATGATCACGTTCGGCGGTTTCGGCGCCGGTAGCGTGCGCCGACACGACCCGCTGCTCGAGGAGATGCGGCTGTCGTGGCTGCGGTTCGGCCACGGCTACGCCCTGTCGACGTTGATCATCTGGGGCGGTGTCCTGTCGATGATCATCGCGTGGGTGCGGCTGGGCCGATCCACGATCAACGGCCGGGTCGGGCTGCGGGCCCTGATGTGGACTGTTCCGGCGTGGACCGCCCCGATGCTGCTCGCGGTTCCGATGTTCAGTCGCGACGCGTACTCCTACCTCGCGCAGGGCGCCCTCCTCCGGGACGGCTTCGACCCGTACGCGGTGGGACCCGTGGTCAATCCCGGCATCCTGCTCGACAACGTCAGCAACGTGTGGACCACGACGACCGCGCCGTACGGCCCGATCTCGCTGCTGATCGGCCAGGGCATCACCGCCGTCACCGGCGACAACGTCGTGGCGGGCACCATGCTGCTGCGGGTGGCCTTCCTGCCCGGTCTCGCGATGATGATGTGGGCGCTGCCGCGTCTCGCCCTGCAACTCGGCGGCCGGCCCACGATCGCGGTGTGGCTGGCGGTGCTCAACCCGCTGGTGCTGATCCACCTGATCGGCGGTGTCCACAACGAGCTGCTCATGGTCGGTCTGATGGTCGCCGGCATCACCCTGGCGCTCGACCGCAAGCACGTCGCGGCGATCGCACTGATCGCGCTAGGTGTCGCGGTCAAGGCGATGGCCGGCATCGCACTGCCGTTCATCGTGTGGATCTGGATGATCCACGAGCGCGACCGCGCCCTCGCGGAGGGCCGGGAACCGGCGACACCGGTGGCGTTGTTCGTCCGGACGGCGGGCATCGGGGTCGCGGTGTTCGCGGCCATCTTCACTGCCGCGTCCGCGATCGCCGGTGTCGGGCTCGGCTGGCTGACGGCGCTGTCCGGCTCCGCGAAGATCATCAACTGGTTGTCGTTGCCCACGATCATGGCGCACGTCGTCACGATCGGAACCGGATGGTTCACCGGGCTGACCTCGGTGGACTCGGGATCACCGGTCCTCGGGGTCACGCGTAGCATCTGCTTCGTCGCGCTGGCGGTCGTGCTGGTGTGGGTCTGGTGGCGGTTCCGCAAGACCGAGCGCGACGCGGTGATGGGCATCCTGGTCGCCCTGGTCGCGATCGTCATCCTGTCCCCCGCTGCCCTGCCGTGGTACTACTCGTGGCCGCTCGCGATCGCGGCCGGCTTCTCGATGTCCACGCGGATGCTGCAGATCCTCGTCGGCCTCTCGACGTGGCTGATGCTGGTGTTCCAGCCGGACGGATCGATCGGCCTGTACACGTTCTTCCACGTCGCGCTCGCCACCTTCGTCGCGGTCGTGGCCGCGGTCTCGCTGAGGACGGTGGACCCGCTGCGCCTGCGCTCGGTGTCGGAGAAGGTGCCCGACGCGACCGCGCACGTCGTGGATCAGCTGGCACCGGCCGCCCCCGAGCGGCGTTCGTCGCCGCTGTGACCGTTCGAGTGCCGTGACCCCCACCGTTCCGGTCGACGATCTATCTTCGGCGTACCGCCGATGCCGGCGACTGGCGGCCGAGCACGGCCGGACGTACTACCTGGCCACCCGCCTCCTGCCCGTCGAACGGCGCCCGGCCGTGTGGGCGCTCTACGGATTCGCGCGCACCGTCGACGACGTCGTCGACGTGGACTGCGCCGGGCGGGCGCCGGCGGCGCGGGCGGCCGCGCTGGACGTCGTCGAAGCGCAGTTGTACGACGCGCTCGCCGGTCGCCCGGTGGACGATGCGCGCACCGGGCCGGTGGTCCGCGCCCTCGCCGACACCGTCCGGCACTATGCGATCCCCGTCGAGTACTTCCGGGCGTTCCTCGACTCGATGCGGATGGACATCCCGGGCACCCCGGGCTTCCGCGCCGAGTACCCGGACATGGCCGAGCTGCGCCGCTACATGTACGGGTCGGCCGCGGTGATCGGGCTGCAGATGCTCCCGGTCCTGGGCACCACCGTCCCGCGGGTCGTCGCCGAACCCTATGCGGCCGCGCTGGGCGAGGCGTTCCAGCTGACGAACTTCCTCCGCGACGTCGGCGAGGATCTCGACCGCGGGCGCGTCTACCTTCCCGCCGACGAGCTCGGCGCGTTCGGCGTGGACGTCGAGCTGATGCGCCACTGCCGCCGCACCGGCACCGTCGACCCGCGCCTGCGCCGGGCGCTGGCGCATCTCGTCGCGGTCACCCGCGCGCTCTACCGGCGGGCCGAACCCGGGCTCGACATGCTCGAGCCCCGGGTCCGACCGGGCATGCGCGCCGCATACGTGCTGTACGCCGAGATTCTCGACCAGATCGAGAACGGCGACTTCCGGGTGCTCGACCGCCGGGCCACGGTGCCGCGGCACCGCCGCCTGGCCGTCGCGCTGCCGCTGCTGGCCCGGACGGTCGTCGGCTCGCGGTAGGACCCGTCAGAAGGCCATCGACTGCGCGCGGCGGACGACCTCACGGGCCTGGTGGCCGTGCATCGCGTCGATCGGGGTTCCCGGCAGGGTGTCGTCGGCGGTGAAGAGCCAGCGCAGGATCTCCTCGTCCTCGAATCCGCCGTCGCGCAGGACGACGATCAGTCCGGACAGCAGCCGGACGGGCTGGCCGTCGTCGCCGAAGAAGGCCTCGGGGATGCCGAGCACGCCGTCGCGCCGGACGGCGATCAAATGGTGGTCGCGCAGCAGCTGGTGCACGCGGGTGACCGCAAGGCCCATCCCCTTCGACACGTCTGCCAGCTGCAGCAGCGAAATCGACCGGTCCAACACGTCATCGCAGTAAGGGATAGCACTCACTCCCGTAACGTTATCCGGTCCACGACGCAGGTACGACCACGGGCCACATCGCGGAATCGGGACAATGGCCGCGGCTGACTACGATCGAGATGAATCTGTGCACGGAAAGGCGAGGGGGCGCGAGCTTGAATCCCGGAGGTCGAGGGTTGATCGGTGTGGTGCTGGATCGGCGCTATCGCATCGATGCGCCGATCGCGCGGGGTGGCATGTCCACCGTCTACCGCGGCATGGACCTGCGACTGGACCGTCCCGTCGCGATCAAGGTCATGGATCCGCAGTTCGCGGCCGATCCCCAGTTCCTCGCGCGCTTCGAGTTCGAGGCGCGCGCCGTGGCCCGGCTCAACCATCCGGGACTGGTCGGCGTCCACGACCAGGGCAGCGACGGCGAGCACGCGTTCCTGGTGATGGAACTCGTCGAGGGCGGCACGCTGCGCGAACTGCTGCGCGAGCGCGGCCCCATGCCGCCGCACGCGGCCGCGGCCGTGGCCCGGCCGGTCCTCGAGGCGCTCGCGGTCGCGCACCGCGCGGGCCTGGTGCACCGCGACATCAAGCCCGAGAACGTGCTGATCTCGCACGCCGGCGACGTCAAGATCGCCGACTTCGGGCTGGTGCGCGCGATCGCCGCGTCGAACACCACGTCCCGCAGCGTCATCCTGGGCACCGCCCAGTATCTGTCCCCCGAGCAGGTCACCACCGGCACCGCCGACGCCCGCAGCGACGTCTACGCGGCGGGCGTGCTGCTGTTCGAGATGCTCACCGGCACCACCCCGTTCACGGGTGACACGTCGCTGTCGATCGCGTATCAGCGCATCGACAACGACGTCCCGGAGCCGAGCACCCTCATCGAGGGGGTGCCGCCGGAGTTCGACGAACTCGTCGTCCGGGCGACCGAACGAGACCCCGACGCGCGCTTCGCCGACGCCGGCGCGATGGCCGCCGAGCTGCGGTCGGTGAGCACCCGGCTGCAGTTGCCGGACTACCGGGTGCCCGCGCCGCGCCGCACGACGCAGCCGTCGGGTGTCCCGAGCCCGGCGAACACCCCGAACAACGCCACCCGGCAACTGCCGCCCGCCCCGCAGCCGGATGCCGCGCCGGGCCACGACCCGACGACCGTCATGACGCCGCCGCCCGAGGCCGGTGGCCAGCACGCGGTCCAGCACACCAAGGTCGTCACGACCGTCACGCCGCGACCGCCCGAGGCGCGGTCCGACGACACCGGCCGCGCCGCCGCGCGCCCGTTCGGCGACATCGAGAGCCGCCTGCGCGGGTCCCGGCGGACCGTCCTGGTGTGGCTGCTGGTGGTGCTGCTCATCGCCCTCGCCGTCGGGTTCGGCGGGTGGTGGCTCGGATCCGGCCGGTACGCGGCGGTCCCAGTCATCGACGGACAGGACGCCGCGGCCGCCACCGAGACGATCGAGGCGGCGGGGCTGACGGCCCGGACGCAGGGCACCTACTCCGACACCGCCGCCGTCGACTCCCTCATCGGGACCGATCCGGCGGCCGGCGCCAAGGTGCGGCGCGGATCGGTGGTGTCGCTGCTCGTGTCGCTGGGCCGGCCGACGGTGCCCGAGGTGACCGGACGCGGCGACGTCGCCGCGGTGGAGGCGGGCCTGCGGGAGCGCACCTTCGTGCCCGTCGAGGGCGGGGAGGCGTTCAGCGCGCGGGTGCCGGTCGGTGCCGTCGCGGCCCTCGAGCCGGCTCCCGGCACGATCCTCGCCGTCGGCTCGCAGGTCCGGATGATCCGCAGCAAGGGCGCCCCGCCCGTGGACGTCCCCGACGTGTCGGGCATGTCGGAGGACGCGGCCCGCAAGGCCCTCGACTCGGTGGGCATCACGGTGCGGGAGGTGCAGCAGGTGTTCTCCGACGACGCCGACGCGGGCGACGCGGTCGGAACCGATCCGGCGGTGGGCACCACCGTCAAGGCCGGCGCCAGCGTCGTGCTGAAGGTGTCGAACGCCGTGAAGGTGCCGTCGCTGCTGGGCCGCTCGGTGGCGGCCGCGAAGGCGGAACTGGACCGTCTGGGCCTGCCGTACGAGGTGCGTCAGATCGTGAGCTCGGACCGGTCGCTGATCATCTCCCAGACCCCCGGTGCGGGCGACCGGGTGGCGCCGGGCAGCACCGTCACGCTCACGTCGCTGCTCTGATCACCCGCACTGCCCCCGGAACGGCCGAAGGGCCCCTGCGCGCGCCGGGAGCGCACGGAGGGACCCTTCAGGGCGGTCGGTGACTGCTAGTCGCGCAGCATCTCCGCGACCAGGAACGCCAACTCCAGCGACTGCTGGGTGTTCAGGCGCGGATCGCACGCGGTCTCGTAGCGACCGGACAGGTCGACGTCCGAGATGTCCTGCGCGCCGCCGAGGCACTCGGTGACGTTCTCGCCGGTGAGCTCGACGTGGATGCCACCCGGGTGCGTGCCGAGACCATTATGGATCTCGAAGAAGCCCTGCACCTCGTCGACGATGCGGTCGAAGTGGCGGGTCTTGTAGCCGGTGGTGGCCTCGTGGGTGTTCCCGTGCATGGGGTCGCACTGCCAGATCACCTGGTGTCCAGTGGCCTGCACCTTCTCGATGATCGGCGGCAGCAGGTCGCGGACCTTCTGGTTGCCCATGCGCGAGATCAGGGTCAGCCGGCCCGGCTTGTTTGTCGGGTCCAGGCGCTCGACGTACTCGACGGCCTGCTCGGGCGTCGTGCTCGGACCGATCTTGAGGCCGATCGGGTTCGACACCAGTTCCGCGAACGCGATGTGCGCGCCGTCGAGCTGGCGGGTGCGGTCGCCGATCCACAGGAAGTGCGCCGACAGGTCGTACAGCTTGGGGTGGTCGTCGGAGTTGTCCAGCCGCAGCATCGCGCGCTCGTAGTCGAGCACGAGGGCCTCGTGGCTGGCGTAGATCGGCGCGGACTGCAGGTTGGGATCGGTGACGCGGCAGGCGTTCATGAACCGCAGGCCGCGGTCGATCTCGGCGGCGAGGGCCTCGTAGCGGGCGCCGGCCGGCGACGACGCGACGAACTCGCGGTTCCAGTCGTGCACCTTGTGCAGGTCGGCCATCCCGGAACCGGTGAGCGCGCGCACCAGGTTCATCGCGGCGCTGGCGTTGGCGTACGCCCGCACCAGACGCGACGGGTCGTGCACGCGCACGGCCTCGTCCGCGACGAGCGAGTTGACCATGTCGCCGCGGTAGGACTGCAGTCCGAGCGAGTCGGTGTTCGACGAGCGCGGCTTGGCGTACTGGCCGGCGATGCGCGCGACCTTGACCACCGGCAGGCTCGCGCCGTAGGTGAGCACGACGGCCATCTGCAGCAGCGTGCGGATGTTGCCCTTGATGTGCGGTTCGGTGTTGTCCGCGAAGGTCTCCGCGCAGTCACCGCCCTGCAGCAGGAAGGCCTCACCGCGCGCCACCTCGGCCAGCTTCTGCGACAGCGCCTCCACCTCGCTCGCCACCGTGATCGGCGGCACACTCTCGAGGACGGTGCGCATGGCCGCGGCCTGGTCGGCGGGCCACTGCGGCTGCTGTGCGGCCGGCTTGGCCAGTGCGGCGTCGAGCTGCTCGCGCATGGCGGCGGGCAGCGGCGGCAGTTCGGGCAAGCGGTCGATCGGAACGTCGACAGTCCAGTTCACCACTACAGGATATTCGCCTCGCCCGAGCCGAGTGAGCAAAGGCCCCCATTGACAGAGAATCGTTGCACCGATCGCGGCGGGTGACTCCCGTCACCGAACGGCGCGGAACGCCTCGATCGCGTCGAACTTCGCGAGGTTGTGCCGGGCGTCGGCGAGCGCGTCGTGCGCGTCGTCCGGCACCGGCGGCAGCGGCGGGCAGCCCTGGGACTCCCAGTGTTGGCGCAGCTCGCGGGTGTAGCGGGGCATGTTCGACGGCAGGTCCGTCATCGCACCCCACAGCTGGCACAGCGCGACGTGGTCGTACGCGGCGACCCACGCCCACAGCTCGGGTTCGATGCCGGGCCGCGGGACGAGGAACTTCATCAGGTCGTCGCGGATCCGCGCGCGGCTCTTCCAGAGCGGCGACGACGGCGGCGGCAGCTTGGGCAGCACGTTGCGGCGCACCCATTTGCCGGCCCGTTCCGGGTCGAACTCGGTGGACACGGCGTAGAACTCGCGCCCGTCCTCGCAAACCACACCGATCGAGACGAGCTCGATTGTGCGACCATCCTCGATGAACTCGCAGTCGTAGAAGTAGCGCACGGGGGGAGCCTATGCCCGCGCGCCGGGGCACTCGACACCGCGCCCCCTGTTCGTAGAAGGATGGCTTGGTGCGCACTCCTCGTGACGACTCCGCAAGCGACTCGGCCGCCTCGGTAGGCGGGCCCTCTACCGAGGACGGCGACCCCACCTCGACGCCGTCGTGGTGGCGTTCCCCGCTCGGCATCGTCGCGGCGGTGGTGATCGTGCTGGCCTGCGCGTTCGGGGCCGCGTACAACCTGATCGGGATCCCGGGCCTGCGTGACGTCGGCTTCTACTACCGGATCGATCTGGACGTGTACCGGCTCGGCGGATCGGTGTTCGCCGACGGCGGTCCGCTGTACGGCTCGATGCCGCCGACGCTGTCCGGCGTCGGCCTGCCGTTCACGTATCCCCCGCTCGCGGCCGTGGTGTTCAGCCCGATGTCGGCGATCTCACTCGAGGCGGCGGGGGTCGTGCTGACCGTGCTGTCGCTCGTGGCGCTGTTCGCGACGCTCGTGCTGACGCTGGCGTCGATCGGTGTCGCGCCGCGCACCACGCTGGTGTGGACGGCGCTGGCCGCCGCCGCGGCCGCGCTGACGCTCGAGCCGGTCTACTCGACGCTGAACTACGGCCAGGTGAACATCCTGCTGATGACGTTCGTCGCGGCCGACTGCCTGCTGAAGCAGACCCCGTGGCCGCGCGGCATGCTGATCGGGTTCGTCGCCGCGGTCAAACTCACCCCGGCGGTGTTCGTGCTGTTCTTCCTGGTGCGCAAGGACTTCCGCGCCGTCGTGACGACGGGGCTGAGCTTCGTCGCGTTCGGCGCGCTCGGGTTCGTGCTCACGCGCGAGGATTCGTGGCAGTACTGGACCGACACGCTGTTCGACTCCGGCCGGATCGGCGGGCCCGCATACCCGGCGAACCAGAGCATCACGGGTGTCCTCGCGCGCCTCGGTATGGACCCGTCGCTGCGCAGCGTGCTGTGGCTGGCCCTGAGCGCCGCCGCGCTCGTGCTCGCGGCCGTCGCGATGCACCGCGCGTTCACCGCCGGTGCGACGGCGCTGGCGCTGTTCGTCAACGGTCTGCTCGGGCTGCTCGTCTCCCCCGTGTCGTGGTCACACCACTGGGTCTGGGTCGCCCCGCTGCTGCTGCTCGTCGGGGTCGAGGCGTATCGACGGCGCAGCGTCGTCCTGGCTGTCGGCGTCATGGCCAGTTGGGCGTTGTTCGTGACCGCCCCGCACTGGCGGCTCGGGCACGGGCGATGGGAGGGCACCGACTGGCCGCTGTGGGACCAGTTCCTGGCGTCGTCGTACGTGTGGTGGGCCGTCGCGGTGATCGCGGCCGTGGCCGTGCGGGTCGGTCGACGCGACTCCGCCGTCCGCGGGGGCGCCGACGGGACCGCGCGCCTCTCCCCCGTGGCCTGACGCGTCCTCGGCGGCGGTGTCGCGCCACCAGCAGTACACGTACACCGCCAGCGCGCAGACGAGGGTCACCACCACCCACAGGGTCACCGCGATGTCGACCCAGGAGCCGATCGGCGGGTTGCCGGGCAGCATGCCGCGCATCGGCACCACCGCGAACAGCATCGCGGCCATCCACCCGAGCATGTCGGTGTGCACCAGTCGGCGACGGCGCGCGGTCTGGATCGCGACGAACGCCGCGAGCACCGCCAGGACGATCATCATCAGCAGCAGGATCAGCGCGTAGACCAGCGTGCCGGCCGATCGGTGCACGTTCACGGCGAGGCCGTTGCCGGTGAGGGCGAGTTCCTCGTCGACGGCGACCGCGTCGGAGTCGAGCTGCCACCCCTCGATCCGTTCGTCGAGCACCACCCGGGTGCGGTGCACCTCGACCCCGTCCCCCGCCCCGCTGTAGGCCTCGACGATCAGCGGTTCGATGTCGAACAGGTCGAACGGCCACCTCCCCGACTGGCCGTCGACGATCAACTGCACGTCGCGCGTGGTGGGCACGGAACCGGCCGGAAACACCAACTCGGAGCGAGCCGTGGTGGGCGACATGTGCAGGTTGATCGGCGCCGCCAGGGTGTCGCCGCGCGGACTGCGGAAGCTCGCGCCCGGAACGATGCTGACCTCCGCGTCGAGCCGGTCGGCGGTGGGGTGCATCGCCTTGGGAGTCACGATCACCACCACCTCGTCGTCCGCGATCCGCTCCGCCGGATCGCCACCGCGGTCGCGGTCGGCCAGCCCGTACACGAGCAGCGACCCGACGTACAGGACCGCCATCACGGCCGCCACGAGCCACCAGAACAGGCGGGGCCGGGTGCGTGCGAACGCTACTGCTGCCACGATTGGGAAGATACCGGCCGCCCGGGCCCCGGAGCTGCTATCGAGCGAGCGCGTCGGCCACCGAATCCACCGGCGCCGACACCACTTTCGGGTCCCGCCGCCGCAGGGTGTCCCGCGCCGCCTTGGGGTACGACAGCAGTTCACGGATCGAGTTCTTCACCAGCGTGGTGCGGCGGCCACCGGCACGCCCGGCCCGGACGCCGTCCGCGTCGATGCCCGCGCGGCGCGCGAGCGCGACGGTGCGCGGCAGGTGGAACGGCTGGGTGACGACGAGGGCCCGCCGGATCCCGTAGGTCCGTGCCGCGCGGACACAGGTGTCGTACGTGTCGAGTCCGTACGGGTCGGCGACGATGCGGCCCGGGTCCACGCCGGCCTCGACGAGGTACGCGGTCATCGCCGCGATCTCGTCACCGGACCGGCCCCGGGCGTCCCCGGAGACGAGGACGACGGACACCGCACCGGCCCGGACGAGGTCGACGGTGGCGTCGAGGCGGCCGCGGAGGAACTTCATGGGTCGTCCGCCGCGAACGCGGGCGCCGAGGACGATCGCGACCGGCGCAGCGGGCGCGCCGTCCGCGTCGTACAGGTGTCCAGCGGCGGTGGCCCGGATCCACAGCGTCGGCGCGCCGAGCACGACGGCGGCCCCCGACGCCGCGAGCAGGGCGATCCGGTGCAGCGCGCGGCGGTGCGGGCGCGGGACCGCAGGCGTCAGGGCTAGCCGGCCTGGGTGTCGGGGATGCGGGCGACGTCGGCGGCCGGCTGGGCCGGGGCCTCGTCCGTCCCCTGGTTCTTCACCGTCGCCGCGTAGATGTCGACGTACTCCTGCTCCGACAGGCGCATCAGCTTGTACATCACCTCGTCGGTGACGGCACGCTCGACGAACCGGTTGCCGCCCATGCCCTCGAAACGGGAGAAGTCGATGGGTTCACCGATCCGGATGGTGACCTTCGCGGGCTTCCACATGCGCGAACCGATCGGGTTGACCTTGGCCGTGCCGATCATCGCGACGGGGATGACCTTGACGCCGGACTCGAGCGCGAGACGCGCCATGCCGGTCTTGCCCTTGTACAGGCGACCGTCGGGCGAGCGCGTGCCCTCGGGGTAGATGCCGAGCAGCTTGCCCTGCGACAGGACCCGCAGGCCGGCGTCGAGGGCGTCCTTCGCGGCGGACGCTCCGGTGCGATCGATCGGCACCTGGCCCACGGCGGAGAAGAACCACTTCTGGAACCTGCCCTTGAGGCCGGTGCCGGTGAAGTACTCGCTCTTGGCGAGGAACGTGATGCGCCGCGGGCACCGCAGCGGGAGGAAGAACGAGTCGAGCACGGCCTGGTGGTTGCTGGCCAGGATTGCCGGGCCGTCCGCCGGAATATTCTCGGCGCCTTCGAGTTTCGGCCGACCGAGGACCCACATCAGAGGACCCAACAACACGTACTTAAACAGCCAGTACCACATGGTGTCCTTCCGTCCGAGCGCTCTGACCCCCTGGTCCGTCCGGGGCCCGACCCGCACTCGCCATGCCCAAGACTGTACTCAGCAGTCTCGACCGCTGCCACAGGTGGCCGGGCGATGGCCGCTTCCGCTCGGACGCGCGGTCCCGGGTTCAGTTCCCGCGTGCGGGATCCCGCAGCGCCGCCCGCGCCAGGTCCGCGGCGCCGATCATCCCGGCAGCCTCACCGAGCAGGGTGTGTCTGATCCGGGCGAGTGGGCGATGTCCGGAACCGGTGACGAGCCGCGCATAGTGCTCGCGGGCGTCGTCGAGGAACAGCGGCGCGGAACTGCCGACGCCGCCGCAGATCACGATCAGGTCGGGGTCGAAGACGTCCGAGACCGTTGCCAGGCCCACCCCGAGCCACTTCGCGAAGTCCGCAAACGTGGCCAGCGCCAACGAGTCCCCGTCGGACGCGGCCACCGCGATCCGGCGCCCGGTCAACGTACCCGGATCGACCGCGACGTCGCGGGCCAGGACCGTCGACGCCGACGGGTCGGCCGCGAGCAGTTCCAGCGCGGTGTCGACCAGGGCCGTCCCGCTGCAGTACCGCTCCCAGCAGCCCCGCTTGCCACACGCGCACGCGCGGCCGTCCGGAACCACCTGCAGGTGTCCCAGTTCCGGCGCCACCCCGAAGCTCCCGCGGTACAGGCCGCCGTCGATCAGCAGCGCCGCCCCGATCCCGGTGCCGATCGCGACGACGACGACGTTGCGTCCGCCCGCGGCGGCACCGAAACGCCACTCCGCCCAGGCCGCGGCGTTCGCGTCGTGTTCGAGGACGACGGGCAGGCCGAGTCGGTTCCCGAGGCTGCGCGCGACGGGAGCGTCGACCCAGGGCAGGTGCGGGGCGAATCGGACCGTCGTGCGGTCGGAGTCGACGAAGCCCGCCACCGCGAGGCCGACCGCCGCGACGTCGTGACGGTCCGCGAGTTCCCGTACGGCCCGGTCGATGCCGTGCTCGAGGGCGTCCTCGGAGTGCGGCGTCGGCACGTGCGTCGTGTCGAGCACCTCACCGTCACCGTCGACGACGGATGCCCGGATGCTCGTTCCCCCGACGTCGACGCCCACGGTGAGAAGTTCGGTGCTGTCCACCTCGCTGATTCTGCCGACCCGGGGACCGGTGCGGTACGCCGGGTACCGCCTATCTCGGCTCGTGGTCCCTGATCGTCACGTCGATCGGCACGAACGCCGACGGCGCCGCGGCGGGCGGCGCCCCCGCGTACTCGGTGGCGGTGCCCTCGTGCGCGTCGAGGACCTCGCGCAGCGCCGCGAGCAACGTGGACGCCTGACCGGCCAGCAGCGTCACGAGGTCGTGCTGTTCACCCCGGATCAGGGCGGCCAGCGCGCACAGCGGGCACCACGAGCAGGTGCTGCAGGCGGCCCCGCCGTCACCGTCCCCCTCGGCGGGCACCGGCGCGGCGGCCTTCTGCAGGATCGGTTCGAGTCGTTCCAGGACGGTTTCCGCGAGCGCACGCAGTTCCGCGGCGAGTTCGGCGTGGTCCCCGGTCACTGCGGCCACACCGCGGGGTCGGGGACGAACCGCACCACCAGATCGGACCCGTCGAAGTCCGCGTCACGCACGACGCATCGACGCAGCACCGACGCCAGGCGCACACGACGGCGTCTACCGTCCGCCCCAACCAGCAAGTCGTCCTCCACTCGTCCCAACGTCAACGTCCCGGGGTCGACGAGCGGCAGGTGCATCCGCATCGCGTACACCGATTGCAGGTCGCCCGAACCGGATTCGAGCGCGACCCGCACCGGTGCGCGGTCGTTCAGGGACTCCTCCGACGGGTCGGCCGCGTCGCTGTCGGCGTAGACCGCGCGCGCGAGTTCGTCGAGGGCATCCCACCCTATCGGCTCTGCGGCCAGATGGTCGGCCGAGAGCACCGCGGCGGTGCCCGCCGCCGCCCGGACGTCGGCGAGCGCGTCCTGCTGCGCGGCCCGGCGTGTGCCGTACCAGCCCCCGACCCCTCCCCCTTCGGCCCCCGGATCGAGTTGCGGCAGAAGCTTGTTCACGACGATCGCGTCGACCCGCAGACCGGCGAGCGCGGCGGCGGACAGGACCCGCCGGGTCTCGGCCAGTCCGACGCGTTCGGTCGACGAGACGACCCGCACCGCGGTCCGAGCCCGATCGGTCAGCAGCGCGGACGCCGCCGCGGTCGCGTCGAGGACCCGGTCGAGCATCGCGACCGCGAACGCCAGTCGCGCGTCCGAGGACGATGCAGACGTCGCGGCGGTGATGCGCCGGTGCTGCGGCCACACCCGTTCGACGTACCCGGACACCGTCTCCGGGAGGCTCAGCGCCCGCAGCGCGTCCGCGGTCGGCGGGCAGTCCACGACGACGACGTCCCACCGCCCCTGGTCGGCGAGTCGCACGATCTCGCCCAGACCGAGCAGGTCCTCGACACCGGGCAGCCCCGTCAACTCCTGCGGCGCGAGGTCGGCGAACTGGGCCCCGTGATCGTGGGACCCGCCGAGTGCGAGCACCGTGACGAGCCCCCGGTAGCGCTCCTCGAGCAGCGCGAGCGTGTCGATCTCGACGGCGTCGAGTCCGGCCGCCACCGGGGTCTCGTGCCCGCGGCCGACGGGGCGGCCGAGCACGTCCGCCAGCGAGTGCGCCTGGTCGAGCGACGCGAGGAGCACCCGCCGCCCGCCGCCGGCCAGCGCGACGGCCGTCGTCGCCGCCATCGTCGTCCTGCCGACCCCGCCCTTGCCGAGGAACAGCCGGATCTGGGCACCGCCGCGGCCGGATTCGGGGGCGCTCAGCCCTCCACCCGCTTCTTGAGCTCCTTGAGCGCGGTGTCGGTGATGACCTTCTCCGCCTTGCGCTTGAACAGCCCGATCATCGGGATCGTGAGGTCGACGGTCAGTTCGTAGGTGACCCGTGTGCCGTCGCCCTCGGGTTCGAGCGTGTAGGAGCCGAACTGGGCCTTCTGGATCTCGCCGGAGACGAGCTCCCAGCTGACCGCCATACCGTCCGCGGCCCACCGGTAGCGCAGGACGTACGTGTCCTTGACCATGCCGGCGTCGAGCACGAACCGGACCTGCTCCGCACGGCCGTCGGGCCCGGAGTCGAGGACCTCGACGGACTTCGCCGCCTCCACCCAGGCCGGGTAGGAGTCGAAGTCGGCGATCACACCCATGATCTGCTCGGCGGGTGCGTCGATGGTGATCGACCGCTTGGTCTTCTCGGCCATGCCTCGGACGCTTCCTTTCAGAACGGCTCACGGCGGCTGGAGGGACGCACGACGCGTCTCACCGCCACGTTCATCTCACACGATTCCCGAGCGGACGCACAATTCCCTATGCGGGTGGCTCGCCCGCAGGTCGCCCCGCCTCGAGCTGCTTCTTGAGTTCGAAGGTCATCGCCTTGCCGGCGAGGCGCCGCGCGTGGTTCATTCCGGCGAGGTCCAGCGACGCCAGCCCCTGCGGGCTCACGCCGGTCGGCTCCGCGTGCAGGAAGTAGTGGACGACGGTGCCGTCCATGACCTGCTCGAGCCACACCTCCATCGTCCCGGTGAGCGGTCCCGCGACCGTCCAGCGGATGCCCTTCTCGGCCCGGTCCTCGCGGACGTCGAGAACGAGATCCGGCCACCACGCGCGCCACCGCGCGGGCACGGACACGCGGGCGGCCACCTTCTCCGGGGCTGCTGCTACGAAAGTCTGGTCGGCGACCTGAATGCTGCTCACTCCCACAGCTTCACACACGGCGGTCACGGTCCGTGATCTGGACTACACCTGGACGGATGCCCATCTGTCGAGCCGCAGGTAGGTGGCAGTGCCGCACATCACGCCGGGCCGGTCTATCGTGAGGACCAGCAAACCCTACTCGCCAGTATCTGCAGTGTCGGAGGTCGTCGTGCCCGAGTTCAGCGTTCCTGCCACGTTCACCATCCCGGAGGACGCATCCGCGGTCGACTCCGTCTTCACCTACGCGGACACGAAGCCCGGGCACATCGTGTACCGGCGCCTCGTGAACGGCGCGTGGGTGAACGTCACCGCCCGCGAGTTCGCCGACCAGGTCACCGCGGTGGCGAAGGGGCTGATCGCCCGCGGCGTCCAGCCCGGCGACCGGGTCGCGCTGATGTCCGCGACGCGCTACGAGTGGCCGCTGCTCGACTACGCGATCTGGTCGGCGGGCGGTGTCACGGTGCCGATCTACGAGACCTCCGCGGCCGACCAGGTGCGGTGGATTCTCGAGGACTCCGGCGCGATCGGCCTGATCGTCGAGACCGACAAGCACTCGAAGACCGTCGCCGAGGTCGCCGAGGCCGCGCCGGATCTGCGCTCCGTGCTGCAGATCGAACCCTCCGCCGGGAACGAGGGCGCGGTGGCGATCCTCACCGCGGACGGGGCCGACGTCGCCGACGACGAGGTCCGGGCCCGGGCCGAGGCGCTGAAGGCGAGCGACCCGGCGACCCTGATCTACACCTCCGGGACCACCGGACGACCCAAGGGCTGCCAGCTCACGCACTCGAACCTCATCGCCGAGTCGAAGGGCATCGTCGAGTCGAACCTCGGCGACCTGCTCACCTCGCCGGGGGTGAGCACCCTCATGTTCCTGCCGCTCGCGCACGTGCTCGCGCGCGCGGTCAGCATCGCCGCGTTCGACGCCGGTGCGACCCTCGGCCACACCAGCGACATCCCGAACCTCGTCCCGACGTTCGCCGAGTTCAAGCCGGACTTCATCCTCTCGGTGCCGCGCGTGTTCGAGAAGGTCTACAACACCGCCCGCCAGAAGGCGCACAACGAGGGCAAGGGCAAGATCTTCGACGCCGCCGCCACCACCGCGGTCACGTGGAGCGAGGCGAAGGACAACGGCGGACCGGGGCTGCTGCTGAACCTCAAGCACGCCGTCTTCGACAAGCTCGTCTACTCCAAGCTGCGGGCCGCGCTCGGCGGCAAGTGCCAGCTCGCGATCTCCGGCGGCGCACCGCTCGGCGCCCGTCTGGGCCACTTCTTCCGCGGTATCGGCGTCACGATCTACGAGGGCTACGGACTGACCGAGACCACGGCCGCGTTCGCGGTCAACACGATCGGCAATCAGAAGGTCGGCTCCGTCGGAAAGCCGTTGGCCGGCAACTCCGTCCGCATCGCGGAGGACGGCGAGATCATGCTGAGCGGCCCGGTCGTCTTCACCGGTTACTGGCGCAACGAGGCCGCCACCGCGGAGGCCATCGAGGACGGCTGGTTCCACACGGGCGACCTCGGCACCGTCGACTCCGAGGGCTACATCACCATCACCGGCCGCAAGAAGGAGATCATCGTGACCGCGGGCGGCAAGAACGTCGCCCCGGCCCAGCTCGAGGACCACCTGCGCGCCCACCCGCTCATCAGCCAGGCGATCGTGGTCGGCGACCAGAAGCCGTTCATCGGCGCGCTCATCACGATCGACGCCGAGGCACTGCCCGGATGGAACGAACGCAACGGCAAGCCGGCCGGGACCACGGTCGCGGAACTGCTGTCGGACGCCGACCTCACCGCCGAGATCGACGCGGCCATCGCCGAGGCCAACAAGCTCGTCTCGCACGCCGAGGCCATCAAGAAGTACCGCATCCTGCCGGTGGACTTCACCGAGGAGACCGGTGAGCTCACCCCGACCCTGAAGCTCAAGCGCAACGTCGTCCACCAGAGCTTCGCCGACGACATCGAGCAGATCTACAGCAAGTAGTCGGCCCCGACACCGGCGCCCGCGGTCCGAAAGGATCGCGGGCGCCGTGTTGTCAGGCCAGCAGGCTGCGCAGTCGGGCGCCCAGCACGTCCCATCGCCAGTGCGCCTTCACCCAGTCGCGGCCGGCGGCGCCCATCGCGGCGGCGCGGTCCCGGTCGGACAGCACCGAGATCACCGACTGCGCGACGTCCTCGACCGACGTCCCGTCCGCCACCAGCCCGGTCTCGTGCTCGACCACCGTTTCCGGCGCTCCCCCGGACCGTCCGGCGATCACCGGTACCCCGGTCGCGGACGCCTCGAGGTAGACGATGCCGAGGCCCTCGACGTCCAGGCCCGCGCCCCGCGTCCGGCACGGCATCGCGAACACGTCCGCGATCGTGTGGTGCGCGGCCAGTTCCGCGGCCGGCACCCCACCGGTGAACACGACGTGGTCGGCGACGCCGCACTCGTGCGCGAGCGCGTGCAGCCGTTCGGCGTACGGGCCACCGCCGACGATGACGAGGACGGCACCGTCGATGCTCCGCCGGATCGCGGGCAGTGCCCGGATCAGCTGGTCCTGCCCCTTGCGGGGCACGAGTCGCGACAGGCACAGGATCGTCGGGCGGTCACCGAGGCCGTAGCGGGCGCGCAACTCGGCTCGGGCCGCCGGGTCGGGACGGAACACGTCCGTGTCGACACCGGAAGGAAGGTGCTCGAGGGCCGCGTTCGGCCCGAACGCCGACGCGAACCGCCCGCGCGTGTACTTGCTGACGTAGGTGACGGCGTCGGTGTGCTCACCGATGCGCCGTAGGGCCTGCCGCGCGCCGGGCAGCATCGACCAGCCCACCTCGTGGCCGTGCGTCGACGCGATCACCCGCCGGGCCCCGGCCCGCCGAACCGTCGGCGCGAGCAACGCCAACGGCGCGGCCGCACCGAACCACACGCTGTCGCACTGGTACTTCTCCACGAGCTTCGCGGCGCGGCGGGCGACGAACGGGGTCGGCACCATCAGTGTCGTGGGGTGCCGGACCACCTCGTACGGTTGCTCGGCGTCGAATCGGATATGACTGTCGCCCCGCCAACGCGGGGCGTAGACCACCAGCTCGTCGGCGGGCAGCTGGGCGGCAAATGTGTGCAGGTACGACTGGATCCCACCGGGCCGCGGTGGAAAATCGTTCGTCACCAACAGGGTTCGACGCATCTCTCCACCGTATGTGCCGCAGCCCCCGCGCCTGGAACCAGGGTCACGCCAGCTGTTTCTGCACCCAGGCGCCCCACGCCTGGACCAGCCCGTCGGCACCGACGCCCAGCGCGTCGTGGATGCGGCCGTCGAGCCGATCCGCCGTGGCCTCTCCCTGCGCCAGCTCCCGGTACAGCGAATCCAGCCGATCCTCCCCGTACTCGCTCGCCACGAAAGCAGCCAGCGACCAAGAGGATTCGTACGCCCGGCGCGCGGTGTCACCGCCGGCTCCGAAGTCCGCGTTCGTCGGCAGGGCCGTCGGCGGACCGTTCTGGGCCACCGCGGCGGTGAGGGTCGGTGCCAGGGCGCCGAACGTGGCCTCGATGCCGCGGTAACCGACGTAGTCGGCGTAACCCTCGAGGATCCACAGCGGCGATCCGTCCGCCGTGACCGCCCGCGCGGCGATGTGCGTCAACTCGTGCCGCAGCACCGACACGCGCGTGAGGTCCGTCAGCCGGTCGGCGGCCTCCGGGCTGAACACGATCCGCTGGCCGGACGCGGTCCTCGACCGCTGGTCGACCGCGTCCGACACCGAGACCGCGGCGATGTCGGCGCCGCTGTGTGCGGTGCCGACCAGCGATGCGAACTCCTCCTGGGACCCGGCGACCATCACCACCGCCCGACGGGACCAGTCCTGACCCCACACGTCGGTGACGTGCGCGACCGCTTCCCCGAGGTCCCCCGCGAGGCGATCGACCATCGCCGATTGCTGCGGGTGGCCGAGGACGATCGACGACCGCCCCTCCGCCCCGTCCACGACGCGCGCGATCACGGGGCCGAAATCCCAAGGACCTCGCCACGTTTCACGATCGGATCCGGGGACACCCGAGTCGCTGACGAGCTTCCACTCGTCCCCACGACGGGCCAGCACGAGCGCCACCGGCTTGCGCGTCGGCTGGGCGTCGGCGCCGGCGATCGCGTATCGGAGGTACACCGTCGGCGCCCACACGTCCGATGCGCCGAGTTCGTCGGCCACGTCCGACGAAACCGGGACCTCGGGGTCCAGACCGATGTCGTAGCCGAATTCGGAGAACGGCACCTGGGATGCGTTGCCCGCGCGCCGGATCTCCGCCTCCAGGAACCCCGGCGCCGCAGCGGGGTCGAACAGTCCCGGCAGGGCCGCGGTGTCACCGGACCGCACCGCGCGCGCCCACTCGTCGAGCACGGCCTGCGCACCCGCGCGTCGCCCGTCCTCGTACGGATTGGCGACCGGGGCGGGGCGACGGACGTCGGGCACCTCGGCCTCGTGGTCGAACGCCGTCAGGGACAGCACGAGCGCCACGGCGATGCCCAGCCCCGTGAGCCCCACCCACTCCCACCGCCGCACACGCCGCTTCGGCGTGGGGCTCGGGGTGCGATCTTCAGCGGACACGACCGAAAGTGTAGGAGCCGGATACGCGAATGGACCCGATACCCCCGGGATATCGGGTCCATTCGCGGACCGTGTGTCGGACTGTCGCCGAACGATTCAGTAGCGACGCGCCGCGTAGAACGGCATGGACGCCATCGAGTCGACCTTGACCGGGGTGCCGTACGTCGACGCGTGCAGGACGTTTCCGTCACCGGCGTAGAGGCCGACGTGCGACGCGTCGTTGTAGAACAGCACGACGTCGCCGGGCTGCAGGGCGCTCCGGTCGACCGGGATCCCGCCCTCCGCCTGCGCCTGGCTCGACCGCGGCAGGGTCTTGCCGATCTGCCGGTACGACCACACGACCAGACCGGAGCAGTCGTAGGCGTCGGGTCCCGTCGCGCCCCAGCTGTAGGGCTTGCCCACCTGGCTGAGCCCGGCCTGGAGCGCGGCGGATCCGGACCCCGGGGTGAGGCCGGCCAGGATGCGACCGGCGTCGAACCCGGCCGGGAACGACGTGCCCGCGAGCTGGGCCTGCTCGGCGCCGGTGAGCCGGTCGTATGCCGCGGTGACCGAGTCGATCTGCTTCTGCAGATCACTCTGCTTGCTCTGCAGCTCGTCGCTCACCACCTTGGCCTGCTCGGTGGCGGTGCGTGCCGCGTCCGCGGACACCCGCGACGCCTCCGCGGCCGCCTCGGCGTCGGTAGCGGCCTGCTTGAACTGCGAGACGGCCTTCGACGTCTCGTTCGAGATCGCGTCGAGCGCCGACATCTGGTCCAGGAGTTGCTGCGGCGAGTCGCTGACCATCACGGCGAACAGCCGGTTGGTGCGGGCGCCCTGGTAGCTCGCGGCCGCGAGCTTGCTCACCGTGGGCCGGAACTGATCCATCCGAGCCTGCGCGGCGGCGAGGGCGTCGCGGTCGCCGGCGAGGCGGGCCTCGGCGTCGCGCTGCACGGCCTGCTTGCCGTCCAGGTCGATCTGCGCGTTGTGCAGCGCCTCGGTCGTCTGCTCGGATTCGCGGGACAGCTCCGCGAGCCGCTCCAACGCCTCGGTCGGGTTGTTCACGACGGGGTCTGCGCCGGCCGAGGCGGCGGGCAGTCCGACGAGGGTCAGGGAGAGGACTCCCGTCGCCAGGGCAGTACACATCGAGCGCTTCATCTTCTGCGAGGGCACAGCAGCGCGACTCTCCGTTTCTGGATTCGTCTCCACCGCACAGACCGGCGATGGGTTCCGCAAGGTCTCGAACAGGTTACGGAATGGCATATGTCCGTGTCTACTTCGAAGTAGGACAAAACGTGCATCGTCGTGAATGCCACATAACACTCACGTCGGACACCCACGAACGCACACGGGGCGGCCCCGACCGAAGTCGGAACCGCCCCGCGCGCAAGGACTCCTAGCGCATCACGCGTAGCGACGCGCGCCGTCGAACGGCATCGACGACACCGGCGCCAGCTTGACCGGCTGACCGGCGGTCGACGCGTGGATGACGTTGCCGTTGCCGGCGTAGATGCCCGAGTGGCTGCCGCCGTAGAACGAGATCACATCGCCGACCTGGAGGGCGTCGCGCGAGACCGGCACGCCTGCGGCGGCCTGGTCGTAGCTGGTGCGCGGGAGATTGAGGCCGGCCTGCTTGTAGGCCCACTGCACCAGACCCGAGCAGTCGAACGCGTCCGGGCCGGCGGCGCCGTACACGTAGGGGGAACCGAGCTTGGTCTCGGCGGCCTTGAACGCCTTCTCCCCCATGCTCATCACGGGCGCGGGAGCGGCGACGGGAGCCGGCAGGGCGGCGGCGCTGCCCGTGCCGATGCCCTGAGTGACGGACGCGATCGCGGCGTCTACCTGGGCCTGCGTGACACCGGGAACCTCGACGGTGCCGACACCCGGGACGTTGATCGGATCGGCCAGCGCCGGCGCTGCGGTGACCGTGACCGCTCCGACGGCCAGCGCGCCGGCAACGGCGGCGCGTCGCGCGGAACGCTTGAAAGTAGATGACGCCACGAGAAAGAGAACTCCGTTTCTTCCGTTCGTCCGCCGACCGAGTTAGCTGACGGGTTCGGGCTGGGAAGATCAGCCCTACCCGCCGACACCGCTTGCGCGGCTTCGACGGGATTCACCCCAGAGAAACTTGGGTTCCCGGCACGTCGCCTCCGAGGAGGCTTCGATTAGGCGGGCCCAGCGATGCCGCTCCGGGTGGGGCGGCAGACTCCGCTAGGTCTCGAGAAGATTACGAAAGCGCATCCGTGATGTCGATTCGAACGCGCGGAAATTGCCCCGTTGGTCCGTTTTGCCCGCCCTTGGCGCACTTCGGGCGACGAGAGATCACGGCGGGATAACAACCGGTCCGGTTTCGCCGCGATCCGGGGCGCGGCCCCGCTGCCGCGCCGATCGGCACCCGACCGACCGCACCAGGTGTTACCACTGGTCACCACCGCTTCCACTCGCGCACCGGGGACCGACGCACCGCGCCGACCGCCCGCGACCGAGGGCTCACGGCAGGCTCCGAAACCGCTCTCGCACAACACAGATCGCGAACCTCGCGCGCGCCGACCGAAACTCGGCACTGTGATGCTCGTCTCTTTGCCCCGGAACCGGGTCCAACGGCCCTGTCGGTACCCGGCCCTAGTGTCTACGGGCGTGAGTCCACCGCGCACCGCCCGCTCGACCGACGACGGTCAACTGACCTTCGACGAACTGGATGCCCCGCTGCGCGACACCACATTCGTGATCGTCGACCTCGAGACCACCGGCGGCAGCTCCGAGAACGATGCCATCACCGAGATCGGGGCGGTCAAGGTTCGGGGCGGTGAAATCCTCGGTGAGCTGGGCACTCTCGTCGACCCGGGACGGGCGATCCCGCCGTACATCGTGGAGATCACCGGGATCACCACCGCGATGGTGCGCGACGCCCCGCGCATCGACACCGTGCTGCCGGCGTTCCTCGAGTTCGCCCGCGGGTCGGTGCTGGTCGCCCACAACGCCGGCTTCGACGTCGGGTTCCTCAAGGCCGCCGCCGCGCGCGCCGGAATCCCCTGGCCCCGTTTCCAGGTGCTGTGCACCGTCAAACTCGCCCGCCGGGTGCTCAGCCGGGACGAGGCCCCCTCGGTGAAGCTGTCGGCGCTGGCAACGCTGCTCGGCGCGGACACGACGCCGACCCACCGCGCCCTCGACGACGCCCGGGCCACCGTCGACGTTCTCCACGCCCTCATCGGGCGCGTCGGCAACCAAGGCGTGCACAGCCTGCCGGAGCTACTCGACTATCTGCCGCGTGTGTCGTCGGAGCAGCGCGCCAAGCGCACGCTCGCCAGCCACCTGCCCCGCACCCCCGGGGTCTATCTCTTCCGCGGACCGTCCGACGAGGTTCTGTACGTCGGGACGGCCGTGGATCTGCGCCGACGCGTCCGCACCTACTTCACCGGCTCCGAGACGCGCGGGCGGATGAAGGAGATGGTCGCGCTCGCCACCCGGATCGACCACGTCGAGTGCGCCCATTCACTCGAGGCCGGGGTCCGGGAACTGCGGCTGCTCCGGGCGCACGTGCCGCCCTACAACCGGCGATCGAAATTCCCCATGCGCGGATGGTGGGTCACGCTCACCTCGGAGGCGTTCCCGCGTTTCTCCGTCGTCCGTACCCCGACCGCCGACGCCCTGGGCCCGTTCCGGTCCCGGACCGACGCCACCGACGTCGCCCAGACGGCCGCCGAGTTCTGCGGCCTCCGCACGTGCACGACGCGGATCGCGAAGGGACAGCGACACGGCCCGAAGTGCCCGCCCCGGGATCTCGGGGGCTGCCCCGCGCGCGCGGACGACGAGGAGGGGTACCGCCTCGCACCGGAACTGGCGCGGG
This sequence comes from Prescottella agglutinans, assembly GCF_004011865.1. Classification (GTDB taxonomy): domain Bacteria; phylum Actinomycetota; class Actinomycetes; order Mycobacteriales; family Mycobacteriaceae; genus Prescottella; species Prescottella agglutinans. The sequence continues at coordinate 13,557 of NZ_RKLP01000006.1, read as the reverse complement.
CGCTGCTGCGGGGCGAGGACGACGCCCCGCTCCGAGACCTGCGGTCGCGCATCGAGGAACTCGCGGCGAACGAACTGTTCGAGAGCGCGGCCCGGTTGCGCGACCGCGCCGCCGCCCTCGGACTGGCGCTGCGCCGCATGCAACGCCTGGCAGCGCTCGCCGCCGTCGACGAACTGGTCGCCGCCCGCCGCTCCGACGAGGGCGGCTGGGAGTTCGCCGTCGTCCGTGCCGGGCGCCTCGCGGCCGCCGGCGTGGCGCGGCGCGGGGTGGCGCCCATGCCGGTCGTCGAGGCCCTGGTCGCGTCCGCCGAGACGGTCCTCCCCGACGAGACACCGCTGCGTGGCGCCTCCCCCGAGGAACTCGCGCTCGTCGCCCGCTGGCTCGACGCCGACGGCGTGCGGATCGTGCGGACCAGCCACGGCTACTACGAACCCGCCCGCGGGGCGGGATCGTGGGAGGAATGGTGCACGCTCGCCCGGGCCGCCCAACCGCCTACTGTGTTCGACGAACGTCAGCACAGTTAAGGAGCGACATGATCAACGCCATCGTCCTGATCCACGCCGAGGCCGACCGGATCCCGGAGACCGCACAGGCAGTGGCCGACCTCGACGGCGTGGCCGAGGTCTACTCGTGCGCAGGCGACATCGACCTGATCGCGATCGTGAAGGTCCGCAACCACGCGCAGATCGCGGAGGTCGTCACCGAACGCATCAACAAGGTGCAGGGCGTCATCAAGACCGCCACCCACATCGCGTTCCAGTCGTACTCGAGCGCGGACGTCGAGGCGGCCTTCTCGATCGGCGAGTAGGCCGCCTCCGTCCGTGCGGGACTCAGCGGGGGGCGGCCGCCAACTCCACGGTCAAGGCCGCCCACCGCTCGAGCAGCGCTGCGGCCGCCCCCGAGTCGATTGCACGGGCGGCCTTCTCCATAGCCGCGGTCAGCGACTCCTCGAGACCCCCCTCGAGTCCGTCGAACGCGGCGATCGCGCCGGCGGCGTTCAACAGCACCGCATCCCGGACCGGACCGGCGTCGCCGGCGAAGATCCCGCGCGCCACCCTCGCGTTGTCCGAGGCGTCGCCGCCGCGCAGGGCGTCGAGCGGCACCCGGGTGATGCCGAGGTCGGTCGGGTCCAGCTTCTGCGTGGTGACCGTGCCCCCGGTGACCACGTGCACGACGGACGTGGTCGACGTCGTGAGCTCGTCGAGGCCGTCGTCGCCGCGGACCACCAGCGCGGAGTTCCCGCGCTCGGCCATGACGCCGGCGATCACCCCGATCAGGTCCTCGAACGCGCAGCCGATCAGCCCGGCACGTGGCCGCGCCGGGTTGGTCAGCGGGCCCAGGACGTTGAACACCGTCGGGATGCCGATCTCCTTGCGCGGGGCTCCCGCGAACCGCAGCGCCGGGTGGAAGACCGGCGCGAAGCAGAAGCCGATGCCGACCTCCTCGACGCACCGCGCCACGTCCGCGGCACCGAGGTTGATGTGCACGCCGAGCGCCTCGAGCACGTCCGCGCCGCCGCTCTTCGACGACGCCGCCCGGTTGCCGTGCTTGACCACCCGGATACCGGACGCCGCGACGACGACGGACGCCATGGTCGAGATGTTGACGGTGTGCGAGCGGTCGCCACCGGTGCCGACGATGTCCACGACGTCGGGCGAGACCGGCACCGTCCGGGCGTGCCCGAGCATCGAGTCGGCCAGGCCACGCAGCTCGGCGGGGGTCGGGCCCTTCATCTTGAGGGCGACGCCGAACGCCGCGATCTGCGCCGACGTCGCGTTGTCGGACATGATCTCGTCCATCGCCCACGCAGTGTCGTCGGCGGACAGGTCACGGCCGTCGGTGAGGGCGCCGAGGACCGCGGGCCAGCTCCGGTCGACCGCGCCCGCCACTCGATCCGTGCCCTGCGCTGCCGACTGCCGCACCATCGCGATCCCTTTCGCTGCCCGTTCACCCGGTGCCCGGTGGGCACCGTCGTCCCGCAGCTTAGTGCGCGCGTGCGCGGCGTTGATCACTCACCGGCCGCGGACGGCTGCAGCGCTTCCCAGCCCAGCGCGGTCCCGTCCAGCCGCTGGGCCAGCCCCGCCATGCGGGACCGTTCCTGCGAGCAGTGCAGGGCGTCGAGGACCTGCACCCGCTCGAGCCGGAGGATCACGGCGGTGTCGTCCGCCGGATCGGGGTCACCGGCGGGCGCGTAGCCGTCCTGGGCCGCGATGTCGACGGCCTGCGCCACCGCGGCGGCCGGCAGGCGGAGATGGTGCCGGAGGACCGCCTCGGCGTCGGGGATCCATGCGGGATCGCCCGCGGCGCCGCGCTCGAGTGCCGTCGAGCAGGCCTCGACGTCGTCGAATCCGGACACCACCACGACGAGGTCCGCGCGGGTCCGATCGAGCGGCGTGGCCGAGCGCCTGGACAGAATTCCGCCTATCCAACGAGCGACTCCACGTCTGAGTTCCATGTGCCTACTTTGTCACGTCCGCCGACGGCCGCCTCGACCGCAGAGGAACCACCCCTGACCTGCATCGACGCGCCGAGACAGGACCCGGGTGGCTTTCCTTTACGACGAAGCGTCATACTTCTCAGCGTGACGAGCGCAGTAGGGACTTCAGGATCGGCAATCACCCAGCGCGTGCACTCGCTGAACCGGCCAAACATGGTCAGCGTCGGCACCATCGTGTGGTTGTCAAGCGAGCTCATGTTCTTCGCAGGGCTCTTCGCCATGTATTTCGTTGCACGAGCACAGGCGAATGGGAACTGGCCACCGGAGCCGACGGAGCTGAATCTCACGTTGGCCGTGCCGGTCACGCTGGTGCTGATCGCGTCTTCCTTCACCTGCCAGATGGGTGTCTTCGCGGCTGAGAAGGGCGACGTCTTCGGTCTCCGGCGTTGGTACTTGCTCACCCTTGCCATGGGCACGTTCTTCGTGCTCGGCCAGGGCTACGAGTACTACCACCTGGTGCACGAGGGCACGACGATTTCGAGCAGCGTGTACGGATCGGTCTTCTACATGACGACCGGCTTCCACGGACTGCACGTCATCGGCGGTCTGATCGCGTTCGTCTTCTTGATCGTCCGCACCAAGGTCAGCAAGTTCACGCCTGCACAGGCCACTGCGGCGATCGTCGTTTCGTACTACTGGCACTTCGTCGACATTGTGTGGATCGGCCTGTTCGCCACGATTTATTTCATCCGTTAGCCAGCTGAACGACCAGGCAGCCCCCTGACGCTTCAGTCGTCCCGACATACCCAAAGGGATACAGATGAGTTCATCCCCCCCTCCCGCAATCGAGGGTGACATGCCCAACCGCACCACAGCAGGTTCCGCCGCCAAGGCGCGCCGCCAGCGCAAGCTGCGTCGGCGCGTCACCGGCGCGCTGATCCTCATGCTGGGACTCGTGAGCGCCGGATTCCTCGCCTCCGCTCTGACGCCTGCTCCGCAGGTCGCCACCGCGAGCGACGATTCCGCAGCGCTGATCCGCGAAGGCAAGCAGCTCTACGACACCTCCTGCATCACGTGCCACGGCGCGAACCTGCAGGGTGTCCAGGACCGCGGCCCCAGCCTGATCGGTGTCGGCGAAGCCGCCGTGTACTTCCAGGTGTCGTCCGGTCGTATGCCGGCCGCCCGCAACGAGGCGCAGGCTGCCCGCAAGCCCGCCAAGTTCGACGCCCGCCAGACCGACGCCATCGGCGCCTACGTCCAGTCGCAGGGCGGCGGCCCGACCCTCGTCCGTGACGAGAACGGCGAGATCGCACAGTCGTCGCTGCGTGGCGGCGACGTCGCGCGCGGTAGCGAGCTGTTCCGCATGAACTGCGCGTCGTGCCACAACTTCACCGGACGCGGCGGCGCGCTGTCCTCCGGCAAGTACGCCCCCGTTCTGGACCCGGCCAGCGAGCAGCAGATCTACGCCGCCATGGTCACGGGCCCCCAGAACATGCCCAAGTTCTCCGATCGTCAGCTGACGCTCGAGGAGAAGAAGGACATCATCGCCTACGTCAAGCAGTCGAGTGAGGCCAAGAACCCCGGTGGCTACGGCCTCGGTGGCATCGGACCGGGTTCCGAGGGTCTCGCAATGTGGGTCATCGGCATCGTCGCAGTCGTCGGCGCAGCACTGTGGATCGGAGCAAGGTCATGAGCGACGCCGGCAGCGGCGGCACGCCGAAGAAGTACACGGACGACGAACTCGACCGGATGAGCCGGGACGAACTCGTCGAGCTCGGTACCAATCTCGACGGCGTCGATGTGGCGTTCCAGAAGGATCGCTGGGCGGTCGAGGGCACCAAGGCCGAGAAGCGCGCTGAGCGCTCGGTGGCCTTCTGGTTCATCCTCGCCGGCATCTCGGCGCTCGCCTTCATCGGCATCTTCCTGTTCTGGCCGTGGGAGTGGGCCGGCGAGGGCGACGACACCTACTGGGCGTACAACCTGTACACCCCGCTGATCGGCTTCACGATGGGTCTCGCGATCCTCGGTGTCGGCGTCGGCGCGGTGAAGTTCACCAAGAAGTTCATCCCCGAAGAGGTCTCGATCCAGGACCGCCACGACGGCGGTTCGGCCGAGGTCGACAAGCGGACCCTCGGGGCCCAGCTGACCGACACTCTGGACAAGTCGACGATCGGCCGCCGCAAGATGATCAAGCGCAGCCTGATCTTCGGTGGCGGCGCCATCGGCGTCATGTCGGTCATGCCCCTCGGCGGCATGATCAAGAACCCGTGGGCCAAGGGCGACAACTCCCCGCTGTGGGTGTCCGGCTGGACCCCCCGCTACGAGGGCGAGACGATCTACCTGCGTCGCGACACCGGCCGTCCGCACGACATCGTGCTGGTGCGCCCGGAGGACCTCGACGCCGGCGGCATGGAGACGGTCTTCCCGTTCCGTGAGTCCGAGCGTGGCAACGACGAGGAGCTGTTCAAGGCGCTGCGCGGTATCCGCAACGCCGTCATGCTCATCCGTCTGCGCACCGAGGACGCCGAGAGGGCTGTCAAGCGCAAGGGCCAGGAGAGCTTCAACTACGGCGACTACATCGCCTACTCGAAGATCTGCACCCACCTCGGCTGCCCCACCTCGCTGTACGAGCAGCAGACCAACCGGATCCTGTGCCCCTGCCACCAGTCGCAGTTCGACGCGCTGCAGTACGGCAAGCCGATTTTCGGTCCCGCCGCTCGTGCTCTTCCGCAGCTGCCTATTACTGTGAACGAAGAGGGCTACCTCGTCGCCAACGGTGACTTCATCGAAGCCCTCGGCCCGGCATTTTGGGAGCGTCGACCGTGACCACTACCACTCCATCCAGAGTTGCCGCCCAAGCAGAGGCAGTCGACTCCCGCTACCACCTCGCGGCAGGCATGAAGCGGCAGATCAACAAGGTCTTCCCGACCCATTGGTCTTTCATGCTCGGCGAGATCGCGCTCTACAGCTTCATCATCCTGCTGATCTCGGGTGTCTACCTGACGCTGTTCTTCGACCCGTCGCTGGCCGAGGTCACCTACAACGGTGCGTACGAGCCGCTCCGCGGCGTCGAGATGTCCCGCGCCTACGAGACCACGCTGAACATCTCGTTCGAGGTTCGCGGCGGTCTGTTCGTCCGGCAGATCCACCACTGGGCTGCGCTGATGTTCGCCGCGTCGATCATCGTGCACCTGCTGCGCATCTTCTTCACCGGCGCGTTCCGTCGCCCGCGTGAGGCGAACTGGGTCATCGGCTCGCTGCTGCTGATCCTGGCGATGTTCGAGGGCTTCTTCGGCTACTCGCTGCCCGACGACCTTCTCTCCGGTACGGGTCTGCGCGCCGCGCTGTCCGGCATCACGCTGAGTGTTCCGATCGCCGGCACGTGGCTGCACTGGCTGATCTTCGGTGGAGACTTCCCCGGCACCCTGATCATCCCGCGCCTGTACGTCGCGCACGTGCTGCTCGTCCCGGGCATCCTGCTGGCCCTCATCGCCGCCCACCTGGCGCTGGTGTGGTACCAGAAGCACACGCAGTTCCCCGGCCCCGGCCGAACCGAGCAGAACGTCGTCGGCGTCCGGATCCTCCCGGTGTTCGCCCTCAAGGGCGGCGCGTTCTTCGCGTTCACGTTCGGCATCCTGGCGATCATGGGCGGCGTCCTGCAGATCAACCCGATCTGGAACATCGGCCCGTACAACCCGTCGCAGGTGTCGGCCGGCTCGCAGCCCGACTTCTACATGATGTGGACCGACGGCATGGCGCGTCTGTGGCCGGCGTGGGAGATCTACCTGTTCGACCGGTACACGATCCCCGCCGTGTTCGCTGTCGCACTGATCATGGGCATCGTGTTCGCACTGCTGATCGCGTACCCGTGGATCGAGAAGAAGTTCACGAAGGACGACGCGCACCACAACCTGCTGCAGCGTCCGCGTGACGTCCCGGTCCGCACCGGCATCGGCGCGATGGCCATCGCGTTCTACCTGGTGCTCACGATCTCCTGTGTCAACGACATCATCGCGTACCACCTGGACATCTCGCTCAACGCGATGACCTGGATCGGTCGTATCGGCATGGTGGTCCTGCCTCCGCTCGCGTACTACGTGACCTACCGCTTCTGCATCGGTCTGCAGCGGAGCGACCGCGCGGTGCTCGAGCACGGCATCGAGACCGGCATCATCAAGCGCCTGCCGCACGGTGAGTACGTCGAGATCCACCAGCCGCTCGGCCCGGTCGACGATCACGGCCACCCGATCCCGCTGGAGTACCAGGGTGCTGCGATCCCGAAGAAGATGAACAAGCTCGGTTCGGCCGGCAAGCCCGGCTCGGGCAGCTGGGTCACCCCCGACCCGGTCGAGCAGAGCCAGGCTCTCGAGGCTGCCGATCACGCAGCCGAGCACGAGCAGCTTCGGATTCTCACGGAGTACCAGGACCGCAACCGCGGAAACGGCTCCGGCGACGGCGAAGCGCACTAGTTCGCCGAGACTGACGGGAAAGGCCCGAACCCTCACGGGTTCGGGCCTTTCCCGTTTCGGTGTGCGTGGAGGCGCCGCTCCCCTCCCCTGCCAGGACTCCTCAGCTGGTCGTCCAGTTGCGGGGTGTTTCGGACTAGGGAGTGTTCAGGTACGTTTCGATGGCTTGCTGGGCCTTCGGGTTGCCGTTGCCGATACCGATGAGGCCTCCGATGACGGCGCCGGTCGGGCCGCCGATGATGCAGCCGGCGAGGCTGCCGGGGAACATCGATACGCAGCCGATGCCGAGGCCTATCGCGGAGCCCGTCGCGGCCCCCGCGGCGCCGCCCTGCTCCCAGCCGATGCCCAACTCGTTCAACATGTTGTCGAGTGCCTGCTGTTTGGTCAGTGGCGGCTGGGTGGTCGGCGGCGGGTCCGCGTGCGCGGTCCCGGCTCCGACGAATACCGCTCCGGTGACGAGCGCCGATGCTGCCACCTTCTTGATCAGGTTCATCGCGATCCCCACCTCGCGGTCGAAGGACGAGTCCGGCCGACTGTAGTCCTGCCGTCTCCCGGCCGTCCGGCTAACGGTCCGCACTGTTACCCGGCTGCTGCCATGACGATCTACCGGTCGTCGAGTTGACTGTTCCCGTCGAGGACCTCCACCGGGGTCAGCTACCAACTCGCAGCGCCATAGGCGTCCCTGTCGACCTAGAGGCGGCGGTTCGCGTGGCGGACGACGTCGTGGATCTTGTGTCGCTGGGTGTCGAATCTCAGCGGCGCTGCGGATCGCTTCGCTGGTAGGCGCCCGGATTCGGGCGACCTCCTTCGAGTCGATCATCTCGCTGGTGCCGGGGCCTAGCTCACTGGGGCAACCGGCGAGATGCAGCGAAGACTAGCGCGCCTCGCTACTTTGACGGATCTCGGGCGCGTCGGCTGGCGTCGCTGGTTTAGCCGGTATGCCAAGTTCGATGCTTGCGCTGCACCTCCGAGCGATCGGAGCCTACGAAATGTCCGCGGCCCGGACGAATCTCAACTCACGCGATCTTCGTGTGCCCCAGCCAGTTGGCTCGCGAGACTTCCGCAGGGCCCTCGATCCCGGTACACCGCCGCGCCCCATCACGACTGCTGGCGCGTGGTGGGCTCGGACGATCGGTCCGGCGCATTCGACGGACCTCCGCATCCTGGACGCCCAGCCGCTGGAGGATCAGTGTCACCCCGTAAGGGTGAGGAGGTGGCGGTGCTGCGGAACTAGGGTCACGCTGACCGACCCATGTCGTGCGAGGAGGAACATTGGAGCACCACGGCAATGCGCTGACACCCGAAGCCTTCGGCGTCGGTGTCCCGGACAGCATCGAGACACCGATCGGCACGTTCGACTTCTTCGACGGTGTCCCGCTTCCGGACACCACGCGGACCCTGTACGACGGGCTCGACTTCCTGCGCGGAATCGAGGTGTTCCTCAACGCGGTGCCCGGAGCGTCCCTGGTGGCGATGCGCACCGGATTCCGCAGCGTCGGCATCGACGGCCCGGGAATTGTCGCCTTCACCGAACCCCGGGCGAACTCGGGTAGCTACTTTCTCACCCCGAACACGGAGACCACCTACGGCACGATGTTCATCGACCTGCGCGACGGCCCGGTGGTCATCGAACCGCCCACGCAGTCGCTGTGTGTGGTGGACGACTTCTGGTTCCGCTACGTCGCCGACATGGGCATCGCCGGCCCGGACAAGGGTGCGGGCGGCAAGTACCTGTTCCTGCCGCCCGGCCACGAGGGGGCCGAACCGGACGGCTACTACGTCTACCGGACACCGACCTACACCAACTGGGTCGTGCTCCGGGCGCTCGGCGGTGTCGAGGCGATGAAACAGACCCGCGTCTACCGGCTGACCGAGGCCGCGGACCCGCCGCCGACGACGTTCGTGAACGTCGCCGACAAGCAGTTCAACACCGTGCACGCGAACGACTTCTCGTTCTTCGAGGAACTCGACGAACTGGTTCAGGAGGAGCCCGCCGACTCCCTCGATCCCGAGCGGGCCGGTCAACTCGCCGCGATCGGGATCCAGCACGGCCGGAAGTTCGATCCGGACGAGCGTCTGCGCGGCATCCTGGACGCCGCCGCGAAGACGGCCGCCGGGATCAGCCGCGCGCTGGTCTACTCGCCCCGCAACCCGGACAGCTTCGTGTTCGAGGGATCGTCCTGGAAGGAGGCGTTCGTCGGCGGCAGCTACGAATTCCTCGACAACCACGCGCGACTGCTCGACGCCCGCACCCAGTTCCACTACTTCGCCACGGTGATCACCCCGGCGATGGCTCACGCCCAGGTGGGCGCCGGGTCCGCGTACGCCTACACGGCCGAGGACGCTCAGGGGCGGATCCTCGACGGCGGCAGGACCTATCGGCTCACGCTGCCGCCGAATCCGCCGGCGAAGAACTTCTGGTCCGTCGACATCTACGACACCCAGACCCGGTCGCTCCTGCAGACGGACAATCCGTATCCGAGCCTGATGAGCCTGACCGGAACGGTCGAACCCGAGCCGGACGGATCGTTCGTCCTGTGGTTCGGACCGACCGCGCCCGCGGGCAAGGAGGCGAACTGGATCCAGACCGTGCCGAACAAGAGCTGGTTCCCGATGCTGCGGCTCTACGGCCCCCTCGAACCGTGGTTCGAGAAGACCTGGCAGCCGAGCGAACTCGAGGAGACCCCGCTCCCGCGCGGCTGACCGATTCCGGCACGCGAACGCCGAAGGCGCCGAACCCTTGTCGGGTTCGGCGCCTTCGGCGTCGATCTGGGCGAGAGCTAGTGCTTCTCGGGTCCGAGGTGGTACTCGAAGACCAGTCCTGCGGCGGCCGTGAGGACCAGCACCACCGCGATGACGATCATCCACGGCTGGAAGAAGGCCAGCGACAGAGCGGCGATCGCGGCGGCACCGGCCAGCAGGATGGGCCAGAAGCTACCCGGGCTGAAGAAGCCCAGATCGCCGGAGCCGTCGGAGATCTCCGCCTCCTCGTAGTCCTCGGGGCGGGTGTCGAGACGACGCGCCACGAACCGGAAGTACGTTCCGACGATGAGGCTCAGACCCGCCGACAGGACGATCGCGGTCAGGCCGGCCCACTCGATTCCGGTGCGCGACATGGCGGTGAAGACGCCGTAGACGATCGCGACGAGAATGAAGAACACCGTCAGGATCTCGAAGAGCTTGGCTTCGATCTTCATATCAGTTCTTGTCCTTGGTCAGGGGTGCTCGGGGGTCAGTTGCCGCTGACCGATGCCTCGCGCACGGTGCGGTCGGTGTAGAACGGCGAGGTGGAAGTCGCGGTCGGCGACTCACCGATCGACGCCAGTGCCTCAGCGGTGTTCAGGCCCTTGCCGCCTTCCTCGACGGGCTTGCGAGCCTCGATGTACTTCTCGAACTTCTCCGGCGTCACTGCACGGACCTCGAAGTTCATCATCGCGTGGAAGGTGCCGCACATCTCGGCGCAGCGGCCCACGAACGCGCCTTCCTTCTCGATCTCGCTGATCTGGAAGACGTTGTCCGAGTGGTTCTCCTTCGGGTTCGGGTTCACGTCACGCTTGAACAGGAACTCCGGCACCCAGAAGGAGTGGATGACGTCCGAGGACGCGAGCACGAACTCGATGCGCTTGCCGGTCGGCAGAACGAGGATCGGAACCTCGTTGCTGGAGCCGACGGTCTCGATCTTGTCGTAGTGCAGGTAGGACAGATCCTGCGTGTTCTTGCCGTGGATCGGGCCGATCTTCTCGTTGCCGTGCTCGTCGACGCCCTCCGGCTTCGACGCGGCGAGTGCGGCCGCGGTGGCGGCCTCATCGGTGCCCTCGTACTTGGCGGTGCCGTCGCCGAGGTCGATGGTGCGGTAACCGAACTTCCAGTTCCACTGGTACGCGGTGACATCCACCACGACGTTCGGGTTGTCCTTCTTCTCGGTCACGTAGTTCTGAACGACCACGGTGAAGTAGAAGAGCACAGCGATGATCACGAACGGTACGGCCGTGTAGAAGAGCTCCAGCGGCACGTTGTATGCCGTCTGACGCGGGAACTCGGGCGAGTCCTTCTTCTTGCGGTGGAAGACGACCACCCAGAAGGTGAGGCCCCACACGATGACACCCATGACGAGGGCGGCGATGACCGACCACGTCCACAGTTCGCGCATACGTTCGGCCTGCGGGGTAACTCCCGATGGCCACCCGAAGCGAAGCACCGAATTGTCGATTGAACAACCCGACAACAGCATGGCAGCTATGCCGAGAGATGCTGCCAGCCCGGCTCGCCGAAGGATCCGACCTTGCGCCACGTTCACGCCTTCCTGATCGCCGCAATTCCACTAGGGCACACCCGAAGGGAAGGCCCAATTACTACGCAGCGTAGACCAAAGGCGCCGATCCTCCACTCTCGGGTAGGCGCCCGTGTTGGAGTCGGGACCAACGACCCTCCACCGTACGCTTCCCACCTGGGATTCAGCTGAGATCGCGATGCACGCGCACGGTCCACCGACGGTCCCCGCGCGGAAACTGCGGCATACTTCCCTGGGGAATTCGCCGTCGCGCATCGGGGCGGTCGCGTTCCGACCGACAATCGACTCTGAATCGAGGTACTGGACGCTGTGTGCGGACTGCTCGGACTACTCACCACCGACGGCACCAGCGACGACGCGGTCGCGCGCGTCGATGCGGCCATGCACTGCCTGCGCCATCGTGGCCCCGACGAGCACGGGACATGGCACGACGACGACCTGATCTTCGGCTTCAACCGGCTGTCGATCATCGACCTCGAGCACTCCCACCAGCCGCTGCGCTGGGGGCCGCCCGAGAACCCGGAGCGCTACGCGCTCACCTTCAACGGCGAGATCTACAACTATCTCGAGGTCCGCGCCGAGCTCGCGAAGGATCACGGCGCCCAGTTCCGCACCGAGGGTGACAGCGAGGCCATCGTCGCCGCGTACCACTACTGGGGCGCCGACGCGGTCCGCCGGCTGCGCGGCATGTTCGCGTTCGCGGTGTGGGACACCGAGACCCGCGAGCTGTTCGTCGCCCGCGACCCGTTCGGCATCAAGCCGCTGTTCATCGCGACCGGAACGGGCGGCACCGCGTTCGGCAGCGAGAAGAAGAGCCTGCTCGAGCTGGCCGACGTCATCGGCATCGACACCGACCTCGATCCGCGCGCGATCGAGCACTACACCGTGCTGCAGTACGTGCCCGAGCCGGAGACGCTGCACGCCCGGATCCGCCGCCTCGAGTCGGGCTGCTACGCGCGCCTGACCCCGGGCAAGGATCCCGAGATCACCCGCTACTTCACGCCCAAGTTCCCGGCCGTGCCGTTCGCCGCGGGGTCGGAACAGTCCCGCTACCGGGAGATCGCGGAGGCGCTGGAGGACTCGGTCGCCAAGCACATGCGCGCGGACGTCACCGTCGGCTCGTTCCTGTCGGGCGGCATCGACTCGACGGCCATCGCGGCGCTCGCGATGCGGCACAACCCGAACCTGATCACGTTCACCACCGGCTTCGAGCGCGAGGGCTACTCCGAGGTGGACGTCGCGGCCGAGTCCGCGGCGGCGATCGGCGCCCGGCACGTGGTCAAGGTCGTCTCCCCCGCCGAGTTCGCGGCCGCGATCCCCGAGATCATCTGGTATCTCGACGACCCGGTCGCCGACCCGGCGCTGGTGCCGCTGTGGTTCGTCGCGAAGGAGGCCCGCAAGCACGTCAAGGTGGTGCTCTCCGGTGAGGGCGCCGACGAGCTGTTCGGCGGCTACACGATCTACCGCGAGCCGCTGTCGCTCAAGCCCTTCGAGTACCTGCCGAAGCCGCTGCGGCGCGCTGCGGGCAAGCTGTCCGAGCGCATCCCGGAGGGCACCCGCGGCAAGAGCCTGCTCAACCGCGGTTCGATGACGCTCGAGGAGCGCTACTACGGCAACGCCCGCAGCTTCAACGACGCGCAGCTGCGCGCCGTGCTGCGCGACTTCCGCCCCGAGTGGACGCACCAGGACGTGACCGCGCCGATCTACGCGCAGTCCCGCGACTGGGATCCGGTGGCGCGCATGCAGCACCTTGACCTGTTCACCTGGCTGCGGGGCGACATCCTCGTCAAGGCCGACAAGATGACGATGGCCAACTCGCTCGAGCTGCGGGTGCCGTTCCTCGACCCCGAGGTCTTCGACGTCGCGTCCCGGGTGCCGCTGGATCAGAAGATCACGAAGGACACCACCAAGTACGCGCTGCGGCAGGCGCTCGAGGGCATCGTCCCGCCGCACGTGCTGCACCGCGCGAAGCTGGGCTTCCCGGTTCCGCTGCGGCATTGGCTGCGCGGCACCGAGCTCTTCGACTGGGCGCACCAGCAGATCGCCGAGTCGGGCACCGACCACATCTTCGACAAGGCCGCGGTCACCCGGATGCTGAACGAGCACCGCGCGGGCACGTCGGATCACAGCCGCCGGCTGTGGACGGTCCTGTGCTTCATGGTGTGGCACGGCATCTTCGTCGAGAAGCGCATCGTGCCGCAGATCCAGGAGCCGGTGTACCCCGTCAGCCTCTAGGTGTACCCGGCCAGGACGTTGGTAGCGGGCGTGTCGGCTTGATGTGAAGAGAACCTCCGAGTGGGGTGTGGCTTGTCTAAGGCCCACATCCGCTCGGAGGTTCTCGTGTCCCACCGTAATGCCCGCAC
>NZ_RKLP01000005.1 GCF_004011865.1 Prescottella agglutinans | reverse complement strand
CGATCCCGGCGATGCGGTCCGGCGACGCGGAGTGGACCGACTGGCAGTGGAAGTCGCTGGTCATCGACACCAACTGCCGCGAGATCGTGGACAACGTCGTGGACATGGCGCACTTCTTCTACGTGCATTACTCGTTCCCGACGTACTTCAAGAACATCTTCGAGGGCCACGTCGCGATCCAGGAGCAGAAGGGCGTCGGCCGCGACGACGTCACCGAGTGGACCGACCCGGACGTGCCGAGACTGGTCGGCAACACGTCCGTCGCCGCGTACCACGGTCCGTCGTTCATGATCGACGACCTCGTCTACCACTACGACAAGTACGACGTGGAATCGGTGCTCATCAACTGCCACTACCCGATCGCGCCGGACAAGTTCGTGCTCATGTACGGCATCTCGGTGAAGAAGACCGAGCAGGTCCCCGCGGAGATCGCGGACCAGTTGGTGGACGCGATGATCGGCTACATCGGCGTCGGGTTCGAGCAGGACATCGAGATCTGGAAGAACAAGACCCGCATCGAGAACCCGCTGCTCACCAACGAGGACGGCCCGGTCTACCAGCTGCGCCGCTGGTACGAGCAGTTCTACGTCGACGTCGCCGACGTCACCGCGGACATGGTCGACCGCTTCGAGTTCGAACTCGACACCACCAAGCCCGTCGAGGCGTGGAAGCGGGAAGTGGCCGACAACCTCGCCCGCCGGGCCGCCGCGGAGCAGGTCTAGTCATGCAGCCCGTCGAGTGCGACCGGTGCGGGTGCAGCGTGCTGGTGACGAAGAACAGCTGGCAGCACACCACGGTTCAGTGGACGGCCGAGGCGCGCGCCGCGTGTCAGGAACTCGGTGGTGAGTCGGACGATCCGACTGCGCGCTCCCGAAGTTGCACGGCGATGCGGGACTCCATCGCCCGGGCCGCCGTCGAGGGGCGGATCACCATCCTCGACGACTGAGATCCGGTTCGACCGAATCCACGGAGGTCCCCGCGCCCGTTCCACGGGTGCGGGGACCTCCGTCGTTCCGAGCTACGACGCGTCCACCCAGACCTGCTCGAGCCGGCCGGCTTCGGCTCTCGCCTGCAGGACTCCCGCCTCGAAGGCCGGCCTCCAGTTCGCGCGGCTGTTCAGATCACCTCCGAATGCCGCGATCGACCGTTCGTCGGGGCGGATCACAACCGATTCTCCGGGTTGCGCTTCCCGGAGTTCCAACTCGAGTTCTGTCGCGGGAAAGAGATGAGCGAGAGGATGTACGGCAATCAGCAGTCGCGCGCTGGACGCCAAGTCGGCATTGGTCGCCGAGTGCATCCCCCCGTCCATGAACCGGCGACCGCCGATGGTCATCGGCGGGTAGAAGCCCGGTGTGGCACGGCTTGCGACGACGGCGTCGGCCAGAGCAGCTTCTCCGAACCTACTGAAGACCTCACGCTTGCCCGATCGAGCATCGACGGCCACGACCAGCAATGATGCGTCCGGCCAGTGCCGTGAGCCGATCATCTTCTGCATCCGCTCGACGTGTACCTGCTCATGCTCTGCGCTCATCTCGAGCGCGATCTGCCCCACACGTTGTCGCGCGGCGTCCGGTTCGAGGTTCTCGTCCGCGAGTATCGAGAAGACTCTGCCGATCGTTCGGGGGTCGGCAGGCGGCAGTTGTACGTCGGTGGAAGTCGGTCGAGGAGGTTCCGCCAATTCGGACGGATCTCTCCCGGTGGCGAGCACGGCGCCCACGATCGCGCCTGCCGATGTTCCGACGGTCAGATCGGATTCCGCGAGGTCGACCCCGAGACCCCGCAATCCCGTAGCCAGGCCGGCCATCCAGGCCGTACCGACGACGCCACCCGCACCGAGTACGACAGAACGAATCGGAAACTGTTGCATACCAGCAACATTATTGCGTTCACCCGACGTGGTACCGGTGGATCGCCGAGGAGGGGCCGAGTCGGCCGGCGACGGATCCTTGCGACCCTCGTCGGCCCCGGCCCGCCTACCATCCGAGGGGTCGGTGCGCGCCCAGGAGGTTTCAGTGATCAAGGTGAACCAGGTCGTCTCGCCCGCCGAGGCGGAGAAACTGGTCGACGCGGACCTTGTGGGGATCTGTCTGGGCGATCCGGGGACGCCCGACCGGCGGATGGTCGACGCGGGCGCCTTCGCCGCCCTGCAGGAGGCGATCGGCCCCCGGACGTCGTTGTACGTCGACGCGTCGGCGGGGTACACGCAGGAAGACGTCGTCGCCGCCGTCGATTCGCTCCGGCCCGCCTACTTCGAGTTCACCTCCGCGGATCCGGCGAAGGTGTCGCAGGCCGACGAGCAACTGGATCTCCTGCGCCGGCTGACGGTGCCGAAGATCGCGAACGGCTTCTTCGTCCTGAAGGACGACGTGTCCCTGCTCGACAGCCTCGAGCACCTGGACCGACTCGTCGACGCCGGTGTCGCGTACTTCCAGGTGGAGTTCGATTCGCTGATCGACCCCGGCTTCCGGATCTCGGCGGCGAACCGGAAGCGGATCGCCGCGATGTTCGCCGGATATCCGTGCATCGTCAGCGACACGTGCACCTCGGATCCGGTGCCTCCGGAGTTCGGCCACGCCGGTGTCTACTTCAACCTGGGGAACCGGCGGACACGCAACTACGACTTCTCGGACGGGACCACCCCGCTCTCGGGCATCGTCCGGGCGCTGCGCGCGCGGTCGAGCGACTGATCCGATTCGACCGCTGCTGTTCGCCTGTTCGACACCCGATCGTTCCAAGATCGTTGCCGGGTCACGTGAATATTACTCACGGAGATTCGAGCAGGTCGGAAGCGAAATCGACTGTCTCGCAGAATCTCTGCGCGGTCGCTACTACGTACTCTCGTGGGCGTCGTGCAGTACACACCGGACGCGCGCAGAGCGTGCGTACACACACATCCACTTTGAGGAGTTTGTCATGGGTTCTTCCGACGCTGATCTCGCCCTGATCAAGCAGATCCAGCCGGTCATCAGCGGCATCGGCGGCGTTCTCTCCGGCGCTGCTGCCATCCTCGGCCTGGTCGGCGCCCTGAACGCCTTCAGCTGAGCTGAATTCCTGCCGGAACCTCCGGCCCGCACACCGTCCTCGTCGTCGGTTGCAGGGCCGGAGGTTCTCGCGTTTCCGGGCGACGACACCACCGTGCCCGCGAACGGCAAAGCCCCCACCGCCCGGAGGGCGACGGGGGCTTCAACGGTTCCGGCGGGCTACTTGTAGCTGTAGAAGCCCTGGCCGACCTTCTTGCCGAGATGCCCGGCGTCCACCTTGCGGCGGAGCAGGGCCGGCGGTGCGTAATTGGGCTGGCCGAACTCGGCGTACATCGACTCGGCCGCGGCGAGCGCGACGTCCAGGCCGACCGTGTCGAGCAGCGTCAGCGGGCCCATCGGGTAGCCGCAGCCGCCCTTCATGGCCTCGTCGATGTCCTCGGCGGTCGCGTAGCCCGACTCGAGCATGCGGACGGCATCGCACAGGTACGGGATGAGCAGTGCGTTGACGATGAAGCCGGCACGATCACCCGCACGGACGGCCTTCTTGCCCAGCGTGTTGCGCGCGTAGTCGGTGACCGCCGCAACGGTTTCTTCGGAGGTGACCAGGCTGACCACGATCTCCACCAGCGGCATGACCGGCACCGGATTGAAGAAGTGGACGCCGACGACCTGCGACGGACGCTCGGTCGCGTTGGCGATCTTGATGACCGGGATGGACGACGTGTTGGTCGCCAGGATGCCGGACGGCTTCACGATCTTGTCGAGCTTGCCGAAGATGTCGGCCTTGAGGGCCTCGATCTCCGGGGCGGCCTCGATGACGAGGTCGCGGTCCGCGAACTCGTTGATGTCGAGGGTCACGCGCACCCGGGCGATGGCGGCATCCGCCTCCTCCTGGGTGATCTTGCCGCGGGCGACGCCCTTGCCGATCGAGTTGGCGATGCGCGCCTGGGCGGCGTCGGCGAACTCCTGCTTGGTCTCGAGGACCAGGACGTCGCTTCCGGCCTTGGCACACACCTCGGCGATTCCGGCACCCATCGTGCCGCCGCCGATCACACCCACTAGCTCCACAGTCGAATCTCCACTGTCGTTTCTTCACATCGCCGTTCGGGCGACATGCTGTCAAGGTTCATTCTGCTATTGGTGGCTCGGCGCCCGTCACCCCGGCGTCGGAAGCTCCGACGCCGGGGTGACGGGTACAGCGGGTGTCGTGGAACCGGTCAGCTGCCGAGGCTGCCACCTCCGAGACTGCCCAGGCCCCCGCCGCCGAGACCTCCCAGGCCCCCACCTCCGAGACCGCCCAGACCTCCGGTCCCGCCGTTGCCCTGACCGCCCATGAGGGCCATCAACTGGGCCAGTACGTCTACCAGTTCGCCCAGCACGCTGATCGAGCCCATGTGTACTCAACTCCTCTGCGTCGGTCACGGCACCGGTCCCGCACCCTCATTGAACGTCGGGGACCGCGGGGTCGGAAACCGTCGCAGCGGAACTGTGCATCACTTGAGCAGTGCGCGTGACATCACCAGACGCTGGATCTGGTTGGTGCCCTCGTAGATCTGGGTGATCTTCGCATCGCGCATCATGCGCTCGACCGGGAAGTCGGTGGTGTAGCCGGCGCCACCGAAGAGCTGGACGGCGTTGGTGGTGACCTCCATCGCGACGTCCGAGGCCAGGCACTTCGCGGCGGCCGAGATGAAGCCGAGGTTCTTCTCGCCGCGCTCGGCGCGGGCGGCCGCGGTGTAGACCATGAGGCGGGCCGACTCGATCTTCATCGCCATGTCCGCGAGCATGAACTGGGTGTTCTGGAAGTCGGCGATCGACTTGCCGAACTGCTTGCGGTCCTTGGTGTAGGCCACCGCCGCGTCGAACGCGCCCTGCGCCAGGCCGAGTGCCTGCGCGCCGATCGTGGGGCGGGTGTGGTCGAGGGTCTCGAGCGCGGTCTTGAAGCCGGTGCCGGGTTCGCCGATGATGCGGTCGCCCGGAATGCGGCAGTTCTCGAAGTACAGCTCGGCGGTGGGGGAGCCCTTGATCCCGAGCTTGTGCTCGAGCGGGCCGACGACGAAGCCCTCGTCGTCCTTGTGGACCATGAACGCGGAGATGCCGTTGGCGCCCTTGTCGGCGTCGGTCACGGCCATGACGGTGTACCAGGTGGACTGGCCGCCGTTGGTGATCCAGCACTTGGAGCCGTTGAGGATCCAGTCGTCGCCGTCGGCCTTCGCGCGGGTGCGCATGCTCGCGGCGTCGGAGCCGGCCTCACGCTCGGACAGGGCGTACGACGCCATCGCGCCGGCGGCGATCTCGGGGAGCACCTTCTTCTTGAGATCCTCGGATCCCTTGAGGATCAGGCCCATGGTGCCGAGCTTGTTGACGGCGGGGATCAGCGAGGACGAACCGCAGACGCGGGCGACCTCCTCGATCACGATGCAGGCGGCGACCGAATCGGCGCCCTGCCCGTCGTAGGCCTCGGGCACGTGGATGGCGTTGAAACCCGAGTTCACGAGCGCATCGAGAGCTTCTTGCGGGAAGCGGGCCTGCTCGTCGACTTCCTTCGCGTAGGGCGCGATCTCCTTCTCGGAGAGAGCGCGGATCGCGGCCCGCAGCTCGTCGTGCTCTTCGTTCAGCTGGAAGAGGGGGAAATCGGGGTTGCCGGCCATGGGGGTCGCTCCTCGGGTGTGCAGGACGGTCGGTTGTTCGTGAACGGTCTGCTGGCAGCGAGTGACACCATGTGTCTTGGGGCACTCAGTGCCACGGCTGTTCGTCGTGCTGTGGCGTACTCGTCGGCATGTTTCTGGTGTTCAATTGCCGATCGCGCACGTGGATCCACGAATGGCCCCAGTGAACCATGGCACTTAGTGCCAGTCAAGGGCCCGGTGTTGCCGTCGGTGGTGACGCCGCCTCCAACTGCAGGCGCACGCGCCGCGCCACCTCCTCCGCCGGGGTCCCGGCCGGGTACGTCACGACCGTCACCGCGGTCCCGTCGGCCGAGGTCGGCGCCGCGTCGGGACCTGTGGTCGCGGACAGGAACTTGCGTCGGATCTCTGCGAGCGTGCGCTGCAACTCCGCCGGGGTCGCGGTCTCGTCGCCCCGGATCATCGCCCGCAACAGGTAGTTGTGGCACGCCGTCACGGACGCCGCGAAACCCACGACGTCCAGAGGCTTCGCCGACGGGACCGCGCCACGCAGGTAGTCGGTGAACAGCCGTTCGTAACGGTGCCCGGTGACCAACTCGCGCTCGCGCAGCGCCGGTACCCGCTGGACCACCTGGTATCGCCGGACCGACAGTTCGCGGTTCTCCCGGAACCTGTCGAACACCAGACGGGCGGCCTCGCACACCGCCACCCACGGATCCTCGGTGGTGGTCGCGAGGTACGCCGACGCCTGCTCGAGCAGCGATTCGTGATCGGCGAAGATCACGTCCTCCTTCGACCGGAACTGGCGGAAGAAGGTGCGCCGCGAGACGCCGGCGGCGGCCGCGACCTGGTCGACGGTCGTCGCCTCGTACCCGTGTTCGGCGAACAGTCGGATGGCCTGGTTCGCGACATGGACCCGAAAGTCTGCGGGTTCGCCGCTTTTGTCGGGTTCGGTGCCCTCGGCGCGCTCACTCATGCGTGCCAGTATCCACACACCCGCGTGCCGCTCCGTTCACCCGACCGATCCGTCCGGCTCGCCTGACCTGCCGATCTGGACCGTATTGCGACGTGGGCGGATACTGCACATAGGCGCTGCCCGTCGTGGAACGGCTTCCGCCTGATGGAAGTGTTCGTTCGGCGACGGTGGCGCGGGCCACGGTCCGAGTAGACCTGACGAACCGATCCCTCTGGGGGGCGATACGTGGACTCCGCAGGACCCGCAGAACGTCAGCCCGAACCCGGCGCCCGATTCCCACTGTCGGAGGCGCAGCGTGCCCTGTGGTTCGCGCAGCAACTCGTGCCCGACGTCCCGCTCTTCATCGCGCAGTACGTGGACATCGAGGGTCCACTCGACGTCGATCTCCTGCGGGCCGTGAACGTCCGCGCGGCTCGCGAGTTCCAGTCGCCGGCCGTGCGGGTCGTCACCGTCGACGGCGAGCCGCAACAGTACGTCGACGCGGCGCGGGACATGACTATCAGGCTCATCGACCTGCGCGCCGAGCACGACCCGATCGCTGCGGCGCAGGAGTGGATGCGGCGCGAGATGGTGACCCCGATCGATCTGTCCGTCGACCGGCTGATCCAGACCGTGATCCTCCAGGTCGGCGATCGGCATTTCCTGTGGTACAGCCGAAGTCACCACGTCGCACTGGACGGCTACGCGGCCGCCACGATGCTCTACCGTATTGCCGACCTCTACACCGCCGTGGTCGCGGAACGTGAGCCCGACCCGCCGGGCGCGGCCGACCTGCGGGCGCTGCTCGAGATCGACGAGCGCTACCGCGGATCGAGCCGCCACGACACCGATCGAGAATATTGGGCCGGAAAGCTTTCCGGTGTCCGTGGGATCTCGCTGACGGAGTCGGCGGCGCCCGCGGTCGCCGAGAGCCGACTCGCGAGCGGGGCGCTGTCGGCCCGGACGGTGCACGCACTCGAGCGCGCGGAGGGGCCGGGGTCGACCGGGACGTCCGCGGCCGCGCGGATCCTCGCCGCGTTCGCGTGCTACCTGAGTCGGATGACGAGACGGCGGGACGTGCTCGTGAACATCCCGGTCTCGGCGCGCACCACTGCGCTCTTGCGGCGGTCCGGTGGAATGACCGTCAACCTCCTGCCGCTTCCGGTGGTGATCCGCGACGACGACACCGTCGGCTCGCTCTCGGATCGGGTGCAACTCGAACTCGTTGCGGCGCTGCGCCATCAGCGCTGCAGTCGGGCCGACATCCTGCGCGACCTCGGTACGGATCCGTTGGCGCCGATCGTGAACGTGATGTTCTTCCATCCGGAGATCGTGATGGGCGATCTCCGCACCGAGTTGCACATCCTCACCTCTGGTCCGGTCGACGACCTGCTGGTCAACGTCTACCAATCCGGTACGCCCGTGCGGACGTTCGTCGATCTTCGGGCGAACCCGCACCGGTACGGTGCGGACGAGCAGCGGACCCACCATCGACAGTTCCTCGACCTGCTCGAGGAGTTCCTGGCGACCGATCCGCTCACACCCCTCGGCGAGCTGCGCGCGGCCGCGGCGCCACCGTCCTCGCGTGAGGTCCCTGCGGAGGGCGGTGCGTCTGCCGAATCCGCCGCTGGCACCGAGTCCCCGGTTCCGGAGGCGGAGATCGAACGGGCGATCGCCGACACGTTCGCGGCCGTCCTCGCCACCGGACGGCCCGTGCGTCCCGCGGACAGCTTCTTCGACCTGGGTGGCGACTCGCTGGTGGCAACGAAGGTGATCGCCCGGCTCAACGCGACGTTCCGGGCGACGCTGACCGTGCGTGACCTGTTCGAGCGGCCCACGGTGCGACGGCTGGCGGGATACGTCGAGTCGTCGCTGGGCGAGGACGGGTCGTGGTCGAAGGCCGCTCCACCGGCGCCGACCCGCCGCGAGCGACCCGACCGGGTGCCGCTGTCGCCGGCGCAGCAGCGCATGTGGTTCGTCGACCAGCTCGACACCTCGTCCCCGGTGTACAACATCCCCTTCGCGGTGACCCTGTCCGGCGACCTCGACGCCGCGGCGCTCCGCGCGGCCCTCGCCGACGTCGTCGAGCGGCACGAGGCGCTGCGAACGGTGTTCCCGTCCGATGCGGGTGGGCCGCACCAGGTGATCGTCGCCGCGCGGGACGCGGCACCGGATCTGCGGCCGGTCGAGGTGGAGCGGAACGACGTGTGGGCGGCGGTGCGCTCCGAGGCCGCATCGGGATTCGACGTGACCACGCAGCTTCCCTTGCGCGTCAGACTCTTTCGAATCGCACCCGACGAGCACGTGCTGGCGGTCGTCGCGCATCACATCGCCGCGGACGGGCAGTCCATGGTGCCGCTCGCACGTGACGTCATGGTGGCGTACGCGGCACGCCGCGAAGGGCAGGCCCCGCGATGGGGTCCGCTGCCGCTCCAGTACGCGGATTACGCGCTGTGGCAGCGGGACATGCTCGGGGATCCGGCCGACGCCGAGTCGGTCTCCGCCCGTGGGCTGCGGTACTGGGCGGCGCAACTGGCCGACCTGCCCCCGGTGATCGCGTTGCCGCTCGACCGCCCGCGCCCGCCCATGATGTCGCCGGCGGGGGCGACGGTCCCGTTCGTGATCGGTCCCGACGTCCACCGCAGTCTCGTCGACCTCGCCCGTGCCCGCGACTGCACGTTGTTCATGGTGCTGCACACCGCATTCGCCGTGCTGCTGGCGCGGCTCGGGGTCGGCCGCGACGTCGCGATCGGTACCCCGGTCGCCGGTCGTGCGTCGCCGGAGCTGGACGACCTGGTGGGCATGTTCGTCAACACCCTCGTGCTGCGCACGGACGTCGATCCCGGGGCGTCGTTCGTCAACCTGCTCGCCCGCGTGCGCGAGACAGACCTGCAGGCGCTGGCCAACACCGAGCTGCCGTTCGAACGGCTCGTCGAGGCGCTGGCGACCGAACGTTCGCCCGCGCATGCCCCGCTCGTCCAGGTGCTCCTCGAGCTGCAGAACACCGAGACCACGTCGGTCGAGCTCCCGGGCCTGGACGCTGAAGTGACCGAGGTGGATTCGAACGTCGTCAAGTTCGAACTGCAGCTGAGCGTGCGTGAGCGCGTCGATCCGTCGGGCGAGCCCGCCGGACTGTCGGCCGCCCTGCACTTCGCCACCGATCTCTTCGACCGGGACACCGTCACCCGGTTCGCCCGGCGGTTCGAGCGGATCCTGACGACGGTCGCGGCGCAGGGCGATGCCGTCGTCGGCGACATCCCGGTCACCGACGCCGCGGAGCGCGCACTGTCCGCGGCGCACGCCGACCGGGTGGGGGTATCCGCCACGCTGGCGGACCGGCTGGCGCGGGCGTCCGGCCGCCGTCCCGAGGCGACCGCGGTGGTAGCCGGATCGGAGCGGATGACGTACCGGACTTTCGCCGAACGGTCGAACCGGCTGTCACGGTGGCTGATCGAGCGCGGCGTCGGAACCGAGTGCCGTGTCGCGGTCGCGATGACACGGACGATGGATCTGCCGGTTGCGCTGGCCGCAGTGGTCGGCGCCGGCGCCGCCTACGTCCCGGTGGACGTGGACTACCCCGACGAGCGGATCTCGTTCGTGCTCGACGATTCGGCGCCCGCGTGCGTGCTCGCCGACGCGGCGGGTGCGCGGCGGTTGGTGTCGGCCGCACTCGACGTTCCGGTGGTGGACCTCGACGACCCGGTCGTCGCCGCCGACGTCGCGGCACGGTCGCCCGGTGCGGTGACCGACACCGATCGTTCTCCGCTGCATCCCGATTCGATCGCCTACGTCATCTACACATCCGGTTCGACCGGGCGGCCGAAGGGGGTGGCGGTGCCACACCGCAGCGTCGTGACGTTGCTGGACCGTGCGCGGCCGCTGTTCGGTTTCGACGCGTCGGACGTGTGGACGATGTTCCACTCGTACGCCTTCGACTTCGCGGTGTGGGAGCTGTGGGGCGCTCTGCTGCACGGCGGCACCGTCGTGCTGGTCGACCGCGACACCGCACGATCGCCCCGGGACTTCCTGCACCTGTTGCGCGACGAGCGGGTGACGGTGCTCGATCAGACCCCGAGTGCCTTCCGGCAGCTGGCCGAGGCCGATCGGCAGGCCGCCGGGGACACGGAAGACACCGAGGACGCCGACGGCGACCGGCTCCCGGCGCTGCGCCACATCATCTTCGGCGGCGAGGTGCTGGACCCGGCGGATCTGTCCCGGTGGTTCGAGCGGCACCCGGCGTCGTCCCCACGGCTGACGAACATGTACGGGATCACCGAGACCTGCGTCCACGTCACCCACGACCCGCTGGACCCGGAGAGGATCGCGCGCGCCCCGGCCGGGTCGATCGGCGTCCCCGTCCCGGGTCTGGCGGTGCGGGTGCTCGATCCCCGACTGCACCCGGTACCGCCCGGGGTGACGGGGGAGTTGTACGTCTCCGGCGCGCAGTTGTCGCGCGGGTACCTCGACCGTCCCGGGCTCACGTCCACCCGATTCCTGGCCGACCCCTTCGATCCCGGTGCCCGCATGTACCGCACCGGAGACCTGGGAACCTGGGCGGCGGACGGCACCCTCCGCTTCGCGGGACGGTCCGACTTCCAGGTGCAGATACGCGGGTACCGGGTGGAACTCGGGGAGGTGGAGTCCGCGCTCACCGCGGCGCGGGGCGTGGCGTCCGCCGTGGCGATCGCCGACGAGGGCCCGGTCGGTACGCGGATCCTCGGCTATGTCGTCCCCGAATCCGGATCGGTCGATCCCGATGCCGTCAGGGATGCCGTGGCGCGAGTGCTTCCGGGCTACATGGTGCCGTCGGTGGTCGTCGCCCTCGACCGGATGCCGACGACGGTCCACGGCAAACTCGACCGCGCCGCGTTGCCGGTGCCGGGCACGGAGGAACGGTCGCGGGTCGCGCCGGGCGACCCGATCGAGGAGGCGGTGGCCGCGACGGTAGGGGAGTTGCTCGGCATCGAGAACGTCGGCACCGGTGACGACTTCTTCGCGCTCGGCGGCAACTCGCTGGTGGCGGCACAGTTGGCGGCGCGGATCGGTGACGTGCTCGGTGTCGGACTGGGCATCCGGGACGTGTTCGACGAGCCCACCGTGGCGGGCCTGGCCCGCCGCGCCGCCACGGCGGGCAGGGCCGCACGGCCCCCGCTCGTCGCACAGCGGCGTCCGGAACGTGTCCCGCTGTCGCCGTCGCAGCAGCGCATCTGGTTCCTCAACCAGTTCGACACCGCCTCACCCGCATACAACATCTCGGTGTCGGTCCGCCTCTCCGGCGATCTGGACGAGAACGCCCTGTGCGCCGCGCTCGCGGACGTCGTCGCCCGACACGAATCCCTCCGCACGATCTACCCTCTCGACGATGCGGGTCCGCGGCAGGAGGTGCTCGCGGTGGGACGGGACGACTCCGTCCCGGACATCGTCGACGTCGACGACGAGGCCGAACTGCTGCGGCTGGTGCGCGGCCTGATGGCCCGGGGATTCGACGTGACGGAGCGGATCCCGCTGCGGGCCTGCCTGTTCCGGCTCGGTGACACCGAGCACGTCCTCGCGGTGGTCCTCCACCACATCCTCGCGGACGGGTTCTCCCTGACCCCGCTGACGCGCGACCTCGCCGCGGCGTACGTGGCCCGGCGCGGCGGTGCGCCGCCGACGTGGCCCGCGCTCGACATCCAGTACGCGGACTACACACTGTGGCAGCGTGACTGGCTGGGTGATGCGGCGGATCCGGACGCTCCCTCGGCGCGGCAGCTGGCCTACTGGACCGAGACACTCGCGGGGATACCGGAGGTCCTCGAACTGCCGACGGACCGCGCTCGCCCGGACGTGCGCTCGCAGCGCGGTGACCGGGTCGAGTTCGACGTCCCGGCCGAACTGCACGAACGTATCGTTCGGCTCGGCCGCGAGCGGGGCGTGAGCGTGTTCATGGTGATGCATGCGGCGCTCGCGGTGCTGCTGTCCCGGCTCGGCGGAGGCACCGACATCGCGGTCGGCACCCCGATCGCGGGCCGCGGTGCGGCGGCGCTCGACGACCTGGTCGGCATGTTCGTCAACACGCTGGTCCTGCGCTGCGACGTCCGCGACTGCTCGTTCGCGGGACTGCTGGACCGGGTCCGCGACACCGACCTGGGCGCGTTCATGCACGCCGACGTGCCCTTCGAGCGGGTCGTGGAGGCCGTGGATCCGCCACGCTCGACCGCGCATTCACCGCTGTTCCAGGTGCTGCTCGAGTTCCGCACCGTCGCGCGCCCGGACCTCGAACTGCCGGGCCTGCGGGTGCGCCCGCTCGAGAGTGCGGACGAGGTCGCCGCGTTCGACCTGCGACTGAGCGTGGCGGAGGAGTTCGGCGACGACGGCTCGACCGAGGGGATGTCCGCCGGGTTGGTCTTCGCGACCGACCTCTTCGACGCGGAGACGGTCCGGCGATTCGCCGACCGACTGCTGCGGATCCTGTGGGCCGTGACGGCATCGCCCGACGCACCGGTCGCCGACATCGACATCCTGGACGCGGCCGAGCGGGCGGCGCTGTTCCCGGTGCGGGGCGATCCCGGAATCGTGCCGTGCACGCTGGCTGACCTGCTCTCCACCGCGGCCGCGGCGGATCCGATGCGGCCCGCGCTCCGGTACGAGGGAGCCGACATCACCTACGGCGAACTCGACCGGGCGTCCGATGCGTTGGCCCGCCGGCTGATCGACGTGGGTATCGGCCCGGGGTCGGTGGTGGCGTTGGGCACGCCCCGGTGCCCCGAGTACCTCACGGGTGTGTGGGCGACCGCGAAGACCGGGGCCGCCTTCCTCCCGGTGGACCCGGCGCATCCACCCGACCGGATCGAGCTGATGCTGCGCGACTCCGGGGCCCGGCTTGGACTCACGACACCGGAGTTGCGCGGCTCGTTCGTCGATACCGTCCCGTGGTGGGTGATCGGCGAGAGTCCCTCCACCGCAGACACATCCGGTCCGATCGGCGACGACGACCGCACCGCGCCGCTCCGCCCCGACGATGTCGCCTACCTCATCTACACGTCGGGATCGACCGGTGTCCCCAAGGGCGTCGCCGTCACCCACCGGGGGCTCGCGAACTTCGCCGCCGACCTGCGCGAACGGTGCCGGACCACGCCCGAGTCCCGGATCCTCCAGCTCACCTCACCCAGCTTCGACGTGTCGGTCCTCGAACTCCTCCTCGCGGTCGGTGTCGGCGCGACGATGGTGATCGCCCCGTCCACCGTGTTCGGCGGTGAGGAGTTGCGTGCGCTGCTGGTGTCCGAGGCGGTGACGCACTGCATCATGACGCCGACGGCGTACGCCACGACACCGACGGTGTCGGCCGACGAGTCCGGTGGCCTCGACCGCCTCGCGTGTGTGCTGGCCGCCGGTGAGGCGCTGCCGCCCGACGTCGTCGGCCGCTGGGCGTCCGGCCGGGAGATGTTCAACGCCTACGGGCCGACCGAGACCACGGTGATCGGGACGACCAGCGCGGTGCTGGCGCCGGGGTCCGCGGTGACGATCGGTGGCCCCATCCGCGGCTTCCACGCGTTGGTTCTCGACGACCGGCTGTGCCCGGTTCCGGTCGGCACACCCGGCGAGTTGTACCTCGCCGGTCCCGGGCTGGCCCGCGGCTACCACCGCCGGCCGTCCCTGACCGCCGCGCGGTTCGTGGCCGATCCGAGCGGCGGCCCCGGCGAGCGCCTGTACCGCACCGGGGATCGGGTGCGGTGGAACGACATCGGCACGCTCGAGTACCTCGGGCGCGGCGACCGGCAGATCAAGCTCCACGGCTACCGGATCGAACTCGGCGAGATCGAGGCGGTGCTGACGGAGCACCCGGACGTCGGACACGCCGTCGTCGACGTCCGACGGGTGGGTCGGCTCGGGGATCGACTGGTCGCCTATGTGGTCCCGGCCGCCGGTGCCGACATCGACACCGCAGCGCTCCACCAGGCGGCGGCCGCCCGGTTGCCGTCGTACATGGTGCCGCGCCACCTCACGGTGCTCCCACGGCTGCCGATGACCGTGCACGGCAAGCTCGATCGTGCGGCGCTGCCAGAACCGGACGTCGGCGCCGAGGTGCCGACTGGTCGGCCGCCGGTCACGCCGGCCGAGCGGACGCTAGCGGGTGTGTTCGCGGACGTGCTGGGGCTGGAGACGATCGGCGTGGAGGACTCGTTCTTCGACCTCGGTGGCGACAGCATCATGTCGATCCAACTGGTGGCGCGCGCGAAGGCGGCAGGGCTGTCCGTGACACCCCGCGACGTGTTCGACCGTCGTACCGTCGCAGCGCTGGCCGCGGTCGCCACCTCGAACGAGGAAGCGGCCGAGAAACTTCCGGAACTCGACGGCGGCGGGGTGGGGGACGTGCCGCTGACGCCGATCCACGCGTGGCTGGTGCGGCGCGCGGGCCGACGGATCGGCCGTTTCGCGCAGTCCGTGCTGGTGGACCTCCCCACCGGTGTCCGGGAGCAGGACCTCGTGGTCGCGTTGCAGGCGGTCCTGGACCGGCACGACATGCTGCGCGCGCGTCTGTCGGAAGGCGAATCCGGCTGGCGGATGGATGTTCTCCCGGTCGGTGCCGTCGACGCGCGCGACGCAATCACCCGGTGCCCGGTGCGGACCTTCGACGAGGAGTTCGACCGTCGCGCGGCGGCGGAGCTGGAGTCGGCGGCCGACCGACTGGACCCCGCGGCGGGCCGGATGGCTCGGCTCGTGTGGTTCGGAGGACCACGGGACACCGGACGCCTGCTGATCGTCGTCCACCACGCCGTGGTCGACGGGGTGTCCTGGCGGGTGCTCGTGCCCGACCTCGCGGCGGCCTGGGCCGCGGCGGCCGAGGGACGGATCCCCGAGTTGGATCCGGTCGGCACCTCGATGCGGCGATGGGCACACGCCCTCGCGGACGTCGCGCCCGCCCGGGTCGGCGAACTGCCCCTGTGGGAGGGCGTCGTCGCCGGAACCGACCCGCCGATCGGCCGGCGGGCGGTCGACCCGGACCGCGACGTGCACGCGACGACGGAGGTGATCCGGGTCGACGCTCCGGCCGCGGACACGACGACACTGCTCACGAGTCTTCCCGCCGCGATCCACGGCACCGCCCAGGACGTCCTGCTCGCGGCGCTCGCGCTCGCGGTGGCGCGGTGGGCCGCCGAGCGCGGCCGCGCCGACGGTCCGGTGCTGCTCGGAATCGAGGGACACGGGCGCGAGGAGGATGCCGTCCCCGGCGCCGACCTGAGCCGGACCGTCGGCTGGTTCACCACCATCCAGCCGGTGCGGCCGGACCTTTCACGGATCGACCTCGACGACGCCTGCGCCGGCGGGCCCGCCGCGGGAACCGCCGTCAAGCTCGTCAAGGAACGTCTGCAGGCCGCCCCCGACCACGGCATCGGGTACGGACTGCTCACCGAACTCGACGGCGACGAGGGTCGCCGGCTGCGGACGTCACCCCAGATCATGCTCAACTACCTCGGGCGGCTCACCGTCGACGACGGCGCCCCGTCCGGGGCCCGCCCGTGGATGCCGGTGACGGCCGGCGGCCTCGGGCTCACCCAGGATCCGGACATGCCGGTGACCGCGGCCCTTGACATCGCCGCGGGCGTGGGCGGTGCACCCGGCGGCGCGGCGCTGCAGTCGTCGTGGACGTATCCGACGGGGGTGCTCGGCCGCTCGGACGTCCGCAGGCTCGCCGACCTGTGGCTGGGCGCGCTGCACGGACTCGCGGCGTACGCGCGCACGCCCGGCGCCGGCGGGCTGACGCCGTCGGATCTGGATCTCGTCCGCCTGGACCAGCGCGGGATCGACGCGCTCGAGGCGGGCCGGCGCGGCGTGGCCGACGTGTGGCCGGTGACCCCGCTGCAGGCGGGCCTGCTGTTCCACGCGCACCTGGCGACGGGCGCGCCGGACGCGTACCTGGTCCAACTCGTGATCGAGTTCCGGGGCGAACCGGAGCGCGACCGCCTCCTGGACGCGGCCCGCACCCTGCTGGGCCGGCACCCCAATCTGCGTGCGTGCTTCGTCGACGACGTCGACGGCGAGACGCTGCAGGTGATCGAGTCCGACGTATCGGTGCCCTGGCGCGAGGTCGACCTGTCGGGCGACGCGCCGGCCGGAGTGGAGCGCCGCTGGCGGGACCTGCTGGCCGAGGACCGCGCCACGCCGTTCGCGATGGACCGGGCACCGCTGGTGCGGTTCGCGCTCGCACGCGTCGGGCACGGGTCGTATCGGTTGCTGCTGACGCACCACCACATCCTGCTCGACGGTTGGTCGACACCGCTGCTGCTGCAACGACTCCTGATGCTGTACGCGACCGAGGGCGACGCGACCGCGTTGCCCCCGGCAGGTGACTACCGTGACTACGTGTCGTGGCTGACGACGCGCGACCGCGGTGCGTCGGTCGCCGCATGGTGCCGTGCCCTGGCCGGCACCGCGGACCCGACGCTGCTGACCGCGCCGGACGCGGTGGACCCGGGCGGCGAGACACGGGAAGCGGAAGTGACGCTGGGCGAGGCCGACACCGCTGCGCTGACGCGTGTCGCACGCGAGCACGGCGTCACCGCCAACACCGTCGTCCAGGTCGCGTGGGCACTGGTGCTCGGGGCGCTCACCGGGCGAACGGATCTCGTCTTCGGGGCGACGGTGTCGGGCCGGCACGCGGACGTCCCCGGCATCGAGTCGATGATCGGCCTGTTCATCAACACCGTCCCGGTCCGGGTGCGGCTGGATCCACGTGAAACCTTGGGGGAGTTGCTGCGCCGCGTGCAGCGCGAGCAGGCGGCACTGATGGACCATCACGACGCCGGTCTCGCGGACGTCCAGCAGGCGGTCGGCCCCGGGGCGATGTTCGACACCCTCACCGTGTTCGAGTCCTACCCGATGGACCGGTCGGCGCTCGAACGCGGCACCGACATCGCGGGACTCAGCGTCGCCGCCGTGCGCGGTATCGACGCCACGCACTACCCCCTGACCCTGCTGGCCGGGCTCACCGACCGCCTGCACGTGACGTTGAAGTACCGGGTCGGCGCCTTCGACTCTGCCGCAGTCGAATTCCTGCAGCGACGACTGGAGGCGGCGCTCGACCAGGTGATCCACCACCACGAGCGGTCGATCGCCCGCGTCGATCTGCTGACGGCGTCGGAGCGTTCCGGCGCGGTCGTGCGCGGCGGCGACCCGTCGCCGCCGACTCTGCTCCCGCAGATCCTCGTCTCCGGCGCCGCGTCGAATCCGGCCGGTCTCGCGGTCGACGCGTCCGATGCACGCCTGTCCTACCGTGAGCTCGACGAACGCTCGAACCGCCTCGCACGGTCGCTGATCGCCGCCGGCGCCGGTCCCGGCGCGGTCGTGGCGTGTGCGCTCCCGCGTTCGGCGGCGTCGGTCCTCGCGGTGTGGGCGGTCGCGAAGTCGGGGGCCGCGTTCGTCCCGGTCGACCCCACCTATCCGCGCGAGCGGATCGAGCACATGCTCGGCGATTCCGCCGCGACCGTGGGGGTGACGTCGGCGGCGGACCGCGCGAGACTTCCGGACACCGTGCGCTGGCTGGTGCTCGACGAGCGGATCGCGAACGCCCCGGAATCACCGGCCCCGCTGACCGATCGGGACCGGACCCGGCCGGTGCGCGTGGACGACGTCGCCTACCTGATCTACACGTCCGGTTCGACGGGGCGCCCCAAGGGCGTCGAGGTCACCCATCGTGGCCTGGCGAGCCTGCTCGACGAGCAGCGCCGACGCTATCCGATCCCGAGTTCGGCTCGGTGCCTGCACATCTGCTCCCCGAGCTTCGACGTCGCGGTGCTCGAACTGCTGCAGGCGTGCGCGGCCGGTGCGACGCTGGTGGTGGCGCCGCCCGATGTGTACGGCGGGCCGGTGCTGGCCGAGTTGCTCGCCGCCGAGCGGATCACGCACGCCTGCATCACGCCCGCGGCGCTGGCGACCGTCGAACCCGAACGACTCGACGCGCTCGCCGTTCTCGTGGTGGCGGGCGACGCGGTGGGACCGGAACTCGTGGCCGGGTGGGCGCCCGGTCGGGCGATGCTCGACGGCTACGGGCCGACCGAGTCGACCGTGCTCACGACGCTCAGCGCGCCGCTCGTGCCCGGCGCCGACATTCCGATCGGGACTCCGGTTCGCGGAACGGACCTCCGCGTGCTCGACAGCTTCCTGCGGCCGGTCCCGCCGGGCATCCCCGGGGAACTCTACGTCGCCGGTGCCGGCACGGCCCGCGGCTACCACCGCCGACCCGGGCTGACCGCCGAACGGTTCGTCGCCTGCCCCTTCGGGGCCGACGGCGACCGCATGTACCGCACCGGCGACATCGTGCGCAGGCGGGCGGACGGTGCACTGGACTATCTGGGGCGCAGCGACTTCCAGGTCAAGGTGCGGGGCTTCCGGATCGAGCTCGGTGAGATCGAGGCCGTCCTGGTCGCGCACCCTGCGGTCGCCCACGCGGTCGCGACCGCGCACCGGCGCAAAGCGGGCGACGCGCTGCTCGCCGCGTACGTCGTACCGGCACGGGACGACGGTGTCGACGTCGCGGAGCTGACCGAGTTCGCGGCGCGTCGGCTGCCCCGCCACATGCTGCCGAACACGATCGTGGTGCTCGGCGATCTCCCGCTCACGCCGGTCGGCAAGCTCGACCGTGACGGGCTGCCCGAACCCGACTTCGTCCGCGCCGCGGCGCAGTACCGGGCCCCCGGAACCCCGGCCGAGGAGCGGGTGGTGGCCGTGTTCGCGGACGTCACCGGCGTCGAGCGGGTCGGGGTGGACGACAACTTCTTCGCGCTCGGCGGCAACTCGCTCAGCGCGACGCGGGCGGTCGCCCGGATCAACCGGTCGCTCGGATCGCGGATCGACGTGCGTGACGTGTTCGAGTGCGCGACCGCGGGACGGCTCGCCGCGCGGGCGTCGGAGCGGACCCGGGCCGAGGTCCCCGCGCTGCGAGCCGCGGTGCGACCGGAACGGCTGCCGCTGTCCTGGGCACAGGAACGAATGTGGTTCATCGATCAGTTCGACCCGGCGTCGGCCACCTACAACGTGCCGATGGTGCTGCGCCTGACGGGAACGCTGGACACGGCGGCGCTGCGCGCCGCGCTCACCGACGTGGTGGACCGGCAGGCGTCGTTGCGGACGGTGTTCCCGGCCTCCCCGTCCGGTCCGTCGCAGGTGACCGTCGCGGCCGCGGACGTCGTGGGCGCACTCGAGCCCGAACCCGTGCTGCCCGCCGGCCTCGACACGCGGATCGGGGAGTTGATCCGAGAGGGATTCGATGTGGCGCAGTCCGTCCCGGTGCGGATGCGGATCCTGCGGCTCGAACCGGACGTCCACGTGCTGGTGCTGGTGGTCCATCACATCGTCGCGGACGCCTTCTCGGTGGGCCCGCTCGCCCGCGATGTCGCGGCCGCCTACGCGGCGCGGGTCGAGGGCCGACCACCGGACTGGGATCCACTGGCCGTCCAGTACGCGGACTACGCGCTGTGGCAGCGGGACGTCCTCGGTGATCCGGACGATCCGGCGTCGCTGCTCGCCCGGGAGGAGTCGTACTGGCTCGGTCGACTGGCCGGTGCGCCCCCGGTGACGACGCTGCCGCTGGACCGCCCGCGGGGCGCACGGCGGTCGACGCGCGGTGGCCGGGTCCCGCTGTCGGTGGGGCGGGACGTGCACCGCGCACTGTCCGAGCTTGCGAAGCAGCATGATTCGACGATCTTCATGGTGGTGCACGCGGCCCTGGCGGTGCTGCTCGCCCGAATCGGGCAGGACCGCGACGTGGTGGTGGGTACGCCCGTGGCCGGGCGCGGCGAAGCGGAACTGGACGACGTCGTCGGCATGTTCGTGAACACGCTCGCCCTCCGCACCGGGATCGATCCGGCGGCGCCGTTCCCGAGTGTGCTCGAGCGGGTGCGGGACGTCGACGTCGAGGCGTTCGCCCACGCGGACCTGCCGTTCGAGCGCCTGGTCGTGCGCTCCGGCGGCGAGCGGAACACGTCGTACGCCCCGGTGTTCCAGGTGCTGCTCGAGTTCCGGAACGTCGAGCCGCCGCGGGTGCGGCTGCCCGGTCTGACGGTCGAGTCCGTGGACGTCGACACCGGTGAGGCCAAGTTCGACCTGCAGTTCGGGATCGGCGAGCGCCGGGACGGGGCCGGGGAGCCGAGCGGACTGTCCGGCGAGATCGTCTTCGCGACAGACGTGTTCGAGGCATCCACCGTGACCGGACTGGCGGCGATGCTGTGCCGCCTGCTCGGGTCGGTCGCCTCCGACCCCGCGACCCCGGTCGGGGACATCGAGCTGACCGAGCGCCGCGGGGCCGCCCCGGAACCGGTGGCGGCGGACGGAACCCTGGACCACCTCTTCGCGACGGCGGCGACCGCGACCCCCGATGCGGTGGCGGTCGTCTGCGGCGACGCGCGGGTCACGTACCGCAGCCTGGACGAGCGCTCGAACCGGCTGGCGCGCTGGCTGATCGAGCGGGGTCTCGGTGCGGAATCGGTGGTGGCGGTCGCGATGGAGCGGTCCGTCGACCTGGTCGCGACCCTGGTGGGAATCGTCCGGGCCGGCGCCGGCTACCTGCCGGTGGACCCGGCGTATCCGCCCGACCGCATCGGATTCGTCGTCCGGGACGCGGGAGCGGTGTGCGTCCTCACCGACGCCGCCTCCGCCGACCGGATCGCGGCCGCCGGCCTGCCGCAGGACGTTCCGGTCGTTCGCCTCGATGCGCCGGAGATCGGCGAGAGCATCCGCGCTCGGCCCGCGGGACCGGTCGCCGACGGCGAGCGCACCCGACCGCTGCATCCGGACTCACCGGCCTACCTGATCTACACGTCCGGATCGACCGGGCGGCCCAAGGGCGTCGTCGTGACGCACCGCAACGCCGTGACCCTGCTGTCCGGGGCGCGCGACGTCCTCGGCTTCGACCGGACGGACGTGTGGACGATGTTCCATTCGTACGCCTTCGACTTCGCCGTCTGGGAACTGTGGGGCGCCATCGGATTCGGGGGCAGGGTCGTCGTCGTGGACCGTCACACCGCCCGGTCGCCGGACGACATGCTGGAGTTGCTGCGCGCCGAATCGGTGACGCTGCTCAGCCAGACGCCGTCGGCGTTCCACCAACTGGCCCGCGCCGAGGCGGAGGCGGGCGGCGACCACGCCCTGCGCCGGGTGGTGTTCGGCGGTGAGGCGCTCGATGCGGCGCGACTGGCCGGCTGGGTGCAGCGCCACGGAGCCGACCGTCCCCAGCTGATCAACATGTTCGGGATCACCGAGACCTGCGTGCACGTCACGTGGCATCGCGTCGAGCGGGACGAGGTCGGCGCCGCCCGGACCGCCGGTTCGGTGATCGGCGTCGGGCTGCCCGGGATCGGCCTGCGCGTGCTCGACGACCGGTTGCACCCGGTGCCCACCGGCGTCGTGGGCGAGTTGTACGTGGCGGGGCCGCAGGTGGCGCGGGGCTACCGGCACCGGCCCGCGCTCACCGCCTCCCGGTTCGTCGCGGACCCGTTCGCGCCGTCGCAGCGGATGTACCGCTCGGGCGACCGGGTCCGGTGGACGGCGAGCGGCGACCTCGAGTATCTGGGGCGCGCGGACTTCCAGGTGCAGGTGCGCGGATTCCGGGTGGAGCCCGGGGAGGTGGAGTCCGTGCTGCGCGCGGTGCCGGGCGTCGCGTCGGCGGTGGCACTCGCCCGCGACGACGCCGCGGGCTCGTCCCGCCTGCTCGGGTACGTCGTCCCCGAACCCGGGGCGATCGTCGCCGCCGAGACGGTGATCGAGTCCGCCGCGCAGCGCCTGCCGTCGTACATGGTGCCGTCCGCGGTGACTGTGCTCGACGAGTTCCCGCTGACCCCGAACGGCAAGATCGACCGCGCGGCGCTACCGGACCCGCGACCGGTCGGCGGGGAGGGGCGCCCGCCCTCGACCGACGTCGAGCGCGTCCTCGCCGACTTGTTCGCGGACGTGCTCGGGGCCGACACGGTGGGGGTCGACGACTCGTTCTTCGGCCTCGGCGGCGACTCGATCATGTCCATCCAGTTGGTGTCCCGCGCGAAAGCCGCGGGGGTGACGATCACCCCGCGCGACGTGTTCGAGTGCCGCACCGTCGCCCGACTCGCCGACGTGGCCGCGCTCGTCGGCCGGCACGGCGTCGAACCGCTGCCGGAACTGCCCGGCGGCGGTGTCGGCGACGTCGTCACCACGCCCGTCGTGCATTGGCTCGCGGAGCGCTCCGGCGACTTCGGCGGCTACGCGCAGTCGGTGCTGCTGGACGTGCCGGCCGACCTCGACCCCGACGTGGTCGCGACCGGGGTGGGCGCGGTGCTCGACCGCCACGACATGCTGCGCGCGCAGTTGCGAGGCGACGACCACTCCCGCACGGGCTGGCGGGTCACGGTGCGCCCGCCCGGGACGGTCGACGGGCGCGCGGTGCTCCGGGAGGTCCCGGTCGCGACGGTGCGCGGCCCGGCGTTCACCCGCGCGGCGCGCGGCGCGCTGGATGCGGCGGCGGATCGGTTGGACCCGTTCTCCGGCAGCATGATCCAGCTCGTACGGTTCACCGGACCCGACGGTGCCCGACTGCTGGTCGTCGCCCACCACCTGGCCGTCGACGGGGTGTCGTGGCGGATCCTCGTCCCGGACCTCGCGGCCGCCTGCGCGCGGGCCGCCGCGGGCGAGGATCCGGCGCTCGCGCCGGTCGGCACGTCGATGCGGACGTGGGCGGACGGGCTCGCCGCGACGGCGCGCGGTCGAAGCGCGGAACTGGACTTGTGGCGGTCGATGGTTCGACCGGTGGGGCCGTGTCTCGGTGCGCGCGAACTCGATCCGGAGGTGGACGTCGGCTCCACCGTCGAGCGGGTGGAAGTCGAACTGTCCGCCGCCGTGACCACCGCGCTCACCACGACGGTGCCCGGGGCGTTCCACGGCAGCGTCGACGACGGCCTGCTCGCCGCGCTCGCCCTCGCGGTGGCGTCGTGGCGCCGGGAACGCGGCGTCGACGCGGAGGCGGTGGCGGTGACGGTCGAGGGCCACGGCCGCGAGGAGCAGGTGCTGCCGGGCGCCGACCTGTCCCGGACCGTCGGCTGGTTCACGTCGCTGTTCCCCGTGCGGTTCGACCTGTCCGGGATCGACGTCGCCGGGGCGCTCTCGGGCGGCGCGGCGACCGACACGGTGGTGAAGACGGTCAAGGAGCGGATGCGGTCGATCCCCGACCACGGCATCGGATTCGGCCTGCTGCGGTACCTGAACGAGGACACCCGGTCCGAACTGTCCCGGCTGCCGCTGCCCGAGATCAGCTTCAACTACCTGGGCCGGTTCGACGCCGCGGCGGATGCCGCCGCAGGCGGAACATGGCTCCCGGTGGACGATTCCGGCCTGCGCGGCGTGGCGACACCGCACCTGTCGGCGCCCGCGGTGATCGACGTCAACGCCGCGGCGGTGCCGGGACCGGACGGCCCGCGGGTCACCGCGACCTGGGACTTCCCGCGCGGAGTGCTCACCTCCGCCGAGGTCGACCGGCTGGCGCAGTGGTGGGTGCGCGCGGCCGAGGCGATCGCCCTGCGCGCGAGCACACCCGGCGCCGGCGGGCTGACACCGTCCGATCTGGATCTGGTCGCGTTGGACCAGCGGTCGATCGAGCACCTGGAACACCGGTATCCCGGACTGTCCGACGTGTGGCCGCTGTCCCCGATGCAGCGCGGCATGATGTTCCACGCGGAACTGTCGGCAGCGGCCGTGGACGCCTACCTGGTGCAGTTGGTCCTGGCGCTCGACGGCACCGTGGAGGTGGCCCGGTTGCAGCGCGCCGCGCGGGCGCTGTTCGGGCGGCACCCGAATCTGCGCGCCGCCTTCGTGCGCGGTCCGGGCGGTGACGCCGTGCAGGTGGTGCAGGCCTCGGCCGACGTGCCGTGGACGGAGGTCGACCTCCGCGGATCCGGGGAGACGGAGGCCGACGCACGGATGACCGAACTGCTCGACGCCGACCGGGCGACGCCGTTCGATCTCGCGCGCGCACCGCTCGTGCGGATCACGCTGGTGCACATGCCCGGCGATACCGAGCGGCTCGTGATCACCAACCACCACATCCTGTTCGACGGCTGGTCGACGCCGCTGCTGCTCGAGGAACTGTTCACGCTGTACGCGGCGGACGGCGATCCGTCCGGGCTGCCGGGTGCCGGCTCGTACCGCCGCTATCTGAAGTGGCTCACGGCCCGGGAGGAGGCGCAGGCGTTGCGGGCGTGGACCGCCGCCGTCGGCGGGGCCGACGAGCCCACGCTGCTCGCGGACCGCTCGGCCGCCACCGACCGGTACATCGAGTCCCGGGATCTGGCCTACCGACTCGACGCCGCGACCACCGACCGGTTGCGCGCCCACGCCAGGGAACGCGGGATCACGCTCGGCACCGTCGTGCAGGC
Organism: Prescottella agglutinans; assembly: GCF_004011865.1. GTDB lineage: Bacteria > Actinomycetota > Actinomycetes > Mycobacteriales > Mycobacteriaceae > Prescottella > Prescottella agglutinans. Next base: position 357,352 of record NZ_RKLP01000005.1, on the reverse strand, counting down.
GGCGTGGGGGATCGTGCTGGGTTTGCTGACCGGCCGGGACGACGTCGTGTTCGGGTCGACCGTGTCCGGGCGCCCGCCGCATCTCGTGGGCGTCGAATCGGCCGTGGGCCTGTTCATCAACACGGTCCCCGTGCGGATTCGGCTGGACCCGTACGAGAGTCTCGGCGAACTGCTCGAACGGGTCCAGGCCGAGCAGTCGACGATGCTCGACCATCACCACGTCGGGCTCGTCGACATCCAGCGCGCGGCCGGTGCGGGCGCGCTGTTCGACACGCTGACCGTGTTCGAGTCGTATCCGCTCCGCGGCGACGGCGACGTGGGTACGGAGGTCGGTGGCCTCCGGATCGTGGGCATCGAGGCCCGCGATTCCGCGCACTACCCGCTGAGCGTGGTCGCGTCCGCGCCCGATCGGCTGAACGTGACGATGAAGTACCGGCCCGACGTGCTGTCGGAGCCGAGGGTCGCCGACATCGCCGGGCGTCTGCTGCGGGTCCTGCGCTGCTTCGCCGACGAGCCGGATCGGCGGCTCGCGACCCTGGATCTGCTCGACGCGGCCGAGCGTCGCGAATTCGTCCCGGTGCGTACGGGTTCCGGCTCGCCGCCCCGCACCCTGGCCGCGATCCTCGACGACGCGGCGGCCCGCGACCCGGAGGCCCTCGCGCTCGTCGGCGACGGGCTCGAGGTGACGTACGGAGAGCTCGATCGCCGCTCCAACCGACTCGCCCGCCACCTGGCCGATCTCGGTATCGGACCGGAATCGCTGGTGGTGCTGGGGATTCCGAGGTCGGTCGAGTCGGTGCTCGGGGTGTGGGCGGTGGCGCGGGCCGGGGCGGCGTTCGTGCCGGTCGACCCGGACTATCCGCCCGAGCGGGTCGCGAACATGCTCGCCGACTCCGGCGCGGCGATCGGCGTCACCACCCGGGCGCACCGGTCCCGGCTGCCCGACGTGCTGCGCTGGTTGGTGCTCGACGACCCGGAGTTCGTGCGCGCGTGCGAGGCGCGCTCGGACGCGCCGGTGACCGATCGTGACCGCACCGCGCCGCTCCGCGTCGACCACCCCGCGTACCTCATCTACACGTCCGGGTCCACGGGACGACCCAAGGCGGTCACCCTCACCCAGCGCGGCCTCGCCAACTACGCGGACGTCCAACGGGCGCACAGCGGCGTCACCGCGGACGCGCGGACCCTGCACTTCTCGTCGCCCAGCTTCGACGTCTCGCTCCTCGAGTACCTGCTGTGCTTCGCGGCCGGCGCCACGATGGTGATCGTTCCGCGCACGGTCTACGGCGGTACCGAACTGACGGCGGTCCTGCGCAAGCAACGGGTGTCGCACGCCTTCATCACCCCGGCCGCGCTGGCGTCGATCGATCCGTCGGGCCTCGACGACCTCGAGTGCATCCTGGTCGGTGGGGAGTCGTGGCCGCCCGAACTGGTGGCCGACTGGCTGGAGCAGTGCCGCGTCCTCAACGTGTACGGGCCCACCGAGACCACGATCGTCGTCAACATCGAGGAGTACACCGGGCAGCCGCGCCTGACGATCGGCGGGCCCGTCCCGGGTGTCGCGGAACTGATTCTCGACGGTCGCCTGTGCCCGGTACCGGCGGACGTCGAGGGCGACGTGTACATCGCGGGCCCGGGCCTGGCCCGCGGATACCACCGGCGCCCGGGACTGACGGCCACGCGGTTCGTCGCGGACCCCTTCGGCGGTCCCGGTGAACGCATGTACCGCACCGGCGATGTCGGGGTGTGGACCGCGGAGGGCAAGTTCGAGTACCGGGGCCGCAGCGACTTCCAGGTCAAGATCCGTGGATTCCGGATCGAACTCGGCGAGATCGACGCGGTGCTCACCGCGCACCCCGACGTCCGGTTCGCGGCCACCCTGGGCCGCCGCGGTCCGGGCGGGGACACGGTGCTCGTCAGCTACGTCGCCGCGACACCGCGGCGGGACGTCGCCGTCGACGACCTCCGCACGCGACTGACGGAACTGCTCCCGGAATACATGGTGCCGGCCGCGATCGAGGTGCTCGACGCCATCCCGCTGACCCCGGTCGGCAAGCTCGACCGGCGCGCGCTGCCCGAACCCGAATTCGGGCTCGCCGCACCGGTGTTCCGGGCACCGACGAACCCGGTCGAGGAGGCGGTCACCGAGGTCTTCGCCGAGGTCCTCGGTGCGGAGCGGGTGGGCGCCGACGACAGCTTCTTCGACCTGGGCGGCAACTCGCTGTCCGCGACGCGGGCGGTCGCCCGGCTCGGGGAGGCCCTCGGCATCGACCTCGGGGTGCGTGCGTTGTTCGAGGCACCCACGGCCGTCGCGCTGGCGGAGCGGATCGAGCACGACGGTACCGGCCCCTCCGGGCGGCCCGTCCTGGAACCGGTCGAGCGCCCGCCGCAGGTGCCGCTGTCGGCGGCGCAGCAACGGATGTGGTTCATCAACCAGTTCGACCCGTCCTCGCCCGCGTACAACGTGCCGATCGTGGTCCGGCTCAGCGGCACCCTGGACGTCGCGGCGCTCGCGGCCGCGGTCGAGGACGTCGTGAACCGGCACGAGGCGCTGCGCACCGCCTTCCCGATCGGTGCCGACGGACCGATGCAGGAGGTGCGGGCGGCCACCGACACCCGGATCGCCCTCGGGCCGGTCCCGGTCGCGGACGAGGCCGAGATGCGTGAACACGTGCGTGCCGTCGCCATCGCGGGATTCGATGTGACCGAACGGGTCCCGGTCCGCGGGGCGCTGTTCGCCATCGCCCCCGACGAGCACGTCCTAGTGCTGGTCGCGCACCACATCCTGATCGACGGGTACTCGGCGGGACCGCTCGCGAAGGACCTGATGCGCGCGTACGCCGCCCGGGCCGCGGGGCACGGACCGGACTGGGCGCCGCTGCCGGTGCAGTACGCCGACTACACGCTGTGGCAGCGGGACCTGCTCGGCAGCGCCGACGACCCGCGGTCGCTGCTCGCACGCCAACTCGCCTACTGGACCCGGACCCTGTCCGGCGCGCCGGACCTGTTGGGGCTTCCCGCCGACCGACCGCGCCCGATCCAGCAGTCGTTCCGCGGCGGGCGGGTGGCGTTCGCGATCGACGCAGATCTGCACCGCCGACTCCTGTCGTTCGCCCGCAAGCGCGGCACGAGCCTGTTCATGACGATCCACGCGGCGCTCGCGGTCCTGCTCAGCCGTCTCGGCGACACCGACGACATCGTGATCGGGACGCCGATCGCCGGCCGCGGCGAACGGGTGCTCGACGACCTCGTCGGGATGTTCGTCGGAACGCTGGCGCTGCGTACGAGGGTCGATGCGCGGCAATCGTTCTCGGATCTGGTGGACGCCGTCAGGGACGTCGACCTGGGCGCCTTCGCGCACGCCGACGTGCCGTTCGAGCGGGTGGTGGAGGAACTCGACCCCGCGCGGTCCACCGCATACTCGCCCCTGTTCCAGGTGGCGCTCGAATTCCAGGACGGCGGCGGTGCCCGTCTCGAACTGCCGGGCCTGACGCTCGACGGCCTGCCGGCGGGGGTCGAGGTGGTCAAGGAGGATCTCGAGTTCGTCCTCGGGGAACGGTTCGGCGACGGCGACGCGCCCGCCGGTCTGGCCGGCAGCATCGTGTTCGCGACCGATCTGTTCGATCCGGGAACCGTGCGGGGCTTTGCGGAACGGTTCGTCCGGATCCTCCGGTCGGCACTCGCCGACCCCGGCCGCGCGGTCGGCGATCTCGAGATCCTCGCCGTCGGCGAGTTGACCGGACTCGCCCCCGCGCGGGGTGGGCCGGACGCGGCCCCGGTGGTCCTGGCCGATCTGCTCGCCGCCGCGGCGACCCGCGACCCCCACGCCGCGGCCGTCGTGTGCGACGGCGTCACGACGACGTACGGGGAGCTGGACGAGCACTCGAACAGGCTGGCGCGCTATCTGATCGGTGCGGGTGCCGGGCCGGAGACGTTCGTGGCGCTCGGCCTGTCCCGCTCGCCGGACTCGGTGCTGGCGGTGTGGGCGGTCGCGAAGACTGGCGCGGCGTTCGTGCCCGTCGACCCCGACTACCCGGCCGCGCGCATCTCGCGGATGCTGAGCGACTCGGGTGCCGCGCTCGGTGTGACGGTGGGTTCGCGCCGCGACCGACTACCCGACATGGTCGCCTGGTCGGTGCTCGACGACGCCGCGACCGCCGCCGCGATCGCCGCGACGTCGTCCGACCCCGTCGCGGCGACGGACCTGATCCGACCGATGCGCGCGGACCATCCCGCCTACCTGATCTACACGTCGGGCTCGACCGGCACCCCGAAGGGCGTCGTCGTCACCCATCGCGGGCTGGCGGATCTGGCCGTCGAGGAACGCGACCACCTGGCGGTGACCCCCGACGCCCGCACGCTGCACTTCGCGTCACCGAGTTTCGACGCCTCGGTGTTCGAGACGGTGATGGCCCTGAGCGCCGGGGCGACGATGGTCGTCGTCCCGACGGACGTCTACGGTGGCACCGAACTCGGTTCGCTGCTCGAAACCGAGAGGGTGACACACGGATTCGTGACCCCGACCGCGCTCGCCTCGGTCGACCCGGTGGGCCAGGACTCGCTGCGCGCGCTGGTCGTCGCCGGTGAGCCGTGCCCGCCGGAACTGGTGGCGCGCTGGGCGCCCGGCCGCACGATGCTCAACGCCTACGGGCCCACCGAGACGACGATCATGGCGAACATCAGCGCCCCGATGCGCCCCGGCGAGCCGGTGACGTTCGGCGGCCCGATCCGCGGCGTCACCGAACTGGTGCTGGACGCGCGCCTGCACCCGGTGCCGCGGGGGGTGGTCGGGGAGCTGTACATCTCCGGGCCGGCGCTGGCCCGTGGCTATCACGCGCGGCCGGGGCTCACCGCGTCCCACTTCGTCGCGAACCCGTGGGGTCGTCCCGGTGAACGCCTCTACCGGACAGGTGATCTGGTGCGGTGGCGGTTCGACGACACGCTCGAGTACATCGGCCGCAGCGACTTCCAGGTCAAGGTGCGCGGATTCCGGATCGAACCGGGGGAGATCGACGCGGTGCTCACCGCCCGGCTGGACGTCGGGTTCTCGGTGACGCTCGCCCGTCCGGGGCCGGCGGGCAACACGCTGCTGTGCTCGTACGTGCGTCCGGTCGAGAACGCGGACGTCGACCCCGACGATCTCCGCCGCCTCGCGGCCCGGCACCTGCCCGCGTACATGGTGCCCGCGGCGGTCACCGTCCTGGACCGCATCCCGCTGACCCCGACCGGCAAGCTCGACCGCGACGCGCTGCCGCCGCCGGCGTTCCTGTCCACGTCCGCGGTGTTCCGGGAACCGGACGGCCCGGTCGAGTCGGCCGTGGTCCGCTCGTTCGCCGACGTCCTGGCCGTCGACCGGGTCGGGATGGACGACAGCTTCTTCGACCTCGGCGGCACGTCGTTGCTCGCGACGAAGGTGGTGACGGACCTGCGGGCGCGGCTCGGATCCACCGTCCCGTTGCAGGCGCTGTTCCTCGACCCGACACCGGCCGGGCTGGCCGGACGGATCACCGCGGTGACACCCGGCGGGATCGACGAGGCCCTGGCCGCCCGGATCACGCTGCGCGCGGGCGGCTCCGGCCGGCCGCTGTTCTGCGTCCATCCCGGTATCGGGTTGTCGTGGGGGTACGGCGGGCTGCTGCGTCATCTGCCCGCCGAGCGTCCGGTGTTCGGGCTGCAGTTGCCGGCCATCGCCGGCGGGTCCCGGTACGAGTCGATCGACGACCTGGCCGCCCGGTACGTCGACGAGATGGTGGCGGTCGCCCCGGAGGGCCCCTACGACCTGCTCGGCTGGTCGCTCGGCGGGGTCCTCGCGCACGCGATGGGCGTCGAACTGCAGCGCCGCGGGCGCGCGGTGGCGACGCTCGCGGTCATGGACGCCTACCCCGACGACGGCTCGGATCCGCTGCTGAGCCGCCTCGACCTGGTGGACCTGCTGCACGGGCTCGGACTGGATGTCACCGCCGCGCAGGATCTCACCTACGAGACCGCGGCCCGGATGTTCAACGACCACTTCGGGATACCGGGCGCCATCTCCGCCGAGCACCTCGAGCGCATCAACGACGGCTACGTCAACTCGCGGCTGCTGGTGCACCGGTTCGTCCCGGCGCTGTTCGACGGTGGCCTACTGGCCTTCCCGGCGGTCGGCGACCGGGACGGGGCGCGCCGGTCCCCGCAGGAGTGGCGCCGACTCGTCACCGGCGGCATCGACGAGTGTCCCGTCGACTGCCGCCACAACGACATGATCGAGCCGGCGTCGCTGGCCGTGATCGGCCCGGTGCTCGCCGCGTATCTGGAGCGGCGGTCCTGAAGGATTCCTCCCGGCGGGCGAGAGGAATCCTTCAGGACGGGTCGGCTCAGCGCTGCGCGCGCAGTTCGAACTTGAGCACCTTGCCGGTGGGGGTGCGCGGCAGGTCGAGGGGGAACACGATCTCGTCGGGCACCTTGTAGCCGGCGAGCAGCGAGCGCGTGTGCGCGACGATCTCCTCCTCGGTCACCGACCGGCCCGGCTTCACGAGCACGAACGCCTTGGGGCGCTCGCCCCACTTCTCGTGCGGCACACCGACGACGGCGACGTCGAGCACCGCGGGATGCGAGATGATCGCCTGCTCCACCTCGACGGTCGAGATGTTCTCGCCGCCCGAGATGATGATGTCCTTGGCGCGGTCCTTGAGCTGGATGTAGCCGTCCGGATGCATGACGCCCAGGTCGCCGGTGTGGAACCAGCCGCCCGCGAAGGCGTCCGCGGTGGCGCCGGGGTCGCGGTAGTAGCCGAGCATCACGTTGTTGCCGCGCAGGACGATCTCGCCCATCGTCTCGCCGTCGGCGGGCACGTCGACCATGTTCTCGTCGACGACGCGCGCGTTCTCGGCCTGCACCATACCGACGCCCTGCCGGGAGATCAGCGCGGCCCGCTCCTCGGGGGTGCGGTCGTTCCAGGACTCCTGGTACTCGCAGATCGTGTACGGCCCGTACACCTCGGTGAGCCCGTACACGTGCACGACGGTGATGCCGAGCGCCTCGAGCTGACCGATGACGGTCGGCGACGGGGGAGCGCCGGCCGTGGTGATGCGCAGCGCGTCGACGGGGTGGGCCCGGTCGGCGCCGGCGATGGTGGTGCAGACCGCCGGGGCGCCACACAGATTCGTGATGCCGAGGTCGTCGATCGCGTCCCAGACCGCGTCGGCGCGCACCGCACGCAGGCACACGTGGGTGCCGGCGGCCGCGGTCACCGCCCACGGGGTGCACCAGCCGTTGCAGTGGAACATCGGCAGCGTCCACAGGTACTTGGTGTTGCCGTCGAATCCGTTGTGGAATGTCTCGCCGAGGGAGTTCAGGTAGGCGCCGCGGTGGGTGTACATGACACCCTTGGGCTTTCCGGTGGTGCCGGACGTGTAGTTGATCGCGATGACCTGTTGCTCGTCGTCCACGCCCCAGTGCAGCGGCTCGTCGGTGAGACCGTCCCGGCTGCGGAGGAACTCGTCGTAGACGCCGGTGACCACACCGGCGGGGACGTCGGGGCGCGGGATCGTCGAGTCCGGCAGCTCGATGATCTCCGCGACGCTGCCGACGTTCTCCCGCACGGTGCGTACCGAGCCGACGAGCTCGGAGTCCACGAAGAGGACCTTCACGCCCGCGTGGCCGAGGATGTACTCGAGCTCGGGACCGGCCAGGCGCGAGTTGAGCGCCACCAGGACACCGCCGGCCAGCGGCACCGCGAAGTGCGCCATCAGCATCTCGGGGGTGTTGGGGCACAGGTAGGCGATCCGGTCGCCGGGCGTGATGCGGGATCGCAGCACCCGCGCCAGCTGCGCCACCTCGTCCGCGAACTCGCGGTAGGTGTAGCGCCGGTCCCCGTGGATGATCGCCGTCTTGTCGGGGAACACCGAGGCCGAACGGTCCAGGAAACGCAGCGGACTGAGCGGTGTGTAGTTCGCCGAGGCGGACAGTTCGGGCACGGGTACCTCCGTGGTGCTGGTGGCGGCGGGACCCGGCGGCGTGTGTGTCCTCGCCCGGTCTCCGGCATTGCTGTGACGGGCGCTACAGCCCGGCGGAACCGACGCTATGGGGTGCGGCGAGGGGGCCGCTACCCTCTGAAGTGGGTAGCCGAGCAGGTGCCCGACGACCGTGCCGACGAACCGACCGGCCCTTCCGAACGAACTGATGACCGACATCCTGAGACCGAGCGACGAGGACGCGATCCGCGCCGAACTCCGCTACCTGCGCACCAGCACGTCGCTGCCGGTGCTGTTCGGCGGCATGGTGGACGGGCCGCGCATGCGGCTGTCCGGCTTCGTCGGGACCCGCGGCGCGATGCTGCGCGACCTGGTGATCGACACCGCGTGCGGGCTGGGCGGTCGGGTGATGGCCGAGCAGCGTCCCGGCGCGGTCCAGGACTACGCGAACTCGCGGCACATCACCCACGACTACGACCACGAGGTGGCCAGCGAGGGCATCGAGTCGCTGCTCGCCGCGCCGGTCGTGGTGCGCGGGACGACCCGCGCCGCGGTGTACGGCGGCCTGCGGGCCAACCTGCCGATCGGCGACGTGGTGGCCGAGGCGGTGATGCGCTCGGCACGCAAGCTCGCCCACGAGATCGACGTCCGTGACGAGGTGGACCGCCGGATCGCGATGATCGAGAACGCCCGCACCGAGCCGGTGGCGTCCCGGGATCCGCGGGTGTCCGAGGGCATCACCGAGAGCTACCTCGCGCTGCGCTCGATCGCCGACCGCCTCGACGACGACGCCCTCAGCGCGGAGGTGCAGGCCGTCGAGCAGAAGCTGCGTGGGCTCACCACCGGGGGCTCGGAACCGGCGAAGGTGTCGCTGTCGGCGCGTGAGTTCGAGGTGCTCGTCCACGTCGCGCTCGGCTGCCGCAACGCCGAGATCGGACAGCGGCTGGGGCTGCGCCTCGACACGATCAAGAGCTACATGCGCAACATCATGACCAAGCTCGAGGTCCACAGCCGACACGAAGCCGTCGTCGAGGCCAGGCGGCAGGGTCTCATCCCGTAGCGGTACCCGCGGCTCGGGCACGTCGGGTCCTGTTGAGCACCAGTGCGATCAGGCAGGCCAGCGCCGTCGCCGCCGCGAACTCGGCAACTGCGGCAGAGGTGCCCTGGTGGGTCATGAGGAGCCCGGCCGCGATCGCCGGCACCCCGGTCCCGAGATACGTCAGTGTGTAGAAGGCCGCGAGGACGGCGCCGCCGGAGTCGCGTGCCCGAGTCGCGATCGCGATACCGACTCGCTGCATTCCACCCGCGAACGCGAAGCCGTGCCCGACACCGACGGCGACGGCGACGACGAACAGCAGTGGCAGACTGCGCACCCGGTCGACGACGAGCACGCCGATCATTCCGGCACACATCAGGCTGAGTCCGATCCGCTGCGCGACAACGGGATCCAGCCCGCGCATGCTCAGCTGGGACACCACCGAGCACGACATCACGAGGGCGGCCGTCCCGGCCCCGATCAACAGGTTCGAGACGCCGAGCATCTCCGAGATCCACGACGGCACCACCGACTGGAACAGCCCGACGGCCGCCCAGGCGACAGCGGACGGGAGGGTCGCCAGCAGGAACACCGAGCGGATGTCCCGTGGGACGCGGGGCAGTTCGATCAGGCGGCCGCCGGTGGTCCGCGTCGCGCCGTCCGGCTTCGGCAGCAGGATCAATGCGACGACGCCCGGGACGAGGGCGGCTGCGAAGAGCACGTAGGGGAGCACCGTCGGGTGTGGGAGGTATTCGGCGATCGCGCCGGCGAACAACGGACCCAGCGCCGCACCGACCGCGGTGCTCGCGGTCGCCGCGCGCGCCGCGCGGACCGGGTTGCGCGCGGGGACGTGCTCGAGCAGCGCGGCAGTCCCGGCGGCGGAGCAGGCGCCCACCGAGACTCCCTGCAGGATGCGCCCGGCGAACAACCACGCGGTCGAATCGGCGGTCGCGAGGACGGCCGCGCCGACCAGTCCCGCGAGGAGTGCGGTCATCAGGATCGGGCGTCGGCCGATCCGGTCCGACAACGGGCCGAACAGGAAGAGCGTCGGGACCAGGGCGGCCGCGTACACGGCGAAGATCGCGGTCTGCGTCGCTGGGCTGAACCCGAATTCCGACCGGTAGACGCCGTACAACGCGGTCGGCATGTTCGTGCCCAGCAGCAGGATCGCCAGCACGTACCCGATGCCGTGGAAGTGGCGGGCCGGCCAGCGCCGGGCGGGCGGTTCGGGTACGCGCACGACGTGGTCGGCAGGAACTGGCTGCGGTCGGGTGACGGTCGGGCGCACGGATACATCCTACGTAGGACGTCCCATGTAGTCTGGGTGAGGGTGAGTATCGGCAGGTCGTGTGAGGATGAACCCGTGACGGTGGTGCAGAAGGAATCGGCGTACCAGCAGGCGCTGGACTGGATGCGCGCCCGGATCGCCTCGGGTGACTGGGCGGTCGGCGAGCGCATCCCCATCGAGCCGGAACTGATGGAACTGCTCGGCGTCGGACGGAACACCCTCCGGGAGGCGATCAAGTGCCTGACGTCCACCGGAATCCTCGAGATCCGGCGGGGCGCGGGAACCTTCGTGCGTGCCCGAACCGACATCGGTGGGCTGCTCACCCGCCAGGTCGCCGTCTCCGAGATGCTGCACGTCTACGAGGTGCGTCGGGCCCTCGAACTCGAGGCCGTGAGACTGGCCTGCGTCCGCCGCACCGACGACGACATCCGCCGTCTGCACCAGGCTCTGGATCTGCGCAACGAGACCGGCCGCGGCGGGGACGGTGCCGCGTTCGCCGACGCCGATCTGGCGTTCCACGTCGCGGTGGTGGCCGCCGCCCACAATCCGGTCCTCGACGAGTTGTTCGCCGGCATCTCCGAGCCGTTGCGGGCGACCTACGAGTTCACCGACGGCGTCCACGAGCCGGAACTCGGGTCGGGGCACCACCGGGACGTCGTCGACGGGATCGAGCGGGGTGACGAGGCGCTCGCCGCGCGGGGTACGTGCGGCCATCTCGAACTGTTCGTCTCCGGGGTGTACGAACGTCAGGCCGGTGCCGAGGGACCGGCGCAATCCGGGCAGTAACCCCCGAGAGTACGCATCGTCGTCGAAAGGTGTTCTCCGCGTGGCAATCTATCGTCTCGGTGACCTGGTTCCCGACATCCATCCCAGTGCGTTCGTGCATCCCGAGGCTGTCGTCGTCGGTGCGGTGACGATCGGTGCCGAGGCGTCGATCTGGCCGTCGGCGGTGCTCCGGGCCGACTACGGGACCATCTCCGTCGGTGCGCGCACGTCGATCCAGGACGGCACCGTCCTGCACACGTCGCGGGAGTGGCCCACGGTCGTCGGCGCGGACTGCGTGGTGGGGCACAACGCCCACCTCGAGGGCGTCGTCGTCGAGGACGGGTGTCTGATCGGGTCGATGTCGACGTGCCTGCAGCGAGTGGTGGTGGGCACAGGCAGCCTGGTGGGCGCGGCCGCCCTGCTGACCGAGGGGACCGTCGTCCCACCGCGATCCCGCGTGCTCGGTGCGCCGGCAACCGTTGTGCCGCACCCGAATCCGGAAATCTTTGCGGAGGAGATTCGGCGTGGCGCCGCGACCTACGTCGCCAACGCGGCACGCTACCGGTCGGAGATGGAACGCATCGGCTGACGACTGCGGTTGTCGCCCTCGGCGCTGTCGGAGTAGTGTGTCGTCGTTCGTATCGAGCCTGCCCGCGCGGTCGCGGGATTCGAGGAAGAGGAGGTGGGGCTAGTAATGAGTAGCCAACCTCCGAGTACCAGCTGAGCTAGGACAATCCACGCCATCCGGCCGGGTGGCGTTCGACTGGTGTCCGCGCGACCGCAGCGTGTGCTGTCGGCCGCGGACCTTCCCGAAAGCCGTATTCGTCATGCGTGAGAAGCGCCCCATCCGCTCGATCCTGCCCCGACGCGCCGCCGGGACCGCCGACGACGTGGTCTCGCCGGAGCACTCGATGGCCCCGCGGCATCCCGCGCACTCGCCCGCGCCGCAGCACAGCGCCGTCGAGTCGAGTGTCGTCAACAGCGCCGTCTACCGGGACGGCCGGCGCATCGCCTCGCCCGCGACGCTCGCGGCGGCGCTCGAGAGCCTGCCGGACGCCTCGTCCATGGCGTGGATCGGACTGTACCGCCCGTCCGATGCTCAACTACACGCTGCAGCAAGACAATTCGATCTGCACGAGCTGGCGGTCGAGGATGCGATCGTTGCGCACCAGCGGCCCAAGCTCGAGCGCTACGGCGACACCCTGTTCGTCGTGCTCCGCGCCGCGCGGTACCTCGACGAGTCGGAGTCGGTCGACTTCGGTGAACTGCACATCTTCTGCGGCCCGACGTTCGTCCTCACCGTCCGGCACAGCGAGTCGCCGGATCTGTCGAACGTCCGCACGCGGATGGAGAGCGACCCCGACCTGCTGCGACTCGGCCCCGAGGCGGTGCTCTACGCGATCCTCGACGCGGTCGTCGACGGCTACGCGCCGGTCGTCGCGGGCCTGCAGAACGACATCGACGAGATCGAGACCGAGGTGTTCAGCGGCGACCCGATGGTGTCGCGGCGCATCTACGAACTCTCCCGCGAGGTCATCGAGTTCCAGCGGGCCACCAAGCCGCTGCTCGGCATGCTCAAGGCGCTGTCCGCCGGCTTCGACAAGTACAAGACCGACGAGGAACTGCAGAAGTACCTGCGCGACGTCACCGACCACGCGACCACCGTGGTGGAACGCGTGGACGGGTTCCGGGATCTGCTCGCCAACATGCTCACGGTCAACGCAACCCTGGTCTCGCAGGCGCAGAACGAGGAGATGCGCAACCTCACCCAGGCCAGCTACGCGCAGAACGAAGAGATCAAGAAGATCTCCTCGTGGGCCGCAATCCTGTTCGCGCCCACGCTGATCGGCACCGTGTACGGCATGAACTTCGACAACATCCCGGAACTGCACTGGGTCGGCGGCTACCCGTTCGCGCTGATGCTGATGTTCCTGACCTGTTTCAGCCTCTACACCATCTTCAAGAAGCGCGGCTGGCTGTAGCGGGTGGCACCGGAGCCGATCGGCCGGTTACAGTCAGCGCCGTGACCGACCTTCGCGCGATCGACTCCGGTGAGCTGCTGACGCGGCGCCGCCACGTCGACTTCGCGCTCGTGTGCACGTCCGGTTGTCCGCGGTCCTGATCGACCCGATCCCGCACGACGACCAACTCGCCGCGGCGTCCTCGCGCGCCCGCAACCGAACTCGACAGGATCGGCATCTTCCATGACCACTGCAGCAGTCACGCATCTCTCCGCCATCGTCGCCGCCACCGGCGACGCCGTCGCGAAGGACGAAACCAAGGCGCACGTCGTCTTCCGGGCGAAGGCGCAGGCGCACGACGCCGTCGCCAGCACCGTCTCGCTCGGCAAGTACTCCGTCGAGGTGGACGAGCCGCCGGCCCTCGGCGGCTACAACGCGGCGCCCAACCCGGTCGAGTACTACCTGGCCTCGCTGCTGTCCTGCCACGTCGTCACCTACCGGTTCTGGGCCGAGCGCCTCGGGATCGTGGTCGACGACATCAAGGCCCGCGCCGAGGGTGACCTCGACGTCCGCGGCTTCTTCGGGTTCGACGACGCCGTCCGCCCGGGCTTCGGGGAGGTCCGGGTGGTCGTGACGATCACCGGACCGGAGTCGCGCGAGCGCTACCTGGAACTGCACGCGGCGGCCGAGGCACACTGCCCGGTGCTGGATCTGACGCGCAACCCGACGCCGGTCGTCTCGGTGCTCGAAACGCCCGAGTCGAACGACTGATCGACCGTCGGCGCTGTTCGTCGAACCCGGCGAACAGCGCCGACGTCCGTCCCGGTTCACGGGCGCGGCGGCAGGATCCGACACAGTGCGGCGAGCGCGGGGGCGAGGGCAGGGTCCGACGGCGCCGCATAGCCGACGGCCAGGCCGTCGAAGGCGGTCGCGGCGTCGGGGTGGCGGTAGCCGGCGAGTCCGTCGAGTGCAATTCCCTGCGCTGCAGCGGCTTCCACCGTCGATGCCTCGGTGCCGGGTGGCAGTCGCAGCACGGCGTGCAGTCCCGCGGCGATGCCCGTCGGTTCGATGTGCGGTGCGCGCTCGGCGAGAGCGGCGGCCAGGCGGTTGCGGCGGGCCCGATAGCGCTGACGCATCTGCCGGACGTGCCGGTCGTAGGCCCCGGAGGCGATCAGATCGGCGAAGGTGAGTTGGTCGACCACACCGGTCCACCGTTCGCGCCGGCCCTTGACCTCCAGCACGGCGTCGACCAGCGACTCCGGCAGCACCATCCAGCCCAGGCGTAGGGCGGGCGAGAGGCTCTTGCTGGCCGACCCGACGTAGACGACGTGGTCGGGGTCGAGAGCTTGGACCGCGCCGACCGGTTCGCGGTCGTACCGGAACTCGCCGTCGTAGTCGTCCTCGATCACCGTGCCGCCGCGTCGTCGTGCCCACTCCACCGCTGCGTGGCGGCGCACCGGATCCAGGGGGCCGCCGACCGGGAACTGGTGGGCCGGCGTGAGCAGCGCCGAGCGGACCTCGTCGTGGTCGTCCAGTTCCGATGTCCGGGAGCCGTGTTCGTCCAGGCCCAGTGGCACGGTCGCGACACCCGTGGACGCCAGCAGGGCGCGGTGGAACGCCAGACCGTACGCCTCGACCGCCAGCGTCCCGCGCAGCACACCGCCGCCGAACAGCAGGCGCAGAGCGTCGGAGAACCCGGCGCAGATCACGATGTGCTCGGGCTCGGCCCGCACGCCCCGGGCGCGGGCGAGGTAGTTCGCGAGCGCGGTCCGCAACTCGAGCCGCCCCTGGGGGTCGCCGGGCCCGAAGGCGCTGTTGGGTGCGCCCGTGAGCGCGCGTCGGGTCGAGGTCGCCCATGCCTTCCGCGGGAAGGCGGAGGCGTCGGGCTGTCCCTGCAGGAGATTGTGCTCAGGCGCGGCGGGTGTGGTCGTCGGTCTCCCGGGCGTGCGCGGCCGCGAGAGGGGCGCAGAGCGTTCGGCCACCCGGGTGCCCGAACCCTGCCGCGCGGTGAGCCAGCCCTCAGCGACCAGTTCGGAGTAGGTGGCAGCGACGGTGTTCCGCGCGACGCCGAGGTCTGCCGCGAGCGACCGATAGGGCGGAAGTCCGGTCCCCGGGGCGAGTCGCCCGTCCTGGATCGCGGTGCGTAGTGCCTCCGCGAGAGCTGCTCGGCGCGATCCGGTTCCGGTCAACTCCAGGTGCAGATCGGAGCCGAGTCGTTCGGCGAAATTGACCCATGATTTCGACATCGGAATGCACCTCTCGGGTGGTCTATTCGCTCCCTACCGTAGTGGTCATGACTACTACCGCCGCCCCCCGACTCACCTTCGCCGACGCCGCCCCGAAGGCATTTCGGGCCCTGCTCGGTCTCGACGCCGCGGCCCGCGAGGGCGTCGACCCGGCGCTGATCGAGCTGATCCAGATCCGCTCCTCCCAGCTCAACGGCTGTGCCTACTGCCTGCACATGCACGTGGGTGACGCGCGCGCGGCGGGCGAGGACGAGATGCGCCTGCACATGGTCGCGGTGTGGCGCGAGGCGCGGCACTTCTTCTCCCCGCGCGAACAGGCCGCGCTCGCGCTGACCGAGGCCGTGACGCTGATCGCGGGCGGAGTGCCGGACGCCGTGTATGCCGAGGCGGCGGCGCACTTCGACGAGACGGAGATCGCCCACGTCCTCGCGGTCATCTTCACGATCAACACGTGGAATCGGCTCGCGATCAGCACCGGCAAGATCGCCGGCACCGACGAGCGTCGCCGACCCTGACGGCGAAGCGCAGCGCGAAGACGGCGAACGGGTGCCACTATGGACCCCGTGGATCTCCCGATCGCGCCACCCCTGCAGCCGATGCTGGCCAAGGCCGCATCCGGAGTGCCCGAACAGCCCGCCGGCGAACCCGTGTGGTCGTACGAGCCGAAGTGGGACGGATTCCGTGCCATCGTGTTCCGTGACGGCGACGACGTCGTTTTCGGCTCGCGCGGCGGCAAGGACCTCGCGCGCTACTTCCCGGAGATGGTCGATGCGGTCCGAGCGGAACTGCCGGAACGCTGTGTCATCGACGGCGAACTGGTGGTGCCGCGCGAGATCGGCGGGCGCACCCGGCTGGACTGGGGTTCGCTGTCCGAGCGCATTCATCCCGCCGACAGCAGGGTGAAGTTGCTGGCCGCCGAGACCCCGGCCCAGTTCATCGGGTTCGATCTGCTGGCGCTCGGCGAAGACGACCTCACGAAGCGGGCGTTCGCGGAGCGCCGGGCGGCGTTGCTCGGTGCGATCGGCGGCGGACCGAGCTGTCACGTCACCGCCGCGACGCTCGACGCCGCGACCGCCGAACGCTGGTTCGAGACGTTCGAGGGCGCCGGACTCGACGGCGTGGTCGCCAAGCGGCTCGACGGCCACTATCTGCCGAACAAGCGGGAGATGGTGAAGGTCAAGCACTCTCGGACCGCCGACGTCGTGGCGATCGGATACCGCCCGCACAAGAGTCAGCCGGGCATCGGGTCGATCCTGCTGGGACTCTACGACGACGGCGAACTGCACATGGTCGGGGGAGCGTCGGCGTTCACCGCGAAGCGCCGCGTGGAACTGCTCGCCGAACTCGAACCGCTGCGGGTGGGCGACGACGTCGTCGCCGAGGGCGAGGCCACGCGATGGCGATCGAGCGCCGACCGCAGCTGGATCCCCCTGCGCCCCGAACGGGTGCTCGAGGTGGCCTACGACCAGATGGAGGGCGGGCTCGGGGAACGCGGCAGCCAGGCGGGCGTCCGTTTCCGGCACGCCGCCCGGTTCCTGCGGTGGCGTCCCGACCGGGCGCCGGAATCGTGCACGTTCGAGCAACTCGAGGTCCCGCTGCGCTACGACCTCGCCGACGTACTCACGGGAGAGAGCTGAAACATGGCGGCCACCAAGCGTTCTCCGGCGGAGGAGCTCGACGTCGACGGCGTGGCCGTCCGGCTGTCGAATCCCGACAAGATCTACTACCCGCGGCTCGGTCCCGAGGGCGGCACCAAACGCCACCTCGTCGAGTACTACCTCAAGGTCGCGACCGGCGGTGAGCTGCTGCGGGCGCTGCACGACCGGCCCACGCACCTGCAGCGGTACCCGGACGGGGTCGACGGCGAGGAGATCTACCAGAAGCGGGTGCCGGCCAAGCGGCCCGAACACGTGGCGTCGTGCGAGGTCACGTTCCCGTCCAAGCGCACCGCGGACGTGCTGCGGGTGCGCAGTGCCGCCGACATCGTGTGGGCCGCGAACCTCGGCACCGTCACGTTCCACCCGTGGGCGGTGCGCTGCCCCGACGTCGAGCACCCGGACGAGCTGCGGATCGATTTCGATCCGCAGCCCGGCACCGACTTCGACGACGCCCGCCGTGTCGCGCTGGACGTCATGCAACCGCTGCTCGACGAACTCGGGCTGATCGGGTTCCCGAAGACGTCGGGCGGTCGCGGCCTGCACGTCTACATCCGGATCGAGCCGCGCTGGGACTTCGTCGAGGTGCGTCGCGCCGGAATCGCGCTGTGCCGGGAGATCGAGCGGCGCAGCGGCGACCGGGCCACCACCCACTGGTGGAAGGAGGAGCGCGGCAAGCGCATCTTCCTCGACTTCAACCAGAACGCCCGCGACAAGACGATCGCGTCGGCCTACTCGGCGCGCAACACCCCGATCGCGACCGTCTCGACCCCGGTGACCTGGGAGGAACTCGCGTCCGTCGAACCCGACGACTTCACGATCGCGACCGTTCCCGCGCTGCTCGCCGGCCGTCCCGACCCGATGGCGACGCTCGACGACGTCGCGCACTCGCTCGACGTCCTGCTCGAGATGGCCGAGCGGGACGCCGCCGCCGGACTGGGGGATCTGCCGTACCCGCCGAACCATCCGAAGATGCCCGGAGAGCCCAAACGGGTGCAGCCGAGCCGCGACCGGGACCGTAAGGAGAGCTGAGTCGGTCACCTGACCAGGCCGGACGACGGTCCGATAATTGACGTATGTCGATTTCGCCCCGCGGTGGCCCCTTCCGGTCGTAGGCTGCGGCAATCACAATGGTGGGGGAGCGGGATCGGAGGCCGCCATGACCGTTCAGGTCGAACATGGAAGCGTGTCGCGGGTTGCGACCCCCGAGCGGATGCCTGTCGTACCGGCATTCACGTCGGCACCTACCGAGATGGTGGTCGATCCCCGGTTCCTTCCGCTCGCGGACCGGTTCTTCTCGATGTATCGCCACCCGCACAACGGCGGTGGCGGGCTGGTCGCGTACGTGCACGGCGAGAAGGTCCTCGACATCTGGGCCGGGTACGCCGACCGGGAGCGCCGCTGGAACGGTGACACGGTCGCGCTGTCGTTCTCCACCGGCAAGGGCGTCGCGAGCACCGTCACGCACCGTCTGGCCGAGCGCGGGATCATCGACTACGACGCTCCGGTCGCCGCGTACTGGCCGGAGTTCGCGGCCGCGGGCAAGGAGTCCATCACCGTCCGGGACGTGCTGACCCATCGCACGGGTCTGCACAAAGTCCGCGGACTGGTGCCGGGCCGGTTCGGCCTGCTCGACTACGACACCGTCATCGATGCGCTCGCGGCGGCTGCGCCCGACCGTCGCCGGCTGCGTGGACCCGGATACCACGCGGTCACCTACGGCTGGCTGATCGCCGAGACGGTGTCGCGTGCCACCGGCAAGCCGTTCACACAGATCGTCCGCGAGGAGATCGCCGAACCGCTCGGCGCCGACGAATTCTGGTACGAGGTGCCCGCCGACCAGAAGCGTCGGATCGCGAAGCTGTTCCCGCACATCAACCCCGGTGGACTGGACTGGCGACTCACGTCCGCCGTGCTCGCCCACATGGGACCGCTGCGCGGGCTCGCGGAGGCTGCGATGCCCGACGGGTTCGACGAACTGGTCCGCAACCCGGCCGTGCACGACGCCGTGATGCCGGGGTGGAACGGCGTGTTCAGTGCCCGCTCCCTCGCGCGCATGTACGCCGCGATCGCGAACGGCGGTGTCATCGACGGCACCCGGTTCCTGCAGCCGGAGACCCTCGAGCAGATGGGCGCGGTGCAGACCCGCGACCGCGACTACGTGCTGGGCATCAAGCTCGCGTGGCGCCTCGGTTACCACCCGCCGATCCTGGCCAGCCGCGTCCAGCCCACGCGCGGGCTCGGCCACTACGGCGTGGGCGGCTCCGGTGCGTACGCCGACCCGGAGACCGGCCTCGCGCTCGCGTTCGTGACCAACCGGCTCGGTAATGCCGTCACCGCACTCGGTGACCTGCGACTGGCCCGGCTCGGCGCCGAGGCCCAGGAGATCGTGCGTTCGTGAGGGAGGTCTGCCGATGAGCAACCACGTCTACCGGGTGATCAAGGTCGTCGGGTCGTCGACACAGGGTGTCGACGCCGCGATCGCCAATGCCATCGACCGCGCGAGCCAGACGATGCACAATCTCGACTGGTTCGAGGTGGTCGAGACCCGCGGCCACATCGAGGACGGATCCGTCGCCCACACGCAGGTGACGCTCGAGGTCGGGTTCCGGCTCGACTAGGTCGGCGCTCCGGACCGCTCCGGACCGCTCCGGACCGCTCCGGACATGGTGGGCCGAAAGTCCCTTTGTGCACTGATCCTCGACCGAAACTGGAACACGTTATAGTCTTGTGCCGAGAACGACAGTCTCGGTGGTGTACTCACAGGTAGGGAAGAACTGTGGCTTATGTGATTACGCAGGCGTGCTGCAATGATGCCTCGTGCGTGGATGTTTGTCCTGTCAACTGCATTCATCCGACGCCGGACGAGCCGGAGTTCGCGACCACGGAGATGCTCTACATCGATCCGCAGACGTGCATCGACTGCGGCGCGTGCGTCGACGAGTGCCCGGTCGACGCGATCTTCGGCGACAACGAACTGAGCGAGGCCCACGCGGTCTACGCCGATATCAACGCCGCCTACTTCGAAAAGCACCCGATCGGCCCCGACTGGCCCGAACTGGCCGAGCCGCGTTCGCTCAGTGCCGATCTGGGTACGCTGCGCGTCGCGATCGTCGGCTCCGGGCCGGCCGCGTGCTACGCCGCGATCGAACTGACGTCGCGCCCGCGCGTCGAGGTCGACATGTTCGACCGCCTTCCCACCCCGTACGGACTGGTCCGTGCCGGCGTCGCCCCCGACCATCCCGGCACCAAGGGCGTGGCCGACGTCTTCCGCTCGGCGCTGAGCAAGCGTTCCGTCCAGTGCCACTTCAACGTCGAGATCGGTGAGCACGTCAGCCACGACGAGCTGCTGCAGCACCACCACGCGGTTATCTACGCGGTCGGCGCCGCCAGCGATCGCCACCTCGGGGTCCCCGGCGAGGACCTGCCCGGCTCGCACGCCGCCACCGAGTTCGTGGCCTGGTACAACGGCCACCCCGACTACGCGGACCGTACGTTCGACCTCTCGGGTGAGCGCGCCGTCATCGTCGGCAACGGCAACGTCGCGCTCGACGTCGCCCGCATCCTCGTCACCGACCCGGACGAGCTCGCCAAGACGGACATCGCCGCGCACGCCATCGAGGCGCTGCGCCGCAGCAACATCCGCGAGGTGGTCATCGTCGGGCGCCGCGGACCGGCCCAGGCCGCGTACACCAACCCCGAGCTGATCGCGCTCGGCCAGATGGCCGACGTCGACATCGTCGTCGACCCCGACGAGGCGATCCTCGACCCGGCCAGCCGGGCGTGGATCGACGGCCCCGACTCGGAACCGTCCGAGAAGCTCAAGGTGCGTCAGGTCGAGGAGTTCGCCAAGCGGACCGCCACCGACGGCCGCAAGCGGATCGTGTTGCGCTACCTCGCCTCGCCCGAGGAGATCCTCGGTGGCGAGCGTGTCGAGGGCGTCCGTCTCGTGCGCAACGAGCTCGTCGCCGACGAGTCCGGCAAGCTGAGCGCCCGCCCCACCGACCGGACCGACACCCTCGAGACCGGTCTGGTGCTCCGCTCGATCGGCTACAAGGGTGTGCCGGTCGCGGATCTCCCGTTCGACGATCGTCGCGGTGTCATCCCGAACGAGAACGGTCGCGTCATCGACCCCGAGTCCGGTTCCCCGGTCCCCGGCGTCTACGTCGCGGGATGGATCAAGCGCGGCCCCACCGGTGTCATCGGCACCAACAAGCACTGCTCCGCGGCCACCGTGGACCTGCTCCTGGCCGATTTCGCGGCCGGCCTGCTCACGCAGCCCGGCCACGACGGTGAGCACCTCGCGCAGCTGGTCGGCGAGCGTCAGCCGGAGGCCATCGACTTCCAGGGCTGGCAGCGCATCGACAAGAAGGAGCGGGTGCTCGGCGCCGAGGACGGGCGTCTGCGCACCAAGATTGTCGATCTCGCGGCGATGCTCGACGCGGCCCGCGGCGAAGCGGGCTGACGCACGTCACACCGGCTCGAGGTTGTCGGTCGGCTGTCCAGTCTGTCTAATGGGACAAACGGGGCAGCAGCCCACCGCGGTGGGCTCGCGCGTAAGAAGGGGTACGCACATGACCGACACATCGACCGCCACCTCCGGCCGGGGGCGCCGCTTGTTCACCCGCGCGGCGGCGCTCGCGGTGACCGCTGCCGCCGCCGGTGCCGTTCTCTCGGCCCCGGCGCAGGCGGCGCCGCTGTTCCCGGGTGGTTCGGTGGAGATCCCGGACATCCAGGTGCCGACGCCGCCGATGCAGCTTCCGTCCGGATTCCAGTTGCCGACGCTGCCGCCGGTGCAGCTTCCGCCCGGGTTCGAGTTGCCGCCGCAGATCCAGGCCGCGCTGCCCGCCGGATCGGTGGCGCCGGCGCTCGCACCGATCGGTCCGGCCAACTTCACGGCCCCCTCGCTGAACCCGGCACCGGGCGAGGTGGTGGGCGTCGCGCAGCCGATCATCGTCGGCTTCGACAAGCCGATCGGGGATCGCGGCGTCGCCGAGCGGGCCATCCGCGTCACCACCGACCCCCCGGTCACGGGGAGCTTCTACTGGATCAACGACCGACAGGTCCGGTGGAAGCCCGACGAGTTCTGGCCGGCCAACACCCAGGTGACCGTCGACGCCGGCGACTCGCACTCGACGTTCTCGATCGGCGACGCGCTCGTGACCTACGCCGACGACAACACCAAGCAGATCACCGTCTACCGCAACGGCGAGATGGTCAAGACGATGCCGACGTCGCTCGGCAAGCCCGGCCACGGGACTCCCAACGGCACGTACATCGTGGGCGAGAAGTACCGCGACATGTACATGGACTCGTCGACGTACGGTGTCCCGATCGACGATCCCGAGGGCTACCGGACGTACGTCGAGTACGCGACGCGCATCTCCTACAGCGGCATCTTCGTCCACGCCGCCCCGTGGTCGGTCGCGGAGCAGGGCCACACCAACGTCAGTCACGGCTGCCTCAACGTCAGCACCGAGGACGGCAAGTGGTTCTACGAGAACGCCAAGAAGGGTGACCCGGTGATCGTCCAGAACACCGCCGGCGGAATCCTCAGCGGCACCGACGGCCTCGGCGACTGGAACCGCTGACCTGCACTGAGGCGAGAACACGGCGCTGCGCGAGAACGACTCGCGTAGCGCCGTTTTCGTATCCGGACGCATCGACCCGAGACGTTCAGGCCGCGTGTCGCGTGTATTCACCCGGTATTCGAAGTCACCGGCGACACTTCGGCCGTGACATCGAGCCCGGAGAGAACGCTCCCGCAGCAGTCCGTCCGCGGCCTGCGCGGCCGCCCATGGCGCGACTACGCGCTGTTCGTGGCCCTGGTCGGCCCCAACCTGGTGCTGCTGTCCCTGTTCACGTATCGACCGCTCGTGGACAACATCCGGCTCTCGTTCTTCGACTGGAACATCGCCGATCCGGTGGCGACCTTCATCGGTTTCGACAACTACCGGGAATGGTGGAGTCGCGACGACACGTGGCAGATCGTCACCAACACGGTGGTGTTCACCCTCGCGACGGTGGTCGGATCGATGGTGCTCGGTCTGGGTCTGGCGCTGCTGCTCGACCGCAAGCTCGTGGGGCGCAACCTCGTTCGGTCGGCGATCTTCGCGCCGTTCGTGATCTCCGGGGCTGCGATCGGTGTGGCGTTCCAGTTCGTGTTCGACCCCAGGTTCGGGCTTGTCCAGGACCTGCTGCACCGCGTCGGCGTCACCTCGGTCCCGGACTTCTACCAGGAGCCCGGGTGGGCGCTGTTCATGGTGACGGTCACGTACATGTGGAAGAACCTGGGCTACACCTTCGTCATCTACCTGGCCGCGCTGCAGGGTCTGCGCCCGGAGTTGTCGGAGGCGGCCGCCATCGACGGCGCGAGCAGGTGGACCCGCTTCCGTCGAGTCCTGTTGCCGCAGTTGCGCCCCACCACCTTCTTCCTCTCGATCACCGTGATGCTCAACTCGCTGCAGGTGTTCGACATCATCAACGTCATGACGCGTGGCGGCCCGCTCGGGACCGGGACCACGACGATGGTCTACCAGGTCTACAACGAATCGTTCCGCAACTTCCGGGCCGGCTACGGCGCGACCGTCGCCACGATCATGTTCCTGGTGCTGCTCGCCGTCACCGTCTACCAGGTGCGGGTCATGGATCGGGGTGAGCAGGCGTGACGACCGTCGAACGGCGCTCCGTCGTCGGGGCGCTCCCCACCGAGATCGTCCCTCCCGACGCGCGTGCGCAGCGTCGACGCGAGCGCATGCTGAAGGTGTTCGGCTACCTGGCGATGGCGTGTGCGCTGGTGATGGTGGCGCTGCCGCTGTACTGGATCGTCATGACGTCCTTCAAGGATCGGCCCGACATCTACACCCAGCCGGTCACGTGGTGGCCGAGCTCCTTCCACCCCGAGAACTACACCGAGGCGGTCACCTCGGTGCCCTTCACCACGTTCCTCCGGAACTCGGTGATCATCACGACGGCGCTGGCGGCGATCAAGTTCGTGCTCGGTGTGCTCAGCGCCTACGGTCTGGTGTTCCTGCGCTTCCCCGGCAAGAACGTCGTGTTCCTGACCATCATCGCGGCGCTCATGGTCCCGAACCAGATCACGGTGATCTCGAACTATGCGCTGGTCGCGGAGTGGGGATGGCGAAACACCTTCCAGGGCATCGTCATTCCCCTCGCCGGCGTCGCCTTCGGGACATTCCTGATGCGCAACCACTTCCTGTCGATCCCGGCGGAGATCATCGAGGCCGCCCGGATGGACGGCGCGGGGCACTTCCGGTTGCTGTGGCGGGTCGTGCTGCCGGTGTCGGGGCCGACGATGGTCGCCTTCGCGATCATCACGGTCGTCAACGAGTGGAACGAGTACCTCTGGCCGTTTCTGATGTCCGACGACGCATCGGTGGCGCCGCTGCCGATCGGGCTGACCCAGTTGCAGAACAACGACGGTCTCACCAACTGGGGTCCGGTCATGGCCGGCACCGTGCTGACGATGCTGCCGATCCTCGTGATCTTCCTTCTCCTGCAACGACACATGATCAAGGGCCTCACCTCCGGTGCGGTCAAGGGCTGACTTTTCGAACCATGCATGAAAGGCACTGACGAAATGGCACACATCAATCGCCGTGGGTTCCTCGGACTGACCGGGGCGCTCGCGGCCGGGGCCGCGCTGACCGCATGCGCAGGTTCGGGATCGGGCTCCGGCTCGTCGACCTCGAGCGCGTCCGGCTCCGGTGGCTCGAACACGATCACGTTCTGGTCCAATCATCCCGGCAAGTCGCAGGACGTCGAGCGGGAACTGATCAAGCGCTTCGAGGCGAAGTACCCCGACCTGAAGGTCGACCTGGTGGACGGCGGCAAGAACTACGAGGAGGTCTCGCAGAAGTTCAATGCCGCGCTCTCCGGTGGGGCATTGCCGGATGTGGTTGTGCTGTCCGACGTCTGGTGGTTCAACTACGCGCTGACCGGTGCGATCGAGCCGCTCGATCCGCTCTTCGGCGAGGTGGGCGTCAACGCGTCCGACTACGTCGACTCGCTGCTCGCCGACTACGTGTTCCAGGGCAAGCACTTCGCGCTTCCGTACGCCCGCTCGACCCCGATCTTCTACTACAACAAGCAGATCTGGGCGCAGGCCGGGCTGCCCGACCGCGGCCCCGCGACGTGGCAGGAGTTCGATCAGTGGGGTCCCGAACTGCAGCGCGTCGTCGGTGACGGCAAGCTCGCGCACGGCTGGGGCAACGCCAAGAACTACCTGGGTTGGACCTACGAAGGCCCGATCTGGACCTTCGGCGGCGCGTACTCCGACCAGTGGACGCTGAAGTTCGACGACCCCAAGACGATCGAGGCCGGCAACTTCCTGCGCGACATGGTCTTCCAGAAGAAGTACGCGGCGGTGTCGAGCGACATCGCGAACGAGTTCGGCGCCGGGATCCTGGCCTCGACGATCGCGTCGACCGGAGACCTGTCCGGCATCACGAAGTCCGCGGCATTCGACTTCGGCACCGCGTTCCTGCCGACGTCGGACGGCCGTCCGGGCTGCCCGACGGGTGGTGCCGGGCTCGCGATCCCGTCGCGCATCTCCGACGAGCGCAAGAAGAACGCGCTGAAGTTCATCGACTTCATCACCAATGCCGAGAACACGTCGTACTTCTCGCAGAACGTCGGCTACATGCCGGTCCGCAAGTCTGCGGTGGAAGTGCCGTCGATGAAGGCGTTCCTGGATGCGAACCCCAACTCCCGCACGGCCGTCGAGCAGCTGGCCCACACCCGCTCGCAGGACTACGCCCGCGTCTTCGTTCCGGGCGGCGACCAGGTGATCGGCACCGGGCTCGAGCAGATCGCGCTGCAGAACGCCGACGTGAAGGCGACGTTCGCGTCCGTCGCGTCGCAACTGCAGCAGACGATCGATCGACAGATCGCCCCGAAGCTGCCCCAGTAGCAGGACCACAGAAGGAAAACCATGGCACACGTGCAGTTCTCGTCGGTCACCCACCGCTACCCGGGCGGCGAGCGACCGGCCGTCGACCGGCTCGATCTCGACATCGCCGACGGCGAGTTCGTCGTCCTCGTCGGGCCGTCCGGGTGCGGAAAGTCCACGAGCCTGCGGATGCTCGCCGGTCTCGAATCCGTCGAGACCGGCCACATCCGCATCGGGGGAGCGGACGTCACAGGCGTGCCGCCGAAGGCGCGCGATGTCGCCATGGTCTTCCAGAACTACGCGCTCTACCCCAACATGACGGTGGCCGAGAACATGGGCTTCGCCCTGCGCAACGCCGGCGTGAACAAGACCGATCGCACCGCGCGCGTCCTCGAGGCCGCGCGGATGCTCGAACTCGAGCCACTGCTGGATCGCAAGCCCGCCAAGCTGTCCGGCGGACAACGGCAGCGCGTCGCGATGGGACGGGCGATCGTCCGGCATCCCGCAGTGTTCTGCATGGACGAACCGCTCTCCAACCTCGACGCGAAGCTCCGGGTGAGCACGCGTGCCCAGATCTCCGGTCTGCAGCGGCGTTTGGGCACCACGACCGTCTACGTCACGCACGACCAGGTCGAGGCGATGACCATGGGGGACCGGGTGGCGGTGATGCGGGACGGCCGGCTGCAGCAGATCGCGCGTCCGCGCGAACTGTACGACGATCCGGTCAACACGTTCGTCGCGGGATTCATCGGCTCACCCGGGATGAGCCTGCTCGAGGCGCGGGTGGAGGGTTCGACCGCGGTGCTGGGCGAGCTGCGGGTGCCCCTGCCGGCGTCGGCGCGCCGGGAGGAACGCGTCGTGGTCGGGGTTCGCCCGGAGTCGTGGACCCTGGTGGGGGAGTGGCGCAAGGGCGCGCTCACGGTGGTCGCCGAGCTGTTCGAGGAACTCGGCGCCGAATCGTTCGTCCACGCGGTCAAGGCCGACCCGACGGACGGCACGTGGACCAGCCGCGGCGGCCGGGTGGTGATTCGCGTCGACCGGAAGGTGTCGGTGCGTCCCGGTGACGAGCTGCACCTGCTGCCGAAGCTCGACGAGATCCGGTTCTTCTCGGCGTACTCGGACGAGCGGCTGCGGTGACCGCTCCCGCATAATCCGTGTCATGACCGTGACACGCTCGATCCTGCTGTTCGTCCTGGCCGCGCTGTTCGAGATCGGCGGCGCCTGGCTGGTGTGGCAGGGCGTGCGCGAGCACCGCGGCTGGCTGTGGGTCGGTGCCGGGATGATCGCACTCGGCGTCTACGGCCTGGTCGCGACGATGCAGCCCGACGCCAACTTCGGACGCATCCTCGCCGCCTACGGCGGTGTGTTCGTGGCGGGTTCGCTGCTGTGGGCGGTCGTGATGGACGGCTTCCGCCCCGACCGGTACGACATCATCGGTGCGGTCATCTGCCTGTGCGGGGTCGGCGTCATCATGTACGCGCGATAGGCGCTCCGCGCCCGTGCGCCTTTTTGGTAGCTGGGACTACCAAAAAGGCGCACAGGGGTTGTGGATAACTTCGCGATCCCGACCGGAACATGTCGTGGCCTCGACGAACGATCCGGTCATGACGGATATCGAGCAATCCGACCTTCGACGACTCGTAGACGACCAATGTGGGATGGTCACCCAGAGTCAGATCGCCGCCCTGGGTTACGGCCGCGGACGCGTCCGGCACCTCCTGGACACCGGGCGGTGGCGTCGCGTCCTACACGGCGTCTACGCCGTGACGAACGGGCCGTTGACTCGCGAGATGGCACTCGCTGCCGCATTGCTGTACGGCGGCGATCACGCGATGCTCAGCCATCGGACGGCTGCCGAGGAGTGGGGAATGTTCCGGGTCGACGAGAGCGCGCCGGTACACGTGACGGTGCCGTACGGAAAGTCCTCTCGACCGCAGACGGCAACCGCGATGCTGCCGGCGCGGGCGTCCGCGCACCCCGTCCTGCGGCCCGGATCGATCCTTCACCCCGGCGTCGTGGTGCACCGTTCTCGCGCGCACCGGCACATCGGCGTCGACGCGTCGAACCCGAGGACGTCGAAAGCGGACACCGCTCTCGACGTTGCGGTGGCCGAGCCGACGGCGCGCCTGGCCTACGTCTCGTTGATAACGACGGTCACCAATTCACGAATCAGGTTGGCCGACATTCGACAACGGATGGTCGAGCGGAGTCCGCGTCGCTACCGTCGCGCGCTCGAGGACGCGATCGGTCTACTCGCGGACGGTGTGCAATCGGTGCTCGAGTACCACTACGCGATCGATGTCGAGCAGGCTCACGGATTGCCGCCGGCCCACCGCCAGGGTCCGGTGATAGTGGATGGCCGCACCCTTTACGAGGATGTCGATTATTCCGAATGCGGTGTGCCGCTGATCGTGCGACTCGACGGTCGCTGGGCGCACTCGATGCGCGAGGTCCAGTTCCGGGACCGTAGACGCGACAACGCCGCCGAACTAGCCGATCGCCCGCGCCTGGTCTACGGGATGGATGAGGTCGGCGGCATGCCGTGCGTCGTCGCCCGCGAGGTCGAGTCCGTTCTCACTCGGGAGGGTTGGAAGCGCGACGGCGCCGGGCGCTGTCGCGCCTGTGCGCCTTTTTGGTAGTGACCACTACCAAAAAGGCGCACGGGCGGGGAGCGCCTACCAGATCTTGACGCGCTTTTCGGGCTCCAGGTACAGGGCGTCGCCCGGTTCGACCCCGAACGCGTCGTGGAAGCTGTCCAGGTTGCGGATCACGCCGTTGCAGCGGAACTCCGGCGGCGAGTGCGGGTCGACGGCGAGGCGTCGGATGGCCTCTTCCTTGCGGGCCTTGGTCCGCCACACCTGCGCCCAGCCGAAGAACACGCGCTGCAGGCCGGTCAGTTCGTCGAGCACCGGAGCCTCGGTGCCCTCGGTCGCGATGCGGTACGCCTCGAGCGCGATCGACAGGCCGCCCAGGTCGCCGATGTTCTCACCGATCGTGAACTCGCCGTTGACGTGATGTCCCGGCAGGTCCTTGGGCTCGAAGTCGTTGTACTGCTCGATGAGCGCCTTGGTCCGCTTGCCGAACTCGGTGCGGTCGCCGTCGGTCCACCAGTCGACCATGTTGCCGTCGCCGTCGTACTTGGCGCCCTGGTCGTCGAAGCCGTGGCCGATCTCGTGGCCGATGACCGCGCCGATGCCGCCGTAGTTTGCGGCGTCGTCGGCCTCCGCGTCGAAGAACGGGGGCTGCAGAATCGCTGCGGGGAAGACGATCTCGTTCATGCCCGGGTTGTAGTACGCGTTGACGGTCTGCGGGGTCATGAACCACTCGTCGCGGTCCACCGGACCGCCCAGCTTGGCGATGTCGCGGTCGTGGTCGGCGGCGTAGCCGCTGCGGTAGTTGCCGACCAGGTCGGCCGGGTCGATCTCGACGGCCGAGTAGTCCCGCCACTTGTCCGGGTAACCGATCTTCGGGGTGAACTTCTCGAGCTTCGCGAGGGCGGCCTGCCGGGTCTCCGGGCTCATCCACTCGAGGTCGGAGATGTTGCGGCGGTACGCCTCCTGCAGGTTCGCGACCAGCACCTGCATGCGCGCCTTGGACTCCGGCGGGAAGTGCCGCTCGACGTACAGCTTGCCGACGGCCTCGCCGAGCAGGTCCTGCACCAGCGAGACGCCGCGCTTCCACCGCTCGCGGTTCTCCTGGGTGCCGCTGAGGGTCTTGCCGAAGAACGCGAAGTCCTCCGCGACGATCGCCTCGGTCAGGTACGGCGCCCGCGAGTGCAGGATCCGCCACGTGGCCCAGGCCTTCCAGTCCTCGATCGGGCGCGACGTCCACAACTCGGTGAACGACTCGACGAACGTCGGCTGGCGCACCACGATCTCGGCGAGCTGCTCGGGGGTGGCCTCCAGGCCGGAAATCCAAGCGGCCCAGTCGAACCCGCCGCGACTGGACTGCAGGTCGTCCAGCGTCACCAGGTTGTAGCTCAGCTCGGCGTCGCGGCGCTTGACGACGTCCCAGTGGCCCGCGGCGATCGCCGTCTCGAGGTCGAACACGCGCTGCGCGTCGTACTCGATCCCGGCCAGCTCGAACATCTTCCGGATGTGCGCGAGGTACGCCTCGCGGACCTCGGCGTAGTTGTCCTCGCGGTAGTACGACTCGTCCGGCAGGCCGATGCCGGACTGGCTGAAGTGCACCAGGTACCGCGCCGAGTTCTTGGCGTCGGTGTCGACGTACTGCATGACGGCGCCGCCGACACCGGTGCGCTGCAGGCGTCCGACGATCCCGGCCAGCTCGCTCCGATCCGTGGCGTTCGCGACGGCGGCGAGTTCCTCGGCGATCGGAGACAGCCCGGCGGCCTCGACGGCGTCGGCGTCCATGAAGCTCGAGTACAGGTCGCCGATCTTCTGGGCGTCGGTGCCGTGCGCCGCACCGGACTCGGACGCCTCCTGGATCAGCGTCTTCACGTCCTCCTCGGCCTTGTCGTACAGCGTGCGGAACGCGCCGTCCACCGCGCGGTCGGCCGGGATCTCGTACTCGTCCAGCCACTTGCCGTTGACGTGCACGAACAGGTCGTCCTGGGGGCGGACGCCCGGGTCGAGATGGGTGAGGTCGATGCCGGAATGCTGCGCAGTCGTCATCGCTCCATCTTTACACCGACTCGGCCGGGGCGTCCGGTCCTCGGCCACACCCCCGCAGCGAACGATGCGAGGACCATCGTGGTCGAGCGCGCTCCGGTGTCCCTGGACGTCGGCTGTGAATCGCCTCCGCGGGATCCGGATCAGAACAGTTGGGCGCTCGCGGCCGCGCGGATCAGCACCTGCCCGGACGCGTCGACGAGGCGGGACTCGATGAGCGCCAGCCGTCGTCCGGCGCGGACGACCTCCGCCTCGGCCCGGATGTCGGGGCCGTCGGTGGCGGGGGAGCGGACGAAGTCGATGCGCAGGTCCAGGATCCGGTACTGCTGGTCGACCGCGGTGAGGGTCTGGGCGACAAGGCCGTTGACCAGGTCGGCCGCGGTGATCAGGATGCCGCCCTGGATCGAACCCAGGTAGTTGCTCATCCAGTCCTGCGGCGCGAACGTCGCGGTGACGCTGCCCCGCTCGACATCGGTGAGGCGGACGTCGAGCAGCCCGGCGAGGGGGCCGCGCGCGATCCGCTCCGACGCGATGCCGTCGACGATGTCCAGGCCGGCACGTCCGGCCAGTTCGTCCGGTGCCGCGCACGGCTCGGGCGCGGGCACGGGGAGGCGTTCGCCGCTGAGCACCGCGTCGGCGTTCGCGCGGGGACGGGTGACGAAGACGCCGCGCGACTGCAGGACCGCGACGGTGTTGCCGTCGCCGTCGCGCATGGCACCGGCCGCGAGTCCGATGCCGGCGTCGAAGTCGAGGTCGACGACGTCACCGGTCGAGACGACCGTTCCGTGCGCCGGCATCGGCGCGGCCAGCGTCGCGGAGATCTGCGACAGCACCATGCCGGCGTCGGCGGGCACCGAGTTGCCGAGCGCGCCGCCCGGGCAGGCGTCGGCGAGCACACCGACCGAGCCGAGGATCGTCCGCCCACGGTGGTCGTGGAAGCGGTCGCCGACTTCCTGGGCGAGCACGAGATGTCCGGGCCGGATCTCCCGCGCCCCGACTCCCATGAACAGGTTGAGCCGGTCGACCAGCTCGGGCGCAGTGCGCGGATCAGCGGCGGTATCGGTCACCGGTCTTGTGTACCACTACCGTCCGGCGCCACCGAACGGCTGTCCCAGCTGGGCGCTCGCGCGGGCGGAAACCAGCAGGTGCCCGTCCGCCCCGGTCAGCCGCGTCTCGATCAGGGCGAGGCGGCGCCCGGCACGGACCACTTCGGACTCCACCCGGATCGGGGGGCCGTCGACGGCGGGCGAGCGGACGAGGTCGAGGTGGGCGTCGAGCGTCCGGAAGGTGTCGCCGGGTTCGGTGAGCGTCTGCGCGGCCAGGCCGGACGCGAGATCCGCCACCGCCAACAGGACGCCACCCTGCACGGTGCCGATCTCGTTGCTCATCCATGCCTGCGGCGTCATCCGGGCGGTGACGGTGCCCCGCGTCGCCGCGTCCACCGTCAGGTCCACGAGACCGGCGAGCGGTCCGCGGCGCACGCTGCCGGCGGCCATCGCCTCGAGGATCGCCAGTCCGGGCATCGCCGCGAGGACGTCGGCGGCAGTGACCACCTCGGGTTCCGGGACGACGAGTTCGGCGGCGGGGCCGTAGTGCAGTTCGACCCGGGACGGCCGCGAGACGACGAAACTACGGGCGCGCAGCAGCGCGGCGACCCGGCCGTGCGGATCGCGGATGTCGCCGACGGTGATGCCGGTGCCCGCGTCGAGGTCGAGGTGGGTGGTCGATGCGGCCGCCGTGACGGCGCCGACAGCGGGCAGTGGCGCCGCGGCCGTCGCCGTCAGCTGGGAGACCACGGTGCGACTGCCCGGCGGCACGGAGGCGTAGAACGCGCCGGCGACGGCGTCGTCGGCGACCACGCCCACCGATCCGAGCGTCGTCAGCCCGCGGTGGTCGTGGAACTGCGGGCCGACGGACTGCTCGAAGCGGGCGCCCGACGCGTTCATCGAGAGGGTGCGGACCCCCATCACGGTGTTGAGCGGGTCGATGCCGCGGGGTGCGACCGGTACGGAAGTCATGCCTCCTGGCTAGCAGGTGGAGGCGCGGCGCCGCGCCTCGTCTCTCACCCGCCGAGACGTGCGTGCATCTCCCACACCAGGATCTCGGCGCCCGTCTCGGTGGTGACAGTCTGACCGCCGGACGCGCTGACGCGGACCGCGTCCCCCTCGTACAGCGTCCCGACGCCCTCCATCTCGGCGGTGCCCTGGGCGACGAACACGTGCACGAACGGGGCCTCGGGGATGCGCACCGGCCGGCCCGGCTGGAGACGGGCGGCGTGCAGCGACGCGTACTTGTTCTTGATGCGGATCGCGGCGTGGTCCCGGTGCTGCGGCATGCCCGATGCGACGGGCACCAGCCCGCCGGTCAGCAGTTCGTCGTCGATCTCGAGCTGCTCGTAGCCGGGGGTGATGCCGGCCTCGTCCGGGACGACCCACATCTGGATGAAGTGGACGGGGTCGGTGTGCTCGTCGCCCTGCAACCGCCACGAGTCGTTCTTCTCCGAGTGCAGGATCCCGGTGCCCGCGCTCATCCGCTGGGCGAGACCCGGATAGATCACTCCGGAGTGCCCGATGGAGTCCTGGTGCACCAGCGAACCCTGGAGCACCCAGGTCACGATCTCCATATCCTTGTGGGGATGGGTGTCGAAGCCCTGGCCGGGCTGGACGATGTCGTCGTTGTTGACGAGGAGCAACCCGTGGTGGGTGTTGTCCGGGTCGTAGTGATGGCCGAACGAGAACGAGTGCTTCGAGTCCAGCCACGGGATGCGGGTCTTCAAACGATCACCCGCACGGTGGACGTCGATGTGGGGAGTGGTGAGAGCTGGCATGCGGTCCTCCTCGGTGACGAGCGCGGGTGGGGCTCTCCGGTGCATTCGAGGCATTTCGCGCTGTCGAGTCACAAGGGTACGAAGTGGCGCCCGTCGGCGCCGAATCAGCGGTGTCGGTTCGGTCTCGGAGTGTTCACGGACGAGTGTCGGACCCGATCACCTGGGTCGGTCGACCGACCCAGGTGATCGATTGTCCAGCAACATCATTGATGTCACTCGAGGCTCTCGTGGGCGGCCGGGATCGAGCCCAGGCGGCCGGCCTGGAAGTCCTCGAACGCCTGCATGACCTCGGCCTTGGTGTTCATGACGAACGGGCCGGCCATCGCGACGGGCTCGCGGATGGGCTGTCCGCCCAGGACGAACACCTCGAGCGACTCGGTGCGCGAATCCTGGACGTCGGCGGCCGCGATCGTGATCGAGTCGCCACGACCGAGCACCGCGGTCTGGCCCGACGAGATCGGCCGCCGCTCGGCGCCGACGAAGCCGTCGCCGGCGAGCACGTAGACCAGCGCGTTGAAATCGGGGTTCCACGGCAGCGTCACGCTCGCGCCCGGTGCCACGGTCGTGTGCGACAGCGCGATCGGGGTGTAGGTGGACCCGGGGCCCTGGTGGCCGCCGATCTCACCGGCGATCACGCGGATCAGCGCGCCGCCGTCCGGGCTCGACACCAGCGCGACCTTGCTGCCGGTGATGTCCTGGTAGCGCGGTGCGGCCATCTTGTTGCTCTTGGGTAGGTTGACCCACAACTGGACGCCGTGGAACAGCCCGCCGCTCATCACGAGGTGCTCGGGCGGGGCCTCGATGTGGAGGATGCCGCCGCCGGCCGTCATCCACTGGGTGTCGCCGCCGCCGATGATGCCGCCGCCGCCGTTGGAGTCCTGGTGCTCCATGATCCCGTCGATCATGTAGGTCACGGTCTCGAATCCGCGGTGCGGGTGCCACGGGGTCCCCTTGGGTTCGCCGGGCGCGTAGTTCACCTCACCCATCTGATCCATGTGGATGAACGGATCGAGGTGGGCCAGGTCGATGCCGGCGAAGGCGCGACGGACGGGAAAGCCCTCGCCCTCGTAGCCGACGGGTGCGGTGACGACGCCCCGGACCGGCCGGTCCACGGCGGTCGGATCCACGGCTTCGATGCGCGGCAGCGCCAGGATGTTGTCGACGGTCACGGCAGGCATGAGGCTCTCCTGAGATCTGGTAGTTGAGGATTCAACTAGTTCACCGTAGCTCAACGCATCGTGAACGGAACTATTCCCGGCCTGTCCCGGCGCCCGCGGACGCTAGCTGCCGGGTCCCGAATCCGAATCGATCAGGCCCAGCCGCGCCGCCGTCAGCAGCGCGTCGGCGCGGGAGTGGACGCCCAGTTTGCGGTACAGGCTGCGGAGCTGGGACTTGACGGTGTTCTGCGATACGAACAGCCTGGCCGCGATCTCCGCGACCGAGGGCGTCGACACCAGTGCGGCCAGTACCGCCGACTCGCGGTCGCTGATGTCCACCAGCTGGACCCGGTCCGGGAACACCGCGTCGCCCTCGTCCGGCACCGCCGCCAGCCACGCCTCCGGCAGCGCGATCCCCAGCTCCGACAGCTGCGCGATCCGCGCGGTGGGCATCGACGCGAACGGGCGGATCATCCCGGTCTGCTCGAACAGCGCGATGGCGCGCCGCAGCATCGTCTGCGCGCGCGTGTGGTGTGTCAGATCCAGGTTCGCGGCCGCCTGGATGAGCGCGGCCTCCATGCGGATGCGCGGGTACGGGCAGTCCGTGACCGTCGGCTGCGAGCAGTCGGCGAGTGCGGCGGCCGGTTGGCCGCTCGACAACTCCATCCGCGCGTGGGCGATCGTCGTCCAGGGGCCGCGTCCGCGCGCATGTTCGAGCGTCATCCACGTCTCGTTGCCGCGGTCCAGGGCCAGGTGCAGATCGGCTTCGGTGGCGGCGAGCAGTTGCGCGGCGATCGAGTCGGGCGTGCACCAGCGTTCGTAGACCGCGACCGCGCGATGCAGGCGGTCGAGCCCCATCTCGGCGTGACGGCTGACGAGCGCCAGTTGGCAGTGCGCATACAACGCGAACGCCCACAGCTCCTCGTCGTCGGGAAGATTGCCCAGCTCCGCGAGGGCCAGGCCGGCCAGGTGGAGTTCCATCCGGTCGATCGCGACCAGGGCGGACGCGATCAGTCCGCCGACACGGATCGCCGGGGCGCCCCAGGACGTCGTGTCCTCCCGTCGGCGTTCCCGGTCGAGCCAGGACTCGGCGTGTCCGAGTTCGCCGGTCAGGGCGTAGTTCAGCGCCAGGCCACTGGCCGCGTTACGCGCGATGAAGTCGATCCCGCCCGGACGGCTGCTGTTGTACGCGCGGCGGAACTCGGCGGACGCACGGGCGATGTCGCCGTGTAGCTGGTGGGTGATGCCCCACTGCAGGCGGAGCAGGGGCAGGAAGGGCGCGACCTCGGTGGGGAGGGCGCTGAGGGCGCGCTCGCCGAGTTCCGCCATTCGCACGCTCATCCGCGAGGCCTGGGTGAAGTTCCCGGATACCCGCAGGATCAGCGACTGCACGCTGCCGATCGCCAGTGCGTCGGCCAGATCGGCGGTGTTCAGCGGTGCTTCGCCGAGGAGTTCGAGCGGCACCGGGTGGGCGATGTGGGCGGCGTCCGATCCGAACCGCAGGAACAGTTCTCGTCCGGCCCGGATCGACAGGTCGCCGGCGGCCGCCTCCTCGGGGAGTGCCATCAGCGTTTCCCGGACGAGGTGGAAGTGCCGCGACATCAGCTGGACCCAGTCGGCCTTGATGATCACGACGGCGAGGCCCCAGTCCTGCGCCTCGACGGCGTGCGCGAGAGCGGACGCCGGATCGCCGAGGTCGAGGAACCATCGGGCCAGGTCGCTCGATGCCCGCAGCGGCCCCTCGGGCGCCGTCCGGCGCACGTCGCGCATCAGCGACTCCCGAATCGGCGTCGGGTACTTCCACTCGTCGTCCTTGGGCCACGGCGACCGCACGAGCACACCCGCGGACTCGAGTTCCCGGAGTCGCTGTGGCGCCCGGTCGTCGGTCAGCTTCTCGGCCACCGCGGTGGTGACGGTCCGCGCCGCGGCGATCGTGAGCATGAACTCCCGGAGCTCGGCGAGGCCCGGATCGCGCAGGATCTCCCGCTCGACGAAGCGGTCGATCGAGCGCTCGAGCGCGTGGCGGGCAAGTTCGCGGTTCTGCGCGTAGTCGGTACCGAAGGACCGCGCGACGGGCACCGTCGTCTGCACCAACGGGGGGAACCCGCCGGTGGTGTCCTGCACCGCCTCGATCAGCCGCTGCGGCAGCGCGACGCCGCGGGCGAGCAGTACCGCGCGCGATTCGTCGGGCGTGAACAGCAGATCGGCGGGGGAGATCGTGGCGTGATCGACGTCGAGCAGGCCGGCATCGCCGAACACCTGGGTGCTGCGGGTGGTGACCACCGCGTGCACGCGCGCGTGCCGGTCCAGGAGTTCGAGGACGCGACTCTCCGTCGTCGGGTCGTCGAGTCGGTCCACGTCGTCGAGGATCAAGGTCACCGGACTCGAGGAGGCCGCGTCGGAGTCCAGCGCGTCGTCGATTCGACGGGACACCTCGGTCCAGTAGTCCTCCGGCGCGGTGGACGGTGCGGGCGAATCGATGGTGACGACCGGTCCGGACGGTGCCTGCGGCGAGGCGATCCACGTCTTCACGAGGCTGGTCTTGCCCGAGCCTCGCGGGCCTCGGACGACGATCAGGGCGGGCAGTTCCGACAGCGGCGAGAACAACCTCGGCCGGTCGAGCAGCGTCCGGTGTGCGTGCGCGCTCCGGCGCTCACGCTTGTCCGTCCCCGGTTCAGGCTCCACAAACCACACTCCCCAGACCCACCGACATAGTCGGCGCACGCGGTACTGCCCCGCGAAACCCTGACGTGCACGTGGCCCTGGGGGCCACGCGCACGGACAGCACAGTGTGTCACAACGTGCAGGTCGCGGGAGAGGATTTGCCGACCCCGTTACGGGAGGTGCGGCGCCACCTTCGCGGCGGTGTCCGCCGACCCGTCGGTGAGGACGGCGCCCTTGGTCTCGCGGGTGAGCAGGGCCGCGACCGCGACGGCCAGCGCGAGGACGATGACGTACCACGTGAACAGGTCGGGGGTTCCGCGCGAGGTCAGCCACGAGTTCAGGTACGGTGCCGTGCCGCCGAAGATCGCGGCGGCGAGCGAGACCGCGATACCGGTGCCCGCGGCCCGGGACTTGGTGGCGAACAGTTCTGCGAACCAGGCGACCTGCGTGCTCGCGGCGAACGACTGCAGGATCAGCGCGAGCGACATCGCGGTTGCGAGCGTGAGGGCCGAACTGTCGAGCATGCCCGAGAGCGGGAACGCCAGCAGAGCAACGCCGACACCCCACACGATGTTGTTGACGCGGCGCCCGATTCGGTCGGCGAGCATGGCGGCGAGCGGCAGAGCGGCGATGAACACGAGGTTGGCGACCACGCCGGCCCACATTGCCAACCGGTCGTCGACGTCGTAGAAGCTGATGGCGTACGCGGGCGCATTGACCGACCACGTGTAGGAGAACACCGAGGTGCCGCCGACGAGGATCACGACGCGGAGGATGGATCCGCGCTGCGCCCAGATGTCGCGCAGCGCGACGCGCGCCGACGACTCGGCGCCGGCTTCCGTGGCCGCAGTGGCCTTTTCGGAGAATGCCTCGGACTCCTCGAGTCCGCGGCGCAGGTACAGGGCGAAGAATCCGAGCAGTCCGCCGATCAGGAAGGGGACGCGCCAACCCCAGTCGGACATCGTCGACGAGTCGACAGCGCTGCGCATCACCGCGCCGAGCAGCGTGGCCAACACGGTTCCGCCGACTGTCGACATGATCACTGTGCTGCCCCACAGTGCGCGGTTGTTCGGACGCGCCACCTCGGCGATGTACGTGTAGGAACCGCCCTGCTCGCCGCCGTGCGCGACGCCCTGCAGGCACCGCACGAGCAGCAGCCACAGCGACGCGAAAGCGCCGATCTGCTCGTACGTCGGGGCGATCGCGATGAGGACGCTCGACGCCGCGACCAGGCTCATCGTCAGCACCATCACGAACTTCCGGCCGCGGCGATCGGCGACCAGGCCGAAGAGCAGACCACCGAGCGGGCGCATCACGAACCCGACCGCGAACACGGCCATGGTCGACAGGAGGTTCGACACCTCGTTCGCCGAGTGGAAGAACTTGTTCGAGAAGTAGACCGCGAAGATCGCGAAGACGGTCCAGTCGAACCACTCCAATGCGTTACCCATGTTGACCGCCAGGATCATTCGGGCCTTGCCGCGGATCGAGTTGGTCGTGGACTGCGGGTCCGGGGGCGTATCCGGCGTGTTCGAGGTGCCGGCCGACGGCGCTGACGATGTCATGAACTTCTCCTTCTGGTGCGGAGGCCAGTGGCGTGGGGGAGGAGCCGATTCGAAGAGATGCGGGGCCGCGGCCGAGCCTGTGCGGTCGGCGGGCTCCCGGAAGTCGAGCGTGATGCGCAGTCATAGTGATCCACCCGCCGACGGCTGTCAATCAATTGATTGGGAAATACCCAATCAATTGATTGAGCAATCGGGCCGCGGCGCGTACTGTTACCTGCGACACATTTGCATGAATCGTGGGAGCTGGCATGGCCGATGCGCCGAGGACTGTCGAATTCACCAGGATGGACGACGCGACCGTCGCCGAGATGGAGTTGATCCGTGACGAGGCGGCGGCCCACCGGCGCGATCACTGGCTCGAAACCGTTGTGCGGCTGCTGGAATCGATGAAGGGTTACACATTCGGGTATCGGGTCGACCGCTACGAGCACTCGTTGCAGTCGGCCACCCGCGCGTACCGGGAGGGGGCGCGGGTCGATCTCGTGGTGGCGGCACTGCTCCACGACATCGGCGACGACCTGTGTCCGGACAACCACAGTGAGGTGGCGGCCGCGATCCTCCGGCCGGTCCTGGACGACGAGGCTGTCTGGGTGGTCAAGCATCACGGCGTCTTCCAGACCCACCACTACGGGGACAAGCTCGGGATACCGAGTGACAGTCGCGAGCGATACCGCGACTCACCGTATTTCGAGACCTGTGCGCACTTCTGCGCGGCGTGGGACCAGGAATCGTTCGACTCGGACTACGACTCCGAGCCGCTCGAGTTCTTCATGCCGATGCTCGAGGAAGTGTTCGGTCGGCCACCGAAGGTGTGGGGGGATCCGGCCCTCGCCGCGCAGGGGTAGGGCGGGGTGGGATCAGCTCTTGCCCGAGCCCCGGGCTTTCTATATAAAGATTGAAAGTTCAGGGTGGTTCCAGTCCGCCCGGAGGTGTCGTGAACGGAAGGGATGTGAGTCATGACGACCGATGCGGCGAGCGGGCGCCAGGTCGGCTTCACGCGGATGGACGAGTCGACGGCCGAGGACATTGCCCTGATCGTCTCGGAGTCGAAGCTGTTCCTCAATGATCGTCTGCCGGACACGATGATCGAGATGCTCGAGGCGTTGAAGGGTCCGACGCTGGGCTATCAGGTCGACCGGTACGAGCACTCCTTGCAGACCGCCTCCCGGGCGCTGCGGGAAGGTGCGCGAACGGATCTGGTGGTCGCGGCCCTGATGCACGACGTGGGTGATGCGATCGCGCCGGCCAATCATTCCGAACTGGCCGCGGCGATCGTCGCTCCGTACCTGGACGCCGAGGCGACGTGGGTCGTCAAGCATCACGGCGTGTTCCAGGGCTATCACTACTGGGATCGCCTCGGGCTGGACGTCAATGCGCGTGATCGTTACCGGGACAGCCCGTACTTCGACACCTGTGCGCACTTCTGTGCGGAGTGGGACCAGGTGTCCTTCGATCCGAACTACGACACGCTGCCGCTGGACACGTTCGTCCCGCTCCTGCGGGAGGTGTTCACCCGCCCGGCCAGTGGTTTCGGCGCCGACTGACCGACCCGACACGCGAAAAGCGTTCCGGTGCAAGCGCTCGCCCCTCGTGGGGCGAGCGCTTCGTCGTTTCCGGGGTCGGTCCTGTCGGGAATCTGCCTCTGAGTGGGACAGGTCTTACATTGCTATCTTTTGTAAGTTAGAGTTTCGGCAGATCCCGATGTGGCTCACTCTCGACGCAAGGAGGCGCCGTGACCGCAATCGAAGAATCAACGAAATCCGCAGAACGAGAATCGAACTCGATGGACGGCTGGAAGCCGCGTGCCACTCCGCCGATCGGCGTCGAGCTCACCGACGAGCAGAAGCTGGCGTGTGCCTTCCGCATCCTGGCGCACGACGGCTTCAGTGAGAACATGGCCGGCCACATCACGTGGGCGGACAGGGGCGACGACAGTCTCCTCATCAACCCGTGGGGGCTGTGGTGGGAGGAGGTCTCGGCCTCCGATGTGTGCCGTGTCGACGCGGACGGCAAGGTCGTCGAGGGCAAGTGGGACGTGACTCCCGCCTACCACATCCACACCGAACTGCACCGACGTCGGCCGGACGCCCGTGTGGTCATCCACAACCACCCCTACTACGTGACGTTGCTGGCCGCCGTGGGTGTCCTGCCGATGATCGCGCACCAGACCGGGAGCCTGTACGACGACGACCTGTCGCTGGTCCACGAGTACGGCGGCGAGGTCAGCGATGCCGAACTGGGGCGGGATCTCGCCGACAAGATCGGTGACCGCAACAACGTGATCCTCGCCAGCCACGGCATCATCACGACCGCCGACACGATCGAACTCGCGGTCTACCGCGCGGCGTCGATCGACCGGTTCTGCCGGCTCGCCTACGACATCCTGCTCCTCGGCAAGGACCCCCTGCCGATCGAGAAGAGCATCCGCGTCGCGATGCAGAAGGCGCTCGTCGAACGTGCGGCGGGCGTCTACTGGGCCGGCGCGGTCCGCAAACTGCTCCGCACCGAACCCGACGTTCTCGACTGACGATCTCCGACCCCGGAAACATCCCGGTTGCGCTTGCCGCGCAGCCGAATTCACCTATTCGCGAAACATTCGAGGAGTGTGCACCATGGCCAGTCTCGACGACCTGATCCACAACACCGACTTCACGACCAACGTCAAGGGCAAGGTCACCTTCCTGCCCGAACCCG
The DNA here is from genome assembly GCF_004011865.1 of Prescottella agglutinans. Lineage (GTDB taxonomy): Bacteria > Actinomycetota > Actinomycetes > Mycobacteriales > Mycobacteriaceae > Prescottella > Prescottella agglutinans. The sequence continues at coordinate 316,000 of NZ_RKLP01000005.1, read as the reverse complement.
AGAAGGCGCACCGGCCGTTCCCGTTCATCTCGGTCGACGACCACATCGTCGAACCCAAGAACACCTTCGAGGGCCGCCTGCCCGCCAAGTTCGCGGACCGCGCGCCTCGGGTTATCCACCGCGACGGCGCGGACATCTGGGTGTACGACGGCAAGGAGATCCCGAACGTCGGCTTCAATGCCGTCGTCGGGCGTCCGGTCGACGAGTGGGGCTTCGACCCGCAGCGCTTCGAGGACATGCGCCGCGGTTCGTGGGACATCCACCACCGCATCAAGGACATGAATCTTTCGGGTGTCTACGCGTCCCTGAACTTCCCGTCGTTCCTCCCCGGCTTCGCCGGTCAGCGTCTGCAGTTGAGCACCGACGACCGGGAACTGGCGCTCGCCGCGACGCGCGCGTACAACGACTGGCATCTCGAGGAGTGGGCGGGCCCGTACCCGGACCGCATCATCCCCTGCCAGATCCCGTACTTCCTCGACCCGGAGATCGGCGCGCAGGAGATCTATCGCAACGCCGAGCGCGGTTTCAAGGCCGTGACGTTCTCGGAGGGCCCGCACGCGCTGGGTCTGCCGTCGGTGCACTCGGGCCACTGGGATCCGATCATGCGGGCGTGCGAGGAGACCGAGACGGTCATCAACCTGCACATCGGCTCGTCGAGCACGTCACCGAGCACGTCGGAGGACGCCCCGCCGGACGTCGCCGGCACCCTGTTCTTCGGCTACGCCATGTTCGCGACGGTCGACTGGCTGTTCTCGAAGATCCCGGTCCGTTTCCCGAACATCAAGATCGTGATGTCGGAGGGTGGAATCGGTTGGGTTCCCGCGCTTCTCGACCGCCTCGACCACATGACGACGTACTCGTCGATGTACGGCACGTGGGACGGCATCGACATCTCCCCGGCGGACGTGCTCAAGCGGAACTTCTGGTTCTGCGCCGTCGAGGACCCGTCGACGATGGTGCTGCGGGACCGGATCGGCATCGACCACATCCTCCTCGAGGAGGACTACCCGCACAGCGACAGCCTGTGGCCGCGCACGATGGAGGTCGTCAACGAGTCCATGAAGGGACTCTCGGCGGACGAACTGCGCAAGATCACGTGGGAGAACGCCTCCAAGCTGTACCGGCATCCGGTGCCGCAGAGCGTGATCGACGACCCGAACAGCTTCTGATCCGGGTCCGGTCAGCCGAAGAAGAGGCGGTCCCGCGCGACGGCCGGGTCCAGCGGGACGCGGGGGCGATCCGGGTCGTGCGGGTACGTCTGCACGTCCCGGAGGTGGCGCGCGGCGATCACCCGCGCGGAGGCCGCGTCGCCGTCCTCGATGCACTGCAGGATCTGGCCGTGGACGGCGAGGGCCTGCGCCCGCTCGGTCGGGGGGATCGTCCTGGGGTCGGCCCGCTGGTTGGCCCAGTCCGTGACGTGGCTCGACCACAGGGATTCGAGGGCGCCGGCGAGCACGATCAGCGACCGGTTGCCGCAGAGTTGGACGACGGCCTCGTGGAACCGGCGCGACAGCGTGGTCGCGGCCACCAGGTCGTCGACCTTCGACAGCGACTCCTCGTGGAGGGCGCGCAGGACCGGCACCACCTCGGTGGCGCGGTCCTCGCGTTCGGCGCACAGGGCGGCGCACATCGGTTCGACCTCGTGGAGGGCGCGACCCACGTCGTCGATGTCGGTGCCGGACATCGCCAGGACCATCGACAGGCTGTAGGCGACGTTGCCGGGGGTGGGGCGGTGCACCACCGCTCCGCCCCGGTTGCCGCGGCGGACCTTGACCAGGCCCTCGGCCTCGAGGATGCGCAGCGCCTCGCGGAGGGACTGGACGTTGACCGGGTACTGCTCGCGCAGTTCCGCTTCCTTGGGCAGCACATCGCCCTCGGCGAGGTCGCCGCGCAGGATGCGCTCGCGGATCTGGTCCGCGACCATCTCGGCCAGGCGGCGCCAGCGGATGCTGCTCGGTTCGGCCGCACGGGGTTGCCGGTCCGGTCCCTGCTCGGACACCACGTCACATCCTTCCGGTCGCCGACGGTTCTCCGTTGCGGATCCGTCGCGTCAAGTTCCGAATTTTAGCGAAGTTGGTAAATGGGCACGTGCCCGTCGCATGCGGCCTCGGCCCGTGCGCGGGATGCTCGCAGAAGGAGTACACAGATGAGCCTGATCGACGCCGCGACCGCCCGACAGTACGTGGAGTCCGGGTGGTGGGGAACCGAACCGCTGCACGCGCTGGTTCGCAGGCGGGCGCAAGCGACGCCCGCGGGGGATGCCTTCGTCACGCCTGCGGGTAGGACAACCTGGGCTGCATACGATTCCGTCGCGGACGACATCGCGGCGGCGCTCGTCGCGCTGGGGATTCCGGCGGGTGACCGGGTGGCCGTCCAGCTTCCCGACACCCACCTCGTCCATGCCGCCCTGATCGCGGCGGCGCGCGCGGGCGTCGTCGCGGTGGGCATCGGGGCGCGTGCCGGCGAGCGGGAGATCGCCCACCTCGTCGCGAAGACGGGCGCGCGGACCCTGGTCGCCGTCGACGTACTGGCCGGTCGCTCGTCGACCACGCTGGTGCGAGCGCTGCGCGATCGTGGCGTCGCGTTGGACTTCCACGTGGTGCTGTCCGACGTGGGCGTGGACCGGATCGTGGATGTCCGTGGTGGCGAACCGGTTCCGATCGATCCGGGCCGTGCCGGCCGCGCCGACGTGGCGGTCCGGAGCCTGGGGCCGAACGACCTCTGCCTGCTCAACTCCACATCCGGGACGACGGGTCTCCCGAAGTGTGTCACGCAGTTCGACAACCGCTGGATGGCCTTCGGTCGCCTGGCGATCGCGGCCGGCGAATTGGGCGAGGACGAGGTGTTCTGCGGTGCGGTGCCGGCGCCGTTCGGCTTCGGTCTGTGGACGTCGCACTACGCGCCCGCGATGCTCGGGGCGCCCACCGTGGTGTTGCCGAAGTTCGATGTGGAAGCCATGATCCGGATGATCGAGCGGGAGAAGGTGACGGTTCTGTGCTGCGTCAGCACGCAGTTCCGGATGCTGCTCAATTCCCCGCTCGCCGACGAGGTGGACCTGTCGTCGCTGCGGGTGATGTTCACCGGCGGAGAGGCGGTGCCCGCCGATCGCGCAGCCGAATTCGAGTCCCGCACGGGCGCTTCCGTTCTGCAGTTCTTCGGATCGAACGAGAGCGGCGCGTTCAGTGTCACCCGTGTCGGCGACCCGCGCGGTCGTCGGCTCGGGACGTCCGGACGGCTGATCCCGGAGATGCAGGTTCGGCTCTTCGACGACGACGGCAGGGACGTCACCGAGACCGGCGGTCCCGGCCAGCCCGGCGGTCGGGGCCCGTTGACCTGTGCGGGCTACTACGACGACGAGGAGGCCAACGCCGCGCTGTACACGAAGGACGGCTGGATGTTGATGGGCGACCTGGTCACGATCGAGGACGACTACCTGACCCCGGTGGGGCGTACGTCCGACATCATCATCCGCGGCGGAAAGAACATCTCGGCGCCGCAGGTCGAGCAGGAGGTCGAATCGCACCCGTCGGTCGATCTGGCCGGAGTGGTCGCAGTGCCCGACCCTGTGTTCGGCGAGCGGGTCTGTGCGGTGGTCAGCCTCCGGCCGGGACAGCGGATCACTCTGGACGAGCTCACCGGATTCATGGCCGCGCGGGGCGTCTCCAAGGAGCTGTACCCCGAGCACCTCGTGGTCGTCGACGAGTTGCCGCGGTCCTCCGGCGGCAAACTGGCGAAGGGGGACATCCGCACTCTCGCAATCGAATCGGTGGTCCGGACGACCGCCCGGGCGGGTGCGTCGTGAACCCGGTCAAGACCGTCGACGTCTACACGTGTCGCGAGATCCTGCGGATCCGGTCCGGCGTCGAGCAGTGTTCCAGCCCCGACGGGTCCGGCGAGTACTACTGGGCCGAACTGCTCAGGGACTGCGCCGAATCCGATGCGCTCGAAGCGACGTGGGCGCATTACCGCACGACCTCCCGGTCGTTGCTGCCGGCCGACGTCCTGCGGCGGGTCGCCGAGTTCGCGTCACCCCGGCTGTCCGCCGCCGAGGGACGTGGCGGGCGGCTCCTGCTGGACCGGGCGCTCGAAGGCTGGGATCCCGACCGGCTGGTGCGGTGGAAGCGCGTCTTCGACACGGAGGTCGGGCGTGGGGCCCACGTCGACGACGCCCGTGACGTCGCGGACGGCGTGGTTGCGCCGGGTGCTCACCCGGCCATGGCGGGGGACGCGGCGGGCGAACCGGTCGCGTAGTGGAGTCCGGCACGGTCGACGAGTCGGACCACCGCGTGCGCCACCTCCGCGGCCTGGTCGAGGATCACCGAGTGCCCGGCGTCGTGCAGGCGCACCAACTCCGCGGACGGCAGGGTGGCCGCCATCGCGACGGAGTGCTCGAACGGCGTCAGCAGATCGGCGGTGCCGCCGAGCACGAGCGACGGGATGTCGCCGAGTGCGGCCAGTGCCCGGGACTCGTCGACCCCCGCGAGCGACCGCAAGAATCCGTACATCGTGACGACCGACGTCCGGTTGTCCAGCGCCATCGTGGCCAGGCGCTGCGCCAGCGCGGGCATGCGCCGGACGCCGAACTCGATCGCCGAGACCAGCGGGTGCCGAAGGAACCGGCACAGACCGGAACGGGTGATGTCGCTCGCCGCCGTGGACAGCAGACCGACGCCGACGACGCGCGAGCCGACCGCCTCGGGATGCTGCCGCGTGTAGGCCAGCGCGGCCATGCCACCCATCGAGTGACCGACCAGGACGACCGGCCCGGTCGGTACGACCGCGCCGATGACCGCGTCGAGGTCGTGGCCCAACTGGTCGATCGTGTACGTGTGCGCCGGCGCGCTCCCCGACTCGCCGTGACCACGATGGTCGTAGAACACCATCCGCACGGCCGAACCCCACTCGCGACTCAGGTGCGAGCGCAGCCGCGCCCACGAGTGGGTGTGCAGGCAGTGCCCGTGCACGAACACCACGGTCACCGGTGCGTCGGCATCGCCGAACTCGCGGACGGCCAGGGCGACACCGTCGTCGGTCTCGACCACGCGCCGTCGGCCGTGCCGATCGGAACGGAGAGTGGTGATCATGACGCCCTCCCGAGGTCGAGACGAGGATGTGCGCTGGAGTCGCACACCTCAATCTCGTCCCGACGGGGCGTCGCGGCCAGCGCCCCCGGGAGTGGCGGCGGATCCCCGAGGGTGGAGGTTCCGCCACCCGGGGTGGCGGAGGCGTTCGCCCGTATCCGTGCGCGAGGTCCGCCGCGGGAGGACAATCGCCGGATAGGCCCGCCGCCGGGATCTGCTCCGGCGACGCGTCGACCTCAGTACGACGAGAGCGCAAACGGAACTCGGCACCGGGAGGCTTTTGTGAACTACTTCGACGATGCACGCGAACCGGCCACCGTCGCCCGGGAGCACCCGGGCGAGGCCATCGAGGACACCCGCAACTGGCCCGGCTACGGCCTGATCGGAGTCGCGATCGTGACCCTGGGCATGACCCTGGTCGCGGCGGGCTACGGGTTCCAGGGTTGGGCCTGGATCGCCGGCGCGATCTGCGCGTTGAGCCTGGTGCTGGGAACCACGCTGGTGCTCCACGAGCACCGTCGGGTCAAACGACTCGACGCGGCGGGCGTGCTGTACCCGTTCGGCCACTGACGAAGGGCGCGGGCCGGCGGGTCACGTCGGCTGCCGCTGCGTCCAGTCCTTCTCGATCTCCGGATAGCCCGCCGCGATCTCGTCGACGCGTGCGGGCGTCGCGGATTCGAGTTCGGCGCGGTGGCGCTGCGCCTCGGCGAGCGAACCGGTGAACCCGTTCGCGGTGGGCACCGGCGACGACTCGTCCGCGGTCGGTGCGTTCAGTTCGAGCGTGTGGATGATTCCGTCGAGTCGGCTCGCCACGAAGTGTCGCTTGTCCTCACTCATGAATCAATGACACCACCGGACGGTCCGCGTGCCTACCCCCGAACCGTGTTCCGACCGGCGCGAATCGCCCCGTCGTCGGGTTTCGGCACCCTCGCGCCGGGGAACTCGGCGACGGTACCGGACCGGAGGAGGCGTCGGATGAACGACAGCGAAACGAACGGGGCTCGAGCACTCGCCCTGGTGACCGGCGCCTCGACCGGTATCGGGTACGAGTTGGCCCGCGGGCTCGCGGCCCGCCGCTACGACCTCGTGCTGGTGGCCGACGACGACGCGATCCGCCCGGTGGCCGCCGAGTTCGCGCCGCAGGGGATCACCGCCCATGCGATCGAGGCGGACCTGGCGACCAATGTCGGGCTCGCCGAGGTCCGCCGCTCCCTGGATGCGCTGGAGCGTCCCATCGAGGTGGCCGCGCTCAACGCCGGTGTCGGGGCGTACGGGCGCTTCGACCGGATGCCGATCGACGACGACCTGCGGGTGATCGCGCTGAACGTGACCGCCACGGTCCGGCTCGCGAAGTACGTCCTGAAGCCGATGGTCGATCGCGGCCACGGCCGGGTGCTGTTCACGTCGTCCTCGGCGGCCGCGATGCCGGGACCCCAATTCGCCACGTACGCGGCGTCGAAGGCGTTCGTGCAGTCGTTCGCGGAGGCGGTCCGCGACGAACTCGCCGACACCGGGGTCTGCGTCACGACGCTCATGCCCGGCGCCACCGACACCGAGTTCTTCGATCGCGCCGGCATGGAGGGCACCGCGCTGGCACGCGGGCCCAAAGCCGACCCGGAGGACGTGGCCAACCGCGGGCTCGAGGCGCTCTTCGCGGGGACGGATTGCGTGGAGATCGGGGTGGCGCAGCGGGTGTGATGAGTTTTCGGCGCGCGGGCGGTCTGTATCGGTGTGAGCTTCCGGCGTGAGTGCCGGTGCCCACGCACCCACCGTCACCCGAGTCAGGAGTTGCCATGTCCCGTCTGATCTTCGTCAACCTGCCCGTCGAGAACGTCGCCGCCAGCCGTGCGTTCTTCGGCGGACTCGGCTTCGAGTTCAACGAACAGTTCTGCGACGAGAACACCGCCTGCATGGCGATCAACGACTCGGCGTGGATCATGATGCTCGAGAAGGACCGGTTCCGGGACTTCATCAAGGACGACGTCTGCGACACCACGAAGAGCCGCGAGGTGCTCACCTGCATCTCCGCCGACAGCCGCGCGGGGGTCGACGCGCTGGTCGACGCCGCCGTCGCGGCCGGTGGTTCGAAGTGGATGGACCCGCAGGATCACGGGTTCATGTACGGCCGCTCGTTCCGTGACCTCGACAACCACGTGTGGGAGGTCATGTGGATGGATCCGGCCGCCGCGGGGCAGTGACCGCGGCGACGGTCACACACGCTCGGGCAGGCCGAACCTGGCGAACAGGTCGGTGTCGAAGAAGCACGTGACGTGCGCGACCCCGCGCTCGGTGATGTCGAGTACGTGCAGCTGGAACGGCCGGTGGACGCCGTCCTCGCCGCGCATGTACAGGCCGAGCGCGGGCTGACCGTTGGCCGACGACGGCAGCAGGCGCATGTCGCCCGCGGCCTCCGACGGGCACTTCTCCTTGACCAGCCGGGCGATGTCGGCGCCGCCGACGTACCAGCCGACGAAGGGCGGCATCTCCCAGATCGCGTCCCGGGTGAACAGGTCGACGAGTCCGTCGATGTCGTACCGCTCGAACCCGTCGACGTAGCGGCGCAGCAGTTCACGGGCGTCGTCGGACTCGGGCTCGACGAGCGCGTCCGGGTTCGGGGTGGCCTCGGCCAGCTGTGCGCGGGCGCGTTGCAGCAGGCTGTTGACGGCGGCGGTGGAGGTGCCGAGCGCCTCGGCGACCTCGGCGGCCTTCCACTGCAACACGTCGCGCAGGACCAGCACCGCGCGCTGTCGCGCCGACAGGTGCTGCAGCGCCGCGACGAACGCCAGCCGCACCGACTCGCGGGCTCCGACGACCGTCGCGGGATCGTCGGCACCCCAACCGGTGTCTCCCCACACCATCGAATCCGGGATGGGCTCGAGCCACGGCACCTCGCCGCGCTCGACCAGGTCGTCGGACGGATCGGAACTCGGCGCGCCCAGGCCGGTGGGCAGCGGGCGGCGGGCGCGGCCCTCGAGCGCCGTCAGGCACGTGTTGGTGGCGATCCGATGCAGCCAGGTGCGGATCGACGCGCGCCCGTCGAACTTCGCGTAGCCGCGCCACGCGCGCACCATCGTTTCCTGCAGGAGATCCTCGGCGTCGTGGATCGATCCGGCCATGCGGTAGCAGTGCGCAAGTAGTTCGCGCCGATAAGGATCTGCCGCCGTGAGGAATTCGTCGTCCAGGCTCTGCCCTACGGTCATGCCCCGAACTCTAGTGGCGGACGCCGACAAGCGGAGGTGAGCGGAACCGCGGCAGCCGGCGCGGGTGCGGGACTCCCACCCGAGGGTGCCTGTCGACGCGTCCGATCCCGGCCGAGGATCGAAGACGTGGGACGGCCGACCGCGCCCCCCCGGTGAGGAGACCGACATGTACGGGAATGTCTGCACATCAACACGAATCGGCGAGATGTCGGCCGCCCACGCCAGGGAGGCGCTGGTGGAGTGGGTGCCGCGCGCGGTCGCGGGTGAGCGTGAGGCGCGGGAACGGGTGGTCGCGGTGGTCTACCCGCTGGTGCGACGCTACTGCTTCGCGCGGCTGGGACGCGGCGCGCTGCGGGCCGTGGCCGAGGACGTCGCCCACGAGACGTGTGTCGCGTTGATGACCGCCCTGCCGCGCTACAGCGACCAGGGCTCGTCGTTCCTGACGTACGTGTACGCGATCGCCGGGCACAAGGTGATCGACGCCCGCCGCGCCGCCGGCCGGACGTGCGCGCCGCTCGAGGACGCCGGCGACGTGGCCTGCCCGAACGCGGGTCCGGAGGAACGCCTGATCGAGGTCGAGTCCGGCGAGCAGGCGCGGGAACTCGTCGAGTCCCTGCCCCCGCGCTATCGCGAGATCGTGGTGATGCGGTTGGTGTGGGGGATGTCGGCGGCGGAGACGGCCGACGCGCTCGGCACCACGCCCGGCGCGGTCCGGGTCGCGCAGCACCGCGCGCTCGGCAGGCTGCGGACGCGCCTGCGGCAGGCGTCGGACGTCGCGGCGTGAGCGTCACAGGTCGTGCTCGGTGATCACGCCGCTGTGCAGCGCCTTCTCGACGAGCCGCAGACGCTTCTGGTTCTGCGGGAGCTTCTCGACGCCGAATTTCGAGAACAGGGCCCGCAGGTGCGTCTTGACCGCGTCGACGCTGAGGAACACCTCGTCCGCGATCTCCTGATTCGACGCGGGGTTCGCGAATGTCGCGTTGTGCTTGTACGGCCGGCACAGCGCGACCAGGATCGAGCGCTGCGTCGGCGTCAGTGAACGCACCGACGGCATCTCCGCCGCGACCCGGGTGGGCTCGCCGCCCTGACCGGACAGATCGCGGAACACGAATGCGGACTTACCGATCCGGATACTGTCGCCGTTGCGCAACCGTCGCCGGCCCGAGATCCGCTCGCCGTTGACGAAGGTGCCGTTACGGGAGAGCCCGTCGTCGACGATGGTCCAGTCGGTGCCGATCCACTCGAACGTGGCGTGCAGGCGGGAGACCTCCGGGTCCGACGTCAGCGCGACGTCGGCGTCGGGCGAGCGACCCACCGTCACCCGTGGTGTGTCGATGGACAGCGTCAGCTCGTGCGGGCACCCCGTCTGGTCGGTGTACCGCAGGTAGGGGGCTTCCGTGATACTCATTGCGGCTCCTGTGGGGACACCTTCATCGTGCCGCCCGCACATCGCGCTGACAAGCGCCCACACGATGCCGCGAATCGACCTAGACTCGCATTCGTGCAGCACACAGAGTCGGAGTTCACCGGGGTGCACGGCACCCGCATCGCGTACGACGTGTGGCGACCGGACGGTGCGCCGACCGGTGTCCTGCTGCTCGCGCACGGCCTGGGCGAGCACGCGCGTCGCTACGACCACGTCGTCGAGCGCCTGGTCGGGCTCGGGTTGGTGGTCTACGCGCCGGATCATCGCGGCCACGGCCGCTCGGGCGGCAAGCGGATCGAACTGCACGACTGGTCCGAGTTCATCGACGACCTGCACCAACTGTCGGCGATCGCGGTCACCGAGAACCCGGGGCTGCAGCGGTTCCTGCTGGGGCACAGCATGGGCGGCGCGATCGCGCTCACCTACGCGCTGGACCACCCGGACGAACTCGCCGGCCTGATCCTGTCGGCGCCCGCGGTCGTGGTGGCCAAGGGCAAGCCCAAGTTCGTGATCGAGATCGGCAAGATCGTCGGACGCTTCGCACCGGGTGTCCCGGTCGAGACCCTCGACCCGAAGTCCGTCTCCCGCGACCCCGCGGTGGTGGCGGCGTACGAGTCCGACCCGCTGGTCTATCACGGAAAGGTCAAGGCGGGCATCGCCCGTGGCATGATCACCGCGGCCGAGAGCTTCCCGGCGCGGCTGCCGTCGCTCACGATGCCGACGCTCGTCCTGCACGGCACCGACGACCGACTCGCCGACGTCTCCGGCAGCCGGATGATCGCCGAGCGGGCCGGATCGAAGGACCTCACGTTGAAGACCTACGACGGCCTGTTCCACGAGGTGTTCAACGAGCCTGAGCAGGAGAAGGTGCTCGACGACCTCGTGGATTGGCTCCGTCCGCGGCTTCGGGTGACATAGTCTCCCGAAATGACCGATCCCGCCAGCACACTGACCCACCGGACCGTTCACGTCGGCGACATCGACATGCACATCGCCGAGCAGGGACAGGGCGAGCCGATCGTGCTGTGTCACGGCTTCCCCGGGCTCTGGTTCAGCTGGCGCCACCAGCTGTCCGCGCTCTCGGCGGCGGGCTACCGGGTGATCGCGCCGGACATGCGCGGCTACGGCCGCACCGATGCACCGTCGGACCCGCGCGCCTACGACCGCCGGCACACCGTCGACGACATGGTCGGCCTGCTCGACGCGCTCGGCATCGAACAGGCGGTGTTCGCGGGCCACGACTTCGGTGCGCAGCTGGTGTGGGACCTGCCGAACTGGGCGCCGGGGCGGGTGCGCGCGCTCATGCAGCTCAGCGTCCCGCGCATGCCGCGTCAGCCGATCCAGCCGACGATCGGATTCCGCTACCTGGCCTCCCGGCACTTCGTGCACCTGCACTACTTCCAGGAGTACGGTCCGGCCGATCGGGAACTGGGCGGCAACCCGCGGGAGTTCCTGGCCAAGATCTTCCACGCGCTCAGCGGCGCCAACCGCTACCTCGACTGCTGGGACTTCCCGTCGGAGGGCAACGGCTACCTCGACGTGCTGCCGGAGCCGCCGGCGTTGCCGTGGTCGTGGCTGACCGAGGACGAATTCGGCTACTACGTGGACGAGTTCACGCGCACCGGGTTCACCGGCGGGCTCAACTGGTACCGCGCCGACGACTACGTGTGGGAGCAGAACGAGGAACTGCACGGCCGCCCGATCACCGTCCCCACGACGTTCATCGCCGGCGCGAAGGACCCGGTGCTCGAGATGATGGGCGAGAACCCGTTCGAGACGATGGCAGCGATGGTGCCCGGTCTGCGCTCGACGCACGTGATCCCCGACGTCGGGCACTTCGTGCAGATGGAGGCGGCCGAGCAGGTCAACACCGCGATGCTCGAGTTCCTGCGCGGGCTCGACTGACGGCGCGCGAGAAAGTTCGTCGGCGCTGTCCTTCCGGGGTCTCCTCGTTCGTCGTCATGGTGTACCGCAACAACGAGCACCTCTCGAGGAGGAACCGATCATGAAGTATCTGCTGCTGATCAACGCCGAATCCGCCGACGCCGCGAGTGGCTGCACCCCCGAGGACTGGATGGTCTACGACAAGCAGGTCAGGGACGCCGGCATCTATGTCTCGGGGGAGTCGCTGGCCGACCTGACCACCGCGACCAGTGTGCAGGTGGGGGAGGACGGCGCCCGCACCATCACCACCGACGGGCCGTTCGCCGAGACCCGTGAGGTGCTGGGCGGGTTCTACGTCATCGACGTGCCCGACCTCGACGTCGCGCTCGACTGGGCGGCACGGTGCCCGGGATCGCGCGGCGGCGGCCGGATCGTGGTGCGCCCCATCGCCGACTTCGGGAACTGACGACCGATGGAACGGGCGGGCAGCGGCCGCGCCGCCGACGCGGAGACGTCCGTCGAGGCGGTCTTCCGCGAGGAGCGCGGCCGTCTGCTCGCCGCCTTGGTCGGCCGGTTCGGGGACCTCGACCTGGCCGAGGAGGCCACGTCGGAGGCGATCGAATCGGCGCTGCGGCACTGGCCGGTGGACGGGGTGCCGGCCAAGCCCGGGGCCTGGCTCCTGACGACCGCGCGGCGCCGGGCCGTCGACCGGTTGCGTCGGGACCGGGTGCTCGCGGCGAGGATCGCGGTGCTGCAGGTGGAGGCGGATCGCGCCGATCCCGCTACGCCCGCGGACGCGAGCGGGGAGTTGCCCGACGAGCGGCTGCAGCTGTTCTTCACGTGCGCGCACCCGGCGCTGCCACCCGAGGACCGGACTGCGCTGACGCTGCGCTGCCTCGCCGGTCTCACGACACCCGAGGTGGCGCGGGCCTTCCTGGTGCCGACCACGACGATGGCGAAGCGGATCACGCGGGCCAAGAAGCGGATCCGGGATCTCCGGATCCCCTTCCGCGTTCCCGGAGCCGACGAGCTGCCGCAGCGGCTGCCCGGCGTCCTGCAGGTGCTGTACTCGATCTTCACCGAGGGATACGCGGCTAGCGCCGGACCTCGGTTGCAGCGTCTCGACGTCGCCGAGGAAGCGATCCGGCTGACCCGCGTCCTGCACCGACTGTTGCCGGACGAACGTGAGGTGGCGGGGCTCCTGGCGCTCATGCTGCTCGTCCACGCGCGTCGCGGGGCCCGCACCGGCCCGGGCGGCGAACTGGTGCTGCTGGGCGATCAGGATCGCACCGACTGGGACCGCGCGATGATCGACGAGGGCAGCGAACTGGTGTTGATCGCGCTCACCGGAGGCCCGCCCGGGGCCTACGGTGTCCAGGCCGCGATCGCCGCGCTGCACGACGAGGCCCCCGACGTCGCGGGCACCGACTGGCCGCAGATCGTGTCCCTGTACGACGTCCTGCTCCGGATCGTGCCGTCGCCCGTCGTCGCGTTGAACCGCGCGGTCGCGGTCGCGATGCGGGACGGCCCCGAGGCGGGTCTCACGCTGCTCGACGGCCTGGCCGACGAACCGCGTCTGCGCGCGCACCACCCGTACGAGGCGGCGCGTGCGGAACTGCTGATCCGTCTCGGGCGCAGCCTCGAGGCCGCCGAGGCGTACCGGCGTGCGCTGGGTCTGGCCGGCACCGAACCCGAGCGCGAGTATCTGCGGCGCCGACTCGGTGAGGCGGAGGGCTGACCTTTGTCACGCCGTCCCGGCTGACTCGATGAGCTCTGCCAACAGGGCGCCCGCGCGCAGAAGGGCCAGTGCGCGTCGGGCGATGGCCTCCACTCGCGTGTCGAGCGCGGCGAGGGAGTGGCTCACGTCGTCGAGGTCGCGGACCGCCGTGATCGCCTTCTGTACGTCCGGGATGCGGTAGCCACTGGCCCGGAGGGCCGCGGTGATGCGTGCTTCCCGGATGGCGGTCAGGGTGTAGCGCCGCGCGGTCCCCGCTCGCGTGCCGACCCGGTCGGGTGTCACCAAACCGACCTTCTCCCAGAAGCGGAGTGTGGACGCTTTGACTCCGAGTGCCTGCGACAACTCCGTGATGGTCATGGAGTCGCCGTCGACGGGTTCAGCGTCGGTTGTCGCTTCGGCTCGGATCGACTCCAACGCCGAGCGTGCTGCGAGGGCCTGCTCGCGCTCGCCGTTGAGCCGAGCATGGAACCCACAGATCAATGCAGCCCCCCGATCGGGCGGCTGGAGTCGAATCTCCCGCATCGCTCGTCGCGCATCGACAGGTCCCACCGCGTGTGCGAGGTCGCGATACGCGCGAAGGGCGCGGACGTGGGCCGCGGAGAACTGCCGGTACCCGTTGCGCGACCTGGCTGCCGCAGGGATCACGCCCAAGGCCTCCAGGTCTCGAACCTGTTGCACGGAGTAGCCCGTCGCTGCCGCGACGGCAGCGGTGCTCACCGGTGAGGCTGAGTCGTCAGTGCCGATCATGCGAACCCTCCACAAGCACTTCAACTGCATGCTCGAACCATGAGTATGGAGCAACTTCTCGAGACGATCCGAGCGTTCGACGGGGTGTTCGAGCTCGCCCCCGGCGAGGGCAGTGTCTTCCCCGAGATCGCCTGGGGCGATCACTTCTTCTACTACGCGCCCGATGGCCAAGTGCCACAGCGTCAGCAGCCCTACGCCACCATCGTCACGAAGAACTATCCCGACGATGCCTCGAGCGACCTCGACCGCCCCGATCGTTGGCGAGTGAACATCCACGTCGGCACCGATGCGTTCGTCGATCTCCTCGGCGAGAACCCCCGTGACGGGGGGACACCCAGGGACCACACCGCGACCGACACCGTCCTTCCTCACCCGCTGTATCGGGCGCAAGGCTGGGTTTCGATCGTCAACCCGGGCGCCGTCACACACGCATTGGCGATCAGCCTCCTGCAACAGGCACACGACGATGCCGAGCGCCGGGCGCTGCGCCGCAGCGCCGACCGCGAATAGGCCGCGGGGGCCGGGGTGACGGTGGCGCAACGGACGCCGCGATCCGTGGCTCCGTGCCGAATCGTCGGCGTATCGTTCGGCCCATGCCGTCGAAAGACGACCGGCACCGTCCGGAGGCCGGCGCCGCGGTGATCGCAATCCTGGATCGATTCGACGCCAGGCTCGACTCGCTGGCCCACGGGAGGAAGCTCCCGGTTCGCGAGGGCAGGCACGGTGTCCCCGTCGATTCGCATCCGGAACTGTTGCGGCGCAGCACCCGTCGATTCTTCGAAGTGGCCGCCCGCGCGATCCGGGAGAACCGGACTTTCAGCGCCGCCGAATTGCGTCCGATCTGTGAGGGCGCCGTCCAGGCGGCGGCCGACGGGGCGTCGTTGGCCGCGGTGCTCCACAACTGGCACCGTTTCGGGCGCACGCTCCTCGACGAATGCCGCGCCGCCGCAGCGGGGGAGCGCGCGGCCGGGCTGGTGGAGATCGGCGCGGCGGTCCTGCGCCTGCAGGAGACCATCACGTGCGCGGTGGTCGAATCCTACGAGAGCGAGCGGATCGCTTTGGACGGCGACGAGAAGTCGTCCCGGGAGTTGTTGGCGCGGCTGTTGCTGGCCGGGCAGGACGCCGACCCGACCGCGCGCTGGTGCGGCATCGAACTGGCCGACGAGTACTCGGTCCTGACCCTGTACCGCGCTGATGCGCAACAGGATCCGGCCGCGCGGTGGTCGGCGGACACGAGAACGGCGCGGGTGCTCGATCGCAACGGCCCCCCGCCGGTGCTGGGCGTCCTCGAGCCGGACGGCGGCACGCTGTTGGTGCCGCACAAGGTCGGCGGCGACATCGACTGGTACCGCCGGGCGGTCGCCCTGACCGAGTCGATCTCGGCCGCGGTCGACTCGCCCGTCACCGGTGCCGTGACCGAGCCGGTCACGCGTGCCCGGATAGCGGATTCGGTGCGGCTCGCCGGTGAGCTGCTGTTGTTGGCGCGGCGGCTCGGCTGCGACCCCGGGGTGTATCAGCTCAAGGACCTGGCGTTGCCGTTCCAGCTGTCCAGGCCGACGGAGGGGCGGCAGTACCTGGCGGACTGGTTGCTGCCGCTCGATCCGTACCCGGAACTAGTCGAGACCCTCGACGCGTATCTGCATCACGATCTCGACCGCGGGCGAACGGCCCGGGCGCTCGACGTGCACCCCAACACGGTGAACAACCGGCTGGGCCGGATCCGGGATCTCGCGGGGGTCGATCCGAGCTGCTACGAGGGCATCATGGCGCTCGGGTCGGCGCTGGACGCGCGCCGGGCCCGGGGCTGGGAGCCGGGCGGGTCCGGGTGATCGGCCCGCACTAGATCGTGTGCGGGTGTGCCTTCTCGTACGCGGCCTTCTCGGCGTGCTGTCGAGCGACCTTCTTCGGGTTCTCGAGGTCGGGGTCCAGGCCGTGCTTCTCGAGGCGGCGACGCCGGTTCTGCTCCATGTAGGCCGCCGAGAAGAACAGCGCCAGGAACACACCCAGCAGGACCATCGAGCCACGCAGCCACAACGGGCCGGGGAACAGGAAGAACGCGGCGAAGATGGGGAGGAACGGCACCATGCTGCGGATCATGTGCCGGGGCACCGCCCAGTCGCCGATGAGGTCGTTGCGGACCCAGTCCTGCATCGAATCGGGCAGCTTGCGGCCGCAGGAGTACCCGATCCACTGCAGCGGGTTGGGGCGGCGATGGACCTTCTTGTTGCTGGTCATGTCCGGTGTACCTGTTCCTGTCTGGAGGGGCGGGTTCACTCGTGCAGGGCGCCGGCGCGCAGGGCAGCGGCGTTGACGCGGGTGAGGACGGAGTGGAGTTCTTCGAGTTCGGCGAGGCTGACACCGAGGCGCTGGACCACGGCACCGGGAATGCGTTCGGCCCGGGCGCGCAGGGCCTTCCCGGCGTCGGTCAGTTCGACGATCAACTGGCGTTCGTCGGAACTGCTGCGGGTGCGGGTGATCAGCCCGCTCGACTCGAGCCGCTTGAGGAGCGGCGACAGGGTGGGTGAGTCGAGTTGGAGGGCCTGCCCGATCTCCTTGACCGACATCGGCGCGTTCCCCCACAGGGCGAGCATCACGAGGTACTGCGGGTGCGTCAGACCCATGGGCTCGAGGAGGGGGCGGTAGACCGCGAGAACCGCGCGGTTGGCCACCGCGAGCGCGAAGCACACCTGGCGGTCGAGGGCCAGGGGGTCGGCGTCGCCCCAGTCGATGTCCTGTTCTGCGGTGGTCGCGGTCATGGAAATGAATAATACACGATTAAGTCGTGCACTAACTAAATGTGATCGGGGACGCCCGGAGTGGACAAATGAGAACGCGTTCTATATGTGTGGATGTGATGGTCGCCACGCGGCGGCCCGGCCTGTTCCGCTGGCCGCCACCTCGATCGCACCGACTGGAGTTCACGACATGTACGAGTGGTCCGACACCGACCTGATGTTCCGCGATGCCCTTCGCGGCTTCATCGACAAGGAGATCAAGCCGCACGTCGACAAGCTCGAGAGCGGTGAGCTTCCCCCGTTCGAGATCATCCGCAAGATGTACGCCACCTTCGGCATGGACGAGATGGCCAGCGAGGCCCTCGAGAAGGCCTTCGCGAAGGAAGAGGCGAAGGAGCGCGGCGAGACCGTCCCCGAGTCCGGCGAGAAGTCCGGTGGTTTCAGCGGCGCCGGCAGCATGGGCGTCATCCTCAACAGCGAACTGGCCGGTGTGAGCCTGGGCCTGGTCGCGTCGATGGGCGTGAGCCTGGGGCTGACCGTCGGCACCCTGCGCAGCCGCGGCACGCTGGCACAGAAGAAGCGCTGGCTGCCCGGGCTGGTCACGATGGAGAAGGTGGGCGCCTGGGCCATCACCGAGCCCGACTCCGGCTCGGACGCCTTCGGCGGCATGAAGTCGTACGTCCGCCGCGACGGCGAGGACTACATCCTCAACGGCCAGAAGACGTTCATCACCAACGGCCCGTACGCCGACGTCACGATCGTCTACGCCAAGCTCGACGAGGGTGATCCGTCGGTCGACCGCCGCGACCGCAAGGTGCTCGGCTTCGTCCTCGACAAGGGCATGGAGGGCTTCACGCAGAGCCCGGCGTTCAAGAAGATGGGCATGAACTCCTCGCCCACCGGCGAACTGTTCTTCGACAACGTGCGCATCACGAAGGACCGGCTGCTCGGCGAGACGGAGAACCCGGCCAAGGGTGACGGCAAGGAGAGCGCGAAGGAGTCGTTCGCGGCCGAGCGCATCGGCATCGCGTCGCTCGCGCTGGGCATCATCAACGAGTGCCAGCGGCTGTGCATCGACTACGCGAAGAACCGCAAGCTGTGGGGCAAGGAGATCGCGCAGTTCCAGCTCATCCAGCTCAAGCTGGCCGAGATGGAGGTCGCCCGCCTCAACGTGCAGAACATGGTGTTCAACGCGATCGAGCGCACCGCAGCGGGCAACAAGGTCACGCTCGCCGAGGCGTCGGCGATGAAGCTGTACTCGTCGCGTGCCGCGACCGAGGTGGCGATGGAGGCCGTGCAGCTGTTCGGCGGCAACGGCTACATGGCCGAGTACAAGGTGGAGCAGCTCGCGCGTGACGCCAAGTCGCTCATGATCTACGCCGGCTCCAACGAGATCCAGGTGACCCACATCGCGAAGGGTCTGCTGGCCAAGTGAGTCGCGCTCCGGTCCGCGCGGGTGCCGCGCGGACCGGAGACCGCCTCATGTCGCGACGATCAGCGCGGTGCCATGCGGATGGCGCCGTCGAGGCGGATCACCTCGCCGTTGAGCATGGGGTTGGAGACGATGTGCGCGGCGAGGGCGCCGTACTCGGCGGGATCGCCGAGGCGCGACGGGTGGGGCACCTGCTGGCCGAGCGAGGCCTGCGCGGCTTCCGGCAGACCGGCGAGGAGCGGGGTCTTGAACAGGCCGGGAGCGATGGTGACCACGCGGATGAGCAGCGAGGCGAGGTCGCGGGCGATCGGCAGGGTCATGCCGACGACGCCGCCCTTGGAGGCGGAGTAGGCGGCCTGACCGATCTGGCCGTCGAACGCGGCGACGGAGGCGGTGTTGATGATGACGCCGCGCTCGCCGTCGATCGGCTCGGTCTTCGAGATGCGCTCGGCGGCCAGACGGATCACGTTGAACGTGCCGACGAGATTGATGTTGATCACGCGGCTGAAGTCGGCGAGGGGGAACGCGCCGTTCTTGCCGACCGTCTTCATGGCGTTGCCGATGCCGGCGCAGTTGACGGTGACGCGCAGCGGGCCGAGGGATTCCGCCAGGTCGAGGGCAGCGGTGACGGAGGCCTCGTCGGTCACGTCGCCGGCGGCGAAGCGGACGCGGTCGCCGAGTTCCTTGGCGACGGTCTCGCCGTTCGACGAGGGCAGGTCGAGGATGACGACGCTGGCGCCCTGCTCGTGGAGGGCCTTGACGGTGGCGAGGCCGAGGCCGGAGGCGCCGCCGGTGACGAGTGCGACGCTGTCGTTGACGATCATGTGTGTTCCTTTCGAATGTGCTTGTGGTTCAGATTCGTTCGATGATGGTGGCGTTCGCCATCCCGGCGCCCTCGCACATGGTCTGCAGACCGTAGCGTCCGCCGGTGGCTTCGAGGTGATTCACGAGCGTCGTGAGCAGGCGGGTGCCGGAGGAGCCGAGGGCGTGGCCGAGCGCGATCGCCCCGCCGCGGGGGTTGAGCTTGGCGGGATCGGCGCCGAATTCGTGCGCCCACATCAGCGGGACGGGGGCGAAGGCCTCGTTGACCTCGTAGGCGTCGATGTCGTCGATGCCGAGTCCCGCCCGGGCGAGGACCTTGTGGGTGGCCGGAATCGGTGCCGTGAGCATGTACACCGGGTCGTCGCCGGCGACCGCGAACGAATGGAACCGGGCGCGCGGGGTCAGGCCCAGCTTGTTCGCCATGTCCTCGCTCATGATCAGCACCGCGGAGGCGCCGTCGGTCAGGGGCGACGAGTTGCCGGGGGTGATGTGCCACTGGGCGTCGGGGAACCGCTGCGCGAACGCGTCCGTGCGGAACGACGGCCTCAGACCGGCCAACCCTTCGGCCGTGGTGGCGGCGCGGACCGTCTCGTCCACGGCGTGCTCGATCGTCTCGCCCGTCCCGGTGGTGACGTCGGTCGGCACGATCTCGGCGTCGAAGAATCCGGATGCGATCGCGGCCGCCGCGCGGCGGTGCGACTCGGCCGAGTAGGCGTCGAGGGTGGCCCGGTCGAGCTTCCACTTCGCGGCGACCAATTCGGCCGAGATGCCCTGGTGGACAAGACCTTCCGGGTATCGCGCGGCGATGCCCGGCCCGGCCGTGTCCTGGCCGATGGGAGACGTGCCCATGGGGATCCGGCTCATCGATTCGACGCCGCACGCGATGACGATGTCGTAGGCACCGGCGATGACGCCCTGCGCGGCGAAGTGCGCGGCCTGCTGGCTCGATCCGCACTGCCGGTCGATGGTGGTGGCCGGAACGGACTCGGGGAATCCGGCCGAGAGCAGCGCGGTACGGGTGATGTTGACGGCCTGCTCGCCGACCTGCTGGACGCAGCCGCCGATGACGTCGTCGACCATCGCGGGATCGAGATCGTTGCGGTCGACGAGCGCGTGGAGCACCTCGGCGAGCATCTCGACCGGATGCGTGCCGGAGAGGGCGCCGCCCGGCTTGCCCTTGCCGGATGCGAGGCGGACGGCGTCGACGATGACAGCGTTCGTCATGGGAGTTCCTTTCGGATGCGTGGCCCCACGAGACTCCTCCGGATAATCCTGCCTACTTAACGATCGCTAAATTGCTACCATGGCTGGCAGGGGAGATCAATGGGCGGCCCTATCTATCGCACGCTAAGTGCGGGTCGCATCCCCGCGGTCGACCTCTCGTGATCGTGGGCGGGGCGTCCGTCCCGCCGCGTCGGAGTAGGCCGGAAGTCGAACCGAGCCCGAGTAGTCTCGGACCGTCAGCAAGCGTGAACGACAGATATGGGGTCAGGTGGCGAAGTTGTCGACGGACGTGGCCGAAGGGGTCGAGGGTCCCACCGACTGGCGCAGTGTCGAGCGGATGGAACTGACCCCCATCCTGTCGGCGGCGCTCGACGCGTTCTACGAGTCGGGCTTCCACGGAGCATCCGTCCGGGACATCGCCCGTCGGGTCGGGGTCACCGTCCCCTCGCTGTACTACCACCATCAGAGCAAGGAGGGGTTGCTCATCGCGCTCCTCGAACTCTCCACCGGCGGCCTGCGTTCGCGGGCCCTCGCAGCGAACGCCGCCGGCGACGGCGATCCGGTTCAGCGCCTGACGAATGTGATCTTCACGATCGTGCTGCAGATGACGAACCGCGCGCGGCTGGCCGCCCTCGAAGGCGAGGCGCGGTACCTGGGTCCGGAGAACTGGGACCGGTACCGCGCGATGCGGAAGGGCATCGAGGGCCTGGTGCTCGACATCGTGCACGACGGAAACTCGGCCGGGGACTTCGACGCGGACGATCCCGCCGAGACCACCCGGGCGATTCTCGGTATGTGCCAGGCGATTCCCCGCTGGTACCACGCGGAGGGCATCCACAGCCCGGAAGTGGTCGCGCGGAAGTACGTCGGGATCGCCCTCCGGATGGTCGGCGCCACCCGTGCCCCGGACATGCCCACGAGTTCGGGGCCGACCGACCGCGCCTACTAGGCGCGGTCGATCCGGACCTCGGCGAACGACCTCGTCGAGACGGTGATGCGCCGCCCCTGATCGGTGATCAGGACGCCACCACGTCCGGTCGGGCGAGGCGGCGGAGTGCCAGTTCGCCGTAGAGGGCCGCGCCGTCGCCGAGCACGCTGTCGTCGAATTCGGCGAGCGGCGAGTGGTTGTACGCCGCCGTGGTGGGATCGCGGTCGGTGGGGCACGCGCCGAGGAACACGAACGCGCCTGGGACCTCGTCGAGCACTCGCGAGAAGTCCTCGGAACCGGTCGCCGGCTGCGGCGACCACGCGAACCGCTCCGGGCCGTGCACCTCGGCGACCACGTCGGCGACGAACTCGGCCTCGGTGTCGTCGTTGACGGTCACCGGGTACTGCTCGACGTAGTCGACGTCCACGTCGAGGCCGTGCGCGGCCGCGATGCCCGAGCACACGCGGATGATCCCCGCGCGGGCCTTCTCGCGGGTCTCCGGCGCGAAGGTACGCACCGTGACGTCGAAGCGGGCGTCGTCGGGGATGACGTTGGCGGCGGTCCCGGCGTGGAAGGAGCCCACCGTGACCACGACCGGGTCGAACGGCGCGAACGAGCGCGCCGCGAACGTCTGCAGCGCCGTCACCATCTCGCACGCCGCCGGAATGGGGTCGAGCGTCGCGTGCGGTGCCGAGCCGTGTCCGCCGCGTCCGAGCACCGTCACCCGGACGACGTCGCTGGCCGCCATCAACGGTCCGCGGCGCGTGACGAACACCCCGCGCGGCGGCATCGACGCGCTGACGTGCAGTCCGTATGCCGCCACCGGTCGGGAGCCGGAAGCCTCGAGCACACCTTCCTCCAGCATCAGGCCGGCGCCGTCGAAGCCCTCCTCCCCGGGTTGGAACATGAAGACGACGTCACCGGCGAGGTGCTCGCGCCGCGCGGACAGCAGGTGGGCGGCGCCGGCCAGCATGGACGTGTGCAGGTCGTGGCCGCACGCGTGCATCTGCCCGGGGATGCGCGACGCGTAGTCGACGCTCGCGCGTTCGCCGACGGGGAGGGCGTCCATGTCGCCGCGCAGCAGCACGGTGGGGCCGGGGCGTGACCCGCGGAGGACCGCCGTCACGGACGTCAGTCCGGTCCCGGTGGCGATCTCGAGCGGCAGTCCGTCCAGGGCGGCGAGGACCTTCTCCTGGGTGCGCGGAAGATGCAGGCCCACTTCGGGTTCGGCGTGCAGCGTGCGCCGGAGCCGAACCAGATCGTCGTGCAGTGCGTGTGCGTCCTCGGCGAGCGACACGGAGGGCTCCTCTCTCGGTGGTGCCCGCGGTGCAGCGGGTTCAGGCATGATGCACACGACGTGCACAACTCCCCGACGAAATGCAGGATTCTTTCGTGAGCGAACCGGATTCTCAGAAATCTGACGGCCTCGACGAGATCGATCTGCGCCTGGTCAACGTGCTCCAGTTCGAGCCGCGGGCCTCGTGGTCGAAGGTGGGCGGCGCACTCGGCATCGATCCGGTGACCGCGTCGCGGCGTTGGGCCCGACTGGTCACCTCCGGATCGGCCTGGGTCACGGCGCACCCCGCCGGACCGCAGACCGCGGCGCTCGTCGAGGTCGAGTGTGTGGCGGGCGAGGCGGAGGTGACCGCCGAGATCCTGTCCCGCCGGGCGCACGTGCTCACCGTCGAGCACACGAGCGGTGCCCGCGACCTGCTGCTGACGGTCAGCGTCGCCGACCTGGCGGCACTGTCCCGGATGGTGCTGCACATCGAGAAGCTGTCCGGAATCCGCTCGACCAGAACACATCTCGTGATCCGCCCGTACGCGATGGGTGGGGATTGGCAGCTCCGGGCGCTCGACGCCGACCAGCGGGGCCAACTCGACGCGCACGGGCGTCGGGGTCAGTCGTCGCTGCAGCCGCTCGACACCGTCGACCGACGACTGATCACCGCCCTCTTCCACGACGGGCGAGCCTCGCTGACCGACATCGCTGCCCGACTCGACTGCAGCGTCAGCACCGCGCGGCGCAGGCTGAACGCCCTGCTCGGCCGGAGCGCGCTGCTGCTGCGCTGCGACGTCGCGCAGCCCCTGTCCGGGTGGCCGGTGTCGGTGTGGATGTGGGCGCACGTCCCGGTCGACGAGTGCGACGACGTCGCGCGCCGACTGGTCGCCCTGCCCGAGACGCGGGCGTGCCTCGTCCTCACCGGCGCGCCGGCCAACTTCTTCTACTCGGTCTGGGTCCGCTCCCTCGAGGACGTGCACCGCGTCGAGCAACTCCTGCGGCGGATCGCGCCGTCCCTCGAGATCCTCGACCGCACCGTGACACTGCGGTTCTTCAAGCGCATGGGGCGCATCCTCGACGAGAACGGCCGCAGCGTCGAGAGCGTGCCGATGGACATCTGGTCGGATCCGGTGGATTGACGGTTGGGGCTTCGAGGGCGCAAGCCCGCGCGCCACGTCGGGGACGGGGATACGGTCGAGGTGAGCATCGAGACCGTCGTCGAGTAGGAGCGTCAGTGGCCTTCAACGATCTGGACCTGTCCGAGCGGTTGGACATCGCGCGCGAGGGCACCGCGTACTTCGCGCAGCGGCTCGCGGCGCTCCCGGACGAGGATCTGTCCGGTCCGAGCCTGCTCGACGGCTGGACCCGCAAGCACCTCGTCGGGCACGTCGGCTACAACGCGGCCGCGTTGTGCCGGCTCCTGGACTGGGCGGCGACCGGTGTCGAGACGCCCATGTACGAGTCGATGGAGCAGCGGGCCCGGGAGATCGACGAGGGCGCCGCCCTCAGCGCCGGTTCGTTGCGGAACTTGTTCGCCGAGAGGGCAGCTCAGCTCGACGAGAAGTGGCGGCATCTGCCCGGGCAGGCGTGGGATGCGCAGGTGCGGACCGCACAGGGACGCATGGTGCCGGCGTCGGAGACGGCCTGGATGCGCAGCCGCGAGGTGTGGATCCACACCGTCGACCTCGGCAACGGCGGACGGTTCGAGGACTTCCCGGACGTGGTGCTCGGCTCGCTGCTCGACGACATCGTCGGCATGTGGCGACGCACGGGCGACGGCGCGGGATTGGTCCTCGAGGTGGACGATCGCCGGTTCGTCGTCGTGGAGGACGGTCCGCCGATCACCGACACGGTCGCGGGTCCGCTCGCGGCCGTGGTCCGTTGGGCCTCGGGTCGTGGGGCGAGCGGGCTCACGGCTGGAGCCGATCGACTGCCGCCGCGCTGGCTCTAGGACGCCCGACGAACGGGCCGCCGATCGCGCGGGAGGATGATTGCGCGATCGGCGGGGCCGGTTCTGCGAGCGTCAGTTCCAGAACGCGGTGAGCTGCTCGGCCAAGGCCCTGCCTTGGTCGTAACCGGCTCGCGCGGCGGGCGGACGCAGCGACAGATCCATGGCATTGGCGCCGAACATGTACTCGGAGTCGCTGCCCGGGAAGATCGTTTCGACTCTGCTGCCGTGCGCGCGTAGTTCGTCGACCTGCGTCGCCAGGTCGAGGCCCCACTCCGACGGCGTCCGTGTCCGGCCGCCGAAGGGCGAGAGCACCAGCACCCGCTTGTATCCGCCTGCCAGATCAGCGTTCTCGGCGTTGGAACGGTAGCCGCCGTCGATGTACCGACGGTCCCCGATCCTGTAGGCGAAGCCACTGGAACAGCTGGCGGCGACGGCATCCACCAGATCCACCCCACTGCGGCCGTCGAACACCGCCGGTTCGCCGGTCTCGGCGTCGACCGCCGTGACGAGCAACGGCCGCTGCGGCCAATGCTGACCGGGAATGCGTGCAGCAACCGTTGCACGCCAATGGTTCTGCCTGGAATCGTCCGACGTGCCATCCAAGTCGAGTGCCGCCGCGCCCATTCTGCGGCGCATGTCGGCCGGATCCGTGGCGGAAGCGATGATCTTGCTCGTTCTCGCCATGTGGTCCGACACCGGCCTGGCCGGAACGCGTCGTGGATCGGGTCCGGCCGGATGGGTGCGGTGTGGGGGAGGGGAGGTCAGGACGGCGGCGAGTAGTTCGGTCGGCGTTGCGCCCGCCAGCTGGGCGGCGGCTGTCGAGCCGGCCGAGGTCCCGACGGTCAGGTCGGCGGTGGTCACGTCGAGCCCGGCCTCGAACAGCCCGGCGACGACGCCGATCAGCCACGCATTGCCGGTAGATCCGCCGCCACCGAGGACCAGCGCTCGCTCGCCTGCGGCACGCTGAGGGATCGAGGAAGGAGTTGTATTCATGGGAGTCGCCTTTCGCGAATTGCCTTGTACGGCGCTCCCAATGGCGACTAGGTCAGTCGCGTGATCGTGGGCTGCGGGGGAGCACCCAGCGCGGATACTGCGTTCACGGGTCTCACCTCCTGTCTACGGGCCACGATTCCAAGGGCGGACGTTAGCACGCGGTGACGCGGGTGCGCAGGTGAGTTTCGAGTGGAGGCCTCGCCCGCGACCGCGGCACAGCCGACAACGGCACAACGACAACCGTGCAACTCCCGAAACCACTGCAGCCGACACCCTGGAAGAGGGTGCCGGCTACAGGGGAGGGGGAATAGCGGCTCGAGCGGTGAGGGCCTGCGTCAGGCTTCCGGCGGAACGTGGCCGGCGACGATGCGGTGGATCAGCCGCGCAGCGGTCCGCGCCGTGCGGCTGTCGACGTCGAGGGTCGGGTTGAGCTCGGCGACGTCGACGACCGCCAGCTTGCCGCTCGCGGTCACCCGATCGCACACCCGCTGGATGATCTCGAGCGGCACACCGTAGGCCGCGGGCGCGCTGACGCCGGGAGCGACGGCGGCGGGCAGGACGTCGAGGTCGATCGTCAGGTACACGAGGTCGACGTCGTCGAGGAAGGCGGTGACGAACTCGTCGACCCGCTCCCGATCGGCCACGCCGCAGTGCTCGTCCAGCAGGTACCGCACGCCGAGGCGGTGTGCGGTCTCGAACAGGGTGTTGGTGTTGCTCGGTTGGCTGATGCCGATCACGTCGTAGCGGTGGCCGGTGCCCGCGGCCTCCTCGGCCTCGGCGATCTGTCGGAACGGCGTGCCGGAGCTGGGAACCGGGTCGTTGCGCAGGTCGAAGTGAGCGTCGAGATTGAGGATGCCGAGTCGGGGGTGCCGACCCCGCAACTGCGAGCCGGCAACGCCCAGGTAGGTGCCGTAGGCGACCTCGTGACCGCCGCCGAGGACGACGGGCAGCCGTCCGGCGTCGAGCGCCGTGGTCACGGCGGCGCCGAGCGCCTCCTGGCCCGCCTCGAGTTGGTCACCCGTCACGGCGACCGTTCCCGCGTCGGACAGCGTCGTCTCGTTCTCCAACGCCATCGAGGACAGGGCCTTGCGGAGCGCGTCGGGGCCGGCGGCGGCGCCCTGGCGCCCCTTGTTGCGTCGCACGCCCTCGTCGCTGGCGAACCCGATCAGGACCGTGCCGGTGCCCGAGCCCGGGCGGTACGGCGTGACGGCCTGGTGCCAGCGGAGGTGCTCGGGTCCGGTGCCATCGGTCCGGCCGGACCACGGCCGGGGCGCGATGTCGACGGTGATGTGGTTGGTCATCTCAGACATGTCAGATCCCAGTTCGGTCGATCAGTTCGTGGCGGTAGCGAGGACGCCGCCCTTGAACACCTCGCGGATCAGCGGCACACCCGGACGGTAGGCGAGGTGCAGGTACGACGGTGCGTCGAGCGCGATCGCGTCGGCCCGGGCACCGATGCGCAGGCTGCCGACGTCCTCGCGCTGCAGGGCGCGGGCGCCACCGGCGGTCGCGGCCCACACGGCCTCGGCGGGCGTCATGTGCATGTCCCGGACGGCGATGGCGATGCAGAACGGCAGGCTGGTGGTGTAGCAGGTGCCGGGGTTGCAGTCCGCGCCGAGCGCCACGGTGACACCGGCGTCGAGGAGCGCGCGGGCGCCGGGGTACTGGTTGCGGGTGGAGAAGTCCGCGCCGGGGAGCAGGGTCGCGACGGTGTTGCTGCCGGCGAGCGCGTCGATGTCCGCGTCGGTGACGTAGGTGACGTGGTCCACCGAGGCGGCGCCCATCTCGACGGCCAGCTGCACGCCCGGGCCCTCGCCGAGCTGGTTGCCGTGCACGCGGGGGATCAGGCCGTGCGCGACGCCGGCGGTGAGGACGGCGCGCGACTGCTCGAGGTTGAACGCGCCGCGCTCGCAGAACACGTCGATCCACTTCGCGTACGGAGCGCACGCCGGGATCATCTCGTCGACGGCCATCGTCACGTACTCGTCGGCGCGGCCCGCGTACTCGGGCGGCGGCACGTGCGCGGCCAGCAGGGTGACCTCGTCGGTGAACCGGCTCGCGACCTGGACGCTGCGCAGCTCGTCCCGGGCGCTCTGGCCGTAACCGCTCTTGATCTCGACGGTGGTGCTGCCCGAGCGCAGCGACTCGTCGAGCAGCCGCTGCACGTTCGCGGCGAGCTGCTCGTCGCTCGCGGTCCGCGTCGCCTCGATCGTGGTGCGGATGCCGCCCGCCGCGTACTTCTCGCCCGCCATGCGTGCGGCGAACTCCTCGGCCCGCTCGCCCGCGAACACCAGGTGCGAGTGGCTCTCGACGAAGCCGGGCAGCACGGCCCGGCCGCCGAGGTCGTGTCCGGCGTCGGCCGCCGGGGCGTCCGCGGAGTCACCGACCCACGCGACCACGCCGTCCTCGAAGACGACCGCTGCATCGTGTCGGACACCCAGCGCCCCCTCGCCCAGTGAGGGGTCGTTGGTGACGAGGGTTCCGATGTTCGTCAGTGCGGTGGTCCGGGGACCGGTCGTGGTCACGTGAGGCTCCTAGGTCGGGAGGGAATGCGGTTGGACGGTGGCCGGGCTCAGACCCGGCTGTCGACCATCGCGGTGTGGGCGGGGTAGATCATTTCGCTGGGCGGGTTGTTCGTCCGCTTGGCGACCGGGTAGTAGATCAGGCCGGTGAACACGATGCCGACGATCCACGAGATGTCCGCGCCGCCGAGCATGTCGGTGATCGGGCCGGTGTACATCTTCTGCGCGAGGAACGGGATCTGCGCGAGCACGCCGACGACGTAGACGAGCAGGGCCGGGACGTTCCAGGCTCCGTAGCGCCCCTTCGGGTCGTAGAGCGCCGGGATGTCGATGCGCTCCTTCGAGATCAGGTAGTAGTCGATCAGGTTGATTGCGCTCCACGGCGTGAACACCATGAGCAGCACCAGGACGAAGTTCTTGAAGTTGTCCAGGAAGTCCGCGCTCGCCGCGATCGCGATGAACATCGAGGCGACGGTGAACCCGAGGATGTACAGCGTGCGGGCCTTGGTGGAGATCTGCGAGCGGCCGTCGAACGCGGTGACGGTGGTGAGGATCGACATGAATCCGCCGTACGCGTTGAGGACGTTGACGGTCAGCTTGCCGACCACGATCACCAGGTAGATCAGGAAGGCGATGATCGCCGGGCCGGCGAGGTCGCCCATGAAGCCGACCTGGTTGCCGAGGAATGCCTTTCCAGCGACGGCCGCGGTGAGCGCGCCGAAGGTCATCGACCACTGCGATCCGATAACGCTGCCGAGGAACGTCGACCAGAACGTGGTGCGCTCGCTGGTCTCGCGGGGCAGGTAGCGGGAGTAGTCGGCCACGTACGGGCCGAAGGTGAGCTGCCATCCGGCGCCCAGGGAGATCGCCAGCAGGAAGGTCACGACGTCGAAGTCGACGGTTCCGACGTAGTTCGCGACGTCGTACTCCATGAACAGTCGCACGGCCAGGTAGGTGAAGCCGATGACGCCGACGACCGTGGCGATGCGGCCGACGATGTGGATCAGCTTGTAGCCGGTGACCGCGACGAACGCGGTGAGCAACCCGAAGATCACGATGCCGACCTTGGCGTTGTCGATGCCGAGCACCTTGTTCACGGCCTGGCCGGCCAGGACGGTGCCGGTGGCGGCGAACCCGAGGTACATCAGGATCACGAGCACGAGCGGGATGACCGCGCCCTTGACGCCGAACTGGGCGCGGCTCGAGATCATCTGCGGCAGGCCCATCCGGGGGCCCTGCGCCGAGTGGAGCGCCATCACGGCGCCGCCGAAGACGTTGCCGATCAGCAGGCCCAGGATCGCCCAGAGCGCGTCGGCGCCGAACACGACGGCCAGGGCGCCGTCGACGACGGCCGTGATCTGCATGTTCGCGCCGAACCACAGCGTGAACTGGCTACGGGGAGTGCCGTGGCGCTCATTGTCGGGGACGACGTCGATGGTGCGCCGCTCGGGGGTGAGGAGCACCTCGGATGTGCTGCCGTCGTGTGTCATGGGGCCTGTTCTTTCTGCTGATCCCACCGTGCGGCGGGGTCGACTTCCGGGGGTGATGCCCACCTTCTTCGTGCTTGTGCGCTGGATCACGCCATGTCAGTGCAAAATGTATAGGCCTGTATATACAGGTCTGTCAACATTCGGTTTGTATTCGGATTGTTTCGCCTGGTCGCCGGTCAGAAGCCCTTCCCCGGATTCATCAGACCGAGCGGATCGAACGCGGCTTTCACCGCGTGATGGATGTCCAAACCAGCCTCTCCCACTTCGAGCGCCATCCAGCGTCGCTTCAACACGCCGACGCCGTGCTCACCAGTAAGCGTGCCACCCAGGTCGAGAGCGCGTCGGAACACCTCGTCGGCGGCCGTCCAGACGGCGTCCGGGACCGACCCGTCGGCGAGGCGGTCGAACACGAACGTCGGGTGCACGTTGCCGTCCCCGGCGTGTGCGACCGTCATCACGGTCACGGCGTGCCGCCGCGAGATCTCCTCGATCGACTCGACCATCTCCGGCAACCGCGAGCGCGGCACCCCGACGTCCTCGACCAGGCACTGCCCGAGGCGCTCGGCCGCCGGGTACGCCAGGCGGCGAATCTCGAGCAACTGCGCCGACTCGGCGGGGTCCCGGGAGACCGCGACGAAGTCCGCGCCCGCCTCGGTGAAGTGCCGTTCGATCGCGGTGGCGGCCTCGTCGGCGTCGGGTCCGTCGGCCTGGGCGATGAGCATCGCCTCGGTCCCGGGCTCGAGGCCGATGCGCTTCCACTCGTCGATCGCCGCCAGCGTGGCGCGGTCGATCAGTTCGAGCAGGCTCGGCCCGATCCCGGCACGAACCACCGCGGCGACGGCGTCCGCGGCCGCGCGCAGCGAGCCGAAGCTGCCGACGATCGTCGCCGGTTCCCGGGGCGGGCGCGGGCGCAGGCGGACCGTCGCGCTCGTGACGATCCCGAGGGTGCCCTCGGAGCCGACCAGCAGCCCGGTGAGGTCGTAGCCGGCGACGCCCTTGACGGTGCGGTGCCCGGTGCGCAGGATCCGGCCGTCGGCCAGCACCACCTCGAGACCCAGCACCGAATCCCGGGTCACGCCGTACTTGACGCAGCGCAGTCCGCCGGCATTGGTGGCGATGTTCCCGCCGATCGTCGAGATCTGGTAGCTGCTCGGGTCCGGGGCGTACATCAGCCCGTGCTCGGCGGCCGCCCCGTCGAGGTCGGCGTTGACGACACCGGCCTGCACCACCGCGAGCTGATCGGCCGCGTTCAGTTCGACGATGGTGCGCATGGCCGCGGTGGACACCACCAGGCAGCCGTCGATCGCGGTGGCGCCGCCGGCCAGGCCGCTGCCCGCGCCGCGGGGGACCACCGGAACGCGATGGGCGGTGGCCCATTTCATGGCGGCGACGACGTCCTCGGCGGAATCCGCGATCAGCACGGCGAGGGGCCGGCCGGGGGTCGCGAGGTGCGCCTCGTCGCGGGTGTAGGCGTCCATGACGTCGGGATCGGTGACGAGCCGGCTCGAGCCGAGGGCGTCGGCGAGGGCGGTGAGAGACATCGGGTTCCTCGTATCAGTTCTGTCGGTCTGCGGTGAAGGCGTCGACGGCGGCGAGCACAGCATCCTCGGCGTCGCGGTCGCCGACGGTCACCCGCACGCCCTCGCCGGAGAACGCGCGCACGGACACCCCGTGCGCGACGCAGGCGGCGTCGAGGGAAGCGGCCTGGTCGCCCACCGGGATCCAGACGAAGTTTCCTCCGCTGGCGGGGGTTTCGATGCCCCGGTCGGCGAGTCCCGTGCGCAGGTGCCGGCGTCCGGCCCGGACCGACTCCACGATCCGGTCGGTGTGCCCGGGGTCGGTGAGCGCGGCGCACGCCGCGGCCTCGGCGACCGAGCTCAGGCCGAACGGCGGGGCGGCGGCGTGCAACGGGGCGGCGACGGCGGAGTCGGCGACCGCGTACCCCACGCGCAGGCCGGCCAGGCCGTAGGCCTTCGAGAACGTCCGGAGCACCACCACGTTCGGGTACTCGCGCAGCAGTTCCACGCCATCGACCTGCTCCTCGGCGAACTCGCGGTACGCCTCGTCGAGGATCACCAGGACGTCCGAGGGCACGTGGTCGAGCAGTCGCCGCAACTCGGTCTCGGTGAGTTCGGTGCCCGTCGGATTGTTCGGGTTGCACACCAGCACCGCGCGGGTGTCGGGCGTCACCGCCGCGATCATCGCATCGACGTCGTGCCGGTGCGCCGCGTCCAGCGGCACCGGAACGGCTGTGGCGCCGGCGATCCCGATGAGAATGGGATACGCCTCGTAGCTGCGCCACGCGTGGACCACCTCGGTGCCGGGACCGGTGAAGGCGGTGAGGACCTGTTGCAGCAGTGCCAGCGAACCGGCGCCGGTCAGCACCGCGTCGGCCGGCACGGACAGGCGCTCGGCCAGGGCCGCGACCAGGTCGTCGGCGAACAGCGTCGGGTAGAGGTGTCCGTGTGCGCCCTTGCGGGCGATCGCCTCGACGACGGCCGGGGACGGCGCGATGGTGGATTCGTTGCTCGACGCGCGCCAGCGGACCGTCGCGGCACCCGAGGCCCGCGAATACGCGGGCAGCGCGTCGATCTCGGGTCGGGCCCGGGGCAGGCCGATCGAGCGGGTCACTGCAGGGCGCCGATCTCGTGCTCGGCGGCCGCGACCAGCGCGCCGGACGCGGCGAGTGCGACGGCCCGGTCGATCTCGGGGGCGAGGAAGCGGTCGGTGCCCGGACCGGGAACGCTCTCGCGGAGCGTGCGGACCACCGCGCCCGTGCCCGGCGCGGGCTGCAGCGGCGCGCGAAGATCGATACCCCGTGCCGCGGTGAGGATCTCGATGGCGAGCACCCGGGTGAGTCCGTCCACGGCGCGGCGGAGCTTCCGGGCGCCGGACCACCCCATCGAGACGTGATCCTCCTGCATCGCGGACGACGGAATGGAGTCGACGCTCGCCGGCGCCGCCAACCGCTTGAGCTCGGAGACGATCGCGGCCTGCGTGTACTGCGCGATCATCAGCCCGCTGTCCACGCCGGGATCGTCGGCCAGGAACGGCGGCAGGCCGTGATTGCGGGCGACGTCGAGGAACCGGTCGGTCCGGCGCTCGCTGATGCTCGCGACGTCGGCCGCGACGATCGCGAGGAAGTCGAGGACGTAGGCCACGGGGGCGCCGTGGAAGTTGCCGTTCGACTCCACCCGGCCGTCGAGGGTGACGACGGGGTTGTCGACCGCCGACGCGAGTTCGCGGTGCGCGACCGTGCGGGCGTGCTCGACGGTGTCCCGCGCGCCGCCGGCCACCTGCGGTGCGCAGCGCAGCGAGTAGGCGTCCTGCACGCGGGTGTCCTCGGGGCCGGCGTGGCTCGCGACGATCGGCGAATCGGCCAGCAGGCGAGCCATGTTGGCGGCGGCCGCGGCCTGTCCGGGGTGCGGGCGCAGCGCCTGCAGGTCCGCCGCGAACACCCGGTCGGTGCCGAGCAGGCCCTCGACGCTCATCGCGGCCGCGATGTCGGCGAGCTTGAGCAGGTGGTCGAGATCGGTGACGGCGAGCGCGAGCTGGCCGAGCATGCCGTCGGTGCCGTTGATGAGGGCCAGGCCCTCCTTCTCGGCGAGGACGACCGGGCTCAGGCCGTGCTCGGCGAGCGCGTCGGCGGCGTCGAGCAGCCGTCCGTCCGCGGTGCGGACCGTGCCCTCCCCGGTCACCGCGAGCGCGACGTGCGCGAGCGGGGCGAGGTCGCCGGAGCAGCCGAGGCTGCCGAACTCGTGGACCACCGGCGTGATCCCGGCGGTGAGCAGGTCGGCGTACGCCTGCGCGACCTCGGGGCGCACGCCGGTGCGTCCGGTCGCGAGCGTGGACAGGCGCAGCAGCATCAGCGCCCGCACGACCTCGCGCTCCACCTCGGGTCCGGACCCGGCGGCGTGCGAGCGGATCAGGCTGCGCTGCAGCTGGGTCCGCAGCTCCTGCGGGATGTGCCGGGTGGCGAGCGCGCCGAAGCCCGTCGAGACGCCGTACACCGGGCGGGGGTCGACGGCGAGGTCCTCGATGCGTCGGCGCGAGCGCGCGATCTCGGCGAGGGCGTCGTCGGTGAGGCGCACCCCGTGGCCGCGGCGGGCGACGTCGACGACGTCCTGGACGGTGACGGGTCCGAGTCCGACGTCGACGATGTCGGTGGACTGGGCGGTGAGGGTCATGGGGACTCCGAAGGCAGGGACGGCCGGGCGGTCGCGACGGATCCGCAGCCGTGACGAATATGTCTCGTATACGAGACCATAGTCTCGTATATAAGACAACAGGTGGGTGGGGACTGTCGAACGGGGACGGGCGGGTGGGCGGGTCAGGCCTCCATGGACTCTTCGACCATGCGGTCGCTGAGGCTGTCCGAGAAGTGCGCGGCCGCGTCCGTGACCAGCCGGGCCAGTTCCGTCGTCTCCGCGTCGGAACGCGCGCCGGTCAGGTACGCGACACCCAGCGCGGCGACCGGACGGCCGTCCCGGGTGACGACGGGACCGGCGATGCACGTGACGCCGTTGGTGGTGGAGTCGCGCTCCACCGCGTACCCCAGTTCGCGATCGGCCCGCAGGAGCGCCCGCAGGTCGTCGAGCGACGTCGGCCCCTCGCCGGTGCGCGTCGGCCACGTGTACCCGGCGTACAGCGCGCTGAGCTGCTCGGGATCGAGACGCGCCAGGATCGCGCGTCCGACGGCGGTCAGGTGCGCGGGCAGCCGGGTCCCGACCTCCGTCACCAGCCGGACGCCGGGCTTGAGAGGCTCGCGCTTGTCCAGGTAGATCACGTCGGTGCCCTGCAGGACCGCCAGATGCGACGTCTCGTCCGCGGCCTGCGTGAGCGCGACCATGTGTCGCTGCCCCTCGCGGTGCAGGGGACCGGACCGCATGTACGACGCCCCCACCTCGAACGCGGAGACGCCGAGCGTCCACGCCCGCTGATCGGGCCAGTACGCGACGAACCGCCGGTCCCGCATCACGTTGAGCAGGTGGTGCGTCGTACTCTTGGGCAGGTCCAGCGCGCTCGAGATCTCGGTCGCGGCCATCGGGACACCGCGCCGGGCGAGCAGATCGAGCACGTCGAGCACCCGCTCCGCGGACTTGACCCGGCTCGTCGACATCGAATGACCCCTTCCGATCCCGGCCGATCGGCCGGAGTGCCGCGTCATCGTCCCGACCGGCGTGCCGCGCCATTGTCTCGGATACGAGACCGCGGCACCAAACTTCTCATTTCGCGAACTGCGGGTCTCGGACTACGACGGGACGGTGCGTCCCAGTTCGGCCGACAGTCGCGCGCAGCGCTCGACGAGGACCTGCCCGTGCTGAGCGCAGACGTCGTCGTCCAGTCGGAAGGTGGGGCCGACGACGCTCAGGGCCCCGACGATCCGGCCGATCGCGTCGTAGATCGGGGCGGCCACGCCGGTGGAGTGGTCCTCGATCGTGTCGTGGGCGATGGCGTAGCCGTGCTCGCCCACCTCGCCGAGCAGCGCGGCACCGACGGCGGTTCCCCGCAGCGGCACCGTCTGCCCGACCCATCCCATGTGCCGGATGGCGTGGGTGCCCTCGATCTGCCCCATGTACAACGCGGTGCCGCGAGGCCCGGGAGCCGACAGGTACGTCGACTCCCGGGTGATCTCGGCGATCTCGGTCATGGCCGGCTGCGCGCGGAGCAGCAACTGGTTGTCCGCGATGGCCCTCGCCCCGATCTGCAGCAGTCGCGGACCGACCCGGTAGACGTTGTCCTCGCCGCGGAGGACGAACTCGGTCTGCTCGAGGCTGCGGATCAGCCGCAGCGCCGTGCTGGTGGCGAGGTCGGTCGTCTTCGCGGCGTCGGCGAGGGTGAGCCCACCGTGCTCGATGATCGCGCCGAGCAGTTCGAAGGTGCGACTGACACTGCGTGTCTCACCGGGGGCCATGCGTGTCTCCCATGCCGAGGGTGTCGACCGATCGGCCGACTGCGTGAATCTATCGCGGGCGCGCCTCGCCGAGAATCTCGTCGTGGTGCTCGTCGAGCAGCGGGCTGCGCCGCACCTCCGGCCGCGTGCTGTCGCCGAAGACGACCGGCTGCCGGACGTACGCCACGGTACCGGCGGCCGGGTGCTCGAACGACTCGACGACCCCGCGGCGCCGGGCCTGATCCGACCCGAGCGCCTGCTCGACCGTCCACACCTCCGAGCCCGCCAGCCCGGCCGCGTCGAGCACCTCGAGGACCTGGGCGACGGTCCGGCCCGAGGCCCACGCCTCGATCTCCTTGCGGAGCGCGGGCTCGTTCTCGGTGCGCAGGGTGTCGTCCGCGAACCGGGGGTCGGCGAGCAGTTCGTCGCGGCCCATGGTCCGGGCCAGCGTCTGGAAGCCCTTCTCGCTGGCGATCGCGAGGACGAACAGGCCGTCGTCGGCGCGATAGGTGTCAAACGGCGTCGAGACCGGGTGCCGGTTGCCGACGCGCTTCGGGGTCTCGCCGGACGCCTGCAGCTGACTGTGCGCGGTGGGCAGCATCGCGAGCATGCTGTCGAACATCGCCACGTCCAGGTGCTGGCCCTGGCCGGTGCTGCGGGCGGCCAGCAGTGCGGTGCTGATGCCCCACGCGGCGAAGACGCCGGTGATGGTGTCGCCGAACGATTCGCCCAGGCGGGTGGGGCCGGAGTCCTCGGTGCCGGTGATGCTCATGACGCCGGACAGCGCCTGGACCACGAGGTCGTAGGCCGCGGCGCCCGCCATCGGGCCCTTCTGCCCGAAACCGGAGATCGACGCGTAGACGATCTTCGGGTTTCGGGCGCGGGCGGCCTCGTAGTCGATGCCGAGCCGGCTGGTGACGCCGGGGCGGAAGTTCTCGACGACGACGTCGGCGTCGGCGATCAACTGCAGCAACGACTCCCGGTCCTCGGGGTCCTTGAGGTCGAGCGCGATCGAGCGCTTGCCGCGGTTGAGGACGTTGAAGTAGATGCTCTCGCCGTCGCGGAACGGTCCGAGGTGGCGGGAGTCCTCGCCGGCTTTCGACTCGATCTTGACGACGTCGGCGCCGGCGTCGGCGAGCAGCGCGGTGCAGAACGGGCCCGCGAGGACGCGGGAGAGGTCGACGACGCGGACGCCGTCGAGCGGGGGGAGTGCGGGGGTGGTCATGTTCGCCTCGCCTCTCAGTACTCGGTGGAACGGATCGACGGGGCGTTGCCGGCGATGGTGAGCAGCTGGATCTGCGAGGTGCCCTCGAAGATGCGCAGGATCCGGCAGTCGCGGTAGAGGCGCTCGATCTCGGACTCGCGCATGAACCCGGCGCCGCCGTGGATCTGGACGACCTGGTCGACGATCGAGAAGCAGGCCTCGGTCGCCACGAACTTCGAGATCGAGGCGGCGCGGCGCAGGTCCTGGCCGGCGTCCTTGACGTCGGAGGCCCAGTCGGCGGTCACGCGCGAGGCGACCAGCTTGGCGTCGCACTCACCGAGCAGCAGCTGGATGGCCTGGAACTCGAAGATGGGGTGCCCGAACTGCTTGCGCTCGGCGGCGTACTCGCGTCCGAGTTCCCAAGCGCGCAGGGCGATTCCGTTGGCCATTGCGGCAACGTCGATGCGGGCGCGGTTGAGTGCGGTGAGCGCGATGTTGCCGCCGCGTCCCTCGGTGCCGATGACGGCGTCGTGCGGCAGGACCACGTCGTCGAGGTAGACGGTGTAGGTGGGCGCCGAGCGGATGCCCATCTTGTCCTGCGGCTCCGAGTAGCTGATGCCGGGCGTGCCCTTCGGGACCGCGAAGGCCGTGATGCCGCGGAAGCCGGCGGAGGGATCGGTCTTGGCGAACAGCACGACCAGGTCGGCCTCGCGGGCGTTGGAGATGAAGGTCTTGGAGCCGGACAGGTGCCAGCCGTCGTCCTCGCGGCGCGCCACGGTGCGCATGGAGGCGATGTCCGAGCCCGCGTCGGGCTCGGTGAGCGCGAAGCCGGCCAGGACCTCACCCGAGGCCAGCCCGGGCAGCCAGCGCTTCTTCTGCTCCTCGGTCCCGCCGACGAGGATCGGCTCGAGGCCCAGGTAGTGGGCGGTGTAGATCGACGCCAGTGCGGCGTCGGCGCGGGCGACCTCCTCGACGGCAACCAGCTGGGCGCGCGTCGACAGCCCGAGTCCGCCGAACTCCTCCGGAACGGAGATGCCCATCAGGTCCTGCTCGGCCAGGCGGCGCATCAGGTGCGCGGGGAACTCCTTGGACTCGTCGCGCTCGGCCGCGCCGGGAAGGATCTCCGCGTTCGCGAAAGCGCGGACGGTGCTGCGAAATTCGGACAGGTCGAGGGCGTCGTCGAGAGTCTGAGCGGTCACGGGAACTCCTGAGGGGGAACGAGAGGGGGAATCGCTAGATTTCATCTAGTGGAAGTCAATTGCCATCTAGTGGCATACGTGACTATCGCATCCGATCGCGCCGTTTGTCCAGAGGGCGCAGTTCGCCGTCGTCCCGGCCCCGGAAACGACGACGAGCGGCAACACGCAGGGGGGATCGTCCTGCGCGTTGCCGCTCGCCGCGGAGCCGACGTCAGTGCCGCCGGTTCGGGCTCACGCTGGTCGTCGTGAGCCCTTGTTCAGGTGTGAGGATCAGTTGTTCTCGGTCATCGGGATACGCACGCCGCGCTCGCGCGCGGTGTCGATGGCGTGCTCGTAGCCGGCGTCCGCGTGGCGGATGACGCCCATGCCCGGGTCGTTGGTGAGCACGGCCTCGATCTTCTTCGCGGCCAGCTCGGTGCCGTCGGCGATGCACACCTGACCGGCGTGGATCGAGCGGCCCATACCGACGCCGCCACCGTGGTGGATCGACACCCAGGAGGCGCCCGACGCAGTGTTGACGAGGGCGTTGAGCAGCGGCCAGTCGGCGATCATGTCCGAGCCGTCCTTCATCGCCTCGGTCTCGCGGTACGGCGAGGCGACGGAGCCGGAGTCGAGGTGGTCACGGCCGATCGCGATCGGGGCCGACAGCTCGCCGTTGGCGACCATCTCGTTGAACTTCAGGCCGGCCTTGTGGCGCTCGCCGTAGCCGAGCCAGCAGATGCGGGCGGGCAGGCCCTCGAAGGCGACCTTCTCGCCGGCCATCTCGATCCAGCGCTTGAGGTGCTCGTTCTCCGGGAACAGCTCGAGGATCGCCTTGTCGGTCGCGGCGATGTCCTTCGGGTCGCCCGACAGCGCGGCCCAGCGGAACGGGCCGAGGCCCTCCTCGAACAGCGGACGGATGTAGGCCGGGACGAAGCCGGGGAACGCGAACGCGCGGTCGTAGCCGGCCTTGCGGGCCTCGTCGCGGATCGAGTTGCCGTAGTCGAAGACCTCGGCGCCCTTGTCCATGAAGCCGACCATCGCCTCGACGTGCGCGGCCATCGACTTGCGGGAGTCCTCGGTGAACTGGGCCGGATCCTTCTCGGCCATCGCCTTCATGTCGGCGAAGTCGACGCCGAGCGGCAGGTAGGACAGCGGGTCGTGCGCCGACGTCTGGTCGGTGACGATGTCGATCGGGGCGTCCATCTCCAGCAGTGCCGGGAAGATCTCGGCGGCGTTGCCGACCAGGCCGATCGACAGCGGCTTGCGGGCGTCGCGGGCCTCGGTCGCCAGCTGCAGCGCGTGCTCGATGCTGTCGGCCTTGGTGTCGAGGTACTTGTGCGCGATGCGGCGGTCGATGCGGGTGACGTCGCAGTCGACGCAGATCGCGACGCCGTCGTTCATGGTGACCGCGAGAGGCTGGGCGCCGCCCATGCCGCCCATGCCGGCGGTGAGGGTGATGGTGCCGGCGAGGGTGCCGTCGAAGCGCTTGCGGGCGATCGCACCGAAGGTCTCGTAGGTGCCCTGCAGGATGCCCTGGGTACCGATGTAGATCCAGGACCCGGCGGTC
This sequence comes from Prescottella agglutinans, assembly GCF_004011865.1. Lineage (GTDB taxonomy): Bacteria > Actinomycetota > Actinomycetes > Mycobacteriales > Mycobacteriaceae > Prescottella > Prescottella agglutinans. The sequence goes on along the minus strand of NZ_RKLP01000005.1, from coordinate 276,700 downwards.
ATCTGGCCGTACATCATCAGGCCCTCGTCCTCGAGCTTGCGGAACTGCTCCCAGTTGGCCCAGTCGCCGACGAGGTTGGAGTTCGCGAGGAGCACGCGCGGAGCCCACTCGTTGGTGCGGAAGACGCCGACCGGCTTGCCGGACTGCACCAGCATGGTCTCGTCGTTCTTCAGCGTCTTGAGGGTCGCGACGATGGCGTCGAACGCGGCCCAGCTGCGGGCGGCGCGGCCGGTGCCGCCGTAGACGACCAGGTTGTCCGGGTGCTCGGCAACCTCGGGGTCGAGGTTGTTCATGAGCATGCGCAGCGCGCCCTCCTGCTGCCACCCGAGGGTGTTCAGCTCGGAGCCGCGGGGTGCGCTGACCGGGCGGGCCTCGTGGCCGGGTGAGGTGATGTCCATCGGGTAACTCCTAGTGATCGGGCGGTGAGGGCGCTGCTCCGGTGGCTGTCGAGCGACTCCGTTGTCGTCGGCATCCGTTTTGTCGTAGCTGTTGTGCGCTGGCTCACGTTCTGCAACTATGACTTGTATATTCCTGTCTATACAAGCTCGTGTCAAGGGGCAGGCCGCTGTACGGCCCCGAGATTTCGAGAACTCGACCAGTTGAACGGACACGACGACCAGCCGGATGCAGCGTGGCATCCGGCGGAAGGTTCCCAGATGACCACCGTCTCCACCCAGACCGATCCGACGACGAACCCCAGCGAGATCGACGACGCTCTCGCCCGTGTCTTCCGCAGTTGGGACGAGCGTGTGCTCGCCGACGCGGACCCCGAAGCGCGTGAGCATCTCGCGCGATTCGTCTCCGGCCTCCCCGCGGGGTACAAGCAGGACATCACCCCCGAGCGCGCACGCGTCGACCTCGACATCCTGGCCGGGCTCGCCGACGGGGGCGTCGGCGTCCGGATCGTCCCCGACGTGACGGCGCGCGCCACCCACCGCCTGTCCCTGTACGTGGGCGGGCGACCCGCGTCGCTCGGGGATCTCATGCCGCTGCTGCAGAGCCTCGGGGTCGAGGTCCTCGACGAACGTCCCTACGCGTTGGTGTCTCCGGCGGACCTGCCCTGCTGGGTGTACGAATTCACCGTCCGGTACCCGATCGCCCCGGAAGACGGGTTCGACGACTTCGCGCGCCGCTTCGGTGCGGCGGTGGAGGCGCTGTGGGTGGGTGCCGCCGAGGCGGACCGCCTGGGCGAGTTGGTGGCCCGCGCGGGGCTGCAGTGGCGCGACGTGTCGGCGCTCCGCGCGTACGCCGAGTTCCTGCGGCAAGGTGGATTGCCTTACAGCAGTGCGTATGTCGCCGATGTGATGTGCCGCTACCCGGCGATCGCGGTCGGCCTCGTCGAGTGCTTCACGGCGCGATTCGATCCGTCGGTGGCGCCGGGCGACGGCGGAGAGACGGCCGCCGCGGCGGTGTCGGCGTCGATCGAGCAGGTGTCCGGGCTCGACGAGGACCGGATCTTCCGGGCGCTCCTCAGCGCCGTCCGCAACACCGTGCGCACCAACCACTTCGCCACTCCCGCACGCGATTCCCTTGCGCTGAAACTTGATTCGCGCAGCATCGGCGAGCTGCCCGAGCCCCGCCCGCGGCACGAGATCTTCGTGTACTCGCCGACCGTCGCGGGTGTGCACATGCGGTTCGGCGCGGTGGCCCGCGGCGGGCTGCGCTGGTCGGATCGCCGGGAGGACTTCCGCACCGAGGTGCTGGGCCTGGTCAAGGCCCAGGCGGTCAAGAACGCGGTGATCGTGCCGGTCGGGGCCAAGGGCGGCTTCGTGCTGCGCCGCCCGCCCGCGCCGACCGGAGACGCCGAGGCCGATCGCGCCTCGCTGCGGGAGGCGGGTGTCGCGGGTTACCGCACGTTCATCAGCGGCCTGCTCGACCTCACGGACAACATCGACCGGCGCACCGGGGCGGTCGTCCCGGCGCCGGGCATCGTCCGCCACGACGGCGACGACACCTACCTCGTGGTGGCCGCAGACAAGGGCACCGCCTCGTTCTCCGACATCGCGAACGCGGTCGCGGCCGAGTACGACTTCTGGTTGGGTGACGCCTTCGCGTCCGGCGGTTCGGTGGGGTACGACCACAAGGCGATGGGCATCACCGCGCGCGGCGCGTGGGAGAGCGTGAAGCGGCGCTTCCGTGAACTGGGGGTCGACTGCCAGCGGGAAGACTTCACCGCGGTCGGCATCGGCGACATGAGCGGCGACGTCTTCGGCAACGGGATGCTGTGCAGCAAGCACATTCGACTGGTCGCGGCATTCGACCACCGGCACGTCTTCCTGGATCCGGATCCGGATCCCGAACGGTCGTACGCGGAGCGGGAGCGGCTGTTCGCGCTGCCGCGATCCTCGTGGGCCGACTACGACCGGTCGCTGATCGGCCCCGGCGGCGGCGTGTGGGAACGCGGCGCGAAGTCCGTCCCGATCAGCGATGCGGTCCGTCGCGTCCTCGGTCTCGACGCGAACGTGACGGAAATGACACCGCCCGAACTGATCCGGGCGATCCTGGGCGCACCGGTGGACCTGCTGTGGAACGGCGGCATCGGCACCTACGTCAAGGCCTCGACCGAGTCGCATGCCGACGCCGGGGACAAGACGAACGACGCTGTGCGCGTGGACGGGTGCGATCTGCGCGCCCGTGTCGTCGGCGAGGGCGGCAACCTCGGCTTCACGCAGGCGGCGCGAATCGAGTTCGCTCGTGCGGGAGGACGCGTGGGCACCGACGCGCTCGACAACTCGGCCGGTGTGGACTGCTCCGACCACGAGGTCAACATCAAGATCCTGGTCGACGATCTGGTCGGCGCCGGCAGCGTCGATGCCGAGGTGCGTCCGCACCTGCTGGCCGAGATGACCGACGAGGTCGCCGCACTGGTGTTGGCGAACAACGTCTCCCAGAACGAGTTGATCGGCACGGCGATCGCCGCCGCACCCTCGATGCTGGAGGCACACGGACGCCAGATCGCGGCACTCGAGGCGGCCGGCGCGCTGGATCGCAGGCTCGAGGTGTTGCCCGATCGCAAGGCGATCACGGCGCTGGGCCGGTCCGGGGCGGGTCTGTCGGCGCCGGAACTGGCGACGCTGATGGCGCACGTGAAGCTCGAGCTCAAGGGCGCTCTGCTGGCCGGCGACCTCGTCGACCACGACGTGTTCCTGCCGATCCTGCGCGAGTACTTCCCGCAGCCCCTTCGGCGCGATCACGTCGACGCCATCGACCGGCATCCACTGCGCCGCGAGATCGTCGCGACGGCGTTGACCAACGACGTCGTCGACCGTGGCAGCATCAGCTACGTCTTCCGCCTCGGAGAGGAGGCGGGCGCCACTCCCGATGACGCCGTCCGGGCGTTCAGTGTGGTCAGCGAGGTGTTCGGGCTCCCCGAGCTGTGGTCGAAGATCGCGGCAGCCGATGTTCCGAGCGCGGTCGCCGACGAACTGGTCTCGGTGACGCGGCGGCTGCTCGACCGGGCGTCGCGTTGGATGCTGCACCGTCGGCCGCAGCCGCTCGCGGTGGGAGCGGAGATCGCGCGGTTCAAGGACCGGATCGAGGACGCGTCCGCGCACCTCGAGGAGTGGCTGGTGGGCGCCGACCGCACCAACCTCCGCGACCGCACGCGCGCGGTCGCGGAGCGGGGCGCACCCGAGGACCTGGTTCAGGACGTCGAACTGGCGCTCGACCGGTTCGGCCTGCTCGACGTCGTCGAGATCGCGGAGTTGGCCGAGTGCGACACGGCCGTCGCCGGTGAGCTCTACTTCCATCTGTGCGAGCGGGTGGGACTCGTCCCGCTGCTCAACGGGGTCTCCGAGCTGCCCAAGGAGGGGCGCTGGGATGCGCTCGCGCGCCTGGCTCTGCGCGACGAGCTGTACGACAGCGTGCGCGCCCTCACACTGGACGTCCTCGCGCAGGCGCTGCCCGGTGACGACACCGACCGGATGATCACGGAATGGCAGGAGCGCAACGAGTCCCGTCTGCGCCGGGCTCGCGAGTCGCTCGCGGAGATCGCCGCATCCGGCCGACGGGACCTCGCGGCCCTGTCCGTCGCGTCGCGTCAGCTGCGGCGGATGGTCGGCTGATCCGCAGAACTGACCTGTGCTCCATCCACGAGAGGAAATGTCATCACTACCCTGAACTGCCGCAACATCAGTGAGTCCGTCGGAGCGGTCGCTCCTCGTGACGCGCGTTCGTGGCTGCTGGTGCCCGGAACCCGCACGCACGAACTGGAAGACCGGGTTCGAGGGTATGGCCCCGACGCCGTCATCCTCGATCTCGAAGACGGCGTCGCGCCCGGAGACAGGCCGCGTGCCCGCGACGAGATCCACGATTGGGCAGCGAGGGGTGGGGAGGCCTGGATCCGGGTCAATCCGGCTACCACCGCGGATTGGCAACTCGACCTCGACTTCGCGGCCCATTGCCCGGGGATTCTCGGGGTCGTGCTGGCGAAGACCGAGGACCCGGCCGAGATCGATGCGACCGCGGCCGGGCTCGGCGACTTCGCCGGAGGTGTGATCGCCCTGATCGAGTCGGCGACAGGGGTTCTGAACGCGGTATCGATCGCGCGTGCGAACGCGTTGACCCGCTTGGCATTCGGCAGCGGCGACTTCCGCCACGACACGTCGGCGACGGACGACTCCGCCACGGTCATGGGGGCGCGGTCCCACCTCGTCCTGGCCAGTCGATCGGCCGGACGCCCCGCGCCGATCGACGGGCCGTCCCTCGCATCCGATACGGATGGGCTTCGCGCCTACTGCCGCCGGTCCGTGGCAAATGGGATGGGCGGCATGCTCTGTGTGAAGCCGAACCACATTCGGATGATCAACACCGAGTTTGCGCCCAGCACGGAAGAAGTGCAGGCCGCCAGGGAACTCCTCGCCACCCGCACCGACAGTATCGACGGAAGCTACCTGCCCCGTCTGCGCGCGGCCGAGGCGATCCTCGACCGCGCCCGGAAGTACCGCATCGACATCCTCGAAGGGGCCGGGGTGTAGTGAGCCGATAACAAGGCACACAACCGTGTTCGTCCCCGTTCCAGGCCCGGAACGGGGACGAACGCGTATCCGCGTCCATCGCCTGATCTCCTGCCCGTTCGGTCAGGTCCGCCTCTCCGCTCGACCAGTACCCGCACTGCCCGCGCCTGACTAGCCTCGTAGTGAGAGGCGCACGTGAACGTTCGTCCTCGAGACGAGTTGGCGGACACTACGCATCGAGGTTCGATGAGCGGTACATTTCGGGTCGAGCAGGTTGTGGTCACCGGGTTGTCGGAGCGGTGCCGAATCACTCCCGCGAAGTCGGACGCAACGAATTGTTGGCTGGTGGGCGATGATACGGACGTGGTCGTCGTCGATGCGGCCGGTAGTACCGAGGAGATCGCTGCTGCCGTGGGTGACCGATCGGTGGTCGCGGTGATCTGCACGCACGGGAGCAGTTCCCACTTCGCCGCGGCGGTCGATGTGGCGTGCGGCTTGTACGCCCCGGTTCTGTTGCATCCGGCCGACCACGTTCTGTGGCAGGGGTTTCACGGCGACCACCGCTACTGGCGACTCGACGACGGACAGCGTATTGCGGTGGCCGGCGAAGAGATCCAGGTGGTGCACACCCCTTCCCCTACGGCCGGGGCGGTGTCCCTGTACGTCGCCCGTCTGGGCGCCCTACTCGCCGGTGATGCCCTGGAGAGGCGCCGGCCGACCGACGGGCGAGGGCGGCGTCGAGTTCCCGACTCGGTTCACGAAACCCTCCGGGGCCTTCCGTACGACACGCGTGTCCACCCCGGGCACGGTGACCGTTTCGCACTCGGACACGTATTATCTTTGCCTGCAGATCGATTCGTCGATCAGAGTGCATGACGCAGAACCTGTGTCCCTATGTCGCGAGCAGACCCGCACTGCTCTGTGCCGCCGAGATGAACGACTGCATGGCGGGGGTGATCCTGCGACCCCTCTTCGGCTCGAACCTCGGGGCCCCTCGTCAGAGCAAACGATTGGCGTTTCGGCGAGGCTGCACCACACTGACGTTCCATCAGCAACAGATGCCGCACTCCGCGCGGATCGCGGAGTGCGGCATCTGCGTTCCAGCTTCTTCGTCTCGACTTATGCCCGGTTCGATGAAGCGCTCAAACCAGGTTCTGTGATCTGGTCTCGGGCGCCCATCGGATCGAGACCAGCATGCCGAGCAGCAGTACGCCTGCGAGCCAGTACATCGTGACGGAGATTCCCCAGTTCGTCAGGCTGAGAGGGAGAGCGAAGGTGCCGGCAGCCGAGGCGATTCGGCTCAGCCCGTTGAGCAATCCGACGCCGGAGGCTCTGAGGCTCGTGGGGAAGAGCTCGGGAGGGTAGACCTGCGTGATGTTCGATGCGGCCGACATCACGAATGTGTAGATGACGAACGGAATCATCATCGCCGTGACCGACATGTCGCTGAGCGCGCCCAGAGCTGCGAGGGAAACCGCGAGGACTCCGAAGGACACGATGGTGAACGAGCGCCGCGGCATCTTCGCGACGAACCAGATTCCGGCGATGCCTCCGACGAGGAGGAAGATGTTGAGGAGCAGGTACTGGAGATCGGCATCCTCGACAGCGAGTTCGGACAGGATCGTGGGAACGAACGTGTAGATCGCGAAGTACGGGAGCACGAGAGCGCTGAAGAAGAGAATGCCGAACCAAGTGCGCGTCCTGTTGCTCGCACTGAAGAGTTCCTTGTATCCAGTGGATTCCCCTTCCTGCGTGTACGCACTTGTATCCAGTTCCACTCCGAAGCAGCGGCGGACGATCGCGCGTGCTTCGTCGACCCGCCCCTTACTGATGAGCCATCCGGGTGATTCCGGCGTGCCGATGCGGACGACCAGCACGATCACGGCGGGGATCGCGCCGCTCGCCAGGAGCCAGCGCCACGAGTCGTCGCCGGTATTGAGATACGTGGCGATCACATTGGCGGCGACATAACCGACGGTCCACGCCACCGTGAGCGACGCAAGCATGGCCCCTCGCTGCTTGCGCGGCGCGAACTCCGACATCAGGGTGGGGCCGACTGCATAGTCGGCACCCAGTCCGAAGCCGATGAGAACGCGCAGAACGAACAACATCATTACGTTGGGAGTCCAGAACTGCATCAACGACACCGCCGCGATCAGCACGAAGTTGAGCACGTAGAGGCGTTGGCGCCCGATGATGTCTCCGACTCTTCCCAGAATCAGGCTCCCGAAGAAGAGACCGATCAGCGCTGAACTGGCGATCATCCCTTCCCAGAAGGAGGAGAGGCCGAGTTGCACACTGATAGTGGGCAGGATTGCGCCGATGATTCCCAGAGCGTAGCCGTCGGAGAAATTGGCGCCGAGCGTCATCGCGGTGATCTTGGCGTGAAATCGACTGAAAGGCAGTTGGTCGAGCGCGGTTGGTGCGGCCGGCTTGTCGCCGGAATCGGCGATCACTGAGTTCTCGGACATATCAAATGCCTTTCAGTCCATGAGACTGGGTGAGGAAGTCGACCGCGTTCTCGAGGTCTTGGGTGAGTGGTCGATCGAGGCTGTTCGGATCGAGAACGCTCGAAGCCCTCTGGAGGTAGGCACCGAGCGGGGTGATCGGATCGAGTGAAACGCCGAGGATGCGAAGTGCCCTCACCGCAGCGATGAGTTCACAGCCGAGTACCTCGTTTGCAGACTGGATGCACTCGTGCGTCTGGTCGATGGCCTGCGTATGGAAACTCGCGTGGTCCTCGGTTCCGCGCGAGATCGTGACTGTTCCCAGCGTCGCCGGAGCCGACGAGTTCCGGAATCTGGCGAGGGCCGCCGCCGCGATGTACTCGAGCAGCATGACCCCGCTGCTACCGGCCGGGCCGACCGCCAGAAACGGATCCAGGCCCGTGAACGCCGGCTCGGTGAGGTTCGCCAGCCGCCGAGTCGACAGATTTGCGACGCCGAAGAGAGCGAGTTTGCTGTGGTCGCACGCGAGTGCCAGAGCCTGCGTGTGGAAGTTCGCGTTGTGGAAGACGTCGTCTCGATCGGCACTCACCACCGGGTTCTCGGCTGCCGAGTTCAACTCGATGTCCAGTGCGGCCGAATAGGATTCGAGGGAGTGTATTGCAGGTCCGAGGACCTGCGGGAGGGCGCGGAACCCGTACGAATCCTGCACCCGCCGCGGGACCCACTCGTGGTCTGCAACGAGAGCCCGGATCCTCGCTGCGGTCGATGCCTGGTGTGGTTGCGGGCGCGATGCGTGGACGAACTCGTCGAAGGCCTCGGTCGAGCCGCGGGTCGCGATCAGTGACAGTGAGGCGACAGCCTCGTAGTGCGCGATGTAATGCTCCATCGCCCGGCACGCAGCCATGCCGCGCGCGACGCCCATGGCGTTCGTAGAGATGAACGCAAGAGCATCGCCGGGACGGGGGTGCCAGAGCGGGTCCCGTCGACCGCTCTCGAGGTCGGCCTCGCCCATGAGGCCCAGCGCGATCTCGGCGAACTGGCTGAGATCCGCGGTTCCGATAGCGCTCGAAGCGTGGACCCGTGGCAGGTCGTCCTGGGCCAGCGACTTCGACATCGCCTCGACGATGTCCGGGTGCATGCCGGAGCCGCCGGCCAGTAGCTGGTTCAGCCTCGCGATCATCGCAGCGCGGACGGTGTCGTGGGAGAGATAGGGCCCGGTACCCGTCGCATGGCTGCGCAGTAGCCGGAGATCTTGGTCGAGGGCTTGGTCGACCTGTACCTCGCGGTTGGCTCCGACTCCAGTCGTCCGACCGTATACCTGTCGACGTCCGGATGCGCTCGTCGCTGTCTTCCATGAACGTTCCATGAGGTCGAGGGAGGCCGCATCCACTTCGAATGAGCCCAGAGAGTTAGCTGTGAGAGCAGTCAGATATTTCCCGGTCAAGTTTTGACCTACCTTATTGTCGTGCACTGGAAATTCCCTTTTTCGTCTGTGTTCTTCGTGCCGAATTGATCAATTCAAAGGAACTGCAGACTCGGGCGCGATCATGTCGATGAGATACGAAAGGGCCCGGAGGCAAGGTTGCCCGACTCACTTGCACGCCTCCGGGCCCGTTACTGCCGTCGCGCGGTTATGTTGTGCGTCCGTAGAAGAGCTTCTGGGTGATGCTGTTCAGCTTGTCGTCGGGCTTTTCGGAATAGGCGAGGACGGCGTTGACTCGTGTCTGCTCGCCTGCCACGGGGGTGACGCGGTGCATGGAGTACCGGCCACGGAAGAAGCTGAGGGTGCCCGGTTCGTTCTGCAGGGTGATCACGCCGGCTCGTGACCCGTTCAGTCGCTCCGCCACCTCGTCGTAGTTCTCCGATTCCGGGGATCGGAGCATGTGGAAGTACTCGTATTCCCCGCCCTCGTCGGTGGGCTGGAGCATGAGAGTCACCGCGAAGTGTGATCGGTCGAAATGCCAGCCCAGTTCGTCGCCCTGCTCGAACAGGGCCACAGAGCACGCACCCAGCGCATCGTCGTAGCGGTAGAAGCTGGGCATTTCCAACGCCTGTCCGATGAAATCGGTCAGCGGATCCCAGTTGTACACCGTTCGCAGGGCGGATTCCTCGGCGATCTCGTCCCACGCGATCGTGAGCTTCGAGGAGTGCTGGAGCATCACTCTAGGGTCGTCGGCCGCCGCGTCCGCCGGAATTTCCTCGAAATACACATTGTGCGTGTCGTCCGTCCGGTACGCATTCCCGGCCTTTTCGAGGGCCTCGGCTACCAGGATTTCGACAGCATTCGGTCGAATGAATCCGTGAAGCTGACATGCGCCGTGATTGCGCAGATCGTCTTGACAACGCTCTACCAGTCGGCGACCTTCCTCGGAATCCAGGCGATCGATCGGATACCGATCCAGGTCGATAATCTCTGCAATTGCAGTCGCATCGAAGGCGACCGCCGCCAGCTCTGAAGTCATTCATCTGCCTTTCGTACGGATCATGCGCAATCCATGCTGAGTGATGCGCATCACCCGCGGCAAGCTCGCATTAATGATGGAGGTCATTACTTCTGCTTATGCTGATCGTGAATGCGTCGACGAATACACCGACGATCGCTCTCCCGGACGTAGAGTGGACGGGGTCGACGCACGGGGCGGACCGCCTGGAGGACCGGCTGCGCCCGACGATTCGCGGGGCCGGCGGGCCGGTAAGTGCCGGTGATCGGCATCGGCGACTCGAGCACGTCGGGCCCGAGGTCACCGGTCGGCAGACTTGGTGGGCCGAGTCCACCATCGGAGCGGCAGGATTTCGAGGAGGTTTTCCTCCGGGATGCGCTCGGTGCCGGGGTGTTTCACTCGGTGCTCGTGCACTGCGAGGACGACACGGACGGGAATCGCAGCTACTGCCGCCGGTCCGTGGCAAATGGAATGGGCGGCATGCTCTGTGTGAAGCCGGAGCACATTCGGATGGCCAACACCGAGTTTGCGCCCAGCGCGGAAGAAGTGCAGCGTCCCAGGGAACTCCTCGCCAACCGCACCGACAGCATCGACGGAAGCTATCTTCCCGTCTGCGCACGGCCGAGGCGATCCTCGACCGTGCCCGGAAATACCGCATCGACATCGTCGAAAAGGATCTGGTGTCGACCAGTCGATAACCGGCACACCGCACTGTTTCGGCAGGCTGACACCGGGCAGCCTGCGATCCCGCCGGCGTTGCCGTTCGTCCCGTTCCAGGCCTGGAACGGGGACGAACGGCCATCGTGATCGGCCACGCATTGCATTCACCGGCAGATGGATTCGCCGAGCGGTGCATGACGTCGGGCCGGCGTCCCTACGTTGCGAGCAGGCCCGCGCTGCTCTGTGCCGCCGAGATGAACGACTGCATGACGGGAGTGATTCGCCGACCGCGATGCCACGCGATCCCGATGATCCTGGGACTCACCCGGTCCAAGTCGACCATCCGGAATCCGGACTGGTTGGCGTCCACCGACAGTCGCGGCATGACTGCCGCGCCCAAGCCCTCCGCGACCATGCCCATGATCGTGCCGTTGTCGTTGCTGCGGAAGATGACTTGATCGTTCAGGCTGGGGCGTCCGAGCCGCGCGGCGATGTCGTGGATCCCTCGCAGCTTTCCGTACGCGATCAGGGGAAGGTCGGATACCCGGTCGAGTTGCATCGGGACGTCCCCGGTCACGATCGACGATTCCTCGGGCACCACGAGAACGTACGGATCGACAAGCAGCTCAGCGGATTCGAATGGACCTGGTGTCAGGGGGAAGACCATGAAGGTCAGGTCCAACTCGCCGCCCTCGACCCGCTGGAGGAGGATCTCGTCGTCGTCGTGTTCCTCGAGCACGACGTCTATCCGGGGCCAAACCTCCTTGAACAGCTTCAGGGCGTGCGGAAGGATTCTGGTGCCGACGCTCTCGTAGCTACCGACTCGCAGCGTTCCGACAGCGCCCTCGGACAACGCGGTGAGATCGGCCCACGCTGTGTCGAGCCGTGCCTGGATCGCTTTCGCGTGTTCCAACAGGATCTTTCCCTCGTCGGTCAACGTGACCGAATGGAGGGTGGTTGTGGGACGCTCGACCAGACGCCGCCCCACCACGGACTCGAGCTTCTTTATCTGCTGACTGATCGCGGATTGGGTATACCCGAGTGCGTGGGCGGCGGCCGTGAACGAACCTGTCCGACCCACCTCGGCCAAGGCGAGGAAGTGTCGAAATTCGATCGACGTCCACGGTGGTCTGTTCATGAATCGCCTCCATCGACGAAAGTTGCCGCACTCCGCGCGGATCGCGGAGTGCGGCAACAGTGATCTCATTTCCCGGCGATCACACCAGGTGCTGTGATTTGGTCTCGGGTGCCCATTTGATGGAGATCAGCATGCCGAGCAGCAGTACCCCGGCGAGCCAGTACATCGTGGCGGGGATTCCCCAGCTCGTCAGGCTGACCGGGAGGACAAAGGTACCGATGGCCGAGGCGATTCGGCTGAGTCCGTTGGCCAATCCGACACCGGAAGCCCGGAGGCTGGTGGGAAAGACTTCGGCGGGATAGACCTGGGTGATGTTCGACGCGCCCGACATCACGAACGTGTAGATGGCGAAGGGAATCATCATCGCCATGACCGACATGTCGCTCATCGCACCCAGTGCCACGAGCGAGACGGCGAGGACACCGAAGGACGCGATGGTGAACGAGCGCCGCGGCATCTTCGCGACGAACCAGACTCCGGCGATGCCTCCGACGAGGAGGAAGATGTTGAGGATCAGGTACTGGAGATCGGCGTCCTCGACATTGAGCCCGGCCAGGATCGTGGGAACGAACGTGTAGATCGCGAAGTACGGGAGCACGAGGGCGCTGTAGAACAGAACGGCGAACCAGGTGCGCGTCCTGTTGGCCTTGTTGAAGAGTGCCTTGTACGAGGTGGATTCCTCTTCCGGCGCGACGCTGGTGGTATCCAATTCCACTCCGAAGCAGCGGCGGACGATCGCCTTTGCCTCGTCGACCCGTCCCTTGCTGATCAGCCATCCCGGCGACTCGGGTGTGCCGATTCGGACGACCAACACGATCAATGCGGGGATCGCGCCGCTCGCCAGGAGCCAGCGCCACGAGTCGTCGCCGGTGTTGAGATAGGTGCCGATCACGTTGGCGGCGACGTAACCGACGGTCCACGCGACGGTGAGCGAGGCGAGCATGGCCCCGCGGTGCTTGCGCGGCGCGAACTCCGACATCAGGGTGGGCCCGACCGCATAGTCGGCACCCAGTCCGAAGCCGATGAGAACGCGCATGATGAACAGCACCAGCACGTTGGGAGTCCACAGCTGCATCAACGACACCGCTGCGATCAGCACGAAGTTGAAGACGTAGAGGCGTTGCCGCCCGATGATGTCTCCGACTCGTCCCAGGATCATGCTTCCGAGGAACAGGCCGATCAGTGCGGAGCTGGCGATCATCCCTTCCCAGAACGAGGAGAGCCCGAGCTGGGTGGTGATCGTGGGCAGGATCGCGCCGATGATTCCGAGTGTGTAGCCGTCGGAGAAGTTGGCGCCGAGCGTCATCCCGGTGATCTTGGCGTGAAACCGGCTGAACGGGATCTGGTCGAGCGCGACTGGCTGGGTGGTCTTGTCACCGGGTGCGGTGATCACTGAGTTTTCGGACATCAAATGCCTTTCAGTCCATGAGACTGCGTGAGGAAGTCAATCGCGCTCTCGAGGTCCTGGGTGAGTGGACGATCGAGGCTGTTCGGATCGAGAACGCTCGACACCCTCTGGAGATAAGTACCGAGCGGGGTTTCGGGATCGAGCGAAACGTCGAGGATGCGAAGTGCCCTCACCGCGGCGACGAGTTCGCACCCGAGGATCTCGTTTGCCGCCTGAATGCAGTCCTGCATCTGGTCGACAGCCTGCGAATGGAAACTCGCGTGATCTTCGGTTCCGCGCGAGATCGTGACCGTTCCGAGCGTCGCCGGGGCCGCCGAGTTCCGAGACCGCGACAGGGATGCTGCCGCGATGTACTCGAGCAGCATGACCCCGCTGCTACCCGCCGGCCCGACGGCCAGAAACGGATTCAAGCCAGTGAACGAAGGCTCGGTCAGGTTCGCCAGTCGCCGCATCGACAGGTTCGCGACGCCGAAGAGGGCGAGCTTGCTGTGGTCGCATGCGAGGGCCAGGGCCTGCGTATGGAAGTTCGCGTTGTGGAAGACGTCGTCTCGATCGACGCTGACCACCGGGTTCTCGGCCGCCGAGTTCATCTCGATGTCCAGTGCGGCCGAATAGGATTCGAGGGCGTGCTGAGCGGGGCCGACAACCTGCGGCAGGGCCCGGAACCCGTACGAATCCTGCACCCGTCGTGGGGTCCACTCGTGATCCTCGATGAGAGCCCGAATCCTTGCGGCCGTCGACGCCTGGTGCGGGTGCGGGCGCGACGAATGGACGAACTCGTCGAACGCCTCGGTCGCGCCACCAGTTGCGATCAGCGACAGCGCGGCGACAGCCGCGTAGTGCCCGAGGTAGTGCTCCATCGCCTGGCATGCGGCGGTACCGCGAGCGACGCCCATGGCATTTGTCGAGATGAACGCGAGCGCGTCGCCCGGGTGGGGGCGCCAGAGCGCCTCCCGTCGACCGCTCTCGAGGTCGGCCTCGCCCATGAGGCCCAGCGCGATCTCGGCGAACTGACTGAGATCCGCGGTTCCGATGGCACTCGATGCGTGTACCCGTGGCAGGTCGTCGTTGCTGAGCGACTTCGAGATCGCCTCCACGATGTCCGGGTGCATGCCCGAGCCGCCGGCCAGCAATTGGTTGAGCCGCACGATCATTGCAGCGCGGACGGTGTCGTGGGGAAGGTAGGGCCCGGCACCCGTCGCATGGCTGCGCAGCAGCCGAAAATCCTGTTCGAGAGCTTGGTCGATCTGCACCTCGCGGTTGGCTCCGACTCCGGTCGTCCGACCGTAGACCTGCCGACGTTCGGCTGCACTCGTCGCCGTCTTCCACGATCGCTCCATGAGATCGAGGGAAACCGCATCCACTTCGAATGGGCTCGTGGAATTCGCCGCGAGAGCTGTCGGATCTATTCCGGTCAAGTTTCGACCTGCGTTGGTGTCGTGCACTGAAAGTTCCCTATTTCGTCCGTGTTCGTCATGCCGACTTGATCAATTCAGAAGCGCTGCAGACTTCGGCGCGATCATGTCGACGAAAAAGAAGGGGGCCGGAGCCATGGTCACCGACTCGCTCGCATGCTCCGGGCCATTGCGCTGTCGCGCAATTATGCTGTGCGTCCGTGGAAGAGCTTCAGGTTGATGTCGTTCGGCTTGTTGTCCGGCTTTTCGGAACAGGCGAGAACTGCATCGATTCGTGTCTGCTCGCCCGCCATGGGAGCGGCGCGGTGGATCGAGTGCCGACCATGGAAGAAGTTGAGGCGCCAGGTTCGTTCTGTGGGGTGGTCACACCGGTTCGGGAACCGTCCGGGCGCTCCGCCACCACCTCGTGGCCTTCCGATTCCGGGATCGGAGGACAGGGAAACATCGTCGTTCCCTGTCGGTGGGGTGGAGCATCCGGCCCTCGGGCCCGCGGAACGGCCCCCGGTTGGCGCTGTCGTCCGCAGGGGCAGGGGCGGGGTCCGCACGGAGCACGTTCGGCGACGCGGGGCCGCTGATCGGGCGGGCCTCGCTGCCGAATGAGGTGATGTCCATTGGGTGCTCCTAGCGATCGGGCGGTGAGGGCACTGCCTGCCGCACGTGGCTGCCGAACGACCCTGTTGTCGCCCGCATCCCGTGTCGGTAGCTGTTGTGCGCTCCCTCACTTTCCATGATTACGGCTTGTATATTCCGGTCTATACAAGCTGATGTCAAGGAGAGTGGTGCCCGATCGGCCTTCGGCGCAGCTAGGCCCGCATACCGGGTGAACTCGGCTGCGAACGGGATACCGGTCGGTATCCGATGGGGTGCCGAGTTGGGCACGGCGGCAGCACGATCGCGTGGCAGGCTCGGTCGCGCAGCCCGAGCGGCTGGTGTGGTCATGCGGGTCTCGTATTCGACGGGGTCAACGTGTCGGGCCTGGACGGGCGTCGTTGGTAGGCCGGTTCGGCCCAGGAGGCGATCGCGATCCGAAGGTGGCCGCCGGTGGTTCAGCGGCAGCGGTCGAGAAGGTTCTTCCGACGGGAGTGCGTAGAACGATTCCATGGCGGCGTTGTCACCGCGGGCGCCTACTCGCCCCATCGATCCGACCGTGCCTGTCTACCCGACACTTGGACGAACCCGCGGGAACGGTTGCGATCCGCGGTCGCTGTGCACGATACAGCCGATCGCCTGGTGATCGCCTGCAGCCCGTTCGGCGAGGGCGGAGCCGATCGCGGCGACAGCGGATCGCGCCTTCGGTCCCGAGCCGATCGAGTAGCCCACGATCCTGGCCACACTCACACCACCACTCGATGAAAAGCGACAGGGGCCGGCGGCATGGTTGGGCGGTTCGCCCGCATGCCTCCGGCCCCTGGCGCTGTCGCGCAGTTACGTCGTGCGTCCGTAGAAGAGCTTCTGGGTGATGCTGTTCATCTTGTCGTCGGGCTTTTCGGAATAGGCGAGGACGGCATTGACGCGGGTCTTTTCGCCTGTCACCGGGGTGACGCGGTGCATGGAGTACCGGCCACGGAAGAAGCTGAGGGTGCCCGGTTCGTTCTGCAGGGTGATCACGCCGGACCGAGATCCGTTCAGTCGCTCCGCCACCTCGTCGTAGTTCTCCGATTCCGGGGATCGAAGCATGTGGAAGTACTCGTATTCCCCGCCCTCGTCGGTGGGCTGGAGCATGAGAGTCACCGCGAAGTGCGACCTGTCGAAATGCCAGCCCAGTTCGTCGCCCTGCTCGAACAGGGCCACAGAGCACGCACCCAGCGCATCGTCGTAGCGGTAGAAGCTGGGCATTTCCAACGCCTGTCCGATGAAATCGGTCAGCGAATCCCAGTTGTAGACCGTTCGCAGGGCGGAGTTCTCGGCGATCTCGTCCCACGCGATCGTGAGCTTCGAGGAGTGCTGGAGCATTCCTCGCGGGTCGTCGGCCGCCGCGTCCGCCGGAATTTCCTCGAAATACACATTGTGCGTGTCGTCCGTCCGGTACGCATTCCCGGCCTTTTCGAGGGCCTCGGCTACCAGGATTTCGACAGCATTCGGTCGAATGAATCCGTGGAGTTGGCATGCGCCGTGATTGCGCAGATCGTCTTGGCAACGCTCGACCAGTCGGCGCCCTTCGTCGGAGTCCAGGCGATGGATCGGATAGCGATCGAGGTCGATAATCTCTGCAATTGCAGTCGCATCGAAGGCGACCGCCGCCAGCTCTGAAGTCATTCATCTGCCTTTCGTACGGATCATGCGCAATCCATGCTGGGTGGTGCGCGTCACCCGCGGCAAGCTCGTATTAGTGATGCAGGGCATCATTTGTGCTTATGAGCCCGCTTATGAGCCTGGAATGCGACGCGTCGGCTGATTCGCGGGGCAGGTCGTCAGGTGGTGCGGCCGCTCGGCATCGGTGATATGAGCGGTGACCTCCCCGATGGCGGAAGGTTGTGCAGCAAGTACATTCGGCTCGTCGGGGCGTTCCGTCGCCGACCCGTCCTGCTCGATCCCGATCAGCGGCCGCTCGCCGTCGGAGCGGAGGTCACCGGTCGGTAGACTTCGTGGGCCGAGTCGACGAACGGAGCGGTGGAACTTTTCGAGGAACAGGGGCAGCGGATGGCAGTGGTTGACGTCGACGCGGAACTGGCCGCGCTGTTCGACGAGGCCGGCGGCGAGTCCGTTCCCGCCTACGAACGCGTCAAGAAGCTGGTGGCGGAGCAGATCCGGTCGGGCCGTTGGTCCGAAGGCGATCAGTTGCCGTCCGAGAACCAGTTCGTCAACGCGCTCGGGCTGTCCCGGATGACCATCAACCGCGCGTTGCGCGAACTGACGAGTGACGGTCTGATCGTGCGGATGATGGGCATCGGCACGTTCGTGGCGAGCACCAAGACCCCGTCACCGCTGTTCGAGGTCAAGAACATCGCCGACGAGATCCAGGAGCGGGGCCACCGGCACCGCACCGAGGTGATCTTCGTCCGCGAGGAGGAGACCGACCACTCGCAGGCGTTCCTCCGGGATGCCGTCGGCGCCAGGGTGTTCCACTCCGTTCTCGTGCACTACGAAGACGACAAGCCGATCCAGGTGGAGGACCGTCTGGTGAATCCGGCCGAGGCGCCCGAGTACCTCGACCAGGACTTCACCGCGATCACGCCGAACGACTACCTCAGCCGTGTTGCGCCCCTCGTGCGCGGCGAGCACGTCGTCGAGGCCGTCCTCGCCAGCCCCGAGGAGTGCCGCCTGCTGCAGATCGACCGCGGCGAACCCTGCCTGCTGATCCGGCGCCGGACGTGGTCCGAGCGCGGACTGGTGAGCGCCGCGCGCCTGATCCATCCGGGGTCCCGCAACCGCCTCGAGGGTGCGTTCAGCCGCTGAGATGCGGATGGGTTTCCCCGCTTCCGGGGATCCCCTACCTGGGTTGGAGCGACCTGGCCGTCAGGTCGGGGGAGTGAATACGGGATCCAGATAGGTCTGCAGGTAGCTCAGCAGCGCCGCGCGGTCGTCCACGTCGACGGCCGAACCTGGGGTGCCCACCAGGGAGACGAGCATCCGGATCAGCCACTCCGCCGCTCCGATCAGGTCCAGATCCTCGCGGATCAGTCCCCGCTCCCGGGCGTCGCGCATCCGGTCCACCCAGAAGTCCGAGAGTTGCGCGACCACGTCCTGTGCGTAGTTCCCCATGATCTCGGCGTACTCATGTGGTTCCCGGGCGGACAGCTCAACCGCCAAGGGCCCGAGCGGTTCCTGTCGGGACAACACGACGGCCTCGGTCAGCATGGCTGCCACGCTGTCCTGACGCTCGATCCGATGGGTGGCATCCGCCCAGAAGTCCGCGCCCCGGCGGATCAGCGCCGCTGACAGCAGTGCCGGCTTGTCGGTGAAGAACCGGTACAGGTAGGCGCGGCTGATGCCCGCTTCCTGAGCCACGGCTCGCACGGTCGTGCGGCGGATCCCGTTGCGCGCCAGGCACACCTCGGCGGCGTCGAGGATGCGGTCGCGAATGGTGTTGGAGTGGGGGGTCATCTCCGCCCGATCCTAGGACACGTCCGAGAACCGAATCGCAACTCGGACCGGCGGGGCCTGGTGTTCGGGGCGATGAAAATGTTGTTGTAGGCACTTGTGGAGAAGTGTCTACAACCCCTATGTTCGGCGGTCAGGACCGGCCACCCAGAGGCCCGGTCGCCAACCGGCCCGGCATGCGCCGATTCGGTCAGTGGTTCGGAGGACGCATGGGATTCCTGCAACCGGTTGAACCGGACGTCGACGCGGACGCGTTGCGGCGCAGTGACCGGCCCGTCCAGATGCGCATCCTGTCGGAGAACTTTCTCTCCCAGGGCTTCGGGACACCCGACGTGGTGTACGTGGGCTATCTCCTCAAGATCGCCCTGTTCGTCCTCGGCGGCGCGCTGTTCGCGACGAGCACCCCGGGAGTGGACGGCCTCCTCGACGTGGGGCAGTGGTGGGCGCTGCCGGTGGTCTGGGAGAAGGTCGTGCTGTGGTGCATCCTTTTCGAGGTCACCGGGCTGGGTTGCGGTTTCGGGCCGTTGAACCTGCGCTTCCTGCCGCCGCTGGGCTCCTTCCTCTACTGGTTGCGACCCGGAACCGTCCGGTTGCCCCCATGGTCGGGGTGGTTCCCGTTCACCTCCGGTAGCCGGCGCAGCATTGTCGACGTCGTGCTGTACGTCGCACTGCTCGTCTCCTTGCTGGTGGCCCTGCTCTCGGCGACCGCGTCCGGTACCGGACAGCTGCCCTGGCAGAAGGTGGCGGTCGTGCTGGTGGTGCTCGCTCTCGTCGGACTGCGCGACCAGACGATCTTCCTGGCCGCCCGGGCGGAGGTCTACGGGGCGATCGCGTTGACCTTCCTGATTCCGTTCCCCGATTCCATGGTCGTCGCCAAGTTCGTGCTGCTGTGCATCTGGTGGGGAGCGGCGATCTCGAAGGTCAACGTGCACTTCCCGTCGGTCGTGCAGGCCATGGAGGCGAACAGCCCGCTGTGGCGTGCCAAGCGCATCAAGCACCAGTTCACCCGCTCGTACCCCGAGGACCTGCGACCGTCCGCGCTCTCGAAGCTGCTCGCCCACGGCGGCACCGCGATCGAGTTCGGCGTTCCACTGGTGCTCGTCTGCTCGAGCGGCGGCACCGTCACCACCGTCGCCGCCATCGTGATGATCCTGTTCCATCTGCACATCATCGTGACGATCCCGATGGGGACGCCGCTGGAGTGGAACGTGTTCATGATCTTCGCCGTCCTCGTGCTGTTCGTGAACCATGCCGACCTGGGTGTGAGCGACCTTGCCCATCCCGCAGTCCTGCTGATCCCCGCCGTCAGCTTCCTTCTCGTGATCCTGGGTAATCTCTTCCCGCGGCGGATCTCCTTCCTGCTCGGCATGCGCTACTACGCCGGCAACTGGGACACGTCGGTGTGGTGCCTCTCGCCCACTGGTGAGCAGAAGCTGACCGACAACACGATCCGCGCGGCGATGCTGCCGCACCGTCAGCTGGAGAAGATCTACGGCGGCGAGGACGAGGCCCGGGTCACTCGGCTCACCGGCTTCGCGTTCCGCGCGATCCACACGCACGGTCGGGCGCACGCGGCCCTGCTGCCCCGACTCATCGGGGATCGGCCCGGGATCGACTACGTGGAACTCGACGGGGAGACGGTGGCCGGGGTGGTGCTCGGATGGAACTTCGGCGACGGCCACCTGCATTCCGAGCAACTGGTCGCGGCGCTGCAGGAGAGATGCAGCTTCGAACCGGGTGAACTGCGAGTGCTCGTCCTCGACGCCCAGCCGATCCACCGGCAGTCCCAGGCGTACCGCCTGTTGGACGCCGCCACCGGGGAATTCGAGCGGGGCAGCGTGCGGGTCGCGGACATGGTCAACCGTCAACCCTGGGCCGCGGACATGCCGGTGCAGGTCGTTGCGGGTGGTCGAGATCGCTGACTTGACGCGGTCGAGGACCGCCGTCGTGGTCGGATCCGGGCCCAACGGGTTGGCCGCCGCCGTCCGACTGGCCGGTCACGGAGTGAAGGTCCAGGTGCTCGAGGCCGCCGAGACGCCGGGCGGTGGGGCACGCACGAGTGAGCTGACGGTGCCCGGCCTGCTGCACGACGTCTGTTCGGCGGTGCATCCCTTCGGCGTCGCCTCGCCGTATCTGGCGTCCCTTCCGCTCGTCGAGCACGGATTGCGGTGGCGGTGGCCCGAGGTGGACCTCGTGCATCCGCTCGAAGACGGTTCGGCCGGCGTGCTGGTGGGCGACGTGGATCGCACCGCAGCCGGGATGGGGGTCGACCGGAACGCCTGGCGACGGGTGTTCGGACCGATCGCGGCGCGTTTCGACGAGCTCGCCCCCGATGTGCTCGGTCCGCTGTTGCGGGTGCCCTCGCACCCGGTGGCGCTCGCCAGGTTCGGTCTGCGGGCGGGGCTCCCCGCGACCGTGCTGACGAAGGCGTTTCGCACGCCACAGGCGCGGGCGCTGCTCATGGGGTGCGCGGCGCACCTGTTCCAACCCCTGAACCGGCCGTTGTCGGCCTCCGTGGGCGTGATGCTGGTGGTCGCCGGTCATCGGTACGGGTGGCCGGTGGCGGAGGGCGGGTCGCAGGCGATCACGTCGGCGCTCGCGTGCGTGTTGGCCGAGCGTGGCGGGGTGATCGAGTGCAACGCACGCGTCGCGTCGCTCGCGGATCTGCCCCCGGCCGACGTGACCCTGTTCGACACGACCCCGCAGGCGGTCGCCGAGATCCTCGGTGGCCGGCTCGGCAGCCGACGCGGGCGCCGGTACCGCTCGTACGCGTTCGGCCCGGCCGCCTTCAAGGTGGATCTTGCTGTGCGGCACGGGGTCCCGTGGACCAACGAGTCCGCACGTCGGGCCGGAACCGTGCACCTCGGTGGCGACGCCGGCGAGGTGGCGGCCGTGGAGGCCGAGGTGGCGGCCGGCCGGATGCCGGAGCGGCCGTTCGTGCTGATCGGACAGCAGTACCTGGCCGATCCGACCAGATCGGTCGACGGAGTGCACCCGATCTACGCCTATGCGCACGTCCCGGCCGGGTACCAGGGGGATGCCACCGAGGTCGTGCTCGACCAGATCGAGTCCTACGCACCGGGTTTCCGCAGCCGGATCGTCGCCGTGCACTCCACGAGTGCGACCGGCCACGAGAGCTGCAATCCCAACTACGTCGGCGGCGACATCGTGGGAGGCGCCAACACGCCGCTGCAGATGGTCGGTCGCCCCCTGTTCGCCGCCGACCCGTACGCGACCGGCGTGGACGGGATGTACCTGTGCTCGGCCTCCACGCCACCCGGCGCCGGCGTGCACGGCATGTGTGGAGCCGGCGCCGCGGCGAGCGCGCTGCGCAGCCTGGGCATCGCGGTGACCCCGCTCGGGGGGGTAGGTCAGGCCGCGCGGACGCGGCGGATGTGGCGGGCGTAGCGGGGGCGACCGATGACGTGCCAGACGGCGCGGATCGGTGCGGGCAGGACGCCGAGGAGCGTGGCGCGCTCCGCTTGATCGGCGTCCTCCAGGACGAGGCCGAAGAGCGTGAGCAAGGTGAGCTTGGGCGTGTTCGCCACCAGGTGCTCGCCCAGGGACGCCCATTCCTTCTCGGTGATGTGCTCGGCCGCGAGCGGAAGCAGAGTGGTCTCCTCGTCGTCGAGGTGTTCGACCAGGACCGCCCGGTGATCGGTCAGGGCCGCTACCAGGGTGTCGCGCTCGTCGGCTCCGGCGGTGGCCTCCCACGCCGGTACCGCGGCGTCCAGCCTGGCCATCGTGGCTTCGACGCGCTCGTGCTGGGCCTGCATGCGCAGGACGATGTCCGCCTCCAGGTCGACCCGGGACAGCAGCGGCGGCCACAGCAGCTCGTCCTCGCCCTCATGGTGGTTCTTCAATCCCAGTCGGTAATCGCGGAAGTGGTCGGCGATCACTGTGGCGCGCGCGGTGTCACCCGGCGTGACCGCCGCGACGAGCTCCTTCAGCAACCGCGACTCGCGGCGGAAGGCGCGGTGGACGATCTCCATGTCCTGCGTGTCGATGCTCATCTGTTCCTGCCCTTCATATCTGGTCTGGTTCGATGTGCTCGAGACTGCTCCCGGGAGTTTGGAAAACAGTTGGAGCTGACGTGGAATACCTGACGTGACCGTGCGTACTATGTGCCACGTCATGGTCTTGATCCGGGTATTGGGCTCGTTCGCGGCTGAGGCCTGCGACGAACCCCTTCCCCTCGGCGGACCGCGCCAGCGCGGCGTGCTGGCCCTGTTGGTGGCCGCGCGCGGACAAGTCGTCCCGGTCGACCGGATGGTCGAGGATCTGTGGCGCGGCGAACCGCCGGCACGCGCGCTGGCCTCGTTGCAGGCGTACGTGTCCAATCTGCGCCGCCTGCTCGAGCCCGCCCGCCCCCCGCGCACCCCGGCCCGACTGCTGGTGAGCGCGCCACCCGGCTACGCATTGCGGCTGCCACCGGAAGCAGTGGACGCGTGGCACTTCGAGCAGTTGCTTGACGAAGCCCGCACACTCGCGGATCCCCATGACGCTCGCGTCCGGCTGGACGAGGCACTGGCGCTGTGGCGGGGCCCCGCGTTCGCCGAGGTCGCCGACGAGCCGTGGGCCGTCGCCGAGACCGTCCGGCTGAACGAGCTGCGCCTGGTCGCCCGGGAACTGCACATCGCGGCGGGACTGCGGCTCGGTCACTCCGCGACGGTGGTGCCCGAGACGGAGCGCCTCACTCGCGACGATCCTCTGCGCGAGGAGGGCTGGCGCTTGCACGCCCTCGCGCTGTGGAGCAGCGGCCGCCAGGCTGACGCCCTGACCGCGCTCCGCCGCGCCCGCGCCACCTTCGCCGACGAGCTGGGCCTCGACCCAGGCCCGGATCTGGTGGCGCTGGAAGAGGCGATACTCACCCAGCGCACGGACGTCCTCCGTGCGGCCGTCCCGTCGCCTCCGGCAGACTCACCCGGGCGCCGGGCCACGGCCACCGTGCTGCTGCCGCCGCAAAACCAACCCGGCGCAACAACATTCGTGGGACGGTCGGGCGAGCTTTCAGCGCTGCTGGCGGCCGCAGGGCAGGTCGTCGCGCAGGGGGCACGCGTCGCGCTCGTCACCGGGGAAGCGGGGCTCGGCAAGTCGACGCTGCTGGAGCAGCTCGGTGCGCGGCTCGGGCAGGACGGGTGGCTCGTGGCCGCCGGGCGCTGTCCCGACATGGACAGCGCGCCGCCCGCGTGGGCGTGGGTCGAGGCACTGCGGCAGGTGGCCGAGACCGTTCCTCCCGGGGAGTTCGCCGCGGACCTGGCACCGTTACTCTCCGACTCCGCGCCGGTGGACGGTGACGCGGCGGCCGGGCGGTTCCGGTTGCGGAGGGCCGTGTGGGCCTGGCTCTCGGCGGCCGCCGGCGACCGCCCGGTCGCCGTCGTCCTGGACGACCTGCACTGGGCGGACGCCGCCACACTGGAACTGCTCGGCGGTGGCGTCGACGTGCGGGCCCCGATCTTGGTCGTCGCGGCGTACCGCGCGGAGGAGAGCGAGCGCCTCACCGAAGCGCTCGGGTCTCTCGCCCGCACCGCCCCTCTGCGGCTGGATCTGCCCGGATTGAACGCCACGGCCGTCGCCGAGCTCGTCCGCGCCGAGTGCGAGGCCGACGACGCGACCGTGGCCGGGATCGCCGAGCGGACCGGCGGCAACCCGTTCTACGTGCGGGAGAGCGCGCGGCTGCTGGGCGGCGAGGGTGCGCTGATCGCGCTCTCCGAGGTCCCCGAAGGCGTACGGGATGTGCTGCGACGCCGGTTCGCCAGGCTGCCCGAGAGCGGCGTGTCCGTCCTGCGGCTGGCGGCCGTGGCCGGCCGGGAAAGCTCGGTGGACGTGCTCGTGCGGGCCGCCGACACCGACGAGGACGGCGTGCTGGACGCGCTGGACGCGGGTGTCATCGCCGGGTTGCTCGACGAGCCCGGGCCTGGGCGCGTCCGGTTCGTGCACGCGCTGGTCCGGGACACGCTCATCACCGATGTCAGCCGGGTGCGAATCACCCGGATGCACACCAGGATCGCCGCGGCCCTGGAGGGCACCGGCGACGTCGCGGCCCTCGCCCATCACCATGCGCGGGCGGGATCGCCGGAGGCCGTGGGCTATTGCGTGCGGGCCGCCGAGCTGGCCGAGGCACGCTACGCCCACGATGTGGCGGCCGCACTCCTCACCGATGCCGTCACCAACTCCAGCGACCCCGACGAGCGCGTCGGACTGCTCGGCAGGCTGCTGCGCGCGCAGGTCAGGGCAGGGGCCTTCGCCGCGGCCAGGGCTACGCGGGAGCAGGCCGTGGAGTACGCCGAGTCGCTCGCGCGCGACGACCTGATGATCGCCGCGTTCACCGCCTGGACCGAGCCCACACCCTGGCAGGCCCGCACCTACGGCACGGTCGACCGTCCCATCGTCGACCGCCTCGGTCGCCTGCTCGAACGGACCGATCTCGCCACCGATATGCGATCCCACCTCCTCATCGCCTACGCCCACGAACTGGTGGGCGAGGACGATCCGACCGTCGTGGAGGCGGCGCAGGAAGCGCTCGACCTCGCCACCGATCCCCGCCTCCGAGCCGCGGCGCTGCTGGTCCTGGCCCGCGGGACCGGGCGGGAGGAATACTCCCGCGAGCTGGTGCAAATCGGCGCCGAGCACGATCTGCCCGTCTACCGCGTGACCGGACTGCTCAACCAGGCCGCGAACGCCGCCGCGGCCAACGACCCGGCCGCCATGCGTCGCGTGACGGTCGAGGCACTCGACCTTGCCCGCGCCTACCGTATGCCCGAGGCGATCGGGGCCGCCGAGATCGCGCTGGCGACACTGGTGCTCATCGAGGGCCGGTTCGCCGACGCCGAGCCCCTCTACGCCGAGGCCACCGCACGCATGGAACGCGCCGGATCGGTGCACGCCGCGGGCTTCCTCCGCCTCGCGCAGGCGGCGGTCTGGCTCAATGACGGCACGCTCGGCGACCACCTGGACGACGTGCGATCTCATCACGAGGCGCTCGGCCCGATGGTCGCCGACCTGCTCACGCTCGCCCTCCACGCCGCCGGCCGCGGCGACGAGGCACATCGGACACGCACGTCACCGACCCCGATCCGGCCCGACTTCTTCTTCACCTTCCTGGCCAGCCTGCGCGCGATGGCGATCATCGCCTCGGACGACCGCGACGCTGCCGAGGAGATCTACGCAGACCTGCTCCCCCACCGAGACGGTCCCCCTGCGGGCGCAGCGAGCCTGTCGCTGGCGCTCCGCCCGGTCGCCCACACGCTCGGCGAACTCGCCCTCTTCCTCGGCCGCGACGACGAGGCCGCCGCACACTTCGCCCAGGCCGCCATCATCGCCGACCGGTGGAACGCCCCCCACTGGTCCGCCGACGCCCGATCACGCGCCGATCGTGTTCTCGGCGTGGATGTTTCGCCCCCGCAGAATCGCTGAAGGTGCGATCGGCGGCGGAGCGCCTCAGCCCCGCCTCGAGCGTTCCTGGCCGGCTCCAAGTGCCTTCCAAAACCCAGGAGCAGTCTCGACCTCATCAGAAACAGAACTGATGGAGGA
Source organism: Prescottella agglutinans (assembly GCF_004011865.1). Taxonomy (GTDB): domain Bacteria; phylum Actinomycetota; class Actinomycetes; order Mycobacteriales; family Mycobacteriaceae; genus Prescottella; species Prescottella agglutinans. The sequence continues at coordinate 250,662 of NZ_RKLP01000005.1, read as the reverse complement.
GCGAAACATGAGCACACCCACCTTCCGGGCCGCCGTCGTCCGCACACCGGGCGGACCCGACTTGATCGAGATCATCGATGTCCCCCTCGCCGAGCCCGGCCCCGGCGAGGTCCGGGTCGCGGTCGCGGCCGCGCCGGTCAACCCCACCGACCTCGGCGTCGTGGGCGGCTTCTTCCACGAGCTGGGCATGATCGACCAGCCCGACCACACCGGCCTGGGCTGGGACTTCGCCGGCACCGTCCTCGCCGCCGGTCCGGGCGTGGACCTGGCTGTCGGGACTCGGGTTGCCGGTGTCGTTCTCGGTTTCGACCGCGATTTCGGCACCTATGCCGAACAACTCGTCGTGCCCGCAGCCGATCTCGCCGTGGTGCCCGACGGGCTCGACTTGGTCGCGGCATCGACGGTGCCGCTCAACGGCCTGGGTGCGGCGCAGATCGTCGATCTGCTGGGCGACGCGCCCGCCGACGGCAACCGATTGCTGGTGACCGGTGCGGCCGGTGCGATCGGGGCCAACGTGGCCTCGGTCGCGCCCGACCGAGGCTGGCAGGTGACCGGTCTGGCCCGAGCCGCGGACGAGCAGTTCGTGCGAGGTCTCGGCGCCGACTTCGTGACTGACGCCGAGCCGGGCTGGGACGCGGTCGTCGACACCACGTCCATGCAGGTGTGGGGCCTGACCTTGGTCCGCGACGGCGGAGCCTTCGTCGGCGTCCGACCCAACCTGGTGCCCGCGGCCGAGCGGGGGATCACGGTGAACGTACTGGTGACGCAGTCGGACGGTCCTCGGTTGGGACAGCTGCTGGCCCGCGCCGCGTCCGGCCGGTTGCCGACCCGAGTGCATGCGGTGCTGCCGTTGGCTCAGGCCGCCGACGCCCACCGGGCTATGGCCAAGGGCGGGACGCGCGGTCGCTACGTGCTCGAGCCCTGACCTACTCGGCCACCGTGAACCCGCCGTCGTTCCGGACGGCATGGACCGACAACCACTTCGTCAAGAGACTCCCTCAACGGACAGGACCGCTGATGCTCACCACCATTGCCACTGTTCTCGCCGGCCTGCTCGGCGTGGCGCTCATCGTCATGGGCGGGAGCGCCTTCACGACGCCGCAGGCTGCCGTCGGTTTCGGCATTCCCGAAACACACGCCGACGACCCCGCCTTCCGGTCCTGGCTGCGCGTGAAGGGATTGCGCGAGATCGCGTTCGGGGCCGCCGTCTTCGTTCTGATGCTCGTCGCGGCGACGCCGGTGCTGGGTTGGTACGTGCTGGTGCTCGCCGCCGTACCCGCAGGAGACGCGGTGGTCGTGCTGCGCAGCGGTGGGCCGAAGGCCACCGCGTACGGCGTCCACGGCGCAACGGCGGTGGTGATGCTGGCGACCAGTATCGGCCTCCTGGTCTGACTCGCCATCGAGATCCCGGGATCCGTTGTCACCCAAGATGTTTCCGATTCTTCGGCGGCGGCAGCCCTGCAATCGACATCGAGGATGGTCGGTACATCTAGACGCCTTCGATGTGCTCCTCCAGGAACGGCCTCACCACCGCCAGGACCTCGGGCGATGCCGCGACGGTGGTGGCGTGGTCGAAACCGGGGATCACCGCGAGCCGGGAACCCGGGATCAGCGACGCCAGTTTCTGGGTGTCCGAGAACCGCGGCCGATCCTCGGACCCGACGAACAGCATCGTCGGGACATCCAGCGCTGCGAGCGCGGCGTCGGGCACGCCCGGTTCCTCCTCGGACCGGCGCAGGTACGCGACGAGGGCGCGGGTGTCGTTGGCGTCGAACGCCGCCCGCGTCGCCGGGTCCAGCGGCCACGAACGATGCGCGTTCCACCGGTCGAGGAACGCCGTCATGCCCTCGTGGTCGAGGACGTCGATGCAGCCCGGGAAGAACAGCTTGTCGAACGAACCGGCCTGCGGTCGGCTGCTGCCGCCGCCGACGGTGAGGGTGCGCAGGCGGTCCGGCGCCGCGACCGCGAGCGAGAGCCCGACGCGGCCGCCGAACGAGTAGCCCAGGTAGTGCGCCCGCTCGTGGCCGAGGTCGTCGAGTACCGCGAGGATGTCGCCGACGACGAGGTCCATCGCGTACGACGCCGCACCGTGCGGGGTGTCGCTGCGGCCGTGACCGCGCATGTCGGGCAGGACCAACTGGAATTCGTCGCGCAGCGCCTTGACGTATCCGAATGCCCGCCAGATCGCACTCGACAGCGCCGTCCCGTGCGCGAGCACCAGCGGCGGGCCGTCGCCGATCACCCGATACGCGATGCCGACGCCGTCGACCGGATTGATTGCCTGCTGCATGACCACCCCTACACGGTAGGTCTCGCCGCGGCGGGGCCCGATTCGACGGGTCGTGCCCGGACCCGGACCTACACTGGTGCCGTGCCCCAGACGCCGGCGATCGACCCGGACCACGTGCGCCGCGCCTCGCAGGCGCTCGTGACGCCCGACATCGGTGCGTGGGCAAACCGTTTCGAACTGTTGTCGGATCCCAATCGCCTGCGGCTGCTGCTGTGCCTGCACCACGCGCCCGACATCTGCGTCACCGATCTGGCGGCGGCCCTGGGGATGACCGGAACCGCGGTCTCGCACGCGCTGCGGTTGCTGCGGCAGCAGGGATGGGTGCAGGCCGCGCGGTCGGGGCGCACCGTCCGCTACCGACTGGTCGACGACACCGTGCACGAACTGCTGCACACGATCGGCGCGACCCACTTCCACGAGCACGACGCGAGCTGACGGTACTTCGCCGAATCCCCTGTTGCTCGTCGCGGCGTCGTCCTATCGTGTGATCCGACAGCCTCCGTCCGAACGGACACCCGTGATGCACGAAATGGCAATCACCCAGAGCGTCGTCGATGCGGTGTGCGAACGTGCCGCCGGACGCAGCGTGCACAGCATCAGACTGCAGGTGGGCAGGCTGTGCGCCGTGGTACCCGACGCGATGCAGTTCTGTTTCGAACTGGTCACCGAGGGCACTGTCGCGGAGGGTGCCCGGCTGGACATCGAGGAGCCGCCTGGCCGCGCGCACTGCCGCGGCTGCGGCGAGGACTTTCCCCTGCACGACCTGGTGCTGCTGTGTCCCTGCGGCAGCGCCGACGTCGAGGTCCTCTCGGGTCGTGAACTGCGGATCATGTCGATGGAAGTGGGTTGAGCTATGTGCGCGACGTGTGGATGCGGCAAGGTCGACGAGCCGGCCGGGGCTCGGATCACGATTCCGGCGGACGGGGCTTCTCGGCGCGAACACCAGCACGAGCATGCCCACGGGCACGGGCACGGGCACGGGCACGGGCACGATCATGAACACGGGCACGATCACGACCACGTGCCCGCCGCGACCGAGACCGTGACACTCGAACAGAAGATCCTCGACAAGAACGATCGGTTGGCGGCGGGCAATCGGTCGTGGCTGGCCGAGCGGGGGGTACGGGCCTTCAACCTGATGAGCTCGCCCGGATCGGGCAAGACGACACTGCTCGAGCGCACCGTGCGGGATCTGCGGGCGTCGAGTCCGATATCGGTGATCGAGGGAGACCAGGAGACGCTGCTCGACGCCGATCGGATCCGGTCGACGGGATGTGCTGTGGTTCAGGTCAATACAGGATCTGGATGTCATCTCGACGCCGAGATGATGCGAGGTGCGCTGGATGCGTTGAGTCCCGCGAACGACTCGCTGGTGTTCGTGGAGAACGTCGGAAACCTCGTGTGCCCTGCACTGTTCGACCTCGGCGAGCAAGGCAAGGTTGTCCTCATCTCCGTGACCGAGGGGGACGACAAGCCGCTCAAGTACCCGCACATCTTCGCGGTGGCCGATCTCGTGATCGTCAACAAGACCGATCTGCTCCCTTATGTTCAATTCGATACGGAGGCGTGTGAACGCAACGCGCGGTCGGTGAATCCCGATGTGCGAGTGATCAATCTGTCCGCGACCAGCGGAGAGGGGCTGGAGGATTGGTATCGGTGGGTCGCCGAGCGCCGCGCAGGGTGATCATCCGGCGTTGACAGACCCACCGCTGTCGCGCCTTAATTGTGGTGGGCGTCACGCAAGTGGGCCGAGGGTCGACTCCGGTGACGCAGGGGCGGTGGAGCCCCGGGGAGTGGCTGCTATGTCGACACCGACGAAAGCTGCGAAGAAGCCGGAACACGCCAAATCTGACGAGACGGACGAAGGTCTCATTCACGTCCTGTGGATCAACGCCGGACTCAGCTGCGACGGCGATTCGGTGTCGTTGACCGCGGCGACTCAGCCGAGCGTGGAGGAGATCGCCCTCGGTGCTCTTCCCGGACTGCCGAAGATCGCCATGCACTGGCCGCTGATCGACTTCGAGTGCGGTCCCGCGGGCGGCGCCGACGATTTCCTCGAGTGGTTCTGGAAAGCCGATCGCGGCGAACTCGAACCGTTCGTTCTGGTGGTCGAGGGATCGATCCCGAACGAGAAACTGCACGACGAGGGCTACTGGTGCGGGTTCGGCAGCAACCCGGACACCGGGCAGCCGGTCACGACGAGCGAATGGCTGGATCGACTGGCACCCAAGGCGACCGCGATCGTCGCCGCCGGCACGTGTGCGACGTACGGCGGGATCCACGCGATGGCCGGAAATCCGACCGGCGCGATGGGCGTGCCCGACTATCTCGGGTGGGACTGGAAGTCCAAGGCCGGCCTGCCGATCGTGTGCGTGCCCGGGTGTCCGATCCAGCCGGACAACCTCTCCGAGACCCTGACCTATCTGCTGTACCAGGTGACGGATCAGGCGCCGATGATCCCGCTCGACGAAATGCTGCGGCCGCAGTGGCTGTTCGGGCAGACCGTGCACGAGGGATGCGACCGCGCGGGCTACTACGAGCAGGGCGACTTCGCGGACGAGTACGGCTCCCCGAAGTGCATCGTGAAGCTCGGCTGCTGGGGTCCGGTCGTGAAATGCAATGTGCCCAAACGAGGTTGGATGAACGGGCTCGGTGGTTGCCCGAACGTCGGCGGCATCTGCATCGGCTGCACCATGCCCGGATTCCCGGACAAGTTCATGCCGTTCATGGACGAGCCGCCGGGCGGCATCCTCTCCAGTTCGGTCTCCGAGGTCTACGGATCGGTGATCCGGACGCTGCGGGGTGTCACGGGCCGGACGCTCGACAAGGAACCCAGCTGGCGCGTGCCCGGGCGCTTGCTCAGGACAGGCGCGGTGCGCACCTGGTAGCGCGAGAACGACGACAGGCGATCGCCGATAGTAGAGAGGCTTCTCGATGACTTCCACAGTGCCCGAGCCGACGCGGGGGGCAGCCGACGACAAGGGTCTCGTCGAGATGTCCTGGGACCCGATCACCCGCATCGTCGGCAGCCTCGGGATCTACACCAAGGTCGACTTCAAGAACAAGACCGTTGCCGAATGCCACAGCACGTCGTCCATCTTCCGTGGCTACTCGCTCTTCATGAAGGGCAAGGATCCGCGCGACGCGCACTTCATCACCAGTCGCATCTGCGGGATCTGCGGCGACAACCACGCGACCTGCTCGTGCTACACGCAGAACATGGCGTACGGGGTCCAGCCGCCGCACCTCGGCGAGTGGATCGCGAACCTCGGCGAGGCCGCAGAATACATGTTCGACCACAACATCTTCCAGGAGAACCTGGTGGCGGTCGACTACTGCGAGAAGATGGTCTCGGAGACCAATCCCGGCGTCCTCGCGCAGGCCGAGAAGACCGCGGCTCCGCACGCCGACGCCCACGGGTACAAGACCGTCGCCGACATCATGCGTGCGCTCAACCCCTTCACCGGCGACTTCTACCGCGAGGCGTTGCAGGTCAGCCGGCTCACGCGAGAGATGTTCTGCCTCATGGAGGGTCGGCACGTCCACCCGTCCACGCTGTATCCCGGCGGTGTCGGGACGGTCGCGACGGTGCAGCTGATCACCGACTACACGACGCGGTTGATGCGCTACGTCGAGTTCATGAAGAAGGTCGTGCCCATGCACGACGATCTGTTCGACTTCTTCTACGAGGCGCTTCCCGGCTACGAGCACGTGGGTGAGCGCCGGGTGATGCTGGGGTGCTGGGGTGCCTTCCAGGATCCGGAGGTGTGCAACTTCGCGTACAAGGACATGACCGACTGGGGTCGGAAGATGTTCGTCACGCCGGGTGTCATCGTCGACAACAAGATGGTGACGACCGACCTGGTGGACATCAACCTCGGTATCCGGATCATGCTCGGCTCGTCCTACTACGACGACTGGTCCGACCAGGAGATGTTCGTGACGACCGATCCGCTGGGCAACCCGGTGGACCGGCGGCACCCGTGGAACCAGCACACCAACCCGAAGCCGCAGAAGCGCGACCTCGAGGACAAGTACAGCTGGGTGATGTCGCCGCGGTGGTTCGACGGCAAGAGCAACCTGGCACTCGACACCGGCGGCGGTGCCCTGGCCCGCATGTGGTCCACCGCGCTGGCCGGGCTGGTCGAGACCGACGAGGTGAAGGCCACCGGCCACAGTGTCGAGATCGACTTCCCGAAGACGGCGCTGAAGGGCCCGGTCAGGCTCGAGTGGAAGATTCCGCAGTGGAGCAACACGATCGAGCGCAACCGCGCCCGGACGTACTTCCAGGCGTACGCGGCCGCGATGGCGCTGCACTTCGCGCGGAAGGCGCTCGTCGAGATCAATGCCGGCCGAACCAAGACGTGGGAGTCGTTCGAGGTCCCCGACGAGGGCATCGGGTGCGGGTTCACCGAGGCCGTGCGCGGGGTGCTCTCGCACCACATGGTGATCCGCGACGGCAAGATCGCGAACTACCACCCGTACCCGCCGACACCGTGGAACGCGAGTCCCCGTGACGCCGAAGGGGTTCCGGGACCTTACGAGGACGCGGTGACGGATCTGCACATCTACGAGGAGAACGATCGCGACAACTTCAAGGGCATCGACATCATGCGCACCGTGCGCAGTTTCGATCCTTGCCTGCCGTGCGGTGTCCACATGTACCTCGGCGACGGCAAGACCCTCGAGAAGCTCCATTCGCCCACGCAGTCCATGACCGGGGAGTGAGGTGACGGATGGCGTCGGTACACGACGAGACGCGAAGCGAGACGCACGAATCCGATCGCTGGCGGGGAGCCGGCGATCGGATCGAGGCGCTGCTCGACGCCGCGTCGGCCGGGGGACCGGTGGCCCGGGAGCGGGCCGAGCAACTCGTCCGCGAGGTGGTCGACCTCTACGGTGAGGCGCTCGACCGGATCCTCGCCGTCGCCGCGCGCACCCCCGGACTGGTCGACGAACTGGCCCGCGACGAACTGGTGTCGAGCGTCCTGCTGGTGAGCGGGCTGCATCCGCACGACGTCGAGACCCGGGTGCGGACCGCGCTCGACAACGTCCGCCCCTACCTGGGCTCGCACGGCGGCGACGTCGAACTCGTCGAGGTGACGGCCGACGGCGTCGTGCGACTGCGGCTACTGGGCAGCTGTCACGGGTGCCCGTCGTCGGCGGTCACCCTGCAGCTCGCGGTGGAGGGGGCGGTCCAGGCCGCGGCGCCCGAGACCACCGCGATCGAGGTGGAGACCGACACCGCCGAGCCCGCCGCGGCGACACCGGGCGTGTTCAGCGTCGATTCGCTGATGTCGCACGTGCGCGATTCCGGACAGCAACCCGGAACGTGGGTTTCCGCACCGGAATTCGCGGAGATCGGTGCGGGCGAGGTGGGCGGCTTCACCGTGGGCGGCCTCGCGATGCTGGTGTGCCGGATCGGGGACGAACTCTTCGCGTACCGGGACCGGTGTCCCTCGTGCGGGAATTCGATGGCCGGGGCGGTGATGCAGCGCCGGGCCGGTGGTGCGGTGGGCGACGCGGTGGTGCGCTGCCCCACCTGCCGGGCCCACTACGACGTCCGCCGCGCGGGGGCCGCGGTGGAGACCTCGGGCGATCACCTCGATCCGCTTCCGGTGCTGGTGCGTGACGGCGTCCTCTCGGTGGCCGTGCCGACGGCGGTGACGGGGTGAACGCGCCGTCGAACCACGGCACCCCCACCGGTCCGGCGCTGGGGGTGCTTCGGCGTATCGCGGAGTCCCGGCCGCAACCGATCGCCGGGGAACGGTGCGAGATGTGTGCAGTGCCGATCGCCGACGAGCATCCGCACGTGGTGAACATGGCCGGACGGCAGCTGATGTGCGTGTGCCGGCCGTGCTACCTGCTGTTCACCGAACCCGGCGCCGAGCTGAGGTACCGGGCCGTGCCCGACCGGTACCTGTCGTTCCCGGACTTCCGGCTGGGACCGGGCCAGTGGGACGGGCTCGAGATCCCGGTGGGGCTCGCCTTCTTCTTCCGGAACTCCGAACAGGACCGCACGGTCGCGTTCTATCCCGGCCCCGCCGGCGCGACCGAGTCGGAACTGCCCATCGCGGCGTGGGACTCGGTGCGGGAGGCCAACCCGGCCGTCGACACCGTCGTCGCCGACGTCGAGGCGCTGTTGATCCGGGTGCCGAAGACCGGACCGGCCGCCGCCGAATGCCACCTCCTGCCGATCGACGCCTGCTACGAACTGGTGGGGCGGTTGCGGCGGTGCTGGCGCGGGTTCGACGGCGGGCAGGACGCGCACCGCGAACTCGACGACTTCTTCGAACGCATCGATCGGCGCAGTGTGCCGGTCCACGAGCAGACCGGAGGTGCGCCGTGACGGCCCTGGACTTCGCGGTGCTCTCGGTGGGCCCCGAACCGTTCGCGGTGACCCCCAACCTGATCGCCCGCGTGCGCATCGCCGAGTCGACCGGCGCCACCGTGCACGCGCTCGCCCTGCGGTGCCAGATCCGGATCGAGCCGCGGCGCCGCCGCTACTCGGACACCGAGGAGGCGGGACTGCTCGACCTGTTCGGTCCCCGCGAGCGGTGGGCGACGACCCTCTCGACGTTCCCGTGGCTGCACGCCACGGCGACGGTACCGGGGTTCACCGGCGAGTGCGTGACCGAACTGGTGCTGCCGTGCACCTACGACTTCGAGGTCACGGCGTCGAAGTACCTGCACGCGTTGGAGGGCGACGCGGACGGAACGGTCCCGCTGAGCTTCCTGTTCAGCGGCACGGTGTTCACGAAGGGGACCAAGGGGTTCGGGGTCGAGCAGGTCCCGTGGGATCGGGAGGCGCAGTTCGACCTGCCCGTCGACGTGTGGCGCGAGACCGTGCGGCAGAACTTCCCGTCGACCGGGTGGCTGCGCCTGGACCACGACACCATCGCCGCGCTGATGCGGTACAAGGCCGCCCGCGGTCTGCCCGGCATCGACCAGGCCGTGACCGAACTGCTCGAGGCCGCGGGGGAGGTGGCGACGTGACCGGACTCGACGATCTGGCCCGGCTGCGGGCGGTGGCCGACGCCGTCCTGTACGAGGGCTACCTGCTGTACCCGTACCGTTCCACGTCGCGGAAGAACCAGTCGCGCTGGCAGTTCGGTGTCCTCGGGCCGGTCGGCGCCGCCGACCGTGGAGTGGGCGAGGATTCGACGATGCGCGTCGAGTGCGTGCTCGACCGTGACGACGGTGTCGTCGAACCGGTGCTGCGTTTCCTGCAGTTGCAGGTACGGACCGTGGAGGCGACACGGGGGGCCGGATTCGAGGCGGTCCCCGAACTCGTCGTCGACGGTCGGACGTGGGTGAGCTGGGACGAGGCCGTGGAGGTGGAGATCGCACTCGGCGCGTTCGGGGTGGCGGACCTGCAGGACGGCGTCGGCCGGGACGTCCGGGTGCCGGGCGGCGCGGACGTCGAGGATCTCGGTCCGGCCGGCCGCCTGGTGCGGACACGGTTCCCGGTCCGCGGCCGGGTCGAGTTGACAGCGGCACCCATCGGCGACGCGGTGCGACTGACCGTCGACGTGCGCAACGAGACCGTCCTGGACGACGTCGTCGCGCCCGGGGTGCCCGTGAAAGACATTGCGATTCGCCACTCGCTCATCGGTGCGCACCTGCTCCTCGCGGCCCGCGACGCCCGCTTCGTGTCGCTGCTCGAGCCGCCCGACCGCCTCGCCGACGCCGCGGCCGGGTGCCGGCAGCATCGCTGCTACCCGGTCCTGGCCGGGGACCGGGACGCCCCCGGCACCAGCGACGTCGTCCTGGCGTCGCCGATCATTCTCTACGACCACCCGCGGGTCGCCGAGGAGAGCGGCGGAGACCTGTTCGACGCCACCGAGATCGACGAGATCCTCACCCTCCGGGTGATGACACTGACGGACGAGGAGAAGGCGCAGGCCCGCGCGACCGATCCGCTGGCGGCGCAGATCATCGACCGCTGCGACGGCATGTCGGCGTCGGACATGCAGCGGTTGCACGGTGCACTGCGCGACCCGCGCGCCTTCGACACCGGACCGGCAGAGCCCCCGACGTTCGTCACCCCCGGCGGACTCGTTCCCGAGGTGCCCGACGACGTGCCGTGGTGGGATCCAGCCGCCGACAACAGCGTTCGGCCCGAGGCCGACGGCGTGGTCGTCGACGGGGTGCGGATCGCGAAGGGCAGCCTGGTGCGGCTGCGGCCCTCGCGGCGGGCGGACGCGCAGGATCTGTTCTTCACCGGCCAGGTCGCCCGGGTCGCCACCGTGCACGCCGACGTCGACGGCGGCACGCACGTGGGTGTCGTCATCCTCGACGATCCGGCCGCCGAACTGCACGACTGGTACGGCCGCTACCTGTACTTCGCGCCCGACGAAGTGGAACCACTCGATTCGCAGGCCGATCCGGCGAACGAGCGAGAGGAGAATCGGTCATGAGGGCAATCGGAATGGTGTCTACGGTGCTGTTCGCGGCGGTCGCCGCGGCAGGCGTGTGGATCGGGGTGCGGTCGATCCCGGACATGCAGCGCTACCTGCGCATGCGCCGGATGTGACGAGATGACGCCCGCGTCGCCCGCGGCGTCGCCGCCGAGGATCCTGGTCGCCGGAATCGGCAACATCTTCCTCGGCGACGACGGCTTCGGCCCGGAGGTGCTGCACGCCTTGGTGTCCGGGCGGGCATCCGCCGCGCTGCCCGACGGCGTCCGTGCGGTCGACTACGGCATCCGTGGGATGCACCTGGCGTACGACCTGCTCGACGACTGGGACGCGCTGGTTCTCGTGGACGCGGTTCCGGACCGCGGCCGGCCGGGCGACGTCCGGGTGTTCGAGGTCGGCCCGGACGACCCCGGCGCTGCCCCTCGACTCGACGCGCACGGCATGGATCCGGGCGCGGTGTTCGCGAGCCTCGCCGCGCTGGGCGGACGACTCCCACGCACCGTCGTCGTCGGCTGCCAGGCGGCGTGCGTCGACGAGGGGATCGGGCTGTCCGCGCCGGTCGCCGCGGCGGTGGACGACGCCGCGGACGAGGTGCTGGCGGTCGTGTCCGGGTTCGGTCCGGCGGCGGTCGGTGGTCCGGTCGACGAGACGGAGGGCTGAGCGATGTGTCTGGGAATCCCCGGGCGGGTGGTCCGACTGCTCGACGGCTACGGCGGCCAGCTCGCGCTGGTCGACGTCGAGGGGAAGGAGCGCAAGGTCAACATCGGGATGCTCGAGGACACTGTGCTCGCCCCCGGCGACTGGATCGTGATCCACATGGGATTCGCGGTGGAGCGCGTCGACCGGGAGGGCGCCGAACGGGCCATGGCGGGTCTGGAGTTGATGGGCCGTCCGCGGGACGACGGAGACGGGGCACCGTGACCGCCGAGGCGTTCACCGACCGGGCCGCGAAGCAGCGGCACCGGGTGACGGTCCGTGGGGTGGTGCAGGGCGTGGGTTTCCGGCCGTTCGTGGCGCGGCTGGCCGAGCGGTTGGGCCTCACCGGGCACTGCGGAAACGACGAGGTGTGCGTGTTCATCGAGGTCGAGGGCCGACCGGACGCACTGGCGGAGTTCACGATCGGGCTGCGGCGCGATGCACCACCGCTCGCGGTGGTGGTGGACGTGACCGTCGAACCGGCGCTGCCGCGCGGGGACGACACGTTCCGGATCGTGCCGAGCCTGCACACCCCGGGTGCCCGGACCCTGGTCCCGCCCGACGTCGGGATCTGCGCCGACTGCGCGCGGGAGATGGCCGACCCGGCCGACCGGCGGTACCGGCACCCGTTCGTGAACTGCACCAACTGCGGGCCGCGGTTCACGGTCGTCACGGACCTGCCCTACGACCGGCCGGCGACCACGATGGCGCGGTTCCCGATGTGTCCGCGGTGCGCCCGCGAGTACGCCGATCCCACCGACCGCCGGTACCACGCGCAGCCGATCTGCTGTCCGGACTGCGGGCCGCGGATCCACGCGGAGGCCGCCGGCGCGCGCATCGACGGCGACGACGCCGTCCTCGAGCGGGTGCAGCAGGAGATCGCGTCGGGTGGCATCGTCGCGATCAAGGGTATCGGTGGATTCCATCTGGCCTGCGACGCAACCGATCCCGACGCCGTTCGGCGGCTGCGGGAGCGGAAGCAGCGGCCCGCCAAGCCGTTCGCCGTGATGGCGGCCGACGTCGACACCGCACGCCGGGTGTGTGACGTCGGAACCGCCGAGGCCGATGTGCTGCGCAGCGCCGCGCGTCCGATCGTGCTGCTGCGCAGGAAGACCCGATCCGAGGTGGCGGCCGATGTCGCTCCGGGGCTCGACGAGATCGGGATCCTGCTGCCCTACGCGCCGCTGCACCACCTGCTGTTCGCGCCGGTGCCCGGCAGCGCCGTCCCGCCGCCGGAACTGCTGGTGATGACGTCGGGCAATCTCGGCGGCGAACCGCTGTGCTTCGACAACGCCGATGCGCGCGAGCGACTGTCCGGCATCGCGGACGTGTTCCTGATGCACGACCGCGACATCGCCGTGCCGTGCGAGGACTCGGTGCTCACGGTCGTCGACGGCGCGGTGTCGCCGATCCGACGCTCCCGCGGGTACGCGCCGCTGCCCGTGCTGCTGGACCGTCCCGGCCCGACCGTGCTCGCGGTGGGTGCCGAGGTGAAGAACACCTTCTGCCTCACCCGGCAGGACTTCGCCTTCTGCTCCGGGCATCTCGGCGACATGGGCAGCCTCGAGAGTCGGCGCGCGTTCGACGACTCCGTCGCGCAACTGTCCGCGCTGCACGACGTCCGGCCCGAACTGGTCGTCGCCGACGACCATCCGGGGTACTCGACGCGCAGTTGGGCCGAGGAGTTCAGCGAACGCGAGGGCATCGACCTGCGCACGGTCCAGCACCACCACGCCCACGTCGCGGCGCTGGTCGCCGAACACCGCATGGTGGGGACGCCCCTGCTGGGCATCGCGTATGACGGCACCGGCTACGGCTGCGACCGCACCGTGTGGGGCGGGGAGATGCTGCTGGTCGGGGAGGACCTGCTCGACGCCGACCGCGTCGGACACCTGCAGCCGTTCACGCTGCCCGGTGGCGACGTCGCGGTGCGCAACCCGGCCCGTGTCGCGTTGGCGCTGTTGCACGAGGTGGGCCTGGACACCGCGGCGGCAGAGGAACTGCCGTGCCTGCGCGCGCTGGCGGCGAACGAACGTGGGCTGGTGGCAGCGCAACTCGACACCGGGCTGGGCTGCGTGCGGACGACGAGCGTCGGTCGGCTCTTCGACGGTGTCGCGTCGGTGCTGGGGGTGCGGCACCGGGTCAGCTACGAGGCCCAGGCCGCGGTGGAACTCGAAGCCCTCGCCCGCACCGCCCGCACGCCCGCGGCGATCGAGATGCGGATCGAGGGCGGCGAGCTGAAGCTCGCGGAGCTGGTGGGGGGACTCGTGACGGGAATGCGTGCGGGCGTCCCGGTGCCGGAACTGGCCTTCGGCTTCCACTGTGCGTTGGCGGCGGCGACCGCGAGCCTCGCGGCCGACACTGCGCGGCGGTCGGGGGTGGCGACGGTGGGCCTGACCGGTGGGGTGTTCCAGAACCGGTTGCTGACCGCGCTCGTCCGGGTCCGCCTGGAGTCGGCGGGATTGCGGGTGCTCACGCACCGGTCGGTGCCGGCGAACGACGGCGGACTGTCGTTGGGGCAGGCCGCACTGGGACTCGCGACGCTCGCGCGTCGCTCCCGGACCGATCCGATCGACGAGGTGCAACCATGACGACGAGTGACGCGACGGTCGAACTGATCGGCCGGGAGCTGTCGGCGGACCTGGCGGCCGCGGCCCTGGCCCTGGCGCGTCGATTCCAGGCGGGCGCCACCCTGTGGGTGGTCTCGCCGCAGTGGGAACCGCACGCCCATCACGTGGCGGTCGAGTTCGTCCACCCGGTGATCGTGGGCAAACGGGCGCTGCCGTCGGTCTCGCTCGTGGAACCCGACCCGGTGGCGCAGTGCCGCGTCGCGACCCGGCCCGGGGACGTGATCCTCGCGGTGGCGTCCGCCGACCAACCACAGGTGCGGGACATCATGCGGCGGGCCCCGGCGTGGGGTGCGGACACGATCTGGATCGGCTCGGGTCCGCGGCCCGGCCCCGGCGCGTCCACCCACGTCCTGTGGGTGGACTCCGACGATCCGATGGTTCCCGCGACCGGGCGGTTCGTGCTGATGTACCACCTGCTGTGGGAACTGACGCACGTCTGCTTCGAGCACCCCGGGCTGGTGCAGGCACCCGCCGATGGGGGCGTCGAGTGCGAAGGCGACGCGTGCGTCACGTGCAGCGACGAGGGCCGACTCGCGGAAGTGGTGCTGGCGCCGTCGGATCCGCTCGACGGCACTCTCGTCCGAACGGCCGGCGGGGAGGAGTGGGTCGACACGACGATCGTCGGCGACGTCGCCGCCCACGACCTGCTGCTGGTCCACGGCGGTGCCGCGATCAGCAGGATCCCCCTCGACATCCACCCGAACGAGGAGGTACCGCGATGACCGGCCCGACCCCAGTCCCCGAGGGAACGGATTTCCTGTACCCGTTCATCGACGCCCACGAGGAGGGTGCCGACGCCCTGCTCGACGACCTCGCCGCCTCGGCCCGCGGTAAGGCTGCGGAAAGTGCTCGGCTGCAGCGGGACTCGACCGTCGAGTGGGGATCGGGGATCGAGGAGGCCGGGCGCCGGATGGCGGAGCGGTTCGCGCAGGGGGGTCGGCTCTACACGTTCGGCAACGGCGGCAGCTCCACCGACGCGGCCACCCTCGCGTCGCTGTTCAGCCGTCCGGCCCGGGGCCGGCCCGTCGCCGCGTGGTCGCTCGCCGCGGACCAGGCCGTGGTGACGGCGCTGGGCAACGACGTCGGCTTCGACCTGATCTTCTCCCGGCAGATCATCGCGCACGCGGGCCCGCACGACATTGCGATCGCCCTGTCGACGTCGGGGAATTCCGACGACCTGATGATCGCGCTGACGGAAGCGCGGCGGCGCGGTCTGCTCACGATCGGATTCGCGGGACACGACGGCGGCCGGATGGCGGTGAGCGACGACCTGGACTACTGCTTCACGATCCGATCGCAGAGCATCCACCGCATCCAGGAGAGTCACGCGCTCGTCGGCTACCGGCTCTGGAGCGCCGCACAGGAGCACATGAACAGACCGGGCGGACCCGCCACCGACAGCCAGGAGGATTGACGGATGGAACCTACGACGGCCGCCGAACGCGAGGACCGGGTCCTCGACCGCATCGCCTCGTTCCGCAAGCGCCGGCCCAGGCTCCTCGAGGACGTCGTGACGCTCGCCCACGGCGCCGGCGGGAAATCGTCGGCGGCGCTGGTCGACTCGGTGTTCGTGGAGGCGCTGCGCAATCCGCAGCTCGAGCAGTTGGGCGACGCGGCCGCGCTGACGCTGCCGGCGGGCGAGCGGATCGCGTTCTCGACCGACTCGTTCGTGGTACAGCCCCTGCAGTTCCCGGGCGGGTCGATCGGGAACCTCGCGGTGCACGGCACCGTCAACGATCTCGCCGTGACCGGCGCACGGCCGTTATGGCTGTCCGCCGCATTCGTGATCGAGGAGGGCTTCGAGATCGCGTTGCTACGCGAAATCGTCCAGGACATAGCGGATTCCGCTGCACAGGCCGGGGTGCACGTGGTCACCGGCGACACCAAGGTGGTCGGCAAGGGCGCGGCCGACGGCGTCTACATCTGCACCGCCGGTGTCGGCGCGCTGCCGGTCACCCGCCGACTCGGACCCGAGTGTGTCCGGCCCGGCGACCGGGTGCTGCTCTCGGGCACGATCGGCGAACACGGCATGGCCGTCATGCTCGCGCGCGGTGAACTCGCGATCGAGGCGGACATCCGGTCCGACACGGCGCCGGTCAACGGTCTGGTCCACGCGCTGCTCGAGGCGGCCCCGTCGACGCGGTGGATGCGCGACGCGACCCGGGGCGGGGTCGGCACGGTGTGCAACGAGTTGGCCCAGTCCACCGGACTGGCGGTGGTGCTCGACGAGGAGTCACTGCCGGTGCTGCCGCAGGTCTCGGGCGCATGTGACCTGCTGGGCATCGATCCGCTGTACGTCGCCAACGAGGGCAAGTTCGTCGCGGTCGTCGCCGCGGAGGAGACCGATGCCGCGCTCGCGGCACTGCGTGCGTGTCCGGGCGGCGAGCAGGCCGCGGTCGTCGGGGAGGTGCTGGCAGAACCGGAGGGCATCGTCGCGCTGCGCACCGCGTTCGGCGGCAGCCGGATCGTGGACATGCTGGTGGGGGATCCGCTGCCGCGAATCTGTTGAGCGAGAGGAGGAAACGACATGTGTCTGGGCATTCCCGGCCAGGTGGTGCAGATGGTCGACACGGAGCAGCACCTGGCGAAGGTGGACGTCAACGGGGTCCAGCGGACCATCAGTGTGCGACTGCTGGCCGACGACGGCCTCGTGGTGGGCGACTGGGTGCTGGTCCACGTGGGCTTCGCGATGGCGAAGATCGACGAGGCCGAGGCCGCGCTCACCCTCGACCAGGTCCAGAAGATGGGCGCCGACTACGAGAACGAGATCGACGCGTTCCATTCCTCGCGTATCAACTGACGCCGGGGCACAAGGAGGTTGCAGCATGAAATTCGTGGACGAATTCCGCGACCCGGCGGCGGCCCGCGCGCTGGTCCGGTCCATCACCGAACTCGCCGGCGACGACGAGTTCAAGTTCATGGAGGTGTGCGGCGGCCACACCCACACCATCTACCGGCACGGCATCGAACACCTGTTGCCGCCGTCCGTCGAACTCGTGCACGGTCCGGGGTGCCCGGTGTGCGTGATCCCCATGGGCCGGGTCGACGACGCGATGTACCTCGCCGAACAGCCGGACGTCATCTTCACGACGTTCGGCGACATGATGCGGGTGCCCGGATCGCACGGCAACCTCATCGAGGCGAAAGCCCGTGGTGCGGATGTGCGATTCGTGTACTCGCCGCTCGACGCCCTCAAGATCGCCGTCGACCACCCCGACAAGCAGGTGGTGTTCTTCGCGGTCGGCTTCGAGACCACCGCCCCGTCCACCGCGGTGACGCTGGTGCGCGCCCGGCAGATGGGGGTGACGAACTTCAGCATCTTCTGCAACCACGTGACGATCGTGCCGCCGATCAAGGCGATCCTCGAGTCCCCGGATCTGCGACTCGACGGCTTCCTCGGACCCGGGCACGTCTCGACGGTGGTGGGGTTGCGGCCGTACCGGTTCGTCCCCGAGGTGTACGGAAAGCCGATGGTGGTGGCGGGGTTCGAACCGCTCGACATCCTCGCGTCGGTGCACATGCTGCTGCAGCAGATCCGCGAGGGCCGCTGCGAGGTGGAGAACCAGTACATCCGCGTCGTCCGGCCCGAGGGCAACACGCAGGCGCTGAAGCTGATGAGCGAAACCTTCGCGCTGCGACCGCACTTCGAATGGCGCGGACTCGGGTTCATCTCGCAGAGCGCGCTGCGGATCCACCCCGACTACGTCGAGTTCGACGCGGAGGAACGCTTCTCGATGCCCGGCGTCCGGGTGGCCGATCCCAAGGCGTGCCAGTGCGGCGAGGTCCTCAAGGGGGTCATCAAGCCGTGGGAGTGCAAGGTGTTCGGCACCGCGTGCACGCCCGAGACCCCGATCGGGACGTGCATGGTCTCGCCCGAGGGCGCGTGCGCGGCGTACTACAACTTCGGTCGCCTGCACCGGGAGACGGCGCTGCTGGTGGGGCGGAGACCCGAGTGAGCGCCGCGGCCGGCCGGGTCCTGTTCGCGCGCTACGCCTACGCGCCCAACTCGCTCGGGTACTGCGGGCCGGCGGGTTCGGCGGCTCTCGAGGCCGTCGCGTGTGGCGCCACGGATCCGGACGACGGCGACGTCGACTCGGCTGCACGGCAGTTCAGTGGCGCGTGGCCGTACCAGGAACTGCTCGCCGACCTGTCCGGCGTCGACGACGCCCTCGACGACGCCGTGGTTCGCGGCTACTGGACCGGCAACGAACTGACGGCGGCGGTGGACCGGGAGCGCTTCGGCCGGGAACTGCTCGACCGCCTCGGCGCGAGCGCCGGACACTACTGGAAGTACCTCACCGACGCCCTGCTGCCCGAGGCCGCGCCCACCCACGCGTTCCACGTGTTCGGGGTGTATCCGTGGACGCGACTGCTCGGCACCGGGATGCCGCAACCGCTGCACGTGCTGGACTCGTGCCGGATCCGCAACGGTGTCGTCGTGAGCCTGACCCCGCACACCGCCACGGTGCGTTCGCGGGGACTGCAGTTCGACGGCCGGCGACTGGCGCTCGGCCCGCTCGAGGACCGGCCCGCCCGGCGCAGCGTCGGTGCGGGTTCCTTCGTCCCGGATCTGCGGATCGGGGACCGGGTGGCCGTGCACTGGGACCTGGTGTGCGACCGACTCGACGCCGATCAGGCGGGCAGCCTCGAGTACTGGACGGATTGGCAGCTGACGCAGACCAATCCGCGGCTCGCCGCCGAGCTCACCGGTCCCGCAGTCGGTCGGGCAGCGACTCCGTCGCGGGAAGCGTGAACCCCCACGGCAGCTCGAGGCGGTGCGCGGCGAGCAGGTCCGCGTCGGCGAGGACGCGGTCGATGCCGTCGTCCGCCACCACCCGGCCCTCGTCGAGGACCACCGCACGGCGGCACAGTTGCGCGGCGTACGGCAGGTCGTGCGTGACCAGGACGAGGGTCGCCTCCAGGCGCATGAGCACCTCGGCGAGTTCGCGGCGGGCGACCGGGTCGAGATTGCTCGACGGCTCGTCGAGCACGAGCACATCGGGTCGGCACGCCAGCACCGTCGCGAGCGCCACCCGGCGCCGCTGGCCACCGGAGAGGTGACCGGCGCTGCGGTGCGCGTGCTCGGCCATGTCGACCTGCGCGAGCGCATCGGCCACGCGCCGTTCGAGTTCCGTGCCGCGCACCCCGAAGTTGGCGGGCCCGAAGGCGACATCCTCGGCCACGGTGGGCATGAACAGCTGGTCGTCGGGGTCCTGGAACACGACACCCACGCGGCGCCGGATCTCGCGCAGGTTCTTCCGGTCCACCGCGAGGCCACCGATCCGCACCGAGCCCGCGGTCGCGGCGAGCACCGCGTTGAGTTGCAGGATGAGGGTGGTCTTGCCGGCGCCGTTGGGGCCGAGGACCGCGACCCGTTCGCCGTGAGCGATCGAGAGGTCGACGCCGTCCAGTGCCCGTCGGCCGTCCGGATACTCGAAGACGAGACCGGCGGTTTCGACTGCGGGAGGCTGCATCTCACACCATCCACGCGGCGGTGGCGACGGCCACCGCGCAGGCGGCGGGCGTCAGCGCGGTGCACCAGTCGCGACGCCGGGCCGGCGCCGAGGACAGCGGCACCGTTCCGGTGAATCCGCGCGAGAGCATCGCCAGGTGCACGCGTTCGCCGCGCTCGTAGGCGCGCAGGAACGTCCCGCCCACGCCGCGCGCGGCGGCACCGACCTGGTGCAGGGAACGCGGGTCGTCGCCGCGCGAGACGCGGGCGATCCGCATCCGGTCGATCTCTCCCGCAAGCAGGTTCACGTAGCGGAGCATGAGGGTGGCAATCGTGACGACGACGCCGGGCAGGTGCAGGCGGGACAGTCCCGCCGGCAGGGACCGCATCGGGGTGGTGGCCGCGAGCGTCAACGAGACGAGGACGCCGAGGGTGCCCTTGACCAGGATGTTCCACGCCGCGAGCAGGCCCGGTACCGACAGGGACAGTCCCAGGACCGTGGCCCGGTCGCCGGACTCCGCGAACGGCAACAGCACCGCGAGCACCACGAACGGCAACTCGATCAGCATGCGCGGCGCGAGCCAGCGCAGTGTGATCCCGGCGATCCGCCACACCCCGACCAGGATGAGGAGATAGAGCCCGAACGCCCAGAACGCCTCCCGCGGTGTCGCGACGACCGCGAACACGCCGACGAACGCGGCCAGGATCTTCACCTCGCTCGGCAGTGCGTGCACCGGTGACGCGCCTTCGAGGTACAGCGGGTGTGTGTGCGCCCCGGACACGTCACGGTCCCCGGTGCCGGGCGATGGCCCGGAACAGCAGGCCCGCCACGACGAAGACCGCAACCACGCCGAGCACCCCCGCGACGCCGGTGAGCGCCCCGTCGCCGCGGATCGAGTAGTCGGCGAACGGAGACGACGAGAGGTGATGATCGGTGGCGTCCTGGGCGATGCACGTGCCGTCGAGTTGTTCGCCGTCATCGGTTTCCACGACCTCGCAGCCGCGCAGCGTGGCGGAGTCCAGGCCGTCCGGGCTGGAACTCGCGAAGTAGGAGAGGACACCGGCGATCAACAGTGCTGCGACCGCGAACCCGACGAGGAACCACGACCGTGTGCGGGTGGGACTGCTCATGTCGACACCACCCCGTCGTCGCGCGTGCGTACCGTTCGCCGGCGCAGCAGGTACACGAGATCGGGCCGCGCCCGCGCGACCGCGACGACGGTGAATGCCGTGATGATGCCCTCGCCGATGCCGATGAGCGCATGCGTGCCGAACATGTACGCGGCCACCGTGTGCAGCGACGTGATCGCCGACCCGCCGATCGCGTACTCGACCACGAACATCGAGGCCGCGAGAACCGTTGCACACCAGGCGGAAACGAATGCGAGCACGCCGATTCCGCCGTCTCCCCGGCCGGCGAGCAACGGCCGCAGGACCACGGCGACGGCGTACCCGACCGCGGTCCCGACCAGCGCCATGTTGGTGATGTTGGCGCCGAGGGCGGTGAGGCCGCCGTCGGCGAACAGCAGGGACTGGACGGTGAGCACGATCGCGATGCACAGCGCGCCCGTGTACGGCCCGACCAGGATCGCGGCCAGTCCACCACCGAGGAGGTGCCCGCTCACGCCGGGAAGGATCGGGAAGTTGATCATCTGGACGGCGAAGATGAAGGCGGCCACCAGACCCGCCATCGGTGCGGTCCGCTCGTCCAGTTCGGTTCTGGCGCGCCAGATCGCCACGCCGACGCCCACGACCGCAACGGCCCAGAACAGCGCGGAAGTGGGGGCATTGATGATCCCGTCGCTCATGTGCATTGCGACGACATCCGTTTCGGCATTCGCCACGACGGCCGCTTCGATAGCCACGCTGCCCTCCCGGGGCCGGGGAATCGTTGCGGCCAAGTCTATCGGGACATGTGAACAGCTGAACAGGCTTTCCGGAATGGTCCGGTTCGACGGTTGCCGTCGTGCACTAGCTGCGGGGTCGCAGCAGGAGGAACGCGCACCCGACCGGTGCCGTGGTCAGCGCAAAGATGCGTGCGATCTCTGCCAACGGCACTCCGATCGCGAAGGCCAGGCCGGACGGGCTGATCGTCGCGAGTGCGGATCCCAGGATCAGGACGATTCGTTTGGCGCGTTCGCTAGGGACGCGCAGGTCGTCCGCTTCGTTCATGGAGTCGTCGAGGTCGGTCGGGTAGTCGTAGGTCTGCATGTCGTTTCGGCACGACTTTCGATCGTCGGGGGGTAGCGCATCTGCTCGGTTCTCTTCGTTCGGAATTCACCGTAACGGTGGGCGCAAGCCCATCCGGCAGAACCGCATTCGTTTCCAAAACTCAAGATCCGGAGGCGGGATCGAGATGTGTCACGTGGGGCTCGTGTGACTCCGATTCGGGACCGAACCGGGACCTTCTGCCCTGGAACGGAACAGGGCTCCTGTGCGCAATCGCCGCGAACCGATGCCCCGAAAGAGACACACCTCATATTGCCGCTCGTGTCGCCGTGTCGTCACTCCGGACGCTCTTCCCCGGGCTCCTCTCGGGGCTCGGTGAGCCCCGAATCGTCGATCTCGAGTCGTCGGGTGATGCCGATGTCGCGCAGGAACCGGCTGTCGTGGCTGACCACGACCAGCGCGCCGCGAAAACCGTTCAGTGCCTGGACCAGGTGGGCGAGGCTCGGCAGGTCGAGGTTGTTCGTCGGCTCGTCGAGCATCAGCAGCCGCGGCGGCGGATCGGCCGCGAGGAGCATTGCGAGAGCCGCCCGCAGCCGTTCGCCACCGGACAGTGTCGACGCCGGGGCGTCGGCCTCGGCGCCACGGAACAGGAACCGGGCCAGGCTGCCCCGGACCTGCTCGGCCGTCGCGTGCGGGGCGGCGCCTGCGACGTTCTCCGCCACCGACGCGTCGTCGTCGAAGATGTCGATTCGCTGGGGGAGGAGCGCGAACGGGACCCGCGCGCCGTGCTCGGCGATCGCGTGGAGCAGGGTGGTCTTGCCGGCGCCGTTGCGTCCGATCAGGGCGATCCGCTCGGGCCCGGTCACGGTGAGATCGAGCGTCTGGCCGCTGCGCAGGCGCGCCCCTTCCAACGCGATCACCTGCTGCCCGGGGAACACTGCGGTGTCGGGCAGGTCGATGCGGATCTCGCGGTCGTCGCGCACCCGGTCCTGCGCTTCCGCCAGCGTGCGCTTGGCGTCGTCGAGCTTCTCGGCGTGGTTTCCACGGAGCTTGCCGGCCGACTCCTGGGCGGCCCGCTTGCGCAGACCCATCACGATCTTCGGTTCCCGCTTGTTCTCGAACATCTTTCGGCCGTAGCGCGCCCGGCGGTCCAGCTTGATCTGCGTCTCGACGAGTTCGCGACCCTGCTTGCGGACGTCGCTGCGGGCGTCGCGGACCGCCGCCCGCGCCGCCTCCTGCTCCGCCTCGATCGCCTCCAGATAGTCGGTGAAATTGCCACCGAACATGCGAAGGCGCCCGTCGCGCAGTTCGGCGATGGACTCCATCGTCTCGAGCAGGTCCCGGTCGTGGCTGACGACGAGCACGGTGCCGGGGAACTGCCGCACGGCCGCGGCGAGAAGATCCCGGCTCGCACCGTCGAGGTTGTTGGTCGGCTCGTCGAGCAGCAGGATGTCCGGCTCGCGCAGCAGTTGCGCGGTGAGACCGAGCAATGTCGTCTCGCCGCCGGACAGTTCACCCACCGTGCGGTCGAGGTCGGCGACGCCGGCGACGATGCGCTGCAGGCCCAGCCGGTGCAGCGTCGACACCGCGCGCTCCTCGATGTCCCAGGCGGTGCCGACGGTGTCGAAGTCCGAGTCCGATCCGGAGCCGGATTCGATGCGCGCCAACGACTGTCGGATGTCGGCGATCTCGAGCACCACGTCGACTCGCACCGTCGGATCGAGCGTCAGGTCCTGAGGGAGGTACGCGACGGTGCCGTGGGTCGTGACCGAGCCGCGGGTAGGGTGCAGCCGTCCGGCGATGAGCTCGAGCAGCGTGGACTTGCCGGAACCGTTGAGCCCCACCAGACCGGTGCGGCCCGAACCGATCACGGCGTCGAGACCGTCGACGACCGGGGACCCGTCGGGCCAGGAGAAGGCGAGGTCGGACAGGGATACGGACGTGGTGGACTTAGGCATTCGATGCTCCGAGAGGTTGGTTGCGGTGCGCGATCGCATGCGACATGCACACGGTCACGCTCAGGCGCGGGTCACCTCTACAGGAGCAAGGGCCTCTCCGATCCTCGGGAACAGAACGTCGACCACCGTATGACCGATTCAACCGACGCGCAACCCATTTATTCCGCTCGCGGGGAGCGGAAGGGTTCCGCGTTCGCGTCACTGCGACGACCATGAAGGGCAAGTGCGGGCATTCGACCCCTGCTCCACCCCAGTGATCCGGGAGACGCCGATGACTGTCACCGACGAGTACCTCGAGAACAACAAGCGTTACGCCGAGAGCTTCGCGGGCCCGTTGCCGCTGCCGCCGAGCAGGCACGTCGCCGTCGTCGCGTGTATGGACGCGCGACTGGACGTCTACCGAGTCCTCGGCCTCGGGGCGGGCGAGGCGCACGTGATCCGCAACGCGGGCGGTGTCGTCACCGACGACGAGATCCGTTCCCTCGCGATCAGTCAGAGACTGCTCGGCACGCGTGAGATCATCCTGATCCACCACACCGACTGCGGCATGCTGACGTTCACCGACGACGAGTTCAAGCGCGCCCTCCAGGACGAGACCGGCATCGAGCCCGCGTGGTCCGCCGAGGCGTTCCCGGACGTCGACGAGGACGTCCGGCAGTCGCTGCGCCGGATCGCGGCCAGCCCGTTCGTCACGCTCACCGAATCGTTGCGCGGCTTCGTGTTCGACGTCGCCACCGGTCGGCTGACCGAGGTTACCCTCGAGTGACCGCGGTCGCCTCACGGCCCGGGGCGTGTCTCCTATTTGGTGAGGAACCTCCTCGGATGCAGATCGCTGAGAGGACCACACCGGCCCCGTAGGAACGGGATCGGTCGTGGACGGCCGCAGACCCGACCGGAGGCCGTTCTCGGCGACAATGCCCACTCGCCGAAAGCGAACCGGGCACATCTGTCATGGCCTCTCCCTGCAGCTCGTCGGTATAGCCGGGGTCCCGATTGTCAGCAACGGCTATCGGCAGTGGCTGCGGGAGTCCCTGAACCTGCCGTGCCTGTTCGGCGAGGTCCGCGGCTCTGGACCGGAGCCCGACATGCCGCTGATCATCCTGTCCGCGATGGAGACCAACACCTTCCCACTCCCCGGTTCAGCTGCGGAATGCGAACGGCCCGAATCCGCCGATCGGCGGCTCGGCGATGTACACCGCTCCGGCCCCTTGTTCCGGCTCGGTGAGCTGATATCGGGATGTGGTGATGTAGAGCTGGTCGAATCGGGGGCCACCGAAAGTGCAGGCGGTGACCTGCCCTGCTGGAACGGTGATTTCGGCGTCGAGACGGCCATGACGGTCGACATGCACCAGGCGGCCTGCATCGAAGAGAGCGAGCCAGACGCCGTCGGCCCGATCGACGGCGAGGCCGTCAGGGAAACCCAGACCAGCAGTGTCCAGGAAAGGCGTCCTGCTCAGGATGTTCCCCTCGGACCCCACGGTGATCATGTCGATCCGGTTCGTCAGGCTGTCGACGTAATAGGCGTGGTTGCCACTCTGCGTCCATGCCAGACCATTCGAGCAGCCGACACCGGACGCAGCGATGGTGGTGGCGCCGTCGGGATGTAGCTGCCACAGCGCACCGGCGCCCGGGACCAAGTCGTAGGACATGGACCCGCACCAGAACCGGCCATCCGGATCGCAGGTTCCATCGTTCATGCGGATGGAGGGATCGGTCCAGCATTCGATGGTGTCGGTCACTGTCCAGTCGTTGTCGAGCAGGGCAAAGCCACGTTCGATCCCGGCAACGAAGCCGCCGCCACGTCGCGGGCGCAGGGCGGCGACCACCGGCCCGACGTTGATCCGCCGAGAGACCTCGCCGGCCTCGTCGAGCAGGACAATGTCGCCAGCGAGCATGTCGAGCACGACGAGGCCGTGGCCGTTCAGCCACACCGGCCCTTCACCGTGATGGGTCACAACACCGGTGAGCTGTTGGGCTGTCGAGGTCTTCATCGGTTTACTGCTTCACCGGCTCTGTAGTGAGGGTTCCGTTGATACGCCGGAGGATTCCCTCGGGGTTGCTGTCGTGCAGCCACGGGGGCAGTGCGTCTTCAGGGACGTGCTGGTAGGCGACTGTGCGCAGGAAGCGGTCGATCGCTGCGGTGCCGACGGCGGTGTATCGGGGATCGGTGGTGGCCGGATACGGCCCGCCGTGGAACTGCGCCCAACTGACCGCAACTCCGGTCGGCCAGTCGTCGACCAACACCCGCCCGGCTCGCCTCGCCAGCGCCGCGACCAGGTCGGCGACATCCTCACCGGCCGCCCGCTGCACGCCGGCGGTCAGCGAACCGGGCAACACTGCGAGCGCCTGCCACAGTTCCTCGGGCGAGTCGTAGGTGACCAGCAGGGTGGTGGGTCCGAAATGTTCCTCGGTGAGTCCCTCGACGTCAGCCAGCAGGGCCGCAACCGTAGTCTGTGCGACCGTGATCTGTTCGTGGGCTCCGGCCTGCTCTGTCGGCTCCAGCCCAGCCGCCACCTGTTGCACGGGTTTGTGCGCGAGGAAGTCTCGGAGCTGACCCCGGTACTGGTCGCGCAGGTCGATGCCGAGCATCACCGGCGCGGGGAGGTCGGCGATCAGTGTCGCGAGGCGGGCCGGTACATCGCTGTCGGCCGGTAGCAGGATCAGTCCTGGCTTCGTGCAGAACTGGCCGGCGCCGAGCCGGAAGGACTGGCTCAGTCCCGCCGCGATCTCCTCGGGGCGCTCCGAGCTCGCGCGCCCGGTGACCACGACTGTGTTGATGCCGCCCAGTTCTCCGAAGAACGGGATCGGGTTCTCGCGGGCGGCCGCGATGTCGTGCAGGGCGCGGCCACCGACCGTGGATCCGGTGAAGGCTGCCGCGGCGATCTCCGGGGCGGACAGGGCCGCCGTGCCGGTGCTGTACCCGTGAACGAGTGCGAATATCCCTGCAGGTGCGTCATTTTCAGCAAAGGTTGCCGTGATGATGTCGGCGACCGCGGCCGACAGCAGCGGATGTCCGGGGTGGGCTTTGACGATGACCGGGCAGCCGGCAGCCCACGCGCTGGCGGTGTCGCCACCGGCGACACTGAAAGCGAAGGGGAAGTTGCTGGCGGCGAACACCAGGACCGGGCCGATACCGACACGAATCGAACGCAGATCCGGACGTGGTGTGGGAGTCCATGCCGGGTCGGCGGTGTCAATCGTCGGGTCGAAGGGTTCGCCGGTCTCGGCGTGGGATGCCAGCAGCCGTAGCTGACCGGTTGCGCGGGCCAGCTCGCCGGTCAGCCGCGGAACTCCGAGGCCGGTCTCCCGGTCGGCCAAGGCCACCAGCTCGTCGGCGCGCTCGTCGAGCGCATTGGCGACTGCTCGCATCCAGACCGCGCGTGTTGCTGCCGACGCTGACGCGACCGCGGGTGCTGCTGCCGCCGCGGCGGTCAAGATGGTCTGTAGCTCCTCGGACGTGGTGTCCTCGACGGAGCCGTTCACGCTTGCGTCCATCGGGTTCAGGCTGATCACAGTCATCGTGCGAGGGCTCCTTCCGTGCGCTGGATCTGCGCCATTGTGTTTGTGAGAACGCCGACTTGGTCGATGCACACGGTGACGACGTCGCCGTCGCGCAGGCCGTCGCCCAGCGGGGGGACGATGCCGGTTCCGGTGGACAGCACGACACCGTCGGGGAACTCGTTGGCTTGGAACAGCCATTCGACCAGTTCGGCGTAATCACGTTTCATCGACGAGGTCCGGGTCTCGCCGCTGAATGCTGTTTCCTGACCGCGCTGGATCGTCATCGTGATGCCGAGATCTTCCGGGGCGGTGATCGACCACCACGGGACGATCTGTGGCGAGAGTGCGCAACTACCGGCATACAGCTTGGCCTGCGGCAGGTAGATGGGGTTTTCGGCCTCGATTCCGCGGGCCGTGACGTCGTTGCCGACCAGCGCTCCGATGATCTCGGCGTGCCGGTTGAGGACCAGGCACAGCTCCGGCTCGGGAACGCTGTCAGGGCAGTCGGCGCGGATCCCAGCCTGCTCACCATCGGTGCGTACCCGCCAGGCGGCGGACTTGAAGAACAGTTCCGGTCGTTGCGCGTCGTAGACGTCCTGGTACACCAGATCGTGGCGCGACTCTTCCATTCTGGCGGATCGGGACAGCAGGTAGGTGACGCCGGCGCCCCAGACCTCGGTAAGACCGTCGATCGGTGCCAGTAGCGACGTTCGAGCGAGTGGCCGGACGGCGTCGGTCGGGATCGCCTGCTCGGTGAGTTCCCTGATCTCGGCGGCGCTGTGTCGCAGCAGGGTCGCCATGTCTGGCAGCGGGAGCGGATGGACACCGGCCGCGTCGAGCACGCCCAGTTTCGCTCTGCCGTCGTCGTCGAGGAATCGGACAAGGTTCATCGGTGGTCCTTTGCTTGCCGGGTCGTCTCGGTCATGACGTTTCGATGCTGGTGACCCGACGCACTGTGTCCGGGTCGTCTCTCAGGCCAGCTGCGATCTGCAGCCCCAGACCGGGCTCGGGTGAGAGGGCCGCAACTCCGTTCTGGATCTCGGGCAAGCCGGTGACCACGCGCGGGTACCAGGTGCGCAGGAAGGCACGCACGGTTTCCTGGATCAGGGCGTTGGGCTGCGCCATGGCCAGGTGGAAGCAGGCGGCCAGGGTGATCGGGCCGGTGCAGTCGTGGGGGGCGACCGGTACGGAGAACGCATCGGCGAGGTTGGCGACCTTCCGCGCTTCGGTGAGGCCACCGGTCCACTGGACGTCGACGGTGGCGTAGGCGATGCGGCCCTGCTCGAGCAGCGGCAGGAAGCCGCGGCGTCCGAGCGCGGTCTCGCCGGTCGCGATCGGCACGCCCACTTCGTTGGTCAGGGCGGCGAGGGCGTCGACGGCGTCGGGGCGGACGGGGTCCTCCACCCAGAATGGCTGGTAGGGCTCCAATGCCCGGCAGATGTCGACGGCGGCGCGGCGCGACCACTGGCCGTGCAACTCCACCATGAGGTCCATGTCCATGCCGACCGCGTCGCGGATCTCCCGGATCACGGTCATCGCCGAATCCAGGTCGGCCGAAGTGATCCGGTTACCCCCGGACTTCTCGGCGGCGTGATCGAAGGGCCAGACCTTCATCCCGCGCAGGCCCTCAGCGTAGAGCTCCTTGGCCAATCGGCCGGGTTGGGTGAGGAACGCGTCCAGGTCTTCGTACTCGCCTTGGCTGTGTCCCCAGTTGGACGAGGACTGCCGCGACGTGTCCTGGATGTAGCCAGGGCCGGCGCAAGTGTTGTAGACGCCGATTGTGTCGCGGACCGGGCCGCCGAGCAGGCGGGACACGGTCTGTCCACTTTGCTTGCCCAGCAGGTCCCAGAGTGCAATGTCCACTGCGCCGTTGGCGCGCGTCTCGACGCCGCCGCCCTGGAATCCGACGTACGGGGCGAGTAGGAGCGATACCGCTTCCGGTGTCGGCTCGTCGAGGCCGAGAAGCAGTGGGGCGACGTGGGAATGCAGGTATGCCTCGACCGCGGCCGACTGCAGAAACGTATCGCCGAGTCCGACGAGGCCCTCGTTGGTTTGCAGGACGAGGACGCACAGGTTGTTCTGGAATCGGGGCCGCAGCGTCTCCAATGCGACAATATGCACGCTAAATCACAGGCCTTTCGTATACGTGGTGAGCGCGTGACTCCCGCCCCCGAGTGCCGGCGGTGTGCGCGCGAACGAACATGAATCAAAGAAGGATTGGGGCCGTGTCGACCACGCTTCAGCGACGATGTCCGCCAGGCCCGACGCGCCCGGTCCGCTCAGTTGGATCCGGTTGGTGGGCCGTCGGTTTGGGGGTCGGTGGGGAGATCCGCGATCGACCGGCTGACATCGTTGAGCAGGGCGGCGATGTTGGGTGCGCCTGCTGCGCGGCGGTTGAGCACATCAGACAAGGCGACGTCGAGGTCGTCCCCGTAGAAGTGCTGGGCGGCTTCGATGTGCTCGGTCATCGCCAGCCGCGCGGCATCGGGGTCCTTGTTTGCGATCGCTTCGAGGATGACGTTGTGCAGCGGTAGTGCCGCCCCGGTGACCGTGCGGTCGGTGAGGCTCCGCAGCATGACTCCGTGGGTCAGCGGTCGGATCGAGCCGAACATGATCTGAATGACCGGGTTCCGCGAGGCGATGGCGATCGCCTCATGAAACGCGACATCCAGATCCGCGCAGGTCGACAGCGCGCTCTGCTGGTCGAGCGCGTCGAGGATGCGGCGCATATCCGCCAGATCGTCTTCGGACCGGTGCTCCGCGGCGAGTGCCGCTGCTTGCCCCTCGAGCATGGCGCGCGCGACCACCAGATGCCGCGCGGTGACCTCACCGCGCCGCACCAGCAGTAGCGGATCGCCGCCGTCGCTGGTCGGCCGTATCTGGCGAACGAAACTCCCGCGACCGGCGGCCACACTGATCAAGCCGCGCTCCTGCAGAGACCGCAGCGCCTCCCGGATCACCGGACGACTCACCGCGTACTCCTGGGACAGCACCCGCTCCGACGGCATTCGCGACCCGGGCGGCCACTCTCCCGCCACGAGGCGCTCCTCGAGCATCGCCGCGAGATGTGCGCCGGACGGCGGGGTTGCTGGATCGCCATAACTGGCATGACCGGTCATACCAGTTATTATGGCAGCCTCGAAACCGGCCGTCAAGTGCATGGATCGCTCTCCGCGGTGATCTGCACTACCGCTTTTCGAGGGGCGGCCGACGGCGCCGACCCACGGTTGAGGTTGAGGTTGAGCCACGCCCATTCGGTGCACAGAGCTGCCGGGCCGGCCTCAGTCGAGCGGATACAGGCTTGCGCCGCCGTCGACCAGGAGCGTCGAACCTGTCATGTACGAGGCGAGATCCGAGCACAGGAACAGGAAGGCGTCGGCAACCGACTCTGCGGTCTGCAGCGATCCCAGTGGGACGGCACGTGCGGCCCGAGCACGGTAGTCCGGGTCGGTGTCCCACTGATGTTTGGCCATGCCGACGCCCACGATCCCCGGCGAGAGCGCGTTGCTGCGGATCCCGTACGGCGCCAGCTCTCGGGCGAAGCTGCGCATCAGGGATTTGATGGCGGCCTTGGAGGCGCTGTAGGGGGCGATGCCCGGCCACGGCACATCGGAGACCCAACTCGTGGTGAAGATCAGATGCCCGGGCTCGTGGTGTTCTCGCCACAGGGCGGCCGCGGCGCGGGCGACCAGGAAGCTGCCGGTGGTGTTCACATCCTGGATCAGGCGGAAGGCGTCCAGCGGAAATTCCTGGACGGGGTGGGCGTCGCCGACCACTCCGGCGTGGCAGCACACGATCGTCGGCCGGCCACCGAGCCATTCGTCGCACCGGGCGACCATGTCGCGGACGGCGACCGGATCGGTGACATCGCAGCGGTGGTAGCGGACACGGGGATTCGAGGGGATCTTGGCGCCGTCCTCGGCGGTGTCCACTACCCCGACGGTCGCGCCATGTTCTGCCAGACGGCGGACGATCGCCGGCCCCAGACCGCCCAGGCCACCCGTGAGCAGGACGGTATGCGTCGACAGATCGAGCGCGCCGTGGTGTTGCTGATCAAGGTCTGCAGTGCTCATCGGCAATCCACCGCAACCTTCAGGACCTCCGCGTCCGGCGCGGCCAGCAGAGGCAGCGCGATTGTCACCAAGTCCTGCAGTGGAACGCGGTGTGTGATCAGTTCTTTCGCCTGGAGTCGGCCGTCGGCGAGCATTCGCACCGCTTGGGCGACGTCCACATCCCACAGATGAGCCGCGGACCCGATCAGTCGGCGTTCGCCCAACACCACCGGGGGGAGCGGAAGCGGCTGGGGCTGCGCGCCGAGGCCGACGGCGACGACGGTGCCTCCCGGTCGAACCAGAGCCAGGGATCGTTCGATCTGCCCGGGCGCCCCGCTGCATTCATAGATGACGTCGACGCCGGGATCGTCGAGGTCCTCGATCAGCATGTCCAGTTCCTCGGGCGCCAGCGCTCGCACGGCCGAATGACTTTGGGCGAAGGCCCGGCGGAACGGGCTCGGGTCCACGATCCAGCAGTTCGCTGCGCCCAGAGCCAGCGCCGCCTGTGCGGTCAACTGGCCGATCGTGCCGCCGCCGATGACGACCGCGGTCGAACCGATCGGATCGGGAGCCTTGCGAACGGCACGGACCGCCACCGCGGCCGGCTCGGCCAGAACCGCGTCCGCGGCGCTCAGACCAGACGGAAGGGGAACGCAGGTCCGGGCCCGCGCGACCATGAACTCGGCCAGACCACCGTCGTCCTGTTGCCCGAGAACCGACAGGTTCGGGCACAGGCCGTCCTCGTGCCGCAGGCACCACCAGCAGCTGCCGCATCCGTTCACCACATCGGGTACCACCATCGTGCCGACGGGTGGCCCGCTGCCGTCGCGGGCGGCTTCGACGACTTCGCCGACGACCTCATGCCCCAGGGTCAGCGGCGCCGTGCGCCCACTGAGGGGGTGGGGGTCGTCCACCGGAATGATGAGTGGTCCATCGCGGAACTCTTCCAAATCAGTTCCGCATATGCCGCACCAGTGGACCTTGACCAAGAGCTCGTCGTCGCGCCGTGGGCGCGGCTGGACGTCTTCGAGTCGGACGTCACCGCGACGATGCCATCGAGCCGCGAGCATCGAATATCCCTCCTGAAATGCACTCTTGCAGATCACTGCGAGCAGCGAACTGGCTGATTTAAGGACCGGATCGTATACCGGTCACACCGGTTTGACCAGTTTGAAATTGGTCATCCGAAACCCTTGACGGCCGAGTTTCGGCGTAGTCATACTTTCCGGCATGACCGGTCATACCAGTTGTGCCGGGAGGCTGCCGCACCCTTCTCGACTCGGCCCGAGAGCGGCCGCTAAGGAAGACCGAAAGTGCTGTCCGATCACCGACAAGAGCCGTGGAGGGCCTTAGTGAACTCAGCAACCAAAACCTTGCAGGACCCGGCGAACTCCGGGGGCTATGTGCCGGTCACGCACCGTGGGATCGATCCCGCCGCCCTCGACGTGCCGGACTCCCCGATGCTTCGCGTCGACCCCGGCCAGATGGCCCATCAGCAGGCCACGCCGTCGTCCGGGACTACCTCGCGGAACGGCGCGGCGCACCTCATCGAGGTCGACCGGAATCGAGCACGCGAGACGGGAGCCCGCCGGTGAGCACGACCGGACTGCAAACAAGGCAGGCGTCCAACCAGATCAGGCACGTCATCTTCATCACCGCAGCCGCCGCCATGGGCGGCTTCCTGTTCGGTTACGACAGCGCGGTCATCAACGGTGCGGTCGCGGCCATCCGCGACCGATACGACATCGGGTCGGCAGCCTTGGCTCAGGTCGTCGCCATCGCACTGATCGGGTGTGCGATCGGCGCGGCCACGGCGGGCCGCCTGGCCGACCGCATCGGGCGAATTCGCGTCATGCGGATCGCAGCGGTCCTGTTCCTGGTAAGCGCGGTCGGATCGGCCTTGCCCTTCGCGCTCTGGGATCTGGCGATGTGGCGCATCCTCGGCGGCATCGGGATCGGAATGGCGTCGGTGATCGGCCCCGCCTACATCGCCGAGGTAGCGCCGCCGGCCTATCGAGGGCGGCTCGGTTCGTTCCAGCAGGCGGCGATCATCATCGGTATCGCGCTCTCACAGCTGGTCAACTACGCGATTCTGCAGATTGCCGACGGTGACCAGCGCGGCATCATCGCCGGATTCGAAGCCTGGCAATGGATGCTGGGCGTGATGGCGGCGCCGGCCCTGCTCTACGGGGTCGTTTCGTTCAAGATTCCCGAGTCACCGCGCTACCTGATTTCCGTGGACCGCACCGCGGAAGCGAAGAAGGTGCTCGCCGAAGTGGAAGGCGAGAACATCGACCTGGACGCACGAGTCGCCGAAATCCACCAGGCGATGAGCAGCGAACACAAATCCACCTTCAAGGACCTGCTCGGTGGTCGATTCGGATTCCTACCCATCGTGTGGGTCGGCATCGGACTTGCGGTCTTCCAGCAGCTGGTCGGCATCAATGTCGCGTTCTACTACTCGGCCACGCTGTGGCAGTCGGTGGGAATCGACCCGTCGAGCTCATTCCTGTATTCGTTCACCACCTCGATCATCAACATCATCGGCACGGTCATCGCCATGGCACTGGTGGACCGGATCGGCCGAAAACCGCTGGCGCTTATCGGCTCAATCGGCATGACCATCTCGCTCGCGCTCGATGCCTGGGCGTTCTCCGCAAAAACCGGATCCGGCGCCACCGCCTCACTCCCACAGACCCAGGGCATGATCGCGCTGATCTCGGCGCATTCGTTCGTGCTGTTCTTCGGCCTGTCCTGGGGTGTGGTCGTCTGGGTGATGCTCGGCGAAATGTTCCCGAACAAGATTCGTGCAGCCGCCCTCGGCCTGT
Source organism: Prescottella agglutinans (assembly GCF_004011865.1). Lineage (GTDB taxonomy): Bacteria > Actinomycetota > Actinomycetes > Mycobacteriales > Mycobacteriaceae > Prescottella > Prescottella agglutinans. The sequence continues at coordinate 216,666 of NZ_RKLP01000005.1, read as the reverse complement.
CCGCCTCCGTGCTGTGGATCGCCAACTGGGTCGTCACCGCGACCTTTCCCTCGCTCTCGGACTGGAACCTGTCCGGCGCCTACGTGATCTACGCGATCTTCGCGGGCCTATCGATACTGTTCGTGCTCCGGTTCGTTCCAGAAACCCGAGGCAAGACACTCGAGGAAATGGGGTAGCGACTCATGCTCGACCTGGGACGCAGATACCGGTCGAGCATGCGCCCATCCGCCCCGCACCGGTGAATTGGCCGCTCAGGCCGGATCACACGCGCAAACACCGCGCTACGACAAACGCCGTGGGTTGCTTGCGCAGCCGCCGCGCTCACCCGCGAGGTATCGCAGCTATCCGGTCGATGCGGTAGCGGTGGCGCGGTTCATCCGACGGCGGCCAGGATGATTGCGACGCGGCTCGTGCGCTGGCACAGAGCCGCGTCGCGCAACTGCAAGATGGACCCCCGAGATCGACGGGGCGCGTTGATCGACAACGGTATTTCCGTACAGGTCAGTGCGGCGTTCACGTCCGAACCGTGCAGGCGACGAGCAGACCCGGCCTTTCGGCTGCGGCTGAATACTTTCCGGCATCGCCATCTTGTCCGCACCCAAAGAACACATCGACTCTCCTCTCGACAGTCGCGTCAATCCGACGTCGTACCATCGATCCGGCGATGTATATCTGAGCCTGGCCTCGAAGCTGAAGGGTCCCCTCATGCGTTGGCAGCGTGTGTGAACTGGTCCCCGATTGCTGGAATGGTTGAGTAGGGGAGACGCCCTAAATCTGTGGCCCCTCCGAGCGCAGGTCGTCGACCTTGCGCATCGCGTCGCGCAGTTCGGCGAGCCATTCCTCGCTGTGCTGCCCGGCGAGCTTGACGGTCCAGTTCAGCGCGTCGGCGCGGGATCGGGCGACGCCCGCGTCGACGAGGGTGTCGAGGACCTTGCGCTCGGGCTGGCGCAGCCTGGTCATCACGGGAACGGCGAGGTGGGTGAACAGGATTCGCCGGTCGCCGATCCGCACGCTCCACGCGACCTTCCGCCCGTAGCGGGCTTCGGCCTCGTCGGCGATCTGCATGCGCTCAGGTCTGGTCGACTCCCGGAACCGCGAGACGCGTCCCGCCGCCGCAGCCTCCGAGTCCTCGGTGTCCCCGGCTTCGACCGGGGGCAGTTCACCGGTCACCACGATCTCCTCGCGATCCACCTCCACGGTGGCGGGGCCGGTGAACCAGTCGTCGGGGAGTCTGCCCGCGAACCAGTCCGCGGCGTCCGAGGCATCGGGTGCGTCGGCCTGCTGCCACCCGCCGGGGCGTCCGAATCCGTGGCCGTGTGCTTTTCTCATGATCGTCCTCCTCGGGTCGATCTGCTTGCACTGATTACATGATTACTCCGTTCGCACCGGAGTGCCACCGTCCTCGAGGTTTGTTTTCGCGAGGTGAAGTTCCAGCAGGATGCGGAGTTGGTCGTGCGCATCGGCGAACGGCCGGCTGGACTCGAGCGCGCGGCTCTGCACGATGGCGCCCTCGATCACGGACAGTGCGAACCCTGCCGTGGAGCGCGCGCTGGCGTGTCCGATTCCGGCGGCCACCATGCCGTCCGCGAGCCGGGTGGTCCAGTCGTCGAACGCCTGGCCGGCGGCGGCCTGCACCGCCGGGTCCGATTCGTCCAGCGCCGCGGCCATCATGAACGAACCGAGTCGGTACTCGCTGGACTCGAGCGGGTCGAGCCAGAACGCGAAGAGCTCGTCCAGCCACTGCGCCACCGAAGGCGTGCTCGCCAGCTTGTCCGCCATCGCGGCCACGTGCGAATGCACCACGCGCGACACGATCCGCGCCGCCGTTTCGACGAGTTGGCCCTTGCCGGCCGGGAAGTGCTGGTAGAGGGAGTTGCGCGACGCATTGCTTCGTTTGAGCAGCTCGGTCAGTCCGGCGGCGTGCACCCCGTGCTCCTGCACCACGGCGATCGTGCTCGTGAGCAGTCGAGCTCGCGGTCGTGGGGCGGTCATGCGGGTTCCCTCCGGGCTTGTGTGTACCGATCGGTTCATGTTAGATCGAACCATGTGAACCGATCGGTTCACATGGAGAGGATGCCGTGCCTGCCCCCATCGCCACCGCCAGTCCTGTCGCTCACGCAGCCCTTCTGGGTCTCGGGGCGTATCGGCCCCGACGCGTCGTGCCCAACGCGGAGATCGTCGACCGGATCGACTCGTCGGACGAGTGGATCCGGACCCGTTCCGGGATCACCGCCCGCCGCTGGGCCGATCCGGACGAGACCATCGTCAGCATGAGTGTCGCGGCCTCCCGTGACGCGCTCGCCGCCGCGGGTGTCGAGGCCGAACAGATCGACGCGGTCGTGCTGGCGACGTCGTCGCAGATGGTGCTGGGGCCGTCGGCCGGCGCGGTGGTGGCCACCGAACTCGGCATGCACGACACCGCGGCCTATGACATCTCCGCCGGTTGCGCGGGCTTCTGCTACGCGCTCGGCAACGCTGCGAGCCTGGTCCGCGCCGGGCAGGCGCGGCACGTCCTGGTGATCGGCGTGGAGCGGCTGTCCGACCTGCTCGATCAGACCGACCGGACCTGCGCGTTCATCTTCGCCGACGGTGCCGGCGCGGTCGTGGTGGGTCCCGCCGAGGCGGAGGGTATCGGTCCCGCCGCGTGGGGATCGGACGGCAGCCAGACCGCGGCGATCAAGCAGGACAAGGACTTCCAGCAGTTCTTCGCCGAGGTCGAGGAGCGCGGCTCGGACGCGGAGCGGCCCTACATCCGGATGAACGGTCAGGCCGTGTTCCGGTGGGCGGTGACCTTCCTGGAGAAGGCGTGCCGGGATGCTCTCGACAAGGCCGGAGTCACGGCCGACGACCTGGACGCCTTCGTGCCGCACCAGGCGAACAGTCGCATCACCGACGCCCTGATCCGGACGCTCGGACTGCCCGACACCGTCGCGGTGGCCCGCGACATCGTCGAGACGGGCAACACCAGCGCGGCGTCGATCCCGATGGCGATGGAACAACTCCTCAGGTCCGGCGGCGCCCGCCCCGGCGACACCGCGCTGCTCCTCGGCTTCGGTGCCGGATTGGCCTATGCCGGACAGGTCGTCCGGCTACCGGCGATCGGCTGAGCCACCGGGCGCGGCACGGGCGGCGAACCGCCCGCGGGTCGGGCATCATGCGAGGGCATGTCTCCGCTGCGCTCCGGCCCCCGCACGAACCTGATCGTCCTGGCCGCCGCGTCCGCTCTGGTGCTGTCCGGATGCGGTGGGAACGACCCCTCCCCGGAGCAGCGGTTCGCGGACGCCCTCGCGAGCGGGGACGTCCAGGCGGCCGCGGATCTGACCACGGACCCGGCGGCCGCGTCGGCCGCGATCGGCGCGATGTTCGACGGTCTCGCCGCGCAGGGGCACAGTTTCACCGTCGCGCAGGGCGGTGACTCGTTCACCCTCGACGCGGACTGGGACTTCGGGGACGGCAGGGAATGGCGCTACTCCACCGAGGGGGCGGTCGTGAACGTCTCCGGTGGGCAACGGCTTTCGTGGGATCCCGGGCTGCTGGTGCCCGGGCTCGACGCCGATTCGACGGTGCGCTTCACCCCGACGGCGGGGAGGCCGCCGCAGGTGCGGGCGGGCGACGGGCAGCCGGTCATGACGCAGCAGGTGGTCACGCTGGTGAACCTGCATCCGTCGGCGGACCCCGCTGTGGTGGCGCCGCTGCTCGCCCCGATCGTCCCGACGATCACCGCCGAGTCGCTGCGCGGCGACTTCGCGAAGGCGGACGGCAAGCCGGTCACGGCGGTCACGTTGCGCGAATCCGACATCGCGCCGATCCGGACGCGGTTGGCGGCGGTCCCGGGCGTGGAACTGGTGGACCAGACCCGGCTGCTCACCGTCGACAAGGCGCTGGCGTCGCCGGTGTTCGCCGATCTCGCGAGCCTCTGGCAGGAGGGACAGGACGCGTCGGCCGGGTGGGCGGTACAGATGGTGAGGGCGGACGGCAGCGCGCAGCGGATCGCCGGGCAGGACGGTAGCCCCGCCCCGAACATCGACACCACGCTGGACCTGAAGCTGCAGACGGCGGCCGAGAACGCGCTCGCGGGTGTCCCGCAGCCGGCGGCGATCGTGGCGCTGCGGCCGTCGACCGGCGCGGTGCTCGCCGTCGCGCAGAACGCACCCGCCGATGCGCAGGGGGCGATCGCCCTCACCGGCCTGTATCCGCCCGGGTCCACGTTCAAGACGGTGACGACGTCGGCTGCGCTGCAGGCCGGGAAGGTCACGCCCGACACGGTGCTGCCGTGCCCGGGCACCGAGAATGTCGAGGGCCGGCAGATCCCCAACGACGACAACTTCGACCTCGGCCCGGTCCCGCTGCACACGGCGTTCGCGCACTCGTGCAACACGACGATGGCCCGGCTCGCGGTCTCGCTGCCCGCCGACGCGCTGCCGCGGGCCGCCGAGCAGTTCGGCCTGGGCGTCGACTACGTGACCGCGGGGCTGACGACGGTCACCGGGACCGTCCCTCCCGCGGAGACGCCCGCCGCGCGCGTCGAGTCGGCGATCGGGCAGGGGGCGGTGACGGCGTCACCGTTCGGGATGGCGCTCGTCGCGGCGTCCATCGCCCACGGGTCGACACCGGCGCCGACGATGGTGGTCGGCCGCCCCGGGGTCCCGGACCGGGTCGTCGCCCCCGCGCCCGCCGAGGTCGACGACGATCTGCGCGCGATGATGCGGGAGACGGTAACGGAAGGTACCGCGAGGATTCTCGCCGATCTGCCCAACCTAGCGGGCAAGACGGGCACCGCAGAGTACGGTGATGGCACAGATTCACACGGATGGTTCGTGGGCATCGACGGGGATCTGGCTTTCGCGGTTTTCGTTGCGGGAGCGGATAGTTCGGGACCCGCGTTGGACGCTGCCGGTCGATTCCTGCGGTAGCGTCACGCGGTTCCGGGTCGGGGCCCACGGGGTAACGGGGAGGTATCGGAAAGTTGCGCCGGTGGCGCAATCGTGACTTCTTCGTAGGCGATCCGTGCTTGTTACGCAAGTGACAAACGGGAGGATTGTGGCCATGGGTTTCCGAGCGTCGCCCCGCGTCCGGCGCAGTCGTGTGATTGCCCTGCCGCTCGGGCTCGTGGCGGTGCTGGCGGTTGCACTCGTGTCCTGTGTGGGCCAGAAGTCCGACGAGAGTGCGCAGTCGGTGGTCTCCGGATTCGTACAGGCCCTCAACGATCGGGACGCCGAGGCCGCCGCCGCGCTCACGTCGTACCCCAACGCGGCCGAGGAATCCATCCAGCAGATGTTCGACGGCCTCGATGCCGAGCACTCCCAGTGGACCCTCGCCCAGTTCATGGAGCTCAACGGCGACTCCGGGTTCTTCACCGTCGACGCCGCGTGGAACTTCGGCGAAGGGAAGGATTGGAGCTACTACACCGACGGCGGCGTCAAGAAGCTGTCGGTGGGGTGGCGCGTCTCCTGGGACCCCACGCTCCTCGCGCCGCCGCTCGGTCACGGCAGAACGGTTCGGTACGACCGTACCGATGCGGCGCCGCCGCTCGTGTTCGACGGCACGGGGCATCCGCTGATGGCGGAGCAGACCATCAACGCGATCACCCTCGACCCGGCGTCGATGCCGGACCCGGTCGCCACCACCGACCGCGTCGCGAAGGCCCTCGAGCCCGTGGCCCCGCTCGTGACCGGGGACTCGATGCGCCAGGAGATGGCCGCGAAGCCGGGGGAGAAGGTGGTTGCGGTCCTGCTGCGCGACCAGGACTACCAGTACCTGGAGAAGGACCTCGCCGGCATCCCCGGCGTCGTGGTCGACAAGCAGCCGAAGCTCATCACCACCGACCGCCGGATCGTCACGCCGCTGCTCGATCCGCTGCGCACCGTGTGGCAGATGAACCGCGACGCCACCGCCGGCTGGGCCGTCAACGTCGTCGAACCGGACGGCGCGATGCAGCAGCAGGTGGGCTACCAGGGGCCGCCCGGGCCGGACATCAAGGCCACCCTCGACTCGGGGCTGCAGCTGGCCGCCGAGAACGCCGTCGTCAGCGTCGGCACCCCGGCCGCGATCGTCGCGATCCGGCCGTCGACCGGCGCGGTTGTCGTTGCGGCCCAGAACAATCAGGCGATCGAACAGGGGCCCGTGGCCTTCACCGGGCTGTACCCGGCCGGCAACTCGCTGGACCTGGTGCGGCAGGCGGCCGCCGCACAGGCGGGAGTCGAACCGGGGAAGGTGAGCGACGACGACCTCGAGCGCGCCGGACGGCAGCTCGGCATCGGACTCGACTACGAGATGCCCGGGCTGGACCCGGAGACCGCGGTGCTGACGGCGTCGCAGTCGGGGGTCGACCAGGTGATGCAGTCCAAGAACGGAACCGAGCCGCAGGTGAGCCCGTTCGGGCTCGCGATGGTGGCGGCGTCCGTCGCCCGCGGCAGCGCCCCGATGCCGATGATCGTCGAGGGGCAGCAGGCCACCGCGAAGAACGCCGAGGACGCGCTGCCCGCGAACGTCACCGATCAGCTGCGAGCCGCGATGCGCGACAACGTGCAGAGAGGTCCGGCGTCGTTCCTCAAGCAGTACCCCGACCTGATGGGGATCGCGTCGGGCAACGACACCGATCGCTGGTTCTTCGGTTCCCGCGGCGACCTCGCCTTCGCGGTGTTCGTCGCCGACGCCGACGGCGGCGACCGGGCGCTGAAGATGACCGACCTGCTGATGCGGGAGATGGCGAAGCCCGTCGAGAGGTGAGCGGCGACCCGCTCGCCGGCCGGTCGTCACCGGCGGTCGAGCGGGTCGCCCTCTCTATACTCGCTCCATGCCTGCCGCCCGTGACTCCGAGACACCGCACCTCGCGGACCGGCTCGGATACGTGTTCGTCAAGGCTGCGTGGAAGGTTCGGCAGTTCTACGCGGAGAAGCTCTCCGAGGTGGGGTTGCTTCCCAATCAGCACGCGATTCTCAGCACCCTGAACGAACTCGGCCCGTGCCACCAGAAGGCCCTCGCGGCCCGGGTCGTGCTCGATCCGGGCGACATCGTCGCCTACCTCGACTCGCTGCAGAAGGCCCGCTACGTCGAACGCAATCGCGATCCGGAGGACCGTCGCCGACAGATCGTGTCGATCACCGACGAGGGACGCGCGCTGCTCGTCGAGGCCGATCGCGCGCTCGACGACGTCGAGGCCGCCGTCTTCGGTGCGCTGACGCCGGAACGTCGCGCCCTGCTGGCCGAGGCCACCGCGGCGATCTCGGCGCTCGAGGCGCCGACGGGTTGTCGCGACTGACGCCGACCGAAGCGTGTCAGACGACGGCGGGCACCGGGCGCGGCTCCACGGGTCGGACGATCCCGGGAACCCGTGACCGGGTGCCGGCCGGGCGGCGATGCCCCCAGTAGCTGGGCCGGTCGTAGGTGCGCGCCACCCAGCTGAGGTCGTCGACCACCAGGCCGCCGTGCCCGTACTCGATCTGCATCCCCGACGGCGTGTCGATGTAGATCGACGTCATGAGGTCGTTGGTGTGCCGGCCCAGCGTCTGCACGACCTCGGTGCCGGTCTCGTGGACGAGATCCATCGCGGTGCCGAGGTCGTCCAGGTGCTCGACCTCGAGCATCAGGTGGTTGAAGCCGACGAATCCGGGCAGTTCGCTGAGTGCGAGCGAGTGGTGGCGTCCGTTGACGTGATAGAAGCGCACGGTGTACCGGTCGGTCGAGATGCGGTCCGACAGCCGGAATCCGAGGACGTCGACGTAGAAACGATCGGCTTCCTGCAGATCCGGCACCTGGAACACGACGTGACCGAGGCCCTGATCGCCCGTGACGAATCCGCCGCGCATCGGCCGTCCGGGCGTGAAGGAGAGGGGAGTGGCGCGCTTCCCCCAGCTCAGCTCGTGCCGGATGCCCCACGGGTCCTCGAACCACACCAATTCGGCGACCTGACGCTCGGCGGCCAGGGCGTCGTCGCCCGCGTGGACGTCGACGCCGCGGTCCCGGAGACCGGCGACGAACTGCCGCAGATCCGTCTCGTTCGCCAGACCCCAACCTGCGTAGCGGAACTCGTCGTGGTCGCCGGGATGGATCGCGATCCGGTAGTCGACGTCGTCGACCGCGAGACGGACGGCGCCGTCGGGTCCGTCGTCGGCCATCCTGGCGCCCAGTTGGGCGGTGCCGTAGGCGCGCCACTCCTCGAATCTCGGTGATGCGATTCCGATGTACGACAGTTCCTGGATCATCGTCGACCTCCTCGGGTGATGCAGCGGACGGGTGTTCGCGAAGTTACACGTGTATGCCAATCGTTGGCAATACCTACGAATATTCGCGGGGGTCGGAGAGGGTGGGCTCGGCACGATCGGGCGACCGCGTGAATACGGTGTGGGTATGACATCCGACGCGGTACCTGGCTCCTGGCGGCACTACGGGGCGACGACCCTGCCCGGGCCGTTGGTCGCGGCGCTGGAGATGTTCGCCGAACGCGGGTACGAGGGGGCGTCGATCCGGGAGGTCGCGGCGCGCGCCGGATTGTCGGTGCCCGGGCTGTACCACCACTACCCGTCGAAGCAGGCGATGCTGGCGGGTCTCATGCGCGTCGTCATGTCCGACCTGCTCGACCGCACCCGGTGCGCCCTCGCCGAAGCCGGCCCCTCGCCGAGCGAGCAGTTCGACGCCGTCGTCGAATCGCTGCTGCGCTTCCACATGTTCCGGCGCGAGCAGGCGTTCGTCGCGTCGACCGAGATGCGCAGCATGGAACCGGAGGTCCGCGCGGAATACGTCGGCATGCGGGACGAGCAGCAGCGGATCCTCGACACGATCGTCGAGGCCGGGGTGCGGGACGGTTCCTTCCGCACGCCGTACCCGGGCGACGCGAGCAGGGCCGTCACGACCATGTGTGTCGCGGTGGCCGGTTGGTACCGCCCCGACGGGCCGCTGACGCCGGGCGAATTGGTGGAGCGATACCTCGAGATCGCTCGGGGAGCGGTCGGCGCTCGCTGACCCGCTCGACCGCCCGCCCTTGACCGATCGCCGGGACTGTGCGACCGTACTTGCGACCGAGCGATCGTTCGGTCGGGAGACGTGGAGGTGTGACGTGGCCGTGGATCTGTCGTACTCGCCCGAGGTGGAGAGCCTCATCGAGCGCACCCGGGAATTCGTGCGGGACGTGGTCCTGCCGATCGAGGATCAACACGCCGGCGACATCGCCGCCGCCGGTGGTGACGCGCTGCGCAAGGAACTGCAGACGGAGGCGGCGAACAGGGGACTGCTCGCGCCGCACGCGCCGGTCGAGTTCGGTGGCCTGGGTCTGAACATGAGCGATCGGTCGCCGGTGTTCGAGGCCGGAGGCTACTCGCTGTTCGGTCCCACCGCGCTGAACATCGGGGCCCCGGACGAGGGCAACGTGCACCTGCTCGCGCACGTCGCGGACCCGGCCCAGAAGGAGCAGTTCCTGGGCCCGCTCGCGCGGGGCGAGGTGCGTTCCGCGTTCGCGATGACCGAGCCCGCACCGGGTGCCGGTTCCGATCCGGCCGCGCTCACCACCCGCGCCGAGAAGGCACCCGGGGGCTGGAAGATCAACGGCCACAAGTGGTTCATCACCGGCGCCGACGGCGCGGGATTCTTCATCATCATGGCCCGCACGTCCGGTGCGCCGGGCGACCGCGGCGGAGCGACGATGTTCCTCGCGCCCGCGTCGGCGCCCGGAATCCGCGTGGGCCGACACATCGAGACCCTCGACCGGGCGATGATCGGCGGCCACTGCGAGGTGTTCTTCGAGGACCTGTTCGTGCCCGACGAGGCCGTGCTCGGCGCGGTCGACGAGGGTTTCGCGTACGCGCAGGTGCGCCTCGGTCCCGCCCGCATGACCCACGTGATGCGGTGGCTCGGCGCGGCCTGCCGCGGCCACGACGTCGCCGTCGACTACGTCGCCCGACGCGAGGGCTTCGGATCGCGGCTCGGCGACCTGGGCATGATCCAGAAGATGGTCGCCGACAACGAGATCGACATCGCGGCCACCCGGGCGCTGCTGACCCGCGCCTGCTGGGAACTCGATCAGGGTGAGAGCGGCGCCGACTCGACGTCCATCGCCAAGGCGTTCGGTTCCGAGGCGATCTTCCGGATAGTCGACCGGTCGATCCAGATGTGCGGCGGCATGGGCGTCTCCGGTGACCTGCCGCTCGCTCGACTGTCCCGCGAGGTGCGCCCCTTCCGGGTGTACGACGGGCCGTCCGAGGTGCACCGCTGGGCGCTGGCCAAGCGCGTCGTCGGCAAGGCGAAGCGCGCGGCGCGCGAGGAGGGCAAGTCGTGACGACGGCACGCCTCGACGGGCTCGATCTGGATGCGCTGCAACGCTTCTTCGACGATTCCGGGGTTCCCACCGCGGGCGCACTGCGCGCCGAACTGATCTCCGGCGGCAAGTCCAACCTCACCTTCAAGGTGTTCGACGACGCCTCGCAGTGGGTGCTGCGGCGGCCCCCGACCGCGGGACTGACGCCGTCCGCGCACGACGTCGCCCGCGAGTTCCGGGTGTGCGCCGCGCTGCAGGCATCCCCGGTCCCGGTCGCGCCCACCGTGGCGCTGTGCGACGACGAGTCCGTGATGGGCGCGCCGTTCGCCGTCACCGGATTCGTGAACGGTCGGGTGATCCGCACCGTCGACGATCTCGACACCCTCACGAGCGTCGAGATCGACTCGTGCGTGGACGAACTGGTGCGCGTTCTCGCCGCCCTGCACGCCGTCGACCACCGCGAGGTGGGGCTCGAGGCGTTCGGCCGTCCCGACGGCTACCTGTCCCGGCAGGTGGCGCTGTGGGCGCGCCAGTGGGAGCGGGTCAAGACCCGTGAACTGCGCGACCTCGAGCGCCTGCACTCCCTCCTGGAGCATGCGATCCCGGCCAGTTCGCAGGCGGCGATCGTGCACGGCGACTACCGGATCGACAACACCCTCGTCGCCGCCGACGATCCGGGACGCGTCGTCGCGGTGGTCGACTGGGAGATGTCGACGCTCGGTGACCCCCTCACCGACCTGGCGCAGATGTGCGTCTACCGGCATCCGGCACTGGACGTCATCCTCGGCGAGCCCGCGGCGTGGACCAGCCCCAGGCTGCCGTCCCCGGACGAGATCGCGCAGAAGTACGCCACCGTGACCGAGCGGAGCCTCGACCACTGGGGCTTCTACCTGGGCCTGGCCAACTTCAAGCTCGCCGTCATCGCCGAGGGCATCACGCACCGCCACCGGGAGGGCGCCACGACCGGTGACGGTTTCGCGCAGGCGTACCAGGCCGTCGAACCGCTCGTGGCCGCCGGACTCGCCGCGATGGGAGAAGGAAAGCAATGACGAACAGTGCACTGATCACCGGCGCGTCCCGCGGCATCGGCCTGGGCATCGCGCACCGTCTCGCCGCGCAGGGCTACGCCCTCACCGTCACCGCGCGGGACGCGTCCCGGCTCGACGCCGTCGCCGCGGAACTCCGCGGCGCCGGCGCCCCGGACGTGGTCGCGGTGGCCGCCGACATGGCCGCCCCCGACACCGCCGAGACCATCGCCGCCGCGCACGCGGACCGGTTCGGGTCGATGCGCGCCCTCGTCCTCAACGCGGGGGTCGGCTCGGCGGGCGCCGTGGGGGAGTACCCCATGCGGCGGTTCGACAAGACCGTGGCGGTGAACCTCACCGCCCCCTTCGCGCTGCTGCAGGCCTCGCTGCCGCTGCTGCGCAATGGTGCCGCCGACAACCCCGAGAACGGGGCGAAAGTGGTTGCGGTGTCGTCGATCACCGGCGTGTACGCGGAGGCGAACCTCGCCGTGTACGGGGCGACGAAGGCCGCGCTGATCTCCCTCGTGGAGACCTTCAACGCCGAGCAGTCCGGCAACGGGATCGCCGCGACGGCGATCGCACCGGCCTACGTCGACACCGACATGTCCGACTGGACCAAGGAGTCCATCCCCGCCGAGTCGATGCTCACCGTCAACGACGTCGTCGAACTCGTCGACGCCGTGATGCGACTGTCGAACCGGGCAGTGCTGTCCAAGCTGGTGCTCAGCCGTGCCGGCGCGTCGGGGTACGTGGCGTGATCGCGCGGGGCGGTCGATCGTGCAGTTGATCCTGGTCCGGCACGCGCTGCCGGAGCACGTCGCCGTCGCCGAGGGGCGCGCCGATCCGCGCCTGACCGAACTCGGCCGCCGGCAGGCGCAGCGCCTCCCGTACGCGCTCACCGGCATCGAGGTCGCGCGTGTCGTGTCCAGTCCGCAGCGCCGCGCGATCGAGACCGCCGGGCCGCTCGTCGAATCGGCGGCGCTCCGGCACGACATAGACGAGCGGTTCGCCGAGTACGACTACGAGCAGAGCTACTACATCCCGATCCACGAGGCCCGTGAGCGGATGCCGGAGGCCTTCGAACGCATCCGTGCCGGGTTGCTGCCGGATTTCGTCGACGAGGACGCGTTCCGCGGGCGGGTACTCGACGCGACGAAGGCGGTCGTCGCGCAGTCGAGTCACGAGGACACCGTGGTGATCGTCGCGCACGGCGGGGTGATCAACGTCCTCCTGCAGGAGATCCTCGGCCTGCCGCGACCGTTGACCTTCCCGCTCGACTACGTATCCGTGAGCCGGGTGCTGGTCTCCCGCAACGGCGGGTGGCGCGTCGCGTCGGTGAACGAGACGTCGCACGTGCGGGATCTGCTCGTCCGCTGACCCGCGTTTTGCGCACTTATCGCTGAGATCGGGTGCGATTCGGCGCGACAAGTGCGCAAAACGCGGGAGGGCGGTGGGTCAGTGCACGCCGCGCATGAGGCGTCGGATCCACGGTGACAGCACGGCGATCACGACACCGATGCCGATCGAGGCCAGGCCGACGGTCGCGAAGTACGGCACCTCGTTGTCCGGGTTGTAGTAGCCCGACAGCGTGCCCGCGAGGCTCGACCCGAGAGCGATCGAGAGGAAGAACAGCGCGACCATCTGGGTGTGGAAGGCCGCGGGCGCCAGCTTGGTCGACAGCGACAGGCCCACCGGCGACAGCAGTAGTTCGGCGACCGTGAACAGCAGCAGGATGCCGGCGAGTCCGAGCAGCGGGGCGCTGTTGGCGCCGCCGCCGGACATCGGTATGAAGCACAGGAACGCGAGGCCCATGATGCCCGTGCCGAGCGCGAACTTGATCGGCGACGACGGCTGCCGCGAGCCGAGTTTGGTCCAGATCGCCGCGAAGATGCCGGCGAAGATGATGATGAACACCGGGTTGATCGACTGCACCCACGTCGGCGGGAAATCCCACCCGAACAGGTTGCGGTCCAGGCGCTCGTCCGCGTAGATCGCGACGGTGGTGAACTGCTGCTGGAACAGTGACCAGAAGGCCGCGCTCGCGATGAACATCGGGATGAACGCGAACACCCGGCTGCGCTCCTGCGCGGTGATCTTGCGGCTGGTGAGGATGACCGCGAAGTACGTGATCGCGGCGATGACCGTGACCGCTACGACGATGGTCGACAGATGGTCGGCAGTGATCACCCCGGTCAGTGTCAGCGCGACGACCACGACGACGGCGACCACAGCCAACACCATCACGCGCGGTCGGTCGGCGACCGGCAGCGGGTTGGGCACCCGCGAGCCGATCCCGTTCAGGCGGCGTCGGCCCAGCGTGTACTGGATCAGCCCCAGCGCCATGCCGACGGCGGCCAGGGCGAAGCCGACGTGGAAGCCCCAGTTCTTCTGCGCCCACCCGGTCAGCAACGGGCCGATCAGGCCGCCCAGGTTGATGCCCATGTAGAAGATCGAGAAGCCCGCGTCGCGTCGCTCGTCGTCAGGTGCGTAGAGGTCACCGACCAGCGAGGTGGCGTTCGCCTTCAACCCGCCGCTGCCGAACGCGATCAGGACCAACCCGGCGCCGACCCCGGCGAGACCGGGAAGCAGTGCGAGGCTGATGTGGCCCAGCATGATCAGGCACGCGCTGTAGAACAGGGTGCGTTCGGAACCGAGCAGCCGGTCCGCGACCCACGCGCCGACGATGGTCGACAGGTAGACGGTGCCGCCGTAGGCGCCGACGATGCTGGTGGCGGCCGCCACGTCCAGGCCGAGTCCGCCCTGCTCGACGGTGTAGTACAGGTAGTACAGCAGGATGCCCTGCATGCCGTAGAACGAGAACCGTTCCCACATCTCCACCCCGAACAGGTTCGCCAGCGCGAACGGCTGGCCGAAGAAGCCGCGGTCGGAAGAGGGGGTAGAGGGCAGTTGTTCGACTCGCGAACTCATGGGTACTCCGGGGACTGTCGTGTCGAGCAGGCAGCGGGCAGCGGCCCGCCGCAGGTGTAGCGATAGGGGTGCGAGCGTCAGGCGAGGGGCCGACGCGACCGCAGGGTCTGATACAACGCCCGCCATCCGATGAGGAACAGGGCGAGGAACGACGCCGCGACCAGGATAAAGGAGAACGCGGTGCCCTGGCCGACGAGCACCCGGATCAGCATTCCGATCACGAGGCTCGAGACCCACACGACGACACCGGTCGGGACCACCAGCCGGGGATCGAACTTGTCGCGGTAGAGCCCTACCGTGATGAGCCAGCCCGCCGCGAGGCCGGTCAGGAACGGCCATGCCGTGGTCAGCAGACCGCTGATGCTCGCGGCCTCCTCGTGGCTGCTCCGGCCCGCCGCGGCGAAAGCAAGGATCAGCAGGATGTCGACTACGGCGGCGGGAAGGTACTTCTTCACGACGACCACCCTATGCCGCTCCCCGCCGCGGGCGGCCGGGCCCGGCTCGCGGCACCCCGATGCCCCCGCCGATCCGCGCACGGGGCGGGGGCGTTCGACGCGCCGGATCAGTCGCGGACGAGCGGCATGATCGCGCGGACACGGGCGTCGCGCAGGTACAGCCCGCCCCACACGAAGATTCCGACGTAGACCGGAGACAGGATCGTCGACAGCAGCGGTTGCTCGGTGAGGATGTTGCAGGCGACCGCCCCGCCGAGATACCCGGTGAGCAGCACGGCACCGAGAATCGACGTGACCGGCACCAGGTACAGCGCCAGGCACGCGAGCATCACCACACCCATGATGTAGGGCGCGTAGTCGGGGAAGCCGTACTCGGCCATCGAATCGCGGACCGGTTGGATGTTCGCGAGGTGGATGCCCGCGTCGAACAGCAGGAAGGCCACCACCAGGCCGGTGACGACGCGCCCGACGAGGCGGGCTCGCGGCGACACGGTGGCGGCGGCCGAGGCGGTGCGGGTGTGGGGGGCTGCGGTGGTCATGGTGTGCTCCGTTCCTCGGGCCGCTCCGCGCCCGGTGCGCGGAGCCTCTTGCCGTACAGACCGGGCCCACGCTCGAAACTCATCGCGCGCCGTCGATGCGGCGAATCCGCCCCGGGGCGGGTCGCGCCTTCGATACTCTCCGCGCATTCGCATCCGATTCACCTGTGGGGAGGCCTGGGTGACCTACGAGATGTCCCGCCGCCGGTTCATCGCCCTCGGTGCGGGCGCGGCGGGAGCAGCCGCCGTCGGATCGCTGCTGCCGCCGTCGCTGCAGGCCGCGCTGGCCGCGCCGGTGCCGCCCGGCGGTCTGGACTCGATCGAACACGTCGTGCTGCTCATGCAGGAGAACCGCGCCTTCGACCACTACTTCGGGACGCTCCGCGGCGTGCGGGGATTCGGTGACCCCAACGCGCTGACGTTGCGCACCGGCCGGACCGTCTACGAGCAGCCCGACCGGGAATCGGTCGTCGTGCCGTACCCGATCCGGGACGCGGCGAACGCGCAGCGGATGGACCGGCAGAATGTCGACTCACTCGATCACGAGTGGGTCGGCGGGCAGGCCGCGGTCGCCGGCGGTTGGCACGACGGCTGGATCCCGGCCAAGACGGCCGCGACGATGGCGCACTACGACCGCCGCGACATCCCGTTCCAGTTCGAACTCGCCGAGTCGTTCACGGTGTGCGACGCCTACCACTGCTCGGTGCCCACCTCGACCTCCCCGAACCGCAACTACTGGTTCACCGGCTACACCGGGTTCGAGCCGGACGGCTCGCGGGTGGTCACCAACGATTCGTACATGCCGTGGCATCCCGGCTACACGTGGCCCACCGTCGCCGAACGGCTCGAGGCGGCCGGTGTGAGCTGGCGGGTCTACCAGGAGTGGGACAACTTCACCGACAACAACCTCGAATACTTCGTCCGGTTCAAGCAGGTGGTGCACGCGCTGCTCGGGCATCCGGTGCTGGTGCCGTACCAGTTCACGACGCTGGCGGCGTTCTACGCCGCGCTGCCGATGCTGCCACCGGACATCCAGAACGCGCTGCTGCGCGCGCTCGAGGAGGGCGTCCAGCGGCTCGACGGGCCCGACCGGCGACTCTACGACCGTGCGCTGCGGCGCGAGCGGCCGGCCGCGCTCGCCGACGCGTTCCGCGCCGACATCCGAGAGGGAACGCTGCCGCAGGTCTCGTACGTCGTCCCGTCCTCGTCGGAGTCCGAGCACCCGATGGAGTCGTCGCCGGCCGCGAGCGCGACACTGGTCTACGAGATCCTCGACGCCGTCGCATCGGATCCCGAAACATGGTCGAAGACAGCAATTTTCCTCAACTTCGACGAGAACGACGGCTACTACGACCACGTCCCGCCGCCGCTGCCGCCGCGGGACGTCGTCGACGAGTACGTCGGCGACAAACCGCTCGGACTGGGGCCGCGGGTCCCCATGACGGTGGTCTCGCCGTGGACCGTCGGCGGATACGTGTGCTCGCAGGTGTTCGACCACACCTCGGTGACTCGGTTCCTCGAGAAGCGGTTCGGGTTCACCCAGCCGGAGATCAGCGGGTGGCGGCGCACCGTCGCGGGCGATCTGACGTCGGCGTTCGACTTCGACACCCCGCGGGCCCGCCCGCCGCTCACCGCACCGCCGCCGGCGCCGCCGCTCACCCCGCGCTGGAAGCCCGCGCCACCGGACCTGCAGCGGATGCCGATGCAGGAGAGCGGAACCCGGCCCGCACGAGCGCTGCCCTATCAGCCGGACGCGGACGTCGTATTCGATGCCGCGGCACGGGAACTGTCGGTACGCCTTCGTAATTCGGGGACCGAGAGTGCGCACCTGGCGCTGTACCCGTACGCGGGGGAGTTCGAAGTGCCCTGGCACTACGACGTGCTCGGCGACCGGGCCGACACGGTCCCGGTCCCGGGGGAGCGCTACGACCTGACGATGCTCGGCCCCAACGGTTTCCGGCGCGAATTCGCGGGATCGACGACCGGTCCCGGGGCGTCCGTGCAGGTGGGCACCACGATCGACGCGGCGGGCCGGACGGTGCGGGTGACCGCGGTGAACCGCGGGGCGGGCGCCGTCACGGCCGAGTTGGCCGGCGACTCGGCGTCGCTCGCGCCGGGCACCGAGCGGTCGTGGACCGTCTCGTCGCAGCAGGGTTGGTACGACGCGTCGCTCACCCTCGGCGAGGATCCGTCGTTCCGCCGCCGGTGGATGGGGCACATCGAGAACGGATCCGAGAGCGTGAGTCAGCCGTCCGTGGAGGTGGCCGCCACCGGGGACCTGACCCTGCTGCCGCAGCCGCCCGCGACCGGTTCGGCGGCGCTGCCCACGTCGAGCCTTGGTTCGTAGCTCACGGGGGAAGTGGAATGGGGGATCGAAAACGGATCCCCTCCACTTTCAACATATAGCGCAGTGGGGGCCTTGCGGCAAGGCCCGGGTGGTGACGCACAATCGTCCGCCGGAACGAAAACCGCGGAGGGAAAACATGTTCGACGTGATCATCGCCGGGGCCGGGCCGGCCGGTCTGATGCTCGCCGCAGAGCTACGACTGCACGGCGTGCGCACACTCGTGGTGGAGAAGCAGGCGGAACCGCCCGCGTTCGTCCGTGCGCTCGGCCTGCACGTACGCAGCATCGAGATCATGGACCAGCGCGGTCTGCTCGAGCGGTTCCTCGCGCACGGCAAGCAGTTCACGGTCGGTGGGTTCTTCGCGGGACTGAGCAGCAGGTGGCCCGACGACCTGGACACCGCCCACTCCTACGTCCTCGGCATTCCGCAGCCCGTCACCGACCGCATCCTGGCCGAGCGGGCGCTGGAACTCGGCGCCGAGATCCGGCGCGGCAGCGAACTGGTCGGGCTCGGGCAGGACGACGACGGGGTGACCGTCGAACTGGCCGACGGGACACACCTGCGCTCGCGCTACCTCGTCGGCTGCGACGGAGGCCGCAGCACGGTGCGCAATCTGCTCGGCGTCGGCTTCCCCGGAGAGCCCAGCCGGGTCGAGACACTGTTGGGGGAGATGGCGGTGTCCGTGCCGCCCGAGACGCTGACCGCCGTCACGACCGAAGTTCGCAAGACCCACAAGCGATTCGGCTTCATGCCGTTCGAGGACGGGATGTACCGGGTCATCGTGCCCGCCGCCGGCGTGGCCGAGGATCGCGATGCGCCGCCGACGCTCGACGACTTCGAGGCGCAGCTGCGTGCCGTCGCCGGCAGCGACTTCGGCGTGCACTCACCGCGCTGGCTGTCCCGCTTCGGCGACGCCACCCGGCTGGCCGACCGCTACCGCAGCGGCCGGGTGCTGCTCGCCGGCGACGCCGCCCACATCCACCCGCCGACCGGCGGGCAGGGCCTGAACCTCGGCATCCAGGACGCATTCAACCTCGGTTGGAAGCTGGCCGCCGAGGTGGGCGGCTGGGCACCGGAGGGACTGCTGGACAGCTACCACGACGAGCGGCATCCGGTGGCCGCCGCGGTGCTCGACAACACCCGGGCGCAGATGGAACTGCTGTCCCTCGAGCCCGGCGCCCAGGCGGTTCGGCGGCTGGTCGAGGAGCTGATCGAGTTCGACGACGTGAACCGGTACCTGATCGAGAAGATCACCGCGATCGGCGTCCGCTACGACCTCGGTGACGGACACGAATTGGTGGGCCGCAGAATGCGGGACGTGCCGCTGGGGCAGGGCCGGCTCTACGAGCTGATGCACGCAGGCCGCGGCCTGCTGCTCGACCGCACGGGTCGACTCTCGGTGGCGGGCTGGGCCTCTCGGGTCGACCACGTCGTCGACGTCGACGCGGAACTGGACGTGCCGGCCGCCCTGTTGCGCCCGGACGGACACGTGGCGTGGGTCGGTGACGATCAGCAGGACCTCGCCGACCACCTGCTGCGCTGGTTCGGGATACCGGGCGAGTGATTTCCGGTGACCCCTATGTTGTTGCGACGAAGCGCATGTCCATCCATCGGATCCAACTGCCGGAGCTACCCTGTCGTTCCCAAAGCGCCGTCATGGACGATCTATCCGTGGACGGCCAGAGGGTGCTGCGCATCCCGTCCCCCAGGAACGTCCATGAGCCGTCCGCGTTGAGGTGTGCGGTCATCGTTCCGTACGCGCCGGAGCCGTCGAACGCCCGCATGGCGTACGTGCCGGTCTCGGCGTCGTGCTCGCCGATGAGTTCCAGCGCGTGCACGTGGTCGTCGCCCATCATCACGTCCACACGATGGACGATCCATTTCCCGCCGGGCATCCACTCGTACTCGTCGGTGCCGTCGATCGTCGCGACAGCCTTCCCGTCCTCGTCGAGCACGGTGCCCGATGTCATCCATCGTCCGATGATGGTCTCGAACGGTCGCATGGTCTCGGTTGTGACAGCCATGTCGGTCCTCTCGTGGTCGAGTGACGTCGCGCCCTGGTGCGCACGGCGATCGGCGGTTCCTCCGGGTAGACCGGCCGCCGGTCGAAAAGTCATCGGTCCGGACGCTTCCTCATGATGACACCGACCATGTCCCGACGAACCGCACCGTGACCGGGTGCGCAGGTGCCGGGCTGCGCGCGGCGAACTGCCTGAGCCGATTCGTCCGACCAGACGAGGGGATATCGAAAACGCACCCGCTGCGACCGGGGGAGGTGGCCGCAGCGGGTGCGTTGTAGGGGGAGATCAGGCCTGGAGGCCGGCCTCGATCTCGAGGTTGATGGTGATCTTGTCGCCGACGACGGCGCCGCCACCCTCGAGCGGCATCTCGATGCTGATGCCGAAGTCCTTGCGGTTGATGGTGGTGGTGGCCTCGAAACCGGCGACCGGACCGTTGCCCATGCCCGGGTTGACGCCCAGGAACTCGAGCGCCAACTCGACCGGCTTGGTCACGCCGTGGAGCGTGAACTCGCCCTCGACGACGAAGTTCGAACCGGCCGGACGAACGGCGGTGGAGACGAACTTCGCGGTCGGGAACTGCTCGACGTCGAAGAAGTCGGCCGACTTGATGTGGCCGTCGCGCTGCTCGTTGTTGGTGTCGATCGACGCGACCTGGATCTCGGCCTGCACGGACGGGGTGCCGTCCTCGGCGACCGTGATGGCACCGGTGAAGTCGTTGAACGTGCCGCGGACCTTGCTCACCACGAGGTGCCGGACCACGAATCCGACGGTCGAGTGGGTGGGGTCGATGGCCCAGGTGCCGGCGGTCAGGTTCGGAAGGGTGGTGGCGGCGGTGGTCATGTGCACTCCCAGAGGAAAGTAGTTGAAACTTCAAAGACTGTGGTTACAACGGTGGCACCGCCGCCGCCATTCCGCAACCGGAGGTGACCTCGATCACACCTCGCGATTCGCGCACTTGCCGGTTCCGGGGACGGGTGCACGAAGCGTCGAGTGCGCTAATCGCGGGGGAGGGCGGTGGACGCGGCCGATCGACCGACAGGCCGAAGAAGCGCGCGCTCGTCCCGATCGGTAAGCGCGGCTTATCGATTCGCGAAAGAAAGTACCTGGACTTCCCCGCGTGTTCGGTGCGACTGTTGTCTGCGTCACGTCGGAAAGATTCCGATTCTCGAGCGCAGGAGTTCCAAGAATGAAAG
Source organism: Prescottella agglutinans (assembly GCF_004011865.1). Lineage (GTDB taxonomy): Bacteria > Actinomycetota > Actinomycetes > Mycobacteriales > Mycobacteriaceae > Prescottella > Prescottella agglutinans. The sequence goes on along the minus strand of NZ_RKLP01000005.1, from coordinate 195,912 downwards.
CAGCCCGCTATCACGGAGTCGGGGATATCCGTTTCGAGGACATTCCTGAGCCTATTGCAGGTCCTGGTCAGGTGAAAGTTCGGGTTCATTTCAATGGATTGTGCGGCAGCGATCTGCACGAGTATTTCCATGCGCCGATGATGGCGCCGATAACCCCGCATCCTCTCACCGGAGTGAGTGTCCCGGTCGTCCTCGGTCACGAGTTCTCCGGCGAGATCGTGGCGCTAGGGGCAGGTGTCGACGAGCTGTCGGTCGGCGACGCCGTCGCGGTGGAACCGACCGTCAACTGTCGACGATGCCCGGCGTGTCTGGACGGCTCGTACAACCTCTGCAGCAGCATCGCCGCAGTCGGCTACAGCTGGGCGGGCGGGGGTGGGCTCGGTCAGTATGCAGTCGTCGATGCCGATCACGTCTATCGGCTGCCCGACGGGATGAGCACCCGCGAGGGAGCGTTGATCGAACCCCTGGCCGTGGCCCTGCACGCCGTGCGCCGAGGCGATGTCGCTCCGGACAGCAGCGTCGCCGTCCACGGGGCCGGTCCCATCGGGATCGGGGTGTTTCTGGCGTTGAGGGCCATAGGCATCGAGGACATCACCGTGATCGAGCCGTCGGCGGCCCGGCGCGCGGCGATTGAAGCGGTGGGAGCCACGAAGGTCATCGATCCCAACGAGACGGATGTCGTCGCGGAACTGCGCGCGCACACCGATGGAGCCGGTGTCGCGAGATCGTTCGAGACGGCCGGCGTGCCGGCCACTTTCCTGAATGCAGTCCGCTCGACCGCTCGACACGGCCGAGTCGTGGTCGTCGCGGTGCATCAGAAACCGGTCGAGTTCAACCCCACCGAGATCCTGTTCAACGAGTGCGAGATCGTCGGCTCCATCGCGTACTGCCGCGACTACCCGGAGACCATCGAGTTCATGGCTCGTGGGGCGTACCCGCTGGACAGTTGGGTGCAGACGATCGCATTCGAGGACCTCATCACCGACGGGTTCGGCCCACTCCGGGACCAGACAGCCATCAAGATCCTGGTCGACATGACGGCCGTCGGCTGACGAACCGAAGCCCCCTCCCACGGAACAGAAAGAGAAACCCATGACCGCTGCCTCGAACCTCGGACCGACATTCTGGATGACCGACCCCGGCGTCACGCCGAAGGGCGCGCGAAAGGAATTCGTCGACCCCGGCGAAATTCCATGGACCGACTGGCTGATGCCCGGAACGCAATTCAAGCTGCTGTACTGCAATCTCGTGACCGGCGCGTTCACCCTCATCCTGAAAGTGGATCCCGGCACCGTCGCCACCCCGCATTGGCATATGGGAAATGTGCAGGCATACCTCCTGGAAGGCGGGTTCTATTACGAGGAGGACGATCCCGGCATGGCCGGCATGTACACCTGCGAGGTCGCCGGGGCAGTACACACGCCGATTGCCCCGGATGGCTGCGTCATGATCGCCATGGTCGAGGGCCCGATCGCCGGCTACCTGCCGGACGGAGGCCTCGCGGTCGTCGCCGACGCCCGGCTGCACTACTACATGGCGCGTGACAACGACGCCGTCGAGAAACTCCAGCTGGTCGACTACGCCACCGATCCGTCGCAGGACATGCACGCGAAGGCGATCGGGTAGCCGCCGAATCGGTTAGCCTGACACCGATTCTCCAACCGATGGCGTGTGAGGTGCAGCATGTATGTCTCGCCGCAGGCGCTTCGGTGTTTTCTGGCCGTGGCGGACGAGCTGCACTTCGGCCGCGCCGCCGCACTGCTCCACATGACCGGGCCGGCGCTGAGTCAGCAGGTGTCCCGGTTGGAGAAGGACCTGCGTTTCCTTCTCTTCGAACGCAATTCGCGACACGTAGAGCTGACCGAAGCCGGACGCGCGCTGATCCCGCAAGCCCGCGCAGTCGTGGCCGCCAACGAGACTCTTCTGCGGTGGCGTGAATCGGTCCGTCTGGGCCGTCGCAGCATCGACATCGGGTTCATGGCAACCGGTGCCGGTCTGCTCACGACTGCCGTGCTGGATCGACTCCGCTCCGCCGATCCCGATCTGCACGTGAAGTTGCACCACCTCGAGTGGAGCGAGCAACTGGCTCCGCTGCTGGCCGGCGACATCGATGCAGTCTTCGTCCGGGAGCCCTTTCCAGCCGAGGGAGTTCGGCGCCAGCGAATTCTGTCCGAGCGACGGGTGGCCGTGCTTGCCCACGACCACCCGTTGGCCGACCGGGCGTCGATCCGGTTCGCCGAGATCGCCGCGGAGCCGTTCATCAGCAGCAGCGGCGGGCCGCAGGAATGGACCGATTTCTGGATGGTGAACCCGCGCCCGGACGGCACCCGAGCCGAACCGAGTCTTGCAGTCTCGACCGTGGAGGAACTGCTCGAAGCGGTCGCCGCCGGCGCGGGGGTCACCACCACGCCTGAGTCGCTGCCCACCTACTATCGCCATCCGCTGGTCTGCTTCGTGCCCATCGACGACATCAGCCCGAGCGTGCTCACCCTGTGCACTCTGGAGGGCAATCGAAGGCCGGAGCTGGCAACGCTCCAGGATGCGATAGGTCAGGCCTGTCGCCATGTAGCGATGGAGCCACCGGCAGAGTGAAGATTGGGGCTCGTCACAGGAGCGCGACCACCTGGTGTCGGCCGGAATGCCGGCAGCGCAAGAGCCCCCACCTGTCCGGTGGGGGCTCTGTGCATTAGGCGTGCCTCGAGGGTTGTCAGCCGAGGCTCTGCCAGCCGCCACCCTGGCTCGACGCCGTGTAGAGGCCGACCAACGTGAGGTTGCCAAAGATATAGACGAGGTCGAGGGATCCGTCGAAGAACTTTCCGAGCATGATGTCTCCTTACGAGAGTGCTTTGAGGAAGTCGGTGCCGAGCCGGCCTGAACCGGTGTAATCACCACCCATCCACGAGCCCATCCCCACCCGGAGTAGATCTGTCAAGAGCTGCCGGAAATCCACGTTGATACTTCCTTTCTGCTGGTTGCTATCCGAGTCAGGCCGGTGTGCCCAGGGACAGCGTCATGGGTTGCTGCACCAGGACCAGGAACAGGATCGGGAGCATCTGCTCGACGGTCTGGCCGAGAGAGCTGGTTGCGTTCTGAATCGAGAGCATCGTTCCTCCGTAGGATTTCGTGCTGCTAGGAGTAGCCGTTGCCGGACATGGTGTTCAGGCCTGTGAGAGATCCGCCGAGGACCGGCGCCATCCCCATCACGAATGTGCGCAGGGCTGCGAGGAGATCGTAGGACATGTATTTCCTTTCCAGAGGTATGTCGCTGCATGAGTCACCATTCATTGCCCCCCGGCAAAGGGATGCCGAGGGGCAATGAACAGCGTGCAAACGGATCAGAGAGTGCCGTTGAATCCGTAGGCAGAATTGGTGTACACCGAATCCTGATGGGTAAAGAAGTCGAGAGTGCCGATACCCGACGTCCCCCACGTTCCGAAGTTGACCGCTCCGGAGTTGCCGACCAACGTGACCTTGGCGCCGCCGAGAACGGCGGTCTTCATGGCTGCGTTGCCCTGCAGGCAGTACCCGCCGTCAGCGGCCGTGGTGGCGGTGTAGGTCCCGCCGGTGCTCAGAGTGCCGGTGACGGAAACGCCACCAACCCCGGCACCACCACTGAGGACGTTTCCACACATTTGGTAGTCCGCGGTTGGCCGCTGCGGATTACCTTGCCTGGGCGACGCCCGCGCCGAGGGCGGTCATCGCTGCGGCGCCGGCGAGGACGCCGGCGAGTGCTGCCTTGTTCCGAATGCTCATACAGATTCACCTCTGGATTCCATATGGCGGCCTGTTCTAGGGGGTGGTCGTTGCAAGGTTAGGCCGTCGGATCCCTTGCAACGCACGACACGCTATTACGTGCCGATCAAGAGTGTTAACGATTCCGCAAATCTACTGGGCAGTAATGTGATTCTTCGCCACATGGTCGAAATATCGATACCAGTGGCCACGTTAGCAAATTGGTTGACTGGTGTTAATTTTGAACCTTAGTACAATTGGGATTGTAGTAATTATTGAATCTATTGGGCGTTTGTTAAATGCTCGGGAAGATGTGCAGGGGAACGGACTTCTTGGCGGGCTCTGCCTTCGAGGGAGGCCAGGGGGATCGGGGTGGATCAAGGGCGGAGCGCGTCGGGGGGTGTTGGTGTAGCTATCTCCCTTTGCAGGCTTCGCAGGAGCCGGCTGCCCGGTTCGCCGGAGTCTCGGTGTCGCCACGACGGTCGTCCGTTCGTTCGCCGTCGTCTGGACGAGGTGCGTAGCGCATGCCGGGAGGCGGCCGGTCAGTTCCAGCACCGTGGCGCTTGACGGCGCATGGGAACCCGCCTGGTCAGCGGGTACCGAGGACTGCGCTCAGTCCGAGCGCAACCGCTACGAAACGTTCGACGGCGCTGGGCATGTCCGAGGCCAGGAAGACGAGCTCGACGGTCGACGGCGCGGCGTCCGCGATGAGTCGCGAGGTGGTGTCCGCTCGCCGGAACAGGCTGGCAACGCCTGCACCGGTGATCGCGACCGCATCGGTGGTCGCGACGACCTGGACCATCTCCTCGATGCTGTTCACCATGGGGCCGTAGGTGGGACGTGTGCCGTCCGGCCGCGGATCGATCGACCACCAGTTGCGCCAGTCTCGGGTCCCTTCTCGGGTGTCCACCTGAACGACGTCGGCGAGGTCGGCGATTCGTAGCTTCCGTCGGCGGGCCAACGGGTGGTCGTGTGCCATCAGCAGGACACGGGGCTCCTCGAACAGAACGACCCGGCGTAGCCGGGGGTGCGACTCGAGAGGCGGGCGGGCGACGACCATGTCGACCCGACCGGAGGTCAAGGCCGACAGCTCGTCCCCCCACGCCAGCTGTGTCAGTTCCAGTTCCACGTCGGGTTCTCGTCGATGGAACTCGTCGACGATCGGCCGGGTCAGCTCCCCGGCGCCGCCGGCAAGGAATCCGAGGCGCACCTTCCCGGACGAGCTGCGCTTGTGGCGACGGGCCGCGCCCACCGCAGATTCGGCGGCCACCAACAGCGCCCGGCTCTCCTCGAGGAAGTCCCGCCCGGCTTCGGTGAGACGAGCTCCGCGGTGGTCACGCTCGAGCAGTGAGACGCCCAGCGTCTCTTCGAGCTTGCGCACCTGTTGGCTCAGTGACGGCGTCGCAATGTGCAGTTGCTCAGCTGCTTTCGTGAAGGTCCCGGCGTCGGCGACAGCCACGAAGTAGCGCACGAGCCGTAGATTCAGATCCATCGTGCACGACCTTAGGTATTCGTCTAACGGTCGGGTGAGAATACGTCATGGACGTGACGGCCGCCACATCGGAGCATGGGTGAGTCCCCGAATCCAGGAGGAAATCCGATGTCTGTCAACGCCACTCACCATGACGATGCTCGTGTGGTCGAGCCGATCCGCCCGCAACTGGCCGGTCCCGAGATCGACCCGCAGTCCAACGCTCCGGTCGCCGAGGTCTTCGCCCGCGCGAGTTCCCCGGTGACCGGGCCGACGCTCAGTCTCGCCTCCCGGGTCAACAACTGCGACGACATCCCGTGGACCCCGTTCCCGATGCCGGGTACGTCTTTCAAGCTCCTGAACATCAACGAGACGACCGGCGCGGCCTCGATCCTGCTGTACGTGGCGGAGAATGCGCAGGCCCCGCTGCACATGCATTGCGGCGCCGCGGAGGCGTTCAACATCTTCGGCCGCTGGGCGTACGAGGGTGAGGCGGAGTCCATCGGCCCCAACCACTACATCTACGAACCGGCCGGCATCGTCCACCTGCCTAAGCAGGAGGTGGAATCCTTGATGTTCGGCATCTTCCACGGTCCGATCGTCGGATACAACGAGGATGGCACCGTCGCCGGGGTCATCACGCACGACCTGCTCTACGACCTCGCCGCGGCGAACGACGCGGTCGCGCATCTGCCTGCTCGGACGGGCCGCTAGATGGCGGGCGCGGTCCTCGTCACGGGTGCCGGAGGCGGCCTGGGGCGCGGTGTCGCCGAACGGATGTCCGCCGACGGCCGGGGTGTGGCACTGCTCGACATCGACAAGGAGCGGCTGGCGGAAACCGCTGCCGCAGTGGGGTCCCGCGGGGTGACGGTGACCACCCACGTGGTGGACATCTGCGACGCGGGTGCGTTGCAGGCGGCCGTCGCGGAAGCCTTCGCCGCGCACGACGACCTCGACGGTCTCGTCAACGTGGCCGGCCTCGGCGGATTCTGGCCGTACGACGCACTCGACGTGGACACCTGGGACAAGACATACGCGGTCAACGTCCGCGGGGTCTTCTTCGCCATTCAGGCCTTCGCCGCGGAGCTGGCCACGCGTGCTCGCGAAGGGTCCGTGGTCAACTTCTCCTCGATCGCGGCCCGGAACGGGCACGAGCTGCTGACCGCCTACGGTTCCTCGAAGGCGGCGGTGCTAGCGTTGACCCAGTCGTCGGCCCGTGCGCTCGCCCCCTCCGTTCGCGTCAATGCGGTTCTGCCCGGACTGATCTGGACGGATATGTGGCGACAGTCCGCCGGCTGGCTCGCCGAGCACGACCCGGCCCTCGCCGGGGTGGCGCCCGAGCAGATCTTCGGCGCGATGGTCGACCAGCTCATCCCGATGAAGCGCCCGCAGACCGTCGAGGACGTCGCCGGAGCCGTCGCGTACCTGCTCTCGGCCGACGCGGCCAACGTCACCGGGCAGTCTCTGCACGTGGACGGCGGCGCGGTGCTGCCGTAGCCCCGCGGCCCGGCACGACCACTCCCCCCGCGTGCACAGCGCGGGGGGAGTGGTCGTTGTCGTGCCCGGGGGCATCCTGATCCGGCGGTCGGCCCACGGGGATTACCGAACCTTCGGTAGGCTGACGTCGAGCCGCACGTTCTGAGGCGGGGTGTCCACGTCCTGGAAGGAACGCGCGAGATGGCGGCGGCAGGTCCAGCCCGAAGAACGGGGTCGCCCGGGCGACCGGGATACGATCTCGACTCGTTGCTCGCCGTTGCGGTGAAGGTGTTCAACGACAAGGGGTACGACGGCACCAGCATGGAGGCGCTTGCCCAGCGGCTCGGCATCACGAAGTCGTCGATCTATCACCACGTGTCCGGCAAGGCCGAGCTCCTGGAGCTCGCGCTGGCCCGGGCCCTCAACGCGCTCTTCGCGGTCACGACCGAAGATCAGGTGACGAGCGGTCGGTCCATCGATCGACTCGAGTACCTGGTGCGGCGAAGCGTCGAGGTGCTCGTGACCGAGCTTCCCTACGTGACATTGCTTCTCAGGGTTCGTGGGAACACGGCAGTCGAACGACGTGCCCTCGCGCGCCGCCGGGAATTCGATGCCTTCGTCAGTGATCTGGTGGTGGCCGCCGCCGAGGAAGGCGACCTCAGGCCGGGGATCGATCCGGCCCTCACGAGCCGGCTGGTGTTCGGGATGGTCAACTCGCTGATCGAGTGGTACCGGCCGCGCGGGGGCGAATCGGTCGCCGAGCTCGCGGACGCGGTAGTCGCGCTGACCTTCGACGGGATGAGGGCCTGACCCCGGGGTTCCCGGGGCGGGCAGACCGACGAGAACTGGGGCGCCTCGGATCGGATCCGAGGCGCCCCAGCTATTTTCAGGAAGGTCGATTGTCGATCAGGCGCCGGGCCTTGCCGATCGATCGGTCCAGGCTCCCCGGGGACAGGACCTCCACCGCGACGGTGACACCGATGCGATCCTTCACCAACTGCCGCAGCCTGCCGGCCTGCTGATCGGCCTCGTGAGTCGAGCTGTTCGGCCGGGACTCGACGCGGACGGTCAGCTCGTCCATGCGGCCGGGGCGGTCGAGAACGCACTGGAACTGGGGAGCCAGACCGGTCACCGCGAGAATGAGCTCCTCGATCTGCGTCGGGAAGAGATTGACCCCGCGCAGGATGATCATGTCGTCGGTTCGGCCGGTCACCTTCTGCATACGGCGCATCGTGCGCGCGGTGCCCGGTAGCAGTCGGGTGAGGTCGCGGGTGCGGTAGCGAACGATCGGCATCGCCTCCTTGGTGAGCGAGGTGAAGACGAGTTCGCCCTCCTCACCGTCGGGCAGCACCTCGCCGGTGACCGGGTCGATCACCTCCGGATAGAAGTGGTCCTCCCAGATGTGAAGGCCGTCCTTGGTTTCCACACACTCCATCGCGACCCCAGGACCCATGACCTCGGACAGTCCGTAGATGTCGACGGCGTCCATACCCAACTGCTGCTCGAGTTCGCCGCGCATCTCCTCGGTCCACGGCTCCGCTCCGAAGACGCCCGTGCGCAGTGACGTTCCGGCCGGATCGATTCCCTTGGCGAGCATCGCGTCGACGATCGTGAGCATGTACGACGGGGTGACCATGATCGCGTCCGGACGGAAGTCCTCGATCAGCTGGATCTGCCGCTCGGTCATCCCTCCCGACATCGGAATGACCGTGCAGCCCAGCCGTTCCGCGCCGTAGTGGGCGCCGAGCCCACCGGTGAACAGTCCGTACCCGTAGGCGACGTGGACCTTGTCGGACGGCTGCACGCCGCCGGCGCGAAGGCTACGCGCAATAAGGTCGGCCCAGTTGTCGAGGTCGGTCGCGGTGTACCCGACCACAGTGGGACGGCCCGTCGTTCCCGACGAGGCGTGAATTCGTGACACGTGATCCTGCGGCACTGCGAACATTCCGAACGGGTAGTTGTCCCGCAGATCTGCCTTCGTGGTGAACGGGAACTTCGCGAGGTCGCCGAGGTCCTTCAGATCGCTGGGGTGGACCCCGGCGTCGTCGAACGCTTTCCGATAGTGCGGGACGTTCTCGTAGGAGTGGCGCAGCGACCACTGGAGGCGCTCGAGCTGCAGGGACGAGATCCGGTCCCGCGTTGCGAATTCGATATCCTGTGACGGGGTGACGGTGCTGGTCATAGTGGTCTCCGGGTGGCGCGGTCGGGTGCGACTGGGGTCGATGTGGTGAAGGGCGGGGCCGGGCGGTCAGGCGTCGAAGTCGACGGTCACGTCGTCGCTGTCCGGATAGCTCTGGCAGGTGAGGACGAAGCCGGCATCGACCTCGTAGTCCTCGAGCGCATAGTTGCGCCGCATGTCGACGTCACCGTGGGTGACCTTCGCGCGGCAGGTTCCGCATACTCCGCCCTTGCAGGCGAACGGCAGATCGGATCGGTACCTCTCTGCTGCGTCGAGGATCGTCTCGTCCCGCGGCAACGTCGCGGTGGTGGAGCGTCCGTCGAGGACGAGGGTGACCTCGCTGCTGGGGCCGGTGACAGCCTCGTCACGGTGGCGTGCCGGGGGCGGGGGTACGTCGTCGACGTAGAACAGTTCGTGGTGGACACGCTTCGGGTCGACGCCCAGTTCGCCGAGTACGACTTCGGCGTCGGTGACCATGCCGTACGGCCCGCACAACCAGAAATGATCGACACCGGCGATCGGCACCACGGCGTCGAAGATCGCGCGGAGTCGGTCGGCGTCGAGACGGCCGGTGAAGAGTTCCACCTCACGGGGCTCCCGAGACAGCACGTGGACGACGTGGAAGCGCGCACCGTATCGATCCTTGAGGTCGGCGATCTCCTCGGCGAACATCACCGAACGTGTGCGCCGATTCCCGTAGAGGAGAACCACTTCGGTTTCGGGGTTGGCGAGCATCGTCGCGGCGATCGAGAGCATCGGCGTGATCCCGGAGCCCGCCGCGATCAGGACGTGCCGGCCACCGGCGGTGGGGTCCGCGACGAACGAGCCGGACGGGGGTTGGACATCGATCCTGTCGCCCCGGCGTACCTGGTGGACCAACCAGTTCGAGAAGAGTCCGTCGGCGACCTCGCGGACCCCGATACGGGGGTTGGATCCGATCGGGGCGCAGATGGAGTACGCGCGGCGGTGCTCGACGCCGTCCACGGTGCGGCGGAGCGTGAGGGATTGGCCGGCGCCGAACGCGAACTCCCCGGAAAGATCGGCAGGAATCTCGAAGGTGACGGCGGCGGCGTCGTCGCACAGCGCCTCCACATCTGCGACGGTGAGGGTGTGGAAGGTCCTGTTGCGTGCCGAGACAGCGGGTTTCGTGGTGTCCACAGTGTCCATGTTCAGATCTCTTTCACATGATCGAAGGGCTCCAGGCAATCGAGGCACCGGTAGAGGGCCTTGCACAGTGTCGCCCCGAATTCGGAGTCGAGGCGGGTGTCGGCGCCGCCGCACCGCGGGCACGCGATCGGCCGAGGCGCGGCGGTGAGCGTCAACGGCACCGGGCCCGCACCCCGGCGCGGCGCAGGACCGGGCGTGGAGTAGCCGTTCTCGTGCAGCTTCCGACGTCCCTCGTCGCTGATCCAGTCGGTGCTCCATGGAGGCGAGAGCATGGTCCTCACCTCGACCGACGGGAAGCCCGCGAGCTGTAGACGGTGCTCGATGTCGTCGCGCATCGTCGCCATGGCTGGGCACCCCGAATAGGTGGGGGTGATGGTCACGACCACGGCACCGTCTGCCCCCACCTCGACATCGCGCAGGACACCGAGGTCCGCGAGGGTCAGCATCGGCATCTCGGGGTCGAGAACCGACTCCGCGATGCGCCGCGCCTCGCGGACGTGCGGCTCGGCGTGTGTGGCAGCGGACATGTCACCACACGCCTTCGGGATGTGCCCGGGCGACCACCTGCATCTCGGCCAGGAGTAGTCCGAGCGCCTCACTGTGCAGGCCCTGACGGCCGGCGCGTCCTCCGACGGTGCCGGCGACTCGGCCGGTCGGCGCGGACAGCTCGGCAGCGTGCAACACCTGATCGAGAACCGAGTGGAACTCCTCCCGTAGCTCGCCGGGATCGACCGCCACACCCGCCGCGGCGAGCGAGCGTTCCTCGTCGGTGGGAACGAAGAGCTCGTCGACGAACGGCCAGACGCGGTCGAGGGCCGATTCCATTCGCGCCTTCGATTCGGCTGTGCCGCAACCGAGTGTGACGGCCCAGCGGGCGGCGTAGTCGCGGTGGTAGGTGAGTTCCTTGACGCCTTTGACGGCCACGGCGGCCAGGACTGGATCGCGTGATTCCCGCAGACGGTCGAGGAGTGCGAGTCGCCACGTCGAGAACACCAGTAGTCGGATCACGGTCTGCGCAAAGTCGCCGTTGTCGATCTCGGCGAGTCGCACGTTGCGGAACTGGTTCTCGTCGCGGAAGAAGGCGAGCGCATCCTCGCCCGGAAGCTGTGCCGTGTCGGAGACGTGGGGCACGACGGCTGCATCGGCCGCGGCCGCCCGCGCCAGGAGAAGGCGCGCCTGGCCGAGCAGGTCGAGTGCGACGTTGGCGAGAGCGACCTCCTCCTCGAGTTCCGGTGCGCGCGTGACCCACTCGGTCAGGCGCTGCGAACTGATCAGCGCATCGTCACCGAGCATCAGACAATAGGTCGCGAGCGCCGATCGATCGACGTCGTCGGGGACCGTGGTGTCGACGCCGGCCAGTGGGTCGTCGAAGCTGGTGCCGAAGGCCCACTGGCCGTGGCTGTCCTCGTCGACAAGGCCGTCGAAGGCATGGTCGTGGTCGGTCATCGTGCATCCTCGAAGATTGTGGACGGCCGCGCGAGCGAGCCGGCCGGATCACATGTGGGGAACGTTGTCGGGGATTTCGTAGAATGTGGGGTGGCGGTAGACCTTGTCGCCGCTGGGCGCGAAGTACGGATCCTTCTCCGACGGACTGGATGCCGCGATCGCGTTCGCCTGTACCACCCAGATGCTCACGCCTTCGTTGCGTCTGGTGTACACGTCGCGGGCGTGCCGGAGCGCCATCTCGTCGTCGGCGGCGTGCAGCGAACCCACGTGGACGTGATTGAGTCCGCGCTTGCCGCGGAGGAATACCTCGTACAACGGCCAGTCGGCGCTGGTGACTCGGTCGGCTGCATTCATCGTGCGTTCTCCTTCGTGCTCGCCCGGCGGGCGAAGGCGGTAGCGGCCTCGCGTACCCAGGCACCGTTCTCGTGCGCGGCCCGGCGATTGGCGACGCGCTCGACGCTCGACGCCCCGTTCCCGGCGATCACCTGCATGAATTCGCTCCAGTCGGGTTCGCCGAAGTCGTGCGCGCCGCGCTCGGCGTTCCATCGCAGATCGGGGTCCGGGAACGTCACGCCCAGTGCTTCGGCCTGCGGTATCGACATGTCGACGAACCGTTGGCGGAGTTCGTCGTTCGTGTGTCGCTTGATGCGCCACTTCATCGACTGCTCCGAGTTCGGCGATCGGTCGTCGGGCGGGCCGAACATCATCAGGGCCGGCCACCACCAGCGGTCGACCGACTCCTGCACCATCGCGCGCTGGGCGTCGGTGCCGCGCATCATCGTCATGAGCAGTTCGTAGCCCTGCCGCTGATGGAACGATTCCTCCTTGCACACGCGGATCATCGCCCGCGCGTACGGCCCGAAGGAACTGCGACACAACGGAACCTGGTTGCAGATCGCTGCACCGTCGACGAGCCAGCCGATCACGCCGACATCGGCGAAGGTCAAGGTCGGATAGTTGAAGATCGACGAGTACTTCTGCCGGCCGTCGAGCAGCTTGTCGGTGAGGTCACCGCGGTCGGCGCCGAGTGTCTCTGCCGCGGAGTAGAGGTAGAGGCCGTGCCCGGCCTCGTCCTGCACCTTCGCGGTCAGGATCGCCTTGCGGCGCAGTGACGGCGCCCGAGTGAGCCATGCGCCCTCGGGCTGCATGCCGATGATCTCGGAGTGCGCGTGCTGGGCGATCTGCCGGATCAGGGTCTTGCGGTAGCCCTCGGGCATCCAGTCCCGCGGCTCGACTCGCAGGTCGGCCGAGATGGTCTCCTCGAAGTGGCTCCGGAGCTCATTTTCTGCGATAGACGAGGTCATATGTCCTGCCTCTAATACCGAATGATCGGTTGGTGAGAGTATGCATGGAAGTGACGCGCGGCACAAGCGCGTGCGGCGCGGTCAGCGGCCTTCGAAGGCCGGTGCGCGTTTGGCGAGGAAGGCGTCGACCGCGGCGCGATGGTCCGACGAGCGGCCCAGGTCCTCTTGCGCCTCGCGTTCGCGCTCGAGGGCCTCGGCGAGGCCCGCCGCCGACGCGGACACCAGGCGCTTCACGTGCACGTGGGCCGCGGTCGGTCCGGCCGCGAGCTCACCGGCCAGCGCCCGGGCCGCGTCGGCGAGTTCGCCGTCGGGCACGACCCGGTGGACCAGACCCCACTCGAGGGCCTGGGCCGCCGAGAATCGGTCGCCGAGCATCAGCAGGCCCGTGGCACGGCTCGGACCGAGCATCTCGACCAGTGTGTGGCTCAATCCGGAATCGCCCGCCAGTCCGATCCCGGTGAAGGCGGTGGCGAACCTGGCGCTCTCCCCGGCGATACGGATGTCTCCTGCCAGCGCGATGCCCAGCCCCGCCCCCACGCACGCGCCGTTGATCGCGACGACTACCGGTACCCGCACCGCTGCGAGGGCGGTGAGCAACGGGTTGTAGTGCGCGCCGACGGTGTCCATCGCCCGTGCGGGGTCCGCCGCCAGGCCCGCGGCATGTTCGGTGAGATCCTGGCCGACGCAGAAGTTCCTGCCCTCGGCCTCGAGGAGGACCGCGCGCACCGTGCGGTCCGCGGCCACTGTCTCGACCGCGGCCGACAACTGTTCCTTCACTGCACGATCGAGCGCGTTGGACGCGCCGGTGCGCCGCAGGGTGATCGTCGCCAGGCCCGCAGTCGTGGTCAGCTCGACCATCTCGATGCTGCTCATGGAATATTCCTCCTGTCAGTGGGTTACGGGCCCGAGTGTCGTCTCAGGGCCAGGTGAAGAAGCCTCGACCCGACTTGCGCCCGAGTTCGCCTCGCGCGACCTTCTCGCGGAGCAGCGCGGGAGGCCGGAAGCGTTCGCCGAGCGTCTCCGTCAGGTGCTCGGCAATGGCGAGCCGAACGTCGAGGCCCACGAGGTCGGTCGAACGTAGCGGACCCATGGGGTGTCGATATCCCAGTTCCATTGCACGATCGATGGACTCGGCATCGGCGACACCTTCCTCGAGCATTCGTATCGCCTCGAGTCCGAGACAGACTCCGAGCCTGCTCGTCGCGAAGCCGGGCGAATCGTTGACGAGTACCCGGGACTTGCCGAGCCGGGAGACCCACTCGCACACCCGCGCCACGACGTCGGTGTCGGTCGCGGGAGTCCGGATGATCTCGACGAGCGTCGACGCCGGTACCGGATTGAAGAAGTGCATCCCGATCAATCGGCTGGGATCGTCCAGCGCCGCACCGAGATCGGCGATCGAGATGGAGCTGGTGTTGGTCGCGATCACCGTCGTCGGATCGACGGTCTTCTCCACGAGGGCGAGCACGCCGAGCTTGAGCTGCAGGGATTCCGGGACGGCCTCGACCACGAGATCGAGTCCGGCGGGCAGCTCTTCAGGTGCGTCGACGAGCGACACGCGCCCGAGCACGGTCGCCGGATCGGACTCGCCGAGCCTTCCACGTTCGTGGGCGCGGTCCAGTCCGTCGGAAACTCGGGTGAAGGCCGCCTGTCGATCGCCGCTCTCGGCGATGGTGACGGTGGAACCGAGCGTCGCGAACACCTGCGCGATGCCGGCGCCCATTCGTCCGCCGCCGACGACACCGACACGGCCGGGGATTGTGCTCGTCATTTCTTCTTCTTCTCCAGAAAGGCCGTCATACGGTCGTGTTTGTCCCGGCTCTCGAACAACACCGCCTGCGCGATGTCGTCGGCGAAGGGGTGGGATCCGGGTGCGTCGGCGATCAGCTTGCTGAGCCTGAGCGCGAGTGGTGCCGAGCGGTTGATGCGATCGACGATGTCGTGCGCGGCGGCGACGTGTTCGCCGGGGGACACGACGCCGATCACGAGCCCGCAGCGCAGCGCCGCCGCCGCGTCGAGGTTTCGGCCGGCGAGGAGCACCTGCTTGGCGATCGACGTGCCGACCAGCTCCGGCAGGCGATAGCTGGCGCCGGCGGCGGCCATGATGCCGAGACCCGGCTCGGGGTTGCCGAACACCGCGGTGTCCGTGGCGACCCGGATGTCGCAGGCGTACGACAGTTCGGCGCCGCCGCCGAGCGCGAATCCGCTCACCGCCGCAACCGTGGGCATCGGCAGCCGTGCGACGCGATCGAAGAGATTGCGATTGATGCCGGCGAGCGCCTCGTCGCGTCCCCGCTCCCGTAGCTCCGCGATGTCGGCCCCACCCGCGAAGTGGTCACCGGATCCGCTGATCAGCAACGGCTTCGCCGTGTCCTCGAGAAGCGCGCACACCTGGTGCAGCTCCGAGATCATTTCGGCGTTGATCGCGTTTCGCTGCTGCGGACGATGGAGGGTGACCACCATCCGGTCCGCCCGATCGTCGATCGTCAGAGTGTTCACGGCGCCTCACTCGCCAGGGGGAACCGGGCGAGGGTCCGGCCTGAGCACTCGTGTGGGATGCGGGCTCCGCGCATCAGGATTGCTTGCACCACGTTCGTCTCCTTCGCAGCGTGCTGGCTTCCATTAATAACCGAACCTTCGGTCGGGACGCAAGGGTTCGGTGGAATCGGTCGAGAATCGCGTTTGTGGTCGGAATGTGTCTCGTGCCTTGACAATCTGTCGAGGATCTGGCGATTCTAATTACCGACCGAACGTACGGTGGAAAGAGGTTGTCGTGAGCAGGTTAGTGCAAAGTTACGTAGCCGGGAGCTGGTACACGGCACCCGATGCCGGAACGCCGCTGCTGAGCGCAGTCGACGGTTCCGAGGTCGCGCGCATCTCGTCGACCGGGCTCGACGTTGCCGGGATGGTGACGTATGCCCGTGCGGTCGGCGGGCGCGCTCTGGCCGAACTGACCTTCCACGAGCGCGCCGCAGCGCTGAAGGCGTTGGCCCTGACGCTCATGGCCGGCAAGGACGAGTTCTACGAACTGTCCACGGTCACCGGCGCGACGCGACGCGACTCCGGCGTCGACATCGACGGTGGATTCGGAACCCTGCTGAGCTACGCGAGCAAGGCGCGGCGCGAACTGCCGAACGACACCGTCCACCTCGACGGGCCCCACGAGCAGCTGGGCAAGGCGGGGACGTTCCTCGGTCAGCACGTCTACACCTCGCGTCGCGGTGTCGCCGTCCAGATCAACGCATTCAACTTCCCCGTGTGGGGCTTCCTCGAGAAGCTGGCGCCCGCATTCATCGCTGGCGTGCCGTCGATCGTCAAGCCGGCAAGTCAGACGGCCTATCTCACCGAACTGGTGTTCCGCCGCATCATCGAGTCCGGACTGCTACCGGAAGGGTCGGTCCAGCTGCTCTCGGGCAGCGCGCGCGACCTGCTCGACCACCTCGGCGGGCAGGACTCGGTCGCGTTCACCGGATCCGCGGACACCGCGGCGATGCTGCGGGCCCATCCGAGGGTTGTCGCCGAGGGTGTGCACTTCAACGCCGAGGCGGACTCGCTCAACGCGTCCATCCTCGGTGCGGACGTCGCACCCGGCAGCGAGGAGTTCGATCTCTACGTCAAGCAACTCGTCACGGAGATGACCGTGAAGGCCGGCCAGAAGTGCACCGCGATCCGCCGTGCCTTCGTTCCCTCGGGCCTGGTCGACGACGTGGTCGAGGCCGTGCGGGGCCGCCTCGCGCGGGTCGTGGTCGGCGCACCCGATGCCGAGGGAGTCACCATGGGTGCCCTGGCGAGCATCGAGCAGCGGGACGAGGTCCTGAAAGCGCTTCGCGGACTGACGAAGTCGGCGCAGATCGTGGTGGGGGACCCGGAGGACTTCGAGGTCGTGGGAGCGGACCGGTCGACCGGCGCGTTCCTGCCCCCGATCCTGCTGCGCTGCGACGACCAGACCGCCGACGAGCCGCACGACATCGAGGCCTTCGGGCCGGTGAGCACGGTGATCGGATACGACGGCACCGACGAGCTGCTCGAACTCGCGGCCCGCGGCAAGGGCAGCCTCGTCGCCTCCCTCGTCACCCGCGACGCCGGGCTCGCCCGCGACATCGTGCTGGGGCTGGCGCCCTTCCACGGACGCGTCCTGGTTCTGAACCGGGACAATGCGCGGGAATCGACCGGACACGGCTCGCCGCTGCCCGTGCTCGTGCACGGCGGCCCGGGCCGCGCCGGCGGCGGCGAGGAACTCGGTGGCATCCGCGGAGTCCTGCACCACATGCAGCGCACCGCGATCCAGGCGACCCCCGACATCCTGACCGCCGTCGGGAACCGTTGGGTTCCTGGATCGCGGCGAACCGACGAGGGTGTCCACCCGTTCCGGAAGAATCTGGCGGAGTTGCGGATCGGGGATACCGTCGTCGGAGGACCTCGGCAGGTCACACTGGCGGACATCGACCATTTCGCGGAGTTCACCGGCGACACCTTCTATGCGCACACCGATCCCGAGGCCGCGGCGGCGAACCCCCTCTTCGGCGGCATCGTCGCACACGGCTACCTCGTCGTCTCGCTTGCGGCCGGGCTGTTCGTCGAGCCGAACCCAGGACCTGTCCTCGCGAACTTCGGCGTCGACAGCCTCCGTTTCCTGACCCCGGTGAAGGCGGACGACAGTCTGACCGTGACGCTGACGGCGAAGCTGATCACACCGCGCAGCAGCGCCGACTACGGCGAGGTGCGGTGGGACGCCGTGGTCGCGAATCAGAACGGCGACGCGGTAGCGACCTACGACGTCCTCACCCTCGTCGCCAAGGGCGCGTCCGACGACGGAGGGCTCTGACATGGGGTTCCAGGTGGTGGTCTGTTACGGCCATCCCGAAGATCCCGACGCCTTCGACGTCCACTATCGCGCCACGCACATCCCGTTGGCGCGAAGGATCCCCGGCCTGTCGGGCTACACCTGGGGGAAGTGCAGCGCGCTCGACGGCGGCAGCCCCGCCTACTATTCGGTGGCGACGCTGTGCTTCCCCGATGCCGAGACGATGCACGCCGGACTGGCGTCGAAGGAGATGCGGGAAGCGGGCAGGGACGTCCGCAACTTCGCCACCGGAGGGGTCACGATGTTCACCCAGGAAGTGGAATCGGTCCACGGACCGGTGGGAGAAGCATGACCGTCGAATACCGTTCGGCGCGGGAGATGTTCGATGCCGACGTGGCATCGCGGGCGCTCGGGATCGAGGTGCTGGAACTGGCCCCGGGTCGTGCGATCGCATCGATGACGGTCGGCGAGACGATGGTGAACGGGCACGGAATCACGCACGGCGGATTCGTTTTCGCACTGGCGGACACGGCATTTGCGCTTGCGTGCAACGGACACGGTGAGCCTGCGGTCGCCGCGCGGGCGGACATTCGGTTCCTTGCACCCACTCGGCTGGGCGACGAACTCGTTGCGGAGGCGGTCGAGCGGGAACGCTACGGTCGCAACGGTATCTACGACGTGACCGTGCGTGTTCGGGGCAAGGTAGTTGCCGAGTTCCGCGGCGACAGCAGGTCTCTCGCGCGCTCTCGGTGAGCGCCGGGGATTGCAAGACGCCAACGCACCCGCTGCGATCGGGGGGAGGTGGCCGCAGCGGGTGCGTTTTGCTGATGCCGAAGTGTCCTTGCGGTTGATGGTGGTGGTGGCCTCGAAACCGGCGACCGGACCGTTGCCCATGCCCGGGTTGACGCCCAACCGGCCGACGAACGGCGTGGAGACGAACTTCGCGGTCGGGAACTGCTCGACGTCGAAGAAATCGACCGACTCGATGTGGCCGTCGCGCTGCGCGTTGTTGGTGTCGCCCCCTCAGTGGCGTCGGGGCAGGCCGGGAGGTGTCGAAAAATAGTTCTTACTCTCAAGTAACTATCCGTGGTACGTTCGCCGTGTTTGGCTGATGTGTCCGTTGTCACTATCTGCGGACTGCCACGTATTCGTTTCTGCTGCGCCGGATCTCCGCGCCAGTGGGGCTGTGGTGATCCGTGCTCTGAACGCAAGGAGAAACCGTTGTCGAAGAGGATTGTTGCTCGTGGTGCCGGCGCTGCCGTTGCACTGACCGGCGCTCTGGCACTGGCTCTGCCGGGTATCGCGTCCGCCGCCCCGAGCGCCGAGGTGCCCGCCCCGAAGGTTTCCGCCAGTGTCGACGGCGACGTCATCGACATGACCGTCACGCAGACGAGCGCCGACCAGGGCGTCGTGTGCATGCCCATCGTCCTGAACGCGACCGACGCGCTGCCGCTCGCCGCGATGCCGACCGACCAGTGGCCCGGTTTCGTCGACCTCCTCGGCAAGGTCTACTACATCGGAAACCCGACCACCGCCGCCACGCCGACGGTGGAGAGCACCACTGGGGGCGAAGGCAACACCGGTCTGCTCAAGCCGATCACGCCGGGCGCGTACGCCGTCGTCGGAGCGTGCATCGACGGTGCCGCACAGGACGCGATCCTGTCCTACAGCTACCAGGTCGTCTTCTCGCCGGGCGGCTTCGGCAGCCTGGGCCAGGCCCTGGATCTCGGCAGTACCACCATCAACATGGACGGCGGCAGCGGCATCATCGCCGACCTGCTGAAGAGCGGTGCCGGCAGCAGCATGCTGTCCGCGGCCATCAGCTGACCGGTCACCCCGAGGCGCCGGCCGGAACACACTCGGGTGGGGGGTGTTCCGGCCGGCGTCCGGTCCGTCATTCGGAGGCCGGCATCCCGGCGGCGCCGGCGAGGACGGCGTGCAGCGCCGACGCCGTCACCGACTGGTCGAACCCGATTCCCCAGTGCTGGGCGCCGCCGCTGCGGCACAGCGCGAACGTCGCCGCCCGTCCCGCGCTGCCCGAACCCACCGACTGCTGCACGAGCGAGAGCACCTCGACCGGCCGGCCGTGATCGGCCAGGACCTTGGTGAGCGCCTCGACCGGTCCGCCGGCGAACGCCTCGCCGTCGATCGCCGCACCGTCGAACTCCGCCCGCACCCGCAGGTGGTCGCCGCCCTCCCGGTGCTCGACCGACCACTGGCCCAGCCTGCCGCCGAAGCCGTACTCCGCGAACAGCAGTTCCCACAGTTGCTCGGCGGTCACCTCGACGCCGCTGTCGTCGGTGGCGCGCTGCACGCGGCCCGCGAAGTCGATCTGCAGCGGACGGGGCAGGTCGACGCCGTACCCGGTCTGCAGCAGGTAGGCGATGCCGCCCTTGCCGGACTGGCTGTTCACCCGGATCACCGCCTCGTAGTCGCGTCCGACATCGCGCGGATCGATCGGCAGGTACGGCACGTTCCACGGCGCCTGCCCCGGATCGAGACCCGCGGCGTCGGCCTGCGCACGGTGGTGCGCGAAGCCCTTCTTGATCGCGTCCTGGTGGGTACCGGAGAACGCCGTGTACACCAGGTCGCCGCCGTACGGATGCCGGGCGTGTACGTCGATCCTGTTGCAGTACTCCACCGTTCGGCGCACCTCGTCGATGTCGGAGAAATCGATCATCGGATCCACGCCCTGGGCGTGCAGGTTGAGCGCGAGCGTCACCAGGTCGACATTGCCGGTGCGCTCGCCGTTGCCGAACAGGCAGCCCTCCACCCGCTCCGCGCCGGCCAGCACCGCCAGTTCGGCACACGCGACGCCGGTGCCGCGATCGTTGTGCGGGTGCACCGACAGGATCACCGACTCGCGCCGAGCCAGGTTGCGGTGCATGTACTCGATCTGGTCCGCGTATACGTTGGGTGTCGAGATCTCCACCGTGGCAGGCAGATTGTGGATCACGGGGCGATCCGGCGAGGCGTCCCACAGTTCGGTGAGGCTGTCGCACACCTGCAGCGCGTAATCGGGTTCGGTCAGGTTGAACACCTCGGGGGAGAACTCGAAGCGTAAGCCGGGTTGGGCGTCGCCGCCGCGCGCGACATCCTCGGCGGCGTCGAAGATCAAGCGGTGCAGTGCCTTCCGGTCGTGTCCGAGCACGACATCGCGCCACGTCGGTGCGGTCGCGGTGTACATGTGCACCACGACGGTCGGCAGGCCGCGCACCGACTCGAAGGTGCGCGCGATGAGATCCTTTCGGGCGGCGGTGAACACGACGATGGTGACGTCGTCTGGCACCAGGCCCTGCTCGGCGAGGTCGCGGACGAAGTCGAAGTCGGTCTGGCTGGCCGACGGGTAGCCGACCTCGATCTCCTTGTATCCCATGGCAATCATCAGTTCGAAGAACCTGCGCTTGCGGGCCGGGTCCATCGGTTCGGCGAGGGCCTGGTTGCCGTCGCGCAGATCGACCGGCACCCACAGCGGTGCGACGGTGGTGCGGGCGGTGGGCCACGTGCGTTCGGTGAGCGGGACCTCGACGCGCTCCGAGTGCGGGCGGTAGCGGTGACTCGGCATGGACGACGGGCGTTGGCGGTTCCAGTTCACGGCGGATGCTCCTGTGCGGATCGAAGTGGTCGACCGGCACGGCGGAACCCCGCGGCGGGGTGCCGGCCCGGTCAGGCCCCGCCGCGGCGGCCGAGGAGCAGTCCGCGATACGTCATGTCGGCTAAGCTAGAGGAAACAAACTTGTCTGACAACCTGAGGAGTTCGATTGTCCGCCGCGCTGAGCCGGAATCTGCTGGCCGATCAGGCCGCCGACCAGCTACGACACCGACTGCGGGCGGGGGAGTGGGAGATCGGCGCGAAACTGCCCGGCGAGACCACCCTCGCGGCGGAACTGGGGGTCGGCCGCTCGACGATCCGTGAGGCGCTGCGGATGCTCGCCGGCCAGGGAATGCTGCGGCCGCGGCAGGGTGCCGGGGTGTTCGTCGAGCGCACCGAGCCCGAGGCCGACGGCTGGGAGGCCGTGCTGCAACGCGGCGCCATCGCCGCCGTCGTCGAGGTTCGGGCCGCGATCGAGATCGAGGCCGCGAGGCTTGCGGCCCAGCGTGCGACCCCCGAGGACGTCGCCGCGATGCGACGCGCCCTCGACCTGCGTGCGGTCGCGGGCGACGCCCCCGACCGCGAATTCGTCGAGGCCGACACGGCGGTGCACCGCGCGATCGTCACGGCCGCGCACAACCCAGTGCTGTCCGAGTTGTTCGAGACGTTCGTGCCGCGCGTCACCGACGCGATGATCGACATGATCGGCCTGCTCGGGCTGCGGGACCGCGACACCGAACCGAACGCGGACGAGCACGCGGGGCTCGTGGAGGCCATCGCGGCCGGCGACGTGGTCGCGGCGGCCCGCATCAGTCGCGCCCACCTCGAGGCTATGGCCGCCGATCTGCGGTGACGGCGCCCGCAGTCACTCCGGCTGGGGCGACCGGTGCTCCGGCTCGGCTGTCGGACTCTCGATCCGGATGTCGAGCGGATCGGCGACGGCGCGGCGCTCCTGCAGGGCCTTCGTCTCGCTCCGCTCGAGTTCGACGTCGTACTCGAGGTCTCCGTGCTGCCGACCCCGGAACAGGAACAGGAAGACGATCCAGCCGACGATCGCGACCAGGATGAAACTCACTCCGCGGTAGACGAACGCGGCCGCCACCGCCTGCGACGCACTGATGCTCGCGGCCGTCGTCAACGCTGCGATCAGCGTCGCGTCGACGTAGACCAGGCCGCCCGGCGCGCCCGGGATGGTCGCGACCGCCTTACCCGCCGCGAACGCGATGAGCAGGCCCGCGAGCACCGGATCGGCCCCGATCGCGAAACACGCCGCGCCCAGACAGACCACGTCCGCCACCCGGTGCACGGCCGACCAGGCCAGCGACACCGCCGCGTCGCGCTTGCCCAACTGCACCGAGTCGAGCTGTTCGATCGTGGTCCGCACCGCGTCCATGCCGGTCTCCGGCGGCTTGCGGAGCATCCGGTTCACGCGGGTCAGCACCCAGCGCGCGGCGCGCTCGATCGACTCGGGATGCGCCGACACGTAGCGGCCGGCGTACATCAGTGCCACCAACCCGGCCACCGAGAACAGCAGCGTGAACGGGCTCACCGAGCCGCCGACCAGCAGCGCCCCGGCCACACCGATCGCCGCGAGTCCCGCGGCCGCGATCACTCCCGAGATCGCCAGCTGCCACGACGCCACCACCGGGGTCGCGCCCCATCGGCGTGTCTCCCGATACGTGAAGGCCGTCGAGAACACCTGACCCGCCGGCAGCGTCAACGCCATCGCCGTCGACCCGTAGATCACCGAGAGCGACTTGCGCTGAGTCACCGACACGCCGCCCGCGTGCAGCAACTGCTTCTGGACGCGCCCGTAGCCGCTCAGCGAGACCGCCTGCGCCACGATGCACACCGCCACCCAGCCCCAGTGGATCTCCGTCAGCGCCTGCCACGACTCGTGCAGCCGCGGCCACAGATAGACGCCCTCGCCGACCAGCAGCACCAGGAGCAGGGCGCCAGCGACCCACTTGAGCCACCAGAAGCGACCGCGCGGCCGATCTGGGTAGCCGCCTCGCGGGTCGGGCTCCGGCTGTGCCACGAGCCCAGGGTAACCAAGATTGCTCACATCACTCCGGATACAACACGGGCCAGGCGAGGTGAGTGTTGCGGCGCCGGCCTCGCAGCTGCACCTGCTCGCCCAGCTCCCAGTGCGCCTGCTCCTCGTCGTCGGCGAAGTACAGCGCACTCGTCGACGCCAGGACACGGCTCGGTCGCAGCTTCGCGAGCTCCGTCAACCGCGACGCCTCGTTCACCGGGTCGCCGATCACGGTGTACTCGAACCGCTCGGACGCGCCGATGTTGCCCGCGACCGCCAGACCCGCCGACACCCCGATGCCGATGTCCAGGCCGGTGATCTCGTTGAGCGCGAAACGCAGCTCCCGCGCCGCCGCGAGCGCGGCCGTCGGCGCGTCCGGACGGTCCAGCGGAGCACCGAAGATCGCCAGCGCCGCGTCGCCCATGAACTTGTTGACGAACCCGTGGTGCCGGTCGACGACGTCGACGACCACCCGGAAGAACTCGTTGAGCAGCTCGACGACCTCGCCCGGCGGGCGCTCGGCCGCCGCGCCGGTCGAACCGACCATGTCGACGAACAGGACCGCGACGAACCGCGTTTCGCCGCCCAGCTCGGTGCCGAACTGCAGCGCGCGGCGGGCGACGTCCTGCCCGACGTGCTGGCCGAACAGCTCGCGCAGCAGCTTCCGCTCGTCGGACTCGCGCATCATCCGGTTGAAGCCGACCTGCAGGCGGCCGATCTCGGAGCCGTCGAAGACCTCGACGCGGACATCCGTCTCGCCGCGCTGCGCCCGCTCGATCGCCCGGCGCAGCTGCCGGATGGGATCGGAGATCTGGCTCGCCGTCAGCATCGACAGCGCGAACGCCTGCCCGATCGCCATGATCGACAGGAGCAGGATCGCCCAGGCGAGCGCGCTGGGCGCGAACTCGAGGTCGGTCGTGAGCTGTGTGACGCACAGCAGGATGATGCCGATGACCGGCATCAACGTGCCCAGGCCCCACGTCATCGCCATGCGGGTGCCGACTCCGGGCGCCATCGTCCGGTCGAACTGGCCCTCGCTGAGGGCCTGCGCCGCGACGGGGCGCAGGATCCGCTCGCCGAGCATGTAGGTGAAACCGAACGTCGTGGTGGCGGCCATGCCGACGGTGACGACGACGGCGATGGCGAGCTCGGGCATCTCCTCGACCGTGAGGAGCACGAAGATCACGCCGCCGAGGAGCCACAGGGCCAGGTGCACGATGGCCTGCCGCAGCGGTGCGTGCAGCGCGGCCATCTGCTCGGAGCGGGTGGGCGGACCGCCCCGCAACTGCCAGCGGATCACCGACCGCAGCATCATCGCCGCCGCGGTGAGGCTGACGATGCCGGCGAAGACGAGGTACACGCTGAAGACGGCGAAGTTGCGAACGTGGTCGTTGATGATGTCCGCCGACTCCGGAATGGGGATGCCGTAGCGGACGAACGCGAACACCAGAACCGCGCCGATCAGGTTCGCCCCGAGCATCGAGAGCATGTAGAGCGGCCAACGACTACGAATCGTCAGCGCCACTGCTCGGTACGATGCCCACACGACCTCATAATTTAGCGGGACATACTTCGCAGCACGGCAGCGCACACGCTTGCCGCGCCGGGCGGTCGTTTCTCCGCCGTGGGCGGTACCCCCGCCGTTACGCTCGCGCAGTGGGCGACAAGAAACCGGGTGACGCTCCCGCGCAGGCGGAAACGCAGGAATCGGCGGTCCCGGACAGCACGAACGGCGGACCCGAGCGGCCCGCGTCGGCGTCGGTGCATCCGCTCGTGCGGGTCGGCGCCGCCTGGACGTGGCGCCTGCTCGTCCTCTTCGCCGGACTGCTCGCGCTCGGATACGTCGTCGCCAAGCTCGAGACCGTCGTCATCCCCGTGGCGCTGGCGCTCCTGGTGGCCGCCCTGCTCATGCCCGCCGTCGACTGGATGCACCGGCGCGGGGTGCCGCGGTCCGCCGCCGTGGTCATCGCCGTGGTCGGGACGATCGGCGTGGTCGGCGCGATCCTCTCGTTCGTCGTGGAACAGTTCGTCGAGGGCCTACCCGGGCTGACCGACCAGTTCACCACCAGCGTCAACAAGGCCCAGGACTGGCTCACCGAAGGGCCGTTGCACTTCAGCGAGGACCAGATCCGGCACGCCGGCGACAACGTCGTCAAGGCACTCCAGTCCAACCAGGAGGCACTCACCAGCGGGGCGCTGACGACGGCCACCGTCGTCGGCGAGATCTTCACCGGGGCCTTCCTCACCCTCTTCACACTCGTGTTCTTCCTCTACGCCGGTGATCAGGTCTGGGAGTTCGTGACGCGGATCGTCCCGAAGGGCACGCGGACGCGGGTGCGGGTGGCCGGTCGACAGGGCTTCAACACCCTGGTCGGCTACACCCGCGCGACCGTCGCAGTCGCCGCAGCCGACGCGATCGGCATCGGCGCCGGGCTCGCGATCCTCGGCGTGCCGTTGGCCGTGCCGCTCGCGTCGCTCGTCTTCGTCGGCGCGTTCATCCCCATCGTCGGCGCCTTCGTGACGGGATTCCTCGCGGTCCTCGTCGCTTTCGTGACGAAGGGTCTGCTGACCGCACTGATCGTGCTCGGCATCATCATCGGCATCATGCAGCTCGAGGGGCACGTGCTCCAGCCGCTGCTGCTCGGCCGCGCGGTCCGGCTACACCCGCTCGCGGTGGTCCTCGCGATCACCACCGGCATCGTGCTCGCCGGCATCGTCGGCGGCCTGCTCGCTGTGCCGATCGTCGCGTTCCTCAACACCGCCGTGCGGTCCCTCTGCGCGGAGGACCAGGAGGAGGCCTACGAGACCCTCACGAACGCGGACCCGTCCGTCCCGATGTTCCCCGCGATACCCGACGAGCCCGACGACCGGCCGGGCGACAAATCGGACGGACCGCGTGGCTGACCTATTCTTGGCCGCATGGAGGCGCGAGATCTACGGGTGACCGATGCCGAACGCGAACACGTCGGCCGACTGCTCCAGCGGGCGGTGGGCCAGGGCATGCTCTCGCTCGGGGAGTTCACCGAACGGATGGACACCGCACTCGCCGCGAAGACCCGCGGCGAACTCAACGCCGTCCTGGTGGATCTGCCGGGAATGCAGATCGACCCGGCCTACACGAACGGCATGCACCCGTCGGTCGCCTCTGCGCCGCCCGGTCCGGCAGTCGGAGCACCGACGCTGGGTGTGCCCGCCGCGCCGACCCCGGTCGCCGGGGGCCACCCGGCACAGCAACCCCTCGTCATCCGCGGGCGCATGTCGACGATCAGCCGCAAGGGCCGCTGGAACGTGCCGCCGGCGTTGATCCTCGACTCCCGGATGGGCAGCTCGACGCTCGACTTCACCGAAGCCGTGATGCAGAGCCAGGTGGTCCACCTGACCGTCGACGACTACTGCGGATCCGTCACGCTCGTCCTCCCGACGGAAGCGACGGCCGACCTCAACGACGTCGAGACCGTCGGCGGCTCCGTGTCGAACAAGGCCCGGACGGGCCCGCCCTACGGCGCCTTGCACCTCGTCGTCCGGGGCCGCGTGCGCTTCGGATCGATCACCGCGCGCTACCCCTACGGGACGACCCTGCGCAGGATGCTCGGCAGCTGACGATCAGTCCCTGACCTGGTCGTCCTCGCGGTGCCGCGCGAGGAGTTCGCTCACGCTCACCGCGGTGCCGTCGACGCGGTGATGCCGACCGGTGTCGGTGTCGGACGGCTCCTCGTCGCTCGTGTGCCAGGCGGAGAACTCCGGTTCGGGCTCCGGAGTCGGCTCGGGCTCGGGAGCCGGTGTCGGTTCCGGCTTCACGGCCGGGATCATGCCCGTGTGCGGCGCGCGGAGTGCCGCGAGCCACGCCACCTCGTCGCCGTCCGGGTCGGACGACCGAGGACGGGGCCGAGGCGGGGGCGCGACCGCGGGGGCGGGTTGCGCTGGCGCACTCCGCGGGGCCTCGGTGGTCGGCGGCGCCACGTTCGGGACGTCGACAATCGGCGCGCCGGTCGTCGGCGCGGGACCGGGTTCGGGTGCGACCGGTCGCGGTGTCGCCGAACGGGCGCGCGGCGCCGCCGAGACCCGGGGGAGGGGCTGCGTCAGCGGTTCGGTCGGGTGGGTCGGCAGAGTCGGGGCCGGTCCAGGGCCCGGGACCGGGGCCGCGCGCATCGCGCCGGTCGCGGTCGCCAGCACCGGCACCTCCTCGGCGTTCAGTTCGTCGTCGAGGATCGGCTCGCCCAGCCCGATCTTCTCCTGGATGCGCTTCATCCAGGCCGGTGCCCACCAGCAGTCGTCGCCCAGCAGCTTCATGACCGCGGGGACGAGGAACATGCGGATCAGGGTCGCGTCGATGATCAGCGCCGCGATCATGCCGTAGGCGATGTACTTCATCATCACCAGTTCGGAGAACCCGAACGCGCCGGTGACCACGATGAGGATCAGTGCGGCGGCGGTGATGATGCGGCCGGTGTGCGCGGTGCCGATCCGGATGGCCTCGGTGGTGCTCGCGCCCTGCGAGCGGGCCTCGACCATGCGGGAGAGCAGGAACACCTCGTAGTCGATCGACAGGCCGTAGATGATCGCGACGATCAGCACCAGCACCGGCGACGTGATCGGTCCCGGGGTGAAGTTCAGCACGCTCGACCCGTGCCCGTCGATGAAGATCCAGGTCAGGATGCCGAGTGTCGCGCCGAGTCCCAGCGCGCTCATCAGCACGGCCTTGATCGGCAGCACGATCGAGCCGAACGCCAGGAACATCAGCAGCGTCGTCACCGTCAGGACCGAGACGATCATGAGCGGCAGGTTGTCGAGCAGGGCGCTGATGCTGTCCTGTTCGATCGCCGGTGTGCCGCCGACGAGGACCTGCACGCCGTCCGGGACGTCCATCGACCGCAGGTAGTCGATGGTCTCGGCGGAGTCGTTGCGGTCCACCAGGCCCGCCTTGAGGACCTGGACGCCGTCCTTCGCGGGGCCGGTGATCGAGAACTTCTCGACCAGACCCGGCGCCTCGTTCGCGGCCTTGATGATCTGGCCCACCTGCGCGCCTTGGGCGTCGCTGATCACCAGCTTGACCGGCTCGGTGCGGTTGCCCGGGAACAGTTCGTCGAACTGCTCCTGCGCGACGCGGGTGGGATTGTCCGGCGGCAGGTAGTCCTCGTTGATGCCGCCGAACTTGATGCCCGTCATCGGGATGATGAGCAGCAGCAGGCCGACGACGATCGGGATGGTGACCTTGAGCGGGTTGCGCATCACCCAGCGGGTCAGCCGGCCCCAGATGCTGGACTCGATCTCCTCGGTCGACTTGATCTGGCCGAATCGCTTGAGTCCGAACTTGTCGATGCGGCGGCCGAGGATGCTGAGGATCGCCGGTAGGACGGTCACGGATGTGAACGCCGCCAACAGCACCGTCGCGATCGCGCCGTAGGCGACGGATTTGAGGAAGCCCTGCGGGAACAGGATCAGGCCGCCGAGGCTGACCGCGATCATCGTCGCGGAGAACAGCACTGTCCGACCCGCGGTCATGACGCTGCGGCGCACCGCGGAGCGGGTGTCGTACCCGTCGCCCAACTCCTCGCGGAACCGGCTCACGATGAACAGGCCGTAGTCGATCGCCAGACCCAGGCCGATCAGCGACACCACGGACGCGACGAACACGTTGATCTCGGCGAAGTGCGTGAACACCCGCACGATGCCGTTGGCGCCGACGATGGTCAGTCCGCCGACGATCAGCGGCAGCGCCGCGGCGATGACGCCACCGAACACGAAGAACAGCAGCACCCCGACCGCCGGGATCGCGATGAGCTCCATGCGTTTGAGGTCGTTGGCCATCGTGTCGTTGATGGCGCTCGCGACGGGCTGCATGCCGGCGAGCTGGACCTCGACACCGTCGATGTCGAACGCGTCCCGGACCTCCCGGAAGTTGTTGGTGATCGCGGTGTCGTTGTCGCCCTTGAGCGCGATACTCGCGATCGCGTGCGACTTGTCCTTGCTCGCCAGGGAGGCCACGCGCGGGGTGTTCGGCAGCGCGAAATAGCTGCCGTTGACCTTCGCGACCTCGTCGGGATGCTCCTCCAGCACGCGTTGCAGGCTGTCGGAGACCTTCGCGCCGAACTCCGGGTCGTCGACGGTCTTGCCCTCGGGCGCCGTGTACATCGCCACGACGTCGCCGGCGGTGTCACGGCCGAACGTGCCGTCCGCGAGCTTCGCGGCCGCCACCGACTCCGAACCCGGATCGTCCCAACCGCTCTGACTGAGGTGAGGCCCGAGGCCGGAACCGTAGGCGCCCAGCGCCAACAGTCCGGCCACCATCACCGCGATGACGGTGAAACGGGCCCGGTAGACGAGATCTCCCCAGCGAGCGAACACGTATCGACTCCTCAGCGCCCTACGAGCAGGGCGGACAGCGGGCGGAACGGCTGCAGCCAGGCGCCCTCGTCGGGCAGCGACTCGAGGCTCACCCGCGGTAACGGCTCACGGAAGACGCCGGGGATGTCCTCGAGGTCGACGAAGTCCAGGATGTCGGACGAGACCGCCCAGCTGGCGTGCTCGCGGAACCCGAGAACCTGCACCGGCACGCCGGCTGCCGCGATGTCCTCCAGAGGCTCACGGAACGCCTGCCCGTCGGCCGAGGCGACCATGACACCGGCCAGACCCTCACCACGGCGAAGCGCAATGTGGTGGAGCATGTCGGCATCGACGTCGCTGTCCTCCTCCACCTTGGGCTTGGCGAACACCGCGAAGCCCACATTACGCAAGGCCTCCACCCACGGGCGGACAACATCGGCGCTACCAGGGGCGATGTTGGTGAACACCGTCGCCTCGGGCTCGAGAGTCACGCTCTCGGTCGAGGAAAGCTCCGCGGTCCGCGACAGCAGCCAGCGGCCCAACGCGTCGAAACGCGGCCGGTAAGCGGCAGTCGGTCGTCCGCCCAGGATCGCTCCGAGACCCATGTCAAGGTTCGGTGCATCCCAGACCAGCAACACCCGCTTGTGTCGTCGGGCGTCGCGCCCGTTGTCGAGGGAATCGTCCGCAAGCCCGGTGTTCGGCGTGCCTTCGCTGAGACTCATGACTTGATCTTCCCCCAGATGAGTTCCGTGATGGTGCTTCCGACCTTGTGTGCTTTGTCCTCGAACTTCGTCACCGGACGCTCGTGCGTCATGGGCGACGCCCAGTCGAGTTCGGTGAGCAGCGGCTCCGCGTCACCGGCTTCGCGGATCGCCTCCGCGTACTCCGCGTGGTCGGTCGCGACGTGCAGCACACCGCCCGGCTTCAGCCGGCTCGCGATGAGCGCGAAGGTCGGAGCCTGCAGCAGCCGGCGCTTGTGGTGGCGGGCCTTGGGCCACGGGTCCGGGAAGAACACCCGCACGCCGGTCAGCGATTCCGGCGCCACCATGTGCTCGAGCACCTCGACCGCGTCGCCGCGCAGCACCCGCACGTTCGTGAGTTCGTTCCGCTCGACGAGCTGCAGCAGTTGCGCCAGCCCCGGGCGGTAGACCTCGACGGCGATCAGGTTCACGTGCGGCTCGGCCTTCGCCATCGCTGCCGTCGCGGTGCCGGTCCCGGAGCCGATCTCGACGATCAGGGGAGCCTCGCGCTCGAACCACGCGGTCGTGTCGATCAGGTCGTCGCCGACGTCCCGGCCGATCTTCGGCCACATCCGGTCCCACGCACCCTGCTGCGGCTCGGTCAGCGACCCCCGGCGGGAACGGAAACTGGTCACCCGCGGGTAGAGACGTGAACCCTTCTCGGCGCCGGCGGGCTGGTCCGCCCCGGCGTCGGCGGGTGCGGGATCGACATCGTCGCGCGGGGTCTCGGGTGCGTCCTGATCGGCGTGGTTCACCGCACCATTGTCACGTATGTCCGCGAGTGCCGGCCGACACGGTCGCCCGATAATATGGACGATTTGGTCGGATTCCAGGGGGTCTGCTCCCGAATCGCCGGTGTTCTGCCTGGTAGCGACGGGGGAAGTGTCCACGGCGTGCTCTTGATCTCCTGTTCGCCGCACTGACAGAATCGCCGTCGCCGGTCGGCAGGGGGAACACGGGGGGACACAGTCGTGAGCGGATACGAGCTGTTCGGCCGCATCGCCGCGGATATCGGCGGCGCGGCCCGGCGGGCGCTGGACGACACGACCGCCGAGATCCGGATCCAGGTCGTCGGTCGCTCCGGCGTCGGGCGCACCGCCGTCGCCGGTGTCCTGGGGCGCGCAGGGTTCGGGTCCGTGACCGAGTCGTCGGCGGTGGACGCGCCCGGCGCCGACGATCCGATCCTCGACGGCGACGTCGTGGTCTACGTGCTGTCCGGCGCGCCACGCACCCCAGACGTCGACGTCGTGAAGCGGGCGCCGCGGGACGCGACGATCGCGCTGGTCAACAAGGCCGACCTGTTGGGGTCGTGGGGCGACGCGCTGCGCATCGCCGCCGAATGCGAGGCCGAGACGGGGGTGCGAACCCTGCCTACGGTGTGCCGTGCGCCCGCGCCGGGGACCCCGGACGGGGTGAAGGACATGGTCGCCGCGGTCGAGGCGTGTGTGCACGCCGTCCAGGCCCGTCGGGTCCGGGCGGTGCTGAAGACGCTGGCGGAGGCCGCGGCGCGGGGGCCCGACCGGGACGTCCTCGAGAACTGTCTGCGCAGCGACGAGGCGGTACACGCAGCGGCGGACGCGGCCGCTGCGCTCGGCGACGGCGTCGCTGATCGGCGCCGACGCGATCTCGCCCGTCGACGCCTCGATGCCCGCAGGGCGTCGAACGCGCTGGACGCGCGGTGACGCCGGTCGTGCCCGAGTTCCCGCCCGAGGCGCAACGGATCGTCCAACGATGGGACCCGGACGGCCTGACCGGGTGGCGCGACCGGGACCGGACCGGGCGCGGGGTTCACGTCGTGGTGGTGCGCGGAATCGACCCGACCCGCGTGCTCGACGCCCTGGCACCCTTCGAACTCGCGACCGGTGCACCCGCCGCCGCTGTCGTCGTGATGGTGCTCGACGGCGCCTCGGTGCTCGGACGCGACGAACTGGCCGCGCTCGACGCGGCCGCAGCGGACGTCGAGCGGGTGGTCTTCGTGCTCACCGGTGGCGGCGCGCCCGCGGACCGGGAGGCGGTGCGGGAGCGGGACGAGGCGCTGATCCGCACGCACTCGGCGCGCTTCGCCGACGTTTGCGTCCTCCTCGGCCCCGACGACCTGGCCGCGGTGGTGCGGGACGCCCTCGCCGCGGATCCCGACGTGGTCGCCGACCGCAACACCCGCCGCGCGGCGCACTCGCTGGTCGAACGGACCTGTCGTCGGATCACCGAGACCGCCCGGGCGACGCGTGACGGCAGCGACGCCGCCACCGCGGAGTTGCGGGCACGCAAGGCCCGGGTGGTCGCGATGCGCGACGGTGGTCGCGCGGAGCGGCTGGCCCGGGTGCGCGGGGACGTCCAGCGGGCCCGGATCGACCTGATGCACGCCACCGGCGGTCAGGTCCGCGCCGTCTCGGCGGCCGTGCGGGCCGACATCGACCGGGCCGGACGCCGCGACCTGCACACGATTCCCGGACGGATGGCTGAGCTGGCGGATCGCGCGTCGACCGAACTGGACGCGGTCGTCGGGCAGCGGCTGACGGAACTCGTCGCGCGGGCCGGGGTGTCGGATCTGCCGCCCGCGGCCCCGATGCCGCACGAGCCACCGCCCCCGGGGCCCGAGCCGCGGCACCGGGGCGTCGAGGACCGGATGATGGTGGTCGTCGGGGCGTCGGCGGGCGTCGGTCTCGGGCGGCTCGCGGTCGCCCCGATCTCGATGGTGCCGGCGCTCGACATCGCCACGATCCCGATCACGCTCGTGCTCGGCGGGTCCGCGGCATGGTGGCTGGCCGGGGCGCGGCGGCTGGTCGCCGAACGCGCGCACCTGCGTCAGTGGACGTCGGACGCCGCCGCCCACCTGCGGTCGCAGCTCGAGCAGCGGGTGCTCGGTCGTGTCCTCGAGACCGAGGCGGCGGTGAGCGCCTCCGTGATCGCGGACAGCCGCGCGGCGGGTCTCGCGGCGGACGAGGAACTGGCCGCGATCGACGCCGAGGCCCGTCGGCTCGCGGCGCAGCGCAGCGGCCGCGTCGCGTCGTGCGAGCGGGACCGTGCCGCGCTTCTCGAGGTGCTCGCCGCACTGGCGAACACGGGGGAACCGGGCGACGCCGCGGTGCGTCCAATGCCGTGACGACAGTTGTACGGCGACCGCTGGGAGGCAGCATGATCACCACCGAGGAGTTGACGGTCGATCGGCCGGGCATCGATCCCGAGGAATTCGGTGCCGAGTCGGGAGCGGTGTCCCTGACGGACGCCGCGTTCGACATCGACGGCGACGGCATCCTCGACACCCAGACCCTCGAGGTCGACGACGCGCTGATCGTCGCGACCGACACGGACGCCGACGGCGACGCCGACCACGTCACGATCGTCGACGGCGACGGCGAGTACTCGGCGTGGGAGTTCCACCGCGATGCCGACGGTCGGGAACACTGGGAGCGCGTCGACGAGGGCGGCCTGGACCTGTAGAAACGCGAGGTTTGCCGGTGTCGGGGGAGTTCGGTGCCGTCTGAATCGTTCCTGTGACCTAACCGACTGCACCCGGTTCCCCCGAGCTTGACCCGCGGCGTTAACCTCTATAGCTAGGACACCCGGCACCCGTGTCCTTCGTTCGTTGTCCGCGGTGACGTACGCGGGCGGCCGGCGGAGTGGGCGGGCTGCACCCCGCCGAGAGGGGGAAATCGGTTCAACCTCTCAGCCCCGCTCTGCGCGGGGCTGATCTGGTCGTTCCGGTTCCCGGCCCCACCCCAGGAGAGTTTGATGACCTCAGCGACCATCCCCGGTCTGAACGGAACTGACGGCACGCCCCCCACTGAGCACTCCGAGCTGCTCGCCTGGGTTCGCGAGGTTGCCGAGCTGACCCAGCCCGACCGGGTCGTCTTCGCCGACGGCTCCGACGAGGAGTGGGAGCGTCTGACCGATCAGCTCGTCGAGGCCGGGACGTTCACCCGCCTCAACGAGGAGAAGAAGCCGAACTCGTTCCTCGGCAACTCGGATCCGTCCGACGTCGCGCGCGTCGAGTCCCGCACCTACATCTGCTCCGAGAAGCAGATCGATGCCGGTCCGACAAACAACTGGATGGCCCCGACCGAGATGCGGGCCCTCATGACGGACCTGTACCGCGGCAGCATGCGCGGTCGCACCATGTACGTGGTGCCGTTCTGCATGGGCCCCCTCGGCGCCGACGACCCGAAGCTGGGCGTCGAGATCACCGACTCCGAGTACGTCGTCGTCTCCATGCGCATCATGACCCGCATGGGCAAGGCCGCCCTCGAGAAGCTGGGCACCGACCGCCCGTTCGTGAAGGCCCTGCACTCCGTGGGCGCGCCGCTCGCCGAGGGCCAGGCCGATGTGCCGTGGCCGTGCAACGACACGAAGTACATCACCCACTTCCCCGAGACCCGTGAGATCTGGTCCTACGGCTCCGGCTACGGCGGCAACGCCCTGCTCGGCAAGAAGTGCTACTCGCTGCGTATCGCGTCGGCGATGGCCCACGACGAGGGCTGGCTGGCCGAGCACATGCTGATCCTCAAGCTGATCTCGCCGGAGAACAAGAACTACTACGTCGCCGCCGCGTTCCCGTCGGCGTGTGGCAAGACCAACCTCGCGATGATCCAGCCGACCATCCCGGGCTGGCGTGCCGAGACCCTCGGCGACGACATCGCGTGGATGCGTTTCGGTGAGGACGGCCGCCTGTACGCGGTCAACCCGGAGTTCGGTTTCTTCGGCGTCGCGCCGGGCACCAACCACGCCTCCAACCCCAACGCCATGAAGACGGTCGAGGCGGGCAACACCCTGTACACCAACGTCGGCCTGACCGACGACGGTGACGTGTGGTGGGAGGGTCTCGAGGACACCCCGGCACACCTGATCGACTGGAAGGGCAACGACTGGACCCCCGAGTCCGGCACCAACGCCGCCCATCCGAACTCGCGCTACTGCACCCCGATGTCGCAGTGCCCGATCCTGGCTCCCGAGTGGGACGACCCGCAGGGTGTGCCGATCTCGGCGATCCTGTTCGGTGGACGTCGTAAGACCACGGTTCCGCTGGTCAGCGAGTCCTTCGACTGGCAGCACGGCACCTTCCTCGGTGCGACGCTGTCGTCCGAGCAGACCGCCGCCGCCGAGGGCAAGGTCGGCGCCGTGCGCCGCGACCCGATGGCGATGCTGCCGTTCCTCGGCTACAACGCCGGCGACTACCTGAATCACTGGATCAACCTCGGCAAGAACGCCGACTCGGAGAAGCTCCCCAAGATCTTCTACGTGAACTGGTTCCGTCGTGGCGAGGACGGCCGCTTCCTGTGGCCCGGTTTCGGCGAGAACTCCCGCGTGCTGAAGTGGATCATCGACCGCATCGAGCACAAGGCCGACGCCGTCAGCACCCCGATCGGCTTCGTCCCGTCCGCCGCCGACCTCACGCTCGACGGCCTGGACGTCGAGGCCGCGGACGTCGACGAGGCCCTGACGGTGAACGTCGACGAGTGGAAGGCCGAGATCCCGCTCATCGAGGAGTGGCTCGAGTTCCTCGGCGAGAAGGTGCCGTCGGGCATCCGCGACGAGTTCGAGGCCCTGAAGCAGCGCCTGGCCTGATCTCCCTGGTTCGACCGAATGTCACATCGGTTCAGTTCGACTGAACCGATGTGACATTCGGCGTTTCGGGGGTGACTGTGGAAGGACGGCTGCCCACAATTGTGTCGACGTGCGTATACGTTCGTACGTGTGTGGACCCGGCTCTGTGCCGTTCACGACGGGATGGTGCAATAGCAGCAACCTGACATCGACCTGGCTGCCCGACGTGGCCACGAGGAGGATCCGGCATGGGGATCTACAACAACGTCACCGAACTGGTCGGACGCACCCCGCTGGTGCGCCTGAACCGTCTGACCGAGGGCCTCGGCGCCCAGGTGGTGGCGAAGCTCGAGTTCTACAACCCGGCCAACAGCGTGAAGGACCGTATCGGTGTCGCGATCATCGACGCCGCCGAGCAGTCCGGTGAGCTGAAGCCCGGCGGCACCATCGTCGAGGGCACGTCCGGCAACACCGGCATCGCGCTCGCCATGGTCGGCGCCGCCCGCGGCTACAAGGTCATCCTCACGATGCCCGAGACGATGTCCACCGAGCGTCGCGTCATGCTGCGCGCCTTCGGCGCCGAGATCGTCCTCACGCCGGGCTCCGAGGGCATGGCCGGTGCGGTGAAGAAGGCCGAGGAGCTCGTCGCGCAGACCGAGAACGCGGTCCTGGCACGCCAGTTCGCGAACGCCGCGAACCCGGAGATCCACGCGCGCACCACGGGCGAGGAGATCTGGGCCGACACCGACGGCGACGTCGACATCTTCGTCGCCGGCATCGGCACCGGCGGCACCCTGACCGGCACCGGCCGCACGCTGCGCAAGTACAAGCCCGAGGTCACGATCGTCGGCGTCGAGCCGGCCGACTCGCCGATCCTCAACGGCGGCCAGCCCGGCCCGCACAAGATCCAGGGCATCGGCGCGAACTTCGTGCCCGAGGTCCTCGACCGCGAGATCTACGACGAGATCATCGACGTCGAGTTCGACGACGCGATCCGAGTCGCCCGCAGCCTCGGCACCGACGAGGGCATCCTCGGCGGCATCTCGGCGGGCGCGAACGTGTGGGCGGCGCTCGAGCTGGCCAAGCGTCCTGAGAACGCCGGCAAGCTGATCGTCGTCGTGGTCCCAGACTTCGGCGAGCGCTACATCTCCACCCCGCTCTTCGAGCACATCCGGGGCTGAGCATTGTGAGTGTCCTGCGCACGATCCGGGAGGATCTCCAGGCAGCAAGGGGCCAGGATCCGGCCGCGCGCAGCAACGTCGAGAACGCCGTCGTGTACTCGGGCCTGCACGCGATCTGGTCGCACCGGATCGCGCATCGCATGTGGGCCAAGCCCGCGCTGCGCGGCCCGGCCAGGATGCTGGCCCAGTTCACCCGGTTCCTCACCGGCGTCGAGATCCACCCCGGTGCCACCATCGGCCGACGGTTCTTCATCGACCACGGCATGGGTGTCGTGATCGGGGAGACCGCCGAGATCGGCGACGACGTCATGATCTACCACGGCGTCACCCTCGGTGGTCGGTCGCTCGCGAAGGCCAAGCGGCACCCCACCATCGGCAACCGCGTCACGATCGGCGCCGGCGCGAAGGTCCTCGGGCCGCTCGTCATCGGCGACGACAGCGCGATCGGCGCCAACGCCGTCGTCACCCGCGACGTCCCGGCCGACGCCATCGCGACCGGCATCCCCGCCGCGGTGCGGCCGCGCAAGCGTCACGAGCAACTCGTCGACCCGACGTCGTACATCGATCCGGCCATGTACATCTGAGCCAGGTCTCGAAGCTGAAGGGTCCCTGCGTGCGCTGACAGCGTGTGTGAACTGGTCCCCGATTGTTGGACTGGCTAAGTGAGAGCCTAGGCCGCGAGGGTCTGGGTCCGGTATTGCACCGGGCTCAGGCCCTCGAGTCGTGTGGAGATGCGTTCGGTGTTGTACCAGTGGATGTAGTCGTCCAGCGCGGTGGCCAGGGCGGCGGTGTCGAGGTATCGGGTGTGGTGGAAGAGTTCTTCTTTGAGGTGGCCGAAGAAGTTCTCCATCACGGCGTTGTCGTAGCAGTTGGCTTTGCGGGACATCGATTGTGTCGCACCGGCATCGGTGAGCAGACGCCGCCAGGACGAGTGCTGATACTGGAATCCCTGGTCCGAGTGCACGAGCAGGTTCCGGCCGTCGTCGACGGCCCTGAGGGCCTCCCGTAGGGAGCAGTTGGTCAGCTCCAGGGTCGGTGACGGCCCGAGCGTGTAGGCGATGATCTGGCGGTCGAACAGGTCCATGATCGGCGACAGATACAGCTTCTCGTCACCGACCCGGAATTCGGTGACGTCGGTGACCCACTTGCGGTTCGGGGCATCAGCGGCGAAATCACGATCGAGCAGATTCGCCGCAACCTTCCCGACCCGACCCTGGTAGGCGATGTATTTGCGCTTGCGGCGGACCCGGCAGGCCAGGCCGAGCGTGCGCATCAGCATCAGGACGGTCTTCTTCGCCACCCGCCAACCGGCCCCGACCAGCACACAGTGGATCCGGCGGTGCCCGTAGCGGCCGTGACTACAACACCTCGCAGATCGCGGCCTTCAACTCGGCGTTCGGGTCCAGGGCCTGCCGGCGTGCCTGGTGGTAGAAGAACGTCGACCGGGCCAGCCCAGCGATCTCGAGGAGCACATCGAGGCGGTGCTCGGCCTTGAGAGAGACGACGGCATCGACCTTCACCGCCGTTGTTGCGCCCCCAAGGCCCGTAATTTTCCCAGGTAGGCGACCTGCGCCCGCAGCACCTCGTTCTCCCGCCGCAACTGTTCGAGCTCGCTGATCTCACCCGCCGGCTCGGCGGGCTTCGGGGGACGACCCAGCTGTTTCGGACGCAACCCGGCCTCGCCGTCGTTGCGGTACTTCCGCGCCCAGGTTTCGATCAGTTTCGGTGACGCCATCCCGAACTCGCGGGCCAGCTCGACCTTCGCTTCGCCCGCGAGATATCGGCGCACCACCTCGAGTTTGATCTCGAACGAGTACGACTGCCGGTCCCGAGGCTTGGCCACCAACGCTCCTGTTCCACGAACCCGCCACCGGTCATACAGCCGTCTGACCGGCGGTCGGCCCACCTCCAGGCTCGACGCGACCGCGCGAGCACCCCAGCCGACCTCGAACAACGCTACCGCGGTCACCCGCTGGTCCTCGGACAGTGAACTCGTCGGCCTCATACAACTGCTCCCCAAAAGTCGGAACTGAATTTCTCAGTCCAACTTCCGGGGAGCAGTTCAGTGAAGGGACCCTTCAGCTGTTTGTGGGGTGGTGTGATCGCCGGGCCGCCCCGCCGTGCTATCAATACCAAGCAACTGCTTGCTTGGTATTGATGAGAGGGATGGGATGCTCACGGCTATCTGTGCAGTGACACGGGGGTTTGCTCACGCGAGCGCGGAGGTGCGGCCGTGACCCTGCACACCGCGCTCACCGAACTGGTCGGTGTCGAACATCCCGTCGTCCAGACCGGGATGGGCTGGGTATCGGGCTCGCGACTGGTCAGCGCGACGGCGCGCGCCGGCGGCCTCGGCATCATCGCGTCGGCGACGATGACCTACGACGAGTTGCGTTCGGCGATCCGGGAAACCAAGGAGCGCACCGACGCCCCGTTCGGGGTGAATCTGCGCGCGGACGCCGAGGATGCGCAGGCTCGCGTCGAACTCCTGATCCGCGAGGGCGTGCGCGTCGCATCGTTCGCGCTGGCACCGCGGAAGGAGATGATCGCGCGGTTCAAGGACGCCGGCATCGTGGTGATCCCGACGGTCGGGGCCGCGCGTCACGCCGAGAAGGTCGCGAGTTGGGGCGCGGACGCCGTGATCGTGCAGGGCGGCGAGGGCGGCGGACACACCGGCGGCGTCGCCACCACCCTGCTGCTGCCGTCGGTGGTGCGCGCGGTCGACATCCCGGTGGTCGCCTCGGGCGGATTCTTCGACGGCAGCGGGCTCGCCGCGGCCATGGCCTACGGCGCGTCGGGCATCGCAATGGGAACGCGCTTCCTGCTCACCAGTGACAGCACTGTGCCCGAGTCGGTGAAGCGCGAGTACCTCGCCCGCGGCCTGGACGGCACCGTGGTCACCACCAAGGTCGACGGCATCCCGCACCGTGTGCTGCGCACCGGACTGGTCGACTCGCTCGAGCGGAGCCGGGGAGTCCGCACCCTCGCCCATGCGGCCGTCAACACCGTTCGCTTCCGGAAGCTGACCGGAATCAGTTGGCGGGCAATGATGTCCGAAGGGCTCAGCCTGGTCCGCGGCGGCGACCGCACCCTGGCGCAACTGATGATGTCGGCGAACAGTCCCATGCTCCTGCGCGCCGGACTGGTGGACGGCGACACCGGGGCCGGGGTGCTGGCGGCCGGTCAGGTCGTCGGAATGATCGACGACCTGCCCAGCGTCGACGAGCTCATCGAGCGAATTGTCGCCGAGGCCGAGCAGCGGCTCGACGAGCTCCGGCCGGCCCGCTGAGTCGAGGAGCCGTGGGGTCCCTTCATGCGCTGACAGCGTGTGAAGGGACCCTTCAGCTGCTCAAGTCGGCCCCCGAGGGGATGGGCGCGTGCACGTCCATCCAGCGCAGCATGGCGTCGACGGCGTCGGCCGGTTCGGTGTCGGCGCCGGACAGCGCCCACTCGGCCAGGGCGGCGCCCGCGGCGGCCTGGTAGGCGGTGGCCAGTGCCTGGCAGATCGCGGGCGGCGCCTCCGGGAGCCGGCCGTGGATGTAGCCCGCGAGTTCGTCGATCCACGGTCGGTACGCGACCGACGCCATGGCCGCGATCTCGGGTTCGTGCGAGATCAGTTGCAGCCATTCCCGACTGGCGTGCCGAATGCGCGGCTGGTGCGAGACCGAGGACACGACGGCGGTGCGGATCGCCTCCGCGAGGGGGGCGTCGTCGGCCGCCGCGTCGAGTCCGTCGCGCAGCCGCTGGGTCGCCGCAATCACGCCGACCCAGGCGATCGCGGCCTTCGACGAGAAGTGGCGGAGCAGTGTTCGGGTGCTGATCCCCGTTGCCTCGGCCAAATCGTGCCAGCCGGTCGCCGCGTAGCCCCGCTCGGACCACAGCCGCAGCGCGGCCTCGGCCACGGACTCGGCGTCGAGGACGCTCGGTCGGCCCGGCCCCCGGCGGCCCGATCGCGAAGCGGGCGAGAGTGGTTCGCCGTTCATCCGCGGATCACAACATTTATGGCGTAGTGTGTCAAATCTGTCGACGGGCTCGCCGAGGACGGTCCTCTGCGCCCGTCGGCCGTCACTGGGGAGGGTGTTCATGGGGGTCTATGCGGTCACCGGTTCGGCGTCGGGCATGGGTCGCGCGGTCGTCGAGAAGTTGACGGCGGCGGGGCACACCGTCATCGGCGTCGATCTGCAGGACGCGGAGGTGGTCGCCGACCTGTCCACCGCGGACGGGCGTCACCGCGCCGTGCGGGAGGTGCTGTCGCAGGCCGGAGGAAGGCTCGACGGTGCGGTGCTCGCCGCCGGAGTCGGACCCACCCCAGGTGCCGACCGACTCCCCCTGATCGGCGCGGTGAACTACCTGGGCGCCGTCGAGTTGCTCGACGGTTGGCGCGCCGCGCTGGCGGCGTCGGGTAGCGCCAAAGTAGTTGTCTTCGGTAGCAATTCGACGACGGTGACCCCCGCGGTTCCGCGTCGCACGGTCAAGGCGTTCCTGTCCGGCGACATCGACAAGGCGGTGCGGTCGGTGCGACTCTTCGGGAAGGGCGCCGCGCCGATCATGTACGCCGGATCGAAGATAGCGGTCACGAGGTGGGCTCGCCGCCACGCGACCCGGCAGGAATGGGCCGGGGCCGGCATCCGGCTCAACGTCCTCGCCCCGGGCGCGATCATGACGCCGCTGCTCGAGAAGCAACTCGCGACACCGCGGGAGGCGAAGACGGTCCGGCGCTTCCCGGTGCCGGTCGGCGGCTTCGGCGACGCCGGTCAACTCGGGGACTGGGTGGTGTTCATGCTCTCCGATTCGGCGAATTTCCTCTGCGGCAGTGTCGTTTTCGTCGACGGCGGGTCGGACGCGTACTTCCGCCCCGACGCGTGGCCGCGGCCGGTGCCGATCTCGCGCCTCGGCACCTACGGTTGGCGCTTCCTGAGGTATTCCGGCAAGCAGTGAGCGGGGCGTCGGCTCCGGACACCGCCCGAAAAATCGGTTCCGAGAAGGCCCTCGCCGGTGGCCGTGACGTGCGAGGATCAGCGTTCGATCTCGCTCGCACAGGGCAGCAGTCGGCGACAGGGCGTCGTCACATCGGACACGGAGGCAGGGCGTGAAGTTGCAGAGGACGAAGAAGATTGTTGTGGGAGTGCTTACAGCGACGACCATGGTCGTGGGCCTCGCACTGACCGGCACCGGGACGGCGGCCGCGGCCGACCGACTCGACGGCCCCACGCTGAAGGCCGAGCAGGGCGCCTCCGGTGGCAACAACCTCGAACTCACGTTGACCAATCCGAAGAAGGCCGTGGGCCTGCTCGGCGAGTCCACCTGCACCTCGGCCCTGCTCGACGGCGAGAAGGCCCTCCAGGCGTACGTCGCGTACAACGCCAAGGACTACGCCAAGCTCGTCGAGATCATGAAGTCCCAGGGACTGCGCCTCGGCCCGTCGGCGAGCAACAGCATCCTCTTCCCCGGACCGAACACAGGCACCAAGGCTTTCCACGTCGATAACGGCGTCTACATCTACCTGGGCGCCTGCGGTGGGTGGAACTCGATCCTGGACCCGAGCAACGTCGGGGTCTCGATGGTGCCGGTGATCGTGCCGGACGGTATCGGTAGCGTCTCTCCGGTCCTGTCCTTCGGCAGCGCCGCGCAAGACGCCGGAATAGGCAGTTCGACCCTGCTGCCGTTGCTCGGCTTCGACGGCGGGTCCAGCGGATCGAGCGGATCGAGCGGGTCGAGCGGATCCAGCGATGGGTCCAGCGGCGGGTCCAGCGGCAGCGCGAGCTAGCCAGGAGTTCGCGACGGCGGGGGAGTATTCCCCCGCCGTCATTTCGCGCCCGGCGGGGTGGACGGGGTCGTCGGCGCTCGCAGCACGCCGCGGCGGCTGGAGGAATCGAAGGGGACGATGATCGCGACCGCGTGCGGGACGTCGCTGACGATCCGGGCGATGTGGTCGGCGGTGCGGTCGTGCAGGACGCGGCCCAGGATCGAGCTGTAGATGCGCCGCGGCAGGAGGATGCTGATCTCGGTGCGGGGCGCGGAGGCCCGGGCGATCAGCTCGAGCGTCGCGTGCCCGAGCCGTCGGTCCGGGCACTCGATGAGCTCGAGCGGCACCTCCAGATCGCTGTTCTCCCATTCGCGTTTGAGGTGCGCGGCGTGGGTGCTGTCGAGGACGAAGTGCACAGCCCGCAGGTCGCTCGGCCGTAGGCTGCGCCCGTACCGGAGGGCCTCGATGGTCGCGAGGTCGTATGCGTCGACCAGGACGATGACGATGTGGTGCGAGTACACCGCCTCGGCGTCGGCCTCGGCGTCGCCGAGTTCGCGCAGTTCGGCGGCCTCGTCGCGGTACTCGCGATTGAGTCGGATCAGCACGAACACGAGAGTCGGGAACACGAGTACGACCACCCACGCGCCCTCGGTGAACTTCGCGATCGCGAAGATCGCCACCACGACCGCCGACGTGATTCCGGCGGCGAGATTGAGGGCCATGCCGCGGCGCCAGTGCGGTCCGCGGGCCTTCTGGTGGTGCCGCGCCATCCCGAGGCCGGCCATCGTGAACCCGGTGAACACCCCGATCGCGTAGAACGGCACCAGCGAGTTGACCTTGGCGTCGGTGGCGATGAGCAACACGACCGCGATCGCGGTGAGAGTGATGATCGCGTTGGAGAACACCAGGCGGTGGCCGCGCCGTCGGAGCTGGCGGGGCAGGAACGCGTCGTCGGCGACGAAGCTCGCCAGGAACGGGAAGCCGTTGAAGCTGGTGTTGGCGCCGGTGAACAGGATCAGTGCGGTCGCCGTCTGCACGACGACGAACAGGACGTTGCCGACCGCGCCGGAGCCGAAGACGATCCGCGCCTCCTGACTGATCACCGACGGGTAGCCGGCCGCGTACGGCGTCGCGTGGGTGAGATACGCGAGCAGCGAGACGCCGCTGACGAGGAACGCCAGGATCGACGCCATGATCACCAGCGCGCGTCGGGCGTTGGGGCCCTCGGGCTTCTGGAACGCGCTGACGCCGTTGCTGATCGCCTCGAGCCCGGTGAGCGACGTGCCGCCGTTCGCGAACGCGCGCAGGATCACCAGCACCGTCGCGCCCATCACCAGACCGTCGCCGTGCGCGATCGGGACGGTGCCGTCGAGGGCGGTCGGGTCGATCCGGTCGAGATTTCCGGTGAGCGCCTGGACGACCCCGACGACGATGACGACCCCGATCGATCCGGCGAAGAAGTACATCGGGAACGCGAACGCGCGGCCCGCCTCCTTGAGCCCTCGCAGGTTGCCGTACGCGAGCAGCAGCACCGCGCCGAC
Source organism: Prescottella agglutinans (assembly GCF_004011865.1). Classification (GTDB taxonomy): domain Bacteria; phylum Actinomycetota; class Actinomycetes; order Mycobacteriales; family Mycobacteriaceae; genus Prescottella; species Prescottella agglutinans. Next base: position 151,633 of record NZ_RKLP01000005.1, on the reverse strand, counting down.
GGTGATCTCGAGGCTGTACGGGCCCAAGGCGGGGACCGCCGACACCACCGCGACCGTGCCGGCGGCCGACTGCACCGCGACCGTCACGACGTAGTCGATGAGCAGCGCGACCGCTGCGATCTGGGCGGTCTTGGGGCCGAAGTTGTCGCGCGCGACGACGTACGAGCCGCCGGCGTGGGTGTAGAGCATCACCACCTGCCGGTACGACAGCGTGAGCAGCAGCAGGATGACGAGGATGACGCCGGTGATCGGCAGCAGCAGGGTGAACGCGGCGAGCGCGGCGTACGGGAGGAGCTCGATCAGCACCTGCTCCGGGCCGTACGCGGACGACGAGATGCAGTCGGGCGACAGCACTCCCAGGGCGGTTGTCTTCGACAGTCGTTCCTGGTGCAGGCGCGCGGTGGTCAGCGGCGGCCCGAGGAGCCAGCGTTTGATCCGGTAACCGAGCTTCTCGGGCAGGACGGGCTCGAAGCGGCCGCTCGTCTCCGCATCCCGAGCGACCGAAGAGTCAGGAGGGTCCACGGCTGCTCCGTCCGTGTATCGGCCACGCTCTCTCCAGTTGTACTCGCACGCGCCCGCGTCGGCAGACGGTTCAGACCGTCAGGCTCGGCTCCTCAGCCGTCGACAGCGTCAGGACCGCCTTCCGGACCGCGGTGGTCTCGCCGGTGATCCGGTCCTCGAGGGCGCGCAGCCTGTGCGCGACGCGGGACTCGGCGTCGTCGCCGACCAGGTCGATGCTGGCCACCAGGTACACCTGGTGCGGTCCGAGGAATTCCATGCGCAGGTAGGTGACCCGCTCGATCTCGTCGTACGACAGGAGTTTCGCGATCGTCCGGGCGCGCAGTTCGGGGGTGCCGGGTTCGCCGACGAGGAAGCGGCGGTTGCGGTCGAGCAGCACCAACGCGATCACCCCGAGCAGCACGCCGACCGCGATGGACCCGATCGCGTCGGGAACCGGCGACCCGGTGATCTGGTGGGCCAGTACGCCGGCGAAGGCGATGACCAGGCCGATCAGGGCGGCGGCGTCTTCGGCGAACACGGCCCGCACCGTCGGATCCGAGGTGAGCAGCGCATGCTCGAGAACGTCGCGGTGGGCGGCGTCCGCCTCGCCGCGCAACTGCTTGAACGCCTGCCGGAACGAGATCGCCTCGAGGACGAACGCGATGCCGAGCACCGCGTAGGCGACGCCGAAGTCGCCGGCCGGTTCCGGGTGGGCCAGTTCCTGGATGCCGTGCGTGATCGACACTCCGGCACCGACGGCGAACAGACCGAGCGCCGCGAACAACGACCAGATGTAGGCCTCCCGCCCGAATCCCAGCGGGTGCTCGCGGTCGGGCGCCTTGCGGGCGCGCCGGTCGGCGACCAGCAGCAGGATCTCGTTGCCGGTGTCGGCCCAGGAGTGGGTGGCCTCGGCGACCATCGACGCCGATCCGGTGATCGCCGCCGCCACCGACTTCGCCAGCGCGATCAGGGCATTCGCCACGAACGCGACGATGACCGTGAGGGTGCTCTCGCCGCCGGGTTCCGCGCGCGTGGTCGAGGAGGTCGCCATCGCCTCAGGCTAGGCGCGCGGGACCCGGCATGGCGGACGAACGCGTCAGGCGCGGCCCCGGAGAACGGGACCGCGCCTGACGGAGATCGGTGATGCCTAGCTGGTGTAGCCGGGCGGCATCAGCACGGACTTGAGCTCGAGGTACGCCTCGAGGCCCTCCGGGCCGCTCTCACGGCCGATGCCGGAGTTCTTGTAGCCGCCGAACGGCGCGCCCGGATCGAACGCGTACCAGTTGATGGCGTAGGTGCCGGTGCGGATCTGCTTGGCGATCTCGATGCCCTTGTCGATATCGGTGGTGTACACCGATCCGGCCAGGCCGTAGTCCGAGTCGTTGGCGATCTTGACGGCCTCGTCGACGGTGTCGTAGGGGATCACCGACAGGACGGGTCCGAAGATCTCCTCGCGGGCGATCGTCATCGAGTTGTCGACGTCGGCGAAGATGGTCGGCTCGACGAACCAGCCCTTGTCGAGACCGGCCGGGGTGCCGCCGCCCAGTACGACGCGGGCGCCCTCGGCCTTGCCCTTCTCGATGTAGCCGAGGACCTTGTCGCGCTGCTTCTCGGTGATCAGCGGGCCGAGCTGCGCGGCCGGGTCGTCGGGCATGCCGACGGGCATGAACCCGGCGAACTGCACCATCGCCTCGAGGATCTCGTCGTAGCGCGAGCGCGGCGCGAGGATGCGGGTCTGGCCGACACACGCCTGGCCGGAGTTCATCAGGCCCGACATCACCAGCATCGGCATGGTCGCCTGGACGTCCATGTCCTCGAGCAGGATCGCGGCCGACTTGCCGCCGAGTTCGAGCGAGCAGCGCTTGAGCTGCTCGGCCGCGATCGCGCCGATCTTGCGGCCGACGGCGGTGCTGCCGGTGAAGGTGACCTTGTCGACGTCCGGGTGCGAGACGAGGTATTCGCCGGTCTCGGCGCCGCCGGGGACGATCGACAGCACGCCCTCGGGCAGGCCGGCCTCGGTGAAGATCTCGGCGAGCATGTTCGCGTTGAGCGGCGTCTCCGGTGCCGGCTTGAGCACCACGGTGCAGCCGGCGAGCAGGGCCGGGGCCAGCTTGTTCACGGCGAGGAACAGCGGGACGTTCCACGCGATGACGGCGCCGACGACACCGACCGGCTCACGGAAGACCTTGGTCTGCCCGAACGCGCCGTTGCGGGTCTCCACCCACTCGAACTCGTTCGCGAGGCCCGCGTAGAAGTTCAGGACTGCCAGCGACATGATCTTCTGCATGGTCTCGACGCCGGACGGCGGTGCGCCCATCTCGCCCGAGATGGTGGAGACCAGTTCGGCGCTGCGCTCCTCGATGAGCTTGGCGACCTTGGCGAGGATCTCGCCGCGCTGCGCGGGCGTGGTCTCGGCCCAGGCGCCGGACTCGAGGGCGGCGCGCGCCGCGGCGACGGCGGCGTCGATGTCGGCCGGTGCGGCGACAGGAACGCTACCGACGCGCTCCTCGGTCGCGGGGGAGAACACCTCCAGCCGCTGGTCGGTCGCCGGCGCGACCCAGCGGCCGCCGATGAAGAGTTTGTCGTAGTCGGTCATCAAGTCATCCTCGCTCTTGTGGAGTGCCCCGGGTCACACTAGAACACGTTACAGCGAGTTGGAATAGGGCAAGTCTCGATCACCGGTCAGAGCCGGGTCGTTCGCGAGGAGCCCGGCGCCGGTCAGCGTGCCCAGGACGCCGAGTTCGGCGGGCACCACTCGCAGGTCGCGCAGGAACGACAGTCGGGCGTGACGCGCCGCCGCCGCGGTCATCGGCTCCCACAGCGCGGGCCCGGCCTGCGCGAAACCGCCGCCCACCACCACCAGGTCGACGTCGAGCAGCGCTGCCGCCGACGCGAACACCTGCCCGAGCGCGGTCCCGGCCCTGTCGAGGGCTGCGGTGGCGACCGGCTCGCCGAGGCCGGCGTCGACGGCCAGATCGGCGGCCGTCGCCCCGATCCACCCGTCGGCGCGGGCCCAGCGCAGCGCCGCCGGACCGCTCGCGACGGTCTCGAGGCAGCCGACGGCGCCGCACCCGCAGCGCTCGACGCCGCCCGGGACCGCCATGTGCCCGATGTGGCCCGCGTTCCCGGTGCGCCCAACGTCGATGACGCCGCCGCGGATCAGCCCGCCACCGACCCCGGTCGACAACACGACGCCCAACAGGTCCGGGGTGCCGCGGCCCGCGCCCAGGCGGTGCTCGGCATAGGCGGCCGCCGCGCCGTCGAGGGCGAGGCGGACCGTCGCCGACGGGAACAGGCCACACACGGCGTCGACGATCGGGAAGCCGCCGCGCCACTCTCGGACGTTGACCGGGGAGACCGTGCCGGCGGCGCGGTCGACGGGGCCGGCCGCCGCGATCCCGACCGCCGTCACCAACGCGCCGTCGGCGGCCTTCTCCAGTAGCGCCGCGCACGCGTCCCACACGTCGGCTGGCGGTGTCGGCGTGGTGAGCGGGACCAGCGGGCGGCCGTCCGCGCCCACGAGTGCCGCCGCAATCTTGGTGCCCCCGAGATCGAGCGCGAGTGCGGTCATGCAATCGAGGTTAGTTCCGCCGGCCGTGCCATCCGTGCGGATCAGAGTGGGCGCACGCGGGAGCAACCGATGAGTGAACACCCTCCCGTCGGGGTAACGACTGTTCGGGGGCTTTCATCCGCCAGTTCCACCGATCGGAGGGAAAACATGAGCGGCGCAACCACTTCTGCGTCCATCCGGCGCGAACCGGACCTGTCCGGCCAGACCGTCGTCGTGATCGGCGGCAGTGCCGGTATCGGGCTCGAGACAGCCCGGCGTGCCCGCACCGAGGGAGCCGACGTCGTCCTCACCGGCCGCAGCAACGACCGCCTCGCCCGCGCGGCGTCGGAACTCGGCGCCCGACAGACGGCGGCCTTCGACGCCACCGACACCGCGGCCCTGGAGCGGTTCTTCCAGGACCTTCCTGTCCCGATCGACCACGTGATGGTCACCGCCGGTGGCCCGCACTACGGGCCCATGCTGGAGATGGACGCGGCCGAGGTGCGTGAGGCGATCAGCGGGCACGTGGTGCTGGACCTCGAGGTCGCGCGCAATGCCGCCGGCAAGATGCGGCCCGGGGGCACCCTGATCTTCATGGGCGGGACGGGAGGACGGCGGGTCGGCCACGGCCTCGGGATCGTGTCGGCCGCCACCGCAGCGTTGCCTCCGTTCACGGCGGCGCTCGCCCTCGAGCTCGCGCCGGTTCGCGCCAACCTGATCGCGGCGGGTTTCGTCGACACCCCGTTGTCGGCGTCGCTGCTCGGCGATCGACTCGAGGAACGCAGGAACGAACTGCGGGCGAAACTCCCGATCGGTCGCGTCGTCGTCCCAGCTGACGTCGCCGCCCTCGCCGTCCACATCATGACCAACACGGCGCTGACCGGGGCGACGTTCGACATCGACGGCGGGCAGCAGTTCGTGTCCTGACGTCGCCGAGCCCGGATCTCAGCGCTTGCGGATCACGAGCACCAGGTTGCTCACCAACACCTCGCGCAGCACCGGGATCTTCACCATCCACCACGCCCACCGCGGGTGGTAGCGCGGGAAGGCGGCCAGGACGTCGCCGCCGGTCTGCGTGCCGGCCCACCGCAGGCCGTCCTTCGCGCCGATGTCGAACAGCGAGACGCCGAACCGGTTCTTCGGTTCCTTGCCCTGCTTGCGTCTGTAGCGCCGGGCCGCGTACTCGCCGCCGAGGTAGTGCCACGGCCCGGTCTCGTGGCCGCCGAACGGGCCCCACCACAGCGTGTACGACAGCACCATCAGCCCGCCGGGCTTCGTCACCCGCAGCATCTCCTCGGCCATCACCCACGGTTGCGCGACGTGCTCGGCGACGTTCGACGAGAAGCACACGTCCACCGCGTCGGAGCGGATCGGCAGCGCCAACCCGGACCCGCGGATCGAGTCGCCGACGCTGAGTCCGGCCGCGTGCATCTCCGACGGGTCGGGTTCGACCGGGATGTACCGGGCGCCGGCCTTACCGAACGCGTCGGCGAAATAGCCGGGGCCGCCGCCGACGTCGAGCACCGTGGTGCCGGTCAGGTCCCGCTCGGTGTGCCCGCGGTACAGGTCGCCGATCAGTTCGACCGAGTCGCGGGCGAGCGCCCCGTAGAACAGGTCCGGATCGGTCTGCTCGTACCGGAAGTCGCCGAGCAGTCCGACCGACCGCTTCAGGGTCGCACGGCGGGCGAAGTAGCGGGTCACGCGCGGTGCACGGTCGGAGATCACGGGAGGAACCTTAGCGATCGGACATATCGCGGTCCTGTTCGCCGTGTTCCGCTACTTGGCGGTAGGGCGCGCCGCATCCAGCCGATAAGGTGTGTCGCAGGCGACCGTCCGAGCCAGTGAGGGGGCACGCACGTGCGAGAGGTTCTCCTGCTGTGCTGGCGCGACACCGGGCATCCCCAGGGCGGCGGCAGCGAGCGGTACCTCGAGGAGGTCGGGGCGGGTCTCGCGCGCCGCGGCATCAAGGTCACGTTCCGCACCGCCGGGTATCCCGGCGCCCCGCGCGAGGAGATCGTCGACGGCGTCCGCATCGTTCGCGGCGGCGGCCGGCTCACGGTGTATCCGCGGGCGCTCGCTGCGATCCTCGCCGGGCGCCTCGGACTCGGCCCGCTCGCCGGTCTGCGACCCGACGCCGTCATCGACACCCAGAACGGCATCCCGTTCTTCTCCCGGACCGTCGCCGGCGCGCCGGTCACCGTGCTCGTCCACCACTGCCACCGCGAGCAGTGGCCCGTCGCCGGCCGGCTCATGGGGCGCGTCGGCTGGTGGATCGAGTCGTGGCTCTCCCCGCGCGTGCATCGCGACAGCCAGTACCTGACCGTGTCGCTGCCGTCGGCCGACGAACTCACCGACCTCGGCGTCGAGCGGGACCGAATTGCCGTGGTGCGCAACGGCGCCGACGCGATCCCGGCCGGCGTCGCGGCCGGCGGCGACGAGACCCGCACGCCGCACCCGAGCGTGTGCGTGCTGTCGCGGCTGGTGCCGCACAAGCAGATCGAGGATGCCCTCGCCGCGGTCGCGCAGCTGCGCCGGACCATTCCGGCACTGCACCTGGACGTCATCGGCGGCGGCTGGTGGGAGCAGAACCTGCGCGAGCGCGCCTACGAACTCGGCATCGGCGACGCGGTCACCTTCCACGGCCACGTCCCGGAGGACCGCAAACACGAACTGCTCGGCCGCGCGTGGGTGCACGTCATGCCGTCCCGCAAGGAGGGCTGGGGGCTCGCGGTGATCGAGGCCGCGCAGCACGGGGTCCCCACCGTCGGCTACCGCAGCTCGAAGGGGCTCACCGACTCGATCATCGACGGCGTCACCGGACTGCTCGTCGGCGGCGACTCCGACGACGCCGCCGCGGATCGGGCGGCCGCGGTTCCCGCGCTGGCGAGCGCCGTCGAATCGCTGCTGCTCGACGCCGAACTGCGCGCCGACCTCGGCCACAAGGCGCGGCTGCGGGCCCTGGAGTTCTCCTGGGAGCAGACCGCGGCCGGGGTGCATGCGGTGCTCGCGGCGTCAGCCGCGGGACGGCACATGTCGGGGCTCATCGCCGGCGCCGAAGCCCCGACGATCGCGTCGCCGGGTCTGCAGGACGCCTAGCCCGCCGACCACCAGCAGCGCCGCCCAGAGGATGTGGGCCGCGAGTGCCGGTGCGCGGCCGTCGCCGAAGTCCGGGGGGATGCTGCCGGGCACCCGGTACAGCGCCAGTTCGTCGTCCGAGAACACCGGCTCGAGCTGCTCGAGGCTGCGCCGCGAGTCGCCGAGCGGCCCGGGGGTGGTGCGCTCGACGAGCACCCACCGCACCTGCTCGCCCGTCAGTGCCTCCGGGCCGGCGCCGGACAGCAGCAAGCGCTCGACGCGGGACGCCCGCGCCCCCTCGCCCGCGACGGTCGCGGCCTGCCCGACGACGAGCTGCCCCGTCTGCAGCACGTCCACGGGCAGCATCCGCGGCGCCGGATCGAGGACGGGCGCGTCGCCGCTGTAGGGGAACTTGCGGAACATGCCGGTGGGCAGCACCGCCACGTCGCCCGCCTCCGTCGACGCCTCCAATTCGTCGACGACGCGCTGCCACGCCGTCGGGTACTGCACCGGCCTCAGCGCGCCGCCGACGCCCCACACCAGGTCGGGCAGCGCGAGCACGACGGCGACTATCGCCGCGACGGGGACGGCGCCCGGCAACGAGACCCGCGCGGCGAGCGCACGCGTCCCGGCCGCCGCGGCCAGCGCGTACAGCGGTGCCGCGAGGGCCACCCACTTCTGGCTGTCGCGCAGCAGCCCCGCACCGGGCACGTGCACGACGGCCCACTCGCCGACCGCCAGCCCCCACCCGGTGGCGCCGAGCGCGGGCAGCAGCATCGCCAGCCCGGCGAGGACCGCGAGCGCGACGATCACCGGGTGACGGCGTCGCCGCCACAGCGCGGGCAGCCCGCACACGACGACGGCGAGCAGCAGCAGCGTGCCCGCGAGCGCCCACAGCGACGTCCGCGATCCCGGCACGGCCGTCGAGTTCCAGATGCCGCCCAGCCCCGCGAGGCTGCCGATGGTGCCGAGTCCGGGTTCGGCGCGGGCCGCGAACGCCGCGACGCCCGCGGGGTCGGACGTACCACCGCCGCCGGACAGCGCCGTCGCGACCAGCCACGGCGCCGACACCGCCACGAACAGCGCCGCCGTCCACATCAGCCGCGGCAGGACGCGGTTCCTGCCGCCCGGCGCGGCGAGCACGGCCAGCGCGACGGCGACGGCCAGCAGCGCTCCCGTCGGGGTCAGTGCCGCCGCGGCGAGGCACAGCGTCAGCAGCGGCCAGCCGGCCCGGTTTCCGCGGCGGACCGCCACGCCCGCGACCACGATCCACGGCAGCGCCGCGTACCCGGTGAGCAGGCTCCAGTGGCCCTGCAGCAGTCGCTCGGCCACGTACGGGTTCCAGAGCATCACCGTCGACGCCACCAGTTGCGGCCCCAGCCCGGCGCCGGGCAACAGCACCGCGACCATGCGGGCCGCGCCCCACCCGGCCAGCCACAGCGCGGCGAGCAGGATCGCCTTCACCACCAGGCCACCGTCGACGACGGAACTGAGCACCGCGACCAGCCAGTCCTGCGGGACCGCGCGGGCCGCGGCGTCCGTCAGTCCCAGCGCCGAGTCCGTGAGATACGAGCGCGGCGTGCTCACGGCGTCGCGGATGAGGAGATAGCCGGGGCCGAGCAGCGGTCCCAGGATCAGCGCCGCCAGCGTCAGGCTGTACAGGATCGGCGCCGCCCGCATGAGTGTCGTGCGCCGTGCCGTCATGAGGCGCACTGTACTGGTGCGATCATTGGCGGATGCCACGCCAATCGCTGTCCGGCTCCACCGTCGCCGGGATGACGATGGTGACCGTCGGGTCGATGACGGCGAACATCGCGGCCTACCTGCTTGCACTGCCCGCCCTGCGGTGGCTCGGTCCCGCCGGGTACGGCGAGTTCGCGAGCCTGCTCGCCGCGCAACTCGTGCTCGCGGTACCGGCGCTGGCACTGCAGACCGTCGTGGCCCGGGAAGTGGTGCACGGTAAGCCGACCGCGGCGCTGCGGGCGCTCGGGTACCGCTGCGCCGCGATCGTCGGCGTGATCGCGCTGGTACTCGTCCCGGTCATGTCGTGGGCGCTCCACACGAGTCTCGCCGCGACGGCGTCGGCACTCGTCGCCGCCCCGCTGCTGGTGCTCCTCGCGACCGAACAGGGCCTGCTGCAGGGCGCCGGGAGATTCGCCGAACTGAGCGTCGTGCTGGCCGGTGCCGGGATCGCGAAGGTCGCCCCCGCGGTCGCGGTGCTGGCGGTAGGCGGCGGTCCCGGGCCCACCCTGCTCGCCGGAGCCGCCGGGACCGGCGTTATGGCGTTCGTGGCGCGGCTGATCGCGAGCCGACGCGCGCCCGACACCGACGGAGAGGGTGGCGCGGCGACCATCGGTGTCGGGACGGTGCTGCGGGCCTCGCAGGTGCAGTTGGCGCTCATCGCGTTGACGTCGATCGACCTGGTGATCGCCCGCATGGTGCTCGACTCCCACGACGCCGGGCTGTACGCGGCCGGCGCGGTCGCGACCAAGGCCGCGTTCTGGCTGCCGCAGGCCATCGGCGTGGTGCTCTACCCGAAGATGGCGAACCCGGAACAGTCCGCTGGGGCCGTCCGGTCCGCGCTCGGCGTGCTGACCGCGCTCGGCGCCGTCCTGGTCGTCGGTGCCGCCGTCGCGGCCCCGCTCGCACCGATCCTGTTCGGCGAGGACTACGCGCCGGTCCAGGGGATCCTGTGGATGTTCGCGTGGAACGGCGCCGCCCTCGCGGTGCTGCAGGGCGCGCTGCTGTCCGCGATCGCCGGCGAGCGCACCCACCTCGCGATCGTCGCGTGGGTCGGTCTCGCCGTCGAGGCCGCGTTGTTCTTCACCGTCGCCGACACCGTCCGTGAGTTCGTCACCGTCGCGATGTGCGTGGCGTCGGTGACCGCCGCGACCGCCTCGCTGCTCGCGGTGCGCGGGGCACGCTCCGCCGACGTCGCGCGATAAGTGCGCAACTCGCGTCGCCGAGACCCCCTCCCATCACGATAAGTGCGCAAAACGCTGCCGGATGGGCCCGGAATCCCGCGATAAGTGCGCAAAACGCGAAGGGGACGGGCGAACGACCGTGCATACAACGACCGGGCACACAACGACAGAACCCCCGCACGGAGGTCCGTGCGGGGGTTCTGCCGGTGTCAGGGAGCGCCGGTTACTGCTGGCGCGGCGGCTCGGTGAATCCGCCCTGGTTCATGTTGACCGTGGGGAACTCCTCGGTCTTGTCCGACGTCCAGTCGTGGTCGGGGGCCTGACCCGATCCGGCCGGCGGGTTCTCCGGGCCGTCGGTGGTGGCGCCCTTCTTGCCGCGGCCGCCGCGGATGCCAAGCACGATGCCGGCGATCAGCGCGATCACGCCGAGGATGCCGGCAACGATCGGCAGGGTGCGACCGAACAGCGACAGCTTGTCCTGGCCGTCCTTGGCCTGGCCGATCTGGTACTCGATCGTGTTCTCGTCGAACGGCAGCGTGACCTTGAGGACCGTGACCTCCGGCTTGGCCTTGTCGCGGGCGTAGTACTGGTAGAGCTTCTCCTGGCCCTTGATGACGACACCGGTGACCGGGTCGACCCACACGTCGCGCTCGTTGGCGTACCAGCGGGTCATCGTGACCGGCTGGTCGTCGCCGGGCACGCCCCACGTCTTGGCGGGCAGCGTCAGCTTGTTGGTGGGCGCCGACGGAACGACCTTGGACAGGTCGACGGGCTCGATCACCTGGTTGTAGTGGTAGACCTTCATTCCGTTGATCTCGGTTTCCTCAACGAAATTGATGTCCTGCGTGGTGCGCGAGTTCAGGTCGAAGTAGGGGTAGCTCTTCTTCTCCGCATCGAACGGCCACTTGTACTGCAGGCCGGTGTGGGAGACCTCCTCGGCGGGCTCGGTCGACGACGTCTGGATGGTGCCGACCGGCGGCTCCACCGGCATCGAGCTCACGCGGTCCGCGGTCACGCGGTCGACCGTCGCCGTCAGCAGGCCCGAGTCGCCCTGCTTGTCGGTGCGGATCAGCGTCTGACCGGCCTGGAGCGAGATGACCTCGGCGTCCGACGGCTGCTCCGTGATGACGTATCGCTGCGCGACGATCGGCACGTTCGTGTTGACCTCGGCCTTGCCCGCGAGCAGCGCCTTGGAGTCGAGCACGTCGCCGGTGCCGGTGGCGACGGTGGTGACCTCGAGATCCAGCGGCGTCTTCTTCAGCTTGTCCACGGTGTACGCGGGAATGAGGACCGCGACGGCGAGCAGGAAGGTCCCGAGGCCCACCAGAATGCACGCGAGTATCCGGTTCGGGCCTGAGCGCTCGGCCATGCTGTCTCCTAACTCAATGTTCTTGAATTGAGATACCCCCACCGGCAGCGTGCCCGCTGCACGGGTCGCACGGTGCCCACATTCGCGACACCACGTGAGCCCAGACACTAACAGTCGTGCTGTCCTGTTTGCGTCAGCACGGGGGTTGAGGATCGTTCACGTCGCTCTTTCGGTTCCGCAACGACCCGGGCACACTTGACGGCGATGAACAGCTCACACCTCGCCGCACCGGCTCCGGTCGGCAATCCCCGGGCGTTCGTACCGGCGCTCGAGGGGATGCGCGGATTCGCGGCGTTCGGCGTGCTGGTGACGCACGTCGCGTTTCAGACCGGTGCCACGGGCGACGCGATCGTGGGCAGGATCTGGGGACGGTTCGACCTCGCCGTGGCGGTGTTCTTCGCGCTGTCGGGCTTCCTGCTGTGGCGCCCGCACGCCGCGGCGGCCCGCGGGCTCGGGTCTCCGCCGACGGTCGGCAAGTACTGGCTCAACCGGGCCGCCCGCATCCTGCCCGCCTACTGGGTGCTGGTGGTGCTGGTGCTGGCGTTCCTGCCCGCCGCCGGGGGCGGGTGGAAGGTGTGGGCCGCGAACCTCGCGTTGGTGCAGGTCTTCGTGCCGCTGACCCTCACGGAGGGGCTGACCCAGATGTGGTCGCTGTCGGTGGAGGTGGCGTTCTACCTGGTGCTGCCGCTCCTCGCGCTGGCGCTGGTGAAGCTGCGGGGATCGGCGGCCCGGTTCCGGGTGCCGGTGCTGCTCGGACTCGCGCTGGTGAGCCTGACGTGGGCGTTCCTGCCGGTGCCCGCGCCGGACGGCATCCACCACGACAACTGGCTTCCGGGATACGTCCCGTGGTTCGCGGCGGGCATGCTGCTCGCCGAACTCGCGATGGTGGGCGGGACGTGGGTGCACCGGCTGGCCGAGCGCCGGGTGTGGATGGCGGCGATCGCGGTGGTCGCGTTCGCGCTGTCGACGACGTGGCTGGCCGGTCCCGAGGGACTGGTGCGGGCCGCGCCGTGGCAGTACGCGACCAAGATCGCTCTCGGCGCGGTGATGAGCTTCGCGCTGCTCGCGCCGCTGGTGCTGGCCGGGCACCGGCACCGCATCCTGGCGAGTCCCGTCGCGCTGGCGGTGGGGCGATGGTCCTACGGCCTGTTCATCTGGCATCTCGCGGTGCTGACCATCGTGTTCCCGATGTTCGGCATCGCCCCGTTCAACGGCAACTTCTGGTTCGTCCTCGCGGTGACCTCGGTGCTGAGCATCGCGGTGGCGTCGGCCAGCTACGCGCTGGTGGAGGAGCCCGCGCGCCGGGCCGTCAAGCGCTGGGAGAAGCGTCGCCACATCGGCGAGCGCGACAGCGGCAGCGCCGCGACCCCGACACAGACGACGCCGATCAGCGCGAACAGCTGAATCAGGAACGAGTGCCCGACGTAGCCGTCGGCGGCCCGCCACGGCCCGGTGGACAGCAGCACGGATGCGGTCACGACCGAAACCCCGGCGGTGCCGACGAGGACGCGGGCGGCGAACGCCGGGCCGCGCCAGCGTGACAGGCCCAGCGCCCCGGCAGCGACCAGCACCGTGACCAGCGTGCCTACCGGCCCCGCGACCACGGTCGCGACGGCCAGCACCCCGCCGGCCGCGGCCACGGCACTGCGCCACGGCCGCGGTGCCGGCCCGGGTTCGCGGGTGCGTCGCCGCGGGACGAGGGCCAGTAGCGCCAGCGGGATCAACAGCAGCAGCCCGAACGCGATCCCGGCGCGGTACCAGCGATCCGAGGGGAACGTGAGGGTGACGGTGCCGTCCGTTCCGGCGGGCACGATCCAGCCCTGCTGCCACCCGCCGACCACGACGGGCTGCAGTTCGGTGCCGTCCGGCGTGGTCGCGACCCAGCCGATGTTGGTGCTCTCGGGGACCACCAGCAGCCGGTCGGTGTCGGATGCGGTCACGTCGAGTTCCCGGAGGTTCGCGGTCCAGCGCCCCACGGCGGGCGAGGCCGGGGCGGCGGCCGGGGGCGCGGGCGTCGCGTTCAGCTGCAGTCCGTCCACGGTGAACGCCGCGCCGGGCGCGACGACGACGTCCTGACGGCCCGCCGGGAGCGGCACCGCGTCCGGCGTGCACGGGGTCGCGGTCACCGGCTGCCCGGACCCCAGCCGCCCCGCGGTCGTGGCGATCGTCATCCGCACCGTCGTCCCGCCGATCACGAGCGTGGGTCCGGCGTCGCACCCCACCGTCACGGTGCGCTCGGACGGCCCGGTCGCGGTGCCCGGCACGGGGTTGCCGTCCGCCCCGAGTGCGACCACCTCCGCCAGGCCGGCCGGCTGCAGCTGCAGGAAGCCGAGTCCGGTCCGGTCGAGGACGTCGGTCCACTTCACCAGCGACAGCACGATGGTGTCGGTGACGTGCGGTTCGAGGGAGATCGTCCGGGGTGCGCGGGAGCCGTCTTCGAAGTCGTCGAGGTCGCGGGTCTGCGGTCCGTTGCCGAGGTTGACGGCGACGCGGGTCGGCGCGGCGGGCAGGTCGCCGGGGCTCGGGGTCAACTGCAGGCCGGTGACCAGCGTCGGCTGCGGGAGCTTGATCGTCAGGGTGGGCATTCCGCCCTTGCCCTTCGCCGTCTCGGCGGGGGCCGTCCACGACGTCGCGACGTCGCCGTCGACGGCGGCAGTCGCGCTTCCGCGCAGTTCGACGCCGTCCGATCCGCCCCGGGCGGTGACCGCCGCCGGGTCGGCGACGAGCGCGTCGAGGGCCGCGCCGGGTCGGGGCCGCAGCGTCAGTTCCGGGGTGACGGTCGTCGCGTCCGGCACGGACAGGGTGCGGGTGAAGGTCCCCGGCTCCTCGGGCGGCAGGATAAGCGCGCTGCTGCAGTGCACGCGGTCCGGGCCGTCGGCGCACCCGGACCGGCCGGGCAGCTCCTGGCCCAGATCCCAGCCGCGCACGTCCGCGCCGACGGGCGTCGGGGGCAGGACGGTGCGGTGCACGATCGGCACCGGCACCGGGCTGCCCGACGAGTAGTCGTCGACCGACAGCTCGCTGATCCCGAACTGGAATCCGGGTGAGCCGTCCTCGGTGTGGGTCGCGAGGATCCGCAGCCACGGCGTCGTGCCCGACGGCAGCGACACGTCGACCGGCTCGCCGGGCTTGTCGATCTTCACCGACGTCGATCCGTTGGGCGTCTCGATGCGCAGCCACTTCACGGGCGGGCCGAAGGCGGCGGGACTGGTCGTCAGGTGCAGCATCCCGCGGGTGACGGGGGTGTCCAGGTCCACGCGCAGCCACTGCCCGCGTGCGGTCTCGAGCCCGTTGCTGAGCCACGCGGTCGCGGGATCGCCGTCGACCGTCGCGGCCGGTCCGCTGCCGGGCGCGGTCCCGCCGAGCTGGGTGGCATCCGAGGCCGAGCTGGACACGGTGATCGAGCCGGACCACTCGCCCTCGACCAGCGGGGCCTCCGGCACCGGGTAGTCGGGGACGGCGTTGTAGGTGCGGCGCGGGTCGTCGGGGCCGCGCAGCGCGGAGCTGTGGTTGTCGACCTGACCGAAGTCGGTCTCCCGGTCGGTGGGGGTGTCGGTGACGGTGACCGAACCGACGTCGATGCCGGCCCGGCTCGCGTCGGTCGCGAGCAGCGCGGGACCGGTGACGGTGCCGTTCTCGGCGAGCCGCTGCAGCGACTCGGGTCCGCCCTGCACGACGGGCACCGCGTCCAGGTCCACGGTGTACGGACCGGCGGGCGGTGTCGCGCCGCTCGGCGAGGTCACCCGGTAGATCTCGATCGCCGGGTAGGCGGGGCGCAGGTCGCCGTCGACGACGACGTTCTCGGCGGTTTCGGGCGCGATGTCCTCGCCGAACTGGGCCACCTTCTCGAGCCCGCCGGACCCTTCCACCGCCTGGTGCACCAGGATCGGGCGCGCCGACCGCGACGTGTCGGGGTCGAGGTCGTTGCGCACGACGACGTAGCGGATGCCCTGCCCGAGCAGCGTGTCGGCGAGACCCGCCGACGGGCGTCCGTCGGAGATGAGGCGCTGCACCGAGTCGAGGGCGCGGATCGCGCCGGGCGGGACGAGGGGGACGGCGTCGCGCACCGCCCACGGGGTGGAGGTGAGGGCCTGCAGCGGCTCGTCGCGGGTCAGTCCCCACACCTGGGCGCCGAACGGGGCACCCGGCACCACGAGCGCGCGTTCGGCGTCGGCGCCGTCGCCCGACCCGGCGGCATTGTCGGCCAGCCACTGCGCCGTGTCGTGCCAGTACTGCGGGACCTCGTCGTAGGCGCCGCGCGGGGCGAGCCTGCCGGACCAGGCGAGCGACGTCGTGAGGGTCAGCGCGACGAGCAGCAGCGACGTGACCGCGACCATCGGTTCGCGCTCGGGGTGCGCGAAGGCGCTGCGCCAGCGTCGCAACGGCACCGAACCGGGCAGCGGCACCTTCGCGAGCAGGTGCGCGAGGCCGAGGACCAGCGGCAGCCGGACCAGCGGCTCGAGCTTGTGGACGTTGCGCAGCGGGGCGCCGGTGCCGTCGAGGAACGCCCGGACCTGCTCGGCGATCGGGGAACCCAGTTCGCCGAGGTAGCCGGCGCCGAGCCCGGCGATGCCGACCAACAGGATCAGGGTCAGCCGCCCCTTCGCGGGCATCTTCCGCATGCACAGCCCGGCCAGCCCGGCGGCGGCGATCAGTCCGGTCGCGACGACGGCGACGGGCTGGGTGACCAGCACGGTGCCCGCGACCCGCTCGGGGGAGACGAACGGCGTCCAGCTGTCGGTGCCGCGCAGCACCTCGGTCAGCGACGTCCACTGCGTCGTGACGCCGGACGACTCGATGTAGTCGAGGAACGGCGGGCTCACCCGGCCGAGCAGCAGCAGCGGGACGATCCACCACAGCGTCGCCAGCAGCAGGCACGGGACCCACCACGCGGTGAACACCCACCAGCGCCGGTTCGGTCGGTGCGCGATCCACCACAGCCCGGCGACCAGGCAGGCCGCGGCGGTGGCGACGGCGTTCACCGCGCCCATGAGCGCGACGGCGAGCGCCGACTGCGCCGCGAGCCGGCCGAGGCTGTGCGACCGGTCGGCGCGCCAACGCGGGGAGGTCGCGAGGATCACCGGGAGCAGCACCCACGGCGCCAGCATCATGGGTAGCGACTCGGACGAGATCGAGCCGATCGTGGTGAGCACGCGCGGCGACAGCGCGAACGCGACGGCCGCGACGATCCGGGAACTGCGGCTGCCGATGCCGAGTGCCTCGGCGACGCGGATGATCCCCCAGAACCCGGCGACGATCAGCAGCGCCCACCACACCCGCTGGGTGATCCACGGCGGGACGTGCAGCAACTCGCCGAACGCGAAGAACGCGCCGTGCGGGAAGAAGTAGCCGTAGGCCTGGTTCTGGACCTGGCCGAGCGGGGCCACGCTGCTCCACTGGTGGGCGGCGCGGGAGAGGAAGCCGATCGGGTTCTCGGTGAGGTCGTACTTGGTGTCGGCGACGATCAGGCCCGGCGACTGCAGCAGGCACACGACCAGCGCGACGAACCCGGCGCCGATCAGCCAGCGCCGGGTCAGTGGTTCGGTCGAAGGTTCGACGGAAGGCCCCTCACCGGCGGGGCCGCCGGAGGAGGGGGAGGTGCGTAAACGCGCGATACGAGCGGGCTCAGCGGCTGCCGTACTCAACCTGGTTCAGGATCGAGGAGGGGGCGTTACCGGAGCGGTCGATGTCGGGAAGCGTGTTGTCCTGAGCGGCCGCGGTCACGCCGAGCACGGCGCCTGCACCGACGAGTGCACCGATCACAGCGCTGGCAACGCCGGGGACAAGGAACTTCGCCATCTCGGATCTCCCATGGTCGAGCCGCCGGGTACGCGCGCGTTCTTACTCGTGCGTACGCGATATCCGGGTCAAGGTATCACCTGCCGTGTCAGCGGCGGGCGAGTCCACGCCGAGTGCCCCGAGCAGCGTGCCGAGTTTCGTGGTCGTCTCGTCCAGTTCGGCGACGGGGTCGGACGCCGCCACGATCCCGCCGCCCGCCCACGCGAGCGCGGTGGTGCCGTCGGCGTCGATCTCGGCGCACCGGATCGCGACCACCCAGTCGCCGTCGCCGGCCGCGTCGCACCAGCCGACGGCCCCGCCGTAGAAGCGGCGGTCGCCCTCGATCTCGCGGATCGTGTCGAGGGCGCGGTCGGTCGGGGTGCCGCACACCGCCGGTGTCGGGTGCACCCGGGTCGCGAGGTCGAGCGACCCGAGCGACGCGTCGCGCAGTTCGCCGCGGATGGGGCTGGCCAGGTGCCACAGCTCCCCGGTCCGGGTCAGCTGGGGTGTCGACGGCACGTCCAGGTCGGTGCACAGCGGCGACAGGACGTCTCGGATCCAGTCGACGACGAACGCGTGCTCGGCGAGGTTCTTCGCCGACGCGAGCAGGCGGTCGCCCTCCGCACGGTCGGCGGCCGGGTCGGTGTGTCGCGGCGCGGATCCGGCGAGCGGACGGCAGGTGACGGTCGTGCCGCGTCGGCTCAGCAGGATCTCCGGGCTGGCGCCGACGAGGGTGTGCCCGACGTAGCCGGCACCGGCCGCGGTCAGGTCGACGGCGAATCCGTTGGCGGCCTCGTGGCGCACGACCATGTGTGCGGCCAGCGCCTCCGGGGAGATCGGGCCGTCGGCGACCAGTCGCACCGCCCGGGCGGCGACGACCTTGTCGAGTTCGCCGCGCCCCAGGCGCTCGAGCAATCCGCGCACCCGTTCGACATGTTCTGCAGCGCTGGGTATTTCGCTTTCGATGCGCACGCGCGGCAGCGGCGCCGGGTTCGGGGTGGCGGGGCGCCACGGGCCGGGCGCCCACGACACCGTCTCGGGGGCGGTGAGTGCGGCTGGGGCGGCCGGATCGAACGGCAGCGCGCCGACGATCAGTTCGGTCCGTCCGGCCGCGAGGGCGGCCGTCGCCGCGGTCGCGCTGTCGAATCGATCCCGCGCGCCGGTGGTGCGGAGAGTGCGATCGGGGCGCGAGAGCAGGAAGCCGTCCATGGTGCTGCCGACGATAGTCGGGGCACCGCGGCCGGCCGCCTCGAGGTTCGGCCCGCTACTTCCCCGGCGGGACGATCAGGACCGGTCGGTGGCTGTGCCGCAGCACGTGGTCGGCGACGCTGGACTGCAGCAGCGACCGCAGTCCGGTGGTGCCGCGGGTGCCGGTGACGATGATGTCGGCGTTCAACTCGTCGGCGCACTCGACGATGGTCGCCCAGATCGCGGTCGCGGACTCGCAACACCGACCCTCGGCGTTGAGCCCGGCGGCCAGGGCCAGGTCCACGCCCTCGTCGTTGGTCGTCTTCGCGTCGGTCAGGGCGATGTCCTCGGAGGCCTCGTCGGGAACCCACTCGGGTTGCATCACGCCGGACAGTCCGGACATCCGCGCGGCCTGCCGCACCATCGGCTCCCACGCGGTGGCCACCACGGCGCGATTCGCGGCGAGGAACCGGCCGGCGTATTCGATCGCGCGTTTGGCGTTGTCGGAGCCGTCGTAGGCGATGAGCATGAGATCTGCAGGCACTGTGACCTCCTGAAATCCGGGTCGACCGGCGGTCGCGGTCTTCGGCTCTCCGTACTTGAGATTACCTTGCCATTACCTGTGACGTTCGGCTCGGGAAATGGCCCGATCGGATGTCGACTACCGTCGGATATATGCGAATTCGACATGTGGTGGCGGTCGCGTTGTGCGCCGGACTGGCCGTCGGCTGTTCGTCCGGGAACGGCACCGACACGACCACGACCGAGTCCCCGGCGCCGTCCTCGACGTCGCAGCCGGTGTCGAAGACGTCGAGCGCGCCCAAGGCGCCGTCGCCGTTCGGCTCGGCGGTGTGCGGGCCCGCCTTCCTGGACTCGCTCACTGAACGGCAGAAGCTTGCGCAGCTGCTCACGGTCGGGGTCACCGGCACCCAGGACGCGCTCGACATCGTCGAGTCCGAGCAGATCGGCGGCATCTTCATCGGCAGCTGGACCGACGACGCGATGCTCGCCGACGGCGGAGTCGACCAGGCCGCGGAGGCCAGTTCGGTGCCGCTGATGGTGACGATCGACGAGGAGGGCGGACGGGTCTCGCGCGTCGACGAGCTGTACGGTCCGGACCCCTCGGCTCGCCGGGTCGCGCAGACCATGACGCCTGAGCAGACCTACGAGATGGCGCGTGACCGCGGCCGCGAGCTGCACAAGCTCGGGATCACCGTGAACTTCGCGCCGGACGTCGACGTGAGCAGCCAGCCGGACGACTCGGTGATCGGTGACCGGTCGTTCTCGAACGATCCGCAGGTGGTGACCACCTACGCGGACGCGTACGCACGCGGCATGCGCGACGCCGGAATCATGCCGGTGCTCAAGCACTTCCCGGGCCACGGTTCGGCGTCGGGCGACTCGCACACCGGTGCCGTCACCACGCCGCCGCTCGACCAGTTGCAGACGACCGACCTGGTGCCCTACCGGGAACTGGTGGACACCGGTGTCGGGGTGATGCTCGGACATCTCAACGTCCCCGGTCTGACGACCGACAACCTGCCGGCCAGCCTGAGCCCGGAGGCCGTGTCGCTGCTGCGCGAGGGCACGGGCTACGGCGCCCCGCCGTTCACGGGCCCGATCTTCACCGACGACCTGAGCGGGATGAAGGCGATCACCGACCGGTTCGACATCGCGGAGGCCGTCGAGCAGGCGCTCGCGTCCGGGGTGACGGTGGCGCTGTGGCTCACCACCGACGACGTCCCGCGTGTCCTGGACCACCTGGAACAGGCGGTCGCGGCGGGTCGACTGCAGGCGTCGCAGGTCGACCAGTCGGTCCTGACGGTGGCGCGGGCGAAGGGGGCGGTGACCTGCTGAGCAGGGGCTGGGTCACAATAGTGATCGAACACTGACCTTCTTACCATCGAGTAAGATAGCGAGTCTTACCCCTGGTTGGAGGAATTATGGCTGGTGGCACCAAGCGGCTGCCCAGGGCCGTGCGCGAACAGCAGATGCTCGACGCCGCCGTCGAGGTCTTCTCCGACAACGGGTTCCACGACGCCTCGATGGACGCGATCGCGGCCAGGGCAAACATCTCCAAGCCGATGCTGTACCTGTACTACGGCTCCAAGGACGAGTTGTTCGCCGCGTGCATCCACCGCGAGGGGCTGCGCTTCGTCGAGGCCATCTCGCCCGCCGGCGACCCCAATCTGCCGCCGCGCGATCAGTTGCGTGCGGCCCTCACCGGGTTCCTGGGCTTCGTCGACCAGAACCGCAGTTCGTGGATGGTGCTGTACCGGCAGGCGATCGGTCAGCAGGCGTTCGCGTCGCAGGTCGGCAGCAGCCGTGACCGGTTGATCGAGTTGACCGCCAAGCTGCTCGAGTCGAGCACCAAGGAGCCGGAGCCCGGCACGGACTTCTCGATCATGGCGGTGGCGCTGGTGGGCGCCGGCGAGGCCGTCGCGGACCGGGTGGCCGGCGGTGAGATCGATGTCGATGCGGCCGTCGAACTGCTCGACAAGCTCGCGTGGCGGGGCCTGGCGGGCGGCAAGAAGAAGTAGTCCGCAGAAGCGACAGAAGGGTGGGACGGCATCGCCGTCCCACCCTTCTTTTTCTCGTTCGGTCAGTACCAATGCTTGCGGCCGCCGACGGCGCGCCCTGCCGCGCCGAGGATCAGCAGCACCGCGCCGACGACGAGGGCGATGACGCCGAGGGTCCACAGGATCGGAATCTTGATCAGCAATCCGATGACTAGAAGAATGATTCCCAGAGTGATCATGTTGCACTCCTTGGCATTTCGGTTCGGCCGGATTCTAGGGGGTGAACGTCAGGCCGCGCGGCGGTTCCGGACGCGGCGGCCGCGCAGCATGATCGCGCGCTCGGATTCGCCCACGCCGCCCCAGACGCCGAACGGCTCCGGTACGGCCAGGGAGTGCTCGAGGCACGTGTTCAGGACCGGGCACGACGCGCAGATCGCCTTGGCGCGCCGCTCGCGCATCATGCGGGCGTTGCCGCGCTCGCCGGTCGGGGGGAAGAAGATCGATTCGTTCATTCCCTGGCAGCTGCCGTGCTGCTGCCATTCCCAGGTGTCGGCCAGGGGTGCGAGGTTCGGTCGGATTCCGGTCATCGAATGCTCCTCGTGAATGTCGGGACTGTCGATCGCGCAGGCGCCGTTCGTGGCGCGGGACGACGAGTCAGGCGGCGTCGAGTTCGGCGTCAGCCATCCGGGTGTCGGCGATGCCGGCGAACATCTGGTCCAGCCGGCTGCGGAGTTCCTCGGTGCTGAGCGACCATGTGGCCGACGTGCGGCCGGTAACGGCCGAGTGGTTCGCGCTCACGTGCGGTCATCCTTTCTTCTCTGATACGGCCCACCCGTGGTCGGCGAAGCTTGCGTGTTCGCCGGTCGGGTCTGGAAGACCGGGAGCGGAGGTGGCCTGCCCTGATGGGCTGGTCTTCCCCCTCCGTCTCACTCTTCTTCTCTTGCATCTGGAAGCTTTGACTTCCGAACCGTACTACAAAATCTATATCGGAGAAAGCAGATAAATTGACTTCTACTCTCCAGTAGATCTTCGTTGCAGGTGAGAGGGGATTTATCGGAGATGTCTCGATCCGCATGGCGCCAACGAGCCTCGGGCGCGCCGGATGATGACGGACGCGTAACGTTTCGGGCAGGGGAGCGATGTCGGACGGCTCGAACGGGGTCGTGTGTCCTCGCCCCTGCTGCCGCAAAGCCTGCGGTGGCCACTCGGACAGAGGTGACCACCAGTGCCACGTTCTCGCGAACACGCCGACCACTATGCGGACGCTCTCACGGCGCTCGCCACGGCGACCCATCGCCCGGCGAACGTGGTGAACACGGGATCGGGCTATGCCATCCGCGTGGACTTCGAGTACAACCGCTACTTGCTGGCCACGAATCACGTCGTCGACGGGCTCTCGGGTGACGACGCCACGGCCGACACGTGGGTGGTGCGGTTCTATCAGGACTCCGCCGCCGAGGAGTCCGAGGTCCTCGTGACGACCCAGCATCAGTGGTTGGTCGACGCGCTCGATCTGGCCATCGTCGAACTCGGGCGTACCGGAAACTGGATCGAGGCCGATCTCGAGCTGGGGGAGTTGAGCACTCAGGGTGAGATGTGAGGGTGCAACCTTGTTGTGGCTCACGACGACAGGGAATCTTCGTCTCCCGGCACACATTCGATGTGGTGTCGGTGCTACGGTGAGGTCATCGGTACGAGCCTGCTGAAGTCGCCCGGAATGTCTGGCGCGTGGGGCGAAGCGACCGGTGAGCAATCCCCTCCCGCGACAGAACCCGACGCGATATGAAGGCCACGATGACGCAACAGTCTCCGCCCCGCTCCACCCGCGGAGTCTACGGAATCTCGGTCACCTCGGAGTTGACCGGAATAGGTCCGCAGACTCTGCGGCTCTACGAGCGTCGCGGCTTGATCAACCCGTCGCGCACCGGCGGCGGCACGCGGCGCTACAGCGAGGAAGACCTCTACCGGCTGTCCCGAGTGTCCGAACTGGTCGAGGTCGGCGTCAATCTCACCGGGATCCGGCAGATCCTCGAACTCGAGGCGGCCAACAATGAGCTTCGCGCCGAAAACGGTCGGCTCCGGCAGCAATTGGCGGAGCTGGAAACGCGCGAGGGCTGACGTCGCGAGGGCGGGACGAAGAGTGTCCGCCCCGCCCTACGACCATGTCAGCGCACCGTCGCGGTGAGGTGCGGGTAGCCCTTCTTCGGGTTCTTCAGTGACAGATCCCAGCCGTCGGAGGTCCGGTCGGCGTAGAGATTGACGGTCGCCGGCAGCACGATCGGCTTACCGAAGCGGACGCTGTAGGTGACCGCGTCGGGAACTCGCCCCTCGAGCGGCTGCAGTGCCGCCGCGGCGCTCCACATGCCGTGCGCGATCGTGCTGGGGAAGCCGAATGCCTTGGCGCCCAACGACGAGACGTGGATCGGGTTGCGGTCGCCCGACACCGCCGCGTACCGGCCGATGATCTTCTGATCCACCCGCAGCGTGCGGGTGGGCGGCGGCGGGACCTCGTCCACGCGTTCGGCCTTGGGTTCCTTCGGTGCGCCCGTGGGGTGCATCTTGAGGAACGTGCTGATCTGACGCCACACCAGTTCGCGGCCGACCGAGACCTCGCTGACGAAATCCACCTGCGTGCCCTTGGTGTGCGGGCGCAGGTTCTCGGCGCGGACCTTCAGGTCCAGTGGCTCGCTCACCGAGATCGGGCGCAGCTGCTCGATCACGTTGTCGGTGTGCACGGAACCGATTGCCGGGAAGGGGAACTCGCGTGCGGTGAGCAGTCGCATCACGGTGGGGAACACGAGCGTGAACGGGTACGTGATCGGCAGGGTGTCACCGAAGCGCAGCCCGCACACCTTCGCGTACGCGGCCAGGTTGTCGTGGTCGACGCGCAGACCCGACAGCGCCAGCGTCTCCCTCGGCAGGCTGCGACGGCCGGACGGCTTGACGAACGGCAGTGCGCCGAGTGCGGCGCGCGCGTAGTTGTCGAGGGTGCCGGGCTGCTCGTGCAACTGCACGAGGGTGCCCTTGCGGCCCGTCATCACGCCCCCAGCAGGGACTGGCCGCACACCCGGACGATCTGGCCGGTGACGGCGTTCGACGCGGGGCTCGCGAAGTACGACACCAGTTCGGCGACGTCGACGGTCTGGCCGCCCTGCAGCAGCGAGCTCATGCGGCGTCCGGCCTCGCGGGTCGCGAACGGGATGGCGGCGGTCATCGCGGTCTCGATGAAGCCCGGGGCGACGGCGTTGATGGTGATCTTCTTCTCGGCCAGCACCGGCGCGGTGGCCTGGACCAGGCCGATGACGCCGGCCTTCGAGGTGCCGTAGTTGGTCTGGCCGCGGTTGCCGGCGATGCCGGCGATGGACGACACGTCGATCACGCGGCCGCCCTCGCGCAGCACACCCTTGGCGACGAGTGCCTCGGTGATCTTCTGCGGGGCAAGGAGGTTGACGCCCAGGACGCTGTTCCAGCGGGCCTCGTCCATGTTCGCGAGCGTCTTGTCGCGGGTGATGCCGGCGTTGTGGACGATGATGTCCACGCCGCCGTGACGCTCGGTGAGGTGCTCGGCGAGCTTGTCGGCGGCATCGGGGGCGGTGACGTCGAGGGCCAGCGACGTGCCGCCGACCTTGTTGGCGGTCTCCGACAGCGCCTGGCCGGCGGCCGGGATGTCGGCGCACACGACGTGCGCGCCGTCGCGGGAGAGCACCTCGGCGATGGTGGCGCCGATGCCGCGCGCGGCGCCGGTCACGACGGCGACCTTGCCCTCGAGCGGGCGGTCCCAGCTGGCGGGGGCGACGGAGTCGTCGGCACCGACGCGGATGACCTGGCCGTCGACGAACGCCGACTTGGCGGACAGCAGGAAGCGCAGCGTCGACTCGAGGCCCGACAGGCCCGGTGCGGCGTCGGGGGAGACGTAGACCAGCTGTGCGGTGGAGCCGCGCTTGATCTCCTTGCCGACGCTGCGGGTGAAGCCCTCGAGCGCGCGCTGGGCGATCTGCTCGTCGACGCCGGACGTGAGTTCGGGGGTGGTGCCGAGCACGACGACGCGGGCGCACGAGGCGAGGTTGCGGATGGCCGGCTGGAAGAACTCGAACAGCTGGACCAGTTCGGTGACCTGGCCGATGCCGGTCGCATCGAACACCAGCGCGCCGTAGCGGTCGTCGTGCGGCTGCGCGGCGGGGTAGTCCGACAGCAGTTCCCGGATCGGCTCGACCAGGCGGCCCTTGCCGCCGACGAGGATCGGGCCGGCCAGCGCGGGCTCACCGGTCTTGTAGCGGCGCAGCTTCTCCGGCTGCGGCAACCCGGCCTGCTTGGCGATGAATGCGCCCGGCGCGGACGAGAGGAACTGCGAGTAGAGGTCGGGAGCGCCCTTGCTGGCTGCCACGGTCCACCTTCTTTGTGTTGTTGCTGTCGGTTGCGTTGTCGCTGATCGGGCACCCGCTACGCCAGGTGCGGTATCGACATTGAACTTACTCTGGAGTAAGTTCAATGTCGAGTGTGAACACTGTCGAGTGCAGCAGCCGACTGCCTACCCGCCACCTTTATGGAGAACGACGTGACCAGCAGAGCCCGTAACAGCAGCCGGAAGCCGGCAACCGCCCCGCAGTCCGGCGGTCGGCAGTTTCGCCCCGTCGCCATCGTCGGAGGCAACCGCCTTCCGTTCGCGCGCTCGGACCGGGCGTACGCGCACGCCTCCAACCAGGACATGTTCACCGCGACGCTCGACGGGCTGGTGAGCCGGTTCGGCCTGCAGGGCGAGCGGCTCGGCATGGTGGTCGGCGGTGCGGTGCTCAAGCACAGCCGTGACTTCAACCTCATGCGCGAATGCGTGCTCGGGAGCGCGCTGAGCCCCTACACCCCGGCCTACGACCTGCAGCAGGCGTGCGGCACCGGCCTGCAGTCGATCATCGCGGTCGGCGACGCCATCGCGTCCGGCCGCATCGACGCGGGCATCGGCGGCGGCGTCGACACCACCTCCGACGCCCCGATCGGGGTGAACAACGAGCTGCGCGAGTTCCTGCTGTCGATGAACCGGGCGCGGACCACCGCGGACCGCGTCAAGCTCCTCGGCCAGGTGCGCCCGTCGATGCTCGGCATCGAGATCCCGCGCAACGGCGAGCCGCGGACCGGTCTGTCGATGGGCGACCACGCGGCCATCACCGCGAAGGAGTTCGGCGTCCGCCGCGAGGACCAGGACGAGCTGGCCGCCGCGAGCCATCGCAACATGGCCGCCGCCTACGACCGCGGCTTCTTCGACGACCTGGTCACCCCGTTCCTGGGCCTGACCCGCGACGACAACCTGCGTCCCGATTCCACCGTCGAGAAGCTCGCGAAGCTCAAGCCGGTGTTCGGCAACAAGCTGGGCGACGCGACCATGACCGCGGGCAACTCGACCCCGCTCACCGACGGCGCGTCCGCGGTGCTGCTGTCGACCGACGAGTGGGCTGCCGAGCGCAATCTGCCGGTGCTCGCGCACCTGGTGGACTCGGAGACGGCGGCCGTCGACTACGTCCACGGCGGTGACGGTCTGCTGATGGCCCCGACGTATGCGATCCCGCGCCTGCTGGCCCGCAACGGTCTCACCCTGCAGGACTTCGACTTCTACGAGATCCACGAGGCGTTCGCGTCGGTCGTCCTCGCGACCCTGCAGGCGTTCGAGTCCGACGAGTACTGCAAGGAGCGCCTGGGCCTGGACGGGGCACTGGGGAGCATCGATCGGAGCAAGCTCAACGTCAACGGCTCGTCGCTCGCGGCCGGCCACCCGTTCGCGGCCACCGGCGGCCGGATCGTCGCCTCGCTCGCGAAGATGCTGGCGGAAAAGGGGTCGGGCCGTGGCCTGATTTCCATCTGCGCGGCCGGCGGCCAGGGCGTCACGGCGATCGTCGAGGTCTGACGACCCGGGCCGAACCGGACGAATCGGACCGTCCGGAACTCGGTGGTGTAACGCCTCTCGCCTGGGGGCGATATCCCAGTCGGCCCCGTGTTGTTGCCTGACCCCCGACCTGGCAACTACACGGGGCCGCTCTACGTTTCCGCGTCCGTCGCGGCGGCATGTGGTGCCGCCGACGGGAATCCCGAGTGGTCGTTACGAGCGTCCCGACTACGCTGAACGGGAACGAATACGCAACACGACGGCCCCGCACGGTGTCGATTCGGCAGGAGCCCACTTCATGAGCGACGAGCGCGACGGCGCCAAGGACCAGGCAAACCGCATGGGAGGTCCGGAACCGGACGAGAATCCGACCGAGATCATGCCGGTGGTCCCGTCGGATCCATCGGTTCCCGCCGGGGCGGACACCGCCTCCGAGGCTCCCACCGAGGCGTTCCGGACGCCGCCGGAGCGCATGCCCGCACCGCGGCCGGAAGCGGCGCTGCCGCCCCAGCCGGAACCCGGCCAGCCGGCGCCGCAGTCGCAGCCCGGGGCCCAGCCGACCCCGCAGCCCGAGCCGGAGCAGGCCGATACGGCGCCCCGGCGTCGGTGGGTGAAGTACGCCGCCGTGGCCGGCGGGGTCGTCGCCGTCGGCGTGATCGCGTACGCGGTGGACTGGGTGGTCTCGGCCGATCGGGTGCCGCGCGGCGTCACCGTTGCCGGGGTGGACATCGGCGGCCAGAGCACGGCCGCGGCGGAGGAGACGCTGCGGGCCCAGCTGGGGCCGCGAGTGGATCGTCCGGTGCCGGTGCGCGCCGGCACCACCGACAGCTCCATCGTCCCGTCGCAGGCCGGCGTCGGCGTCGACTGGGAGGCCACCGTCGAGCGGGCGGGCGAGCAGCCGATCAACCCGTTCACCCGACTGGCCTCGCTGTTCTCCGACCAGGAGATCGGCGTGGTGTCCACCGTCGACGACGCGGCGCTGACCGCGGCGATGGGCGATGTCCGGCAGGAGACCGATCGGGCCCCGCGCGAGGGCAACGTCGTGTTCGAGGGTGCCCGGGTGGTTCCGGTCGCCCCGCTGCCGGGTCAGAGCCTCGAGGTGGAGGCCGCCGAGGACACGTTCGTCGACGAGTGGGCGTTCGGCACCACCGTCGCCCTGCCGGTCGACACCGTCGACGTGACCGTCACGCAGGCCGGTGTCGACGCCGCGGTGCGCGACGTCGCGACCCCCGCGGCGGCGGCCGACGTCGTGGTGACCGGCAAGGACGGCGCGGCCGCGACGCTGCCCCGCGACCAGGTCGGCAAGGTGCTGACGTTCGTGCCCGACGGCGGCGGCGGGCTGTCACCGCAGTACAACGTCGAGGCGGCGACCGCGATCCTGGCGCCGCAGCTGGCGAGCACCGAGATCAAGCCCAAGGACGCGCAGATCAGCCTGTCGGGCGGTTCGCCGCAGGTGGTTCCGTCGGTCAAGGGCGACATGGTGCAGTGGCCCAAGACGCTCGAGCCACTCCCGGCGCTGCTCGCCGCGCCCGCCGAGCGCACCACCCCGGCGATCTACGAGCCTGCGGAGCCCGCGTTGACCACCGAGGGCGCCAACGCGCTCGGAATCCGCGAGGTGATCGGCGAGTACACCACCGGCGGTTTCGAGTACGCGTCCGGCGTCAACATCCGGCTCGCGGCCAGCGAGATCGACGGTGCGATCGTCAAGCCGGGAGAGACCTTCTCGCTCAACGGTTACACCGGTCCGCGCGGCTCGGCGGAGGGGTACGTCGAGTCCGGCATCATCAACAACGGGCGCCCCGACAAGGCGGTCGGCGGCGGCATCAGCCAGCTCGCGACCACCCTCTACAACGCCACGTACTTCGCGGGCATGGAGGACGTCGAGCACACCGAGCACAGCTACTACATCTCGCGCTACCCCGCGGCACGCGAGGCGACGGTGTTCGAAGGCGCGATCGACCTGAAGTTCCGCAACCCGTCGAAGACCGGCGTCATGATCCAGACGATCGGCACCAGTTCCAACATCACCGTCCGCATCTGGGGCACCAAGACCGTCGACGTGGAGTCGGTGACGGGCGACCGGTCCAACCAGACGTCGCCGAACACCATCACGCTCCCGGCCGGCCCGCACTGCGTGGCGTCGGGCGGCGCACCGGGCTTCACGGTCAGCGACACGCGGATCATCACCGACGCGGACACCGGCGCGCAGGTCTCCCGCAACACCCGGACCGTCCGCTACGACCCGGTGCCGATCGTCAAGTGCGTGTCGAACGAGTCGGCCCCGGCGCCGTCGAACGGGACGTCCGAACCGCCGGCGACCCCGACGCGCTGACGGCGTCACACCTCGATCGGCGGGTGCAGGCGCATCAGCGTCCACGTCCGGTCGCGGCGCACCGACAGCGCGCTCGCGGCCAGCGACGCCAGCAGCAGGCCGAGCAGGACCGCGATCGACACCCACAGCCGGGAGTCGATACCGCCGACGGTCAGCTGGCGTAAGCCGTTGACGGCGTAGGTCATCGGGTCGAACGGGTGCAGGATCTGGAACGGTTTCGCGGTGGTCTCAACGGGGTAGATGCCGCCGGACGACACCAGTTGCAGCATCAGGAAGGCGAGCGTGACGACGCGTCCGACGGCGGGCCCGAAGATCGCGTTGAAGGCCTGGATCATCGCCATGTAGGTGAGACCGACCAGACCCAGGAACGCGATGGTGCCGAACACGTAGACCGGGACCAGGCCGACGCCGAAGTGCACCACGACGTACATCACCAGCACCTGTGCGATCGCGATCAACGCGGCCGGCCAGTACGAGGCGAGCACCACCCGTAGCGCCCCGAGCCCCGTCGAGATCGGCCGGTTCTGAATGGGCCGCAACAGCATCCACGTGATGATGCCGCCGACGAACAGCGCCAGCGGCAGGAAGAACGGCGCGAATCCGGTGCCGAACGTCTTGGCGCGGTTGTCGTGGTGCTGGTCGAGTGCGATCGGCGACGACACGGTCTGCGCGACGGCGGTGCGCTGCTGCGGGTCCCAGGTCGGCACCTGCTTGCTGCCCTCCTTCAGCTGGGAGGCGAGCTCCCCGGATCCGTCCTTCAGCTGGCCGATGCCCGTCGCGAGCTGCTGCGAGCCCTGCGCGAGAGTCTCACTGCCACCGGACAACTGGGTCAGTCCGTCGTCGAGGGCGCGGGCCCCGGAGGCGGCCTGCTGCCCGCCGGACTGCAGCTGGGCCAGGCCGTCGCGCAGCTGTCCGGAACCGGCGACGGCCTGCGTCATCCCCGACCGGTAGGGGCTCGACGGGTCGCCGAGTTGGAAGGCGAGTTGCTGGGCGCCGTCGCGCAGCTGGCCGAGCTGGGCGACGGTGGCGGCGTCGAGCGCGGGTCCGAGGGCCCCGCTGATCCGGTCGACGAGCTGGTTCACGCCGGTACTGAGCTGTCCCGCGCCGTCACCGAGAGCGGCCGTCGCGCCGGAGAGCTGATCCATCCCGCCGGCGAGCGCCGACGCCCCACCCGCGGCGGTATCGATGCCCCCGGACAGCTGGGCGGTGCCGTCCGCGAGCGCGGTCGACCCGGTGTGCGCGGTGGTCAGGCCGTCGGCGAGGGTGCGGGATCCGCCCGCGAGTTGTTGCGCGCCGGCGTCGGCGGCCTGCGCGCCCGCCGCGAGCTGACCGGCGCCGTCGGCGGCCTTGCGTAGCCCGTCCCCGGCGGCGCCGAGCCCGAGCAGCACCTGGTCGACCGATTGCTCGCCGATCTGCGCGCCGACGATGTTGAGGATCTGCTGCGCGGCGTTCTGCCCGATGACGGTGCCGAGGTAGTTGTTGGCGTCGTTGTAGGTGAAGACGATCTGCGCCTTCCGGGGGTCGGGTCCGGTGGGGGAGGCGACGGATCGGCTGAAGTCGCCGGGCAGCGTCACCGAGAAGTAGTACCGCCCGGACGCGACGCCGGTCGACGCCTCGTACGCGGTGACCTCGTGGAAGTCGAGATCCCCGGAATCCTTCAGCCCCTGCGCCACCTGATCGCCGGCGTCGAGCGGTTTGCCGTCCACCACGGTGCCCTGATCGTTGTTGACGAGGGCCACCGGGATCTTGCCGGTGGCGGCGAACGGGTCCCAGAACGCCCACAGGTACAGCGCGCCGTACAGCAGCGGCATCAGCACGATGGTCACGAGCGCGACCCGGGGCATCAGCCCGCGCGAGAATCGCTTGAGTTCGGTACCGAGCGACATCCCTGCGAGCATGACTACACCTCGGCTTCGGACAGCGGATGGAATTCGTGGGCGGGCGAATTCGGTGGCAGCGGGTTGACCGCGGACGCGATCACGGTCTGCCGCGACCCGAGCACCGCGAGGTGTTCGACGAGCAGCGCCCGGTCGCGTTCCTCCCGAACCTGCTCGAGGTCGTCGACCAGCAGCAGGGGCGGCACCTGGGTGTTGGCGACGGCGATCCGCAGCAGCAGGTTGTCGAGTTCGCCCAGATCGCTGACGTACTCGCCGAGCTTCGGCAGCGGCCGGTCGCCGAACACCGGCGCGCACACCTGCTCCAGCTCACGCTGCCCGGCCCGTCGAATCAGCAGATACCACGTTGCATCCCAACGGATCTGCTCGGTGATGAGGTCGCGCACCGTCACCGACTCGGAGATGCTGTCGATCCCGTCGAATCCGGCGATGGCGGACACGGCACGGATCGCCGCCGGCTTGGTCCGCCCCAGCACGCTCAGCTTCCCCGACGACGGTCTCATCCGCCCGCTCAGCGTCAGCAACAGCGACGTCCGGCCCGACCCGGCGAATCCCTGGACCACCGCCAGACCCCCGAACGGGATGCGTAGATTCACCGGCCCGAACACGGGGCCGAGCGAGCCGCTGCGGGTCAGCCCCGTCGCGACGACAGCCGGCGGTGAGCCGGCGCGTCCGGAGTGCCCGGTTCGTTCGTCCATGCTGGTCACAGCGGCTCACCAACCTCGGTTCCGTGGCAGGATCGACATCGTCAAGCCAAACACACCACGCGGTGACGTGCCCGCCGCACGCCGGAATCGAGCGGTGCCGTCGTCACCGACCGTCGACGAGGCGGCGCACGGAGTCGGGCGGCGGCACGTGCGCGCGCACCCACGGTGCGGGGATCGGATCGCGGGCCGTGGTGTGCAGCGGCACCACGCCCGCCCATTCGCCGGAGTCCGCCGTCGGCGCGGGTGGCGGCGCGTCGCGCACCTTGACGGTCCAGCACCCCGGCTCGATGGGTAGGACCATCGCAAGGGTCGCGGCCAGCTCCTTCTTCGTATGGGTGCGCACCTCCGCACTGCGGCCGGGAACGAGGGCATCGGACATCAGGTCGAGCGCCCGCACCGCCTCGTCCCCGGCGCACCGGCGCAGGTTCCCGCGCACGACGGCCGATCGATAGTTGGCAGTCGAGTCGAAGAGCGTGTCGGCCACCACGATCCCGTCGAGCATCGTCACGGCGAAGGCCGCGGGAGCACCGTCCGCGACATGCCGCAGCGCGCCGGCACCCGTCGATCCGTGCAGCACGATCCGGTCGCCGTCGCGGGCGTAGAGCATGGGGACCACCCACGGCAGTCCGTCGTCCACGGTGGCGAGGGTGCCCACCGCCGTCGCGTCGAGCACGGCGTCGAGGTCGGTTCGCCGGGTGCCGGCGAGGTCGGGATATCTCCTGATTCGATCCATGGACCGAATCGTTCCCACTTTCCGGACTGTCCACCAGATCCAGAAATCGGCCGAACCGGTAGACCACTATGGTGGCTGCCGTGTCCCGCCACACCCCTGACCACCACGTGACCCTGCAGCTGCCCGCCACCGACGCGCCGCTGCGGCATCGCATCGCGGAGGCGATCGTCGAGCAGATCCGACTGCGCCGACTCCACCCGGGCGATGCGCTCCCGTCGACGCGCACCCTGGCGGCGGAACTCGCCGTCGCCCGAGCCTCCGTCGTCGACGCGTACGACGAACTCGCCGCGGCCGGCTACGTCGACGCGCTGCCCGGATCCTGCACCCGGGTGTCCGCTGGCGCAGACGTCGCCGCCGCCGCGGGCGCCGCGCCGCACGTCGCGCCGGAGACGCCCGCGACCGCGGCGCCCCGCCCGCCGCGATCGGCACCGCCGACATGGGATCTCACCCCGGGGCACCCCGATACGGACCTGATCTCGACCACCGACTGGCGCCGGGCCTGGCGGGGCGCGGCCGCGGCACCCGTTCCCACCGGCGCCGCGGGGCCCGGCGCGCACGCCGAACTCCGGCTCGCGCTGGCCGGACACCTGCGGCGCACTCGCGGCATCGTCGCCGACCCGGACGACCTCATCATCGTCCCGGGGGTGGCGTCCGCCCTGCGCGCCGTCGCGGCCGCGGCCGGACTGGCGGGGCGGGACGTCGCGTTCGAGGAGCCGGGCTATGTCGAGGCGCGGCGCGCGCTCCGGATGTCCGGTGCCCGGACGCGTTCCGTCGGGGTCGACGCGGACGGCCTCGACCCGGGATCGCTGCGAGACTCCGATGCGGCCGTGTATTGCACTCCGGCGCACCAGTATCCGCTCGGTTCCCGCCTCCCCGTCTCCCGTCGCGCCGGGCTCGTCGCGTGGGCCGCCGCATCCGGGCGCCTGCTCATCGAGGACGACTACGACGGCGAGTTCCGGTACGACGTGTCCGCTCTGCCCGCGCTGCGCAGTGTGGAGGGAGGACGCGATTGCGTGGCCTACATCGGCACGGCGTCGAAGGTGCTCACCCCGGCGCTGCGCCTGGCCTGGCTGCTGCCGCCGCGGGCGCTCCGGGGGCCGGTCGTCGAGGCGCTCGCGCTCGGCGGGGAGAGCGCCTGCGCGGTCAGCGGGCTCGCCTTGGCCCGGTTCATCGAATCGGGCGCTCTCACTCGGCATCTCGCGCGGGCGTCACGCACGTACGCCGCCCGTCGGGCCGCCCTGGTCGGCGCGCTGAGGCGGCACTGCGCCGGTGTGGAGTTGGTGGGCGTCGAGGCGGGACTGCACCTGGTCCTGCGGCTTCCGGACGACACCGACGACACCGCGGTCGCCGCCGCGCTGCGCGGCCGCGGAGTCGCGATGCCGCCGCTGTCGTCGTTCCTGGCCGATGCCGACGGCCCACGCGGGTTGGTGTGCGGATACGCCCGCCTGACCGAGACCCGCGCCGACGACGTCGCGGCGGTCGTCGGCGACGTGCTACGCGAAAGCGCCCGGCCGGGAACGAGTCCCGGCCGGGCGCCTCACCGACTTCGTGATCGGCGGATCAGAACGCTGCCTCGTCCAGCTCCATGATGTCGTTGTCGAGGTGCGACAGGATGTTGCGGGTCGCGGTCAGCTCGGGCAGGACGTTCTTGGCGAAGAACGACGCGGTCGCGACCTTGCCCTCGTAGAACGGCTTGTCCTTGTCGGACGCACCCTCGTCGAGCGCCTTGAGGGCGATCTCGGACTGGCGCAGCAGCTGCCAGGCGATGAGCAGGTCGCCCACCGACATCAGGAAGCGCACCGAGCCGAGGCCCACCTTGTACAGCTCGGTCGGCTGCTCCTGCGCACCCATGAGGTGGCCGGTGAGCACGGCGGCCATCGCCTGGACGTCCTCGAGCGCCGTCGACAGCAGGGCCCGCTCGGTCTTGAGGCGGCCGTTGCCGGCCTCGCTGTCGATGAACTTCTTGATCTCGCCGGCCACGTGGGCCAGCGCGACGCCGCGGTCACGGGCGATCTTGCGGAAGAAGAAGTCCTGCGCCTGGATCGCGGTGGTGCCCTCGTACAGCGAGTCGATCTTCGAGTCGCGGATGTACTGCTCGATCGGGTAGTCCTGCAGGAAGCCCGAGCCGCCGAGGGTCTGTAGGCTCTCGGTCAGGTACTGGTAGGCACGCTCGGAGCCGACGCCCTTGACGATCGGGAGCAGCAGGTCGTTGACGCGGTGCGCGAGCTGCTCGTCGGCGCCCGAGACCAGCTGCGCCATCGCCGGCTCCTGGTGCGCGGCGGTGTAGAGGTACACGGCGCGCATGCCCTCGGCGTACGCCTTCTGCATCGCCAGGCTGCGACGGACGTCGGGGTGGTGCGTGATGGTGACGCGCGGCGCGGTCTTGTCCGTCATCTGCGTCAGATCCGAGCCCTGGACGCGCTGCTTGGCGTAGTCCAGTGCGTTGAGGTAGCCGGTCGACAGGGTCGAGATGGCCTTGGTGCCCACCATCATGCGGGCGTGCTCGATGACGTCGAACATCTGCGCGATGCCGTTGTGGACATCGCCGACCAGCCAGCCGACGGCGGGGGTGCCGTGGCCACCGAAGGTGAGCTCACACGTCGCGGACGCCTTGAGGCCCATCTTGTGTTCGACGTTGGTGACGAATGCGCCGTTGCGCTCGCCGAGCTCGTTCTTCTCGAAGTCGAAGTGGAACTTCGGGACGAAGAACAGCGACAGGCCCTTGGTGCCCGGACCGGCGCCCTCGGGGCGGGCGAGCACCAGGTGGAAGATGTTCTCGAACAGGTCGTCCGAGGTGGCCGAGGTGATGAAGCGCTTGACGCCCTCGATGTGCCACGTGCCGTCGTCCTGCTGGACCGCCTTGGTGCGGCCGGCGCCCACGTCGGAACCGGCGTCCGGCTCGGTCAGCACCATCGTGGCGCCCCAGCCGCGCTCGACGCAGGTTGCGGCCCACTGCTTCTGCTCGTCGGTGCCGTTCTTGTAGAGCACGTCCGCGAAGGACGGTCCGGCCTGGTACATGAACGCGGCCGGCTGCGCGCCGAGCAGCATCTCGGCGATGGCCCAGACGAGTGCGCGGGGAACCGGCACGCCACCGATCTCCTCGGTCAGGCCCATGCGGTACCACTCGGCGTCCCACATCGCCTTGAACGACTTCTTGAAGGACTCCGGCAGGGTCGCCTCGTGCTTCTCGGGGTCGAACACCGGCGGGTTGCGGTCGGCGTCGGCGAAGGCCTCGCCGAGCGGCCCCTCGGCCAGACGTGCGACCTCGGACAGCATGTCCTTGACGGTGTCGGCGTCGAGGTCCCCCCACACGCCCTCACTCAGCGGCTTGTCCAGGCCCAGAACCTCGAAGAGGTTGAACTCGAGGTCCCGGACGTTGCTCTTGTAGTGGCCCATGTTTTCTCCCTGAAGTGGCACTGCGTTGGTGCGGTCTGGCTTTCCGTCGAGTACCGCCCAATTAGCTACTCGCCGGTAACTTAGCCGATGTTACTCGCGATTAAGTTAGCTGCCAAGCGTGGGCTTGCGAGCGACCAGGAGCGCGTCGATCGCGGTGCAGCCCTCGACGTCACGGTGGCGTCGTTCGGCGACCGTCACGTCCAGGCGTCCATCAAGATCGTCCTTCAAATCCTCCGGCGTGTAAAGGATTTCGGGATCGGGCGGTCCGCCGACCCCCTGTGTGAGGTTGATCGCGTCGTGGCCGAGGATCATGAGGATTCCCTCGGGTTTCAGCGCGTCGATGACGTGACTCACAAGCGCGCGACGCTGTGTCCGTTCGAGGTGGACGAAGATCATGAGAACCAGGTCATAGCCCTGCGGATCGTCCAGGGCGTCCGGCGAGGTGATGTCGTCGACGACGTAGTCGAGGCGTTCGCGCACCGAGCGCGGTGCCTGCGTCGCGATCTGCCGGGCCTTCTCGATCGCCACCGAGGAGAAGTCGACGCCGGTCGTGCGCCACCCGCGCGTCGCGAGCCACAGCGCGTGCCGGCCTTCACCGCAGGCGAGGTCGAGTGCCCGGCCCGCGGGCAGCGACGTGGCGTACTCCACGACCACAGGATTCGGGGGCGTCCCCCACACCATCTCGGCCTGTGAATACCGTTCGTCCCAGTCCTGTGCATCCATGGACACGACGGTATAGCCGCGGCCCCGCTTTCGCGCTTTGCGCACTTCTCGGTGCCCGGGGGGCCTCGCACTCGACGACAAGTGCGCAAAACGCGGGGGTCGACCGACGGACCCCCGATGGTCGGCTCAGCCGACGGTGATGCGGCGGTGGGCCAGCTTCCAGCGCCCGTCCTCGTAGCGGTGCGTGTCGTCGTAGCGGCCGACGCCGGCCAGGTGCGGCGCGGTGGTGGTGTCGCGGAAGAACAGCCAGTACGCGGTCGACGACGCCTCGGTCTCCGAGTCCAGCGACACCGCGACGGTCGTGATGACGTGCCGGCTCGACGTGCCCGGGCCTTGGACGCCGCCGGCGCGGCGCTCGCGCACGCCCTCCTCGATCAGCGCGATGCCCTGGCGCATCTGGGCGGCCATCCCCGTCACGGGGTTGGGCTGCGATTCCCAGATCGCGTCGGCGGTGAAGTGCTCGAGGTATTCCTCGACGGTGCCGTCGTCGGCGAGCTGCGCGATGCGGGCCAGCAGGTCCTGGACCTCGCCGCGCGGGTCGGTGCTCGTCTGCTGCTCCACGTCGCCTCCAGAACCAATCGTTTGCTTGGGGCGACGGTAGCAGGTCGTCAGCGCTGCAGCGTGGTGTGCATGAGCAGGACGTTGTAGTTCGTGTGCACCGTGGTGAGGAAGTAGAGGTCGGGCCCCGACGACCACGGATGCATGTACGCGCCGTACATCGTGGGGAGTTCGTTGCCGTCGATGAGAACCTCGGGTTCGTTCCACGGTCCGGTGGGGGCGGGTGCGCGCCGCATCACGACGGAGTTGCGATTGTCGGTGGTGAGCATGAGGTACTGGCCCAGGAAGTCGTTGTACTGCACCGAGATCTCGCCGACGCCGCCGAAGACGATCGGCGCCGCGACGTCGGGGTTCTTGGGCACCCACTTGCCACCGTCCCAGTACTCGTACGCCCCGAGGTCGCGGATCTTCTGCTCCGGGACCCGCGCCAGGTAGACCAGCCCACCGCGTCCGGCGGGGGTGCCGTACTGGTAGACGAAGCCGCCGTCCTTGGCGAAGGCGCCCATCTGGAAGTTCCGGTTGCCGCCGTCCGGGGGGCGGCGGGTCTCGGTGGCCTCGATCCAGTTCTCGCCGTTGTCGGTGGAGAACGCCAGGCTGGAGTAGTTGGTGTCCCACTTGCCCGGATCGCCCCAGTCCCTGACCGACATCATGCTCATGTACTGGGCGCCGTCGGCCGCGATGCCGGCGGTCGGGATGCGACTGATCTCGACGAACGGGATCTTCGGGCTGGGGAGCAGTTCCTTGGACTGCCCGACGATGTCGCGGGGTGTGCTGTCGAAGGTCATGCCGTCGGCGAGGTTGCGGTCGGAGCTGCGGACCAGGATGTTGCTGCGCCACGACCACAGGCTGCCGACCAGCAGGTTGGGAATTCCCAGCCCGGCCGTGTCGCCGAACGCGGTCAGCACCTGACCGTTGCCGTTGTCCCACATGATGCCGAGGTCGGTCCCGAGCACGTTGTAGTCCTGGGTGCGGTTGGCGCTGAGCAGTCCGGTCGCCTGCGCGACGGCCTGGCTTCGCCCGTGCAGAGCCGGTAATCCATTCGTGCCATTGAGTACGGGAATCGGATTGACCGAATTCGGATCGGCGCCGGCCGGGGCAGCGAGGGTCAGGAAGGATGTCGACACGCAAATCAGGGATGCGATCGCAGTGTGTACCCGGTTCGGCCTCACGGATGTCTCCATCTGTGGTGGATATCGGTGACTACCTGGTCATACGTCCAGATCTGAGCCTCTTGATCATTCGTGTGAGCGCGCTTCACGCTAGCAGGCGAACCGAATTCGAAGACCGGGATCCGAGCATTGATGTAATGCGGTCACCGCCATTTCTGGAATTGTCCGGATCTGAAATGGCTGAGGCGGAGCGGGAGAAATGTCTGGGGTGTCCCGCTCGATCAGGCCGGACCGACGCGTCGTGCGTGGTGGAGGTGGGTATACCCGAGTGATAGTGCAGGTCCGCTTCGCGAAGTACCGTGTCGTGGTGAACGGGGCCGTACGAGCCCCTGGATATTGGCTGTAGAGGAGACCAAACATGGTTGCGCAGATCTCGAACTCCACCGAGGTCAGGCAGTCCGCCATCCTCGGGTTGGGTGTTTACCGCCCGGAGCGGGTCGTGAGCAACGACGAGATCTGCCAGACGATCGACTCCACCGACGAGTGGATCCAGACCCGGTCGGGCATCAAGAACCGGCGCTTCGCCAACGACGACGAGTCGGTGCTGGCGATGGCCATCGCGTCGGGCCGTAAGGCGCTCGAGGCCAGCGGCCTCACCGGCGAGCAGATCGGCGCGGTCGTCGTCGCGACGTCCACCTACCCGGCGCAGACTCCGCAGTGCGCCTCGCTCGTCGCCGAGGCGCTCGGCACCGGCGGTTCGGCCGCGTTCGACGTCACCGCAGGCTGCGCGGGCTTCTGCTACGCGCTGTCCGTCGCCTCGGACATGGTCCGCGTCGGCACGGAGGACTACGTGCTCGTCATCGGCGTCGAGCGGATGAGCGACAGCACCGAGCCGACGGACCGCACCGTGCGGTTCATCTTCGGTGACGGTGCCGGTGCGGTCGTCGTCGGTCGCAGCGACGTCACGGGCATCGGCCCGGTCGTGTGGGGCTCGGACGGCTCGCAGGCCGATGCGATCCGCCAGGAGCCGGACTGGCTCGCGTTCGCGAACGACCCGTCGGAGCGTCCGTGGATCAAGATGGAGGGCACCACCGTCTTCCGCTGGGCCGCCTTCGAGGTCGGCAAGATCGCGTTGAAGGCCGCCGAGCGGGCCGGTGTCGCGCTCGAGGACCTGGGGGCGTTCATCCCGCACCAGGCGAACGGCCGCATCAACGAGGTCATCGCGCGCCAGATCAAGCTGCCCGAGTCGGTTCCGGTGTCCGACGACATCGCCGACACCGGCAACACCTCGGCGGCGTCGATTCCGCTGGCGATGGAGGAAGTGATCCGCACCGGCAAGGCGAAGCCGGGCGAGCTGGCGCTGCTGGTCGGCTTCGGTGCCGGCCTGTCGTACGCCGGCCAGGTCGTCACCCTGCCGCCGCTCGCGCAGGACTGACGAACCCCTCGAAACGACACGGTGGGCCCGCTGGTGCGGGCCCACCGTTCTTCGTTCGTCAGTGCCCGCCCAGGAAGGCGTCGATCATCGCGAGTTCGTCCTCGTCGAGGGGCCGGCGCAGGTGCGTGGTGTTGCGCGCGACCTGTGCGGGGGTCGCCGAGCCGATGAGGACGGACACCACCTGCGGCTTGGCGTCGAGCCAGGCGACGGCCAGTTCGGACAGCTGGCGGTCCAGCTTGCTCGCGAGCGTGAGCAGGTCCTCGACGCGGGCGAGGGCCTCGTCGGTGGCGGTGGCCGCGAAGTAGTCGGACTTGTCGAAGCGCGAGCCCTTGGGGAAGTCGGTGCCCCGGCGGTACTTGCCGGTGAGGAGGCCCGCCGCCAACGGGTAGTAGGGGATCACCGCCAGATCGCGCTTCTCGCAGGTCGGCACGATGTCGGCTTCGGCCTTGCGCTCGAGGAGGTTCCACTCGATCTGCGCGGCCACGAAGCGCGGCAGGCCGCGCTCGCTCGCGGACTCGACCGCCAGGTCGATCTGCTGCGCCGAACTGTTGGAGCACGCGACGTGTCGCACCTTGCCGGCCTGCACCAGTTCGTCGAGCGTGCCGAGCGTGTCCTCGATCGGCACGGTCGGGTCGGGCATGTGCTGGTAGTACAGGTCGATGTGGTCGACGCCCAGCCGTCGCAGGCTGGCATCGCACGCGCGGCGGACGTAGTCGGGCGACGAACCGCGCTCGGTCTCGCTCATGGGCGCACCGAACTTCGTCGCGATGACCGCCTGGTCGCGGCGGCCCGCGAGCGTGGCCCCCAGGATCTTCTCCGATTCGCCGGTCGAGTACACGTCGGCGGTGTCGAAGAACGTGATGCCCTGCTCGAACGCGGCGTCGACGACGGCGCGCGACTGCTCCGCGTCGATCCGGGAGCCGAAGTTGTTGCAGCCCAGGGACACCGTCGAG
The DNA here is from genome assembly GCF_004011865.1 of Prescottella agglutinans. Classification (GTDB taxonomy): domain Bacteria; phylum Actinomycetota; class Actinomycetes; order Mycobacteriales; family Mycobacteriaceae; genus Prescottella; species Prescottella agglutinans. The sequence continues at coordinate 111,016 of NZ_RKLP01000005.1, read as the reverse complement.
ACGACGAGATCCGTTCCGGGGAGGGTCGCGTACTGCATGGTGGGGGACATCGCACTCCTGACGCTGGCGCTCGGGCGGTCGGACGATATGCCCGATTGCGGGACTGTACGCCCGGGGTGGGGTGGACCGCGAGGCCCAGTTCCGGTGTGTGGTAACCCACGGATAGGTGATTTTTCGGACCGACTAGTATCCCTTGCTGCGAACGTATGTGCGAGAGAAGAGGGTTCGGTGCGGCGGATTCTGGCGGTGTTCGGGTCGGTATGTATCGCGGTGATCATGGCGATCGGATACATCCTGGTCGACGAGTGGTTGGGCGTGGACGACAATGGATCCGGTTCGACGCCGGGCACGGTGGCGTCCGGTGAGATCGCCGAGCTCCTGGGGCGGGTGACGGTCGCGCCGGAACTGCCGATGACCGGTTACAGCCGCGAACAGTTCCCGCACTGGGATCAGAACAAGCCCGAGCACGGCTTCGGCGCGGAGTTCGCGCAGTACAGCCGGTGCACCACCCGGGACGTGATGATGCTGCGCGACGCCGTCGGCTCGGTGCAGCTGGATCCGAAGACCTGCGCGTTGACGATCGGGTCCGGAGGCGGCTGGCAGGACGAGTACGGATTCATCGACCGCAAGACCGGCGAGCTGAAGCCGTACAAGTGGATGGCGGAGCCGTCGGCGGTCGATGCGGAGCACATCGTCGCGCTGGCGGAGGCGTGGCGTTCCGGGGCGGCAAACCTCGACGAGGACACCCGCCGTCGCATCGCCAACGACGCGATCAACCTGGCCGCATCCGATCCGTCGGCGAACCGGTCGAAGGGCGACCAGGACGCGGCGAACTACCTGCCGCCGGGGAAGTTTCGGTGCTCGTACATCGATCGCTACCTGCAGATCAAGGTAAAGTACGGACTGTCCGTCGACCCGGCCGAGCAGACCGCTCTGCGCACCGCCGCCGATGACTGCGCCGCCCGAGGAGGGATCGGATAATCGATATCGTCGAGATCGCCCTCGAGGCCGCCGTCATGACCGAGGAGGAAGGGACGGTGTCCGGGGCTCTCGATGTCGCCGTCGACGAGCTGGGTCGGGGTTTCGTCCGGTACCGCGGTACCGACACCTGGCTGACCATCGGCAATCTCGACGGTGAGCCGCCCGCCACGTGGGCGACTGTCGCCGACCTCGTGGACGCGATCGAATCCGATATCGGGGCGCGCGACAAGGCCGGCAACGTCATTCCGTTCGAGGCGTGACGTGGATCAGATACCGACCGCGGCTTCGAGTGCGTCCAGTTCGGCGTCGAGGCCGTCCAGGATCCGCGCCAGCCGGGGTACCGCGCGCCGGCAACCGGTGAGGCCGAACGAGATCGAGTCGTCGGTGCTGGTGCAGGTGATGTTGAGGGCCTGGCCGTCGAGCGGCAGCGACAGCGGGTAGAGCGCCTCGAGTCGCGCCCCGTTCCAGTACAGCGGGGCGTTCGGGCCCGGGACGTTGGAGATGACGAGGTTGTAGGGCGGGCGCACCGGTCCGTGGTGGCCCAGCAGCATGTCGAGCGCCAGCGGTGCGGATCCGAGCGCGCTGGTCGCGAGGATTTGCGCGGTGCTCATCCCGCGCAGTGCGGCCTTGCCCTCTGCCATCGACGTGTGGATCCGTCCGAGACGCGCGGCGGGGTCGGTGAGGTCGGTCCCGAGATTGCACATGAGGGTTCCGATCCGGTTGCCGCTCTGGTCGTCCGGGGTGCCGATCGGCTGCGGCTGGTCGCGTTCGCCGCGCAGCGACACGGGCACCATCGCGACCAGCGAACGGTCGGGCAGGGCCCCGTCCGCGTCGAGGTAGCCGCGCAGCGCACCGGAGCACATCGCCAGGACGACGTCGTTGATCGTCGCGTCGGCGTACTTGGCAACCAGGCGTAGCCGGTCGAGTGACCAACTGCGGGCGGCGAATTGGCGGGCACCGGTGATCGGTACGTTGAGGACCGAGTGCGGAGCGGCGAACGAGACCGGCCCGCCCTGCTTCCGTAGTGCACGCAGAACGGAACCGGTCACCGCGGGGACGAGTCCGGTCGCTTCCCCCACGACGTCGACGGCCGTGCGGACGGCGGACAGGGGGACGTCGAGCAGTCCGCCTTCGGCGGTGGGACGCTCGGTGCGGCCCCGGGGTTCCCACGGGGCCGGCATGTCCCGCTTCTCGGAGTCGATGCTCAGCGAGCGGCGAAGCAGACGCATCGCGCTCACGCCGTCGGCGACGCTGTGGTGGATCTTGGTGTAGACCGCGTAGCGACCGCTCGTGAGCCCCTCGATGAGGTGCATCTCCCAGAGGGGGCGGTTGCGGTCCAGCAACGTGCTGTGCAGTCTCGACACCAGTGCGGACAACTCGCGCATCCCGCCGGGCTGGGCGAGGGCGTCGTGTCGGATGTGGTGTCCGATGTCGAACTGGCTGTCGGGTTCCCAACTCCACTGTCCGAGTGAGGAAACCGATCGTCGGGCGCGCTTGCCGAGCAACGGGGTGACCTGGTTGCGGGCGATCGCCGCGTCGAGCATCTCGCGGACGTCGTGGGCCTCGGCGCCGTCCGGTGGCTGCAGCAGGACGAGTCCGCCGACGTGCATCGGATGCTCCCTTGATTCACCGTGGAGGAAGACGGAGTCGGCCGGTGACATGGGGAGCGGCATACGGATCGCCCTTCGGTCGTCGGAGGCCCGGGGGACCGGGCTGGAGATGTGGTGTCGATCACGGAATGTGTGTCAGTTGTACGTGATCGCCGACGACCGCGCTACTTGTCGAACGTCCAGGTAAATGAACGTTTTTGGGCATTTGCCTGAAGTGTCGGTGGATTCGTCCGGTTGTCCCGGTCCGCGTTCGGACAAAGCGGGTGTTCTGCCGCGTCGATCCGACGGAAGATCGATCGTGCACCGCACCCGGGTGGGATGCTGCGCCGGAATCAGTCGCGGGGGTGGGGGGCGTCCTGGGCCTCGAGCCCGGCAGGATCCCAGTCGAGTGTGGAGCCGAGTTCCTCGCGGTCGGCGCGACGGATACCGCGACCGATCAGCACCGCCACGACGAGGGCGACGACGATCCACGCCCCCAGTGCGATCCACAACCACGACATGTCTATTTTTCTAGCACCGCAACCTGTGAAAAGGCCATGGTTGGGCTGAGAGGAACCTCACGTGAGCGAGAGGGACTCCGGTGCCGTGCGGAAGCGGGTGCGGGCGTCGTGCACGGTCAGCACCGGGACCTCGAGCGCGCGGACCTGTACCAGCAGTCCGGCCTCGGCCGCGGTGCAGATGCCGTCGAGGACGTCGTCGTCGACCACCGCGTAGTCGAGTTCTCCCTCCGCGACCTCGGTCCGGCCGTAGCCGAACTCCCGGGCCAGCTCGCGGGCCTCGTCCAGGGCGGCGGAGCTGCCGATGAACACTACGTCGCCCTTGACGGTCGAGGTGGCCGCCTGATCTCCGAGTTCGTGGTTCATGAGACTCCTTGCTTGCGACTTGTGGCAGTGCAGTACCGGTTCGAGCATCGTGTGCGTGCTCGCCTGGAGTGGGCCTCGCCGATCGCGGGGCTATCGAATGGTAGAGCGCCCAGCGCGCGGCCGCTCGGTTCCGCCGCACTGCACCGGTCAAGTGTGCCGGGGTGCGAACCGCCGCGTTGACACCTCGAGGGCCCCGCACGGGGGACCGGGAGTCGGGAATCCGGAGTGCAGACCGGTCCGACTGCCGTATGTTCCTTCTGCCGCTCGGCTGCGGGGTGTCGCCCACGTGGGTGCGGTGACGAATCGGACGACACCCATGGGGAGCGACATGCGTAAGAGGCCGGCGCGCTGCGCCGCGATCGTCGGTGTCACGGTCGCGCTGTCCGCATTGGCGGTCACGGGCACCGGGCAGGCCGCGCCGACGGAACCTTCGGCGAGCGGACTTCCCGCCGATCTCGTCGCGGCCGTCCAGCGCGATCTGCATCTGACCCCGCAGGAGTACCTGGCGCGCGCGGACGCGGCGCAGCAGGTGGCCGGGTATGCGAGCGAACTGCGCCGAGCCGATCCCGGCTCCGTCGGCGGTGCACGGCTCGACGTCGACGGCACGCCGGTCGTGGCGGTCACGTCCGCCGAGGCCGCGGCGCGCGTCGTCGCGGCCGGGTACCGTGCCGAGGTCGTCCCGTTCCGGGCCGACGGATCGGAAAATGGACTGGCTCAACAGAATCGGCGGTCGAACACGCCACCGCCGGCGCCCCGGTTCCGGGTCGCGTCCGGCACCGACCCGATCGGTGGCGACGCGTACATCACCGCCCTCGAGCCGATCGTCACAGCACAGTCTTTCATGGTGTGCTCGTTCGGATTCGCCGCGGCGGACGGTGCGGGTGCGCCGCTGGTGCTCAGCGCAGGGCATTGCGATCCGAGCCCGGCAACTACCGGAACGTCGAACGCGGCAGCGGTGTACGCGCCCGACCGCACCGACATCAGGAACAGTCCGCGGGTGGGCGACTTCGCCGAGTCCGGCATCGGTAGCGACGGTGGGGGACTCGACTACTCGGTGATCAGACTGACGCCGGAGGCCGCCGCAGGTGGTCTGGGACAACCCGCCGTCCGCGGTGCGGGTGGCAGCGCACTGACGATCACCGGCACCGCGGTCCCCGTGGTGGGTGCGCCGGTGTGCAAGTCCGGTCAGACGTCCGGCTACACCTGCGGCACGGTGCAGGACGCCGACTTCACCACCGATCTGCACGGAAACGACGGCGCGACGTGGAGTGTGCACGGCTTCATCGACAACGCGTGCACCCTCGCGGGCGACAGCGGCGGCGCGATCATCACCGGAACGCGCGCGTTGGGCATCACCAGCGGGTCCAGCGTGGCCAACGCCGAGGACTGCACGAAGGCCGCAGCCGACCCCGCCGGCATGCTCAGCTTCGGGATTCCGGTGCGGGACATCCTCGCCCGGGTAAACGGATCGTCGTGTCCGGCGGGTGCGGGTGTCGGCGTGCGTACCGCCGCGAACCCGGCAGGGATCTGTGAGACGCCGGAGCCGGTCACCGGCACCCTCGGCGCGTTCGGCAGCCTCGGATCGGCCGGGTCGTAGCGGTCCCGACGCGACCCACGCCGCTGGTCGGTCGATCGTGAACAGCGGCCCGGTGGTGGTCAGCCTCAGATCCCGGGTCGGCGATCCCGACACGATTCGAATTGCGGTGCAAACACGGAGCGGGCGGAGATACTCGAGTCACGGGAGATCGCCGACACCGATGAAGAGAGCGACTGACACCCATGACTGAGAACCAGAGTGGCTCGAACGACGTTGACTCTCCGTCTCGGCTGATAGACGAGAGAATCCGCGAGTTGAACGATTGGCGGGGCGAGATGCTCGCCCGGATACGGGATCTCGTCAAGCAGGCTGAACCTGACGTCACCGAGGAATGGAAGTGGCGAGGGGTTCCGGTCTGGTACCACGCCGGAATGATCTGCACGGGTGAGACGTACAAGAGCTCCGTGAAGGTGACCTTTGCGAAGGGCGCCTCGTTGGACGATCCTGCGGGTTTGTTCAATTCCAGCCTCGAGGGCAATACCCGGCGCGCCATCGATTTCCACGAGGGTGACGAGATCGACGAAGCGGCGTTCACGGCGCTCGTTCGTGCAGCGGTGGCACTGAACGTGTCCAAGAAACGGTGAGGGGAGTCCAACCTGCGATTTCCCGGTTCCGCGTCGGGGAACTGCGGTGACGACCGAGCGGGACCGCGGCGGTCGTGTACCGCTGCACTATGCAGCACTCGACGGCGAGGACGACGAGGTGCGATCGCTCCTGGACACCGGTGGGGATGTGAATGTGACGGATTACCAGGGCTTCACACCGCTCCATTTCGCGGTTCAGGACGGTCGGCTGTCGACGGCAGCGTTGCTCCTCGACGCCGGAGCGGACATCGAAGCGGTCACGTCGGACGGAGCCACTCCGTTGTTCGTCGCAACCACGTCCCCGGTTCGGAATGCGCCCGATCTGATCCGTCTCCTGCGTGCTCGGGGCGCGAATCCTCATGCGGCCAAGTCGAACGGCTCCACTCCGCTGAGCTTCGTGTGCCGCATCAGTGATCGGGACAAGCGGGAGGCCTACTCCGACCTGCTGGATTCGGACGCGTGACTCGCTGAGCGGAGTCGTGGCGGCGGAGGAACCCGTGGAGGGCGGCTGCGACGTTCTCACGCACGAAGCTCTCGGGTTCGGCAGCTATCACGGAGCGCATGGTGTCGAGTGCGAGGTCGGCGCCGGGCAGGTCGAACACCGCGCAGCCGGCTGCGTTGCGGATATCCCAGTCGTCGTCCGCCCGCGCCAGCTGAATCAGCGCGTCACGACATTGCGTGGCCAGCGAATCGTCATCGATCCGAAGGATCTCGAAGACCCGCACCGCCTCGATCCGCACCAAGTCGTCCTCGGAGACATCGCGGGCAACCGCGAGCAGAAACGGGGCAAGCACCGGTCCGTCGTCGTCCTCCGGAATCAATGACCGCAGTGCGGCAAACCGCCCGTCCGAGCTCAGCCGTGCGAAGTCGCCGATGACATTTCGTCCTGCTGCCGATCCCGTGCTCATGGAATGCACGGTACTGGGGCTTCGGGTCAGTGCGCGCATACAGTGGGGAGGTAGCACCAACACCCGGTTCGTGGCAGCCGACGGTCCGAGAGGCCTCCCGCAGCGAGAGCATGCTGTACCGCCCGGCGCTTCATCCGCTGTCGCGGCAACGCTTCTGGAGAAGTCATGACGAAGGTTCTGTTCGTAATCTCAGCGGCTGACCGCTGGACACTGAACGACGGCACGGTGCATCCCTCGGGCTACTGGGCGGAGGAGGTCGCGGTGCCCCACCGCATCTTCGCGGAGGCCGACTGGGAGATCACGGTCGCGACCCCGGGCGGCAAGACCCCGACGCTCGATCGGCTCAGTCTCGGGATCGCCGGCGGAATGCCGTGGAAGCGGCGCGAAATCAGGCACTACCTCGACGGCATCGAGAGCGTGCTCGCCACCCCCGTCGCGCTGGACTCCGTCGATCCGGATGCGTTCGATGTGGTGTTCTACCCCGGCGGCCACGGGCCCATGGAGGACCTCGCCTACGACACCACTTCCGGCGCGCTGCTGGCCCGTCGAGTGGCGTCCGGCCAGGCGCTCGCGCTGCTGTGCCACGCGCCGGCGGCGATCCTGGCAGCAACCGACGCCGAGGGCCGCTCACCCTTCGCCGGCTACCGGATGACCGGGCTGTCGAACCGGGAGGAACTGCTCAACCGGTTCGCGAAGAAGGCGCCGTGGCTGCTCGAGGACAAGCTGAAGGAGATCGGCGTCGACTACTCCAAAGCGCGTCTCCCGCTGCGCCCGCACATCGTGATCGACCGGAACCTCTACACCGGACAGAACCCGCAATCCTCGGAGAAGCTTGCCGGGCGTCTCGTGGCCGACATCGGCGCCCCCAGGGGAAGAGAACCGTCGTGAAGTGAACCGGAGTCGGACGCGGCGCGTGTGTATGGGGTGCTGTCACCACCCCTCGGGGGCCTATTCGTAGGTCGGGTACTCGACGGACGCTGGATCTCGGAAATCGACCCTCGTCGATCGAGGCCCTCGACCGAAAGGACCCCGCCACGATGCTCCGCTTCCTCGGCACCACCGTCCCCGACGTGCACGAACACGGGCCGCCGGGCGCCGCCCCGCCCGCCCCCGAATCCGGCCGGAAGGCGGACCGGCACCACTGGACCTTCGCCCGGATAGGCCTGTACCTGCTGCTCGCGTCCCTGCCGCTGCTCGCGATCTCCGCGCAGGTGTTCGGTGTCGTGTCCATGAACGCCACCGGCGCGCTGGTGATCATTCCGCTGGCGGCCACCCTCGTCGTGCTGTGTGTGATCGCCCCACACCCGATCGACAGGATCGTCGGCTACGGCCTCGGCTGGGGGATGTTCGCGTGTCTGGTCTACGACGTCTTCCGCCTCGACACCGTGTATCTGCTCGGCCTCTGGGACGACTTCATCCCGAAGATGGGTACCTGGCTCCACGCGGGAACCGACACCCAGACCGGCGCGATCGTCGGCTACCTGTGGCGCTATCTCGGTGACGGCGGCGGAATCGGGATCGCGTTCTTCCTCATCGCCCTCGCGCTCGGACTCCAACATTGGTCACGCCGGGCGGTCCTCCTCGCGTTCGTCACCGGCGCGGTGTTCCCTGTATGGGCCGGGCTCATCGGAACGGTGGCCCTGTCGCCGCACGGTCAGCACGAGATGTTTCCCCTCACGCCGACGACGATCACGCTGTCGCTGATGGGGCACCTGATCTTCGGCTTGGTGCTCGGCCTCGGATTCCTGCGTACGCGGGGCCGCCTCGGCGACCACTGGCCGTGGCGGCCGCTTCTCCCGGTGCGGTCGCGGGCCGGTGCGGGAACCCCGCACAACGAGGCGCCGGCGCCCGCGTGCGCCGAATGCGGAGCGACTACCGACGGGACCGAAAGATAGCGCCCCTCCATACGTGAGCGGCAAGGCGTGCACCGCGCGCCTTGCCGCTCACCTGTGGATGAGCCGCGATTCACGCCGACGATTGCCCGCCGCGGTGCGGAAGGCCGGCGTAACACCACGGGGACACGACCGTATAAGCAGACCGTCCGTTACATTCGGAACCCGGGGGGGGACTCGAGATGAAGCGCAGCACGCGACTGGTCGTCGGCGCATTGACGCCGATCGTGTACTTCTGCGATCCCACGGCTATCTGAGAAACCGGGCGGCGTATGCCGCTGTCCACGAGTACTTCCGTGGCCGTATGAACTATCCGCGCAGACAGTGCGGGCACTGGCTCTTCTCGATGAAAGGCTCTTTGTGCTGACGATGTTCACGAGATCGCCGAGGCGACCCGATTCCCCTGCCGCCCCGCGACGCGGCCGACGGACTGCACTTCCGCGTACCGCGGGGCGTGCCGTGGCTGTTGCCTCGGCATTGATTCTGGGGTGCACCGGCGGTCTCAGCGCGGCCGCGAGTCCGGCGCCCGAGGGGGCCGGATTCACGAACCAAAGGCTCGACTGGCATCCGTGTCCGGCTGACGTTGTCGAGCATGCGCTGGCAGGGGACGGCTACGCGGCAGCACGCTCGGTGGTGTTGTCGGGTCTGGAGTGCGCCCGCGTCCGAACCCCTCTCGACTGGGCGCACCCGGCAGATGGCCACGAGGCCAACTTCTGGGTCTCACGGCTCCCCGGTACCCGTCCCGGCTCGGCGCCGCTGCTGACGAGTTCCGGAGGTGCCGGGGCCGGCACTCTTCTCGACCCGTACAGCTTCACGGGCGGAATGCCCGCGCTGCGAGAGTCGTTCGACGTGATCGGCTTCGACGCGCGGGGCACCGCGACGTCCTCGACGGCCCAGTCGTGCGATCCGACCATCTCCGGCGACCCGACTCTCCTCGGGAACGGTCCGAGGGACGGATACGACGTTCTCGACTCCTCGGATCGGTCGACCAACCGCCAACTCGAAGAGGCGCGGCGGTGGACCGACGCCTGCCTTGCCGGCGCGGCCAGGACGCCCGACGGTGAATCGACTGCGCCGTTCGTCAACTACTGGCAGACCGTTCGCGACCTCGACCTCGTCCGAGGGCTCCTGGGGGCGGACAGGTGGAGCTATCTCGGGGTATCGCAGGGAACGGCCCTCGGACGTGAACTCGCACGCACCTTCCCCGACCGCGTCGACAGATGGGTACTCGATTCTGTCGTCGACCCCGTGAAGGGTGCGAATGAGGTTCTGCAAGAACGGTATCGAGCGAGGCAGCGAGCAGTCGAGACGTCCTTCGCCCCCTGGGCCGCGGCGCGTGGCACGGTTCTCGGCGACACCTCGCAGCAGGTCCTGGCATCGATCGAGCAGCTTCGCTCCGAGCTTGTTGCCCAACCGATCCGTCTTCTGGGATCGCAGACCTTCACCGCGAACGACCTGAACACGGTCCTGTTCGGGGTCGGCAACGCCGCGCACGAGGCGGTGCTGTCCAAGCTCGTCAACATTCGCGCCGCTCGCTCCGCGGGCGCGTCGTTGGCGTCGATTCAGGCCGTGATCGGGATGACCTCCCAGTTCCAGGTCTCCCCGTTCATCGATCGCGCACTCGGAACAGTGCTCTCGGGTGGACCACGGCAGGGATGGTGGACCGCGTTCAACTGCAACTCTTTCGAGTGGAGCAGGGACACGGACGCGATTCGGGCAGAGCAACGCCAGGTGGCTGCGGATGCGCCGCTGACGTACCTCGGGCTCGGATTCTCGGCCGCGTGCGCACAGTGGCCGTACCCCGCGCAGCCTCAGCAGGAGTCGCAAGCTGGTTTGGAGCAGGTGCCCGGGATGTTGCTCATCACCAACGAGCGTGACGCCGTCACCCCGGCGAGTGGGGCCGAGAGCCTCCGCGGCAGGGTTCCAGGATCGCGGCTGGTCACCGTGGAGGGCAAGTCGGCGCACCTGGTGCTGCCGCAACGGATGCCGTTCGGGCTGCCAGGCGGAGTCCCCGGAACGAGTTCCTGTGCAGCCGCTCTCGCCACCCACTACCTGACAACCGGTGAGCTCCCCGCGAACGATCAAACGTGTGAACCGGATTGATGCGCGCTGACCGTTCGGTGGAATGTGCGATCTACCGTCACGCCGCTATACGGCCGGACCTGCGAAGGACGCGATCACGACGAATTCGAACCACAGGTGGAAGGCTGCCGCGGCGACGCACGCCGTCCACGCCAAGGCCCTGAAGCGAGGGAACCGCCAATGCGCAAGCCCCGCAAGGGCTGCGGCGGCGATTTTCGGGGACAGCAGGCCGCGGGGCTTTCGGTGACCGCGCACTAGGGGAGCTGGATGGTGCCGAAGCCCGGGTTGACCACTGTTCGGTACGCGTCGGGCGGCGCACCGAACGCGACGATGTCGGCGGTCGCGACGACTGCGCCGTCACCGGTGACCGCCACCCCGGGCGTGTATCGGCACCACGGATCCGGCGGGAAGGGCCGGGTGTAGTCGACCGCGACACGGCGGAGAACAGTGGTGCCGGTGGTCCCGGTGGTCAGGTTTCGCCAGTGCACCCACACGTCGAGGCACTCCATCGAGGCCGCCGAGACCCGTGCTGCGTGCTCCGCCCCGAAGGTCACCGTTCCGGGTCCGCTCGGTGTGGCCGCCGGGAGGACCGTCGACAACGGCGGCAGGCCCCAGCACTCGAGGATGCTGAACGAGCATCCCGCGACGAACCTCAACGGGATCTGGAACACCGTTGTCGTGCCGGCCGGGTCCGGCGGCGGATTCGCCGTCGCCCCGGACACCGAGGAGAGTGCCAGAGCGCAGGGGACTGTCACGGCCGCCGCGAACCGGGCGGCGAACGAACGGCGGCTCGCTCCAGGGCGCACGTCGTGATCCTCCAGAGTTGGATCCGCTCCTGTTGTTTCACGTCAGCGTACCGACCTCGGCGCCGCGGCACGGCCCGATCCGGGTGGTCGAGACTGACCCGAGATTCCGGCTGCATGCGTCGGGCATCGATACGCCGGGCGGGTGGTCGAGTGGAGCACGTCCGATTGCCCTCTCCCAGCGGTAGTGTGTGCAGATGGAACTGCGTCACGACGTCGCCGGTTCTGGACCCACCCTGGTGCTCGTGCACGGGTTGGTCGACCGTCGGCAGGTCTGGAAAGTGCTACTCGACCAGTTGACGCCCTACCGCAGGGTCGTCACTGTCGACCTTCCCGGTCACGGGGAGTCCGCGCCGCTGGCCGACGACGGGACGGATGCGTCGGCCCAACTCCTCTCGGAATTGCGCGGTTTCGTCCGATCGGTGACACCGCCCGGTGAGCGTGCGCACATCGCCGGAAACTCCCTCGGAGGCTGGCTCGCCCTCGCTCTCGCGGCCCGCGGAGAGGTCGCGTCGGCGACCGCGCTTGCACCGGCCGGCTTCTTTGTCGGCCATGCCGATCAGGTTCGCGCCGATCTCATGTTCCGAATGCCGCGCGCCGTCACCCGGGCGATGGGTCCGAGGATGGCGAAGGGCATGCGATACAAGGCGGTTCGTTGTGCGTCCCTCGTCACCTTCTACGGTCACCCTGGCCGCGTGTCGTACGAGGATGCCGTGATCAATACGCATTCGCTCGCCACGAACACCGTGGTCGACAAGATGCGGACAGCCTCGTTCGAGCTTCCGCCGGTCGTCGATACGGAGGTCCCGATCACGGTGGCGTGGGGTCGGCGGGACATGATTCTGCCGGTGTACGAGGCCAGACGGGTACACGCCGTCTTCCCGCAGGCGCGGGTGATGGTCCTGCCCGGGATCGGGCACGTGCCGATGATCGACGATCCGAATCTGATCGGCACGATTCTGCTCGGCGGCAGTTCGGCGCCGTCGGGCGCCGGTGGCGGCTGAACGACGGTCCCCGGTGTACCTGTCATTCTTCGTAGAACCCGACCTGGTAGTCCCACGAATCGTCGGCCTCGAACGTCTCGCCGATGTACTCCGCGATGCTGGGGAGCGTTTCGGGTGGAATGTCGTAACCCCCGCTTCGAGTGGGAACCTCACCCCGCCAATCTCCACGCTGTCGCCGAGGTTCAGGAGCCTTTTCAGCTCGGCGGTGTTCAATCCGGGCAGGGCGTAGTCACGAACTTGCAGCTCGGACTCCCTGTCGAATGCCTCCAAGTGCCACATCCCGACGCGAGCAGTCGAGGGAGGCAACGGATCCGTGCACAGGGCGTCCTCGACGCCCTGTGCACGGGGTGCAGTCGACGTCAGGGGACGACCACATCCGTCGTGACCGGAATGCTCGGGTGGTCGGTCCGCATGGTGAGTCGAACGCGTCCCGGGCCAGTACCCACGTACACGAACTTCGGGAAGGTGCTCGTGCTGGTCACGGGGACGTGCTGACTCACCGTGCCGCTCTGGCCGGTGTCGAGGTTCTGCCAATCGATGATCGCGGTCGCGTCGCAGGCCAGGACGGTCGATCCCCATTCGCCCAGCGGTGAGAAGCCCTGCGTGATTCGCAATTCGATGGAATGGGACGGTCCCGGGGAGCTGCCGTACCTATACATCGGTCCGTCGAACGCGGTGCCGGCGGCGGTCAGCATGGCCGGGCAGATGCCGTCGCCCAGCGTCCACACCGGGGCCATCCCGACGTTCGCCATGACGCACGATCGCGGTCCCACATTGGACCACCCGAGCAGGCAGGGTTCAGCCGGTTCAGCGGCGCCGGCCGTGCCTGGCGCCGCAACGAACATTGCTGTGCCCATGAGCCCGGTGGCCGCGACAGAGGCAAATCGCTGTGAAATTTTCATGCTCCCCCAACTTCGTGTGGTGTGCCATGTTCAATACGTCGACCCAGTATTGCGCGGATCCGCCGCGCGGGCACGGTATCCAAATAGTCCCATTTTCAACTGATCTCGTTATCATTCTCTGGTGACCGATCGTCTCGATGCCGGATTGCGGGATGCTGATGGGCAGCCGGCACCCCGGTCCCTTGTGATTGCGCACGACGACTACCACGCGGCGTACGTCGGGACGACAATTGACGGCAACCAGTTCTTCGTCACGACGCCGTTTGCTTCGGCGAGCGATGACGGGCCCGGGGCGGAGTTCGCAGCCAGGTACCTGTTCGATGCGTCCGGCGCGCTGGTGAATTCGACGACTATTCCATTGGGAACCCGACCCGGGGATGGCGCCCTTCCCGGTAACGTCGTGCACTTCGACGAGCAGGAGAATGCCGTCGAGCATCTGCTCTCGGAGATTCAACCCGTCTCGTTCGGCGACATCACCGTCGCCCCCTTCTCCGTCATGGCGCACGGGCACGAGTTCGGGTTGATCCTTCACGGACCGGATTCGGAGGACGACCCGGAGTGGTACTGGAATGTCACGGTCGAACCGGGCGACTACATGGCCTTCTACGCCCCATGGGACGACGGCGAGTACGACACCTAGCCCGTAATCCGCGGACCAGTCGGGCGGGCACGGCCATCCGGTAGGTGTCCGTTCCGGTTGCGTTACACGGTGTTCCCTCTGCCCACGTACGCTGCAATCCTTCAGGAATTTGCTGTGTCCTTCGACGGGCGCCCTACTCTCGGAAGAATCCGACCTGGTAGTCGCAGGATTCGTCCACGATCACCGGTTCTTCGGTGTACTTGCCCAATTCCGGAACGAGCGAGGCTGGAACGTCGTACCCGTATAGTTCGAGCCGTTCGCCGATACCGAGTAGCCGCTTCAGGTCCGCGAGATCGAGGTCGTTCAAGCGGTATTCGCGTGACAGCCGGCCGGATTCCCGATCGTAGGCTTCCAAATAGTTCATCGTCATCTCCCCTGTTTCCAGCCTGGGTCAGGTGGTTCTGCGTGCCCGTACAAGGATCAATATTCGTCCTGATGTTTACCGCTCCTGCCGTACTTCTCCGTATGAAGGCGCGGTGTCCGGCTTCTATGCTTGGGGCATGCCAACGGATCTGGGGTTCCTCTGCTCGCACTGCGGCCAGGAACATGATGGCCTGCCATTCAGCTACGGCTATCTCGCTCCCGTCTACTGGAGCGAGGGCCTGGACGGCGCTTCGGGAAACGTCCTCGGTGACGAGCAGTGCGTGATCGGCAGGGAACATTTCTTTGTCAGGGCTCGACTGATCCTGCCTCTCGCGGATGCGGTGGAAGACTTCGAATGGGGTGTGTGGGTTTCGCTGAGCCAGACCAACTTCGCCCGCATGACGGAGTTGTGGACAAGTCCGGAGCGGATACAGGAGCCACCGTATTTCGGCTGGCTCTCCACCGAGCTGCCCACATACGAACCCACGACTCTGAACCTGAAGACCAAGGTGCACAGCCAGGCCGTCGGCGTTCGGCCGACGGTTGAATTGGAACCCACTGACCACCCGCTGGCCGTGGAGCAGCGAACCGGCATCACTCTCGGCCGCGTACAGGCCATTGCCGAACTGCTGCTGCACGCTCCCCACTGACGATCCGTCGTTGCCCGACCAACTGCCTTGCGTCGGCATACACCTCTGAGACAAGAGGATCGGCGACATCGAACCGAGAACTCCGGATCGTACAAATCCGGATCGGCTCCACGGACGGCGCCGCTCGGGCCGCACTAGCCGGTCATGGCGCCGATGGCCCCCGTGAAATAGGGCACCAGCCAGATCGTCCACACAACCAGGCTGAACTGGTGGAACTTCGCCTTCTCCGAGGGGCGATCGCGGAGCAGGACAATGACGGCCCACGCCAGGTGAATGGCCATGAGCACGATAGCCACAGCGCCGGTGACGATCATGATTCTGTTGAAGGTGGACGTTGCGGTTTCCGATGACTCGTCGGAGATTCGACTCATGAGGAAGGTGCCGGTGGCGTCGCAGACCAGGCCGAGCGCGAAGGCGCCGGCATGCCACCACTTCAAGGTCTTCTGGATGCGTTCCGACCACACACCGATGGAGTAGAAAACCAGGGCAAACGTGATGACGATGATCGCGGTGGCCAGCATGCCCAGAGGCTAGCCGGGGCTTGTTGCCGATTCGCGACGCCTCGCCGCCACTTACCGCCATCGGCTCAGGACGAACTTCGGGCGATCCGCGCTATGCCGCTAGCCGCGCGGGGGTGAGCGAAGGGATGCGCGGAGGAGAAGCCTGAGCACGGGAGTGGCATGTGTGGAGGGGCGTTCACCTCAATGTCGAGTGCGTTGAACCGGTCCGGTTCGAGCATCTCCGTCACGCCCCTGCCCCCGGGCGGTGGGGCAGGGGTGTGGCCACCGTCGAACGCCCGACCGGTCGGGCGTCATGCTCGCCACGAATGAATGCGTACCCGCCGCTGAGCTCGGATGGTGAACATCGGCGGCGACGAGATGTAGGGGCAAGCATCTACCAAAAGGCCTGCACGCTTTATATACCCGAACCGGGGTGGGTGAGCGGCGGTCCGCCTGGATGGGGGAGCGATGCTCACCAACGCCATTGAGGTGACTCAGTGCGGAGCCCGGTTTGGCGCGGACAAGGGCGCGAACACGAGGCGTGCCATCGGCTTCACACCCATCCTGGGATTACAGATCGTCTGGAATGCAGTCTGCAAGCGTCTTGCCGCCGAGGAACACCGTGCACAGCACGTTCAACGAAGCCGTGGCGACACCGTTGGAGAGGTTGGTGGATCCGGAGTTCTGGCCATCGTGCGGGTAGAAGAAGTCGCTGCTGCCGGAACTGCCCGCCGAGGCGACAGGGAGGGCCGGATTTTCGAGGTCTACCGGCGCGGCAGATGCCGAAGCCGCGGTGCCGAGGGCGATGGTTGCGCCCGCCAATGCAACGATGATTGAACGCTTCAAGTTGGATCCTCTGCGCTAGTGCTGTTGAGACGCCGAGCGGCGTCCCCTTGATAACACCGCATCCCGCTGCGGTTGTCCCCGGTGAGAACTACCGGGATCCGGCGAGTTGATACCCGGAGGTCTTTGCTGATTCGTCGGTCGGTGACCACACTTCTCGGAGCCCTCGACCACACGACGCCTGTCGACCCGATATGGCGTCAGACCTCACGACTTCCCGGTAGAGGTGGTCGGAGCTGGGGCGACACCGCGCAGATAGGCAGTGAGGATGGATTCCAGGGGGGTGGTTGCGTGAATGACCGTCCGCGTGAACACCAAGGAGTCGGTGAGCGCGATCAGCTCCTCGATTCGTTCGTCGGAATTGGGAAGGCCCGCGCTGGCGAGGAGTGACGAGGTCACCTCTCTGGTAATCGCATGGACCTCGGACTGTGTAGTCAGCTTCCCCTGAAGCAGGGGAACGTCATCGGTTTCGAGGATGAGCGCGTAGCGGGCTTTCATGTCGTCACGGCGGTCCGAGAGTCTCTCGACGAGCGCGGCGACCACGCCGGCAAGCTCGGTGATGCTCAGTTGGTGTTCGCTCTGAGGCGTTGCGCTCAGGGCATCTGCGGCGTGCTTGGCGTCAGCTATCGCGCGTTCGGCGAGCGCGTCGACGACGAGTTCGAGTAGCGCGAGCCGGGTTCTTGCATGGTGGGAGGTCGACCCCTGCGGGATCCCGGCTTCCTGGTCGACCGCGCGGTGTGTGAGCGCGCGAAGTCCGTCGCGGGCAATGATGCGGATGGCGCTGTTCGCGACCAGTTCTCGGCGTTCATCGGCGCCGGTTGC
The DNA here is from genome assembly GCF_004011865.1 of Prescottella agglutinans. Taxonomy (GTDB): domain Bacteria; phylum Actinomycetota; class Actinomycetes; order Mycobacteriales; family Mycobacteriaceae; genus Prescottella; species Prescottella agglutinans. The sequence goes on along the minus strand of NZ_RKLP01000005.1, from coordinate 93,972 downwards.
TCGTGTAGGCACAACCACACGCTACAGGTGTAGCGTACTTTGGTGATGGTTGCGCTACACCTGTAGCGCAACCTCGCGGTGGGGGTTGCTGCGTAGGGGGATTCGGTGGCCTGGGTGTGGTCACCGAGCGTGCGCCGGCCCTGTCGGGCGACATGAAGAGATGGTCCGGACGAGGAGGGCGCTCAATGATGATCGATTTCGTTCCCGACAAGACCCTGTATCCCTTCGAGTCGCGATGGTTCGACTCGTCTGCCGGTCGGGTGCACTACATCGATGAGGGATCCGGACCGCCGATTCTGTTCTGTCACGGCTCACCGTCGTGGAGTTTCCTATACCGCCGCATCGTGAAGGGCCTGCGCGCCCAGTATCGGTGCATCGCCGTGGATCATCTGGGCTTCGGGCTGTCCGAACGGCCGGAGAATTTCGACTACAGGATCACCGAGCACGCGACGGTCCTGGGCGAACTGATCGACCATCTGCAACTGGACGGCTTCGTCGTGATGGGCCACGACTGGGGCGGCCCCATCGGGCTGAGCGCGGCAACTGCGCGGGCAGATCGAGTCCGAGGGGTGGTGCTGGGCAACACGGTGTTCTGGCCGATCGAGCCGCTGGCCAACCGAGCATTCAGCGTGATCATGAGCAGCCGCCCCATGCAACGACGCATACTCGGCCAGAATCTGCTGGTGGAGCGATTCCTGCTCGGGGAGCTGGGCCGCACGCTCACCGAGGTCGAGGCCGACCACTACCGCTTGGTGCAACCCACCGAGGAATCGCGACGCGGGCTCACGTTCATGCCCAAGGAAATTCGCGACGCACGCCCGCTGTTGGACCGTCTCGCCCGAGACGTACCCGCCCTGCTGGGACACAAGCCGGCGCTGGCGGTGTGGGGGATGCGGGACATGATCTTCCGTCCGAACGCGTGCATCCCGCGGATGCATGCCGCCTTTGCCGATCTCGACGTTGTCGAGCTACCCCGCGCGCGGCACTTCATCCAGGAACACGAGCCGGACGCGATCATCTCGGCAATCGCCAATCGGTTCCCGTGAACAGCGCCCTCTATCCGAGCGTGAGCATCGCCTCGGTGACCTCGCCGACCGCCGTATCGGGGATCGCAGTGGCGGCCTCTTCGAGGACGAGCAGCCGTGCCCGGGGGATCTCGCGCGCGATCGCCTCGCCGTTGCCGACGGGAAAGAACCGGTTGCGGCGGCCATGGACGACGAGCGTGGGGACCTCGATCTCGGGCAGGCGCTCGCGCCAGCGGGGGTTGCAGTCGAGCCTGGAAAACACCATGCCCATCTGGTTGGCCATCTGGACCGGGGGTGCGGTGCCGGGAGTGCGGTCCCAGATGCGCGCAGCTGTTGCGCGCGCGGCGACGGGGTCGTCGCCGAGGATCTCCGCGCCGGCGGCGGCGAACTCGGCCACCGCCTCGCGGTCGGTCCAATCGGGCATCGGGCGTGCGAACAGTCGGCTCATCGTCGCCTGGTCATGGTCGGGGAGGTCATCGTCGGGCCGGCCAGGGGCAACCGGGCGGGTGCCGACCAGGGTGAGCGCCGAGAAGACGCCGGGATGGTCGAGCACGGCGACCTGGGCGACCATCCCACCGACGCCGATTCCTGCGAGGTGTGCAGGCCCGCCGCCCAGCGCGTCGGCCAGGGCAGCGGCGTCGGCGGCGAGGCTGCGCAAGGTGTAGTCGGGCGCCTCCGGATCCGTCGTCGTCGACTTCCCGCTATCGCGCAGGTCGTAGCGCACCACACGGCGCCCGCCGGCGACGAGGCGCTCGCACAGCGCGTCTGGCCAGGAGAGCATCGTCGTTCCGCCGGCGAGTACGACGAGTGGCGCGTCGTCGTCACCGAACGACTCGATGCCCAAGGCGATTTCATTGGCGTTGACAGTGGTCATCGGATCACCCGTAGATGTTGTAGGTCAGTTGCGTCACGGTGTCGGCAACAAATTCGAGTCATGCCAAGGCAGACCCGATCCGCCGCCCAAACTCATCGCTGACGGATGAAGCGTGTGGCGGATGTGACTCGGTGGTAAGGGTTGTGTCGTTGAGGTGGTTGCCGACGGTTGGCTGGAGCTGAACGAGGATCATCCAGTTGTCCGGGCCGTTGATGTAGGTTGCCCGGACTCGGTATTGCCCTGGATCGAGGGCGATGTGGAGCTGGTTTTCGAGTTCGATCTCAGCTCCCGGCCATGCCGAGTCGAAAAGCATGACGGGCTCTCGTATTTCCCAGACGAGGTCTTCGTCCTCATCCCATGTGATGTGTGCTTGTAATGCTTGCTGCGCGGCGGCGACGAGTTCTTCTTCGGAGTCTGCCGCTGCCCATCGCAGAAACACCCGTTCGGTTGGGAGATATGTCGTGCGAGCGGGTTCGTCTCCAAGGACCAATGCCTGCTGAGAGCCGATCGTGACCAGGCCGATGTACCCGTCAACCGAGCAGGCGCGGCCGTAGTCGCCCCATGCTTCTACGGGTCCGTCCAGGTCGTCGGATGTGCCGCCCCAGTGACCAAGTTCTGATTCGGGGGCGATCAGCAGGGGGCCTCCGGCCGACTCGACCCATGTGTAAAGCATGACCGCTCGCCCCTTGTTCGTTTGTCTGTCGGCTTCTTGTTGCCCCGAACAGGGTAAGTATGGGTGCAGAGCCCACTCCCGATCGCCGGAGTCCGGTCACCATCCTTGGCCGGCGATCGTCCGTAGCTGCACGGGTCACAGTGTTCAAGCACCGACTCGCAGTTGCCAGTCGAACGCGCCTTCTACGGCGATCCGGTGACGATCCTCGACAATTCGATGCTGGTGGTGATTCGCGGTGATTCTGGTTCCAACAAGTGCACGGTCGGCCCACGGTCTTGCGCGAGCCCGATGCGTCGGGTGGCTTCAACATCGCTCTTGAGACGATCGGGCGTGAAGGTCTGTCGAGAGGGAGTAGCCATCGTCGGAGGCGAAGAGAGATGGAAATGGGTGGAAGGGTGTTCACCTATCGCGGGTTGTGATGCGTTGGTAGCGGAGCGGCTGGGCTGACCAGTCGGTAGTCACGCCTTGAATGGTCGTCAGACCACGCCCTGCGAACTGCATCCTCTTGAAGGAAGGAAGCCGCATCAAACCCGGGACAGCTCAACATGCGGCCTCGGACTTTAGTTGTCGAAGATGTGTGATAGTTCGTCGCGCTTGTTCGACATCTGGTTCTCGATGTAAAGAGCGTTGACAAGCGCGAGTGTCAAAATGACGGCCGCGACCACCCGGACCCACTTCGCCGCACCAAAGAAGAAAGCAACAGCCACGCCTGCTCCGACGACTCCGACGCCTGTCCAGATTGGGCCAGACCCGGTCAGGAGGCTGACCGACTGCATGGACATCACCAATCCGATGCCAACCAGGACACAGACGCCGATCGCAACCGCTCTTTGCCTGCTTGGTCCGGGGTTGGACGCCGAAGACGTGACAACCGGAGCGGCCCATGCGGTGCCGTCCCAATAGATGTTCTTTGCAGGGTCGGATGGATCTGGATACCAACCGGGCGCTGGCTGCGTCATGATTACCGCTTCTGTTTTATCTGCACTATCTACGGGGGAACAGCATAGCCAGGGCGGACATCGTGCAGAAAACACTGAGGTTGACCCCTGACGAGGATGTCCGTATGTCGGGCAAACGCAAGCGGTACGTCCCGGAGTATCGGCTGCAGTCCGCCCGTCCGGTGATCGAGACCGGACGTCCGCGGAGAACCCTCGGTCCACTCGAATTGGAGGATAGCCACCCTGCACCACAGCGAAATCCACGGATTCCGCTACTCGACCTCGACCACATCGAGAGAGCTGTCCGTTCAAGGCGGCCGAGCGGGCACGCGGTTCAGCTCGCCCTGAATTCATGCCAGAGGCGACCGAAGTTGTCCAGACGGGTGGAGTTGTGCAGGAAGTCGAATGTCGATTTCGTACGCAGATTCAAAAGGGAACACAACGGGCATTAATGGGTGAACACCCTGCCGCTGGATGGATGGAGCCGATGACGGGAATCGAACCCGCGTATTCAGCTTGGGAAGCTGATGTTCTACCATTGAACTACATCGGCATGCAGGGCTTTACCCTGCAAGCGGCAACTGTAGCAGAAGCTGCCGACAGTGTGTTCGAGGCCGACTGGAACCCGTGTCGCGTTCGACGATGTTCGAGGTCGTCGCCGGTCACAATGACCTCCCCGGTAGCCTCTTGCTGTGCTGCTCTCAGACCGTGACATCCGTGCCGAGATTTCTTCTGGACGACTGGGCATCGACCCGTTCGATCCCGAGATGGTGCAGCCGTCCAGCGTGGACGTTCGACTCGACAGTCTGTTCCGTGTCTTCGACAACACCAAGTACACGCACATCGACCCCGCGCTCCGACAGGACGAATTGACGTCGTTGGTCGAACCGGTGCCGGGAGAGCCGTTCGTGCTCCATCCGGGGGAGTTCGTTCTCGGCTCGACGCTCGAGGTGTGCAGCCTGCCCGACGATCTGGCCGGCCGGTTGGAGGGCAAGTCGAGCCTCGGTCGTCTCGGGCTTCTGACGCACTCGACTGCCGGATTCATCGATCCGGGGTTCAGCGGCCACATCACCCTCGAACTCTCGAACGTCGCGAACCTGCCCATCACGCTGTGGCCGGGCATGAAGATCGGCCAGTTGTGCCTGCTGCGACTCACCAGCGCGGCGGAGAACCCGTACGGCAGTTCCGCGGTCGGTTCGAAGTACCAGGGGCAGCGCGGCCCGACGCCGTCGCGGGCGTACCTCAACTTTGCGACGCACCCCAGCACTCAGGGCCGCTGACCGTCATCTTCTGAAGGTCTCCACCGACCGCTGACGGTCGGCTGATTGAAGATTCACATACTCCCAGCTCGCGGGAAATCGAAGCGTTTTCTCGCTGCTGCAAGATGTGTTTTGTCTCACATTGACAGATGGCGCGGTCTGCGAGCAGCGCCCGGTCTTGTGCATCGATTCAGGTCGCGGCGTCGCCCCGTTCCGGCCCGGTCGCGGGAGTGTCGACCGGCGGTGCCGTGGCCCGGCGGCGCCGATTTCCCGACTCGAACGCCGCAAGGCGCCCGCGGTCGCTGCAGGTCGACTCGGTTACCGGAGAGTAGTACTACCGTACCGATAGGCGTTAAAGGGTCGTTCTCCCTGTTATTTTCGCGTAGAGCCTTTGGTCCCGGGGATGGATCGATGTGAACGTTCGTCCAGGTTCCGATGTGGCCGAATCGGACGAACGCCCAACTCTTTCGGTCGTTCGTTTCAACTTTTGGCGGGCATTGGCCCGTGCTAGAACGATTCCGTACAGCGGAGGGCGTCACGCGAGTTCGACGTCCGAAGCGCATCTGCCTCAGGGGTGATCGAAAGCTTTGCGGGACGGAGGATCCCGCCGAAGCGAACGCGAACCCCAGCCGGTGTCGTCGCCTTCGTGCGCCGGGCCGGGGGGATTGGGGCAGGTGACACGGGCGGTAGTTCTCTTCGAGCGCTGCCGTCCGGGCTCGACAAGCAGATCGACCCGTCGGGGGTCATGTCATGTGAATGGTCGATGGAGGTGAAGGCGTGACGGCTTCGCGCTACCTGGAAACGGGTACGGAAGCGGAGGGTGACGGGGTATCTCCGCTTCGCCTGGTGAATGAAGCTTCTCCGCAACAAAATTCGCGCAGTATCTGGCAGCACTGCTATGTGAGCCGGCTGCGCATCGTCGATACCGTCATCGTGGGAGCAGCGGTCGCGGCCGCGCAGATCGCGCGGTTCGGTACGACACCCGAGGCCGTCACGGCCGGCATCTCCGGCTTGAGCTACACCATGATGTCGGTCGCCCTGGCCGGCTTGTGGCTCGCCATGCTGGCGATTCACCGCACGCGTTCGACGCGTGTCATCGGTGCCGGTGCCGAGGAATACCGCCGCATCGTGACCGCAACGTTCCAGTTGTTCGGGCTCATCGGAATCCTCAGCCTGCTCTTCCGCGCCGACATTGCGCGCGGATACCTCGCGATCGCCTTCCCGCTCGGACTCGCCGGACTACTCGGCGGCAGGTGGGCGATGCGCAAGGTCGTCACTCGGCGGCGCGCCAAGGGCGACTGCCACACGTCGGTGCTCGTGGTGGGGAGCCCCCAGTCGGTTCTGACGATGACCCGCAACTTCGAGCGGGACTCGTCGTCCGGCTACCGCGTCGTCGGTGTCTGCATGCCGGGCTACGGCTACCGCGAGGACGAGCACCTCGTGGTCGACGGGCGCGAGATCCCCGTTCTCGGAAACGAGTACGACGTGATCGGCGCGCTGGGTGCCTGCGGCGCGGACACGGTGGTCGTCACCGCGACCGAGCAGCTGGGCCACGACGGAATCCGCGGTCTCGTATGGGATCTCGAACCCCACAACGTCGACCTCGTGGTCGCCCCCGGCGTCGTCGATGTCTCCGGCCCGCGGCTGGTGATGCGTCCGGTCGCCGGGTTCCCCCTGATCCACGTCGAGAAGCCGCGCTACCACGGTGCGAAGCGTTTCGGGAAGACCGCCTTCGACACGTGCTTCGCGCTGGCCGCCCTCATCGCGGTGTCGCCGGTGATGCTCGCGGCCGCGGTCGCCGTGAAGACGACCAGCAGGGGCCCGATCCTCTACAAGTCCGAGCGAATCGGTATCAACGGCAGACCGTTCCCGATGCTCAAGTTCCGCACCATGGTCGACGGCGCCGACAAGCAGGTCGCCGCACTCCTCGGTCAGAACGAAGGCGCCGGCGTCCTGTTCAAGATGAAGGACGATCCCCGCATCACCCCGGTCGGAAAGTTCCTGCGCAAGTACAGCCTCGACGAGCTACCGCAGTTCGTGAACGTGCTGCGCCGAGAGATGAGCGTGGTCGGACCGCGTCCGCCGCTGCGCCGCGAGGTGGAGGCGTACGACGGCACCGTCCGGCGTCGCATGCTCGTCAAGCCCGGACTCACCGGACTCTGGCAGGTCAGCGGCCGAAGCGACCTCTCGTGGGACGAGACTGTGCGACTTGATCTTTCGTACGTCGAGAACTGGTCGATGATGCAGGACATCCTCATCGTCGGCAAGACCGTCCGCGCCGTCACCGCCGGTAGCGGAGCGTACTGACCGTCGCACGTCGCGCGACGACGACCCCTGATCCATACGACGCACGAGAACCTGCACCCGCCGGTGCGGGAGTTCGTCGACCCCGAGTTTCGAAGATGAGGCAGATCAATGAGTGCATCCGTTGCGGTATTCGGTACCGGATACCTGGGCGCGACACACGCCGCGTGCATGGCGGAGCTCGGCCACCAGGTTCTGGGCGTGGACGTCGATGAATCGAAGCTCGCCAAGCTCGCGGCCGGCGAGGTTCCGTTCTACGAACCCGGTCTCGACGAAGTCCTGCAGCGCAACATCGCCGCGGGCCGGCTCCGGTTCACGTCGTCCTACGAGGAAGCCGCGGAGTTCGCGGACATCCATTTCATCGGTGTCGGCACACCCCAGAAGAAGGGCGAGTTCGCAGCGGACCTGACGTACGTCGACGCGGTGATCGACCGGCTCGCACCGCTTCTCACCCGACCGGCGGTGATCTTCGGCAAGTCGACCGTTCCGGTGGGAACCGCGGAGCGGCTGGGGGCCCGGGCACGGGCACTCGCGCCGGCGGGCGTCGGCGTCGAGGTCGCGTGGAATCCCGAGTTCCTGCGGGAGGGCTTCGCCGTCCAGGACACCTTGCACCCGGATCGGCTCGTGCTCGGCGTGGATCGCGATCGCCCCGGGCGTGCCGAGGAGGTAGCCCGTGAGGTGTACGCACAACTCCTGGAAGAGGAGATTCCCTTCCTCGTAACCGATCTCGCGACCGCAGAGCTTGTCAAGACGTCTGCGAACGCCTTTCTGGCCACGAAGATCTCGTTCATCAACGCGATGGCCGAGGTCTGCGAGGCGGCCAGCGCGGATGTCACCACGCTGGCGGACGCGATCGGCCACGACGCCCGGATCGGCCGACGGTTCCTCAACGCGGGCGTCGGATTCGGCGGCGGATGCCTGCCGAAGGACATCCGCGCCTTCATGGCTCGCGCCGGCGAACTCGGCGCCGATCAGGCCCTGACCTTCCTCCGTGAGGTGGACGCGATCAACATGCGTCGCCGCACCCGTATGGTCGAGATGGCTCGCGAAGCGTGCGGGGGAACACTTCTCGGTACCCGGGTAGCCGTGCTCGGTGCCGCTTTCAAGCCGGAATCGGACGACGTGCGCGACTCGCCGGCCCTCAATGTCGCCGGGCAGATCCAGCTTCAGGGCGCGACCGTAACCGTGTACGACCCGAAGGCCATGGACAACTCTCGTCGGCTCTTCCCGACGCTCGGGTACGCGACCAGCGTGGCCGACGCGGTCGAAGGCGCCGATGTCGTGCTCGTCCTCACGGAATGGAAGGAGTTCCGTGAGATGCGGCCGGCCAGGATAGCCGCACGGGTGCGCCACCAGAGCATCATCGACGGACGAAACTGCCTGCGGCCGGAGGAATGGCGAGACGCCGGGTGGATCTACCGGGGTATGGGTCGATGCTGACGTCGCAGGTAGCACGTCAGCAGTCGCAGAACCGGCCGGACGTACTCCATGTGTCGGAGGCGTATGGCGGTGGCGTCCAGACCGCCATCAGCCGCTACATCGAGAACTCGCCGGGGTTCCGCCACGAATTGGTCGTGCGAACGCGGCAGGCGCACGACGTCGGTGAGATCCCCGATGTCGAGATCACTCGACTCGAGGGGTCGATGGCGAAGTTCATCTCGTCGGCACGCCGAGTGATCCGAGCGAAGCAGCCGAGGGTCGTGCACCTGCACTCGAGCTTCGCGGGGGCGCTGCGGGCCTTCAGCTTTCCCGGGGTGAAGGTGGTGTACACGCCCCACTCCTATTCGTTCCTGCGGAGTGACATCAGTCCGCTCGTCCGCGCGGGGTATCTCGGCACGGAGTACCTTCTCAGCCGCGGCCCGCACACGATCGCTGCCATCAGCCCACACGAGGCGGCGACTGCGGCTCGACTGGTCTCCGGGCGCGCGGCCGTGACCTACCTGCCGAACGTTGCCGGTGACGTGTCGCGATCCGTCTCGCCGGGCAGGCCGGAGAAGTCTGCACGGACGCGGGTCGTGACCGTCGGCCGAATCTCGGCGCAGAAGGACCCGTCCTTCCTGGCGCAGGTCGTCGAGCGTGTCGATGACCCGTCGGTCGACTGGACGTGGATCGGCGACGGCGAGGCGCCTCTCAAACAGCGGTTGGTCGATGCCGGAGTGACGGTGACCGGGTGGCTTCCGAACAGTGAGGCACTCGAGCGAATGGCCCAGGCGGATCTCTATTTTCACCCTGCCCGCTGGGAGGGCGCACCGATGACCTTGCTCGAGGCGGTCTCGCTGGGCACACCGGTGCTCACCCGGGCGATCGCGACACTCGACGGACTCGGGTTCGCGTCCGCCGGAAGTGATGCCGAGGACGCAGCGAGAAGTGTCCTGCGATTCGCGCACGACGCGAATTACCGGGCATCGGTCCAGCAGACCGCTGCGCGATCGCACGACATCCATTCGTCGAGTGTCCAGAGCCGGGCACTGTCGCACCTGTACGGAGTCTCGCTGGAGGAGGCAGCATGAAGGTTCTCATGCCCGGTCGCATTCTCGAGCGGCATGTCGGTGGAAACACCACGTACGCACGCACACTGGCCTCCGGTCTCCGCGATCGCGGAGTCGAGGTCTCGTCGATGCGGTACGTGGACAATCCCGTCGGGACGCTCGCCCTCGAGACGGCGCAGGCGTTGGCACGACCGGTACCCGACCAGGTCCTCCACTACGTCGCTGACACCGGGCCGTTGATCTCGACCAGGTCTCCATCGGTCGTGACGGTTCACGGGGTGGCAAGCAAGTGGGTCGAGGGCGTACGCAAACCCCACGCCGAGCGGGTCTGGCGTGCCAGGGTCGGCGCGGCAATCAAGCGAACGAACCGGGTCATCACGGTCTCGGAATCCAGCGCCGACGACATCGCCGACGTGTTCGGCGTGGAGCGAGAATCGATCTCGGTGATCCTTCACGGAATCGACTGCGAGAAGTTTGCACGATCGAGGACCCTGTCGGAGGACATCAGCGCGAAGGTGCCTTCCGAGTTTCTCCTGTACGTGGGCAATATCGAGCCGCGCAAGAATCTGGTGGAACTGGTCGAGGCCATGTCATGCGGGCCGCTGGCTGATGCAGGACTTCCATTGCTGATCGCGGGAAAGCCGGCCTGGGACTCCGAGGAGTCGATGGCAGCGATCACTGCGAGCCGCAACGTCCGATACCTCGGCTTCATCTCGGAGGACGACAAGATCGCGTTGATGCAGCGGTGCACCGCCTTCGTGTTTCCGAGCAAGTACGAGGGCTTCGGGTTTCCGGTGCTCGAAGCGATGGCGGCGGGAGCCCCGGTGGTGACCTCACAGCGTGGGGCCCTGCGTGAGGTGGCGGGACCCGCGATGGTCACCGCCGATATCGATCGCGAGTCGATTGCGGCGTCCGTTCGGGATGCGCTGGGGGACAGCGAGTGGCTGACGACCGCCCCCGAGCGCGGGCGAGCGTGGGCCTCGACCTTCTCGTGGGACAAGAGTGTCGACGCACATGTAGAGGTCTACAGATCGGTGGTGGACAGGTGAAGGTTGCTCTGCTGCACGGCTACAGCGCATCGAACGCCGGAGACGGCCTGCTGGTCGAGGAGTCGCTCGGGATAGTCCGCGAGGCGCTGGGGGACGATGTCGAGTTCATCCTCGCGGCCTCCCACCCGGAAACGTTCGAGTACCTCGGAATTACGACGGTCAACTCGGCGCCCGGAAAGCGCGGCTACGACCGTGCATACCTGGATCTGTTGCGCGGACTCGATGACCTCGACCTGGTCGTCGGTGTCGGCGGCGGCTACTTGCGAGCGGGATACCTCGAAGAGGCGGCCAAGATGGCACTCGTTCACGGACCGCAGCTGCTGGCGGCGGGACGGACATCGACACCCACGATCTATCTTCCTCAGAGCGTGGGACCAGCGAAGTCGTTCACGTACAAGATGATCGGCCAGGGCGTCGGCAAGGTGCGGCGGTTCTACGTTCGTGACGACCGGAGTCTCGCCGAATACGGCCCCTACGGCGCGGTACGTGCGTCCGACCTTGCCATTCTCGGTGCGGATGCAGAACTCGGTGATGCCCCGCCGGCACCCGTACCCGTCGTGAGCGCACGACCGGTGCGCGGTGTCGTGCCGCCTCTCGTTCTCGACCTCTGCCGACAGATCGGCACGTTCGAGGGCTACGTTCAGAGCGCTACCAGCGGTAACGACGATCGCTCCGTGATGAACTCGATCGGCGCGACGCGGATTCTCACTCGTAGCGAACTGATGACCCCAGGGTCCGAAACGCGCGTCGTTGTCGCCGTACGTCTTCATGCTGCGCTGATGGCACTTCGCGCAGGTCACTTCGTGATTCATCTGGCTTACGAGCGCAAGGGCTTCGGAGCCTTCGAGGACCTGGGGATTGCGGACTATGTCCACAATGTCAACATGTTCGAGCCCGAGCGGATCCTGAGGCAGATCGACGAATTGATCTCGGACCCGGAGGTGCGGGACGACTACCGCTCACGCCAGCGACGCGCGCTGGACACCGCCAGTGTGGGGCGTGAGGCGCTCGTGAACGATATTCGTGCATTGGCGATGAGCGGATCACGGCCCGACGAGTTCGAAAAGACGGCATTGGGATGAGCGGTGGAGATGAATCGGGCGGCTCGCGACCGAGTGTCTTCGTTTGGGCCACAGGACAAGACGAGAACATCGGAGACTCTCTACTGCGCCGCGCGTATATCGCGAGGCTGAGGGAATACGGCGATGTGAACCCGTGGACGGGCGCAGCCAGCGACGAATTTCTCGCCGGTTTGGGACTGTTTCCCTCGGAGCGAGCCTTTCGAAGCTACGGCGAATGGTATTCGGCTGCACTGCGGGCGGGTTCGGCCGGGCCGACCGTCGTCGCGGTGAATGCGGGGGAGGTCCCGGTGTCCCGCAAGGGGGCACTTCGCATGCTCACTCTCGCGATGCTCATCCTGTGGATGCGAGTCCGCGGTGGCAGAGGTGTCTGGGTCGGGGCGGGTGTGCCGCGGCAGCAAGGCCGAAGCTTCCTGGCCTGGCCGTACGCGCTGGTTGCGGGCCTCTGTGAGTACGTGCGCTTCAGGGACGACGAATCTCGGGCCGTCGTCGCTGTCACCGGCGGCGTGGCCCCCGACTGGGCGTTTGCGCTCGGCACAGCGACCGGTGAGTGGAAGCCGAGGGGCGATCGTTCGTTACTGGCCATCGTGATCCGTGGAGACCGCGAACGCCCCTCGTCCGAATGGATCTCGTGGATCAAGGAGACCGCCGACCTGCACGGCCTCGCGCCCGTCGTCGTGGTTCAGGTGCGCCGCGATGCGGCGATGGCGGCTTGGCTGGCCGGCGAGCTGGGCGGTTCGGTGTCCTCTTGGGAGTCCTGTGATCATCGGGTGCGCGAGACCGAGGTACGGCGAATCTACGCCGAGAGTGCACTAGTGGTGGGCGACAGGCTGCACGGGCTCATCGTGGGCGCCACCGAGGGCGCGCTGCCACTCGGCTGGGTCGAGACATCGGCTGGAAAGGTGAGGCGGCACTTCGACACCGTTGGTCTGGAATGGCCTGGGGGAGGGGAAGGACGTCGGCCGAAGGAGTACGGCGCATTGACCGTGGCCGACATGGATTCCATGCGCGACAGCCTGGTCGAGGCCGTGGACCGTGCCCGCTCGCGCCTGGACTCGGTGGGGCGAGAGATGGTCGGCTGCGCGAGATGACCGCGGGACCGAAGGATATCGTCGACGACGATCCGACCGAGTCTTCCCCGTTGGCGTCCACCGCGGCCCGCGGCGCGTCGTACACGATCGCCGGTCAGCTGATCCGCATCGTCGTGATGTTCGCAGGCACGGTGGTCCTCGCTCGACTCTTGAGCCCGGAGGACTTCGGGCTCGTCGCCATTGTCGCCTCGTTGGTTGCTTTCGGTGAGCTGGCAAGGGACTTCGGTCTTTCGACGGCGGCCGCCCGAGAGAAGAACCTCTCGAAGGGCCAACAATCGAACCTGTTCTGGATCAACACAGGACTCGGCTGTCTACTGGCGGTGATCACGTATGCGGTTGCACCGCTTGTCTCATCCGTGTTCGCGGACGATGCGCTCACCGACATCGTCAGGTGGACGGCGGCGGTATTCGTTCTCAACGGTGCCGCCACGCAGTTTCGGGCCGAATTGAACCGTCGACTCGACTTCAAGATGCTCGCATTGGTCGATACGCTTCCCGTGATGGTGGGTCTGGCGTCCGCCGTGGGATACGTACTCTTCGTGAACGCCGACTATTGGGCCCTGGTCTGTCAGCAGTTGGTGACCGCGATATCGGGCCTGATCCTGGCGATGGTTGCCGCCAGGTGGATGCCTGGCTTGCCGAACAGAAACGGGTCGGTTCGAAGTCTGCTGTCATTCGGGATGGGGTTGTTCGGTACCCAAGGAATAGCCTATTTCACACGCAATGTGGACAATCTCTCCCTCGGATACTTCTGGGGGCCTGCCGAACTCGGAATGTACAGCCGCGCATACCAACTGTTGATGGTTCCCATCAATCAGATTGCGGCCCCACTCACTCGGGTTGCGGTTCCGATCCTCACTCGGGTCGCGGATCAGCGGGAGAGGTTCGATTCCTTCCTGAAGACCGGTCAGTTGATGGGCGGGGTCGTTCTGGGGGTTGGTTACGGGATCCTCTTCGGCCTGGCAGATCCCATCGTGCACATCGTGTTCGGTGATGCTTGGGGTCCGATGGTGCCGATATTCCAGGCATTGACGGTCGGTGGCATCTTTCGAGCCCTCAACCAAGTGACGTTCTGGGTCTTTCTGGCGAAAGGGGCCACTGGTGCGCAGTTCCGGTTCTACTTGGTGTCCCAGCCGCTGATCATCGTGTCGATGTTGGCCGGCCTGCCGTGGGGTGCGGTCGGAGTGGCGGTCGGTCACTCAGTGGGATACGGCGTCAACTGGATGATCTCGTACTGGTGGTGTGGACGCGCGACGGACACTGAAATGGGTGGACTGTTCCGAGCGGGTCTGAAGGGAATCGGACTGTTCGCGGTCCCGGTCGGGTTGATCGGACAGGCTACGGTCCTTGTGGTTCCGAGTCAGGTTGCCGCGATCGGAATCGGATTGGTCCTGATCGCCGTCTACTTCGTGCTTCTATGGCTTGTGTCGGGCTTTGCACGAGAGACCTTCCGCACCGGTGCCGTTGCGGTGCAGAAGGTTCTCGTCAGAAGGGCAGTTCCGGCACGCTAGTAGGGAATGCTCAGTTTCTCGACCACGGCTTCGACAGCAGCTTTCGGCTTGCATAGACCGGATCGGCGAGAAACCACTCACCCAACCGCGCTGCCGTGGCCATCTTGTTGCCGGATGCCCATTCGGCGCGGGCTCGCCGCGCAGAAGCCGCCATCCTGATTCGTCGGTCGGACATGCGCTCGATCTCGATGTTCAGGTGACGGGCATAGTGCTCCCGGATGCGTTCCTTCGCCTCGATGGCCGAAGTCGCCGACCGCACCGACTTTCCACCGGCGAGGCTGTAGCGACACGACGCTTCGTCCCTCACGGCGATGCCGCCGACGAGGGACAGTCGGATGAGGAGTTCGTAATCTTCCGCGAATCGGGGCGCAAGGGCAGCGGGCTGAGCCGACTTGGACCGGACGTAGGATTCGCGACGCACGACGGCAGCACAGGGAGGCCATGGACCGAATCCGTTGACGAGCAACGATTCGGTGTCTACCGGGCTGTATCGGACGGGGAACGGTCGCTCGGTCCCCTCGTCTGTCACGCCGATCACGGTGCCGGCGGACACTGCGAGAGATGGGTTCTCCTCGAGGATCTGCACCGAGCGCTGGACTGCAGTGGGGATGAGTTCGTCGTCGGAGTCGAGGAAGACCAAGTATTTGCTCGAGGCATGTTCGGCGCCGTTTGCTCGTGCTTTGGCGGCCCCCGCATTCTCCTGGCGGATGCAGACGGCACCGGCGGACTCCGCACGTTCTCCGGTGGCGTCGTCGGAGCCGTCGTCGACGACGATCACGGTTTCGGCGCCGGCTGCGAGGGCCGATTCGACCGCCCGTGTGATCGTGCCTTCTGCTCTGAAAGCCGGAATGATGACGGTGAGGTCTGAGGGCGGTCGGCTAGCGCTCATGATCGGATTTCTTTCTTGGAGTTCGGTTCTTCGGCGGTTGAGATGTCGGCGTCGGTCTCGTGCTCAGAGGTTCGTGCCGAGGGAAGGTTCGTGACAGCGACCGCGAACAGCAGTGGAAGCCAGTACTGCTGCTGATCGTAGAAAGCTGACGTCAGGCCGAATGCAATGACGGCGGCAATGACGGCTGATTGAAGTCCGTTGCGAGTTGTGAGGATGGACCGTCCGATCATCCCGAGCATGGCGATCGAGATGATTGCAAAGGTGGCGAAGAGCAGGATTCCACCCTGGTACCACGACCGCAGAAGATAGTTGTGCACGACGGTCAGCCCGTTGAAAGTGCCTTCATTCATGGAATCCATGCCGACGCCGATCAGTGGATCGTTGCGGATGCTCTCGATCGCGAAATCGTAAGTGGCCTCACGGATCGACAGGGACGCGACACCGTCGTTCGACAATCCGAGGACGGTGTTCACCCTGCCTTCGACCGGGTCGATCGCGACACTCGGGTCGTACCCGAGCGCAAGCGCGAGCGCGCTGCAGACCACGGCGGCGGCGCATACCCGAAGGACGGTCTTCGTCGTGGCACGCGTCGCAATGAGCAACACCACGGCTCCGGCGGCCAGGGACAACATCGAGCTCAGGCTGCCGCTGCCGATGAGGGCGACCACATTCAGGATGATCACTGCCCAAGCGAGGGAACGGTTTCTGCCGGTCGTCCTGTGGGTGAGGACGAAGGCGACGAGGATCGCAATCGCAGCCATGATCCCGAGCACATTGGGGTGAACGGCGAGTCCGTTGGCGCGGCCCGCGTTGGCGCTCAGTCCTGCGACGGAAGCGCCGGTGAGTTGGACGATGCCGACCGCCGCGGAGATCGATTGGACCGTGAGGAAGGCGGCGATCGCGTATCGCGTAAAGGATTCCCGCTCAACAGCGTAGTACCGGAGGACGAAGGGCGTCAGACCCACCAGGAGCCCGAGCTTCACTCCGACGTAGGTGCTCGACAGGAGGCTCGACGACGTCCCCGCGATGACGGCCGCCAGCGGTATCGACACGAGCGCGAAGACCCAGACACCGGCGGCCGGAGGAACCTTCATGCGTCCTAGCAGCGCGCACGCGACGATGACTGCGAGAATCAGGTAGGGCAGTTGGGGGGTTCCGTAGACCATCAGGAGTCGGTGGATCGGGACGATCGCGATGATCGCGATCCACACCACACCTCCCAGAGTCACACCGGGTGTCCCTTGGTCGCGAGTGCGCGTGATTGTTTCTGCGGTCGCTGTTTTCATGGATCCCCCGGCAGATTCGAGCAGCACGGACGTCGCCGCGTCGTTCGAGCATCGTATCGCCCCGAGGCGAATGCCACATGTCGAGACAGCATCGACCCTCCGATTATGCGAAGGGTCGCACTGTTTTTGACTCGTGTGTCAACCTGGCGGGCTGCTACCGGTCGATCGTCGGTGATCCATTCAGGCGTCGTTCACGAGGCGTCGCAGGTCGGGACGTCCGTTGTGACGACGGCATGGTCGACCAGGGGCTGCACCGGCACCCGTGCTGCTCCGGGGCTGGTCGGCTCGGTCAGCTCGAACACGACCTCGACTGTCTTCCCCTGATGTACGGGAGCTTGCACATCGAAGACAGGGTGTCCGAGTTCCGCGCCGGTGAACGCGAAGGCGGGTTTGCCGTCGACGGTCACCTTGTCGAGCTTGCTGCCGTGCGTCGCGACGAGGGACAGGTTGGTGAGATTGGTGCCGACGGGTGCACCCATCGGGTTGTCGAACATGCCTGCGACGTAGTTGGTGTAGTCGCCGGTCGGAAGGTTGTTCGTGAGGCGGACGGTGACTCTGGACTTTCGGGTGTCGCCCGCGCAACTGTCGGCCGTGTAGTCGATGTCGCGTTCGAGGTAGTAGTCGAGCTTGTTGCCGCCCAGATTGTTCACGACGACGCCGGCGTATGGCGCGGCGTCGTCGGGAACCGTGTGACCGAGAGCGGTTCGGGCGAGCACGACCTGCTCGGACGGGACGGCACTCCACACCGAGATCCGCCCCTCGTTGGCGGCCCTACCGAGCGCTTCCAGCAGAGCTTGCGGCTTGGCGATCTTGCCGGTCATGCGTTCGACCACCTTGGCAGCCACCGTCTGGAGATAGCGCTTCCGGGCGGTGTTGTTGTCCGCGAAACGCGAGTATGCAGTCGATTCCGTCAGCTCGACGACATTCTGAGCCGTGACCTTTTCGCCGTCGGGCATGGTCACCGGTCCGATCGCGTCGAGGATGTAGCTCAGCGCAACGGGATCGGTCGCGATCACGCCGTCGACCTGCGCGCCGGATTCCTGGGCCCACAACGATCGCCAGATCTGGGCGGCATACGGGAAGTGGGAACTCACGTTGCTGTTGCGGAAGTCCTGGGTGGGGCGGCTGTGCCCGTACTGCCGCTCGAAATCGGGGCCCAGGTCCAGCGGTTGCTTTCCTTGAACCGACAGTTCTCTGTTGCTGGCGAGTTCGTCGACCCGGACGGTTCCGTCCACCGCGTGCATCTCGGCGAACCCGCCCAGCAACCCGCCGGTCCCGCGAGCCTCTGCGTTGGTCTGGAAGCCGACGAAGTAGCTGCGCGGGCCGTCGGCGCCGAGCATCGCCGGGGCGATCTCCGCTGCGGTCGAGACATTGGTGAGGAGTGAGGACAGTTCGGCGGTCTGCTCCTGGAGTTCCAGGCGGGCGTCGTCGACGGGGCCGAGGAAGGTGCCGCCGATACTCGTGGCGTCGCCGGCCAGTGCCGAGGCGGCAATCGCGGTGTCCGAGAGCGTCGGGGCGGCCTCGCGCAGAGCCTGGAGGTTGATCCGTGCACCGTCGCGGATCAACTGGTCGGGCGCCATCACCGATCCGGCCGCCACGGCCGGGGAGAGGACATCGGATGTGAGACCGCGTACCACGTCGGAGATCTGCCGTGTCGTGTCGAACGGGCTGCCCACCCCAGGAATCGCGCCGGCGATGCGCCAGCTGACCGAGTGGGTGGCGTCGTGAGCCAGGCCCGCGTACCGGTCGGCATCGGACGCCGCGCGGGCCGCGGCATCCGAGTTACCCACCAGTAGGGCATCTTTCGTCTTCGTCGCGAAAGCGGCTGCTCGTTCAAGATTCAACTTGACCTGGGTCGCCTCGTACGCGAGGTAGCACCCGAACGCGCCCACGGCAACCGCGGCGCAGGTGCCGCCGATTACGATGCGGCGGCGTCGCTTCCGTCGCGCTACCGCAGGTTGAGAGGTCCTGCGTCGTCGCGTCCGAACCGGGGTGTTCGACTCGGTTTCGGGTGTCGCTGGTGTGGTTTCGGGTTCGGTCTGCTCCACGCGTTGGACCCCCTTCGTCGGTGTACCTCGGGCAGGCTAGCCCGAACTGGCAATTGATCACTTGTTCAAGTGGTGAATCGTGCAGTCGCACAGTAAGTTATTCCTACCTGATTCAGGCAGGTTGGGTCGGGTGGGTTCTGTCGAGCTGCGAAGTTCGCAACTGATGGAGCTGTCGGGATACCTGTCGAGGACAAGGGGGTGTTGCGCGCTTGCGTTTGTTTCCGCTGGCGCCGTCACAGCGAGCGCTCCTGTTCGCTCAACAGCTTGCCCCCGATACGGCGCTGACCGTTGCCCAGTACTTGGATCTACGTGGCACCATCGACCGGGAGGCGCTTCTCGCGGCGTGCGATCGCGCGGCCCGCGACATCGAGTCCGGCACGGTCGTTCTCGTGGACGTCGACGGTCGGCCGCACCAGGCGGCGGTTCCGGACATCGACGATGCACCCCGGTTCCTGGACCTCGGCGGTGCGAAGGACCCGCACGCCGCCGCGATCGCGTGGATGACCGAACGGACTACGCGGCCGATCGACCCGTTTGCCGACCGCCTGGCCGAGATGACCCTGATCCGGCTCGACGATGATCGGCACTACCTGCATTGCTTCGCCCACCACATCGTGATGGACGGCGCAGCGGCTCAGGTGTTGACGAGGCGCATCTCCGAGCTCTACACCGCGACGGTCAACGGCGAAGTCGCGCCGCAAAGTGACTGCGCCCCTGTGGAAGAAGTGTGGCGGGCAGTCGAGAGCTATCCAGGCAGCAGACGTGAGGCGATCGACCGCGAATACTGGCGTGCCCGGTTGGATTCTCTACCGCCGCCGGTGTCGCTAGGGCACCGCGTCGGTCCGCTGGCGACGCCCGCCCGGCGTTCACTGGGCGCGCTTCCGGACGCCATGGCGCGCGTCGAGCGGCAGTCCGGGTCGCTGCCCGAGGTACCGCTGATCGTGGCGGCCTTCGCCGCATACATCGCGCGGGTGACGGGTGCCGACGACGTGGTACTCAGCCTGCCGGTGTCTGCTCGTACGACGGCGGTCCTGCGCCGGTCGGCTGGGTCGGTGTCGAACGTGGTGCCCCTGCGCGTGCGGATCGAGTCCGACGACACTGCTGCGGACTTGGTCCACCGCGTGCAGTTGGAGATCACCGGAGCGCTGCGGCACCAACGCTTCCGGTACGACGAGATGCTCGCCGCGATGCCCGCCCGGGAGGCGCGCGCGGGAATCGGCGGGGTCTTCGGGCCCGTCGTCAACATCATGCAGTTCCCGCAGCAACTGACGTTCGGTGACGTGGTCGCGGAACTGCATATTCTCTCCACCGGACCTGTGGACGACCTCTCACTGACGGTGTACTCGGGGACTGCGGGCCGCGGAACGCGCGTCGACCTCGAGGCCAACCCGACGCGCTATTCGGACGACTCGCTGCGGTTGCATCACCGGCGGTTCCTCGGTTTGCTGGAGGCGCTTCACTCTTCGCCTCACCGCCGAGTCGGAGACCTGCCGATCGGTCTCCCCGGTGAGAACAACCGGGTCGCTCCGGCCCATGGCGCTCGGATCGATTCCGGGGTCGTCCTGCTGCCGGATGTGCTGACTCGCCACGTCGATCGAGACTCGGTCGCCGTGCGCGACCGGACCACCGAACTCACGTACCGGGACCTCGACACACGATCGTCCGCGCTCGCCCGCCGGCTGATATCCCAGGGGTGCGGCCCCGAGTCTGCGGTGGCCGTCGTGCTGCCGCGGTCACTCGATTCCGTCGTCGCCCTGTGGGCGGTCGCGAAGGCCGGGGCCGCGTACGTACCGGTCGACCCGGATCTGCCACCGCTGCGACTTGCGGAGCATCTCGCCGGTGTGACGGTGGCGCTGACTGACAGGGAAGTTGCACTGCCGCGCAACGTACTCCGCATCGACCTCGATGCGGCGGGCTGGGATACGGCTCCGGTCACGGACGCCGATCGGACGCGGCCGTTGCGCGCGGACAATCCCGCGTGGATCGTGCACACGTCGGGCTCGACCGGTCGGCCGAAGGCCGTCGTCGTGTCACATCGCGGCATCGCCGGACTGGTCTCGACGCTGCGGCGGCGATACACGGCCAACGCGGACTCACGCGTCCTGCACATGTCCTCGCCCTCCTTCGACGCCGCCATCCAGGAAGTTCTTCTGGCGGCGGACGCAGGTGCCACCCTGGTCGTGGCGGACGCGAACACCGTGGCAGGTGAATTGCTCACGAAGTTCGTGTCCACGGAATCCGTCACCCACATGGTGGCCTCGCCGGCGGTCCTGGCGGCCACTTCGTCGGAGGGGCTGCAGGAACTGGGCATGCTGGACTCCGGTGGCGAGGCACTTCCGGTGCCCGTCGCGCGCCGCTGGGCGGCGGAGCGGACGATGGTCAACGCATACGGTCCGACGGAGACGACCGTGTTGGCCGCGGTCAGCGCGCCGCTGGATGCGAATCGACTCGCGAACGCGACGTCGGTCCCCATCGGGAATCCTGTCGACGGCACCGCGCTGGTGGTCCTCGACGGGCGCCTGCGGGTGGTGCCGCCGGGAATAGTGGGTGAGCTCTACGTTATCGGGCCGTCCCTCGCACGCGGCTACGGCGGCCGACCGGGTCCGACCGCCGAGCGGTTCGTCGCCTCCGTGTTCGGCAGCGACAGAATGTACCGCACAGGCGATCTCGTCCGCTGGGGCGCGGATGGTCAACTCGAGTTCGTGGGGCGTGCCGACGATCAGATTCAGATCCGAGGCATCCGCGTCGAACCCGGAGAGGTGGAGGCCTCACTCGCGGAGCATCCCGACGTGGACGGCGTCGCGACGATCTCCGTCGACGGTCGGTTCGTGTCGTACGTGTGCGGCCGGTCTCCGTCGCCGAGGCGGCTGCGGGAATGGCTGGCCGAGCGGCTTCCCCGCCACCTCGTTCCCGACCGGATAGTCACCCTCGAATCCTTGCCGCTGACGGCGGCCGGCAAGGTCGACCGGGCAGCGTTGGCCGCGATGGCGCCACCCCTCGATGACACCGGTCGCGCGGTGCACGGACCGCTCGAGGCGCTGATCGCCGAGGCAGCGAGTGAGGTGCTCGGTACCGAGATGCGGGATGCGTCCGCGGACTTCTTCGAGATCGGAGGCAACTCGCTCGGTGCGTCGCAGCTTGCCGCGCGCATCTCGGCCGCTACCGGCCGCCGCATCACCGTCAAGGACGTCTTCGTGCAGCGAACCGTGGCGGGTCTGGCCGGTGCGGTGCTGGGCTCTGCCGAGCGACCGCCGTTGGTCCGTCGGGGAGGTCCTTCCACCGCGGTCGCCCCGGCACAGAAGCGGCTGTGGATGTACTCCCACGCGCGACCCGAGAGCACCGCCTATCACTTGCCGTTCACGGTGGGGCTACACGGAACGTTGTCGACCGGGGCGTTGGATTCGGCCCTGCGAGACGTGATGGCGAGGCATTCCCCGCTGCGGACAGTGATCCGGGACGGCGACGGCGAACCGCAGCGGATCGTCCTGCCGATCGAGGATGCATTCGTTCCACCAGAGGTCGTCGACGTCGCTTCGGACAGCGAATCCGGGAGTGACGCTCTCGAATTCTCCTCTACTGCTTTCTCTCTGGCGTCGCATGCACCGATCCGATTCAGGCTGCAACGGTTCGGTGCCGATCATCACGTCCTCGTGGTCGTGGCTCATCACGTCGCACTCGACGGTTTGTCGTTCGCCCCGCTGGTGGACGATCTCGTGTCCGCGTACCGATCACGCTCGGCCGGCCAGGATCCGCTGTGGCCTCCGCTGGAGATCGACTACGACGACTACGCACAGTGGCACCGCGCTGTGCTGGACTCCGGTGCCCAGGACGAGGATGTCGCCTACTGGACCTCGGTGCTGGCCGGTACCGCGGACGTTCCGGCACTACCCCTGGACCGGTCCCGCGGCTCGCGGGCAGGAACGGCCGAACGTGTGACGCTCGCCCTGGGACCCGGGACACGGGACGCGCTCCACCGCGTCGCGCGGGATCACGACGCCACGACCTTCATGATCGTGCATGCGGCGGTCGCGGTCCTCCTGTCCGCGATCACCGGCTCCGGCGACACCGTCGTCGCGACGGTCGACTCGGGGCGATCCGACCCCGCTCTGGACGCGCTGGTCGGCATGTTCGTCGGCACTGTCGTACTGCGAGCGGAGGTGGATCCGGAGGAATCCTTCGGCGGACTGCTCGATGCCGTCCGCGTTCACGACGTCGAGGCTCTGGTCCACAGCGTGACTCCGTTCGACGTGGTGCAGGAGCATCTCGGCGCGAGCATTCCGTTTCAAGCGGTGCTCACCCAGGAGAACTTCGGCGATCCCGTGATCGAACTGTCGGATCTGACCTTTCACGGTCGCGAAGTCACCGGAACGGACGCGAGATTCGATCTCGAGATCGCGATCTGCGGCGGATCGGACACCGGGCTGGATCTGCGTTTCACCTACGACTCGAGCTTGCTGGATCGGGAGACCGTCCAGAGTTGGTCCGAGTTACTCGGTGCTGTAATCGATTCGGCGGTAGATGATCCGTCGACCAGGGTCGGGGACCTGGTTCCCTCCGGATCGATCGACCGGGGGCCGGCGGACCACGGCGTCCTAACCTTGCCGGAGATCATCCTCGGACCGACGCAAGTCTGCGACGTGGCCGGTGGTCCCGTCGAGGTACACGACGCGGCGGAGAGGTTGGCCGGGCACCTCGGAGGCCTCGGCGTCGGTCCGGAGGACTTTGTCGGTGTTCTCCTTCCGCGGTCGGCCGAGTCGCTCACCGCCGTACTCGCCATTGCGCGGACCGGCGCGGCCTTCGTCCCCCTCGATCCGGCTCAGCCACCACAACGCGTCGCCGCGATCCTCGCCGACATCGGAGCCCGTTTCGTCGTCGCCGGCCCGGACAGCACACTGCCGCCGGGGATCACCCGGATCGACCCGAGCGCGGGTGGGACGATCGCGGCGGCCGAGGGCACGCCACGGTTCGTGCTCCCGCATCCGGACCATCCCGCGTACGCGATCTACACGTCCGGGTCCACCGGCGAGCCGAAGGGCGTGGTGGTCACGCACCGGGGGCTGTCGCCGCTCGCAGCCTCCCTCCGCCGCGCCTTCGGGGTGACGACGGAATCGCGGATCCTACACAGTGCATCAACGGTATTCGATGCTTCGGTTCTCGAGTACCTGCTGGTACTGGGCACCGGTGCGACGATGGTCTTGGCACCCGCGGAGGCGCACGGTGCCGACGAACTGGCCGAGATTCTCGCTTCGCAGCGCATCACCCATTGGTTCACCACCCCTGCCGTTGCGACCCGCGTGGGGCAGGAGGGGCTCGACAGTCTGCGCGTGCTCGGCCTCGGTGGCGAAGCGTGGACATCGGGGCTGGCGTCACGATGGGCGCCCGGCCGCACACTCCTCAATCTGTACGGCCCCACCGAAGCGACCGTCCTCGCGACCATCGGCGGGCCGATCGACCCCGGCGGAGTCGTTCCGATCGGGCGACCGATCGACGGCATGTCGACTGCCGTCCTGGACGTTCGATTGCGCCCGGTGGCCGTTGGCGTCGTCGGCGAGTTGTACCTCGCCGGACCGGCGCTGGCCCGCGGCTATCTCGGTCGTCCCGGACAGACCGCCGCACACTTCGTCGCCTCGGTGGTCGGTACGGGCCGGATGTACCGGACCGGGGACCGGGTTCGTCGTCGCGCCGACGGGGAGCTCGAATTCGTCGGGCGCGCCGACCGTCAGATCCAGATTCGTGGGATGCGTGTCGAACTCGGCGAGATCGAGGCCGTGCTGGCGTCCCACCGCGACGTCGACACGGCGGTGGTCGTCGTCCGCGAGGGTGTCGTCGTCGCGTACGTGCACGGGGTCGAGTCGATCGACATCGAGCGGTTGCGGCGGTACGCGATGGACCGCCTGCCCCGTCACATGGTGCCGGGACTCGTTCACGTCCTCGACCGTGTCCCGCTGACCGTGGCCGGAAAGATCGACCGCGCGGCGTTGCCGTCGCCGGTGGTCGCGTTGCCGGACTCGGTGTTCAGAGGCGCGGCCGAGGAGATCGTCGGTGGGGTGATGAGCGACGTCCTTGCGGTCGAGGGTGTGGGGCGCGACACGGACTTCTTCGCGCACGGTGGAGACTCGCTCTCGGCGACGAGATTCGCCTCGAGGGTCGGTGCGGCCCTCGACGTGCGGGTCGACGTGCGCGACATCTTCGAGCACTCGACGGTCGCGCGACTCGCGGCGGCGCTGTCCGATCGCGAGACCGGCGCGCGCTCGTACCCAAGCATGGCGAAGCCTGCCGGACCGGTTCCGCTGTCGCCCGCTCAGCAGCGAATGTGGCTGTTGAACCGGACGGATCGTTCGGGGAGTGACAACATCGCCTTCGCCCTCGACATCGACGGCGACCTCGATGTCGACGCCTTGTTCGCTGCGCTCGCGGACCTGCAGGAGCGGCACGCGGCGCTGCGTACGGTATTCCCCGACAACGACGGTGGTGCCGTGCAGAGCGTGCGGCCGACCACGCAGGTCCCGGAGTACGTCGACAGCCCCGGCGGATGCGAACCGGAGTTGGCGTCCATCGCTTCGGTGGGCTTCGATCTCGCCACCGAAGTGCCGGTGCGGATGCGGCTGTACCGCACGGGACCGGATCGTCACACACTGGCGGTGGTGGCCCATCACATCGCCCTGGACGGACTCTCCACGGGGCCGCTCTACCGGGACCTCGCTCAGGCCTTCGCGGCGCGGCGGGCGGGCCGACGGCCGGAATGGGCGCCGTTGGACATGGAGTTCGCCGACTACGCGTACTGGCACCGGGCGATGCTCGGTGACCCGGCGAGTCCCGGCAGCCGCGCCCACCGCGACCTCTCGCACTGGCGCGCCACGCTCGACGCTCGGATGCCTCCTCCGGAACTGCCCGCCGACCGGAAACGAAACCGCGAGAGCCTGTCCGCGGCGGCCGGCATCGTGCGCTTCGCGATCCCGGCCGAACTGCATGCCGCGCTGAGGAAGATCGCGCGAGAGTACGACTCGACGCTCTTCATGGTGGTGCACGCGGCCCTGTCCGTGCTGCTGAGCCGACTCGCCGGCTCCGACGACGTGAGCATCGGGACACCGGTATCGGGCCGCACCGAACCACATCTCGACGATGTGGTCGGTATGTTCGTCGGAACCGTCGTCCTGCGTACCGAGGTCGCTCCCGGGCGGTCCTTCGTGGACCTGCTCGGCCGAACCCGTCGCACCGATCTCGAAGCGTTCGCGCACGCGGAGTTGCCCTTCGACGCTGTCGTCGCCGAACTGATGCCCCGGCGAACCGTCACCGACCATCCGTTCTTCCGGGTGATGCTGGCGTACGAGAGTTTCGTTCCCGATGACTTGTCCCTGCCGGGCCTGCAGGTTCGATCTCGCGAACTACACAGTGGGCGTACGCGACTCGACCTCGAAGTGACGCTCCGCGAACGCGCATCGAGTCTGGACGAAGCGGGTGGCCTCGACGGATCGTTCACCTATGCGCGTGACCTCTTCGATCACGAGACGGTGGCCCGCTGGGCGCCGTGGCTGCTCCGGGTGCTCGAGGCCGTGGCGGACGACCCGACCGTCGAGGTCCGTGCGATCGATCTGGCACCGGCGGCGGCCGCAGCCGGCGGTGCGGCGATCCGCGACGCGCCCGGGATCCGCCCGTCCGGGGTGACGGTCGCCGCGAATTCGCTGGGGGAGTTGTTCGCCCAGTGTGCCGCCGAGTCACCCGAGTCCATTGCGGTGGTCGCCGGAGATGACCGCCTCACCTACGCTGATCTCGACGCCCGCTCCGCCCGTCTCGCCCGTGCTCTCGTCGTTGCGGGAGTGGAGGCCGAGGATGTGGTCGGAGTGGCTCTGCCCCGCTCGGCGGATCTGATCGTCGCGATGCTGGCGGTCGCCCGGGCGGGCGCGTCGTACCTGCCGCTCGATGTCACGCAACCCGACGCGCGTCTGGCCCGCTTGATCGCCGATGCGCAGGCCGAACTGGTGCTGTGCACGGAGGACTTCGAGAGCCCGGTGCGGTCGATGACGCTCGAGTCGGCCACGGCCGGGGTCGAGTCCGATCGATTCGGGGCGACGGGCATCCCGATTCGCGCCGGCCAGGCCGCCTATGTGATCTACACCAGCGGCTCGACCGGCGAACCCAAGGGCGTCTCGGTATCGCACGCGAACGTGCTCGCGCTACTGGCGAATTCGTACGCAGGATTCGGGTTCGGCCCTACGGACGTCTGGACGATGTTCCACTCGCCGGCGTTCGACTTCTCGGTATGGGAGATGTGGGGAGCTCTCACCACCGGCGGGCGCATCGTCGTGGTGGACCACCTCGTAGCGCGCAACCCGCACGAGTTCCGTGCGCTACTCGTTCGTGAACAGGTGACGGTTCTCAACCAGACGCCGACGGCGTTCGGCCAGCTCGTGGAGGTGGATGGCGATCCGGGTGAGCTGGCGCTTCGCCTCCTGATCTTCGGCGGGGAGGCCCTGGAAGTCGACCGGGTCCGGGGCTGGCTGGACCGGCACCGCGGCATCCGCGCGATCAACATGTTCGGGATCACCGAGACCACCGTCCATGTCACGTGGGCCGACGTCGAGGCGGTGTCCGACGGCCGCAGTGTGATCGGAGTGCCGCTCCCGGGCCTGCAGGTCGAGTTGCTCGACCGCGCTCTCGGTCAGGTCCCACGAGGCGTGATCGGGGAGATCTACATCGCCGGCCCGCAGGTTGCCCGCGGCTACCGCGCGCGGCCGGGGCTGACGGCGGGACGGTTCGTCGCGGCACCGGACGGCGGGATTCGCTATCGCACCGGCGATCTCGCGCGCCTGCGAAACGACGGAACGCTCGAGTTCCACGGCAGGTCGGATTCGCAACTCCAGATCCGAGGGCACCGGATCGAACCGGGTGAGGTTCGCGCGGGGCTCGCCCGGATTCCGGGAATCGGCGACTCCGCGGTCGTGGTCCGGGACGAGCGGGTCGTCGCGTACGTCGTCGGGGATGAGCGGTTGCCCGACCCGCGTGCGGTGATGCGGGCGATGCGCCGGTTCCTGCCCGACTACATGGTGCCCGCCGTTGTGGTCCCCGTCGCGACACTGCCGATGACCACGAACGGCAAGCTCGATCACGCGGCGCTGCCCCCAGCATCGGAGTTCGGGAGTCACACCGACGTGATCGCCGCGACGGGCAGTCCGTTCGAGGATGTGATTGCCGGGGTCTACCGGGAACTGCTCGGGACCGACCGGGTGGGGCGTGACGACGACTTCTTCGAACTCGGTGGGAACTCCCTGCAGGCCACCAGGCTGGCAGGTCGGCTCGCCGCTATCACCGGCGCGGAGATCGGGGTTCGGGACGTGTTCGAGGCCGCCGGCGTGGCGGACCTGGCACGCATCGCAGAGGAACGGCTCGGTGCGGGACCCCATCGGAGCGGTCCGCGGGCGACGACGCCCGCGCGGGTCGAGGGCCCTCTGTCCCCGGCGCAGCGTCGCATGTGGTTCCTCCAGAACCTGGCCCCCGAGTCCGGCGCCTACAACCTGCCGTTCGTGCTGCGCATCCGGGGCGACCTGGCGCGGCCGGCGCTCCGGCAGGCGCTGCGTGACGTGGTCGAGCGGCATCGTGCGCTCCGGACGGTGTACACCAACGGGATCGGTGGTCTCGTCCAGCGGGTGGTCGAGACGCCCGAGTTCGACCTCGAACCGGTCCCGGTGCCGGAGGTCGCCCTGTCCGGGTGTGTCGAGGCCTTCGCGGCGCTGCCGTTCGACCTGGAGTCGGCGCCGCCCATTCGGATCAGGCTCTACCGAACCGGTGCCACGGATCATGCACTCGTGGTCGTCATCCACCACATCGCCGCCGACGAATGGTCGCTGGCCCCGCTGCTCCGGGACCTGGAGCGGGCGTACCGCGCCGGAGCAGCGGGGGTGCCTGCGGGGTTGGGCACCGCGGCGATCGAATACATCGACTACGCGGCCTGGCAACACGAGACGCCGGATGCGGGACTGCCGTACTGGGTGACGACGCTGGCCGGCATCCCGGAGCAGTGCACCCTCCCGGCCGACCGCCCGCGCAGCGGTGCGTTCTCCACGCGCGCGGCCTCGGTCCACGTGTCATTGGGCGCGGAATGTGTGGAACGGATTGCCGCGACGGCCGGAAAGCACCGTGCAACGAGCTTCATGGTGATGCACGCTGCGCTGGCGGCCGTCCTGCACCGGCACAACGGCTCGCGGGACATCGTGATCGGCACGGCGGTAGCGGGGCGCGGGAACCCGGACCTCGACGACGTGGTCGGGATGTTCGCATCGACGTTGGTGCTCCGGACGGACGTGGACCCAGGTCAATCCTTCGCAGGGTTCCTGGAACTGGTGCGGCGCCGAGACATCGAGGCCTTCGTACACGCCGACAGCCCGTTCGAGAGTGTCGTCGAAAAGCTCGCACCCGTCCGGGATTCGTCGCATCATCCGCTGTTCCAGGTTGCGCTGTCCATGCGACGGCCTGACGACCTGCGGATCGAGCTTCCCGGGGTCACGGTCACCACGGAGCCTGCGGCCGTGGACGCCGTCCAGTTCGATCTGCAACTGACGGTCACCGAGATACAGTCCGCGCTCGACCTCGAGTTCGTCTACCGCAGGGACCTCTACGATCACGCGACCGTCGAGGCCTTCGTGGCCCGCTTCGTCTCGTTCGTGGATACGGTGACCGCAGATCCCGGTGCCCCGGTCGGTGATGTCGACCTGCTCTCGGACAGTGAGCGGTCCCGGCTGGTCCCGGCGTCGGGAGGCGTCACCGCGCCGGCGACCCTGTGGTCGTTGCTGTCAGCGGGCGCCCGGATCGCGGGTACCCGCCCGGCGATCGCGGCGGGCCAGTGCACCGTGACGTACGACGAATTACTCTCCCGCGCCGAAGGGTTGGCGGGTGCGCTGCACGCCCACGGAGCCGGACCCGGTGTCCCGGTCGCATGCGCGCTGCCGAGGTCGATCGAGTCGGTTGTCGCGGTGTGGGCCATCGCCCGGACCGGTGCCGCTCCCGTGATGATCGATCCGGCACATCCGAGCGCCCGGGTGGCCGCGATGCTCGAGGCCTGCGGGGCTCGGATCGGTGTCACCACCGGCGATCGAAGTGCTCGACTGCCGGCCGCGACCCGGTGGATCGATGTGACCTCCACCGGGGATGGCGAGATTCCGTACCCCGAGGTGGATCCCGACGAGGCCGCGTACGTCGTGTTCACCTCGGGGACCACCGGGCAGGCCAAGGCGGTCGTCCTGACCCCACGGGGGCTGGGACCGCTGGCCGCCGACCTGAACGACGTCTTCGCGGCGGACCTGCTGTCGCGGGTCCTGCACGTGGCATCGCCGGGATTCGACGCGGCGCTGCTGGAGATGCTGACGGCGGGTGCGGCCGGCGCCCGACTGGTGATCGCGCCCGACGACGCCTACGGCGGCGAGGAACTCGCCGCGCTGATCGACCGGCACGCCGTCACCCATGCGTGCATGACCCCGTCGGTGCTCGCGACCGTCGGACAGCGAGACTTTCCGCACCTCGAGGTGCTCATGCTCGGCGGCGAACGCGTACCACCGGAGTTGGTGCGGCGGTGGGGTGGGCGGTGCCGCCTGTTCAACGGCTACGGCCCGGCCGAGTCGACCGTGTTCGCCACGTTCGCCGGCCCGCTCGAATCCGACGACCGCGGCGTCATCGGTAAGCCGGCCCGCGGAATCGACGTGGTGGTGCTCGACGAGCGATTGCGTCCGGTCCCGACCGGGGTCACGGGAGAGCTGTACCTGGCGGGTGACCGCATCGCGGCGGGTTACGCGGGCGCACCTGGCCTCACCGCGACACGATTCGTCGCCGGGTCGTCGGGGCGGCGCTGGTACCGCACCGGCGACCTGGCGCGGTGGCTCGAGGGGCCGACCGGGCCATCGCTCGACTTCCGTGGCCGCAACGACGACCAGGTCAAGATCCGTGGCATCCGGATCGAGCCGACCGAGATCGACTCGGTGCTCGCCGGATTCGCCGGGGTGTCGCATTCGACCACCGTCGTGCACCGGGGGCCGACCGGCGTATCCGTGCTCGCTTCGTACGTTGCACCCGCCGGGCTCGACTCGGCGGAGCTTCGTCGGGGCCTGACCGCCGTGCTGCCGAACTACATGGTCCCGGCGTCGATCATCGCCGTCGACTCGATCCCATTGACCCCCAACGGAAAGGTGGACCTCGAGCGCCTTCCGGCACCCCTCGTCGGAGCGGGTGCGGATCCCGTGACCGGCAGCGAGGAACTCGTCGCCGACGTGTTCTCGTCAGCGCTGGGTATCCCGGTCGGGCGCACGGACGACTTCTTCGCGGCGGGCGGCGACTCGCTCCTCGCGACCTCCGTCGTCGCGCGACTGCGGGCGCGCACCGGGTCGGACCTGCCGCTGCGAATGTTGTTCGAGGAACCGACGGTCGCGGGTCTCGCCGCAGTCCTGGACGCTGGCGGCTTCGGGACCCTGGACTCGGGTCCGGCCGCGACGATACGCCCGGAACGGATTCCGCTGACCCGAGCGCAGAGTCGCATGTGGGCGCAACGCAACGTCGGCCGCGGAGACGAATACCGGATGCCGGCCCGTGTCGTCTTCCGCGGACCGCTCGAGGTGGCCGCGCTGGACGCGGCACTGGTCGACCTCGTCGCGCGGCACGAGATCCTGCGCACCGACTACGGCACCGATGACCGTGGCCCGTACGCCATCGTCCGGCCAGTCGACCGGAGCGTGGGCCTGCTCGGCATCGGACCGAGGAGACCGGCGGGCGCACTGGGTGTTTGCTTGCGTGCCGACGGCGAAGACGGTCACACGCTCGACGTCGACCTCGACCATCTGGCCGCCGACGGCGCGTCCGTCGCCGTGTTGCTCCGCGACTTGACCACGGCCTACCGTGCGCGTGTTGCCGGAATGCCGCCGCGTTGGGACCCGCTGCCCCTGCAGTACTCCGATTACGCGCTGTGGGAACGCGACCGCGAAACGTCCGGGGCGGACCGCGACTTCTGGCAACGGGAACTCGATGACTTCGACCCCGCGGTACTTCCGTCCGGTCCGATGCCGAATTCGGGGCCGCAGTCCCCGGGAGCGGTCGTGTTCACCCTCGATTCCGGCGTGGCGCAGGGGTTGTCGGACATCGCCGCCGAACACCGAGCGACCGAGTTCATGGTTGTGCACGCCGTTCTCGCGGCGCTGCTGTCGAGGCTGACCGGCCACGGTGACATCGGGATCGCGGCGGTGGTGTCCGGGCGACGCTACCCCCAGCTCGAGCCGCTGGTGGGCCTGTTCGTCGACACGGTCGTGCTGCGCGCGCGGGTGGCGCCGGACATGCCGTTCACCGGATTGCTCGGCCAGGTCCGAGACTTCGACGTAGCCGCCCTGGACCGGTCCGCGGTTCCCGTCGAGGACGTGCTCGCGGCCGTCGGCGCTCGCATGCCGCAGGTCGCGCTTGCGTTCCAGGACTTCACTCCGCCGCACGTGCAGATCGACGACCTCGAGATCACGGCCCACGAACTCGACGACCGGACATCGAAGTTCGACCTCCTCGTCACGCTGTCGCGCAGCGCGACGGGGGATCTGCATGGAACTCTGGTCTACGACACCTCCCACTTCGACGACGAAATGGCGAGGATTCTCGCAAGTCAGTTCGCCGATGCCCTGGTCGATGCCGTCGAGCGCCCCCATGTCGCCGTCCAGGACCTGTCGATCGCCGTCACCGACGTGGCCCGTGGCGGTACGCCGGACACGCCGCGGATGCTGGCCGCCATGCTGCGGGCCACCGCTGCAGCCCACCCCGACCGAGTTGCCGTCGTCGACGGATCCGACACGCTGACCTATTGCGAACTCGATCGGCAATCCGACGAGCTGGCCAGGGTGTTGAGCGAGGAGCGGGGCGTCGGTGCCGAGGACGTGGTGGCTGTCGACGCGGCTCGGTCACTCGGGCGCCTGCGCACGCTGTGGGCCGTGGCCAAGTCCGGTGCGGCATTCGGCGTCGAGCAGCGCATCGACCGATCATTCTCGGGAACAACGGATTCGGTCGACTCGCTCGCCTACGTGATCGCCACCTCGGGGTCGTCCGGTGAACCCAAGCAGGTCGCGGTCACACACCGCGGCCTCGCCGCCTTGGCCGCGGCAGCGCGTGCGAGGTACCGCGTCGGCCCCGGTGATCGGGTGCTGCACGGATACAACCCGGCATTCGATGCGGCGCTGCTCGAGGTGCTGCTGGCGCACACGTCCGGCGCCACCCTGGTGATCGCCCCGCCGGATGTGTTCGCGGGCCCCGCTCTGCACGACCTGCTGCGAAGGCAACAGGTGACACATTTCCTTTCCACCCCTTCGGTGCTCGCGACACTGAACTCCGACGGCCTCGATGCGTTGCGTGTCGTTGCGAGCGGCGGCGAACTCCTCACTCCCGAGGTCGCCGAGCGATGGCGGACCGGCCGCACGATGCTCGACGCGTACGGTCCCACCGAATCCACCATCGTGGCGACGCTCGTCGACGTCGACGGGTCCGGCGGCATCGGAGCCCCGATCCCCGGAACGTCCGCCGTGGTCCTGGACGGGAGGCTTCGTCCCGTCCCGGTCGGGGGAGTCGGTGAGCTGTATCTCGCCGGCGACGGCCTGGCCCGCGGATACCTCGGTGCGCCTGCGACGACCGCGGAACACTTCGTCGCGTCCGTGTTCGGCGACGGGCGCATGTACCGCACCGGTGATCTCGTTCAGGCCCGCCGCGACGGCCGGATGCTGTTCCTCGGGCGCGTCGATCGTCAGGTCAAGATCCGGGGCATACGAATGGAACCGGGTCGTGTCGAGACCGCGCTCCTGCGTTGCCGCGGCGTTCGGCACGCCGCGGTGGTACCCCGAGGGGACACGTTGGTCGCGTTCGTCGCAGGCGACGGAATCGACAGCGACGAGGTGTTCGGCGAACTGGCAGGCGACCTGCCTCCGGCGTTCATTCCCTCTCGGGTGCACGTGCTCACGAGTCTGCCGACGACCCCGAACGGCAAGCTCGACCTGGAGGCCCTGTCGAGGATGGCCGACGCGCTCGCGGCGACGTCTTCCCACCGTCCGCTGACCGCCGCGGAAACGTTGGTGACCGCGGTGGTGCGGGACGTGCTCGGTCACGATGTCGACGTCGACGCGGGATTCTTCGCTCTGGGCGGCCACTCCCTCGGCGCGGTCGAAGTGGCCGCCCGGCTGTCGGGGGCGGTGCACCGGGACGTGTCACCGCGCGCGGTGCTCGAGTCCGCGACGCTGGCGGCGCTCGCCGACGGCCTGGCCACCACCGGCACCGACACCCGCCCGCGGCTGGTCGCGGGTGCGCCCCGTCGCCCCATCCCGATGGCACCCGCACAGCGACGACTGTGGATGCTGCATCA
This sequence comes from Prescottella agglutinans, assembly GCF_004011865.1. GTDB lineage: Bacteria > Actinomycetota > Actinomycetes > Mycobacteriales > Mycobacteriaceae > Prescottella > Prescottella agglutinans. The sequence goes on along the minus strand of NZ_RKLP01000005.1, from coordinate 60,099 downwards.
GGCGGACCCGAGCGCCTACACGATGCCGGTCGTTCTGCGGCTGCATGGGTTCCTCGACATCGACGCGCTCACCGCCGCCCTGGGAGACGTCGTCGACCGGCACGAGCCGCTGCGAACCGTCTACCCGGACGAACACAGCCAGCGGGTCCTGGGCGCCGACCGGTTCGTGGTCGATTGCGTGACCGAGCCGTCGGCTGCGGATGAGGTGGCGCGCCGCGTCCGTGAACTGGTCGACCGTCCCCTCGATCTGGTCGAGGGTCCCCCGCTGCGGGTCGGACTCCACCGCTGCGGCGACCACGCGGACAACGAGTGGGTGCTCGCCGTGGTGACACACCACATCGCGGTGGACGGCGCCTCGGTGGCGCCGCTCCTCCGTGATCTGGAGCGGGCGTACGCGGCCCGACGGGAGGGCCGGATCCCGGACTGGGAACCGCTTCCGTTGCGGTACGGCGACTTCGCCGAGTGGCAGACACGTCTGCTCGGTGATCTCTCCGATCCCGAGAGCACTGGCGGTCGGCAGCTGGCCTACTGGGAGACGACGCTGGCCGACCTGCCGGCGGCGCCGCTGGGGTTGCCGTTCGACAACCCTCGCCCGGCGGTCTCGACGCATCGGGGAGGTGCGGTACACGCACGAATCGGATCCGAGTTGCACTCGGCGATAACCGATTTCGCCCGCTCCCACGGGGTCACTGTGTTCATGGTCCTGCACGCCGCGCTGACGGTACTGCTCGCCCGGTTGGGCGACCGCACCGACGTCACGGTGGGGACGGTCGTCGGTGGACGGTCCGACGCCCGGTTGGCTTCGCTCGCCGGAATGTTCGTCGGCACGGTCGCGCTGCGCACTCGGGTGGATCTCGACGAGTCGTTCGCCGATCTCGTTCGCCGCGTTCGCGACGTGGATCTCGGCGCGTTCGCACACGCGGACATTCCGTTCGACGACGTCGTCGCGCGCGTGGCCCCGGCCCGCACCGCAGCACACCACCCGGTGTTCCAGGTGTTGCTCGCGCACTCGACGTCGGGGTCGAGCCTGCCGCGGTTGGGGGACTGCGAGATCGCCGATCTCGGGGAGGGGGCGCCCTCTACGCAGTTCGATCTCGTCTGGGACGCATCGGAGTCCGCGGACGGGTCCGGTGTCGCGGTACGACTGGTGCACGCTCTCGATCTGTTCGACGCAGGCACCGCGGACACCCTCCTGCGCGCGTGGATCGATCTGCTCGCCCGGGCGGTCTCCGCCGCAGGTTCTTCGATCGGCGATCTCGTTCTCTCCGTACCCACTTCGATCATGGACGGTGATGCGGCGCCGCCGAGCCGGACGTTGGCGGAGATTCTGGGCGAGTCGGTGCGTCGGTTCCCGGATCGGGTCGCATTGTGCTCGGCTGCCCGCCGATGGACGTACACGGAACTCGACGCGGCGGCGAGGCGCCGTGCTGCGCAATTGCGGAACCGCGGTGTCCGCGTAGGCTCCTTCGTCGCGGTCGACGCCGTACGCGGAGCGGACTGGGTCATCGACGTCTGGGCGATCACCCGGCTCGGTGCGGCATGGGTGCCGATCGACCCGACTCACTCGCCGGAGCGCCGGCGCCGTCTGCTCGACGACGCGGCCGCATCGACGTCCGCCGCTCTCGCGTACCTGCTGTACACGTCGGGCACGACCGGCGAGCCGAAGGGTGTCGAGGTGACCCACGCGGGACTGGCGGCACTGGTCGACCTGCAGGCCCGGCGACTCGGGATCGACGAGGAATCGATTGTCCTGCAAGCGGCGTCCCCGACCTTCGATGCGTCGGTGTTCGAACTGCTCGCGGCTCACGCGCACGGCGGAACACTCGTGTGTGCACCCGAGTCCGCCTTCGCGGGACGGGACCTGCAGACGGTCGTGGAGAACGAGGCGATCACGCACCTGAACCTGACGCCGACGGTGCTCGCGACGCTGGATCCGGCCGGCTTCACCCGCGAGCTGACCGTGGTCTCGGCGGGCGAGGCGCTACCGCCGTCGTTGGCCCGGGCCTGGGCGCGTCACCGCGTGCACAACGGCTACGGGCCGACCGAGTGCACCGTCGGCGTCACGTGCACCGACGTCCTCGGCGGTGGACCGGTCAGCATCGGTACGCCGATCGCCGGCACTGGCCTGCGCGTGCTGGACGCACGGCTGCGGCCGGTGCCGGTCGGGACGACGGGTGAACTGTACGTCGGTGGTAGCGGACTGGCCCGTGGCTACCACGGACTCTTCGGCATGACCGCGAGTCGCTTCGTCGCAGACCCGTGGGGGGAAGCGGGGGCTCGCCTCTACCGGACCGGCGACCTCGTGCGGTTGCGCTCCGACGGCCGCCTCGAGTACGTCGGTCGCAGCGACGATCAGCTCCAGATCCACGGCGTGCGTGTGGAACCCGCTGGGGTGGACAGCGTGCTGCTGGCGGAGGAATCAGTGGGTGCTGCGGTGACCGTCCCACACCACCGTTCGACGGGGGAGACCGTCCTCGTGTCGTACGTGGTCCCCGCGGCCGGTGCCGAGGTCGACCCGGAGGATCTGCGGGTCCGGATCGGATCGGCGCTCCCGCCGCACCATGTGCCCGCGAGCATCAGTGTGATCGACGGGATTCCGCGCTCCTCGGGCGGCAAGGTCGACCGCAGTGCCCTCCCGGCGCCGTCCCACGCCGACCGGAATGTCGACGGGGCCTCCCCACAGGGGACGACCGAGAAGCACGTGGCGGGCGTGATGGCCGAGGTGATCGGGTGCGTCGGCGTGCCGCGCGACCGAAGCTTCTTCGAACTCGGCGGTACGTCGATGGCCGCGCTCCGGCTGGTGACGAGACTGCGTGACGAGTACGGATACGACGTCGCCCTCGCGGAACTGTTCGCCGATCCCACCGCTGCGGGAGTGGCGCGGCAGATCGGTGCCCGTGGTGCAGGCCAGGACCCGCTCGGGACCCTCGTCCGCCTGCACGTTCCGGACGAGCCTCGCGGGGCCCCACTGTTCTGCGTGCACCCCGTCAGCGGGTTGGCCTGGTGCTATGCGGGTCTCGCCGAGACACTGCGTGATCGACCGCTGTACGGACTGCAGGCCACCGGTGAGTCTCCGGAAAGTGTGACCACGCTGGCGCACCGCTACGTCGAACACGTGCGTTCGGTGCAGCCCGAAGGGCCCTACCACCTTCTCGGCTGGTCGTTGGGCGGCAACATCGCTCACGAGATGGCGGTCCAACTGCGGGCGGCTGGTGCTGACGTGGCCACCCTGGCATTGCTCGACTCGTTCCCGCCCGATGCGGTCCCGGATCGTGCGGCGGCACCGGAGCACGCCGTGGGCGAGACCGAGGGACTGGATCCGGAGATGGTGCGACGTGTCGTGGAGACCGGTGAGCGACTGGAAATCGCTGCACAGCAGCACCGTCCGGGCGTGTTCGACGGAGACGCCGTGCTGTTCACGGCATCGCACGAGCCCGACGGGCGGTGCGGTCTGCCGGACCTGTGGCGGCGCTTCGTAACCGGACGGATTCTGGAGAAGCCGGTGCCGTGTCTGCACTCCGAGATGGGCGCCCCTGCGCCCCTGCAACACGTCGCAGGTGTTCTCGCCGAGCTGTACGAAGGTGAGCCGTGATGCGAACTCGCGCATAGGGTATTCGAGAGCGTTGTACTGAAAACAGGACGGGGATCGGGGATATGGAAGTACAGGACTACCTACGGGTCGTGCAGACGCGGTGGAAGATCATTGCGGTGGCAACGCTCGTCGGGGTGCTTGTCGCGCTGGGCGCATCACTCGTCGCTACGCCGATGTACCAGGCTTCGGCCAGGCTTTTCGTCTCCACGTCGTCGGGGGCGTCGGTCAACGAGGTGTACCAGGGCAACCTGTTCTCCCAACAGCGCGTCGCGTCGTATACCAAGCTTTTGACCGGTACGACGCTCGCGCAGCGCACGCTCGACAAGGTGCAGGTGTCGGGCATGACCGCCGCGGGGCTGTCCAAAGAGGTCAAGGCGACGTCGACACCCGACACGGTCCTGATCGACCTGAAGCTGACCGATGCGTCCCCTGAGCGCGCTCGCGACCTGGCGAACGCCCTTGCCGACGAATTCGTGATCATGGCGGAAGAACTCGAAACCCTCGAGCCCGGCGTGCCTCCGACGGCCCGGGTGGTCGTCGAGCAACACGCCGCGACGCCCACGGACCCGGTGAGCCCCAAGACCAAGCGCAACCTGCTGCTCGGGTTCGCCGTCGGCCTCCTGGGCGGCATTGCCCTGGCGATCCTCCGTGACCGCCTCGACAACACGGTCAAGAGTCGCGAGGTGCTCGACGAGTTGGCCGGCGTGGGCCTGGTGGGCACCGTGCCCTACGACAAGGAGCGCGAGCAGAAGGCGGCCATCGCTTTCCACGACGGGTACTCGGGCAGCGCCGAGGCGTTCCGGGAGCTGCGGACGAACCTGCAGTTCCTCGAGGTCGACAACCCGCCGCGGGTCATCTCGATCACCAGTTCGCTTCCGGGCGAGGGCAAGACGACCACGGCGATCAACCTGTCCCTGGCGATCGCCGAGGCAGGCTACTCGGTGTGCCTGGTCGACGCCGATCTGCGTCGCCCCCGCGTGGCGAAGTACCTGGACCTGATCGGGTCGGTCGGCATGAGCACCGTCCTCGCGGGACAGGCCGACCTGGACGACGTCCTGCAGTCGACCGCGCTCGCCAACGTCTCGGTGCTGGCGTCGGGTCCGCTGCCGCCGAACCCGAGCGAGCTGCTGGGGTCGACGCACGCGGAGAAGCTGATCGCCGACCTGCGGTCGAAGTTCGACTTCGTCGTCATCGACGCGTCGCCGCTGTTGCCGGTGACGGACGCGGCGGTGCTGGCGGCGAAGGTCGACGGTTCACTGGTCGTGGTGAGGCACGGCAAGACGAAGCGTGACCAGGTGTCGCGCGCGATCGGCAATCTGCGCAGCGTCGGGGCGACGGTGCTCGGCACGATCCTCACGATGACGCCGTCCAAGGGCAAGGGCGGGTACGAGTACAAGTACTACTACGACGCCGACGCACCGGTGCAGAAGTCGGACGAGTCCGCCCGGCCGGTCGACCCCGCGCCGCTAGCAACGCAGGCGAGCAAGTAGCTCCAGGAGGGCCCGGTCGATCACACCGCCGACGTCCCCGAACACGGTCGCGCTCTGCCCGATCGGGTCGGGGACGTCGGCGTTTGCCGGGCGGGGGACGGTGCCGCGTGCGGCCGCCAGTTCCGCGACGGTGGCCGGACCGGTCACCGAGGCCAGGTGCGCGGCCTCGAGCAGCGTGAATGTTCGTTTGAGCTGGCGCGGAGCGATCCGGAGCACCCTGTCGCGATGGGACTCGGTCATCGTGAGGACCAGGTCCGCGCCACCCGCGATCGCGGGCGTCAGCTGGCGCGCCGCGAACCCGTCGGGATCCCCGCCGAGTGTCGAAAGGACCTGCGCCGCGTTGGGTTCGAGGCCCGAGCCCACGACGGCCCGGGTGCCGGCGCTGGACGCGGTGAGGTCGACGGTGCCGTTGCGGGCTGTCCAGGCGGTGGTCAGGCGCTCGGCGGTGGGGGAACGGCAGATGTTGCCGGTGCATACGAACAGCAACTGCATATCGGTGAGTGTAGGCACTGCTGTATAGACTCTGCTGGTCCAGTACGCGACCGGTTCGAGCGTCGACCGGGAGGCCCTCGATCGAAGGCGGCTCATGGGTGGGGTTCTAGGGGTTTCGGTGGGGGCCGGATTCGTGCGCCTGGTGCGCTCCCGGGCAACCGGTCCTGCGGGGACGCCGGCCACGTTCGAGCGTCGGACGGTCCCCGTCACGGGTCGGATCCCGGAAGAGGCCGCGGCGGATGCGGTCGGTGCGGCGCTGGCCGAACTCACGTCGTCGAGAACACCGGTCGGCGTGAGTGTCGCCTACGGTGACGAAGCGCAGGCCGCCGCGCTCGATGCCGCGCTGCGGGGCGCCGGCATCACGGGCTTCCGGTTGATCCCCGAACTCACCGCGGTGCTCGAGCGGCTCGACCGCGACGGCCGGCTCGCGGGTGTGCGGACGATCGTGCTGTACGACCTGGGGAGCACCGGTCTGACCGTCAGCGTGGTGGACAGGTACACCGGCTCGGTCGCGGCATCCGAGCGCAGCCAGATCCTGCGCTGTGATCGACTCGAACGAACACCACGTGAAACATTCGGGCGCGTCGTCCTTCCGGTGATCGAGGAATCGATCGAACTGATCGGCGACCTGGTCTCGCAGGTCGATCTGCTCCCCGAGGCCGTGGTGCTGTTGGGAGGCGGAGCCCACATCCCCGAGGTGCAGTCGGTGCTCGCCGAGCGGTCGGCCGTCCCGATCGTGATGCCGGAGCATCCCGAGTTCGTCGTCGCCGGCGGCGCGGCGCTCCTCGCGGGAACGGTGACGGTGGCGGCGCCGCGCCGGTCGACGCGCGCGGCCCACCGGGCGGTCTCCCGTCGACAGGTGAACGGTGCCGGCCTGGCGGGTGCCGCCCTGGTCCTCATCGCGGCCATCGGTTTCGGGCTCGGATACGGCAGAACGGTTTTCGGATCGGAGGCGGGGGCCTCGACGGACACGCCGACCTCGACCTTCTCGTCGAGCGGGCAGACGTCGTCGCGGACGACCACCCCGCCACCCCCGCCGCCGTCGTCGGCCCCGGTCACCACCACCGAGGCTGCGCAACAACCGGCCGCGGACCCCGGATACCGACCGGAGCCGCCCCGCACGACCGCTCCGGCGCCGGCCCCGTTGTTCCCGGGCCTGGACATCCAACTGCCCGTCCTGCCCGCGCTGCCGCCGGTTCAGCTGCCGCCGATGCCGGTCATCCCCGGGATACCGCTTCCGAAGCTGTGACCGCCCCGGTCACCGGGAGTGGCGCCCGCGTCGTCGTCGTTGCCGGGCCGGCGCAGCCGTCCGCGGGCGTGCCAGCAGCGCCGCGATGGCGGTCGTGAGCGGCACGGAGAGGGCCAGCGCGATCCCGCCCACCGACGATCGCACGATCTCGATCGCGACGGCGTCGCCCGTCAGCACGTCGCCGATGGAGCCTCCCGCGACGCTGAAGAGGAGCAGCAGGGGAAGCGCGCCGCCGGCGTAGGCGAGCACCAGGGTGTACACGGTGCTCGCGATGTGGTCGCGCCCCACCCGCATCGCCGACGCGAAGATGGTCCGGCGAGTGGCCGATTCGTCGATCGACGCGAGTTCGAACGCGGCTGACGCCTGCGTGATCGTGACGTCGTTCAGTACCCCCAACGATCCGATGATGAAGCCGGCCAGCAGGAGTCCCGTGATGCTCACGTGCTGGATGTAGGCCTGCACATTGGTGTTCTGCTCCTCCGACAGACCCGTCAGGTGCGTCATCCGAATCGCGATGGCGGACAGCAGCGCCGCGACGAGCATCGACGCGAGGGTGCCGAGCAGCGCGGAACTCGTCCGCAGGTTCACGCCGTGGGCCAGGTACAGCACGGCGAAGAGGATCGCCGCGCCGGAGACGAGCGCGACGGGCATCGCGGGTTGGCCGTCCAGGAGCGCGGGCAGCGTGAACACGACCAGAACGCCGAAGGCGATCCCGAGTCCCAGCAGTGCGCGCAGCCCGCGCCACCGCGCGACCGCGACGATCGCCACCACGAAGGCCGCGACGACGAGCGCCAGCGACATGCCGCGCGAATAGTCGTTGAACGAGTAGATCGGGGTGCCGGTCGAATCCGTCTGCCGGACAAGTCGAACGTGCTCGCCGAGACTCAGCACCGGCTGTCCGGGACCCGGGACGATCTCGAGGAGCGTCCGCGTCCCCGCGTTGGGGCCGGACTCGATGGCGACCAGGCTGCGGCGACAGTCGATCCCGCCACCGAGCGCCGCCGACGGCGCGGGTTCGCCCGAGAATGCCCGTCCCGCAGACGGACTGCCGCACGGGGCGATGTCCTGGGCGACGACCGTCCCGGCCTCGGTGGTGACGGCCCCGCCGCCGGCACTCTGGAACGGCAACGGGATCTCGACGTGCTGTTTGCTCGGCCAGAGGATGACGGCGCCGATGACGACGGCGGTCGCGATGGTGACGAGGAGGCCCACGACGACACGGGCCGCGGTGGGGCCGACCGGGGCCGGCCCGTCGAAGTGGCCGTGACCGTGGCCGTGCCCGGGTACCTGCACACGACGCCGGGTCTGCTCACGATCGGTCGACAACTCGGATGTCATCGGACTGCCTTCCGCACCGGGTCAGATTAGTGGGCACGGACAGGCAAGCGACGGTGGCGGGGAGCAGGGGGGGTCGTCCCCGCCACCGATAACCTCGTCGCCCAGGGGGGGAGGGGCAGGACGAGGCGCTTACGGCACACAATGGTGCTAAACGGTGAATCTACCCATATCGCAGCGATCTTGCTGGATTGGGGTCGGGTTCCGTGTCGCCTCCTACCGATGCCCGAGGTGGGCCGTGGTCACTGCTTGTAGCTCGACAGGAAGTTGCCGAATCGTTCGATCGCGACCGCCAGATCCCGCGCCCATGGCAGCGTCACGATGCGAAGATGATCATGGTCGGGCCAGTTGAAGCCGGTGCCCTGGACCATGAGGATCTTCTCCTGCAGCAACAGGTCCTGAACCAGCTTCTCGTCGTCGTGGATCTCGTAGACGTTCGGATCCAGGCGGGGGAAGGCGTACAGCGCGCCCCGCGGCTTGACGCACGAGACGCCGGGAATCATGTTGAGCCGCTCCCACGCGACGTCGCGCTGCTCGAGCAGTCGGCCGCCGGGCAGGACCAGATCCTCGATGCTCTGATGTCCGCCGAGCGCCACCTGGATGGCGTGCTGGCCGGGGACGTTCGGGCACAGGCGGGTGGACGCGAGCAGATCCAGGCCCTCGAGGAAGCCGGCGGCGTGGTCCTTCGGTCCGGTGATGGCGACCCAACCCGAGCGGTAGCCGGCGACCCGGTATGCCTTCGACAGCCCGTTGAACGTTAGACACAGCAGGTCGGGAGCGAGCGTGGCCAGCGAGATGTGCTTGGCGTCGTCGTAGAGGATCTTGTCGTAGATCTCGTCCGACAGCAGCAGCAACTGGTGCTTGCGTGCCAGGTCGACGAGCTGCGCGAGCACCTCCGCCGAGTACACGGCACCCGTCGGGTTGTTCGGGTTGATGACCAGCAGCGCCTTGGTCTTGTCCGTGATCTTGGACTCGATGTCCGCGATGTCCGGGTTCCAGTCGTTCTGCTCGTCGCACAGGTAGTGCACCGGGGTGCCGCCCGACAGGCTCGTCATCGCGGTCCACAGCGGGTAGTCCGGTGCGGGGATGAGCACCTCGTCGCCGTCGTCGAGCAGCGCCTGCATCGTCATCGTGATGAGCTCGGAGACGCCGTTGCCGAGGTAGATGTCGTCGACGTCGAGTTCGGGGAACCCGGGCACCAGTTCGTACCGCGTGACGATGGCGCGGCGGGCCGACAGGATGCCCTTGGACTCCGAATAGCCCTGCGCGTAGGGCAGTGCCGCGATCATGTCGCGCATGATCACGTCGGGCGCCTCGAAACCGAACGGGGCGGGGTTGCCGATGTTGAGCTTGAGGATCCGATGCCCCTCCGCCTCCAGGCGCGCCGCGTGCGCGTGCACCGGCCCCCGGATCTCGTACAGCACGTTCTGCAGTTTGGTGGACTGCTCGAGAGCGCGCTGCGGCCGATGATGGCGGACGGAATCTGGAGTGCTCACGCAACCATGATTCCACTCGGGCGCAAACGGAAATCGGCCGCCTGCGGGCGGAGGCCCCGCCCGGGGCTCGATCGTCCGGGTATCGGGCCAGGTAGAGCGCCGATTCGGTTGCCCTCGGCGGCGGGGGTGTCGCCGCGCCGGCGGTGATCGGTGTGACGGGCGTCGCGCGGCTCAGGCGGCCGCCCACGACCGGCACCGAAGGTCGCGCACGGCGACCACGGGGCCGGCCGGGCGCATCGACCGGTACTGCGGATACTTCGCGACCAGCGCATCGATCGCGCGGCGACCCTCCTCGCCCTCGGCGGCGATCACCTGCGCCGACCCGTCGACCCGCACCCACCACAGTCGCGTCCAGTCGTCGTCGTAGTGGTCGACGAGCAGGCTCACGCGGCCCGTCGCCGCGATGTTCGCGAGACGCCTCAGGCGCCGGGTGGTCTTGGGCTTGTCGTCGACCGCGGTGTAGATCGTGTCGTCGACGACCGCGAAGACCACCGGGACCAGGTGCGGATCGCCGTCCGCCGACGTCGTCGCCATCCGCGCGACGGGGGCGTCGGCGAATCGCTGCGGCACGCGCGCGGGCATGGGGAAACAGTACGTCGACGACCGGGGTCCCTGGCTAGGGTGTCCTGCATGACGAACGCTGCGCCGGCCGTCGCGCCCTACGGGTCGTGGATCTCGCCGATCACCGCCACGCACCTCGCCGCGAGTGGGCATCCGGTGGAGGGGGCACGCTTCGTCGACGGTCGGGCCTGGTGGTCGGAGCAGCGTCCCACCGAGGGCGGGCGGACCGCGATCCGGCGCCTCGGCGCCGACGGCGAACCCGTCGACGTCCTGCCGCTGCCGTGGAACGCGCGCACCCGCGTCCACGAGTACGGCGGCGGTGCGTGGACGGTGACCGACGACTCGATCCTGGTGTTCGCGGAGTTCAGCGACCAGCGGCTGTACCGGTTCGACGCGTCCGTCGACGTCGCACCCGTCCCGCTGACGCCGATCCCGTTGACAGCGGCCGCGATTCGGTACGCCGACCTCCTCGTCGTGGGGCGGGACGTGTGGTGTGTCCGCGAGCGTCACGCGGGTGACGAGGTGACCCGGGACATCTGCGTGGTCCCGCTCGACGGTTCGGGCGCCGACGACCCGTCCGCGATCCGCTCGGTGGTCGGCGGCTCCGACTTCCTGGCCTACCCGCGGCTCTCGCCGGACGGCGGCCGGCTCGCGTGGATCGCGTGGAACCACCCGCAGATGCCCTGGGACGGAACCGAACTGCGTGTCCTCGATCTCGCGACCGGCGTCCTGGAGACGTTACTCGGTGCTCCCGACGAGTCGGTGCTCCAACCCGAATGGGTCGACGCATCGACACTGCACGTGATCACCGACCGCAGCGGGTGGTGGAACCTCTGCCGCGTCTCGGTGGACGACGGTGTGGTGGAACCGATCTGCCCGCGGGGCGCCGACTTCGGTGCCCCGCTGTGGCAACTCGGCGCCCGCTGGTACACGGCCCTCGACGACGGCACCCTGCTGACCACCCGGACCGTCGGTACCGACACCCTGGCGGTCCTCGACCCGCGCACCGGCGCACTGCGCGACGTCGAACTCGAGGGCCTCTCGTCCGTGCAGATCTGTGACGTGGACGGCCGTCGGATCCTGTTGCGCTGCGGCGGCGCTCGCGTCGCGTCCGGGCTGCGGATGCTCGATCTCGACACCGGGCGGCTCACCGAAGTGCGACTGGCGGTCGACGGCCTGCCCGACGTCGCGTACCTCCCCGAGGCGCAGGCCCTCACCTTCGACGGTCCCGAGCGCGAGGTCCACGCGATCGTCTACCCGCCCCGCAACCCGAACTTCACCGCGCCCGAGGGAGAACTCCCGCCGTACGTCGCATTCGTGCACGGCGGGCCGACCGCGCACGTCGCACCCGCGGTGCACCTCGTGTACGCGTACTTCACGAGCCGCGGCATCGGCGTCGTCGACGTCAACTACGGCGGCTCGAGCGGGTACGGCCGCGAGTACCGCAACCGGCTGCGCGGACAGTGGGGGATCGTCGACGTCGAGGACACCGTCGCCGCCGTGCGTGGTCTCGCCGACGCCGGTCTCGCCGACCCCGATCGTCTCGCGATCGAGGGAGGTTCGGCCGGCGGCTGGACCGTGCTGTCCGCGCTGACGACGTCGGACGTGTTCGCGTGCGGCGTCTCGTACTACGGCGTGGCCGAACTGGTCGAGTTCGTCAAGGAGACCCACGATTTCGAGTCCCGGTACATCGACGGGCTGATCGGTCCACTGCCCGCGGCCGCCGACCTGTACGCCCGGCGGGCGCCGGTGAACAACGTCGACGGCCTCTCCTGCCCGGTGCTGCTGCTCCAGGGGCTGTCCGACCCGATCGTCCCGCCGTCGCAGGCGGAGCGGTTCCGCGCCGCGCTCGTGCGGAAGCGGATCCCGCACGCCTACCTCGCGTACCAGGGCGAGGCCCACGGATTCCGCCGCGTCGAGACGATCGTCAGCGCCCGCGAGGCGGAACTGTCGTTCTACGGGCAGGTCATGGGGTTCGAGACGCCCGGCGTGCCGCAGCTGGAGCTGTGGCGGCCCTAGCAGTTGCGTTGGAGTGCGCTCCAACGCCTACCGTCGGGACCCATGACAGCAGCGCTGGGAATCGCGGAGGTGTCCGAGGCGACGGGCCTGACACAGGACACACTGCGCTGGTACGAACGGGAGGGGCTCATCCCGCGTGTCGAGCGCGGCAGTGACGGGCGCCGAATCTACGACGACGCCGCCGTGCGCACGATCGAACTGATCGTCCGACTACGTCGCACCGGGATGCCCGTTGCCGAGATCCGGTCCTTCCTCGCGATGTACGACGAGGGGGCCGCGAGCCATGGGCGGCGGATGACCATGCTGCGCGCGCACCGCGAACGGGTGCTCGGCCAACTGGCCCAACTGCGTCAGGATCTCGGCGCGCTCGACGCCAAGATCGAGCACTACCGCGACCTCGTCGAACGCGGACTCGATTGTGAGAACAGACCGATCGTCGACGCCACGACCCGGCTGAGGCAACGGCAGACGGAGGGGAACTGACATGACGGTACCGACCATCGAACTCGGACACGGAATGCGAGTGAGCCGAATCGGACTGGGCGGCATGGCCCTGAGTCACGTCTACGGCCACACCGACCCGGCCGAGGCGGAGCGGACCCTGCACCATGCGATCGACGTGGGCGTCACCTTCATCGACACCGCCGACGTCTACGGCACGCCGCGGCCGGGCACCGTCGGGCCCGCCGGCACCAACGAGGAACTCCTCGCGCAGGTGCTGCGCACACGACGCGGCGAGGTGCAGCTGGCCACAAAGTTCGGCATCACCGGCGCGATCGGCGCAGGCGGCGGCACACCGACCCGCGGCGACCGGGACTACGTCCGGTCGGCTTGCGAGGCGTCGCTGCGGCGACTGGGGACCGACGTGATCGACCTCTACTACATGCACCGGCGGGAGATCGGCCGCCCGATCGAGGAGACGGTCGCGGCGATGGCCGAGTTGGTCCGCGAGGGCAAGGTGCGGCACCTCGGGCTGTCGGAGGTGACCGGTGACGAGCTCAGGGCGGCCGCCGCGGTGCATCCGATCAGCGCCGTCCAGAGCGAGTGGAGTCTCTGGTCGCGTGACGTCGAGCGGCGCGTCGTGCCCGCGGCGCTCGACGTCGGTGCGGGATTCGTCCCGTACTCGCCGCTCGGTCGCGGGTTCCTGACCGGAACACTCTCCCGGGAAGCGGTGTCGGGCTCGATGCTCCAGGGCCAGGACCGGTTCGATCGGCACTTCGACGCGAACCAGGTCGTCGTGGAACACGTCCGCGCGGTGGCCGGGGAGGTCGGGGCCACCCCGGCACAGGTAGCCCTGGCCTGGCTGCTGGCACAGGGCACGCGCCTGGGCCTGCCGGTCGCGCCGATCCCGGGAACTCGGCGCAGCGCACGCGTCGACGAGAACGCGGCGGCGTCGTCGCTGGAACTGTCGGCGTCCCAACTCGCGCGGCTCGACCGCGTCGCAGACCTGGTCACCGGCGGGCGCAACCTGACCTTCAACGGACCGGAATGGATCTCCTCGGGTCGGGAGTGACGGTCACGCCTGCGGCGTGTGCTCGACGTATCCACGCGGTTGGGTAGAGAGCCGCGCCCGCTCGAACGCGTCGCGGATTCGCCGAACGATCACGTACGGGGTTTCGAGTTCGTCCCAGCTCCACCGCACCACCTGCCGGCCCGTGGCCCGGATCGCGTCCTCGCGCTTCTTTTCCGCCCACACCACGTCCGCCGGGACCTGCCCGTCGGGGACGAGGCGGCCGTACTTGCCGCGCCCGTCGAACTCGCCCACGACACCGAACTCCTCGAACAGGAAGTCCACTCGTCCCAGGTGATTGCCGTCGGCGCCGTAGAGGTTCGACTGGCAGTTCGGAACAGGCAGCTGTTCTCGCACCATCAAGACCCGGCTGCGTGATTCGCCGACGCTCTCGGAGCGGCCGTCGAGTTGGTCGAGGACGCGGTGGACGCGGCGCCGCCCCACATGCGGCGCGATCGTGTCCGCGACGGCAGCCAAGTCGTCGGCTGTCAGTCCGCTCGCATGCAGCGCGTGATCACCGACGACGACGGCCTGTTCGAACGGCAGCGTCCGCGCCAGATCTGCCACCGTCCGCGCCACGGTCGTCACGGCGAGCCCGTCGACCTCGGTGATCTCGTCGGGCCGCAGCGTCGCGGAGTGGACGTGGCGGTGCCGGGTGCGTCGGCCGCCGGTCGGACGGCTGCGGGTCAGGTGCGCGACGGCGAGCGGGGTGTTCCACAGGTCCAGCCCGTGGAGGACGGCCGCGGACTGGTGGCTGAACACCGCATCCGAGGCTGCGGCCCGCAGGGTTTCCACCGCCCGGAGTCGGTGCCGTTCGCGGGCGTCCAACGCGTCGAACTCGGCCCGCGGGGCGTATCGCCCGGGCCTGAGCCGCCGCCAGGCCCCGGTCCGGCACTGCCGCTGCAGTTGATGGTCTGCGGCCCCGCGTCGCAGCGCCTCGGCGCGTCGGATGATGTGTGAGTCCACATCCGGCATCGTGCCGTCCTCCCCGCGAGACGGACGTCGTTCGTGCCGGTCCGAAGGCTGGGCTGGGGACAACCTCGGACCTGTGGATGGTTCGAGAACACACAGGTTCTCTCGAGCTCACACACGTTCTCCATAGCGAATTCGTGTGTGATGCGGAGAAATCGTGTGTGGCGTCGAGAGGCGTGCGCATACGACTGCGCCCCCACCGCTATCGGTGGGGGCGCAGTCGGGTCGAACTACTTCTTGCGGCCGGGGGCCTTGGCGCCGGCCTTGAAGCCCAGCGCGCCGGGCTTGGCCTGCGGCGGAGGCGGCGTCGACGCCTCCTGCTTCGGCGCCGGAGCCTCGGCCGGTGCGGCCTCGGCCTGCGGTGCGGCAGGCTGCTCGGGCTCTGCGACGGGCTCGGCAGCCGGGGCAGCTGGTGCCGGAGCAGAGGCGGCCGGGGCGGCCTTGCGGGCGCCCGGTGCCTTCGCGCCCGACTTGAAGCCCAGTGCGCCCGGCTTGGCCTGCGGTGCCGGCTTGGCCTCGGCGGCGGGTGCCGCCGGAGCCTCTGCCGCCGGAGCAGCAGGCGCGGCTGCGGGTGCCTCGGCGGCCGGTGCCGGTGCAGCGGCCTTCGCGCCGGGAGCCTTCGCCCCACCCTTCATCTGCAGGCCCTTGCCGCCGGGTGCCTTGGCCCCGCCCTTCATGGCGAGTCCGCCGGGCTTGGCGGCAGGTGCCGCGGGCGCAGCCGGAGCCTCGGCAGCGGGTGCCTCGGCGGCCGGGGCGGCGGCGGGTGCCGGAGCGGCCGCCTTCGCGCCGGGAGCCTTCGCGGCGCCCTTCATCTGCAGGCCCTTGCCACCGGGTGCCTTGGCCCCGCCCTTCATGCCCAGTCCGCCGGGCTTGGCGACCGGAGCGGCCGGTGCCTCGGCAGCGGGAGCAGCCTCGGCGGCCGGTGCGGCGGCCTCGGCCTTGGCTCCCGGAGCCTTGGCGGCGCCCTTCATCTGCAGACCCTTGCCGCCCGGAGCCTTCGCGCCGGGAGCCTTCGCCAGGCCCTTCATCTGCAGGCCCTTGCCGGCGGCCGGTGCCGCTGCAGCAGCAGGGGCGGCCTCGGCAGCCGGAGCCGCTTCAGCGACCGGGGCCTCCGCGACCGGAGCGGCAGCCTCGGCGGCCGGTGCCGAGGCGACCGGAGCCTTCTCGCGCGGCTCGACCTTGAGGTTCGCGGTCAGCTGCGCGGGATCGAGACGCGTGACGGTTTCGAGCATCATCTGCGCGACGTCGACGACCTCGACACCCTCGCCCTGGCCCTGCTCCTGGCGTGCGGTGACGCCGTCGGTGAGCATGACGCGGCAGAACGGGCAGCCGGTCGCGATCTTCTTCGGCGACGTGGTGAGGGCCTCGTCGACGCGATCGATGTTGATGCGCTTGCCGAGCTGTTCCTCCATCCACATGCGGGCGCCACCGGCACCACAGCACATGGACCGCTCGCCGTGACGAGGCATCTCGTTGAGCTTGGCGCCCGACGCCTCCATCAGCTCACGCGGCGCGTCGTACACCTTGTTGTGACGGCCCAGGTAGCACGGGTCGTGGTAGGTGACGTCCTCGTTCAGCTTGGCGACCGGGACCAGCTTCTTGGCCCGGACCAGGCGGTTGAGCAGCTGCGTGTGGTGGACGACCTCGTAGACGCCGCCGACCTGCGGGTACTCGTTGCCCAGGGCGTTGAAGCAGTGCGCACACGTGACGACGATCTTGCGCTTGTTGTCCGGGGTGCCGTCGAACACTGTGTTGAGCAGCTCGATGTTCTGCATCGCGAGCTGCTGGAACAGGAACTCGTTGCCCGCGCGGCGAGCCGAGTCGCCGGTGCAGGTCTCCTCGGCGCCGAGGACCATGAACTTCACACCCGCGGTCGCGAGCAGCTCGGCGACGGCCTTGGTGGTCTTCTTCGCGCGGTCCTCGTAGGCGCCGGCGCAGCCGACCCAGAACAGGTACTCGTAGTCCTCGAAGGAATCCGCGTCCTGGCCGTAGACCGGGATCTCGAAGTCCATCTCGTTGATCCAGTTGAGCCGGTCCTTGGAGTTCTGGCCCCAGGGGTTGCCCTTGTTCTCGAGGTTCTTGAACAGACCCGCGAGCTCGGACGGGAACTCCGACTCGATCAGCACCTGGTAGCGGCGCATGTCGATGATGTGGTCGACGTGCTCGATGTCGACCGGGCACTGCTCGACGCACGCGCCACAGGTGGTGCACGACCACAGCGTCTCGGGATCGATGATGCCGCCGAGTTCACCCTCGACCGACTCGCCGATCAGCGGACGCTCGGCCTCGGCGCGGGCGGCCTCCGGAATCGCGGCGAGCTTGTTCTCGAGGACGTTGCCCTCGGCGTCGACCAGGCCGACCTCGTCGCCGCCCATGTCCTTGCGGCCACCGGCCAGCAGGTAGGGGGCCTTGGCGTAGCCGTGGTCGCGCAGCGACATGATGAGCAGCTTCGGCGACAGCGGCTTGCCGGTGTTCCAGGCGGGGCACTGCGACTGGCAGCGGCCACACTCGGTACACGTGGTGAAGTCGAGCCAGCCCTTCCACGAGAAGTCCTCGATCCGGCCGGCACCGAGCGTGTCGGTGTCGGGGTCGACGTTCTCCATGTCGAGGGCGCGGCCCTTCGACATCATCGGCTTGGCGGCACCCAGGGCGACGCCGCCGTCGTCCTCACGCTTGAAGTAGATGTTCGGGAACGCCGAGAAGCGGTGCCACGCGACACCCCACGTGATGTTGCGGCCGACCACGAACAGCCAGATCATGCCGGACATCAGCTTGACGAACGCGAAGCACGAGACCATGACGGCGCTCGACGGCAGCAGCTCGGCGACGCGCATCGTGAAGAAGTCGGTCCACGGGTTGGAGTGACCGGTCATCGCGATGCGGCCGGCCTTCACCATGATCATGCCCAGGCCCTCGATCAGGACCACGACCTCGACGAAGTAGGCGGCGCCGAAGCGGGAGCCCCCGAAGCGGGACAGCCGCTCGGGGATGCGGGGGTGGTTGAGCTGACGGATCACGATCAGCGTCAGGATGCCGACCACGGTGCCGATGCCCAGGATCTCGTCCCACAGGTGCCAGACCCACGTGTTACCGAACAGCGGCCAGTGGAATGTGGGGTCGAACGTCTGGCCGTAGGCCTCGAACCACAGCAGCGCGCCGCCGAGGAAGCCGATCATGACGAGCCAGTGCGCCCAACCGACGGTGCGGAACTTCTGCATCCGGGTGTGCGCGATGAACTCGACGATCATCTGCTTGAAGCGCGGGAAGAACGGGCGCCAGCGGTCGGGCGCGGACTGCCCGATCTGCACGGTCTTCGCCATCCGCCAGGCTCCGCTGAGGAACGAGGCCCAACAGACGAGGCTCAGCAGTACGCCGACGGTGCCCAACGTAATCGTCAGGGCATTCATGTCGAAGCCTTTCGTTTCGGGGCAGCACGCGTGCCGCCTGTGGGTCAGCCCACAGATCCTAACCGCTCACAAGTTACCCGCTGGTAACTTGCTACTTCTACTAATCGGTAACATAGCGCGAAGCTTCGTTTCCTGCATCTTCGGCTCTCAGGTGCGGCGCGGTGGGCGACGCGAGAGGCTTCGCTGCGTGGGCGCGAGGGAGGGCTGACCCTCGCAAGTCGGTCGTATTCAGTTAACGGTATGTGGTGCCCGTGTGACCCCTGTCGCGTAGGTAGGCCTAACCCGGCCCGGGCGGCGCGGATTTCTCCGAAACTTGGACATTCGTCCATGAATAACTTGGACATTCGTCCATAAATTGCTCGAAATGAATTGGTGACGATTTCGAGTTCTGCTGGGTTATGCTTCGCCGCGGATCGGAGCTTCGCCGAGATCGTTCGTGCAGGTGGGGGAACCCTCGGCGCTTCGGATCGTTCGGACAACATTCGGTCGGGGGGCCATTCGTGGCAGTCACAGAACGGAATGACAGCCCTATGAAGCTGACGAAATTCGCCGCTACGTCCGCGCTGGTGATCGCCGCGATGGGGATAGGGGCCGGTACCGCGTACGCGGATCCGGCACCCGCGCCCGAGGCGGTCGGTTACGCGGCGCACATCGACGGACGCTCGGTTGTCACGGTCCTCGACGCCGGTGGATTCCGGGTCACCTCGGACGGCAAGTCCGTCGAGATCCGGAACGCGGCCGGCACGGTGTTGCAGGCGCTGCCGCTGTCATATCGGATCGGCGACCAGGAGTTCTCGATCGCTCCGCTCGTCGAGGGACGCACGTTGACGTTGACGCCCGAGACCGATCCGGCCAAGGCGACGCCGGCGGACGTGGCGCAACCCTTCGATCCGACGAACCTGGCCGTCCTGGGGGAGAATCTCGCGGTATTCGAGAAGCTGGGCGACGGCGTCGACACCGCCGTCACCGTTGGCAGTATCGTCGGCACGCTCGTCGGTGCGGTCGCTGGATGCGCGATTGGTGGCACACCGCTCGCGTTGACCGGTGTCGGTATTCCGGCGAGCGTCCTTACCTGTCTCGGTGGTGCGGCCGCCGCCGCACCTGTCGGCGGCATGATCGGCACGATCGTCGCCGGCGTCCCGGTCCTCGCCTACAACGGGTGGCAGGTGTACCAGACGCTCAACGCCGCACCGGCCGCGCCGGCGCCCGCCGCTGGGTGAGTTGACGGTATTCGAACGCAGAACGGGCCCGCTTCCTCGAGGAAGCGGGCCCGTTCTCCGTATCGGGTGGGTCAGGACGTCCTGAGCGCCAGTCCGGGGTTCTGCCGCAGGATCGTGTTGATCGGGGTGGCGAACAGTTCCGGGGTGCTGCCCGTGACGGATCCGACGAAGTCCGCGACCTGGCACATGCCGAAGTCGCCGACGTTCGATGCGCTCGAGATGCCGAGGGCGAGCGTGCCGGTGACGATGGTGCCGCCGCTGTCGCCCTGCAGTGCGCACAGGTTGGTGGCGAATCCGTCGGTGAGCACCCGCTGTCCGACGGGAACGGTCTGGTTGGTGGCGGTCACGACGCCGCAGTTGAAGCCCGAGGTGTTGCCGGCCTTGCACACCGGTGCGCCGACGACGGGGTCGGCGGTGCCGGTGATGCCGAGCGGTGCGGCGCCCGGAACCCGGATGCCGTTGTTCGCGAAGCGCGGGGCCGAGTCGGACGTCGGCCGGATGATCGAGTAGTCGTACCCGTCGAGGCTGGTCTTCTCGAAGGTGCCGATCATCGGTCCGGACACCTCGCCCACCATGGCGTACGCCTTGGACGCGTTCTCGGTGCCGGCGAACGTCCGGTTGGGGTCGCAGTGGCCGGCGCTGATGTTGACCGGTGCACCGTTGCCGTCGGTCGCGTTGAACCCGAGCGAGCAGCGCAGGCCCATACCTCCACCGACTGCGGCGTACGGGTCGCCGCCGAGGAAGGCGTCGGCCGCGTAGTAGGCGGACTCGGGACCCTGGGCAACGGGCTGCAACGGCGCGAGGGCGGGGCCGAGCACGAGGCGCGCGGCCCCCTGGAGGAACGGCGGCAGCAGGTCGAACAGGTCACCGGCGGTGTCGTCGGCCCGCAGGATCACGTTGTTGGTGGTGATGTCGATGGCGACACCGCGAACGAGCTTGCCGATCTCCGGGGGCAGGGTGCCGATCCAGTCGGTCAGCGCGGTGCGGGCGGACTCGAGTTGGTTCTGGCTCCGCTCGACGTCCTTGCTCGTGAACCCGGCCTGCTCGACGGCGGCGCGGGCGGCGTCGCGGTCGTGCCCGGCGAGCCCGACGATCGGCGTCCCGGACTGGTCGATCCACGCCCCGGCGAACGCGTCGGGGAACTGGACGCGCGCGATCTCCGCGAACTCCGCCAGCTTCTGGCCCAGCTCCGACCGTTCCAGGTACTGGTCCGGCGAGAGCTTCAGGTCCCGTTGCAACGCCTCGACGAGCTCGATCGGCAGGTGCGCCGCCTGGTCGGAGACACCCGACTCGGACACTGCGGGCGATTCGGCGGGCTCGGCCTGTGCGACGGCTGTCAGAGGGCCGAGGAACAGGAGCGCGGTAGAGCCGAACACCGCGGCACGACGTGCGAGCGAGCTTCGCATGAGGGCCTTTCTATTGTCCGCCCTGCGCCCATGGACCCCGAGGCGCGCAGAGAGGAGCACCCGGCTACGCGGGTGCCCCGAGTCGCATTTGACTATATGGGTTCGGTACCCCGAAGCCCACCCGTTATGCGTAAATCCGCGTGAACGAATCGTCAGGCGCCGGCGGCGCCGGTGCGCACGGAAAGACCGGCGCCCAGACCCCCGCCGGAGGACGCGTCGGCGGCGCCCAGGATGGTGCGGATCGGAATGCCCAGGTTGGAGGTTCCACCGTCGAACGCGAGAACCATGTTGGCCTCGGCGCAACTGGGTGCGTCGCTGCTGTTGGACCCGCTGGTGATGCCGAGAGCCAGCGTGCCCGTGACGATCGCGCCGCCGCTGTCTCCCGCGAGAGTGCAAGCGGTCCCGGCGAATCCGCGCACCGTGTGGCTGGCGCCGTCGAAGGTCATGAGCTGTGCCTCGACCCGGTCGGCGGACACGACACCGCAGGTGAACGACGACGTCTGCCCGGACTTGCAGATCGGGGCTCCGACGACGGGGACGGCGGTGCCGGTGACGGTGAGGGTGCTGCCGCCGGCGCCGCGGATCACCGGGCGGTCGAGGCCGACGCGCAGGCCCGCGTCGTTGAGGCGGATCAACGAGTAGTCGATGGTGTCGTTGCCGCCGATCTCGGAGCGGGCGAACTTGCCCACCTCGAGGCTGTCGGCGAGGTTCTCGCGGTTCGGCAGGTACACGCCCGCGTTCGCACCCTGCGCGGGGTCGCAGTGACCCGCACTGATGTTCACGGCATTGCCGTTCCGGTCGACGCCGTTGAATCCGAAGGAGCAGATTCCGATTTCGTCGCGGGGCGCGTCGCCCAGGGGCTTGGCCGACGTCACGTAGGTGTCGCCGCCCATCGGCGTCCGTTCCACCGGGGCCGGCCCGACATTCGAGAGCTGGACCTTGACGTTCGCGATCTGCGTGGGCAGGTCGAGTGCGCGTCCGGCGGGGCTGTTGGCGATGTCGACGACGATCTGGTTGTTCAGGACGTCGATCGAGGCGGACCCGACCTGCGATGCGATCTCGCGCGGCAGGTCCGACACCCAACGGTTGAAGTCGGCGACGGACTGCTCGAGTCCCTCGAGGGAGACCGGTGCCATGTGGGTGCGGTACCCGTCGCGGGCCGCGTCCTGTGCCGCCTCCGTCGTCGTCACGGCGACGACGGGGTGACCGTCGAGACCCATCCAGGCGCCGGCGAACTCCTCGGGACGTTCGGCCCTGAAGTCCGCCGCGTACGAGCCGAGTTCCTGCGCGCGTGCGGCACGGTCGAGGTACTCCTGCGGGCTGATCTGCAGATCCCGGGTGATCGCCTCGACCAGATCGGCGGGCAGCTCGTCCGCGGAGAGCTGCGTGACGCCTGCCCCGGACGACCCGACCGGGTCGGTCGGCTCGGCGTGCGCGGACGCGGTGAGCGGTGCGGCGAGCAGCAGCGTCGACGATCCGACGACAGCGGCGCGGCGGGCGAACGACAGCACTGCGGCGCGCGGCGCCAGCGAGGTACGCATGGAGTTCCTTCGGTGTCTTCGGGATCGGCCACCAACAATAGGGCACGGTACCGACTACGGCTCGGGAAATTTCGACCGAAGTTCACGAGGCGGACGATTCGGCGCCTCCGTAGCCGAGCGCGCGCAGCATCGACAGCAACTCCGATCGGGAGTTGGCGCCGAGCCGTCGTCGGATCCGCGCCACGTGGTGCTCGACGGTCTTCGGCGCGATGTACAGGCGGGCGCCGATCTCGCGGTGGGTGAGCCCGAGGAGCAGCAGACCGGCCACGTCCGCCTCGCGCTCGGTGAGTGTGCCCCCGCTCGCATCGGGTGCGGCGGACTCGCCGGTGGGTTGCGGCGCCGTCGTGTCCCGCAGCGAGCGAGCGACCTGGAGCAGCGTCGTGGCGCCGCGGGTGTCCGAGACGCGAAGCGCGGCTTCGCCGGCCAGGCGTGCGCCGTCCCAGGGAAGTCCGATGCGCTCGAGTTCCCGTGCCGCGGAC
Organism: Prescottella agglutinans; assembly: GCF_004011865.1. Lineage (GTDB taxonomy): Bacteria > Actinomycetota > Actinomycetes > Mycobacteriales > Mycobacteriaceae > Prescottella > Prescottella agglutinans. The sequence continues at coordinate 37,330 of NZ_RKLP01000005.1, read as the reverse complement.
TCCACCTCCGACGCGTCCGCCTCCTCCCGGAGCACCCGCAACCAGACGCGCCCGGCGGCGGCGAGCCCGGCGGAGTAGGCGCTCACCGCGGCGGCCGCGGCGAGCGCCCGAGCGTGCGGCAGCAGCTGCGCCGGGTTGTCGCCGAGGATCGCGGCCTGCACGCCGTACCAGTGCAGCGCCGCACCCCACAGCGCCGGTTCACCGAGCCGGCTCAGCAGTTCCTGCGCCTGCGCGATCAGGTGCGCGATCCGGGGGACGTCCCCGACGCGCACCGCGGCCAGCCAGAGTTCCCCGAGCGGCAACAGGCTGAACAGGTCCACCGAGTAGCCGGCGACCACCGGTTGGGCCACGGACCACTCACGTTGCAGCGCACCGACGTCCCCGTTGCGGCGGGCGAGCCCCACGCGCAACCCGTGGACGAACAGGGCCTCGCGGGCGTGCAGCGGACTGTCGGTGGGGAGCGCGTCGACGATCGAGGCGGCGGCGATGAGATCACCCCCGATCATCGCGGTCCACGCCGACAGCACGAGGTGCCGGGTGCGGGCGATGCTCGCCGGCGGATCGGACTCCAGTGCTCGCCGAAGCACCGAATCCGCGTGCGCGAGTTCGCCGGAGTGCAGACACAGTAGTGCGGTGACCGCGGTCGCGCTGTCCGGCAGCAGGCGTGCGTGCGCGCTGGTGTTCAGCAGCGACATCGCACGGGTGAGCGAGTTCATCGCGAGCGCACCGGAATCCGCGATCGACTGGCTGAGTCCTTCGGCGAGCAGCGCGACACCCGCCGCCCCGGACGTCGGCGGTCCCTGTCGTCCCGCTGCGAGGTGTCCGGCGGCCGACTCGGGGCGCCCGGCGGCGAGCAGGACCGTCGCGGCGATCGCGGCGTCCGCCCCGACCCGCTCGGGACCGAGCCACTCGTACAGATCGGCGCTGCGCTCGACCGCTCCTCGGTACGCCGCGATACCGGCCGAGATGCGCACCGCGGAGGCCAACTCCACCGGTTCGAGGGCGGCGGCGCGGTCGATCATCGAGTCGGTGAGCGCTTCGGCGGTGTCCAGGTCGCCGGCCAGCGCGCTCGCCTCGGACCGGCGCAGGGCGACGCAGTCGGCGTCGGCTCCGGCCCGGACCGCGGCCGCCAGGAGTTCGGCAGCGCGCACGGGGTTCTCCGATTCCGCGCACGTGCACAGGAACTGGGCGAGCCGCCGGTCCTCGAGACCGGCCTCGGCCAGCATCAGCGCGGCCTGTGCGTCGAGCGTCCCGGCGTCGAGTCGCGCCGTCAGCACACCCGCCTGGAGTTCCCGCAGTCGTGTGACGCCCAGCGCCGCGCCGACCAGTGGCCGCACCGCGGGCGCGGCGGTGTTCGCGCGGGGCACGAACGCACTCGCGCGCACCCGGTCCGTGAGGTCCAGTCCGGCCTCCGGCGTCAGTTGCAGGACGGTGGCCAGGTCCGTCGAATCCATGCCGAATCCGAACGCGCACAGCGACAGTGCCGCGAGCATGTCCGTGTCGAGATGTCGCAGCGCGTCGTGCAGATGCGACGCCACCGCGGCGTGGATCGCGTTCTCGTCGCAGTCCGAGGACTCGGCCGCGTCGAGTCCGGCGTCGATGGAGGCGAGCACGCCCGCGGTCGACTCGTGGAGCGAGCGGGTGAGGTCCGGCGCCAGCGCGATTCCGCGCCGCCGCGCTCGTTCGTCGACCTCGCTCGGGGTCAGGGGGCGGAGGTCGATCACCGGCCCGCGTGCCTGCATTCCCGTCACGAGGTCGCACAGCGGCGTGCGGTGTGGTCGGGGTTCGGTGGCCACGACCACCGTGCGGTTGCCCCGTTGCACGAGTCGACGCAGGGCGACGAGTTCGGCGTCGGGCAGGGCGTGCGCGCCGTCGAGAACCAGTGGTCCCGAGTCGAGCAGCGCGGCATCGACGGTGGCGTGCACGCGATCTGCCCGTGTGCTCAACATGTTTCGCGCGGAAGCGAGCAGGAGAGACTTCCCGCTGCCGGAGTTGCCGCGAACCAGGACGCAACCGTCCGCGCGTGAGGTGAGCGCCTCGGCGAGGTCCCGGCCGCCGGGCACCCCGGCGAGTGCGGGGTCCGACGGCGAGTCGCCGAACGGCGCTGCCGACGCGCCTGCTCCTAGGGTCCGCATCGACTACTTTCCGATCAGCAGTCCGGTCACCGGGTCGACGACCGCCCCGACGATGTTCCCGACGCCGGTCCCGATACCGGTCACCGCTGCCCCGAGTCCCTTGCCCACACCGGTGGCTGCCTTGCCGATTCCCTCGCCGACGTCGGCGGGGGAGGGTCCGCTGGGTGCCGGATTCGGCACGCCGCCCACGGGTGCGGGCGGGATGTATGCGGGCGGCGCCACCACGGCGCCACCGGGCGCCTGGCCTTCGGGGGTGGGAGCGGAGGGCGCTGCGGGGGCACCTTCCGGGACGCTCGGTGCCGCACCCGGCGTACCCGGGGTGCCCGCAGTCGGACCCGGCGCGGTGGTGACGCGTCCGGCATCGGCGGTCCGGACGAGTCCGCCGTCCGCAGCCGTCGCGGTCCCGCCCGTTCCGACGTGGCCGACGGTGACGGTCTCGCCCGGTACCGCACCGCCGATCGCCGCGCCGGGCGTCGTGACACCGCCGGATGGTGCCGTGGTCGTTCCGGGGACGGATGAACTCGACTGTGCCGGTTCGTTCTTCGATGCCGTCCCGATGGACAGACCGCCCGCGGTGAGGATCCCGACGGCGGCCGCGGCGGACAGGACGATCGCGATTCGGCGCCGGGTCGGGGACTCGCTCCGAGGCGAGCGCATACGGGACGGGAAGCTGGGGACGACCGGTGCGACGACCGTGTCGTCGGGGACGTGCTCGTAGTCGGGGAAGATCGTCGTCGCGTCGGTGGACGCCGGTTCGTCGACGGCGAGGTGGGCCGCTCCCAGCGCGGCGGTGAGCGCCGGGTCCGCTGCCGCCACCACCGCGAGGCCCAGTTCGGACGAGACGAGTTCGGCCACCAGCGGGATCGCTCCGCCACCGCCCGTCAACAGCACGCAGCCGACGTCGGAGACCTCGATCTCGGCCGACCGCAGTGCTTCTCGGACCAGTTCGAGCGAACCGGTGAGTGCCGGCCGGATCAGATCCTCGAGTTCGGACCGGACCAGGCGTACGTCCGCGACGTACCCGGGCAGGGCGACGGGGATGACGGTTTCGGTGTCCGTGGACAGCGACTCCTTGGCCGCCGCGCAGTTCCGGCGCAGATCCCCGAGCGCGGCAGTCGTGGCGCTGTCGAAGGGATCGAGATCGTCGGTCTTGTCGGAGACCGTGTCGAGCACGTACCGGGTGACCAGGTGGTCGAAGTGCGTGCCGCCGAAATCCTCGGACCGGATCGGCTTGCCGAGGATCGACGGTTCGGTGCCGGTGCGGACCACGGAGACGTCGAGCGCGGACGCACCGAGGTCGTAGACCACCACGACACCGTCGCCCTGCAGATCACGCGACGATTCGAGCCAACGTACGCAGGCGGTGGCCTCGGGCACGACGCGCGCCGCCGCGATCCCCGCGCGAGCGAGCGCGGATTCGAGGGCGTGGACGGTGTACGTGTTCCATGCGGTCGGGTGGGTGACGGCAGCGGCGCCGGTGCTCCCGACGGCGTCGATCAGTCGGGCCGCTGCGGCGGCGAACAGGTCCTCACCCCGATGGACGTGGCCGTTGTCGTCGAGCAGGCCCACCGGATCGCCGACGCGTTCGACGAACCCGGCCACGGGGAGGCCGGCGGGGTCGGTGGGCGGATCGGGGAACGTGACGGATCCGTCGGCCGCGACGTGCAGAACCGACGGGCGGGACGTGGTGACGAGTGCCGGTTCGGCGACTTCCGATCCGGCCTCCGATAAGGACGCGGTGCGCGAATTGGCGGTTCCGACAGCAATTCCGAGTCCAGCGGTCATACCCTTCTCCCGTCCGTTCTGGGCGGGTTTGCGTGACCGCCGGTGGTATGGCGATTGTCGGTGTGTCGTCGTCGTGCGTTACGGGAACGGGTGACGAGCGGTGCGGGTTTGGGGGTGATCCCCCTAATCCGGCCCGATCCCCTATGGAGGGAGGCGAGAATCCCCCTGTCGGTGCTCGGGGGGATCCGCCCCGTTACCGTGCACGTCCCGGATTCGTAGCGTGGAAACCAATCTCGCCGCAGTGTCCCGGTCGGATCTTGCGGCAGCCGGCCTCCAGACTGTCAGGAGCGTTCCCATGGCCAGCAACGCAGTTCTCGACTTCATCCTCCGGCTTCTCCGCGACGAGGACGCGGCCGCGGCGTACTGCGCGAATCCGCAGGCGGCGCTCAGTGCGGCCGGACTCGACGGTGTGTGCCACGCCGACATCGTCGCGGTGGCGCCGATGGTCGCCGAATCCGGGCTGTTCGGACCCGCGGCGGGCGATCTGGGTGCGATCCTCGCGGCCGGTGCCGGAGCGGCGGGGTCGGTCGGCGGAGCCGCCGCCGGTGGCCTGGGTGGCGGTCTGGGTCTCGGCGGCGGTCTGGGACTCGGAGGCAGTGCCGGGCTCGGCGCCGGTGCGGGGCTGGGACTCGGTGCCGCCGTGGGCGGTGGGCTGGGCGGGGGTCTCGACCTCGGTGGCGGCTTCGACTTCGGTGGGGATCTGGCGGCCGCGCTGGGCGCGGCGCTCGCGGCCGGCGGCGCGATCGGCGCGCAACTCGGTGCGGCCATCGGCGGCGCGATCGAGGCCGCGGTCGGGCTGGGCGGCGGCCTCGATCTCGGCAGCCTGACCGACCTCGGTGGTTCGCTGGATCTCGGTGGGGCGCTCGCCGCGGCCATCGGCGGCGCGCTCGACGTCGACGGCTCCCTCGTGACCGATCTCGGTGCCGCGCTCAATGCCGCGTTCGCCGGCGTGAGCAGCCTCGACCTGGATGGACTGCTGTCGGTGGACGGCGGATTGACTGCTGCGCTGGAGAGCGCGTTCGGCATCGGCGGCGAGCTGGGAGCCGAACTCGGCGGCGCGCTGGGTGCGCTCTTCGGTGCGGCGATCGAGGCCGGCGCCGGGCTCGATGGGGGGCTCGGCGCCGGTCTCGAGGGGCTGCTCGGGTTGGGCGGTTCGCTCGGCGCGGCGCTCGGTGGTGGCCTCGGGATCGGCGCGGATCTCACCGCGGCACTGACCGGAGCGCTCGAGTCCGCGCTGTCGCTCGGCGGCAGCCTCGGAGGCGGACTGGACGCCGACATTCTGGGCCAGATCGGTACCAGCCTGAGCGGGCTGCTCGAGTCGGCGCTGTCGCTCGGCGGGTCCATCGGCGCCGATCTCGGTGCCGCGCTGGGCGGCGCCCTCGAACTCGGCGGCGCCCTCGACCTCGCGAACCTGCTCGAGATCGACACCGCGCTGGACCTGGGCGCGTCGCTCGGCAGCCTGATCGGTGGCTCGCTCGGTGTCGACGGGGCGCTCACCACCCAGCTCGGTGCCGCGCTGGGTGCCGCTCTCGAGGGCGTGAACAGCCTCGACCTGGGGGGTCTGCTGCAGGCGGGTGGTGGCCTGACCGCGGCCCTCGAGGGCGCGTTCGGCGTCGGCGGCGATCTCGGCGGTGCGCTGGGCGCCGCGTTCGGTGGCGTGCTCGACGGCGCCGTCGAGGCGGCCGGGGGGCTCGGCGGTTCGCTCGAGGCGGCGCTCGCGGGTGTGTTGGGAGCCGGCGGCGACCTGTCGGCTGCGTTCACCGGCGCCCTCGAATCGGCGCTCGAGGTCGGCGGTAGCCTCGGCGCGGAGTTGGGCGGCAACGTGGGTGCCGATCTGACGGCGGCGCTCAGCGGCGCCCTCGGGTCCGCGCTCGCGGCGGGGGGCTCGATCGGAGCCGAGCTGGGGGCGGCTCTCGGTGGGGCTCTGGCCGGCGGGCTCGGCGGCAGCCTCGACCTGGGCAGCCTCGCCGACGGCGATCTGGGCACCGCGATCAGCGGGGCGCTCGGCGGAGCGCTCGACGTCGACGGCGCCCTCACCGCCACGCTCGGCACGGCGATCGACAGCGCGCTCGCGCTCGCCGGCAGCGTCGAGGTGGGAGCCGACGCGAATCTCGGCGGCCTGCTCGAGGCCGCGTTCGGTGTCGGCGGCTCGGCCGGCGTCGACCTGGGCTCGGCGCTCGGAGGCGTCCTCGGGGGCGGCCTCGAGTCCGGAGGTTCGCTGGACCTCGGCGGCCTGCTCGCCGGTGACGGTGGCTTCGGCACCGAGCTGGGCGGTGCGCTCGGCGGCCTGCTCGGCGCGGGCGGCTCGGCCGGCGGCGACCTCGGTGCGGCCCTGGACGCGGCGCTCGGCGCCGGCGGCGGGCTGGGCTCGACGGGGGATCTCGGGGGTCAGCTGGGCGGCGGTCTCGGCTCGGCCGGTGACCTCGGTGGGCAGCTCGGTGCCGACCTGACCGGCGCGCTGAACGGTTTCGTCGATGCCGCGACGGCCGCAGCCGGCGGACTGCAGGCCGGCGCCGGATCGTCCGGTTCGGTGGACGGCGGATTCGGTGGCGGTGTCGAGGGCGGGATCGGTGGTGACCTCGGCGGCGGCTTCGGGTCGAGCGGCGACGTCGCCGGCGGACTCGGCACCGGCGTCGCCGGAACCGGAGACATCGCGGCCGACCTCACGAGCGGTCTGACGTCGGCGTGGCAGGGCGCAGTCGATGCGACCTCCGACCTCACCACTGGGCTGACGGGTGGTCTCGCGGGCGGAAACGCCTGGTCCTCGATCGACGGTGACGCGTTCGGTTCGGCGCATTCGGACGCGGGGCTGTTCGCCGACGGCGTCGCCGACGCCCTGGGACACGTCGGTTCGTCCATCCTCGACCCGGCCGCCACCCAGCCGGATCTCGGACACGATCTGCTGCCGTGACGACCCGGCGGAGCTTGTAACGAACGGGGCCCCGGACGCGCTAATGCGAGCGGGGCCCCGATTCGTATCCAGCGGAGCGGCGGATCAGCCAGCGCGCGTACGCGGATGCGGGCGCGGGTCGGAACAGAGAAGCGGGGCAGCGGGACTCATGAACGACGCGATGACGGATCTGCTCGATCGAACGACGACGATCGCCGCCTCGGCGGGCCGCGGCGATCTGGTGGAACGGCTGGCTCTGGTCCGCACCCGGACGGTCGATCCCCGGTTCCGGGTCGTCGTGGTCGGCCAGCTCAAACAGGGCAAGAGCCAGTTCGTCAATTCCCTGCTCAACCTGGCGGTGTGCTCGGTCGGCGACGACGAGACCACCGCCGTTCCCACCGTGGTGCAGAACTCCGAGCGGGCCTTCGCGGAGTTGGTCCTCGCCGAGCCCGGCGGTGAGCCGCTCCGGGTGGACCTGCCGCTCGACGAACTCGAGGCGGTGACGCCGAAGACGCCGCGCGCCGAGGGGCGCGAGGTGCTGCGGATCGAGGTCAACGTGCCGAGCGCCCTGCTCGCGGACGGTCTCGTGTTCGTCGACACGCCGGGTGTGGGAGGGCACGGAAATCCGCATGCAGCAGCCACTCTCGCACTGCTGCCGGCGGCGGATGCGGTGTTGGTCGTGTCCGACGCGAGCCAGGAGTTCACCGAACCGGAAGTCGCGTTCCTCCGGCAGGTGACGGTGTTGTGTCCGGCGGCGGCGTGCCTGATCACCAAGACCGACCTCTACCCGCACTGGCGACAGATCGTCGACGCGGATCGCGGTCACCTGCGCCGAGCCGGAATCGACGTCCCGCTGCTGCCGATCTCGTCGATCCTGCGGTCACACGCCCTGCGCCTCGACGACCGGGCCCTGCACGAGGAATCCGGATTCGACGCGCTGTACGACTTCCTGCGCACCCGGGTGATCGAGTACGCGCGGGGCGGCCTCCGGCGGACGGTGTCCCTGGACGTCCACTCCGTCGTCGAGCATCTCCAGCTGGCGCTCGCCAGTGAGCTTGCCGCACTGAGGGATCCGGAGAAGGGTGCGGTTGCGGTGGCCGAGTTGCAGCGGGCCAAGGCGGTCACCGAGGAACTGCAGAAGAAGACCGCGCGCTGGCAGCAGACCCTGGCCGACGGCATCGCCGACCTGGCGTCCGACATCGATCACGACCTGCGCGACCGGTTGCGCCAGGTGACCCGGGAGGCCGAACGCGCCGTCGACGAGGGTGATCCCGGCAAGGAGTGGACCGAGCTGGGGGAGTGGCTCGAGCAGCAGATCGCGCAGTCGGTGGGCGACAACTTCGTGTGGGCGCACGACCGTGCGCTGTGGCTCGCGGAGGTGGTGGCGGAGCATTTCGCGGACGCCGGCGCGGTGGAACTGCCGCAGCTCGACGTCGCCGACACGGACGGTGTCCTCGAACCGGTCGTGGAGTTGGCCGATCTCGAGTCCGGCCGGATCGGCATCACCCAGAAGGTGCTCGTCGGCATGCGCGGGTCGTACGGCGGCGTGCTGATGTTCGGCCTGGTCACCACCCTGATGGGGATGGCACTGGTCAACCCGATCTCGGTGGGTGCGGGAGTCCTGCTGGGCACCAAGGCGTACCGCGACGACCGGGACGCGCGCGTCGTCAAGCGTCGAGCCGACGCCAAGGTCGCCATCCGGCGCTTCACCGACGACGTCAGCTTCCAGGTCGGCAAGGAATCGAAGGACCGGCTGCGGCTGATCCAGCGGTTGCTGCGCGACCACTTCACGACCATCGCCGAGCAGACACTGCGTTCGCTCGCAGATTCGCTGCGGGCGGCGCAGGAGGCGGCCACCGTCGCGTCGACCGAACGGGCGCGCCGCGCCGCCGAGGTCGAGCGGCAGCTCGATGCCCTCGCCGGGCTGAAGGAGCACGCCGCGCAGCTGTTCCCGGTCGAACCGCTGTGGGCGAGGAGGTGACGGCGTGACGACGCCGGCGTCCCTGGACCGCGCCCGGACCCTGATCGCGTCCGCGCGTGACGCGTATGCGGGAAATGTCTCGGCCCGAACGCAACTCGCGGAATGCGCGGCGCGGCTCGAGCAGCCGCTGCGGGTCGCGCTGGCCGGCTCGCTCAAGGCCGGCAAGTCGACGTTGCTCAACGCGTTCGTGGGACAGGACATCGCGCCCACGGACGCGACCGAGTGCACCCGCGTCGTAACCTGGTACCGCAGTGGTGCCACCCCCACGGTCACCGCGGTCCACGACGGCGATCGGTCGGTGAACGTCGCGGTGCAGCGCCGCGCCGGACGCCTCACGTTCGACCTCGGCGACCTCACCGCGGACCGGGTCGACCGGTTGGACGTCGAGTGGCCCGCCCCCGCGCTCGCGCAGACGACCATCATCGACACCCCCGGCACGTCGTCGCTGTCGAAGGACGTCTCGGCGCGCACGTTCGAGATGCTGACGCCGGAGAACGCGGTGTCTGGCGCCGACGCGGTGGTGTATCTGCTGCGCAGCCTCGGTGCGTCGGATGTCCAGTTCCTCGGCCGTATCGGCACGCACGTGGGCGGCGAGTCGGGTCCGCTCGGGGTGATCGGGGTCGTCTCGCGCGCCGACGAGGTGGGTGCCGGCCGGGCCGACGCGATGATGTCCGCGAAGGACATGGCGGCGCGGTTCGCATCGGAACTCGAGCTCACCGGACTGTGCCAGGCCGTCGTGCCGGTCGCCGGACTGCTGGCGCTGGGCGCGCGGACTTTGCGGCAGAGCGAGTTCGCGGCGTTCGAGGCGCTGGCCACGGTGCCGGCGGAAGACCTGCAGTTGGCGATGCTGTCGGCGGACCGGTTCGCGCGCGAGGACGTCCCGCTGCCGGTGGACACCGCGGTGCGCCGACAGTTGGTGGAACGATTCGGGCTGTTCGGGATCCGGCTCGCGGTCATGCTGATCCGTCTGGGCGTTCAGGATTCACCCACTCTCGCATCGGAGTTGGTGGCGCGCAGCGGGCTCGACGAGTTGCGTCAGGTGATCGACGTCCAGTTCGGGCAGCGCGCCGACCAGCTCAAGACGCACTCGGCGCTCGTCGCGCTCGAACGTGTCCTCGAGGCGCATCCGGGGTCGGAGACGCCGCGGCTGCTCGGTGAGGTCCGGCGGTTGCTGGCCGACGTGCACGGATTCCAGGAACTGCGGATGCTGGGCCGACTCCGCGGCACCGAGACCGGCCTGTCGCCCGACGACCTGGTCGAATTGCAGAGGCTGATGGGCGGATTCGGCATCGATGTCGCCCAGCGGCTCGGGCTGACGCCGGACACGTCGATCGAGGAGGGGCGGGCGGTGGCGCTCGGTGCGGTACGGAGGTGGCGCGAACGTGCGGCACACCCGCTGGTCGACCAGTTCACCGCACGGGCCTGCCGGGTCGCCGCCCGCAGCGCCGAGGGCGTGCTCGCGGACCTGGGCGGCTCCGGCGGTTCGGACGGCTTCGAGGGGGCCATGCGACTGGACCTCGACACCGGATCGGTCCGGGTGACAACGGTTCCGCGGGGCGAGCGCTAGGCCCGGCGAACGGAGGAACACGTCGTCCGGCCCCACGGTCGGCACCGGCGACCCCCTGTTCAGACCCGACCGGCGGGTCTAGGCTTGGTAGCCATGACCGCCTTCAGCGGCAAGGTCGTTCTCATCACCGGCGGTGCACGGGGCATCGGCGCCGAGGTTGCGCGGCGCCTGCGCGCCAGAGGCGCAAACCTGGTGCTCGTCGATCTCGATCCGCCCCCGCTGCGTGCGCTGGCGGAGGAACTGGGCGGTGACGACCACGTCGTCGCGGTCGCCGCCGATGTGCGTGATCTGAACGCGATGGAGGACGCGGTCGCGAAGGGGATCGACCGGTTCGGCGGCATAGACGTTCTCGTCGCCAACGCCGGTATCGGCAGCTACGGGTCGATCCTCGGGGTCGACCCCGCAGCCTTCCGTCGGGTGATCGAGGTGAACCTCGTCGGTTGCTTCCACACCGTCCGCGCCGCCCTGCCGGCGGTCATCGAACGACGCGGGTACGTCCTCCTCGTCTCGTCCCTCGCCGCGTACGCGGCGATGCCGGGTATGGCGGCCTACAACGCGTCCAAGGCCGGGGTCGAACACTTCGCCAACACGCTTCGCGTCGAGGTTGCTCACCGCGGCGTCGATGTCGGGTCCGCACACATGTCGTGGATCGACACGCCACTCGTCCGGGAGGCCTTCGCCGACCTGCCACCGTTCGGACGAGCGCTCGCAGCACTGCCGGGGCCGATGCGGAAGACGCTGTCGGTGCAGGAGTGCGGCGCCCGATTCGAGCGGGGAATCGAGCGGCGCGCCAGGCGGATCAACGTGCCTGCCTGGGTCGGCGCGTTGCGGTGGCTGCGGCCGCTGCTGCACACGCCGCTGGCGGAGCGCGTGGCCGGAAAGGACGCCGCGACCGTGCTGCCGGAGCTCGACGCCGAGGTGGCCAGGCTCGGCCGGTCGCTCAGCGCCCGGACCCGGGCGCTCGGCGAGGACTAGCACCTCCGGTCAGTCGAGGGGCCGCAGGAAGTTCCCGGCGATGTCGAGCGCGGGTCCGGAACTCTCGCCGGAGACGACCAACACCGCGAACGCGACGTTGCCGCGGATCCCGACGAACCAGCCGTGGGCGTGCTTGCCGTCACCGAACTCGGCGGTCCCGGTCTTGCCGATGAGCCCGGAGATGTCGGAGAGGCTGGTGGCGGTGCCACTGCGAACGGCCTCGGCCATCATGGCTTTCAGGTCCCGCACGTGGCCGGGGTCGAGTGGTTCCGGAGCGTGATCCGCGGTCGCGGGATCGCCGGCGATCAACTGCGGGAGCGGTGTCTGTCCCTCGGCGATGGTCGCGGCCACCATCGCCATGCCGAACGGGCTGGCCAGGTCCTCGCCCTGACCGATCGCGGCCTCGACACGCTGTGCGGGTGTCCGCGCCGACGGCACCGAACCGGTCACTGTTGTCAGTCCCGGGGTCACGTAGTCGACACCCAGTCCGAACTCGCGTGCCTGTTCCCGCAGCGCGTCGGCGGGTAGTCCGACGGCGAGCCGACCCATCGTGGTGTTGCACGAGTGCGCGAACGCGGTGTGCAGGGGCACCCGACCCAGATCGAACTCGTCCTCGTTGGGGATGCGGCGGCCCTCGATGTTCGCGGTGCCCGGACAGTCGACGGTGCTGTCCGCGTTCACCGCGCCGGCGCGTAGCGCCGCCATCGTCGTGATCGTCTTGAACGTCGATCCCGGCGGGTACAGGCCGGTGAGGGCGATCGGACCGGACTTGTCGGCGGCCTCGTTCTGCGCGACCGCGAGCACCTGACCGGTCGACGCGTCGAGCGCGACCAGCGCCGAGGCCCGATGCTCGGTGTCCACCGCCCGCTGGGCCAGATGCTGGATCCGCGGGTCGAGCGTCGTGCGGATCGCCGTGCCGTGCGGCGGGTCGCCGCCGGCGAGGGTGCCGACGATGCTGCCGTCGCGCTCGACGGCCTGCACCCGCCAGCCCGCCGAATCCTGTTGCCGCGCTTCCCAGGTCTCCCGGATGCCGGCGACGACGGGCGACGTCAGCTGCCGATCGACGGTGAGCAGCCGCAGCTGGTCGGACAGGTGGAGTCCGGGCAGCGTCTCGAGTTCGGCGCGGATCGGCGCGACGTCTTCCTGGCGCAGGCTCGCCAGGTTCACCCGCTCGGATGACGGGTCGGTCCGCGGGAGGGCGAACCCCGGCACCGCCCGGCCGAGGATCGCGGTCACCGCCGCGCGCGTCGCGGAATCGTCTGCGAGCATCGCGGATTCGGCGTCGATCACGGTCACGGTCTGCGGCTCCATCAGCGCCATGCCGTTGGCGTCGAGTACCGAGCGGGTGTCGGCGACCGTCGTGTACTGCAGTGCCTGACCCGGCCGCAGCCGCTCGTGCACGACGCCGGACGACCATGCGACGCGGCGACTTCCGTCGACGGTCGACAGGGGCACCGTCGTCGAATAGCCCCATTCCCGACCGCCTCCGAAGTCCCACTCCGAGCGGTAGGTGAACACCGCGTCGGCGGCCTGCTCGACGGTGAACGCCCCACCGGCCCCGTCGCCGAGGCCGTCGAAGGTGCGGGCCAGGACATCGGTCGCGCCGTTCGGATCGTCGGTGAGCGCGGCCGCCGCGGCCACGTCCCGGTTGGACAGGGCCTCGACGAACCGGCGTGCGACCTTCTCGCCGGAGTCCGGTCCCAGCAACCCGCACGACGTCAGGACGATCGCTCCCGCGGCCGCGAGCGCCAGGCTTCTCCACCCGACCGGTGCCATCTTCACTCCGTTCGCTCGATTGGGGTCGAGAGGCAGCGAAGCACCACGGGCAGCGGTGAGTCCAATATCCTATGGGTGTGCGATCGATACATCATTCGAATAACTGCAGTTCAGGTCTGCTGTGAACCTGCTCCTGCACCTCGAATTCTTCATCGCCGTGGCGGAGGAGCAGCACTTCGGTCGCGCCGCCGCGCGACTGGGGATGACCCAGCCGCCGCTCAGCCAGGGCATCAAGAAACTCGAGCGCGAACTCGGGGTCACGCTGTTCCATCGCGGGTCGAAGGGGGTCGCCCTGACCGCCGGCGGGCAGGCGCTGCTGCCCGACGCGCTCGAACTGGTCCGGCAGGCGCGACGGTTCACCGCCACCGCCCGCCGCCGTGGCAGCCAGGAGCGGAGCCTGCGCCTGGGGGTGATGCCCAAGGTGCCCACGTCGCTGGTCGCCGACCTGGTGTCGACGGTGCGTGCCGCCACGCCGTCGGGCCTGGTCGAGGTGACCATCGCGCCGAGCGTGGACCTGATCGAGCAACTGGGATCCGGCGCCGTCGACGTCGCCGTGGTCGAGCACCCCGCCCTCGTCGAGCGGTTGGTCGGCACCGACGTCGTGTCGCTGCCGCTGACGCTGCTGGTCCCGGCGACACATCCCGCGGCCAAACACGATCCGTGCGAGCTGTCCAGGCTCGGCGGCCTGCGGATCGCGTCGCCGCCGCGCGCGGACGGTCCGGCGGCCTACGACCTGCAGGGCGACGCCTTCGCCCGCATCGGCATCGACCTCGAGGCGGTCCATGCCCCCGACGACCGGTGGGCGCTGGCATCGGTCGCCGCGGGGCAGGCGTTCGCGCTCACCGCGGACCCGGATCTCTCGGCGCCCGGTGTGCGACGGGTACGGCCGGGCGACGCGTCGCTGCGACTGCGCCTGCGGTGTCTGCGCGCGGCGTCCGGCGACGTCGCCGACAGCGTCCTCGATGCCGTCGCCGAGCGGATCACCCGATTCGCCGAGACAGGGCGTGGGCGGCGATGATTGGCGCGACGACGTTCGAGGGGCTGTTCGCGGACGCCGGTGTGCGCGGGTGGGTGCACGCCGTTCCGGTCGCGGGACCGGACACCGAGGCCGGGCGGGATCCGGACACCCCGGTCGTCATGGCGTCGGTCTACAAGCTGCCGGTCATGGTGACCTTCTGTCGGTCGGTCGACGCCGGCCACCTCGACCCGACGGAGCAGGTGACACTCGCGCCGGAGAACCGGACCCCCGGTCCCACCGGCGTCTCACAGTTCCTCGATCCGGTCCGGATTTCGCTGCGCGACGCCGTGCGGTCGATGATGGCGGTATCCGACAACGCCGCCGCGGACGAGGTGCTGCGCCGGGTCGGCGTGGACCGGGTGAACGAGACGATGCGTACCCTCGGACTCGGGTCGACACGTGTCCTCGGCGGCACGGCCGACACCCTGCGAACACTGGTCGACGACACCGGAACGGATTCGCCTGCAGCCGCATTCGCCCGGATCGGCGACAACGACAGCGTCGTGTTCCCCAGCGGGTACGACCCGGTGCTGTCGAGCGCGACCACCCCGCGGGACATGACGACCCTGCTGTCGGCGGTGTGGTCCGGCGCCGCGGCGTCGCCCGAGCAGACGGCGTTCATGCGCACGGTGATGTCGAGTCAGGTGTTCACGGCCCGTCTGCGCTCCGGGTTCCCGTACGGGGACGTCGTCGTGGCCGGGAAGACCGGGACACTCGGTGCGATCCGCAACGAGGTCGGCGTGATCGAATTCCCGGACGGCGACGCCTTCGCCGTCGCGGTGTTCACGCGGGCCGCGCGCGCGGATCCGTTGCTGCCCAGCGCCGACGCCGCGATCGGCCGGGCCGCGCGTGCGGCGATCGCGGAACTGCGCCGGTTGGGATGACCGGGTCGCCCTGCGCGTCGCGCCTACACTCGAACCCATGGGTCTTCTGTGGGCGATGACGCTGCCGGGGCTCGCGTGTCCGCTGATCCTGCTGGCGTTCGTCGAGGTCGCGTGGAGCCGGGCCACCGGCCGCGGGCTGCTGCCCTGGTTCCACGAGCGGAAGTCCCGCAGCGTGGCGGCGACCGGGTTCGAGGAGGTCGCGGCGCTCTTCCAGGGGTCCAAGCATCACGAGTTCGAGCAGCGCCGGACGACGCTGATGCACCGCGAGGACGGGACCGACGGCGCGCCGCCGCTGCTGCGGGTCGACCTGGACGCGGGTTCGGTGCGGGTGAACCGACCCGACTAACGCTCGAGCCGCCGCAGCGCCGAGCGGGCCGCGTTGTATCCGCCCATGCCGTGCACGCCGCCGCCGGGCGGTGTCGAGGCGGAACAGATGTAGACGCCGGGGATGCCGGTCGAGTACGGGTCCAGCGCGATCCGCGGCCGGGCCAGCAACTGCGCGGGGTCGTTGGCGCCGGACGCGATGTCGCCGCCCACGTAGTTGGGGTTGTAGAGCGGCATCTCGGTCGCCGACCGGCTGAAGCTGCCGACGATGCGCTCGCGCGTTCGCGGGGCGAAGCGTTCGATCTGGCGCAGGATCGCCTCGGTCGCGTCGCCGGTGTACCCGTGCGGCACATGGGCGTACGCCCACACCGGATGCACGTTCCCGGCCGAGCGCGACGGATCCGCCAGGTACTGCTGACCGATCAGCACGAACGGGCGTTCCGGCATGCGGCCGCGGTGCAGGTCCCGTTCGGTCGCGGCGATCTCGGCGAGCGTGCCGCCCAGGTGGACGGTGCCGGCCCGGCGGCACGCGTCGTCGCGCCACGGGATGCCGTCCTCGACGGCGAGGTCGAGCTTGAACGCGGCCGGCCCGTAGCGGTACCGCTGGTACGCGCGGGACACCCTGGCCGGCAACCGGTTTCCGGCCAGGTCGGCGACACCCGTCGGGGACAGGTCGAGCACGGTGACGTCGGCGCAAGGTAGTTCCCCGAGCGATCGGACCCGGCGGCCGGTCTCGATCCGGCCCCCGTGCGCCCGCAGCAGCGAGGCCAGGGCGTCGGTGATCGACCGGGACCCGCCCCGCGCGACCGGCCAGCCGTAGCGGTGCCCGGCGGCGAGCATGAGCAGTCCGACGGCCGAAGTGGTCGGCCGGGTCAGCGGGTAGTACGCGTGCGCCGCGACGCCGCCGAACAACGCGCGCGCCTGCTGGGTCCGCCAGCGCCTCCCGGTCAGGGTCGCCGGAACGAGCGCGCCGACACCGAAGCGTGCCAACGTGATCGGGTGCATCGGCAGGTGGGCGATGGGCTGCAGCACCTCGTCGGCGAGGTAGTCGAAGTGCGCGGTGAGCGGGGCGAACAACCGCCGCCACGACGGGCCGTCGGGGCCGAGACGGTTCGTCGTCTGCTCGAGCGACCGGGTGAAGACGCCCGCGACGGCGCCGTCGAGCGGGTGCGCGAGATCGACTTCCGGGTAACACCATTCGAGCCCGTGGGCCGCGAGGTCGAGCGACCGGAAGAACGGCGACGCCACGCCCATCGGGTGCACGGCGGAGCAGTCGTCGTGCAGCAGGCCGGGCCGGATCCGTTCGGTGGTCCGGGTGCCGCCGCCGATGGTGTCGGCGGCCTCGTAGACGGTGACCGCGACGCCGCGCAGCGCGAGCGTCACCGCCGCGGCCAGTCCGTTGGGGCCGGCGCCCACGACGACGGCGTCGGTCACGAGGTGCTCCGGTGGCGCAGCCACGCCGACACCGAGGGCGCGAACAGCAGCGCCGTGCCGGCGGCGACGAGTCCGGCCTGCAGTAGCGGGGCCCAGGTGAGGATGCCGAGCGCGATGTCCCCGGCGTCGGACAGCAGGCTCCAGGCGGCCACGGAGGCGACGACGGTGAGTGCGCCGACGATCGTGAGCCACGTGCGGGCGTGGGCGCGTCCGGTCCGCAGGCGCACGATCGCGAGCAGCGCCGCGAGCACCAGGAGCATGCCGATGCCCCCGACGCCCAGCATGCTGAGCGCCGCCGCGAGGTCCACCGCGGAGGGATCGGCCGTCGGGTTGCGGGCCGCCAGGCCCGCGGCGAGCGCGTCGGCCACGGCCTGGTAGTCGACGGCGAGGACGCCGACGACGGCGGCGAAGACCGCGAACGACGCCGCCCACACCGTGAGCGCCGCGGTGAGGGCCCCCGGTGCGGGACCCGGGCCGGTCGCGGGCGCGTGCAGGGGCGTGACGACGACGTCGGGGCGCGGCGGCTGCGGTGCCCGCGGGTGGGGCGGCGCCGACGTGCCCGGCGCCTCGGGTTCGCCGGTGGTGTCCACGCCGAAATCGTATCGAGTGCGCGGGCCCCGGCCACAGATTCCGGGGGATCGGCCACTCGGGAACAAACTCGTATCCCGGCCCGTTGAGCCTTTCGAGAACCTGAGTGAGGGTGACTCAAGTTTGGAATTGACTTCGACCGGGGTCGGATGCAAACTTGAGCCGGATACGCTCACCTGAGGTTCATCAGTTCAGCGTAGAGAAGCAAAACCGCAGCTCACGAAGCTGCAAAGAGGGAAAGTGAGGGATCACTATGGCTCGTGCGGTCGGAATCGACCTCGGGACCACCAACTCGGTCGTGTCTGTACTCGAAGGCGGCGAGCCCGTAGTGGTCGCCAACTCCGAGGGCTCGCGCACCACCCCGTCCGTCGTGGCCTTTGCCAAGAACGGTGAAGTGCTCGTCGGTCAGCCCGCCAAGAACCAGGCGGTCACCAACGTCGACCGCACCATCCGCTCGGTCAAGCGCCACATCGGCACCGACTGGACCGTGGAGATCGACGACAAGAAGTACACGCCGCAGGAGATCAGCGCCCGCACGCTGATGAAGCTGAAGCGTGACGCCGAGGCGTACCTCGGTGAGGAGATCACCGACGCGGTCATCACCGTCCCCGCCTACTTCGAGGACGCCCAGCGCCAGGCCACCAAGGAGGCCGGCCAGATCGCGGGTCTGAACGTCCTGCGCATCGTCAACGAGCCCACCGCGGCCGCGCTGGCGTACGGCCTCGACAAGGGTGAGAAGGAACAGACCATCCTGGTCTTCGACCTCGGTGGCGGCACCTTCGACGTGTCCCTGCTCGAGATCGGCGACGGTGTCGTCGAGGTCCGTGCGACCTCCGGTGACAACCACCTCGGCGGCGACGACTGGGACGAGCGCGTCGTGTCGTGGCTCGTCGACAAGTTCAAGGCGCAGAACGGCATCGACCTGACCAAGGACAAGATGGCCCTGCAGCGTCTGCGCGAGGCCGCGGAGAAGGCGAAGATCGAGCTGTCCAGCTCGCAGAGCACCTCCATCAACCTGCCGTACATCACGGTCGACGCGGACAAGAACCCGCTGTTCCTCGACGAGCAGCTCACCCGCAGCGAGTTCCAGAAGATCACCTCCGATCTGCTGGACCGCACCCGCGCGCCGTTCCAGGCCGTGGTCAAGGACTCGGGCATCGCGATCAAGGACATCGACCACGTCGTGCTCGTCGGTGGTTCCACCCGTATGCCGGCCGTCTCCGACCTGGTTCGTGAGCTCACCGGTGGCCGTGAGCCCAACAAGGGCGTGAACCCGGACGAGGTCGTCGCCGTCGGCGCCGCACTGCAGGCCGGCGTCCTCAAGGGCGAGGTCAAGGACGTCCTGCTGCTCGACGTCACCCCGCTGTCCCTCGGTATCGAGACCAAGGGCGGCGTGATGACCAAGCTCATCGAGCGCAACACCACGATCCCGACCAAGCGCTCCGAGACCTTCACCACGGCGGACGACAACCAGCCGTCGGTGCAGATCCAGGTGTTCCAGGGTGAGCGCGAGATCGCGTCGCACAACAAGCTGCTCGGATCGTTCGAGCTGTCCGGCATCCCGCCGGCCCCGCGCGGCGTGCCGCAGATCGAGGTCACCTTCGACATCGACGCCAACGGCATCGTCCACGTGACCGCCAAGGACAAGGGCACCGGCAAGGAGAACACGATCAAGATCCAGGACGGCTCCGGCCTGTCCAAGGAGGAGATCGACCGGATGGTCAAGGACGCCGAGGCGCACGCCGAGGAGGACAAGGCCCGTCGCGAGGAGGCCGAGGTCCGCAACCAGGCCGATTCGCTGGTGCACCAGACCGAGAAGTTCATCAAGGACTCCGAGGACAAGGTGCCGGCCGACGTCAAGGAGAAGGTCGAGGCCGCGATCACCGAGGTCAAGACGGCTCTCGCCGGCACCGATCTCGCCGCCGTCAAGGCCGCGGTCGAGAAGCTGTCGACCGAGTCGCAGGCCCTCGGCCAGGCGATCTACGACGCTCAGGCCGCCGACGCCGCCGCATCCGGTGACGGCTCCGGCCCGGCCGACGACAACGTCGTCGACGCAGAGGTCGTCGACGAGCCGAGCGACCAGGACAAGAAGTGACCGCCGAGAACCCCGAGCGTGAATCGGTGACGGTCGACGACCAGGTCACGGACACCGCCGCCCCGGCCGCCTCTCAGGAGGCGGCCGAGGCCGGTGCGGCCGAGACGGACGAGCTGACCGCGATCACCGCCGAACTCGAGAAGGCCAGTACCGAACTGGGCTACGCAAAGGCGGAGATCGCCAACATCCGCCGCAACTCGCTGGCCCGGATCGATCGGGCCGTCGAGGACGAGCGAGCCTCCGTGGTGAGCAAGTTCCTCGATCTGGTCGACGACCTCGACCGTGCTCGCGCTCACGGGGACCTCGAGACGGGGCCGCTGAAGGCACTGTCGGACAAGCTCTCCGGCGTGCTCGAGGGTCTCGGCCTCGCCGGTTTCGGCGAGGAGGGCGAGGCGTTCTCCGCGGATCTGCACGAGGCCGTGCAGATGGAGGGCGACGGCGACAACCCTGTCCTCGGCGCAGTGCTGCGTAAGGGTTACCGCCTCGGTGATCGGGTTCTCCGGACGGCGATGGTGACCGTCACGAACGGCGAGCCTGCATCCGATGTGGCGGCCGAGTAGCTAGACAGGAAACGACGAAAGGAGGAGGCACCCAGTGAGCCAACGGGAGTGGATCGAGAAGGACTTCTACAAGGAGCTGGGTGTCTCTTCCGACGCCTCCGCCGACGAGATCAAGAAGGCGTACCGCAAGCTGGCCCGGGATCTGCATCCCGACGCCAACCCCGGTGACACCAAGGCGGAGGAGCGTTTCAAGGCGGTGAGCGAGGCCAACGCCGTCCTCACCGACCCCGCGAAACGCAAGGAGTACGACGAGGCCCGTCGCCTGTTCGCAAGCGGCGGCTTCGGCCCCGGTGCCGGATACTCCACCGGCGGTGGTGGATTCGGTGGCGGCAGCTTCGACATCAACGACCTCTTCGGCGGCGGTGCCGGCGGTGGCGACGGTGGCCTGGGCGACATCTTCGGTGGCCTGTTCAACCGCGGCGGCGGCCGGACCACCGCGAGTTCGCGCCCCCGGCGGGGCAGCGACGTCGAGACCGAGACCACGCTCGAGTTCCGCGAGGCCGCGCAGGGCGTCACCGTCCCGCTGCGCCTGACCAGCCCGTCGCCGTGCACCACGTGTCACGGCAGCGGTGCCAATCCCGGCACCAGCCCGCGGGTGTGCCCGCGCTGCAACGGAACCGGTGTGGTGAGCCGCAACCAGGGCGCGTTCGGGTTCAGCGAGCCGTGCGACGACTGCCGCGGCACCGGGTCGATCATCGACGACCCGTGCACCGACTGCCACGGCAACGGCGTCACCAACCGCACCCGGACCATCACTGTCCGCGTGCCGTCCGGCGTCAGCGACGGCACCAAGATCCGTCTCGCCGGCCAGGGCGAGGCCGGGCTGCGCGGTGCGCCGTCGGGCGACCTGTACGTGACCGTGCATGTGCGCCCCGACAAGGTCTTCGGACGCAACGGTGACGACCTGACGGTCGTGGTGCCCGTCAGCTACGGCGAACTCGTGCTCGGCACGACGGTGTCGGTACCGACGCTGGACGGCCGTGTGGGCGTGAAGGTTCCGGCAGGAACCGCGGACGGACGAATTCTGAGGGTGCGGGGGCGCGGTGTGCCCAAGCGCGGCGGAGGAGCCGGCGATCTGCTCGTCACCGTGAAGGTGGCGGTGCCGCAGAAGCTCGACGACCCCGCCACCGAGGCGCTCCAGGCGTACCTGGAGGCGGAGCAGGCCAGCGGATTCGATCCGCGGGCAGGATGGGCCGGCGCCTGACGGGGCCGAACCGATCGAACGGGTGAACCATCATGAGCGACAAGCCACGCAAGCAGTCGGAGGTCCCACCGGACCCCGACGCGCGGGTGTTCGTCATCTCGGTGGCCGCCGAACTGGCCGGCATGCACGCGCAGACGCTGCGCAACTACGACCGGCTCGGGCTGGTCACCCCGCACCGCACAACCGGTGGCGGACGCCGATACTCGCCGCGGGACGTGGCGCTGCTGCGTGAGGTGCAGCGCCTGTCCCAGGACGAGGGCGTCAACCTCGCCGGCATCAAGCGCATTATCGAACTGACCAACCAGGTCGAGGCACTGCAGAACCGCGTCGACGAGATGGCCGCCGAGATCGCCCGGATCCACGCCAGCTACCGACGCGACCTCGTCCCCATCCCGCGCAGCAACGCCATCGTCGTCTGGAAGCCGCGCAACGAGCGCTGACCGCAGCCGTCTTCCGGGTATCGCGATACGACCCGTAACCCCCAAGCCCTGAACGGGAATTCACGGCACGCTTCGAACCCCGCAAGCGTGCCGTGAATTCCCGTTCGTCGCTTATCCGGGGGCTCCGGCGTCGCGCAAGACCGTCGGACTCCTCGATCGCGCTGCGCAGGGGAGCGGTGAGTCGCACTCCACTGTGCGCGGTCACCTCGTCGGGCGGGATGTCGTCGCGGTAGATCGTGCCCGTGCGGCGGGCGCAGGTGGCCGATCGAGGGCCGCGGCGCCACGGAACGGTACGAGCAGTTCCGTCATGCCGGCACACTGCGCGCCGCACGCCGACACGATCCGCCGTCGAATCCCGGCACCGAGCACGCCTGTGGAAATCGCTCGACCTGTGGACGACTTGCGCGCCAACCCGCGAACGGGAGTTCAGGGAACGCCTGTACGTCGATGTTGTGCCGTGAACTCCCGTTCAATGCTCGCGGGGGTGAGGGTACGGGAAGCTACCAGGGCCGAAATCATTCCGCCGAGTTTCCCGCCTCGCGGTAAGTCCGTTTGACGTTATCTACGTCACACTCATATGCTCCCGCTCGAGCAACTGCTTGATAGATCGAGCATTTGCTGGGTGGGATGTGCGCGGCGTGCGCGGAACCTATGGGTTGTTGCACGTGGTCCGGGCCTTCTCGCGTCCGATCGAACCAAGCGAGCGCTTGGTTCGGTGTGTTTCGGGTGTCCTAGGAGAGCAGTCATGAGAAATCGGCGTCCAGTTGTCGTTGCAGCGGTAGCCGCCACGTCCGTCCTGGCTCTTGCGGGCTGCAGCAGTGCCGAATCCGCCGAGACGGGCGGTGCCGATCAGCCGTACCGGGTGCTCGTCACCGGCGGCATCAGCGCACAGGGTGTGCTCGCGGCCAACGCGCAGACGTCGATCCTCGCGACCAAGGCCGGCGTCGAGGTGCAGAACCAGGCCGGCGGCATCGGCGGCCGACAGATCGAACTGACCGTCGTCGACGACGCCGGTGACGCCACGATCGCGGTCACCAAGGTGCGCGAGGCCATTAACAAGCAGAAGCCGGACCTCGTCCTCAACTCCGGCCCGTCGTCCATCGGCGCCGCGGTGCTGCCGATCCTCAAGCAGAACGACATCCTCTCGTTCAATGTTGCGCCCACTCCGGATTCGACGGACCCGTCGAAGTTCCCGCTCAACTTCGACCTCGCGCCCGGAGCCACCGACAACGCCCGCGGCATCGTCGGCTACGCGAAGGAGAAGGGCTACAACGACATCGGTGTCATCCACGGCAGCACCGCCTATGGTGAGCTGTTCGGCAAGGAGATGACCTCGGCGCTCGAGAAGGCAGGCCTGAAGCAGGCCGGCAACGAGGAGTACGAGTCCACCGCGCTCGACATGACCGCGCAGCTGCAGTCGCTCAAGAACGCCGGCGCCAAGGCCATCGCGCTCGACGCCTACGGCGCCCCGCTCGGGTACGTCCTGCAGAGCATGCAGCGCCTGGGCTGGGACGTGCCGCTGATCGGCAACACGTCAGTGTCGAGCACCAGCCTCGTCGCGAACGAGCCGCCGAACGGCGTCCTCGGCACCCCCGAGGTGAAGAACCTTGTCTCGCAGGTGTTCACGAGCACCGTCTACGACCCGAACAACGCGACCGTGAACAAGATGGTCGACACGATGGCGTCGCTGGGCACCATCTCGTCGACGCTGATCATCGCCGACAACTACGACGCGTTCCCGCTGGTCGCTGCCGCCGCCGAGAAGGCCGGCACCACCACCGACGCCGAGAAGCTGGCCGAGGCCCTCGAGACCGAAGAGGTCCAGAAGAACGCCCAGACGGCCTTCCTGTCGCGCTACAACTTCACCGCCGACAACCACGGCCCGAACCCGGCGCAGGACGAGATGCAGTTCATCGCGCCCACCAAGGTCGTCAACGGACAGTTCGGCAACCCGCAGGCATGAGTTCCATGATCTTCGTTCCCGCTACTCGGAGGAGGGACCCACGGTGACCATTCTGTGGTCGGGGCTTGCCCTCGGCGCCGTGTACGTACTCGTGGCCATCGGGTACAACATCGTGTTCGTCTCGTCGAACACCTTCAACTTCGCGCAGGCGCAGTTGATGATGGTCGGCACGTTCGTCGCCTACACGGGTCTGGTGACCCTGAAGCTTCCCGTGCTGGTGGTGGCCGTCATGGCGACGGTGACGGTGATGATTCTCGCCGCGGTCGAGGAGTTGGTCGCCATCAGACCGGTCGCCGACCACCAGAACCAACTCGTCACGACATTGGGCGCGGCGACGCTGCTCAACGGTGCGACGCAGTTGATCTGGGGCAGCGAGCCGCTCACGGTTCCGTTCTTCGGCTCCAACGACCCCATCACCATCCTCGGTGGACGCACCTACCCGGTCGAGATCGCGCTGCTGGTGCTGTCGATCGTGCTCGTGATCGGGCTGGGGCAGCTCAGCAAGCGGACCATGACCGGTCTGGCGCTGATGGGCGTCTCGGAGGACCGCGAGGCCGCGATGCTCCGTGGCGTCAACGTGCGCCGAATCGCGATGGGCGCATTCGCGTTCTCCGGTGCGCTCGCCGGCGTGCTGGGACTGTTCGTCGGCCCCAAGACCTTTGCGGTCGCGACCCTCGGCGCCGCGCTGGCACTCAAGGGCTTCGTGGCCCTGGCCATCGGTGGATTCGGTTCGCTGCCGGGTGCGCTGATCGGCGGTCTGACCGTCGGCCTGGTCGAATCGTTCACCGCGCTGTGGGCGGGTAGCCAGTACAGCAACATCGCGGTGTTCACGGTGCTGATCGTCATCCTGATGGTCAAGCCGGCCGGATTGTTCGGCACGGTGAAAGAACGGGTGGTGTAGCCATGCAGATCTGGCGGACTCTCCGCGCGATCCCCAGCTGGATCTTCGCGCTCGTCTTCGGTGCCGCGGTGTTCTTCGCGCCGATGCTCGGTATGGACGCGACCAACACGCGTCAGCTCCAGCTCGCATGCATCCTGGCGCTCGTCGTCAGTGGTCTGAACCTCAGCCTCGGCTACGCGGGTGAACTCGCACTCGGCCAGGCCGCGATGTACGCGGCCGGTGCGTACACGGCCGGTCTGATGTCGCAGGCCGGACACACCGAGATCCTGCTGCAGTTGGTCGCCGCCGGCGCCGTCGCGCTCGTCGTCGGCATCCTCACCGGCATTCCCGGTCTGCGACTGGGCAGTTGGTCGCTGGCGATGACGTCGTTCTTCCTGATCCTGCTGGTGCCCGACATCCTGGCGATCTTCGGTGGCAACACCGGCGGCCGCAACGGCCTGTCCGGCATGGAGCCTCCGACGCTGTTCGGTCAGGACATCGACAAGGACTTCTACTACGTCGTCGTCGTGGTGACGATCCTGTGGTTCGTGGTGATGCGCAACCTGGTGGTCTCGCGGCACGGGATCGCGTTCCGCACGCTGAAGCAGTCGCCCGTCCTCGCGCAGTCCCAGGGCGTTTCGGTGTACCGGATGAAGCTGCTGGGCTACGCGATCGGTGCCCTGCCCGCCGGTCTCGCGGGTGCGTTGTTCGCGAACACGGACCTGTTCATCTCCCCGGAGGCGTTCGGGTTCACGTTCGCGACAGCGGTGCTGGCGGCGTCGATCCTCGGCGGTTCGGCGAGCGTGTACGGCGCCGTGATCGGTGCGGCCATCATGCAGTTCGGCCCCAACCAGTCGACGGCGTTCCAGGAGTACTCGCTGCTGTTCTACGGCGGCTTCCTGATCCTCGGTGGTGTGCTGCTCTCCGGCGGCCTCACCAAGGTCTTCCGGTCCCTGGCGACCCGACTCGACCGCAAGGCCGGCATCGGGGTGGCGGAGCGCCCGGCGCCCCGCGATCCGAACGAAGTGCCCGTCGTGGCACCGATCGCGGGCTCCACGCTCGAGGTCGACGGCATCTCGAAGGCGTTCGGCGGCAACCAGGCCCTGAAGTCGGCGACGCTGCGCGCCGAGGCGGGCAAGGTCACCGCACTGATCGGCCCCAACGGTTCGGGCAAGACGACCATGCTGAACATGATCTGCGGCTTCTACACCGCGGACGCGGGACGCATCGTCATCGGCGACACCGAGGTCCAGAAGTTCTCGTCGCACCGGGTGGCGCGTGAGGGCGTGGCCCGCACGTTCCAGACGCCGAACATCCCCGAGAACGTCACCGTGCTCGAGGCGGTCGCGTCGGGTCGGTACATGACCGACCGTGCCTCGATGCTCTCGGCCGTGCTCCGGCTGCCCGGCTTCCGCAAGGTCGCCAAGGCGGACATCGTCGAGGCCGAACGCGTCCTCGAACTCGTCGGCATGTCGCACCTGCGCAACGAGGTCGCGACGTCGCTGCCGTTGGGTATGCGTCGCATGCTCGAGGTCGCGCGCGCGGTGATCGCCGAGCCGCGGGTACTGCTGCTCGACGAGATCGCCTCCGGCATGGACGAGGACGAGCTGGTGCGGCTGTCGGTGCTGATCCGGGCGCTGCGCGACGCCGGGGCCACGGTCCTGTTGGTGGAGCACAACTTCCGATTGGTTCTCTCGCTCGCCGACACCATCGTCGTGCTGGCGCAGGGGCAGGTCATCGCGTCCGGCCCGCCCGAGGAGATCGAGCATCACCCGCGGGTGCTCAGCGAGTACCTCGGTGTCGATCCGGACAGTGGAACCGCTGCCGAGCTGGAGAAGGTGGAGTGATGGAACCGGTTCTGAGCGTTCGGAATCTGCAGTCCGGCTACGGTGACCTGCGGGTGGTGTGGGACGTCTCGTTCGACGTCTACCCGGGTCGGGTCACGGCGCTGCTCGGTCGCAACGGTGCCGGCAAGACCAGCACGCTGCGTGCCATCTCCGGCCTGAACAAGGTCCACGGCGGCACCATCGAGATGGACGGCCAGGACATCTCCGGGGTCGCCGCGCACCAGCGGGTGCGCCGCGGCATGGCCTACGTGCAGGAGGGCAAGCGGGTCTTCCACAAGCAGACCATCGAGCAGAACCTGCTCCTCGGCGGCTACACCCGGAAGATGCGGCGCAGCGCGCTCAAGCCCGATGTCGAGCGCATCTACGAGATGTTCCCGATCCTGGGCGAGAAGCGGAACCTGTTGGCGGGCTCGATGTCCGGTGGCCAGCAGCAGATGCTGGCGATCGGTGCGGCACTGATGTCGAATCCGACGCTGCTGCTGCTCGACGAGCCGTCCGGCGGTCTGGCCCCGGTCATCGTCAACGAGGTCATGGAGCGGGTGCAGTTGCTCAAGGAGACCGGCCTGGCCGTGCTCCTCGTGGAGCAGGCGGTCGAGGCCGCGATGAGCGTCGCCGACCACGTGACGGTCCTCGACATCGGCAAGGTCGTCATGGACTCGCCGGCGTCGGAGATCGACGACATCGCGGTGCTCAAGGACGCGTACTTCGGTCGCGTCTGACCGGCAACCCCGAACGGGAGTTCACGGCACGCTTCGTTCGCGAAACCGTGCCGTGAGCTCCCGTTCAGTGCATTGCGGACAGGAAGAGGAGAGGGAAACATGCGGATCGGACTGGACGTCTTCGGGGCGGAACGGTTCTACGACGGCGACCACCGCGGGGTGCTGGACCTGGCGGCGGAGGCCGACCGTCGGGGCGTCGACCTGATCACGACGTCGGACCATCTCGGCTTCTCGCGGGAGGCGCATGCCGAGCGGGTGCGGGACAACGGCTTCCCGTTCGATCTCGAGCACCCGTGGCTCGAGCCGATGTCGCTGCTTTCCGCGGTGGCCGCGGTGACCGAGCGCGTCGACCTCGGCGTGTACGTACTGGTGGCACCGCTGCGTCCGGCGCTGCTGCTGGCCAAGCAGATCGCGACACTGGACGTGCTGTCCCGCGGCCGGGCCCGGATCGGGATGGGTGTGGGCTGGCAGCAGGCCGAGTACGACGCCGCGGGCATTCCGTTCGAGCGGCGGTTCGGCCGGCTCGAGGAGACGGTGGCCGCGTGCCGCGAACTGTGGGGTGCGCCGCCGGCGTCGTTCACCGGAACGGGTTTCGCGTTCGACGACTTCCACAGCCTGCCGCGACCCGTCCAGGCCCGTGTCCCGGTGATCTTCGGGATGGCGCCGTCCAAGCGGAACTTCGACCGGATCGCGCGTGTCGGCGACGGCTGGACCGCGGCCCCCGCCGACATGGACCGGCTCGCGGAGTCCGTCGCGCTGCTGCGCGCGTGCTTCGAGGAGCACGACCGGGACCCGGCCGACGCCGAGGTCCAGATCATGCTTCCGGCCGTCGCCGACGGTGCCGGTGGTGTCGACCTCGACGCCATGGCGGCCTCGGCGAAGGAGGCGCAGGAACTGGGTGTCGACACCCTGCTGGTGCGTCCGTCGGCCCTGGACATCGGTCCCGACGACGTCGACGCGTTCCTCACCTGGATGGCGGGGCTGAAAGTCGGTTAGTCAGGTCCCCGCCGGTGGTCGTCGGCTCCGAGAACGTCGACCACCGGCGGACCGGCATTCCCCTCAGTCGGCGAAGACGATGGTCAGCGGATGGTGGTGGTCGTCGTCACCCGCTTGCTGAGCCTGACGCCGGTCGCGTCGAGCACCCTGGTGACGAACGGTTCCGGATCGATACATGCCTCCGGCGACATCACACCGGTGCGGGTGATGCGACCCTCGAGCATTTCGCGGACGGCGGCCGCGGCGGCGTGCGGCGTCGGGTCGGCACCGCTCGCCTCGGTGTAGAGGATCTGGGTCTCGAACACGACGCGAGCGGGCTCCCCGTCGATCGCGCCGTCAGCGATGATCTGCATCGCGGTCCCGGGCTGACCGGCGCGCTCGACGGCGAGGCCGCGCTCGCCCTCCTCCGTGGACATGTAGTGGGCGAGGTACTGGCGCGGTGACATCGGCAGGTCGCCCAGCTTGTTCGGGTTGGTCAGGCCGAGCTTCTCGAAGAGCTGCCACAGGTCGTTCCCGGCCTGCTCGAACCACGTGTAGCGCACGGTGGCGTTGCGAAGCCCCGGCAGGTAGGTGCCGAGTGTGATGCCCTCGGGGTGGCCCATGTACCCGGCATATGCGGTGGTGTCGAAGGGCGCCGAGAACGAGAACGGCTTCGGATCGCCCCACGCGGGGACCCGCTTCATGCTGCCGTCGATGTACTGCACGACGTCACCGGACATCGAGTGGAGCATGTGCTCGTTGATGGTTGCGCCCATGTCGACCATGTAGGGGATGGCCATCGCCACGTCGACGCTGTGCGCCGAGTCCAGCGACTCGACTGCCCAGCGGCCGATCAGGCTTGTGATGCCGGGGGCGTAGCCCATGCCGAAGATGACGCTCACTCCGGCGGCTTTGGCGGCTTCGTCGAGATCCGCGGCCGAGACCAGTTGCTCGGCAACGTCGAACTCGTCGCAGACGTCGACGTAGTTGACTCCGCATTCGATCGCGGCACGGATGATCGGCATCCCGAACCGATAGAACGGGCCGACTGCGTTGAACACGACGTCCGCACCGGTGATCACCGACTTGATGCTGGCCGGATCGGTCGCATCGAACCGCTCTGCCTTGCCTCCGAGTTCACTAGCGACCGCAGTGGCCTTGTCGAGGTCGATGTCGGCGATGACGAGTTCGTCGTAGCTTCCGGTAGGCGCGAGAATGCGCGCAACAGAGCTTGCGATGGAACCGGCGCTGAGGATGACAAGTTTCATGGATGTGATGCACCTCTGTCTGTGTCGAAACGAAAGGGTGCTTGTCCCGGAATCGGCTGCGGGACTTGCGATATACGCTCACCATCGAGCTCGGCATTGAGCTCTGTAGCGGCATGTGGCAGCCAGGTATGGCATCGATCACATCGCCGTGCGTACACTGTACACACGGCCGCGCCGTGCTGTCACTACCCGAGCGGAGGATTTTCGAGGATGAAGGAAGCCGTGAAAGCACCGCTGACACGCGAGCGGATTGCTCTGGCAGGCATCGCTATTGCTGATTCCGAGGGAATCGAGGCGGTATCGATGCGGCGAGTTGCTGCGGCGCTGAACGTATCCACGATGTCGTCGTATCGGCACGTCAGGGACCGTGACGACCTCATCGTCGCGATGGTCGACACCATCACCGCACGAAGCCCGCTACCGCGCGCTCCGGAGGTGTCCTGGTCTGAACTGGTTCGGATCATGGCGATCGGCGATTGGCAGGCCTTCACGCGCCACCCCTGGCTGATCAGCGTGTGGTCCACTCCACGTCGTCGAGTGGATTCCGCATCTCTGGATCAACTGGAACTCGTCCTCGAGCGCCTGGAGCGGGCCGGAATTGGTCGATCCGCTGGCTACGCAGTGATATTCGGTGTCGCTGGTCTGACTCTGGGGATGGCTGCGCTCGCCATCGACGATCCGGGCGAGGAGCTGAAATCGGGAGTCGACCTGCGTGAGTGGCGCCGGCGGGAGGGTGTGGACCTGGACGAGCGGGCCGCGACCGATCATCGGCGCGCCGCACGATTCGTGACCGAGCTGCACGACTATGTGGGAGGCGATGCCTTCTCGGTCGCACTGGAAGGGTTCATCGGCGGTATCGCAGTCCTCCACGAGGCCCCGCACGCCGGTTGAGATTCGAGTCGAAACTGCTTGGTATCCAGTAGATCGCGTCCTTTTGGCCGGTTTGCCCGGTCTTCGGGAGTTGCCGGGTCGGGTATGCGTATCGAAGAATCTCCCACTGGGTGGGATGTGTGCCTTCCGGTGGGATCCCTCGGCTCTAGCATTCGCATTCTCGGTGCGACACCCGACCGCGAATTCGGCCATCGCAAGCCAATGCTGTTTTGCTCCAGGCCATTCCGCCTCTCCTTCATTGTTCGACGTGTTCCCGAGGCATCTCCCGTGGTATCTCACCCGTCCTGGAAGGACCACCGCGCATGCACTCTCCCGATTTCGAAGTCGACACCAACTCTCCCGGTCCCGAACAGTCTGTGAATGCGGGCTGGACGCCGAGAGTGCTCCTGTCCCTGCTCTCGATGGGCTTGTTGCTCGAACTCCTGTCGATCAGCTACATGCTGATCTCGATAGCGCTGCCGGACATTTCGGCGCACTACCGGACAACGCAGGGCGCCTGGCTGCTGACCGCCTTCCTGCTGCTCGGTGCCGTGGCATCGCCACTGATCGGCAAGCTCGCCGACACCTACGGCAAGCGAAGGCTGCTGATGGTGTGCATCGCACTGGCCGCCGTCGGCGCGCTGATCTCGGCGGTCGCCCCGTCGTTCGGAGTCCTGGTGATCGGCCGCGCCCTGACCGGCATGCTCAACCCGTGCCTGTTCCTCGTCTACACGCTCATCCGTGACGTGTTCCCCAAGCGCACTGTCACGATGTCGGTCAGCGTCGTCATCAGCGGGATGGGGCTGGTAGCTATCCCGGCACCGTTCCTGGCCGGTTGGCTCATCGACAACTTCGGCTTCCGCAGCATGTTCTGGTTCACGCTGATCTGCCTCGCGGTCCTCGCCCCGATGATCATGCTCACCACCGACGAGTCGAACCTGCGCCTGCGCTCGCGCCTCGACCTGGTCGGCGCGATCCTGCTCGGCACCGGCATCGCCGGCGTGCTCGTCGGCGTCAGTGTCGGACCGGACTGGGGCTGGGCCGCACCCAGTACCCTGGCGTACCTCATCGGCGGTGCACTGCTCTTCGTGGCATGGATCGTCTCAGCTCGCCGAATCGAGCAGCCGCTCATCGACCTTCGCCTGCTGGCCAACCGTCCGGTCGCGCTGACCACGCTCACCAGCGGTCTGGTCTACGGCGTCAGTGCTGTGTTCACCATCATCCTGCCGTACATGGCCATGACCCCGGCAGAACTCGGTCTGGGGTACGGCTTCGGCGTCGACGCGGAAGGGTACGCGATCTTCCAAGCACCGTTCGGTGCCACCACCGTCCTCGGTGGAGTCCTTGTCGGCCGGTTCGTCGGCCGGATCGGGCCGCGCGTCACGATGATCGCCGGCCTCGTTCTCATGACGGTCGGCACTGCCGCGACCGCACTGTCACACGAGAACAAGTGGGCGGTGATCGTCTTTGCCGCGATCGCCGGTCTCGGCACCGGCATCGGCTACGCGAGCACGCCGAACCTGCTCCTGGCCACCGTTCCGCAGTCGCTGCAGGCGACCACGGGCGCACTGGCGTCCGTTTCGCAGAACATCCTGCCCGCGGTGTTGCCGGTGATCGCTTTCGCCGCGCTCAATTCGCACATCGCGATGGAACTCGATGGCCAGGTGCTCTATTCGGACACCGGTATCACCGTCGGCTACCTGATCGCTGCGGCGGCCGCAGCCATGGCCCTGGTCACGGCAGCGGCCCTGCCTCGCAAGGCAGAGCAGGCCGCCGACCTGCAGGCCGTTGCCGCGGATGCGGGCACCTCCAACGATCCGGCCGCTATTGCACTTGCGTTGCCGTAGCGGCTCGAGCGCTCCGACGGTCCTGATCGACAGGAATCGATAGGTGCCGGCGTGCAGCGGCAGGATCAGACTTGCAGTTGGTAAGCAAAGGCTTTCACGAGCCGGGCTCGCGCGAGGAAGGTGTCGCGCGAACCCGGTTTCGTGCGCGTCGAGCAAAGACGGTCTAGTCACACACCGTTGTCAGCTGAGCGCGCCGCCCGCGCCGAAGAACGCGGCGAGGCCAGCGGCCGCACCGATTCCGCCCAGGATGCCCGCCGCAGCACCGACGATCGTGGCGATGTTGCCCAGCGTCATCAGGTCTGATTCCGAAGAACCCATCTGTTCTCCTCTGTGTCTGCACTCTCACGTGTGCAGGGTTGCTAGCTCCCCGTCGGTCGACGGCGAGCGTGTCTCGTCGCATGTTCACCAGCGGGCGCGCATGGACGAATACACGACCTGATCAGTCGGTCATGGTCGCGGACGGCGCGCATCTGCCTCCCGGATCGACTGCGGAATCGTGATCACATCAAGGGGCCCGGCGAGTGCCGCGTCGGCGACGATGCCGACGGAAATCTCTGTGTCCGAGTCGTATTGCCGGCCACGACATACGCCTCGGAGCAGGCGACAGGAATCAGGGAGCGGAGACGAGATACGCGGTGGCTTTGATCTCGACTCGCGGTGTCACGATCGATCCGGCGCCGAGATGGGTAACACCCACGGCGGTCCATGCCGGATACGGCTCGTGCATGAACCGCTCCTTGACTGTCGTGAAGGAACCCAGGTCGCCTTCGAGATCCGTATGGAACGTGACCAATTCGACGATATGAGCCAACTCGGCTCCGGCCGCCGCCAGTACGCACCGGAGATTCTCGAATGCGAGGGCGAACTCTGTTGCGTGATCGTCAGGAATGGTTCCATCGAGGCGCTGCCCCAGCACGCCTGAGCAGATGATGAAGTCACCTGCGCGGACGGCAGGAGCGACATGGCAATGCTGGTAGACATGCACCATTTCGGCAGGGATGACGGGGCCGTTCGAACACTTCACCGGAGGTGATCCGTTTCTACTCGCGGAGCGGTCGTACGGGGTCACGCACGCGCAGCGGCGCTCAGTGGAGGCGAAGACTCGGCTTCCGTCCATCGGGCCTGGACGCCGCGTGCGGAATGCCGTCTGTCCACGCTCCTTCGAGCGCGAGTTCTGCAGCAAGTCTGCCGATTTCGTCCGCTGCCATGGCGCCACGTTCCCCCTCGACAGCGACGACGGTGTGCCCGTCCACCCGATCGATGTACGGCAAGCCGGTCGGGGTTTCGCACACCATGCAGGGGCGCGTGTGTGCGGGACCGAGGGCTTTGCCGGGAAGGAGTTCGGTGAGCAGATCGAGTGATTCGCGAATGTCCTCCTGCCGGCCACCGCTACGGACCCACCGTGCGATCGAAGAGGCCGAGTCGAGGGGGTTGTCGAGCAGGCTGCGGCCGGAGCACTTGAGATACCAACGCCCGTCCGGGTATCTCAGCGGCGGCATGACGATCCCCCCGAAAGCAACGTGGTCTCCTGAGGCCTTCAGGTACATCATGGCCGGGATGTCGAGTTCGGCAGGATCCGATACCTCGACGAGGACCACCGTCGCTCCATAGGTGCGCAGATCCAGTGGCCGTGAGAGGAGGCTACTGACGTTGGTCGCAGCTCCTGCCGCGACGACAACCGTTCCAGCATAGAAGGTTTCACCGGAACGGGCGGTGACGAGCACCCCATGACGAGACCGCTCGACACCGCTGACCACGTCGCGGATCAGAACGGCCCCGTTCCCGAGGGCGGCGGTCAGTTCGGCACGCAACAATTCGCGCGGATTCACGATCAAGGCGTCGCGCTGAACGATGCCGACGTGGTGTGGTGCGAAGGACAGGTCGAGATACTCCCGCCGCAGCTGCTCCGAGCTCAGCAGGTCGACGCCGACATTGAGGTCGGCCGCGTTGCCGGCAAGGACCGCACAGTCGAGGGAGATGGCGTTGAGCAAGCGGATGGCGAACGACGACTCGATCGGCCCGGTGCAGGCCGAGACGGAAATGCCTGCTGCCGAGGGCGCTGTCGACTCCGGCAAGGCCGAAAGGATGCGTACACGCAGCGGTGGCCGAAGCGAGAAGGTTCGCGTCGCTGTCGGTGAGGCGTGTCTGGCGTTCCTTGCGGAAGGGCGACTCGACTTCACCACGCTCGAGGTCGCGGCCCGTGCCGGTGTCAGCCGCAAGACGATCTACCGGTGGTGGCCCGCGCACAACGACCTGCTCGTCGAGGCGCTGGCGATGCACGTTCGACAGGTCGCTCCCCCGGATACGGGCTCATAGGAGTCCGACGTTCGGACGTTCGCCGAACAGATTGCGGAGTATGCAGCCGGACCGGTGGAAGTCGCGTCGGCGGCGCTCACGGCGAGCCGTCGTTATCCCGAATTCAACAAGCTCGTCCTGGAGCAGTACCGGCCAGTTCTCGATGCGTGGCAGCAGATGGCGCACCGCGCGATCGACCGAGGCGAGGCCAACTCCCACCACACGCCGGAGGCTATGGTGAACGCGCTCGCTGCTCCTCTCTTCATGGCGCCGATGACCCTCGGCCGCAAAGCATCCGACGAGGAGATCGAGCGGACCATCGGGATCGTTCTCGCGGCGACCCGGCCGGACCCCGCGTCCTCGGGTTCGTGAACCGGGCAGATCACTCGGGTGCCCGCCGGTGGCCATCTGCTCCGAGAGCGTCGGCCACCGGCGGATCATCACATGCGCTGTGACGAGATGTTGCCGCCGTCGACGACGAGTTCGGTGGCGGTGATGTAGCTGGCCTCGTCGGACAGCAGGAAGCGCACGGCGCGCGCAATTTCCTCGGGGCGGCCCAGGCGTCCGAGCAGAATGCGGCGCTCGAACGTGCCTTCCGGCAGGGCGTCCACGGTGGGCTGCAGCATCGGGGTCAGAATCTGGCCCGGCGAGACGCAGTTGATGCGGATGCCCTCGGGTCCGAGCCGGTCTGCGAGGGAACGGACCATCGACAGCATCCCGCCCTTGGCAGCGGAGTAGACCGGATTGATCGCGTTGCCGAGGGTGGCGTTGATCGATGCAATACCGACGATCGCGGAACCGGGATTCGCGATGAAATCCGGAAGCAGTTCCTTGGCCAGGAGGATCAGCGGCCGCAGGTGCGTGTTGATACCGAGGTCCCACACGTCGACGGTCACGCCATCGAGATTCCCCGTGTCGACGACGCCTGCAGCGTGGACCAGTCCGCCGATGTTCGGCAGTGCCGAGCGGGTGGCCTCCAACGCGGCTGCGTACAGATCGGGATTGCTCAGGTCGATACCGACGCCGATGGCGTCGATGCCGAACTCGTCGGCGATCAGCTTGGCCTCGGAGGCTGCCTTTGCTTCGTTGATGTCCCAGAGTGCAACGGGACGACCGGACTCGGCGAGGGCTCGCGCCGAGGCCAGCCCGATGCCTGACGCGCCGCCCGTGATGATGACGGCGGTCGACGGGGTGTCGAGGAGGGGGTTGTAATCGGTGGTGTTCATCAGCGTCCCATCATTGCTCGGGTTTCGGCGGCAACCGCCCGGACGATTTCGCCGCGCGGCAATCCCGCACGGCTCGAGGCCAATTCGTAGTTCCCCCCCGCGACCCAGACGGGTCCGTCGGTGAGGTGTTCGAGTCCTTCACGGGCAACGTCGTACGGGTCCGACGCGTTGAGGCCCGGCAGATCGAAGTTGAGGCCCACTCGCTCCATGGCCGGCGTTCGGGTGACACCGAGGACGAGCTCGAGCACGTCGACGCCGTGCTCGGCCATCTCGAGCCAGAGGCCCTCGGCGAAGACGCGGCTGAATGCCTTCGCCGCCGAGTAGATGCTCATGTGCTCGGCGCCTACGAATCCTGCCAGCGAACCGAGCAGGATGATGCCGCCGCGGCCGCGCTCGCGCATCGGTGCGCCGAAGATCTGCGAGAGCTCGAGCTGGCGGTCGACGTTGAGCGTGAGGACCTGCCGGCAGGCATCGAGATCGCCGGTGACGAACTCGTGGCCGTAGGTGTTGGCACCGGCGTTGAAGATCAGCAGTCCCACTTCGAGATCCGCGGTTGTCTCCCGGATCTGCTCGACTGCGTCGGCCGCCAGGAGATCGACGGCGAGGGTGCGAACCTCGACGCCGTGCGCGCGAGCCTTCGCCGCGGTCTCGTCGAGCGGGCCGGGCTTGCGGGCGAGCAGCACGAGGTTCAGTCCGGCCTTCGCCAGTTCCTCAGCGAACCCGGCGCCGACGCCCTCGGAGCCGCCGGCGACGAACGCCCACGGGCCGTATTTGTCCTTGTCGATCATCGTTCTCTCGTTCCTTCCGGATCGCTGGGTCAGTCGGAGAAGGGGATACGTCCGTCCACGGCGGCCACGGCGATCGATTCACGCAGTGCGGCGCAACGCCCGACACGCGCTCCGCGCAGTGTCAACGACGAATCGTTCCGGTACTCGTCGCAGATGGTTTCGGGTCGGTCGGTGCTCCACTGGACACTGGTGTGCTCCCAGCTGTGCTTCTCGACGAGGACCTGGACTCCGCAGCTTGTGCAGTCGACGTGCTGCATCACGCCGACGTCTCCGCGGCGCCGGCGAGCTTGGCGCCACGCAGTTTCAGGTTCTCGGCGACCTCGGCCTTCCATGCCTCGACGGGCTTGGTGGTGTCGAGTTCGAACTCGAAGCGGTCGACCATGTCGGGGGTGATGTCGGCGACGTCGACGTAGAACTGCTCGTACCAGCGGCGCAGCTGGTAGACGGGGCCGTCCTCGTTGGTGAGCAGCGGGTTCTCGATGCGGGTCTTGTTCTTCCAGATCTCGATGTCCTGCTCGAACCCGACGCCGATGTAGCCGATCATCGCGTCGACGAGCTGGTCGGCCATCTCGGCCGGGACCTTGTCGGTCTTCTTCACCGAGATGCCGTACATGAGCACGAACTGGTTCGCGGAGATCGGGTAGTGGCAGTTGATGAGGACGGACTCGACGTCGTAGCCCTCGTAGTGGTAGACGAGGTCGTCGATCATGAACGACGGCCCGTGGTACGCGGCGATCGAGCCGTGGCCGACGAGCTTGGGCACGTCCGGGTCGGTCCACTCGGTGATGTCGTCGCGGCCCACGCCGGCTTGTTCCTGGATGGCGACGTGGCCCTCGAAGATGTTCTTGAAGTACGTCGGGAACGAGTAGTGCACGTAGAAGAAGTGCGCCATGTCCACGACGTTGTCCACGATCTCGCGGCAGTTGGTGTCGATGACCAGCGACTTCCACTGCCAGTCGGTCCACTCCGCGTCGCCGGACCGCATCGCCGGGATCG
>NZ_RKLP01000004.1 GCF_004011865.1 Prescottella agglutinans | reverse complement strand
TAGAGTTACGGCGGCCATAGCGGAGGGGAAACGCCCGGTCCCATTCCGAACCCGGAAGCTAAGCCCTCCAGCGCCGATGGTACTGCACTCGACAGGGTGTGGGAGAGTAGGACACCGCCGAACATCCTTTCCCGAAGGCCCCCACCAATTTTTGGTGGGGGCCTTCGGCGTTTTCCGTATACGGTCACGCGACCCGTCGGCCGAGGCGGTGGGCGTGGTGCCGTGGCCGCGATCGGCGGGCCGATCGGGGGAGCACGGTCCGGGGCCCGGCCGGCCGAACCGTGCCGGGCGTCGGACTGGGGGGCAGAAGGCCCGCGGAGAACCGCACCCAGCCGACATCCGAGTACTCGAGATCGCGTCGATCGTGGAACCTCGCACGACGAACACCGCCACCACCCGGTCCCGAAGCAGGACCGGGTGCGGGCGCGGGCCGGGCGCCCTGGGACGCTGCGGACCGGCGCGGAATCAGTCGGCGGTGGGAATCGCGGGGGAGTGCTGATCGTGGCCGGGCCGTACCGGTCCGTCGACGGCGTGTGCGAGCCGGGTCGGTGTGGTTCGTCCACGAAGGACCACCAGGTCGCCGGCCTTCCACCGCTGGGCCTCGGCGGGATGCGCCGACTCGACCGTGACCGACGATGCGAGGAGCGCGTCAGGATCGGACTTGGCGAGCTCGGACAGCCGTGCTGCTTCGTTCACCGGATCGCCGATCACCGTGTACTCGAACCGTTCTCGCGCCCCGATATTGCCTGCTACCGCGGTGCCTGCGGCGACACCGATGGCGGCGCGGCATTCGGGCACCTCGACGGGTAGCCGGCGTCGGATCGCGCGGGCCGCGGCCAGTGCGCTCCCCGGTGCGTCGTCCAGATCGCGCGGTGCCCCGAAGATAGCCAGCGCGGCGTCGCCCTCGAACTTGTTCACGAAGCCGCCGTGGCGGTCGACCTCGTCGACGACCACGTCGAAGAATCGGTTGAGCAGATCGACCACCTCACCGGGAGGGCGTGTGGCGGCCAGCTCGGTCGATCCGACCAGATCGACGAAGAACACCGCGACCTCCCGCTCCTCGCCGCCGAGGGTGGGCGGGGAGACGAGTGCCGCCTCGGCGACATCGTGGCCGACGTGCCTCCCGAACAAGTCGCGGATGCGTTCGCGCTCGCGGAGGCCGTCGGCCATGCGGTTGAACCCGGACTGGAGTTCGCCGAGTTCCGTTCCGTCGTACACGACGATCGCGGTGTCGAGGTGCCCGTCCTCGATCCGGCTCATCCCGGCCTTGACCGATCGGATCGGCGCGACCGTGGCGCGGGCGTTCAAGAGGATCAGCAGCAGCCCGAAGAAGAGTGTGATGGTGCCGAGTCCGACGATCGCGACGACCAACTGGTTGGGGGTGCTGTCCTTGCTGAGGTAGGCGTAGGCCGCGACGATCATCAGGCCGGTGATCGGCACACCGGTGCCGAGGATCCACGCGAGCAGGGTGCGTCCGACGACGCCGCCGAGACGGACGTCGGGGCGCATGCCGGTCTCGAGGGCGCGGGCCGCCGCCGGCCGCAGGGCGAACTCGCTGAACACGTGGCTGAAGGCACAGATGGTGATTCCGCCGAAAGCGATGGTGAAGCCGATCTTCGGGAGCGTCTGCGGGTCGACCAAGCCGTAGGCGGTCGTCATGAACACCAGCGCGATCGTCCACTGCCCGATCTGCATCTTGGTCAGACGCCACGGCATCGTCAGTGCCGTCAGCCGGTCGTGTTCGGTGGGGGTGCGGTCCTGCACGATCCAGTGCAGGCTGTGCAGCGCCCGCCGAGTCCCCCGGATCGTCCCCACCAGCAGGGCGATCGCCAGGTACACGGGAACCACGACGAAGTTCAGGAACCGGAACTCGGGGTCGAGCATCTCGGGCCCGGGCACGACGAACGTCACGAGCACCGCAACCACCGCCGCGCCGATCAGATTGGCGCCCACCAGCGACGTGGTGAGGAGGGTCTGCACGCGGATGCGTCGGATACGTGGTGTCTCCGTGGGGGTTCCGAGCAGGCGGGAACCGAGGGGCTGGTCGGCGGATAGGCGCAGGTCCATGGTCGTTCGAGATTAGTCCGAATCCATCCACTAGGGTGGGCGAGTGCGTCTTGTCATTGCTCGTTGCCGTGTCGACTACGTCGGTCGACTGACCTCCCATCTGCCGATGGCACGTCGACTCCTCCTGATCAAGGCGGACGGATCGGTCAGCATCCACGCGGACGACCGCGCCTACAAACCGCTGAACTGGATGAGCCCGCCGTGCTGGCTGTCCGAAACCGCCGACGGCGAGAGCCCCGACGGCGCGGAGCAGCAGTTGTGGGTCGTCACGAACAAGGCTGGCGAGGAACTGCGGATCACCATCGAGGAGATCGAGCACGACTCGAGCCACGAGTTGGGGGTCGATCCGGGTCTGGTCAAGGACGGCGTCGAAGCGCACCTGCAGGAACTGCTGGCGGAGCACGTGGAGACGCTCGGCGAGGGATACACGCTGATCCGTCGGGAGTACATGACGGCGATCGGTCCGGTGGATCTGCTGTGCCGCAACGCCGACGGTGCGACGGTCGCGGTCGAGATCAAGCGGCGTGGCGAGATCGACGGCGTCGAGCAGCTCACCCGCTACCTCGAACTGCTCAACCGGGATCCGCTGCTCGCGCCCGTGACGGGTGTGTTCGCGGCCCAGCAGATCAAGCCGCAGGCGAAGACCCTCGCCACCGATCGCGGTATCCGGTGCCTGATCCTCGACTACGAGGCGCTGCGCGGCACCGAGAGCACCGAGTTCCGCCTGTTCTGACGTCCCGGCGCCGGCGACGAGGTCGTCGCCGGCGGTGCGGTCCTAGACTGGTGGAGTGCCGCGTCGTAACCAGTCCCGCAAGCCCGTCCGTCGTACCGAGACGGCAGTCAGCGGCAGCCTGTTCGGAAATGCCCTGGCCCGTGAGGAATCCGGCCCCGCCGGTTACGAGGGCGAGCGGTACATGGTCCGTCAGGTCCCGGGTGCCCGCGCGACCAAGACGTACCGCTGCCCGGGGTGCGACCAGGACGTGCGTCCCGGCGTCGCACACGTGGTGGCGTGGCCGTCCGACCCCGGTGGTGCCGACGATCGGCGTCACTGGCACACCGGGTGCTGGAGCGGGCGCCACACGCGCGGGCTGACGCGCCGCTGGTCCTAGTTCTTCGCCGGGGCGTTCGCGGGAACCTCTGCCTCGTTCGGCTGTGACGGGGACTTGTCGTCCTTGCCGGCCTGGCCCGCCGTGTTCGCCGCGCCGGCCTGGTCCGCGGTCTCCGCGTTGTCGAGCAACTCCGCTTCGCGGTTGACGGACGCGAGCATGGCGGGCACGGAATCGAGCTGACCGCGAATGCCGAGGAGCTGAGCCAGGATTCGGCTGCGCAGCACGCGCAGTTCCTCGGCGAGTTCCTTGGCGTGTGCGATCTTGCGCTCGGACTGTTCGGTGGCCACCCGGAGTCGACGCTGCGCCTCCTGGCTCGCCTCGGTGAGCCGGCGATGGGCATCGGCCTTGCTGGTGGCCTCGAGTTCCTCGATGGCCGCGACGACCTTGGCGCGACGCTCGGCCATGGTGATCTCGAAGTCCTGCTGCACCTGGGCGCGCTTGGCCTCGGCCTCGGCGGTCAGCCGGTCGCGCTCGGACTTGGCGGCCTCGACGATGCGCGACGCCTCGGCGCGCGCGGTGGCCATGGTCTGCTCGTGCTCGCGTTCGAGGGCGACACGGCGCGCCTCGAGTTCGGTGGTCTTCGATTCGTACTGCCGGCGGAGGCGCTGGCTGTCCTGCTCCGCCACCGAAACCATCTCGGCGGCATCGGCTTCGGCCTTCGCGCGGACCTCGGACGCCTCGTCGGAGGCGAGGCGGAGCATGCGGGAGATGCGCTCGCTCATGCCCTCCGCGGTGGTGGGCGGGACCGAGAGACGATCGACGTCGCGGCGCAGCTCGTCGATCTCGTCGCGTGCGTCCTCGAGCTGATTGGCCAGTTCGCGGGCCTGTGCCGCGGCCGCGTCCCGATCCGTCGCGGTGAGGCGGAACTCGGCGTCGAACCGGTCGAAATAGCGCCGAACCTCGTCCTTGTCGTACCCCTTGCGGACGATGGTGAACGGCATGCCGCGGTCTTGATCGTAGGCCATGCCTGCCAATCTACCGGCGGCAACAGCCGCTGCGCCTGCGGAGTGGGGCCGATGTCGTCACATCGACCCCACTCCGCGATGGCATCCGGGGAACCCGGGTCAGTG
The DNA here is from genome assembly GCF_004011865.1 of Prescottella agglutinans. Classification (GTDB taxonomy): domain Bacteria; phylum Actinomycetota; class Actinomycetes; order Mycobacteriales; family Mycobacteriaceae; genus Prescottella; species Prescottella agglutinans. Next base: position 391,250 of record NZ_RKLP01000004.1, on the reverse strand, counting down.
GCCGCCGTCGGCCGCCGGCTCGACGAGCTCGACGAGGACGCCGCCCGCATCCTTCGGGTGGATGAAGTTGATGCGCGAGTTCGCGGTGCCACGACGCGGTGCGTCGTAGAGCAGGCGGACGCCGTCGGCGCGGAGCTGCGCGCTGATCGCGTCGATGTCGGTCACGCGGTAGGCGAGCTGCTGCAGGCCCGGGCCGCTGCGGTCGATGAACTTCGCGATCGTGGAGTTCTCGTTCAGCGGGGCGAGCAGCTGGATTGCCGGGGCGCCGGCGGGCGAGCCGACGACCGAGAGCATCGCTTCGCGGACACCCTGCTCCTCGTTGACCTCCTCATGGGTGGAGACCATGCCGAGGTGCTGGGCGTACCACGCGATGGCCACGTCGAGATCCGGCACGGCGATGCCGACGTGATCGATCGCGGTCACGAGCTGCGAGGACAGTCCGCTCGTGGCGGGGCTGGGGGACGAAGATGTCATGTATCAGACGGTAGCGCTACGGTTTGAGGTGTTCGCGTCGGGCCAGGGCACAGACCGCTGGTTCGGACCAAGATCGACCGCTGGAGGAATCTTGACTACTTCTGTCATCGTTGCCGGGGCCCGGACCCCGGTCGGACGACTGCTCGGAACCCTGAAGGACCTTTCGGGCTCCGATCTCGGCGGTGTAGCGATCAAGGGCGCGCTGGAGAAGGCCGGCGTCGCACCCGAGCAGGTCGAGTACGTGATCATGGGCCAGGTCCTCACCGCCGGTGCCGGCCAGATGCCGGCCCGTCAGGCCGCGGTGGCCGCGGGCATCCCGATGAGCGTTCCCGCGCTCACGATCAACAAGGTGTGTCTGTCGGGTGTCGACGCGATCGCGCTGGCCGACCAGTTAATCCGTGCCGGCGAGTTCGACGTCGTCGTGGCCGGTGGCCAGGAGTCGATGTCGCGCGCGCCGCACATGCTCGAGAAGAGCCGCGAGGGCTTCAAGTACGGCGACGTCACGCTGCGTGACCACATGGCGTACGACGGCCTGCACGACATCTTCACCGATCAGCCGATGGGCAACCTCACCGAGTCCGAGAACAAGGACGCGCGGTTCGTCAGCCGGGAGGACCAGGATGCGTTCGCGGCCGCCTCGCACCAGAACGCGGCGCGCGCATGGAAGGACGGCCTGTTCGCCGACGAGGTCGTGCCGGTCACCATCCCTCAGCGCCGCGGTGAGCCCGTCGTCGTCAGCACCGACGAGGGCATCCGCGCCGACACCACCGTCGAGTCGCTGGCCAAGCTGCGCCCGGCGTTCGCCAAGGACGGTGCGATCACGGCCGGCACCGCGTCGCAGATCTCCGACGGCGCGGCCGCAGTGGTCGTGATGAGCAAGGCCAAGGCCGAGGCGCTGGGCCTCGAGTGGATCGCCGAGATCGGTGCACACGGCGTCGTCGCCGGGCCGGATTCGACGCTGCAGTCCCAGCCGTCCCGTGCGATCGCCCGCGCCTGCGAGCGCGAGGGTATCGACCCCAAGGATCTGGACCTGGTCGAGATCAACGAGGCGTTCGCCGCGGTCGGCATCGTGTCGACCCGCGAGCTGGGCATCGACCCGGCGAAGGTGAACGTCAACGGTGGCGCCATCGCGATCGGTCACCCGCTCGGCATGTCCGGTGCTCGCATCGCGCTGCACCTGGTGCTCGAGCTGCAGCGCCGCGGTGGCGGCGTCGGTGCCGCCGCGCTGTGCGGTGGCGGCGGGCAGGGTGACGCGCTGATCGTGCGGGTGCCGAAGAAGTAGCTCCGGGTAGTTTTCGGGTCGAACACGACCCTCCTACGACACCCCGTGGTCGGGACTGTGACGAGTCTCAACTACGGGGTGTCGTAGTCGTTCAGGCACAATGGCGCGCATGGCAAACATTCTCGACGTGTCCACCGCCGCGAAGCGGTTCCGCCTTGTGGCCCTGTGGGAGGCCGTGACCTGGGCAGCGCTGCTGGTCGCGATGTTCTTCAAGTGGGTTCTCGGATACGAAGAGGCCGTCAAGATCCCGGGCATGATCCACGGCATCGCCGGATTCATGCTCTACATCCTCGTCACCCTGCTCACCGCGCGCTCGCTGAAGTGGGACTTCAAGACGCTCGTCCTGGCCCTCGTCTCCAGCGTTCCGCCCTTCATGACCGTCTGGTTCGAGCGTCGGGCCGCCCGCAACGGGCAGCTCGGTGAACTGTCGGTGGGCGCGTCGGATCAGAGCGGCGAGCCCACACCCGCCTCGGCCCGCTAGTCGGGTCCCCGGGTGGCGGGCCGGAATGGCTGCCCGCCCGCCACTCGTGACACACTGAAACCGTGACTCGACCCGGTTCTCGTCCGTCCCCTGCAATCGCTGCGGCCATGTCCGGAGCCGTGGATCTCTCCGGCCTCAAGGACCGTGCCGCGCAGCCCCCGAGTGCCCCCGCCGGCCCGCCGTCGGACGGCTCAGCCCCCGTCGGCGCCACCGGTCTGGCGCCGGTCGTCGACGTCACCGAGGCGACCTTCCAGTCCGAGGTGCTCGAGCGGTCCATGCAGGTCCTCGTCGTCGTCGACCTGTGGGCGACGTGGTGCGGGCCGTGCAAGCAGCTCTCGCCGGTGCTCGAGAAGCTCGCCCACCAGGGCGGCGGCAACTGGGTCCTCGCCAAGATCGACGTCGACGCCAACCCCGGCATCGCGCAGGCGTTCGGCGTCCAGTCGGTGCCGACCGTGGTCGCCATCGCCGGCGGGCGCCCGCTCGCGGACTTCGCCGGCGCCCAGCCGGAGCCGCAGCTGCGCGAGTGGATCGCCGCGCTGCAGGAGGCCGTCGCGGGCAAGCTGTCCGGGCCGCCGACGGGTGCCGAGCCGGAGCCCGAGCAGGAGGACCCGCGGTTCGTCGCGGCCGAGAACGCCCTGGAGGAGGGCGACTTCGAGGGCGCCGAGGCCGCCTACAACCTCATCCTCAACTCCGAGCCCGGCAACGCGCAGGCGCAGGCCGCGCTCCGGCAGGTCAAGTTCCTGGCCCGGGTGCAGGGCCTGCCCGCCGACGCGATCGAGACCGCCGACGCCCAGCCCGACGCGATCGACGCGCAGTTCGCGGCCGCGGACGCGGAACTGTACACCCAGCGCCCCGACGCGGCGTTCGACCGCCTGGTCGCGCTCGTGCGTCGTACCGCGGGAGACGACCGGACCCGGGTGCGCACGCGTGTCCTCGAGCTGTTCGAGCTGTTCGATCCCGCCGATCCGATCGTGGTCGCCGCGCGGCGCAAGCTCGCCTCCGCCCTGTACTGACCTGCGCTACTGACCTGCGCTCAGGTCATCGGTAGCGGCCGTCGCACGCCTTCTGCCCGCCGAGCACACCGGTGCGGAAGGCGTCGACGCGCGAGAACCCGCTGGGGACGGTGTTGCCGTCCACGTCGCTCGCCGCCAGACCGTCGGACAGCAGCCCCGAGATGGCCTCGTCGAGATCGCCGGCGGAGAGCCACACCCGGCGGGTGCCGTCGGTCGTCCGGGAGTTGTCCGGGCTCAGCGCAGCGGTGACCGCCCCCGACAGGCATGCCGCCCGCAGTGCGGCCTGCGGGCCGGACAGCGACATCCCGGCCTGCTGCTGCACCGCCAGGGTGTAGCGCGACGCCAGCAGGACGTAGGCGCTGTAGTCCCCGGTGACATCGACGCTGACGATCCCCGCGCCGTCCCCGGCACTCGGTCGTCCGCGCTCGGCGAGGGCGGGCAGGTCGACGCCGATCGTGTTGGTGGCCGGGCAGAACGCGACCGGTTCCGTCGCGTCGGCGTCCGGACATCCGCGGTCGACGCGGGCGAGGTCGAGGGTGGGTGGGTCGGCGAGCGCGAAGACGGTGCCGAACGAGTCGAAGATCGCGGTCACCGACTCGCGCGTGACGGGGAGTTCGCCGTCGTCGCTGCGGCTGTCGAAGCGCTGCGGCAGATCGGCGCGGCGGGACGTGATCTCGTCGGCGTCGATTCGCGTGCACGCGGCCGGTCCGTCGGTGAACCCGATCTGAACCGCCGTGACCCGTTCGAACGCCGAACCGTGGATCGCATCGGGATCGTTGGGGTCGGTGTCGCGCACCGACACGGTGGCGGCGAGGACCGAATTGAGGCCGTCCGACGTGTTGAGCGTGAAGTGCGCGGCGTCGTTCTCGGCGACGTGGCGGACGAACGCCCCCGCGAAGCAGTCCGCCTGCTGCTCGAACACGATTCCCGGATCGTCCTCGCCGACCAGGCCGGCCTTCTGCTGGATCGCGTGCCCGTACTCGTGGGCGAGCACCATGACCACGGACATGGGGCCGAACGCGTCGACCAGGCCCGGCAGCAGGTAGGTGCGATCCCAGCCGATCACGTCCTGCTTGGTGCAGTACGCGGCGTTGACGAGATCGTCGGTGTCGATGCCGCAGAAGCGCGGCCCGCCGGTGTCGTCGGGGTCCCACGACACGAGTTCGCCGACCGGGTGGAACGTGCCCCGGAAGATCGCCGGGTACTGCGCAGTCCAGTACTCCTCGATGTCGGCGATCGCGTTGGCGGCCAGGGTGTCGATCGCGCCGCGATCGGTGCCGACCACGGCCCGCGTGCTGTCGGGGACGCCGGCGCGCGGTCCGCTCGGCCCGCCCTTCGCGGGCAGCCCGGCGACCGTGAACGGATCGTCGTAGATCGAGACAGCGCGACCGTCGGTCGTCGACGAACAGGCGGTGGCGGCGACCGTGATCAGCGCGAGGGTCGCGAACAACGCGCGGGTGCGTGGCAGCCGTCGCCTCACCGGTCGAGCCCAGTCACCGAGTGCCCCCTCACCGTTCCAACCTCATCCAGATCGCCGCGCTCGCCGGCAGTGTCACCTCCGCCGAGGCGGGACGCCCGTGCCAGGGATGTTCGATCGCGGTCACCGCGCCGAAGTTGCCGATCCCCGACCCGCAGAAGTCCCGCGCGTCGGTATTGAGAATCTCAGACCATGTGCCGGGTTCTGGCAAGCCCACCCGGTAATTCGAATGCGCGGATCCGGAGAAGTTGAACAGGCAGGCCACGATGGAGCCGTCGCTGCCGTAGCGCAGGAAGCTGAGCACGTTGTTCTCGGTGTCGTTGGCATCGATCCACGAGTAGCCGCCGGGCGAGGTGTCGAGCGTCCACAGGGCGGGGGTGGACCGGTAGGCGGCGTTGAGGTCGCACACCAGTTGCTGGATGCCGCGGTGCAGGTCGCCGGTGGCCGGATCCTCCAGTTCGCGCCAGTCCAGGCCGTGTTCCTCCGACCACTCGCTGCCCTGGCCGAACTCTTGACCCATGAAGAGCAACTGCTTGCCGGGGTGGGCCCACATGTAGGCGAGGAGCGCGCGGACACCGGCGGCCTTCACATGGTCGTCACCGGGCATCCGGGACCACAGCGTGCCCTTACCGTGGACCACCTCGTCGTGGCTGATCGGGAGCAGATAGGTCTCGCTCCACGCGTACATCAGGGAGAAGGTGATCTCGTTGTGGTGGAAGCTGCGGTGGATCGGATCGCGTCGCAGATACCCGATCGTGTCGTGCATCCAGCCCATGTTCCACTTCATCGTGAACCCGAGACCGCCGACGTTGGTGTTGCGAGTGACCCCGGGCCACGCCGTCGACTCCTCGGCGATCGTGACGACGCCGCGGTGGAGCTTGTGCACCGTCGCGTTCATCTCCTGCAGGAAGGCCACCGCCTCGAGGTTCTCCCGGCCGCCGTGCACGTTCGGTGTCCACTGGCCCGACGGCCGCGAGTAGTCGAGGTAGAGCATCGACGCGACGGCGTCCACACGCAGGCCGTCGACGTGGAACTCGTCGAACCAGAACAGGGCGTTCGCGACCAGGAAGTTGCGTACTTCCCGCCGGCCGAAATCGAACACGTAGGTGCCCCAGTCGAGTTGCTCCCCGCGCTGCGGATCGGCGTGCTCGTACAACGGGGTGCCGTCGAATCGGGCCAGCGCCCACTCGTCCTTCGGGAAGTGCGCGGGCACCCAGTCGACGATCACGCCGATGCCGGCCCGGTGTAGGCGGTCGACGAAGGCGCGGAAGTCGTCGGGGGTGCCGAACCGCGCGGTGGGCGCGTAGTACGACGTCACCTGGTAGCCCCAGGACCCGCCGTACGGATGCTCGGCCACCGGCAGCAGTTCGACGTGCGTGAAACCCGACTCGATGATGTACCGGCTCAGTTCGTCGGCGAGTTCGGTGTAGCTCAGGCCGGGGCGCCACGATCCGAGATGCACCTCGTAGACGCTCATCGGTTCACGGCTGGGTTCGAGACCGGCTCGGGCCGTCATCCATTCGTCGTCGCTCCACCGGTGCGTCGACTGCGTGACCACCGACGCGTTGGCGGGTGGGACCTCGGTGGCGAACGCCATCGGGTCGGCCTTGTCGCGGACGGAGCCGTCCCGGCCGTGGACGCGGAACTTGTACATCTCGCCGACGCCGACGTCCGGGACGAACACCTCCCACACGCCGGTGCTCCCGAGCACCCGCAGCGGGAACGTGCGCCCGCCCCACAGGTCGAACTCGCCCAGCACGCTCACCCCGCGCGCGGCGGGCGCCCACACCGCGAACGACGTCCCGTGCACGACGCCGTCCGGCGTCTCGTACGTGCGCGGGTGCGCGCCGAGGATGTCCCACAGCCGCTCGTGCCGGCCCTCGCCGAACAGGTGCAGGTCGAGTTCGCCGAGGGTGGGCAGGAAGCGGTAGCCGTCCGCGGTGACGACGACGTGGTCGCCCGGATACGTCACGACGAGGCGGTAGTCGGCCAGGTCCCGGACCGGGAGCAGGGCACTGAAGACGTCGTGCGCGACCCGGTGCAGCGGATGGTCCCGGCCGCCGATCCGGACGGACACCGACTCGGCGCCCGGACGCAGCGCCCGCACCACCGTGCCGTCGGGCCGGGCGTGCGCGCCGAGCACCGCGTGCGGGTCGTGGTGGGTGCCCTGTGCCAGCAGCGTCAGGTCGTGCGGGTCGGGCGGGCACACCGTGGCCGGGGACGTCACGGGTTGTGCTGCCGGTCGGCGAGGCGTCGTCGGGCCTCGAGCGGGACGGGCGGGAGCGCGAGGATGTGCGCGCACGCGCGCCACGGCTCGAGTCGGACGAAGTTGTGCTGGCCCCACTCGTACTGTTCGCCGCTGACCCGGTCGTGGACCGACAGGTGGTCGTGCCAGTCCCGGCCGATCGCGGGCATGTCGAGGGAGACGAATCCCTGCTGCGCCCCGAAGGGGTCGAGGTTGACGACGGTCAGCACGGCGTCGCCGGTGACCGGGTCGATCTTCGAGTACGCGATGAGGGCGTCGTTGTCGATGTGGTGGAAGTGCAGGTTCCTCAGTTGCTGCAGGGCCGGGTGGGCGCGGCGGATCCGGTTGAGGGTCGCGAGCCACGGTTCGAGCGATTCGCCTCGGGAGCGGGCCCCGGCGTAGTCGCGCGGACGCAACTGGTACTTCTCCGAGTCCAGGTACTCCTCGCTGCCCGGGCGCACGGCGACGTGCTCGAACAGTTCGTACCCCGAGTACACGCCCCACGTGGGCGAGAGCGTCGCCGCGAGCGCGGCCCGCAGCGCGAACATGCCGGGTCCGCCGTGCTGGAGGCTCTCGTGCAGGATGTCCGGCGTGTTGACGAACAGGTTCGGTCGGGCCTCGTCGGCCTTGGCCGCGATCTCGTTGCCGAACTCGGTGAGCTCCCACTTGTTCACCCGCCACGTGAAGTACGTGTACGACTGCGTGAATCCGCGCTTGGCGAGCCCGTAGAGGCGGGCCGGGCGGGTGAACGCCTCCGACAGGAACAGCACGTCCGGGTCGGTGCGCTTCACCTCCGCGATCAGCCACTCCCACAGGTCCGGCGGCTTGGTGTGCGGGTTGTCGACCCGGAAGATCTTGACGCCCAGCCGAACCCAGTGCCGCACCACGCGAAGCACCTCGGTGTACACCCCGGACGGGTCGAGGTCGAAGTTGACGGGGTAGATGTCCTGGTACTTCTTGGGCGGGTTCTCCGCGAACGCGATGGTGCCGTCCGGGAGTTGAGTGAACCACTCGGGGTGCTCACGCGCCCAGGGGTGGTCGGGTGCGCACTGCAGCGCGAGGTCCAGCGCCACTTCGAGTCCCAGGCGGGCGGCGTCCGCGACGAACGCCTCGAAATCGGCCGCGGTGCCCAGTCGGGGATGGATCGCGTCGTGGCCACCGTCGGCCGACCCGATCGCCCACGGCGAGCCGACGTCGTCCGGGCCGGCCGTCAGGGAGTTGTTGGGGCCCTTGCGGTTCACCTCGCCGATCGGATGGACCGGGGGCAGGTACACGACGTCGAAGCCCATCGCGGCGATCCGGGGTAGATCCTCCGCGGACGTCGCGAACGTCCCGTGCCGCGGGGCGCCGTGCTCGTCCCAGCCGCCGGTCGAGCGCGGGAAGAACTCGTACCACGAGCCGAACAGGGCGCGCCGGCGGTCTACGACCACCTCGTGCGCGCGCGACGACGTCACGAGTTCGCGCAGTGGCCGGGTCCGCAGCGCCTCCGCCACCTCCGCCGAGAAGGAGGGTGCCACGCGAACCGGCAGTTGCCGCTCCGACCGCAGTGCCGCCGCGACCGCGAGGAGACGAGTGCGGTCCGAGGATTCCGCGCCGTCGGCCGCGCGCTCGAACAGGCGGGCACCCATCTCGAGGTCGTTCGCGAGTTCCGCCGGCCCCTGCCCGACGGCCAGTTTCGCCTCGACCGCGCTCCGCCACGTCTGGATCGGATCGCCCCAGGCCTCGATCCGATACGTCCACACACCGACGCTGGTCGGGGTGAAGGTCGCGTGGAACGTGTCGAGTAGAGGCCCGGGATGCATGGGAATCCACAGCGACTCGGCGGGGCCCGCAGGTCCCTCGACCACCAGCGTCGCGGCCACCGCCTCGTGGCCCTCGCGCCACACTGTCGCGGAAACGGGGAACACCTCGCCGACCGCGGCCTTGGCCGGGAAGCGGCCCCCGTCGATCGAGGGCAGCACGTCGTCGATGGCGAGGCGACCTGTCACACGTACTCCGTTCGGTCTCTGAGCGTCCCGATGGGCTGTCCGTCCCGGGGACGGTGCTGGATCAACCGTAGTTCAGTGGGTCTCGTGGTGTCGGGATCGAGAGGGTCGAAATCGGCGAGGCGTTCTTCACGGCGCGTTCACGCACGGCAACCGGGACGCAATCCGTGGCGCCTACCGTTCACTGGGTACTGCTCGAACGCTTCGCACGAAGCCGGATCGAAAGGACACAGCAGGGAGGGGTCGACGGATTGCCCGACCTCATCGGGGGACCGCCGTATCTGCTGCCAGGGGGATGCCACAGCAGGCGGTCCACCGTTAAGGAAAGCAGTCACGCGCCCTCCGGTTCGGTTTCCGCCTTCGACCGAACCGGAGGGCGCCGTCGCGTTCGCATCGACCTGGCTGCTCGACGCGTCGTCAGCGTCGAATGTGGGTAGTCTTCGCGGCGTGAAAGCCCTGCGTCGGTTCACCGTCCGAGCCCATCTGCCCGAGCGCCTCGCGGCACTGGGACCGTTGTCGACAAATCTGCGCTGGTCCTGGCATCCGCCGACGCAGGACCTGTTCGCGTCGATCGACCCCGAGTTGTGGACGGCGGTGCGCCACGACCCGGTCCGCATGCTCGGCGAGGTCGATCCGTACCGGCTCGACGACCTCGCGGTCGACCCGGTCTTCCTGTCCGATCTGGACCGCGCCGCCGCGGATCTGGACGACTACCTGACCCGTCCGCGCTGGTATCAGGACCAGCTCGACCGGGGCGCCGAACTCGCGACAGGCATCGCGTACTTCTCGATGGAGTTCGGCGTCACCGAGGTGCTCCCGAACTACTCCGGCGGCCTCGGCATCCTCGCCGGCGACCACCTCAAGGCCGCCTCGGACCTGGGCCTGCCGCTGATCGGCGTCGGGCTGCTGTACCGCTCGGGCTACTTCCGGCAGTCGCTGACCGCGGACGGCTGGCAGGCCGAGCACTACCCGGCGCACGACCCGCAGGGCTTGCCGCTGCGACTGCTCACCGAGACGTCCGGCGACGGCGGTGCGGGTGCCCCGGTCCTGGTGCACGTCGCGATGCCCGGTGGCCGGGTGCTGCGGGCGCGGGTGTGGATCGCGCAGGTGGGACGGGTGCCGCTGCTGCTGCTCGACTCCGACATCGCGGAGAACGATCCCGAACTGCGGGCGGTCACCGACCGGCTGTACGGCGGCGACCAGGACCACCGCATCAAGCAGGAGATCCTCGCCGGTGTCGGCGGCGTCCGGGCAGTGCGCGCCTACACCCGTGCGCACGGGCTCGCGGACCCCGAGGTGTTCCACATGAACGAGGGCCACGCCGGCTTCCTCGGCCTCGAGCGCATCCGGGAGTTGATCACCGGCTCCGGTCTGGACTTCGACGCCGCGCTCGCGGCGGTGCGCGCCGGCACCGTGTTCACCACCCACACCCCGGTGCCGGCGGGCATCGACCGGTTCCCGGCCGACCTGGTGCGCCGCTACTTCGGCGGCAGCGAGGGTGAGCGCGACTCGACGCTGCTGCCCGGCCTGGCGGTCGACCGCATCCTCGGGCTCGGTGCCGAGAACGACCCGGGCGTGTTCAACATGGCGCACATGGGCCTGCGTCTGGGGCAGCGCGCCAACGGCGTCTCCCGGCTGCACGGCGAGGTGAGCCGGGAGATGTTCGAGTCGCTGTGGCCGGGCTTCGACGCCGCGGAGGTGCCGATCGGGTCGGTCACCAACGGCGTGCATGCCCCGACGTGGGCGGCTCGCGAGTGGATGGACCTCGCGCGGCGCCTGGTCGGACCCGACATGCTCGAGGAGGCCCGTGGCTGGGAGCGGCTGCGGGAGATCGACCCGGCCGAGCTGTGGTCCACGCGGAACACACTACGGGCGCAGTTGGTGGACGAGGTGCGCCGCCGGGTTCGGGCGTCGTGGCTCGAACGCGGCGCCACGGAGGCCGAACTCGGTTGGACCGCCGAGGTGTTCGACCCGAGCGTGCTGACCGTCGGATTCGCGCGCCGCGTCCCGACGTACAAGCGGCTGACCCTGATGCTGCGCGACCCGGAGCGGCTGAAGGCCCTGCTGCTCGACGACGAGCGCCCGGTGCAGTTGGTGGTCGCCGGCAAGAGCCATCCGGCCGACGAGGGCGGCAAGGCACTCATCCAGCAGGTGGTGCGGTTCGCCGACCAGCACGACGTCCGGCACCGCATCGTGTTCCTGCCCGACTACGACATCTCGATGGCCCGCTACCTGTACTGGGGCTGCGACGTGTGGCTCAACAACCCGCTGCGGCCGCTCGAGGCGTGCGGGACGTCGGGCATGAAGTCGGCGCTCAACGGCGGACTCAACCTCTCCATCCGCGACGGGTGGTGGGACGAGATGTTCGACGGCGAGAACGGCTGGGCCATTCCCACCGCGGACGGTGTCGCCGACGAGGTCCGCCGCGACGACCTCGAGGCCACCGCGATGTACGAACTGCTCGAGCGGTCGGTGCTGCCCCGGTTCTACGACCGTGACGAGCGCGACCTGCCGGCCCGCTGGATCGAGATGGTGCGGCACACCCTGCAGAGCCTCGGGCCGAAGGTGCTGGCGTCGCGCATGGTGCGCGACTACGCCGTCGAGTACTACGCCCCGGCCGCGCTCGCGTCCCGGAACGCGCTGCCCGACAACTTCTCCGGCGCCCGAGAGGTGGCCGAGTACCGGCGGCGCGTGGAGTCCGCGTGGCCGGGCGTGCAGGTGGCGCAGGTCGACAGCGCCGGGCTGCCCGACAACCCCGAGATCGGCGCCGACCTGTCGCTGCGGGCGTTCGTGCGACTCGGCGGACTGTCGCCGGAGGACGTCGTCGTGCAGGCCGTGCTGGGCCGGGTCGGTCCGGACGAGGACCTCACCGACGTGACGACGGTGCCGATGGCGCACACCGGGACCGACGGCCTCGGTGAGGTGTTCGAGGCGGTCACGCCGCTGCCGGTGTCCGGGTCGGTGGGCTACACGGTGCGGGTGCTGCCGCACCACCGGCTGCTCGCCACCGACGCGGAACTGGGGCTCGTCGCGGCGCCGTACGTCTAGGAGATCTCCGCCCGGGAAATCGAGCGGTCCCCGCGCGCCGCCACTGGCCCCGAACGGACGGCTCGTTGCGTACCCCCGCGAATTGCGATAGGAATCTCGGGACGGACTGGCCGGTATGTCCCGCCTTCTGTGCACCACTAATGCCCTCAGCAGCAAAGGAACTGATCGCGCCATGGCCGGACCGGTGGCCTTCACGAGCTACTACTCCGACGAGTCGAACGACGACGGATTCCAGTGGAAGTTCTCCTGCGACCGTTGCCGTACCGAGTACCGCTCCTCGTACCAGCAGAACGTGTTCTCCCGTGGGCGGGGCGCGCTGCGGGTGCTGCGTGACCTTTTCGGTGACCGCATCGGCGTGCTCGACAAGGCCTCGTCCGCCGCGGAAAACTACTCGCACACCTGGGGCGGTTCGGCGTCGCGGACCAAGGACAAGGCCTTCGCCGGCGCCGTGGAGGAGGTCGAGCAGGACTTCCGGTTGTGCGGTGGCTGCGGATCGTGGGTGTGTGCCCGCATCTGCTGGAACGAGCAGGTGGGGCAGTGCACGCACTGCTCACCGATGGTGGCGCACCAGATCGCCCACGCGCAGGCCGATGCCCGCGGGGAACAGATCCGAGACGCGGCCCGCAATGTGGACTGGACGAAGCAGTACGACGTTGCGGCACCGGCCCGCGTGGCCTGCCCCACGTGCGGCGCGAACACCAACGGCGGCCGGTTCTGCTCCACGTGCGGCGCGTCGTTCGATCTGCGCTCCGACTGCAGCGCCTGCGGCCACGCTGTGGAGGCGGGGGTGGCCTTCTGCTCGAACTGCGGTCGGCCGCAGTAGGTTCTGTCCGCGCCGCGGTTCACGTCCCCCTCGACCCCTGGTCGTGGATCGTCTCCGCGAGTACGTCCAGCCCTTCCCTGAGCAGGGCATCCGGGATCACCAGCGGCGGCAGCAGCCGGATGACGTTGCCGTAGGTGCCGCACGTGAGCACCACGACACCGCGCTCGAGGGCCTGTGCCGCAATCCGTTTGGTGGCCTCCGGGTTCGGTTCGCGGGTGCCGGGGCGGACGAACTCGAGCGCGAGCATGGCGCCGCGGCCACGGACCTCGCCGACGATGTCGACGTCGTCGGCGAGGGCCTGGAGGCGGGGCCGGGCCACCTCCTCGATGTGCCGGGCCCGGCCGCACAGGTCGAGGTCGCGCATCTGGTCGAGTGTCGCGAGCGCGGCGGCGCACGCGACCGGGTTGCCGCCGTAGGTGCCGCCGAGACCGCCGGCGTGCACCTCGTCGATCAGGTCGGCGCGCCCGACCACCGCCGACAGCGGCATCCCCGACGCGATGCCCTTCGCGAGCGTCATCAGGTCCGGGACGACGCCCTCGTGCTCGCAGGCGAACCACGAACCGGTGCGGGCGAATCCGGTCTGCACCTCGTCGGCCACGAACACGATCCCGTGGGTGTGCGCCCACGCCGCCAGTGTCGGCACGAATCCCGGTGCCGGCACGATGAATCCGCCCTCGCCCTGGATCGGCTCGAGCACGATCGCCGCGATGCGTCGGGCGCCGATCTGCTTGTCCATCAGGTCGATCGCCCGTCGCGCCGCCTGCTCGCCGGTCACCGCGGTGCCGTCCGGGTTGGGGGCCTCGCGGAACCGATACGACATCGGCATCCGGTAGACCTCGGGGACGAACGGGCCGAAACCGTCCTTGTACGGCAGGTTCTTCGCCGTCAAGGCCATCGTGAGGTTGGTGCGCCCGTGGTACGCGTGATCGAACGCGACCACGGCGTCGCGGCCGGTGGCGTGGCGGGCGATCTTGACCGCGTTCTCGACGGCCTCGGCGCCGCTGTTGAACAGCACCGCCCGCTTCTCGTGCGTGCCCGGGGCGAGCGCGACCAGACGCTCGGCGACCGCCACGTACTCCTCGTACGGGGTAACCATGAAACACGTGTGCGTGAACCGGGCCGCCTGCTCCCGCACCGCCGCGGCCACCGCCGCGTTCGACGCCCCGGTCCCGGTCACCGCGATGCCCGAGCCGAAGTCGATCAGCGAGTTGCCGTCCACGTCGACGATCACGCCACCGTCCGCGTCCGCCGCGTACACCGGGACCGTGGACGCCACGCACGCGCCGACCGCCGCCCGTCGACGCACCGTCAGCTCCGACGACCGTGGGCCGGGCAGCGACGTCCGCAGTCGGAGTTCCTGGGGGAGTCGGTATTCGATGTCGGGCACGGCAACCTCCCGGGCGTGGTCAGGACTGGATGTCGCGGCGGCGGAAGCCGACCAGGGCCAGCGCGTACAGCGCGGCCGCGATGAGAATCAGCACGATCAACGGCACCACGTCGAACTCGTCGGCCGGCAGGTTCGGCGTGAAGTGGAACGGCGACGCCCACCCGGTCCAGTCCGGCAGCACCTCGAGGAACATCCCGATCACCAGCGCGTAGCCGAGGTACACCCACACCACCGCCAGCAGTCGCGGGAACCAGGCGTACACCGCGGCGGTCAGCGCGATCACCGTCAGCGTCGCCGGCAGGAAGTTCGCGGCCGAGCCGACGAGCCGGCCGAACATCGACCCGTCGTGCAGCGTCGCGGCCGCGGTGACTCCCATCGCGGCCCCGGCGGCCAGCACGATCAGGGACGTCGCCACACTGATCACCGCCAGTTGCGCACCGAGCCACCGCCACCGTGACACCGGTGTCGCGAGCACGTCCTCGGCGCGTCCGGACGTCTCCTCGTTGCGGGCCGACTGGACCGCGGTCATCGCGTACATGCACGCCATGATCGCCAGGAACACCAGGTAGAGCGCGAACGCGCCCTGCGCGGCATTGCCTTCGCCGCCCGGCAGCAGCCCGGCCAGGCGCGGGTCCTGATCGACGAACTCGGCCACCTGCCGGCCCAGCGCGCCGATCGGGAACGCGAGGGCGGCGACGCCGATGCCCCACGCGACGATCTGGTTGCGCTGCATGCGCACCGTCAGCGCCGTGATCCCGGTCAGCGCGCCGCTCGCACGCGGCCGCCCGCCGCGCGGTGCCACCAGGCCGGCGCCGACGTCGCGCCGACCCACCACCAGGTACGCCAGCACGACCCCGACGACCACCGCCGCGAGTCCGAGCAGCAGCGGCCACCACCGCTCGTCGACGTAGGCGCGCGTGGACTGCGCCCAGCCGATGGGCGACAGCCAGGACCACACGCTGCCGTCCTCCTTCGCCCGGACGTCACCGATCGCGCGCAACAGGTACGCGACGGCGACCGCGACCAGCCCCAATCCGCTTGCGGTGCGGGCATGCTCGGTGACCTGCGAGAACAGCGCCGACGTCGCGCCGAACGCGAGACCCACCATGAACACGCCCGCGGCGAGGTTCCACGACCCCAGCGCGGGCAGGCCGACCGCGGTCAACCCGAGGCCCAGGAGCAACCCGATCAGCAGATTCGCCAGCAGCACCACCGCCAGCCCCGACGTGATCGGCGCGAAGCGTCCGACGACGCCCGAGCGGAGCATCTCCGCGCGCCCGGTCTCCTCCTCGGTGCGCAGATGCAGCGTCACGAGCAGCACCGACATGACCGCGACGGCGATCATCGTCATGCCCGCGATCTCGTTGGCGACCATCGCGCCGAGCGTGTAGTCCGACAGCCCGTACCCCGGGCCCGCGAGCGCCGTCGCGGCGGGTGATTCGATCAGCGCGGCGCGGGCCTGCCGGGACTCGGGGGTGGGGTAGAGGGTCCGGTAGCTCGACGCCAACAGCACCGTCGAGCCGGCGACCGCGATCACCCATGCGGGCAGGCGGATCCGATCGACCCGCAGCGCCAGCCGGGTGAGCGTCCACGTCCCGGCGAGCGGATCCGTGGTGGACGCGTCCGCGGGCCGCGTGGCCTGCGTGGTTGCCGCGACCTGCGTCGTCATCGCCGCTCGATGCCCAGCGAATCGAACTCGTCGCTGTACTCGCGCAGGAACAGGTCCTCGAGCGTCGGCGGGTGGGCCGTGATCGTCACGACGCCGAGGCCGGCGAGCGTGGACATCACCGAGTCGACGCGTTCGGAGTCGACGTCGAACGTCACGCTGTTGTCCTGGTCGTCGAGGGCCTGCAGGTTGTGCACCCCGGGGGCGGACCCGAGCCCGTCCGGGGACTCCCGGGTGGTGGCCGTGACGGTGGTACGGGTCAGGTGCCGCAGTTCGGTCAGCGTCCCGCTCTGCACCGTCCGCCCGGCGCGGATGATCGTCACCACCCCGCACAGCGACTCCACCTCGGCGAGGATGTGGCTCGACAGCAGGATCGTGCGCCCGTCCCGCGCCGCCTCGCCGATGCACTGCTGGAACACGGCCTCCATCAGCGGGTCCAGGCCCGACGTCGGCTCGTCGAGGATCAGCAGTTGCGCGTCGGCCGCCAACGCCGCGATGAGCGCCACCTTCTGCCGGTTGCCCTTCGAGTACGTGCGGCCCTTGCGCGTGGGGTCGAGTTCGAACCGTTCCATCAACTCCTGGCGGCGCTTGTCGTCGAGGCCGCCGCGCAGCCGACCGAACAGGTCGATGGCCTCGCCGCCGGTGAGATTGGGCCACAGGTTCACGTCGCCCGGCACGTACGCGAGGTGCCGGTGCAGGCTCACCGCGTCGCGCCACGGGTCGGCGCCCAGGACCGTCACGTCACCGCCGTCGGCGCGCAGCAGGCCCAGCAGCACACGGATGGTGGTGGACTTGCCGGAACCGTTGGGACCGAGGAAGCCGTGGACCTCGCCTGGACCGACCTCGAGGTCGAGACCGTCGAGAGCATGGACGTCGCCGAAACGTTTGGCGAGTCCGCGAACCGAGATCACCGGGTCCATCGCCCGAGCATAGGACGAACCCGCGCCGCCGACCGGGGTTTCCCGGACGCGCCCGGCGTGTTCAGGAACGCGGGCGCGAGGACGCGATCCGCGCGAGTGCCTGCCGCACCACCTTCGGATCGGCCGTCTCCCAGAACGGGGGCAGCGACGCGCGGAGGTAGCCGCCGTACCGGGCCGTGGCCAGCCGCGAGTCGAGCACCGCGACCACGCCCTTGTCGTCGGTGCTGCGCAGCAGGCGACCCACGCCCTGCGCGAGCAACAGTGCCGCGTGGTTCGCGGCCACCGAGAGGAAGCCGTTGCCGCCGCGGGACTCCACCGCCTGCTGGCGCGCCACCAGCAGCGGGTCGTCGGGGCGCGGGAACGGGATGCGGTCGAGGATCACCAGGCTCAGCGAGGGGCCGGGCACGTCGACGCCCTGCCACAGCGACAGCGTGCCGAACAGTGTCGTCGGCTCGTCCTCGGCGAACCTCTTCACCAGCGTGCCGGTCGCGTCGTCGCCCTGGCACAGCACGGGCACGTCGAGACGGTCACGCATCGCCTCGGCCGCCGCCTTCGCGGCCCGCATCGACGAGAACAACCCGAGCGTGCGCCCACCGGCCGCGGTCACCAGTTCCTCGATCTCGTCGAGGAACACCGGCGACAGGCCGTCGCGCCCCGGCGGCGGCAGGTGTCGGGCGATGTACATGATCCCGGACTTGGCGTGGTCGAACGGCGAACCCACGTCGAGCGAGTTCCAGTGCAGCGCACCGGCATCGGAGGGCGCCTCCTTGCCGATCGCGGTCGCGGTGTCGCTGCGCGACGGCGACTCCGGCGGCAGGCCCCAGTTCACCGCGAGGCCGTCGAACGAGCCGCCGACCGTGAGCGTCGCCGACGTCAACACCACCGTCGACTCGGCGAACAGGCTCGCGCGGAGCAACCCACCGACCGACAGCGGGGCCATCCGCACGACCCGGCGGACGTTGCCCCGGTTCTCCTCGACCGACAGCCAGACGACGTCCTTGCGCTTCGCGGGATCGGGTTCGTCGAACGCGGTGAGCACCCGGACGGCGCTGTCGTGCACCTCGTCGATCGCCGACAGGGCGGCGTTGCGTGCCGCCGCGGCCTCCGGGTCGGCGGCCGCCATGCCGGGCTTGGACGGCCCGATCGCGGTGCGCACGTTCCACGCAGCGTCGCGGATCGCGGCCAGCGCCAACGGGACACCGTCGGGCAGCGCGTCCCAGCGCTCGCCGGGCAGTTGCTCGAGCAGTTCCGCCCAGCCCTCGGCGGCGGCCTCGAGACGGTCGACGTCCTGCTCCTCGACGAGCTTGACGCACCGGCGGGCCGCGGCGCTGATCGCCGACGCCGCCAGTTCCGCGGTCGCGACACCGGTGACCCGGTCGACGAGTTCGTGGGCCTCGTCGATCACGACGACGTCGTGCTCGGGCAGCACCGCGATCCCGGAGATCGCGTCGATCGCGAGCATCGCGTGATTGGTGACCACCACGTCCACCTGCGCGGCCTCGGCGCGGGCGCGTTCGGCGAAGCAGTCCTCGCCGACGGGGCACCGGGACTTGCCGAGGCACTCGCGGGCGCTGACGCTCACCTGCCGCCACGCCTGGTCGGTGACGCCGGGCACGAGATCGTCGCGGTCGCCGGTCTCGGTGTCCGACGACCACTTCGTCAGCCGCTGCACCTCCCGGCCGAGCCGGGAGATCGCGAACGCGTCGAACAGTTCCGCCTCCGGCGGATCGTCCTGCGCCATCCCGGTGTGAATCTTGTTCATGCACAGGTAGTTGCCACGGCCCTTGAGGATCGCGAACTGCGGACGGCGCCCCAGCGCGGGGGCGAGCGCGTCGGCGAGGCGCGGCATGTCCCGGTCGACGAGCTGGCGCTGCAGCGCGATCGTGGCGGTCGAGACGACGACTGTGCGCCCGGATTCGACCGCGTGCCGCACGCTGGGCACGAGGTACGCGAGGGACTTGCCGGTGCCGGTGCCTGCCTGCACCGCGAGGTGCTCGCCGGTATCGATCGAGTGCGCGACGGCGGACGCCATCGTCAGCTGGTTGTGGCGTTCCTTGCCGCCGAGGGAGCGGACCGCGAGCTTGAGGAGGTCGGGGACGTTCGGGAGCTCACGGTCGGGCACCGGAACAGGGTACTGCCCGCCACCGTCAGGTGGGCTCGGCGACCTGTCCGACCAGTTCGACGCCCGCGTCGCCGAGGGCGGTCAGGGCGGTGGCGACGCTGTCGGGGGAGACGCCGGCGGTGTAGGAGAGCAGCACCCGGGTGCGGAATCCCTCGGTCGCCGCGTCCAGTGCCGTCGCGCGCACGCAGTGATCGGTCGCGATGCCGACCACGTCCACGGCGTCGACGTCGTGGCGGCGCAGCCAGTCGGCGAGCGATTCGCCCCGCGGCGACACGCCCTCGAAGCCCGAGTAGGCGGCGCTGTACGCGCCCTTCGAGAACACCTCCTCGATGGGCGCGGTCTCGAGCGCCGGATGGAACTCGGCCCCCGGCGTCCCGGCCACGCAGTGCGGCGGCCACGTGTCGACGAAGTTCGGGTGGTCGGAGAAGTGCGGGCCGGGATCGACGTGATGATCGCGCGTCGCGACGATCGCGGCGTATCCCCGGCCGGAGAAGAGGTCGTTGACGTCGGCCGCGACGGTCGCGCCGCCCGCGACGGCGAGCGAGCCGCCCTCGCAGAAGTCGTTCTGGACGTCGACGACGATCAAGGCGCATCCGGCCACTACCGCCACCCCTCTCCGGTGATCATCGGCTCGACCACGGTCTCCCCGGTCGGCTCGGCCGTCGCGGCGAAACGGGTCGGCACGGCCGGGTCGCCATGGGAGAGCTTGAGCCCCTCCCACGGCAGGCTCACGAGATTGCGGGCCAGCAGCGCGCGGGCGTCCTCGAGCGACGGCAGGTCGTCGGCGATCTCGCCGCCCCGGACCAGCGGGATCAGCAACTCGCGCGACTCGAAGTCGCCGGGATCGGGCGCCGGTGCGCCGGCGCGGTACAGGACCTCCTCGACGGCGGTGCCCGACGCCCGGCTCAGCCGCACCGCGCGCTTGGTGCCCCCGCGGGACTGCTTGTGGGCGCTGCGCTTCTCGACCGGGACCCCGTCGACCTCGACGAGCTTGTAGACCATCCCCGCGGTCGGCGCGCCCGACCCCGTCACCAGCGACGTCCCGACGCCGTACGAGTCGACCGGTTCGGCGCGCAGCGCGGCGATCGAGTACTCGTCCAGATCGCCCGACACGACGATCTTGGTGCCGGTCGCGCCGAGGCCGTCCAACTGGTCGCGGACCTGCCGCGCGAGCACGCCCAGGTCGCCCGAGTCGATGCGCACGCCGCCCAACCCGGTACCGGCCGCGGCGACGGCGTTCTTGACGCCCTGCGTGATGTCGTAGGTGTCCACCAGCAGTGTCGTACCGGCCCCGAGCGCGGCGACCTGCGCCCGGAAGGCGGCCTCCTCGTTCGCGCCCCCGTCGGTGGTGTGCAGCAACGTGAACGCGTGCGCGCTGGTACCCGCCCCCGGGATGCCGTGCCGGCGCACCGCCTCGAGATTCGACGTCGCGTCGAACCCGGCGAGGTACGCCGCCCGGGCGCACGCGACCGCGGACTCCTCGTGCGCGCGCCGCGACCCCATCTCGATCATCCGACGGCCGTCGGAGGCACTGACCATGCGTGCCGCCGCCGATGCGATCGCGCTGTCGTGGTTGAGGATCGACAACGTCAGGGTTTCGAGTAGGACACATTCGGCGAACGTGCCGCGGACCGACAGGATCGGCGACCCGGGGAAGTAGAGCTCGCCCTCGCGGTAGCCGTCGATGTCACCGGAGAAGCGGAAGTCGCGCAGCCAGTCGACGGTCTTCGCGTCGAGGAACCGCGAGACGATCTCGAGTTCGGGTTCGCCGAACCGGAAGCGCGCCAAGGCATCCGGGATCCGGCCCATGCCCCCGACGACGCCGTAGCGCCGGCCGTCGGGCAGGCGCCGGGCGAAGACCTCGAAGCTGCACGCGCGGTCGGCAGAGCCGTCGGCGAGGGCCGCCTCGACCATCGTCAACTCGTACTGGTCGGTGAACAGCGCGGTACTCGGACGGTCTCCGGCGCTCTGTGCAGAAACGGTTGCCACGCGCCCAACTTTACGATTCAGCCGCTGGGCGCGGGTGTCGAGTTCGGAGCCCACGCCGTACCCTGGACCCATGGCGCAGTGCTCCACAGTGATTCCCCCGACCGCGGTTCCGGTCGGCAAGATGCCCGCCGCGGCGCCCCAGGAGGCGGAGATCGAGCAGACGACCGAGGCGCTGGACCGGCCTTGGGTCACCGTGGTCTGGGATGATCCCGTCAACCTCATGCACTACGTGACGTACATCTTCCAGAAGCTGTTCGGCTACAGCAAAGCCAAGGCCACGGACCTGATGATGCAGGTCCACAAGGAAGGCAAGGCGGTCGTCTCGAGTGGCTCGCGCGACAAGGTCGAGAACGACGTGCGCAAACTGCACGCCGCCGGCCTGTGGGCCACGATGCAACGTGACAGCAGCTAGGCGCCCAACACATCCATCTCGACCGTAAGGATCCCGGGTACAGACGTGCGGACTTGGACGAGGAAGAACTCGCTCGGCGGAATGAAACTGCGTTCGGAGATGGACGCACACGAAGCGGCGGTGCTGAGGTCGCTGGTGTCCTCGGTGACCGGGCTGCTCGAGGAGCGGGCCTCGTCGGCGCCGACCGACGAACTGGCGGCGCTCACCGGCATGCGGACGGGCAACAGCGACACCCCGTCGGACGCGGTCCTCGCGCGACTGCTGCCGGACTTCCAGCGCGCGGACCCCGACGCGCCCGACAACGACCCCGAACGGGGCAACGTCAACAGTGCGCTGCGCAGCCTGCACGAGCCGGACATCATCGACGACAAGATCGCGGCCGGCTCCGTCATGCTGCAGACCGTGCCCGCCGAGGGCGGCAAGGTCGCGCTCACCCCGGAGCAGGCGGACGCGTGGCTCGCCGGCCTCAACGACATCCGCCTGGCGCTCGGCACCAATCTCGGCATCGACGCCGACACCCCCGACGAGTTGGAGGAAGGTGACCCCCGGGCCCCGCACCTCGACGTCTACCACTGGTTGACGTGGATGCAGGACTCGCTCGTCCAGGCGCTGATGTCGTGACCGCGCCCCGGCCGGCGCTGGTCCCCGGGCCGTCGAACTCGCTGTGCGACGTCGACGGTGTCCTCGTCGGCCACGACCACCGGCTCGATCCCGATGCGACCCTCGGCGCCGGTGCGGCGACCGGGTGCACCGTCGTGCTGGTCCCGTCCGGAGCGACGGCCGGTGTGGATGTGCGCGGCGGCGGCCCGGGCACCCGGGAGACCGACCTGCTCGACCCCAGCCATTCGGTGCAGCAGGTGAACGCGGTGCTGCTGTCCGGCGGCAGCGCGTACGGCCTGGCCGCTGCGGACGGCGTCATGCGCTGGCTCGAGGAACACGATCACGGCATCCCGATGGGTGCGCCGGGCCAGGTGGTCCCCATCGTGCCGGGCGCGGTGATCTTCGACCTGCCCGTCGGCGACTGGCATGCCCGGCCCACCGCGGAGTGCGGCTACCGGGCGGCCGACCGGGCGGGGCGCGACGTCGAAACCGGCTGCGTCGGAGCCGGCACCGGGGCCAGGGCCGGGGTCGTCAAGGGCGGCGTCGGCACCGCAAGCAACGTCATCCAGGGTGGACCGGCCGACGGCGTGACCGTCGCCGCACTCATGGTCGCCAACCCGGTCGGCTCGGTATGGGATCCGGAGACGGGTCTGCCGTGGGGGCTGTCGCTCGCGGACGCGGAGCGCCGCGGGATCCGGCGCCCGTCGCCCGACGAACTCGCGGCGGCAAACGCGCTGGGGGAGAAGGCGACCGTCCTCAACACCACGATCGGCGTGGTCGCGACGGACGCGAAGCTGTCGAAGGCGTCGTGCCGCCGGGTCGCGGTCGCCGGCCACGACGGCCTGGCCCGCGCGATCCGGCCCGCGCACTCGCCGCTCGACGGCGACACCATCTTCGCGCTCGCGACCGGGACCCACGACACCCCGTCACCGGTCGGGGTGCCCGCGGCGTTCCCGGCCGAACTGCCGATCCTCGACGCGGTCTGCGCGGCGGCCGCGCAGTGCGTGCAGCAGGCGATCGTCGACGCGATTCTGTCGGCCACCACGGTCGCGGGCATCCCCGGCTACCGGGACGTGTTCCCGTCGGCGTTCGGGACTTCCGGCTAGCGCGAGGAGTCGTTCGGCGCCGACCGTTCGTCGGTGGTGGTCGGTACGCTCGAAACCGTGACAACCGGATCCGAACTGCGGGCGAACCCGCCGCGGGCCGCGCGCCCGATGTGGCAGCGCGCGGCGATGACCATCGGTGGTTTCGTCGCCGTGCTCTACGTGCTCGAGGCGATCGACACCGTCGCGGGAAACAGACTCGACGCGTGGGGCGTCGAGCCACTGACCCTCGACGGGCTGTGGGGCATCCTGTTCGCGCCGATGCTGCACTTCGGGTGGGGTCACCTCCTGGCCAACACCGTCCCGCTGTTGATCCTCGGATTCCTGGTGCTGCTCTCCGGGATCGGTCGCGGTCTCGCCGCGACCGGAATCATCTGGGTGATCGGCGGGCTCGGCACCTGGCTGACCGGTGGTGTCGGCTCCGCGCACCTCGGCGCATCCGTGCTGGTGTTCGGCTGGCTCACGTTCCTGCTGGTGCGCGGCATCTTCACCCGCAGTGTCGGGCAGATCCTGCTCGGGGTCGTCGTGCTCTTCGTCTACGGCGGCATGCTGTGGGGTGTGCTGCCCGGGCAGTACGGGATCTCCTGGCAGGGGCACCTGTTCGGGGCGATCGGCGGCGTCGTGGCGGCGTGGGCGCTGTCGTCGGACACCCGCAGAAAGGGTGGTGTCCCGGCGCCGGGATCGGGCGGCGTCTCCGCGGTGCCGCGCCTGCCGGGCTGACTCGACCGTCACATGCCCAGGACGTGAAATGGCGCATCACATCCGACGTCGGATGTGAGTTGACGCCGCCGAAAGTGACCGAAGCTTTTTGAGAGCCGGGTGATCGTGGCAGCATAGCTGGCATGCGCATTACGGTCCTGGGATGTTCGGGCAGCGTTTCCGGACCTGACTCGGCTGCGTCGGGCTACTTGTTGACCGCGCCGGGCACCCCGCCGGTCGTCATGGATTTCGGCCCCGGCGTCCTCGGAGCCCTGCAGAAGTACGCCGATCCGGGCGAGGCGACGATCCTGCTGTCGCACCTGCACGCCGACCACTGCCTCGACATGCCCGGTCTGCTGGTGTGGCGCCGGTACCACCCGAATCCGCCCGCCGGTCGTGCCCTGGTCTACGGCCCCACCGACAGCGCGTGCCGCATCGGGGTCGCGTCCGCGGAGTGCGGCGGTGAACTCGACGACATCTCCGACACCATCGACCTGCGCAACTGGTCCGACGGGCACGTCGCCGAGATCGGCGAGATCGCGGTCCAGGCGTTCCGCGTGAACCATCCGCCCGAGTCCTACGGCTTCCGCGTCACCAGCAAGGCGGGACGCGTCCTCGCGTACACGGGCGACACCGGCATGTGCGACACCGTCGTCGACCTCGCCCGCGGTGCCGACGTGCTGCTGTCGGAGGCGTCGTGGACGCACAGCCCGGACCGGCCCGAGGGCATCCACCTCTCCGGCACCGAGGCCGGGCAGGTCGCCGCCCGCGCCGGGGTCGGGGAACTCCTGCTCACCCACATCCCGCCGTGGACCTCCCGTGAGGACGTCATCGCCGAGGCGAAGGCGGAATTCTCCGGGCCCGTGCACGCGGTCTCGGCCGGCGACGTCTACGACATCTGACGACACCCCTCGCTCACACCGGCGGCGACTGGGCTCACCGTCGGCGCCGCCGACTAGGCTCTTCCAACGTGACGACACGAGAAGACGGTAGGACGGACGACGAACTCCGCGAGGTCCGGATCACGCGCGGTTTCACGAACCATCCCGCGGGTTCGGTGCTGGTCGAATTCGGCAACACGCGGGTCATGTGCACCGCGAGCGTCGAGGAGGGCGTGCCGCGCTGGCGCAAGGGCTCGGGGCTGGGCTGGCTCACCGCCGAGTACGCGATGCTGCCCGCCGCCACCCACACCCGCAGCGGCCGCGAATCGGTCAAGGGCAAGGTGGGCGGACGGACCCAGGAGATCAGCCGACTGGTCGGCCGCTCGCTGCGCGCGTGCATCGACCTCGCCGCGATCGGCGAGAACACCATCGCCATCGACTGCGACGTCCTGCAGGCCGACGGCGGCACCCGCACCGCCGCCATCACCGGCGCGTACGTCGCGCTGGTCGACGCTGTGACCTACCTGCGTGCCGCGGGCCGCCTCGCCGACCCG
This sequence comes from Prescottella agglutinans, assembly GCF_004011865.1. Taxonomy (GTDB): domain Bacteria; phylum Actinomycetota; class Actinomycetes; order Mycobacteriales; family Mycobacteriaceae; genus Prescottella; species Prescottella agglutinans. Next base: position 366,089 of record NZ_RKLP01000004.1, on the reverse strand, counting down.
CAGCCGATCTCGTGCGCCATCGCCGCGGTCAGCGTCGGCGTCGTCGACGGTCGCGTCCGGCTGGACCTGCCGTACGAGGAGGACTCGCGCGCCGAGGTCGACATGAACGTCGTCGCGACGGACACCGGCACGCTCGTCGAGATCCAGGGCACCGGCGAGGGCGCAACGTTCCCGCGCTCGACGCTCGACAAGTTGCTCGACTCGGCGCTCGCCGGCTGCGAACAGCTGTTCGCGATCCAGCAGGCCGCGCTCGCCGAGCCGTACCCGGGCGTGCTGCCGGAGTCGTCCGAGCCGAAGAAGAAGGCGTTCGGCAGTTGAGCGGCAAGATCCTGGTCGCCAGCCGCAACGCCAAGAAGCTCGGTGAACTGCGTCGGGTCCTCGCCGCCGCCGGCATCGATGGGCTCGAGGTGATCGGCCTCGACGAGGTCCCCGAGTTCCCGGAGACGCCGGAGACGGGTGCGACGTTCGAGGAGAACGCGATCGTCAAGGCCGTCGACGGGGCCGCGGCCACCGGGCTGCCGTGCGTCGCGGACGACTCCGGGCTCGAGGTCGACGCCCTCAACGGCATGCCGGGCGTGCTGTCGGCGCGCTGGAGCGGCGGTCACGGCGACGACGGCGCCAACACGGCGTTGCTGCTGGGACAGCTGTCGGACGTGCCCGACGAACGGCGCGGCGCCGCGTTCGTGTCGGCGTGCGCGCTCGCGATCCCGGGGCAGGACACCGTCGTGGTGCGCGGGGAGTGGCGTGGACGGATCGTCCGCGAGCCGCGCGGCGCGAACGGGTTCGGCTACGACCCCGTCTTCGAACCCGAGGGCGAGCAGCGAACGTCGGCGGAGCTGTCGCCGCAGGAGAAGGACGCTGCCTCACACCGGGGACGCGCACTGGCGCAGCTGGTGCCGGCGCTCGCCGAGCTGGCGGAGGCGTAACACGCCGCGAAGGCACGAAGGGCCCGTCTCGTACGAGACGGGCCCTTCGGCGTGATGGGGGGAATCCGGGTGGCTCAGACCCCGAAGTCCTTCTTGACCTGCACCGTGCGCCAGTGCTCGACGAAGAACGACAGGAACGGGACGGTGCCGGCCAGCAGGGTGCCGATCGTCCGACCGGCGGGCCAGCGCACCTTGACCGCGAGATCGATCGTCATGATCAGGTACACGAAGTACACCCAGCCGTGGACGATCGCGATCCAGGTCGGCAGGTTGTCGACGCCGAAGATGTACTTGGCCACCATCTCGGCCGTCAGCACGAGCAGCCAGATGCCGGTCGCATACGCGAGTACGCGGTAGCGCAGGAGCGCCGACGCGATCTTCTGGTTGTCCTGCTGTGCGGGCGCCGCCTGGGGCGCGGTCTGCTGTGGGGTGGTCTCGTGGGGGCCGCCGCTCACTTGTCGCTCCTATCGGGCTCGCGAGCGGAGAGCTCGGCGAGGTAATCGTTGTACTCGAGCATCTGCCGCGCCTCGGGGTCGTCGAGATCCGCGGCGGTCACCGATTCCGCCTTCGGGCGCTCCGGAAGCAGGCCCTCGGGAACGTCGGTCGGCTGGCCGTCCGCGGCGCCTCCGGCCGAGCCGTCGGCCGTGTCCTCGTCGAGGCCGTCCTCGAGCTGGACGAACCGTCGGTAGGCGTAGACGACGAACGCCGCGAAGAGCGGCCACTGGAACGCGTAGCCGAGGTTCTGGCCGGTGCCGCCCACGGACTCGAATCGCGTCCACTGCCACCAGCCGAGCGCCAGGCATCCGACGGCGGCGACGACGACCAGCACGATCAGCGCTGGTCGGCTCTTACGACTGGTTCGGGCCACACATCGACGGTACCCGAGGTGGGGCGGGGCGCCGTAGGCGTGCCGGGTGGTTCTGGTCACCGAACCTGCACGTGAACGGGGGCGACGGCCTGCGTTTCCGTTCCGTGCGGGTCGTCTGGCAGAATGAACCGCTGTTCGTCGCATCCGGTTACGTACCGCGCGACGGTCACAGGAGAGCGGCAAAACCGGACTCACCGCCCTGGTGGGTCGCTGAATTGCACGTGACACGTGCGCACTGGTGTGCGCACTGAAGGAGATACGCAGCGCATGGCTGTCAAGATCAAGCTCACCCGCCTCGGCAAGATCCGCAACCCGCAGTACCGGATCATCGTCGCGGACTCTCGCACCCGCCGCAACGGCCGTGCGATCGAGACCATCGGCAAGTACCACCCCAAGGAAGAGCCGTCGCTGATCGAGATCGATTCGGAGCGCGCTCAGTACTGGCTGGGTGTCGGCGCGCAGCCGACCGAGCCGGTCGAGAACCTGCTGAAGATCACCGGTGACTGGCAGAAGTTCAAGGGCCTGCCGGGCGCCGAGGGCACCCTGAAGGTCAAGGAGCCCAAGCCGTCCAAGCTGGAGCTGTTCCAGGCTGCGCTGGCGCAGGCCGAGAACGAGCCGGTTTCCGAGGCCATCACGCCCAAGAAGAAGAAGGCTGCGAAGGAAGAGGCCGCCGAGGCTCCCGCTGCTGACGCCGAGTCCACCGAGGCTGCCGAGTAATGAGCGCCGTTGTCGCCGATGCCGTCGAGCATCTCGTCCGTGGGATCGTCGCCAACCCCGACGACGTTCGCGTCGAGCTGATCACGGGGCGTCGGGGGCGCACCGTCGAGGTGCACGTGCACCCCGACGATCTCGGGAAGGTGATCGGTCGCGGTGGTCGCACCGCGACCGCCCTGCGGACCCTCGTCTCCGGTATCGGGGGCCGTGGGATCCGCGTCGACGTCGTCGACACCGATCTGTAAGTCCGCAGTGGAACTCGTCGTAGGCCGCGTCGCCAAGTCGCACGGCATCAGGGGAGAGCTCGTCGTCGAGGTTCGCACCGACGAACCCGAGGAGCGCTTCGCCGTCGGTGCCGAGCTGCGTGGCCGCAAGCCGCGCGAGAACAAGCTGCACACGTACGTGGTGGAAGCCGCCCGGGAGCATTCCGGGCGGCTTCTGCTGCGCTTGCGTGGCGTCACCGATCGCAACACCGCCGACGACCTGCGCGGCACGCTGTTCACGATCGACACCGCCGATCTCACCCCGTCCGACGATCCGGACGAGTTCTACGATCACGAGCTCGAGGGCCTGGCTGTGCGGATGGCCACCGGACGCCCCGACGCCGGCACTCCGGTCGGCACGGTGATCGAGGTATTGCATTCCGCCGCAGGCGAACTGCTGTCGATCCGCCCGGAGGGGCAGACGTCGGGCGAGGTGCTGGTGCCGTTCGTGACGGCGATCGTCCCGACCGTGTCCGTCGCCGACCGTGTCATCGAGATCGACCCACCGGAAGGCCTGCTGGATCCGAATTTCGGGGACAGCTCCAACGAGGAGTGACCGAACCACCGTGCGTCTCGACGTAGTCACGATCTTCCCCGAGTACCTCGAGCCGCTCCGGGCCGCACTGCTCGGCAAGGCGATCGACAAGGGACTCATCTCCGTCGGAGTCCACGACCTGCGACGCTGGACCCACGACGTCCACAAGGCCGTCGACGATTCCCCGTACGGCGGCGGGCCGGGCATGGTCATGAAACCCACCGTGTGGGGCGACGCCCTCGACGAGGTTCTCACCGACGACGACGGTGACCCCGATTCCGACGCCCTCCTCGTGGTACCCACCCCGGCCGGCGTCCCGTTCACGCAGGCCACCGCGCACCGCTGGGCCGAGGAGAAGCATCTGGTCTTCGCGTGCGGCCGGTACGAGGGCATCGACCAGCGTGTGTTCGACGACGCGGCCCGCCGGGTGCGGGTCGAAGAGGTGTCCATCGGCGACTACGTGCTGATCGGCGGCGAGGCCGCGGTGCTCGTCATGGTCGAGGCCGTCGTCCGTCTGCTGCCGGGTGTGCTCGGCAATCAGCAGTCGCATCAGGAGGATTCGTTCTCCGACGGTCTCCTCGAGGGGCCCAGCTACACGCGCCCGGTCAGTTGGCGCGGACTCGACGTGCCGCCGGTGCTGCTGTCCGGCGATCACGCGAAGGTCGCAGCCTGGCGGCGGGCGCAGTCGCTTCAACGCACGGCCGAGCGTCGGCCCGATCTCCTTTCCTGATCGGTTCGCACCGACCTTTGACCCGGCGCGGGTCGCCCGAGTAGGCAGGAACTCGAGGTGACCTGTGATGACTGACGTCGACTATTGCGTCGTGGGGGCCGGATTCGCGGGGCTGACCGCTGCTCTGCGACTGAAACAGGCGGGCCGTTCCGTCACCGTCCTCGAGGCCCGTGACCGACTCGGCGGCCGGACGTTCACCGAAACCCGCGACGACGGCGTGTGGATCGACCGGGGCGGGGCCTGGATCGGTCCCGGCCAGGACCGCGTCCACGCGCTGATGACCGAGTTCGGGGTGCCGAGCTACAAGCAGTACACCGCCGGCGACGCCATGATGATGGTCGACGGCAAGAAGTACCGCTACCAGGGCACGATCCCGATGACCATGAGCCCGTGGGCCGTCGCGAACCTGGGCACGGTGTTCCTCGAACTCGGGGAGCTGTGCAAGTCCATCCCGCTCGACGCGCCGTGGGAGGCGAAGCGGGCCGCCGAGTGGGACCGCATCAGCCTCGCCAAGTGGCTCGACGACAACGTGCTGTCCAAGCCCGCACACCGACTGCTCGAGATGGCGATCGCGGGCTGCTACACGTCGGCCGCGTCCGAGGTGTCGTTCCTGTTCGTGCTGTACCAGATGGCGTCCGGTGGCGGGCCGGGCTTCGTGCTGGGTGTGAAGGATGCGGCGCAGGACTCCCGTCCGGTCGGCGGGATGGGGGCGATCTACCGGCCCATGGCCGCCGAACTCGGCCGATCCGTCCACCTGTCGCAGCCGGTGCGCACGATCGCACAGGACGACGGGGGCGTCACCGTCGCGACCGACCAGTTGACGGTCCGCGCGCGGCGGGTGATCGTCGCGGTGCCGCTCGCGGTCGCCGGACAGATCCGGTACGAGCCGCTGCTGCCGGTGGACCGGACGTTCCTGCACCAGCGGATGCCCAGCGGGGCGATCCTCAAGATCGCGGTGCTCTACGACGAGCCGTTCTGGCGGGCGGACGGGCTGTCCGGCCAGTCCGCCGCACCCGGATCGGCCGCGATGGTCACGATCGACGCCGGCACCGATGCGCCGCGTCCGGGCGTGTTGTGCGTGATCGTCGAGGGCCCGCGGGCCCGGGAACTCGGCCGGTTGACGGCGGCGGAGCGGCGGACCGCCGTGGTCGGCGCGCTCACCGAACGGTTCGGCAGCGCGGCGGCGGCGCCGCTCGATTTCGTCGAGCAGGACTGGAGCGCCGAGCGGTACTCGGGCGGCGGGATGCTCAGCCACGCGCCGACCGGGGTGCTCACCGAATTCGGGCCGGCGCTGCGCGCGCCCTGCGGACGCATCCACTGGGCGGGCACCGAGAGTTCGGCCGTCATGTGCGGGTGGGTCGACGGGGCGGTGCGGTCGGGGGAGCGGGCCGCGCGGGAGGTCGTCGCCGCGGACGACCTGGTGGGTGCCGGGCGGGGTTAGTCGATTCGTCTCTGCGGGAACAGGGTTCGAGCGACGTCGGTGACCGTCTCCCGGGCGTGTGCCGCGCTGACGTCGTCGACCGCCGCGGTGAGCGAGGTGTCGGGGTACTCGGCGTCGGAGTCGCCGTAGTCGAGGTCCTCCCGCGACACCAGCACCAGCACGTACCGGCCGTCGGGCCCGATCACGCCGGTCGACAGGTGCATCCAGCGGTCGTCGACGCAGCACATCCAGCCCTGCTTGACGGCGACGTCCGTCTCGTCGGGCAGGCCGGCAGGGATCCCGAAGCTCTGGTCGTAGCCGTCCGCGGCGGTGGGGCTCGACGTGCGCAGGTAGGCCATCATCTCGTCGCGGTGCGCCGCGTCGAGGCCGCCGCGGCCGTCGAGCACCGCCGCGTAGTAGTCGACGAGGTCGCGTCCGGTCGTGGTGGTGTTCCACCAGTGGTCGTCGTAGGGAACCGACGTGTCGGCGAGCCCGTACCGCGACACCACGTCGAGGACGATGTCCGAGGCGCCGTACTCGTCCCACAGCTGGTTGGCGGCGTCGTCGTCGGAGTACTCGAGCATCCGGGCGACGAGGGCGTGCTGGTCGGCGGTGAGTTCCAGGTCCGCGATCGTCTCGCGGTAGAAGATGTCGTCCGCGATGAACAGCTTCGCGACCGACGCCGTCGCGAACGGGGTCGTGTCGGCGAACGATTCGTAGTGCCCGTCCCGCCGGTCGAGCAGGGCGATGGTGACGTCCGCACCGCGGTCGGCGGCGTCCGCGACGGACTGGCTGATCCGGCCCTCGAGCGTTAGCGGCGCGGACGCGACCACGGTGGTGTCGACGTCGTTCGCCCGCCGACTGTCGGGCGTCGTCCCGTCGTCGGACGGCGAGGCGCAGGCCGCGATCGCGGCGGCCGCGAGGCACACGACGGCGAGGCGTCGTGCTCGTCCCGCCACCGGATCCTCCACCAATTCGTTCGCAGGCCTCATCACCGGCGCCCCGGACAGGGTAACGGTAGGGTCGGTCGCCGTGACGACTGCTCTCAAATCCGTGAACCAGCGCATCGCCGAAGAGCTCGACGTACGGGAGGGACAGGTCGCCGCGGCCGTCGACCTCCTGGACGGCGGCGCCACGGTCCCGTTCATCGCGAGGTACCGCAAGGAGGTCACCGGGGGTCTCGACGACGCCCAGCTGCGTCAGCTCGAGGAACGCCTGCGCTACCTGCGCGAACTCGACGAGCGCCGCGGCGCGATCCTGGAATCGATCCGCTCGCAGGACAAGCTCGACGCCCAGCTCGAGCAGCAGATCATGCTGGCCGACACCAAGGCCCGCCTCGAGGACATCTACCTGCCGTACAAGCCGAAGCGGCGGACCAAGGCGCAGATCGCCCGTGAGGCCGGGCACGAGCCGGTCGCCGACGCGCTGCTCACCGACCCCACCCAGGACCCGGCGCAGTACACCGCCGAACAGCTCGAGGGCGCCCGCGCGATCCTCGTCGAACGCTTCGCCGAGGACGCCGACCTGGTCGGTGAACTGCGCGAGATGATGTGGACCCGCGGCCAGGTCGAGTCGACGGTCCGCAAGGGCAAGGAGTCCGAGGGCGCCAAGTTCGCCGACTACTTCGAGTTCTCCGAGCCGTTCGAGAAACTGCCGTCGCACCGGATCCTCGCGATGTTCCGCGGCGAGAAGGAAGAGATCCTGTCGCTGACGCTCGCGTCCGACCGCGAGCCGCTGGAACCGGGGGAGACCACCGTCTACGAGGGGCGGATCGCGAACCGCTTCGCCATCGCGGACCGGGGCCGCGCGGCCGACCGCTGGCTGCTCGACACCGTCCGGTGGGCGTGGAAGACCAAGATGCTCATCACGCTCGGCATCGACACCCGCATGCGGCTGCGCCAGTCCGCGGAGAAGGACGCCGTCGACGTGTTCGCGGCCAACCTCAAGGACCTGCTGCTCGCGGCGCCCGCCGGCACCCGCGCCACGATGGGTCTGGATCCGGGCTTCCGCACCGGCACCAAGGTCGCGGTCGTCGACGCGACCGGCAAGGTCGTCGCGCACGACACGATCTACCCGCACCAGCCGCACAACAAGTGGGACCAGTCGCTCGCGACGCTCGCCGCGCTCGCCGCCAAGCACGGCGTCGAACTCGTCGCCATCGGCAACGGCACGGCGTCGCGCGAGACGGATGCGCTTGCCGCCGAGCTGATCTCGAAGTTCCCCGAGGCGGGGCTGACGAAGGTCATGGTGTCCGAGGCCGGCGCGTCGGTCTACTCGGCCTCGGCCTACGGGTCGCAGGAACTGCCCGACCTGGACGTGTCGATCCGCGGCGCGGTGTCGATCGCGCGGCGCCTGCAGGACCCGCTGGCCGAGCTGGTCAAGATCGACCCCAAGTCGATCGGCGTCGGCCAGTACCAGCACGACGTGTCCGAGACGATGCTCGCGCGCTCGCTCGGCGCGGTCGTCGAAGACGCCGTGAACGCGGTCGGCGTCGACGTCAACACCGCGTCGGTGCCGCTGCTGTCGCGCGTGTCGGGCATCGCCGGTTCGCTCGCGGAGAGCATCGTCGCGCACCGCGATCAGAACGGCCCGTTCCGCAGCCGAAAGGGGCTCAAGGACGTGCCGCGCCTCGGGCCGAAGGCGTTCGAGCAGTGCGCGGGCTTCTTGCGCATCCCGAACGGCGACGACCCGCTCGACGCGTCGAGCGTGCACCCCGAGGCGTACCCGGTGGTGCGGCGGATCGTGCAGTCCTCCGGGGCAGCGGTCGGGGAGTTGATCGGCAACACCGCGGTTCTGACCAAGCTGCGCCCGGCCGACTTCGTCGACGAGAAGTTCGGTCTGCCCACCGTCACCGACATCATCGCCGAACTCGACAAGCCGGGCCGCGACCCGCGCCCGGAGTTCAAGACCGCGACGTTCGCGGCCGGCGTCGAGAAGGTCGCGCACCTGAAGCCCGGCATGGTGCTCGAGGGTGTCGTCACCAACGTCGCCGCGTTCGGCGCGTTCGTCGACGTGGGCGTGCACCAGGACGGCCTGGTGCACGTGTCGGCGATGTCGCGCACGTTCGTCAGCGACCCGCGCGAGGTCGTCAAGTCCGGCGACGTCGTCAAGGTCAAGGTGGTGGACGTCGACGTCGAACGCCAGCGCATCGGGCTGACGTTGCGCCTCGACGACGAGGTCGGCGCGGCCGCCGGTCCGAAGGGTGGTCAGGGCTCGCGCGGTCCGCGCCAGGGCGGGCAACGCGGTGGCGGTCAGGGGCAGCGTGGCCAGGGTGGTCAGCGGCAGGGCGGTCAGGGCCGAGACCGTCGCGACGAGCGTCCGGCGAGCGGTTCGATGGCCGACGCCCTGCGCAAGGCCGGTTTCGGCAAGTAACCCCGCACGACAGGTGCCCCGAGGTGATCGGGGCACCTGTCGGCGTCAGTAGCCGCCGATGCCCTTGCCGATCAGCGACACGCCGATCACCAGCAGCAGCACCGCCATCACCGCGGCGTTGTTGGCGGTGAGCCAGACCTTGAGCCCCTTCAGCCACGACGTCGCCCGCTCCCGCATCGTGAAGTAGCCGATGACCGGCACGGCGACGGTGCTCGCGGCGAGCACGGTGAACACGATTCCCGCGACGACGATCGACCCGGTGTCGACGCCGAGCTGCGCAACCGCGACCGCGGCACCGACGATCATCAGCAGGTTCTTCGGGTTCACGGCGGACAGCGCGAACCCGAGCCCGAGCGCCTTCACCGGCGTGACCTTGTCCATCGCCGACAGCCATGCCGGCATCGTCGGCTCCTCGCCCGGTGCGGGTCGGCCGCGCCACTGCTTGACGGCCAGGCCGAGCATCAGCACACCGAGCGCGAGGCGGATGGTCGCGGTGACGGCGTTGCCGTCGGAGTTCGCGGACAGGTCGATGGCGCTCCCGACGACCACGAAGATCGCGTACGCGACGGCGATCCCGAGGATCCAGCCGGCGAGGAACATCGTCGCGGTGCTCCCGGCTCGCGGCGTGAGCAGCATGAGGATCGTCGCGATGATCGGGATCGGGCTGACAGCGACGCCGACGGCGAGGGGGAGCACGTCCCCGATTGCGGTACCCATGGAACGAATGGTGTCGGTACGGTCCGCCGCCGTCCCCACCCGTTTCGGGTGAAACGCCGGGTGCCGCTCCGGCTTTCGCGTCGGTGCGACAGGTGGAACACTCAGGATCCATGCAGCCGATCGCGTCCGTGCGCAGTGACTCCTCCCGCGCGCCGAAGAACATGGTGTGGGTCCCCGGTGGCACGTTCTGGATGGGCTCCGAGGACTTCTATCCCGAGGAACGCCCGGTGCACCAGGTGGCCGTCGACGGCTTCTGGATGGACACCCACCAGGTGACGATCGCCGAGTTCCGCCGGTTCGTGAAGGACACCGGGCACGTCACCACCGCCGAACTCGCGCCCGACCCCACGGACTACCCCGACGCGGACCCGGCCCTGCTGGTTCCCGGGTCGCTGGTCTTCACCCCGCCCGACCACCCGGTCTCCCTGGACGACTACCAGCAGTGGTGGTCGTGGGTGCCCGGCGCCGACTGGCGGCACCCGGAGGGCCCCGGCAGCAACGTCGGCGGCCGCGAGCGGCACCCCGTCACCCACATCTCGTACACCGACGCGCTCGCGTACGCGGCGTGGGCGGGCAAGGAACTGCCCACCGAGGCCGAGTGGGAGTTCGCGGCCCGGGGCGGCCTGGACCGCAAGACCTACGTCTGGGGCGACGAGTTCACCCCCGGCGGCAAGCACCAGGCCAACACGTGGCAGGGCCAGTTCCCGTGGCAGAACCTCGTCGACGACGGGTTCGTCGGCACCTCGCCGGTCGGCAGCTACCGGCCCAACGGCTACGGCCTGGTGGACATGGCCGGCAACGTGTGGGAGTGGACGTCGGACTTCCACACCGCCGACCACAGCGCCTCCGGCAAGAACGTGGCGCCGACGTCATCGTGCTGCATTCCGCGCAACCCGCGCATCGAGGTGGGCGAGGCCCGTGACGGCGAGGCGTACGCGCGACGCGCGATCAAGGGCGGCTCGCACCTGTGCGCGCCCAACTACTGCCTCCGGTACCGCCCGGCGGCGCGGCAAGGGGAGACCGAGGAGACCTCCACCTGCCACATCGGGTTCCGCTGCATCGTCCGCGACCCGGATCGGTCCTGATGCGCGAGTGGCTCGACCGGGAGATCATCGCGAACGGGCGCCTCCCGTTGCTCTTCTTCCTGCTCGGATTCCTGATCGCGTTCCTGTTCATCCGCGTCAGCGTCAGGATGATCCGCGCCGAGGTGCGCTGGTGGCCCGGCAACATCACGCCCGGCGGCCAGCACATCCACCACGTCGTGTTCGGTGTGGTCGCGATGTTCGCGTCGGGGATCGCGCTGATCGCGGTGTACGAGACGGCGACGCAGGCCACCGGCGCGGTACTGGCCGCCTTCTTCGGGATCGGCGCGGCGCTCGTGCTCGACGAGTTCGCGTTGATCTTCTATCTCAAGGACGTCTACTGGGAGGACCAGGGACGGGCATCGGTCGATGCGGTCTTCGTCGCGCTCGCCGTGACCGGTCTGCTGCTACTTGGGTTCCAACCGCTCGAACTGTTCGACATCACCGAGTTCCGCAAGGATCCGCACTTCGCGGTCCGGGCGGCGATCGTGGGCCTCGCGCTCGCGAATCTGGGGTTGGCGGCGATCGTGATCCTCAAGGGCAAGATCTGGACCGGACTGGTCGGACTGTTCGTGTTCCCGATCCTGCTGGTCGGCGCGATCCGGCTGAGTCGGCCCGGGGCGCCGTGGGCGCGCTGGCGATACGTGAAGAAGCCCCGCAGGATGCGCCGCGCGCTCGAGCGGGAGAAGCGGTACCGGCGCCCGATGATCCGGGCCAAGATCTACGTGCAGGACCTCGTCGCGGGAAAACCGAGCGTCGAGCACGCGCTCACCGCCACCGAGGAGGAACTCGAGCGGACCGTCCACGCCGCGCCGGCGCCGATTTCCACGCGTGCTGCGGCGTCTGGCACAATGGTCGGGTTGCCTGGCGAAGGCGACTCAACCTGATCTGAGCACGAACCAGTCGAGCCACCGCCGCTCGGTTCCTCTGCTCCTGCGAAAACGCAAGGATGGAACACCCATGAACACCTTGGACTTCCTGGACGCCAAGTCCCTCCGCAACGACATTCCGGAGTTCCGCGCCGGTGACACCCTGAACGTGCACGTCAAGGTCATCGAGGGCTCGAAGGAGCGCGTGCAGGTCTTCAAGGGCGTCGTGATCCGTCGCCAGGGCGGCGGCGTGCGCGAGACCTTCACGGTCCGCAAGGTCTCGTTCGGTGTCGGTGTCGAGCGCACCTTCCCGGTCCACAGCCCCAACCTGGCCCAGATCGAGGTCGTCACCCGCGGTGACGTCCGTCGCGCCAAGCTGTACTACCTGCGCGACCTGCGCGGCAAGGCTGCGAAGATCAAGGAAAAGCGCTGAGCTGCGACGCTCCCAGCTTGATCGATTGGCCCGGCACCGTTTTCACGCGGTGTCGGGCTAATCTGTCTCCGTGGCAGATGCACCGCAGGACCCGGCCGTGACGCCGGATGCGAACAACGGCGACGGCACGGGAAAGAGCAACGGGGGGAACGGCGGCCGGCGTCGCGCCCACGGGAAGGAGAAGAAGCAGCGCTCCTTCTGGCGCGAGATACCGATTCTCATCGTCGTGGCGCTGCTTCTGAGCTTCCTGCTGCAGACCTTCATCGCGCGCGTCTACCTGATCCCGTCCGAGTCGATGGAGCCGACGTTGCACGGCTGCCCCGGTTGCACCGGCGACCGGATCGTGGTCGAGAAGATCAGCTACCGATTCGGTGATCCCGAACCCGGCGACGTCGTGGTGTTCCGCGGTCCGGAGTCGTGGTCGGAGAACTGGGACTCGAAGCGGTCGTCGAACGTCGTGGTCCGCGGCGCCCAGGAGTTGGGCTCGCTGGTGGGACTCGTCCCGCCGGACGAGAATGATCTCGTGAAGCGTGTGATCGCCACCGGCGGGCAGACCGTCGAGTGCTGTGACGACCAGGGCCGGATCCTGGTCGACGGCAAGCCGCTCGACGAGCCGTACGTGGAGATGGACTTCCCGTTCATCCCGGGGGTCCAGACGTGCACGACGGCGGTCAAGTCGGGTCGCTGTTTCGGTCCGGTCACCGTCCCCGAGGGCAACCTGTGGGTGATGGGCGACAACCGCAGCAACTCGGCGGATTCGCGCTACCACGTGTCCGACGAACTCCAAGGAACCATCCCGATCGACAACGTGATCGGCAAGGCGACGTTCATCGTGTTGCCGCCGTCGCGTTGGGGCAAGATCTCGTCCCCCGATATCCAGCAGCAGTGAGTACCTGGCCACCGAGAACAGTCATTCGCAGAGCGTCCGGCTTGCGGACCATGGAGTCTGCTCTGATGCGGTGCGGGCTCGGCCCGGTCGCTGGTGTGGACGAGGCCGGTCGCGGCGCGTGTGCGGGACCGCTGGTCGTCGCCGCCTGCGTGCTCGGTCCCAGACCGCACGCGGCGTTGGCGGGGCTCGACGACTCGAAGAAGCTGACCGAGAAGGTGCGCGACGAGCTGTTCCCGGTCATCAAGCGACTGGCGGTCGCCTGGAGCGTGGTCGAGATCCCCGCCGAGGAGATCGACCGGATCGGTGTGCACGTGGCGAACATCGAGGGCATGCGCCGCGCGGTTGCCGGACTGACGGTGGCGCCGGGGTACGTTCTCACCGACGGCTTCCGGGTCCCCGGTCTGCCGGCGCCGTCGCTGCCGGTGATCGGCGGTGACGCGGCCGCCGCCTGCATCGCCGCGGCGAGCGTCCTCGCCAAGGTCACACGGGACCGGACCATGGTCGCACTGGACGACGAGTTGCCCGGGTACGGTTTCGCGGGGCACAAGGGGTACAGCACCGCGGTGCACACGGCGGCGCTGAACGAGCTGGGGCCGAGCCGCGAGCATCGGATGTCGTACGCGAACGTCGCCGCGGCGAGCCGCGCAGTGGGAACTGCGGCGGGTCGGGCGTTCGAGTCCGAGGCGGTCGGTGCGCGATGATGAATGTTCACAACAACGCAGGAGGACGTCGAGACCGATGAGTGCCGAGGATCTCGAGAAGTACGAAACCGAGATGGAACTGTCGCTGTACCGCGAGTACCGGGACATCGTCGGTCAGTTCTCGTACGTCGTGGAGACCGAGCGCCGGTTCTATCTCGCGAACTCCGTGGAGTTGATTCCGCACAGCGCGGACGGCGAGATCTACTTCGAGGTGCGGATGTCCGACGCCTGGGTGTGGGACATGTACCGGCCGGCCCGGTTCGTGAAGTACGTGCGGGTCATCACCTTCAAGGACGTCAACATCGAGGAGCTCGAGAAGTCGGACCTGCGGCTTCCCGATAGCGGCCTGGGCTGACACGAGTCTTCCGGAACCGCGCACCACGAATCGTGGTGCGCGGTTTCGCGTTTCCGGGTGTCCCGCGTTCTGCGCGTTGTCCACAGCTCTTCGCTCATCCACAGGTGAAGTCGTCGGCGCAGGTCGGGCGATCACCGTGGTCCGTCGGGGGCCGCACAGTGGTCCCGAGCGACGGGGAGTCCCGTCGGCTGAGGGGAGGCCTGGGATGGGACGGAATCTCGCGCTGGGCGCGATGGGGGAGGACCTCGCGGCCGAGTGCCTGACGGCGTCCGGCATGCGGATCCTGGACCGCAACTGGCGGTGCCGTCACGGTGAACTCGATCTGGTGGCGGTCGACGGCGACACGGTCGTGTTCGTCGAGGTGAAGACCCGGTCGGGACTCGGCTTCGGCAGCCCCGCCGAGGCGGTCACCTACGCCAAGCAGCGGCGCATCCGGATGCTGGCGCAACGCTGGCTGTCCGCGTCGGAGCGGCACTGGCCGCACGTCCGGTTCGACGTGGTGGCGGTGCTCGTCGATCGGCGCCGGGAACCCGAGGTCACGCACCTGACGGCGGTGTTCTGATGGCGCTGGGTCGGGCGCATTCGGTCGCGGTGACCGGCGTCGAAGGGCAGATCGTCGAGATCGAGGCGGACATCGGGCGGGGGCTGCCGGGCGTGCACCTGGTGGGGCTGCCGGACACGGCGCTGCAGGAGTCCCGGGACCGGGTGCGGGCGGCGGTGACGAATTCGGGTGCCAAGTGGCCCGAGTCGCGGGTAACGCTCGCGCTGTCGCCGGCGACGCTCCCCAAGGTCGGCAGCGTCTACGATCTCGCGCTCGCGTGCGCGGTGCTCGACGCGGCCCGGCAGGTGCCGCGAACGCGGCTCGAGAAGACCGTGCTGCTGGGGGAATTGGCGCTCGACGGTCGACTGCGCACGGTCCGGGGTGTGCTGCCGGCGGTTCTCGCGGCGAAGAACGCCGGGTGGTCGACGGTCGTGGTCCCGATGGCGGCGCTCGCGGAGGCCGGCCTGGTCGACGGGATCGAGGTGCTCGGCGCGGACCGGTTGACCGCCGTCACCGAGTGGCTGCAGGGCGCGGGACAGCTCGCGGCACCGGATCCGTTCGACGCCGAGACCACTTCGGCGCGAGGCGATCTCAGCGAGGTCGTGGGACAGACGGACGCACGGTGGGCGATCGAGGTGGCCGCGGCCGGTGCCCATCACCTCATGCTGACCGGCCCGCCGGGGATCGGGAAGACCATGCTGGCGCAACGGTTGCCGGGGGTCCTGCCTGCGCTGTCGGAGTCGGAGGCGTTGGAGGTCACGGCCATCCACTCGGTGGCCGGACTCCTGACCTCCGAGCGCCCGCTCGTCACCGAACCGCCGTTCATCGCACCGCACCACACGACCTCGGTGAGTGCCCTCGTCGGCGGTGGCAGCGGTATGGCCCGTCCCGGCGCGGTCAGCCGGGCGCACCGGGGAATCCTCTTCCTCGACGAGTGCGCCGAGATGGGCACCAAGGCGCTCGAGGCGCTGCGCACACCGCTCGAGGACGGCGAGGTGCGGATCGCCCGACGCGACGGGGTGGCCCGGTATCCGGCGCGGTTCCAGTTGGTGCTCGCCGCCAATCCGTGTCCGTGCGCGCCGGCGCGGGAGGCCGACTGCGTGTGCGCGCCCACCGCCCGGCGTCGCTACCTCGGGCGTCTGTCGGGCCCGCTGCTCGATCGGGTGGATCTGCGGATCCGGATGCAGGCCGCCTCCACCGATGTCCTGATGGACGGAGTGGGGGAGAGCACCGACCAGGTGCGGGCGCGGGTCGCGTCGGCGCGGGCCGCCGCGGCCGAACGGTGGAATCCGTACGGCTGGCGCACCAACGCGGAGGTGCCGGGTCCGGCTCTGCGGCAACGGTTCCGGCTCTCCCGCGACGCGCTCGGGCCACTCGAGAAGGCGCTGCGTCGCGGCTCGGTCACCGCGCGCGGCGCCGACCGGGCGCTGCGGGTGGCGTGGACCCTCGCGGACCTCGCCGGGGTGGGTTCGCCGGGCGCGGACCAGGTGGGGACCGCGCTCGGGTTCCGGGATCGGGGTGCGCCGTGACCGGACACGACCCGAGGCGGTCGGCGTGGGCGTACCTGTCGAAGGTGGTGCAGGGGTCGTGCCCGCCGCTCGCGCAGTTGGTGGCGGCGGTCGGGCCGGAGGAGGCCGCGCGCGCCGTGCGGGAGCGGGACCTGTCCAGCTTCCTGGACCGGCGGACGGCGGCGCGGGCGCACCTGGACACCTCGGTGCGCGACCTCGACCTGCTGCAGGCATTGGGTGGGCGTCTGGTCACGCCGGACGACGACGAGTGGCCGCGGTGGCGGCTGCTCGCGTTCGACGGTCTCGGGCACGGTCGCGACGACGGCGGCCCTCTCGCGCTGTGGGTGCTGGGTGATCGGCCGCTGGACGAACTGGTCGCGAGGTCGGTGGCGGTGGTCGGCACCCGCGCGGCGAGTTCCTACGGCGAGCACGTGACCGCCGAGATCGCGGGTGATCTCGCGGCGGACGGGTGGACCGTCGTGTCCGGGGCGGCGTTCGGGATCGACGCCGCCGCGCATCGGGCCGCCCTCGGCGCGGGCGGCCTCACCGTCGCGGTCCTGGCCTGCGGTGTCGACCGCGCCTACCCGGCCGGGCACGGGCGCCTGCTGCAGCAGATCGCCCGCGACGGGGCGGTGATCAGCGAGTACCCGCCCGGGACGACCCCGGCCCGCTACCGGTTCCTGGCCCGGAATCGGCTGGTGGCCGGGCTGTCCGACGGCGTGGTCGTCGTCGAGGCGGGATGGCGCAGTGGGGCGCGGAACACGGCGACGTGGGGGCGTCGGCTGGGACGTTCGGTGCTCGCGGTGCCGGGGCCGGTGACGTCGGCGGCGTCCACCGGGTGCCACCGGATGATCCGGGAGGGCGAGGCGCGGCTGGTGGCGAGCGCCGCCGATGTCGTGGAGGAGGCGGGACCGATCGGGCTCGACGGCGACGGAGCCGGGCCGGTCCGGGCGCTCGACGTGCTGGAGGGGGAGGCGGCCGCGGTCTACGAGGCGCTGCCGGCCCGCGGTGCCCGGGGCACGCGTGAGCTCTCGGAGGATTCGGGGGTGCCGATCGACCGGGTGCGGGCGGTCCTGCCGGTGCTCGAGCTGGACGGCTTCGTCGGCTCGGACGAGGCGGGGTGGTTCCGCGAGCGGTGACTCACGCCTCGTGCATCATCACGGCCTTGATGCGCCGGATCCGATCCGGGTCCTCCTCGTCTCCGGTGCGCCCGACCAGCGTGGTCAGCGTCGTGACGACCGGCTCGCCGGTCTCGTCGCGCACGAGGTTCTTGGTGACGATGATGTCGCTGCCGGCGGTCTGCCGAAACGATTCGAGGGACACGTCGACGGTCAGCCGGTCGCCGGCGCGCACCGGTCGGTGGAACACCAGCTTCTGATCAGTCTGGAGTATCTGGCTCAGATCGAATCCGGTGAGAATCTGCTCGAGCAGATACTTCTGCGCGATGATGCCGATCACCGAGACGAACGTCAGCGGTGCGATCAGCGTGGGGTACCCGAGGGCCCGCGCGGCGTTCTCGTCGTAGTGCGCGGGGTGGCTGTTCTGCACGGCCGCCGCGTACTCGCGGACCTTCTCCCTGCCCACCTCGTAGTAGTCGGGCATGCGGTAGCTGTAGCCGACCAGCCGCTGTGCGCGGGAGGCGCGGTCGCCCGTCGATTCCACGGATCGGGTCACCAGTCGAGTGTGACCGAAGAACCGCCCCGGTGGCTGATATCGGGCAGAGATGGACACGACCGCATCCAATCGTTTCCGAACGGAAACGATTGGATGTCCGGTGGACAGCAAGGCGCACCGCATGCGGTCCCCGGATCGCTTACAGTCGCGTCATGGCTACCGTCTGGACCGTTCCCGAAGACATCACCCGAGTGCTCCTGGCCGCGCCGGGCATCCGTGACTTCCTCACCGATGACGAGGGTCGCGGCGTGGTGAGCGATCCCAAGGTGCGGCTCGCCGAGTTCACCGCGGTGGTCAACTCGCTCCAGCTGAACGCGGGGCGGACGTTCACGTCGGTGCGCGACGCGGCGGGCGTGCTGTTCGACGGCGCGGTGACCGGGGGCGTCATCGTCTCCGACGCGCTGCGCCTAGCCGTGATGCGGGTGATCACCGCCGAGCCCCGCGAACGCAAGCCCGCGCCGAACCCGCTGTCGCCGCGCGTGGTCGAGAATCTCGGACTGTACGTCTACGCGCTGCTGGACCCGCGTGACCGGTCGATCTTCTACGTCGGTGTGGGGCGCGGGAACAAGGTGTACTCGCACGACTGGGACGCGCTCGGGGAGGCGGGAACCCTCGACGCCGAGGGTGTGGGCGAGGCCGATCGTGACGAGACCCGCAGCGCCTGGACGCAGCGGATCCGCGACATCTACGCCGCCGGGCACTCGGTCGAGCACATCGTGCTGCGCCACCGGATCGACGGCACGCACGACGCCGCGTCGGCCGCGAAGGAAGCCGCACACGTGGTGGTCGACGCGCTCCGCCTGCTCGAGCACCGCCCCGACCACCCGGTACTGACGAACCTCGCCGGGGAACCGGCCGACCTCGAGAAGCGCGCGATGTCCGTCGAGGAGTTGGCGGTCCAGTACTCGGCGCTCCCGGCGCCCGAACTGCCGGTCCCGGCGGCCTTGGTCCGGGTTCCGGCCGCGGCGGGTGCCGGGCTGACCGCCGACGAGTTGTACGCGCTGGCGCGGGGGCCGTGGCGCGCGGGCGCGGCAGCCCGGAATGTCGCCGATCTGCCGGTGATCGTGTTCGCGGACAACATCGTTCGTGCGGTGTACCGCGTGAGTACGTGGGAGAGCGTGGGGCCGAAGAGTGATCAGGAGTACCGCTTCGCGGGCGCGGTCGCCCCGGACCTCGAGGCCGAATTCGTGGGAACCCGCGTGACGCCCGATCGTGCCGGACTCAAGGCGTGGCCGGCCCACGGCTGGGTCCAGCGTCTGACCATGGCTCGGCCGCACGGGCGCTGACGGCACCCCCGCTCGCAAGATATGGTTAGCATTACCTAATCAATTCTTGTGCGTAGAGGAGTTTTGCTGTGGCACGGAGGACCTCGACCCTGACCGTGGTGCGGACCGAACGGATCGCCCCGCACATGGTCCGGGTGGTACTCGGAGATCCCGGTTTCGACAGTTTCGAGCCGTCCGAGTTCGCCGACTCGTACGTCAAGATCGAGTTCGGGCCGGCCGACGCGCCGGTCCTGCGGACCTACACCGTTCGCTCGGTCGATCCCGATGCACGGGAACTCGCGATCGACTTCGTCGTGCACGGCGACGACGGGGTCGCCGGCCCGTGGGCCGCGTCGGTGCAGCCGGGCGAGTCGGTGACGGTGCGCGGCCCCGGCGGGGCATACACGCCGCAGAAGGACGCCGACTGGCACCTGATCGCCGGTGACGAGTCGGCGCTGCCCGCGATCTCGACGGCGGTCGAGGCCCTCGGCGCCGACGCGGTCGCGAAGGTGTTCGTCGAGGTCGCCGACGAGCGCGACCGGATCGCGCTGTCGGCGGGGCCGGGCGTCGAGATCACGTGGCTGTACCGCGGAACCACGTCGGACCTTGCCGGCTCCGACGTGGCAGGCGCCAACGCCCCGCTGGTCGCCGCGGTCCGCGAGATGCCGTGGCTGCCGGGTGACGTGCACGTCTTCGTCCACGGCGAGGCGGACACGGTCATGCATCATCTCCGCCCGTACATCCGCAAGGAGCGGGGAGTGCCCGCCGCATCGGCGTCGATCTCCGGCTACTGGCGCCGAGGGCGCACCGAGGAGGGCTTCCGGGCGTGGAAGTCGGAGCTGGCGGTGGCCGAGTCGACCGCGAACTGAACGCCCCTGGCCCGCGCCCTAGGCGGTGCGGGCCAGGACCTTCAGGGACGTCATCGCGATCAGTCCCGAGGCCAGGATCGCGATCGCCATCGGGACCGCGGTGGCGGGTCCGGCGATCCCCACCAGCGGCGACACGACGGCCGCGAGTCCGAACTGGCACGCGCCCATCAACGCGGAACCGGTGCCCGCCGCCTCGGTCACCTGCCCCTGCGCGAGTGCGGTCGCATTGCCCATGATGAATCCGATGCTGGCGACCACCCCGAACATGAGCGGAAGGACCAGCCAGATGTGGCTGCCGCCGATCGTGGTCGCCAGGGTCAGCAGGAGCCCGGACGTCACCAGCAGGCTCACCCCGAACGTGAGCAGCTGGCGGGCCTGGAACGTGCCGATCAGCTTGGTGTTGACGATGCTGCCCGCCATGATGCCCAGCGAGTTGACGGCGAACACGATCGAGAACTGACCGGGCGAGAGTCCCAGCACGTGCTCGGCGACGAACGGCGACGCGGAGATGTACGAGAACAGCGCGCCGAAACCGAACGCGAAGGTGAGCGCGTAGCCGAGGAACACCCGATTGGTCACGACGTAGCGGAGATTGCCGACCAGCGCGGTCAGGCCGCCGCCGTGCCGGCGCTCGGCCGGCAGGGTCTCGGGGACCAGGGTCAGCACGCCGATCAGCATCACGACTGCCGCACCGGCGAGGACCCAGAAGATGCCGCGCCAGCCGATCGGGCCGAGCAGCGCGCCGCCCATCAGCGGGGCGATCACCGGGGCGACGCCGCCGATGATCATCATGATGCTGAACAGTCGCGCCGCCGCGTCGCCCCGCGCGCGGTCCGCGATCACCGCGCGCGCCAACACGATTCCGGCGCCGCCGCTGAAGCCCTGCAACAGGCGCGCGGCGATGAGCACTTCGATGTTCGGGGCGACCGCGCACAGCACGCCGCTCAGGGCGCACAGGGCCGTGCCGCCGATCAGCAATCGGCGGCGGCCCAGGCCGTCGGACAGCGGTCCGATCACGAGCTGGCCGATGCCGAGGCCGGCCATGAACGTCGTCAGCGTCAGCTGCACGCTCGTGGTGGAGGTGTCGAGGCTCTGCTCCATCGTCGGCAGGCCCGGCAGGTACATGTCGGTGGCCAGCGGAGCGATCGCCGAGAGGAGAGCAAGGACGCACAGCATGGGGACGGGAATCGCTCGTTTCACCGGAGAACCCTATCGGCGAGGGCGCTTGCGAAATCGGGCGGTCGCGGCGACGGTGGTCGTCATGGACGTCGACCCGACCCGAGCGCTGCCGCCCGTGCTGCGGACACATCTCGACGACTACGCCGACTACCTGCGCCTCGAGCGGGGACGGTCGGAACACACCGTGCGGGCGTATCTCGGGGACGTGACGAGCCTGCTCGAATACCTCTGCCGAGACCGGCCCGACGTGACCCTCGCCCAGCTCGCCCAGCTCGACCTGCGCGTGCTGCGCGGCTGGCTCGGTGGCCAGGCCGCGGCCGGTGTGGCCCGCACGACGCTCGCCCGCCGGACGTCGTCGGCCAAGGGGTTCACCGCGTGGGCGCAGCGGACCGGGCGTATGGAACTCGATCCCGGTGTGCGTCTGGCGGCGCCCAAATCGCACCGCACGCTGCCCCCGGTCCTGCGTCAGGATCATGCGGCCGAGGCGATGGCCGCAGCCGAATCGGGTGCTGCCCAGGAGGATCCCATCGCCCTGCGGGACCGGTTGATCGTGGAACTGCTGTACTCGACGGGCATCCGGGTCGGGGAACTGTGCGGCCTCGACGTCGCCGACATCGACAACGAGCGGCGCGTGGTCCGGGTGCTCGGCAAGGGAAACAAGGAGCGCGTCGTCCCGTTCGGTCGGCCCGCCGAGGACGCGATCGCCGCGTGGCTGCGGGCCGGGCGCCCCGAACTCGCGAACACCCGGTCCGGCGACGCGTTGCTGCTCGGCCGCCGCGGCGGCCGACTCGATCAGCGCCAGGCTCGCAGCGTCGTGCACGACGTCGTGCAGGCCGTGCCGGGCGCACCCGACCTCGCGCCCCACGGTCTGCGGCATTCGGCCGCGACACACCTACTCGAGGGCGGCGCCGACCTGCGCGTGGTGCAGGAGGTGCTCGGACACTCGAGCCTCGCCACGACACAGCTGTACACGCACGTGTCGGTGGCGCGGTTGCGCGCCGTGCACGACCAGGCTCATCCGCGCGCGTGACCGGCACCGGTCGGTAATAGCCGGATCGGAACAGCGCGGATCAGCGGCAGGGGATCGAGGTACTCCCGGTCCCGCCGCAGGCCCCAGTGCAGGCACGCGGCCGCCGCGCACTCGGGATGACCGGCAACGACTGTGCCGAGGACCGTGCCGCGATCGACCCGTCGCCCCGCGGTCACCGCCGCGCGAACGGGTTCGTACGTCGTGCGCAGCCCGCCCGGATGGTCGACCGAGACGACGGGTTTCCCGGCGACGGTCCCGGCGAACACCACGGTGCCGGCGCCCGCGGCGAGCACGCTCTGGCCCGGGGCGGCCGCGAGGTCGACCCCGCGGTGTCCGGGCAGCCAGTTCTGCGCGGGCTTCTCGAACGCCCGCACGACACGGGGCCGCGGATGCAGCGGCCAGCCGAACGACGGGCGGGCGTCGTCGGCGGCCGGCGCGGCGGCCGGGGCGGGAGGCGAGGCGTGCGGTGCGGCGGCGGCCGGTGCCGCACCGACGCACGCGGCCGCCACCGCGATCGCTGCGCCGACCCGCAGGGCCGCCCGGGCGTCGAATCTCATGCCCCGACCCTGTCCCGCCGCGACGGTCGGCGGGGCGCGTTCGCGCGACCTGTGGACGATGGAACGGGGTGTCCACAGATTGCCGATTCCCGTTGCGGGACCCGCTCACCTGTGCCTTCCGGGGCAACAGACCGCGAGTTAGGAGTGCGCGCACCGAGGCCGTACACTTGTCAGGCGGTCTGTGCACGCACAGACCGACTTCGCGCGTCCGCGGATGAAATCGGTGGTCGGCTGGTCCTGCATTCGTGCAGGTCCGACACCGAGCGGGCGCCAGGGCAGGGGTCACCGATCCCTGCGACAACCGGCACACGAAAGACGAGGTACACAGCCATGGCTGTTGTGACCATGCGGCAGCTGCTCGACAGCGGCGCACACTTCGGGCACCAGACCCGCCGTTGGAACCCGAAGATGAAGCGTTTCATCTTCACCGACCGCAACGGCATCTACATCATCGACCTGCAGCAGACGCTGACGTACATCGACAAGGCGTACGAGTTTGTCAAGGAGACCGTCGCGCACGGCGGCACCATCCTGTTCGTCGGTACCAAGAAGCAGGCGCAGGAGTCCATCGCGGGTGAGGCCACTCGCGTCGGAATGCCCTACGTCAACCAGCGTTGGCTCGGCGGCATGCTCACCAACTTCTCGACCGTCCACAAGCGCCTGCAGCGCCTGAAGGAGCTCGAGTCGATGGAGCAGACCGGTGGCTTCGAGGGTCGCACCAAGAAGGAAATCCTCATGCTCACGCGTGAGATGACCAAGCTCGACCGCACCCTCGGCGGCATCCGCGACATGGCCAAGGTTCCGTCGGCCATCTGGGTCGTCGACACCAACAAGGAGCACATCGCCGTCGGCGAGGCGCGCAAGCTGAACATCCCGGTCATCGCGATCCTGGATACCAACTGCGACCCCGACGTCGTCGACTACCCGATCCCGGGCAACGACGATGCGATCCGTAGCGCTGCCCTGCTCACCAAGGTCGTCGCCTCCGCAGTCGCCGAGGGCCTGCAGGCTCGCGCCGGTGTCAGCGACAAGGACGCCAAGCCGGAGGCCGGCACGGGCGAGCCGCTCGCCGAGTGGGAGCAGGAGCTCCTCTCGCAGGCTGCCCCGGCCGCCGAGGCCGAGGCTCCCGCCGCGGACGCTCAGCAGTCCTAGTCGATTCGGCCCCGACCACCTCGGTCGGGGCCGTTTCGCTCACCTGCTTCGCCAGGTTTCGGCGCGAACCGCAGAGCCTGGCATCCGAAACTCATCCGAGGAGGATCGCCCCCATGGCGAACTACACCGCCGCCGACGTCAAGCGGCTCCGTGAGCTCACCGGCTCCGGAATGATGGACTGCAAGAACGCGCTTGCGGAGACCGACGGCGACTTCGACAAGGCCGTCGAGCTGCTCCGCATCAAGGGCGCCAAGGACGTGGGCAAGCGCGCCGAGCGCACCACGGCCGAGGGCCTGGTCGCCGCCAAGGACGGCGTCATGATCGAGATCAACGCCGAGACCGACTTCGTCGCGAAGAACGCGGAGTTCCAGGAGCTGGCCGACAAGGTCGTTGCCGCTGCTGCCGCTTCCAAGCCGGCCGACCTCGAGGCTCTGAAGGCTGTCGACGTCGACGGCAAGACCGTCGAGACCCTGGTCCAGGAGCTCTCGGCCAAGATCGGCGAGAAGCTCGAGCTGCGCCGCTACGTCGCGTTCGACGGCGCGGTCGCGACCTACCTGCACAAGCGTGCGTCGGACCTGCCCCCGGGCGTCGGCGTGCTCGTCGAGTACACCGGTGAGGGCGAGGCTGCTGCCGAGGCCGCTCGCGGTGCTGCGATGCAGGTTGCTGCGCTCAAGGCCAAGTACGTCACCCGTGACGAGGTCCCCGCGGACATCGTCGAGGGCGAGCGTCGCATTGCCGAGCAGACGGCCAAGGAGGAGGGCAAGCCCGAGGCTGCGCTCCCGAAGATCGTCGAGGGTCGCGTCAACGGCTACTACAAGGACGTCGTTCTGACCGAGCAGTCCTCGGTCACCGACTCCAAGAAGACCGTCAAGGCTCTCCTGGACGAGGCCGGCGCCACGATCACCCGCTTCGCGCGGTTCGAGGTCGGCGCCAGCTAGTCGCACTCTCACACATCGGCCCCGCCGGCCGGGTGGTGCAGTCGTCGGTTCGTTCTTCGAACCGACGATCCGCCCATCCGTTCCGTGCGGGGCCGATCTGTGCGGTGGGTGGGGTCAACTGGGTCAACCGCCGGGGAATGAGGCAGGATGATTAGGGCCTGCTCCGGTGGATTCGCCGGAGGGCCTGGTTCCCCGGTCCGGCTCGGCCGTGGCCTCGCTCGCCGATGAACCGTAGTACTTCTAGAACCGCACTATCTGCAGAACCGAGGGAGAGTTATGACCGCACCGGCCGACGAACGTCCAGGATTCCGACGTGTGCTCCTCAAGCTCGGCGGTGAAATGTTCGGTGGCGGAAAGGTCGGGCTCGATCCGGACGTCGTGACGACGGTCGCGGAGCAGATCGCCGAGGTGGTCCGCTCCGGTGTGCAGGTCGCCGTGGTGATCGGCGGCGGCAACTTCTTCCGAGGTGCCGAACTGCAGCAGCGTGGTCTCGAACGCGCCCGCTCCGACTACATGGGCATGCTCGGAACTGTCATGAATTCCCTTGCGCTGCAGGACTTCCTGGAGAAGCAGGGCGTCGACACCCGGGTGCAGACCGCCATCACCATGGGGCAGGTCGCCGAGCCGTACCTCCCGCTGCGTGCACGTCGTCACCTGGAGAAGGGGCGCGTGGTCATCTTCGGTGCCGGCATGGGTATGCCGTACTTCTCGACCGACACCACCGCGGCGCAGCGTGCGCTCGAGATCGGGGCCGAGGTGGTCCTGATGGCGAAGGCCGTCGACGGCGTCTACTCCGCGGATCCGCGGGTCGACCCGGACGCCACGATGTTCACCGAGATCACGCACCGCGAGGTGATCGAGAAGGGTCTCAAGGTCGCCGACGCGACCGCCTTCAGCCTGTGCATGGACAACCAGATGCCGATGCTGGTCTTCAATCTGCTGACGCAGGGCAACATCGCTCGGGCGGTGTCCGGTGAGAAGATCGGAACATTGGTCAAGTCATGATGGCGATCAGCGCGATCATGATTCGGTACGGATACGACCGTGACAGTCGAGATGGACAACGAGTTGGAGGAGAACAGCCGTGATTGATGAAGCTCTCTTCGAGGCCGAGGAGAAGATGGAGAAGGCCATCACGGTTGCGAAGGACGACCTCAGCTCCATCCGCACCGGTCGCGCGAACCCGGGCATGTTCAACCGGATCGTCGTCGAGTACTACGGTGCGATGACGCCGATCACCCAGCTGGCGAGCATCAACGTGCCCGAGGCGCGGCTCGTCGTCGTCAAGCCGTACGAGGCGTCGCAGCTCGGTCCGATCGAGAACGCGATCCGCAACTCCGATCTGGGCGTCAACCCCACCAACGACGGCTCGCTGATCCGGATCTCGGTGCCGCAGCTCACCGAGGAGCGTCGCCGCGAGTTCGTCAAGCAGGCCAAGGGCAAGGGCGAGGACGCCAAGGTCGCGATCCGCAACGTGCGCCGCAAGACGATGGACGAGCTGTCCCGGATCCAGAAGGACGGGGAGGCCGGCGAGGACGAGGTCTCGCGCGCCGAGAAGGAACTCGACAAGACCACCGCGCGCTACGTCAGCCAGATCGACGACCTGGTGAAGCACAAGGAAGCCGAATTGATGGAGGTTTAGGGGTGGGGAAAGCTGACGGCGCCTCCGCGGCGACCGCCACGCCGGCCTCCAAAGCTGGACGCAACCTGCCCGCCGCGATCGCCGTCGGTGGCGGCCTCGGCGTGGGGTTGATCTTGATCCTGCTCTTCGCCCCCCTGGTGTTGATCGGGGTGATCGCCGTCGCGATGGCGATCGCGACGTGGGAGGTCACCAAGCGCCTGCGCGAGGCGGACATCAGCGTCCCGCTGATCCCGCTGCTGCTGGGCGGACAGGCCGTCATCTGGCTCAGCTGGCCGTACGGCCCGCCGGGCGCGTTGGGGGTGTTCGCGGGAACCGCGCTGGTGACGATGGTGTGGCGCCTGTTCGATCACGGGCTCAAGGCCACCCCACGCAACTTCCTCCGCGACACCGCGATCGCGGTGTTCGTGGCGGCCTGGATCCCGCTCTTCGCGTCGTTCGCGACGTTGATGGTGCTGCAGGACGACGGCGCCGGCCGGGTGTTCTGCCTGCTGATCGTCGTCGTGTGCTCGGACGTCGGTGGCTACGTGGCCGGAGTCTTCTTCGGCAAGCACCCGATGGTCCCGGCGATCAGCCCCAAGAAGTCCTGGGAGGGCTTCGCCGGTTCGCTTGTGTTCTGCGTCATCGGTGGTGTCCTTTCCGTCACGTTCATCCTGGATGCGAACCCGTTCATCGGCGCACTGCTCGGTGTGGCGCTGGTGTTCACCGCGACCCTCGGCGATCTGATCGAGTCCCAGGTCAAGCGTGAACTGGGCATCAAGGACATGGGCACGCTGCTGCCCGGCCACGGCGGCATCATGGATCGACTCGATTCGCTGCTGCCGTCGGCATTCGTCACCTGGCTCGTGCTCACCGTTCTGGTGTGAGCCTCTTTCGTTCCGGCCGTGGTCGGGCTCGGGGTCCCATCCCGAGCCCGAACATCTGGCACTGGCCGCACATCTATGAGGTGGAGAACCGCGCGCAGGACGTCGACGGTGTCGTGTTCGGCGCCCTCGCGGAAATAGCGGACTGGCGCGGTCGCGACGTGCTGGACGTCGGGTGCGGGGCGGGATTCCATCTGCCGGTCTTCGCCGAGTCCGCGCGGTCGGTCGTCGGGGTCGAACCGCACCCGCCGCTCGTCGCCACCGCCCGCGAACGCGTCGCCGGACAGGCGTCCGTCACCGTGCTGGAAGGCGCGGCCGAGTCGATCCCTCTCCCGGACGACACCGTCGACGTCGTGCACGCGCGCACCGCGTACTTCTTCGGGCCGGGGTGCGGGCCGGGCATTCTCGAGGCGATGCGGGTGCTCCGACCCGGGGGAGTGCTCGCCGTCGTCGACCTCGACGCGACCGTCGCGCCGTACGGGCAGTGGATGCGTGCCGACCTGCCGAGGTACGACCCGGTCGAGGTGGAGGCGTTCTTCGCGGCGCAGGGGTTCGCGATGCGCCGGGTCCGCACCCGCTGGGAGTTCGCGGACCGGGAGGCACTGCGGGCGGTGCTCGGCATCGAGTTCACCGAGCGGACCGCTGCCCGCGCGTTCGCCGAGACCCCGGGCCTGGGACTGGAAGTGGGCTACCGGATCCACACGCGGTCCGCGCCCACCGGTCTCATCCTCTGATCGGTTTGTGGTACCCGGAGTATTGACAACGACCGTTGCCATCGTGTGGTGTGTGTCACATGGCGACGATCTCGCGATGGACTCGTCGGGCGGCGGCGGTGTTGGGCGCCTGCCTGGCCGCCGCGACGGTGGGGACCGCGTCGGCAACGCCGGCGGACTTCTACCAGGCCCCGGCGCCGCTGCCGGCCGGCGGGCCCGGCGACGTGCTGAAGGCCGAGCCCTTCGCCCCCACGCTGTCCGTCCGGAACCAGGCCGGCCCGTGGCCGTCGGGCGCGAAGCGGATCATGTACCACAGCACGGACGCTCACGGATCCCCGGTCGCCACGACGGCCACCTACTTCGACGCGAGCATGCCGTGGACGGGCGACGGCCCCCGTCCGCTCGTGGTCCTCGCGCCCGGCACCCAGGGGCAGGGAGACCAGTGCGCGCCGTCGAAGTTGTTCACCGACATCGTCCACTACAGTCCGCCGCTCGACTTTGCGGTCGAGTACGAGGTCACGCAGGCGTATGCGTTGCTCGAGCGCGGAATGGACGTCGTCGTCACCGACTACGAGGGCCTGGGCACCGACGGTGTGCACAGCTACACCGACCGCCGGGCGCAGGCGCACGCCGTGCTGGACGCGGCCCGCGCGGTGAAGGCGTTGCCGGGCATCCGGATCGGTGACGACAACCCGATCGGACTGTGGGGCTACTCGCAGGGCGGCGGCGCGGTGGCCGCCGCGGCCGAGATGCAGGCGTCGTACGCACCGGACCTGAACGTCCGCGGAACCTTCGCGGGTGGGCCGCCGGCGGACCTGCGGGCCGTCGCCGCGGCGATCGACGGGGGCCTGGCGACCGGACTGCTCGGCTACGCGGTCAACAGCATCTACGCCGGCTACCCGGAGACCCGGGCGGAGATCGACGGCGCGCTCAGCCCGGTCGGACGTCGGGTGCTCGACGACATCGCGAATCAGTGTGTGCCGGAGACGCTCGCCCGCTACGGCCTGCACCGGACGTCGGAGTGGACACGCGACGGTCGGTCCGTCGCGGAACTCATCGACGCCCTGCCCGCGGTGCGCGCGGTGGTCGACGAGCAGCGCATCGGGCGGTCCGCGCCCCGCAGTCCGGTGTTGATCGTGCAGGGACGCAACGACGACCTGATTCCGCACGCCCAGGCCGAGCGGCTCGCCGCGGACTGGTGTGCGCTCGGTGCGACGGTCGACTTCAGCACCGAGGAGATCCCGCCGATCGCACCGGGATTCGTCGTCGGACACGGCCTGCCGATGGCCACCGGGATGCTCCGGGCGCTCGACTGGATGACCGACCGGCTGGCGGGCGCGCCCGCGCCGTCGACCTGCACCCGCTGAGCTCACCCCAGGCCGAAGACCTCGGCCAGGTGGGTGAACCTCTTCGCCTTCGCGAGCCGGGGGAGGTCGCTGCCGTCGCGCACCCGCTCACCGTCCGCGCCGAGGTCGGCGATGACGTCGTGGGCCCACTGGATGTCGTGGGCGCTCGGGCTGAGGGCGCGGTTGACGGTCGCCGCCTGATCGGGGTGCAGGCACAGCTTGCCGGTCAGCCCGAGCGACACCGTCGCCTCGCAATCCCGCTGCAGGATGGTGTCGTTCGCGGAGATCGTCGGGCCGTCGATGGGACCACCCGGCAGCCGCGCGGCACGACTGGCGATCACGAGCCGCGACCGCGGGTACGCCATGGCCATGACGTCGTCGCTCATGCCGGTGTCGCGCCGGAAGTCGCCGCTACCGAACGCCAGGCGGAACGTGCCGTCGGCCCGGGCGATCTCGGGCGCAGCCTCGAGGCCTACTGCGGATTCGATCAGCGCGAGGATCGGGGTGCCCTGGGGGAGTCGCTCGGCGGTGGCGTCGACCTGGTAGCCGCTCTCGGTCTTCGCGAGCATCACACCCGACAGCCCGGGCAGTCCGGCGATCGCCGCCACGTCGTCGGCCCAGTAGGGCGTCGTCGCGTCGTTGACCCGGACCCAGGCGGTGTTCGCGCCGTTTCCGCGGCCGAGCCAGTCGACGACGGCGTCACGTGCCCCGGGCTTGTCGGCGGGGGCGACGGCGTCCTCCACGTCGAGGATCACCGCGTCCACGTCGGCCGGCCGCGCGAACGTCTGCGGTTTCGTGGCGGCAGTCAGGAGCCAGGACCGCGCCAGATCGGCGCGGATCGTCGAGATGGTCGTCACCGGGCAGCTCCTCGTCTCGAAGGCGTACTCGTGTCGTGAGTCCCATCGTGCCCCCGAAACGGCGGGCCAGCTACTCCGGCGGCGTGCGGTCGGCCGCGGCGCCGGCACGCTTCGCGACGCGGCGGATCTGGATGATCCGGATGCCGCCCACGAGCGCCATGATGAGCGCCCCGGCGATCGCGGCGACCAGGAGGCTGATGCCCGCGGGCAGCGTGAAGTGCCAGGTGAACAGCTGGAAAGTCACGTCGTCGAGGTTCTGCAGGATGAAGATGAGCAGCAGGATCGCGACCGCGATCCCGATGACCAGACCGGTCCACGCGGACGCGGCCCGCGTCCGCACGATTCCCCTCTCGTGCGTGGGGTGCGGGCCCTCGGCCTCGTGCCGGCCGGGTGGGGGCTGGGCGGCCGGCTGATCGACCGCGTCGGGGTTCTCGTGCGGTGTCTCGGGCATGTGTCGATCATCACTCACCGTATGGCGTTGCGCACGTGCATCGGTGAGACCGCGCGGGTAATGGGACAATGGCAGGACCATGACTGCCTCGCCTGCTTCGCTTCCTCTCGTCTTCACCGCGCCGCGCCGCGGCATGCCGCCGCGGCACCTCGCCGACCTCGACGCCGCCGAGCGCAAGGAGGCGGTCAAGGAGCTGGGGCTGCCGGGCTTCCGGGCAGACCAGCTGGCCCGTCAGTACTACGGCCGCCTCGAGGCCGATCCGGACAAGATGACCGACCTGCCTGCCGCGATGCGCGAGCAGGTCGGGGCGGCGCTGTTCCCGCAACTGCTGTCCGTCGTCAGGCACGTCGCGTGCGACGCCGGCCAGACCCGCAAGACGCTGTGGAAGGCGAACGACGGCACGCTGCTCGAGAGCGTCCTGATGCGCTACCCGGACCGGGCGACGCTGTGCATCTCGAGCCAGGCCGGCTGCGGCATGGCCTGCCCGTTCTGTGCGACCGGCCAGGGCGGACTGGACCGCAACCTGTCCACCGCCGAGATCGTCGACCAGGTGCGCGCGGCCGCGGCCGCCCTGCGGGACGGTGAGATCGAGGGTGGGCCGGGGCGCCTGTCGAACATCGTGTTCATGGGCATGGGCGAGCCGCTCGCGAACTACAAGCGCGTGGTCGCGGCGGTGCGCCGGATCACCTCGCCGGCGCCGGACGGGCTCGGCATTTCGCAGCGCGCGGTGACGGTGTCGACCGTCGGTCTGGCGCCCGCGATCCGCAAGCTCGCCGACGAGGAGATGTCGGTGCGCCTGGCGGTGTCGCTGCACACCCCCGACGACGAACTCCGCGACACCCTGGTGCCGGTCAACAACCGCTGGCCGGTGGCCGAGGTCCTGGACGCGGCGCGCTACTACGCCGACAAGTCGGGCCGCCGGGTGTCGATCGAGTACGCCTTGATCCGCGACGTGAACGACCAGCCGTGGCGCGCGGACCTGCTCGGCAAGAAGTTGCACAAGGCGCTCGGTCCGCTGGTGCACGTCAACCTGATTCCGCTCAACCCCACGCCGGGCAGCAAGTGGGACGCCAGCCCCAAGCCGGTCGAGCGGGAGTTCGTCCGCCGGGTGCAGGAGCAGGGCGTCTCGTGCACCGTCCGCGACACCCGCGGCCAGGAGATCGCCGCGGCGTGCGGGCAGTTGGCGGCCGAGGAGTCCTGAGCCTTCCAGGGCGGCCCGTGTCGGGTCGGGTTCACTGAACGGACACCCGCAGTTCACCCGAGTTACGCAAAACCCACACGTGCGTAAACGGGCGACGTAGGGTCAGCGCCACCCGTGTCCGCGCGCACCCGAGGTGGCCCATGCCCTTTCCGCACCGCAACGTCTCCCGTCGTACCTTCCTCACCGGCCTGTCGGTGATCGGCGGTGCGGCCGTGTTCCCCGCCGCAGCCCATGCGACGCCGGTCCTCCGCCAGGCCCCGGACGCCGGTCCGGGACTGATCCGGAACCCGGAGTTCGGGAACGGTGTGATGGCAGGTGTGCCCCGCACCGACGGCGCCACGTTGTGGACACGGGTCGGCGCGGCGGGCGGCACCGGCAGCCTCGCCGGCAGTCTCGGCGGCACCGCCACCGGCGGAGAACTGGCGCTGATCGTGTCGACCCGCGAGGACCTGTCCGCGCCGGTCGTGGCCGAGCGTGTCCAGGTGCGCGAGGATGCCGACGGCACAGTCCATTTCGATGCGACGGGGCTGGCGCCCGGCGAGACCTACTACTACCAGTTCCGCGGGGACGGGGGAGAGTCGCCGGTCGGTCGGTTCCGCACGTTGCGCCCCGCCGACTCCAACGAACCGGTCCGCATCGGGTGGTTCACCTGCCAGGGTTTCGAGGAGGGCTACTACGCGGCCCACCGCCACCTCGCGGACGAGGACCTCGACTTCGTCGTGTGCCTCGGCGACTACGTGTACGAGTTCACGATGCCCGGGGTCCGGGGCATCGAGGTCAATCCGTTCCCGCAGGCGCTCGACAGCATGCGGGAGAAGTACCGCAGGTACAGGTCGGACGCCGACCTGCGACTGATGCACAGCCGGCACGCGTTCCTGCCGATCTGGGACGACCACGAGTTCCGCAACAACTACAGCAAGGACGGGTGGACATTCCCGGTCGTCGCGCCGGTCGACAGCGCGATCGGGTTCCAGCAGAAGAAGCAGTGGGCGTGGCAGGCGTGGTTCGAGCACATGCCGGTGCCCCGGTTCGGCGACGACCCGTTGCGCACCTATCGCTCGCTGCGGGTCGGACGGACGGTGGAGTTGTTCGCGCCGGACACCCGGCAGTACCGCGACCTGCAGGCGTGTGGCGACTCGCTCGACCACATCCTGTGCGCGGACGCCGACGCACCTGGTCGCACGATGCTCGGTGAGTCGCAGAAGCGGTGGCTGCTCGACGGCATGACCCAGTCGGACGCGACGTGGAAGGTGGTCGCGAACGCGAACATGATGATGGGCATGGTGGTGGCGGACAACGGCACCCGGGCCTACCTCGACACGTGGGACGGCTACGGCGCCGAGCGGACCGAGATCCTGTCCACCGCGGCCCAGTCTGTCGAGAACATGCTCCTGGTCACCGGCGACGACCACGACGGCTGGGCCGGCGAGTTGTGGGACACCGGATTCGCGCCGGGCACCTCGAGCGGTGAGCAGGTGAACGCGCCCGGCACCCGGCGGGCGGGTGTCGAGTTCGTGGTCCCGTCCGTCACGTCCACGAACACCGGCGACGGCGGGTACTCGCTCGGCAGCGGCGACGGCGGCGACCCGGTCGAGGCCGCGCGGGCCGAGGAGGTCAACCGGCGCGCTCGCAACCCGCACGTCAAGCACGCCGATATGGTCAGCCACGGCTACGGTCTGCTCGACGTCGACGCGGGGGAGGCGCACTTCCGCTTCCGCGCGGTCGACAAACTGGATCCGAATTCCGGTGTGACGACGTCGAAGTCGTTCCGGGTACCCGCGGGGCAGTCGGTGATCGAGTCCGCCTGACGGCAACCTGGAACGGCGAAGGCCCCGCACCTGGTCAGGTGCGGGGCCTTCGCCGTCGATCGTGTTTGTCGCGCCTACCGGGGCTTGCGCCGCAGGATGATGTCGCGAACCAGGGCCAGGATGATCGCACCGGCGAAGCCGATGAGGAACAGATCCTCGACCTTGCCGCTGTGGTTGCCGATCATCATCAGCAGCAGGAAGGCTGCGAAGAACCAGCCGGCGAAACGGAACAGTCGCGGAGCCTCGCCACTCCAGCCCCAAGCGGCCGAGGGAACCTCGGCGGTGTCGACGTGCGCGGCGACGACGGGGTCGTACGAAGTGGGGTCCAACTGGGTACCGGCCACGGCTCGATCCTCCTGATCTTACGAATGCGCTATCTCCGCATATCGTGGCATACGACCGGCTGTCGTACGAAGCGGGGTCCCGGCGCTGTCCGCGATCCCGGGGTAATCCTGTGTGATTCTCTCAGCTTGGGTCAGGAACAATGGTTGCGTGGCTGACACCCAACCGACCCGCGTCCTGCTGCTGGGCAGCACCGGCTCCATCGGCACCCAGGCCCTCGAGGTCATCGCCGCCAACCCCGACAAGTTCGAGGTGGTCGGGCTGGCCGCCGGCGGAGGCAACATCGACCTGCTGGCCCGCCAGATCCGCGAGACCGGGGTGACCCGGGTGGCGGTCGCCGACCCCGCCGCGGCTGCGCGGCTGGATCTGCCGGGTGTGCTGTCCGGTCCCGGCGCGGTGACCGAACTGGTCCGGGGGGCCGAAGCCGACGTCGTGCTCAACGCACTGGTCGGCTCGCTGGGGCTCGAGCCGACGCTGGCCGCGCTCGCATCGGGTGCCCGGCTCGCGCTGGCGAACAAGGAATCCCTCGTTGCGGGCGGGCCGCTCGTGACCGCCGCGGCGGCGCCCGGGCAGATCGTGCCCGTCGACTCCGAGCACTCGGCGCTCGCGCAGTGCCTGCGGGGCGGCCGCGCTGACGAAGTGGACCGGCTGGTTCTCACCGCGTCCGGTGGTCCGTTCCGCGGATGGACCGCCGCGGCGCTCGAGGACGTCACGCCGGAGCAGGCGGGCGCCCACCCGACGTGGTCGATGGGCCCGATGAACACGCTCAACTCGGCGTCCCTGGTGAACAAGGGGCTCGAGCTGATCGAGACGCATCTGCTGTTCGGAATCGACTACGACCGCATCGACGTCACCGTGCACCCGCAGTCGATCGTGCACTCGATGGTGACGTTCGTCGACGGCTCGACGCTCGCGCAGGCCAGCCCGCCGGACATGAAACTGCCCATCGCGCTGGCCCTCGGCTGGCCGGACCGCGTCCCGGGCGCGGCGGCCGCCTGTGACTTCTCGACGGCCTCGACGTGGACGTTCGAGCCCGTGGACGCGATCGTGTTCCCCGCGGTGGACCTGGCCCGCCGGGCCGGGAAGGCCGGCGGCTGCATGACCGCCGTCTACAACGCCGCCAACGAGGTCGCCGCCGAGGCGTTCCTGGGCGGCGCGCTGAGATTCCCCGAGATCGTCCGCACCGTCGAACGCGTTCTCGCGGCCGGCGGCGAATGGTCGGCCCCGCCCGCTACCGTGGACGACGTACTGGCGGCCGACGGTTGGGCACGCGCGCGGGCGCGTGAACTCGTCAAGCAGGAGGGCTAGAGCGGCATGGTCTTCGCGTTCGGAGTGCTGCTGTTCGCTCTCGGTATCGGCGCATCCATTGCCCTGCACGAGGCCGGTCACATGTGGACCGCCAAGGCGCTCGGCATGAAGGTGCGGCGGTACTACATCGGCTTCGGGCCGAAGATCTTCTCGTTCCGCCGGGGCGAGACCGAGTACGGGCTCAAGGCGATCCCCGCGGGCGGCTTCTGCGACATCGCCGGCATGACCGCCGTCGACGAACTCGCGCCGGACGAGGTCGACCGCGCGATGTACAAGCAGAAGGCGTGGAAACGCATCGTCGTGATGTCGGGCGGCATCGCGATGAACTTCGTGCTCGGGATCGTGCTGGTGTTCATCCTGGCGGTCGGGTGGGGGCTGCCGAACACGGAGACCCGCGCCGTCGTCGCGGGCACCGTGTGCGTGTCGCCGACGCAGGCCGGCAAGGAAGGCGGCTACGCGCTGGCCGAGTGCTCGGGTGTCGGCCCCGCCGAGGCGGCCGGAATCCGCGACGGCGACGTGATCACCGCGGTCAACGGCGAGTCGACCCCGACCTTCACCGACCTGGTCCGCAAGACCCAACCGCTGACCGGAACCGCGGACTTCACCGTCGAGCGGGACGGGCAGACCCTGGTGATCCCGGTCCAGGTGCAGCAGGCGCAGCGATACGTCAACGACCCCGACTCCACCGAGAGCGCTCCCAAGCCCCCGGTGTCGCAGAACGTCGGAGCGATCGGCATCCAGGCGCCCCCGCGCGTCGTCGAGTACTCGGCGCTCGCCGCCGTGCCGGCGTCGTTCGTGTACACCGGCGACCTCTTCGTGCAGACGGTGCACGCGCTCACCGAGATGCCGGGCAAGGTGGTGGATCTGTGGACCGCGGTCACCGGCGGCGAGCGCGAACTGGACACCCCGATCAGCGTGGTCGGAGCCTCGGTGATCGGTGGCCAGGTCGCCGAACAGGGCCTGTGGGAGGTGTTCGTCGGGCTGCTCGCGTCGCTGAACTTCTTCCTCGGCATCTTCAACCTGCTGCCGCTGCTGCCGCTCGACGGCGGGCACATCGCCGTCACGATCTACGAGAAGATCCGCAACTCGATCCGGCGGGCACGCGGCCTGGCCGCCGGCGGACCCGTCGACTACATGAAACTGATGCCGATCACCTATGTGGTCGTCGTCATCGGCGGCGCATACATGCTCCTGACCCTGACGGCCGACATCGTGAACCCGATCCAGCTGTTCCCGTGACCCGGTTCCGGCAAATGCCCGAACGATAGACTTGCCCCGTACCAACGAAAGAAGGCGAAACGTGACCAGCCCCGTCGGTTTGGGCATGCCCGAAATTCCCGCGGTCCTCGCACCGCGACGCAAGACCCGTCAGCTGATGGTCGGCAACGTGGGGGTCGGCAGCGACTACCCGGTGTCGGTGCAGTCGATGTGCACCACCAAGACCCACGACGTCAACGCCACCCTGCAGCAGATCGCCGAACTCACGGCGTCGGGTTGCGACATCGTCCGCGTCGCGTGCCCGCGGCAGGAGGACGCCGACGCGCTCGCCGCGATCGCGAAGAAGAGCCAGATCCCGGTGATCGCGGACATCCACTTCCAGCCGCGGTACATCTTCGCGGCGATCGACGCCGGTTGCGCGGCCGTGCGGGTGAACCCCGGCAACATCAAGGAGTTCGACGGACGCGTCAAGGAGGTCGCCAAGGCGGCCGGTGACGCCGGGATCCCGATCCGGATCGGCGTCAACGCCGGTTCCCTGGACCCGCGGCTGATGCAGAAGTACGGCAAGGCCACCCCGGAGGCCCTCGTCGAGTCGGCGCTGTGGGAGGCGGGCCTGTTCGAGGAGCACGGCTTCGGCGACATCAAGATCTCCGTCAAGCACAACGACCCGGTCGTGATGGTGGAGGCGTACCGGCAGCTGGCCGCGCAGTGCGACTACCCGCTGCACCTGGGCGTCACCGAGGCCGGCCCGGCGTTCCAGGGCACCATCAAGTCCGCCGTCGCGTTCGGCGCGCTGCTCTCCGAGGGCATCGGCGACACGATCCGCGTCTCGCTGTCGGCGCCGCCGGCGGAAGAGATCAAGGTCGGCACGCAGATCCTGCAGTCGCTGAACCTGCGCCCCCGCAAGCTCGAGATCGTCTCGTGCCCGTCGTGCGGTCGCGCGCAGGTCGACGTGTACACGCTCGCGAACGAGGTCACCGCCGGACTCGAGGGCATGGAGGTGCCGCTGCGGGTCGCGGTGATGGGCTGCGTCGTCAACGGACCCGGTGAGGCACGCGAGGCCGATCTCGGCGTCGCTTCCGGCAACGGCAAGGGCCAGATCTTCGTCAAGGGCAAGGTCATCAAGACCGTTCCCGAGGCCCAGATCGTCGAGACCCTCATCGAGGAAGCGATGCGCATCGCCGAGGAGATGGAAGGTGGGGAGGCGAGCGGCGCGCCGGTGGTCACCGTGAGCTGAAATCTGCCCACCCAGGCGCACCTTCATGGCAATGTGGATCTCGAATCCGGCACTGACAGCCCGACGCTGACAGACATCACGCCGAACGGTCTCAACGACGAGGCACGGGACGAAGGGGGTGTGTCGGTGCTCAAGCTCCTCGGAGCGCGACAACTGAGCGGACGGGACACCGCCCAGGTGCTGCGCGTGCTCCAGTCCGATCCGGTCGCGGCATGCATGGTCGCCGCCCGTGTCCAGCAGTCGGGTCTCGATCCCCGCACGCTCCAGGGCGAGATGTGGAGCCGCGGGGGCCCGGCGGAGTCGCTGTGCTTCGCCGGGGCGAACCTGATTCCGTTGCTGGGCGACGTCGACGATCTGCGTTCGTTCGCCGACCGGGCCAGTCGGTTTCCACGGATGTGTTCGTCGCTCGTGGGGCGCGCGGAGTTGACCCTGCCGTTGTGGGAGATGCTCGAGTCGGAGTGGGGCCCGGCGCGCGAGATCCGTTCGGAGCAGCCGTTGCTCGCGCTGGACGCCGAGCCGGGGGTGCGTCCCGACCCGCACGTGCGCCAGGTCCGGATGGACGAGATCGAGTCGTACCTGCCGGCCGCGGTCGCGATGTTCATCGAAGAGGTCGGGATCGACCCGCGGGCCAACGACGGTGGGCGCAGCTACCGGCGGCGGGTCGCGAACCTCATCGCCTCCGGACGGGCGTGGGCCCGGTTCGAGAACGGCGACGTGGTCTACAAGGCGGAGGTCGGGTCGATGTCGGCCGCCGTCGGGCAGATCCAGGGCGTGTGGGTCGACCCGGCGCGCCGGGGCGAGGGGCTCGGGGCTGCCGGAACGGCGGCGGTCGCGGCGGCAGTGATGGCGCGCGGGCGCATCGCGAGCCTCTACGTCAACAGCTACAACGAGCGCGCCCGCCGGGCGTACGCGCGGGTGGGCTTCAGCCAGGTCGCGACGTTCGCGACCGTCCTACTCGACTGATCCGCACCGCCGGCACGCGGCGGCGCGGATCGGCCGATCACGAGTAGACGTCCGCCTTCGTGATCTCGAACGTCTTGCGGTTGAGATAGCAGAACAGCACCGCGTGCTCGCCGTCGACGGTGCAGGTGGCGGTGACCGTGTCGCCCGCGGCGATGACCTTGGTGACATCGCGGACCGCTCGGCCGCCCAGCAGCGCCGACGCCCGCAGATCGCCGCGCTGGGCGTCGGACACCAGGCGCCGCACCGACCGCTTGCCGCGTTCGCCGACGCTGCGCATCGCGAGACCGAACGCGAGCGATCCGCCGAGGCCCTGCAGTCGCAGCATCCGTGCGCCCATCGCCGCCCCGACACCGAGCTTGGCGCGGTCGATGCCGGCCACCTGCGCGAACATCGGCGCGACCTCCCAGTGCGCGGCGATCCGGCGGATCCGCGGGGCACCGTCGTCGAGCGTCGTCTCGTACAGCAGGTGCATCGGGGCCTTCGCGACGACGCCGTCGCCGAGGCGGGTCTCGATCGTGACGTCCCGGACGACGTCCAGTCCGCACACGATGTCGTCGTGCTCGACGTGGAAGCGAATGTCGTTGGGGGCGATGAACGTGTCCCAGAACCGGGCGAGCGGTTCGCCGCCGCGCACGCGGCTGCGTCGGTCGTACAGCCCGCCGAGGACGGGCCGGCCGCCGACCGGGTCCTCGACCACGTGTCGCTGCGAGAACAGGCCCAGCCAGGCCTCTTTGTCGTGGACGGCGACCGCGGCGGGGGAT
This sequence comes from Prescottella agglutinans, assembly GCF_004011865.1. Classification (GTDB taxonomy): domain Bacteria; phylum Actinomycetota; class Actinomycetes; order Mycobacteriales; family Mycobacteriaceae; genus Prescottella; species Prescottella agglutinans. Next base: position 326,795 of record NZ_RKLP01000004.1, on the reverse strand, counting down.
CCGAGCACGAGATCGAGCAGTTCCTGGGCGGTCGCGCCCCGGGTCACGGTGGCCGCTTCGAGCGGAGTCGCTGACATGGCCGCGAGTATGGCACAGCGGTGGAACGTGTTCCAGAAAATCGTCCGACTACGGGAGCAGTCCGAGTCGGCGGGCGGTGACCACCGCCTCGCGGCGCGAACGGGCGTCCAGCTTGCTCATGGCGCTGCGTAGGTAGCTCTTGACCGTCTCCGGCTTCACCGAAATTCGTTCGGCGATATCGGCGTTGGTGCACCCGAGCGCGGCGTGGCTGAGGACGTCGATCTCGCGGGGCGACAGCGTGACGGACGTCTCCGGCCGCGTCGTCCCGTCGGGGGAGCCGACTGCCGCCAGCCGGCCGGACAGGGCCCGCAGCCGCTCCTGGAGTTCGGGTTGCTGCACCGTCTGCGCGATGCTGCGCAGTTCCGCGTACACGTCGCGGATCTCCTCGGTGTCCACCGCGTGTGCGGTGTGTTCGGCGGCCGCGGCGTCGAGCAACTGGACCCGGCGGTCCACCTCGTCGCGGATGGCGATCTCGTTCGCGAGCCGGCGGCCGGCCTGCATCATCACGTCGGCGATCCGATCGCCCAACTGGACGCGTTCGCGGATCGCGGCGTACATGACGGCGCGGGAGTTCCCGCGGACGACCACGGGCACCGCCAGCACCGAGCAGAGCCCCTCCGCGAGGACGGGTCCGTCGTAGTGGTGGGTGATGGTCCGGGCGCGGCCGTAGTCGTGGACCGCGATCGGATTCTTCCGCTCGACGACCCGTCCACCGAGTCCCGAACTCTCGCGGACCGCGAGACCGCGTAGGCCGTCGGTGAAGGTGCCCACGAACTCGCCCAGGTGCAGCGTGCTGTTCTGGACCTCGCCGCCGAAGACGACGGGAACGACGCCGGTAGAGGCGATTTTGCGGAGCTCGGTGCGTAGCGCATCACGGTCGCGTGGACGAAGAAGGGCCGTGGTGTCGATCGGCATCCTCTTCACCCCTTTCCGGGGGTAGTGGGTCGAGGCTGTGACTCGGATCATAGGGGGGATGAAGGCCCGATGGTGAGCTGGGCCCCGACGACGAGGAGTGACGATGACCGTCGACACCACCACCCGCGTGCGCGAGCTTCTGGCGCAGTACGACACCCCGCAGGCGTGCGCCGCGGAGCTGCTGTGCGATCGGCATCCGGCCGACGCGGTGGCGTTCACGGTCGTCGAGAGCGACCTGTCGTCGACCGATCTTACGTACGGCTGGCTGCGTGAGCAGTCCACCCGTTTCGCGGCGGCCCTCGCCGACCTCGGCGTCGAGCCCGGTGACTGCGTCGCGACGCTCATGGGCAAGTCTGCCGACCTGGTCGTCGCGCTGCTGGGTATCTGGCGTCGCGGGGCCGTCCATGTCCCGCTGTTCACCGCGTTCGCGCCGCCGGCGATCGCGTTCCGGCTCGAGGCGAGCGGCGCCAAGGTCGTGATCTCCGACGCGAATCAGGTCGACAAGCTCGCGCCCGGCGACGACATGCCCGCGAACCCGTCGTGGCGCGTCGTCGTCGCGGGCGGTGAGGCCGAGGGCGCTCTGGCGTTCGACGCCCTGGTGGCGGGCTACACGGCCGACGACCCGCGCGGTGCCGCGGTGGCGCTGGGCGGCGATGCCCCGATCGTGCGTTTGTTCACCAGTGGCACCACCGGCAGCCCCAAGGGGGTTCCGGTGCCGATCCGTGCGCTCGCGGCGTTCCGCTCCTACATCGAGCTGGGTCTCGACGTGCGCGAGGACGACGTGTTCTGGAACGCCGCCGATCCGGGGTGGGCGTACGGCCTGTACTACGCGCTGCTCGGCCCGATGGCGTCCGGCATCCGCAGCATCCTGCTGCACGCCGGCTTCTCGGCGCCGCTGACGTGGCAGGTGATGGAGCGCTTCGGTGTCACCAACTTCGCCGCCGCCCCCACGGTGTACCGCAGCCTTCGGGCCGACGAGACCCCCGTCCCGGAGTCGGTGACGCTGCGCCGCGCGTCGTCGGCCGGTGAGCCCCTCACCCCCGACGTCATCGCATGGTCGGAGTCCGAACTGGGTGTGACCGTCCACGACCAGTACGGGCAGACCGAGCACGGCATGTTCATCATCAACGCGTGGGCCGACGGGCTGCGCGAGGACGTCGTCCCCGGCTCGATGGGGCGTCCCCTGCCCGGCTGGAGCTGCGCCGTCCTCGCCGACGACGCCGACGAGATCGCCCCGCCGAACACCCCCGGCCGCGTCGCGATCGACACCCAGGGCAGCCCGCTGATGTGGTTCACCGGCTACAGCGACGCCCCCGAGAAGACCGCGGCGCGCTTCACGCCGGACGGCCGCTGGTACATCACCGGCGACGCCGGGCAGGTTGACGAGCAGGGCCGGTTCTTCTTCTCCTCCCGCGACGACGACGTGATCATCATGGCCGGCTACCGCATCGGCCCGTTCGACGTCGAGAGCGTGCTGGTGATGCACGACGACGTCGTCGAGGCCGCCGTCGTCGGCATGCCCGACCAGTTGCGCGGCGAGGTGCTCGAGGCGTTCGTCGTCCTGCGCTCCGGCGTCGAGGGCACCGACGAGCTCGAGAAGGATCTGCAGCAGCTGGTGAAGAAGAAGTTCGCGGCGCACGCCTACCCGCGCACCGTGCACTTCGTGCCGCACCTGCCCAAGACCCCCAGCGGCAAGGTTCAGCGGTACATCCTGCGCCAGGGTCAGTGACGTTCGGCCTGAGCGCCCATTCGTCGCCCGTTTCCGCGGAATTCCGCGGTCTCGGCGCAGGAGTGGGCGCTCAGGCTCGGTTCGGTCACGCGGTCTCCAGCTCGTGCAGGATCGGGCGCAGGCGGGCAACGGCTCGCGTGTCCTCGACCGCGACGTCGCCGCTGGAGTCGAATCGCTCGTCGCGGTCCACGAGGGACCGGAGCCCTTTCGCGGCCGCGCGGCGAACCGGTGCCGGCGCGGCCGCCAGCCGCTCGGCGAGCTTGAGGCCGGCGTCGCGCGCCCACCGGTCGGACACGGCACCCGCGACCACCTTCGCGATGCGCGCGGGGGATCCGGGCAGGGGCAGCCCGAGGTCGAGGACGGCGATCGCGGCGGCGGCGCTCGTCTTGACGAGCGGACCGTTGTAGTCCTTGCGGCCGGTGACCACGAGATCGGCGAGCAACGCCTCGAGGTCGGTCCGCGCCTCGGGCGCCAGCACCTGCTGGGCCCGCCAATCGAGCGCGAGACCGATGGCTTCCTCGATCGGACCGCGACCGGCGTCGATGATGCCGCGCAGCACAGGCCACCCGGCGGCGGCCTCGCCCGAGTCGACGGCCGCGAGGATGCGTAGCGCGGTGGTCTGGTCGCTTCGCTGGTAGTCGCTCGTCGCGGGCTCCTCGCCGACGAGGCTGCGGCACCAGCCGAGGAAGCGCGGGTCGGTGCGGTCGGCCCAGTGCGCGAGCACCTCCGACTCCCTGTACTCGAGGTCGGCGTCGAGGACGCGGTGGAAGTCGTCCGCATCCTTCGTCAGCCGTGCGAGGGCGAGGAGCACGGTCGCGTCGCCGGTGACGCCGACCTCGCGGATGCGGTCGATGCTCGCGGCGTCGCCCCACGCCGCGAGCGCGGCGGCGGCCTGCTTCGGCGCGACCGGCAGCAGCTCCCGAACCTCGGGCAATGCGCCGGCGGCGGCCTCGGCCGGCCACGAGCCGAGCAGGTCGATCAAGTGTCCGGCGCCGTCGCGGGCCGGATCGGCCGGTGGCTGTTGGCGCAGCGCCTGCCGGATACCGGCGACGAGCATGGTGGCGGACGGTGCCTGCTCGCGGACGAGTGCGTAGCCGAGCGCGGAACGCCCCGACGCGGAGGTGGCAACCATGAGGCCGCGGGCGGCGGGGTTCGTGAGCAGGGCCTGGGCCATCGGGCGAGCCCATCGTCCGTCGCCGGCTCGCAGCAGGGCGAGGGCGGCATCTGCCCGAGCATCCGTGTCGAACGTGCTCGACCCGACGGCGGAGCTTCCCCCGGCAGTGACCTCTTCGGCGAGGGCGACGAGCGAGTCGCAGACCTCGGGCGTGGGTGGGCACTGCCGGAGCGCTGCGATCATCGTCTCCGGCCCGGCGTCGGGGAGCGCCGCGAGTGCCAGCAGACGCCGGACCGCCGCCGGAGCGCTGCTGCGGGAACGGAGGACGACATCGACGAGCCCTGCGATCGTCGTCTCGTCCGGCGTCGGCAGCGCGGCCAGAACGTGAGCCGATGCCTCGGGGTTGACCGCGCTCAACCACTCGGGGAGGTTTCCGACACCGAACGCGATGTGCGGCGCGACCTCGACGGCGAGCTCCCATCCCGCTACCAGCGTGTCGAGGTCGGCGCTGTCGGTGCCGCCGGCCGCGATCCGCGCGAGGGTCGCCGCCATCACCAGGCCGGCATCCGCGTCGGCGAGCGCCGCCGAGACGTCGACACCGAGAGTGGTGAGCGCGGCGACACATGCCTGCTCGACCTGCGCCGACGGGCGCGTGCTCGCCCGCGCCGCGAGCGTGTCGAGGGCAGCGGGCGCGGTCGTGCGCGCCGCGGCCTGCAGCAGCGCGGCGGCCGCGGCCTCGGAGCCGTCGTCGGCGATCAGCGGTCGTACGAGCGCCGCGATCCCGGCCAACGAGTCTCGGGCCGACCGGACCAGGGCGGACGTCTCGGTGTCGTCCACCTCGACCTGTTCGTAGTCGTGCACCGCGTCGGCGAACATCAGCAGCAGCCACGCGGTGCCCTCCGCATCCGCGGCTTGCCGTGCGCCGAGCAGCGACGCGATCGACGCCATCGCCGGCGCGGTCGAGTCGTAGAGGGTGCCCTGGTGCAACACCGCCGCCCACAGCTCGTGCAGCGACTCCTCGACCGTCTCCGCGTCGGCCAGCCCCTCGATCCAGCCGGGCACATCGCTCGCATCGCCGTATGCGTGCTCCAGCGTCGGCCAGTCGACCTCGGCGAGGTGGGTGCGCCAGTGCACGCTGTTCATGGGTCTCCTTGCTCGCGTGGGTGGTCGCCGAGGAGTCTGCCATCGCCGGGAGCGTGTTCGGCGGGGGAGGACACGAGGTCTAGGCTCGTCGCACCGCGGAAGCTGAGATGAGGAGGGACCGTGTTCAGTCGGTTCGTGGCGATCGGTGACAGCCAGAGCGAAGGACTCAACGACGGCGACGACCTGCTGGGTTACCGAGGCTGGGCGGACCGGCTCGCCGAGCGGCTCGCGGAGATCAACCCCGAGATGCTCTACGCCAACCTCGCGATCCGGGGCCGGCTGGCCCGCCAGGTGCGGGAGGAGCAGTTGGCCCCGGCGTTGGCGCTGGAACCCGACCTGGCATCCGTCGTCGCCGGCGTGAACGACCTGCTGCGACCGAAGTTCGAACCTGTCGCGATCGCAGCCGAACTGGAGATCGCGTTCGAGGCGCTGACCGCGTCGGGTGCCCGGGTGCTGACGATGGCGTTCCCCACGCTCGGGGCGGGCATGCCGGGCGGCCGCGCGATCATGGCCCGGATCTCGGCGCTGAACACGGAGATCCGGGCGGCCGCGGCACGCCACGATGTCGCGGTGATCGACCTCGAGGTGTACCCGGTCGCGACGGACCCGCGGCTGTGGAGCTGGGATCGACTGCACCTCAACGCGGATGGACACGACCGTCTGGCCGCGGCCGCGGCCACGGTGCTGGGAGTGCCCGGCACCGACCTGAGCTGGCAGGACAGTCTGGGTCCGCTGCCGCCGGTCACCGTGCTCGGGCGAATCCGTTCCGACACCGATTGGGCGGTCCGGTTCCTCGGGCCGTGGCTCGGGCGCCGCGTGCGCGGAACGTCGTCGGGCGCCGGTCGCGTCGCGAAGCGTCCGGAACTTACTCCGGTCCGGCGGGCGGGCGAGCAGGATACGTTCTCGGCCTGATCGCCTATTCCTGGCCCGGGGACGCGGGATTCCGCGCGGCGGAGCGAAGAATGGACGATCAGACCGAGCGGGGTCAGCGCGCCGCGCCGCGGCCCCGGATCCGCCCGAGCACCAGCAGGGCGAGGAGGGTGACCAGGAGCAGCAGGGTGGTGTTCGCGGCGGCCTGGAACACCTGTCCACGGTCGGTGAGTCCGAAGATGGCTACCGGCAACGTCTTCCACGTCGCCGGGTACACCATGATCGTGGCGCCCAGCTCGCCCATCGACAGCGCGACGGACAGGCCGGCGGCGGCGCCGAGGGCGGGCACCAGCAGCGGCAGCGTGATCCGGAGCAGCACCCGGGCCGGCCCGGCACCCAGGGATTCGGCTGCCTGCCGGTAGGCGGGATCGAAGCGATCCAGCGCCGCGGAGACCGAACTGAACGCGAACGCCAGCACCAGCACCGCGTGGGCGAGGATGACGATCCACTTGGTGCCACCCAGCAGCAGTGGTCGCTCGTTGAACGCGATGAGCAGACCCAGACCGATGGCCACCGACGGGAGCGCGACGGGCAGGTGGAACACCGCGTCGGTGACCTTGCGCAGCCACGTCGGCGCCTCCCGCGCCGCGAGTGCCGCCCAGGTTCCGACGACGAGCGCGAGTCCGCCGGCGATGATCGCGGTCTGCAGGCTGACGATCATGCTGGCCAGGTTCTCGTCGGACAGCGCCGCCGACAGGTTCTTCGTCCCGAGATCCGACGGCAACGGCCCGTTCCAGGCCCCCGCGAGGGCGGCCGCGATCACGGTCGCGATCGGCGCGACGAACACGATCGCGACCACCGCCGCGAAGAACGTGAGCGTCAGATACCTAGCGCGTCGGGTCCACAGCAGCACGGCTGCCTCCCATCAGTCGGGCGAACAGGAATCGGTAGCCGCCGTACAGGGCGAGCGACAGCGCCACCTGGACCGTCGCGATCACGGCCGCGCCGGGCAGGTCGAACGTGACGATGCCGTGCGTGTAGATCAGCACCGGCAGCGTCATGACGTCCTTGGCGCCGGTGAACAGCACGATGCCGAACTCGTTGAGCGTCAACAGCAGTACGAGCGATCCGCCGGCCATCATCGCAGGCCATGCTTCGGGCAGCACCACCTGACGCAGCACCCGCAGCGGCGAGGCGCCCAGGCTCGCGGCGACGTCGAGTTGGTCGCGAGGGATCTGGGAGAACGCCGCCAGCAGCGGACGCACCACGAACGGCGTGAAGAACGTGATCTCGGCGGCGATCACGCCGAGCGGGGTGTTCAGGAAGTTCAGCGGCCCCTGCTCGGCGCCGGTGATCCGGGTGATGAGCGCGTTCACGGCGCCGGCGGTGCCGTAGAGGAACGTGAACGCGAGCGTGACGAGGAACGACGGCAGCGACAGGATCGTGTCGATCAGCCGGCCCACCACCTTGGACCCGGGGAACGGCACGAAGGCGAGCACGAGCGCCAGGAAGGTGCCCAGGACGAGGCAGCCCAGCGTAGATGCGACGGCCACCTCGACGGTGCGCCACAACGCGTTCCGGAACGACGCCGACCCGAGAACCTCGGACCAGGTGGACCAGCCGCGGCCGGTGTCGGTGACGGTGGACTCGGCCAGCACCCGGGCCATCGGGTAGACCGCGAACCCGACGACCAGCAGCAGCGGCGGCAGCACCCAGAGCCCGGACCGCCGGCGGGACGGTTCCTTACGCAGCGGTGCCTCGTCGACGACGGGGGGTTCGAGGACGGCGGTCACGACGCCACCCTCGGAACCGGCACCAGCACGGCACCGCGCTCGGGGAACCGCATGCCGACCTCGGTGCCGACGGGACGCTCGTCGTGGCCGGGGACGTCGACGTCGATCGGTGTTTCGGGCAGGCTCGGGAGCGCGATCGTCACTCTGGTCGACGCGCCGCGCCACACGCTGGCGACGATCCGGCCCGGCAGCGCCCCACGCTCGGCGGGGGAGGTGAGGGTGATCGCGTGCGGGCGCAGGCAGAGCAGCGCGTCGGCGTCGGACTCCCATTCGGTGCGGCCGATCTCGGGTTGCGGGGCGTGTGCGGTGACGGGCGTGCCGCCCACCGAGACCAGCGCCGACGTCCCGATCACGCGGGTCACGTTGCACGGCAGCAGGTTCGCGCCCCCGAGGAACGCCGCCGTGAAGCTGCTCGGCGGGCGCTTCCACAGGTTCTCGGTGGTGTCGACGTCCACCAGGCGGGCGTCGCGCATCACCGCGATCCGGTCCGCGAGCGCGAGGGCCTCGGACTGGTCGTGGGTGACGTACAGCATCGCGGTGTCCGGCAGCGCGGCCCGCAACTCCTGCAGTTCGGTGAGCATGCTCTGGCGCAGTTGCGCGTCCAGGGCCGCGAGGGGCTCGTCGAGCAGCAGCACCTTCGGCCGGATCGCCAGCGCGCGGGCGATCGCCACGCGCTGTTGCTGGCCACCGGACAGCTCGCGCGGAAAGCGCTTGCCGTACGCCGACATCCCGACCATCGCGAGGGCGTCGGACACGCGGCCGGCGATCTCGGCGCGCGGAACCCGGTGCGCGCGAAGACCGAACGCGACGTTCTCGGCGACCCGCATGTGCGGGAATAGGGCGTACGACTGGACGACGACGCCGATACCCCGCTTGGCGGGCGGCAGGTCGGTGACGTCCCGGCCGCCGAGGCGGACCGTGCCCGACACCGGTCGGGTGAACCCGGCCAGTGCCTTGAGCGCGGTGGACTTGCCCGAGCCGCTGGGGCCGAGCAGGGCGACGGTCTCGCCGCGCGCCACGCGGAGGTTGAAGTCGATCAGGGCCCGGGTGGCCCCGCGTCCGTGTCCGTACGCGACGTTCACCCGGTCGAATGTGATGGCCGGAAGGGACGAGTCGGCCTCGCCCGACGCCGGGTCGGGTGCCTTGCCGATCGTGGTGCGGAGGGACCGCCCGGGCTCGAATCGTGGCATGTCAGTTACCGGTTGCCTTCTGGTAGGCGGCGATGTCGGCGTCCAGCGAGGCGAGGACGTCGTTCCAGTTCGGGGTCCACACCTCGACGCCGTTCACCAGACCGGTCGGGGTCGACGGGTCCGTCGAGTTGCCCGCGGCCGCGCGGACGTCGGTGCGGACGGACACGCCGCGCGCGTCACCGGCGACGGACTGCTGCGCCTTCTCGGACAGCAGGAACTCCATCAGCTTCTTGGCCTCGTCGGAGTGCGGGGCCCCCTTGGCCAGACCCATCACGTACGGCAGCGCGATGGTGGTGCGCTTGCCGTCGGCGGAGGCGGGGAAGAAGATCTCGAACTTCGAGCCGTCGTCCGCGATCGACGCGAGGTTCATCTGGACGTCGCCGTTCGCGACCAGGAGTTCACCGTTGCTGACCTTGGGCTGCAGCTTGCCCGTCGACGACGACGGTCCGACGTTGTTGGCCTGCAGCTTCGACAGGTAGTCGAGCGCGCCCTCCTTGCCCATCAGGTGCTGGAGCAGCAGCAGGACGGCGGTGCCGTCGCCGGCTTGGCCCGGGGTGGAGTACTGCAGCTTGCCCTTGAACTGGTCGGAGAGCAGGTCGTCCCACGTCTTGGGGGCCGGGTTCGCGCCGGGGTTCGCGATGAACGACAGGTAGTTGTCGACGACGGGGACGTACTGGCCGGCCGGGTCATGGACGCCGGCGGGCACCGCGGAGGTGTCGATGCCGCTGGGCTGCAGCAGGCCCTGGGCCTCGGCCTTCTGGATGAACGGCGGCAGCGTCACCACGACGTCGGCCTGCGGGTTCGACTGCTCCTTGTCGACACGGGAGACGACCTCGCCGGAGCCGGCCTCGACGAGGTTGACCGCGATGCCGGTCTCCTCGGTGAACGCGGCGAACTGCGTCTTGTACCAGCCGGCGAGGCCGTCGGCGCTGTAGACGGTGACGGTCTCGCCGCCGGTGCCGGCCGCCGCGCCGGTGCCGCCGCACGCGGTGAGAGTGAGGGCCGCGGTGGTCATGGCGACGGCTGCGACGCCGACGCGGAAAAGCTTGGTGTTCTTGCGCATTCGGATTTCCTGTCTGGGTGAGGGATTCGAACGGTGACGGAAGAACTCGGGAAGAAGCTCAGTGCGAGAGAACGAGATCGGTGAACTCGCGGACCGACGGCACGACGTGGGTCGGGTCGGCGGCGCGCAACTGCTGCTCGTCGTGTGCGCCGGTCAGCGCGCCGGCGACGATGCTCGCGCCCGCCCGTCGGCCGCTGGTGATGTCGCTGGCGGTATCGCCCAGGACGGCAACGTCCTTCACGTCGTCGACGCCGAGACGCATGAGGGCGGTGAGGATCAGGTCGGGGTAGGGGCGACCGCGTCCCGCCTCGGCGGGGGAGAGCGTCAGGTCGGCGAGCGTCTGCCAGCCGAGCGCCGCCAGCAGCTTGTCCTGGGTGGTGCGGCTGAAGCCGGTGGTCAGCGCCACCTGGACGCCGGCATCGCGCAGCGCGGTGATCGACTCGGCGGCACCGGGAATCGCGGCCGCGCCGCCCTCGTCGACCAGGCGGTCGTACTCGGTCTCGAACGCGCGGTTGGCGGCCTGGGCGCGGTCCTCGTCCCCGAACAGGACACGGAACACGACGATCTTGGACTGGCCCATCGTGTCGAGGACGTACCGGCGGGCGGCGTCGGCCTCGGGGCCCGTCGCGGGCAGCCCGGCGGCGGCTCCGGCGGCGTCGAACGCACGGAGCACGAGGCCGTCGTCGGCGACGGTGGTGCCGGCCATGTCGAGGACGGCGAGCTTGATGGTGGTCACGGTCTCTCCTGAGGTGTCGGGGTTACAGGCCCAGTTGGTCGGCGGTCTGTTCGGCGAGGGCCGGGCCGAGGGTCATGCCGCGTCCGCCCGGTCCGGCCACGACGCACACGCCGTCGGCGGGCTGGGCGCGATGCACCAGTTGGGCGGGGTCGAGGCACTGGCTGTAGACGCCGGCCCAGCGCTTGACGATCGGCGGCAGGTGCCGGCCGAGGAGTTCCTCGACGACGCTCGTCAGGTGGCGGTACGGGGCCTCGTCGACGTCGAAGTCGAACGGCTCGTCGTACTCGTGGGTGTCGCCGATGGTGAGGCCGCCGTGCAGGCGCTGCACGCACAGCAACTGCATGCGGTGCTCGGCCGCGGTGGGCTCCTGGGGTTGGGCGTCGCGCAGGGCGTCGAGCGTGGATCCCGCGAAGGCCGGGTAGTAGCGCATGCTGTCGCCGTCGGCGATCGCGGTGGTCAGGGCCTCGCCGAGCGGTGCGGTCTGCATCATCTGCAGGCGGACCCGGCGCAGCGGCAGGTCGCCGGCCAGGTCCCGGGCGAGCCCGCCGAGGGTGGCGCCCGGGCACACGATGGCGAGGTCGGCCTCGAAGGTGCGGCCGTGGTCGTCGCGGATGCGGACGCCCGCTGCTCCGGTGGTGATCTCGCGGGCCTCGGTGCCGGCGTGGAACTCGTACCGGCCCGACGTCGCGAGGTGGCGGCGGATCGCGGGCAGCGCGATCCGGGACTCGACCGCGCCGTCCCGGGTGCAGTGCAGACCGGCCAGGAACTTGCCGCGCAGCGCGGGGTTGACCGTGCGGACCGCGTCGGGCTCGAGCAGGCTGAAGCCGCGGACGTCGGCGTCGGCGCGCGCCGCCATGTCCTCGGCGACCGCGACCTCCTCGGGGGTGCGCAGCAGCGTCATCGACCCGGCGGTGCGGAAGCCGATCTCGGGCACGCGTCGGGCGAGGTCGGCCCACAGTTCCCGGGAACGCAGCGAGGCGTCGAGTTCGTGCTCGGCCCGGCCGGAGACCCAGACCAATCCGAAGTTGCGTACGGTGGCACCGCGCGCTTCGAGTTCGCGTTCGAGATGGACGACGTCGTGTCCGCGTCGGATGGCCTCGTCGGCATGCGCCGTGCCGAGGATTCCTCCGCCCACAATTGCAATTCGCATGGGACACAGCCTGAACATTGGTCTAGACCAACTGGGGGACGTTCGGGAAACGCCAGATGAACAATTGGTATAGACCGGAATTTGTGTAGGCTGACAGGCGTGAACGACGATTCCGCCGTACTCGAAGAGGCTGCTGCGCTGTTGAATTCGCTCTGTGGGGTGTTCGACGGCGAGGCGGTCGACGAACTCGACCACGCGCTCCAGTCCGCCGGCCGGGCGATCGCGGACGGAGCCGACGACGACCTGGTGTTGGCCAGTGCGCTGCACGATCTGGCGCGCAGTCCGCTGACGGCCGCGCCCGCCGACGCGCCGCACGATCGTGTCGCCCGGGCCTGGCTCACGCCGCGGTTCGGTGAGCGGGTCGGCTGGCTGGCGGGGGCGCACGTCGCGGCCAAGCGGTACCTGGCGGCCACCGATCCCGCGTACGTCGGGACGCTGTCGTCGGAGTCGATGGCGACATTGCGGCACCAGGGCGGCCCTGCCGTCGCGGAGGAATGGGTGTCGCACCCCTGGTGGTCGGACGCAGTCCGATTGCGCCGGTACGACGACGGCGCGAAAGTGCCCGGCGCGCAGGCGCCGTCGATCGACGAGATCCTCGCGGTGGCGCGTCGGGTGCGTGTCGGGCGGGCGGCGCGATGACCGCCGAGAGCCTGCCCAAGCACTACGTCGTGCGGACGCATGTGGAGGACCTGCTCGCGGAACTGTCCGAGGGCGACCCGGTGCCCGCCGAGCGGGAACTCGCGGCCCGCTGTGGCGTCTCCCGGGAGACGGTTCGGCAGGCGCTGCACGAACTGCTCGTGGCCGGACGCGTCGAGCGTCGAGGCAGGGGCACGGTCGTCGCGCGGCCGAAGCTGGTGCAGCCGCTGTCGCTCGGGTCCTACACCGAGGGCGCGCTCAGTCAGGGCCGTGAGCCGGGCCGAATCCTGGTGCGGTGGGAGGAGATCGACGCGCACGAGAAGCTCGCGGAGATCCTGGAGATCGCCATCGGCGACCCGGTGATCCACCTCGAGCGTGTGCTGCTGGCCGACGGCGAACGCATCGGCCTCGAGAGCACCTACCTGCCGCTGGGCCGGTTCCCGGACCTCGCGGACACGTTCGATCCGGAGACCTCGCTGTACGCGGCGATCCGCGCGAAGGGGATCGAGTTCACCACCGCCACCGAGCGGATCGAGACCGCCCTGCCCACCCCGCGGGAGGCCGGCCTGGTCGAGTCGAGCACCGCGATGCCGATGCTGAAACTGCACCGCGTCTCCCGCGACGCCGACGGTGTGCCGATCGAGCGCGTCCGGTCGCTGTACCGGGGTGACCGGATGGCGTTCGTGACGGAACTGCGCTGAACGCCGGTGCTACCGTCCGACGAGTTCGAGCGTGAGTCGCACGTAGAGATTCACTTCCTCGACGGCGTACAGGACCACGATCTCGACACTGTCGCCGTGATCGCCCCTGGCCGTCATCGTGATCCGTGGCGGCTCGGCGTCGGCGTGGAGCAGCAGATCGGACTGCCTGCTCCGGCTGATGCGCTCGAATGCCCGGGCCCACTCCGGATGGATGTCGCCGTGGAGTTCGGCCTCGACGTGGACGATGTCGTCCGAACGGGTCGAGACGACCTTGCTGACCTTGACCGGAGCCCACCGACGTTCGGCGGCCCGCGACTGCTGGCCCATTGTCACCCTCACTTCTGACCAGGTTGACCGCTCACCATACCCACTTTCGTGGAAAGCGCATCCGTGCACCGGCAGCGCTGTGGTGCGGCCCCCGTTACGCCCGGTAGCGTTTGAGGTACGCCTCCCAATCCCACTCCTTCAGGAAGGCCTGCGCTGCCTCGTAGCCCTTCGCGTAGAGCGCCTCGGCTTTGGGCCTTCCGATATCGAATTCGACAACACCCACGTCGGTCGAATCCACGCGGATGGCACGGTCGTTCACCCATGGCTGGTTGAGGTATGCCTGGTCGCGGCCGACCAGGATGGTGGAGACGATGAGCTCCAGCAGGTGCGGTGCTCCCAGCCGCGCAAGCCGCCCCAGTGGGGCCAACGGCCCCAGCGGGATGACCTTGTCGTTGCCCGCGGGCAGGTTGGGTAGCACGGTGATCCCGAAGGTGGGCCATCGCGGCTCCTCGCCGTCGGTTCGGTCGAGTGAGTCGATCGGGAAGTTCGACAGGAGGCCCCCGTCCACCAGCGTCGATGTCACCTTCGTCTTGTCGTTGGTCAATCGGACCGGGCGGAAGAAGAAGGGGATGGACATCGACGCACGGACCGCGTCGGCGACCGATTGCTCGTCGGGGTTCAGTCCGTAGAGTGATTCGTAGTCCCAGGGCAGCCGCACAAGTTGGCCCAGCGTGACGTCCGAAACGGTGACGACGAGCTTGTACCGCCGCTCGCGTGGCAGCCACAGGTAGTCCTTTTCGTCGAGTTTGAGGTCACCGAACGTGTGGACGTTCCGTTCGGCCAGTTCGTTACGAATCCACTCGTGGGCGTAGTCCCCCTTGTAGATGCCGCTGCCGCGCAGCACCGCCTGCGCCGGCCCGAGGACGGGGACACGCTCCAACGGTGCCGGGTCGAGGAAGTCCGCGTAGGGCATGCCGAGGGCGGTGTTCTTCAGCGCCCGGCCCGTCAGCCCGGACGCCACCAGCGCGCCGACAACAGCGCCGGCGGAGGTGCCGGAGATTCTCTGGGGTTTGGCTCCGGCCTCGGTCAGCGCGGCGACAGCTCCCGCGAGTCCGAGGCCCTTGACGCCGCCACCAGCGAGCACGAGATCGGCCTCCTTGGGCCTCAGCGTGGTGCCGCCGGCCTCGCGTTCGCGGGACGAGTGAGTCTCCGTGTGCATGGTGGTCTCCTGTCTCGGGCGAAGGACGCCATGAGAGAAGGTTGTTTCGCGCCGGGTTGGATGATCTGGCCACGGCCGCGAACCACACCGAAGGCATGGCGGCCGCTTCGATGGTGTCGGTTCGCGTGGGCTCGGCGATGGGCGAACGCCGGAAGTCGGTTCGGCCCCAACAGCGAACTTTCGTCCCGCATGCCGGGTCGGATTGGTGTTTCACCGGGACCCGGTGTCCAGCAGTGAACGAAGGCCCGACGCGGAAGGGTGTCGTCTGTATGCCCGGTTCGAACGACCGTCTCGCAGGTCCAGTCTGGACCGTCACGCGGAGTCGAGTCCAGCAGGATCGTGTAACGACTCGACGCACCGGTGTGACCGGTCGGGCGTGTCGCTACGCGAAAGACAGTGCGAGAGTTCCTGGCTGATCAACTCGTCGCGACGAGGCCGGATCGATGCTCCCCGTATCATCCAGAGGGCTGTGGGAGGGCGCGTGACGTCCGGAGGCCGCGGCGTTCCGGATCGCTGGCCGGACACAGCTCTGCTCCCGATGACCCCCCGGGTTGGCAGGTCAGGGCCGCAGCAGCACCTTGATCGCGCGCCGTTCGTCCATGGCCCGGTACGCCTCCGCCACCTGATCGAGCGGCAGTGTGAGGTCGAAGACCTTGCCCGGCTCCATCCGGCCGTCGAGCACCCGGCCGATCAGGTCGGGCAGGAAGCGGCGCACGGGCGCCGACCCGCCGCGCACGCCGATGTGGGTGTCGAACAGTTCCCGGGCGGGGAACTCGACGCCGTGCGGCACTCCCACGAAGCCGACGTTGCCGCCGGGACGGGCGCAACGCAGTGCCTGCGACATCGACTCCTTCGTGCCGACGCATTCGAGAACCGATTCGGCGCCGACTCCGTCGGTCAGCTCGGCGACCCGGGCGACGCCCTCCTCGCCGCGCTCGGTGACGATGTCGGTGGCGCCGAACTCGACAGCCAACTTCTGACGGTTGGTGTGCCGGCTCATCGCGATGATCCGTTCCGCGCCCAGTTCCCTGGCGGCGAGCACGCCGGACAGCCCGACCGCGCCGTCGCCGACGACCACGACCGTCGAGCCCGGGCGTACCTCGGCGGCCGCCGCCGCGTACCAGCCCGTCCCCATGACGTCGGAGAGCGCGAGCAGGCTCGGGATCAGGGCCTCGTCCGGCCGGTCGGGAACCGCGACGAGGGTGCCGTCGGCCAGCGGCACGCGGACGTACTCGGCCTGGCATCCGTTGACGAATTCTCCTAGTCGGCAGGATGATTGGTATCCGTAGCGGCAGTGCGCGCAGGTGTTGTCGGACGCGAGGAACGATCCGATGACGAACTGTCCGGGCGCGACCGTGGTGACCGCGCCACCGACTTCCTCGACGACACCGACGTATTCGTGGCCGATCGGGCGAGGCTCGTCGACCGGGGTGATGCCGCGGTAGCGCCACAGGTCCGAGCCGCACACGCACGTGGCGACGACTCGGATGATCGCGTCGGTGTCCTCGACGATCCGCGGGTCGGGCAGTTCCTCGAACCGGATGTCCCGCGGTGCGTGGATGACGGTTCCTCGCATGGGCGTACTCCTCAGGTCGGGAAGGCGGTCCTTGCACCCTATGCCCGACGCGCCCTCGCGGCCGGTGCAGCGGCCACGCGGACCTCGCGGCGGCTCGGCGGTCTACCCTGGACCCATGTCTGTTCGCACCGCTCTCGTCCCCGGAACCGTCTCACCCGTCCTCGCCGTCCCCAAGGACATCGAGCGTCCCGAGTACGTGTGGAAGGCGACGGCCCGTGAGGGCAAGGAGCCGTGGGTGCAGACCCCGGAGACCATCGAGAAGATGCGGGTGGCGAGCAAGATCGCCGCGCAGGCGCTGCAGGAGGCCGGCAAGGCCGTCGCCCCCGGTGTGACCACCGACGAGCTGGACCGCATCGCGCACGAGTACATGTGCGACCACGGCGCGTACCCGTCCACGCTGGGCTACCGCGGTTTCCCGAAGTCGTGCTGCACGTCGCTGAACGAGGTGATCTGCCACGGCATCCCCGACTCGACCGTCATCCAGGACGGCGACATCGTCAACATCGACGTCACCGCCTACATCGACGGCGTGCACGGCGACACCAACGCGACGTTCCTCGCCGGTGACGTCTCCGAGGAGAACCGCCTGCTCGTCGAGCGCACCCGCGAAGCCACGATGCGCGCGATCAAGGCGGTCAAGCCGGGCCGCGAACTCAACGTCATCGGCCGGGTCATCGAGTCGTACGCCAACCGCTTCGGGTACGGCGTCGTGCGCGACTTCACCGGCCACGGCATCGGCGAGACGTTCCACAACGGGCTGGTGATCCTGCACTACGACCAGCCGAACGTCGACACCGTCATCGAGCCCGGCATGGTGTTCACGATCGAGCCGATGATCAACCTCGGCACCGTCGACTACGACATCTGGGAGGACGGCTGGACGGTCGTCACCAAGGACCGCAAGTGGACGGCGCAGTTCGAGCACACCATCGTCGTCACCGACGAGGGCAACGAGATCCTCACGCTGCCGTGACCGCGGCGCTGACCGGCGCGATGCTGGTCGCCGGCACCACGTCCGACGCCGGCAAGAGCGTCCTCGTCGCCGGGCTGTGCCGGATGCTGGCGCGGCGCGGGGTGCGGGTGGCGCCGTTCAAGGCGCAGAACATGTCGAACAACTCCGTCGTCACGCTCGACGGCGGGGAGATCGGCCGGGCGCAGGCGCTGCAGGCGCGGGCGTGCGGGCTCGACCCGAGCGTGCGGTTCAACCCGGTGCTGCTCAAGCCCGGCGGCGACCGGACGTCGCAGCTGGTCGTCCGCGGCAAGGCCGTCACCACCGTCGGTGCCCGCGACTACATCACCCACCGGGAATGGCTGCGCGGGATCGTCGCCGACGAACTGGCGTCGCTGCGCGACGAGTTCGACGTGGTGATCTGCGAGGGTGCCGGCTCGCCCGCCGAGATCAACCTGCGGGCGACGGACCTGGCGAACATGGGGCTGGCGCAGGCCGCGCAGCTGCCGGTGATCGTGGTCGGCGACATCGACCGCGGGGGAGTGCTGGCACACCTGTTCGGCACCGTCGCGGTGCTCTCGCCCGAGGATCAGGCGCTGATCGCCGGGTTCGTGATCAACAAGTTCCGTGGCGACGTCAGCCTGCTCGAGCCGGGCCTCGACCAGCTGACCGCGCTCACCGGGCGCCCGACGCTCGGCGTGATCCCGTTCGCCGAGGGGCTGTGGCTCGACGCCGAGGACTCGCTCGGCGTCGTCGGCGACGCGCCCGTCGGACGCCCCGGGCCGCCGCTCGGCGACGAGTGGCTGCGCGTGGCGGCGATCCGGTTGCCCCGGATCTCCAACTCCACCGACGTCGAGGCGCTCGCCTGCGAACCGGGCGTCGCGGTGCACTGGGTGAGCGACCCGTCGCGGCTGGCCGACGCCGACCTGGTCGTGCTGCCGGGCAGCAAGTCCACCGTCACCGACCTGGAGTGGCTGCGGCGCAGCGGCATTGCGGACGCCCTGGCGCGCCGCGCCGCGACCGGCGGCGCGATCCTCGGCGTCTGCGGCGGCTACCAGATGCTGGGCGGCGTGATCGACGACGGTGTCGAATCCGGTGCGGGCGTGGTCCCGGGCCTGGGCCTGCTGGACCTCGAGATCGAGTTCGCCGCCGACAAGGTGCTCGCGCAGGTGGACGGCGACGTGGGCGGAATTCCGGTGCGCGGCTACGAGATCCATCACGGTCGGGTCCGACGCACCGGCGACGCCCCACTGTTGACGGCCGCCGGCGGCGTCAAGGAGGGCAGCGTGCGCGGCAGCGTCCGCGGCACCCACTGGCACGGTCTGCTCGAGAACGACGCGTTCCGGCGGCGGCTGCTGACCGAGGTCGCGGAGGCGGCCGGCCGGACCGGGTTCCGCGTCGCGCCCGACACCGACGTCGCGCGGGTGCGGGAGGCGCAGTTGGATCTGCTGGCCGACCTGGTGGAACAGCACCTCGACATCGACGCGCTCGACGCGCTGCTGGGTGGCGGCGCGCCGAGCGGTCTGCCCACGATCAGGTCGTCGCTCGCCTGAGGACCGCCCAGCTCCCGGCGATCGCCGCGACGGCGGCGGCCAACGGCACCACTGCGAGGACCGTCGCCCTCGGGGCATCGACGAACCACGACCCGATCGCCGGCCACCAGCGCGCCCACGTCACGACGACAGCGGCCAGTCCGAGGACCCCGATCGTGCCGATTCCCGCGATCAGGAGACCCGGGGTCCGCCAGCGCTGGTACACCGCGCCCAGCAGTATCGAGATCGACGTGGTCAGCAACAGGCTCGCGAACAGGGTGACGGTCTGCAGCACAGCGGAATCCGTCGCGTAGCGGAGGACGCCGAACATCCGCATCCCGACGCCCCACCCGCCGGTCGCGGCCTCGACCACCGACAGCAGTTGCAGCACCGCGGCGAAGGCGATCGACTGGACGACCGCGACGACGGCGGTCGAGGTGAAGAACTGGCGCCGCGTCACGCCCAATCCGAGCGCGAACGGGAACGTCTGCGTCATCGCCTGCGCATAGAACGCCACGACGAAGCCGTACAGCGAGAGCACCGCGCCCGTGCCGTGGGTCTCGCCCTCGGAGTCGATCAGCGCAAAGATCGTGAGGTTGATGGCGAACGTGACGGCGAGGATCGCGGCGGGCGCGGCCAGCAGCAGTGGCCACGACACCACGTGAAGGCGACAGACTGCCAGCAGTCGTCGGGCGCCGGTGGGGGAGGGATGCGCCGGAGCGGCGGTGAGGGTGGCGACGGTCATGATCGGGTCTCCTTGCCGGTGTCGGTTCGGCCGTCGAGTGCGTTGCGAATCGTGATCTGCTGCAGGGAAACCGGCGACAGCTCGAGGTCGGATCGTGCCGCCTCGGCGCGGTCCGACGCGGAGAGGGTGCCCCGCACGGTGGCGCGGGCGAAGCCGCCGATGTCCTCGCGGTGCAGGACCGTCCTGCCCACGGTGAAGGCGTCGATCGCCGTGGCCCGGCCGCTGACCAGCACGTGCCGGCTGCGCAGGTCGTCGGAGTCGGCGTCGGTGGCGACGCGGCCGCCGTCGATCACGATGACGTGTTCGAGCAGGTCGGCGACCTCGTCGATCAGGTGCGTGGACAGCACGACCGTGCGCGGATGGTCCGCGTAGTCGGCGAGCAGTCGGTCGTAGAACAGCTGGCGCGCGACCGCGTCGAGGCCCAGGTACGGCTCGTCGAACAGCGTCAGCGGTGCGCGGGACGCCAGCCCGATGACGATGCCGAGCGCCGACGTCATGCCGCGCGAGAGCTTCTTGACGCGGCGATTGGCGGGGAGCTGGAAGTCGTCCATCAATCGGCCGGCGAACTGGCCGTCCCATCCCGGTAGCAGCAGCTCCGCCGCGGTGAGCACGTGCTTGACCTTGAAGTCGTCCGGGTACCGCTGGCTCTCCTTGACGAAGCACACGTTCCGCAGGACGTCCGCGTTCTCGAACGGTGCCCCACCGAACACGCTGACCTCCCCGCTGCTCGGCAGCTCCTGGCCGGTGAGGATCTTCATCAGCGTGGTCTTGCCCGCGCCGTTGCGCCCGAGCAGTCCGTAGATCTTCCCCGCCTGCAGGTCGAACGAGACGTCCTCGAGTGCGGTGACGTCGCCGTAGCGTTTCCCGGCAGCGCGGACCGAGACGAGCGTGTCCCGGCCGATGTCCGTGATGGTCATGGACGTTCCTCCCATTGGTCCAGCATGGATTTGAGTTCGGCGATGCTCATTCCGAGCTTGTCCGCCTCGCGCACGAGCGGTGCGACGTACTGCGCCGCGAACTGCTCGCGCCTGCGGAACCGGAGCGCATCCCGTGCTCCCGTGGTGACGAACATGCCGATTCCCCTTCTCTTGTAGAGGATTCCGTCGGCGACGAGCTGGTTGAGTCCCTTCGCCGCGGTCGCCGGGTTGATTCGATGGAAGGCCGCCAACTCGTTGGTCGAAGGTGCCTGCGACTCCTCCGGCAGTGAACCGTCGATGATCGCGTTCTCCACGAGCTCCGCGATCTGTTGGAAGAGGGGCTTGCCCTCATCGCTCAGCATCGCGGTCCCACCGTCGCGAGGCTGATTGGTTCGTTACTCATGTAACTAACCATAGAAGTTGCGTCGGACGTGGTCAACCGGGAGGCGCGCTCGCGTTTCGGTTTCACGTGTTCGCCCCGCAATGCGGGTTACGCACGCCTAGGCTGCGGAACGACGTCAGAAGCTCGACCGCCGATGGTGAGGAAGTGTCGACGTGCGCAACAGATTCGATGCGGGGACGGGCGTTCGTATCGCATGCGGCGCGGTGGTCGTCGCCCTGGTGATCGCGGGATGCTCGTCGAACGAGTCGCACGAGACCCACGAGTCCGGCACGGGGACCACCACGTCGACGAGCGCCGCCGCATCATCGACCGTGGCGTTGCAGAAGATCGACGCCACCGGGCTGAACGACGTCGTCGCCGGCGTCGCGAAGGACCTCCAGATCCCGGGTGCCGTGGCGATACTCAAGACTCCCGACGGCGACCTCACGGTCAAGTACGGAACCGGGGTCCGCGGCCAGGACTCCCCGGTCGACACCGTCGAACACATCCGCATCGGTTCCAACACCAAGACGATGACCGGCACGGTGATCCTGCAGCTCGTCCAGGAGGGCAAGATCGCGCTGACCGATCCGGTGTCCAAGTACCGCCCGGACGTCCCGAACGGCGACAACATCACGATCGAGCAGCTACTCGACATGCGTAGCGGGCTCTTCAACTACACCGAGACCGCCGAGCTCAACGAGACACTCGACAACGACCCGCAGAAGCAGTGGAAGCCCGACGAACTGCTGGCGCTCGGGTTCGCGAATCCGCCGTACTTCCCTCCCGGGCAGGGCTACCACTACTCGAACACCAACATCGTGCTGCTCGGCCTCATCGCCGAGGCCCTCGACGGCAAACCGCTGCCGCAGATCTTCCAGTCGCGGCTCTTCGGTCCACTGGGGCTGACCGGGACGTCGTTCCCCGACATCACCGACAACACGATTCCGGCGCGCTACTCGCGGGGGTACGTGTACGGGACCAACATGGACACGTTGACCGATCCGGCGCTGCCCGAGGCCATGCAGAACGCCGCCAAGGACGGGACCCTCCAGCCGAACGACGTCACCGATGTCAACCCGTCGTGGGCGTGGGCGGCCGGCGCCGGCATCTCCACCGCCGACGACCTCGTCACGTGGGTGCAGGCGCTCGTCGGCGGGCAGCTCCTGAAGCCCGACCTGCAGGCCCAGCGGCTCGCCAGCGTGCAGCCCACGAGCCCGGACAGCGGCTCGGCCGAATACGGTTGGGGCATAGCGAAGATGGGCCCGATGTTCGGACACACGGGTGAGCTTCCCGGGTTCAACTCGTTCATGGGTCACGACCCGGTGAACAAGGTGACGCTGGTGGTGTGGGCCAACCTGGCTCCGGCCGCGAACGGCCAGGACCCGGCGACCACGATGGCCAAGGAGATCATCGGCAAGGTCTATCCCGGATAGGTGTCCGATTTCGTGACGTGGATCGCGTACCGTTTTCAGCCATGGAGTCGACGAACGTTGCGGTGGGTAGTGGGACCTTGACGGTCCGTATCGGGGGACCGGAGAGCCGGCACACGGTGTTGCTGCTTCCCGACGCGGGCGCGCCCGCCGACGTCTTCGACGCCGTCTGCTCGCGACTGCACGATTCGGATCTGCGGACCGTGGTTCCCGAGACCATCGACGGGCTCGACGAGCCGTCGGTGATCGCGATGCTCGACGAGCTGAAGCTGCCGTGGGTGAACCTGGTCGGCGCCGGTGCGGGCGCGGAACTGGCGTGGCGCCTGGCCGCCAAGACGTTCGGGCGCTTCGCGAGCCTCATCGTCGCCGACCGCGGACACCCGGCGGTGCCCGGTGCCGACGGCGCCGTCCTCGACGCCGCATGCCCCGCCGTCGAGCTGCCGACCACCGTCGTCGTCGGTACCTCGCTGGGCCGCCCGTGCGCCGACGCGAGTGGCCGCTACGCCTACTCGGAGTTCCGGATCGTTCAGCTCGACGGCGTCGACGACGTTCCCGCCAAGGCGGCCGCGGAGCTGGCCAGCGAGATCGTTCTGCGGACCGGCTCCTGGTAGTCGCGTCTGGGATTGGTGATTGGGGCCGGGGAGGATCGGTCCCTAAACTCACCCGGTGCACGACACCCTCTCCACCCCGGCCGACGTGTCATCCGTCCGGGCCGCGTTCCGTTCGCCCCGCCGCCTGACGACCGAGGCCCTCGCGGGTCTGGTCACCTCGCTGGCGCTGATCCCCGAGGTGATCTCGTTCGCGGTGATCGCCGGGGTCGATCCCAAGGTGGCGCTGTACACCTCGTGCATCATGGCGATGACGATCGCGTTCGTCGGCGGACGGCCCGCGATGGTGTCCGCGGCCGCGGGGGCTACCGCGCTGGTGGTGGCGCCGCTCGTCGCCTCGCACGACATCGACTACCTGATCGCCGCGGTGTGGCTGGCGGGTGCGCTCCAGATCCTCTTCGCCGTCGCCGGCCTGGCGCGGCTGGTGCGGTTCATTCCGCGGTCGGTGATGATCGGGTTCGTCAACGCCCTCGCGATCCTCATCTTCAGCGCCCAGATCCGGCACCTGATCGACGTCCCGTGGCTGGTGTACCCGCTGGTCGCCGCGGGGCTCGCGATGGTGGTGTTCGTGCCGAAGCTGACGCGTGCGGTTCCGGCGCCGCTCGTCGCGATCGTCGTGCTGACGGGGGTCGTGGCGCTGTTCCACCTGGACGTCCCCGACGTCGCCGACCAGGGTGAGCTGCCGTCCGGGCTGCCGACCTGGATGATCCCGGACGTGCCGCTCACGTGGGAGACGCTGACGATCATCGCGCCGTTCGCGTTGGGGCTCGCGCTCGTGGGCCTGCTCGAGTCCCTACTGACCGCCAAACTCGTCGACGACATCACCGACACACCCTCCGACAAGACCCGCGAGGCGTGGGGTCAGGGCGTCGCGAACATGGCCGGCGCGGTCTTCGGCGGCATGGGCGGCTGCGCCATGATCGGCCAGACGATGATCAACGTGAAGGAGGGGCGGGCGCGCACCCGCATCTCCACCTTCCTCGCCGGCGCCTTCCTGCTCGTGCTGTGCGTGACGGTCGGCGACGTCGTCGGCGCCGTCCCGATGGCGGCGCTCGTTGCGGTGATGCTGGTGATCGCGGTGACGACGTTCGACTGGCGCAGCATCGCGCCGCGAACCCTGCGGCTGATGCCGCGCAGCGAAACCCTCGTCATGGTGGTCACCGTCGTCGGCACACTGGCGACCCACAACCTAGCCGTCGGCGTCATCCTCGGCGTGCTGACCGCGATGGTCGCGTTCGCGCGGCGCGTGGCCCACCTCACCCGGATCGACGTCACCGACGGCGAGCGCGACGGTGTCACGGAGCGCACCTACCGCGTCACGGGTGAGCTGTTCTGGGCGTCGAGCAACGACCTGGTCCACCGGTTCGACTACGCCGGCGACCCCGACTCGGTGGTGATCGACCTGTCCGACGCCGACGTGTGGGACGCGTCCACCGTCGCGACCCTCGACGCCGTGCAGGCCAAGTACGCGGCCCGCGGGAAGCGTGTGCGCGTCGTGGGTCTGGACGGGGCGAGCCTGCACCGGCTCGAGAGGCTCTCCGGACGTCTCGGCTGAGGCGACAACCCGGCGTCCTCTTGCCTGTTCAGACGCGGGGGAGCAGTCTGGGATTGCTCGGCACGACGTCACCGTCGTCGACCGACCTCGCCCGTCGTGACCGTGGCGGTGGAGGCTGTGATGGCTGAGGTGAATCCGCGGGCCTACAACAGTATGTGGCAGTTCCGTGCGGACTCGTGGTGCCGGCTCGAGGGGGCGAGCGCGCACCTGGCCGGTGCGGCGGCCCGCGGGGCGCCGATCGGTCCGCTGCTCGAACGGGTCGAGAACCTGCTCGACCAGCTGCGACCGCTCGAGCGGTACTGGGCTTTCCCTGGGCCGCAGGTCTTCTCGCAGACCCAGCGGTTGTTCACCACCGGCGTGTACGACAAGTTCTCGCGCACCGTCGCGAGGATCAACCGGGCGCTGGTCACCGGCTCCTATCGGAGCGGTACTCCGGTCTCCCCGGTCGACGGCGACCTCGAGGCGGTCGCGACGGACACGCCCCGCCGTGACGAAGGGGGTGCGGGCGGATCCCGACCCCACTATTTCGAGGTACTGGTGGTCGAGACCATGACCGAGGCGCAGGAGCGCGCGCTGCGCCAGGAACTGCGCGCCTGGCGCAGGCCGGACGACCAGTTCATCTACGAACTCGTCGTCGTCGGCAGCGGCGACGACGCGGTCATCGCGGCGCGCCTGAACGTGAATCTGCAGGCGTGCGTGATCCGCCGCCGCTTCTCCCATCAGTCCCGGAGGGATCTGTCGGCGCTCGCCAACTTCATCTACACGGACATCGCGGAGAAGCTCGCCGGGCACACACCGGAGGAGCGGACGCGGATTCTGGCCGTCGAGCTCACCGACACCCGCCCGGAACTCGACCTGTACCTCATGACCGAGATTGCGGTCGAGGATCTCGCCGGTCAGCTCGGTCAGTACTTCCGCCGGGTCTTCCATGCCGGGGAGGGGTCGCTCGATCTGCACCTGA
This sequence comes from Prescottella agglutinans, assembly GCF_004011865.1. Taxonomy (GTDB): domain Bacteria; phylum Actinomycetota; class Actinomycetes; order Mycobacteriales; family Mycobacteriaceae; genus Prescottella; species Prescottella agglutinans. The sequence goes on along the minus strand of NZ_RKLP01000004.1, from coordinate 301,533 downwards.
GCCTGCTCGAGGGAATTGCGTCGCGGTATCGAACCCCGTTCTTCAGCGCGCTGCGCGAATACAGTTACCGTCCGACCGGTGTGTTCCACGCGTTGCCGATCTCGCAGGGCAAGTCGATCGTCAACTCGCACTGGATCTCCGACATGGTCGACTTCTACGGCCTGGAGGTGTTCCTGGCCGAGACCTCGGCCACCTGCGGCGGACTGGACTCGCTGCTCGAGCCGACCGGTCCGCTCCGCGAGTCGCAGCGCCTGGCGGCGCGGACGTTCGGGGCGCGGCAGACCTACTTCGTGACCAACGGCACCTCGACGGCAAACAAGATCGTCGTCCAGGCGCTCGTCGCGCCGGGCGACATCGTCCTGGTCGACCGCAACTGTCACCAGTCCCACCACTACGGCCTGATGCTCGCCGGCGCTCAGGTCACGTACCTCGACGCGTATCCGCTCAACGAGTATTCGATGTACGGCGCGGTGCCGCTGAGGGAGATCAAGTCCAAGCTGCTCGCACTCCGAGAAGCCGGCAAGCTCGACCGGGTCAAGCTGGTGATGTTGACCAACTGCACCTTCGACGGTGTCATCTACGACGTCGAGCGTGTCGTCGAGGAATGTCTGGCGATCAAACCGGACCTGGTGTTCCTGTGGGACGAGGCGTGGTTCGCGTTCGCCCGGTTCCATCCCGTCTATCGCACCCGCACCGCGATGCATGCGGCGCAGGCGGTGCGCGAGCGGTTGCGCGATCCCGGGTATCGGGCCGAGTACGCCGAGTACGCCGAGCAGGTGCGCGGCGCCGACGACGCGACGCTGCTCGACCGGCGTCTGATGCCCGACCCGGTCCGCGCCAAGGTGCGGGTCTACGCGACCCAGTCCACCCACAAGACGCTGACCTCGCTGCGTCAGGGCTCGATGATCCACGTCTTCGACCAGGAGTTCGACCAGAAGGTCGAGGAGACCTTCCACGAGGCCTACATGGCCCACACCTCCACCTCGCCCAACTACCAGATCCTCGCCTCGCTCGACCTCGGCCGGCGGCAGGCCGACCTCGAGGGTGCCGAGTTGGTGCAGAAGCAGGTCGAGAATGCGATGCGGCTGCGGGACTCGGTCGACCACCATCCGCTGCTGAGCAAGTACATGCACTGCCTGTCGACGGCGGAGCTGATTCCCGACGAGTTCCGCCCCTCACGCATCGATCAGCCGCTGCGCGGCGGCCTGCGCGCCATGGTCTCCGCCTGGCGGTCCGACGAGTTCGTGCTCGACCCGTCGCGGATCACGCTCTACATCGGGTCGACCGGTATCGACGGCGACACCTTCAAGCGGGCCGAGCTGATGGACCGCTACGGCGTCCAGATCAACAAGACCTCGCGCAACACGGTGCTGTTCATGACCAACATCGGCACCACCCGCAGCTCGGTCGCCTACCTCGTCGAGGTACTGGTCAAGTTCGCCCACGAGCTCGACGAACACCTCGCCGACATGGGCACCATCGAACGCGGGTATCACGACGCGGCGGTGATGCGGTTGACGAACCCCACGGCGCCGCTGCCGGACTTCAGCGGATTCCATCCGATCTTCCTCGAAAAGAACGGCGCTGCAGCCACTCCCGACGGGGATGTGCGTCGGGCCTTCTTCCTGGCCTACGACGACACCCGGTGCGAGTACCTCACCGCGGACGAGGTCGAGGAGGCGACGGAATCGGGGCGTCCGGTGGTCTCCGCGACCTTCGTCACCCCGTATCCGCCGGGCTTCCCCGTGCTGGTGCCCGGGCAGGTGTTCAGCCGGCAGATCCTCTCGTTCATCCGCAGCCTCGATACGCCGGAGATCCACGGCTACCGTCCGCACCGCGGTTATCGCGTCTTCACCGCGAAGGCGCTCGAGATGGCCGATCCGTCGGACCGACGGTGAATCACCCTCGACGGCGGAGCCGGCCGGGGACCGGTCCTCGCAGGTCAGGTGAACAGTTCCGACCGTTCGTCTCGCAATTGTCGCCGTTCGTCGCCGTGCGTATACGTACGATTTGAACTATTCGCGGTGAGCGCGTTAGCCTCCTGTCACTGGCATGTCCGATCCGGCACGCCGGGTCACGATCTCGATCGGGAAGGTCTCCGATGCGCGGCTCCGCAGCAACCGTCGCCACCACGCGAATGCGCGGTGGTTGTTGTTGCATGCGTCAGCGCTGAGACGAGACAGCTTCGCGCGACGGCACTCGAAGGCCGTCCCGCATCCCCGTGCGAATTCCTCCCACCGGGCACCCATACGTCGCAGCGCCAGCAATCTCCGGTGCCCGTGGGGAAAGGATCCGTTCCATGTCCGCCCACTCGCTCCCGATCATCGATCTGGAGAACCTCGACGTCGACGCGCTCCGCAAGGTCACGCACGAGATCGGCTTCTTCTACCTGACCGGTCACGGCATCGACCAGCAGCTCACCGACGACCTGGTCGCCGCGGCCCGCGAGTTCTTCGCGCTGCCCGAGACCGACAAGCTCGAGATCGAGAACAGCAACTCGCCGCACTTCCGGGGCTACACCCGCGTCGGCGGCGAGCGCACCCAGGGCTACATCGACTGGCGCGAGCAGCTCGACATCGGACCCGAGCGCGCCGCGGTCGACCCGATCGACCTGGACCGCCCGTGGGACGTACTGCACGGGCCCAACCTGTGGCCGACCGCCGTCCCGCGGCTGCGTGAACTGGCGCTCGAATGGTCGAGCCAGGCCCAGGTCGCCGGCCTGCGCCTGATCAGCGGCTGGGCGCAGTCGCTCGGCGCGCCGGCCGACTTCTTCGACACCGCCTTCGCCGACCCCGACCCACTGCTGAAGATCGCGCGCTACCCGGGCCACGACGGCTCGGTCACCGATCAGGGCGTCGGCAGCCACAAGGACGTCGGGGCCCTGACCCTGCTCTACCCGGAACCGGGCAGCACGGGCTTCCAGGTGGAGACCGACGGCGGCTGGCTGGACGTCGAGCCGCTCCCCGGCCACCTGCTGGTCAACATCGGCGAACTGCTCGAGGTCGCCACCGGCGGCTACCTCAAGGCGACCGTGCACCGGGTGCTGCCGCCGGCCGCCGGCAAGGACCGGGTCTCGCTGCCGTTCTTCCTCAACCCCGGCTACGACCAGGCCCTGCCCACCGTGCCGCTCTCGCCCGAACTCGCGGCCGAGGCCGCGGGCGTGGGCCCGGACCAGCACGGCGGCACCCTGCATGCCCGCTACGGCCTCAACGCCCTCAAGTCGCGCCTGCGCGCCCACCCCAACGTCACCGAGCGGTACCACCGCGACCTGCTCGACCTGCCCGCCCTGCGCGGCTGACCGTCTCCACAATCTCGGAAGGTACCTCTCAATGTTCTTGCGCCGCACAGCTGTTCTGTCCGCCGCCGCACTGCTCTCCGTGGGCCTGGCCGCCTGCTCGTCCGGCGGCGACGGGGAGACGCTGGTGATCTCCGCATCCAGCACCCCGCACGTCGAGATCCTCGAGCACATCGCCGACTCCGGCGTGCTCGGTGACGTCAAGCTCGACATCAAGCCCGTCACCGGCGAGATCGACCCCAACGAGCTGCTCGTCGCGGGCGACGTCCAGGCCAACTACTTCCAGCACGCCCCGTACCTCGCGGACTGGCAGAAGCAGAAGGGTGTGAGCGACCTCGTCTCCGTCGCCGACGTGCACCTCGAGCCGATGGGTCTGTACTCGGAGAAGATCACCGCCGTCGACCAGCTCGCGGACGGTTCGACCATCGCGCTGCCCAAGGACACGACCAACTTCGCGCGCGGCCTGTACCTGCTCGAGTCGGCCGGCCTGATCCAGATGGACAAGCCGTTCGCCGAGGCCGATCTGTCCGTCGTCACCCAGGCGAACATCAAGGGCAACCCGAAGAACCTGAAGTTCGTCGAGATCGAGCGCTCGCAGATCGCCCGCAACCTCGGCGACCCGCAGATCACCGCCGCGGTCATCAACTCCAACTACGCGATCGAGGCCGGCCTCACGCCGGCAAAGGACGCGCTGCTGTCGGAGAAGGTCGAGAACAACCCGTTCGCGAACCTGCTGGTCGTCCGCGCCGCCGACGAGAACGATCCGGGCGTGAAGGCGCTCGCCGAGGCGCTCGAGTCCCCGGAGACCGCCACCTGGATCCAGGAGAACTACTCCGGCTCCGTCGTCCCGGTCCACGCAGCCAGCTGATGATCAGCGTCGAGAACCTGGTCAAGACCTTCCCCGCGGCCGCCGGCACGGGGGAGGTCGCGGCCCTCCGCGGAATCGATCTCGAGATCGCCGAGGGGGAGATCTTCGGCATCGTCGGGCCGTCCGGCGCGGGCAAGTCCACGCTGCTGCGGTGCCTGAACCTGCTCGAGCAGCCGACCAGCGGGCGCATCGTGCTCCGCGGTGACGACCTGTCCCAGCTCAGCGGTGCCGGTCTGCGTCAGGCGCGTCGCCGCATCGGCACGGTGTTCCAGCAGTTCAACCTGCTGCACTCGCGGACCGTGCGGGCCAACGTCGAGTTTCCGCTCGAGCTGTCGGGCATGGACCGCAAGCAGCGCCGCGCCCGGGCCGACGAGCTGATCGAACTCGTCGGGCTCGGCGGCAAGGAGAAGGCGTACCCGTCGCAGCTGTCGGGCGGGCAGCAGCAGCGTGTCGGCATCGCCCGCGCCCTGGCGTCCAACCCGGACGTCCTGCTGTGCGACGAGGCGACCAGCGCTCTCGACCCCGACACGACCGACCAGGTGCTCGACCTGCTCGCCGAACTCAACCGCTCCATCGGCGTGACCGTCGTGCTCATCACCCACGAACTGGGTGTCCTGCGCCGTATCTGCACGTCCGCGGCGCGCCTCGAGGACGGCCGGATCGCCGAGACCGGACGCATCCTCGACCTCGTCGGCACACCCGGTTCGGTGCTGGGAGCGGCGATCGTCCCGGTCGGGGACGACCCGTCCGTGGGCGACGACGCCGACACCGCACTCGTCACCACCATCGGCGACGAGGCGCACGGCCCGTGGCTCGCACAGTTGGTCCGCAAGCTCGACGTCGACATCTCCGTCGTCGGCGGCCGGGTGGAGCAGGTCGCCGGTGTCACCGTGGGCCGTCTGCGGTTGCGGTTCGGCCCCGACGTGTCCCGCGCGGACGTCGCGGCGTTCGTCGAGGCGCAGCCCGGCACCACGCTCTCCTGGGGGCCCGAGTCCCGGATCGAAGGACGAATCGCATGAACAAGCTGTCCTGGCAGGACTCGCTCCCCGAGGTGTGGGAGGCGACGCAGGAGACCCTCTACATGGTGGGGATCTCCTTCGTGCTCACCGTCATCGGCGGCGTGCTGCTCGGGGTGATCCTGCACGTGACCTCCCCGAGCGGGCTGTGGCCGCAGCGCGCGGTCAACGCGGTGCTCGGCGCGATCGTCAACGTCTTCCGCTCGCTGCCGTTCCTCATCCTCATGATCGCGCTCATCGGGCTCACCCGGTTGATCGTCGGTACCGCGATCGGCCCGACCGCCGCGATCGTGCCGCTGACGATCGGTGCGATCCCGTTCTACGCCCGCGTGGTCGAGTCGGCGCTGCGCGAGGTCCCCGTCGGCCGCGTCGAGGCGGCGCAGGCGATGGGCGCGAGCAACGGGCAGATCGTGCGGAAAGTGCTCCTGCCGGAATCGGTTTCGGCACTGATCGCCGGCGCGACCCTGACGGTGGTGCTGTTGGTCGGCTACTCCGCGATGGCCGGCGTCATCGGCGGCGGGGGACTGGGCGACTTCGCGATCGTCTACGGCTACCAGCGGTTCAACACGCCGGTCCTGCTGGTCGCGGTCGTCGTGCTCATCGTCCTCGTGCAGATCCTGCAGTCGATCGGCGACGGCATCGTCCGGGCGTTGAGGCACCGCAAGTAGACGCTCCGCGCCGCTACCCCGAGACCCTCGCGCCCCGTCCGGGCGCGGGGGTCCCTGCGTGTCTGGCCTCGCAGCGGGCCGTTCGTGAAGGATTCCTCCCGGAGGCCGAGAGGAATCCTTCACGATTCGACGACAGTGAGGGCGACAAGGGGTGGGCATGCTGAATGCGGTTCGGGCGGGGTGGATCCTGCTGGCGTGGGTTTGTGCGGGGCTGGCGGTCGTCGCCGCGACCAGTTCGATGATGCAGATCACGTCGTGCGAGCTGGGATATCCGGACGACGGGATCATGCCCGGAGAGGAGTGTGAGCGGTCGATCGCCCGCACCTACGGGCCGTCGATCGTGGCCGCGCTCGCCGTCCCGGCGCTGCTGTGCCTGCTCCCCGCCGTGTTCTTTCGGCGCTGGGTCGGGGTGCTGGTCGCGGCCGTTCTGTTCGTCGGTTCGTTCGGTGCGTGGTTTCAGCCGGCACCGATCTTCGCGTTCCTCTACTTCGTTCCGGCCGCCCTGCTGGCGGTGCTCCTCGCGGGTTGGCACGCCTGGCTGCCCGACAGGCGGGTCGCGCTCAGTTCGACCCGAGAAGTCCGAGGAGGCTGAGCGACCCGAGCGAGCCGACGACCCCTCCGGGCCCGAGCGAGCCCAACGACCCCAAGGGGCCGGGTCCGCACTCGGGATCGTCCGATTCGCTGTCGCAGGCGAACGCCTTGGTGATGAACGTGACCGCGTCCACCTCGTTGGCGAACAGGCTGCCGATGTGATCGGCCGGATAGATCCTGAAGTCCGGACGGGTGCCGGCGAGGTTCATTTCCGTGATGAGCTTGACTGTCAACGGAAGCGGCACCGTCGGGTCCTCAGCCCCCTGCGCGATCATCAGTGGCCGGTCGTAGCCGGAGGTCGGCACCTGCAGATAGTCCCGCAATGCGGCCATCAGTGCCGGATCGTCGAGCGACCGCGAAAGCATATCGGCCACCGAGACATTCGCGGCAAGTCGGGCGAACTCCCGGTACGGTAGCTCCGGCGCGGCGTCGACCAGCGTGCGGCCGATCGGCGTCAGGTAGCTGTTCACGTCGAGTTCGGGATGGATGTCGCGGAATCCGGCGATCACGAACGTCATGAAGTTGGTCAGCCCGGCGAGGCCCTGTGGTGGGAAGTTGGGGCCCGCCAACGGGGCGAGTGTCTCGATGTTCGACGGCACGCCGGCCGCGACCGCGCCGCGGTAATCCAGTTCGGGCGCATACGCGGTGGCGGCGTGCGCGGTGAACACAGCGGCCTGCCCACCCTCGGAAAGTCCGATGACCGCCCACCGCGGCGAGAGGGTGTCGTCGACGGCGCGGGCGGCGCGCACCGAATCGATCACGCTGTGCGCTGCGGACTCCCCGTGCAGGTAGGGCGGCACACCGGGCGTACCCAGGCCGACGTAGTCGGTGGCCGCGACGGCGTAACCGCGGGCCAGCCAGTTCGTCACGTAGCGGCTGCTATCCGGGTCGATCCCGTTGCGCGACGGGGCATCCGCGTCGGAGTCTCCGATGGTTCCGTGGGCCCAGGCGATGACCGGCCAGCCGCCCGTCGGAGGCGTGCCGTCCGGGACGAACACCAGGCCGGTGCTGGGGGTGACGCCCCGCGGGCCCGTGGTCAGATACGTGATCCGGTACGCGGCACCGGTGCCCGGCAGCCAGAACGACTGGGGCAGCGGGGCGGACTCCAGGATGGTCCCGGGTGTGCTGCGGGCCGGTGCGGCGACGGGGACGGCCGACGCTGTGGGAGTGAGGATCTGCGGCGTGCCCGCGACCAGTGCGACAGCGATCGCGGTGACGATACGGCGGCCCATCCGGGAACCCATCATGCGCCGAATCTAGCTCAGCGCCAACGATCGTCGGGGCGGTTCGGTGGAACCGCCCCGACCGGAGACGGGTGTGGACGAGTCGGCTCAGATCTCCAGACCGAGCAGCGCGTTCTCGACGACCTCGGGCAGCGCGGGGTGGATCCAGTACTGGCCGGTGGCCATGTCCTGCGCCGACAGCCCGAAGCTCATCGCCTGGATCAGCGGCTGGATCACCGTGGGCGCCTGGGCGCCGATGACGTGTGCGCCGAGGAGGCGTCCGGTGCCGCGCTCGGCGATCACCTTGCAGAAGCCCTCGTCGTCCTCCATCGCCCAGCCGTAGGCGACGTCGCTGTAGTTCTGCACCTTGACGGTGATGTCCAGGCCGGCCTCGCGGGCCTGCTCCTCGGTCATCCCGACGTCGGCGATCTGCGGGTCGGTGAACACCGCGGCCGGGACGAACCGGTGGTCGGTGCGGCGCAGGCGTGAAACCGAGTCGGCCGCAGCGTCGTTCCAGGCGTCGTGCAGCAGGTTGTGCTGGACCACGCGCATCTCGTGGTTGGCGACGTGCTTGAGCTGGTACGGGGACGAGACGTCGCCGAGCGCGAACACCCCCTCGGCGGTGGTGCGCTGGTACTCGTCGACGATCACGCGTCCGGACTCGTCGACCGCGACGCCACCGAGGGCGGCGTCGAGGCGGTCGCCGTTGGGGGTGCGGCCCACCGCGACGAGCAGTTCGTCACCGGCGACGACGGTGCCGTCGGACAGTTCGATCTCGACGCCGTTGCCGGCGGTGCGGGCCGCGACCATCGGGTGGCCCAGGTGCACGTCCCACTTGCGTCCGGCGAGTTCGGTGAACCAGTCGGAGATGTCCCGGTCGAGATGACGGAGCAGGCGGTCGCTGCGGCCGATGATCGACACGCGCACCCCCAGCGCCGAGAAGACGTGCGCGAACTCGGCGGCGATGAAGCCCGAGCCGAGGATGACGAGGCGCTCGGGCAGTTCCGGCAGCCGCATGATGTCGTCGTTGGTGCGGAACCGGACTCCGCTGTCGAGGATCTCGGCGGGGATCGTCGGACGCGACCCGGCCGCGATCACCACCTGATCCGCGGTGATCACCTCACCGGTACCGGTGTCGATGGTCCGCGGGCCGACGAAGCGGGCGTGGCCGCGGAACACCGTCACGTCGGCGCAGTCGTTGGTGCGGTACCGCTCGCCGCCCGCCGAGATCGGGTCGATCCGGCCGAACACCCGCTTGACGATGTCGTGCCAGCGCACGTCGTCGAGCGTCGCGTCGATGCCGAGCTTCGACGACTCGGTGATCGCGCGGGCCACCTCGGCGGTGTAGACGAACATCTTGGTGGGGATGCAGCCGACGTTGAGGCAGGTGCCGCCGAAGGTTCCCTCCTCGAGGATCGCGACCTTCTTGCCGTCGTAACGCTGGTCGAGGATCGAATTACCCGATCCGGTGCCGATGATCGCGATGTCGAAGTGGGTCACGCAGGGGCTCCTGTCTCGCTGCCGGTGGTCGTCTCGTGTTCCGTGTCCGTCGCCGTGAGGTGGTGCGCGTCGAGCCAGTCCAGCCACAGATCCACTTCGTGGAACGCCGCCGCGAGCGGCTGCGCGGTGGACAGGAACACGTCGTGGCGGGCGCCCTCGATGGGGACGATCGTGGTGCGGTTGCCGAGGCAACCGGCCCATTTGGCGATCTGGTCGACGTCGAGGACTGCGTCGGCGGCATCCACGCTGGGGTTGTAGCGCGCCGCGAACACCGTGCGCTTCGACCGGAGGATCAGCGACGGCACCCCGATGTCGAGTCCGCGGTGCAGGTGCGCGTGGCCGCGGCGGATGGCGCGCAGCCAGCCGAACGTGATCGGGAACCCGGTGAGCGGTTTCCAGTCGAGGTTGTACTCCCACTCGCCGTTCGCGCCGACGTGCAGGCTCGAGCCGTACGTGTCCAGCTTCTGCCCGGGAACCGGCGTCTTGCTCGACACCCGGCCCAGGGCGTCGATCGCGGCGGTGGTGCCGGCGTTGCGCAGCAGCGCGGGCCCCTGTAGGTCGAACCACGGGCTGTTGAGGATGACACCTGCCACACCCGCGCCCGCGGAGCCGCCCGGCCGACGCTCGACGCGGTCGAGCCACAGCGGCACGATCAGGCCGCCGGTCGAGTGGGCGACCAGCAGGATCTGCCCGCCGCCGATCTGCGCGCGGACGAGGTTCAGGGCCTCGTCCAGTTCCCGGTCGTAGTACCGCAGGTCGGTGACGAAGTGCGGCGTCTGCCCCGGGCGCCGCGAGCGTCCGCATTTACGCAGGTCGAGGGCGAAAAAGGCGTAGCCCTGTTCGGCGAAATGCTCGGCGAGGTGCTGCTGGAAGAAGTAGTCGGTGAACCCGTGGACGTACAGCACGGCGCGCGTTCCCGTCATCGCCCCGGGCTGATAGCGGACCAGAGTGGCCTCGACCTCGCCCTCCCCGTCGGGATCGGAACCCAGAGGGATGGTCAGCTGCTGGTATCCGTCACCCAGGACGTCGGGAGCCCAAGTAGTCACGATCACACTCTATTGGCACAACAGAGTCGTTTGCGAGGGGCACAATTGGGGGAGGTGACGCACAGGTAACCTAAGCGCCACAGGCGCGCGAAATGCGGTCTGTGCACGTAATGTCTCGAATGGGCGCGATCGGTGTAGGACGGCCGGTCAACGCGCGCGATCCGGGCGGACGATGCGTGCAGAACAGGTCGCGTGTAACAGACAAGGAAGTCGATTCTCCAGTGTCAGACCAGAACGTAGTGGCGAAGACCGATGTAGTGCTCGTGGGTGCGGGCATCATGAGCGCAACGCTCGGCGCGATCCTGCGTCAGCTGCAGCCCGACTGGTCGATCACCACCTTCGAACGCCTCGACGCGGCTGCCGCCGAGAGCAGCGACCCGTGGAACAACGCAGGCACCGGCCACTCCGCCCTGTGCGAGCTGAACTACACGCCGGCCAAGGGTGACGGCGTCGACATCAGCAAGGCCGTCAACGTCAACGAGCAGTTCCAGGTCTCCCGGCAGTTCTGGGCCTACGCCGTCGACAACGGGATCCTCACCGATCCCAAGGAGTTCATCAACCCCATCCCGCACGTCAGCTTCGTGCACGGCGCCGACAACGTGAAGTACCTGCGCGCCCGCTACGACGCGCTGGCCGGCCACCCGCTGTTCGCCGGCATGGAGTACTCGGAGTCCGAGGACTTCTTCTCCGAGCGCCTGCCGCTGATGGCCAAGGGCCGCGACTACTCCGACCCCGTCGCCCTCAACTGGACCGAGTCCGGCACCGACGTCGACTTCGGCGCCCTCACCAAGCAGCTGCTCGGCTACGTCGGCGCGTCCGGCGGCCAGGTGTTCTTCGGTCACGAGGTCCGCAACCTCACCAAGCAGTCCGACGGCAGCTGGCTCGTCAAGGTCGAGAACCTGCGCACCGGTGCGAAGAAGACCGTCAACGCCAAGTTCGTGTTCGTCGGAGCCGGCGGCGGTGCCCTGCACCTGCTGCAGAAGTCCGGCATCAAGGAGGCCAAGGGCTTCGGCGGCTTCCCGGTCAGCGGCCAGTTCCTGCGCTGCACCAACCCGGAGCTCATCGCGCAGCACCGCGCCAAGGTGTACGGCAAGGCCGCGGTCGGTGCGCCCCCGATGTCGGTGCCGCACCTCGACACCCGCGTCATCAATGGCCAGCAGGGCCTGCTGTTCGGCCCCTACGCCGGCTGGTCGCCCAAGTTCCTCAAGAACGGCAAGGTCACCGACCTGCCGGGCTCGGTCAAGCCCAACAATCTCACCTCGATGCTCGGCGTCGGCCTCACCGAGTTGGGCCTCACCAAGTACCTCATCGGTGAGCTGATGCAGTCGCCGGCCGACCGCATCCAGACGCTGCGCGAGTTCGTGCCGCGCGCCACCGGTGGCGACTGGGAGCTCATCACCGCCGGCCAGCGCGTCCAGGTGATCCGCAAGAAGGGCAAGGGCGGCGTCCTCGAGTTCGGCACCGCCGTCGTCAACGCCGAGGACGGCACCATCGCCGGCCTGCTCGGAGCGTCCCCGGGTGCCTCGACCGCCGTGCCCGCGATGCTCGACGTCCTGGAGCGCTGCTTCCCGCGTGAGTTCGAGGCATGGAAGCCGAAGCTGCAGCAGATGGTTCCGTCGCTGGGCCAGAAGCTGTCGGACAACCAGGCGCTGTTCCAGCAGGTCTGGGACTGGAGCAACCGTGCGCTCGAGCTCGGCGACGCCGGCGAGACCTCGGTGCCCGAGGTCGACCGCGTGGTCGAGTCCGCCTCGGTCTGAGTTTCGATGACACTGCCGCGGCCTGGGAATTTCTCCGGGCCGCGGCAGTGTGCTGTCGGGGCACCGGAGCGTGCCGCCGGTGCAGCACGGTAGGGTGCTGCAACTGAAGAAACGTCTGCGGGGAAGCCTGTGAGAATCAGGCGCGGTCCCGCCACTGTAAGGGTTCGATCCGATCGACCCGAAGCCAGAATGCCGCGACGTTTCGTACCGCCAAGCTCTCGGCGCGGAAACCGAGGAGTGAAGGGATTCGATCGTTGCGTCACAGTCACGAGGCCAGTTCGGGGCCGTCGGGGTTCCCGTTCAGCGCAGTCGTCGGGCAGGACCGGCTCCGACTCGCGCTGATCCTCTGCGCCGTCCATCCCGGCATCGGCGGGGTGCTGGTGCGCGGCGAGAAGGGCACCGCGAAGTCGACCGTCGTGCGTGCGCTGGCCGCGCTGCTGCCCGACGTCGAGCACGCGGGCGAGCGCCGTCGTGCGCGGCTCGTCGAACTGCCGGTGGGTGCCACCGAGGACCGCGTCGTCGGCTCGATCGACCTCGAGAAGGTGCTCCGGGACGGCGAACGCGCCTTCCAGCCCGGGCTGCTCGCCGACGCGCACCAGGGGGTGCTGTACGTCGACGAGGTCAACCTTCTGCACGACCACCTGGTCGATGTGCTGCTCGACGCCGCCGCGATGGGTCGCGTCCACGTCGAACGCGACGGCGTCTCCCACTCGCACCCCGCGCGGTTCGTGCTCGTGGGCACGATGAACCCGGAGGAGGGCGAGCTGCGCCCGCAGCTGCTCGACCGGTTCGGCCTGGCCGTCGACGTCGCCGCGTCCCGCGACGTCGACATCCGGATGGCGGTCGTCCGCCGCCGCCTCGACTACGAGCGCGACCCCGACGCCTTCGCCGCCCGCTACGCCGACGAGGACGCCGACCTGGCCCGCCGGATCGCCGCCGCCCGCGCGACGGTCGACGCCGTCGAGCTGTCCGACACCGAACTGCGGCGGATCGCGTCGGTGTGCGCGTCGTTCGACGTCGAGGGCATGCGCGCCGATCTGGTGCTCGCCCGCACGGCCACCGCGCACGCCGCGTGGCGCGGCGCGGACAGCGTCGCCGAGGAGGACGTGCGGGTGGCCGCGGAACTGACGCTGCCGCACCGTCGTCGACGTGATCCGTTCGACGAGCCCGGTCTCGATCCGCAGCAACTCGACGACGCGATGGACAAGGCCGACGCCGACGCCCGCGCGGGCGAGGAGCCCGAGCCCGAGCCCGACCCGGACGGTCCGGACCCGGACGGCCCCGGCGGCGGCGAGACCCCCGCCGAGTCGACGTCGGAGGCGCCGAATACCGAATCCACCGAGCAGGATTCGCCGGCCTCCGGCGGGGGAGCCGAGCGTCCGGTGGGCGCCCCGGGCCCCCAGTTCCGGGCGCGTCTGCTCGAGGTTCCCGGCGTGGGCGACGGCGCCCCCGGCCGGCGCTCGCGTTCCCGCTCGACCCGTGGCCGCACCGTGCGCCCGACCAACCAGCCGGGCGCCGGTCTGCACCTGGTGGGCACGCTGTTCGCCGCCGCCGAACACCAGACCGCCCGCGGGCGCGTGAGTGGACCGATGAGGTTGGCGCCCAGCGACATTCGCGGCGCGATCCGGGAGGGGCGCGAGGGTAACCTGGTGCTGTTCGTGGTGGACGCGTCCGGTTCGATGGCCGCCCGCGACCGGCTCTCGGCGGTCACCGGCGCCGTGGTGTCGCTGCTGCGTGACGCCTACCAGCGCCGGGACAAGGTCGCCGTGATCACCGTCCGGGGCCAGGACGCCGAACTGGTGCTGCCGCCCACGTCGTCGGTGGACGTCGCGGTGCGGCGCCTGCGCGCGATGAGGACCGGTGGGCGCACGCCTCTGGCCGAGGGGTTCCTGCGTGCGCGGGACGTCGTGCTGCGCGAGCGGGTGCGGGATCCGCGCCGCCGGACGCTGGTGGTGTCCCTCACCGACGGCCGCGCCACCGGCGGCAAGGATGCCGTCGCACGCGCCAAGCGGGCCGCCGGCATGCTCGCCGACACCGGTGTGGCCTCGATCGTCGTGGACTGCGAGACCGGCATGGTTCGGCTCGGCCTGGCCGCCGAACTGGCGCGCGACCTGCGCGGCGGCTGCGTGCGCCTCGCGGAGTTGTCGGCGCAGCAGGTCGCCGGCGTCGTCCGCGCCGCCGCCTGAATCACCGACCGAGAAGACAAGCCCGAGAAAGGGACTGCACATGCCTCAGGGCGTACCCGAGAACGTGCCCGCCGACGGGCTCACCACGCGTCAGCGTCGCAATCTGCCGGTGCTGGCGGTCCACACCGGACCCGGCAAGGGGAAGTCGACGGCCGCGTTCGGCATGGCGCTGCGCGCCTGGAACCAGGGCTTCGACATCGGCGTCTTCCAGTTCGTCAAGAGCGCGAAGTGGAAGGTCGGTGAGGAGGCCGCGTTCCGCGCGCTCGGCGACCTGCACGCGACCGGTGGCGTCGGCGGCGCCGTGGAGTGGCACAAGATGGGCGAGGGCTGGTCGTGGTCCCGCAAGCACGGCACCGAGGAGGACCACGCCGCGGCCGCACTCGAGGGCTGGCGCGAGATCGCCCGCCGCCTCGAGGCCGAGACGCACCGGTTCTATGTCCTCGACGAGTTCACCTACCCGCTCAAGTGGGGTTGGGTGGACACGGAGGAAGTTGTCGAGGTGTTGCGGTCACGCCCCGGCAATCAGCACGTCGTGATCACCGGCCGGGACGCGCCGCAGGCACTGATCGACGCCGCCGACCTGGTGACCGAGATGACGAAGATCAAGCATCCGATGGACGCAGGCCGCAAGGGCCAGCGCGGTATCGAGTGGTAGCGAGTGTGATCCGCCCGAGCACTCCCGCGGTCGTCATCGCCGCACCCGCGTCGGGCAGCGGCAAGACGACCGTCGCGACCGGCCTCGTCGGGGCGTTGCGCGCCGCCGGCGACCGGGTCGCACCCTTCAAGGTCGGACCCGACTACATCGACCCCGGCTACCACGCGCTGGCCGCCGGGCGTCCCGGCCGCAACCTCGACACCGTGCTCGTCGGCGCCGACCGGATCGGTCCGCTGTTCCGGCACGGCAGCGACGGCTGCGACATCGCGGTCGTCGAGGGTGTGATGGGACTGTTCGACGGCAAGATCGATCCCGGATCGACGGAACCGTCGGCCGAGGGATCGACCGCGCAGATCGCCGCGGCGCTCGGTGCGCCGGTCGTCCTCGTCGTCGACGCGCGCGGCCACAGCCAGAGTCTGGCCGCGGTCCTGCACGGCTTCTCGACCTACGACGCGGCCGTGCGCATCGGCGGGGTGATCCTCAACCGCGTCGGCAGCGCCCGGCACGAGCAGGTGCTGCGGCAGGCGTGCGAGCGGGTGGGCTTGCCGGTGCTCGGGTCGGTCCCGCGTCTGGCCGAACTCGAGGTGCCGTCACGTCATCTCGGTCTGGTGCCCGCGGTCGAGCACGGCCGGGCCGCGACCGACGCCGTCGACGCGATGACGGAACTGGCTGCCGCGCACCTGGATCTGCCCGCGATCCGCACGCTCGCACGCTCGTCCGTCGAGGCCGCCGCGTGGGATCCCGTCGCCGAGGTCGGACCCGCGCCGGCCGGGCCGCGGCCGGTCGTCGCGCTCGCCGGTGGCGTCGCCTTCACGTTCGGGTACGCCGAGCACCGGGAACTACTCGACGCCGCGGGCGCCGACGTCGTCACGTTCGATCCGTTGCAGGACGAGTTGCCCTCCGGGACAGCAGGTCTGGTGCTGCCGGGAGGCTTCCCCGAGGAGCATGCCGTGGCGCTGTCGTCGAACACGACTCTGCTGCAGCAGATTCGGCTGCTCGCCTCGGACGGTGCCCCGATCCACGCCGAGTGTGCCGGCCTGCTGTACCTCACCCGCAGCCTCGACGGGCACCCGATGGCCGGGGTCGTCGACGTCGACGCGCAGTTCGGGTCACGCCTGACTCTCGGTTACCGGGAGGCCGTCGCGGTGACCGACTCGGTGCTGTTCGACGCGGGAACCCGCGTGGCCGGGCACGAGTTCCACCGCACCTCGCTCGTCGCCGAGACCGCCGACCACTACGGTCCGGCCTGGGGTTGGCGGGCATGGGACGCGGGGGCGAAGCGGGAGGGCTTCGTCGGCGGGCCGGCGGGCTCGGTCCACGCGTCGTACCTGCACACCCATCCGGCCGGGAACCCGGAATCGGTCCGCCGCTTCGTCGAGGCCGCCCGTGGGTGACCTGTGTGTCGGCGTGGGCGCCGGAACCGGGGTGCGCGCCGCGGACATCGTCGCCGCCGTCCGAGCGGTGTACGGCGACCACCCGGTGGGAGTCCTGGCGACGCTGGACCGGAAGGCGGCCCAGCCGCCGTTCGTGGACGCGGCCGAGATTCTCGGCGCCCGCCTCGTCGGGTACCCGCCGGAGCGTCTCGCGGCGGTGTCGGTGCCGAACCCGGCCGGCGCGGTCGCCGACGCGGTCGGAACCCCCAGCGTTGCCGAGGCGGCCGCGATCCTCGCCGGCGGCGGGGGAGCGCTGGCCGTGACCAAACGCGTCGCGAATGGCGTGACGGTCGCCGCCTCCATTCGCGGCACCGCCGCCGACTCCATTGGCGGCACCGCCGCCGACTCCATTGGCGGCACCGCCGCCGTCGCCCGTAATGTTTCGAAATCTGTCGAGTGAACATCCGCATGAATTGTGAGAACGGGGAGACGAGTGTCTGCTTCCGCCGGTGACGAGACCAGCTACCTGGTCGGGCTCAACCTGACGGACCGTCGTGTCGTGGTGGTCGGTGGCGGCACCGTCGCGCAGCGCCGCCTCGGCCTGCTGGTCGCGTCCGGTGCCCGCGTCCACCTCATCGCCCGCGAGGTCACGCCCGCGGTCGAGGGCATGGCGACGTCCGGACAGATCACGCTGGAACTGCGCGACTACCGCGACGGCGACCTCGACGGCGCCTGGTACGCAATGGCCTGCACCGACGAACCCGCGACCAACGCGGCGATCGTCGCCGAGGCCGAACGCAGCCGCATCTTCTGCGTCCGCGCCGACAGCGCCCGCGAGGGCACCGCGGTCACGCCGGCCACCGGGACCTACGAGGGGCTCAGCATCGGTGTCCTCGCCGGAGGCGCACACCGCCGGTCCGCAGCCGTGCGCACCGCACTGGTGGAGGCGCTGCAGTCCGGTGCGGTCTCCGACACCGACGAGGCGCCCGCACCCGGTGTCGCGCTCGTCGGCGGCGGCCCGGGCGACCCGGACCTCATCACGGTGCGCGGCCGTCGCCTGCTCGCGCGCGCCGACGTCGTCGTCGCCGACCGACTCGCGCCTCCGGAACTGCTGGCCGAGCTGGGCCCGCACGTCGAGGTGATCGACGCCGCGAAGATCCCGTACGGCCGGGCGATGGCGCAGGAGGCGATCAACGCCGCGTTGATCGACGGCGCGAAGGCCGGCAAGTTCGTCGTCCGGCTGAAGGGCGGGGACCCGTACGTCTTCGGCCGCGGCTTCGAGGAACTCGAGGCGTGCGCGGCGGCCGGCGTCCCCGTGACCGTGGTTCCCGGCATCACCAGCGCGATCTCGGTGCCGTCCGCGGCGGGGATCCCCGTCACCCACCGTGGTGTGACGCACGAGTTCGTCGTCGTCAGCGGGCATGTGGCGCCCGACCACCCGGACTCGCTGGTCGACTGGTCCGCGCTCGCGAAGCTGCGCGGGACCATCGTGCTGCTGATGGCGGTCGAGCGGATCGAGCAGTTCGCGGCCGTCCTGGCCGACGGCGGACGCCCCGCCGACACCCCGGTCACCGTGATCCAGGAGGGGACGCTGCGCACCCAGCGGGTGCTGCGGGCCGACCTCGCGACCGTCGCCGCGCGGGTGCGCGAGGAGAACATTCGACCGCCGGCGATCGTGGTGATCGGCACTGTGGCCGGATTCTCCGCGGACGCTCGGTAACGTGAACTCTCGTGTCTGACTCCACCGTCGTGAAGTACCCCGTGACCACGCGGGCGTTCGGCCTCGCGATCATCGTCCTCAGCGGCATGCAGCTGATGATGGTGCTCGACGGCACCGTCGCCTCGCTCGCGCTCGCCAAGA
Source organism: Prescottella agglutinans (assembly GCF_004011865.1). GTDB lineage: Bacteria > Actinomycetota > Actinomycetes > Mycobacteriales > Mycobacteriaceae > Prescottella > Prescottella agglutinans. The sequence goes on along the minus strand of NZ_RKLP01000004.1, from coordinate 283,494 downwards.
TCCAGGAGGACCTGGGGCTCAGCGACTCCGGCCGCAACTGGGTCATCACGTCGTACGCGCTCACGTACGGCGGCCTGATGCTGCTCGGCGGCCGACTGGGCGACTCCTTCGGGCGTAAACGGGTCTTCATCGGCGGCGTCGCACTGTTCACGATCACCTCGCTGCTGTGCGGACTCGCGGTCAACGAGGCCACGCTGGTCGCCGCCCGCGCCCTGCAGGGTGTCGGTGCCGCGATCGCGTCACCGACCGCGCTGGCGCTGGTGGCCACGACGTTCGCGCCCGGGCCGGTGCGCAACCAGGCCATCGCGATCTTCGCGGCGATGACGGGTGTCGGCTCGGTCGCCGGCCTGATCATCGGTGGCGCGCTCACCGAGTTGTCATGGCGCTGGATCTTCCTCATCAACGTGCCGATCGGCGTGGTGATCCTGCTGTTCGCGTTCCGTGCGCTGACCGAGACCGGGGCGGAGCGGCTCAAGCTGGACGTGCCGGGCGCCATCCTCGCGACCCTCGGCTGTGCGGCCGTCGTATACGGGTTCACCGAGGGACCCGAGATGGGCTGGGGAAGTTGGCCGGTCCTCGTCGGGCTGATCGGCGGACTGGTCCTGCTCGGCGGCTTCCTCGCGGTCGAGCGCCGCGCGGAGAACCCGCTGCTGCCGTTCTCCCTGTTCCGTAACCGCAGCCGCGTCGCCACCTTCATCTCCATCGCCCTCGTCGGCATGGTGATGTTCTCGCTGGCCCCGTTCGTGGCTCTGTTCGTCCAGGACATCCTCGGCTACACGCCGCTGCGTGCGGGCCTCGCTTTCGTGCCGTTCGCCTTCGGCCTCGGTGCCGCCGCGTTCGTCGCGTCCAAGCTCGCGGTGAAGGTCCAGGCCCGCTGGCTCGTCGTGACCGGCATGGTCATCACGTTCGTCGGCCTGCTGTACGGGTCAACGCTCGACGCCGCCGCCACCTACGTCGGGAACCTGTTCGCGCTCGTCGTCGCCGTCGGCTTCGGTGTCGGCCTCGCGGTGGTGCCGCTGCCGCTGTGCGCGATCGCCGGTGTCGGCCCGCACGAGATCGGTCCGCTGGCCGCGATCGCCCAGGTGGCGCAGACGCTGTTCGGCCCGGTGGGTCTCGCGATCGTCGGCGCGATGGCCACATCGAAGACACTGTCGCTCGGCGGGATCTCCGGCGTCGCCGTGTACATGACGCCGGACCAACTGTCCGCGCTCAGCGAGGGCTACACGTTCGCACTGCTGGGCTGTGCGATCCTCGCCCTCCTGGCGGGCGTGGCCGCGCTGTTCATCACGTTCACGCCCAAGCAGGTGGCGCAGGCGCAGGCCGCGGAGAAGGCGGCGCAGGAGGCCTGAGCCGCCGGCGGGGCGGGTGCTGCCCGATCCGGATCGACCGCGACGGCCGTTTCCACTTCGATACCGGGTTGAAATGCCCCGTTTGTCCAGGCCTCTTGTGTCCGACCGGCGACAATTTTAGAGTCGGATTCAGATTTGCAGTCGTGTTCAGAACTTGCCCCGACGATTGGGTGTCGAGATGACGAAATCGATACGTGTGGCTGCGCTCCAGGTGGAAGCCGAAGTGGGCAACATCGACGCGAACCTGGCAATGTGCTCGGGCCTGGCGGAGCGGGCGGTCCACGAGGGCGCGGAATGGATCGTGCTGCCGGAGTTCTTCTCGACGGGCGTCGCGAACCGGCCCGAGTTGGCGCAGAACGCGCCGGCCGCGGACGGCGCGCCCACCCGGCTGCTGCAGGATCTGGCCCGCACCCACGGCGTCCACATCGGAGGCTCGAGCCTCGTCCGCGATGCCGACGGGCACGTCCGGAACGCCTTCCTCCTGGCCGGTCCGGACGGTGCGATCCTCGGGCGGCACGACAAGGACGTCCCGACGATGTGGGAGAACTCGCTGTACGTCGGCGGTGGGGATCCGGGTCGGATTCCAGCCGGGGAGAACATGATCGGCGCGGCGATGTGCTGGGAGCTGCTGCGCACCCAGACCGCCGAGCGGCTGGCCGGTCAGGTCGACCTCGTGTTGTCCGGATCCGGCTGGTGGTCGATCCCGGCGTGGCCGCCCCGCCCGTTGACCCGATGGCTCCAGCAGCGCAACAGCACCCGGGCCGTCGAGGCGCCGTCCGTGTTTGCGACCTACTGCGGCGCACCCGTCGTGCACGCGGCCCACTCCGGATCGCTCAACTGTCCGATGCCGCTCGTCGGGGTGGCCTACGGCGGCCACTACGAGGGCGGCGCCTCCGTGACCGCCGCCGACGGCACGGTCCTGGCACTCCGCCGGCGCGACGAGGGCCCGGGGCTCGCGGTCGCCGACGTCGTGCTCGGCCGGTCGACTCCACGACCGCTGCCCGACCGGTTCTGGCTGCAGAAACGCGGTGTCCTTCCCACCCTCGCGTGGGCCTATCAGAATCCCTACGGCCGGACGCAGTACGCCCGGACCCGCGGGCATCTGGCGCATCGGCCCGAAGGAGCCCTCCGATGAGCGGCAGTGATATGACCACAGTGTCGCCGGCCCTCGTCACCACGGCGCCGCCGGCGCTCGTCACTACAGCGCCGTCGGCCCTCGTCGTCAGCGGGCTGACCGAACTCGCCGCCGGCGCGCTGTCGGGCTGGGTCTTCGCCGCGGTCAGGAAGCGGCCGGAGACGATGCGTGCACTCGGTATCCGTGCGCCGCAACGAATCCGGCAGTGGCACCTCGACCTGGCCATGCTCGGCGGGTTCACGGCGATCTGCGGGATGGCCGTCCCCGCGGCTCCGCGCCTCACGACGACGGCCCTGGCGGTGGGCGCCTGGACGAATGCGTTCGCCTTCCTCCCGCTGGCATTCCGGCCGGACCTCGAGGATCGGCCGGCGTACCTGGCTTCGGTGGCGGGATCCTTCGTCACGACGTCGATCGGTTTCTGCGGTATGGCCCGGACGGCGCAGCGGCGCTACCGCGCGCGTTAGCGCCGCAGACACTTCGCGCATGGACACCGAACCTGCAGACCCGTCGGGGACCCCCGCCCTCGATCGGCGTGCCCGTCGTCCGGACCGCCGCCGCGCCCGGACACGAGGGGCGATCATGACGGCTGCCCGCACACTCTTCGCCGCGCGGGGCGTGCGGCGCGCGACGATCGAGGAGATCGCCGAAGCCGCCGACGTCTCGGTGGGTGCGGTGTATTTCCACTTCCAATCCAAGGAGGGCCTCTACCTCGCGCTGGTCGACCAGGCGCTCGAGGTCAACACCGAGGCGATGGCCGCGGTGGACAGGGCGCTCCCGCCGCTCGACCGCGTCCTCGCTGCGGGGCACGCGTACATGCGATTCGCCCTCGAATACCCCGAGCACTTCCAGATGGTGGCGTTGCGGGTCCTCGATCCGCAGGCCGACCCGGCGCTGGTCGAGATCGAGGATCGGGTCGCTGCCCGCGTCGAGGCTCTGGTCGGGATCGTCGAACAGGATCTGATCGAGGCGATGGCGGACGGCAGTGTCCGGGAGGTGCCCCCGCGTGAGGTGATGCGGTTTCTCTGGGGGGCGTGGAACGGGGTGACCGCGTTGAGCTTCCGGCCGGATCGGCTGCGGCTGACGCCGGACGAGGTGCAGCGCACCCTCGAGGTCGGTCAGGGCATCCTCGAGAGCGCCCTGAGGCGGCGCTGAGCCCCGATCCGAAAATGTCGTGATTGTCCCGGATCGCCCTGATAGCGTCCGGGCATGCTGCTCACGCTGACAGCGGAGGCCGGGGGGAACTGGTCCGACGCGTCCGACCTCGGATACCTACTGCACAAGCACCCGGACCGGGTCCAGGAGTTCGACCTCTCCGTCGGAAGCGCGACGGTGCTGTACCCCGAGGTCGGCGAGCAGCGATGCACCGTGGCGTTGATGCTCGACGTCGATCCGATCGATCTGGCTCGCAGCCGGATGCGGAGAGGCCGCGACGGATTCGCGTTGGGGCAGTACGTCAACGACCGCCCGTACGCCGCGTCGTCGATGCTCGCCGTTGCGCTCGGGCGGGTGTTCGGCACGGCGCTAGCCGGGACCTGCCGATCGCATCCCGAACTGACCGATCGTCCCGCGCGGTTGACGATCCGCGTCCCCGTGTTGCCGTCGCGGGGCGGACCGGACCTGCCCGCCCGCCTGTTCGGGCCTCTGGGATGGGCCGTGACGGCGGAGTCGATACCCCTCGATGGGGAACTGCCTGAATGGGGTGCCTCCGAGTACGTGGACCTCACGATGACGGCCACCCTGACGGTGTCGGAGGCGCTCCGACACCTGTACGTCCTGCTGCCGGTGCTCGACGACGTGAAGCACTACTGGGTGGGCCGGGAGGAGACCGAGAAGCTCGTCCGGACTGCGGGCGAGTGGTTGCCCGGCCACCCCGAGTCGGAGTTGATCGGTGCGCGCTATCTGGCGCATCAGCGTGAACTCGTCCAGTCGTTGGCGGATCTGCTGTCCGACGACACCGACGCCCCCCGCGGCGACGATGCCCGGTCCCGGGATCCGCGGCTGGCCGATCTCCGCGCCGACGCGGTGCTGGCCGTGCTCGCAGAGGCCGGCGCGGCGCGCGTGGTCGATGTCGGGTGCGGTGACGGCCGGCTTCTGCGGGAACTGGCCGCGCGACCGCAGTTCACCCGGATCGTCGGCGTCGACGTCAGTGATGGGGAACTGCAGCGCGCACGGCGGCGTCTGCGCGCCGACGAGTTCTCCGACGCCCAGCGCGAACGACTCTCACTGTTGCACTCGTCGGTGGTCTACCGGGACAGCCGTCTCGCCGGGTTCGACGCGGCCGTGCTGATGGAGGTGATCGAGCACGTCGATCCGCCCCGGCTTCCCGCGCTCGAGCGCTCCGTGTTCGGCGAGATGCGTCCCCGCACCGTGGTGGTGACGACACCGAACTCCGAGTACAACCCGCTGTATCCGACACTGGCCCCGGGAGCCTTCCGGCACCCCGACCACCGATTCGAGTTCGACCGCGACCAGTTCCGGGAGTGGGCCGAGACGATCGCGTCCACGTACGGCTACACGGTCGGGTTCGCGCCGGTCGGGCCACTCGACGAGAGCGTCGGCGCGCCCACCCAACTGGCCGTCTTCACCCGCGAAGGAGCGAAGAAATGAGCGTGCTGGAGATCCCGGACCCCAGTCTCGTCGTGTTGATCGGGGTCAGCGGATCGGGCAAGTCCACGTTCGCGGCCGCCCACTTCGGGCCCTTCGAGACCGTCTCCAGCGACTTCTGTCGCGGACTGGTCAGCAACGACCCGAACTCGCAGGAGGCCACCGCCGACGCCTTCGAGGTGCTCGAACTGGTGGTGAGCAAGCGCCTGCGCACCGGCCGTCTCACCGTCGTCGACGCCACGAATGTGCAACCGGCCGCGAGGAAGTCGTTGATCGATCTCGCCAGGCGACACGACCTGCTGCCCGTCGCGGTCGTGCTCGACCTGCCGGAAGCGGTGTGTGCCGAACGCACGCTGGCGAGGCCGGACCGCTCCTTCGGTCGCGACGTCGTGCGTCGCCAGCACCGTGCCCTGACCCGGTCCCTGAAAGGTCTGGCACGCGAGGGTTTTCGGTCGGTGCACGTGCTGAGCGGTACCGAGGAGATCGCTGCCGCCGTCGTCGAGCGTGTGCCGCTGCGCAGCGATCGCCGGGACCTGACCGGTCCTTTCGATGTGATCGGTGACATCCACGGCTGCCGCGCCGAGCTCGAAACATTGCTCGGTCGACTGGGATACGTGATCGAACGCGACGAACAGGGACGTGCGGTCGACGCCCGCCACCCGGACGGGCGGACTGTGGTCTTCCTCGGCGACTACGTCGACCGGGGACCCGACGCGCCGGGCGTGCTACGACTGGTCATGGGCATGGTCGCGGCCGGCCACGCCCTGGCGGTACCGGGCAACCACGAGAACAAGCTGGTGAAGGCGTTGCGCGGCCACAAGGTCACGCCGTCGCACGGTCTCGCCGAGACGCTCGAGCAGCTGTCCGGGGAGAGCGACGAGTTCCGGAAACAGGTCGCGTCCTTCTGCGACGGTCTCGTCGCGCACCTCGTGCTCGACGACGGACGCCTGGTCGTCGCGCATGCCGGGCTGAAGGAGGAGTACCACAACCGGGCGTCCGGGCGCGTGCGGTCGTTCGCGTTGTACGGCGAGACCACCGGGGAGACGGACGAATTCGGCCTGCCGGTCCGGTACCCGTGGGCGCAGGACTATCGGGGCGCGGCGATGGTCCTGTACGGGCACACGCCCACGCCGGAGCTGCGGTGGGTCAACAACACGCTCTGCCTGGACACCGGATGCGTGTTCGGCGGTGACTTGTCGGCCCTCCGCTACCCGGAGAAGGAGACGGTGTCGGTCTGTGCCGAGCGGGTCTGGTACGAGCCGACCGTGCCGCTGCATCGGCAGACCCCGGACCCGCACGGCCTGGACCTGGACGACGTCGTCGGGGTCGGCGGCGTGGAAACCGCCCTGCGGGGCCGCGTTTCGGTCCGTCCCGAGAACGCGGCCGGCGCGCTCGAGGTGATGAGCCGGTTCGCGGTCCCACCACAATGGCTGTACTACCTGCCGCCGACGATGTCGCCGTGCGCGACGTCCGCCCGACCGGGAATGCTCGAGCACCCCGCGGAGGTCTTCGCCGAGTACCGTCGCGCCGGAATCGCATCCGTGATCTGCGAGGAGAAGCACATGGGCTCGCGTGCGGTCGCGCTCGTGTGCCGGGACGCGGACGTGGGGCAGAGGCGTTTCGGCGTCGGCGACGGTCTGTCCGGGATCGTCCACACGAGGACCGGGCGCCGGGTGTTCGACGAGGAGCTGACCGAGAAACTGGTGCGCAGGCTCGCGGACGCGGTCGAGCGGGCCGGCCTGTGGGAGGAACTCGGCACCGACTGGATCCTGTTGGACACCGAGCTGTTGCCGTGGTCCGCGAAGGCGGAACCGCTCCTCAGGGCGCAGTACGCCGCCGTGGGCGCGGCCGCCGGCGCGGATCTGCGGGCACGAGCGGAGGTGTTGGCCCAGGCGTCCGCTCGCGGACTCGACGTCGGCGACGCGGAGCGGCGCACCCGATCGCGGCGGGCGGACATCGACGGCTACGTCGCGGCCTACCGCCGGTACGTGTGGCCGACGGACGGGCTGGACGGGGTGCGGGTCGCGCCGTTCCAGGTTCTCGCCACGGAGGGGAGAACCTACGGGGAGCGCCCTCACGAATGGCACCTGGCCGTGGCGGACCGGCTCGAACAGGGAGCACCCGACCTGGTGACCGGCACTCGCCGCGTGCACGTGGACCTGGACTCCGAGGAGTCGACGGCGGCGGCCACGCTCTGGTGGGAGGAACTCACCGCGTCCGGCGGCGAGGGGATGGTGGTGAAGCCGTCCGGGAATCGGGTGTACGGAGCCGGTGTGGTCGGGCGCCGCGTCCAACCCGGGATCAAGGTACGGGGCCGCGAGTACCTTCGGCTCATCTACGGCCCGCACTACACCGAACCCGCGAACCTGGAACGGCTGCGTGCGCGTTCCCTGGACCACAAGCGCTCGATGGCGCTGCGGGAGGACGCGCTCGGCGTCGAGGCCCTCGACCGTCTGGTGAGGGCGGAGCCGTTGTGGAAGATCCACCAGGCGGTGTTCGCGGTGCTGGCGCTCGAATCGGAACCGGTCGATCCGCGGCTGTAGGCCTGAGGTGGGCACTGTCCACACCCAGGGTCGGTGGTGACCGACTCGCCCGTCGCGGAGGGTGGAAGGCGTTCATCGCGTGGAGCCGGAAGCGCCCACGCCCTCCCACGGAGAAAGAGTCGCCGTGCACGCCACCTTCGTCGCCCATTTCCGCGCCCGGGCCGCGGCCTACGGGGACGCGCGATCCTGCACCTACTACCGGGACGTCGGCCTCGACCTCGCCGCCGAGACCGTCACCTGTCGGGAGCTCGACCGCCAGGCCCGCGCGATCGCCGCGTGGCTGTCCACGCGGCCCGAGACGAATCGGCCGGTGCTGCTCCTGTACCCGGACAGCGCCGACTTCCTCCCGGCTCTCCTCGGATGCCTGTACGCGGGCGTCGTCGCGGTGCCCGCCCCGGTGCCACACGGTGCGCAGGGCACCCAGCGCGTGGCGGGCATCCTCGTCGACTCGGGGTCGCGTCTGGTGCTCACCGCGCCGGCGCTCGCGCACACCGTCGAGGAGTGGATCCGCGACAGCGATTGCCCGGCCACGGTGACCGTGGCGGCCACCCACGCCGACCTCGGTGACGAGAACGACTGGCGGATGCCGCGGATCGACGGCGGCACGGTGGCGTATCTGCAGTACACGTCGGGTTCCACCGGCAGCCCGAAGGGCGTGATCGTCACCCACGCCAATCTGATGCACAACGAGGCGACGATCGCCGAGGTGCTCGGCGCCCACGACGGCGCGACGAGCGTGCAGTGGCTGCCGCACTTCCACGACATGGGACTGGTCGGGTTGCTGCAGCCCCTGTTCTCGGGCGCGAACCTCGCCTTCATGTCGCCGATGGCGTTCCTCAAGCGACCCGTGCGCTGGCTCGAACTCGTCTCGCGTCACCGTGCCGAGTTCACGGTGGCACCGAACTTCGCGTACGACCTGATCGTCCGCCGCGTGACCGAATCCGAGGCGGCCGCGCTCGACCTGTCGTCGTTGCGGGTGGCGCTCAACGGTGCGGAGCCGATCCGGCCCCGCACCCTGACCGCGATGGTCGACCGTTTCGGCGCGGTCGGGTTCCGGGCGGAAACCCTCGTCACGGCCTACGGCATGGCGGAGGCGACGCTGATGGTGACCGCCCACCCGGTCGGCTCTGCGCCGCGCTGCCTGGACGTCGACCCGGTCCAACTCGAACGGCACCGCGCCGTACCGGCCGGCGACCGCGGGGCGGTGCGGTTGGTCAGCAGCGGGACGCCGCGGAACGCCGAGGTCCTCGTCGTCGATCCGGACACCGGAGAAGTCTTGCCCGACAATCGAGTCGGCGAGATCTGGGTCCGCGGGCGCAGTGTCGCGGTCGGGTACTTCGGGAACGCGCGGGAAACCGCGGCGCGGTTCGACGCCCGGGCCCACGGGTCCGGCCCGTTCCTGCGCACCGGCGACCTGGGGCTGACGAACCGCGGGCACCTGTTCGTGACCGGGAGGCTCGACGACCTGGTGATCGTCAACGGCCGCAACCTGTATCCGCAGGACATCGAGGACGTGGTGGGGCAGGTGCATCCGGCGCTGGCCGGGACGGCCGGGGTGGCGGTGTCCGTCGACTGCGGCCACCGTGAACGCCTGGTGGTGATCCAGGGCGTGCGGGACACCCTGCTGGACGGCCTCGCGCTGGAGGAGTTGACCGCCCGGGTCCGGGCGGCGGTGGCCCGCGCCTTCGATCTGCCCGCCCCCGAGGTGGTGCTCGTCGAGCGACGCGGAATCCACCGCACCACCAGCGGCAAGGTGCAGCGTCGATCGATGCGGAAATCATTTCTGGAGAACCGGATTCGCGCTTTACACGAGTGCGTCGACCCGTCGGTGCAGCGGCTTCGGGCCCGGTAGCGACAGCCACGAGACGAGAAGGACTCACCCATGGACAGCACCGCTATACGCACGCAGATCGCCCGCTGGCTCAGCGGCCAGGTCGCGAGCCACCTCGACGTCCCTGCGACCGAGATCGATCCGGCGATGCCGCTCGCCGAACTCGGTCTGGACTCGGTGTCCGCCGTCGGTCTCTGCGGCGACATCGAGCAGCGCTGGCGCATCGAGGCCGATCCCATCCTGGTCTACGACTACCCGACCATCGCCGAGATCGCCGGGTTCGTCGCCGGCCGGATCGTCGCCGAGGACGAGGGGCGGCGATGACCGCCATCGCGGTCGTCGGGATCGACTGCCGGTTCCCGCAGGCGCCCGACCCGGACGCGCTGTGGACGCTGCTGACCGCCGGCGCCGACGGCGTCACCGAGGTGCCCGAACAGCGGTGGCGGGCCGACGAGATCTACGACCCAACCGGCGGCGCCGGCACCGTCAACAACCGGACCGGCGGATTCGTGTCCGACGCCGACGCGTTCGACGCAGAGTTCTTCGGCATCGCCCCGCGGGAGGCGGCGGCGATGGATCCGCAGCAGCGCCTGCTGCTGCAGTCCGCGTGGCGCGCGTTCGAGGACGCCGCCGTGGACCCGCGGGCCCAGGCGGGCTCGGACACCGGGGTGTTCATCGGGGTGATGGCGAACGAGTGGGCGCACCTGCGCGTGCGGGACCCGCGCCGGATCACGCCGCAGCTCGCCGCCGGCAACGGCTACTTCATGACCGCGAACCGGATCTCGTACCAGCTGGACCTGCACGGCCCGAGCGTCGCGATCGACACCGCCTGCTCGTCCTCGCTCGTCGCAGTCCACCAGGCGTGCTCGGCGCTGCGGGACGGCGAGTGTGACCAGGCGCTGGCCGGGGGCGTCAACATCGCGCTCACCCCGACCCTCAACATCTTCTACACGCAGGCCGGGCTGTCGGCGCCGGACGGACGGTGCAAGCCGTTCAGCGGCAACGCGGACGGCATCGGACGCGGCGAGGGCGTCGCGGTGGCGGTCCTGCGCAGGCTCGACGACGCCGTGGCGGAGGGGCTTCCGATCCATGCGGTCATCACCGGCAGCGCGGTGAACTCGGACGGCCGCAGCAACGGGATCACCGCGCCCAACCGCTGGGCCCAGCAGCGGGTGGTCGAGCAGGCGTACCGCCGGGCCGGCGTCGACCCGGCGCAGATCGACTTCCTCGAGGCGCACGGCACCGGGACCGTGCTCGGCGACATGATCGAGACCAAGGCGCTCGGCCAGGTCCACGCCGTCCCGCGGCGGCGGCCGTGCGGGATCGGTTCGATCAAGGGCAATCTCGGCCACACCGAGGGCGCGGCGGGTATGGCCGGGCTGATCAAGGTGGCGCTGAGCCTCAGGAAGCGGATCGTGCCGCCGAGCCGCTACGCCGACCAGGAGAACGTCCGACTGCGCCTGGCCGACCACGGTCTCGCGCTGCTCGCCGAGCCGATGGAACTCCCCGCCGGCACGGCGCACGGTGCGGTCAGCAGCTTCGGGATCGGCGGCACCAATGCCCACATGGTGCTCGCGACCGCGCCGGAGCGCCCGGATGCGCCCGGCGCCCCCGGGAGCGGTGTGCTGACGGTGTCCTCGTCGAGCCGAGAGGGGCTGCAGCGCAATGCCTTGCGGGTCGCCGAGTGGATCGCCGAGCGGCCCGCCGATCAACTGTCGCAGCTGTGCTGGTCCAGCAACGTGATCGAGGCGTCGGGCCGCCACCGTCTGGCGGTGCCGGCCGGCGACCGCGACAGCGTCGTCGCCGCGCTGCGCGACATGTCCTCGGACGAGCAGCGGTTCGCGGCCGCGACCGGCGTCGCGGCGCCGATCGGCACCGGATGGCTGTTCGCCGGCCAGGGCTCGCAATACCCGGGGATGGGTGCGGCGCTGCGGGGCGCCTCGACCGACTTCCGGGAGGCCCTCGGGGAGGTGGACCGCCGGATGGCTCCGCACCTCGGTCGCTCGGTGCGGGATCTGCTGTCGAGTAGTGACATCGATCGGACCGAGCACGCGCAACCGGCGATCTTCGCCGTCGAGTACGCGCTCGCCCGGGCACTGCTGGCGGCCGGTGTCGAACCCGGCTGGCTGATCGGGCACAGCGTGGGCGAGTACGCGGCCGCGGCGCTCGCCGAGGTCATGAGCGTCGCGGACGCGTGCCGGCTGGTCGTGGCGCGCGGGCGGCTCATGCGGTCGCTGCCGGCCGACGGTGCGATGCTCGCGGTCCGCGCGAGCGTCGACGAGGTCGCCGACCTGCTGGACGGGGAACCCCGGGTGTCGATCGCCGCGGTCAACGGGCCGCGTGAACTGGTGGTCTCGGGCGAGACCGCGGTGCTGGAACGGATCGAGGCGGCACTGGCCGGGCGTGGGCTCCGGGCCCGCCGGCTCGCGGTGTCGCACGCGTTCCACTCGCCGCTGATGGAGCCGATCCTGGATGCGTTCGCCGAGGTCGCGGCCTCCTGTTCGTTCGAGGCGCCGCGCATCCCGGTGTACTCGACCGTGCGCGGACGCCTGCTGGCGGTCGACGAACCGATGGACGCCGACTACTGGACCGAACACATCCGTGCGACAGTGCGATTCGCCGACGCGGTGGACGCGGGGCTGGCAACGGAGCCGACCCACCTGGTCGAGGTCGGGCCGACGCGGGTCCTCGGGCCGCTGGTCGCGCGCATCCGGGCCGGGACGACCGTCCTGACACCGTGCCCGGGGCCGGACGCCACCGGCCGGGAGTTGGCCGACGTCGTCGCCGCGCTGTACCGCGACGGCCTCGACCCGAACTGGGACGCGCTGTACGAGCCGGGGCAGCGGGTGCGGCGCCGCCTCGGCGGCTACGCGTTCGACACCACCCAGCGCTTCTGGACGACCCCCGCCGATTCCGAGGCCGAACCGGCGGCCGTCCCGGCGCCCGCCGTGACCACCACCGACCCGACCGGGACACCCACCATGGACAACCTGATCGCCCTCTTCCGCGAGCAGGCCGCGGTCCTCGCGGCCCACCTCGGGACCCGCCCCGCCGCCGCCCCCGAGACGTCGGCTCCGGCCACCCCGACGTCGGTGCCGCGGGCCGCCCGGCCGTCCGCCGAGCCCGTCGCGGATCGGGAGGCGGTCGCCGCGGCCGTCCGGCGCGAGACCGCCCGTGTCAGCGGCTATCCGGCCGAGGCGGTGCGGAGCACCCAGACCCTGTGCGGCGACCTCGGCTTCGACTCGATCATGACCACCGATCTGTGCGCGGGCCTCGCCGCCGCGTTCCCGGGGCTGGCACCCGACCCGGCCTGGTTCGGGCCGACCGGCACCGTGGGCGCGCTGATCGACCGGATCCGCGGGCACCTCGGCGCCGACGACCCGGCGCCGGCGCCGACGACACCCGCGCCGCCGCCGGTGTCGGCACCCGCCGATCCTGTTGCCGCCGAACCGATCCCCGCGGAGAACTACCGCATCGACCGGTTCCCGGAGGTCCAGGCGCTCGCCGACCGGCTCCGCGGGTGCGAGGCACTGGGCGTCACCAACCCGTACTTCCTCACCAACGACGGCGTCACCCGGGACACCTCGGTGATCGACGGGCAGGAGGTGGTCAACTTCTCCAGCTACAACTACCTCGGCATGTCCGGCCACCTCGCGGTCGTGTCCGCCGTCCAGGACGCGGCCGCCCGGTACGGCAGCTCGTGCTCGGCGAGCCGGCTGCTGTCCGGGGAGAAGCCCGTGCACCGCGAACTCGAGATCGAGCTCGCCGAACTGGTCGGCACCGAGGACGCCCTCACCCTGGTGAGCGGGCACGCCACCAACGTGACGGTGATCGGGCACCTGCTCGGACCCGGCGATCTGGTCGTCCACGACAGCCTCGCTCACGACAGCATCCTGCAGGGCTGCAAGCTCTCCGGTGCCACCCGTAGACCGTTTCCGCACAACGACCCCGTCGCCCTCGACGCGATCCTCACCGACATCCGGCACCTGTACCGGCGGGTGCTCATCGTCGTCGAGGGCGTCTACAGCCAGGACGGCGACATCGCCGACCTGCCGGCCGTGATCGCGGTCAAGCAGAAGCACCGTGCGCTGCTGATGATCGACGAGGCGCACAGTATCGGGGTCCTGGGCGAGCGGGGCGGCGGGATCGGTGAGCACTTCGGCGTCGACCGCCGGGACGTCGACCTGTGGTCGGGCACGATGTCGAAGGCGCTGGCCGGATGCGGTGGGTATGTCGCGGGCAGCCGCGACCTGATCCGGTTCCTCAAGTACACGACCCCGGGTTTCGTCTACAGCGTGGGGATCACGCCGCCGAACGCGGCGGCGTCGCTGGCCGCGATCCGGCAGTTGCGGGCCGAGCCCGCCACCCTGACCAGGCTGCGCCGCAATTCGGAGCTGTTCCTGCGGTCGGCAATCGAGGCCGGGATCGACACCGGCGACAGCCACGACACCCCGGTCGTCCCGTGCATCGTCGGCGACTCGGTCCGGACGCTCAGGCTCTCGAACGCCCTTCTGCGCCGCGGCATCAACGTCAATCCGATCCTGTACCCGGCCGTGCCCGAGGACCTGGCCCGGCTGCGCTTCTTCGTGACCTCGTGCCACACCGAGGAGCAGATCCGCCACGCGGTGCGGGTGACCGCCGAGGAACTTGCGTTGCTCCGGTCGGAGGCGGTGGTGGCGTGACCGCGATCGGATGCACGCCCTACCTCGACCCACCGGCCACCGACGCCCCGCTGCGCCTCTTCTGCTTTCCCCACGCCGGCGGCGCGGCGTCGGTCTACCGGGACTGGCAGCGCGCGTTGACCCCGCACGTGTCGGTGTGGCCGGTGCAGCTGCCGGGGCGGGGCGGGCGCGCCGACGATCCGCGGTTCGTCGACCTGGACGCGCTGCTGGACGACCTCGAAACAGAGCTGTCCGAGGCGCTTTCGGTACCGCACGCCTTCTTCGGGCACAGCATGGGCGCGCTCGTCGCGTACGGGCTCGCGCGTCGCCGGCGGGCGGCGGGGCACCCGCTGCCGCGGGCGTTGCTGCTGTCGGCTTACTCGGCCCCGCACCTGGCGGCGCCGGTGCCGCCGGTCGCGCACCTGGACGACGCCGGCCTGGCCCGCCTGCTCGTCGAGATCGGCGGCCTGCCCGAACCGGTTCTCGGCCGGCCGGAATGCCTGGCGCAGGCGCTCCCGGTCGTCCGCGACGACCTGAGGCTGTGCGCAGGCCACCGCGACGGCGGCGCACCCCCGCTCGAGTGCCCCGTGCACGTCTACGGGGCCGAGTCGGATCCCCTCGTCGGCGAACTGGATCTGCGTGCCTGGGACCGGCACACCACCGATCTGCGTGAGGTGCGGATCCTGCCCGGCGGCCACTTCTACCTCCACGACTCACCGGGCGAACTGCTGGGGCTGCTGCGGTCCGCGCTGCGCGCCTGTCCGGCGGATCGACCGGTGGGCGTCGGATGAGAACGGTCAGCGCCGCGCTGCGGCGGGCGGACGCTCCCGCAGCGCGCCGAATGCGAAGAACCACGCGGGCAGCTGTGAGACGCCCGGTGTCGAGGTGATCCGCCGCATCACCGTCGACACCTCGGCCTGAGAGGTGCCCGCCAGGACAGGGGACACGACGCGGTCGTGTGCGAGGCGCTGCAGCGCCTGCGTGGCCGCGGCGGTCGGCCACCGCCGGAACTGTATCCGGCGCAGCACCCTTTCCGGAACTTCCTCGGACGGAAGGTGGTTCGCGAGATGACGGGCGGACGCGACGGCGTCCTGCACCGCCAGGTTGATGCCGATGCCGAAGATCGGCGACATCGCGTGCGCGGCGTCGCCGATGCACAGCAGGCCCGGCAGGTGCCACCGCCGCAGCCGGTCGAGCCGGACGTCGAGCAGCTTCACCTGGTCCCACGACTGCAGGGCGTGCACGCGGTCACCGATCCACGGCGCGGTGGCGAGGAACTCGCTCGCGAAACGATCCAGCCCGGCCGCGCGTCGCTCGGCGTCCGACCCCTTGGGGATGATCGCGCCGCACTGCCAGTAGTCGCCGCGGTCGATCATCGCGGACAGGAATCGTTCCC
The DNA here is from genome assembly GCF_004011865.1 of Prescottella agglutinans. Classification (GTDB taxonomy): domain Bacteria; phylum Actinomycetota; class Actinomycetes; order Mycobacteriales; family Mycobacteriaceae; genus Prescottella; species Prescottella agglutinans. Next base: position 267,975 of record NZ_RKLP01000004.1, on the reverse strand, counting down.
CGACGTTGCCGACCAGCCCGGCCGGGTCCTCGGGCCGGCGGGGCAGCCGGAACCACCACGCGTCCATCGGACACGGGAACGTGCGCAGCCGCAGCGCGGGCAGTTCGCGGGCGAGCGAGCCGCGGCCGTCGCACGCCACCGTCAGCGTCGCACCCAGCGTGCCGGTGCGGCCGTCGGCGGTCCGATACCGGACACCGCCGATCCGTCCGTCGTCGGCGAGGAACGACACCACCTCGGTGTCCATCCGCAGTTCGAACGTCGGTTCGGTGCGGGCCTCGTCGGCCAGTAGGTCGAGCAGGTCCCACTGCGGGACCATCGCGATGTAGTTGTGCTTCACCGGCAACGCGTCGATGTGGCCGACGGTCAGCGCCGCGCCACCCGGGCCGACCGGAAGTTGCACCGACACGACGTGTCGTTGGGGGAGCCGCGCGAACCGCTCACCGAGGCCCAGTTCGTCCAGCAGGGTGAGCGTGGACGGGTGGACGGTGTCGCCGCGGAAGTCGCGGAGGAAGTCCGCGTGCTTCTCGAGCACCGTCACCGGGACGCCGCACCGCGCCAGCAGCAGCCCGAGCACCATTCCCGCCGGGCCGCCACCCACGATGCAACACGAGGTCCGTTCCATCGGCAGCACTCCTCGTCTCCCAGTGTGCGCCGGCCGACCCGGACGTGCGAGACGCGATCGGGCACGCGGTCGAGGGGCTACAGGCGCGGGACCACGTTCCGCTCCCCGCTGGGCGTGACGGTCACGCCGGCGCCGTCCACGATCGGAGACGTGGTGACGACCGTGGCGGTGCCGGCAGGCCTGCGGGTGTCGTACTGGCCGAATTTCGGGCCCGGTGGCTGCGGGGCAACGTTCCGACCCGGGATGTCTCTCGCAGTCAGGTAGGTCTCCCGGTCGCAGCCCCAGTTGACGCGCCGGTCGGGGGTGTCCAGACGGACCTCGACCGCTATTTCGGACGCGTTGCTGTAGGGCACGGTCTCCTCGGGCCTGCAATTCGGCCAGCGGAAGCCGGACCCTTCCTGATACTCGACGACCACGGTGCCCTCCGGCGACACCGTGTACCCGCGGATCGGAAGCAGCGAGCGCTCACGGGCCACCTCCGCGGCAGCCGATCGTTCGTTCTCGAGTGCTCGAGCGTCCCGCTCGGCGTAGTAGTACCAGAGCCCCCCGCCACCCATCACGAAACCGACCACCAGCAACGAGAATGCATTGACCCCCAACGCCGCGTCGCTCGGCCGGTTGGCGTCGGGATCGGCGTATTGCCAGCCCTTCGTGGCCTTCCACATGCCCTCGGGCGACAGCAGCGCCCACGTGCCGAGCCCGAGGACGAGCACGCTGATTGCGACGAAGACGACGACAGCCGTCATGGATCCCCCCTGATTCGTTCTGCGCAATCCCCCCCGGATATCGCGTCAGGTGAGGATGGTCAACTCCGCGTCCGACGCGATCTCCACCCGCAGCCCCGCCTTGGCCGCGACGCGGGCGACCCCCTTGATGTCGGCGGGTTCGGCGCGGGTCACGGTCAGCGCCCGCGCGAGCAGTCCCTTGTGGTGCTTGTTGAAGTGGCTGACCACTTTTCGCGAACCGTCCGGCTGCTCGGTGAGGACGGTCGCGATCATCGCGCCCGGCACCGGTCCGAGTTGCTGGTAGGTGCCCGACCGCAGATCCACGACCAGTCCGCCGTCGGCCTCCGCGAGCAGCGCGTTGGACAGTTCCGGCTTCCACAGCGACTGCAGCGTCCCGAAACCGGGCAGCTTGGAGCCGCCGGACAGCCGGTACGCCGGGATCGGATCACCGGCCCGCACCGCCCCGAACAGGGCCGAACCCATCGCGAGCCGACGAAACGCCTTCTCCCGCTGCACCTTCGTGAACGACTTGGCGTCGAGGGCGTCGAAGAGCACGCCGGTGTAGCGCTCGACGGCGGGACGGGTGGGGGAGACCCACAGCTTGGCGTTGCGTTCGATCTCGTCGGCCTGCTTGGGGCCGAGCCCCAGCGCCAGGTTCGACGCCTCGGTGTCGGCCGACAGGTCGACCAGGGCCTGGACGAGCATCTCGCGGGTCTCGGTCAGCTGCGGCATCGAAAGCTCGCCAAGTTCGAGCGGCGTCCCCTTGCCGCCGTCGGACTTCGTCTCGGAAGGGGGAAGCAGCACCAGCACGATCGGTAACCGTACCGGGAGGCGTCGCCGGAAACGGGTCTGGCCTCCACCCCGAGGGGTGAAGGCCAGACCGTGCACGTATCTCGGGTCAGGCGCGACGACGCAGTGCCATCAGTGCGAGACCAGTTGCAATGGCGCCACCCACCGCGAGCGGAGCAATCGGCAGGCCGTTACCGGCGTCGGACTCGACGCTGGCGACGTTCTCGATCTCCGGTGCGTCGACGACCGCGTTCGCCGCAACCGGGGCGAAGGTGATCGGCGTCCGGGTGTCCTGGCTGCGGTCGGTGGAGCCGTGGGCCATCACGGTGTAGATCGAGCAGGTGTTGGCGACACAGTCGGCGCCGCCCTGGATCGCCTTGATATTCAGCGTCGTGCTCCAGGCGCCGCCGACGATGGCGGTGGGACGGACGAACGTCTGTGCGCCCCACGCGCTCGCGTCGGTGGGGGACCACTTGTCGTCCTGGATGATGCCGACGTAGAGGCCGGTGCCGGCGGCGGCACCGTCGAAGCCGGTGCCCGAGATGGTGACGTCCTCACCGGCGGCAGCGATGTTCGCGGTCTTCGATGCGGTCACGGCGGGCCCGCTGGGGGCGACGACCGGCGGGGCGAAGGTGACAGGCGTCCGGGTGTCCTGACTGCGGTCGCCCAGCGAGTAGTGATCGGCGAGCGTGTAGATCGCGCACGCGTTCTCGAAGCAGTTCGCGTCGCCCTTGATCGCAGTGGCCGTCAGGGTGGTGGTGAAGCCGCCGTCGACGATCTGGGCGGTCTTGATCCACTTGGTGGAGTGGAAGGCGCCGCTGTTGGTGGGGGCGTACTTGTCGATCTGCGCGAGACCGACATAGACGCCCTGGCCCTCGCGACCGAAGCCGGTGCCGGTGACGGTGATGTCCTCGCCGTCGGTGAGACCGGCGGTCTTCGAGACCGTCACGGCCGGGCCGACCGGAACCACGACCGGCGGGGCGAAGGTGATCGGCGTCCGGGTGTCCTGGCTGCGGTCGGTGGAGCCGTGGGCCATGACGGTGTAGATCGAGCACGTGTTGGCGAGGCAGTCCGCGCCGCCCTCGATGGCTCTGATGTCGAGGGCGGTGCTCCAGGCGCCGCCGACGATCTGGGCCGGGCGGACGAACGTCTGCGCGCCCCACGCGCTCGCGTCGGTGGCGGACCACTTGTCGTCCTGGATGACCCCGACGTACAGGCCGGCGCCGGCGGCGGCGCCGTCGAAGCCGGTGCCCGAGACGGTGATGCTCTCGCCGTCGGCGGCGATGTCCGTCGACTTCGACACCGTCACCTGCGGTGCCGGGTTCTCGGTGCCGGGGTCGCTGGAGCCGAGGCTGCCCAGAGAGCCGAACGGGCTGGTCTGCGCAGCCGCAACGCCCATCGGGAGCGTGCAGGCGATCGTGGCGGCAACCGCCACGACCGCGGACTTGGTGAACGTGCGCATCTTCCTACTTTCTGGTGAGGGTCGCCGACAAAAGAGGGGCGAGTGGTTAGGTAAGCCTAGCCTTAGTTCCGGATGTCGTAAAGGGGTTGCTTTCGCCGGCCTGTGGGCGAATCACGTTGTGCGACAGTGGCTGATGGCATGCCTGGGTGAGGGGCATCCAGTGTGGATGCCCCTCACCGAAGGAGGGATCGTGTCAGCTGCGGCGCCGCAGCGCGAAGGTGGTGCCGACAGCGAGTCCGGCGCCGAGCACCCCGCCGATCAACAGCGGGATGATCCACGCGGTGCCGTTGGCGATGGCGTCGGACAGGTTGCGGAACGCGGTTGCGACCGAGTTCGAGTCGCCCGAAGCGGTGTCGTCGCCAGGGCCGTCGGCCGCCGCCAGTGCCACCGTCTCGGCCTTGTCCGCGTTGGGCGCGTCGGGGTCGTCGCCGAAGCTGACCGGGGTCTGGGTGTCCTGGCTGCGGTCACTCGAGCCGTGCGCCGCGACGGTGTAGATCGAGCACGCGTTCCTGGTGCAGTCCGAATCACCCTTGACGGCTTGGACCTTCATGGTGGTCGACCACGCGCCGTCCTTGATCTTGCTCGGCGTGATGTACGCCGTGGTCATCCAGGCGCCGGCGTCGGTGGTGGAGAACTTGTCCTCCTGGATGAGCCCGACGTAGATGCCGGGCTGCTCGCCCGAGAACCCGGTGCCCGAGATCGTGATCTCCTCGCCGTCGACCTTCAGGCCCTTCGCCTTCGACAGGGTCACGGCCACGGTCTTCGCCGCGCCCGGGGCGCCGGCGCCGGTCAGTGCGGGCGGGGCCGTGACCGTGCCCGGTGCGACACCGCCGACGAAGCTGACCGGGGTCTTGGTGTCCTGACTGCGGTCCGAGGAGCCGTGCGCCATCACCGTGTAGATCGAGCAGGCGTTCTTGACGCAGTCGAACGCGCCCGAGGTGGCGACGAGTTCCATCGGGATGGACCAGTTGCCGCCGGAGATCTGTTCCGGCTTGACGAAGGCGGAGGTCATCCACACCGATGCGTCGGCGGACGAGAAGACGTTGTCCTGCACGAGGCCGACGTAGAGGCCGGGGGCGGCGCCGGAGAAGCCGGAACCCGAAATCGTGACCGGCTCGCCGGACGGGTTGATCTCGCTCGACTTCGAGAGCGACACCGACAGGCCGCTGTTCGCGGTGTACGTGGTGCCGGGCGCCGCGCCGGCCGCGCCCCCGCCGGTCGCGGTTCCGCCGCCGGTGCCGGTTCCGCCGCCGGTGCCGGTTCCGCCACCGGGCTGTGTGACCGGGGGAGCGGTGCCGACGAAGCTGATGGGGGTGACGGTGTCCTGGCTGCGGTCGGACGAGCCGTGGGCCGCGAGGGTGTAGATCGCGCACGTGTTCGCGACGCAGTCACCGCCCGCGAAGGCGCCGACCACCTCGAGAGTCTTCGAGAAGGAGCCGCCGGGCATCTCGCTCGGCTTGACGAACATCGCGTTGTGGAAGACCGAGGCATCGGTGTGCGAGTAGCGATTCATCTGCGCCACGCCGATGTAGATGCCCGGGCCGGTGGTCGAGAAACCGCTGCCGCGCACGGTGATCCGGTCACCGGCCGCATTCAGCCCGCTGGTCTTGCCGGCGTTGATCTTCGGTCCGTTGCTCGTCGCCGGTGGAGTCGTAGTTGTCGTCGGTGGGTTCGTGGTCGGCTTCATCGTGGTCGTCGTCGGCGGCTGTGTCGTCGGTTTGGGCGTCGTTGTGGTCGTCGTTGTCGGTGGTGTGGTCGTTGTCGTGGTCGTCGGCGGCACGGTCGTCGTCGGTGGTGCGGTCGTGGTCGTCGTCGGGGGCGGCGTGGTGGTGGTCGGGGTGGCCGCGAACGTCACCGGGGTGACGGTGTCCTGGCTGCGGTCGGACGAGCCGTGGGCGGCGACGGTGTAGATCGAGCAGGCGTTCGCGGTGCAGTCCGAGCCGCCCTTGCGAGCCAGCACGTCGACCGAGGCCGACCAGGCGCCGCCGGTGATCTGGCTCGGCCGGACGAACACGGTCGAGATCCAGGCGTCGGCATTGGTGGTGGAGAACTGGTCGTCCTGGGCGAGGCCGACGTAGATGCCGGGGCCGCTGCTCGAGAACCCGGTGCCGGAAACCGTGATGGTCTCGCCGTCGACGTCCAGGCCGGTGGTCTTCGAGACGGTCGTGACCGGAGTGGCGGCAACGGCCATGGCGGCGGCGCCACTGTCTCCTGACGGGGTATCGGGGTCGGCGACGGCGATACCGACCGGCGTCGTCAATGCCACAGCGACCGCCATGGTCGCGAGAGCAGCCCTGCTGAACGCGCGCATCTTCCTTCTTCCTGGTCACGGCCGTGGTTCGGCGCCATGGGACGAACCGGCCGGAGATTGAGGTGAGCCTAACCTAGCTCAGGCGAGCCTAAGCTACAGGAAGTTCGGTTCGTTTTGTGAAGCCACGATTTTCGGGGCCTACGACGCCGCCGTCGGCGTGTGGATCCGCGCTGCCAGCCAGGGCAGCGCGTCGGCGAACGCGCGCGCCGCGAACTGCCACGTGTGCCGGCCGTTCGAGACGTGCACCGTGCATTCGATCCCGGCGGAGGTCGCCGTCGTGCACAACCGCTCCGCGGCCGTCGCCTCGTCGGAACCGTGCGCGACCTGGAACCATCCGGCGACCCCGGCGTACGGGCCGTGCCGGGACATCGCCATTGTCGGATCGAAACGGCCGCGCAGCGCGGTGTCGCCGCCGTACAGCCTGGCCAGGGTCTGCTCTTCCGTACCGGCGGTCGGCGCGACATCGCCCGCGATGTCCTCGAACGTCGTGAACAGGTCGGGGTGCATGACGGTGAGATCGACCGCGCAGGTGCCGCCCATCGACCAGCCGACGACACCCCAGTTCGCGGGATCGGGCGATGCCCCGAACTCGGACACCACGTACGGCCGGACGTCGTCGACGAGGTGGGACGCCGCGTTGCCGCGCAGTCCGTCGACGCATTCGGTGTCGTTGTCGAAGCTGCCGCCGGCGTCGGCGAACACCAGAATCGGGGCCTGCCCGCCGTGCGCCCGGGCGTAGGCGTCGGCGGTCTCGCTGGCGTTGCCGGTGCGTATCCAGTCCGCGGCGGTGTTGAACTCGCCCCCGATCATCATCAGGACCGGCAGCCTCGGCGGGGTGTCCCCGACGAACCACGCCGGCGGCAGATAGACGTACTCGGTGCGGTGCTCGAACCCGCTCGCGGTGGCGGGGATGTCGACGGGGACCACCCGGCCCGTCGACATCCCCGTGTCGCGCAGGTCGGGCAGGTCCGGGGCGTCGACCTGGCCGGGGACCGCGTGGCCCGTCGCCGCCGCCCATGCGACCTGCGCGGACGGGTAGTAGCCGACCCACTGATTCAACGTCAGCGCGACACACGCGAACGTCAGCGGCACGAGCAGGATCGACAGACCGCGCCGCCACCAGCGGCTTCCGCGCCAGCCGAGAACCACGAGCGCGATCGCGGCCACGAACAGGGCCGACCACAGCCACAGCGGCAGCGGCGTGACATCCGATGCCAACCCCTGGTGGTTCACGAACCAGCGAGCGGTCGCGGCCACCACCACGCCGAGCGCCGCGGCGACCGGCATCCACAGCAGCCACCAGCGCCGGCCCGTCCGCCACACGACGGCGACCAGAACGGCGACGGTGACGATCTCGACCGTCAGCGGCAGCCAGCCGCCGAGGAGGGAGATCTCGGGGTCCACGTCCTCCAGTCTCCCGCCTCGGTCCCCTGGGACGCGTCTGCGCTGGACAAGCGACTAGGCTGGTGCCCCGTGATCACCCGCATGTCGCACCTGTTCCTCCGCACCCTCCGCGACGACCCGGCCGACGCCGAGGTCGCCAGCCACAAGTTGCTGGTTCGTGCCGGCTACGTGCGGCGCATCGCGCCAGGTGTCTACTCGTGGCTGCCGCTCGGGCTGAAGGTGCTCCGCGAGGTGGAGCGCGTGGTCCGCGAGGAGATGAACTCGATCGGCGCGCAGGAGATCCTGCTGCCCGCGCTGCTCCCGCGCGACCCCTACGAGACGTCGAACCGGTGGACCGAATACGGCGACGGCCTGTTCCGGCTGAAGGACCGCAAGGGCAACGACATGATGCTCGGCCCGACGCACGAGGAGCTGTTCGCGCTCACCGTGAAGGGTGAGTACAACTCGTACAAGGACTTCCCGGTCACGCTGTACCAGGTGCAGACCAAGTACCGCGACGAGGAGCGTCCTCGCGCGGGCATCCTGCGCGGCCGCGAGTTCGTCATGAAGGACTCCTACAGCTTCGACCTCACCGACGAGGGCCTCGCCGAGTCGTACAAGGCGCACCGCGACGCCTACGAGAAGATCTTCCAGCGCCTGGGCGTGAAGTACGTGATCGTGTCGGCGACGTCCGGCGCGATGGGCGGCAGCGCGTCCGAGGAGTTCCTGGCCGAGAGCGAGATCGGCGAGGACACCTACGTCCGCTGCGTCGAGTCCGGGTACGCCGCCAACGTCGAGGCCGTCAAGACCCTCGCGCCGGCGCCGATCCCGTTCGACGGCCTGCCGGAGGCGAAGGTCCACGACACCCCCGACACGCCGACCATCGATTCGCTGGTCGAGTGGGCCAACGCGGCCGGGCTGGGTCGCACGGTCACCGGCGCCGACACCCTCAAGAACATCATCGTCAAGACCCGGGTTCCGGGCGGCGAGTGGGAGCTTCTCGGTATCGGTATCCCGGGTGACCGCGAGGTCGACGACAAGCGCCTCGAGGCGTCCCTCGAGCCCGCCGAGGTCGCGCTGCTAACCGACGAGGACTTCGCGAAGCACCCGTTCCTCGCGAAGGGATACATCGGCCCGAAGGCGCTGCTGGACAACGAGGTCCGCTACCTCGTCGACCCGCGCGTCGTCGAGGGCACGTCGTGGATCACCGGCGCGGACGTCGTCGGCAAGCACTACGTCGACCTGGTCGCCGGTCGCGACTTCACCCCGGACGGCACCATCGAGGCCGCCGAGGTGCGTGACGGCGATCCGTCGCCGGACGGTGCCGGCCCGCTGGTCTCGGCCCGCGGCATCGAGATCGGCCACGTCTTCCAGCTGGGACGCAAGTACACCGACGCGTTCGCCGTCGACGTGCTCGGCGAGAACGGCAAGCCAGTGCGCCCGACCATGGGCTCGTACGGTGTCGGCGTCTCGCGTCTGGTCGCGGTCATCGCCGAGCAGCACCACGACGACAAGGGTCTGCGCTGGCCCGCCGAGGTCACGCCGTTCGACGTGCACCTGGTGATCGCGAACAAGGACGACGCGGCCCGCGAGGGCGCCGAGGCCCTGGCCGCCGAGCTCGACAAGGCCGGCGTCGAGGTGCTGTTCGACGACCGCAAGGCGTCCCCGGGCGTGAAGTTCAAGGACTCCGAGCTGATCGGTGTCCCGCTCGTCGTGGTCGTCGGCCGCGGCTACGCCGACGGCAAGGTGGAAGTGCGCGACCGGTTCAGCGGCGAGTCCCGCGAGATCGCCGCCGACGGCGCGCTCGCCGAGATCGTCACCGCCGTCCGGGGCTGAACTATCTCCTGACCCCGCGTTTTGCGCACTTTTCGGTCCCGATCGGGTGACCGGGGCAACGCTAAGTGCGCAAAACGCGGGGCGGTGCGGTCGGATCCGGAGGACAGTGGAGGCTGCGACCCCGACCGGGGCGCAGGCTCACGCTGCGGAGGGTGACGACGGTGGACCGACTGCTGCTCAACCCGCACGACTACGACCCGACGGCATTCGATCCGAACACCCGCCGGTTGCTGCGCGCGACGATCGACTGGTTCGAGGCCCGGGGCAAACGACGACTCCTGCAGGACGACCTGCACGCGGTGTGGACGCGGGACTTCCTGGACTTCGTCGGCCGCGAGAAGCTGTTCGCGACGTTCCTCACGCCCGCGACCGAGTCGGGGGGTGACCCCAACAAGCGGTGGGACGCGGCCCGCAACGCGGCGCTCAGCGAGATCCTCGGCTTCTACGGCCTCGCGTACTGGTACGTGTGGCAGGTGACGGTGCTCGGGCTCGGGCCGATCTGGATGAGCGCCAACGCCGCTGCCCGCGAGCGCGCCGCCGAGCAACTCGACGCGGGCGGTGTCATGGCGTTCGGGCTGTCCGAACGCGAGCACGGCGCCGACGTGTACTCGACCGACATGCTCCTGACGCCGGCCCCGGGGACCTCTGGCGGCGCCGCCGATGCGGTGTTCCGCGCGAACGGCACCAAGTACTACATCGGCAACGGCAACGTCGCCGGCATGGTGTCGGTGTTCGGTCGCCGCACCGACGTCGAGGGCGCCGACGGGTACGTGTTCTTCGTCGCCGACAGCCGTCATCTGCACTACCGCCTGATCGACAACGTCGTGCACGGGCAGATGTACGTGAGCACGTTCGCGTTGCGCGACTACCCGGTGCACGAGGCGGACATCCTGCACACCGGCGCGGACGCGTTCTCGGCCGCGCTCAACACGGTCAACGTCGGCAAGTTCAACCTGTGCACCGCGTCGATCGGCATGTGCGAGCACGCGTTCTTCGAGGCGATCACGCACGCGCACAACAGGATCCTGTACGGAAAGCGCGTCACCGAGTTTCCGCACGTGCGCTCGAACTTCGTCGACGCCTACACCCGTCTGGTCGCGATGAAACTGTTCAGCGCCCGCGCCGTCGACTACTTCCGCAGTGCCGGGCCGGAGGATCGCCGCTACCTGCTGTTCAACCCGATGACCAAGGCGAAGGTCACCTCCGAGGGCGAGGCGGTGGTGGCGCTGCTGCACGACGTGATCGCCGCCAAGGGATACGAGAAGGACACCTACTTCCGCGAGGCCGTCGAATTGATCGGCACCCTGCCCAAGCTCGAGGGCACGGTGCACGTCAACGTCGGGCTGATCCTCAAGTTCATGCCGAACTACATGTTCAATCCGGTCGACTACCCGGCGATCGGCACCCGCGACGACGCCGCGGACGACGTGTTCTTCTGGGAGCAGGGACCCGCGCGCGGTGCCGCGAAGGTGCAGTTCCAGGACTGGACGCGGGTGTACACCGAGCACTCCGACATCCCCAACGTCGAACGATTCCTCGAGCAGGCGCTCGCGCTGCGCGAACTGCTGGCGACGGCCGGGCCCGACGACGCCCAGCGGGAGGACCTCGACTTCCTGCTCACCGTAGGGCACCTGTTCGAACTCGTCGTGTACGGGCAGTTGATCCTCGAGCAGGCCGACATCGTGGGCCTGGAGCGCGACCTGGTGGAGCAGATCTTCGACGTCCAGATCCGGGACTTCTCGCGGTATGCCGTTGCACTGCACGGTAAACCGTCGTCCACGGACGCCCAGCAGCAGTGGGCGCTGGCCGCGATCCGCAAGCCTGTGGTCGACCCGGAACGGTTCGCGCGGGTGTGGGATCAGGTCGCCGCATACGACGGCGCGTACGAGATGCATCCGTAGGTTCGGGCAGTGTCCGGCGAACACGACGAGAGGGGTCGTTGGGCCGAGGTCGACGACTATCTCGTCGACACCGTGGTCGGGACGGACGACGATCTCGCTGCGGCACTGGAGGCGAACTCGGCGGCCGGGCTGCCGCCGATCGACGTGTCCCCGCCGCAGGGCAAGCTCCTGAACCTGTTGGCGCGCATGGTCGGTGCGACCCGCGTGCTCGAGATCGGCACGCTCGGCGGGTACAGCACCATCTGGCTCGCGCGCGCCGTCGGCGAGTCCGGTCGCGTCGTGACGCTGGAGTACGAACCGAGGCACGCGGCGGTGGCGCGGGAGAACCTCGACCGGGCCGGCGTCGGGCGTCGGGTCGACATCCGGATCGGTGCCGCGCTCGACACGCTGCCCGGCGTCGAGGCCGACGGCATGGGACCGTTCGATCTGGTGTTCATCGACGCGGACAAGGTCAACAACTCCAACTACGTCCGCTGGGCGCTGCGCATGTCGCGCCCCGGCACGGTGATCGTCGTCGACAACGTCGTCCGCGGGGGAGCGGTGTCCAACCCCGACCTCGATGACGAGGCGGTGCACGCCAGTCGGGAGGTCCTCGGCCTGCTGGCCGCCGAACCCCGGGTCGATGCGACGGCGCTGCAGACGGTCGGGTCGAAGGGCTGGGACGGATTCGCGCTCGCCCTGGTCGTGGACGGAATCGAGTAGCCCGGGGCCTGTTGTGTCACCCCTTGTGCTGCCGTGCGGGCGTCGAACACGTAGGGTGTGACGCGCGTTACCAGACGGCGACCCCAGAAATCGGAGAGACCCAGGGCATGCACAAGTTGAGGACCACCGTTGTCGCGGCCGCGTTCGCCGCAGTTCCCCTTCTCGCCGCGGCGCCGGCACAGGCCGCCTCGCTGAACATCCCGGGACTCATCGGCCAGGGCATCGACACCGTCGAGCGCACCGCCGTGGCCGGCATCTCCGACACCGTCGTCTCGCTGGCGCAGTACGCGCCGGCGCACGCGTACCTCACCGGTGATCCGGCCTCTCGGTACATCGTGGTGCTCGGTGCCCGCCTCAACGCCGACGGGCTCCTGCCCGCGGTCCTCAACGCGCGTCTCGACGCCGCGGCCGCGCTCGCGCGCCTGCATCCCCAGAACAAGGTGATCGTGTCGGGCGGACCGACGCAGGCGCTGCCGTACACCGAGGCACAGGCGATGCTCGTCGGGCTCACGCTGCGGGGCGTCAATCCGGCCAACATCATCCTCGAGAACGACTCGTACTCGACGGTCGACAACGCCCGGAACACCACCCAGATCCTCTCCGGCGCGGGAGCGAACGGAGCCGTCCTCGTCACGTCCGCGTCGCACATCGACCGGGCGCTCGCGACCTTCCGGTCCGCGTCCGGGCAGTTCCAGTTCATGCCGGTGTCCGTCCCGGGTTGGTGACGAATCGGGACGGACTCGCCTCCCGGCGCGGGGGCCCGGTCGGCCGTAGCATCGGCTCCGTGGCCAATCCGACCGTCCGCTCCGACGTCTCCGGTCCGCTGCGCGTACTCGTCTACAGCAGCGACGCCTCGACACGGGAACAGGTGATGCGCGCTCTCGGCACCCGCCCGCATCCCGACGTGCCGGAACTCGAGTACGTCGAGGTCGCGACGGAGCCGGTGGTGATCCGCACGATGGACGCGGGTGGCATCGACCTTGCGATCCTGGACGGCGAGGCGACCCCGGCGGGCGGGATGGGAATTGCCAAGCAGCTCAAGGACGAGCTGGACGTGTGCCCGCCGATCGTGGTCCTCACCGGGCGCGCCGACGACCGGTGGCTCGCCGACTGGTCGCGGGCCGAGGCGGTGGTGCAGCACCCGATCGAGCCGTTCCGGCTGGCAGAGGCCGTCGTCCCGCTGCTACGGCGGGCGTGACGGAATCGGGGCCGGGTCGATACGCGGACGGCACCCGAAAGACTCGCGGGTAAAACCGAAGCCAAGTTCGGGGACAATCCCGGTACGCTGAGTCGTAGATCACATTCGGCGGGTGGGTTTTCCTGATTGCGTGATTGTGCGTCTCCCGTGGCTACCCGCCGCGCGTGGTCACCTTGTGGGCTCGCGACGAGAGGAGCTGGGGCGCAGTGAACGCGTACGTGCCGATTCTCGTGCTCGGAGCCATCGCCGTGGCCTTCGCGGTGTTCTCCGTGGTCGTCGCCTCCGTCGTCGGCCCCAAGCGCCGCAACCGCGCGAAACTCGAGGCCTACGAGTGCGGCATCGAGCCCACTCCGCAGCCGGCCACCGGTCGCGCGGGCGGGCAACGGATCCCGGTGAAGTACTACCTGACGGCGATGCTGTTCATCATCTTCGACATCGAGATCGTGTTCCTCTACCCGTGGGTGGTGCATTTCGACGCCCTCGGACTGTTCGGTCTGGCCGCGATGGCCGTGTTCGTCTTCAACGTGTCCGTGGCCTACGTGTACGAGTGGCGGCGTGGGGGATTGAGCTGGGACTAGGCGGTACCCGCGAGAAGGAGGTGAACCTGGCATGGGTCTCGAGGAGAAGGTGCCGAGCGGATTCCTGCTGAGCACCGTCGAAACCGTGGCCGGCTACGCTCGCAAGGGTTCGCTCTGGCCGGCGACGTTCGGCCTCGCGTGCTGCGCGATCGAGATGATGGCGACCACGGCGGGTCGCTACGACCTGGCCAGGTTCGGCATGGAGGCCTTCCGCGCGTCGCCCCGGCAGGCCGACCTCATGATCGTCGCGGGCCGGGTGAGTCAGAAGATGGCACCGGTGCTGCGGCAGGTGTACGACCAGATGGTCGAGCCCAAGTGGGTGCTGGCGATGGGGGTGTGCGCGTCGTCGGGTGGGATGTTCAACAACTACGCGATCGTGCAGGGCGTCGACCACGTCGTCCCGGTCGACATCTACCTGCCCGGCTGCCCACCTCGCCCGGAGATGCTGCTCAACGCAATCCTGGAGCTGCACGCGAAGATTCAGCAGATGCCGCTCGGGGTCAACCGCGAGGAGGCGGTGCGGGCGGCCGAGGCGGCGGCGCTCGCGGCCCGACCGACGATCGACCTCGGGATGCCGGGGCGCGGGGCCGGGACGGTGGCGCGATGACGGACGACCACGACCACGTGCCGGGCGGCACCGATCCTGAGGCCACCGCCGGCCCGGAGGGCACGGTACCGCCCGAACGCGTCGCGGGCGGCGAGATGATCGGCTTGCGCCAGGGCATGTTCGGCGTCGGCGGCACCGGGGACACCTCCGGCTACGGACGCCTGGTCCGGCCGGTCACGTTGCCGGGCGGCACGCCGCGACCCTACGGCGGCTGGTTCGACGAGGTCGTGGACGTTCTCGCCGCCGCCCTCGACTCGTCGGACGACGCGGGTGTCCTGTTCGACGACGCGGTCGAGAAGGTCGTCGTCTTCCGCGGCGAACTCACCCTCCACGTGCGTCGCGAGTACCTGCCACTGCTGGCCCGGTTGCTGCGCGACGTCCCGGAGTTGCGGTTCGAACTGTGCCTCGGGGTGAGCGGGGTGCACTACCCGCAGGACCCGGGGCGGGAACTGCACGCGGTGTACCCGCTGATGTCGGTCACCCACAGCCGCCGGCTTCGGCTGGAGGTGGCGGTGCCCGACGCCGATCCGCACATCCCGTCGCTGTACTTCGTGTACCCGACCACCGACTGGCACGAGCGCGAGGCCTACGACTTCTTCGGACTCGTGTTCGACGGTCACCCGGCGCTCACCCGGATCGAGATGCCCGACGACTGGGTGGGTCATCCGCAGCGGAAGGACTACCCGCTCGGCGGCATCCCCGTCGAGTACAAGGGGGCGAAGATCCCGCCACCGGACGAGAGGAGGGCGTATCAGTGAACAATTCTCGTGACTCCTTCGCCCGGAACGGCGGTGGCGGTGCGGAGTTCACCGTCGCCGGCCAGGACTGGGACGCGCTGGTCGACGCGGCCACCGCGGCGCACGAGTCCGGTGCCGAGCGGATCGTCGTGAACATGGGGCCGCAGCACCCGTCCACCCACGGGGTGCTGCGGTTGATCCTCGAGATCGAGGGCGAGACGGTGACCGAGGCGCGTTGCGGAATCGGCTACCTGCACACCGGGATCGAGAAGAACCTCGAGTACCGCAACTGGACGCAGGGCGTCACGTTCGTCACGCGCATGGACTACCTGGCCCCGTTCTTCAACGAGGTGGCGTACTGCCTGGGTGTGGAGAAACTGCTCGACATCACCGACCAGATTCCCGAGCGCGCCACCGTCGTCCGCGTGCTGCTGATGGAGCTCAACCGGATCTCCTCGCACCTCGTGGCACTGGCGACCGGCGGGATGGAACTGGGCGCGATCACGCCGATGCTCTTCGGGTTCCGCGAACGCGAACTGGTCCTCGACATCTTCGAGATGATCACCGGCCTGCGGATGAACCACGCCTACATCCGGCCGGGCGGGATCTCCCAGGACCTGCCCGACGGTGCGGTCCGCAAGGTGCGCGAACTGCTCGACCTGATGCCGCGGCGCCTGCGCGACCTCGAGAACCTCCTCAACGAGAACCCGATCTGGAAGGCCCGCACGCAGGGCATCGGCTACCTCGATCTCACCGGCTGCATGGCGCTCGGCATCACCGGTCCGATCCTGCGGGCCACCGGGCTGCCGCTGGACGTGCGCCGGTCGGATCCGTACTGCGGCTACGAGTCCTACGACTTCGACGTCGTCACCGACACCGGATCCGACTGCTACGGGCGCTATCTCGTGCGCGTGCGGGAGATGGCGGAGTCGCTCAAGATAGTCGAACAGTGCCTGGACCGGCTGCGTCCCGGCCCGGTCATGGTGGCGGACCGGAAGATCGCCTGGCCGGCCGATCTCGCGCTCGGTCCGGACGGGCTCGGTAACTCCCTCGAACACATTCGCCGGATCATGGGCACGTCGATGGAGGAGCTGATCCACCACTTCAAGCTCGTCACCGAGGGGTTCCGCGTCCCGCCCGGCCAGGTCTACGTGGCGCTGGAGTCACCGCGCGGCGAACTGGGGGTGCACATGGTGAGCGACGGCGGGACCAGGCCGTTCCGCGTGCACTACCGGGATCCGTCGTTCACCAATCTCCAGGCCGTGTCGGCAATGTGCGAGGGCGGGATGGTGGCCGACGTGATCGCGTCGGTGGCCAGCATCGACCCCGTCATGGGGGGAGTGGACCGATGAGCGAACCACGAACCGCGGGACCGGTGTTCGTCGAACTCGGTCCGAGCCCCCGGCGGCGGCCCTCCTATCCACCGGACGTCGAGGCCAGGCTCGCCGCCGACGCCGAGGAGATCATCGACCGCTACCGGAGGCGCGGAGACGAATCGGAGCCCGCGGGCACCGCGCGGTCGGCGCTGCTGCCGCTGCTGCACCTCGTCCAGGCCGAGGACGGATACGTCTCGCCGGCCGGAATCGATTTCTGCGCACGGCAACTCGGACTGACCGCGGCCGAGGTCACCGCGGTGGCGACGTTCTACACGATGTACCGCCGAGATCCGACCGGCACCTACCACGTGGGCGTGTGCACCAACAGCCTGTGCGCCGTGATGGGCGGCGACGCGATCTACGCGGCCCTGCGCGAGCACCTCGGGATCGGCGCCGGCGAGACGACGGCGGACGGGGCGGTGACGCTCGAGCACATCGAGTGCAACGCGGCCTGCGACTTCGCGCCGGTGATGATGGTGAACTGGGAGTTCTTCGACAACCAGACGCCCGCGTCGGCCACCGAGGTGGTCGACGCGCTGCGCGCCGGGCAGTCCGTGACACCCACTCGCGGGGCACCGCTGTGCTCGTTCCGGGAGACCGCCCGCATCCTCGCGGGATTCCCGGACGGGCGGCCCGGCGCGCTGGAGGCGGGCGGCGGCGCGGGACCGGCGACGCTCGCCGGGCTGCGGGTGTCCCGGGAGGACGGAGCCGACACCGCCGACGGACCCACCCTCACGCCGGTCCTGAGCCGACACTGGGACGACGCCCGGTCGTGGACCCTCGACACCTACGAGCGCCACGACGGCTACACCGCGCTGCGCAAGTCCCTGCGGATGAATCCCGACGAGGTGATCCAGACCGTCAAGGACGCCGGACTGCGTGGCCGGGGCGGCGCCGGCTTCCCGACGGGCATGAAGTGGTCGTACATCCCGCAGGATCCCGTGACGGACGGCACCGCGAAGCCGCACTACCTCGTCGTCAACGCCGACGAGTCGGAACCGGGCACCTGCAAGGACATTCCGCTGATGCTCGCCACCCCGCACGCCCTGATCGAGGGAGTCGTCATCGCGGCCTTCGCCATCCGGGCGTCGCGGGCGTTCATCTACCTGCGCGGCGAGGTGGTGCCGGTCCTGCGCCGACTGCAGGCCGCGGTCGCGGAAGCCTACGACGCCGGCTATCTCGGGCGCGACATCCTCGGCTCCGGCTTCGACCTCGACATCGTGGTTCACGCGGGGGCCGGCGCCTACATCTGCGGTGAGGAGACGGCGCTGCTCGATTCGCTCGAGGGCCGACGCGGCCAGCCTCGGTTGCGGCCGCCGTTTCCCGCGGTCGCCGGGCTGTACGCGTGCCCCACCGTGGTCAACAACGTCGAGTCGATCGCGAGCGTCCCGCCGATCATCCTGCGCGGGCCGGAGTGGTTCCGCAGCATGGGCAGCGAGGCGTCGCCCGGGTTCACCCTGTACTCGCTCTCGGGTCATGTCACCCGGCCCGGCCAGTACGAGGCACCGCTGGGGGTCACGTTGCGGCAGTTGCTCGATCACGCCGGTGGTGTCCGCGCGGGCCATCGGCTCAAGTTCTGGACCCCCGGCGGCTCGTCGACCCCGATCTTCACCGACGAGCACCTCGACGTGCCGCTCGACTACGAAAACGTGGCGGGGGCAGGATCGATGCTCGGCACCAAAGCGCTGCAGATCTTCGACGAGACCACCTGCGTCGTGCGGGTGGTGTTGCGGTGGACGGAGTTCTACGCCCACGAGTCGTGCGGCAAGTGCACCCCGTGCCGGGAGGGCACGTACTGGCTGGTGCAGATCCTCGAGCGGCTCGAGCGTGGGGAGGGCACCGAGGAGGACCTCACGAAGCTGCTCGACATCTCCGACACCGTCCTCGGCAAGTCGTTCTGCGCCCTCGGTGACGGCGCCACGAGCCCGATCACGTCCTCGCTGAAGTACTTCCGCGACGAGTACGTCGCGCACCTCGAGCACGGAGGCTGCCCGTTCGACCCGGACGAGTCCGCGCTCGTCTCGAAGGTCACGGCCCGACCGGAAGGGGGGATCGCATGACCGTCAACGTAGGTGCCGACGCCTCCGGCCAGCCGGTGCCGTCGGACCGGGTGACGCTCACGATCGACGGCGTCGAGGTGACCGTCCCCAAGGGGACGCTCGTGATCCGCGCGGCCGAGGGCATCGGCATCCAGATCCCTCGGTTCTGCGACCATCCACTGCTAGACCCGGTCGGCGCGTGCCGGCAGTGCCTCGTCGAGGTCGAGGGGCAGCGCAAGCCGCTGGCGTCGTGCACGACCGTTGCGACCGACGGCATGGTGGTCCACACGCAGGTCACCTCCGAGGCGGCGGACCGCGCGCAGAAGGGCGTGATGGAACTGCTGCTCATCAACCATCCGCTCGACTGCCCCGTCTGCGACAAGGGCGGCGAGTGCCCGCTGCAGAACCAGGCGATGTCGAGCGGCCGCTCCGAGTCCCGGTTCGGCGGCGTCAAACGCACCTTCCCCAAACCGATTCCGCTGTCCAGCGAGGTGCTGTTGGACCGCGAACGGTGCGTGCTGTGCGCGCGCTGCACCCGCTTCTCCCAGCAGATCGCGGGCGACCCGATGATCGAACTTCTCGAGCGCGGTGCCCTGCAGCAGGTCGGGATCGGCGAGGACGAGCCGTTCGACTCCTACTTCTCCGGCAACACCGTGCAGATCTGCCCGGTCGGTGCGCTCACCGGCGCCGCGTACCGGTTCCGGGCCCGGCCGTTCGACCTGGTGTCGAGTCCGAGCATCTGCGAGCACTGTGCCGGCGGGTGCGCGCAGCGCACCGACCATCGCCGCGGGACCGTGCTGCGCCGCCTCGCCGGCGACGACCCGCAGGTCAACGAGGAATGGAACTGCGACAAGGGGCGCTGGGCGTTCACGTACGCGACCGAACCGGACCGGCTCGCGACGCCGATGGTCCGGAACGACGCCGGCGACCTCGTGCCGGCGTCGTGGCCGGAGGCGCTCGCGGCCGCCGCACGCGGGCTCGCGGCGGCGCGCGGCGGCACCGGCGTCCTGGTCGGTGGTCGGTCCACCGTGGAGGATGCGTACGCGTACGCGAAGTTCGCTCGGGCGGTACTCGGCACCAACGACATCGACTTCCGCTCCCGGCTGCACTCCGTCGAGGAAGCCGGGTTCCTCGCCGCCCGGGTAGCCGGCCGCGTTCTCGGTGCCGATCCCACGGCGATCACGTACGACGACCTCGAGCACGCACCCGCCGTCCTGCTGGTCGCGTTCGAGCCGGAGGAGGAGTCGCCGATGGTGTTCCTCCGACTGCGCAAGGCCGTCCGGGTTCGCCGGACGGTGGTCATGTCCGTCGGGCCCTACGCGACGCGCGGGCTCGAGAAGATGTCCGGCCGGTTGCTGCGAGCGGTCCCGGGCGACGAACCGGCGATCCTCGACGAACTGTCCGCGTCGGAGTTTCTGCGGTGTGCCGGTTCGGTGATCCTGGTCGGCGAGCGGGCCGCTGGGATTCCCGGAACGCTGTCGGCGGTGGGACGCCTGGCCGACGCGACCGGCGCGCGGATAGCGTGGATCCCGCGGCGGGCCGGTGAACGCGGCGCGTTGGAGGTCGGTGCGTCACCGGCGGTGTTGCCGGGTGGGCGGCCGGTCACCGATCCCGCGGCCCGGCGCGAGGTCGAGACCGTCTGGGAGTGCGGGGACCTGCCCTCGGGACCCGGCCGGGACACGTCGTCGATGCTCGCGGCGGCCGCGACGGGCTCGCTGGGGGCGCTCCTGGTGGGCGGCGTCGAACTCGACGACCTGCCCGACCCCGTGGCCGCGACGGAGGCCCTGGACGCGACGGGGTTCGTCGTCAGCCTGGAGGTGCGCCGCAGCGCCGTGACCGAGCGCGCCGACGTCGTGTTCCCGGTCGCGCCGGTCGCGGAGAAATCCGGCGCGTTCGTCGACTGGGAGGGGCGGGTGCGGCCGTTCGAGGCCGCGCTCCGCGACACCGGCGCGGTGCCGGACCAGCGCGTGTTGCACGCCCTCGCCGCCGAGTCGGGCGTCGCGCTCGGGCTGCCCGACGTCGCCGCCGCGCGGATCGAGATCGCGCGGCTGGGTACATGGGGAGGAGTGAGGCCGGACTCCTGGGAGATCGAACCCCGGCCCGTACCCGAGCCGGGGCCCGGCCATGCCGTCCTGGCCACGTGGCGGATGCTCCTCGACGCCGGTCGGATGCAGGACGGCGAACCGTACCTCGCCGGTACCGCCCGCCCGCCCGTCGTCCGGCTGTCGGCCGACTGCGCCGCGGAGATCGGTGCGCGGGAAGGCGACCCGGTGACCGTCGAGTCCGAGCGGGGCGCGGTCACCCTGCCGCTCGCGATCACCGACCTGCCCTACCGGGTGGTGTGGCTGCCGATGAACTCGCCCGGTTCGGCGGTGCACCGTCGACTCGGCCGAGCCGGCGACGTCGTGCGGGTGCGCCGCGCCGAACCCGGCACCAACGGCGCCGTGGCACCCGCGGCCCGAGGGGAGGCCGTGCGATGAGCACTCTCGCCGCCGCCGATCTGTCGATGTTCGGCCACGACCCGTGGTGGCTCGTGATCGCGAAGGCGTTGGCCATCTTCGTCTTCCTCGTGCTGACCGTCCTCATCGCGATCTACGCCGAGCGGAAGGTGCTGGCGTGGATGCAGATGCGGGTCGGTCCGGACCGTGTCGGCCCCCGCGGCATCCTCCAGACCCTCGCCGACGGCATCAAACTCGCGCTCAAGGAGGGCATCGTCCCCGCGGGTGTCGACAAGCCCGTCTACATCCTCGCGCCGATCATCGCGACGGTCCCGGCCTTCATGGCGTTCGCGGTGATCCCCTTCGGCCCGGAGGTGTCGATCCTCGGTCGGTGGACGCCCTTGCAGCTCACCGATCTTCCGGTCGCCGTCCTGTACGTCCTGGCGGTCACGTCGGTCGGCGTCTACGGGATCGTGCTCGCGGGATGGGCGTCGGGCTCGACGTATCCGCTGCTGGGCGGGATCCGGTCGACCGCGCAGGTGATCTCCTACGAGGTTGCGATGGGCCTGACGTTCGCGGCCGTCTTCCTCGATGCCGGCACGATGTCGACGTCGGGAATCGTTGCCGCACAGGACGGTACCTGGTACGTCTTCCTGCTGCTGCCGTCGTTCCTCATCTACGTCACCTCGATGGTCGGCGAGACCAACCGGGCGCCGTTCGACCTACCCGAGGCCGAAGGCGAACTCGTCGGCGGCTTCCACACCGAGTACTCGTCGCTGCGGTTCGCGATGTTCATGCTCGCCGAGTACGTGAACATGGTGACCGTCTCGGCGCTGGCGGCGACGCTGTTCCTCGGCGGCTGGCACGCGCCGTGGCCGCTGAACATGTGGTCCGGCGCGAACTCCGGTTGGTGGCCGCTGCTGTGGTTCGTCGCGAAGGTGTGGGCGTTCCTGTTCGTGTTCATCTGGCTGCGCGGCACACTGCCACGCCTGCGGTACGACCAGTTCATGAACCTCGGGTGGAAGGTGCTGATCCCGGTCGCGATCGCGTGGGTCATGGTGGTCGCGACGGTCCGGGTGCTCCGCAACGAGGGATACGAGCTGCGCTGGATCGTGCTGGTCGGCGGCGGTGCGATCGTGGCACTCGCGTTGCTCGCCCTGCTGTGGCGTCGCCTCGTGGCCGCGCGCGCCGCACCGTCCGACGTCCGGCCGGTCGCCGCCCCACAGTTCGATCCGATGGCGGGCGGCTTCCCCGTCCCGCCGCTCCCGGCACGCACCGAGCCGGCGCTCGTGCCGGCGCGGCACCCCGGAAAGGAGGACTTCGATGCCTGACTTCCTCGACTCCGTCGCGGGTTTCGGCGTGACCTTCTCGACGATGTTCAAGAAACCCGTCACCGAGTTCTACCCCGAGCAGAAGACGCCGACCGCGGCGCGGTACCACGGCCGGCACCAGCTCAACCGGCACCCGGACGGGCTCGAGAAGTGCATCGGGTGCGAACTGTGCGCGTGGGCGTGCCCGGCCGACGCGATCTACGTCGAGGGCGCCGACAACACCGACGAGGAGCGGTTCTCGCCGGGAGAGCGGTACGGCAGCGTCTACCAGATCAACTACCTGCGGTGCATCGGCTGCGGTCTGTGCGTCGAGGCGTGCCCGACCCGCGCGCTCACGATGACCAACGAGTACGAGATGGTCGACGACAACCGCGCCGACCTGATCTACGAGAAGGACCGCCTGCTCGCGCCGCTGCAACCGGGGATGGAGCCGCCGCCGCACCCGATGGCGCCCGGCACCACCGACGACGACTACTACCGCGGGAACGTGACCGGCACGGCCACGACGACGCCGGCCCGCACCGACGAGACCGCGAGCTGAGGAGGCGATCGGGGTGGACGCTGTGACACTGCACGCGACGGCGACGCTCGCGGCGGAAACCTTCACCCGGACGTCGACCGGTGAGGGCGTGCAGTTCTGGATCCTCGGCACCGTCGCGGTACTGGGCGCCCTCGGGGTGGTGTGCGCGCCGAAGGCGGTGTACTCGGCGATCTTCCTCGCGATGACGATGATCGTCCTCGCGGTGCTCTACCTCGCGCAGGGCGCGCTGTTCCTGGGTGTCGTGCAGGTCGTCGTCTACACCGGCGCGGTGATGATGCTGTTCCTGTTCGTGCTGATGCTCGTCGGCGTCGACTCGTCGGACTCCCTCGTGGAAACCCTTCGTGGGCAACGCATCGCGGCAGTGGTGGCCGGGCTCGGGTTCGGTCTGCTGCTGGTCGGCGCCCTCGGCAACGCCACCATCGGGGTCACCCGTTCGGGCGAGGTCGGCTTCGTCGGACTCGACCGGGCCAATGCCGGAGGGAACGTCGAGGGCATCGCGGAGATCGTCTTCATCCGCTACGTGTGGGTGTTCGAACTCACCGGTGCCCTGCTGATCACCGCCACGATCGGG
This sequence comes from Prescottella agglutinans, assembly GCF_004011865.1. Classification (GTDB taxonomy): domain Bacteria; phylum Actinomycetota; class Actinomycetes; order Mycobacteriales; family Mycobacteriaceae; genus Prescottella; species Prescottella agglutinans. The sequence goes on along the minus strand of NZ_RKLP01000004.1, from coordinate 244,828 downwards.
GCGATGGTGCTGGCGCACCGCGAGCGCTTCGAGCGTCGCCTCTCGCAGCGGGAGATGTCCGAGCAGCGGTTCCGGGACTGGGGTGCGGGCGAGCCGGACGCGACGGCCCGCGTCACGCCGCTGCCGAGTCCCGGCGTCTACGCGCGCAGCAACGCCGTCGACATGCCGGCCCGGCTGCCCGACGGGTCGTACGCACGCGAATCCGTTGCCCGCGTGCTCGACCCGCGCGGCGCACCGCCGTCCGCCGTGGGGCCGACCGGGGAGGAGACGCGATGAATCCCGAGAACTACCTGTACCTGGCCGCGCTGCTGTTCACGATCGGCGCCGCCGGGGTGCTGCTGCGGCGCAACGCGATCGTCGTGTTCATGTGCATCGAGCTGATGCTCAATGCCTGCAACCTCGCGTTCGTCACGTTCGCCCGCATGCACGGCAACCTCGACGGGCAGGTGTTCGCGTTCTTCACGATGGTCGTCGCCGCGGCGGAGGTCGTCGTCGGCCTCGCGATCATCATGACCATCTTCCGCACCCGTCGCTCGGCCTCGGTCGACGACGCCGACCTGCTGAAGTACTGACATGGACGGGGGGACGGGAATTCACGCGCTCATCTGGCTCCTGCCGGTGCTTCCGCTCGCCGGGGCGGCGATCCTCCTGCTCGCCGGTCGGCGCAGCGACCCGTGGGGGCACCTGCTCGGCTGCGCCGCGGCCCTCGCGTCGTTCGTGCTCGCGGCGGCGCTGTTCGTCGACATGGTCGGACGCGCTCCCGCCGACCGGACCGTCACCCAGGACCTGTTCACGTGGCTGCCCGTCGCCGGACTCCAGGTGGACGTCGGGCTGCGGCTGGACCCGCTGTCGATGTGCTTCGCGCTGCTCATCACCGGCGTCGGGTCGCTCATCCACATCTACTCGGTCGGCTACATGCGCGACGACCCCGGCCGCCGACGATTCTTCGCGTACCTCAACCTGTTCCTCGCGGCGATGCTGCTGCTGGTGCTCGCCGACAACTACCTGGGCCTGTACGTGGGCTGGGAGGGTGTCGGCCTCGCGTCCTACCTGTTGATCGGGTTCTGGCAGTTCAAGCCGTCCGCGGCGACCGCCGCGAAGAAGGCGTTCGTGGTCAACCGCGTCGGCGACATGGGCCTGGTCGTCGCGCTCATGATCATGTTCGCGACGTTCGGGTCGGTCTCGTTCGCCGACGTCCTCGGCGGGGCCGACGCGGCGGGCGAGGGCACGCTCACCGCGATCGGTCTGGCGCTGCTGCTGGCCGCGTGCGGCAAGTCGGCCCAGGTGCCGCTGCAGTCCTGGCTCGGCGACGCGATGGAGGGCCCGACGCCGGTGTCGGCGCTCATCCACGCCGCGACGATGGTCACGGCGGGCGTCTACCTGATCGTGCGGTCCGGCCCGATCTTCGAGGCGGCCCCCGGTGCGCAGGTCGCGGTGGTGATCGTCGGTGCGGTGACCCTGCTGTTCGGCGCGATCATCGGTTGCGCGAAGGACGACATCAAGAAGGCGCTCGCGGCGTCGACCATGAGCCAGATCGGCTACATGGTGATGGCGGCCGGACTCGGCCCCGCCGGCTACGCGTTCGCGATCATGCTGTTGCTCGCACACGGATTCTTCAAGGCCGGACTGTTCCTCGGCGCCGGGTCGGTGATGCACGGCATGGGCGACGAGACCGACATGCGGCGGTACGGCGGGCTGCGCACGCTGATGCCGATCACGTTCGCGACGTTCGGGCTGGGGTACCTCGCGATCATCGGTATCCCGCCGTTCTCCGGTTTCTTCTCCAAAGACAAGATCATCGAGGCCGCGTTCGGGTCCGGCGGCGTCGGGGGCGCCGTGCTCGGCACCGTCGCGATGCTCGGCGCCGGCATCACCGCGTTCTACATGACGCGCGTGATGCTGATGACGTTCTTCGGCGAGCGACGATGGAAGCCCGAGACCCACCCGCACGAGTCGCCGGGTGTGATGACCGTGCCGATGATCCTGCTCGCGGTGGGGTCGGTCGCCGCCGGTGGACTGCTCGCGATCGGCGGCACCCTCGAACACTGGCTCGAGCCCGTCTGGACCGAATTCGGTTCCGCGGCCGAACACGTCGAGCCCGTGGTACCGGTGTGGCTGATCACCGCGGCGACCCTCGCGGTGGTCCTCGTGGGCGTCGGGATCGCGTGGCGGCAGTACGGCACCCGACCGGTCCCGGTCGTCGCCCCCGCCGACGTCTCCGGCCTCACGGTCGCCGCCCGCCGCGACCTGTACGGCGACGCCGTCGACGAGGCGGTGTTCATGCGTCCCGGGCAGCGGTTGGTCGCGGGGCTGAAGATACTGGAGGACAAGGGGATCGACGGTGTCGTGCGGGGCGTCCCCACGGTCCTCGGCCTCGCGTCGGTGGCGCTGCGACGACTGCAGACCGGGTTCGTCCGCTCGTACGCGCTGTACATGTTCGTCGGCGCGGTCTTCGTGGTCGCGGCCGTACTGGTGGGGAGGGTGTGATGAGTGGCTTTCCCTGGTTGACGGTGCTGTGGCTGCTGCCGCTCGCCGGGGCGGTCGCGGCGATGGCGACCCCCGCACACCGACGGGTTCTGGCCCGGTCCCTCGCCCTCGGGGCGGCGGTGGCGGCGCTCGCGGTGGCCGTGGTCCTGGCGATCCGATTCGAGCCGGCCGGCGAGCGGTACCAGTTCGTCGAATCGCACTCGTGGATACCCGCTTTCGGCACCCGCTACGAACTCGGCCTCGACGGCATCGCGCTCGCGCTGGTTCTGCTCACGGCCGTCCTGGTGCCGCTGCTGTTGGTCGCCGGCTGGAAGGACGTCGCGGCCGACGACCCGCGGCCACGCGCGACCCAGTCATACGTCGCGCTCATCCTGGTGGTCGAGTCGATGGTGCTGATGTCGTTCCTCGCGCTCGACATCCTGCTGTTCTACGTGTTCTTCGAGGCGATGCTGATCCCGATGTACTTCCTCGTCGGCGGGTTCGGGCAGCCCGGCCCCGATCGGTCACGGGCCGCGGTGAAGTTCCTGCTGTACAACCTCTTCGGCGGCTTGATCATGCTCGCGGCCGTCATCGGTCTCTACGTCGTCACCGCCGGCCCCGACAGCCCCTTCACCTCCGGGACGTTCGACTTCCGCGGGATCGTCGCGGCCGTCTCGTCCGGTGACCTGGCGATCGACGCGCCCGTCGCGAACGCCCTGTTCCTCGGCTTCATGTTCGCGTTCGCGGTCAAGGCCCCGCTGTGGCCGCTGCACAGTTGGCTGCCCGACGCCGCGGTGCAGGCGACACCGGTGAGCGCGGTGCTGATGATGGCGGTGGTCGACAAGGTGGGCACCTTCGCGATGCTGCGGTACTGCCTGCAGTTGTTCCCGGACGCCGCACAGTATTTCGCCCCACTCGTGATCACGCTGTCGGTGATCAGCATCGTGTACGGCGCGCTGCTGGCGATCGGCCAGACCGACGTCATGCGGTTGATCGCGTACACCTCGATATCGCACTTCGGGTTCATCGTGCTGGGCGTGTTCGCGATGACCAGCCAGGGCCAGAGCGGCGGGGTCCTGTACATGGTCAACCACGGGATCTCGACCGCGGCGCTGATGCTCGTCGCCGGATTCCTGGTGTCGCGGCGCGGGACCCGCGCGATCGCCGACTACGGGGGAGTGCAGAAGGTGGCCCCGCTGCTGGCCGGCACCTTCCTGATCGCCGGTCTGGCGACGTTGTCGCTGCCGGGGCTGGCGCCGTTCGTGAGCGAATTCCTGGTCCTGGTCGGCACGTACACGCGCTACCCGGTCGCGGCGGTGCTCGCGACGGTCGCGTTGGTGCTCGCCGCGCTGTACGTGCTGTGGCTCTACCAGCGGATGATGACCGGACCGGTCACGGACGGCAACGAGCGCATCCGCGACCTCCGACGTCGTGAACTGGTGGTCGTGGCGCCGCTCATCGCGCTGCTGTTGATCCTCGGCCTGTACCCCAAGCCGATCCTCGACGTCATCACCCCGGCGGTCACCGGGACGCTCACGACCATCGACCGGCCCGATCCCGCACCGACGGTTGCCGAGCAGGACGGAGGTGCCCGATGAACCTCGACGTGAACGCGGATGCGGTCCTGCCGGCCCCGAGCATCGAGTACAGCCAACTCGCCCCGATGCTGATCGTGTTCGCGGTGGCGGTCGTCGGCGTCCTGGTGGAGGCGTTCGCGCCCCGGCGGGCCCGCTACGCGACCCACGTCGGACTGGCGCTCGGCGGACTCGTCGCGGCGTTCGTCGCGGTCGTCGCGCTCGCCGGGACCCGTGCGCTCGTCGCCGTCGACGCCGTCGCTGTCGACGGCCCGACGCTGTTCCTGCAGGGCACGATCCTGCTGGTGTCGATCCTCGCGGTGCTGCTGATCGCCGACCGGGGCCTCGACCGGGCGCGGGTCGAGGCCGAGGCGGTCGCGGCCGGATCCGGGGTGATGGACGCGTTCACCCCGCGGGCGTCGGCGGTGCCGGGCAGCGCCGCCGAGCAGGAGGCCGCGAAGGCCGGCGTGACGCAGACCGAGGTCTTTCCCCTCGCAATGTTCGCCGTCGGCGGGATGCTGCTGTTCCCGGCGGCGAACGATCTGCTGACGATGTTCGTCGCGCTCGAGGTCCTGTCACTGCCGCTGTACCTGGTGTGCGGTCTCGCTCGCCGGCGTCGCCTGCTCTCGCAGGAGGCGGCCCTCAAGTACTTCCTGCTGGGCGCGTTCTCGTCGGCGTTCTTCCTGTTCGGGGTGGCGATGCTGTACGGCTACGCCGGAACGGTCCAGCTGCCCGGGATCGGGCAGGCGATCGAGCAGGGTTCCGGCGACGTCGTCCTGGCGCAGATCGGCCTGGCGATGCTGTCGGTCGGGTTGCTGTTCAAGGTCGGCGCGGTGCCGTTCCACTCGTGGATCCCCGACGTCTACCAGGGCGCGCCGACCCCGATCACCGCGTTCATGGCGTCGGCCACGAAGATCGCGGCGTTCGGTGCGGCGCTGCGCGTCTTCTACGTCGCGGTGCCCGGGCTCAGCACCGACTGGCGGCCGGTCCTGTGGGCGGTCGCGATCCTCACGATGCTGGTGGGCGCGGTCCTGGCGATCACGCAGACCGACGTCAAACGCATGCTCGCGTACTCGTCGGTGGCGCACGCCGGATTCATCCTCACCGGTGTGATCGCCGGCAACGACGCCGGGATCTCGTCGACGTTGTTCTACCTGCTGGCCTACGGCTTCAGCACCCTCGGCGCGTTCGCGGTCGTCACGCTGGTGCGCGATCCGTCGGGCGCAGAGGTCACCGACCTGGCGCGGTGGGCGGGACTGGGGCGCACCTCACCGATCGTCGGCACGACGTTCGCGTTGTTCCTGCTCTCGTTCGCCGGAATCCCGCTCACCAGCGGATTCGTCAGCAAGTTCGCGGTGTTCCAGGCCGCCGCGTCCGGGGGCGCGGTGCCGCTCGTGATCGTCGGCGTGATCAGCAGCGCGATCGCCGCGTTCTTCTACGTGCGGGTGATCGTGCTGATGTTCTTCTCCGACCCGCCGGCGGGAGCCCCCGCCACGGTCGTCACCAGCGCCCCGACGGTGGTGGCGGTCGCCGTCGCTGCGGTGGTCACCGTCGTGCTGGGCGTCGTGCCGCAACCGGTGCTCGATCTCGTGGACCGGGCCGCGAGTTTCCTCACCTGACCGGCGTCCATCGCGCCCCGGAGGGCCCGGCGGCCACGCTGTGGTCTACTTCCGGTTCAGGGTCGCCTCCTCGAGATCCAGTTCGCGCAGCACCTGGCGCAGCACGTCGTCGTCTATCCGTCCGTTGTCGCGTTCCGCGAGGAAGACGCCTCGTTCGGTCGCCAGCATCTGCAGGCGCAGTGCGCGGAACGCGGCGGACGGGCTCTCACCCAACTCGGCGTCGCTGCGACCGAGCCGCTCCCACGCCGCGTGCGCGCGGTGCTCGCTCCACGTGCGGAGGATCTCCGCGGCCCGCTCCCGAACGGCGGTGGAGTCCCCGTCGGCGTTCGCGACCAGCGCATCGAGCACCTCCGTGGCGGCCCGGGCCGCCTTGTCCTGCGCGGCGGCCAGCGCAACCGCGTCCGTGCGGCGCTCTCCTTCGTTGTCGACCCCGAGCCGGGTGATCACCCACGGCAGGGTCAACCCGTGCAGGAGCAGGGTTCCGACCACGACCGCGAAGGTGACGAACAGGATCATGTCGCGCCCGGGGAAGGGGGCGCCCGAGTTGACGGTGAGCGGGATCGCGAAGGCCGCGGCCAGCGAGACCACACCGCGCATGCCGGACCACGCGACCACGAAGACCGCCCGCAGGCTCGGCGCCGGCTCCCGCTCGCGGATCCGCTTCGAGAACATGCGGGGGAGAAAGGCCGCCGGGTAGACCCACAGCAGTCGGACCACGATCACCGCGGCGAGCACGGCAACGGAGGCGCCGACGACCTCGGCGACACTGCGGCCGTGGAGACCCTGCACGACGCTCGGCAACTGCAGCCCGATGAGCAGGAAGACGAACGATTCGAGGATGACGTCGACGGCCTTCCACACCGCGGTGTCCTGCAAGCGGGTCGCGTATCCGGCCCGAGTCGACCGCTGACCGAGGTACAGGCCGGCGACGACGACGGCGATCACCCCGGAACTGTGCACCTCCTCCGCCGCCAGGTAGGCGACGAACGGGACGAGGAGCCCGATCGCGCTCTCCATCACCGGATCCGACAGCCGCGAACGGATCGCGGCGACGGCGATCCCCACCGCGACGCCGATCAGCGTGCCGCCGATCGCCGCACCGAGGAAGGTGCGCACCCCCTCCATCAGGGTCACCCCGGTCCCGACCGCTGCGGCGAGCGCGACCCGGTACGCGGTGAGCGCGGTCGCGTCGTTGAGCAGGCTCTCCCCGCCGAGCAGCGTCATGATCCGTCGGGGCAGGCCGAGACGCCGCCCGATCGCGCTGGCGGACACCGCGTCGGGCGGAGCCACGACCGCCCCGAGCACCAGCGCGGCGGCGAGCGGGAACTGGGGAATCGTGAGATAGGCGACCGCCCCGACGACGGCGGTGGTGGCCAGCGGCAGCCCGACCGCGAGCAGCGCGATCGGGCGCGCATTGCGGCGCAGCGCCAGCGAGGAACTGTCCAGCGCGGCCGAGTAGAGCAGCGGCGGCAGCACCGCGAACAACACGAGATCGGGATCGAGCACGGTGTCGGGGAGCCCGGGGATCTGCGACCCGACCAGGCCGACCGGGACCAGCAGCAGCGGCGCCGACCAGTTCAACCGGCGTGCGAGGGCGGCGGTGAGCAGCGCCGCCACCGCGACGGCGAGCAGGGCCACGTTCACGACGGTTCTCCGTCCAACGGTCGGATGTGTGGATATCGCTCCCTGCAGCATGCAGGATGGGAGGTGATGAAGAGAGTGCTCCGACGCGCCGCCGAGCGCATCAGGGTGGGATCCCCGGATCCGGCCGGCGCCGGACCCTGCGCCGAGCTTGCCGCGGCCGGACCGGACCCCGAGCCGCGCACGCCCGGTCGCTGCGAGGAATGCGAGGCACTCGGCGAGCAGAACTGGGCGCACCTGCGGATGTGCCTCACCTGCGGGCACGTCGGATGCTGCGACTCGAGCCCCCATCGGCACGCGACCGCGCACTTCGACCGGACGGGACATCCCGTCATGCGCTCGCACGAGCCGGGCGAGTCGTGGCGGTGGTGCTACCGGCACGCCGAGATGGGCTGACCCCGGAGTTCGGCCGGTGGTGTCAGTCCGCGTCGCCGGCGGCGGCGGACAGACTGTTCCCGAAGGCGCAGACCGAGAGTTCGGCGAGCGCGGGATCGTTGTCGGCGTTCTGCGGTGCCTCCATGGCGAGGAGCGTGTTGAGCAGCATGCCGTTGGCGATGAAGGTGCGGGCGTGCTCCGGGGTGCACCCCGTGCGCGTGCGGATCTGGGTGTAGATCTTCGACATCCAGTCGCGCGCCTGGGCGCCGATCTCGGGCATCGAACCGGCGGCGAAGCCGTGCATCATCACCAACAGCAGGTCCCGGTCGGCGAGCAGTTCGGTGTACGCCGCCCCCATCTGCGCCCAGAGTTCCTCGTTCTCCGGATCCTCGGCGACCCGGTCGAGTGCGGGTTCGAACGCGTCCATGATCCGGCCGACCGCGTGCGCGAACACCTCGCGGAACAGATTCGCCTTCGATCCGAACATGCGCACCACGTAGGGCTGGGAGACCCCGGCTTCCTTCGCGACGGCGTCGGTGCTGGTGCCGTGGAATCCGCCCCGTGCGAACGCCTTGGTGGCCGCGGCGAGGACCAGTTCACGGCGAGCCTCCGCGCTCATCCGCGTCTGCTTCTCCGATTTCTCTGCCGTCGACATGTTGACAGGTTATCACTCGATAACTACCGTCGGATCGCATAAGTAATCATTCGATGCTTACAAGTCGGGAGTTCCCGACATTCCCGTCCGCAGGCCCCAGGAGCCGACATGACGACCCTCACCGATCAACTCGATCCTCGATCTTCCGCGGAGAGTTCCGGGGCGCCGCCCGGGCGGCGCGTTCCCGTCTGGCTGGCCATCGTCGCCGCCTCGATCCCGATGTTCATGGCCACGCTCGACAACCTCGTGATGACCAGCGCGCTGCCCGTCATCCGCGCCGACCTGAACGCGTCGGTGGGGCAGTTGCAGTGGTTCATGAATGCCTACACGCTCGCGTTCGCGACGCTCATGCTGTCGCTGTCCACGCTCGGTGACCGGCTCGGCCGGCGCCGCGTGTTCCTCTGGGGCATAGGCGTGTTCACGGCCGCATCGATCGCATCCGCGCTGTCGACCACCCCGGGCATGCTCATCGCCGCCCGGGCCGTCCAGGGTGTGGGCGCCGCGGCGATCATGCCGCTCTCCCTGACGTTGCTCGCGGGTGCCGTCCCGCTCGCGAAGCGGGCCCTGGCGATCGGCGTCTGGGGTGGTGTGTCCGGACTCGGTGTCGCGCTCGGGCCGGTCGTCGGTGGCGCGGTGGTCGACGGGGTCTCGTGGCAGGCCGTCTTCTGGCTCAACGTCCCGGTCGCCGCACTGGCGGTGCCGTTGGTGCTCTACGCGCTGCGTGAATCGAAGGGTCGGCGTCAACCGCTCGACCCCATGGGGGTGCTCTTCTCCGGTGGCGCCGTCTTCCTCGGAGTGTGGGGCATCGTGCACGGCAACGACGACGGGTGGACCAGCGTCTCCGTGCTCGGTGCGCTGGCGGCGGCCGCGGCGCTGCTGGTGGCCTTCCTCGTTCGCGAGTCGCGGGCCGAGTTCCCGGTGATGCCGCTGCGGCTGTTCCGGTCCCGGCAGTTCTCGCTCGCCAACGTCATCGCGCTCACGTTCACGCTCGGCATGATGGGCGCGGTGTTCCTGCTCTCGCAGTACCTGCAGATCGTGTCCGGATACAGCCCGTTCGCGGCGGGCCTGAGGACCCTGCCGTGGACGGCGGCGCCGATGATCGTCGCGCCGATCGCGGGCCTGCTGGCGCCGCGTGTCGGGTTGCGCGCCCTGCTGGTGACCGGTCTTGTCCTGCAGGGGCTCTCGCTGGTGTGGATGGCCGGGTTGATCGAGCCGGGGGTGGCGTACTCGAGTCTGGTCCCGGCGTTCGTGATGGCCGGTGTCGGAATGGGATTGACGTTCGCGCCCAATGCGACGGCGGTGCTCGCCGACATGAAGGAGGCCGATCATGCGACGGCCAGTTCGATCAATTCGACGCTGCGCGAGATCGGCGTCGCGCTCGGTATCGCCCTGCTGACGGCGGTGTTCCTCGGCGCGGGCGGCAGTCTCACGCCGACCGGATACACCGACGCGCTGGCGCCGGCGCTGTACGTCGGTGCCGGGTTCGTGGCGGTGGCGGTCGTCGCGGCGGCACTGATGCCACCGCGACGAGCCGCGAAGGGTGAGCAGCGGCGAGCCGCGTCGGCTGCCGGTCGCCGTTCCTGACGATGTTCTCATCGGGGCCGAGGTCTTCGGAAGACCTCGGCCCCGATCTCAGCCGGCGTCGGTCACTCGGTCCGACACCCGGCGCAGCGCCGTGTCGTACTCCTTCTCGATGCGATCGACGATGGCGCTCACCGGTTCGACCGCGCGGATGGTCTGCAGACCCTGACCGGCGGCCCAGACGTCCTTCCACCGCTTGAGTGAGGCGGTTCCGGCGGTGTAGTTCTTCTCGCCGGCGGGCGGTTCGAGGTTGTCGGGGTCCAGGCCGCAGGCGAGCAGGCTCGGCTTGAGCCACGACGCGGGGGTTCCGGTGATCGCGGGGCTCACGACGAGGTCGTCCGGACCGTGGTCGACGACCATCTGCTTGTAGGCGTCCTCGGCCATGCTCTCCGCGGCGGCGAGGAATCTGGTGCCCATGTACACCAGGTCGGCGCCCGCGGTGATCGCACCCGCGACCCCGTATCCGTCGCTGATGCCGCCGCCGATGATGACCATCCCGTCGAAGAATTCGCGGACGGCCGAGGTGAAGGCGAACGGAGAGAGGTGACCGGTGTGGCCGCCGGCCCCGGCCGACACGCAGGCCATGCCGTCGGCGCCCGCCTCCGCTGCCTTCCTGGCGAGTTTCATGTTCACGACGTCCGCGATGACGGTGCCGCCGTAGCCCTTGACGACCTCCATGACGGGCCGGGGTGAGCCGAGAGCCGTGATGACAATCTGGGGCTTGTACTCGGCGATGAGGCGAAGGTCCTCGGCCAATCGCGCGTTGCTGCTGTGGGTTATGAGGTTCGCCGCCCACGGGCCGGTGGCGTGCGAGGCATCGTTGCCGCGCAGGCCGTCGGTGATCGTGCCCATCCAGGTGTCGAGATCGTCGACGGTTCGGCAGTTCTGGGTCGGAAACGACCCGACGATGCCTGATCGGCATGCTTCGACCACGAGGTCCGGCCCGGAGACCAGGAACATCGGTGCGGCGACGACAGGGAGGCGGAGGGAGTCGAGGAGGGGATTGGTCATGGTGTCCTGCTCAGGAGTAGTTGGTACACGGGGGGTCAGTTGGCGGATCGGGCGGGGGCTTCCTGCGTGATGCGCTCGAGCATGCGTGTGGCGCTCGCGCGGTCCACCTTCCCCAGCGGTGTCAGGGGAAGGGCATCGACGTGGTGGACCGATTTCGGGCGTTTGAAGTCCGGCAGTCGGTGTCGGCTCTCGGCGAGGACGCTCGGGTCGTCGAGGGCCGCTCGGGGATCGGCCGTGTAGGCGGCGACGATGCGCTGGCCCCACACGGGGTCCGGTAGCCCCACGACCACGACGTCGTTCACGCCGGGGACGGTGGCGATGGCCTCTTCGACCTCGCGGGGGTACACGTTGTAGCCGCCGGTGATGATCATGTCCTTGCTGCGGCCGGTCAGGTGGATGTGGCCGGTGGCCGCCCGATATCCGAGATCGCCCGAATAGAGGAGGCCATCGGCGTGGCTCTTGCCGAGGTCCGTTCGGGCACCTGCGTTGTGGTATCCGGGACTGACGGCCGGTCCGCTGACCACGAGCTCACCGACCTCCCCGTCGGGGACGGGGGAGTCGCCGACCCGGAACTCGATCTCGATTCCCGTGCAGGGGCGCCCGACCGAACCGAGCAGGTCGGGATCGTCCGTCACCCCGCGGTGGTGGTCCGCGGCGTCGAGCACGGTGAGCGGGGGAATCGCCTCGACCATGCCGTAGTACTGAACGAGATTGGGGGTGATCCGGTGGTAGGCCTGGCGGATGTGCTCGACGGGCATCGGTGCTCCGGCATACGCCAGCATGCGCATCCGTCGCATCGGCTCCAGCTGCGCGTCGTCGAAGTCCAGCAGCCGCGCGACGACGGTGGGGACGAGCGCGGTGTGCGTCACCGCGTGACGGTCGACGGCCGCGATCACGTCCGCGGGCCGGGCGTGGTCGAGGAGGATCTGGCGCCCGCCGGCCTCGAGGAACGGGAGGACGAACAGCCCGCTGGTGTGGATGACCGGTCCGGCGTGGAGGAAGACCGGGGGCTCCGGTCCGTCCAGGGTGCCCGCGAGAACGTGCTCGCGCATCGCGCGCAGCGACGCGAGCCTGTTGGCGTGGGATCGCTGTGCGCCCTTCGGTACCCCCGTCGTTCCGGAGGAGTAGTGGAGGGCGCAGAGGGACGCGGGATCCGGGACGGCAAGTGAGAAGCTCTCCGGCGCTTCGGAAACGACGTCGTCGAGCGTCTGCTGGGCGTAGTCGCAGGCGTCCGTCGCGATGACGATGTCGGCGGTCGACTGCGCGGCGAACTCCGGTGCCCCGGCGATCCCGGGGTCGACGATCACTGCCGCGGGTGCGCAATCCTCCATGATCCGCACCCAGTCCCGAATACCCACACGAGGATTGAGGGCGACCCGGACGTACCCGCCGATGGTCAGGGCGAGGTCGACCTCGACGGCGGCCGTCGTGTTGGGCAGTAGTACGAGAACGGTGCTGCCCGGCGTGAGTCCGATCCGGTCGAGCCCGGCGGCGAGGCGATGCACTCGATCGGACAGTTCCGTGAACGTGAGCGAGCGCGTGTCGTCCTCCACGGCGATGTCGGGACCGAAACGCTCGGCTGCGACGCGCACCACACTGGCGATAGACATGTGAGCTGTACTCCTCCATTTCGCTACACTTATTGAAGTAGACAACGTCCGGCCCGGTTTACGCAACAGCTCGGCGCCGGCAGGAGAGGAGAGCGTCATGACCCGACTCGCGACTTCGGCGGCGGATGCGCGGACACCGTGGGTGATCGACGCAGTGCGGACCCCGTTCGGTTCCGCCCGGGGTGCGCTGTCGCACATCCGGGCGGACGACCTCGCGGCGCTACCGATCGCGGATCTGGTCGGTCGGCACCCCGAGCTCGATCCCGCGCGCATCGACGACGTCGTCTGGGGAAACGCCAACGGTGCGGGTGAGGACAATCGCAACATCGCCCGGATGGCCCTGCTGCTCGCCGGGTTGCCCCACACGATCCCCGGTGTCTCGGTGAACCGCCTGTGTGGATCCGGTGCCGAAGCGGTGCTGTCCGCGACCCGCCGGGTCGCGGTCGGCGATGCGGACATCGTGGTGGCCGGGGGTTCGGAGAGCATGAGCCGGGCGCCCTACGTCCTGCCCCCGGTCGACACCGCCTTTCCGCGTGCGCTCGACCTGGTGCCGACCACCGTCGGGTGGCGCATGACCAACCCGCGCTTCCCGGCGCCGTGGGTCGAATCCCTGGGCCGCTCGGCCGAACTGGTGGCCGAACGCCAGGGCGTCGGTCGAGCCGAGCAGGACGAGTGGGCACTGCGGTCTCACGAACTCGCGGCCCGGGCGTGGGCCGACGGCGTGCACGACGGCTTCGTGACCGCCCGGTCCGGCCTGGAACGCGACGAACCGATCCGGGCAGCCGATCGTGCGGCGCTCGCCGCGCTGAGGCCGGCGTTCTCGCCCGAGGGGAGCGTCACGGCGGGGAACTCCTCGCCGGTCAGCGACGGCGCGGTTGCTGCACTGGTCGCGAGCGGTGCCGCCGCCGCCGAACTCGGTGTCGAGCCGCTCGGGCGGGTCCTGTCCTCGGCGGTCGTGGGGATCGAGCCGGAACTGTTCGCGCTGGCTCCGGTCGCCGCGATCGGGAAGGCGCTGGACCGGGCGGGGCGGAAGGTCGAGGACGTCCGCGTGCTCGAACTGAACGAGGCGTTCGCGGCGGTGGTCCTGTCTTGCCTGCGTGAGCTTCCCGGCATCCCGGCCGAGCGGGTCAACCCGTTCGGCGGCGCGATCGCGATGGGGCATCCACTCGGCGCCTCGGCCGCCCGCGTGGTCATCGACTGCCTGCGGCACTTGCGCCGTCTGGGCGGGGGAATCGGCGTCGCCTCGGCGTGCATCGGGGTGGGGCAGGGCATCGCTATTGTGTTGGAGGCCTGACGCTGTAGGTGCGCCGGGCGGCATTTCGGGAAGGTGGGTGGCCGTGGTCGACGGTGCTGGGGCCGCGGTGGCGCCGAGTCCGGTGGCGCAGACCATCGACCTGCTCGGCGACCGCCTGACCGTTGCCGTCCTGCGCGACGCGTTCGTCGACCACGTGCGGCGATTCAGCCAGTGGATCGACCGGACCGGGGCGCCACCCGCCGTGCTGTCGTCGCGCCTGAACGCGCTGGTCGATGCGGGACTGATGGAGCGGCGCCCGCAGTCGGGCGGCCACGAGCGACACGACTACATGCTCACCGACCTCGGCCTGGCGACGTGGGAGTTCCTCGTCAGTGTGTGGTCCTGGCAGCGGGAGTGGTCCGCGGAAGGTCTGCTCCAGCCGGAAATGGTGCACGTGGACTGCGGCCACCGCGGCCCGCCCGAACTCGTGTGCCGCCATTGCGGGCAGACGGTCAAGTCGCGGGACGCGCGACTCGAGATGGACCCCGACTCGCTGGTCCTGGTCGCGCGGGGGAGTCGACGGCGGTCGACCCGGAACTCGCCGGCCCTGAGTCGGGCAGATCTCCAGTTCACCGAGGTGATGGAGGCGATCGGGGACCGTTGGAGCGCGCTGGTCACCGGACTCGCGTTGTCGGGCGTCCGGCGATTCGGCGAGTTCCAGTCGATCTTGAAGATCTCGCCCACGACCCTGACCGAACGGCTGGCCCGACTCTCCGACGTGCAGATACTCACCCGCGGTGAAGGTGGCCGTGAGTACGTGCTGACGCCCCGAGGGCGGGCGCTGTTCCCGATCTTCGCCTTCCTGCTCGCCTGGACGCTGACCGCGCACCCGGGCGTATCGGCCGAGCAGTTGGGGCCCAAGCTGCGCCACGACGGCTGCGGCAACTGGCTGCGGCCGGCCCTCCGGTGCCGCGGCTGCGACGTGGACCTCCAGCGCACGTCCGTCGTCTTCGAATCCTGACCCGAACGCCCCGTCCGGCCGCCTCGCCCGAGGCGGCCGGCGGTTCGTGATCGCGGGGCATCCGCACTCTCCCGGCAGTTGACCGTTGACAACCGTTGCGGCGCTTGGTTCACTTCATTAATAGTAGTGACCGCGTGCGTGGACCGGATGATCCGACCTCCGAAGCAGACCCGCCGCCGTTGCTCGGTCGCACCCCGTCGACAGGAACGAGCCTTCATGTTCTTCGAAGCACATCTCCAGCTGCTCCAGGCAGCAGCGGACGCCAACCGGACACGCTCCGCGTGGACCGGTTACACCTCCGTCACCCCGCCCGACTCCCGGCAGGCCGAAGCGTTCGTCGGCGCCTATGACGGTGCAACGCTGAATCTTTCGGCACCGACGCAGTCCTGCGTCACGGCCGACGAGGTTTCGCCCTACACCGGCAAGGCGCTGAACGTCACGTACAGCGCTCCGTCCGCCGAGGAAGCGCTCGAAGGCGCCGCGCAGGCCGCGGCAGCCCTCCGCGACGCCGGAGTCGAGCAGCGGGTGGGTGTGTGCCTCGAAGCTCTGCACCGAATTCACCACCGGGGCCAGGAATTCGCGGCGATCACGTCCCACACCACGGGGCAGAGCCTCAACATGGCCTGCAGCGGCAGCGGGACCAACGCGCTCGACCGCGGGCTGGAAGCCGTCGCGATGGCGTGGGCGGCCATGAACCGTGTGCCCGGCCAGGTGACGTGGCGGCAGACGTTCGGCAAGTCGGACGTCACGCTGCGCAAGCGCTTCCGCCCCCGCCCCCTCGGCACGGCACTCGTCGTCGCCTGCGCGTCGTTCCCGGCGTGGAACGCTTACCCGGCGATCCTCGCCAACCTGGCCACCGGCAATCCGGTTCTGGTCAAGCCGCACCCGCGGTCGGTGCTCGCGACGGCGGTGGCCGTGAGCATCATCCGTGACGTCCTGGCCGAGGCCGGCCTGCCGTCCGACGCGGTCCAGCTCGTCGTCGACACCGTCGACGAACCCATCGCCGCCCGGCTGGCCACGGACCCCGCGACACGCATCGTCGACTTCACCGGCAGCCAGGCGTTCGGGACATGGCTCGAGCGCAACGTCGAGAACGCCCTGGTGTTCACCGAGACGGCCGGTGTCAACACCGTCATCCTCGACTCGGTCCGGGACCTGTCCGCGACGATGCGCACCCTGGCCGGCGGACTCTCGCTGTTCAGCGGGCAGATGTGCACGACGCCGCAGAACATCTACATTCCGGACGCCGGCGTCCTCACGGACGACGGCCCCGTCTCCCGCGACGACGTCGTGGCGGCCCTCTGCGCGGCGATCGACGACCTCGCCGGCGCGCCACGGCGAGCCGCCGCCGTCTGCGGTGCCCTCCAGTCGGAGGCGACCCGGCAGGCGCTCGAGGCACTCGCGGACCGAGCCGACGCGGACGGCACCCTCGTGCGTCGTCCCGCGGCCTACGCCCACCCCGAGTACCCGCAGGCGCGTGCGGTTACCCCGCTGCTCGTCCGCGTCGATCCGCGGCGCGGGGACCAACTCCCCGCCGGCGAGCAGTTCGGCCCCGTGGCGTTCGTCATCGACTGCGCCGACCGGGACTCCGCCGTCGAGCACGCCACCGACAGCGTCCGCCGCCACGGCGCGATCAGTTCGTACCTGTACTGCACCGACGACGCCGCGGTCGACGCCATCGCCGACGCCTACGCGGATGCGGGCGCGTCGCTGTCGGCGAACCTGGTCTCGTCGATGCCGATGCAGTACGCGGCCGCCTACAGCGACTACCACGTCACGGGACTGAACCCGGCCGGCAACGCCACGCTCACCGACGAATCCTTCGTCGCGGGCCGGTTCCGCATGGTCCAGGATCGCCGCCAGGTGGAGGGATGACGACCGTGTCGCAGTTCTCCTCCGGTGTCTTCGTCTACGACGCCGTCCGCACCCCCAAGGCCCGCGTCCGGCGCAACGGCGGCACCCTCGCCGACGTTCCCGCCCACGACCTTCTGGCCCAGTTGTTCTCGGCCGTGCAGGAACGCGGCCTGTCCCCGGACGTGGTGGACGACATCCTGATCGGGACGAGCACCGCCGTCGGAGAACAGGGCGGCAATGTCGCGCGCGCCGCGGCACTCTGGGCCGGCTGGCCGGACGAAGTGGGTGCCGGCGTGGTGTCGAGGCTGTGCTGTTCGGGACTCGACGCCATCGAGACGGCGTCCGCCAAGATCGCCTCGGGTGTCGCCGACGTCGTCGTGACCGGCGGCGTCGAATCGATGTCACGCGTGCCGATGATGTCCGACCGGCCCGCCTTCGCGGCCGACGACGCCCTCGGCGAACGAACCGGATACGTGACGATCGGCGTATCAGCGGATCTCACTGCCGCGCAGTACGGATTCACCCGAGCCGAGCTCGACGGGTACGCCGTCACCTCGCACCGTCGTGCCCTCGCAGCACCCACGAGCGACTCGATCGTGCCGGTGCGCTCCGGAACGGGGACGATCCTCACCGCGGACGAAGGACCCCGCGACGGCATCAGTGTCGCCGGACTAGCCGATCTGGCCCCGTTGTTCGGGCAGGACCCGCTCTGGGAGCGGGTGGCGCGGCGCCTGCCCGGCGCGCCGCGTCCCGCGGTCGGGCTGCACACCGCGGCGACCGCGCCTCAGCTTTCGGACGGTGCGGCGGTCGCCGTGCTCGGTACCCGGGCCGCGGCGGCGCGGATCGGTCACGAACCCGTGGCGGAAGTGGTCGGAGTCGCGCAGGCCGCGGTGCGCTCACCGCTGCTGACCGCCTCGGCGGTGGCGTCGCGACGTGCCCTGGACAGGGCCGGGATCGCCGCCGACCGCCTCGACGTCGTCGAGGCGAACGAATCCTTCGCTGCCTCGGCGCTCCTGATGCTCCGAGAGCTGGACCTCGACCCCGAGAAGGTCAATCCGAACGGCGGATCGATCGCGACCGGTCATCCGCTCGGAGCAGGCGGCGGAGTCCTGTTGGTCAACGCACTCGATCAGCTTCGGCGCATCGACGGCGAATACGCGCTGATCACCATTCCGGCGGCGCTGGGACTCGGCGCAGCCGTCGTCGTCCGGCGACTCGGATGAGCGCCCGCACCCTCGATCATCCAAGGAAGTGGAACGAATGAACGTCATTGCGGATCACCCGTCCTCCCGCCGGTTACGTGCATGTCATCCGGACGCTCGTGTCGACGATCACCTCGCTCGTGGTTGGTGGCGCCCCGAAACCCTCCTCGACCTTCTCGACGGCCACGTCCAGGCCCGGGCCGGCGCGCCCGCGATCACCGACGCCGGGAATCTTCCGGAGCTCGCCGGGATTGCGCCGGAGTCCCTGACCTGGGGGGAATTCGACGCGAAGGTCGACGACATCGCCGCGAAACTCCATGCGAGCCAGGTGCGCCCGGGAGATGTGGTCGCGGTTCTGCTGCCGAACTCGGTTGCGCTCACCGCCACCTACTTCGCGCTGTGGCGACTCGGGGCGATCGCGGCACCGATGCCGGCGTCGTACCGGCGACACGAGCTGAGTCGCATCGTGGCGGCGTCCGATGCGGTCGGCGTCGTCACCGTGACGCGTCTGCACGACCGGGCGCCCCATCAGGAGGCTCTCTCCCTGGTCGGCGAGCTGCCCTCCCTGCGGCACGTCTTCACCTTCGGGTCGTCCGCCGATGACGCGGGTGTGCCGCTGGACCGTGCGCCGGCCGCCGCGGATGCGGTGGCCGCCGTGCGCCGTTCCTGCGGGCAGCTCACACGAACGGTCAACGACTGCATCACGATCTGTTGGACGAGCGGCACGGAGGCGGCGCCGAAGGGGGTTCCCCGGTGCCACGCCGACTGGCTGGCCATCGGTCAGGCAGTGCAGGACGGTCTGCAGACGGAGCCGGATTCGGTCATCGTCGGGCCCTTCCCGATGGTCAACATGGCCGGATTCGCGACGTCGCTGCTGCCGTGGCTGCTCGGTGGCGGGCACCTCGTCCAGCACCACCCGCTCGATCTCGCGGTGTACCTCGACCAGATCCAACGTCACCGCGCCACCCACACGAGCATGCCGCCGGCGATTCTCAGCATGCTGCTTCAGAATTCGAGCCTGCGCAGCACGTTCGACCTGTCGTCGCTGCGCACGGTCGGTTCGGGCGGTGCGCCGCTTCCCCCGGGTGTGGTCCGCGACTGGCAGAACGATCTCGGCATCGAGGTCCTCAACTTCTTCGGCTCCAACGAGGGCGTCTGCTTGCTCGGCGCCCCGTCCGACACGCCGGATCCGATGGTCCGCGCCGAGTACCTTCCCAACTACGGCGCGACCAGCAGGACATGGGTCACGGCGGTCGCGGAGCGGACTTCGGTGCGCCTCGTCGACGTGGCGACCGGCGAGATTGTCACGGAGGTCGGCGGCCGCGGTGAGCTGCGGCTGAAAGGACCGACCGTCTTCGCCGGCTACCTGGAGGGCACGGCGTCGAGCAGCCCCTTCGACGACGACGGATACCTGTGCAGCGGAGACGTGTTCGAGTTGTGCGGCGAGGCCGGCGAGTACCTGAAGTTCGTCGACCGCAGTAAGGAGATCATCATCCGGGGCGGGATGAACATCGCGCCGGCCGAGATCGAGGGACTGCTCCTCGACCACCCTGCGGTGTCGGACGTCGCGATCGTCGGCTACGACGATGTGGTTCTCGGTGAGAAGTGTTGCGCTGTAGTCGTTCCCGCGCCGGACGCGGAGGTCTCGCTCGACGAACTCGTCGGCTTCCTGCGCGCGAAGGACCTTGCATCCTTCAAACTGCCGGAGAAGCTCGTGACGGTCGACGAACTGCCCCGCAACCCGGTCGGCAAGCTGCAACGACGAGAGTTGCGCGTCGAGATCGCGCAGAACGGCTGAGCCATGGGCGAGAACGCATCCCCGGTGGCCGCACCGCGAGCGACACCGACCGGCGTGGACCGGCCCCTCGCGGAAGAGTTGACCGACATGCTCGAGGGGCGTCTGCCGGGCACGATCGGCATGCGGGTCCTCGAGGCCTGCGCCGAGCGGGTCGTCGGTGAACTGCCCGTTCTGGAGAAGGTGCTCGCCCCCAACGGATATCTGCACGCGGCCAGCGTCGTCGCGTTGGCGGACACCGTCTGCGGGATCGGGACCAGGCTCGCGCTGCCGGCCGGCGCAACCGGTTTCACCACGGTGGAACTGAAGACGAACTACCTGGGCACGGCGCGCTCGGGGGTCGTCACCGCGACGGCGGTCCGCGCCCACGGCGGACGGCGCACCCAGATCTGGGACGCGACTGTGTGCGACGACGAGGGGCGGACGATCGCCCTGTTCCGTTGCACCCAGTTGGTGTTCCACCCCTGAACTGCCCGTGAACCGGGCCACACGTCATTTCGACGAAAGGAACACTCGATGACGAACACGAAGTCATCGGCGAGCGAGGCTCCGATTGCCGTCGCCCGCCCAGCGGACGGCGGCGAGGAGAACCCCTATCTCCTCGGCGTGTTCGCGCCCGTGCAGGACGAGTTGACGCTCGACGACCTGCCCGTGATCGGCGAGATCCCGAAGGACCTCAACGGCGTCTACCTGCGGAACGGCCCGAACCGCCAGTTCGCGGCCCCCGGCCGGTACCACATGTTCGACGGGGACGGCATGATCCACGCTGCCCACTTCGAGAACGGCAAGGTCCGCTACCGCAACCGATACGTGCGCACCCGTGCCTTCGCGGAGGAATCCGAGGCCGGCCGCGCGCTGTGGACCGGTCTGATGGAGAACCCCCGGAACAACCCGTGGGGCAACGGGCACGGTCTTGGGATCAAGGACGCCGCCAACACCGACGTCATCTTCCATCGTGGTCAGGTCCTCGCCACCTGGTACCTGTGCGGAACCCCGTACGGGATCGACCCCCTGTCGCTGGAAACGCTTGGCGCCCAGGACTTCCTCGGGACCTTCGCCGGCGACATGATGGCCCACCCGAAGGTCGACGAGTCGACCGGTGAGCTCATCTGGTTCGACTACGGCCCCGACCAGAACTACCTGCGCTACGGCATCATCGGGCCGAACGGGCAGCAGACGCATCTGACCCAGGTCGACCTGCCGGCGCCGAGGCTGCCGCACGACATCGCGATCACGGAGAACTACTCGATCCTCATGGACCTGCCCTTGGTCCAGGACCAGGATGCGCGCCGGGCCGGCAAGTACCGCATCTTCTACGACCAGGAACTGCCCTCCCGCTTCGCCGTCATCCCGCGGCACGGCACCGGTGCACAGGTGCGGTGGTTCGAAGCGAAGCCGTGCTACATCTATCACGTCGTCAACTCCTGGGAACAGGGCGACGAGATCATCATGGACGTCTGCCGCGTCAAGAACCCCCAGCACCAGACGACCTTCGATCATCCGCTGGCGAGCATGCTCGCCTACATGCGTCTCGATGCCCAGCTCTACCGGTACCGGTTCGATCTCCGGACCGGTGCGACGACCGAAACCGCGCTCGACGACGCGAACATCGAGTTCCCGAGCGTGGACTCGCGGATCATGGGGCAGTCGCACCGCTACTCGTACAACATGAGCCTCGGGAACGAACCGACGCTGCTCTTCGACGGCTTGGTGCGCTTCGACTCTCTGACCGGAACGAAGGAGGAGCACAAGTTCGGACCCGGACGATGGGGTGCCGAAGCGCCGTTCGCGCCGCGCGACGGATCGACCGGTGAGACCGACGGCTACCTGGTCTGCTTCGTGAACGACGAGGCGGAGGACCGCGGCGAGATCGACATCTTCGACGCCGCGGACGTCGCCGCGGGACCGCTCGCGCGAGTCCTGCTGCCGCAGCGGGTGCCGTCCGGCTTCCACGCGTGCTGGATCCGCAGCGACCAGCTGGCGCAGGGGCAGGCCGACTGACGCACGGAAAAGCGATCGGCCCGGGCGCCGTGGGGAATCTGTGATTCGCCCACGGTGCCCGGGCCTGCGGTCGTGTTCCCGAATCAGCCTTCGGTGACGACGGTGCCCTCGGCGAGCGGTCGGGTCATCGACCACAGCGTGATCGACTGACACTTCGACATCTTCCACTCGCCGTTCTCGACGACGTACTCGTCGACGTACTCGATGGAACGCACGGTCTCGGTGTTGTCGATGAGGTTGACCTGGCGGAAGGCGAGCGTCCACTGGCCGTCCGCCACCTCGTCGCCGCGCAGCGTGATCGACGGGTGGAACGCGTGGTGCATGTCGAGGATGACGTGCTTGCCGTCGACCTTCTGCAGGGCGATGTTGCGGAACACCTCGGCGATGGGGTCGGCGTCGTCGAACTTTCCGAGCGGGCCGTAGTCGATCTCGGCGCCGCGATCGATGAAGCAAGCGCGGAAGGTGTCCGCGTCCTTGGCGTCGCACGCGCGCAGGTAGCGGTGCTTGAGCGCCTTGATCGCCTCGATCCGCTCGAGGTCGGCGATGCGCTGTTCGACGGTGCGTTCGGTCATGGGGTGTCCTCTCGGTCTCCGAGTACTCGGAATTTCTCGAATGTTGTCGAAGAACTTAGGTCCCCCAACACATTCCGCGAGAGGCTTTCCCATTCAATGGATGAGGTGGGTGCTCAGGGCTGTCCCGGGAACGCAACCGTGGGTGGGGTGACGCCGAGGATCGCGCGCCAGTTCGCTGCGCGCACAGCAGCTTCCGTGAGAGCCGTGACACCCACCTCGCGGGTGTGCTCGGACTGGCTGCGCTCGATCACCGACCGCCACGCGACCGCCGTGTCCGATTCCACCTGGGCCGCCAACTGGGCCGCGGACGTCGGATCGGTCACCGGGAAGGGGACCGAGTAGCCGGCCTCGGGTTGGGGGGCCTCGACGTCGGCGGCGGCGAGTGCGTCGATCGTCGCGTCGCGTCGGGCGCGGTGCGCCGCTGTGTTCAGGGCGACCAGATCGGAGCGGGTCGGGTTGGAGAACGCCGCCACCAGGCCGTACGCGAAGATCGCGGCGTACTCGGCACGGAGTGCGTCGATCAGCGCCTGCTGTTCGGGACCGGGACTCTGATTGCTCATGCCAGCAACACCACCTGCTGCGCGGCGCACGCCGCGCTGATCGAACCGAGCAGACCTGCGCGGTATCCGGATTGGGTGCGCGCCAGTCGGGCCGCGTCCTTCTGGGAGTCGGCGAGGTCGGCGTGCAGTTGTTCGAGGGTCGGCGGCACGGTCGCCGGCGGCGTCTGCGGTGTGGTGCTCGACGGCGTGACAGTGGCGGCACGCGCGATCTCCGCGTCGAGCGCGTCGGCGTGCGCGGTGCGCTCGGCCGCCACCACACCGAGTGCGCCGGCGCGGTCCGGCAGCGCGGCGATCGCCGCGGTCGCGTTCGCCGCGTCGCGACGCGCGCGCTCGGCCTGCGTGGTCAGTGCGTCGATCTCGGCGGTGGAGTCGGCCTGTCCGGGATCCGAGCAGCCGGTCGTCAGCGCAAGCGCCGAGACGCCGAGCGCAGCGCTGCCCGCGAGCCGCAGCGCAGCGCGGCGGGACAGCGGTTGAGTGAGGAAGGGCGTTCGCACCTGATCATGGTGCCAGGAGTGCGCCGAATCCTCGGCACCGAGCCGTTCGCGACGGGCCGTGGGCGCGTCCGGATGCGACCGCCTGGTCACGGTCGGTCGAAATCCGCGATACCCTGAAGACTCCACAGTCCACCTCGTGGTGCGTCGAGTCCTGCGTCGATCAAATCGACACAACGGGGCCGCGGGCGACCACACGTCAGTCTTGACCACAACTGAAGCGAGGAGCGTCCCAGATGCCGGTGCCGTCGAGGGAGAGGGTGATCGAGCTTCTCGCCGAACCCATCGAGCGCGAGGGCTACGACCTCGAGGACGTGACTGTCACGCTCGCAGGTCGCCACAGTTCCGTCCGCGTCATGGTCGACAGCGATGCCGGCCTCGAACTCGACGAAGTGGCCCGGCTGAGTCATGTGATCTCCGACGTCTTCGACGCGGTCTCCGATTTCGGCGAATCCCCGTACACCCTCGAGGTGACGTCACCGGGGATCGACCGACCGCTGACCGAGGATCGCCACTGGCGTCGCGCGCAGGGTCGCAAGGTGCTCATCGAGCTCGAGGCCGAGTCGGTCACCGGCCGGGTCGGCCGCCTGGCCGACGGCGCTATCGACGTGGTCGTCAAGACCAAGGGTGGTCCGGCGGTGCGCCGGGTGGATCTGAAGGATGTCAGGAAAGCTGTTGTGCAGGTCGAGTTCTCGCGCCCCGACGCGCGGGAGCTCGAGCTCGCGGGAGGAATCCCGGAGGGCCGTGTGGCGCCTGCTGACGCGGACGCGTCGAACGAAGAAGAAGTAGAGGGGTCGGACAAGTGAATATCGACATCGCAGCGCTGCGCGCGATCGAAGCGGACAAGGGTATCTCCGCGGGCACGATCATTGCGGCGATCGAGACCGCTCTCCTGACGGCCTACCGCCACACCGAGGGGCATCAGCCCCACGCCCGGATCGACGTCGACACCAAGACCGGTGTCGTCCGGGTCATGGCGCACGAGGTCGACGTCGACGGCAACCGCGTCGGCGAGGAATGGGACGACACCCCCGAGGGATTCGGCCGAATCGCGGCGACGACGGCCCGGCAGGTCATCCTGCAGCGTCTGCGCGATGCGGAGCACGAGCGCAGCTTCGGCGAGTTCGCCACCCACGAGGGCGAGATCGTCGGCGGCGTCATCCAGCGAGACACCCGCGCCAACGCGCGCGGCATGGTCGTCGTGCGCATCGGCAGCGAGGCGAACGGCGCCGAAGGGCTGATCCCGCCGGCCGAGCAGGTGCCGGGGGAGACCTACGAGCACGGCGACCGGATCAAGTGCTACGTCGTGGGTGTGTCCCGCGGCCAGCGCGGCCCGCAGATCACGCTGTCGCGCACCCACCCGAACCTGGTGCGCAAGCTGTTCGCACTCGAGGTCCCCGAGATCGCGGACGGCTCCGTCGAGATCGTCGCGGTGGCCCGTGAAGCCGGACACCGCTCCAAGATCGCGGTCCACTCCCGGGTCTCGGGGCTGAACGCGAAGGGCGCCTGCATCGGCCCGATGGGTCAGCGCGTGCGCAACGTCATGAGCGAGCTGGCCGGCGAGAAGATCGACATCATCGACTACGACGACGATCCCGCGAAGTTCGTCGGGAACGCACTGTCGCCGTCCAAAGTGGTGTCGGTCACTGTCGTCGACCCCGACGCCCGTGCAGCGCGCGTCGTCGTCCCCGACTTCCAGCTGTCGCTGGCGATCGGCAAGGAGGGCCAAAACGCGCGTCTGGCTGCGCGGTTGACGGGATGGCGAATCGACATCCGCAGTGACGCCGCGCCGGGCCCCGAGTCACAGGTCGGTCGCGAAACGACAGGTGCTTAGGAACGGAATGCGGAGTTCACGGCGATACAGCGGTAGAGTGGTCGATGGTTCAGCGTGAACTGTCTGTCTCGACGCGTGCCCGAGCCGGTGATCCGGTCCGGACCTGCGTCGGATGCAGACAGAAAGGGCTGGCCGCCGACCTGCTCAGGGTCGTGGCGCAAGAGGTCGAATCCGGCGGATTCGTGCTCGCGCCCGATCCGAAGCGAAGGCTCCCTGGGCGGGGTGCGTGGTTGCACCCCGATCCGAAGTGTCTGAGCGAGGCGGGCCGGCGCCGAGCATTCGGCAGAGCACTGCGGGTGTCCGGAAGTCTGGATTCCTCGGAACTCGATCGGCTGATAGCGGTGGTCGGGATGTCCGAGACATCAAGGGCGGGTCACTCGGCCCTGTGCGAACAGGACAGTGATCACGCGTGACGCAGTACCACTCGGGACCTCTCGAGTCGCACCAACACTCGGGAACGACGAGCAGTACCTCAGAGAACAGGCACAAGCACTCATGAGCACACCGTGAAGCACCAGCGATGAACGTCCATCGGAGATAACCGGGGTCGTGCGGGCATCAGTCGCTCGCTCGACCTCTCAGTAGAGGAGAGCAGTGGCAGGCAAAGCCCGCGTACACGAGTTGGCGAAAGAACTCGGTGTCACAAGCAAGGAACTACTCGCACGGCTCAAGGAGCAGGGCGAGTTCGTGAAGTCGGCGTCCTCGACGGTCGAGGCGCCCGTCGCGCGTCGCCTGCGGGAGTCGTTCCCGTCGGCGAAGACCAAGTCCGAAGGCGGTAAGCCGGAAGGTGCGGAGAGCGCTCCGCGCCCGGCGGCGAAGCCCGGCGTGCCCGGTGCATCCGCCCCGAAGCCCGGCGCCCCGCGTCCCGGCCCCAAGCCCGCTCCGGCTGCTCCCGCAGCCCCGGCGGCAGCCACCCCGGCTCCCGCGGCACCGGCTGCGCCCAGCGCACCGGCTGCTCAGGCCCCCGGCCCCCGTCCGGGTCCGGCGCCCACGCCGGGTCCGAAGCCTGCTCCGCAGGCGCCTGCTGCTCCGGCCGCTCCCGCGGCCCCGGCGGCAGCAGCAGCCCCGGCTGCTCCGGGCCCCAAGCCCGGTGGTCCCCGCCCCGGCCCCAAGCCGCCGCGTGTCGGTAACAACCCGTACTCGTCGGCTCCGGCCGACCGTCCGGCGCCGCGTCCGGCTCCGGGTGCACCCCGTCCGGGTGCTCCGCGTCCGGGCCCGCAGGGTGGCGCGCCCCGTCCGGGTGCTCCCGGCGCTCCGCGTCCGGCTGCAGGCCCCGGTGGTCCGCGTCCGGCTCCCGGCCAGGGTGGTCCCCGCCCCAGCCCCGGATCGATGCCTCCGCGCCCGAACCCGGGTGCGATGCCGCAGCGTGCAGCCCGTCCGGCTCCCGGTGCGGGTCGCCCGGGTCGCCCCGGTGGCGGCGGCGGTCGTCCCGGTGGTGGCGGCGGCGGTTACCGCGGTGGCGGCGCTCCGGGTGCCGGTGCTCCCGGTGCCGGTGCAGGTGCCGGCGCTCCCGGTGGATTCCGTGGTCGCCCCGGTGGCGGCGGCGGACGTCCGGGTGGTCGCGGCGGTGCCGCGGGTGCGTTCGGTCGCCCCGGTGGCGCTCCGCGTCGTGGTCGCAAGTCGAAGCGGCAGAAGCGTCAGGAATACGATTCGATGCAGGCGCCCGCCGTCGGTGGCGTGCGGTTGCCCCGCGGCAACGGTGAGACCATCCGTCTCGCTCGTGGCGCGTCCCTCTCGGACTTCGCGGAGAAGATCGATGCGAACCCGTCGGCGCTGGTCCAGGCGTTGTTCAACCTCGGCGAGATGGTCACGGCCACTCAGTCGGTGAACGACGAGACCCTGGAGCTGCTCGGCAGCGAGATGAACTACAACGTCCAGGTCGTCAGCCCCGAGGACGAGGACCGCGAGCTGCTCGAGTCGTTCGACCTCACCTACGGCGAGGACGCCGGCGACGAGGAGGACCTCGAGTCGCGTCCGCCGGTGGTCACCGTCATGGGTCACGTCGACCACGGCAAGACCCGCCTGCTCGACACGATCCGCAAGGCCAACGTCCGCGAGGGCGAGGCCGGCGGCATCACGCAGCACATCGGTGCCTACCAGGTGCTGACCGAGCTGGACGGCAACGAGCGTCTGGTCACCTTCATCGACACCCCGGGTCACGAGGCGTTCACCGCCATGCGTGCCCGCGGTGCCAAGGCGACCGACATCGCGATCCTCGTGGTCGCGGCGGACGACGGCGTCATGCCGCAGACGGTCGAGGCCATCAACCACGCACAGGCGGCCGACGTGCCGATCGTGGTCGCGGTCAACAAGATCGACAAGGAAGGCGCGGATCCGGCGAAGATTCGTGGCCAGCTCACCGAGTACGGCCTCGTCGCCGAGGAGTACGGCGGCGAGACCATGTTCGTCGACATCTCCGCCAAGCAGGGCACCAACATCGATGCCCTTCTGGAAGCGGTGCTGCTGACCGCCGACGCGTCTCTGGACCTGCGGGCCAACCCCGACATGGAGGCCCAGGGTGTCGCGATCGAGGCTCACCTCGACCGTGGTCGTGGACCGGTGGCGACCGTGCTCATCCAGCGCGGCACGCTGCGGGTCGGCGACTCGATCGTCGCGGGCGACGCCTACGGTCGCGTCCGTCGCATGGTCGACGAGCACGGCGACGACGTCGAGGAGGCTCTGCCTTCGCGGCCCGTCCAGGTCGTCGGCTTCACGTCGGTCCCCGGTGCAGGCGACAACCTGCTCGTGGTCGACGAGGACCGGATCGCCCGGCAGATCGCCGATCGCCGCAACGCACGCAAGCGCAACGCGCTCGCTGCACGCAGCCGCAAGCGCATCAGCCTGGAAGATCTGGATGCCGCGCTCAAGGAGCACAACGAGCTCAACCTCATCCTCAAGGGCGACAACTCCGGCACCGTCGAGGCGCTGGAAGAGGCCCTCATGGGGATCGAGATCGACGACGAGGTGCAGCTGCGAGTGATCGACCGCGGTGTCGGTGGCATCACCGAGACCAACGTCAACCTGGCGTCCGCGTCCAACGCGATCATCATCGGCTTCAACGTCCGTGCCGAGGGCAAGGCGACGGAGCTGGCGAACCGCGAGGGCGTCGACATCCGGTACTACTCGGTGATCTACCAGGCGCTGGACGAGGTGGAGAAGGCCCTCAAGGGCATGCTCAAGCCGGTCTACGAAGAGGTGGAGCTCGGCAAGGCGGAGATCCGTGCCATGTTCCGCTCCTCGAAGGTCGGAAACATCGCCGGCTGCCTCGTCACCTCGGGCATCGTGCGTCGCAACGCGAAGGCACGCCTGCTGCGCGACAACAAGGTGGTTGCCGAGACCGTCACCATCTCCTCGCTCAAGCGGGAGAAGGACGACGTCACGGAGGTCCGCGAGGGCTACGAGTGCGGTCTGACCGTCACGTACTCCGACATCAAGGTCGGTGACGTGATCGAGGCGTACGAGCTTCGCGAGAAGCCGCGCGACTAGTCGCACCCAGCGTCCCTTCCCGGCGGCTTCGGCCGCCGGGGAGGGACGCTCCGGCTGTGCCGGAAATCGACACGCTTCACCGGAGGGAGGACTGGTGTATCTCGGCGCGCTCGAGATGGACATCCTGTTCGGCGACGTGCGGTCACTGAAGGAGAAGCGGTCGCTGGTGCGGCCGATCGTGACCGAGCTGCGCCGTTACGGTGTGTCCGCTGCCGAGACCGGCGAACACGACCGCTACCGGCGGACCCTGCTCGGGGTCGCGGTGGCGAGTTCGGGGGTCGATCATGTCCACGAGGTGCTCGATCAGTGCGAGCGACACGTCGCTGGGCGACCGGAACTGCAGCTACTTGCAGTTCGACGAAGAATTTTCGGCCCCAATGACTAGCACCGTCTAGTCGGGCTGACGGCGGAGACAGCTGGAGAAATCCGGGAGAGGAGACTGGTTGCCATGGCAGATCCTGCACGCGCACGCAGGCTCGCGAAGCGAATCAGCACGATCGTCGCGACGGCGATCGACCACGAGATCAAGGACCCGCGTCTGGCCTACGTGACCATCACCGACGCCAAGGTCACGGCCGACCTGCACGACGCCACCGTGTACTACACGGTGATGGGCTCGGACCTCGAATCCGCACCCGACCTGGCCGGCGCCGCGGCAGGCCTGGAGAAGGCCAAGGGCGTCCTGCGTTCGAAGGTGGGGGCGGGAACCGGGGTGCGCTTCACCCCGACGCTGACCTTCGTCGCCGACACGGTGCCCGACACCGCGCGGCACATGGAGGAGTTGCTCGCCCGCGCCCGTGCCGCGGACGACGCGGTGGCCCGGGCTCGGGAGAACGCGACGCCGGCGGGCGACGCGGACCCCTACAAGGAGCCGCGCCCGGCGGACGATTCCTCGTCCGACGAAGACTGACCCGAGGCGCCCCATGACTCACTGTCCGGACACCGCGCCTCCGGCGCTCGCGACGCACGACCTGCAGTTGCAGGACGCGGTCGAGGCGCTGGAGGCGGCGACATCGGTCACGATCCTGTGCCACGTCCAGCCCGACGCCGACACTGTCGGAAGCGGTCTGGCGCTCGGAATTGCCTTGGAGCGCAAGGGTGTTCCGGTGCAGGTCGCGTTCGCGTCCCCGAGCGAGCTGCCGGTGTCGATGGACGGACTGCCGGGTAGGGACCTGCTGGCCCCGGTCGACGACGTCGTCGACGAGGTGGACCTGCTCGTCACCGTCGACTGCGGCAGCGTCGGGCGACTCGGCTCGCTCGCGTCGCGTCTCGACGGGGCGCGGCGGTCGCTGGTGATCGACCACCACCGGTCGAACACCCGGTACGGAATGCTCAACCTGATCGACGACTCGGCCGAGTCGACCACGGCCGTGCTCACCAAGCTGTTCGATCTGTGGGGCGTGACGATCGACGCGGACCTGGCGCACTGCCTGTACGCGGGACTGGTCACCGACACCGGTTCGTTCCGCTGGGGTCAGGCGGGCAC
Source organism: Prescottella agglutinans (assembly GCF_004011865.1). GTDB lineage: Bacteria > Actinomycetota > Actinomycetes > Mycobacteriales > Mycobacteriaceae > Prescottella > Prescottella agglutinans. The sequence continues at coordinate 214,760 of NZ_RKLP01000004.1, read as the reverse complement.
CCACACGCTCGCCGAGCGACTGCTGGGCACCGGGATCGACGGGGGCGCGATCACCCGGCGTCTGCTCGACACCCATCCGTTCGGCTGGCTGCCGATGCTGGGGTCGGTGCTCAGTTCCGCCGTCCTGGTCCCGGACGCGGTGGACGGTCACGGTCTGGTCCACGCGGTGATCCGGTGCTCGGACTCGGCCGGGCTCGGCTCCGAGGAGATCGAGAGCGTCATCGACATCGTCCGCACCACCGCCGAGGCGGAGGTGGCCGCGGTGTTCAAGGAGTCGGCGCCGAACTCGTGGTCGGTGTCGTTGCGGTCGAAGGACTCGGTGGACGTCTCCGAGGTCGCCGAGCGCCTCGGCGGCGGCGGTCACCGCTTCGCTGCGGGTTACACGGCACACGGCTCGAGTGACGCCGTCGTCGCCGCGCTGCGCGAGGTCCTCGGCTGACTTGACGGGCACCGCCGCCGACCACGAGTCCCGCGCAGCCGAGACCGACGCGGGACCGCGCCGGATCCTCGGGCTGGCGCTGCCGGCGCTGGGCGTCCTCGCCGCCGAACCCCTCTACCTGCTGCTCGACATCGCCGTCGTCGGCCATCTCGGTGCGCTCGCGCTCGCCGGGCTCGCGGTCGGCGGACTGATCCTCGCCCAGGTGAGCACGCAGCTCACGTTCCTGTCCTACGGCACCACCGCGCGTGCGTCGCGGTTGTACGGCGCGGGTCGGGAACGCGACGCGGTCGGGGAGGGTGTGCAGGCGACGTGGCTGGCGCTCGGCATCGGCACCGCCCTGGTCGCGATCGTTCAGCTGTTCGCGGGACCGATCACGCGCCTGATCGCAGGATCCGGTGACATCGCCGTCGAGGCCGAGCGGTGGCTGCGGATCGCGGTGTTCGGCGCGCCGCTGATCCTGGTGGCGATGGCCGGCAACGGCTGGATGCGGGGCGTGCAGAACACCCTCCGCCCGCTGCAATTCGTCCTCGCCGGTCAGGTGCTGTCGGCGGTGCTGTGCGTGCTGCTGGTGCACGGTGTCGGCGGTGCGCCCCGCTGGGAACTCGCGGGATCGGCCGTCGCGAACGTCGCGGGCCAGGCGCTGTCGGCGGTGCTGTTCGTCGCGGTCCTCCTGCGGTCGGGAGTCCCACGGCGCCCGCGACCCGCGGTCATGCGCGCGCAACTCGTGCTCGGGCGGGACCTGATCCTGCGCAGCCTCGCGTTCCAGGCCTGTTTCCTGTCCGCCGCCGCGGTGGCCTCGCGCTTCGGTGCGGCGGCGGTCGCCGCGCACCAGGTGGTGCTTCAGCTCTGGAACTTCGTCGCGCTGACCCTCGATTCGCTCGCGATCGCCGCACAGACGCTCGTCGGTGCCGCCCTGGGTCGGGGCGAGATCCGCGGGGCCGACCGGCTGGCGTGGCGACTGACACGGTGGTCGGCGGTGTTCGCGGCGGTACTGGCGCTCGCGTTCGCGGCGGGTAGCGCGGTGGTGCCGACGCTGTTCACCGACGACGCCGGGGTCCTCGACCAGGCGTCGGTCGCGTGGTGGTTCTTCGTCGGGATCATCCCGGTCGCCGGGGTGGTGTTCGCACTCGACGGGGTGCTGCTCGGGGCCGGCGACGCGGCGTTCCTGCGGACCGCGACACTGGCGTGCGCGCTGATCGGCTTCCTCCCACTGATCTGGTCGTCACTCGTGTGGGACTGGGGACTGGCCGGAATCTGGACGGGGCTTACCGTGTTCATGGTTCTGCGGATGTTTGCCGTGCTGTGGCGCACGGCGTCGGGCCGGTGGGCGATCGCCGGCGCCGATCTCCAGACGCGGGAGACGAAAGGGTAGGGGTGTGGCAGGCAAGTTGATGGCGGTGAGCGACACACACGTCGGGCACCGGGGGAATAGGCCGATCACCGAGGAGATCTTCCCGGACTCGCCCGACGACTGGCTGATCGTCGCGGGCGACGTGTCGGAGAAGGCCGACGACATCCGCTGGGCGCTGACGCTGCTGAAGAGTCGCTTCGCGAAGGTGATCTGGGTGCCGGGCAACCACGAGCTGTGGACCACCGCGAAGGACCCGGTGCAGATGCACGGCAAGGCGCGCTACGACTACCTGGTCGACATGTGCCGCGAGATCGGTGTGATCACCCCCGAGGACCCGTACCCGGTGTGGGAGGGCGAGGGCGGTCCCGCGACGATCGTCCCGATGTTCCTGCTGTACGACTACACGTTCCTGCCGTCCGGGGCGACCGACAAGGCCGACGGGTTGCGGATCGCGCGCGACAAGAACGTCGTCGCCACCGACGAGTTCCTGCTCTCGTCCGAGCCGTACGCCACTCGGGACGCCTGGTGCCGTGCGCGCCTCGAGGAGACCCGGAAGCGACTCGACGCGCTCGACCCGTCGATCCCGACGGTCCTGGTCAACCACTTCCCGCTGGTGCGTCAGCCCACCGAGGTCCTCTACTACCCGGAGTTCGCGCTGTGGTGCGGCACCGTGGAGACCGCGGACTGGCACACCCGCTACAACGCCGTGTGCTGCGTCTACGGGCATCTGCACATCCCGCGCACCACCTACTACGACGGTGTGCGGTTCGAGGAGGTCTCGATCGGCTACCCGCGGGAGTGGCAGCGCCGCGGGCTTCCCGACAACCTGCTCCGCCAGATCCTGCCGGTGCCCCGGTACGCGCCCGGCACGCTCAACAAGTTCGGCGGCCACTTCCGGATCACCGCCGAGCAGGAAGCCGAATACGAACGCATGCGCGCGCAGCGCTGACAGGGGAGTCGGATTGATCGAGAGCATTCTGCCCACCGGCGTGGCTTCGGCCGAGTTGTTCGAGGACCCGCCGGGGCTGCAGCCGCATCCGCAGGAGGAGTCGCTGATCGCCCGCGCGGTCGAGAAGCGCCGCCGCGAGTTCATCGGTGCCCGGCACTGTGCCCGGATGGCGATGGCCGACCTCGGGGTGGAGCCGGGGCCGATCCTGCGGGGCGACAAGGGATCTCCCATCTGGCCCCGTGGGGTCGTGGGCAGTCTCACGCACTGCGACGGCTACCGCGCCGCGGTGCTCGGCTACTCGATGCAGGTGCGCTCGGTCGGCATCGACGCCGAACCGAACGGCCCGCTGCCCAACGGGGTCCTCGACGCCGTCAGTCTGCCCGCGGAGCGGGAGTGGCTCGCCACCGTCGGTCCGTCACCGGTGCACTGGGACCGTCTGCTGTTCTGCGCCAAGGAGACGACGTACAAGGCGTGGTTCCCGCTCACCGGTCGCTGGCTCGGGTTCGAGGACGCGCACATCACGTTCGCCGACGGCATCGAGACCGCTGACGGTATGACCGGTGCCTTCCACTCGCGGCTGCTGGTGCCCGGGGACACCACCGACGGCGGTGCGCCGCTGGCGAGTTTCGACGGCCGCTGGATCGTGTCGGACGGCCTGATCGTCACAGCGATTTCGGTGAGCTGAGCGGCGGCTGGCAGAATCGGACCACGTGCCCAAGTCTGAGAAACCGTCCTCCGGCCTCGTCGGCGCCGGTCTGCTGATCGTCGACAAGGATGCTGGGATGACCAGCCACGACGTCGTCTCCCGGTGCCGGAAGTTGCTGAACACCCGCAAGGTGGGGCATGCCGGCACGCTCGACCCGATGGCGACCGGTGTGTTGATCCTCGGTGTGGAGCGGGCGACCAAGCTGCTCGGTCTGCTGGCGCTGACCACGAAGTCGTACAGCGCCACGATCCGGTTGGGGCAGGCCACGACGACGGACGACGCCGAGGGGGAGACGCTCGGGGTGGCGGACGCGTCCGGGATCACCGACGAGCAGATCGCGACCGAGATCGCCCGGCTCACCGGTGACATCCAGCAGGTCCCGGCCACGGTGAGCGCGATCAAGGTCGAGGGAAAGCGGGCGCATGCGATGGTCCGGGACGGTGAGGAAGTGAAGCTGGCCGCCCGGCCGGTCACCGTCTCCCGGTTCGACGTCCTGGCCCGGCGGGACGTGCCCGCGGACTCCGGCGGTTTCGTCGATCTCGACGTCGAAGTGGACTGTTCCTCGGGCACCTACATCCGCGCGCTCGCCCGTGACCTGGGTGCGGTGCTCGGCGTGGGCGGTCACCTGACCGCGCTGCGCCGCACCGCCGTCGGGCCGTTCACGCTCGAGCACGCGCGCACCCTCGACCAGCTGGCCGACGATCCCGCCGTCAGCCTCGACATCGATCAGGCCGCGCAGACCGCGTTCCCGCACCGGCAGATCAGCGCCGCGGAGGCCGAGTCGATCAGCCAGGGGCGGTGGCTCGAGCCGATCGGCCGCAAGGAGATCTACGCCGCGATCGACCCGGACGGCCACACCATCGCGCTCATCCAGGAACGGGGCAAGCGGGCGAGTTCGGTGATGGTCGTCCGCCCCGCCACGCTGCGGTAGGCGGGCGTCAGCTACCCGGGACGAAGCCCGGATAGACGAAGTGGCCGGGGCCGCCACCGGGCAGTCCGGCGCCCAGCGACCCGGGGTAGTCCTGCGCCAGCTTGGTGAGCTTGTGCGGGTTGCCCTCGCGGTCGGCCTGCCAGCACTCGAGCAGGACCCCGTGGAAGCCGGTGCACACGATGCGGGTGCTGATCCCGAACGGTGACGTCAACCGATTCTCGCTGACGAATGGGTTCCAGTAGTCCAGGTCGGTGGGGGTGAGGAATCCGTTGTAGTCGAAGGGCGCCAGCGGGCTGGGGTACGGCGGGGGTGTGGGCCACTCGTCCGCTGACGCGATGCCCGCACCGGTCAGCGCGACGGTCGCTGCCGCGCACAGCGACGCGGCGGCGCGGGCGGTTCGGCGGACGGCTGTGCTCATCGCGGACCTCGTCTCGATCGGCTACCCGCCTCGGACGCGGGACGCGTGAGCCGAGCCTAGACCAGCCAGATGGCTTGTGCTGCAGGGTTGCCGAGGTCGACGGTTCCGGTGTCCGGGTCGGCGCCGAGTCGGATCGACACGGTGCCCGCGAAGTCGCGGCGCTCGACGACGGTGATCTCGGTGTCCAGCGCGATGCCGACCGAGTCGAAGTAGCGCAGCATCGCCGGGTCGGCGTCCGAGATGCGGGCGACACGGCCGGCATCGCCGTCCTGGAAGTCGCTGAGCTGCCGGGCCGGCGGCGTCGGCACCGAACCGTCCGCCGCGGGGATCGGGTCGCCGTGCGGGTCGCGTTCGGGGAACCCCAGCTTGGCGTCCATGCGATCGATCATGCGGTCCGAGACGGCGTGCTCGAGCACCTCGGCCTCGTCGTGCACCTCGTCCCACCCGTAGCCGAGTTCGTTCACCAGGAACGTCTCGATCAGTCGGTGGCGGCGCACCATGGACACCGCGGCCGACCGACCGGCGTCGGTGAGGGCGATCGACCCGTACCGGGCGTGGTCGACGAGACCCTGGTCGGACAGCTTGCGGATGGCCTCGGAGACCGTGGACGCCGAGACGCCGATCCGCTCGGAGAGCAGCTTGGTGGAGACGCGTTCGCGGGACCACTCCTGGACCGTCCAGATGACCTTGAGGTAGTCCTGCGCCACCGAGGACAGGGTCTCCGGGCGGGGCACCTCGCTCGGGGGGTTCACGTCTGACTTCTGAGTGGCCACGCTTACGAGCTTAGGCAACCGTCACCCAGGACACACATCAACTCCTGGCGTCCCGAGCGTGACCGGTGTCTGCCGTGGCCGTAGGCTGCCACCTGTGCAGAGATGGCGAGGTCTGGACGATGTGCCGGCGGACTGGGGGCGTTGCGTCCTGACGATCGGCGTTTTCGACGGCGTGCATCGCGGGCACGCGCAGCTGATCTCGAGGGCGGTCGACGCCGCTCGCGAGCGTGGAATCCCAAGTGTTCTCATGACATTCGATCCGCACCCGGCCGAGGTGGTGCGCCCGGGCAGCCACCCCGCTCAGCTGACGACGTTGCCGCGACGCGCCGAACTGGTCGAGGAGTTGGGTGTCGACGTCTTCTGCGTCATGCCGTTCACGACCGAGTTCATGAGGCTCACTCCGGAGCGTTACGTCCACGAGATCCTGGTCGAGCGACTTCACGTCGCGGAGGTCGTGGTCGGCGAGAACTTCACGTTCGGACGCAAAGCGGCGGGCAACGTGGATCTGCTGCGGGAGACGGGCGCTCGGTTCGGCTTCGCGGTCGACGGCGTCAGCCTGCTCGCCGAGCACGCGGTGACCTTCTCCTCGACGTACATCCGTTCGTGTGTCGACGCCGGCGACGTGGCCGCGGCCACGGAGGCGCTCGGGCGACCGCACCGCGTCGAGGGCGTCGTGGTCCACGGCGACGGCCGGGGGCGGGGCCTGGGCTTCCCGACCGCGAACATCGCCCCGCCGATCTACTCCGCGATTCCCGCGGACGGCGTGTACGCGGCCTGGTTCACGGTGCTCGGCCCGGGCCCGGTGGAGGGTTCGGTGGAGCCGGGGCAGCGCTACAAGGCGGCGGTGTCCGTCGGAACCAACCCGACGTTCTCCGGACGGACCCGCACCGTCGAGGCGTACGTGCTCGACCGGGAAGCCGACCTGTACGGCCAGCATGTCGCGGTGGACTTCGTCGAGCGGGTACGTGGCATGGAGAAGTTCGAGTCGGTCGACGCGCTCATCGAGGAGATGGGTCGCGACGCGGAGAAAGCGCGGAAGATCCTCGCCGAGGACGCCGAAGCATCCCGGGGCTGACCGGAGACTGGGCGGTGTGCCGCGCCTGGTAGGATTTCCTGCTGGCGTGTGCTGCGGTTCGCGGCGGCCACGCCCGTCGGAGTGTCCGGTCCTGACCGGGCGCCTCCGATTTCCATTCACGCGGACGTCAGTTACAGGAGTGCACCAAGTGGCATTGACCACCGAGCAGAAGAAGCAGATCCTCGGCGAGTACGGACTGCACGAGACCGACACCGGTTCGCCGGAGGCGCAGGTGGCCATGCTCACCAAGCGCATCGTCGATCTCACCGAGCACCTGAAGCAGCACAAGCACGACCACCACTCGCGTCGTGGCCTGCTTCTGCTGGTCGGACGCCGTCGTCGTCTGCTCAAGTACGTCCAGAAGGTCGACATCGCCCGCTACCGCTCGCTCATCGAGCGTCTGGGCCTGCGCCGATAAGACGCGCTCATGGCGAGTTGCTCGCCGACCTCACCGATAGCCAGCGAGGCAATGCTTAGACTGAGCCTCGTTGGCTATCGGTGTTTGCACCACCAGCACGTGTGTGACTGCCGCCCGCGCCCACAGTCGTGGCGTCGGTCTTCGGTAGTGGCCATCCGGATGTACTCCGGCGGGCTTCGATCGACGGCCGCCTCCGCTCTGTGAGGGAGTGCAGCCGCGACCAGGAGGGTCGTGGCGCCCGTGCGGACACGGCAAAAAGACGAGAGGGAAGAGAAGAAAAGCAATGACAGAGATTTCCGCCATCGAGGTCGAAGAGGGCGTGTTCGAGTCCTCCGCCGTCATCGACAACGGGAGCTACGGCACCCGCACCATTCGTTTCGAGACCGGTCGCCTCGCGCAGCAGGCCGCCGGCTCCGTCGTCGCCTACCTGGACGACGAGACCATGCTGCTGTCGGCCACCACGGCCAGCAAGCAGCCCAAGGAGCACTTCGACTTCTTCCCGCTGACGGTCGATGTCGAGGAGCGCATGTACGCCGCGGGACGCATCCCCGGCTCGTTCTTCCGCCGTGAGGGCCGCCCGTCCACCGACGCGATCCTCACCTGCCGTCTGATCGACCGGCCGCTGCGTCCGTCGTTCGTCGACGGCCTGCGCAACGAGATCCAGGTCGTCGTCACGGTCCTGAGCCTCGATCCCAAGGACCTGTACGACGTCGTCGCGATCAACGCCGCGTCCGCGTCCACCCAGATCGCCGGTCTGCCGTTCTCCGGCCCCGTCGGCGGTGTGCGCGTCGCGCTCATCACGTCGGAGGAGAACAAGAAGGGCCAGTGGGTCGCCTTCCCGACCGTCGAGCAGCTCGAGGGCGCCGTCTTCGACATGGTCGTCGCGGGTCGGGTCGTCGAGTCCGGTGACGTCGCCATCATGATGGTCGAGGCCGAGGCCACCGAGAACGTCATCAGCCTGATCGACGGCGGCGCGCAGGCGCCGACCGAGGCGATCGTGGCCGAGGGCCTCGAGGCCGCCAAGCCGTTCATCGCGAGCCTGTGCGCCGCGCAGCAGGCGCTCGCCGAGAAGGCTGCGAAGCCCACCGGCGAGTACCCGCTGTTCCCGGCCTACCAGGACGACGTGTACGCCGCGGTCGAGGCTGCTGCCACCGAGAAGCTCACGGCTGCGCTGTCGATCGCCGGTAAGCAGGAGCGCGACGACAAGACCGACGAGGTCAAGGTCGAGGTTCTCGAGCAGGTCGGCCCGCAGTTCGAGGGTCGCGAGAAGGAGATCGGCGCGGCGTTCCGCTCGCTGACGAAGAAGCTTGTGCGCCAGCGCATCCTGCGTGACCAGTTCCGTATCGACGGCCGCGGCATCACCGACATCCGGTCGCTGTCCGCCGAGGTCGCCGTGATCCCGCGGGCACACGGTTCGGCGCTGTTCGAGCGCGGCGAGACCCAGATCATGGGTGTCACCACCCTCGACATGGTCAAGATGGCGCAGCAGATCGACTCGCTGGGCCCCGAGACCAGCAAGCGCTACATGCACCACTACAACTTCCCGCCGTACTCGACCGGTGAGACGGGCCGCGTCGGTTCGCCGAAGCGCCGCGAGATCGGTCACGGTGCCCTCGCGGAGCGTGCACTGGTGCCGGTGCTGCCGAGCCAGGAGGAGTTCCCGTACGCGATCCGTCAGGTCTCGGAGGCGTTGGGCTCCAACGGTTCCACCTCGATGGGTTCGGTCTGCGCCTCCACCCTGTCGCTGCTGAATGCCGGTGTGCCCCTCAAGGCTCCGGTCGCCGGCATCGCCATGGGCCTGGTCTCCGACGAGGTCGACGGCGAGACCCGCTACGTCGCGCTGACCGACATCCTCGGCGCCGAGGATGCCTTCGGTGACATGGACTTCAAGGTCGCCGGCACGAAGAACTTCGTCACGGCCCTGCAGCTGGACACCAAGCTCGACGGCATCCCGTCGCAGGTGCTGGCCGGCGCGCTGAGCCAGGCGCACGACGCCCGCACCACGATCCTCGAGGTCATGGCCGAGGCGATCGAGAGCCCGGACGAGATGAGCCCGTACGCGCCGCGCATCACCACCATCAAGGTCCCCGTGGACAAGATCGGCGAGGTCATCGGCCCCAAGGGCAAGATGATCAACTCGATCACCGAGGAGACCGGTGCCAACATCTCCATCGAGGATGACGGCACGGTGTACGTCGGTGCCGCGGACGGCCCGTCCGCGCAGGCCGCGATCGACAAGATCAACGCCATCGCCAACCCGCAGCTGCCCAAGGTGGGCGAGCGCTTCCTCGGCACGGTCGTCAAGACCACGGCCTTCGGCGCGTTCGTCTCGCTGCTCCCGGGCCGCGACGGACTGGTGCACATCTCGAAGCTGGGCAACGGCAAGCGCATCGCCAAGGTCGAGGATGTCGTCAACGTCGGCACCAAGATCCGCGTCGAGATCGCGGACATCGACAACCGCGGCAAGATCTCGCTGATCCCGGTCGAGGACGAGGCTGCCGAGGCATCCGCCGACTCCGCCGAGTCGGGCTCGGAGCCCGCTGCGGAGTAGTTCGCCGCTCGGTACCACCCGCTCCCGGCCCCGCACGGTTCGTCCGTGCGGGGCCGGGGCCGTGTCCCCCGGTGTATCGTGGGTCGACGTTCAACATAAGGAAACACGAACCGCCACATGGCTCAATCCCTCCGCGAGAAGCCCCAACGCGGCTCCGCACTCGACACACATCCCCGCACCGGTGTGCAGCGCACGACGCTTCCCGGTGGTCTCCGGGTGGTGACCGAACACGTCCCCGGCGTCCGCTCGGCCTCGGTCGGCATCTGGGTGGGCGTCGGTTCGCGTGACGAGCAGCCCACCGTCGCGGGCGCCGCACACTTCCTCGAGCACCTGCTGTTCAAGTCCACTCCCACGCGATCCGCGCTCGACATCGCGCAGGTGATGGACGGAGTCGGCGGTGAACTCAACGCGTTCACCTCGAAGGAGCACACGTGCTTCTACGCGCACGTCCTCGACGACGACCTGCCGCTCGCGGTGGACCTCGTCAGCGACGTGGTGCTGCGCGGTCGTTGCCGGTCCGTCGACGTCGACGTCGAACGGCAGGTGGTGCTCGAGGAGATCTCGATGCGCGACGACGACCCGGAGGACCTGCTGGGCGACGCGTTCCTGACCGCGCTGTTCGGTGACCACCCCGTGGGCCGACCGGTGATCGGGAGCATCGATTCGATCGAGTCGATGACCCGCACCCAGCTGCATTCCTTCCACGTGCGCCGCTACACCCCGGACCGGATGGTCGTCGCGGTGGCCGGCAACGTCGAGCACGAGCACACGGTGGAACTGGTCCGGCGGGCGTTCGCCGGCCACCTCGACCGCGAGGCCGCGCCCGCACCGCGGCGCGAGGGTTCGATCCGGTTGCGGACCGCGCCCACGCTGAGCCTGACGAATCGGGACAGCGAGCAGGCGCACCTCGCGCTCGGCGTGCGGGCCTTCGGCCGCCACGAGGGGCACCGCTGGCCGCTGTCGGTGCTCAACGCCGCCGTCGGTGGCGGCCTGAGTTCCCGTCTCTTCCAGGAGATCCGGGAGGAGCGGGGACTGGCGTACTCGGTCTATTCCGGGGTGGACACGTTCGCCGACACCGGCGCGTTCTCCGTCTACGCGGGATGCCAGCCCGAGAACCTCGGCGAGGTCACCACCCTGATCCGGGAGGTGCTCGCCAACGTCGCGTCCGACGGCATCACCGACGCCGAGTGCGCCCGGGCGAAGGGATCGCTGCGGGGAGCGCTCGTGCTGGGTCTCGAGGACTCGGGTTCACGGATGACGCGGATCGGGCGCAGTGAGCTGAACTACGGTAACCACCAGTCGGTCTCGGAGACGCTCGCGCGCATCGACGAGGTCACCACCGACGAGGTCCGCGAGGTCGCCCGGGTGCTGTTGCAGCGCCCGTTCGCGGCCGCGGTGGTCGGTCCGTACCGGCGCAAGCGGGATCTGCCGGCCTCGGTCCGGGGAATCGTCCGGTAGATCCGGCAGTCACTGCCGGTACATCGCGACCCGCACGACGTCGGCCGGATCGACCAGATGGCTGTGGTCGTCGTCGCCGACGTCGATCTGCACCCAGTCGATCCGCCCGGTGAAGGCGTTGTCGCCGCGCGGATAGTCGGGTGTCACGGTCGACTGGCCATCGCGTCCGACGTCGGTGAACTCGTAGCCGAACCCGATGGGTTCGGTGCGCTCGAGTCGCCCCGACCCCACCGGTCGGCCGTCGGTGAACAGCGTGATCGTCCCGCCCTTGCCGAGTCCGCCGCCGTCGTACGCGAACTCGACGCGCACCTGCCGCGTGCCCGGCGACGCCGGGTGCTCGGCGCGCACGTGGGTGCGGTCGAGGCCGAAGAGGTTGTAGCAGAACGTGGGTCGCCCGTCCTTGAAGTAGAAGGCCCACCCGCCGGCGTGCCCGCCGAGGGTCAGGATCACCCCGTTCGCGACCTGCCCGGGATCGTCGGGGAGCTCGACCTGCGCGGTCAGCGACCACGACCGGTTGCGCCAGTTGACGATGTGCATCTCGAGCAGCCCGCCCATGCCGGGCAACAGCACCTGCCGGTTGCCGGGGGCGAGGCTCGGCTTGCCGGAGATGCGCGGCAGCACCCGCTCGAAGACCCGGTCGTCGAGGGGGAGGACCTGGTTGCGCGTCGCCTCGATCAGGAAGAGTCGTCGCAGCTCGTGCAGCCGATCCGGGTGCTCCGCCGACAGGTCCCGGGCCTGGGTCCAGTCGGACGTGCAGTCGTACAACTCCCACACGTCGTCGTCGAACGCGATCCCGGCGCTGCCGACGGTCTGCCACGGCGTCCGGTGCTTGGTGACCGCCGTCCAGCCGCGGTGGTAGATCCCGCGGTTGCCGAACATCTCGAAGTACTGAGTGACGTGGCGGTCGGGCGCCGCGCCGTCGTGGAACGTGTACGTCATGTCGACGCCGTCGAAGGCCTCCTGCCGCACGCCCTTCACCGTGGTGGGCGCCGGGAGGTGCGCGGCCTCGAGGACGGTGGGGACGATGTCGACGACGTGGTGGAACTGGTGCCGCAGTTCGCCGCGCGCGGTGAACCCGTGCGGCCAGTGCACGATCGTCCCGTTGCGGGTGCCGCCCCAGTGCGATGCGACCTGCTTGGTCCACTGGTAGGGGGTGTCCATCGCGTGCGCCCACCCGACCGCGTAGTGCGGTGACGACTCCGGTCCGCCGAGTTCGTCGAGCTTGCCGATCAGGAACTCGGGCGTCTCGATCGCGGCCATGCCGTTGAGACTGATCAGCTCGTTGAACGTGCCCTGCAACGTCCCCTCCGCGGAGGCGCCGTTGTCGCCGATGATGTAGACGACCAGCGTGTCGTCGAGCGCGCCGATCTCGTCGATCGCGTCGACCACCCGGCCCACCTGGTGGTCGGTGTGCTCGAGGAAACCGGCGTAATTCTCCATCTGCCGGCGCAGCACCGGCAGCAGCGCCTCGTCCATGTCCTCCCAAGCGGGGATCACCTCGTGCCGCCGGGTGAGTTCGGCGTCGGCCGGCACCACCCCGAGCTGCTTCTGGCGCGCGAACGTCCGCTCCCGCAGTGCGTCCCACCCGTCGTCGAAGCGGCCGCGGTACCGGTCGGCCCACTCCGTCGGCACGTGGTGCGGCGCGTGCGTGGCACCCGGCGCGAAGTACAGGAAGAACGGTCTGTCGGGCGCCAGCGCCTTCTGCTGGCGTACCCAGGAGATCGCCTTGTCCGCGAGGTCCTCGGTGAGGTGGTAGCCCTCCTCCGGGGTGCCCCACGGCTCGACCCGCGTGGTGCCCTGGTGCAGCGTCGGATACCACTGGTCGGTCTCGCCGCCGACGAAGCCGTAGAAGTACTCGAAGCCGTTCCCGGGCGAGGGCCACCGGTCGAACGGGCCGACGGGGCTGGTCTCCCAGATCGGGACCTCGTGGCACTTGCCGATGTGTGCGGACGAGTACCCGTTGAGGGTGAGGATCTCCGCCAGTGGGGCACACGAGTCCGGGCGCACCGACGTGTAACCGGGCGCCGACGTCGCCATCTCCGTGATGCCACCCATCCCCACCCGGTGGTGGTTGCGGCCGGTGAGCAGCGCGGCCCTGGTGGGGGAGCACAGCGCCGTGGTGTGGAACCGGGTGTACTTCAGGCCGCCGCCGGCCAGGCGCTCGGCGGTCGGGGTGTCCACGGGGCCTCCGAACGCACTCGACGCCCCGAAGCCGACGTCGTCGAGCAGCACGATCAGCACGTTCGGGGCGCCCGCGGGCGGTCGCAGCGGGCGGATCGGAGGGAACGTCGCGTCGGGGTCCTTCGCGTCGTACCGGATCGTGCCCGCGTACGTCTCGGGCGGAAGCGGAAGGATCTGTCTACCGGTGTCCCTGCGGTAACCGTCGTTCGAGCCCATCGCCGACGACCTCCTCGTGACGCGCGCGCCGCCGGCGTCGGCGCCGGGCAGCGGCGTCACCTGGTTCCGACGGTACGTTCCCGGCGGCCGCCTTCGCAGGCGAATCTCAGCTTCCCCCGCGGGCCCGGGAGTAGCCTGGAACTGGCGTCGACCCAGGCCCGTGAGTCCGGACACGGGGCCCGGCCGCCGACGTGGCGACGCATTCGAAAGGCGTTGCACGGCAATCTTCTCCATTCGGGTGATCGCGTCCTGGTGAGGTGCGAAATGAACGAACTGGCGGAATGGGACATCGTCACCGGTGTCGGGATCACGGCCCTCGGGGTGGCGGCCGGGCGGGCCATGGAAACCCACAGGGAGGACCGTCTGGTCTCCGACCCGTACGCGGAGGCGTTCGTGGAGGCGGCGGCGCCGCCGGCCCCGATGCCGACCCGGCTCGAGGACGCCGACGACCGCGAGATGCCGTGGCGGACGATGGCCGACTACATGGGCGTGCGGTCGCGCTACTTCGACGACTACCTCGTCGCCGCCGGCCGGGCGGGGATCGGACAGGTGGTTCTGCTCGCGGCGGGCCTGGACGTGCGCGCATACCGCCTGGACTGGCCGGACGGCACCACGGTCTACGAACTGGACGCGCCCAGGGTGCTGTCGTTCAAGGACGGCGTCCTGGCCGCCCAGGATGCTCACCCGCGTGCCGACCGTCGCGTGGTGGCCGTGGATCTCCGCGAAGAGTGGCCGGTCCCGTTGCAGGAGAAGGGTTTCGACCGTGATCGGCCGACGGCCTGGCTGGCAGAGGGGCTGCTCCCGTTCCTCCCTAACCCGGCGAAGGAGCGGCTGTTCCGGTTCGTCACCGAACTGTCCGTGCCGGGCAGTCGCTTCGAAGTGGAACACATCGACGACGTCCGCGGGATGCTGCAGGAGGAGTCGACGCAGCGCGCCCGTGACCTGTTCGGCGTCGACATCGAGTCGCTGTGGCCGAACGACGGACCGTTCGACCCCGTCGCATGGCTCGCCGACCACGGCTGGGACGTCGAAGCCGAACGCTCGGCGCACGTCGCCGAGCGGTTCGGCCGCATCCTCGAGAGCCCGAACGGGGATCCCGCGCGGTCGAGCATGTTCATCACCGCCGTCCGCCGGTGACCGTCGAGCGTCGGATGCGTGCGGCGCACGCGCGCACCGTAGGCTTGCGGCGAGCACATTCAGGGATTTGGACGGAGCGTGAACGTGACTTCAGCAGCACCCATCAGGGTCGGTGTTCTCGGCGCGAAGGGCAAGGTGGGCCGCGCGATGTGCGAGGCCGTCGAGCAGGCCGACGACCTGGAACTGGTGGCCGGTGTCGACCAGGGTGAGCGGATCGAGCACTTCGTCGATCAGCGGACGCAGGTCGTCATCGACTTCACCCACCCCGATGTCGTGATGGACAACCTTCACTTCCTCATCTCCAACGGCATCCACGCGGTCGTGGGTACCACCGGCTTCGACGACGCCCGCCTCGCGCAGGTGCAGTCCTGGCTCGACGAGAACCCCGGCGTGGGCGTGCTGATCGCGCCGAACTTCGCGATCGGTGCGGTGCTGTCGATGCGCTTCGCGGCGGCCGCCGCCCGCTTCTTCGACTCCGTCGAGGTCATCGAACTGCACCACCCGAACAAGGCCGACGCGCCGTCGGGCACCGCCTACCGCACCGCGGCGCTCATCGCCGAGGCGCGTGAGAAGGCCGGTCGCGGACCGAGCCCCGACGCGACCACCACCGAACTCGAGGGTGCGCGCGGCGCCGACGTCGACGGGGTGCGGGTGCACTCGGTGCGCCTGGCCGGTCTGGTGGCGCACCAGGAGGTGCTCCTGGGCACGCAGGGCGAGACCCTCACCATCCGGCACGACTCGATCGACCGGAACTCCTTCGCTCCGGGCGTGCTCCTGGGCGTGCGCGAGATCGGGCAGCGTCCGGGGCTCACCGTCGGCATCGACCCCCTGCTGGACCTGTGAAGAACCAGTCCACCCGCGTCGTCGCGGCGATCGCAGCGATCGTCGTCGCCCTCTCGTTCTACTTCGTCCTCCTGGGCCAGCGCGGCATCGCGCTGATCCAGGACGGCCGGGCGGTCCCGGTCGTGCTCGGCATCGCCGTCCTGGTGCTGCCGTTCCTCGGCGTCTGGATGGTCGTCGCGACCATCCGGTCCGGCCTGGCGCACCAGCACCTCGCCCGCCGCATCCACGACGAGGGCCTCGAACTCGACGTGTCCGACTTGCCCCGCCGCCCCTCCGGGCGGATCGAACGCGACGCCGCCGACGCGCTGTTCGCGCAGGTCAAGCAGGAATGGGAAGCCGACCCCGACAACTGGCGCAACTCCTACCGGCTGGCGCGGGCGTACGACTACGCCGGTGACCGCGGCCGGGCCCGCGACACGATGCGGCGCGCCGTCGCGCTCGAGAAGCTCGAGCGGGAGGGCTGACCGATGTCCGACGGGTCGCCGGAGAAGCCGGAGAAGACACTCCTGGTGGTGCACCACACGTCCTCCCCGGCGACCCGTGAGCTGCTCGAGGCGGTGCTCGCCGGAGCGCACGACCCCGAGATCACCGGTGTCACAGTGCGTTCGGTGCCGGCGCTGCACGCGACCCCCGTCGACGTGCTCGGCGCCGACGGGTACCTGTTCGGGACGTCGGCGAACTTCGGGTACATGTCCGGCGCGCTCAAACACTTCTTCGACACCGTCTACTACCCGTGCCTGGACACCGTCGCCGGCCGGCCGTACGGGCTGTGGGTGCACGGCAACAACGACACCGCCGGCGCCGTGAAGTCCGTCCAGAAGATCGTCACCGGCCTGGAACTCGTGCAGTCGGCGCAGATCGTCGAGGTCACCGGGCCGGTCGACGCTTCGGTGCGCGAGCGCTGTTACGAACTCGGCGCCACCGTCGCGGTCACCGTCGCCGGCGACATCTGATCAGTTCATCGGCACCGTGCCGGGCGCCCGGGGATCCGGCGGGCCGGCCTGGAACGGTGGCGGGTTCTCCGGGTCGAACGCGGTGGGCAGCGTCGCGCACGTCGCGCCGGGCTCGGGAAAGGTGTTGCGGTTCAAGCGCAGTGCGTCGATGAAATGGTCGATCCGCTCGTCCGACGCGTCGTCGACCACCAGTTGGTGCCCCCACGACTGCAACGAGACCGGCACGGACAGCCCGGGATACGGCGACAGCAGCAGGTAGGGCCGGCCCTGGACCCGTTCGACGAGCACGTCGAGCGCCGGGCCCGAGACGAGTTCCGGGTCGTACGTGACCCACACGGCGCCGTGCTCGAGTGAATGCACGGCGTTCTCGCTGCGAATCGCCTTGTCGTACACCGTTCCCGTGCATGTCGCCCACGCCGCGTCGTGGGGCCCGCCGAACGGGGGAGTGCGATCGTAGGCGACGCGCTGATCCGGCCGCACGTGCAGACCCACCGGGTACTCCACGACGGTGATGCCCTCGATCCCGAGCGACGGATCGGGTTCGGCGGTGGTCGGGGCGAACGGATCGGCGACCGCCGTGCCGTCGACGGTGTCGGCGCACCCGGCGGCCGCGAGCACGACCACCGCCGCCGCCCCGGCGGCCCGAACGAGGGCTCTCACCCGTGGTCTACTTGCCGTCGACGAACTTGGTCAGGCCCTTGCTCGCGGTGTCGAGCGCCATGTTCCGCGCCTTCTTCAGCATGAAGCCCGGCAGCGGGATCTTCGGGTCGACGGTCAGTTCGAAGCGCACCAGCGTGCCGTCGCCCTTCGGGGTGAGGATGTACGACCCGTCCTGGCTGTTCTGCTGCGTGCTCTCGACCAGCGTCCACGACATCCGGTTGTCGCCGTCCCACGAGTAGTCGACCACCTGCTCGTCGTTGATGCCCATGATCGACACCGTCATGCGCACGCGGTTCGCGCGGCCGTCCGGATGGGTGCTCTCGACGATGACCTTCTTGTGAGCGGACGACCATTCGGGCAGGCGGTCGACGGCGGCGATCGCCGCCATGACGTCGGCCGGTGCGGCCTTGACCTCGAACTCCTTCGCCCCGGAAACCGCCATGCTCTCCACTCCTCTTCCCCGTGACCGATGAGACGCAATTAGACCATCCCGGGGCCGGGGATACCGGGAAGCGGAGGGCGGCGGGGCTGGAGCGGAGCGCGGCCGCTCAGGCGTCGTCGGGTCGGTTCCGGCGCATCTGGTCGCGCAGGGCGCCCTGAACCGCCTGCGAGACCCACGAATTGAGCGACATCCCGTCCTGCACCGCCGCCTCCTCCGCGCGCGACTTGATCTGGTCGACCAGACGCAGCGTCACCCGGCTGATGTCGCCGGTCATGTCCTCGAAAGTGCGGTACGGGTCGGTGGTGTCGTGCTGCGGTCCCGCGGCGCCGTCGGCCTCGCGCCGGCGCCGCGTCGCCTCTACGGTCACCTCGGTGCCGTCGAACCGGACGTGGAGCGTGCGATCGACCAGTTCCTCGGACGCCTCGCGGGCCAGGTCGGACAGGGCCGACACGAGCATGAGCTGTGCCGACCGCTCGACCGCCCCGGCCAAGGCCTCGGCGATTCGTTGGGTATCCGCGTCGCCGAGGGCCGCAGCCGCGGCCAGGTCGTCGCGCAGTCTGGCGGTGTACTCGGTGAGATCCATGACGCCAGTGTGACGTCATAATGGCGTCAGCGCAAGGCTCCCGTGGCGTCACGACAGGGTGTCGGGATCCGGGCCCGTGCGCAGACCACGGTCGAGGCTCGCGAGGGCGGCCATGTCGGCATCGGTGAGCTCGAAACCGAACACGTCGAGGTTTTCCCGGATGCGGGCGGGGGTGACGGACTTGGGGATCACGATGTTGCCGGTCTGAAGATGCCAGCGCAGAACCACCTGGGCAGGGCTGACACCGTGTGCCGCGGCGATTTTCGTGATCGCCGCGTCGCCGAGAACCGCGCCCTGGGCGAGGGGACTCCACGCCTCGGTGGCGATGCCGTGCCGGGCGTGGAAGGCGCGCAGCTCGGCCTGCTGGAGGGCGGGGTGCAGCTCCACCTGGTTGACCGCCGGAGTGATACCGGTGTGCTCCAGGAGCCGCTCGAGGTGGGGGATCTGGAAGTTCGACACACCGATGGCGCGCGCACGTCCGTCGGCGAAAATCTTCTCGAGTGCGCCGTACGTTTCCACGAACAGGTTGCGCGCCGGGGCCGGCCAGTGGACGAGGTAGAGGTCGACGTAGTCGAGGCCCAGCTTGTCGAGAGAGGCGTCGAACGCGGCCGGCGTCCGGTCGTATCCCTGGTCCTCGTTCCACAACTTGGTCGTGACGAACAACTCCCGTCGGGGTATGCCGGAGCTCGCGATGGCCCTGCCGACACCGCGTTCGTTGCCGTAGATCGCGGCGGTGTCGATGCTGCGATAGCCGGCCTCCAGTGCGCCGGAGACCGCAGCGGTCGTCTCGTCGTCGGGGACCTGGAACACGCCGAATCCCAACTGCGGCATGGTTACACCGTTGTCGAGCGTCACGTCGGGTACGGAAATCATCGGGGATCCTTTCGTGGTACTGCCTTGATGGGGACCGAGGACGACGACGTCCCGGTCGGGACAGGAGTCGGGCGGCCGGAACTCACGCGGCGACGGCGGTTGCCGCGACGGGGCTGCGGTCGGCCGGGACGGGGGCGGCGCCTGCGCGGGTGCGCCGCTCGAGCTGGTGCGAGAGGACCGCCAGGAGCAGAGCCGATGCGGCGAGGATCGCGCCGACGACGTCGGGTGCGGTGTAGCCGAGACCGGCGGAGATCGTCAGGCCGCCGAGCCAGGCGGACAGGGCGTTGCCCAGGTTGAAGGCGCCGATGTTGGCGGCCGAGGCGAGCGTCGGCGCGCCGTGGGCGTGGTCGAGGACGCGCTTCTGCAGGGGCGGGACGGTGGCGAAGCCGAGTGCGCCGACGAGGAAGACGGCGACGACGGATGCGACCTTGTAGGAGGCCAGCAATGCGAAGAGCCCGAGGACCAGCGCCAGGCCGCCCAGCGCGGTGTAGAGCAACGGCATGAGCCTGCGGTCCGCGAAACGGCCACCGATCAGGTTGCCCACCACCATGCCGAGTCCGAAGACCACCATCAGCCAGGTGACGGACGATTCTGCGAAGCCGCTGACCTCGGTCGCCATCGGCGCGATGTAGGTGATGGCCGCGAAGACGCCGCCGAAGCCGAGAACCGTCATGGCCATGGCCAGCACGACCTGGGCATTCTTGAAGGCGGCGACCTCGTGCCGGAGCCGCACTCCTGCGGGCTTGGGCACGTCGGGCACGAACCGGGCCACGCCGGCGAGACCGGCGACGCCGAGCGCGGCGACGATCAGGAAGGTCACCCGCCAGCCGACGGCCTGCCCCACGAAAGTGCCCAGGGGGACGCCCACGACGTTGGCCACGGTCAGACCGGTGAACATCATGGCGATGGCACCGGCCTTCCTGTCCGGAGCGACCAGTTCGGCGGCGACGACGGAGCCGATCCCGAAGAAGGTGCCGTGGGCCAACGAGGCGACGACGCGGCCGATCAGCACGACGGCGAAGACCGGTGCGGCGGCGGTGACGAGGTTGCCGAGGATGAACAGGCCCATGAGCAGCATGAGCATGTTCCTGCGAGAGATCTTGGTGCCGAGAACGGTCAGGAGTGGCGCGCCGATCATGACGCCGAGGGCGTAGCCGGTGACCAGGAAGCCGGCCGTCGGAACGGATACACCGAGGTCGGCACCCATCTGGGGGAGCAGGCCCATGACCACGAATTCCGTGGTGCCGATTCCGAAGGCTCCCGTTGCCAGTGCCAGGAGTGCGAGCGGCATGAGGACGATCCTTTGTGCACAGTGAAGATGCGCGAACGCGCTTTACAGGCGATGACAATAATTGCAGACGCTGACTATTGGCAAGCGCGGGTATAGTGAGGTGCGCAATTGCCGGCCTCCCGTCGGCGTGAACCTGTCTGCACGACCCGACCGAGGGAGCCGACCATGACCGCCACCGACCCTGCGATGACCGCACTGGCACACGGTTGGTCGGCGCTCTCGTTGCTCCACGGACGCATCGAGGGGCGGGTCGAACGCGCCCTCCAGGCCGCGCACCAGTTGAGTGCCCGCGAGTATTCGCTGCTGGACGTGCTGAGCCGCCAGCACGACGGTGAGGGCGGACATCTCCAGATGCGGCAGGTCGCCGACGCCGTCGTCCTCAGTCAGAGCGCCACCACACGGCTGGTCACCCGGCTCGAGGACCGCGGACTGCTCGCGCGGTACCTGTGTCCGACCGACCGCCGCGGCATCTACACCGACGTCACCGACGACGGTCGGCGCCTGCTGGAGGAAGCTCGTCCCACCCACAACGCGGCCCTGCGCGAGGCGCTCGACCAGGCGTCCACCGAGCCCGTGCTCGCGCCGCTGGTCCGCGCCGTCGAGCAGCTGCAGGCCGGCGCCGCGCCGGAATGACACGATGCGTCAGCCCGATGACGGCAACCGCGCGGCGATAGGGTGCGGTCGAGGAGAAACGACGACCATCCCGGGAGGATGAACGGTGCGCAACGCGGTGTCCCTGAAGGTGCAGCTCGTCGCGAAGACGGAGTTCGTCCCGCCCGCCGACGTGCCGTGGGAGACCGACGCCGACGGCGGTGAGGCGCTCGCGGAGTTCGCCGGGCGCGCGTGCTACCAGAGCTGGTCCAAGCCGAACCCGCGCACCGCGACGAACGCCGGATACCTGCGCCACCTGCTCGAGGTGGGTCACCTGTCGGTCCTCGAGCACGGCAGCGTCAGCTTCTACATCACCGGCATCTCGCGCTCGTGCACGCACGAGCTGATCCGGCACCGGCACTTCTCGTATTCGCAGCTGTCGCAGCGCTTCGTCCGGGAGAACGACGCCAACGTCGTGGTCCCGCCCGCGATCGCCGGCGACGCCGACCTCGAGGCGTTGTTCGCGAAGGCGACCGCGGCCAGCCGGGACGCCTACGCGGAACTGCTGGCCGCACTGGAGGAGAAGCTCGCCGACGTGCCGGGCGGCCCGGTCCGCAACAAGCAGGCGCGCCAGGCCGCTCGCTCGGTGCTGCCCAACGCCACCGAGACCCGCGTCGTGGTCACCGGCAACTACCGTGCATGGCGTCACTTCGTCGAGATGCGGGCGACCGAGCACGCCGACGTGGAGATCCGTCAGGTCGCCGTCGAATGCCTGCGGCAGCTGCAACACGCCGCGCCGAACGTGTTCGGAGACTTCGAAATCGTCAGGCTGCCGGACGGTTCGGAGGTCGCGACGAGCGAGTTCGACACGGCCGGTTGAGCGAGGTCGACGGCTGCTCGCAGCGGGCCGATCCCGTGGGGGTGCCGTCGTGTTCAGGTCTGCAGCGCTGACCGGGTAGCCTTCTGACCATGACCTACGGTGATTCAGCTGCATCCGTCGAGCGTCCGTTCGGCACCGTCCTCACTGCGATGGTGACCCCGTTCTCCAAGGACGGAAAGCTGGACGTAGATGCCGGCGTGCGGCTGGCCACCCACCTCGTCGACAACGGTTGTGACGGACTGGTGCTGGCCGGAACCACCGGCGAATCGCCCACCACCACCGAGAACGAGAAGCTCGAACTGCTGCGTGCCGTCGTCGAGGCCGTCGGCGACCGCGCCCGGATCGTCGCCGGCGCCGGCAGCAACGACACCGCGCACAGCGTCGAACTCGCGCGTGACGCGGCCCGCGCCGGCGCACACGGCCTGCTGGTCGTCACGCCCTACTACTCGCGTCCGCCGCAGGCCGGTCTGTACGCGCACTTCACCGCCGTCGCCGATGCCACCGATCTGCCGGTGATGCTCTATGACATTCCGCCCCGCTCCGTGGTCCCGATCGAGACGGAGACCATCCGTCGTCTCGCGGAACATCCGCGGATCCTCGCGGTCAAGGACGCCAAGGGCGACCTCAACGCGGGTGCCGAGTTGATCGGCACCACCGACCTCGACTTCTTCTCCGGTGACGACCCACTGAACCTGCCCTGGCTGTCGGTCGGCGCGATCGGTTTCGTCAGCGTCATCGGCCACCTGGTGCCGCAGCGTCTGCGCGCACTGCACACCGCCTTCATGGAGGGCGACCTCGCGAAGGCCCGCGAGATCAACCTGAGCCTCGTGCCGGTCAACCGTTCGGTGGCGCGTCTCGGCGGCGTCAGCGCGTCCAAGGCCGGACTGCGGCTCATGGGCCTCGACGTGGGCGAGCCGCGACTGCCTCAGGTCGCCCCCACCACCGAGCAGATCGACATCCTGGCGGCGGACCTGCACGCCGCGGGGGTGCTGGCATGACCCGTCCCGCACGTCGCCGCAGCGCCTCCCGTCAGGCCGGCCCCCCGATCACCGAGGCCGAGCGGACCCAACGGGTCGAATCGGCCGCACCCGCACCCGCACCCGCGGCCGAGAGCGGCGAGCGCCCTGCGCCGCAGCGGGAGTCGGCGCCCAGGACCGGCACCAGGAAGTCGCAGTCGCGCCGGTCCGGACGGTCGAAGCCGCCCGCGCCCGTCGTGGCCGACCCCACCGATCGGCTGGGACTGCCGCCCAAGGCGCCCGCGAAGGGCCTGCGGGTGGTCGCCCTCGGCGGCATCGGCGAGATCGGTCGCAACATGACGGTCTTCGAGCACCAGGGCAAGCTGCTCATCGTCGACTGCGGCGTGCTCTTCCCCGAGGACCAGCAGCCCGGCGTCGACCTGATCCTCCCGGACTTCCGGCACATCGAGGACCGGATGGACGACGTCGAGGCGATCATCCTCACGCACGGCCACGAGGACCACATCGGTGCCGTGCCGTTCCTGCTGCGTCTGCGCCCCGACATCCCGGTCGTCGGCGCCAAGTTCACGCTCGCGCTCGTCGCGGCCAAGTGCCGTGAACACCGCCAGCGCCCCAACCTCGTCGAGGTGGTCGAGGGCGACAAGACCACCCACGGTCCGTTCGAGTGCGAGTACTTCGCGGTCAACCACTCGATCCCCGACGCGATCGCCGTCGCGATCCGCACCTCGGCCGGCCTGGTGCTGCACACCGGCGACATCAAGCTCGACCAGCTGCCGCTCGACGGCCGGCTCACCGACCTCGCCGGGTTCTCCCGGCTCGGCGACGAGGGCGTCGACCTGTTCCTCGTCGACTCCACCAACGCCGAGGTGCCGGGCTTCGTCACCCCGGAGCGCGAGATCGGCGGCGTGCTCGACAACGTCATCGGCAAGGCCACCCAGCGGGTGATCGTCGCGTCGTTCGCGAGCCACGTGCACCGCATCCAGCAGGTGGTCGACGTCGCGGTGCGCTACAACCGCCGCGTCGCGTTCGTGGGCCGCTCGATGGTCCGCAACATGCAGATCGCGCAGGACCTGGGCTACCTGTCGGTGCCGGACGGCCTGGTCGTCGACATCGACACCGCCGCGAACCTGCCCGACGACAAGCTCGTGCTCGTGTCCACGGGTTCGCAGGGCGAGCCGCTGTCGGCGCTGTCGCGGATGGCGCGCGGGGAGCACCGCCAGATCAACATCCGGGCGAACGACCTCGTCGTGCTCGCCTCGTCGCTGATCCCCGGCAACGAGAACTCGGTGTTCGCGGTCGTCAACGGCCTCGCCAAGCGCGGTGCGACCGTGGTCACGCAGCAGAACGCCAAGGTGCACGTCTCCGGGCACGCGTCCGCCGGCGAGTTGCTGTACCTGTACAACGCGGTGCGGCCCACCAACGCGATGCCGGTCCACGGCGAGTGGCGGCACCTGCGGGCCAACGCGGCGCTGGCCAAGGCGACGGGCGTGCCGGAGGACCGGATCGTGCTCGCCGAGGACGGCGTCGTGGTCGACATGGTCGACGGGCTCGCCGAGATCGTCGGTCGCGTCCCCGTCGGGCACGTCTACGTCGACGGCAACAGTGTCGGCGATGTCGGCGACTCGACCCTGTCGGACCGACTGATCCTCGGCGAGGGCGGGTTCATCTCGATCTCGCTGGCCGTGGACTCCGCGACCGGCCGCGCCGTCAGCACCCCCGAGGTGTCGGGCCGCGGCTTCTCCGACGACCCGGCCGCGCTGAAGGAGGCGGCCACGCTGGTCGAGTCGGAACTCGTGCGGCTCGCGGGCGAGGGCATCACCGACACCCACCGGATCGCGCAGGCCGTCCGCCGGGTGGTGGGACGCTGGGTGGCGGAGAAGTACCGCCGTCGGCCGATGATCGTGCCGACCGTCATCGGGGTGCCGTAACCCCGACCGGGGCGGTCGCACACGACGGGTGAGGAGGATGTCCCGTCATGACCGAGCGCAAGCCGCTGCGCGCTACGTTCGAGTCGTGGGTCGAAACCCAGATCCGCGGCGCATACGAGCGCGGCGAGTTCGAGAACCTGGACGGGGCCGGTAAGCCGATTCCCGCCGGCGGGGGCGACGACTGGTGGGTGCGCGGCTACCTCCGACGCGAGGGGTTGTCCGCCGACGACCTGCTGCCCGAACCGCTGCGGCTGCGCAAGGACATCGAACGGCTCCCCGAGGTCGTGCGCACCGCGCGCAGCGAGCGTGAGGTTCGCGACGAGGTGGCGCGGATCAACCGGCGGATCGCGGTGTGGCTGCGCAACCCGTCGGGTCCGCAGGTGCCGGTCCGCCGGGTCGACGCCGACGAGGTGGTCGACCAGTGGCGCGCCGGTCGTGCCGCTGCACCGGCGGGCGACGTCGGCGTCGTCGACGAGGAGCAGCGCAGGGCTCGGCGGGCACAGGCCAGTGCCGCGCTCGCCGAGGCGGGCTACGCCGAGATCCGCAGGGGCAAAGCTCGTTTCGGCCACCGTCGCCGGCTCGCGTGGCCGTTCCGGCGGCGGCGTTCCGACGCGTGACCGTCAGGATTCCAGCTTCCCGTAGTCGACCGTGAACCACCGCTCCGGGCGCATCCGGATCACGACGGCCCTGTCGTTGAACGACTCGCCGATGAACGCTTCCGCCTCGGCGTCGGGCAGGTACCGTCGCACCAGCGGTCGGATATCGGCGGGGGTGACCTCGTCCTGGAACGTCGCCGGACCCTCCACGCTCACGTACCGGTAGGGCGGCGCCTCCTGCTGCGCGCACAGGCTGAAGCGTCCGCTGGCGCGGATCAGTCGCTCCTTGACGGTGCCGCGTTCGGTCCACACCAGGATCTCGCCGCCGGGGAGGTAGTGGTACCAGATCGGCACCGCCAGCGGGGCGCGGCCGTCGCGTTCGGCGGCGATCACCCCGACGTGCAGGTCCGCGAGGAATTCCTCCCGCTCGTTGTCGGACATCGTGGTCTTCGACATTCGTCGCTCCTCTCGCGCGTCCGGTCCCGCCTTCCCACGGTAGAAGTCGCGGACGGCGAGTTCGCGCGTTCGAGTCGAGATCCGGTTACGGTGTGGTGTGCCTTACGCCCGTGACGAACGCCACGCTCTGGTCGACACCATGCGCGCCACCGGCCCGGACGCGCCGACCCTGTGCGGCGACTGGACCGCACGCGATCTCGCCGCGCACCTGGTGCTGCGCGAGCGTCGACTGGATGCGTCGCCGGGAATCCTGGTGCCGGCACTGGCCGGTCGCACCGAACGCGTCCAGCGTGGAATCGCCCGCAAGGAGTGGAACGCGCTGCTCGAGGACGTGCGCTCCGGTCCGCCGCTGTGGTCGCCGTTCCGACTGGTCGACGAGCAGACGAACCTCGCGGAGATGTTCGTCCACCACGAGGACGTGCGACGGGCCCGGCCCGACTGGACGGTGCGCGCGCTGCCGGACGGCATGCAGGACAAGCTGTGGAGCGTCGCGACCGGTGTCGGGCGGCGCGGTTACCGCAAGTCCCCGGTCACCGTCGTGCTCGAACGCCCTGACGGCAAGCGTGCGACGGTGCGCAAGGCGGGGTCGGACTCGGTCACGTTGCGCGGCGAACCGGGCGAACTGCTGCTGCATGCGTTCGGTCGCGACGAGGCCCGCGTCGAGTTCGACGGGTCCGCCGCGAACGTGGCGGCGGTCACCGCCCTCGACCGCAGCATGTGACGGGGGCGTCGTCGGGGCAGCGATTCCGGCAGGTGAACGGGTGGGACGTGTGTTGCGGATGGTCCGGATGGGGCCGTAGCGACTAACCTGGCCTGTATGGCAGGGAAGACGAGCGCCCGCGGATCGAGTTCGACAGCATCCACGTCGAAGACCCGTGCGCGCTCGACCTCTGCCGCGCGGGGCTCCTCTACGTCGGGAAACCGGTCCTCGGGGCGCGGCGCGTCCACGTCGAGCACCCGGAAACCGGCAGGCCAGCGCAAATCGGCATCGACCCGCGGGTCGGCGGCCCGGAAGCCGGCCGCCCGCGGTGGAGCAGGCGGGCGTCGCCCCGCGGCCAAGTCCTCGCGCGGCGCCGGCACGCTGGCCTCGGTCGGCCGGGGCATCGGCGCCGGCTGGTCGATGGTCGCCAAGGGTGTGGGCGCCACCACACGGACGATGGGCAAGGCCGCCGACATCGAGCACGGCCACCGACGCGACGGCATCGCCCTCGGGCTGATCGCCGTCAGCGTCGTGATCGCCGGCGGCATGTGGTTCTCTGCCGGCGGCCCAGTGGGGGAGTGGATCGAGTCGGCGGTGCGCGCCGTCGTCGGTGCCGTGGCGGCGGTGCTGCCGATCCTGGGCGTCGCGATCGCGGTCGTGCTGATGCGGACCGAACCCAAACCCGAGATCCGGCCTCGCCTGATCCTCGGTTCCCTGCTCGTCGGGCTGCCCGCCGTCGGCCTGTGGCACATCGCGTCCGGTTCACCGGCCACCTCGAACGGGTGGCCCTCGGGCGCCGGTGTCGTCGGGTACATCGTCGCCGGTCCGCTCACCGACGGCGTGACGGAATGGCTGTCGGTTCCGCTGCTGCTCCTGGCGATGTTCTTCGGCATCCTGCTGCTGACCGGGACCACGGTGCGCGAGGTGCCCGACCGGCTGCGGTCCTGGTTCGGCACCCCGTACGACGACGACTACGCGTACGACCACGCCGACGACCCCGACTTCCACGACGACCACGACGACTACGGATCCGACGACTACGACCCGACCCTGTTCGACGCGGACGGCTACCCGAGCGAGGGCGCCGCCCCGGCCCGGCCTGCGCGGCGCACGCCCCGCGGTCGGCGCGGCACACCGGAGCAGAACTACCCGACCGACGAGGTTCACGTCGACACGGCCACCGAGGTGCTCGGGCTGTGGGATCCGGGCGATCCCGACCACGCCCCGGCACCGCCGGAACCCGAACCCGAGCCCACTCCGGAACCGGAACCTGCCGCGCCCGTCCGTCCGAAGCCGCGGGCGCGCGTCGCGCCGACGCCCGCGCCGGAGCCGGCCCCGCCCGCCGACGAGGACGCCTTCGTCCCCGACCGGGTCGTGGAGGGCGACTACGCGCTGCCGCCGTTGTCGCTGCTGGTCGAGGGCGATCCGCCGAAGCTCGGCAGCAAGGCCAACGACGCGATGATCGAGGCGATCACCGAGGTCCTGCAGCAGTTCAAGATCGATGCGGCGGTGACCGGCTACACCCGCGGTCCGACGGTGACCCGCTACGAGGTGGAACTCGGCCCGGGCGTCAAGGTGGAGAAGATCACCGCGCTGGCCCGCAACATCGCGTACGCGGTCGCGACGGACAACGTGCGCCTGCTGGCGCCCATCCCCGGCAAGTCCGCGGTCGGCATCGAGGTGCCCAACTCGGACCGCGAGATGGTGCGCCTGTCGGACGTTCTCGTGGCGCCGTCGACTCGCAAGGATCACCACCCGCTGCTGATCGGTCTCGGCAAGGACATCGAGGGCGACTTCGTCAGCGCCAACCTGGCGAAGATGCCGCACCTGCTGGTCGCCGGTTCCACCGGTTCCGGTAAGTCGAGCTTCGTCAACTCGATGCTGGTCTCGCTCCTCACCCGCGCGACCCCGGACGAGGTCCGGATGATCCTCATCGACCCCAAGATGGTCGAGCTCACGCCGTACGAGGGCATCCCGCACCTGATCACGCCGATCATCACGCAGCCCAAGAAGGCTGCCGCGGCCCTCGCCTGGCTGGTCGAGGAGATGGAGCAGCGCTACCAGGACATGCAGGCCAGCCGGGTCCGCCACATCGACGACTTCAACGCGAAGGTCAAGTCCGGCGACATCACGGCACCGCTGGGCAGCGAGCGGGTCTACAAGCCGTACCCGTACATCCTCGCGATCGTCGACGAGCTCGCCGATCTGATGATGACCGCGCCCCGCGACGTCGAGGAGGCGATCGTCCGGATCACGCAGAAGGCGCGAGCCGCCGGCATCCACCTCGTGCTCGCGACACAGCGCCCGTCCGTCGACGTGGTCACCGGCCTGATCAAGACCAACGTGCCGTCGCGTCTGGCCTTCGCGACGTCGTCGCTGACCGACTCCCGGGTCATCCTCGACCAGCCGGGCGCCGAGAAGCTCATCGGCATGGGTGACGGGCTGTTCCTGCCGATGGGTGCGGGCAAGCCGATCCGCATGCAGGGCGCCTTCATCACCGACGAAGAGATCGCGGCCGTCGTCGACTTCACCAAGAACCAGGCCGAACCCGAGTACACCGAGGGCGTCACGGCGGCGAAGGCGGGGGAGAAGAAGGACGTCGACCCCGACATCGGCGACGACATGGACGTGTTCCTGCAGGCGGTGGAACTGGTGGTGTCGAGCCAGTTCGGCTCGACGTCGATGCTCCAGCGTAAGCTGCGCGTCGGGTTCGCCAAGGCCGGGCGCCTGATGGACCTGATGGAGACGCGGGAGATCGTCGGGCCCAGCGAGGGTTCGAAGGCGCGTGAGGTGCTGGTCAAGCCCGACGAGCTCGACGGGCTGCTGTGGTCGATCCGGGGCGGCGACCCGAACGCGGCCGAGAGCGCGGACTGACCGTTCGTCCAGCGTTTTCGGGCGGCGAGGGCTACCTGTGGTTGAATGGGAAGCACTTTTGGAGGGGAGTATCCCCGATCCTGCGACAGACTCGTCAACACGAGCGGCACCGTTGCCGCTCCGGTTCTGTCGGCTGATCCGCCGCGGCGCACGCGCCGTCGGATCGGTGGGAGAGACCTCCGGTGGTGAGTCGTACCTACCGGAGGTCTATCGCTGATGCACGTATCCCCGCTCGTCTGGATCATCACCTGCCTGGTGATTCTCGGACTCTTCATCTTCGACTTCTTCGCGCACGTGCGTACCCCGCACGCCCCGACCTTCCGCGAATCGGCGTTCTGGTCTGCGGTCTACATCGGTCTGGCGATCGTCTTCGGCATCTTCGTGATGGCGGTCTGGGGAACCACGTTCGGCGGCGAGTACTTCGCCGGCTTCGTCACCGAGAAGGCACTCTCGGTCGACAACCTGTTCGTCTTCGTGATCGTCATGTCGACGTTCTCCGTGCCCCGCGAATACCAGCAGAAGGTGCTGCTGATCGGCATCGTGCTGGCGCTCGTGATGCGTGGTGCCTTCATCGCGGTCGGTGCTGCGGCGATCAACACCTACAGCTGGGTGTTCTACCTGTTCGGCGCGTTCCTCATCTACACCGCGGCCAAGCTGATCAAGGACGCCGGCCACGGACCGGAGGCCGAGCAGGACCGTGAGAACAAGCTGGTCCGGATGGTCAAGCGCGTCCTGCCCACGACCGAGGAGTACGACGGCGACAAGCTGATCACCAAGGTCGACGGCAAGCGGATGGTCACGCCGCTGCTGCTGGCGCTGGTCGTCATCGGCTTCACCGACGTGCTGTTCGCGCTCGACTCGATCCCCGCGATCTACGGCCTCACGCAGGAGCCGTACCTGGTGTTCACCGCCAACGCGTTCGCGCTGATGGGTCTGCGTCAGCTGTTCTTCCTCATCGGCGGGCTGCTCGAGCGCCTGGTCTACCTGTCGTACGGGCTGTCGATCATCCTGGCGTTCATCGGCGTGAAGCTCGTGCTGCACGCACTGCACGAGAACACGCTGCCCTTCATCAACGGCGGCGAGCACGTCGCGGTGCCCGAGATCTCGACGGTGATGTCGCTGAGTGTGATCATCGGCGTCCTCGTGGTGACCGCGGTCGCGAGCCTGATCAAGACCCGCAACGGGCCCGTCGAGAAGGGCTCCGGCGAGGCCGCCGACGACGCGGCCGTCGCGCAGAAGAAGTAGGCGAAAGCAGCGGAACCCACGGCCCCGACGTCACGTCGGTGCCGCGGGTTCCGCGTGCCTGGTCTACCTGACGAACACCCCGAAGACCGGGATCCATTCGCGGACGGTGCGGTGCTCCACGAGGTCGCGCTTCGCGAACGGATCCTGATCGAACAGGTCCTCCACGTCGGCGGCGGTGTCCGCCTCCACCATCATCAACGCGCCGCTGCCGTCGGCGAACGGGCCGGACGAGTGCACCACGCCGCGGCGGACCAGATCGGCGAGCCACGCCCGGTGGTCGGTCCGGTGGTCGTCGCGCAGAGCGGACTTCTCGGGAGCGTAGGTGTACTGGACGGCGAAGAGCGGCATGATTCCTCGATCCCGGGTTCTGGAAGGCGTCAGAGCGTCAGCAGCATACGGGTATTACCCAGCGTATTCGGCTTGACGTAGCTCAGGTCGAGGAACTCGGCGACGCCGGTGTCGTAGGAACGGCACATCTCGGCGTACACCTCCGCGGTGACGGGCGTGCCCTCGATCTCGGCGAAACCGTGCTTGGCGAAGAAGGGCACCTCGAAGGTGAGGACGAACAGCCGCTCGAGTTCGAGTTCGCGGGCCACCTCGACGAGCTTCGCGACGACGAGATGGCCGGCGCCGCGGCCCTTCACCTGCGGGTCCACCGCGACCGTGCGGACCTCGCCCAGGTCGGACCACAGGACGTGCATCGCCCCGCAGCCGATCACGGCGCCGGCCTCCTCGACGACCCAGAACTCCTGCACCGCCTCGTACAGCGTCACGAGGTTCTTCTCGAGCAGGATTTTTCCGGCGTAGATGTCGATCAGGCGCTTGATTTCCGGTACGTCCGAGGTACGCGCGCGGCGCACCTTCATCCCTTCGGCCTCGTTCCTTCCGGCTGTCGGAGTCCCAGATGTCATGTGGTGCACAGTAGTCATAGGCTCAACCGATATTGTGAGCAGTGTGCCGCCCCGATCCATCGCCCCACGCCACGTCCCGTTCGTCTCGGGTGTGCCTGGGCGAACCGTCGGATCGGTCCGGTCATGAGCACGCCGCGCCGCGACGTCAGCGCCGCTCCTGACGCCCGTCCGGCCGACGGTGTCGCGCCCCACACCCCTGTTCCGCTGGTCAACATCGCCAACATCCTCACGGTGCTGCGTATCGTGTTGGTGCCGGTGTTCCTCGTCGCGCTGTTCGCCGACGGCGGACACTCCACCGGTTGGCGGATCGCCGCCGCGTCGATATTCGCGGTCGCGGCGGTCACCGACCGCATCGACGGGCAGTTGGCCCGCAAACACGGCCTCGTCACCGATTTCGGGAAGATGGCCGACCCGATCGCGGACAAGGCGCTCATCGGCGCCGCCCTGGTCGGGTTGTCGATGCTCGGGGATCTGTCGTGGTGGGTGACCGGCATCATCGCGGCGCGCGAACTGGGCATCACACTGATGCGGTTCGCGGTGCTCCGGCACGGCGTGATTCCCGCGGGACGCGGCGGCAAGCTCAAGACGCTGGTCCAGTCGCTGGCCATCGGGCTGTACCTGATCCCGCTCCCGGACGGATTCGCGCCGTTCAGTGCCACCCTGATGGGTCTCGCGGTCGTTCTCACGGTCGCGACCGGCCTGGACTACGTCGTCCAGGCGATCCGGCTCCGGGCCGGTGTGAAGCGCGCGGGCGCATGACCGACCCGTTGACGGATGCGGCACCCGCCGGTGAAGTCATCGAGGCGCTGATTCGTCGTGGTGAGA
The DNA here is from genome assembly GCF_004011865.1 of Prescottella agglutinans. Classification (GTDB taxonomy): domain Bacteria; phylum Actinomycetota; class Actinomycetes; order Mycobacteriales; family Mycobacteriaceae; genus Prescottella; species Prescottella agglutinans. The sequence goes on along the minus strand of NZ_RKLP01000004.1, from coordinate 182,529 downwards.
CGATCGCGACAGCCGAATCGCTCACCGCGGGTCTGCTGGCGGCGACGCTGGCCGGCGTGCCAGGCGCCAGCGCCGTGCTGCGCGGTGGGTTGATCGTCTACGCGACCGACCTCAAGGGCACCCTCGCCGACGTCGACGCCGACGTCCTGGCCGAGGACGGGCCGGTGGCGCGTCGCACCGCCGCGCAGCTCGCGGAGGGCGCGACGCGCCGGTGCGTCGCGGACTGGGGTGTCGGGCTGACCGGTGTGGCCGGACCGGACTCGCAGGACGGGCATCCTCCCGGGACGGTGTACCTGGGCGTGTCCGGCCCGGACGGCACCGAGGTCACGGCCCTGGAACTGCGCGGCGATCGATGGGAAATTCGACTCGGAAGCGTTCACGCGGCGGTGTCGAGTTTGCTCGAACGTCTGTCGCGATAGGGTTTCGGGAACCAAGAACATGCACTCGTGCGTTTGTAATCACGAGTGGGGTTTCGGATGAAGGAGGAGCGAGATGGCGCTGCTATTGCGTGAGGCAATCGGTGACAGTCTTCGGCGCACCCGCGTTTCGCAGAGCCGAACCCTGCGAGAGGTGTCGAACAGCGCACGGGTGAGTCTCGGCTACCTGTCCGAGATCGAACGCGGGCGCAAGGAAGCGTCGAGCGAGTTGTTGGCTGCGATCTGCGACGCGCTCGAGGTCCCGTTGTCCGATGTGCTGGTCGACGTGAGCGAGACGCTGGCCGTCGGCGCCGTGCCGGCTGTCGGGTCGCGAGGCACTGCAGATCGTGAGAACGTCGGTGCCGGCGCCCAGCCGGTGAGTGGACGTATCGCGCAGGACACTCGGGTCGTGATCCCGGCGCCCACCGCGCGGGCGCTGGCTGCTGCGTAAGCGGTGTCGGCGGTCCACGGAAACCGATAGATTCGAAAGAAACGATCTCGGGTGCACCGAACATGCCGATCGGTGAAATTCGTGATCGGGCGAGCAGGTAGGGCAGAAACCCGATTTCGGTGCGTGACGGTCGCGCATCGGGTCGCGCATCGCGCGGCGCAGCAGATGGAGGCAGGATCAACCCATGGCTAATCCTTTCGTCAAGGGATGGAAGTACCTGATGGCGCTCTTCAATTCCAAGATTGATGAGAAGGCCGACCCCAAGGTTCAGATTCAGCAGGCGATCGAGGACGCTCAGCGTCAGCACCAGGCCCTGTCCCAGCAGGCTGCGTCGGTCATCGGTAACCAGCGTCAGCTCGAGATGAAGCTCAGCCGCCAGCTGGACGAGGTCGAGAAGCTCAACGCCAACGCGCGCCAGGCTGTCACGCTCGCCGATCAGGCCGCCACCGCTGGTGACGTGGAGAAGGCCACCCAGTACACCAACGCGGCGGAGGCCTTCGCCGCGCAGCTGGTGACGGCGGAGCAGTCTGTCGAGGACCTGAAGGTGCTGCACGACCAGGCCCTGCAGGCGGCGGCGCAGGCCAAGAAGGCCGTCGAGCAGAACGCGATGACGCTGCAGGCGAAGGTGGCCGAGCGCACCAAGCTGCTGAGCCAGCTCGAGCAGGCGAAGATGCAGGAGCGTGTCTCGGACTCGCTGCGCTCGATGGACCAGACGCTCTCGGCGCCGGGCAACACGCCCAGCCTCGACGCGGTCCGCGAGAAGATCGAGCAGCGCTACGCGAATGCACTCGGTGCCGCCGAGCTCGCCCAGAACTCGGTTCAGGGCCGCATGATGGAGGTCCAGCAGGCGAGCGTGCAGATGGCGGGCCACAGCCGCCTCGAGCAGATCCGCGCCTCGATGAAGGGCGACGCCCTGCCGTCCGGCAACAGCGCCACCGCCCCGGCCAAGCCCGCCGCGGCCGTCGAGCCGCCGGCGACGTCGTCCAACGGCGAGACCGCCGCGCAGTAACGAACCGCACGTCGACACGAAAACGGTGCGATGAGCAGCACGAGAGGCGGCCGGTCCGGGAAGCAGTCCCGGTCGGCCGCCTCTGTCTTCGGTGACTCCGGTCTCGCCTCGAGCGCGTCCGCGGCGATGGACAGCGCGCAGAGCGTGCTGCGTGAGGTCGGCGGGACCGTCGCCGACACGATGCGGCGCTGGTCCGACCCGCGTGAACGGATGCTCCGCAAGCGGCGCCGCGCCCGCAAGCGCGCCACCCGCTTCGGGATCGCGTCGGGGGCGAGCGTCGTGGGCGCCGCGTCACTGGCCGCCGCGTCGGCCCCCGATTGGACGATGGTCGCGACCGGGGGTGCTGCGGCCCTGTTCGCGATCCCCGCGGTGGTCGCGGTCGGTACCTACCGTCAACTGACGGCGACCCCGCTGCCGGCCCCGGCGGCGTCGCGGCGGCCGCTGCCGCCGAGCGGCTCGGCGGCGCGCGCACCGATGGAGCGCCTGGCGAGCGCCGAGAACAGCCTGCAGCAGCTGCTCGGTGTGCTCAGCAGGTCCACCGTCGTCGACGTCGAGGAACTCGATCACACCGGCGAAACCGCCCGAGCCGCGTCCGCGGCCTTGCGGGTCGTCGCCGCCGACGTCGTCGCGATGGAGAGCGCCGGGCGGGGAACCGCCGCTGCCGCGACCCACCTCGAACGCTCGATTCGCTCGGCGGTCGGCCAATTGGACGTCGGCGTCGCGCAGTACGAGGGTCTCGTCACGGCGGCGGCCAAGATGACCGCGCCGGCGCAATCGTCGTCGTACACGCTGCTCGGGCAGCAGCGGGAGGAGCTGCTGTCGGCGTCCGACCGGCTCGAGGGCTGGGCCGACGCGCTCGGCGAGGTCGACGAGATCGACCGCCGCTTCCGCCCCTGAAACTCAGTCGTCGACGCCGCGGGCGGCGAGCGCGTCGCCCATCGCCTCGGCGGTCATCAGCGCCGACACCACCACCGGAACCGCGAGCGCGCGCAGCGAGAACCCGAGACCTCGGGCCTTGCGGGCGTCGGACACCTGCTGCACGATGCCGGTGAGCAGCGGAATGCAGCGCAGCGTCATCGCCAGCACGAGACCCGCGCGGTCGGGGTTCACCCCCACGTGCCGCAGCGGCCGCAGCGCCCGGCTGATCGTGTCGAGCATGTCGGTCACCCGCGTGGTCAGCGTGACGAGCGCGGCGAGTGCGACGGCGAGCAGGATCGTGCCGCACACCACCAGCGCCCGCGCCCAACCGGTGAAGACGACCTGGAACGCCGCGACGAGCAGCAGCGCCCACAGCAGCGGACGCAGCTGCGCCAACGCGACTCGTGCCGGAATACGGGAGACGGCGTAGCACGCGGCGACCGCGACGACGGCGGGGATCAGCTGCCACGGCTGGCGCACCAGGATGGTCACCGCCAGGATGGCGAGCACCATCGCGATCAGTTTCGGTCCCGGCGACATCCGGTGCAGCAGCGAGGTGCCGGGGGTGTAGAGGCCGAGCGTCGTCATCCGATCAGCTCGCGATAGTGCGCTATCGCGTCCGCCGGGGCGCCGTCGGCGGCGACGCGGCCGCCGTCGATCACGATCACGCGATCGAAGTCGTCGAGCAGATCGAGGTGGTGGGTCACGACGACGAGCTGCTGTCGCAGACCAGCCAGTGTCGAGCGCATCAACCGCGCGTTGCGCAGGTCCAGGAGCGTGGTGGGCTCGTCGGCGACGATGACGTCCGGTTCGGTGACCATGACCGCGGCGAGCGCCAGCAGCTGCTTCTGGCCGCCGGAGAGCAGGTGGGTGGGGTGGTCGGCGTGTCCGGCCAGCCCGAAGTCGGCGAGCACCTGCGCGACCCGGTCGGCGCGTTCGCTCTTGCTCAGTGAGCTGCGGCGCAGCGAGAAGGCGATGTCCTCCGACACCGTCGGCATGACGATCTGGTGATCCGGGTCAGTGAAGACGAACCCGACCTTGCGCCGCACCTGCCGACCCTTGCGGGCGGTGTCGACGCCGTCCACGGTCACAGCCCCGGAGGTCGGGGTGACGAGTCCGTTGATCATCCGCGCCAGCGTGGATTTGCCGCTGCCGTTGGCGCCGATGATCCCGACGCGTGCCTCGGTGAGCGTGAGATCGATGCCGGCGAGCACCGTGCGCTCACCGTACGCGTGGTGGACGGACTCGAACCGGATCTCGCTCATCGTGCCGGGGTGTGACTACGCGGCGTCGGCCCGGACCGGCACGGTCGGAACGCGGGACGCTGCGAGCGCCGGGTAGGCGCGGTGCACCTCGGCGGCGACGCCGGCGGCGACGACCGCCTTGATGACGTCGCCGGGCAGGAAGGTGAGGTTGGCCGCGAAGGCCGCGGACACCGTCATGTCGGTCTTGAGCAGCATGCCGGCGATACCGAACACGTACAGCACCACGATGCCGCCGAGCAGGTTGATCGCGATGCCGGCGAACAGGTTGTACTTGGGCAGCATGCGGTAGCTGAGCCAGCCGATGACCGCGACGGCCGGCACCCAGCCGATGAGGAAGCCGGCGGTGGGGCTCGACAGCGACACCAGCGACGTGCGGCCGCCGGCAAGGACCGGCAGTGCCAGTCCGAGGACGATCACGGTGAGGACCGCGAGGGTGCCCTTGCGGGGCCCGAGGAGGGCGCCGGCGAGCATGACGCCGAGGGTCTGCAGCGTGATCGGGACGGCGGAACCGCCGATGTTGATCGTGCCGGGAAGCCCCAACGCGATGATGAGGGCGGCGAAGACGGCGATCTGTGCAAGATCACGAGCGGTGTTGCGGGGAGTGCCCGTGGGTGATGTCGGCGGCACGACTTTCGACTTCTCCTCGTGTGTTCGCGAACGGGGCGGATCTGTCCAACCCGCCGAGCTTATGTCAACCGGCCTGCGGGAGCGCATCCCAGGCCGGTCCGGGGTTGTCAGGGTGAACCCCCATCTTTCCCTGATCTTGCCGCTGAGCTGGTGATTTCCGGGTCCCCGCATGCCACGATCGAGGGGCCGCGATCGTAGGATCGACGGTGAGGATCAAGCAGGAGGCACATCGTGTTCTGGAAGATTGTCGGCATCGTGGCGCTGATCTGGATCGCGTTCGCGCTGATCGGGGCCGTGGTGAAGGGGCTGTTCTGGATCCTGGCGGTGAGCGCGATCGTCTTCGGCGTCTACATGCTGTTGAAGGCCATGTCGGGCAGTTCCGACTCGGCCGACAAGCCCCGGCTGTAGCGCTCGCTAGGCGTCGCTCAGGTGTCGGTCGACGAGGTCGGCGAACGCGCGCCCCGGCGGTGTCAGCAGGGTCGGCTTGCTGATCATGTGCACTGTCCGGATGGGCGCGTCGGCGATCCGGAGCAGGTGCAGTTCGGGACGGGTTACGGCGTCGGATTCGGGCAGGAATCCGACGCCGACGCCGGCGGCCGCGAGTGCGGCGACGAGGGTCGCCGACCCGGCCCGGGCGACGACCGTTCGCGGCAGACCCGCCATGGCGAAGGCGTCGTCGCTCTGGCGCCGGGCGCCGGTTCCCTCGGGGAAGTCGACGGTGGGGACGTCCGCGAGGTCGCGCAGCGTGACCGTGCCGCGTCCGGCCCACGGGTGGTCGCGCCCGACGACGGCGACGAGTTGCTCGGTGCCGAGGACGCGGGCCGTCAGGTCGGCTCGGGGGCGGGTGTGCCACAGGCCGATGAACCCGAGGTCGAGATCCCCGTTCTCGACCTGCTCGACGATCGATTCGCTCATCGACGACGTGACGTGCACGTCCACGCCGGGGTGGGTGTCGAGGAACGCCCGGACCAGTGCGGCGAGGTCGATCTGGGTGAGCGTCGTGATCGTGCCGATCCGGAGGGTGCCGGTGACCGTGCGCCCACTCGCGGACACTTCCCCGCGCAGTCGGTCGGTGGCGGCGAGGACTTCACGGGCATGGAGGACGAACGCCTCGCCGGCGTCGGTGAGTTCGACGCGGCGGTTGGTCCGAGTGAACAGGGGAGTGCCGAGTTCGTGCTCGAGTTGCCGGACCTGGTGGCTGAGCGCGGACTGGGCGACGTGCAGGCGGTCGGCGGCCCGTGTGAAGTGCCGTTCCTCGGCCACGGCGAGCGCGTAGCGCAGTTGTCGCAGTTCCATCGGGGCCTCCGATCATCGTCAATCGAGATCAGTGTGATCTGATTCAGATGTTAGACAGATGATTAGTGGGGGTAAAGAATTCTCGGTGTGAGTGTCACCGAAACCCGAATTCCCTCTCGCCCGGCCCTGTCGCCGGGTCTCCTGCTCGTCATGGCCGTCGCGACGGGCCTGTGCGTGGGCGGCAACTACTTCAACCAGCCGCTCCTGGACTCGATCGCGACCGCCCTCGGGGTGGACCAGTCGACGGCCGCGGTGACGGTCACCGTGTCGCAGGTGTTCTACGGCCTCGGCCTGATGTTCCTCGTCCCGCTCGGTGACCTCGTCGACCGGCGGGTGCTCAGCGTCGGGCTGATGGTGCTCGCCGCGGTCGGGCAGGGCGTGTGCGGTGTCGCACCGTCGATCGGGTGGCTCATGGTCGGCACCGCGATGGCCGGCCTGTTCTCGGTGGCCGCGCAGGTGCTGGTCCCGTTCGCGGCCGCCCTGGCCGAACCGGGCCGGGCAGCGACGGCCGTCGGCACGGTGATGAGCGGCCTCATGGTCGGCATCCTGCTGGCCCGCAGCGTCGCCGGCCTGCTCACCCCGCTCGGTGGGTGGCAGACCGTGTACCGCCTCAACGCGATCGCGATGATCCTGATCGCCGTCGTCCTGTGGCGTGCCCTGCCGAGTTCACGCGATCGGCACGGTCTCGGCTACGGCGCGATCCTCGCCTCGATGGGGACGCTGCTGCGCGACCACCCGCGACTGCGCACCGCGACGGCGATGAGCGCACTCAGCTTCGCCGCCGCCAGCACCGTCTTCGCCGCGATGGCGTTCGTGCTCGCGGCCGAGCCGTTCAACCTGGACGACGTCGCGATCGGTCTGGTCGGTCTCGCGGGTGTCGCCGGCGCCGTCATGGCCAACGTCGCGGGACGCCTCGCCGACCGGGGCCTGGCGCGGGCCACCGCAGGCGTCGGGGCGCTCGTACTGCTGGCGTCCTGGGCGCTGTTCGGGCTCGGCGCGAGCAGCCTGATCGCGTTCGTCCTCGCGGTCCTGGTCTCCGACGTCGCGCTCAAGTGCGTGCACGTGAGCAACCAGGGTGTCATCTACGCGCTTGCGCCGCAGGCGCGCTCGAGGGTCACAGCGGTGTACATGACCGGATACTTCGTCGGTGGCGCCGCCGGATCGGCGCTGGGTTCGCTGGTGTGGGCCACCCACGGCTGGGCCGGTGTGTGCTGGGCGGGTGCGGCCTTGTCGCTCGGGGTGCTGCTCGTGTGGTGGCTCGATATCCGAGTTTCGGCGCGCGAGACCGCGGCTGCAGGGGCATGCTGACGTCATGGAGCCGATTCCCGAGGACTGGCAGCGCGGGCTGGTGATCGTCGCCCACCCCGACGACATCGAGTACGGGGCCGCAGCCGCGGTGGCGCGGTGGACCGATCAGGGCAAGGACATCCGGTACGTCCTGGTGACGAGCGGCGAGGCGGGGATCGCGGGACTGCATCCCGGACAATGCGGTCCGCTGCGTGAGGAGGAGGAACGGCGCTCGGCCGCCGTCGTGGGGGTGACGGAGGTCGAGTTCCTCGGCTATCCCGACGGTCGGATCGAGTACGGACCCCAGCTGCGTATGGATCTCGCGCGGGTGATCCGTGCCCATAACCCCGAGATGGTCGTCACCGCGAACCACCGCGAGACGTGGGGTCCCGGCTTCCTCAACAGCGCCGATCACAGAGCCGTCGGGCTCGCGGTCCTCGATGCCGTAGCCGACGCCGCGAACGAGTGGATCTTCCCGGAACTCACCGAACCGCCGTGGGCGGGGGTGCGCTGGGCTGCGGTCAACGTGATGCTCGGGAGCACGCACGCCGTCGACGTCACCGCGACGGTCGAACGGGCGGTGACGTCGCTGTGCGAGCACCGCGCCTATCTGGAGGCGCTCAGCGACGAGCCCGTCCTGGACCAGGCGGCCCGGCAGATCGAGATGTCCACCGGGCCCAAGCCTGGATTCGACGCCGAGCGCGCGGTCGGCTTCGAGCTGTTCGTCTACGGCGGCTGACCGCGACCGGGTCGCTACCGCAGCGGTGCGCCGACGATGACGCGGCCCGCACCCGGCACCGCCTCGATGTCGATCGGCAGCTGCGCGACGAATTCGCCGTCGGCATACGAGGTCACCGGGGTGCCGGTCTCGAGCCGGAGCTTGCGGGTGCGGTACGTCTCGACGTCGTCGAGCTCCACGTGGGTGCCCTTGTAGACGGTGGGGAACAGGCGGACCAGCCTGAGGCGACCGCCGGACTTCACGACCGTGACGTCGAGCAGCCCGTCGTCGAGCACCGCGTTCGGGGTGATGAGCATGCCGCCCCCGTAGGAGGTGCCGTTGCCCACCGACACCATCGTCGCGTCGAGTTCGACGGTGCGGTCGTCGAGGACGATCCGGTAGGGGATCGGCTTCAGCTGCGCCAGCTCGACCAGCATCGCGAGGTTGTAGCGCATCGGACCCCGGGGCCAGCGCATCCGGTTGGCGCGGTCGGTGACGAGGGCATCGAACCCGCTCGACAGCACGGTGCCGAACCAGCGGTCCCCGACCTTCGCCAGGTCGATGGTGGCGACTTCCCCGTCGGCGATGATGTCGGCGGCCGTGACCGCGTTGTCGACCGGGATGTGGAACAGCCGGGCATGGTCGTTGCCGGTGCCCCCGGGAATGATGCCGAGTGGAGTTCCGGTCTGCGCCAATGCCTGCCACGCGATGCTGACGAGACCGTCGCCACCGGCCGCGACGAGCGCATCGGTGCCCGCGGCGACGGCCTTGCGTGCGAGTTCGAGGGCCTCGTCGGCGGTCCGGCCCTCGATCTCGGTGACTGTGACACCGAGCTCCCGCAGGCGGGTGACGGCCGCCGCAGCCGCCCACGGGGCGTGACCGCCACCGGCCGTGGGATTCGTCAGGACGGTAACCGACCTCGTCATGGGATCAGCTTGCCAGGGTTGAGGATTCCGGAGGGGTCGATTGCGTCCTTGACCGCGCGCAGGACCTGCGCCCCGAGCTCGCCCACCTCGTTCGCCATCCACGGGCGGTGGTCGCGGCCGACCGCGTGGTGGTGGGTGATGGTGCCGCCGGCGGCAACGATCGCGTCACCTGCGGCTCGCTTGGCGGCGGCCCACTGCGACAACGGATCCGCGGCCTGCGCGCACACGACCGTGAAGTACAGCGACGCACCCGTCTGATACGTGTGCGAGATGTGGCACATCACGAGCGCCGGAGTGCCCTGGGCGCCAAGTGATTCGGTCAGAGCGGTGGTCACGGCGGTCCGCAGGTTCGCCAGATTGGACCAACGCGTGGCGGTTTCGAGCGTCTCGGCGATCGCGCCGGTGTTCAGCAGGGCGTCGCGCAGATAGGGGGCGTCGAAGCGGCCGTGTTCCCACGACTGCGCCGGTCCCTCGCCCAGGGCGGTGCCTCCCGCCGCGGCGAGCAGTGCGGTGGCCTCCGCGTAGCGCGCCCGGACGTGGGCGTCGGTGCCCTCGAACGTCGTGATCGCCAGGCACCCGGACGTGGGGCTGTCGCCGCCGATGTCGCCGGCGAGGGCCAGGTTGATGCCGGTCTCGGCCTCGTCGGACAGTCGCATGACGGTGGGGGCGGACCCGGACTGCGCCACCGCGCGCAGGGCGGCGGCGCCGGTCTCGAAGTCGGGGAACGACCATGCCTGGTACGCGGTGTGCTCGGGGACCGGGTGCACCCGCAGGCCCACCTCGGTGATGATGCCGAGCGTGCCCTCGGAGCCGACGAACAGCTCGCGCAGGTCCGGCCCGGCGGCGGACGCGGGACCGCGGCCGAGTTCGAGAGTGCCCGACGGGGTCGCGACGCGCAGCCACTCCACCATGTCGTCGAAGCGGCCGTAGCCGGCGGACGCCTGGCCCGACGACCGGGTGGCGGCGAACCCGCCGATGGTGGCGAACTGGAAGCTCTGCGGGAAGTGTCCCAACGAGAAGCCGTGCGCGCCGAGAAGCTGCTCGGCCTGGGGGCCGGTCACACCGGCCTGGAGCGTCGCGACACCGGAGATCGGATCGAGGTCGACGAGGGCGTCGAGTCGGCGCAGGTCGAGCGCGACGACGGAACCGAAGCGGCCGCGCGCGGGATCGACGCCGCCGACGACGGTGGTGCCGCCGCCGAACGGCACCACGGCGATGCCCTCGGCCGTGCAGAAGCGCAGCAGCGCCAGCACCTCGTCGTGCGAGCCGGGCAGCAGCACCGCGTCGGGCGCATCCTGCTCGCCGGTGGACTTGCGGCGCAACAGGTCCGGGGTGCTCTTGCCGCCGGCGTGTCGCAGTCGCGTCGCGGTGTCGGTGCGCACGTTGTCGGGCCCGAGGAGGTCCTCGAGGGCGTGGACGAGCGGGGTGCCGAGCGCGGTCTCGCGGACGATCGCGTCGGCTTCGGTGGGCGGCGGGGACTGCTCGGCGGACACTCCGAGTGCCTGCTGGAGGAGGGACTTGACCTGGGGCGACAGATGGCGGCGGGACTCCGCGACGCCCCAGGCGTCCCACTCCATGGTGGGAGCTTCGGCGGCGGGGAACTCGGGCACGAATGCTTCGGACATGCGTTACAGTGTTACACACGATGTCTATCCGTAACGATGTTTCCGATTCGCCCACCGTCGACGACCTGATCCTCGACGCGACACGCTCGTGCGTGCTCGACTTCGGGCTGCGGCGCACGACGCTCGCCGAGGTCGCGCGCCGTGCAGGGGTGAGCCGGCCCACCGTCTACCGGCGCTGGCCCGACACCCGGGCCGTGGTCGCCGACCTGCTGACGCGCGAGATCCGTGTCGCGATTCCCGACATGGACGGCGACGAACCGGCACGTGCCCAGCTGGTGCGGGCGGCGGTCGACGTCGCGACCGGGATGCGCGAGCACCCACTGTTCGTGAAGATCCTGCGATCGGACCCGGACCTGCTCATGACCTACATCGTCGACCGGCTCGGCACGAGCCAGCGGGTGATCGTGGAGCGTGTGGCGCTGGCGGTCGCGGCCGGGCAGCGTGACGGATCGATCCGGGCCGGGGACCCCACGCACCTCGCGGCGATGGTGCTGCTGATCGCCCAGTCGGCCGTCCAGTCGTCTGTCATGGTCGCCGAGGTGCTCCCCGCGGCCGAACTCACCGCCGAGTTGGAGATCGCCGTCGACTCCTACCTCGCGCCCCGCTGACCAGCAACCCATTCCAGGAGGAACAGTGCAGGACAATCCGCAGTCGGCGCTCAACGCGGACCGTCGCGGCCGTGAGCTCTCGGCCCTCGGTGACGGCGGTACCGTCGACCTACTCGTGATCGGTGGCGGCATCACTGGAGTCGGAACGGCCCTCGACGCGGCGTCCCGCGGCCTGCGGACGGTCCTCGTCGACAAGCACGACCTCGCGTTCGGAACCAGCCGCTGGAGCTCCAAGTTGGCCCACGGTGGGCTGCGCTACCTTGCGTCGGGCAATGTCGGGATCGCGCGGGAGAGCGCCGTCGAACGCGGCATCCTCATGACCCGCACGGCCCCGCACCTCGTTCGCGCCATGCCACAGCTGGTGCCGCTGCTCCCGTCGGTGGGAATGTTCGAGAAGACGCTGGTCCGGACTGGTTTCCTGGCGGGTGACGCGCTGCGCCTGACGGCGCGGACGCCGTCATCGGTGCTGCCACGGTCGCGGCGGGTCGGGGCGGACAAGGCCGCGCAACTCGCGCCCGCGGTCCGCAGGGAGGGGCTGCGCGGCGGCCTGCTCGCGTACGACGGGCAGCTCGTCGACGACGCGCGCCTGGTCGTGGCACTGGCACGCACGGCCGCCGCGCACGGCGCGACCGTGCTGACCCGTGTCGGCGCCTACGACGTGACCGGTGACTCGGCCCGCTTGCGCGACGAGCTGACCGGCGAGGAGATGACGATCCGCGCCCGTGCCGTCGTGAACGCGGCCGGCGTCTGGGCCGACCAGGTGGACCCGGACATCCGGCTCAAGCCCAGCCGCGGCACCCACCTGGTGCTGCCCGCGGAACTGCTCGGCAACCCGACCGCGGCGCTGACCGTGCCGATCCCGGGGGAGACCAACCGCTTCGTGTTCGCGCTTCCCGCCCAGCTCGGCCGGGTCTACCTGGGGCTGACCGACGAGGCCGTCGACTCGGTGCCGGACGTGCCGGTGGCGTCGGACGGCGAGATCGACTTCCTGCTCGACACCGTCAACACCGCGCTCGCGACGCCGCTCACCCGCGCCGACGTGCTCGGCACGTTCGCGGGGCTGCGCCCGCTGCTCGACTCGGGTGAGGGAAAGACCGCGGACCTCTCCCGCAACCACGCGGTGCTGCGCTCGTCGAACGGTGTCGTGAGCGTCGTGGGCGGCAAGCTCACGACGTACCGGAAGATGGCGCAGGACGCGGTCGACGCCGCGGTCGCGGCCGGCGGGCTCACCGCCCGTCCGTGCGTGACGACCGACCTGCCCGCGGTGGGAGGAACGCGGACGGCGCCGCGGAACCTGCCGCCGGCACTGGTCGCGCGGTACGGCGGCGAGGCCGGACTCGTCGCCGCGGCCGGTGAACTGACGCCGATCGCCGACGGTATCGACCTCACCCACGCCGAACTGGCGTTCGCCGTCAGCCACGAAGGGGCGCTCGATGCCGGCGACCTCCTGGACCGGCGTACCCGGATCGGTCTCGTCCCCGGTGATCGGGAGCGGGCGCTGCCGGCGGCGGAGCGGGCGTTGAGCGCGCGCTGATCGTGCGCGTGCGGGCGTGAGTTCCGCTACCTGGCTGCGACGTACTCCTCGAGCAGATCCAGATTCTCGCCGTGGTCGTCGCCGAACTTGGCCAGCAGGCCGGTTGCGAGGAGCAGCCAGGACAGCACCTGTGCGCCGGGTTTGCCCGCGAACGCCGGACGGAAGCGAATGGTCTCGGTCACGATGTGGCCGCCGTCCGCGGGTTCCATGGTGAGCACCACGTTCTGCCGGATGCCCCGCTGACGGCCGGAGATCTCGAACACCTCGTTCGGCACGTGCCGCACGATGGTCCACCGCACGACGTCGAAGTCGCATTCCTCGCCGTGCCTGCTGTCCCAGCCGTGCCCGGCGGTCATCTCGAAGTCGGGCCCGAGCACGGTCTCCGTCTTGTGCTCCTCGTACCGCACCGTCTCCTCCGGGTGGGTGAAGGCGTGCCAGACGAGATCCGGGTCGCCTTCCAGCCGCCGCCAGTTGGTGAACGATGCGTAGCCCATGGTTGCCCCCTGATGATGTGGCGCGGCCCGGACGCGCACGTGCCGGGCGAAGATTGTCAGGGGGCAGCCTAGCTTTCGGTGGGACCGCCCCGGACTGCGTGCCGCCACGGTTGCGGCGACGATTCGCGCCGGGCGACGGCCGGTGCGGCGTAGCGTCGACGGCATGAGTATTCGCCTGGGATACCAGATTCCGAATTTCAGCTATTCGACTCCCGTGCGCGACCTGTTTCCCACTGTCATCACCCAAGCTCGTGAGGCGGAGGCGGCCGGATTCGACGCCGTCTTCGTGATGGATCACTTCTATCAGCTGCCGGGAATCGGGGAGCCCGACGAGCCGATGCTCGAGTCGTACACGGCGCTGGCCGGGATCGCCACGGCCACCGACTCGATCCAGCTGTCGGCGCTCGTCACCGGCAACACGTACCGCAACCCGGCGCTGCTCGCCAAGACCGTCTCCACGCTCGACGTCGTCAGCGGCGGCCGCGTGGTGCTGGGCATCGGTGCGGGTTGGTTCGAACTCGAGCACCAGCAACTGGGATTCGAGTTCGGCACCGTCACCGAGCGCTTCGAGCGTCTCGACGAGGCCTTGCAGATCATCGCCCCGATGCTCCACGGGGAGCGACCCACGTTCGCGGGCAAGTGGTACCACGTCGAGAACGCGATCAACGAGCCACGCTTCCGCGACGACCTGCCGATCCTGCTCGGTGGCGGCGGCGAGAAGAAGACGTTCGGACTGGCTGCCCGCTACGCCGACCACCTCAACGTCATCGCCAACGCCGTCGAACTGCCGCGCAAGCTCGAGGCGCTGGCGCAGCGCTGCGAGGAGATCGGCCGCGACCGGTCGACCCTCGAGACGAGCTTCCTGGCCTCGGTCATCATCGACGAGGACGGCGACAAGGCGCGGGAGATGCAACGCGAGTTCCTGCTGTCCAGGGGTGTCGACCTGTCGGCGCTGTCGGTGGCCGAACGTGCGGCGGCGACGGACCGTCAGTTCGTCGGCAACCCCGACGAGGTGGCCGAACAGATCAAGACCCGTGTCCTCGACCCCGGTATCGACGGCGTCATCGTCAATGTCGTCGTCAACGGGCACCGGCCGGGTGTCGTCGAACTTGTCGGACGAACGCTCGGACCGCTCGTGCGCAGCTGAGGCCGCCGCCCGGCGCCGGCATGTGTGACGGCTCACTGTCGTGTGGCACGCTGTCCGGATGCGTGTAGCTGTCGTCGCCGGGCCCGAGGCCGGTCATGCCGTCCCCGCCCTCGCGTTGTGCCGGAAACTCGTTGCCGCAGGGGACGATCCGGTGTTCGTCTCCGCAGGACGGTGGCTCGACGTCGCGCGCGACATCGGCGTCGAGGCCCGCAAGCTCGGTGGACTCGCGCCGCGGGACACCGACGACGACGCCGACTCCGGGGCCAAGATCCACGGCCGTGCCGCGCACGTCTCGACCGCGCTGCTGCCCGACATGCGTGCCATCGCACCGGATCTCGTGGTGTCCGACGTCATCACCGTCGGTGGCGGCATGGCGGCCGAGCGACTGGGGGTGCCGTGGGTGGAACTGTCCCCGCACCCGCTGTATCTGCCGTCGAAGGGCCTGCCGCCCATCGGTTCCGGCCTCGCCCCCGGCACGGGCGCGGGCGGGCGGGCCCGGGACGTGGTGCTGCGCGCCATGACCGCCCCGGCCATCCGGAAGGGCCGGGCGCAGCGCAGCGAGGCGCGGATGAGCGTCGGACTGCCGGCCGAGGACCCCGGGCCCGCTGCCCGGCTGATCGCGACGCTGCCGGCCCTCGAGGTGCCGCGGCCGGACTGGCCGTCGAACGCGCACGTCGTCGGCCCGCTGGTGTGGGAGCCGGCCGACAACGTGCTCGAAGCGCCGCCCGGCGACGGCCCGCTGATCGTCCTGGCGCCGTCCACCGCCTCCACGGGCGCCGGCGGGATGCTCGACACCGCGATCCAGGCCCTCGACGGCCTGGGTGTGCGGCTGCTCGTGACGCTGTTCGAGGCGCCCGACGAAGACCTGCCCGACTGGGTGCGCGCCGGATACGGGCGCCAGGACGAGATGCTGCGGCACGCGTCCGCCCTGGTGTGCGGCGCCGGGCACGGTGTCCTCGCGAAGGGGCTGCTCGCCGGGGTGCCCCTCGTGACGGTGCCCGGCGGCGGCGACCAGTGGGAGGTGGCGAACCGGGTCGCCCGACAGGGCAGTGCTGTCCTGATCCGGCCGCTGACCGTCGACGCCGTCCGCGACGGGGTGCGCCGCGTCCTCGACGATCCGTCGTTCGCGGCGGCCGCACGGAAGGCGGCGGACGGCGTGGCCGACGTCGAGGATCCGGTCGCGGTGTGTCGCGCGGTGCTGGGATGAGCCTTCGGGCCGGACGCCGGGCTCCGCTACCGTGGCAGGTGTGCGACTGACCGAATTCCATGATCTCGTCCGGGAAGAGTTCGGACAGGTCCGCGGCGACTCCCTGCTCGTCGACCACGTGATTCTCAGCCTGGGCGCCAAGACCGCCGCCGACGCGATCGAGGACGGCATCGACCCCCGCGTCGTCTGGCGGGCGCTGTGCGACGAGTTCGACGTCCCACCACAGCGCCGTTAGAGCGGCTCGGCCGCGGCATCGCCGGACGTCGCTCGGCTGTCTTGCGTCAGGCATCCGGGAGGTTCGCTCGTGTGCTCTCGTGGGAAACCTCGTCCGGATCTATCCCGACAGAGCGTCGATCTTCGTGATCGACGGCGTCGACGAGGCCGACCCCGATCGGTTCGTCATCAAGCCGGTCGGGGAGAACGCGCCCGGCGCATACCCGTTCCCGATGCGCCGCCACGAGTTGATCCCGCACCAAGAATCCGGACGGGACGGAATGTAGGGAATTTTCGACATTCCCGAGGCAGTGGACCAAGTGGACCAAACGGAAAGGCCCGCCCCGACAGCTCGTCGGGGCGGGCCTCCGTTTTCTGCTACCCGTAGTGGTAGAACTGGACGAACTCGGGAGCGTGCAGCGGGCCGTAGATATCCGCACCGGCACCGCCGTTCCGTGCGGCCGCCCGGTCGATGGAGATCTGGGCCGCGTCGCCTGTACGGAGCCCGCTGGTGTACGCGATGTGCGGGTACACCGGATTCAGAAGCGGACCCGCGATCCGGGCCTGCGAGAGCGCCGCAGCCTCCGCCTGATTCACCTCGATCGTGGTGCCGCCCTCGAACGGCTGCACCGTGAACGCCGACGCCGTCCCGGCGCCGATCGCCATAACCGCGCACGCCCCCGCAGCCGCGGCCGCGATCTTCACTGCTGTCTTCATGGTTCCCACCTGGGAATCCTCCCTGTCCCCGCCGCCGCGAATCAGCGGCGGTACCTCGAAATACCACGCCGCCGAAACGAAAAGCGATCAGACGGGTCGGTTTGTGAGGTACGCCACGATACGGAGATTTCGCCCGGCTGCCCGAACGTGCCAGTGGCGCTGAGCTTCCGGAGGTCGTGTTCCAGTGAACGGACAGCGGACCGGTGCGAATGAACGCAGCCGTTCGGTGGAAAGTGTCACCGGAGATTGACCAGGACCCCGGCCATCAGCACACACAATCCGGTGAAAGCCGTGACCGTCGCGGCCACAGAGACTTCGAGGCCGGCCAACATCGCGAACGCTCCGGGAACGAACACGATCACGGCGATACACGCCAGCCATGCGGACGTCAGCAGCGCCGCCTTCACGTTGCACGGTCGACGTCTGCGCCCTTGATCCCCGAACATGCCACCCCCGTGTGACGTGTGCTTCGTCGAAATGGACAGGCCTGCACGCCTGACTGTCCCCCGACACGACTGACCTGTGAAACATACTGCAGTACAAAGTTGGAACTCCGAGTCCCGGCCGGGCAGGCCGACTTCCGACGGCTGCGTCGCAGATCGGGTCAATCAGCTCCGGTACGAGCCGGTGATGTCGCCGCCGATCCGGCTGAACAATCGACCGGACCTGCCGTGACCTGGGCTATCCCACGGTGCCCACTGGAGTTCGGGCGGGTTCGTTCACGCGCACTGACGCTGGCTGCCCCATTGTCCGAGCTCAGAACGCGTCGGTGGTGAGCGCGTAGCGGGCCAGTGCGTCGCGTCGGCGTGGACGGGGATCCCGTCGGCGTCACGGACGAGCGGGTAGATCATTTTCCCGGCAGATTCGCCTACGATAGATAGGCTGCGGCGCCGCAGGACCTCCTTCTCCTGCTCAGCAGCCGGATACGCTTCCGGGCTTTCGCTCAACTCCGTATTCTCGCCGACGGTGCTTCCTGGCTTGATGCCGTCCTCGACGTCGGCGTACTAGAGCCAGTTGGTCAGGCAGGACTCGCTGATCCCGAAACCCGTGGCGATCTACTTGAGCTGACGTGGTTCTCGGTTGCTCGCCACGCGGACGACGTTCGTCGCAGAACTCCTTGGGATACGGCTTCGGCCCAGTGCACATCCTGCCAACAGTGCCTCGCGGCACCGCAGATCAGATACCACCAATCCGTGCAACGGGGCGATTCGGCGAGCAAGATCTTGTCAGCGTCGGTCGAACATTGACCCCTTCCGTAGAATCCCCGACGCTCCGGGGTCAGTTTTCAACCGACGCTGACAGCTCACGATGCGACCGGGGAGGGGCAGCCAGCTTCGATGTGGCCCATGGCGAGGCGATCGGGGAATCACCTACGGCTCAGTACCAAGACCGCGCAGACGCTCGCCGGGAGCAGTCCGATCAACAGCCCACGTTGGCCCGCTGCCCCTGTCGGCGGCCCCTCTGGAAGCAGAGTCTCCTGACTGGCCGGCCTGTGGTGACGGTGAGTGGTCACCGAGCTTGAGGATAGGGAGTGCGGTAGGACGTCGGCTCGGCGAAGGCCAAGTCCAAGGTGACGCGGCCACTGCTCTCAACGCCTTGTCGGGCTCCCGTTATCGAGAGATGCCGCGAGACTTCGTAAAAGTGTAGTCGGAGGGCTTGATTCGGACTGTCTTCTTCCAGAAGTCGACGGTGGATGACGGCCACAGCAGGGTGTTCTCGCCCGTTCGGGGATCCAGGTACCAGCTCGTGCAGCCGCCGGCGTTCCACACGGTGTGCGACATCTGGGCGTGCAACCATGCACGGAACCGCCCTTGGGCCTGTGCAGTGACCTCGATCGAACCGCGGCGCCGGGCTGCCTTGATGGCGGCGATCGTGTACCGGACCTGTCGCTCGATCATGAAAACTTGGGAGTTGTGCCCGAGTCCGGTGTTGGGTCCGCAGAGAATGAAGAAGTTGGGAAACCCGTTCACGGTTGTGCCGAGGTAGGCGTTCATGCCGGTGGCCCACGCCTTGTCGAGCAGCATGCCAGTGCGGCCGATGATGTCGACCTCGGCGAGAGCATTTTGGGCGTCGAATCCGGTGCCGAAGATGATGCAGTCGGCATCGATGACCTCACCGGTGTCGGTGATCACCGACGTTGCGGTGATCTCCCGGATGCCTTCGTTGACAAGGTTGACGTGCGACTTCATCAGGGCTGGGTAGTAGTTGCTGGAGATCAGCAGGCGCTTGCAGCCCAGGGCGTAGTCGGGGGTTAGTTTCGCGCGTAGCTCGGGGTCGGGAACCTGACGCTCAAGATGCCTTCGTGCGTAAGCGACGGTCTTGTCGTTGTCGCTCGCGACATTGGTGAACCCTTCGGCCCGTTCTTCGTGCTGCCAGTACAACCTTGCGCGCCGATACCACTTCAGAATTGGAAAGCGGCGGAGCTTGCGCTTCTCGTCCTCATCGAAAGGGCGGTCAGCTTTGGGCATGATCCAGGGGGCAGAGCGCTGGAAGACGGTCATGGAGGCGACCTGGTCGGCTATGGCTGGCACGAACTGGATGGCGCTCGCGCCGGTGCCGATGACCGCGATCCGTTTGCCGGTCAGGTCGTAGTCGTGGTTCCACTGTGCCGAATGAAAGGCGGTGCCGGCGAAGTTCTCGAGACCGGGGATGGCCGGAGCCTTGGGGCGGTGCAGAAGTCCGACGGCGGAGACGAGATGGGTGTACTCGTATCGTTCGCCGTCAGCAGTCGTCACGGTCCATGTCTGTTGCCGTTCGTCCCATTCGGCGGCGGCTACCCGTCGGCCGAATCGGATCCTTCCGGTGAGACCGCGACGGTGGGCAAAGGTCTCCAGGTACTCGAGGATCTCTGGCTGGGGAGCGAAGAGGTGTGACCAGTTGGGGTTCTGGTCGAAGGAGTAAGAGTACAGCGGCGAGGGGATGTCGCAGGCGCAGCCGGGGTAGGTGTTGTCGCGCCAGGTGCCGCCTACGCGGTCGGCGTGCTCCAGGATCAGCCAGTCGGAGATTCCGGCCTCCTCGAGCTTCGCGGCGATGGCGAGCCCGCTGAAGCCTGACCCGATGATGAGGACAGATCCTGTGGCGGCGGTCTCGGGAGCTGGCGCTGCGCTGGACTGCGCGGAGTAGGTATTCATGAAGACTCCTCATAGCGTGTCGATCAATCGATCGACACGCTACGGCGTTGGACGGGCTTGCCGCAACTGCCCTTTCCAACGACAACACGATCTCGTCGACGCCAGACAGCCGTCGCTGTTGTCACGCGATCTGATGCCCGTCTACACCGAGGCCGCGGCCAGCGAACGGTTCGACGAGTTCGCCACCAAGTGGGGCCTGCGATATCCCGCCATCGTTCGGCTGTGCAGCCCAGCCATCCCAGTAGGTGGCGGTCGCAACCTGGCTCCCGCGTAGCAGACCGTCACGATGGGGCCACGCACGCACAGTTCTCCGACCGTGTCCGGCTCGTCGACGAAACGCTCGCCGAACTCGTGCCGCACGCGCACCTCGACACCGTCGCCGGCGCGGCCGAGGGAATGTCAGTTATCCGGTGGATCCGGTTCTGGCGCATCGGTTTAGGTTTCACTCGGGGTGGTCCAGTCTTCGAACGTGACAGCGAAGACGATCAGGGTCGGCTTCCCGCCTCGCTGCCCATCGCGCTCTTCCCATTTCCGTCGGGCTGAGGGTCCGTGTCGCCAAATGCAGGCACTTGATCGCTGGGGAAATGCTCTCGGGCCCGGATTGCACGCCAATAGCGGGCATCGATACTCTCGATCGCATTGGACTACATATGACTCGCCTGATTTCCGGGTCGCAGTCGAGGAAGGCACGAACTCGCTCCAGGCGCTGTGCACCGGAGACGTCGGATCCATAGGACGCTGAGAGCTGTGTGCATGTACTGGGGCGCAGCAAGGACATGATCCATCCGCGGCGGCCGAAACGTGTACAGCCTGAAGTTCGAGAGCGCCATCGCCGCGCACCTCGACGTCGCGCGGGTTGCGGTATTCGGTCGCCCTGACGACTTGTTCGGCAAGCGCGTCTGCGTAGCGCTCGTTCCTGAGCCGGGCGTGCAGCCCACTGAGGAATCGCTGAGCACCTTAGCCGCGCAGCGTCTGGCCGACTACAAGGTGCCAGTGGAATTGGTAGTTCCTCGACGAGAAGCCGTTGAACGCCAGCGGCAAGATCTTGAAGCGGCAGCTGAGCCAGACAACGCCCATGGTGGCACCATGATCAGGCACGCATCGGGGCGCGCTGAGGTAAGTGCGGGCCTATGGACACGATCTCGAAGAAGGTCGCCACCGCGATGCCTGTTGCCGGCCCCGTCCTACGCGCCGTTGGCGTGTGGGACGAATCCCTCTACCGGTCCGCGCCCAACAACCGCAGGACGAGACAGACGTAGCGTTCGACGAGCGCATCCCTGGTCAGCGTGCCCCGCGGGGTGAACCATTCGCGAACACCGTTCAGCATGTCGAGCACGGCCATGGTGGCGACGGCGACGTCAGGAACGTCGAACTCCCCAGAGTCGACGCCATCCTTGATCGTGTCCCGTACAGCGTCGTGGTAAGCGGACTGGAGACGGATACCTTCCCTCTGCTGATCCGCATCCAGGGCATTTCGAATTGGGTTGCCGACGAGAAGCTCCGGGCGCCGGTCATCACTGAACTCGATGTGCTTACGCACGGTCTGCCGGATCCGATCGGTCGGCGCTAGCGTCTTGTCGCGCAGGATCTCGTCCATCTCCGCCACGAAGTCCGTCATGAACTGCGTGACGATGGCGTGCAGAACCTCCTGCTTGTTCTTGAAATGGTGGTACATCGTCGAGGACGAGATATCGACCGCCTCTGCGATGTCGCGAATGGAGGTGGCAGCATATCCACGCTCGTAGAAGAGCTTGGCGGATGCCGCCATGATCTGCCCGCGCAGCACCGGTCCTTCGTCCAGGGAACGCTTGCGAGCCACCCGAACCCCTTTCCTGACGTCACGACCGCCTGCCGATTGCGGACGGCGACGTTCGGCAGATTATCCCGCGGGGCCGTCAGCGCCGATCGGCCGCCGGCCACTCTGGTAGCGCGGCACGCGGACGTAGTCCCGAATGTGCCTGCATCCCCGGATGTGCAGACCAAGCCGGATTCATGGCCTGTCCGTCCTCAACGATCGCTGAGAGTACCCTCGCGTGGCTCGCCGACACTTGCCGCCCCAACCGCCAAGTCCGACCTCCGGTAGGCCCCCGGGAGCAGCAGCGCGGGAGACGAGTGCGATCGCCGCCATCGCCGCTAGGTGCAGCGACACGGGGGACATCGTGCTGGTGGGTATCGCCAGCTTTGTGCGCTACGGCTCAGCGGGCGTCTGCTACAGCCCCGCCGCCCTACATCGCCGAGCTCTTCCCGGCGCATGTCCACTCTTCCGGAACAACGACCACCCCCACTGTGTCGCCCCGACGCGACCGCCCCATGGACGCAAGGATGACTCCGCCGAGCGGGTGGGCGATGAAGCCCGCCGGACGGCGGCTAAGGACAGCAGGTGCTGTTACAACGCGTCGGGAAAGAACGCGGATCCGAGGACGAGCGCTGCGCGGTGCCCCTGATGAAGTGGCCATGCCCCTCCAAGGCACGGCTCGCCAAGGCCGGCGGCCACGAGCTTACGCGGCAGGTGGGTTGATGCGTTGTGAGGTATCGCGGGTATCGGGACTCCGTTCACGGGTCAGCGAACAGGGTGCGTATCGATGGTCGACATCAAGGGCGACGCGGACAGAATGTGGCGCCCATCACTTCGTCGAGCGCCCCACTCGGCAATCCCAGACCTCAACCCACGCCGTGGCGGCGGTCACATTTTCTCCTTGACGCAGAGCTGAGGGAGTGGTTTCATGTGATGTCGATCAAATGATCGACATGCTGGATCTTAGGTCCGGCCGATAATGCGGAGGTCTGAGTCGTCTTGCTGAACAACATTGCCGAGCGCACCTGGTCCCCTCTGCCTCGTCCCGGCACACGGGTTCTGCTCACTGGCGCCGCTGGGGGACTTGGCCAGGCTCTGAGCGCCGCGCTGCTCGAGGTTGGAGCTCACGTCGTCGGCATCGACCGCGTGTCGGAGACGACAGCGGAGGGTCAGGTCATCATCGAGGCCGATCTGACCAAAGGCGACGAGGTCGGCAAGGCGGTCGCTGATGCCGCCGAACGATTGGGCGGCATTGACTCGTTTGTCGGCGCTGCCGGGGTGGTGGACACGATTCACCGAGCGGCGGCTTTCCCCGGGGAAGCGTTCCAGGCCGACGTCGACGTGAACCTCACCGGCCAGTTCCGAGTGGCTCAGGCGGCCTACCCCTACCTGCGGGAGGCCGAGAACGCAGCCATTACCTTCGTTACCTCCCAGGCAGGCCTCGATGGCTTGCCCGGGCAGGCGTCGTACGCCGCGGCCAAGGCCGGCCTGGTCGGCCTGACGGCCACACTGGCGACCGAGTGGGTCAGCGATGGCATCCGTGTCAACGCCGTCGCGCCCGGCCTCTTCGACACCCCGAAAGTGCTCGCCATGCCGGCCACCGCGCGTGAGCGGATGCTCGCTGGCGTTCCCATGCACCGCACCGGAACTCTCGACGAGGTTGTCGGTCCGATCCTCTTCCTGCTCTCTCCCGCCGCGGGATACATCACCGGCCGCACACTTCGCCTCGACGGTGGAGCGGGGCTCGCTCTGACCGGACTCTTCCGCTGAGCGCCATCTGCAGCTCTGTACGACCGAGCACAACTCCCAGCAAGGAGCACTCTCCCATGTACTACATCGGCGTTGATATCGCGCACGCGTCGGCTGGTCGCCACCGCGGGAAACGTCGACGCGTCGGCGTTGATGCGTGGCCAGGGGCGTGCCGCCGATCGATCCAGCGAGGCGGTCTTCTCGGTATATGGTGCGCGTCTGCCCGAGCCGATCACCGCGCGAGGAGCCGTGCTCGAAGTTCACGAGCGGCGACCGTGGCCCTTGCCGAATGGCTCGCTATCACGCACGCCGACGACAGCATCGCAGTGCACTGCATGTGTCCGCAGGCGGCCCGTACCCAGATGCCCAAAACGCCGAAGACACCCTTGCCGTTACAGGGCAGCCCTTGGGGCCCCGCGATGTTGCTGGCGCTCACGAGCATGACCGCGTCGCCGACCGCGACAGGTGGCTCGCCGCGGTGACCAGGCTATGCCGCCGGCTGCCAAGCCTCCGATCAGATCACAAGACGATTCAGGAGAACCCATGATCGACCCGGCCATGTCCTACGAGCCACTGACACCGCTGTCCTACCTCCAGCGCGCCAAGGACAGCCACGGCAACCGGATCGCCGTCATCGACGGCGACCAGCGATGGACCTACGACGAACTCTACGAGCGAGCTGGCCGGTTAGCGGGCGGGCTTGCACCGCTGGCAGAGGGCCGCCCGATCGCTGTGATCGCTCCCAACACGCACGTGCTGCTGGAGGCCCACTACGGCGTGCCGTGGGCGGGGGTCCCGCTCGTGGCGATCAACACCCGGCTCTCGGCGCGTGAGGTGCAGTCCGTCATCGAGCACTCCGAAGCGTCAGTGTTGATCTACGACCCCACCTTCACCGACCTCGCTGCCACGGTGTCCGCGGCGGTTCCGGGACTGCGACTCGTGGAGGTGGGCGAGCAGTATGAGGCGCTCATCACCGGCTCCGATCCGCTCCGCACGCCTGTACACGACGAGCGCAGCGTCATCTCGATCAACTACACCTCGGGCACCACCGGTCGCCCCAAGGGCGTCATGTACCACCACCGAGGCGCGTTCTTGCAGGCTGTCTCAATGGTCGGTCACATGGGAATGAACACGTCGTCGGCCTACCTGTGGACCCTGCCGATGTTCCACTGCAACGGATGGACCTTTCCCTGGGCTGTCACCGCTGCCGCAGCCACCCACGTGTGTCTCCCGAAGGTCGATCCGAGCGAGATCTGGCGGCTGCTTCGCGACGAGGGCGTGACCCACCTGTGCGGAGCCCCGACGGTGCTGTCGATGATCGCGTACGCCGACGGCGCTGTCCCGCTGGACCGCTCAGTCAAGCTGGCCACCGGAGGGGCCCCGCCCTCGCCCGCGATCTTGCGAGAGATGAGCCGACTTGGTTTCGACGTCACCCACCTCTACGGGCTCACCGAGACCTACGGCCCCGCCATGATCTGCGACTGGCGCCCCGAATGGAACGCTCTTAGCGTCGAAGAACAGGCCCGCCTTAAGGCACGCCAGGGCGTCGCCAACATGATCGCCTGTACCGCCCGCGTCATCACTCCCAACGGCCAGGACGTGCCACTCGACGGCGTGACCATCGGCGAGATCGCGCTGCGTGGCAACAACCTCATGCTCGGCTACCTCAAAGACGAGCAGGCCACCGAGGAGGTATGTCGCGACGGCTGGTTCCTCACCGGGGACCTGGGCGTCATGCACCCTGACGGCTATGTCGAGCTGCGCGATCGCAGCAAGGACGTCATCATCTCCGGCGGCGAGAACATCGCCTCCGTCGAGGTCGAGCAAGTCATCGCCGACCACCCCGCGGTCCTGGAGGTCGCGGTAATCGCCACTCCTGACGAAATGTGGGGAGAGGTGCCCGCGGCGTTCGTAACCCTCAAACCCGGGCAGTCCGCGACCGAGGACGAGATCGCCCAGTGGGTCAAGGACCGGCTCGCGCGCTACAAGGCACCCAAGCTCGTCGTATTCACCGACCTTCCCAAGACTTCGACCGGCAAGATCCAGAAGTACGTCCTGCGGGACCAGGCCTGGGCCGGCCACGAGCGCCGGATCCAATGAACGAGATCGTCCACGGCCACACCGATCCGGCCTTCGAGCCACTGCGAGACCTCCTCAGCCAGCAACTCGCCGCCGGAGAAGAGATCGGCGTCAGCATCCACGTGCGGCAGGCCGGACGGGTTCTGGCCGACCTGTGGGCAGGCCGCGTCGGAGCGCCCGCGGGCGCCGATGCCTGGGAGCGTGACACACTCGTCAACATTTGGTCGATCACGAAGGTCGTCTCCACGCTGGCGGTGCTCCACGCAGCGGATCGCGGGCTGCTCGACCTTGACGCGCCGGTGGCGAACTTGTGGCCCGAGTTCGCAGCGGGCGGCAAAGCCTCGGTCACCCTCGCCCAGCTCCTCTCCCACTCCAGCGGTGTCTGTGCCTGGGACCCTCCCTTCACTCTCGACAATCTCTACGACCACCCTTACGCCGCATCCCGCCTCGCGAGCCAGGAAACGTGGTGGACCCCGGGTACTGCGTCCGGGTACGGCGCCACCTCATTCGGAACACCCCTGTCCGAACTCCTGCGTCGTGCGGCGGGCATGCCACTGCGCGACTACGTCACCACGTACGTCGCACAGCCACTCGGTGCCGACATCCACATCGGGCTCCCGAGAGCCTTGCGTTCGCGGGCGGCCACCCTGATCCCACCGACCGCATCACCACCACCATTGGCGCACGACCGACCACCGCTGTTCAAACGGACGTTCACCGCTCCCCGCGTGAGTGCCGAAGCAACACTCACCGATGCCTGGCGCGACGCCGACATCGGCGCCGCGAACGGCCACGGCAACGCGCGCTCAGTGGCCCTCGTAGGAGAAGCCTTCCTCGATGACCGCCTCGTGCGGCCCGCCGTACGAACACGCGTGTTCGAGGCACACTCCGACGGCCCCGACCTCGTGCTCGGGCTGTCGCTGCAGTGGGGACTCGGACTCGCGCTCGCCACCAAAGCAAGCTTCGACTACCTCCCAGAAGGAGCCGGCGTCTGGGGCGGCTGGGGCGGCTCGATGCTGGTCATCGACCCTGCCAACCACCTGGTCGTTGCCTACGTAATGAACAAGATGGCGCCCGACCTGGTCGGCTCTGAGAGGGCACGCCTCCTTCTATCCCAGATCTACACGCTCCTGTGAGCTCCCACTCTCGGGGTACTCGCCGGATGCGCTAATCCGTCCGCTTCTTGAATGGTCACCCGACCCGATTCAACCCCTGCAAAGTGAAAGGCTCTAACGATGTTGACGATTCCCGCCTATGTCAACCGCAACGTTGAGAAGTTCGGCGACCTTCCGGCGCTGTCGTTCGAGGGGGTGACACTGACCTGGCGACAAGCCCAGGTGAGGATCGCGCAGATCTCACAAGGCCTCACCGACCTGGGCGTCGGCCCCGGCGACTGCGTGGCGCTGATGATGTCCAACCGTCCGGAGCAATGGCTCGCCGACCAGGCCGCTGTACACCTCGGGGCCGTTCCAACCACCATCTACGGCACGATGCCGACGTCCCAGATCGCCTTCGTCGCCCAGCACGCCAAGGTCGTGGTGGCCGTGTTGGAGGGCCAGGAGCAGGTCGGTCGCTGGCTGCCGCTGCTCGACCAACTCCCGGGGCTTCGCCACATCGTGGTCCTGGACGAAGACGCAGCGGCCGCAGAGGAACCGCGCTTCCGGACCTGGGATTCACTCGTCGTCGAGGACGTCGATCTGGAGGCCTTCGAGTCGAAGTGGCGCGCTGTAACCTCCGAGGATCCGGCGACCTTGATCTACACCTCAGGCACCACCGGTGTTCCCAAGGGCGTCATCCTGACCCATCGCAATGTGATCTCCAACGTCGAGAGCCTCGATGAGGCAACAGGGATTCCGCAGCACTCCAGCAACATCTGCTACCTCCCCCTCGCACACATCGCCGAGCGGATCATCTCGATCTACACGCCGATCGTCAAGGCGGGACACGTCACCTTCTGCCCGAACCTGGACGACCTGATCCCGCACCTTCGCCAGGTGCATCCAACGCTGTTCTTTGGGGTACCACGCGTTTGGGAGAAGATCGCCGCCGGCTTGCGGTCGAACCCGAATAGCACACTCGCCGATGTCGGACTCGACCGCGTCACATGGGCCTGCAGTGCCGGAGCCCCGCTGGTCGCCGATGTCCAGCAGTACTTCAAGGATTCCGGCATATCCATCATCGAGGGCTGGGGAATGACGGAGACGACCGGGATTGCCACGACGACTCCGGCCGATGAACTGCGCATCGGCTCGGTCGGCAAAGTGATCTCGGGCAACGAGATGCGCATGCTCGAGGACGGCGAGGTCCTCATTCGGGGACCGATCGTCTGCGCCGGATACCTGCAGGAGGACGGCACAGTTTCACCGGCGGCCGATGAGGACGGCTGGATGCACACCGGTGACATCGGCCGGTGTGACGAAGAGGGGTTCCTCTACATCATCGACCGCAAGAAGGAGCTGATCATCACCTCCGGCGGGAAGAACGTCGCTCCGGTCGCGATCGAAGCGTTGTTGACACGGCACCCGTTGGTCGGTCAGTCCTTGGCCTACGGAGACCGGGAACGCTACATCGTCGCCCTCATAGTGCTCGATCCCGAGTACGCGCAGAAGTGGGCCGAGGCGGCGGGCATCGAGTTCAGCTCCGTCACCGAGCTGAGTCAGAATCCCCACGTGATCCAGGAAATCCAGGGAGCCGTCGACGCTGCAAACAAGGAGTTGGCGCGTGTCGAACAGGTCAAGCGGTTCCATGTACTCCCGTCGGAGTGGACCGTCGACAGCGGGGAACTCACTCCCAGCCTGAAGCTGAAGCGCCGCACGGTCCAGTCCAAGTTCGCGGACGTGATCAAGTCGCTGTATAGCGACCTCTAGCCTGTCGGCGTGCTGAGCGCCCTCGCCTCATTTCCACGATCTCGTCAGGTGAGTGGCGGCTGATCAGGTCGCTGCGGCACGAGTTTCACAGGTCGTGGGTAGACGCGCCGGCCAATCCGCGCTGTGCCGGTCGCCGTGTGCATTCCGAAGCGCGCGGAGGTCCGCCTGGGCCGTCATGCAGCGCGGTGGCCAGACCACCGAATCTAGCGGCACGGGACAGAGGATCACCGATCGGCATGGTCGTCGGTGGCCTGAGCATAAGAGGCAACTACTTGTGCCGTCGAGTTGAAGAACGCGAATCCGAGCCCACCGAAGAAGGACACCGCATAGAAGTCAACTGGGAAGGGCGGCGTGCCACGCAACCCGGCCACGGTGCTGGACCGCTCGTCCGGTCCAGCACCGTGGTGACCATTCATCCGACGGAAAGCATGCGGCGTGCCACTCTCGAGCCCAGCCGCCGGGAGCACGGCCCGAAGCCGACTTCGAATGTTGGTGGTCGCGAGCGGCGCGCCTTTGCGAGTGAAGACCAGATGCTCCGGCTCCATAGAGTCGACGGCTACGAGCCGCTGTCGAAGGACCTCGGCTACGAAACCAGGCACCGACACCACGCCCGTCGACTTCTGCGTCTTCGGGTGAGGCCGCCGATGGGCCGGCTTCCCTGCGCGAGACGACCGCCCCGCAGATGCGCGCCCTGGCAGGCGAGACCGTGACGTCGGCAACGCACCGTCGGATCGCCAGAACCTCACCAATCCGAGTGGACGTACGAGCATGACCTCATGATCTGCTCCAACTGGCCGGCGGGCAGCGGACCTGGCACCCCGGGCCCACGGTCGCCAACTCCGAACCGTCAGGCGGATCGCCTCCAGCTGCTCCAAGGTCAGGGCCATCGTCTGCGAAGGCGCCATGTGCAGTCGCGACGTCTCGCGAACCGGATCTCGCGCAGCGCGTAGAACCTGACACCCGATCCGAGAGCGAGGCTCAAGACTGTTCGTATCTGCTCGCCGTGCTGTAGCTCTCGGCCGAAGCGAGCCGCTTGATGAACTGGTCAACCCATGCGAACCGAGATCTCACGCAGACGGGATAACCGATGCGGACGCCCACCGGACCTCGGCCAGCGTGGCGCCACTCGTAGATCTCTTCTCGATTGGCACGCCGACATACTCGGCAAGCTCGGTGATCGGCGACAAGCGGGCTGAGCACGTTCAACGGATTGACGACTGTCCTCATAACCACAAGGTGTGCCGCCGTTCACCGGACTCTTCGGTGACGTTCGGTGCTGCTAGTACGGCGTCGGACAGAAGTCCGCCCTGAGCTCCGCGAACCGGCTCAAAGTGGAGGGTTTGTGGTGGAGGGACCAATTCTCAAATGCTTTCAGGCCCGGGATTCGCACTGAATCCCGGGCCTGATTTGGTAGCAGGGGCAGTGTGCTGGTCGTGGACACCCCGGACAGGTGTCTCAAGACGTGCCCGACAGGCGGCCCGGGAGATCCATGACTGAGGACGGGCTAGCCTGAGGCTCCGGCCGTGTCGAACCGTGCTGCGCCGGCTCGGGATCATGCAGAAGAACTCCCGGCCCAACCACCCCCACCTGCGGCAAGATCGAGCGACTCGGCCGTCGAGCGCCGGTCGTCCGCGTACGTGTTGTCCACGAGTGCTTGCCTGCCTCGCCCATCACGCCTGAGACGACCGCGACTCAGGTACTTCCGCTAGCCCGAGACTTCCTCCGAAGCCCCAGATCGTGTCCAACAGAGTCTTCCGACTGGGGACGACTTCCCGGCTCAACGCTTCGGCCATCAGCTCGCGGAAGGCACCCATGAAGGCGGCTGCCGCCAGGCGGGCATCGATAGACGCCGGGACCTGACCAATGCGCTGGCCATACGCGACATTGCGTGCCGCCAGATCGATGTGCTCGGCGAGGCGCTCCGCATCCGCAGCGGCAGCTGCGGGTTCCCGCAGCTGCCGCCCCACGATGATTCGAGCCATCGGCTCCTCGCAGAGGAAATCGATCTCCCGGGCGAGACGCATCCGCTCACGAGTCGCCCAGTCCGCCTCCGGCGCCATGTGCGCCGACAGCACCGCATCGTTGTACGAGTCGTAGAAGTCGTGAACGACCGCCGAGACGAGCCCGTCCTTGGCACCAAAGTACCGGTACAGCAGTCCCGGAGAGACCTCGGCAGCTTCGGCAACCGCGGCGACCTCCAACGTCCCGCCCCCGTGCAACAACTCCGCACGAGCTGTGTCGATCAAGCGCTGCCGAGTGGCTCGCCCGCGCGCTGTCAGCGAATCAGGGGACGATGACATGGTTCGGGTTCGGCTGCTCATCCAGCGGAGCAGACTTATAGTCGCCAAACGGTCCATCACGACGCGCCACGACCGCGGCGACGCTCTCGTTCTCGGCGATGTCGATGAACTCTCGCGCCTCCGACGTGTTGCGCATCAGACCGTCGAGGATCGGCCCCAGGGTCTGTGTGCTCGCCAAGCCCATGTTCTCGTAGGCCTGGTTAACGATCAGCTTCATTGCCGACAGCTGGGACACCGGAATCGCGGCGAGCTTCTCTGCCGTGCGCGCGACTTCAGCCTCAAGGTCCTCGAACGGGACGGACTTGTTGATCAATCCGATCTCGGCCGCTTCCTTGCCGGAGACCGGCTTCCCGAGCAATGAGTACTCCTTGGCCTTGGCCAGTCCGAGGCGGTAGATCCACATCCCGGACAGGTGGCAGCCCCACATGCGCGAGTACGGCGTACCGATCCGCGCGTCCTCCGAGGCGATGACGATATCCGCACACAGAGCCGTCTCGCTGGCGCCGCCGACGCACCATCCGTGAACCTGGGCGATGACCGGCTTGGGGCAACGCCACATGCTCATGAACTTCTGCGTGGGCGACGCCGTCGGCGCGGTCGCGAACACGAAGTCCTTGCCCGCATCCCACTGCCCGTTGGTGTTGATCTGATCGTCCCAGTGATGAAATCCGCCACTGAAGTCGTAGCCGGCACTGAAAGATCGACCGGATCCACGAAGCACGATGACCTTCACCTGCGGATCTCGTGTTGCTTCGGTGATCGCCGCTTGGAACTCGTCCGGCATCGGCGGAACGATCGTGTTGAGCGCTTCGGGGCGATTCAACGTAATCGTCGCCACCTGATCCGAAACGGAGTACAGCAAAGTCTCGAACATTCTTCCTCCTCAAAGATGAACTGAATTCACTTTAGCATCGCTGTCAAGGGCCAGTAGGAACTGCCCATTGGCGGCCACGAGAACTGTCCGGTGGCGGGGATCTGTCCGGGTGAGTGCCGAGAACATCCACGTCGATCACGCATCCGGTGCGAAAGATCCCGCCTGCAGCTGGATCTGGCCCTGGCGCTGCTACGCGAAGGGAATCAGCTTGTGTTCACACGGCTGAACCGGTTGGGCCGGTCGGTGCTGCACTTGATCACCCTGGCGCAGCTCCGAGAGCGCGGTGTCGTTTTGCGGTGCCCGAGCAGGGCATCGACACCGCCACCGCCCAAGGCCGCGCGATGTCTTTCGGGACGCTATCGGTGCCCGCCGAGCTGCAGCGCGAGCTGGTCGTGGCCCACACGCGTGAGGGGCCGACCCGCCGCCCGTGCCCGTGGCCGGATGGGTGGCTGGCCACTCCGAAGCTCACGCGAATCACGGTTCAGGACGAGAGCAAGCGCTATAACAGCGACATGCTCGAGGCCATCGAGCTGGGCTTCCTGCTCGAACTCGCCGAGGTCACGGTCGTCGGCGCACTCAACCGCACAGAGACACGCGGCGGCCACGCCCGCGAGGATTGCGAAAGTGCTGATCACCCAGTTCAGGGCGCGATCCCCGACCACCCCGACGGGTTCGGTTTGCGATAGACGATGGTGCCAATGTCGGAGACACGCACGTCGGTCCACTCTACGAGCATGTTTCACCAATCATGTGAGGAGGCGGCCCAGAATGCTGGTGCAGGCGACCGAAATCCTTCTAGTCATCTGCATCCTGTTGACGGGATGGTCCGTCGGCTACGTGATCTACCGGCTTGTCGCCGACGAATCGTAGCCACTTCGTGTGTCGCCTCTCGACCGCCAAACATTCAGCGGGGAAGACTGTGGACGCAGTGATCTGCTCCCATAGATCACGCACCGACGTTGCAGCCGTATGGAATTGAGTTCTCTCGTGAAGTCGCGCGTAGATCTCAACTCGTCGAGCGCTTGACACAGTGGCCTCAGCAGTCCTTGGCGCCGTCCACTGATTGGCAGAACTCCATCGACTCGTTTCCACACCAACTGGTGTGCCGAGAACGAGCACTGCTCCGAGAGTTGCTGCGGCGGCCGTACGCAGTCTTCGGCTGGGCGGTCAGGCGTGCATCTGGTTCGGCGGTCCGCAGACTCCGGTGAACAGTTCGGTCCACGCCATTTCCCACGGCCAATCAGTGGGCAGATGCAGTATCAGGCGCCGAGCCGAAGAAGCTATCCGGCCAGGCGCCGCGATCAGAGCTGCCGCTTGCGTAGCGCAGAGAAGGCGTGGTGCTCTCGAAGATCGGATGGGGCACTCGGCTGACCGGTCGACGCGGCAGATTTGTCACTGGCACTCAGTTGTAGCGCTACCCCAACTCCACGAGACGGCGTGAGCCTCAACTCGACTGTCATGCCCCGTTCATCGATCCGGTCGCATTGAACTGGCCGTGAAGTGGGTCGAATTGACGGGATCAAAGTGCGGGTTTGTCTTGTCTGACGTTCTGGAATCCCCGAACCCGCTCGTTTCCATCCCATTTCATCTCCCAGGCGTACCGCTCACCGGCCGGCAGCTGGCCGAGCGTGGCCGGCATCGGCGGCGGAACGCTCCCCGGCGGCATGGCCCGATTCTCCGCTGTCCGCTTCGGATCCGCAGGGGCTGGTATCGGCGCACCAGGCAACTGGCAGGAGGTGGCAATTGACTCGAACACATGTTCGCCTATGCTGGGGTTATCCGTTGCTGTCCATGAGTTACCGCTGGGTGCGGCAGTGTCGGGTCGTTCGGGTCGGCGAAGTTGTCGGTACCGGGCTCTAACCTGAACCTCAGATCGCTGACGAGACTTCGAAAAGGGGACCACGATGGCACCACAGGCACACGACCGCGACAAGGCGCTCGAACTGGCGCTCGCTCAGATCGACAAGAGCTTCGGCAAGGGCTCCGTGATGCGCCTGGGCGAGGAGGCGCGTCAGCCCATCGCCGTGATCCCGACGGGATCGATCGCGCTCGACGTGGCGCTGGGCATCGGCGGTCTGCCGCGTGGTCGCGTCGTCGAGATCTACGGCCCGGAATCCTCGGGTAAGACGACGGTCGCCCTCCACGCGGTCGCGAACGCACAGGCCAACGGTGGTATCGCGGCCTTCATCGACGCCGAGCACGCGCTCGATCCGGAGTACGCCCGCAAGCTCGGCGTCGACACCGACGCGCTGCTGGTCTCGCAGCCTGACACCGGTGAGCAGGCGCTCGAGATCGCGGACATGCTGATCCGCTCCGGTGCCCTCGACATCATCGTGGTCGACTCGGTGGCCGCGCTCGTGCCGCGCGCCGAGATCGAGGGCGAGATGGGCGACAGCCACGTCGGCCTGCAGGCGCGACTGATGAGCCAGGCGCTGCGGAAGATGACCGGTGCGCTCAACAACTCGGGCACCACCGCGATCTTCATCAACCAGCTGCGCGAGAAGATCGGCGTGATGTTCGGCTCGCCCGAGACCACGACCGGTGGTAAGGCGCTCAAGTTCTACTCCTCGGTCCGCCTCGACGTGCGCCGCATCGAGACCCTCAAGGACGGCACCGACGCGGTCGGTAACCGCACCCGCGTCAAGGTCGTCAAGAACAAGGTGTCGCCGCCGTTCAAGCAGGCCGAGTTCGACATCCTCTACGGCCAGGGCATCAGCAAGGAGGGCTCGCTGATCGACATGGGCGTCGAGCACGGGTTCATCCGCAAGTCCGGTTCCTGGTACACGTACGAGGGCGACCAGCTGGGCCAGGGCAAGGAGAACGCCCGCAAGTTCCTGCTCGAGAACACCGACATCCGCGACGAGATCGAGAAGAAGATCAAGGAGAAGCTCGGCATCGGCGCGGTCCTCACCGCCGAGGATTCCGAGTCGGCCGACTTCTAGGCCCACGACGAATCGCCTCCGGCCCGGTCGACAGTGGCCGGGCCGGAGGCGAATTCTCAGCCATGAGCGACGACTTCAGTCACGACGACAACAGCCACTACGACCGGTACGGCAGCGACGACGTCGCCACCGGCCGGCGACGCACCTCGAATCGGGGGCGTGGACGGCCCGTCGGCGAGAACGGCGAACCGTTCGAGCTGAAGGGCAGTCCGGAGACGCTCGCGGTCCGGGCGAAGGACGTGTGCCTGCGGCTGCTCACCGAGCGTGCCCGCAGCCGTGCGGAACTCGACCAGAAGCTCGTGCAGAAGGGCTACCCGCGGGCGGTGATCGACACGGTCCTCGACCGGCTCGCCGAGGTGGGGCTCGTCGACGACGCGGCCTTCGCCGAGCAGTGGGTGCACTCTCGGCACACCTACTCCGGGCGTGGTCGGCGCGCACTCGCAACCGAACTGCGCCGCAAGGGAATCGACCAGCAGACCTCGACCGAGGCGCTGTCGCAGATCAGTGCCGACGACGAGCACGAGCGGGCGGCGGAACTGGTCCGCAAGAAGCTCGCACGGACGACCGCCGCGGACATCGCGGACCGCGACGACCGGGATCGGCTGATGCGACGACTCGTCGGCATGCTCGCGCGCCGGGGCTATCCGGCGTCCCTGTCGTTCAACGTTGTGAAGACCGAACTGGCGAACCTGGGTGCAGAAACCGACGGGCTCGCGGAGGACTGAGGTCCGCCGCGAGCCCGTCGGCTCACCGATCAGGTCAGCGGGGCGGCCGCGACTGCACGGTGTCGCTGAAATCGTCGATGCCGGGGGCGCCGTCGAGTTCGTTGGTGTCGATCGGCACGACGGCCGGGCGGCCACCCTTCTTGCCGCCGGTGCGCAGTCGCTTCTCCAGCCACGTCGCGAACGACGTGAGCGCGAAGTTGATGACCACCATGATCACGCCGACCACGACCAGTGCGGCGAAGAAGTTGCGGTAGTACGACGCCGCCTGCTGGCCGCTGCGGATCAGCTCGACGTAGCCGATCTGGTAGCCGAGCGCCGAATCCTTCAGCGCGACAACCATCTGCGACACCAGAGCCGGCAACATGGTCGTGATCGCCTGCGGCAGCAGGATCAGCCGCATCATCTGGTTCTTGCGCATGCCCAGCGCGGACGCCGCCTCCGTCTGCCCCTTCGGCAGCGACAGGATGCCGGCCCGGAGGATCTCGGCGATCACCGAGCCGTTGTACAGCGTCAGGCCCACCACGACCGCGGCGAGCGCCAACTGGCTGGACGGGAAGATGCCGTACTGCGCGAACGCCTGGTAGGCGAAGATCATCAGGATCAGCACCGGGATCGCGCGGAAGAACTCGACGATCGCCCCGCTGATCCACCGGACCCAGCGGTGGTCCGACAGGCGGCCGATGCCGAGGACGGCGCCGAGGATCAGCGCGAACACGATCGACAGGGACGCCGCGAGCAGCGTGCCCTTGAGGCCGGGCAGCAGGTACGTGGTCCACGTGAAGTGGTCCAGGAACGGCGACCACTTGTCGGCCTCGAGCTGTCCGTTGTCGGCCAGGACGTTGATCACGTACACCGCGACGGCGACCAGGACGATGCCGAAGACGATCGCGATCAGCCGGTTCCGGACCCGGGCGCGGGGCCCGGGAGCATCGAAGAGAACGCTCGCCTGCTGGGTCATCGCTTCACCGCCAACCGCTTGCCGAGATAACCGAACAGGAAGCCGACCGGCAACGTCAGGATCATGAAGCCGATCGCGAAGATTCCGAAGACGAGGAACAGCTTGTCCGCCTCGTTCTCGATCATCGTCTTCATCAGCAGTGACGCCTCCGCCACGCCGATCGCCGACGCGATCGTGGTGTTCTTCGTCAGCGCGATCAGCACACTCCCGAGCGGTGCGATGACTGCTCGGAACGCCTGCGGGAGCACGATCATCCGGATGCTCTGACCGAACGTCAGACCGAGCGAGCGGGCCGCCTCGGCCTGCCCCATGGGAACGGTGTTGATGCCGGATCGCAGCGATTCGCACACGAAAGCCGAGGTGTAGACGATGAATCCGAGCACCGCGAGACGGAAGTTGTTCTGGTCGATGAACGTCGGCGAGTCCTCGGGGGCGAAGTGCACGCCCAGGTTCTGGTAGAGGCCCACCGAGCAGAACACGATGATCAGCGTCAGGGGCGTGTTGCGGAAGATGTTGACGTACCAGGTCGCGAAGGTCCGCAGGATCGGCACGGGGGAGACCCGCATGCCGGCGAGGATCGTGCCCCAGATCAGCGAGCCGAGCGCCGACCAGAACGTGAGCTGCACGGTAGTCCAGAACGCGCTGACGAGCTGGTCGCCGTAGGTATCGATAAGTCCCATGTCACCTCCTCCGCATCAGTACCGGTCGACGGTCGGGGGCGCCGGCAGCGCATAACCCGACTCGCCCATGGTCTCTTGCAAGGCCCGTTCCCAGGCGCCGGTCGCGATCATGTCCTCGATGGCGTCGTTGATCTTCATCCGAGCTTCTGTGTCGCCCTTCGGCAGTCCGACGCCGTACAGCTCGGTGGTGAACGGCTGGCCGGCGAGCTTGAACTCGCCGGGGTACTGCGCGGAGTACCCGGCCAGGATGATGTCGTCGGTGGTCAGGGCGTCGACCTTGCCGCGGTGCAGCGCCTCGACGCACGACGAGTAGCTGTCGAACTGCTGCAGCTGGACGCCCGGGTACGACTTCTTGATCTTCTGCGCGGGAGTCGAACCCGACACCGAGCACAGCTTCTTGCCGCCCTCGAGCGAATCGGCGCCGGTGATCGAGTCGTCGTCGGCGCGCACCAGCAGCGACTGGCCCGCGACGTAGTACGGGCCCGCGAAGTCGACGACCTTCTTGCGGTTGTCGGTGATCGAGTACGTGCCGACCACGAAGTCGACCTCACCGTTCTTGATCAGGTTCTCGCGCTGCGCCGACGGCGCCTCCCGCCACGTGATGCCGCTCTCCGGGACACCGAGATAGTTCGCGATGTACTTGGCGACCTCGACGTCGAACCCGGTCATGGTCTTGTCCGGCTCGCGCAGCGCCAGCCCCGGCTGGTCGTACTTGGTGCCGATGGTGAGGTGCCCGTCTGCGGCGTCGGCGAGGACGTCGCGGGGCTCGCTGCTGCCGCACGCGGACGCCGTGAGCACGACGGCCGTCAACGCCGCGACGACACCGAGGATGCGGGGTGATCTGATTCGTATGCGTCTCATGATGGTTCTTCCGTCCCCGCTCAGTGTCCGAGGATCTTGCCGAGGAAGTCCTTGGCGCGGTCCGACTTCGGTGCGGTGAAGAACGTGTCCGGATCGGTGTCCTCGAGGATCGAGCCGTCCGCCATGAAGATGATCCGGTCGGCGGCCTTGCGTGCGAACCCCATCTCGTGGGTGACGACGATCATCGTCATGCCCTCCTTGGCCAGGTTCACCATGACGTCGAGGACCTCGTTGACCATCTCGGGGTCGAGGGCCGACGTCGGCTCGTCGAACAGCATGACCTTGGGGTCCATCGCGAGCGATCGGGCGATGGCGACGCGCTGCTGCTGACCACCGGACAGCTGGGCCGGATACTTGTCGGCCTGGGTGCCGATGCCGACGCGCTCGAGCAGCGCCAGCGCGCGCTCCTTCGCCTGCGCCTTGTCGATCTTGCGGACCTTGACCGGCGCGAGCATGACGTTCTCGAGCACCGTCTTGTGGGCGAACAGGTTGAAGCTCTGGAACACCATCCCGACATCGGAGCGCAGGCGCGCGAGCGCGCGGCCCTCGGCCGGGACCGGCACACCGTCGATCGTGACGGAGCCCTGATCGATGGGCTCGAGGCGGTTGATGGTCCGGCAGAGGGTGGACTTGCCCGACCCGGACGGTCCGAGCATCACGACCACTTGGCCGGCCGGGATCTCCAGGTCGATGTCCTTGAGAACGTGCAGGTCACCGTAGTGCTTGTTGACCCCCTGCATGGAGATCATCGACTGGGTTCCGGTAGCCGCTCCGGTGGTCTCAGGCTGCGTCATAACGCGTAACCCTAGCTGGACTTATTACGTACCTGCTGGTCCAGCGCGCCCTGATCTTGAACGATACAGATGCGGGGGTGGGCGCGGACGGGTCGATGTGTGGCCCCAGCAGGCGGTTTTGCGCAGGGCCGTACCCTGGACGCGTGGAGACGATCGACCAGAACAGCGGGCGCAGCTACGAGGTCCGTACGTACGGCTGCCAGATGAACGTGCACGACTCCGAGCGGCTCTCGGGCCTGCTCGAGGACGCCGGCTACTCGAAGGCCGCGCCGGGGGAGCAGGCGGACCTGGTCGTCTTCAACACGTGCGCGGTACGCGAGAACGCGGACAACAAGCTCTACGGCAATCTCAGCCACCTGGCGCCGGTCAAGGAGGAGCGTCCCGGCATGCAGATCGCCGTCGGCGGCTGCCTCGCCCAGAAGGACCGCGACACCGTCGTGAAGAAGGCGCCGTGGGTCGACGTCGTGTTCGGTACCCACAACATCGGGTCGCTGCCCGCGTTGCTCGAGCGCGCCCGCCACAACCAGCAGGCCGAGGTCGAGATCCTCGAATCGCTCGAGGCGTTCCCGTCGACGCTGCCGGCCAAGCGTGAGTCCGCCTACGCGGGCTGGGTGTCGATCTCCGTCGGCTGCAACAACACGTGCACGTTCTGCATCGTGCCGTCCCTGCGCGGCAAGGAGGTGGACCGCCGCCCCGGCGACATCCTCGCCGAGGTCCAGGCGCTCGTGAACGAGGGCGTGGTCGAGGTGACGCTGCTGGGCCAGAACGTCAACTCGTACGGCGTCTCCTTCGCCGATCCGGAGCTTCCGCGCGATCGCGGTGCCTTCGCGAAGCTGCTGCAGGCGTGCGGGCGGATCGACGGCCTCGAGCGCGTGCGCTTCACCTCGCCGCACCCGGCCGAGTTCACCGACGACGTCATCGAGGCGATGGCCACCACCCCGAACGTGTGCCCGCAGCTGCACATGCCGCTGCAGTCCGGCTCGGACCGCGTGCTCAAGGCGATGCGCCGGTCGTACCGCAGCACCAAGTTCCTCGGCATCATCGAGAAGGTGCGCGCCGCGATGCCGCACGCGGCCATCACCACCGACATCATCGTCGGCTTCCCCGGCGAGACCGAGGAGGACTTCCAGGCCACGCTCGACGTCGTCCGGCAGGCCCGCTTCACCAGCGCCTTCACGTTCCAGTACTCCAAGCGCCCGGGCACACCCGCCGCGGAGATGGAGGGTCAGCTTTCCAAAGCCGTTGTGCAGGAACGCTACGACCGCCTCATCGCGCTCCAGGAGGAGATCACCCTGGACGAGAACCGCAAGCTCGTCGGCGCCGAGGTCGAGTTGCTCATCACCGCGGGAGACGGACGCAAGAACGCCGAGACCGCGCGCATGAGCGGTCGGGCCCGTGACGGCCGACTCGTCCACTTCCGGCCCGAGGGCAACCTCGACGGCGACCTGCGCCCCGGCGACGTGATCACGGTCGTGGTCACCGCGGCCGCGCCGCACCACCTCGTCGCCGACGACCCGATCCTCACCCACCGGCGCACCCGTGCCGGGGACTCGTTCGAACGCGGGGTCACACCCAAGACCCCGCCGATCGGCGTCGGGCTGGGACTGCCCCAGGTGGGCGTCCCCGCTCCGCTGCCCGCACAGATGGGATGCAACGCATGAGCGAGCGCGGCGCCGCCGCCGGCGACGAGAACCGGCCCGCCGGGAACGGATCGGACCCGATGGCGGAGTACCAGAAGGACTTCGAGGCCGCGGAGAAGAAGATCGCCGGCGAGATCGACCCCGGAATGCGCGCGGTCGTCGTCGCGGTGTGCGTGCTGGTGCTGCTGCTGTCGTTCACCCTGCCGCACGCCGGATCGGCGAACGGCTGGGACGTTCTGGTCTATGCCCAGCCCGCGGTCGACGAGCACATCAAGCTGCCGTCGCGGATCTTCGTGTGGCTCGCGCTCGTGTTCGGCGGAGTCTTCTCGATCCTCGCGCTCGTGACGCGACGGTGGGTGCTCGCGTGGATCGCGCTCGCCGGCACCGCGGTGTCCGCGGTGTTCGGCATGCTGGCGGTCTGGTCGCGGCAGACCCTTCCGCTCGCCGAGGCCGGCGGCGCCGGTCCGGGGCTCGGTCTGATCCTCGGATGGATCACGGTGATCGTCCTGACCTTCCACTGGATCAAGGTGGTGTGGAGTCGGACCGCGATGCAGCTTGCGGCGGAGGAGGATCGGCGCAGGGCCGCCGAGGAGGACCCCGAGCGCGGCGACTGGACCGTCTGAGTCTCCCGAACGACCGAGGGGTGCGACGCCTGATGGCGTCGCACCCCTCACTCGTGTGCCGGGCGGATCAGCGCTCGTTCACGGCGCCCTCCGCGGCCTCCGCCCACTCGCGCCACTGCTGCGCCTGGGCGAGGGCCTTCTCCGCGTCCTTGGTGCGGCCGGCGGCGGTCGCCTTGGCGGCCTGCTCCTCGAACTGCGCGACGCGCTCGCGGAACTGGGCGGCACGCGCCAGCGCCTCGGGATCGCTTCGGCGCCACTCGGAGTCGGCCGCGTCGCGGACCCGCTTCTCGATCGTGCGCAGCTTTCCCTCGAGGTCGTGCATGCGCTCGCGGGGCACCTTACCGATCTCGTCCCACTTCTCCTGCAGGTCGCGCAGGGCCGCGCGAGCCGCTTCGAGGTCCTTGTCGGGATCGATGCTCTCCGCGCTCTTCAACAGCTCGTCCTTCGCCAGCGCGTTCTGGGTGAACTCGGCGTCGCGTTCGGACGCGGCCGCGTTGCGGGCCGCGAAGAAGACGTCCTGGGCGTCCTTGAACTGCCGCCACAGGGCGTCGTCGGCCTCGCGGGGTGCGCGACCGGCGGCCTTCCACTCGGCGAGCAGGTCGCGGAACTGCGCCGCGGTCGGGCCCCAGTCGGTGGAGGAGGACAGGGCCTGAGCCTGGGTGACCAGATCCTCCTTGCGGGTCTTGGCGGTGGCCCGTTCGCGATCGAGTTCGGCGAAGTGCGTGCCACGGCGCCGGTTGAACGTCTCGCGCGCCTTCGCGAATCGTCGCCACAGGGCGTCGTCGGTCTTGCGGTCGAGCCCGCGGATGGTCTTCCACTCGTCGAGGATCTCGCGCAACCGGTCGCCGGCGACCTTCCACTGCGTGGACTCGGCACCGATCTGCTCGGCCTCCGCCGCCAACGCCTCCTTGCGGGCGGTCTGCTCCTTGCGGGTCTGTTCCTTGTCGTGCTTGGCCTGCTCCTCGGCCTGCTCCGACCCCTCGATGATCACCGTCAGCCGGGCGCTGAGGGCGTCGATGTCACCGATCACCGCGGCCGTCGGGAGCGAGTCGGCGATAGCGCGGGCCGCCGCCCGGGTCTTCTTCGCATCACCTGCGCCGGAGGCCAGTCGGGTCTCGAGCAGCGACACCTCGGTCGCCAGGTCGTCGTAGCGGCGTCCGAAGTGGGCGAGGCCCTCGGCCGCGTCACCGGCCTGCCACGATCCGATCTGACGCTCGCCGTCGGCCGTCTTGACCCACGCGGTGCCGTCGTCGTCGACGCGGCCGAAGAGGCTCGGGTCGCTCGGGGCGGCCGCCGGGACGGTGTGGCTCGGAGCCGGACCGGGCTTGGGTGAGCCGGATTTCACAGCACCGGGCTTGGCGCCGGGCTTCGGGACGCCCGGCTTCGGGGTACCCGGCTTGGGTG
Source organism: Prescottella agglutinans (assembly GCF_004011865.1). Classification (GTDB taxonomy): domain Bacteria; phylum Actinomycetota; class Actinomycetes; order Mycobacteriales; family Mycobacteriaceae; genus Prescottella; species Prescottella agglutinans. The sequence goes on along the minus strand of NZ_RKLP01000004.1, from coordinate 140,649 downwards.
CGTTGCTCTCGGTCATAGCTCCTCGTCTCTGCCGCGCGTCACGGCTGCCTGATCGCACTGTCGCCTCCCTGTTCACTCCCGACCGGTCGTTCGGAACGGGAGCGGCGCAGCGACTGTTCAAGACTATTGAAACAGGTATGACCCCGAGAAGGCGTCACCTCGGGTCGACTACCGTTGCGCAGTGTGTTGACCGCCGCTGCTTTCGTACCCTCGCCGCCACTGCTCGTGCCCCAGTTGGCCGGTGCCGCAGCATCGGAAACCGACCGGTTGCGCAGGGCGGCGCTCGATGTGTCGACCCGCCTGGGTGTCTCGTGCGCGGAGTGGACGGTGGTCGGCGTCGCCGAGCCCGGGATGCCGTTCGTCGCCGACGTCGATCCCGAATCGTGCGGCACGTTCGCGGGATTCGGCGTGGACGTCCGAGTGTGTTTGTCGCCGGACGCATCCGACCGCGGCGCCGTCGACCGCGCGATGCCGCTGACGGCCCTGATCGCGGGCTGGTTGCGTGATCAGGCGGCGCCCGAGAGTCGGCTGCGGGTGCGGATGCTGGCTCCCGACACCCCGGCCGACGAGTGCGCGCGGCTGGGGGCGGCACTGCGCCGTGAGCTCGACGCGCGCCCGACGCCCCAGGCCCTCCTCGTGGTCGCCGACGGCGCGAACACCTTGACCGACAAGGCTCCCGGCGCGTTCGACGCCCGATCGGCCGACGTGCAGTCGATGCTGGACACCGCGCTCGCCGACGGCGACTGCGGCGCGCTCGAACTCCTCGAACCCGCGCTGTGCAGTGCGATCGGGCTGTCCGGGCGTGCTGCGTGGCAGACGCTTTCGGCGGTCTTCGGTGGCGAGAACGGTGGCCCGAGCAAGTCCGAGGCGCTCTACGCGGGCGCGCCGTACGGTGTCGGCTACGACGTGGGGATGTGGTGGCCGTGACCGCGCGGACGCCGATCGCCGTCGTCGGCCCCACCGCGACCGGCAAGTCGGACCTGGGCCTCGACCTGGCGGAGCGGCTGGGCGGCGAGATCGTCAACATCGACGCGATGCAGCTCTACCGCGGGATGGATGTCGGCACGGCCAAGCTCACGCCGGCCGAGCGGCGCGGCATCGCCCACCACCAGCTCGACGTCCTGGACGTGACCGAGACCGCCACCGTGGCCCGCTACCAGGAGTCGGCGTCCCGGGACGTCGAGGACATCCGGGGTCGGGGTGCGGTGCCGATCATCGTGGGCGGCTCGATGATGTACGTGCAGTCGCTGCTCGACGAGTGGTCGTTCCCCGCGACCGATCCGCAGATCCGTGCGCACTGGGAGGCCGTGCTCGCCGAGCGCGGTGTCGCGGCGGTGCACGCCGAGCTGGCCCGGGTCGATCCCGACGCGGCGGCGTCGATCCTGCCGACCGACGGTCGCCGCATCGTGCGGGCACTCGAGGTCGTCCAGCTCACCGGGCAACCCTTCGCCGCGTCGGCGCCGAAGATCGGCGAACCGCGTTGGGGCACAGTCATCATCGGTGTCGACCGGGAGACAGAGGCGCTCGACGCCCGGATTCGGCTGCGCACCGAGTCGATGTTCGACAGGGGGCTGGTCGACGAGGTCCGGGGTCTGGTCGAGGTCGGGCTGCGGGAGGGCGTGACGGCGCAACGAGCCATCGGGTATGCCCAGGTGCTCGCGATGTTCGACGGCGAGTACGACCTCACGGAGGCGCTCGAGCGCACGTTCATCGGTACCCGCCGATACGTCCGCCGGCAGCGGTCGTGGTTCCGGCGGGATCCGCGGGTGCACTGGCTCGACGGCGGCGCGCCCAATCTCGTCGACGACGCGCTACGGCTGGTCGACGGGATCTGACGCGCGGGCACGGATCGTCGCCTCGCTAGAGTGGGCGCCATGGAATTCAGCAAGGGCCACGGCACCGAGAACGACTTCGTGATCCTCCCGGATCCCGATGCCGACCTTGCTCTTCCCGAGCACCGCATCGCCGCCCTGTGCGACCGCCGCCGGGGACTCGGCGCCGACGGTGTCCTGCGGGTCGCGCGCGCGGGTGCCCTGACCGCGGTCGGCGTCCTGCCGGCCCTCCCCGAGGGGGTCTCGGCAGACGACTGGTTCATGGACTACCGCAACGCCGACGGGTCCATTGCCGAGATGTGCGGCAACGGCGTTCGCGTGTTCGCGCACTACCTGCGGGCCACCGGGCTCGAACTGCGTGACGAGTTCGTCGTCGGCAGCCGCGCCGGTGCCCGCCCGGTCACCGTCCACGAAGCAGACCACGTGTACGGCGACGTCACCGTCGACATGGGACGTGTCCGCGAGCTCGGCACGTCGACGGCGACCGTCGACGGCCGCGTTCTCGAGGGGATCGGCATCGACGTCGGCAACCCGCACCTCGCATGCGTCGACCCGGGGCTGACCCCGGCCGCGCTGGCCGCGCTCGACCTCACCGCCTCGCCCGGCTTCGATCCGGGATTCTTCGCCGAGGGCGTCAACATCGAGATCCTCACTCCGCTCGACGCCGGAGCGGTGGACATGCGCGTCCACGAGCGCGGCGTCGGCGAGACCCGCTCGTGCGGCACCGGCACCGTCGCGGCGGCGGTGGCCGCGTTGCGCGCGCACGGCGACACCGACGGCAAGGTCGAGGTGCGGGTGCCCGGCGGCCGGGTCCAGGTGGCCGTCGACGGTGGCCGCGCGGCACTGCGCGGTCCGTCGGTGCTCGTCGCGGCCGGCCGGATCGACGACCGCTGGTGGACCGAGCTGGGATGATGCCCGGCCCGGGCGGCTGTTCGCCCTGGGGAAATCCGCGTGCACGCCCGTCGCGCTTCGTGGGACCATGAACGTGTATGACGAAATCACATCGCACCCATCTCCCGTCCACGGCGGACGGAGCCACCGGACACACGGCCTCCGACGAGGCTGAGTACTTCGACGATTCCCCGGCCCCCTCCGTCGGCGAGATGCAGCTCGACGAGCGCAGCGCGCTGCGTCGTGTGCAGGGTCTCTCCACCGAACTCACCGACGTCACCGAGGTCGAGTACCGGCAGCTGCGGCTCGAGCGCGTCGTGCTGGTCGGCGTTTGGACGTCGGGCACCGCCGCGCAGGCCGACGCGAGCATGGCCGAACTCGCGGCGCTCGCCGAGACCGCCGGGTCCGAGGTGCTCGAGGGCCTGGTCCAGCGGCGCGACAAGCCCGACGCCGCGACCTACATCGGTTCCGGCAAGGCCGACGAACTGCGGCAGGTGGTCCTCGCGACCGGCGCCGACACCGTGATCTGCGACGGCGAACTCACTCCCGCCCAGCTCACGGCGCTGGAGAAGGTCGTCAAGGTCAAGGTGATCGACCGGACGGCGCTGATCCTCGACATCTTCGCCCAGCACGCCACCTCCCGCGAGGGCAAGGCCCAGGTCGCCCTCGCGCAGATGGAGTACATGCTGCCGCGGCTGCGCGGCTGGGGTGAGTCGATGTCCCGGCAGGCCGGTGGTCGTGCGGGCAGCAACGGTGGCGTGGGTCTGCGCGGTCCCGGTGAGACGAAGATCGAGACCGACCGACGGCGCATCCGCGAGCGGATGGCGAAGCTGCGTCGCGAGATCAAGGGCATGAAGGCGGCGCGCGACACCAAGCGCAGCCACCGTCTGCGCAGCGAGATCCCGTCGGTCGCGATCGTCGGCTACACCAACGCCGGCAAGTCGAGTCTGCTCAACGCCCTCACCGGGTCGGGCGTGCTGGTGCAGAACGCGCTGTTCGCGACGCTGGACCCGACGACGCGACAGGCGTCGTTCGAGGACGGCCGCGAATACGTGCTCACCGACACCGTCGGGTTCGTGCGGCACCTGCCGACCCAGCTGGTCGAGGCGTTCCGGTCGACGCTCGAGGAGGTCACCGACGCCGACCTGCTGCTGCACGTCGTCGACGGGTCCGATCCGCTGCCGACCGACCAGATCAAGGCCGTCCGCGAGGTGATCACCGAGGTGATCCGCGAGAACGATACGCCCGCTCCGCCCGAGTTGATCGTGGTAAACAAGATCGACGCTGCGGACCCGGTGGTACTGACCCAGCTGCGTGGGCTCCTGCCCGGCGCGGTGTTCGTGTCCGCCCGAACAGGGGAGGGCATCGATGAGCTCCGCACGCGACTGGGCGAGATCGTTCGACGACCGGAGGTCGAGGTCGACGTTCTGGTGCCCTATTCGCGAGGCGACCTCGTCGCACGCATCCACTCCGACGGTCAGATCCTCGACACCTCGCACGAGGAGGACGGCACCCGAATGCGGGTGCGGGTGCCCGAGTCACTCGCCTCGGCGCTGGTCGAGTTCGCGGGGCGTGCGTAGCTCCCGCGTCGCGGCCCGCGTGGTGCTGGCCGGGGCCGTGGCGATCGGACCGGTGCTGCTCGCCGCCCCCTCGGGCGCCCAGAGTGCGGGTTCGAGCGGATCGGGAGTGCTCGTGACCGGCGCGGCGTTCGAGCAGTTGTGCACCCCCACCGATCCGGCGTTCGAGGAACTGTCCGGGCTCTCGATCGCCGGGGACAAGACCTACGGCATCGGTGACAGCGGCACCGACGAGTCGGTCACCGTGACGGACGGCGACTGCGCGGTGACCGGCGCGCTGCCGGTCCCGGTCGACCCGTACGACATCGAGGACATGGGCGTGGGGCCGGACGGTCGGCTGTGGCTCGCCGACACCGGCGACAACAACCGCGTGCGGCCGACGATCGCGCTGATCGACGTCGACCCGGCGTCCGGGGACGGGCAGGTGCACCGCCTCACGTATCCGGACGGCCCCCACGACGCCGAGGCCCTGCTGATCCAGCGCGACGGCGTCCCGCTGATCGTCACGAAGGAAGTCCTCGTCGCCGGCGGCATCTACCGGCCGGCCGGCGGAGCGACCGTCGACGGTCTCGCCTCGCCCGGTCCCACCGCGCTCGAACGGGTCGGTGAGGTGCGCCTGGGACCCACCACGACGCCGGGCGGCCCGGTCCCGGTGGGCGGGTCGACGCTGGTGACCGGTGGCGCCGTCAGCGCGGACGGAACCGTGGCCGCGCTGCGCACTTACACCGACGTCTACCTGTACTCGGCCCCGGACGGCGACCTGGTCGGCGCGATGACGTCGACCACGCCCGTGCGGGTGGCGCTGCCGAACCAGCCGCAGGGCGAGGCGATCGCGTTCACCCCGGACGGCGACCTGCTCGCCGGTTCGGAGGCCGCCGGCGGGAAGCTGCCGCCGATCCAGATCCTCCGTGGTGCAACCGAACTCGCGCGCAGCGAGGGGCAGTCCACGGGATCGGTCACGCTGTCCGCGTCCGTCCAGCAGTCACCCGGCGAGTCGCCGGGCGCCACCCCCTCGCGGTGGACCGTGCCGGTTCTCGCCCTCGGCGGTACGGCGGCCGGGCTCGCGACGTTCTGGTCGGTTCGGCGCAGGTCACAGTCGAAGGGCCACTAGCAGGGGTTCGGGTGTCCGGGCGGTTATCGCCGGGCCCTACTATTTCGTGCTGTGAGTGAGCAGGAAGCAGTAACGGACAGGACGACCGCGTTCTCCTGGACCGTGCACGGCGACGGTCGACGAATCAACGACGGTGCGGTTGTCGCGCCCCACGAGCGGCTGTCGTGGCCGCGGACCGTCGGCATCGGGATGCAGCACGTGATCGCCATGTTCGGCGCCACCTTGCTGGTGCCGACCATCACCGGCTTCCCGGTCACCACGACGCTGCTGTTCTCCGGCATCGGCACCGCCCTGTTCCTGATCATCACGCGCGGACGCATCCCCAGCTATCTCGGTTCGTCGTTCGCGTTCATCGCTCCGCTGAGCGCGTCCGCGGGCGAAGGGCCCGCCGCGCAGCTCGGCGGCGTCGTCGCGGCCGGCGTGGTGCTCATGCTCGTCGGTGCGCTCGTGAAGGCGATCGGCGCCCGCGTCATCGACGCGGTGATGCCGCCGGTCGTCACCGGTGCGGTGGTCACGTTGATCGGCCTCAACCTCGCGCCCACGGCGGCGGGGTCCTTCCAGGCGCAGCCGCTGATCGCGGCGGTGACGTTGCTGGGCATCCTGCTGGCCACCGTGATCGGCCCGGGCATCATCGGCCGCCTCGGCATCCTGATCGGCGTCGTCGTCGGTTGGGTCTTCGCCGCTCTGACGGGTGGCCTGGCCGACGAGCGCGTCGACGCGCTGCGGGACGCGGCGTGGTTCGGGGTCCCTGAACTGCGGGCGCCGACGTTCGAACTGTCGGTGATCCTGCTGGCGCTGCCCGTCGTCATCGTGCTGATCGCCGAGAACGTCGGACACGTCAAGGCCGTCTCGGCGATGACCGGGCGTTCGCTCGACGACCTCGCCGGCAACGCGCTGTTCGCCGACGGTCTCGCCACGACGATCGCCGGTATCGGCGGTGGTTCGGGCACCACGACCTACGCCGAGAACATCGGTGTCATGGCCGCGACCCGCGTGTACTCGACCGCGGCCTACTGGGTCGCCGCTGCCACCGCCGTCGTCCTGTCTTTCTCGCCGAAGTTCGGCGCGCTCGTGTTCACCGTGCCCGACGGCGTGATCGGCGGCGCGACGATGGTGCTCTACGGCCTGATCGGCGTCCTCGGCGTCCGCATCTGGATGGACGCCAAGGTGGACTTCACCGATCCCGTCAACCTGACTGTCGTCGCGACGGCCCTGGTCGCCGGCATCGGCAATCTCACGCTGTCGATCGGTTCGGTCGAGCTGGGCGGTATCGCGTGGGGTTCGGTCGGCATCCTCGTCGCCTACCCGGTGATGCGCTGGCTCAGTACGCTGCGCCGCGACTAGCCGCCGAGCACGATTCGTGATCTGGACCACTCGGTCACGAATCGTGCTCGTCTCGGTCATGGATCCCCGCTGATCCTCGCTTTACGGTCGTGTCGAGGGAGCATGTCGGCCGCTGCGTGCCCGCGGACGCCGGCAGACGCCTGTAGATCGCGACCTGAGGAGACGTAGTGGAGCGCACCCTGTTCGAACCCGAGCACGACCTGTTCCGGGAGTCCTACCGCAAGTTCCTCGACCAGCACGTCGCACCCTTCCACGACCAGTGGGAGGAGCGGAACATCGTCGACAGGTCGGTGTGGGTCGAGGCCGGCAAACAGGGCTTCCTCGGTATGGCCGTCCCGGAGGAGTACGGCGGCGGGGGAGTGGACGACTTCCGCTACAACATGATCGTCACCGAGGAGACGACCCGCGGTGGGTACAGCGGCATCGGTTTCATGCTGCACAACGACGTCGTGGCGCCGTACCTGATCAAGCTCGCCGACGAGGAGCAGAAGCAGCGGTGGCTGCCCGGCTTCTGTTCCGGTGAGCTCATCACCGCGATCGCGATGACCGAGCCCGGCACGGGCAGCGACCTCCAGAACATCAAGACCCGCGCCGTGCGCGACGGTGACCACTGGATCCTCAACGGCGCCAAGACCTTCATCACCAACGGCATCAACGCCGATCTGGTCATCGTCGTCGCGTGCACCGACCCGGACAAGGGTGCCCAGGGCTTCTCGCTGTTCGTCGTCGAACGCGGCACGGAGGGCTTCGAACGCGGCCGCAACCTCGACAAGATCGGCCTCAAGGCCCAGGACACCGCCGAACTCAGCTTCACGGACGTGCGGGTGCCCGCCGAGAACCTCCTCGGCGAGGAGGGCATGGGCTTCATCTACCTGATGCAGAACCTGCCGCAGGAGCGCATGTCCATCGCCGTCGTCGCCGCGGCCGCCATGGAATCGTGCCTGGACATGACGATCCAGTACTGCCGGGACCGCAAGGCGTTCGGCAAGTCCATCGGCAGCTTCCAGAACACCCGGTTCGTGCTCGCGGAACTGGCCACCGAGACCACCGCGGTGCGCGTGCTGACCGACCGGTTCGTCGAGCAGTTGAATGCCGGCAAGCTCACGGTGCAGGAAGCGGCGATGGCCAAGTGGTGGACGACCGAGGCCCAGGTCAAGCTCATCGACCGCTGCCTGCAGCTGCACGGAGGCTACGGCTACATGCGTGAATACCCGATCGCCAAGGCGTACATGGATTCTCGTGTCCAGACGATCTACGGCGGTACGACCGAGATCATGAAGGAGATCATCGGCCGGAGCCTCGATCTGAGCTGATCACGCCGAAACGAAAGGGCGGGCCCGCGGAACGATGCCGCGGGCCCGCCCTTCTCGACGCGGTCAGAGCTTGCGCATGACGGTGACGACCTTGCCCAGGATCGCGGCGTCGTTGCCGGGGATCGGGTCGAACAGCGGGTTGTGCGGCATGAGCCAGACATCCTTGCCGCTGCGCTTGAACGTCTTGACCGTGGCTTCGCCGTCGATCATGGCCGCGACGATGTCGCCGTTCTCGGCAACGTTCTGCTGACGGACCACCACCCAGTCGCCGTCGCAGATCGCGGCGTCGATCATCGACTCGCCCACGACCTTGAGCAGGAACAGCGAACCCTGCCCGACAAGTTCGCGCGGCAGCGGGAACACGTCCTCGACCGCCTCCTCGGCGAGGATCGGCCCGCCCGCGGCGATACGGCCCAGCACGGGAACGAACGTGGGGGCGGGCAACTCGTCGGCGGACGTGACGGTCGTCGAACCGCCGTCGGATCCCGCCGCGGAACCGGCGGCCGGGACGTCCAGCCCGCGCACGTCGACCGCGCGCGGGCGGTTGGGGTCGCGCCGCAGGAATCCCTTGCGTTCGAGGGTGCGCAGCTGGTGCGCGACGGACGACGTCGAGGTCAGGCCCACCGCGTCGCCGATCTCGCGGATGCTCGGCGGATAGCCGCGCTCGGCGACGGATGCGCGGATGACCTCGAGGACCTTGCGCTGCCGATCGGTGAGCTTGGCGACGTCGACGGACGGCTCGCGTCCGGTCTCGCTGGAGGTACCCGAGTTGTCGTCCTTCATGCCGTTCCCCTCTCACGGCTCCGCCGCGCATCCGCGGCAGATTCGTGCATCCGGTCTGCCGTCCGCCTGTATGTACTGCCACAAATCTATCCCGATCATTCCCCGACTTCAAACATCTGTTCGAGATTTCTCGGAGAAGGTGCTGACTTTGTCCGGGCCGCGTGGTAAGAATCGAATATGTGTTCTATCGAACACGTGATCGAACAGGTGGTGTTCGGACGACTCGTGTTGTGTCCGACGAGCGAAAACGACTCGCTGGGAGGGTTCGAATGGGTATGGCACTTTCCGGGAACGGTTCGACAGGCGTGATCGGTGAGCGCGGGGCGGCGCGCCGGATTCGGCCGACACGCATCACTCGTGGCGATTCGGTGGGTCCGCGCGCCGGCACGGTGCGCTACGACTTCGTCCCGCGGCACGGGTCCCGCGGATCGCGGGTGTCGCGGGCGGCGACACCGTCGCACGACCAGCGTCCGCCGCGGTCGCGGCTCGCGGCGGGGATCGGCAACGTGGCCGCGGCCGCGGTGGTGACGATCGGCGCCGTCATGGGGTTGGGCGCCCTCGCGAACCTGACCGCGGGCTCGGGTGCGATGCCGACGGAGACCGCCGCCGTGCGGGTGCACGGTGGGGAGACGCTCAGCGATGTCGCGGCACGGGTCGCCCCGGAGGCACCGGTCGGCCAGGTGGTCGACCGGATCATGGAGTTGAACGAGATGTCGAGCGCGGCGGTACGGACAGGCCAGACCCTGCTCGCTCCGGTCTCGCTCGGCCGCTGAATCCCGGCGTAGGTCGGGAACGGAGGGGGCGTCCGATCATGACGCTGTCACGAAGCCCGGACCACGCGCCGATCCGTCTCGGTACCCGGGAGTCACTGCCGGTGTGGGTGGGGCGGGTATCCTCGAATCCTGTCAGTCACACCACATCGCGTGGTCGCGTCGATTTCGTTCCTGTTCTGCGTGCGCCGGTCCTGCTGGAACCGGCATCGGTCGAGAAGCGGCGCAGCGGCCACGATGGCTACGAAGGATTCACCATGCACTGCCCGTTCTGTCGGCACCCTGATTCGCGCGTGGTCGATTCCCGTGAGGCCGACGAGGGCGCGGCGATCCGCCGTCGACGCTCGTGCCCCGAGTGCGGTCGCCGGTTCACGACCGTCGAGACCGCCGTCCTCGCCGTGGTCAAGCGCAGCGGTGTCACGGAGCCGTTCAGTCGCGAGAAGGTCGTGCGTGGTGTGCGGCGCGCCTGCCAGGGGCGACAGGTGGACAACGATGCGCTGAACCTGCTGGCCCAGCAGGTCGAGGACGCCGTGCGCGCGTCCGGGTCTCCCGAGATCCCCAGCCACGAGGTGGGATTGGCCATCCTCGGGCCGTTGCGGGATCTCGACGAGGTGGCGTACCTGCGCTTCGCGTCGGTGTATCGGTCGTTCAGTTCCGCGGAGGACTTCGAGCGGGAGATCAAGGACCTCCGGGCGCACCGCGAGAGCCGCGCCGCCGAACTCGCCGACGCCGACTCGGCGGCCGAGTAGCGCGCAACGCGCCCGGCGGCGCCTGCGGGCTACCGCCGGATCGCGTCGATCGCCTTGAGGACCCGCTTCTCCGACACCGGGATCGCGGTGCCCAGGGTCTGCGCGAACAGGCTCACCCGCAGCTCCTCGATCTTCCAGAGGATCTCGTTCACGTCGTCGTCGCCGCGCCGCTCCTCCGGCAGGGCCGAGAGCATGCGGTCGTAGGCGGCGTACACGCGGTCCAGCGCGTCCATGCCGACCCGGTCGCGCTGGGCGCCGGCGGGCAACGATTCGAGCCGCATCGACGCCGCCGCCAGGTAGCGCGGCAGGTCCTTCAGCCGCCTCGAGCCGAGTTCGGTCACGAATCCGGGGAACAGCAACGACTCCCGCTGCTCGCGCACGTCGTCGGCGGCCTCGCCGCTCGCCCGATCGAGGAGCACGGCCAGCCGGTGCGCCTCGGCGAGCGCCGGCAGCAGCAGGCGCAGCAGCCGCGCCACCCGGGTGGCCAGCTGTGATCGCACCGTGAAGGTCAGCTTCTCGAACTCGGCCGGATCCTGCACCGGCCCACCGTTCTCAGCGATCAACTCGTCGACGGCGCAGGCCCGGCAGTCGTCGAGCAGGGCGTCGAAGCTGCCGTCCGGATTCTGTCCCAGCGCGAGCCGGTCGCCGTTGCTCATGCCGTTCGTCACCGACTTGGCTTGGGTCGGAATGGCGTTCAGCAGCAGCTGGCGGGTGCCGGCCCGCATCGCGGCCCGCTGGGCGGCGGGGGTGGTGAGGACACGCACGGCCACTCCGGACTCCTCCGGCACGAGCGCCGGATACCCGGTGACCTTCTGTCCGCCGATCGTGCGAGTCACCGACTCGGGCAGGGTGCCGAGGGTCTGCGCGGTCCACACCAGCGCCGGCTTCCGCTCGGTGTTCGACGTCGCCTTGGCGACCTCTACTTCCACCCGCGGCGCCAGCGTGCGGCGCAGGGCGGTGAGGCTCTTGTCCTTCCCGAGGACCTTGCCCTTCTCGTCCACCGCCGCGAACGTCATCCGCAGGTGCGGCGGCAACGAGGCGATGTCGAAGTCGGTCGGTTCGATCCGGCAGTTGCCCAGCCGCGACAGTTCCCGAGCCATCGCGTGCACCAGCGACTCCGAGCGCGGTTTCACGGCCGCGAGCGCGGCCGCGGCGAAGTCCGGCGCCGGGACCACCTGGCGGCGTAGTTGCTTCGGCAGCGTCTTGATCAGCGCGGTCACCAGTTCGGTGCGCATGCCCGGCACCAACCAGTCGAAGCCGACCGGGCGAACACCGGCGAGCAGGGCCACCGGGATCCGAGCGGTGACGCCGTCGTCCTCCTTGCCCGGCTCGAACTGGTAGGTGAGCGGGAACTGGATGTCGCCCTGACGCCAGGCGTCCGGGTAGTCGCCCTCGAGCACGGCGGCGGAGTCGGCGTTGACGACCGTGGAGGTGGTGAAGCTCAGCAGGTCCGGGTTCTCACGGCGGGCCTTCTTCCACCACGTGTCGAAGTGCCTCGCGGACACTGCCTCCGGGCCGACGCGCTCGTCGTAGAACTCGAACAGGGTCTCGTCGTCGACGAGGATGTCGCGTCGCCGCGCCCGGTGCTCGAGTTCCTCGACGTCGTCGAGCAGCGCGCGGTTGGCGTGGAAGAACTTGTGCTGGGTCTGCCACTCGCCCTGGACGAGCGCGTGCCGGATGAACAGGTCACGCGAGACCTCGGGGTCGATCGAGCTGTAGGTGACGGGGCGCTCCGCGACGAGCGGAACGCCGTACAGTGTGACCCGCTCGTAGGCCATCGCGCATGCGCGCTTGGTGGACCAGTGCGGTTCGGAGTACGTGCGCTTCACCAGGTGCGGGGCCAGCTTCTCGGCCCACTCGGGTTCGATGCGGGCGGCCATCCGGGCCCACAGCCGGGACGTCTCGACCAGTTCGGCCGCCATCACCCAGCGCGGGGGCTTCTTGAACAGCCCGGACCCGGGGAAGATCGCGAACCGGCTGCCGCGCGCGCCGAGGAAGTCGCGCTTCTCGCCCTCGCGCAGGCCGATGTGCGAGAGCAGGCCCGCGAGCAGCGACTGGTGGATCGACGTCTCGGACGCCGGGGCCGCCCCGGAATCGGCAGCCTCCCAGCCGAGCCCGCGGGTGATCTGGCGGAGCTGGCCGTGCAGGTCCTGCCACTCGCGGATGCGCAGCCAGTGCAGGAACTCGTTGCGGCACATCTTGCGGAACTGATTGGAACTCAGTTCCTTCCGCTGCTCACGCAGGTACTCCCACAGCTTCAGGTAGGCGAGGAAGTCGGAGTTCTCCACGTTGAACCGCGCGTGCTTCTCGTCGGCGGCCTGCTGGAACTCGGCCGGACGCTCGCGGACGTCCTGGATCGACAGCGCGGCCACGATCACGAGCATCTCGCGCAGGCAGCCGTTGCGGTGCGCCTCCACGAGCATCCGGGCCATGCGCGGATCGACCGGGAGTTGCGCCAGTTCGCGTCCCGTCGCGGTGAGCTGCGGGCCGGCCGGCGCCTGTCCGTCGTCCTTCGAGGGCTGCTTGCCGGAGGCGATCGCGCCGAGTTCCTCGAGCAGCGAGATGCCGTCGCGGATGGCGCGCGGGTCGGGCGCCTCCACGAACGGGAACGCCTCGATGTCGCCGAGTCCGAGCGCGGTCATCTGCAGGACCACCGACGCCAGGTTGGTGCGCAGGATCTCCGGCTCGGTGAACTGCGGCCGCGCCTCGAAGTCGTCCTCCGAGTACAGCCGGATGCAGATGCCGTCGGCGACACGGCCGCAGCGACCGGCACGCTGGCGTGCCGACGCCTGCGAGATCGGCTCGATCGGCAGGCGCTGGACCTTCGTCCGCACCGAGTACCGCGAGATGCGGGCGGTGCCGGGGTCGACGACGTACCGGATGCCGGGCACCGTCAGCGACGTCTCGGCGACGTTCGTGGACAGCACCACCCAGCGACCGGTGTGCGGGGTGAAGACCTTGTGCTGTTCGGCCGCCGACAGGCGCGCGTACAGCGGCACGATCTCGGTGTTGCGCAGTTTGCGGTCGCGCAGCGCGTCGGCGGTGTCGCGGATCTCGCGCTCGCCGGACAGGAAGACGAGGATGTCGCCGTCGCCCTCCGCGGACAGCTCGTCGACGGCCTCGCACACCGCGTCGACGGGATCGCGGTCGAAGGTCTGGTCGCCGACCTCGACGGTGAGCGGCCGGTACCGCATCTCCACCGGGAACGTGCGCCCGGAGACCTCGACGATCGGCGCGGGGACGCCGTCCACCTCGAAGTGCTCGGCGAACCGCTCGGGGTCGATCGTCGCCGAGGTGATGATCACCTTGAGATCGGGTCGTCGCGGCAGCAGCTGCTTGAGGTAGCCGAGGATGAAGTCGATGTTGAGGCTGCGCTCGTGGGCCTCGTCGATGATGAGGGTGTCATAGCGGCGCAGCATCCGGTCGCGTTGGATCTCCGCGAGCAGGATGCCGTCGGTCATCAGCTTGACGAGCGTGGAGTCGGAGACCTGGTCGGTGAACCGGACGGTGTAGCCGACAGTGTCGCCGAGGTCGCGGCCCACCTCCTCGGCGATGCGTTCGGCGACGGTGCGGGCCGCGAGGCGCCGGGGCTGGGTGTGCCCGATCATCCCGCGGATGCCGCGACCGAGTTCGAGGCAGATCTTGGGGATCTGGGTGGTCTTGCCGGAACCGGTCTCGCCGGCGACGATCACGACCTGGTGCGATGCGATCGCGGCCGCGATGTCGTCGCGGCGCTGGGTGACCGGCAGTGTCTCCGGGTAGGTGATCGGCGGAACCTGGGCCCGGCGTCCGGCGATCCGCAGCTCGGCCGCGGTGATCTCCTCGTCCAGGGCGGCGAGCGCGGACGGGGACTTGGCGCGGTCGAGGCGCCGGCGCAGACGGTGCTCGTCACGAAGGGTGAGTGCGCCGAGCCGCTTCCTCGCCTCGCGGCGATCGAACGTGACCTCGGCTGCTGATGGTGATGTCGACATGCTCCGGACAGCCTATCGAAGCGCGCAACGACATATCCGGCTGGAACCGGCCGCTGCGTGGGAACATACGGCGATGACCGCTGCAGCACCGGAGTCCGTGGGCAGTCCGGGTCGACGCACGCACCCCGTCCATCGCGCGGTCCGGCTGGCGTTCGCGGTGCTGGGCATCGTCGCGCTCGCGTGGATCCCGCTGCGCAACATCGGCGAACCGGCGTTCTCGGTGGCGAACTACTTCAGTTACTTCACGATCCTGAGCAACGTGCTGGCCGTGGTCGTGCTCGGTGTCGGCGCGATCCGCGACCCGCAGGGCGTGCGGTGGCAGCTGGTGCGCGGCGCCGCGACGGTCTACATGGTGATCACCGGCATCGTCTACGCGGTGCTGCTCGCGAACGTCGACGTCATGCTGCAGGACCGGTGGATCAACGACGTGTTGCACCGCATCCTGCCGTTGGTGCTGCTGGGCGACTGGGTGGTGGCGCCGCCCCGCATGCGGATCCCGGACCGGCAGTCGCTGTCGTGGCTGGCGTTCCCCGTCGTCTACGGCGTCTACTCGCTGATCCGGGGACCGATCGTCGACTGGTACCCGTACCCGTTCATCGATCCGCGCGACCAGGGTTACCTCCAGCTCGCGATCGGACTGGTCGTGTTGCTCGTCGCGATGGCACTCATGGCCCTGGCCGTCAACGCGGTCGGTCGCCTCGGACGCCGGTGGCGCGGCCACGAGGCCGAACGCGAACCCGTGGCATAGTCGCCGGAGAGACGATGTGATCCGGACAGGGGAGAGCACTGATGGGTGGAGCACTGTGGCACGGGTTCGCGGACATGGGAGCGGTCCAGCGCGAGGGTGCGTTCGTCGTCGCTCGCGGTGAGGGCGCCTACATCTGGGACGACGGCGGCACCCGCTACCTCGATGCGACGGCCGGCCTGTGGTTCACCAACGTCGGGCACGGGCGCACCGAGATCGCCGAGGCCGTCGCCGCGCAGCTGTCGAAGGTGGCGCACTTCTCGAACTTCGGTGACTTCACCTCTGACGTCACCGTCGCGCTCGCGGACCGGCTGGCCGAGATCGCCCCGGTGCCGGGGTCGAAGGTGTTCTTCACGTCGGGCGGATCCGACTCGGTCGACTCCGCCGCGAAGCTGGCCCGCCGCTACTGGACGGAGGTCGGTCGGCCGTCGAAGAAGCTCGTCGTGGCCAGGCAGAAGGCGTACCACGGGATGCACGTGGCCGGCACCGCGCTGGCCGGCATCCCGGTCAACCGCGAGGGGTACGGCGAGCTGATGTCCGACGCCCGCACCGTCGCGTGGGACGACGCGAAGGGGCTGCTCGAGCTGATCGAGCAGGAGGGCGCGGACGCGATCGCCGCGTTCTTCTGCGAGCCGATCATCGGTGCCGGCGGAATCTATCTGCCGCCCGAGGGCTACCTGACCGAGGTCCGCGACATCTGCCGCGAGCACGACATCCTGTTCGTCGTCGACGAGGTGGTCACCGGATTCGGCCGGATCGGCGGTTCGTGGTTCGCGTCGACCCGCTTCGACCTGCAGCCGGACATGGTCACCACCGCGAAGGGGCTCACGTCCGGGTACGTCCCGATGGGTGCGGTCTTCGTCGCACCCCGGGTCGCCGAGCCGTTCTTCGGCGGCGGCGTGTGGTGGCGGCACGGCTACACCTACGGCGGCCACGCCGGGGCGGCGGCCGCGGCGATGGCGAACCTCGACATCATCGAGCGGGAGAACCTGCTCGCGGACTCCGCGCGACTGGAGGCGTCGCTGCACGAGCACCTGTCCCCGCTCGCGGCGCACCCGCGGGTCGCGGAGGTGCGCAGCGGCCTCGGCGCGGTCGCGGCGGTGCAGTTGGCCGATCCGGCCGAGGCGCTGCCGTTCGTGAAGGCGTTGCGCGAGTTCGGGATCTCGGGTCGTGCCGCCGGTCAGGGCGCGATGCAGTTCTCGCCGTCGTTCGTCATGACCGACGACCAGGTCGCCGAGATGGCGGCGGGGGTGGCCAAGGCGCTGGGGTGACCCCCGCACCGGCTGCGGGTCAGTGGTGCCGACGGAGCCGCCGCGACAGGCGTTGGCGCAGTGACGGTTTCACCTCGACGAGGTCGACGGTGGTGCGGTCGGCCGCCGCGGACGCCTGCGCGTGGCGGGTGTGCAGACGGTCGCGGACCTCGTCGGGGGTGTAGGCGCGGCGCTGCCGTTCGGCCCGTGCCGCGAGGACTCCGCCGGCCGCCACCCCGACCGCACCGGCCAGGCCGAGGGCCTTCCACACACGTCTGCTGTCGATCCGCATCGCTCTAGGCTAGGTGGATGATTCGGCAGCCGCATCCATCGGAGATCGACCTGGACGAGGCGGTCGACGCCACCCGCACCGGCGACATCTGGATCTTCCGGGGACACTCGGGGGCCGATCGCGCAATTCAGACGCTGACGAACAGCCCCGTGAACCACGTCGGCATGTCGGTGGTTCTCGACGACATGCCGCCGTTGATGTGGCATGCCGAACTCGGGCGCTCGCTGCCGGACATGTGGACCGGCAAGTTCCAGCGCGGAGTCCAGTTGCACGACCTGCGGGCGGCGGTCCAGGTGTGGGGCGCCCGCTACGGCCAGCGGGCCTGGCTGCGGCAACTCGCCGCGCCCGTGACCCGCGAGCAGGAGGACGCGCTGCTCCGCACGATCGCCCGCCTGGACGGGACGCCGTTCCCCTCCAGCGCGAAGCTCGCGTCCCGGTGGTTCGGTGGACGGCTGCCGTCGTGGCGGGGTCGGCGGCGCGGGGACGAGGTCGGGGAGCGCGGCGGCGTCGAGAGCGCCTACTGCGCCGAGGTGGTGGCGTCGACCTACGAGGCGATGGGCCTGTTGACCGCGGATCGCAAGACCAACTGGTACGACCCGGGCCGGTTCTGGAGTGGTGACCGCCTCCCGCTCGCGCCCGGGGTGGGGCTGGGGGACGAGGTCGCGGTGCTCCTCGGTCCGGACGATCTGGCCTCGGGAGCGACTCCGCGGCGGTGACCGCGTGACCTACGCCACCGAAAAGGCGTGTTGGTTATCACATAACGGGTGGATAACGACCGGTCTGCCGACTTGCAGACACGCCGAACGCAACTGCGTAAACATGATCGAGTGACGCCGATTCTCGGACGTCCGTACCGAAAATGCGGGTCGTGACCTTTCCGTGACCGTCGCTTACGGTCGTTACCGGTTCGAGACGAACGGACCACGCCGAATCGCCGCTGCAAGCACCTGTCCCCGTGATTCGGACACCCGATTCTTCGAGGGGGCGGGGGTGAGACGGGTCGGCATTCCGCCCGACGCGGTCGGCGCGAGAACGCCGTCTCACTGGCAGGAGCGGAGAGGATCTACCCGAATGACCAGCTTCACCATCAAGCGCGCCCTGGGCGCCGTCGTTGCCACCGGCGCCGTCGTCGCGATCCTGCTGGCGATCGGCACCGGAACCGCCAACGCGGCCGGTAGCCACGACTGGTCCGGCGTCGCCGAGTGCGAGTCGTCCGGCAACTGGGCGGCCAACACCGGCAACGGTTTCTACGGCGGCCTGCAGTTCACGCAGAGCACCTGGGAGGCCTACGGCGGCACCGGCAGTGCCAACAACGCGAGCCAGGCCGAGCAGATCCGCGTCGCCGAGAACGTCCTCGAGGGCCAGGGTGTCGGGGCATGGCCGGTGTGCGGCCAGTACCTGACCAGCGGCAGCACCGCGGGTGTCGCCGAGGCCGCGCCCGTCGTCGAGTCGGCTCCGGCCTACGAGGCCCCCGTCGAGCAGGCCCCGGTCTACCAGCAGCAGGCGACCGAGTTGGCGCAGACCGTCAGCGCCGGCATCGGCAACTACGTCGTCCAGCTCGGCGACACCCTGTCGGAGATCGCCGAGGCGCACGGAGTCTCGCTGACGAACCTCGCCGCCCAGGTCCAGAACCCCGACCTGATCTTCCCCGGACAGACCCTGTCCCTCTGATCCGGTCCACGACCGACAGCTCGCGGCCCCGCCGGTGACCACTCCCGGCGGGGCTGTCGTTCGTCCGCCGTACGGCCCGGTCAGGCCTCCGCGGCCCGGGCGAACCACGTGACCGTGGCCCCGTTGTCGAACGTGGTGGCGTCGGTCCGGGTGAAGGCGGTCGGCTGGAACGGGCCGCCGAACACGGGCCGCCCGGAACCGGCGACCACGGGGTAGGTCTTGACGATCAACTCGTCGACCTCCGGGAGGAGTGCGCCGGCCAGCGTGCCGCCGCCGGCCAGCCAGATGTCGAGGCCGTCCTCCTGCTTCAGTTTCCGGACCGCCTCGAGCGGATCGGCGGCGATCAGTTCGACGTCCGGGTCAGGGCTCGCCCCGAGCGTCGACGAGACCACGACCTGGCGAAGGTGTGCGTACGGGCTGGTGACGCCGATGTCCAGCGCGGGTTCGTAGGTGCCGCGGCCCATCACGATCGTGTCGAACCTGCGATTCGGTTCGCCGACGAGTCCAGCTGCGGGGCGGATGTGTGTCGGAACGGTCTCCGGGTACCGCTCGTTGATCCATGCCGCCATCGCGTCGGACAGGGGGTAGAAGTCGACCTCGCCGTCGGGTCCGGCGATGTAGCCGTCCAGGGTGATCCCGACGTAGTACACGAGCTTGCGCATATAACACTCCGTCCGTAGTACTCTGCATGAAGTGGTTGCGAAGTTAGTACTACGGATGGAGTGGTGTCAAGGTGCGGCGGAATGCTGAGCGGCGCGCGGCGCTGGTCGACGGCGCGATCGAGGTGCTGGCGCGCGAGGGAGCGCGCGGACTGACCTTCCGGGCGGTCGATACGGAGGCCGCGGTGCCGCCGGGCACGGCGTCGAACTACTTCGCCAACCGGGACGACCTGCTGACGCAGGCGGGGATGCGGGTCTACGAACGGTTGAAGCCCGACGATGCGACGCTCGATCTCAGCATGCGCGGTGCGCACGACCGGCAGCATCTCGCCGCGCTGATGCGCGAGACCGTCGGCCGCGTCGCCTCGTTCCGCACCGGGTTCCTGGCGCTGCTCGAGCTTCGACTCGAAGCGACCCGGCGCCCCGAACTCCGCGCGGTCCTCACCGAGCGGGTGCGGCAGGACCTGGATTTCAACATCGCCAACCACGTCGAGTCGGAGATGCCGGGGGACCCGACGACCGTGACGCTGCTCTACATGGCATTGAACTGGTTGATCGTCGACCGGCTGACCCTGCCGGGTCTGTTCACGGACGAGGAGATCGACGCACTCGTCGACGCCGCCGTCGATCGGGTCCTGCCGGGCTGACCCGCGGTCGTCAGGCGACGATCCGGCGCTCGGCCCGGACCAGGCCGCCGATCTCGACGGTGCCGTCGTCGCCCCACGTCGTGTGGATCCGCGAGCCGCGTCCCTGGACGATGAGCAGCGCCCGCCGCAGGTGTGCGGTGATCCGCACGGCCGCCGACCCGGTCGCCTCGTCCTCCGCGATGCCGAGGTCGGGGGCGAACATCCGGGACCTGATTCGGCCCTCGAGCTCGTCCTCCCATGCCCAGACGTAGTGGTGCCCGCTGGTGAAGTCGTGGGCCCGGGCGTGCACGACGTCCTCGACGTGCGGCATCGGGTGGATCGTGAACTCCGGAGCCCAATCCGGCTGTGAGCGAACCCAAGTCGCGCCGTGGCGTGCGCGTGTCTCGACCCGGCCGGCCGGTACCTCGAGCGCGTCGACCGCGAGGCCGTTGTCGTCGAGCCACCACGCGAGACCGACGGTCGGATGACCGGCGAACGGGAGTTCGGCGGCCGGGGTGAAGATCCGGGCACGAGCGGTGCGCGTGCCCGGATCGGGGAGATCGACGAACACCGTCTCGCTGAAGCCGAGATGCTTCGCCAGGGCCTGACGCTCGGCATCATCGACGACGGCCGCCGCGTCGACGATGCCGAGCGGATTGCCGTGCTTGCCGTCGGGGCCGGAGGAGACGCGGACGACGTGGACCTCGACTGCCATGCGGCTCAGGCTATCCCCGGACCGGCGGAAGCCCGCCCGGCGCGGTTGCGTGTCGACGCGCATTTCCGGGGTTGCCGGCGGACTGCAGGGCGTCGAGGGTGCGCAGAGCCTCGTCGACGTCGCGGCCCGCGAAACCCGTGCCGACCGACACGAACCGGATCTCGTTGTCCGGGTCGACGATGAAGGTGGCGCGCTCGGCGAAACCGTCGGCGTTCAGGCCGCCGGTGGCCGCCGTCAGTTCGCGCTCGGGGTCCGAGAGCATCGGGAACGGAATGAACTTCAGGGCCTCGTGTCGTGCGCGCCACCGGAGGTGCGCGAACTCGTCGTCGACGGAGACACCGAGCACCTGGGCGCCGCGATCGGCGAACGCGTCGTACAGCCCGCCGAATGCGGCGACCTCGTCCGGGCACGCGGCGGCGAAGTCCTCGGGCCAGAACGTCACGATCCGCCACTTGCCGGCGTAATCGTCGCTGGTGACCGGGGTGAAGTAGTCGTCGGGCCGACGAGCCTCGACGGTGGACAGGTTGCCGCCGACGACCGCCCTGAGGTTATAGGTGGGGAACTGGTCGCCGATGGTCAGCGGGGTCGCGTGTCGTCCGTGCTTCCTGTGGCCGTGCATAGCGGGTAGGCGTGCGGGCGCCACGTCGTGCTCACGACCTCTCGAAAGGTAAAGGTGATAGGTGGCACTATACTGATAGGTATGGCTGATGGGACCTACCAACCAACACTGTCGCAGCTGCGCGCCTTCGTCGCGGTGGCCGAATATCGCCACTTCGGCACCGCCGCAGCGCGTCTGAGTGTGAGTCAGCCCACCCTCTCCCAGGCGCTCGCGTCGCTCGAGAACGGCCTGGGGGTGCAGTTGATCGAACGCAGCACCCGCAGGGTCCTCGTCACGTCGGCCGGTGAGCAGCTGCTCACGCAGGCGAAGCTGATCCTCGATGCGGCAGACGGTTTCGTCGCCGCCGCGGCCGGGGTCGGTGACAAGCTGGTGGGACCCCTGCGGGTCGGGTTGATCCCGACCGTCGCTCCCTACGTGCTGCCGGCCCTGCTGCCCGCACTGCGTCGCGAGATGCCCGCGCTGGTTCCTCAGGTCATCGAGGACCAGACCGCGCGGCTGATCGAGTCGCTGCGGACCGGTGCGATCGACGTCGCAGTGCTGGCGCTGCCCTCCGAGGCGCCCGGACTCATCGAAATTCCCCTGTACAAGGAGGATTTCGTGGTCGTCCTGCCCAAGGACCATGCCTTCGCCGGCCGCGACGACCTGCCGCTCACCGTGCTCGACGAGCTGCCCCTGCTGCTCCTCGACGAGGGTCACTGCCTGCGTGACCAAACGCTGGATCTGTGCCGATCCGTCGACGCGCACCCGCTGTCCGGCGACACCCGGGCGACGTCGTTGGCGACCGTGGTGCAGTGCGTCGCAGGGGGATTGGGTGTGACCCTGGTCCCGGAGTCGGCCGTCGACATCGAGACGAGGCGCGGCGATCTGGCCACGGCTCGGTTCTCGAGCCCGGCACCGGGGCGCACGATCGGCCTCGTGTTCCGGGCGTCGAGCGGCCGCGCCGACGGGTACATGCAGTTGGCCGGGTTGCTGCGGGACGTCGCACCGGCGGGAGTCCTCGCGGATCGAACCTGACCGTTCCGATCCCACGCAACACCGCGGCGCGGGATGATCGGATGGTCGCGAGGAGGCGAGATGGCGATGGACACCGCAGTCGCTGCCGGATGGGGACCGTTCGTCGAAGCGGCCTACGACCAGTTCTATGCCGCCCCTCGAGTGGTCAACCCGGCGTCGATGGCGCTGCCGGCGGGCTTCTCGCTCGTCCGCACGATCCAGATGACCGACGTGTCCGGATCGGCTCCGGTGTTCTTCGGGTTCCTCGCGGCCGGCGGGACACCGAAGGTCCAGGTGATCGCGCTGCGCGGCACCGCGACCGCCGCCGAGTGGGTGGACGACCTGCACTGGGCGCCGGTCCCGTTCACGCAGGTGAGTGGCGGCGGGAAGGTGGCCGAGGGTTTCCTCGATCTCTACGACACCATTGCCACCATGCGACCGGGGCAGCCCGTGGTCTCCCTCGGAACGGGGGATCTCGTGTCGGCGATCGACCCCGCCGTGCCGCTGGTCGTGACCGGTCACAGTCTCGGTGGCGCCCTGTCGACGCTCCTGGTGGCAGACCTCGCGGCGAACTCGGCGCTGAAGCCCCAGGCGTGGACGTACGCGGCGCCGAAAGTGGGTGATTCGAACTTCGCGGCGCGATACGGGGAACTCAGCACCGTGTCGTGGCGGATCTACAACATCGTCGACCCGGTCCCGTACTTTCCCCGCGACCCGGTCGACGACTACCAGCACGTCAACACGGGCTATGCGATCGATTCGCTGACCTATGCCCGCTGGAGCCTCGGCTGCGCGCATTCTCTGAACACGTACCTGCACGGGCTGTCGCCCGGGACCGTCACGCTGGATTCGGCCTGCCGCATGTGACCCGCGGTCCGCGGATCGTGCGGGGGCGCGGCGTATGCCGGTGCTCGCGGAGACATCGATGGTTGCAGGTGCGAAGATTCACGGGTGCGAGCCGCGTCACGTTCGGTGGGCGTGCTCGCGCGAGATCGATCAGAGATGAAGGAGTGGGCTGGCTTGAGCACCAGTGTCATCGTTGCGGGGGCACGGACCCCGATCGGCAAGCTGTCGGGGGCGTTCGCCTCCCTGACCGCGGTGGATCTCGGCGCGCACGCCATCGCGGCGGCGGTCGAACGGGCCGGGGTAGGTACCGACGGCGTCGACGCCGTCGTGATGGGGACCGTCGTGCAGGCCGGCGTGGGCCCGAACCCGGCCCGCCAGGCGGCGGTCGGGGCGGGTCTGCCGATGACCGTCCCGGCGACCACCGTCAACAACCTGTGCCTGTCCGGCCTCGAGGCGATCATGCAGGCCGACCGGCTGATCGCCACCGGTGCCGCGGACGTCGTGGTGGCGGGAGGAATGGAGTCGATGACCGCCGCGCCCTACGTGGTGCGCGGCGCCCGTCAGGGTCTGAAGTACGGCTCGACCGGTTTCGAGGACGCGCTGGACCGCGACGCACTGACGTGCGCGTTCGACGGCATCTCGATGGGTGCCTCCACCGAGCGCTACCAGGCGGGGGAGAACATCACCCGCGCCGAGCAGGACGAGTTCGCCGCCCGCTCGCACCGCCTCGCGGCCGCCGCGACCGAGTCCGGCGCGTTCGCCGCCGAGATCGCACCCGTCGAAATCTCCTCCCGCAAGGGCACCGTCACGGTGTCGGAGGACGAGGGCATCCGCGCGCAGACCACCGTGGAGTCGCTCGGAAAGCTGCGTCCGGCGTTCGCGAAGGACGGCACCATCACCGCCGGCGCGTCCTCACAGCTGTCCGACGGTGCGGCGGCCGTCGTCGTGATGCGCAAGGAACTCGCGATCGAGCGCGGTATCGAGTGGCTCGCCGAGATCCGCTCGCACGCCCTCGTGGCGGGACCGGACACCTCGCTGCTGCACCAGCCCGCGAACGCCATCGAAGCCGCGTTGAAGCGTGACGACGACACCACCGTCGCCGATCTCGACCTGCTGGAGATCAACGAGGCGTTCGCCGGCGTCGCGATCGCGTCCGTGCGGCAGCTCGGCGTCGACGCGGAGAAGGTCAACATCAACGGCGGCGCCATCGCGGTCGGCCACCCGGTCGGCATGTCCGGTGCGCGCATCGCGCTTTCGCTGGCGCATTCGCTCAAGGCGCGGGGCGGCGGAAAGGGTGCGGCCGCGCTGTGCGGCGGCGGCGGTCAGGGCATCGCCATGATCCTCGAGGTGTAACGACAGCTGTGCCGCCCGTGCGCGGTCGTCGAGTCGACGGACTCGGTGGCCGCGCACGCGCGCGTCAGCGCTTGCCGCGCCGCGCCTTCTGAGGTTTTCGTGGTGGCGGCACCTTGCCCGCCTCCGCCCGGGCGGCGCGTCTGGCCGCCGCCTTCTGGGACGCGGTGCGCTTGGGCGCCGGTTCGGGCGCGCCATGGCCGCGGGAGCTGTTGGCGCTGCGCCCGCGCACGATGCCGACGAACTCCTCCACCAGGTCGGTCGTGGCCGTGGTTGCCCAGGCCAGGGCAACGGGGGAGAGCGGGCCGTCGTTGACGGTGCGGTACGTCAGGTCCTTGCGGTGGTGCAGTCGGGCGAGGGACTGGGGCACCACCAGCACACCCACCCCGGCCGCGACGAGTTCGACAGCGTCGCCGGTCGTGTCCGGACGGTGCAGTGCCGGGGTGCCCGGTCGAGCCTGCCACTCGAGCGTGTCGTCGTGCGGATGCAGCACGATCTCGTCCGCCAGGTCGGCGGCGGACACCTCGTCGGCGGCGGTGACCACGTGGTCCTTCGGCACCAAGACCACCGGAATCTCCTCGTACAGCGCGATCACGCTCAGCCCGTCGCGGTCCACGGGCAGTCGGAGCAGCGCGGCGTCGGCGCGGTCCTCGCGTAGCGCGGCCGTCGCGTCGGCGGCGTCGACCGCGACCAGTTCGAGCGGTGTGTCGGTGACCCGCTCACCCCAGATGCGGACCCACTTCGCGGGGGTGACACCGGGGACGTACGCGAGCCGGAACGGTCGGGAATCAGTCGCCTCGGTCACCCGGTCAGGCTACCCGCCGCCCGTGGGGAGCCACCGGTGCGGCCGCGCGGGGCAGGCTCGTTACCCTTGACGTATGACGTCGCAGAAGACCCCCCAGACGATGAAGCCGGCAACCGCCGCGAAGAAGCTGGGTGTGTACCTCCAGGCCACCCCCGCCGAGTTCCAGGACGGCGTGGTCTCGCGCGACGAGTTGAACGAATGGCAGACCAACCCGCCGGAGTGGCTCGTCGCGCTCCGCAAGGACGGACCGCACCCCAAGAACGTCGTGGCCGCCAAGCTCGGCGTCTCCATCGCCGGACTCGCCCGCGGCGGGATCGCCGAGGCGCTCACCACCGCGCAGATCGACGCGCTCCTCGCCGACCAGCCCGACTGGCTCGTCGCCGAGCGGACCAGCTTCGTCGAGGTCCGCAAGGAGGAGCAGCGCGTCAAGGAACTGCATGCCACCAAGCGTGAGGAGTCGAACCGCAAGCCGCGCAACGCGGGACCGTTCAAGCCGTCGGCCTAGCGTTCGGACGCTTCATCGGGCTGTTGCTGCGGGCGCCTCTCGGCGGATGTCGCAGTAACAGCCCGACGGCGTCTACGGGGCCGACTACGTGTTGGAGGGGACGGGCTGAGCGTCGGCGGTCCGCCACTGGTCGCGCAGCGACCGCTCCCGCCCGAGCGCCCGGGTCTGCGCGACCGCACCGGCGACGACGAGTGCCACATACAGTGCGTACCACCACCAGTCGTGCGTGACGTCGGCGGTGAGGGTCGGCTCGTCGAAGTCCGTGGTGTCGAGGGTGCCGGCGAGCAGCATCACGCCGCCGACGATCGTGACCGCGCCGCCGAGGACGCTGACCACGACGAGCAGCACCGCCGGCAGGTCCACCGCCAGCGCGAGGACCGCCAGCGCCACGCCGACGACGACGCCGACGGTGATCACCACCCAGTTCCAGGTCACTCCGAGCGCGGCCATCCCGGCGGAGCCGAGGGCGAATCCGACCGACGCCATCGTCAGCGTCACCGCCACCGCGTAGTACAGGTAGGACAGCACGGCGAACAGGACGGCGACGAGGATGCCCACCAACCAGCCGAGGAAGGTGGCGAGGTAATCGTCGCCGGTGATCGCGGACACCAGTCCGGCGCCCAGATTGAGGCCCGCGAACGCGCCCCACAGCGCGATGACGAACCGCATCGCCGGCACGCCGCGGAAACAGAACACCGCGCCGACGAAAACGGCCAGGATCCCGATCACGATGTCAGACATAGGGGAACAGTACCGACCAGGTGGTGTGTCTGCGCTGTGAACGCGCCTCAGCCCTCGGCCACCTCGAACTCGTCGAACACCACCTCGCCGGCCGCGTCGGATTCGGCGAGGTTGACCTCGCCGAGCAGCGCCCAGCCGTGGTCGCCGTTCGGGTCCTCGAGGACCTGTCGGACGCGCCACAGCGTCGGCTCCACGGTGACCTGGAACAGCAGCGGGCCGCGGGCGGACGGGCCGGTCCCGATCTCGTCGTACTCGTCGAAGTACAGCTCCAGGAGGTCGGCCCAGTCGTCGGCGTCGAGGCCGTCACCGAGTTCGGCGAGGTCGTCCCACCGCTGCCGGGACGCCAACTCGACGCGGCGGAACATCGCGTTGCGGACCATCACCTTGAAGGCGCGGGTGTTCGCGGTGATCGGCCGCGGCGTGTCGGCGCCGAACGCGACCTGCTGGTCGTCGGACTCGGCGCCCGGGTTGGTGAGCTGCTCCCACTCGTCGAGCAGGCTCGAATCCACCTGGCGGATCAGCTCACCCAGCCATTCGGTGAGATCCTCGAGTTCCTCGGTCCGGGCCTCTGCCGGAACCGTCTGCCGCAGTGCGCGATACGCGTCCGCGAGGTAGCGCAGCACCAGGCCCTCGGAGCGGGCGAGGCCGTAGTGGCTGACGAGTTCGGCGAACGTCATCGACCGCTCCACCATGTCGCGGACCACGGACTTGGGGGAGAGGGCGAACTCGCTCATCCACGGATGCCCGGCACGGTACGTCTCGAACGCCGGGAAGAGGATGTCCGCCAGCGGCTTCGGCCACGTGATCTCCTCGAGAAGCTCCATCCGCTCCTCGTACTCGATGCCGTCCGCCTTCATCTCGGCCACCGCCTCGCCGCGCGCCGCGTGCTGCTGCGCCATGAGGATCTGCCGCGGATCGTCGAGCGTCGACTCGATGATCGACACGACGTCGAGTGCGTAGCTGGGGGATTCGGGATCGAGCAGTTCCAGCGAGGCGAGCGCGAACGGCGACAGCGGCTGATTGAGCGCGAAGTCGCGCTGCAGGTCCACCGTCAGCCGGGCCATGCGGCCGTACTCGTCGGGCTCGTCGAGTTGCTGCACGATGCCCGCCTGCAGCAGGCCCCGGTAGAGCCGGATCGCCTTGAGGATGTGCCGGCGCTGCGCCGGGCGCGGCTCGTGGTTGTCCTCGAGCAGATGCCGCATGGCCTGGAAGCAGTTGCCGGGGCGGGCGATCACGTTGAGCAGCATCGAGTTGCTCACCGAGAACCGGGAGACGAGCGGCTCGGGAGACGCCACGATCAGCTTGTCGAACGTGCCCTCACCCCACGACACGAACCCCTCGGGCGCCTTCTTGCGCTGCACCTTCCGACGCTTCTTCGGGTCGTCGCCCGCCTTCGCCAGCGCCCGCACGTTCTCGATCTCGTGCTCGGGCGCCTGCACCACGACCGTGCCCATCGTGTCGTAGCCGGCCCGGCCCGCGCGCCCGGCGATCTGGTGGAACTCCCGCGCCCGCAACTGCCGGGTGCGGGTGCCGTCGAACTTCGTCAGGCCCGTCAGCAGCACCGTGCGGATCGGCACGTTGATGCCGACGCCGAGCGTGTCGGTGCCGCAGATGACCTTGAGCAGGCCGTCCTGCGCCAGGCGTTCGATGAGCCGGCGGTACTTGGGCAGCATGCCGGCGTGATGGACGCCGATGCCGTGACGGACCAGACGCGACAACGTCTTTCCGAAGCCCGTGGTGAACCGGAACGCCCCGATCGCCTCGGCGATCGCGTCCTTCTCGGCGCGGCTGCACAGGTTGACACTCGTCAGCGCCTGCGCGCGCTCGAGCGCGGCCGCCTGGGTGAAGTGCACGACGTACACCGGCGCCTGGTGCGTGGTGACGAGCTCCTCGATCTCCTCGCCGATCGGGGTCTGCGAGTACGAGAAGTGCAGCGGTACAGGACGTTCGGAGCCTGACACCTCCGTCGTCGGGCGTCCGGTCCGGCGGGTGAGGTCGTCACGCAGGTGCGTGACGTCGCCGAGCGTCGCCGACATCAGCAGGAACTGGGCCTGCGGCAACTCGATCAGCGGCACCTGCCACGCCCAGCCTCGATCCGGCTCGGAGTAGAAGTGGAACTCGTCCATCACGACCTGGCCGATGTCGGAGCCCGCGCCCTCGCGCAGAGCCAGATTCGCGACGATCTCGGCGGTCGCGCAGATGATCGGCGCCGACGAGTTCACCGACGCGTCTCCGGTCATCATCCCGACGTTGTCGGCGCCGAACACCTCGCACAGCGCGAAGAACTTCTCGCTGACCAGCGCCTTGATGGGCGCGGTGTAGAACGTGCGCCGTCCCTCGGCGAGCGCGAAGAAATGCGCACCGAGCGCCACCATCGACTTGCCGGAGCCGGTGGGGGTGGCCAGGATGACGTTCGCCCCGGAGACCAGCTCCATGAGCGCCTCTTCCTGCGCCGGATACAGCTGCAGGCCGCGTTCGCTCGTCCACGACGTGAAGGCGTCGAACAGGGCGTCGGCGTCGGGGCTGGCGGGCACGAGGTCTGTGAGGAGCATCGATACAGGCTATCGGTCGCCGGACGGGCCCTGCACCAGGTCAGTGTGGAAGCGTCGCGTTGCGGTCGATGGCACGGACACTGCGTGTCCGGGATTCGTCATGTCGATCATTGCGATCTCCTGCTCTGGTCGGCGAAGTTGTCACACGGTGAGCAGGATGCCGGCGAGGATCATCGCGAGCGCGGTGGTTCCGTGGATTCCGTACGCGGCCTTACGGTTTCCCTTGTTGCCGAGGATGATGAGCATGTCGCCGACGGGGATGACGGCCAGTATCAGGATCAGCAGGGCGAGCTGGTCACGCGCGGCGAAGCTGAAGACGATCACCAGCATGCCCGCGGCGACGTCCCGGATTCCCTTGACCTGCCACCAGCCGCGTGCCTCGGGTGCGGGGCTGGTGGGCAGGCCGAACCCCGCGGCGTTTCCTTCGTTCTTGGCGAGGTAGGCGACGCCGATCCCGATGATCCCGAGCGCGCCGATCCAGCTGATGACGAGTCCGATCCACGAGAGCATGTGACCTCCTTTCGGCAGACGTGGTTCGCGGACGACTCGACGCCGCCGGAGCTGCGCGAGGCCTTTGCGGTGCTGGTGTCAGCGGTCGGGGCGGCGCCCACTCGGGACGTCGAGACCCAGGCCGAGGTCTTCTGGAGTGCGCTGCACGGGATGTGCGTGCTGTCCCGCGGCCGGCGCCTCTCGCCCGACAACGCGCCCCGACGCGTCGCGGTGCTGGCGGAGCTGTTCGGCTGAGCTCAGGTGGCGCTGCGCTCGTCGGAACCCATCGCGTCGAGCACCGCCATTCGGGTCTCGGGTCCGCCCGTGATGGCGCCCTCTCCGACGCCGTTCATCAGCAGGTTGCGCCAGCGGCCTTCGTCGAACTCGAGTGGGGTGGTCGTCGTGAGGAAGTTCTCGACGACACTGAGGAAGCGGAGCGGGTCGTCCCGGAACGGGAAGTGGCCGGCGTCCTCGAAGATCTCGAGGTGCGAGCCCGGCATCGCCGAATGCGCGAGGCGGGCGTGGCTGACGGGGATCACCGAGTCGCGTTCACCCCAGATGAGCTGCACCGGGAGGTTCTCGGTGAGATAGCAGCGGTCGAGCATCGTCACCACCTGCCCGCGCCAGTCGACGACGGATCGCAGCGTCCGCAGATACGCCTCGTACGCGGTGGGGTCGGGCAGCTCGCCGAGGACCCGGACCAGGTCGGGGGTGTCGTGCAGCATCGTGCCGGGCCGCAGCGGCGAGCCGTGGACACTCGAGATCACCTCGCCGACCGCGCGGACCGCCGTCATCGCGCCGGGAATCCGGAGCAGCTTGAGGGCCTCGTTCACCACGGGCATCGAGATCAGTCGCAGCAGCGGGTGCACGTCCCTCGTCACGCCGCCCGCCGACACCAGCACCAGACGCTCGACCATGTGCGGGAACTGGTACGCGAACTGCATCGCGACGCCGCCGCCGAGCGAGTGCCCGACCACTGTGACCTTGTCGATGCCCAGCACCGACAGCAGATCGCGCATCCCGTTCGCGTACGCGGCCACCGAGTAGTCGGCCCGGGGCTTGTCGGAGCGGCCGTGGCCCAGGAGATCGGGCGCGACGACCGTGTAGTTCTGCGCCAGGTGCGGGATGATCTCGCTCCAGGTCGACGAGTTGTCGCCGATACCGTGCAGCAGGAGGACCGCGGGCCCCTCGCCGGCGATGCGGAACGCGCGCCGGTATCCGTGGATGGTGCGGAATGCTAGCCGCGGCTCGGTGTCGGGCACCGGGCGGAGCATGCGCGTGCGAGAGTCGCTCATATCGCCTCCTGAAGCCGCTGCTCAGCCAGGTGAGCAGCGCTCAGATATCGATCGTCCGAGTATATCCGTGTACCGAGAGTAGGTGTCCTACTTGTCGTGTGCATGACGTCGGATAACGGATGGGTTTCGCCGTCGACCATACCTGGACAGGCGACCAAATGACCGGTCGATCGACGAACTCATTCGTCCTTTTCGTCCCCGCGGTCCTCGTCGAGCTGTGCCTGCTCGGCCAGGAACCGCTCGAACTCCGCGCCCAGTTCCTCGCCGCTCGGCAGATCGTCGTCGGTGGCGAGCAGCGTCGCCTGCTGTTCCTGCGCGGCGACGTACGAGTCGTACTGGTTCTCGAGCGCGCTGACCACGGCCTGAACCTCCTCGTTCGCCGCGATGTGCTCGTCGATCTGCTCGCGCACGCGCGCGGACGCCTCGCCGAGCGCGGCCAGCGGCAGCTCGAGATCGGCGATCTCCATGACGTTCTCGAGCAGCGTCTCCGCGGCAGCGGGATAGTCGGTCTGCGCCAGGTAGTGCGGGACGTGCACGGAGAATCCCACCGACTCGTGGCCGTGCTGGCTCATCCGCAGTTCCAGGAGCGACGACGCGCTCCCCGGAACCTGGAGCTCACCCGACCAGCGGTGGTGGTCCTTGATCAATTCCTTGTTGGTGGAGTGCGCGGTCACGCTCAGCGGGCGGGTGTGGGGAATCGCCATCGGAATGGCGTTGATCCCGACGGTCCGGCGCACCCCCAACTGCTCGGCGAGCAGCCGCACCGCGGTGGTGAACCGCTCCCAGCGCAGATCCGGTTCCATGCCGGCGAGGAGCAGGAACGGGGTCCCGGCGGTGTCGCGAACGGCGTACAGGTTGAGCTCCGGGGCCTCGAAGTCGGAGAAGTGGTCCGCCTTGAAGGTCATCGTGGGTCGACGCGACCGGTAGTCGATCAGTTCGTCGACGGCGAACGAGGCGACGAGCTCGGTCTCGAGGCTCTCGCGCAGGTGCTTGGTGGCCAGCTTCACGGCGTGCCCGGCGTCGGAGAATCCCTCGAGGCCGTGAACCAGAACCGGGCCCAGGCCGTCGGCGGAGGACAGATGCGGTGCCGGGAACTCCAGCTCGTACATCTTCGACTGCTCGTCCATGACGGCTCCTTTTCCTTCGAACGTCTGCTTCCAGTGTCCCTCACCACCTCCCGGGGACCGAAATGGGAGGAGCGGACACGTCCATAGGGCGCCGACCAAGATCATTGAACGACGTCCTGGGAACTCCAACACCCGGTGGCGCCCGTCGATTCCCGAGAGCTCCCGATGTGTTCGTCGCGCGAAATCGCCCCGCCCGGTTCTAGGCTCGCGCAATGAACACGCAGACACCCGGGGACTCGCCCTGCACGACCGGCCGCCGGTTGTCGTATCTCGCCTTCGCCGTGGTGGTCGTCGTGTATCTGGCGATCATCCAGTTCGGCGGCCGCCTCGTCTCGGGCTGGGCCGACGAGAGCGACATCCTGACCACCCGGGGGGTGGTCTTCACCATGGTGATCCCGCTCGGGCTGGCCCTCGTCTTCACGTATGGCGTCGTCGCGGCTCTGGGCTGGTGGCGTCCCGTGATCAGGGACGACCGGCCGGTCAACCGCTGGGTGTGGGTGGTGCCCGCGGTCCTCCTCGTCGCGATCCTGGTGGGCATCGACTACGGCGCGCTCGCGGACAAGGGTTGGCTGTTCGTCGTCGCACTGCTCGTCGCCACCCAGTTCGTCGGCTGGGGCGAGGAGGGCATGTTCCGCGGCATCAGCGTGACGCTGCTGCGTCAGCACGGCCTCCGCGAAGGCCAGGTCGCTCTGTGGTCCAGCCTGGTCTTCGGGGTGGTCCATCTGTCGAACGTGTTCGGGCACGGGGGAGCGTCCGCCATCCCGCAGGCGATCATCGTCAGCCTCGCCGGCTACTTCTTCTACCTCACCCGCAGAGTCGCCGGCAGCAACGCCGTCAACTCCGTCCTCCACGGCCTGTTCGACTTCGCGCTGCTCAGCAGCACCTCCATCCTGCTGGACCAAACGTTCTACGCGGGCGCCCTCGCGCCGATCCTGGCCTACCCGGTGCTCGCCGTCGTCCTGCTCGTCAAGCGGCGCGGTATCGAACCGTCCCGCACCGCCGGCGACGACACGGTCGCGTCCCACGAGTAGGCGGTAGTCCCGGCGCGGTGCGCGGCGGTTCGGGATCGGCGCCGCGACAACGCGTGTGGGCGAAGGAAACATGCCGTGCCGGCACACTTCCCTGTGCCGGTTCCGGACGTATCCCGGGTCGGGTGTGTCACGCTGTCCGGTGGATCGGAACGATCGAACGGCAGGAGGTCCGGCTATGTCGCTGCGGGCGCGCGTCGCACCCAGCCTGGTGTTCGGTTCGATGCTGCTCGGCGCTGGTACGTTCGCCGTCGGATGTTCCTCGGAGATCGACGGCGCCGCCCACGCGGTCGACGGCCGGCCCTCCGGCCCACGGACTCTCGGGGAGATGCTTCTCGAGCCGTCCGTGTTTCCCCCGCGGTATCCGGCGGTGGTCCTTCCCCCGCAGGCGGTG
The DNA here is from genome assembly GCF_004011865.1 of Prescottella agglutinans. Classification (GTDB taxonomy): domain Bacteria; phylum Actinomycetota; class Actinomycetes; order Mycobacteriales; family Mycobacteriaceae; genus Prescottella; species Prescottella agglutinans. The sequence continues at coordinate 107,606 of NZ_RKLP01000004.1, read as the reverse complement.
TCGCAGGCCGCACCCGATCTGACCGGGATCGCGCCGGGCGCGAGGGTCGACCCCGCGGGATGCAAGCCGCCCACCCAGGACTACGGACCGGACGGCACCGCGATGGTGGTGGGGACCGACAACGAGAACCGATCGACGATCACGATCGAACTGATCCGCGTGGACACCCCGCTGTCGGAGTTCGGGGCGCAGATCGTCGACTGCCCCGAGGTGACGGCCACCCGGAACGGTGTCGAAGCCGTCGTGCGAACCACCCTCACCCCGCCGCCACGACTCGACGTCGACGAGACGCTCGCACTGCAGCGAACGGTGATGTCGGGCCAGGCGGAGCAGGCCGTCACGCAGTCGATGGTGACGCTCATCGCCCAGATCGACGGGGTGCGGGTGCAGGCCACGGCGATGTCGTTCGGGGACATCACGGACCCCGAACTCCTCGGCACCCTCTTCGCGTCGGCGGTCGAGAAGGTGCGGACGGAATGAGGCGGCGAACCTAGCAGGCGGCTCCGACACCGGCCCCTGCCGGAAGGGGGCGCCCGCCCGGGTTGTGCACAGTCGTCGGTGCCATCCACAGGTCCGCGGAAATCCCAGGTCGGGCGGGGATCGGCGGCCGGCGCGCGCGGGAGGGTCGACGCATGACGACATCAGCCTTCTCGCACGATTCGCACACTCCCTCGGACCCGCACCGGGCCGGCCCGGGATTCGGCACCGGCTGCGCGGTGCGCATATCCGACCCGGGCTCACTGATCAGTGCAGTGCCGGCGTTGCTCGGGTTCCACCCCCGGCGTTCCCTCGTGGCGATCTGCCTGAGCGGGACGAGTGTCGGGGCCGTGATGCGGCACGACCTGGTCCTCGACGAGCCCGGCCGGGCCGGCGCGGTGATGGAGCTGGTCCTCGAGCAGTTCGCCGCGGTCGCTGTGCGGGAGGGGGCCGATCGGATGCTGGTCGTCATCGTCGACGACCGGATCCCGTCCCGCGCCCGCGCCGCGGATCTCGTCGGACACGTGGCCGTCGCCGAGGCGTTTCGGGAATTGTTGCACCACAGTGGAATCGATCTGTCCGCGGTGCACGTGTGCTCGCGGATCGAGGCCGGGGCGCCGTGGCAGGACCTCACCGGCCCGAATCGTGGGGTCCTTCCGGACCCCACGGCATCCGCGGTCGCGGCGGCCCAGGTCCTCGAAGGGCGGGCGATCCGCGGCTCCCGGGAGGAACTCGAGACGGTGCTCGATCCCGTCTCGCAGGAGGTGCAGGAGCGGATCGCCGACCTGATCGACACCGCGCGCGAAGACCGCACGTGCGGCTCCGCGCTCACCGGCACGGCCGCCGACCCGCACCGGTCCGACCGCGAGGGTCTCGAATACGTGCTCACCCGGATCGCGCAGCACGACTCGGGCGACGAGATCGCCGCGGAGGAGTGTGCCGAACTCGCCCTCGCACTCGAGACCCTCACCGTCCGGGACTCGCTCCTCGCGCTGTCGGCGGGGGCGCAGGCGGCCGCGGCGGAGCAGATGTGGGTGCACCTGGCCCGGACGCTGCCCGACCCCGAACGCGCCGAGCCGCTCGCACTGTTCGGGTACAGCGCGTACCTGCGCGGCGACGGACCCATGGCCGGCGTCGCGCTGTGCGCCGCGCTCGTCGCCGATCCGTGTCACCGGCTGGCGGGCCTGCTCGACGATGCACTTCAGGCGGGGGTGCGGCCCGCCGCACTCCGAGACCTCGCGGCGGTCGGCTATCGGATCGCGCAGGACCTCGGGGTGCAGCTACCTCGGCTCGGGCCGCTACCGCTTGGCGGCGTGTGAGCGGTCGCCCAGCGCCTGCAGGTACGTCCAGGCGTCGGCGACGATCTCGTCGAGATCGGTGTGCGCGGGGCGCCAACCCATCTCGGCGATCGCACGCTCGCTGGACGCGATGAGGACGGCGGGATCGCCCGCGCGCCGGGGCGCGTCCTCGGCGGCGATCGGTAGCCCCGTCACCCGCTCGCACGCCGAAATGACCTCACGGACAGTGAATCCGGCGCCACTGCCCAGGTTGTAGATCTTGTGGCGGCCCGGCTCGGACGACTCCAGCGCGAGCAGATGGGCCTCGGCGAGATCGAGCACGTGGATGTAGTCCCGGACCGCGGTGCCGTCCTTGGTCGGCCAGTCGGTACCGAACACCGAGATCTTCTCGCGCTGGCCCAGCGCGACCTGGAGCACGAGGGGGATGAGATGGGTTTCCACGACACGGTTCTCACCGGCGCCCTTGTACGCGCCCGCGACGTTGAAGTAGCGCAGGCTCGTTGCCGCCAGCGAGTGCGCGTTGGCGTAGGACGTGATCGCGTGGTCGATCGCCAGCTTGGTGGCGCCGTACGGGTTGGTGGGCCGGGTCGGATCGTCCTCGGTGATCGGAGTCCGCTCGGGCTCACCGTAGGTCGCGGCCGTCGACGAGAACACCAGGCGCGGTGTACCGGACAGCCGCATGGCCTCGAGCAGTGCCAGCGTGGTGACCACGTTGCCCTGCCAGTACTGCTCCGGCTTCTCCACCGACTCGCCGACGAGCGATTGCGCCGCGAAGTGCAGCACACCGTCGAAACGCGGTGCGCCGTCGCCGGACCCGAGTACGGATCCGGCGACGGCCGCGATGTCACCCTCGATGAACTCGGCACCCGTGGGCACCGCATCGGCGTTACCGGTCGACAGGTCGTCGACGACGACGACCTCGTGGCCGCGCTCGAGCAGGACAGTGCTGCACACGCTGCCCACGTAGCCGGCGCCGCCGGTAACCAGAAGTCTCACCGCTTGTCTCCTCACCCGCCGGATCCGGCGGAGCGAGGCGTCAGACCTGCTTCACCTGGACGGCGTGGGCCATTTCCTCGGGAAGTTCGAATTCGTCGTGGCCGGATACGGTGATCGTCACCGATCCGGGCCGGGTCTCGACTGTAACCCGAGCGTCGGGGACCACGCCTGCCTCGCGAAGCTGGCCGATCAGCTCGGGGTCCGACTGCACGTGCTCGGCGAGTCGGCGAACGACGACGGCCGTCGGCTTGCCCGCGGGAACGTCGGTGAGCCGGATCAGCGATTCCGCGTTGGCGGAGGGCCGATCGAGGCCCAGCTCGGCGAGACCCGGGATGGGGTTTCCGTACGGGGACGTCGTGGGATTGTTGAGCACCTCGACGAGGCGTCGCTCGACGTCCTCGCTCATCACGTGCTCCCAGCGGCACGCCTCGGCGTGCACCTGGTCCCAGTCGAGCCCGATGATGTCGACGAGCAACCGCTCGGCGAGGCGATGCTTGCGCATCACCGAGACCGCGAGGCTGCGGCCCTTCTCTGTGAGCTCCAGATGGCGATCGCCGGCCACCTGCAGCAGCCCGTCACGTTCCATGCGAGCAACCGTCTGGCTCACCGTCGGCCCGCTCTGATCCAGCCGTTCGGCGATTCGTGCGCGGAGCGGGACAACGCCCTCTTCTTCCAAGTCGTAGATCGTCCGGAGATACATCTCCGTGGTGTCGACCAGATCCTTCACTCTCACACCCCTTCGTCTGGAGCGATTCTACCGGGCAAACCGCATTCCAGGTTCCGGTCGGGCCTTCCGCGCGTTCCGGTCATCGGGAGCGTGATCGGCGCCCCACGACGGCGCCTCGCGCGGTGGGTGCCGCGGGAAGTAACTTGAGTCCATGACCGCGCCGACAGGTCCCGCCCCGGGCATCCGAGCTTCCGGTACAAACCGCGTGGTGGTGTGGAGCCCGGACTACCTCAGTTACCGGTGGAGTCCGCAACACCCGATGAACCCGACGCGGCTCGAGCTGACGATGGACCTCGCGCGTGGGCTCGGGCTCGTCGAGGGGGCCGAGCTGATCCGGCCCGACTCGGCGCCCGACGCCGAGTTGCTCCGTATCCACACCCCGGCCTACATCGACGCGGTGAAACGGGCCGGCTCCGAACCGGACGGCGGCCTACCTCCCGAGATCGAGACCCGGCACGGGCTGGGCACCGACGACAACCCGGTGTTCCCGCGCATGCACGAGGCCAGCGCGATCCTCGCCGGCGGCACGCTCGCCGCCGCCAAGGAGATCGCGTCCGGTCGGGCGCGACGCGCCGTCAGCATCGGCGGCGGGATGCACCACGCCATGGCGGACTGGGCGTCGGGATTCTGCGTCTACAACGACGCCGCGATCGCGATCTCCTGGTTGCTCGACAACGGATTCGACCGCATCGCCTATATCGACATCGACGCCCACCACGGCGACGGCGTGCAACACGCGTTCATCGGTGACCCGCGGGTACTGACGGTTTCGATCCATCAGCATCCGGCGACGCTCTGGCCGAACACCGGATGGTCGAGCGAGGTTGGTTCGGGCGCGGCCGAGGGCACCGCGATCAACCTTCCGGTGCTCCCGGGCACCTCCGATGCATTGTGGCTGAGGGGATTCCACGCGGTGGTGCCCGCCGCGATCGCGTCGTTCCGGCCGCAGATCGTCGTCAGCCAGTGCGGTGCGGACAACCATCGCGAGGACCCGCTGGCGGACCTCGCGCTCACCGTCGACGGGCAGCGGGCGGCGTACCTGGCGATGCGGGACCTTGCGGACCGCTACGCGGAAGGCCGCTGGCTCGCCGTCGGCGGCGGAGGGTACGGGCTGGTGCGGGTGGTGCCGCGCTCGTGGACGCACCTGATCGCGACGGCGCTCGATCGCGAGATCGACCCCGCCACCTCGACACCCGAATCCTGGCGTGAGAAGGCGCACACGATCGCCCCGAGCGTCGACCTCCCGACGACCATGGGGGAGGGCGGCGACACGTCGTACCTGCGGTGGGACGGGCCGGGTGGCACGCCGGAGACCGGGGTGGCGTCGATGGATCGGGCGCTGACCCGGATCGACGCGGCGATCATCGCGACCCGTCGTGCCACGTTCCCACTGCTCGGACTCGATCCGGAGGACCCCCGTGACTGACGGCAGCCCCAAGGAAGCCGACCTCGAGCGCGCGCGCAACTTCCCGCGCCACTGGCTCGCCGACGTGCTCGCCTCCGACGGCGGGGTGGTGCACCTGCGGCCGATCGTTCCCGAGGACGCGGACAAGCTCGTGGCGTTCCACGGCAAGCTCTCCGAGCGCACCCGGTACCTGCGCTACTTCGGTCCCTACCCGACGATGTCGAAGCGCGACATCGTCAACTTCACCACCGTCGACCACCGCAACCGGGTCGCCTTCGTGGCGATCCTCGGCGACGAGATCATCGCCGTCGGGCGGTACGAGCGCCTGCTCGACGTCGGCGACGGCCGCTCGGCGGAGGTCGCGTTCGTCGTCGCCGACGCGCACCAGGGTCGGGGGCTCGGGCCGATCCTGCTCGAGCACCTCGCCGGCGCGGCCGCCGAGAACGGGCTGAACATGTTCGTCGCCGAGGTCCTCGCCGAGAACCGCAACATGGTCTCGGTGTTCCGGGAGGCCGGATATCAGGTCAGCCGCAGCTTCGACGGTGGCGTGCTGCGCCTCGAGTTCGCGATCGATCCCACCGAAGCGCTTCTGTCCGTTCGGAATTCGCGGGAGCGGGCGGCCGAGGCGCGCAGCGTGCGCAACGTGCTCAGCCCGCGTTCGGTCGCGGTGATCGGCGCCTCCACCGACAGCTCCAAGGTCGGCAACGCGGTGCTGGTGAACCTGCTGCGCGGCAACTTCTCCGGGCCGGTGTACCCGGTCAACGCCGAGCACCGGTCGGTCCGTGGCGTCCGCGCCTACCCGACCGTCCGCGACATCCCCGACGACGTCGACCTCGCGGTGGTCGCGGTCCCGGCCGAGTCCATCGACGCCGTGCTCGACGACTGCCTCGCCAAGGGCGTCAAGGCGCTGGTCGTGGTGTCCGCCGGATTCAGCGAGACGGGCCCGCACGGCCGCGACTCCGAACGCCGCCTCGTCCACGCGGCCCGAGCCCACGGGATGCGACTCATCGGCCCCAATGCGCTCGGCGTCGCCAACAACGACGTCGCGGTGTCGCTCAACGCCACGTTGGCGCCGGTGCTGCCCACACCCGGCAAGGTGGGCTTCTTCTGCCAGTCGGGCGCGCTGGGCATCGCGATCCTCGACCAGGCCGCCAAGCGGAAACTGGGGCTGTCGACGTTCGTCTCGGCGGGCAACCGCGCCGACGTCTCCGGCAACGACCTGCTCCAGTACTGGGACACCGATCCCGAGACCGAGGTGGTGCTGCTCTACCTGGAGAGCTTCGGCAATCCCCGCAAGTTCTCCCGGATCGCCCGCCGCGTGGCCCGCAACAAGCCGATCGTCGCCGTCAAGAGCGGCCGGCATGCGGTGCCACCCGCGCTCGCCGCGACCGGGGTCGAGATGGACAACTCGATCGTGCGCGCGCTGTTCGAGCAGGCCGGCGTCGTGCAGGTCGGCTCGATCTCGCAGCTGTTCGACTGCGCGATGCTGTTCGGGTACCAGCCGCTGCCGGCCGGGCCCCGGGTGGCGGTGATCGGCAACTCGACCGCCCTCGGGGTGCTCGCCGTCGACGCGGCCCGCCGCGAGGGTCTGCAGGTGGGCGAGCCCGTGGATCTCGGGGCGCAGGCGACCCCGGAGGTGTTCGCCGACGCGGTGTCCACGGCCCTGGCGTCGTTCGACGTGGACGCCGTGATCGCGGTGTTCGCGCCGCCCGTCGCCGTCCCCGTCGAGCCGTACGCGCAGGCCCTGCGCGAGGCGGTGGTCGCCGCCGACAAACCGATCCTCACCACCTTCCTGGCGACCGAGGGCATCCCCGACGTCCTGGCGGTGCGCGGGCCCGACGGACATCCGACGCGGGGGTCGGTGCCGTCGTTCCCCGGGCCCGAGCGCGCGGCGCTGGCCCTCGCGCGGGCCTGGCGGTACGCCGCATGGCGTCGCCGCCCGGTGTCGAAGGTGGTGCGCCCCAACGGCATCGATCCGGACCGGGCGCGGCAACTGGTCGAGGGGTGGCTCGGTGAGTCGAACGGCCGCTGGCTCTCGGACTTCGAGGCCGCGCAACTGCTCGAGTGCTACGGGATCCACATCGTCGAGTTCCGCGCCGCGACCACCGAGGACGAGGCGGTCGAAGCCGCGACCGAGCTGGGCTACCCGGTGGCGGTGAAGGCGACGGGCGAGTCGTGGCGGCACCGGCCCGACCTGAGCGGAGTGCGACTCGACCTCCTCGGGCCCGACGCGGTGCGTGTCGCCTACCGGGACCTGGCGACGGCGTCGGGGGAGCCGCTGCTGCACGTCCAGAAGATGGCGACCAAGGGCATCGGCTGTGTCGTCGGCGTCCAGGACGACCCGTCGTTCGGTTCGCTGATCTCCTTCGGCCTGGCCGGGGTGATCTCGGACCTGCTCGGGGACCGCGCCTACCGGGTGCTGCCGCTGACCGAGGACGAGGCGGCCGAACTGATCGACGCACCCAAGGCGGCCCCGCTGCTGTCCGGGTACCGCAGCGCGGTGCCGGTCAACAAGAAGGCCCTGGTCGACCTCGTCCAGCGGGTGTCGGCACTCGCAGACGACCTACCGGAGGTGCGCTCCCTCGCGTGCGAGCCGGTCCTCGCCTCCTCGGCGGGGGCGCAGATCACCGACGCCCGCGTGCGGATCGGACCCGAACCGAGCATGGCCGACCTGGGCCCACGCCGGCTGCGCGAGTGGTGAGCACCACCCCCTGATTCGATCGCCCGGACCCGGGACCGTGAAAAGCCCGGCCGGAGGCGGATCCCGAGGGGGAGGGGACCCGCGCCCGGCCGGGCGGCTGGGGGGGGTGTCGGTCAGCTGGCGTAGGCGCGCAGGCGATCTGCGCGCTCGCCCTGACGGAGCTTGCCCATGACCTCGCGCTCGATCTGGCGCACGCGCTCACGGGAGAGACCGAACAGCTTGCCGATCTGGTCGAGGGTGCGCGGCTGGCCGTCGTCGAGCCCGTAGCGCAGGCGGATCACCTGCTGCTCGCGCTCGTCGAGCGTCGCGAGCACGCTGCGGACGTCGCTGTGCAGCAGACCCGCGATGACCGCGCTCTCCGCCGACGTCGCCTCGGAGTCCTCGATGAAGTCGCCGAGCGGGGCCTCCTCGTCGTTGCCCACCGGCATGTCCAGGCTCACCGGGTCGCGGCTGTGGTCCAGCAGATCGGCGATCTTGTGCGCCGGGATGCCCGACTCCTGCGACAGCTCCTCGTCGGTGGCCTCGCGGCCGAGCTGCTGGTGCAGCTCCCGCTTGATCCGGGCCAGCTTGTTGACCTGCTCGACGAGATGGACGGGCAGGCGGATCGTGCGGCTCTGGTCCGCCATGCCGCGGGTGATGGCCTGGCGGATCCACCACGTCGCGTAGGTCGAGAACTTGAAGCCCTTCGCGTAGTCGAACTTCTCCATCGCGCGGATCAGTCCGAGGTTGCCCTCCTGGATGAGATCCAGCAGCGGCATCCCGCGGCCCGTGTAGCGCTTGGCGAGCGACACCACGAGGCGCAGGTTGGCCTCGAGGAGATGGCGCCGGGCGGCCTCGCCGTCCCGGACGATCGTCGCCAGATCGCGCTTCTTCACGGCCGAGAGACGCTTCTTGGTCTCCAGCACGTGAGCCGCGTACAGCCCAGCCTCGATCCGCCGCGCCAGATCCACCTCGTCTGCGGCGGTCAACAGGGCTGTGCGGCCGATCCCGTTCAGGTAGACGCGAACGAGATCCGCAGCCGGGCTCTGGCCGTCCAGATCGGAGTCGGTGGTGCGGGGGCGAGTGGTGCTGGGGCTTGTCATGACGGGCCTCCTCGTCGGGGTGTCTCATATGCCTCAACGCTCCGACAGCCCGGGAAAGTTCCCGAGAGAATTCGACCCGATGGTCCGTGACCTGCGGATTCCCGTCGGCTCCCCTGAGAAGTTCCTGAGAAGCTACGAGACGGGAACGCGTCTCACACCGGTGCGATCAAACCGTGCCGCACCAGTGAATGGACCAGCGGCACCGCTGTGGCCGCGAGCGCCTCTTCGTCCTCGTCGTGCGCGAACGCGAGGAGCGTGACGAGTTCTTCCAACGGCAGTCCCTCCTCGCGCATTCCCGCGAGCAGTGCCGCGGCGAGGTCGTCGACCTCGTGCTGCCACTGCGGGCCGTTGCCGCGGTGCACCCGCGCCACGACCTGACGCCAGCCGTCCTCGCCCGGCAGGTACACCCGCTCGAGCGCCGTCTCGGGCTGCACCGCGAACCGCGCCGACAGCACGTCGTGCTCACGCAGCCACGCCAGGCGCTCGAAGTACGCGAGGGCCTCGTCGCCGAGCGGGTCGTCGAAGCCGTGGCGCAGGTCCTCGCACAGGATGTCCGACGGCGCGTCGGTCCGGCGCAGGTAGACGAACCCGAACCCGACGCCCTCGACGTCGGCCTCCTCGAGATGATCGAGCCAGGCGTGCGCACGCGCCTCGACGGCCGGATCGCGCGGATCGGCCCCGCCGTCGCGCAGCCACGTCCCGACGTACAGGGCGGGATCGGCGACGTCGCGCTGGACGATCCACGCGTCGATGCCGTGCGCCGGCAGCCACGACGCGACCCGGTGACGCCAGTCCTCGCCGTCGACATGCAGCCACGACGCGAGCAGCGCCGCCGTCCCGCCGGGATTCAGGTAGTCGGCGGACCGCGAGATCATCAGCTCGCTCGCCCCGTCCAGGTCCAGGCCGGAATCGCGGTAGGTGTGCGTGACACGGGCCTCGCCGACGACGAACGGCGGATTCGCCACCACCTGGTCGAACCGGCGGCCCTCGACCGGTTCGAACCACGAACCCTCGCAGATCTCGAAGTCGAGTCCGTTGAGCGCCGCGGTGGCCGCGGTCAGCGTGAGCGCGCGCGGGTTGATGTCCGTCACGGTGACCGTGCCCGCGTAGTCGGCGGCGCGGATCGCCTGGATGCCGCAGCCGGTGCCGACGTCGAGGACGGTGCCGACCGGGCGGGTGGGGGTGCCCCGCAGCAGCGACAGCGACGCCTGCCCGACCCCGATGACGTGATCGTCGGCCGTGGGGCGCGGGCGCATCGAGCCGTCGAGGTCCGACACCACCCAGCGGTTGCCGGCGCCCAGGTCGAGCGGGCGCAGATCGAGTTCGGCGCGCACCGTGTCGCCGCTGCGCGACAGCAGGCCCGCGGCGACGGCGTCGTCGAGGGGCAGGGGCTTCAGCGCGGTCGCGACGTCGGTCGCCGGGCACTCGTCGCCCAGCAGGAACAGGCGGATCAGCCAACCGAGGTCTCCGCCGTTCTCGGTCGCGCGGCGAGCGGGAACGGGTTCGTGCCGTCCGAGCGCGGCGTGCGCGTCGGCGCCGAGAAGATCGACGATCGAGTCGATGTCGTACCGGGCGCGGGTGAGCGCCTCGCGCAGCGGGCCGCAGACGGACAGCAGGAGATCTCGGTTCACCCCAGCATTGTTGCAGCCTTCGACGCCGGGTCACCCGGGCCTGCGGGTCACCCCTCGATGGTGCGGTGCTGCCGGGCTTCGAGCGCGCGGGCCGCGTCGCGGTGGTCGTACCTGCTCGGTTCGTCCTTCGACCGCGGCGGTCGATCGTTCGCGATGAGCACCGCGATCCACGGCAGCGGAATGGACAGGGCGATGATGCCCACGGAGATCCAGGGATTACCGAATGCCCCGTATGCGATCGCGGCGAGAATCAGTGCCGGGATTCGGAACGACATGATCGTCAGGTACTTCTTCACGCGCGCCCGGTGCTGATCCTCGATCGACTGCGCAGCCTCGGTGATCAGCGCCGGGTTGCGGGGTGTGCCGCTCTCGGCGGACTCGCCGAACCCCGATGTTCTTGCCATACGTCCACTGTTGCACTCTCGGGCGGCAAATGCACACGAGAGTGCGGCATCATTGACCTGTGAGCACTTTGACGAAGGAACGCCCCGACACCACCACCGACGAGACGACCGACGACGACACACCCAAGTTCTTCCACTATGTGAAGAAGAACAAGATCGCGGAGAGCGCCGTGATGGGCACCCACGTCGTCGCCCTGTGCGGCGAGGTCTTCCCGGTCACGAAGTCCGCGAAGCCCGGTTCCCCGGTCTGCCCGGAGTGCAAGAAGGTCTACGACGGGTTGCGCAAGGGCGACTGAACCGGCCGGGTCTCGTCCCCGTCGGTGGGCGCGTCGCACTCGCACGCGTCCACCGTCTCGTCGGCGTCGCCCTCGGCGGACTGTGACCGATCAGACGTGAATCGGATCGGTCCGGTCGCCAGTCGACGCGTGAGATTCGTCATCGGCCCGGCGTCCTCGGACGCGTCGACCGCCGCCTGCGCGGCGATCCAGTCGCGGACCTGCTCCATCCGGGTCGCCCGGGCCGGCCAGAACTCCTGGATGGTCGCGTTGAACTCGGCGCCGAGCACGATCGCGAATCCGAGGAAGAACGTGAACAGCAGGAAGGCGATCGGCGTCGCCAGCGCGCCGTAGGTGTATCCGGTTCCGGTCACCCAGCTGAGGTACCACCGCAGAACCGTGCTGGCCGCCATGAAGAACACGCCGGCGACCAGCGCCCCGCCCAGCAGGCGGTGCCACGGCAGCGACTTCGGGAGTGCCGCCTTGTACAGCGTGGTCAGGCCGACGATGAGGAGCAGGCCCACCGCCGGGTAGTAGAACGCGTCGACCATCTCGGTCCCGACCGCATGCCAGGACTCCGGCAGCGCGCGGCCGATCATCGTCGGGCCCAGCGCGACCAGGGGGAGCGTGAACACGGCGAGGACGAGGAAGGTCACGTAGAGCAGCAGTGCGAACACCCGCTGCCACACGGGGTGCCGGGCGTCCTTCTGGCCGTGCGCCTCGACGATCGAGTCGACGAACGTCGAGATCGCCGACGATCCCGCCCACAGCGACAGCAGGAAGCCCGCCGAGACGATCTCCGGGCGTCCCCGGCCGAGGACGTCGGAGACGGTCGGCTGGATGATCTGGTCGACGACGTTCTCGCTGAACGCGGTGTGGCTGAACGTGATGATCTTCGACTGGATGATCTCGACGGTGTTCGGGCCGAACCATCCGCCGACGTAGCCGAGACTGCCGAGCAGTCCGAGCAGCAGCGGGGGCAGCGAGAGCGTCTGCCAGAACGCGGCGGTGGCCGACTTCCCGAAGATCGAGTCGTTCCACGCCTTCACCGCGGTGCGCCCGATCACCTGCCCGCACCGGCGTACCGGGCGGACTCTGGTGACGGTCGACGTCTTACTCATGGCTCTTCCAGGATTCCTGACGACACGCCGTCCCGCGCGGTGGGACGCCGCCGTGTCGCGACCGATTCTGCCATCGGTGCCGATTCGTTCCCGGGCGGGCGACGGCCCGGGACGCCCCGGCGTGTCCGCGGCTGATGCGGAAGCGGTCGGTCCCGGGCGCTAGGCTCCTCGGGGGTCGTAGCCGGACATCGTGCCGGACCCGAGCGGCCGGTAGCCCCGTCAGCGAAGCAAGGAGTGGGACCAACTGTGCGAAGCCTGTGGCGAGGTGCGATGTGAGCGCTGAACCCGGAAGTGTCGAACGTGCACCTGCTCCCACCGGCTCCCTCCGAGCGTGGCAGCGCCGTGCTCTGACGAAGTACCTGGCGACCAAGCCGAGGGATTTCCTCGCGGTCGCGACGCCCGGCGCCGGCAAGACCACATTCGCGCTCCGGGTCGCGTCCGAGTTGCTGCGGGACCGCACGGTGGACCAGGTCACCGTCGTGGCACCGACCGAGCACCTCAAGCACCAGTGGGCCGAGTCGGCGGCGCGGATCGGCATCGCGCTGGACTCGAACTTCTCGAACTCCACGGGGCAGACGTCGTCGGACTACCACGGTGTCGTCGTCACGTACGCCCAGGTCGCGTCGCACCCGTTCAAGCACCGGGCCCGCACCGAGGCCCGCCGCACGCTCGTCATCCTGGACGAGATCCACCACGGCGGCGACGCGAAGAGCTGGGGTGACGCGATCCGCGAGGCGTATGGCGACGCCACCCGTCGACTCGCCCTGACCGGAACCCCGTTCCGCAGCGACGACAGCCCGATCCCGTTCGTGACGTACGAACCCGACAACGAGGGCCACCAGCGCTCGAAGGCGGACCACACGTACGGCTACTCCGACGCCCTCGCCGACAGCGTCGTCCGCCCGGTCGTGTTCCTGGCGTACTCGGGCGAGGCGCGGTGGCGCAACAGCGCGGGCGAGGAGTTCGCCGCGCGCCTCGGTGAGCCGCTCAGCGCCGAGCAGACCGCGCGGGCGTGGCGCACCGCCCTGGACCCCGCGGGCGACTGGATCCCGTCGGTGCTCACGGCGGCGAACACCCGCCTCGGGCAGTTGCGCTCCGGCGGCATGCCCGATGCGGGCGGGCTGGTGATCGCCACCGACCAGACCGTGGCCCGCGCCTACGCCAAGCAGCTCGAGGCGATCACCGGCGAGGCGCCGGCCCTGATCCTGTCCGACGACCCGACCGCGTCGAAGCGCATCGCGGAGTTCTCCAACAGCACCCAGGCCTGGATGGTCGCGGTGCGCATGGTGTCCGAGGGCGTCGACGTGCCGCGGCTCGCCGTCGGCGTCTACGCCACGAGCGCCTCGACACCGCTGTTCTTCGCGCAGGCCATCGGGCGTTTCGTGCGTCTGCGGACGAAGGGCGAGACGGCGAGTGTGTTCCTGCCGTCGGTCCCGGTCCTCCTGGACCTCGCGAGTCAGCTCGAGGCGCAGCGCGACCACATCCTCGGCAAGCCGCACCGCGAGAAGGACGGTCTCGACGACGATCTGCTCGCGGACGCGAACAAGCAGAAGGACGAACCGGGCGAGGAGGAGAAGGCGTTCGTCTCGCTGGGCGCCGACGCCGAACTCGACCAGGTGATCTACGACGGCTCGTCCTTCGGCACCGCGACGTTCTCCGGATCCGACGAGGAGGCCGACTATCTCGGGCTTCCCGGTCTGCTCGACGCCGATCAGATGCGGGCGCTGCTGCGGCAGCGACAGCAGAAGCAGCTCGACAAGCCGGCCGCCGAGCCCGCGGCGGTGCCGGCCCCCGCGCCGCAGATCGTGACCGAGCGTGTCGCCGCCGCCGGCCAGTTGGCGAACCTGCGACGTGAGCTCAACTCCCTCGTCGCGATGCACCACCACCGGACCGGCAAGCCGCACGGGGTCATCCACGGCGAACTGCGCCGGGAGTGCGGCGGCCCGCCCACCGCGATCGCCACTGTGGAGCAGCTCACCGATCGCATCGCGATGCTGCGCCAGTGGTAGTCCGGTCGGGGGCCCGGACGCGCTCGGACGGGCTCTCGAAACGCCGAAGCGGGCGACCACCGTGGTGGTCGCCCGCTTCGGGAACTGGGGACGGACGGTAGTCCGCCCGGAGGGCTGACGCGTCAGATCGGCGCCGCAGATGAATCCGAATCGCTCACGATGGTCGCGTTCATCTCACGAAGACGATCGGCATGCTCGTTGGCGTGATGCTGGCAGAAGAGAAGCTCTCCTCCGCTCGCGAGCACGGCGCGCACGCGGGCTCCTGCGCTGCACCGGTCGCACCGGTCGGCAGCGGTCAACGGGGGGCTGGTCAGGGTTCCGGGCATGACTCCTCCGAACTGGCTGCGGGCTCGCACCCGCTGCCTGGGGTCTTCCGCCGCGTCGGGGGTGACGCGGTAGGTCCACTCTGTCAGACGTTCGACTTGATCGGGTTGTTCCCGATAGGCCCTCGGTGTGTTCTCTCTAACAGGAATCGTCCTGAACTCGGACAATGCGATTCGGGAGGGTCCGGTGTTCGCTGACAGCTGAGCGTCGACCTAGTGTGTCGGGGCGACGACCGGCCGAAAAGGAGCACCGATGACCGATTCCCGGCAGGTGCTGGTGCACATGTGCACGCGCGACGAATGGGCGGACGCGCAGCGCGCCGGGCAGCGGGTGCCGGACGGATTCGCCGCCGACGGATTCGTGCACCTGTCGACGCCCGCGCAGGTCCACCTGCCCGCCAACCGCTTGTTCGCGGGCCGCCGCGACCTGGTGCTCCTTCGTCTGGATCCGGGCCGGCTCGACGCCGAGGTCCGCTGGGAGCCCGGGGTCCCGTCCGACCCCGCGTCGATGCGGTTCCCGCACCTGTACGGTCCGCTGCCGGTGGCGGCCGTCGTCGAGGTGGCCAACTACCTGCCCGATGCCGCCGGGGTGTTTCCGCCGATCGTGTGACACGTAGGCCGGGAGAGCGGGTGTTCGTGGTCCGACGTCGGAGCGTGGCGCTACCGTTGAGCCATGAACGTGGAAGTGACACCGCTGCCCGGTATCGGAGTCCGAAAGGACTTCGCGCTGGCGACGGGTCGACGCATCGGGGTGGTCACCCACCGCGACGGCCGCACCGATCTCATCGTCTCCAAGATCGACGACCCCGACGCCTGCATGGCGTCGATCCCGCTCGAATCGGACGAGGCGTCGGTGCTGGCGAACCTGCTCGGCGCCCCGCAGCTCGTCGCGCAGTTGCGAGAGGAGCACCGGGACCTGCCCGGCATCAGCACCCGCCAGCTGCCGATCACCGAGAACTCGCCGTGGGACGGCCGGACTCTCGGCGAGACCGCGATGCGCACCCGCACCGGCGTCTCCGTCGTCGCCGTCATGCGCGCCGGTCAGGTGGCGCCGTCACCGAACCCCGACTTCACATTCACCGAGGGTGACCTCCTGGTCGCGGTCGGGACCCAGGAGGGCCTCGACCACGCCGCGAAGATCCTCGCGCACGGCTGATCGCGGCACGATCGACGCGATGACTGGCACTGCACTGGCACTCGTCGAACTCGGCGCTGTCTTCTTCACACTCGGGGTACTCGGTCGGCTGGCCGGGCGCATCGGCATGTCGCCGATCCCGCTGTACCTGATCGGCGGCCTGTGCTTCGGCCAGGGCGGCTTCATCCAACTCGGCGACATCGGCGAGTTCAGCCATCTCGCGAGCGAGATCGGCGTCGTCCTGCTGCTGTTGCTGCTGGGCCTGGAGTACACCGCGTCCGAACTCGTGACCGGCCTGAAGAGGTCGTGGTTCGCCGGCGTCGTCGACCTCGCGCTGAACGCGGCGCCCGGCGCGATCCTGGCGTTCATGCTCGGGTGGGGTCCGGTCGGGGCGCTGACACTCGGTGGCGTCACCTACATCTCGTCGTCCGGCATCGTCGCGAAGGTGCTCGGCGATCTCGGTCGGCTCGGTAACCGCGAAACCCCGGTGATCCTGTCGATCCTCGTCTTCGAGGATCTCGCGATGGCGGTGTACCTGCCGATCCTCACCGCGGTGCTCGCGGGCGTGAGCTTCCTGGGCGGGCTCCAGGCGGTGGCCATCTCGTTCGTGGTCATCACCGTCGTGCTCGTCGTCGCCCTGCGCTACGGCAGCGTCGTCTCCGCGATCGTGGACAGCACCGACCGCGAGGTGTTCCTGCTCAAACTGCTCGGCGCGGCACTGCTCGTCGCCGGCTTCGCCTCGTCGCTGCAGGTGTCCGCGGCGGTCGGCGCGTTCCTGCTCGGTATCGCGATCTCCGGATCGACCGCACGGAACGCGACGCGACTGCTGGAGCCGCTGCGGGACCTGTTCGCGGCGATGTTCTTCGTCGTCTTCGGACTCAACACCGATCCGACGACCATCCCACCGGTGCTGCTGCCCGCGATCGGCCTGGCGGTCGTCACGACCGCCACCAAGGTGCTCACCGGATGGTGGGCCGCGGGACGGCAGGGCGTCGGTGTGATGGGCCGCGCCCGCGCGGGTGCCGCGTTGATCGCCCGCGGCGAGTTCTCGATCGTCATCGCCGGACTCGCCGTGTCCGCCGGCGCGGTCGAGGGGGAGTTGGCGGCGCTGGCCACCGCCTACGTGCTCCTGATGGCGGTCCTGGGGCCGGTCGGCGCCCGCGTCGCCGAACCGCTCGTCCGGCTGTTCCAGCCGCCCCGACCGAAAGAGGAAGGGGCCCCGAAGGACCCCTTCCTCACGAACTGACCGTACGAGCCCTGACTATGCCCGATCAATCGTCACTGACTGCACTGTGCAGAAACGAGAACTGCGCCCCGACCGGCATCATCGCAGGTCGGGGCGCAGTTAACGTCTCGGGCTAGTCCAGGTAGTCGCGCAGCACCTGCGAACGCGACGGGTGGCGCAGCTTCGACATCGTCTTCGATTCGATCTGGCGGATGCGCTCGCGCGTCACGCCGTAGACCTGGCCGATCTCGTCTAAAGTCCGCGGCTGGCCGTCGGTCAGGCCGAAGCGCAGACGCACCACGCCGGCCTCGCGCTCGGACAGCGTCTCGAGCACCGACTGCAGCTGATCCTGCAGCAGGGTGAAGCTGACCGCGTCGACGGCCACCACGGCCTCGGAATCCTCGATGAAGTCGCCGAGCTGGCTGTCGCCCTCGTCGCCGATCGTCTGGTCCAGGGAGATGGGTTCACGCGCGTACTGCTGGATCTCCAGCACCTTCTCCGGCGTGATGTCCATTTCCTTCGCGAGCTCCTCCGGCGTGGGCTCGCGGCCCAGGTCCTGCAGCAGCTCGCGCTGGATACGACCCAGCTTGTTGATGACCTCGACCATGTGGACCGGGATGCGGATCGTGCGGGCCTGGTCGGCCATCGCACGCGTGATCGCCTGCCGGATCCACCACGTGGCGTACGTCGAGAACTTGTAGCCCTTGGTGTAGTCGAACTTCTCGACCGCGCGGATGAGGCCCAGGTTGCCTTCCTGGATCAGGTCCAGGAACGCCATGCCGCGGCCGGTGTAGCGCTTGGCCAGCGAGACGACCAGACGCAGGTTCGCCTCGAGGAGGTGATTCTTCGCGCGGTTGCCGTCGCGGGTGATCCAGTTCAGGTTCCGGCGATCGGCGGGGGAGGGCTTCTCGCCCTTCTCGGCCATCTCCGTCATCTTGAAGGTGGCGAACAGGCCCGCCTCGATGCGCTTGGCAAGTTCGACCTCCTCCTCGGCGTTGAGCAGTGCGACCTTGCCGATCTGCTTGAGGTACGCGCGCACCGAGTCGGCGGACGCGGTGAGCTCGGCGTCCTTGCGGGCCTGACGGAGAGCCTCGGACTCCTCCTCGTCCCAGACGAAGTCGCCCGACGCCTTGTCCTTCTCGGACGGCTCGGCGGTCTCTTCCTCGTCCTCCTCGACCTCTTCGACGACAACTTCCTCGTCGACCAGTTCGCCGTCGGCGACGTCGAGATCGGCCATGTCGATGTCGTCGTCCTCGACGATGTCGTCGCCGGCCTTGGCGGCCTTGCTGGTGGCCTTCTTGGTGGTCTTCTTCGCGGCCGTCTTCTTGGCGGCGGCCTTCTTTGCAGGTGCCTTCTTGGCAGCGGCCTTCTTCGCAGGCGCCTTCTTGGCGGCGGCCTTCTTCGCAGGGGCCTTCTTGGCGGCGGGCGCGCTACCGGTAGTCGCCTCGGCAGTGGATGCAGGAGTCGCTGACTCGGGGGTGGAATCGGCGGTCTGACGCGTATCGGTGGCTGCCACGTACGCCCTTTCGTGACGGTGTCGTGCGGCGTCACGCCAGAGTGGATTTTCCGGCGGAGAGGTCTGTCGGGTTTTCGCCGACTCACAGTCGGCCGCCATCCATTGTAACGACAGCTTCGAAATTGTTACGGAGCGATGCCCGTTTCCTGGCGGTTCGCCGCGGACAGCGCCGCGCCGACGATGCCCGCAGTGTTGAGCAACGCGGCCGGAACGACCGGTGTCCGGTTCTCCAGCCGGGGAATCCACTTCTCGTGCTTCCGGCTGATCCCGCCGCCGGCGATGAACAGGTCGGGCCACAGCAGGTCCTCGAACCGGCACAGGACCCGCGTCACCTCGGCCGCCCACTCCTTGTACGACAGTCCCTCGGTGTCCTTGACTGACGACGCCGCCCGGTGCTCGGCCTCCCGCCCGTCGACCTCCATGTGTCCGAGCTCGGTGTTCGGGAGAAGGACGCCGTCGTGGATGATCGCGGACCCGATGCCCGTCCCGAAGGTCAGCAGCACGACGACGCCGTCGACGTCCTTGCCCGCCCCGTAGCGGTCCTCGGCGAGTCCGGCGGCGTCGGCGTCGTTGAGGACCGTGACGTCGCGTCCGCCGAGTGCGCGCGAGAACAGCGCGCGGGCGTCGGTCCCGATCCACGACTTGTCGATGTTCGCTGCCGTCCGCGCGATTCCCGACGTGACCACACTCGGCAGCGTGATGCCGACCGGTCCCTCCCATCGGGCCCGGGCGACGATTTCCGCCACCGTCGCCGCGACCGCGTCGGGGGTCGCGGGATGCGGCGTCTCGATCTTGATCCGATCCTCGACCAGTTCACCGGTGGCGAGGTCGACGATCGCACCCTTGATGCCGCTGCCGCCGACGTCCACACCGAACCCGAGCGCTCCCACAATCGGCTCCTTCCGCGAGATGACAGTCTGCGCCGAAACAGTAGTTGGTTTCGGGCCGTTCAGCTTTTCGATACTGCTGGTGTGGGGTCGTCCGGGTGTGGTGCGATACAGGCATGCGTGCCACTGACATCCCCGCTTCCGACCATTCCACCTCCACCGACCCGCGTGTGCTCCGCGATATCGCGGTCACCGTCGCGGAAGCGGCCGCCGCTCTCGTCCGGGCGCGGCGCCCGGAGGTGTTCGGGGTCATGGGTGCCGAGTTGCACGCCACCGACGGCGGGTCCGTGCAGGCCAAGAGCACTCCTACCGACCCGGTGACCGTCGTGGACACCGAGGCCGAGCACCTCATCCGCGCCCGGCTTGCCGAACTCCGCCCGCACGACGCCATCCTGGGCGAGGAGGGCGGCGGGGAGGTCGGTGTCGAGGGCACCCGCTGGGTCGTCGATCCGATCGACGGAACCGTGAACTTCCTGTACGGCATCCCCGCCTACTCGGTCTCGGTCGCCGCCCAGATCGACGGCGTCTCCGTCGCGGGGGCGGTCGTCGACGTCGCCGGCGGCGTCACCTACTCCGCGGTCGTGGGTGGCGGCGCGACGTTCACCGACGCGAACGGCGGTGCCGGGGTGCTCTCGTGCAATCCGGTCACCGACGCGTCCTTCACCTTGCTCGCGACCGGGTTCGGTTACAGCGCGCCGCGTCGCCGCGCGCAGGGCCGGATCATCGGCGAGGTGCTCCCGCACGTGCGCGACATCCGACGGGTCGGTTCGGCGGCCCTCGATCTGTGCATGGTGGCGTCGGGGCGGGTGGACGCGCACTTCGAGCACGGACTGAACCCGTGGGACTGGGCGGCGGGTGCCCTCATTGCCACCGAAGCCGGTGCCCGTGTCCACCTGCCCGCCCCCGACACGCGCAGCGCCGCAGGCGAGGTCGTGGTCGCGATGGCGCCGGGGATCGCGGACGAACTGGAGTCGGTGTTCCGGTCGGCGGGCGTGTTCGACCCGGTTCCGTGAGTCCGGGCGCGCTCAGCAGCGCGCGGTCCGGGCCGCGCTGAGCAGGCCCGGATCCAGCGGTGCGGGAGTGGCGCCGGGAAGCGGGTCCTTGAGGGCGTTGAGCACTTCCTCGGCGTCCGCGTTGGGCGTGACGTTCTTCGCGAAGTAGGTGCCCAGCGCGAGGTCGACGGTGTCGTCGGTGCGGCCGTCCTGGATCAGTTCGGCGCACGGCGCCAACAGCCAGAGCGCACTGGCGGCGGACAACCCGTTCGGTCCGAATCGAAGCTGGCCGTGGCACTGCAGGTTCTGGTCCACGTACACCGGGTCGTTCCCGACCTGGACGTCGGGGGCGCTCGCGAATCCATAGTCGCGTAGCTCGTTGGCGACCTCGGCGGCCTGGCCGCGTTCGCCGTTCGCGTTGTAGACGCGGACCTTGGTCGCCGACAGCGGCGCCGGTTCGACCTCGAGGAGGGTGTTGCGGCTCACCTTCTCGCCGAGCGGCTGCGGCATCGGTGCGTCGGGAGACTTCGGCTTCACCGGGGGATTGCAGTCGACCGTGGTCGCGTAGACCTCGGGTTCCGTGAGGATGCGTGTCCACAGCACGACCCCGAGGAGTGCCAGGACGGAGATGAGCGCGATCACCGGGATTGCGCGGCGGCGACGGAACGGGCGGCCTTGGTCGTCGGTCGATCTGCCATCGGTGATCAGTGAAACCACGGTGTGTCGACCTCTCCGTTGCCGAACGTGCGGCGGTGATCCGCAGGAAAAGAGTTGGTGTGGTTCCGGCCACGCCTGTCTTGCCGCCGCCGTACCGCAGCCAACTCTAGATCCCCGGCTGATCACCGTCGCGCACATGGCCCGTCCAGGAATGTCTCGGGTTGCTGTGCGGTTGGTGACGATTGACGGACAGTTTCCGGCAGTGTCCGGTTCGGTTGCCACTTTTCCTGACGCGTCGGCTATTGTCTGGCGGCCCCAGTCGTGAGAACACACGATTTCGAGAGGGTCCGGACGGAATCGAGAGTGAGGTGTAGGTCATGTTTTCCGGAGGGTGTTTCGGGCACTTCCGGGTGACCTGAGGCGTTGTTACAGCCGCAGGAATGGATCTACATCACTGTCGGTTCCCCTTGGATCGCCGCGACCGATCGGTTTCGGTGGCCCGGGCACCGGGGATACACGCAAGAGGACGAGGGGAAGAGGAAATGGCAACCGACTACGACGCACCCAGGCGATCGGAAACTGACGAGGTTTCCGAGGATTCGCTCGAAGAACTGAAGGCACGACGCAACGAGGCGCAGTCGGCGGTCGTCGACGTGGACGAGTCCGATACCGCGGAGTCGTTCGAACTCCCCGGCGCGGACCTCTCCGGCGAGGAACTGTCGGTGCGGGTGGTGCCCAAGCAGGCGGACGAGTTCACCTGCTCGAGCTGCTTCCTGGTTCACCACCGCAGCCGCCTCGCGAGCGAGGAGAACGGCGTCATGATCTGCATGGACTGCGCCGCCTGACCCGTCAGGGCAGAACCGGACTAGCCCTTCGGGGCAGTCCCACGGCCGATGGCGGCCAGCAGTTCGGCTGGCCGCCTCGTGCTGACCAACCAGTAGGGCGTGGGGTCTTCGGGATCGTCGAGGACGATCAGGGCGGTGTCCTTGATCCACGACCGATTCTGGACGAAGGCCGCCGGATCCAGCTGACGGCCCATCGCCGCGCTCTTCGCGGACGGCGGGATGGCCGCCGTGCGCGAGATGACGGACAGCGGCAGGTGCGCTCGGCCGACCCTGAGCTCGGCGCCGGGGCCGTCGAAGACCTCGACCCGGTGCCTGGAGACCCACAGCAGGGCCCAGACCGGGAACGGGAACAGTAGGACGTACGGAAGCCAGGCGCGGACACCCGGGGACCCCATGTGGATCTCCGCGGCGAGCAGGCCGGCGATGAGCAACCCGGCGGGCCACCACCACAGCGGAACCCACAGGCGCTCCGAATAGATCGGCACTCGGGTGCTGTCGGGCGTGGTCGCGGCGGGCTGAGACGATTCGGACACGTATTCCAGAGTAGTCTCGGTGCACGTGAGCGATCTTCCTGCCATCGCGCTGAAGCGACTGGACCCCGGTATCCCGCTGCCGCGTCGGGCCCACGACGGTGACGCCGGCGTCGACCTGTGCACCACCACCGACGTGACGATCGAGCCCGGTCGTCGGGTCCTGGTCGGTACCGGCATCGCGATCGCGCTGCCGATCGGCACGGTCGGCCTCATCCATCCACGTTCCGGACTGGCCGCCAAGGCCGGTCTGTCCGTCGTGAACACGCCCGGCACGATCGACGCCGGCTACCGCGGCGAGATCAAGGTCTGCCTGATCAATCACGACCTCGAGACCCCGATCGAATTGCGCCGCGGCGACCGCATCGCGCAGCTCGTGGTGCAGCGGGTCGAACTCGTCGACTTCGTGGAGGTCGATTCCCTCGACGAAACCGTCCGTGGCACAGGCGGTTACGGATCGAGTGGGGGACATGCGAGCCTGGTGACGCACAATGCCGATCAGGATTTCGACGGTACGGAAGGCCGCCCGCACGAGTTGACGAGGCTGCCGAGGGAAGGGGCCTGATCTCATGTTCGGACGTCGCAAGAACAAGGACGCAGCCGCCGCGGACGACGCGGCGCACGTCGACATCGAATACGGCACCGACGAAGACTTCTACGAAGAGGACTTCTACGAGGACTACGAGTTCGACGGTTCCGTCGGGGCGGTCGACGCCGGCCCGTTCGACTCGACCGATCTCGCCGAGGGCGAGGAACCGGCGGCAACGCGGCTCGACCTCGGTTCGGTCCTGCTCCCGATGCCCGACGGCGCCCAGCTCCAGGTCGAGATGTCGCCGGAGGGCACGCCGCAGGCCGTCCACCTGGTGACCCAGTTCGGTCGGGTGACCGTGTCCGCGTATGCCGCGCCGAAGTCGCCAGGCCAGTGGCGCGAGGTGGCGTCGGAGCTCGCCGAGTCGCTGCGGGGCGACAACGCCGAGGTCAGTATCGAGAGCGGGCCGTGGGGCCGTGAGGTGATCGGGGTCACCCCGAACGCGGATCTCCGATTCATCGGCGTGGACGGGCCGCGCTGGATGATCCGCTGTGTCGTCGCCGGACCCTCCGGCAACGTGGCGGCCGGTTCGCCGCTGGTCGAGATCGCCCGCGACGTCCTGCGCGACACGGTCGTCAACCGTGGCAGTGATCCGCATCCGGTGCGGACCCCGCTGCCGGTCGTGCTGCCGCAGGTCCTCGTCGAGCAGCTCGTGGCCGTCCAGCAGCAGCAGCTCGCAGCCCAGCAGCAGGCGGTCCAGGAGCAGCTTGCAGCGCAGCAGCAAGCCCAGCAGCAGGCGACGCAACCGCAGGTCCAGCAGCAGCCGGCGCAACCGCGGGCCCAGCAGCAGCCGGCACAACCGCAGGCTCCGCAGCAGCCGGGCCCGGAGGGGCAGCCGGGTAACGGGTCCGAGCCGCCGCGCCGCGGCGAGTCGGGATCCGCGATGCAGCAGCTCGGACTCTAGCCACCGGGCTCAGGCGATCCGGTCGAGCGCGCCGAGGCACGCTCGGCCGAGGGCGCCCGGGTCGTCCCCGACCTCCTCGAGCGTCAGCTCGGTCAACTCGGCGTTCGGCAGCGTCGCCGCCCACTCCTTGGCGACCGTGAAGGGGTGGACGGCGTCGTCGACCGCGGCGGCGATGCCCACCGGGGCCTGGATGTGCGCGAGTGTCTGCGCGTCCGGCGCGTGGTAGCCGGCCGCCTCCTCGAGTGCCGACGGCAGATGCGGCCATTGGGCCCGCCACGAGCGCGTGAGTTCGTCGGCGAGCCACGGCGGGCTGGACGCGGTCATCTCCGCCGTCACCGCATCCAAGCCGTGGGCGCGCAACTGCGACGCGGTGAAGGTTGCGCTGGCGGCGGCCGGTGCGTGCGTCGGCGAGCCCGTCCAGGCGGGCAGCGCCGCGAGGACCGCGTCCACCCGGCCGGGGTTCACGGACGCCCACTCCAGCGCGACGGCGGCACCGATCGACACGCCGCCGACCAGGATCCGGCCGTGCGCGTCCGCGGCCCGGTCCATCGCCTCCCGGTAGCTGTCGACGACCCTCCGCGGGTCCGGCTCCACGGCGATCGTCCGCACTCCCACCTGCGTCAATGCGGAACGGAAGGCGCGATCGGCGAAGTCCGCGTCGGAGCCGGTGCCGGGGAGGACGACGGCCACTGCGGGCCACGTACGTTGTTGCATGAGTCGATCTTGCACTGCCGTGTCCCGGCCCGTGCCACACGGCTGTGGTTGTCAGGTCACTTTGGGGTTACAGTGGCCAACGAGGGCCCGACTACGGGCCCTCGTAGAAGCCTTATCGTGCGGCGCAAGACCTGCGCCGCCTTTGTCCAGGAGCGCGCTATGGCCCCCGCCGCGGCAGGTTACTTTCGCCGGCTGACTCGCAGACTCACGGAAGATCTCGAGCAGCTGGACGCCGAGGAAATGGTTGAGACCGCGCAGGCATCGGGTGCGAAGCGCGCCTGTGACTGCTCGCGCGGTGAGGAGGTCACGATCCTCGGACGCCTGCGCAGCGTCGAGGCGTGTCCCAAGTCCGCGAACGCATCCGTCCAGGCCGAGTTCTTCGACGGAACCGATCCCGTCACGCTGGTCTGGATCGGTCGCCGACGCATCCCCGGTATCGAGCCGGGCAAGACGCTGATGGTGCGTGGACGCATCGGCGATCGCGCCGGTCAGAAGGTCATCTTCAACCCGTACTACGAACTCCGCGGCGATTCGTGATCGGTGCTTCCCTCGCGGCGGCGACGGCTCACCGGCGAGCAGCGAGGGGCCACCGTCCGATCGGCCTTGACGGCATGCCGTCGGAGTATGGCAATCTCGTCGAGTGACCGAAACGAAGCAGCAGACGATCCTCGAACAGCTCGGTGGACTGAGTGGGCTGGTCTACTCGTCGCTGCCGGTCGTCGCCTTCGTTCCCGCGAACAGCCTGTGGGGGCTCGGACCGGCCGTGTGGATCGCGCTGGGCGTGGCCGCCGCCATCCTCGTGTGGCGCATCGTCCGGCGCGGAGCCATCCAGCCCGCGATCTCGGGTTTCCTCGGTGTCGGCGTCTGCGCGTTCATCGCCTATCGCACCGGTGATGCGAAGGGCTACTTCCTCTTCGGCATCTACACGAGCCTGCTGTACGCGGCGGTCTTCGTCGTCTCGATCCTCGTGCGGTGGCCCCTCGTCGGCGTCATCTGGGGGTACCTGAACGGACACAAGAACGCGTGGCGGGCCCACAAGGGCGCGGTGCGCGCCTACGACATCGCGACCGTCGCGTGGGCGTTGGTGTTCGGGGCCCGCTATCTGGTCCAGTCCGAGCTCTACGACGCCGACCAGACGGGGTGGCTGGCGGCTGCCCGCATCGGCATGGGGTGGCCGCTCACCGGACTGGTGTTGCTGGTGACGGTGTGGGCGGTCCGCCGTGCGGATCGGATCGTCGAGCCGGCACCGGCCCCCGCGGACCTCGAACAGATCGAGGGGGCCGCGGAGCGCACGGCGGACCGGCCCGAATCAGATGTCGATCGCGGCGCGTAGCTCGTCTTCGACCTCGACCGCGGCGACGAACAGCAGCTCGTCGCCGCCTTCGACCGGATCGTCCGGCTGCGGGACGATCACGCGCCCACCCCGGATGATGGTGACCAGCGCCGCATCTCGCGGCAACCGGATCTTGCGGACCGGCTTGCCCGCGAGCGCGGTGTCGTCGGGCAAGGTGATCTCGACGAGATTCGCCTGACCCTGGCGGAACGTCATCAGCCGCACCAGATCGCCCACGGTGACGGCCTCCTCGACGAGCGAGGCCAGCATCCGGGGGGTGGACACCGCGACGTCCACGCCCCAGGACTCGTCGAACAGCCACTCGTTGCGCGGATCGTTGACGCGGGCCACGACTCGACCCACACCGAACTCGGTCTTCGCGAGCAGGCTCACCACGATGTTCGCCTTGTCGTCGCCGGTCGCGGCGATCACGACGTCGTAGCTCTCCAACTGGGCGGCCTCGAGCAGGCTCAGCTCGCACGCGTCGGCGTGCACCCACTCGGCCTGGGGGATCACGTCGGGTTCGACGTGTTCGAGCTTGCGTTCGAGCAGCATGACGTGATGGTCGCTGCGGACGAGTTCACGGGCGATGGAGCGGCCTACGGCGCCGGCTCCTGCGATGGCCACTCTCATCGGAGGCATCCAATCGGGTAGTCGATCGAGAAGGGGGTCATGACCGGGGCGATGTCAGTCGTCGGACGGGGGCGGGTTCCCCGCGAGCGCGACGGCCTCGGCGACGGTCCCGGACACGGCGGCGACGTACACCTGGTCCTGGGACTGGATCACGGTCTTGCGGTCCGGGAGGATTCCGGTCCCGAACCGGATGATGAACGAGACCCGCGACGACGTCGCGGCCTCGAGTTCGGTGACGTTGCGGCCGACCCAGTCCTCGTGCAGGGACAGTTCGGTGACCACGACCGTGCCCGACGGATCGCGCCACTTCGCCATCTGATCGTCCTGTGCGAGCGCGAGCATGAAGCGGTCGGTGGTCCACGGCACCGTCGCGATGGTCGGGATTCCGAGGCGCTCGTAGACCGCGGCGCGCTTGGCGTCGTAGATGCGTGCGACGACCCGTTCGACGCCGAACGTCTCGCGCGCGACACGCGCGGAGATAATGTTCGAGTTGTCGCCCGAGGACACGGCGGCGAACGCCTGTGCGTGCTCGATTCCGGCTCGAACCAGTACGTCTCGGTCGAAGCCCATGCCGACGACGGTCTTGCCGGTGAAATCCGGTCCGAGGCGGAGGAATGCGCTCGCGTCGCGGTCGATGACCGCGACCTCGTGGCCGATCCGGCTCAGTGCGGTAGCGAGGGAGGAGCCGACCCGGCCGCATCCCATGACGACTACGTACACCCGTCACTCCGTTCATTGCTCAGCGGCCGACGGTGTGCCGTCGGCATCGAGTCGAACCGTACAGCGCCTGAGGGGAAGAGCAAGCAGCCACCGCCGAACCGGCGGACGGTCCCGACGGCGGTGGGCCGGGAAACGCTGTCGGAGGCGCCCTGATGTCGTGTATCGCCGAGGACGGCTTACGCTTTGTCGGTGTCGAAGCTTTCCACCGCTGCGAAGCGGCTGATTTTGGGGCGACCGTTCCGAAGCGACAAACTCGGACACACGCTTCTCCCCAAGCGGATCGCGCTACCCGTCTTCGCCTCGGACGCGATGTCGTCGGTGGCCTATGCGCCCGAAGAAATCTATCTCGTGCTGTCGGTCGCGGGCATTTCCGCGTACGCCTTCGCGCCGTGGATCGGCCTGGCCGTCGCGCTGGTGATGGCGGTGGTCGTCGCGAGCTACCGGCAGAACGTGCACGCGTATCCGTCCGGTGGCGGTGACTATGAGGTCGCGACCGTCAACCTGGGGCCGAACGCCGGTCTGACCGTCGGCAGTGCGCTGATGGTCGACTACGTCCTGACGGTGGCGGTCTCGATCTCCTCGGCCGCGTCGAACATCGGGTCCGCGGTTCCGTTCGTGGCCGAGCACAAGGTGCTGTTCGCGATCGCGGCGATCGTGCTGCTGACCGCGATCAACCTGCGCGGCATCCGGGAGTCCGGGTCGGCGTTCGCGATTCCGACATACGCGTTCATCGTCGGCATGATGGTGATGCTCGTGTGGGGATTCGTCCGCATCTACGTCTTCGGTGACGACGTCCACGCCGAGTCCGCCGGGTTCACCCTCAACGCGGAGGACGCACAGCTGCACGGCATCGCGTTCGCGTTCCTCATCGCGCGCGCGTTCTCCTCCGGTTGTGCGGCACTGACCGGTGTCGAGGCGATCAGCAATGGTGTGCCCGCCTTCCGCAAGCCCAAGTCGCGGAACGCCGCCACGACGCTGCTGCTGCTCGGTACCTTCGCGATCACGCTGCTGATGGGCATCATCATCCTGGCCCAGAAGATCGGCGTCGTGTACGCGCACGATCCGGCGGCGCAGCTGGGCGGCGCGCCCGAGGGCTACCAGCAGAAGACGCTCATCGCGCAGCTTGCCGAGGCGGTGTTCTCCGGATTCCCGATCGGCTTCTACTTCATCGCGACCGTCACCGCGCTCATCCTGGTGCTGGCCGCGAACACGGCGTTCAACGGGTTCCCGGTGCTCGGGTCGGTCCTCGCGCAGGACCGCTACCTGCCGCGCCAGCTGCACACCCGGGGCGACCGCCTCGCGTTCAGCAACGGCATCCTGTTCCTGTCGGGTGCGGCCATCGCGTTCGTCGTCGTGTTCGGCGCCGAGGTCACCAAGCTGATCCAGCTGTACATCGTGGGCGTGTTCGTCTCGTTCGTGCTGAGCCAGACCGGCATGATCCGGCACTGGACGCGGCACCTGAAGGCGGAGACCGATCCCGCGCAGCGCGCGCGGATGAAGCGTTCCCGGGTGATCAACTCGATCGGTCTGGCGATGACCGGTGCCGTGCTGGTCATCGTCCTGCTCACCAAGTTCGCGGCGGGCGCCTGGATCGCGATCGTCGCGATGATCGCCATCTTCGTGGTGATGAAGTCGATCCGCCGCCACTACGACAGCGTCGCGGCCGAACTCGACGAGCAGGAATGGGACGGTGTCCTGCCGAGCCGGACACACTCGATCGTGCTCGTGTCGAAGATGCACATGCCGACGATGCGCGCGCTCGCCTACGCGCGGGCCACCCGCCCGGACACCCTCGAGGCCGTCACGGTCAACGTCGACGAGCCGGATACCCGGGCCCTGGTCCGGGAGTGGGAGAGCAGCGACATCACGGTGCCGCTCAAGGTGATCGAGTCGCCGTACCGCGAGATCACCAAGCCGGTGCTCGACTACGTGCGCCGGATCAGGCGGGATTCGCCGCGCGACGTCGTGACGGTGTTCATCCCCGAGTACGTCGTCGGTCACTGGTGGGAGCAGTTGCTGCACAACCAGAGCGCGCTGCGCCTCAAGAGCCGGCTGCTGTTCCAGCCCGGTGTGATGGTCACGAGCGTGCCGTGGCAGCTCAGTTCGTCGGAGAAGGTCAAGCGGGAGCGCGTGGACAACGCGCCGGGCGCGATCCGTCGCGGTTTCGATGTGGAAGGCAAGTGACCGGCAGGTGAGTGAGAACTGGACCGGACGTCGGCTCGAGGTCGAGCTGGGCAACCCCGGCCACGGCGGGTTCTGCGTCGCCCGGCACGAGGGCCGGGTGCTGTTCGTCCGGCACGGGCTTCCGGGCGAGAAGGTGATCGCCCACGTCACCGAGGACCGCGGTGGATCGTTCTGCCGGGCCGATGCCGTCGAGATCCTCGAGGGGTCCCCCGACCGGATTGCGCCGCTGTGCCCGATCTCGGGACCGGGGGGTGCCGGGTGCTGTGACTACTCGCACGCCACCCTCGACGCGCAGCGGCGGATGAAGTCCGCCGTCGTCATCGAGCAGCTGCGCCGGATCGCGGGTGTCGACCTGGACGTTGCCGTCGAGGAGCTGCCCGGCACCGGCGACGGCACGGGATGGCGCAGCCGGGTGCGGCTGGCGGTGGACGTGGCAACGGGACGCCCCGGCTTCCATCGCTTCCGCAGCCTCGACATCGAGACCTTCCTGGCCTGCCCGCAGATCGATCCGGCCGCCTACGCCGGGCTGGCCGAGCGGTCGTGGCATCCGGGTGCGGAGGTCCAACTCGTGCTGGACGCGGCGGGTGAGCGGCACGTCGTCGAGATCGCGCCGCCCAAGGTGTCGCGCACGGGCCGGCGCAGCCCTGGCCGACGCGGCGCGACGGCGCGCCGGGCGGCGTCGGCGGGCAGCCGCGCTGAGCACGTCGTGATCGGTTCGGGTCGGCCCGTCGAACGGGTCGGCGACCGGGCGTGGACGCTGTCGGCGACGGGCTTCTGGCAGGCGCACCGCGGTGCCGCCGCGACGTACTCGTCGGTCGTGGGGGAGTGGGCGCGGGCGTCGGCCGGCGCGAACGTGTGGGACCTCTACGGCGGCGTCGGTGTGTTCGCGGCCGCGCTGGCCGACCAGGTGGGCCCGCTCGGCCGGGTCGACTCGGTGGAGTTCTCGCGGCAGGCCGTGGCCGACGGCGGCGCGGCGCTGCAGGACCTGCCGCAGGTGTACCTGCATGCGGCCCGCGTCGAGCGGGCGCTGCACGACCTGCCCGCCCCGGAGGTCGTGGTCCTGGATCCGCCTCGCGCGGGGGCGGGCCGGGACGTCGTGGCCGCCGTGACGGCGGCCGGCCCGCAGCGGATCGTGCACATCGGGTGCGATCCCGCCTCGTTCGCGCGTGACGTCGCGCTCTACCGCGAGCACGGCTTCCGGCTCGCCGAGGTGCGCGCGTTCGACGCGTTCCCGCTCACGCATCACGTGGAGAGCCTCGCGTTGCTCACGCGCTGAGCGCGGTTCCGAGTGTGCCTCGACACACCCGGCCACTCCGATGTTCGCGTTTGTGCTGTTCAGGACCCTCGAAGTGTGGTATGTCGGATTTGTGAAGTAATTGCTTGACGCACGCAACTATGCGTATCGTTGCGTTCTGCAAGTAATTCAAGGTCTATTCGAGGATTCGGGGTATCCGATGGCTGTTCAGGCCGATACCGCGCAGGCCCTGGTCGACGCCATCTTTCTCTTCGGCCGCTCGTTGAAGAACGCGATCGCAAGTGCGGCGGACGACCCGATCGCGCCGGCGCTCGTCGCGGTACTCGTGGCGCTGTCGGCCCGTGGCTCGTGCCGACAGAACGAGCTCGCGTCCGTTCTGTGCGTGAGCCAATCGGCGCTCAGTCGGCAGATGACCGAACTGGTCGATGCCGGACTGGTCGAGAGACAGCCGGACCCGGACGACAAACGGGCATTCCGTGTCCAGGTCTCGGAGCAAGGGCACAAGGCGCTGCGGGCCACCAAGGAGATCAGGTCAGCGCGTCTACGGGACATGCTGAGCGGGTGGAGTCAGGACGAGGCGGCGGTCGCGTTGACCACGATCGAACGTCTCACCGACTCGCTCACCGCGCGCTCCGAATCCTCGCATCTAGCAGCCGATCAATGTGGGAGAGCACTTCGATGACGACATCAGTGGGGGAGAGCCGGGCAGGCGCCAGCCAGGAGGCGATGACCCATCGCCAGATTCTCGAGGTCCTCGCGGGCCTCATCGCGGCACTGTTCACGGCGCTGCTCAGCACGACGATCGTCTCGACGGCGCTGCCGACGATCATCGGTGACCTGAAGGGCACCCAGACTCAGTTCGCGTGGGTGATCACGACGGCCCTGCTCGCGAACGCGGCGTCGACCCCGATCTGGGGCAAGCTCGCCGACCTGTTCAACAAGAAGGTGCTCGTCCAGTCGGCCATCGTCATCTTCGTCGTGGGTTCGGTCATCGCCGGTTTCGCCCACAACGTCCCGGTCCTGCTCGCGGCGCGTGTCGTGCAGGGCATCGGCATGGGTGGCCTGACCGCCCTCGTCGTCGCGATCATCGGCAGCATCATTCCGCCGCGCGACCGCGGTCGATACTCCGGCTACATGGGTGCCGCGATGGCGGTGTCGATGTCGGGCGGTCCGATCCTCGGCGGTGTGATCGTCGACAGCCCCCTCGGGTGGCGCTGGTGCTTCTTCGTGTGCGTCCCGTTGGCCGTCATCGCGCTGTTCCTGCTGCAGCGCACGCTGCACATCGCGACCGAGCGCAAGGGCGACGTCTCCATCGACTGGTGGGGTGCGATCCTGCTGACAGCCGGCGTCAGCGTCCTGCTGATCTGGGTGTCGTTCGCGGGCAAGGCCGACTACTACCCCTGGATCTCCAAGGAATCGGCGATCTACGTCGGTGTCGGCGTGCTCCTGCTGATCGCGACCGTGATCGTCGAGTCCAAGGTCAAGGCGCCGATCATTCCGCTGAACATCATCACCGAGAAGACCACCGGCATCGCGATCATCGCGTCGGTCGCCGTCGGTGTCGGCATGTTCGGCGCCACGACGTTCCTCGGCCAGTACTTCCAGACCGCTCGTGGGTACAGCCCGACGATCGCCGGTGTCCTGACCATCCCGATGGTCGTCGGCATGCTGATCTCGTCGGTGGTCTCGGGCCAGCTGATCTCGCGCTTCGGCAAGTGGAAGCCGTTCATCGTCGGTGGCGCGGTGCTGCTGGTCGTCGGCTTCGCGCTGCTGGGCACGATCGATCACGCGACCAGCCTGTGGTTGATCGGCGTCTACATCGCGATCGTCGGCGTCGGTGTCGGCAGCCTGATGCAGAACCTGGTGCTCGCGGTCCAGAACACGGTGAGCGTGAACAATATCGGCGCGGCGAGCAGTTCGGTGGCGTTCTTCCGGACCTTCGGTGGTGCCATCGGCGTGTCGGTCCTCGGCTCGGTGCTGGCGACCCGGGTGGCGACCCTGTCGACGGACGGGTTCGCGAAACTCGGCATCGACGCGCATTCGTCCGCGGGCGGCGGCAGCCTGGATCTGAACGCGCTGCCTGCCCCCATCGCGGAGGTCATCCGGACGGCGTATGGCGACGCGACGGGTCTGCTGTTCGCGATTGCCGCGGGCGTCGCACTGATCACGCTGGTGTGCGTGATCCTGGTGCCCAACACCCCGCTGCGGAAGACTATCGACATCCAGAAGCCCGCCGAGGACGGCGAGCAGGCGGAGGCAGCAGTGGAGGACGTCAAGGCGTAACGGACACCCCGAGGGTCGGTCCGAGACGATCAGTGGCCCGCAACCGTTCATCGGTTGCGGGCCACTGATCTTCGTCGAGGCTAGGTCTTGCGGTTGTAGAGCCGCATGGTCAGCGGGCCGAAGATGACGATGAATCCGGCGCACCAGATCAGCACGCCCGACATCTGGCCGAACTCGAACGAGCCTTCGCACAGTGCTCGCAGAGTCGTGACGAGGTGGCTGATCGGGTTGACCTCGACGAACGCCTGCAGCCAGCCGGGCATCGTCGACGGGTCGACGAAGATGTTGCTGGCGAACGTGAGCGGGAACAGGATGAACATCGACACGCCCATGACGGCCTGTTCGGTCCGCATCAGCATCGCGAACATCGTCCACACCCACGACAGACTGAACGAGAACAACAGCAACAGCAGGACCGACAGCACCACACCGACCACGCCGCCCGCCGGCCGGAATCCGAGGATCAGGCCGAGGATGAGCACGATCACCGATGCGATCGTGTACCGCACGATGTCGCCGAACAGCGCGCCGACGAGCGGGGACGGCCGCCAGATCGGCAGCGAGCGGAACCGGTCGAACACGCCCTTCTCGATGTCCTTGTTCAGCGTCAGACCGGTGTACATCGTGATCATGACCACGGTCTGCACGAGGATGCCCGGGATGAGGAACTGGACGTAGGCGCCGGTCGAGCCGGCGAGGGCGCCGCCGAACAGGAACGTGAACATCAGCGTGAACATGATCGGGAACATCGTCACGTCGAACAACTGCTCCGGAACGTGCTTGATCTTGAGCAGGGCCCGCCACCCGAACGACATCGACGTCGACAGGGCGTTCGGACGTGCGGGGCGCGGGCCGGGCATCTGCAGGACGTTGCCGACCGCCTGCGCCGAGGTGGTGATGGTGTCGGTCATGACGCGGTCTCCTCGAAGGTGTCGGAGTCTGCGGAAGTCTCGGCGCTGTGCCCGGTGAGGGCGAGGAACACCTCGTCGAGGCTGGGTTGGCCGAGGGCGAACGTCGTGACGGCGAGGTTCTCGTCGTCGAGGGCGGCCAGCGCCCGCGCCACCCGCTGCGGGTCGTCGATGCGCGCGGTCAGCGCGGCCGGGTCCGATTCGAGCGTGACCGGAACACCGAGCACGGGTTCGAGGACCGCGGCTGCGTCCTGGCGCCGTGACGGTTCCGCCACCCGGACATGCAGCGCCCCCGAGCCCACGGACGCCTTGAGTTCGCCGGTCGTGCCCTCCGCGATGACCTTGCCGTGGTCGATCACGGCGATCCGGTCGGCCAACTGGTCGGCCTCGTCGAGGTACTGGGTGGTGAGCAGGACGGTGGTGCCGCCGGCGACGAGGGCCCGGACGATCTCCCACACCTGGTTGCGGCTGCGCGGGTCGAGTCCCGTGGTCGGCTCGTCGAGGAAGATCAACTCGGGTGTCACGATGATGCTCGCGGCGATGTCGATGCGCCGTCGCATGCCGCCCGAGTAGGTCTTGACCTGGCGACCTCCGGCCTCTTCGAGTCCGAAGGCGTCGAGCAACTGTTCGCACCGGGACCGGGCCGCGGCCCGCGAGTACCCGTACAGCCGCCCGAGCAGGATCAGGTTCTCGGTGCCGGTCAGGTCCTCGTCGAGGGACGCGAACTGCCCGGTCAGCGACACCTTGCTGCGGACGGTCTCGGCTTCGGCGGTGACGTCGTGGCCGAGGACACGCGCGGATCCGCCGTCGATCGGGAGCAGTGTCGCGAGCATCCGGATCGTGGTCGTCTTGCCGGCACCGTTGGGGCCGAGGACGCCGTACACGCCGCCGGACGGCACCGCCAGGTCGACGCCGGCGACTGCGGTGTTCGAGCCGAAGCGCTTGATCAATCCGGTGGTTTCGATGGCCAGTGCGCTGTCAGGTTTCATCTGGTCCCTGTCGTCTGGTGTGAATGATGTCGCAACTAGACCGTCTCAGCCTGAAGGATCGGCGGAGGCCGCGCAATCGGTTTTCGTTCCTCCCGGGGAGCGTCTTCCCCAACCCAGGGGCGGTTGCGCGCGCCGCCGTCAGAGGCGTCCGTGCTGTTCGAACGTGCGGAGCAGCATCTCGAGTTGTCCGTACGCCGCCATCGCCAGGCGTTCGAGCAGGGCCGACTTGATCTCGGGGGCGGCGGAGGTGAGCCGGGCGAAACCGTCCGGGGGAAGCACGGCCAGGGTGACCGTCGTGTCGGCGCGCACGTCGTTGAGGAACGACGAATCGAGCAGGGTGGGCATCTCGCCGAAGGTCATCCCGGCCGACAGCGTCGTGATGCGGTGGATCGTGCCGTCGGCGGACGTCACGGCGGTGCTCGCGCGACCCGACAGGATGAGGAAGATGCCGGCGGCGGGGGCGCCGCGCCGGGCGATCGTCTCGCCACGCGCGACGGTCCGCTTCTCGAGTTCGTCGGTGAAGCGCTCGAACTGCTCCGGCGTGAGATCCGCCAACAGCGGGTGCTGATCCAGTTCGACGGACTCTGGTTGCCGCCCGAGCGCGCAGTGCCGGGCCAGCAGGACCTCTTCGCACCACGCAGTCGCCGCGTCCGGATCGGCGAACACCCGGCCGTGCGGATCGTCGGGCGTCAGGCTGGACGTCGTGTGGCCGAAGAGCCCCTTCGGGTCCACGAGCGCCGTCCGGCAGCCGTGCCGGGCCAGGTCGGCCCGCAGCGCCTCGATCATCCGCTGTGCGACGGCGCTGACCTCGTCCACGCGGCGGACGTCGACGACGACGGCCTCGAGGTCGTCGCGGGCGCCGTCGACCTCCCGGACGGCGGTCTCGGCGCCGGTGAACAGCAGGTCGCCGTGCAGTTCGTAGATGCGGCCGCGGTCGCCGATCCGGTCGAGGGCGGCCCGCTCGGCGTCGGTGCGGCGGGTCCGGGAGGGCGCCGATCCGATGCTGTAGCGGGCGCGGATCGACGACCGCGCGGCGCGGGTGACGTGCAGGAAGTGCAGCTCCAGATCGCGGGAGAGCTCCCGACAGGCTCGCACGCCGCGGACGCTGTTGCCGTGTCGGTCCAGGCGCGGCGAGTAGACGGCGATCCCCAGCTGTCCGGGCAGGACGGCCAGCACGCCGCCGCCGACGCCGCTCTTGGCGGGCATGCCCACCTCGGTGACCCATTCGCCGGCGGCGTCGTACATCCCGCACGTGGTCATGACGCTGAGGACGCGTTCGACGAGGGCCGGGTCGAGCACGCGGTCCCGGGTGAGGGGATTGATGCCGTTGTTCGCGAGCGTCGCCGCCATCAGCGCGAGGTCGCGGCACGTGACCTCGATCGAGCACTGCCGGAAGTAGAGGTCCACGACCTCGTCCGGGTCGTCGGTGATGACACCGAACGAACGCAGCATGTAGCCGATCGCGCGGTTGCGGTGCCCGGTCTTCGCCTCGGAGGTGTACACCGCGTCGTCGAGCGGCAACTGCCGCCCGGCGCAGCGCGAGTACAGCGACCGGATCCGTCCGAATCGTTCGCCCGTGTTCGATCCGGCGACCAGCGACGCGGACGTGATGGCGCCCGCGTTGATCATCGGGTTGCGCGGTCGCTCGGTGTCGGGATCGAGGCTGATCTCGTTGAACGGCTCGCCCGACGGTTCGACGTCGATCTTCTCGGCGACCGCGTCCACTCCGCGATCGGCCAGCGCCAACGCGTACGTGAAGGGCTTGGAGATCGACTGGATGGTGAACGGCACCGCGGTGTCGCCCACCTCGTAGACGTGCCCGTCGCTGGTGGCGACGGCGATTCCGAACCGGTCGGGGTCGACGGCGGCGAGTTCCGGAATGTAGTCGGCGACCGCGCCGCCGTGGTCGCCGCGGACCACGTCGAACACTCGGGTGATGAACTCGTCGACAACGTTGCCCATGGAGCAACAGTAGGATGAGCGGACAGTCTGCGATGTGCAATCGGGCACGCACAGGTGTGCTCGGATCCGATGCCGAGGGGCATCGTGTCCGGTCGCTCCGTAGACTTGTCGGGCTGTCACGTGACAGCCCGTGAATCTGCTGGAGGGAGCGATCTCGTTGGGTGTCCTTGCCCGTATCCAGACGCCTGACGATCTGCGTCAGCTCGATCCTGAGGAAATGAAGGAACTCGCCGCGGAGATCCGCGAGTTCCTGGTGCAGAAGGTGTCCGCCACCGGTGGCCACCTCGGGCCCAACCTCGGTGTCGTCGAACTGACGCTCGCGCTGCACCGGGTGTTCGATTCCCCCTCCGATCCGATCATCTTCGACACCGGTCATCAGGCCTACGTCCACAAGATCCTCACCGGCCGCAAGGACGAGTTCGATTCGCTGCGTAAGCAGGGCGGGCTGTCCGGCTACCCGTCGCGCGCCGAGAGCGAGCACGACTGGGTCGAGTCGTCGCACGCGTCGGCCGCCCTCTCGTATGCCGACGGCATGGCGAAGGCGTTCGAGCTGTCCGGGCAGCGGGGCCGTCACGTCGTGGCCGTCGTCGGCGACGGCGCGCTGACCGGCGGTATGTGCTGGGAGGCGCTCAACAACATCGCCGCAGGCAAGGATCGTTCGGTCGTCATCGTCGTCAACGACAACGGCCGCTCCTACGCACCCACCATCGGCGGCCTGGCCGACCACCTCGCG
Organism: Prescottella agglutinans; assembly: GCF_004011865.1. Taxonomy (GTDB): domain Bacteria; phylum Actinomycetota; class Actinomycetes; order Mycobacteriales; family Mycobacteriaceae; genus Prescottella; species Prescottella agglutinans. Next base: position 70,163 of record NZ_RKLP01000004.1, on the reverse strand, counting down.
TCGCTGCGCCTGCAGCCCGGCTACGAGCGGATGCTCGACAGCGGGCGGCGGATGGTCAAGAAGATGCCGTGGGTGGGCCGCGCCGCCTACCAGTTGCTGCACGGGATGAAGGCGGGCCTCAAGGACGCCGTCAGCCCGCAGGTGATGTTCACCGATCTCGGCATCAAGTACCTCGGCCCCGTCGACGGGCACGACGAGGTCGCGATGGAGTCGGCGCTGCGCCGCGCGAGGGCCTTCGGCGGTCCGGTGATCGTGCACGCCGTGACCCGCAAGGGCATGGGGTACGCGCCCGCCGAGAACCACGTCGCCGACCAGATGCACGCGACGGGCGTGATCGACCCGCTCACCGGCATGTCCCGGGGAACGTCCGCGCCGGACTGGACGTCGGTGTTCTCGGCGGAGCTGATCGAGCAGGCCGAGAAGCGGGACGACGTCGTCGCGATCACCGCCGCGATGCCCGGTCCGACCGGGCTGGCCGCGTTCGGGGAACGCTTCCCGGAGCGGATGTTCGACGTCGGCATCGCCGAGCAGCACGCGGTCACGTCGGCCGCAGGTCTCGCGCTCGGCGGCATGCACCCGGTGGTCGCGATCTACTCGACCTTCCTCAACCGTGCGTTCGACCAGTTGCTCATGGACGTGGCGCTGCTGAAGCAGCCGGTCACGATCGTGCTGGACCGCTCGGGCATCACGGGCGTGGACGGCGCGAGCCACAACGGCATGTGGGACCTGTCGCTGCTGGGGATCATCCCGGGCATCCGGGTCGCCGCGCCGCGCGACGCCGCGACGCTGCGCGAGGAGTTGGCGGAGGCCCTCGCGGTCGACGACGGTCCGACGGTGATCCGCTTCCCCAAGGGTGCGGTCGGCGACGACATCCCGGCGACCCGGCGTCTCGACGGCGTCGTGGACGTGCTGCAGATGCCGGAGGGCGATCGCGGTGACGTCCTGTTCGTGGCGGTGGGCTCGTTCGCCGGCGTCGCGATGGAGGCGGCCGAACGGCTCGCCCAGCACGGCATCACCGCGGCGGTCATCGACCCGCGGTGGGTGCTGCCGGTGCCGGAGTCGGTGGTCAAGCTCGCCGACAGCTTCCGGATGGTCGTCACGGTCGAGGACAACGGTCTGCACGGGGGTATCGGTTCGACGGTGTCGGCGGCGCTGCGCGCGGCCGGCGTCGACGTCCCCTGCCGGGATCTCGGTGTGCCGCAACAGTTCCTGGATCACGCGTCGCGCGATCAGATTCATCGTGAACTCGGCCTGACCGCGCAGGACATCACGCGCCAGGTCACCGGCTGGGTCGTGGGGCTGGACCGCGCCGACACCGGCGGCGGCCTCGACAAGGGTCTCGACAAGTCGAATCCGAGCGTCAAGTAGCGGTCTTCTAGCGGAAGGCCGCCTCGAGCGCTTTGACCCCGACCTTGGGGTCGAGCAGCCCGTGGTAGATCGGCGGGATCGGCTTGTCGACGCCGAAGAGCGTGTAGACCGCGTGCATCGCGCCGTGCACCGAGTACTCGACGGTGAACACGACGTCCTCGGGCAGGTGCGTGAACTGTCCGAGGAACGCGAAGTTCTCGGCGCCGTCCGGCACCACCTTCGGGCGGTCCTCGGGGACGCGGCGGCTGAACAGGGCCGACGCGTACGGCATCATCACCGTCGTCACGTCGGTGGTGGCCAGCACCTCGTCGAGCATGTCCTCGAACCCGTACTGGTGGATCAGTTCGGTGAGGATCTCCTTGCCCGTGGCCTGGGACATCTTCTTCTTGACGTAGTCGCCTTCGTTGTCGATGTCGAAGCCGTACCCCCACAGCGTGTAGACGCCCTTGGGCTGCGCGGGGAAGTGGGGTTGGAAGGGGATCACCGTGGACAGGTGCCATCCGGATTCGAACCAGGTGGTCAGCGCGCCGGTCCCGGGTTCGTTGCCCGTGTATTCGGTGATGCGGCGCAGCAGTCCGTCGCCGCGCATCGTGAGGGTGAACGACTCCCACTTGTTCTCGTCGATGTTGCCGTAGAAGGTGTTGGGCCGCCCGAAGTCCGGGGCCTTCCTGGCGATCTCCTCCCACAGCGACCAGCCGTGGTCGACGCGGTCGCGGATCAGGGCGGGCACGTCGTCGTTGCCGCCGTACGTCGAGTCGGAGGTGATGGAGCCGAGGGTGATGAAGGCGTAGTCGTCCTCGCCCAGTTCGATCGTGGAGTGTCCGTCCGCGTCCTCGACGTGCAGTCGCCGTGCCCGCCGGGGCTGCCCGGCCTGCGCGAAGTCGACGTCGACCACGCGGGTTGCGAACCGGACGTCGACACCGCGGGCCCACATCCACCGTTGCAGCGGGACGACCATCGAGTCGTACTGGTTGTACACGGTGCGCCGGACCCCGGACAGGGTGTGGATCCGCGGGAACTCCTGGACGAATCGCAGGAAGTAGCGGCGCAATTCGGCCGCCGAATGCCATTTCTGGAAGGCGAACGTGGTGCGCCACATCTGCCAGAAGTTGGTGGTGAAGAAGTGGTCACCGAACATCTCGTCGATCCGCCGGGCCCCGAGGGCGTGCTCGGGCAGGCCCAGCAACCGCATCATCTCGAGCCGGTCGCGGTGGTCGAGACCCAACTGGGACGCGTCGATGATGTTGTGGCGTGCATCGATCAGTCGCGCCTTGTCGTTCGTCCGGACCCTGGCATTGAAGTCGAGGATCTCCTGGCGGACGCTGATGTCGGGGTTCTCGAGCGACGGGATCGACTCGAACAGGTTCCACGTGCACCGGTAGGCCTCCTCCTCGAGCATGCGCCCGCCGCGGGTGACCCAGCCGTCGGTGACGGCGGGGGAGCGGGCGCCGTCGAGCGAGCCGCCTTCGACGTCGAGTTCCTCGAGGATGTGCACGTTCTCGCCGGGCACCCCGGCATCGCGGATCGCGAAGGCGGCGACGGCCATTCCGGCGATGCCGCCGCCGACGATCCAGAGGTGGGCCTGCTTGGGGTCGACGGTCATGGTGGTCCCTCCCAGGACCAGTGTCGGTCCGGGCGTTCGCGGCGGTCAACCGGTGGCCGGCGGTTTGGCGGGTTCATCCCGAGTGCCGCTGCCCGGCAAGAGCTTTGCGAGCGTGGTCCGGATCATGGCGAAATGGTTGGCCGCAGCAGGTGCCCGTCGTGCAGGATGGGTGGTCGCGAACGATGAGGAGGTCTCGGTGTCGGAGCCGAATACGCGGGTGTCGTCCGAGCTCGTCTCGGACTGCTCGAACTGTTTCGGCCTGTGCTGCGTCGCGCTGCCGTTCGCGGTGTCGAGCGACTTCGCGGTCGACAAGGCCGGCGGGACGCCGTGCCGGAACCTGCTCGCCGACTTCCGCTGCGGGATCCACTCCCAGCTGCGGGAGCGGGGCTTTTCGGGCTGCACGGTGTACGACTGCTTCGGCGCAGGCCAGAAGGTGTCACAGGTGACGTTCGCGGGCCGGGACTGGCGCGGGGCCGCGGACACCGCCCGCGCGATGTTCGACGTCTTCCCGGTGATGCGCCAGCTGCACGAATTGCTTTGGTACCTCGACGAGTCGCTGCGGATCCGCGCCGCGGCGCGCCTGCACGACGACCTGACCCGGTTGCGCGAGGAGACCGCCGCGCTCACGGCCGCCGACGCCGTGGTGCTCGCCGGACTCGACGTCGCCGGGCACCGGGAGCGGGTGAACGCGCTGCTGCTCGAGACCAGCGAACTCGCGCGGGCCGCGGTGCCGGGGCGTCGACGCAATCATCGCGGTGCGGACCTGATGGGCGCGAAGTTGGCCGGCAAGGACCTGCGCGGGGCGAACCTGCGCGGGGCGTGGTTGATCGGCGCGGACCTGCGGAGGGCGGACCTGCGGACCGCGGACCTCATCGGCGCCGATCTGCGCGGCGCCGACGTGCGCGGCGCGGATCTGTCGGACGCGTTGTTCCTCACCCAGTTCCAGGTCAACGCGGCGCGCGGCGACGGCCGCACCCGACTCCCGGCGGTGTTGTCCCGCCCGCCGCACTGGGCGTAGCTCAGCCGGCCTGTTCGAGCGTGCGGCCGCGGGTCTCGGTGACGAAGCGCGTGACCACGACGATCGACAGCAGCGCCATCAGGGCGTAGCCGCCGTAGGTGAGCGAGAGGTTCCAGTCGGCGAGCGACGGGAAGGTGGCCGAGACGAGGAAGTTCGCCACCCAGTTGGCCGCGGTCGCGATGCCGACGGCGGCGGCCCGGACCCGGTTGGGGAACAGTTCGCTGATGAGCACCCAGACCACCGGCCCCCACGACAGCGCGAAGAAGAAGACGAAGGCGTTGGCGGCGATCAGCGCGACGGTGCCGCCCGCGCCGGTCAAGGTCGCGACGGACTCGCCTTCCGCGTTGCGGGTGATCGTTGCCGAATGGAAACAGACGGCGGCCGTTGCCAGCGAGACGGCCATGCCGACCGAGCCGACCAGCAGCAGTGGTTTGCGGCCGATGCGGTCGATCACCGCGATCGCGACGAACGTGCCGACGATGTTGACCAGGGCGCTGACGACGCTGATGAGCAGCGAGCGGTCCTCGCCGAAGCCGACGGCCTGCCACAGCGTGCTCGAGTAGTAGAAGATCACGTTGATGCCGACGAACTGCTGGAGCGCGGCCAGCGCGATGCCGACCCAGACCAGCGCGGCGACTCCGGTGGACTTGGCGAACAGCGCCCGCACCCCCACCCGGGCGCGTTCGGCGCCGAGCGAGGTGCGGATCTCCTCGATCCGGTGCGACACGGCCTGCGGGTCGCCGCCCTCGAGTTCGCCGATGATCGCGCGGGCGTCGTCCTCGCGGCCGCACCGCACCAGGTGCCGCGGGGACTCCGGGATCGTGAACGTCATGACCAGATAGACCACCGCGGGAATCGCCTCGATCGCGAGCATCCACTGCCAGGCCTCGACGCCGAGCAGTTCGCCCCGCCCGCCGCCGGCGGCCGCCGAGATCGCGTAGTTGATCAACTGCGAGACGGCGATGCCGAGCACGATCGCCAACTGGTACATCGACCCGAGCCGGCCGCGGACGGCCGCAGGCGCGATCTCCGCGATGTAGGCGGGCGCGATCACCGACGCGAAACCGACTGCGACACCGCCCAATATGCGCCACAGGGTGAGGTCGACGATGCCGAACGGGAACGCCGAACCCAGGGCGCCGACGACGAAGAGCACCGCCGCGATCTGCATGACCCGGATCCGGCCGAGTCGGTCGGCGATGCTGCCCGCGACCCACGCTCCGAGGGCGGCACCGAGCAGCGTCAGCGACACCGACAGCCCGGTCGCACCGGCGCCGATGTCGTAGCGGTCGCGGATCGCGTTCACGGCGCCGTTGATGACGGCGGTGTCGTAGCCGAACAGGAAGCCGCCCAGTGCTGCTGCGGCCGAGAACATCACGGCCCGGACGATCGAGGCCTGCGCCGTCGCGGGCCGGTCGCCGGAGTCGGTGTCGGTCATCGTGCGCCCTCCTGTCGGAACGACGTCTGCATCCGGGACGCTACGCCGAATCCACCGGTTCGGGCGGGATGGGACCGGGTAGTACTATTGCGCCGTTTCCGGGGGATGGAACGAGGGGGAGTTCGGTGGGTGGGGGCTGCGCGGATCTCGTTGCGGAGATCGACGCTTTCTATCAAGGCTTCGGGCAGCCGGACGCGCTACTCGAGGCGTTCCGGCAGGCACGGCTGTTGGTGCCGCTGACGGCCGAGAACCGTGTGTGGAGCAGCGAGATCCGCGAGCTCGGTTGGCTTCCCGTGTTCACCAGCGAGCACGAGTTGGCCCGGCACACGCTCGCGCGGGGAGAGCAGACCGCGGCGCGGTACCACGCACTGTTCGGCTGGCGGATCGTCGAGCATGTCCTGCCGAGCTTCGACCGGCCGACCGGGGTGGTCGTCGACGCCGGCGGCAGTCGACCGATGGCCTTTCCGCCCGGTCTCGAGCCGGAGAGATCATGAGCGCGGAACTCGAGGTCGATCCCGCCGTCCTGCAGCAGGCGTCGGCCGGCATCACCGGGATCATCGATTCGCTGTCCGGGCTCGGGATCGGTGAGACGGCCGCAGCCGGTCGCGGGTTCGCGATGCTGGCGCTGTCGCCGATGGAGGCGGGATCGCAGGCCGTCCAGAAGAGTCTCGAGGAGTACGCGGAGCGGTGGTCCTGGGGTGTGCGCCACCTCGTCCGGTCGGCGAACGAGATCGCCGAACTGCTCGATCTCCAGGCCGGGCGCTATCACCTGATGGACCAGCAAGCCTCGGACATGGTCAAGACCGCCTGGACGCACGTCGCGGGCAACCCGCACCTCAGCGAGGAGGAGATCAGCGAGCGTTCGTGGGGCGAGACCTTCGCGGACAACCCGGTCAACAACGTGCTCCATCCCGACTACAGCGGCGAGTCGTTCGACGCGGCGATGGACACGATCCGGACCAACAACGACGTGATCGCGGCGGTCGGCCCGCAGGCGCTGGCCAACGTGTCGCTGGCGGTCGCGGACGTCGTCGGTGTGGACGCTGCGCCCGGGTACCACACCGGCGCCGCCGAGCAGGCGGCGTCGGTCATGAACGACCAGACCTGACCGACGGCCAGGGCTGAGGCAGGGGCGGGGGAGAACTGATGGGCTATGGGTGGGACGACGTCATCGGCGGCCTGGACAAGGTCGGTGAGTTCGTCGAGGACGCGGCCGAAGGGGTGCTGGAAAAGGCCGGCCAGATGGCCGATGCGGGTCTCGACGGCCTGGCGGGTGTCGCCCGCGGCTTGGGCGCGGACGGGGTTGCCGACGTCCTCACGGACCTCGGCGATCGGGTTGCGAGCAGCACCGGGGGTGCGGTCGACGAGCTCGAACTCGGCCAGACCACCGATCCGCGGGAACTGATCCGTGGCGACGCCGGTGCGGTCAACGAGGCCGTCACCACGCTGACGGAACTGGGCACGAACATCGGGTCCACCGGGACCTCCCTACGCACGGTCGACGCCGCCGGCTGGACCGGCGACGCGGCTGACGCGTTCCAGGCCGTCTACGACAGACAGCCGGCGCTGTGGCAGGACGCTGCCGATGCGATGGCGTCCGCCGCGCAGTCACTGACCTGGTGGGCGAACACGATCGAGTCGGCGCAGGCGCGCGCGGCCGACGCGATCGCGCGGTGGGAGCAGGCCGAACAGCAGGAGCGGGCGACGAAGGCCGCCTACAACGCGCTCAGCGGCGAGCAGCGTGCGCGGACCCCCGTGGTCGATTCGTGGACGGCGATGTACGCCGATGCGGTGGAGACCCTGCGTGCCGCCCGGGCCGAGCGCGACAACGCCGCGTCGCAGATCGCCGGTCAGTTGGCGGCCCTGACCGAGTCGGCGCCCGAGGAGCCGCCGTTCACGCAGCGGATGGCCGCGAACTTCGGGGACCTGACCGATGTGCTCGAGCACGGCAGCGTCAACTTCACCTCCGGTCTCGTCACCAGCGTCACCGGACTCGTGCAGTTCGTGCGACAGGTCAACCCCGTCGACCCGTACAACCTCAGCCACCCGGCGGAGTACGTCGAAGGACTGAGCGACCTGACGACCGGCCTCGTGGTGGCGGCGGCGGATCCGGGGGCCGTGGTGGACGCGTTCCTCGCCGACGCACGGGCCAACCCGTTCGAGTTCGCGGGAGCGCTCACCGGAGACGCGCTGCTGACGGCGGCGACGGGTGGCGCCGGCGCCGGAGTGGCCGGTGCGCGGACGTCCATGCACGCGGTCGAGATCGCTGCTGATCTGGGGAGCGATCTGCGGACCGTCGATCGCGTGGCGGACACGGCCGGCCACGTCCCGACGCCCGAGGTCCCCCGCGCGGAGGCACCGGGAGCCGACGCCCCGAGAATCGATGCGCCGGACATCGATTCACCGTCGTCGCTACACGGTGCGGACCCGGGCGGCCCGGACCAGTCCACCCCCGCGCACGACCAGGGTCCGACCGGCGCCGGCCACGACCCCGACTTCACCCGTCCGCCCGAGGGCGAGAACCCGAACCCGCAGCATCTCGCCGAATCCGACGCCGGGGCGGCGCGGACCGCGGAGGACAACGGACCGGCGAGCGACCAGACGAGCAACCAGGTCACCGAATGCCAGGACCCGGTCGATGCCGCCACCGGCGAGTTCCTGCTGCCGGAAACCGATCTGACGCTGCCCGGTGTGCTGCCGCTCGTGTTCGGGCGGCGTCATCGCTCGAGCTACGGGTTCGGCCGGTGGTTCGGCCCGAGTTGGTCGGCGACGATCGACATGCGGATCGTGGTCGAGGAATCCGGTGTCACCCTGCTCGCCGAGGACGGCGTGATGGTGGTCTATCCGCACCCGGAGATGGGCGTACCCGTCCGTCCGAGACAGTCGCTGCAGCGCTGGACGCTCGCGCGGACCGAGACCGGCGGCTACGCGGTGTACGACCCGGACCGGTCGCTCACCTGGCACTTCGCCCCCAAACCCGAACTCGGCGGGGTCGATTCGGCGCTGGGCAACATCGCCATCAGCGCAATCACGGACCGGTTCCGCAACCGTATCCGATTCCACTACGGCCCGGACGGTGCGCCGGTCGAGGTGTCCCACTCGGGCGGCTACCGCGTGCTCGTCGACGCCCGCGGCGGGCGGATCGGTGCGCTGTCGGTGATCGACCCGGACTCGGGCGGCGCCGTCGCGGTCCGCCGTTTCGGCTACGACGGTGGGCACCTCACCGCGGTCACCAACGGATTCGGCGGCACGACCCGCTACACGTACGACGCCGAGGGTCGGATGCTGTCGTGGCAGGACGCCAACGGCAACCGGATGGTCAACACGTACGACGCCGACGGACGGGTCGTGGTCCAGAACGGCACCGACGGCATCATGTCCGCCCGCTTCGACTACGCGCCGACGGCCGACGGTTCGGGGTCGGTCACTGTGGTCACCGACTCGCTCGGGGCGCAGACCGCGCACGGGTTCGACAGCGACCTCCGTCAACGAGACCTGATGTCGCCGAACGGCTCTCGAACGCACACGGACTACAACGAGCGCCGCGAACCGCTGCGGGTCACCGGTCCGGACGGGGCCGTCACCCGGTACCGCTACACCGCCGACGGCGACGTCGCGCAGATCACCCGGCCGGACGGGCACTCGGTCACCGTCGACTACGCCGGGCCGCGCAGGCCGGTCGCCGTCCACCAGGTCGACGGCACGGTCGTCCGCCAGGACTGGGATGCCACGGACAACCTGGTGGCCGTCACCGACGCCGGGGGCGCGCGGACCGAGTACAGCTACCACCCGACCGGGGCGGTGTCCTCGATCACCGAGCCGACCGGCGCCCGCACCCTCGTGGAGTGTGACGACGCCGGGCTGCCCGTCGCCGTCACCGACCCGATGGGAGCGACGACGCGGATCACGCGCGACGCGTTCGGGCGGGCCGCCTCGGTGACCGACGCGACGGGCGCGGTGACGCGACTGCGGTGGTCGCCCGACGGGAAGCTCGTCGAGCGAACGCACCCGGACGTCGCCGTCGAGTCGTGGGACTACGACGGCGAGGGAAACCTCCTGCGGCACACCGATCCCGTGGGCGCCGTCACGTCGTACACGTACGGATCCTTCGATCTGGTGGCCTCGCGGATCGACCCGGACGGCTCGCTCACCGCGTACGCGTGGGACACCGAGCGGCGCCTGACGGCGGTCACCAACCCGCTGGGCCAGACCTGGTCGTACGAGTACGACGCGGACGGGCGTCTGGTGGCCGAATCCGATTTCAACGGTGCCCGAACCACCTACACGCACGACGCCGCGGGTCGCATCGCGACGGTGACATCCGCGACCGGCGTGACGCGCCACCACTCGCACGACATCCTGGGCCGCCTGCTCGACGTCACCGCCGACAGCGGCGAGTTCCGCCGCTACACCCACGATCTGGTCGGACGGACGCTGTCGGCGGTCAGCGGCGTCGGCGGGGATCCGGTCCACACGGTCGAGTTCGAGTACACGGCGGCGGGGCAGCTCGCGCGGCAGACCGTCGACGGAGCGGGCGAACTGCGCTTCGACCACGATCCGTTCGGGCGACGCGTCGAGCGCCGTTCGCACACCGGCGGTGTCACCGGGTGGCGCTGGAACGCGGCGGGCCGCGTCGCCTCGGTGGCGGTCGACGGGCACTCGATCGGTCTCACCTACGACGCGCGCGGCGCGGTCACCGGGTGGAGGGCGGGAGAGGTGGGGATCACCCGCCGCCACGACTCGCGCGGCCGGCTCACCATGCAGGAGGCTGTGGCGCATCCGGCGTCGTCGCTGAGTTTGAGTTTCGATTCCGGCCCGGCCGCCGCTTCGCGGGTGCTGCGGTCCGACGTGTTCGACTACCGGCCGGACGGCTATCTCGTCGAGCAGACGACGACCACCGACCGAATGCTGCGCCGGCAGTTCGAACTGGATGCGGCGGGCCGCATCACGTCGGTGGTCGACGACGGCACCGCGGTGGAGCGGTACTCGTACGACGCGTTGAGCAACATCGTGACGCAGACCGCGACGGCGATTGCCGACGACGCAGGTCGGCGTGAGTACCGTGGAACGCTGCTGGTCCGGGACGGGCGCACTCAGTTCCACTACGACGACGCCGGCAGACTGATCCGCAAGGTCACGACCAGGCTGTCGCGGAAGCCGGACGTCTGGCAGTACCGGTACGACGCGTTCGACCAGATGGTCGAGGTGTCGACGCCGGACGGGACGCAGTGGCGGTATAGCTACGACGCCCTGGGCCGGCGCACCGCCAAGTCCCGTCTCGCCGTGGACGGGTCGGTGGCGGAACGGACCGTGTTCACCTGGGATGCAACGACGTTGGTGGAGCAGTCCACGTCTGACCGCGTCACCCGGTGGACCTATCAACCGGGAACGCACGCGCCGCTGACCCAGGCCTCGGTGCCGACGGTGGACCTGGCGGATCAGGCCTCCGTGGACGCCGAGTTCTACGCGATCGTCACCGACCTGGTCGGCACGCCGACCGAACTGGTCGACCCGGGGACCGCCGACGTCGCGGGGTGGTCGGCGATGTCGTTGTGGGGGAGCACGTCCTGGACCGGCGCGGCCGACACCCCGATCCGGTTCCCCGGCCAGTACTTCGACGACGAGACCGGCCTGCACTACAACCTGCACCGCTACTACGACCCCGTCACCGCGCGCTACGCGACCATCGACCCGCTGGGACTCGCGCCGTCGCCGAACCCGAACAGCTACCCGCACAACCCGACGGTGTGGTCGGATCCGCTGGGATTGAAGCCATGCGGCGACAATCGGGAATTCTCAGATCGGGAGCTTGCGCGGGACGCCGCCTTTGACCGAGCTGGAATCCCAAGAGGCACTCCACCCGATGCGAGTTGGGAGGTTGGCGGCGATATGCATCGCAGGGGCCTTCCTGGCTATCGATACTCGAATGATCCGGGGGGATGGGGGCACTATATGCAGTTTGAAACTGACGATGGATCCCGGGTAGTTGTTGAACACGTTTCCGACCCGCGGCAGGGGCCGCACTTCCATGCTGGGCTTCCGAAAGGCGATCCAAGCACTTCTGCCGTCAACTTCGGATGGGATACGACCTCGCCGCATGAGCGGTATCGTCCTGTGGATGGACGACATCACTTCTACTATCCAGTCGAATGATCGGAGACGCAATGGCTGACGAATCGGCGACGAGAATACATGGCGCCGGGTTGGAGATACTGGGACGCGCACCATCGGCCGGAGATATTCTTCCGGTCAGTGCGTGGAAGGCGGTGATAGATGGTGATGTGAAGCCGGACCTCGTTGTAGATTACGCGGCCGAAGGGTATCTGGACTCTGTGAATCAGAATTGGAGAGAAGTCGCAACTCGCTGCGGACTCTTCGATGCTGACGAGTCCTTCCTTCTCAGCACATCCGGCCCGGGCGCACTGGAAAACCCGTGGTATCGTGTGCGGATTTCTGGGGACCTCCAGTTGGCGCAAGAATTGGCGCCGCACGATGGAGAGCCGGAATTTGTCGCTGCGGCATTGACTGGGTACCCGATTATTGGAGTTACCTCTGAGGAGTATGGGGTGTGGATAATAGTTCTCGAAGAGTGAACTATTTGGCCGACCATTTGGTGCAAATCCGGGCGGTAAGGCGAAATTGATTAGGGGTTCCGGTGAAATCTCGACGAATTCTGTTCGCAATTCGATTCCTGAGGTAGAACCGCATCCCGCCGGCGATCGACCAGTTCCGGAACAGTGATGGAAGGATCGTTGGATGAACTGGGTGGAACTTCTCCTGAATCCGGTGGTGATCCGGTCAATATACGGTGACAAGATTCCGTCCCTCTCTGGGGTGGAAATTCACGAGTTCCGACTACGCCGGGACGGTTCCGACGTGGAGGTCCGCTTCGATCTGAGTGAGTTCCCGGAGGATCCGCCGGAGAAGTGGAAAACCTGGGTGAATACAATTCAGGTGGAACTCGCGATCGTTGGGGTCGAGAGTTTGTCGATCAGAGAATGGAAGACCACCATGATCGCCGACCTGTCGATCGATAGTATTGGTGACGACCTTTTGAGGTTTCGGTCGAATCCTGTTCCGGACTGCACGATTCTCGCGCGCTGGATACGGGTGGCCAAGATCAGTGCCTATCACGACAGCAGACGGTCCGCCACACCTCTCGAGGGCCGGTGAATGAGGCTGTGTTCAGGATATTCGACCTGCCTAGGGTGGAGGATATTCCGTCCGAGCTGATCGCGGTCGAGGAAGTCCGCGATCTTCCAGGTGGTGTCTCGATTTCGTGGGTAGGTCTTGGCGCAACCTTCCAACTTGTGGCGGATCCGCTTCTGCGTTCCGTCTCGATCAAGCTCGACCGGGAGGGCGAGTGCATTCGGATCTACCGGGAGGGCGCGATCTCGCTTCGAGTCCGTGACGAAGGTTGCAATGTCGGAATGGTGATCGAGTTCAGATCGGGAAACCAGGTTGGAGATATTCGGGTGGTCTTGGGCGATCGCGTGGAGATCATGGAGTCGGCACTGTTCGCATAGGGAGAGTGACTTCCGCTATTTCTTTGAATCCGTGAAGATGCCCAGTTGGATGTCGAGGCCGGTGCGTTGATGTATCTGAGGCTCTCTGCGGACTACATGAACCCCGTCGTCACCGTGGTCGGGTCAGGTCCGACCAGTACCGTCTCGCTGGGCGTCTCCGATGCTCTTACTCGGGATCTGGAAGCCTGGAACGGTCGGTATCAGTCGATCATCCAGTTGTCCGCCGAGGCCAGGCGCGATCCCGATTCGGTGGCTGCGATCCAGCGGTTGGACCGGGAGGGGAGAATCCTCGCCTCCAAGATCGCTGAAGGGGTGTCGGGTGGATCCAAAGTCGAGTATTACAGCGAAGGACTGTTCAGGTTGATTTCCTGATCGTGGCTGTATCGGCCGGCTTGAATTGGTGATCTACAGGGCGCGCGTCCGCTTCGGGACGCACTTTCGAGGGGCGAGCAGTGATGCAGGTGGCCGTGAAAGCCGGTGGTATCCAAGGCGATCGCATCGAGGTATCCAGTGCCCGGGGTGCCTTCCAGGCCATCTGGATGGGTGACGATCCGATCGCGTCCGGGGCGGTGCTGGACGTGGAGGTGGAGGTGCCGGGTTCGGTTGTCGCGCTCCGGGAGACGGATTCGAACGAGGCCATCTCGATCGAATCCGTCGGCGGGCAAACCACGCTCGTCGGCAAGGCTGTGGACACTACGGCTGACGGGGTCCTGATCCTGGACCTGCATCCCGGGATCGTGATGGTCGAACTCGCGAACCCGCACGATGCAGGTGTCGCACGAGAGTCGATTCGCGTGGTCGGTGGCTGTGCTCGGGTGTACCCGACAGAGATCTAGAAGAGAGCAACGGCGATCATCATGACTACTGGCGAGAGAATCTCACTGAATCGGGAGTCGGCCGAATTCGTCCCTGCTCTCGCTGATCTTGCTCAGCGCCGTCCACGGATCGGTGTTGTAAGTATCGAGGTCCGTCGAGGGGGATCACAGTCGATTCCCGCCGCGGTCGCTGTCTCCGCCAACGCACTGAGCCACGCTGCTCCCTGTGCTTTGGCGGGTCGACTGGTCCTCGTCGGGGTATCTCAGCCCCTTGCTCCGCTCAACCGACTCGGTGATCTCACGATGAGACGTGAATCCCTATGGAAGCGATGGGAGAAGGATGGCGCAGTGCTGCCGCCCGGAGAACGGCACGACTTCCAGTTGGATCGGGAGGACGACCTGCTGCAGTTCGGTGGCTGGTTGACGACCGACACGGCCAATCTTGGTGCGGCCGTGGAGGTCAGTCGGGACCGCCCAGCCGTGTGCCTTCTGTTGCCCCAGGAATTCGCACTCGATGAACTCGAGCAACTGATCGAAGGGGTTCGCCGGGATTCTGCCGACGGCAACTCGTTGGTCCGGCATTTCTGTCCGCTCGTTCTCGAGGGCGCGATGCTCGTTCGGGGGTTCGGGTCGTTCGACGATCGGGTCGTCGGTACCGATGTCTATGCGGCCGAGCAGGCTCTCGACGCGATTCAATCGGGTGTCGAACGCTGGATGTCCGACGGAGGGACGGCACCGTAGGTCGATCCGACGGCCGATCGCCGGCCCCGGATCGGATCCGGTGCCGGCGATCGGTTGACGGTGTGCCGCTGGGCGGTTGAAAGCGGGGCGTTACACGACCTTGTTCGCCGCCGCCGTCAGCTGGGGGGTGAGCTGGTCGATTACCCACGGGGTCGCCAGGACGCTGGTCTGGCTCAGGCCGGCGATGATCTTGGTATCGGACAGGGCCACCGCGGTGCCGCGCTTGACCGCGCCGAGGGAGGCGTAGGCGGGGTTCTTCTCGGCCTCGGCCGTGTCGGACACGAACACCACGACCACGTCGGCGTCGACCTCGGAGATCCGCTCGGACGAGATGTCGACGAAGAAGTTGTCGGGGTCGCTGGACGCGGCCAGCTTCTCGACGCCGGGGGAGTTCACGAAGCCCAGCTGGGTGAGGATCTGGACGCGCGGATCGGTTGGCTTGTAGACATTGACCTGGCCGTTCGTGGTGTCGAGGTTGATCACCGACAACGTCTTGCCCGCGTACTCGGGGTGGGCGGCCGCGGTGTCGGCCAACATCGTGTTCATGCCGTCGATCAGCTCGGTGGCCTCGTCGGACTTGCCCAGCGCCTGGCCGATCAGCGTGGTCTGGTCCTGCCAGGTGGTCTGCCACGCCTTGTCGGGGTAGGCGACGGTCGGGGCGACGGCGGACAGCTGATCGTAGGTGGCCTTGTCGAAGCCCTCGTAGGGCGCGAGGACCACGTCCGGCGAGAGGGTTGCGATGGCCTCGACCGGCGTGGACGTCGCGGCGTCGAGCAGCGTGGTCTGGCTCGGGTCGAACTTGCCCTGGAGCCACGGCATCACGCCGTTGGCCTCGGCGCCGTAGGTGTACTTCGGCATGCCGACGGGCGTCTCGCCGAGCGCGTAGACGACGTCCTGCGCGTTCCAGCCCAGTGTGACGAGGCGTTCGGGCGCCGACTCGATGGTGGTGGACCCGAACGTGTTCGCGATCGTGACCGGGAAGGCGCCGTCGGACGACGACGCTGCCGACGCGTCCGAGTCGGACGACGAGCACGACGCCAGCAGTGCCGTCGCGCCGAGGGCGGCGACGGCCGTCACAAGCTTGCGGCGGGTGGTGAGAGCGAACACTGAGAACTCCTTCGAGGTCGAGTGATAGGTGAGCCTAACCTATTCGAGTCTCGATGGTGAATGAGGCCGCGTGGGGCACCAGGGTGGGGCACTCGTCCTCTTTGTCGCGAACCCGGCCGATTGTGCCGGGGCGTATCGACGATTCCCGGCGATTCGAACCGGCCGGTAAGTATTGTCGCTGCAGATCGAGCATGTCGGGGTGGCCATTTTCGAGTGAGCCGTGGGGGCGACATGAGTGCTGGATTGGGGAAACGCTGGACTTCGCGTGCGTCCGTCGCAGGCGTGGTGGGGGTGCTGGCGGCAACGGCGATGACGATCGGGGGAGCGGTGACGACACCAGCGGTCGCGTCCGAGACGGGCGTCGACCAATATCTGAACCTACCGATGATCAACCGGGATGCCGCGCACGGCCCGGGTGGCGTCAATCCGGCGCTGCCCACCGATCGCGCGACGCTCACCCGAATCCTGGACGAGGCCCGCGCGAGCGGCGCAGCGCCCCACGAATACCAGGCTTTGCTGTTCCAGTACTGGCTGGTGGAGGCCACCGACGTCGCGGGAATCGATCTGGCCCAATGGGATCCGCGTGCCGGGGTGGCGGTGAACCGGGAGAACCTGGTCAAGTCGTACCGCCTCTACGAGGACCTGCAACTGGAGCGCCGGGAACTGCAGTGGGCGGGAATGGGCGGCATGGTCGGAGCCGACTTCGGCGGCGGGCTGATCGATTTCGAACTCATGACCGACGCCTACGACTTCCCGCAACTCCAGCAGTCCGCCCGGGCCGTCGTCGCGACCGCCACCGACATCGCGGGGCCGGGGATCGTCGACTCGCTCCCCGACGGGCTGCGCGCGCTGGCCGAGGCCGGCAGCGAAATCACCAGCGAGGACCTGCATTTCATCCTCGGAATGATCATGGTGATGCAGAAGAACATCTTCTCCGACCTGATGCCGATGCACCGCGCCTACGTCACCGGCGGGCTCCCCGCCCTCGAGGAGATGCAGCACGCGGGGCTCTTCGGTGACGACATCATGGCTGCGTGGCGCGATATCGCGTCGAACGACCCCGACCGGATGGCGCGGGGCAACGGTGCGCTGTTGCAGCGCGAGCAGGGGGTCATCATCCGGGAGCAGTGGGACACCGTCCGCAACTACAAGGACACCGTCGGCCGGGCCATCACGTATCTGTCCACCGTCGCCGGATCGCCGTCGGTTGCCGGGGTGCTGCCGCCACGCTCGTTCCGTCCGATCGAGGTCAGCACGCGCCTGCCCGACGGCCGCACCGCCACCCTCACCAGCCCGCTGCCGGCATGGAACTGGTCCGTCTACGAGGAGCGGTGGGACTACATCACCACCCAGTTGCTGCCGAAGTACAAGAACATGGTCGAGAACAACTGGCCGCAACTGGAATCCGAGCTTCGTGTGCCCTACGACACGCAGCTCGAAACGCATCGACCGCTGCTCAACGTTCCCCAGATCATGCAGTCCGCTCTGCTCAACACGAGAGTGACGGTGTCCTGATGGCATCCAGCGTGACGCTTCGTCGCCGGCTCCGCGCCGCCACACGAGTCCTGTCCTGCGCGGCGGTGGCCACCGCCGCGATCATGGTCGCCCCCGTCGGCGCGTCCGCCCAATCGGCCGACGGGTCGTCATCGGCCGGTGGGTCGCTGTCGGCTGACGGGCCGTCGTCGGCCGGCAGCTCGTCGTCGGGAGACGGCCAGTCCGACATGCGGACCCCGCGTCTCGACGAGGTGTTCAACGGATTCGTCGTCGGCGCACTCGATGCCGGAACGGCTGCATCGCGAGTCGAGGCGTTCCAGGCGCTGACGGCGCGCGATCCCTTCTACGCCGAACCACCGTTGACCGGAACGGAGACGCCCGGCACCGTGCTGAAGGTCAAGCCGGTCGACGTGATGTTCCTCGGCTACAAGCCGGGCCGGATCGACGCCTACAAGTTGATGTACGTGACGACCGGCCTCGACGGGACCACCCCCGAGATCAGCACCGGCATCGTGATGATCCCGGTCGACGGCACACCCGCGTCGGCGAAGAAGGTGATCAGCTACCAGGAGGCCAACGACAGCGTCGGCGCCTACTGTCATCCGAGCACCCAGTGGACGGGCCGAAATCCGCTCGACGGGTCCGCGTGGTCCGCGCTCGGGCCCTTGGCACTGATGTTCGGCAAGGGCTACGCGGTCGTCATCTCCGACGTCGGCAACGACGCCGATCCGGACCCGCACGGCGTCTTCGCCGGCAAGTACGCCGGCCACGCCCAAATCGACGCGGTCCGAGCCGCCCTGTCGACCCCGAGCACGGGCCTGGATGCAAACGCCCCGGTCTCGCTGTTCGGCATCGCGGGGGGCGGCGTCGGTGCGGGCTTCGCGGCCGAGGCGCAGGCGCAGTACGCCCCGGAGTTGAACGTCCGGTCCACCGTCCTCGAGGGCATGGTGGTCAACCAGCGCAACTTCATGCGCACGGCCGACGGTTCGATCGGTTCCGGGTTCGCCTTCGCCACGCTGCTCGGCCTGGAGCCGAAGTACCCGCAGATGCGGATCGACGAGAAGCTGAACCCCGTCGGCAAGGCGCTGGCGGCCGCGTATCGAACGCAGTGCCAGACGCCCGCGTACTTCACGGCGCCGTTCGTCCCCCTCGAGACGTTGTTCGTCGGTGGACAGAGCCCGGCCGACATCCCCGATTTCCAGCCCGTCTACGACGACAACCTGCTCGGGACCAAGGCTCCGAAGTCGAAGGTCCTCATCACGTCGTGCGCCAAGGACGACTCACCGATGTCCCTTGTGCCGGCGAAGGACTCACGGGAACTCGCCGACAAGTATCGGGCCGGGGGAACCGACGTGACGTACGCGCCGAGTGACTGCGGCATGGTGAGGATGCTCACCGACCTCTACGGGTGGGGCACCGACCTGTTCGGGATGCAGACCATCGACTGGATCGAACGGAACTTCACCGAATGAGTCGCGCACGCCACGAGAACGGGAGGAGGTGACCGACGTGATCGATGCCATGTTCACCGGGAGCAGCTACATGTTCTCCCTGGGGCCCGTTGCATTTCTCGAAGCCTTCGGACGCATCTTCGGTTCCTGACCGAGAGTTCTCGGTTGTCCACCGTCTGCGTCGATCTCGGGCGCTGAGGAGTTACTAGTGTTCGCTCGCTGGGGAGATCTGGTCTACCGGGCCCGTTTCACCGTTCTCGCGGTGATGGTGGCCGGGCTGTTGGCGTTGGGTGCCTACGGTTCCGGCCTGGGTGCCCATCTCAGCCAGAGCGGTCTGGAGGATCCCGGTTCGGAGTCGGTAGCGGCGGCGCGGCTTGCGGACGGCACGTTCGGCCGCGACGCCACGGGTGACGTCGTCGCGATGTACACCGCTCCCGCCGGGACGACGGTGGACGATCCCGCCTTCCAAGCGAAGGTCGCCGACAGTCTGCAGCGACTGCTGCAGGATCATCCGGATCAGGTCGCGAAGATCAACGGCAGCTACGTTCCTGTGCCGAACACGCCGCGACTGCCGGCGTTCGCGACGGCGGACCGCACGCATGCGCTCGCGAGCATCGCGCTGAGAGGCGACAACGACACCGCGATCACCAACAACTTCCGGGAGGTCCGGGACGCGTTCCACATCGACGGCGTCGAGGTCCAGCTCGCCGGCATGCAGCCGGTCGCGAGCGCCATCAACGACACGATCGCGAGTGACATCCACCGCATGGAGATTCTCGCGATCCCGGCGGTCGCGGTGCTGCTGTTCTTCGTGTTCGGTGGCGTCATCGCTGCCGCGCTCCCGCTGATCGTCGGCGGCCTGACCATCGTCGGCGCCACCGGCATCGTGCGGGTCCTCACGCACTTCACCGAGGTCAACTCGTTCGTCGAGTCGGTGGTGTCGTTGATCGGTCTGGGTCTTGCGATCGACTACGGCCTGTTCATCGTGAGTCGTTTCCGTGAGGAGTTGGGCGACGGCTACGACACCCGCACGGCCGTTCGACGAACCGTGATGACGGCCGGCCGGACGGTGCTGTTCTCCGCGACGATGATCGTCGCGAGTCTCGGCGGGCTGCTGTTGTTCCCGCAGGGATTCCTGAAGTCGATGGCATACGGCGCGATCGCGACGGTGCTGTTGGCGGCGTTCGCGTCGGTGACGGTGCTGCCGGCGATCCTCGGCATCCTGGGCCGCTGGATCGACAAGTTCGGGCTCCGGCGATTCGGTCAGATCAAGTCCACGGACGAGATCGAGGCCGGCATGTGGGGCCGGCTGACGGTCTGGGTGATGCGCAACCCGCTCAAGGTCACCATCCCCATCGTGATCGGGCTGTTGCTGCTGATGACCCCGCTGACGGGCATCAAGTTCGGTGGCATCAACGAGGAGTATCTGCCGAGCGACAACCCGACCCGCGTGGCGCAGGAGCAGTTCGACGAACTGTTCCCGGGCAGCCGCACCGAGCCGGTCAAGCTGGTGATCCGAGACGCCGAGGGCACGCAGGTGGGCCAGATCATCAAAGCGGCAAGCGGCGCACCGGGTCTGGTCGAGAAGTTCTCTCTCACCGGACCGGCGAAGAACGGCGTCCAGGTCCTCAAGGCGGGCCTGGTGGACCGCAACGACTCCGCCGAGACCATCGACTACCTGCGGTCGATGGACATCCCCGACGGCGTGCAGGTCCTCGTCGGCGGCACACCCGCGATCGAACAGGACAGCATCAGCGCCCTGCTCGACAACCTCCCGCTGATGGTGGTGACGGTCGTGACCCTGACGACCCTGTTGATGTTCCTGGCGTTCGGGTCGCTCGTGCTGCCGATCAAGGCCGTGCTGATGAGCGCGCTGGGACTCGGCGCGACGCTCGGCATCCTGACCTGGATCTTCATCGACGGTCACGGCGCCGGAGCGTTGAATTTCACCCCCGGGCCGATCACATCACCGATGCTCGTCCTCATCGTCGCGATCATCTACGGCCTGTCGATCGACTACGAGGTGTTCCTGCTCTCCCGCATGGTCGAAGCCAGGGCGCGGGGAGCGAGTACGACGGAGGCCATCCGAGTCGGCACCGCGCACACGGGTCGCATCATCACCGCTGCAGCTCTGATCCTGATCGTGGTCACCGGCGCGTTCGGGTTCTCCGATCTGGTGATGATGAAGTACATCGCGTACGGCATGATCGCGGCGCTCATCATCGACGCGACGCTGATCCGCATGTTCCTCGTCCCGGCGGTGATGACGCTCCTCGGCGACGACTGCTGGTGGGCCCCGGCGTGGATGAAGCGCATTCAGAAGAAGATCGGGCTCGGTGAGCCGGTCCTCGAGTCCGAACTGGTTGTGGACGACGTGCGCGATCCGGCGGCCCCCGACGCCGTCGACGCGGCGGATTCCTCCCCGTCGGAAGTGGCCCGTACACGGGAGCCGCTAGCCGAGGATGCGATCCCCTGACCGGTACCCGTCGATGCGAAAAGGAGCACGCCACCGGAAATCCGGGGGCGCGCTCCTTTTCGCGGATCGGCGGGTCGCGTCAGACGCTCGCGACACCCTTCGCCAGGAACGGCTTGCCGTTCACGGCCTCCGACGTGCCGGTGCGGTCCAGGTACGGCGTGATGCCGCCGTTCCAGAAGCCGAAGCCACCACCCAGGATCAGGCACAGATCGATGTCCTCGGGGGCGGCGACGACGCCTTCCTCGAGCATGATCCGGATCTCCTCGGCGAACGCACGACGGGTGCGCTCGAGCACCTCCTCGGAGGTCGACGGCTTGTCACCCTGCTGCCACAGCGCGGCGACATCGGGGTCGACGACCTGGCCCTTGTCGGTCCAGGTCCACACGCCGGGCTTGCGGGCCTCGACGATCGCCTCGAGTCCCGGCGACGGCTTGAACCGCTCCGGGTAGGCGGCGTTGAGGGTCTCGCCGGTGTGCAGCGCGATGGCCGGTCCGACGAGCGCGAGCAGCGTGAACGGCGTCATCGGCATGCCGAGTTCGGCGATCGCGTTGTCGGCGACGTCGAACGGGGTGCCCTCGTCGACCGCGTTCATGACCTCGCCGAGGGCGCGGATGAGCAGGCGGTTGAAGACGAAGCCGGGCAGGTCGGCGGAGCCGACGGCCGACTTCTTGAGCGCCTTCGCCGTCGCGAACGCCGTTGCGAGCGTGGCGTCGTCCGTCTGCCCACCCTTGATGACCTCGAGCAGAGGGAGCACCGCGACCGGGTTGAAGAAGTGGAAGCCCACCACCCGCTCGGGGTGCTTCAGGTCCGCGGCCATCTCGGTGATCGACAGCGACGAGGTGTTGGTGGCCAGCACGGTCTCGGGGGAGATGTGCTCCTCGAGCTCGGCGAACACCTTCTTCTTGACGTCCATGTTCTCGAAGACGGCCTCGATGACGAAGTCGGTCTTCGCGAACGCGGCCTTGTCGAGCGAGCCGGACACGAGTGCCTTGAGGCGGTTCGCGCCGTCCGGCGACAGCCGGCCCTTCGCGAGCAGCTTGTCGATCTCGCCGTGGACGTAGCCGACACCCTTGTCGATGCGCTCCTGGTCGATGTCGGTGAGGATCACCGGCACCTTGAGCTGCTTGACGAACAGCATCGCCAACTGGCTCGCCATCAGGCCCGCGCCGACGATGCCGACGCCGGAGATCTTGCGCGCCAGCGACTTGTCCGGTGCGCCGGCCGGCCGCTTGGCCCGCCGGTTCACCAGGTCGAACGCGTACAGGCCGGCACGCAGCTCGTCGGTCATCAGCAGGTCGGCGAGCGCGTCGTCCTCGGCGGCGAAACCGGCGTCGAGGGACTTCGAGTCGGAGATGTCCGTGGTGCGGGCCAGCTCGAGCAGCTCGACCGTGCGGACCGCGCCCGGCGCGTTGTTCTTGGTCTTGCCCTCGATGATCGCCTTGGCGCGGGCGATGGCCTCGTCCCAGCCGGCGCCGCGGTCGATCTCGGGGCGGGCCGGGGTGATGTCCCCGGCGATCACCTTCGCCGCCCACGCGAGGGACTGCTCGATGAAGTCGGCGGAACCGAGCACCACGTCGGCGATGCCGAGCTCGAGTGCCTTCTTCGAGTTGACGACCTTGCCGTTGTTGAGCGGGTTCTCGATCGCGACAGTGACGGCGTTCGACGGCCCGATCAGGTTGGGCAGCAACTGGGTTCCGCCCCAGCCGGGTACCAGGCCCAGCATCGCCTCGGGCAGGCCGAGGGCGCCGACGTTGTCCGCGTAGGTGCGGTAGTGGCAGTGCAGACCCACCTCGAGGCCGCCGCCGAGCGCGACGCCGTTCACGAACGCGAACGTCGGCACCTCGGACTCGCGCAGGCGGCGGAACACCTTGTGCCCCAGCTGACCGAGCTCGACACCCTGCTCGCGGGACGTGATCGACGGGACGCCCTTGAGGTCGGCGCCGGCCGCGAAGATGAACGGCTTGCCGGTGACGGCGACCGCGGCCGGGTTGGCCGCGAACGCCTCGTCGAGGGCCTTGTCGAACGCGTGCAGGCCGCGCGGGCCGAACGAGTTCGGCTTGGTGTGATCGAAGCCGTTGTCGAGGGTGATCAGCGCGACCGGGCCGTCGATCCCGGGAACCGAGATCAGCTTGGTGTAGGCGTTCGTGACAACCTCGTCGGCGAAAGCGTTTGCGATGTCGCTCATTTACTTGGCCCCCGCTTCGTGAGCTGCGTAGTCCTTGTGATTGGGGTTCTCCCAGATGACAGTTCCGCCCATGCCGAGGCCGATGCACATCGTGGTCAGGCCGTAGCGGACGCCCGGGTTCTGCGCGAACTGGCGCGACAGCTGCGTCATGAGGCGCACGCCCGACGACGCGAGCGGGTGGCCGCACGCGATTGCGCCGCCCCACTGGTTGACCCGGGGGTCGTCGTCGGCGATGCCGAAGTGCTCGAGGAAGGCGAGCACCTGCACGGCGAACGCCTCGTTGATCTCGAACAGCCCGATGTCCTCGATCTTCAGACCCGTCCGGGCCAGCAGCTTCTCGGTGGCCGGGACCGGGCCGATGCCCATGACCGCGGGGTCGACGCCCTGGAAGGCGAAGCCGACCATGCGCATGCCGATCGGCAGGCCCAGCTCGGTGGCGGTGTCCTCACCGGCGAGGATCGCGGCGGTGGCACCGTCGTTGAGGCCCGCGGCGTTACCGGCGGTGATACGGCCGGCGGGGCGGAACGGGGTCTTGAGCTTGGCGAGGTCCTCGAGCGTGGTGCCCGGGCGCGGCGGCTCGTCCTCGGTGGCCAGGCCCCAACCCGCCTCCGAGCGGGTCGCGACCGGCACCAGGGTGTCGGCGATGTAGCCGGCCTTCTTGGCGGCCTCGTACTTGTTCTGCGACGCGACGGCGTAGGCGTCGGTGCGCTCCTTCGTGATCGACGGGAACCGGTCGTGCAGGTTCTCGGCGGTGTTGCCCATCACCAGCGCGCTCGGGTCGACCAGGCGGTCGGCCAGGAAGCGCGGGTTCGGGTCGGCGCCCTGGCCCATCGGGTGCCGACCCATGTGCTCGACGCCGCCGGCGATGACGACGTCGTACTGGCCGAAGCCGATGCCCGACGCGGTGGTGGTCACGGCGGTCATCGCGCCGGCGCACATGCGGTCGATCGCGAAGCCGGGGACCGTCTCGGGCAGGCCCGCGAGGATCGCCGACGTGCGGCCGATGGTCAGCCCCTGGTCGCCGGTCTGCGTGGTCGCGGCGATCGCGACCTCGTCGACCTTGGCGGGATCGAGCTGGGGGTTGCGGCGCAGCAGCTCGCGGATGGCCTTGACGACCAGGTCGTCGGCGCGGGTCTCGGCGTAGATCCCCTTCGGGCCGGCCTTGCCGAACGGCGTGCGGATGCCGTCGACGAAGACGACGTTTCTCTGATTAGCGGAAGCAGCCACGCTGGATTCCTCCTGGCGGGAAAGATGCGGTCACGGCGGGTGCCAAGACCCGACAGGCACCACTGTAGCGCTAATTACCCGCCAGTAACATATGGGGCGGCCGACGGAGGGTTTCCGCTGCTCACGGCTGCGCGTGGACGGCCTCCGCGAGGATCGGCACCGTCAGTTCGCGCTGCCACGGGCGCGCGCCCGTCGCGGCGAGAAGGCCGTCGATCGCCGGCCCCGAGTCCACGTCGGCGGCCGGCGGCTCCCAGCACACGCGGCGCACCAGATCCGGGCTGAGCAGGTTCTCGACGGGCACATGGACCCGCTCGCTCAGGTCGGCAATACCCGTCTTCGCCGCGGTCAGTCGGGCGGCGGCCTCGGGGTCGCGCTTGGCCCAGCGACTCGGCGGCGGCGGTCCGGTGAACGGCTGGTTCACCGGCGGAAGCTCGCTCTGCGGCAGCGTGCGGGCGCGTTCGAGGGCCGAGAGCCACAGCCGTGACGACCGGCGCTGGCGTGGGCCGCCGAACACGGGCAGCGCCCGCAGCGTGTCGATGCTCTTGGGGTCGGCACTCGCGGCCGCGACGATCGCCGAGTCGGGCAGGATCCGGCTGGGGGAGATGTCGCGCTTGCGGGCCACCTCGTCGCGCGCGGTCCACAGTTCGCGGACCGCCGCGAGCTGGCGGGGACTCTTGAGGCTGTGGATCTGCGAGGTGCGGCGCCACCGGTCGGGCTTGGGCTGGGGCGGGCCGGCCGACCGGACGTGCTCGAACTCCTGTGCCGCCCACTCGGTCTTGCCCTGCGCGGCAAGCTCTTTCGCCATCGCCTCGCGCAGTTCGAGGAGAACCTCGACGTCCAGGGCGGCGTAGTTGAGCCACGCGTCCGGGAGAGGCCGGGTGGACCAGTCGGCCGCACCGTGGCCCTTGCGCAGCTCCAGCCCGAGCGTGCGCTCGACGATCGCCGCCAGCCCCACGCGCTCGAAGCCTGCCAGGCGTCCGGCCAGTTCGGTGTCGAACAACTTGGCGGGCGCGAGTCCCAGTTCGGCCAGGCACGGAAGGTCCTGGTCGGCGGAGTGCAGTACCCACTCGAGGTCGTTGATCGCGTCGCGCAGCGGCTCGAGGTCGTCGACGGTCGGGATGGGATCGAGCAGGAACGAACCGGCCCCGGCGCGGCGCAACTGCACGAGGTAGGCGCGCGAGGAGTAGCGGAACCCTGATGCGCGCTCGGCGTCCACCGCGAGGGGACCGCTGCCCGCGGCGAGTCGCTCCGCCGCGTCGCGCACGCCCTCGGCGGTCTCGATCACCGGCGGAACTCCGTCGGCGGGGACCAGGAGGGGTACGGGGGCGGAGGCGGGCTCGGGGGTATCTGGCATAGGGCGCAACTCTACTGGTGGGGGCGGGGTCTGGATGCGATCTCGCGTTGACATTCGGGAGGATTCCGGCAATTGTGTCAAATGTTGGACAAGTGACCAAGGCCACGTGAGGCGTCGCTGGTGGCACTCGTCTCGACGATCGGATCTGAATGGGGGAATTCGATGCTCAATCTCGCGCCCGCCGTCGCTCCCGTCGGTGCAGTCCCGGTCGGATCGATGGTGGAACTGCCCGGCCGCGGCTCCACGTACGTCATCGACACCGGCGACTCCCTGGAGCATGAGGGCAAGCCGACACTGGTGCTCCTGCATGCGCTCGCCTGCACCGGGACGCTGACGTGGTACCCCGCGATCGACAAGCTCGCCCGGAAGGCGCGGGTGGTGATTCTCGACCAGCGGTGGCACGGGCGGGGGATCCGGTCCCGGCGATTCACCCTCGAGGACTGCGCCGACGACGTCGTCGCGCTCGCCGACGTGCTGGGCATCGACCAGGTCGTGCCGGTCGGGTACTCGATGGGCTCGCTCGTCTCGCAGCTCGTGTGGAAGCGGCACCGCGACCGGGTCGCCGGCCTCGTCCTGTGCGCGGGCGCGGCGCATTTCAAGCGGAACTCGCGGGAACGGGTCGCACTCGAGTCGCTCAGTTACAGCTTGGGCGCGCTCAAGCCGCGGCCCGGTCCGGTGCCGGTCGGTGGTCCCGTCCTCGGCGGCGACCGGGTATGGGCCTACTCACAGTTCAGGGAGACGAGCTACGGCGCGATCGGCCGGGCGACCGCCGAGATCGGCAAGTTCGACTCCACCGCCTGGGTGGGCGACATCGACGTCCCGACCGCCGTCGTGGTGCCCACCAGGGACATGATCATCCCGCCGCGGCGCCAGCGCTGGCTCGCCCGCCAGATCGCCGGTGCCGCAACGTACGAGGTGGACTGCGGTCACGCGTCGTGCGTCATGAACGCCGGACCGTTCACCGAGGGACTGCTGGCTGCTTCTTCTTCCGTGCTTGCGCGCGTGCGGCCTTGACGAGCTCGGCGAGGGCCTCGGGGAACGCGTCCGCGAGATCCCACAGGTGCGGGGCGAGTTCCTTGCACGAGACGAGGCCGACGTCGACGCGGTTCTCGAGCGACATCACCGTCACGTTCAGTCCGGCGCCGTGGAAGACCGGTCCCAGCGGGTACATCTGCTTGATGCGCGCGCCGAGGAAGTAGAGCGGGAACGGCGGGCCGGGCACGTTCGAGACCACCAGGTTGTGCACCACAGGGTGACGCTCGGCCAGCTTCAGCTTGGAGTACACCCGCATCGCGCTGCCGAACGTGGCGGGCGCTGCGAACTGCGCCCAGTCCTGCAGCAGCGTGGCGCCGAGCGCCTCGTTGTGGTGGTCCTTGTTGATGGTGTTCAGCTCGGAGATGGTGTGCAGCCGCTCGACCGGATCGGCGATGTCGGTACCCATCTGGGTGAACATCACCGAGATCTGATTGGTCCCCGGCCGGTCCGACTTGTCGTGCACGGAGACCGGCACCGTCGCGACGAGTGACGTGTCGGGGAGTTCGTCGCGGTCCTCGAGATACCGGCGGAGCGCCCCGGCGCACAACGTCAGCACGACGTCGTTCACCTTGACGCCGAACGTGTTCTTCACGAACTTGATGTCGTCGAGGCTCAGCTCGGTGTACGCGAGGGTGCGGCGACCGGTGATCGCACCGTTGAACGACGTGCGCGGCGCAGTGAACGGAGTCGGCATCGCCTCGCCCTTGCGGGCCCGGCCGATCCACCGGGGGAGCAGCGCAACGCTGTCCGGCAGCAGCTTCACCATCTTGAGCGGGCGCGACGCGAACTCCATCAGGCCGTTGACGGCGATGTCGAGCGAACTGGCGCGGCCGGCGCCTTCGGGGAGCTGGTCGAACTCGGGCCGGGGGGCGTCGGGTTCGAGGCCGCACAGCTGGGACATCAGATTCGAGCCGGTGACGCCGTCGACGTTCGCGTGATGCATCTTCGACATGACGGCGACGGAGCCGTCGTCGAGGCCCTCGATGACGAACATCTCCCACAGCGGGCGGGACCGGTCCATGGGCTGGCTGGCGATCGAGCTGCACAACTCCGACAGCTCGTCGCGGCCGCCGGGGGCGGGGACGGCGATCCGGTGGAAGTGGCGTTCGATGTCGAAATCGGTGTCGTCCACCCACACCGGGTGGTCGAGGTTGAACCGGGTGTCCTTGAGGCGTCGCTTGAAGCTCGGCATCGCTTTTACGCGAATCGCGAGTTCGTCGCGCAACTTCGCGAAAGAATAGCCACCGGGGATCGTGGACCCGTCGAGGATGATCAGGCCGCACACGTGGAGCATCTGGGTGGGGGTCTCGAGGTAGAGGAAGCTGGCGTCCATTCCACTTAGTCTCTCCATGCAGCTAACGGTAGAACCTGTTCTAGATTGATGCAGGCCGTGTGACAAAAGTCATGGTTGAATTGGTTAATGACGTTCAGAAACCGGTTCCTGTTACGGCAAGTAGCAACTGCGGCATTGGCGGCGAATGCGCTGCGGCCGATCCCCGGGATGCCGCTCTCCGTCCCGACGTTCGTCTCCGGTTGGCTCACCGCCGAGCTTGCTCCACAGTTGCTCGCGGCCACGCTGGCCGACACGGCAATCCACGTGGCGCGGCGGGGAGTTCGCACCGGCGGCGACGTCGCCGCCGTCGCCGCCGCGGGGTTGTCGGCCGCGGGTCTCGCCGCGGTGATCGCGACCGGGCGCGGTGCGCGATCGGAGGTCGAGGCCGCGCTCACGTCGGCCCTCGGATCCGACTACAGGTCCGTGGCCGGCCGGGCGGAGACCGTCGCCGGGGTGCCGTGGCAGCAGCTGGCGCTGCCGTTCCGGATGCGTCACGCCGACGTCGTGCGGGTGCCGAACCTCGAGTACGCGCCGGGCGGCCGACGGTTCCTGATCGACGTCTACCACCGCCGCGACGTCCCGGTGAATGCGCCGATCCTCCTGCAGATCCACGGCGGCGGCTGGGTCATCGGCAGCAAGGACCACCAGGGGATCCCGCTCATGCTGGAGATGGCCTCGCGCGGCTGGGTATGCGCCGCGGTCAACTACCCGCTCTCGCCGAAGGCGGTGTGGCCGGCGCACCTGATCGCGATCAAGCAGGCGGTGGCCTGGCTGCGGGACAACGCGTCGATCTACGGCGGCGATCCCGGGTTCGTCGCCGTCACCGGCGGATCGGCCGGGGGCCATCTGGCGGCGATGCTCGCCCTCACGGCGGGCGACCCGACCCTGCAACCGGGGTTCGAGGACGCCGACACCTCGGTCCAGGCCTGCGCCCCGCACTACGGCGTCTACGACTTCGCGGGGGAGACGGGGATCAAGGCCACGCGCCAGCGGGTGGAGTCCGGGCTGATGCCGATGGTGCTCGGCAAGAACGCGCGGTTCCCCGAGGACTACGAGGCGGCGTCGCCGCTGAACCATCTGCGGCCGGATGCGCCACCGTTCTTCGTCGTCCATGGGGCCAGCGACTCGTTCATCCCCGTCGCCGAGGCGCGCGAGTTCGTCCGGCGGCTGCGCGAGGTGTCGGAGAACGCCGTCGCCTACGCGGAACTGCGCGGGGCTCAGCACGCGTTCGACATCTTCCCGTCGATCCGCAGCGCCGCCGTCGCCCGAGGCGTTGCCGACTTCCTGGACTGGACGCGGGCCCGCCAGCACTCGGGTGAAGCGGCCTCCACCGAGGCGGCGGGCTAGCCCGGCGAGGCGAGAAGGGTTGCGAGATCAAGCTTCTCGACTGTCCCGGACACCGAGACCTTCTCCAACGCATCGCCCGCCATCCACAGGGTGCCGTCGTCGGTGGCGGCGAGTTCGGGATCCGTGTGCTCACGCGGGACGCTGACCCGCACCTCGAGCGTGGCCTTGTCGACGATGGCGAGGAGGTACTGCCCCGCGCCACGCGGCGGTACGTCGGTCGACCGGTCGAGCGGCCACGCCGCTTCGTCGTGCCCCGGGTGGCGGCGGTCGATCACCAGCCACAGGGCGTCTCCGGCTACGCCGCACGACGGTGGCATCGCCGCCAACCGGCGGATCCTCTCGACCCCGGCACGGTCGACCCGCCACAGGCCGTTCCGGGTGACCAGGTGCTCCGATCCCGCGAAGCGAGGGAAGGGATGCGCCTCGTCGAAAACGAGTCGTTCCCCGGTCGTCACGGTGCCGTCGAGTGTGACAGTGACGATCCGATAGTCCCGCTCCTTCGACCGCCACATGAGGAGGGCGAACCCGCCTGCGGTCGACGTCGTCGATTGGACCGATCCCGGCGGCAGCGCGACGGGTACCGGCAGCGATCCGGGACGGACGAGGCGAGCCGGTTCGCTCGGCAGGTCGATGGGGACGACGCCGGCGTCGCGGTCCAGACGCATGCCGGGGTGTGTCGGTCCGATCGCCAACACTGTGTCGTCACACCCGTCCGACGTACGGGCGTCGCCTTCGTCGACCCACGCGGTCGACAGCGACCCGTCGGCTTCGAGGGTGCACCGGAGGATCCCGTCGGCGCCGGTGACCCAGCAGCCGGTCCGGTCGGCGTGCACCCGGCGCATGCGAGGCGCCGACGGCCGCAGGATGGCCGCCGGCAGTGCGTGCTCGGTGGCGACGGGGTTCGTGGTGGCGTTCGCGAGGCGCACGAGTACGGGCAGGTCCCGGTCCAGGACCCAGACGTCGGTTCCGTGCGCGCTGACCGAAGCGGGTATCAGCGCTGGTCGTAGAGGCGGGTTGGGAACGGCGCCCAGGTCGAGGTCGACCAGTACGCCGGTCGTGTCGTGCCCGTCGAACCGGGACGGTGAGACGTCGACGTCGAGGTAGCCGTGCTCGCGGCCATCGTCCGGACGAGTGATCACACGGACCCGGGTGACGAGGCCGCGTACCGGATCGCCTTGGTCGGCGAGCGTGTCCGTGAGATCGAGTTGCGCGAACAGCGTTCCGGCCAGCCGCACGTACCCGGTCATCGGTCGATCGGCCGCCCACTCGGCGCTCCACCCGTCGCCTCGGAGGATCGTCGGCCAGCGCGTCGTCCCGTCGGGGTACACGACGGGATTCCTACCGAACACGGGCCGCGCCAGCGCGACGAGTTCGCTCGTAGCCTCGCGCGGAGCTCGCGGATGCCGCCGATCGAACTGGAGGAGTGCCGACATCACCGCCCCCACCGACGGCGGGTCGAGCGACCTGTCCTCGATGATCCAACCGGGGACGTACACGGTGAGAGTTCGGTTCGGCATCGGGGTCGAGGGCGGAGCGGGCGTCCCTCAGGACCTCGGTCGACGACCGAGTTTGGTGATCCCCGCGGGCGGAAGGCCCGCCGCGTAGGCGAGCACGTCGCAGAACGCCTCGACGTGGGAGGCCAGGGCCGTCGACGTCGCGGTCCACGACGCCCGCAGCTCGAGTTGGTGCGCGTGCGGTGGGCCCGCGATGTCGCCGTACCGCACCGAACTGGTGGCGGTGACGGTGCCGCCCAGCGCGAGGATCTCGTTTGCCTTCTCGTCGAGCGCGTCGACGAGCCAGCTCCACGCGACCTCCGGTAGCAGCGGATCGGCGGCGAGCGCGGGCTCGAGGTCTGCCTGGATGTACGCGACCAGCCGCATGGTGCCGTTCCACGCCTCGTCGCCGTCCGGGTCGTACAGCAGGATCAGGCGGCCGAACGCGTCCCCCTCGGAGTGCTCGGCGACGGCGCCGGTCTCGGCGTGGCGCACCTCGGCGCCGAGCGCGTAGCTGAAGGGCGCGAGTCGTTGCGGCGGGCGGATGGGACCGAGTTCGATATCCGGGTGAACCGCAGCCGAGTTCATCGCGTCGACAGCGGCGCGGAACTGGGCTGGTTCTTTCGGCAATCCCGGGGTCGTCACAACTGCGGACGTTAGACGCCGCACCTGGTAGCGCGTCGGAGGCGCGCCGATTCTGCGGGGCGTCCAACTCGTGGCAGCATGGAGCCCGATGAGCGGCTTGGAAGATACGAATGCAGGGATGACCGGGCGCGCGGAATACCCCGCTCGGCGGGTGCTCGACGACGCACCGTTGTTGGCGGCGGCCACCGGCCGTCCGGTGAAGCATCGACCCGTGTGGTTCATGCGTCAGGCCGGACGCTCGTTGCCGGAGTACCGGGAGATCCGGGCAGGAATCGGGATGCTCGAATCCTGCTTCGACCCCGAGCTCGTCTGCGAGATCACGATGCAGCCTGTCCGGCGGCACAAGGTCGACGCGGCGATCCTTTTCTCCGACATCGTCGTTCCGCTCAAGGCGGCCGGTATCGACCTCGACATCGTGGCGGGGGTGGGCCCCGTCGTGGCGAACCCGGTGCGGACGGTGTCCGACGTCGAGGCGCTGCCGCGGCTGGTGCCCGACGAGGTCGGTGCCGTCGCGCAGGCCGTGCGCCTGCTCACCGCGGAACTCGGCGAGACGGCGTTGATCGGTTTCGCCGGTGCGCCGTTCACGCTCGCGTCGTACCTCGTCGAGGGCGGCCCGAGCCGCAACCACGAGCGCACCAAGGCGCTCATGCACGCCGACCCCAAGACGTGGCACACGCTCCTGGGCCGGATCACCGACATCACGATCGGGTTCCTGCAGGCGCAGCTGCACGCGGGTGTCGACGCATTGCAGCTGTTCGACTCCTGGGCGGGCGCGCTGTCGCTGGCCGAGTACCGCGAGTTCGTGCTGCCACACTCCGAGCGCGTCTTCGTCGAGGTCGAGTCGGCGGGCGTGCCACGCATCCACTTCGGTGTCGGCACCGGCGAGCTGCTCGGCGCGATGGGCGAGGCCGGCGCCGACGTCGTCGGTGTGGACTGGCGCATTCCGCTCGACGTGGCCGCGCGCCGCGTCGGACCGGGCAAGGCGCTGCAGGGCAACCTGGACCCGGCGGTGCTGTTCGCGGGCTGGGACGCGATCGAGAAGCAGGTCCGTCGCATCTGCCGCGAGGCGGACGCCGCGGTCGCGGCCGGCGCGACCGGACACATCTTCAACCTCGGACACGGCGTGCTCCCGGAGACCGATCCGGCCGTCCTGACCGATGTGGTGGAGCTGGTGCATTCGTTGTGACATCTCGGCGCGTGTCGGTAGCGGTCGTCGGTGGCGGCGTCACCGGTCTGGTCGCCGCGTACCGCCTGCGGCAGCAGCTCGGTGCCGACGCCGAGATCACCGTCGTCGAGGCGGGGTCCCGGTTGGGCGGCAAGCTGCGGACGGTGCCCCTGGGTGACGGCCCGGTCGACGTGGGCGCCGAGGCGTTCATCGCCCGCCGGCCCGAGGTCGCGGACCTGATCGTCGAACTGGGGCTCGAGGACCAGCTGGTCCATCCCGCCGGGCGCCAGCCGCTCATCTGGTCGGAGGGCGCGCTGCACCCGCTGCCCACCCGCACGCTCATGGGCATCCCGTCGACCGCGCAGTCCGTGGCCGGACTCGTCGACGCCGACACCCTCGCGCGCATCACGGCCGAGCCGTCGGTGCCGCTGGACTGGGATCCGTCCGCGGACCTCGACGTCGCGACGCTCGTCGGCGGCC
Organism: Prescottella agglutinans; assembly: GCF_004011865.1. Lineage (GTDB taxonomy): Bacteria > Actinomycetota > Actinomycetes > Mycobacteriales > Mycobacteriaceae > Prescottella > Prescottella agglutinans. The sequence goes on along the minus strand of NZ_RKLP01000004.1, from coordinate 36,862 downwards.
GATTCGGCGAGCAGGTGGTGCGCCGGAGCGTCGACCCGCTGCTCGGCGGCGTGTACTCGGGGCTGTCCGATTCGATCGGCGTCCGGGCCGCGCTGCCGGCACTGGCCGCCGCGCTCGACGCGGGCGCGACCAGCCTCACGGCCGCGGTCACGGCCGCGCTGCCGACACCGTCGCCCGGCCCCGTGTTCGGGACCCTGCGCGACGGGTACGGCGCCCTGCTCGAGGCGCTGCGCGAGGCGGCCCACCCGCGCACCATCCTCGACGCGCCGGCGACCGGGCTGCGCCGTGACGGCGACGGCTGGTGGCTCGACCCGGTCGGACACGTCGACGGCGTGGTGGTCGCCGCCCCCGCCCCGGAGATGGTCGGCCTGGTGGCCGACGCGGCGCCGCACCTGGCCGCCGCCGCGCGCGACATCGAACTCGCCTCGTCCGCGGTCGTCGCACTCGCGTTGCCGGACGAGACCGGGGTTCCGGAGAACTCCGGCATCCTCGTCGCGACGGGGGAGTCGCTGGGTGCCAAGGCGTTCACGCTGTCCAGTCGCAAGTGGCCGCACCTGGCCGAGCGGGAAGTCACGCTGGTACGGGCGTCGTACGGCCGCTTCGGGGACGCCGCCGTCGTCGACGCACCGGATGCCGACCTGATCGCCATGGCCCGCGCCGACCTCGAGACGGTGACCGGTGTGTCGACCGAACCGGTGGACGTGTTCGTCCAGCGCTGGCACGGCGGGCTGCCGCAGTACGCGCCCGGTCACCTGGATCGGGTCGCGGCGATCGAGGATGCGGTCGCCGACGTCGACGGCCTCGAGGTGGCGGGCGCCTACCTGCACGGGGTCGGGGTTCCGGCCTGCGTCGCGGCGGCGACGACGGCCGCGACACGGCTCGCGGCACGAGTGGCAGGATGAGGCCATGGCACGCCTCGATTTCGACAAGCTCAATTCCACCCTTCGCTACGCGATGTTCTCGGTCTTCCAGGCACAGCCCGGCGTCCTCGGTGAGGACCGCGCCGCCGCGGTGAAGAACGCGCAGGACTTCTTCGCGTCCTACGAGGACACCGACACCGTCGTCCGCGGCATCTACGACGTCGCGGGTGTCCGCGCCGACGCCGACTACATGATCTGGACGCACGCGGAACGCCTCGAGGATCTGCAGAAGCTGTACGCGGACTTCCGCCGTACCACCGACCTCGGCCAGGCCAGCGACCCGGTGTGGTCCAACGTCGCGCTGCACCGTCCCGCCGAATTCAACAAGAGCCACGTCCCGGCGTTCATCGCCGGCGAGGAGCCGGGCGACTACATCTGCGTGTACCCGTTCGTGCGCTCGTACGAGTGGTACCTGCTGCCCGACGCCGACCGCCGCAAGATGCTCGCCGATCACGGCATGGCCGGCCGCACCTACCCGGACGTCCGCGCCAACACCGTCCCGGCGTTCGCGCTCGGCGACTACGAGTGGATCCTCGCGTTCGAGGCCCCCAAGCTCGACCGCATCGTCGACCTGATGCGCGACCTGCGCGCCACCGAGGCCCGCATGCACGTGCGCGAAGAGACCCCGTTCTTCACGGGTCCGCGCGTGAGCGTCGAGCAGCTGGTGAACTCCCTGCCCTGATCGCGTCGGTCGGCGGCCGGATCGTGATCGATCCGTTTCCGGTCGTCGACCGCCCGCGATGTGAGAACCTCCTCGTGATGTTCAGGTCACCGACCAGCACGGGAGGACCCAGTATGTCGAATCGCATCACCAGCACAGGACGGCGTCTCGCCGTCCTTTTTGCGTTCCTGGCCCTGTTCGCCGGCGTCGCACTGCCCGCGGCGGGAGCGAAACCGGGCGGCGAACCGAACAACAAGAAGGTCACCGTCATGACCCGGAACCTGTACCTGGGTACGGGACTGACCGACATCGTGACCTCGACGACCTTCCAGCAGTTCGTCGAGGCCGTCACCCAGGCCCGGGCCAACGTGATCGCCACTGACTTCCCGGCCCGTGCCGAGGCGCTGGCCGACGAGATTGCCGCGAACGGCCCGGACCTGGTTGGCCTGCAGGAGGTCTCGCTCTGGCGGACGCAGACACCCTCCGATCTCACCGGCCCCAACGCCACCACGGTGTTCCAGGACTTCCTCACGATCCTGCAGGGCGAGCTGGCCGAACGCGGCCTGAACTACACGGTGGTCTCGACATCCACGAACGCGGACGTCGAGGCGCCCTACCTGGACCCGGCCGCGCCGGTCAATCCGGCGGTGGGGCTGCCGCTGTCGGACATCCGGCTCACCGACCGGGACGTGATCCTGGCGCGCGCCGGCGTCACTACCTCGAACCCGGCCGACGGCCGCTACGCCGCCCAGCTCACCGTGCCGACGGTGACCGGTCAGCCGGTCACGTTCACTCGCGGCTGGACATCGGTCGACGCGACCGTCAACGGTGCGTCGTTCCGTTTCTTCAACACCCACCTCGAAACCGAGTCCCCGGCGCCGGCGATCCAGGTCGCGCAGGGGTCCGAGGCGCTGGCCATCGTCAACACGAGTCCGCTGCCGGTGATCGCCGTCGGTGACTTCAACTCCGACGCAGGCGGATCGACCACACCGACCTACGCGAACCTGGTCGCCGGGGGTCTCGTCGACGCCTGGCCCGCGGCCACTCGCAACGCGCCCGGGCCGACCTGCTGCCAGAACGAGCTGCTGACCAACCCGGTCTCGGAGAACGCCACCCGAATCGACCTGGTGTTGACCAAGGGTGACTGGCAGGCCAAGAAGGCGACGCAAGTCGGCGCGAACCCGTTCCGTGGGGCGCCAGCACCGCTGTGGGCGTCGGATCACGCCGGTGTGGTGGCAGAGCTCAAGCTCAAGTAGCGGCCGGTGGGGCCACCGGGGACACGGTGCCCGCGTTCACGCTCGGCGACTACGAGTGGATCCTCGCGTTCGAGGCTTCCGAGCTGGACCGCATCGTCGACCTCATGCGCGATCTGCGCGCCACCGAGGCCCGCATGCACGTGCGCGAGGAGATCCCGTTCTTCAGCGGTCCACGCGTGAGCGTCGAGCAGTTGGTCAAATCGCTGCCCTCATCCGATACGAAAACACCCCGCACCGGAGAGGTGTGGGGTGTTTTCGTATGTACAGCGGTACTCGTCGGTGTCCGCAACCGTGCGGGAGTCGGTCGAGCGTGGCCGCAGCGCGGTGGTGTCGCCGAGGACGTCGCTCCATTCGCCGACGCCGCGGTTGGTAGTGATCACGATCGAGGTCTTCAGATAGCACTGCGCCACAACCTGAAAACAGGGCGGATGCCGACGATCCTTGTGGTGGCGTCGACCATGATCGTGTCGAATGTGTCCAAGGACGCACCGGGCTCCCTGGCGACGACAGCGGCGACGACGTGCGGTCGACCATCAACCGCCGCAGCACATAACGAACATATCGCCGAGAGGTCGACGCCCCAGTGGAGGCGAGCCGATCTGTGTTGTAAGGGAACGCTTCTCGCTCACACCAAGCATGCGCGCAGTGGAAGGCTGGAGCCTTAACCAGTAGGATTGGTGGGAGTCCAACCACGGGCAGGTCCGTCACTACCCGCACGATCGTGTGCCGATCCCGGCCGACTGCGCCGCACCCCGGGCAGCGACACCCGTCCGGATCTGCGGTGGAGTCGCGCGCCGTGAACTTCGCTCCAACTCTTGAAGAGCCCCACTACGGAGATTCTTCGACGGTATTAGCGAACTTCGCAAGTCGGTCAAGATCGAGGAGTGGAGCGAGGCGCAACTTGTCGCGAAAATTTGTGGCTGTAAGTTTTGTAGACGTACCCGCCTTTCCTGTCTTCTGCCACAGCCACTGCCCATTTTCGATATCGAGAATGTCCAGGCCGCGATGAAGTCTAACCTCGGTGTACTCACTCAATGCAAGCACATATGCCTCATACTTCACGCCAGCGCGATGCTGATCAGAAATCGATGACTGAACCAAGTGTGCAAATCTCAGATCCACAAGATCGGCCAATATCTCATACCCCGGATGCGTCTTTTGTGCAATATCAACCTTGAAATACGTGGTTCCCGAGTCCTTCGCCTGAGATTTCACATCCTCCAGAGCGGAGATGATGATCGCTGAACTCTCTTCCATAACATCCTGTTCAAGGTCGCGCTTCTTACTTCTTGAGTACCTTCCTGCAGCAACCGCAACATCTTCTTTCCCGATTTCCGCCGCCTGTGAGCTGCGGTCGCGAGCAGCAAGAATCGAAGCAGAAAACAGGTTCAGGTAGTCTCGAGGTACGCCACCCGACGCGAGGACCAGCCGTCCCAGGGCCTGGATCTTTGCAATCTTCCTAGCCGACTTAATGCCGGCAGTGGAAAGGTACGACTCAAGTACTGATTCAAGGAAGTTTTGCGCAGTGCTGGGGTTCTCCAATGTGACGTCGAGATCCACAATCAGTGCATCATGAGGCGATTCAATTCCGACTTTAGTCGATACTTCGAAGGGGCGCGTCAAACGCTCGATGCTTGCGATTTTCATCCATGCATCACAATCGCGCAATACGCTAGCAACGTGGTCCAGTAGATACGGCTGGACTGTCGAATCCAACAAGTAGAAATCATCCAGGAAGACGAACAGCCTCAGCAGATCAGTTCTTAGCACCCTGCGCAGGGTTCGATTCATCTCGGGAATCTTGCTAACGGCGGTCGCCCCCGAATCGGTGGATTCGGATATTGTTTGCCGCAGTTGGTCCAACACGGAAATTGCCGACGATTCACTTGAGCCAGCTCGAATAACCACTGCCTCAAGAATCGATTCGACGACTACCGAAAATGCCTCATCGGCATTTAGGCGCCGAATGGTATGTGAATTGAGCCAGACCACAACATGGCCGGCTTCTTCGGCTTGCCGCTTAACTTCAAGCAAGAGCGCAGTCTTGCCCACGCCGCGACGTCCATAGATAAGGTGATGTCTAGAAGATCCGATTGCCGGCAAACTCGCCCTTGGGTCCTCCATGTACTTCAAACTGGGGACAGCATCGGAGGTGCGCGAACGCGCTTCGAGAAGCTGAATTAGGCGATCGACTGCAGGATCGGCCAGCTTACCGCCAGACTGTGAATCTTCCGCATCGGTAGAGTCGTGGATAGCCCCTCGGAACAATACGGTAATCGATGATTCGTCGCCACGGAGAAGTCGCTTTTCCAATTCTCCCGCAAGACTTTGGCCGAGTGCAACTGACTTGGGGTCAACCGTAATAATTACCCAGTGCTCGCCTGGGAACTCTCGTTCCTGAATTTCCAAAGCGACGATGCCGGCACCGTCGAGTGTCGGCCGTATCAGATCCATCGAGTTGCTTGACATATTAAACCAAACCCTTATCCAATGCGTAGTCTGAAAATGCTGATACGAAGAGTGGGGCGATCGCAGCCAGATTTCGCGCGTCGTGCTCCCATTTTTCTTTCGATAGTGGATACAGGTCGTAGTCCGCCTGATTTCGAGTGAGCCGAGCCTTTGTCAGCTCATCCCGCCAGGGCGCCGCAGCTTTCGACGGGGGTAAGTCCCCGGGCAGATTGTTTGGAAGAACTGAGTGCTGCTGAAAATCATCGCCCTGAACTACTGCAAACACCACCGCTCGAGCGGAATGGTACATTGCGTAGTAATGTCGGCTGATTGAAGCCCTGAACTCCCCCTGCCTAAAGAAGTAGTCGCCGATCCGAAGGTGCTCGCCCGCTAGGTCGAACCTGTCTGAAGTGACCTGCGAGATTAGCTTGGCCGAATTGAATCCTTTTCCAATGAAGTTCGGAATGCTTGAAATTGCGGTTGACTTTGCGCCAGCAATGCTCAAGAGCAGTTCATCCGCGGTCGACAGCGTCGGCATACCCTCCCCGATTCTCAAGTCCAGCACCGCCGACGCGGCGCCGCTACGGGAACTTACACCAGCATCGTTCGCGGGATGTGCAGCGCCCAGATTTCAGCATGGGTCCACATGTTTCTCCGGGCGTGCGGGCGGCAAATCGTGTATGTCAGTTAGTGCTCTAACGTGTCGCCCTGAGGGCCTTGGCGTGATCAGCCAGAAGTGCCTAGCGTCGATTCTGCACGCGTCTGGCGTGTCGGCCTAGGCTACATCGGATCGGTTGTTTCGGCAGCGCTTCCGGTGTTCGGCAGTGAGAGACTGCCCGGGGAGGTCGGCTTGCGTCGGAGCCCACGGCTCCGCATGTGGGTGTTCCTGTCGATTGGTGGACTGACGGAAGGGCCGGGTGCACTGGAGAAATGTCGGGACCGGCGTGTAGGGAACCGTCACCATTCTGTATGCCGAGTCGGCCAGTGCATTCACCGAGACCGGACCAGTAACCGCCGCCCACGACGGCGGAAGGCCAGGCGATAGCCTGAGTTGGCGTTCTTCTCGTGCCTCCGCGTCCCGCTGGCAGACTTGTGCCCGTGAGTTCTGAGGGCCGGTACCAGCACATGGCGCACTGGGGCATGTTCGAGGTGGAGTCCGTCGACGGTGACGTGAGCGCCGTACATCCGTACGCGGGGGACTCCGATCCGTCGCCGATCCTGGGGAATCTGCCCGGGTCGGTGCGGCACCGCTCCCGCATCACCGGACCGGCGGTCCGGCGGGGCTGGCTCGAATCCGGCCCCGGCCCGTCCGACCTGCGCGGCGCCGACGAGTTCGTGGCCGTGTCGTGGGACGAACTGCTGGACCTGCTGGCGCGGGAACTTCGCCGCGTCGTCGATGAGCACGGCAACCGCGCGATCTTCGGCGGCTCCTACGGCTGGGCCAGCGCGGGCCGGTTCCACCACGCGCAGAGTCAGGTGCACCGGTTCCTCAACATGCTCGGCGGCTACACCCGCTCGGTGCACACCTATTCGCTCGGCGCGACCGGCGTGATCATGCCGCGCGTCGTGGGCACGCACTGGAAGCTGTTCGCCCGCTCCACCAACTGGGACGTCATCGCCGCCCACACCGATCTGATGGTGTGCTTCGGCGGAGTGCCGCTGAAGAACACCGCAGTCAACGGCGGCGGTACCAGTGAACACCCGACCCGCAGCGGTCTCGACCGGCTGCGTGAGCGGGGCGGCGAGGTGGTCTCGATCAGCCCCCTGCGCGACGACGTGCACGGGCGGTGCGAGTGGATCGCGCCGATCCCGGGATCCGACGTCGCGATCATGCTCGGCCTCGCGCACGTCCTGGCCTCGGAGGGGCTGCACGACAAGGACTTCCTCGACCGGTACTGCGTCGGCTACGACCGGTTCGAGCGCTACCTGCTCGGGGACGACGACGGCGTCCCCAAGTCGCCGGAGTGGGCGTCGGCGCTGTCGGGGGTGCCGGCGGAGCAGATCACCGCGTTGGCCCGCCGGATGGCTGCCAGTCGCACGATGGTCACCGTGACCTGGTCGCTGCAGCGCGTCCGGTACGGCGAGCAGGCTCCGTGGATGGGTGTGACGCTCGCCGCGATGCTCGGCCAGATCGGGCTTCCCGGAGGCGGATTCGGCCACGGCTACGGGTCGATGAACGAGCCCGGACTGGCCCCGGTGCCGTACCCGCTGCCGACGCTGTTCCAGGGCAGCAACCCGGTGCCCGACCTCATCCCGGTGGCCGCGATCGCGGATCTGCTGCTGCACCCGGGGGAGGAGTTCGACTTCGACGGCCGGCGCCTCACCTTCCCGGACACCCGCCTGGTCTACTGGGCCGGCGGCAATCCGTTCCACCACCACCAGGACCTGGCCCGGCTGCGGCGGGCGCTGGCTCGACCGGACACGATCGTCGTGCACGAGCCGTACTGGACGCCGATGGCCCGGCACGCCGACATCGTGATCCCGTCGACCACGTCGCTCGAACGCAACGATCTCGCGTGCACCCGCAACGATCCGCTGCTGGTCGCCATGCACCAGGCGGCGCCCCGGCACGCCGACGCGCGCGACGACTACGACACGTTTTCGGCGCTCGCGCACCGGTTGGGATTCGGGGAACGCTTCACCGAGGGCCGCACCGCGCAGCAGTGGATCGAGCACCTGTACGAGCAGTGGCGCGGATTCGTGCGGACGGACCCGGCGCACCTGGAGGCGCCCTCGTTCGGCGAGTTCTGGCGGCGCGGACATGTGCGGATGCGCACCGAGGACGGGCTGTCGCTGTTCTCGGAGTTCCGGGACGACCCGCGGCGCAATCCCCTGACCACGCCGAGCGGGCGCATCGAGATCTTCTCAGCCGACATCGACCAGTTCGGCTACGACGACTGCGCCGGACACCCGCGCTGGTACGAACCCGACGAGTGGCTGGGCGGGCAGCGCGCGCAGCAGTTTCCGCTGCACCTGATCGCGAACCAACCTCGGACCCGCCTCCACGGACAACTCGACCACGGCGCGACCAGTCAGGCGTCGAAGATCCGCGGGCGCGAACCGATCCGCATACATCCCGACGATGCCGCCGATCGGGGTCTCGCGGCCGGCGACGTGGTCCGGGTGTTCAACGACCGCGGAGCCTGCCTCGCCGGCGTCGTGCTCGACGACGGCGTCCGCCCCGGGGTGGTGCAGTTGTCGACCGGAGCCTGGTACGACCCGCTCGACCCGTCCGACCCCGACTCGATGTGCGTGCACGGCAACCCCAACGTGCTCACCGCCGACATCGGGAGTTCGCGGCTGTCGCACGGCTGTACCGGCCAGCACGTGCTGGTGCAGATCGAGCACTTCGACGGCGCGCTGCCCCCGATCAAGGCGTTCGACCCTCCGCTCTGACTTGTTCTATTTGAACTAGAACAATATGGTGGGTGTGTGCTCATCCGTATCGATCAGTCGTCCGCCGTGCCGCTGTACGAGCAGTTCGCCGCGTCCGTGCGCGGCGCGATCGCCGACGGTTCCGTCACGGCAGGGGAGCGGTTGCCCTCCGCGCGCGACCTAGCGGCGTCGCTGGACGTCAACGTCCACACCGTGCTCCGCGGGTACCAACTGCTGCGCGACGAGGGGCTGATCGAACTGCGACGCGGTCGCGGCGCCGTGGTGGCCGCGGACGCCTCCGCCACGAGTCGGTTGCTGGACGCGGTCCGTGGACTCGTCACGGAAGCGAAGCGGCACGGCATGAGCGCGGCCGACCTGCTCGACCTGGTGAAGAGGGAGATGACATGACCGACTCGATTCCGGCGCAGAGGGTTTCGTGGTTGCGGGGGTTCGCGGGTGCGATGGGCGCGCCCCTCGTGGCGGCGGCGGGTGCGATCGCCGTGCTCACGGCATGGGCCGGTGACCTGCCCGATCCGGTCGCCGTCCACTTCGGGCCGGGTGGGGCCGCGGACGGTTTCGCCTCACGCGCCGCGGCGCAGTGGTCGCCACTGATGGGTCTGGCCTTTGCGGTGCTCCTCGGCGGAATTCTGTTGCTGCTCACGCGGCGCGACGTGCGTGCGGCCCGGATGGGGGCCGCGATCGCGTCCGGTACCGGCACCGCGGTCGCGGTGCTGCCGGTCGGCATGCTCGCCGCCCAGCGCGGACTCACCGACGCGGCCGAGGCCTCGTTCGCCGGATGGTGGCTGGTGCCGGCGGTGCTCGTCGGAATCGTCGCGGCGGTTGCCGGGTCCGCTCTGGTCGGGCGCCCCGATCCGGTGGGGGCGGTCGCAGTGGCCCCGCCGTCGGATGCGGCACGGATGAATCTCGCCGACACGGAGACCGTCGTGTGGACGGGAACGGCGGCCATGCCGCGATGGCTCGCCGTGGTGCTCGCGCTGGTGCCGATCGTCATCGTGGTGTCCGTCGTCTGGGCGTCGTCCGAGGACGCGGTGCCGATGCTGCTCGTCGCCGCGGTCGTCGGCGCGCTGCTGATGGGGCTAGCCCTCGCGCCCGTGCACGTCGTGGTGGACGGCCGCGGGCTCGAGACACGCTACGTCCTCACCGGCGGGCGCAGGCGGATCCCGCTCGACGAGATCGCCCGCGCCGACGTCGTGAAGATCGGGCTGATCAACCGCTTCGGCGGCATCGGCTACCGCGTCGGTCCCGACGGTGTCGGTCTGCTCGTGCGCCCCGGCGCGGCGCTGCGCGTGACTCGCGGTGACGGATCCAAGTTCACCGTCACCGTCGACGGCGCGGATCAGGCGGCAGCCGTGCTCAACTCGCTCGCCGCGCGCGGGCGGGTAGCCAAGTAGCGGGCAACGGTTGCGGTCACGGCGAGCGCGACGCAGACGATGCCGATCGTCGCGACGAACGTTTCCGGTTCGGTCGTGAATCCGAGAAGGCGTGCGACGCCGACACCCGCCGCCGTTGCCACCGCGGCGCCGGCGGGCAGGGTGGCGGCGAGCCACCGGGCGGTGCTTCCCGACCGCGGATCGCCTACCTGTCGCAGGACGATGAACGTGCCTGTGACGGCGAGCAGATACGCGAGCAGCGCCGTCACTGCATACAGGCCGAGGATCAGGTATGGGGGTTCGATGGCGACGTTCTTCCTCGTGAACCCGATGAACAGGAACACGGCTAGGAGCGCGAAACCGAGGGCGATGCCGGTGAACGCTACCGGCAGGACGACGCCGAGTCGCAGGGCCCGTCCGGACAGCCCGCGCTCGTCGGCCCAGGCCCGCAGCGTCTCTTCCGGATTCTCGCCGACCACCGCGCTCGTGGGTAGGCCGTCGGCGTCGGCGGCGGTGAGTTCGTCCGACAGTTCGGTGAGCAGGGCGCGGCGGTCGGCGCGTCGAACCCCCGCTCTGCGCCAGATGCGCTTGGCATCCCGCAGGATCTTCGGACCGTCTTCCGGCGCTGACGGTTCCGTGTGTTCGATGCTTGCCTCGATCATGCTGATTCCTCCCCTGATGTGGTTTCCGAGATCGGATCAAGTAGTGCGGCGACGCTCTTGGCCACCGTGAACCATTCGGCGGTGCCCTCCGCGAGGGCTTCGCGGCCGGCGGCGGACAACGAGTAGTACTTCCTCGGCGGGCCCGATTCGGATCGGCGACTCTCGGATTCGACCAATCCGGCCTTCTCGAGGCGGGCGAGCAGTGGGTAGGACGAACCTCCCGCGACCAGTAGGTCCCGCTCGGCCAGTCTCTCGGTGAGTTCGTAGCCGTAGACGGGTTGTTCCCGGAGCAGGGCGAGCAGGCAGATATCGAGCACGCCCCGGAGGATCAGGCTGCGGCGTTCGACCGATGGACTCATGCACAGCAAGGTAGCAGTATCTTGGTGAGCAAGGTAGTGAAACGAGAAACTGCCCCGGCGACTGGCGGCGTCGCCGGGGCAATCCTCCGTTCTAGGAGCCGTCGGCCGGCTGGAGCGTGAGCGAGATGCTGTTGATGCAGTAGCGCTTGTCCGTCGGCGTGGGGTAGCCCTCGCCCTCGAAGACGTGGCCGAGGTGGCTGTGGCAGTTGCTGCACAGGACCTCGACGCGGCGCATGCCCAGCGAGTCGTCGGCGCGCAGGATCACCGCGTCGGAGTCGGCCGGATCGAAGAACGACGGCCACCCGCAGTGCGATTCGAACTTCTCGGTGCTGCGGAACAGTTCGGCGCCGCAGGCCCGGCACGAGTACACGCCCTCGGTCGTGGTGTTCGTGTACTCACCGACGTGAGGTGGCTCGGTCCCGGCCTGACGGAGCACGTGGTACTCCTCGGGCGTCAGGTGCGCGCGCCACTCGCCGTCGCCCAGGCGGAACTTCGGTTCGGGGAGACCGGAATCCTGTGTGGAACTCATGCCACCACGCTAGTACGACGCGGCCGCATCCGTGTCACACCTTCGCCGGCGTCGGGGCCGGTGCGGCCCGGTCGGCGACGAGGAAGTCCGGGTCGATGCCCTGGTCCAGGCGGCCCTCCCGCTTCGCGGTGAGGTACCGGTTGACCAGCACCGCGAACACGACGATGAGCAGCAGGCTCCAGCCCATCGTGGGCTTGAGGTACTCGGCGGTGCGTCCGGCCTCCACGAACCGGTGCGAGATCCAGTCGTCGGCACTGAGGAACCCGTAGACGGCAAGCCAGGCCGGCCAGTTGCGCATCACCGAGTTGCGCAGCACGACCGTCATGACGAGCGGGAAGAGCAGCATCGAGTAGTACAGCTGGCCGAGGGAGCCGATCAGGAAGGAACCCGCCAGCAGCACACCGGACGCGGTCGCGACGAAGAACAGTTCGTCGTTGCGGTAGTACCGGTACAGCAGCCACAGCGACACCGCGACCATGGCGGCGAATGCGATCCGCAGCGCCCAGATCAGCGCGACGGGCAGGCCGTAATAGGTGCCGTTGCCGACGATCGAGCTGTTGAAGTAGTCGCGCGACTCCATCAGGTACGGCAGCGTGTGGTGGACGAAATCCATCGGGTCTGCCGACAGCGGCCACGCCACGGCCATCAGGATCAGCGGAATGCCGATCGCGGTGACGAACACCTTCCACTGGCCGCGCACCAGCGGCAGCAACAGCAGCGGCGCGAGAATGGGTTTCACCGCGAAGGTCAGGCCGATCGCGGCACCCGACCACAGGTCCTTGCGGCGCAACAGCAGCAGCAGGAACGCGATCTCGCCGAGCAGGACGAGGCCGTTGATGTTGGAGAAGATCAGCGTGTTGGACACGGTCTCGGTGGAGAACGCGGCGAACAGCAGGATGGGTGCGGCGATCGAGTTCAGCGCCAGGTTGAACATCTTCAGCAGCAGGTACAGCGCGATGATGACGGCGATCGCGTTGACGAGGATGAACAGCCAGCGGGACTTCTCGGGATCGATGATGGCGATCGGCGCCATGAGCAACGTTCCGCTCGGCGGATACAGGTAGTGCGGATCCACCGAATTGAAGTTGGCGGTGTAGACCTCACGACGATTGAGGAACGCCAGCGCGGCCTGGTACACGGGCGAGAAGTCGTCGGTGACGGATCCGTTGACCGCCTTGATGACTACTCGGTGGATCACCGTCATCACGGCGAGGGGCCAGAGCGCGAAGTTGATGACCTCGGCGGTGGTGCGGCCGGTACGCGGCTCGAATCGTCGAAGGAACACTACGGCACGGTACACCGCGGGGGTGTCCGGACGGGGCGGCCACCCCGAGCGTCACGCCGGGCAGACGCTCCCGTTCGCCGGCAACGACGCCGAATCCAGGTAGCGGCCGAGGGATTGGCGCGCACAGTCCGAATGCGTCGTGACCGGATGCCCGTAACCCGCCCATGCCACGTTCGACCACGTGGTGTCCGCGCTCGTGAGGGTGCCGGTGACCGTGGCGACGCCGGCATTGCCGACCACGGGATCGGCGGCACCGTTGAACACGAGGACCGGCACCGGGACGGTGCTGGGGAGCGGCGGCGGCGACATCGTCGGCCACGCCGAGCACCGCATGAGCCCGACGGCGGCGTCGGCGCCGAACACCGGGTACCGGTCGGCCCAGGTCCGCTGCAGTTCCTTGGCGCGCCCCGGTCCCGGCCACTGCTGGCCGTCGCTGCAGCGCGCCACGAACTGGCCGTCGGTGCCGACCGCTGCCCGCGTCGCGCCGATCAGGCCCTGCAGAGGTGCGAGGTCGCCGCGTCCGGCCGCGGCCAGCACGTCGGACAGTTCCCGCACGCGGTCCACCTGGTCGCCGCGCGGCGATCCGAGGAACGCCGAGACGGCGCCCAGTAGCGCGCTCGACGACACCGTCCCGAGCTGACCCGCGGCCGCGCGGTCCCGCAACGCCACGATCGCCGCGGACGGATCCGGACCCAGCGAACACTCCAACGCGGCGCAGCGGCGGCTGAAGTCGGCGAGGGCCGCCTCCTGGCCCTGGAGGCGCTGCTCGGCGGCGGTCGACGCGTCGGCGGTGGTCGCGGCGGGCGAGTCCAGCACCAGCCGGCCCACGCCGCTCGGGTACTTCGCGGCGTACGCCAGCGCGACCGCGGCGCCGTTGCCGGTGCCCAGCAGCCCGAGGCTGTTCACCTGCCACAGCTTTCGCAGCTGTTCGAGGTCGTCGGCGGCGTGCGCGGTGTCGAACGCCAACTCCTGAGGCTGCAGTGCGTCGGTGCACGCCACGGTCACGTCGCGGCTCAGCGCGGCCACCTCGTCGACGCCGGACGCGTCACCGGGCGTGAACTGTCCGAGATCGGCGAGGCCGCTGCGGTCGGCCGTCCGGCCACAGTCGATCGGCGTCGACGCGCCGATGCCGCGCCGGTCCACCGCGACGATCGGCTGTCGTTCGAGCAGCCCCGAACTCGGACCGGTCGCCAACGCGGCCAGCGTGTTCGTCGACGCGACGTCGGATCCCGACGTCAGGACCAGGGGAGCAGCTTCCGCGGGGGTCTGCGGCAGCTTGGCCCGGGCGGCGCCGATCTCGATCGGGCCGGCCGCGCCGCTGACGCTGTCGATCGGCGCCAGCAGGCTGGCGCACTCGAACGAGAGCCCCTCCGGGCCCGATCCGAGCCCGAGCGCCCTGAGCGTGGTGTCCTTGCAGTCCACCCAGTCGAGGTCCCGGACCGGCGTCTGCAGCGGCGGGATCCGGTCCGCCGCGTCGGACGTCGGCGCGGAACCGCCACCGTGCTCGACCACCGCGATGTCGGGTCGGTCGGACGGTCCGGCGCCGCACGCCGTGCCGGCGGCGAGAACGGCCCCGGCGATCGCTGCGACACCGATCCTGCTCACACGCGACTGCATGCCGGACAGCCTGCCAGGTCGGTCACTCATCGGGGGTGCGCACCCAGCGAGTGAGGAGGGTCCCGTCGTCGTCGCCGAGCACGTGCGCGCGGGTCATCGGCGTCGGATTCGCGTTGGGGGAGACCGCGATCCGCCCGCTCCGGCCGGCCACCAGCTGCGGGGACGTCGTCAGGCACAGTTCGTCGACGGCGCCGTCCGCGGTCAGGGTGCCGAACAGGCCCGGCCCGCCCTCGCACAGGACCCGGTGCAGCCCCCGGCGCCGCAGAGCCGCCACGACGGCGGTTCCCGTGACGTCGCCGTCGGAGACGATCTCGACGCGGGCGCCCGCGTCACGCAGGCGGGCGAGGTTATCGGCGTCGGCGCGGGTGGAGGTGAGCACCAGCGGCGGGACGGCGGTGTCGGTCAGCAGCCGCGACGTCGGGTCGACACGACCACTCGCGGTGACGACGGCGATCGGCGGGACCTCGGAGAGCCCGGATCCGAGTCGGCGACGGGCCAGGGTCGGGTCGGTGCGGGCGCCGCCGTAGTTCTCGGTGCGCGCCGTGCCGGCTCCCACGAGGATCACGTCGGCGAGTTCGCGCAGCACCGTGAACACCCGCTTGTCCGCGGGTGTGCCGAGGCCGGCGGAGGCGCCGTCGACGGCCACCGCACCGTCGATGCTCGAGACGAAGTTGACACGGACCCACGGGCGGTCCAGCGCGGCCGGATAGCCGTACAGTGAACGCAGGTCGTCGTCGCTCAACTCCGGCGGCCGACCGGCACTGCCCGCGTCGCGTGTGAGGTAGGTCGCAAAATCCAGACGGTGCACGTGTTCGATCACAGCACGTCGATACGCTCAGTGCATGCATGCACGTCTTGTCGATCGCAACCCGGTGGTGCCGGCCGATCAATTGATTGCTCAAATGGTGCCCCCGGCGATGTTCGACGAGGTCAGCTTCGCGTCCTACATTCCCGACCCCAAGGAACCCAGCCAGGCCGCCGCTGTGCGCAAGGCCGAGGAGTTCTCCCAGAAGGTCGCCAAGATCCGTGGCGGTGGCCGCCGCGGCCTGTTCGGCAAGAAGGCGCCCTCCACGGGCGCCGGCCTGTACCTCGACGGCGGATTCGGTGTCGGCAAGACCCACCTGCTCGCCTCGATCTTCCACAGCTCCCCGTCGCCCAAGGCGTTCGGCACGTTCGTCGAGCTGACGCACGTCGTCGGCGCGCTCGGCTTCAACCGCGCGGTCGAGGAGCTGTCGTCGCACAGCGTGCTGTGCATCGACGAGTTCGAGCTCGACGATCCGGGCGACACCATGCTGGTGTCCCGCCTGCTGACCGAGCTGTCGGCGCGTGGGGTGTCGATCGTCGCGACGTCGAACACCCTGCCCGGCCAGCTCGGCGAGGGCCGCTTCGCCGCGCAGGACTTCCTGCGCGAGATCAAGAAGCTCGGCTCGATCTTCGAGACCATCCGCGTCGACGGCCCCGACTACCGTCACCGCGACCTGCCGCCCGCCCCCGAGCCGACCGACGACGCCGACCTGCTCGAGCGCGCCGACGCGATCGAGGGCGCCACGCTCGACGACTTCGACGAGCTGTGCGCGCACCTGAGCACGCTGCACCCCTCCCGCTACGGCAAGCTCGTCGAGGGCGTGCCCGCCGTGTTCATCAAGGGCGTCCACCCGGCCGCGGACCAGTCCGTCGCCCTGCGCCTGGTGGTCCTGGCCGACCGCCTGTACGACGCCAGCATCCCGGTGACCGTGTCGGGCGCGAAGCTCGACGAGATCTTCACCCCCGAGATGGTGGCCGGCGGCTACCGCAAGAAGTACCTGCGCGCCACGTCCCGCCTGCTCGCACTGTCGCGCTTCGAGGTCGCTGCCTGACACACGTCCGTGATGCAGCGCGGCAGGTCAGACGCTGCGCTGCATCACGAAGTCGTGGTGGGTCTGGCCGCCCACCCGGAAGGTCTTCGTGCCGACCTTCTCGAAGCCGTTCTTGACGTAGAACCGCTGCGCACGTTCGTTCAACTGGTTCACGCCGAGCCACACGCCCGCGCAGTTCGCATTGCGGGCGTGATCGACGGCGGCGGCCATCAGTGCCGCCGACACCCCCGAGCCGTGTCGATCCGGCAGCACGTAGAGCTTGCTGATCTCCGTGGTCGGGTGCAGCGAGACCGCGGACCGGACCTCGTCGTCCTCGGGCGCGCCGTCGACCAGCATCACGTAGCCGACGATCTCGCCGCCCAGGGTGGCCTTGAGGACCGTCCGCGTCGGATCCGTGAGGTACTCGCTGAACCGTTCCGCGGAGAGCACCTCGTCGATGAAGGCCGCGATGTCCTCCTTGGTCGCGTGCGGCGGGCACGCGAGCGGGAAGGTCACCGCCGCGACGTCGGCGAGCGCCTCGGCGTCCCACAGTCCGGCGCGGTCCACGGAAATGGTCACAGCTTCACCTCGCGTAGGTCGTGTCCGTCCCGGTAAGTACACCACTGTCCGGGACGGACGCGATCAGGAGGCGGTGGGCGCCGACGCGGTCGGGGTGCTGTCGGACGACACGCGACGCGGCGCGAAAGCGGGCGCGAGCAGGAACAATCCCACCGCGAACACCAGGGGTGCGATGAACCCGATCCGCAGATCGGTGGCCCACGCGATGCCGCCGATCACCGCACCGCCGATCACGGTTCCGGCGTAGTTGAAGAGGTTGATCCGCGCGATGACGGCGTCGGTCTGGTCCGGCGGCGCCAGTCGCCCGGCCGCGCTGAAACACATCGGCGCGACGACCGGCGCGCCGAGGCCCACCACGAAGAACCCGGCGATGGCGACGGCCGGTGTCTGCGCCAGCACGACCACCAGCAGTCCGACGACGCTGATCGCCGCGCCCGCGCGGACCACGGTGATCTCGCCGAACCGGCGCACCCAGTAGTCCCCGGTGAGACGGGAGATCAGAGCGGTGATCTGGTAGGCGGCCATCGCGAGGGCGGCGGTGCTCGCGTCGGACAGCAACACCTCCTTGAGATACATCGCCGACCAGTTGCCGATCCCGAAATCGATCGCATAGAACAGCACCATCGCGGCACCGAGCGCCAGGAACGGCCACAGCGGGACCGCGAGCGGGGTGGCCGAGGTCTCGGCCGCCTGCTGGTGGCCGGTGCGCAGCAGGCGCGGCCCGATCGCCGTGCAGCCCACCGCGACGACCACCGCCGCGATCAGCACGCATGTCTCGACGGACAGGTTCAGACCCGAACACGCGGACACGAACAACGCGCCGATGATCGCGCCGACACTCCAGGCCGCGTGGAACGACGACAGGATCACCCGCCCGTACGCGTGCTGGATCGACACCGCCTGCATGTTGGCGGCCGCATCGACCATGCCGAGCCCGATTCCGTAGAAGGCGAAGGCGGCGAGGAAGGCGCCCGTCGACGACGCGAGGGCGATCACGAGCGCGGCTACGGCGATGACGAAAAGGCCGGTGCGCAGGGTCGTTCGGCTCGAGGTGGCCTTCGCGAGTTGCTCCGCGAGCACGCTGCCCACGCCGGCCACGACGGACACCCCGACGACGGCGCCGACCACCAGGCTGTCGCTGAAACCGAGGTCGTCCTTGAACTGCGGAAGCTGAGTGAGCAGAGCTGCGAGCATGAATCCCTGGAGCCCGAAGGCGACCGCGGCCGAGACTCGTGCCCCGCTAAGGGTTTTCGTGTTTCGAATCACTGGACGAGTGTCCAACATTCTGCTCCGTTTCGTGGCGTTCTCTGCTTCACTGCTCATCATGGCGGTACAGCGATCGATTCCAGAGTTTCCTGACGATTTCCTTTTCGGTGTCGCGGCAGCGGCGTACCAGGTGGAGGGGGCGGTGACCGAGGACGGCAGGGGCCGTTCCATCTGGGACGAATTCTGTTCCGTTCCCGGGAAGGTCGTCGGTGGGGAGACCGGCGACGTCGCGATCGACCACTACCACCGCTATCGCGAGGACGTCGCGCTGATGCGCGACCTCGGCATCGACTCCTACCGGCTCTCGGTGGCGTGGCCCCGGATCCAGCCCGACGGCAAGGGCGCCGTCAACGCCGCCGGCCTCGACTTCTACGACCGGCTGATCGACGAACTGTGTTCCGCCGGCATCTCGCCGGCGGTCACCCTGTTCCACTGGGACCTGCCGCAGACGCTCCAGGACGAGGGCGGCTGGCTGAACAGGGAGACGTCGTATCGCCTGGCGGAGTACGCCGCGATCGTGGGGGAGCGGCTCGGCGACAGGGTCGGCATGTGGATGCCGCTCAACGAACCCGTCGTCCACACGCTCTACGGCCATGCCCTGGGTGTTCACGCGCCCGGGTTGTCCCTCGGATTCGGTGCGCTGCAGGCGGCGCACCACCAGTTGCTCGGACACGGGCTGTCCGTGCAGGCGCTCCGGTCCGCCGGCTGCGGCAACATCGGCATCGCGTCGAATCACGCGCCGGTGCACGCCGCCACTGAGGCCGACGCGGACGTGGAGGCCGCGGACATCTACGACCACATCGTGAACTGGACGTTCGCGGACCCCGTCCTGCTCGGCAAGTACCCGGCCGACGAGCTCGCGGCGCTGCTGACCGGCCCGGTCGACGACGACCTGCGGGTGATCACGCAGCCTCTGGACTGGTTCGGGATCAACTACTACGAGCCCACCATCATCGCCGCGCCCCGGGAGGGGGAGGGGACGGCCGGTGTCCTCGAGGTCGACCTGCCGCCGGGGATGCCGTTCGCGCCGGTCCCGCTGGAGGGGTATCCGATGACGGACTTCGGCTGGCCGATCGTCCCCGACGGGCTGCGCGAGATCCTCACTATCTTCCGTGACCGGTTCGGCGCGGCATTGCCGCCGGTCTACATCACCGAGAGCGGGTGCTCGTTCCACGACCCGGACCCGGACACCTCGGGGCGCGTTCGTGACGAGAGTCGCATCGCGTACCACGCCGACCACCTTGCCGCGGTTCGAGCGGCGATGGATGCCGGCGTCGACGTCCGGGGCTACTTCGTGTGGTCGATCCTCGACAACTTCGAGTGGGCGGCCGGATACCGGGAGCGTTTCGGCCTCGTCCATGTGGACTACGACACCCTCGCGCGAACGCCGAAGGACTCGTACCTCTGGTTCCAGGAATTGCTTGCCGCCCGAAAGCGGAACTGAGGACGCGGGACCCGCGGAAATTAAGGAGCCCCAGCCGTGGATGGGGGGTCATGGCTGGGGCTCGACACCATCGGGGGGATGGCAGGAACGACGATACCTGAGGATTCCCTCATGTTCGAATCGAGCGGACGGGACGAACCGGCCGTGAAATACGAGAAGAGGCACCTCCGTGTGGAGGTGCCTCTTCTCGGTGGTGCGCGATACTGGGATTGAACCAGTGACCTCTTCCGTGTCAGGGAAGCGCTCTCCCGCTGAGCTAATCGCGCGGGCCTTCAGATCGGAAACCCCGAGTGTCCTCGGGGTTTCCTGACCGGCCACAGGGGCCGATCGTGGAGCGGATGACGGGATTCGAACCCGCGACCCTCACCTTGGCAAGGTGATGCGCTACCAGCTGCGCTACATCCGCATGTGTAACACTCAAGTTCTTCAGCAGCATACTGCCTCGAAACTTGGTGCGCGATACTGGGATTGAACCAGTGACCTCTTCCGTGTCAGGGAAGCGCTCTCCCGCTGAGCTAATCGCGCGAGGTGGAGACGGGAATCGAACCCGTGTGCACGGCTTTGCAGGCCGTTGCCTCACCACTCGGCCACTCCACCATAAAAGGTCGAGTCCAACCTCTCGAGCGGATGACGGGATTCGAACCCGCGACCCTCACCTTGGCAAGGTGATGCGCTACCAGCTGCGCTACATCCGCATTTGCTCCGGCGGGGCGTTTCCGCTTCCCCGGTGCGGTGAGAACATTAGCGGACCATTTGAGAAAGGCACAAATCGCCAGGTCAGAGCCGAAAACCAAGATCTCCGACGGGTGTATCCAGGCTGATTTCGGGGCAACTGCTTGCGATAACCGACCTGTCGGGCCGAAACCTGTCGTTTCGGCGGCGTCGGCCTCGCCTCTCGATGAACACGAGCGGAAGGATTCGATGCGCTCCCAGGTGCCCACAGGCGTCGGTGCTCGCGAACGTCGTGGATCCGAGACGCCGGCGACGGTGGTGGAGACGTCCGCGACCGCCTCTTACGGGATCGCCCGTACTCACGCTCGGCAGTGTGGTTCGGCCGCGGGCCCCCCGACGCTCGATTCGTGAGCGCTCGGTTCGGGACGCTTCTTGCGCGTGGACGAGTGGGGACGCGTTGTGGGGGAGCGTCCGCCGTACTGCCGTGCGCGCCCTCGGGGATCGGGTCCGAGTCCCTGCGAAACGAATGACAACCAGGGGATTCGTGTTCGGCGCAAGTGCGTGTTAGTGTTTCGTCTCGTTCGACCGCGAGTGGTTAGCGCGGTTCGGTCCCGTGGCTCAGTGGAAGAGCGTCCCGTTCACACCGGGGAGGTCGCTGGTTCGATCCCAGCCGGGACCACAGAAGAAAATGCAGGTCAGGGTAGGTTTCCTGGACTTGTTGCACGGGTTCGTGCAAATAGCGTGCAAAGTCGCCCCTCGTTGAGGGGCGATTTCTGCGTTTCGGACGGAGGTGGGGGCAGCGTGGGTCTTGGGTCGTGGATCGTCGAGGTGTTGGGGACAACGAACGGTGTGGCGGTCGTGTCGCTCGTCGTCGCGCTCGCAGCCCTTGTCGTCGCGCTGATCGCCTTGTTCCGAGATATCTGGGAGCACCGCCAGAGCCGATCCGCAAGCATCCTGGGGCTGATGTTCCAAGCCGGTCGGTCCAGCACCGTCACGATCGAGAACCAAGACCGACCCCGGCGCAAGTTCACGCCGTCAGTAGCCGCAACCGGCCCCGGCATGCGCTACGACGTTCGGACCTACCTCTGGGTAGACGACCTTGTCGAACTCAAGTGGAAGGACCAGAGGCAGAATCTTGACCGGTTCGACAACACGAGCGGACGACTGAGCTGCGAGATCGAGATTTACGACGACGAGGCCGAGCAGGTCTGGTTCGGGCTCGGTTACAACGAGACTTCGGTCGCCGGCACCACGAACAAAGATCACGTGCGGAGTGAGTTCGTCCGATCAAACCTCGGCCGGAACGAAGTTCAGGTTTGGCGCTGGTACCGCTTCGCGCAGCTTCGCAAGGGGTGGCAGCGTCAGACCAGGTTCGCCTTCTGGGGCGGTGGCGTCCCGAAGCCACTCGGCCGGTGGAAGCGCGTCGAGACCGACGACATGGATCGACGCCACTTCCCTACCTGGGACGGCACCGAGGACTGGTACGCGAACTGACGACGACGGCCGAGCGGGATGCTCGGCCGTCGCCGTGTGGTCGGTGGTCAGGGCGTGAACGGCGGGCTGTGATCGGTACAGCGCCGGCGACATCGCGCAACGCGAACGGGCGGCACGCGGATAACCGCGGTGCCGCCCGTTGTGGTTGAGGTTACTGGCTCGGGTACTTCCACGACGTCCGGACAGCTCCGGGGTCGGCTTCGGCGCTGAACGTACGCGCAGGGAAGTCCTCGCAGCGCACCTTGCCCTCGGGCGAGGACTCCTCGGCGGTGTTCGTGACCCGCATCGTTTGCACCTGGAGCGGCGACGCCTTGATCGAGCGTGCCAGTTCGGTGGCGACGTCCTTGAGCGCGTTACCGGTCAGGCCGGGCTTACACACGCGCACGATGATGTCCTGCGTGCCGGGGTGCTCGATGTTCTTCTGGTTGACGCCCGAGACGATAACGACGCCCTCGGGCAGAGCAGCCCCGGCGACCGCGCTCTGTAGCGCCTCATCGGTGATCGGCGTGGCTGTGCAGGTCGCGGCGGCTGCGGTGGTCGTGGTCGGGTCGGACGCCGCCTCGGTCGTGCTGCTGGAGCATCCCGCGAGCAGTGCAAGGGCGACTGCGGCGGTCGCGATTACTGAGGATTTGGACTTGATGGACATTTCGGCATGAAACCACACGGTATGTCTTGAAGAATGCGAAAGGGTCGGGTTGTATCCCCGACCCTTTCGGTCTCCCGTCCTTGCTGCTATTGCGCGCCGGCCTGCTCTCGGGACAGCGCGAGTTCGTTCACCAGCTCGGCGAAACGCGAGGCGTCTTCGACCTGCTTCGGCTTGAGTGGGTACGTCAGGACAGCACCGTTCGGGAACAGCACGGCGAGAACGGCCGTGCCAGGCTCTGGCTCGTCGATCCGGGCGTGTACGCCGGCAAGCTCATACTGCGTGCCGTCATGCCAGATCCCGTTCTCTCGGACACCGAACGACGCGAAGTTGTGGGTCTTCGACAGCTCGCGCTCGCGGTCATTGGCTTCGACGAGTTCGCCGAGCCGGTCGTTCGCCGCCTGCATCCGTTCACGCACCGAGAGCGCGTGCGCGGAATCCGTGCCCGGTGCACCGAACCCTTCGACCGGGGACGCGCTCGAAGCGGCCTCGCGGACCGCCTCGACGAACTCATCAGCTCCCTTTCCCTTGAGCAGGAACGTGTTCACGTCCTCGATCTCGATCGGGTCATAGCCCGCGCGGCCTCGAAGGAGTAGGCGGATGTAGCCGCGCTTGAGCAGGGTCTTGGGCACGTAGTCGACATCCTCGATCGCGCCGAGCGGTATTACCCGCGGCGAACTTGCCTTCTTGTGTTTGGGCGCGGTGACACCTGCGTGCACCAGCGTCACGGTGCCCTCCTCGACATCGAGTGTCGCCGTGCAACCGAAACCCTCGTATGCGCTCAAATCTGATCCCTCCCTGGTGGACGCGGGACACCGCGGCAGTAAGGGCCGCGGTATCCCGCTCGTGTCGATCCGCCAGGGAAGTTACCTTCCGTCAGGGCTTGAACGGCGGGCAATGGTATTCGAGCCACTTCTCGATCCGGCCGATGGTGCCGCTACCACCGGGCACGACGTGGGTCGGCTGCGCGCCGCGCAGGATGGTCTCGACCTGCTGCCACGCGGCGTCGTCGAACGGTCCCGGCAGGAACCGGTTGCCCTTGTTGTCGGTCGTCAGCCGCCACAGCTGCGGGCCGATTGCGTCGTAGCTCGGCACCTTCTCCAGGATCAGGCCGTGCTGCTGCGCGCACAGCTTCACCCGTGCGATCCGGTCGTCGAGCTGCTGCCGCTGCGCGGCCTCCTCCCGGCGACGCTGCTCGGCCTCGGCGGCGGCCTGCTCGGCCTCGGTGTCGCGGCGTTCGATGCCCGCGTGGAACGCCTGCCGGCGTCGCTCGGCCTGGTCGATCGCGCGGCGTGCCCGGCGGGCGGTGACCTCCAGGTCGTGCAGCAAGTCGAGCAGCGATCCGAGGGCGGTCGCAGCCGCGGCGCCGTCTCGCTCGTCGTGGACGGACAGGTGGCCGAGGTCGGACAGGATCGCCCGCGTGCTCTCGTCGGCGTCGCCGAGGATCGCGGCCAGTCGATCGACGACCGAGAACGTGTCGAGGTCGGGCAGGCTCAGCTGCCGGACGTCGTGCGGGCGCAGCTGCGGTTCGGTCGTGATCACTGCCCGGTCCTCTCGGTCTCGGTGCCGATGTTGCACCAGTCGTCGGCGTCGATGTCGTGGGAGCGGTCCCACTCGGCCGGCGGCTGCACCCCGATCTCACGCATGAGACCGACCAAGGTGGCGGCGTACTCCTCATCGGACATCGCGCTTGCCTCGGCGACGATCACCTTCTCGGGCACGTCGAGGCCGAGCAGCTTCGACCGCCGCGCCGAGACGCGCAGGACGAAGTCGGCGGCCTTGACGTCGCCGCTGATCGCGGCGGGCCAGTGCGCGGCCTGGAGTGCGTCCAGACGGGCGGATTCGAGTTCGCGGTAGTCGGACACCTTTTCGGTCTCGACGCGGCCGAGCAGGCTCTGGATCGCACGGTGCGGACCGCTCCGGTCGTTGTATCCCTCGGCGTCGGCGATCTCCTGCAACGTCTTGCCCTGCAATCGCAGCTCGAGGCATCGCTGCTGTCGCAGTCTGTCGTCGGGCTGTGCCGTGGCGGCGGGTCCAGGTCGGGGCATGGTGACCTCCTCGGGTCGGTGATTGTTGAGTGCTCGTGTGTTGAGTTACGGGTGGACGATCTGGATCAGGTCGTGCCGGCCGCAGCAGACGCCGCCGCAGCCCGTACGCCCGACACGGTCGAACGCGGCCTGTGCGGCCGTCAGGGCGGCGTGCAGGGTGACCGTCAGCGCACCGCGGCGACACCGCGCCACGACGGCGTAGCCGCCTTCTCCGGCGATCCACGCGGCGCTCGGCCATGCGCACACCGCCCACGAGCGGTAGGTCGGGTGCAGTCGGTGGCATCCGTGCATCCGGTACCGCTTCGCAAGCGGGCCGGGAGCAGTGAACGGGTCGGCGGTCGTGGGACTGGTCATCGTGGGGCCTCTCGGTTCGTCGTCGTCGATCTCGGTCGGTTGGGCGCGGCTCGGTCTCCCGTAAGGCCGTCGGGAGACGGGCTGAGCGGGTCCTATTTCGGGCGCAGCCGGGCACGCAGCCACGGCCGGTTCAGCAGTCGCAGCTCGGTCCCGGATCGGCCGATGTGTGTCACGGCCCCGTCGTGTGTCAATGCGTCAACCCCCATAGGGGGTTTGACACACTGACACGCTCGTTCGCACGAGTGGAGGTAAAAAGTTGACACGCTCTGACACGCTGCGTCGAAAACATGCTGTGAACTGCGGTGGGACTGTGTCAGGGAAGAATCGACACGCTCTGACACGCGCTGACACACTCGGTTCGACCGAAACAGCAGAAACGCTGCGACCTGCATATATAGCGTGTCAACTATGTTTTGACACACTCGCTGCTCGGCGGGCACCTGTGAACCCCTCTCAGAGCGGTGCCGAGAAGGGGTCTCGGTCCACGGATTCGTCGGTCACGTGCCAGGCGTGCTTGGACCCGGCACCGCGGTTCTCGGCGAGCCGCTGCGCCTCCAGACGGGGCACGGCCGCGCGCACCCTGGCATCGGACATGCCCGCCGGCTTGCGGGCGATCAGGCCGCGCACGGTCAGACCGCTGTGGCGGCGAATCAGGTCCAGCACCGCCACGTCGTCGTCGGTGTCCCGAGACGTGCGGCGGGCGGCGGACTTCTCGGCCTTCATCGCGGCCCGACTCTCGAGCGTCAGGCGGTGATCGTCGCCGAGCACGAGCACTCCCTGCTCGACGTCCACGCCGCGTCCGTAGGCGGTGAAGGTGCGTTCGGCGTCCGAGCCGAGCGGGCCGTCGAGGCGGATACGGCACAGCACGTCGGCGAAGCCTTCGATCGAGCTGTGGCCGCGTGCGCCGCGCTCGTCGTCCTTACCGAGGTGGTGCACCACGATCGTCCCGAGCGCCCGGCACTCGGTCGCCAGTGCACGCAGCCCGAGCAGCAGCGCGGCCACCGTGTCGTCGTTCTCGTTGATCCCGAGCGCGGCGAGGACCGAGTACAGGCAGTCGAACACGATGACCGACCCCGGTGCGATCTGCTGCGCCCACCGCTCCCGCACCGCGGGCACCCGGACGTCGAAGCTGCGTTCGACGCCCCTGATCGAGCGCAGGTTGAGCCGGTCGAGCCCGATCGTGCCCGCCCTCTCGTACTCCTCCTTGAGGTTGTCGAGCGGCATCTCGGAGTCGAACAGCGCGACCTCGGTGCCCGGCGGCACGTTGACCGGGAACCGGCCGAACACCTTGTCGCCGTCGAGCAGCGACCGGACGATCTCGCGGACGGCGGTCGTCTTGCCCGCCTTGAACTGCGCGAACAACCCGAGGGTGGACTCGCGGCGCATCAGCTCGTCGATCAGCCACGGGTCGTCCGGCGGGACGAACTCGGCCAGGTTGATCCGTTCGGGCAGCTCGATCTCGGCCGCGGCCTGCTCGGCCTCGATCAGCTTGGCGCCGCGCTGCTCGGCGTTCTGCTCGGCGCGGCGTTCGGTGCCGTAGCGGCGGACCGCCTCGGCCAGGTCCGCCGGCGTCGCGGGCGGTAGCGCGGCGACCTGCTCCGGCGTCACCCCGAACCGCTGCACCAACTCGATCGCGGTGTACCCGAGCGTCGGCGCCTTGCGGTCGCGGCCCGGTCCCGGTAGCCGAGCCATGTTGTTCTCGTGGCTCATCTGCTCGACGGCCCGCTGCACCCACTCGGCCGCGGCCGGCTCGTCCCGTGCGTACTGCTCGAGGATCGCGGCAGTGAACCGCGCGGCCGGGTCGATCGGCGTGGCGTGCTGGCGCAGCTGCTTCTCAGCAGTCTTGCGGTCGTCACGCTCGCGGGCATGCTCACGTCGTCGAGCTGCGTGCTCGGCGACCAGGCTGGTCGCGACGTCGTGCGGGTCGTCCTCGCCGTGGTTGGCGGCGTCCTCGGCGACCTCCTGCCGCGTCGGGACGTCGATCAGATGTTCGATGATCCCGGCCGGGAGCACCGCGCAGTCGCGCAGCGTCTCCGGCGGGTCGAGGTCGTACCGGCGGCAGAATCCGCGGACCGCCTTGGCGGTCTCGGTATCGAGCACCTGGCGCAGCTCGGCGTCGGGGTCCAGATCGGCCAGGTGCGCGACGTGCTCGCCGTGGAGCCACGCGGCGGGGGCGTCGTCCCGGGACGTATCGGCGCGGCTCGGAGCGCTGCCGGCGGACAGCTCGTCGTCCGGGAGGCCGAACGGGTCGGTGGTCACGCGGTCACCGCCTCGGCGGGGGCTGCCGCAGCCGCAGCGACGGCGCTAGGCTCGGCGTCGCGGGACTTGTCGTCGTCCCATCCTCGGTGGTCGCTCCCGGTGTCCTTGGTCGGGCCGGGAGCGGCCCGGTTCTCAGTCGTCATTTCGGGTATCGCCCGCTCTCGTCGTCGAAACGTCGTGTGCGGGCTCGATCCCGATACGCGCGGCCTCAGTGCCGCGTCGTCTTTGCCGTCGGTGGCTGTGTCAGTCGGCGGTGCCCGCGGCGATCGGGTGCAGCAGGGCCTCCAGATCGGAGACCTTGATCCGCACCGCAGCGCCGCGGCCGGTGCCGACGCGGAAAGCGGGCAGTTCGCCATCCCGGACGCGCTTGTGGATCGTGACGCGGCTGACCCCGATCATCCGGGCCGCCTCGGCCATCGAGACATAGGTCGGGGCCGTGGTCAGCGCCGAGTCCTTCGCGGCCATCTGTACCTCCTGCGGTGCTCGTTGTTCGTCGTGTTCGGCCTGTTCTGCCCGCGACTGTAGAGAACGGGGGTGCAGCTGTCCAGAAGTGCTAACACGTTGAAACACAACGACTTTGCCCGATCGTCGGGGGTTGTGGCGGGAACGGCGACGGCCGCCAGGTTGGTGTCCGGCGGCCGTCGAGTTCGGGTCTGGTGCTACTGCACCGCGCGCAGGTGTCGCGGCTCGGACTGTCCGGCGGCTAGTGCCGACAGGCGGTCGGCGACCAACTCGGCGCGGCCCGAGGCGGTGTGCTGGTAGCGCATCGCGGCCGAGGACGTGACGTGCCCGAGGCGGTCCATCACCTCCTTGGTCGTGGCGCCGGCGTGCGCGGCCATGACGCCGCCGAAGTGGCGCAGGTCGTGCAGGTGCAGGTCGTCGCGGCCGATCTCGGCCGTCGCGGCGTCGAACCGCTTGCGGTAGGTCCACTCCCGCATGTGACCGCCGGCCGGGTCAGGGAACAGCAGGGCATCGCGGCCCGGTCCGACGTGCTCGGCCAGGTGGCGCTCGATCTCGGCGTGCAGGTGCGGCGGAATCGTCACCTTGCGGATCGACTCCTTGGTCTTTGGCGGGCCGACGATGAACTGCCGGTCCCGGTAGGTCACGCCGCGCGTGATGCTCAGCACCGAGCGGTCGGCGCTCAGGTCCTTACGGCGCAGCTCGAACGTCTCGCCGCGGCGCAGCCCGCACCACGCGGCGAGCAGGATGCTCAGGCGCAGCTCGTCGGGCATCGCGTCGGCGAGCGCGGCCAGCTCGGCGGGGGACAGGACGTCGATCTCGCGGCGGTGCTTCACCTGTCCGGCACCCTTGATCCGCGCGGGGGAGCGGTCGATCAGCTCGTCGTCCACGGCACTGTTGAACACGGCCGTCAGCACGCCGTAGGCGCGTGCGTTGCGGGTCGCGTACTGCGTCCCGAGGCCGTGGTGCCATTCGCGGACGTCGGCGGCGGTGATCTGACTCAGGACGCGGTCGCCGAGTACGGGCAGGATCAGCGTGTCGAGCAGGTAGCGGTAGCTCTCGCGGGTGCGCGGCCGGATCGGTCGGTGCTCTAGCCACGGCTCGGCGTACTCGGCGAACGTCCGCAGCCGCTCGGCCCGCTGCTGCGCGGCCTCCCGCGGCGGGGTCCACGTCCCGAGGTCGATCTGTTTACGCTGCTCGGCCAGCCAGCCCTCGGCGTAGTCCTTGGCGTCGAACGTCGTCGGCGCCCGATGCACCACCAGGTCGGGGCCGGTGTACTTCGCCTGCCAGCGGCCCGAGGGGAGCTGGCGGAGCTGTCCGAACGATCGTCGTGTGCGCTGCGGCGTGCGTGCCATGTCTCGGGTCCTGTCGTCGAGCCGCGTCGTGCAACTTGCGTGCAACTTACGTGCAACACAGTACCCAACACATCGAACACATCGAACCGATTGAATGCTCGATAATCCCCGTTCACCGGGGATTTCGGCCACTCGCCGAGCAGGTTGGAGGCTCGAACTCGGATTGCTCACGACTGGTTCGATCCCAGCCGGGACCACGCACGAGAAGGCCCCGTCCGAGAAATCGGACGGGGCCTTCTCTGTTCTCCGAGCTCCACACCGGCCGCCTCGGCGATCTGTTTCGCCTGATCCTGCGGCTGCTGCACGGCGTGGGCCCGCGCCCTGCGCGCGCAGTTGGTTCCCCGGCCCTTCAACGCGTCGATCAGTGCCGTGGTCTTCTGGGCGTTCGACTCGAGTGCGGACTTCGCGCCCGGCGCCTGCGTCTGAACCCCCAGGGGCGAGAGTGTCCGGCGTCCCTGTCGCGGTACCGCGTGCCCTGGTGCCCGAGTCGTCCGAACGACGTCGTCCCGAGTGGCATCGGGGCAGGTCGCGAGTCCGGTTGCAGGCCGGCGAACGCCGGTACGCTGGGAATCGTCGGCGGCGGACCGACACGAACGTCGACACGACAGCAGGTGCAGATTGTGGGTGACCGGAGGGTGAGTGGTCGTGCGGTCGGCGCCGACGGGTCGGCGGTGGCGCACCAGGACGGCTTCCACCCGATCGAGGAAGTCGAGAACCGATGGCTCCGCTGGCGACGGAGGATTGCCGGAAACACCTCGTTGAACCTCGTCTACCGAATCGGTGTCGGGATCATCGGTGCCGTCGTCCTCGCCGTCGGGATCGTGACCATTCCCTATCCGGGCCCCGGCTGGTTGATCGTGTTCGCCGGTCTGGGAATCCTGGCGTCCGAGTTCGCGTGGGCACATCGACTGCTCCACTTCGCGCGCGCGAGATACGACCGGTTCATGGTGTGGTTCTCCCGGCAGTCCGGCGTCGTCAAGGGAGCCGGAGTGTTGTTGACCTCCGTGGTCGTCGTGCTGACGCTCTGGGTGCTCGGCACCTTCGGTCTGATCGGGACGTGGGTGGGACTCGAGCAGCCGTGGCTGGAGAGCCCCCTGTAGCTGCGGGCCGACGCGACGGCGGGACGGCTCCACTGATGGCGACGCGGTGCCGATAACATGGGATCGCCCCTCATCCGGGGGCACACCCTCATACCTAGGAGCGCATCGCCGTGACCACGCCCGCATCCGTTACCCCAGCCGCACGCGTCCAAGTGCCCGCCGGGACTACTGCGGGCACGGCCGTGCGCGAGGCGGGGCTGCCGGGCAAGGGTCCCGACGCCGTCGTCGTCGTCCGTGACGCGGAAGGCCAGCTGAGGGACCTGTCCTGGACCCCGGACGTCGACGTCGAGGTCGAGGCCGTCGGCGCCGACACCGAGGACGGCCGCAGCGTGATCCGGCACTCGGCCGCGCACGTCCTGGCGCAGGCCGTCCAGCAGGAGTTTCCCGAGGCGAAGCTCGGCATCGGTCCGCCGATCAAGGACGGCTTCTACTACGACTTCCAGGTGGAACGCCCGTTCACCCCGGAGGATCTGGCGAAGCTCGAGAAGCGGATGAAGAAGATCGTCAAGGACGCGCAGCGCTTCTCGCGTCGTGTCGTCGAGGACCTCGACGACGCTCGAACCGAACTGGCGAACGAGCCGTTCAAGTTGGAGCTGATCGACGACAAGTCCGGCATCGACGACCCCGAGGTGATGGAGGTCGGCGGCGGTGAGCTGACGATCTACGACAACCTCAACCCGCGCACCGGCGAGGTGATCTGGAAGGACCTGTGCCGGGGTCCGCACATTCCGACCACCAAGTACATCCCGGCGTTCAAGATCACGCGCAGCTCGGCCGCCTACTGGCGCGGCGACCAGAGCCGCGAGGACCTGCAGCGCATCTACGGCACCGCCTGGGAGTCGACCGAGGCGCTCGACAAGCACCTCGAGCTGCTGGCTGAGGCCGAGCGTCGCGACCACCGCAAGCTCGGCGCCGAACTGGACCTGTTCTCGTTCCCCGACGAGCTCGGCTCGGGCCTGCCGGTGTTCCACCCGAAGGGCGGCATCATCCGCCAGGAGATGGAGAACTACTCGCGCAAGCGGCACGTCGAGGAGGGCTACGAGTTCGTCTACTCGCCGCACATCACCAAGGGCCATCTGTACGAGGTCTCCGGTCACCTCGACTGGTACAAGGACGGCATGTTCCCGGCGATGCACATCGACGAGGAGCTGAACGAGGACGGCACCGTCCGCAAGCCGGGCCAGGACTACTACCTCAAGCCGATGAACTGCCCGATGCACAACCTGGTCTTCGGGTCGCGCGGTCGTTCCTACCGTGAGCTGCCGCTGCGGCTGTTCGAGTTCGGCTCGGTCTACCGCTACGAGAAGTCCGGCGTCGTGCACGGTCTGACCCGTGTCCGCGGCATGACGCAGGACGACGCGCACATCTACTGCACCAAGGAGCAGATGCGCGACGAGCTGACCACCACGCTGCAGTTCGTGCTGGGCCTGCTCAAGGACTACGGCCTCGACGACTTCTACCTCGAGCTGTCGACGAAGAACCCCGACAAGTTCGTGGGCGACGACGCGCTCTGGGAGGAGGCGACCAACACGCTAGCCGAGGTCGGTGCGGCGTCCGGGCTGAACCTGGTGCCGGATCCGGGCGGAGCCGCGTTCTACGGACCCAAGATCTCGGTGCAGGTGCAGGACGCGCTCGGCCGCAGCTGGCAGATGTCGACGATCCAGCTCGACTTCAACCTGCCCGAGCGTTTCGACCTCGAGTACACCGGCAGCGACGGCACCAAGCAGCGTCCGGTGATGATCCACCGCGCGCTGTTCGGCTCGATCGAGCGGTTCTTCGGTGTCCTCACCGAGCACTACGCGGGCGCGTTCCCGGCGTGGCTGGCGCCCGTCCAGGTCGTGGGCATCCCGGTCGCCGAGGCGTTCGAGGATCACCTGTTCGACGTCGTCAAGCAGCTCAAGGCGATCGGCGTGCGGGCCGACGTGGACGTCAGCGACGACCGCATGCAGAAGAAGATCCGGAACCACACCACGCAGAAGGTGCCGTTCATGCTCCTCGCGGGCGAGCGGGACGTCGAGGCGGGCGCGGTGAGCTTCCGGTTCCGTGACGGCACCCAGATCAACGGCGTGCCCGTGAAGGACGCAGTGGAGGCGATCGGGTCGTGGATCGCGCGGCGCGACAACGCCTCGCCCACGGCCGAACTACTCGGCGGTGCCCAGTGACCGATCAGGTGAACGGCAGCAACGACAACGGCGCCCTCGTGGACACCGGGCCGGGTGATCCGGACCGGCTGCAGCGGCTGTGGTCCCCGCACCGGATGTCGTACATCGCGGAGGCGCCCAAGACGTCGAGCTCGAGCGAGGGTCCGTTCAGCGAGATCCCGAAGATGAGCGACGAGGAGGGGCTGATCGTCGCACGCGGCGAGTCGGTGTACGCGGTGCTCAACCTGTACCCGTACAACCCGGGTCATCTGATGGTGGTGCCGTACCGCCGCGTCGCGGCGCTCGAGGACCTGACGCCGGAGGAGAGTTCCGAGCTGATGGCGTTCACCCAGCAGGCGATCCGCGTCATCAAGCGGGTCTCCCGCCCGGACGGGTTCAACGTCGGGCTCAACCTCGGGGCGGCGGCCGGCGGGTCGCTGGCCGAGCACCTGCATCAGCACATCGTTCCGCGCTGGGGCGGTGACGCGAACTTCATCACCATCCTCGGCGGAGCGAAGGTGATGCCGCAGCTGCTCCGGGAGACGCGGGCCCTGCTTGCGGGGGCCTGGAACGAGTGATTCGCCGACGTCGGCGGGGGCACACCATGGCAGGATCGGTATCCGGGTCCGAGAGGACCCGGCACCACGACCGGATGCGGGAGGGGGGAGCAGGATGCTGAGTTTCTTCGGACGCGCCTCGGTGTCCAAGGTGACGGCCCCGATGGGCCGCGCCTTGGTCAAGACGGGGCTGACTCCGGACGCGGTCACGATCATCGGCACCGTCGCGAGCATCGCGGGTGCGTTGACGCTCTTCCCGTCCGGGCATCTGTTCTGGGGAACCATGCTGATCTGGTTCTTCGTCATGTTCGACATGCTCGACGGCGCGATGGCGCGGGCCCGTGGGGGCGGCACACGGTACGGCGCGGTGCTCGACGCCACGTGCGATCGGCTCGCCGACGGCGCGATCTTCGCGGGGCTCGCATGGTGGGCCGTCTACCACGAGAACAGCAAGAGCCTGCTGGTCGCGACGCTGATCTGTCTCGTTACCTCGCAGGTGATCTCGTACGCCAAGGCTCGTGCGGAGGCCAGCGGCCTGTCCGCGGACGGCGGCCTCATCGAGCGTCCGGATCGATTGATCATCGTGCTCGTGGGCGCCGGGCTCACCGGTATCGCAGGGCATTTCGACATCGGGTGGCTGCACTGGGCGGTGTACGTCGCCATGTGGATCCTCGCGGTCGCGAGCATCATCACGGTGTTCCAGCGGGTGCTCGCCGTCCGCAACTCGGCCGGCGCGCGTGACCTCCTGCCGATCGCGCCGCGCGCCACGGAGAACCACGGTGCGGGGGAGACGTCGTGAACATCTCGGAGCGGGTGACCGACCTCGGGTACGCCACCGGATGGCGCGTCGTGCGGGCGCTGCCGGACCGGGTGGCGACCGCGATCTTCGATGCGGGCGCGGACTTCGCGGCGCGGCGTGGTGGCGGCCCACAGCAGTTGCGCCGCAACCTCGCTCGCGTGCTCGGGGTGCCGCCCGAACAGGTGCCCGACGACCTCGTGCGGGACTCGCTGCGTTCCTACGCCCGGTACTGGCGCGAGGCCTTCCGCCTGCCGTCGATGGACCTGGCGGAGACCCAGGCGAAGGTCGACCGCACGGTGACCGGAACCGAACACCTCGACAAGGCGATGGGCGAGGGTAAGGGCGCGATCCTGGCGTTGCCGCACAGCGGCAACTGGGACATGGCGGGGGTGTGGTGCACGCGGACGTGGGGCGGACTGTCCACCGTCGCCGAACGACTGAAGCCCGAGTCGCTGTACCGCCGGTTCGTCGCCTACCGGGAGAGCCTCGGATTCGAGATCTTCCCCCTCAGCGGCGGCGAGGTGCCGCCGTTCGGGGAACTGGCGAAGCGCCTGCGCGCGAACAAGGTCGTGTGCCTGCTCGGCGAGCGTGACCTGGCGGCCAAGGGCGTGCCGGTCACGTTCTTCGGCGAACCCACCCGGATGCCCGCCGGCCCAGCGAAACTCGCGATCGAGACCGGCGCCGCCCTTCTGCCCGTCCACTGCTGGTTCACCGACGGCGGGTGGGGATTCTCGATCGACGCGCCGATCGACGTCGCGGTCGGCGTCGACGGCGCCACCCAGGCACTGGCCGATCGCTTCGCGGCCAACATCGCCGCCCACCCCGCGGACTGGCACATGCTCCAGCCGCTGTGGCTCGACGACCTGTCCGAGGCCCGTCGCGCGCGCATGGAGTCGCGATGAAGATCGGCATGGTCTGCCCGTACTCCTTCGACGTGCCGGGCGGCGTGCAGGCGCACGTCGTCGAGCTGGCACAGGTCTTCATCGAGCGGGGGCACAAGGTCAGCGTTCTCGCGCCGGCGTCGGACGGTACCGAGCTGCCGGACTTCGTGGTGTCGGCCGGTCGGGCCGTCGCCATTCCCTACAACGGTTCGGTGGCGCGGCTGACGTTCGGCCCGGTCTCGTACGCCCGGACCCGGCGCTGGATCGCCGAGAACGACTTCGACGTCCTGCACATCCACGAGCCCAACGCGCCGAGCCTGTCGATGCTGGCCATGAAGATCGCCGAGGGGCCGATCGTCGCAACGTTCCACACGTCCACGACGAAATCGTTGGTACTGAGCACCTTCCAGGGTGTGTTGCAGCCGTATCTGGAGAAGATCAGCGGGCGGATCGCGGTGTCCGAGTTGGCGCGGCGCTGGCAGGTCGAGTCGCTCGGCTCGGACGCGGTGGAGATCCCCAACGGCGTCGACGTTTCCGCGTTCGCGACGGCCGAGCCGCTGCCCGGCTATCCGCGCCCCGGCAAGACGGTGTTGTTCCTCGGGCGCTACGACGAGCCTCGGAAGGGCATGGCGGTGCTGCTGGGCGCCCTGCCGGCGCTGGTGGAGAAGTACCCGGACCTCGAGATCCTGGTGGTGGGTCGCGGAGACGAGGAGAAGCTACTCAAGGAGGCCGGGCGCCACGCCCGCCACCTGCGGCTTCTCGGTCAGGTGAGCGACGAGGAGAAGGCGTCCGCACTGCGCAGCGTCGATGTGTACTGCGCGCCCAACCTGGGTGGTGAGAGTTTCGGCATCGTGCTCGTCGAGGCGATGGCGGCAGGTGCGCCCGTCGTGGCCAGCGAGCTGGACGCCTTCCGGCGGGTCCTGCGCGACGGCACCGCGGGACTGCTCGTGCCGATCGGTGACTCGGCGGGCCTCGCGAAGGCGATCGACGCGGTGCTCGGTGACGAGGACCGGCGCCGGGCGCTGACCGACGTCGCGAGTGCCGTGGTGGCCGAGTACGACTGGCCGGTCGTCGCCGAGCAGATCTTGCGGGTCTACGAAACCGTTACGGTCGGTTCCACCGGTGTGCGTGAGGTGCGTTCGTGACCTTCTCCGCAATGACGATCCTGATCGTCGCGTTGGTCGCGGCTGTGATCGCGGCGATCGGGGCCTGGGCGTACGGCACCGCGAACCGGCTCGACCGGTTGCACGTGCGCTCCGACCTGTCGTGGCAGGCACTCGACGCCGCGCTCGCGCGCCGCGCCGTCGTGGTCCGGGCGATCGCGGCGGCGATGGCGTCCACGTCGGTGGAGAGCAAGCGGCTGTCGGTCCTCGCGGGCCAGGCCGAGCGGGCCGACCGCGCGCATCGGGAGACGGCGGAGAACGCGCTGTCGGGTGCGTTGACGACACTCGACACCCACACGCTTCCACCGCAGTTGGTGGCCGAACTGGCCGACGCCGAGGCCCGGGTGCTGATCGCTCGGCGCTTCCACAACGATGCCGTGCGCGACACGCTGGCGCTGCGAACCCGTCGCCCGGTCCGGTGGCTGCACCTCGGCGGGACCGCACCGCTGCCGACGTACTTCGAGATCGCGGAGCGGACCGAGCCGTCCGGGCTGCAACTCGACGAGGTACGGACGTCCGCGCGGGTCGTGATTCTCGACGAGCGCGGCCGCGTCCTGCTGATGCGGGGACACGACCCGGCGACGCCCGAGACGACGTTCTGGTTCACGATCGGTGGCGCCGTCGAGACGGGGGAGACGCTCCGGGCCGCGGCGGTGCGTGAGGTACGGGAGGAGACCGGAAGAACGGTTTCTCCCGAGGCGTTGCGCGGCCCGTTGTGGCGCAGGGTCGCGATCTTCCCGTTCGCCGGTGAGCTCATCCGGTCCGAGGAGTTGTTCTTCGCGGTCCGTACCGACGAGTTCGTCCCGCACGGCGGCGGTTTCACCGAATTCGAACAGCGCGTCATCACCGAGCACCGCTGGTGCGCCGCGTCGGACATCCGCGCGATCCAGCAGTCGGGCGAGGCGGTCTACCCGCAGGATCTGCCCGATCTCCTCGAGGAGGCGAACCTGGCGGTGGTGCGGGTGGACGAACCCGAGGTCCGGGCGATCCGTTGATATGACGGTTGCCACAGCAGGCCAGCTATCGGGCACTGGATATCGGGCCTGCTGCGGCGTCGTCCTAGAATTGCCAATGCGCTGCGGTGCCGTCAGGCTCGCGTGCGCCAGATAATCATCCGAAGCCGGCGAGAACCCAGGAGTTTGCTGTGAGCACCCCCGACACCACCCCCACTACCGGCACTGCACGCGTGAAGCGGGGCATGGCCGAGATGCTCAAGGGCGGCGTCATCATGGACGTGGTCACCGCCGAGCAGGCGAAGATCGCCGAGGACGCCGGCGCCGTCGCGGTCATGGCCCTCGAGCGGGTCCCGG
>NZ_RKLP01000003.1 GCF_004011865.1 Prescottella agglutinans | reverse complement strand
ACGGCAGACCACCCTCCGACACCGGGGTGCCGACACCGGCCGGCGTGTAGAACGCCGGGATACCCGCACCACCCGCCCGCATCCGCTCCGCCAACGTGCCCTGCGGGGTCAGCTCCACCTCGAGCTCGCCCGACAGGTACTGCCGCGCGAACTCCTTGTTCTCACCCACATACGACGCCGTCACCCGACGGATCTGACCGGCCGACAACAGGATCCCCAGACCCCACCCGTCGACACCACAGTTGTTCGAGAACACCTCGAGACCCGACACACCCCGCGCCGCCAACGCACCGATCAACTCGGTCGGAATGCCGCACAACCCGAAACCACCGACCGTCAACGACGACCCGTCCGCGATGTCCGCGACGGCGTCCGCCGCCGAATTCCAGAGCTTGCTCATCTACTCACGCTCCTCGCTGTGGACGCCGCTGCGCCGCACGATCTCCTCCGCATGCCGCAGTACCGGGGAATCCACCATGCGGCCCTCGAACGCGAACACGCCGCGCTCCCGGGTGGCCGCCGCGAGAACCCGCTCGGCCCAACCCAACTGCTCCGACGTGGGCGCGTACGCCCGCCGGATCACGTCCACCTGGCTCGGGTGGATCGCGACCTTGGCGTCGAACCCGACCGCGACGGCGTCCTCGCACTCCTCACCCAGTCCGGCAAGGTCCGGGATGTCGAGGAACACCGAGTCCAGTGCGAACCTGCCGTGGGCCTTCGCCGCGAGCAGGGCGGTCGACCGGACGTGCCGGGCGACGTCCCGATAGCTGCCGTCGGCTCGGCGACTCGACGCTCCGCCGAGGGCGGCGACCAGGTCCTCGGCGCCCCACATGACGCCGACCGCGTTCTCGGCACGGACGGCCTGCTCGATCGCCAGCGCGCCGAGCGGTGACTCGACCAGCGCGATCACCGACAACGGCGCGAGATCGAGGACCTGGTCCACGGATTCGCACTTGGGCAGCATCACCGCGGTGTACGGCGTGCGGTCCAGTACCGCGCAGTCGAGGGCGTAGTCGTCGGTGCCGTGTGCGTTGACACGCACCACCGTCCGGTCCGGATCCAACGGGACGTCGACCAGGGCCCGGCGGGCCGCCTCCTTGTCCGCCGGGGCCACCCCGTCCTCGAGATCGAGGATGACCACGTCGGCCGCGGCCGCGGCCTTCGCGAAGCGCTCGGGGCGGTCGGCCGGGCAGAACAACCAGGCGGGACCGGGCACGGTTCCCGCCCAGACGCTCTCGGTGCTCCGCTCGTCGCTCATGCCGGCTTCTTCCGGACGAGGGTCTTGCGAACGGCGGTGGCCACGACGTCGCCGTGCTGGTTGCGGCCGGTGTGCTCGAACGTCACGATGCCCTCCCCCGGCCGACTGCGGGACTCACGCAGATCGGTGACGACGGTCTCGGCGTACAGCGTGTCACCGTGGAACAGCGGCTTGGGGAAGGCGATCTCGGAGAATCCGAGATTCGCGACGATCGTCCCCTGCGTCAGTTGCGCCACCGACAATCCGACGAGGGTGGACAACGTGAACATCGAGTTCACCAGGCGCTCCCCGAACTGCGTCTCGGCGGCGAACGCGGCGTCGAGGTGCAGCGCCTGGGTGTTCATCGTGAGCGTCGTGAACAGGACGTTGTCGGCCTCGGTGATGGTGCGCCCGGGCCGGTGCGCGTACACGACGCCGGTCTCGAACTCCTCGAACCACAGCCCGCGCTGGACGATCTTGCGTGCCGTCACTCGTCAGACCCCCAGTTCCCGCGCGATGAGCATCAACTGGACCTCGGTGGTGCCCTCGCCGATCTCGAGGATCTTGCTGTCGCGGTAGTGCCGGGCCACCGGGTACTCGTTCATGAAACCGTATCCACCGAAGATCTGGGTGGCATCGCGCGCATTGTCCATCGCGGCCTCGCTCGCGATCAGCTTCGCGATCGACGCCTGCTTCTTGAACGGCTTGCCGGACAACATGAGTGCGGCGGCGTCGTAGTACGCGGTCCGGGCCACGTGGGCCCGCGCCTCCATGCGCGCGATCTTGAACTCGATCGCCTGGTTCGCCCCGATCGGGCGTCCGAACGCCTCGCGTTCCTTCGCGTAGCGGACGGACTCGTCGACGCAGCCCTGCGCGGCGCCGACCGACAGGGCCGCGATCGCGATGCGGCCCTCGTCGAGGATGCGCAGGAAGTTCGCGTAGCCGCGTCCGCGTTCGCCGAGCAGGTTCGCTTCGGGCACCCGCACGTCCTGGAACGTCAGCGGATGGGTGTCGGAGGCGTTCCAGCCGACCTTGTTGTACGCCGGTTCCGCGGTGAACCCCGGGGTGGAGGTCGGCACGAGGATGGTGGAGATCTCCTTCTTGCCGTTCTCCTTGACGCCGGTGACGGCGGTGACGGTGACGAGACGGGTGATGTCGGTGCCCGAGTTGGTGATGAACTGCTTGTTGCCGTTCACGACCCATTCGCCGTCCACGAGCTTGGCGGTGGTGCGGGTTCCGCCGGCGTCGCTGCCGGCGCCGGGCTCGGTGAGACCGAACGCGGCCAACGCCTTTCCGCTCGTGAGCTGCGGCAGCCACTCCTGCTTCTGCTCCTCGTTGCCGAATCGGTAGACCGGCATCGCACCGAGCGAGACACCGGCCTCGAGGGTGATCGCGACCGATTGGTCCACCTTGCCGAGTTCCTCGAGCGCGAGGCACAGCGCGAAGTAGTCGCCACCCATGCCGCCGTACTCCTCGGGGAACGGCAGCCCGAACAGGCCCATGTCGGCCATGCCGTCGACCACCGCGTACGGGAAGGTGTGGTTGGCATCGTGCTCGGCCGACACCGGCGCGACGACGTTCTGCGCGAAGTCCCGGACGGTCTTCGCGAGCTGCTGGTACTCGTCGGGCAGCGATCCGGTGGAGAGGTACTCGGTCATGACGCGACATCCTTCGTTGCGAGTTCGGGAGACTGCTCGGATTCGGTTGCGGGACTGACCCGCGCGAGGGGCTGATCGACCTTGACCTGGTCGCCGACGGCGACGAGAACCTCGACGACGCCGCCGATCGGTGCGGACAGGGTGTGCTCCATCTTCATGGCCTCGACGACCACGACTGCGGTCCCGGCGTCGACGGTGTCGCCGGACGCCGCGGCCACCGCGATGACGGTGCCGGGCATGGGGCTGGTCAGCTCGGCTTCGCCGGCGTGGGCGTCGGCGCCGCGGACACTGGCCTCCCGCAGTTGCGAGACGATCCACGTGCCGCCGGCCCCGGCCAGCCACAGGGTTCCGTCGTCCTCCCCGACGCGATAGGCGTCGCGGCGTCCGTCGACCACCACGGTCAGGACGCCGTCGTCGAGCCGGGCCGTGAGCGGGCGGTTCTCGCCGCCCTCGATGCGGGCGAGACCGCCGTCGGGGGTGCCGGTGACCAGGACGTGCTCGGTGCGGTCGCCGGCGCGCAGGCGCAGCGAGATCGGTTGCGGGCCACCGACGCGCCAACCGCTGGGCACGTCCCACGGGTCGGCACCGCTCCGGGTCACGTTCTGCCACAGCCCGAGCCAGTGGTGCGCGGCCGCGGCGACCAGGACGTCGTCGTCGACGGCCGGCGCGTGGAAGTCGGAGACCCGGCGGTCCAGCAGACCCGTGTCGAGGCGTCCGGCGCGGACGTCCTCGTCGGCGAGCAGGAACCGGAGGAACTCGACGTTGGTCACCACGCCGAGGACCGCCGTGTCCGCCAGCGCGCGGTCGAGGCGCCGCAGCGCCTCGGCCCGGTCGTCGCCGTGCGCGATCACCTTCGCCAGCATCGGGTCGTAGTCGCTGCCGACGACGGTGCCGTCCTGCAGGCCCGAGTCGACACGCACACCCGCACCGGCCGGTTCGGCCAGGCCGAGGACCGTACCGCCGGTGGGCAGGAAGCCGCGGGCGGGATCCTCCGCGTACACGCGGGCCTCGATCGCGTGACCGGTGAGCGTGATGTCGTCCTGGGCGAAACCGAGCGGTTCCCCGGCGGCGATCCGCACCTGCCACTCGACCAGATCGAGTCCCGTCACCATCTCGGTGACCGGGTGCTCCACCTGCAGGCGGGTGTTCATCTCCATGAAGAAGAACTCGTCGGGCCGGTCGGCGGACACGATGAACTCGACGGTCCCGGCGCCGGTGTAGTCGACGCTGCGAGCGGTGTCGCACGCGGCGGCGCCGATCCGCGCGCGGGTCTGCGCGTCGAGCAGCGGCGACGGCGCCTCCTCGATCACCTTCTGATGCCGGCGCTGCAGGCTGCACTCGCGCTCGCCGAGATGCACGACGTTGCCGTGGCCGTCGGCGAGGATCTGCACCTCGATGTGCCGGGGCCGCAGCACGAACCGCTCCAGGAACAGGGTGTCGTCGCCGAACGCCGACGCCGCCTCGCGGCGCGCGCTGACCAGGGCGTCGGGCAGGTCCGCGGCGTCCTCGACCAATCGCATGCCCTTGCCGCCGCCGCCGGCGGACGGCTTGACGAGCACCGGATAGCCGATGTCGCCGGCCGCGGCGATCAGCTCGGCGTCGGACAGTCCCGGCTTCGCGATGCCCGGCACCACCGGGACGTCGAACGCGGCCACCGCGTTCTTCGCGGTGATCTTGTCGCCCATCACCTCGATGGCCCGCGCGGACGGGCCGAGGAAGGCGATGCCGGCGGCCGCGCAGGCGGCGGCGAACGCCGTGTTCTCGGAGAGGAACCCGTAGCCGGGATGGACGGCCTGCGCACCGGTTCGTTTCGCGGCGTCGAGCACCTTGTCGATGTCGAGGTAGCTCTCACGGGCCGCGGCCGGACCGATCAGCACTGCGACGTCGGCCTCGCGGACGTGCCGGGCGCCGGCGTCGGCCTCGCTGTAGACCGCGACCGAGCGGATGCCCATGCTGCGCAGCGTGCGGATGACCCGGACCGCGATCTCACCGCGGTTGGCCACCAGGACGGTGTCGAAAGTGCCGGCGCCGCCGGCGGTGTCGAACTGTGTAGTCATGTGTGCCCTCACATCCGGAAGACGCCGTAGGAGACCGGCTCGAGCGGCGCGTTCGCGCACGCCGACAGAGCCAGTCCGACAACGGTTCTGGTGTCGGCCGGGTCGATCACGCCGTCGTCCCACAGCCTCGCGGTCGAGTAGTACGGATTGCCCTGTGCCTCGTACTGGGCTCTGATGGAGTCGGGATCCTTCCCGGAGCCCACCGCGCCGAGCACCGACGCGGCCTGTTCGCCACCCATCACCGAGATGCGCGCGTTGGGCCACATCCACAGGAAGCGCGGCGAGTAGGCGCGTCCGCACATCGAGTAGTTGCCCGCGCCGTACGAGCCGCCGATCACGACGGTCAGCTTCGGCACCCGGGCACACGCCACGGCGGTGACCATCTTGGCGCCGTGCTTGGCGATGCCGCCGGCCTCGTACTCGCGACCGACCATGAAACCGGTGATGTTCTGCAGGAACAGCAGCGGGATGCTCCGCTTGTCGCACAGTTCGATGAAGTGCGCGCCCTTCATCGCCGACTCGGCGAACAGCACGCCGTTGTTGGCGACGATGCCGACCGGGTGCCCGTGGATGCGGGCGAACCCGGTGACCAGGGTCTTGCCGTACTCGGCCTTGAACTCCTGGAAGTCGCCGCCGTCCACCACCCGGCCGATCACCTCGCGCACGTCGTACGGTATGCGTGGATCGGTCGGGACGACGTCGTACAACTCGTTCTGGTCCGCGACGGGCGGGACCGTCTCGGCCACGTCCCACGGCCGGGGGGCACGCGGACCGAAGGTCGCGACGATGTTCCGGACGATGCGCAGCGCGTCGCGATCGTCCTCGGCCAGGTGGTCGGTGACCCCGGAGACCTTGGAGTGCAGGTCGCCGCCACCGAGTTCCTCGGCCGTGACCACCTCGCCGGTCGCGGCCTTCACCAGCGGCGGACCGCCGAGGAAGATCGTGCCCTGATTGCGCACGATCACGGCCTCGTCGCTCATCGCCGGCACGTAGGCGCCGCCCGCGGTGCACGAGCCGAGGACCGCCGCGACCTGCGGAATCCCCTTGGCGCTCATGGTCGCCTGGTTGTAGAAGATGCGCCCGAAGTGCTCGCGGTCCGGGAACACCTCGTCCTGCATCGGCAGGAACGCGCCACCCGAGTCGACGAGGTAGAGGCACGGCAGGTTGTTCTGCAGCGCGATCTCCTGCGCCCGCAGGTGCTTCTTGACCGTCATCGGGTAGTAGGTGCCGCCCTTGACGGTGGCGTCGTTCGCGACGATCACGCACTCACGCCCGGAGACGCGTCCGATACCGCCGATGACGCCGGCGCCGGGGCACTCGTCGTCGTACATGCCGTTCGCGGCGAGCGGGGCCAGTTCGAGGAACGGGCTGCCCGGGTCGAGCAGCGCGTTCACCCGGTCACGCGGCAGGAGCTTGCCGCGGGCCACGTGCCGTTCACGCGAGCGTTCGCTGCCACCGCGGGCCGCCACCGCGAGCCGCTCGCGCAGGTCGCCGACCAG
Source organism: Prescottella agglutinans (assembly GCF_004011865.1). Taxonomy (GTDB): domain Bacteria; phylum Actinomycetota; class Actinomycetes; order Mycobacteriales; family Mycobacteriaceae; genus Prescottella; species Prescottella agglutinans. Next base: position 409,704 of record NZ_RKLP01000003.1, on the reverse strand, counting down.
TTCGAGGTGTTGTACCCGATTCGCAGATTGCGACGGGGTCGACGAGATGGTGCTGGGGGTTGTCACGTCACCGTCCTCCCGGGGGATTCCCGCTACTCTGAGGTGAGTTAATTCCGGCTAACTGAAATTAGGTTATCCGTGATTAACTGAGTTGTCCAGATCACATCGCGGACGAAGTCGTCCGGAGATCACTGCGTAGGGAACGTGACATGACCGACCTCGGGCCCGACACGGGCGAACAGGTACTCGACGACCGACCCGCCAACCGCCGCAGCCGCGCTAAGGCCGACCGGCGGCGCGAACTGCTCCGGGCGGCGGCTCGCCTCGTCGCCGAGCGCGGGTTCGCCGGAGTCCGCCTCGAAGACCTCGGTGCCGCGGTCGGCATCAGCGGACCCGCCGTCTACCGGCACTTCCCCAACAAGGACGCCCTGCTGGTCGAGTTGCTCACCGACATCAGCCGACGACTCTTCGAGGGCGGGACCGCGGTCGTGGCCGAATCCGGCACCGCGCCGGAGGCCCTGGCCGGACTGATCGAGTTCCACCTCGACTTCGTGCTGAGCGAACCGGATCTGATCCGGGTCCAGGACCGCGAACTCGGGTCGCTGCCGGAATCCGACCGCAGGCTGGTTCGCCAGTACCAGCGGCGGTACGTGGAGGCCTGGGTGGAGATCCTGCGCCGGGTCGATCCCGAACTCGACGAGGTGGAGGCTCGGGTGAAGGCGCACGCGGCGTTCGGCCTGCTCAATTCGACCCCGTACAGCGCGAACCGGACGTCGCCGACCCGCACCCGGGCGGTGCTGCGCCGCATGACGACCGCCGCGCTGGACGCCGCGGTGTGACCGACCCGGGCGCACCGCGAAAGTCGCGCTGATTCAGCCACTTCGACGTCCGCGAGGATGCACACTCGATGATGTGCCCACGGACTTCGTCGTCCTCGTCCTCGTGGTGGTGACCGCCCTGGTGTTCGACTTCACCAACGGGTTCCACGACACCGGCAACGCGATGGCCACGTCGATCGCGACCGGCGCCCTCGGCCCGCGCACCGCCGTGGCGCTCTCGGCGTTTCTGAATCTGATCGGGGCGTTCCTCTCGGTCACCGTCGCAGCCACCGTGGCCGGCGGCATCGTGAACCTGGGAGCGGCGAGCGGGCAGGAGTTGCTGGTCATCGTGTTCGCGGGGCTGGTCGGCGGGATCCTGTGGAACCTGACGACGTGGCTCGTCGCCCTGCCGTCGAGTTCGTCGCACGCGCTGTTCGGTGGTTTGATCGGTGCATCGCTCGCCGCCCTCGGCACCGGCGGCGTCGAGTGGGACGGCGTCCTGGGCAAGATCGTCGCGCCCGCCCTGCTCTCGCCGATCGTCGCAGCGCTCGTCTCCGCGGTCGGTACCCGGGCGGTGTTCCGGATAACCGCGACCGTGCCGGAGCAGTCCACGGAGTCCGGATTCCGGTGGGCTCAGATCGGATCGGCGTCGCTGGTGTCCCTCGCGCACGGCACCAACGACGCCCAGAAGACCATGGGAGTGATCTTCCTGGCGCTCGTCGCCTACGGGTCGGTGTCGCCGGACGACGCGATGCCGACCTGGGTGAAGATCGCCTGCGCGCTGGCGATCGCGCTCGGGACCTACTTCGGGGGCTGGCGCGTGATCCGCACCCTCGGAAAGGGTCTGGTGGACATCTCCGCACGGCAGGGCGTCGCCGCCGAATCGGCTTCCGCGGCCATCATCCTGACATCCAGCCACCTCGGGTTGCCGCTCTCGACCACCCACGTCGCGACCGGGTCGATCCTCGGCAGCGGTCTCGGACGCAGTGGCGCCGAGGTTCGTTGGCAGGTGGCCCGCCGGATGGCGCTGGCGTGGGTGGTCACCCTGCCCGCCGCCGCTGTCGTCGGCGCCGGGTGCTGGGCGCTCGCGGACCTGATCGGCGGCGCCGCCGGGGTGGCGGCCGTCTTCGCGATCCTGGTCGCGATGTCGACCGCCATGTGGTTCCGATCGCGGCGCACGCCGGTGGGCGCCGACAACGTCAACGCCGCCTGGACCGACACCACGGAGCTCGAGTCCGCCGAGCCTCCACCGCTTCCCCCCGTGCAGGAACCGCCGTCGTCGATCGAACCGAGGCCACTCGACCTGCCGGGCAAGGACATCCGGCCGGTCCGGTTCGGCAGACGCACGAGCAGACCGGTGCGATAATTCTCGGATGTCCTGGACGGGACGACTGGCCCGACTGCCCGGAATCGCGACGGCACTGCAGTACCGTCGGGAATGGCTGCGCCCCGACATCACTGCGGGACTGGTGCTCACCGCACTCCTCATCCCGGCCGGCATGGGCTACGCCGAGGCCGCGGGACTGCCCGCGTATGCCGGGCTGTACGCCACGATCGTCCCGTTGCTGGCCTACGCCCTGGTCGGCCCGTCGAGAATCCTCGTCCTCGGACCGGACTCGTCGCTCGCCCCACTCATCGCCGCCGCCGTGCTGCCGTTGGCGGCGGGCGGCGATCCCGATCGCGCCCTCACACTCGCGGGCGTCCTCGCAGTGCTCGTCGGCATCATCCTGATCATCGGCGGCTTCCTCCGCCTCGGCTTCGTGATGGAGTTGCTGTCCAAGCCGATTCGGCTCGGGTACCTGAACGCGATCGCGCTGATCGTCGTGGTCGGCGAGCTTCCGAAACTGCTCGGGCTCTCGGTCGACGAATCGGGACTGCTGCGCGAGACCGGCGCGATCGTCAGCGCGGTCGTCGCCGGTGACGCCGACCCCGTCGCGACGGCAGTGGGCGTCGGCGCGCTGGCCGTGATCGTCGTGGGCAGGATCATGCACTGGCACATCCCCGGGGTGTTGGTGGCCGTGGTCGGCGCGACCGCGCTGAGCGCCGTCCTGAGCCTCGACGACCGCATCGGCATGGTCGGGGCCCTCCCCCACGGGCTCCCCGCGCCGTCGTTCAGCGGGGTCGGCTGGCACGACGTCACGACACTGATCGGTCCCGCCGCCGGCATCGCACTGATCGCGTTCGCCGACACCGGTGTCCTCTCCCGCACCTTCGCAGCCCGGCGCGGCGACGACGTGGACGGCAGCACCGAGATGAAGGCGGTCGGGTTCGCCAACCTCGCGGGCGGGTTCTTCGGCGGCTTCCCCATCTCGGCGAGCGGGTCGCGTACCCCGGCCGCCGAACAGAGCGGCGCCCGCACCCAGCTGACCGGTGTCGTCGGCGCGCTCGCGGTACTGCTGTTCGTACTGCTCGTGCCGGGACTGACCGCCTATCTGCCCGAGGCGGCGCTGGCCGCAGTGGTGATCGTCGCGGCGTCGGCGCTGATCGACGTGCCCGGCATGGTCGGCATGTGGCGGATGAGCCGCTCCGAGGCGGTGCTCGCGATCGCCACCTTCGCCGGTGTCGCGCTCGTCGGCGTGCTGCAGGGCATCGTCGTCGCGATCGCGCTCTCCCTCATGGCGGTCGTCGCCCGCGTGTGGCAGCCGTATCGCACCGAACTGGTCGAGATTCCCGGCGGCATCGGCTACCACGATGCCCGCCGGCACCCCGAGGGCCGCCGGATCCCCGGGCTGGTGCTGGTGCGGTTCGATGCTCCGCTGTTCTTCGCCAACGGCGGCATCTTCGACGACTACGTGCGCTCCGTGGTCGCGCAGGCCCCGAGCCCGGTCGACTGGGTCGTCATCGCCGCCGAGCCGATCACCGGTCTGGACACCTCCGCCGTCGACGAACTCGTCGAGCTGGACCAGTATCTCGACAGCAAAGGCATCCGCCTGGCGTTCGCGGAGATGAAGGGGCCGATCAAGGACCTGCTGGTGCAGTTCGGAGTGGGCGATCGATTCGGCCCGGACCGTTTCTATCCGACGCTGTCGGCGGCGGTCGACTCCTTCGAGCGTCGCGGGCCGTGACGCGGCGATCCGGCCAGGGCACGCAACCGCACCCAGTCGAACGTCGGTTTGGCGGTGCGCACGCCCGGTCGGCGCCGGGGCACCCGCACCCGCAGGGCCCCGGGCTCGATCGTGCAGCGCACCGGGGTCCGGACGGTCAGCGACTCGCCGTCGACCCCGACGGGGATCTCCTCCGCGGCCGCATCCACGACGACCTCGGCCGCGAGGTGCTGGGTGAGGCCCCGTTGCCGGGCGCGGTTCAGCAGCGCCACCGCCTGCCGCGTGCTGTCGACGGACAGGGTGACCACGCCGAGGCTTCCGCCGTCCAGGCTGCCTCGCCTGCCCAGACCCGCCAGGTCGTTGGTGCGGTAGGGGCCGTTGCTCACCAACACCGCCTGCGGGCCCGCGACCGTCACTCCGCCGACCCGCACGACCACCGGCGCGCCGCGGTGCCTCTCGAGCAGATCGGGCAACATCCGCAGGACGGTTCGGGTCTTGTCGTTCCGGTACGCGGGGCTCTGGACCACCTCTGCGTACACCCCGAACGAGGCGTTGTTGACGAACGTTCGACCGTTCAACGAACCGAGATCGACGCGGAGTTCGACCCCGTCGCGCAGCGCGTCCAGGCAACTCGCCGGATTCTCCCGGTCGAGCCCGAGGTCCAGCGCGAAGTGGTTGCGCGTGCCCGCGCAGATCACGAGGAACGGCACGTCGTGCTCCGCGGCGACGGCAGCGACCAGCGCCTGGGTTCCGTCCCCACCCGCCACACCGAGCAGGTCGGCTCCCTGTGCGACCGCCGACCGGGCGAGTGCGGCGACGTCGACCTCCCCCGGGCCTTCGAGCAGGACGACTTCCGCGCCCAGTGCCTCGGCGCGGCGCTTCAGGTCGAACCTCTCGACCTTCCCGCCACCCGAGTGCGGATTCATCACGATGAACGGCTGCCGGGGCGGTACAGCGGGATGCTCGGAAGGCTCGTCGGCACGAGCGTCGGTGAGCGCGCGCCGACCGCACGCCAACGCGAGGACGTAGAGCCCGGCCGACACCACGACGACCCACAGCAGATTCTCGCGAAGGTAGACGACCACGACGACGACCGGGCTGAGCACCGCCACCGCGGCGGCGAACCAGCGCACCGGGCCGCGACCGGTGAGAAACAGGTAGGCCGCCGCGACCGCGACCACCAGGCCGCCGACCGCGATCAGCAGCACGGCGACGGCCGCGAACAGTCCCGCGACGACCACGGGAAGCGCTGCCGCACAACCGGCGACGACCAACGCGGCCCGCGCCCACCATCGGCGCCCGCCGTCGGCGGGCGCTGCCGCTGCGCGCTCCCCGTCCTCCATCTCGCCCCGATCCTTCCGCCGAACGCGGTGTCCCCGTCCGCCGAGGGGAGAGCGGACGGGGATCCGACCCGCGCGGGCGGCGCGGCGCATGGCACTGGCCGCGCTGCCGCCGGGCACGACGTGGTGACGCCCGGCCGGCGTCAGGTGCGACGACTGGTGACCGACGTGTAGGCGAGGGTCAACACCGCCGCCGCCGCGATACTGATGATCCACCGCCACCAGTCGATGCCGGGAGTGTCGCCCTTGTCGCTGATGAGGCCCCAGATCCAGTACCCGAGGAGGGCGCCGATGATGCCGATGACGACGGTGATGATCCAGCCCATCGCCTGTTTGCCCGGAACCACCAGGCGGGCGATCACACCGATGACCGCGCCGAAGATGATCGTGCCGATGATCTCACCCATGCGGATCTCCTTCCGTCCGCCCCCATCGGTGCGGAGACACTTCCGCCCTGGCTCGACGGTACGTTTTCCGTCGAGCCAGGGCGGAGGATCACGCAGATCGTTGCGGGAGTGAGTCCGTCACTGCCCGTGCACGATGATGCCGCGGATGTTCCGACCGTTTCGCAGGTCCTCGTACCCCTGGTTGACGTCCTCGAGGGAGTAGCGGGTGGTGACGAGTTCGTCGAGCTTCAACTCGCCCTGGTCGTACATGCGGAGCAACCGCACGATGTCGTACTGCGGGTTGGCCGAGCCGAACAGCGTGCCCTTGATGGTCTTCTCGTTGAGCGTCAGGTCGGCGCCCGACACGTGCACGGTCAGCTTCGTCGGATCGGCGAGACCGGTGATGACGACGGTGCCGCCCTTGCCGATCACCGCGGTCGCGGCCGCGACCACCTCCTCGTCGACGGTGCCGACCAGGATCAGGGCCTGGTCGGCACCCTGACCCCAGCTCAACTCGTTGACCTTCACCGCAGCCTCTTCCGCGGTGGCATAGGCATGTGTGGCACCGAACTTCAGCGCCGTCTCCCGCTTGAACTCGATCGGGTCGACGACGACCACGTACCGGGCACCGGCCTGCACGGCGCCCTGCACGGCATTGATACCGAGCCCGCCGATGCCGTAGATGACGGTGATGTCGCCGGCGCGGACGCCACCGGAGTACACCGCGGTCCCCCAGCCCGACGGGACACCGCAGCCGACGAGGACGGCGGTCTCGAGGGGCAGCCAGTCGTCGACCTTGACGACGGAGTGCTGCGAGATCGTCGCCCGCTCGGCGAACGTACCCAACATGCACATGGCACCGAAATCAGTGCCTCCGGAATGGAATCGGAACGTCCCGTCGGGCATCGAGCCCTCCAGGATCGTCGCACCCATGTCGCACAGGTTCTGTCGACCGGTGGCGCAGTACCGACAGGTGCCGCAGTTGGGGATGAAGCTGCACACGACGTGGTCGCCCGGCTTGACCTTGGTGACGCCGGGACCGACCTCCTCGATGATGCCGGAGCCCTCGTGCCCGCCGACGATGGGGTAGCGGGGCGGCAGGTCGCCGTCGGTCAGGTGCAGATCCGAGTGGCACAGTCCCGCCGCGGTGTACTTGATCAGCACCTCGCCGGGGCCGGGGCCGTCGAGGTCGAGTTCCATGATCTCGAACGGCTTTCCGGGCTCGAGCAGAACAGCAGCCTTGGTCTTCATGGATTCTCCTTCGGAGTTCGAGAGTGCGGGCGGGAAGGTCAGAGCGCGACGTTGACGGCCTTGGTCTGGGTGAAGGCGTCGATACCGGATGCGCCGAGTTCGCGGCCCCAGCCGGACTGCTTGTAGCCACCGAACGGCATCGCCGTGTCGAAGCCGTTGTACTGGTTGACCCACACCGAACCGGCCTTCAGCCGACGTGCGGTGCGGTGCGCCTTGGAGATGTCGCGGGTCCAGATGCCGGCGGCGAGTCCGTAGATGGAGTCGTTGGCCGGGCCGACGATCCCCTCGTCGGCGTCGAACGGCATCGCGGCGACGACGGGCCCGAAGATCTCCTCCCGGACGACGCTGAACTCCGGCTTGACGTCGACCAGGACGGTCGGCTCGACGAAGTACCCGGTGTCGCCCCAGCGCTTGCCGCCGGTCAGCGCCCGGGCGCCGTCGGCGAGTCCGTCCCGCAGGTAGCCGGTGACCCGGTCGAACTGTTCCTGCGAGACCAGCGGGCCGAGTTCGGTCGTCGGATCGAGACCGGGGCCGATCTTGACCCGGCTCGCGGCCTCGGCGACGGCCTCGGTGAAACGCTCGAAGATGCTGTCCTCGACGAACAGTCGGGTGCCGGCGACGCAGCACTGGCCGTGGTTGAACAGCCACGCGTTGAGCGAACCCTGCACGGCCGCATCGAAATCCGCGTCCGCGAAGACGATGTTGGGGCTCTTGCCGCCCAGCTCGAGCGACACCTTCTTCAGGTTGCCCTTGGCGGCGTCGACGATCTTCTTGCCGACCTCGGTGGAACCGGTGAACGCGACCTTGTCGACGTCGTCGTGCCCGGACAGCGCGGCACCGGCGTCACCGAAGCCCGGCACGATGTTGACGACACCGGGCGGGAATCCGGCCTCCTCGAAGACCTCGGCCAGCATGAGCGCGGTGAGCGGGGTCTGCTCGGCCGGCTTGAGGATCACCGTGTTGCCGGCCGCGAGCGCGGGCGCAAGCTTCCACGACGCCATGAGCAGCGGGAAGTTCCACGGCACGATCAGCCCGCACACCCCGACGGGCTCGCGGAGCGTGTAGGCGTGGAACTCGCCGCCAGGCGCGAACGGCATCGACACGTTGACGGTGCTGCCCTCGATCTTGGTGGCCCAGCCCGCGTAGTAGCGGAACACGTCGGCGGCCCACGCGACGTCGACCGCGGACGCGATGGCCGCGGACTTGCCATTGTCGAGCGCTTCGAGCTGACCGAACTCGGCGGCCCGCTCGGTGAGCAGATCGCCGACCCGCCAGATCAGGCGCTCCCGCTCGTTGGGCTTCATCGAGGCCCACGGCCCCTCGTCGAACGCGCGGCGCGCGGCGCGGACGGCGCGGTCGATGTCGGCGGCCTCGCCGTGCGCGACGTCCGCGAGGCGGTCGCCGGTCGCGGGATCGTGCGTCACGAATGTGCGGCCGGACGCCGCGTCGACGAACTCACCGCCGATGTAGAGCTGCTTGGTGCCGGCCAGAAACTCGCGGACCCGCGGCGAAACGGCTTGCTCGGCAACGACAGTCATGCCCGAACCTCCTGCAGACGATGGTGTGATGTGCAACACAGCCATCGTGCTTCGGGCGGACGGTCGCCAACTGTTCAAGCTTTGGACAGCACCGGAAGGCCTGCCGCGAACAGCACGCCCGCGCCGGTCGACGACGCGCGGACACCCGGGGTCACCTCGACGACGCCCGCCTCCACTTGACACGCCCGAGTCGGCACCATTTAATTAGCCGGCCCGCCACAGTAAAGGCAAGGCTAACCTACTGCGCGGTAGCTGCGGCGACGTCCCGGCACCGCGCACGATGTCGATCACACGCCACGCCGCCCGGTGCAGCGCGGTGTCCAAATCCGAAGGGACCCAACATGGGTGTTTCACGCAAGCTGGCCGGTGCCGGTGTCGTTGCCGGACTGTCCGCTCTCGCTCTCGTCGCCGGCCCCGCGCTTTCGTCGGCCCAGGTCACCGGTAGCGCGACCGTGGCCGTGTCCGGCTCGAAGATCACCACCACGGTCACCGGTGTGAAGACCACCCTGCCGTTCAACTACTGCGAGGGCTACGTGTACCGCGGCGATGCCACGGTCTTCGACAGGACCACCAAGGTCGGCGAATACGCCATCACGGGCCCGGACATGGCGAAGGACCAGGTTCTCGCCGGCGCCTCGGGTTCGGGCACCTCGGAGGCGTTGGCGATCGGCGAGTACTGGGTGTTCACCAAGTGCAAGGAGAACGGCGACACCGCCTACCAGGTCGTCGGCCAGCCCGTGCGGGTGGCGGTCACCGAGGACGATCCGGCCGTTGCTCCCGGGCTCGGTAGCGTCGAGGACTTCTTCCGTGACGTCCTCAACGGCGTCCTCAGCCAGTTCGGCAGCTAGTCTGCAGGTTTCGGGATCCGGGTGCGGCCGGCGGGTTTCAGTCCGCCGGCCGCACCCGGGCACGCGAACGACTCACACGGTGATGTCGAGGGCGCGAATCCGGCTGTAGAGCGTCGTGCGACTGATCCCGAGCCGCGCCGCGGCGTGCACCTTGTTGCCCCGGCTCTCCTGGAGCGCCTCGATGATCGCGTCCCGCTCGGCGCGTTCGCGGCCGCCGAGTCGGGCCACCCGCCCGGGCGCGCGGTACTCCTCGGGAAGGTCCTCGACCCGGATCGCCGCCCCGTTCCTGTCCGGCAGGCCCGCGAGCACCGCACGCAGTTCCACCAGGTTGCCCGGCCACGTGTGCTCGGACAGCGCCGTCAGCGCGCTGGGTCCGATACGCAGTCCTTCCCGGCCGACCTCCGCCGCAAGCGCGTCCGCGAGTGCGGGAAGCTCCCGGATCCGCTGCCGCAGAGCCGGAACCGTGACCTGCGTGCCGCAGCGCGCGAGCAGGTCACGCACGGTCGGCCGGACCGCGTCGAGCGGGTCGGAGGTGAACACCGGCCGAGGTCCGTCGGCGCGCGCGGCGAGCGACGCCAGCAGCGCGACGACCGGATCCGGAGCGAGATGGACGTGTTCGACCAGGACCTGTTCCGACTCGGTCTCGGCGTGCGCGAGCAAGCGGGCGCACCAGTCCCGCTCCCCCTCCGCGACGATGTGCGCGGCATCCACCGCCACGATCTCCCCTGCAGCGAACTCCCGTGCGGCCCAGCTCCGCCCACTACCCGGCTCGCCGACGATCGCGAGCGCACCCGTACTGGACCGCAGCTCGTGCAGCCGGGCACGCAACCGCGACGTCGCGTCCTGCGGCGTCGCCCTGCGCCGCACGGGCCGCCGGGCCTCGTCCACGTCGAGCAGGAACAACGCACCGCTCTCCGCACCGGCCACCCGGTCGATGCGCAGCCCGGTGCGCCCGCCCCCGGACAGCGCGAAGTCCAGACGCCTCGACTCACCTGCGGGCACGGCGGCCGCGAGTGCCCGCAACGCCACGTGGTCACTCGGGTCGAGCAGTTCGACTGCCGCCTTGTTGGTGAGCATGATGTCCTGCCCCATCGCGGCCACGGCGACACCCCGCTGCCGGGCCGCGATCTGGAACGCGTCCACCACGCGGCGGTCCGATTCCCGCGCGCCCTCGAGCAATCGGGCCTCGATGTCCCGGACCGCCCGCGCCAGGAAGGGCACGAACAGCGGATTCGCCGTCTTCCCCGTCGCGGTGATGTCGAGGATGCCCTCGATCCGGCGCGTGACCGGATGCACGATCGGGTGACCGTAGCAGCTGAACTGCCGGAACGACTCGAGGAAGTGCTCGTCGCGGTGGACGACGATGCCCTGGCGCACCTCGAGCGGCGTTCCGAGCGCGTTCGTGCCGTACGTCTCCTCGGAGAGTGCGACTCCGGGTAGCACCCCGACATCCTCCATCGCGGACTTCATCGCGTCGGAGTCGAACACCCGTGAGACGACGCGACAGTCACGGTCGACGAGCAGGATTCCGCACCCGGTGCCGGACAGTTGCACCCGCAGATCGTCGAGCACCGGCCGGGCGGCGCGCAACAGCCGCCCGGCCGAGTCCGACGGATCGAGCAGCGTCGGTTCGGGCACCCGCGCCGGGTCGATGCCGCTGAGCTGTGAACGCTTCCAGGACAGTTCGATTTCCGGCCGTAACCCGTGCACCGCCATTACCCTCTCCGGTCAGGCCCGATCGATCAGTTCGAGGGACAGTTCCCGCATCTCGACCTTGCGGATCTTGCCGGTGACGGTCATCGGGAACTCGTCGACCAGGTGCACGTAGCGCGGGATCTTGTAGTGGGCGAGCCGGCCGGTGCAGAACTCCCGCAGCTTGCCCGCGTCCAGCGGGGCCGCGCCCTCCCGCATCCGGATCCACACCATGAGTTCCTCCCCGTACTTCGGGTCGGGTACGCCGATCACCTGGGCGTCGAGGACGTCGGGATGGGTGTAGAGAAACTCCTCGATCTCGCGCGGGTAGACGTTCTCGCCGCCCCGGATCACCATGTCCTTGATGCGTCCGGTGATCGCGACGTATCCGTCGACGTCCATCACTCCGATGTCGCCGGTGTGCATCCAGCGCGCGGAATCGATTGCCTCGGAGGTCTTCTCCGGGTTGTTCCAGTATCCGAGCATCACCGAGTACCCGCGCGTGCACAGCTCGCCCGGTTCGCCGCGCGGCACGGTCAGCCCGGTCGCCGGATCGACGATCTTCACCTCGAGGTGCGGGCCGACACGGCCGACGGTCGACACCCGCTGGTCGATGCTGTCGTCGCGGCGGGTCTGCAGCGACACCGGTGACGTCTCGGTCATGCCGTAGCAGATGGACACCTCCGCCATCCCCATCCGCTCGATGACCTGCTTCATCACCTCGACCGGGCACGGGGAGCCGGCCATGATGCCGGTGCGCAGGCTCGACAGGTCGTAGGTCTCGAAGTCCGGGTCGGCCAACTCGGCGATGAACATCGTCGGCACCCCGTACAGCGACGTGCACCGCTCCGCCTGCACCGCCGCCAATGTCGCACCCGGATCGAAGGACAGCCCGGGGATCACCATCGCGGCCCCGTGGCTGGTGCACGCAAGATTGCCCATCACCATCCCGAAGCAGTGATAGAACGGCACCGGGATACACACCCGGTCCTCTTCGGTGTAGCCGCACAACTCGCCCACGAAGTAGCCGTTGTTGAGGATATTGTGGTGACTGAGCGTCGCACCCTTCGGGAAACCCGTTGTCCCCGAAGTGTACTGGATGTTGATCGGATCGTCGGCCGACAGCGACGCCTGCGCCCGGGCCAGCGCGCCGCGATCGCCGTCGAGCGCCGCCCGGCCGTCGGAGACCAACGCGTCCCACTCCGCCGAACCAAGCAGCAGCACCTGTTCCAGCGCACTGCACTCCGGCCGCACCTGCTCGATCATCGCCGCGTAGTCCGACGTCTTGAACGACGGCGCCGCGACCAGCATCCGAATCCCCGCCTGATTCAACACGTACTGCAACTCGTGCGACCGGTAGGCCGGATTGATGTTCACCAGGATCGCGCCGATCTTCGCCGTCGCGTACTGGACCATCGTCCACTCCGCGCAGTTCGGCGCCCAGATACCGACGCGGTCGCCCTTCGCGATCCCGGCACCGAGCAGACCGGCCGCCAACACCTCGACGTCCACGGCCAGTTCGCTGTAGGTCCACCGGCGCCCCGAACTGCGATCGATCAACGCATCACGCTCACCGTACGCGGCGACCGCGCGGTCGAAGTTGTCACCGATGGTGTCGCCCAGCATGGGCGCATCCCACGTTCCCGAGGCGTAACTCGGCACGGATCCGTGCAGCGAAGCGGTTGTGGTCATCGCGTTTCCTCTCCAGGCGCCGACCCGGCACCTCCGGGGAATGCCCGGCGGTGCGGGCCTCCCCAACGTACTCGCACAGTGTGATGTAGGACATAGTCGCCGGTCGGGGGTGTCGACAACTGTTCAGAGTTCGAACACCCCCGCCCGGACGGAACGGAATCAGAGCGCGTGGTCCTTCGTCTCGACCAGCGCCTTGGTGCACACGAAGCTGACGACGCCCAGCCCCGCGAGCATCAGGCCGATCGCGAAGCTGCCGAAGGACGAGGCCAGCGGCGCCGCGATCAGCGGCGGGATCGCGCCGCCGAGCACGCCGGCGAGGTTGTAGCCGAGTCCGGCGCCGGTGTAGCGGTAGCGGGTGTGGAACATCTCCGGCAGGAGCGCCCCACACGGCCCGTAGGCCATGCCGAAGATCGCGAGCGTGACGCACATGCCGATCACGAAGGCCGCCGCGGATCCGGTGTCGAGCAGCGGGAACAGCACGAGGGCCCAGACCACCGCGAGGACGCAGGAGATCATGATGACCCGGCGCCGACCGATCCGGTCGGAGTACAGCGCCGAGACGACGATGGTGGCGCCGAAGACGACCGCCGCGAAGATCCCGACCGAGAGCACGAACGGACGGCTGAAGCCGAGGGTCTTGGTTCCGTAGCTGGTGAGGAACGCGGTGCCCATGTAGAAGAACGCGAACAGGGTCGCGAGCGCGCCACCGGAGAGCAGGATCTCCTTGGTCTGGTACCGCCACGCGTCGAGGAACGGCAGCGAGCGGGCACCCGATGCGGCGTCGTCCGCCTGCTGCGCCCGGAACACCGGGGTCTCCTCGATGGCCAGGCGCATGTACAGCCCGATGCCGACGAGCACGATGGAGAACACGAACGGCACCCGCCAGCCCCAACTGAGGAACGTCTCGTTGGCGTCCCCGAAGACCGCACCGGTGAGGATGAACGTGCTGCTCGACAGTACGAAGGCGATCGCCGGCCCCAACTGCGGGAACATCGCGTACAGCCCGCGCTTGCCGGGCGGCGCGTACTCGGCGGTGAGCAGGGTCGCGCCCGCCCACTCCCCGCCCACGGCGAAGCCCTGGCCGAAGCGGAGCAGCACGAGGATGATCGGCGCCGCGACCCCGATCGTCGCGGCACCCGGGAGCAGGCCGATGAGGAGCGTCGAGATGCCCATCAGCAGGAGGGTGGAGACGAGGGTCTTCTTACGACCGATGCGGTCGCCGTAGTGCCCGAACAACATTGCGCCCACGGGCCGGGCGATGAACGCCACCGCGAAGGTCGCGAACGACGCGACGGTGCCGGCGGTGGAACCGAGCGCGGGGAAGAACACCGTCGGGAAGACCAGTGCGGCCGCGGTTCCGTAGATGAAGAAGTCGTAGAACTCGATCGTCGTTCCGATGCAACTCGCCACGGCCACCCTGCGCACGCTGGTGCGCGGGGAGGTGGCGGCAGCGGAGTCGACCGATGGCGACACAGTCGTCATGGATCCCTCTTCTCGAGCCGTGCATGACGCCCCGATTGGCGTCAGCGACTGCGAGGAAAGGTAGTGATCTGGCTCACGCGCCAACTACCCCCGGAAGGGGGTGGGAGTGATTCCGGTCACCCCCGGGCGGGCAGCGGCGGTGGCATCCGGGCGAGGAGAACGGCGAGTACCGCTCCCCACGACGCCGCCAGCCACAGCGCGTTCAGTCCGAGGAACCGGTGGGCGGTCGCCCCGAGAGCGGCCCCCACGACCATGGCCAGCCACAGGAGGAAGTGCCGGACCCATCCCCAGCGCTCACCGCCGGTCAGCGCGGTCACCAGGCGCTGCCCCATCTTCACGAGGGTGCCGGTCATGTAGGTGAGGCTGATGCTCACCTCGCCCTCCCGCTCGAACGTGGAGTTCTCCGCGCCCATCGCGAGCACCATCAGCGTGATCGCGACGGGGGTGGCACCCAGCAGGTGGGCCGCGGCGGCGAGGACGAGCATCGTCGTGACCAGCGTCAGGACCGCCGGGCGATGACGACGTCCGGCCCTGCGGCCCGTGAAGGAACCGGCCATCACCCCGATCACGAACAGCGCGACGATGCCGGCACCGGTCAACGCCGTCCCCAGAAGCCCGTCCGCGACCGAGACCGCCAGCTTGGTGGAGTTCCCGCTCATGAAGGACACGAAGTACCCACCGAGCGTGATGAATCCCAGCGCGTCCACGAATCCCGCGAGGGCGGACAGGAACACCGCGACGACCGCGACGCCACGGGGGTAGTGCAGCACCATTCCTGGAACATAGCCCCGACCCCGCCCACCGGCGCACACCGGTGAGCGGGGGCTCGTCGCGTCGGGCGGCGGGCTACTGCGCGTCGAGCCCGCAGGCGCCGCGCAACTCGCGCGCGATCTCGCCCCACACGGTGGCGTACGACGCGATCCCCGGGGCGGCGGCCCACTCCGCCTCGCCGGCCTTCACCCGCTGCAGCGCCTCGGCGAACAGGTCCTGGTAGCGCGACAGTCGCGGGACGAACGCGGAGACGTCGTCGAGCACGTCCTGAGCCTGCTTGTCGAGGGCGGCGAGCGCGGCGGCGTCGACGTCACCGCCGGCGACGAGTTCGCGCAGCGGCCCGTCGAGCTCGAGGAAACGCTCGTGGATCTCGGCGATCGAGTCCTCGTCGATCGAGACGCGTTCGGCGTCGAGCTGGTCGCCGAGTTCGGCGATGCCGGCGGCGGTCAGCGCGAACGCGCCGTCGCCGGTCTCCTCGGCCTTGCCCTGCGCGAGCAGGGCGTCCCGCGCGGCCTCCGCGGACGCGGCGGCCACCCCGAGCTGGGCGGCGAGGACGTCGGCCGTCACCCGCCCCTTCAAGCGGATCGTCTGCAGCAGTGCCAGTTCGTCGACGTTGCCCGCGAAGGCCATCGTGTACTCCTCGTGTTCTCGAAACGTGTCCCTCGAGAACCTACAGCTCGACGTTGCGGGCCGGGGACGCCAGCGCGTCCGCCGGTCCACCGTTCAGTCCCCGGCAACGTCGCGCACGAGCCCGTCCAAGAGCCGGTCGAGTCCGTACTCGAACGCACCGTCCGGGTCGGCAGGTGCCTGGTACAGCTCGCCGACGGTCGAACCCACCCGCGACGACAGCGGAAACAAGGTCGGCGGCATGACCGCGGCGAACAACGGGCCGTACACCTCCCACCACTGGGTGTCGCTCAACTGACGCGCAGCATGGATCGCGGCGACCGCCACCCGGGCGTTGCCCGTGGCGAACTCCGACAGCACCGTGATCACCCGGTCCATCGCGACGTCCGACAGACCGATGCCTTCGATCGCAGCGAGTTGCTGCTCGTAGCGGCGCATGCGCCCCGGTCCGAGTACGAGCCGCCAGGGCGGCACCTCCAGGAGCCAGGGATGCGCGATCAGCTCGGCGCGAACCTGGCGGGCGATGGCTGCCATCCGGTCACGCGGTGAGCACTCCGCGGAGATCTGGGTGGTGTCCTCGTCCGCGACGGCGTCGACCATGAGGATCGTGAGCACGTCCTTGCTGGGAATGTAGGTGTAGAGGCTCATCGGGCGCAGCCCCAACTCGGCGGCGACCGCGCGGATGGAGACGCTCCCGTAGCCCTCCCTGTCGGCGAGCGTTATCGCTGCGGCGACCACCGCGTCGAGGCTGACCGTCTGCTTCGGGCCCCGTCTGGCAGGGCGCGGCGGAAGCTCGTGCCGCCACAGCAGGTTCACCACCTGTTTCGCTTGCTCGGCGGTGATCTCTCCGCTCACAGATTCCCCTCCGGAACAAATCCAGTACGCTGTACGTTGTCACGGTACTCCGTACACCATACTCCAATTGTCCCGGGGGTCATTCTGCCCAGCACAAACGCCACCTACCTGCCGGATCGGCACATGTTCGCGCTGTGGACGTGGACGGGACGCGGCATCGGCCCGGCCCCGAGCGTCCACGGTGACCGGGAAACCCTCGCGCTGGCACTCCCGCTCGGCGCGGACGGCGCGATCGAGGTCGCCGACGTCGACACCACTCTCGTGAGCCCCGCGAGCTTCGCCGGTCTGACGGTCGAACCCGCGGGAGAGTCGGTGCCGCTCTGGCAGGACGCGCTGCACGCGGCTGCCGCGGACCCGCTCGCCGCGGCGGACACCGAGCGCCCGTCGCTACCCGTTGCGGCGCACGCGGTGCCGAACGCCACCGGCACCGCGATCGTGTCGGCGGAACGCGCCCTGCGCGTCCTGCGCGATACCGAAGCGGTGTCGGCGGAACTGCGCCCGACACTGAAGGCGCAACTGCGGCCGTATCAGGCGCGCGGGGTCGGCTGGCTGCGGGAGACCGTCGCCGCGCACGGTGGTGCGGTGCTCGCCGACGAGATGGGACTCGGCAAGACCGTGCAGACCATCGGCTTCCTCCTCGGTCGTGCCGGGGCGGGGCCGCAGCTCGTGGTCTGTCCGACCTCGCTGGCCGGAAACTGGGCACACGAGATCGGGCGGTTCGCACCGGGGCTTCGGGCAACGGTCTGGCGCGGCGGTGAGGTCCCCGACGAACCCGGAACCGTCGTCATCGCGGGGTACCCGACACTGCGCCTGCACGGCACGCTGCTGGCGGGGCAGCGCTGGGCGACTGCGGTTTTCGACGAGGCACAGGCACTGAAGAATCCGCGTACCCAGATCTCGAAGGCCGCGCGGGCGCTGGACACCGAGGCGAGGGTCGCACTGACCGGCACCCCGGTGGAGAACCATCTCGAGGAGCTGTGGGCGCTGGTGAACCTGGTGTCGCCCCGGCTGCTCGGACACCGGGCACAGTTCCGGCGGCGATTCGCCCATCCGATCAGGGAGGGCTCGGTTCCCGCCGCGGCACGGTTGCGGGACGCCGTCGAACCGATCGTGCTGGCGCGCAAGAAGGGCCAGGTCGCCGCGGCGCTGCCCCCGAAGATCCACAACGACGTGCTCTGCGATCTCACCGCCGAGCAGGAGGAACTCTACGACCTGCTGCTCGCGGAGGCCATCGACGACGGGTTCGGCTCCGGCATCGAACGCCACGGCCGTGTCCTGGCGGTGCTGACCTCGCTGAAACAGGTCTGCAACCATCCCGGCCTGGTCACCGGTGAGCTGGCCGCACTGGCCGGCCGGTCCGGGAAGCTCGATCTGTGCACCGACATCCTGGCCACCAATCTGGAAACCGAAAGCCCCACATTGGTCTTCACCCAGTACCGCCGGACCGGCGAGCTGCTGGTGCGTCATCTCGCCGAACAGTTCGCGGTCACGGCACCGTTCCTGCACGGCGGGCTGAGCCAGGCCGAACGCGACGAGATCGTGTCCCGGTTCCAGGCCGAGGACGGACCGCCGGTGGTGATCCTGAGCCTGCGCGCCGCCGGCACCGGTCTCACGCTGACCCGCGCCGCCGATGTCGTCCACTTCGACCGCTGGTGGAATCCCGCGGTGGAGGCGCAGGCCTCCGACCGGGCACACCGGATCGGCCAGACCCGTACGGTCACCGTCACCACGCTCACCTCGAACACCACCGTCGAGGAACACATCGCGGGCATGCACGACCGCAAGGCCGCACTCACCGATCTCAGCGACACGGCGGGCATCGCCGCGCTCGCCGGACTCGACGACGGCCAGCTGATCGAGGTGCTGCGCCGCAAGAGGGAGAGCTGATGGCGGACAACGAATTCGGCTACACCGCGTGGGGCATGGACTGGGTGCGCCTGGCGCAGCCGCTGCACCAGAGTGGACCGGCGCGGCTGCTGCTCCCCCGCGCCCGCAGCCTCGCACGCAACAACCTCGTGCAGGCCACGACAGAGGGAAGGATCGTGCGCGCCTCCATCCACCGTGGGGGTCAGGCATCGGTGACCCGACTGGAGGTGGCACCGATGACCCGAGCGTCGATCACCGGAATCGCGGAGATCGTTCCGGACACCACCGTGTTGACCGACGACATGCACCGGAGCATCGTCTCGGCCGGGATCGCGCTCGCGCCGGTTCTCGCGGACACCGACTGCTCGTGTACGGCTCGCTCGGCACCCTGCCTGCACCTGCTCGCCGTGCTCTACGAGATGGCGCGCCGGGTAGACGAGAACCCCCGGCTCGCCCTCGACGTCCAGGGGTATTCGCCCGCAGCATTGCACGATTCGGGGGTGGCGATGCCGGACGCGCGCTGGACCCCGATCAGCGCTCTCGATCCGGCGGCGTTCTTCGGGAGGGTCTCGCGCTGAGCCGGTCGGAATCGGTCCCGGCGATCTGCGTGCCGCGCCACGTCATTCGGACTCCTCACGGACGGCGGACGCGACGATCACCGGGCCCGTCTCGAGAGCGGGGCGGCGGCCGCGCGCCCACTCCGCGCCGACGACGGGAGGCCGCTCGGCGAGGGCGTACCGCTCGACGTCGTCGAACACGCGACCGCGGCTGAGTAGCCGGACCCCCTCGGGCGCCTCGAGGCTGAATCCCGCGCCGCGGCCCGGGACGACGTCCAGGACGAGTTGGGTGTGCCGCCACGTGCCGAACTGCGGACCGGAGATCCACACCGGCACGGCGTCCTCGTCCTCGGCCGTCCCGACCGGGACCTCCCCCACCCCCAGGCTCAGGTCGAGGACGCCGAGCAGCACGTCGTGGTCCCCGACGACGAACTCGCCCAACGGAAAGCACATCGGTGCCGAGCCGTCGCAGCACCCGCCGGACTGGTGCACCATGAGCGGGCCGTGGACGTCCGCGAGATGCCGGAGCAGGGCCGCCGCGGCCGCCGTGACGACCACCCGCGGCGGTACCGGCGCGCTCATGCGAAGTCCAGGACGACGCGGCCGTCGATCATCCCGCGGTCGAGTTGGTCGAAGATGTCGTTGATGTCCTCGAGTCGGCGCGCGTGGACGGTCGGATGGATCGTGCCGCGGGCATAGAAGTCGAGTGCCTCGACCATGTCCTGCCGGGTGCCGACGATCGACCCCCGCAGGGTCAGCCCCTCGAGGACGGTGTCGAAGATCGGGGTGGGGAACTCGCCCGGTGGCAACCCCACGAAGACGACCGTGCCGCCGCGGCGGGCCATGCCGATCGCCTGCCGGAACGCAGCCGGGTTCACCGCGGTGACGAGGACGGCGTCGGCGCCGCCGGTGGCCTCCCGGATCCGCTGGACCGGATCCTCCTCGTGCACGTTGACGAGCACCTCCGCTCCGTGGCGAGCGGCGAGTGCCAGTTTCGAGTCGGCGACGTCGACCGCCGCGACCCGCAATCCCATCGCCGTCGCGTACTGCACCGCGACGTGGCCCAGTCCGCCGATCCCGGAGATCGTCACCCACTGGCCCGGAATCAGGTCGGCGACCTTCAAGCCCTTGTAGACCGTGACCCCCGCGCACAGCACCGGCGCCACCTCGATCGGATCCGCGCCCGCGGGGACCCGCGGCGCGAACCGGGTGTCGACGAGCATGTACTCGGCGAACGACCCGTCGACCGTGTAGCCGCCGTTGACCTGCTTCTCGCACAGCGTCTCCCACCCGGTGCGGCAGTACCGGCACTCGAGGCATGCAGACCACAGCCACGCGTTGCCGACCAGATCGCCCACCTCGAGGTCGGTGTCCCCCTCGCCCAACGTCACGATCTCGCCGTAGCCCTCGTGCCCGGGGATGAACGGCGGTGTCGGTTTGACCGGCCAATCCCCCCTGGCCGCATGCAGATCGGTATGGCAGACACCGCTCGACCGGACCTTCACGAGGGCCTGGTGCCGCCCCGGGGTGGGGACGGGAACATCCTCGATGGTGAGGGGTTTGCCGAACTCGCGCACGACGGCCGCCTTCATGGTCTCGGTCATCTGACACCTCCCGGGTTCGCGATCACCGTTCGTCTGTTCCGTGCACCGGCGCGGGTCCGTCAGAAGAAGCCTTGTGCCTTCGCCGTGTAACTGACGAGCAGGTTCTTCGTCTGCTGGTAGTTGTCGAGCATCATCTGGTGATTCTCGCGGCCGATGCCGGACTGCTTGTACCCACCGAACGCCGCGTGCGCCGGATACCGGTGATAGGTGTTGGTCCACACCCGGCCGGCCTGGATGGCGCGTCCGGCGCGGTATGCGATCGTGCCGTCCCGCGTCCACACGCCCGCACCGAGGCCGTAGAGGGTGTCGTTCGCGATCGAGATGGCCTCGTCGTAGTCGGCGAACGCCGTCACCGACACCACCGGACCGAAGATCTCCTCCTGGAAGATCCGCATGTCGTTGGTGCCGGTGAAGATCGTCGGCTGCACGTAGAACCCGCCGGACAGGTCGCCGCCCAGTTCGGCTCGGCGACCACCGGTGACCAGGCGGGCGCCCTCGTCCTTACCGATCTCGATGTACGACAGGATCTTCTCGAGTTGATCGTTCGACGCCTGCGCGCCGATCATCGTCTCGGTATCGAGCGGATTGCCCTGCCGGACGGCCTTGGACCGCACCTTCGCGAGCGCGAGGAACTCGTCGAAGATGTCGGCCTCGATGAGCGCCCGGGACGGGCAGGTGCACACCTCGCCCTGGTTCAGGGCGAACATCGTGAAGCCCTCGAGCGCCTTGTCCTGGAAGTCGTCGTTCGCGGACAGGACGTCGGAGAAGAAGATGTTGGGGCTCTTGCCGCCGAGTTCGAGGCTGACCGGGATCAGGTTCTGCGCCGCGTACTGCATGATCAGGCGGCCCGTGGTGGTCTCGCCGGTGAACGCGATCTTGCTGATCCGCGGGCTCGCGGCGAGCGGCTTTCCTGCCTCGACCCCGAATCCGTTGACGACGTTGACGACTCCCGGCGGAATCAGGTCGCCGATGACCGACAGGAGGTAGAGCACCGAGGCGGGCGTCTGCTCGGCGGGCTTGAGGACGACGGCGTTGCCCGCCGCCAACGCCGGCGCGAGCTTCCAGGCCGCCATGAGGATCGGGAAGTTCCACGGGATGATCTGCCCGACGACGCCGAGCGGTTCGCGGAAGTGGTACGCGACGGTGTCGGCGTCGATCTCCGACAGCGTGCCCTCCTGCGACCGGATCGCGCCCGCGAAGTAGCGGAAGTGGTCGATCGCGAGCGGAATGTCGGCCACGAGGCACTCACGAATCGGTTTGCCGTTGTCCCACGATTCGGCGAGCGCGAGTCCCTCGAGGTTCTCCTCCATCCGATCGGCGATCTTGTGCAGGATCAGTGCCCGTTCCGCGGCCGACGTCCGTCCCCACGCGGGCGCCGCGGCGTGGGCCGCGTCGAGTGCCGACTCGATGTCCTCCGCGGTGGAGCGCGGAACCTCGCAGAACGGCTGACCGGTGACCGGAGTCGGGTTCTCGAAGTACAGGCCCTTCACCGGTGGCACCCACTCGCCGCTGATCCAGTTGCCGTAGCGCGATTCGAAGGCCATCAGTGCATCCGGTGAACCCGGACGGGCGTAGATGCTCATCGGGGACTCCTGTCTGCGCTGCCACACTGACCAGAGGGGCGTGCCACAGGACCCTAAGCATGCGTACGTTGCAACCGCGTTGCGGAAGTGGTCACAAGTGCGCGTCGGACGCTAACGCCACGCGCCCCCGCCGAACCGGCGGTCGAGCAGGCGCACATGCGCCTCGACCTGTGCGTGCAGCGCCGAGGCAGGGTCGAGCGTCAACAGGTACGCGGCCCACGCCGCCAGGTCCTGGCGCCCGTGTATGGAACTGGTCCAGGTCGCGAGCAGGCGCGTGTTCCCGGCCCTCAGCACGGTCGCCCGCATCCGCGCCCGGAGGTCGTCCCGGACCTCCGCGACACCGGGCGCCTCCGACCCGGCCAGGACCGGCCTGTCGTACAGGCGCAGCGCCGACGAGACGTCCCCGCGGTCGAGGTACGAGCGGACCTCACCGACGTCGGAGTCGAGCGGGGTGAGCAGCCGGTACGGCCGCGAGCCCAGTCGGTGCGCCCCGAAGACCTTGCGCAACCGCGACATCTCGGCACGGACCGTGACCGCGTCGAGTTCCACCTCGTCGAGCAGCACCGCGAGATGGTCCGCGCCCAGCCCCTCCGGATGCTCGGCCAACAGCAGCAGGATCTCCGCGTGCCGGCGCGGCAGTTCGTGGCGTTCACCGTCGACCACCAGCGCGGGGCGTTGCGAGCCCAGCACCTCGAGCCGCGGGGTCGACGTCGACACCGGCGACGGCGACGCGAGCGCCTGCAGCCGGAGTTCCGACTCGACGGCCGCGGCCGTCGCCCGGACGAGGGCGAGCGCCTCGGGCACCGCGACCCGGGGTCCGCCGGTGATGTCGAGCGCGCCGATGATCCGACCGGTGGCCGGATCGTGCACCGGCGCCGCCGAACAACTCCACGCGTGCATGGCCCGGTTGAAGTGCTCGGCCGCGAAGATCTGGACGCTGTGATCGAGCGCGAGCGCAGTGCCGGGCGCGTTGGTGCCGACCCGCTCCTCGCTCCAGTCCGACCCCTCGACGAAGTTGATGTCCAGCGCACGGTCCTTGGCCGAGGTGTCGCCCTCGATCCACAACAGCCGGCCCGCGGCGTCGCTCATCGCGACGAGCAGACCGGTGTCGGCGGCGTCCTCGACGAGGAGTTTCCGGACGACCGGACGGATCGCTGCGAGCGGGTGCGCGGCGCGGTACTCTTCGAGCGCCCTGCCGTCGAGCACCACCTCGTCGTCGACGAGGTCCGGGCTCACACCGTTTCCGCGACTTCGCACCCACGACGCGTGGACGACGTCGCGCACTGTTTCCGTGTCTTCCGTGTCGGTCTGAACCGACTCGACGAACCGCTGATGAGCCCAGGAGGTGCGCTCGGCAAGCACACCGACGTCATCGCCCGGTCGCACCGCAATCCACGGATTGCGCGGCGGTCCGGGTTCACGCTGTGCCATCGGCGCCTCCATCCCGCACCAATCCCGCCTGTCACCTCAAATTCGGGCCAACTGTAGCGCTTTCAGAAGAAGGTGCTGGCGCGTTCAGCCACCATGACGGCCGTGGCGTGCGGTCCGCGGCTGGGGACGGACGGCAGGATCGAGGTGTCCACGACGAACAACCCGTCGACGCCGTGCACTCGGCACCGGTCGTCGACCACCGACGAATCCTCGTCGGAACCCATCCGGCAACTGCCCGACAGGTGCAGCGACGTGCCGAGATGATCGGCCAGCCAACTGTCGGACATCTCGATCGGCTCCGGATCGACGAGCCGGCTCATCGGCCCCACGTGCATGAGGTCGGCGGCCTGGGTGACCGCCTCGCGCAGCGCCCGCCGGTCCTCGGCGGACTCGAGATAGCGGTACGCCACCCGCGGCGCGTCGGCGGGGTCGGCAGACACGAGACGGATCTCGCCGCGGCTCCGCGGCTTCATCAGGACCACCCCCAGGCACGGCTTCCCGATTCCGGATCCGGGGACGAGGTCACCGAACGACGCTGTGTAGGGGCGCATCTCGATGTCGTCGGTGTTCAGGGTCACTTGCAGCGCCGGTGTCTGCCGGGTCCGCGCGACCGGCCGGCGGTACCGGTACGGCACCACCACCTCGGGGTGGTCGGTGAACTGGGCGCCCACCGCCGGCAGGTCCGCGACCACCGGGACACCCAGCCCCGACAGGTGCCGGGCGTCCCCGATGCCGGACAGCATCAGCAGGTGCGGGGTCGCGACGGCGCCGGCGGTGAGGATCACCGTGGACGTGCGGATCATGCGCACGCCGGAATCGGTGGCCACCTCGAGGCCCACCACCCGCGCACCGGAGAAGAGGACGCGGGTGACGGTGGTGTCGGACCGGACGGTGAGATTCCGGCGGCCGAGGTTCGGCAGCAGGTAGGCGGATGCCGGACCCACCCGGACCCCGTCCCGGATGTTCAACGGCACCGGACCGATCCCGTGCGAACCGGGGGCGTTCTTGTCCGGGTCGTCGGGATGCCCGGCGGCGTGCGCGACATCGGCGAACGCGGCGCTGATCGGGTGCCACCGCTCGGGCGGTTCGCGCCGGACCGGGATCGGGCCGCTCGCCCCGTGCCACGGGCCGGTGAAGTCCGCGTCGGTCTCGAGCGCCCGGAAGAACGGCAGCACATGCTCGTACGACCATGACTCCGGCCAGTGGTCGAAGTCCTCCACCCGCGCCCGCACGAAGTAGCCGCCGTTGACCGCACCCGAACCGCCGAGCACCCGGCCACGGGCGATCCATCCGGACCGACCGCTCGTCAACTCCACCGGATAGGGCCAGATCCAGCGACTGTCCGGCCCCACCGGCAGGACACCCGCGTCGACCAACTCGGGCGGGAACTCCGCCGGAATCCGATGACCCGGTCCGGATTCGACGAGCACGACGTCCCGATTCGGCTCCTCGCTGAGCCGGCCGGCGAGGACGCTCCCGCACGAGCCTCCGCCCACCACGACGACGTCGGCGGATTCCGGGAACTCCGGGGACCCCGCGGCGGACGCCACGGTCAGTTGCCGATGCGCGGTTCGAGCGCCCGCAGATCCCGCGCGCGGATCGCGCCCTGCCACAGGCCCGCCCCGTACGCGACGTCGTCGAGGCGCTTGAACGCGGTGTGCCGCACCGGCCCCAGCCCGCCCGGTTCCCGGTGCGTCGCCCAGTCGACGACGCCCTCGGCGACCGCGACCGTCAGCACGAGCCGCCTGATGCGGCGCGACACGAGCATCGCGAGCAGGGTGACGGGCCAGTACGAGCGGCACATCGCGGACGCGAGCTGCCATGCGCCGTTGCCGAAGCCCCGCGCCGCGAGGACCGCCGCGATCCGGGTCGGCTCGTCGAGGTCGGCGAACGTGCGGCGCAGACGCAGCACGGTGACCAGCGACGTCGTGAGGCTCGCGAGGAGCCCGATCCGGGTGCAGCTCGCGGCGGCGAGGACCGACATCAGCGTCCACTTCGACATCGCGACGGGCGGGACCATGCCGTCGTGCCGGGCCGCGAGCGGGGCCGCCCCGGTGCCGTAGAACATCTTGCGGGTGAACCACTTGCCGAACGAGACGCGATGGTCGTGCGCGACGTGGGCGACCGGTTCGTAGCGCAGCCGCCAGCCCGCCTCCTGCAGCCGCCAGCACAGATCGACGTCCTCCGCGACGTGCATCGACTCGTCGAATCCGCCGGCCTCCACCAGCACGTCGCGGCGCAGCAGCATCGCCGCGCTCGGCACGTACGACACCGGGCTGCCGGAACGAACGGCGGCCTCCTTGCGGCCGAGGTCGAGCGACGAGCGCGTGTGCTCGTAGCGGGCCAGCGCCGCCCCCTCCGGCTCGAGGGCGACGATGCGCGGCGCGACCAGGGCGACGGCCGGGTCGCTGAAATGCCCGAGCATGCGCTCGAGCCACCCCGTCCGTGGCACCACGTCCGAGTCGAGGAAGGCAACGAAAGGGGTTTTCGCGGCACGGAATCCGGTGTTACGCGCGGCGGCGGGACCACGGGAGCGCGCGTGCCGCAGGAGCGTCACGTGCGCGGTGCAGCCGGACAGGTCCGGCAGCTCGAGCGGGACCGCCGATCCGTCGTCGACGACGATGACCTCGAGACCACGGAGCGCGGGGACGAGGCGCGCGATGCCGTCGACGTTGTCGCGGAGCGGCACCACGACCGTGACGTCACTCGGGGACGGCGTGCTCATCGGCCGCGGGTTCGCGATCCCGGAGTCGAGCAGCCTGCGAGCGACGACGGCCGTCTGCGAATCGACCACCTCGAGGTAGCCGTCGCCGATCATCTCGGCGGCGGCCGGAGCGAGTTTGAGCATGCGCATCGGCGAACCACCGATGAGAACCCGGCCGCCGGAGTAGGCGCGCACCTTGGGGTCGATGCGGATCCCGAACCCATCGGGCAGTCGCGGCTCGTGCATCAGACGATGGTAGAGGCGAATCGGACGTTGGGCAGAACTTGCCGCAAAAAACCCGGGCGTTTCACCACAAGGTTCACAAGAGCCGCCCATCGGGCCGCGGCGTCCAGCCGGCGACCGCCTTCCGTGAACGCTCGACCAGGGCGTCGAACAACACACGGCCTTCGTCCGCCGAGGCCCCTGTCGGGTCCCCGAGGACGCCGTTCGCGGTGGCCGCGAGCATGCCACCGGACCTCAGCCGCGGCAGCAACTCCGCGATCGGCGCGGTGTTGCCCGGCTCGGCACGGTCCATCGCGACGTCGTCGGGCGAAAGGTGCAGCAGCAGGGATGTTTCCGTCCGCCCCGCGTGTGCGTCGGCGCCCGGCACCGCGCACGGCAGCCAGACGACGTCGCGACCCTCGTACCGGAGCAGTTCCACCGCCTTCACCAGCGCCGGACCGTTGCCGCCGTGCCCGTTGACGAACACGACCCGCCGCGCCCACCGGCACGCCGACCGGCCGTACTCGACGAGCAGCATCTCGAGCGCCGCGCTGCCGAGCGAGATCGTGCCGGCGAACCCCTCGTGCTCACCGCTCGCGCCGTACGCGATCGCCGGTGCGCACGTGACGCCGGGCAGGGCACGGGCAACGGCCGACGCGATCCGGGTGTCGGTGTCCAGCGGCAGGTGCGGGCCGTGCTGCTCGAGCGAGCCGACCGGGACCGCGACGGTCGAGTCGTCGCGCGGCACATCCGGCCAGGGGGTGCGGGCGAGGTGCATCGGTCGATCGTATGCGGGCGCGTCGGACCGATCCGCCGCGTCGGCCGCCGACTCCCGCCGTCGGCGCGCGCCCCGATGCGGCGGGGCCGCTGCCCTCCGGCCGAATCCGGCTATGGCACAGGACAGTTGACCAGGCTCAGCCCACCGGGATCAGCGACGGAAGAGCGCCGCGGCCGCGAGCCCGTCGCGCAGGTGCTCGTAGTCTCCGACCATCGCCGCCCGGAGAATGGCCTCGTCCATGTCCGGTCCGGCTGCGAGCAGCGCCTCGAGCGCGGCCTCGTCTCCCCGCACCGCGGAGCCGAGCAGGTCGTCCGAGGCCTGCTCGAGGAAGTCCGCGAGGGTGGAGAGCGCGGACGTCGACTCCTGCGACGGCCCCGGCGCCAGCATCATCGGCGCGACACGCATCGGATCGTGCCCCACCGCGGACCACCGTCCGCCGTCGTACCCGTACGCGAAGTTCAGAATCTCGTCACCTGCGGCCGACTCGAGCCACCAGGCGTCCGCCCCCTGATCCTGCAGGACGGTGCGGTCGCCCTCGAGGTCCGGATCGGGGTAGTCGCGATCGAAACCGAAGATCGCGGCCCGGCCGTCCGGGAGCGCGAGGAAACGGAAGTACGACCCGCCACCGTCGTGGTAGGTGACCCGATCGACCTCGACAGCGAAGGCGTACTCCAGATCGGAGAAGGAGAAGACGGCCGCGTGGGCCGCCGCCCATGCCGCGAGCATCCGGTGAACAGTGTCCGGATCCGGTAGATCGACCTGCGTCTGTGCCATGGCCGGACCGTAACGCGCACCTCGGACATCCGCCCGAGCACGCTTCAGCCGTGGACGTTGTCCGCGAGCAGCCTTCCCACGACACCGGTGTACCGGGCCGGACGTGATCGTGTTCGGGGCCGATCTCGCGCATCGCGGATGTCCCGAAATTGCTGGTTGAACCTTCATTCAGCGGGCTTTTGCCACATTGCACATGGCGGTCGAGGGATCGAGTCGAACGAACTCACCTTGAATTATATCCAGATTTGAACGATCATTCACTACCGAGTCCGGCGCAGACTCTTTCGCTTGTCGCACGCCCACAGGGAGGATTCTGATGGAACCGTTCACTGCACCCGAGACCGACTTCGGGCTGGGGCGACTGCATCACATCGGCATCGTCGTGCCGGACCCCGAAGCCGCAGTCCGACACTTCCGGGATCTCTACGGCCTCTCGATACACCTCCTGCCGGAGTCGCAGTACCACTGCCGGATCGACGGTCTCGAGCACTCGACGGCGCAACGCCTCGGCCTCACCATCGACGGTCCCCCGCACGTGGAGTTGCTACGCGAGGTTCCCGAATCCACTGTGTGGCAGCATCGGTCAGGGATTCACCACTTGGGGTTCGTGGTCGACCATCTGGCCCTGGCCTCGCAGGAACTCGAACGTCGAGGCGCCCCGCTGTGGATGGGGGGCCTTCGCGACGGCCGATGCCCCGTCGGCACCGCCTATCACAGGGATGCCCTCGGCCTGACCATCGAACTCCTCGATCGCGCGACCGCGGCACGGTTGGCCACCCGACTGAGCGAGACCCGGGGCCGCCCGTAGTCGTAGTCGCAATAAAGGACGAACAACCGGCCCGAAACACCAGTGACCACCCAGTGGAACAAAATCCTTTTCACGCCTGGAGGCCTTTTATGAGAATGCAAGGAAAAGTCGTACTGGTTACCGGAGCGGCGCAAAGTCAGGGGCGCAATCACGCAGTAGCGATGGCTTCGGAAGGTGCGGACGTCATCGCGATCGACCTCTGCCGCCAGATAGATCTCGTCCCCTACGCGATGGGGACCGGCGAGGGGCTTGCAGAGACCGCGCGCATGGTCGAAGCCACGGGACGACGCGTGCACGCCGCCGAGGTCGATGTCCGCGATCGACGCGCACTCGAGCGGGTGGTCACGGACGGCGTCGAGCAACTGGGGCGGCTGGATGTCGTCGTCGCCAACGCCTCGATCTGCACGGTCCAGCGCCACGAGGAGGTGACCGACGAGATCTGGAAGACGACGCTCGACATCAACCTCACCGGGGTGTGGAACACCTGCGCGGCATCCATCCCGCACATGGAGTCCGCCGGCGGCGGGAACATCGTCATCACCGGTTCGACGGCGAGCACGGTCGGGTTGCCGTTCTACGCCCCATACGTCGCGTCCAAGCATGCGCTCACCGGACTGTGCAGGTCGTTGGCCCTCGAGCTTTCGAACCGCAACATCCGGGTCAACATGATCAACCCCACGGGCGTCGACACTCCGCAGGGGCACTCGCAGGTGCTTCCCGCTCTCCTGGCGGAGCGTCCCGACCTCGCGCCCATCTTCCTCAACTCACTGCCGGTCGAACGGATCGACGCATCGGACGTCACCAACGCGTTGATGTACCTCGCGTCCGACGATGCCCGGTACGTCACCGGGATCTCGCTCCCCGTCGACGCCGGCTCGACCATCCGCTGACATGAGCAGCACACACACTCCCGTCCGCCGACTCGGCGATCTGCGGGTGCCGGCCATCGGATTCGGATCCATGACGATCACCCAGGTCCCGGGATACGACGTCGAGCGCGGACGCCGAGCGGTACATGCGGCGCTGGATGCCGGTATCCGACTGTTCGACACCGCAGACGTGTACGGGCCCGCCGGTGGAGGCGACGGCGTCAACGAGTCGGCGCTGGCGGACGCGCTGCGGACCTGGCCGGGGCCGCTGGACGACGTCGTGGTGGCGACGAAGGGCGGCCACCTCCGGTTCCCCGAGACCGACACGTGGTGGATCGACGGAAGTCACGGGCATCTGCGGAAGGCGTGCGTCGCTTCGATCCGGCGGCTCGGTCTCGACCCGCTACCGCTCTACCAGCACCACCGACCGGATCCTCGCCTGCCGTACGAGGAGTCAATGCTCGCGCTCCGTGCACTCCACGACGAGGGATTGGTCGCTCGGGTCGGGATCTCCAACGCCGACGTCCACCGGATCGACGTCGCGCAGCAAATCCTCGGAGATGCCCTGGTATCGGTGCAGAACGAGTACTCCCCCGCGACCAGGTCCGCCGAAGCGGAGATCCGAGCGTGCGAGGACCGCGGGCTCGCCTTTCTGTCGTGGGGCCCCTTCGGCGGCATGCGTCAGGCGAAGAGCTTCGGTGGCGACGGTTCCCCCTTCGATGCAGTGGCACAGGCTCGCGGGGTGAGCGTCCACCGCGTCGCTCTGGCATGGCAACTCCACCGATCTCCGGTGGTGATCCCGATACCCGGTGCGTCGCGGCCGGAATCCGTCGCCGATTCGTTTGCCGCAGCCACACTCGACCTGACCGCCGACGAACTCGCGCTGCTCGACGCATCCCACGGATGACCACTGCCCGGGCCGGACTTGGTACACGATCCCGAATCGATTCGTGGACAAAAGCTCTCGCGGATCGAGATCTCTGGGAAGAAGCCTCCCGATCGTTGGGACGACGGTATTGCGGCCGTGAGCGGCTTCCTGCGAGGCTGAGCGTCACGGCGAGATCGGTGTCGTCGCAGCCTCGCCGAGGTGTCTGCGCTTCGACGCAGCGCCCGGTGCGCCGCTACCGGGGATTCGAGATGTCGAATACGAGAAAGGAATTGTGACGTGGGAGTGGATCGCCGAACCGACTTGCACCCCGATGTGGAAGCCATGCTCGATGTTCTCGAGTCAGGCTTCCCGGACGTCACGAAGCACCCGGCTTCGGAGCTTCGTGAGATCATCGCCTCTCGCCGGGCGCCGCTCACGCGCACGCCGGACTTGGCGATCGCCCGCGACGTCGTCATCGACGGCCCGGGTGGGGACCTGACGCTGCGTGTGTACGTCCCGCACTCCGAGTCGAACGATCCGCTACCGGTCATCGTGTTCGCCCACGGTGGCGGATTCGTGTTCTGCGACCTGGATTCCCATGACGAATTCTGCCGTTCGATGGCGGAGGCCGTCGACTCCGTGGTCGTCTCGGTCGACTACAGGCGCGCACCGGAACACCGGGCGCCCGCTGCCATGGAAGACGTCTACGCCGCTCTGCTGTGGGCCTCGGAGAACGCCGGCGGGTACCGCGGAGACCCGGACCGGATCGCGATCGCCGGGGACAGCGCCGGCGGGAACCTCGCGGCGACGGTTGCCCTGGCGGCGCGGGACCGCGGTGCTCCCCGGATCACCGCGCAGATCCTCGTCTACCCGGTCATCGACGACGACTTCACGACCGAGTCGTACACGAAATACGGGGTGGGCTACTACAACACCACCGATGCGATGCGCTGGTACTGGGACCAGTACGCGCCCGACGACAGGTCGAGCGAACTCGTGGTTCCGACCCGGGCCGCGACGCTCGCGGGCCTCCCTCCCGCCCTCGTCGTCACGGCCGAGTTGGATCCTCCGTGCTCGGCGGGCGAGCACTACGCGGAACGCCTCGCGGACGACGGGGTGCCGGTCGTCGCGCATCGCTTCGACGGCCTGTTCCACGGCTTCCTGACGTTTCCGAAGCTGTCGCTCACCGGTCCGGCCCGTCTCGAGCTGTGGCAGTTGATCCGGCGCGTGCTGAAGACGGGCGAGCAGTCGGCGAGCTGAGAGCCTCGACCGGTCGGTCCTACAACGACACCGCCACCCGGTGTCCCTCGAGCACCGCGGCATGCGACCGTCGCGGCGTCACGGCATCCCCGACGCGGTGCACCTCGAACGGCGGCGAAGCGCTGCCCGACAACACTTTCCACAGCCCGTCCTCGGGTTCCTGATGGATCGCGCACACCACCCAGTCGAACACCGCCACGTCGTCGCTTCCGGCCAGGTGATCGGCCGACGTGACCCGCACGGCATCACCGTCCGGCACCGCCGCGGTCACCGACAGATCGGTCCGCTGCTCGATCCCGGCCCGGTGCGCGCGCTGCTGCCAGCCCTCCATGTCCAGCGTGATGCCGAGGTCCTGGCCGACGATCATCCCCGCCGCCGCGATCGTCACCGCGCACCCGCGGGCGGCCAACGTCTCCGCGACCGACGGCCCCTGCTGGAAACCGAGTTCGTCGACGACCAGCACCCGACCGGCCGGGGCAGCAGCGCCTTCGAGCACCTCTCGGGCATGGACCACCCGCGGGCACTGCCCCGCCCACCCCGGACGCACCGGTCGCGCACCGGTCGCGACGACCACCGCGTCCGGGGACTCCGCGGCCAACGACTCGACCGTCGCCTCGACACCCGTCACGATCCGCACACCGCGGCGCACGCACTCGCGCTCGAGGTTGCGCACCAGATCCCCCAGTTCGCCCCGACCGGACGCCGACGCCGCCACCCGGATCTGCCCGCCCACGACGTCCGCGCGCTCGAACAGGGTGACGCGATGCCCGCGCTCGGCCGCGGTCGCGGCCGCCGACAGCCCGGCCGGGCCGCCACCCACCACGACCACCCGCCGCCCCGTCGGCGCGGGCGTCGGCAGCGTCACCGATTCCCTTCCCGCACGCGGATTCTCGACACAGCCGAGCCAGCGGCCCAGCCCCATGCGGCCGACGCACTCCTGATTGCACGACAGGCACGTGCGGATCTCGTCGTCGGCGCCGCGACGCGCCTTGTCGACGAACTCCGGGTCGGCGATCTGCCCGCGCACCACACCCACCAGGTCGCACCGGCCGTCGGCGAGCGCACGCTCGGCCTCGGCCGGCTCCTTCAGCCGCCCCACCCCGATCACCGGCAGCCGCACCGCCCGCCGGATCGCGTCGGAGATGTGCAGGGCGTACCCGCGCGGTGTCGCCATCGACGGCTCCACCAGGTGCAGCGTCGCGGTGGCCATTCCCATCGTCGTGTTGACGTAGTCGACGGCAGCGGTCGCCTCCACCAGCCGGGCGACCGCGACCGCCTCGTCGAGCACGATCCCGCCCGCCACCCGCTCGTCACCCGAGAGCCGCACGCCCAGAACCAGGTCCGGGCCGATCGCCTCCCGCACCGCCGCGATCACCTCGAGCAGGAACCGTGCCCGATGCTCGATCGGGCCGCCGTACTCGTCGGTGCGCCGGTTCGTGCCCGACGCGAGGAAGCCGCGGATCAGCGACGACTGCGAGCCCTGCAACTCGACGCCGTCGAACCCGCCGTCCCGGCAGTGCCGCGCCACCGTCGCGTATCCCGCGACCAGGTCGGCGATCTCGCGGCGGTCGAGCGCCTTGGGCACCTCCCGGAACAACGGGTCCGGGACGGGACTCGGCGCCCACAGCGGGCGCCGCGAGTACATACCGGAGCCCTGCCCGCCGTTGTGATTGAGCTGCGCGAGGATCACCGCGCCGCGACTGTGCACGGCGGCGGTGATCTCGCGGTAGCCGTCCACCACCTCGGGCCGGTAGCCGTGGATCACCTTCTCGTACGGCCAGTCCGACGGATGGACACACTGCTCCTCCGTGATGATCATCCCCGCTCCGCCCGCGGCACGCGCCGCGTAGTACGCGGCGTGCTGCGCGGTGGGCAGCCCACCGTGCGCGTAGTTCGTCAGGTGCGCGGTGAACACCACCCGGTTGCGCAGCGTGTGCGCACCCAGGCGGAGCGGGGAGAACAGCAGCGGATGACGCATGGACGTCCTCGCGTCAGACCTTCGTGTTGCCCTGATCGAGCGCGACCTGGCTCGCGGTCACCGTCTTGGAGCCGTCACCGGCCAGCCACATCACCGCATCGGTGATGTCGTCCGGATCGGCGATGGGCTTCTCGGTGAGGATCGGGGCGAAGCTCGCGCCGTAGTGCGGGTGCTTCTGCAGGATCACCAGGCTGCCCTGGTCGGTGCCCATGGGCGTGTTGACGCCGTACGGGTGGATCGAGTTGACGCGGATGTTGAACTCGCCCAATTCCTTCGCGGCGGCCTGCGTGAGACCGACGAGACCGAACTTCGACGCCGCGTAGTGCGCCTGACCCGGCAGGCCCTTCATCCCGGCCACCGAACTGACGAGGATGATCGAGCCGCCCCGGCCGCCCTCGATCATCGTCGGCACCGCCGCCTTCAGCGTCTTGAACGCGCCCGTGAGGTTGATGTCGATCAGGGTCTCCCACTGCTCGTCCGACATCTCCCAGAAGCGGTTCCAGTTGCAGATGCCGGCGTTCGCGATGACGATGTCGAGCCGACCGAACTGCTCCACACCGGCGTCGACGACGGCCTTCAGTGCGGCACTGTCGCGGACGTCGGCCTCGCGGGCGTAGATCTTCGCGCCCTCGGCCTCGACGAGGCGGACCGTCTCCGCGAAGTCGTCCGCGGTCGCCGCGTCGTAGGTGTTGTCGTCGGTGACGCTCTTGCACACGTCCACCGCGATGATCGCGGCACCCTCCCGCGCCAAACGCACCGCATGCGAGCGACCCTGACCGCGCGCCGCACCGGTGATGAAGGCGACCTTGCCGTCGAACTGTCCCACAGTGATCTCCTATCCCGTGACTACCTCGTGTACCGATCTCGTCGGCGACGCCGACGGTTTGGAACTCGTCGGCAGCGCCGACATTGCCGCGAGACGTCCCTCGCGGACAGCTTCGAGGACGGTCCGGGGTGCGACGCAGTCGCCGACCCGCAGCGCGTCCGTTCGGTCGATCTCCTCGTTCGGCAGCGGATGCGCACAGTCCACCAGCACCGCGCACGGAACCCGCGACACCTCGTCCGTGAACCGGCTGCGCAGCACCGCTTCTCCGGCCTCGGCCGACACCGGGACGGCCGCGAGGTGCAGTGCGATCCCGGCCCGCCGCATCCGCGCGTTCGCCCCGACGAGATCGCCGGTGGGTCCGAGCCGGGAGCCGACGATCTGGTCCGGGGTCACGATCGACACCGCCCGGCCCCGCTCGGCCAGCCACGACGCCACCGACACCGCGACGGGCCCGCCGACCGGGTCGACCACCAGCACCGGCCCCGGCTCCAGCGCGGCGCCCGCGAGGACCTGTGCGGCCGTGGTGGCCTGCACACCCGGGCCCACCGGACAGGGGACCGGACGGGTGCTGCTGCCGGTCGCGAGCACGACGGCGGAGTCCCGGGCCGCGTCGAGGTCGGCGGTCGACACGTCGACGCCGGTACGGATGTCCACCCCGAGTCGCCGGCACTCGTCCTCGAGCCACTCGACGAGGTCCGCCAGCCGCCCGCGGCCGACCGCGGCGGCCGCCGTCCGCAGCATGCCGCCCGGACGCTCCCGCCTGTCGCACAAGGAAACCCGGAATCCACGGAGGGCGAGCACCCGCGCGGTCTCGAGGCCGGCCGGTCCCGCCCCGACGACGATCGCCGGGCCGCGGTCGCCGCCGTGCACGGGTTCGGGGTCGACGGTCTCGTGTCCGGCCGACGGGTTCCCGATGCACGTGACGACCGGGTTGCGCGGGTCGCGCACCAGGCAGGTCTGGTTGCACAGCACGCACGGCCGGGGGACGACGCCGGCCCGCACCCTCGTCACGAGGTCGGGGTCGGCGATCTGCGCGCGGGTCATCTCGACGGCGTCGGCGACCCCGTCGTCCAGCGCACGCCGCGCCTCGTCCGGGTCGACGACGCTGCCCTGCAGCACCACCGGGACCCGCCCGCGCGCGGCGGCGCGGACACCCCGGCACAGGCCGACGTTGAATCCGGGTTCGGTGTGCCCGTCCGGCCGGTAGGACGTGGCCGAGTACGGCCCGCCACGCACCACGACGAGCAGATCCAGCGAATCGGCCAGTGCCCGAACCTGATCGGCGGCCTCCTCGGGCGTGACCCCCGCCCACGGGGCCTGCTCGTCACAGCTCAGCCGCAGCGACAGGACGCGCTCGTCGCCGAGTTCGGCGCGAACCGCACCGATCACCTCACGGGTGAGGCGCAGCCTGTCGGACCCGTACTCGTCGGCGCGATGGTTGGTCAGGCCCGAATGGAACTGCCGCAGCAACGACGACGCGCCCGCGTCGATCTCGACACCGTCCACGCCCGACGCCGCCGCGAGGGCGGCCGCGGCCCGGAAGCCGGCGACGAGCGCCGCGATCTCGGCACGCTCCATCTCCATCGGCAGTTCCCGCGACACCGGATCCGGGAACCGGGACGGCGCCCACAGCGCCGACTGCGACCACGCGCTCGAGCCCTGGAACCCGGTGTGCCCCAGGCCGGCGAGCACCAGCGATCCGTGCGGGCGGCACGCCTCGACGATCTCCCGCCAACCCGCGCCGCAGTCCGCCGCCAGCGGCGCCCGCTCGTACGGCCAGTCACTCGGATGGACCGACGCCGTCTCGGTGACGATCACCCCGGCACCGCCGCGGGCACGTCGTGCGTAGTACGCGACGTGCCGCGGCGACAGCGCACGGCCGGCACCGAGGTTGGTCTCGTGCGGACCGAACAGCACCCTGGCCGGGGCGGTGCGCCCGGCCAGGATGAACTGCTCGGTGAGTGTGCTGGGCATCGCGCCCCGTTCGACGCGTGCGGCTTCTAGCCGACGCCCAGGTCGCGGCGGAAGCCCTCGGGGATCACCAGATCGTTCGGGCTCAGGTCGTGAATCGACTTGTGGCCCAGGCCGAGGACCGCCGAGTCGATGCCGCCGCGGAGGATGTCGAGGACGTTCTCGACACCGGCCTGGCCGTTGGCCGACAGACCCCACAGGTAGGCACGGCCGATCATGACGGCACGGGCGCCGAGGGCGAGCGCCTTGACGACGTCGCTGCCGCGGCGGATGCCGCCGTCGAGCACGACCTCGAGCTGGTCGCCGACCGCCTCGGCGATCGCCGGCAGCGCCCGGATCGGTGCCGGGGTGCCGTCGAGGTTGTTGCCGCCGTGGTTCGACACCGAGATCGCGGAGCAGCCGGCGTCGAGTGCCCGCTTGGCGTCGTCGACACGCATGACGCCCTTGAGCATGAACGGTCCGCCCCACTGCTCACGCAGCCACGCGACGTCCTCCCACGTCGGCAGCGGGGTGCCCATCCACTGTCCGTACGCGCCGAAGAACGTGGGCGCGTCCTGGCCCGGTGCGGCCAGGTTCGGCGTCGTCAGGTCCGGCACCTTGCCGGTCTTGGCGAACTCCCACAGCCACTTCGGGCGCGTGATGCCCTCCGGGGCGAACTGGAACATCGCCTTGAGATCCATCTTCTCCGGGATCGCCGGGCTGCCCCAGTCGCGGCCGTTGGAGAAGGACCAGTCGAGGGTGATGATCAGGCCGGTCGCGCCGGCCGCGCGGGCACGCTCCATGCGCTGCAGCAGCGTGTCCCGGTCGCCCACCCAGTACATCTGGAAGAACGTCTGCGGGTTGGCCGACGCCACCTCCTCGATCGACTTGCTCGCGAACGAGCTCAACCCGATCGCGGTGCCGCGGGCGGCGGCGGCACGGGCGACGGCGACCTCGCCGTCCGGGTGCACGGCCTGCACACCGGTCGGCGAGATCATCACCGGCATCGAGATGGGCTGGCCCATCACGGTGGTCGACAGATCACGCTCGCCGCACAGGCCCGCGACGTGCGGGGCGAACCCGAGTTCGGAGAACGCCGCGATGTTGTCGTCGACGGTCAGGCCCTTCTCGGACCCGGCGACCAGCGCCGCATACACCGACTTGGGCAGACGCTTCTTCGCGCGACGTTGCGCCTCGGCAACCGTCTCGAACCACGCGCTCTTGGCCATAACGCACTCTTCCTTCGATCAGGGGGTGTGGCCGAATGTCACATGCGTCCAGTCGGATTGAACGCGTGTGACATTCGGCCATCGGGAACTACATACCGGCAAGCGGATTTTCGTCGCAGATCTTGGCCGGTGGACGGGTCAGCAGGGTCAGCGGAACCGGCGCCTGCGGCGTGCGCCGCTCGGCACGCTTACCGGTCCGCGAATGGTCCTGGCTCGACTTCGGCACGGTGCGCTCGGCCTCGAGCGCGGACGTGCCGTAGCCCTGGACGCACTCGGGGTCCGGGCCGTCCATCGGCAGGCCCGTGAAGAACTTGGCCGCCATGCAGCCGCCGCGGCACGAGTCGTAGTGGTCGCACTTGCTGCAGGCGCCGCCGGTCTGCGGTGACCGCAGATCCTGGAACAGCTCCGAGTGCTGCCACACCTGCTGGAAACCACCGTCGGAGACGATGTTTCCGGCCAGGAACTGGTCGTGGATCGCGAACGGGCACGCGTACACGTCGCCGATCGGGTCGATCAGGCACACGACGCGGCCGGCGCCGCACAGGTTGAGGCCCGGCAACGCGTCCCCGTATGCCGACAGGTGGAAGAAGGAGTCACCCGTCAACACACCCTCGCCGTTGGCGACCAGCCAGTCGTACAGCTCGCGCTGCTGCTCCTGCGTGGGG
Organism: Prescottella agglutinans; assembly: GCF_004011865.1. GTDB lineage: Bacteria > Actinomycetota > Actinomycetes > Mycobacteriales > Mycobacteriaceae > Prescottella > Prescottella agglutinans. The sequence goes on along the minus strand of NZ_RKLP01000003.1, from coordinate 371,388 downwards.
TGCAGCTCGTCCCACACGTCGGCGCCGCGGCCGGACGGGCGCAGCCGCGTGATGCGCAGCGTCGCACCGTACTTGTCGGCGAGCGTCTTGAACTCGTCGAGCTGGCTGACGTTCTCGCGGGTGACGACGACCGAGATCTTGGCGTCCCGGAAACCGGCCTCGGAGAGATTCTCGAGCGCCCGGATCGCCATGGCGAACGAGCCCGGCCCGCGCACAGCGTCGTTCACCTCGGCGGTCGCGCCGTCGAGCGAGATCTGGACGTCGACGTAGTCGCTCGCCGCGAGGCGCTCGGCCACCTTCTTGTCGATCTTGACGCCGTTGGTGGAGAACTTCACGCCCACCTGGTGTGCGGTGGCGTAGTCGACGAGCTCCCAGAAGTCCGAGCGCACGGTCGGCTCGCCGCCACCGATGTTGACGTAGAAGACCTGCATGCGCTGCAGCTCGTCGATGATCGACTTGCACTGCTCGGTCGAGAGCTCGCGCGGGTCCCGGCGTCCGGAGGACGACAGGCAGTGCACACAGGACAGGTTGCACGCGTAGGTGAGTTCCCACGTGAGGCAGATCGGAGCATCGAGGCCGAGTTCGAACTGGTCGACCAGTCGCCCCACCTTGGGAGCAGGAGGCTCGAGAACTGAGGTCATGGCTGAAATCCTCGAATCAGGCTGAATCCTCGGAACAAACGGTCGGGAAATTCAGGGATGTCTGGTTGGGTGCAGAGCGTGAGAAGGAGAAGCAGATCAGGACGGCACGATCATGTGCGAGTCGGCCAGGGTCTCGAGGGCGCGCAGATACGGCCGCGCCGCATCCTCCTCGATGCCGTTGGCCTGGAGTGCTGCCCGCACATTCCGGTGCTCGGGCAGGGATTCGACGATCGCGACGATGGCCCGGTTCTTCAGGAACGACAGCTTTCGCGTCCCGAAGTGGTAGAGCAGCGCCCCGAAAGGTTCGGGGCGCAGCGCCACCTGCGGGTGAAGCTTCCACGCCGCGTCGAGATCGATCGTGCCGACCGACGAACTGCCGCCGGCGACTTGTTCGGACACGATCAGTACACGCCGCACATGCCGTCGATGGAAACCTCTTCGACGAGGGACTCCTCGACGAGCTGGCTCTCGGTGACACTCTGGCGATCGGACATCGATTCCTCCTCCAAATCGGACCCCGGGACCGGAGTCAGAGGCCATAGTGACTGCTTCACTGTGACTCGGTTCACCACTGTAATGGCATCGGGTGCACAATGACTAGTGAAGGAGGTCACACAGGTGCGAAGCCGTAGGAACCCGTCGTCGCGGATCGGCCGACGGCCGACGACCACGCGCGACCGGATCGCCGCGGTCGGGATCGACCTGTTCGCCACGCGCGGATTCGACGACACCAGCGTCGACGACATCGCCGAGGCCGCAGGGATCGCACGTCGCACGTTCTTCCGGTACTTCCCGTCGAAGAACGCAGTCCCGTGGGGCGACTTCGACGCGCACCTGTCCGAGATGCGCACCCTGCTCGCCGAGATTCCCGACGACACGCCACTGCTCGACGGCCTGATCTCGGCACTGTTGGCGTTCAACACGTTCCCGCCCGAGGTCGCCGCGGCTCACCGCGAACGCATGCGGCTGATCTTCGTGGTGCCGGCCCTGCAGGCGTACTCGGTGGTGATGTACGACGGCTGGCGCCGGGTGATCGCCGAGTACGTCGCGCGCCGGATGCGACTCGACCCCACCGACCAACTCCCCCGCACCGCCGGGTACCTGCTGCTCGGCGTCGCCCTCGCTGCCTACGAGACCTGGCTGACGGACGACTCGCTCGACCTGATCGACCTGCTCACCGACGGCAGTCGGATCCTCTACACCAGCCTGAACGACATCGACGAAACTCTGCTGAACGGGACCGCCCACCATGACGCTTGACTCGCTCGCCCCCTGCCCGCCCGGCCTGTGGTCGCACGACCACGTCACCGTCGAGCGCGTCCCGAGCGGACCCATCACGCTCACCCGCTCGGGCGACGCGCTCCACGTGCGGCACTCGCTGGGACCGGAGTCGCTCAGCGAACGCCTGGTGGCGGAGGTGACCGCGTCGATCGGCGACGCCGACTTCGGTCAGACCGAGTTCGAACTGACGATGGTCGGACTGGTCCGCTCGACGGTGCCCGACGCCCTCGGGTCGTGGACCGCCTACTACCGCAACTCGCTCGCCGAACTCCTGGACGGCACCGCGGACTTCGCGCCGATCCACGACAAGGCCGCCGAACTCGTCCGCGGCAGCGTGCTGGATCTGGGATCGTGCTTCGGCTTCCTCCCGCTGCGCCTCGCCGGTGCCGGTGTCCCCGTCACCGCGACCGACATCCTGCCGGGCACGATGACGCTGCTCGACGCGGTGGCACCGACGCTCGGCCTGTCCGTCGACACCCTGGTGTGCGACGCCGCGAACGTGCCGGTGCCCGACGACAGCGCCGACACCGTCACCGCCGTCCACCTCCTCGAGCACGTCGACCCCGACACCGGGGCCACCGTCGTCGCCGAGGCGCTGCGGATCGCGCGCGAGCGCGTCGTGGTCGCGGTGCCCTACGAGGACGTCGCGACGGCGTGCCACGGGCACGTGCGTACATTCGACGCCGACGCGCTCCGGGCGCTCGGCGCCTCGACCGGACGACCGTTCGAGGTTTTCGATCATCACGGCGGCTGGCTGGTCCTCGAGGCCTGACCGCTCGAGTGTCCGATTCGGCGCTCGAGAACGCTCCCGATCAGCGGGAGCCGAAATCGGAGAATTACCATCGCCCCGGTAGCGTCGCTACGCTGCTACGCTGAAACTAGAACACGTTCTAAACGTTCTAGGCTGATCCACGAGAGGACCAGAGTTCGCATGACCACTATCGATGTGCCGCACAGCTCTCGATCCGCGGTGCTCACCGTGTCCGGGGTGATCGAGGAGACCCCCGACTCGCGGTCGTTGGTCTTCGACGTCCCCGCGGACATGAAGAGCAAGTTCCAGTACAAGCCCGGCCAGTTCCTGACGTTGCGCATCCCGAGCGACCTGACTGGCTCGGTCGCCCGCTGCTACTCGCTCGCGAGCTCGCCGTTCACCGACGACGCCCCCAAGGTCACCGTCAAGCGCACCGCCGAGGGCTACGGCTCCAACTGGCTGTGCGACAACGTCTCGGTCGGCGACCAGATCGAGGTGCTGCCCCCGTCCGGCATCTTCACGCCGAAGTCGCTCGACCACGACTTCCTGCTGTTCGGCGCGGGCAGCGGCATCACGCCCGTCATGTCGATCCTCAAGTCGGCGCTGACCGAGGGCAAGGGCAAGGTCGTCCTGGTCTACGCCAACCGCGACGAGAACTCGGTGATCTTCGCGGCCGAGCTGCGTGAGCTGGCCGCCAAGTACGCCGACCGCCTGACGATAATCCACTGGATCGAGTCGCTACAGGGCCTGCCCACCGCCGCCCAGGTCGCGACCCTCGCCGCGCCGTTCACCTCGCACGAGGCGTTCATGTGCGGCCCCGGCCCCTTCATGGACACCATCCACGACGCCCTGGCGCAGGCCGGCATGCCGCGCTCGCAGGTCCACGCGGAGGTCTTCAACTCGCTCGCCGGCGACCCGTTCAAGGACGTCGAGCTCGAGGAGGTCACCGCGGAGGAGGCCGCCGACGCCGCGACCGTCGAGATCGAACTGGACGGCGAGACGCACAACCTGAGCTGGCCGCGCAAGCAGACGCTCGTCGACGTCATGCTGTCGAAGGGCCTGGACGTGCCGTACTCCTGCCAGGAGGGCGAGTGCGGCTCGTGCGCCTGCACCGTGCTCGAGGGCAAGGTCGAGATGGAGCACGCCGGCGTCCTCGACGAGGAGGACATCGCCAACGGCTACATCCTGGGCTGCCAGGCCAAGCCGGTGAGCGATCACCTCAAGATCGAGTTCTGACACTCGACATCCGCTCGCAGAAGGGCCCGACCCCGCCGTCCGGTGGGGTCGGGCCCTTTCGCATGCAGCGCACCCTCCGGCCTTCCGGCCGAATGTCACATGCGTTCCGTCGAACTGAACCGATGTGACATTCGGTCACAGAACCGCGCCCTGAACTGCACGAATCCGTCATCGAAGTGCAACCCGGACATATTGATCGGCCGGTCAGTCAGCGTGACACTGAAGCCGAGGACGCGATCCTCTATCCCCTTTTCCGAGGCCTATCCCCAGGAGGCGGGTCATGAAGGCTTCAACTCGTTGGCAGGACTACGCGGCCGTGATCATCGGCGCGTTCGCGGCGCTCTCGCCGCTGTGGCTCTCGACGAACACCGGCGCGCGGTGGTCGCTGATCGTGCTGGGCGTGCTCACCGCCCTCGCCGGCCTGGCACACATGGCCCGGCCCGGGATGGCGGCGGCGGACTACGCGATGGGCGTGCTGGGCGTGCTGCTGTTCATCTCCCCGTGGGTCATGAACTTCCACACGATGACCGGGGCGGCGTGGACGGCCTGGGTCGTCGGCGCGCTGACCGTGGTGGTCTCCGTGGTCGGCATGCCCGCGATGAGCGCACGAATGCACGGACACGGAGGCGTTGCCGCGCACTGACAACCACCGAGAGACGACCCGACAGACAGCGAACCACGCCATGCCGCACCGTCGGCGCAGCGCCAGGATCGACGGGGACGCGCGCGCGAAGATCCTCGACGCCGCCGAGACCCTGATCGCGGACCGCGGCTTCGACGCCACGTCGACGGCCGCGGTCGCCGCGGCCGCCGGGGTCCCGAAGGGCCTCGTCTTCTACTACTTCCCCACCAAACCCGACATCCTCACGGCGCTGCTCGCCGAGCGCCTCCCCGCCGAACCCCTCGACGACATCACGCCGCTGGTCGCCCCCGGCGATCCGGCCCGGAGCCTGGTGAACCTCGACGACGCCCTCAACCTGCGGGACCACGACTCGTCGGTGATGCGGGTGATCATCTGGCGCGAGGCCGAGACCCACCCCGACGTCCGGAACTACCTGCGGCGGTTCCGGACGTACCTGCACGAGGCGACGGTCCGGATCCTGCAGGCCAGCGCGGTCGCCCCGGTGCGTCCGGGCACGCTGCGGGCCTGCGCGAACGCGTGGGTCGCGGCGATGTTCTCGGCCGCCAGCAACGACCGGATGCGCGACCTCGACGACATCCCCCGGCTGCACCACGACGAACTCGACACCGTCGCGCAGGTCGTGGCCGCGGGGATGGCCCAGATGGGCTGAACCGGGGACGGCGAGTTCAGCGGGACGGCGCTGCGAGCAGCAGACGGCCGGCGTCGAAACTGGCGGCGCTGACCGGCAGCTCACCGCGGGTCCCACTCAGCAGGACTTCGACCGTGCCCTTGCCGGTCGAATCGCGTCCCAGGGCGTCGATGCGCCGCAGGGTCTGTGCCGCGACGGCCTCGGCGCTGTCGAACAGCACGACGCCGTCGGGCAGGTGGGCCGCGATCTCCTCCGCCACCAACGGGTAGTGGGTGCAGCCCAGCACCACCCCCGTGACGTCGCCGGGGGTACGGGCGGCCGCCGACGCGATCGCCTCCCCGACCGCATCGATGTCGCCCCGGTCGATCGCGTCGGCGAGGCCGTGGGCAGCCACACCGACGACCGAACTGCCGTTGGCGAACTGTTCGACGAGGTTCGCCTGATACGCGCTGGACGTGGTCGCGGCCGTCGCCCAGATCGCGACCGAATCGCACATCGCCGCGGCCGGCTTGATCGCCGGGACCGTCCCGATCACGGGAATGCCGGAACCCAGGTCGGCGCGCACGTGCTCGAGGGCCGTGACGCTGGCGGTGTTGCACGGCAGCACCACGACCTCGGCCCCGCGGTCGACGGCCCGGCGGGCGGTGCCGACGACACGGTCGATCACCCACCGCTCGTCGCGCGGACCCCACGGGGCACCCTCCGGGTCGAGGGAGAGCATCAGGTCGAGGTCCGGACGCAACCGACGCAACCACGCAGACGTCGGGAGAAGTCCCAGACCCGAGTCGATGAGCGCAACGATCACCCGACAAATCTAGCCCGGTCTACTTCCGCCGGGTCGGGCAGGCGGTCAGGCCGGGGTGGACTCGAGCAGCTCCGCGATCGGTGCGCCGGCGGCGATCTTCGCCCGCATCTTCATCACCGCGCCGGCCGAGCCCAGGCCGACGACCGCGGTCAACACACCACCGCGCGAGTAGTAGGCCACGAACTTGCGCCCGTCGTCCTTGACCATGTGGACGTCGTCGTCGGGCGAGACCGTGCCGAGGGCCTGGATCTTGAGGCCGTACTGGTCACTCCAGAAGTAGGGGACCTGCGCCGGCGCACCCGGGTCGCCCGTTCCGGTCAGCGCCCCCGCGAGGATCTTCGCCTGGTCGCCGGCGTTGCTCCAGTGCTCGACGCGCTTGTGCCCGCCGAGCTCGTGCCGCCACGCCGCGACGTCACCGATGGCCCACACGTGCGGATCGTTGGTGCGGCCCACCTCGTCGCACAGCACCCCGTTGCCGATCTCGATGCCCGAGCCGTCGAGCCAACCCGTGACCGGCACCGAACCGATGCCGATCGCGACGACGTCGACCGCGAGCTCGGTGCCGTCGGACAGCACGGCGCCGCTGACGCGCCCGTCGCCGGTGAGGGCCGCGAGCCCGACCCCGGCCCGGACGTCGACGCCCTCCTCGGTGTGCAGACGCCCGACCAGCTTGCCGATCCGCTCACCCAGCACCGACGCCAGCGGGGCCGGCTGCGGCTCGAGGAGCACGACGTCGAGCCCCAGGGCCCGCATGCTGGCCGCGAGCTCGCACCCGATGAAACCTGCGCCGACCACGAGCGCACGCGCACCCTCGCGCAGGTCGGCGCGCAGCGCGCGGCTCTCGTCGACCGAACGCAGCACGTGGACGCCTTCGAGGTCCGGCAGGCCCGGGATGCGGCGCGGGGTCAGCCCGGTCGCGATGATCAGCTCGCCGTACGCGACCTCGCCGCCGTCGGCCAGGTGCAGCACCCGGCGCTCGCGGTCGACGCCCGTCGCGGCCGTGCCGAGGCGCAGGTCCACCCGATGCTCGTCGTAGAACTCCTGCGGACGCAGCGTCGTGTCGTCGTTCTCGCCCCGGACGACCTCCTTCGACAGCGGCGGCCGGTCGTACGGCAGGTGCGGCTCGTCGCCGACGACGACGAGTTCGCCGTCGTACCCCGACTGCCGCAGTTCCTCCGCGGCGCGGACGGCGGCCAGCCCGGCCCCGACGATCACGACCGGACCGACGGCCTTGTCACTACTGGTCATCCCTGCCAACCCCTCCGTCACCACACGCGACACCTCATCCGGCGTCCCACGCGAGCACGCCACATTTGGAACATGTTCTACCAAATCCGCGGGGTATCGGGTACCCGCCGGGTCCGGGACGTGTGGAACCGCTGCGCGTCGCACCCCATGCGGTGGCGGCACTCATTACAGTTGGACGGGAACCGGGCCGACGCGGGAACGGGACCGGGCGAGGAGCGACGATGACCACTGATCCGGGTGCAGGTGTTTCGGGCACGGAGGGCGGACGAATCCGGTTCGGCGGATCCACACCCGAACTGATCGACTCCCAGGGCAAGACGATTATCGCGGACGCGGTCGTCGCGAAGATCGCGGGCATCGCCACGCGGGAGATCAGCGGCGTCTACGACGTCGGCGGCGGCACCGCCCGCGTCGTCGGAGCGCTCCGCGATCGCATACCCGGCGCCCGGGTCAACCACGGGCAGGGCGTCGCCGTCGAGGTCGGCGAGAAGCAGGCCGCCATCGACATCGGCATCGTCGCCGAGTACGGAGTCGCCCTCCACGAACTCGCGGCCGGGATCCGGCGCAACGTCATCGCGGCCGTCGAGAACATGACGGGCCTCGAGGTGACCGAGGTGAACATCACCGTCTTCGACGTCGTCCTGTTCGACGAGGACGAACCGGGCGCCGGCGACACGAAGCCGGGCGACACCAAATCGCGAGTGCAGTGACCGAGCCTGCGACACAATCACTTTCGACGGCCGAGCGCGCCGCCGAGGCGGCGCTCGCCGTCGCGGGGGTGACGGGTCTGCACGGCGGCGAGTTCGGCACGGTCGCCACCTACCTCCCGGGACGACGGGTCACCGGCATCCGGATCGACGATGACACCTGCGCGGTCCACGTCACCGTGTGCTATCCGGCCGACCTGTTCGCGACGGCCGAGCGCATCCGCGCCGCCGTCCGCCCGGTGGTGGGCGTGCCGGTCGACGTGACGATCGAGGACCTCGACGATCTCCGTGAGGACTACGCGGACTACACAGCCGACCAGACGGGACCGGAACGATGACCAGCACAGGTATGGGACTGATCGCGGGACTGCTGCTGGCGCTCGCAGGAATCCTCGGCGGCTTCAGCGGATTCGTGTTCGCGGTGCTCCTCGGCGCGGTCGGGATGGCGATCGGCGCCCACCGCGACGGCCACCTGGACCTCGGAGCCCTGCTACGGTCCCGCGGCCGTGGCTGAGTCCGACTCCGCCACCGCGTCACCCGACGCGACCGACGAACCGGGCTCGCGCGGACGCCTGATCATCAAGGACCGCGCGATCGAGAAGATCGCGACGACCGCGGCCCTCCAGGTGCCCGGCGTCGTGCAGCAGGGCGGCGGGCTCACCCGGTTCACCGGTCGCGATCTTCCCCGCGCCGACGTCTCCACCGGCACCCGGTCGGTCGCGGTGAGCCTGTACCTCGGGGTGCGCTGGCCGTGCGACGTCGCCGAACTGACCCGACGGGTCCACCGCGAGGTGGGCGATCAGGTCGAGAACCTCACCGGCATGCCCCTGCACCAACTGGGGGTGCTCGTCGCCGGCACCGACACCGCGGCGCCGGGCGACGCCGACGTCGGCGAGTGCCCCACTCCTGTGCCCGCGCCGACCGTCACACCTCCCCGAACCCCGACGGCGGCGCCCGCCGCCGTCCCCGCGGCCGTCGCGATCGCCGTCGGGCTTCTCGCGCTCGCCGCAGTCGCGGCCCGCGAACTGCTCATCGCCCGCGGGGCGATCTCCGGTGCGCCGTGGCTGCGGAACACCTTCGAGTGGGTCGGGCGCCTGCACTGGGAGCAGTGGCTCGTCCCCGCGTCGATCGCCGCCCTCGCCGTCGGGATCCTGTTGGTGCTGCTCTCGCTCGCGCCACGCACCCGCACACACGTCCCGGCGCGGATCGGGGCGGAGGCCCCCGCCGTCTGGCTGCGACCGGTCGACGTCGCGCGAATGTGCAGTGCCCGCGCCGGCACGGTGGCCGGGGTGTTCACCGCGCACACCACGGTGGACCGTCGACGCGCGACCGTGCACGTGGTCACCGCGCCCGATCTCCCCGCCGGCGAACTGCGCGACGCCGTGACGGACGCCGTCCGAGCGCAGCTCGCGGTACTCGACCGGCCACTGAAGCTGCGGGTGCGGATCAAGCGGTCGCGGAGCGAGTCGTGAAGCGCGGCGCGGCGGCACTCAACCGCCTGCTCGTCCTGGTCGTCGGACTCGCGCTGGCCGCGGTCGGCGCAGCCGCGCTCGCCTGGGATCGCGACGTGGAGACGGTCCGAAACGCCGTGTCCCGCATCGACCGTGACCGGATCGCCGCGGTACCCGAACAGACTTGGTGGCACTGGGCACTCGGTGTCACGGTCGCCGTCGGGGTGATCCTGGGCATCGTCGTGCTGGCGGTCGACCTCACCCGGCGACGCGCCGCCCCCAGCACGATGCTCGAGACGAGCACCGATACCCCCGTCGCGATCGACCTCGGTCCCATCGCGGGCGGCGTCGCCGCCGAACTGCAACGGCTGCCCGGCGTTCGGCGGGCCCGTGGGCGGGCCGTGTCCGACCGCGGACTGGCCACGCTCCAGGTCACGCTGGACGCCGACCCGCACTCCGACATCGCCGCACTCGTCCGCGACGCCGAACGCGTCGCCGCGACGACGACGTCCGCGCTCGGCGGGACCGCCGTCGCCGACGTCGCCGTCCGCGTCCTGCTGCACCTCGACCGCGCCGACCATCCCCCGGCCCCGACCCCCGAACAGTCGGCGCCCGTCGACGGAGGAGACTGACACGGTGAGTGACACGCAACCCGACCCGGCCGCCGACGACACCGAGTTCGAGCGCGAGGACTTCTCCGACGCGTGTTTCGCCGGTGAGACCTGGCGCCGCCGCACCTACACCGGGTGCGACTTCCGGGACGCGGATCTGTCGGGACTCGTCACCGAGAACGTCACGTTCACCGGCTGCGACTTCACCGGTGCCGACCTCACCGGATCCCGGCACAGCGGCACCGCGTTCCGGAACTGTCACTTCGAGTACACCCGCATGTGGGACAGCACGTTCCGGCACTCGAGCTTCATGGGTTCGGTGATCCGGGAGTCCCGGATCCGCCCGCTCACGCTCGAGGAGGTGGACTTCACGCTCGCGTCGCTCGGCGAAGTCGATCTCCGCGGCGCCGACCTCTCCGGGTGCCGACTGCGGGAGGCCAACCTCGTCGACGCCGATCTCCGCAAGGCGAACCTGCGCGGCGCCGACCTGACGGGCGCGCGCACCGCCGGACTGCGCCTCGACGACGCCGACCTCGAAGGCGCCCGCGTCGACCCGTCCCTGTGGACGTCCGCGAAACTCGCCGGCGCCGCCATCGAACTGACCCAGGCCGTGAGCTTCGCTGCCGCGCACGGCTTGCGCGTGGCGGTCGGCGACTAGCGGTCGGCGCCGGGGGTGACGAACTCCGGCTGATCGAGCACCCGCAGCCAACTGCCGTCGGCCTGCCGCCGGACCACCTGTGCCCGGGCGCCCGCCCCGTCCCGCGGCGGCGTCGAGGTCAGCGCGAGGTCACCACTCACCAGCGTCGGGAGCGGGGGTTCGGGTTCGAAGCGCGGCGCATGGCTGAGCACCTGTGCCCACAGGTCCCGGATCGCCGCGCGGCCGACCGTGAACGATCCCGGCGGGTAGGCCATCACCGCATCCTCCTCGTACAGCGCGGCGACGCCGTCCGCGTCGCCGGCGTTCGAGCGCTCCACGAACAACCGGGTGAGGTCCTCTGGGGTCATCGCCTGCTCGACATGCGCCTTCGTCATCGTTGTGTCCTCTCGTGTGCGTCCGATCCGTCACTACGAGCGTCGGTCATTTCGAATAAGAAATCCAACAGATAGTTCTGCTCGAAACTAGAATCCACAGTTATGGAACTTCGTCAGCTCGAGTACTTCGTGGCGGTCGCCGAGGAAGCCAACTTCACCCGTGCCGCCGCGCGCGTACACGTCAGCCAGTCGGGCATCAGCGCACAGATCCGCCAGCTCGAGAACGACCTGGGAGCACCCCTGTTCGACCGCTCGACGCGCATCGCCACACTCACGGTGGCCGGCGAGGCCGCCCTGGCGCACGCCCGCGCCGCGCTGGCCGCAGCCCGCGCCGTCCGTGATGCCGTCGACGACGTCAACCAGCTGGTCCGGGGTCGGCTCGAGGTCGGCATGGTCACGGCCTGCACCGTGACGCCACTGTTCGACGCCCTGTCCGCGTTTCATCACGCGCATCCGGGCGTCGACGTGAGCCTGACGGAGGACAACTCCGATCGACTCGTCGACGGCGTACGCGGCGGGACCGTCGACCTGGCTCTCGTCGGGGTCGCTGGCGACACGCCCACCGATCTGGACTCGTTCACGCTGGTGCGTGAGCGGTTGGTCGCCGCGGTGCCCGCCGGTCATCCCCTGACCCGGCTGTCGTCGGTGACGCTGGCCGACGTGTGCGCTCATCCTCTGGTCGCGCTGCCGGCGGGCACCGGCATCCGCACCGTTCTCGAGCAGGGGTGCGGAGAACTGCGCTGCCGGGCCGACGTCGCGCTGCAGGCCAGCGCCCCCGATGCCGTGGCCGACCTCGCGGTCCGCGGGCTGGGCGTCGCGATCCTGAGCGAGTCCATGGCGGCGGCGTACCCGAACCTCGACTCGCGGGTGATCACCGACGTCCCTGTCGACGCCGTGCTGGCACTCGTGTGGAAGCAGGAACCCTCGCCCGCGCTGCGCGAACTCCTCACGCACACCCGGCGCGCGTTCGGGGAGCACGTCCCCTCCTCGTGACGTCGTCCCCGGGAGGCAGGTTCCGGTGTGTCCCGACGGTCACGGGGCGCCCGTCCAGGAACGGTATGCGGTCTCCCAGCCCGACGGGCCTCGGTCCTGCAGGCTCGGACCGGCCCATGCGATGTATCCGTCGGGGCGGACGAGCAGCGCCGGGCCGCTGTCCCGGCGTCGGGCATGCACGACGTGGTCGGGCACACCGGTGGGCGCGGGGGCGGCGCCGTTCTCACGGACCAGCACGAAGCCCGGGTGCTCTCTCTGAACCGCAGTCAGCCGCCCCGCGTGCAGCGGTACCTCGGTGGCGCGCCTGCCGGCCAGGCGGTGCTGATCTCGGCCCCGGGGATAGCGCAGGGTCACGCCGGAGAAGCTGCCCGCGATCATGTCCCGCGCCGGCGCGAACCGTGAGAGCAGCGGCGCGAGCGTGTCGCGCAAGGCACGGGCGGGGGCGGGTTCCAGGGTGACAGCGCGCATCATGAGGCCGCTCTGCAGGACGACCCGCTTCCCCACGGGATGCCGCTCGTGCTGGTACGAACTGAGGACTGCGGGGTCTGCGCCCGACAGCACGGCATCGAGCTTCCAGGCAAGGTTGGCGGCGTCCTGGATGCCGGTGTTCATCCCCTGACCTCCCATCGGGGAGTGCACGTGCGCGGCGTCGCCCGCCAGGAACACGCGCCCGTGTCGGTAATCGGTCACCTGCCGCTCGTCGCAGTGGAAGCGGGACGACCACGAGAATTCCTCCACTCCGACGTCGCGCCCCATCGCGCGACCGAGGACGGCGATCACCTCGTCCTCCTCCACCGGGTCGGTGTCGGGAAGGGGTCGGGCCCGGTCCCAGGTCATCGATCTGAACCATCCGGGCCGGGCCTTGCCGTAGGGCGCCAGGAAGCCGAAGCAATCCCTGGTGGTGCCGAGTGTGAGGCCGGCGCCGTCGGGACCCGCGCTCAGCCGGACATCGGCCAGCGCCACGGACGACAGCACCGTCTTGCCGGGAAAATCGACCCCGAGGAGTCGGCGGACCGTGCTGTGGGCGCCGTCCGCGCCCACGACGTACTCGGCTCGCCACACGTCGCTGTCGACGCCGCCCTTCGGGCGAGACGTGACCGTCACGCCACTCCGATCCTGCGCCAGACCCGACACCTCCGAACCACGCAGCACCATCGCCCCTTGGGCTTCGGCGTAGCGCGTGAGGGCTCGGTCGACGACGGTCTGCGGGGTGATCATCACGAACCGGTATCGCGACGGCAGGTTGCTCAGATCGAGCGCCGCGCCGGCGAACAGATTGACGCGCGAAGCAGTGCCGGCGTCCGCCAGCAAGTCGTCAGCGAGACCGCGGCTGTCCAGCACCTCGAGGGTGCGGGGCATGGTGACGAAGGCCCGGCTGGACGGATTGATCGACGGCCACCGCTCCAGGACCACGACCTGACGGCCGGCACGAGCGAGATCCCCCGCGACGGTCATCCCGGTGGGTCCTCCCCCGATCACCAGCACCTCGGTCTCGTGCCTGGCGAGGGATTCGCGAGAGGGCATCGCCGCTCCTTGTCCGACGCCGGAAGCCGGCGCGTTCTCGGTCCCGGTTTCCGTCCAGCCTAGGGCGAGCCTGAACCCAGGTCCCGCGAACAAGTCCGCCGCATCCCCCACCCGGACCGATTCCGGCCCTCGAAACGCCGAAGGGCGCCCACTCCCGAAGGAGTGAGCGCCCTTGGCGTCAGTGAGAACTAGCTCACTTGATGATCTTCGTGACGCGACCGGCGCCGACGGTGCGGCCACCCTCACGGATCGCGAAGCGCAGGCCCTCGTCCATGGCGACCGGCTGGATCAGCACGACGGACATCTCGGTGTTGTCACCGGGCATGACCATCTCGGTGCCCTCGGGCAGGGTCACAACGCCCGTCACGTCAGTCGTACGGAAGTAGAACTGCGGACGGTAGTTGTTGAAGAACGGCGTGTGGCGGCCGCCCTCGTCCTTGGACAGGATGTACGCCTGGCCCTCGAACTCGGTGTGCGGGGTGGTGGTGCCGGGCTTGACGACAACCTGGCCACGCTCGACGTCCTCGCGCTTGATGCCACGAACCAGCAGACCGACGTTGTCGCCTGCCTGGCCCTGGTCGAGCAGCTTGCGGAACATCTCGATGCCCGTGACCGTGGTCTTGGTGACATCGGGACGGATGCCGACGATCTCGACTTCCTCGTTCACGTTGACAACGCCACGCTCGATACGACCGGTGACGACGGTGCCACGACCGGTGATCGTGAAGACGTCCTCGACCGGCATCAGGAACGGCTTGTCGGTCTCACGAACCGGGTCCGGGATGGACTCGTCGACAGCGTCCATCAGGTCCTCGATGGACTTGACCCACTTGGCGTCGCCCTCGAGGGCCTTCAGAGCCGAGATCGGGATGACCGGAGCGTTCTCGTCGAACTCCTGGCCGGCCAGCAGCTCGCGGACCTCCATCTCGACGAGCTCGAGGATTTCCTCGTCGTCGACCATGTCGGCCTTGTTCAGGGCGACGAGGATGTAGGGCACGCCGACCTGGCGGGCGAGCAGCACGTGCTCGCGCGTCTGCGGCATCGGGCCGTCGGTGGCCGCCACGACCAGGATCGCGCCGTCCATCTGAGCCGCGCCGGTGATCATGTTCTTGATGTAGTCGGCGTGACCGGGGGCATCGACGTGAGCGTAGTGACGCTTCTCCGTCTGGTACTCAACATGCGAGATGTTGATCGTGATGCCGCGAGCCTTCTCCTCGGGAGCCTTGTCGATCTGGTCGAACGCGAAGCTCTCGTTGAGGTCCGGGTACTTGTCGGCGAGCACCTTGGTGATGGCCGCGGTGGTCGTGGTCTTGCCGTGGTCGACGTGACCGATGGTGCCGATGTTCACGTGCGGCTTGGTCCGCTCGAACTTCGCCTTCGCCACTGGATGTCCTCCTGGACTGATTGTGCTTGCGGTATGCAGCAGTGCGGTTGGTTATTACGTTGGTCGTGCTTCGGCCGACGAAACCGAGGTTACTCGCCGGTCGCCTTGGCGATGATTTCCTTCGAGACGTTCGCGGGAACCTCTGCGTAGGAATCGAACACCATGGAGAAGTTCGCTCGACCCTGGGTCTTCGACCGCAGGTCACCGATGTAGCCGAACATCTCCGAGAGCGGAACCAGCGCCTTCACGACACGGGCACCACTGCGTTCCTCCATGGCCTGGATCTGGCCACGGCGGGAGTTGAGGTCGCCGATCACGTCACCCATGTAGTCCTCGGGCGTGGTGACCTCGACAGCCATGAGGGGCTCGAGAATGACCGGGCCGGCCTTGCGGGCGGCTTCCTTGAGCGCCTGCGAACCGGCGACCTTGAAGGCCATTTCCGAGGAGTCGACGTCGTGGTAAGCGCCGTCGAGCAGGGTCAGCTTCAGGTTCACGAGCGGGTAACCGGCGAGAACACCGTACTGCATCGCGTCCTGGGCACCGGCGTCGACCGACGGGATGTACTCGCGCGGAACGCGACCACCCGTGACCTTGTTCTCGAACTCGTAGCTCGCGCCGTCCTCGCCGACGAAGGGCTCGAGGGCGATGATGACCTTTGCGAACTGGCCCGAACCACCGGTCTGCTTCTTGTGCGTGAACTCGTGCTTCTCGACCGGCTTGGTGATGGTCTCACGGTACGCAACCTGCGGCTTGCCGACGTTGGCCTCGACCTTGAACTCGCGACGCATACGGTCGACGAGGATGTCGAGGTGCAGCTCGCCCATGCCGCCGATGACGGTCTGGCCGGTCTCCTCGTCCAGCTCGACCGAGAAGGTCGGGTCCTCTTCCGCGAGCTTCTGGATCGCGGTGCCCAGCTTCTCCTGGTCGGACTTGGTCTTGGGCTCGATGGAGACCTGGATGACCGGGTCCGGGAACGTCATCGACTCGAGGACGATCGGGTTCGCCTGGTCGCACAGGGTGTCACCGGTCGTGGTGTCCTTCAGGCCGATCATCGCGTAGATGTGGCCGGCCACGGCCTCGTCGACCGGGTTCTCCTTGTTGGCGTGCATCTGGAAGAGCTTGCCGATGCGCTCCTTCTTGCCCTTGGTGGCGTTGAGCACCTGGGCACCCGGCTCGACACGACCCGAGTAGACGCGCACGAAGGTGAGCTTGCCGAAGAACGGGTGCGCCGCGATCTTGAAGGCCAGAGCCGAGAAGGGCTCGTCCTTGCTGGGCTTGCGGACCAGCTCCTCTTCCTCGTTGTTCACGGCGTGGCCGTGGACCTCGCCGATGTCCAGCGGGTTCGGGAGGTAGTCGATGACCGCGTCGAGCATGGGCTGAACACCCTTGTTCTTGAACGCGGAGCCACACAGCACCGGGTACAGCTCGGAGTTGACCGTCATCTTGCGGATGGCGCCCTTGATCTCCTCGACCGTGAGCTCCTCGCCGCCGAAGTACTTCTCCATGAGAGCTTCGTCGGACTCGGCAACGGTCTCGAGCAGCTTCTCGCGGTACTCGGCGGCCTTGTCGGCCAGATCCGCGGGGATCTCCTCGATGGTGGGCTCGGCACCGGTCGGCACGACGCCGCGCCAGGTGATGGCCTTCATCTCGACGAGGTCGACGACACCGTCGAAGTCGTCCTCGGCACCGATCGGCAGCTGGAGAACCAGCGGCTTCGCGCCGAGGCGATCGATGATGGTCTGCACGGTGAAGTAGAAGTCCGCGCCCATCTTGTCCATCTTGTTGACGAAGCAGATGCGCGGAACGTCGTACTTGGCAGCCTGGCGCCAGACCTGCTCGGACTGGGGCTCGACGCCCTCCTTGCCGTCGAACACTGCGACAGCGCCGTCGAGGACGCGCAGCGAACGCTCGACCTCGACCGTGAAGTCGACGTGGCCGGGGGTGTCGATGATGTTGATCTGGTTCTTGTTCCAGAAACAGGTCACAGCAGCGGAGGTGATGGTGATACCACGCTCCTTCTCCTGCTCCATCCAGTCGGTGGTCGACGCACCGTCGTGGGTCTCACCGATCTTGTAGTTCACACCGGTGTAGAAGAGGATGCGCTCGGTGGTGGTGGTCTTGCCGGCATCGATGTGCGCCATGATGCCGATGTTGCGGACCTTGTTCAGGTCGGTCAGCACTTCCTGTGCCACAGGATTCTTCCCCGCTCGTTGATCGTGTCGGCCCTTCTGGGGCCACGTCTCTTTTTCTTGTCAGCCGGCCCGGTGACGGAACCGACACAGTAGTGACAACGCCAGGCCGAGGGATTCGGTGCCCGGAAGGCTCCCTCGGCCTGGCGGGGTGTCACCAGCGGTAGTGCGCGAACGCCTTGTTGGCTTCAGCCATCTTGTGGGTGTCCTCGCGACGCTTCACGGAAGCGCCCAGGCCGTTGCTCGCATCGAGAAGCTCGTTGGCGAGACGCTCGACCATGGTCTTCTCACGACGAGCGCGCGAGAAGGTGACCAGCCAGCGCAGGGCCAGCGTGGTGGAGCGGCCGGGGCGAACCTCGACCGGCACCTGGTAGGTGGCGCCACCGACGCGACGGCTGCGGACCTCGAGGGCGGGCTTGACGTTGTCGAGCGCGCGCTTGAGGGTGACGACCGGATCGGTGCCGGTCTTCTCGCGAGCCTGCTCGAGGGCACCGTAGACGATGCGCTCGGCGGTGGACTTCTTGCCGTCCAGCAGGATCTTGTTCACCAGCTGGGTGACCAGCGGCGAGCCGTAGACCGGGTCGGCGACGAGCGGGCGCTTGGGAGCGGGGCCCTTACGTGGCATTAGCTCTTCTCCTTCTTGGCGCCGTAACGGCTGCGAGCCTGCTTGCGGTTCTTGACACCCTGGGTGTCGAGCGAGCCGCGGATGATCTTGTAGCGCACACCGGGGAGGTCCTTCACACGACCGCCGCGGACGAGCACCATCGAGTGCTCCTGCAGGTTGTGGCCTTCACCCGGGATGTAAGCGGTGACCTCGACGGAGCTGGTGAGGCGCACACGTGCGACCTTCCGCAGCGCGGAGTTCGGCTTCTTCGGGGTGGTGGTGTACACGCGAGTGCACACGCCACGACGCTGCGGGCTGCCCTTCAGGGCCGCGGTCTTGACCTTGGCGGCCTTGTCGCGGCGGCCCTTACGGACCAGCTGGTTGATGGTTGGCATGTATCGGCTTTCTTCGTTGGTTCCAGACTGCTCAGACGAGCAACACTGGCTGTTCTGAAATTAGGGATCCATCGGTTGGGGCAAGAAAGCTGCTGCCCCGCACCCACCCCGCGCGTGCACACGAGGTCGGGCGTGTCGCGTACCCCCACACAGGCAACCGGATGCTCGTACCTGCAGAAACCTCACGGAAACTCCAGAAACACGCGCACGCCAATGCCTCGCATAGGCACACAGATCGGCCCGAGCACGTCGGACACGACCCCCAACGATACCTGGCGGCTCCATTCGAGGTCAAAGCGGGCCCGGGGTCCGGACGAGGACGTCAGGCACTCAGATCGAGCGTCAGTTTCGCCAGCGTCGCCGCCGCCTCACAGGGATCGGGATGCCCCGCACCCTGGTACTGCACCCACCAACCGACGACGCCCGAGACGGGGCTGCCGGTGGAGATCCCGCACGCGCCGGGATCCTGCGGCTGCCTCGACAGCACCGCACGACGACCGTCGACACTGGCGTCCTCGACCGTGTAGCCCAGCCGCCGCGACGTCTCGCGCTCGACATCGAGCGCACCCGTCTCGAACCAGTCGAACGTCACCCGCACCGGCCCGGACGGCCCGGTGACGGACCACCGACAGATGGCACCGAAGAAGCCGCGTTCGATCGCGCCGCCGCCGACGACCTCGGCGATCTGGTCGCGGTCGACGGCGTCACACTCGGTGAGCAGGGCCGCGTACTCGGACGACGAGCCCGGCGCGGTCGCCCCCTCCGGGACGGCCGTGCCGTCGACGGCGGCGCCGCAACCGGAGAGCACGAGGACGCCGGCGATCGCGGCAGCCGGGATCGCGCGGCGCCTCACTTCGCCGCCCTCTCCACCGTCAGTTCGGCGAGCCGGCGGGCCGCCCGGCACGGATCCGCAGTCGGCGCGGCTTCCGCATAGGCGATCGACCAGTGCACGAAGTCGTCTCCGAACTGCACGCCCAGCTCGCACAGCCGGCTCGAGAGCGAGGCGACGAACCCGGGGTTGCCGTCGATCTCGATGTCGGTGGCCGGACGCCCGATCAGTTCACTGCCCGCGCGTTCGCGTCCGATCGGGCTGCCGCGGTACCAGGAGAACGACACGTGCGGGGAACGCTGTCCGTCCTGCGCGGACAGCTGCCACTCGCAGCCCACCGAATTGCGGACGACGGTTCCGAAACCGGGAACGCCGAACGCCTGCGCGACCTCGTCGTCGGTGACGGATCCGCATTCGCCGAAGAACGGGGCCGCGCCCCGCGCGGTCGACACCGACGCGTCACCGGACGCCTCCTCGGATTCCGCGCCGCCGCAACCGGCGAGCAGCAGGCCGGCCGCAGCCAGCAGCGCACCCACCAGCTTCTTCGGCATGGAGCGGAACTGTACCGGCTACGGCAGTGAGGCCGTGGGTGACGACGCGGCGGCGATCGAACGCAACCCGGCGTCGAGCTGGGCGGCCCAGCAGCGCACGATCTCGGCGCGCCGCCGCGAGTCGTCGGTCAGGACGTCGGCGAGGCCGAGTCCGCGGGCCAGATCGAGGGTGGCCTGGACGAGTCCACGAACGGCGGGGTCCGAGTCGTCGACGCCGAGGCTCTCGACGGCGGTGCGGTGCGCGACGCGACCGAAGCGCTCCTCGAGCGGGAGCACCCGCGCGCGCAGTTCCGGGTCGGCGGCCGCGGCGGTCCACACCTGCAGCGCCGCCTTGAACAGCGTGCTCGTGTAGTAGTCGACGAGCCGCGCGACCACGGCCTCGGTGCGGTCGGCGCCGTCGGGCAGTTCGGTGGCCTCCCGGTGCGCCTGCTCCATCCGGCTGTCGAACATGAACTCGAGCGCCGCGGTGATCAGGTCCTCGCGGGTCGGGAAGTGGTGCTGTGTGGCGCCGCGCGAGACGCCGGCCCGCTGCGCGACGACGGCGACGGTCGTGGCGGACCAGCCGAACTCGGCGAGGCAGTCGACGGTCGCCTCGAGGAGTCGATGCCTGGTGAGGCGGCTCCGATCCTGTTGTGGTGCGCGCATCCCGTTCGCTCTCCTGTCGCCCTCACCGGTGTCTGCCGGTCGTCGTGGTCAGTGGCTGCACCGCCTTGTGGGCGGCGTGCGGATCCCTAGAGTAGCGACCCTTGAAGTTAGGGTAACCTTCATCACAAATTTATTGCAGAAGGGCCTCGGCCACGTTACAAATTCCGCAAGGAAGGGTGCCCTTCCTTTCTTCCTCCCAACAACTCACAGGAGCAAAATCATGGGTTCTGCCGAGCTCGTCGACTTCTTCGACTTCGTCACCGACTTCGCCGGCTACGCCAGCGACCTCATCGGCGCCCTGAGCTTCTTCGCCGGTTCGCTCGACACCGTTTCGGGCATCTTCGGCTGAGCCGACGCCCCGACCACTGCGGGGTCCGTTCCGTGACGGAACGGACCCCGCAATCGCCTCACCCGCCGGCGGCCCAGCTCGGCGACCGCTTCTGCAGGAACGCCGTCATTCCTTCGACGGCCTCCTCCGAGCCGAACAGCCGGGCGGACTGCGCCGCCAGGTCCTCCGCGTAGCGATCGAAGTCGGCCAGCATCCGCATCGTGGTGAGCTTCTTGGACTCGGCCAACCCCTGCGGCGAGCACTTCCGCAGCGCCGCCGCCAGTTCCGCCACCACCGCCGTCGGATCCTGAACGGCCTCGCTGATCAGACCGATCGCCTCGGCCTCGTGCGATCCGAACTTCTCCCCGGTCAGGAAGTAGCGTCCGGCCGCGCGCGAGGTCAGTCTCGGGACCACGGTCAGCGAGATGATCGACGCCGCCAGGCCCAGCCGCGCCTCGGTGAGCGCGAAGGTGGCCTCCGGTCCGGCGACCACGATGTCGCAGGCACCGACCAGTCCCATGCCCCCGGCCCGGACGTGCCCGTCGATCCGACCGATCACGGGCTTCGGCAGTTCGACGATCGATCGCAGCAGTTCCGTCATTTGTCGGGTGCGCCCGGCCGCCAGTTCCGCCGGGTCCGAGTCCGCGGCCCCGCTCGCCTCCGACAGGTCCGCGCCCGCGCAGAAGGTGCCGCCCGTGTGGGTGAGCACGACGGCCCGCACCGTCTGGTCGGCCGCGGCCTCGGCCAGGCCCCGCCGCAACTGTTCGACGAGCCTGCCCGAGATCGCATTGCGGTTGTGCGGCGAGTCCAGGGTGAGCGTCGCGACGCCGTCGGCGACGTCGTAGCGGACGAGGAGATCCGTCGTGTTCGTCATGTCGGCCACCGTCAGTAGGACTTGGGCAGGCCCAGCGAGTGCTGGGCGACGAAGTTGAGGATCATCTCGCGGCTCACCGGCGCCACCCGCGCGATCCGGGCGGCACCCAGCATCGCGGACAGGCCGTATTCCTTGGTGAGCCCGCCGCCGCCGTGCGTCTGGATCGCCTGGTCGAGGGTCTTGATGCTGGCCTCCGCGGCCGCGTACTTGGCCATGTTCGCGGCCTCGGCGGCACCGAAGTCGTCGCCGCCGTCGTAGAGGACCGCGGCCTTCTGCATCATCAGCTTCGCCAGCTCGAGCTCGATCTTGCACTGCGCGAGCGGATGCGCGAGACCCTGGTGGGCACCGATCGGCGTCTTCCAGACCGTGCGCTCCTTCGCGAACTTCACGCCCGCCTCGAGCGCCCAGCGGCCCATCCCGATGGCCATGGCCGAGCCGAGGATGCGCTCGGGGTTCAGGCCCGCGAACAGCTGCATCAGCGCCGCGTCCTCGGAGCCGACGAGGGCGTCCGCGGGCAGTCGCACGTCGTCGAGGAACAGCGTGAACTGGTGGTCCGGCTCGACGATGTCCATCTCCATCGGCGTCGCGACGAAGTTCTCGGCGTCGGTGGGCACGATGAACAGCGCCGGCTTGAGCTTGCCGGTCTTGTGGTCCTCGGTGCGCGCGACGATCAGGACGGCGTCGGCCTGGTCGACCCCGGAAATGAAGACCTTGTTGCCCCGCAGGATCCAGTCCTCGCCGTCCCGCCGTGCGGTGGTGGTGATCTGGTGGGAATTGGAACCGGCGTCGGGTTCGGTGATGCCGAACGCCATGATCTTGGAACCGTCGGCCAGCGCGGGAAGCCATTCCTGCTTCTGAGCGTCGGTGCCGTACTTGCCGATGATGGTGCCGCAGATCGCGGGCGAGACCACCACCAGCAGCAGCCCGGCGCCCTGCGCCGCGAGTTCCTCCTGCACGAGGGCGAGTTCGTAGATGCCCGCTCCCCCGCCGCCGTACTCCTCGGGCAGGTTCACGCCGAGGAACCCGAGCTTGCCGGCCTCGTTCCACAACTCGGTGAGCGGCTCGCCCCTGCGCGCCTTCGGCAGCACGTAGTCGACGTAGTTGAAGCGCTGCGCGAGCTTGGACACCGCCGCCCGCAACTCCTTCTGCTCCTCCGTCTCGATGAAGCTGCTCATGCGGTTTCTCCTTCTGCGACTTCTGCTTCCACGATTGCCAGGATCGATCCGACGTCGACCTGGTGGCCGACGGCGACGGGTAGTTCGGTGAGCACGCCCGAGGTGGGCGCCTTGACGGTGTGCTCCATCTTCATGGCCTCGAGCCACAGGATCGGCTGTCCGGCCTCGACGCGATCGCCGACGGCCGCACCGAGGCGGATCACCGCCCCGGGCATCGGTGCCAGCAGCGACCCTTCGGCGACGACGCTCGACGGGTCGACGAATCGCGCGAGCGCCGTGAGCGTCACCGGCCCGAGCGGCGAGTCGACGCACACCCGGTCGCCGTAGCGGGCGATGTCGAACCGGCGCTGCAGCCCGCCGATATCGAGGACCACGTGGTCGGGGGTCGACGACACGAGCGTGACGTCGTCGAAGCCCTCGGCGCGCAGCCCCGATCGGGTCAGCAGGTAGCGGACGTCGTGCTCGCCGTGGATTCCCTCGTACCGCTTGCTCTGCGGCTGCGACGGCAGGTTCCGCCACCCGCTCGGTAGTCCGCCGAGCACCGGTGCGACGGACCGGTTGGCCGCGGCGTCCGCGACCGCGGCCGCCAGTGCCGACAGCTTCTCCGCGGTCTCGTCGGCGAGCGGACGCGCCAGCGCGTCGAGCCCGTGGGTGTCGAAGAAGGCGGTGTCGGTGTCGCCCGCGAGGAACGCCGGGTGCCGCAGCACGTTGACGAGCAGGTCGCGGTTGGTCTGCAGCCCGTGCAGCCGGGTGCGGGCCAGCGCCGACGCCAGCACCTGCGCGGCCTGCGCCCGGGTGGGCGCGTACGAGATGACCTTGGCGAGCATCGGGTCGTAGAAGACGCTCACCGCCGAACCGTTCTCGACACCCGAGTCCAGGCGCACGCCGGTTCGCTCGAGGACCTCGAACTCGCCTGCGCTGCCCGGCAGTTCGATGCGCTCGACGACACCGCTCTGCGGACGCCACCCGTGCGCGGGGTCCTCGGCGTAGAGACGGACCTCGATCGAGTGCCCCCGGAGCGCGGGCGGTTCCGCCGGGAGTGCCGCGCCACCCGCGACCTGCAACTGCAGCTCCACCAGGTCGAGACCCGTGGTGCACTCGGTGACCGGATGCTCCACCTGCAGGCGGGTGTTCATCTCCAGGAAGAAGAAGTCACCCTGCTCGTCGGCGAGGAACTCGACGGTGCCGGCGCCTTCGTAGCCGATCGCGTTCGCGGCGAGCCGGGCGGCGTCGAACAGCCTGGCGCGCATGGCTGGCCCGGAAGAGGACTCGAGCCGTTCGACGAGCGGTGACGGGGCCTCCTCGACCACCTTCTGGTGGCGGCGCTGGATCGAGCACTCCCGCTCGCCGACGGCCCACACCGTGCCGTGCCGGTCGGCCATCACCTGGACCTCGATGTGCCGTCCGGTCTCGAGGTAGCGCTCGCAGAACACCGTCGGATCACCGAACGCGGACTGCGCCTCGCGGCGGGCCGCCTCGATCTCGCGGGGCAGCGCCGACAACTCGCGCACCACCCGCATGCCGCGGCCGCCGCCGCCGGCGGACGCCTTGACCAGCACCGGCAGGTCGGCCTCGGTCACCGCGTCGGGATCGAGTTCGGCCAGGACCGGCACCCCGGCCTCGGCCATGATCCGCTTCGACTCGACCTTCGAGCCCATCAGCGCGATCGACTTGACGGGCGGGCCGATCCACGTGAGACCGGCAGCCTCGACGGCCTGCGCGAAATCGGCATTCTCCGACAGGAATCCGTAGCCGGGGTGGATCGCGTCGGCGCCCGCGGCCCGGGCCGCGGCGATGATCGCGTCGGCCCGCAGGTACGTCTGGGCGGGGGTCGCGCCCGGCAACCGGACCGCGGCGTCGGCCTCGGCGACGTGCGGGCTCGCGGCGTCCGGGTCGGAGAACACCGCCACGGTGCCGACACCGGTGCGACGGCACGTCGCGAACACCCGGCGGGCGATCTCGCCGCGGTTGGCGACCAGCACGGACGTGATCGTGGAATTACTCGCAGAAGTCATCAATGTTCTCCACTCACATCCGGAAGACGCCGAAGTTCTCGGTGCCCTCGATCGGGGCGGTGGCAATGGCCGACAGGCACATTCCCACCACCGTGCGGGTGTCACGGGGGTCGATCACGCCGTCGTCGTACAGGCGCCCGGAGAGGAACATCGGCAGCGACTCCGCCTCGATCTGGTTCTCGATCATCGCCCGCATGCCGGCGTCGGCCTGCTCGTCGAAGACCTGACCGCGGGCCTCGGCGGCGGCGCGACCGACGATCGAGATGACGCCCGCGAGTTGGGCGCCGCCCATGACCGCCGACTTGGAACTGGGCCACGCGAACAGGAACCGGGGGTCGAACGCCCGCCCGCACATGCCGTAGTGGCCGGCGCCGTACGACGCGCCGAGCAGGATCGAGATGTGCGGGACCTTCGAGTTGGCGACCGCGTTGATCATCATCGACCCGTGCTTGATCATGCCGCCCTCCTCGTACTCCTTGCCCACCATGTAGCCGGTAGTGTTGTGCAGGAACAGAAGTGGGGTGTCAGAGCGGTTCGCCAACTGGATGAACTGGGTGGCCTTCTGCGACTCCTCGCTGAACAGCACGCCGCGTGCGTTGGCGAGGATGCCGATCGGGTAGCCGTGCAGTTCGGCCCAGCCCGTGACGAGCGACGAACCGTAGAGCGGCTTGAACTCGTCGAAGTCGGACCCGTCGACGATGCGCGCGATCACCTCCCGCGGATCGAACGGGATCTTCAGGTCCGACGGCACGATGCCGAGCAGTTCCTCGGGATCCTCGAGCGGTTCGATCACCTCGGCCCGCGGCGCCGGTCCCTGCTTCTGCCAGTTGAGGCGCCGGACGATGCTGCGGCCGATGCGGATCGCGTCCTGCTCGTCCAGGGCGAAGTAGTCGGCCAGGCCGGACTTGCGGGCGTGCATCTCGGCGCCGCCGAGGGACTCGTCGTCCGACTCCTCACCGGTCGCCATCTTCACCAGCGGCGGCCCGGCCAGGAACACCTTGGACCGCTCCTTGATCATCACGACGTGATCGGACATGCCGGGGATGTAGGCGCCGCCCGCCGTGGAGTTGCCGAACACCAGCGCGATCGTCGGGATTCCGGCCGCCGACAACTGGGTGAGGTCGCGGAACATGCGACCGCCGGGGATGAACACCTCCTTCTGCGTGGGCAGGTCGGCGCCGCCCGATTCGACGAGCGAGATGACGGGGAGGCGGTTCTGCACGGCGATGTCGTTGGCGCGGAACCCCTTCCGGAGGGTCCACGGGTTGCTGGTGCCGCCGCGGACCGTCGGATCGTTCGCGACGATGAGACACTCGACGCCGCTGACGACGCCGATCCCGACGATCGTCGACGCGCCCACCGGGAACTCGGTGCCCCACGCGGCGAGCGGGGACAGCTCGAGGAACGGCGAGTCCGGGTCGAGCAGCAGTTCGATGCGCTCGCGCGCGAGCAGCTTGCCCCGCTTGTGGTGCCGCTCGACGTACTTCTCCCCGCCGCCGGCGAGGGCCTTTGCGTGCTCGACCTCGAGTTCGCCGAGCTTGGTGGTCATCGACTCCACGGCCGACGTGTACTCGGCCGACTTCGTGTCCAGTGCCGACTTCAGGATCGTCACGACTGATACCCCAATCGCTTGGCCGCCAAGGAGGTCAGGATCTCGGTGGTCCCACCTCCGATGCCCAGAATTCGCATGTCCCGGTACTGCCTCTCCACTTCGCTCTCCGCCATGTAGCCCATGCCGCCGAACAACTGCACGGCCTGGTTCGCCACCCACTCGCCGGCCTCGACGGCGGTGTTCTTCGCAAAGCACACCTCGGCGACGAAGTCCTCGCTCGACGTGAGCGAGCGTTCGACGAGGGTGCGGGTGTAGACGCGGGCGACGTCGGTGCGCCGCGTCATCTCGGTCAGGGTGTTCTGCACGGCCTGCCGCGAGATCAGCGGCCGGCCGAACGTCTCGCGGTCGCGGCACCACTGCAGCGTCAGGTCCAGGCACCGCTGCGCACTCGAGTACGCCTGCGCCGCCAACGCGATCCGCTCGGTGAGGAACGCCTGCGCGATCTGCGCGAAGCCCGAGTTCTCTTCGCCCACCAGGTTTTCCACCGGCACGCGCGCGTCGACGAACGACAACTCCGCGGTGTCCGACGCGCGCCAGCCCATCTTGTCGAGCTTGCGCGCCACCTCGAATCCCGGCGTGCCCCGCTCGAGCACGAGCAGCGACACCCCGCCCGCCCCCGGGCCGCCCGTGCGCACCGCGGTGACGACGAAGTCGGCGCGGACCGCCGAGGTGATGAACGTCTTGGCACCGTTGACGACGTAGTGGTCGCCGTCGCGCACCGCCGTCGTCCGCAGGTGCCCGACGTCGGATCCGCCGCCCGGTTCGGTGATCGCGAGCGACCCGATCTTCTCGCCCGCGAGGGTGGGCCGCACCCAGCGGTCGATCTGCCGCGGGTCACCGGCCGCGATCAGGTGCGGCAGCGCGATACCGCACGTGAACAGCGACGCGAACAGTCCGCCGGACGCCCCGGCCTGGTGCATCTCCTCGCAGATCAGGACCGCGTCGACCAGGTCGCCGCCGTCGCCGCCGACCTCCTCCGGGAAGCCGGCGCCGAGCAGTCCGAGCGCGGCGGCCTTCCGGTGCAACTCGCGCGGGATCTCGCCGTCTCGCTCCCAGTCGCCGAGGTGCGGCAGGATCTCCTGCTCGACGAAGCCGCGGACGGTCTTGCGCAACTGCTGCCGCTCGGGGGTGTCCCACACACTCATGCGTGTCCTTCCTGGAGTTCGTCGGCGTAGCCGGGGACCAGGCCGAGGGGAATGTCGATGTGCCGCGACCGCAACCACTCCCCGAGCCCCTTGGCCTGCGGGTCGAAGCGGGCCTGCGACGCGACCCCGCGGCCGAGGATGCCCTCGACGACGAAGTTGACCGCCCGCAGGTTCGGCAGCACGTGCCGCGTCACCTCGAGCGACTTCGCCTCGGGCAACATCCTTTTCAGTTCGTCGACGGTCAGCGCGTGGACCAGCCACCGCCACTGCTCGTCGGTCCGCACCCACACCCCGACGTTGGCGTTGCCGCCCTTGTCGCCGCTGCGGGCGGCCGCGACCGTGCCCAGCGGCACGGTCACCGTGTCGTCCGAGTCCAGCGGATCGGGCAGCGCCGGTTCCGGCACGTCCTCGAGCACCCGCGCCTGCGTGCTCGGTGCGACGTCGCGGCGCGTGCCGTCGGGCAGCACCGCGACGTGCGGAACCTGATCCACGTCGACGTAGCCCGGCGTGAACACCGCGTACGGCTGCCCGTTCGACGGCGGCGCGGTGAGCGTGAATCCGGGGTAGCTGGCGAGCGCGAGTTCGACGGCCACCGACGAGAACGCGCGTCCGACGGCGTTCGGGTCGGTGTCGCGGACGGTGCACCGCAGCAGCGCGCTCGCCGCCTCCTCGGTGTCCGCGTCCGGGTGGTCGGTGCGCGCGAGCGTCCACTCGAGCTCCTGCGGCTTGACCTGGAGCCACGAATCCATCTGCCGTCGAACCAGTTCGGCCTTGGCCTCGATGTCGAGACCGGTGAGCACGAACGTCGCCTCGTTGCGGAATCCGGCGAGCGCGTTGAGTGACACCTTGTACTGCGGCGGCGGGGCCTCACCGGTCACGCCCGCGATGCGGACGCGGTCGGCGCCGTCCGCGGAGAGCTCGATCGAGTCCATCCGGGCAGTGACGTCGGGATTGGCGTACCGGCCGCCGGTGATCTCGTACAGCAACTGTGCGGTGACGGTGTCCACGGTCACCGCTCCCCCGGTACCCGCGTGCTTGGTGATGACCGACGAGCCGTCGGCGGCGATCTCGGCGATCGGGAAGCCGGGGCGGCCGAGGTCGGGGATCTCGGTGAACCACGAGTAGTTGCCGCCGGTGGCCTGCGTGCCGCACTCGATCACGTGGCCGGCCACCACCGCACCCGCCAGCTTGTCGAAATCGTCGCGTGCCCAACCGAAGTGCGCAGCAGCGGGACCGACGATCACCGCCGCGTCGGTGACGCGGCCGGTGACCACGACGTCCGCGCCGGCGTTCAGGCACTCCACGATGCCCCACGCCCCGAGGTAGGCGTTCGCGGTCAGCGGGGCGGTCTCGCGGTCGAGCCCGAGTTCGGACACCCGCGCGATCAGGTCGTCACCCTCGACGTGCGCGATCTTCGCGCCGAGCCCCAGCCGGTCGTTCACCTCGCGCAGCGCGGCGGCGAGCCCGGCCGGGTTGAGCCCGCCGGCGTTCGCGACGATCCGCACACCGCGGTCGAGCGCCAGCCCGAGACAGTCCTCGGCCTGCCGCAGGAACGTCTTCGCGTAGCCGCGCGACGGATCCTTCATGCGGTCCCGCCCGAGGATGAGCATCGTCAGCTCGGCGAGGTAGTCGCCGGTCAGGTAGTCGAGTTCGCCGCCCTCGAGCATCTCGCGCATCGCCGAGATCCGGTCGCCGTAGAAGCCGGAGCAGTTGCCGATGCGGACGGGTGTCGAAGCCCCGGTCATCGCGCCGCCTCCGTCCGGTCCGCCGGCTCGGCGCCCCGGCCCGCGCCGGGCGGGCCGGCGAACGCCTGCGCGATCCCGAGCCACGCGTCGGCGTCGTCGCCCGTCGCGCGGAGCGCCGTCGCATCCCGATCGACGCGCTGCGTGACGAGGAGACAGAAGTCCTCGGCCGGACCCGTCACCCGCTGCGCCGCGTCGTCGGGACCCCACGCCCAGACGGTGCCGTCGGGCGCGGTCAGCTCCACCCGGAACTCCTCGGCCGGCGGCGTGAGCTGGTGGACGCCGAACGCGAAGTCGCGCGTGCGAACACCCAGGCGCGCAATGTGCTTCAGGCGGTCGGTCGCGTCGGTCGACGCACCGAGCGCATCGGCCACGTCCCGCCCGTGAGCCCACGTCTCCATCAGCCGCGCGGTCGCCATCGAGGCGGCGCCCATCGCCGGCCCGTACCAGGGCAGCTTCGTGCCGGACGGGACCGCGAGCAGCACGTCTGCCAGCCTGTCCCGGGTCGCCCGCCAGTCGGCCAGCAGCTCGCGGGGCGGGCGCCGCGACTCGAGCTCGGCGCCCTCGTCGACGAAGCCGTGCGGGTTCTTCCAAGCCTCGGTGAGCTGCGCCGCGAACGCTTCCTCGTCGGTGGCCGCCATGAGCGCGGCCCGGTCGGTCCACGCGAGGTGGCCGATCTGGTGCGCGACGGTCCAGCCGGCGGCCGGTGTCGGCGTCGCCCACCGATCGTCGGGCAGATCCGCGACGAGCGCATCGAGCGCCGCACCCTCCGCACGAAGGTCGTCGACGATCTTGTTCAAGTCAGCCACATACCCCTCCTCGAATGATGAGACCAGCATCACATCGAGGGAGGCAGAAATCAAGCACGAATGATTGTTTATTGGTGCGCGCGCCGCCGCGAACCCACGTCGCCGCAGGTCAGATGCGGATCAGGCGCTCAGATCGGCCGCCGTACCCCAATCCCTCCGACCACCGCTCAGCGACCACTCGAAGTCCGGCACGCGGGTGACGGCGTGCTGCCGCTCGATCGCGAAGTTCGTGACCGGGAGGCGCTCCACCAGACCGAAGTCGGCCAACATGTTCCCCACGACCCCCTGCTCGAACATCGAGAACGCGGTGTGGTTCACCGATTGGACGGCGACCTGCAGCGCCAGGAGTGCGTTGTCGTGCGGACCGAACTCGGCGAGCGTGTGACCGCCGTCGATCGTGGTACCGACCACCGCGTAGTAGTGCCAGTGCGAAGTGTTGTCCGGGTTGTACGCGACGTCAGGCTCGACAGCCATGATCGCCCCTTCCCTAACTCGAGGCTCCTGTCGTGACGATAGAACCGACCCCCGACAGGTTCCCGGCGACGCGCCGACCCGAACTCGGACAACGCGAAGAGCCCCCGAGTGAACGCGTCGCTCGGGGGCCCTCCGGGGTGCAGCAGGGTGTCAGTGCATCATCACCGGCTGGACGTCCTCGGTCGTCGGCGTGGTCCGCCGGCGCGGCAGGAAGAACGCGGGGATCAGCGTGCACAGAACCAGCACGAACGCGACGAAGAACGTGTTGCCGAAGGCCTGCGCCGCAGCGTCGAAACCCTGCTCGAGGATCGACGGCGGAACCTGCTCCGCGATGGCCGGGTTCTCGTGCGAGGCGATCGCCGCGCCCGCCGCGGGACGGTCGAGCAGCTGGTTGGTCAAGACCACCGACATCGTCGCGGTACCGATCGAACCGGCGGTCTGCTGGACGATGTTCATCAGCGTCGAACCACGGGCGATCATCTCGTGCTTGAGCGTGACCATCGCGGCCGTCATCAGCGGCATCATCGTGCAGCCCATACCGAGGCCCTGCACGAACAGCGAGCCCAGCAGCAGCCAGTACGGCGAGTCGGCACTCAGCTGGGTGAACGAGAACATGCCCAGCGCGATGAGCGGCAGACCCGTGAGGACGATCTTGCCGGGACCGATCTTGTCCACCAGGCGGCCGGCGATCGGCATCGTCACCATCGCGCCGATGCCCTGCGGGGCCAGCAGCAGACCCGCGGCCAGCGTCGACTCGCCACGCACCTGGATGAAGTAGCTCGGGAACAGCAGACCCGCGCCCATGAACGCGATGATGAACATCGTCGTGGTGAGCACCGCGACCGTCAGCTGACGGTTCTGGAACAGGTGCAGGTCGATCAGCGGATGATCCTTGCGGAGCGCGTGGAAGATGAAGCCGAGGATCAGCACGAGTCCGATACCGGCCGAGACCAGCACGCGCGCCGACGCGATCGTGCCCGTCTCCGGGATCGACGACACACCGAACAGGAAGAGCGCGAGACCCGGCGAGAGCAGCAGCATGCCGACGAAGTCGAAGGGCTGCGAGGGGCTCGGCTGGTCCTTCGGCAGCAGCTTGACCGCCGCGGTCAGAGCGATGATGCCGACGGGCAGGTTGATGAGGAAGATCCAGTGCCAGCTCGCGGCGTCGATCAGCCAGCCACCCAGGATCGGACCGCCGATCGGGCCCAGCAGCATCGGGATGCCGAGGACCGCCATGACCCGACCGACCCGCTCCGGCCCGGCCGCGCGCGTCATGATCGTCATACCCAGCGGCATCAGCATGCCGCCGCCGAAGCCCTGGATCACGCGGAACACGATCAGTGTCGTGATGTTCCACGCGAACGCACACAGCACCGAACCGATCACGAACAGGATCAGCGCGCTGATGTACAGACGCTTGGTGCCGAACCTGTCAGCCGCCCAGCCCGTGACCGGGATGACGGTGGCCAGCGCCAGCGTGTAGGCGGTCATGGTCCAGGCCACGACCGCGACGGTGGTGTCGAACTCGCGCACGAACGTCGGCAGCGCGACGCTGACGACCGTGACGTCGAGGATGGACATGATGGCGCCGAGCACCACCACGGAAGCGATCTTCAGGACCGCGCCGTCGATCTTGTCCGACTCGGGCGCCCCTGGTTGGGGTCCGGTCGACGAGTTGGGCGTCGTCATGTACAGAATTCCTGACTTCGGGCCCGCAGGGCGTCGCCTGCGAGTATGGGTTGAAGGGCCTCGAGCAACCGCCTGCGATCCGGCTGGTCCAGCCGTCCTGCGAACGCACGGAGCTCGTCACGCTTGTCCTCGAGATGACGAGAGACCAGGGTTCGCCCGGACTCCGTCAGCGAGACCCGTTTGATCCGGCGATCTCCGGGGTCCTCACGGCGCAGTACCAGTTCCTGGCACACCAACTGGTCGATGTTCCGACCGGCAGCGGCCACCGACATCCGAAGACACTCGGCGACCTCGTTGATCGCGATCGGCTCCCCGTGCTGCGCCAGCACGAAGAGCGCGCGAACCTGAGAGAACGACAGGTCCATCGCGACCAGGGTGTCCATCGACTCGGACTCCCCCATGCCAAGAAGACGCATGATGAACTCCTCGAGCGCGTCGTAGACCTGATCTGGAGTCACATCTGCCACGACCGGAAATAGTAGCGACTGCGCAACTATTGCAACAACGCAAGGATGCTCGGTCCCCACCCGAATTCGCGACCCATCCACGACACCACGCGCCCCGTACCTGCAGCAACAGATTTTCCGCGCAGGAGGGCGTCAGGTGATGAGGAACACAGTCAGTCCTGCACGAGGACGGCCTTTCCGAGGACCCGGCCGGCCTCGAGGTCGCTGAGCGCCTCGGCTGCCGACGCCAGCGGGTATCGCACCTTGACGATCGGACGCAACCCGGCACGAACGTGCTTCACGAGCGCCGCATGCGTCTCCGCGAGCGCCGACGGCTCGTGCCGCAGGAACTCTCCCCACGCGGCGCCGACGATGCTGATGTTGCGGAACAGGACCCGGTTGACCTTGACGGACGGGATGCCCCCGCCGGCGAAACCGATCACCACCAGGCGACCCTCGGGTGCGAGGGCACGCACCGCGTCGTCGAACGCGTCGCCGCCGACCGGATCGACCACGACATCGGCGCCCCGCCCGCCGGTGAGTTCACGCACGCGGCCCGCCCAACCGTCGGTGAGGCGTACGACGTCGTCGGCGCCGATCTCGCGCAGGAAGTCGTCGGCACCGTCGCGGCGCACCACCGCGATCACCCGCGCGCCGTGCGCCTTCGCCAGTTGGATCGCCGACGTCCCCACACCACCCGCCGCACCGAGGATCGCGACGGTCTCGCCCGGCTGCAGCCTGGCCCGGCGCCCCAGCGCGAACTCCATGGTCTGGTAGTTGATGATCAGCGACGCGGCCTCGTCGAATTCCAGCTCGTCCGGGATCGGCAGCACCAGCGCCGGATGGACCGCGACCTGCTCCGCGTAGCCACCGAGGCTCGACACCGCGAGCACCCGCTGCCCCGGCACGAATCCGCTGTCCTCCGGGGCGCTGACGACGACACCGGCAACCTCGGTACCCGGCACGAACGGCGGTTCCGGACGCAACTGGTACTTGCCGTAGCTGATCAGCAGGTCCGGGAAGCACACGCCGCTGGCCTTCACGTCGATCAGGACCAGGCCCGTCGCGTCCGGCTCGGGTACGTCCTGCACCACCATCGACGACGGTCCCGCCAGTTCCGTGACCACCACTGCGCGCACTTCCCACCTCCGAATTCGCAGGGCCCGGATGCCCCTCGCCGTGACGCTACCCGGAAGTCACCCGGCGAACAGACCCCGGCGCTGACGACCGACCACCACCATCTCCGCCGTGTCGGTCATCTTCACTCGCGGCCGCCCCGAGGCCTGACCCCGTGCGCGTTCGGTGCGATCGATCGCGTCCCAGCCGCGCCGCGAGATCCGCTCGGGCCGGCGGCGCGCCAGCAGTTTCCCGAGTTCCTTGCGGCCACCGGCCGGCGCCGGCAGCCGACGCGCCTCGAAGTCCTCGACGATCCGGGCCACCGTCTCCTTGGCGCAGGTCTTGTTGGTGCCGATGACGCCGTTGGGGCCGCGCTTGATCCACCCGGTCACGTACACCCCGTCGAGCGACTCCCCCGCACCGGCGACGACACGACCGCGGTCGTTCGGGATCACCCCCCGGCGGTCGTCGAACGGCACGCCCGCCAGCGGCCGCCCGCGGTAGCCGATCGCGCGGAGCACCAGCGCGGTGTCGACGCGCTCGGTGCGCCCGGTGGGCCGCGCGGTGAGCGCACCGGACGCGTCCTCGACCAGTTCGTTGGCGGCCACCGTCAGCCCGTCCACGCGCTCGGCGCCGAGGACCTCGGTCGGCGACGCCAGGTACCGGAACACGATCCGCTTGTTGCCCGGCGTCGGTGTGCGCTGCGAGAACTCCTGCGCCAGGCGCACCTTCGTCACGACGGCGGGCTCGACGGAACTGCTGTCCAGCAGCGCCTGCGACGCGGGCTCGAGTTCCACCTCGACCGGGTCGATCACGACGTCCACGCCCGGCAGGTCACCGAGGGCGAGGAACTCGGGGTTGGTGTACGCGGCCTGCGCGGGTCCGCGCCGGCCCAGCAGCACCACCTCGCGAATATTGCTGCGCCGCAACGCCTCGAGCGCGTGGTCCGCAATGTCCGTCTTCGCGAGGTCGTCCGGGTCCGCCGTGAGGATGCGGGCGACGTCGAGCGCGACGTTGCCGTTGCCGACGACGACGGCCCGCTCGCCAGAGAGGTCGAAGGTGCGGTCCGCGTAGTCGGGGTGTCCGTTGTACCAGGCCACGAACTCGGTCGCGGCGTGGCTGCCGGGCAGGTCCTCGCCGGGAATCCCGAGCGCGCGGTCGCTCGACGCCCCGACCGCGTAGATCACCGCGTGGTGGTGGGCCAGCAGATCGGCGTGGCTGACATGCTTGCCGACCTCGACGTTGAGGTGGAACTGGAACGCGTCCCGCCCCAGCGACCAGTCGAACATCTCGGTCACGGCCTTGGTGCCGGGATGGTCCGGCGCGACACCCGCACGGACCAGCCCCCACGGCGTCGGCAGCTTCTCGAACATCTCGACCTCGACGTCGGAGCGCTTGAGCAACTCCTCGGCGGCGTAGCACGCGGCCGGCCCGGCGCCGACGATCGCGACCCGCAGCGTGCCGAGATCCCGCACCGGCGGGGCCGCCGGCGTCAGCGGGATCCACCCCGGCTGCAGCGGGTGTCGCGTGTAGTAGTCGGCGTTGATCTCCCGGTACCGCTCGAGCGACGCGGTCAGCTGGTCCTCGGGGAAGATCGCGCCGACCGGGCAGGCATCGACACACGCGCCGCAGTCGATGCAGGCCTGCGGCTCGATGTAGAGCATCTCCGTGGTCGCGAACTCCGCCTCCTCCGGTGTCGGGTGGATGCAGTTCACGGGGCACGCCGAGACACAGCTCGCGTCGTTGCAGCACGCCTGGGTGATGACGTAGGCCATTTCGATTCCCGCCCTTCGCGCGCCCGGACGCGGTGCACGCCCGGACACGGCGCCGATGTGACAGCCTGGTGTGACCGATTCCGTGTGACATGTTTCATGTGACACCTAGTTACAGCTACAGGACTGTACTCGGCCCCCCGCCGACGAAACAAGCATCCACCGCGTCCTCCGCCGGAATCGGGTGACGACTCGCCGACGACCTGCCACAATCGCTGGCGACAACCGCCGAACCGAGGGATCACCGTGGCTTCCGAGCAGATCGCCCCCGCAACGCAGATCGTCACCACGCCGCACGCGCTCGCGCCGGCACCGCCGCCCGAACACTGCTTCGAGAGCGCGCGGCCCATCCGCACGGCAGACGTGGACAGTGCCTACCGCCTGCGACTCGACGGCGTCGCGCGGTACCTACAGGACATAGGCAGCGACAACCTCGCCGCCTTCGGGTTCGACGACACCGATCCGCTGTGGGTCGTCCGGCGGACCGTGATCGACGTGCACCGTCCGGCCGTGTGGCCGGACCGCATCCGCCTCCGTCGCTGGTGCGCCGCGCACTCGACCCGATGGTCGGCGATGCGGGTGCAACTGACCAGCGACGGGGACGCGCTGATCGAGACCGAGGGATTCTGGATCAACATCGGCACCGACACCGGCATGCCGGCGCGGATCAGCGACGGGCTGCTCGAGGTCCTGGGGAGCACCACCGACGAGCACCGACTCCGCTGGAAGCCGTGGCTGTCGGCGACGCCACCCGAGACCGACGACTGGGAGGACCTGGACGTCGGGGACCGCACATTCCACCTGCGAACCACGGACATCGACCCGTTCAACCACGTCAACAACGCAACCTACTGGCACGCGGTCGAGGAGTACCTGGCCGACCGGCCGGATCTGGGCGAGGTGCCGCACCGGGCCGTCGTCGAGCATCTGAGCCCGATCTTCGCCCGCGACCACGTCCGGATCCACGCGATCGACGACGACACGTCGCTGCGGCTGTGGTTCCTCGTCGACGGCGAGGCCCGTGCCGTCGCTCGAGTCGCGAAGCTGTAGCTAGAAAACCTTCTTCGCCACGACGGCGAGACCCGCGACGACCAGCGTCACCAGCAGCGCCGTCCCGAACCCGGTGAGCCACCACAGGACACCGAACACGACGATGGCCGGCGCCGCGACGATCAGCGCGATCGTCGGGCTCTCACGAACCACCTCGAGCGCGCTCTCGGCCTTGACCCGATCGATCTTCTTCCCCGCCATCTCGCCCTCCGAATTGGTCGATTAGTCCGGCTCGGTCTCAGGATACGCAGTGGTGCTCCACCCAGAATGCACGAAGGCCCCGCCCCCGGGTGGGGACGGGACCTTCGTGTCGGACTTTCCTACCGGTTACCGGTAGTCCCGACTAGCGGTAGTCGCTGCCGAAACCGTAGTCGTCCAGCGGAACAGCGGCGCCGGTGCCGGTGCCGAAGCCCTCCGGGCTGTAGTACTGGTCGTCGTAGGACGGAACCGCGTACGCAGCCGCGCGGGCCTCCTCGGTCGGCTGAACCTGGATGTTCCGGTACCGGTTGATGCCGGTGCCGGCCGGGATCAGCTTGCCGATGATCACGTTCTCCTTCAGACCGATCAGCTTGTCCGAGCGGCAGTTGATCGCCGCATCGGTCAGCACGCGAGTGGTCTCCTGGAACGAAGCCGCCGACAGCCACGAGTCGGTCGCCAGCGACGCCTTCGTGATACCCATCAGCACCGGACGTCCGGCCGCAGGCTCGCCACCCTCGGCGACGACGCGACGGTTGGACGCCTCGAACTCCGCGCGCTCGACCAGCGAACCGGGCAGGAACTCCGTCGCACCCGAGTCGATGATCGTGACGCGACGCAGCATCTGGCGCACGATGACCTCGATGTGCTTGTCGTGGATCGACACACCCTGGCTGCGGTACACCTCCTGAACCTCGTTGACGAGGTGGATCTGCACCTGACGGGGGCCCATGACACGCAGCACCTCGTGCGGGTCGGCAGCACCTTCCATGAGCTGCTGTCCGACGTCCACGTGGTCGCCGTCCGCCAGCAGACGCTCGCTGCCGTCGTCGTGCTTGAACACGCGCAGACGCTGACGCTTCGAGAGCTTGTCGTAGACAACCTCTTCGCCACCGTCGTCCGGGACGATGGTGATCTTGTAGAAGCGCTCGCCGTCCTCGAGCTGCACCCGGCCGGAGACGTCCGCGATGGGCGCCTTGCCCTTCGGGACGCGGGCCTCGAACAGCTCCTGGACACGCGGCAGACCACCGGTGATGTCGGCCGCGCCGGCCGCACCACCCTGGTGGAACGTACGCATCGTCAGCTGGGTACCGGGCTCACCGATCGACTGTGCGGCGACGATACCGACGGCCTCGCCGATGTCGACGAGCTTGCCGGTGGCCATCGAACGGCCGTAGCACGTGGCACACACACCGGTCGCCGTGGTGCAGGTGAGCACCGAGCGGACCTTGACCTGCGTGACACCCGCAGCGAGCAGCGCGTCGATCGCGGGATCGCCCAGGTCGTGGCCACGCTCGACGATGACGTTGCCGTTCTCGTCGACCGCGTCCGAGGCCAGGGTGCGGGCGTACGTCGAGGTCTCGACGTGCGCGTCGCGGATGATCGTGCCGTCCGCCTGCTTCTCGGCGATGTGCGTGATGATGCCGCGCTCGGTGCCACAATCCACCTCGCGGACGATGACGTCCTGCGAGACGTCCACCAGACGACGGGTCAGGTAACCCGAGTCGGCGGTACGGAGAGCGGTATCGGCCAGACCCTTACGAGCACCGTGCGTGTTGATGAAGTACTCGAGGACCGTCAGGCCCTCCTTGAAGGAGGACTTGATCGGACGCGGGATGAACTCACCCTTCGGGTTCGTCACCAGGCCCTTCATACCGGCGAGCGAGCGAACCTGAGTCATGTTGCCGGCCGCGCCGGACTTCACGATCATCGGGATCGGGTTGTCGTCGGGGAAGTGGGCCTCCATGGCCTTACCGACCTCGTCGGTGGCCTCGGACCAGATCTTCACCAGGGCGCTGTTGCGCTCGGCGTGGTTGAGAGCACCGCGCTGGTACTTCTTCTCGATCTGGTCGGCCTGCGCCTCGAACTGCTCCATGATCTGAGCCTTCTCCGGCGGCACGAGGACGTCGGAGATCGAGACCGTCACGCCGGAACGGGTGGCCCAGTAGAAGCCGGTGTCCTTCAGCTTGTCGACGGTCTGCGCGACCACGATCATCGGGTAGCGCTCGGCGAGATCGTTGATGATCGTCGCCTGACGCTTCTTCGGCATCTGCTCGTTGATGAACGGGTAGTCCGCCGGGAGCAGATCGTTGAACATGACGCGGCCGAGAGTCGTCTCGGTGGTCCAGGCGTCGCCGTAGTTCCAGCCCTGGGGGAACAGCTCTGCCTCGACCTCACGCGGCGGACGCTGATGCGTCAGACGCACCTTGATACCCGCCTGCACCGACAGCACGCCACGGTCGACGGCCATCTGGGCCTCGGCCGGGGACGAGTACACGCCGTGCTCCGCCTGACCGTCGGTGGCCGGCTTGTACTCGCCGACCGCACCGTCGACCTGACGGGTCAGGTGGAACAGACCCGTCACCATGTCCAGACGCGGCATGGCGAGCGGACGGCCCGATGCCGGCGACAGGATGTTGTTCGACGACAGCATCAGGATGCGGGCCTCGGCCTGCGCCTCCGCGGACAGCGGCAGGTGCACGGCCATCTGGTCACCGTCGAAGTCGGCGTTGAAGGCCTCACAGACGAGCGGGTGCAGCTGGATGGCCTTGCCCTCGACGAGCTGCGGCTCGAAGGCCTGGATGCCGAGGCGGTGCAGCGTAGGTGCACGGTTCAGCAGCACCGGGTGCTCGTTGATGACCTCTTCGAGGACGTCCCACACCTGGGGGCGCTGACGCTCGACCATGCGCTTCGCGGACTTGATGTTCTGCGCGTGGTTGAGGTCGACCAGACGCTTCATGACGAACGGCTTGAACAGCTCGAGCGCCATGAGCTTCGGCAGACCGCACTGGTGCAGCTTGAGCTGCGGACCGACGACGATGACCGAACGGCCCGAGTAGTCGACGCGCTTACCGAGCAGGTTCTGACGGAAGCGGCCCTGCTTGCCCTTGAGCAGATCGGACAGCGACTTCAGCGGACGGTTGCCCGGGCCCGTGACGGGCCGGCCACGACGGCCGTTGTCGAACAGCGCGTCCACGGACTCCTGCAGCATCCGCTTCTCGTTGTTGACGATGATCTCGGGGGCGCCGAGGTCGATCAGTCGCTTGAGGCGGTTGTTGCGGTTGATGACGCGGCGGTACAGGTCGTTCAGGTCGGACGTCGCGAAACGGCCACCGTCGAGCTGGACCATCGGGCGCAGCTCCGGCGGGATCACCGGGACGGCGTCGAGGACCATGCCCATCGGCGAGTTGCCCGACTGCTGGAACGCGGCGACGACCTTGAGGCGCTTGAGAGCACGCAGCTTCTTCTGGCCCTTGCCGCTGCGGATGGTCTCGCGCAGGGACTCGGCCTCGGCCTCGATGTCGAAGTTCTCCATCAGCTTCTGGATGGACTCCGCGCCCATCGCGCCGGTGAAGTACTCGCCGTAGCGGTCGACCAGCTCGCGGTACAGCGACTCGTCGACGATGAGCTGCTTGACGCTCAGCTTGGTGAAGGTGTTCCAGATCTCCTCGAGCCGGTCCAGCTCACGCTGGGCGCGGTCACGGAGCTGACGCATCTCGCGCTCGCCGCCGTCCTTGACCTTGCGGCGGACGTCGGACTTGGCACCCTCGGCCTCGAGCTCGGCGATGTCCGCTTCGAGCTTCTGGGCGCGGGCCTCGAGATCGGCGTCGCGCTGGTCGGCGACGGTCTTCTTCTCGACCTCCATCTCGGCCTCGAGCGTGGAGAGCTCGTTGTGACGCAGCTCCTCGTCGACACCGACGATGACGTAGGCAGCGAAGTAGATGATCTTCTCGAGATCCTTCGGAGCCAGGTCGAGCAGGTAGCCGAGGCGGCTCGGCACACCCTTGAAGTACCAGATGTGGGTGACCGGAGCGGCGAGCTCGATGTGGCCCATGCGCTCACGACGCACCTTCGCACGGGTCACCTCGACGCCGCAGCGCTCACAGATGATGCCCTTGAAGCGGACGCGCTTGTACTTACCGCAGTAGCACTCCCAGTCCCGGGTGGGGCCGAAGATCTTCTCGCAGAAGAGGCCGTCCTTCTCGGGCTTGAGCGTGCGGTAGTTGATGGTCTCCGGCTTCTTGACCTCGCCGTAGGACCAGTTGCGGATGTCTTCCGCGGTCGCGAGACCGATGCGGAGTTCATCGAAGAAGTTGACGTCGAGCACGTAACTTCCTTTCCCCAGAGGGATTGTGGATCAGCGGGTGAGATCCGCTTCTCCTGACTGCCAATTCAAATGTGCTCTAGCGCCCCCGGGCTGCGACGGATCGCAGCCCGGGGACCGAAAACTAGTTCGCGAGATCGTCCACGGTCGCGGCCTCGTTCCGGGACAGGTTGATGCCCAGGTTCGCGGCGGCACGCTCGAGGTCCTCGTCGTCGCCGTCCGCCATCGCGATGGCAGCGCCGTCCGAGGACAGCACCTCCACGTTGAGGCACAGCGACTGGAGCTCCTTGAGGAGCACCTTGAAGGACTCGGGGATGCCCGGCTCGGGGATGTTCTCGCCCTTGACGATGGCCTCGTACACCTTCACGCGGCCGACCACGTCGTCCGACTTGATGGTGAGCAGCTCCTGCAGGGTGTAGGCGGCGCCGTACGCCTGCATCGCCCAGCACTCCATCTCACCGAAGCGCTGGCCACCGAACTGGGCCTTACCGCCGAGCGGCTGCTGGGTGATCATCGAGTACGGACCGGTCGAACGCGCGTGGATCTTGTCGTCGACCAGGTGGTGCAGCTTGATGATGTACATGTAGCCGACCGACACCGGGTACGGGAACGGCTCGCCGGAGCGACCGTCGAACAGCGTCGCCTTGCCGTCCGACCCGACCATCTGCTCGCCGTCACGGTTCGGCAGCGTCGAACCGAGCAGACCGGTGAGCTCGTCCTCCTTGGCACCGTCGAACACCGGCGTCGCGATGTTCGAGTCGGCCGGCGCGGAGAGCATCTCCTCGGGCAGGTTCTGCGCCCACTCGGGACGCGTGCCGTCCGAGGCGATCTGCACGTTCCAGCCGGTCTTGCCGATCCAGCCGAGGTGCGTCTCGAGCACCTGGCCGATGTTCATACGACGCGGAACACCGTGGGTGTTCAGGATGATGTCGACAGGGGTGCCGTCGGGCAGGAACGGCATGTCCTCCTGCGGGAGGATCTTGCCGATGACGCCCTTGTTGCCGTGGCGGCCGGCGAGCTTGTCGCCGTCCTGGATCTTGCGCTTCTGGGCCACGTAGACGCGGACCAGCTCGTTGACGCCCGGAGGCAGATCGTCGTCGTCCTCGCGCGAGAACACGCGGATGCCGATGACCTTGCCGGACTCACCGTGCGGAACCTTGAGGGACGTGTCGCGAACCTCGCGGGCCTTCTCACCGAAGATCGCGCGCAGCAGGCGCTCCTCGGGGGTCAGCTCGGTCTCGCCCTTCGGGGTGACCTTGCCGACCAGGATGTCGCCGTCGCGGACCTCCGCACCGATGCGGACGATGCCGCGCTCGTCGAGATCGGCCAGCACCTCGTCGGAGACGTTCGGGATGTCCCGGGTGATCTCCTCGGCACCGAGCTTGGTGTCGCGGGCGTCGATCTCGTGCTCCTCGATGTGGATCGAGGTGAGCACGTCCTCCTCCACGAGGCGCTGCGACAGGATGATCGCGTCCTCGTAGTTGTGCCCCTCCCACGGCATGATCGCCACGAGCAGGTTCTTGCCGAGCGCCATTTCACCGTTCTCGGTGCAGGGGCCGTCGGCGAGGACCTGACCGGCCTCGACACGCTGGCCCTCGTCCACGATCGGACGCTGGTTGGCGCACGTGCCCTGGTTCGAGCGCGCGAACTTGCGCAGACGGTACGTCTTGCGGCTGGCGTCGTCGGCCATGACGGTGACGTAGTCGGAGGAGACCTCCTCGACGACACCGCTCTTCTCGGTGACGATGACGTCGCCTGCGT
This sequence comes from Prescottella agglutinans, assembly GCF_004011865.1. GTDB lineage: Bacteria > Actinomycetota > Actinomycetes > Mycobacteriales > Mycobacteriaceae > Prescottella > Prescottella agglutinans. Next base: position 328,932 of record NZ_RKLP01000003.1, on the reverse strand, counting down.
CGACCGCGGCACGCAGCTCCATGCCGGTACCGACCAGCGGGGACTCGCTGCGGACCAGCGGCACCGCCTGACGCTGCATGTTCGCGCCCATGAGGGCACGGTTGGCGTCGTCGTGCTCGAGGAACGGAATCATCGCGGTGGCGACGGAGACCATCTGCCGCGGCGAGACGTCCATGTAGTCGACGTCCGAGGACGAGACGAACTCGACCTCGCCGCCCTTACGGCGAACCAGGACGCGGTCCTCGGTGAAGTGACCGGCGGAGTCGACGGGCGAGTTGGCCTGCGCCACGACGTGGCGGTCCTCCTCGTCCGCGGTCAGGTAGTCGACCTGGTCGGTGACCTGGCCGTCGACGACCTTGCGGTACGGCGTCTCGATGAAGCCGAACGGGTTGACCCGCGCGTACACCGACAGCGAGCCGATCAGACCGATGTTCGGGCCTTCAGGGGTCTCGATGGGGCACATGCGGCCGTAGTGCGACGAGTGGACGTCTCGCACCTCGAGGCCGGCGCGCTCACGCGACAGACCACCCGGGCCGAGCGCCGACAGACGACGCTTGTGCGTCAGACCCGACAGCGGGTTGTTCTGGTCCATGAACTGCGACAGCTGGGAGGTTCCGAAGAACTCCTTGATCGCGGCGACGACCGGGCGGATGTTGATCAGGGTCTGCGGCGTGATCGCCTCGACGTCCTGAGTCGTCATGCGCTCGCGGACGACGCGCTCCATGCGGGACAGGCCCACGCGGATCTGGTTCTGGATGAGCTCGCCCACCGTGCGCAGACGACGGTTACCGAAGTGGTCGATGTCGTCGACCTCGACGGGGACCTCGACGCCTTCCGGCGCGGTCATCGTGGTGTCGCCGGCGTGCAGACGCACCAGGTACTCGATCGTGGCGACGATGTCTTCCTCGGTGAGGGTCGACGCCTCGACCGGCAGGCCGCTGTTCAGGCCCAGCTTCTTGTTGAGCTTGTAGCGGCCCACACGCGCGAGGTCGTAGCGCTTGTCCTTGAAGAACAGGTTCTCCAGGAGGGTCTGCGCGCTCTCCTTCGTCGGCGGCTCGCCCGGACGCAGCTTGCGGTAGATGTCGAGCAGCGCCTCGTCGGTGCCGGCGGTGTTGTCCTTCTCGAGCGTCGACATCATGATCTCGGAGAAGCCGAAGCGCTGGGTGATCTGCTCGGTGGTCCACCCCAGTGCCTTGAGCAGCACGGTGACCGGCTGGCGACGCTTGCGGTCGATGCGCACACCCACGGTGTCGCGCTTGTCGACGTCGAACTCGAGCCACGCACCACGGCCCGGGATGACCTTGACGCTGTGCAGGGTCTTCTCGGTGCTCTTGTCGATCGACTCGTCGAAGTAGACGCCCGGCGAGCGGACCAGCTGCGAGACGACGACACGCTCGGTGCCGTTGATGATGAACGTGCCCTTGTCGGTCATCATCGGGAAGTCACCCATGAAGACCGTCTGGCTCTTGATCTCACCGGTGTTGTTGTTGATGAACTCCGCGGTGACGAACAACGGCGCCGCGTAGGTCATGTCCTTGTCTTTGCACTCGTCGACCGAGGCCTTGACCTCGTCGAAGCGCGGGTCGGAGAAGGACAGGGACATCGACCCCGAGAAATCCTCGATCGGCGAGAGCTCGGCCAGGATCTCGTCGAGACCACCCTGGACCGCTCCGTCGAGACGCGCGGCTGCGCGCTCACGCCAGCCCTGCGAGCCGATCAACCATTCGAACGAATCAGTCTGTAGATCGAGGAGCCCTGGCACCTCGAGGGGCTCGCGAATCTTCGCGAACGAAACCCTCCTGGGGGCTCCGGGGATTCCGGCAACTGCCTTGGTCTGGCTAGAGACTGCCAAGATGCGTCCTTCCAGCACCTCACGCGGGCCGCTCTTGCTGGTGCGACCGCCGCTGTATCTGCTTCTTCATGTGGGGCGAATTCGCTGGTCACAACCCGAACGAAGCCTCGCCACAGGAGCAGGAAGCGGATCACTTCGCCGCAGTGAGGTCGAGAGGTGGACAGGAGGCAGCCAGCGCAACGTCCAAAAGTACACCCAAACTCAGTAGATGTCGAGTCGGGCAGCAGAAAGGACACCCCGAGTGGGTGCCGCACGCGGCAGACCGCGTGAATGTTCACGCATAGAGTGACGCGTGATCATCGCTGCGTCAAGCCTAGTCCCGGTGTTTCGACTCGAAGTGACCGTCGGGAGCACCGGGAGGATTCGGGACCGTGGGCGTCGGGCTACAGGAAAGGCGCTGACCGATCTGTTTCGAGCGCCCGACTACTGATCCGCAATGTCAGACAATAGCCACACGCCGTCCACTTTTTCCATCTGAACGATCAACGGACCCGACGCACTGTCCTGCGCGACGCCGTTCGCCTCGGCACTGACGGTCATGTTCACGATCAATTCGGCCCGATCACCGTCCAGGACCTTGACCCCCACGTCGCTCAACTCGACGGTGGTGCTCGTGCCGGACTGCTTGACCGCCGACACCGTCGGATCGACCGTCTTGTCGAACTCGGCCCGCATGTTCTCGGTCAGCACGCCCCGGGCCCGATCCGGGTACTGGTCGACGAAATCGGGGGCGTACGCGTACAGCGTGGTCAGCGCGGCGCGAGTCGCCTCCGTCACCTCCGACGTGGTCGCGATGTCGACGTACGCGGTGTTGCTCACCTGCGCTCCCGGCCGGAACGCCGCCACGGCCGCGAAGGCCGCCGCCACCACCGCCGCCGCACCCAGGACGGCGACGAGCCGCCAGCCGAGCCGGCCGCCGCGCCCGCCGGGCGCCTCCGGTTCCGCGGACGCGCCCTCGGCCCCGGTGTGCGCGACCGTGTCGGTCGCGACGGCGGGACGCGCCTCGGCTGCGGGGCTCTGCTCGGCGACCGCAGCCCGGGCCGCCGCCACCGTCTCGACCTCGGGCGCCTCAACGAGCGTCGAGTCGACCGGCGTCGAACTCGACACCGGACTCTCGTCGGTCCCGGGACGACCTGAGGTGCCGGCGATCTTGGGTCGACGCTGCGGCGTGTTCAACCTGGTGTTACGACGAATGGGAGGCACTGGAGAACTCCTTCCAGCGGGCAACGACACCGCAGGGGACGTCGACCCGGATCGGGCGGGGCAGGTGGGCGCTACTGGCCGCCGGTGTCGGGCGCGGGCGTCGCCGATCCGACCTTCGGATCCGCCGGCGGGGGCGGCGCGGGCGCCGGTGCGGGAGACTCGTCGAGCACCGCCGCGTTGCCCAGGTTCACGGACTTCGACGCGCGCCAGACGCCGTCGTCACCCTCGTCCATGGTCAGACGCATCGTCACCCGAACCTTGCGTGACGACTGGTCGGGCCACGTGGTCGTGGTGGCGAGGACGACGAGCGCATCGGCCGTGCCGTCGTCGGTGTTGAGCGCCGTCAGGGTCGCACCGAGCACCTCGGCGGCGCTGCGGGCCCCGGTCTGCTCCGTCTGCTGCGTGAGCTGGTCCTTCGTCGAGTTCAGGTCGTCGACGAGGCCGCCCGTGATCGACGACTCGATGTTCGCGAACGACTGCTCGAGGTTCTGCGCGTCGAACGAATTGAGGTTGATCGCCGCCTGGCGGGCGTCGGACAGCGCCGACTCGCGGGCCTCCGCCGCGGGCTTCTCCACGAATGCGGCCCTCGCCCATCCGACACCGAACCAGCCGGCCGCCACGACGGCTCCGACGAGGAGAACGACCACCGCGACGGTCGCCGCGACGAGGGTCTTGCTGTTCTTTGTCGTGGTGTCCGTCACACGGCAACCTTACTCTCGGGTAACGAATGCTCGCCGAACGCTACCGCACCGGCACGACGCCCATCAGGGTCGCGATTTGGGTGGCGATCGGGTTCAGATTCAACTTGTCGGGATCGGTCTTGGGGGTACTGTCCCACGGCTGCGGGGTCCGCGGATCGGCGTAGACGATGCGCTCCGCGCTGCGGACGCCGGTCGGGTTGCCCTGTTCGACCGCGCACCGCACTTTCGTGTTGAACGGGAAGTCGTCGACGGTGTCGTCGAAGTTCGGGTTCTGCGCCTTCATCTGCGCGAGGATCTCCTGCGTGCCCTCGTAGCCCTGCGTGCACGGCACCGGATTGTTGGTCTCGAGCACGAGCCCGAAATGGATGGTGCCGTCACCGGGCGCGACATCCGACGCACCGGCCGACAGCGCCGGCAGGAACTGGAACAGCGGCTGCAGCGCGATGGACCGCGGGGCGAGCGTGGTCAGCGTCGTGTCGATGTTCGTCAGATTCGCGGTCAGGGCCTCGCCGCTGTTCGCCACGACCTTGCCGACGGTGTCGCTGGCGTCCGTGCCGGTTCCGATCAGCCGTCGGACGTCGGGGTCGCTCGACTTCAGCTGCGCCGCCACCTGCGCGAGACCGTCGCTGAACGCGCGGATCGCACCGGACTGGTCGGCCTGGGTGTCGAACACCGTCCGGCCGTCGCTGATGAGCGCGAGCGTCTGCGGCAGCGCCTCGTTCGCGGTCGCCGTGAACCGGCCGAGCGAGTCGACCAGCACCTGCAGGTCCTCTCCCTTGCCGGTGAACGCGTTCCCCAACTCCACGACGGTGGTGTGCAGCGCATCGGTCGGCACCGACCGGGCGAGGCTGTCGACACTCCCGATCAGGTCCTCGACCGGGATCGGCGTCGCCGTGTTCGGTTCGGTGATCACCGAGCCGTCGGTGAGGTACGGCCCCTCGTCGGAGTCCGGCTGCAGGTCCACGTACTGCTCGCCGATCGCCGAGCGGTTGGCGACGACCGCCCGCGCCGACGCCGGGATCTGCGGGGCATCGTCGCTGATCATGAGCGCCACGGACACGCCGCTCTCGGTCAGCGTGAGGTCACCGACCCGCCCGACGGGCACTCCGCGGTAGGTCACCTCGGCGTTGGTGAAGATGCCGCCGGAGGTCGCGAGCTCCACGTCCACCTGGTACTCACCGAATCCCAGCAGCGTGTCCAGACGCACGTACTTGGCACCGACGTAGCTGATACCGAGCACGGCGACGACGATGAACGCCACCAACTGCCACCTGGCCAGACGCGAGACCATTACTCACCCACCCCCAGCTGCTTCAGGAACGCATCGAACGGGTTCTGCGGTGCGGACACCGGCGAGGTGCCGGGCGCCGGAACCGGATTGGGCACGATCGGCGGCAGCGGCAGCAGCGACACCGTCGGCCAACCCGGACGCGCGCCGTTGCCGTTGTAGTACGGGTTGTCCGGGTTGACCGGCACCGGTGGGCCGTACTTCGGCGGGTAGTACACCGGGTCGGGCTCACCGACACCGAGGTTCGACAGGACGTCACCGATCTGCAGGTCGATCGACAGGAACACGTTGGACATGCCGCCGTGGATCGAGGGGATGATCGAGTCCGGGAACGGGAACGTGGGCACGATCGGCGCGGACGTGATGATGTCCGGGGTGGCGTCCGCGAGCTGCTGCAGCGTCGGCCGCAGCGCCCGCAGGTCCGCGATCAGGTCGTCCTTCGACTCGTTGATGACGTCGGTGCCCACCTGGCCGAGCCGATCCACCTGGGCGAGCATCTGGACCAGCTGGGGACGCTGCTCGGCGAGGATGTTCACGCCCTCCGGGAGCTCGTCGAGGATCTTCTCGAGCTTGCCCGTCTGGTCACCGACCCGCGCACTCAGCGTGTCGAGGCCGTCCAGCGCACGGGTGATCGAGTCGCGCTGCTCGTCGAGACCCGCGATCAGGGTGTTCGCCTGCTCGAGGAGGCCGCGGACCTTCGTCTCCCGACCGTCGAGCGCCTTCTCGAGCTCCGAGACGATCGGCTGCAACTGCGCGACGCCGCCGCCGTTGAGCAGCAGCGACAGCGCGCCGAGCACCTGCTCGATGTCGGTGGCGTGCCGGGTGCGGTCCACGGGGATCGTGTCGCCGCTCGCCAGCCGGTCGGCTGACGGATTCGCGTCCGGCGCCGAGATCGCGATGAACTTCTCGCCCAGCAGATTCGACTGCTGCACCTCGGCGACCGCGTTGGCCGGCAGATCCACCGAACTGTTGAGCAGGGTGTCGACCTGCGCGGTCCAGCCGTCGTTCGCCACCTCGATGGTCTCGACCCGCCCCACCGGGACACCGTCGACCTTCACCGTCGACTGGGGCACCAGGTCGAGCACGTCGTCGAACTCGATCTTCACGTGCATCGGGTCCTTGCCGATGTCGGCGCCACCGGGCAGCGGGACCGAGTAGATCCCGCCCGAGGCGCATCCCGTCGCGGCCACCGCGAGCACGCACATTCCCGCGGCAACCGCCGCCGCCCTCGTCCGTACAGTCCTCACGGCGTGCCCCCCTGGGTTCCGCCCAACCGCGGCGACGGCGTGCCGGGCACCGTGCCCGGCACCGTGCCGCGCTGCTGGTTGTCGCCGCTGAGGATGCCGAGCGGCAGGTTCAGCGTCGGGGTCTTCACACCGGCGGTGAGCTGGTCGGTGACGACCTTGCAGTTGTCGATGAGCGGCTGCATCTGCCGCCCCAGCGCCTCGAACCGCGGATCGCCCGGCATCAGCTTCGCCACGTCGATGAGCTTGCAGCCCAGACCGAACGGGTCCTGCAGATCCGGCAGGTCGACGCGCATCTGCAGCGTGCCCGACTCGGCGTCGTGCGCGTTGACCAGATTGCTGATCGCCAGCGGAATCGTCACCAGCGCCTCCGCCAGCGCGTCCCGCTGGTCGGCGACGGTCTGGGTGACGGTGGTGAGCCCGTCGAGATTCTGCGCGAGCAGATCCCGGTTGTTCTCGACGAACCGGGCCACGTCGCCGAGCGCCAGCGACAGCTGGTTCAGTGCCAGCCCCAGGTTCTCCTTCTCCCCCGCCAGGAACCCGCTCAGGTCGGCCAGCTGGGTGTTGAACTGACGCACCTGCGCGTCGTTCGCGGCGAGCGCGCTGACGAACACCTGCAGGTTCTTCACGGTGTCGAAGATGTCGGCGCGGGAATCCGACAGCGTCCGCGCCGCCGCCGACAGCTGCGTGAACGTGTCGCCCAGCGCGTCGCCGTTGCCGTCGAGGTTCGCGGCCGCGGTGTCGACGAGGTCGGACAGCGCTCCGTCCTTGTTGGCGCCGTTCGGGCCCAGGGCCTCGGACAGCTCGGTGACGCTCGCGTACAGCTCGTCGACCTCGACCGGTGTGGCCGTCCGCGCCCGCGGGATGGTCGCGTCGCGGCCCATCTTCTCGCCGCCCGTGTAGGCCGGCGTGAGCTGGATGTAGCGGTCGGAGACGACCGACGGCGTGACCTGCGCGGCCTTGGCGTCGGCCGGGATGTCGACCCCGCGATCGACGGTCATCGTCACCTGCACCTGGTCGCCCTGCGGGACCACCGAATCGACCGTGCCGACCTTCACGCCGAGGACCCGCACGTCGGAGCCCTCGTAGATGCCCACCGACTTGTCGAAGTACGCGGTGATCCTGGTGGTGCCGGCGTTCTGGAACACCCACCACAGCACACCGGCCACCACGACCGCGAAGGCCGCGATCAGAGCCACCGGAATCCACCTGCGGGTGCCTGCCCGCGTCTCACTCATCAGTTACCCCCCAGGGTGCGGAAGGGCTCGCGGTATCCGGGGATGTCCGGCAGCCCGGGCGGGGTCAGGTTGGTCACGACGGTGTCGAACCATCGGCCGTTCCCGAGGACGTTGGCGTAGATCCGGTAGAACGGCGCCGCGTACTCGAGTGCCTTGCTCACGTTCTGCTGGTTTGCGTTCAGGATGTCGATGACGCCCTGCAACTGCGTGAGCGCCGGCGTGATCTGGGCCTCGTTGTCCGCCACCAGGCCCGTGAGCTCCCGTGACAGCGTCTGCGTGCTGGTGAGCAGCTGACCGATCGCCTGCTGGCGGGTGTTGAGTTCCGCCAGCAGCGTGCCGCCGTTCGCGAGGATCTTCTCGAACTGCTCGTTCCGGTCGGCGAGGATCTGCGACGTCTGCTTGGTCGCCTCGAACAGTTTTCCGAGTTCCTGGTCGCGCTTGGCGATCGTCTCCGACAGTCGGGTGACGCCGTCGAGCGAGCCGCGGATCTCGTCGGGAGTCCCGGCGAACGCCTGCGACAGCACCTCGAAGCTCGATGCCAACTGCGTCGAGTCGATCTCCTCGAGCGTCGTCGCCGCGTCGCCGAACGCGTCGATGACGTCGTACGGCGAGGTGGTCCGCTCGAGCGGGATCGGCGTCCCCGGGTCGAGCACCTCGGTGCCGCGCGGGTCGAGGGCCAGGTACTTCTGCCCCAGGATCGTCTTGATCTGGATCGACGCCGTGCTCTGGTCGCCCACCCACGCGTCCTTGGTCTGGAACGTCACCAGCACGCGGTCACCGGCCAGGTCGATGTCGGTGACCTTGCCGATCTTCACCCCGGCCACGCGCACCTCGTTGCCCGGCTTGAGGCCCGCGGCCTCCGAGAACTCGGCGGTGTACCGGTTGGCGGCGCCGACGATCGGCAGGCTGTCGAGGAAGAACGCCGACATGGTCGCGAGCAGGATCACCAGGATGCCGAGGCCGCCGGTGACCGCCGGATTGCGCTTCTTCGTCATCGGGCACCGTCCGCGTAGCAGCGGGGAGCCGCGTTGGTGTAGATCGGCTGGTTGACCGTCGGCAGGTTCGACGGGAGGTTGAGCTGCGGCGCCGTTCCCGGCCCGGCGACGATGTCGATGCCGCACAGGTAGAACTGAAACCACGACCCGTAGCTACCGGCGCGGCCGAGCTTCTCCATCTTCACCGGCAGGTTCGCCAGCACCTGGTTCACATCGTCGGATCGCTCGTTGACGTGCCCGGCCAGCGCGTTGAGGCCCGCGATCGAGCCCTGGATCGACGGCCGGGTCGGCACCAGCAGATCGGCGGTCGCGCTGGTCAGTTCCGACAGCGACTGCACCGACTGGCCGATCACGCCGCGGTCGGCGTTGAGCCCGCTCACCAGGCGCTCGGTGTTCACGATCAGCTGGTCGACCTGCTCGTCGCGCTGGTTGACGGTGTCGAGCACCTTGTTCAGGTTGGTGATCAGGTCGCCGATCACCTTGTCCTTGTCGGCGATCGTGTTGGTCAGGGACGCGGTGTTCGCCACGAGCTCCTCGATGGTTCCGCCCTCCCCCTGGAAGACCTGGATGATCTGGTACGACAGCTTGTTGACGTCGTCGGCGCTCAGCGTCTGGAACAGCGGCCGGAAGCCGTTGAACAGGGTCGTGAGGTTCACGGCCGGCTTGGTCCGGTCGAGCGGGATGGTCTCGCCCGCGTTCATCTTGTAGCCCTGCTGCCCGGTGCCCTGCTCGAGCGCGATGTACCGCTGCCCCACCAGGTTGCGGAACCGGATCGTCGCCGTCGTGCTGGCGGGCAGCCAGTCCCGGTCGGTGAGCGCGAACTCGACCTGCGCTTCCCGATCGTCGACGATCTCGATCTTGGTCACCTGGCCGACGCGGACACCGGCGATGCGGATCTCGTCGCCCTTGTTGAGCGACGTGACATCGGTGAACCGGGCGTTGAACTTCGTTCCCCCCGTGGAACTGGTGTTCGCGATCGTCAGGGCGAGAAAGCCCGTCGCGACGATCGTGACCACCGCGAAGATCAGCAGTTTGGTGAGCGGGGCAGCCACCCCTCGCAGCTGTCGCTTCACTTGATGCTCACCTCTTTGCCACGAAGTGCCGGGGCGCCGATCCTGGTCGTCCAGGACGGCACGTCCTCGGGGGCGGTGCCGGTCGCCTCGCCGTACACGACGGCGAGGGTGTCGCGCTCGAGCTGCGAGCCCGCGTACGACCCCGGCTCGGTGGCCGCCGGCAGTACCGAGTACTGCGGGGTGGGGACGTCCGGAATGTTCTGGTCACCGGCGTTGCGTGTCGGGACCTGGTACGAGCCGTCGTGGATCGAACCGCCCGGGTACTGGCCGATGTCGGTGCCCAGCGGCGGCGCGTCGTAGCAGCGCGGGCCGCGGGTGTCGATCAGTCGCGGCTCGTCCTGGTTGGGCAGGTAGCGGCCGCGCGGATTGACGAGTTCGATCGTCGCCCGCGCGCCGGGCAGTTCGGAGCCCTCACCGGTGATCGCACCGGACCGCTCCATCACGTCCGCGAAGTTGGCGAACGTGCAGCCGAACGTCCCGGAGAACCGCGCCAGGATCTCGAGCGCCTCCCGCGAGTCCGCCGCGATCGAGATGAGCGAGTCGCGGTTGGTGGTCAGCAGGTCCGCGGTGCTCGACCCGGTCGAGGTCACGGACGCCATGAGCGCGTCGATGGACGGGCGTTCCTGGACGATCGTCGCGTTGGTGGTGCGCAGGTTGTCGAACGCGTCGATCAACTGCGGCGCGGCGTCGGAGTACGTCTGGGTGAACGTGGCGAAACTCTGGAGCCCCGCGGTCAGGTCGGGCATCCGGCTGTTGACGCCGGCGAAGATCGTGTCGAGCTGGTCGAGCGTGACCCCGAGTTGCTCGCCGCGCCCGTCGAGCGCCTGCGACAGCGCGCCGAGCGTCGACGCCAGGCTCTCCGGCGGGATGGCCTGGAGCAGCGGCAGCAGCCCGTCGAGCATCCTGCCGAGCTCGACGGCGTTGCCGCTCTCGTCCTGGTAGATGGTGCCGCCGCCCTCGATCGGGTTCGGGCTCGGGTTCTCGGGGATCACCAGGTCGACATACCGCTCACCGAACAGCGTCTTCGGGAGCAGGCGGGCGGTCGCGTTCGACGGGATCAGCTCGGCCTTGTCCGGGTCGATCGCCATCACCGACGTGACCTTGCCGTTCTCGGTCGACGCGCCCCGCACCTCGCCGACGATCAGACCGCGAACCTTGACGTCCGCGTTGCGCGGCAGCGCGTTGCCGACGGTGTCGGTCACGAGATCGACCTTGACCACCGGCTTGAACGTCTTGTTGTAGCTGGCGATCGTGCCGCCCACGAACAGGGCCAGCACCAGGAAGAACGCGACTCCCAGGATGCGGCGACGCAGCTTCGACGGTGTCTCGATCATCCGGCCACCCGCACCGTGGTCGTCGTGCCCCAGATCGCGAGGCTCAGGAAGAAGTCTAGGACGGCGATGGTGACGATGGCGGTGCGCACGGCGTGGCCGACGGCGACGCCGACGCCGGCCGGGCCGCCCCGGGCGTGGAACCCGTAGTAGCAGTGGATGAGGATCAGGACGAACGCGAACACCAGCACCTTGCCGAAGGACCACAACACGTCCTCGGGCGGCAGGAACAGGTTGAAGTAGTGGTCGTACGAACCAGTGGACTGTCCGTTGAACACCGTGCTCACGACACGCGACGCGAGGTACGCGGCGAGCAGGCCGACGATGTACAGCGGGATCACCGCGACGAAGCCGGCGATCATCCGGGTCGTGACGAGGAACGGCACGCTGGGCACCGCCATCACCTCGAGCGCGTCGATCTCCTCCGAGATCCGCATCGCACCCAGTTGGGCGGTGAAACCACAGCCGACCGTGGCGGACAGCGCGAGCGCCGCGACGACCGGCGCGATCTCACGCGTGTTGACGTACGCCGACAAGAAGCCGGTCAGCACGGAGCTGCCGATCTGATCGAGGGCCGCGAAGCCCTGCAGACCGACGACGACGCCGGTGAAGCCGGACATCATCACGATGACGCCGATGGTGCCGCCGATCACCGCGAGCGCACCGCTGCCGAAGGTCACCTCGGCGAGCAGCCGCAGCATCTCCTTGCGGTAGCGACGCAGCGTCCGCGGCGTCCACGCGATGGCGCGCGAGTAGAACGACATCTGCTCGCCGGCGTTGTCGAGCACGTCGAGCGGCTTGCGCGCCCAGCGCCGCGCCCGGATCAGTACGTAGTCGCCGCGACCCCGCGCGATCGTCATCGACTCATGCTCCCTTCGCCGGGACGATCTGCAGGTACACGGTGGTCAGGATCAGGTTCGCGAAGAACAACACCAGGAACGTGATGACGACGGCCTGGTTCACCGCCTCACCGACGCCCTTGGGTCCGCCCTTGGGCGTGAGCCCCTTGTAGGCGGCGATGACACCCGCGATGACACCGAAGATCGCGGCCTTGAGCTCGGCGATGTACAGGTCCGGCAGCTGCGCGAGCGCCGAGAACGACGCGAGGTAGGCGCCGGGGGTGCCGCCCTGGAGGATGACGTTGAAGAAGTAGCCACCCGCGATGCCGACGACCGAGACCAGCCCGTTGAGCAACACCGCGACCAGCACCATCGCGAGAACCCGCGGCACGACCAGGCGCTGGATCGGATTGATGCCGAGCACCTCCATCGCGTCGATCTCCTCGCGGATCGTCCGCGAACCGAGGTCGGCGGTGACCGCCGAACCCGCTGCGCCGGCGATCAGCAGAGCGGTCACGATCGGACTGCCCTGCTGGATCACGGCGAGAACACTGGCGGCGCCCGTGAACGCTTCGGCACCCAACTGCTTGATCAGCGACCCGGTCTGCAACGACACGACCGCACCGAACGGAATCGCGACGAGCGCGGTCGGCAGGATCGTCACGCTCGCGATGAACCACGCCTGTTCGATGAACTCCTTGAACTGGAACGGCCGCTTGAACGTGTTGCGAACGACGTCGACGAACAGTTGGACGATGTTGCCGGCCTGGGTCAACGCCCCGGTGACCGGCTTCATCATCGAAGTACGCGCGCCCCCCATACGCAGTCCCCTAACCGCGCCCGAACGTGGACTGTCCGAGTCCTCCGTCGTCGTACGTGGGAATCACCTGGGTCGCGTCGGCGTCTTCCATGCTCGCAAGGATGCTCTGCTGCGCCTCGTACGGCAGCGTGTGCAGGATCTGGCGGACGCGGGCCTGGCGGCGCGCGACCGCCTGGCGGAACGGCAGCCCCGGCGTGGCCTGCATCTGCGGCACCACGCCGTAGACGTCGTCGGTGCCGCCGTGGTGATGGCCGGCGTCGACGAGCGCCTGCTCGTGCGCCATCTGAGCCTCGTCCTTCTCCTCCGACATGCCGATCGGGCCGATCTTGGAGCCGTTGAGGAACTGGTGCACGACGGGCTCGTCGCTGGTGAGCAGCACCTCGCGCGGGCCGAACATGACGAGCTGCTTGCGGAACAGCATGCCCAGGTTGTCGGGCACGGTGCGGGCCAGGTTGATGTTGTGCGTGACGATCAGGATCGTTGCGTCGATCTGCGCGTTGATGTCGATCAGCAACTGGCTGAGGTACGTCGTGCGGACGGGGTCGAGACCCGAGTCCGGCTCGTCGACGAGGATGATCTGGGGATCGAGCACCAGCGCACGAGCCAGTCCGGCGCGCTTGCGCATACCGCCGGAGATCTCGCCGGGAAGCTTGCCCTCGGCCCCGACCAGGCCGTTGAGCTCGAGCTTCTCCATGACGATCTTGCGGATCTCGGACTCGGACTTCTTGGTGTGCTCGCGCAGCGGGAAGGCGACGTTGTCGTACAGGTTCATCGATCCGAACAGCGCGCCGTCCTGGAACAGGACACCGAACAGCTTCCGGATCTCGTACAGCTCGCGCGAGGAGCACTGAAGGATGTCGGTGCCGTCGATGACGATCGACCCCTCCTCGGGCCGCAGCAGACCGATCAGAGACTTGAGGAACACCGACTTACCGGTACCGGACGGGCCCAGCAGCGCGCTGACCTCTCCGGCCGGCAGCGTGAGCGTCACGTCCTGCCAGATCTTCTGAGAGCCGAAAGACTTCGTGAGTCCCTCGACCGCTACCTCGACTCCCACCATTACCTCCTGCGTCAGGCACGTCCCCCCACTGTGGGCCCACATGTGGGTTGCGTCACTCTATCGCATCGAAGTGTTATCCGTGACACCACATCTTACTTATGAGTAAGTAAGGCGCAACCCGACAGTCACGACGACCCGGGCACCCGCCCCCGACGCGCACCGTGCACGCGTCGCGACGACGAAAAGGGCCGCCCCCGAACCGGGGACGACCCTTTCCTCGATGCTTCGTCAGGAAGCAGCGCAGATAATCGTCTTACTTGACGGTGATCTTCGCGCCGGCAGCCTCGAGCTTCTCCTTGGCAGCGTCAGCCGCGTCCTTGGCGACCTTCTCCAGGATCGGCTTCGGAGCACCCTCGACGAGGTCCTTGGCTTCCTTCAGGCCCAGGCCGGAGACGACCTCACGGACGACCTTGATGACCTGGATCTTCTTGTCGCCAGCCGACTCGAGGATGACGTCGAACTCGTCCTGCTCCTCAGCAGCCTCGGCAGCGGCAGCCGGAGCGCCGGCAGCGGCAACGGCGACCGGAGCAGCAGCGGTGACCTCGAAGGTCTCCTCGAACGCCTTCACGAACTCCGAGAGCTCGAGCAGGGTCAGCTCCTTGAACTGGTCCAGCAACTCTTCGGTGGTGAGCTTCGCCATGGTGGCGGTCCTTCCTCTAAAGTCCTGTGTCGCCGATCCGCGACCGGACAGGTGGTGATGGTTGTGATGCGCAGGTGCGGATCAGCTATTCGGCAGCGGCGTCGGCGGGAGCCTCGGCCCCACCCTCCGCAGCCTTCTTCTCCTGCAGTGCAGCGGCCAGGCGGGCCATCTGCGAAGCGGGAGCGTTGAACAGGCCAGCGGCCTTTGCCAAGTTGCCCTTCATAGCGCCGGCGAGCTTGGCCAACAGGATCTCGCGGGACTCGAGGTCCGCGATCTGGTTGACCTGATCCACGGACAGCGCAGCGCCGTCCATGTAGCCGCCCTTGATGACGAGCGCCTTGTTGTCCTTCGCGAAAGCCTTCAGGGCCTTCGCAGCGTCGACCGGCTCGCCCTTGATGAATGCAATGGCGGTCGGTCCGACGAACAGGTCGTCAAGACCCTCGACGCCCGCTTCAGCAGCGGCGCGCTTGACCAGGGTGTTCTTGGCGACGGAGTAGGTGGCACCCTCTCCGAGTGCGCGTCGCAGGTTCGTCAGGCTCGTAACCGACAGACCACGGTATTCCGTGATCACGGCGGCGGACGAGTCCTTGAACTGCTCGGTGATCTCTGCAACTGCAGAAACCTTCTCAGGCTTTGCCATACTTCGCCTCCTCTCGTGACAGTCGTTGTTCCACTTCGGGCCGTGACATGCAAAACGCCCCGGTGCAGGGCACACGGGGCGTACACGAGGAGATCCATCCCCCGGTCGAAACCGGGCGCAGACAAACATCCCCCACCTCGTCCTCCTGCGTGGGCCGCCGGGCAATCCCGGACCTTCAACCGATTCCATTGCTGGGCACGGTGACCAACGGTCTTGGGTAGAACAGTTTTCGGGGCGGAATTCGCATCGAGCACCGAACTCCATCGAGCAGCGTAGCGGAGTTGCGACGCGGACACCAAACGGCAGGCGCCCTGTCGACACCACTTGTGCGCCACTTCACACCCGCTGCGACATGCGATGCATCACCCATGATGATCACCACGATGAAGACCGCGGTCCTGCAAGGCGAGGACCAGGCGCGTCCGAGAACGCCGAAGGCCGGCACAGAGGAGTCTCTGCGCCGGCCTTCGGTGTCGATCAGGTCGCGAGGTGTCGCGACTTACTCGCCGTCCTCGAGGAGGTTGCGGGTACGGTTCGGGTCCACCGGGATGCCCGGTCCGGTGGTGGTCGAAACCGTGACCTTCTTGACGTAGCGGCCCTTCGCCGACGACGGCTTGGCACGCAGGATCTCGTCCAGCGCCGCGCCGTAGTTCTCGACCAGCTTGGCCTCGTCGAACGACGCCTTGCCGATCACGAAGTGCAGGTTGGCCTGCTTGTCGACGCGGAAATTGATCTTGCCGCCCTTGATGTCGGCGACAGCCTTCGCGACGTCCGGCGTAACGGTGCCGGTCTTCGGGTTCGGCATGAGGCCACGCGGTCCGAGGACGCGGGCGATGCGGCCGACCTTGGCCATCTGGTCCGGGGTGGCGATCGCGGCGTCGAAGTCGGTCCAACCGCCCTGGATGCGCTCGATCAGGTCCTCGGAGCCCACGGCGTCCGCGCCGGCGGCCTCGGCCTCGGCGGCCTTCTCGCCGACGGCGAACACGACGACGCGCGCGGTCTTACCGGTGCCGTGCGGCAGGTTGACCGTGCCACGAACCATCTGGTCCGCCTTGCGGGGGTCGACGCCGAGACGGACGGCAACCTCGACGGTCGCATCCATCTTGGCCGACGAGGTCTCCTTGGCCAGCTTCGCAGCCTGCAGGGGGCTGTAGAGCTTGTCCGCGTCGATCTTCTCAGCGGCGGCGAGGTATGCCTTGCTGCGCTTTGCCATTTCTTCTGTCCTTACTTCTCACCCTGGGCCTCGACCCGGGCGAATGGTTCAGTTGTGGTTGCGGGCCTGGCCGGCCCTCCCACGGTGGAGGATTAACCCTCGACGGTGATACCCATCGAGCGCGCGGTGCCGGCGATGATCTTCGCGGCCGCGTCGATGTCGTTCGCGTTGAGGTCTTCCTGCTTGGTCTTCGCGATCTCGCGCACCTGATCCATGGTCACGGTCGCGACCTTGGTCTTGTGCGGCTCGCCGGAGCCCTTCTGCACACCAGCAGCCTTGAGCAGCAGCTTGGCGGCCGGCGGGGTCTTCAGCTTGAAGTCGAAGGTCCGGTCTTCGTAGACGGAGATCTCGACAGGGATCACGTTGCCGCGCTGGGACTCAGTCGCCGCGTTGTAAGCCTTGCAGAACTCCATGATGTTCACGCCGTGCTGACCGAGCGCGGGACCCACGGGCGGGGCAGGGTTGGCCTGACCAGCCTGGATCTGAAGCTTGATCAGCCCTGCGAGCTTCTTCTTCTTGGGGGGCATCTTCGTTCCTTGTTCTTACTGGGTGTGTTTCTTGCGTACTGCGTGCAAGTGTGTGGGTCCCGGAGCGTCTCGGGACGGTGCTAGATCTTCGAGACCTGGTTGAAGGACAGCTCCACCGGGGTCTCACGACCGAAGATCGAGACGAGGACCTTGAGCTTCTGCTGCTCGGCGTTGACCTCGCTGATGCTCGCCGGGAGGGTCGCGAACGGACCGTCCATGACGGTGACCGACTCGCCGACCTCGAAGTCGACCTCGATGACCGGCTTCGCGACGCTGGGGGCGGTGACCTCGCCGCCGGCGGCGGCAGCGGCCGCGGCGGGCTTCTTCTGCCCCTGCTGCGGCATGAGGAACTTGACGACCTCGTTCAGCGTGAGCGGCGACGGACGCGACGTGGCGCCGACGAAACCGGTGACGCCGGGGGTGTTGCGGACCGCGCCCCACGACTCGTCGTTCAGTTCCATGCGGACGAGGATGTAGCCCGGCAGGATCTTGCGATTGACCTGCTTGCGCTGGCCGTTCTTGATCTCGGTGACCTCTTCGGTGGGAACCTCCACCTGGAAGATGTAGTCACCGACGTCGAGGTTCTGGACGCGGGTCTCGAGGTTGGCCTTCACCTTGTTCTCGTAACCGGCGTACGAGTGGATGACATACCAGTCGCCGGGCGCGCGACGCAGCGCCGCCTTGAACTCGGCAACGGGATCGACTGCTTCCTCGGGAGCCTGCTCCGCCACGGCACCGTCCTCGACCTGCTCGTCGGCAGAGTCGTCCTCGACCGTCTCGTCGACAGACACGACGTTCTCGGTGTCTTCGGTTACCGCCTCGGCCGAAACGCGCTCCTCGGCCAGAGCCTCGTCAGAGTCGTTCTCGGGGGTGCTCACTGGAGGCACTCTTCCTCTCGTCAATCACATCGTTCGGGAACGCCGACGGGCGCGCCCGGGTTAGCCGAACAGCCAGCTGACGCCCTTGATGAAACCAAGGTCGAGGAGGCTGATGAACGTCACCATGAAGGCGACGAACACGAGCACCACACTGGTGTAAGTGATCATCTGCTTGCGATTGGGCCAGATGACCTTACGGAGCTCGGCAATCACTTCGCGCAGGAAGCGACGAATCCGCTTGAAGATGTTCTCCGTGCGGGGCTTGTCCGCCTTACGCGGCTTGGTGGCGCCCGCCTTCGAGTCCGCGGAGGACGCGGAGCGTGACTTGGTCGACTTGACGGAGGAAGCGGCGACCGCCGGCTTCACCGTCCCGACGGGCTCTGCGGTGCCGGCACGACGCGCAGTGCGCTTGCCACTCGGCTTTCCTGCTGGGGCCGCACTCGTGGGGCTCTCTTCAGCAGTGACCTGGCCGTTCGCGGGCTGGTCGGGAACGGCCGATTCGTCGACAGGGCCGAAGTCCGCAGACTCGGGAGTGCCGTCGTCGCGCTTACCGCGCTCCTCGCTCACCGTCGTTCCTCTCAGTCGCTGGCCGGTCCGGGTGCAGGGGCGACAGGACTTGAACCTGCAACCTGCGGTTTTGGAGACCGCTGCTCTGCCAGTTGAGCTACGCCCCTTTGTCGACCGATCGAACTGGTCGACCTATCTGGGTTCACATGACATGCGCGCCACCCCTTAGCGGGCTGTTACCAGCACCGTAGGGCAGCGCGCAGCGCCTGAGTAACCCCAGAAACTCTAGTGTACTTCAATGCCCGGATCAAACCCAATCCGCTCGACACTCAGGCCAAACGGACTGTTGCGGTGGCCCGCCCGAAGATCTTCCGACCCTCGGATCGTGCCACGATCGCGACTACTGCGGTCTTGCTTTCGGCGTCCACCGACTTGACCTTGCCGGTGAACTCCACTTCGGCAGCCTTGTCGGCCGCCACATACACCGGGCTGGTGAACCGAACGTTGTATTCGGTCACGGCACCCGGATCGCCGAGCCAGGACGAGACGAATCCGCCACCCAGACCCATCGTGAGCATCCCGTGCGCCACGACGTCCGGCAAGCCGGCCAGTCGGGCCACGTGATCGCTCCAGTGGATCGGATTGGGATCACCCGACACGCCGGCGTAGTTGACGAGGTTGCCACGGGTCAGCGTGACGACGCGCTCGGGCAGTTCTTCGCCGACGGCGACGTCCTCGAACCTACGGAGCGACATGCATCATCACATCCTTGACCGCGTGCGCGATGTTCTCGTCCACTTCACCCCCGGAGCGCGCGACGAGCGTCGTCCAGGTGGTCTGGACCAGTTCGCCGTTCACTTCGGAGATGATGTTCTTGGTGACGATGATGTCGCTGCCGGCCACCTGGCGGAACGACTCCAGGTAGACGTCGCAGATCAATCGGTCACCGGCCTTCAGCGGCCTGTGGAACACGAGCCGCTGATCGGTCTGCATGATCTGGCTGAGGTCGTAACCGGTTACGACCTCCTCGAACAGCTTGCGCTGGGCGAGCATGCCGACGATCGAAACGAAGGTCAGAGGTGCGATGAGGCCGTCGTAACCGAGGCCCTTGGCCGCATCCTCGTCGTGATGAGCGGGATGATCGTCGAGAACCGCACGGGCGTACTCGCGGATCTTCTCCCGGCCGATCTCGTAGAAATCGGTCACGCGGTAGTGGTGTCCGACCATCTCGGCCGCATGCGCGGCGGGGTCCAACACCACTCCGGGCTCTCTCACGACTGTTTCTGTCACAGCGAAATCTCCCCTGCCCTGCTAGACGCAACAACTTCCGTTAGGGCAGTGTGACAGTGAACCTAACGCGCGAGCGCCGACTCCGAGAAACTACTTGGACTCGCGGTGCGACTGGTGGGTTCCGCAGTTCGGGCAGAACTTCTTCAGCTCGAGGCGATCGGGGTCGTTGCGGCGGTTCTTCTTGGTGATGTAGTTGCGGTGCTTGCACACCTCACAGGCCAAGGTGATCTTCGGCCGAACGTCAGTCGAGGAGGCCACGGGGACGCCTTCTTTCGCGTGAATCTGATCATGAAACGATCAGGGTGGATCATTCGTCTTGTGTAGCGATGGCCGGACTTGAACCGGCGACACAACGATTATGAGTCGTTTGCTCTACCAACTGAGCTACACCGCCTCGGTGTCGAGTGTCGCGCGAATCTGGCGACACCACAATCCAGCGAGCCCCCTGACGGAATCGAACCGTCGACCTTTTCCTTACCATGGAAACGCTCTGCCGACTGAGCTAAGGGGGCGTGGCTATCCTGCGCATCTCTGCGCGCTGAAGCCTCCAGAAGATTACACAGACCTTCGCGCCAGCACCAAATTTGCAGGTCAGACCGGGTAAATCCAGCCTTCTCAGGTGGGTGGCGCGCGCATCGCCGACCGGGCCGTGGCGACGCCGGCGACCACATCGAGCCGATGGACGACGCCGATCACCCCGTCTACCTGGGATTTCGCCGGCAGGCCGGACGAGAAATGCGGAAATTCGCGAGCACCGGGACGTTCGAGGACGCGGCGCGGCATCCGCGTCCGCTCCTCCCGGACTCCCCCGCCACCGGGGGCGAGGGAGTCCGGGATCAGCAGGTCGTCGACCTGGTCACCGCAGGTTGTCCACCTTCTCCGCGCTCGCGGGCATCGAGTCCAGGAGCACCGTCTTGGCCTCGAGATACGGCTGGAGGCCGTCCAGGCCGCCCTCGCGACCTATGCCGGACTGCTTGAACCCGCCGAATGCGATGCCGAAATCGGTCCGGAACCCGTTGTGACCGACGGTGCCGGACCGCAGCTGCCGCGAGACCGCCCACGCCCGCTCGATGTCATTCGTGAACACGGACGCGTTGAGGCCGTAGATCGTGTCGTTCGCGATGTCGACGGCGTGGTTCTCGTCGTCGGCCGCGATCACGCTCACGACGGGCCCGAAGATCTCCTCACGGGCGATGGTGGAGTTGTTGTCGACGTTGCCGAACACCGTCGGCTCGATGAAGAAGCCGCGCTCGAGGTTCGCGGGCCGGCGGCCGCCGGCCACGAGCCTCGCACCCTCCTCGCAGCCCTTCGCGATGAGGCCCTCGACCTTGTCGAGCTGCCGCGACATCGCCAGCGGGCCCATCTCGGTCTCGGGGTCGAACGGGTCGCCGACCCGGATCGCGGACATCGCGGCGCCGAGGGCGTCGACGAACTCGTCGTGGCGGGGGCGGCTGACGACGATGCGGGTGAGCGACGCACACACCTGGCCGGTCATGAGCCGCGCCGACTGGGCGATGGACTGCGCGGCCGTCGCGAGGTCGTAGTCGTCGAGGATGACGCCGGCGGACTTGCCACCGAGCTCGAGCGTGCAGCGGGCGATCCGCTCACCGCACAGCGACGCGATCCGGCGCCCGGCCGCGGTGGAGCCGGTGAACGTGACCTTGTCGATGCCGGGGTTGCGGACCACCAGCTCCGACACCTCCCGCTCGGCCGTGACGACGTTGACGACGCCGGCGGGCAGGCCGCACGCCTCGACGATCTCCGCGAAGACGTACGCGGCACCCGGGGCCTCGGGCGAGGCCTTCACGACGACGGTGCAGCCCGCGATGAGCGCCGGGGCGACCTTGTTGGCGATGAGGCCCAGCGGGCTGTTCCACGGGATGATCGCGGCGACCACACCGACCGGCTCGCGGACGAGCAGGCCGACACCGTTACCCGAGCTGGGCCGGTGCCGTTCGACCCACTCGTAGCTGTCGGCGAGGCCCGCGTAGTAGTCGAAGACGTCGCCGGACTGCGCCGACGCATACGTGGACACCGCGGCGAGGATTCCCATCTCGCTGGTCCAGATCCGGCCGAGTTCGGCGCTGCGGTCCCGGATGGCGGCACCGATCGCGTGGATGTACGGGGCGCGCTCGGCGTGCGTCATGCGTGCCCACGGGCCGCGATCGAACGCCGCCCGGGCGGCGTCGACGGCACGCGAGACGTCCTGCGCGTCGGCCTCGGCGACGGTGAGGAACACGTCCTCGGTGGCCGGGTTGACGACGTCGAACCGGGCGGGCGTCGACGGCTCGACCCATTCGCCGCCGATGAACAGCCGTCCGGGGTGCTTCACCGTCTCGTTCGCATTGATCAGACCTGTCATCGGGGAATCGGCTCCTTCGCGCGTCCGGCGCGCCCGCCTTGTGACGGACGCCACTCTCGCCGGACGTTAAAGAGCCGCCGGGCCCGAAAGACCACCCGGTCTCGCCCAGTGGGACGGATCGCAGCCCGCCCGCAGCCGCGGAGCGGAGGGAGAAGAACCCCGAAAACAGTTCAGCCCCGACCTTTTCAAGGTCGGGGCTGAATGTGTGGCAGATGTAGGATTCGAACCTACGTAGGCATAAGCCGACGGATTTACAGTCCGCTCCCATTGGCCGCTCGGGCAATCTGCCAGGCTGCGCCCAGAGTATCTTGCTCGCTCTGACGCCTATCGAAGAATACATCGAAGTCCCCCCAGATACGCAAACCGGGTGGATACGGGGGGTAGCGACCCGATAGCGTCAGGGCTACCCACCGCTGTCCGGGTGGGGTCTACCGCCAAGAATTCAGGAGTGTGCAGTGGCTGATTCGTCCTTCGATGTGGTGAGCAAGGTTGATCGTCAAGAGGTGGACAACGCTCTGCATCAGGCTGCGAAGGAGCTGGGCACCCGGTTCGACTTCCGCAACACCGGGGCGAGCATCGAATGGTCCGGCGAGGAGACCATCACGCTGACCGCCGACACCGAGGAGCGTCTCACCGCCGCCCTCGACGTGTTCAAGGAGAAGCTGATCCGCCGCGACATCTCGCTCAAGGCGTTCGACGCCGGCGAGCCGGCGCAGTCCGGCAAGATCTACAAGCTGAGCGGCTCCCTGGTCCAGGGCATCAGCAGCGAGAACGCCAAGAAGATCTCGAAGAAGATCCGCGACGAGGGCCCCAAGGGCGTCAAGGCGCAGATCCAGGGCGAGGAACTGCGCGTGAGCAGCAAGAAGCGTGACGACCTGCAGGCCGTCATCTCGCTGCTCAAGGGCGAGGATTTCGGGATCGCCCTGCAGTTCGTCAACTACCGCTAGTACCTCGGCGGGAACCGCGGCGACGACCGCGCCGACCCCGCCAACCTGTGGCGCAACCACTCCCGATTGTCGCGAGGCGTGCGCCCGTCGCCACGGACCCGTTCCAGGAGGACGGGTCCGTGGCGAGCCACCGGTCCACGGCGGAACGAATGGGTGCTCGCAGCCGCCCGTGAAACGGAGTGCGGCGTCGCGGGGTTCACAGTTACCCGACAGGACCGCGACACTTCACCGGATCGACAGCCCCCGTTTCCAGCCGATGCCGAAGATCGACCCGCCATTTCAGGCTTGTCGATTTCGAAGGAACAGCTCTTGATCAGGTCATCGAAGCTCCTGGCCACCGTGGGTATCGCGACAATTCTCCTGGCTTCTGGCGGTGCCACCGCCGCGGCTGCCGGCCTCGGATCCCTCGCCCCTGGGACGGGCCAGCCCGTGGATCCGATGAAGGCGTGCACCTTGTCCGACACCACCCCGGTGCAGACCAAAGCTGTCTTCAACGATCCGGTGTCCGGCGACCCGGCGGCGATCATGGCCGAGTTGTGTTCGCTCATCAGGCAGGCCCCGGCGGGCTCACAGATCCGCATCGCCCACTTCGTCGTCAGCGGAACTGTCGGCGACGACTTCGCGGACGTGATCATCGACGCGCAGCGGCGCGGCGTCGACATCCAGATGGTGCTCGACGGCTGGCAGGACGACAAGCCCCCGGCCCAGAGGATTCTGCAGGCGCTGGGTACTGACAAGAACCAGCCGTCATGGCTGCACGTGTGCAGCAACGTCTCCCCCGAAGGCAACACGTCCTCGTGCTTGGGCACGAAGGGGAACCACAACAAGTTCGCCCTCTTCGGTGAGACCGGCGGCAAACGGAACGTCGTCATGCAGTCGTCGTCCAACCTGACCGACGTCAACTCCAGGACCTACTGGAACAACGCGGTAGTGCTCGACGGGAACGACCGACTGTTCGAGACGTACGGCCGCTACTTCACGGAACTGGCCGCCGAATCACGCACCGAGGCGACGCTCGGCAGGATCCACACCGACATGCCCGGCGGCCCGGTCGAGGTGTACTTCTCGCCGGTCCCCGAGGGCGACCCGGTCCTCGATCAACTGGCAGGACTGACCTGCGGTTCGTCGACGCGTATCGGTGTCGCGATGTCGGAAATGGACGACACCCGAGTGGACATCGTCGACAGACTGGTGGCGTTGTCCAGGGAAGGCTGCGACGTCCGGATCGTCCACGGCACGATCGGGACCGAGGGTGCGGCGCGACTCGCCGCCGAGCCGTCCATCGAGGTCCGCACACTGAACGACTCGGAACTGCCCGGCCGCGTGCACTCGAAGTACATGGTCGTCGACCACGGCAGTGTCGGACTCGGCAGTGCCGACCTCGGCAGTTCGGGCACCGCAACAGGATGGGTGACGACCGGTTCCCAGAACTGGAATCACACGTCGCTGCGCCGCAACGACGAAGCGACCCTCACGCTGCACCAGCCGGCCATGGTCGACGAGTACACGGCGAATTTCGAGCACGTGTTCAGCGTCGCTCGTCCCACCAGCTGACGGGCCGGATATGACCTGATGTGAAGGGAATCTCCGTTCGGATGTGACCGGTCCGGACCCACATCCGACCGGAGTTTCCTCGTGCGCCACTGTGGGTGCCGCATCACTCCGCCGCCTCAGTGCTCACGGTAGGTGGGCGGGAGACCGCCGTCGGACGGGCCGCCACCGGCCATCCGCTCGAGACGCGCGATGCGGTCGGCCATCGGCGGGTGGGTGGAGAACATCTTGCTGACCCGGTCGCCGGCGCGGAACGGGTTGGCGATCATCATGTGCGACTGCGCCGCGATCTTCGGTTCCGGCGGCAGCGGCGCGGCCTGCGTGCCGCGCTCGAGCTTGCGCAGCGCCGACGCGAGGGCCAGCGGATCACCCGTCAGCTCGGCCCCGGACTGATCGGCCTGGTACTCCCGCGAGCGGGACACCGCGAGCTTGACGACGGTGGCCGCGATCGGCCCCAGCAGCGAAACCAGAAGCAGCGCAATCGGATTGGCACCCTGACCGTTGCCGCGACCGCCGAACATGTTCGCGAAGATCGCCATGTTCGCCAGGCCGGAGATGACCGCGGCCATCGCGCCGGCCACGGACGAGATCAGGATGTCGCGGTTGTAGACGTGGGACAGTTCGTGGCCGAGCACGGCCCGCAGTTCCCGCTCGTCGAGGATGTCGAGGATGCCGCTGGTGCAGCACACGGCCGCGTGCCGGGGGTTGCGGCCGGTCGCGAACGCGTTGGGTGCCGCGGTGGGGCTGATGTAGAGCCGGGGCATCGGCTGGTGCGCCGCGGTCGCGAGCTCACGAACGATCTTGTAGATGACCGGTGCCTGCACCTCGGTGATGGGCTGGGCGTGCATCGCGCGCAGCGCGAGCTTGTCGCTGTTGAAGTACGCCCACGCGTTGGTCGCCACGGCCAGGAAGATCGAGAAGATCAGGATGCTTCGGTTCTGGAACAACGACCCGATGAAGATGATCAACGCCGACATTCCGACCAGTAGGCCGAACGTCTTGGCACCGTTCGCGTAACCGTGCACGACTCGCCTCTTCCCTATTCGCCGTCGCCTGGACCCGGGACGGCTCCTTCCAAGACAACGAACCAGCCCGGGAACAGGGTTCCCGGGCTGGTGTGAAGGCTACTTCAGCGAGTGGTCAGCCGACGCGTTCGACGGTGTACCCGACGAGTCGCACCAGCGCCTCGTTGGCCGGGCCCTGCGGCAGCTGTGCGAGTTCGGTGCGCGCCCGGTCGGCGTACTCGCCGAGCTTCGCCTTGGCCGCGGCCATGCCCGGCGAGCGCTCGAGCAGCGCCAGGGCCTCGGCGACGTCGGCGTCGTCGGTGACGGGTCCGGCCAGCAGCTCGCGGAGGCGATCGGCGTCGGCCCCCTCCTCGCGCAGCGCGTACAGGACGGGCAGCGTGTGGACACCCTCGCGCAGGTCGGTGCCCGGAGTCTTGCCGGACTGCTCGGACGCCGACGAGATGTCGATGATGTCGTCGGCGATCTGGAACGCGGTGCCGACGGCGTCGCCGAGGCGCTCGAGGCGCGCGATCTGGTCGGCGTCGGCGCCGGAGAAGGTGCCGCCGAAGCGTCCGCTGGCCGCGATCAGCGAACCGGTCTTCTCCCACACGACCTTGAGGTAGTGCTCGACCGGGTCCTGGTGTTCGCGCGCACCGATCGTCTCGCGCATCTGGCCGGTGACCAGCTCCGCGAACGTCTCGGCGATGATCCGGACGGCCTCGGGGCCGAGCGTCGACACCAGGCGCGACGCGTGCGCGAACAGGTAGTCGCCGGCGAGGATCGCGATGCTGTTGCCCCACCGGGCGTTCGCGCTCGGGGCACCGCGCCGCATCGCCGCCTCGTCCATGACGTCGTCGTGGTACAGCGTCGCCAGGTGCACGAGCTCGACGACGGTGGCCGCCGTGACGACGGCCGGGTCGGAGCCCTTGGGCCCGAGCTGCGCGGTCAGGACGGTGAACAGCGGACGGAACCGCTTACCGCCGGCCTTGGCGAGGTGCAGCGCCGCCTCGGTGAGGAAGTCCTCACCGTCGGACAGCTCGCTGACCAGAAGCTCCTCGACGCGGGCGAGCCCGTCGCGCACGACGTCCGCGAGCTGCTGGTCGCCGAGATCGACCCCGGCGACGACAGTCCTCGACTCCTCAGTGCTCACGATGTCAGTACTCATTCCTGTAGTCGGTGACGCCTCGGTAACCACGGTAGTGAACCTAGCGGTATCACCGGCCGGGACCGAACCTGCCCTCACCGCGTTGCCGTCCCTCAGCCTGAGAAGATACTGGGGTGGTGGCCGACAATTTTCCGACCGCAGGGTCCAACGATGCCCCGAATCTCCCCTCGAGCACGGAAGTACTGGTAGTCGGTGCTGGTCCGGCCGGTTCCGCGGCAGCGGCGTGGGCCGCGCGCGACGGCCGCGACGTCCTGCTCGTCGACGCGTCGACGTTTCCCCGGGACAAGACGTGCGGGGACGGGCTGACGCCGCGGGCGGTCGCCGAACTCGACCACCTGGGCCTGGGCGACTGGATCCGCGAGCGCACCGTCAACCGGGGCCTGCGACTGACCGGGTGGGGCCGGGAACTACAGCTGCCGTGGCCGGGCGGGACGCTGCCGGCCGTCGGCAGCGCCGTCCCCCGCGCCGAGCTCGACGACCGGCTGCGTCTCACCGCGATCGAGTCGGGCGCGCGAATGGCGCAGGGCGCCAAGGCCGTCGGCGTCGAGCTGGACGGCGACCGGGTGCGGGCGGTGACGCTGAAGACGGCCGCCGGGACGCAGACGGTCGCGTGCGAGAAGCTGATCGTCGCCGACGGTGTCCGGTCGACGCTCGGCAAGCAGCTGGGCCGCGAGTGGCATCGCGACACCGCGTACGGGGTCGCCGCCCGCGCGTACGCACCGTCGGGTCGCAGCGACGACCCGTGGATCACGTCACACCTGGAGCTGCGCGACGACACCGGCGCGCTGCAGCCCGGCTACGGCTGGGTGTTCCCGCTCGGGACCGGCGAGGTGAACATCGGCGTCGGCACGCTCGCGACCGCCAAGCGGCCGGCGCCGGGTGCGCTGCGGCCGCTGCTCGACCTGTACGTCGCGCAGCGGCGCGCCGAATGGCAGCTGGACGGCGCGGTGCACTCGGTGGCGTCGGCGCTGCTGCCGATGGGTGGTGCCGTCTCGAACGTCGCGGGCCGCAACTGGGCGCTGATCGGTGACGCGGCGGCGTGCGTGAATCCGCTCAACGGCGAGGGCATCGACTACGGGCTCGAGGGCGGGCGCCTGGTGGCCCGGGTGCTCGACGACGCCGACCTCACCGACGTGTGGCCGGCGATCCTGCGGGACCGCTACGGCCGCGCGTTCTCGATCGCGCGCCGGCTGGCGGGGCTGCTGACCCTCGCGCGGTTCCTGCCGGCGTCGGGCCCGGTCGCGATGCGCTCGCGCGCGATGATGACGGTCGCGGTGCGGGTGATGGGCAACCTCGTCACCGACGAGGACACCGACGCCGTCGCCCGCGCGTGGCGGACGTCCGGCGGGGCGTCGCTGCGGCTCGATTCGCGGCCGCCGTTCAGCTGAGCGGTGTGCGTCGCCTCACCGCGTGATCGTGGGCGAACTCACCGAACGGCGCGGTGCAGCGCGACGACGCCCCCGGTGAGATTGCGCCACTGCACGTTCCTCCAGCCGGCGGCCTCGATGCGCTTGGCGAGGTCCTCCTGCGCGGGCCACGCGCGGATCGACTCGGCGAGGTAGACGTAGGCGTCGGGATTGCTGCTGACCGCGCGGGCGACCTGCGGGAGCGCCTTCATCAGGTACTCCATGTAGATCTTGCGGAACGGCCCGAACACCGGGGTGGAGAACTCGCTCACGACGAGGCGTCCGCCGGGCTTGGTGACCCGGGCGATCTCGCGCAGACCGGCGTCGAAGTCGGAGACGTTGCGCAGGCCGAAGGAGATGGTGGCGGCGTCGAACACGCCGTCGGCGTAGGGCAGGTGCATCGCATCGCCGGCGACCATCGGGACGTTGCGGCCGACGCCGGCCTGGAGCATGCCCTTGGAGAAGTCGGTGGCCACCACCCAGGCGCCGGAGCGGCCGAGTTCGACGGTGGAGACGCCGGTCCCGGCGGCGAGGTCGAGGACCCGCTCCCCCGGCTTCAGGTCGAGGGCGGCGCGGGTCGCCTTCCGCCAACTGCGGTCCTGGCCGAAGGACAGGACGGTGTTCGTCAGGTCGTACCGCTTGGCGACGCCGTCGAACATGGACGCGACCTCGTGCGGATCCTTCTCGAGCGAGGCCCGCGATCCGTGTGTTTCTGCCACGGTCGAAGACGCTACCAACCGGCTCACGCCTCGATGTCTGCTGCCGGGCCGTCCGCGGCCGGGCTGTCCACGGGCGGGCTGTCCGGAGCCGGGCGCGCCGACCCGGACGCGCGCCGACCCAGGGCGCGGGCCTTGCCTCGGGCCCACGGCACGAGCATCACGACGACGGCGATCGTGACGGACGACCCGACGACCGCGCCGGCGAGGACGTCGTGCGGATAGTGGACGCCCTGCAGGACGCGGGTCGCGCCGATGAGCACGGCGAGCGCGATCACGAGGCCCCGCTGCAGCGACGACAACGCCTGCTCCGACGCGAGCACGATCGCGGTCGCGAGACCGATCGCGATGACGGTGTGGTTGCTGGGGAACGACCAGTCACCGACCGTCGGGCAGTCCGGCAGCGCCACCTGGGTGCGGCACGGCCGGTCCTCGGCGACGAGCGACTTGACCATCTCGCTGAGCGCGTAGGCGACGACGACACCGAACCCGCCCATCAGCAGGTCGCCCAGGAACGGGGAGCGGGTGCGCCACATCTGCACGGCGAGGAGCGCGAACAGCGCCACGAGCACGAGAAGCCCGACGTCGGCGATGAGGCCGACACCGGGCAGTTCGGCGGTGTGCGGGACGATCGCGCGGTAGATCGCCGCACTCACGTCGCGCAGCAGGTACAGCGCCACCACGATCACCGACGCGGCGATCAGCATCATCCCCGCGCGTTCGGCGCTTCTCGCACTAGTTCGCATTGATCGAGGATAGAAACCCTTCCTGAGTGAACTTCTCAGGAATTGTCGGAATTGCCGGTTCGTGCCCGGCGACGCAGGACGAGAAGCACCGGCAGCGCGACGAGCCACGTCACGACGATCACCGATCCGGCCGGCACGATGGCGACCCGCGCGTCGCGGCCGGCGACGCGCACGAGGTCCGGATCGCTACGCGAGTACTCGACGTCGATGCGCTGGCCGGCGGTCAGATTGGTCGGATAGAGCACGCCGAGTTTCGGGTTGCGGGTGATGCCGTCGGGGGTCACGAAGCTGACGGCCGACCGCAGCGAACCCGCCGACAGCACCTCCGCGGTCGCGGTGCCCATGTCCGACTCGATGGTCCGATCGTTGCGCCACGCCGCGAGCACGAGCAGGACGGCCAGCACCGAGATGCCGACCGCAGCGACGACGACGCCGACCAGCGTCCGGTGCGCGACGCGGGGACTCACAGCTGTGCCCGCACGGCGGCGTGCAACTCGCGCAGACCGGACCGTTCGGTGGCCACCTCGAGCACGCGGATGCCCTCGGCCGGGACGGTGAGCGCGGCGGTGAGCCCGGACAGGGTGACGTGGGCGTGCGGGACGCGGTACGCGGCGCACAGCGCGGCCAGGTCCATCCCGTGCGGCGTACCGAAGACGCGCTCGAACACGCCCGCGTACTGCGGGTCGCCCTGCTCGAGCAGTTCGAAGATGCCGCCGCCGTCGTCGTTGGCGACGACGATCGTGAGGTCCTTCGGGCGCGGTTCGCCGGTCCCGATGAGCAGGCCCGACGCGTCGTGCAGGAACGTCAGGTCGCCGAGCAGCGCGACGGTGCGACCCTCCGTCTCGTAGGCGAGCGCCGCACCGACCGCGCTGGAGACGGTGCCGTCGATACCGGCGACGCCGCGGTTCGACAGCACCCGCACGCCGGGGCGCGGGTAGCTCACCAGGGCGGCGTCGCGCACCGGGTTGGACGCGCCCAGCAGCAGCTGGTCGCCGTCGGACAGCCCGTCCATGACCGCGGCGGCGACGTGCAGGCCGGTGGTCTTGGGATGCGCCGCCAGCTGCGACCGGACCGCCTTGTCGGCGTGCTCGGACAGGTGCCGGCAGCGGGCCAGCCACGCCGGGTCGGGCTCGCCGGACACCACGGCCCGGGTGCCGGTGGCGCGGACGTTGCCGGACACGTCGGGCCAGCGCGGACCGGTGGTGAGTGCGTACACCGCGACGGCCGGGTCGGCGAGCAGCTTCGACACCGGCCGGTGCAGTGTGGGCCGGCCGGTGATGATCGCCTGACGCGGCTTGAGCTGCGGGAGCGCGAGCGGGTGCAGCGGCAGCCCGTGCAGCGGCGCGGTCGGCTCGGCCACGGTCGGCAGCCCCGCCAGCTCGGGCCGGTAGGCGGCGCCGTGCCCGGAGATCACGACGGTGTCGGGGGTGATGTCGAGGTCCATCGGCACGTCCAGGGTGGCGTGCGTCGCTGTCGTCCACGGCGCGCCGTCCGGGCGGCCCTCCGGAACCGGGCCCTGCGCGTGGACGTCGGGCACGAGCGGCTCGCGCAGCGGGATGTCGAAGTGGACGGGACCGGCGTTGCCGGAGCGGGTGCCGCGGGCGGCGGCGAGCACCCGGCACACCGCGGAACGCCACTGACTGTTCTGCTCGTCGAAGCGGATCCCGCGCAGCGACTCGTCGCCGGCCTCCTCGGCGAGGCCGAGGCTGATCGCGGCCCGCACCTGGCTGCCGAACAGGCCGAACTGTTCGACGGTCTGGTTGGCACCGGTGCCGAGCATCTCGTACGGACGGTTGGCGCTGAGCACGACGAGCGGGATGCGCGCGTAGTTCGCCTCGAGCACGGCCGGACCGAGATTCGCGACCGCGGTCCCGGAGGTCATCACGACCGGGACGGGGCGTCCACTCGCGACCGCCAGGCCGATGGCCAGGAAGCCGGCGGTGCGCTCGTCGATGCGCATGTGCAGGCGAATCCGTCCCGCGTTGTCGGCCGCCTGCAGCGCGAACGCGAGCGGCGCGTTGCGCGAACCCGGGCAGAGCACGGCCTCACGTACCCCGCCGCGGATCAGTTCGTCGACGACGGCGGTGGCTTGTGCTGTGGACGGATTCACGCCTTCCAGATTGGCAGACGCTGCGGTCGCCGTGCCGCGAGGGGGCTGCCACGATGGTCGGCATGACGCGCACGATCTTCGACCCGGCCGACATCGATTCGGGCCGCTTCTACAAGGTGCTGACCGCGTCGGTGGTGCCGCGGCCGATCGCGTGGGTGTCGACGCTGTCGGCGGACGGCGTGCCCAATCTGGCGCCGTACAGCTTCTTCACCGTGTCGAGCGCGCACCCGCCGGTGGTGCAGTTCACGTCGGTCACCCGCAAGGACAGCCTGCGCAACATCGAGGCGACGGGCGAGTTCGTGGTCAACCTCGCGACCGAACCGCTGGTCGAGAAGGTCAATGCCAGTTCGGCACCGTACGAGCCGGGCACCGACGAGTTCGCGGTCCTCGACATCGCGAGCGAGCCGAGCGAGCGGGTGCGCCCGCCGCGGGTCGCCGACTCCCCCGTCGCGATCGAGTGCCGGCTGCGGCAGATCATCGAGGTGGGCGAGTCGTTCGTCGTGATGGGCGACGTGCTGACGGTCGCGGTGCGGCCGGAGGCGCTCGCCGACGACGGCCTGCCCGCGTTCACCGCGCTGGCGCCGCTCAGTCGCCTGGGCCGCGACGAGTGGGGCATGACGCCGCCGGTCCGCCGGATCACCCGCCCGGGCCGCCCTGGCTGACCCACGACAGACCCTCGCGTATTAGGGTTGGCTAAACTACTACCGGATTCGCGGGACGGAATGCCATGGCCAAACGCTCCAAGTTCGTCAAACCCGAACAGCGCGAGATCATCTCGGCGCACGTGCTGGGCAGCAAGCGGATCGGCGCCAACTTCGTCCGGGTGACGATCGGCGGCGACGGCCTCCACGGCTTCACCCCGATGGGTTTCGACCAGTGGTTCCGGATGTTCATTCCGGATCGGGAGCAGACCGGTTTCCGGCTGCCCACGTCCGCCGGCAACCTCTGGTACGCCCAGTTCAAGCTGATCCCCAAGGACGTCCGGCCGGTGCTGCGCAACTACACGGTGCGCGAATTCCGACCCACCGGAGGAGTTTTCGGCGACGGACCGGAACTCGACATCGACTTCGCGTCGCACGGCGACCTCGGCCCGGCGTCGGCGTGGGCCGACGCCTGCGCCGCCGGCGATCCGCTGGGCCTGCTGGACGAGGGCCTGATCTACAACCCCACCCCCGACGCCCGCTGGCACCTCCTGGTGGGCGACGAGAGCGCGATGCCCGCGATCGTCGGCATCCTCCGGTCCGCCGACCCGGGTCTGCGGGTGCGCGCGTACATCGAGATCCCGCACGCCGACGACGCGCAGAGCGTGGCCGTGAGCGACCACGTCGAACTGCACTGGCTGGTCCGTGACGACGCGTCGGCCAAGCCCGGCGAACTCGCCCTCGCGACGGTGCAGGCCGCCGATCTGCCGGAGGGCCCGTTCTACACGTTCGTCGCGGGCGAGAGCGATCTCGCGACGGGCGTGCGCCGCCACCTGGTGAACGATCGGCGGGTGCCGAAGTCCGACATCGCCTTCACCGGATACTGGCGCCACGGACACGCCGCGTACTGACCTCGAAAGACAGTGAGCCCGCCCGGATCACCGGGCGGGCTCACTGCTGTGTGCGACTAGGCCGCGTGCTTCTGCACCAGGTCGCCGAGACGCGGCAGCGCCTCGATGACGTGCTTCTTCGCCGACGGGCGCAGCGTCGAGTAGACCTTCTTGATCGCGCCCTTGTCGGTGCCCTCGATGCGCTCGTCCGTGACGCCCAGCAGGGCGTCGGCCGCGGCATCGCTGCGCGCGGTCAGGAACGCCGAGAAGCTGCCCTCACCGCTCGCCGAGAACTCCTGCCAGAACGGCTCGAGGCGCACGACGAACGCCGGCAGCAGTCCCTCGATGGCGTCCGGCACGATCGACGGGCCGACCTTCTTGACCGCCGAGTAGCCCCCCTTCAGCGCAAGTCCTGACGCACCCTTCTTGTCAGAAACCTCCGCGTCGACGAGAGCCTCGACGTCCGCGAGAACCGCGGGCATCCGAGCCTCGTCCAACAGGGTGTCGTTCAGCGCTGCAACCACTTTCCAATGCCTCCGTATCGACTGGTCCGTATCTGGCCGGGCACGACACTATACGAGTTCAGCGCCCCCACCGACGACCAGCAGTTCGTAACAGCGACGCAGCCGCGCGAACCACCACTCGGCGCGCTCGACCGGGGCGGCGAGTTCGGACACCCGGGCGGGGTCCGGAACGACTGGACGAACGTCCAAACTGCCCTCGGACATCGTGCGCGGTTCGGCCGTGACATCGGCCTCGAACAGCCCCCCGGTGCCCAGTCCGCACGCGTGCCGCAGGTCGGGAAGCGCTGCGGCCGCGGCGAGTCCGGCGCCCATCCCGACGGCGGTGTCCAGGGCACTCGAGACGACGACCGGCACGCCGTACCCTGCGAGTTCGTCGGCGAGCGCGAGCAGTCGGCGCATACCGCCCAGCGGCGGCACCTTCACCACCGCGACGTCGGCGCCGCCCGCGCGCACCACTCGCAGGGGGTCCTCGGCACGGCGGATGCTCTCGTCGGCGGCGACCGGCACACCGGGCGACCGACGACGGACCTCGACGAGTTCCGGCACGCTCGCGCAGGGCTGTTCGGCGTATTCGAGCGGACCGTCGACCGTCAGCGCGGCCAGCGCGGCGACGGCGTCGTCGACGTCCCAGCCGCCGTTGGCGTCGACCCGGACGTTCGGGATCAGCGCGCGCACCGCGTTCACCCGCGCGACGTCGTCGGCGAGGCTCTGCCCCTTCTCGGCGACCTTGACCTTGGCGGTGCGGGCGCCGGGGAACCGCGCGAGGATCTCCGGCACCTGCTCCGGGCCGATCGCGGGGACGGTCGCGTTGATCGGCACCCGGTCGCGCACCGGCGTGGGTGGGCCGAGCCACGCGGCCTCGAGCCCGGCGCGCAGCCAGTGCGCGGCCTCGGCGTCGTCGTACTCCGGGAACGGCGCGAACTCGCCCCACCCGGCCGGGCCCTCGAGCAGCACCGCCTCGCGAGTGGTGATGCCACGGAAGCGAACCCGCATGGGCAGGCTGACCACCCGGGCCCCCGCCAGGACGTCGGCGAGGGGCGGAAGGCTCACGGCTGGCCCGGCAGCAGCTGCACCATGAGGGCCTCGCAGTCGGCCAGGACCGCCCCGTCCAGGTCGCGCAGCTCCGCGGTGCAGAAGATCTTGCGGCCCTCGACGCGGTCCACGCGCCCCTCGATGACGAGTTCCGTCTCGATGGGCGTGACCTTGCGGTAGTTGACGTGCAGGTAGCCGGTGCGGGCGATCGGGTGGCCGGCCTCGTGGACGATCATGCCGAGCAGGTCGTCGAACAGCAGCCCGATCGTGCCGCCGTGCGCGGCACCGTTGCCGCCGCGGTGGAACATGCGGAACATGCCACGACCCATGACTCCTTCGACGCCGTTCCGCTCGAAGATCCACGGCAGGAGCAGCAGGCTGCCGCGGCCGGGAAGGTCCGAGTTGAATCCGGCGGGTTGCTGGCCCTCCTCGACCTGGTACGGCTCCAGCAGGTCGGCGAGTGCCGCGGCCTGCGCGATCGCCTGCTCCGCAACGCCGTCGGGGAGGTGCGTCGACACCGCGAGGTCCTGCAGCCGCCGGAACGACTCGACGAACTCCGCGAAGTTCGGTCCGGCCTGCACCGGTGTGAACACCGGGAACCCGCCGTGGTGCTCGTGGACATCGTCCCCGGATCGGACTCCGGACTGCACTGACTCGCTCATGCCTGCACGGTATCGCCGGGGTGCGGCTTCCGGAGCGAGGTGGTCCCGACACACCGGGGGCCGGGGCATATCCTCGGGGCCGTGACCTTCAATCCGCAGCTCTGGCGTCCCGTCCCCGGTTTCGAGGACCTCACCGACATCACGTACCACCGTCATGTCTCCGAGGGCATCGTCCGCATCGCGTTCGATCGCCCCGAGGTGCGAAATGCGTTCCGCCCGCACACCGTCGACGAGCTGTACCGCACGCTCGACCACGCGCGCATGACCTCCGACGTCGGCTGCGTGCTGCTCACCGGCAACGGCCCCAGCGAGAAGGACGGCGGCTGGGCGTTCTGCTCGGGCGGCGACCAGCGCATCCGCGGCCGCAGCGGCTACCAGTACGCGTCCGGGGAGACCGCCGAGACCGTCGATCCGGCCCGCGCCGGCCGCCTGCACATCCTCGAGGTGCAGCGCCTGATCCGGTTCATGCCGAAGGTCGTCATCGCGCTCGTCAACGGCTGGGCCGCGGGCGGTGGACACAGCCTGCACGTCACGTGTGACCTGACGCTCGCGTCCCGTGAGCACGCCCGCTTCAAGCAGACCGACGCCGACGTGGGCAGCTTCGACGGCGGCTACGGCAGCGCGTACCTCGCGAAGATGGTGGGCCAGAAGTTCGCCCGCGAGATCTTCTTCCTGGGCGACACCTACACCGCCGAGGAGATGCACCGGATGGGCGCGGTGAACCGGGTCGTCGACCACGACGAGCTCGAGAACGTCGCGATCGAGTGGGGCACCAAGATCAACGGCAAGTCGCCGCAGGCGCAGCGCATGCTCAAGTACGCGTTCAACCTGCAGGACGACGGCCTGGTGGGCCAGCAGCTGTTCGCCGGCGAGGCCACCCGCCTCGCGTACATGACCGACGAGGCCGTCGAGGGCCGCGACTCGTTCCTGCAGAAGCGCGACCCGGACTGGTCGCCGTACCCCTGGTACTACTAGCCGTACCGCCAGCCGCCGCGCTGGTTTTCGCCGTGCCGCGTCCCCGATCGGGGGCGCGGCACGTCCGTTTTCGGAGCGGCGTGGCGCGCATGTGGCCCCGGTCACCGAGGGCATCATTTCGCGCATGCCATTGTCGAGCCGCCTCGGCTCTTCGACGGTCCTGTCACCTCCGCCGACTTCACCGTCGGCAGACCGAGAGGTGCCGGGCGCCGTGGGAGCGTCGCAGCATTCGGATTTCCGCCCCGACATCGAAGGCCTGCGGGCCGTCGCGGTGCTGGCCGTCGTCCTCTTCCATGCCGGTGTGCCCGGGATCGCCGGCGGGTTCGTCGGTGTCGACGTCTTCTTCGTCGTCTCCGGTTTCCTCATCACCGGGCTGCTGTGGCGGGACGTGACGGCCACCGGCACGGTCCGGATGGCCCGGTTCTACGGCGCGCGGGCCCGCCGACTGCTGCCGGCCGGAACCCTCGTGCTGGTCGTCACCGCGATCGGCGCGGCGATGCTGCTGCCGCCCCTGCAGGCCCGCGAGGATCTCGGCGACGGCATCGCCAGCGCGCTGTACGTCGGGAACTACCGGTTCGCGGCGCGCGGCACCGACTACCTGGCCGCCGACTCCCCGTCGCCGTTCCAGCACTACTGGTCGCTGGGCGTGGAGGAGCAGTTCTACCTGCTGTGGCCGGCGCTGATCGTCGGTACCGCCTGGCTGGTCCGTCGCGGGCGGCGACGCGACGGCGTCCGGACCGCACCGTCGGTGACGCCGTATGTGCTGGTGCTGGCTCTGGTCGCGGCGGCGTCGTTCGCGGTGTCGCTGTCCTGGACCCGCACGCTGCCGCCGTGGGCGTTCTTCTCGCTGCCGTCACGGGCCTGGGAGTTGGCGCTCGGCGGACTGGTCGCGCTCTCCGTCCCCCTGTGGCGCCGGCTGCCGGCCCCGTCGGCGGCCGCCGCCGGGTGGGGTGGGCTGGCCCTGATCGTCCTCGCCTGCGTGCGACTCGGCGCGACGACGCCGTACCCCGGCACGGCAGCGCTGTTGCCGGTCCTCGGCACCGCGCTGGTGATCGGCGCCGGCTGTGCGGCGCCCCGACCGGGTGTCGGTCGCGCGCTGTCGCTGTCGCCGATGCGCGTGGTCGGGCGCCTGTCGTACTCCTGGTACCTGTGGCACTGGCCGCTGCTGATCCTCGCCCCTGCGCTCCTCGGCCACGACCTCGGGCTGCCCGGTCGGCTGATCACGGTGGCGGTGGCGGCGGGGCTGGCGGTGCTGACGCTGAGACTGGTGGAGAACCCCGTCCGGTTCGCGGCTGCACTACGCGGCTCGGCGGCCCGCAGCCTCGCCGTCGGCGGCGCCGCCACCGCGGTCGCCGTCTGCGCGTGCCTGGTGCTGTTGATGCTGCGCCCGGTCCCGGTTGGTCACGGGGACGCGGCCACGGCTCTGGCGGTCACCGCGGCGCCGCAGCCGCCGGCCGCCACCGCCGACCCGAACGACGCGGCGGTGCAGGTGCTGACCGCGCAGGTGCAGGCCGCGGTCGCGGCCTCGGCCGGGCTGGGCGCCGTCCCGTCGAACCTGTCGCCGACGCTGGCCGACGCTCCGGCGAGCAAGCCGGAAGTGTTCCTCGACGGCTGCGTCCGTTCGTGGCTCGAGGTCGGACAGGACGAGTGCGCGTCGGGCGACACCGCCTCGGCCACCACGGTGGCGCTGGTCGGCGACTCGCACGCCGCGATGTGGAGTCCGGCGCTCGAACCGGTCGCCGAGCAACGACACTGGCGGCTGGAGACCCTGGGCAAGGTCACGTGCCCGCTGCTGGACCTGCCGCTGACCAGCCCCTATCTGGGCCGCGAGTACACCGAGTGCGAGCAGTGGCGCGGTGAGGTGGTCGCCCGGTTGCAGGCCGAGCGACCCCGACTGATCGTGCTCGGCATGTCCCGCCGGTACGGCGGCGACTTCGGCTTCACCATGTACGGCCGGGAATGGCTCGACAGCCTGACCCGGATGGTGGCGCAGCTTCCGACCACCGGGTCGAACGTGCTGGTTCTCGGACCGGTGCCGGACCCGCACGGCGTCGTGCCGACGTGCCTGTCGGCGCACCTCGACGACGCCTCCGCGTGCACGCCGGAACGGGCGGTCGCGATGAACGCGGCCGGCATCGCCGCGGAGGCCGCGGCCACCGCCGCCGGCGGCGGGCAGTACGCCGACCTCACCGACCTGTTCTGCACCGCCGACCGCTGCCCGGTGATCGTCGGCAACGACCTGGTGTTCCGCGACGACAACCACCTCACGGTCGAGCACGCCCAAGCGCTCTCCCCCGTCGTCGCCGCGCTGGCCGACCGGGCCCTCGCCGGCGGGTGAACCGCCCGCGGCGAAATCGGTCTCGGCACCCGATTCCGCTTGGGCGACCCCGCGATCGGGTGTGCAATGGACAGGTGAGCACCGAGACGAAGTTCGCGGTCGACGGCGTCCACCTGTCCGGCGCGCTGACCGATCCGGCCGGCGACCTGCCGGTGGTCGTGTTCGCGCACGGCAGCGGCAGCGGCCGGTTCAGTCCGCGCAACCGCTTCGTGGCCGAACTGCTGCAGGACGTCGGCCTGGGCACGCTGCTGTTCGACCTGCTCGCGCCGGACGAGGAGGGGGACCGTCGGCTGGTGTTCGACATCCCGCTGCTGTCGGCGCGGCTCACCGAGGTCACCGCGCAACTGCGGGAGCGGGCACCGGCGATCGCGTACTTCGGGGCGAGCACGGGTGCCGGGGCCGCCCTGCACGCGGCCGCGGAACGGGATGCCGACATCTCCGCGATCGTGTCCCGCGGTGGCCGACCCGACCTGGCCGGCGCGCGCCTGTCGATGGTGCGGGCGCCGACGCTGCTGCTCGTCGGCTCCCTCGACACCGCGGTGATCGAACTGAACCGGCAGGCCGCGAGGCTGCTCGAGTGCGAGCACGAAGTCGTGGTCGTGCCCGGCGCGACGCACCTGTTCGAGGAGCCCGGCACCCTGGAAATCGTCGCCGATCACGCCCGCGACTGGTTCGTCGCGCACGGGCGGCGGTCGTGACGGATGCCGGCGGGTCGCCGACGGAGATGCACCGCGACCGCTTCGACAACGCCCGGGCAGGAGCCGGTCCCGGTCGACACCCGGGGACGCGCCTGCTTCGCGCGAACGGCTGACAGCACGAGTACACCACCGGGCACACTTGATCCATGACCGTCGACCGCGAGCAGCCCGCACCGGAGCATCGCCGCCCGGAGGGAGTCACCGACGCCACCGTCGAGGCGGTGGGCAAGTTGTCCGAGGCCCTCGAGACCGTCGAGCAGGCCCGCGGCCACCTGTACGCGTTCCACCAGTTGATGGGACGGGCCGACCGGCAACTCGGTGAGGCGGTGGAGATGCTGATCGCGTCCGGGCATCCGGCGAGTGCGGAGCGGTTGGACACTGCCATGGTGGGGCGCAACGTGCTCGAGGGCCGGTGGACCTTCCAGGTCGTCGAGGAGTTCGACGACGGGTACTGGTCCGAGTTCCGCGAACACGAGAAGGCGGTCCGCGAAACACTGCTCTGCGGGCGACGACACCTGTACGAGGCCGAGATGAAGGAAGCCCGACGTACCCCGGGCCGTGCGGGCCACGAGGCGCGGCCCGCCCCGGAACAGTGACACCGCGGGTGTGACGCAGGAGGAGAGCGAAACGTGGAGATACTCAGCAGCAGGACGATTCTGCGCCCCCGGGACTACGAGGTGACGTTGTCGTTCTACCGTGACGTTCTCGGGTTGGCGATCGCGCGCGAATACCCCGGGGGCACCGTGTTCTTCGCCGGGCAGGGGCTGGTCGAGGTGACCGCGCACGGCGGCACCGAACTGGAGTCGCGCTTCTCGGGTGCGCTGTGGCTGCAGGTGCGGAACCTGGCGGACGCACAGGCCGAGCTGATCCGGGCCGAGGTGCCGATCGTCCGGGAGGCCCGCAAGGAACCGTGGGGACTGCACGAGATGTGGATCGCCGACCCGGACGACGTCCCGATCGTGCTGGTGCAGATCCCGGAGGACCATCCGATCCGCCGCGACCTGCGCTGACCGCGCCTACTTGGACAGCGCGGCCGCGATCTGGTCGGCCTGCGCCTGGCCCTCGTGCAGCTGACGCAGCAGCCACAGACGCAGCACCTTGGCGACCGCGCCGGCGAGGTACAGCGCCGCCCCGATCACGGTCACCGCGAGGAACGCGGTGGCCAGGATCTGGTAGGACGTGATGTCGCGCAGATCGTTCAGGGTCAGGGACGAGATGTAGACGACGAATGCCGCGACGGCACCGACGATCATCAGGATCAGGCCGGCGATGCGGGCCGCTCCGTCACCGCGGGACTGGCCCGTCTTGAGCTTGAGCTCGGCGACGTCGGTCTTGAACTGGGCGCGACGCTCGTCTGCGAGAGTGGTCATCGTCATCCTCCTAGGTAGCTGTTGGAAAGTTCGTTCTCGATTTCGTCGGGCGCCCCGACGCGGACCACTCGTCCGTGGAGCATGAGTGCTGCGCGATCGGCGATCGGCAGCACGGCGCGGGCGAACTGCTCGGCCACCAGGATGGTCAGCCCCTCCTCGACCAACTGGCCGACGATGTCGTACATCTGGGAGACGATCCGCGGGGCCAGACCCATCGACAGCTCGTCGAGCAGCAGCAGGGTCGGGTCGGTGCCGAGGGCCCGGGACAGCGCGAGCATCTGCTGCTCGCCACCGGACATGGAGCCGGCGAGCTGGTTCTTGCGCTTGCCGAGGATCGGGAACCGGGTGTACGCGATCTCCTCGAGCTTCGCGAGGTTCGATCCCGTTCCGGTGGCGACCCAGAGGTTCTCGTGCACCGTCAGGTTGGCGAAGATGCCGCGCCCCTCGGGGATCGAGCACACGCCGAGCTTCGCGAGATCCGACGCCTCCGCGCCGTTGACGACCCGACCGGCCATGCGCAGCTCACCGTCGGTGACCGGCAGGATGCCCGAGCAGATCTTCAGCGTGCTGGTCTTGCCGCCGCCGTTGGGCCCGAGCAGGGCCATCACGGTGCCCGGCTCCAGCGCCAGGTCCACTCCGTGCAGGACCTCGATGGGGCCGTAACCCGCTCGGACCCCGGCCAATTCGAGCAGCGGGGTGGGCCCGTCCGGCGTCTCCGTGACGTTCGTGGTCGCTGTCGACATCACAGCCATCACACTGCCTCCTCTGCGGTGCCGATGTAGGCGGCGATCACCGCCGGGTCGTCGCGGACCTGATCCGGGCCGCCCGACGCGAGGACCGCGCCGTAGTCGAGCACGTGAATCTGCTTGCACAGCTTCATCACCAGCGGGATGTCGTGCTCGACGAGGCAGATCGCGAGGCCGTCCGCAGCGAGTTGCTGCAGCAGTTCCGCGAAGTCCTCGGTCTCCTGCTCGGTCTGACCGGACGCCGGCTCGTCGAGCAGCAGCAGCCGCGGCGACGTCATCAGGGCTCGTGCCGCCTCGACGACACGGGCCCGCCCGGTCGGGATGTCGGAGACGTCCTTGTCCGCGACATCGGTGAGCTTCGTCAGCTCGAGGATGCGATCGGTCTCCGCGTCCACGTCGATCCTGCTGCGGGTGTTCGCCCGGTGGATGTCCCCGGCGACGCGGATGTTGTCCCGCACCGACAGCGACAGGAACAGCTCGAGTCGCTGGAAGGTGCGGGCCAGACCCTTGTTCGCCCGCTTGGCGGGCGTGAGCCGCGTGACGTCCTGGCCGTCGAGCAGGATCTTGCCCGACGCCGGCTTCTGGAGGCCGGTGATCGTGTTGAACAGCGTCGTCTTGCCGGCGCCGTTCGGTCCGATCAGTCCGGTGATCGCGCCGCGCTCGACGGTGATGCTCACGTCGTTGACCGCGACGTGGCCGCCGAACCGGACGGTGATCCCGCGGGTTTCGAGGATGGGGGTGTCAGGCATGGACACTCAGCTCCTTGGGCTTTCCGGCGAACTGCTCCGTCGCGGCCGCGGTGTGCGCGGTGACGGCGGCGGGCAGCCCGAGTTCGCGGTCGAGGGCCGCGAGGCCCTCCTCGGTGTACGGCTCGTCGATGCCGATCTCCTCCGGTGGGGTGCCCTTCGCGGCCTCGGCCGTCTCCTTGCCCAGCACCGCTTCCGGCATGACCATCTGTCCGACGACCGGGAGCATGAACACCGTGACGATCGTGATCGTCGCGAACCACCAGTTGCCGAGGACCCCGGTGAGCGCGAGGACGTAGGCCAGCGCCACGACGGCGGCACCACCGATCAGCACCGGCTTGGCGCCCCGCAGGCGGCGGTAGCCCTCGATGACGTCGTGCACCGAGCCGGACGGGTTCTTGCCGACTCCCATACCGATCAGGGCGGGGCTGACGGCGGCCAGATGACCCATGAACGTC
This sequence comes from Prescottella agglutinans, assembly GCF_004011865.1. GTDB lineage: Bacteria > Actinomycetota > Actinomycetes > Mycobacteriales > Mycobacteriaceae > Prescottella > Prescottella agglutinans. Next base: position 286,506 of record NZ_RKLP01000003.1, on the reverse strand, counting down.
CACAGCCCCTCGAGTTCGGGCTGCGCCGACGCCAGGTTGTTGAACGACACCATGATCACCGCGAAGCCGACGCCGGCCATGAGGCCGCCGAAGAACGCGCCGGTGACGTAGCCGATACCCGCGACGACGGTGAGCATGAGGATCGTGAGGCTGATCATGATCGAGAAGTTCTCGTTCGAGACCGCTCCGATCGCGCTCGACATCAGGATGCCGCCGAGTCCGGCGATGCCGGCCGAGAGCATGAACACGCTGAGCTTGAGCTTGACGAGGTTCTGTCCGAGCATCGCCGATGCGGCGGGGCTGTCCTTCATCGCGGCGAGGCGGCGGCCGTAACCGCTGTTGCGCAGGGCGATGACGCCGATGGCCAGCACCACGAAGAGCGAGGTGGCCGTCATGAGGAAGGCCGTCTGGTTGCTCAGGTCCAGCGGTCCGATCTTGATCGGTGGGATCACCAGGGAGCCGCCGGTGAAGATCGAGAACTTGACGCCGAACAGTTCGTGCTCGGTGGTGTCGCGCAGCACCATGTTGCTGAGGAACACGCCGAAGGCCATCGTGGCGAGCGCCAGGTAGAGGCCGCGCAGGCGCAGCGCCGGCAGGGCGACCAGACCGCCGATGACCGCGGCCGCGAGCGTTCCGAAGATCAGGCCCCAGATGTTCAGGCGGGCCGCCAGGCCGGTTCCGGAGATGCCGAAGTGGAACGCGACGATCGTGGAGATGGCGCCGAACGACACCGACGCCAGGTTCATCTCGCCGGCGTACCCGGTGAGCAGGGTCAGCGACAGCGCGATGATCGCGAACGAGACACCCAGGGTGAGGGTGGTGATCGCGGACTCGACCATGAGCAGGCGGATCAGGTAGACGATCACGATCAGCGCGACGCCCCAGGCGACGGCCTTGCGGACCGACGGGACCGAGTAGCGCTCACGGGTGCGGACGGCCGCACCACGCAGACGGTCCTGCGGCAGCACGATGAGGACGACGAACAGCGCGATCATCGGGAGCGAGACGCGGAGGTTGGACGTCCACGTCCATTCGGCCGGGAAGTAGCCGAGCACGTAGGTGCCGGCGAGGCCGAGGACGACTGCGCCGACGAACGTGCGCGGGATGCTGCGCAGGCGGCCGAACATGGCGGCGGCGAACGCGTCGATCACGAGCAGGGTCAGCATGTTCGCCTCGAGGGTGCCACCGCTGATCGGGGTGACCAGGATGCCCGCGAGGACGGCCAGGGTGGAACCGAGCGCCCACGAGAACGCGGCGATGCGCTCCGGATTGTGTCCGTTGAGGCGCAGCAGGTCGGGGTCGTCGACGACACCGCGCATCGAGACGCCGACGCGGGTGCGGGTGAACAGGAAGCGCAGGCCGACGGCGATGAGTACCGCGGCGACCAGGCAGATGATCTCGTGCGTGTGGATCGTGGCGCCGAAGAACGAGATCCGGCTCTCGTCGCCGAAGAACATCTTCATGGTCCGGGGATCCTCGGGATGCCAGAACCACTGGGAGAGCGCGAGCATGCCGAGCATGATCGACACCGTGACGACGATCTTGGTGACCTCGGCGGTGTCACGGAGACCGCGCATGATCAGGGCATACAGCAGCAGGCCCATGAGCGGCCCGGCCACGCCGACGGTGATGACCAGTGCCACCGGCGTCGGCAGATCCCAGCCGTACTTCAGCTGCCAGTAGAGGAAGGCGCCGAGCATCGCCTGCGCGCCGTGCGCGAAGTTGAAGATGCCGGACGTGTTGTAGGTGAGCACCAGCCCGGAGGCGGCGATTGCGTACACCGAACCCAGGACGAGACCCAGGATCGTGAACGTCACGAATGTGTCCATCTGCGAACCCTCTGAAGAACTCAGTCGGGATGGACGCGGCGCCCCGGGCGGTGGCCCAGGGCGCCGCGTTCATCGATCGGATCGAAATTGCCGTGCGGCCCGATACCTGTGGGTGTCGACCGTCCGGCCCTGGATCAGGCCTTCGGCGTGATCACGTTCGGGTTCAGGTACTTGGTGGAGATGCGGTCCGCGTTGAGCTCGGTGCCCCACGTCGACGGATCCGTCTTGACGAGGTACTGCGGGTCGCACTTGAACTCGCCCGCCTCGGAGGGGAACGCCTGCGAGTAGTCGGCGCCCTTGATCGACACGACCAGGCCGCACTGCGCGGGAATGTTCTTGCCCGGGTCGCTGGCCGCGTGGAGTCCGCCGCCGTCCCAGTCGTGGATCTTCGACAGCTCGTCGATCATGCACTGACGCGTCAGGTCCGAGCCGCACTCCTTGGCCGCGGTGGCCCACAGCAGGAACGAGGAGGTGGACTGCATACCGAGCAGCGCGGTCTTGCCGCCCTTGGCCGTGACGAGCTCCTTGTACTGCGCGACCGCCTCGTTGTCGTCGTTCTCGAGCATCTGGAAGGTCATGCCCGCATTGAGGTTGTCGAGCAGGCCGGTGTCCTTGTTGAACGACTGGACCGCGTTGCCGTACCAGGTGGCCTCACCGAGGATGATCGGATCGATGCCGACCTGGTCGATGGCCTTGAAGAAGTTGAACTCGGCCGGGACCGGCGAGCGGGATGTCCACAAGCCCTTGGCGCCGCAGGCCTTGACCTTCTCCGCGAACGGCACGTAGCTGGCCTCGCCCTCGTAGTTGAGGGTGACGCCGCAGTCCTTGAGCTTGAAGCCGGCGGCCTCCGCCATCGACTTGGTCTTCGTGAGCGACGTGATGATGGTCGGCATCGTGGAACCGACGAGCGCGAAGTCGTTCTTGAGATCGGGGTGCATCTCCCCCATCTGGAACCACGCCGAGGCGTTCGCGATGTCGACGGGGAACGGCACGCCCTGGTAGGTCATGGGTCCGTTGGCCGCGTCCGGGGAGACGGTGAAGCCCGGGACCGCGGCCATGTTGCAGGCGACGCGGGTCTGCTCGGACGTCTGGTCCATCGCGAAGCCGTGGCCGACCATCATGAACTGGGTGCGGCACGCGTCCTGCATGACGGAGTTCGCCTGCGTCATCGCGGCGTCGTAGTCGGTGCCGACGATCTTGCGGCCGTTGATGCCGCCCTGGTCGTTGCACCAGTCGATCATCGCGGAGACGGCGTCGGACATCTCCTTGTTGAGGCCCGGACTCTTCGCGAAGCCGCGGTCGTCGCCGTAACCGATCTTGATCTCGGTGTCGGAGACGCCCTGATCGGTGGCGCCCTTCGCGTCGCCCTCGCCGCACGGGGAGGCGAGGGTGCCGAACTTGTCGACGGAACTGGACGACGACGCCTGCGCGTCGCTGGACCCGGTGCCCGGCACGACGGCTTCGCCGCCGCGGTCGCCGGCGCAGGCCGAGACCAGGGCCGCGGTCGCGGCGAGCGCCACGACCAGCTTGGCAGTCTTGTTTCTCTTCACGGTCGGTGTATCTCCTTCTCAGTGCCCGAGACCGGGCCGGGGCCGAAACAACAGATCGAAAACCTGTCCGGACCTGCGGCGATGATCGACGCCAGCGCGCCGAACCGGAGGTCGCGCAAAAACTAGGTAAAGCAAGTGCTTTCTTTTGGTAAAGAAAAGAGGGGACAGCGCGCCCCGACCGCTGCCGACATCCCGCCACCGACCTTCCCGAGCTCCACTCGCCGGGAGGCTGCGCTCCCGGTGGCGAGGACCGTAACGAGCATCACACCGGGCTCCGGGTGTCGGTCCCGGTGAGTGAGACAACCCAGTGATGGTCAACACACCCCCCGAAAAACGTGAGTGTTCACACACCGACGGAACCGTCGTTCGAGGTGATGGGAAGATGAGACCCAGAGCACCGTCGATTCACCCGATGCTCGCTGTACTTTTACGCGTTCGATACGCACAATTCGCTTGTGACCGCAGAGCTCGTCGTTCTCTTGGTAGTGGTCGTCACTGCCCTCGCTTTCGACTTCACGAACGGCTTCCACGACACCGGGAACGCGATGGCCACGTCCATCGCCACCGGCGCACTCCGACCGAAGGTCGCAGTGGCACTCTCTGCAACCCTCAACCTGATCGGCGCTTTCCTCTCCGTCGAAGTCGCTGCGACCGTCGCGAAGGGCGTGGTCAACCTCGGGACCGTCAGCGGCGAAGCGCTGTTGCTGATCGTTTTCGCCGGCTTGGTGGGCGGCATTCTCTGGAATCTCGCGACCTGGCTGTTCGGCCTGCCGTCCAGCTCGTCGCACGCACTCTTCGGCGGCCTGATCGGCGCCGCCATCGCCTCGATCGGCATGAACGGTGTCGAGTGGGGCGGTGTGCTCGGCAAGGTGATCATCCCCGCGCTGCTGGCCCCCGTCGTCGCCGCGCTGGTCGCGACCGTCGGCACCAAGCTCATCTACCGCATCACCCAGGACATTCCCGACGACACCAAGAGCAAGGGTTTCCGTATCGGCCAGGTCGGCACCGCGTCGCTCGTCTCGCTCGCCCACGGCACCAACGACGCCCAGAAGACGATGGGCGTGATCTTCCTGGCGCTCGTCGCCCACGGATCGATCTCCGCGGACGCCGAGATGCCGTTCTGGGTCAAGCTCAGCTGCGCCGTCGCGATCGCACTCGGCACCTACCTCGGTGGCTGGCGCATCATCCGCACGCTCGGCAAGGGCCTCGTCGAGATCTCCGCGCCGCAGGGCATGGCCGCCGAGTCGTCGTCGGCCGCGATCATCCTGACCTCGAGCCACCTGGGCCTGCCGCTGTCGACCACGCACGTCGCGACCGGATCGATCATGGGCACCGGCCTGGGCCGGAAGGGCGCCGAGGTCCGCTGGGGCGTTGCCGGCCGCATGGCCGTCGCGTGGCTGATCACGCTGCCCTCGGCGGGCATCGTCGGCGCCGTCTGCTGGGCGCTGGCCCACATGATCGGCGGCCTGCCCGGCGTCCTCGTGGTGTTCGCCCTGCTGGTGGCGCTGTCCGGCTTCATGTACATGCGTTCACGCCGCGAACCGATCGACCCGAACAACGTCAACGACGAGTGGGACGGCGGCCTGGCACCCGCGACGGAGAACGCTCCCGCCGCCCCGACCACCGGCACCGGCGTCGAGGTCGACGCAGACCAGACCACCACCGTCACCACGACCAGCGCCACCTGAGAGGAGACGACCGATGGATCTACTGACGCAGACCGCCAACTCGCTGTGGCAGGTCGTCCTCGTGGGACTGCTCTTCGGTGCGGGCCTGCCGGCGATCTTCGCCCTGGGCCTCAAGAGCCTGTCCGTCGGCGCGCGTACCGACACGGACGGGACGACCACGGCATCCACGGCGGGCAAGATCGGCGCGGCCCTGTGCTTCGCCGTCGTGCTGATCGCGATCATCGCTGGGATACTGATGCTGATGCAGAACTTCCTGGCCAGCAGCTTCGGCATCCACGTCTTCTGAGCGGGGTCCCTACCAGACCACTCCCCCGCTCCCTCGTGAAAGTGATCGCATCCGTGAACAGCAAGTATTCGCTCCGTTCGGTACTCGATTGGCTCCGCGCCGGCTACCCCGAGGGAATTCCGACCAAGGACCACTTCGCTCTGCTCGCCGTGCTCGGACGCCGCCTGACCGACGAGGAGATCGGCCAGATCGTGGACCTGTCCATCGCGACCGCACACGAGCATCCGGATCGGCACGTCGACTACGACGCGCTCAAGAGCATCATCGCGGGGGTCATCCACGAGGAACCCACCGAGGAGGACATCACCCGGGTCACCGAACGGCTCGTCGCGGGCGGGTGGCCCGTCGTCGGCGACGACACCTACGCAGTTGCCGGTGACTACCAGGAAGCCCCGGACGCCCAGAGCTGACGGACCGAGTTCAGGAGCATCATTGAGCCTGCCTCCGTTTCTCTCCTCGATCATCGACTGGCTACGCGCCGGGTATCCCAACGGCGTCCCCGAGCAGGACTACGTCCCCCTCTTCGCGCTCCTCACCCGACGGCTGTCCGAGGAGGAGGTCGACCTCGTCACAGCCGCCCTCGTCGAGCACGGCGACCTGCCGATCTCGAAGACCGACATCCAGGTGCTGATCACCAAGATCACGAACGAGATGCCGCTCGAGTCCGACGTGGACCGGGTGCAGACGCACTTGTCGGCGGGTGGTTGGCCACTGGCCGGCCCGCCCCTCCCCTGACGGCGGCCCGGCCGACCGGGTCGTGAAACCATCGACGGGTGAGCGCGCTCCTGCACACCTTTCCGATCCCCGCCGGCACCGCGGTGACCTCGGTCCTGCCGACACTCGAACGAGTGCTGGACGGCGGCGGCCCGCCACTCCTGCCGGTGCCCGAGGGAGACCCGAAGGAGATCGCCCGGCTCACGCGCGCGCTGCACCCGGACGAGCCGATCGACGACGTGGCCGACGCCGGGGACGTCGCGCTGGTGATGGCGACATCGGGCACGACCGGGGTGCCCAAGGGGGCGATGCTCACCTCGCGCGCGTTGCGTGCGAGCGGCGAGGCGACGCATCGGCGCCTGGGCGGCGCCGGTTCGTGGCTGCTGGCCCTGCCCGCGCATCACATCGCCGGCATGCAGGTGCTGCTGCGCAGCCTGCTGGCCGGCGAGACACCCGTCGTCGTCGACGTCACCGCGGGCTTCGATCCCGGGGACCTGCCGACCGCGGTGGCCACGATGAGCGGGCCGCGCCGGTACACGTCGCTGGTCCCCACCCAACTGGTGAAGGCCCTCGACCACCCGGGCGCGACGGAGGCGTTGGCGTCGCTCGACGCGGTCCTACTCGGCGGCGCGGCCACGCCGGCGCCGCTGCTGCGCCGCGCGCTCGACGCCGGCATCCGGGTGGTGCGGACCTACGGGATGAGCGAGACGTGCGGCGGGTGCGTCTACGACGGTGTCCCCCTCGACGACGCGACGGTCCGGATCGCCGACGATTCCCGCGTCCTGCTCGGCGGGGCGATGCTCGCGTCGGGCTACCGCGGCCTGCCCGGGCATCCGGCGTTCGCCGAGCCCGGTTGGTTCCGCACCGACGACGCCGGCACGTTGTCGGACGGTGTCCTCACGATCCGCGGCAGGCTCGACGAGGCGATCTCCACCGGGGGGCTCACCGTCGTGCCGCAGGTGGTCGAGGCGGTGCTCCTCGAGCACCCCGGGGTGCGCGAGTGCGCCGTACTCGGGGTGCCGGACGAGCGTCTGGGCCAGCGTGTGGTCGCCGCGGTCGTCCCCGCCGAGGGATTCACGCCCACCGTCCGGGAACTGGGTGACCATGTCCGCGCCGCGCTCGACGCCACCGCCGCACCGCGCGAGGTGCGACTGTTCGACGCGCTCCCCCTCCGCGGTCCGGGGAAGATCGACCGCAACACCCTGCGAACGTCGTGGCCGGGCTCGACGAGCGAGCCGACACCGGCGGGTAGTTGAACAAACAATTGAATCTTCATCGATCGGCACCCTTCGAAACGGAATCGTTATAGAACGGGTAAATCCTCGTGAGTCCCACGGGTTTCCGCTGTTCAATTCCGTTACCGGTCGGTAGGGATGTCTGATCCGGGTCCATCGGCAAAGTCCGGACCTTACCCTTCCCGAAGGTTCGCCTTGCGTGAAGTTGACCCAGCCCCGATGCTGACGCAAGTGATCTTGGTTGTCGGGGACAAGACACCGCGATCACTCATCCGTCAGAAGACATTTCACGAATGAGGGGTTGTTCATGCACACGCGCACTCGGAATACACTCGCCCGCACGGTGAGTGGCGTCGCGATCGCCGCCGCGTCGGTTCTCGCCGTACCGGCCCTCGCGACCGCCGCCCCCGCGGTGTCGGCACCCGAGATCACCGCGTCCGCCGCGGCCAGTTCCATCACGGTCACCGTGCAGAACAACAACACCGACGCCGGGACGACATGCGGCGCCTACGCGATCGTCGCCTCCAAGATGTCCGAACTCGAGAAGGACCCCTCCAAGCTCCTCGAGCCGGGCTTCGCGGCATGGAAGGTCAAGCCGACCGAGCGTGTCGGTGCCGCGAGCACCAAGGCGTTCACCACCCCCGAATTCAACGACGGCGTGTACGCCGTGATCGGCGAGTGCACCTCGACCTCCAGCGGTGCCGCCGTGAGCCGCCCGAAGATCGTCAGCCTTCCCGAGAACGCGATGTTCGGCAGCCTCGAGAACGGTGCCCTGAAGAACCTGGTCGAGTTCCTCACCAGCGGGAACATCGACGGCCTGATCAAGGCCATCTCGGCCGGCTCCTCGCAGGCCGGGTAACTCCCCAGATCGTGCGCGGCGGCCCGGCCGTTGGTCGGGGATGTCCGGGTCGCCGCGCATCTTCCCCTTTCACGATTCCCGTTGCACGAGGCGCATCAGACGCCGTGCCTTCCGCGGGTGATCCCCGTCCGCGTTCGCCCGCGAACCACGACGGAGATCCGCTTCCCACCGCTGAAAGGCACGACCATGCGCACACGATCCGCAACCGTCCTCACCCGCTCCGCCGCCGTCGCGATCTCCGCCGCCGCACTGCTCACCGGTCCCGCGATCGCGTCGGCCGCCCCGTCCCCCGAGTTCACGGGACCCGTCCTCACCACCGAGGCCGACGGCAGCGTCGTCGACGTCACGATCGAGAACCCGAACGCCGGATACCCGACGAGCACCTGCGGCGCGGTGGCGGTCGATGCCGCGAAAGTTACTCAGGCGCTGGATGATCCGACGAAGGTGCTCGAACCGGGCTTCGTCGCGTGGACCAGCGGCCTCGACGCCGTTCCGGCAGGCGCCACCAAGTCGTACACGACCGACGCGCTCGCCGACGGCGTGTACGCCTTCGTCGGCGCGTGCATCGCGCTGTCGAATCCGACGCCGGTGCTCGGTGAGCCGCAGATCGTCCCCGTCGGCGGGGTACTCGGCAGCCTCGGCACCGCGACCGGCAGCCTCGGCGACATCGTCCCGAGCCTCGGCGACCTGCTCGGCCGCCTGCTGAAGTAGCACGAACCCTCACGCATGCGCCGGGGCCCGCGGTGTCCGCACCACGGCCCCGGCGCATGCGTGCGCCTCGTGCGCCGCGCAAGTGCGCCGCAAGCCCGGTGCAAGCGGGACACGTCAGGGTGAGGTCATGAACCTCGACACCTCACCCCCGGCGATCGAAGCCGTCGGGCTCGTCAAGACCTTCGGGCAGCAGCGCGCGGTGGACGGCGTGAGCCTCACCGTGCCGACCGGATCGGTGTACGGCGTGCTCGGCCCCAACGGCGCAGGCAAGACCACCACGGTCCGGATGCTCGCGACGCTGCTCCGTCCCGACGGCGGCGAGGCCCGCATCTTCGGCCGCGACGTCGTGCGCGAATCGACGGCGGTCCGTTCCCTCGTCGGCGTCACCGGCCAATACGCCTCGGTCGACGAGGACCTCAGCGCCACCGAGAATCTCGTGATCTTCTCGCGACTGCTGGGTCTGGGACGCGCCGATGCCAAGCGCAAGGCCGCCGAACTCCTCGAGGAGTTCGAGCTGACCGAGGCGGCGTCGAAGCCGCTCAAGAACTTCTCCGGCGGCATGCGCCGACGTCTCGACCTCGCGGCCAGCCTGATCGCCCGTCCCCCGCTGCTGTTCCTCGACGAGCCCACCACCGGACTCGATCCGCGCACCCGCGCGCAGATGTGGGACACCATCCGGCGCCTCGTCGCCGAGGGTTCGACGGTGCTGCTCACGACGCAGTACCTCGACGAGGCCGACCAACTGGCCGACCGGATCGCGGTCATCGACCGCGGCCGGGTGATCGCGGACGGCACCTCGGACGAACTCAAGGCGTCGGTGGGTGTGTCCGCGCTGCAACTGACGCTCGCCGATCGCACCCAGACCGATGAGGCCCGCACCGTGATCTCGTCGATGCTGGGCGTGCCGGCCACCGTCACACCCGAGTCGGGCCGCCTCACCGCCCCGCTCTCGGATCCCTCGATCACCGCGGATCTCCTTGTGCGGCTGAGGGATCTGTCGATCTCGGTGGACGAGATCACCGTCTCCAAGCCGAGCCTCGACGAGGTCTTCCTCACCATCACCGGGCACGACACCGCCGAGTCCGAACGGAGCGTCGCATGACCACCACCCTCACCTCGCCCACGACCACCCCGGGCACCCGGGCCATCGAGGCCGTCGAGCGGATCAGCCTGCGGGACTCGGTCGCCCACAGCTTCACGATGGCCTACCGCGGCATCCTGAAGATCAAGCACAACCCCGAGCAACTGTTCGACGTGGTGATCCAGCCGATCATCTTCACGTTCATGTTCACCTACATCTTCGGCGGCGCGATCTCCGGGGACGTGAAGTCGTACCTGCCCATCATCATCCCCGGCATCCTGGTCCAGACGGTGATCACGACGTCGATCGTCACCGGCACCCAGTTGCGGGAGGACATGGACAAGGGCGTGTTCGACAGGTTCAAGTCCCTGCCGATCGCCCGGATCGCGCCCCTGTCCGGGGCGCTGATCGCCGACGTCGTCCGGTACCTGATCGCGACCACCATCACGCTCGTCGTCGGTATCGCGATGGGCTACCGGCCGGGCGGCGGAGTCGTCGGCGTCGTGTGCGCCGCGCTGCTGATCATGGTGTGCGCGTTCGCGATCAGCTGGATCTTCGCGCTCATGGGAGTCCTGATGAGCAAAGCCTCTGCCGTACAGGGTGTCTCGATGATGATCCTGTTCCCGCTCACGTTCATGTCCAACGCCTTCGTGCCGGCCGACACCATGCCGGGCTGGATGCAGGCGTTCGTGAACGTCAATCCCGTCTCGCACCTGGTGACGGCGGTGCGCGAACTCGCGAACGACGGCCACTTCGGCATCCACGCGGTGTGGGCGCTGCTGGGTGCCGCGGTGATCGTGGCGGTCATGGCGCCGCTGACGGTGCGGACCTACATGCGCAAGGCCTGACCGGTCAGGAGTTGCCCGGGGCCAAGAGGTCGAGGATCTCCCGGCGCGCGGCGGCGCGCGGCGTCTTCCGAACGGACGCCAGCGCCGCCGCGACGGTGTCGGCGCCGAGCACGGCCCGCGCCGCATCGAGATGGCGGTCGAGGTGCATCGACGGATAGTCCTGTCGTGCACGAACTCTCGTTGCCAGCGCGACGAGCCGCAGCGCCCGTTCCGTGGTGCCGTGACCGGTCGCGAGACAGAAGCTGCCGACCGCACACGCCACCGCCCCGGTCTGCGGCAGATCCGGATACCCGGCCGATCCGAGCCGCTGCGCCGAGACCTTCGCGAGCCGATCGGCCAGATCGGCGACCGATTCCGCGCGTCCGGCGAGCACGTGCGCGTCCACGACCGCCGCCGCCACCATGATCTCGAACGGGTCGGCGGGCAGATCGCCCGCCAGCACGCTGCCGTCGCCGACCGCCCGCCGGTACTCGGCCAGCCCGCGATCCACCGCGCCGACGGCCAGATCCGCCTCCGCGGTACTCGCCGACAGCGATGCCTGATTGTGCGGGTTCTCGTTCACGTTCACCGAGGCGCTCGGGGCGCTCGCGTGCATCGGCACGAGCGCCGCCAGTTCGGCGCGGGCATCGGCGATCCGACCCGCCCCGACCAGGGCAACCACCATGAACCCGCGCACCTGCAGGCTCTCGTCGTACAGGTGCAGCTCCCACAGCCCTTCGGCGGAGCGGCGGTAGAAGTCGACGGCCTCGTCGTAGCGGGCGGACTGGGAGTACAGGCTGCCGAGATGCTGACACACCATCGCCAGGCCCCAACTGTCGTTGGATTCCTCGGCGAGCGCGAGCGCCCGCCTCGCGTCGGACTCCGAGCCGAAAAGATCGCCGTTGTTCTCCCGGAGGTTGGAGCGCGCCATCAGCGCGGAACTGCGCGCCCCGGGATCGGCCGAACGCACCGCCGTCGCAAGCGTCCGCGCCAAGCCCCGCCCCGATCCGGGCACGAGCATCAGCGCGATGTTCACCCGCGACGACCCGCTGAGGTCGGAGTGGGTAGCCAGCACCCGGCGCATGCGCGTCCTGGCCACCGCCAACGCGCGCACGTTGCCGCCCATCGCCATGTGGGCGGCCGCCAGCACGTACGCCGACGCCAGGAGATCACCGGGTACGGCCTCGGGGTCGAGACCCGAGTCGTCGAGTTCGAGTAGCCGCGGCGCCCAGTTGAAGACCTCGGAGTGCGAACCGCGCGACGCCCACATGCCGCCCAGCACCGGGAACACCGTGAAGACGGTACGGACGAGCTTCTCCGACATCGCGTAACGCAGCACCACGAGCAGGTTGTCGTGCTCGGCCTCGACGCGGTGCGCCGCCGCGATCTGCCGGCCGGACATGAAGTCGTGGAACGCCTCCCGCGAGAACCGCTCCGCCCACGTGACGGTCCGGGCGCGCACCGCCGCGGCCTCGTCGCCGTCCGACTGCTCCTCGCCGAACTCCCGCACGGTCTCGAGCATGTGGTAGCGCAGGCCCACCGTGTCGGCGCCCTCCTCGGGTTCGACGACGGCCAGCATCGACTGGTTCACCAGACCCTCGAGCGCGTCGGCGACGTCGACGACCTCGCCCCACTGCGCAACGGTCGACGCGGCGTCCGCGGTGAATCCGCCCGGGAATCGGCACAGCCTGCGCAGCGCTGCACGCTCCGGATCCGCGAGAAGGTTCCAACTCCAGTCGATCACGGCGCGGAGCGTGCGGTGCCGTTCCGGCGACGTGCGGTCCCCCGAGCGCAGCAGCGCGAACCTGTCGACCAGGCGGGCGTTGATCTCCTCGACGCTGAGCGTGCGGACCCGGGCCGCGGCGAGTTCGATCGCCAGCGGCAGACCGTCCAGCGTCCGGCACAACCGGGCGACCTCACCACGGTCGAGGCGCACCGAGGGTCGCACGGCGAGGGCGCGGGCCCGGAACAGTTCGATCGCGGGCGATCCGTCGTCGTCGATCGCCAACGGCGGCAACGGATACACCGCTTCCGCCGTGATCGCCATCGGCGCGCGACTGGTGGCGAGGACGGTCAGGTGCGGGCTCGCGGAGATGAGATCCGACACGACGTCGGCGACGTCGTCGATCAGGTGCTCGCAGTTGTCGAGAATCAGCAGTGACGGCCGGGCCGCCAGCGCGTCCCGCAGGCGCTGCCGCGCGTCGTGGATCCGGGTCCGTGTCAGTCCGCCCGGGGCGAGGTCGGCCTCACTCAGGCCCAGGGTGCCGCTGATGGCCGCGATCACGTCCTCGCCGCTGCGCAGCGGGGCGAGTTCGACGAGGGCGACCGGCATCCGCGCCGACACCTCGTCGCCGAGCGCGTGGGCCACCCGGGTCTTCCCGGTACCGCCGGGACCGAGGACCGTGACGACGCGCGACGACCCCAGCAGCAGTTCGAGCGCCGCCAGATCGGTCTTGCGCCCGAGCAGCGGATTGGGTGCGGCCCGCAGACCGATGGTGTTGGGCAGCAGTCGGCCGGCCTGCCCGGGTTCGCCGCCCGGCGCCTCCGCGTCCGCCGTCACGGGAGGCTGGTGCTCGCCGCGCAGGATCGTGGCGTTGAGGTCGATCAGCCGAGCGGAGGGGTCGACGCCGAGACGGTCGGCGAGCCTGCCGCGCAGCCCCGCGAACACCTCGAGCGCCTCGTTCGGCCGTCCCGCACCGTGCAGGCACTCCATGAGCAGGGCGTGCGCGCCTTCGTCGAGCGGGGACACCCCCGCCGCGGCCCGCGCGATCGGCAACGCGTCGCGGTACTGCCCGGCTGCGACGAGCGCCGCGAGTTCGACGGCGTCGAGCGCGGCCCGGTGCGCGGCGGCCTCCGTCGCCAGATCGTCGGCGAGGTGCCCGCCGGGCAGGTCCGCGCCGGGGTCGCCGCGCCACAGCCCACGCGCCTCCCGCACGGCGTCCAACGCGCCCCGCTGGTCGCCGTCGGCGTGGCGCTGCCCCGCATGCCGCGCCAGCATCCGTGCACGGGCCAGGTCGACCTGCTCCGGCGCCAGTGCCAGTCGGTAGCCGGCCGGGCCGGCCTCGATGGCGGCGTCGGGCAGCGCCGAGCGCAGCCGGGAGATCTGGGTGTGCAGTGCGTTCGCGGGCGACCTGGGGGGATCCTCGCCCCAGACGTCCTCGACGAGCGCGGCCGCGCTCCGACTGTGTCCGGGGCGGCGGGCGAGCGCGACGAGCAGGCTGCGGGCACGAGGGCCGGCCAGCGGCACGAGGACACCGTCCCGGCGTGTGGCGACATCACCCAGCAGGGCCACTTCCACGGGTGGTCCTGTGGGTGCCGGGGTCTCGGAGTCGCTCGTCACTGGTCGCACCGGCGCCCAGCCTATGGGAGCACCCGACCGTGCGGCCACCCGATTCGGCGAGGGTGAAAGGATCGCCACATGGCTTCTGTCTCCCAGTGGATCGAGGGCGCCCGCCCGCGCACCCTCCCGAACGCGATCGCGCCGGTGCTCGCCGGTACCGGTGCGGCGGCGTCCCTCGACGGTGCGGTGTGGTGGAAGGCGCTGCTCGCGCTGGTCGTCTCACTCGCCCTGATCGTCGGGGTGAACTTCGCCAACGACTACTCGGACGGCATCCGCGGCACCGACGACGAGCGGGTCGGTCCGCTGCGCCTCGTGGGATCGGGTCTGGCCTCGCCGGCGTCGGTCAAGGCCGCCGCGATGAGTTGCTTCGCCGTGGCCGCGGTCGCGGGCGTCGCACTGGCGCTCGTGTCGGCGTGGTGGCTGATCCTGGTGGGCGCCGTCTGCATCCTGGGCGCCTGGTACTACACCGGAGGAAAGAAGCCGTACGGCTACAGCGGTTTCGGCGAGATCGCGGTGTTCGTGTTCTTCGGCCTCGTCGCGGTGCTCGGCACCGAGTTCGTGCAGGCGGGCCGGGTCGACTGGGCGGGCCTGCTCACGGCGATCGCGGTCGGCTCGTACTCGAGCGCGGTGCTGGTGGCCAACAACCTGCGCGACATCCCCACCGACACCGAGTCCGGAAAGATCACGCTCGCAGTCAAACTCGGTGACGCACGCACCCGCACGCTGCACCTGGTGCTGCTGGCCGTCCCCTTCGTGGTCACGCTCGCACTGGTGGTGCGCACACCGTGGGCGCTGGTCGGCCTGCTCGCACTGCCGCTGGCGGTCAAGGCGAATGCCCCGGTGCGCGGCGGTGACCACGGCCCGGCACTGATTCCGGCGCTCGCGATCACCGGTCAGTCCATGTTGGTGTGGGCCGCGGCCACCGGACTGGCGCTCGGCCTGGGCTGAGGCCGACCGCCGCGAAACCGGCTGCCGCTCAGGCGCGGTGCCCGAGGACGTTCACGACACGCCCGTCCGGGTCGAGGACGAAGAACCGCCGCACGCCCCACTCCTCGTCCCGCAACGGGTGGACGATGGTCGCGCCACGCGCGACCATCGTCTCGTACACGGCATCCACGTCGTCCACCTCGATGCTCATGTCGGGGTTCTGCGACGCCGTCGCGTCCTCGCCCATGATCGTCACCTGGGCAGTGGGATTCGACGGCGATGCCATCGTCGTCACCCACCCCTGGTCCATCACCTCGACGAGCCCGAGCGCACCGTAGAAATCCCGGCTCTCGTCCATCGAACGCACGTGGATGTCGGGCACGACCCGCCTGATCGTCATGTCACTTCTTGTCCGGGACGAGAGCGCTGAGCACGAAGTTCACCACCGAGATGATGAGCGCGCCCCACACCGCGGTCCAGAAGCCGTCGACGCTCAGACCCCAGTCGGTCTGCGAACTGATCCACGACGTCAGCAACAGCATCAAGGCGTTGATGACGAGCGTGAACAGGCCGAGCGTGAGGATCAGCAGGGGCAGCGAGAACAGTTGCACGATCGGCTTCACGAACGCGTTGACGACGGTGAAGACCAGGGCGATGCCGAGGATGATCAGCACATCGTTGCCGGTCCCCTCCCCCGAGTCGGCGATCTCGATGCCGCTCACCCACTGCGAGGCGAGCCAGATGGCGATCGCGTTGATCACCAGGCGTATCACGAATGTCATGCACTCATGCTGGCACGAAGCCTCTCGGCTCGGGCGTCGGCACCGTCCCGCCCGTCACGGTCGGCGGACGAGGGCGGCGTTCAACCGGAGGCGCTCGTGCAGGAAGTGCCCGATGAGATCGATCTCGTCCTCCGAACAGGCGAGCAGAACCTTCACCTCGACGTCCCGCTTCGTCAGGTCCGCGGTGAGGGCGACCCCGACGACGCCCGCGCCGTCGGCCGACCCGCGGAACACGTCGACGCCCTCGCCGTCACCACCGGCGGTGTCCTCGAGGTACCCGTAGTCGACGGGGTAGACCACCTCCGGGAACCTGGGATGCGCGCTCCCACGCGGACGGTCGATCCGCAGTGGCGTCTTGCGGACCAACTGATCGAGGGCCGAGAAGAACGCCGCCAGGTTCGTGTCCATGGTTCCAGCCTGCCACGAAAACCGGCACCGACAGCCGGAAACCCCGGGGCGAAATACGCGGAGAACGAGGACAATCCGCGCATCCCTCCACTAGGCTTTTCGACATGACCGCCTGCCGTGTCAATTGGTGGACGGCACTCGCTGCCGCCGTGTTGCTCGTCGCCACCGGTGTCCTGGCCTCACAGCTGACCCACCTGGCGGACGCGTCGGCGTCTGCAGGCCGCGAGTACGGCGAGAGCCAGGCCGTGATGTACAAGCAGTTCACCGCGCGCGACCCGAGCGATCTGCAGATCCGGCAGTGGTGCAGCACGGGTGCGCAGATCTCCGCGGCCACCCAGATCTGGTATCGCGGCGGCATCATCCAGGTGGGAGAGCTCGACCAGAAGCGTTTCGTGGAGGGCTGTTTCGAGACCTACCGCGCCGCGACCCGGTGAGCGGTCACCGTCCGGCAACCGCCTCGTCCACCGCGGCCTGGAGTCGATCCGCAACCACCCGCGTGACGTCCATCGGCTTGGCCGGCAGGTCCGTGACGGGCTCACCGACGTAGACCTCCGCCGATCGACCGGCGTCCGCGCTCGGCCCGTAGCTGATGCCGATGCTCAGCAGCGCCGGCGCCGCCCCGAGTTTGCGCGCCTTGACCGCGATGTGCCCGACCCCGCTGTTGATCTGCTGCAGGCGCGCCGGATCGCCCTCGTTGCAGGTGCCCTCCGGGAAGATCGCGAGGACGTCACCGCGGCGCAGGCGTTCCGCCGAGACGTCCATCATGCGCCGGCCCGCCTCGGCGACGGCCCGCATCCCGTGGTTCTTGCTGCGGAACACCGGGATCGAGCCCATCAAGTCGACCTTGCGGCGCAGTCCCGGTTCGGCGAACAGTTCGTCCTTCGCCAGGACCCTCGTCCGTCCGATCGCGCGACGCAGCGGGGTCTGCCACGCGGTCGCGGCGAGCGTGTACTGGTCCCGGTCGGAGAGGTGATTCGCGACGACGATGAGCGGCGTACCGGACGCGAGCAGTCCCTGGATGCGTTCGCGCGCTCCGACGGCATACCGGACCCGCGGACGGAAGCGCGCGCTCAACGCGGCGTAGGCGGCCTTGGCGAGCAACCGGTTCTGCTGATGATCCAGGTAGAAGCTGTAGACGTCCTCGTAGTTGTCGAGCGTGACTTCGGGCCGGGTCATGTCGCATCTCCTTCGGATCACCCCACCCGCCGACCACGGTACACAACCTACGGAACCGTAGGTTGCCTACCGTGGTCAGGCCCGCGAGCCGCAAAGGTCACGGATTGCGCGGACGGTTGGTCCACCCGCCCTCCGGCTTCGGGAACCAACCCCCGGCCGCGAACGTGCCGCCGTCGACGTGGACCGTCGAACCGGTCGTGTACCGCCCGAGGTCGGACGCCAGGAACAACGCGGCACCGGCGACGTCGTCCGGCTGCCCCGGCCCGCCCAGCGGCGCCCACGTGGGCCACTTGGCCCACTCCTCCTCCGACAACCACTCGGTGTACGGCACCTGGACCGACTCGATGAGATCCGGCGCAATCGCGTTGACCCGGACCCCGATCCGGCCGACCTCGACGGCCAGGCTGCGGCTGAACTGCGTGACGGCGGCCTTGTACGCCGCGTACACGCTGTGCCCGGGGATCGCGCGGTGCGCCTCGACGGTCGTGAGGTTCAGGATCGAGCCCCCGCGCCCCCGCTCCGCCATGCCGGGCAGCACGGCCCGCGTGAGCCGCAGGACGTGGTCGAGGTTGATGCCGCCGACCTGCGCCCAGAACTCGGGTTCCGTCTCGGCGAACGGCCGCGGCGGACGCAGGAAGTGACCGACGTTGTTCACCAGGACGTCGGGCGCGAAGTCCACGATCCGCGCCGGCACCGCCGGCTCGAGGACGTCGTACGCGAGGACCTCGATCGAACCTCCTGCGGCGGCGTCGAATTCGAGCGCGCGTGCCGCATCGGGGTCGACGTCGGCGACCAGGACCGCGGCGCCGTGGGCCGCGAACGACCGGGCGATCGCCGCGCCGATCCCGTGCGCACCCCCGGTGACGACGGCCCGTTTACCCGGGAGCAGGGGGCCAGGGCGAAACGCTGGACGGGACGACTGCGCGGACTGCGCGGGTTCTGACGACACGACTCCTCCTCGAAGTACGGGGACGCTCTGATGATCGAGCCCACTGCCGCACTCGCACACGCGATTTCCCGGACAGCGAGAAAGAGGGCGTGAGCATTCTCATGCGGGCCGCCCGACACGCACCCCGCCGGCGTGGTTAGCCTCGAATCGAAGACCCACGATCCGAACGGGAGAAGCCACCATGCTGAACAAGACCGCCACCTCCGCCCTCGCCGCCGCCGGACTCGTCGGCGGGTACGCCGTCGCCCGGCAGACCGGTAACCGTCAGCTCGGTGGTGCGGTGCTCGCGGCGGTCGGCGGCGTCTGCACCTACAGCTGGGCCAAGAGCTCGGGCCCGGGCCGCGCGGCGGCGCTGCTCGGAACCTACGTCGCGGCATTCGGCGGCTCGCACCCGCTGGCCAAGAAGATCGGCGCGTGGCCGTCCGTAGGCGTCGTCGCCGCCGGTACCGCCGTCGCGTCGCAGGTCGTCTCCCGCGGCTGAGCTCGGACCCGACGAATGATCCGCCTCGCCGAGCCCGCCGACCTGCCTCGTCTCCAGGAGGTCGACGTGGCGGCGGGCGCGGCGTTCCGGACCCTGGGGATGGACGAGGTCGCCGACGATCACGCTCCCCCGATCGCGTGGTTCGAGGAGTACCGCGCCGACGGGCGCGCGTGGGTGTGGGCGCCGCGGTCGGCACCCGCGGCGGCGTTCTGTGTCGTCGACGTCGTCGACGGCAACGCCCACATCGAGCAGGTGTCGGTGCATCCCGTCCACGCCCGTCGCGGACTGGGCGCGCAACTGATCGACCACGTCGAGGAATGGGCCCGCGACCGCGGCCTGCCCGAGATCACGCTGACCACGTTCGTCGACGTGCCGTGGAACGCGCCGTACTACGCGCACCTCGGCTTCACGATCGTCGCCGACGGCGACCTCGGCCCCGGTCTGCGCGCCGTCCGCGAGCACGAGGCCGCCCGGGGCCTGGACCGCTGGCCGCGGGTCGCGATGACCCGGCACGTCCCGATCGGCCCGGGAGGCCCCCGCTAGCCGGTCCAGCGGCCGGTGCGCGCGAACTCGTCGAGCACGGCCGTCGGCCCGGACAGGTCGATCCCCTCGGACGCCACCCAGTCGTCGTCGAAGTACGTGCCGGCGTACCGTTCGCCGCCGTCGCACAACAGCGTCACGACGCTGCCGCTGCGGCCCTGTTCGAGCATCTCGGCGACCAGACCGAACGCACCCCACAGGTTGGTGCCGGTCGAGCCGCCCACCTTCCGTCCGAGCACGGTGCTGGCGTGCCGCATCGCGGCGATCGAACCCGCGTCGGGCACCTTGACCATGCGGTCGACGACCTGCCCGATGAACGACGGTTCGACACGCGGGCGACCGATGCCCTCGATCCGGGACCCGCGGTCCGAGGTGGAGACGGCGGTGCAGTCGCTGCACTGCCACGCGTCGAAGAAGACGGAGTTCTCCGGGTCCACCACGCACAGACCGGTGTCGTGCTTGCGGTAGCGGAGGAACCGGCCGATCGTGGCGCCGGTGCCACCGGTGCCGGCGCCCACGACGATCCACTCCGGGATCGGATGATCCTCCTGCTGCAGTTGCGTGAAGATCGACTCGGCGATGTTGTTGTTGCCGCGCCAGTCGGTGGCGCGCTCGGCGTGAGTGAACTGGTCCATGTAGTGGCCGCCGGTCTCGGCCGCAAGCCGCTGCGATTCCGTGTAGATGCTCGACGGATCCGTGACGAAGTGACAGCGGCCGCCCTGAGCCTCGATCAGCGCGATCTTCGCCGGGCTCGTGCTCGCGGGCATCACGGCGACGAACTCGAGCCCCAGCAGCTTCGCGAAGTACGCCTCGCTGACGGCGGTCGAGCCCGACGACGCCTCGATCACTGTCGTGTTCTCGGTGATCCAGCCGTTGCAGATCGAATACAGGAACAGTGAGCGTGCCAACCGGTGCTTGAGGCTGCCGGTGATGTGCGTGGACTCGTCCTTGAGGTACAGCTGGACGTTCCACTCGGGCGGCAGCGGGTAGCGCAGCAGGTGCGTGTCGGCGCTGCGCTGGGCGTCGGCCTCGATGAGGCGGACCGCATTGTCGACCCAGGCCCGGCTACCCCGCCGGTCGACGACGGCCGTCACCGGCGGTCCTCACCCCGAAGCTTGGCATGGAGGTCCGCCTTGTCGGCGCGACGCTTCTCGTCGACCGCCGCGATATCCACGTTGACCTTCTTGCGGAGCTTCGCGAACAGGACCAGCGACAGCGGCAGCGCGATCAGAACCGCGAACAGCGCGGCGACGATCAGCGGCACGTCGACACCGAACAGCTTGCCGCCGAACAGGATGACGACCGCGAGGAGCACCACGAGGCCCAGGCGGGCCACCGAGTACAGGGCGACGTCGCGGACGAGGGTCCCCGTCGTCACGGCGCCGGCGGAGGCGTTGCCCGCATTGCGGGCCTGGTCAGGACGATTCTGCGCTGCATCACTCACACGACCAGGGTACCGACCGCCGCACGGCGGCCTGCGAGAACGCCGGTCGATGGCGCACGGTCCCACGGATCGGAAGATCAACGGGGCCGGAACGCAGAGTGACGATTCACTACCCGGTACCTCTCGAATTCCACCCGGACGGTCGACTTCGGCGCGTCTCGACGGTGGGTCCGACTGCAGATTCGGCGGTCGGATCGGACTACTACGCCCAGCGCAGGCGGGCCCCACCCTAGGGGCAGTCGGCCCGGTTCGTACCCGGATCGCCGAATTCGTATACCCAGCCGAGACATCGGGGTCCGACTAGTCCGATTTGTCTATTACCTCCCCTTTACCAACTTTAGATTGTTCGAGTACCTGGGGGGTGTGGTGCCACTATGTCGGAGCCGGTCGACAAACGAACCGGTCCCGAATCTCCCCGGCCGATCGAGTGGTCGGCCCCGAAACTTGGAGGATCGATGAGCGCACCCACCTATAACGGCGCCAAGGAAGCCCTGCTGACCCCGGGCCAGGTCGCCGCACTGTTCCATGTCGACCCCAAGACCGTCACGCGTTGGGCGCACGCCGGCCGGCTCGGATCTCTGCGCACCCCCGGAGGACACCGGAGGTTCCGTGAGGCCGAGGTGATGGCGCTGCTCTCGTCCCTGACCACCGAAGCTCATCACTCCTGATCGGTGAGGTCCGACTGGACGTCCGCCAGGTAGATACCCGGTCGCCCCGGACACGGCTACCCTCGTAACAGGAGGTGCACCGTGATCTACCTACTGGCGTTCATCGGCCTGGTTACGCTCGCTGTCCTTTTCTGGAAGGCGTTCGGCCCGACCGCCACCACCGCAGTCCGAGGCGGTAGCGACAGCAAGGTCGGCAGAGTCGTCGGACCGGACGACGACCCCGAGTTCCTGTGGCGTGTGGATCGTGAGAACCACCGCCGACAGTCGGGGCCACGTCCCGGAACCGACACCCCCACCGACCCGGAGAACTGACGGGAGCCCGCGCGAAGGCGGGCACTGGTCAGCGCGCGGGCGGAGGGCAGGACGAGGCTGTGCGTCCGCCATCGAGCGGGACGAATCGGACAGGCAATACGGATTCGACAACGGTCGCCGTGCAGATGCACGGCGACCGTTTCTCGTTACCGGGACACCGCTACCCGGCCCCGGTCGCCCGGCCCCTACAGCTGAAGGGGCCCTTCACACGCCGTCAGCGCATGAAGGGCCCCTTCAGCTGTGCAGGGCGTCAGTTCAGGCCGGCGTAGGAGTGCAGGCCCGAGACCACCATGTTGATGATGAACAGGTTGAACAGCATCGCCACGAAGCCGGCGACGTTGATCCATGCGGCCTTCGTGTCGCGCCAACCCGACGTCGCACGCGCGTGCAGGTAGGCCGCGTAGATGACCCACGCGATGAAGGAGACGGTCTCTTTGGGGTCCCAGCCCCAGAACCGCCCCCAGGCCGCCTCGGCCCAGATCGCGCCCAGGATGATGCCGGCACCGAACAGCGGGAACGCGACGATCGTCGTCTTGTAGGCGAGACGGTCGAGGGTCTGCGCGTCGGGCAGACGCTGCGCCAGCTTGCCGAACGGGCCGGTGCTCTCCTCGCCCTTCGGGAACCGGATGCGGTACAGGAACAGCATGCTCGCGACGCCGGAGACCATGAAGATGCCGCTGCCGACGCTGATGATCGTGACGTGGATCGGCAGCCAGAACGACTTGAGCGCCGGAACCACCGGTGCCGCGTCCGCGTAGAGCACGGTCGCCGCGAGGAACATCAGGACCAGCACCGGAACCAGCAGGAACACGAACAGGTCCGTGGTCTTGCGCAGTGCGACGATGCCCGCGATCACCGCGGCGGCGCACGCCATCGTGACGAACTCGTACATGTTGCCGAGCGGGAAGCGTTCGGTCGCCAGACCGCGCAGCACGATCGAGGTGATGTGCAGCACGATGCCGACGACCAGTAGGGCGTAGCCCATGCCGCCGAGCTTCTCGGACCACGTCTTGCCAGGCTGCTCGACAACCCGGCCCGGGGCCTGTGACTCGGTGGCGACCGGACCGCCGCCTGCGGTCACGAGCTCGCGCTCCTGCACCTCGCGGGCACGCATCGACGCGTACCGCGCGATCAGCAGCACCGTGGCCAGCACGTAGATCGCAAACGCCGACTCGAACGACCAGTCGCTGTAGCGAGCGAGTGTCTCGTTGATCGTCATGAATTCATCTCCTGCGCTTGCGCGCTCGTGTTGTCCGTTATGCCGTGCCGTCACCCAGAAGGCGGGTGCGCAGTCGATCGAACTCGTCGCCCCAGCCGGCCTGATCCGTCCGGGCAAGCCCGCCGAGCTCTACTACCGTACGTCGTTCACCCTCGGTCAATGTAGCCGACACGGTGTCGGGATCCTTCGCGGGGTAGATCCGTACCCAGACCCGGCGACGCTTGACGACCAGCGAGACAAGCAGGCCGCCCATCATCACGAGGGCCGACACCAGCACCCACTGCTGCGCGGGGTCGTGCGAGACCTGCAGGTTGACGAAGTCGACGGCGCCGTCGAAGCGAACCTGGGTGCCGTCGGCGAGGGTCTTGCTCTCACCGGGGAACAGGTTCACCCGCTCCTGCTTCACCAACCGGCCCTGGTTCACCAGTTCCTTGTTGAGCGAGAACAGGTTCTGCGGAAGACCGGTGTCGAGGCCGGTGTCGCCCTTGTAGATGTCGATCGCGACGGCCGGATCGTTCATGGCCGGGTAGCCCGACGACAGCAGGCTGCCGTGGAACACCGCGGTCGGCGCGAACAGGCCCTCGATCGCGATCTGATTCTTGCGCCGCTCGTCCTCGTTCGGGTACATGCCGCCGGGCGGGTCGAACCGCATCGCGCCGCTCGACAGGAACGTCGTCGCGTCGTCGGGCTGCCACTGCAGCGTCTCGGTGCGGGACTCACCGTTCGGGAACGTCACCGTGAAGGTGGGGGCGTACCCGTGGCCCTGCAGGTAGACGCGGTCACCCGCGACGCGCAGCGGATGGTTGACCCGCAGCTCCGTCTGCCGCCAGGTGTTCGTCTCGATGTCCTCGCCCGCCTGGTACGAGATGTTCGACCGGAACATCTCGGCCTGACCGTTGTCGAGGTAGTCGGCGGAGAAGTCCTCGACGCGGACGCACAGAGGCCTCAGGCCGGTGCCGTCCGACGCGAGTCCGGGCCGGAACGTGTCGAAGACCGCCGGCGAGGTGGTGCACAGGCCCGAGTTGTCGTCGGCGACGACGATCACGTTGCCCTCGTAGCTGAAGATCTTGCCGACCGCGATCGAAACGAGCAGCGCCACGAGCGACAGGTGGAAGACCAGGTTTCCGGCCTCGCGCAGGAACCCCTTCTCCGCCGAGAGCGTGATCTCGCCCGGGTGCTTGGCGCGCTCGCCGCCGACCCGCTGCTCGACGCGCCAGCCCCGAAGCTGCTTCCGCACCCGCGCGGCGACGGACTCGGGGTCCTCGTCGACGGTCGCGACGTGGTGGTGCGGGAGCCGGCCCAGGTTGCGCGGGGCCGCGACGGGCTTGGAGCGCAGCGCCTTGGCGTACTCGACGCAGCGCGGGACGATGCAGCCGACCAGCGAGATGAACAGCAGCACGTAGATCGCGGTGAA
This sequence comes from Prescottella agglutinans, assembly GCF_004011865.1. Classification (GTDB taxonomy): domain Bacteria; phylum Actinomycetota; class Actinomycetes; order Mycobacteriales; family Mycobacteriaceae; genus Prescottella; species Prescottella agglutinans. The sequence continues at coordinate 262,066 of NZ_RKLP01000003.1, read as the reverse complement.
CCAGAAGCTGCCGAACACGTCGAACAGTTCCAGCTTGTCCATGATCGGACCGAGCGTCGGCCGGTTCGCGATGTACTCGTTGACCTTGCTCTCGTTGAGGCTGCGTTGCGGCAGCAGCGCGCCGGGGATCGCGGCGAGCGCCAGCAGGAACAGCAGCACCAGCGCAGTCCGCATCGACGTCAGCCCACGCCAGACGTTGCGGATTGCGGCGACGACGCGGCCGAGCGGCGACTGGCGCGGCGGCCGCGGCGCTTCGGCCTCGGCGGGTGCAGCGTCGGCTGTCAGTGTGTCTCGATCCGTCATATCGGCAGGACCACCTCCGTGATGAACGCGTCGCGGATCCAGCCGACGAACTGGTCCCACGCGCCGGTGACCAGTGCGATACCGACCATGATCAACAAGATTCCGCCGAAGATCTGAATCGTCCGGCTGTTGCGGCGCAGCCAGCCGACGCCGCGCAGTGCCCGCGCCGATCCGAGCGCCACCAGGACGAACGGCAGGCCCAGGCCCAGGCAGTAGGCGACGATGAGGGCCACGCCGCGGACCGCGGTCGCCCCCTCGGTGCCGGCAGCCACCGACATCACACCGGCGAGCGTCGGACCCAGGCACGGCGTCCAGCCGAGTGCGAACACCCCGCCGAGCAGCGGAGCGCCGATCAGTCCGGACACCTGCTTCGGCGCGAACCGGGTGTCCTTCTGCAGCGCCGGGATCAGCCCCACGAACGCCAGACCCATCACGATCGTGACGACGCCGCCGACCCGCTGGAGCACTTCCCGGTTGATCGTGAGCGCCTCGATGGCGCCGAACACCGTCGCGGTGGCGAGCACGAAGACGACGGTGAATCCGGCCACGAACAGTCCCGCGGCGCCCGCGACGCGCAGGCGCCCGTCGCGGATGGTCTTGGTCCGGGTCTGCGCCTCGGTCGCGGTGACGGCGGGCGCGTCGGCGCCGACCACTCCGGCCAGGTACGACAGGTAGCCGGGGACGAGCGGCACGACGCACGGCGACGCGAACGACACCAGACCGGCGAGCAGGCAGGCGCCGAGCGCGAGCAGCAGCGGCCCGGTCGAGGCGGTGGTCTGGAACGTCTCGCCGACGCTCGCCAACAGGATCGTGTCGGTCGTCATCCCTGGTCCTGCGGTTCCTGCGCGATCCGCTCGACCACGGGCTGCAGATCGCTCGCCAGCAGTTCCTTGAGGTACACGGCGGCGACGCGGTGCTGGCGGTCCAGCACGATCGTCGTCGGGATCACGCTGGTCGGGTAGTTCTTGCCGAGGGTGAGCAGCGTCCGCATCTCCGGGTCGTAGATGGACGGATAGGTCACGTTGTAGTTGACGACGAAGTCCTGCGCCTTGTTCTTGGTGTGGTCGCGGACGTTGACGCCGAGGAACTGGACCCCGAGGTCCTTGGTGTTCTCGTAGACCTCTTCGAGGTCGTCGGCTTCACCGCGGCAGGGCCCGCACCACTGACCCCACACGTTGAGCACCACGACCTGGCCCTCGAAATCCGACAGCGACGTGGTCTTGCCCTCGGTCATCAGGTCGGGTCCGGAGACGTTGCCGACGGTGCCGCGCTCGGACGGCGGATCGTAGAACAGTTCGGTCTTGCCGCCGGGCGAGACGAAGACGAACGACCCGCCGCCCTGCACGACAGCGTCGTCGCCACCGGCACAGCCGGCGACGGTCGCGGCGACGACCAGCGTGCATGCCGCAGCCGCCAACCGGAGGGATGGGAACTTCATGCGCCGGTCACCCTGGGGTCCGACGCACCGGCCGGCTCGGAGTAGACGATGTCGACGAGCGTGTCGCCCTCGTAGACCAGCGACGTCAGGGAGGCGAGACCGCACTGCCGGTTGCGCGGGTCGTGCCACAGCCGCTCGCCCTGCAGGAAGCGACGCAGTGTCCACACCGGCAACTGGTGGCTCACGCACACGGCCTCGTGGCCGACGGCGGCGACGCGGGCGGTGTTGACGGCCGCGAGCATGCGGTGCGCGATCTGCAGGTACGGCTCGCCCCACGACGGGGTGAACGGGTCGCGCAGCTTCCACCAGTGCCGGGGCCGGCGCAGCGCACCGTCGCCGACGGCCACCTTGAGGCCCTCGAAGTCGTTCGCGGCCTCGATGAGGTTGGCGTCGGTCACGATCTGCAGACCGTGCTTCTCGGCGATCGGCGCGGCCGTCTCCTGCGCCCGCTGCAGCGGCGACGCGACGACGTGCGTGATGTCGTGCTCCGCGAGCGCCGAGGCGACGGCGCGGGCCTGCGACTCACCGGTCACCGACAGCCGGAAGTTCGGGAGGCGTCCGTAGAGGATGCCTCCCGGGTTGTGCACCTCACCGTGCCGGAGCACGTGAACGATGGTCCGGGTGTCGGAGTTGTCGGAGATGTCGGCAGCGCTCGCGTTGTCGGCGTCGGTCACGGTAGTCGTCCCTGTTCGCTGTGGTTCGGTGGGTCAGTGCTTGGCGGCGGCGGCAGCCTTGGCCGCGTGGGGCGCGGCGTCGGCGATCTTCGAGAAGGCGTCGTCGTCGAGAGCGGACGACACGAACCACGCCTCGAACGCGCTCGGCGGCGCGTAGATGCCGCGCGAGAGCAGGGCGTGGAAGAAATCGGGGAACCGCCACGTGTCGGCGGCCTTGGCCTCCGCATAGTTGGTGACGGGGTTCTCGGTGAAGAACACGCTGACGAGGGTGCCGGCGTACTGGACGCGGTGCGGCACGCCCTCCGCGGTGAGCGCGTCGCCCAGCAGCGTGCCGAGGGTCTGCGCGTTGCGTTCGAGCGCCGCGTACACGGCGTCGTCGGCGGCGCGCAGGTTCGCCAGCCCGGCGGCGACGGCGACGGGGTTACCCGACAGCGTGCCGGCCTGGTAGACGGGGCCCGCCGGGGCCAGCTTGGCCATGACGTCGGCGCGACCGCCGAACGCGGCGGCGGGGAGGCCGCCGCTCATGACCTTGCCGAACGTGTAGAGGTCGCCGGCGACGCCGTCGCGGCCGAACCAACCGGAGCGGCTGACGCGGAAGCCGGTCATGACCTCGTCCATGATCAGCAGCGCGCCGTGCTCGGTGGTGAGGGCGCGCAGGCCCTCGTTGAAGCCGGGCAGCGGCGCGACCGCGCCCATGTTACCGGCGGCGGCCTCGGTGATGACGCACGCGATCTCGCCGGGGTTCGCGGCGAACGCGGCGCGCACGGCCTCGAGGTCGTTGTAGGGCACGACGATGGTGTCCTCGGCCTGCGCGCCGGTCACGCCGGGCGAGGTGGGCAGGCCGAACGTGGCCAGGCCCGAGCCCGCGTCGGCGAGCAGCGCGTCGACGTGGCCGTGGTAGCAGCCGGAGAACTTGACGATCTTGGAGCGGCCGGTGAAGCCGCGGGCCAGGCGGACCGCGCTCATGGTGGCCTCGGTGCCAGAGTTGACCAGGCGGACCTGTTCGACGGGGGCGACGCGGGAGACGATCTCCTCGGCGAGCGCGATCTCGCCCTCGGTGGGGGCACCGAACGACAGCCCGGTGGTGGCGGCCTTCTGCACGGCCTCGACGACGGCCGGGTGCGCGTGGCCGAGGATCATCGGGCCCCACGAGCACACCAGATCGACGTAGTCGTTGCCGTCGACGTCGGTGAGCGTGTAGCCGGAGGCCTTCTCGATGAAACGGGGTGCACCGCCGACGGAACCGAAAGCGCGGACCGGGGAGTTGACGCCTCCGGGGATGACCTTGGACGCCCGGTCGAAGAGCTGGGCGGAACGAGCGTCGCGAAGATCGGGTCCCGAGCCGGACCCGCTGGAGGCAGCAGTCACGGCTTCCAGTGTCCCAGTTCTGTCGAATTTGCCAACGACAGGGTGTAGGAGGTGGCCGGAATCACATCGCGTCGGCGTGTCCGTTCGCGCAGGTCGGGCGCCGGACCGTTCCCCAGCAGGACGCGCCTGCCCGCACTACGTTCGGAACATGGCGACCACGGCGGATTCCCTGCGGACGACCCTCGACGGCCGGTGGGCGGAGGTGCGCGAGAAGGCCCGCGTCGACCTCTCCACCGACGAGTTCCGACCTCACTACACCCCGGACCTCGGCCGCGCCCGGGCGAAGACGCTCGAGCAACTGCGGGTCCTCGCGGCCGGCGGATTCGTCGACCGCGGCTTCGGTGTCGACATCGGCAGCGGGGCCGAGCCCGGCGCCGCGGTGACCGCGATCGAGATGCTGGCGATGTCGGACCTGTCGCTGATGGTGAAGGCCGGCGTGCAGTGGGGACTGTTCGGCGGCGCCATCGAGAACCTCGGCACCGAGGACCATCACGCCGAGTACCTGCGTCCGATGATCGACCTGGACCTGCTGGGCTGCTTCGCGATGACGGAGACCGGGCACGGCAGCGACGTGCAGAGCCTCGAGACCACCGCCACCTACGACGCGGCCACCGACGAGTTCGTGGTCCACTCCCCCACCGCGTCGTCGCGCAAGGACTACATCGGCGGCGCGGCCGAGCACGCGCGGACGGCCGCGGTGTTCGCGCAGTTGGTCGTCGGCGACGAGTCGCACGGGGTGCACTGCCTGCTGGTGCCGATCCGGGACGCCGACGGCAACGACCTGCCGGGTGTGACGACGTCGGACTGCGGCTACAAGGGCGGCCTGCCCGGTGTCGACAACGGCCGCATCGTGTTCGACCAGGTGCGGGTGCCGCGCACGAACCTGCTCAACCGGTACGGGTCGGTGGACGCCGACGGCGTGTACTCGTCGCCGATCGAGAACAAGAACCGCCGCTTCTTCACGATGCTCGGCACGCTCGTGCGCGGGCGGGTGACGGTGGGCGGGTCGGCCGCCGCGGCGGCGCGGGTGGCGCTGACCATCGCGACCCGGTACGCGTTGCAGCGCAAGCAGTTCAGTGCACCGAGCGGAAGCGACGCCACGCCGGATCCCGAGGTCCCGATCATGGACTACCTCGCACACCAGCAGCGTCTGCTGCCGCACGTCGCGCGCGCCTACGCGCTGGGCTTCGCGCAGAACGAACTGGTCGCGAAGATGCACGACATCCAGACCGCGACCGAGGTCGACCCGGGCGATCAACGCGAACTCGAGTCGCGGGCGGCGGGACTGAAGGCCGCCAACACCCGGCACGCGACCCGCGCCATCCAGGAGTGCCGCGAGGCCTGCGGCGGCGCCGGCTACCTCGCCGAGAACCGCCTGACGGCACTCAAGGCCGACTCCGACGTGTTCACCACGTTCGAGGGCGACAACACGGTGCTCACCCAGTTGGTCGCGAAGGAACTGCTCACCAAGTACGCCGACGAGGTGCGCGGGATGAGCCCGGTCGAGTGGATGACCTTCGCCGCCAATGCGTTCGGTGACGCTGTCCGCAAGCGCACCGCGGCACAGCAGATCATCCAGACGATCCTCGACACCCGCCAGGACAGCGAGGAGGACGGCAGCCTCTTCAACCGCGGCACCCAGTTGACGATGTTCGAGGACCGCGAGGAGTACCTGCTCGCGACCGCGGCACGGCGCCTGCAGGCCGCGCGCAAGCGCGAGGACGACCCGTTCGCCGCCTTCAACTTCGTGCAGGACCACGTGCTGCACGCGGCCCGCGCCCACATCGACCGGGTGGTGCTCGAGGCGTTCATCGCCGGCATCGACGCGTGCGCCGACGAGACGGCCCGCGACCTGCTCGGCGATCTGTGTGACCTGTTCGCGCTCACCGTGATCGACGAGGACAAGGCGTGGTTCATGGAGCACCGCCTGCTCTCGGTGGAGCGCGCCAAGGCGGTGCGCCGCGGCATCAACGAGCGCTGCCGCTCGCTGCGCCCGCACGCCGCGACCCTCGTCGACGGACTCGGTGTCCCCGACGCGCTCGCCGGCGCGGTGATGCTCGACGCTCCGAGCACCGACGGCCGGTAGCCCGCCGTCGGGCACCGCACCCGGTTCGCGTCACCGCGGCGCCGGTGCGACGCGCAGGACTCTGTCGTTCGTGCCGTTGTCGGTGGTGACCAGCAGGCTGCCGTCCGCCATCCGGGTGGCCGAGCGCAGGCGTCCGTAGTCGCCGGCGAGCGCCGAGTGCGAATCCGTCACGCTGTCACCGTCGTCCGACAGTTTCAGGAACAGCAACTCCTGTCCCTGCTGGCTCGTGACGGCGAGCGCGCCGTCCCATACGCCCCAGCCGGCGCCGGAGACGAACGTGCCACCGGGCGTCGCGATCGTCGGCTTTCCCGAACTCCACACGGCCGCGACGGCGCCGGGAACCCGGTCGGGATCGGTCATCGGCACGCTCTCGTCGTAGACGCCCGGCTCGCGATCGGGGCGGTATCCGTAGTTGGCGCCCGCGCGCAGCAGGTTCACCTCGTCGTCGCGGTCGGTGCCCTGCTCGATGCCGTACAGCCGGCCGGTTCCGGGCTGCAGCGCCAGACCCTGCACGTTGCGGTGCCCGAGGGTGAACACGGGACTGCTGGGGTCCGGATCGCCGGACGCCGGCGATCCGTCCGTGTCGACGTGCAGCACCTTGCCGCCCAGCGAGTTCCGATCCTGCGGCACCGTGGGCCGCGCCGAGTCGCCGGTGCCGATGTACAAGGTGCCGTCCGGGTGGGCCAGGATGCGGCACCCGCCGTGCCGGCCGCCCGCGCCCACCGGCATCCCCGTCACGACGGCGCCGGTGCGGGTGAGGGCGGTCCATCCCGGGTCCGCCGTCCACGACACCACCCGGATGTCGGTGCCGGACGCGTCGCGGTGGCCCTGGCAGGTGTAGACGGTGCGACTGGTCGCGAAGTCGGCGGCGAGAGCGATGCCCATCAGCCCGGTCTCGCCCTGCGCGTACAGATCCGACAGGTCCGCGTTCACCTCGCCGGTGCTCCCGTCGGGGCGTTCGGCCACGAAGCGGCCCGCGCGCTCACCCGTGAGGATCGTGCCGTCGGGGGCGATCACCACGTCCCACGGCCGGGCGAGACCCTCCATGACCGTGGTGACCGCGAGATCGGGAAACGACGCGCCAGGTTCCTCGGGCCCCGCGCACGCCGTCGGCACCGCGCCCAGTCCGATGACCGCCGCCGCCATGACGGCCCCCGCCCCCGACAGCGGTTTACGCGCGGGACGGATCCGCATCCGGGACGGTCCCGCTAGCCCGCGGTCGTGAGCGCGAACACCGGGTGGTCGACGGGATCCGGCAGTTTGTCCCAGTAGCCCTGCACCGTCCTGCCCGCCTTCACCCGATACGCCGCGATGATCGGTTCCCGGGCGGCGACGGGGACCTCCGTGGCGGTGTAGTGCGCGGTGTGGCCACGTCGGCTCACGTCCACCTCGGGGGAGGCGCGCAGGTTGCGGACCCACTCCGATTCGCCGCGAGTCGAGACGAGGTAGCGCACCCCGTCGACGTCGACGGGCACGACGGGCACCGATCGGGGCTCGTGACTGCGCCGGCCGGTGACGGTGATCTTCTCGGTGCCGCTGACACCGGTGGCGAGGGCGATACGGTTGAACACCTCGCGGACCAGCAGCGGCGGTTTCAGGTATGCCATCTCAGAAGTATGAGCGCGTTCGACGCGCATGTCACCGACGAACTGTCGCGGATCGCGCGCGGTGCGGCCCCCGCGCGCTCATGCGATCAGCGAAACCGCCTGAGCCGCAGGCTGTTCCCCACCACGAACAACGACGACAGCGCCATCGCGGCGCCCGCGATCATCGGGTTCAGCAGACCGGTCGCGGCCAGCGGGATCGCCGCGACGTTGTAGGCGAATGCCCAGAACAGGTTCCCCCTGATGGTGGCGAGGGTGCGCCGCGACAGCCGGATCGCGTCGGGTACCGACCGCAGGTCGCCGCGCACGAGCGTCAGGTCGCTCGCCTCGATCGCCGCATCCGTGCCCGTGCCCATCGCGATGCCGACGTCGGCGGTGGCGAGCGCCGCGGCGTCGTTGACGCCGTCGCCCACCATCGCGACGGCGCCGTCCTCGCGCAGTCGCGCGATCGTCGCCGCCTTCTGGTCGGGCAGCACCTCCGCGATCACCCGGTCGATGCCGACGTCGCGCGCGACCGCGGCCGCGACGGCCTCCGCGTCGCCGGTGAGCAGGACCGGGGTCATGCCGAGGTCGCGGATCTCGCGGATCGCCTCGGCGCTGGTGGGCTTGACGGCGTCCGCAACGACCAGCGCACCCCGCACCCGGCCGTCCCACGACACGATCACCGACGTCCGACCGTCCGGGAGCAGACCCCGCACCTCGGACGGCAGTGAGCCCTGCGCGCGCCCGACGCGGACCTGGTGACCGTCCACCACGCCCTCGACGCCGATGCCGGGACGGTTCACGAACCCGGTCACCGGCAGCGGCCGCGGCACCGCGCGCACGATCGCCCGTGCCACCGGGTGCTCCGACCCGGATTCGACGGCCGCGGCCAGCGCCAGCACCCGGTCGCGGTCCTCCCCCCGCGCCGCGACGACATCCTCGAACTCCATCCGGCCGGTGGTGACGGTGCCGGTCTTGTCGAAGACCACCGTCTCGATGCGGCGGGTCTGCTCGAGCACCTCCGGCCCCTTGATGAGGATGCCCAGTTGGGCGCCGCGCCCGGTCCCGACCAGCAGCGCGGTGGGTGTCGCCAACCCCAGCGCACACGGACACGCGACGATCAGAACGGCGACCGCGGCGGTGAACGCCTCCGTCGTCTGGTGCCCCAACAGCAGCCACACCGCGAGAGTCGCCGCGGCGATCACCAGCACCACCGGCACGAACACCGCCGACACCCGGTCCGCGAGGCGCTGCGCGTGCGCCTTGCCGCTCTGCGCCTCGGTCACCAGTTTCGCGATGTGCGCCAGTTGCGTGTCGGCTCCGACCCGTTCGGCCCGCACGGTGAGCAGACCGTCCGTGTCGATGGTGCCGCCGACCACGGCGTCACCCTCGCCTACGTCGACGGGCACGGACTCCCCCGTGAGCATCGACGTGTCGACGGCCGAACGGCCCCGCACGACTCTGCCGTCGGTCGCGATCTTCTCGCCGGGACGCACCACGAACTCGTCGCCGACCCGCAACGCCGACACCGGGATCCGCTGCTCGGCGCCGCCCCGCAGCACCGACACGTCCTTCGCGCCCACCTCGAGCAAGGCCCGCAGCGCGGCGCCGGATCGGCGCTTGGCCCGCGACTCCGCATATCGGCCGGCGAGCAGGAACGTCGTGACGCCGGCCGCGACCTCGAGATAGATCTGGCCGGACGGATCGTGCGCGCCGGGCCGGAACGTGAACTCGTGCGTCATCCCGATGTGGCCGGCGGTGCCGAACACCAGCGCCCACGCCGACCACCCGTACGCGGCGAGCGTGCCGAGCGAGACGAGGGTGTCCATCGTCGCCATCCCGTGCCGGGCGGTGACGGCGGCGGCCCGGTGGAACGGGTAGCCGCACCAGAACACGACGATCGTGGTGAGGACGAACGCGATCCACTGCCAGTAGTCGAACTGCAGCGGCGGGATCATCGACACCAGCACCACCGGCACCGACGCGGCGGTGGCCACCACGAGCCTCGTTCCGAGTCGGTCCCGTGCCGCCTCGGCCTCGGAGGGTTCCTCCGGTTCCGCGACGGTGGCCGTGTAGCCGGTCTTCTCGACGACGTCGATGAGGTCCTGCAGCGCCACGGCATCGGCGTACCGGACGTGCGCCTGCTCGGTGGCGTAGTTGACGGTGGCGGTGACGCCGTCGAGCTTGCCGAGTTTGCGCTCGATCCGCGCCGCGCACGACGCGCAGGTCATACCGCCGACGTTCAGTTCGACGGTGCGCGGCGCGGTGGTGGTCACCTACTGGACCAGTTCGTAGCCTGCCTCGGTGACCGCGGCGGCGACGGCGATGGTGTCCAGCGGGGTGTCGCTGGACACGACCACCCTGCCGGAATCGACGTCCACGTCGACGCCGGTGACACCGGACAGTTCGCCGATCTCCTCGGTGACCGCGGCCGCGCAGTGCTGGCAGGTCATGCCCTTGACGAGATAGGTGTGCTCCATCGTGGGCCTCCTTGGGTTCAGAATCGCACCGGGCTCAGGAGCGCACCAGGCGCGCGATCGCATCGGACGCCTCCTTGACCTTGGCGTCCGCCTCCGGGCCGCCCTTCTTCGCCGCCTCGACGACGCATCCCGCGAGGTGCGCCTCGAGCAGCTTCAGGGACACCGACTGCAGTGCGGACGTGGCCGCCGACACCTGGGTCAGCACGTCGATGCAGTAGCGGTCGTCGGCGATCATGCGCGAGATGCCCTGCACCTGGCCCTCGATGCGCCGCAGACGCTTGAGCAGGTCCTCCTGCTGCGGGCTGTATCCGTTCATAGCCCCATGATACCCCCTATGGGTACCTCGGGGCACGGAGTCTGCGCCGGACGTCGAGGACCAGCAGGCCCGCGACGAGCACCGACGCGAACGCCGCCGCGATCCACGGGCCCGAGTAGTGGACGCTGGTGTAGGACGGCGTATCCGGCGCGACGGGCGCGAACTCGCCGGTGCTCACGCCCCGGGTCCAGCACAGGACCGTCGCCACGAGCGCCGCGACGGCACCGACGGCCTCGGCGACCACCACCACCGGCCGGGTCACGCCGACGTCCCGTCCACGCCGGCGAGCGCCTCGGTCAGTGCGTCGCGTAGGCCGTCGTCGTCGCGGGCCCACGCCTGCACCAGCGAACCGTCCCGCAGTCGCAACCCGATCGCCGTCCGCCGACGCGGCACCCCGGACAGCTCCCCGAGGCTGCGGGCGCTCTCCCACGGCTCCGGGTCGTCCGCGTACGGGTCGGCCGCGGGCAACACGGCCTCGATCTCCGCGACCGGCAACTCCTCGGCACCCTGCCGCAGCGTCGTGCGGGTCAGCGACACACTCACGTGCCGACGGGCCGCGGCCACCTGCACGTACACGATGCCGGCGAGGATGGCGGCGAACAGCGTCAGGGCGAACCAGTGCACCACCGGCCCCGTCAGCAGTTCGATCACGAGCGCGACCACGCAGAACACCGGACCGTAGGCCACGGTCCGCCAGCGGGCACCGGGCTCGTCGAACAACACGTCCGGCTCAGCCGGACTGCCCGCGTCGGAACCACTCACGCGCACCCTCCCGGAACACCAGAACCGCCGCCACCACCAGCAGCAGCGGAATCACCAACAGCACCGGTGCGATCACACCGATCGCCGACAGCGCGATCGTCACCAGCGCGAACACCGACGACAGCACAACGACGACGAGCCGCAGTCGCGGACTGCCCGCCCGCGTCGGCGCCGCGAGGAAACCGATGACGAGACCGAACACCAACGACGTGGCCCCGATCCCCCGCAGCAGCCACACGAACGAATCGGCGTCGGAGCCGAGTTCCTCGCGGATCGCGTCGGCGGACGTCGTCAACGCCAGCAACCCCAACAAAACCATGACGGCCGCGCACAGCACCCAGATCCAATACGCGATGGACACCACGCGCGGGGTCGACTCACTCACCACCCCATCCTGAGGCATCGACCGCAGTCGGACGAGCGGGCGCGACGAGCGGGGGTGGCTCAGGAGGCGAGGACACCCGGAACGATCACGAGCGCGAGCGTCGCCAGACCGAACAGCGCGATCAGCGCGATCCACAGCAGCTCCCGTCGCCCACCGGTGCGATGTTCGACGTGCATCACGACCCCCTGAACGGTCTTTCGAACACCCTGTTCGTGTGACCCGATTCACAGTACCGGGGACCGCCCGGAAGACCGAATCACGGACGATCCGGTCAGCGCGCGACCGGCAGGTTCAGGAAGTACTCGTTGGATTCCTTGCGGTGCATCAGCACGATCGCGCCGACGGCCACCACCGCCTGCAGGATCCCCGCGCCGCCCATCACGAGTGCGGCCGTCCCGGTCGCGGCACCCGCCCCGAAGACGGTCGGGATCGCCGAGAACACGGTGAACACCCCGGCCATCGTCAACAGCATCCGGGCCCAGTTCTTGCCCTTGCGCATCTTGAAGTCGAACAGCACCGTCAACCCGCCCAGCACGAGGGTGAGGAACACGCCTGTCGCCACCAGGCCGAACACGAGCAGTTGCTCCGCCTGCGACCGGGTGACCGTGACGTCGGGCTGCTTGGCGAACTCGTCCATCAGCTGGTCGACGAACGAGGTCCGGTCGCTGTAGACGAACAGCAGCGCCGCGATCAGGTACACGACGCCCAGCGCCGCGACGACGAACCACAACTGGAACGCGGTCTGGACGTCGGCCGGGATCGGCTTCTGCTCCTGCACCGACGGCGGCGGCGGGTACTGACCCGGCGTCTGCGGGGGGCCGGCCGGGTACTGCGGGCTCCCCGGCCAGGGGTCGGGCTGTCCCGGCTGCTGCTGGGGAGGTCCGGGCCACTGCTCGCTCACGACAGCCACCCCGCGGCCTCGGCGGCCCAGTAGGTCAGCACGATGTCGGCACCGGCACGCCGGATGCTCAGCAGCGACTCGAGTACGGCGGCGTCGCGGTCGATCCACCCGTTCTGCGCGGCCGCGGTGATCATCGCGTACTCCCCGGAGATCTGGTACGCGGCCACCGGCACCGTCGACCGGTCGGCGACCTCGCGCAGCACGTCCAGGTACGACATCGCGGGCTTGACCATCACCAGGTCGGCACCCTCGGCGAGGTCGAGGTCCACCTCGAGCAGCGACTCGCGGCGGTTCGCCGGATCCTGCTGGTAGGTGCGGCGGTCCCCCTCGAGCGACGAGCCGACGGCCTCGCGGAACGGGCCGTAGAACGCCGACGCGTACTTCGCGGAGTAGGCCAACTGCCCGACGTCGGTGTGGCCTGCGGCATCGAGTCCCTTGCGGATCGCGGCGACCTGGCCGTCCATCATCCCGCTCGGTCCGAGCAGGTGGGCGCCCGCGTCGGCCTGCGCGACCGCCATGTCCACGTAGCGGGCCAGGGTCGCATCGTTGTCGACCCGGCCGTCGGCCGACAGCACACCGCAGTGCCCGTGCGAGGTGAACTCGTCGAGGCACGTGTCCGCCATGAGCACCGTCGAATCACCGAGTTCGGTCCTCAACGCGGCCAGGCCGCGGTTGAGGATGCCGCCCGGGTCGGTCGCACCGGACCCCTCGGGGTCCTTGTCCTCCTCACGCGGCACGCCGAACAGCATGAGCCCGCCCACGCCGGCCGCGACCGCGTCGGTCGCCGCCTTCCGGAGCGAGTCCAGCGTGTGCTGGACGACGCCCGGCATCGACGAGATCGGACGCGGCTCGTCGATGCCGTCGGCGACGAACATCGGCAGCACGAGATGACGCGGCTCGAGCGACGTCTCGGCTACCAGGCGGCGCAGCGCGGGGGTACCGCGCAGGCGACGGGGACGGTGAACTGGAAACACGGTTCTCCCGAAGGTGGGTCAGCGGCGGGCGCGGGACTTCTTGCGCGGAGGCGGCAGCGCACCCTCGGCGCGCAGTCGGGCCGCGTGCTCGGCGAGTGCCTCGACCAGCGGTCCCATCTGCGCCGTCTCCGGCTGGACGTCGACACGGAGACCGAACTCGATCGCGGTCTCGGCGGTCTTCGGTCCGATGCACGCGACGATCGTGCGGGCGTGCGGCTTGCCGGCGATGCCGACGAGGTTGCGCACCGTCGACGACGACGTGAAGCACACGGCGTCGAAGCCACCCGTCTTGATCATCTCGCGGGTCTCGGCCGGCGGCGGCGCCGCGCGCACGGTGCGGTAGGCGGTGACGTCGTCGATCTCCCAGCCGCGTTCGCGCAGGCCCTCGGCAAGGGTCTCGGTGGCGATGTCGGCACGGGGCAGCAGGACGCGGTTGACCGGGTCGAACACCTCGTCGTACGGCGGGAAGTCGGCCAGCAGGCCCTCGCTCGACTGCTCACCCGACGGCAGCAGTTCCGGCGTGATGCCGAACGAGCGCACCTTCTCCGCGGTGGCCTCGCCGACGCAGGCAATCTTCACGCCGGAGAACGCGCGCGCGTCCAGGCCGAACGCCTCGAACTTCTCCCACACGGCACGCACCGCGTTGGTGGAGGTGAACACCACCCACTGGTAGCGGCCGTCGACCAGGCCCTTCACAGCCCGCTCCATCTGGGCCGGGCTGCGCGGCGGCTCGACCGCGATGGTCGGGACCTCGATCGGGATGGCGCCGTGCGTGACGAGCCGGTTGCTCATGTCGGCGGCCTGCTCCTTGGTGCGCGGCACCAGGACGGTCCAGCCGTACAGGGCGCGCGACTCCCACCACGACATCTTGTTGCGCTGCGCGACGACCTTGCCGACCGTGACGATCAGCGGGCCGACCAGTTCGGAACCGGCGTCGTTGAGCGTCGCCAGGGTGGCCTCGACGGTGCGCTGCTGACGGGTGGTGCCGCGGACGGTGATCGCGGCCGGGGTCTGCGGGGCCAGCCCGTGCTCGACGAGCGCGCTGGCCGTCTCGGCGAGGTGCGCGGCGCTCGCGTGCAGCACCAGCGGGCCGGGGGCCGCGGCCAGCGCCGCCCAGTCGACCTCGCCGCGCACGTCGGCCTCGGTGTGCGCCGAACCCAGCGCCATGCCGGCGTAGCTCGGCACCGCGGACCCGGACGGCAGCCCGGGCAGCACCTCGAACACCACCTGGGTGCGCGCGACGGCCGAGACCTCGGCGATCACGGAGTCGGTGGTCAGCGGGTCGCCGGCGACGAGGCGGACCACGTCGTGGCCGTTCTTGGCCTCGGCGACGAGGGTCTTGGCGACCTCCGCGGGCTCGCCGAGCGCGGGACGGACCTCGGCGATCGGCTCGTCGGTCTCCGGATCGCGGCCGAGCGCGGTGCCGACCAGAGCCGTCACGCCCTTGTCGACGTCGGGATCGGTGAAGGCCAGCGCCGCCGACGCGAGCACGTCGCGCGCGCGGACGGTGAGCAGCGCCGGGTCACCGGGACCCGATCCCACAAAGAGGATCCGTCCGGGGCTGTTCTTACGGACTCGGCTCATCGGTAGTTCTCCAGTGCGGTCTCATGTCGATAGGAAGAAAAAGCAAAATCGGGCCTCGGAGGGGCAAGCAGGTCAAGCATCGGCATCACCGTCCTCGGCAATCGTCATCAGATCTCGGGCGCCGAGCTCGAGGAGTTCACGCGCAACCGCGCGCCCCAGCTCGTCCGCACGCTCGGGCGACCCCACTGTGGACGCCCGAATCACATCGGAACCGTCGATCGCGGCGGCGCAGCCCCGCACGGACAGTTCCTCGAACACACGGCCCTCGTCGTCGATCGACTCGACGACCTCGGCGATCGCGCCGACCGGCGCGGTGCACCCCGCCTCCAGCTCGGCGAGCAGCGCCCGCTCCGCGACGACCGCGGCCCGCGTCGCAGCGTCGTCGAGCTCGGACAGGACCGCGATCAGCTCCGGGTTGTCGGCCCGGCACTCGACGGCCAGCGCGCCCTGCGACGGCGCCGGCAGCATCTGCACCGGCTCGAGCGTCTCGGTGATCTCGGCGGACCGGCCGATGCGGGACAGCCCCGCACGGGCGATGACGATCGCGTCGAGCTCGCCGGACGCCACCTTGCCCAGGCGGGTGTCGATGTTGCCGCGCAGCGGCTCGATCTCCAGCCCCAGGCCGAGGGCGCGCAGCTGGGCGCGGCGGCGCGGCGCGGACGTGCCGATCTTCGATCCGGGCGGCAGCTCACCGAGCACCAGCCCGTCCCGGGCGACCAGGGCGTCGCGCGGGTCCTCACGGGTGGGGACCGCGGCGATCACCAGATCGTCGGGCTGCGCGGTGGGCAGATCCTTGTACGAGTGCACCGCGACGTCGACCTCGCCGGCCAGCAGCGCCTCGCGCAGTTCGGCGACGAACACGCCGACACCGATGCGCTGCACCGGACCCGAGGTCACGTCGCCCTTGGTCTTGATGATCACCAGTTCGGCGGGGTGCCCGGCCGCGATCAGCGCGTCCCGCACATGGCCGGCCTGCGTCGTGGCGAGCAAGCTGCCGCGGGTTCCGATCCGCAGGGTGCGGGTGCCGGGGCGCGCGTCGGATTCGTGGCCGGCTGTCGCTGTCGATGCCGCGTCCGTGCTCATGCCTGCGCGTCCTTTCCTGCTACGTCGGTGCCGGCGGCGAATTCGCCGAGGTCGATCGGTGCTGCGACGGCCTCCGCCGATCCGGGCCGCAACTCGAACAGCTCGCGCAGCGCGGCCGCGTACGAGTCGCCGCCCGGGGCCGAGGCGAGCTGTTTGACGCGCACCGTCGGTGCGTGGAGAAGCTTGTCGACGACGCGGCGCACGGTGCGGGCCACCTCGTCGCGCTGCGGGTCGTCCAGTCCCGGCAGGCGCGAGTCGAGCCGCAGCAGTTCCGCCTCGACGACCTCGGCGGCGCGCTGGCGCAGCGCGGTCACGGTCGGGGTGACCTCGGCCTGGCGCTGCGCGGCCAGGTACTGAGCAAGTTCGGAGGCGACGATCTCGCGGGCGGCGTCGGCATCGGACGCCGCGGCGCCGGCACCCGGATCCCGTTGCAGCGCAGCCATGTCGAGCACGACCACGTCGGGCAGGCCGGCGACGGACGGCTCCACGTCGCGGGGCAGGCCCAGGTCGCAGATCACGAGCGGGCGGTTCGGCTCGCGTCCCGGTCGGGCCAGGGCCCGGTGGGTGTCGGCGAGCGTGACGACCGAACCGACCGCGCCGGTACAGGTGACGAGTACGTCGGACTGCGCCATGGCGTCGGACAGATCCTCGAATCCGACTGCGACGGCATCGATTCCGTTGCCGACGGCGGTGGCGGCAAGGTGCTCGGCGCGCTCGCGGGTGCGGTTGACGACGAGGATGCGTCCGATGTCGGCGCGGGTGAGATGCGCGACCGACAGGCTGCCCATCGCGCCGGCACCGACCACGACGGCGGTGCGGCCGACCAGACCGCCATCGCCGAGGATGCCGGCGGCGCGGTCGAGCGCCACGGACACGACCGACGCGCCGGCGGCGTCGATGCCGGTCTCGGAGTGCACCCGCTTGCCGACCCGCAGGGCCTGCTGCGCGAGTTCGTGCAGAGCGCGCCCGGCGGCCTGCTGGGCGTCGGACGCGGCGTACGCGGCGCGGATCTGGCCGAGGATCTGCTGCTCGCCGATGACCATCGAGTCCAGACCGCTGGCGACGGCGAAGAGGTGCTCGGCCGCGGCCTCGCTGTATCGGACGTAGGCGTGCTTGTGTAGATCGGCGATGTCGAGTCCGGCGTGCTCGGCGAGCAGGTCGCCGATATCGGCGAGGGCTCCGTGGAATGCGTCCACGACGGCGTAGATCTCGATGCGGTTGCACGTAGAGACGATCATCGCCTCCGAGATGTGGGCCGAGCCCAGCATCTTGTCCGTCAGCTTCGGGCGGTCGGTGTCCGTGACCGCGATCCGCTCGAGGACGGAGACGGGAGCGCTACGGTGCGAGATCCCGACGAGAAGCACACTCACGGCCTGATCACCGATCCGTTTCTGGTCGAAGCGCCGACAGCCGCGGACGCGGCGGCGGCCTGGGGATTACGTTGCTCGTCCGGAGGCGTGTTCCGGGCCATGTTGAACGACAGCACCTGCATCTCCATCGCGAGATCGACCCGACGCATCTCCACATGGTCGGGGATCTCCAGCGCGAGCGGCGAGAAACTGAGGATGCAACGCAGCCCGGCACCCACGAGCTGGTCGCACACGTCCTGCGCCGCGGCGTCGGGCGTGGCGATGACGCCGATGGTGGCCTCGAGGTCCCGGCACGAGTCGGCGAGCTCGGTGACGTCCCGGACGGTCAGCCCACCGATGGTGGAGCCGACGCAGGCCGGATCCCTGTCGAAGAGTCCGACCATCGAGAAGCCGCGGCGGTCGAAACCGCCGTATCCGGCAAGCGCGCGACCGAGATTGCCGATGCCCACCAGCACGACACGGTGACCACGATCCAGGCCGAGGGCGGATTCGATGCGGGCGCGCAGCCGGGCGACGTCGTAGCCGACGCCCCGAACACCGTTGGGGCCCAGGAACGACAGGTCCTTGCGCAGCTTGGCCGATCCGACACCGGAGGCGTTGGCCAGTTCCTCGCTCGAGACGATGAGTGCACCCTCGTCGGCGAGCACTCCGAGGACCCGCAGGTATGTCGCGAGGCGCGTCACCGTAGCCTGGGGGATGTCGCGGTGCTGAGCAGCCGCAGAAGGTCCACGTCGCGGAGCGGACGGAGCAGCCCCGGTGACGCCGCGGGCCACTGACCCCTGCGCCTGGTGCTGTTCGGTCACGTCGATGGCTCCTCGTCCGGTCGGCCGTGTACCCCGGCCTTCGTGAAGGTCCCGGGGGATTTGTTCACACCACGGTAACCGCTTGTGAAGCCATGCACAAAGTTGCTCGACCGCCCCCAGACGTGCTCTCACCTGCAAAGCGACCGGATTCGACGACGCGGGGTGACCCTTCCCACTCCCCTGCCGGCCCGCCCTCCGCCGAGCCGGAATCAGCCCGCCGAGAGGTCGGCGCGCAGCCGGTCCTCGTCGACCTCCCAGTAGCTGTGCTCCTTTCCGTCGAGCAGGACGACGGGCAGCCGGTCCCCGTACTCGGCGCGCAGATCGGGGTCGTCAGCCGCGGCCTCGTCGACGTCGATGCAGGTCAGTTCGAGATCGAACTCCCGGCAGATCTCGTCCAGCAGCTCGCGCGCGGGAACGCACGCCCCGCAGCCGGCGCGGGTGAGGAGGGTGATCCGGTTTCGCGACTGGTCCATGAGCACCAGTGTTCCTCGAGGCCGCGGACTTCCCGGACGGCGGTTCGGCGGCGCCGGCGCGGGAGAGTTCCGGACCGTTCCGTTTCGAGACGAACATCACACGCCGAGAGCGCGACATCGATCCGACAGGATGCGTCCGGGCGCTCGGGCTAGGGTGAGCCAGAGGTGTCTGCGACGCGGGAGGTGCGTGTGCCTGGGCGATCACTGCCGAACGGCGCGAGATCCGGCATGGGGCTGTCCGGGATCCTGCGCCCCGGACGCCGCCGGATCCGGAATCTGCTGGGTCCGAGCGAGGCCGAACTGCGCGCCAATCTCGCCGGCGAGGCCAGCGCCGACGCGGCGCTCGCGCTGCAGGAGGCGGAGGCCCTCGAAGCGGCGGCCCTCGAGGCGGCCGAGGCGGAGGCCCTCGAAACGGCCCCCGAGGTGGCGGAGCCACCGGCCGAGCCCGCCGAACCGGCCGTTCCCCGCGACCTCACCGCCGCGGCGTTCTTCGACGTCGACAACACGATGGTGCAGGGCGCGTCGATCATCCACTTCGCGCGCGGCCTCGCCGCCCGCAAGTACCTCCGGACATCGGACCTGGTCGACTTCGCGTGGAAGCAGGTCAAGTTCCGGATCACCGGCAAGGAGAACAGCGACGACGTCGCGGAGGGCCGGGAGAAGGCGCTGTCGTTCGTCGCCGGACGCTCGACGGCGGAACTCGCCCGGCTGGGCGAGGAGATCTACGACGAGGTCATCGCCGACAAGATCTGGGCCGGAACGCGCGCGCTCGCGCAGATGCACCTGGACGCCGGCCAGCAGGTGTGGCTGGTGACGGCCACCCCGGTCGAGTTGGCGCAGGTGATCGCCAAGCGCCTGGGCCTGACCGGCGCGCTGGGTACGGTCGCCGAGAGCAAGGACGGCGTGTTCACCGGCCGCCTGGTCGGCGACATCCTGCACGGCCTCGGCAAGGCCCACGCGGTGCGCACCCTCGCGATCCGGGAGGGCCTCAACCTCAAGCGGTGCACGGCATACTCGGACAGCTACAACGATGTGCCGATGTTGTCCCTGGTCGGCACATCGGTCGCCGTCAATCCCGACGCGGACCTGCGCGAGCTCGCGAAGAACCGCGGCTGGGAGGTGCGCGACTTCCGCACCGGACGCAAGGCCGCGAAGGTCGGCATTCCGACTGCGCTGCTGCTCGGTGCGGTCGGCGGCGCCGTCGGCGCGATCCTCAGCCGTCGGCGCGAACGGGCCCTGCTCGCGGAGCTGGCCGCCGCCGGGCCCGGCCGGGCTCAGCCCATGAACACGTTGCGGCGCTGCGCCAGCAAGCGGTAGAGGGTCTGCTGGATCGTCTCGCGGACGTGGTCGGTGACCTCGAACAGCACCATCGGGTCGTCCGCCTCGGCGGCGTCGTAGGTGTCGGTGACGATCGGGGTGCCGAACTCGATGTACCACTTGGACGGCAGCGGGACCAGGCCGAGCGGCCCGAAGTGCGGGAACAGCGGCGTCACCGGAAAGTACGGCATGTCCAGCAGGCGCGCGAGCGGCGCGATGTCACCGATCTTGGGGTAGATCTCCTCCGACCCGACGATCGAGCACGGGATGATCGGCGCACCGGCGCGCATCGCCGCCGAGACGAACCCGCCGCGACCGAAACGCTGCAGCTTGTAGCGCTCGGAGAACGGCTTGCCGATGCCCTTGTAGCCCTCGGGGAACACCGCCGCGACCTCGCCGCCGCGCAGTAGCCGCTCGGCGTCCGGGTGGCACGCCAGGGTGTGTCCGGCCTTGCGCGCGATATTGCCGACGACCGGCATCTCGAACGCCAGATCGGCCGCGAGCATCCGCAGGGCCCGGTGCTGGGGATGGTGGTCGTGCACCGCGACCGAGGTCATCAGCGCGTCGAGCGGGACGACGCCGGCGTGGTTGGCCACGACCAGCGCGCCGCCCTGTGCCGGGATGTTCTCCACGCCGCGGACCTCGACCCGGAACCACTTCTCGAACAGCGGGCGCAGCGCCGGCAGGAACACGCCGTCGGTGAAGTGCGGGTCGTAGCCGAACTCGTCCACCTCGTAGTCGCCGGCGATGCGGCGGCGCAGGAAGCCGGCGACACCGGTGACCTGGCCGACGACGCGGGACCGGAGCGCGTCGAGCGGCGATCCCCCGTGCTCGCCCGCAGCCTCCGCCGCGCCGCTCGCGGGCGCTTCCTCCGCGGCCCTCGCGGCTTGCTCCGCGGCCCTCCCCGCCTCGTCCGCCGGTTCGGGATGCGGCCGCCGCGTCACCGGGGACGGCGCATGTCGATTCGCCACGCGGTCACGCGCCGGGCGGGCGCCCGCGCCGCCGTGCAGGGGAATCACCTTCGCCACCTCGTTCACGAACGCCACCTGCCCTTGTGTCTACCTGCGCTGTATGTGCCGGCTCTGCATGTGCGTGTTCTGCATGTACGTGCTCTGGATGTCAGTGTTCCGGGTTCCCGGCTCACCTGCCGGTCCGGGGCGCGGTCGTGGCCCCCACGACCGCGAGCGCCGTAGATTCGGCCCGGTCCACCCATTCGGGTTTGATCATCGGGGTCAGGCCGGTGCCACGGACGAAGTCGTCGAGCGCCTGCAGCGTCGTCCACCGCGGCTCGAAGCCCAGTTCGGCTCGCATGCGGGTGGTGTCGAGGCCGCACCCGAAGTGGAAGTAGTCGAGCTGTTCCCGGGTGAACGACCGCATCTGCGAGCCCATCAGCGCCCGGCCGGCGCTGCGGAACAGCGAGAACGGCATCGGCACCTCGACCCGTCCGGCACGCCGGATCGCCTGCGACATCATCACCGCCCCGTCACCCGCGACATTGAACGTCCCGGCGGGACCGGCGACCGTGGCCCGCTCGAGTGCGGCGAGGGCATCCTCCTCGTGCAGCAACTGCATGCGTGCGTCGCGGCCGAGGATGCTGGGGACGATCGGCGACGACAGGTACCGCGCCACCCAGCCGTGCCGTCGCGGACCCATCAGGGGCGCCAGGCGCAGGATGGACACCGCGATGTCGGGACGACGGCGCCCGAGGCCGCGGGCATAGCCCTCGATCTCGATGCAGTCGCGAGCCCAGGCGCCCTGCGGCGGGCGGCGGGCGCTCATCTCCTCGGTGAACTTGGCGGGGTCCTTGGGGCTGCCGCCATAAACGGCGGAGGCCGACCGCAGCACCACCTTGCGCACCGACGGGGCCTTCTGGCACACCGCGAACAGCTGCATCGCGCCGATGACGTTCATGTCCTTCATCGCCGCCCGGCTGCCGGACTTGGGTGCCTGCGCCACCGTCGCAGCGTGGACGACGGTGTCGACCTCGGCGCCGCGAATCACTTTTCCGATGATCGGGTTCCGGATGTCGGCCCGGACGAACTCGGCGCGGCCCATGCGGCGCATCATGTCCTTGCTCGGGGAGACGGCGTCGACCGCGACGACCCGCTCGACCCGGGGGTCCTGCGCGAGTCGCGCCACCAGGAACCCACCGGGGAACCGGCTCGCACCCGTCACCAGCACCACCTTCGGTGGCTGCACACCGCGATCGTCAGGACTCACCGCTACCCCCGTCCTTTGGCCCCTCCGGCGAGCCTAGCCAATCCGGGAGCCCCGGCAAGGGTTCGACGCAAGGCTTTACACCTTGGCAACACGTCACCCGGACAGGGCGGGACATGCCACCCCGAACACACGGATGCCCGCCACCGCAGGGGTGACGGGCATCCGTGTGCAAGAGCCTCTACCGGCTTACTTGCCGAGCTTCCGACGCTGAACTCGCGTGCGACGAAGCAGCTTGCGGTGCTTCTTCTTCGACATACGCTTGCGGCGCTTCTTGATCACTGAACCCATGGTGGGTGTCCCTCACAGTCTTCTATAGCGTTCAGCGCACGCCGGTCACGTACGCCTGTGTCTTCCTCTGGCGCTGAGGCCTCGTTCGCCACTGGCCGTTCTCACGACCCCAGCGCCTGACGACACCGGCTGGCTGGTACGACGACTCACGATCGTACCGGGACGGGTCCGCTCGGCGAAAACCGAGGTTCACCGTTTCGATTCCGGCCTGTCAGCCGGCGTCGAAATACGAGGTCTCCAGATAGTCGTGGACCGCCTTGGCATGAACACGGAAGGAACGCCCGACGCGAACGGCGGGCAGTTCACCACTGTGAACGAGGCGGTACACGGTCATCTTCGAAACCCTCATCAGCGTCGCTACCTCCGCGACGGTGAGGAACTGCGTCCCGGCAAGGCTCGAGCCGCCAGGGCTGTCTTGCTTACCGGGCTTGTCTGACTTTGCCGGGTTTGCCGGGTTTTCCGGGGATCCCATCTGTCCACATACCTCCGGCACGTGTCGCGCCGCCGGCTTCCCCTCCGGCGGAACAGACACGCACGTGCTGACACGAGCTTAGCGTTGCCAGAGGGGTTGATGCGACGGGTGTTGCAAACAAGATCGACAATTTCGATCTACTCGGGTGTCACCCCGAGTTCGGCGGACCGGTCACGGGCGGCCGCGAGAGCGTCGTAGAACGCGGTCCGCAGGCCCCCGCGCTCGAGTTCACGCACCGCGGCGGCGGTGGTGCCACCAGGGGACGTGACGGCGGCCCGCAGCGCAGTAGCGCTCTCACCCGACTCGGCGAGCATCGCCGCGGAGCCGACCATCGTCTGCACCACCAGTTCGCTCGCGGTCGCGCGGGTCAGGCCGAGCGAAACGCCGGCATCGATCATGGCCTCGACCGCGAGGAAGAAGTACGCGGGACCGGAACCGGAGACCGCGGTCACCGCGTCGATCTGCGACTCCGGGACCGTGGTGACGGTGCCCACCGTCCCGAGGATCGAGCGCACCAGGTCCAGGTGCTCGGCCTTGACGTGACGCCCCGGCGCGATGGCGCTCGCGCCCTGCCCGACCAGCATCGGGGTGTTCGGCATGACCCGGACGACCGGGAACCCGGCGGGCAGCTTCACCTCGTACCGCGACGTCGGGATACCGGCCGCGAGCGAGACCAGGATCTGCTCCTGCTCGCCGTCGAGATCGACCTTGCCGAGCGCCGTCAGCACCGAGTCGACGTCCGTGGGCTTGACCGCGACGACGATGACGTCCGCGCCCTCGGCGGCGTCCTCGGGGGTCGTGACCCGGATCGAGTACGCCGCGGCCAGTTCCTCGGCACGAGCTTCGTACTGCTCGGCGACGACCAGGTCCCGCACCGCGTGACCACCCTGCAACAGTCCAGAGATCAGGGCCTCACCGATCTTGCCGCCACCGATCACCGCAATTCTCGTCATGCCGTCCAGCCTGCCACGACGGACAATCGCGACCTCCCCCGGTCCCGGCGGCGCCGAGACCGGGAAGGTCAGCGCGGAATCATGGCGAGCTGACGGCTCTGCACCACGACCGCACCGGTGGAGTCGAGGACCGTGTGATCCTCCTCGAACCACGTGTCGCCGAGCACCGTCGAGCTGGCCATCACGCGCAGCCACCCGGGGGCGGGCTGCCGGCGCAGGTACGTCGTCAGCTGGACGGTGGGCGCCCAACCGAAGATGCCGCGGTTCATCGTCACGGGTGCGCAGATGTCACCGGTCATGATCGCGAACAGCGCCGCGGTCGCCGGGTCCTGCTCGTCGGCCGCCCACGGCCGGGCCCACATCCGCACCTGCGGCTCGCCCTGTTGCCCGCGCAGGAAGTGCGCCGACGACCCGTCGACGCTCAGGTCGCAGCCCTGTGCCACGTGCACGATCTGCGCCATCGGATGGTCGGCGGCCAGCGCCTGCGCCTCGGCCGGCGGCTCGGCGGGCAGCCCCGCGAGCGCCTGCTCCCCGGTGTAGTGCGGCTCCCCCGCATCGGGCACACCCAGCGTGACCGCGGCGTGCACGGCGGGCCGGCCGTTCTGGGACAGCTCGACGTCGACCAGCGAGACCTGACGTCCGCGCTTGCGGACGGTCGCGACGACCTCGACCTCTCCGGGGTCCGGCGCGGCGAGGTAGTTGGCGGAGACGGCGAGCGGTTGGACGGCCGGATCCACGGGCAGGTCCGGGAGCGCGGTGTCGGCCAGTTCCCGCCGGGCCGCGGCGGCGCAGACGGCCATCATGCAGCCGCCGTGCACCTTGGGGCCGATCGTCCAGATCGGGTCGATGTGGGCGGCGTACCTGCCGCCACCGTGCGGGGTGACGGCGGTGAGGTCCCGGAACGGGTGAAGAGTCACGACTGGTCCTGTCTGTCGGGGGTGGCGAAGTCGCCGAAGGCGCGTCCGGCAAAGGCCGCGGCGCCGATGTCCTGGTGCGCCAGCCGGCGCAGCGCCGCGAGCACGGGTTCGTAGATCGCGGTGCCGAGCACCGCGTACTCGACGGCGGACTCGACGGAATCGGTGGGCATCAGTTCGAGGTCGATCTCGGCGATGCCACGGATGTGACGCGCGTACACCTCGAGGCGCTCGTCGGTCATCGGGATGCCGACGTCCTCCGCGGCGGCCAGGGCGCGCTCCAGTTGCGCGACAACGGGATACGACGGTTCGTACACCTGCCCGAGGCGCTCCAGCACCGCGCGCGCCCGCGGGTAGTCGCCGGTTTCACCGTCGGCGTGGGCGGGATACGGCGGCAGCGCGGCCAGCGCGCGACCCAGGGTGTCGAAGACGGTGTCGGCGGGATGGTCGACGAGCCCGACGATCGTGCGAATCTTGCCGAGCGGCAGCCCCACCCCGGCGAGGGCCTTGATGAGCGCGAGACGCCGCACGTGCTGCTCGCCGTACTCGGCCTGCGTGGCACTGCTCGCCGCGCCGGGCATGAGCAGACCCTCGCGCAGGTAGTACTTGACGGTCGCGAGGGGCACGCCGCTGACGGCGACCAGTTCGGACACCCGCACCTCGACCCTCCCCTGCTTGACACCCGACCGCATCGGGTCGACGATGGAATTTCCTATTGGATAGTGGAACTATCCAATGTCGGGTTCGAGCCTACCGCACCGAGGAGCTCACCATGGATCCCGTACTCACCATCGTCGTCGGCGTCACCGTGCTCACCGTGGTCGGGATCGCGTCCGGCGGCGCGTTCCTGCTCCGCATCCTCACCGGCCACCAGGGCGCCAACGACCTGCAGAAGAGCTTCTTCCGCGCCGGACACGCGCACGCGGGGGTGCTCGTCACGCTCGGCATCCTGCTCGCCACCCTCACCGCGGTCGTCGACGCCAGCCCAGGGTGGGCGGCGGCCGGCGCGATCGCGGTACTGGTCGCGGCGATCTTCGTCCCGGCCGGGTTCTTCCTGTCCGTCCTGGGCCGCGATCCCGTGAAGCCCGGGCCGATGCTCGCGTCGATCTGGGTCGGGGCCGCGTGCCTCGTGGCCGGGCTCGTGATCTCCGGGATCACGGTGATCAGCGCGGGCGTCGCCGCGTTGTAGTGCCCGGTGCTGCGGGTCTCAGCGCAGGTTCTCGCGCGCGAAGCTCAGCGCCTGGCCCAGCATCGACGCCCGTTCGGGCCGGGTCCGCGCGTTCTGCGTGTTGATCTCGACGACGACCTGGCCGGCGAACCCGCTGTCGACCAGATGGCGGCACACCTCGACGCACGGCTGCGTGCCGTGCCCGGGGATGAGGTGTTCGTCGACCGAGGCGCCGCGTCCGTCGGCGAGGTGCAGGTGCGAGAGCCCGCTGCCCATCCGGCGCGCCAGATCGAGCGCGTCCATCCCGGCGGTCGCGGTGTGCGACAGGTCCAGCGTGTAGTGCCGGTGTCCGGAGTCGGTCGGGTCGTACGACGGGCTGAACGCCGACAGCGCCGCGCCCGGGCCGCCGCGGCGGCGCAGCCGCTCGGCCGTCCGCTCCCGTCCGCCGAAGAAGCTGTCGGCGCGCATCGGGAACATGTTCTCGACCGCGACCACGGCGCCGGTCTTCTCCTCGAGCTCGGCCACCTGGTCTGCGAACCCGTCGGCGTATCGACGCTGCCAGCGGAACGGCGGATGGACCACGACGTTCGACGCCCCGAGCGCCTCGGCGGCCTCGACCGACCGATCCAGCTTCGCGACGGGGTCGGAGCCCCACACGCGCTGCGAGATCAGCAGGCACGGCACGTGCACGGCCTGCACCGGCACCGCGTACTTGCGGATCAGACGCTTGACCGCAGAGATGTCCTGGCTCACCGACTCGGCCCACACCATCAGCTCGACGCCGTCGTAGCCGACCTCGGCCGCATACCGGAACGCAGCCTCGGTGTTCTCCGGATAGACGGAGGCCGTGGACAGTCCGACGAGGATCTTCCGATCCGGCATGCTCGCGCTCCCCACGACCCTTCCCTCCGCCGGCGACCGGTCAGCTCGTGCTGAGTAGGAAGGCCAGCGGACCGAGCGTGACGAAGACGCCGGCGACCAGAGCGATCACCAGGCTGGTGACGTCGTCGGTGCGCCGCAGGATCCGCACCATCGCGACGAGTCCGACGATCACGAGGACCGCGAGGACGAGCGCGACCATCGGCAGCATGTCCCACAGCTTCTCGAAGCCCTTGAACATCAGCGCGCCGGCGATGAGCGCGACCGCACCCTGACCGAGCAGGACGGCCCACTGCTTGGCACCGCTGGGCCCGGTTTCGAGTTCGTCGAGTTCGTCGAAGTCGTCGTTCTCGGCGTCGTCGACGTCCGTGTCGACCGGGTCGTCTGCGGGTTCGGTGTCGGCGGGCTTGCCGTTGGCCGGCTTGCCGTTGGCGGGCTTGCCGTTGGCGGGCTTGGCGTCGGCCGGCTTGGCGTCGGGCCGGGCGCCGCCCTGGCGCAGCAGGTCGCCCGCCACGGACTGCCCGGACAGCATGCGCGGCTCGGGCTCACCGTTACGCGGGAGCGGGGGAACCGGGTCGATGACGGTGGTCGTGGTCGTCGAGTTGGGCGGCGGCACCGACCGCCAGCCGGTGTCGACCGGCTCGGGGCGCTTCGGCGCATCGGCCTTCACCGCGGGGGCGATGACGGTCGGTGCGTCGGCGGCAGCAGGTCGGACCGCCGGCTTCTGCGCCGGCTGGGCGAGCGTCTGGGGCTGGGCCTTCACGGCGGGCTTCGCCGCCGGCGCGGCCGCGACGCCGGGCCGGACCTGGCCGACCGTGGCCGGGCCGACGTTGTTCTGGACGACCTTGGTCTCGGCGGCCCTGCGCGGAGCGGGATCGTTCGGCGCGGCCTGACCCTGGACGGCCTGGGTCCGGGCCGTCACAGGCGGGGATGCCGGGGCCTGCGGAGCCGCCTGGGCTGCCGGGGCCTGCGGAGCCGGAGCGGCGGCCCGCGGAGCCGGAGCCGGAGCCGGCGGCGGCGTGTCGGCCGCGTCGTCGGAACCGGCGGCGGCTGCACGCCCGTTCCGGACGGCCGGGAACTCTCCGGTCAGTTCGGCGACGGAGATGCCGCCCTTGACGCCGCGGCGTCGTCGGCCACCGGCACCGGAGCCGACACGCTGGCCGTTGCGGGCCAACAGCTCCGCAACCGAGATTGCTTGGCCGTCACCTTCGGGCTCAGTCATCGAGCGCTCACCACCAGTTCTCCACCCATGTCCGTATCGAGCTTGCGAAGAATCAGACCTTCACGCAGTGCCCACGGGCAAATCTCGAGCGTGTCGATCCCCAGCGCGCGCATGCTGGCCTCCGCAACGAGAGCACCGGCCACGATCTGCTGAGAGCGGTCGGAGCTCACGCCCTCCAATTCTGCACGGTCCGACGCAGTCATCCGCGAGATGAACGCGATGAGCTGCCGCAGACCGCTCGCCGTGAGGTTCCGTTTGACGCGCGGACCTGCGGCGGACGGTGCGGCGCCGGTCAGCCGGGCCAGCGAACGGAAGGTCTTGGAGGTGCCGACGTGCAGGTCCGCCTCGCCCGAGGCGCGCAGTTGCTTCGCCGGCGCGACCAGCTCGGCGTCGAGCCAGTCCCGCAGCACCGCGACGCGACGCTTACCGGGCGGGTCCTCCTGCAGCCAGTCGCGCGTGAGGCGTCCGGCGCCCAGCTGCAGCGAGAACGCGACGTCCGGGTCCTCGTCGCCGCCGCACGTCAGCTCCAGCGAGCCACCGCCGATGTCGAGGTTGAGGATGCGGCCGGCGCTCCAGCCGTACCAGCGCCGCACCGCGAGGAAGGTCAGCCGGGCCTCGTCGACACCGGACAGCACCTCGAGGTTCACGCCCGTCTCGGCGCGCACCCTCGACAGCACGGCCTCGGAGTTGTTGGCGTCGCGCACCGCGGACGTCGCGAACGCCATCAGCTCACCGCAGCCGGACGACTGCGCGATCCCGGCGAAGTCCTGCACGGTCGCGACCAGGCGGCCGGCACCCAGGGGCGTGATGTCGCCCTTGTCGTCGGTGTTCTCGGCCAGCCGGAGCGTCGCTTTCGTCGAACTCATCGGCGTGGGGTGCCCACCACGATGGGCGTCCACCACGAGCAGATGGACGGTGTTGCTTCCGACGTCGAGTACCCCAAGGCGCACACGGCTACGGTACTGGGTCTACCGTCGGGCACTGTGACAGCAGGCAGCACCGGCGGCTCCCACAAGATCGCGCCCACGCCGGAAGTGGATCTCGACTTCCCGCGCGAGTGGGTCCAGTTCGTCGACCCCGAGAACTCCGAACACACCATCAAAGCCGACATGACCTGGCTCCTTTCGCGCTGGACCTGTGTGTTCGGCACGCCCGCGTGCCAGGGCACGGTGGCCGGTCGCCCCGACGACGGCTGCTGCTCGCACGGCGCGTTCCTCTCCGACGAGGAGGACCGCGAGAAGCTCGACGCCTCGGTGAGGATGCTCACACCCGAGGACTGGCAGTTCATGGAGAAGGGTCTCGGGAAGAAGGGGTACGTCGAGGAGGACGACCTCGAGGACGAGCCGGCGCTGCGCACCCGCAGGTACAAGGGCGCCTGCATCTTCCTGAACCGTCCGGGCTTCGAGGGCGGCATCGGCTGCGCGCTGCACAAGATGGCGCTGCGCAAGGGCATCGAGCCGCTCGAGGTCAAGCCCGACGTGTGCTGGCAGTTGCCGATCCGCCGCACCCAGGAGTGGGTGGACCGCCCCGACGGCGAGCAGATCCTCGAGACGACGATCACCGAGTACGACCGCCGCGGCTGGGGCGAGGGCGGCGAGGACCTCGCGTGGTACTGCTCCGGCTCCCCCGACGCTCACGTCGGCAGCAGGCCGGTGTGGCAGTCGTACGCCCCCGAGCTGACCGAACTGCTCGGCAAGGCCGCCTACGACGAACTGGCGTCGCTCTGCCGCCGCCGTGAGGGACTGGGGCTGATCGCGGTGCATCCCGCCACCACCGCCGCGCAGGCGAAGGCGCAGCGGACGCAGGACTGACCCGGCCCGGCGGCCGAATGTCACACGCGTTCGATCCGACTGAACGCACGTGACATTCGACTGTCCCCGAAAGCGGTGTGGATCAATTACTTCGGCGAGGTGAGGATCAGGTACTGCGCGGCGGCGAGCTGCTGTGCCCGCTGCTCGCCGTCGAGTACAGCGCTCTCACCGACGTACTGGCCGTGCTGGACGAGGCACCTGGTGCCGACGCCCTGCGGGGTGTCCACGGTCCAGCACTTGGCGCCCGGGACGTTCGCCGGCGGCGTGGACGGCGTCATGTCCTCGCCGGTCTCGAACGCGCGGCCCAGCCGGTCCATCAGGTCCTTCGAGCCTTCCTCGGTCTGCGAGAGGTAGACGTTGGTCTCATTGACGGCCAGGCGGGTGGTGCCGGTCGCCTCGAACGCCTCGAGGAGCGTGGCGGGGTCACTGTCGAAGTGGGAGGCGCCGCGGGGGCCGTAGACGGCGAACTGGCTCGTCGCGGTGTTGCCCTCGGTCGGGATCGTCAGGCGCAGGACGTTGTCGACGTCGAGCTTGATGTTCGCGTAGTCGCCGGGTGCGGTCGCGGGGAACTTCTCGATCATCGGTCCCTGGTCGCGGACGACCTTGGCGATGGTCTGCGCGGCCCAGTCCTTCTGTGTGACCGGGGTCTGCGTCCACTGGTAGAGGACGTACTCGTTGTACGGGGTGAACGCGTTGGTGGTGAGTCCGAGGCTGGACTCGCGGTTGCCGACCAGCGTGTTCGGCAGGACGTCGATCTTGCCGGGCTGAGCCGGGCCGGTGCCGTAGCTGTCGCCGTTCAACGTCGCGACGTGCAGGTCGGTCGCGGCCTTCTGCGCGGATGCGGCATCGGGGAACCGGAACACTGCGTTGACCAGGGATTGCTGGTTGTCCTTCCCGGGGGTGGACCGGGTGGACGCGAAGCCGATGAGCATGCCGTTGTCCACGGCGGCCTGCGGGATCGGGTCCGGCAGCAGGTTGCCCAGAGACTTGCCGTCCTTGACGACATACGTCGACATCGACTTCAGGTCCGTCAGCTGCGGGTCGATCTCGATCGGGTTGATGACGTATTCGGCCATCCGCTGGCCCTCGATCGAGCGGCCGATGAAGTCGTCTCCGACGGTGGAGAACGCCGGCTGTGGGGTCGTGGGGAAGTTGCCGGTGTCGAGGGTGCTCGCATCGACCTGGGCGACGTCACCGGCGGCCGGCGAGGCTTCCTCGGCGGATCCTGTGCTGCATCCGGTCAGCAGAACCGCTGTGGCGGCCGCGACCGCGGCCAGTGGTGCGATGTTCACTCGCATCGTGGTTGTTCCTCCGTATGTTCTCGTACAGCCGGGCGACCCGGGCCTCGCGGTGCGAGTTCCGATGCCGCTCCCCCATCTCTGGTGGTGTCAGGACGTTTGATGCAGCCGGATCCGGAAAGGTTCCCGCCGCGGCTGAACCTGTCTTCGTCCACTCGCGCACCGACGACGTCGCCGCAGGTCCATTCCTTGCGCGACCGGGCTGGTGTCGCAGTCGGCGGGGCAACTGTCGGTGGCCACCTTCCAGCCCCACCACGACGGTGCATGGCAGGTCCCGGGCGGTCAGCGACCGCGCGTGGTGGTCGGCACCGTGTACGGCGTGTACGTCGAGGCGGGGATTTCCACGGCGCTCGAGATGGCCCATCGGATGACCACGACGTAGAAGACGACGAGCAGCACGCACGAAACAGCCCACGCGATCAGGGAGACCATGCCCAACTTCTTGGCCCGCTCGGCGGCGTGCTGGGCGCCGGCGTGGTCACCGGCCACCCACAGGGGGTAGACGTTCGTCGCGTGGGTGAACGCCGAGAACGCCAGCGGCCAGAAGAAGATGAGCGCGGCGACGGCCCAGCCGATGTTCGACTTCGGCGGCTGCGCCTGCGCCTGCTGCTGCGACTGCAGCAGCTGGGTGGGTGCACCGTACTGCGGTGCAGGAGCCGAGGCGGCGGGATCGTAGTTCGGGTACATCGTGAATGTCCTTCGCTTGCAGTAACTGTCACCTCGTTGGATGCACCGGAGAGGCGAAAGGTTCCCGAGTACGGGTGGCCCGGTGGTGCGGGAACGACGGACCGCGGCCGCCCTTCCGGTGCGCAGGTCCCCGGCCACAACGATTCGATCCGATCCCCCGCGTGAGCACGTGATCCGAGGGGTATTGCGGGAGTGCGACGGGCTGACCGTTAGCCTCTTGGGCGGCGTGGTTCACCTGGGGGCGATCCGCGTGGGGTTGGAACTACTCGGGGGAGTTTCGTGGAGTCGTCTGGGGGACCTGTCGCGCCATCGGCTGCGACCGCACCCGCGCCGTCTTCTGCCCCGGCCGGCCCGTCGCCGGCCACCTACACGATGATGGCCCGCCGCTGATGAACGAGAAGGGACGCATGATGGCGCCGCAATCCTGGTTGCTCGCAGTCGATTTCGGCACCTCCAACACCGCTGCCGCGCACACCGATGCGATCGGCGGCACCATCTCGACGCTGCCGCTCTCGCATCACGGAAACCTGTTGCCGTCGGCGGTGTTCGTCGAATCCCCCGACGCGATCGTGGTGGGCGAGGTGGCCCTCAACCGGGCCGAGGCCAACCCTGGTGCGTTCCTGGCCTCCCCGAAGCGGGTCGTCGGCCACGGCATGCTCCATCTCAACGGCTACGACCTCGACCCCGCGCTGCCGATCGCGGCGATCCTGCACGCAGTACTCACCCGCGCAGTGGCCGCGCACGACGGCCAACCGCCCGCCCGCCTGGTCCTCACCCACCCGGAAGGCTGGTCCCCGCAGGAGATCCAGGTCCTCCTGGGCGCCGCGGGACGTCTCGGGTTCACCGGTGACCGCGTGACCACGGTGTCCGAGCCGCGCGCGGCCGCCCACTTCTACACCCGCACCGACACTCTCGCCGCCGGCGAGAAGATCGCAGTGTTCGACTTCGGTGGCGGCACCCTCGACATCGCCGTCCTCACCGCCACCGACGGCGGCGGGTTCACCGTCATCGCCGCCCGCGGCGACAACGGCCTCGGCGGCAAGAACCTCGACGCCGTGATCCGCCGCTGGGTCGATCAGGAACTGCGCGAATCCAACCCGGAGCTGCTGGACTACCTGCGTCGCGAGGCCCCGGTGCACGTCCTGCGCGGACTCGAGGACTCCATCCGCCGCGCGAAGGAGCTGCTGTCGGAGGCGCCGTCGGCGACGATCACCGTCGCGGCCCCGGGGCATCAGGAGACCCTGTCGCTGACCCGCGACGAGTTCGACGACCTCATCGCCGCCGAGATCGACCGCGCCGTGAGCCTCACCCGGACCACCCTCGCCGACGCCGGTGTCACCGGTGGCGACCTGAAGGCCCTGTACCTCACCGGCGGCTCGTCCCGTATCCCGCTCGTCCACGAACGCCTCGCCGCCCTCGGCCCGGTCGCCACCCTCGACGACCCCAAGACCGTCGTCGCCCGCGGCGCCCTCATCGCCACCCAGGCGCAGCCCGCGGCTCCCACACCGCGGCCAGCCACTCCTCCGCCGTTCACACCCGCACACGCGGCTACGCAGCAGTTCCCGGCCCACATGCACTCCGATCAGCCTGCGCCGGCAGCGAAGTCCCGCAAGGGCCTACTCATCGGCGCGGCCGCGGCCGCGGTTGTCGTGATCGCCGGCGGCATCGTCGCCGTCCAAGCTCTCGGCGGCGACGACAGCGGCGCGGGCACCGCGTCCGGCCGGCCCGGCACGAACTCGGCGAACTCGTCCTCGTCCTCGTCCTCGTCGTCGACTCCTTCGTCCGGCACGAGCGGCCAGTACGACACCGTCGACGCGATCACCGCGGTCCTCCCGCCGACCTTGGCAAGGGCCAGCACCTGCAAGAAGGGCGGCTTCTCTGCGGCCGGAGACCTCACCATCTCGTGCTCTGTCGACCCGAACTCCCCACTGGTTCAAGGCGTCGCGGACGGCTACATCACCTACAACGTGTGGGTGAACAAGGCCGAAGCGAAGAAACAGGTCCTCCGCTGGCGCGAGTACGGCGAGCCGGCCGATCTCACCGAGAACACCTCCCGCACCGCGGCCGCTCAGGTCAAGGACAGCAACGGCTACCTCGCTGCCCAGTTCGCCAACATGGATACCGGTCTCTACATCTATTCCGGAGAATTCACCGACGTCGCCGGCGGGAAGACCTTCCTGCAGCGCGCCGGCCTGCTGTAGTCGACAGCTCCGGCCACCGTGCTCGCCGGACACGCAGGGGGTCGCGGACGGGAACAGAGGGCGCCCGCGGATCGACTACTCCTCGAGCTTGTACCCGAGGCCGCGGACCGTGACCAGGTGCTGGGGCTTGCCCGGGTCGGCCTCGATCTTGGCCCGCAGACGCTTGACGTGGACGTCGAGGGTCTTGGTGTCGCCCACGTAGTCGGCGCCCCACACCCGGTCGATTAGCTGCCCGCGGGTGAGGACCCGCCCGGAGTTGCGCAGCAGGTACTCGAGCAGGTCGAACTCCTTGAGCGGCAACGACACCGGCTCACCGGCGACGTGGACGAGGTGGCGCTCGACGTCCATGCGCACCGGGCCGGCCTCGAGGACACCGTCGTCGGCACCCGGGTCGGCGTCGGCCTCCGCCCCACGCCGCAGCACGGCCCGGATGCGGGCGATGAGTTCGCGGGCCGAGTACGGCTTGGTGACGTAGTCGTCGGCGCCGAGTTCGAGACCCACGACCTTGTCGATCTCGCTGTCGCGGGCGGTGACCATGATGACCGGCACCGACGACTTGGCGCGCAACTGCTTGCACACGTCGGTTCCGCTCATCCCGGGAAGCATGACGTCGAGCAGGACGATGTCGGCGCCGGAGCGCTCGAACTCGGCCAGCGCGGACGGCCCGTCACCGACGATGGTGGTCTCGAACCCCTCCTTGCGGAGCAGGAACGCGAGCGGATCGGCCAGCGATTCCTCGTCCTCCACGATCAGCACACTCGTCAACGGTTGGCCTCCATGCTCGTGCCGCGGCGCATCACGACGCGGCTTTCTTCTCGATCTTCTCGATGCTTACGGGGTGGTGAGTCGCGGGCACGGCGGCGTCGGCCGGTGCGAAGTGCCCGGGAATCTGCAGTGTGAACGTGGACCCGGTGCCGGGACGACTCCACAGGTCGATGGATCCGTTGTGGTTGGCGGCGACGTGCTTGACGATGGCCAACCCCAGGCCGGTGCCGCCGGTGGCCCGCGAGCGGGCCTTGTCGACCCGGAAGAAGCGCTCGAACACGCGCTCCTGGTCCTCCTTGGCGATGCCGATGCCTCGGTCGGTGACCGCGATGGCGATGTTGTCGCCGCGGACCGTCCGACTCACCGACACCGCGGTTCCCTTGGGCGAGTAAGCGATCGCGTTCTCGACGAGGTTCGACAAGGCGGTCACCAGCAGCGTGCGGTCGCCCATCACCTGCAGCCCGCTCGGGGCGTCCGCGTGGACGGTGATCTCGGCGGCCTCGGCGGCCACCGTGGACCGGCGCAGCGCCTCGGCGACGACGTCGTCGACCTCGACCACGTCGAGGTCGGGCAGCTTTTCGGCGCCCTGCAGCCGCGACAGCGCGATCAGTTCGGTGACCATGTTGCCCAGGCGGGCGGATTCGCTGAGCACGCGCTGACCGAAGTAGCGCACCGAATCGGGGTCGTCGGCGGACTCGAGCAGCGCCTCCGCGAGCAGACCCATCGCCCCTACCGGCGTCTTGAGTTCGTGGCTCACGTTGGCGACGAAGTCGCGGCGGGTGGCCTCCATCCGGACCTGCTCGGAGTCGTCGTCGGCGAACACCACGACGAACCGGCGGTCCTCCTGGCTCAGCAGTCGCACGATGCCGCGCACCGCCATCTTGTCGCGTCCGCGCTGCGACGTGCGCCGGGTGAGGTCCACCTCGACCTGCTCCCCGGTCTCGAACACCTCGGTGGCCGCGACCCACGCCCGGTCGTCGATCATGCGGTTGCGCACCACGCCCAACTCCTCGGCGCGCGGATTGACCAGGACGACGTCGTTGAATTTGTCGACGACGGCGATGCCGCTGTCCGAGGTGCGCACGATCAGGTCGAGGACTTGGGACAGGGTCAGCCCGGCCTGGGACTGCTGGCGTCGGGCCCGGCTGGCGGCCAGTCGGGGGACGAGCACCGCACCGACGATGCAGCCGGCGACAGCGGTCGCGACGGCCAGCAACACGGCCTGAACAACAGTCACACGTGAATCGTACGTTCGACGAACCCCGGCCCGAAGCCGGGTGTGACCGTTTTCCCGCACGTCACAGGCCCGAGAGCTGGAGTTTTCCGCTCGTTTACCGTCCGTTTCCCGACCCCGCGTTTCGCGCACTCACCGCGCCCGAGACGCAGAAAACCCCGCGTTTCGCGCACTTGACGCGGGCCCGCAAGGGCCGTCGTCGCGACAAGTGCGCGAAACGCGGGGCAGAGATCGAGCGCGAAACCTACTTGGCGCCCTGGTTCGCGACGGCGGCGGCACCGGCCGCGGCGGCCGCCGGGTCGAGGTAGGTACCACCGGGGTTCAGCGGCTTGAGGTTCTCGTCCAGGTCGTAACGCAGCGGGATGCCCGTCGGGATGTTCAGGCCCGCGATGTCCTCGTCGGAGATGCCGTCGAGGTGCTTGACCAGCGCGCGCAACGAGTTGCCGTGCGCGGTGACCAGGACGGTCTTGCCGGCCTTCAGGTCGGCCGCGATGGTCTCCTCCCAGTACGGGATGAGCCGCTTGACGACGTCGAGCAGGCACTCGGTCAGCGGGACGTCACCGATGTTCGCGTAGCGCGCGTCCTGGTCCTGGCTGTACTCACTGCCGGCCTCGATGGGCGGCGGCGGGGTGTCGTAGCTGCGACGCCACAGCATGAACTGGTCCTCGCCGAACTCGGCCTTGGTCTGGGCCTTGTTCTTGCCCTGCAGCGCACCGTAGTGACGCTCGTTGAGGCGCCAGTCCCGGACGACCGGGATCCAGTGCCGATCGCACGCGTCGAGCGCGAGGTTCGCGGTGCTGATCGCCCGCCGCAGCAGCGACGTGTAGAGCACGTCCGGGAGCAGGTTGTGCTCGGCGAGCAGTTCACCGGCACGCTTGCCCTCGGCCATGCCCTTGTCGGTCAGGTGCACGTCCACCCAGCCGGTGAACAGATTCAGCGCGTTCCATTCGCTCTCGCCGTGGCGGAGCAGCACAAGTGTTCCGGTACTCATGCCCCCAATCCTGGCATGGCCGACTCGGGCGTCTGCGACAGCCATCGGTGCGCACCCTGCGACTTCGTCACGACAGGCCGACGGTGTGATGCGAGTCCCACTGTTCGATCACCGGGCCGAACTCGTCCAGGAAGGCCCGGACGTGGACCGTGCTGCCGTGATCGTCGAGCGACTGACGAGTGTCCCAGTGCTCGAAGCAGTGGAACAGCCCCGGGTCGTCGAGGTCCCGATAGAACTCGTAGGTGATGCAGCCCGGCTCGGCGAGCGTCGGCTCCACCAGGCCGAGCATCGCGCGGGCCGCGCGCTCGGCGTGCTCGGGCCGGACCCTCACCCGGATGAATGCGGTGTGCATGTCGAGGCGTCCTCTCGTGAACGGACCGGACCGACCGGTCGCCACACCGTACGAAGCACGAGACGGGTGGCGGCAGGGCGTCTCCCACCGATCGGGAGACCCCCGGAGACGACTGAAGGGACCCGCCGTGCGCTCGGAAGCGCTCGAGGGGTCCCTTCAGCTGTCGACGGGGGCTCAGCCCAGCCCGGCCGTCAGGCTCAGAGGTACTGGCCGCACACCGGCCACGCGCCGCGGCCCTGACCGGCCAGCACGTTCTCGGCGACGCGGATCTGCTCCGCGCGGGAGTTCTGGTGGGCCATGCCGGAGCCGCCGTAGGCCTGCCAGGTGCTGGCGGTGAACTGCAGGCCGCCGTAGAAGCCGTTGCCGGTGTTGGCGGCCCAGTTGCCGCTGCTCTCGCACTGCGCGACGGCGTCCCAGTTGCCGGACGCGGCGTTGGCGGTGCCGGCGCTCATCGCGAGCGGCGCGGCGACGAGGGCGGCGGTGGCGGCGACGGTACCGATGGTGCGCTTGACGTTGAACTTTGCCATGTGGGGGGTGGATCCTCTCCGTGTCGGCGACGAGGCGGCCGGCGGACGACGCGAATGTCGATCCGGGCTCTGATGGGCCTCGCCTCTGCCCCTCAAAGGTCTTGCGGTTCCGATCCCGCGGGGCAGATCAGCGGTGGCGGGTCGGTGTCTTTCCGGTCTTGCTCCCGAGGTCTTGCGTCTCGGGCTGGTTACAACCGTAGGAGCCCATCACGGAAAGGTCACGGGTCGATTTTCTGAGACGGCCGTACGCGAAAATGGCCATGAGCAGGTAAAAGTCGCTGTTCAGAGGCGATGAATCGCGGGAAGGTGCCCGCGTCGTTGCATATCCGTTATGTGACCCGGATCACACGATTGGAGTGAACGGCCTCACTAAATCTCGGCCGGATAACGGCGGAACGAGGCCGCGCGACGTCAGCGAGACCCGGTGGGAGGCTCCCACGTCGGGGCGCCGGAACCCTCGTCGGGCCCCTCGACGAGGTGCTTGAACGGCTCCAGATTCGTCAGCGACTCGCCCCGGGAGACGCGCCACGCCCACTCCCGCTTGATGGCGGTCGCGAAACCGAGCTCGAGCAGCACGTTGAAGTCGCCGTCCGCCGCCTCGAGGACCTGCCCCAGGACGCGGTCCAGTTCGTCACCGGTCACCGCGTGCGCGGAGATGCGCCCGACCAGGTAGATGTCACCGATCTTGTCGATCGTGTAGTGCACGCCGTACAGCCTGCGGTTGCGGCGCAACAGGTACTTGTAGACGCCCTCGAAGTTCTCGTCGGGCTTGCGGCACACGAACGCCTCGACCCGGACGCCGTGGTTGCCGACCGTGAGCAGCGTCGAGGTCTTGAGCTTGTATTCACCCGGCAGCTCGACGACGAACTGGTTCTCGCCCCGGCGGCTGTACTCGAGTTCGCGCTCCTTCAGCGCCGCATCGATGACGTCCGCGATGCCGTGCGGGGTCGGATCCGGTTCGCTCATGCGCGCACTCCACTCGTCCGGCGCAGCTTCCACAGCCCACGCGACCTGCGCGGCGAGAACTCGCCGCCCTCCCCCGACATCCGCTGGTACCGCGCGGTCGCGGCCCGGTAGCTGGCGAGCAGCGCGTCCGCGGTGTGCTCCCAGGAGAAGTTCTCGGCGTGGCGGGTCGCCCGGGCGCCCAGCTCGTCGAGCCGATCCGGCGCGGTCACCAGCGACTGCAGCGCCGACGCCCAGTCGTCGATGCGATGCCCCTGCACCAGCAGACCGGTCCGCCCGTCGCTGACGGCCACGCCCAGCCCGCCGACGTCGGCGGCGATCACCGGCGTCCCGCACGCCTGCGCCTCGATCGCGACCAGGCCGAAGGATTCGGAGTAGCTGGGCACCGCGACGAGGTCGGAGGCCCGGTACACGTCGGCCAGCCGGTCCGGCGGCTGCGGCGGCAGGAACGTCACGCTGGCGCGGACGCCGAGCGTGTCGGCGAGTTCGATCAACGAGTCGGGGCGTTCGAGGCCCGTGCCGGA
Source organism: Prescottella agglutinans (assembly GCF_004011865.1). Lineage (GTDB taxonomy): Bacteria > Actinomycetota > Actinomycetes > Mycobacteriales > Mycobacteriaceae > Prescottella > Prescottella agglutinans. The sequence goes on along the minus strand of NZ_RKLP01000003.1, from coordinate 222,694 downwards.
CGGTCCGCCGACGACCAGCACGCGCAGCGGCAGCCCGGGTTCGCGCGCGATGACCTCGGCGGCTGCCCGCAGCAGGACGTCGGGGGCCTTGAGCGGCTGGATCCGGCCGACGAACGTCACGATCGTCTCGGACGGGTCCAGGCCGAGTGCGGCCCGGGCCTCGCGCCGGTCACCGGGCCGGTACCGGCCGAGGTCCGCACCCGGCGCCACGACGTCGATCTTGCTCGGCGAGGCGCCGTAGATCGAGGTCAGCTGCGCGGCCTCGTCGGTGGTGTTGGCGGTGAGTCGGTCGGCCTCCGCGACCACCTGCTGCTCACCGATCTGCCGTGCCGCCGGCTCCGGGGTGTCGCCGTCGGCGAGGGACGCGTTCTTCACGGCCGCGAGCGTGTGTGCGGTGTGGACGAGGGGCACACCCCACCGATCCCGGGCAAGCCAGCCGACCTGACCCGACAGCCAGTAGTGCGAGTGCACGAGGTCGTAGTAGCCGGGCTCGTGCCGGACCTCCTCGCGCAGCACCCCCGCCGCGAACGCGCACAGCTGCGTCGGCAACTCGTGCTTATCGAGGCCCTCGTACGGGCCCGCGGCGATGTTGCGGACGCGGACACCCGGCGCGGCCTCCTGGACCACCGGGGTCGCCGACGACGTCGCGCGGGTGAAGATGTCGACCTCCACGCCCCGACGCGCGAGTTGGATCGCCGTCTGCAGCACGTACACGTTCATTCCGCCCGCGTCGCCGGTGCCAGGCTGTGCCAGCGGCGACGTGTGTACGGAGAGAACGGCGACCCGTCGGGGCCCCGCGCTGTGCTTGGGTGTCACGCGTCCATACTGCCCTGTCGCTCGGTCAGGGGGTAACGGAGGCCGACACGCTGCCGCCGACCGGGACCTCACCGCCGACCGCGTCGGCAACCCCGCCCGCACACGCCTTCACGAAGCCACGCACCTCGCCGACGAACCGCTGCGGGTCCTCGACGAACGGCCCGTGCCCGCAGCCCGCCCAGTACGACGCGGTCGCGCTTGGAATGAGGGCGGCGGCGTGCTCACCTGCGGAGACGTCGACGACGGCGTCGGCGGTGCCGTGCAGCACCAGAGCCGGGACGTCGAGGGTGCGCAGCAGGTCGTCGTGGCTCGCGGCCCGGGCGAACAGTGCCCCCCGCACCCGCGGCGGCGTCGACAGGCTGGCCCCGAACAGTGCCTGTGACCACGCGCCCTTGCCGGGTGCGTCGTCGATCGGGCCGGTGAGCGCGGTCCCGAAGCTTCCGAGCGCCGCGATCGCGGTGGCGGGGTCCTCGGCCATCGCGGCGGGGATCGCGGCCCTCATCGCCGAGCCCACCTTGCCGCCGGCCTCGCCGCGGCCGATGCTCGTGATGGCGCCGACGAACACGACGCCGTCGACCGCCGCCGTGCCGTGCGCGGCGAGGTAGTCACAGATCACCAGGCCGCCGTACGACCAGCCAAGCAGCACCGCCCCGGAGGTGACGCCCTCGGCCGTCAGGACCGCATCGACGTCGGCCGCCCAGTTCGCCGGGTCGTCGTAGCCGGACGCCGGGACGTCCGAGTAGCCGTGCCCGCGCAGGTCGACGGCGATCACCCGGTGGTCCTCCGCCAAGTCGGCGAGCACCTCCTCGCCCCAGCAGCGCGACGACTGCGCCCAGCCGTGGATCAGCACGAGCGGGCGCGCGCCCGCGCTCCCCGACGTTCGATAGACGAGTGTGGTGCCGTCGGCACTGATGGTTTCGCGAATCGCCATGCGGCCACCCTAGGTCGCGCCGTCACTCGGCGCGGCGCGCGCGGTACGCGACGTACGCGCCGCCCGCGACGACGAACGCGACGACACCCGCGCACACCGCCACGGCGAATCCCGCACGGGTACCGAAGTGGTCGATCGTTTGACCCGCAACCGCCGACCCCACGGCGACGCCGACGCCGAGGCCGGTGACGGTCCAGGTGATGCCCTCGGTCAGCTTGACGTGCGGGACCACGGACTCGACGAGCGTGGTCGCGACGATCATCGTCGGCGCGACGGTGACGCCGGCGAGCGCGAGGGCCCCGGTGAGGGTGAGGATCGAACTCGCCGCCAGCAGCGGCCACAGCAGGAGCGCGACCGCAGCGGTCGCGAACACCAACTGGCGGCGCAGCGCCGCCCCGGGACGCAGCGCGCCGAACACCACGCCCGCGACGGCCGACGCGCCGGCGAACAGCGCGAGCGCGATCGTCGCGGCGGCGGGGGTGCCGCGGTCGGTGGCGAACGCGATGCTCGTGACGTCGACGGCCCCGAAGATCGTGCCCATCCCGAGCATCACCGCGACCAGCGCCCACATCGCCGGGATCCGGACAACGGATCCGCCGGTGTGCTCGGTCCGATCGAGCACGGCGGGTTCGGTGCCGCGCTGCGCGACCAGCGCGAGGGTGCCGACCACCAGCAGGATCAGCGCCAGCAGCGGACCGGCCTCCGGGAACACCGACACCGACAGGCCGACCGAGATCACGGGTCCGGCGATGAAGCAGACCTCGTCGAGTACGGACTCGAATGCGAACGCCGTGCGCAACTGCGGCTGCCCGCGGTACAGCGCCGTCCAGCGGGCGCGGACCATCGCCCCGATCGTCGGCATGCACCCGGCCGGGATCGCGAGCAGGAACAGCACGAAATCGGGTGCACCGAGTCGTACGCACAGCAGCAGCGCGGCCAGGGCGCACGCGCTCACCGTGGACGCTGCCGGCAGGACCTTGTGCTGTCCGTAGCGGTCGACGGCCCGCGAGACCAGCGGGGTGATGGCGGCGTAAGCGAGCGCGAACACCGCCGACAACGCGCCGGCCAGCCCGTAGTCGCCCCGCAACTGCGACAGCATCGTCACGATGCCGATGCCGACCATCGCGATCGGAAGGCGCGCGACGAAGCCCGCCGCGGAGAACGCCGCGGCGCCGCGGGCGGAGAAGATCTCCCGGTAGGTACCGATCATCGCCGGTCGGCTCCTCACGCGTCCTCGAAGGGGCGCGGATGCCGTCCTCCTGTGCCCGGATGTGCGAACAGTTTCGCACCCTTGCCTCCGGTCGGCCCCGCCGTGTAAGCATTCAGCGCATGAGCGTTCTGGTTTGCTTCCACGCACATCCCGACGACGAGGTGTTCGTGACGGGCGGGGTGATGCGTCAGGCCGCCGACGCCGGCCACCGGGTCGTCGTGGTCACCGCGACGGACGGCGCGCTCGGCGAGGTGCCGGACGGCGTGCTCGCCGACGGCGAGACCCTCGCGCAGCGCCGTCGGCGGGAACTCGAGGCGTCGACGAGCGCGCTGGGCGCGCACCGCGTGGTGATGCTGCACTACGCCGATTCGGGGATGGCCGGGACGCCGGAGAACGCGAATCCGGACGCGTTCTGCAACGCCGACGTCGAGGCCGCCGCGGCGCGGCTCGCGGCGGTCCTGCGCGAGGAGTCGGCCGACGTGCTGACCATCTACGACCCCAACGGCGGGTACGGGCACCCCGATCACGTCCAGGTCCACCACGTCGGGGTGCGTGCGGCGGAACTGGCCGGCACCCCGCACGTGTACGAGGCCGCGCTCAGCCGCGACCACATCCGACGCCTGATGCAGTCCAACCCCGACTGGTCGGAGGACGCCGCGCCGCCGGACCTCGACTCGATCGGGCTGTCGGACGCGGAGATCACCACGGTGGTCGACGTAAGTGCCGCGATCCCCGCCAAGCGGGCCGCGATGTTCGCGCACGAGACGCAGATCGGCGATTTCGGCCCGTTCCTGCAGATGCCCGAGGAGATGTTGCAGGCCGCGTTCGGGCTGGAATGGTTCCGCCGCCGCGGCGCCCCGGACGGACTGACCGAGAGCGCGCTCCCCCTGTAACCGCCAACTGCGTGCGGATTCGCCGGGCCCGGGCTTAGCATCGCGACATGCCCGGCCTCCTCGCCCGCTACCGGCGGACCGGCGCCGACGTGCCGTTCGGCGATCCGCTCGCCGCGCACGGCGTCGCAATGGAGGGCTACTTCTGGCGGTTCACGCAGCGCGACACGGGCCGCGTGCTGATCGCGCTCGCGGGCATCAATCGCGCCGACGACGGCTGCTGGGCCACGCTCGGGCTGGCCGCGCATCCCGGCGGATTCCTGCGCACCACAGCGCATCCGGTGGCGGGCGCCGCCGCCGACCGGCTCGGCGCGTTCGCGGGCGACGCCTTCCGCGGCACCGCGGACCGCCTGCGCGTCGATCTCGGTCCGGGTGCCCGGTTGGACGTGCGGATCACCGATCCGGTGCCGTGGCCGCGCCGCCGCCTGGGCGGTTCGGGCCTGTTCCACCTGGTGCCCGCGCTGAGCCAGTACTGGCACACGTGGCTGCCGGGCGGGCGCGCCCGGGGGTGGGCCGACGTGGACGGCGAGCGGTGGGATCTCGACGGAGCCCAGGTGTACGGCGAGAAGAACTGGGGCAAGGCCGGTTTCCCGGACTCGTGGTGGTGGGGTCAGGCGCACGGCTTCGACGACCCCCGAGTGTGCGTGGCGTTCGCCGGCGGTGATGTCACGGCGGGACCGCTGCGGACCGAGGTCACCTCGGTGGTGGTGGCGCTGCCGGACGGCACCGTGCTGCGCCTGGCCAACCCGATCACCGCCCCGATCCACGCGCAGGTGGGCGACGGGGCCTGGCTGCTCGGGGGCGGCAGCCGACGGTGGTCCGTCGAGATCGAGGGGCACGCCCCGCTGTCCGGCGCGTGCGTCCTGCCGGTGCCGCTGCCGGCGCAGCGCCGGAACGTCCCCGGCGCGTTGCACCACCTCGCCGGGAGGCTGCGCGTCACGGTGCGCCGCAAGGGCCGCTGCGTGTTTTCCGGTGAATCCCGCCTCGCCGGGCTCGAGTGGGGCGGGATCCCGCGGGCACACGACGAACTCCGACGGCGGGAAGCCCGCGGAGGGGGCGGGCAGAACTGACTGCCCGCCCCGACCGCCCCGCCTGGGGGCGGTCACACCCGCACGGTCGCCTTCCGCATGGCCACCAAAGGATTCGAGTACAGCGAGCTGAGCGAGACGACTGCCGCCGCGTGCTCCTGGACCCGGTTGCCGAACCCCGTGATGCGCACGTCCGAACTGCCGGCCCGGGACGCCTTCGACAACGCCTGCCCCACCTGCGGAACGGCCTCGGGGAAGTCGGTGAACGCCTGCCCACCGAGCGTCACCCGGTCGGGGTTGAACAGGTCGCGCAGCATCGCCACGGCACGCCCCAGGATCCGCGCCCGCTCGGCGAGGATGTCCTGCGCCGCAGCCGATCCCGCACGCGCCTCCCGGTACAGCGCGCCGATCGGGGGAAGGGCGTCCCCGGCCGGCAGCACCCCGGCCCGCTGCGCCGCACGCAGCACGCCCCGATCGCTCACCGCGGCCTCGAGGCATCCGGTGGCACCGCAATCGCAGGGCACCGTCGAATCGGTGGGCAGGTGCGCGACGGATCCCGGACCGGCCGCCGGTGTGTGCACCTTCCCGTCGAGTGTCAGTGCGAGCCCGACGGTTTCACGCGCGTAGAAGTACAGGCCGCTGCCCCGAGCCTCCGCGTTCTCGGCGCGCTGCGGGGTGAGCAGCAGTTCGGAGGCGGCCATCGCCTCGACGTGCGCCGCCACCGACACCGGCAGCCCGAATCCGGCGCCGACGACGTCACCGACACGGGCCCCGTCCCACCCGAGACGCGCGTGGTCGACCACCCCGGTATCGGGGTCGACGCGTCCGCCGAGCGCGACGCCCACCCACAGGGGACGCCGCCGGTGCCAGCGGGCCGCGAACCCGCGCGCACTGGCGGTGATCGTCGCGAGCGCGGCCTCCGACGCGCCCCGCGGGGTCGGGATCTCCACCGCACCGAGGACCCGTCCACGCAGGTCGGACGCGATCACGCTGGTGACGATCGCTCCGATGTGGATGCCGACGGTCAGGTGCTGCTCGTGATCGACCTCGAACGGGATGCGCGGACGGCCGATCGCCCCGGACACGGCGAGGTCGGGACGTTCGCGCAGCAACCCGGCGGCCAGCATCGCCGACACGTGGCGGTTGACGGTCGCGATGCTCGCGCCGGATGCCCGGGTGGCATCGTCGCGGTAGATGGGCCCGCTCGCCGCTGCCGCCCGGAACACCGCGGCGGCCGGGCCGTCGGCGATGCCCAGGGTGGGCGGGACGATGCGGGGTCGAGCGGCGGGACGCGTGGGTCTCGCGGTGGAGGTACGGGCGGTCACGGATCTCGTTCGGGGTGCGTGGGGTGCTGTGGTGAGCATGCGATGGTCCTTGCCTCGTCCCACTCGGGGACGGCTGTCGACGCGGTCGGGGACGCGCTGCCGACGGGCGATCAGCTCCGGCGCGACGACCGGGCGATCAGGGTGAAACGGGGTGTGAGCAGCGCAGAATCAGCGGCGAGAGATACGGCAGGGACAACAGAGTTCCCGCGGGTGCGGCAGCCGGGAGCCCAACGCGGCGGTCACATAGGTGACCCGCGGAGCGGAGGTGGCGCCGGACGACATGTCGATCAAGCTAGCATCCGCGCGCCTCGTCGACCCAGCCCGCGCCCCGTCGAGTGGCCGTGTCGGCACTACGATCGGGCCATGAGCCTGTCACCGGACACCCGTGTCGCCGTCGTCACCGGAGCCAGCTCCGGCATCGGGGAAGCCACCGCCCGCACCCTCGCCGCACAGGGATTCCACGTCGTCCTCGGCGCCCGCCGGCTCGACCGCCTCGAGGAGATCGCCGCGGAGATCGGGGGCACGGCGCTCGAGCTGGACGTGACGGACGAGGATTCGGTGGACGCGTTCTGCGCGGTCCTCCCCCGCGTCGACGTGCTCGTCAACAACGCCGGCGGCGCCAAGGGCCTCGCCCCGGTCCTCGAGGCCGACCTCGACGACTGGCGCTGGATGTGGGAGACCAACGTCCTGGGCACCCTGCGGATGACGAAGGCGCTGCTGCCCAAGCTCATCGAGTCCGGCGACGGCCTGATCGTCACGGTCACGTCGGTCGCGGCGTTCACGGCGTACGACAACGGGTCGGGGTACACCTCCGCGAAGCACGCCCAGGCGGTGCTGCACCGCACGCTGCGCGGCGAACTGCTCGGCAAGCCGGTCCGGCTCACCGAGATCGCCCCCGGCGCGGTGGAAACCGAGTTCTCGCTGGTGCGTTTCGAGGGCGACGAGGAGCGGGCCGCCAAGGTCTACGAGGGCATCACTCCCCTCGTCGCACAGGACATCGCCGAGATCGTCGGATTCGTCGCGTCCCGCCCGCCGCACGTGAACCTGGACCAGATCATCGTCAAGCCGCGCGATCAGGCCGATTCCGGACGTTTCCACCGAACCACCGGCTAGCCTCGCGGCATGCAGCATCGATTGCCGCCCGGCGAACTGCTCGACGCGCGCGGCCGCCTCGCGGAGGCCGGTTGGGCGACCGCCGAGGTCCGGCGCTACGACCGCGCGGCGATCGCGGCGCCGTCGTGGCGGGTGAAGGAGTGGGACTACTACTGCGTCCTCACCCCGGACCGCGGGCTGGCGCTGACCGTCGCGGACAACGGCTACATGGGTCTGCTGGGCGTGTCGTGGCTCGACTTCGGTGCGCGCCGCGAGGTCACCGAGAACGTGATGCTGCCGTTCCCGATGGGCCGGATGGGCCTGCCTTCGAGCGCGGATCGCGGCGACGTCGTCGTCGACCACAAGCAGATGCGGATCGCGTTCCGCCACGTCGCCGGCGGCCGTGTCCTGACGGTCGATCACCCGGGGTTCGACGGCGGCCGGGGGCTGCGCGGCGAACTGCACCTCACGCAGCCGGCGACTGCGCCCTCGGGTCGCTGCGCAGGCTCCGCCCCTGACCGCATGGTGATCGCAACGCCGTTCCCGAAGGCGCCCAAGGCGTTCTACTACAACCAGAAGATCAACTGTCTCCCGGCGGGCGGCGAGATCACCGTCGGGACAGACACCTTCGTGTTCGAACCGGAGTCGGCGTTCGGGGTGTTCGACTGGGGTCGTGGCGTGTGGACGTACGACAACGTCTGGTACTGGGGATCGGCGTCGGGCGTCGTCGGCGGTCGGCCGTTCGGCTTCAACATCGGGTACGGGTTCGGGGACACCGCCGCGGCGAGCGAGAACATGGTGTTCGTCGACGGCGTCGCGCACAAGCTCGATCGGGTGACGTTCCAGCTTCCCGAGGGCACCTACGACGGGGCTCCGTGGAAGTTCGGGAGCAACGACGGCCGGTTCGAGATGGTGTTCGAGCCGATCATCGATCGTGCTGCCGCAGTCGATTTCAAGGTCCTGCGGTCCATTCAGCACCAGGTGTTCGGCCGGTTCACCGGGCACGTGGTCCTCGACGACGGCAACCGGGTCGCGGTCACCGACCTCCTCGGGTTCGCCGAGGAGGTCCGCAACCGCTGGTGACCGGGCGGGTTCACCACTCCCGGAAGGTCGGGGCGGGCGCGGGATCGCCGGGCGCCGCCGAGCCGCCTTCCAGTTTCCCCGCGTGCTCCTTGTTCGCCCGACGCACCCGGTACGCCGAGTGCCCCACGAGCGCGACGAACAGCGGCACGCAGGTGAGCAGGACAGCCTGAATCATGCGCAGTCACTCCTAGTTCATGTTGAGCGAACTCGACGGCGGGGCGCTCGGCTCCGGCCGCCGGACGCTGTCGCGCATGCCGTCGACGGCCTCGGTGGCCGCCCCCTTCAGCACGCCCTCCAGCGTCACCTCCTCGCCCTTGGCGGCGTCGCCGGCCGCCGTGCCGATTCCGCCGACGCCGAGGTCGACGGCCAGCCCGGCCGCGGCCCTGCGTCCGGCGTTCTCGATGCCGTCGACGACCAGTCCGCCGGCCCCGCCCTTACCGATCAGCCCACCGACGACGCCCTCGGCCGCGGCGCCGAGGGCCTCCTTCCCCAGCGCGCCGAGGTCGAGACCGGCCCGATTCCCCTCCGCGATCTGCAGCAGCTGGACACCGCCCGCGAGCGCGACCTCCTTGACGACGCCGACGACGACCTCCTCGGCGACACTCCGCAGCAGTTTCATCAGGATCTGCCGGATCGCGAACTGTGTGGCCAACTCGGCGGCCGGGATGGCGGCGGCACTGGTACCGAACGTCGCCACCGCCGTCGCCGCGAGCGCCGCGATCTCCGCGGCGAGAGCGACGAGCGAGCCGATGATCATCAGCTTCGCCTGCTCCACCTCGGCGGCCGTCGCTTCGCAGGCGTCGGCGAGCTGTCGGCACACCTCGGCGAGCTGTTCGACGGCACCGTCTCTGCCACCGACCGCCTGCCAGTGCGTGTCCATCGCGTCGTTCACCGCGCCGACCACCCCTGCGAGGGCCAGTTCCATCGCGGCGCTCCCCTGGGCGCCGATCCCCTCGACGTCGACCGCGGTGACCGCCCACGCATCCGACAGCCGGCGCAGCGATGTCTCGTCGGCCTCGGGCCAGTCCTGTCCCACCACGACGGACGCGACCGTCCGCAGCGGACCCGGTATCTCGATGCCCATCAGCGGCCGCCGCCGAGGGTCCGGGAGAATCCACGGTCCGTCGCCTCGAAAGCGGTTGCGGTATCGCGCAATCCGCCGGCGATTCCGGCGAGGGCGTCGGTGAGGTTCCGCAGTGCGGCCAGGGCCCCGTCGGCGCCGGGAACGTATCCGGACGCGAACGTGGTTCCGGTCGAGTCGGATCCCCAACTCGCGCCCTCGGCATCGAGAACCGTCGCCAGCTGCCGCTGCCGGTCGACGAGGTCGTCGACCGTACGGTCGAACAGCGGTGCCGCCGAACGAACCTGATCCACGTCGATCCGCATCGCATCAGTCACGGTGCGCCTCCCGCATGATCGGCGCCCGCCAGTCGTGCATGTCGTCGCCGTCGGGATCGGACACCTGCGAAGACGTTGTGGACGAGGTGAATTCGGTTGCGACGGTCGGCACGAGGTGCCGCATCGCGGGAGCACCCGGAACGAGGTCGGGCAGGTCCGGGATGCTCGCGGTGAGCGCCGCGACCGGGGCCATGAGGTCCGCGACCTGCGCCCGCACGTCAGCGGTCGCGGCACGCGCGGCCGCGCTGAACGACTCGGCGAGCCGGTCCGGGGTGGTGCGGGTGAAGGCGGTCGGCTCCACCCGTGCCGCCAGGACGGCTCCCGCCGCGTCGACCGTCACCCGTACCAGACCGTCCGGCGATTCGGCCTCCGCCGTGGTGCGCGCGACGGCCCCCTGCGCCGCCGCGAGCGCCTCGGTCTGCGCCTGGAGCCCCTCGAGCATCGTGTCCACCTGCGCGCGCAGTGCGGAGTTGCTGTGCCGGAGTTGCCGGCGCGCTTCCTCCCGAATGCCGTTGTCCGTCATCGATCCCCTCCCGTTCGTCCCCTTCGCTGGAGTAGACGCGACCGGGAGGCGATCGGTTCCATCGAATCGGGTGCCGGTCAGTACGCGCTCTCGCGTGCCCGGACCCCGGCGACGAGCCGCGCGATCTCGGCCGCCAGATGGGTCCCGGGTGCGGGCGTCACCACGACGTCGGTCGTCTCGCGCAGGCAGTAGCGGCCGTCGCCGTCGAAGTCGAGCCAGTGCAGTCCGAGGCCGTCGGTGGTGGGCCGGCTGTCGTAGGCGACGCCGGCGAACGCGGTGATCTCGCCGACCCCGGTGCGCGGCCGGCGCAGCAGGGCCCGGGCCTCGTCCCGGAGGCGGGTGGAACCGGCGGACACGAGGAGCGGACCGGTCCCGGGCTCCAGATCGCTGCGACGGAACCGGATCGCGGGCCGCGATCCGGCGGGCACCACGGGGAGCGCGGCCGCGATCGCGTTCGGTATCTGCGCCGGATCCACGCCGTGTACGAGCACGTCACCGCCGCTGTCGGCGTCGGGTCCGGACAACTGGATCGCGAGCGTCCCGCTGCCTCCGCGGATTCCGGCGTGCATGCGGATCCTGCTGCCGTTCGCACCGCCGGTCAGCCCGAACACCTCGATCCGGATGTCGGGCCCGGCGAGGACCGCGAGGTGGCGGTCGAGCAATTCGGTCATCCGAGCTGACCACGACGCGGCCGCCGCCTGCCGCTGCCGGTCCAGGTCGTCCTCGGTGTCCGCGACCGGGCGGAAGCTCATCGGGTACGGGAGGCGGTCACGCCCGAGCCGAGTCCACAGCACCTGGAACTCGAGGCCGGTGAACCGCCAACTGGCGCCGCTCACCGCCCGCTCACCGGCGGTACCCCGTCGAAGCACACTTCATCCCCCATCACTCCTCCCCCGAGTGCACGACATCGGCCACTGAGAATAGACGCGCCGAACCGGCGAACGGTTCCACCCCAGTCCCCGCGATCCGTCGGCCTGAGCGCCCATTCCTTCGTATTCGACGCGGGATTCCGTGGCCGCGGACGAAGACTGGGCGCGCAGGCTCACAACTCGGACGCGGCCCGTTCGATCACATCCGACACCTGTCCCGGCCGCGACACCAGGACGGCGTGCGACGCGCCGGGGATCTCGGTGATCTGCGCGCCCGCCCGCTGCGCCATGAAGCGCTCCGCCGCCGGCGGGATCACGTGGTCCTGGTCGGGGATCACCGCCCACGTCGGCAGGTTCCGCCACGACGGGTCCTGCGTCGGCTCGAGGTTGGCGACCACCGCGATCGAGCGCTGGTGCGCGAGCATGTCGGCGGCCGTCGCATCCGGGACGTCCTGGCAGAACGTGCCGTGGAAGTAGGCCGAATCGATGTAGCCGTCGAGGTTCTTGCCGACCGGATTGGTCGGGTCGTCGACCACCTTCACCTGCAGCACCGGCGGCAGCAACTGGCTGCCGGGGAACCTGATCGGGTCGAGCGCCGCCTGCGCAGGCTCCCCCTGATCGGGCGCGAACGCGGCGACGTGACCATGCCGACCACGTTGGGTGAGTGCGTGTTGGTGATGACGACACCGCCGTAGGAGTGCCCGACCAGCAGCACCGGGCCCGGGATGTCGGCGAGGGCCTTCTCGATCGCGGCCGAGTCGTAGCCGGGCCCGCGCAGCGGGTTCGACGGCACCACCACGTCGTAGCCGCGGCCGCGCAGTTCGGCGGCGACCGGATCCCAACTGGTGGTGTCGGCGAACGCGCCGTGCACCAGCACGACCGTCGGCATCGGTTGCGCGGCGGCCGGGGACACCCCCACCGAGAACACCGCTGCGAGTGCGAGCACGCACATCGCCGTCAACGTCCGAATCCTGCGCATTCCCATGACGGGCTCCTCGCGTCGGAAGTCCTCGGATCCTCCCACGCAGGCCGGACGCGTCAGTTCCGTTCGGCGCCGACGAGACTCAGCTGTGCTTCAGTCGAGACTCACACGAGCGCCGACATCGACGTCCACGTCGGCCAGTCGATTGCCCAGTCGTAGACGTCCCCGTCGGCGGCCGACAGGTCGATGCGGGTGCCGGTGACCTCCACCGGGTCACCGTAGATCGCGGTGCCGAAGTACTCCTCGGCGTCCGACAGCGACAGGTTGATGCACCCGTTCGTCACGTTCGACGCGCCCTGCACGCCGACGGTCAGGGGGTTGGCGTGGATGAACTCGCCGTTGTTGGAGATGCGGACCGCCCACCGCTCGCGCACGTTCTCGTAGTACGGCGGGTTCGACATCAGGAAGTCCTCGTGCTTCTCGGACACGATGTGGACGCCGCTGCGGGTGACGTTGCGGTTCTCGTTGCCCTCGCCGTAGCTGACCGGGATGTCCATGATCGTGGCGCCGTCGCGGACCACCTGCATCCGGTGGCTCGGGGCGTCGGCCTTGACGATCTGGCTGCGTCCGATCGTGAAGTTCAGCGACACGTCACTCGCGCCGTAGGCGCCGTCGCCGAAGTCGACACCGTACAGCTTGGCCGCGACGTCCACGGTCGTGCCGGGCGCCCAGTAGTTCTGGGGCCGCCAGTGCGCGCGGGCGCCGTTGTCGTCGGGCAGCCACGCCCATGCGCCCGGCGTGGGCGGATTCGTCGTGACCGTCAGGGCCTTCTCGACGGCGGCCTTGTCGGCGATCGGTCCGTCGAACTGCAGGATGATCGGGGCCGCGATGCCGACGACCTGGCCGTCGGCGATGCTGGTGCGCACCGACGTCGTGGTGTCGGGGTCGACGGTGGTGAACGTGCCGGCGATCGGGACGGGCTTGCCGTCGGCGCCGACGGCACTGCCCGACCACGTGTACTTCGTGTCGTAGCCGAGCGGTTCGGTGACGGTGAACGACGTCCGGTCCGGGCTCAGCGCGCCCTGGACCGTCTTGCCGGCGGGGTTGGCCAGCGCGACGTTCTCGAGTGTGCCCTGGCTCACTCGCACCGAGATCGGTTCGACCGGGTTGACGTGCTCGGCACCGGGACCCGGTGTCTGCACCACCTGCGCGACGGGTTCCGCGGCGACGGCCTTGCCGTCACCTGCTCCTCCGGTCGCGATGGTGCAGCCCGCCAGCAGGGACATCCCCAGCAGCGCGGCCACCACCACGAGTAGCCGCGTCCGATTTACCCGAATCCCCTGTTCACGCACGAAAACCACGGTACTCGCAGTGCGACAGTGGCTTTCGTCACACAGCGACGATCCGGGAACGATCAGGGAACGATCGGACCCGCTCAGATCGTGCAGCCGACGGTGACGGGCTCCGGTTCGAGCCGCACCCCGAACACCGCCTCGACGCCGTCGCGGACGGTGCGGGCCAGTTCGACGAGGTCGCCCGTACTCGCCCGACCGCGGTTGGTGAGCGCGAGAGTGTGCTTGGTGGACAAGCGGACCCGGGACTCGTCCCCCGGGTAGCCCTTGCCGAATCCGGCACGCTCGATGAGCCAGCCGGCCGACAGCTTGGTGCCGGTCTCCCCGGGGAACTGCGGGATCCGCACGTCCGCACCGACCTTCGCCCGGATCGCCTCGAGAATCGTGGGCAGGCTCACGTCCGGGACCACCGGATTGGTGAAGAACGACCCCGCGCTCCACGTGTCGTGGTCGTCGGCGTCGAGCACCATGCCCTTGCCGCGGCGCAGGCCGAGGACCACGTCGCGCACCTCCCCGGTGGGCCGTCGCTCCCCTTCTTCGGCGCCGAGGGCGGACGCCAGTTCCCGGTATGCGAGCGGTGCGCTCGAGCCGTCGGGCCGGACGGTCATCTCGACGGCCAGGACCAGTGCGTCGTCGCGGTGCTTGAGGATGCTGGTGCGGTACCCGAGCCCGAGCTCGGACGGCTCCACCCAGCGCACCTCGCCGGTGGTGCGGTCGAGCAGCTGCACCCGACGCAGCAGCGAACCCACCTCGACGCCGTATGCGCCGACGTTCTGCACCGGCGTCGCGCCAGTCGAGCCGGGGATCCCGGACAGGCACTCGAGGCCGCCGAGGCCGGCCGCGACGGTCTTGGCGACGACGTCGTCCCACACGGCACCGGCCTGGGCCAGCACGGTGTCCTCACCGAGCTCGACGCCGGCGTCGGCCACCCGGACGACCACGCCGTCGAAGCCGTCGTCGGAGATCACCAGGTTGGATCCGCCGCCGAGGATCAGCGTCGGCACGCGGGCGTCATCGAGAGCACGGACGACGTCGACGAGGGTCCGGGTGGACGGGCATTCGGCCAGTACCGCGGCGGGGCCGCCGAGCCGCAGGGTCGTCAGGGTCGCCAGCGGCACCTGCTCGGACAACTGCGCACCGGCCTGCTCGAGGCGCCCCCGGATGAGTGGATCCAACACGTGCAAACGGTAGCGTGCCGTCCATGGCCCGACACATCGAGCATTCCGCGCAATACCCCCATCCGGTCGCGACGCTGCACGCCGCGCTCACCGACGAGCGCTACTGGCACGCCCGCCTGCAGGAGGTCGGCGGACCGGGCGCGAAGCTCGACGAGGTGACGCTCGGCGACGGCACGGTCGCCGTCGCGATGACGCAGTCCGTCCCCGCCGAGCACCTGCCGGCGATGGTCACCAAGGTCCGCCCGGGTGACCTGATCATCAAGCGCACCGAATCGTGGGGTCCGCTACACGGCGACCGCGCCGAGGGCACCTTCTCGGCGGAGGTCGAGGGCGCCCCCGGGCAGCTTCGCGGCACCATGACGCTGACCGCCGACGGCGACGGATCGCTGCTGGTCATGGAGGGTGAGGTGGAGGTCAAGCTGCCGCTCATCGGCGGCAAGGTCGAGTCCGTCATCGCCGGGCAGGTCCTCGAACTGCTCGACGCCGAGGAGGACTTCACGGGCCAGTGGACGGCGTCGAAGTAGTCGGCACTTTCGCCAACGGGCGGGCCACCGACCGGTAATCTGCCGGTCATGGCCCGTCGCATCGACTATTCCGCCAGGTTCGACCACCCTGCCGAGAAGGTGTACGCCGCGCTCAGCGACCGGGACTACTGGGAGGCGCGGATGGAGGAGATGCGCAAGTACTCCGAGAACCACGTCGAGACCCTCACTGTCACCGACGACGGCATCGACCTGGTGCTGCACCACGTGCTGCCGCGCAAGGACCTGCCGGAGATCGCGCAGACCGTGCTGAAGAAGGATCTGATCATCACCCGCAGGGAGAAGTACACGCCGTTCGGGGAGCCGGTGACCGGCACCTACGAGGCGTCGATCCCCGCCGGGCCGGGCAGCCTCACCGGGACGATCGAGTTGTTCACCACCGACACCGGGTGCACGCTGCGCACGTCGTCGGAGGCGAAGGTGTTCCTCCCGTTCGTCGGCGGCAAGCTCGAACAGCTGATGCTGGTGAACCTGGTCGACCTGTTCCGGACCGAGGCCGAGGTCACCGCCGCCTGGCTCGCGCAGCAGTAACCGGCGTGCGTGAGGGCAAACCCGACGGCGTCATCACCCGCGGAACCACGGGTATCAATCGGCTGC
Organism: Prescottella agglutinans; assembly: GCF_004011865.1. Taxonomy (GTDB): domain Bacteria; phylum Actinomycetota; class Actinomycetes; order Mycobacteriales; family Mycobacteriaceae; genus Prescottella; species Prescottella agglutinans. Next base: position 206,938 of record NZ_RKLP01000003.1, on the reverse strand, counting down.
GCCGCAGCGACCGCTGGCTCGTCCACAGCCCGGTCGTGGCGCGCACGCTGCGCGATGCCCCCGACCCGCTGATCGTCGACCTCGGCTACGGCGCGATGCCGGTCACGACGTACGAGCTGGCCGCCCGCCTCCGCACGGTCCGCCCCGACGTCCGCGTCGTCGGGCTCGAGATCGACCCGGACCGGGTGGTCGAGGGCCGTGACGGTGTCAGCTTCGCGCGCGGCGGGTTCGAGCTCGCCGGCCTGCGCCCCACCCTGATCCGCGCGTTCAACGTCCTGCGGCAGTACCCGGAGGACGCCGTCGACCACGCGTGGGGTCGGCTGCGCGACGGGCTCGCGCCGGGCGGCCTGATCGTCGACGGCACGTGCGACGAACTGGGCCGACGGTGCGCGTGGGTGCTGCTCGATCGCCGCGGACCGCGGTCCCTGACCCTCGCGTGGGACCCGTTCGGCGTGGACCGGCCCAGCGACATCGCCGAACGTCTACCCAAGGCCCTCATCCACCGGAACGTGCCGGGCGAGCGGATCCACGATCTGCTGGTGACCGCCGACCGGGCGTGGGCGACCTCCGCGGGACTGGCCCCGTTCGGTCCGCGGATCCGCTGGCGGGAGGCGCTGCGCCAGCTGGCCGAGCAGGGTGTGCCCGTCGCGCCGCAGCGGCGTCGGATCCGCGATTGCGTGCTGACGGTGCCGTGGAGTTACGTCGAGCCCGGGCGTTAGTCGGGCAGCTACCGGCACGACCCCAGCGCGTGCTCGATGCGCTCGGCCACCTGCTGCGGCCGACCCTCGCACTGGGCGCGCAGCGCCTCGGGGTCGATACGGCCGATCGCGACGCCGTCGCTGACGACCTCGTCGAACAGGTCCTGCGCGATGCCGCCGGACGCGAGGTCCACCGCGGTGCACAGCGGGGTGGTGATGCCGAAGGTTCCGGCCAGTTCGTAGTCCTGGGCGCGGATCTCCCGACGGTGCAGTGCGAGCCGACGGGTGGGCGCGGGGGCGCACTCCGCCGTCGACAGGTGCACGAAACTCGGGTGCAGGTGGCCGAGACCGTGTAGTTCGGCCGCGCTCTGGTGGGACACCACCGCGGCCCCCTCAAACCACGCGCACCACTTGGCGTACTCCTCGAGGTCGCTGCGAGGGAACGCGGCGAGGCGGAACAGATCCCGTTCGATCCGCAACCAGGACCCCTCGGCCAGGCGGCCGCCGATATCCTCGGCAGTGCAACCAAGACGCAGCGCCTGCCCGGTCGTGAAATACCCCGCTTGCCGGAGCGCAAGACGGCGCAGATCCTCTCCCGCCTCCGGAGTCGGTTCGCGCCGCGGATCTGTCCAGCCCGCCATGCAGTCACCCTAGCCCCGCACTGTGCCGCGGATCACACTTTTGGCGCCGAGGTATCCATACCGAGTCCTCATTCACAGAAACCGCTCAGAGTATTGCTGGACAATTCCTGTCATGTCGGCCTCAGTGAACGCACCCCAGAAGCCCACGGCCCCAAAGCCCAAACGGCGCAAGGCACTCGTGATCTCCCTGATCGTGGTCGCGGCACTCGTCGTCGCGGCGATCGGCGGCGAGCTGTTCGTCCGCCAGCGCGCGACCAGCTGCATGGAGTCGCAGTTCCAGAGCCAACTCGGGTCCCAGGTGGACGTCGGCCTCAGCTGGAAGCCGGTCCTGCTGCAGATGACGGGCAAGAGCATTCCCTACGTGACCATCGACAGCGCCGGTGCATCGTTCGGCCCGGCGCAGGGCATGCAGGTCCACGCCCGCGCCAACGATATCGAGGTGAAGGACTCCCCCGACAGCAGCGGCACGATCGGCAGCTCGACGGCCGACGTCACGTGGAAGACCGACGGCATCCTCGCGACCATTCAGTCGCAGACGCTGGGCAACATGGTCACCTCCGTGACCCCCGACCCCGCCGCGGGGACGCTGAAGTTCGCCGTCGGCCCCGCGGGCCTCGCCGATCTGACGGTCCGCCCGACCGTGCAGGACGGGCAGGTCAAGGTCGAGACCGTCGGCGCCGAGATCCTCGGCCTGGGGCTGCCGACCGCACTGGTCGACGGCATCGTGCAGACCCTCACCGACAGCCTGCAGCAGTACCCGCTGGGCATGGCGCCCACGTCGCTGACCGTGACCGACGACGCGATCGAGATGCACCTCGAGGGCGGTCAGTACGTGATGCCGCCGCAGGATCCGAACGCGCAGTCCGGCTGCAGCCTCCTGTAGCCGGAGGCGTCGGAACCGTCAGGACTGGTCCGGGAGCCCGTCGAGGACGGCGCGCGTGCGGGACAGTCCCAGCCGGGTGGCGCCGGCGGCGATCATCGCCAGCGCGTCGTCCGCGGTCCGGATGCCGCCGCTGGCCTTGACGCCGAGGCGCCCGCCCACGGTCTCCGCCATCAATCGCACGGCGTGCACGCTCGCGCCGCCCGCCGGATGGAAGCCGGTGGAGGTCTTGACGAAGTTCGCCCCGGCCCGTGCCGCGGCCCGGCACGTCTCGACGATCGCCTCGTCGCTCAGCGCGGCCGACTCGATGATCACCTTGAGCACTGGCCCCGGGCCGATCGCCTCGCGAACGGTCAGCACGTCGGCGAGCACCGCGTTGTACTCGCCGGCGACCGCGGCGCCGATGTCGATCACCATGTCGACCTCGGCGGCGCCCTGGTCGACCGCGAGCCGCGCCTCGGCGCCCTTGACCAGCGAATGATGCTTGCCCGACGGGAAGCCCACCACGGTCGCGAGCACCGGCCCGTGCGGGTCGTCGATCCGCAGCGGCAGCATCGACGGCGACACGCACACCGCGTACACCCCCAGCTCCCGGGCCTCGGCGACGAGGGTGCGGGCGTCGGCGTCCGAGGCGGCCGGATCGAGCAGCGTGTGGTCGATCATGGCGGCGACGTGGGAACGACTGAGCGCGATGTCGGACATGCCTCGAAGCTTGGCACAGCTCGCTAGCATCGGTCGCATGGCCGACCGGAGCGCCGAGGAGATCGCCGCGACCTTCGACGCGGCAGCCGCCGACTTCGACCGGGTGTCCGCCGACGTGTGGGGCCCGACCGGGCAGTGCCTGGTGTTCCAGGCGGGGCTGCGGCCCGGGGACGCCGTCCTCGACGTCGGCAGCGGGACCGGGGCGTCGGCCCTGCCCGCGGCGGCCGCGGTCGGCCCGACCGGTCTGGTGCACGCGATCGACCTGTCCGACGCGATGCTCGAGCGCGGCCGGGTGAAGGCGTCGGACCGGGCGCTGCTCAACATCGAGTTCGTGTGCGCCGACGCCACCACGTGGGAGGCGCCGAGCACCGTGCCCGACGCCGGCTACGACGCGCTGATCAGCTCGTACGCGGTGTTCTTCCTGCCGGAGATGGACGACGCGTTCGCGCGCCTGCTGACGTTGGTCCGCCCCGGGGGCACCGTCGGGGTGACGGCCTGGCAGCAGACGGCGCTGCGCGAGTACGCGACGACGTACCTCGACGCCCTCGGCCCGTACCTGGCCGAACCGCTGCCGGACCGGACCCACGAGATGGAACCGGCGCAGCGCATCGACACCCCCGACAAGCTGCGCGCGTGGCTCGTCGCGGCCGGTACCGAGGCGGTGGAGGTGCGTGAGCTGCCGATCCTGATCCCGGCGACGGAGGAGTTCTGCTGGAACTTCGTGCTGGGCAGCGGTTTGCGCGCGACCCTGTCGGACCTGGCACCGGACGTCGTCGCGCGGGTCCGGGCCGACTTCATGGGCCTGATCACCGATCGCGGGCTGCACACCGTCGACGCGACGACGCTCGTCGGCACGGCGAGGGTCGTCGGATTTCCGTGACCTGAGAGACTGGGGCCATGAGTTCCGCTGCCTCGACCGACGACCGTCGTTACGTTCTGTCTCTGGGTTGCCCCGACCGCACCGGCATCGTGGCCCGTATTTCCGCGTTCCTCGCCGAGATCGGCGGGTGGATCGTCGAGGCCGCGTACCACGCCGACGCGGACACCGGCTGGTTCTTCACCCGGCAGGCGGTGCGGGCGTCGTCGATCAGCCTGAGCCTCGAGGAGATGCGGGAGCGGTTCGCGGCCGTCGCCGCGGAGCTGGGCCCCGAGACCGAGTGGACGCTCACCGACACCGGCGAGCGCAAGCGGGTCGTGCTGCTCGTCAGCAAGGAAGGCCACTGCCTGCACGACATCCTCGGCCGCGTCGCCGCCGGTGAACTGCAGTGCGAGATCGCCGCCGTCATCGGCAACCACCCGGACCTCGAGCGGGTCACCAAGCGGCACGGCGTCGACTTCCACTACGTCTCGTTCCCGAAGGATCCGGCCGAGCGGGGCCCCGCGTTCGAGCAGGTCCGCAAGCTCGTCGACGCGCACGACCCGCACGCGGTGGTGCTGGCCCGCTTCATGCAGGTCCTGCCGCCCGAGCTGTGCGAGCACTGGGCCGGACGCGCGATCAACATCCACCACAGCTTCCTGCCGTCGTTCGTCGGCGCCCGCCCCTACCACCAGGCGTTCACGCGCGGTGTGAAGCTGATCGGCGCCACCTGCCACTACGTGACCGCGGAACTCGACGCCGGCCCGATCATCGAGCAGGACGTCATCCGGGTCGACCACACCGATCAGGTCGCGGACATGGTCCGGCAGGGCCGGGACATCGAGAAGCTGGTGCTGGCGCGCGGTCTGCGGTGGCACCTGGAGGACCGCGTCCAGGTGCACGGCCGCAAGACCGTCGTCTTCAGCTGAGCCCGGCGCCGCGGCCCGTCAGTTCAGGCCGCGCAGCCGTTCGACCTCGGCGTTGAAGTCGGCGACGGCCTCCACCGACGTCATGTGGCCGATGCCCTTGAGCACGATCAATCGCTCCAGGTTGTCGGCGTCGTCGAGGACCTGCGCGACGCGTCTGGCGTGCGACGGCGGGGTGAGCCGGTCCGCGGTGCCCACCAGCACCGTGGTCGGCACCGTCAGGTTCTTCAGTCCGTCCCTGATGTCGAGGGTGCTCAGCGCCGCGCCCCATCCCCCGCGGGTCCGGGGGTGGCACTCGCTCACGATGCGGCCGCAGAACGCGACCTCGGCGGGCGTCGAACCGGGCGCCAGCGCGATGTACTTGATCGCCCGGGTGGCCATCGGGGACGCGGGCATCGGCATCGCCGAGCCGAGGATCGCCCGGCCCACCGGCACCGGGACCCGCGGAAAGCGCGGCGGTAGTGGGATGACGGTCGTCTCGGCGACCAGGCTGTCGGTGCCGGTGCTGGCCAGCAACACCGAGTGGGCGTAGCGGTCGACCTGCTCGGGGTACTTGCCCGCCCACGCGACGATGCTCATGCCGCCCATGCTGTGCCCGACGATCTCGGCCTTACGTCCGTCGCGCACGGTCGCGGTGATGACGGCGGCCAGGTCGTCGGCCAGGACCTCGGGGCTCAGCGGGGTGGACCCGATCCCGCTGCGGCCGTGTCCGCGCTGGTCGTAGGTGATGACGCGGTACTTCTCGGCGAGCGCGTTGACCTGCGGATTCCAGAAGTCGGCCGAGCACGTCCAGCCGTGGCTGAGCACGATCGCGTCGGCGTCGGGCGGACCGTAGGCCCGCACGTGGAGCTCGGTGCCGTCGGCCGAGACGACCGGGACGATCTCCGGCTCGAGCCCGGGGGTCGCGAACACCGCCGACGCCTCTGCCTGGTCGTCACGCGCCGCCGCGGTCCTCGGCGCCGACCGGCCGCGCGCGACGACCACCGCCGCTGCCGTCGCACCGGCGACACCGATCAACGTCCACAGCCCCTTCCGGGACTTCCGTTCACTCACTGCCACTCCCCTGTTCGCTAGCCGGCGCGCGTCGAGTCAGCCTCGGGCGCAACCTGTTCGAGCTGACTCGCGGCCTTCGCGAGCGCCTTCGAGATCTGTTCCTCCATCGCCTCCGAGAACAGGGCGTGCACCGCGTCGTGCGCGAGCGGACGCACCTGGTTCACCAGGGCCGCGACCTCGGACACCTTCGCCTCGTCGAGCTCGAGCGTCCCGCCCTCGGGGGCGAGGTAGCGGTCGGAGACGAGTTCGACGAATCGGGCGGCGACGTCGCCGAGATCGCGGCGCACCGCCTCGGTCTGCTCGAGGATGTCGGACAACGGCACGCCCGCGTCGACGAGCACCTGCGCGGCCTCCATCAGCCGCGGGTTGGCCACCGAGTAGTCCTTGCCGGCCTTCGCGAGGACCCCGAGCTGCGTGCCGAGGGCGATGTTGGCCTCGGTGGTCTGGTCGCCGAACATGCGGCGCAGCTCCGACATGGTCAGCTTCGCGGCGCGGCGGTACTTCTTCCACCTTCCGCCCGGATCGTCGGTCTCGAGGACGTCGCGCACCTGCAGGCCGTACTGGGCGGCGGTGAGCAGTTCGCTGATCGTGGCGAAGGTGTAACCGCGGTCGAGCATCCGGCCGATCAGGTTGAGCCGCGCGAGATGGGACTCGTTGTACCAACCGGCCCGACCCTCCCGGCGCGGCGGGGGCAGCAGGCCCCGATCCTGGTAGACCCGCACATTCCGCACACTGACGCCGGCCTCGCGCGCGAGGTCGTCGATGCGGTACTCCGTCATGTTCCGCCTTCCCCACTGGAACCGCGACGACGTCGGCGGTTCCGGCGCGGTCGACGGCGTGGGAAATTCTATCGCGGTGAGGGTCGGCACTAGATGATGTGCGCGCGGCGCAGCAGGAGCTTCGACGGTCCGCCGACGAGTCCGCACTCGTCGAGGAACTCGATCGTCTTGCGGGAGGCCTCGCGGATCATCGCGTGATAGTGCCCGTTGGTCTTCGCGGCCCGCTTGGCCTCCTCGACGTCCAGTCCGGCGGCCGCGTAGACCTGCTCGTTCACCAGGCACGTGACGATGAAGTACGCGGACGAGCCGAGGATCAGCCGCTGGTAGGCGAGCTTGCGCCGCGACAGGTTCCACACGCGGCGCACCGTCTCCTCGCGGGCGAACTTGATGTGACGCGCTTCCTCGAGGACATGGATCTTGCTGACGGTCCGGGTGATCGGCTGGACGCGCTCGTCCTTCATGAAGTCACGCTGCATCATGTCGAGGATCTCCTCGGCGAACAGCGTGCCCCCGTACGCGAGGGAGCCGGACGCGGTGGCCTTGAACAGGCGTGCGGCGTTCCGGATCCACTTCTTGGGCCGATACGACGGGATCCCGAACCGCTGCGCCGAGCGCGCGAACATCGTCGAGTGCCGGCACTCGTCGGCGATCTCGTTGAGCGCGAACTGCACGTGCGGGGTGGACGGGTCGTGCGAATAGATGTCGCGCAGCAGCATCTGCATGAGGATCATCTCGAACCAGATGCCGGTGCCGGCGACGCTCGCGGCCTCGTGCTTGGTGAGGGTGATCCGCTGCTCCTCGGTCATCCGATCCCACAACTCGGTGCCGTACAGGCTGCACCACTCGGGGGTCATGCCGTACAGGCCCGCGGGGATCGGGGCCTCCCAGTCGACCTCGACGAGCGGGTCGTACGACTTGCGGGCCGCCGAGGCGAGCAGCCGGGCCGCGGTGTCCTGCCGGTCCCCCACGCGCATATGTCGACCCGTCGGGAGTCCGATGGACTCGCCGGACTTCCCGCGATGCGCGTTCGGATGGGTGATCGACATCGTCAACTCCTGCTCGGCCGGGCGCTCGGGCGAGTCGCGTCCACGCAGGTCACGGCCCGGAAATCGGAGGCAGCTCGGGCCCGTTTCAGGCCCGAATCGACGATAACACTGTCACAATGACCGTTGTCAAGGTTTATCTGTAACTTCGCGTCACGCCACGCGGACGATCGGCAGCCGGGTCGGTCCGGTGGCAGTCTCTTCTCACGACTGGGCCGACCCGCGCGCCCTCGACAGGAGACATTCGTGGCCAACCGCAGCTACCTCTACACGACGTCCTTCGCACCGGACGGAGATGCGCCGCGCACCCCCGCCGACCGCGTCTCGGGGATCTCGGAGTGGCCGTACGCGATTCCACTGGTCTTCCGCATCCTGGTGTCGGCGGACCCGCGGCCCTGCCGATCGCTCATCTGGACCGACCACCCGGACCCGATCGCGATCAGCGCCCGGTGCGCCCCGGGCATCGACCGGCTCGGGCGGTTCCTGGCGCGGATCGATCACCCGAGCCTCGGCTCGTCGGCCGACGACGCCATGACCTTCCTCCGCGAACACACGGAACCCGACGGCTGGTTCGTCCTCGAGTGCGGCGAGATCTTCGACATGGACGACGAACCGCTCGGCGACCAGAACACGCGCACGATCGGGGAGCTCGCCGATATCGACACCGAGATCGAGGCGACACTGGCCGGCCTCGCACCCACGAAGCCGAACTTCTGGCAGAGGATCTTCGGGCCCGCACCGGAGAGCGTCGAGGCGCCCATCCGCGAACTCGGACTGGGTTACTGGTCCGACACCCTCTACTTCGACCTCGGCGACAGGCGGTAGCTGCCGGCAGCTACCAACGCGGGCCGCGCTGGATGTCGTCGACGCGCGGGCGGACGTCGACGAGGTAGACACACACGGCCACCACCGCGATGAGCCCGAGCATGTGGACCGGCCCGAACAGGAAGATCACCAGCAGGGACGCGACCAGGATGCCGAGCCAGATCGGTTTGGTCAGCTTGTCCACGGCGGTGAACGCATCCTTGCGCTGACGCACCGCATGGAAGACCGCGAACACTGCCGCAGCGAGTGCGAGCATCTGCAGCGCGAACAGGATCAGCCCGGTGATGCCGTGAACGTTGAACACGCCTCCATCCTACGAACCCGACCGGCACACGCGCAGGCCCCCGCGCAACGGATTGCGCGGGGGCCGATCCCCGATGGTGGTGCGTGCGATCAGTTCCCGATCAGTTGGTGGCCTTCTTCGCCGGGGCCTTCTTGGCGGCGGGCGCCTTCTTGGCCGCCGCAGCCGTGGTGGTCTTCGCCGGTGCAGCCTTCTTGGCCGGGGCCTTCTTGGCGGCCGGCTTCGGGGCCGGAGCAGCCTTGGGGGCGGCGGCCTCGACACGCTCGGCGGCGGCGGCGGACGTCGACTCGGCGCGCTCACCCGCGGCCTCGACACGGCCGGCGACGGAATCGCCGGTCTCGGACAGCCGCTCGGCGACGTTGTCGCTCGTCTCCGAGAGCACCACGGCGGCCTCGTCGGCGACGTCGCTGATACGGCCGGCGGCGCGCCCGGCGAGCTTCGCGGCCTGCTCGCCAACGGCGCGGGTCTGACGTGCGACGGTGCCGAGCGCCTCCTCGGTCAGCTCGACGGCGTCGCCGAAGGCGGCCTCGGCGCGCTCGATCTGCTCCTCGACGGCGGGCTGCCGGCGGATGCGCTCGACAGCCTCCTCGCCGCGCTCGGCGAGCGCGACGTACAGGTCGGACGCAACCTTGAGGTACGCCTCGGCGACCTTGCGCAGCTCCTCGGAGGTGAACCGCTCGCGCAGCTCGGCGAGCTCCTCGGGAAGCTCGGACGGCAGTGCGGCGAGGCGCTCGCGCAGCTGCTCGACGCCCTCGGACACCTCGCCCGGCAGGTTGGCCCAGCGCTCGCGGGCCTCGTCGAGGCGGCCGGACATGTCGGTGTTCGTGTTCTCGGCGCGCGCCCGCACCTGGGACACGACGTCGGCGACGGCCTGGACGACCAGGTCGCCGGTGCCGACGGCGGCGTAGAACGGCGTCTTCACGTTCTCGATGAATTTCGGATCAGTCATTCTCGGATCTCCTGTCGAGTGGATCTGCGATCTCGTGCTCTTCTTCGTCCGAGCCAGCCATACCCCCCGGGGCCTGAACGGCGGTTTCGGACTGTTGCGGGTCGTTCTCCCGACAGAACGACTCGTAGATCTCGAGCAGCACCTGCTTCTGGCGTTCGGTGATGGCACCGTCGGCCAGCAGGGCATCCCGGACCGGGCTGTGCGGGCGCTTCTCGAGGATCCCGGCCTGCATGTACAGAACCTCGGACGAGACCCGGAGCCCCTTCGCGATCTGCGCGAGGACGTCGGCGGACGGCTTGCGCAGCCCGCGCTCGATCTGGCTCAGGTAGGGATTGCTGACGCCGGCGAGTTGGGCGAGCTGGCGCAATGAGACCTGCGCGGCTTCCCGCTGCGAGCGAATGAAACTGCCGATGTCCTGAGCGGCGCCGGCGACAACGCGTGCCGCACCACTCATGTCGTCGGGCTCGTCGACCATCAGTACTCCCTGTTCCGTATGCAAATCCCACGGTAGAACAGGGTGCTAACTATTGCAAGCACTCTTGTTAGCACGTGACCGGGGGCACCCCGGACCCGACCGGTCAGGCGAACAGCAGCTCCGAGATCGTGTAGATCGCCAGGCCCGCGAGGGCACCGACGACGGTGCCGTTGATGCGGATGAACTGCAGATCCCGGCCCACCTGGAGCTCGATCTTGCGACTCGCCTCCTCGGCGTCCCACCGCTGCACCGTCTCGGTGATGACCGCGGTGATCTCGTCGGTGTAGTTCTCGGCCACGTAGCGCGTTCCGGACAGCAGCCAGCCGTCGACCTTGGCGCGCATCTCGTCGTCGTCGCGCAGGCGCTCGCCGAACGCGACGACGTTCTCGGCGACCTTGCGGCGCAGCGTGCTGTTCGGGTCGTCGACGGATTCCATGATGAGCCGCTTGGCCACCCGCCACGTCGCGGCGGCGAGGCCGGTGATCTCCTCGCGCCCCATGATCTCGGCCTTGATCGACTCGGCCTTCGCGATGGTCGCGGGATCGTTCTGCAGGTCGTCGGCGAAGTCGATCAGGAAGCGGTTGGCGGCGAGGCGCACCTCGTGCTCGGGGTTCGACCGCACCTTCCACGTGAACTCGACGAGTTCGCGATAGATCTTCTCGCCGAGCATCGCGTCGACGAACTTGGGCGACCACGACGGCGAGTCCCGGCTGATGATCCGGTCGATCGTGTCCTGGCTGTTCAGCGCCCATTGGTGCGCACGCTCCGCGAGCAGGTCCAGCAGCGGCAGCTGACGGTTCTCGCGCAGCAGTTCGGCGAGCACCTTGCCGATCGGCGGACCCCAGTCGGGTTCGGCGATCCGCCGGACGATGGTGTTGTCGATGATGGCGGTGATGTCGTCGTCCTTGAGCACCTCGACCACGCCGCGCAGCACCGTCGCGGTCTCCGCGGCCACCCGCTGCGCATGGGCGGGTTCGGCCATCCACGTCCCGACGCGCAGCGGAATCTGCGCGTTCTCGACCTTCGCCGAGACGACGTCGGGGGCGAGGAAGTTGTCGCCGACGAAGCTGCTCAGGCTCTCGCCGAGCTGATCCTTCTTGCGCTTGATGATCGCGGTGTGCGGGATCTTCAGCCCGAGCGGGTGCCGGAACAACGCGGTCACCGCGAACCAGTCGGCCAACGCGCCGACCATGCCGGCCTCCGACGCCGCACGCACGTACCCGACCCACGCGCCGGCGCCGCGGCTCTCCTGCCACCGGCAGAACAGGTAGACGACGGTCGCGAAGACCAGGAACCCGGTCGCGACCGCCTTCATCCGCCGCAGTTCGCGGCGCTTGGTGGCGTCGTCGAAGACACCGGCGAACGCCGAGGGCCCCTCGGACGCCGGAGGCCGTGGCCGGGCCCGGCGCGCGGGCTGCACGGGTGACTGTTCGGACTGCACTGGCTGCACACCCGTCATTGTGCCGAAATCCGTGGTCGGACCGCGGAGATAGACATCACCCCAGCCCCGCGCGCCGATTAAGCTGATCTTCTGGATCAACCCCGAACGGATGTGGCGAACCCCAGTGCCGAAGCAAAGCGCAGATCTGCAGCAGACAACCGAAGAGACGACCGCCAAGAGCGAGAAGCCCGACGGCCGCAAGCGTCGCTGGCGCGAACACAAGATCGCCCGCCGCGAGGAGTTGGTCGACGGCACGATCGCCGCCATCCGCGCCCGGGGCCGCGACATCGGGATGGACGACATCGCGTCGGAGATCGGCGTCTCCAAGACGGTGCTGTACCGGTACTTCACCGACAAGAACGACCTCACGAGCGCGACGATGATGCGCTACGTCGAGACGATCCTGGCTCCGCGCATGTACGAGGCGATTGGCGAAGACCTCGACGAGTACGACCTCACCCGCGTCGCGATCTCCGCGTACGTCGAGACCGTCGCGGCGGATCCCGAGGTGTACCTGTACGTGATGGCGAACAGTTCGGGGCCCAACCGCGACGTGGTCGCCGACTCCGAGCGCATGATCGCCGAACTGCTGGCGACGGTCCTCGGCGAGCGGCTGCGCAGCATGGACATGGACTCCGGCGGCTCGGTGCCGTGGGCGTACGGCGTCGTCGGGGCGGTGCAGTTGGCGACGCACTGGTGGATCTCGAACCAGTCGATGTCGACGGACGACCTCATCGACTACCTCGTGATGATGACGTGGGGCGGCATCTCCGGCATCGCGGCGTCCAACGGTTCGCCATCGCGGTTCAAGTCGGTGCCGCATCCGCTGCGCGAGCAGGCTCCGGAGGACTAGTCCCGAACCGGCACCGCCGTCCACATCTTGTGTAACTTCCGGTAACAAGTATTCTGGCGGTGTGACCGACTTCACCGACGAGCACGACGAACCGACCGGCTACCGGGGGCCCGCCCACGTCACCGTCGGGCAGCACCCCGCGGTGATCGTCGACGTGGAACTGTCCGGCAACTTCGAGCCGATCAGCGGCCGGTTCGTGTGGCGCGGACGGGTCCGGGAGCTCACGCACGCCCTCGGCGGCGGCGTCGACGTCTCCGCGGGCACCGAACTGGCCGTCGCCACCCCGGACGGGTCCGGCGTGGCCCGGGTCAGCGGCACCGACCTGTGGGGCAGTCACATGGTCGACGGGGTAACGCGTCCCCCGTTCCCGATGCGCGACGATCTGGAGAACACCGACGGGCTGCTCTAGTGTGACCCGCGGCATGCAGCCGCAGCCCGACTCACGCCGTAGTCCGTCGTCACCGCCCGCCCCGGAGGTCTTCGTTGGCCGACAACGTCCCCACGTCCCGCCTCGTGCGCGGCTCCAAGCTCGGGCAGGTCGCCGCGGGCCGCGCCATCCGGGACGCCGGCACCCGGATGTCGATGATCGGCCGTTCGGAACAGGTCCGTGCCCGGCTGGCGGAGAAGTCCGCGATCGCCGCGGCCGACCAACTGGTCACCGTCCTGGGCGGCATGAAGGGCGTGGCGATGAAGCTGGGCCAGATGCTGTCGATCCTCGACCTCGACCTGGTCCCCGAGGATCATCGGGAAGAGTTCCAGCGCAAGCTCGCCGCGCTGCGCGACCAGGCCCCGACCGTGCCCTTCGACACGATGCGCGGCGTGATCGAGGCCGACTACGGGCGCCCGCTCGCCGAGGTGTTCGCGGACTTCGACGCCGAGGCCGTCGCGGCCGCGTCGATCGGTCAGGTGTACCGGGCCCGGTTGCACGACGGTCGTGACGTCGCGGTCAAGGTGCAGTATCCGGGGATCGATGCCGCGATCCGGGCCGACTTGAAGAACCTGACGATGTTCCTGAAGATCTGGAAGTCGACGGTTCCCACACTGTCCACCCCCGCACTGCTGAACGAACTGCGGCTGAACTTCGAGGGCGAACTCGAGTACGAGCGCGAGGCCCGCACCCAGCACGAGATCGCGCAACTGTATGCCGGCCACCCGTTCATCGCCGTTCCCGACAGCATCCCCGAGCTCAGCACCCGTCGGGTACTGGTGAGTGAGTTCTTCGGCGGCACCGGGTTCGCCGGGATCCGCGCGCTCCCCCAGGAGGAGCGAAACCGCGTCGGCGAGATCATCTTCCGCTTCTACATCGGGTCGCTGTACCGGTACCACGAGTTCTGCGGGGATCCGCATCCCGGCAACGTGCTGCTGGGCGCCGACGGCCGGGTCGGATTCGTCGACTTCGGCCTGTTCAACCGGATGGACGCCAAGCACGTCGAGTTCGAGAAGCTGTGCCTGCGCGCGGCGACCGAGGAACGCCGCGACGACCTCTACGCACTCATGGTGCGGCGCGGCGTCATCGCCCCCGACTCCGACGTGACCCCCGACGAGTGCCTCCAGTACGTGTACGCCGCCGCCGAGTGGAATCTCGTGGACGAGCGAATCGCGATCACCCCCGAGATGGCGAGCACCGGGTTCCTGCTCGCCATCGACCCGCGGGCGTCGGACTTCTCGGGCATGAAGGGGCAGAACCTCCCGCCCGAGCATCTGTTCTCTCGCCGGGCCGACTTCCTCACCTTCGGCGTCCTGGGCCAGCTCGACGCGAGCGCCAACTGGCACCGCATCGGCCGGGAGTGGGTGTACGGCGAGCCGCCCGCGACCGAACTCGGTGTCGCAGAGGAACACTGGCGACTCGGCCGCTGAATCCTTCCCCGCCCGCGGGCCGTGTGGCACAGTCGGTGCATGGCAGCGGACGGGCACGACAAACTGTGGAAGATGCCGACGGTCGAGGCGCTGCGGGCCGGGCCGCACACCAAGGTCTCGAAGATCGACCCCAAGGCGACGCCCGGCTTCGTCGGCAACAAGGCCGACGGGGAGCGCCTGCTCGAGGAGCGCGGCGCGGTGCTGTCCGCGCTGCAGGAGAAGCTCTACGCAAACGGCCGCTCGGGCGACAAGCGTTCGGTGCTGCTGATCCTGCAGGGCATGGACACCGCCGGTAAGGGCGGCATGGTCCGGCACGTCATCGGGCACGTCGATCCGCAGGGCGTCGACCACGCGGCGTTCGGGGTGCCGACGCCCGAGGAGAAGCGGCACCACTACCTGTGGCGCATCAACAAGGCGCTACCCCGCGGCGGGCAACTCGGTGTCTTCGACCGGTCGCACTACGAGGACGTCCTGGTGGTGCGGGTGCACAACCTGGTGCCGCCGGACGTGTGGAACGGCCGCTACGAGGAGATCAACCAGTTCGAGCGCGAGCTGGTCAACAACGGGACGACCATCGTGAAGGTCGCGATGTTCGTCTCGCTCGACGAGCAGAAGCAGCGGTTGGCGGAGCGACTCGAGCGCCGCGACAAGTTCTGGAAGTACAACCCCGGCGACGTCTCGGAGCGGGCCCTGTGGCCGCAGTACCAGGAGGCGTATCAGGCCATGCTGGACAAGACGTCCACCACGCACGCGCCGTGGTACGTCGTGCCGTGCGATCGCAAGTGGTACAGCCGAATCGCGGTGACGGAGCTGTTGATCGACGCGCTCGAGCAACTCGACCTGGACTGGCCACCGGCCGAGTTCGACATCGAGGTCGAGAAGGAGCGCCTGGCCCGGTCCTGACCTCGACGCCCGGACGGCATCGGCGTCAGAGCATGTGCGGCGTGCTGTGATGCATCTTGTGATCGTGGTGGGTGACGCCCCCGAAGATCGCGGCGGACGACGCGAACGCCGTCAGGGACGCGAGTCCGGCGATCACCGCCCAGCCCGCGAATCCACCGCCGGCGGCCACCAGGAACAACCCCAGCGTGGCGATGCCGACCAGCGCCAACCCGTAACCGGCCCATCCGGCGAAGTCGTTGACGGTCATCTGCGACTCCCTCCTCGAATGCGACGTAGAGGTCCGTGACACGCACGCTACGCCCCACTGACGCGGTGCGCGAGTAACCGACCGGTCGACGCTGCTCCCGACCTGACCCGCCGCCCGCGCGATCGCGTCCGCGGGAGGTCAGTTCGGGGAGCGGGCAGCGTCAGAAGGTGGCGGCGTCGATCACGAAGCGGTAGCGCACGTCGCTGGCGACGACGCGGTCGTAGGCCTCGTTGATCCGGTCGGCGGAGATCAGTTCGATCTCGGCCCCGATCCCGTGCTCGGCACAGAAGTCCAGCATCTCCTGGGTCTGCGGGATCCCGCCGACGAGCGATCCGGCGAGGCTGCGACGGTTCTTGAGCAGCGAGAATCCGCGCACGCTGATCGGGTTCTCGGGCAGGCCGAGTTCCACCAGGGTGCCGTTCACGGCCAGCATCGACAGGTACCGGTCCATGTCGAGGTTGACGGAGACGGTGTTGAGGATCAGGTCGAACTGCCCGCGCAGCGCCTTGAACGTCTCCTTCTCGGCGGTGGCGTAGTAGTGGTCGGCGCCGAAGCGCAGGCCGTCGTCCTTCTTGCTCAGCGACTGGCTCAGCACGGTCACCTCGGCACCCATCGCGTGCGCGATCTTGACGCCGACGTGACCCAGGCCGCCCATCCCGACGATGGCGACCTTCTTGCCGGGGCCGGCGCCCCAGTGCGCGAGCGGCGAGTACAGGGTGATGCCGGCGCACAGCAGCGGTGCCGCGACGTCGAGCGCCAGACCGTCCGGGATGGACAGCACGAAGTCCTCGTCCACGACGATGTGCGTGGAATAGCCACCGGCCGTGCGCTTTCCGTCACGCCCGACGGTGTTGTAGGTGTCGACGACGCCGTTCTCGCAGTACTGCTCCTCGCCGGCCTCGCAACTCGGGCAGGTGCGGCACGAGTCGACGAAGCAGCCGACACCCACCCGGTCCCCTACCGAGTAGCGGGAGACCTCGGCCCCGACCTCGGCGACGATTCCGGCGATCTCGTGGCCGGGCACCACCGGGTACGAGGTGCCACCCCACTCGTTGCGGGCGGTGTGGATGTCGGAGTGACAGATACCCGCGTACTTGATCTCGATGAGCACGTCGCGGGGGCCGACGGCGCGGCGTTCGATGGTGGTCTTCTCGAGGGGACCGTCGGCGGAGTTCGCCGCGTAGGCGGAAGCGGTAAGCATCCCCCATGCCTACCCGGTACTCGGGAACACACGCAACGGACCCCCTGCGACCTGCACGGACGAATCGGACCGTTCCATCCGAAATCGCCCGCACGCTCGATTCGTCCGCCTAGCATCTCCGCAACTGAACACATGTCCACATCTCCATCCGGAAGTTGCTCACACGACGTGAACCGAGGGATCGAATGTGCAAATACCGTGTTGCGTTCGTCGCGGCGATAGCCGCGTTCTCCGTCGCCGCCCTGCCCGCCGCAGCGGCGACGCCACCGCCCGCCCCGATCACCGCCCTGCACGCCGACGGCACCGCACTGATCGACGGCTACGGGCGCACCGTGCTGCTGCACGGCGTCAACAACGTCGACAAGGATGCGCCGTACTTGCCGGCGGGTGAGACCCTGACGCCGCAGGACATCGACATCCTCGTCCGACACGGCTTCAACACCGTCCGCCTCGGGACGTCGTTCGACGCGCTGATGCCCCAGCGTGGACAGCTCGACGAGGCATACCTCGACCGGATCACCGGGGTCGTCGACGCGCTGACCGCCCGCGGCATCCATGTCCTGCTCGACAACCACCAGGACGGCCTCTCGAAACCGTGGGGCGGCAACGGCTTCCCCACGTGGTCCATCGAGTCCCGGCCCCAGGAGTGGGAGCCGAACCCGAGCTTCCCGCTCTTCTATCTGATGCCGAGCATGAACGCCGGCTGGGACGAGGTGTGGAACAACACGCACGGCGCACTCGACTACCTCGGCACCGCCCTCGGCGCACTGGCGGCGCGAGTCGAGGGCAAGCCGGGCGTGATGGGTATCGAGCTCCTGAACGAGCCGTGGCCGGGGTCGCGCTTCCTGTCCTGCTTCCCGAACGGGTGCCCGGACTTCGACCGCACGTACCATGCCGCGATGCAGAAGCTGACGGACGCCGTCCGCGCGCAGAACCCCACGATGCCGGTGTACTGGGAGCCCAACGTCACGTGGAACCAGATGATGCCGTCGAATCTGTTCAACCCGCCTCGGACACCAGCTGTCGCCGGTCCCGACACGGTCTTCGCCCCGCACGACTACTGCATCCCCAGCCAGCTCGCGATCTACCTCGGGTTGCCACAGGAACTGCGCACACTGTGCGGCCCGCAGCAGGACCTGACGTGGTCCAACATCGACGCGATCACCGAGCGCGCGAACATCCCGACGGTGGTCACCGAGTTCGGCGACGGCGATCCGACGGTGCTGAAGAACACGCTCGCCCGAGCGGACGAACGCTTCATCGGCTGGCAGTACTGGCATTTCGGTGCCGGGAACGCCACCGACCCGTTCCTCGGCGACGTGGGACGGCAGCTCGTGCGCACGTATCCACAGGCCACGGCCGGTGAACCCGGGCGGATGCTGTTCGACGCCGACAACGGGGACTTCGCGTACCGCTACACCCCGCGGGCCTCGACGAAGCCGACCGAGATCTTCGTCTCGGATCTGCACTACCCGGACGGCTACGAGGTGCAGGTCGACGGCGGCCAGGTCACCTCGGCCGCGGGCGCGCGGATCGTCACCGTCGTCGCCGACGGCAGCGGCCCGGTCACCGTCAAGATCAACCGTCCGGGCTCGCCGGGCGCCGAGGTGCCGGACGGGCCGATCACCACCGGATCGTCCGGCAGCTCCGAAGGTTCCGGCGGATCGAGCAGTTCCGGCAGCACCGGATCGCTCGGCAGCAGCGGGTCGCTCGGCAGCAGCGGGTCCTAGAACACAGCTCACCGGGATCGGATCCGCAGACGATCCGATCCCGGTGAGCTGCAAGGGTCGACGTGCCTACCCCTGCGCGGCACGCCGCCGTAGTCGCCGGGCCGCCGCGACGAGGTTGCGCAGCGACGGCTCGAGCTGCCAGTAGTGGCGGGTCTTGAGCCCGCCGTCGGGGTTCGCCCACAGCCGGTCGAGGTCCACCGACTCGGCGGCCTCGGTGAGCAGGGCGTCGAGTTCGTCGATGTCGGGGATCCGCGCCGAACGGCTTTCGTACACACCGGGTCCGACGCCGTGCGTGAGCGCCTTCTCCTTGATCGCCTCGAGCACCCAGCCGATCGAGCGGGTCGCGACGATCGCCGTGACGTCGGCGTCGAGTCGCTCGATCGCTTCGACGACCGACCGCTGGCCCGAGTAGGTGAGGTGGGTGTGGATCTGCGTCGCCGGCTTGGCGCCACCCGTCGCGAGCCGGAACGCGTCGACCGCCCAGTCGAGATACTCCTTGCGCCCGGTCTCCCGGAGCGGCAACAGTTCCCGGATGGCCGGCTCGTCGACCTGGATGATCGCGATGCCCGCCGCCTCGAGATCGGCGATCTCGTCGCGGATGGCGAGCGCCAACTGGTCGGCGGTCTCGTGCAGCGGCTGATCCTGACGCACGAACGAGCGCGCCAGCATCGTCACCGGACCGGTGAGCATGCCCTTGACCGGCTTGTCGGTGAGCGACTGCGCGTACGAGATCCACTCGACCGTCATCGGCTTCGGGCGGCGGATGTCGCCGTACAGCACCGGCGGACGGGTACAGCGCGAGCCGTACGCCTGCACCCAGCCGTTGTGGGTGAACGCGTAGCCCTCGAGCAGTTCCGCGAAGTACTGCACCATGTCGTTGCGCTCGTGCTCGCCGTGGACGAACACGTCCAGGCCGATGTCCTCCTGCAACGCGATCGTCTTCGCGATCTCGTCCTGGATCCGCTTGTAGTACTCGTCCCAGTCGAGGCGCCCCTCGCCCAGTTCGTAACGGGCCTGGCGGATCTCGTTCGTCTGAGGGAACGATCCCAGCGTCGTCGCGGGCACGGGCGGCAGGTTCAGTCGCGCCTGCTGCGCGATCCGGCGCTCCTCGTACGGGGCGCGGACGCGGTCCTCGGGCGTGATCGCGTTGACCCGGGAACGGACGTCGTGCTTCTGCTTGAAGTGCACCGACGTCGGCTTCTTGCGCCACCGCTCCGATGGCCCCTCGGTGAGGGCCTTCGCGAGCGAGACCACCTCGCCCACCTTCTGCTTCGCGAACGCGAGACGGTCGGCGACGTCGCCGGGCATGTCGTACTCCATGAGCACGTCGTACGGGACGTGCAGCAGCGAGCACGACGTCGAGACGACCAGATCCGGGGTGACGTCCTTGATCTGGTTGAGGTAGGTGAGCGTGTTGAACCGGTCCACCCGCCACACGTTGCGGCCGTCGACGATGCCCGCGTAGATCCGCTTGCGCCGGATGCCGGGCACCTTCGCCAGTTCCTCGGCGGTGATGCGGCCGTTGACCAGGTCCAGGCCGAGCGCCTCGACGGGGGTAGCGGCGAGGATCGGCAACGCCTCCCCCAGCGACCCGTACGGTCCGGTGACGAGGATGCGCGGCCGCAGCGGCGCGTGCGCGAGATCCTCGTACGCGCGGCCGAGGGCCGCGAGTTCCTGCGGGGCGCGGTCCTCGGTGAAGCACGGCTCGTCCAGCTGGACGCACGTCGCGCCGGCCTTCGCGAGCTGCGCGAACAACTTCTCGTACTCGGGCAGCAGCCGGTCGAGCAGGTCGAGCGTCGCGAAGCCCTCCTCGGTGGATCCGGGCGCGATCTTCGACAGCAGCAGCAGCGAGACCGGGCCGAGGACCACCGGACGCAGTTCGATGCCCATCGCCTTCGCGCGTTCGAACTCGTCGAGCAGTGTCTCCGAATGCAGTTCGAACGTCGAGGTCTCGGACAGCTCGGGCTGACGGTAGTAGTAGTTGGTGCCGAAGAAGCGCACCAGCTCGAGCGGCGGGAAGTCGGGCCGGCCGCGAGCCATCGTGAAGTAGAAGTCGAGCGGGTCGAGTTCGCTCTCGAGCGGGGTGAAGCGCTCGGGGACCGCGCCGAACAGCAGCGCGTTGTCGAGCACGTGGTCGTAGTACGAGAACGTGTTGCCGGGAACCTGGGTCAACCCGGTGGCGGCCAACTCGCTCCAGGTCTGCTCCTGCAGTTCCCGTGCGACGGAGACGAGTTCGGCCTTGCTGCCGGTGCCGTGCCAGTAGGCCTCGAGCGCCCTCTTGAGTTCACGACGGGACCCGATGCGGGGGTATCCGAGGACGCTGGATCCGTACCCGGCGGTGTTTGCGGCGGACATGCGGATCGACCTTTCCCTTCAAGCGCCTCGCGCCCGTGCGCCTTGTCCGCTGCCGAGGGTGCGGAGAAGGCACACGGGCGCCGAGAAGCTGGCTGGTGTTGCCGTAAAGTGCTGTCTAGCTTGCCTTCTTGGTGACACGGCCATTGTCGGCGTATTCGTAGAAGCCGGCACCCGACTTCTTGCCGACGAGCCCTGCCTCGACCATCCGCAGCAGCAGTGGCGGGGCCGAGTACAGCGGCTCCTTGAACTCCTCGTACATCGAGTCGGCGATCGACTTGACGGTGTCAAGTCCCACCAGATCGGTCAGCGCGAGCGGACCCATCGGGTGCGCACATCCGAGCACCATCGCCTTGTCGACGTCTTCCTTGGTGGCGAAGCCGGACTCCACCATGCGGATCGCGGAGAGCAGGTACGGAACGAGCAGCGCGTTGACGACGAAACCGGACCGGTCCGCCGACCGCACGACCTGCTTGCCCAGCAGTTCACTCGCGAAGGCCTCCGCTCGCGCGGACACCGCGGGGCTGGTCTTGAGCGTGGTGACCAGCTCGACGAGCGGGAGGACGGGCACCGGGTTGAAGAAGTGCATGCCGATCACGCGCTCCGGCGCCTTGGTCGCGATGCCCAGCTTCATGATCGGGATCGAGGAGGTGTTCGAGGCGAGCACCGCGTCCGGATCCGTCACGATCGAATCGAGTTCGGTGAAGATCTCGCTCTTGATCTTCTCGTCCTCGACGACGGCCTCCACTACGAGCTGCCGGTCGGCGAAGTCACCGAGGTCGGAGGTGAAGCGCAGCCGCCAGGCGGCCTGCTCCCGCTCGCGTTCGGTGATCTTGCCACTGCTCACTCCGCGATCGAGCGAGCGCAGGATGCGTGAACGCCCTGCCGCCGCGAGTTCGCGGGTCTGCTCGAACACCAGCACGTCGACGTGTGCACGGGCGCACACCTCGGCGATTCCGGAACCCATGATGCCGGCGCCGATCACGCCGACGCGCTGAATCTTTTCGCTGGTCACGTCAGCTCCTTTTCGGAAGTGGAGGTCGGATCCCCGGGAGGGATCAGCGTGGAGGACACCCCGCCGATCCCTCCCGAGGCATCGAGAGGCCTAGTGGAACTGGCCCTCTTCGGTGGAGCCCTTCAGGGCAGCCGTGGAGGTGTTGGGGTCGACGGTGGTGGCGATGCTGTCGAAGTAGCCGGCGCCGACCTCACGCTGGTGCTTGATGGCGGTGAAGCCACGCTCGGCAGCAGCCTTGAACTCGCGCTCCTGCAGGTCGACGAAGGCGGTCATGCCCTCGCGGGCGTAGCCGTGCGCCAGGTCGAACATGCCGTAGTTGAGCGAGTGGAAGCCGGCCAGCGTGATGAACTGGAACTTGAAGCCCATCGCGCCGAGCTCCTTCTGGAACTTCGCGATGGTCGAGTCGTCCAGGTGCGCCTTCCAGTTGAAGGACGGCGAGCAGTTGTACGCCAGCAGCTGGTCCGGGAACTCGCTGCGAACGGACTCGGCGAACTTCTTGGCGACCTCGAGATCCGGAACACCGGTCTCCATCCAGATGAGGTCGGCGTAGGGGGCGTAAGCCTTGGCGCGAGCGATGCAGGGCTCGATGCCGTTCTTGACGCCGTAGAAGCCCTCGGCGGTGCGGGTGCCGTCGAGGAACTCGCGGTCACGCTCGTCGACGTCGGACGTCAGCAGCGTGGCGGCCTCGGCGTCGGTACGGGCGATGACGACCGTGGGGACGTCGGCGACGTCGGCGGCCAGACGCGCGGAGGTCAGGGTGCGGATGTGCTGCTGGGTGGGGATGAGCACCTTGCCACCGAGGTGGCCGCACTTCTTCTCCGACGCGAGCTGGTCCTCCCAGTGCGAACCGGCGACACCGGCCGCGATCATGGCCTTCTGCAGCTCGTAGACGTTGAGCGCGCCACCGAAGCCGGCCTCACCGTCGGCGACGATCGGAGCGAGCCAGTTGTCGACCGAGGTGTCACCCTCGACCTTGGCGATCTCGTCGGCGCGGAGCAGCGCGTTGTTGATGCGACGCACGACCTGCGGAACCGAGTTGGCCGGGTAGAGGCTCTGGTCCGGGTAGGTGTGGCCGGAGAGGTTCGCGTCACCCGCGACCTGCCAGCCGGAGAGGTAGATGGCCTTCAGGCCCGCGCGGACCTGCTGGACGGCCTGGTTGCCGGTGAGCGCACCGAGCGAGTTGATGTAGTCCTCGTTGTTGACGAGATCCCAGAGGATCTCCGAACCGCGACGAGCGAGCGTGGCCTCCTCGACCACGGTGCCCTGGAGCTTGACGACCTGCTCCGCGGTGTAGTTGCGGGTGACGCCCTTCCAGCGGGGGTTGGTGTCCCAATCCTTCTGGATCTCTTCTGCGGTCCGCGGGGTGCCAGTGGTCGACATCGAAAGCTCCACTTCTTCTCTGCTGCTTTGACCGGTACGGATGTACTGCTTCACATCGTTGCCAGGCCGTTCGGATGTACAACCCGACAATGGCACAGCCGAAAACCGTCGTCTACCTGTTGCTAATGCCAACCTTCGCTAGGTTTTCATTTCAATCTGCAAAGCTTGCTAATTTTTGCACAGCCAAGCAGTTGCTTGGGTTACCGATCAGTAGCAACAAAAGTTACCCGCAAGTAGGCCTCTACCTCGGCGTTCGCGTCGGAACCGGACACGGCCGCAGAACGTGAAATGGGACACGTGACGAACGACTCGACCGACCGGGCCCTCACACGCCCGCGCCGGCCCTGTGAGGGCAATCACACGAATCGGACACCGTTCCATACAACGGAACGAACGCAAACGCGGGTTACAGACACCCGCGGGGGCCGATGGGAGCGTTACGCGCCCTGCTGCCGGCCGACGATCGCTACTCGCGCGAAGCCGTACCGCGCGTCGATCGAGTCGGCCGACGACAGGTCGTACGCGTGCGATCCGAACTCCGCGCAGTCGACCACGGCCGAACCGGTGACGATCGGCGACAGCCGCGTGACGTCCCACTGGGTGTGGACGAAGTCCCCGGAACCCCCGCCGCTCGCGACACCGACCGGCGCGACGAGGTCCGTCCGCCACGACTGGCAGGCGAGCCAGTCCGGCGTCAGCTGCACCTGCTCGGACGCGCTTTCGGACAGCTCGACCCGCCCGACGAGTCCCTGGCCCACCCCGTCGACCGGGGGGATCGAGAACCCCATGCCGCCGACGCCGTTCACCAGGCTCAGCTCCGCCTGGGGTAGCTCCGGCAGCGCGAAGGGGTTGCGGTCCTCGTCCACGATCGGGGCACCCACCAGTAGCTCGGACGTGAAGGCGCTCTCGTCCTGCTCTCCGGGCAACAGGCACGAGCAGGACAGTCCGGCGAACAGCCGGCCCTGCGGCACACCGACCTCGTCGGAGTCCGCGGACAGCGGCTCGACGATCCAGACCGCGATACTCGGCCGTTCCGGCACCTCGAACGCTTCCGGCAGCAGCGCACGGCTGAACGTCCGGCTGATGTCGGTCGTGAGAATCAGCCAGCGCGCGGTCACGGAGATCGCGTCGAGGTCCTTGGGCTCGTCGACGAGGGTGCCACCGGCGATGGGCAACCCGACGCCCGCTGTCGCTACTGCGGACTGCTCGCCCGCGTGCTCGGGCGTAGGAGCGGACGGGACGGGCATCGGAGACTGCAGCCCGCTGCGCGGGCGACGCTTCGAGGTGAAGATCATCGTGACCTCTGACGAACCTGGTCGAGTGCCGGCCGATGTCACCGGGACGAGGGGCCGACCGCTGGGAGAGGGACGGACCACGCCCTGTTCAGGGGGGCGAGCATGGCCCGGGAACGTCCGCCCGCCGGCGAGCGCCCACGTCATTTCGCTCGGAACGCGCGGGCCCTCGCTGCGCGCCCCAAACTGCCTCGCAATCAATGCTTTACACAGACGAGCATCGACCGTTGCCCAGCTTTTGCCACCACCACCGAGATGTCAAGACTTGTCACGAAAACGTCATGATCGGTCTGGTCGCCGCTCGGTGTTCCGCCGCGCCGCGATCACTCTCTCGTCACCGCGCGCTGCGCATCGGTGAAGCCGTGGACGGACGTTCCCGCGGCCGCTCGACGCTTCCTGCTCACATAGTCGGAGGTCACCGAGTACGCGGCCTCCACGTACTCGCCCTTTGCGTCGTAGGTGATGGACTTGTCGGCCGCGAACCCCATGTGCCGACCGACGGAGACAGCGTCCATGTTGGCGCCGAGGAACACGTAGTCCCATCCGTAGACCTGTTCCTGGCGGGCGATCGTGTCCTTCACCGCCGCGAGCGTCCACTCGGTGCTCGCGTTCTCGTGACCGTCGGTGACGACGACGACGATCACGTGCCCGGGCCGCTCCGACTCCGGTCGCGCCGCCAACTCCTCCCCGATCTCCGTGGTGAACCGACCGATGCCGTCGAGCAGGGCGGTGCTGCCCCGCGGACGCAGTTCGAGCGGCGGCACCTCCGCGATCGGCAGGGTCGTGTAGACGCGCTCGTACTCGCGGTCGAACTGCGCGAGCGTGACTTCCGCGGTGCCGGGCTGCGCGCGCTGCTCGGCGATGAACGCGTCGAAACCGCCCTCGGTGTCCGACTTGATCGAGTGCATCGAGCCCGAACGGTCCAGCAGAACGGCGATGAGCGTGAGATCCGGATTGGTCATGCAAACTCCAACTCGATTGTGAAGGACGTTCTGCACGAACGCCGCCGACCGGTGGCCGACGTCGAAGTATGCGGAAAGGTACCGACAAGTTCGGATGTACCGTTTCGCGTCGAGTGCTAACGCAATCCTTTGCACGGTTAGCAACACGCTCGTACCCTGACTTCATGTCCAAGACCTTCGTCGGCGCCCGGCTACGACAGCTGCGGACGGAGCGCGGCCTGAGCCAGGCGGCACTGGCCAAGACGCTCGAGATCTCCGCGAGCTACCTCAACCAGATCGAGCACGACGTGCGCCCGCTGACGGTGCCGGTGCTGCTGCGGATCAGCGAGGTGTTCGGGGTCGACACGACGTTCTTCTCGTCGCAGGACGACACCAGGCTGATCGCCGAACTGCGCGAGGTCGCGCTCGACAAGGACATGGGCATCGACGCGGACGCGCAGGAGATCGCGGAGATGGTGTCGTCGCATCCGGGCCTGGCGAAGGCGATGGTCAACATGCACCGCCGCTACCGCAACACCTCCGCACAGCTGGCCGCGGCCACCGAGGACCGGTACAGCGACGGCAGCGGCAGCGGGTCGATCACGATGCCGCACGAGGAGGTTCGCGACTACTTCTACCAGCGGCAGAACTACATCCACGATCTGGACACCGCGGCCGAGGAGCTCACCGCCCGGCTGCGGTTCCACCGCGGCGACATCGCCGAAGGGATCGCACGGCGACTCGAGAACCTGCACGACGTCCAGATCGTGCGCCGCATCGACCTGGGCGAGAACGTGCTGCACCGGTACGACCCCGAGACCCGGGTACTGGAGATCTCGCCCGCACTGTCCGGCGGGCAGCAGGTGTTCAAGTTCGCCACCGAACTCGCCTACCTCGAGTGCGGCGACCTGCTGCGCAAGCTCGTCGACGAGGGCAACTTCACCTCCGACGAGGCC
Source organism: Prescottella agglutinans (assembly GCF_004011865.1). Taxonomy (GTDB): domain Bacteria; phylum Actinomycetota; class Actinomycetes; order Mycobacteriales; family Mycobacteriaceae; genus Prescottella; species Prescottella agglutinans. Next base: position 180,642 of record NZ_RKLP01000003.1, on the reverse strand, counting down.
CGCTCGCTGGCGATGCTCGGCCTGGCCAACTACTTCGCGGCGGCGACGGTGCTGCCCTACGGTCAGTTCCACGAGATCGCGGAGGACTTCCGCTACGACATCGAGCGTCTCTCGGCGTTCTATGCGATCAGCTACGAGACGATCTGCCACCGACTCTCGACGCTGCAGCGTCCGAAGCAGCGCGGCGTGCCGTGGTCGTTCGTCCGCGTGGACCGCGCCGGCAACATGTCGAAGCGCCAGTCCGCCACCGGTTTCCACTTCTCGTCCAGCGGCGGCACGTGCCCGCTGTGGAACGTGTACGAGACGTTCGCGTACCCGGGCAAGATCATGACGCAGATCGCGCAGATGCCCGACGGCCGGAACTACCTGTGGGTCGCACGAACCGTGGAGCGCCGCGCGCAACGGTACGGACAGCCGGGCAAGACGTTCGCGATCGGCCTCGGTTGCGAACTGCGGCACGCGCCACGCGTCGTCTACGCCGACGGCCTGGATCTCGGCGGCAGCACCGCCACCCCGATCGGCGCCGGCTGTCGCGTGTGCGAGCGGATGAACTGCCCGCAGCGCGCGTTCCCGCCCCTGGGCAAGGATCTCGACATCAACGAGCACCGCAGTTCGGTGTCGCCCTACACGATTCGCTGATCCACCAGCACCTTTCCCGCTGATCGAGCCTCGTCCGTTGAGGTGATGTGAGCTCCCGTTCACGTGTGCGTAACGCGCGACACGAACTCGTGATCCACAGACATTCCGGCGCAACAACTTCCGCCTACTGTCTCGGATCACGGATACAGCGTCGTATACGTACCTCTCCGCAGCTCAGCGTCATTCCTCTCGACGGAAAGGCTCGTCCATGCCCACGTTCTCGAAGCGTGCCCTCACCGCCCCGGCCGCACTCGCGGCACTCGGCCTGGTCCTCACCGCCTGCGGCAGCAAGGCGTCGGACACCTCGGCTTCCGGTACGACGTCCGCGGCCTCGTGCGTCGACACGTCCGGCGACACCGTCAAGGTCGGCTCGCTCAACTCGCTGTCCGGCACGATGGCGATCAGCGAGGTCACCGTCCGCGATTCGATCGCGCTGGCGGTCGAGGAGATCAACGACGCCGGCGGCGTGCTCGGCAAGAAGATCCAGGTCGTCGCCGAGGACGGCGCCTCCGAGCCGACCGTCTTCGCGGAGAAGGCCGAAAAGCTCATCAGCAGCGACTGTGTCGCAGCAGTTTTCGGCGGATGGACGTCGTCGAGCCGCAAGGCGATGCTGCCGGTGTTCGAGGACAACAATGCGCTGCTGTACTACCCCGTCCAGTACGAGGGCCTCGAGGACTCCCCCAACATCTTCTACACCGGCGCCACGACGAACCAGCAGATCGTGCCCGCGCTGGACTATCTGAAGGAGAAGGGCGTCAAGTCGCTCTACCTGGTGGGCAGCGACTACGTCTTCCCGCAGACCGCCAACCGCATCATCAAGGCGTACGCGGCCGCGAACGGTATCGAGATCAAGGGCGAGGACTACACGCCGCTCGGGTCCACCGACTTCTCCACGATCGTCAACAAGGTCCGCGCCGCCGACGCCGACGCCGTGTTCAACACCCTCAACGGCGACTCCAACGTCGCCTTCTTCCGCGAGTACTCCAACGTGGGACTGAAAGCCACCGACATGCCGGTGATCTCGGTGTCGATCGCCGAGGAGGAGGTGGGCGGCATCGGCGCACAGAACATCGCCGGCCAACTCACCGCGTGGAACTACTACCAGACCGTCGACAGCCCCGAGAACAAGAAGTTCGTCGACGCGTACAAGGCGAAGTACGGCGCGAACAAGCCGACGTCCGACCCGATGGAGGCCGCGTACACGTCGGTGTACCTGTGGAAGAACACCGTGGAGAAGGCGAACTCGTTCGCGGTGACCGACATCCAGGCCGCGGCCGACGGCGTCACCTTCCAGGCCCCCGAGGGCCTGGTGACCATCGACGGCGACAACCACCACATCACCAAGACCGCCCGGATCGGCGAGATCCGCGACGACGGACTGATCTACACCGTGTGGGAGTCCGACGGCCCGATCCAGCCCGACCCGTACCTCGAGAACTACGACTGGGCGAAGGGCCTCGCCGGTTCCGGTAGCTAGCCGTTCGAGCACTACGACGAGGGAGGGCGGGCACCGATGGATGTCGTTGTCGGGCAATTGTTCACCGGTTTGAGTATCGGGTCGATCCTGTTGTTGGCGGCACTGGGCCTGTCGCTGACGTTCGGGCAGATGGGTGTGATCAACATGGCCCACGGCGAGTTCATCATGGCCGGCTCGTACACCGCGTACGTGGTGCAGCAGGTGGTGTCGAGTACGGGTGCGTCGCTGCTGATCTCACTGGTGGCGGGTTTTGTGGTGGGCGGCCTGATGGGCGTCCTGCTCGAGGCCACCCTGATCCGACGGATGTACCACCGGCCACTGGACACGCTGCTGGTGACGTTCGGGGTGGGCCTGGTGCTCCAGCAGTTGGCCCGCGACATCTTCGGTGCCCCCGCCGTCAACGTCGTCGCGCCGTCGTGGCTGTCCGGCGGCGTCGAGATCCTCGGCGCCGTCGTGCCGAAGACCCGCATCTTCATCCTGGTACTGGCGATCGTCGCGGTCGCGGTCCTGTCCTTCGCCCTGGCGAGGACGTCGACGGGCCGCCGCATCCGGGCCGTCGTGCAGAACCGCGATCTCGCCGAGACCAGCGGAATCTCCTCGCGTCGAACCGATGTGACGACCTTCTTCATCGGCTCGGGCCTGGCCGGCGTGGCCGGTGTGGCACTGACGCTGATCGGGTCCACGAGCCCGACCGTCGGGCAGTCCTACCTGATCGACGCGTTCCTCGTGGTCGTCATCGGCGGCCTGGGCCGACTCTCGGGTGCGGTGGTCGCGGCCTTCGCGCTCGGAATCCTCAACTCGTTCATCGAGTACTCGACCACCGCGTCGATCGCGAAGGTGATCGTGTTCGTGCTCATCGTCATCTTCCTCCAGGTCCGCCCGCAGGGACTGTTCGTCGCCAAGACAAGGAGCCTGGTATGACCGTGCTCAGTCGCTACCGGGCGTGGGCGGGATTCGCCGTCGCCTCAGTCGTCCTTCTCGGAGTCGCACCGGCCCTGTTGTCGGACTTCCGACTCAATCTCCTGGCGAAGTTCCTGTGCTTCGCAATCGTCGCGGTCGGCATCGGATTGGCGTGGGGCCGTGGCGGAATGCTCACGCTGGGCCAGGGCGTGTTCTTCGGTCTCGGCGCCTACATCATGGCGATGCACCTCAAGATCGCCGACGCGGAACTCCGCGGCGACGCGGTGCCGGACTTCATGCAGATCGCCGGGATCCGCGAACTCCCCGCCTACTGGACACCGTGCGCGAACCCCGTCACGACCATCGTCGCGATCCTCGTCGTCCCCGCGCTGGTCGCGTTCCTGCTGGGACTCGGCGTGTTCAAGCGCCGGGTCAAGGGCGCCTACTTCGCGATCCTGTCGCAGGCGCTCGCGGCGGCGTTCGCGATCCTGCTGGTCGGCCAGCAGTCGATCGGTGGATCCAACGGCCTCAACCGGTTCCGCACGTTCTTCGGGTTCAACCTCGCCGACCCGGCGAACAAGCGGATGCTCTTCTTCATCGCCGCCGCGGTGCTGCTGCTGGTGGTCGCGGCGACCCGGCAGTTGATGAACTCCCGCTACGGCGAACTGCTGGTCGCGGTGCGCGACCAGGAGGAGCGTGTCCGGTTCCTCGGCTACGATCCCGCCACCGTCAAGGTCGTCGCGTACTCGGTGGCCGCCTTCTTCGCGGGTATCGCGGGCGCCCTCTTCGTACCGATCGTCGGCATCATCTCCCCCGCCGACGTCGGCATCGTCCCCTCCATCGCGTTCCTCATCGGTGTCGCGATCGGCGGTCGCACGACGCTGCTCGGACCGGTGCTCGGGGCCATCGGCGTGGCGTGGGCGCAGACGACGCTGTCGGAGAACTTCCCGTCGGCGTGGACGTACGCACAGGGCCTGCTGTTCATCGTCGTGATCGGGTTCTTCCCCGCCGGCATCGCCGGTGTCGCGAAACTGCTCCGCCGCCGCACCCTCGTCACCCCGCCCGATCCCGACCCGGAACCCGCCCGAGAGATGGAGGTGGCGCGATGAACGGTGTCCACGTGCAACCGGCCCTCGGCGGCAACGCCGGCATGTCGAGCGAGTACCTCGAGATCCGCGACCTGCGCGTCACGTTCGACGGCTTCACTGCAGTCGACGGCGTCGATCTCACACTGTTCCAAGGTGATCTGCGGTTCCTCATCGGCCCCAACGGTGCCGGCAAGACCACACTCGTCGACGCCGTCACCGGCCTGGTCCCCGCGACCGGGTCGGTCACGAAGTCCGGCACGGAGTTGCTGGGGCAGAAGGTTCACAAGATCGCCCGGATGGGCGTGGGCCGCACGTTCCAGACGGCGTCGGTGTTCGAGGAACTGTCGGTGCTGCAGAACCTCGACATCGCGGCAGGTGCGGGCCGGTCCCCGCTCACGCTGCTGCGGCGGCGCAGGACCGTGCTACCGCAGATCGAGGAGGCGCTCGAGACGATCGGGCTCGCACACCTGCGGGACCGGCCCGCCGGGATCCTGGCGCACGGCCAGAAGCAGTGGCTCGAGATCGGCATGCTGCTGGTCCAGGACGCCGACGTGTTGTTGCTCGACGAACCGGTGGCCGGGATGAGCCACGACGAGCGCGAGGAGACCGGAAATCTGTTGCGCCGCATCGGCTCCGAACGCACCGTCGTCGTCGTCGAACACGACATGGACTTCATGCGGGCGTTCGCGACGTCGGTGACGGTCCTGGCCCGCGGAAAGGTGATCGCCGACGGCAGCGTCGAAGAGATCCAGGCCGACCCGACGGTGCAACAGGTGTACCTGGGCACGGCCGCCGCCGCAGACGTACTCGAGGAGAACTGACCATGCTGGAACTCGTCGACATCCACACCGGGTACGGCCGCACCGAGATCATCCACGGCGTCGGCCTGTCCGTGCCCGCCGACGGTGTCGCCGCCGTCATGGGGCACAACGGCGCCGGCAAGACGACGCTGCTGCGTGCCGCCGTCGGGCTGGCGAAGACGACGTCGGGCAGCGTCCTGCTCGACGGGGAGGACGTCACCCGACTGCGTCCCAGCGCACGCGTGGCCCGGGGGCTCGCGTACGTACCACAGGGTCAACAGTCCTTCGGACAGCTCACGTGCCGCGAGAATCTGCAGGTGGTCGCCGACGGCCGCCGCCGCGGCAAGGCCCTGATCGACGAGCAACTCGCCCTGTTCCCGGCCCTCGGGTCACTGCTCGACCGCCGCGCGGGTCTGCTGTCCGGCGGCCAGCGCCAACAACTCGCGATTGCACGGGCGCTCATCACCGAGCCACGGGTGCTCGTGCTCGACGAACCGACGGAGGGGATCCAACCGTCCGTTGTGGCCGAGATCGAGTCCGCGATCGTGGAACTCACCCGACGCGGCGACCTCGGGGTGCTGCTGGTGGAGCAGCACATCGGCTTCGCGCTCCAGGCCGCCGAGCGCTACTACATCCTCGAATCCGGCCGCATCACGTCCTCGGGTTCCGGTGGCGCCGACGCCGAGTCCGTCGTGCGCACCGCCCTCACCATCTGACCGGCCGTCCGACACACCCTCCCATCGAAGGAGACCCTCCGTGTCCACCGCTTTCGACACTGCTTTCGACACCCTCCTCGTCGCCAATCGCGGCGAGATCGCCTGCCGCATCATGCGGTCGGCCCGCGCGCTCGGCCTCAAGACGGTCGCGGTGTACTCCGACGCGGACGCGTCGGCCATGCACGTCGAGATGGCCGACGCCGCCGTCCGGCTCGGCCCCGCGCCGGCGGCCGAGTCGTACCTGTGCACCGAGAAGGTCATCGAGGCCGCCCTCGGGACCGGGGCGGGCGCGATCCACCCGGGATACGGATTCCTCTCCGAGAACGCCGAATTCGCGGCCGCGGCCGAGCACGCGGGGATCGCCTTCGTCGGCCCCACCGCGGCGCAGCTGCGGGTGTTCGGCAACAAGCACACCGCACGCGAGGCCGCGCGGGCGGTGGGCGTGCCCCTGGTCGCCGGCAGCGGCCTGCTGGCATCGGTGGAGGAGGCGTTGGGCGAGGCCGAGCGGATCGGCTACCCGGTGATGCTCAAGGCGGTCGGCGGGGGCGGCGGCATCGGCATGCAGGCGTGCTTCACGCCGGCCGCGCTGCGCTCCGCGTACCGGACGGTGCAACGTCTGGCGGCCGCGAACTTCTCCTCGTCCGGGGTGTTCCTGGAGCGCTTCGTCGCCCGGGCCCGCCACATCGAGGTGCAGGTGTTCGGCGACGGGACCGGCCGCACCGTCAGCCTCGGGACGCGCGACTGCTCGCTGCAGCGTCGCAACCAGAAGGTGGTCGAGGAGGCGCCGGCGACCGGCCTCTCCGACGCGGTCGTCGAGCAGTTGCTCGCCGCCTCGCGGAGTCTGGCGTCGTCGGTGGACTACCGGTCGGCGGGCACCGTCGAGTTCGTGTACGACGTGGACCGCGGCGAGGCGTCGTTCCTCGAGATGAACACTCGTCTGCAGGTGGAGCACCCGGTGACCGAGGAGGTGACCGGTGTCGATCTGGTGGCGTGGATGCTGCGACTGGCGGGCGGGGACGCGTCGATGCTCGACGGCCTGCCCGACTCGGGCCCCGCGGTCACCGGGCACGCCGTCGAGGCGCGCGTGTACGCCGAGGACCCGGGCCGCGACTACCGGCCGAGCGCCGGCACCCTCACCGCCGTGCAGTTCCCGCCGGATGCCCGGGTGGAGACCTGGGTGGACACCGGCACCGAGGTGAGCGCGCACTACGATCCGATGCTCGCGAAGATCGTCACCCGCGGCGCGACCCGGGACGAGGCGCTGGCGAGTCTGGGCGGGGCCCTGGCCGACACCCACCTCTACGGTGTGCAGACCAATCTTCCTCAGCTGCGGCACATCTGCGCACAGCCACTCGCCGAGCACACGACGTCGTCGCTCGCCGACATCCCGGCCACCGGGCCGCGGATCGACGTACTGCGGGCCGGCACCATGACGACGGTGCAGGACCTGCCGGGCCGGATCGGGCTGTGGGAGGTCGGCATTCCCCCGTCCGGGCCGATGGACGACCTGTCGTTCCGGCTCGCCAACACCGCGGTCGGCAATCCCGTCGGCGCGCCCGGACTCGAGTGCACACTGCAGGGTCCGCGGCTGGAGTTCTCGACGCCCACGGTGGTGTGCGTGACCGGTGCCGACGTCCCGGTCACCGTCGACGGTCTCGCCGTTCCGATGTGGGAGCCGATCGAGGTGGCCGCGGGCGGCGTCCTCGACATCGGCTCCCCCGTCGACGCCGGACTGCGCACCTGTCTCGCGGTGCGCGGCGGCCTGGACGTGCCCCTGTTCCACGGCAGCGCTTCGACGTTCACGCTCGGCGGGTTCGGCGGCGTGACCGGCAAGGCCGTCGCGACCGGCGACGTGCTCGGAATACTGCCGGAGACCGAGGCGCAGGGCGATCCCGCGCCCGTCCCCGCCGACGCCCGCCCCGAATTCACCCACACATGGCATCTCGCGGTCGCGGAGGGCCCGCAACCGGCGCCGTCGTACTTCACCGACGCCGACATGACGCAGTTCTACGACACCACCTGGACCACGGCGAGCCACGCCAACCGCACCGGCATCCGCCTCGACGGCCCCAAGCCGACGTGGTCGCGGCCCGACGGTGGCGAAGCCGGACTGCACCCGTCGAACCTGCACGACAACCCGTACAGCGTGGGGGCGCTGAACGTCTCGGGCGACACCCCGATCCTGCTGGGTCCCGACGGCCCGAGTCTGGGCGGGTTCGCCTGCCCGCTCACGGTGGTGAGCGGGCACCGCTGGAAGATGGGCCAGATCCGCCCGGGCGACGCGGTCCGGTTCGTTCCCGTGCCGGACACCGACGCCGACACGCTGCGCCGATCCGACGTCGACCGCGCGAAGGACGTTCCGGCGGTGCGGGTGTCGCGCGGTGACGGCGGCATGCTCGGCAGCGTCGACGCCGGCGGCGACCGGCCGGCGGTGGCGTACCTGCGCGGGGGCGACGACAACATCCTCGTCGAGTACGGGCCGATGGCGCTCGACCTGGGCCTGCGGATGCGGGTGCACGCGCTGTCGGAGGCGCTCGCACAGCTGAAGGTGTCCGGCCTGGTGGACGTGACCCCCGGCGTGCGGTCGCTGCACCTGCACTTCGACCCGGACGTCCTGCCGCAGCGGCGCCTGCTCGGGCTGCTGCAGGAACTCGAGGAGGATCTGCCCGCGACGCACGACCTCGTCGTCCCGAGCCGGACCATCCGCCTGCCGCTGTCGTTCGACGACCCGTCGATCTCCGACGCCCTGGACCGGTATCGCAGCGGCGTGCGCGACACCGCGCCGTGGCTGCCGTCGAACACCGAGTTCATCCGCCGCATCAACGGACTGGGCAGCGTCGACGACGTCCGCGACACCGTGTTCGAGGCCGAGTACCTCGTCCTGGGCCTGGGCGACGTGTATCTCGGTGCTCCGCTGGCGGTTCCGCTCGATCCACGACACCGACTGGTCACCACGAAGTACAACCCGGCGCGCACGTGGACGCCGTCGGACGCGGTGGGCATCGGCGGCAAGTACCTGTGCGTGTACGGAATGGAGTCGCCCGGGGGTTACCAGTTGGTCGGACGCACCGTGCCGATCTGGTCGGGCTACCGACAGCGGCCACCGTTCGAGGCGGGCAAGCCGTGGCTGTTCCGGTTCTTCGACCGGATCGTGTGGGAGCCGGTGACTCCCGAACAACTCGAGGAGGCGCGGGCGGAGTCCCGTGCGGGCCGACTCGGCGTCGACGTCAGCGAGGGCACATTCGCGCTCGCCGACCACCTGCGGTTCCTCGCCGCGAACGCCGCCTCGATCGCGGCGTTCGAGGAACGGCAGACCGCAGCGTTCGAGGCCGAGAAGCAGGCGTGGCACGCGGCCGGCGAGTTCGACCGGACCGAGACCGCGCCCACCCTCGACGTCGAACCCGCGACCCTGGACGTCCCCCCGGGCGCGGTGGTGATCGAGGCGCCCATGGTCGGCAACGTGTGGCGCGTGGAACTCGAACCCGGACAGCGGGTCTCGGCCGGTGATCCCGCGGTGATCCTGGAGGCGATGAAGCTGGAGATGCCGGTCCCCTGCCCCGGGTCGGGGACCGTGCTGCAGGTCCTCGCGGAGCCGGGCGCCAAGGTGGCGCCAGGAACCCCGCTGGCCGTCATCGGCTGAGGCGAACCTCGGCGAGCACCCGGACCGACCCCTTGGCGACCTTCCCACCGGGCGCCAGGGGGAGTTCGTCGACGGTGAGGACGTGTTCCGGGATGTACTCGCGGGTGACGCCCTGCTCGGCGAGCCAAGCCGACAGTTCGGGCGCGGTGAGTTCCGCACCGTCCGCGGTGACGACGACGGCGCACACCTTCTCGCCGAACAGTTCGTCGCGGACGCCGACGACCGCGACCAGCGCGACCGCCGGGTGGGCGCGCACGAACTCCTCGACCTCGACGGCCGAGATGTTCTTGCCACCGCGAATGATGATGTCCGCCTTGCGTCCCACGACACGGACCCGGCCGGCGGCGTCGATCTCGACGATGTCGCCCAGCAACATCCAGCCGTCGTCGGTGCACAGTTCGGCGTTCGCGGCCTCGTCGTCCCAGTAGCCGTGGCACATGAGCGGGCCGTTCACACCGGGCTGACCGCGCCGCTCGTCGCCGACCACCTCGGCGCCGGTGTCGTCGAACACGCGCACACGCATGTTCTCGAGAAGGTGACCGCACGTGCGCAACCGGGTGTCGGGGTCGTCGTCGACGGTGGTGACGCTCACCGCGCCGGTCTCGTTGGACCCGTAGAACTGCAGCACCGCGGCGCCGGTGCGTCCCTCGAACTCGAGGGCCTCCGAGTACGGCACGGCCTCGCCCCCGGTGAACATCGCGCGCAGGGCGGTCAGGTCGGCGGTGCGGGCACGGTCGGACCGCAGCAGCATCTTGAACTGGGTACTGACGCAGTGCAGTACCGTCACCCGCTCGCGCTCGAGCAGGTCGATCATGGTGTCGGTGCTGAACCGGTCGAGCACCACGGTGGGTGCGCCGAGGAACGCGGGCAGGAAGTGCGCGGTCCACAGCCCGAAGCCGAACGGGGCCGGCACCGCGCCGAGGAAGACGTCGTCACCGGTGATGCGTCCGGCGCGGACGGCCACCGACGAGAACGCGATCCACCGGTACTCGGTCTGGGTCACCAGCTTGGGCAGGCCGGTGGTGCCCGACGTGGAATTGAGCATGGACACGTCGCCGATGCCGAAACGTGGACTGGTGGCGTCGAACCGGCGCTCGGTGACGGGTACCGACCGTCCACCCGCGTCCTCGACGGTCACCGATCCACGGTCGTCGACGTAGAGCACGTACGTGGGGCCGTCGTCGCGTGCGCGCAGTTCCGCGACCAGGGCGGCGGTGTCCTCCCCGCGCAGACTCCGCGTGGTGATCAGCGTGCGGGCGCCGGCGCGGCTCATCAGGTGCGCCACTTCCCGCCCACCCGACCGGGATCCGATACCGACGGCGATGCGGCCCGTCCGGTACGCGGCACACAGCGCGGCGTGGAAGATCATCGTGTCCGGCAGGTACAGCGCGACGGCGTCGGGTTCGCTCTCACCCAGCGCGGCCAGCGCGGAGGCGATCCGGTCGGCGGCCGCGTCGTACTCGGCCCACGAGACCCGCGCGTCCGGGGTGACGAACGCCGTCCGGTCGGGCACGGTGAGTGCCCAGTGCCGCACCATCTCGCTGACGCTCAGGTCGGTGAACTTCTCGGGTGCGGTGGCGAAGTCGCCCACCGCGATGTCGAGCGCCCCCGCCGCGGCGCTGCCTCCGATCCCCACAACCGACTCCTGTCTCGCACCGTCCGCCCGTGGCGAACCAAGCAATTGCTTGATTGACCATGTCCTCGCCGGAGTATGCCCCCGGTCACACCTCGAGTCAACGCGGATGCCGGGCGACGGCGGCCACGGCGATCAGCCGTCGCGCGCCTCGCGGAGCGCCCGCAGTTCACGGATCGCCTCCTTGAGTTCGCAGACGTCACGACGCAGCTCGGCGATCTCCGAAACGTCCCCGGCGTCCCCGCTCCCGTCGGTCGGTACCGGTGCGGGCGACGACGCCACCGGGGTCGGTGCCGACCTCACCCGCCCGCCGGTCGCACCGTCGAGGAACACGGCGATCAGGTCGTGACGCAGGCGATCCGCGTCAGCGGCGAGCGTCGCGCGGTTGAAGCGCACGGTGGACCACACCGACTCGCGGAGCATGCGGTGGAACTGCCGGGGATCGAGGTCACCGCGGAACTCGCCCGATGCGACCCCGCCGTCGATCGCGTCGGCCCAGTAGTCGTTGGCGCGGCGCACCGCCTTCTCTATCCGCCCGTCCCCGAACCGAGCCCCGAGCGCGCTCTCGTTCAGATAGATCTCGGTCGCGAAGGGATGGTCGACGGCCGTGTCGATCGAGACCGCGACCATCCGGTCGAGGCGCTGGCGGCCGGATTCCCCCGGAACCAGCGCTGCCTCGTAGCGCTCGTTGAGGTCGTCGACGTAGGCGATCACAATCTCGAAGACGATGGCGTCCTTGGATCCGAAGTAGTGATAGAGGCTGCCGGACAGGATGCCGACCTCGTCGGCGATGTCCCGCACGGTGGTCCCTGCGACACCCTTTTCGCTGAACAACTTCGCGGCGTGGAACAGAATTTCTTCTCGCCGGGTCGATACCACCTGGGGACTCCCCTGCTCGTGCCTGCCGTAAACCGATCCAACGATTGTTCACTGCCGGTCGCAGCTACACGGACTCCCGCTTTCCCCGACAGATCCGACGGGCGATGTTAGCGTCCCTCCTACCGCTCGGTAGCCGAGGGTGGCGCAGTCTCGATGACCGGAACGAACGGATGGGTGGAGTCCGAGTTGACCGCACACGACGAGAAGACCGGAAACGGAACCGAGGCGCGGGTCACGCCGGGACGGTTGAAGGAGCTCGGACCGGTCAACTGGGCCGCGTGGCGGGTGCTGTCGCTCGGCTCCCGCACCAGGGACGCGCAGCTGTTCAGCACCCTGGGACGAACCGGCGGACTGTTCCGCGGCTGGCTCCACTACTCGGGTGTGCTGATGCTGCTGCCCGGCACCAAACTGTCCCGATTCGAGATCGAACTGGTCGTCCTGCGCGTCGCGCACCTGCGCGAGTGCCGGTACGAGATGGAGCACCACGTCCGGCTCGGGCGCCGGGCCGGCGTGACGGCGCAGATCCTCGACCGTGTGCTGACCGGTCCCGATCATCCCGACTGGAGCCCCCGGCACCGGGCCATGATGGCGGCGACGGACCAGTTGGTCAGGACCGACGACATCGACGATGTGACGTGGTCGACACTCGCCGCGCACCTCGACGACCGTCGCCTGGTCGAGTTCTGTCTGCTGGTCACGCAGTACGACGGTCTGGCCACCACGATCGGGACCCTGAGAATCCGGTCCGACTTCTGATCAGGAAGCGGTGGCACACTGGAGGCCGTGGACCCTGAGCAACTTCGAACCGATTTCTCCCGTTTCATGATGTCGTACCGGTTCGGAATCACTCAGCTGCTGACGAAGGTGAACATCCTCAAGGACGAGTTCACGCACATCAACCTCTACAGCCCGATCGAGCACGTGGCCTCCCGACTGAAGTCGCCGGAGAGCATCCTCCGCAAGGCGCACCGCATCGGCTGTCCCCTCACCCTCGACGACGTCAGCGAGCAGATCCTCGACATCGCCGGGGTGCGGATCACGTGCAGCTTCATCTCCGATACCTACCGCATCGCCGAGATGATCACGAGCCAGCCGGACATCGAGGTCCGCGAGGTCGAGGACTACATCGCGAACCCGAAACCGAACGGCTACAAGAGCCTGCACCTGATCGTCGAGGTGCCCGTATACCTCAGCGACCGCGTGCAGCGGGTGCCGATCGAACTCCAGATCCGCACCATCGCAATGGATTTCTGGGCCAGCCTCGAGCACAAGATCTACTACAAGTTCAATCGGGAGGTGCCGGACGAACTGCTGGCCGAGCTCACCGAGGCCGCGGAGACCGCGCACCGACTGGACGTGAAGATGGAGCGACTCAACGACGAGTTCGCCAAGATCAAGGCGCGGCCGGGCGTGGCCGACGACGCACCCGAGGTGACACTCCCCCCGCAACTGCTCGACGCGTTGAGGATGCGGCTGCCGGAGTAGAGCGCGTCCGAACGCCAGGCAAGAATGCAATCGTTTGCGCGACAGCGCTGTCCGGATGCCTCCGAGCACGGGCACCGCAGTCGGCCGATCGTCGAGACGGTTGACCGACCGCGGCCGGATGGGCGTCGTGGAGGCGTGGGGCCGCATGGCCCTACCGCATCGGATCCGGAGGCGGTTGACTTAGTCGTGTACGCCTCGGCGAGGGTACTTCGCCGGGAACGGACGGAGAGGAGCTCGGGCATGGACACGAAGCAGTGGAACGTGGACATCACCATCGACGAGCACGAGAGCCGCACTCGCTCGACGGCACGCCTGCACACCAAGGAAACGACGATGGTCGGGGTCGGACTGGCCCGACGCAACCCCCTGGACCGGAACGTTCCGGGGATCGGTGACGAGCTTGCGACGGCGCGCGCCCTGGCAGACCTGACGCATCAGCTGATCGAAGCAACGGTGGGCGACATCGAGGGCGTCACCCACACACCCGCGCATCTGAGCGAGTAGGCGCCGACGGCTCGCGGTCCGGAGATCGCGTTCCGGCGGATCGATCGAATACCGATGTTGATCAACGGTATTCGATGCACAACACAGAAGTATCGACGACAGGACGGCAGATTCCGTAGCGAAATTCGCTTCCACACCCGAGAGTGACCGACGATCGCGGCCGCAGTTCTGCTTGCTCACACTCCACCGCTGATGACAAGCCCCGGCTCACCCGGTGTGACGATCCCGACGATCCGTACGGAGTCGATTGCCGCTCGGCCCAGCTCGCCGGTAGCGTCTGCGTGTTCGGCCGTGACAGTCGTCCGCGCCCCCGATTCCGTAGGAACTGCATGTCCTCTGACGTCCAGGTGACCGCGCGTCCCGACGCCCCCGCAAACGACAACCCCAATCACGATCGGCGCTGGCTCGTCCTGTGCATCGTCGCGTTGGCTCAGCTGACCGTCGTCCTCGACGGCACCATCGTGAGCATCGCGCTGCCCGACGCCCAGAAGGAACTGGGCATCAGCAACCTGGACCGGCAGTGGGTGGTGACCGCCTACGCGCTGGCGTTCGGCGCGCTGCTGCTGCTGGGCGGCCGCATCGCCGACTTCTGGGGCCGCAAGCGCTCGTTCATGGTCGGCATGGCCGGCTTCGCGGTCGCGTCGGCGGTCGGCGGTTTCGCGCAGACCGGGATGCAGTTGTTCGCCGCGCGCGCCGGGCAGGGTGTGTTCGCGGCCCTGCTCGCCCCGGCCGCGCTCGCGATCCTGACGACCACGTTCGTCGGCGAGAAGGAACGCGCCAAGGCCTTCGCGGTGTTCGGCGCGATCTCCGGCGGCGGCGCCGCGATCGGCCTGCTCCTCGGCGGCGTGCTGACGCAGTACGTCGACTGGCGGTGGTGCCTGCTGGTGAACGTCCCCGTCGCGCTGTTCGCGATCGCGGTGACGCTCCCGATCGTCAAGGAGACCAAGGCCCACGGCGACACCAGCTACGACCTGCCCGGCACCGTCCTGGTCGCCATCGGTCTCGGCTCGCTGGTGTACGGGTTCACCAAGGCCGAACACGGCTGGCTCGAGACCCAGACGCTGCTGTTCATCGGCATCGGCCTCGTCGCCCTCGTCGCGTTCGTGCTCGTGGAGAAGAGGTCCACGAATCCGCTTCTGCCACTCAGCGTTCCGTGGCACCGCGACCGCGGCGCGGCATTCATCGGGTCGGCGCTGGTGGGTTCGGCGCTGCTCGGCGGCACCCTGTACCTGACGTTCTACCTGCAGATCGTCATGGGACTGAGCCCGGTGATGTCGGGTGTCGGCTCGCTGCCGATGGCGTGCTTCATCGTGCTGGCGTCGACCATCGCGGCGCAGCTCACCACCCGCATCGGACCCAAGCCGCTGATGGTCGTCGGCCCGATCCTCGCGGCCGCCGGCCTGTTCCTGCTCACCCAGATCGATGTCGACACCTCCTACTGGACGCACGTGTTCCCCGGCCTGGCGATCTTCGGCTTCGGTCTGGGTCTGCTGATGGTGCCGATGCAGAACCTGGCGCTGCTCGGCGTCCCCAACCACGACGCCGGCGCCGCCAGCGCGCTGGCGAACGCGACGCTGCAGGTCGGCGGCGCGCTGGGCACGGCCTTGTTCACCACGGTGTACGCGTCGGCCAAGGACTCGTTCCAGGCCGACAACCCGGCGCCCACTCCCCCGCCCGGCTTCCCGGCGGAGGCGATCCCCACCGACCTCGCCGACGCGACGCCGCTCACCCCGGAACAGATCGCGGCGATGCCGGCGCCCGCGCAGGACTTCGTCGGCAAGGTCATGGACTGGGTGTTCGGCACCGAGGTGTCCGGCTACGCGCACGCGTTCGGCTGGGCGGGCGCGCTCATCCTCGTGATCAGCCCGCTGGTGATGGTCCTGGTCCGCGCCAAGAAGGGCGATCTGCCGACCGAGGGCGCCGTCGGCATGCACTGATCACCCCTCGGGGAAGCTGAAGGGTCCCTTCGTGCGCTGCCGGCGTGTGAAGGGACCCTTCAGCCGTTCGTGGGAGGAGTCAGAGCGCGGCGCGCAGGACGGTCTCGAGCGGGGTGGACGGGCGTCCGATGAGCCGCTGCAGATCGCCGCTGGTGACGTCGAGGACGCCGGTCGCGACACCGGCGTCGGCGTCCGCGAGAACCGCAGCCACCGGGGCGGGCAGCCCGACGGACTCGAGCACACCCTGGTACTCCTCGACCGGGAGGTTCCGGTACTCGACCGGCTTTCCGGTGACGTCCGAGATCGCCTGGGCCAGCTCGGGATACGACACGTGCTCGTCGCCGCCGAGTTCGTACACCTTGCCGGCCTGGTCCTCGCCGGAGGTGAGGACGGCAGCCGCGGCCTCGGCGTAGTCGGCCCGGGCTGCACCCGCGACGCGGCCGTCACCGGCGCTGCCGACCAGGACACCGCGCGCGGCGGTGCCGGCGAGATCGTTGGTGTAGTTCTCCCAGTACCAGCCGTTGCGGAGCAGTGCGTGGTCGATGCCCGACTCGGCGAGCAGACGCTCGGTGACCTGATGCTCCTGCGCGAGCTGGAGGGTGTTGTTCGGCGCGTCCGGGATGGACGTGTAGGCGACGAAGTCGACGCCGGCCGTCTTCGCAGCCTCGATGATGTTGGTGTGCTGCGGCACCCGCGCGCCCACCTCGCTGCCCGAGATCAGCAGCAACTTGTCGACCCCGGCGAGCGCGTTTTCGAGCGCGGCCCGGTCGGCGTAGTCGGCGGCGCGAACCTGGACCCCACGCGCCGCGAGGTCGGCGGCCTTCTCCGGATTACGGACAACGGCGACGACGTCGGATGCGGGGACACCGCGACGCAGCAGGGCGTCGACGGCGAGGCGACCGAGGTGTCCGGTGGCGCCGGTGACGGCGATGGTCATGGGAACTCCCGAGGTTGAACCTTCAATGCTTCGTTCGCCCTCCATGATGCACTTATTTTTCGTAAGTGCAACCATTTGAGTCAGCACTGATGGTTCCGCAGGTAGTAACCTCGAGTACGTGAGCAGCCCGGACCATCACTTCGACGACCCGACCCTCGAGGCCGACGTCTTCGCCCGCGACTGTCATTCGCGAGGTGCGCTGCTCAACGTCACCGGACGCTGGGGCACGCTCGCGCTGGCGGCACTCGCCGAGGGGCCGTACCGGTTCGGGGCGCTGCGCCGACGGGTGGACGGAGTGAGCGAACGCATGCTGGCGCAGACGCTGCAGCAACTCGAGCGCGACGGTCTGGTGCACCGCGAGGTCCGCGAGACCATCCCGCCGAACGTCGAGTACAGCCTCACCCCGCTCGGCGAGGAGATCGCCGAACGCCTCACCGGCCTGATCGATCTGCTCGAATCGCACATGCCGGACATCACGGAGGCCCAGACTCGGTACGACGCACGCTGACCGAGACGACGGGGGTGGCCGATGCCGAGCCTGACCAGTAGGGCCATGCCGCTGGCGATCGCGCTGCTGGGCCGACGCCGACCGAGCGCCGACGACATCCGCCGGGAGATCGCGGCGCTGCAGGCGAAACCGAAGCCGTTCGCACCGCCGGCGTCATTGGGCCGAACCCTCGACATCGTCGCTACCACCTCGGCGGCGGGCTGGCCGGTGTTCACGGTGACCCCGCGCGGGGCGACGCCGTCGGCGCGCGTGCTGTACCTGCACGGCGGCGCCTACATCCGGGAGATCACCCGGCATCACTGGAAGCTGGTGGGACAGTTGGCATCCGCCGGCGCTGCAGTGACGGTGCCGATCTATCCGGTGGCGCCGCGCGGGACGGCGGCACACGTGGTGGCGGCGTCGGCGGATCTGGCGGAACTGTTGGCCAAGCACGACGAACCGCTGGTGATCGCCGGCGACTCGGCGGGCGGCGGCCTCGCGCTGGCGGTGACCCTCGCCCTACGCGACCGCGGCGCCGACGCGCCCGCGCACACCGCGCTCATCTCGCCGTGGCTGGACGCGACCGGGTCGCACCCGGAGATCCTCGAGATCGCCCCACGTGACCCGTGGCTGCACCCGAGCGGACTCACGGTGGCCGCGGACGCGTACCGCGGGGAGTTGGATCGGGAGCACCCGTGGGTGAGCCCGCTGAACGGCGACCCGACCGGACTCGGCCCGATCACCCTGTTCACCGGCACCCGCGACATCCTCAACGTCGACGCCCACCGCTTCCGGCCGCTGGCGACCGCCGCCGGGGTGCGGCTCGACTTCCACGAGGAACGGGAGATGATCCACGTCTACCCGCTGCTCCCGATCCCGGAAGGCAAGAAAGCCCGCACAATCCTGTGCGGGCTTCTCGCGAACTAGCTCTTCCGGCAGCGGACCGTCAGAAGTTGATCATGTGGCCGGCGAGGCCGTGGATGGCCTCCTGCAGCGCCTCGCTCAGCGTCGGGTGCGTGTGGACGTTGCGCGCCAGCTCGTTGACCGTGAGGTCCCACTTCTGGGCCAGAGTCAGCTCGGGCAGCAGCTCGGAGACGTCGGGGCCGATGAGGTGGCCGCCGAGCAGCTCGCCGTACTTCTTGTCGGCGATCAGCTTGACGAAGCCGTTCGGGTCGTTGAGGCCGTGGGCCTTGCCGTTCGCGGTGAACGGGAAGGTGGCGACCTTGACGTCGTAGCCCTCGGCCTTGGCCTGCGCCTCGGTGAGTCCGAAGCTCGCGACCTGCGGCTGGCAGAACGTGGCGCGCGGCATCATCCGGTAGTCGCCCAGCTCCATGGTCTCGGCGCCACCGATGGTCTCGGCGGCGACGACGCCCTGAGCCTCGGCGACGTGCGCGAGCTGCAGCTTGGCGGTGACGTCACCGATGGCGTAGATGCCGGGGACGTTGGTGCGCATGCGCTCGTCGATCGCGATGGCGCCACGGTCGAGTTCAACGCCGGTGTTCTCCAGGCCGTAGCCCTGCACGCGCGGCGCGAAGCCGACGGACTGGAGGACCTTGTCGACGGTGACCGTCTCGATCTCGCCGGACTTGTTGTCCTTGATGGTGACGGTGACGTCGGAGCCGTTGTCGACGATCGACTGGACCGCGGCACCGGTCTTGATCTTGACGCCGAGCTTCTTGTAGTGCTTGGCGATCTCCTTGGAGACGTCCTCGTCCTCGTTCGGGAGAGCACGGTCCAGGAACTCGACGATGGTGACGTCGACGCCGTAGTTGGAGAGGACGTAGCCGAACTCCATGCCGATGGCGCCGGCACCGACGATGACGATCGAGCCCGGCAGGTCGCGGGTGAGGATCTGCTCCTCGTAGGTGACGA
Organism: Prescottella agglutinans; assembly: GCF_004011865.1. Classification (GTDB taxonomy): domain Bacteria; phylum Actinomycetota; class Actinomycetes; order Mycobacteriales; family Mycobacteriaceae; genus Prescottella; species Prescottella agglutinans. The sequence continues at coordinate 161,648 of NZ_RKLP01000003.1, read as the reverse complement.
CGTTCTGGCTGAGCGAGGTGCCCGGCAGCAGCTTGGTCACCGAACCGGTGGCGATGATGACGTTGTCGAAGGTCACCGTCTCGGTGGCGCCCGAGCTGAGGGCGACCGAGATGGTCTTGGCGTCGACGAACGTGCCGCGGCCGTCGTACTCGTCGATCTTGTTCTTCTTCATCAGGAAGTGCACGCCCTTGACGCGGCCGTCCGCGACCTTGCGGCTGCGGTCGAACGCTGCGCCGAAGTCGAAGGACACGTCTCCCGACATGCCGAACGCCTTCGCTTCCTTGTGGAAGATGTGCGCGAGTTCGGCATTGCGGAGAAGCGCCTTGGAGGGGATGCAGCCCACGTTCAGGCAGACACCGCCCCAGTACTTCTCTTCGATGATGGCGGTCTTGAGGCCCAGCTGTGCCGCGCGGATAGCAGCGACGTACCCACCGGGACCGGCTCCGAGGACAACGACGTCATAGTGTGAGGTCACGAGCGCCTAGCCTAGTCCCGCCGCGATTTCGTGTTCCGGGTTGGTCCCTACTCGAAAGTAAGGTCTAGGCGCCGTCGCGGCGTACTGCGGCGCCCCCTGCACACACCTGCGACCCCAGCCGCGATGCGACTGGGGTCGTAGGTGCGAATGCTCAGCTGAACGAGATGGTGCTCCCGAGGTCCCCGATGGTGCTTCCGCCGAAGACAGAGCCGCGGCTGAGGCTGAGGACGATGTCGAGCAGGCTCGACATGGAACCCGTTGCGGCCCCGGCCATTGAACCGAGGTCGATGGCGTCCAGATTCATAGCAATCGCCTTTCTTTAGCTCTCGCCGAACTTCAGGGTCAGGAGATGTCGGTGACCGAACCGAAGTTCACGACGTTGCCGATGTAGAGGGTGATGAGCGAGATGATCTGATCGAGGTTCACTGCGCTTCCCTACTTTCGTGGTGGTTGTGTGACAGCTAGGGTGACGAACTAGCTGATGTCGGTGACCGAACCGAGGTTCACGACGTTGCCGATGAAGCCAACCAGGGCGGCGATGATGGCATCGAGGTTCATTGTGTTTCCTTACTTTCGTGGTGGTTGTGGGAAAGCTAGTGCGACGAACTAGCTGATGTCGGTGACCGAACCGAGGTTCACGACGTTGCCGATGAAGCCAACCAGGGCGGCGATGATGGCGTCGAGGTTCATTTTCTCTGCCTTTCGAGGGAGATTGAGTGGTGCCTTGTGATTGCTGCGTGATTTCTCGCGCAGCGTGGTCTGGAGTGTGGCCGACCGGGGGACCCCGCTACCCCGGATTCGTCTACTCCCTGTACATCCCAGCCATTTGACGTTCGTTGCGGTGTGACCGTGGTGTGCCACCCCGCTGCCTCCTGGCCGGGAAGCCGGTCGGGTTTATTCGACCGTGATCGAAAGGTAGTCCAGATCACATCGACTTGTCTGCGGTTTCGTTACCAAATCTGGGCGGCTGTCCAGGATGCCGTGAAATTCACCCCGACCCTCACCCTCGAGCGCCCCCCTGGAACCAGCGCAGCGATCGACCGCCGTACGGGCACCGGCGACCTCCACCACGACCGACCACAATGAAGCCATGACGCACACCTCTCCCTCCTCCACGCCGGCCGACGACCCGAACCTGTGGCTCGAGGACGTCACCGGCGACGACGCGCTCACGTGGGTCCGCGAGCACAACGACAAGACGGTCGCGGAGTTCGCCGGAACCACCGAGTTCGAACAGCTCGAGTCGACCATCCGCTCGATCCTCGACACCGACGCGCGCATCCCCTACTCGCGGCGGCGCGGGAAGTACCTCTACAACTTCTGGCGTGACGCCCAGCACGTCCGCGGCCTGTGGCGCCGTACCACGATGGACGAATACCGAAGCGACACAACGGAATGGGAGATCCTCGTCGACGTCGACGAGCTCGCCGAGCGGGAGGGTGAGAACTGGGTGTGGTCCGGCGCGCAGGTGCTGCGTCCCGCGCAGGACCTCGCACTCATCAGCCTCTCCCGCGGCGGAGCGGACGCCGTCGTGGTCCGGGAGTTCGACCTCGAGTCCCTCACGTTCAAGGACTCCGGCGACGGCTTCCGGGTCGAGGAGGCCAAGACCGACATCGGGTGGATCGACTCCGAAAGCGTCTACATCGGAACCGATTTCGGCGACGATACCCTCACCGACTCGGGCTACCCGCGCCTGGCGAAGCGGTGGCGTCGCGGCACCCGACTGGCCGAGGCGGTCACCGTGTTCGAGGGACAGCGGACCGACGTCGCGATCTCCGCGTGGCACGACAACACCCCGGGCTTCGAGCGCAGCTTCGTCGAGCGCGCCGTCGACTTCTACACCTCGCAGCGCTTCGAACTCCGCGGCGACGACAGCCTCGTCCGCATCGACACCCCCGAGGACGCGCGGATCTCCGTCTACCGGGAGTGGCTGCTGGTCCGCCCCCGCTCACCGTGGACGGTCGGCGACACCACCTACCCGGCCGGAGCGCTGCTGGCCGCCCGGTACGACGACTACCTCGCGGGCTCGCGCGAGCTCACCACGCTGTTCGAGCCCGACGAGCACACGTCGCTCGAGCAGTACTCGTGGACGCGGAACCACCTGTTGATGGTGACGCTCTCCGACGTCCAGTCCCACGTGTACGTCGTCACCCCCGGCGAGAACGGCTGGGAGACCCGCCCGCTCGAGGGGCTTCCCGAGCTGACGTCCACCGAGATCATCGACACCGATCCGCGCGAGAGCGACGACTTCTTCCTCAACTCCAGCGGCTACCTCACCCCCGCCACGCTGTTCTCCGGCACGGTCGGGGGCCCGCTCGAGGCGCTCAAGTCCGCGCCGGCGTTCTTCGACACGACCGGCCTTGCGGTCGCGCAGCACTTCGCCGAGTCCGCCGACGGCACCCGCGTCCCGTACTTCGTGGTGCGCCGCAAGGGCGCGCCGGCCGGCCCGACGCTGCTGTACGGCTACGGCGGGTTCGAGAACTCCCTCACCCCCGGCTACAGCGGCATCAACGGCACCGCATGGCTGCAGCGCGGCGGCACCTACGTGGTGGCGAACATCCGCGGCGGCGGCGAGTACGGGCCGCAGTGGCACACCCAGGCCGTGCGCGACGGCCGGCACAAGGTGCACGAGGACTTCGCCGCCGTGGCCCGCGACCTCGTCGAGCGCGGCATCACCACGCGACAGCAGTTGGGCGCGCAGGGCGGCAGCAACGGCGGCCTGCTGATGGGCATCATGCTCACCAAGTACCCGGACCTGTTCGGCGCCATCGTGTGCCAGGTACCGCTGCTCGACATGAAGCGCTACCACCTGCTGCTCGCGGGGGCGTCGTGGATGGCCGAGTACGGCGACCCGGACAACCCCGACGACTGGGCGTTCATCTCGGAGTACTCGCCGTACCAGAATGTTCGCGCCACAGCTGATCTGGATGTGCAGTACCCGCCGATCCTCATCGCCACCTCCACCCGCGACGACCGGGTCCATCCCGGGCACGCCCGCAAGATGACGGCTCGCCTCGAACACGAGGGCCACGCCGTCCACTATTACGAGAACATCGAGGGCGGCCACGGCGGTGCGGCGGACAACGCGCAGGCCGCGTTCAAGTCGGCGCTCACCTACACGTTCCTGTGGGACCAGCTGGCCAGGTGACGTCCGGCGGCCACCTTCCTGGGCTACCATGCGCCGGAATCGAACGACCGGAAGTGAGCTGTCAGATGAGATCCGATGCGACCGCACGCCGTTCACTGCGCAGCCTGGGAATCGGTGCCCTCGCCACCGTCACCGCGGTCGGCGCGCTACTGAGCGTCGCGCCGACCGCGGCGGCCGGGGGCATCCCGAATTCGGCGCAGGGTGCCGCAGCAGTCGCCGCCGACCGGTCCGACGGCGCCTACATCACCCGCGTCGAGAACATCACCGACCGGTGGCTGCGGGTGTTCGTCTACTCCCCCGCGATGGGATCGGTGCAGGAGGTGCAGGTACTGCTCCCCCGCGACACCTCGGCGCCCCGTCCCACGCTCTACATGCTCGACGGCCGCTCCGCATCGCCGGGCATGAGCAACTGGACCACCCAGGGCGGCGCCGTCGAGTTCTTCGAGGACAAGCCGGTCAACGTCGTCATGACCACCGGCGGCCGCGCGAGTTACTTCACCGACTGGAACCGGCCCGACCCGACGCTCGGCAACTACAAGTGGGAGACGTTCCTGACCGAGGAACTACCCCCGTTGATCGACGATCGGTTCGACGGCAACGGAATCCAGTCCATCGCCGGGCTGTCGATGGGCGCCCAGTCGGCGATGATGCTCGCGATGCGCTCACCCGGGCTGTATCGCGGCGTGGCAGCGTACAGCGGGTGCTACCAGACCACCGGCGAGCTGGGCCAGGCGCAGATGAACGTGGTGGTGTCGAGCTACGGCGGCGACATCGAGAACATGTGGGGACCGTTCACCGATCCCCAGTGGGCCGAGCACGACGTCCTCCTGGGCGCCGAGCGTTTGCGTGGCACCACGATGTACATCTCGACGGCCACCGGGCTGCCGGGACCCAACGAGAACATGGGCAACCCCGACCTGATTCCGCTCGTGACACAGGGCGGTCCGATCGAGGCCGTCACCAACTACTGCACCCACCAGCTCGACGACCGGCTGCGGTCACTCGGGATTCCGGCGACCTTCGTCTACAACCCGGTGGGCGTCCACACGTGGACGTACTGGCGCGAGGAACTGCCCAAGTCGTGGCCGACGCTCGCCGCGTCCCTCGGCATCTGACGGGAGCCCAGACCAGAGCCGGACATCGAAAAAGGGGCGGCGACAGTGCAGATGCACCGTCGCCGCCCCTTCGAATGCTACGAGGCGACGCCTCAGCTGAGCGAGCTGAGCGAGCCGGAGTCGGAGGCGCCGGAGCTGGCGGTGCCCAGCGTGTTGAGCGCGTTGACGAGGGACGAAAGAGCGCTGAGGACGGTGAGGATCTCGGAGGAACCCATGGAATACTCCCTGTATTCGGTGTGGTGGAGCGCCCCGAAGCGAAAGCGCCTGCGGCCAATATAACGGTGCGGACACAACCTTGCACCGGATTCGTGATCGATAGCGGGATGAAAGCCAGGGTGAATGTCAGGAGTGGTCGCGGATCCAGTCGGCGATCCGCTCGACCGTGCTGTCGGGTGTCCGAATCCAGCCGTTGTGCCCCAAAACCTCCGGTTGGTGCCACATCGTCACGTCGGAACCGGACAACTTGCCTAAAAGGTTGCTCGCGGCGCTGCGGGGCGCGAGGTCGTCGCCCTCGATCGAGATCGACAGGACCGGAAGCTTCAACCGCCCGATGCGCTCCTCGTAATCGATGTCGGCCCCCGTCGGCTCGATACGCCCGCTTCGGGCGAAACGTGACCAGTCCGAGATCAGCACCCTCGACTGGCGGCCGAAACCGCCCACGTCCAGACGATCCCCGGGCCAGAACCCGGCCACGCTCGCCGTGATCGACATCGCCGTCGAACCCAGCAGCACGCCCGGTGACCGCGGTCCGGGAAACCCCCGGTAGTAGGGCGAACCGGACGCCACCAGGACGAGCCCACCGAGCCGACCCCGGATCCGCGCCGCGTACATCACCCCCAGCTGACCGCCCATGCTGTGCCCCAACAGGAACGGGGTGCTCGCGTCGAACCGCTCGCGCACCACCTCGAACATCGCCGGCAGGTCGACCGACACCAACTCCTGGTAACCGAACGTGCTCGACGCACTCGGCCGGGGACGACTGTCCCCCTGCCCCCGCAACTCGCAGGTGGCCGCACAGAAGCCCTGCTCCACAATCGAATTGGCGAACCTGTCGTAGAACGCGGCGGGAATCCCGAGCCCCGGGACGATGACCACCACCGGCGCGCCCTCCGGTCCGGGGAACAGCCGCACCGGCGTCGTCGTCCCGTCGGGCATCTGGATCGGCACGGTCTCCACCACGACTTCGAGCCTATGCCCACGCGGTCCGCACGGCTCGGCATTCGGCACCCGGACTGCCCTGGAACGAGGCATCCTGACGTCATGACCGGGTTTCGGTTTTCGCACAACATCTTCGGCATCACCGGGTCGGGCGTCTTCGCGGAGACCTGCCGCCGCGCCGAACAGGGCGGCTACGATGCGGTGTACGCCGCCGATCATCTCGGCACCGCCTCCCCGTTCCCGCTGCTCGTCGCGGCGGCCGCCGCCACCGAGCGGTTGCGGGTGGGGACGCTGGTGCTCAACGTCGGGTTCTGGAATCCGGCCCTGCTCGCGCGGGAGATCGCCACCACCGACGTCCTCACCGAAGGCCGGCTCGAGATCGGCCTCGGTGCCGGTCACATGAAGTGGGAGTTCGATGCAGCCGGTATCGACTGGGAACCGTTCGGGGCCCGGGTGGACCGACTTGCCGCCACGGTCGACGAACTCCGGAGACAGTTCCGCGCCGACGGCTACGAACAGCAGGCCGCGCTGCGGGAGAACTTCGGCGTGCCGGTGCTGCGGCCGGTGCAGCGCGCCGGATTCGACGGCTCCGGTCCCCCGCTCCTGATCGGCGGCACCGGCGAACGCGTCCTGCGACTCGCCGCCCGGGTCGCCGACATCGTCGGGGTCGCCGGGGCCGTCCAGATTCCCGGCCGACCGCCCGGCACCATGCGACTCGCGACCGCCGCCGAAACCGACGAACGCGTCCGATTCACCCGCGCCCAGGCCGGAGCCCGTGCCGCGGATGCGGAATGGCAGGCCCTCGTCCAGGCCGTCATCGAGACCGACGACCGCCGGTCGGCCGCCGGCGAACTCGCCGCGAGTCTCGGCGGGGTCATGACCGAGCGCGACCTCCTCGACACCCCCTTCGTCCTCGTCGGCACGGTCGACGAGATGGCCCGGCAGATCCTCACGAACCGCGAGCGCTACGGCTTCACGCACTACACCGTGCACCAACCGCACGCCGAGGCATTCGCGCCGGTCATCGCCCGGGTCCGGGCGCTCGAGGGGTGACCCCGAGGCCGAAGATCAGGGTGCAGATCCGGGGGAATCCCGATGGTTTCCCGCGCCGCCGGGAACCAGAATCGAAGTCATGACCTACAGCGACTCGCCCCGACCCTTCGTCCGTTCCCGCAACCAGCGCATGCTCTCCGGGGTGTGCGGCGGCGTCGCCGAGTACTTCGGCATCGACGTCAACCTCGTCCGGGTGGCCGCCGTGATCGGCGCGTTCGTCTCGTTCGGCACCGTCGCGCTGATCTACCTCGCGGCGTGGATGCTCATGCCGAGCGAGTGATCCGCAAACGCGAGAAGCCCGGGACACCTCCAAGGTGTCCCGGGCTTCTTCGTCTTACCTGAGCTCAGGCTTTCCGATCGTCAGATCAGAAGTCCATGCCGCCCATGCCACCGGTCGGGTCGCCCATCGGAGCAGCGGCCTTCTCCGGCTTGTCGGCGACGACAGCCTCGGTGGTCAGGAACAGGGCCGCGATGGACGCAGCGTTCTGCAGCGCCGAGCGGGTGACCTTGACCGGGTCGTTGATGCCCGCAGCGAGCAGGTCCTCGTACTCACCGGTGGCGGCGTTCAGGCCGCTGCCGGCGGGCAGGTTGCGAACCTTCTCCGCGACGACGCCGGGCTCGAGGCCGGCGTTGAACGCGATCTGCTTGAGCGGAGCCTCGAGGGCAACCTTGACGATGTTGGCACCGGTGGCCTCGTCGCCCTCCAGCTTCAGGTCGTCCAGGACCGGAGCCGACTGCAGCAGAGCCACGCCACCACCGGCGACGATGCCCTCCTCGACCGCAGCCTTGGCGTTGCGGACGGCGTCCTCGATGCGGTGCTTGCGCTCCTTGAGCTCGACCTCGGTCGCAGCGCCGGCCTTGATGACGGCGACGCCACCGGCCAGCTTGGCCAGGCGCTCCTGCAGCTTCTCGCGGTCGTAGTCCGAATCCGACGCCTCGATCTCGGCGCGGATCTGGTTGACGCGACCGGCGATGGCGTCGGCGTCGCCGGCACCCTCGACGATGGTGGTCTCGTCCTTGGTGACGACGACCTTGCGGGCGCGGCCCAGCAGCTCGATGCCGGCGGTCTCCAGGGACAGGCCGACCTCTTCGCTGACGACCTCGCCGCCGGTGAGAATGGCGATGTCGGCGAGCTGCGCCTTGCGGCGGTCACCGAAGCCCGGAGCCTTGACGGCGACGGACTTGAAGGTGCCACGGATCTTGTTGACGACCAGGGTCGACAGGGCCTCGCCCTCGACGTCCTCGGCGATGATCAGCAGCGGCTTGCCGGCCTGGATGACCTTCTCCAGCAGCGGCAGCAGGTCCTTGACCGTCGAGATCTTGGAGCTGACCAGCAGGATGTACGGATCCTCGAGGACCGCTTCCTGACGCTCGGCGTCGGTCGCGAAGTACAGCGAGATGTAGCCCTTGTCGAAGCGCATACCCTCGGTGAGCTCGAGCTGCAGGCCGAAGGAGTTGGACTCCTCGACGGTGATGACGCCTTCCTTGCCGACCTTGTCCATGGCCTCGGCGATCAGCTCACCGATGGTGGAGTCGCCCGCCGAGATACCGGCGGTGGCAGCGATCTGCTCCTTGGTCTCGACCTCCTTGGCGGTGTCGAGCAGCTTGGCGGTCACGGCCTCGACGGCCTTCTCGATGCCGCGCTTCAGACCCAGCGGGTTGGCGCCGGCAGCGACGTTGCGCAGGCCCTCACGGACGAGCGCCTGAGCCAGGACCGTAGCCGTCGTGGTGCCGTCACCAGCGACGTCGTCGGTCTTCTTGGCGACCTCCTTGACCAGCTCGGCGCCGATCTTCTCGTAGGGGTCCTCGAGCTCGATCTCCTTGGCGATGGAAACACCGTCGTTGGTGATCGTGGGGGCGCCCCACTTCTTCTCCAGCACGACGTTGCGACCCTTGGGTCCCAGCGTCACCTTGACGGCGTCAGCGAGGCTGTTCAGGCCACGCTCGAGGCCGCGACGTGCCTCTTCGTCGAACGCGATGATCTTGGCCATTGCGAAGTGATCCTCCGGATTGGGGGTGACACACGGAGGCGATCGCTCGTCGGACCGCCCCATTTACGCTTCCGGCCAGGCTCGGTGCCCGCGACGGACGACCAGGGGTGTCTAGGTACCCGGTCTCACCGTCCCGACCTGGCACTCACGTGTCGCGAGTGCCAAGTGCATTTTTAGCACTCGAGGGGGGTGAGTGCAACGCCGTGCCGGGGGTCTCCGCCCACGGCGAACACCCCCGGCACGCGTCCTCGCTCGGTTCCTAGCCGAGGCAGGTCTGACCGGTCTTCAGATTCCACGCGAAAGACAGCGGACCCATGCAGTGGACGCCGCCCTGCTCGGCCGTCGCGCCCGAGCCCCAGCCGGCGATCGCGAACGTCGCGGAACCGTCGTCCGCCCACGAGTGCGCGATGCCGCCACCGATCGCCAGCGCGAGCGACTGACCGTTACCGCGCGCCGCGCTCAGCGCCGTGCCGAAGCCCGTCGCGAGGCTGTTCGACGACCCGGAGCCCTGCGCGACCGAAACGGCCGTGCCGCTGTCCGTCGCGGCCGAACGCGACACACCCTGCTCGAAGGCCTGCGCACCACAGCTCGCGTACCCCGAGATCTGGATGTCGTTGGGCGCGGTCGGCGACACGCACACCACCGGCGCGGCCGACGCCGCGCCCGCACCGAACAACGAAACACCTGCTGCCACACCGATTCCCGCTGCCGCGACGATCGCAGTTCGTGTCATCCTCCGGCCGAGGCTCGAGGCGGCACGCAGGCGGGAAAAGGTCGACATTCAGACTCCTTCGAGACAAAGGGGAGAAGTAGGGAGAAGCGCCCGCGAGACTACCCGTTCGAGGCGCCCGAAAGAGGCATTTCGATAGGGATCCGAAGTAGCTCGGCGCGTCACCCTCGATCGGCCAACAAAGCGGGCAGATCGGCCACCGAATCGACCACGTGATCGGGCCGATCCACCGCGAGATCGAGGATCGGCTGGCGGAACTTCCCGGTCCGCACCAGCACCCCCGTCATGCCCACCCGCTGCGCCGGCAGGACATCGCCGCGGAAGTCGTCGCCGACCATCACGGTCGCCGCCGGATCGACACCCATCAGCTCGGCCGCCGTGAGGAATCCGGCGAGCGACGGTTTGCCCACCGACACGATCCGCGAACCGGACGCGTCCTCGAGACCCGGCAGATACGCGCCCGTGTCCAGTCGCAGGCCGTCGGACTCCGACCACATCAGCGCCCGGTGCATCGCGACCGCCGGCACCCCCGCGACCATCAGGTCCAGCACCCGACTGAGCGCGTCGTGCGTGAACTCCGGACCCGCACCCCCGATGACGATCACCTCGGGGTCGACGTCGTCGAACTCGATGCCCTCCATGTCGGCGCGGACGTCGCCGTGATTGAGCAGCATCACCCGGGCGCCCGGATACGTCGAACGCAGGTACTCGGTGGTGAGTCGCACCGCGGTGACGATCTCCTCCGGACCGATGTCGAACCCCGCGGCCTCCAGTGCCGACGCGATCGCCCCGCACGTCCGGGATGTCGTGTTGGTCAGGAACGCCCGCACACCCCCGCGCCGGCGCATCTCGTCGAGCGCCTCCACGGCCCCGGGGACCGGCCGCCACGACGTGACCAGCACCCCGTCGATGTCGAACAACACACCCTCGACCCGGGTCATGGATTCGAGGGTATCCGCCGTCACGCACCGCTGCCGGGCTATCCGACCGAAAGCGCCGGCGCCCGCGGCGGAGTCGTCGATCCCCGGGGCGTGCGCCGCCCGCGCACCGAATCGTGACCTGCCGCACACGGACCGGGAGCGCGGGCCTACGATGACCCGGTACGCGTGACCTCCTGTACCACCTAATTCGAACCGGAGAGCCGACCGTGACCAACACCCTCGAAGCCAGCATCGAGATCGCCGCCACCCCGCAGGACGTCTGGACGATCGTGTCCGATCTGAAGCGGATGGGCGAGTGGAGCCCGCAGTGCCGCAAGATGCGTGTCTCCGGTGAGGTCCGCGAAGGCACCAAGACCTTCAACATCAACCGCAAGGGCCTGCTCGTGTGGCCCACCACGTCGAAGGTCATCCGATTCGAACCGAACAAGGCGATCGCGTTCCGCATCAACGAGAACCGCTCCATCTGGTCGTACACGCTCGAGCCCACCGAGACGGGCACCCGCGTCGTCGAACGCCGCGAAGCCCCCACCGGAACCAGCCAGCTGTCGCAGTTCCTGATCAAGACCGTCCTCGGCGGCGCCGACGCATTCGAGACCGAGATGGTCGCCGGCATGAACGCCACCCTCGCGCGCATCAAGCAGGAGGCCGAGGCGCTCGCCGTCGACCCCCGCTAGCACATCGCGGACCCGACGGTTCTCGGCAGTCACGTAACCTGTGATAGCTCGAGCGGCGAACACCGCCGCCCCATTCGACCGGTAAGAGGAGCTCGTGGCACGTCGACCGACCCCCCCTGGTACCCCCCAGCCCACCGGCGTCGGCCACGTCATCGGCCTCGTCAAGGCTGCCGTCCCGCCGCTGCACCCCGCAGGCCTGCCGTTCGTGCTGGCCCCGTTGGCGGTCGCGGCAGTGGGACGCAACCGCAAGTGGGTGCGCCGGGCCGGGCTCGCGTCCGCAGCCGCCTGCGCGACGTTCTTCCGGCACCCGCACCGGGTGCCGCCGAACCGCGCCGGCGTCGTGGTGGCGCCCGCCGACGGTGAGGTCGCGCTCGTCGACACCGCCGTCCCGCCCGCCGAACTCGGCATGGGCGACCAGCCGCTGCCCCGCGTGAGCATCTTCCTGTCCGTGCTCGACGTCCACGTCCAGCGCGTCCCGGTCGGCGGTTTGGTCAGGAAGGTCGTCCACCAGCCCGGACAGTTCCTGTCCGCCGACCTCGCCGACGCCAGCGAGGTCAACGAGCGCAACAGCATGCTGATCGAGACCGCCGACGGCCGCGAGGTGGCCGTCGTGCAGATCGCCGGCCTGCTCGCGCGCCGCATCGTGTGCGAGGCCGAGCAGGGCGACAAGCTCACCATCGGCGACACCTACGGACTCATCCGCTTCGGTTCCCGGGTCGACACGTACTTCCCGGCCGGCACCACGCTGCTCGTCGAGCGCGGCCAGCGCACCATCGGTGCCGAGACCGTCCTCGCGCAGCTGTCGTGAGGCCGCCCCGCCCCAGCCGGCAGCACGCGGTCCGATTACTGCCGAGCATGATCACGATCCTCGCGCTGTGCGGCGGCCTGTCCGCCGTCAAGTTCGCACTCGACGGCGAACTCGGCACCGCACTCGCGATGATCGGCGCGGCCGCCGTCCTCGACGCGCTCGACGGCCGCCTCGCCCGCATGCTCGACGCCACCAGCAAGATGGGCGCCGAACTCGACTCGCTCGCCGACGCCATCTCGTTCGGCGTCGCGCCCGCCCTCGTGCTGTACGTGACGCTGCTCGACGGCAACAGCTTCGGCTGGATCATCGCGCTGCTGTACGCGGTGAGCATCGTGCTGCGGCTCGCACGGTTCAACACGCTGCTCGAGGACGACACCGTCCCCGCGTACGCGAAGGACTTCTTCGTCGGCGTGCCCGCACCGGCCGGGGCACTGATCGCGCTCACCCCGATCGCCGCCTACGTCCAGTGGGGCGACGGCTGGTGGTCGTCGCTGGCCGTGGTCACCGCGTGGACCCTGCTGTCGGCGACACTCATCGTCAGCCGCGTCCCCACCCTCGCGATGAAGACCGTGTCGGTGCCGCCGCGGATGGCCGCGGGGCTGCTCGCGCTCGTGGCCCTGGCCGCCGCCGCGCTCGTCACCTACCCGTACGTGCTGCTGATCGTCCTGGTGTTCGCGTACCTCGCACACATCCCCTTCGCCATCCGGTCGAAGCGGTGGGTCGCGGCCCGCCCCGAGACCTGGGACATCAAGCCCGCCGAGCGCCGCGCCATCCGCCGCTCCCCCAACGGCCACCGCCGCTCCTCCGCGGCACGGCTGGGCCTGCGCCGCCCGCGCTGACCCCGCTCCCGCGTTTCGCGCACTTGTCGCGGTTTCCCGGGCCCATCCCCGCGTTTTGCGCACTTACCGCGGGGACGGGGTCCGGGTTCCCGCGTTTTGCGCACTTATCGCGACGGATCAGCGGTGGCGGGGTGCGCTCCGTGCGCGCAGCACGGCGCCGTGGATCTCGTCGATCACCGCGTCCGGGTTCGCCATCATGTCCTTGGTGACGAAATGGATCTGCCAACCGGCCTTCCGGAGCGCGTTCTGACGAACCCGGTCCCGCGCCAGCGCCGACCGCTCCCCGTGCCACTGACCGTCGTACTCGACGGCCAGCCGCTCCACCTCGAACCCGAAATCGACCCGGGCAACGAACTGGCCGTCCGCGTAGATGCACAGTTGCGGCTCCGGATACAGGCCCGCGAGATGCAGTCGCACCCGGAGTTCGGATTCCGGCGGCGACTCGGCGCGCGGATCGACGAGCGCGAGCGCCTCCCGTGCCCGCACGATCCCGTGGTCGTGCCGCCCCTCGAGGTACGCGGCCATGCGGGCTGGGGTCGTCAGATCGGCGCGGAGGATTCGGTCGGCATCGGCGACGGCGCGGATGAGCGGACGCGTCGAGAGCACGTCGAACGTCATTCGCTCGGGGCGAGCGATCGCGATCTGCTCCCACGGCTGATAGTCGCCGGCGTCGATCGCCACACGCCGAACGTTCAACCCGGGCCGCCGGTTTACCCGGCAGTTCGGTAGCGCGATCACGTCCACCGGGTCCGACGCCGATGCCAGGTCGACACCGCGCACCGCCGCCGCCGACCGGCCGGTGAGCACCAGCGCGCCCTCCCCGGTGAGGGCGGCGGCTCGACAACGCAGTTCGTGGCTGACGCGCACACCGGTCGGGCAGTAGACGCCGCGGAACAAGCGGCGCACCCGCGGCCCCCGCAGGTCCGCCGCGGTGAGAGCGCCGTCGCGCACCGCGTCGCGCCCGACGAACACGTCGGGTAACTCCGGTCTCTTCCTTCTCATGACCGGTCACGGTGCCCGACCGTGGCGATCGATCGGCCGTCCGGCCACCGAGTTATCCACAGCCGCAGAGGTTCTCCACAGCCCCCGACCGTCGCGTTTTGCGCACTTGTCGCGCCGGGGCCGCCCGAATCTCCACGGCAAGTGCGCAAAACGCGGGGTGGCGGGAGGTGTGTGCGCAAGAAGTGCGCAAAACGCGGGTGGGGACGCCGATCACTAGGCTGGCGGGCGTGACCTCTCCGGAACTGACGCTCACGGTCCGACTCAACACGTCCGCCGCGGACGCCCGCCGCGGGGTGGTGCGCCTGCACCCCGAGGCGCTCGCGGCACTCGGACTCCGGGAGTGGGATGCGATCGCGTTGATCGGTGCGCGCCGCACCGCCGCGGTCGCGGGTATCGCACCGGTCGGCACGCCCACCGGGACCGCACTGCTCGACGACGTCACCCTCTCGAACGCCGGTCTGCGCGAGAACGCGACCGTGGTGGTCACGCCCGTCACCGTGTACGGCGCCCGCGCGGTCACGGTGAGCGGTTCGGCGATGGCGCAGCAGTCGATCTCGGACACGACGCTGCGACAGGCACTGCTCGGCAAGGTGCTCACCGTGGGCGACGCGGTGTCCCTCCTGCCCCGGGACCTGGGCCCCGGCACCAGCACGGCGTCGGCGACGCAGGCGCTGTCGCGGACCTTCGGGGTCACGTGGACGTCCGAACTGCTGACGGTGACCGGCGTCGACCCGGGCGGTCCGGTGAGCGTGCAGCCGAACTCCGCGGTGAGCTGGGGATCCGGTGTGGCGCAAGCCGGCCCCGCCCCGACCGCGGCGACGCCGACGATCACCGAGCCCCGCACGTCCGACGTGGTCCCGGTGGAGGATCTCGTCGGCGCGCAGGCGCAGGCCGGGAAGCTCTCGGAATGGCTCACCCTCGCCCTCGACGAACCGGAGCTGCTGGAGAAACTCGGCGCCTCACCGCATCTCGGCGTGCTGATCACCGGGCCCGCCGGCGTCGGCAAGTCGATGCTGGCCCGATCGGTTCTCGCGCGACGTCGGGTCGTCGAGCTGGACGGCCCGAGTGTCGGCGCCTCCGAGGCGCAGTCGCGGCTCGAACGGGTCACCGCCGCGGTGGACGCCGTCCGCTCCGGCGGGGTCCTGCTCGTCACCGACATCGATGCGCTGCTGCCCGCCGTCCGCGAACCCGTCGCGACGCTCATCCTCGACCAGTTGCGCCGCGCGGTCGACACCCCGGCGGTGGCGTTCGTCGCCACCACCGCTCACCCCGAGGGCCTCGACGACCGCCTGCGCGGCCAGGACCTGTGCGACCGGGAACTGTCGCTGTCGCTGCCCGACGGCGCGGGACGCCGTCAGCTGCTCGAACTGCTGCTCCGCAAGGTCCCCACCGGGGACCTCGACGTCACCGAGATCGCCTCGCGGACGCCCGGATTCGTCGTCGCCGACCTGGCGGCGCTGTGCCGCGAGGCCGCCTTGCGCGCCGCATCGCGGGCGAGCAGCGCCAAGTCGGATCCACAGCTCACCCAGGAGGACCTGCTCGGTGCCCTCGACGTGATCCGACCGCTGTCACGTTCGGGCACCGAGGAACTCGCGATCGGCAGCGTCACCCTCGACGACGTCGGCGACATGGTCGAGACCAAGCAGGCCCTCACCGAGGCGGTGCTGTGGCCGCTGCAGCACCCGGATTCGTTCGCCCGTCTGGGTGTCGACCCGCCGCGCGGCGTCCTGCTGTACGGGCCGCCCGGCTGCGGCAAGACGTACCTCGTCCGCGCCCTGGCCAGTACGGGGCAGCTCAGTGTGCACGCCGTCAAGGGTGCCGAGCTGATGGACAAGTGGGTGGGCGCGTCCGAGAAGGCGGTGCGCGAACTGTTCCAGCGGGCACGCGACTCGGCGCCGTCGCTGATCTTCCTCGACGAGGTCGACGCGCTCGCTCCGCGCCGCGGGCAGAGTTCCGACTCCGGCGTCTCCGATCGGGTCGTGGCCGCACTGCTCACCGAACTCGACGGTGTCGAACCCCTGCGCGACGTCGTCGTGCTCGGGGCCACCAACCGCCCCGACCTGATCGATCCCGCACTGCTTCGGCCCGGACGACTCGAGCGCCTGGTGTTCGTGCCCCCACCGGACGCGGACGCCCGCAAGGAGATCCTGCGCACGTCGGGCAGGTCGGTGCCGCTCGCCGACGACGTCGACCTCGATGCCCTGGCGCAGGATCTCGAGGGCTACTCGGCGGCCGACTGCTCGGCCCTGCTGCGGGAGGCCGCGCTCGCGGCGATGCGCCGCAGCGTCGACGCCGCCGACGTGACGGCGGAGGACGTCGCCGCGGCGCGGGAGAAGGTGCGTCCGTCACTGGACCCCGACCAGGTGGCTCATCTGAAGGAGTACGCCGAGAACAGGTGATCGGCGGGTAGCGTCGGGGCGGTGACCCCGACCGTCCGTGGTTCGGTGTACGCCGCGGCCGCCTGGTTCGCGGCCACGCTGGCCACGTTCGTGCTCGCCAACCCGCCCGAGTGGCGCGGGACGATCAACGTGACCGGCCGCCAACTGGAGTGGTGGTTGGACGCCCTGCCCACCGGATCGGTGATCGGCGCGGCCCTCGCGGTACCGGTGTGCGTGGCGCTGCGACGCGCACATTCGCTGCGGCCGGCATGGGCCGCGGCCGTCGTCGCGGCGAGCATGCTGATCGCGGCCCGGATCGCGCTCCCGGGGGTGAGCGGACTGGCCGAGGTGACCACCCTGCACTACGCCAAGTGCCTGTCCGCCGGATTACTGCTCGGCGCGGCCGTCGCCGCAGTGTGGTTCCGCCCCTTCGCGCGATTCGTCCTCGTCACCGCGGTCGGCTCGACCTTCGTCGTCGCGCACACCGCGCACGCCACTGAGACACCCAGCGTGTCGACGCTGGGTCCGCCGTTCTGGTGGTTACTGATCCCGGCGCTGGTCCTCGCCGCGGTATGCGCGGTGATCGACACTGCGCACGTCACGACCGCCACGCCCGACCGGATCATGGTCCAGACGATCGCGGCCGCCGTCACCCTCGCCATCGCCCACCGAACGCTCGGCGCGTGGATCGACGGACAGACCGCCGACTCCGAGCTGCTGGTGTGGATCTTCATCGGTGTCTGCCTCGCGCTGGTGACGGCCCTCACCGAATTCTGGGCCCGACGCATCGACAGCCCGTTCCCGCTCGCGGCGACCGCGGTGGCGGCGGCCGCGGCACTCGTCACACCGCAGATAGCTCGACAGTTCACGCTCGCGCCGTGGCTGATGGTCGCGGTCGGCGTCGCGGCGGTGGCCGTCGGGTTGGCGGTCGCGGTGCGACGCCCGTCGCCCCCGCTCGGCTTCGCGGTCCTCGCGCTGATCCCGCTCTCCACCGCGATCGACCCGAACCTCGGCGACGGCCGCGTCTGGCTCCTGGCACGACTTGCGGTTCTCGGACTCGGCATCGGCCTCGCCCTCGGCTCGACCCTGCCCGACGACGGCGCCCTCGCATCGCTCGGCCTCGCCGTGCCCCTGCTGTCGCTGGTGTTCACGTACGTCGCACAGTCCGACGGCGCGATCGCGATCTACAGCGGCACGCACGAACGGCCCCCGCACACCGAGGGCGGTCTGTTCGGAGCCGTCGAGCCCTACGCGCCCGTCAGCCACCTCGCCGGGGTCGCGCTCCTGATCGTCGTGCTCTACTGCGCCGTCGCGATCCGCAGGCTGCGCGACCACCCCGTCTCCCGAGCGGACTGACGCTCCGCCCCCCGGACCCGGTGCCACACCCGAAGGCGTGCGCCGAAAGTCGCTGAGCTGCAGGTAACGTCGGGCCGATGATCCCGAACGCCCGCCTGCCCCTGTCGGCCGTCGCCACCGCGTTCGCGGGAGTGCTGGGGACGTTCGTGCTCATCAGTCGCCCCCAGTGGGGACCGCTGTTCAGTGCGTCCGAGCGCCAGTTGGACGACTGGAACGCCGCCCTGCCGACCGGGGTCGCCGTCGGCTGCGTCGTCGCGGTACTCGCGTACGGGGCGCTCCAGCGTGCCGGTTCGGCTCGGCCCGCGTGGATCGCGGTGGTCGCGGCGACGACCGTCCTGATCGCGGCGCGCCTGACGGTGTCGGGCGTGAGCGACCTCGATCAGCTGACGGTGCTGTACTACTCCAAGTGTGTGGCCGGCGGTGTGCTGCTGGGTGCCGTCGTGGCGGCGGCGTGGTCGCGGGCCGTCCCCCGGCTCGCCCTCACGATCGCGGTCGCCGCGACGTTCGTCGTCGCCCACACCGCGCACTCCGACTGGACACCGAGCACGTCGATGCTCGGCGAGCCGTTCTGGTGGGTGCTGGTTCCCACGGTCGTCCTCGCGGCCGCGTGCGCGGTGCTCGACACCGACACGCCCGCACGCGCCCACGCCGGGACGGTGCGCGAGACGATCGCGGCAGTGGCGACGCTCGCCGTCGGGCACCGACTGCTCGGCGCCTGGATCGACGGCCAGACCGGGTCACGGTTCCGGCTGTGGATCGTCGTCGGGCTGTGCCTCGTGCTGGTCGTCGTGCTCACCGAGTTCTGGGCGCGGCGCCTCGACTCGCCGTTCCTGCTCGCCGCCACCGCCGTCGCGGCGACCTCACCGATCGTCACGACGCTCCTCGCCGACAACCTCCGGCTGCAACCGTGGCTGCCGGTCGCC
This sequence comes from Prescottella agglutinans, assembly GCF_004011865.1. Lineage (GTDB taxonomy): Bacteria > Actinomycetota > Actinomycetes > Mycobacteriales > Mycobacteriaceae > Prescottella > Prescottella agglutinans. Next base: position 143,057 of record NZ_RKLP01000003.1, on the reverse strand, counting down.
GTCGGGGTCACGGCGGTGACCGCCGGCGTCGCGATCGCGCTGCGCCGATCGTCCCCGCTGATCGGCCTCTCCCTGCTCGCGGTGATTCCGCTGTGGACCGCCGTCGACCCGACGCCGACGGACAGCCGGGCATGGTTCGTCGTCGAACTCGCGATCCTCGGTGTCGGGATCGGACTCGCGCTCGGCTCGACGCTGCCCGACAGCGGAGCGGTCGCCGCGCTGGGACTGGTCGTCCCGCTGCTGTCGCTGGTGTTCGTCACGGTGGTCGGTGTCACGACGACGGTCGAGATGTTCACCGCTTACACACCCCTGACGTCGGCGCGCGGCGACACCGACACGGTCGAGATCATGCTGGCCGACCTGTCGACACCGGCCGTCACCTTCGACCGCGGCGCGGGCGTCGCACTGCTCCTGGTGGTGATCTTCTGTGCGCTCGCGATCGGGGGGCTGCGCGCCCAGCCGTCCGTCCCGCGCGCGGAATGACCTCCCGCGCGCGCGATGTAGCGCGCGGGTGACGAATCTGCGCGCGTCGGGCACAGAGTCAGTCCACGAGGTCCAACTCTCGCAACCGTGCGAAGACGAGCCGCGACCCGGGCGCGGTCTCGGGCATGGCGGCGTACTCGGCCTCGGTGAAGTAGCGGATCTCGGCGACCTCGCTGGTGGCCTGGGGCTCGTCGGTGAGGTCGGCGAGGAAACAGGTCATGTGCAGGAGGGTCCCGGGCCGGTGCCCGAAGGCGGGCGCCTCGAACACCCCCAACCGGACGACGGTCCCGTCCACGATCCCCGCGTCGAGTTCCTCGCGGACTTCCCGATGCAGGGCCTGTTCGGGCGTCTCACCTGGGTCGATCTTGCCGCCGGCCATGTAGAAGGCGGTCTTGCCGGCCGAGCGCGCCTGCAGCATCCGACGGTCGCGGATGTGGGCGAGGGCGGCGGTCCGGATCACGGTGGGATTGTGGTCTGACACCCGTCGCAACGTACTCCCGTCGCAACCCACCCGCCGGCAGCGGCCCTTTTGTCCGTTTCATACCGATTGAGGTGTCAACTCGAGCACTTTGTAGGATGGACTTCGCAGTCCACTTTGCTCGCTAGCGAACGGTCTGCCCGACTCTCGGTTCACGCCGATTCGTCACCCCGCCGCCCAACAACCCGACGGAGTGCCATTTGCTTGTCATATTGATCGCCCACGCGATAGCCGCCGTTCTGGCTCCGCTCGTCGTGCGATCAATAGGACGCAACGCGTTCTTCCCGCTCGCGCTGGTACCACTCGCGAGCCTCGGCTGGGTCATCGCGAACTGGGGCACCGAACAGTCCCTGCACATCCAGTGGGCGCCCGGACTGTCGATGGACATCGACATGCGCTTCGATTCGCTGGCCGCGATCATGTCGGTGCTGGTCCTGGGCGTCGGCGCACTGATCCTCGTCTACTGCGCGCGCTACTTCACCGACGACGAACCCCGCCTCGGAATCTTCGCCGCCGAGATGGTCGCCTTCGCCGGCGCGATGTTCGGCCTCGTGACCAGCGACAACATGCTGATCCTCTACACGTTCTGGGAACTGACGACGGTGCTGTCGTTCCTGCTCGTGGGCCACTACGCCGAACGCGCCACCAGCCGCCGCGCCGCCACCCAGGCACTGCTGGTGACCACCGCGGGCGGCCTCGCGATGCTGGTCGGCATCATCATGCTCGGCCAGCAGGTGGGCAGCTACAACCTGTCCGACGTGGTCGCGAACCCCGCGAGCGGCTGGCTCGCAAGCGTCGCGATCGTGCTCGTGCTGATCGGCGCGCTGTCGAAGTCGGCGATCGTCCCGCTGCACTTCTGGCTGCCCGGCGCGATGGCCGCGCCCACCCCGGTGAGCGGCTACCTGCACGCCGCGGCGATGGTCAAGGCCGGCATCTACCTGGTCGCCCGGATGGCTCCCGGCTACGCCGATTCGCCGCCCTGGCGAGTCACGATCATCGTGCTCGGGCTGGCGTCGATGCTGCTCGCCGGCTGGCGTGCGCTCCGGTCGTTCGACCTCAAACTCGTGCTCGCATTCGGCACCGTCAGCCAGCTCGGGTTCCTCATGGTGCTCGTGGGCGTCGGCTCCCGCGACGCCGCCCTGGCCGGGATGACGATGGTCGTCGCGCACGCAATGTTCAAGGCCGCGCTGTTCATGGTGGTCGGCGTCATCGACCACACCACCGGGACCCGCGACATCCGCAAACTCGCCCGCCTCGGACCGAGCGCACCGTGGCTGGCGACGATCGCGGCGCTCGCGGCCGCGTCGATGGCCGGGCTGCCGCCGTTCCTCGGTTTCGTCGGCAAGGAGGCCGCGCTCGAGTCGATCCTGCAGGCCGACGTGCTCGAACCGTGGGCCCGGACCACGGTCGTCGTCGCGATCGCCGCGGGCTCGATCCTCACCGTCGCCTACAGCATCCGCTTCGTGTGGGGCGCCTTCGGCCGCAAGCGGCAGCGCCAGCCGAGCCCCGCGGTGGCGAACATGCACGCCCCGAGCGCACTGTTCCTGGCACCGCCCGCGTTGCTCGCCGTCGCCGGGTTGGTGGCGGGCCCCCTGTCCCCGCAGCTCGAGAAGCTGCTGACGCCGTACTCGACGACGCTGCCCGCGGGCCCACACCCCGACTACCACCTGGCGCTGTGGCACGGCATCAACACGCCGCTGCTGCTCACCGGCGCAATCGTCGCGCTCGGCACGGTGCTGTTCGTCGCGCACCGCTGGGCGGTCCAGCGGCTGCGGTTCCAGCATCCGCCGCTCGGCAACGCCGACCGCGTGTACGACGCGACGCTGCGCGGCATGGACACCCTGTCGATACGGCTCACCGGTTCCACGCAGCGCGGTTCGCTGCCGCTGACGCAGTCGACGATCCTGGCGACGCTGGTGTTGCTGCCGATCATCCTGCTGGCGCTGCACACCGACGTGTGGGCGGAGATCCGGTTGTGGGAGTCCCCGCTGCAGCTCACCGTCGGGCTGATGATGATGGCGGCCGCGCTGGCCGCGACGGTGCTGCGCAACCGTCTCGCCGCGGTCATCCTCGTCGGGCTCAGCGGTTACGGCTGCGGCGTCATCTTCGCGCTGCACGGCGCGCCCGACCTGGCGCTCACCCAGTTCCTCGTCGAGACGCTGACGCTGGTGATCTTCGTGCTGGTGCTGCGGAAGCTGCCCGCCGAGATCGACGAGCGTCAGGCCATCGGCTTCAAGCTGCCGCGGGCCCTGCTCGCGATCGGCGTCGGCGCCGCCGTCACCACGCTCGCCGCCTACGCGATGAACGCCCGCAACTCGGCGCCGATCCACCTGCAGTTGCCCGAGGCGGCGTACGCGCTCGGCAACGGCCGCAACGTGGTCAACGTGCTGCTCGTCGACATCCGCGCCTGGGACACCCTCGGCGAGATCTCGGTGCTGCTGGTCGCGGCGACCGGCGTCGCGAGCCTCGTCTTCCGGCACCGCCGGTTCGGCACCGCCCCGCGGGTCGCCGACGCGCCGGCCGTCGTGCTCGACGCGGCGTCGTCGAGCACCGAGACGACGTGGCTGCGCGGCGGCGACCTCATCGACCCGCGGCACCGGTCGCTGGTGCTCGAGGTGACCACACGGCTGATCTTCCCGACGATGATGGTGCTGTCGGTGTACTTCTTCTTCTCCGGCCACAACGCGCCCGGCGGCGGTTTCGCGGGCGGTCTGACCGCCGGTCTGGCACTGGTGCTGCGGTACCTCGCGGGCGGCCGCTACGAACTCGGCGAGACGGTGCCCATCGACGCCGGCAAGATCCTCGGCCTCGGTCTCGCACTCTCCGCGGGCACCGCGCTGACGTCGCTGTTCCTCGGCGCGCCGCCGCTGTCGTCGGCGGTGTTCGAGGTGACCCTGCCACTGCTCGGCCACATCAAACTCGTCACCGCGCTGTTCTTCGATCTGGGGGTGTACCTGATCGTGGTGGGTCTCGTGCTCGACGTGCTCCGCAGTCTCGGGGCCCGACTCGACGCACAGGAGGAGGTGAACGCCCGATGACCGCCGATCTCGCCACCCTGATCCTCATCGGTGTCCTCACCGCCGCCGGGGTGTACCTGCTGATCGAACGCAGCATCACCCGCATGCTGCTGGGCCTGCTGCTCGTCGGCAACGCCGTCAACCTGCTGATCCTCACGGTCGGCGGGAGGTCGGGCAATCCCCCGATCGTGGGCCGCGAATCCGTGCACGAGGAGATGGCCGACCCGCTGGCGCAGGCGATGATCCTGACCGCGATCGTGATCACGATGGGCATCGCGGCGTTCGTGCTGGCCCTTGCCTACCGATCGTTCAAGATCACCACGGCGGACCGGGTCGAGGACGACGCCGAGGACACCAAGGTCTCCAAGCGGCGCACCCCGGCCGAGGCCCCGGACCGCGACCGCTCCGACGACCCGCTCACCGGCGCCCCGTCCAAGGGCGGCGACGCCTTCGACTCCAAGGGCAATCCGATCCCGGTCGACCAACTCGAGGATCCCGAGGACTACACCGCCTACGAGTCCCTGCACGAGGACGACGAACTGGAACCAGAGACCCCGGGAGGTAAGCGATGACGCTCTCCCCGGACCTCATCGGCACGCTCGCCCCGCTGCCGGTTCTGATCCCCATGATCGCGGCCGCCGTCACGCTGATCCTCGGCCGGCGCCCCACCGCGCAGCGCTGGATCACCCTGGCCGCACTGACCGCGGTCACCGGAATCTCGGCGATGCTGCTGTACCTCGCGGACCGGCACGGCACCACCGCGATCCAGGTGGGCGGCTGGGACACCCCGATCGGCATCACACTCGTCGTCGACCGACTGTCGGCGCTGATGCTGCTGGTGTCGTCGATCGTGCTGCTCGCCGTCATGGTCTATTCGATCGGCCAGGGCATCCGCGACGGCCACGAACACCAGCCGGTGTCGATCTTCCTGCCGACGTATCTGGCGCTCACCGCCGGCGTGTGCAACGCGTTCCTCGCCGGCGACCTGTTCAACCTGTACGTCGGCTTCGAGGTGCTGCTCGCCGCGAGCTTCGTGCTGCTGACGTTGGGCGCGAGCGCGGACCGGGTCCGCGCCGGCGTCTCGTACGTCATGGTGTCGATGGTGTCGTCGCTGATCTTCCTGTGCGGTATCGCGTTCGCGTACGCCGCCACCGGCACGCTCAACCTCGCCCAGATGGCGCTGCGGTTCGACGACATTCCGGTCGGCACCCGCATGGCGATCTTCGGTGTGCTGCTGGTGGCGTTCGGCATCAAGGCCGCCGTGTTCCCGTTGTCGACGTGGCTGCCCGACTCGTACCCCACCGCCCCGGCCCCGGTCACCGCGGTGTTCGCGGGCCTGCTCACCAAGGTCGGTGTGTACGCGATCATCCGTGCGCACACGCTGCTGTTCCCGCAGGGCGAGCTCGACAACGTCCTGATGGTGTGCGGCCTGCTGACGATGATCGTCGGCATCCTCGGCGCGATCGCGCAGAGCGACATCAAACGTCTGCTGTCGTTCACGCTGGTCAGCCACATCGGCTACATGATCTTCGGCGTGGCGTTGTCGACGCAGTCCGGCCTGTCCGGCGCGGTGTACTACGTGGCGCACCACATCATCGTGCAGACGACGCTGTTCCTGGTGGTGGGCCTGATCGAGCGGCAGGCCGGGTCGTCGTCGCTGCGCCGCCTCGGCGGTCTCGCGGCGGCCAGCCCGCTGCTCGCGATCGTGTTCCTGGTGCCGGCGCTCAACCTCGGCGGCATCCCGCCGTTCTCCGGCTTCATCGGCAAGATCGCGCTGCTGCAGGCCGGCGTCGCGCACCCGAGCGCGCTGTCGTGGATCCTCGTCGCCGGCGGCACTGTGACGAGTCTGCTGACCCTGTACGTCGTGGCCCGCGTGTGGACCAAGGCGTTCTGGCGGGCCCGCGCCGACGCCCCCGAGGGCGACCTCGCGGACGTGAGCCCCTCCGCGCTGATCGACGAGTCCGAGGAGGACATCGCGTTCGTCGACCGCGAGGACGTCGGAAGGATGCCGGTGCTCATGCTGCTGCCGACGATCGGGCTCGTGGGCGTCGGCCTGGCGCTGACGATCTTCGCGGGCCCGATGATCGGGATCAGTGACCGCGCCGCCCAGGACCTGCAGAATCGGGATGTCTACATCACCGCCGTGCTCGGCGAGGGAGGTGGCCGATGACCCGCGAACGCGTACTGCGCGTCGGCGTCCTCGCGTGGCTGACGCTGGTGTGGATCCTGCTGTGGGGCACGTTCAGCTTCGCGAACCTGGCGGGCGGCCTGGTGGTCGGCCTGCTGATCATGTGGCTGCTGCCGCTGCCGCGGGTTCCGGTCGAGGGCCGGGTGCACCTGCTGTCGATGATCAAGCTGGTCGGGATGATCATCTTCTACGCGGCGCAATCGAGTGTCCAGGTCGCGTGGCTGGCGGTCCGTCCGGGTCCGCCGCCGGTCACCGGGGTGCTGCGCTGCAAGCTCGGCATCAAGTCCGACCTGGTGCTGACACTGTGCATCGACGTGCTCAACCTGATCCCCGGCACGATGGTACTGGAGGTCGACCAGGCCCGACGCGCGGTGTACGTACACGTCCTCGACGTCGGCACGACCAAGGCCGTGGACCAGTTCTACCGTTCGGTGCGGCAGCTCGAGCGGCTGTTCATCGCATCGTTCGAGCGTGATTCGGAATGGCAGCCGGCGCCGTGGCATCTGCGCGACTACGAGTACCACGAAGAGGGCAGGGAGGACCGAGCATGACGGCCGTGATGATCATCGCCGGAGTGATGCTGGTGGTGGCGGCGCTGCTCACCACCTACCGGCTGCTGGCCGGGCCCGGCAGTCTCGACCGACTGGTCGCGATGGACACCCTCATCGCGACCGCGATCTGCGGGCTGTCGGTGTGGGCCGCCTACAGCGGCGACACCACGATCGTGCCCGCCATCGTCGCGCTCGCCCTGGTCGGCTTCGTCGGCTCGGTGAGCGTGGCCCGATTCCGGGTGAGTGACGACTCGTGAACACTTTCCTCGACGTCCTCGCCGCGATCTGCATCCTCACCGGATCGTTCCTGGCGCTCACCGCGGCGATCGGCATCGTCCGCTTTCCCGACACCCTTTCCCGCATGCACGCCGCCACCAAGCCGCAGGTCGTCGGCCTGGTGCTGGTGCTGGTCGGTGCGGTGATCCGGCTGCACGGCAACGTCGACATCTGGATGCTCGTGCTCATCGGGCTGTTCACGCTGCTGACCGCGCCCGTCATCGCGCACAGTGTCGGCCGCGTCGCCTACCGCGAGCAGCGCGGACGCGACGGGCTGCTCATGGATCAGCACGACGACACCCCTGGCACGTTCCGCTAGCGTCTCCCCACCCCGCGTTTTGCGCACTTATCGCGCCGACGCGGCGTCCTCCGGGAGCGACAAGTGCGCAAATCGCGGGGAGACGGGGCGGTAGAAGGTGCGCCAGTACGCGAAGGCGAACAGCGCCGGGAGGCCGAGGAGCAGCGGGGTCGACACGATCGGGTACTCGGCGATCTGCACGGCGAGATAGCGGTAGCTCAGCAGTAGCGCGGCCAGCAGGACCGCGCCGCCGGCGACGAGCCGGATCCGGAACGAGCCCCAGCCGCGCTCCGGGGCGCGCAGGGCCGACTCGAGCGTCAGCGTCAGCACGACACCCGCGACCAGGTCGACACCGTAGTGGTAACCGAAGCCGAGGGTCGCGGTCAGCGTGCACACGAACCAGAACGTGCCGCCCCAGCGCAGCCACCACGGTCCCTGCCGCGAGTGGATGAACAGCGCCAGCGACCACGCGGTGTGCAGGCTGGGCATGCAGTTGCGGGGGGTGGCGTCGTCGAACGGCATGGCCGACGGCGTCAGGTCGAACGGCACGACGCTCGGCCAGAAGTCGCCGACCTGGAAGCCGTTGCCGTCGGCGCCGAACGCGAAGATCGGCCCGACCACCGGGAACAGGATGTAGAAGACCGGGCCGATCAGACCGATCAGCAGGAAGGTGCGCACCAGGTGGTGCGACGGCCAGCCCTTGCGCAGCTGGTACAGCGCCACGACGATCGCGGCGACGGGCAGCTCGATGTACACCCAGTGCAGGACGCCGTAGCCGACGGAGCCGAGTGCGTCGACGACGTTCCCCATCACCCACGAGGGGTTGCCGAGGGCGTGGTCGGCGAGCTGGACGTACTGGTCGAGGACCATCGGCCGGGCGATGACGGTGATCTGCAGCCACACGTCGCCGAACTTGGTGGCGACGATCAGCAGCGCGCCGAGCCCGACGCCCATGAGCGCGTTGCGCCGCTGCTCGCCTTGCCATTTCACCCCGGCGTACACGCCGATCGAGGTCAGCACGATCACGGCGCCGTTGCCGACGGTCAGCGGTCCACCGGCGAGGTAGCGGATCGCGGCGATGACGACGTCGATCCCGGCCGCGCTCGACAGCGCGATGACCCGCTGCCGGTTGGTGAGCCCCACCATCGCGAGGGCGAGCCCGGCCCACGGCACGGACGCCGACTTGGGGGTGCCGACGAAGTCGTCGAGCAGGCTCTCGAGCGGCCCCTGGAAGCCGCGCGAGGACGCGAAGATCTGCAGCCCGGTGAGGACCAGTACGACGGCGGCGACGGCGCCGCCGAGCAGGACATTTCGGGTTCGATCGGTGAGCCGCACCGGCTCCGTACGCTCGCCACCGTCCACCAACACGCCGTCCATAGTAAACGGCGAGTGAATGTGACCTTAAGTGTCGAGTTCGTCGACGAGCGAGCTGACGACGGCGCGCACGTCACCACCGGTGGCGGCGGCAACCTTGCGCTGGCGTTGGTAGGACGCCCCGCGACGGGGGATGTCGGCGACGCGGGCGAGTTCGTCGGCGCAACCGAGCCGCGCGGCGGTGGGGGTGAGCTTGTCGAGCAGGTCGTAGAGGTCGTCGGTGACGAGACGTTCGCTGTTGTCGGCGCCGAGGATGACCTCGGCGTCGAGCCCGTATCGCGCTGCCCGCCACTTGTTCTCCTGCACGTGCCACGGCGGCATGGACGGCAGCGTCTCCCCCGCCTCGAGACGGGTGTCGAGGTCGACGACGAGACAGTGGACGAGCGCGACGAGGGCGCTGAGTTCGCTGCGGGTGGAGATGCCGTCGCACACGCGGACCTCGATGGTGCCCCAGCGGGGCGCGGGGCGGATGTCCCAGTGCAGGCCGCCGAGACTCTCGATGACACCGGTGGTGAGCTGGTCGTGGACGTAGCCCTCGAACTGGGTCCAGTTCTCGAACTGGAACGGCAGGCCCGCGGTGGGTAGCTGCTGGAACATCAGCGCACGGTTGCTCGCGTAGCCGGTGTCGACGCCGGCCCACATCGGGGACGAAGCCGAAAGCGCAAGCAGATGAGGATATTTCAACAGAAGCGAGTTGAGGATCGGGAACACCTTCTCCTTGGCGGAGATCCCGACGTGCACGTGCACACCCCAGATGAGCATCTGCCGCCCCCACCACTGGGTGCGTTCGATCAACTCGTCGTAGTGCGGGGTCCGGGTGAGCAACTGGGTGGACCACTGCGCGAACGGGTGGGTGCCGGCACACATGAGGTCGACGCCGAGCGGATCGGCGGCCCGACGTACCAGCGACATCGTCTCCGACAGGTCGTCGATGGCCTCGCCGACGTTGTCGCAGATGCCGGTGACGAACTCGACGGTGTTGCGCAGCAACTCCTTGGTGACCCGGGGTTCGTCGGCCAGTTCACCGACCGCGTCGAACACGGCGGCGGCAGTGTTGGAGAGATCGCGGGTGGTCCTGTCGACCAGCGCGATCTCCCATTCCACCCCGAGGGTCGGACGCGGTGAACCGGCGAACGGGACTCCCACGATTTCGATCCAACCACAGCGTCCGAGCGCGCGCAGGACGCCCGACATACGCGAAACGGCGGGGCCGCGATGGCCCCGCCGTTTCGGTCCGGCTGTGTGCCGAGTCGTCAGCCCTTGATGACGCCGCAGGCGACGCGGCCGCCGGCGTCGCCGGTGGCCAGCGTCTGCTGGTCCGGCACGGGCGCGTTGTCGGGCAGCGTGTAGCGGGTGGGGATGTTGGCGAAGTTGTCGGCGTCCGCGTGGATCATCAGCGCGGTGCCCTTGCCGCCGTTCTTCAGGTCGTCGAGCGTGAAGGCGCTCGTCGTGGTGACGAGGTACGCCTTGCCGTCCTCGCGCACCTCGAGGGAGGTGAGGTCGCCGCTGGCCGGGTGCCCGGTGTGGCCCTCGACCTGGTAGTGGCCGCCGGCGGAGAGGAAGTTGCCGGGCTCGCCGCCGGTGGGGGCGACGGAGTTGGGCTCGCACTTGCCGACGGAGTGGATGTGCAGGCCGTGGAAGCCGGGCTTCAGACCCTGCGCGTCGACGGTGATCTGGACGTAGCCGCCGGACTCGGCGAGGGTCGCCGTCCCGACCTGGGCGCCCTTCGCGTCCTTGAGCTGCACCGAAACGGATGCCGCGGTGGTCGTGGTGACGTGCTCGGAGCCGCTTTCGCCGTGCTCACCCGCGGGGGCCGGGGCACCGGTCCACACCGGCGGGGTGGTGCCGGGCTGGTCGGTGGGCTCCTCGTTGTTCGAGCAGGCGGTGAGGCCCAGCGCGGCGATCGCGACCAACGGGGTCACGACGCGCCAGGACTTGCGACGGGAGAATTGCGAGGCCATCGAACCGCTCCTTCGAGGTGGTTGAAATCTGCCGATGATCATAACGAGCAGGTCCGGCGGACTCACTCCGAGGTGACGATCACGATCACTCCCGGCGAGGCACTGGCGATGCCGGTGAAGCGCGGCTCGGCGGGGACGCCGAGCTCCGCGGCGATGGCCTGCGCGGCCTGCTTCTCGGCGGCGGTGTTGCCGTAGTAGACGGTGGTGGTGAGGATCATCCCGTAGCTGTAGTTGCCGGTCTCGGAGACGTTCCAGCCGTTGGACGTCAGCTCGTTCGCGGTCTGCGCGGCGAGACCGGACACGTTGCTGTTGTTGAACACCCGCACCGGCACCGTCTTGTCGACCGGGCCGGACGCCACGGCCGCGGAGGTGGTGGTCGGCGTGGCGGTCGGGGTGGTGGTCGTGACGGCGGGAGCCGCAGTGGTGGTCCGTGCGGCCTGCGCGGCGGCGGACGTCGTGGTAGCCGTGCTCGTCGACGCGGCGGTGGTGTCCGCGACGGGCGCCGATTCGCTGGAATCCGAGCCGCCCAGGGAGGCCGCGCCCAGTCCGGCGAAGAGGATCGCGAGGGCGATCAGCACCATCGCGATCGCACGCAACGGGGGGCCAGACGACTCGGGGTTCGGGGTGGTCACGGCTTACGACCTTAATCGGCGCGTCGAACGCTTTCGGTAACGAGGTGACGACGGCCGGGGGTTTGGTGACGGCTGGAGGAGGCTGACTAGGTGGGGATGTCGAAGCCGAGCCGACGCGCGGCGCGGGCCTTCTGCCGGCTGGCCCGCAGGCGCCGCAGGCGCTTGACCAGCATCGGGTCGGCGGCCAGGGCCTCGGGGCGGTCGACGAGTGCGTTCAGCACCTGGTAGTAGCGAGTGGCCGACATGGAGAAGAGTTCCTTGATGGCCTCTTCCTTCGCGCCGGCGTACTTCCACCACTGACGCTCGAAGGAGAGGATGTCGTGCTCGCGGCGGGTGAGTCCGTCCTGGCCTACCTCGTTCGCCGACGCGCCGTCGCTGTGTTCGGATTGGTTCCGCGCTGCTGCGCCGTCCATCTCACTCCTCGACTGCTCGATGATTTCTCGATCCCGCTCGACCTCAGCGAAACCTCCGCGCCCCGTGGACCCGACAGGATCAGGTCGAGCAGTGTGCCCGGACACTGAGACATCGCTCGGGACCGAGCACGAATTACACCGATGTTCTTCCTGGTCATTGAATCACGATCGAGGCGTTCGGTACCGGCTTCCGGCGGGGCGCGCCGCGAATATCACGCCCATTATCCTTGGTGACCATGGCAATTCTTCCGATCCGGATCGTCGGCGACCCCGTCCTGCACGAGCCGACCAAGCAGGTGACCGAGTCACCGGCCGAACTCGCCGATCTGATCCGCGACATGTACGAGACGATGGACGCCGCCAACGGTGTCGGTCTGGCAGCGAACCAGGTGGGTGTCGCGAAGCGACTGTTCGTCTACGACTGCCCCGACGTCGACGAGAAGGGCAAGTCGGTCCGCCGCCGCGGCTGCGTGGTCAACCCGGTGCTCGAGACGTCCGAGATCCCGGAGACCATGCCGGACGAGGACGACGACGTCGAGGGCTGCCTGTCGGTGCCCGGCGAGCAGTTCCCGACGGGCCGCGCCGACTGGGCGAAGGTCACCGGCACGGACGAGGACGGCAACCCGGTCGAGATCGAGGGCCGCGGGTTCTTCGCGCGCATGCTGCAGCACGAGACCGGGCACCTCGACGGCTTCCTCTACGTGGACGTCCTGATCGGCCGCAACGCGCGCGCCGCGAAGAAGACGATCAAGCGGTCGGGCTGGGGCGTGCCGGGGCTGAGCTGGACGCCGGGCACCGTCGACGACCCGTTCGGGCACGACGAGGACGACGACGAAGACTGAGTAGAGGACCGATGTCGGGTATCGAGCCGACGATCGGCGGCCGGGTGGTGGTGCGGTATCGCCTGCCACCCGGTGGCTCCCACCCGCTGACCGACGTGATCGGCACGCTCGAGCAGCTCGAGCCGACGGTGGTGGTCCGCACCTCCGACGACCGGGTCGTCGAGGTGCAGCGGGCCGACGTCGTCCGCCTCAAGGCGCTGGGGCCGAAGCCGGTGCGCCGGGCCGGGACCGGGTCCGGCGACTGTCCGAGCAGCTGACTACCCTCACGGGTGTGCGAATCGCGACGTGGAATGTGAACTCGGTCCGTGCCCGAACGGACCGGATCCTGGACTGGCTGGCCCGCACCGACACCGATGTGTTGGCGATGCAGGAAACCAAGTGCAAGGACGAGCAGTTCCCGTACGAGCGGTTCACCGAGGCCGGCTACGAGGTGGCGCACGTCGGCCTGAGCCAGTGGAACGGCGTCGCGATCGCGTCGCGCATCGGGCTCGACGACGTGCAGATCGGGTTCGCCGATCAGCCCGGGTTCGACAAGGACCCCGCGGCGGAGGCCGCGCAGGAGGCCCGCGCCATCGGCGCGACGGTCGGCGGGGTGCGGGTGTGGAGCCTGTACGTGCCCAACGGCCGGGAGCTGACCGACCCGCACTACGTCTACAAGCTGGAGTGGCTCGCCAAGCTGCGCGCCGACGCCGAGGGCTGGCTGGCCGGGAACCCGGACGCGCAGATCGCGCTGGTGGGCGACTGGAATGTCGCGCCCACCGACGAGGACGTGTGGGATCCGGCCTTCTTCGAGGGCAAGACGCACACGTCGCAGCCGGAGCGGGACGCGTTCGACGCGTTCGCCGAGGCCGGTTTCGCGGACGTGGTGCGCCCGCACGCGCCCGGCCCGGGCGTCTACACGTACTGGGACTACACGCAGCTGCGGTTCCCGAAGAAGCAGGGCATGCGCATCGACTACGTGCTGGGCTCGCCCGCGTTCGCCGCGCGGGTGACGGCCGCGCACATCGACCGGGACGAGCGCAAGGGCAAGGGCGCGAGCGATCACGCCCCGGTGGTCGTCGACCTGGACTGAGCGGGATCGCGCAGGCCTAGCCGTCCAGGAGATCGAGATACTCGGCGTGGGTGCCGAGGTACCGCTTGACGTAGGTGCAGACCGGGCGGATCCGCGTGCCCTCGCGGTGAGCGCGGTCGAGTACCTCGCGCACCAGCACGGCCGCCCACCCGCGTCCACCACGGTCCTCCCTGACGACCGTGTGCAGCAGTGTCAGCACGTCGCCCGACGCACCGGTGGCGTCGCGCCGATAGCCGAGAATGCCGACCAGTTCGCCGCGAACCCACAGTTCGTAGCGCTCGTGGGGTGGGCTGTCGACGACCCGGACGGGCGCGTCGACCGAGCCTGAGGTTCCCGGGGATGCGGAGTTCACGTTTCCCATGAAACCGGGCGAACCGCCGACACGGGGCCCGATTCGTGGCGGGTGACGCGGTTCGATGCCGATCCTTGACCGCGGCGTGGCCGCGGGTCGATCAGTTGAGCGAGATCGCGTCGACCGCCTCGATCGGGGCCATGAGATCGAGATACTCCGGGTGCGCCTCGACGAACCGTTGGACGTAGGTGCACACGGGTCGCACCTTCCAGCCGTAGTCGCGGGCCTGATCGAGCGCGCGACGCACCATCACCGCAGCGAGACCGCGGTGCCCGAAGTCCTCGACGACGACGGTGTGCATGAACGAGACGACGGGAGTGAACTTCTGCGCCCCGGGCTTTCTGGCCGGCGAGGTGTCGTAGTAGCCGACGATGCCGACCAGATCTCCGTTGAGCCGCAATTCGAAGCGGTTCTGGTCGGTGTTGTCGGTTACGTCGGCACTGGGCGAATCGGCGAACACGACACCTCCTCGGGACGCTCTCATTACATCAATGTGATCCACGCCACTATTAGTACAGGCGTCCAGCGCGACCTGTCAGGCATTTGACCGAATGCCCTGCATTTCGACTTCGCCACGAGCGAACGCGACGACGACCCGGGCGGCGACGGCGAGGCGCCGTGCCCCCCGATACGCGACTGCCCCACAATCGTTCCGCCGCAGACCGATTCGACATCGACTGCCGAGAGTTCGCACTGCCGAGCCCCTTTCGGACCGCCGAGACCTCAGGCGAAGAAAACCGGTCACCCGGTTACCCGACGTTCCCGAGGGCATCGGGAAGGCGTCGCGTCGAGTTCAGACCCCGAACGGCTCGGCGTAGCGCACGGTGCCCGCCGGAACCGGGGAATCGTCCAGCGCCATCACCATCAACGACTCGTCGGGCACATCGAACGAGACACGGACGCCGTGCGTGCAGGCGCGGGTGAAGCCGAATCGCGGGTAGTAGTCCGGGTGACCCAGCACGATCACACTCGACTCCCCCTGCGCGCGAGCCGCATCCAGCACCGCCCGCGTCACGGCCGCGCCCAGTCCCCGGTTCTGGTACTCGGGCAGCACCGATACCGGAGCCAACGCGAGCGACGCGACGCCGTCGACGTGACAGCGGGTGCACAGCGCGTGCGCGGCCACGGTGTCGTCGCCCAGGACCGCCACCCACGACAGTCCGTCGATCCACGCCGGATCGGCGCGCAGACTGTCCACCAGGTCCGCCTCGTCCGGCCCCGGGAACGCCGCGAGCACGACGGCCCGCACCGCCTCGGCGTCGTCGGGCCGTTCGGTCCGCAGGCGGTATTCGGGGGCGGCGGCGGAGTTCATGCGTCGAGCACACCACGACCGCGAGCGTGGCGGCAATCGAGTTTCCACGCCTGGGTAGGCTCGAGGCCGTGGACTACCTGCCCCTGACGCCGACCGGCCAGACCCCGATCCGCGCCCTCACCATCGCCGGCACCGATTCCGGCGGCGGCGCGGGCATCCAGGCCGATTCGCGCACCATGGCGATGTGCGGGGTGCACGCATGCGTCGCGGTCGCCGCGGTGACCGTACAGAACTCGGTGGGCGTCAGCGGATTCCACGAGATCCCGCCGGAGACGGTGGCCGCTCAGGTGCGCTGCGTGGTCGAGGACATCGGTGTGTCCGCGGCCAAGACCGGCATGCTCGCATCCACCGCGATCATCGAGGCCGTCGCCGAGGTGTGCACCGAGGTCGGGATCGGTCGCGACCAGGCGGTGCCACTCGTGGTGGATCCGGTGTGCGCGTCGATGCACGGCGATCCACTGCTGCACGCCGAGGCGCTCGACGCGGTCCGCAACACCCTGATCCCCATCGCGTCGCTGGTGACGCCGAACCTCGACGAGGTGCGGCTGATCACCGGCATCGAGGTGGTCGACGACGCCAGCGCCCGCCGCGCCGCCGAGGCCCTGCACGCGCTGGGCGCGCAGTGGTCGCTGGTCAAGGGCGGGCACCTGCGCTCGTCCACGTCCAGCACCGACCTGCTGTTCGACGGCGACATGTTCCACGAGTTCACCAGCCCGCGGATCGAGACCGGCAACGATCACGGGGGCGGCGACACCCTCGCCGCGGCGGTCGCGTGCGCGCTCGCCAACGGCTACGCGATGCCCGACGCGGTCGCGTTCGGCAAGGAATGGGTCACCCGGTGCCTCGAGGCGTCGTACGACCTGGGTGCGGGGCACGGGCCGGTGTCGCCACTGTGGCGGCTGGATCCGAAGAACGCGTAGGACGCCTGATCAGCGCGAGTAGTCGCGGAGCGTGAAGACGAAACCGACGGCCACCACCGGCACCGCCAGGATGTAGACGGCGATGCGAAACCAGGTGGGCCCGTAGTAGCTCACCGCGATCGCCGCCGCCAGCGCCGCGATGATCATCAGCACCCCGTAGAAGGGTGTGCGTTGTGGATGCTCGGACTCCGCCACGTCCTCAGTGTGCGCGTCGCGCGTCTGGCGCGGCAACCGTTCCCCGAAGTGGTCCGGTTCGTCCGTTCGGCAGTCAGTGAGAAGCGGGTATCGGCCGCAGCAGGTAGATGCGTAGGTCCTCGGGCACTCCGCGCTGCGGCGCTGCCAGCAGCCCGCGCCGGTACCGTTTCGCGAGCAGGCCCAGTTCGGCGAGCCGTTCGGTGCCGATCGCGTCGTGCGTGTTGCCGGACATGACGACGTGACCGTTCCCGCCGAGTTCCATCATCCGGGCGGCGACGTTGACGTCCACACCGAACCAGTCCGCCCCGACGGGCTGCGGCGCCCCGGTGTGCAGGCCGACACGCATGCGCGGCCGGTAGCCGTCGTGCTCGACGGTCGCGAGCGCGGCGCGCGCCGCGAACACCGCTTCCACCGCCTTGTCCGGGTGGTCGAACACCACCATCAGCCCGTCGCCCAGCCGTTTGACCACCTGCCCGCCCCGCTCGATCATCGGTGGTTCGATCGTCGCCGCGACCGCCCGCAGGAGGCCCAGGGTCGGGCCGTCGCCCACCTGCAGCGACCAGCTCGAGAACCCCACCAGATCGGTGAACACGATCGTGACTTCGCCGTTTGCGGGGCTCCCCCACGTCTTCTCGAGCACCGCCTGCAGCACCTGCAGCGCCGCCATGCTCACTTCGCGGGACGCACCCGAACCGGTGTCGATCATCCGCGCGGCCGCCCGCGCCCCACCCGGACCGGTCGTCGACAGCGGATCACCGAACGAAGGATCCCCCGGCAGCGACCGGCGGATGCGCCGGACGGCGTCCACGAGTTGCGGCTGCCGGTCCGCGTCACGCATCCACTTCGCGACCCTGGCGGGCCCGCTCTCGGCACCGGAACACGCCTGAGGCAGTTCCGGGGTGGTGTCGTCGCCCTGCGAGTCGTCACTCACCCCGGCAAGAATAATCGCGGGTGCGGCATCTCGCAGAAGTGCCGGGTGTCGTCTACTTCCCGGTTTCGGCGCGGGCCGCGGAGCGCTCGTCACCCGCCCCCGGCACGCCGTTGGGCCCCTCGATCGACTGCGCGTAATGCCCGATTCCGTACCCCACGGCCTCGGCGTTCACGGCCAGCGCCGCGCGGTCCACGTTCGCCAGCGTGTCCTGAGCGGTGTGGTAGTTCGGGTCGAATCCGGCGCCGGGATCCCCACCCCACTTGTCGGCCTGAACTGCGGTTTTTGCTTCCTCCGCGCCGGTGAACAATCCGCCCGAGGGAATGCCGGTCGCGATGAACGGTCCGTAGTCCGAACGTCCGTCGAAGTCCGTGCCCTCCGGCGAGATGCCCAGTTGCAGCAGGATCGCGCCGAACGTGCGCTCGATACCCGCCGAACCCTCCGGCCCCGGCCCCTCGCCCGTCCGGTCCGAATCGTCCCCGTCGTAGACGAAGTAGCCGGCGTTGTGCGAGCCGACCATGTCGAAGTTCAGGTACATCGCGATGTCGGCGCGGGCCGTGTCGTCGAGGCCGTCCACGTACGCCTGGGAACCGTTCAGCCCCTCCTCCTCGGCGCCCCAGAACGCGAACCGCACCGCGTTGGTGGCGTTCGGCGTCGCGCCGAGTCGCCGGGCCGCCTCGAGCAGCGTCGCCACGCCCGAGCCGTCGTCGTTGACGCCCGGCCCCTCCGGCACCGAGTCGAGGTGCGCGCCGACCATCACCACGTCGTCCGACGCGCCGGTCCGCGTCTGGGCAATCACGTTGCGGGACTTGGCCGATTCGACGGTCGTGTCGAGCGCGAGCGTGACGTCGCCACCCTGGCGCAGCGCAGCGCCGTCCGCCTTGCCGACGCCGCCGGTGGGGATCCGGGCGTCGTCCTTGCTGCCCAACGTGCCGCCGGTCAGGGGCCCGTCCACGTTGTTGGCGACCAGCATCGCCGCGGCGCCGCGCTCGGCAGCCACCTGCTGCTTCTGCGCGAACGGGCAGGCACCGCGATCGACCAGCACCACCGCGCCGGTCACGTCCAGGCCGGCGTAGTCGGTGTCGTCGCAGCCCGGAGTGTCGTCCGACGGCACCGGCACCAGCGGGGCGGTCAGTCCACCCGCCGGGGTGGACGGCGAGTACGTCAGCGCCTGCACCGGCACCTGGCGCCCCGACACCTGCAGTGTCTGCGTCGTCGCGTGGAAGATGTCGACGGCGAACTCCGGTGTGTCGACATCGAATCCGGCCTGCTCGAGCTGGTCGACGACGTAGTCGACGCTCGCGTCGTAGCCGGGGGTGCCTGCCGCGCGGTTACCGCCGTTGTCGTCCGCGATGCGCTGAAGTTGCTCGAGGTCGCCGATCACCGCGTCGGTGTCGATCGCCGCGGCCAGGCCGGGGCCGTCCACCGGCGGGCCGAGGTCGTCGGGATCACCGCATCCCGACAACAGCAGCGCGCCGGCGATCACGGTGACGAATCCCACCGTCGTGCGCATGTGCCGAAGCGTAGCCGATCACGGCACCGGTGGCCGGGGCACCGAAAACGCCGAGGGCCCCGCACCGTCGGAACGGTGCGGGGCCCTCACTGGCGGAAGCGACTCAGGCGTCGCGCTTGTTCACCGCGAACAGGGCGGCGCCGAACACGATCGCGACGAACGCCGCGAAGTAGAGCAGCGAACCCCACGGACCCCAGCGGAAGTCGAACGTCGCACCCGACCCGAGGAAGTGGGCGATGTTGTTGAAGGGGCCGAACTCCCCGATGTACTTGCCCACCTTGGGGATCATCGTCGCGAAGCTCTCGATCACCAGCGGCCACAGCAGCAGCAGCGAGATCGCACCCGCCGACTGGCGGATCAGCGTGCCGACACCGACCGCGAGGACTGCCAGGAGTGCGTAGTAGATCGGGATACCGAAGAGTTCACGAGCATTGCTGTCCGCGCCGAGGTCCAGCGTCACGCCGGCCGTCGCCTGCGCCACGAAGTACGACGCCAGCGCGATGACCAGTCCGAGGACGCCGGCGATGATCGCCAGCAGGAGGGCCTTGCCCGCGATCACCTGGGTGCGGTTCGGGATCGCCTGGAACGTGGTGCGGATGACGCCGAATCGGTACTCGGTGGTCACGGCGAGTGCCGCCATGATCATCACCAGCATCGACCCGAACTGGACGGCCCCGAGCTGGGTGTACGCCGCGGTGAACTCGCCCAGCGATTCGGCATCCGACTCCACGAGGGACTTGTAGGCGATGCCCATGACCGCCGCGAGGCCGACACTGGCGACCACAGCGATGAGGCTGCACCACATCGGCGACTTGGTGGACGTGAGCTTGATGCGCTCTGCATTCAACACGCTCATCCGAGCGCACCTCCCATGTTCTGCCCGGCTGCTCCGGCGATCTGAGCGTGGTACTGCACGTCGTCGCCGGTGAGCTTCATGAACGCGTCCTCGAGCGAGCCGCGCTGAGACGACAACTCGTGCAGCACGATTCCGTTGGCCCCGGCGAGCGCGCCGATGTCGTCGGTCTTGACTCCGGACACGACCAGCGCCGACTGATGGTCGACGCCCGCGTCGTCGCGGACCGCGAAGCCCTGCGCCGTGAGCACGCCGCGCAGGGCGTCGAGCTGTGGGCTGCGCACCCGCACCGACGATTCCGACGCACGGTCGACGAAGTCCTTGACGCTCGTGTCGGCGATCAACCGACCGCGGCCGATCACGATGAGATGCTCTGCGGTCAGCGACATCTCCGACAGGAGGTGGCTCGAGACCAGGACCGTGCGGCCCTCCGCGGCCAGGCTCTGCATGAACTTGCGGATCCACACGATGCCCTCGGGGTCGAGACCGTTGACCGGCTCGTCGAAGAGCAGCACCTTGGGATCGCCCAGCAGCGCGCCCGCCAGGCCCAGCCGCTGCGACATGCCCAGCGAGAAGCCGCCGGCCTTCTTGCCCGCGACCTCCGTCAGGCCGACGAGGCGCAGGACCTCGTCGACGCGCGACATCGGCAGCGAGTTGGCCGCCGCCATCCACTGCAGGTGCGCCTTGGCCGAACGGTTCGGGTGCACCCACTTGGCGTCGAGCAGCGCGCCGACGGTGCGCAGCGGCTGCTTGAGCTGGTGGTACGGCACGCCCTCGATCAGTGCGGTGCCCGACGTCGGCTTGTCGAGGCCGAGGATCATCCGCATGGTCGTCGACTTGCCGGCACCGTTCGGGCCGAGGAAGCCGGTGACGATTCCGGGCTTCACGGCGAACGTGAGATCGTCCACCGCTCTCGTCGACCCGTAGGTCTTCGTCAGTCCCCTCACTTCAATCATGAGGACCACTCTGCCCGAAACGCCCCTACCTGCGCATCGGTCTCCGGTCTACACCCGAGTCATACCCTGGGATGACGTCCACCCCGAGACCGTGTCGGGGATCACCCCGGTCAGGCCCGGACGGCGCCGTCCGGCATCCGCACGTCGGTCAGGTCCGCACCGCTCACGTCGGCCGTCGAGAGCAATGCACCCGTCAGATCGGCGTGCGCGAGGTACGCGCCCGCCAACCGAGCCCCGGTCAGGTCGGCGTCCTCGAGATGCGCACCCGTCATGTACGCACCCGACAGGTCGGCCCCGGCCAGGTTCGCGTGGGCCAGGTACGTCGATGTCAGGAACGACAGCGTGAGCACCGCCCCGGTCAGCTTCGCGTTCGTCAGGTACGCCTTGCTGAAGTCCGCGTCCGCGGCCACCGCCCCGGAGAGGTTGGCTCCGGTCATGTCGGCGCCGCCGAACTCGGCAGCTGTCAGGTCCGCACCCGAGAGGTCGGCGCCGACCAGGTTGGCACCGGTGAGATTGGCCCCGGCGAGGTCCGCTCCCGACAAGTCCAGACCGTGAAGGTCTGGCGCATCGGGCAATTCATCGCGTCGGGCGTTCCACGCCACGACATCCGAGCGGAGGAGTCGGAGGAGATCTGCGTTCAGCATCGTCGACATGGCACGTCCTATCGCAGCAGCGAAACCGACCTGGCCTCACCCAGCCTAGGGCGCAACGCCCCGACCTCCGGGATTTTCGATCATTCCGTTATCGGCGTGGCGCGGACGGACCTCCCGTAACGCTCCGCACCGGCCGACACGACAGAGGGGACGACTCCGCCGAACCACGGGAGAGCCGGCCCCCTAGGAGGAGGACTCGTGAGAAGAATCGTCACCGCGGCCGCTGTCG
Organism: Prescottella agglutinans; assembly: GCF_004011865.1. GTDB lineage: Bacteria > Actinomycetota > Actinomycetes > Mycobacteriales > Mycobacteriaceae > Prescottella > Prescottella agglutinans. The sequence continues at coordinate 121,561 of NZ_RKLP01000003.1, read as the reverse complement.
CGGTCGCACTCGGCGCCGTCGCCGCGCCCGTCGCCGGTGCCGAGGAAGTTGGCCCGCAACCGATCCCGCCGAGCTCGATCACGAGCGGATCCGCGTCGATCGCCGCGCCGGGGCTGCGTGCCGCGTTCGACCGGGGCGCGACGATCGTGGAGGCGGTGCGCGACTACGCCCACTACGACACCACCCGCGGCGTGGTGTACCGCGTGGTGCACGACCCGGAACAGCTGTCCTCGCCGACGGTGAAGTTCGTCGTCGTGGGCGCCCTGCCCGCGGACGAGTTCATCGGCGTCACCTACCCGCCGCAGTCCTTCGCCCAGATCTACCGGATGCCGAAATCCCACTACGAGGGCAACGCCCCACTCGGCGGGCATTTCGTCACCGCACCACCGGTCCTCGGAGTCGGCCTCGCGTTCGCGACCCCCTAGCCGTCGCGGCCGGCATCACATTGGCGACGACGCCTGCGCCCAGAACCGCTTCGGGATCCGGCCGGCGTGCCGCGCCTCGTAGCCGGCGGTGACCGCGCCACGCATCGCCGACGCCATGAGCGCCGGATCCTTGGCGCGGGTGACCGCCGTCGCGAGCAGCACCGCGTCGCAGCCCAGTTCCATCGCGAGCGTCGCATCGCTGGCGGTGCCGATACCGGCATCGAGGATGACGGGGACGTTCGCAGCGTCGACGATCATCTCGATGTTGTGCGGGTTCGAGATGCCCAGGCCGGTACCGATCGGCGAACCCAGCGGCATCACCGCGGCGCAGCCGACGTCCTCGAGCCGCTTGGCGAGCACCGGGTCGTCCGTGGTGTACGGCAGGACGGTGAAGCCGTCGTCCACCAACTGCTCTGCGGCGCTGACCAATTCGATAGCGTCAGGCAGGAGGGTGCGCTCGTCGGCGATCACTTCGAGCTTCACCCAGTCGGTTTCGAGCGCCTCGCGCGCGAGCTGCGCGGTGAGCACCGCCTCGGCGGCACCGCGGCAGCCGGCGGTGTTCGGCAGCGGCGCGATGTCGAGGCGGCGCAGCAGGTCCAGCACGCCCGTGCCGCCCGCGGCGTCGACCCGGCGCATCGCGACGGTGGTCAGTTCGGTGCCCGACGCGACCAGAGCCTCCTCGAGCACGGCGAGGTTCGCGGCGCCGCCGGTGCCCATGATCAGGCGCGAGCCGAAGGTGCGGTCGGCGATCGTCAGCTTGCCCATCTCAGCCACCCTGCACCGCCGTGAGGATCTCGATCTCCCAGCCGCGGCCCACCGACTCGGTCCAGCGGCCGCGCGGGAACACCGCGCCGTCCACCGCGACGGCGATGCCACGCTGCGGCAGATCCAGCCGCTCGAGCAGCTCCGTCACCGTCAGCGGCCCGTCGAATTCGCGGTCCTCACCGTTGACGGTGATCCCGATCAACTCACTCATCCAAACCTCACTCATGCCTTCGCGAATGAAAATCGTTCGGCGGTGGCACTTTCCGCCTCCGCCAGGGGATTGCCGTCCAGGATCGCGACCGTCGCGTCCGCGGTGACCGGGGTCATCAGGATGCCGTTGCGACCGTGTCCGGTCGCGAGCACCACGCGGTCCGAGACGCGTCCGATGATCGGCAGGTTGTCCGGACTCATCGGGCGCAGACCGGCTTTCGCCTCGTACAGCTCGTACTCGCCGATCGCGGGCATCAACGCCTCGGCGTCGGCGATGAGGTCGCGCACCCCGGCCACGGTGACCTGGGTGTCGTGTCCCGACTCGTACTGCGTGGCGCCGACGACGATCCCGTCGGCGCGCGGCACCAGATACGACGGCCGACCGTGCACGCTACCGCGGATGGTGCGCAGCGGCGCGGGCGTCACACCCGGCCGGGCCCGCAGCCGCAGGATCTCGCCCTTCACCGGGCGCACCGGCAGGTCCGGCCACAGCTGCGCCGAGTTCGAACCCGCCGCCAGCACCACCTGATCGGTGGTGAGCTCGGCCAGGTCGGTCACGGCGCGTTCGATCAGCTCGACGCCGGCCGCCACCGCCGCGGTCCGCAGCGCCCGCACCAGCAGCCGGTTGTCGACGGCCGGCTCGGTGGGCGCCTGCAGCGCGAGCCGGATGCCGCGGCCCAGCGACGGCTCGAGCTCGCGGATCTGCGCCCGGTTCAGGATGCGCAGCTCGTGCCCCTGCTCGGCCACCCAGTCGGCGATCGTGTGCAGGTCGGCGGCGTCGGCGGCATCGAGCGCGACGGTCAGCGAGTCGTCGGAGGTGAAGAGTTTCAGATCCGCGATGCGCTCGAGTTCGGCGCCGAAGTCCGGCCACCGCTGCAACGAAGCGGCCCCGAGCGCGAGCGCCTTCTCCTCGCCGGGCCAGCCCTCCGACAGCGGCGCCAGCATGCCGCCGGCGACCCACGACGCACCGCTACCGGGTGCCGGGTCGTACAGCTTGACCGCCCAGCCGCGCTGCGCTGCGCGCCACGCGACGGACAGACCGATGACACCGCCTCCGACGACGGAAACCGATCGGGTCAACTTTTCTCCACCTCACTCCCTGCGCCGGCATGATCCGGGTCAGGTATGACGGTCGGGGCCGGCAGGCCCCCTCTCAGCCCCGCGTTCCTCGGGACTCCCGTGTTGATTAGTCCGCACTAGAGACTACCGTTCCAAGTGTGCACGCCTCCCAATCCGTCAAGCACCTCACACCGCGCGAACGCCTCGCCGATGCGCGCCTCTACCTCTGCACCGACGCCCGCCGCGACAAGGGCGATCTGGCTCACTTCGTGGAGGCCGCACTCGCCGGCGGCGTCGACATCGTCCAGCTCCGCGACAAGGGCTCGGCCGGCGAGCGGGAGTTCGGACCGCTCGAGGTCAAGGAGGAACTGGCCGCGCTGGCGGTGCTGGGCGCGGCGGCCCGACGCCACGGCGCGCTGCTCGCCGTCAACGACCGCGCCGACCTCGCGCTCGCCGCGGGCGCGGACGTCCTGCACCTGGGCCAGAACGACCTGCCCGTGCACTACGCCCGCCGGATCGTCGGCCCCGACGTGGTGATCGGCCGCTCCACGAACAACCGTGCGCAGGCGAGCCTCGCGGCGATCGAGGAGGACGTCGACTACTTCTGCACCGGACCGGTGTGGGCCACGCCCACCAAGCCGGGCCGGACGGCGTCCGGGATCGAACTGGTGCGCAGCACCGCCGAGGCCGCCCCGGCGCGCCCGTGGTTCGCGATCGGCGGTATCGACCAGGAGCGGCTGCCGCAGATCCTCGAGGCCGGCGCCAGCCGCGTCGTCGTCGTGCGCGCGATCACCGCGGCCGACGACCCGGAGGCCGCCGCGCGGGCGCTGTCCGACGCCCTGCGCGGCTGACCCTGCGCATCAGCAGTTGCCGGAGACACCCGCCTGCACGGACCGCTCGATCATGTCGCGGCTGTCCGCAGGCATGTCCTCCCACGTCGCGGTCGCCGGGTCCAGCAGCGGCTGGCCCGCCACCTCGGCCTGCGCGTTGTAGGCGCCCACCCAGGCGCCGGAGCTCGTCTTCAGCAGCCCCAGGAACTCCTCGCCCTTGGCGGCCCGGTCGAACGGCTGCCCGGCGGCCTGGGCGGCCTGCTCGGACGAGTCGATGAAGACAGCGACCTGGCCGCACATCTCCTTGACGGCGGCGTCGACGAGGTCGGCGGCGACGGTGGTGGTCTCGTCGGCGGACGATGCGGCGGAGTCCGCATTGCTGTCGCTGCAGCCGGTGAGGACGAGCAGGGCGACGGGGGCGGCGGCGATCAGGGTTCGAATTTTCATGCCGGAATGGTGACAGGGCGCCCCGGTCACGCTGCCACTGGGTGCTGACCAGCCGGTTCGGGAGTGCGGAACGCGACCACACCGGCTCCGACGAGGATCGCCGCGTACAGCAACAGGTAGATGTTCATGAGGACGTCGGCGACGGCCCACTGCGGCGGGAACAGGAACAGCCCGACCACCACGACGTGCTCGTCCCACCGGTACGGCCACGCTCCGGCCCCGAGGTAGATCACCGCCGCCGCGAGCCACCACCAACCGTTCGTCAGTGCCCGGTGCACGATGTAGACGATCAGCGGCACGAACCACACCCAATGGTGACTCCACGAGAACGGCGACACCGCCGCGGCGCTCAGGCCCGCCACCGTCACCGCGAGCAGGCTCTCTCCCACCCGGTGCAGTCGCACCACGATCCACATGCTCACCGCCACGACGAGCGCCGCCAGCACCAGCCAGAGGACGACCGGCGTCGCATGACCCGTGAGGTGCGCGACGACCCCGCGGATCGACTGGTTCGACGGGTGCTGGTCCTCCGCGATACGCGTGGACTCGAAGAACGTCCGGGTCCAGTACTGCCACGAATCGTCCGGCAGCACCAGCCAACTCACACCGACCGTGGCCACGGTCGTCCCGACCGCCACGGCGGCCGCCCGCCACTGGCGAAGCACCAGGTAGTAGAGCACGAAGTAGGCGGGGGTGAGCTTGATGCCGGCCGCGATCCCGACGCCGATGCCCCTGATCCGGCTCCGTTCGTCACGGGAGACGTCCCACAGCACCAGCGCCATCAGCACCAGGTTGATCTGCCCGTAGAACAGCGTCGTGCGGACGGGCTCGAGAAACGTGCACGCCACCGCCACGAGCGTCGAGACCCCGACGAGCCGGGGCGAGATCCGGTAACCGAGCATCCGCCAGCACAGCGCGACGATCCCGACCAGCAATGCCAGGTTGGCCGCCATCCAGATGTACTTGTCGTACCCGAGGGGCAGCAGACCGAACGGCACGAACACCAGCGTCGAGAACGGCGTGTACGTGTACAGCAGGCCGTGGATGACGGGTTCGGTGTAGAGCGGCAGATCCTCCATGACGCGACGCGCGCCGTCGCGGTAGACGTCGAGGTCGGCGCCCCCGGCGAGCAGTCCGATCTCCGGCATCCACGGACGCACCGTGGTGAGAACGAGGATGGCCGACGTCAGTGCCCACAGCCCGAGCACGACGAGGTGCCCTGTCCGGCGGGGTATTTCACGTTCCCGGGCCGTCCTGCTCCACAACACCAGTCGTCCCCCTTGTCGATCGTCCCCGACGGAGATCTACTACGAAGCCTAAGCAACGATGTCGGTCCCCACCGATAACGGGCTACTTCGAACCCAACTCCCCTGCCCGGAAGTTCGCAAACGCACCCGGCGTCGTTACGCGCCGACCGACGCCCCGAGAGGTAAGCTCACCGAAATCGACCACCCGGTTCGCGGGATGTACCGACGCGGGCTTGCACGGTGTACGCGGAAGGGCCGGAACATGATTCGCTTTCTGATACGATGCGCGATCTTCCTGGGATCGGCCGCGCTCGGGATCCTCGCCGCGGTGTGGCTGATCCCCGAGGTGTCGGTCAGCGCGACCGGATTCATCACCGCCGTGATCCTGTTCGCAATCGCCCAGAGCGTGCTGGCGCCGTTCATCACCCGGCTCGCCGAGCGGAACGCACCGGCATTCCTGGGCGGCATCGGACTGGTGTCCACCTTCGTCGCCCTCCTGATCGCCTCCGCGTTCGGCGGGCTGTCGATCTCCGGATGGCGCACGTGGATCCTCGCGACGATCGTGGTGTGGCTCGTCACCGCGCTCGCGACCGTGCTGTTGCCGCTCGTCGTGCTCCGCAACCGGCGCGAGGACAACAACTCCGAGAAGAAGTCGGCGAAGAAGTCCGACGCCTGACCCGGCCGCCGGCGCAACCCGTTGCTGCGCAGCAGTTCTCACATGCAACGCAGCTCACATCCCGATTCCCTGGCACTCGGTTGTGGGAGGGAGCAGAGTCGGAGGTGAAGACTCGCCGACGATCGGAGCAGACATGCCGGACCGGACCACCCCCGTCACCGCGCTCACCGAGCAGGAGGCACTGGACCTGCTGGCCACCGAGCGGCTCGGACGGCTCATCCTCGTCGCCGGCGACCAGCCCGACGTCTATCCCGTCAACTATGCGGTGAACGACGGCAAGCTCTACTTTCGCAGCGCCGAGGGCGACAAGCTCACCGAGCTCGCGCTCAAACCGATGGTCACCTTCCAGGTGGACCACGCCGACGCCACGTCCGCGTGGAGCATCCTGATCCGCGGCATCGCGCGCACCCTCGTCCGGTTCGACGAGATCAACGCGGCCGAGGAACTCGACCTGCGGTCGTGGGTACCGACCGAGAAGTTCAACTTCGTGGAGATCCGGCCCACCGAGATCACCGGTCGCCGCTTCCTCCTCGAACGCGGCTGACCTCCGGCCCGCTCCGGCCGGCGCTCAGTCCGACCGGCGTTCAGTCCAACCAGCCCAGCACCGTCGACGGCGACAGCGTCAGCACCGACTCGGGCAGCCGGCCGCGCAATCCGCGGTCGGCAGTCACGACCGCGGTGAGGGCGCGGTCGGCGGCGGCCAGCCGGGCGACCTCGTCGTCGCCGCTGCCGGAGGCGGTGTGCACCGCGACCCGCGCGTCGACCTGCCCTGCGGCGCGGGCCCGGCCCTCGAGGACCGCCTCGATGCGCGGCAGCCAGCCGAAACTGCAGTCCGGCAGTTCGATGGTCCGCGGCAGCACCTGGGCGAGCCGGTCCAGCAGTTCGGTCGTCGCGCCGGCACGGTCGCGCCACCATCCGTCGGGCCGCGAACCGAGCACGTTCGCGGTGTCGAGCAGCAGCCGCACCTCGGTGGCCCGCAGCGTCGGCCACGCGAGCGCGAATCCCGGGTGCAGCGGCATGCGCTCCACCTCGGACTCGGGTACCCAGCGCAGTTCGGTGCTCTCCCCGTTCGGGACCAGCGCCAGCGGCTTCTCCGCGTCGGCGACGACCGTCGTGTAGGTCCAGCCGCCGGCGACGGTGGCCGTGACCCGCTCGGTACGCACGTGCACGGACCCGGCGTCGATTCCGGTCTCCTCCTGCGCCTCGCGGACCGCGGCGTGGATCGTCGTCTCGTGGCTGTCGCGCGCGCCACCGGGCAGCGCCCACGTGCCACCCTGATGACTCCACGCTGCCCGATGCTGCAGCAGGACCGCCGCCGAGCCGTCCGCCAGCGGGGCGCGCAGCAATAGACCCGCCGCGCCGTGCCGGCCCCAATGCCGAACCCCGTCGGGGGTCGTCGCCCAACCGTCTCCGTCACCGCGCATGGAGTGCCTCTCACCTGCCCTGTCCGCCGAGCCGCTCGCCTGTCCCCACAGTATTCCCCGCGACATCACGAATCGGAGGAACAACCTGCCGGTGCGGCTTATGCTCGGCAGTGCGGAGGCCGCGAACGATAAGGACGGCGAACCGAGGACATGCCGTGGCAGTGCCGGAAACGAAGACGGCGGGGGACGCGACGACGACCGCGCCGAAGCAGACCAGTGGGATGGCAGCGACGACGTTCGGCGTCGCTCGTGCTCGGCAGATCGCCCCGCGCGACCTGCTGCGATCGACTCCTGCGCGGCTGCTCGCGGTGGGCGTCGCGCTGCTCCTCGGCACGCTGGCCGCGGGACTGATCACCTCCACGGTCGCGAGCGAACGGAAGCAGGAGATCGACGTCCTGCTGTCCACGACCGAACCGCTCGCCCGGTCCGCACAGAACCTGTATTCGTCGCTGTCCGTCGCCGACGCCTCCGCGGCGACGGCGTTCCTGTCCGGCGGTGTGGAACCGAGCGAGGACCGGGACCGCTACTCGCAGGCCATCGGGACCGCGGCCGCGGAACTGGTCGCGACGTCCGACGGGCTGCCCGGCGACGACGCGGGCCGGCGCCTCATCACGTCGATCGCGACGCAATTGCCGGTGTACACGGGGCTGGTGGAGACGGCCCGCGCCAACAACCGCAGCGGCAATCCGGTCGGGTCCGCGTACCTCGCCGAGGCGTCCTCGCTGATGCAGACGAATCTGTTGCCGCTCGCGCAGGCCCTGCACACCGAACGTTCCGCCGCGGCGCTCGCCCCGCAGTCCGAGTTCGCCCGGCCGCCGTGGTTCGCGATCGGGCTGCTCGTGGCGCTGCTGGTCGCGCTCGTCGCGACGCAGGTGGTGATGTCCAGGAGGACCCGGCGCACACTCAACGCCGGGCTGCTGTTCACGACCGCCGCGATGACCGCGTTGCTCGCGTGGATGCTCGTCGCCGGAATCGTGTCCGCGACGGAGGCGCACCGCGCGGTGCGGCAGGGCTCGGCGCCGCTGTCGACGTTCGCGTCGGCACGCATCCTCGCGCAGCAGGCCCGCACCCAGGAGATCCTGCAGCTGGTCCGTCGTGACGAGAAGGAGCAGCACGCGCAGGTCTTCGTCGACGACACCGACCAGCTGCGGATGCTGCTCGACAACTACTCGGCCACCGTCGGCGCGGACGACGCACACGAGGCCTCCCAGGCCCTGGACGTCTGGACTGCGTCGCACCAACGGATGACCGACGCCCTCGAGGTGGGCGACTGGACATCGGCGGCCATGACGGCGGTGGGCTCCGAGCCCGATTCCAGTGCGACGCAGTTCGACGTCGTCGACAAGGCGCTGTCCGACGGCGCGGACAGCGCCCGCGCCGAACTGCGCGGCGACATCTCCGACTCGTCCAGGGTCCTGTCGGCGCTCGGCCCCGGCGCGGTGGTGATCACGATCGTGGCGGCAGTCGGCATCCCTCTGGGCCTGTGGCCCAGGCTGCGGGAGTACCAGTGATCGGATGCCGACTGCTCGCGACGGCCGCCGTGGCTGTCGGGGCCGTCGGCGCGGCCGTGTCGGGCTGTACGGAGCCGCCGGAGCCGTACACGCTCCCGCCGAGCGAGACGTACAGCGTCGCCCCCCTGCCGGAGGGCGCGTCGGTCGTGACGTCGGCTCCCCTGCCCCCGCCCGAGGAGTGCGGTGATCCCACCGCCAGTCTGCGGCCGTTCCCGGCGGGTGAGGTGCCGACGGGACCGTCACTCGACGCGATCCGGGCTCGCGGCCGGCTCATCGTCGGGCTGGACACGGGAAGCAACCTGATGAGTTTCCGGAACCCGGCGACCGGCGGTATCGAGGGGTTCGACGTCGACATCGCCCGGGAGATCGCCCGCGACCTGCTCGGCAGTCCCGACAAGGTGGAGTACCGGGTCCTTGCGGCGGCGGAACGCGAACAGGCGTTGCAGGACGCGAAGGTGGACATCGTCGCCCACACCATGAGCATCACGTGCGGACGGCGCCGGCACGTGGACTTCTCCACCGAGTACTACGAGGCGCACCAGCGGATCCTGGTCATGGCGGGCTCCCCGATCAACGGCGTCGAGGACCTCGACGGGAAGCGGGTGTGCATGACGAAGGGAACGCGCTCCCTCGAGCGCATCCGGGACCTGGCCCCCGGCGCCACGGTGATTTCGGTGCCCACCTGGTCGGACTGCCTGGTGATGCTGCAGCAGCGCCAGGTCGAAGCCGTCAGCGCCGACGACACCCTGCTCGCGGGAATGACGACGCAGGACCCCTACCTGAGGATCGTCGGGCCGAGCCTGGGACCCGAACCGTACGGAATCGGGATCGCCAAGGGCGACGACGATCTGGTGCGGTTCGTGAACGGCACCCTCGAACGGATCCGCGCGGACGGCACGTGGGAGAGGATCTACGAGCGATGGCTCTCCGAACTCGGACCCTCTCCCGGGCCGCCACCGGCGACGTACCGGGACTGACGTGAGGAAGGAACGGAGGATGCATGACAGGAAAGGACGCCGAAGAACACGACACGGCTGACGTCGCGCGCACGCGTGCCGCGACACCGGACGACGACCCGATGGCGACCGCGGCGCAGGAGGTAGTGCCCACCACCGGGCGCCGCACCCGCACCCAGCGCATCCGCACCCGGCGGGTGCTCGGCGGCGGACTGGTCGAGGTGCCGCCGGTTCCGGTGCGCGAACCCCAGTCGGTCATCCTCACCGATCCCCGAGTGCCCGAACGCAAACGGTTCTGCTGGAAGTGCAACAGGCCGGTCGGCCGGTCGACCGAGGACGGCCCCGGCGCCACGTCCGGGATCTGCCCGCACTGCGGGGCCCGATTCGAGTTCTCCCCGCTGCTGTCCCCCGGCGCGGTGATCGCCGGCCAGTACGAGGTCCAGGGCTGCATCGCGCACGGGGGGCTGGGCTGGATCTACCTGGCGATCGACCGCAACGTCGACAACCGGTGGGTGGTCCTCAAGGGTCTGCTGCAACTCGGCGACGCGGAGGCGCGCGCGGTGGCCGCCGCGGAACGTCAGTTCCTCGCCGAGGTGAGACACCCGAGCATCGTCGAGATCTACAACTTCGTCGAGTACCAGAAGGAAGGCTCACCTCCCGCCGGCTATCTGGTGATGGAGTACGTGGGCGGAAACTCGCTGCGTGACATCCTCGCCGCGTGCAAGCGCCCCGAGCGCCTGCCCGTCGAACAGGCCATCGCCTACATTCTCGAGATCCTGCCCGCGCTGGAGTATCTGCACTCGATGGGTCTGGCCTACAACGACCTCAAACCCGACAACATCATGGTCACCGACGTGCAACTGAAGCTGATCGACCTGGGTGCCGTGGCCCCGCTCGAGAGCTACGGCTACCTGTACGGCACCCCCGGCTTCCAGGCGCCCGAGATCACCGAGACCGGGCCGACCGTCGCGTCCGACATCTACACCGTCGGAAGAACTCTCGCGGTGCTGACCCTGGACCTGCCGACGACGAACGGACACTACGCCGATGGGCTGCCGACGCCGGCGCAGGCGCCGCTGCTCGCCCGGTACGACTCCTACCGCCGACTGCTGCTGCGGGCCACCGCCTCCGACCCGGACCGGCGGTTCCGGTCCGCGTCGGAGATGGCGGGTCAGCTCACCGGCGTGCTGCGCGAGATCGTCTCGCGTCAGTCCGACGAGGAGCATCCGATCCTGTCGACGGTCTTCACCCGCCAGCGCGCGATGTTCGGGGCCGACGAGTTCGTCGAGCAGACCGACGTCTTCGCCGATGGTGTCGAACGCGACCGGACCCTGAACGCGCAGAAGGTGGCCCACGCCCTCGCCGTGCCTCTGGTCGATCCCGACGATCCCGGGGCGGCCCTGGTGAACTCGGCCGCGCAGAGCGATCCCCGACTGACGCTCGACATCCTGGACCGAGCCCGCGAGAGCAGCGACCAGGACACCCCGGAATCGCTGGAACTACACCTCGCCGAGGTCCGGGCGCACCTCGATCTCGGAGACGCGGACGGTGCGCGTCGACTGCTGCGCGCGTTGGCGACGACCCATCCGAACGACTGGCGAATCGAGTGGTACCGGGGCATGGCCGCACTGGTCGTGAACGAATTGGCGTCCGCCTACATGTCGTTCGACAACGTCCACACGGCGCTGCCGGGTGAGATCTCGCCGCAACTGGCGATGGCCGCCGCCGCCGAACTGCTCCTCGAGCACAGCACGGAACCCGGCATCGACCGGTGGCGGCTGCCGGCGCTCGAGTTCTACCGGGCGGTGTGGCGGATGGACCGGAACATCGTGAGCGCCGCGTTCGGGCTGGCCCGACGACTCGCGGCCGACGGCGACGTCCACGGCGCCGTCGGCGCACTGGACCAGGTCCCGGTCGGTTCCCGCAGCTACGCCGCCGCCCGGATGACGGCGGTCCTCACGTACCTGTCGGTCCGGCCGATCGGCGACATCAGCGAGCAGACGCTGCGCGAGTGCGCCCGGCGGGTGGAAGCACTGCCCCGCACCGAGATCCGCGGCCCACAGATGCGGACGGTGGTTCTCGGCACGGCACTGCAGTGGCTCCTCGCCGGGCACACCCCCGAAACCGCACGCGAGCCGCTGCTCGGTGTCCCCTTCACCGAGCGCGGCCTGCGTGCGGGAACGGAGTCCGCACTACGAGCGATGGCGCGCGGCGCGCCTACCGCGACCCACCGCTACACGCTCGTGGACCTCGCGAACGCGGTGCGCCCTCGTAGCCTGTTCTGAGACCCGCGCCGCGACGGCCGTCACCGCCGGACTCCTGGATCCGCGCCCCGAGCCACGCGAGCGCCGCGAGGATCAGCACGACCGCCACCGGGATCGGCAGCACCGACGGCGTCGCGAGCGTCAGCGCCACGGTGAGCAGCGGCGCCAGCATCCGTCCCGGCTCGGGGCGGACGTCCACGCGCGGGGCGTGGGCCATCCAGTCGCGGTACCGCGTGCCGTCGTCCATCTCAGACCTTCGTTTCCTGGGGCAGCTCCGCGGCGTTGCCCTTGGGGGCACCGGTGAGTCCGACGTGCGCCTCCTCGCGCATGCGTTCGACCATGTGCGGGTAGTGCAGCTCGAATGCCGGTCGCTCCGAACGGATCCGGGGCAGCTCGGTGAAGTTGTGGCGCGGCGGCGGGCAGCTGGTGGCCCACTCGAGCGAGTTGCCGTAGCCCCACGGGTCGTCGACGGTGACGACCTGCCCGTAGCGGTAGCTCTTGAAGACGTTCCACAGGAACGGCAGCGTGGAGGCGCCCAGGATGAACGAGCCGACCGTGGAGATCGTGTTCAGCGTGGTGAAACCGTCGGTGGGCAGGTAGTCGGCGTAGCGGCGCGGCATGCCCGAGGCGCCGAGCCAGTGCTGGACCAGGAAGGTGGTGTGGAAACCGATCAGCGTGGTCCAGAAGTGCCACTTCGCGAGACGCTCGTCCATCATGCGGCCGGTCATCTTCGGGAACCAGAAGTAGATGCCCGCGTAGGTGGCGAACACGATGGTGCCGAAGAGCACGTAGTGGAAGTGCGCCACCACGAAATAGGTGTCGGTGACGTGGAAGTCGAGCGGCGGGCTCGCGAGCAGGACGCCCGACAGGCCACCGAAGAGGAAGGTCACGAGGAAGCCGACCGAGAACAGCATCGGCGACTCGAACGTGAGCTGGCCCTTCCACATCGTGCCGATCCAGTTGAAGAACTTCACGCCGGTCGGAACCGCGATGAGGAACGTCATGAACGAGAAGAACGGCAGCAGCACCGCACCCGTGGCGTACATGTGGTGCGCCCACACGGCGATCGACAGGGCCGCGATGCCCATGGTGGCGTACACCAGGCCGCTGTAACCGAAGATCGGCTTACGCGAGAAGACCGGGAAGATCTCCGAGACGATGCCGAAGAACGGCAGCGCGATCACGTACACCTCGGGGTGTCCGAAGAACCAGAACAGGTGCTGCCACAGCATGACTCCGCCGGTGGCCGGGTCGAACAGGTGGGCACCGAGGTTCCGGTCCACCCACAGACCGATCAGGGCGGCGGCGAGCAGCGGGAACACCAGCAGGATCAGCAGCGACGTGATGAGGATGTTCCACACGAAGATCGGCATCCGGAACATGGTCATTCCGGGGGCACGCAGGCACACGATGGTGGTGATGAAGTTGACCGCACCGAGGATCGTGCCGACACCGCCGAGCGCCAGGCCCATGATCCACAGGTCCGCACCCAGGCCCGGGGAGTGCACGCCGTTCGACAACGGCACGTAGGCCGTCCAGCCGAAGTCGGCGGCACCACCGGGGGTGATGAAGCCGGCCGTCGCGATCAGTCCACCGAACAGGTAGAACCAGTAGCTCAGCGCGTTGAGCCGCGGGAAGCTCACGTCCGGCGCGCCGATCTGCAGCGGGACGATGTAGTTGGCGAAGCCGAACACGACCGGGGTCGCGTACAGCAGCAGCATGATCGTGCCGTGCATCGTGAACAGCTGGTTGAACTGCTCGTTCGACAGGAACTGCAGGCCCGGGATCGCCAACTCGCTCCGCATCAGCAGCGCCATCAGGCCGCCGACGAGGAAGAACGCGAACGCCGTGACCAGGTACATGATCCCGAGCACCTTGGGATCGGTGGTCGTGATCATCTTGTAGATGAACGACCCCTTCGGCGCGCGGCCCGCGGGCGCGGGTCGCGACGGCGTCAGCGTTCGTGGTGGAGCAAGATCGATCTCGGGGTTGGCAACCATACCCGGAATAGTCGGACTTCCGAGGGTTCCGCGGCGAGGGCCTAAGGTCCCGATCCCCTGCGCCGAGTGACACCTCTTTCCGGATCAGACCAGAGCGATCGCCTTCCGTGCTATGGCGAGCTCCTCGTTGGTGGGTATCACCAGGACCTCCACCGCGGAAACGTCGGCGCTGATCCGCCGCTCACCGGTCTCCGGTGACGCGTTGCGCTCGTCGTCCACCACGATACCGAGACGACCGAGTCCGGCGAGGGCATCGCGGCGCACATCGACATCGTGCTCGCCGACCCCGCCGGTGAAGGTGATCACGTCGACGCCGCCCAGCTCCACGAGGTAGGCCCCGATGTACCGGCGCAGCCGATGCACGTAGACGTCGTACGCGAGCTTGGCCGCGGGGTCCCCGTCGGCGACCATCTGCCGCAGGGCCCGGAAGTCGTTCTCGCCGCACAGCCCCTTCAACCCGGAGTGCCGGTTGAGGAGGTCGTCGAGTTCGTCGCCCTTCATGCCGGCGTTCCGGTTCAGGTGCAGGATCACGCCCGGATCCAGGTCGCCGCTGCGGGTGCCCATCACCAAGCCCTCGAGCGGCGTCATCCCCATCGACGTGTCGACGGCGCGCCCGCCGCGGATCGCCGCGGCCGACGCCCCGTTCCCGAGGTGCAGGACGATCTGGTTCAACTCGCCGTAGTCGCGGTCCAGGAACGCCGCGGCCCGCCCGCTGACGTACTCGTGCGACGTTCCGTGGAAACCGTACCGGCGCACACCGTTCGCGCGTGCCACCTCCGCGTCGATCGCGTAGGTCGCGGCCGCCTCCGACAGCGTGTGGAAGTAGGCCGTGTCGAACACCGCGACATGCGGGACCTCGGGCAGCAGTCGGCGCGCCACCTCGATCCCGACGACGTTCGGCGGATTGTGCAGCGGGGCCAGCGGCGACAGGCGCCGCAACTCGGCGACGACGTCGTCGTCGACGACCGTCGGCTCCCGGAACACCGGCCCGCCGTGCACGACGCGGTGACCCACCGCCACGACCCCCCACTCGCTCAGGGAACGTCCGGCCTCGGCGATGACGTCCTCCGCCGCGTGCAGGCCCGCCGTGTGGTCGGGGATGACGAGTTCGCGCTCGACGACACCGCCGGGGTGGTGGTAGACGATGCGGCCCGACGACTCCCCGATCCGTTCGACGAGCCCCGACCCGACGGCGTCACCCACTCTCGGGTGGACCAGCTGGAACTTGATCGATGACGATCCCGAATTGATCACCAGCACAACCGGTTCGGTCACTTCTGCACCACCTTCACGGGAACGTCCTGAGCCTGGATCGCGGTGATCGCGACGGTGTTGACGATGTCCTGCACGAGAGCGCCGCGGGACAGGTCGTTGACCGGTTTGTTCAACCCCTGCAGCACCGGACCGACCGCGACCGCGCCGGCACTGCGCTGCACCGCCTTGTACGTGTTGTTGCCGGTGTTGAGGTCCGGGAACACGAACACCGTCGCCCGCCCCGCCACCTGCGAGTCCGGGAGCTTCGTGTGCGCGACCGTGGGCTCGACGGCCGCGTCGTACTGGATCGGACCCTCCACCAACAGGTCCGGGCGCCGCTCGTGCACCAGTGAGGTCGCGGTGCGGACCTTGTCGACGCCGATGCCCGTGCCGGAGTCACCCGTCGAGTAGGAGAGCATCGCGATCCGCGGGTCGATCCCGAACCGCGCCGCGGTCTCGGCCGACGAGATCGCGATGTCGGCGAGCTGCTCGGCCGTCGGATCCGGCACGACCGCGCAGTCCCCGTAGGCCAGCACCCGGTCCGCGAGGCACATCAGGAAGACGCTCGACACGGTCGACACACCCGGCTGCGTCTTGATGATCTCGAGCGACGGCCGGATCGTGTGCGCCGTGGTGTGCGCCGCGCCGGACACCATGCCGTCCGCGATCCCCTTGTACACCATCATCGTTCCGAAGTACGAGATGTCGGCCACGATCTCGCGGGCCCGCTCGATCGTCATGCCCCGATGGGCTCGCAGGCGCGCGTACTCGGCTGCGAACTCCGAGAGGTAGTCCGATCGCTTCGGGTCAAGGACCGTCGCCGACGACAGGTCCACACCGAGTTCGGCGGCGCGGGCCCGGACCCTCGTCTCGTCGCCGAGGATCGTCAGGTCGACCACCCGACGACGCAGCAGCCGTCCCGCCGCGCGCAGGATCCGGTCGTCCTCGCCCTCCGGCAACACGATCCGCTTGCGCTCGGCCCGAGCCCGATCGAGCAACTGGTACTCGAACATCTGTGGCGTCACCACCGACGGCAACTCCACCTGCAGCCGTTCGATGAGAGTGGGCGCGTGCACCCGCCGCTCCATCAGGGCCAGCGCGGTGTCGATCTTGCGCAGCGAGCCCACCGAGACGCGTCCGCGGGTCTGAGCCGCGATGTTGGCGGTGTCGAAGGAATCGAAGTGCGTGGCCAGCATCGGCAGCCTCGGGCTCAACCCTGTTATCAGACGCGCCACCGAGCGGTGCGGTTCGATCCCGCCACTCATGACGATGCCCGACAGCGACGGGAAGCCTTGCGCATCATGCGCATTGACGAGGGCGAGCAGAACGTCGGATCGATCTCCCGGCACGATCACGAGCGATCCCTCGGTGATCCGTTCGAGGATGTGCTCGGCGGTCATCGCGCCGACCATCACGTCCAGCGCCTCGCGCTGCAGCAACGCCGTGTCACCGCAGTACAGTTCGCCGTCGACCGCGGCCAGCAACTCGGCGACCGTGGGTGCGATCAGCAGTGGGATCTCCGGCAGGCTCCACACCGGCACCCCGGCGGCTTCGGGCGCGGCAGCGTACTCCTCCAGCCGATCCGGATCGCAGCGGTTCACCACGATCGCGACCAGATGTGCGTGCTGCGCGGCGAGTTCCGCGGTGCACAGGTTCGCCAGCTGGGCCACCTCGTGCGGGCTGCGGTGGGCACCGCGCAACGTCAGCAGCACCGGCGCCTCGAGGTTGGCCGCGATGCGCGCGTTGTAGCCCAGTTCGCTGGGGCTGGCGACGTCGGTGTAGTCGCTGCCCACGATCACGACGGCGTCGCACTCCTCGGCCACCTGGTGGTACCGGGACACGATCTCGCTGAGCGCCCCGTCCGGGTCCGCGTGCACCTGCTCGTACGTCACGCCCATGCACTGGTCGTAGGTCAGGTCGGCGGTGGTGTGGTCGATCAGCAGTTCCAGGATGTGGTCGGTCTCGTCGGTCGACCGCGCGATCGGGCGGAACACCCCCACCCGGGCGGTCGACGCACACAGCATCTGCAGCACCCCCAGGGCCACCGTGGACTTGCCGGTGTCGCCCTCGGGTGAGGCGATGTAGACGCTCGACACGGTGCCCGGATCAGCCATGAGCGACAGCCTAGTGACGATCGCGCATAATCGGCGTCCATGAGCGAATCGTCATTTCCGGACGTCCGCTGGGGTTCGGAGAACAGCATCCTGCGCCGACCCGGCATCGCGTTCGCGTCGACCAAGCTGGGGTCGTGGACCATCCGCAGGCTCGCGGGTGTGGACCGGCGGCTTCTCGAACGCAGCAAGGGCCGGTTCACCGTCCTGGGTCCGATCGGGGCACCGACCGTCCTGTTGAACACCGTCGGCCGCAAGTCGGGGCAGCGTCGCACCAGCCCGTTGCTGTACATCCGCGACGACGACCGGCTGGTGGTCGTGGGCAGCAACTTCGGGCAGAACCACCACCCCGCGTGGACGTCGAACCTGCTGGCACAGCCCGAGGCGAGCGTGACGATGGCCGGACGCGACATCCCGGTGCTCGCCACGCAGGTGACCGGCGAGGAGAAGGAGCGCCTGTACAAGCAGTTCGTCGAACTGGCCGGCGCCTACGCCGTCTACCAGGGGCGCACCGACCGCGACATCCGGGTGTTCACCCTCGCCCGGCGCTGACCGGCGTCGGCCCGGTTCGGCGGCAGGTCAGACCACCGAGGGGCGGTCGATGTCGGACACGTCGGCGCCCGCCGATTCGAGGCGCGTGAACAGTTCGTCGGTGCCGTGCTTCGAAGCGAACTGCAGTTCGGCGTCGGTGATCGGCACCGCCTGCAGCCACGTGGTCACGTCCTCGTCGCGGTCGACGAGGATCTCGAGGGTGGCCCAGATGAACGGGACGACGAGCAGCACGTGCCGGGTGGAACGGCCCGGGTCCGCGGCGTGAACGGCATTGGGAACGATCGTGTTCGGGGTGACGTGCAGGGATCCCGACGCGATCTGGAACGCGCACTGCGCGAGGACGTCGGAGAGCGGCCGGTAGCCGGCGCGTCCCACGGTGATCAGTTCGGTGCGAATCGGACGGCCGTCGTCGGTGGTGACGTTCGTCGGGAACCGCGACATGTCGAGGGTCGCGTAGGACGCGTAGCCCGGACCGGGGCATCCGTCACCGACCGCGATCGACACCTCGTGCGGGTCCTCGCCGTCTCCGTCGGCGTCGACCGCCGCCCGGAACCGCAACACCTGCGGCGGCACGCCGAATACGTCACCGATTCGGCGTGCCGCGGCCCGGACTTCCTCGCTGGCTTCCATGGGAATCAGCCTAGTTGCAGGTCCGGGGCGAACCGGCGTCAGGCCAACGCGCGCAGGCGCGGTGCGAGGTCGCGCTCGAAGAGGTCGAGGAACCGCTTCTGGTCGTGACCCGGCGCGTGGAACACCAGGTGGTTCAGGCCCGCGTCGAGGTACGGCTTGATCAGCGCAACCGCCTCGTCCGGATCGGACGAGACGATCCACCGCTTGGCGACCTGCTCGATCGGCAACGCGTCCGCCGCGGCCTCCATCTCGATCGGATCCTCGATGCTGTGCTTCTGCTCGGGCGTCAGCGACAACGGCGCCCAGAACCGGGTGTTCTCGAGCGCGGCCGCGGGATCGGTGTCGTACGAGATCTTGATCTCGATCATCCGGTCGATGTCGGCGAAGTTCCGGGCCGCCTTCTCGGCCCCCTCCTTCACCGCCGGGATCAGCTTCTCGGTGTAGAGATCCATGCCCTTGCCGGACGTGCAGATGAAGCCGTCACCGGCACGGCCCGCGTAGCGCGCGACCACCGGACCCCCGGCCGCGACGTAGACGGGGATGCCGCCCTCGGGGACGTCGTAGATCGAGGCGCCCTTGGTGCTGTAGTACTCGCCCTCGAAGTCGACGCGGTCGCCGGTCCACAGGTCGCGCATGAGCTGCACCGACTCGCGCAGGCGGGCGAAACGCTCCTTGAACTCGGGCCATTCGCCCTTGAAGCCGGTCGCGATCTCGTTGAGCGCCTCACCGGTTCCGACACCGAGCATGACGCGTCCCGGGTACAGGCAGCCCATCGTCGCGAACGCCTGCGCCACCACCGCCGGGTTGTAGCGGAACGTCGGAGTCATCACCGACGTGCCCAGCTGCAGACGCTGGGTGCGCTCACCGACCGCCGTCATCCATGCGATCGAGAACGGCGCGTGACCGCCGTTGTGCCGCCAGGGCTGGAAGTGATCGCTCACGGTGACGCTGTCGAGGCCGTGTTCCTCGGCCATCACGCCGAGCTCCACCAGGTCGCGCGGCCCGAACTGCTCCGCGGAGGCCTTCAAACCCAACTTCAGTCCCTGTACCACCGGTTCTCCGATCGTCTACCCGATTCGATTTGGCTTCGAGTATGCCCCGCGTCACTCTCGGGCTGTAGCCCCGTCTCATCGGTCGTGGTCGGTGGGGTGCGCGAGGTCGTGTTCGACGAGATCCGGGGCGGGCGTCCAGTCGTAGACGACTGACGTTCGCAACAGGATGTCCTGGAGGGATCTGCGACGCGGGTCGACGGCGGCCCAGAACAGCCCGAATCCGAAGAGCACGCACAGCACCGCACGGACCGCGCACCGCGGCAGCCGGACCAGTCGGCCGTTACGACTGACCAGGCGCAGACCCATCGCGACCGCGCCGACCGAGCGTCCACTGGTTGCCCAGCACGCCGTCAGGTAAAGCACCGAGAGCCCGAGGAAGGTGGTGATCGACAACAGAAGCTGTGTGTGCGGGAAACGAAACTCCTGCGGCGAGAACAACAACCGAGCGAAGATGAGCGCCGCGTAGATCATGCCCATCAGGAAGAGCACGACACCGATGTCGATGAGGGCCGCCAGCCCGCGGGTGACGATGCCGGCGGGGCGGTGGGCCGGACCCGACTGCCGGACCGCGGTCACGAGTCACCGACTTCGCGACCGAACAGGCGCCCCACGAATCCCGCGACGGCGTCGTCGGCTGCCATGCCCTGTGTCCGCGCGCCGCGCACCGCCTCGGTCGACATCGAACTGGTCGATTCCCGGATGATCCGCGGCAGGTCGACGCCGTCGATGACCTCGTTGGACAGCCCGACCAGGTCGATCCGCTCGATCACCGCGTCCACGTCCACCTTCGCGGCGATCGCGTCGACGTCGACCCTGTCGACGATCCGCCCGATGTCCACCCGATCGACGATCCGCTCGACATCCACCCGACCGGCGACGTCGTCCACGTCCACGCGATCCAGGATCGGCGCGATGTCCACCCGGGCCGCAATGTCGTTCACGTCGACGCGGTCGACGATGTGCCCGATGTCCACCCGGTCGACGATCCGCTCGACGTCGATGCCCTCGGCGATCTCGTCGAGGTCGACGTGCTCGCGCACCACCGTCGTGATGTCCACCTCGGCCAGCGCGGCCGCCACCACCCGGCGAACCACCGCCCGCAGCACGCGGTCGGTGACGGCGTCCGCCGCCCTCAGCGCCTCGGCGCCTCGCGCGTCGAGCGCTGCGACGCCGGCCCCGACAACGGGCAACCGCGACGCGACCTCCAGCGTCGCGGTCGCTGCGAGTCGCGCGCCGTCACCGAGCAGCGCGACGAATCCGGTCACCACGCGTACCGGATCCGAGGTTCGAGTGCCATCCATACAGACATCCAAGACTCAACGGGCAGGATTGTCGACACGCGGGGCCGACGCGTCCGCGATCCGCTCCCCCCGCCGGACGCCGCGCGGATATGCTGTGCTGAGCTTCATTCAGCCGGAAAGCAATTCAGGCCAATTCGGCCGGAGGTGCGCGATGAGAAGCTCCGGAACGACGGTCGGCGCAGCGGCACGCCGGATCCTTCTTTCACTCGTCCTCGTCGGGATGACGGTGGCCTCGATGGTCGGTACTGCGCTCACCGCGCACGCCGCACCGTCGAGCGTCGCGGGCATCGTCCAGGTGAGCGACCGCATAACCCGGATATCGGTGTACTCGCCGTCGATGGACCGCGTGGTCACGAGCGACGTCATCCACCCCGCCGGCGGGGGCCCCGCACCCACGTTCTACCTGCTCACCGGCATCGGCGGCGGCGAGGACGGCATCTCGTGGTTCAACAACACGAAGGTCGCGCAGTTCTTCGCCGACAAGCACGTCAACGTGGTGCTGCCGGTGGGCGGCCGGTACTCGATGTACACCGACTGGGTCGCCGACGATCCCGTGCTGGGCCGCAACAAGTGGCAGACGTTCCTCACCCGCGAACTGCCGCCCGTGATCGACCGTCAGTTCGGCACCACCGGCGTCAACGCGATCGGCGGGGTGTCGATGGGGGCCGGGCCGGTGCTCGACCTCGCGATCCAGGCACCCGACGTCTACCGCGCCGTCGGCTCGTACAGTGGCTGCGCCCAGACCAGCGATCCGAACGGGCAGGCGATGGTCCGATCGATGGTCGAACTGCGCGGCGGGGGCAACGCGGCCAACATGTGGGGTCCCAGTGGTGGCCCCCTGTGGATCCAGCACGACCCCGTCGTGCAGGCGGAACGACTGCGCGGCAAGGCTTTGTACCTGTCCGCCGCGTCCGGCGTGCCCGGACCGATCGACGACCACAACCCGCTGCTGACCATCCCGCAGGCGATCGGCGGCGGAGTGGTGGAGGCGATCACCCAGGGTTGCACCGCGGTCATGGACGCGCGACTGCGCTCGCTCGGGATCCCCGCGACGGTCGTCTACCGCAATCAGGGCAGTCATTCGTGGGGCCTGTTCGAGGCCGAGATGCAGGATTCGTGGGCGGTGATCGGGCCGGCGATCGGCGGGTGATCGGCGGGTGACGGATACTGGGGTCGTGAGCACCGACGAGCGGAACCCCGGCTGGACCTACCTCATGGACATGGACGGGGTGCTGGTCCACGAGGAACACATCATTCCCGGCGCCGACCACTTCCTCGCGGAACTGCAGGAGGCCGGTACCCCCTTCATCGTGCTGACCAACAACTCCATCCGCACCCCGCGGGACCTGCGCGCCCGACTGCTGCGCAGCGGTCTCGACATCCCCGAGCAGTCGATCTGGACGTCGGCGCTCGCGACCGCGACCTTCCTGAGGAATCAGCGCCCGGGCGGAAGTGCTTACGTGGTGGGCGAATCCGGCCTCACCACGGCGCTGCACGAGATCGGCTACGTCCTCACCGACAACGACCCGGACTACGTCGTGCTCGGCGAGACCCGCACCTACTCGTTCGAGGCGATCACCACCGCGATCCGCCTGGTGGAGCGGGGTGCCCGGTTCATCGCCACCAACCCGGACGCGACGGGCCCGTCCCGTGAGGGCTCGCTGCCGGCGACGGGTTCGGTGGCCGCGCTCATCACCCGCGCCACCGGCCGCGAACCGTACTACGTGGGCAAACCGAACCCGCTGATGATGCGGTCGGCGCTGCGCGCGATCGGGGCGCACTCGGAGAACACGCTGATGATCGGCGACCGGATGGACACCGACGTCGTGTCGGGACTCGAGGCCGGCCTGCAGACCATCCTGGTGCTCAGCGGCATCTCCACCCGCGAGACCGTCGAGACGTTCCCCTACCGGCCGACGCTGGTGCTGGAATCGGTCGCCGACCTGGTGGGGCGGACCGCGGACCCGTTCTGAATCGGCCGCTCACCCGATCGCGGCGTACGCGGCCTCGATCAGGCGGCAGGCGCGGCGGTCACCGGCGAAGTAGTCGCGCTTGAGGTTCGGGACGAACGCGAAGGCCAACCCGTGCGCGAGGTCACCCAACCCCACGGCCCCGCCCGCGCCCGGATGCCCGAACGCGGTCGCGCGGGCCACCTCGGGCAGCTCGAAACTCTGTGCGGGAAGCATGAATCCGAGGCCGTACGCGCTGTCGGTCAGCAGCACCCGGTCCCGTCCGCGCGCCCGCTCGTCCAGCGCGTTCTGCAGGGTCGCGCCGCACAGCGTCACCCCGTGCACCAGGTCCCGGTAGAACCCCGCCAGCGCGCGGGCGGTCGTGACCATGCCCGCGGCCGGCCAGCCGCCGCCGAGCAGCGTCGGATCGTTGTACGACGCAGCCGGATTGGTGGTCGCCCGGAACAGCAACGAACCTGCCTGCGCATACGCGGCGCCGATCCGGGTCTGGGTCGCGATGTCGGTCAGCGGCGACGCCGGTTCCCCTCGCCGCGGGACCGTGATCCGCGCCGCCCGCGCGATCGTCCCGGGGGGCGCCCCGATCCACAGGTCCGAGCCGAACTCCTGGCGCGCGAACTGCCCCACCGTCATCCCGGTGTGCCGCCGCACCAGTTCGCCGACCAGCCAACCGAACGTGAGCGCGTGGTAGCCGTGCGCCGTTCCGGGCTCCCACTCCGGGGCCTGACCGGCGAGACGCTCCGCCATCGCGACCGGATCGGCCGCCTGCGCCACCGACACCGGGCCGTCGAACGCCGGGAGCCCTGCCTGGTGGGTGAGCACATGCTCGACGGTGATGTCGGCCTTGCCGTTCCGGGCGAACTCCGGCCACCACCGGGCGACGGGGTCGTCGAGCGTGACGTACCCGCGTTCGGCGAGCAGCAACGCGGACGCCGCCGTCACCGCCTTGGTGCACGAGAACACCACGCACGGGGTGTCCCACGCCCACTCGCGCCCGGTCTTCCGGTCGGCGACCCCGCCCCACAGGTCCACGACGGGCCGGCCGTCCGCGAACACCGCGACCGCCGCGCCCAGGTTCTGCCCGTCCGCGAAGCTCTCCTCGAACACCTCACGGACACCCTCGAACGCCGAATCACATTGACCCTGTACAGATGCCATGAACACCTCGAATCGGGCGTACCCCACTGAAGTCCCGGTTGTCAGGCTAGGACGCACCCCGCGTGCGGTGCGTCGATTCTCCCGATCGAGCCCAGAATGCGTGTTGTGTGGCGGCATCGGGCCGACGAAAGTTGCACGTCGGCCGCTCGGGCCGGACGCCTCCAAGGGTTTCACCCGGTGTGGGCCAAGCGCGCGGGCACACGGTGGGGACGGCGCGAGAACCCTCGTGCCGCTCCCTCCGACACACCGAGGACACCCGATGCCGGTCGAGACAGTTCCGAAGAGCGTCGCAACGCGACGCGCAACCCTGATCGTGGTCTGCGTGACCACGGCGATGTTGATGCTCGACATCGCCGTGGTCAACACCGCCCTTCCCTCCATCGCGGTCGATCTCGACACCGGCGTGAGCGGGCTGCAGTGGGTCGTCGACGCCTACACGCTGGCGCTGGCGACCGTGGTCCTCAGCGCCGGATCGTGGGCTGACCGGCGTGGACGTCGCTACGTGTTCGAAGTCGGCATCGCGGCGTTCACCGCCGCCTCGCTGATCTGCACGGTGGCGCCGGACATCTGGGTGCTCGACCTTGCACGCACGGTGCAGGGGGTCGGCGCTGCCGTCATGTTCGCCTGCTCGCTCGCACTCCTCGCCGACGTGTTCGAGAAGGGGCCCGCGCGCACCACGGCGCTGGCCGCGTACGGCGCCACGATCGGCGGGGCGTTCGCGATCGGTCCGCTGGTCGGCGGCCTGCTGACCGAGCTGGTGAACTGGCGGGCCATCTTCCTGATCAACGTCCCGATCGGACTGCTCACTCTCGCCGTCACCGTCAGATGGGTGCCGGAATCGCGGGACCCGAACCCTCGCGGTGCCGACGTGATCGGACAGATCCTCGTCTGTATCGGCTTGGGCGCACTCGTCTTCGGGCTGTTGCGCGGCAACGAGGTCGGATGGACCTCGCCGGCGACGGTTGTCGCCCTCGTCGTCGGTGCCGTCGCGCTCATCGGATTCGTCGGATACGAGCTGCGGGCGCGTGAACCGATGCTGCCGCCGAAGCTGCTGACGAACCGGGCGTTCGCGGGCGCACAGGTCGCGGCCTTCGCGATCTCGGCATCGTTGTTCGCAGTGTTCGTCTACACCACTATCTACCTGCAGAACATCCTGCACTTGTCGCCGGTCGAGGCGGGGTTGGTGTACCTGCCCGCGACGGTCGCCATGTTCGTCGTCGCGGGCGCCACCGCGAAACTCGACGGCCGGATCCCGGTGTCGGTCACGCTGACCGCTTCGCTGATCTTGGTGGCTTCGGGTTTGGTGATGATGACCGTCGTCGACGTGTCCAGCTCGAAGTACGCGATCCTGCCCGGGTTCGCCGTCGCCCTGGTGGGCGCGGGAGTGTTCAATCCGGTGATGAGCGGGCTGGTGCTCGGGGAGAGCACCGCCGACCACTTCGGGTTGGCCGCCGGGATCAACGACGCATTCCGCCAGACCGGGATCGCGGTGGGCGTGGCCGGTCTCGGAGCCCTCCTTCCCGCGCAGTCGATGCTGCCGGGCGGATCGCCGGAGGACTTCGTCTCGGGCCTCCACGCCGCGCTGATGGTCGCCGCACTCGTCGCGGCGCTGGGAGCGCTGGTCTGCGCGGCCACTCTGCCCGCGCGACGTTCCGCGCGTCGGAGCGCCGACGGTGCCGGTGAGGTCGTTTCGGTGGTGCGATGATCGTTTCGCCGTACGTCGACACCTCTCGGTCCCTACACTCGTGCAGTCCGGAGTCGTCGTGTACGAGGAGTCCACAGATGATCTATCGGCTGCTCGGACCGCTGGAGGTGGCCCACACCGACTCCGGTGACGAGATCCTCGATCTGGGGCCGCGCAAGCAACGCGCGGTCCTGGCCGTCCTGCTGCTCGGTCGCGGGCGGGTGGTGTCCACCGCCCGCCTCGTCGACGCCCTCTGGGGGGACGATGCGCCCGCGAGCGCCATGGCGAGCATCCAGGCGTACATCTCGAACCTGCGCCGGGTGCTCCGCGTCGAGACCGGAGCCACCTCGCCGATCGTGCGGCAACCGCCGGGTTATGTCCTCGACGTCTCGACGGACGAGGTCGATCTGGTGAGTTTCCTCGACGACGCCGAGGACGCTCGGCGTCTCGCGGAGGACGGGGCGTGGGAACCGGCTCTGAAGACCGCCGACCGGGCGCTCGCAGCAGTCCGGGGGCCGTTGCTCGAGGACCTGGCCGACGAGCCGTGGGTTCAGGTGGAGGCCGCGGGCTTCGACGAGGTACGGACAGAATGCAGGGAGACCCGGATCACTGCGCTGCTCGCGCTGGGGCGGATCCCGCCCGCCCTCGTGGAGGCGGCCCAGTTGTGCAGCGAATTCCCGTACCGGGACCGAACCTGCTGGCTCCGGATGCTCGCCCTGCACCGGGCCGGCCGGTCGTCGGAGGCGTTGGGGTGGTTCCGGTCGCACGTCGATCGGCTCGACGCCGAGCTGGGCCTCGCGCCCGGGACCGAGTTGCGCGCACTCCAGAGCGCGATCCTGCGCCACGATCCGGGTCTCGCGGCCTGGCCGCGCACACCGGGATGGACCGGGGCGGAACAGGTTCCGCTGCCCGTGTCTCAGTCCTCGAGCGCCGACGCACCCGGGGCGGGCGACGCGGTCGGCGAGGAGGGAACAGTCCGCGTGTTCGTCGGGCGTCGAGGCGAAACCCTCGTGATCGAGCGGATGCTCGACGACGTACTCGCCGGGTCCACGCGGTGGCTGGCACTCACCGGCCCGGCCGGGATCGGGAAGACCCGGTTGGCCGAGGAGTGCGCCGCGCGGACGGTGGCCGTCGGGGGGACGGCGGTGTGGGCGCGGTGCCCGGAGGACGACGGCGCACCGGCCTGGTGGCCGATCCGCCGACTGGTGCGTGAGCTCGGCGGCGACGCGGACGCGGTGCTGATTCCGCCGACCGGCGTCGACCCGGACGAGGCGCGGTTCGCCGTGTACGAACGGGTGCTGGAGGT
This sequence comes from Prescottella agglutinans, assembly GCF_004011865.1. Classification (GTDB taxonomy): domain Bacteria; phylum Actinomycetota; class Actinomycetes; order Mycobacteriales; family Mycobacteriaceae; genus Prescottella; species Prescottella agglutinans. Next base: position 94,732 of record NZ_RKLP01000003.1, on the reverse strand, counting down.
GATCGAGGCCGCGGTCGCGGGCAAGCCCGCGCTGACCGTCGTCGTCGACGACATACAGTGGGCCGACCCGACTTCGCTGCGGTGCCTGTCGTATCTGGTGGGTGCGCTCCTCCACCGTCCGGTGTGTTTCGTGTTGACGTTGCGTGACACCGGAATCGGAACGGTCGGCGCTCTCGTCGATGCGGTGCTGCGCGGGGAAGGCAACCGGCACGTCGCGGTGCCGCCGTTGGGACCGGCCGAGGTCGAGGAGCTGGCCAGCCACGTCGCCGGTGAGCGGATCGGTCCGGCCCAGGTCCAGGTCCTGACCGACCGGACCGGGGGCAACCCGCTGTTCGTCTCGGAGTACGCGCGACTGCCGCGCGACGAGCGACTCGGCGACGAGATACCGATGGTCGTGCGGTCGGTGCTGGGCAGACGACTCGCGGCCGTGGAACCGGCGGTGTTGCAGGTGCTTCGAGTGGCGGCCGTGCTCGGCGACGCCATCGAGGTCGATCTCCTGGCCGCGGCGTCCCGCCTCGACCTGGACGCGCTCGCCGACCACCTCGACGAGGCGGCGGACGAACGCATCATCGTGACTGCGCCCGGAGCACGGGGATACGTCTTCGCGCACGGACTGCTGCGGAACGAGGTCCTCGAGGCAATGCCCGCGTTGCGACGTCAGCGCATCCACGCACGGGTCGCCGAGATCCTGGCGGACTCCTCCGATGCGGATCGCGCCAGTCGGCGTGCCCAACATCTCTGCGCCGCACTGCCACTGGTGGATGCGCGCGCGGTGCTCGACGCGTGCACCGTCGCGGCCCGGGAGGCGACGGAACGATGGAGTTCGGAGACCGCCGCGCACTGGTGGGAGACCGCCGTCCAGATATTCGACCAGCTGCCCGCGCCGGAACGGTCGCCCGACGATCGTGACGATCTGCTGGTGGCCCGGGTGGAGGCACTGGCCCGCGCCGGTCGCGGGCAGACCGTCCTCGACGTCGTCGGTGCCGGTCTGCTCGAGGCGGTGCGCGAAGGGCGCACCTCGGGCGCGGGGCGACTGGCGGCCGCACTCCTGCGCGCCGCGGGAGGGTGGCCGTGGGTGTCGTACGGCCGGGATCCGGGGCCGCTCCTCGAACGCCTCGACGCACTGGGCCCGTTCGTCGAGGCGGATCCCGTCGCGCACTCCCGGATCCTGTCCGCGCTCGCGGTGGGCAACTGCTACCACCCGGATTCCACAGTGCCCGAAGGTATGAGCCGGCGCGCGCTCGAACTGGCTCGGGCCCAGGGTGATCCGGATGTGATCGCCGATGCGCTACTGGGCCGGATCCTCCTGTTCTCCGGAGTGGCGCGGCATGGTCGGGAATCGGTCGAACTGCTGACCGAGCTGCTGGAACTGCCGCACCAGCAGTCGCGGGTCGACGACGTCATCGTGCACACGGTCGCGAGCATGACGCAGATGAATCTCGCGAACGTCGATGCCGCCGCCGCACACGTGCGGCAGGGAATCATCGGCTGCGACCTGTTGCGCCTGCCCGTGGTTCGAGTCCAGCTCAGGTGGATGGAAGGCACGCTCGCGGAGTGGCGTGGAGACCTCGAACAAGCTGCGCGACAGTACGACACGGCGCGGCAGATCCATCTGCAAACCGAGCTGTACACCGCAGGGAGCGCCGACCTCGCTCAGAACACCCTGAAATGGGAGCAGGGTGAGCTGGCCGGTACGACACCCGGCTTCGTCGAGCCGAGGGCATGGAGTATCGCGATCGCGGCGGCACGGGGCGATCGGCGGGCCGCGGTCGAAGGCATCGCGCGCTGGACGTCGGACCCGGGGCCGGACGTGTGGACCACGCTGGGACACCAGACGCTGCTCGCCCATATCGTCGCCGATCTGTCCCTGGTCGAGTACGCCGACCTGTTCCTCGAACGTCTCGCGCCCTTCACGGACCGGATCGCGACCGTGGGGCAAGTGGGGGTCGTCGGTACGGTCGCCGAGGCGTCCGCACGCCTGCACGCCGTGCTGGGGCAGACCGATCAGGCGTCGGCCCGAATGGAGGAGGCGGAGCAGATCGCACACCGCACGTCGGGTGCGCCCACGCTGCTGCGGTGCAGACTGCTTCGCGCGCAACTCGAACCCGACTCGTCCGGGCGTGCCGGCGAACTGTCCGCCGTCGCCGAGGAATCGGCACGCCGCGGGATGCACGGGTTGGCGGCACAGGCACGGTCGCTGCTCGCGTGAGCCCGAGCCGGAGCCCCGACGTCATCGACGGGTCCCTCGCGCTTGGCGAAAACTTGGAGCCACGGTCTCGCGGCGCACAAGAACCACCCAAGTGGGTCCGGACATTCTTTCTTTCACGCCCCGAGAGTGGACGACGAAAGGAAGCTTCCATGGACCTCCAGACCCCGGTGAGCGACGAGACGATCGCGTCACTCCGTGCATGTCTGACCGGATCGATCGCCCTTCCCGGCGAACCGGGATACGAACTGACGACGCCGTGGAACCTGGCCGTCCCGGTCACCCCCCGTGCGGTCGTCGCGGCCGCGAATGCGGACGATGTCGCGGCCGCGGTCCGCTTCGCCGGGCAGCACGGACTCCGGGTTGCCGTGCAGCGCACCGGGCACGGCGCGGTTGCCGTGAGCGGGGACGTCCTGTTGGTGCACACCGGGCGACTGAACGAGTGCGTCGTCGACCCCGACACCCGCACCGCGCACATCGGGGCCGGCGCGATCTGGCAGGACGTCCTCGACGCGGCGGCGCCCCACGGCTTGGCGCCGCTGACGGGCTCCTCCGCCACGGTCGGCGTGGCAGGCTTCCTCACCGGCGCGGGCATCGGCCCGCTGGTGCGAACCTACGGGCTGTCCTCCGACCACGTACGGGCGTTCGACGTCGTCACCGGTGGCGGTGAGCAGTTGCACGTCACACCGGACGAGCATGCCGAGCTGTTCTGGGGCCTGCGCGGCGGCAAGGCGACACTGGGGATCGTCACGGCGGTGGAGATCGACCTGCTGCCGCTCTCCCGGATCTACGGTGGCGCTCTCTACTTCGACGGTGCCGATGCTGCGGTGGTCGCGCATGCCTGGCTCGACTGGTGCCGCGACCTGCCCGAGCACAGCTCGACGTCGATCGCGTTCCTGCAGCTCCCTCCGCTGCCGCAGATCCCGCCCCCGCTCGCGGGCCGGCTCACGGTCGCCGTCCGATTCGCCAGTGTCGCAGACGAGCCCGAGGCCGAGGCCGAACTCGCGCGCCTGCGCGCGGTGGCGACGCCGCTGATCGACGCCGTGGGCCCGATGCCGTACGCGGCGCTGTCCGCGATCCACGCCGATCCGGTCGACCCGATGCCGACCCACGAGCTCAGTGCCCTCACCCATCCGTTGTCACACGACGCCGTCGACGCCCTGCTCGCGGTCGCCGGACCGGGTTCCGGATCGCCGCAGACGGTGATCGAACTCCGACTGCTCGGTGGTGCGCTGGCCCGCGAACCCCGCCATCGCAGCGCCTTCTGCCACCGAGACGCCTCGTTCGCGCTGATGGTCGTGGGTGTCCTCGCTCCGCCCCTCGCCGAGGCGGTCGTCGAGCACGCGCGCGTCGTCGAACAGTCCGTGGCCACGTGGGTCACCGGAGGCACGCTGCCCAATTTCGCCGCGAGCGCCGACCCGGAACGGATCGCCCGGTCCTACGACGAGGACACCTGGCACTGGCTCGGCGCGCTGGCGAACGACCTCGACCCACGCGGAGTCCTGCACGTCGGTCAGGTCGTGCGCCCCCCGTCGTGAGGACGGTGCGACCCTCTGGGGACACGTTCCCATATCAGGCGTCCAGGCCCGCCCGCAGCCGCGTCGGCACTCCCGCGACCACCAGCACGACGGACTCGGACTCGGCCGCCACGGCGGAATTCACCCGGCCGAGCAGGTCACGGAAGCGTCGGCCCGCGGCCGTCGGCGGCACCACCCCGCTGCCCACCTCGTTGCTCACCGCCACGATCCGCACGCGCGCCGCCCGCCACGCCGCCAGCAGATCCGCGACGTCGGCGTCCACCGCGCCCCAGTCGCCGCCGGTCCACACGCCGTGGTGGTCGAGGCGCCCGGTCAGCCAGGTGCCGAGGCAGTCGAGCAGCACCGGTGCCCGCGCGGCGGCCAGTGCCGCCGCGACGTCGGTGGTCTCCACGGTCGTCCACCCCGACGGGCGCCGGGCGCGGTGCAGCGCGACACGCTCGGCCCACTCCCGGTCCCCCTCCTGCACCCCGCCCGTCGCGAGATAGGTGACGCGCGGTTCGGCGGCGAGCACCGCCTCGGCGTACGTCGACTTGCCGGCGCGGGCGCCGCCGAGGACGAGCGTGCGCGACGACGTCCGCGCGCGCGGCGCCGACTGCCCGATCCGGACCACCGCGCCGTCGTCGACGATCCGTGCGCCCCACGGCGCCAGGCGTTCCGACAGTTCCGGCGTCGGCGGGTTGTGGTGGCTCAGGTGTACCGCGACGACGTCGGTGGAATCGGTGACGGCGCCGACGGCGCGCAGCGCGGCGAGCGTCCGCGGGAAGCTCGTCAGATCGTGGTGTCCGGCACCGAGATCGGTGCGGGTACCGAAGGTCTGCTCGAGGAACACCGCGTCGTAGCGGGCGTCCTGGACGGCGTCGAGGGTGGACGCCGGCAGCGGACCGGTGTCGGTCGCCCACAGTAGGCGGTCCCCGTCGGACGCGGCGATGTCGTAGAGGACGCTGTCGCCGTCACGGAAGACCCGATGCGCGGCCTCGAGCACCCGGATCTCGTAGCCGCCGAGGGCAATTCGATCACCGGGGACGACCGGGACGAACCGAACCGGATCGTCCGGCCCCACCCAGTCGCGGCACAGGTCGAGCGCCTCGGCCGGGCCGACGACGTCGAGCGGCTGATCGCGCCGCACCCACGATCGGAACAGCAGCGCCGCCGGACCCACGTGGTCGGGGTGGGCGTGGGTGAACAGGATGTGCCGGACGGCGTCGAGGGGCCGCCCGGCGCGGACCGCCGCCCGTGGGATCTCCGGGCCGCAGTCCAGCAGCAGCACGTCGTCCACCAGCGCGGCCGTCTGCCCGCGGATCTCCCCGCGCGCGGCGGCGGTGCGGCACGACGCGCACACGCAGAAGGGGTTGGGCCATCCGTCGGCACTGCCGGTGCCCAGCAGTGCTACCTCGATGGTCCAACCCCTCCCGTGCGTGTCAGCGCAGCGCCTGCGCCAGATCCTCGAGCAGGTCCTCCGGATCCTCCAGGCCCACCGACAGGCGCACGACGCCGTCGGACAGACCGATCGCGGCACGCCCCTCCGGGCCCATCGCGCGGTGCGTGGTGGTGGCCGGGTGGGTGATGAGCGACTTGGAGTCGCCGAGGTTGTTCGAGATGTCGATGACGCGCAGCTTGTTCAGCAGTTCGAAGGCGCGCTTCTTGCCCTCACCCTCGGCCGAGTCCAGCTCGAACGTCACGACCGTGCCGCCGCCGCTCATCTGCGACTTGGCCAGCTCGTACTGCGGGTGCGACTCCAGGAACGGGTACTTGACCCAGCGGACCGACGCCTCGGCCTCGAGGAACCGCGCGATGCGCAGCGCGCTGTCCACCGAGTGGCCCACCCGCAGTGGCATCGTCTCGAGACCCTTGAGCAGCGTGTGCGCGTTGAACGGGCTCAGCGCCGGACCGGTGTGCCGGATCAGCTGCTGCACCGGGCCGTCGATGTAGTCCTTCGGGCCCAGGATCGCGCCGCCGAGGACGCGGCCCTGACCGTCGATGTGCTTGGTGCCCGAGTACACGATCACGTCGGCGCCCAGGTCGAGGCTGCGCTGCAGCAACGGGGTGGCGAAGACGTTGTCGAGGACCACCTTCGCGCCGGCCGCGTGCGCCATCTCCGACACCCTGCGGACGTCGACGAGGGTCTGCATCGGGTTCGACGGCGTCTCGAAGAACACCGCGGTGGTCGGCACCGACAGCGCCTGCTCCCACTGTTCGAGGTCCTCGCCGTCGACGAAGACGGTCTCGACGCCCCAGCGCGGCAGGATCTCGTTGCACACCACGAAGCACGAACCGAACAGGCTGCGGGCGGCGACCAGGCGGTCGCCCTTGCCGAGCAGCGCGCCGAGCGCGGTGAACACCGCGGACATGCCGGACGCGGTCGCGTAGCAGCCCTCGGCGCCGTCGAGCAGCCGCAGCCGCTCCTCGAACATCTTCACCGTGGGGTTGCCGTACCGGGAGTAGACGAAGTGGTCGACCTCACCGGTGAACGCCTGCTCGGCGGCCTCGGCGGACTCGTACACGAAGCCCGAGTTGAGATAGATCGCCTCGGACGTCTCTTCGAAGCCGGAGCGCAGCGTGCCGCCGCGGACACCGAGGGTGGCCGGGCGCACCGAGTCGGGCAGCGTCTTGCGGAAGGACCCGCCCTGCGGGATGGCGCTCACGACTGCGTCCAGGGCAGGCCGAGGGCGCGCCAGCCGCTGGTGCCGCGGCGCCCGTCCGCTCCGAGTCCGCCCTCGAACCCGTCGAGCACGTTGTAGGCGGGGCCGATTCCGGCCGCGGTGGCGGCCTCGGCGGCACCGATCGAGCGCTGGCCGGAACGACACAGGAAGATGACCGGGCGCGAGGACTCCGCGTCGGCGCCGCCGACGATCCCGGCCTCGACGAGCTGGTCGACGAAGGACTCGTTGCGCGCACCCGTGGGGTAGCTCACCCATTCGATGAGCACGGTCCGGCGGTCGATCGACGACGTGTCGGGCACGCCGACGTATCGCCACTCCGCGTCGGTCCGCACATCCACGAGCACGGCGTCCGGATGTTCGCGCAGCAGCTCCCAGGCTTGCTGCGGCGTAATGTCTCCTGCGTAGCTCACCGCCCCAGCTTTCCACAGAGGCCGGAGGGACGTAGCACGTGGATGGCCCGAAACGCGAGAACCGCTCGAGCCGGGCGCGTCAGTGGCGTCGGTTGGCGTCAGTTGCAGACGAGCCAGCGACCGTCGCCCTGGACGAACTGCCACGACGACGACGTCGCACCCTTGCCGTCGTTGGCGTTGATGCGCACATCCGCAGTGGCGTCGCTACCGTTGACCCGAGCGTTCGACACCTCCTCGACCGTCACCTCGCCCTCACGGCCGGCGAGCGGCGAGCGCTCGTCGACGAAGGCGTCGCACACCATCCGGTCGACGCCCTCGGGGTCGTCGTTGTTGGCCGCGCGGACGAAGTCGGTGGCCGACGCGTTCAGCCGGTCGGCCTCGGTCCGGTTCTCGTCGGCCGGCGAGATCAGCGCCGAGACGATAATTCCGATCATCACGATCGCGACTATTGACACGGCGAGGAGAAACGGCTTCATCGTCGCGCGGGAGGGGTCCTCGGCGGGTTCGTGCTGGTCGGTCATACCTGCGATTTTCTCCTGTACGCCCGGGTCACCCTCGCGCGGGTCCCGAACAGTCGAAGGCACAAACATCGTTTGTGACCCCCCAAACGGGAGCGTGGTACCCGGAGGCAGCTCACACCTCGACCATGGGGTGCCGCCGCGTCGCGGGTTCTAGCATGAAGGCGGGGGACGGTTCCCGCCAGGGAATCCGCCACCCGCGACAGCCGGGCGACGACTCGGTGTTAGGTAGGGCTCACTTCGACCCGGAGCCGCACGTACGCTGTCACCCGAACACATGCCCGTCCGTCCAATCGAAAAGGTAGTTCGCCTCAGATGACTGACCAGACTCGTCCACTGCGCGTGGCCATCGTCGGCGCCGGCCCGGCCGGCATCTACGCCGCCGATGCGCTCATGAAGTCCGACACCGAGGTGAGCATCGACCTGTTCGAGCGGATGCCGGCCCCGTTCGGCCTCATCCGATACGGCGTCGCACCGGACCACCCGCGAATCAAGGGCATCATCACCGCGCTGCACAAGGTCCTCGACAAGGACGCCGTCCGCCTGCTCGGCAACATCGACTACGGCACCGACATCACCCTCGAGGACCTGCGCCGCTTCTACGACGCGGTCATCTTCTCGACCGGCGCCAACGCGGACCGCGCGCTGAGCATCCCGGGCATCGACCTGGACGGCTCCTACGGTGCCGCGGACTTCGTCTCCTGGTACGACGGCCACCCGGACGTGCCGCGCACGTGGCCGCTCGAGGCGGAGAAGGTGGCCGTGCTGGGCGTCGGCAACGTCGCGCTCGACATCGCCCGCGTGCTCGCCAAGACCGGCGACGAACTGCTGCCCACCGAGATCCCCGCGAACGTGTACGAGGGCCTGAAGAACAACAAGGCAGTCGAGGTCCACGTGTTCGGCCGCCGCGGTCCCGCCCAGGCCAAGTTCACGCCGCTCGAGCTGCGCGAGCTGGACCACTCCCCGACCATCGAGGTCATCGTCGACCCCGAGGACATCGACTACGACGAGGGCTCCGAGGTCGCGCGCCGCAGCTCCAAGCAGGTCGACATGGTCGCCAACACGCTGCAGGACTGGGCGATCCGCGACCAGGGCGACCGCCCCCACAAGCTGTTCCTGCACTTCTTCGAGTCCCCGCACGAGGTGCTCGGCGAGGACGGCAAGGTCGTCGGCCTGCGCACCGAGCGCACCGAACTGGACGGCACCGGCAACGTCCGCGGCACCGGCAAGTTCAACGACTGGGACGTCCAGGCCGTCTACCGCGCCGTCGGCTACCTGTCGCAGAACATCCCGTCGATCCCGTTCGACGACCAGGCCGGCACCGTCCCCAACGAGGCGGGGCGCGTCATCGGCGAGGACGGCAAGCACATCGACGGCACGTACGTCACCGGCTGGATCAAGCGCGGCCCGGTCGGCCTGATCGGCCACACCAAGGGCGACGCCAACGAGACCATCGCCTGCCTGCTCGAGGACGCCCCCGACTTCGCGGGCGCGGCCGAGCCGGGCGAGGACGCGGTCATCGAGTTCCTCGAGAACAAGGGCATCCCCTACACCACGTGGCAGGGCTGGTACCGCCTCGACGCGCACGAGCGTTCGCTCGGCGAGCCCGAGGGCCGCGAGCGCATCAAGGTCGTCGAGCGCGAGGACATGCTGCGCGCCAGCGAGCCGCACAAGGCCTGATTCTTCGGGCTCACAGCCGACGGGTCCCGTCGTACGCTGACAGCGTATGACGGGACCCGTCGGCTTTTCGCGGGGCATGATGAGACACGTGTTTGACGCGCACGTGCACATCATCGACCCGCGGTTCCCCCTGGTGGAGAACAACGGCTACCTGCCCGATCCGTTCACGATCGCCGATTACCGTGACCGCATGGCGGGGTTCGGGGTGGACGGCGGGGCCGTGGTGACCGCGTCGTACCAGGGCACCCTCGGCCGACCGCAACTGCTGGCCGCGCTGCGCGAACTCGGCGAGGGCTGGGTCGGCGTCACCCACCTCGATCCCGACGCCACCGACGAGGACATCCTCGAACTCGACCGGGCCGGGGTGCGCGGGGTGCGGTTCAATCTGCGCCGCAGCGCCACGGACGTGCGGATCCTGACGACGCAGGCGCTCCGCGCCCACGAACTCGTGGGCTGGCACGCCGAGTTCTACGTGGACGCGACGCTGCTGCTGTCGCTCGAACCGGTGTTCGCGAAACTGCCGGCCGTCAGCATCGACCATCTCGGGATGTCGACGCGCGGGCTGCGCTACCTGCTGAACCTCGTCGACCGCGGCGCCAAGGTGAAGGCCACCGGCTTCGGGCGCACGTCCATCGCCGACGTCGGCAGCGCCCTCCGGCAGATCCACGCCGTCAACCCGAAGGCGCTCATGTTCGGCACCGATCTGCCCGGCACCCGGGCCCGCCGCGCGTTCGAGGCCGCCGACGTCGAGATCATCGCCGACGCCGTCGGCGACGACCTCGAGGCGGTCCTCGGCGGCAACGCGCGCGAGTGGTACCGCTGCCCGGCCTGACTCGTCAGAGCGCCAGCACCGCGGCCAGCCACAGCCCGACGGCGAGCAGGGCCCCGAACAGTTCGACGAGGATGGACAGCCCGACGGCCTTGGTGGCGTGCACGGTCGAGGCCCACGCGTCGCGGTGGGTGCGGTGCCGGGCGGCCTCGGCGACGTAGGTGCCGAGCAGGAACCCGAGCAGCAGTCCGACGACCGGGACGATGAAGAACCCGACGATCCCCACCAGGCCGCCGAAAACCACCGATCGGTTCGGGACACCGGCGTCGCGCATCCGCCGGCCCGGCCACGCGTACTTGACGACGCCCGACGCGACGAGCAGCAGCGCGGCCACCGCGAAGGCGGCCCATCCGGCGGCCGTGGCGTCGAGGATCGCCCACACCAGCAGGGCGCCGAGGATCAGCAGCGTGCCGGGCAGGATCGGCACCACGATGCCGACCAACCCGACCAGCATCACCAGGCCGAGCAGAACCTCGACGCCGGCGCTCACGTCACTCCGGGACGACGACGCGCACCCGCGAGGCCGCCTCGCGGGCCCGTGCGCGGGCCGTCTCGACGTCCGGCCCGGTGGACACCGCGACACCCATGCGACGACGGGTGAACGCCTCGGGCTTGCCGAACAGGCGCAGATCGGTCTCCGGCACCGACAGGGCGTCGGCGACACCCTCGAACGCGACCCCGACAGACTCGACGCCGCCGTAGATCACGGCGGACGCGCCGGGTGCGGCGAGCGTGGTGTCGACGGGCAGGCCGAGGATCGCGCGGGCGTGGAGTTCGAACTCCGAGAACCGCTGCGAGCGCAGCGTCACCAGGCCGGTGTCGTGCGGGCGCGGGCTGACCTCGGAGAAGTAGACGTCGTCGCCCTTGACGAACAGTTCGACGCCGAAGATGCCACGGCCGCCGAGCGCGGTGGTGACCTTCTCGGCGACCTCGCGCGCCGCGGCCAGCGCGGCCGGGCTCATGGCCTGCGGCTGCCACGACTCGATGTAGTCGCCGGAGTCCTGCAGGTGCCCGATCGGCTCGCAGAAATGGGTGCCGTCGACGGCGCGGACGGTGAGCTGGGTGATCTCGTAGTCGAAGTCGACGAAGCCCTCGACGATCACGCGACCCTTGTTCACCCGGCCACCGGAAAGTGCGTAGTCCCAAGACTTGTCGAGGTCGTCGGCGCTGCGGGCCACGGACTGCCCCTTGCCGGACGACGACATCACCGGCTTGATCACGCACGGGAACCCGATCCGCTCGGCGGCGGCGCGCACCTCGTCGAGGGAATCGGCGAACGCGTACGGCGACGTCGGCAGGCCCAACTCCTCCGCCGCGAGACGGCGGATGCCCTCGCGGTTCATCGTCAGCTGCGTCGCGCGCGCGGTGGGGATGACGACGGCGAGCCCGCGCTCCTCGACCTCGGCCAGCGCCTCGGTGGCGATCGCCTCGATCTCGGGGACGACGAAGTGTGGCCGCTCGTCCTCGATCAGGCGCAGCAACTGCTCGCGGTCGCCCATGTCGATGGTGTGCGCGCGGTGCGCCACCTGGTGCCCGGGGGCGTCGGCGTAGCGATCGACCGCGACCACCTCGACGCCGAGGCGCTGCAGCGCGATGATCACCTCCTTGCCCAGTTCGCCGGAGCCCAGCAGCATCACGCGGGTGGCGCTCGGGCTCAGGGGGGTGCCGATCCGGGCAGGGACGTCTGCGGAAGTCTCGGGGCGCATGGTCGGACTATATGCGGTCGCCGATGGGCATACTGTCGCGATGACCCTGGGGCTCGACACTCGCCTGACCCTGTTCGCCGCCGGACTGATCTTCCTGCTCGCCCTGGTGCTGGGGGCGTGGAAGTACCACGGCATGCGCACGTCCCCGGATCACCTGGCGCACCCCTACGTGGACATCGCGCACCGCTCGGCGCTCATGTACTCGTTTGCGACGCTTCTCGTTTCGGTGTTCGTCGAGCTGAGCGACTGGCCGACGGCCGTGAACGCGACGTGTGCGGGCATCCTGGTGTTCTTCTTCGTGGCGGCCATCGGCAGCTACATCGTGCACGGCGCCCGGCGCGACACCACCAACCAGTTCGAGCGTCCGGACGCCGCACTGCGTGTGTCGATGATCGCACTCGTCGTCGGCGAGATCGGGGCGTTCGCGGTGCTGCTCGCGGGTTTCGCCGCCGGGCAACTGTTCTAGCGGGGCGCCTCGGCGCGGGCCAGGAAGTCGAGCACGACAGCGTTGAAGGCGGCGGGCCGCTCCTCGGCGCACGCGTGCCCCGCGTCGGGAACGATCGCGAGTTCCGCGCCCGGGATCGAGTGGGCGATGAGTTCGGTGTGCCGACGCGGGATCGGGTCGCGCTCCCCCACGACCACGAGTGTCGGGACCGTGATCGCGGCCAGACCGTCGGCCGGGATGTGTGGGTGCAGGACCATGAGCCCCAGCAGTTCCCGCTTGCGCGCGAGCGTCGGGGACAGCCAGGCGACCGGACCCGCGACCAGCCAGGCGAGGGTCGCGGGTACCCGGAACTTCCAACCCAGCCCGTGCGGATCGAGGTTGGCGCCGTTGACGATCAGCGAGCGCACCCGATCCGGTCGGCGCAACGCCAGCGTCAGCGCGGTGTTGCCGCCGTCGCTGTACCCGAGGACGTGCGCGCTGCCGACACCGAGCGCGTCGAGCACGACGCACACGTCGTCGGCGAAGCGGTCGAAGTCGAGCGGGCCGTCGCCACGCGTCGACTCGCCGTGCGCGCGGGTGTCGAGCGCGATCACCCGGTAGCGCTGCGCGAATCCCGGTGCCTGCGCGGCGAAGTAGCCGAGGTTCTCGCTGTTTCCGTGCAGCAGGACCAGCGGTTCGCCCTCGCCGGACACCTCGTAGTGCAGGCTCGCCCCGCCCGTTTCGACGAATCCCATGGCTCAGTTCGGCGGCTGGTGCAGCGACAGCACGTTGCCGTGCGGGTCGTGGAACCACGCGACGCGGGTGCCGTCGGGCGCCGTCCACGCGGCGTACTCGTCCTGGTCCATGCCCTGGTAGCGCAGGAACTCGACGCCCTTGCCGCGCAGGTCGTCGACCGTGGCCGACAGGTCCTTCGTGCGCCAGCCCAGCACCGTGTAGCCGGTGTCGACCTTCGACTGGACCAGCGTGATCCGCAGTTCGGTACCACCCCCGCCGTCGACGACGAGCGCGAACGGGGTCCGCTCGGTGACCGCCAGGCCGAGGGTGTCGACGTAGAACATCGACGACACGTCCAGATCGGTACTGGCCAGGAACGCGACGAGTTCTCCGGGGAACGCCATGCAGTCCACTGTGCCCCTCGATCACCACCGCAGACAAGTGGATGTACAGCCGTGACCCCGACCACACGGACACTCCGGGAGGGGTTACCGTCACAGGAACGGAGCTCGACCATCCAGGAGGAATACGTGACTGCTGCAAGTGCCGAACGGAAGGGTCCGCTCGCGGGCATCCGTGTCGTCGAGTTCGCCGGGATCGGGCCGGGCCCGCACGCCGCGACGCTGCTCGCCGACCTGGGCGCGGACGTCGTCCGGGTCCAGCGGGCGGGGCAGATCCCGCCGGAGGGCAAGGTCGGCGACCAGACCGCGCGCAACCGCCGGATCGTCGAGGCCGACCTGAAGAACCCCGACGACGTCGAGAAGATCCTCGACCTGCTCGGCCGCGCCGACATCCTCATCGAGGGCTTCCGCCCGGGCGTCATGGAGCGCATGGGCCTGGGGCCCGACGTCACCCTCGAGCGCTGTCCGCGCCTGGTGTACGGCCGCATGACCGGGTGGGGCCAGGAGGGTCCGCTCGCGCAGTCCGCCGGCCACGACATCAACTACATCTCACTGACGGGCGTGCTGCACGCGATCGGCCGCAAGGGCGAGCGCCCGGTGCCCCCGCTGAACATGGTCGGCGACTTCGGCGGCGGGTCGATGTTCCTGCTGTTCGGTCTGCTCGCGGCGCTCGTCGAGCGGCAGTCGTCGGGCCGGGGTCAGGTGGTCGACGCCGCGATGATCGACGGCACGCTCGCGCTGTCGCACATCATCTGGAACTTCCGCCGCAGCGGCATGTGGTCGGACGAGCGCGGCGTCAACATGCTCGACGGCGGCGCCCCCTACTACGACACGTACGAGACCGCCGACGGCAAGTACATGGCGGTGGGCCCGATCGAGCCCCAGTTCTACGCCGAACTGCTGAAGGGCCTCGAGCTCGACCCCGCCGAGCTGCCCGGCCAGCACGACGCGGCCCGCTGGCCCGAGCTGCGCCAGATCCTCACCGACCGGTTCCTGAGCAAGACCCGGGACGAGTGGACCAAGATCTTCGACGGCACCGATGCGTGCGCCACGCCGGTCCTGACCTTCGCCGAGGCGCCGCAGGACCCGCACATCGCGGCCCGCGGCGGCATCATCGAGCTCGAAGGCGTCCCGCAGCACGCCCCGGCGCCGCGCTTCTCGCGCACGCCCACCGCGACGCCCGAGCCGCCCGCGCACACCGCGACGGACGTCGACACGCTCTGGCGCTGAGCATCTTCCACGACGGGCCGGACACCACTCGGTGTCCGGCCCGTCGCCGTGTCAGACCACGAGGGCGGGTTCGGCCGGCTCCACGGTGACTCCGAGGGCCTCGTAGGCCGCGGCGACACCGGCCACCGCTCGCCGCAGCTCGTCCGCGGGCCGCGCGTACGGCAGCCGCACGTACCGCTCGAACGCGCCCTCGACCCCGAACCGGGGACCGGCCGCGAGCACGACGCCGTGGCTGGGGGCGGTCGCCGCCAGCGCCGTCGACACCGGTGCCGGCATCTTCAGCCACAGCGACATGCCGCCGGTCCCGACGGTGGGCACCCAGTCCGGCAACCGCGCGGACAACTCGTCGAGCATCACGGCCCGCTGGGCGCGCAGCAGTTCGCGTCGTTCCTCGACCGGGGCGTCGCCGACCCCGAGCAGGTGCACGGCCGCGAGCTGGTCCATCACGGGTGTTCCCAGATCGAGCGCGGACCGGGAGCCCACCAGCCGGGTGATCAGATCCGTGTCGGCCCGGATCCAGCCGACCCGCAGGCCGCCCCAGTGCGACTTGGACACCGACCCGATGGTCACGACATCCGAATCCGCCCCGCCGCGGGTGTGGATCGCGACGGGGGCCGGCGGCGGCGCGTCGAGCCACACGTCGACCATCGTCTCGTCGACGACGAGCGTCATCCGGGTGTCGCGTGCGATCCGAGCCAGTTCGGCACGTCCGGCGTCGTCGAGACACAGCCCGGTCGGGTTGTGGAAGTCGGGAATCAGGTAGGCCATCCGGGCTGCCGTCTGCCGTGCGGCACTGCGGATTCCGCCCAGGTCCCAGGCGCGGGACGCGCCGCCCTCGGGACGCACCGGCACCGGTACCGGGCGCCCGCCGACGCGCCGGATCGCCTCGAGGGCGTTCGGGTAGGTGGGATGGTCGACGAGCACCCGGTCCCCGGGCGCGGTGAGCACCCCGAGCAGCAGGCGCAGTGCGTGCTGCGCACCCGACGTCACCATGATCTGCGCCGCCGACGTCGCGAGCCCGCGTGCCCGGTACCGCTCGGCGATCGCCTCCCGCAACATCGCGATGCCGTGCGGTTCCATGCCGTGGGTGTCGAGGAACGGCGGAAGGGACTGCAGCGCAGCACCGTACGCATCCTGTACCTCGGCCACCGGAGCGACCATCGCGGCGTAGCTCAGGTCGACGACGTCGCCGGCTGCGGATGCCCTGCGCGGAACAGGGGCGTGTCCGCGCCCGCGCGACGCCGCGGGAACGGTGACCGTGCTGCGCGACCCCTGCCGGCTGGACAGGTAGCCCTCCTCCCGCAGCACCGAGTACGCGGTAGTGACGGTGGTCCGGCTGACGTTCAGTTCGGCCGCGAGTTCCCGCTCACCGGGCAGCGCCGCCCCGAGCGGAAGCCGCCCGTCGTGGACGAGCAGGCGGATTCCGTCCGCCAGCGCCCGGTACGCGGGGCGGCGGCCGGTGTCGTCTCGCCACCCGCCGAGGTCGCGCGACACCGCCCGTGCTCCGACAGCATGCATCATCATGCGGTCCAGTATTCGGAATCTGGCCATTTATCTCAAGGCCACTTGCTCGCCAGACTGGCCGTCATGAGTACTTTGATCACCCTCGCCTGCATGTCCGCGCTGGCCGCGTTCGTGTACCACTACCTACCCAGGGATCGGCCACGGAAGCGGTTTCGACTCGAACAGTTCCGTCCTGCAGCACCTTTGGCGGGAATTCTGGACGCGGACGAGGATCGGGGCGGCGGAGCCGACACTCCCACGAACCCCGCTTCCGTCGACCGGTCCAGTATCGACGCACTGGACTGATAGCCGGCCCGGAAGGGTCGCGCGGCGGGGAGGGGCGCGGGCCGTCGTGCCGCACCGCGCCGCCGCGCCGCGACACACCAATCCGGTCGTTCTCCCCGGAATTGAAACCGGTTCCCGCGGCACTACCGCCATTCCGACGAATTCGGAACCGATTCCCGGGGAATTTACCGATTCGAGACGCCCTCCTCGAGTGACGCACGCGCACAGCAGATTTCGAACAGAAACAGTCCGGACGGTCGTCCAACTTTGCGCTTGATCGATCAAGCGTCAATTTCGCTTATGCCCGGTTCCGAAGGAGTGTTAGGTGAAACACGTTCCACTCCGAATTGGCGACGAATCACATTCCGAAATCCAGGAGTCCCCTCAATGACGAACCGATGGCGTCGGATCGCACTCACCACCGCGGCCGCCACTGCCGGCAGCATGCTGTTCTTCACCGGTACCGCCACCGCGGAGCCGGCCCCGGGCAGCCCGAACAGCTCGCCGGTCCTCCTCGCAGACGAACCCGCACCGGCGGAGTTCACCACCCGCGTCGAACTGACGATGCCCACCCAGATCAAGACCGGCATCCAGATCGACCTCAAGTCCCAGACTTTCGGCATCGACGCGAACAAGGGCGTCAACGGCGGCATGGTCCAGTTCCTCGTCGACGGCGCCCCCGTCGGAGCGCAGATCAAGGCCGGCAGCACCGGCCTGGCCACGCTCAAGCACACGTTCACGACCGCCGGCCCGCACACCGTCACGGTGCAGTACCTCGGCGGCGGCACCATCAGCGGAGTCACCGAACCGGCCGCCGCGAGCCAGACCGAGGGCAGCATCTCGGTCGTCGACCACGACGTCGCCACCGTCGTCGAGGTCCTCCCCGGCGACGCGGTCGTCGAGACCGGCGTCCAGACCACCCTCAAGGCCAAGGTGTCCCTGGAGGCCGGTGGCGTCCTCCCGATCCGCACCAACGGCAAGGTCAACTTCTACGACAACGGGGAACTGCTCGGCACCGCCACCTCGATCCTGACCGACGGCACCGCCAGCATCAAGGCAACCTTCCTGCGCGCCGGCACCCGGACGATCACGGCCGAGTTCTCGGGGAACACCGGCTTCGCCCCGTCCACCTCCGCGGTCACGCCGCTCGAGGTCCAGCACAAGGACCTCGCCACCGGCATCACGCTGCTCGCTCCCAACAACGGCAAGGCAGGACAGCCCGTCACGCTCAGCGCCACCGTCACGGCACAGCTGCCGGCCGCCGGTACGGTCCAGTTCCTCTCCGGCGCGGCCCCGCTGGGCGAGCCGGCACCGGTCGTCGACGGCATTGCCTCGATCGCGCACATCTTCCCCGAGGCGGGTGATCACACCATCACTGCGGTGTTCACCGGGGCCGGGTTCGTCTCCTCGACGTCCGCACCGGCACCGCTGAGCATTTCGGCCGCACAGCCCGGCGACACCACCACCACGGTGGCCGCACCCGCAGCCACGATCCCCGGTGTGCCCGTGACGCTCACAGCGACCGTCGCCCCGGCGCCCTACGGCGGCACCGTCCAGTTCTACGTCGGAGAAACCCCTGTCGGCGACCCCGTACCTGTGGTCAACGGCTTCGCCGCGATCGGCCACTCCTTCGCGAAGGCCGGGACGTTCCAGGTGACCGCGCGCTACAGCGGCCACATCGCCGCCAACCAGTCCACGTCGGCACCGGTGACGGTGAACGTCGTCGGCGCCGGTGGCGACGGCGGCAACGGCTCGCTGCAGCTGCCGTCGTTCGGATCGCTCGAACTGCCCTTCGGATCCTGACCGGACCGCCCCCACGAACTTCGAACACCAAGGAAGGCACCATGACTGACAGGTCCGTCAGGCGCTATCTGACGCCCGTGTGCGCCACCGCCATCGCGGCCGGCGTCGTACTGTCGGGGGCTCCTGCCTCGGCAGCGACCACCACGACACCGTTCGCCGCGCAGTGCCGAGCGGCGGCGCTCCTCACCGTCGACAAGGCCGCCCAGCACGCGTTCACCGTCGACGCCCCCGGGCGGGTCGAGCCGGGTGAGACGTTCACCTACCGCGTCCAGCCGGCGCCGTCGGCATACCCGGACAAGGACACCGGTGCCACCACCACCAACGTGTCCCGCATGAAGCTCGACTACCAGCTGCCGGAGAACGCCCAGTTCGTCGACGCCAAGGTGGTCCAGGGCAGCGGCATCGGCATCTCCGGGACCCCCGCGAACGTGCTGCTGGTCAACGAGAACGGCGACCCCGATCCGGACGGCACCATTCTTCGCCTGTCCGGTGACAACGAGGTCATCGGCAACAGCCCGAAGGCCGACAAGAAGAGTGTCGCCGGCATCGTCGCCGAGAAGACGAAGGCCTACCTGGACGGCACACCCAGCGCCGACGGCTCGACCTGGTTCCAGCTGCCCGCGATCGACGTGACGCTGACCGCGGGTGCAGGCGGCGAGATCACGCCGAAGCTGCGCACGTCCGGCGGCGCCGCGAATCTGGGGAACGAGGGCAACTACAACACCTTCCTCGCCCTGGCCGTGTTCGGCGGCAACCAGTGGGCCCCCACGCGGTGCGTGCCCAAGGACGCCAAGGAGGATTCGGCGCCGCTCAACCGTGGCGGCGGACCGCTCGCCACCATCGCGGTCGGCGAACAGACCGGCAACGTGACCGCGACCGAGGTCACCGCACCGGAGACCGCGAAGGCCGGCGAACAGGTGAGCCTTTCGGCGACGGTCGCTCCGGCGCCGAACGGCGGCAACGTCGCCTTCCTGGTCGACAACATCGTGGTCGGCGAGGCACCCGTCGTCGACGGCACCGCGACCTTCACGTACGCGTTCGACCGCGGCGGCGAGCACAAGGTCGCCGCACGGTACATCGGCAACGGCACGTTCCGACCGTCGCTGTCGGCGGACGCGACGGTGACCGTCGAGGGCGGCGGATCCGGCAGCGCGATCGGCTCGGTGGAGCTGCCGTCGCTCGGGTCGCTGCAGCTGCCCTTCGGGTCCTGACCGACCCTGCCGGCGGTAACGGCGGGTGGGCCGATGGTGGCCCACCCGCCGTTTCGCTGTACCGATATCGTGAACCTCGTGAGCGAGGCGGGACCCGAGGTACTACTGGACGGACTGCGCGACGTCCTCGTCGGGCGACTGTCCGACATCGGCCGCCGCTTCTCGGCGCTGCTCGCCGACGCCGTCCCGCACACGGCGCTGGTGATCTTCACGCGCGAGTGCACCGGACGTCCCCGCAAGGTCGCGGGCGACCCGGAGATCGTCGACCGGGTGACGATCTCCGAATTGGACTCTCTCCGAGCCGATCTCGATCACGGCGAGATCTTCAGTGGGCCCGCCACGGTCGCCGGCCGCACGCGCGACGTGTACGCGATCCTCGACCGCACCGACACGCTGCTGGTGATCGTCCCGGCGGGCGCACTGTCGCGCACGCTCGCGATCGAGCCCGTCCGGTCGATGTTCGGGATCGTCGCCACCGGCATCCAGCTGCAGGTCCAGGGCGCGAGCCCGGCCTACCTGGCGGAGTCCCGGGCCGCGTCGGCCGAGCGGGCACGCACCATCGCCGAACTCACCGAGGTCCACGCCACGACCCTGGAGACCATGCTGGCGACCCTGCGCTCCGGCGATCTCGACGACGCCCGCGCCCGTTCGGCCGCCCGCGAGACGGCGTCGGCCGCGCTGATCGGACTGCGCACGGGCGTCGACATCCACCGGGAGTTCGCCGAGGAATCCGTGGTCACCGCGTTCGCGCGACTGCGCGGTGAGCTCCGCGGGCTGCTCCGGCACCGCGATCTCGAACTGGACCTGGTGGAGCCCGCCGTCGACGGACGCGCCGTGCCCGGCGAGGTCGCGCACGGGGCACGCGCGGTGGTGCGGGGCGCCGTCCTCGCGCTGTCCGCGCAGGCCGATCTCGCGCGGATCCGCGTCGCGTGGACGTGCTCGGAGTCCGAACTGATGGTGGACATCCGGGACGACGGACGCGGGCTGTCCGACGTCGCCGACCTCGAACGCCAACTGCGGCCGCGGGTCGAGACCCTCGACGGCACGCTGACGATGGAGTCGACGTCAGGCTGGGGTTCGCGCGTCGTCGCGACGCTCCCCCTCCACACGCCGGCCTCGGCACCACCGGCACATCACGCGCTCACCGACCTCGCTCCGCGCGAGCTCGAGGTGCTCGGGCACCTGGTCGCAGGCCGGCGCAACCGGGCGATCGCCGAACGACTCGGGGTCAGCGAGAGCACCGTGAAGTTCCACGTCGCGGGGGTGCTGCGCAAGCTGGACGTCGCAACTCGCGCGGAGGCCGCGGCGCTGGGCAGCGAGGCCGGAATCCGCCCGACTCCCTGACCGTTCGACCAGGTGCACCTCGTCGGTCGACCAGTCCCCGGACGGGCCGGCGGTGACTAGCCTCGTAGTCGGATGCGCACCCCACCATGTGTGCGCCCGCGCGTTCACGTCGACCGAATGGAGTGGAGAAACCATGCCGCAGCAGGTACGGGGCGTCATCGCCCGCTCGAAGGACGCCCCCGTCGAACTGGTCACCATCAACATCCCCGATCCCGGGCCGGGCGAGGCCGTCGTCGCGATCGCGGCCTGCGGCGTCTGCCACACCGACCTGACCTACCGGGACGGCGGCATCAACGACGAGTTCCCCTTCCTCCTGGGCCACGAGGCGGCGGGCATCGTCGAGGCCGTCGGCGAGGGCGTCGACACCGTCGAGGTCGGCGACTTCGTGGTCCTCAACTGGCGTGCGGTGTGCGGAAAGTGTCGCGCCTGCAAGCGCGGTCGCCCGCAGTACTGTTTCGACACGCACAACGCGAAGCAGAAGATGACCCTCGAGGACGGCACCGAACTGACCCCGGCCCTGGGCATCGGCGCGTTCGCCGACAAGACCCTGGTCGCCGCCGGACAGTGCACCAAGGTCGACCCCACCGCCGATCCGGCCGTCGTCGGCCTGCTCGGCTGCGGCGTCATGGCCGGCATGGGTGCCGCCATGAACACCGGCAACGTCGGCCGCGGCGACTCCGTCGCCGTCATCGGCTGCGGTGGCGTCGGCGACGCCGCCATCATGGGCTCGCGCCTGGCCGGCGCCAACAAGATCATCGCGATCGACCGGGACCCCAAGAAGCTCGAGTGGGCCGTCGAACTGGGCGCCACCCACACCATCGACGCGTCGAAGGTCGACGACGTCGTCGAGGCGATCCAGGAACTCACCGACGGTTTCGGCACCGATGTCGTGGTCGACGCGGTGGGCCGCCCCGAGACCTGGAAGCAGGCGTTCTACGCCCGCGACCTCGCCGGGACCGTCGTCCTCGTCGGCGTCCCCACCCCGGACATGACGCTCGAGATGCCGCTGGTCGACTTCTTCTCGCGCGGCGGCTCGCTCAAGTCGTCGTGGTACGGCGACTGCCTGCCCGAGCGCGACTTCCCGATGCTCGTCGACCTGTACCAGCAGGGCCGTCTGCCGCTGGAGAAGTTCGTGACCGAGCGGATCAAGCTCGAGGACGTCGAGCAGGCGTTCGAGACCATGCACCGCGGCGAGGTGCTGCGCTCAGTGGTGGTGCTGTGAGCGGCGCGTTGAGGGTCGACCGGGTCGTCACGTCGGGCACGTTCGAACTCGACGGCGGCACCTGGGACGTCGACAACAACATCTGGCTGGTCGGTGACGACGACGAGGTGCTGGTGATCGACGCCGCACACACCGCGCAGCCGATCATCGACGCCGTCGGCGGCCGCAAGGTGGTCGGCATCGTGTGCACGCACGGGCACAACGACCACGTCACCGTCGCGCCGGAACTGTCCGAGAAGCTGGACGCCCCGATCTACCTGAATCCGGCCGACGACGTGCTGTGGGAGATGACCCACCCGGGCGTCCGCCACCTGGCGCTCGAGGACGGCCAGCGGATCTCGGTGGCGGGCACCGACATCCAGGCCATCCACACCCCGGGCCACTCCCCCGGCTCGACGTGCCTGTACCTGCCCGAGGCCGGTGAGCTGTTCTCCGGCGACACCCTGTTCTCCGGTGGACCGGGCGCCACCGGGCGCTCGTTCTCGGACTTCCCGACCATCATCGGGTCGATCCGCGACAAGCTGTTCGCGCTGCCGGCCGAGACCCGCGTGCACACCGGGCACGGCAACGGCACCACCCTCGGCACCGAGTCGCCGCACCTCGAGGAATGGATCGCGCGGGGTAACTGACACCCCTTGCCGAAGCCGAATGTCACATACGTTCAGTTGGACCGAACGTATGTGACATTCGGCTGCCCGGTCAGCGCATCGACGCGAAAACTCCTCGGCCGCCATCCCATTCACCTTGCAGGACCGGTCCGTCCGGCTCGACGTCGACCGGGCGGTGGTGCACCACGACGGTGACGCCACCCGCGCTGATCACGGTGTCGGTGCCGTCCGCCCTGATGCTGACCCCGGCGACGGTGGGAGTCTCGGCTCCGGTCACACCGCTGCCCGATGCGTAGGCGGTGTTGTCGATCAGCCGCGGCTCGGCCCCGTCGACGTGGACGTACTGCTCGGCCTCACGGCCGCCCCCGAAGATCGCCGCGAGCAACTGCTGCACGTAGACGGGGTCGGTCGTCGCGTCGTAGACGTAGCGGTGCCCGAGAACCGAATGCTCCATCTCGCCGGCCAGCCGCGCGCCGGCGAGCGGCGTCGACCGGTAGGTCAGGGGCACCTGGTAGGTCGTGCCGTCGGCGTCGCGCATCAGGTGCGTCTCGATGCCGACCTCGCCGGCGGGATCGTCGAACCGGTACGCCCCGACCGGCGTCAGCGTGGGCGACCCGCCTCGGTAGTAGGGCGCCGCCGGCATCCAGGTGGCGATCAGTTCCGGCTTGGACGGCGACAGTTCTGCGGCATACAGGATGGCCATGCGGCCGATCGTAGCCGCCACCCCCGGCTGAACGTTCCCTTCCAGCGCACGGAGGGACCCCGTCAGCCGTCACGGCATCCTCACCGGTCCGTAACGCGACCGTCACGCGCCCAGTGTTTCCTAGTGATCGACATCGATTCATGTGATGAAACATTCGTCGTCGAATCCCGAGGAGTCCACATGGCGCTCGACCCCGCCGATCTGACCGTGATGCGCCTGCCCGACACCGCAATGCCGGACGACCCCGACCAGTCCGACCTCGCCGCGCTGGCCCGCGCCACCGACACCCGCTTCATCCTCGCGGTGTTCACCAACCTGGCCGGGAAGCCGTGCGCCAAGCTGGTCCCGGTCGAAGCGGCCGACGAACTCCAGCACGACGGCGTCGGATTCGCCGGCTACGCCGCCGGGGCGATGGGTCAGCAACCACGGGACCCCGATCTGGTCGCGGTCCCCGACCTCACGTCCTTCACCCCCGTCCCGTTCGTGCGCCCAGGCCTCGCGCTGGTCCACTGCGACCCGCACGTGCAGGGCACGCCGTGGCCGTTCGCGCCCCGCGTGATCCTGAAGAAGGTGCTCGCGCAGGCCGCCGACCTCGGACTCGAGGTCAACGTCGGCACCGAGATCGAGTACTTCCTCGTGGACCGCGACGAGCGCGGCGGCCTGCGCACCGCCGACATCCTCGACACCTCCCGTCGCCCCTGCTACGACGCCCGCGACGTCACCCGCATGTACGAGCACCTCACCGCGATCTCGGCGGCGATGAACCGACTGGGCTGGGGCAACTACGCCAACGACCACGAGGACGGCAACGGCCAGTTCGAACAGAACTTCCAGTACGCCGACGCCCTCACCACCGCCGACCGCGTCGTCACGCTGCGCTACCTCATCTCGGTGCTCGCCGAACAGCGCGGCATGACCGCGACGTTCATGCCCAAGCCGTTCGCCGACCGGACCGGCAGCGGCATGCACATGCACCTGTCGCTGTGGCGCGGCGGTTCCCCGGTGTTCCCCGACCGCGCCGACCCGCGCGGCCTGGGCCTCTCGCCCACCGCGTACGCGTTCATCGGCGGCATCCTCGAGCACGCCGGCGGGCTGCAGGGCGTGCTCGCCCCGACGGTCAACTCCTACAAGCGAACCGGGGCGATCTCGACGAGCAGCGGCGCGACGTGGTCGCCGCGGCGGCCCACCTACGGCGGCAACGACCGCACCCACTACCTGCGGGTGCCGGACGCCAACCGCGTCGAACTGCGCGGCGGCGACGGCTCCGCCAACCCGTACCTGGCGTCGGCCGTCACGATCGCGGCCGGACTGGACGGCATCCGCCGCGGCACCGACCCCGGCGAGCCCGGCGGCGGCATCTGCCCGGACGACCTGCCGATGACCCTGTTGCACGCGATGGACGCGCTCGCGCGGGACGCCGTCGTCACCGGCGCCCTCGACGCCGCCGGACCGGGCGTCGCCGACTACTTCACCGCCCTCAAGCGCGACGAGTTCTTCGAATGGCACAACACGGTCACGCCGTGGGAGGTGGACAGCTACCTCACCGCCTTCTGACCACCACCGGAAACAAAGGGAGACAACACATGTGCGGAATCGTCGGGCTCCATCTGCGGGAGCCCTCGCTGTATCCGCGGCTCGGTGAACTGCTCACCGGGATGCTCGGCCAGATGGTCGACCGCGGACCGGACTCGGCGGGCATGGCCGTCTACGGGGACCCGACCTGGTCGCCGGCCGGACATGCGACGGTGTCGCTGCTGGGTGCCGGCGTCGCGGCGGAATCCCTGGCCGCCCGGGTCGGCGGCGCGCTGAGTGTCGCCGTCACGGGCATCGAGGTCGGCACCAACACGCTGCTGCACGCGCCGGTTCCGGCGTCGGCGCTCGCCGACGCCGCGCTCGGAGAGGCACCGGGCGCCGTCCTGATCGGGTTCGGCGACGACGTCACGGTCCTCAAGGGCATGGGCGATCCGGTGGACCTCGCGCACCGGTTCGGGCTGCCCGCAGCGTCGGGCCGGCAGGGCGTCGCGCACACCCGCATGGCCACCGAATCCGCGGTCACCGCAGCGGGTTCGCACCCGTTCGCAGTCGGCCCGGACCAGTGCCTGGTGCACAACGGGTCGTTTTCCAACCACCTGAGCGTCAAGCGTGAACTCGAGGCGGAGGGCGTCGCGTTCGACAGCGAGAACGACACCGAGGTGGGCGCGCGCTTCGTCGCGAGACAGCTCGCCGAGGGGGTCGACCTGGAGAAGGCGCTGCGCCTGCTCGGCGAGCGGTTCGACGGCTTCTACACGCTGCTCGTGTCCACGCGGGACTCGTTCGCGGTGGTGCGCGACCCGATCGCCTGCAAGCCCGCGATCATCGCCGAGCACGCCGACTATGTCGCGATGGCGTCCGAGTACCGCGCGCTGGCCGGCCTGCCCGGCATCGAGGGCGCCCGCATCTTCGAACCCGAACCGGAAGAGGTTTACGTATGGCACCGCTGACCACCACCCGGACCACCACGTACGACGTCTCGGACGTCGGCACCCGCGCCCTCAACGCCGCCCTGCAGGCCACCGCGGCCCCGGCGTCGGTCAGCGTCGTCGAACCGGCCGGTGCGCACGCCCTCGCGTGCGGCCTGGACGCACCGATCGACGTGCGGATCGAGGGCCACGTCGGCTACTACGCGGCCGGCATGAACCAGCACGCGAGCGTGACGATCGTCGGCAACGCCGGCGTCGGCGTCGCCGAGAACATGATGTCGGGGACCGTCCGCGTCACCGGCGACGCGTCGCAGTCGGCGGGGGCCACCGCGCACGGCGGACTGCTGGTGATCGAGGGCAACGCGGCAGCCCGCTGCGGCATCTCGATGAAGGGCGTCGACATCGTCGTCGGCGGCAGCATCGGCCACATGAGCGCGTTCATGGGGCAGGCCGGGCGCCTCGTCGTGCTCGGCGACGCCGGTGAGGCGCTCGGTGATTCGCTGTACGAGGCACGGATCTACGTGCGGGGCACCGTCGCCTCGCTGGGCGCCGACTGCATCAAGAAGGAGATGCGCGACGAGCACCTCACCGAGCTGCGGGCACTGCTGGACGCCGCCGGATTCGACACCGACCCCACCGAGTTCACCCGCTACGGCTCGGCCCGCACGCTCTACAACTTCCACGTCGACAACGCCTCGTCCTACTGACGCGCCGCTTCCAGGAGGCCCCATGACCACGCACACCCCCGGTCTGCGCGAATCCGCGACGTTCGACCGCGACGTCATCCACGAGATCCAGCGCGCCGCCGAGACCGGCATCTACGACATCCGCGGCTGGGGCGCCAAGCGCAGACTCCCGCACTTCGACGACCTGCTGTTCCTGGGCGCGTCGATGTCCCGCTACCCGCTCGAGGGCTACCGCGAACGCTGCGACACCGACGTCGTGCTCGGCGACCGGCACGCGAAGTACCCACTGCACCTGGACATCCCGATCACCATCGCGGGCATGAGCTTCGGCGCGCTGTCCGGCCGCGCGAAGGAGGCCCTCGGCCGCGGCGCCGGCGAGGTCGGCACCTCCACCACCACCGGCGACGGCGGCATGACGCCGGAGGAGCGCGGCCAGTCCAAGCACCTCGTCTACCAGTACCTGCCGTCGCGGTACGGCATGAACCCCGACGACCTGCGCAAGGCCGACGCCATCGAGATCGTGCTGGGCCAGGGCGCCAAGCCGGGCGGGGGCGGAATGCTGCTGGGCCAGAAGATCACCGACCGCGTCGCCGGGATGCGCACGCTGCCCGTCGGCGTCGACCAGCGCAGCGCGTGCCGCCATCCCGACTGGACCGGCCCGGACGACCTCGCCATCAAGATCATCGAACTGCGCGAGATCACCGGGTGGGAGAAGCCGATCTACGTCAAGGTGGGCGCCACCCGCACGTACTACGACGTGAAGCTCGCCGTGAAGGCCGGCGCCGACGTCGTCGTCGTCGACGGCATGCAGGGCGGCACCGCCGCGACGCAGGACGTGTTCATCGAGCACGTCGGGATCCCCACGCTCGCCGCGATCCCGCAGGCCGTGCAGGCGCTGCAGGAGATGGGCGCGCACCGCACGCCCGGCGGAGTCCAGCTGATCGTGTCGGGCGGCATCCGCTCGGGCGCCGACGTCGCGAAGGCCATGGCCCTCGGCGCGGACGCCGTCGCGATCGGCACCGCCGCGCTGATCGCGTTGGGCGACAATCACCCCCGCTTCCAGGAGCAGTACGAGGCGCTCGGGTCGTCGGCCGGCTTCTACGACGACTTCCAAGCCGGCCTCGACCCCGCCGGCATCACGACGCAGGACCCGGAACTGCAGAAGAACTTCGATCCCGTCGAGGGCGGACGCCGCCTCGCGAACTACCTGCGGGTGCTGACGATGGAGGCGCAGACCCTCGCGCGCGCGTGCGGCAAGTCGCACCTGCGCAACCTCGAACCGCAGGACCTCGTCGCCCTGACGATCGAGGCGTCGGCGATGGCCCGGGTCCCACTCGCCGGCACCGACTGGATCCCCGGTCGGCTCTGACACCCCGCGCCCCGTCCACTGAGGGTGGACGGGGCGCTACTGTGAGGCGATGAGCCCGTCCCAGCGCCCCGTGCACCACGACACCGCGCAACGCGAGGTGCCGGCCGACACCCCCACCGGCGTCGACCTCGAGCGCGTCATCGCCGCCCAGGTCCGCAAGCTGCGCCTGGCGAGCGGGCTGTCGGTCGGCGACATGGCCGCCAGGGTCGGCATCTCCAAGGCGATGCTGTCCAAGATCGAGAACGCGCAGACGTCGTGCAGCCTGTCGACGCTCGCGCGCCTCGCGGCCGGACTGGACGTTCCCGTCACGTCACTGTTCCGCGGCGCCGACACCACCCGGGACGCGGTCTTCGTCGAGTCCGGTCACGGCGCGGTGATCGTCGGCCGGGGCACCCGCGTCGGACATCACTACGAACTGCTCGGGGCCCTGCGCGGGCAACACAAACGCCTCGAACCGGTGCTCGTCACGCTCACCAACGCGAGCGAGGTCTTCCCGCTGTTCCAACATCCCGGGACCGAACTGATCTACATGCTCGAGGGCGAGATGGTCTACGGCCACGGCGAGAGCGAGTACCGACTGCGCCCCGGAGACTCCCTGCTGCTCGACGGCGAGGGCCTGCACGGACCGAACGAATTGGTGCAGTTGCCGATCCGATTCCTCGCGGTCACCGCCTACCCGGACAACCACCAGGACTGATCCCGGGTATTCGGGACAATCTGCTCGATTCCGCTGAGGATTGACCGGGGCCTCCTCTAGATTGGGCGTGCACTTCCGGTGCGGTACAGACGGGTCCTTCGCCTGCGCGAACATCCGCCTGGTCAGTGAACTCGGAAGGCATTTCTCAGCGCAGCGCCGATGCGCGGATGGCAGCTACTTCGGACGGCGAGGCGGCGGGTTCGATTCCGTCCCGTACTCCCCTCGTGGTGGGGCGTGTCCCGACGGTGGAGCCGTCGGATCCCGGCGCCGCGGTGCGGAACTCGCCTTCCTGTCGAGGGGGACGAGATGAGCAGGTTCGACGCCACGACCACCCGGCCGTCGGAAACCGGGCGGACGCACACCGAGATGACGCCCGACGGGCGCACCCACGACGGCGGATCCTGGCGCTCAACCGATCCCAGGACCGAGTTGTACCTGCTGACCGTGACGAACCTGGTCAGGGAGGACACCTTCCCCGAAGCCGGCGCGACTCACGACGACCGGTACCGCCAACTCGTCCGACAACTCTCCGTGAGCGATCCGGAGTGGGTCGCCGGGTTCCTGCGCTGGCTGCGGTCCGACGCGCACATGCGCTCGGCAGCGCTCGTCGGGGCCGCCGAGTTCACCCGTGCGCGACTCGACGCCGGCGAGCACGGGTACAGTCGCCAGGTCGTCGGCAGCGTCCTGCAACGGGCGGACGAACCGGGCGAGATGCTCGCCTACTGGCGCGCCACGTTCGGGCGCAAACTCCCACAACCGATCAAGCGCGGTGTCGCGGACGCGGTCGCGAAGCTGTACACCGAACGGGCACTGCTCAAGTACGACACCCCCTCCCACGGCTATCGGTTCGGTGACGTCCTCGACCTGGTGCACCCCGCGCCGCGGTCCGACCAGCAGGCCGACCTGTTCACGCACGCGCTCGACCGTCGGCACGGGCGGGACCGGGAGATTCCCCCGACTCTCGAGACGGTGCAGGCGCGTGCCGACCTCATGGCGGTCCCGGTGCCGGACCGTCCACTCCTGCTCACCGCCCCCGCAGTTGCCCCACGATTCGGTCCGGCGGCGATGACGTGGGAGGCGGTGGCGGGCTGGCTGCAGACCCCGCTGGACCGAAGGACGTGGGAAGCCCTCATCCCCCGGATGGGGTACATCGGCCTGCTGAGCAACCTGCGCAACTTCGACGAGGCCGGGGTCTCGGACGACGTGGCGTCGAACGTGGCCGAGCGACTGCAGGATCCGGAGCAGGTGGCCCGATCGCGCCAGCTTCCGCTGCGCCTCCTGTCCGCCTGCAACTCGGTGCGGTCCGTGCGCTGGTCCGCGGCCCTCGAACGGGCACTCGAGTTGTCGCTCGACCGGGTCCCGCGACTGTCCGGACGAACCCTGGTCCTTCTCGACACCGCCGGGCGGGACCGGAGTGCGCACCGGCGGGACGCGGCCACGGTGTTCGGTCTGGCGCTGGCGCGGCGCGCCGAGCGGGCCGACGTCGTCTCGTTCGGCACCGCCGGCGGCGTGTTCCCGATGCACCCCGGGGAATCCCTGATCGGTACGGTCCACCGCTGGGCCGCGGCCGGACACTTGCGCGGCGATGGCACGGACACGGCGCCGGCGACCGCGGAGTTCTTCGACGGCCACGATCGTGTGGTGGTCCTGACCGATGCGCAGGCCGCCGACGGCGCTCCGCGCGATCCCGGCAGCGTTCTCCCCGAGCACATTCCGGTTTACACGTTCAATTCGACGGGGTGCCGGACAGACCGTACCGCCGACGGCCCGAACCGGTTCGCGTTCGGGGAGCCGACCGACGCCTGCTTCGGCATGCTGCCGATCATCGAGTCCGGCCGAGCCGGGACATGGCCGTGGGTCGGCAGGTACTGACCGACACCGCTGCGCGGACGACCGGCGCCGGGTCCCGTGGCCGGTGCGTCTGCACCGGCCACGGGACCCGGCATCAGGGCCGCGATCTCGGTCGCACCTACAGGCGCTGCTCGGCGCTCGTCGCACGGCTCGCGAGCGCTTCGGCCGCGTCGGCCACCGCGGCCGGATCGACCGGGCCCGAACCGGTCACCGTCACCGACACCGTCTCCGTCACGTACGCGGTCTCGCCGTGCTCGGTGACGTCGAGGCCCTCGTGCTCGTCCTCCGGCCGGACCCGCAGCCCCAGGGTGACCTGGATGACCTTCGCGATGACCCAGGTCACCGCGAACGAGTAGGCGAGCACCGCAACGACCGCCAGCGCCTGCTTGCCCAGGAGCCCGAGGCCGCCGCCGTAGAACAGGCCCGCGACACCGTTGGGGGCGTCCTCGGTCGCGAGCAGGCCGATCAGCAGGGTGCCCAGGATGCCGCCGACGAGGTGGATCCCGACGACGTCGAGGGCGTCGTCGAAGCCGAGGCGGAACTTGAGCGACACCGCGACGCAGCACACCGCGCCCGCCAGGCCACCGATGACCAGGGCGCCGATCGGCGACACCGCACCACAGGCGGGCGTGATCGCGACCAGCGCCGCGATCAGACCGGACGCGGCACCGAGCGACGTCGGCCGGCCCTCCCGCACCCGCTCCACCAGCAGCCAGCCGCAGATCCCGGCGCACGCCGCGGCGACGGTGTTGAGCACCACGACGGACGCCGCATTGTCGGCGGCGAGTGCCGAGCCGCCGTTGAAGCCGAACCAGCCGAAGAGCAGGAGGCCGGCGCCGAGCAGGGTCAGTGGAAGATTGTGCGGCCGTGGCATGTTCGGGAACGCGTGCCGCTTGCCGAGCACCAGCACCATCGCCAGCGCCGCGATGCCGGCGTTGATGTGGACCGCGGTGCCACCCGCGAAGTCGATGGCCCCCAGCTTGTTGGCGATCCAGCCGCCGATCACGCTGCCGTCGTCGGAGTCGAACGCGAACACCCAGTGCGCCACCGGGAAGTACAC
This sequence comes from Prescottella agglutinans, assembly GCF_004011865.1. Lineage (GTDB taxonomy): Bacteria > Actinomycetota > Actinomycetes > Mycobacteriales > Mycobacteriaceae > Prescottella > Prescottella agglutinans. Next base: position 63,594 of record NZ_RKLP01000003.1, on the reverse strand, counting down.
GAGCGTGACCCACAGGCCGGCGAACAGCATCCAGGAACCGAACTTGATGCGGTCGGCGAGTGCGCCCGAGATGAGCGCGACGGTGATGGCCGCGAACAGCATCTGGAAGCCCGCGACGAGCGCCGGCGGCAGGCCGGGTTCGGCGGACGGCTCGAGCAACTGCCCGAGTCCGACGAACTCGAGCGGGTCACCGAGGATACCCAAGTCGCCCAACGAGTTACCCAGAACCGCCGAGTACCCGAAGAGCACCCACAACACACCCACGACGGCGAACGATCCGAACGTCATCATCATCATGTTCAGCGAGTTGCGGATGCTGACCATCCCGCCGTAGAACAGCGCGAGGCCGGGGATCATCAACGCAACAGCGGTGAATGCCGCCAGCAACCATGCGGTGTCGGCGGCCGCGAGAGCCTGCTCCATATCTGCCCACCCTTGTGTCGGCCCGTCTTACACGGGGAATCGAGGTCACCCGAGAGTGAACGCCAGCTGTAAGGCCCGCGAGTAGCTGCGGTGAACAGTGCGTAACGGGGTCCGCACAGCGTCCGTCGGTTGCACTTGTTTCACTTCATGCAACACTGTCTCTCATCAAGAAACCCGGGATTGGAGGTCGGAGATGACAGGACACACGACGGAGCGCGCACGAATCGTGATCGTCGGCGGCGGACTCGAGGGACTGGCGATCGCCTGGCAACTCGCCGAACGCGGCGAGACCGACGTGCTCGTGCTGGAGCGGGACACGCTGTGCTCGGGCATGACCGGCAAGTCCAGCGGAATCATCCGCTGCCACTACGGGGTTCGCTCCCTTGCAGCGATGGCGCGGTACGGCGTCGAGGTCTTCGCGGGCGCCAGGGAGATCTTCGGCACCGACATCGGATTCCGGCAGACCGGCTACATCGTCGGCGTCGGCGAGGGCAACGTCGCACCACTGCACGCCAACGTCGAGATGCACCGCGAACTGGGCGTCCCGGTCGAGTCGATCGACGCGGACACCGTCCGGTCGCTGTGGCCCGGCATCCACCTGGACGACTTCGCCGGCTTCGCGTACGAACCGCTCGGCGGACACGGAGACGCGTACATGACCGGGATGGCGTACGGCGCGCGTGCTCGCGGACTGGGGGTCCGGATCCGACAGTCCACCAAGGTCGTTCGCCTCGTCTCCGACGACTTCGGGTCCGTCCGCGGCGTGCTGTGCGACGACGGCACCGAGATCCTCTGCGACACCGTCGTACTCGCGACGGGCGCGTGGAGTCCGACACTCGCCGCGACCGCGGGGGTCCACCTGCCGATCCGCGCACAGCGGGAGCAACTGGTACTGGTGGACCAGGGCGAGCCCACGCCCGACGTCCCGACGTTCTCGGATCTGGTGAACCTGCAGTACATTCGGCGCGAGCCCAACGGCCACCTGCTGGTCGGCAACAGCGACCACTCGGCACCCGAATTCGCCGATCCGGATGCATATCTCAACCGCGCGACCGACGACTTCGTGGAGACCGCCATCGGCAAGCTCGAGCGGATCCTGCCGGACACGCCCGACGCGCGTCTTGCGTCGTCGTACGCGGGTTGCTACGACATCACGCCCGACTACAACCCGATCATCGGCCCCTCACCCGCCGACGGCCTGTTCCTCGCAGTGGGTTTCAGCGGACACGGGTTCAAGATCTCACCGGCCGTGGGCCGACTCGCCGCCGACCTGCTGCTCGACGGCATCAGCGGCGACCCCGCCGTCGACGGCGCCGACTTCCGCTACAGCCGATTCGAGGAGGGCAAGCCGCTGACGAGCCTGCACCCGTACGCCGGGGCCGGCGAGATGCGCTGACCCCCCGAAACGCCGAATGTCACATGCGTTCAGTCGGACTGGACGCATGTGACATTCGGTCACACGGCGGGTGGGTCAGGCCAGGATGTCGCGGCGGACGATGGTCTCGTCACGGCCCGGGCCGACGCCGATGCAGGACATGAACGCGCCCGACAGTTCCTCGAGCCGCAGCACGTAGTTCTGCGCGTTGACCGGCAACTCCTCGAAGGTGCGGCACTGCGAGATGTCCTCCGACCAGCCCGGCATCTCCTCGTAGATCGGCTTGGCGTGGTGGATGTCGGTCTGCGTCATCGGCATCTCCTCGACGCGCACCCCGTCGACGTCGTACGCGACGCAGATCGGGATGGTGTCCAGGCTCGACAGCACGTCGAGCTTGGTGAGGAAGTAGTCGGTGATGCCGTTGACCCGGGTCGCGTAGCGGGCGATGACGGCGTCGAACCAGCCGGTGCGGCGGGCACGGCCGGTGGTGACACCCACCTCGCCGCCCTTGACGGCCAGGTACTCGCCGAACTCGTCGAACAGCTCGGTCGGGAACGGGCCCGAGCCGACGCGGGTGGTGTAGGCCTTGAGGATGCCCAGCACCGTCTTGATCTTGGTGGGGCCGATGCCGGAACCGACCGCGGCGCCACCGGACGTCGGGTTGGACGACGTCACGTATGGGTACGTGCCGTGGTCGACATCGAGCAGCGTGCCCTGGGAACCCTCGAGCAGCACGGTCTCGCCGCGCTCGAGCGCCAGGTTGAGCTCGAGGCGGGTGTCGGAGATGCGGTGCTTGAACCCGGCGGCCTGCGTGAGGACCTCGTCGACGACCTGGTGCGGGTCGAGGGCCTTGCGGTTGTAGATCTTGACCAGGACCTGGTTCTTGAACTCCAGGGCGGCCTCGACCTTCTGGGTGAGGATCTTCTCGTCCAGGACGTCGGCCACGCGGACGCCGACGCGCGCGATCTTGTCCTGGTAGCAGGGGCCGATGCCGCGGCCCGTGGTGCCGATCTTCTTGGCACCCAGGAAGCGTTCGGTGACCTTGTCGATGGCCACGTGGTACGGCATGATCAGGTGCGCATCGGCCGAGATCAGCAGGCCTGTCGTGTCGACGTCCCGCTCCTCCAGACCGGCCAGCTCGTCGAGCAGCACGCCCGGGTCGACCACGACACCGTTGCCGATCACGTTCTTGACGCCGGGGGTGAGGATGCCCGACGGGATCAGGTGCAGCGCGAACTTGTCGCCGTTCGGCAGGACCACCGTGTGTCCGGCATTGTTGCCGCCCTGGTACCGAACGACCCACTGCAGGCTTCCGCCCAGTAGATCGGTAGCTTTGCCCTTACCCTCGTCGCCCCACTGGGCACCGATGAGGACGATTGCCGGCATTTCCCTGTCTCCTACGGTCGACGTGCAGTCGTATCCGACTGCATGGTCCTGCCGTGGTGTAGGCAGTGGCCGGAGGCACAGTCTAGCCGAGACCGACCGTCGTCCAGCCCCCCAGCCCTCCGAACCCACCCGAAACCGACAACGGACCGGTCGACCGTTTGCGACGCCGACCCGGATTCGGGTAGACATCGGAATGCCCTTGCGTGCGGCGACACCCATGTCGCCGCTGCCGTGGCGTGGCGTAGCGACGAGCGTGATCGTCGGAGATCAGCAGCGTCGGAGATCCAGCAAGGAGTGTCATGACCCCGATAGTGCTCAAGTGCGGCGATGCACCGTTGCCGCTGGCGCTGCGGTCTCTCGATCTCTTCAACGTCCCCACGCTCCCGGAGAAGGCCGACTTCGACGAGGCCTTCGCCAAGCTCGAGACCCTGGAGAAGCCTCGCCTGGTGGTCGTCGGCGACGACGCCGCCCTCGCGGCCGCGCTGACCAGGCTGATGCGCACCGAGCGCCTGCACATCGAACTCGCGTACGTCCCCGAGGAGCGGACCGACGCCACCCACGCGTACGGGCTGCGGACCGGTTCCAAGGCCGCCGCGATCGCCGTCTCCGGCGCCGCCCGGCCGATGCCGCTGATCCGGGACGACGCCGGCATCGCCCTCGTCGGCGAGGCACGCATCTACGGATCCGAACACGCGGGCGAGCTGACCGGCGAGGCGTACGTCGACAACGACCGCCTGTTCTCCGGCACCGTGCCCGGCATGCGGATCGTGCCGATTCCCGAGCTTCCGGGTCTGCGCGCCACCGTCGACAAGCGCCGCTGGTTCGGTGGCCACCGATGGCTCACCGGCCGCGCGGTCCAACTCGGTTCGCCGTCGGCCGTGCTGACCCGCGACGGCGTCCGCACGCCGCGTGCGGTCAAGCGCTCCACCTTCTACCGACACGACCAGGACTGGCTGCTCGTCTACGGGGCCTGAACCCGGTTCGCCTGGATACTGGACTCATGTATCCCGACTCGCCCACCCGGGCCTCGGCCGTCCGGCCGAGCCCCGTGTTCCTCGGCATCGTCGCGATCGCCGTGTTCGGCGGGGTGCTGGCGTGGCGGGCCACCGGCGTGGCCACGTCGGGCCGGATCGGGGTGTTCCTGCTCGTGGTCGCGGGCTGGGTCGTCACCCTCTGTCTGCACGAGTTCGCGCACGCATGGGTCGCGTGGCGCAACGGCGACCACGACGTCGTCATCCGCGGCTACCTGACGCTCGATCCGCGCAAGTACACCCAGCCGCTGCTCTCGATCGGGTTGCCCGTGCTGTTCCTCGCGCTCGGTGGCATCGGACTGCCGGGCGGGGCCGTGTACCTGCGGACCTGGGCGATGCCGCCGCGGGTGCAGACACGCGTCGCCCTCGCCGGACCGGCCGTCAACGCGGTCTCGGCCGTGATCCTGCTCGTGGTGATCCGACTGTTCGGGCCCGACGGCGCGGCCGGCCCGTCCGTTGCCGCCGGGGACCACCAGGTGTTCTGGTACGGCCTGAGCTTCCTGGCGTTCCTGCAGGTGATGGCCACGATCCTGAATCTGTTGCCGGTGCCCGGGCTCGACGGCTACGGCGCGCTGGAGCCGCATCTGAAGGCGAGCACCCGCGCGTCGCTCGACAAGATCAAGCCCTACGGGTTGCTGCTGCTGATCGCGCTGCTCTTCGTGCCACAGATCAACGCCGCGTTCTTCGACGCGATCTACTGGATCTTCGGGCTCTCCGGTGTCCCCGACGTCTACGCGGCGTTCGGCAACTACCTGATGCAGTTCTGGCGCTGACCGAGCGCGGAGAACGTGACCGCGCCGACCCCGACCGGTGCCGTGTTCTACAGCCGGGGTCGACCGGTCACATGGTATGACCCAAACGCCCCCGCCCGAGCCTGAGCAGCAACAATGCGAGCGTGTGCCCCTCGGGCCCCAGGTCGTCGAAACGCGACAGCACCCTCATTTCTCGGGTGTGCACCAAACGGGTGCCGCCGCCGAGCATGCGCACCTCGCCGATCAGGCGGGAGAGCTCGGTACGCCGCTGGATCGCCGCGAGGATCTGTCCATCCAGGCGGTCGATCTCACCACGGAGTTGCTCGATGTCGACGTCCGGATGACGGTCGGTCTCGTGTCCCGTCGACATGCTCGTTACCTGTGCGCTGGCCATGTCATCAACGCTAGGTACGCGACTACCCGGGGGCGTAGGTAGTTCACTACCCGTTCTCGAGCCGGATGCGGCCCGCACCCGGTCGCCCCGCCGTCAGCCCAGCTCGGTGACCCATCCGTGCAGTTCGTCGGCACGCAGCGCCGACGCGTGCCGCTTGCGGAGAAGCTCGCACACCGGGCCCTGCGTCCCGTCCCCCACCACCCGGCCGTCGACCTCCGTCACCGGCGCCACGCCCGCCGACGTGCCGGTGACGAACACTTCGTCGGCGATGTACAGCTCGGTGAGGTCGACGGTCCGCTCGACGACCGGGATGCCTTCCTCCCCCGCCAGGGTGAGCAGTGTGCGCCGATTGATGCCGTCGAGGATGTCGCACGACGCGTCGGGGGTGATCAGGGTGCCGCCGCGCACCAGGAAGAGGTTCGCGGCGCTCAACTCGCACACGTGGCCGGCGCCGTCGAGGAAGATCGCGTCGTCGTAGCCGGCGTCGATGGCGTCCTGCTTGGCCAGCACCGAGTTGACGTACGCGCCGTTGACCTTGGCCCGCGACGGGATCGCGAAGTCGGGGATGCGGCGCCAGGTGCTGGTCTTGAGCCGCATTCCGTCCTGCGGGACGATCGGGACCGCGTCGTAGACGAACATCGACACCGCGGTGCGGAGGCCGCGGACCCGGGTCCCGGGGATCGACTCGTCGACGTGCACGGTGGCACGCACGAAGACGTCCGACACGGGGGCGTTCGCGGCCACGAGTTCGGTTGCGGCCGAAACGAACCGCTCGAAGCTCCATTCGTCGGCGAAGCGATCGATGCCGATGATCTTGCACGACTCGACGAGCCGGCGGTAGTGATCCGCCAGCCGGAACGCCGTGCGCGCGGCGCCGTCGACGTGGACCGGGAACACCGTGTACACGCTCAGGCCGTACAGGACGGCGGACGTCGCGACGCCGAGCGTCGCCTCCTGCGCGGGGACGACGCGGTCGCGGTAGTACACGTGGGGATGCGGATCAGCCATGGCGCGATCGTAGAGAAGCGTCCTCGAACGGGACAGCGGATTTCTCCGCGGCCGGCGCCGCGTCCCCCGAAGCCCCTCTCGCGTCGACGATCCCGGACCCGGTCAGCACGCCGGACAGTCCGCGGTGCCGGGTGAACAGCACCGAGGCGAAGGCCGCGCACAGCCACAGGGCCGCGAGCGGCGCGGCGCCCAGCACGATCGCCGCCGCACACACCCCGGGAACGGCGAGCGCGCGACCCACCCGCCGCGCGGCCCCCGGCGGGTTCGACCACTGCGGCTGCAGCCACACCGCCCGCTGCCCGAACGACGCTCCCGAGCCGACCAGCGCGGGCACGACGACGACCGCGCCGGCGACGAAGACGGCGGTAAGGTTGCCGGCCACGAAGCCGTCCGGCCCCGTGTCCGCAACTTCGAGCACGACGTTCAGCACCACCACCGTCGACGCGAACACGCACCCCACGGCGCAGATGTCGACGATCATGCCGATCCAGCGACGCCACGCCGTCACCGGACGCGGGACACCGCGCCCCGCCGCCAACCGCTCGCGGCTGGGCACCAGTCGCACGCCCACCCCGGCCACCACGACCCCGAGCACCGCACCGGCCGTGTTGAGCAGCAGGTCGTCCACGTCGGCGATCCGATACGCACACGGGAAGATCCCCCAGACTGCCGTGTACTGCGTGGCCTCGATCGCCAGCGACGCCACCCCCGCGGCCACCACGGTGGCGGTGCGCGACCACTCGAACAGCAGTCGTCCGAGGACACCGAACGGCACGAACAGCACCACGTTGAGCACCACCTGCATCACCGCGGTGCTGGTGAGAGTCTCGACCAGGCTCATGCCCGCGGTGTCGCGGCGGATGTCCGAGACGAACGTCAACGGCCGCAGGACCGGATCGGTCGCCGCGAATGCCTCGCACCAAGCCGGCGTGAGATCCGGCAGCGGGAACATCGTGAACGCGACGACAGCGGCGCCGTACGTGACCGCGGCACCGACGAGCGCCATCCGCGGCGCCGACACCCGGCCGAACCGCCGGTAGTGCCACACCACCAGCGGCAGCGAGATCGCCGACGACACCGCCAGCCCGACGAGCAACGAATACGAGACCTGTTCAAGCACGGTACGAGTCCACCACCGCGGGTACGTGCACCACATCCGTTCGGCGGGCGATGTTCCGCCGTCCGGCGTCATACCTCGGGATGACCTGCACCCCCACTCCCGTCAGGGTGCAGTCCGTTCAGCGACGCGGTCCGCAGCGCCGCCTCCCCCAGCGCCACCCGCAGCGACACGGGTTCCAGGACCTCGATACCCGGCCCCAGCGCGAAGAACTGGTCGAGCGCCACCTCCTCGGCCTCGAGCATCAGATCGACCGTCACCCAACCCCGTTCGTCGGGCTCGGACGGTGTCACCTTCGCGGCCTCCTCCCCCACCACCGACGGCAGTCGCCGCCACGCGTACGACGAAAGCCGCACCCGGCACGGGAAGCGCAGCAGCGCGCGATCGAACTCCGCCTGCGATTCGGCCCACCAGGAGGCCAGGTCGAACGATCCCGGACGCCGCGCCGCCTCGTCCAGGACGTGCGCGGCGTCGATCCGCGACACCCGGTACGACAGCGTCCGGTCCCGATGCCGCGCAACGAGATACCAGACACCGGCCTTCGCGACCAGGCCGAGCGGGTCGAGCGTGCGCGACGTCCCCCGCGCGCCCTTCCGATAGCGGATCCGCAGCCGTCGCCCCTCGAGCACCGCCGCCGCGATCGACGCCAACTCGCCCGTGTCCGACGGCTTCGCGAACCAGCCCGGTGCATCGATGTGCAGGCGCTCGCGCCACAGCAGCGCACCGGTCCGCAGTGGAAGCGGCAGCGCGCCCAGCAGTTTCGACTCCGCGCGGGCCGTGACGTCGGCCAGGCCCAGGTCGTCGGCAAGTCCCGGGATGCCGAGCAGCATGAGCGCCGACGTCTCCGCACCGGTCATCCCGCTGAGCTTGGACTGCCAGCCGTCGAGCAGACGGATGCCGCCGCCCGGACCGCTCTCGGTCCAGACCGGCACGCCCGCCGCCTGCAGCGCGGCGACGTCCCGGTAGATGGTCCGCACCGAGACGCCCAACTGGTCGGCCAGGCGCGCGGCGGTGGTGCCGGGACCGCCCTGCAGGCGCAGCATCAGGTCGAGGAGTCGGCTCGAGCGCATCCCCGGAGCCTACGGAAAATCACTGACACGAGATGTCAGGGATGCGGCCGCACACTGATGTCATGGCAACCTGGCAAGAGTTCACCGAAGCGGCGCCGGCACTGGCCGAGGCCGTCCGCGCGCGGCTCACCGCGCACAAACACCACGTCCTGGCGACGCTGCGCGCCGACGGCTCGCCGCGCGTGAGCGGCACCGAGGTCGAGACCTTCCGCGGTCTGCTGGTACTCGGGTCGATGCCCGGCGCGCGGAAGGCCCGGGATCTGCAGCGGGATCCGCGGTACTCGCTGCACTCGAATCCGGGCCACCACACGATGGAGGGCGGCGACGCCAAGGTCTCCGGCCGCGCCCGCGAACTGGCCGGCGCCGAGAAGCAGGCGATCCTCGACTCCTACCCGGAGAATCCCGGCGGCGACGCGCACATCTTCGAACTCGGCGTCGACGAGGTGGTGCTGACCACGGTGTCGGAGGATCGCCTGCACGTCGACCTCTGGCGCCCTGGTGCCGACGTCACACGGATCAGCCGATGAGCGCGCCGGACCTGACCGGGAAGGTCGCCCTGGTCGCTGGGGCGACGCGCGGTGCCGGCCGGGCCATCGCCGTCGAGTTGGCCCGCGCGGGAGCCACCGTCTACGCGACCGGTCGCAGCAGTCGGATGGACGGGCGATCGGAGATCGGCCGGCCCGAGACCATCGAGGAGACCGGCGAACTGATCGCGGCCGTCGGCGGCGACGGTGTCGCGCTGCGCGTCGACCACCTCGAACCGGACCAGGTGCGCGCCCTCGTCGAGCGCATCGATGCCGAGCACGGCCGCCTCGACATCCTGGTCAACGACATCTTCGGCGGCGACCGCTACGCCCAGTTCGGCACCACGGTGTGGGAGCACGACCTCGACGGGGGCCTGCGGATGCTGCGGATGGGGATCGACACCCACGCGATCACCAGCCACTTCGCACTGCCCCTGCTGATCCGCCGCCCCGGCGGGCTGGTGGTCGAGATGACCGACGGCACCGCCGAGTACAACGTCGCCTACCGGCACCAGGTCGGGTTCTACTACGACCTGGTCAAGGCGGCGGTGCAGCGGATGACCACCGCGCAGGCGTACGAACTGGCCCCGCACGGGTGCGCCGCCGTCGCCGTGACCCCGGGGTGGCTGCGCTCGGAGAACATGCTCGAGGCCTTCGGCGTCACCGAGGACAACTGGCGCGACGCCCTCGAACAGGTACCGCACTTCGCGATCTCGGAGTCCCCGACGTTCGTGGGCCGGGCGGTAGCCGCGCTGGCCGCGGCGCCCGAGGCGGGCGGGTACAGCGGCCAGGTCGTCTCCAGCGGACAACTGGCGCAGCGCTACGGCTTCACCGACGTGGACGGCTCCCGGCCCGACTGCTGGCGGTACCTCGTCGAAGTGCAGGACCCCGACCTGCCCGCGAACACCGACGGCTACCGCTGAGCGGTCGTCGGCGCGCCGGTTCACCAGGTGAGGTCCTCCTGGCACCGCGACCCCTCCACGCCGGACTCGACCTGAACGGTGGCGTGGCTGAGGCCGTGCGCGTCCAGCACGGTCTTGGCCGCCGCCAGCACCCGCTGCGAATCGGAATCGGTGGTGAGGTGCACCGTCGCGACGTCCATGCCGGTGGTCAGCGTCCACACGTGCAGATCGTGGACGTCCGACACCCCGGGCACCGCGCGCAGATCGGCGCGGACGGCGTCGACGTCGACGTTGGCCGGTGAGGCCTGCGTGAGGATCCGCAGCGCCGCCCCGGCCAGCTTGAGCGCCCGGGGCACCACCCACAGCGAGATCAGCACACCGACGACGATGTCCGCGTAGGTCCAGTCGAACAGCACCAGCGCGGCACCGGCGATCAGGACACCGACGCTGCCGACCGCGTCGGCGAGCACCTCGAGGTACGCACCGCGCACGGCGAGGGAGTCCTTGGCGTCGCCGCGCAGCATCAGCATGACGACGACGTTCGCCCCCAGGCCGGCGGCGGCGGTCAGCATCAGCGGGACGCCGGGGATCTCGGGGGCGTCACCGATGCGGCCGATGGCCTCGTACATGACGAACGCGGCGACGCCGAGCAGCAGGACCGCGTTGGCCATCGCGGTCAGGACCTCCGCGCGGTGCCAGCCGAAGGTGCGGGCGGCGGCCTTGGATCCCTGCTTCGCGAGCAGCAGCGCCACGAGCCCCATCGACATGCCGACGACGTCGGTGAGCATGTGCCCGGCGTCCGCGAGCAGCGCGAGAGAACCGATCGCGAGTCCGACGACCACTTCCAGAACCAGGAACGCGACGAGGATCCCGAGCGCGATCACCATCTTGCGGATGCGCGTCGGCGTCGGCCCCGCCCCGTTCGTGGCTGCGGTGTTGCCGTGGCTGTGCCCGTGACCGGCTCCCATGATCACCCTCCTCGTGAGTCGGGCCAATCATATGCACACATTCGCATATATGAAAGATGTCAGAGGTCGGGCCGATAGGCGGGCCTGGGCACCGTCGGGGGCAGCGTCGCGATCGCCGATATCCGGCCGAGCCCCGCGACCTGCAACAAGTCCACGATCAGGGAGCGGATCTGCGCGAACACCACCGTCGCGGAGATGCCCGCGTTCTCGACCAGTTCGGGCTTCATCCCGGACGAGACCGTCCGCAGCACCCGGGCCGCCTCGGCCTGGTCCGGCTGCTCCCCCGGTTCGGCGAGGATCATCCGCCGCAGCACGTCCAGCGCGTGCGAGAGCTTCTCGATCTCGTCGACCAGACGCGGGTCGAGGATCTCGTCGTCGCGCACCAGCGAGAGCGACCGGCGCGACAGCACGCGAATGTTGCGCATCGCGTTGTCGATCGGGTCGGCCGTCGCCGTGAGCCGGGCCAACCGGGCGCGACTACCCCAGTACAGGGGGGAGATCCGGCTGATCTCCTTGCCGCCGGACAGGTTGCTGCGCAGGGAATCGATCGCCGACTGCGTCGCGCGCGCCTTGCGCAGCGCCTTCTCGATCGGCTTGGGGTCGTTCTCGATCAGACCGTCGGCCACGAGTTGCAGCACCTCGGCCGCGGTCGCGAGGATGCCCGCGGCGTCGCGCCGGGCCCGGCGCACCGGATGGGTGGGAACGATCGCGACGACGGCGACACCGACGAGGCCACCGACGAGCGCGTCGACCATCCGCTCGACCCCGGCCACGTCACCGGGTGGCAGCAGCGTCGCCACCAGCACCGCGGACGTCCCCGCCTGCATCGAGAAGATCGGGCCCGAACCGATCAGGACGGCCGTGCCCATCGCCAACGTGACGACCAGCGTGATCTGCCAGGCGCCGGTGCCGATGACCGAGATCAACAGATCACCGACACCGATGCCGACCGTCACGCCGCAGACCAACTCCACCGAGCGGCGCAGGCGGGCGCCCAGCGACAGTCCGAGCGAGACCACCGCCGCGATGGGCGCGAAGAACGGGCGGGTGTGACCGACGATCGAGGTCGCGACGAACCACGCGATGCCGGCCGCCAGGCCGCACTGCAGAACCGGCAGCGCCGAGACCTTCAGGCGGCGGATCCCCGCCGCGATCCGGTCCCGGCCCGCTGCCGGTCGTGGAACGAAGCGGCTAGCCGAGACCAAGTGCTTCGGCGGCCCGAGGGTCGCTGTCCTCGAGCAGGTCCAGGCAGCGCGCGTACTCGTCGTTCTCGCCGATCGCCTGGGCGGCCTTGGCGAGCACGGCGACGCAGCGCAGGAAACCGCGGTTCGGCTCGTGGCTGTACGGGACGGCGCCGAAGCCCTTCCACCCGTTGCGGCGCAACTGGTCGAGACCGCGGTGGTAGCCGGTGCGGGCGTAGGCGTACGCCGTGATGGTCTGCCCCTGCTCGAGTGCCGCCTCCGCCAGGTACGCCCACGCGATGGACGCCGTGGGATGCTCGGCGGCGACCTTCGCCGGGTCCTCGTGGTTCAGCAGTGCCGACTCCGCATCCTCGTCTCCGGGAAGCAGAGTGGGCTGCGGGCCGAGAAGATCACCGAAAGACGTCATGACGTCCAGGTTACGTCCACCGTGCCCGCCGTCGCGCAGGGGCCGATAGGCTGCGCACCAGTTGATCCCGCTCCCGCACCGAGAGGCGTCACGTGCCCGACATCGACGACAGCCAGCCCCACCCCGCGCCGACCGGCGCCGGTCCGCAGCGCATCGCACCGGCCGTCCCCGCCCCCGCATCCGGTGGTCGGCGCGGCGGCAAGCGTGGCTGGGTGGTCGCGTCGACCATCGCGGTGGTCGGTGTCCTCGCGGCGCTCGGTGTGGCCGGATTCGTCATCGCCCGGGGCGGCGCGGAGAACGCCACCGAGTCGCAGGTACGCGACACCGTCGACACGTTCGTGTCGGCCCTGGAGTCGGGCGACCTGGCGACACTGCAGTCGTCGACGTGCGGAACCCTCGCCGACTTCTACCGCGACATCCCGCCCGCCGAGTTCGCCGACGTGCACCGCGACGCCGTGACCAACGGCGGCGTCCCCGTCGTCACGAACATCGACTCGATCCAGGTCGACGGGGACTCGGCGATCGTCCAGGTCACCGCGCACACGCAGGCGAACCCGTCGGACGTCTCGCCGCGCACGTTCGACCTGTCGCGCATCGACGGCGACTGGAAGGTGTGCAGCCCCGACTAGCCCCCGAAACGCGTTTTGCGCACTTACCGCCGTCCCCCGACCGGGAGAAGCAGCGGCAAGTGCGCAAAACGTGGATGAGGGCGAGGGAGACCCTCGGCGGCCTCGACTAGCCGGCGGAGACCGAGCGGCCCGCGGACTTGAGGTCGTTGCAGGCCTCGATGACGCGAGCGGTCATGCCGGCCTCGGCCTTCTTGAGGTAGCTGCGCGGGTCGTAGACCTTCTTGTTGCCGACCTCGCCGTCGACCTTCAGGACGCCGTCGTAGTTGGTGAAGAAGTGGCCGGCGATCGGACGCGAGAACGCGTACTGCGTGTCGGTGTCGACGTTCATCTTGACGACGCCGTAGCGCAGCGAGTCCTCGATCTCCGACTTCAGCGAGCCCGAGCCGCCGTGGAAGACGAAGTCGAACGGCTTGGAGCCCTCCGCCAGACCCAGCTTGGCGATGGCCGCGGCCTGGCCCTCGGCCAGCACCTCGGGCTTGAGGACGACGTTGCCCGGCTTGTAGACGCCGTGGACGTTGCCGAACGTCGCGGCCAGCAGGTACTTGCCGTTCTCGCCGACACCGAGCGCGTCGACGGTCTTCTCGAAGTCCTCGCGCGACGTGTACAGCTTGTCGTTGATCTCGGCCTCGACGCCGTCCTCTTCACCGCCGACGACGCCGATCTCGACCTCGAGGATGATGTTGGCGGCCTTCGACAGCTTCAGCAGTTCCTGCGCGATGGCGAGGTTCTCGTCGATCGGCACGGCCGAGCCGTCCCACATGTGCGACTGGAACAGCGGGTTCTGGCCGGCGTTCACGCGCTCCTGCGAGATCGCGAGCAGCGGGCGGACGAAGGTGTCCAGCTTGTCCTTGGGGCAGTGGTCGGTGTGCAGCGCGATCGTGACGTCGTACTTGGCGGCGACGACGTGCGCGAACTCCGCGAGCGCGACCGCACCGGTCACCATGTCCTTGACGCCCAGGCCCGAACCGAACTCCGCGCCACCGGTCGAGAACTGGATGATGCCGTCGCTGCCGGCGTCCGCGAAGCCCTTGATGGCCGCGTTGATGGTCTCGGACGAGGTGCAGTTGATGGCGGGGAAGGCGAAGGAGTGCTCCTTGGCCCGACCGAGCATCTCGGCGTAGACCTCGGGAGTTGCGATAGGCACGGCGGCTGTCCTCCATGTGACGGGTTCGGGGGCGCGGCCGACTGTGACGGCGCGCCGGTTGTCTATGCAGTATGGCAACCCGGACGCGCCACCGCCTCCCCTGGTATCGGCTCGCCGCGCTCCGCGGCTCAGCAACCTCTCAGCGGCCGCCGGTACTCTGGTGCGCGTGAATGTGCTGGCAGCCTCGGAGTCCGTGACCGCAAATCTGGCATTGCTGCCGGGATTCCTCGATCCGGTCAATCTCTTGAACTCGTTCGGCGCGTGGATGCTGATCGGCCTCCTCGTAGTCGTCTTCATCGAATCGGGCCTGCTGTTCCCGCTCCTGCCGGGCGATTCGCTGCTGTTCACCGCCGGTTTGATCGCCGCGTCCAAGTCCGCTGAGGTCGAGCCGTTCGCCCCGCTCTGGGTGCTGATGGTGACCATCCCGATCGCCGCCGTCCTCGGCGACCAGGTGGGATACCTCATCGGCACGAAGGGCGGGGCGGCCCTGTTCAAGTCCGACGACGCCAAGCTGTTCAAGAAGAGCTACATCGACGAATCACAGGCGTTCTTCGCGAAGCACGGCCCCATCACGATCTTCCTGGCCCGCTTCGTTCCGATCGTGCGCACGTACGCGCCGCTGGTCGCGGGCGCGTCGAAGATGAAGTACTCCGTCTTCATCACCTACAACGTCATCGGCGGCATCGTGTGGGGCGCCGGCGTGACCCTGCTCGGCTATTTCCTCGGCCAGATCCAGTTCATCGCCGACAACATCGACCTGATCTTCATCCTCATCGTCCTGGTGTCGGTGATCCCGATCGTCGTCGAGGTCGGCAAGCGGTACCTCGCCTCGCGTAAGTCGGGCGGGACCCCGGTCGCCGACAACGCCGAACGCGTCACCACACCGAACGATCCGACCGCTTGACGATGACCCTCGCGGCCGGAACCTTCGGCCCGCTCGAGTCCGCCGGTCCCGCGCTCGTGTGGCTGGTCGTGCTCGCCTTCGTCTTCCTCGAGTGCGCGTTCATCGTCGGACTGTTCCTGCCGGGCGACTCGATGCTCGTCACCGCGGGGATCGTGATGGCGACCCACGAGTCCGGTGCCGGACACACGTGGGCGCTGTCCGCGGGCGCGATCGGGGCGGCCGTCGCCGGCAACCAGGTCGGTTACGCGATCGGTAAGCGCAGCGGCCACCACCTCGTCGCGCGCCGCAACGGCAAGTACGTCAACACGAAGAACCTCCACAAGGTCAACGTGCTGCTCGATCGGCACGGATTCTGGGCGGTCCTGGTGGCGCGCTGGATTCCGTGGGTCCGCACGCTGTGCCCGATGGTCGCCGGTGCCGCCGACATGGACCACCGCCGGTTCACGATCGCGAGCACCATCGGGGCCGTCGGGTGGGCCCCCGTCCTGCTGCTCGTCGGCTTCTACTGCGGCTCGCTGCTCGAGCGGGTGCCGTGGCTGATGCCCGTCGTGCTGGGGGTGATGGTGGCGGCGCTGGTGGTCGGTACCGCGCTGGGCCTGCGCAGCTATCGCCGCGAGATGTCGAAGCCGGCGCAGGACGTCCTCGTCGACGAGATCGCCCACTGACCGCCGGTCACCGACGTTTCGGGTAGCCCGCCGCCGACACCAGGTAGGCCGACTCCATCAGCAGCCAGCCGCTGAGCTGGACCGACAGGTCCCGCTCGGCGATCTCGGACGGACGCACCGACCCGCCCGAGACGGTCGCGATCTCCCCGCCCAGTCCGGGCAGCTGCGCGGGCAGGCTCCAGTCCCGCCCGAACAGCGGAAGCTCCTCCACCTGCAGCCGGTTCTCCCACGCCGCTTCGGCCGAACCGAGCACCAGTTGCGCCGCGATCCGCCGCGCCCGCACGTCCTCCGGGGCGTCGCCGGGCAGCATCAACGCGACGAGCGCGAGGTGTCGGGCGAGCAGGCCGTTGAACAATCCCCCGTCGCCGCCGCCACCGCCGCGGATGACGCCGCCCTTCGCGAGCCGCTCGTCGACGGCGTCGACGAGACGATGCACCCGCAGGCGGTGCCGATCCTCACCCATCCGGACCGCGAGTTCCGTCTCGAGCGCGAGCACGACGCCCTGGCAGTACGAATAGATGTTGCGCTCGATGGTCCCGTCCCGCCGGATGCCGTCGAAGATCAGGCCGGTCTCCGGGTCACGGAGGGTGTCGTCGATCCAATCCGCCATGGCCTGTGCGCGCCACAACCGCCCGATCCGTGCCAGCACGACGCCCGCCGGACCGTTCGCCGGGGTGTTGTAGAAGTCGGAGTGCTTGCGCCACGGGATGCCGCCGCCGGCGTCCGGCGACCACGCGTCGAACAGTTGGGCCTCGAGGGCCGCGAGGGCCTTCCGGTTCCCGATCAGCTGCATCCGCTGGGCCCGCTCGAGCGCCATCCCGAGCCACGCCATGTCGTCGTAGTAGTTGTTGGTCCAGCCCGAGATGTTGCGGAACCGGTGGCCGCGAATGAGTTTCACGAGCCGGCGGCGACGTTTCGCGGTGGGATTGCGTTCCGCGGCGTCCACGGTGCAGTTGATGAGATTCGCCTGCCACCAGTAGTGCCAGTTGACGAACACCCGTTCCCGCCGCACCGCGGGCCAGGCGACAACTGCCAGGGCAGTGCCGGGCGTCCCCCAGACGCGACGAATGTGCCGAGTGATCACCGCGTTCTCGGCGGCATCCGCTCGGGCAGACCATTCGCGCTGCATGCCTACCGATCTTGCCTGGGTGCCGAGTCTTCCGCTACCAGGCGCGGCCGAGATCGGCGTGTTGCCGCACCCAGGCGTGCATCGCGATGCCCGCCGCGACACCGGCGTTGATGCTGCGGGTGGACCCGAACTGGGCGATCGACACCGTCATCGACGCGACCGCGTGCCCCTGCTCGGTGACGCCGGGCCCCTCCTGCCCGAACAGCAGGAGGCAGTCGCGCGGCAGCTCCACCGTCTCGATCGGGACCGATCCCGGCGTGTTGTCGACGGCGACGACCGTCAGCGCGTTGTCGCGCGCGAACGCCGCGAGCTCGTCGAGATCGGCGTGGTGGACCAGGTGCTGGTAGCGGTCGGTGACCATGGCGCCGCGGCGGTTCCAGCGACGACGACCCACGATGTGCACCGCGGCCGCCGCGAAGGCGTTCGCGGTCCGCACGACCGTGCCGATGTTGGAGTCGTGGCCGAAGTTCTCGATCGCGACGTGCAGCGGGTGCCGTCGGCCGTCGATGTCGGCGACGATCGCCTCCCGCGTCCAGTAGCGGTACGCGTCGACGACGTTGCGACGGTCCCCCTCCGCCAGCAGCTGCGGGTCGTAGCGGGGGTCGTCGGGCGGCGGCGTGCCGTGTTCGTCGACCCACGGTCCGACGCCGTACGGGTGCTCGCCCCATTCGGTGGGGCCGGGGGCGTCGACGGCGTCCGCGTGGGCCACGTCGGCCGCGTCGTCCCGGGTCGGCGCATGCATCTTCGGGTCGATCACAGCGTCGACCCCCGCATCGGTCCCGGAGCCACAGCCCATTCCTCCACACTTCACACGGCGACAGGTCGACGCTGAACTCTAGTCGCCTCCCCGGACCGCGTTCTCCCGCCGCGGCTGAGCAGCCGGTTCGTGGCCCTGGCGAGCCACGCCGGGGTGACGCCCGCCGCCGCGAGCACCCGGGCCTGCACGCCCACGGCGAAGTGCACCTTCGGGATGCGGCCCCGGTGCCCGGTCGCGGCGACGATCGCGTCCGCCACGTCCTGCGCGGTGAGCCGGACGCCGAGCGAGCGGGTGCTGCCCGTCGACATCCCCCGGACCATCCCGGTGCGCACGAACAGCGGCCACATGTCGATCACCCGGATGTCGTGCGCGCTCCACTCGAGGTCGAGCGCCTCGGTGAGTCCGCGCACCGCGAACTTGGTGGCGCCGTACGTGGCGAGTTCGGGCTGACCGTAGATCGCCGACGCCGATCCCAGGTTCACCACCTGCGCCCCCGGCGTCCGCTTCAGATAGGGGAACGCGGCGAGCAACCCGTTGATCGTGCCGCCCACGTTGATGTCGAGCATCCGCCGGTGGGCGTCGACCGGGATGTCCTCGAAGGGGCCCGACGACAGCACCCCGGCGTTGTTGACCAGGACGTCGAGACGGCCGTCGGTGGTGAACTCCGCCAGCCGCGCGCGCCAGCCGTCGAGGTCGGTGACGTCGAGCAGGCCCGTCCGCGCCCGCCCGCCGCGGGCGACGATCTCCTCGCGCAGCGACGCGAGGCCTTCGTCGTCCACGTCGTAGGCACCGACGACACAGCCGCGGGCGGCGAAGGCCAGCGCGGTTGCCCGGCCGATCCCCGCGGCCGCACCGGTGATGAACACAGTGGATCCGGGTGTCAGCGCCATGCCGGTCAGGCTAGGCCCCGGTCGCTCCCGCCGGGGGCATTCGAGGCGAACGGCGGTGCCGGCCCGGGCACGGGGCCGGCACCGCACGGTCCCGGCGTCAGGCCGGGTTCGTCACCGCGTGCTCCCCGGCGACCGGGTCGGGTCCGTCCGCCGGGGCCCGTGGCACCGTGAAGGTGGCGGCCACCGACAGGATCGCGACCGCGAAGCACGCGATCGTGTACCAGAGGTTGCCGATGGGATCGCCGTTGTCGGTGACCCCGTCGACGGCGGCGAAGAAGGCGGGCAGCGCGCTCACCCACAGCACACCCATCACCACGAGGTACACGACGCTGTAGACGCGGACGAAGTCGTCGGAGTAGGCCGGGACGTCGGACGTCCCCGCACGCAGCCGGGACCACTGTTTGACCAGGAGCGGAATCGCGACCACCGTGACGGCGACGAGTTCCGCCGCGTAGAGGAAGCCGCGGGCCGTGTCGCTGCCCATGCCGAAGACCGTCGCCGGGAGCGGCAGCACGAACACGCCGACCGACGCCACGAGCCCGACCACGACGGTGCGCCAGACCAATCCGAGCCCGGAGAAGTGGCGACCCCCGTCCACGTGGCGCCCGACGAAGAACTGGACGCACAGCGCCAGCGACATCGGCCACAGCGCGGCGAACACCACCACGCTCGGCAGCGGCACCGAGTCGAAGAACGGCAGGTTAACCTTGTTGTCGAGCGTCCACTCCCACCACCGCAACTGCGGCCCGAGCTGATCGAAGATCTCGTAGAACGCGTGGTGGACGAAGCCGACGCACACCGCGCCGAGGAACACCCCGTAGCGCCGGAACACGCCGAGCATCCGGACGATCTCGAACGCCAGCGTCGCCATCAGCGGATAGATCGCGATGATGTACAGCGGCAGTCTGCCCCACAGGAATTCGACCGTGAACACGTTGTGCGCGAACATCGTGCCCAGATACTCCTCGGTGCCGAACGTGGCCGGGAAGTAGATGGGCGGTTCGATCACGAACAGGAACGCGGTGGCGCCGAACCACAGCACGAGGTTGGTGGGGTCGCCGTGCCGGCGCAGCCGCAGGATCGCGTACACGAGGGCGAGCACCGAGCCGAGCACGATGGTGAGCTCGAGGACCGGCAGGGTCCAGTTCTCCAGCGCCGTCGGGCTACGCAGTTCGAAGAATCCGCCGGCCTCCTCGCACGAGAATCCGAGCCGGGTGGCGAGGTCCTCGAAGGTGGGTGGGCACAGGTCCGACATCAGTTCACCCCCGACGACACCGGCTCGGCCGTGTACCAGCGGGTGCAGTCGTAGCCGGCGTCGTAGCGGGCGAACCAGTCACCGGCGAGGACCGGCAGCTTCTCGTGGGTCGGGTTGTGTCCGGGCATCTGGCTGCGGACGGCGCCGCGCAGCGCGGTGAGCTGCTCGCCGATCGGGAGACCGTCGAAGGCACGCGGCATCGGCCCCTTGGTCAGGTACGGGGCGAACGCGGTGAGCACCCGCTGCTTGGCCCGGTGCCGGGCGAACATCGACAGCGAGTCGACCTTCCGCTCGGACAGCGGGACGTGCTGGTTGAAGCCGGCGCACGCGATCCGGATCGACTTCAGCACGTGCGCGAAGACCGACGGCGCCATCCGCATCCGGTACAGCTCGTTGCCGACGACGGCGTTGTAGATGACCAGCGCGGAGCTGCGGTGCTCGACCTCCTCGACGAAGTGCCAGAGGAACAGGGAGGCGACCCGGTCGTCGCCGGGCGCGAACAGCGTCGCCTCGTTGTCGAGCATGAGCTTGAAGACCGGGGTGAACGTGGCCTCGAGGTCGGCGGTGTACGCGAGCCGGTAGTCGATCGAGGTGCGCTCGGTCAGCAGGTCGAACTCGCCGATCACCGCGTCGAGCGTGTTCTGCAGGCCCGGGTAGCTGCGGATCAGCCCGTTCACGTGCTGGCGGTGCGCGGTCGAGTGGTGACCCTCCTGCCGCATGAACGCGACCGCCTCCTCCGCGACCTCGGGGTCGGTGATGAGGGGCTTGGCCTGCAGGATCAGCTTCACGATCATCTTCTCGAAGCCGATGGCCAGGAACGACACCGCGTTCGACATGCTCGACCAGGCCGGGTTGTCGGGGTTCCACAGGAACGGGACGTCCCCGTCGTCGAACCCGAAGTCCATCTTCCGGGGCTTGAGATCCGTCATGCGCACTACCTCGTTCGTCGTCGGTGCGGGCCCGTCCGCGCAGGCCGGGGCCACGATCGCGGCAATCATACGATCGACATTTCGTTTGTATGATTGCTTTCGGCGAAATCGCCGCCACCTGCGCGGGAACCGGTCGCGCTGCTGGTACGGTCCGCCCGTGGCACGCAGACGGGGATGGGGCGGCAAGCCGCCGGTCGACGACGAAGAGGCCGCGCGGCGGATCGTCGCCGCCGCGGTCGAGACGATCGCCCGCACCGGATCGGCGGTCAGCATCGCGGACGTCGCGGAATCCCTGGGAGTGATCCGGCAGACGGTGTACCGCTACTTCCCCAGCGCCGACGCGCTCATGCGGGCGTCCGCGATCGCGTCGGTCGGCGCGTTCCTCGACCGCCTGACCCGACACGTGCAGGGCCTCGACGACCCCGCGGACGCCCTGGTCGAGGGCGTCGTCTACACGCTCGACGACGTCCGCCGCACCCCGCACCTGGGCATCATGCTGGGTACGCCGTCGCACACCGACGGGATCACGTCGGAGGAGGCGCAGGCCTTCGGCATGACCATGATCCGACGTTTCGACGTCGACTGGGAGCGGCACGGCTACGACGACGCGGCGCTGAGCGAACTCGTCGAGCACCTGCTGCGGACGATGCAGTCGTTCTTCGTCTCCCCCGGCAGCCCGCAGCGCACCGACGACGAACTACGCCGCTACCTGCGACGATGGCTCGCGCCGGCGATCGTCGCGCAGCCCGGATACTCCGCGGCCACGTCGGCCGCGACGCCCCTGGACGACTAGGCTGGGTGGCGTCACGAGAAGAAGGCCATGAACCACCCATGCATCGTTCGCACCGTCTGCTTCATCACCGTCAGCTACGTCATCGTCCTGTCGATCTGGCTCGGATGGCTCATCGAACACACCCCCGAGGGCACGATCCCGTACCAGATCGGCGGACTGCTCGCGGCCTACGGATCCGCACTCGGACTGGGCATGATGTGGGCCGACCGCCCCACCCACGCCGAACGCAAACTCGCCAAGCACGGCATCGAGGGGTGGGCGAAGATCCGTCGCGCCCAGCCGATCCGGCGCACGGTCGACAACGGCGAACTCACCGAACTCGACCTCGCGCTCACGGTGCCGGGGTCGGAGTCGTACTCCGGCCGGGTCCTGTACGAGGTGCTACCGGAGAATCGGTCGCGGTTCGTCGCCGGTGAGACCATCTCCATCCGCGTCGACCCGCACAACCGCGACCGAATCCTGATCTACCCCTAGCCGTTCCGCGCCTTCCCGCCGCCGAGGGCGATCATGCCCTCGACCAGCAGCAACTGCGCGGCGGCATACGACGCCAGGATGGCCCCCTCCGCCACGGCACGCGACTTCTCGCCACGCAGGAACAGCTTGCGCACCACGATCGTCCCGTCGGACCCGGAGAACAGCAGCCCGCCGAGGCCGAGCCAGCTGCGCCGGTCGCGACGGTTCGGCATCGGCAGTCCGGCGACGTCGGCCGCCCCCGGTGCGAGCGCGGGGTCGGCCGCGAGCGTCGCGGTGGTGCCGAGCAGCGCGCCGTATCCGGTCAGCGTCTTCGCGACCGTCGGCGCCTTGGCGTTCAGCAGGCCCGACGCCCCCGCCCACGCACCCAGGCGCGGCAGGGCGGCCGCGAGGCGGGGCCGCGCACCGCGGCGGACGAGGAGCGACGAGTACGTCACCTGCATGACGCCGAACGAGGTCGCGCCACGCTTCAGCCGGCTGTCGATGTCGGGGTCGATCATGAACACGTCACCGACGGTCGCGGCCGCGAGGCCGGCGACGAGCAGCGTGGTGTCCGCGGTGTCGAGGTCGTCGCGGCGGCGGAGCACCCGGGTCGCGAGCGCCGGCGCGATGAGCGGCTTCGCGACCTGCTGGACCCGCTCACGTCCGGTGACCGCACCGTAGATCGTCGCCGCCGTCGCACCGACGAACACCGCGTGCTCGAGTCCCCACTTCTTGCCGCTCGCGAATGCCATGCCCACTCCCTCGTGTCCGATTCGGCCCGGCCGCGTTGCCGGTGTCCGATTCGGCACGACCGTACCGCCGCCGCCCTCCCCTCCCCGCGTTTTGCGCACTTGGCGCGTCCGGAACCGACCGTTTCGTCGCGACAAGTGCGCAAAGCGGGGGTTTACATAGATAGTTAGCTTATGTAATTATTATCTTCCGTGAGTTCGACCGATCCCCAGTTCCGCGATCTGCTCGTCGACCTGGTGAGCAACGCCCACCGCTTCACTCGCCTCGCCTCGACGCTCGCCATCGACGACCGCCCCCGGTCGTGGATGCGGGCTCTGTCGCTGCTCGAGGAACAGGGTCCGCTTCGGATCAGTACGTTCGCCCGGCTCGACAGCTCGTCGCAGCCGTCGGCGACGGCACTGCTGAAGAAGCTGGGCCAGGAAGGCCTCGTCTCGCGGGAACAGGACCCCGACGACAGTCGCGCCGTCCTCGTCGGCATCACCGACACGGGCCGGGACTGGCTCGCCGAGGGCCGACGCAACCTCGCCGACGTCCTGACACCGCTCTTCACGCACCTCGCACCCGAGCAGATCGCTCTGCTCGCGGAGGGACTCGGCGAACTCCGGGCGATCATCCGGACCGCCGTCACCGACAACTGACCGACACGACACCTCCAGGGAGGGATACGTGAGCACCACGACCGCACCGGCCGCGAGCAAGCCGAGCATCCTGCAACAACCGAAAGCGGTGTGGGCCGTAGCCTTCGCCAGCGTCATCGCGTTCATGGGCATCGGACTCGTCGATCCGATCCTCAAGCCGATCGCCGAGCAGCTCGACGCCAGCCCGTCCCAGGTGTCGCTGCTGTTCACCAGCTACATGCTGGTCACAGGCGTGGCGATGCTGTTCACGGGCATGATCTCCAGCCGCATCGGCGCGAAGAAGACGCTGCTGTGGGGCCTGGCGATCATCGTGGTGTTCGCCGCAGCCGCCGGCGCGTCGGACACGATCGACCAGATCGTCGGCTTCCGCGCCGGCTGGGGCCTGGGCAACGCGCTGTTCATCGCGACCGCGCTGGCCGCGATCGTCGGCGCCGCCAGCGGTGGTGTCGCCCAGGCGATCATCCTGTACGAGGCGGCACTCGGCATCGGCATCGCCGTCGGCCCGCTCGTCGGCGGCGTGCTCGGCAACATCAGCTGGCGCGCACCGTTCTTCGGCGTCGCGACCCTCATGGCGATCGCGTTCATCCTCATCATGGTGATGCTGCCGAAGGCCCCGAAGCCGCAGCACCGCACGTCGCTGGCCGCCCCGTTCCAGGCGCTGCGCCACCGCGGTCTGCTGACCGTCGCGATCACGGCGCTGCTGTACAACTACGGCTTCTTCACGCTGCTCGCGTACACCCCGTTCCCGCTCGACATGGGCACGTACTCGATCGGTTTCATCTTCTTCGGCTGGGGCCTGATGCTGGCGATCGCCTCGGTGTTCCTCGCCCCGCGCCTGCAGCGCCGCTTCGGCACGCTGCCGATGATGATCGCGGCGCTGACGCTGTTCGCGCTCGACCTGGGCGCGATGGCGCTGTTCACCGAGTCCAAGCCCGTGCTCATCGTGTGCGTCGTCCTCGCGGGGCTGTTCCTCGGCGTCAACAACACGCTCATCACCGAGACGGTGATGATCTCGGCGCCGGTCGAGCGTTCGACGGCGTCGGCCGCCTACAGCTTCGTCCGGTTCGTCGGCGGTGCCGCCGCCCCGTACGTCGCGGGCAAGCTCGGCGAGCACAACGTCCACCTGCCGTTCTGGGTGGGCGCGGCGTGCACCGTCGCCGGCATCCTCGTGCTCGCCACGGGCCGCAAGATCCTCGCCCACGTCGACGAGCACGATCCGGAACCGCACAGCGTCGAGGAGGCCGTCGCCGTCACCGTCGGCGACGCGGACTGAGCCCCCACCCCCCTCGCGTTTTGCGCACTTGTCGTGGAATTCCCGGTGCCCCGGGCAGCGACAAGTGCGCAAAACGCGTTCGCGGGGTCAGGTGGCGGGGGTATGGACCAGGTCGATGTACTCCTGCGGCAGCTCGTCGAACGACAGCTTGGTGACGCTCGACGGCCCCGAGTGGTACGAGTCCTCGCCCTGGATGAGTCCGTCCTCGTCCACCGGCCACAGGATCAGCTGCCGGAACGCGACGAGGTAGTCGGCCGACTCGTCGTCGACCGGGATCCCGATCTGCGCGGCGTACGCACCCGGGTAGATCTGCTTCAGGAAGCCCTCGGTGACCAGGCAGTGGTCGTCGACGACGAGGCGGTCGAGTTCGTACTCGAGGATGTTGGTGCGCGTCGCGAGGAAGTCGATGTAGTACGCCTTCACCCCCTCGGTGCCCTTGGGTCCGACGTCCTGGCCGCCGTTCCAGAAGTGGTAGTCGGGGGTGGGACTGAGCGTGGCCATGAGGCGGTCGAGGTCCGGTGCGGCCTCCGCCTTCATGTGCTCGATCACCGCGCCGAGGACGACGCGGTGGCGGGCGTTGGTGGTGGTGGCGAGGCGCTGCTCGAGCGGTTCCCACGTGCGACGGGGATCGATGACGGCCATGTGCGAATTCCTTTCCGGTGAAACGAACTTCGCAACGATGGTGACCCAGGTCACGGCCGCTGGTCACCCGACGGGCGTCGGCCGATTCCGGCCGGGTCCCCGACGCGTGTCGGATCCTCAGTACCCGGGGCCGAACACCTCCGACGCCGCCAGGTCCGTCGACGACAACGCCATTCGACGGATCATCAGCACCAGCGTCGCCATGAACCGGTCCATCGAATCCTCCAGGTCCCAGCCCATCTCGGACTCGAGCCGCGCGAGCCGGGCGGCGACGGTGCTGTGGTGGACGTGCAGTTCGGCGGCGGTTCGCCGCAGCGAACCGAACACGCAGGACGCCTCGAGCGTGGCCACCTCCTGAGCCCCGGTCACCGATGCGGCGATCGCGTTGATCCGCGCGACGTCCCGATCGTGGAGGAGGCGTTCGAGTGGCAGCTCGGCGAGCAGTTCGAGCGAACTGAGCCGCCCGTACGTGACCGCGCGTCGCCCGTAGCCGGTCGACGACGCGAACCGCAGCGCCCGCCGTGCCTGCTTCCACGACGTGGGCGCCGCGTACACGCTCAGGCGCTCCCCGATGCCCACCCACGGGCCGCGATCGCCGCTCGGATTCGTCGGGCGCGGGTGTTCGGCCACGATCGCGGCATGCAGTTCGTCGGCGAGCGCGCGACCGTCCGCACCGTCCTGCAGGAGGACCGCCGTCAGGTTGCCGACCGCGACCGAGCGCACCAGCCGTCCCGAGCACGTTCGCGAGATCAGTTCGACCGCAGACGCGCTCGACGCCGACGACACCGCCAGCACCCGGACCTCGCGCGCCGGGTCCAGCCCCAGCAGGCCCACCGCGCGGACCCGGTCCTCGCGACGTTCCTTGTCCGAGAGCACCACCTCGAGCAGGGCGGGATCGCCCAGGCGCAACCCGTCCGTCGATCCCGACCGGGCGGCCGCGACCCGCAGCGTGTGGCGCAGTCGGTCCAGCAGCACCGAGTCGAGTGGACGTTCGGCGCCACACCGTTCGAGCCACACCTCCGGTTCCCGACGGACCGCGGCCGCCGGAGCGGCCTCGTCGAGCGGATCCCCCAGCGCGTCGTAGCGGATCACGGTGCCCGAGGCCCACCGGGCGCCGATCGGGCACTCCGCGAGCAGGGCCGCCGAGCGGACGACGGTGTCCGCGTTGGCCGCCGACTCACCGAGTTCGTCGAAGTACGAGATGATCCGCAGCACCGAGACCGAATCGGACCCCAGCTCGGACATCCGCAGTTGCGCGTGGCTCACGGTGAGCTCCGTTCGTCGTCGTGCCCCGAGGATGACGCAGCGCCGCCGGTAAGGGATCCCTCCCTCCCGATCGGCGGGACCCACCCCGCGTTTCGAGGGTCAGCGCAGTCTGCGGGCCGGGGCCGACGCCGCGACGACGGCGAACGCGGGTTCGGGCAGGCCCCGCTCGGCGGCCTGGCGGCGCGTGGTCTCGATCGCGTCGTCGACCCGGCCGGTCGGGACCAGCGCGATCGCGGAGCCGCCGAAGCCGCCGCCGGTCATCCGGGCGCCCAGCGCCCCGGCGATCATCGTGGCCTCGACGGCGTTGTCGAGTTCGGGGCACGAGACCTCGAAGTCGCGGCTGAGCGACATGTGCGACGCGTACAGCAGCCGGCCGAACTCGTCGAAGTCGCCGGACTCCAACGCCCGCACCGCCAACCGGACGCGGGCGATCTCGCTGATCACGTGCCAGGCACGGCGCCGCAGGACGTCGTCCTTCAGCGACCGCACCGCGTCCATGCCGTCGCGGCCGCGGTCGGCCAGTTCACGCAGCGAAGCGACGTCCAGCCGTCGCGCCGCCCGCTCCACCGAGGCCCGCCGCTTCGCGTACTGCCCGTCGACCAACCGGTGCGGGGCCCGGGTGTCGATCACCAACAGCGACAGGCCGTCCGAATCGAACGGCACGTCGGATGCCGCACCCGATGCCGAATCCAGCAGCAGCGCATGCCCTTCCGACGCCCGCAGCGACGCCGCCTGATCCATGCCGCCGGTGGGGGCCAACGCCACCTCGTTCTCGGCCCGCACGCACGCCGCGGCCAGCGCCGTGCGGTCCGCATCCGGGGCGAGCGCGAGCGCCAACGAGCACTCGAGCGCCGCCGAACTCGACAGCCCCGCGCCGATCGGCACCGCCGAGGCGAACGCCGCGTCGACGCCGCCGAAACCGTCGGCGAGCACACCGTTCTCACGCAGCGCCCAGATCACCCCGGCCGGGTACGACGCCCAGCCGGCCGGCCGACCAGGACCGATGTCGTCGAGGCACCCGTCCCACGGGTCGCCGTCGGTCGACCGCAGCCGGATCCGCCCGTCGGTGCGGGGCGACACGGCGACGACGGTGTTGTGCGGCAACGCGATCGGCAGGCACAACCCGCCCGCGTAGTCGACGTGCTCGCCGATGAGGTTGACCCGCCCGGGGGCCGCCCACACGCCGGCGGGGTCGGCGTCGAACTCGCGGCGGAAGACGTCGGCCGCGGTGTCCGCCTGTTCGGTGTCGGGCACGGGGCGGAACCACCGGACGGTCACGGCGCCACCTCCCGGAACCGGGCGGCGATCCGCTCGGGGGTGGTGTCACTGATCCACGCCCCCATCCCCGACTCGGAGCCCGCGAGGAACTTCATCCGGTGCGGCGAGCGCATGAGCGAGAACACTTGCAGGTACAGCCTTCCCAGTTCGCGTCCGGCGCCGACCGGGGCCTGGTGCCAGCCGGCGATGTACGGCAGCCGGTCGACGCCGTCGAAGAATCGGTCCAGCCGCCCCAGCACGTCCAGGTACAGGTGGGACAACTCGTCGAGTTCGGCGTCGTCGAGTTCGGTGAGGTCTGCGACGTCGCGGTGCGGGGCGACGTGCAATTCGACGGGCCAGCGGGCCGCCGCCGGCACGTACGCCGTCCAGTGCTCGCCCTCGACGACCACCCGAGTGCCGGCGCGTCGCTCGGCGTCGAGGACGTCGCGCAGGAGGGAGCGCCCGGTGCGGCTGCGATGCTGCTCGGCCTGCCGCAGCAGCGCGGTGGTGCGCGGCGGCAGCGTCGGGTAGGCGTAGATCTGGCCGTGCGGGTGCGAGAGCGTCACCCCGATCTCCTCGCCGCGGTTCTCGAAGCAGAACACCTGCGCGACGGACGGCAGCGCCGACAGCTCCCGCGTCCGGTCCCGGAGCGCCTCGAGCACCGTCCGCACCCGGGAGGGCGCCAGCTGCGCGAAGCTGCGGTCGTGGTCACTTGTGAAGCACACCACCTCGCACCGGCCGTCGGCGGCGCGCTGCGGCCAAAGATCCTCGCCGTCAACGAGTTCGGAAATCGCACCGTCGACCGAGCCGAGCGACGGGAAGCGGTTCTCGAACACCGCGACGTCGTAGTCGTCCGCGGGAATCTCGGTCGCGGGCCGCGACGGCTGGGTGGGGCACAGCGGGCATTCGTCGGCCGCGGGCAGGAAGGTGCGGTTCATCCGGTGCGCGGCCAGGGTCACCCACTCCCCCGTCAGGACGTCGTAGCGCATCGTCGACGCCGCCTCGACCGGCGCCAGGTCGCGGCCGTCGCGCAGTTCGCGCGTCGCGGCCCCGCCCGCAAACGGTTCGGTGTCGTCGAAGTAGAACAACTCGCGCCCGTCGGACAGGTGTGTCCGCGTCTTCCGGATCGGCATCGGAACACGATATGCGACGACCCCGATCCGTCGGGTACCACCCGGTTTGGTTCGGGCGGACGTTCTGTGTGAGCATGCTCGAGGCTGTTGCTCCGTCACCGGAATCGCGACGGCCGGGGGTACGAAACACATCGAAACAACGGGGGATTCACATGAAGCTTCGTAGCTTTGCCGTGCGCGCATTCGGCGCCGCGGCCGTCGCAACCGCGCTCGTCACGGGCGTTGCGGGCACCGCGAGCGCCGCGCCCGCGCCGGCACCGATCCTGCACACGTCGTTCAACGGCCCGACCCTGGCGGTGCTCGGGCAGAACGACTTCTGCAACGGTCTGATCGACACCGTCGTCGAGACCGATCCCGCGCGCCGGGGTCTCGCCACCGTCGCCTTCACGCCGCGCGTCCTGAACGGCATCGGCCCCGGCTGGGCCCAGAACCCGGCCTGCAAGGTGAAGGTCACCGTCGCATGGAACCTCGGGATCTACACCGGACAGCTCAAGGAGGTCGAGCTCCTCGCAGTCCAGGGCCAGACCGTCCGCACCGAGATCAATCCCGGTTCCGGGGTAGCGGCGCTGTCGATGACGGTCGGCCCGATCAGCCCCTGGTACAACGAAGTCCGCCCGCAGACCAGCTACGGGGGCGTCACTGGCTTCTTCATCGTCCCCTGATCGAACGTCTTGACAGCTGAAGGGACCGTTCATGCGCTGCGAGCGCATGAACGGTCCCTTCAGCGTGAAGCCGGGGCGACCCGGATCAGTCCAGGCCGAGGTCTCCGAGACCCAACAGCGAGCGGTACTCGAGCCCCTCGGCGGCGATGACGGCGTCGGCGCCGGTGGCGCGGTCGACGACGGTTGCGACACCGACGACGATGGCGCCCACGTCACGCAGGGCCTTGACGGCGGTGAGCGGCGAGTTGCCGGTGGTGGTGGTGTCCTCGACGACGAGGACACGCTTGCCGACGACGTCGGGGCCCTCGATCTGGCGCTGCATGCCGTGCGCCTTGGCGGCCTT
This sequence comes from Prescottella agglutinans, assembly GCF_004011865.1. Taxonomy (GTDB): domain Bacteria; phylum Actinomycetota; class Actinomycetes; order Mycobacteriales; family Mycobacteriaceae; genus Prescottella; species Prescottella agglutinans. The sequence continues at coordinate 33,524 of NZ_RKLP01000003.1, read as the reverse complement.
GCGGACGACGAACGCGTCGATCGGGCGGCCCTCGGCGTGCATGACGGCCATCGCGACGGGGTCGGCGCCCATGGTGAGTCCGCCGACGGCGTCGAAGTCCCAGTCGGCGACCAGTTCGCGCAGCAGCTTGCCGATCAGCGGGCCGGCGCGGTGGTGCAGCGTCGCGCGGCGCAGGTCCACGTAGTAGTCGGCCTCCTTGCCCGAGGACAAGGTCACCTTTCCGTGCACCACCGCCAGCTCGCGCACCAGCGCCGCGAGCTCGTCGCGATCCGTCATCGGCCGCTCTCCCATCACCAAGTCAGACAACAATTCGTCATGTCGAGCCTAGCGAGGATGCCTGGTCGCGGCGCCGATGACCCCCACGGCCCTCACGCCGCGGCGTCGGCGACATCGTCGTCAGCGAGTGTGTCGGACGACGGCACCGCCAGGACGGTGGCCTCGAACAGCTGCGCGCTCCCGATGTCGAGTCGGTGCGCGACGACGGTCCCGGGAAACGTCCGGATCGCACGGTTCAGGCTCCGGGCCTGCTCGTTGTACACCCGGATGGCACCCGTCAGGCGCTGCTCGGTGACCTCGATTTCGTGCGCCGGGTGCACGAAAGCCCAGTCGTGCGCGAGCTGCGGATAGCGGCGGCCGCTCTCGAGCACCGCATGCAACGCCTCGGACAGCGCCTTCTCGGCACCGGCCTGTCGGCGCAGGTCGAGGTCCTCCTCGCGGACGCGCATGGCGAGGGATCGTGCGCCGGACACCGGCGCCACCAGGTCGCTTCCTACGGTCTCGGAGGCAGCCAGCACCAGAGCGGGCACGTACTCGTAGCGGCGGTCCAGTTCCACGTGGACGAGCGCGAGTGCGGAGTCGACACTCGACGCGAGGCGACGCAACCGCTGGATGCTCGACCTCATCCAAGCCGCACAGACCACACAGATCACAAAAACAACAAGAACAACACCCGACACAACAGCCACAGATTCGGAATCTACTGGGGTCGCGACGGTGCCGCTATTCGAGCGCGCGGCGGCGCTGGGCCACGGAGGCCTACCGGGCGGACTCCGGCTCGTCGAACCTGTCGTAGGGGCCCTGCGCGAGCGGGCGACCGGGATCGTGCGCGAGCGGCTCGAACGAGCCGGGATCGGTGGCGGGGGGCAGCACGCGCAGCATGCCGGACAGTCGGGACACCGTCTCGATCGCCGCGTCCCAGTCCCGGCCGGAGCTGCCGACCGGGAGCGAACCGAGGGTCCACTCCCCCTCGCTCCACAGCATCTGCAGCTGCGGCGGGACCGACTCGGTGAACGCGACCATGCGCTGGTCGCACACGCGTCGGGCGATCTCGAGATCGGTCGCGAACACCACGCGCGGGCCGATCGCGCCCAGCAGGTTCAGGTCGGCGTCGCGCGGCGGCGGCGTCGACTTCAGCCGCAGGTCGATGTCGACGTCCGACCCCACCTCACGGTGGACCGCGACGATGGTCGCGGTGTCCTCGAGGTCGAAGAGCACGAATTCCTCACCGCGACGGACGCCGCGCACCACGTCGACCGCAGCCAGGTAGTCCTGCTTGGCGAGGGCCGCCCGGTTCCACGTGGACGGCAGCTGCTCGTCCGAGGTGTTGAACGTGTATCCCTGCGCCTTCGCCCAGATCTGCCGGACGCGCCCCGTCTGGTCGCGCCGCGTGCGATCGACATAGAGCAGGGCGACAGCACCCGCGAGCGCTATCACTGCCAAACCGAACCACATAGCCGTCATCGAGGCTCAGCCTAGCCACTCTCGGGCCCGATCCGGGCATCCGGTGCCGCGCGTCAGTTACCGAAATCGGGGAGCGAGGTGCCGATGATCAGATTTGCCGTAACCGTCCCGTTCTCGAGTTTGTCGCCGTGGACCAGGACGGATTCGCCGGGCTTCAGGTCGGCGACGCTGCGCGCGGTCAACGAGATGAGCGAGGTGTCGGGCGTGGTGCGCACGGTGATCGTGGTGCCGCCGAGACCGTCGAGGGTCAGCGTTCCTCCGTCGTTGGCGGTGATGGTCCCCATCGCGGTCCCGGCCTTGCCGATCAGGTCCCCGACACCGCCGGGAATGCCCTCGAGCGGCGACGTCGTGTCCGGGGCCGTCTGGGACGGCGGCGTGCTCGCACGCGGCGGCACGGCCGGCGCCGCCGTGCGGGTGGACGGGGCCGTCGCCGTGGTGGCCTCGTCCGAACCACCGTTGTTCAACATGAAACCGACGATCAGGCCGAGCGCCAGCAGCAGGACACCAGCGGCGACGGCCGCCAGCAGACCCACCTTGCGCGCGGGCTTGTGCTCGGGCGTGTCCTCGATCGCCGGGGCCTCGCCGATCGGTGGTTGTCCGGGCGGCGGGGTGCCGGCCCCCCCGTAGTACGTCGGATAGGCCTGCGTCGGGTTGGGCGGGGTGGCCTGCGGGTCGAGCCGCGGGTCGTACGTCGGGAAGGCCTGTGTCGGGTTGGGCGGCGGCGAACCGTACGCCTGGTACGGGTCTGCCGTGTAGTACTGCTCGGTGGGCTGGTCCGCCGGTGCCACCGGGCCGATCTGCTGAGTCGGTCCGTCCGCGGGGCGGGCCCACTGGACGGTCTCGTCGGACGCCTGCTCGGCAGGGTCGTACGCGCGTTCCTGCGGGGTGCGCGGATCGTCGGGGTTCGTCATGGTGGGCGCCTGCTCTCTCCGTCGGGCGGTGCCGACAGTTTCAACTGCCGGCGGTGCCGACGGTTTCAACACAGTCTGGTCGGGGCAGTCCGGTCGGGCCGACAGTTCAGGGTAGTGCCGGATTCTGAGATCCGTCTGAAACCGTCAACCGAGCGGCATTCCACGCTCGAGGAAATCGATCGCCTCGACGAAGGTGGCGAGCTCCGGCGGATCCTCGCCGACGGCACCCAGCACCGCCCCCGCGAGGACACCGGCGAACACACGCACCTCGAAGTCGTCGGCCGGACGGCCGACGCGCGCACCGATCGCGTCGGCCAGGATGCCGAGCGACCGGGTGAGTTCCCCGAGCATCGCCGACCGTAGCTCCGGCACGGAGAACAGCAGCCGTTGCCGGGTGCGCTCGGCCTCGATCTCCGCAGGCGTCAGCGCCGACAGCACCTCCTGGAAGGCGCGTCGGCACGCGGTCAGCGGGGGCACGTCAGGCGGTTGCGCCGCGATCGCCGCGAGCATGGGCGCGTCCAGGTCGTCGATGAGGATCAGCTGTTCCTTGCTCGGGAAGTAGCGGAAGAACGTGCTCGGTGAGATCTCGGCCGCGGCCGCGATCTGGTCGACGGTGGTCTGCGCGTAGCCCTGCTCGGTGAACAGGCGCATCGCGTGTTCACGGATCAACTCCCGCGTCCGCCGCTTCTTGCGTTCCCGCAGGCCCATCGGCTCAGTCGACGTGCTCATGGCCACAGTGTTCCCCATCGTCGGTCGCGACATCGGTGTCCGCCGCCGACTCCGGATCGTCGGGCGGACGTCGCAGCGGGAGCACCACGAGCGCGACGACGCCGCCGACGATCGCGAGCGCCCCGCTGACCCACAGCGCCGAGACCATGCCGTGTACGAACGCGGACTGCACCTGTTCCTCGAGCGTGGGCAGGCCGAGTTGCCTCGCCACCGCGACCCCGCTGCTCACCGAGTCGGACACGGCGGACGCGGCGGGCTCCGGCAGCGGTGTGCTCGGCAGGTGCGCGTGATAGCCCGCGGCCAGCACGGTGCCCAGCACCGCAACACCGATGGTCCCACCGGCCTGCCGAAGTGCTTGCACCAGAGCCGATCCCGAACCCGACCGCTCCGGGGTGAGCGCACCGACCGCGGCGGCCATCGCGGTGGGCATCACCAGCCCCAGCCCCAGCCCGGCGATCACGAGCCACGTCGCCAGCAGGCCGTAGCCGGTCTCGGCGGTCATGGTGACACCGATCAGGCACGCACCGACGATCGCCGCGAATCCCAGTGCGATCAGCGCACCGGGACCGAGGACACGAGCGAGCAGGTCGGCCAGTCGCGTGCCCAGCACGAGGCCCGCGATCATCGGCAGCAGGCGCACACCGATCCCCAGCGCGTCCGCGCCGAGCACCGACCCCAGGTACAGCGGCAGCGCGAACAGCAGACCGAACATCACGAAGTTGACCAACGTCGACAGGCCCGCACCCGAGGCGTAGTCACGGTCGGACAGCAGCGCCAGGTCGATCAGCGGATGATCGGTTCGCTTCTCCCACAGCAGGAACACGGCGAGGACGACCACGCCGACGGCCAGCGTGACGAGCACGTGTGCCGCACCCCAGCCGTCGCTGCCGGCCGAGATGAATCCGTAGGTGAGCGCGAGCAGTCCGCCCGACGCCAGGACCGCACCCACCGTGTCGAATCGGCCGGGATCGCTGCTCCGCGACTCCGGAACGAGAATCGCGACGGCGACGAGCCCGACACACACGAGCGGCACGTTCACGAGAAACACCGAGCCCCACCAGAAGTGGCCGAGCAGCCAACCGCCCAGGATCGGGCCCAGCGGCAGCCCCAGCGCCGTCGCGGTCACCCAGATGGTCAGCGCCCGCTGCTGTTCGGCCTGCGACGGGAACAAGACCGGCAGTACCGCCATCGACATGGGCATGATCGCGGCGGCCGCGAGTCCGAGGAGTGCGCGGGCACCGATCAACTGTGCGCCGGTCTGTGAGTACGCGCAGGCGAGCGACGCGATCCCGAACAGCGCCATCGCCATCAGCAGCAGCCGGCGGCGTCCGATCCGGTCACCGAGGCTGCCGGCCGGCAACAGGGCGGCCGCCAGCACGAGGGTGTACGACGTCGAGAACCACTGCAGCGCAGAGGTCGTCGCATCGAGGTCGCGGGCGAGGGTGGGGAGCGCGACGGTCAGGACCATCACGTCGATGCCGATCGCGAAGACGGCGACGGACAGCGCGGCCAGCGCCCACCACCGCCGGGAGGTGGTCGCCACGGTCGCCGCGTCGGTACGGAGAGTAGAGATCATGAGAGAACCTCCGAATTGGTATCCCATGTCTTTTGACAGTGTCTTCCACTTTCCCGGAGGCGTCAACGGCCGGCAAGGTAACGATCCGGGAGCGCCGGCCTCGTCCCGTCGGACAGGACGAGGCCGGCGCTCGAGCCGAACCCGTGGGCGGGCGTCAGCTCGGCGGCAGCACCGGGCTGTTGTGATAGGCCGCGATCAGCCACCGGCCGTCCCGCTTCTCGAAGACCCAGGTCGCGTTGACCTTGCGTCGGTCGTCCGGCACCTCGGTCTCACCGGCGAACCGGATGGCGGATTCGCTGATGACGATCGCACCGTCCCGGCCGACGAAGCGGATGCCTAGCTGCTTGTTCACGGTCGAACTGCCCCTCAGCGGCCCCGCGAAACCGAGCGCCATGTTCCGACGGATCACGTCACGGCCGTCACGGAACGAGCCCGTCATGATGGCGGTCGCGTCCGGGGTGTAGTCGGCGACCATGCCGTCGGCGTCGCCCGCCGCCCACGCCTTGTAGGAATCGGACAGCACGGCCTGGATTGCGGCCACATCGTCCACACGATTGTTCGACATCGGATCCTCCCTCGTCATCGGCCCGCCCGGGGATTCCGGCGAGCTCGCGAATACATACCGGCCGAGGGGTCGAAACTCGTCGCGCCGGCGCCGAGGAGATTTCGGGGCGTGCCTCATCGCCTCATCGAGCCCGGCGGGCCGCCAGACCGAAAGCCGCGAATACGTCGGGCTCCTGGAACACCGAGTTCCGGCTGATGCCCTCGGCGGTGACGGTGAAGATCTGGAGGGTGTGCAGCTCGTATCCGTCGCCGACGCGTCGATAGGCGGCGAATCCTGGCTGACCGCCGTTGGCCGCAACCTCCTCGAGCAGCCAGTCCGTCCCGGCGTGCGCGAAGACCCACTCCATGAACAGGCCGTAGTTGCCGCGACCGGCGAACCAGTTGAGCATCGGCGGCATCTCCATGAGCACGTCCTCGGTGAGCAGCCGCTTGATGGCCTCGACGTCGGCGAGTTCGAACGCCTTCATGTAGCGCTGGACCCAGGCACGCTGCTCGGCGGCGGTCGGCTCGCCGACCCCTTCCTGCCGAACGCCGATCTCCTTCATCCGGGCGCGTGCCCGCCGCAGGGAACTGTTCACCGCCCCGACGGTGGCGCCGAGGACGCCCGCGGTCTCGGACGCCGAGAAGCCGAGCACGTCACGCAGGATCAGCGCACCGCGCTGACGCGCCGACAGGTGCTGGAGGGACGCGGCGAATGCCAGCCGCAGGCTGCTGCGATCGATCACCTCCCCGGCGGGATCGCCGGCATTCGTCGACGCGTCCGGAAACGGCTGGAGCCATTCGGCGTGCTCTCGCCGGACGAACGGATCGAGCGGATCCGACGCGGCCACGAGCCCCGACGGCAACGGGCGGCGGCCGCGAACCTCGAGGGCGGTCAGGCAGACGTTCGTCGCGATCCGGTAGAGCCAGGTGCGCGGCGAGCTACGGGTCTCGTCGTACTGTTCCCGCGCCCGCCACGCCCGCAGGTACGTGTCCTGGACCGAGTCCTCCGCGTCGTGCGCCGAGCCGAGCATCCGGTAGCAGTACGCCCGCAGTTCCGTCCGGAACGGCTCGATCAGACGATCGAAGCCTTCCACCTTCGTCACGTCCACGCCCCTCCTCCGGTCCTGTCGAGAGAACGTACTCGACGGGGGCGACACCCAGGACGATTCCGGCACCGAGGGCCGATCACCCGGGGCACACCTCGGAAAGAACTACACCGCAAAGGAACTCGACGACGCCGAGACCTACTGAGGCCTACTCCTGCGGCGCGCGGAACCTGTCCATCTCGCGCCGCTCACGCTTGGTCGGACGCCCCGCGCCGCGGTCGCGGCGCGGAACCGACGCCAGCAGTTCGGGTGACGGCGGTGGCGGGCTGTTGTCCTGGAGGCATTCGGCGGCCACCGGCGGACCCACACGCTTCGCGATGGGGCGGACCACGACGACGATCCGCTCGTGTCCGGAGATCCGCACCCGAATCTCGTCACCCGGCTTGACCTGCACCGACGCCTTCGCCGCGGCACCGTTCACCCGCACGTGACCGGACCGGCACGCCGTGGCGGACTGCGATCGGGTCTTGAACAGCCGCACGGCCCACATCCAGCTGTCGACACGGACGCTCGTCGGATCGGGGGTCGGAGTAGGCACGTCGCCAGGTTACCGACGCCTCCCGAGGCCCCGATTCGTCCCTCGTGGTGGGAGGCCGTCCCGTCCCGATGCGGGACCCATCGTCCCTGCAAGATGCCGGTTTCCGGGGGCGCCGAAAGTCCCTGATCCGCGGAAACGACCCGCTGGGCGGGACGGTCCGCTGTCACGTGGTTCACACCGCCATAGCGTGAATTCATCGCAAGAACCGTGAGGTCTGGTCCGATTCCGGGCCGGGGCAGCTCGCGCTCGTGGAAGGACATTTTCGTGAACGGACAGGATTCGGCACCCCAGACCGCCTCGTACGACGTCGTCGTGGTCGGCGCCGGGGTCGCCGGCGTCTACGCGGTGCACCGGTTCCGCCAGCAGGGCCTGACGGTCCGCGCGTTCGAGGCCGCCTCCGGCGTGGGCGGCGTCTGGTACTGGAACCGCTACCCCGGCGCCCGCTGCGACGTCGAGTCCGTCGACTACTCGTACTCCTTCTCCCCCGAGCTCGAGCAGGAATGGGACTGGAGCGAGAAGTACGCCACCCAGCCCGAGATCCTCGCCTACGTCAACCACGTCGCCGACCGCTTCGACCTGCGCCGCGACATCCAGTTCGACACCCGCGTCACGTCCGCGACGCTCGACGAGGACACCCTGCGGTGGACCGTGCGCACCGATCGCGGCGACGTCGTGACCGCCCGCTTCTTCGTCGTCGCCGCCGGCCCGCTGTCGAACGCGAACACCCCCGACTTCACCGGCCTCGACACCTTCACCGGCGACGTCTTCCACACCGCCCAGTGGCCGCACGAGGGCGTCGACTTCACCGGCAAGCGCGTCGGCGTGATCGGCACCGGCTCGTCCGGCATCCAGTCGATCCCCCACATCGCCGAGCAGGCCGACAAGCTGTTCGTCTTCCAGCGGTCCGCGAACTACAGCGTCCCTGCCGGCAACGCCCCGCTCGACGACGCCACCCGCGCCGAGCAGAAGGCCGGCTACGCCGAACGCCGCCGCCTGTCCTGGGAATCCGGCGGCGGCTCCCCGCACCGCGCCTACCCCAAGAACGCCCTCGAGGCATCCGAGGACGAGCGCCGCGCCGCCTACGAGGAACGCTGGAAGCTCGGCGGCGTCCTCTACTCCAAGACATTCCCCGATCAGCTCACCGACCAGGCCGCGAACGACACCGCCCGCGAGTTCTGGGAGGAGAAGGTCCGCGCCGTCATCGACGACCCCGCCGTCGCCGAACTGCTCATCCCCACCGACCACGCGATCGGCGCCAAGCGCATCGTCACCGACAGCGGCTACTACGAGACCTACAACCGCGACAACGTCGAACTGGTCAACCTCAAGGCCGCACCGATCGTCGACATGGACGAGACCGGCATCAACACCACCGACACCCACTACGACCTCGACGCGATCGTCCTCGCCACCGGATTCGACGCCATGACCGGCTCCCTCGACAAGCTCGACATCATCGGCCGCGGCGGACAGACCCTCAAGGACAAGTGGGCCGCCGGCCCCGAAACCTACCTCGGCCTCGGCATCGACGGCTTCCCCAACTTCTTCAACCTCACCGGACCCGGCAGCCCCTCGGTCCTGGCGAACATGGTGCTGCACTCCGAACTGCACGTCGACTGGGTCGCCGACGCCATCGCCTACCTCGACGACCGCGGCGCCGTCGCCATCGAGGGCACCCCGGAGGCCGTCAGCGACTGGGTCGCCGAATGCCGCACCCGCGCCGAGGCGTCGCTGCTGAACACCGCGAACTCCTGGTACCTCGGCGCGAACATCCCCGGCCGCCCCCGCGTGTTCATGCCGTTCCTCGGCGGCTTCGCCGGCTACCGCCAGATCATCGCCGAGGTCGCCGAGTCCGGCTACAAGGGCTTCGCGATTCTCGAATCCTGAACTGCGACAACCTGACGTCGGCCCGGTTCCGCTTCCGCGGTTCCGGGCCGGCGTCGTTCAGTACGCGGTGGCGGCAGGACCTGCGTCGCCTGCCGGACGGAACCGGCGCAGAAGGTCGTCGGCGGCACGGACCAGGAGCGAGGAGTCGACACCGACCCCGGCGAAACTGACGCCCTGGCGCAGCCATTCCTGCGTGGCCTCGACGTCGGTGAGCATGATGCCGGCCGGTTTCCCGGCCGCGCGGATCGCATCGACGGCGCGGCGGAGCGCCCGCGTCACCTCCGGGTGGTCCCGCTCGTCCCGGTGGCCGAGGTCGGCGGCCAGGTCGGCCGGCCCGAGCAGGATGCCGTCGACGCCGTCCAGCGCCGCGATGGCCTCGATGTTCTCGAGCGCCTTCCGGGTCTCGACCTGAAGGATGAGACACACGTTGTCGTCGGACATTTCGACGTAGTCCGTCAGCCGGCCCCAGCGGGACGAGCGACCGAGGGCACTGCCCATCCCGCGCACGCCACGCGGCGGATAGCGAACTGCCCGAACCAGGGCGGCCGCCTGCTCCGGGGTGTCGACCATCGGGATCATGAGGTTGCGGACCCCGATCTCGAGGTACTGCTTGATGAGCACCGTGTCGCCGTGCGGCAACCGCACGACCGGTTGCGACAGGTCCGCGATGTCGGCGCCCAGCACCGCCCCCGCGGCGGCGATGCCCTGCAGTTGCTCGAGCACCGAGCGCAGGTCGTTCGGCCCGTGCTCGGCGTCGATCAGCAGCCAGTCGTAGCCGCTCCCGGCCAACAGTTCGGCGGTGTAACCGTTCGCCAGCACCGACCACAATCCGATCTGTTGCTCACCGGACATCAGTCGCTGCTTGAAAAGGTTGGGGGGCGTCGTCCGGGTGCTGGACATCGAGTTCCTCGTTTCGGGCCGATGGGGCGGGCCAACTGAAAGGCAAGGGTACCGAAGGGCACCGTGGACGCAGCATGCCCCGCACCGGAAACCCGGTGCGGGGCATGGCGATACCGTTGTCAGCCGGGCGCGATCACCCGAGGACCAGGTGATCCCCGTCCTCGGAGACGGTCACCGGCACGGTGTCGCCGTCGCGGACGGTGCCCGCGAGCAGCAGCTTGGCCAGCTGGTCGCCGATCGCCTGCTGGATCAGGCGACGCAGCGGACGGGCGCCGTACAGCGGGTCGTAGCCGCGCACGGCGAGCCAGAACCGCGCCGAGTCCGACACCTCCAGCGTGAGCCGGCGGGCCGCCAGCCGGGTGGCCAGCTGGTCGAGCTGGATGTCGACGATCAACTCGAGCTGCTCCTCCGACAGTGGATCGAAGACGACGACGTCGTCGAGCCGGTTGATGAACTCCGGCTTGAACTTCGCACGCACCGCCGCCATCACCTGGTCGCGATCGCCGCCGGCCCCCAGGTTGGAGGTGAGGATCAGGATCGTGTTCCGGAAGTCGACGGTGCGGCCCTGGCCGTCGGTGAGCCGGCCGTCGTCGAGCACCTGCAGCAGGATGTCGAACACGTCCGGGTGCGCCTTCTCGACCTCGTCGAACAGCACGACGGTGTACGGCCGCCGCCGCACCGCCTCGGTGAGCTGTCCGCCCGACTCGTAGCCGACGTAGCCCGGAGGGGCACCGACGAGCCGCGCCACCGAGTGCTTCTCGCTGTACTCGGACATGTCGATCCGCACCATCGCGCGCTCGTCGTCGAACAGGAAGTCCGCCAACCCCTTCGCGAGCTCGGTCTTGCCGACGCCGGTGGGGCCGAGGAACAGGAACGAGCCGGTGGGCCGGTTGGGATCGGCGACGCCGGCCCGCGCGCGGCGCACCGCGTCCGAGACAGCCTGCACGGCTTCGGTCTGCCCGACGACGCGCTTGCCGAGTTCGGTCTCCATCCGCAGCAGCTTGGCGGTCTCGCCCTCCATCATGCGGCCGGCCGGGATGCCGGTCCACGCGGCGACGACGTCGGCGACGTCGTCGGGACCGACCTCCTCCTTGAGCATGACCGAGCCGTCCGAGGCGCCGTCCGACGCGGCCGCGGCGGCCTCGAGCTGCTTCTCCAGTTCGGGGATCCGGCCGTAGCGCAGCTCGGCGACCTTGCCGAGGTCGCCGTCGCGTTCGGCGCGCTCCTCCTCGCCGCGCAGCGCCTCGAGCTGCTCCTTGACCTCGCGCACCGAGTCGATGGCGTTCTTCTCGTTCTGCCACCGGGCGGTGAGCTGGCGCAGCTTCTCCCGGTCGTCGGCGAGTTCCTCGCGCAGCTTCTCGAGCCGATCCTTGGACGCGGCGTCGGTCTCCTTGGTCAGCGCCATCTCCTCGATCTCGAGGCGGCGCACGGTGCGCTCCACCTCGTCGATCTCGACGGGGCGCGAGTCGATCTCCATGCGCAGGCGCGACGCGGCCTCGTCGACGAGGTCGATCGCCTTGTCCGGCAGGAAGCGCGACGTGATGTAGCGGTCCGAGAGGGTCGCCGCCGCGACGAGGGCGGAGTCGGTGATGCGCACGCCGTGGTGCACCTCGTACCGTTCCTTGAGTCCGCGCAGGATGCCGACGGTGTCCTCGACGGAGGGCTCGCCGACCAGCACCTGCTGGAACCGGCGCTCGAGCGCGGCGTCCTTCTCGATGTACTTGCGGTACTCCTCGAGCGTGGTGGCGCCGACCAGCCGCAGCTCACCGCGGGCGAGCATCGGCTTGATCATGTTGCCGGCGTCCATCGCCGACTCACCGGTGGCACCGGCGCCGACGATGGTGTGCAGCTCGTCGATGAACGTGATGACCTGACCGGCCGAGTTCTTGATGTCGTCGAGTACGGCCTTGAGGCGTTCCTCGAACTCGCCGCGGTACTTCGCGCCGGCGACCATCGACCCGAGGTCGAGCGAGATCACGGTCTTGCCGCGCAGCGACTCCGGGACGTCGCCGGCGACGATGCGCTGCGCGAGCCCCTCGACGATCGCGGTCTTGCCGACGCCGGGCTCACCGATGAGCACCGGGTTGTTCTTGGTGCGCCGGCTCAACACCTGTACGACGCGGCGGATCTCGGTGTCGCGGCCGATCACCGGGTCGAGCTTGCCCTCGCGGGCCCGCGCGGTGAGGTCGGTCGAGTACTTCTCCAGCGCCTGGTAGCTGCCCTCCGGGTCGGGGCTGGTGACCCGCGCGCTGCCGCGGACCGCGGTGAACGCGTCGCGCAACGCGGTCGCGGTGGCGCCGTGCCCGACGAGGAGCTTGGCAATGTCGGAGTCGCCCGACGCGAGCCCCACCATGACGTGCTCGGTGGAGACGTACTCGTCGTCGAGTTCCGTGGCGAGGTGCTGCGCCGCGGTGATCGCGGCGATGGCCTCACGGCCGAGCTGCGGCTGGGTGGTGGCGCCGGTGGCGCGCGGCAACCGGTCGACGATGTCCTGCGCCTCGCGCCGCACCACGGTGGGGTCGACCCCGACGGCCTTGAGCAGCGGCGCGGCGATGCCGTCGGTCTGGTCCAGCAGGGCGACCAACAGGTGCGCCGGCCGGATGTCGGGGTTGCCCGCCGCGGACGCGGACTGCAGCGCAGCCGTCAGCGCGGCCTGGGTCTTGGTGGTGGGAGAAAACGAGTCCACTGGTCACCTTCCTTGCGACGAACGAACGTAAGCATTGTGCCGTGGCGGACGGATCCGCACGGCTGTCGTTCTCCTCAACGAACGAAACCTTGAGTCTGTTCCGCTCAACTTCCACTATCTCGAAGAGATTTACCCCACGCCCGGAGAGGCCACCGACCGTCCGGGTTCCTCGCCCGTGCACACTGGTGGTCCGGCTCCGGCGCGCGATCGCGGGCCCCGGGCCCCGAACACGCGAGGGAGGACGTCGTGAACACGGCCGAGATCAGGCTCATCCGCTCACATTTCGCTGCCGTCACCGCGTCGGACGCCCACCGCGACCGCTTCGCCCACACCTTCTACGCCCAGTTCTTCGCGCGGCTCCCCCAGTCCCGTTCGCTGTTCCCGCCCGGCATGGACAGCCAGCGCGCCAAGTTGGTCGCCGTGGTGGAGTACATCGTGCGCGGGCTCGACGACCTCGACCGGATGCTGCCGTTCCTCGCCCAACTCGGCCGCGACCACCGCAAGTACGGCGTCGAACGCGGCCACTACGCGGCCGCCGGGAACGCGTTGCTCGACGCGATCCACGACGCCGACAGCGACGGACCGTGGAGCCCCCAGGCCGACGCCGCGTGGCGGGAACTGGTCGCGCTCATCACCACCACGATGTCCGACGCCGCCGACGCCGACGACTACCCCGCGCTGTGGGAGGCCACGGTCGTCAGCCACGAGCGGGTGCTGCGCGATCTCGCGGTCATCCGCCTCGAGAGCGACTCGCCCATCCCGTACGCCGCGGGACAGTACGTGAGCGTGCAGATCCCGCAGCGTCCCCAGATGTGGCGGTACCTGTCTCCCGCGATCCCGACGAACCCGTTCGGCCAGCTCGAGTTCCATGTCCGGCGGGTCTCCGGCGGATGGGTCAGCCCGGCGATGGTCAACGAGACCGCCGTCGGCGACCGCTGGCAGATCAGCTCGCCGCTCGGCGGCCTGCACGTGGACCTCGACAGCGGACAGGACGTGCTGATGATCGCGGGCGGCACCGGCCTGGCGCCGCTGCGTGCCCAGGTGATGGACATGGCCCACCGCGGCATCAACCCGCGGGTCCACCTGTTCGTCGGCGGCGCGTACCCGTGCGACCTGTACGACATCGAGACCCTCTGGCACCTGTCGCTGAGCAACCCGTGGCTCACCATCGTCCCGATCACCACCGAGGACGAGAACCCCTGGTGGCACCCGTATCCCGAGCTCGAGCCGCCGCACGGCATGCACCAGCGGTTGCGTGGGCCGATCGGCACTGTGGTGAGCCGGTTCGGGACGTGGGCCGATCGCCAGGTGCAGATCTGCGGATCACCGTCGATGGTGAAGACCACCGCGTACGCGCTGCAACTGGCGGGCACGCCGGTCGAGTCGATCTCCTACGACCCGCTGCGCTGACGAAACCGACCGGTCAGCGGGAGCTCCCGTAGGAACCGCGCCGCCGCGGCCCTAGCGTCCTCGACTGGAGCGTCATCCTCGAGACCCGGACCGGCACCCCGACGGGGCGTCGGCCGATGGCGTGCGCCGAGAGTCCCGAAAGCCTTGATGCGCAACATGTTCAGAAATCCCACCGGACGAAGAACGGCCTTGACGTAATCCACGTCACACCCTTAGCGTCTGCGCAACCAAGCACCTGCTTGTGCTCCGTCGTGTCTCCGTTGGAGGGAACTGGCATGAAGATTCGGCACTCTGCGCTCGTGACGACGTTGGCTGTGTGTGCCCTCGCCGCCGCGGGCTGTTCCGGCTCGGCGTCCGGCGAGGACAGCGCGGACGGCGGCCCGTACCGCGTGCTCGTCACCGGGGCGATCAGCGGGCAGGGCTCGCTCGCCGCCAACGCCCAGACCTCGATCCTCGCGGCGAAAGCCGGCGCCGACGAGGTCAACCGGAACGGCGGAATCGGCGGGCGCCAAGTGGAACTCACCGTCGTCGACGACGGCGGTGACGCCACCAAGGCGGTCTCGAACCTGCGGGACGCGATCAACTCCGGCAAGAAGCCGGACCTGTACCTCAACTCGGGTCCGTCGACGGTCTCGGCCGCGACGCTCCCGATCCTGAAGCAGAACGACATCCTGTCGTTCAACGTCGGCCCCACCGACAACTCGTCCGACCCGGAGCAGTTCCCGCTGAACTTCGACCTGTCGCCGTCGCCGACCGAGTACGCGGTCTCCCTGTCTCGGTATGCGAAGAGCAAGGGCTACCAGCAGGTCGGCGTCATCCACGGCAGCAGCGCGTACGGCGAGGCGTTCGGCAAGGCGATGGACTCGGCCCTGTCGGCCGAGGGCGTCAGCAAGTCCGGCAGCGAGGAGTACGACGTGGCCGCGCTGGACATGACCGCCCAGTTGCAGGCGCTGAAGAACAAGGGCACGCAGGCGCTCGTCATCGACGCCTACGGTGCACCCCTGGGCTACCTGCTCGGCAGCCTCGAGCGCCTCGACTGGAACATCCCGCTGATCGGCAACACCTCGGTCTCGGGCACCGCGTTGATCGCGAAGCCGGCACCGGAGGGCGCCCTCGGCACCCGCGCCGCGTCCAACCTCGTCCTGCAGGTGTTCCCGAGCACCGTCTACGACCCCGCGGACACGGTGGTCAACACGATGGTGAACGCGATGGCCGCGCTGGGCTCGATCCCGTCGACGCTGATCCTGGCCGACAACTACGACCCGTTCGGCCTGGTCGCGGCCGCCGCGGACAAGGTGGGGTCGACGTCCGATCCGCAGAAGCTCGCCGAGGCTCTCGAGGATCAGCAGGTGCTGGACAACGCCGAGACGGCGTTCCTGCCCCGCTACCACTACTCGTCGGAGTCGCACGCCCCCAACCTCGCGGACGACGGGTACCGGTTCGTGCCACCGAGCAAACTGCTCAACGGCCAGTACGGCAATCCGGCCGCATGATGACCCGGACGGCGAAGGACTCGGCGCATCCGCCCCTTCACGCGCCCCCGGCAGCGCCCACCGGTTCGCTCGAGGACCGTCTCGCTGCGGTCGAGGACACCCTCGCGATCCTCCAGTTGGAGGGCGCCTACGCGCCGGCCTGGGATTCCGGTGACGCCGACGCGTGGGCGGGTCTGTTCACCGACGACGGCACCTTCGAACTGGCGGAGGTCGGAGGCGTGCCCGGCACCACGATCCACGGCCGGGACTCACTGCGAAGGTTCTGCGTCGAGTTCACCGCGCACACCTCCGGCATCCACCTGCTGAACACTCCGTCGATCGTGTCGGACGGTGACGAGGCGACAGCCCGCATCCACTTCGAGTTCCGGTCGGGTGCCGCCGGCGACGCCGAGACACGGCATGCGCACGTCGCCGGCCACTACACGGTCCGGTACCGGCGCACACCCGACGGATGGCGGATCGCGCACCGGAGGGAGGTGGCGGTGGGCCGGAGCCGTAGTTGGTTCTACTCGTACTGACCGCGCACCACCGGTACGCTCGCGACGAGGGCACCCCCGACCGGAGCCGACCGGAGGAGATCCGATGGCCGACCGTCCGATACTCGTTCTCGCCGCCACCGGCGGACAGGGACGCGCCGTCAGTATCGCGTTGCTCGGGCGGGGCGCGCCGCTGCGGGCGCTGGTGCGCAACCCGGCGTCCGCCGGCGCACGCACGCTCGCCGAGAAGGGCGCCGAGATCGTCACCGGTTCGCTGGACGACGAGGGGTCACTGGTGGCGGCGATGAGGGACGTCGCGGCAGTGTTCGCGATGACCACGCCGTTCGAGTCCGGTGTCGACGCGGAGATCGAACAGGGCCGCACGATCGTCGCGGCCGCCGGTCGGGCCCGGGTGCCGCATCTGGTGTTCAGTTCGGTGGCGGGCGCCGACCAGGACAGCGGGGTACCGCATTTCGAGAGCAAGGCCGTCATCGAGGCCGATCTGGCATCGAGCGGGCTGCACCACACGATTCTGGGACCCACGTACTTCTTCGACAACGCACTGGGCGGCGCCGACCGGATCCGCACCGACGGCGTGCTCGACCTGCCCCTGCCGCCGGACCGCGCTCTGCAACAACTAGATCGCGGGGATCTGGGCACGTTCGCGGCGCACGTCCTGCTCTCCCCCGAAAGCTTCGGTGGACGGCGCATCGAACTGGCAAGTGACGCACCCACTCCCGCGACCATGGCAACGGTACTCACGGAAGTGATCGGTTCTCCGGTCCGCCACGAGCAGGTTCCGCTGGGCTCGATCGCCGACCCCGACATGCATGCGATGTGGTGGTTCCTGAACGGCCCCGGCTATCAGGTCGACCTGGACCGCCTGCATTCCGAGTTCCCGGACGTCGGGTGGACGTCCTTCGCGGACTGGGCCGGTCGCGCCTTCGACCCGGTGCGGTGAGAGCGCCGGAATCGTTCACCGGTAACAATGGCGGCATGGAGCAGCAGACCTGGACCGCAACCGTCGTCGAACACCATCGCCTACGTAGGGATCTCGCGGTGGTGCGCTTGATCGGCGAGCCCGTCCCGTTCCGCGCCGGGCAGTACGTCGACGTCACTGTTCCCGGGCATCCGCGGCTGCCGCGCCGCCTGTCGCCCGCGCTGCCCCCGTCGCTCGACGGCAAGATGGAGTTCCACGTGCGATCGGTACCCGGCGGCTGGGTGAGCGGCAGCATCGTCACCGACACGGTGCCCGGCGACCAGTGGCGGATCTCGTCGCCGCGCGGGGCGCTCACGGTCGACGAGAACGGGCCGACCGTCGTGATGGTCGCCGGTGGAACGGGTCTGGCCCCGCTTCGCTCGATCATCCTCGATCTCACGCAGGTGGAGAATCCGCCGCAGGTGTACCTGTTCGTCGGCGGCCGGACGGTCCAGGATCTGTACGCGTCGGACATGCTGTGGATCCTCACGCAGCAGTTACCTTGGCTCACAACCGTTCCTGTCGTCGAGGACGTCACCGATCCGGGGGCGCCCGACGAGTGGTACGACCGGATCCGCGCCGAGATCGGGGACGACGCCCTCGCCGGGTTCGACGACGACTACCTGCTCGAGGGCACGCTCGGCGACGTCGTCGCCGCGCACGGCGCTTTCGTCGACCACCAGGTGCTGGTGTCCGGATCGCCCGGAATGGTGCGCAGCACCCGGGACCGACTGGTCGCCACCGGAACTCCGGCCGAGGCCATCCGGTTCGACCCGCTCGGATGAGGACCGGTTTCGGACGGTCCGGTCTGCGACTGCCGACCTAGTATTGGATGCGCGGCGGCATCGTGCCAGGCATGATGCCGCCGAGAACCGGACGCGAGTCCGCGGGACTTCCGAGGTGATTCGGCATGGGCGACGACCCGAGCCAGGCGACTGGGGATCCTCAGGCGACGCAGCGCCGCGGATCGGGCGTGATCGAGGCCGAACTCGCGATGGAGGGCTTCGAGGACGCCGTCGAGATCGGTCGCGGCGGCTACGGCGTCGTCTACCGGTGCACGGAGTCCTCGCTGGACCGGACGGTCGCGGTCAAGGTCGCCCGCACCGAAGTCGGGGGCGAGGCTCGCGAACGGTTCCTGCGTGAACAGCGCGCGCTGGGAAAACTGACGGGACACCCACACGTCGTCGAGGTGCTGCAGGTCGGCGTGACCACCACCGGGCGGCCGTACATCGTGATGCCCTTCCGACGCCTCGGTTCGCTCGACGCCGCGCTCCGGCGGGACGGCCCGTTCGAGTGGCCCGAGGCCCTCCGGCTGGCCGTCCAGCTGACCGACGCCCTCGACGCCGCGCATCGGCTCGGCATCCTGCACCGCGACATCAAACCCGCGAACATCCTGATCACCGACTACGGCGATCCGGAACTGAGCGACTTCGGGATCGCGCGCGTGCCCGGCGCGTTCGAATCCCGCGCCGGCGAGGTGGCCGGGACGCCGGACTTCACCGCTCCGGAGATCCTCGTCGGAGCCGCCCCCACCCCGGCCTCCGACGTCTACAGCATGGCGGGCACGATCTTCCACCTGTTGACCGGACATGCCGCCTTCCAGTTGCGTCGCGGGGAGAGGCCCGCCACCCAGTTGCGGCGTATCGCCACCGAGACGATTCCCGACCTGCGACCGGCCGGGGTGCCGGACGACCTGTGCGCGGTGCTCGAGCGGGCGATGAGCGTGGATTCGGCCGACCGGCCCGCCACCGCCGCGGACCTCGCGGACCTGCTCCGTGCCGTCCAGAACTCCCACGCGTTGACCACCGACGTGCCGACGCCGCGCCCGAGCGGGCCGGTTCGACGTTCGGGGCCGCCGGAGCCACCCACGCCGGTGACGAAGTTCCGGCCGCCGACCGCCGAACACACGTTCGTCGAGCGGGCGCGGCTGGTCCGGATGCTCGGCGGCTCGCGGCCACGCCTGTTGAGCGTGATCCACGCCCCGCCCGGATTCGGGAAGACCGTGCTCGCCGCGCAGTGGCGTGACGTCCTGGTCGAGGACGGCGTCTCGGTGGCCTGGTTGAGCATGGACTCCCAAGACGACAACGTCGCCTGGTTCCTCGGGCATCTCGTCGAGTCAGTGCGGCAGGTACGCCCCGAACTGACCGACGAACTCGGGCAGGCGGTCGAGGAATTCGGCGCCGAGGCCGAGCGGTTCGTGCTGACGTCGCTCATCAACCGGGTGCACGACAGCGACACCAGGCTGGTCGTCGTCATCGACGACTGGCATCTCGTCTCCGACGCCGCGACCGTCGCCGCGTTGAACTTCCTGCTCGACAATGCGTGTCACCATCTCGGGCTCCTCGTGACGACGCGGACCCGGTCGGGTCTGCCACTCGGATCGATGCGGGTGCGTGACGAACTGGTCGAGATCGACGAGTCCGACCTCCGCTTCGACACCGAGGAGTCGCGCCGGTTCCTGGCGGACCGGGCGGCGCTGGATCTGGACGCGGAGACGGTGCAGGCACTGCGGGACACCACGGACGGGTGGGCAGCCGCGTTGCAGTTGGCGTCGTTGTCGCTTCGGGGACGGGAGGACCCCGACGACGTCATCGCCCACCTGTCGGGCCGCAGCAGGGCCATCGGTGAGTACCTCGCCGACAACGTGGTCGGGGCGCTCGAGCCGCACCTGCTCGACTTCCTGTTGTGCACGTCCGTTCCGGAGCGGGTGTCGGGGCCCCTCGCGTCACGGCTGGCGGACGTGCCCGACGGGCAATCGCTCCTCGAGGAGGTCGAGGAGCGCGATCTGTTCCTGCGCGCCGAGGACGCCGACCGCTCGTGGTTCCGGTACCACCAACTGTTCGCCGACTACCTGCGGCGGCGTCTCGAACGCGATCCGGACCGTGTCGCCGAACTGCACCGCCGGGCGTCGGACTGGTTCGCGGAGCACGCGATGCTCCGGGAGGCGGTCGACCACGCCCTCGCCGCCGGGGACGAGGAGCAGGCGACCGACCTCGTCGAACACCACGGCATGGGTCTGGTCGAGCACTCCCTGATGCCGACGGTCCTCGGATTGGTCGACAAGCTCCCGCCGCAGATCGCGAGCCGCCGACCCCGGCTGCTGCTCACCCGGGCGTGGGCGCACGTGCTGCTGCATCACTCACCCCGATCGGTGAAACCGCTTCTGGAACAGACACGCTCACTGTCGGCGCGAGATCGCGACGAGACCTCGGCGGCCGATCTGCTCGCCGAGGCCGCGCTCGTCGACGGGGTGTGCGACCTGTTCTCCGATCACGTCGGTCGGCTTGCCGACTACGCGGACGCGTGCCTGAGCCGCCGGGACACACTGAGCCCGTTCGTCCTGGCCGGCGCCGTGAATCTCGCAGAGTTCGATGCCCTGTACCGCTTCGACTTCGACTCGGTCCGGCGCTGGCAGGCGCACCAGTCGGTGGAGTTCCCGATCTCCGAATCCGGTCCGTTCGTCTCGATCTACGGCCACTGTTTCGCAGGCATCGCGGCCGATGAGCAACTCGATCTCGAGGCGGCCGACGATCTGTACCGTCGGGCCGGACAACTCGCGCGGGAGCAAGGCGGACGGCGCTCGTACGCCGCGCGACTGGTGGGTGCGCTCTACGGCAATCGGGTCTACGAGCAGGGAGATCTCGACGAGGCCGATCGGTTGTTCGACGAATGCCACCTGCTCGGCGCGGAGGGCGGCGCGGTCGACTTCATGCTCGTCACCTACGCGACCGGCGCCCGCATCAAGGCCCTGCGCGGCGATCCCGGCGGGGCTGCCGCCCGCCTGTCGGAGGGTGCCGCGATCGCCCGCGCGCTCGGGCTTCCCCGACTCGCCGCACGGGTCGAGAACGAGCGGGCGCGGTGCGGGCTACCTCACGAGAAGGTCGAAACGACAGCAGATCTCCGTTGGCCCGAGGACGACGGAATCGCGATCGTCACCGCGGACTTCCTCGAGGACACGGCCATCCGGGACCTGTCGGCGCAGGCGACGCCCGATGCACGGGACGAGGCGGTACGACTGTCCCGGGCACGGGTGGACCGCATCGCCCGTCAGCACCGGCCGATGCAGCACCTGCGGGCCCAACTGCTGCACGCCGCCTGCCTGTACGACGCCGGGGATCGGCGGGTCGCGTTCGCCACGCTCGAGCCCCCGCTGCTGCGGTGCGCCGATCTCGGACTTCCCCGGACGGTGATCGACACCGCACCGTGCATGGCCGAACTGATCGACGCCTACCTGCAGGACGCCACCGCGGAACGCGTCGGCGCGCACGACGAGTTCCTGCGAACCGTCGTGCGCGCCGAAAGACTTCCCGGATGAGGCGCCCGGTCACACCGAGCGGGCGGCGCCCTCCCAGAACTGCGCGCGCAGCGCCTTCTTGTCGAGCTTGCCGAGCGGCGTGAGCGGCAGCGCCTCGACGAAGTCGACGGACTTCGGCGCGTGCACCGAACCCTTTGCGGCACGGACACGTTCGACGAGGTCGGCGGCCTCGACCGTCTGGCCGTCCCGCAGCACGACGCACGCCTTGACGGCCTCGCCCCACTTCTCGTCGGGCACACCGACGACCGCGACCGACGCCACCGCGGGGTGCCCGGAGATGACGTCCTCGATCTCACGCGGGAACACGTTGAAGCCGCCGGTGACGATCATGTCCTTCTTGCGGTCGACGATGTAGAGGAAGCCGTCCTTGTCGGCGCGGGCGATGTCGCCGGTGTGCAGCCAGCCGCCGCGCAGCGCCTCGGCCGTCTCCTGCGGCTTCTTCCAGTACTCCTTCATCACCAGCGGGCCGCGCACGCAGATCTCGCCGAGGTCGCCCTGGGCCACCTCGTTGAGGTCGTCGTCGAGCAGGCGCACGTCCAGCCACGGCACCGGACGCCCGCACGACGCGAGCCGCTCGACGTTCTCCGGGTCGTGTTCCTCCTTGCGCATGACGGTGATCGTCATGCCGCACTCGCTCTGGCCGAAGTACTGGAAGAAGATCGGGCCGAGCTTCGCGATGCCCTCCTGCAGCCGCGTCGGCGACATCGCGGCCGCACCGTAGAACAGCGTCTGCAGGCTCGACACGTCGCGGGTCTTCAGGTCCGGGTGGTCGAGCAGCATGTAGATCATGGTCGGCACCAGCATCGTCGAGGTGATCTTGTACTTCTCGATCGCCTCGAGGACGGCGCCGGGTTCGAACGCCGGCAGCACGACCAGCGAACCACCCCGCATGAGCGTCGGCACGAAGAACGCCATGCCCGCGTGCGAGAGAGGGGTGCAGGCGAGGAAGCGCATCTCGTCCGGGAACTGCCACTCCGCCATCTGGATCTGCGGCAGCGTCACACCGGAGCGGAACGTGTTGACGACGCCCTTCGGCTTGCCGGTGGTGCCGCCCGTGTAGACCATGCTCGACGGGTCGTCGCCGTCGACGTCCGCGGCCACCAAGCGCTGCGGGGAGAACTTCTTCGCCAGTTCGAGGATGTCCACGCCGACCTCGGACGGACCGAGCGAGAACAGGTTCTTCAGCGTCGGCACCGCGGCCTTCAGTTCGGCGGCCCGGCCCTCGAAGGCCGTGGGGTCGAAGATGAGGGTCTCGATCTCGGCGTCGCCGAGGATGTAGCTGT
This sequence comes from Prescottella agglutinans, assembly GCF_004011865.1. Classification (GTDB taxonomy): domain Bacteria; phylum Actinomycetota; class Actinomycetes; order Mycobacteriales; family Mycobacteriaceae; genus Prescottella; species Prescottella agglutinans. The sequence continues at coordinate 10,949 of NZ_RKLP01000003.1, read as the reverse complement.
GGTCGTCGAGCGAGCCCATCGGCGCCAGTGCGGTGTTGCGGCAGCCGAGGATCATCTGTGAGCCGACGCTGATGAGAACCTCGGGGCGGTTCTTCGACAGCATCGCGACGGTGGATCCCTTGCCGACACCGAGCGACTCGAGGGCCTGCCCGAAACAGCTGATCTGGTCGCGCATCTGACCGCCGGTCAGCACGACGTCACCGAGGTAGAGCGCGGGCCGGTCCGCGTTGCGTTCGAGTGCGGTGATCAGCAGGTCCGCCAGGAAACGCGGGCGGTGGAGAAGGTCGTCGAGCGCGTCGGTCATGTGTGTTCCTTCTGCGTGCGCGGGACGCGAAGGCACGCTGTGCGCGCCCGTCGCGCCGGGTCGGCCAGTGTGGTCCGGGTCACCGACACGATAACCGGATTTCCGCAGAACTGGAACCTGTTACACCCACTCGCCCCGTCCCCGCCCCCGCCCTCGCGTTTTGCGCACTTGTCGCGAGTTTTCACGCCCTGGGGGCGCGACAAGTGCGCAAAACGCGAGGGAGCGGAGGAAGGATCACGGCGCCCCGGCTACCGGAGCGACGCTCAGTTCCGCCCGTCGAACAGCGCGTCCGGGCGCAGTTTCTCGCTCAGCACCCGGGCGCGTTTGGACGCGAGGCGCTCGAACGCGTCCGGGTGCGTGAGGATCCAGAAGTCGTCGCGCGCGATGCCCTCGAACAGCAGTTTCGCGGCCGTGTCCGGCGTCATGCCCTCCCGGATCTGGTCGCGCCAGAACCCGGCATCGTCGGTCGTCGCGTCGTGGACGGGAGCGTCCTCGAAGATGCGGGTCGCGACCTGCCCTGGGCTGAACACCGACACGGCGATCTGCGGGAACGCCTCCGCGCACTCGAGGTACAGGGACTCGGTGAGCGCCTGCACGCCGTGCTTGGACGCCGCGTACGCCGTCATCCGCGGCGTGATCGTGATGCCGCCCACCGAACACGTGTTGACGATGTGCGACGGGCGCGGGTCGGCGCCCATCCGCGGCACGAACGACCGGATGCCGTGGAAGACACCCAGCAGGTTCACGTCGATCACCCGCCGCCACTCGTCCGCGGGCACCTCCCACGTGAAACCGAGGGATTCGAGGCCGGCGTTGTTGAGCAGCACCGTCACCGCACCGAACTCGGCGTAGGCGGCGTCGGCGAGCGCATCGACCGCGTCGGCGTCCCGGACGTCGGTGGGCACGGCGAGCACCGAGCGGCCGTCGGCGCGCAGGTCGGCGGCGACGGCGGCGAGACGCTCGGCGGAGACGTCGGCGAGCACGACGTTCATGCCGAGTTCCGCCGCGCGGCGGGCCGCGCCCTCGCCGATGCCGCTGCCGGCGCCGGTCACGACGGCGGTGCCGCCGGTCAGATCCTCGAATCGCACGATGCCTCCTACTTCACGCAGTGGCCGGCATCGACCGGCAGTGTGACGCCGGTGATGTAACGGGATTCGTCGGACGCGAGGAACAGGCTCGCGTTGGCGATGTCCTCGGGTTCGATCATCGCGACGGGCAGCAGGTGCATCGACCGCGTTCCCGCCTCGAACTGCTCCTGGGTCGGCTCCTCGACGCCGGGGCAGAAGGTCCGCATCGTGGACTCGTTCTGGATCATCGTAGTCCGCGTGTTCGCGGGATGGATCGTGTTGACCCGCACGCTGTGCGGCGCAAGCTCGTTCGCCAGCGACTTCATCAGACCGACGACGCCGTGCTTGGCTGCGGTGTAGTGCCCGACGCTGACCAGCCCGCGCAGGCCCGCGATGGAGCTGATCAGGACGATCGAGCCGCCGCGGCCGCCGTCGACGATGTGCGGGATGCCGGCCTTGCAGGTGCGCCACACGCCGGTGAGGTTGACGTCGAGCATGGTCTGCCAGCGCTCGGCCCCCATCTCGACGGCGGGCCCCGACGAGCTGATGCCGGCGGTCGCGCAGATGACGTCCAAACGCCCGAGCGCCTCGACGCCGGCGTCGACCGCGGCCGTCAGCGCCTGCTGGTCACGGACGTCGGCCTCGAACGCGCAGATCTTGCGGCCGAGCGACTCCACCAGGCGCACGGTCTCCGCGAGATCCTCCGGTGACGCACCGGGCGTGGTCGAGTGTTCGACGGGCGCGCACACGTCGACGGCGATGATGTCGGCGCCCTCCTGCGCGAACCGCACCGCCTGCGCGCGGCCCATGCCCCGCGCGGCGCCGGTGATCAGCGCGACCTTGCCTTCGAGACGTCCGCTCATCACGCCACCTTCTGGGTCTGACCGGCGTCGATGACCATCTGCAGGCCTGTGACGTACCGGGATTCGTCCGATGCCAGGAACAGCACCGCATTGCTCACGTCGATCGACTCCACCCACGGCACCGGCAGCAGCATCCGCTGCGAGAGCACCTCGGCGACGTCGGCCTCGGTGGGGTTCTCGAGGTCCGGGCGGAGGCGGGCGAACGTCGCCGGGTTGATCGTCATGGGGGTCGCGACGGCACCGGGGTGGATCGTGTTGACGCGGATCGACCGCTTGCCCAGTTCGTTCGCGAGGGTCTTGGCGAGTCCGGTGATCGCGTGCTTGGCCGCCGAGTAGTGCGACGCCCCGGGCACGGCCTTGATCGCGGCCGTCGAACTGACGATGACGACCGATCCGCCCGCCGGATTCAGTTCGGCGACACCGGCCTTGACGGTGTGCCACGTACCGGTGATGTTGACGTCGATCGACCGGTTCCAGATGTCGTCGTCGATGGTCCACGACGGTCCGGGGTTGTCGCAGATGCCGGCGTTGGCGACGACGGTGTCGAGCGGCCCCAGTTCGCGGACCCCGGCCTGCACGGCCGCGGTGAGCGCGTCGAAGTCGCGGATGTCGGCGGTGCCGATCACCGCGCGGCGTCCCAGTTCCTCCACGAGGCGGGCGGTCTCGGCCAGGTCGGCCTCCGATCGCTCCCCGGGCAGGTCGATCGCCAGGATGTCCGCGCCCTCCTCCGCGAGGCGGACCGCGTGCGTGCGCCCCATGCCCTTGCCTGCGCCCGTGATGAGCACGACCTTGCCGGCCATTCGTGTCATGGTCAGTCCTTTCACCGTGGACGCGACGCTAGCCAGCCGCAATGCGGGGCCGGGAGTGATCTTCCCGCGTGGTGGGAGGTGCGTTCCGCCGCGAGGTGGCGGGCTCGCCCCCGTCCCTCGACCCGCGCCGAGCAGGCGCTATACCACAGCCTCGGGGGTGTTCCATCCAGCGGGAGAACCCCTTCCCGCGCGACACGCCGCCGAGTTCTATGAGGCGCATCACAGGACGGTGACCCCTCACTGCACGGAGGAACACATGGCATTCGACGCTGCCCCCACCAACGAGACCGAAGAAATCCGCGAGATCGTGGCCGCTGCGGCGCCCACCCGCTTCGCGCGCGGATGGCACTGCATCGGTCTCATCAGGGATTTCAAGGACGGCAAGCCGCACTCGATCGAGGCGTTCGGCACCAAGCTCGTCGTGTTCGCCGACAGCAAGGGCGAGCTGAACGTCCTCGACGCGTACTGCCGGCACATGGGCGGTGACCTGAGCCAGGGCGAGATCAAGGGCGACACCATCGCGTGTCCGTTCCACGACTGGCGCTGGAACGGCAAGGGCAAGTGCACCGACATCCCCTACGCCCGCCGCGTTCCCCCGGTCGCCAAGACCCGCGCGTGGACCACGCTCGAGCGCAACGGCCAGCTGTACGTCTGGAACGACCCGCAGGGCAACCCGCCGCCGGCCGACGTCACGATTCCCGAGATCGCCGGCTACGGCACGGACGAGTGGACCGATTGGAGCTGGAAGACCCTTCGTATCAAGGGTTCGCACTGCCGCGAGATCGTCGACAACGTCGTGGACATGGCGCACTTCTTCTACATCCACTACTCGTTCCCGCGGTACTTCAAGAACGTCTTCGAGGGCCACACCGCCACGCAGTACATGCACTCGACCGGCCGCGAGGACATCATCTCCGGTACCAACTACGACGACCCGAACGCCGAGCTGCGTTCGGAGGCCACGTACTTCGGCCCGTCGTACATGATCGACTGGCTCGAGTCGGACGCCAACGGCCAGACCATCGAGACGGTCCTCATCAACTGCCACTACCCGGTGAGCAACAACGAGTTCGTGCTGCAGTACGGCGCGATCGTCAAGAAGCTGCCGGGCCTGTCGGAGGAGGAGTCGACCGGCATGGCCGCGCAGTTCGCGGAGGGCGTCGAGATGGGCTTCGAGCAGGACGTCGAGATCTGGAAGAACAAGGCGCCCATCGACAACCCGCTGCTCTCCGAGGAGGACGGCCCGGTCTACCAGCTGCGCCGCTGGTACCAGCAGTTCTACGTCGATGTCGAGGACATCACGGAGGACATGACCAAGCGCTTCGAGTTCGAGATCGACACCACCCGGGCGGTCGCGAGCTGGGAGAAGGAAGTCGCCGAGAACATGGCCAAGCAGGCCCCGAACTCGCCGGCGAACTCCTAGTCCCTGGTTCGTAGAACCACACCCACCAGAAGGAAATCCAGATGAGTTACGAAGTCCTGTCCCGCATCGAGGCCGCCGCCGACGACATCTTCGTCGAGGGCGTCGAGGCCGAGCGGATCGGCAAGGTCGCCGACGCGACCGCCAAGCGCATGAAGGAAGCCGGCTCGATCCGCATGCTCCAGCCGAAGGAGCACGGCGGCCTCGAGGTCCACCCGCGCGAGTTCGCGGAGACCGTCATGCGCATGGCGTCGCTGAACCCGTCCGCCGGCTGGGTCCACGGCATCGTCGGCGTCCACCCGTGGCAGCTGGCGTTCGCCGATCCCAAGGTCCAGCAGGAGGTCTGGGGCGAGGACCAGGACACGTGGCTCGCGTCGCCGTACATGCCCGGTGGCATGTGCGTGCCGGTCGACGGCGGTTACAAGTTCTCCGGCAAGTGGTCCTTCTCCTCGGGAACGGACCACTGCGACTGGGCCTTCCTCGGCGCGATGGCGTGCAACCCGGACGGCAGCATGGAGATGCCGCCCCGCATGCTGCACGTGATCATCCCTCGCACCGACTACGAGATCATCGAGGACTCGTGGGATGTCGTGGGCCTGCGCGGCACCGGATCCAAGGACGTCGTCGTCAAGGACGCGTTCGTGCCGGACTATCGCGTCATGGACTGCGACGAGGTCATCGACGGCACCGCGGTCCGCAAGTACGGCCGCACCGAGACGCTGTACCTGATGCCGTGGTCCAACATGTTCCCGCTCGGCATCACGTCGGCCACGATCGGCATCTGCGAGGGCGTCCTGCACCACGCCAACGAGTACCAGCGTGAGCGGATCAACCCGCAGGGCACCGCGGTCAAGGACGACCCGTACACGATGTTCGCGGTCGGCGAGGCCACCGCGAAGCTGCAGTCGGCCCGGGATTCCCTCCTGGCCAACGTCGATCGCATGTGGGATCTGGTGGACGCCGGCAAGACCCCGACGTTCGAACAGCGCGCCCTCGGCCGCGAGACCCAGGTCAACGCGGCCTGGCAGGCCGTGCAGGCCATCGACGCCGTGTACGCCCGCTGTGGCGGCAACGCGTTGCGCATGGACAAGCCGATGCAGCGCTTCTGGCGTGACGCGCACGCCGGCCTGCACCACGCGATCCACGTCCCCGGCACCGTGTACCACGCCGCCACGCTCAGTGGCCTGGGTGTGGACCCGCAGGGTCCGCTCCGCGCGATGATCTGATCCACCGGATCCACACCACTCGAATCCACAACGGAGACAAAACATGACGAACCCCAATGTCGGCGGCTTCGGCACCGACATCCGCGCGCTGGGCTACGTGAAGGTCCAGACCAACGACATCGAGCGCTGGCGCACCTTCGCCTTCGACGTGCTCGGCTTCGCGCAGGGCACCGGCCCGGACCCCGACGCTCTCTACCTGCGCGTCGACGAGCGTGCAGCACGCATCGTCGTCGTCCCGGGAGAGACCGACGAGGTCGTCACCGTCGGCTGGGAGGTCCGTGACCACGCCGCCCTGGTCCGAGTCACCGAGGCTGTCGAGCGTGCCGGCATCGCCGTCAAGCCGCTCTCGCTCGAGGAGGCGGACGCCCGCCGCGTCGAGGAGGTCGTGACCTTCCAGGATCCGGCCGGCACCACGCTCGAGGTCTTCCACGGCGCGGTCCTCGACCACAGCCCCGTCGTCACCCCGTTCGGTGCCAAGTTCGTCACCGGCGCGCAGGGCCTGGGCCACGTGGTGCTGCCGACGATGGACCCGAACGGCACGTTCGACTTCTACACCGAGGTGCTCGGCTTCCTGCCGCGCGGCGCCTTCCGGATCCCGGCGCCGCCGGAGTTCGGACCGCTGCGGGTGCGCTTCCTGGGTGTCAACCAGCGCCACCACAGCCTCGCGCTGTGCCCGGCCCCGCACGGTGGGGCCCCCGGCCTGGTGCACATCATGGTCGAGGTCGACTCGCTCGACGCCGTCGGCCAGGCGCTCGACCGCGTCATGAAGGACGGCTTCTCGGTGTCCTCGACGCTGGGCCGCCACACCAACGACAAGATGGTGTCCTTCTACGTCCGTGCACCCGGCGGCTGGGACATCGAGTTCGGCACCGACGGTCACCTGGTGGACGAGACGTTCTACACGTCCGAGGAGATCACCGCCGACAGCTACTGGGGCCACGACTGGTCCGGCAGCGAGCCGCTCGCCGCGATGTAACACCCTCTCGCACAAACCCAGATCGCTCCCGCAAGGGGGAACCCCGTCCTACCTGGACTGTTGGGTTCCCCCTTTCGGTGTATCTCGATCTTGGTGACCTACTTCACAAAGCGTCGATCCTGTGTCATTATTTCTAATTGAAATACCCACGTCAGGTGGGTCTCACGGCGATGCTCGACAGAAGTGAGGGAGACATCGATGACAGCACCAGCGACTGCGGACTCCACCCCGACCGCGATTCTCGAACGGGTTTCACTGGTTCTCGACACCTTCGACGGCCCCGGTCGTCTCACCCTCGCCCAGGTCGTGAAGCGGACAGGGCTGCCGCGGTCGTCGGCGCATCGGATGCTCGAACGCCTCGTCGAGATGCGCTGGCTGCGCCGCGACGGACGCGACTACGAACTCGGCACCCGGCTGATGGAACTCGGCTCGCTCGCCGTGCACCAGAACCGGCTGCACAGCGCCGCCGCCCCGATCCTGCAGGAACTGCACCGCGTCACCGGGTACGTCGTGCACCTCGGCGTCCTGGACGGCACCGACGTGCTGTACCTCGACAAGATCGGTGGACGACTCGCGGCGGAGTTACCCACCCGCGTCGGCAGCCGCTACCCGGCCCGCAACTCGGCGATCGGCAAGGCGCTGCTCGCGTACACGCCGAACGGCACCGACAACCTCTCCGAGTTCACCCCCGAACTGCACAAGGTGCGTGAGATGGGCGTCGCGTACGAGGTCAGCCAGATCTCCGGCGGCATCGGCATCATCGCCGTCCCCATCGGCCCGGTCGGCGGCGTGACGGCCGCCCTGTCGATCTGCGGGCCGACGAGCCACCTCAAGTTCGATCACCGCCACGCCGCTCCGGTCCGGATGGCCGCCAACGCGATTCTGCAGTCGCTCACCGGACGCAGCAGCGGCGCCGCACCGATCGCACACCGCAACCGACTCCAGAGCCTGCCCACCGCGGCGCCGCGTGTGCGCCTGCAGTACGCCTGACACCCGAAGGAGTGCCGTGCAGATCGATCCCGAGGTCCAGTCGATGCTCGAGATCCTCGAGGCCGGGTTCCCGCGCGTCGAGGAGATGACCGGTCCCGAGGCCCGGGCCGCGATCCGGGCCCGACTCCAGCCCGTCGCGAACCCCGAACCGGTGGCGTCGGTCCGGAACCTCGAGATCGACGGCCCCGCGGGGCCGATCCCGATCCGGGTGTACGAGCCGGCCGCGGACTCCACCACCCCGCGACCCGTGGTGGTGTTCGCGCACGGCGGCGGATTCGTCTTCTGCGACCTGGACACTCACGACGGACTGTGTCGGGCGATGTCGAACGGCGTCGGCGCCGTCGTGGTGTCCGTCGACTACCGGCTTGCACCCGAGCATCCCGCCCCGGCCGCGCTCGAGGACGTCTACGCCGCGCTGGTGTGGGCCGACACGAACTGCACCGAACTGGGCGGCGACCGATCCCGCCTGGTCGTGGCCGGCGACAGCGCGGGCGGCAACCTCGCCGCCACCGTCGCGCTGGCCGCACGGGACCGGCGCGGCCCGGCGCTCGCCGCACAGGCACTGCTCTACCCCGTCGTCGACGACGACTTCGAAACCGATTCGTACCGAACCTATTCGGACGGTCACTACAACACGCGTGCCGCGATGCAGTGGTACTGGCGGCAGTACGCACCGGGCGGGGCCGACAGCCCGCTCATCTCCCCGAACCGCGCCGAGACCCTCGCGGGGCTACCTCCGGCCGTCGTCGTCACCGCGGGCCGCGACCCCCTCTGCTCGGAGGGCGACGCCTACGCCGCTCGGCTCACGTCGGACGGGGTGCCCACCACGCATCGCAGCTACGACGGGCTGTTCCACGGGTTCCTGACGATCGCGGCGCTCTCGATCACGCAGGTGGCGCGAAAGCAGTTGTGGGAGGACCTCTCCGAGGTCCTCGGAACCGGCGCTCGCTGATTCGGTCGCCTCGAGCGGGGTCAGGCGGTCAGTTCCGCCCGCGCCGCTCGAGGCCTTCGACGAAATCCTCGACATCACGCCAGGAACCGGCCACCTCGGGAATCGGGTTGCCCAGTTCGTCACGCTCCTGCACATGGGAGTACGTCTCGGCAGCTTCGTCGATGTCGTCGAGGATCTGGCGGGCCAGGTCCATCTCCGCCTGGAAGTAGCGCTCCGCCCAGATCAGGCTCATCTTCGAGAACGCCCAGGACGGTTCGCGCGTCGCATGGTCGCCGTGCAGTTTCGCCCGCTCCCTCATCGACTCCATGTTCTCGATGTGCGACTGGACGAGAGCCTTGAGCTGGTCGGGCTCGTTGAGGTGCCCCATCCACAGCCGCAGCATCAGCCCGTGCTTGAGGACCGGCTGTTCCACCGGTGCGTCGCGCGACCAGTTCCGCACCGCGCGCGTCCCACGGCCGGTGATCCGGTACACCCGTCGGCCACGCTCCCCCGGCTCGGACACCATCTCCGACTCGACCAGACCCGCCGCCTCGAGCTTCTTGAGTTCGGCGTAGATCTGGCTGATCGACGGGCTCCAGTAGAAGAAGCCGATGCTCCAGTCGGCCCACTTCTTGAGGTCGTACCCGGTGAGCCCCTCGCCGAGGGTCAACATGCCGAGAACCGCCCAACTGGTGGCGGGAAGCGACGGGTAGCCGTCGTCGGCTGCGTCGTTGACGGGCTCGGTTTCGGACATGGCCGAAGCCTAACAGCCCAGGTAGACGGGGGTTACAGCCCGGTAGCATACGTCCACTCACCGGGAGCGAACCTCCCGCTCCGTGGGAGGGTGGGCGCATGAGTGACCGGGAGTGACTACCGTCACCAGTGGAATCAGGGAGGTCCGAAGATGGAAAGCGTCCGCTGCAACAGCTGTGGCAACCGAGTCCTCGTCGAGAAGTACAGCGAGGCTCACACCAGCATCCAGTGGCTCGACGACGCCGACAACGCGTGCCCCGAGTTCGCCGAGGCGCGGACCAAGGACGGCCGCGCGTGGGTCCCCACCTGCCGCAAGCTGCAGGAGTCGATCGACGACCTGACCCTGTCCGGGCAGATCGGTCTGTCCCTGCGTAGCTACCCGGTGCCCGGCCGCCTGGAGTGAACCGCCGGGCGAGGGTGCCCTCCCGCCGGGATCACCCTCGCCCGCACACGCTTTCCTCGCGGACCACGCCGGTGAGGTCCAGCAACTGCCCGATCGCGACGGCCGCCAATCGCACCGGCGCGGCGTCCCGGTCGTCGAATCTCACGCGGCCCAGCGGACCGCTGATCGACAGCCCGACCTCGACCCCGTCCAGGGATCCGACCCGGACCCCGATGCAGCCCACCTTCGCCGAGCAGGTCCCGAACGCGACGCCGAGCGGCCCGCGGGCCGTTCGCCGCGCGGTCGTCAGGAGCGCCTTGCCGATCGTCGACGACCGCGCGGGGATCCGCGTTCCGACTCGGGTCGAGAGTTCGGGCACGGACCGGCCACCGATCTTCTCGATGTAGACGACGTCGGATCCGTCGAGCACCCCCAGATGCACGACATGCCCGGTCGCATGGTGCAGTTCGCGCAGGAGCGGATCCACCGCACGGTCCAGGCGGTTCCGGTACACAGCCAGTGCGCCGACCTCGACGAGCCGGTGTCCCAACTCGTACTCGGCGCCGATGCGACTCAGCCAGCCGATCCGCACCAGATGGTCGAGCATCCTGTGCGTGGTGCTCCTGGGGATGCCCGTGCGACGCGACAGTTCGGTCAGCGTCAGCCGGGCGCTGCCGCGAAAACTGTCGAGCAGCAACGAGATCCGGTCGAGCGTCGACGCCGGAAGGCCCTCGGGATCATTGCCTGCACGGTCTCCGACCGAACTTGTCATCCGTCCTCCAGCGATGCCTTCACGATGAGCGTGACCGCGCCGTCATCGAATTGGGTCAAGCGCCTTCAGCGCACCGCAGATCCACACACAGCACCAGACCTTCGACCCAGTGAGTGGGAGGCAAGTTCCTTCCGGACCCGAAGATCGTCAGGACGTCCGTCCACTGAATCGGTTGCGCAGTAACCCGATCGGGCGGATCCATGCCGCTTCCGGTGAGCGGAAGCGCGAATTGGAGTGCCCGCCTGCACGCTGGGATGGTCGTCCGTGATCGCGCTCACACACGGACGAAAAGGACACACAGTGACACGAGCTGTGAACAACGAGGAGAACGACGAGATCCGCGTGATCGAGACGGGTGCGCCCCCGGCCCGGTTCGCGCGTGGCTGGCACTGTCTCGGACTCGTCGCCGACTTCAAGGACGGCAAGCCGCACTCGGTCGAGGCGTTCGGTACCAAG
>NZ_RKLP01000022.1 GCF_004011865.1 Prescottella agglutinans | reverse complement strand
CGCAGCACCAGTCCCGTGTCGGTGACGTCGATGACGGCCAGGTTGGTGATGATCCGCTGCACCACCGCCTGCCCGGTCAACGGAAGCGAGCACCGCTCGACGATCTTCGCGCCGCCATCACGGTCCGTGTGTTCCATGACCACGATCACCCGGCGGGCACCGTGCACCAGATCCATGGCGCCGCCCATGCCCTTGACCATCTTGCCCGGCACCATCCAATTGGCGAGGTCCCCGGTCTTCGAGACCTGCATGCCACCGAGGACCGCGGTGTCGATGTGCCCACCGCGAATCATGCCGAACGACAACGCCGAATCGAAGAACGCCGCACCCGGGTTCACCGTCACCGTCTCCTTACCGGCGTTGATCAGGTCGGGATCGACCGCATCCTCGCTCGGGTACGGGCCGGTGCCCAGGATGCCGTTCTCCGAATGCAGCACCACCTTCACGCCCTCGGGCAGATAGTTCGGGATCAGCGTCGGCAACCCGATCCCCAGATTCACGTACTCGCCGTCGACCATCTCGGCCGCCGCCCGCGCGGCCATCTGCTCCCGTGACCAGCTCATGCCGACACCGTCCGCTTCTCGATTCGCTTCTCCTGGACCCCGGTGTGCACCACACGCTGGACGAACACACCCGGCAGATGCACCTGCCCGGGATCGAGCTCACCCGGCTCCACCAGCCGCTCGACCTGCGCGATCGTGATCCGGCCGGCCATCGCCGCCAACGGATTGAAATTCATCGCGGTCTTGTTGAACACCAGATTGCCCTCGGTGTCACCGACCTCGGCGTGCACCAACGCGAAGTCCGCAACGATCGACTCCTCGAGCACGAACGTCTTCCCGCCGAACTCGCGGGTCTCCTTCGGCGGCGACGCGACCGCGACCGACCCGTCGGCGTTGTAACGCCACGGCAGACCACCCTCCGACACCGGGGTGCCGACACCGGCCGGCGTGTAGAACGCCGGGATACCCGCACCACCCGCCCGCATCCGCTCCGCCAACGTGCCCTGCGGGGTCAGCTCCACCTCGAGCTC
>NZ_RKLP01000021.1 GCF_004011865.1 Prescottella agglutinans | reverse complement strand
TGTACCTGGCCATCAGGTTGGTTGCAGTCGGCTGATCGGTGGTAGTCCTCCGAGTGCGCTGTGGCGTCGTCGAGTGTTGTAGTACTCGAGCCAAGGTGCAAGCGCGTCGGCGCGTTCGGTGTTGCTGGTGAAGACCTGTCGGTAGGCCCATTCGGTTTGCAGGGTCCGGTTCAGGCGTTCGACCTTGCCGTTCTGCCACGGGCAGTGCGGTCTGATGAACTTCTGCCGGATCCCGTGTTCGGCGCAGACCGTCCGCAGGGACCATTGGTAGGCCCAGGCGTTGTCGGTCATCAGCCGCTCGATACTCGGGATGCCGTGGTCCGCGAAGTAGTCGATCGCGCGTGCCAGGAAACCTGAACAGGTGGAACCTTTTTCGTCGGGGAGGATCTCGGAGTAGGCGAGCCGGGAGTGGTCATCGACGAGCGAGTGGACGTAGTCGAATCCGGTCCGGGTGCTGCGGTCGCGGGCTGTCGATCCGATGGCCCGTCCGTGTGCGCGCCATCCACCGCCGTCAGGGATCCTGCCGAGTTTCTTGACATCCATGTGCACCAGCTCGCCGGGCCGCTCACGTTCGTAGCGCACAGCGGTGGTTTTCGACGAGCGGATCACCTGACCGGTCATCGGGTCGCAGTCCGCCAGATACGGCGCCTGGTGACGGCGCAGGACTCGCGAGACGGTGCGGGCCGGCACCCCCAGTTCGGCTGCAAGCCAGTCCGGTCCGCGCCGTTCATGCATGCGGAGCTCGACGATCCGGGTCTCGACCTCGGCTGCGGTTCGGGTCGGCATCGTGTGCGGGCGGGAGGACCGGTCGTGCAATCCAGCTTCACCCTCGGTCTCGTAGCGGGCCACCCACGTGGACACGCACTTGCGGGATATACCCATTGCGCTGGCGATATGGGCTTTCGGCCAGCCATCTCGGTAACGCTCGACGATGAGCATTCTCCCGAGATAGGTGGTGCGGGCATTACGGTGGGACACGAGAACCTCCGAGCGGATGTGGGCCTTAGACAAGCCACACCCCACTCGGAGGTTCTCTTCACATCAAGCCGACACGCCCGCTACCAACGTCCTGGCCGGGTACA
>NZ_RKLP01000020.1 GCF_004011865.1 Prescottella agglutinans | reverse complement strand
CAGCCAAATACAACTCCCCCACCACCCCCACCGGAACCGGCCGCAACCACCCATCCAACACACACTCCCCCACACCACGAATCGGACCACCAACCGTCACCCGATCACCCGGCGTCATGCGCGCACTCGCGTTGGACTGGATCGTCGCTTCCGCCGGACCGTACGTGTTGAACATCCGCCGGCCGAACGCCCACCGCGTCAACAACTCCGGCGGACACTGCTCACCACCGACCACGATGGTCCCCAGATCGTCGAGGCCCACTGGATCTACCGTCCCCAACAGTGTCGGCGTCAACGCGATATGAGTCACTTTCTCGCGCTGCAGGATCCGACCCAGCTCCGCACCGCCGAACACCGTCGGCGGCACCACCACCAGCCGCGCGCCGAACCCGAACGCCCACAACTGCTCCAGCACCGCCGCGTCGAAACTCGGCGACGCAACATGCAACACCCGCGCATCCGGGCCGAGCCTGAACCGTTCTCCCTGCTCCACCACCAGATTGGCCAACCCCCGGTGCGTCACCACCACACCCTTCGGCACCCCCGTCGACCCCGACGTGTAGATCACATACGCCGGATGATCCGGTGACAACGCAACGGCCCGTTCACCATCGGACACCACCCCCGCAGAACACCCCGCCACCTCCGCCTCGACCGCCGGATCGTCGAGCACCACCCACGGCACAATCCCCGGCAACTCACCCGACAAACCCCCCACCGTCAACCCCAACACCGCACCCGAATCGGTCAACATGTGCTCGAGCCGAGCCGACGGATACCCCGGATCCAACGGAACGAACGCCGCACCAGCCTTCGTCACCGCCCACACCGCCAACACCGACTCCAACGACCGCCGCAAACCCACCGCCACACACGACTCCGGCCCCACACCACGACCGATCAACCACCGCGCCAAACGATTCGACCGCTCATCCAACTCCCCGTACGTCCAACTTCGGTCACCACACACCACCGCGACCGCATTCGGACCCCGCGCCGGCCACACCGACAACAACTCCGGCAACACCCTTCCGGCGACCTCCGACCCACCCGATACTGACACCAACTCCCGGTACTCATCCGGGGAGAGCAGATCCAGCCGGGCCAGCGGCAGTTCCGGGTCCGCGACGACAGTGTCGATCACCCGCAGGACCCGCTCGAGGGTTCTCTCCATCGTGTCGTGGCCGAAAAGCTCTGGCAGGTAAGAGATTCGCAGGTGCAGGCGCGTGTCGACGTTCGCCACCACGCCGATCGGATAGTGCGAGGCGTCGGCCCCCAGCACCTCGACCACCCGCATCCCGGCGACGTCGGTCTCCGCGGCGATTCCGCTCCGATCGACCGGATAGGACTCGAACACCGACATCGTGTCGAAAACAGCTCCGGGCCCGGCCACCCGCTGGATGTCGGCCAGGCTCACGTAGTGGTGATCGAGCAACGCTGCCTGCTCCGCCTGGATCCGGTCGAGGAGCTGTCCCACGCTCTCTCCGCTGTCCACCCGTACGCGCACCGGCAGTGTGTTGACGAACAAACCGATCATCGACTCGATGCCCTCGAGCTGCGGGGGCCGCCCCGATACGGTCGTGCCGAACGTGACATCGTTTCGGGACGTCAACGCGCCCAGCACGATCGCCCACGACGCCTGGAGCACCGTGTTGACGGTGATCCCGCGATTTCGCGCGAGAGAGGCGAGTGCGGCCGTCCGTTCCTCGGTGAGCCCGCCGACCACCTCTCGTGAATCGGAGTATCGGCGCCCCGGGTCGGCCGGCGCCACGAGCGTCGGCTCGTCGGCCCCCTCGAACACGCCAGCCCACATCTCGAGTGACCTGTCGGTGTCCTGCTCCCCTATCCACGCCAGGTAGTCCCGGTACGGGTAGGCCCGCGGCAACACCGCAGCATCTCCGTCAGTGCCGTAGAGCAGCAGCAGTTCACGCATCAGCAGTGGCGTCGACCAGCCGTCGAGCAGCAGATGATGACTCGTCAGTACCAGTCGGTGGCACCCGGGTCCGGTGGTGACGAGCATCCAGCGCAGCAACGGGGCGCGAGCCGGGTCGAACCGGGTCGCCCGGTCCGCTCGCAGCACGCGGTCCAGCTCTGTCCGGCGCACGTTCTCGTCCTGCCGGGAGAGATCGACCTCCGTCCAGTTCACCACGACGTGGTCCTGGACCACCTGCACCGGCCCGACGGCGGTGTCGGCGACGAACGCGGTCCGCAGGTTCGGATGCCGATCCAGCAGCAGCTGTCCCGCGCGCCGCAGACGCGCCGGGTCGACGTCCCCACGCAGCTCGAGCATCAGCCGCACCACATAGGCATCCGCGGACTTCTCGGACACCGATGCGTGGAACAGCAATCCCTTCTGCAGCGGGGAAAGCGGCCACACGTCCGTCATGTCCGGGTACCGGTTCTCCAGCCGTTCGATCTCGGACTGCCGGAGAGTGACCAGGTCGAAATCCGACGGCGTCCGTCCGCCTGCCCCGGTGGCGTGAGCATGCGCGGTCAACGTCGCCAGCATCGCGCACCACGACTCCGCCAGTTCGCGGACCTCGGCGGCGGTCAGTACTCCACTCGGGAACGTCCAGGTCGCGCGGAGCCGTTGGTCGCCGGCGTTGCCGACCGTCAGGGCGTTGATGTCGAGCACCGCCGACACCGGCATGCTCGGATCCTTGGCGCCCGAGAGGTCGTCTGCGTCCTCGACGGGGATCCACCCGGCCTCACGCCCGCCGACCGGGATCGCGCCGGCGACCCGGCCGAGGTAGTTGAACGTTATCTGCGGCGCCCGCAGGTCCCGCAGCACCGAGCCGGCGTCCTCGTTGAGATAGCGCAGCAGTCCATAGCCGATTCCGTGATCCGGGACCGCGAGCAGTTGCTCCTTGACCGTCTTCACCACCGCTCCGGCGGCCGGCCCACCCGAGTACGCCTCGTCGAGGTCGATGCCGGAAAGATCGAGGCGGAGAGGGTAACTCGTCGTGAACCAACCGACCGTACGGGTCAGATCCGATCCCGCGACCACGCTCTCCTCGCGCCCGTGCCCCTCCAACGCGAAGACGACGTCGCGCGCCGCCGATTCTCGCGACGCGCCGGCGCGCCCTCGGCGCCACCTCGTCACCGCGACAGCCAACGCGGCCACCAGGCCGTCCCCGACTGCGCCGTGGAAGACCTCCGGCACTGTGGTCAACAACGCGTCGGTGACGTCGCCGGGCAATTCCACGCACACACTCTCCACCGCCGAGTGCACGTCGATCGCGGGATCGAGGGGTCGGGCGCCGATCACCGGGTCGTCCTCCGCCGCCATCTCCTGCCACATCGCCAGTTCTGCAACACGTTCCGGTCGGTGCGCCGCCTCCGCCAGGCCGTGTGCCCATCTCCGCATCGACGTCCCGACAGGCGGAAGTTCAGGCTCGAGCCCTGCCGCGATCTGCGACCACGCTGACGCCAAGTCCGTCACCAGCACCCGCCAGGACACCCCGTCGACCGCCGAATGATGAATCACCACCAGGGTGCGGCCCAGGCCAGCCCCGTCCGCGGGATCGAACCAGACCACCTGGATCACGATCCCGGCCGCCGGGTCGAGCCGGTCCGCGGCGGCATTCAGCTCCGCCGCCGCCAGCTCGTGGAAGGCAGCACTGCCCTGGTTCGGTGCCATCGCGACACGGTGGATCACATCGTCGGCACAAATCGCTCCCCTCGGCAGCACCTCCCACGCCCAGTCGCCATCAGGTACCGGCCGCACCCGTGCGCGCAGCATGTCGTGCCGGTCCAGCACCGCCTGCACGGTGCCCGCCAGTGTTCTCCCGTCGGTCGCAGGCGGCAGACCCAGCATCAGCGCCTGCGAGAAGCGGCCGAACCCGGATGCTCCCCGTTCGAGCAGCCACCGCATGATCGGCGTCAACGGCACCTCGCCGACACCACCACCGGCGAGTTCCTCGAGCACCGGGGCCGAGCCACCGTCCCCGCGGACGGCAACTTCCGCCAGCCGTGCGACAGACCTGCACTCGAACACATCCCGCGGCGAGAACACCACGCCTGCCGCCTTCGCTCGCGCCGCCAACTGGATCGACATGATGCTGTCGCCACCGAGCGCGAAGAACGAATCCTCCACACCCACCCGGTCGAGACCGAGCACTTCCCCGAACAACTCCGTGAGTGTCTTCTCGATCTCCGTATCCGGGGCCCGGAACTCGCTCCTGGCCGCCGCGAAGTCCGGCGCCGGCAACGCAGCCCGATCAACCTTCCCGTTCGGCGTCACCGGCACCCCATCAACCACCACCACCGCCGCCGGAACCATATGCGGCGCCAACCGATCCCCCACAAACCCGA
>NZ_RKLP01000002.1 GCF_004011865.1 Prescottella agglutinans | reverse complement strand
GGGTGGACGAGGCGATCCAGGTGGCGCAGTGGCTCGAGGCCGACGGCAGCCTCGACGCGCTCGAGCTGACGATGGGCAGCTCGCTGCTCAACCCGATGTACCTGTTCAAGGGTGATGCCCCGGTCCGCGACTTCGCGAACGCGATGCCGCAGCCGGTCAAGCTCGGCGTGCAGATGGTCGGCAAGGCGTTCATCAAGACGTACCCGTACGAGCCGTTGTTCATGCTCGAGGAGGCGCGTCAGATCCGGGCCGCGGTCAAGATGCCGCTGGTGTTGCTCGGCGGTGTCACCGACAAGGCCGGCATGGACACCGCGATGGCCGAGGGTTTCGAGTTCGTCGCGATGGCGCGCGCGCTGCTGCGCGAGCCCGACCTGATCAATCGCATCCAGGCGGAGTCGCGCACGAAGTCACTGTGCATCCACTGCAACAAGTGCATGCCGACGATCTTCTCGGGCGCCCGCTGCGTCCTGGTCGACCTCGCCCCGCCCCGCGTGCGGGGCTGAGGCGCGCCGGCCTACACGCACTCCCACGCGAACTCGACCGCCGCGCGGACGTCGTCGGCCTTCTCGGTCCAGACGTCTGCGCCGGCGGCGAGACTGGCGATCTCCGACAGCGAATCCGTTGCGGCGCGAATGATCTCGAGTCCGAGACGGAACTGGAAGCCGCCGACCATCGCCAGGTAGTCGTAGTCGGTCTCCTGCGTCGAGCCGTCGAGGGTGGTCGTTGACCCCAGGTCGATGCGTTCGATCAGATTCGCGATCGCGGGTGTCGGCGTCGGCAGGGCCGGGGCGGGGACCGTCGAAAGGCCACCTGTCGGGCAGGTCGTGGCGGGGAGGCCGAGGTCGACGTCGTCGGCGATCGCCGCCGCGACGAGTCGGGCGCGGGCGTGCGCCGACGACGCGGCCAGCTGGCGGGCGACGTCGTCCCCGCGGGGCGGTTCGAGCGCGGCGAGGATGCGGAGTCGGTCGGTGGCGGAACCGAGCAGCGTCCAGACGCTGCTCATCCGGCCGGACTCGAGCAGCGGTGCGGCGTCGAGCAGCGTGCCGAGGATCTCGTCGTACTGGGCGACGGCCGCGACGCCCCGAGGTCCGGGTGCGGTGGTCCAGTTCGGGTCCTCGGATTCGGCCGCGCTCTCGGTCGCCCGCAGTGCGTGGAGATCCGGTTCGAGGCACGCCTGGACGGTGACCACGACCTCGCGGACGAGTGCGGCCTGGTTCGACAGCTCGATGCCCTCGGTGTCGGGCAGATAGTGGCGACGAGGGCTGTTCGCGACGAACTCGCGCAGGAGTGCGTAGGCGGACGGGGTGGCTACAACGGACAACTTTCCCCCTTGAGCGAGCGCGGACGAGCGGGTACGGGCAGGCACGAGCGTGAAGGGTTCCGGCCGACCGCGGCAGGCCGGATGCATTCGTCCATTTCGGACAATTCAACACAATGGTGTCGAATATTTTGGATGTGTTTTCCTGTGCCTTAAACCTACCGTGATCTTACCGTGATCGTCAAGAGGGGCAACGTGCTGACCTGCGGCTTCCGGAAATCGACTTAAAGATAGTTTGGGGAATATCGGCGGATTATCCGATTAGTGAGGATTCTCCGAATGGTGCAATGAGGAAGGCTCGGCGCTGGTGGCGGATGTCGTCGGCGGGGCAGAATCGAAGGCATGAAGGTGGAGATCCTGTATTTCGATGGGTGCCCGAACTGGCACGAGGCCGCCGACCGCGTCCAGGAGGCAGCGAAGGCCGCGGGAAAGTCGGGTACCGAGATCGGATACCGCCGAATCGCGTCGGACGCCGAGGCTGCGTCATCGCCGTTCGCGGGATCGCCCACGATCCTCGTCGACGGCGTCGATGCCTTCGACGATGCGGTGCAAGTGTGCGAGCTCGCGTGCCGCGTGTACCGGACCGAGGGCGGGATGGCCGGGTTGCCGACCGTCGAGCAGCTCGCAGAGGTCTTGCGAGCGCGAAGCTAGGCGGCGCGGTCGACCGGAGCGGCCAGATGCTCGGCTGGGTCAACTTGCCGTCAACAACACGGCGGCGGTTCCTACTGCGAGCGCGGTCCACACCGTCGTCCAGAAGACGCCGAACGGGGAGGAACCGACCGCCACCGCTATCGCGCCCGGTACCAGTGGCAGCAGGAGGAATGGAATCAGCCAGAGCGCTCCGGCGGCTCGCCGATGTGCACTGGACGTGCTGCCGCGTCGCGGATCGATGGGGTGAGTCGTCATCTGGAATCGCTCGTGTCGATGGAGTGGCCGGTACCGCGCAGCGCCACCTGAAACGGTGCCGCCCTTCGACGCTACTCGCGCTCGAGCAGGCCTGGAAGAGGGAAGGCCCCACACCAAGGGTGCGGGGCCTTCTCTGTTCGGTACGCCGGTCAGCCGCGCAGCAGCTTCTCCAGGTCCTCGAGGACGGACGGGTCCTCGATGGTCGACGGCACGGTGTACTCGTCGTTGTCGGCGATCTGCCGCATCGTCTTCCGCAGGATCTTGCCCGAGCGGGTCTTGGGCAGCGCCTGCACGACGGTGACGTCGCGGAACGTGGCGACGGCGCCGATCTGCTCGCGGACCATCGCGACGAGTTCCTTGCGGAGGGTCTCCTCGTCGATCTCGGCGCCGGCCTTGAGCACCACGTAGCCGCTGGGCCGCTGACCCTTGAGTTCGTCGTGGATGCCGATCACCGCGCACTCGGCGACGGCGGTATGCGACGCGACGACCGCCTCCATGCTGCCCGTCGAAAGGCGGTGTCCGGCAACGTTGATGACGTCGTCACTGCGGCCGAGGACGAACACGTAGCCGTCCTCGTCGACGTAGCCGGAGTCGCCGGTGAGGTAGTAGCCGTCGAACGTGGACAGGTACGACCTCACGTAGCGGTCCTCGTCGCGCCACAGGCCGGCGAGCGTGCCCGGCGGCAGCGGCAGCGCGATGACGATGTTGCCCTCGGTGCCGGCGGGGACGGGTGTGCCCTCGCCGTCGACGATGCCGACGCGGTAGCCCGGGACCGGGACCGTAGGGGAGCCGGCCTTGATCGGCATCGGTTCCAGCCCACGCAGATTCGCGCAGATGGCCCAGCCGGTCTCGGTCTGCCACCAGTGGTCGATCACGGGGACACCGAGCTTCTCGGTGGCCCACACGTAGGTGTCCGGATCGAGGCGCTCACCGGCCGCGAACAGCGTCGTCATCGAGGAGACGTCGTACTTGGCGAGCTCGGCCGCCTCCGGGTCGGCCTTGCGGATCGCGCGGATCGCGGTCGGGGCGGTGAACAGCGCGGAGACGTTGTGGTCCTGGATCACTCGCCAGAAGGCGCCGGCGTCCGGGGTGCCCACGGGCTTGCCCTCGTAGAGGACGGTCGTGGCGCCGGCGAGCAGCGGGGCGTAGACGATGTAGGAGTGGCCGACGACCCAGCCCACGTCCGACGCCGTCCACATGACCTGGCCGGGACCGATGTCGTAGATGTTGCGCATCGACCACGTGAGCGCGACCGCGTGGCCGCCGTTGTCGCGGACCACGCCCTTGGGCTTACCGGTGGTGCCGGACGTGTAGAGGATGTAGAGCGGGTCGGTCGCCGCCACCGAGACGGGCGCGGCGTCCTGCGCGTCGGCGGCCAACTGGTCCCAGTCGAACCACGCGGCGCCGCGGTCGCGGTAGTCGGCCGCGGAGCCGGGGATGTTCTCCCGGTTCTTGACGATCACGGTGTGCGGCGGGTGCGCCGACATCCCCAGCGCCTGGTCGACCATCGGCAGGTACTCGATGGTGCGTCCCGGCTCCAGGCCGCCCGACGCGGTCACCAGCACCACCGGCTGGGCGTCGTCGATGCGGGTGGCCAGTTCCTTCGCGGCGAAACCGCCGAAGACGACCGAGTGCACGGCGCCGATGCGGGCGCACGCGAGCATCGCGATCGCGGCCTCGGGGATCATCGGCATGTAGATGACGACGCGGTCGCCGGCGACGACGCCCTGTTCGGTGAGGACACCGGCGAAGCGGGCGACCTCGGCGAGCAACTCGGAGTAGGTGTACGTCCGCTTCGCGGGCACCATCGCCGAGTCGTAGATCAGCGCGGCCTGGTCGCCGCGGCCGTCGCGCACGTGCCGGTCGAGGGCGTTGAAGCACGTGTTGAGGGCGGCGTCCGGGAACCAGCGGTACATCGGGGCGTTCGAGTCGTCCAGCGCGCGCGTCGGCGCGGTATCCCACTCGACGGCCTCGGCGGCCCTGAGCCAGAAGCTGTCCGGCTGCTCCACGCTCTCGGCAAAGGCGGTGGCGTAGGCCTCGGCGCCGGTTGCGTACTCGGCGGTGCTCATCGATTCGTGTCCTCTCGGGTCCTGACCGCGCATCTGTGATGCACACAACACCCTATTCGACGGAGGGTCGGTCGCCGCGACAGCCGACCGGTCGCCGCGCGTCCCTGCGGCAGGCGGCAGCTAACGCTCGATGAACGGCGAGTATCAGGTACTTCGCATCCGCCTGTAGTGCACGCGGGTGTCCGCGTCGAGGTGCTCGGTGGCGTAACTCAGCGCCGTCGCACCCATCTCCGCCGCGTGCCGATCGAGGAAGTCGAGGAGCAGGACGCGGTCCACCCGCTTGCCGACCTCCCGGAGCATCCAACCCGTCGCCTTCTGCGTCAGATCGCGGCGGTCACCCAGGACCCGGGCCGCCAGTTCGAGGGTCGTGGACGCGTCCCCGCGCCGGATGAAGCCGAACGTGGTGAGCAGTGCGACGCGTCGCCGCCACAGGTCCTCGTCGGCGCCGAGGACGAACACCGGATCACGGGGTCGGTCGTAGAGCCAGCCGCCCAGGATGTGCAGCGCCGACAGGTCGACCAGGTCCCAGTTGTTCACCCGGCCCCGGAGAACCGCGGCCAGGTAGTGCTCGGCGATGCGCTCACGGGCGTCGTCGTCGCGGCCGCGGGCGCGACTCGCCCGCGCGAACCGGTCGACGAGGATCAGGAGGCCGGCCAGTCGGTGCTCGTGCACCGGGCTGTCGAGAAGCGTGTCGACGTCGTCCAGTGGCAACGACGTGAACCGCTTGGCCACGGTGCGGATCGCCGGCACCCGGACGCCCACGAACTCGTCGCCCTCGCCGTACTCGCCCGGCCCGGTCTTGAAGAACCGCCGGAGTTGTCGCGCGTCGTCCGCATCCGCGACCTCGGTGAGGGCGGCGATGACGTCTCCGGCGTCGGGCATGGACAAGACCATCCCACACCGCGACTCCGTACCGTGGGGGACATGACGCCGCTCATCGCCGAAGATCTGCTGCTGCTCCTGCTCGACGACGAATCGGGTGATGCGATCGTCGACGGCACCCGACTCCCGCGCGTGCTCGCCGGCGCGGTGCTGCTCGAACTGGCGCTCGACGGCTACGTGACGCCCGCCGAGGACGACGAGGACGTGAAGAAGGGCCGCCTCGCCGTCCGGCAGGAGACGACGCCCGACGATCCGATCCTCGCCCGCGCCGTCGCGGCGATCCGCCAGTCCCGCCGTCCGATGAAGCCCGAGACCGCGATCGAGAAACTCGACACCGAGATGCGGGCCGCCGTCTTCGATCGGGTGATCGACCGCGGCTGGGTGCGCGAGAGTCGCCGCAAGATCCTCGGCATCTTCCCGAGCAAGACCTGGCCGGCGGTCGACGAGAGTCACGAGCGCGGCGTCCGGCACGAACTCTCCGGTGTGCTGATCGAGGGACTCGACCCGAATCCGCGTACCGCGGCGCTGATTTCGCTGCTGTCCGCGGTGGACGCCGTGGCCAAGGTGTTCCCGGACGCCGATCGGAAGGCGATCCGCAAGCGCGCCAAGGACATCGCCGAGGAGGAATGGGCCGGAGCCGCGGTCCGCAAGGCGGTGGATGCGATCAACGCCGCGGTCTTCGTGGCGGTCATGGTGCCGGCCATCGCGGCCGGGAGTTCCTAGCCGGTGACCGAATGTCACACGCGTTCAGTCGGACCGGACGCGTGTGACATTCGGTCGCGACGTCAGCTGCCGACGCGATCTCGAATCACCGTGATTCCGTCCCGCGCCAGTTCCGCGAGGGTGCGTTCGTGCGAATCGGCGGAGGTCCCCGCACAGGCGTCCGCGACGACGCTCGTTCGGTAGCCCAACGTGTGGGACGAGCGCGCGGCGAGCGCGACGCCGTGATCCGTCGCGATCCCGGTGACGATCACGTCCGTGACGCCGAGGAGTCGCAGATTCGTCTCGACGTCGGGGTTGTCGAAGATGTTGCGGTCGTACTTGCTGAGGACCAGATCGCCCGGCGCAGGCTCGAGCGCGGGATGGAACGACGCTCCCCGGCCGGCGGGGTCCGCACGCAGGGTGTCGGTCGCGTCGAGGCTCAGGTATCGAGTGCACAGGACGCGGGCTCCCGCCGAACGAAGGTCGGCGCGCACCGCGGCGGCCCGGTCGGTCACCGGACGATGGGCGATCGACTCGATGATCCAGTGCTGGAAGTCGATCTCCAGGAGAACGGTGTGCGAAGGCTCGGCGCGCATGGCGGGGAGGCTAGTCGCTGGAGCAGGCTCCAACGCAACAAGTCGGGATGGCCCTCGCGCCCCGGGGTTGGAGTGCCGGGCCGAATGTCACACGCGTTCAGTTGGGTTGAACGCGTGTGACATTCGGTCACGGAGTCAGCTGCCGAAGAGCGACCCGAGCGAACCCGAGGAGCAGGAGTCCGACGAGCCTAGCGATCCGGACGAGCCCAGCGATCCGGACGAGCCCAGCGATCCCGACGAGCCCAGCGATCCCGACGAGCCCAGCGATCCCGACGAGCCCAGCGAGTCCGAGGATCCGAACGAACCGAGAGAGCCCGCCGCGTCGGTTATCCGGATGACCGATACGGTGCCGTCACTGCTGTTCGCGACGTAGGCGCGTGATCCTTCGGAGTTGATCGCAACTCCGAAGGGATCCTCGCCGACGGTCAGCGACTGGGTGACGCAATTGTCCGCGGTGTCGATGACTCGGACGGAGGTTCCGGTGGCGTCGGTGATGTAGGCCCGGGCACTGTCGGGCGTGAAGGCCACCCCGAACGGGTTGGTATCGAAGTCGAAGGTGTCGGTGACGGTGTCGGTGTCGATCACGGAGACCGTCCCGCCATC
Organism: Prescottella agglutinans; assembly: GCF_004011865.1. Taxonomy (GTDB): domain Bacteria; phylum Actinomycetota; class Actinomycetes; order Mycobacteriales; family Mycobacteriaceae; genus Prescottella; species Prescottella agglutinans. The sequence goes on along the minus strand of NZ_RKLP01000002.1, from coordinate 590,737 downwards.
GCCGTTGGTGACATAGGCGGCGGTTCCGTCGGGCCGGACCGCGACCCCGGCAGGGGAGGCTCCGACCGGGATGGTTGTGGCGACGGTGTTCGGCCCGGTGTCTATCACCGAGACGTTCTCGCTGACTTGGTTGACGACGTAAGCGGTCGTACCGTCCGGTGTGATCGCAACCGCGAAGGGGCCGTCGCCGACGGAGACCGTGTCCGCGACGGTGTTCGGCCCGGTGTCGATCACGGACACGGTACCGCCACCACCATTCGTGACGTAGGCGTGTGCGCCATCGGGCGTGATCGCGACAGCGAGGGGACCGGCGCCGACCGGGATCGTGTCCGAGACGGTGTTGGAGGCGGTGTCGATCACCGAGACCGTGTCGTCGTCGAGGTTTGTGACGTAAGCCCGATTGCCATCGGGGGTGATCGCAACACTCCAGGGTCTGCCGCCGACGGGGACGGTCGTAGCGACGGCGTTCGATGCGGTGTCGATCACCGCTACTTCGGTTTGGTTCGTGACGTACGCGAACGCGCCGTTCGGGGTGACCGCCACCGAAACCGGTGTTCCGCCGACGGTGATGGTGTCGGTGACGCTGTCCGCTTGGGCGGCCGGGGCGTTGAGGGCGATCGCGCCCAGAGCGAGGAGGCCGGCGGCGCCGATGACGAGGCGGCGGGGACGCTTCTCCAGGCACTGCGGGGCATCGTGTCGGGACGGCGGTGAGATCCGATTCATTTGCGATTCCTTTCCTCTCGACTGCGCGGTGATGCAAACGAAATACTCTGGTGGAGAACGGTGGCGAGTAGGTGCTCGTGGAACACGTCGGCCGAATGTCACACGCGTTCAGTTGGAACGAACGCGTGTGACATTCGGCCGGAGGTCAGCTGCCGAACAGGGCACCGAGGGAACCGATCGATCCCGAATCGGCCGAACCGAGGGAACCGAGCGATCCGGTGGAGGCGCCGTCGATCCTGATGACGGAGACGTCGTCGGTCAAGGCATTGGCAACGTACGCGTGCCTGCCGTCAGGAGCGATTGCAACGCCTACCGGGCCAGCGCCCACCGCTACGTTCCCGAGGACGACACCGGTGGCTGTATCGACGATCGAGACGGTGTTGCTTCCGCTGTTCGTGATGTACGCGCGGGTCCCGTCCGGGGTGATGGCGACCAGTAGCGGACCGTCACCCCCACCGGGGAGGCCCGAGACGATCGTGGTGTCGAGATCGATGACACTGAGGTCGTCAGAGCTGGTGTTGGCCACAAACGCACGTGTGCCGTCGGGAGTGACAGCGATGCCGATCGGCGAGTTGCCGACATTGACGGTGTCGACCACGGCGTTCGTGGTGGTGTTGATCTCGGAGACAGTGTTGGTGCTGGTGGTCGTCGCGTAGGCGCGAGAGCCGTCCGGGGACACCGCTATCCAGGAGGTTCCGATGCCGGTGGGGATCGTTGTGATGACGGAGTTCGTGCCGATGTCGATCACTGAGACCGAACCGGACTGACTTGCCACATACGCGCGCGCGCCATTGGGAGTAACCGCGATGCCTGTCGGAGCTGATCCGACGGGAATGCTGCCGGTGACCGAACTGGTGGCTGTGTTGATGACGGAGACCGTGTTGCCGACAGCGTTGGTGACGTAGGCGCGGGCGCCGTTGGGGGTGAACGCGATGCCGATTGGGTTGTCTCCGACGGGGATGCTGCCGGTGACCGCATTGGTGGCTGTGTCGATGATCGAGATTGCGTCGCTGCCGGTACTCGCGATGTAGGCGTGTCTTCCGTCCGGAGCGATCGCGACTCCCTGTGGGACGGACCCGACCGGGATCACCGCGACGACGGCATCGGCCTGGGCCGCCGGAGCAGATGCGAGTATCGCCGCAACCGCTGCGAGCGCACCGACTCCTACGGTCGCGAGTCGCCGATATCGGGTCCGAGTTTGTCGCGATGGCGCGAGCGTCAGATGCATCACAGATCCTTTCGGGTGGATGGGACAGCCGTTTCGTAGTGCAGTACCCTTCGATCTTTCAAAACGGCCTGCCATGCAGGTCGGATTCGAAATCTGTTGGGGCGAGACGATTTCGGTGCCGTTGAGACCGTCTCGGTCAGCGAGACGGTGTTGTCGCCGAAATCAGCGCTGTGGACGCGTGCACCACTCGAGCGGGGGCCATTCGACGGGCTGGCGGACGAGATCGAGGCAGGCGTGGTACGCGCGGGGGGACACTGGATTGCTAGCCGTGGTGCCTCCGGCGAAAGCACTAATTTCGCAGGAGAAGAGGCGGCGGAACGGCCGGCTGAACCTGGCGTGGGCTGGTTCGGTGTGCAGCGTCGAATCGGGTCAGGCGCATTGCAGGTCCTTGTCCGTGGTGAGGTGCCGAGCGAACAACAACGCGATCCGTGGACGGAGGCGAGACAGGCCGTGCGCAGTGCCCCCGAAACATCAGACCGTTACTGCGGTAGAGCCGAACGTGTCCGACATGATCTGCGACCGGCCCGGGAGGTCGGTGTTGCCCGATCACGACGGCGTGTCGGAACGGTATCAGTCCACGTTGTGATAGGTGGGCGGAATTCATGAATCCAGCCGCGGGCCGGCGACCGAGGAACCGGACGGGCTACCGAAAGTGCAGTCAGTTCACCTGTGACGCAACGGGAGTGAGATGCCGGTCCGGGATCCGCTAGTCCTGAGGTAGGCCCAACGTCCGGTAGCGCGCGAGGCGCGCAGTCATCCGGTCCTCGCCCGGCAGATCGCGCAGCGCGACGAGTTCGCGGGCGATGGCCGCGCCCACGCGCTTCGAGAACTCGGCGGGTTCGATCGCCGCGTCGGGCATCTCGGGGATGACGGCGTCGACGACGCCGTCGCGCAGGAGGTCGAGCGACCGGATTCCTTGGGCCGCCGCCATCTGCGGGGCGTGGGTGGTGTCGCGGTGCACGATGGCGCTGGCGCCCTCGGGAGGAAGTGGTGCGAGCCAGCCGTTCTGGGCCGCGAGGACGCGGTCGGCGGGCAGCAGGGCGAGCGCGCCGCCACCGGTGCCCTGACCGAGCAGCACCGACACGGTCGGGGTGCGGAGGGTGACGAGATCGGAGATGCAGCGCGCGATCTCGGGCGCGAGCCCGCGTTCCTCGGCTTCCTTCGACAGCGCCGCCCCGAGGGTGTCGATCACCAGGACGAGCGGGAGTCGGAGTTCGGCGGCCATCCGCATGCCGCGCCGTGCCTCGCGCAGCGCACCGGGGCCCATCGTGTTCAGGGCGGACTGGCCGGCGCGGTCCTGGCCGAACAGTACACAGGGCTGACCGTGGAATCGCGCCAGCGACAGCAGCACCGTCGAGTCCACCTCGCCCTGCCCGGTCCCGCTGAGGGGCACGCGGGTGGACGCGGCGTGGCGGACGAGTTCGCGGATGCCGGGGCGGTCGTCGCGACGGGAGGTCATCACCGACTGCCACGCAGGAACATTCGGAATGTCCTGTGCATCAGCAGGGTCGGGGATCCCGGCGGTGTCGTCGGCCGGATCGCTCACCACGTGGAGCGCGCGGTCGACCAGGTCGCGCAACTGCTCGACGGACGCGACGCCGTCGATGACGCCCTTGCTGTACAGGTTCTCCGACGTCTGCACCCCCTCGGGGAACTTCTCGCCGTACAGCGCCTGGTAGACGCGGGGGCCGAGGAAGCCGACGAGCGCGCCCGGTTCGGCGATCGTGACGTGGCCGAGCGATCCCCACGACGCGAAGACGCCGCCCGTGGTGGGATCGCGCAGGTAGACGAGGTACGGCAGGTGCGCCGACTTGTGTGCGGCGACGGCCGCGGCGATCTTCACCATCTGCACGAAGGCGACCGTGCCCTCCTGCATGCGCGTGCCGCCCGACGTCGGGGACGCCAGCAGGGGCAGTCCCTCCGCGGTGGCGCGTTCGATCGCCGTGACGATCCGCTCGGCGGCGGCCACACCGATCGAGCCCGCGAGGAACGAGAACTCGCACGCGATGACGGCGACCCGGCGTCCGCCGAGCAGCGCCGTGCCGGTGATCACGGATTCGTCGACGCCGGACTTCGCCGCGGCCGCGTCGAGTTCGGTGCGGTACTGCGCGTCGGGGGAGACGTCGATCGGGGTGGTGTCCCACGAGACGAAGCTGTCGGTGTCGAACACGCGACCGATCAGTTCCCGAGCAGAAATCCTGGTGCGGGACATGGTCTTCCTCCATCTCGTGCATTGCCCACGGCGACCGCACCCGGTGTCGGGAACGGCCGCCGTGGTCCAGCCTAGCTACCGGGCGAGGGCCTCACGCCACGAGACCGTCTTGCCCATCCGCAGGATCGAGCGCTGGTAGATGCGGGCGGCCAGGGCCGACATCGCGACCGTGACCACCGCCATCAGCACGATCGTGCCCACGATCTGGGTTGCGCTGGCGACCCCTCCGGCGATGCGGAGCGGCATCAGGATCGCCGAGAACGGCGGAATCCAGCTCAGCACGTTCGACAGCGAACCGTCCGGGTCCTGCACCGCGCTGAACGCGGAGAAGAACATCGCCATGATCAGGATGGTGAGCGGCATCGCGGTGGAGTTGACGTCCTCCTGGCGCGACACCATCGACCCGGTCGCGGCGTAGAGCACCGCGAAGAAGGCGAAGCCGAGGACGAACCAGCCCAGGGTGCCCACCAGCGTTCCCCACGCGGTGCCGCCCAGGGTGAGGACGCCGGTGGCGACGCCGGCGCCGACACCGACCACGCCGTACGCGGCCAGCTGGGCGAGACCGACGGCGCCGATGCCGATCACCTTGCCCCACAGCAGCTGCAGTGGCCGCAGCGTCGACAGCAGCAGTTCCACCACGCGGGACGACTTCTCCTCGACCACGCCCATCGCGACGTACATGCCGAACACCAGGATCTGCATGTAGAGCAGCACCACGACGGCCATCGACAGCGCGATGCGCTGTCCGCGTTCGGGATCCGGCGGGTCGATCGCGTCGACGGTGACGACGGCCGAGCTGGTGGTCTCCGCGAGCTGGGCGGCGTCCACGCCCTGCGCGGCCAGCGCGGCGCTCTGAGCCTGCGCGGCGACGGCGCCGTCGAGCACGACCCGCAGGGGTGCGTCGATCTCCGACTTCGTGATCGCGGTGACGCTGCCGCCGGTGCCGGGCAGCACCGCGACGTCGAGATCGCCGTTTTCCACCTGGCTGCGGGCGGTCTGCTCGTCGGCGACTTCCCGCACCTCGACCGGATTCCCGGCCGCGTCACCGGTCGCGACCAGCGTGGCGCTCAGCGACTGGTCGCCCACGAGTCCGATCTTGGAGCGCGACTCGTCGTCGCCGCCGGAGAAGATCGACGCCGCGACGATGGCGCCGACGATGGCGATCAGGACGATCGCATTGCTGACGAGGAAGCTCTTCTTCCTCACCTGGGTGAGGAACTCGCGCCGCGCGACCAGCGCGATCGCGCGGCTCGGGCTGAGACCGTTCTGGCCGCTCATGCGGACACCACCTCTCGGAACAGTTCGGTCAGGGACGGCTTGCGGACCGCGAACTCGTGGACCGGCCCGGTCTTCAGTGCGGCCTGGAGGACGGCCTGGTCGTCGGCGCCGGCGCCGAGGGACAGGACGGTGCGTCCGTCGTCGTGGCTGACGGTCGTGACCCCGAAGACGTGGTCGGCCCACCCCCTCGGCGCGGCGGGCGCGTGGACCTCGAGCAGGACGTCGCCGCTGCCGCGGAGTTCGTCGACGGTGCCGATCGAGTTCATCCGACCCTTCGCGATGATCCCGACGCGGTCGCACAGCCGCTGCACCAGATCGAGCTGGTGGCTGGAGAAGATCACGGGGACACCGGTCTTCGCCTTCTCCACGAGGACGTCGCTCATGACGTCGACGGCCACCGGGTCGAGCCCGGAGAACGGCTCGTCGAGGATGAGCACGGCCGGGTCGTGCACCAGTGCGGCCGCCAGCTGCACGCGCTGCTGGTTGCCCAGACTGAGTGCGTCGACGGCGTCGTTCACGCGCGCGGCGATGCCGAGACGCTCGGTCCAGCGGCGCATCGAGTCCGACGCCTCGCGCCGTGAAAGTCCGTGCAGTTCAGCGAAGTACGTGAGCTGTGCGCCCACCTTCATCTTGGGGTAGAGGCCGCGCTCCTCGGGCATGTAGCCGATCGAGCGACGGACCTCGAGGTCGACGGGGCGGCCGCCGAGCCGGACCTCTCCGCTGTCGGCGGCGAGCACCCCGAGGGCGATCCGCATGGTCGTCGTCTTGCCGGCTCCGTTGCTGCCCACGAATCCGAAGATCTCGCCGGGGCGGACGTCGAAGCTCAGGCTCTCGAGGGCGACGACGTCGCCGTAGCGCTTCGCTATCCCGTCGAACGTGAGGGTCTGGCCGGTCATGCAGGCTCCTGGTGGTCGTCGGTGTCGGGGTCGGGGCGCGTCCAGGCCAGGATCATCGCGGGCGCGCAGGCACCGACGATGAGCGTGGTGAGGACGAGGAGTCCGGCGGAGTAGGCGAGGTGGGTGCGGTCGATGTCCGGATCGAGCGCGCCCGCGACGATGAGGAACATCGCCGGGACGAACGTCAGCGTCTGCGTCACGGTCAGGCCGATGGAGCGGGCGCTGTCGCGCTGCTGGACCTCCCACTCGTCGAGGGCGTCGCGGGGAGCGTCACCCTGACGACCCGAGACGATCTGCAGGACGGTCCAGGTGACCAGGAAGGCCAGGCAGACCGGGATCCACAGCAGCGGGCCGGTCTCCATGTCGTTGAGGCAGACCACGCCCACCACGGCCATGGTCAGCAGGATCACCGCGAGCACGACGACGAGGATGCGCCGCCGTCGTTGCGTCCGCCACCGGGGTAGCCAGTGCCGGTACTGCTCCTCGTGCCGGAGGAAGCGTCGGGTGCGGAAGTCTTGATATCGCTCGAGCAGGCCGCTGTCAGCCATCCTCGTCGACTCCTCCTGGTCGGTTGGTTCGGTACAGCTCGGTGCTGAGGGGGCCGAACTCGGTGCGGGAGAACACGGCCTCCACCGGAAGCTCGAACACCGCGCAGATCCGCAGCGCGAGGTCGAGGCTGGGGTAGTGGTCGCCACGCTCGAGCACCCCGACGGTTTGTGGGTTCACCTCGATCAGCTCGGCGAGCTGCGCGCGGCTCATCTTGCGTTCGGCGCGCAGCACAGCGATGCGATTGAAGATGGGGAGACTCGCCCCACGTCGCACCGGGCTCATGCAATCGATCGTTGTAAAAACCCAACGGTCTGTCAAACCAAGCAAATGTTCGGCGATGCTGACACGAAGTCCGTACGACGTCCTGTAGTAACCTCGGGGCATGCGGATCGGCCCAGGTGAGGAGCTCGCACGCCAGGTGCGTGGCGTCGCCGTCGCCGCATCCGTCGTCGCGCTCGCGATCGGTGCCCATGGTCTGGCCGGCGGCGGCGCGCCCCACGGCGTCACGCTGCTGCTGCTCGGCGGCGTCGCGGCGGTGCTCGCCGCCGCGGTGACCGCGGTGCCCGCGCTCGCCACCCGGCGGCGCTGGCTCGTGCCCGTGCTGGCGACCGGTCAGGTGCTCGCCCACACGGCGCTGTCGCTCGGCGACGCCCACGCCGGAATGCACACGGGTTCGCACCTGACCGCGCCGATGCTCCTCGCGCACTCCGCGGCCGTGGTCGTCTGCGCCGTTCTCATCGCGGCCGCCGAACGGATCGGTCCGCGTGCCTACGCCGCGCTGCGCCGGATCCTGCCGAGGATTCTCACCGCTCTGCCGGTGCTGCTCGAGCCTGCGCTGCCCCGAGCCGTCGCCGACGTCCGGCCAGTGTCGGTGCCCGTCTGCGTCGGGTCGATCGCGCGCCGGGGTCCCCCCGCCTTCTGCTGAGTACTGCCACTCCACCGCGTCACGACACAACCGTCGTCGACGCGTGCCCTCCGGTCGGAAAGTCCCGGCGCGGAGGCATTCCCCCGGGCCCACGGCCCGCCATACCTGCCGGGCAGCGCCCGCGCGCCTGACGGCTGCCGCGCGCCCGCACACGAAAGGCACACGTACATGAAGGCATTCACCCGCACCCGCGTCCTGGCCATCGGCGTCACCGTCGCGGCCGGACTCACCCTCGCCGGATGCAGCAGCGACTCGAAGGACGACGCCAAGGCGACCGATGCTGCCTCGATCACGGTGCAGGACTCGTGGGTCAAGGCCGCCGACGGCGGTATGACCGCGTTGTTCGGCACCATTCGCAACGACTCCGACAGCGACGTCACGCTCGTCTCCGCCACCTCCTCGGCCTCGCCGCGCGTCGAACTGCACGAGATGGCGCCGGACGGCACCGGTGCGATGAAGATGCGGGAGAAGGACGGAGGCATGACCATCAAGGCCCACGACACGTACGCGCTCAAGCCGGGCGCCGATCACATCATGCTGTTCGACCTGCCCGCCCCGGTCCAGGCTGGTAGCGAGGTGTCGTTCACGTTGAAGTTCTCCGACGGCGCCACCACGCAGATCACGTCGCAGGTCCGCGACTTCACCGGTGCTCGTGAGAGCTACAACTCGCACGGCGAAGCGCCGAGCGGGGCGCCGAGCGTGAGCCCGGCGCCGAGCGAGGGCCACGACATGGCGAACCAGGGCCATGGTGAGGCGCACAGTGGCTGATATCAGCCGTCGTCGCCTGCTCGGGGCCGGCGCCGTCGCGGTCGGCGGCGTCGGTCTCGGCTGGGGTGCGGGCGCGGTCACCGCACGCCCCGCGAAGGCCGAATCCGTCTCGCCGACCGTGCCGTTCCACGGGGAGCACCAGGCGGGGGTCGAGACGCCGCCGCCCGCGCACACCACGTTCGTCGGACTCGATCTCAGGCCTGGGACCGATCGCGCCGCGCTGGTCCGGATGATGAGGGTCTGGACCGACGACGCCGCCCGGCTGACCTCCGGGCGGGGCGCGCTCGCGGACACCGAGGCCGAACTCGCGACGGCCCCGGCCAGGCTCACCGTCACGGTCGGATTCGGGCCCGGGGTGTTCCGCGCCGCGGGCCTCGAGGACCGTCGACCGTCGTGGTGCAAGCCGCTGCCGCCGTTCGAGATCGACAAGCTCGAGCCGCGATGGAACGACGGCGACATCCTGCTGCAGGTGGGATCCGACGATCCGGTCACGGTCGCGCATGCGGTGCGCGTCCTGCTCAAGGATGCGCGGGGCACCACGACCGTCCGCTGGGTTCAGCGCGGGTTCCGCCGCGCGCGCGGCAGCGAACCCGAGGGCACCACGATGCGCAACCTGATGGGGCAGGTCGACGGCACGATCAACCCGGAGGCCGGCAGCGCCGACTTCGCGGACGTCGTCTGGAACGACGGCGCCGAGCAGTCGTGGATGGCGGGCGGCACGTCGGTCGTCATCCGACGCATCCACCTCGACCTGGACGGGTGGGACGAGCTCGACACCCCCGGTCGCGACGAGGTGATGGGACGACGAATGTCCGACGGTGCGCCACTGACCGGCGAATCGGAGTTCGACGCACCGGATTTCGACGCGGTCGGGCCCGGTGCGCTGAAGATCATCCCCGAGTTCTCGCACATCGCGCGGGCGCGGCCGATGGCCCCGCGGGAGCGGTTCCTGCGGCGCGCATACAACTACGACGAGGCCCCCGACGGTGTCGGGGTGTCCGACTCCGGGTTGATCTTCGTCGCCTATCAGGCTGACGTCGACGTCCAGTACGTGCCCGTGCAGCAGCGACTCGCGGAGGCGGACATGTTCAACCGGTGGTCGACGCCCGTCGGGTCGGCGGTGTTCGCGATCCCTCCGGGGTGCCGTGAGGGCGAGTACGTGGGGCAGGGCCTGCTCGGCTGAGGGTGAGCGGGCGACGGCCGGTTCAGTCAGTCTTCGCTGAGTCGGCCGTCGTCCATCCGCCACCGGCGGGTGTGGCGCATCGTGTCCAGCATCCGGCGGTCGTGGGTGACCAGCAGCAGCGTGCCGGTGAACGATTCCATGGCCTGCTCGAGCTGCTCGATCGCCGGCAGGTCGAGGTGGTTGGTCGGTTCGTCGAGCACCAGCAGGTTCACCCCGCGCGCCTGCAGCAGCGCCAGGGCCGCCCGCGTGCGTTCGCCCGGTGACAGCGACGACGCGGGCCGCAGCACGTGGTGGCCCTTGAGGCCGAACTTCGCCAGCAGGGTGCGGACGTCCGCCTCCGGCCAGTCCGGAACCTGTGCGCCGAACGCATCGGCGAGCATCTCGTCACCCTCGAAAAGCCCACGTGCCTGATCGATCTCGCCGACCGCGACGCCGGACCCCAGCGTCGCCGTGCCCTCGTCGGGGGTCAGCTTGCCGAGGAGGACCTGCAGCAGTGTCGACTTCCCGGATCCGTTCGGTCCGGTGACGAGAATCCGGTCGCCCCAATCGACTTGGGTGGTCACCGGGCCGAAGGTGAAGGTTTCACGTCGAACGACGGCGCCGCCGAGCGTGGCGACCACGGCGCCGCTGCGGGGCGCCGCTGCGATCTCCATCCGCAGTTCCCACTCCTTGCGCGGCTCCTCGACCACCTCGAGCCGCTCGATGCGCCGTTGCGTCTGGCGGGCCTTCGCGGCCTGCTTCTCGGTGGACTCGGCGCGCGCCTTGCGGCCCATCTTGTCGGAGTCGCCGTTCTTGGCTTTGCGGCGCGTGTTGCGGACGCCGTGCTCGAGCCAGTTGCGCTGCATCTGGGCGCGATCCTGCAGGTCGGACAGGTTGCCGGCGTATTCCTCGTAGGCCTCGCGGGCGTGCCGGCGAGCCACGTCGCGCTCCACCAGGTAGGCCTCGTAGCCGCCGTCGTACACCGCGATCTGCTGCTGCGCGAGGTCGAGTTCGACGATCCCGGTCACGGTGCGCGCCAGGAACTCCCGGTCGTGGCTCACCACCACGAGCGCGGTCCGTGTCTCGTCGACGAACCGCTCGAGCTGCTCGAGGCCGGGCAGGTCGAGATCGTTGGTCGGCTCGTCCAGGAGCAGCACGTCGTACCGGGAGAGCAGCAGCGACGCGAGCCCGGCGCGGGCGGCCTGACCACCCGACAGGTCGGTCATGAGCGCGTCCCCGGTGACGTCCAGGCCCAGGTCGGCCAGCACCTGTGCGGCACGCTCGGGTAGATCGGCGCCCCCCAGCGCGAGCCACCGCTCGAGCGCGGGGGAGTAGAGGTCCTCGTCCCCGTCCGCGAGCGACTCGGCCGCCGCGTTCATCGTGGCCTCGGCGTCGGTGACGCCGGTCCGGCGGCCGAGGAACGCCAGGATCGTCTCGCCCGGGATCCGATCCGGTTCCTGCGCGAGGTAGCCGACCGTCGCGTCGGGCGGGCTCAGGGTGATCGTGCCGTCGACGTCCGCCTCGCCGACCCCCGCGAGTGCCGTCAGGAGCGTCGACTTGCCTGCACCGTTGGCACCGACCAGTCCGATGACGTCGCCCGGGGCGACGGTCAGGTCGAGGCCGGAGAAGAGCGTGCGCTCGCCTCGGGACGCGGAGAGGCCGGAGATGCGCAGGGTTGCAGTCACGAGACGATTATCCCTGGTCGAGGGGAGGTCGCCGCGCGCCGGTGCCGTACTCCGGAGGTCATATGACCGTTTTCGCGGATTCGCTCCGGCAGCCGGAAGTAACGTCTTAGCATGAAATGTAATGAACGCGAACGCTCCCCGTGTCGGTCGGCCGCGGGACCCCGGCAAGGATCATGCGGTCCTCGTTGCGGCCCGAGGACTGCTCGGCGAAGTCGGGTACCAACAGACAACCCTCATGGCCATCGCGCGGCGGGCCGAGGTGAGTACGCCCGCGATCTACCGTCGTTGGCCCAGCCGCGAGGCGTTGATCGAGGACGCCGTCCACGGTCCCGCCGCCGACGGGCTTCCCGAGGTCACCGACGACCTCCGGGCCGACCTCCGGTCCTGGGTGGACCTGTTCGTCGCCCGCGCGTCGAGTCCTGCGGCCCGGGCCGGAATCCCCGGTCTGCTGGGCGACGCCCGGTCCGACGTCGATCGTGCCCGCCTGCTCGCGCGGCAGGTGCCGGCGTTCGAGGCGTTCGAGGCGCGCCTCGAACTCGCCGCCGAGCGCGGCGAGGTTCCCGCGCCAGCGGACGCGTCGATCCTCTTCGAGATCCTCACCGGGACCACGTCGGTGCGCGGATTAGTCAAGGGCGGTAGCGGATCCGGTGACTTCGCGGCGGCACTGGGCGACGCGCTGCACGTGCTCGCGTGCCACGGATCCGGGCTCGCCCCGACGACCGGGGCGGAGCCGTCGTGAAGATCGACGTCCAGCTCGACGGACGCCCGGAGAACGCGGCCCGACGCGCTCGTGAGCTCGTCGCGCTCGGCGTGGACGGGTTGTTCACATTCGAGGGGCCCCACGACGTCTTCCTTCCCCTGGTCGCGGCGGCGGCCGCGGTCGACGTGGACCTGATGACGAACGTCGCGATCGCCTTGCCGCGCAGTCCGATGCACCTCGCGCACACCGCGTACGACCTGCAGACGTTGAGCCGGGGCCGTTTCCGGCTCGGCCTGGGTTCCCAGATCCGCCCGCACATCGAGAAGCGCTACGGCACGCAGTGGTCGCGTCCGGCCGCACGCATGCGGGAGACGGTGCTCGCGCTCAAGGCGATCTTCGACGCGTGGGAAGGCAACTCGCGGTTGCGCTTCGAGGGCGAGTTCACCACGCACACGCTGATGCCGCCGACGTTCGATCCCGGCCCAAACCCGTACGGTCCGCCGCCGATCTGTCTCGGCGCGCTCGGCCCGCTGATGACCCGTACCGCCGCGGAGGTGGCAGACGGGCTGCTCGTGATGCCGTTCAACAGCGCCCGGCACTTCCGGGAGCGGACGCTGCCGGCGGTGGAGGAGGGCCTCGAACGCGGTCGGCGCAGCAGCGCGGACCTCGCGATCTACCCGCAGGTGATCGTCGGTGTCGGCCGCACCCCGGAGGAACTCGACGCGGCGTCGCGCGGCGTCCGGGGGTTGCTCGCCTTCTACGGTTCGACGCCCGCGTACCGGCCCGTCCTGGAGGTCGAGGGGTGGGCGGACCTGCAGCCTCGGCTCAACGCGTTGTCGAAGCAGGGCGAGTTCGCGGCCATGACCGACCTGATCGACGACACGATGCTCGCGACCCTCGCGGTGCACGGCACACCCGAGGAGTGCGCCGCACAGATCGTCGCGCGGTTCGGGGCTCACGCCGACCGGGTGTGCTGTTACTTTCCCGGATACCCGGTACGCGAGCAGCACATCGGCGAACTGGTCGCGGCGGTGAAGGCGTCCGCGCGGTGAGCGTGCTGGTCGAGATCGACGCGGGCGTCGCGGTCCTCACCCTCCACAGGCCGCGGCAGCGCAACGCCTTCACCGGCGAGATGGGACGTCGGCTCGGCGCCCTCTACCGGGACCTCGACGCGGACGACGACGTCCGGGTCGTCGTGCTCACCGGGACTCCGCCGGCGTTCTGCGCGGGCGCCGACCTGACTGCGGGCAGCGGCACGTTCGCCGCACCGACGGAGGACGGATTCTCCGCGTCCCCGGTCGATCCTGCCGCGTTCGACCTGCGCAAGCCGGTGATCGCCGCCGTGAACGGACACGCCATCGGCATCGGCCTGACCCTCGCGATGCAGACCGACATCCGCATCGTCGCCGACGACGCGAAGTACGCGATCCCGCAGGTGCGCCGCGGCGTCGTCCCGGATGCGATGGCGCACTGGACGGTTCCGCGCGCGGCGGGCATGGCCGCGGCGGCCGAGATCCTGCTCACGGGAAGGACGTTCGACGGCCCCGAAGCGGTGCGGCTGGGGATCGCGAGTCGCAGCCTGCCCGCCGACGAGGTCCTACCGGCCGCGCTGGAGATGGCACGGGACATCGCCACCAACGTGGCGCCGATGTCGGCGTCCCTGAGCAAGCGCCTGCTGTGGGACACGGCGCGGCACGGATTCGATCCGCGACAGGTCGCCGACTACGAGACCGAACTGCACCACCGGGTCATGGGCACCGCCGACGCGGCCGAGGGCGTGTGCGCCTTCCTCGACCGCCGCGACCCCGAATGGTCCGGGAAGGTGTCGACCGAATGGAAGGAACTGCCTTGGGAATGACCGGCTTCGGCCCCGAGACCACCACCGACGACGTCCTCTCCGGTGTCGACCTGACAGGTCGCACCGCCTTGGTGACCGGCGTCACCAGTGGGCTCGGCGGGGAGACGGCCCGTGCGCTGGCGGCGGCCGGTGCCGTGGTCGTCCTGGCGGCGCGCGACAGTGACGCCGCCGCTGCCGCGGCGGCGGCGATCCGGGGGACTGTCCCCGGCGCGGAACTGTCGTCGGTTGCACTGGATCTGGCGGACCTGTCGAGCATCCGCACCGCGGTCGACCACATCGGCACGCAATCGATCGACCTGCTCATCAACAACGCGGGCGTGATGTACACGCCGTTCGCGCGGACCGCCGACGGGTTCGAATTGCAGTTCGGGACCAACCATCTGGGGCACTTCCTGCTGACCACGTCGCTGCTGCCGAACCTGCGGTCCGCGGCGGAGCGGTCCGGGTCGGCGTCCCGGGTGGTGACGGTCTCCTCCGACGCGCACCGCGCGCACGCGGTCGACCTCGACGATCCGCACTTCCTGCAGCGCCCCTACGACAAGTTCGTCGCGTACGGGCAGTCCAAGGCCGCCAACGTCCTCATGACCGTCGAGCTTCGAGAACGGTACGCGGGAAACGGGATCCACGCCTTCGCGGTGCACCCCGGGGTGTGCGCCACCGGGCTGTCCCGACACATGTCCCGCGACGACTTCGCCGAGATGAAGCGGATGAGTGCCGGCAAGCCGGGCCTGCTGACGAACCTGAAGTCGATCCCCGCCGCGGCGGCCACGTCGGTGTGGGCCGCCAGTGCCCCCGACCTCACGTCCGAGAGCGCCGCCTATCTGTCCGACTGCCGGATCGACCGGGCCGCCGACCACGCCGTCGATCCGCAGACCGCGGCCGCGTTGTGGGAGCTGTCCGAGCGGCACGTCGGCCGCTGACCGAGACGCAGACCTGGGGTCGACCGCGCTCTCGCGGCCGACCCCAGGAAAAGGATTGGGCTACTTCGATTCCGGCGGGAGCATCGCCTTCGACGCGGCCTGCGCGGCCAGCAGCAGCTCGGCGCGGTTGCCGCCGCTGCGCTTCTCGACGGCGGCCTCGTTGCCCTTCGCGACCACCACGGGGCCGTTGCCCAGGTTCGCCAGTGCCTGTGCCGCGACATCCACGGGCTCCGAGACGTTGAGGCCGGGGATGTCCATGTTCAGTCCGGCGCGGGCCATCGCCGGGGTCCGGGTGACGCCGAGGACCATCTCGAGGACGTCGACGTCGTACTCGCGCATCTCGAGCCACAGGCCCTCGGCGAAGGTGCGGCAGAACGACTTCACGCCCGCGTAGATGCTGATCTGCGCCGAGCCGAGGAAGCCGGCCATCGAACCGACCAACAGCAGGCCGCCGCGGCGGCGTTCCTTCATCGGCGCGCCGAAGTGCTGGATCAGCTTGAGCTGGCCGGTGATGTTGAGGTCGATGACCTGCTGGAAGCGGTCGAGGTCGCCGGTGACGAATTCGTGGCCGTAGGTGTTGGCGCCGGCGTTGTACACCAGCAGACCCACCTCGAGGCCGTCGGTGACGCTGCGGATCTTGTCCAGCATGTCCGCAGCGGTGAGATCCACCGACAGCGTCCGGACCCCGACGCCCTTGGCGCGGGCCTTCTCCGCGGTCGCCTCGAGCGGTTCCGGCTTGCGCGCCAGCAGCACCAGGTTCAGGCCTGCCTCGGCGAGCTGGACGGCGAACTCCTCGCCGACGCCCTCCGAGCCGCCGGCGATGACGGCCCACGGCCCGTACTTGGCCTTGTCGATCATGTAGCGATCCCCTCGTGTTCGATCCCGCGATTCGGGACCGTGCGCCCACGAGTATCTTGTGACCTGCGTCGCATATCTGCGGCTATTCCACTGGCCGGGACTGATTTCCGGCGCCCGACATGTCTCCCCACGCGGCGCAGATCTCGTAGCTTCGGATCCGATCGGCCAGGTCGAACATCGTCGACCCGATCATGATCTCGTCCGCTCCGGTCAGTTCGACCAACGCGTCCAGCTCGTCGTGGACCTTCTGCGGCCCACCGACGATGTACGCGGCCGACGACCCCGCGATGAGCCGCTCCTGCTCCGGCGTCAGCGGGTTGGCCGCGGCCTCCTCGGGGCTGGGGAACTGGCCGGGATCGTTCGCACGCAGCCGCGCCATCGACAGTTTCATCGGCGCGGCGAGGTAGCGGGCGCGCTCGTCGTCGTCCGCCGCCATCACGGTCACCGTCACCATCGCGTACGGCTCGTCGAGTACCCCCGACGGCCGGAACGATTCCCGGTACACGCGAAGCGCCGGCATCGTCTGGGCGGGCGAGAAGTGGCGCGCGAACGCGAACGGCAGTCCGAGGATCCCGGCCACCCGGGCGCTGTAGGTGCTCGACCCGAGCAGCCAGACCGCGACGTCGGCGCCGAGGCCGGGAACCGCGGTGATCGCCGCGTACGGGTGGTCGGCGGGGAAACCGTCGTCGAAGAACGCCCGCAGATGCGCCAGCTGCTGCGGAAACTCGTCCGCGTTCAGCGGATCCGCCTGCCGGCGCAGAGCGTGCGCGGTCACCTGGTCGGTGCCGGGCGCGCGGCCGATGCCCAGGTCGATCCGGTCCGGGTACAGCGCGTCGAGGGTGCCGAACTGCTCGGCCACGACGAGCGGCGCGTGGTTGGGCAGCATCACGCCGCCGGACCCCACCCGGATGGTGTCGGTGACGGCGGCTACCTGACCGATCATCACCGCCGGTGCGGAGCTGGCGATGCCCGGCATCGAGTGGTGTTCGGCGAGCCAGAACCGGTGGTAGCCGAGCTTCTCGGTGGCACGGGCCAGCTCGAGCGTGTTGCGGAGCGCCTGGCCGACGGTGGACCCCTCGGCGATGGGGGACAGATCGAGTACGGAGAGCTTGGTCGTCACCTCGACGTCAACCCGTTCGCATAGCGAAATGTTCCGGCCGGGTCAGTCGCGGACGAGCCGGAAGAACCTCGGCTCGGCCTTCGCGAGCAGCCCCCGGGCCCCGGTGGTGTCCAAGGCAACGTCCTCGACGACGGTCCAGTTGCGGAGAGCCTCCTCGACGTCGCCGCGAGACGCACCCCGGGGCAGCGGGCCCCGGCGACCGGGGGAGAAGGAGAACATCACCAACTGGGCGCCCGGCACGGTGACGGCTGCGAGCCCGTTGCCGTACGCGGTGCGCTCGTCGTCGGAGAGACCGTGGAAGCAGCCGACGTCGAGCGCCATGGTGTATCCGCTGTCGACGTACGCAGGCAGGTTGGTGACGTCACCGAGGACGAACCGGACGTCGGCGCCGGCGATGGGCAGTTTCGCGCGCGCCCGCTCGATGGCGAGCGGCACGGCGTCGACTGCGGTGACCGACCACCCGCGGATCCCCAGTTCGATCGAGTGATCGCCGGTGCCGCAGCCGAGGTCGAGGGCCTTCGCGCCGGACGTGGGCGGTGTGACGCCGTCGAGCAGTGCACTGAGCTGTTCGGCGAAGATGTGGCGCCCGGCGCCCTCCCACGGCGTGAAGCCGAGTCGGTACGCCAGCCGGTAACCGAGGTTCATGCCCGCCCCTCTCGGGAGATCAGACCACTCGGATCGAACGTAGGCCCCGCCGCCGCCGTCGCGCAACGGAACCACGGTGTCCACTTACTGAGATCGTGGGAACACGCGGGGCCTCCGCGCTGGTTGCCCGAGTATGACTTCCATCGGTTCCGTACCCTCCGTAGCGCTGAGCGACGGCAATTCGATTCCGCAGCTGGGGTTCGGGGTGTTCCAGGTGCCCGACGATGACGCGTACACCGCCGTCTCCGAGGCGTTGAGGGTGGGATATCGAAGTATCGACACCGCCCGCATCTACGAGAACGAGACCGGGACCGGTCGGGCCCTCGCGGACTCCGGCGTGGCCCGCGAGGACCTGTTCGTCACCACCAAGCTGTGGAACGCCGACCAGGGCTACGACTCGACGCTGCGGGCGTTCGACGACAGCCTGGCCCGGCTGGGGCTCGAGTATCTCGACCTGTACCTGATCCACTGGCCGGCGCCCGCGCAGGACCGGTACATCGACACGTTCAAGGCGTTCCAGCAGCTGAAGGCCGACGGCCGGATCCGTTCGCTCGGCGTCTCGAACTTCGCCGCCCGGAATCTCGAGCGTCTGGTCGAGGCGGTCGGGGAGACGCCCGTGCTCAACCAGATCGAGCTGCACCCCGAGTTCGAGCAGTCACAGCTGCGTTCGGTGCACGCCGACATGGGCATCGTGACGGAGGCGTGGAGTCCGCTCGGGCAGGGCACCACCCTCGCGAATCCGACGATCCGCACACTCGCCGAGGCGCACGGCCGGACCCCGGCGCAGATCGTCCTGCGCTGGCACATCCAGCTCGGCAACGTCGTCATCCCCAAGTCGGTGACCCCGGCGCGCATCGCGAGCAACTTCGACGTCTTCGACTTCGAGTTGTCCGCCGACGACATGTTCGCGATCAGTTCCCTGGACAGGCCCGACGGGCGGCTCGGCCCGGACCCGGAGGCGTTCGGCTGACGAGTCCGGGGCGCGGTGTTCCTCGTCACAAGCGGCCGACGGCATTGCCGCGCGGGTTCACGCGGCCGTATATTCCACGCGGAATATTTGATGTGGAAGTGGGGTGGTGACGGTGCTCCCGCGATCGGCCACACCCCTCGGAATCTCGGTGCTCGCGCTGCTGTTCGAGCGACCCATGCACCCGTACGAGATGTACCAACTCCTCGTCACGCGCCGGAAGGACCGGATCGTCAAGGTCCGTCCCGGTTCGCTGTACCACTCCGTCGAGCGACTCGAACGCGACGGACTGGTGGCGGTCCTCGGCACCGACCGGCAGGGCAACCGGCCGGAGCGGACCACCTACGAGATCACCGTCGCGGGACGGCGCGCGGTGCGCGAGCGGGTCGCCGAGATCGTCGCGACCCCGGTACCCGAGTACCCCCAGTTCACGCTCGGTCTCGCGGAGTTGCACAACCTCGAGTCGGACCAGGCGCTGAACCTGCTCGACAGCCGGATCGAGGCGCTCGTCGCCGAACTCTCCGAACTCGACGAACTCTTCGAGTTCGCGCGGGGGCGCGAGGTTCCGGAGTTGTTCACCATCCCGTTCTCCTACACCCGGGCGATGACGCAGGCCGAACTCGAGTGGCTGCGCACCCTCGCCGAACGCATCCGCAGCGGTGACATCCCGTGGGTGACGGACGACCTCATCGAGTCCGCGAGGCTCGCAGACCAGAAGGGCAACCGATGAAAACCGACTTCCGGCCGTGGCCGGCCCTGTGGGCCCTCTGTCTGGGCTTCTTCATGATCCTCGTCGACAGCACCATCGTCGCCGTCGCGAACCCCGTCATCACCGCGGAACTGAACGCCGACGTCAACTCGGTCATCTGGGTCACGAGCGCCTACCTGCTGGCGTACGCGGTGCCACTGCTCGTCACCGGACGCCTCGGTGACCGGTTCGGCCCCAAGAACATGTACCTCATCGGCCTGGTCGTGTTCACGCTCGCCTCGCTGTGGTGCGGCCTGTCCGGCGGTGTCGAGATGCTCATCGTCGCCCGCGTCTTCCAGGGTCTCGGTGCGGCGATGATGACGCCCCAGACGATGGCCGTCATCACCCGGATCTTCCCGCCGGACAAGCGCGGAACCGCGATGGGCCTGTGGGGCTCGGTGGCCGGTGTCGCGACGCTGGTCGGGCCGATCCTCGGCGGCGTGCTGCTCGACAACCTCGGCTGGCAGTGGATCTTCTTCGTCAACGTCCCCGTCGGCGTGGTCGGATTCCTGCTCGCGTGGCGTCTCGTCCCTGCGCTGCCGACGAACAACCACAAGTTCGACATGGTCGGTGTCGCCCTCAGCGCGATCGGCCTGTTCTGCATCGTCTTCGGACTGCAGGAGGGCAACTCGTACGACTGGGACGGTCGTGCCTGGGGGCTGATCGGCGCGGGCGTCGTGGTGATGATCGCCTTCGTCTGGTGGCAGAAGGTCAACCGCAACGAGCCGCTGGTGCCGCTCGGGTTGTTCAAGGACCGCAACTTCTCCGTCGCCAACGTCGGTATCGCGACGATGGGCTTCGCGATCACCGGTGTGATGCTGCCGTTCATGTTCTACGCGCAGAGCGTGACCGGGCTGTCGCCGACGCGGTCCGCGTTGTTGATGGCCCCGATGGCGGTCGTCACCGGCATCCTTGCGCCGTTCGTGGGACGTCTCGTCGACAAGGCGCACCCGCGGATGATCGCGGGACCGGGCTTCCTCGTGTTCGCGCTCGCCACCGCGTGGCTCGCCACCAGGCTCACCCCGGCCACCCCGATCTGGCAGATCCTGCTGCCGATGGCGCTCATCGGCGCGTCCAATGCCTTCATCTGGGCGCCTCTCGCCGCGACCGCGACCCGCAACCTGCCGCCCGCGCATGTCGGCGCCGGATCGGGCGTCTACAACACCACCCGCCAGGTCGGTGCCGTCCTCGGCAGCGCTGCGATGGGCGCCCTCATGACGTCGCGGATCACCGCCGAACTGTCCACCCTCGGCTTCAGCAGTGGCGCGAAGGTGGGCGAGAGCTCCCACGTCGGTCAGCTACCGGAGATGGTCCGCGAGCCGTTCGCGACCGCGATGGCCCAGTCGGCGATGCTGCCGGCCGCCGCGCTCATGCTCGGGTTCGTGGCGGTGATGTTCTTCGTCAACCCCCGCAAGGGGCAAGCGGTTCAGGACGTTCCCGAGACGGCCGGCGACGAATCGGTGCCCGCCCACAACTGACTCGGTGTAAACGGCTCCGACCGCGCGTTTCGCGGTCGGCGGCCGGAGCTTTTCGTCCGCTCGCAGGTGAGGGTGCGTCGGGTCGGCGTCCTACAGACCCATCGACCGGGCGATCATCGGCCAGGAGTTGTGCAGGTCGTCCTTCCAGTAGCCCCAGGAATGCGTGCCGGTGGGCTTGAAGTCGAACGTGGCGGGGATCTTCAGATCGGCCAGACGGTACGCGAGGTTGTGCGTGCAGTAGTTGGTGGCGGCCTCGATCACGCCGCCGACGATGGCCTGGTTGGCGACTGCGAACGGGCGACCGTCGATGCCGGGGCCGTCGAGCGTCTCGTGCGGGCCGGGGAGCCCGGAGCCGGTGGAGATGTAGAGCTCGGTGCCGCGGAGCTTCTCGGCGTTGACGACCGGATCGTTCTGCACCCAGCCGGGGCCGTCGAGCGGTCCCCACATGTTGGTGATGTCGGCGCCCCCGCGGCCACCGGTCACGACCTGGATGGCGTTCTGGCCGGCCCAGGTGCTGGTCTCGGCGCAGCCGCTGTACGAGCCGACGCTCTTGTAGAAACCGGGCTTGGCGATCGCGTAGTTGAGCACCGAGGTGGCGGTCATCGAGATGGCGGCGACGGACTGCACCTTGTTGGTGCCGAACTCCTTGTCGATGACCGGCGGGAGTTCCTCGAGCAGGAACGTCTGCCACTTCTGACGGCCGAGCTTCGGATCGTCCTTCTGCCAGTCGGTGTAGTAGCTGAAGGCGCCCTCGAGCGGGGTGACGACGTTGACGTTCTTGTCGCGGAAGAAGTTCATGACATCGGCGTTGCGCTGCCAGGTGGCCGAGTCCTCGCCGCCGCCGGCACCGTTGATCAGGTACAGCGTCGGCCGGGGCTGGCTGCGGTCGGCCGGCAGGATGACCTCGAGGGGGATGTTGCGGCCCATCGCGGGCGAGTACACGAAGATGGTGACCTTGCGGTCGGAATTCTTCGTCGACTTCACCAGGCGGGCGCCGGCGGCGTCGAAGGCGGCGGGGGCGGCGGGGGCGCCGCTGTCGGCGGACGCCGTGGCCGGCACCGCGAGCAGCGACGCGGCCGCCACGACCACCGCGGCCGCCAGAACCCGGGCACGCCCGACCGTGGAATTCCTCATGTGAAAACCCTCCCCTTGCCGCCGGTACATCCGCGCGACCGGCCGTCGTCGTGGCGCCGAACCTCCCCCTGAGCACGGCATTCGGCCCGCACGATACCGGCCGCGACGCCCCGAGTGTCTCGATCGGCGCCGCGGGACCGAGATTCACCCGTGGATTCACACCACGGCGACCGGCGGTGGGGTCATCCCAGTGCGTGCTCACCGAGCAGCCGAGTCGGGGCCGCGTGCACCGAGCGTAGTTGCCGGAGACGGCTCGTCACGCGGGCGATGTCAGCTGCGGGACAGTCGATTACGGAGGGGTCGAAGAATCTCTCGTCCGCGAGGAAGACGACGCGGATGTCGTGGTCGTACAGGACGTCGACGAGGTTGACGAACCGCTGGCTCGCATCTCGGCCCGCATCGTGCAGGGTGGGTACGTCGCTGACGACCCAGTTGCGGTGCGACCGGGCGAGGGCGAGATAGTCGGCGGGAGCGGTGGTGGCGCCACACACGTCCGCGAAGGCGAACCACAGGCAGTCGTCGTCGGCGCGGAGGGCCGCGATCGGGTGGCCCGCGGGGCGGAGGCATCGACGCTCGTCGTCGCGGGGTCGCGTCAGTCCCAGTCGCGTCAGCTGCATCGGATCCCCGGGCGCGGCCCAGACTCCCGAGGCGAAACCCGTCTCCGCGTGGCCGGTGACGGTCCGGTAGTCGACGGGCCCGTCCACCGTCACGACGGTCATGGTCCGTTCGATGAGCGCGATCGTGGGCAGAAAGGTCTCGTGGAACAGGGGATTGGGCAAGAGGCCCGAGGGGGGCTGGTTCGACGTCACGACCAGCGTGACGCCGTGGTCGAGCAGTGCGGGGAGTAGGCGCTCGAGAAACTTGGCGTCGCCGATGTCGTGGACGTGGAATTCGTCGAAACACAGCAGTCGAACGTCGCCGAGGAGTACGCCGAGGCTCTCGCGAAGGTCGTGGTGGTGTCGCTGGAGCGTCGAGTGGAGGTCGTGGAAGAACTCGTGAAAGTGGATTCGCAGTTTGCGGTCGGTCGGCACGGCGGCGAAGTACGTGTCCATCAACCAGCTCTTGCCGCGACCGACCGGGCCCCACAGGTAGACCCAGCGGCCGTCGGCGTTCTCCAGTTCCGCGGCCGCCCGACGCTGGGTGGCGTCGAGCACGAAACCGCTTGCGCGCGAGGCCTCGTCGAACGTGCCGGGCGGGACTCGAAGCGTGGGTGGCCGGGTGCGCCGGAACAGTTTCATGGTGCGTGACTCTATCATCGTAGAGTCTGACAGGATGGAGACATGAGTCACCGTCCGTCGCGTCGCGAGTCGATCTGCGAGGCCGCCCTCGACCTCGCGGCCGAGGGCGGCAACCACGCCGTCACCCATCAGGCGATCGACCGGCGTCTGGGGCTGGCGAAGGGATCCACCTCGTACTACTTCCGCACGCGGGACGCGCTCGTGACCGCGGCGGTCCGACGTCTCGCCGAGCGTTCGCGGACCGCGTTCCTGGAGGGTGTGCCCGACGAGATCCCGTCCGTGGACACGGCCGCCGATCTGATCGCGGGGCAACTCGACCGCCTGCTCACCGACCGACGTCGCGACGTACTCGCGCGATATTCCCTCGTCGTGGAAGCGGTGGAGGACGAGGAACTGCGCGTCGCGATCGGTTCGTGTCTCTTCTCGGTGGACGCCGCGGTGGCGCTGATGTCGGCGCTCGGAGCGTCCGACCCGCGACTCGCCGCTCACGACCTGATCAGTCTGCTCGAAGGTCTGTTGTTCGACCTGACCTACGGATCGCGGTCGATCGCGCTCGGTGTCGCGGATCATCCTGCCGCACGACTACGTTCGACGATCCGCTTGTGGCTGGGCGCGCTGGCCGGCACGTGATGTGTCGGTGATTGTCCGAGGGGGTTGCTACGGTCCCTCGCATGGCAACTCCCGACGATTTCGACGCCCTCGAGCCGATCCGCCTCGTGACCGGCATCAGCAGTTTCAGCATCATCTACTCGCCGGGCGGACCGGAGTATCACCAGCACCGGTCGGCGCTGGAGGCGCACGGTATCGAAGGCTCCGGATACGACTTCTCCGGTGCGCTGCGTGCGGCGCTGACCGACCAGGCCCCGTCGACACTGGATGCGGTCGGGTTCGACCCCGAGGGAGGCATGGTCAGCGTCTACGGCAACGATCTCGACGCGCTGCTCGTCGCCGCCCAAACCTTGCACACCCTTGTTCTCGACAACGACGCGCTCCACGCCGCCCTCGCTCGCTCCGTCGAGCTCGGCTTCGACGACTGAAATGCGTCTCCCATTCGGTGAGGGATCGAAGCGCACAAAGTCATGAAACTTGATGCACGATTTCCAGCTGGGCACGACAGTGAGGTGCGTGAGCTGCTCGCTGCTTGGCGCGTGATCCGGAAACGCGTCCCCTTCGAATGGGATGACGCCACCGAGATGACACGATTCGTGCCGTCGCGCGATGCCGACCTGGCGCCGTTGGCCGGCATGCTCCGCGAGGCCGGCCTCGACCCCGACGCGACGGACGAGGTCGGACACGATTCATGTTGGGATCGGCTGCGCGCGAGGGCCGTTCAGTGGGACCTGCGTGCCGCTGCTGAAGCATTCGCCGCCTCGATGTGGTCCGCGCCCGGAGGATGGCGCAGCGTACTCCCGGCGGTTCTGCTTGCCACGTCGGCGCCGGAGCACGAGCTGACGCCGTGGAGCGAGCAGTCTGCAGACATGTGTGAGGTGTGCGGCTGGCGGACCGGTCGCCGGCAGGTCGTCGACGAGTGGGCATCGAGGATGGCGGGGACGACACCGCTGGACGGAGACCCGATCGGTTACGGTCTGGCGCTTTCGTGGACGGTGGGGGAGCGGCCCGTCGCCACCGACTACGATCGCTGGGTTCTCGGGGCGGTACGTGCGGTGATCAAAGCTCTACCGCCACAGACCCGACACGCAAAGGCGGCCGATGCGCTCAGGGCAGCCAAGATCGTACCGATGGACCGTTATGCGGCGGTCGGTTTCCTCGAGACACTCGCCCTGGTCGGCGTGCTGGCACCGATCGAACGCCCGGGACTGGCCGAGAGGTTCACTACGTATCGCGAACGGGATCAACGCCCGAACGTGCGTGTCGAACCGCAGGCTCCGCTGGCGTGGTGGAATTCGAGTGTCGGTGATCGTGGTTGGCGTGACGACGTGTTCGACCGCCTGTTCGGATCCCTTGATGTTCCGGTGGTCGATCTGGAAGCGCCGCAGCCGTCTCCCGTTCCGCCGTCGAAAGAGACCACGCTGGGTGGGCTGGCGGCGCGTGTACGCGCGTTGACACCGAGGCCTCCGAAGGTTGCGGCATCGATCGGCACCGGGCCGGCAGCGTCGGGTGACGTGTGGGCGGTGCGAGTGCGACCCGATGCGTGGGTCACGGTCTATGTGCACGAGATCATGCTCTCTCGGGACCGTCCCTACGCGAAGACGGAATTCCTCTCGGGAGTCTTCCCACAGATGCCCAGCGCCGATCAACTCGTGATGGTGGGGCAGCCGCGCACGTCGGGTCGAGATGTCAACTACGTGCACTCGCTGGAAAAGACGCCGTGGGTACGTCGCGTCGCACAAGGCATGCCGGCGCCGCACGCTTCCGAAACTCTGCCCGAGCGAGGTGGGTGGCAGGCGGCCAAGCAGCTCGTGCACCTCGCCGGATGGAACTTCACCGAGCTCTGAGATATCCAAACGAATCCGAGCCCTGGAGCGGCCGCGTTGCGGCTGCCCCAGGGCTCGGTCGACCGTCGAGATTCCTACCCGGCCACGGCGGCGGCGTCGTCGGCCGGGGCGCTCGTGCGGATCAGGTGATCGAACGCCGACAGGGCGGCGGTCGCGCCGGCACCGGCGGCGATGACGATCTGCTTGAACGGCACGGTGGTGCAGTCGCCCGCGGCGAACACGCCGGGCACCGACGTCTGGCCACGCTCGTCGATGACGATCTCGCCGCGCGCCGACAGGTCGACGCTGCCGGCCAGCCACTCGGTGTTGGGCAGCAGCCCGATCTGGACGAACACGCCCTCGAGGTCGACGGTGTGCGACTCGCCGGTCGTGCGGTCCTGGTAGGCCAGGCCGGTGACCTTGCTGCCGTCGCCGAGGACCTCCGTCGTCAGGGTGCTGAGCAGGACGGTCACGTTGGGCAGGCTCCGCAGCTTGCGCTGGAGCACCTCGTCCGCACGCATCGCCGAGTCGAACTCGATCAGCGTGACGTGCTCGACGAGGCCGGCGAGGTCGATCGCGGCCTCGACGCCGGAGTTGCCGCCACCGATCACGGCGACACGCTTGCCCTTGAACAGCGGGCCGTCGCAGTGCGGGCAGTACGTGACGCCCTTGTTGCGGTACTCGGTCTCGCCGGGCACGTTCATCGAACGCCAGCGGGCACCCGTCGACAGGATCACCGTGCGGGCGAGCAGCGAAGCGCCGCTTTCGAGTTCGATCTCGACGAGGCCGTTCTCGGTGGCCGCCGGGACGAGCTTGGCGGCCCGCTGGGTGTTCATCAGGTCGACGTCGTACTCGCGTACGTGGTTCTCGAGTGCCGCCGCGAACTTCGGTCCCTCGGTGTGGGGAACCGAGATGTAGTTCTCGATCGACATGGTGTCGAGCACCTGGCCCCCGAAGCGCTCGGCGGCGATGCCGGTACGAATTCCCTTGCGTGCGGCGTAGATCGCGGCCGCGGCACCGGCCGGCCCACCACCGACGACGAGCACGTCGAAGGGATCCTTCTCGGCGATCGCGGCGGCAGCGCGGTCCGCGGCGCCGTCGTCGAGCTTGTTGACGATCTCCGCGAGGCTCATCCGTCCCGAGCCGAACAGTTCGCCGTTGAGGTACACCGTCGGCACCGCCATGATCTGGCGGCCGTCGACCTCGTCCTGGTACAGCGCGCCGTCGATCGCGACATGGCTGACACCCGGGTTGAGCACGGCCATCAGGTTCAGCGCCTGCACGACGTCGGGGCAGTTCTGGCAGGACAGCGAGAAGTAGGTCTCGAAGTGGAACTGGCCCTCGAGCCCCTGGACCTGCTCGAGCAGCTCGGGCGCTTCCTTCGACGGGTAGCCGCCGACCTGGAGCAGCGCGAGCGCGAGCGAGGTGAACTCGTGGCCGAGCGGGATGCCGGCGAAGCGGACCTCGATGTCGGTGCCGCTGCGGCGAATGGCGAAGGACGGCCGTCGCGCGTCGTCGTCGCGGCGCTCGTAGGTGATCTTGTCCGACATCGCGGCGATCTCGGTGAGCAGTTCGGCGAGTTCGGCCGACTTGGCCCCGTCATCGAGGGAGGACACGAGCTCGATCGGCAGGGTCAGCCGCTCGAGGAGGGACTTCAGTTGGCCGGCAAGGGAGGCGTCGAGCATGCGGATCTCTCCATCCATGGGGGCGGACTGTGATCGGGATCGGACCTGTTTCGCCTGCGGTCCGGACAGGTGCGCCGGCGGCACGGAACACGCCGGCGGGGGTGGGGTCGAGCGCGGGCCCGGAGAGCCGGGCCCGCGCCGCCTGAAATGACTTACGTCAGTCGATGAGACTTACGTCAGATCTTGCCGACGAGGTCCAGCGACGGAGCGAGGGTCTCTTCGCCCTCTTCCCACTTGGCCGGGCAGACCTCGCCCGGGTGCGACCGCACGTACTGAGCGGCCTTGACCTTGCGCAGCAGCTCGGCAGCGTTGCGGCCGATGCCCTCCGCGGTGATCTCCATGAACTGGACCACACCGTCGGGATCGACCAGGAAGGTGCCGCGGTCGGCCAGGCCCTGGTTCTCGCGGAGCACCTCGAAGTTGGTGCTGATCTCCAGGGTCGGGTCGCCGATCATCGCGTACTGGATCTTGCCGATGGTGGCGGAGGAGTCGTGCCACGCCTTGTGCGTGAAGTGGGTGTCGGTGGACACCGAGAAGACCTCGACGCCGAGGCGCTGCAGCTCCTCGTAGTGGTCTGCGAGGTCACCGAGCTCCGTCGGGCAGACGAAGGTGAAGTCGGCCGGGTAGAAGAAGAAGATCGCCCACTTGCCCTTGATGTCCTCGTCGGACACGTCGACGAACGCGCCGTTCTTGTAGGCGGTCGCGGAGAAGGGCTTGATCTGCTTGTTGATCAGGGCCATTTGAACCTCTGTTCGGTCGGAGTTGGAACCAGACATTTGAGAGGTTAATCAACAACCATGGATAGTTCAAATCTATGGGATCTATCTCATAGATACCAATGTCCTATCAATGCCCTCGGGTGGTCGCTCGACTCCGGTGCCCCGCCCGCCTCGACCGCCGCACCATCGAATCCGTATGGGCGAACCGCGGGGGCATGCCGGGGTGGCGACGATCACTGCCCGGCGGATTCGTGAGCGGGGCCGCCCTTCTCGCGATACTCACAGCCGGATTCGGGTCCCCCGGGTGTCCGGAGTCGGTCGCGAACGCGTTCGTCCCCAGCGGGATCCGCCCGAGAACGATCCCCGCCGGGTGTCGGCATTTCGGCCGATGGCCTAGAACTGCGTGGGATCGGGCACCGGGTAGTCCTGTCCCTCGATGCGGAAGTCGGCGAAGTCGAAACCGGGAACGACGATGCAACTGACCAGTGCGGCCTCGTCCCCGGTCGGCCGTGCCCGCTGCCAGTGGCGCTGCGGCACCACCAACTGGGGATTCTGCCCGGACGAAATGTCCGGTCCGAGAACGTGCGTCGTGACGGGCCCCGGTGCGTCGTCGTCGCCGCCGAGTTCCAGTGCCAGCGGGCTTCCGCGGTGATACAGCCAGATCTCGGTGCCGCGCACCGCGTGCCATCGGGACTGTTGCCCGGGCTCGAGCAGGAAGAGGATCGCCGTCCCGGCCGAGCGGGCCCCGCCGAACATGTTCGGCAGTGCGACTCCGGGCAATTCGATGTCGCTTCGCCAGGTCTCGCAGTACCAGCCGCCTTCGGGATGCGGCAGGAGATCGAGAGTGCTGGCCCACTCGGGAAATCCGGTCACCAGACCATGATGACTGCAATGTTCGTGGATAGCGAGCGCACTCGCGGCGGGAGTGGTGAAATGGGCGACATGACCCACCCGAGTGGAGATTCGGTAGTCGGTTCGGATTCGACGGTCAGCGTCGAGTCGGTTGTCAGGGCGTTCGTGTACGGGTTCGCTCCGGTGTTCAACCTGTCGCAGGTGGAGCGGTTCGTGACGACGGGTGTCGGCGCGAATTCCGCGGCCCCCTTCAACTCCTTCAGTCACGCGCCGGGGCTGGCCGGTCCGGACGAGGAGTTCGTCTCGATCAACAACGACACCATCTACTCGATGGCGCAGCTCGACCTCAGCGTCGGGCCGCTGATCCTGGACGTGCCGGACACCGCGGACGCGTACTTCGTCCTGCAGTTCGTCGACGCCTGGACCAACAACTTCGCCTACATCGGTAAGCGCGCGACGGGGACCGAGGCCGGCCGCTACGTGCTGGTGCCGCCGGGGTGGCCGGGGGAGCTTCCCGCCGACGCCACGTCCGTGCACTGTTCCACGCGGATCGTGTCGATCGTCGGGCGGTGGGCCTGTGAAGGTCCCGACGACGTCGACCGGGTCCGTGAGCTGCAGGACCAGATCTCGTTGTGGCCCCTCGCCGCCGACGATCCCGAAGGGCTGCCGGAGCCGGATCCCGCGGTGCCGGAGGATCTGATGTTCTGGGAACGGCTGCGGCTGTACCTGCAGGCGTTCCCGCCCGGGTCGCGCGACGTCGCGCTGCAGCAGGCGTTCGCCCCACTGGGGCTGCTCGAGACCGGGCCGTCGCCGTACGTGAACGCCGACCCGGCCCTGGCGGCGGCTCTGGTGGAGGGTGCCGCACAGGGGCGGGCCAGGATCGAGGCGGCGCTGAAGTCGGGGTCCGGCGACGGGGTCGTGAACGGGTGGCATCGAGCGTTCCATCTGTTCGACTACAACGACGACTTCTTCGAGATCGGAACCATCGACAGCCCGGAGTGGCGAATCGCCGACCGGGCCAAGGCGATCGGGCTACGCGCGGCCGCAGCGATGGGCGGACTGTGGGGTAACCACGGATACGAGGCCGCGTACAGCCAGGTCTACACCGACTCGGCGGGCGACCAGTTGACCGGGGAACACACCTACACCATCACTTTTGCGCCGACACCGCCGGTGGACGCCTTCTGGTCGATCACCATGTACAGCATGCCGCACTTCTACCTGGTGGCCAACCCGATCGAGCGGTACTCGATCGGGGACCGCACACCCGGCCTCGTCTACGGCGACGACGGGTCGCTCACACTGACGCTGAGCGCGACCGAGCCCACGGATTCGACGGCCCGCGCCAACTGGTTGCCCACCCCCACCGGGGCCTTCCGGCCGTTGCTGCGCATGTACATTCCGCACCAGACGGTGCTCGACGGCAGCTACGAGACGCCGCCCGTCGTCCGGGTGGATCCGCACTCCTGACCCTGGGACACCCCCGCCGCGAATAATCGCTGTCGCTCGGATCGTCGTCGTGCCAGACTGGCCAGCCGATCCACCAGACACGAGCGAGGACGGGAAGGACGGCACCGCGATGACCGCATCGAATCTCACTGTTGCGCAGACGATGCAGTCGTCCCGCTGCATTCACTGACGCGCGCCTGTCCGCGTCGTCCGCCGTCCGCGCACCCCTTCCACCACCGTCCCCTCGAATCGAGGCCTCGTTGTCATGCCCAGCCGTGCCCGCACCGCGATCACGCCCCGCACCTGGATGAACAGCCGGGTGCGCGTGCTGAACTCGACGTTCGACGAATTCGACGTCGTCCCGGCCGCCCGAGCGGTGGTGCTCGTCGTCGAGAACGTCGCCGTCACCGTCGTCGAACACACCCCGCGTTTCGTCGTGCGGTCCCAGCGCTGCGCTGTCGCGCTGCCGGAGACCGTCCGACTGGTCGAGTACGTGCACACGCCGCCACGGCCGGTGGTCGACGACGACACCCGCGCGTGCTTCGCGACGGTGCTGCAGCGGGACCGTCACCGGTGTGCCTACTGTGGCACGCCCGGTGCCCGGACCGTCGATCACGTGCAACCCCGAAGTCGCGGCGGCGCAGACACTTACGGCAACCTGGTCGCGGCGTGCGCGAGCTGCAACCAGCGCAAGGCGGACCGGACCCCGGAGGAGGCCGGCATGCCGCTGCTGTGGGTGCCGCGCGCACCTCGCGACGACATCAAACGGCAGCGCCGGATCTGGCGTGACCTCGCTGCTCTGCCCGACCATCCCGTCCTCGAAGGGAGGAGATCCCCGTGACCGCAGTGCCGACCCTTGCAGGCTTCCTCACCGCCGCCGATCCGACGCGATGGGAGGAGGCGGCGTGCCGAGGAGATGCCCACCCGGATCGGTGGTTCCCGGATCCGAGCGAGTCGTACGACTACGCCGCCGCGGTGTGCGCACGATGCCCCATCCGGGCCGGGTGTGCCGCGTACGCGGCCGGAACCCGGCAGTCCGGGGTGTGGGGCGGCCGCGAGTACCGGGGCGGCGCAGTGGTCCGGTGACCGGCCCGCCGGCTCACCGCGCGAGGAATCGGGTCAGTTCCCGGGCCGCGGCGCGGCCGGCGCGGTTGGCGCCGATCGTCGACGCCGACGGCCCGTAACCCACCAGGTGGATCCGCGGGTCGGCCGCCACCTGCGTCGCGAGCCGGCCGGTCATGGTGATGCCGCCGCCGGGACCGCGTAGGCGCAACGGGGCCAGGTGGTCGAGTGACGAGCGAAATCCCGTGCACCACAGGATGACGTCGGCGTGCTGCTCCGATCCGTCGGCCCATCGGACGCCGGTCTCGGTGATCTTGGAGAACATCGGCAGCCGGTGCAGCACGCCGCGGTCGCGGGCCGCCCGGATCGCCGGGGTGACGGGCAGCCCCGTCACCGAGACCACCGACCCCGGCGGAAGCCCGCGACGCACCCGATCCTCGACGAGCGCGACTGCGGCACTGCCGATCTCGGGGGTGAACGGCTCCTCGCGGAACTGTGGTTCGCGGCGGGTCACCCACGTCGTGCTCGTGACGCACGAGATCTCGTCGAGCAGTTGGACCGCGGAGATCCCGCCACCGACCACGATCACGTGCTCACCCTCGAACTCGCGGGCCGAGCGGTAGTCGCGGGTGTGTAGTTGCCGGCCCTCGAACCGCTCCGCGCCCGGCACCGACGGGACGAACGGTCGCTCCCAGGTTCCCGTCGCGTTGACCAGCCCGCGGGTCAGGTACGTCCCCTCCGGGGTCTCGACCGCCAGTCGCTCGCCACGGTCGCACACGACGGTCGCATGCACGGGCCGGTGCACCGGCAGTTCGAACCGCTTCTCGTAGAGACCGTAGTAGTGGGGGACGGCGTCGGCGGCCTGCACGGTGTCGGTGTCCGGTCCGAGGGTCTCCGCGAACGCCATGCCGGGCAGGTCGTGCACGCCGTTGACGGTCCGGAGCGTCAGCGACGGCCAGCGGAACTGCCACGCGCCGCCGGGACCGGGCGCGTGATCGAGGACCACGAAGTCGCGCTCCGGAGCAAGCCCGGATCGGCGCAGGTGATAGGCGGTCGACAGGCCGGCCTGGCCGGCTCCGATCACGACCGCCTCGAGCTCGGTGTCCATCCCGCTCCGTTCTGTCATAGCCTGAATTCGGCGCAACGCTCGTGACGGCTCCGTTGTTCCGGGGTGCTCGACATGATTGTGGATGCCGCGTTACAGGTACTGTTCGGATCGCACCCGCCGGGGACCGTCCACAGGGGACGGCGCCTCGCACCGAGAAAGCGAGTGAAAGCCAGATGATCGGGACCAGCCGTGACGGCCACGTGGTCACCCTCGAGTTGCAGCGGCCGGAACGGCGCAACGCCCTCAACACCGAGCTGTGCATCGCCCTGCGGGAGGCCCTCGAGAAGGCCGTCGTGGAGGAGGCGCGGGTCGTCGTGCTCACCGGTCAGGGCACCGCGTTCTGCGCCGGTGCGGACCTGTCCGGCGACGTCTACGCCGAGGGGTTCACCGACCACCTGCTCGACATGCTGCACACCATCGACTCGATCCCGGTTCCGGTGATCGCCGCGATCAACGGGCCCGCGGTCGGCGCCGGTACGCAACTCGCGCTCGCGTCGGACCTGCGGGTGGTCGCGCCCGAGGCCCGGTTCGGGATCCCCGCTGCGAAACTCGGCATCTCCGTGGACAAGTGGACGGTGCGGCGACTGGTGTCCCTCGTCGGCGGCGGGCCCGCCCGGACGATGCTGCTCGGAGCCGAGATGCTCTCGGCGGACGAGGCGTTCGCGCGCGGTCTGGCCAACAAGATCGGCGACCTCGTCACCGCGCAGGAGTGGGCGCGGACCATCGCGGAACTCGCGCCCCTGTCGCTGCGGCACCTCAAGCTGGTGTTCAACGACGACGGCACCCGGGAACCGCAGACCGAGGAGCAACTGGCCGCGCTGTACGCGGCGTGGGGGAGCGAGGACGCGCAGGAGGCGCGGGCCGCGCGCCTCGAGAAGCGCGCACCGGATTTCCGGGGCAGGTAGGGGAGCGGGACGACGATGATCGGCAGGGGTGTGCTCGTCGCGGCTGCGGCGGCAGGTGCAGGGTGGGTGGCTCGCGCCGCGTGGGGGACCGTGCCCGCGCTCGGTGCTTCCCGGGCGGCGATCGAACCGTACGCGGCGGGGTCGCCGCGGTACCGCGGCAACCGATTCCACAACTCGGACCCGAGTTCGTCGCTGCCGTCCGGTTCGCAGTCCGGGCTCGCGAAGGCCTTCCTCACCCGCGGCGCCGTGGGTAGGCCGCGCCGCGCGATTCCGCTCGCGACGCCGCTGGCGCCGGCCGCGGCGGGCGAATTGGCCGTCACGTGGTTCGGTCACTCGAGCGTGCTGGTCGAGATCGACGGCCGGCGTGTGCTGACGGATCCGGTATGGAGTGAACGGGTTTCGCCGTCCGCCGTGGTGGGTCCGGCGCGCATGCACCCGGTGCCGATGGCGCTGGGTGACCTGCCCACCGTCGACGCCGTCGTCGTCTCGCACGACCACTACGACCACCTCGACCAGGCGACCATCACCACCCTCGCCCGAACCCAGGACACCGTCTTCGTGGTGCCCATCGGGGTGGGAGCGCACCTGCGACGGTGGAGCGTTCCGGACGGCCGCATCGTCGAACTCGACTGGGACGAGAGCGCGGACGTCGCGGGGCTGACCTTGACGTGCACGGAGGCCCGCCACTTCTCGGGGCGCGGCCTCGCCCGCGACACCACGCTGTGGGCGTCGTGGGTGATCGCCGGGCCGCGACGGAAGGTGTTCTTCGGCGGCGACTCCGGGTACACGCCGCGGTTCGCCGACCTCGGTCGCCGGTACGGACCGTTCGACGTCACCCTGCTCCCGGTCGGTGCCTACGACGAGCGCTGGCCCGACATCCACATGAACCCGGAGGAGGCGGTGCGCACCCACCTGGACGTGGGCGGTTCGCTGCTGATCCCGATCCACTGGGCCACGTTCAACCTCGCGTTCCACCCGTGGGGCGAGCCGATCGCGAGGCTCTGCGACGCGGCGGCGACCGCGGGTGTCGCCATGTCGGTGCCGATGGTCGGTCAGCGGGTCGACGCGCTCCGTCCACCCGACCAGAAGGTCTGGTGGGAGGACCTCGGCTGAGCTGTCACCGGCTGTCGCGCAGCCGAACTCACCGGTGCCGCAGCGATGCGACGAGCGCCCGGACACCGCGTACACCGTGACCGTTGCAGATGTCCACGAATGCCTGCACTGCGTCGGGTGTGACGCCGCCCCGGGTGAGCATCGGCATCATCCTCGGCGGCAGCTCCTGCAGCGACCGTTCGAACAGCAGCGTCAACGGATCGTCCTCGTCCAGCGTCGGTGCCATCGCCGCGGCCTTGCGCCGCATGACCGCCGTCAGCAGCGTCGCGGCGGGGTGCCGGATGTCGGAGATGGGGGTGTCCACGGTGTAGTGGCCGGGCGCGTCGACGACGTTGTCCGGCAGCGGCCGACCGTACAGCGCCGCGAAGGCGTCCCGCTCGAACACCGGTGAGTCGTGGTACGCGGCGGGTCCGGGGTCGAAACCGCTCCGGTCGGACTCGAGCCGCACGGTCGCGGATGCGCGAACGTCGCGCGAGGATGCGCCGACCCGGATCTCGAAGTCGCCCGACTCGATCGACCAGTCGTCGATCGTGGTGTCCCAGAACGAGAACGCGCGGCGATCCACCTGCACGGTGACGCGGCGCGACTCGCCCGCCATCAGGAACACCTTCGCGAAGCCGGCGAGTTCCTGCTCGGGGCGGAACACGGCGGATTCGATGTCGCGCACGTACACCTGTACGACCTCGCTGCCCGGGCGGTCGCCGGTGTTGGTGATCCGCACGGACACGTCGAACCGCTGCTCGGACGCGTCGTCGTTCTCGACCTCGGCGATCTCGAGTTCGGACCACGCGAAGGTGGTGTAGCCCAGCCCGTGGCCGAACGGGTAACGCACGTCCAGCCCGGCGGCGTCGTAGTACCGGTACCCGACGTAGATGCTCTCGCGGTACTCGAGCAGCGCCGGTCCCGCCGGCCACACGTGCACCGGGTTGTCGGTGGTGCGCAGCGGGAAGGTCTCCGCGAGTCGGCCGCCCGGTTCCGCGTCACCGGTGAGGATGCGGGAGATCGCGCTGCCCGCAGCCTGCCCGCCGAGATAGCACTCGACGATCGCGGAGGCATCGTCGTGCCACGGCATCGTCACCGGCGCGCCGCCGGCGAGCACCACGACGACCCGGGGACACACCTCGGCCACCGCGGCGATCAGGGCGTCGTGGCCGTCGGGCAGGTCGAGGTTCGCGCGGTCGACGCCCTCGGTCTCGTAGCTGTCCGGCAGGCCCGCGAACACGACCGCGACGTCCGCGTCCCGGGCGGCGTCCCGGGCCTCGTCGAGCAGCGCGGCATCGGTCCGCCCGGACCCGCGCCGGTAGCCGGGTGCGTACGTGAGCCGGTCCGCGCCGATCCGCGCGGCCAGGTCGGTCCACGCGTCGTCGAGGCGGTGCGGGTTGATCCCGGAACTGCCGGCCCCCTGATATCGCGGCTGCTTCGCGAACTCGCCGATCACCGCGACGCGGGCCGACGGCTCGAGCGGCAGGACGGCGCCGTCGTTCTTCAGCAGCACCGTGCCGGCCTCGGCGGCGCGGCGGGCGAGGGTGTGGTGCGCGGCCTCGTCGTACCCCCGCGCGGCGGCGCGCGCGCCCGCGGTCCGCTCGATCAGGCGGGTCACCGCGTCGGCGGCGCGCTCGACCGCGTCGGCGCCGAGTTCACCGGACGCCACCGCGGCGAGCACCGCGTCGTCGCCGCGGCCGGCGTAGCCGGGCATCTCCAGATCCAGTCCGGCCGCCAGGCACGCCGACCGCCGCGTGACCGCGCCCCAGTCGGAGACCACGAGGCCGTCGAACCCCCACTCGTCGCGCAGGATCCGGGTGAGCAACTCGTGATTCTCGGCACAGTGGGTGCCGTTCACCCGGTTGTACGCGGCCATCACCGTCGCGGGTCTCGCGTCGACCACGGCGTGCTCGAAGCTCGCGAGGTAGATCTCGCGCAGCGCGCGGGCGTCGACGAGCGCGTCGATGCTGTAGCGCCGGAACTCCTGGTTGTTGACGGCGAAGTGTTTGAGCGACGCGCCGACCCCGGTGGACTGCACGCCGCGGATCCAGGCCGCCGCCATCCGGGACGAGAGGAACGGGTCCTCGGAGAAGTACTCGAAGTTGCGTCCGCACAGGGCGCTGCGCTTGATGTTCGCGCCCGGACCCAGCAGCACGCTCACCCCCTCGGTGCGCGCCTCGGTGCCGAGCGCGAGGCCCACCTCCTCGAGCAGTTCGACGTCCCACGTCGCGGCGAGCGCGGACGCGGTCGGGAAGCACGTCGCCGGCACCGACTCGGGGGAGTACCCGGACTCGGTCCGCTGTTTACGGACACCGTGTGGACCGTCGGTGAGTGTGATGGCGGGCAGACCGGTGCCCTGTGGGGCCTGCGTGTGCCAGAAGTCGGCGCCGGATGTGAGGGACACTCGGGCTCGCGTGGTCATGTCAACAGCATGCCCCCGCCGTCGCCGCACCGTGGTCCATCCGAGTCCGCGGCGGCGCGTTGGAATAGCCTTCCTTCATGGCAACGGACGAGTCACTGGGCCAAGACGCGACAGTCGGCGCTGTCGGCACCCTGGAGACCGATCCCCGGCACATCGAGAACGGCCTGACCGCCGACGAGGTGGCGCAGCGGGTCGCGAACGGGCAGACCAACGACGTCCCCGACCGGGCGAGTCGCTCGGTCAAGGACATCGTTCGGGCGAACGTGTTCACCCGGATCAACGCGATTCTGGGCGTACTGCTGATCATCGTGCTGTCGACGGGGTCGATCATCGACGGGATGTTCGGTCTGCTGATCATCGCCAACAGCGGGATCGGCATCATCCAGGAGATCCGCGCCAAACGAACACTCGATCAGCTGGCGATCGTCAGTCAGGCCAAGCCGATGGTCCGTCGCGACGGCGCGTCCGCGGCCGTCGCGCCCAGCGACGTGGTGCTCGACGACATCATCGAACTCGGTCCCGGAGACCAGATCGTGGTCGACGGCATCATCGTCGAGGCGTCTGCGCTCGAGGTGGACGAGTCGCTCCTCACCGGTGAGGCCGACGCTGTGCACAAGCCGGTCGGAGCGCAGGTGCTCTCCGGCAGCTACGTCGTCGCGGGCAGCGGCGCCTACCGGGCCACCAAGGTGGGGCGCGAGGCGTACGCGGCGAAGCTGGCCGAGGAGGCCAGCAAGTTCACGCTGGTCCATTCCGAACTGCGCAGCGGCATCGACAAGATCCTCACGTTCATCACGTACCTGATGATTCCGGCCGGTCTGCTGATCATCTACAACCAGCTGTTCTCGAGCGGCCAGGCACTCGGACCCGCGCTCAACGGCATGGTCGCCGCCCTGGTCCCCATGGTCCCCGAGGGTCTCGTGCTGATGACGTCGATCGCGTTCGCGGTCGGTGTCATCCGGCTCGGACAGCGCAAGTGCCTGGTGCAGGAACTGCCCGCGATCGAGGGGCTGGCCCGCGTCGACGTCGTGTGCGCCGACAAGACCGGCACCCTCACCGAGAACGGCATGAAGCTCGCCGAGCTGCGCACCGCCAAGTCGGACGACACTCAGGCCGCCCGCGCGCTCGCCGCGATGGCGGCCGACGACCCGCGCCCCAACGCGAGCATGCTCGCGATCCGGGAGGCGCTCGCCGACGACCCGGGCTGGGAGCCCACCGCCGTCGCGCCGTTCTCGTCGGCCAAGAAGTGGAGCGGCCAGTCGTACGGCAACAACGGCAACTGGCTGCTCGGCGCCCCCGACGTCCTGCTCGACCCGGACAGCGACATGGCCCGCCAGGCCGAGGAGATCGGCGCGCAGGGGCTGCGTGTGCTGCTGCTCGGCAGCAGCGACCGTCCCGTCGACGCGCCCGACGCCCCCGGAGTCGTGACGCCGCGGGCCCTGGTGGTCCTCGACCAGAAGGTGCGCCCCGACGCCCGCGAGACGCTCGAGTACTTCGCGAGCCAGAAGGTTCAGGTCAAGGTCATCTCCGGCGACAACGCCGTCTCGGTCGGTGCCGTCGCGACGTCGCTCGGGCTGCCCGGCGGCGACCGTGCGATCGACGCCCGTCAGCTGCCCGAGGACCGCGAGGAACTCGCCGACACCCTCGACGAGGCCACCACGTTCGGCCGTGTCCGCCCCGACCAGAAGCGTGCGATGGTCGGTGCCCTGCAGTCGCGCGGGCACACGGTCGCGATGACCGGCGACGGCGTCAACGACGTGCTCGCGCTCAAGGACGCCGACATCGGAGTCGCGATGGGCTCGGGCAGCCCGGCGACCCGCGCGGTGGCGCAGATCGTGCTGCTGGACAACAAGTTCGCCACGCTCCCGTACGTCGTCGGCGAGGGCAGGCGGGTGATCGGCAACATCGAACGGGTCTCGAACCTGTTCCTCACCAAGACCGTGTACTCGGTACTGCTGGCGTTCCTGATCGGCATCTCGGGCGTGGCGTCGCAGATCTTCCACTTCGATCCGCTGCCGTATCCGTTCCTGCCGCGGCACGTGACGATCGCGGCGTGGTTCACGATCGGCATCCCGTCGTTCATCCTGTCGCTGGCCCCGAACAACGAGCGGGCCCGATCGGGGTTCGTCGGCCGGGTCATGCGGTTGGCGATCCCGTCGGGCGTCATCATCGGTGTCGCGACCTACGTCGCGTACCTGCTCGCCTACGCGGGACCCGACGCCACCGAACAGCAGATCGAGCAGGCCAGCACCACGGCGCTGATCACGCTCATCATGATCGCGTTGTGGGTGCTCGCCGTGGTCGCGCGACCGTACGTGTGGTGGAAGATCGTGCTGCTCGCGGGCTCGGTGCTCGGCTACGTGGTGCTGTTCGGATTCGATTTCACCCGTGAGTTCTTCAAGCTCGATCCGTCCAATGTCGCGGCCACGACCGGAGCGTTCGCGATCGGGGCCGTCGGCGTCGTCCTGGTCGAGATCGCGTGGTGGGTGACCGGCCGGATCCACGGTGAGCACCGGCGCCTGTTCGCGTCCAGCGACGACCTGCCGGGAGTGCACGGAGCGTGAAGACGCGGTACCCGGGAACCGCGGTGGCGGTCGGTCCGGGCCAGGTTGCGCATTCCCGACAAATTCGTTGATCACTGTCTGTAGAGTCCGTCCGGCAGACACGACGGACCAATGGGTTTCCGGTCGGGATGAAGGGGAGAGAGCCATTACAGCGCAACTGTTGTCTGACAAGCATGCCGAGGTGATTCGGGCGACCCTGCCCGTGGTGGGCGAGAACATCGGCGCCATCACCGGGCTGTTCTACACCAAGCTCTTCGACGCGGCACCGGTGCTCGAGCGCGACGTGTTCAACAGGAGCAACCAGGCTCGGGGCGAACAGCAGAAGGCGCTGGCCGGTTCCATCGCGAACTTCGCGACGCTCCTGATCTCGGACACCGACGAGGATCCTCGTACGACGATCGGCCGGATCGCGCACAAGCACGCATCGCTCGGCGTCAGCGAAGCCCAGTACGACGTGGTGCACCAGTTCCTGTTCGAGGCCATCGTCGAGGTTCTCGGCGAGGCGGTGACCCCCGAGGTCGCCGAGGCGTGGGACGCCGTGTACTGGCTGCTGGCCAATGCGCTCATCGACGCGGAGAAGCAGCTGTACAAGGCCGCCGACGTGGACCCCGACACCGTGCTCCGCGAGGTCCAGGTCCTGGACGTCGTCCGGCGCACCGAGGACGTGATCTCCCTCGTCCTGGATGCCAGCGGGTTCCAGGATCCCGTTCCCGGTCAGTACCTGTCGATCGGGGTCGCGCTCCCCGACGGCGCCCGTCAGCTCCGCCAGTACTCCATCGTCGACTTCGGCGACGGCCGGATCGAGGTGGCGGTCAAGCGGGACAAGAGCGATCCGCTCGGCGAGGTGTCCAACTTCATCCACGACCACGTCACGGCCGGATCGACGGTCGTCGCCTCGCCCCCCTTCGGCGACGTCGGCCTCCCCGAGGGCGACGGCCGCGTGTACCTCCTGTCCAAGGGCATCGGCAACGCCCCGTTCGTCGGGATTCTCCGGGGCATGGTCGCCCAGGGGCGGAAGAACCCCGTCGTCGTGATCCACGCCGATCCGGACGGTGCATCGCACGCCTTCGCCGACGCGACCGCTGATCTGGTCGACAAGCTGGGCGGCGAGCACGTCTTCTGCTACACGCAGCCCGACGAGACGTTCCCCCAGGCAGTCGAGGAGCGCACTTTCGAGGACAACGACCACGCTCTCATCTGCGGCTCGGTCGACTTCGTGGCGGCGACCCACAAACTGCTCACCGTGGCCGGCGTCGACGACTCCCGGATCCACTACGAGGTCTTCGGGCCGGACTCGTGGCTCCGGTCCTGACAACTCGACACGTATGAATACAGGGTGGGGCCATTCCGATATGGCCCCACCCATATTCTGTTTCAGCCGCTTTCACAGTCGCGGACGCTCGTTGCGTCCAGGAAGTGAACGATCAGAACGATGACCCTGACCCGGCCGGGGGTGGGCCCGGAGATCGATCATCGAGAATCGCTTCGCTACGAACCGTTCGCGGCAACCCGCGGGATCTTCTCGATGATCAGGGACGCGGAATTGCGGGGGTCGGCGATGTCCGATCTCGATTCGTACCTGCAATCCCTGGAGATCCAGTACTACCTGAAAGGGGTTCTGGAGGTGTTCCAGGAGTCCGACGCCCTGTACCGCCCCCACGCCTCCTCGATCGACGTTTCCGGGCCGGTCGCTCGAATGGTCGCAATCCTTCGGGAGAAGTTCGGTCCCGGATTCCATGATCGTGTTTCCGAATCCTCCGTGCAGATCGCCTTTCACCAGGGCGTCAGCGAAGCTCTATCCGCCGTTATCGATTGGTCTCGAAAGGTCGTGACTGTCTGATGTCCGAAGCCGCCGTTGCGCCGAATTCGTCCCTCCTTTCGCCCGTGTCCCTGCCCGTCATCGAGGCGACTCTCCCCGTGGTGGGCGAGAACCTGGGCGAGATCAGCCGCATTTTCTACGACAACCTGTTCGACAATCTCCCGTCGTTGGAGAAGGACCTTTTCAACGAGACGAACCAGGAGAGCGGGGAACAGCAGAAGGCTCTCGCGGGCGCGATTGCGGCCTTCGCCACCCTGCTGGTGACCGAGGACGCGCCCCCGGTCGATCACGTCATGTCTCGAATCGCCGCCAAGCACGCATCGTTGGGCATCACCCCGGTGCACTACGACCTGGTCCATCGGGCCCTGTTCAAGGCGATCGTCCAGGTGCTCGGCGACGCCGTGACCGCGGAGGTCGCGGCCGCGTGGGACGAGGTCTACTGGCTGATGGCGAACTCGCTCATCAAGCAGGAAGCCGGGATGTACGAGAAGGCCGGTGTCCGCTCGGGGCAGGTCTGGACCACGCTCACGGTCGTCGGCCGCCGCGAGATCGCCCCGGGGATGTGGGCGTTCACCCTCGCCGGAGACGAAAAGAGCCCGATGCGGCAGTTCGAGGCCGGTCAGTACATCTCCGTTTCGGTGATCTACGAGGACGGCAGTCGGCAGATCCGCCAGTACACCGCGATGCTGGGCGAGGAGCCGGGTACCTGGGAGTTCACCGTCAACGCGGTGCCGGGCGGCCGCGTGTCCACCAAGCTCGTCGCCGAGGTCGGCGTCGGGTACCCGCTCGTGGTGTCGATCCCCTCGGGGACGCCGTACCCGGTGCCGGGCGACGACCCGATCGTGCTGGGTTCGTCCGGGGTGGGTGCGGCGCTGACGGTCGCGGTCCTCCAGAAGATGGTCCGGGACCTGGACAGCCGCCCGATCCAGGTCTTCCACGTCGACACCGACGAGGAATCATTCGGGCATCGTGACCAGATCCTGGAACTGCTCGGCGCGTGTGCGGGCCAGAGTTCGATCGACACCTTCTACGTCGGCGACGTGGCGGAAGGCATCAGGCTGCTGCGTCAGCACGACTGGGACCGGAACGCCGACGTGTACCTGTGCGGATCGCCGCAATTCATGCGCCAGGTTCGCAAGATCGCCGTGGTGAAGGGGGTTCGTCCGGAGCGCATCCACTACGAGGTGTTCACCCCGGACTCGTGGCTGGGCTTCGACTGAGGTCGGCCGGCGAGGGATACGGGCGGAGGGGGGCAGGTGGCGCGGCAGGCTCGTGCGGTGGCG
The DNA here is from genome assembly GCF_004011865.1 of Prescottella agglutinans. GTDB lineage: Bacteria > Actinomycetota > Actinomycetes > Mycobacteriales > Mycobacteriaceae > Prescottella > Prescottella agglutinans. The sequence continues at coordinate 548,250 of NZ_RKLP01000002.1, read as the reverse complement.
ACCCGGCAGCAGATCGTGGTCTGTGCTGCGCAGATCTTCGACCGGCTCGGGTACTACGGTGGGCGCGTGGACGAGATCGTCGACTGTGCGCGAATCACCAAGGGCGCGTTGTACTTCCACTTCGGATCCAAGGACGGTCTCGCGCAGTCGATCATCCGGGAGCAGCGGGGCATCGCGGAGGCGTCGACCGAGGCGATCGCCGCGGCCGAGGTGTCGGCGCTCGAGCAGGCGGTGATGCTGTGCCACGAGATGGCGCGGCAGATCATCACCGACCCGATCGTGCGCGCCGGGATCCGCCTGACCGTCGAACTGGGCTCGTCGGGCGCGGACAGCGGGCCGTCGGATCCGTACAGCGCCTGGACCGACGGCTGTACCCGCTTGATCGAGCGCGCGATCGAGCAGGGTGACGTCGCCGACACCGTCTCCGCGCAGGTGCTCGCGCGACACCTGATCTGCGCGGTCGCCGGCGCCCAGTCGGTGTCGCGGATGCGGACCTTCTTCGGGGACCTCGATCGGCGGGTCGACGAGATGTGGGCGGTGCTGCTGCCGGGAATCGTGCCGGCCGCCCGGCACGATCGGATCGGGTCGGTCCGCTCCGCCCGGTGGTGTGCTGCGGGGGAGTGAGCCCCGGCAGGTCCCGATATGTAGTGTGCACGTCACGTGCATGATGCACATCGGGTACTTGCGGGAGTGAGGCGTTGTGGCGGAACCGGTCGAGGAGCAGCAGGTCCTCTACGTGTACGACGGTCTGACGGACGAGGAGATCGCGCGCGAGGTCGACCTCTACGGCCCCCTGACCGCGAGCGTTCGGGACCTGATCGAGGTCGCGTTGGCGACCGAGGTCGGTGAGGACGACATCCGTCGCGCGCACGAGCACATCGAGGCGGCGAAGGCGTTGCTGGGCAAGCAGACCCGGCAGAGCCCGTACGGTGTGCGGTGGAGCGCCTCGGGAACGAAGCGGGCGTGGGGGAACGCGGTCGTGGGCCTGCGGAACGCGGTCGCGCCGCCGGTGGTGATCAACCGCGAGGCCGACGGCCGGGTGTGGGCCGACTTCGAACTCGGCATGGCGTACGAGGGCCCGGCCGGCCTGACGCACGGCGGCATCTCGGCCCTTGTGCTCGACCAGGTCCTCGGCGAGGCCGCCGAACACGGTGGCGCACCGGGGATGACTGCGACGCTCACCCTGCGCTACCGGCGCCCCACCCCGCTCGGCAAGCTGCACGCGGAGGCGCGGATCGACCGCGTCGAAGGCGTCAAGACGTTCGTCACCGGCCATCTCGCCGGCCCCGACGGCGTGTGCGTCGAGGCGGAGGGCATTTTCATTCTGCCCCGCTGGGCGCGGTCCGGGGACGGGTCGGGCGCGCTGCCGGTTCCGGGATCCGCCTGAGCGGAGATCGGATGCCGCCGTGGCGACCGCGGCGGCATCGATGTGAAACTGGACAGTGGGCACGGCAGGCGTGCGCCAGGTGGAGAGGATGTCGGCATGGGCTTCATGGATTCGGTCAAGGGACTCGTGGACAAGGGCCAGGAACTGGCTGCGGAGCATTCCGACAAGGTCCAGGACGTGATCGACAAGGCCGCGGACATCGCCGACGAGAAGACCGGCGGCAAGTACAGCGAGCACATCGACAAGGCTGCGGAGGCGGCGAAGAAGGTTGTGCCGCCGAAGGAGTGACCGTCGGACGGTGACGGCGCGGCAGATGAGTGACCAGGGGCCGTTCGGCGGCACAATCGTCGTGTGAACGGAACCCTGGTACTCCTCGTCGTCATCGTGTCGATCGCGGTGACCGGCCTGGCGAAGCGCCGGGACCTGCAGGTACCACTCGTTCTCGTCGCCGTCGGATCGGCGGCGTCCTTCATCCCGGGATTGCCGCGGCTGGAACTGGACCCGGAGATCATCCTCGGGCTGGTGCTCCCGCCGCTGCTCTACTCGGCGGCCCTGGACTTCTCCCTGTCGAGCCTGCGGCGCAACATCGCGCCCATCCTGCGCCTGGGTGTCGGGCTGGTGCTGGTGACGGCGTTCGCCGTCGGGTTCTTCGCGAACTGGCTCGTCCCGGAGCTGACCCTGGGTGCCGCGCTCGTCCTCGGCGCGGTGGTGTCGCCGACCGACGCCGTCAGCGCGGTCTCGGTGGGCCGCAAGCTCGGTCTGCCGAAACGGGTGCTGGCGATCCTCACCGGCGAGGGGCTCCTCAACGACGCGACCGCGCTGACCCTGTTCACGGTCGGTGTCGCCGCCGTCGCGGGCACCCGCGTCGTCGTCGAGCAGCCGGTGCTGTTCTTCCTGTACGAGGTCGCCGGTGGTGTCGTGATCGGCATCGTGATGGCCACGGTCGTGCGGCTCGTGCGGGCGCGCATGTACGACTCGCCGCTCGAGACCGTCCTCGGGCTGGTGCTGCCCTTCACCGCCTACCTCGCCGCGGAGGAGATCCACACCTCCGGCGTGCTCGCGGTGGTGGTCGCCGGGTTCCTCATGGGTCACCACGCCACCGACGTCTCGATCCCGACCCGGCTCCAGGAACGGTCGCTGTGGGCAACGCTGGACCAGCTGCTCGAGATGTTCGTCTTCGCGTACATGGGACTGCAGCTCAAGTTCGTCATCGACGACGTCGCCGACGAGGGGCTCCCCGTCCACCACGTGTTCGCGTACGGGTTCGCGGTCCTGGTGGTGGTCATCCTGGTGCGGCCGGTGTGGGTGTTCCTCAACTGGGGGCGACTGCGGTTGCGCTTCGTGCCGCGGCGCGGGTCGGCGGCGCGCGCGGGGCTCACCTGGAAGCAGAAGCTGGTCGTCTCGTGGGCGGGTATGCGTGGTGTCGTCACTCTCGCGGCGGCGGGCGGCGTCCCGGTGCTGACTGCGTCGGGCGAGCCCTTCCCCGGCCGGGGCGTGATCCAGGCGATCGCGTTCGTGGTCGCGGTGGGCACGCTCCTGATCCAGGGGTCGACGATCCCGTTCCTGATCGAGCGGCTGGACGTCGCGGATCCCGCGGAGGCCGAACGTGGCCGGCAGCAGACGAAGCTGGCGCGACGCATCGCTGCCGACGCCGCCGATCAGGCACTCGCCGAGGTGGCGGCCGGTCCGCCACCCGGAACCGACCCCGACCAGTTCGTCCGCGCACTCAACCGGGTGCGCGTGTCCATCCGGGCGCAGGCGCAGGTAGAAGAGGCCGAGGGCGACGACGAGAGCGTCACCGAGCTGCGGAAGGCGGGGACGTTGTTCGATTCGGTCCGGCGCCGCGTGCTCCAGGCCCAGCGCAGTGCCCTGATCGCGGCCCGCGACGAGGGACTCCTCGACGACGAGGTGCTGCGGGCCGAACTCGAATCGCGCGACATCGAGGAGGCCGCGGCCGAACAACGCGTGCGCCGTCGGCGGGGATGATCCGCTCCGGTGACGGGACGGGCACAATCGAGCCGTGACCCGAATCAGGACGGTACTCGTCGCGCTCGCGTGTGCGGCGGCGGTCGCGGGCTGCTCGGCGACGGCCGGGGAGCCCGACGCCGGGACCACGCCGGGCACGACGGCGATCACGCTGCCCGATCCGTCGGAGCGTGGCCTCGTGACGTCCGCCGAACCGTTCACCGGCACCGGACTGTCCGGCCATCGGATCCTCTACCGGTCGACGTCGGGCATCGACGGCCGCGGCACGGAGGTGTCGGGCACCCTGTTCGTGCCGCCGGGGCAGGCGCCGCCCGGCGGGTGGCCGATCGTCACGGTGGGACATCCGACGACCGGCCTGCTCGACGAGTGCGCACCGTCGCGCGCCCCCGACCTGTTGGGGTCGGCCGGACTGGTCCGGGACCTGCTGGCCCGCGGGACGGTCGTCGCCGTCACCGACTACGAGGGCTTGGGCACCGACGGGCCGCACCCGTACCTCGAGCCGATCACGGCTGCGCACAACCTGATCGACGCGGTCCGGGCCGCGCGGTTCCTGGTTCCGGACGCGTCGACGCGGTGGGCGGCGATCGGGGTCTCGCAGGGCGGGCAGGCATCGTGGGCGGCCGCCGAGCAGGCGGAGCAGTACGGTGACGGTCTCGAGTTCGTCGGCGCCGCGAGCCTGTCGCCGCCCGCGGACCTCAGCCCGATCGTCTCCGACGGGCCCCCGAATCTGGATGTCCCGCAACAGTTGTTCCTGCCGGTGCTGCTCGACGGCCTGGCGGTAGCGCACCCGGATCTCGACGCGAGCGCCTACATCCGCGGGCCGCTCACCGAGAACCGGGACGTGATGCGCTCGTGCACGGGGCCGCTCGCGTCGAGGAAGCTGTCGGTGGCGCTCAGCGTCACCCCGGCCGACACGATCCCGCGCAGCACCGATGACGTGGTCCGGATGCGCGAGTGGCTCGCGCAGGACGCGCTGCCGCAGCGTCGCGCGGCGGCGCCGATGCTGGTGGTGGTCGCCGGTCGCGACAACCTGATCCGCCCCGACTGGACCACCGCGGCGGTCGGCCGCGCCTGCGGTCTCGGCGATGCGATCGAGTTGCGATACCGGGCCGACGACGTGCACGCCGACTCGCGTGCGCTGCCCGGCGCGGTCGACTGGGTGACGGGGCGGTTCACCGGCGCGCCGATCGTGAACACGTGCGCCGGCCAGGCGGCCCCGTGAGCGCGGTGCTGTGGACCGCGCTGGTGGTGGTGGTCGCGGTGGTGGCCACCGTCGTCGCGATGCGGACACGGCGGGTGCTCACCACACCGGCCGAGCGGGCCGTGCACGACACGCTGCACACCGCGTCGCTCGCGGCCGGGCCGCTGCGCCGCGGACTCGACGAGTCGTCCGCCCGGGAGGCCGCACCGCACCTGCGCCGCCTGACCGGCGCCGAATCCCTCGCGATCGCCGGCCCGGACGGCGCGCTGCTCGCCTGGAACGGCCCGCACGAGACGCTGTCCGGGCAGTTCGTCGCGGCGGCGGCGCGGGCCGTCGACGGCGGCCGGCGGGTCCTGGTGGGGCAGGGGGACCTCGAGCGCGGGCCCGGCGACCACGACGTGCGAGCCGTCGTCGCGCAGCCGTTGCTGATCGAGCGCACCGGCGTCGTCGGAGTGCTGGGCGTGGTCACCACGACGGAGCCGGGCCCGGCGATGCTGGGTGCGCTCACCGAGGTGGCGCGGTACGCGTGCGGCCAGATCGAACTCGCGGATCTCGACGCCTCCCGGGCCCGACTCGATCGCGCCGAGGTGCGCGCCCTGCGTGCGCAGATCAGTCCTCATTTCATCTACAACGCGCTCGGCACGATCGCCTCGTTCGTCCGGACCGATCCCGACCGCGCCCGCGAACTCGTGCTCGACTTCGCCGACTTCACGCGCTACTCGTTCCGGTCGGCGGGCGAGTACACCGTCCTCGCCGACGAACTGCGCAACATCGACCGGTATCTCACGCTGGAACGGGCCCGGTTCGGTGACAACCTCGAGGTGCGACTGCAGATCTCGCCCGAGGTGCTCAGCGTGGTGCTGCCCTTCCTGGCGCTGCAGCCGCTGGTGGAGAACGCCGTGCGGCACGGACTGTCCGGGAAGCCGGACGGCGGGACCGTCACGATCGTCGCGTCCGACGCGGGCCCGGACTGCATCATCAGCGTCGAGGACGACGGCCTCGGGATGGACCCGGAGTTGCTGCGCTCCGGGGAGTTGGACGCCGTCACGTCGCGGACCGGCGGACCGAGCACGTCCGAGGCCGCGCACGTGGGTCTCGCGAACGTCGACGACCGGCTGCGGGCGGCGTTCGGCAACGACTACGGCCTGGTCGTCGAGACCGCGCCCGGTGCCGGCACGAAGGTCAGCATGCGGGTGCCGAAGTTCCGTCCCGGGATCCGGGCCTGATCCCGACCGTTCGGCCCGCCTCGTCCGGGCCGGAGGCGTGACATGGCACGATGGATCCGTTGTGAACGAGACCTCTGACGGGCCGACGGACGGCCTCCTGACCGTGCTGGCAGTCGACGACGAACGCCCGGCACTCGACGAGCTGGCCTTCCTGCTGCGCGCTCGTGACGAGATCGGCGAGACCCGCACCGCCGGCGACGCGACGACCGCGCTGCGCATCCTGCGCGACGGCGGCGTCGACGCGGTGTTCCTCGACATCAACATGCCCGGACTCGACGGACTCGAGCTGGCCGGGATCCTGACGCAGTTCGCGAACCCGCCGTCGGTGGTGTTCGTGACCGCGCACGAGGACCGCGCGGTCGCGGCGTTCGATCTCGGCGCCGTCGACTACCTGCTCAAGCCGCTGCGGGAGGAGCGCCTCGCGGAGTCGGTGCGACGCATCGTCGAGCGGCGGCGCCGCGCGCGCGACGAGAGCGTCGACGAGGCATCGGCCGACGAGGTGATCCCCGTCGAACTCGGCGGGGTCACGACGCTGGTGCCGAGGTCGACCGTGAAGTGGGTGGAGGCCGACGGCGACTACGCGCGCCTGCACACCGCCACCGGATCGCACCTGGTGCGCATCCCCATCTCGTCGCTCGAGAGCCGCTGGTCCGACGCCGGCTTCCTGCGCGTGCACCGCTCGTACCTGGTGTCGCTCGGCGAGGTGACCGGCATCCGCAGCGTCGGGTCCGGGCTGGTGGTGTGCCTGCGACCGCAGGGCGAAGCCCCGGCCGTGGAACTGCCGGTGAGCCGTCGGCACACGCGCGAACTCAAGGACCGGCTGATCCGCGGCCCGCGCCAGACCTGGACGTCGCGGTGACGTCGCCGGACGCGGTCCCGGCACCGCACGGACGGGCGGCGCCGCCGCGTGAACGGGTGGTGCTGGCGCAGCGTCGCGGCGCCCGGATGGTGCGCACCCGGGTCGAGGTCCAGGAGCAGACCGAGGTCGGGGACGCGATGATCCGCGGTCTCGTGCGTGCCCAGCTCAGTCTCGCGCTGCGCGTCGCGCTCGCGGTCGGTCTGCTGTTCGGGGCGATCCCGCTGCTGCTGGTGGTGTTCCCGGGTGCCGCCGACGTCGCGGTGCTGGGCATCCGCCTGCCCTGGCTGCTCGCGGTCTGCCTGCCGGTGCCGATCCTGTTGGCGGCCGGTTGGTTCTACATCCGCGCCGCCGAACGGAACGAGCAGGACTTCGCCGACCTGGTCGACGACTAGCGACGTCGCCGAGACACGATGCCGATGACCGGACAGCCGATTCCCCTCATGACGGTACTGGCGCTGGTCGTCGCCGCCGTGGCCACCGTCGGCATCGGCATCTACGGGGTTCGCTTGGCGCGCACCACATCCGACTTCCTCGTCGCGTCCCGCAGCGTCGGGCCGGGCTGGAACGCGGCCGCGATCTCCGGCGAATACCTCTCGGCCGCATCGTTTCTGGGTGTGGCCGGGCTGGTCGCGAAGTACGGTGCGGACGCGCTGTGGTATCCGATCGGGTTCACCGCGGGCTACCTGGGACTGCTGTTGTTCGTCGCGGCGCCGCTGCGCCGGTCCGGTGCCTACACGGTGCTGGACTTCGCGGAGTTCCGGCTCGGTTCGGTGCGCGTGCGCCGGGTCGCGATGATCGTCGTCGTGCTCGTGTGCGGTCTCTACATGGTCCCGCAGTTCCAGGGTGCCGGACTGACCCTGAACATCCTGCTGGGGGTGCCCGGGTGGGTGGGCGTCGTGGTGGTCGGGGCCATCGTGATCGGCAACGTCGTCGGCGGCGGGATGCGGTCGATCACGTTCGTGCAGGGCTTCCAGTACTGGCTCAAGTTCACCGCCGTGGCGGTGCCGGTGGTGGTGTTGTCGGCGCACTGGTTCGCCGACCGGCAGCCGGTCGGTGAACCCGCCCCGCCGACGGTCGCGGTGCAGACGTCGGTGGACATCACCACCGATGTCGTCGTGCAGGTCGCGACGCCGACCGACGTCACCGTGGACGGGGAACTCGACGGACGTGAGACGTCCGGTGCGGTGCAACTCGGCACGGGACGGCACGAACTCGGCAAGGGCACGACACTCGTGCTGCCCGCGGGATCACCCGTCCCGGTCGTCGCGGGCGCGCCGGCCGACGGCGCCGGATGGGTCGAGCCCGGCGGCGGGTTCGGCGACCCGCACCCGCTCTACCAGGTGTACTCGCTGATCCTCGCGACGTTCCTCGGCGCGATGGGGTTGCCGCACGTGCTGGTCCGCTTCTACACGAACCCGGACGGCCGGGCCGCGCGGCTGACATCGCTCGTGGTGATCGCGCTGGTGGGGGTGTTCTACGTGTTCCCGGTGCTGCTCGGCGTGTTCGCGCGGCTGTATGTGCCCCAGTTGCTGATCACCGGCACGTCCGACGCGGCGGTCCTGCTGCTGCCGGGGTCGGCGCTGTCGGGCTGGGGCGGCCAGTTGCTCGCCGCGCTCGTCGCGGCGGGCGCGATCGCGGCGTTCCTGTCGACGTCGTCGGGACTGTTGGTGAGCATCGCCGGTGTGCTCAGCACCGACGTCCTGCGCGGGCGGGTGCGGGACTTCCGGGTGGCGGCGCTGCTCGCAGGCGCGGTGCCGCTGGTGCTGGCCCTCGGCGCCACGGCGTTCGACCTGTCGCGGTCGGTGGGCTTGGTGTTCGCCGTCGCGGCGTCCACGCTGTGTCCGCTGCTGGTGCTCGGCATCTGGTGGCGGGGGCTGACGGCGGCCGGCGCGGCCGCGGGGCTGACCGTCGGGATCGTGATCGGTGGGGGAGCGGCGTTGCTCGCCGTCGTCGACGCGGTGTCGGACGACGTGTGGCACGGCTGGCCGGCCGCACTGATCGGCTACCCGGCCGCGGTGAGCGTGCCGCTGGCGTTCGCGGCGATGGTGGTGGTGAGTCTCGCGACGCGGCGGCAGATTCCGCGTGAGGTGGGCCGGATCTTCACCCGCATGCACGCGCCCGAGCGGCTCGGCATGGGGCGCGATCGCGAGGACGACCTGCGGTCGATGTGACGGCCGATTCCGGTGGGCGGGTCTGACGATTGACGCGGTTCGCCGGCATCGGCGAACGTGTCCGGGTCTGTGTGCGCGCGTCCGGTGTGCACGCCCGGAAGAAGGAGACGCCGTGTCGGATTGGCACTGCCTCGGAACCGCCGACGACTTTCGCGACGGGAAGCCGCACGCCGTCCGCGCATTCGACACCGACCTCGTCGCCTTCTCCGACCGTGCGGGTGTCATCCACATCCTCGATTCGCGCTGCCCGCACATGGGCGCCGACCTGAGCCGCGGCCGGGTCGTCGGTGACAACATCGACTGTCCCGCGCACCGCTGGCGTTGGAACGGCAAGGGGCGGTGTGTCGGCGGCTCGCCCAAGCTCCTCCCGATCCGGTCCTGGACGTCCGAGGAGCGAGACGGTCTGCTCTACCTGCAGGTCTCCGACGCTCCGCCGACCGGTCGGCCGATCCGGGCGCAGAACGCCTGGTGGTGAGCGTCGCGGGTGATCACCGCGGTCGGTGATCACCCGCCCGCCGCGAAGGCGGCGACACCCGGTTCTCAGCGTGCTCCACGGATCAGCGCGCCGGGCCGGGCACCGGTGTCCTCGCCGTCGCGCAGCACCACCTGGCCGGACACGATGGTGGCCCGGTACCCGTCGGCGCGCTGCAGCAGGCGCCGCGCCCCACCGGGCAGGTCGTGCGTCATGGCCGGCGCCCGCAGTTGCAGCCGCTCGAAGTCGATCACGTTCAGGTCGGCCTTCTTGCCCTCGGCGATCACGCCGCGATCGCCGAGCCCGTACATGGTCGCAGTGTCCAGCGTCATCTTCCGCACCGCGGTCGCCAGTGGAATCCGTTCGCCGCGGCTGCGATCGCGCGCCCAATGGGTCAGCAGGAAGGTCGTGTTGGACGCGTCGCAGATCGCGCCGACGTGTGCCCCGCCGTCGCCGAGCCCGACGGCGGTCGCCGGGTGCAGCAGCATCTCCCGGATCGGATCGAGGGTGAAGTGCGAGTAGCCCAACAGCGGTCGGAAGAACAGCGCGCGTCCTTCCTCCGACAGCAGCAGGTCGTACGCGTGCTCGGCCGGATCCCGCCCGGCCCGTCGGGCCTCGTGGGCGAGGCTCGAGTCGGGATCGGGCTCGTACCGAGGCGGGTCGCCGAGGCGGAACGTCCGGTCCAGCTTGCTCAGGTAGGGCATTCGGTTGTCGGGCGCATCGGCCTCGCCCAGGATCGCTCGGCGGGTCGCCGGGTCGCTCAGTGCTGCCACCAGCGCATCGAGGTCACCTGCCGCCTGCTCGACGGCTGCGACGTAGCTCGGGCGGGTGTTGAACGCGTTGAATGTCTGGAGCCCGGTGAGCAGGCCCAGCGGGCGTGCCGATACCTGGGGGCGCAGCGGAATGCCGGACTCGTACGCGGCGGCGGCCAGGTCCAGCAACCGCTTCCAGTCGTCCGGTGCCCCGTCGTGCTGCAGCAGCCCGAAACTCACTGTCCGTCCGGTGAGTTCGGCCAACCGCACCATCCAGTCGAGTTCTCGATCGGGTGCGTCGAGATCCTCGCCCATGATGCCGGCGGGAGCCAGTTCGAAGACCCCGGTGCCGGCGGCGGCCAACGCCCGCCCGATCCCGAAGAGTTCGTCCTCGGCGGCGAAGGTGCCCGGCACCGGCTCGCCGTCGATGGCTCGATGCACGATGGTGCGCGAGGTCGAGAACCCGAGCGCCCCGGCTTCGACGCCCTCGCGTACCAGCTTGGCCATCAGCGCGATGTCCTCGGCCGAGGCGGCCTCGTTGCGCGCGCCCCGCGCACCCATCACGTAGGCCCGCACCGCCCCGTGGGGAACGTGCGTCCCGACGTCGATCGCCAGCGGCTGCCGCTCGATCGCGTCGAGATACTGCGGGAAAGACTCCCAGTCCCACCGGATCCCCGCGGACAGTGCGGCACCCGGAATGTCCTCGACACCCTCCATCAGCCCGATCAACCACTCCCGCTCGCTGTCGGCGACGGGCGCGAAATCCCACGCCGCAGTTGCCCATCACCGCGGTGGTGACGCCGTGCCAGCAGCTGGGAGTCAGCATCGGATCCCAGGTGACCTGCCCGTCGTAATGGGTGTGGATGTCCACGAACCCCGGTGTCACCACCAACCCGGTCGCGTCGATGACCTCGTCTGCGTCCGCGCCGCTCAACTCGCCGCCCGGGACGACCGCCACGATCCGGCCGTCCCGGACGCCGATGTCGGCGACATAGGGGTCGCCGCCGGTCCCGTCGACCACTGTCCCGTTGGAGATCACAAGAGAGAACGCCATATCCACTCCTCGCTGATCGTCGACCGGCGCGCCATCCGCACCGTGATGACATTCCGTAGGTTAACTGGACTCGGTGTCAGCGAGAGGTCTTTCTGGGGGTGCGAAACGCGCGGCGCGGCGCGCGCGGCCGCTACCGCTCGTCGCGGCCGGGTGACCGTTCGGCGCACGCAACGACAGCTCGGCGTGTGACTGGCGCCACATGCTTCTCCTGTGATCTGGCTCTCACTAGCGTCGCATCGCACACCCCGCACCAGCGGCCGCGACGCGGTTGCCGATGTCCCAGGAGCCACCATGACCACCACCGACCTCGGATCGGGCGCGCCGCCGCAGCGGCCCGCACCCGACGCGCAGGCCTTCGTCGACATGCAGGCCAGCCCGCAGTTCCAGGAACTGCGGCACCGCTTGCGGCGCTTCGTCTTTCCGATGACCGCGTTCTTCCTCACGTGGTACGCCGTGTACGTCCTGCTCGCGACGTACGCGGCGGACTTCATGGCCACCAAGGTGTTCGGCAACGTCAATCTCGGAATCGTGCTCGGACTCGGCCAGTTCGTGACGACGTTCGCGATCACCGCGCTGTACGTGAAGTTCGCGAACCGTGAGCTGGATCCGCGCTCGTCGGCGATCCGCGAGGAACTGGAAGGACCGGCACAGTGATCACCACGCTCGCGCAGGCGGCGACATCCTCGGCGCCCGCCACCGACGTCGGCAACCCGCTGTTCAACATCGCCATCTTCGTCGCGTTCGTCGTCGGCACGATGACGTTGGTCATCAGGGCGAGTCGTTCGACGAAGAAGGCCTCCGACTTCTACACCGGCGGCGGCCAGTTCTCCGGCCCGCAGAACGGCTTCGCGATCGCCGGCGACTACCTGTCGGCCGCGTCGTTCCTCGGTATCGCCGGCGCGATCGCGGTGTACGGCTACGACGGTTTCCTGTACTCGATCGGCTTCCTCGTCGCGTGGCTGGTCGCGCTGCTGCTGGTGGCCGAACTGCTCCGCAACACCGGGCGTTTCACGATGGCCGACGTCCTCAGCTTCCGGCTGAAGCAGCGCCCGGTCCGGATGGCCGCGGCGCTGTCGACCCTCGTCGTGTCGCTGTTCTACCTGCTCGCGCAGATGGCCGGTGCGGGCGGTCTGGTCGCGCTCCTGTTGAACATCAAGGACTTCGCGGGACAGGCGATCGTCGTCGCCGTCGTCGGCGTCCTGATGATCGTGTACGTGCTCATCGGCGGCATGAAGGGCACCACGTACGTGCAGATGGTCAAGGCGGTGCTGCTCATCGCCGGCGCCGGGATCATGTTCGTCCTCGTGCTGTTCGCGGTGAAGGGCAACTTCTCCCAGCTGCTGGCCGACGCGCAGACCATGGTGAACGGCTCGGCGAACGAGGCGGTCGCCGGACGCGACGTGCTCGCCCCGGGCGCCAAGTACGGCATCAGCGACATGTCGCGACTGGACTTCGTCTCGCTCGGCATCGCCCTGGTTCTCGGCACCGCCGGTCTGCCGCACGTGCTGATGCGCTTCTACACGGTGCCCACCGCGAAGGAGGCCCGCCGCTCGGTGACGTGGGCGATCGGACTGATCGGCGCCTTCTACCTGTTCACGCTCGTCCTCGGCTACGGCGCCGCGAAGATGGTCGGCCCCGACACGATCCTCGCCGCGCCGGGCAAGGAGAACTCGGCGGCACCGCTGCTCGCGTTCGAACTCGGTGGCACGATCTTCCTCGGCATCATCTCGGCGGTCGCCTTCGCGACGATCCTCGCGGTCGTCGCCGGCCTGGCCATCACCGCGTCGGCGTCGTTCGCCCACGACATCTACGCGAGCGTCATCAAGCGGGGGAAGGCGTCGGAGGAGGAGCAGGTCCGGGTCTCCCGGATCACCGTGGTCGTCATCGGCGTCGTCGCGATCGTCCTCGGCATCCTGGCGATGGGGCAGAACATCGCGTTCCTGGTCGCACTCGCGTTCGCGGTCGCCGCGTCGGCGAACCTGCCGACGCTGCTGTACTCGCTGTTCTGGAAGAAGTTCAACACCACCGGCGCGCTGTTCAGCATCTACGGCGGACTGATCAGTTGCCTCGTGTTGATCGTCTTCTCGCCGGCCGTCTCCGGCGCCAAGACGTCGATGTTCCCGAACGTCGACTTCGCCTGGTTCCCGCTGGCCAACCCCGGCATCGTGTCGATCCCGCTGGCGTTCCTGCTCGGCATCGTCGGCACCTACGTCGGCCGGAACAAGCTCGAGGATCCGGTCAAGCAGGCCGAGATGGAGGTCCGTTCGCTCACCGGTGTCGGCGTCGAGAAGGCCGTCGCCCACTAGCAGAACGACGAAACAGACCACATAGCACCTCGCATCGTGATAACGGTGCGAGGTGCGCTGTTGTATACGTCACCTCCCGGATTGGTTACGATCCGTCAATGGCCAAGCTGAAGGTGTCCGTGGACGTGCCGATGAACCCGGACGACGCGTGGAACAAGGCGTCGGATCTGACGGGGTTCGACCAGTGGCTCAGCATCCACGAGGCGTGGCGCGGTGAACTCCCGGCGGCACTGAGCGCGGGCACCACGGTCAGCTCGGTCGTCACCGTCAAGGGCCTGCGCAACCGGGTCGCCTGGACGTTGAAGCAGTACGACCCGCCCCGCAGCCTGGTCCTGAAGGGGGACGGCAAGGGCGGCGTGAAGCTCGGCTTGGTGCTCAGCGTCGACCCCGCCGCAGCGGGGGCGAGGGTTGCCCTCGACATCGACCTCGGCGGCGCGCCGCTCTTCGGCCCGATCGGATCGGGCGTCGCGCGGGCGCTGCGCGGCGACATCGAAAGCTCCCTGCAGAAGTTCGTCACCCTGTACGCCTGACGCGGGCGGAACCCGTCCGATCAACCACCCCCCACCAGCGCTCCCTGCGCCTTCCCTGGAGGTCTTCAAGCCATGGCCGGTCGCCACAGCGCAACGCGCGCGAAGCCCGTCTCACCCGTCGTCAAGTACGGGTCGATCGGCCTCGCCGCCGTGGTCGTCGTGGGTGCGGGCTACCTCGTCGTGGACAGTCTCGCCGGCGGCGGCTGTGATGCGACGACCGAGTACACCGTGGCGGCCGACTCGTCGATCGCCCCGGTGCTCACCGAGGTGACCGGTGCGATGTCGGCCGAGGACCTCGGCTGCCGCAGCTTCACGATCCAGCCCGCGTCGGGCGTCGACGCGCTGGGGGCTCCGGGCGAGCAGGGCGGCCCGGACCTGTGGATCCCGGACTCCTCCCAGTGGATCGCCAAGGCGAGCAGCGGATCGGGCACCCTGTTCGACGTCGCGGCACCGTCGGTGGCCGCGACCCCGGTCGTGATCGCGGTACGCGAGGGCGACATGCCCTTCTTCGCGACGTGGCTGAGTGCGCTCCAACTGCACGGGCTGCGGATCGGCGATCCGCTCACCAGCAGCGTCTCCGCGGCACCGATCGCCGGTGCGCTCGCCGAGGCGGATGCGGGCACGGTTCCCGCCGACGCCGTCCCGAGCGCCCTCGTCCCGCTCGCGCAGGCGCAGGCCGCCAACCTGCACCAGGCCGACGCGCTCGCGCGCCTCGGCGCGGTCGCCTCGGAAGGCGGCATCGCGATCGCGACCGAGGAACAGGTGGTCTCGCGCAACCAGAGCGAGTCGTCGAAGCTGGCGGTCACGGTCCCCAACTCCGGCGCCGTGTTCCTCGACTATCCGGTGGCGGTGACCGCGTCGGGTTCCGACCACGCCGCGGCGAAGGAGGCCGGTGTCGCACTGGCCGAGGCGATGGAGTCCGAGTCGGGGCGCGCCGCCCTGTCGCGCAGCGGCTTCCGCGGAGCGGACCGCAGTCCCCTCGATTCCGGCCGCGGGGCAGGCGAGGTCACAACCCTCACCCCGACCGATCCCGCCGCGACCGCGCAGGTGCTCGAGCGCTACGCGGTGTTGGCGTTGCCGTCGCGCGCACTGGTGGTCGAGGACGTCTCGGGCTCGATGAACGAGAAGGCCGGATCGGAATCCCGGATCGCGCTGACGGTCCAGGCCAGCGAGACCGGCGCAAGGCTGTTCCCGGACAACGCACAGCTCGGGTTGTGGGCGTTCTCGATCGGCCTGGGCGGCAACGGCAAGGACTACAAGGAGCTCACCCCGATCCGGCCGATGGGCGAGACGGTCGACGGCGTCAGCCACCGACAGCGCCTGACGGACGCGGTGCGCACCCTGCCCACCCTCGTCAAGGGCGGAACCGGCCTGTACGACACCACGCTCGCCGCGTTCCGCAAGGTCAAGGAGGGCTACGACCCCGCGGCCATCAACAGCGTCATCCTGCTCACCGACGGTGCCAACGAGGATCCGTCGAGCATCTCGCTCGACGAACTGCTCGCGACGCTGAAGAAGGAGCAGGACCCGGCCCGCCCGGTCATCATCGTCACGATCGGCATCACCGAGGACGCCGATGCCGCTGTCCTGCAGAAGATCTCGGCGGCGACCGGCGGCACCAGTCACGTCGCCCGCACACCCGCAGAGATCCCCGGCGTGTTCGTCGACGCGATGCGTAGCCGCGCCACGACCTGACCCGGCAGACAGTTTCGCCTGTATCGCCTTGCCGCGAAACGGGGGTGGGCGACCGTTCGGTCGCCCACCCCCGTTCCCGTCTCGTCAGAGCAGGGTCGCGTCCGTCGCCGCCCGCACCTGCTCCGGGGTCACGCCCGGCGCGCATTCGCGAAGTGCGAGACCGGCATCGGTCACGTCGATCACCGCGAGGTCGGTGATGATGCGGTGGACCACGCCCCGCCCGGTCAGTGGGAGAGTGCAGCACTCGACGACCTTGGAGGCTCCCGACTTGTCGGTGTGCTCCATGAGCACGATGACCCGCCGAGCGCCGTGGACCAGGTCCATCGCGCCGCCCATGCCCTTGACCATCTTCCCCGGCACCATCCAGTTCGCCAGGTCGCCGGTGGCGGAGACCTGCATGCCGCCGAGCACCGCGGTGTCGATGTGGCCGCCGCGGATCATGCCGAAGCTGGTTGCGGAGTCGAAGAAGGACGCACCGGCGTTGACCGTCACGGTCTCCTTGCCGGCGTTGATCAGATCCGGATCGACTTCGTCCTCGGTCGGGTACGGGCCGGTGCCGAGGATGCCGTTCTCGCTGTGCAGCGTCACCTCGACGCCGTCGGGCAGATGGTTCGGAATCAGCGTGGGTAGACCGATTCCGAGATTGACGTACTCACCGGAGCGGAGTTCCTCCGCGGCCCGGGCGGCCATCTGCTCGCGCGTCCATCCGACGGTCTCGACCACCGCGGTCATCGTGTGCCCTCCTTCGCGACCGAAACGGTCCGCTTCTCGATCTGCTTGTCCTGCTGTCCGATGTGCACGATGCGGTCGACGAAGATGCCCGGCAGGTGGACCTGCTCCGGATCGAGTTCCCCGGCCTCGACGATCACCTCGACCTGGGCCACGCACACCCGGCCGGCCATCGCGGCGAGCGGGTTGAAGTTCATCGCGGCCTTGTTGAAGACCAGGTTGCCTTCGGTGTCCGCGACCAGTGCGTGCACCAACGAGAAGTCGGCGTTGATCGACTCCTCGAGGACGTAGTCGCGGCCTCGGAACGTCCGGATCTCCTTGGGCGGCGATGCGAGTGCCACCGACCCGTCCGCGGCGTAGCGCCACGGCAGGCCGCCCTCGGAGATGGGTGTGCCGACGCCGGACGGGGTGAAGAACGCCGGGATCCCGGCTCCGCCCGCGCGCATCTTCTCGGCCAGCGTGCCCTGGGGGGTCAGCTCCACCTCGAGCTCTCCCGACAGGTACTGGCGGGCAAACTCCTTGTTCTCTCCGACATACGACGCCGTGACCCGTCGGATGCGCCTGTCCTCGAGCAGGATTCCCAGGCCGTGACCGTCGGTGCCGCAGTTGTTCGAGAAGACCTCGAAGTCGGTTGCGGTGCCGGCGGCGAGCGCGGAAATCAGGACGTCGGGGATACCGCACAGTCCGAATCCGCCGACGGCCAGGGACGCCCCGGAGGGGATGTCGGCGACCGCGTCGGCCGCCGATGCGTAGATCTTGCTCATGAGTACCTTTCCGTCTCCGACTGTCTCGGCTGTCGCTGGGTCACGCAGCCGCGGACGCAGTGCTCTGCGACGCGAGCTTGCGCATTCCCGCGGGGTAGACGCGCTTGCCGACGAGCAGCGCGACGATGGCGGCGACGTAGAAGAACGGCGCGAGCTGGAGGGATTCGAGAAGTCCCAGGCGATCGGCGAGGATGCCGATGACGAAGGGGCCCAACGCCAATCCGAGAACATTGTTGGCGATGGTGAGTGTACCCAGAGCCGACGACCGGACCGATTCGTGGGTGAGGCTGGCGACCATGGCGGCCGTCGGACCCGAGCAGCCCGCCGAGAAGAAGGCGCCGATACCGAGCAGGATCAGCTGGGGCGCTCCGGTGCCCAGACGGAATCCGATGCCGAGTGCGAACAGCGAGATCGCGCAGAACACGACGGCGGTCATCCACTTGCGCGCGGGGTTGCTACGGCTCACCCGGTCGGTGATCATGCCGCACACCACCATGCCGGTGCCGACCAGGAGGACGAACAGCGCGGCGACGCCACCTGCCTTGTCGGGCGCCATGCCGTAGTACCGGTTGAAGAAGCTGGGCGTCCACGACAACAGGACGGCCGCGGTGAACATCTGGAATCCGCCGGCGAGGTAGGCGCACCACACGGCCGGGTTCGTGAACAGCGTGGACACGGGGACTCGGATCACCGGGGCGGACGGGGTGGAGCCGTCGGACGGGGCGACGGGCTCGTCGTGCACGGCGTACTTCGCGAGGCGGGACTCGGTGACCACGGCCCGGAACAGTGCGACGAGGATGAGTCCCAGCACCGCCATCGCGGTGAACGACCACCGCCACCCGACGTTCACGGCGATCACGCCACCGAGCGAGACGCCGACCACGGAACCGAACGATCCGCCGGCCATGAAGGCGCCGCTCAACGACGAGTGCAGACGCGGCGAGAACACGCTCAGGACGACCGCGATGCCGACGCTGCCGTACGCGGCCTCGCCGACTCCCACGAAGAATCGTGCCGCGAGCATCTGCTCGTAGTTGGACGCGATCGCGCAGCACAGGGTCGCGAGACTCCACATCACCGCCATCAGGACCAGGCTGCGGACTCGACCCCACCGGTCGGCGAGTAGGGACAGCGGGAACGTCAACAGGCCGACCATCAGGGCGACCACGCTCGTGAGGGAGGCGAGCTGGGAATCGGACAGCGCCCAATCGGCCTTCAACATCGGGAAGACCGCGCTGAGGACCTGCCGGGACATGTAGTCCGACAGCAGCAGCGCGAAGGCCAGACCAGCGACCAGCCACGGATAGATCCGGGACCGAGGGTGGCTCGGCGTCGAGGTGACGGCGTGCTCGGTGTGCTCGGGCTCGACGGGTCCGGCCAGTTGTTCGGTCGGCGTGGGGGACAGTCCCATGGTGGCTCCTGGAGGCGGGTGGGAGCGCGGCGATCGAGAGTCAGAGGGGTCGATGTCGCGACGGGGGCTTGGTCTGGGGAGGGGCTTCGGACGCGGTCAGCTCGGCCTCGGGAGCCTGCTCGCGGTCGACGCCGAGTTCATCGCCATGAACTGTTCGCCCCACTGGGAGAGGGTGTCCCACAGGGGATTCCCTTCTCCGCCGCGCCGCACGCGGTCGATCGTCGGGGTGGGGGTCGGCTGGGGGCTCGGGGTCATGGCAGCGCTCATTTCACCGGAAGTCGAGATACGGATGTGGTGCGTGCGACAGCGCGCAAGGGAAGGTGGCGCACATCACGTTATATGGACTCCGTTCACAATAATTACCCCTCTGGGACGTCATTCTGTGCATCTCGGGACACCTCTGTCCCCTAGGCGTCGGTTCCGGTGGAACCACCCGACGCTGCCTGCTTGCGCCACGCCCGCGGGCTCGCGCCGAACTGCTGGTGGAACCAGCGCGAGAAGCTGCTCGGGGTCGAGAACGCGAGCATCTCGGAGATCTCCGTGAACGAGTAGCGGCTCCCGCTGACCATCCGATTCGCCAGCTCGGCACGGGTGGTGTCGAGAACGGAGGTGAAGGTCTGGCCGGACTTCGCGAGGTGGCGATGGACCGTGCGCCGGTCGACGCCGAGGCTGCGGGCCACCTGGTCGATCGAACACCGACCGGTCGGGAGCAGCAGCTCGACGAGCTCGCGGACCCGCCCCTCGACCGAGGGCTCCTCGGGTTTCGACAGTGTGTCCAGGAACTGCTTGGCGTACGAGCGCAGCCCGGGGTCCGACAGGCGATTCGGTTCGTTCAGGTCGCCTGTGTAGGTGACGATCCCGCTGAAGTCGTTGTCGAAGGTCAGCGGTGCGCCGAACATCCGGCGATGGGTGGAGTCGTCGGCGGGCCGGCCGTGCTCGAAGCAGACGGACACCGGGTGCCAACGGTCTCCGAGCAGGTTGCGGAGCAGTTGGTGAACCACCGTCACGGCGAGTTCGGTCGACTGCCGGACGGGCATCGGTTCGCCGGGTTCGATGCTGACCTGGATGGCCGACAGCCCGCCTTGCTCCGAGATGCGCATGTGGAGCGACTCGTTGTACATGTGCTGGTAGCGGATCAGCATCCGGAGTGCGCTCCGGGCGTCGGGTTCCTCGCGGATGCTGACGCTGAGCGGGCCGAGGGTGGACAGTCGCCGGTACTCGGCGAGCTTGAGTGCGAAGTCGGGACGGCCGGAGGACGCCGACGACAGTTCGAGCAGGCGCGCCACGGACGCGGCGGGGATCCATCGATCCTGGAGGTCGAGGCTCGACGGGTCGAGCCCGACGGTCCTCAGCAGCTGTACCGGATCGATGTCCAATATGCGACTGACCTCGATGTATCCGGTCAGCGAGGCGTATCGCGCGAGGGGCTTGGCCACCCGTATCACCCTCCTCGGGATGGTCGTGCTGTCCCGCAAGGGTAAGTGTGCGCCCTGACACATGCGAGCGGGGGTGTGTCTCCCGGCATATCTCCTGGATCACATCGGTGTCCCGAAATGGAAAGAAATATGTCCCGTGAGGGTATGTGTGCGCCGCCACATATCGATACTGTCGTGTCAGCTGAGTCACACGGGAATTGTTCCGGCGATTCACGTGCCGTTCTCGGTCGAGGCGAGTGCGCAAGCGTCGTCTCGGCTGGGTTCGGATACGAAACAGGTTGCTGCCCAGGATTTTCCGGCGACCGAACATGTGGGTCGGCCTGCCCGGTGCCGATTCATGATCAAGGAGAGAGTTATGGCAAAGGCGATTCGCTTCTACGAGACCGGTGGCCCGGAGGTCCTGAAGTGGGAGTCCGTGGAGGTCGGTGAGCCCGGTCCGGGCGAGGTGCGGATCCGGCACGAGGCCGTCGGTCTGAACTTCGCGGACACGTACTTCCGTACCGGCATGTACCCGGCCCCGCTGCCTGCGGGCATGGGTGTCGAGGCCGCGGGTGTCATCGAGGCGGTCGGCGCCGGGGTGGAGGGCTTCGCCGAGGGTGACCGGGTCACCTACACCGGCAGCCCCCTCGGTGCCTACAGCACCGAGCGTGTCATGCCTGCCGAGCACCTGATCGCGCTGCCGGACGGCATCGCGTTCGAGACCGCGGCCGCGATGACGATGCGCGGACTCACCACGTCCTACCTGCTGCGTCGGATCTACCCCTCGCTGAAGGCGGGGGACACCGTGCTGCTGCACGCCGCCGCCGGCGGTGTCGGCCTGATCTTCTGCCAGTGGGCGAAGCTGCTGGGGGTCAACGTCATCGGAACGGTGTCGAGCGACGAGAAGGCCGAGGTCGCCCGGGCGCACGGGTGCGGCGAGGTCATCGTCTACAAGCGTGAGAACGTCGCGGAGCGGGTCCGCGAGCTCACCGACGGCGCGGGTGTGCCGGTCGTGTACGACAGCATCGGGGAGTCGACCTACCAGTCGTCGATCGACTCGTTGGCGCGCCGCGGCCTGCTCGTGGCGTTCGGGACGGCGTCCGGTCCGATCCCGCCGATCAACGCCATGGAACTCGCGGTGAAGGGCTCGCTGTTCGTGACCCGCCCGGCGCTCGCCGACTACATCGCCGACCCGGCCGAACGGGCCGAGCTCGCCGGCGAGCTGTTCGGCCACGTCGCGGCCGGCCGCATCAAGATCGAGATCAACCAGCACTACGCGTTGGAGGAAGCCGAGAAGGCTCACCGCGATCTGGAGTCGGGCATCAGCATCGGCTCGTCGGTGTTCTCGTTCTGATCCTGAATCGTCCATCTGCGCAACGTCGTTCGGTGTGCCGACGCAGCACGTGTCGGCGCCGCGACGCACCACTTCCAGCTTGTACAGGAGAGTGTCATGACCACTGTCGAACTTGCACCCGGCCGTAGGGCGACCGTCACGACTGTGACGCCGATGGATGCCCGTCCGCTGACCTGCAGCATCGGTGCCGAACTCCACGGCGTCGACCTCGCCGACGTGTCTCGCGACGACGACCTCTTCGCCGAGTTGAAGTCACTGCTGCTGAAGCACAAGGTGCTGTTCTTCCGCGACCAGGACATGAGTCGGACCGAGCACGTCGCGTTGGCCGAGCGTTTCGGCTCGCTCGAGGATCATCCGGTGGTCGGCAGCGACCCCGAGCATCCCGGTCTCGTCCGGATCTACAAGGACCTCGACAGCCCGCGTGAGGCGTTCGAGAACGCCTACCACTGCGACGCGACGTGGCGGGTGAACCCCCCGATGGGGTGCGTGCTGCGGTGCATCGAGGGTCCCGCCGTCGGCGGCGACACGATCTGGGTGAACATGGCACTGGCCTACGAGCGCCTGCCCGAGCGGGTGAAGGAGCGGATCGAGGGCCTGCGCGCCCGGCACAGCATCGAGGCGTCTTTCGGTGCGCGCCTGCCGATGGAGAAGCGCCTCGAACTCAAGGAACGCTTCCCGGACGCGGAGCACCCGGTGGTCCGCACGCATCCCGAGACCGGCGAGAAGATCCTGTTCGTCAACAGTTTCACCACGCACCTCACGAACTACCACACCGAGGAGAACGTCCGGTGCGGCATCGACTACGCCCCGGGCGCTGGTGAACTGCTGCGATACCTGCAGAGCCAGGCCACGATCCCGGAGTACCAGGTGCGCTGGCAGTGGACGAAGAACAGCGTCGCGATCTGGGACAACCGGTCGACCCAGCACTACGCGGTCCAGGACTACTGGCCTGCCGTCCGAAAGATGGAGCGCGCCGGGATCATCGGCGACCGCCCCTTCTGAGTTTCTCCTCAGCCTCATCTCTATCCAGAAACGGAGCCACACAATGCATTTCCAGGACGATGCGTTCTTCCCCGAGAACCAGGACAAGTTGGTCATCACGGTCGCGCCGTACGGTCCGGAGTGGGCGGTGGAGGACTTCCCGGAGGATCTGCCGCTGACGATGGACGAGCACGTCCAGCAGGCCGTCGACTGCTACGAGGCAGGTGCGACGGTGCTGCACATCCATGTTCGCGAGGAGGACGGCAAGGGCTCCAAGCGGCTGTCGAAGTTCAACGAGCTCCTGGGCCGGCTGCGTGAGGCCGTGCCGGACATGATCCTTCAGGTCGGCGGGTCGATCTCGTTCGCACCCGAGGGTGACGGCGCGGACGCGAAGTGGTTGCCGGACAACGTCCGTCACATGCTGGCCGAGCTGGATCCGAAGCCGGACCAGGTGACGATCGCGATCAACACCAGCCAGATGAACATCATGGAGCTGATGACGCCGGGCGACATCAAGGGCACCTCGCTGGAGAACGCGGAGCTCGCCGCGACCTACCGTGAGATGACGGTGCCCGCCGGCCCGGAGTGGGTCGAGGAGCACCTGCGTCGTCTGCAGGCCGCGGGTATCCAGCCGCATTTCCAGCTGTCGAGCATTCCGCAGCTCGAGACGGTGGAGCGGTTGATCCGCCGCGGGGTGTACACCGGTCCGTTGAACCTGACGTGGGTCGGTATCGGTGGCGGTTTCGACGGCCCGAACCCGTACAACATCATGAACTTCGTCCAGCGGGTTCCGGACGGTGCGTGCCTGACCCTCGAGACGCTGATGCGGTCGGTGCTGCCGGTGAACACGATGGCGATGGCGATGGGTCTGCACACGCGTTGCGGCAACGAGGACAACCTGTGGGCGCCGAGTGGCGAGGTCAAGATCACCTCTGCCGAGCAGGTCCGTCAGCTGGTGCGTGTCGCCAAGGAGCTCGGCCGTGAGGTGGCCACCGGCAAGGAGGCCCGGGACATCTACAAGATCGGTACCACGTACGCCGACGCCGACGAGACGTTGGCCAAGCTCGGGTACGCCCCGAACCGTCGTCCCGGCCAGGTCGGCTTCACCCAGCACGCCTGACCCGCTGTCTCCCGTCTGCGACAGCACCTTTCGGTGGAGCGGGGACACCCACAGGTGTCCCCGCTCCGTCCGTCCGCATCGAGATCCTTTGGAGGAAATGCCTTGAGCAGCTCGGTTTCCCCGACCGTCGTGATCGTCCCCGGACTGCGTGACCACGTCGAGGACCACTGGCAGACCCTGTTGGCCGCCGGTCTGGACAAGGTCCGTATCGTCCCGCCGCTCGAGCACGACAAGCTCAGCCTCGACGCCCGCGTGGCGGCACTGGACGCCGTCCTCGCGGACATCGACGGTCCCGTCGTCCTCGTCGCGCACAGTGCCGGGGTGATGATCACCGTGCACTGGGCCGCTCGTCACGACCGCCCGGTCGCAGGCGCGATCCTGGCCACCCCGCCGGACTTCTCCACGCCGCTGCCCGCCGGCTATCCGACCCTGCCGGACCTCGACGCGAACGGCTGGAACCCTGTTCCGCGAGGCCCGTTGGCGTTCCCGAGCATCGTCGCCGCCAGCACCAACGACCCGCTGGCCGATTTCGCCGCCGTCGTCGACATGGCGCACGCGTGGGGCAGCCGTCTCGTCGACCTCGGCGAGGTCGGTCACCTCAACCCGGCCTCCGGCTACGGCGAGTGGCCCCGCGCCACCGAACTCCTCGACGAACTGCTCGCCACGATCGGCGCCGCGGCCGCGCCGAGCCACTGACCTTCACGATCGCTGCCCGAGAGAGAACGCCCCGATGCTCAATCTGTCCATGTTCCTGGAAGACTCGGCCCGAAAGTACCCGAGCCGCGACGCGCTGGTGCTGGGGGACGACCGGTTCACCTATGCGGAGACCGACGGTCTCGCGAACCAGATCGCCAATCTCCTCGTCGCGTCCGGGGTCGAGCCCGGTGACCGGGTAGCGATCTCCTGCCCCAACCTGCCGTGGTTCCCGATCGTCTACTACGGGATCCTCAAGGCTGGCGCCGTGGTCGTACCGCTCAACGTCCTGTTGAAGGGGCGGGAGATCGCATACCACCTGCAGGACTGCGGGGCCAAGGCGTACTTCTGCTTCGAGGGTGGTCCGGATCTGCCGATCGGGGAGTACGGGCGGGAGGGCTTCCGCGAGGTGCCTTCGTGTCAGTCGATGTTCGTGATCGGCGCGGACGGGGCGCGCGACGGGGACGGCATCACCGGACTGTCGGCGGTGCTGCCCGACCAGTCGTCGACCTTCGAATCCGTGGTCTGCGAGGCGACGGACACCGCTGTCATCCTGTACACGAGCGGCACCACCGGCCAGCCGAAGGGCGCCGAGTTGAGCCAGTCGAACATGGTGATGAACGCGCTCGCCGCCAACCGACTGTTCGACAGCACGCCGAGCCGCCCGGACACTCACCTGCTCACGCTCCCGCTGTTCCACTCGTTCGGGCAGACGATGAACATGAACGCCGGGTTCTCGATGGGCGCGACGCTCGTGCTGCTCCCGCGCTTCGAGGCCCGCGCGGCGCTGGACATCATGGAGCGCGAGTCGATCACCATGTTCGCCGGCGTGCCGACGATGTACTGGGGCCTGCTGGGGGCGGTCGACGACTCCGTCGACGTCGACCGGATCGCCGCGAATCTCCGCAAGGCCATCTCCGGGGGCGCGGCGCTGCCCGTGGAGATTCTCGAGCGCTTCGCCAAGCGGTTCGGGGTCCAGATCCTCGAGGGTTACGGGCTGTCGGAGACGTCGCCGACCGCCCTGTTCAGTGATCCCGAGCAGGCCCCGCGCCCCGGGTCGATCGGGGTCCCGCTGTGGGGCGTGGAGGTCCGCCTGGTCGACAAGGACTGGAACACCGTGGAGGGGGCAGATGCGGTGGGCGAGATCGCCATCCGCGGCCACAACGTGATGAAGGGCTACTACGGCCGTCCCGAGGCGACGGCAGAGGTCGTGCGGAACGGGTGGTTCCGCACCGGCGATCTCGCGCGTCGGGACGAGGACGGCTTCTACTACATCGTCGACCGGGCGAAGGACATGATCGTGCGCGGCGGGTTCAACGTCTATCCGCGCGAGATCGAGGAGGTCCTGATGACGCACGAGGCGGTCTCGCTGGCCGCGGTCATCGGTGTTCCACACGAGAGCCACGGCGAGGAGGTCCGCGCCTACGTCATCCCGCAGCCGGGTGTCGAGGTCTCCGGCGACGATCTGATTTCCTGGTCGAAGGAGCGGATGGCGAGCTACAAGTACCCGCGTGAGGTCCGGATCGTCGAGCAATTGCCGATGACCGCGACCGGGAAGATCCTCAAGCGCGAACTCGCCTGATACGCAATCACAACCGGGCGCGCTCGGGTGCGACGACGTCGGCGGTGGGACGGGGTATCGGGGTCCCCGTCCACCGCCGGCGTCGAAGTGCCTTCTCGGCCTCGATGACGACCGGAACGATCAGTGACCATCCGATGCACGCGAGCCACTGTCGTCCGGTCAGGGACGTCGTCAGGAGCAGATCCTGGAGGAACCCGATCTCGACGGCGAACACCGTGATGACGGCGGCGATCGACAGGATCCTGACCGCACCCAGAATCGGCGGTGCGAGACCGGATTCCGGATCGCGCCGCATCACCAGTCCGCCGAGGATCGAACCGAACGACAGCACCACGAACGTCATCGTCATCGGCACGTTCGCTTCGGTGGTGCTCATCTCGCCCGGCGCGGTGAGCATCGCGGCCAGGGCGACCGCGAACTGGAGCACCCCGTACGCGAACCACTGGCCGATGGACCGGCGGTTGGTGATCGGCACCGCAGGGTCACGCGGGGGCTTGTCCATCAGATGCGGTGGCGACGGGTCGGCCATGATCACGGCCACCGGAAACAGCGTGATGAAGAAGTGCTGGAACAGCACCATCAGTGGTGTGAGGGCCACACCGTCGTTGATGTCGAAGACGCTCGCGACGAGGAACAGCAGCA
Organism: Prescottella agglutinans; assembly: GCF_004011865.1. GTDB lineage: Bacteria > Actinomycetota > Actinomycetes > Mycobacteriales > Mycobacteriaceae > Prescottella > Prescottella agglutinans. The sequence continues at coordinate 521,920 of NZ_RKLP01000002.1, read as the reverse complement.
CCAGTGAGAACAGCTTGGCCATCTGGTATCGGATGTACGACACGATCTTGTCGTAGATGCTGCGGCCCAGACGGATTGCAGTGATCAGGGTTCCGAAGTTGTCGTCGGTGAGGATCATCCGGCCGGCCTGCTTGGTGACTTCGCTGCCGGACCCCATCGCGACACCGATGTCGGCCTTCTTCAGCGCGGCGGCGTCGTTCACGGCGTCCCCGGTCATCGCCACGATCGCGCCACTGCGTTGCATGACGTCGGCCAGGCGGAGTTTGTCCTGCGGCGTGACGCGGCCGAACACGTGGAGGCGCGGAAGGGCGGCGGTCAGTTCCTCGTCGGTCATCGCCTGGAGTTCGGCACCGCCGATCGCGCCCGGCCCCAGTCCGAGTTCGGCCCCGATCGCGGCCGCCGTGATGGCGTGGTCACCGGTGATCATGCGGACCTCGATGCCGGCCCCGTGTGCGGTGCGGACCGCTTTCACGGCCTCCGGTCGGAGCGGGTCGATGATGCCGACCATCCCGACGAACGTGAGGTCGGTGACGAACGACATGGGGTCGTGTCGCACGGCGTCCTCGTCCTCGCCGTCGAGTTGTCGTGCGGCGAAGGCCAGTACGCGCAGCCCCTTTTCGGACATGGTGCGATTCGCGGCCAGCAGATCTTCTCGTACGTCGTCGATCGGTATCCGACTTCCGTCCGGGCGGAAGGCCCTCGTGCACCGGTCGAGGACGACGTCGGGTCCGCCCTTGACGACTTCCAGGAAAGACGTGGTTCCGTCGACCGGGAGGTGATGGAACGTCGCCATGAACTTGTACGCGGAGTCGAACGGCACCTCGGCCACGCGGGGATACGTCCGCCTGGTGAGCGGTGCGTCGGCGCCCATCTTCGCCGCCAGCACCACCAGCGCGGCCTCGGTCGGATCGCCGACGACCTCCCCGCTGTCGGAGACGACGGCGTCGCTGTCGAGGCAGAGCCCGTACGCGAGCAGGGTGAAGTCCGGGACCGGTTCGCCCGCAACGTGGGTGATTGCCCCCGACTTGTCGTACCCGACGCCGTCGACCGTGAACCACCGGCCGCGGAAGTACAGCGACCGCACCGTCATCTGGTTCATCGTCAGCGTGCCGGTCTTGTCGGAGTTGATCGCACTGGTCGCGCCGAGCGTCTCGACGTCGGTGAGGTTCTTGACGACGGCCTTGGCATCGGCCAGCTGCCGCGCCCCGTAGGCGAGCATCGCCTGCACGAACGTCGGAAGACCGGTCGGGATCGCGGATACGCCCATCGAGATGCCCAGCAGCAGGACCGTCGTGACGTCCTGTCCGCGAACCACGCCGATCGCGACGATGATCGCCACCGCTGTCCACGCGATGATGCCGAGCACCTTGGTGAGCGAGTCCAATTCGCGCTGCAGGGGGGACTTGCTCGGCGCGACGGCCGACAGCATCGACGCGATGCGACCCATCTCGGTGTGCATGCCGGTCTCGGTGACCACGATGGTGGCGGTGCCGCGCGTGACCGAGGTGTTCTGGAAGGCCATGTTGCTGCGGTCGCCGAGCGGTGCATCGGCATCGTCCAACGTCCGGGTGTCCTTCGCGACCGGGGTGCTCTCGCCGGTCAGCGCGGCCTCCTGCGTCTCCAGGGTCGTCGACGCAACCAGCCGGCCGTCCGCCGGCACGATGTCGCCGGCCTCGAGCGCGACGATGTCTCCGGGGACGAGGCCGGTCGCGTCGAGTGCGACGACCGCGCCGTCCCGCACCACCCGGGCCTGTGGGGTCTGCATCTTCGCGAGGGCGTCGACGCTGGCGCGGGCCTTCACCTCCTGTCGTGTGCCCAGCACGACGTTCAGCACGACCAGAACCGCGACCACGATCGCCGTCGGCACCTCGGAGATGACGAGGCTGACGACGACGACGGCCACGAGCATGAGGTTCATCGGATCCCGCAACTGTCGCAGCGCGACCGCCCAGACGGAGGGGCTCGGCGCGGAGACGATCACGTTGGGGCCGTAGCGGTCCTGCCGAACCGCCGCCTCGTCACTTGTCAGCCCGGTCTGCGTGTCGGTGCCGAATTCGGCCACCACGACGTCGATGTCGCGGGTGTGCCACGCCTCGGCGGCGGTCATCGCGTGCCGATCGAACTGGGCCGAGTTCCGTCCATGGGTCCTCCTGCGCCGGTGCGCACCTTTGATCAATCGCACCAAGCGGGGGTGGTCCCGGTCAAGCCCCGGCGCCGTGGCGGTGACGTGTGCGGGGGACGCGGCGCGACGAGGCATCGCGCCGAGACCGTTCGGCTGCGATGGAAAGACGCGAATCGCCCACGAAGTGGACCGATTCAGGCTAGGCTCGCGCGAAAGTTGGACGCTTGTACAGGAAGGCCCCCCTTGCGCGCGCTGCTGTTGACTGCCCTGACGGTACTGACCTTGCAGACCGCCGTTCCTGCGGCGGAGGCGGCCCCGGTCGAGGAAGGTTGGACGCTGCCGCAGCTGACGGTGGTCGACGGCACGATCAAGGACGTCGAGGGGCGGACGGTGCTGCTGCGCGGCGCCAACGCCAACGGGCTCAACGACTACGCGTCCAACGGGACCGGGCTGCCGACGGTCGCGCCGCTGGACCGGACGGACTTCGAAGGCATGGCGGCGCTCGGCTTCAACGTCGTGCGGCTGAACGTCGCGTGGTCGGCGCTCGAGCCGACCCCGGGTGCCTTCGACGCCGCGTACGTCGGCCGGGTCCGCCAGGCCGTTCAGGACGCGAAGGACAACGGCATCTACACCGTCCTCGACATGCACCAGGACGCGTGGGGCCCGTACGTGGGAACGCCGGAGGGGCAGGACTGCCCGCCGCTCCTGCAGCGCGGCATCGGGTGGGACGGGGCTCCCGAGTGGGCGACGCTCACCGGCGGGTGGACGACGTGCAACATCGGCGGTCAGCGGGAGGCGTCGCCGGCGGTCGCCCGGGCGTTCCAGGCGTTCTACGACGACGAACAGGGCGTGCAGGGCCACCTGGTGCAGACCTGGGCGCGACTGGCCGCAGAGTTCAAGGACGAGCCCGCGGTGGTGGGCTACGACCTGCTCAACGAACCGAACCCCGGTCTGCGCGACCCGTTCACCGCGGCAGACCAGATCGGGCGCTTTTACCAGCGTGCGATCGCGGCCATCCGGCAGGCCGAGACGGGCGGTTTCCAGCACCTGGTGATCTTCGAGCCCAGCGCGCTCTGGTCGGCTTTCGGATTCGATGCGTTGCCGCCGCGGCACTATCTCGCCGATCCGCTCGTCGTGTTCTCGCCGCACCTCTACAGCCAGTCGATCAACGTCAGCAACGAATTCCCCTCGATCGAAGACGGCTTCCGGATCGCCTCGCAGGCGGCGGACTGGTACGGCGCACCGCTGTGGACCGGCGAGTGGGGCTGGTTCGGTGAGCCGGAAGACCAGGCCGGCGACGTCGGCCGGTTCGTCGATGCGATGAACACCCATCGGATCGGGGGCGCGTGGTGGTCGTGGACCCAGGCGTGCGGTGACCCGCACGCGGTGAAGGACGGCAACACCGGCAAGCCGCAGGGCAACCTCAATCGCATGGACTGTCCGTCGGGTGAAGAGCAGGGACTCGTCGCCGGATTCGCGGAGGAACTCGCCCGCGCCTACCCGCGGGCGGTGCCGGGCCTCACCGAGGTGACGGCGCAGGGCTTCGCTGGCACCGGGACCGGGCGGGTGGAGGCGTGGTACCCGGGTGCCGAGCAGCCGCGCCCGGAGACCACGAACCTCACCGACGTGGAGTGGACCCGCATCGACGGCGGTTGGCGTCTGACGGCCCACGCGGACGGGGCGTACTCGGTCACGCTCGCCTGAGCGATCGCTTACGTCCTGAGCGATCGCTCAGGACGTAAGGCACGCACTTCGTTCAATCGTTCGCCTTGACCATCCGCTCGGCCAGCGCGGCGAAGGCCGTGCCGACGGCCTCGGGGGTGTGCAGTTCCCGGGACGGATACCACCGCACCGTGTCGATGCACAGCGACAGCACGGCCAGCGTCGTGGCGTCGATGTCGGCGACCGCGAACTCGCCGTCGCGCGTGCCCTCGGAGACGATGTCGCGCATCGTGGCGACGATGTCGCGGCGCAGTTGCACGACCTGGGCGTGGTTCTCCTCGTCCAGTGCGGCCAGTTCGTACTGCACCACCCGCCCCGCCGTGTGATTCTCGGCGTGCCAGTGCGCGAAGGCGTAAACGGTCGCACGCAGGCGTTTCGTGGGTGATCCCGAGACCTCGGCACCGGAGCGGATCGCGCTGAGCGCCGCGACGTGTCCGGTGAGGCTCAGCCGCGCCAGCACGTCCTGCTTGGACCGGAAGTGGATGTACATCGCGGCCGGGCTCATGCCGGCCCCCGCGGCGATCTCGCGGGTGCTCGTGCCGTGGTACCCCTTCGCGGCGAATGCGTCGCGCGCCGCGTCGAGCAGGCGCTGCTCGGCTTCGCCGGTCGGGCGTTCCGTTTCCGTCGCCCCTGCTCGGGCCCCTGTTCGCGATGACATGTGTTCCGACCCTCCGCGGCATCCGTCGACCCGCTGTCGACGGGCTCGCGTTGACATTCTCACACCGTACCCGCACACTAAGCGAACGCTTAGCCGAACGAGGTTGAGTCGGAAAGGGTGTTGAAGTGAAGAGAGCAATTTTCACCGAGGATCACGAGCAGTTCCGTGCGTCCGTCCGCGATTTCCTGGCCCGCGACGTGGTTCCGAACGTCGAGTCCTACGCCGAGAACCGGTTGATCCCGCGAGAGGTGTGGCACGAGGCCGGCAAGCAGGGGATTCTCGGACTCGAGATCCCCGAGGTGTACGGCGGCGGCGAGGCGGGGGACTACCGGTTCAACGCCGTCGCCACCGAGGAGCTGTCCGCCGTCAACGCGGCACTGGGCTCCGCGTTCGGCATCCACTTCGACATCGTGACGCCGTACGTCGTCGACCTCGCCTCCGAGAACCAGAAGCAGCAGTGGCTGCCCCGGATGGCCGCGGGCGAGGCTGTCGCCGCCATCGGCATGACCGAACCGTCCGGCGGTTCGGACCTGGCGAACCTCAAGTCCTCCGCCGTGCGGGACGGCTCCGACTGGATCCTCAACGGCGCCAAGACCTTCATCACGAACGGGTACACCGCCGACGTCGTCGTCGTCGCCGCCCGCACCGACCCGACGAAGCGCTCGAAGGGCATCAGCCTCTTCCTCGTCGATGCCTCGCTCCCCGGCTTCGAGCGTGGACGCAAGCTCGACAAGGTCGGACAGCCGGAGGCCGACACCGCCGAGCTGTTCTTCGACGACGTGCGACTGCCCGCCGACGCGCTGCTCGGCGAGCCCGGCATGGGATTCGTGGCGATGATGGAGCGTCTCCCGCAGGAGCGGATCGGCGCGGCGGTCGCGAACATCGCGCACGCCAAGCAGATCCTGCTCGAGACGATCGAGTACGTCAAGGAGCGGAAGGCGTTCGGCAGCTCGATCGGGTCGTTCCAGCACAACAAGTTCCTGCTCGCCGAGCTGGTCACGAAGATCGAGGTGGCGGAGGCCTACATCGACGCGGCCGTCGCCGAGCACTCGAACTCCGGCCTGAGCGCGGTGGACGCGGCCAAGGCGAAGTGGTGGTCGGCGCAGGTGCAGAACGAGGTGCTCGACCACTGCGTGCAGCTGCACGGCGGGTACGGGTACATGCGTGAATACCGCGTCGCCCGCGCCTGGATGGATGCCCGCGTCACGAAGATCTGGGCCGGTTCCAACGAAATCATGAAGGAAATCATCGGGCGCGACCTCGCGCTGTGACCCGACCCGGCGTCAGCCGGTGGAAAGGAACGCACATCATGACCGAAGCGGTCATCGTTGCAACCGCGCGCTCGCCCATCGGGCGGGCCGGAAAGGGATCGTTGGCGGGCGTTCGTCCGGACGATCTTGCCGCACAGATGGTTCGGGCCGCCCTGGACAAGGTTCCCGCGCTCGATCCGAACACGGTCGACGACCTCTACCTCGGTGCGTGGGAGCACACGGGCGAGCAGAGCGAGAACATCGCGCGGCGGGTCGCGGTGCAGTTGGGGATGGACGCCGTCCCGGCGGTCACGGTGAACCGGGCCTGCGCGTCGAGCGTGCAGACCACGCGCATGGCGTTCAACGCCATCAAGGCCGGCGACGGCGACGTGTTCGTCTCGGCCGGTGTCGAGTGCGTTTCGCGGTACCCCCAGCAGAACGGGGTCGGCGCAGGTGACGTGGACCTCCAGAACCCGATCTTCGCGCAGGCCCAGGAGCGGACGGCGCGCCTGGCCCAGACGAACGAGACCTGGACCGATCCCCGTGGCGCTGGCGCCTTGCCGGACGTCTACATCACGATGGGGCAGACGGCCGAGAACGTCGCCACCTTCCGTGGCATCAGCCGCCAGGAGCAGGACGAATTCGCCGCTCGCTCACAGCAGTTGGCGGAGAAGGCCATCGCCGACGGCTTCTTCGACCGTGAGATCACTCCGGTCACGCTCGCCGACGGCACGGTCGTGCGCACCGACGACGGCCCGCGCGCCGGGACGACGGTCGAGAAGCTGTCCGGACTCCGGACGGTGTTCCGCGACAACGGCACCGTCACCGCCGGCAACGCCTGCCCGCTCAACGACGGTGCCGCGGCGCTCGTCGTGATGAGCGACCGCAAGGCCGCCGAACTCGGGCTGACCCCGCTCGCCCGGGTGGTGTCCACCGCCGTGAGTGGCCTGTCGCCCGAGATCATGGGCCTCGGTCCGGTCGAGGCGTCGCGTCGAGCCCTCGCGAAGGCGGGCCTGTCGATCTCCGACATCGATCTGGCCGAGATCAACGAAGCGTTTGCGGCGCAGGTGATCCCGTCGTACCGCGACCTCGGTATCGACATCGACAAGCTCAACGTCAACGGCGGCGGCATCGCCCTGGGGCATCCGTTCGGTGCGACCGGCGCCCGCATCACCACCACTCTGCTGCACTCCCTCCAGGAGCGTGATCTCCAGTTCGGCCTGGAAACCATGTGCATCGGTGGTGGACAGGGCATGGCAATCATCTTCGAAAGGCTCAGCTGATGACCGAAACCGCTGCTACCCAGACGCAGAACGCGTCGAACGTGTCGTTCGACTTCGCCGGGCAGACCGTCATCGTGACCGGCGGCGGCCGGGGGATCGGCCTCGAGTTGGGTCGGTTCTTCCACGAGGCCGGCGCGACGGTGTACCTGGTGGACTTCGACGCCGACGCCTTGGTGGAGGCGGTCGCCGACGTCGGATGCCGTTCCGCGGTGGCCGATGTGAGTGACAGCGCCTCTGTGCAGGCCGTCGTCGATCAGGCGATCGCCGAGACCGGCCGCATCGACGTCCTGGTCAACAACGCCGGCATCCTCCGGGACCGGGTGCTGTGGAAGCTCACCGACGACGACTACGAGCAGGTCATGGCCGTCCACGCCGGTGGAACCTTCCGTTTCACCCGTGCGTGCGTGCCGCACTTCCGTGAGCGCGGGTACGGCCGCGTCGTGAACGTCACCTCCTACACCGGTCTGCGCGGCAACCCCGGCCAGGCGAACTACTCGATGGCCAAGGCCGGCATCATCGGTTTCACCAAGACCGCCGCGAAGGAACTGGCGCGCTTCGGCGTCACGGTCAACGCGATCTCGCCCAACGCCGAGACCCGCATGATCGCGTCGATCCCCGAGGACAAGAAGGCCGACCTGATCGCGCAGGTGCCGATGGGTCGGTTCGCCGATCCGCGCGAGATGGCCGCGGCCGTCGCGTTCCTCGCGTCCGCCAACGCCGGATACATCACCGGCACGGTCCTGCCCGTCGACGGCGGCATCTCGATATGACGGCCCGCTTCGCGGACCGGGTCGCGGTCGTCACCGGGGCGAGTCGGGGGATCGGCCTCGCCGTCGCTCAGCGCCTGGTCGACGAGGGCGCCCGCGTCGTGATCACTGCGCGCAAGCAGGATGCGCTGGACCAGGCCGTCGCTCGGCTCGGCGGTCCGTCGAAGGCGATCGCCGTGGCCGGGCACGCCGACGACGAGGCGCATCAGCTCGAGACCTTCGAGCGAGCCGCCGCCGCGTTCGGGCGCGTGGATGTGCTGGTCAACAACACCGGCATCAACCCCGTGGTCGGCCCGGTGCTCGACGCCGATCTCGACGCGGCCCGAAAGACCTTGGGGGTCAACGTCCTCGGGGTGATCGGCTGGACCCGCCAGTTCCGGGAGCAGGCGGGCAGCGGACCCGGTGCGGTGGTCAACATCGCGTCGGTGGCGGGTCTGCGCCCGGCTGCGGACATCGGTGTGTACGGGGTGAGCAAGTCCGCGGTGATCGGGCTGACCGCGCAGTTGGCGAAGGAGAACAGCCCCGCCCTCCGGATCAACGCGGTCGCGCCCGCCGTGGTGCGGACGCGGTTCGCCGGACCGCTGTTCGAGGGCCGGGAGGAGCGGGTGACCGCCGACTACCCGCTCGGGCGTCTCGGGGAGCCCGAGGACGTCGCCGCGGCGGTGGCCTTCCTCGCGTCGGACGATGCTGCATGGATCACCGGGCAGACGCTCGTGGTCGACGGCGGCCTCACCCTGGCGGGAGGCGTGTGATGACTGTCTTCGCGTCGGTCGACGAGTTGCGGTCCGCGGTCGGAACCGACCTGGGGACCAGTGACTGGATCACCGTCACCCAGGATCGGATCGACACGTTCGCCGAGTGCACCGAGGACCGGCAGTGGATCCACGTCGATCCGGTGCGCGCGGCCGACGGCCCGTTCGGCGGGCCGATCGCCCACGGGTACCTCACGCTGTCGTTGTTGTCCCGGTTCCTCGAGGACCTCGTCCAGGTCGAGAAGGTGTCCGCGGCCGTGAACTACGGGCTCGACCGGGTGCGGTTCCCGGCCCCGGTGGCGGCCGGCGGGCGGGTGCGCGGACACGGTCGGGTCGTGTCCGTCGACGAGATTCCCGCCGGCGTGCAGGCCGCGTTCGAGATCTCGGTCGAATGCGAGGGCGTGGGCAAGCCCGTCTGTGTGGCGGTGAGCCTCGCTCGTTTCCTGGCGGAGTAGGGGCGCGGCGGCGAGGCGGCTTCACGTTCGGGTGTCCACCGGCGCGTGAAACCGCCTCGCCGCTCTTCCTGCGGAGCACAATGTGCGTACAGCAGCGGAACTCGAGGGAGGTGCCCGCGTGCCGACACGCACCGTCGACGGCCGTCGTGTGGCCGTGAGCAGACTCGACAAGGTGCTCTATCCGGCCACCGGGACCACCAAGGGCGAGGTGATCGACTACTACACCGCGATCGCGCCCGCGATGCTCCCGCACGTCGTCGACCGCCCGGTCACCCGCAAACGCTGGCCCAACGGCGTGGACGAGCCGTCGTTCTTCGAGAAGAACCTCGCCGCGTCGGCGCCGCAGTGGCTCACCCGGCACGCCGTCCACCACAAGGACCGCACCGTGAGTTACCCGATCGTCGACTCCACGGCGGCGCTCGTGTGGATCGGTCAGCAGGCGGCGCTGGAAGTGCATGTCCCGCAATGGCGATTCGTCGACGGTGAGCCGGGACCCGCGACCCGCCTGGTGTTCGATCTCGATCCGGGCGAGGGGGCCGGGCTGCCTGAGTGTGCGCGCGTGGCGTTCGCGGTGCGGGATCTCGTCGCGACGCTGGGATGGACGGCATACCCGGTCACGAGCGGCAGCAAGGGTATCCACGTCTACGTGCCCCTGGACCGGACCCTGGCTCCGGGTGGGGCGTCGACCGTTGCCAAGAAGGTTGCAACGAGCCTCGAGCAGTTGCATCCCGACCTGGTGACCGCCGCGATGTCGAAGTCGGTGCGCGGCGGCCGGGTCTTCCTCGACTGGAGTCAGAACAACGCCGCCAAGACCACGATCGCGCCGTACTCCATGCGCGGGCGCGCCCATCCCACCGTCGCGGCGCCGCGGCGCTGGGACGAACTCGAGGATCCGGACCTGCGGCACCTGCGCTTCGACGAGGTCCTCGAACGCTACCGGCGGGACGGCGACCTGCTGGCCGACCTCGACGAGCCGTGGGACGCCCTGTCGGCGTACCGCCGCAAGCGGGATCCCGAACGCACCCCCGAGCCGATTCCGCAGACGGAAGCCGAAGGCGGTGAGGGTAATTCGTTCGTCATCCAGGAGCATCACGCCCGGCGCCTGCACTACGACTTCCGGCTCGAACGCGACGGCGTCATGGTTTCGTGGGCGGTGCCGCGCGGCCTCCCGACGTCACCGAAGGAGAACCGCCTGGCCGTGCACACCGAGGATCATCCCCTCGAGTACGCCGGCTTCTCGGGATCCATCCCCGCGGGGGAGTACGGCGGCGGCACCGTCAGCATCTGGGACGCCGGTACGTACGAGCCGGTCAAGTGGCTCGACGACGAGGTGATCGTCCGGTTGTTCGGGGAGCGGGTGCAGGGCCGGTTCGCGCTCATTCGCACCGAGGGCGACCAGTGGCTGATGCACCTGATGCGGGAGGACGGCAACGGCCGCGACTTCCCGCGGGGGCTGCGTCCGATGCTCGCGTCCGCGGGCAGCCTCGACGGTCTCGACCCCGACGAGTGGGCGTTCGAGGGGAAGTGGGACGGAATTCGTCTGATCGTCGAGTTCGACGGTGAGGCCGTCACCTTGCGCGGTCGCGCCGGCAACGACGTGACCGACAGGTATCCGGCTCTGCAGTCGCTGGCCCGCGCCCTCGACGGGCACCGGGTGGTGTTGGACGGGGAAGTGGTCAGCCTCGACAGCGCCGGGCGGACGAGTTTCACCGCGCTGCAGGCCGGCGCAGAACCCAGATTCTGGGCGTTCGACATCCTGTATCTCGACGGGGTCTCACTGCAGCGGAAGCGGTACGACGACCGCCGGCGGGTCCTCGAGGCGCTCGCCGCCGCGGTGGACGGACTCGTCGTCCCACCGCAGCTGACCGGCTCGGTGCCGGAGGTCGTCGAGCAGAGCCGTGAACTCGAGGGCGTCGTGGCGAAGCGCCGCGATTCGATCTATCTGGCGGGCAAGCGCGGATCGGCGTGGATCAAGATCAAGAACTGGCTCACGCAGGAGGCGGTGATCGGTGGATGGCGTCGCGGGCGCGGAGGACGCGGTGGGCGCCTCGGCTCGCTGCTGCTGGGGATTCCCGGTGACGGCGGACTGCGCTACATCGGACGCGTCGGCACCGGGTTCAGCGAGTCGGAACTCGAACGTCTCACCGCGACACTGGCTCCGCTCGAACGCAAGACCAGTCCCTTTGCCGACGCGGTTCCCGACGTCGACCGCGACACCGTGTGGGTGACTCCGAAGATCGTGGGGGAGGTGCGGTTCCGGGACCGTACCGGAGCCGGACGGCTGCGCCACCCGAGTTGGCGCGGCGTGCGCGACGACAAGACGCCCGAGGATGTGCGCGACGAGTCGACGCACTAAGCGGCGCCCTCCACGGGCGCAATCGGCCGGTCCAGGGCGACCTCGACCGGGGACCAGGCGCCTGCAAGTTCGAGTTGCTCCACGGCTCGGGTGTAGGCGGACACGAGATCGCGGCCCGTGGCGGTGGCGAGCAGCTCGGGAGCGGTCGCCGAGCGCTGGTAGACGCCGATGCTCCATCGCTCGAGCTCGCTGCGGACCGGGGACAAGCCGCTGCCGGTGTTCGCCGCGACGAGGAATCGTCCGAGCTCGAAGTCGGTGCGAATCACGTATCCGTCACCGGTGCGAACCACGTACGCCGGCAGGTGCGTCGATGCGACGAAGGCGCCCAGGGTGTCGGTGTAGAGGTCGGTGAAGTACTCGTGATTGCGCGACATGGTTCTCAACTCTCGTCTGGCCTCGCCGGAGCGTGGCTTCGTTTCGTGCACCTCGCCTCGGTGGCGATGTCGTCGGTTTCCTTTCGCTCCTAATGCATCTTGTCTCATCGGTTCGTGCCAATAAATCTATATCACTCGGCATAGATGTGCCGGTTTCGGTAGTGGTGCGCGTCCGGGGCGTGGTGTCACCGGGCGTCGCGAATAGGATTGGCGGACATTGCTCCTGTATCGGCGGCGAAGGAGGTGGGGCGATGGATCCGGTGGGCGGCCCGCAGTGGTACGACCGGGGCGGTCGCCCGATCCGCCCGGAGGAGGGGGAGCGACTCCTGGCGACACCCGGCTACGACAAGGTTCGGTGCACCACGGTGCTGGACATGGCGGATCTCGATTGGATCCGTGACGTGTCCACGGTGTGGATCGGGGTGGATCTGACCCCCGTGGCCGATGTGCCGATGATCTTCGAGACCGTCGTGTTCGACCGGGACCACACGCCGTTGGCGGTCCGGGCATACGCCACCGAGGCCGAGGCCGCCGCCGAGCATGATGCCTTCGTGGCGGCGGCACGGGCCGAGGCGGTCGACCCGGTGGTCCTGGAGTCCGTGGGATCTGCTTGACATCCACGGTGCCGGTCCGAGCAGACTGGAGGCGCGCCCGTGATCGGAGGGCCGAGGGAGAGGACGCGCGATGTCCCACGACGAGATCGTCATCAAATCGGTGCCGGGGGTCAGGGTGGCCGAATTGACCGGAACCGCAGGAGGTTTCGATCCGGAACGCATAGGCCCGGTCGTGAAGCCGCTGTTCGGCGCCCTGATGGACGGATTGGCCGACGCCGGTATCGAGGGCGTCGGGCCCGCGGTCGCCTACTACGAGCGGACCCCGGTCGGTGAGGACGTCGTCGTGCACGCCGGGATCCCGGTCAGCCCGGAGGTGCGCTCCGGCCGCGGCTTCGCGGTCCTCGACCTGCCCGAGATCCCCCGGGCCGCAACGCTCGTGTACCGCGGCGCGATGGAGCACGTGCTCCCGGCGTGGCGTTCCCTCGAGCAGTGGATCGACGAGAACGGCTACCGCGCCGACGGCCCCGCCCGCGAGCGGTATCTCGTCTACACGGAGAACCCCGACGACTGGGTGACCGAGTTGCAGGTTCCGGTCACGGCGTCCTGAGATACGCCCGGATTCCGTTCAGTGGGCCTACGGCCGGTCGGGGTGTGTCGTGCCCGGAGGTGAGAGGGGTTGCACCGTAGTCGAACTGGCGTTGCAGACTATGCATCAGTATGGGATGCCCGGTCTGCCGGCCGATGGAGTGCCCTCGGCAGGATTCGAACCTGCGACACCGGCTTTAGGAGAGCCGTGCTCTATCCCCTGAGCTACGAGGGCGGGGGCGGGGCGAACTCGGTTCGCACTGTTCCGCAGTTGGGAGTGTAGCCGCCGAAGGACCGCTGCGATGAATCGGTCGCAGAGTCGTGGTTACGCGAGGGGTGGGTTGAACGCGCACGGTGCCGCCTGCCCGGCGAGCGCGGGGTCGAGGGCCTGGCGGACGTAGAAGGCGGCGCGCGGCGAGTACGGCATCGAGGCGTGGTCGGAGAGGTCGGCCTCGCAGCCGTCCTGCAGCGTGACGTTGTGGACCGTCGCGCCGGGACCGGCCGCGAGGAACGTCGACGGGTACGGCGTGGTGACCTCGTCGTACCGGGTGGCGATCACGGTGTACGAGACGCCCGGTTCGGTGTCGCCGCCCGCATTCAGGGCCAGCACGAACGGCGAGTCGACGGCCTGTTGGATGCCGGCGACGCCGACCGGGAGTTGGGCCACCCCGAGGATGTCCACACCGAGGTTCTGGATCTGCCGGCCGAGCAGCGCGATGCCGTCGAGGGTGGTGCCGTGGTTGGTGGCGCCGAGCGTGACGAGCGTGTGCACCCTGTTGCGCGCCGGATCGGCCGGATCGGCGCCACCGGCGAAGCGGAGGTACTGGCGGGCCATCAGCCCGCCCTGGGAGTGGCCCACCAGGTCGACCTGCTGCGCACCGGTCGTCGCGCGGACCGCGTCGACGTACACCGCCAGTTCACGCGCGGACGCGGCGATGTCGCCGGACGCGTACGCGCCGGGAACGTACTGTCCCCACCCGGACGGTTCCGCACCGTAGTTCAGGGCGAACACGCAGTACCCGGCCTGCCGCAGCGCGGGCGACATCTCGGCCCAGTTGTCGTACGCGTTCTCCCACGTCCCGTGCACCAGCACGATCGGGCGCGGGTGCGTGGCCGTCGGCCGGCACGACCAGTCGTTGCTGCCCGGCGGTGCGAGGTCGGGTGCTGCGAGCGACTGTGCGAAGGCCGGCGGGAACCCGGACTGCGGTGACCCCACCCCGACCGTGTTCTCCTGCGGCGGCGAACCCGGGGCCGCCGCTGCCGGGCTGTGCGCCGGCCCGGCGGCGAACAACACGAACGCCGCACCGAGAGCGGACACGACCCGTGCCCACATCGACACTCTGCTCACGTCCGTGACCTTAGAAGCCGACACGCGCGCCGGCCCCGGACGTGATCGACCTGCTCCCACTCCGATCCGCCCAGGTCACAAAAATAAAGATCAGGTAACGCTAGCCATTGCGTATATGGATTTGTTACCTTGGCTCGGCCAGCAAGATCGAATGCACTGTCGGGCTGTGGCCGACCAATGATTGACGAGGTAGCTGACTGTGGGACACCACCGCCGGACGGATTCCGACGCTGTTCTCATCGAGATCGACCCGACCGCCCCGCGGGGTCGTCACCGCGACGTCACCTCCGGACCTGGCGCCGGCCTGAAGGCCGCCACCGTCGCCGCCGCGACCGGCGCAATCCTCACCGCGGGTGCGCAGCTGGGCGCAGGATCTGCGGCCGCCGACACCGCTCCGTCGACCCAGCAGTTCCAGATTCCCGAGGGCCTGCTCCCGGCCGGTGTCGAGCTTCCCGCCCTGCCCGTGCTGCCGCCGGCGCCCACCGCGCAGCAGATCATCGAGTCCGTCAAGTCCTTCGAGATCCCGGCCGGGATGCCGCAGGTCGAGCAGGTCGTCGACGACTTCACCGCCGCGGCCGAGGCCAGCTTCGGCTCGAGCGGCTCGATGAGCGGCTCGCTGAGCGCACCGCGCGCGGTCAAGCCGGTGTCCGGCACGCTCACCTCCGACTTCGGACCGCGTTGGGGCAGCCATCACGGCGGCCTCGACATCGCGGCCCCGATCGGCACCCCCATCTACGCCGCCGCCGACGGTGTCGTGGTCGACGCCGGTCCGGCGTCCGGTTACGGCCTGTGGGTGCGCGTCAAGCACGACGACGGTTCCACCACCATCTACGGACACATCAACGACTACCAGGTCGCCGTCGGCCAGCAGGTGGTCGCGGGCCAGCAGATCGCCACCGTCGGCAATCGCGGCCAGTCGACCGGACCGCACCTGCACTTCGAGGTCTGGAACGCGAACGGCGTCAAGGTCGACCCGTCGTCGTGGCTCGAGGAGCGCGGCGTCGAGGTCACGTGGCGCGGTGCCTCGGCCACCATGTGAGCTGACCCCGATACGAGAAAAGTCCCCGCCCGGTGGTGAACCGGGCGGGGACTTTCGCGTTCGGGTCGAGAAGTCTCAGGCCGCTGGGGTGGCCGCCCGCCGGGCGGAGTAGGACAGTCCGCACACGGTCATGACCTGGCCGAGGCTGAGCGCGCCCTCGTCGCCGAGCGCCCGTGAGAAGCGCCCGTCGGGACGCACCCACAGCCGGATCGCCGCCGGGCCGTCGGCGCGGGCGAGGACGTACTCGTCGCAGCCGTCGGGGCAGGGCAGCGTCCCACGCACGATGTTCTGGGTGTACGCGAGTTCGATCAGGTCGTCGATCACGAAAGCTGCTCCTCACACCCCGGTGCGACGGGGTCCTACATCACCGTTCGGTAACGCAGATTAGGCTAACCTTCGCCCGGTGGGGGCTGTCAACCCCTCGTTCCATTCGTGTGAGCAACGACGCGGGTGTCGCGCCGGTCCTATCGCGCCGACAGTGCGACTGAGGCCTCGCCGGTGTAGGTGAGGAACGTCAGCGACTCCTGGAAGTACAGCTCGACCGTCTCGGAGTCGTGCGACAGGTAGCCGATCGACAGGTCCTGTCCGATCTGCAGGTCGAAGTCGCCGCCGCGGGTGGTCAGCACGAACGCCCCGTCGATCGCCGGCGCCCAGATGATGTCGCCGTCGATCAGCCGCCGGATGTGCTCGCGGATCGGGTACCCGTGATCGGAGGTCTCGCTCACCTGGGTGTAGGCCTCGGCGCTCAGCAGCACCGAGTACGGGCCGTCGACGCCGGCCAGGCGCAGCTCCGACAGCGCCTGGCTGATCACCTCCGGAACGTCGCGGACGTCCTCGGGCAGGCGCAGCGGCGGGTTCGACGAACTCGCGCGGATGCCGTCGATGCCGGCCGCAGCGTAGCCCTCGAAGATCGCGCGATCCTCGGCGAACGCGATCTTCTTCGCGGCCTCCTTGACGGCGTCCCAGTCGGCGTCCTGTGCGCCGCGCTCGACGTTGTCGATCTCCTCGCGGGACAGCGTGAACGGCACTCGCAGCTCGACCAGCGGGGCGACGCGGCGCTGGCGGGCCAGCACGCCGGTGGCCGGGGCGTCGATCGCCGTGGTGCGGCCGAGTCCGACCGCGGAGAAGTCGGTGCCGTGCGGGCCCGAGACGTCGACGACGGTGCGTCCCGCGATGTGCCGCTTGAAGGTTCGCGTCGCCTCCTCCTCGATCGACGCCCAGGCGGCGTCGGTGATGGGGGCGAGACCGCGATAGAGGTTGTTCATCGTGTGGAACTCCTTCTCAGACTGCCAATTCCGAGTGATCCGTCAGCGGCGGGAGACGGGCTCGTGTCTTCGGTGTCGGCCTGCCGGATCCCCGGCGCCGGCGGGAGGTCGTCGAGGAACTCGACGGTGGGGGAGAAGAACAGGCCGCCGGTGACGGCCGTCGAGAAGTCGAGGATGCGGTCGGTGTTGCCCTCGGGCTTGCCGACGAACATGTTGCGGAGCATCTCCTCGGTGACCGACGGCGTGGCCGCGTACCCGATGAAGTAGGTGCCGAACTCGTCGTCACCGAGGCTGCCGAACGGCATGTTGACCCGCAGGATCTGGCGTTCGTCGCCGTTCTCGTCGGTGATGGTGTTCAGGGCGACATGGGAATTGGACGGTTTGACGTCGTCGTCCAGTTCGATGTCGTCGAGCTTGGTGCGCCCGATGACGCGCTCCTGCTCCTCGGTGGAGATCGCGTTCCACGACTCCATGTCGTGCAGGTACTTCTGGACGATCACGTAGCTGCCGCCGCTGAACTCCGGGTCCTCGTCGCCCACGAGCGCCGCCTCGGCCGCCTCGACGTCCTCCGGATTCTCGGTGCCGTCCACGAAGCCGAGCAGGTCGCGCTGCTCGAAGTACCGGAAGCCGTGGGTCTCGTCGACGACGGTGGCCGCGCCGCGCAGGCGTCCGACGATCTTCGACGCGAGTTCGAAGCACAGGTCCATCGACACCGCGCGGATGTGGAACAGCAGGTCACCGGGCGTCGCGGGGGCGCGGTGCCGGGCGCCGTCGAGTTCGACGAACTCGTGCAGTTCGGCGGGGCGGGGACCGTCGAACAGCCGGTCCCACGCGGACGAACCGATCGAGGCGACACACACCAATCCCGAATCGGGCACACGGAATCCGACGGCCTTGCGCAGGCCGTCGACGTCCGCGAGCACGTCACGGACGGCGTTCTCGCCTCCCTCGTCCATGGTGAACACGAGGAAGATCGCCGCAGGTGTCAGCGGCGTCAAGATCAACTGAGGTCGGGCCACACCTCACCGTAGAACACTCCAGTCGGCGTTGCCCGGGAACACAGGCCGTCGGCGACGTGATGTCGCCGACGGCCCGGCTCCCGCTCCACGGCCTACGCGGTGGCGCCGGCCCAGCTGTCCGGGCCGAACACCTCGTAGTGGATGTTCGCCTCCGGAACGTTGCGGGCGATGAGCGACTCCTTCATCGCGAGCATGAAGGGCAGGGGGCCGCACAGGAAGGCGCGCGTGCCGGGTTCGAGCGCGACGTCGGTCAGATCCGCACGGCCCAGCCGGGTTCCGGCGAACGCCTCGCGCGCGCCCATGTCCTCGTACCAGCGGTGCATCACCCCGGACGGCAGCCGCCCGACCAGTTCGGTGAGCTCGGCGCGGTGCGCGTGCTGCGCAGCGGAGCGGTCGGCGTGCAGCACGGACACGCTGCGCCGGTCGTCGGTCGAGGCCAGGTGCTCGAGCATCCCGATCATCGGGGTGCAGCCGATCCCGGCCGAGACGAGCAGCAGCGGCGCGTCGTCGTCCGGCAGCACCAGGTCGCCGAACGGCAGCGACACCGTCAGCTCGTCGCCCTCGAAGACGTTGTCGTACAGGAAGTTCGACACCTCGCCGGCGGGGGAGACAGCACCGTCGGGCAGCGGCTGGGCGGCGATCCGCTTGACGGTGATCCGCCACTCTGCGTCGGTGGGTCCGCACGCGAGGCTGTACTGGCGGATCTGCCGGGCGCCGTCGGGCAGGTGGACGGCGACCGAAATGTACTGGCCCGGCGCGAACGTCGGCAGCGCGGAGCCGTCGGTGGCCGCCAGCGTGAAGGAGACGGTGTCCGCGGACTGGTGTGCCCGACGCGTCACCCGGACCGACCGCCACACGTCACCCGCTGCGACCCCGGCCTTCTCGTACAGCCCGGCCTCCATCGCGATGAGCGTGTTGGCCATCAGCCAGTAGACCTCGTCCCACGCCGAGGCCACCTCGGGCGTGACGGCCTCGCCGAGTACCTCCACGATCGCCTCGAACAGGTGCTTGTGCACGATCCAGTACTGGTCGGCGGTGATGCCGAGCGACGCGTGCTTGTGGGCGATGCGCGACAGGATCGCCTCGACCCGTGCGGGATCGGGGTCGAGCTGCAGCGTCGCGAACGCGGCGATGGCCCCGGCCAGTGCCTTCTGCTGCTCGCCCTGGCTCTGGTTGCCCCGGTTGAACAGATCGCGCTCGAGCTCGGGATGGGCGTCGAACATCTTGCGGTAGAACAGCGGCGTGATGTCGCCGATCGCGGCGCCGACGGCGGGCAGCGTGGCGCGGACGGTTTCCTTCGAGGCCTCCGAGAGCATCGGATTCTCCTGTCGGTCGGGGATTACGGTTCGTTCACTGCCGGCGCGGTGAGCGTCAGCAGCACGTCTTGGGGGGAGTCGTCCGCCAGGTCGCGGACGGTCAGCGTGTCCAGGGCGCCGTAAAAGGCGTTCTGGGCGTCGCGCAGCGCGGAGCGCAGTCGGCAGCCGCGGCGCAGCGGGCACGGTTTGTCGCCCTCGCACGTGACGACCTCGCCGTCGCCCTCCAGCTGTCGGGTCAGCCAGCCGAGCGACGCCGACCGGCCCAGTTCGGTGATCGCGAGACCCCCACCGCGGCCGCGGCGGGTGGTGACGACGCCGAGTTCGCTCAGTCGCGCAACCACTTTCGTGGCGTGGGTGTACGAGACTGCCAGCTGGTCCGCGATCGCCCGGGTGCTGGGGGCCGCCGCGGAATCGGCGGTCGACCCGGCCGCCAGTCGCATGACGATCCGCAGGCCCAGATCCGTGAACTGCGTCAGCTGCATGGCTCGACCGTAGGAAATTGGAATCTGAGATTCCAATTAAATGTGATGCGCATCTCGACCATGGGCGCGAAGTCCCGACTTCCGGCCCTGCCGGGTAGGCCTTTGGTCCCGAACTACACGGGACTCATGCATCCCCGCGGAAACGGGTCGGAGTGACTAACGTCGAAGTCGGCACCTCGATCGGTTCGGTCCGGAGGAGGACCGACCACGACATGCCGCACCGATTCGTCGCAACGGAAGAGGGTGAGCGGGATGACCGCACAGGGCAAGCAGAACGGCGCCGAGGAACCGTCGATCGCGCGGGACGCGAACGCGGTGATCGTCGGCGTCGACGGGTCGGAGTCCGCGGAAGCGGCCGTCCGGTGGGCTGCGCGGATGTGCGCGGACCGCAACCTGTCGCTGCGGATCATCCACGCCCTGAACTTCTCGCCCTACACCTACGGCGCGCCGTACCTCGACGTCGCCGGCATCTACGACTGGATGGAGGACGAGGGCAAGGAGGTCCTCTCCCGTGCGGCCGCCGTGGCCCGGGAGGTCTCGGCCGACCTGGACATCTCCACCGAGATCTCGACGCTGGGCGGCGCCCGCTGGCTGGTGTCGCTGTCCGAGGACTCGCGGGCACTGGTGCTGGGGGCGTCGGGCAGCGGCGCAGCCGGCGGCATCGGCTCGACTGCGGTCAACGCCGCCAGCCACGGCGTGTGCCCGGTCGTGGTGGTCCACCAGCGTGACGGCGAGGTGCCGCAGGAGGGGCCCGTGGTCGTGGGCATCGACGGCAGCCCCACGAGCGAGCGGGCCACGGGCCTGGCGTTCGAGGAGGCCGCGCAGCGCGGGGTCCCGTTGGTGGCGATCCATGCCTGGAGCGACACCCCGCACGGGACGCTCGCCGGTGGGCGCAGCGCGATCCGCGACCCCCGGGCGTTCGAGGACGCCGAACACGAGGTGCTCTCGGAGCGTCTGGCCGGCTGGTGCGAGCGGTACCCGGACGTCGAGGTCCAGCGTGAGCTGTACATCGACGGCCCGCGCACCCATCTGCTCGCGTGGTCGCAGAAGGCACAGTTGGTGGTCGTCGGCAGCCGCGGCCGCGGCGGCTTCCGTGGCCTGCTGCTCGGCTCGACCAGCAACGAACTGGTCCAGAAGGCGCAGTGCCCGGTGATGGTGGTCCGGCCCGCGCGGTCGTAGAGTCCACTTCGTCGTAACGTCCGTCACAGGTAACACGGAATGGGGTCGCCGCAGTGCGCATCGGAATGGGCTTGAACTACAGCGGGGGATTCGCGGAGACCGTCGAAGAGGTCGCCGACCTGGAACGGGCGGGCCTGGACATCGTGTTCGTGCCGGAGGCGTACTCGTTCGACGCCGTCAGCCAGTTGGGCTACCTCGCGGCCAAGACGTCGAAGATCGAGCTGGCGTCGGGCATCTTCCAGATCTACACCCGCACCCCGAGCCTGACCGCCATGACCGCGGCCGGCCTGGACTACGTCTCGGGCGGCCGGTTCGTCATGGGCATCGGGGCGTCGGGTCCGCAGGTGATCGAGGGCTTCCACGGGGTGAAGTACGACGCCCCGCTCGGCCGCACCCGTGAACTGATCGACATCTGCCGTCAGGTGTGGCGCCGCGAGAAGGTCAACTACCAGGGCAAGTACTACCAGGTCCCGCTGCCCGCCGATCAGGGCACCGGACTGGGCAAGCCGCTCAAGCTGATCAACCATCCGGTGCGCGACCGGATCCCGGTCGTCATCGCCTCGCTCGGTCCCAAGAACGTGGCGATGACCGCCGAGATCGCCGAGGGCTGGGAGCCGATCTTCTTCCACCCGGAGAAGGCGGAGTCGGTGTGGGGCGAGGCGCTCGCGGCCGGCAAGGCCAAGCGCGATCCGGCCCTGGGCGACCTGCAGATCTACGCGGGCCCGGCGCTGGCGATCGGCGACGACGTCGAACCGATGCTGCAGTGGATCAAGCCCCACCTGGCGCTGTACATCGGCGGCATGGGTGCCAAGGGCAAGAACTTCTACAACGACCTGGCGTGCCGCTACGGCTACGAGGAAGAGGCCGAGAAGATCCAGGACCTCTACCTGGCCGGCAAGAAGGAGGAGGCCGCGGCGGCCGTGCCCGACGAACTCGTCCGAGCGGTCTCGCTCATCGGCACCGAGAGCTTCGTCAAGGAGCGGGTCGCGGCGTTCGCCGCCGCCGGCGTGACGACGCTCAACGTGACGCCGATGGCCGCCGACCGCGCGGGACGGGTCGCCCTGATCGAGAAGCTGCGCGCGATCGTCGACTGACCGGACCCCCGCAGGCCGCGGCGTGCCCAGCGTCACGGCCCGCGGGGCGTCGAGACCCACGCGGTGACGAACATAAATCGGGACAATGGTCTCGACCGGACCGCAGGTGTGAAGGAGAAACTGGACCCATGAGCGCAACCGAAGCGATCGTCGTCGCCGTCGACGGCTCCGAAGCGGCATCGAACGCGGTGGTGTGGGCGGCACGCGCCGCCGCGGTCCACCAGCGTCGCCTGCACATCGTCACCGCCGTGCACATCCCGGCGTTCTACTACTCCGAGCCGTATCTCGCCCGTAGCTTCCAGGACGAACTGCGTGACACGGCCCGTTCGCGGCTCGACAGCGCCCACGTCCTGGCCAAGCAGTCGGCCGAGGACATCGGTTCGATCGAGATCACCACCGAGCAGATCGACGGTCGGCCGGCGCCGACGCTGATCGACCTGTCGACGCAGGCGTGGATGGTGGTCCTCGGGTCGCACGGGCACGGTGAGATCACCGGACTCGTCGTCGGCTCCGTCACCGCCGCTGTGTCCGCTCACGCAGAGTGCCCCGTCGCCGTCGTCCGCGGCCGCACGCTCGACGGGCTCCCGCCGACCGAGGGGCCGGTCGTGGTCGGTGTCGACGGCTCCGAGTCGTGCAAGCCCGCGGTCGCGGCCGCGTTCGAGGAGGCGGCGGCGCGGAGTGCGAGCCTGATCGCCGTGAACGTGTGGAGCGACGTGAGCGTGCAGCCGTCCCTCGGTGCCACCCCCGACGACCCGCACTGGAGTCGCATCCAGACCGGCGAGGAAGTGGTGCTGGCCGAGCGGCTGGCGGGCTGGCAGGAGCGGTACCCGGACGTCACCGTCGAACGGGTCGTGGCCCGCGACCGGCCGGTGCGGGTACTCAGCGAGTACGCCGAGCAGGCCCAGCTGATCGTGGTCGGCACGCGCGGGCGCGGCGGCTTCCGGGGCATGTTACTGGGCTCGACCAGCCGGGCGATGCTGCACACCGCCGACTGCCCGGTGCTGATCGTGCCGTCGGGCGACTAGTCTCGACCGTCCGATCCGGGGCCGCGTGGCGATCGCCACGCGGCCCCGGTGTCGTTCACGGCGTCCCGGACAGGGCGAGCACCCGGTAGCCGGACGTGTTGAGCGCATGGTGGCGCGCCCACCGGGTCGCGGCCCACTCCGGATCGTTGTGCGCGGCCACCAGCGCGGCGGTCGTCGCGGAATGCAGGTCGAACTCGAGCCCGCGGCAGAGTTCGCGCGCCTCGGCGTGGTCGGGTGTGGCCTCGATCCGTTCGATCGTCGTCGCGACCCGGCCGTCCGCGTCCTCGAGGATCCTGCGGTACGACCCGGGCAGCACCGCCCACAGCACGACCACGGCGACGGCGACACCGATCACCGTCTCGAGCAGGCGGTCCCGTGTCACGCCGGTCAGGTCGTCGGGCGACCCGAGTCCGCCGAGCAGCAGCGCGAGGATCGTGATGAAGACCATCGCCAGTCCGTAGTTGCGGACGAGGTAGGCCTGTACTCCGGCCATCGCCGCGGCCAGCACGAGCACGAGCACCGCGCCGGTCGGGTCGAACGGCGCCAACGCGGCCAGGACCAGCAGACCCAGCACGGTTCCCGCGAAGCGGTGCACGGCCCGGTACGTTCCGAGGACCCGGTCCGGGCCCTGATGCAGGATCATGGCGGCGGTGATGACGGCCCAATCGGGCCGGGCGACCCCGAGGCCCATGGCGACGGCCCCGGCCACCGGGCACGCCACGAGCAGTCGGACGACGATGAGCGTCGACCGACCCCGCAAGTGGGTCGCCCGGTCGAGCCGGAACCGGATGGTCGGGCGCGGGGCGGGGATGCGTCGCCGCAGGTCTTCCCCGTCGGTGTCGAGGTCCGTGGTGGTGCCGTGCAGGAGTGACACGCAGCGATCCTGCGCCGCGCACAGATCCCGGGTGAGCGGATGGTCCCGGGTGGCGATGCCCGCGTCGTGCAGGCACTGCCACGCGGCGTGGACGGCTCGGACCGCTCCGTGCCGTCGTGCCGCCGAGTCCCGGCCGCGGTCGAAGGCGTCGACCGCCGCGACGGCGGCCGCGACCGCAGCGCGCTCGGGGGTGCGGGGCCGCACCACGCACCCGGTCATCGCGACGGCGACCGCGGTGACCGCCCCGACCGCCGTCCACCCGACGACGTGGCCGACGGGGACGCCGGCCGCCGGCAACGCCGACGCGATCTCGACGGCGAGCAGCGGGAGGAACGCGCCCGGCGCGCCGATGCGCAGCGCGTCGACCAGGAACGCAGCCACGGCCACGAACGCCGACATCACGAGCACCAGCGCCATCGGCCACAGTGCGGATCCGCCGGAGGACGCCGCGTCGTGGACGGCGCCGCCGACGACGGCGCCGAGGAAGGCCGCGAACACCATCACGCCGGCGGCGACGGAGACCGCCCGCCAGCGCACCCGATAGGGACGGCCCTCGCCGTACACCACCGCGAACGCACCGAGGGTCGCCGTCGCGGCGGACAGGTCGTGGCCGAGTGCGATCCCGACCAGACCGGGCAGGGCGACGGCCACGGCCGCTCGTGCGGTTCCCGGCCAGCGTCGTCCGTCCCGCGGCACGCGCACCAGTGCGGGCCAGGGCCGCGCCGGTATGGGTATCGGGGGCAGGAGTTCGATCGACACGGGCCCTTACGTTACGAAACGGTCCGGGGTGCGATCGAATCAGGCAAAACGGGAATGCTGCCCAGGGCGGGTCGCAGGCGCCGTGCCCGGTTTCTCCCTCTCGCCGCCCGGTCGCGGGCGCCCCCGCGCACGGCGGGCGTTCGGGCCCTTCCGCCTTCGCGATTCCTCCCCTCGGTGGACCGGATCGGAGTTAAATAGATTCGAACAGGCGCAACGGATTTCGACAGGAACAAGCCCAGCCCAGTCCACCGCCCACCCGCTCCGGTTCGGTGTCGCCCGCGGGAGGCAGACCGTTTCGGGGATGCGCGATGAACGAAGCAGCCTTGGGAGTCCACGCGAGCAGTCGCGAGCCCGTCGAGGCCCGACCGGAACCGCCCGAGTCGATCGATGACGACTCGGGCGGCGGCGGTGCCGGTGTCACGCTGCCGACGCTGCTCGCGGCCGTGCGGCTGACGCCGGCGCAGGCCGCTCAACTGGTCGCGGACCTGGCCGGCGCGCTCGAACGGGGCGCCGGGCGTGGCCGCCCGGTCGCTGTGCGGGAAGACGCGGTCATGGTGTCCGACGGCGGACGGCTCACGATCGACGGCGCCGACAGCGCCGCGTCCGGCATCGAGCCGAACGATGCGATCGTGGGCCTGTTCCGCAGTATCGCCACGAACTGCCGGGGTTCCGGGTTCGGTGACCTTCTGGCCGAATCGGTGTCGGGCACAACGGATCCGGACAGCCTGATTCGCCGGGTTCGTCGGGTGATCGATCCCGAACTCGACCCGGCCGGCGAGGCACGGCGGAGACGTCAGATCGGCGAACTCGTCCGGGCGACGACAGGACGGTCCGTGCCGCACGGTCTGGTGGTGGAAGATCGGGACGGTCAGACCGATGTACGGAACGGTCCGTCCGTACCGGCCGTGTCGCTCGTGACGAGCACCGGTTGGTACCCGCCGGTCCGAAGCGCGTGGCACAGTCGTCGACGTCGGCCGTCCCGGCGACAGGGCCTTTACGCCGTTCTTGCGATCGTCATTCTCGCCGGGTCGGCTGTGGCGGCTCCTCGTGCCTTGGAGCAACTGAGCCGGGGTTGGAACGCCCTCCTCGATCCGGTGAACTCCTCCACGGCGCAGAACCGCATCGAACCGGTGTCGCCGCCGCCGCCCGAACCGGCGAACCAGACCGGGGCCGCGACCGAAGCAGGTGGTGTCGCGCCGGCGCCGGTTCATACCGGTGCTCCGGCGTCCTCGGGTCAAATCGCCGGGGTCACAGCAAGTTTCGCCGACGGATCGTGCAACCCCGGCAAGCCGTGCGCGGTACGGGTGGACGTCCGCCTCGATCCGTCGGCGGTCGGTGCGGTCACCTGGAAGCTGAACGTCTACGACCGGTGCACCGGTGAGGTGCGCGAGGGCGGTGACGTCACCATCCCGGCCGAGCCGGGGCGCGACGGCGTGTACGGACTGAGCCGGACCACGCTGCCGGACGCTTCCGCCCTGGGCGTCGCCGCGGTCACGAGCGCGCCTGCGGTCGCCGCGTCGGAGCCGCTGTACGTGCCCGCCGAGAACGCGGTCTGCCGATGAGCGGGGACGGCGGCCGGGTACGGGGGCACGATCGCGAGTCCGACCCCTGGATCGTTGCGGCGGCGGTCGTACTCGCGGTCCTCGGCCTGCTCAACCTGGTCTCGATCGGGTTCACGTCGCAGGCGATCCGCCACGCGTTCTTCACCGTGATCGGACTCGGGTTGATGTGGGTCGTATCGCGGATGCGGGTGAACAATCTGGCCCGGTTCGGATGGGTGACCCTCGGGGTCTCGGTCGTGATGCTGGCAGCGGTGCCGCTCGTCGGCGTCGCGGTCAAGGGCGCACAGCGGTGGCTGGACTTCGGCCTGTTCACCGTTCAGCCGTCCGAGATCGCCAAGCTCGGTCTGGTCATGGTGTCGGCGACCATCCTCGCCGGCGGCTACACGTTCGGCCGGCTGACGGCGGCGTTGGCGATCGCCGGTGCCGTCGTCGCACTCGTCGCGCTGCAGCCCGACCTGTCGAGTGCCGTGGTGCTGGTCGCGATTGCGTTCTTGATGCTGATCCTGGCCCGGGTGCCGATGGCGCCGCTGATGCCGCTGTTCGCGCTGGGGATCGCCGCGCTGCCCATTGCCGTGCTCTTCCTCCGCCCGTACCAGCTCGAACGGATCCAGACATTCGTGTCGAGCGACGCCGATCCGAGCGGATCAGGCTGGGCGTCGATGCAGGCCGACATCGCGGTCGGCAGCGGCGGCCTGTGGGGACTGGCGCGAGACCCCATCTACGACCTGAGGGCGGCATATCTTCCCGAAGCCGAGCACGACCTCGCGTTCGCGAGCGTCGTGTACGGGTGGGGACTGTTCGCCGGCATCGCCGTCATCGCGGCCAGCCTGGTGATCACGTGGCGTGCCGCGCTCGCCGCGCGCCGCGCCCGGACCCGGGAGGCCGCGCTCGTGGCCGCGGGCGTCGGTGGGCTGTTCGGGATCCATGCGGTGCTGTCCATCGGGGCGAGCCTGTCGGTACTGCCCCAGACCGGGATGCCGCTCCCGATGTTCAGCTACGGCGGCACGGTCGCGGTCGTCGGATTCATCTCGATCGGGCTGGTGCTCGCGGTGCGCCGCGACGGTGTCGGCCGGCCGCTGTGGGCGCAGCCGTCCACCCGCCGGCGCCGGCCGCGGGGCGTCACGGCGGGGTCCCTCGCCGTCACCGCGCTCCTGGTGGCGATGTCCGTGTTCGCCTGGCAGTTGCAGAGCGACCGCGGTCCGGAGTTGCGCGCGCTGAGCGACACCCAGATGACTCGCTGCATCCGGCTGCCCGCCGAACGCGGCGAGATCCTCGACCGGAACGGCGTGCCGCTGGCGACCAACGTGCCCGAGTACACCATCTCGGTGGTCGCCCGGATGTTCGACGAGGACGACGCCGGTGAGCGCGGCATGCTGGCCGCGCTGCTGGGTGAGCCCGACGCCGAGCTGACGAAAACGCTGGGGGACAGCGGCGAAGGGGAGTTGCAGGCCGTCGTCGGCCAGGTTCCCCCCGAGCAGGCGCGGCGGATAATCGACGCGAAGCTGCCCGGCGTGCTCGTCGTCCCCTCCGGGAAGCGGCACTATCCGTACGGCGCCACGCTCGCCTCCGTCCTCGGCTACGTCAGCGTCGGTGATCCGCAGGACATGGAACGCTGGCCCCAGCTCGCACTCGGGTCGCGGGTCGGCAGGGCGGGTCTCGAGAAGCAGTACGACGCGCTGCTCCGCGGCACCGACGGCAGGCAGTGCATCTATGTCGATCCGGCCGGAAATCTGATCGGCCCGGCCGAGCGCGTCGATCCGGTGCCGGGCCACAACCTGCGCCTGTACCTGGACATCGGCCTGCAGACCCTGGCGACGGATGCGTTGGCCCAGGCGGTCCGCAGCAGCGGGGGCGACCTCGGTGCCGCGGTGGTGATGGACGCGCGCACCGGTGGGGTGCTCGCGCTCGCCAGCGTGCCCGGGTACGACAACAACGTCTACGGTCCCCCCGTCGACGCGGTCGCGCTGGCCGCGCAGACCGAGGGATCCGGGCCCGGACGGATGCTCAACCACGCCTATCAGACCGCCGCGCCGCCGGGCTCGACCTTCAAGATCGTTGTCGCGTCGGCGAACCAGGTGGACCAGGTGCTGGACCCGGAGCAGGTGATCGAGACCGGTGCCGCCTACAGCTACGGCGGGCACACGTTCGCGAACTGGAAGCCGCTGGGGCCGAACAACCTGTTGGGGGCGATCCAGTGGTCGGACAACGTGTACTTCTACAAGCTCGGTGAGCTTCTCGGTCCGGAGCGGATGGCGAAGACCGCCTCCCAACTCGGAGTGGGCAGCCGATCGGGGATCGACCTGCCCGGCGAGTCCGCGGGGTTCCTGGGCACACCGGAAAACGTCGCCGACATCGGTGGCACCTGGTATCCCGGCTCGACGCTGTTGATGGGCATCGGGCAGGGCACCGTGATCGCAACCCCGATCCAGGTGGCGCGGTGGACGTCCGGCATCGCCACCGGGGCGATGGTCACCCCGCAGCTCGCCGCCGCCGACGCGACCGGAGACGGCGCGCCGATTCCGACGGGCGAGCCTCAGCGGCTTCCGTTCGCCGACAAGCTCGGTCCCGTCCGCGCCGGGATGCGGGCATCGGCCGCTGCCGGCACGGCAGGTCAGCTCGCCACGCTGCCGGTGACGGCCGGCGCCAAGACCGGCACGGCGGAGGATCCGTCGGCACCGGGCGGTCTCAACGCCTGGTTCTCCGCGGTGGTGCCCTTCGAGTCGCCCGAGATCGTCGTCACGGCGCTGGTGCGCGGCGGTGGATTCGGATCGGCGACGTCGGGTCCCGTGGTCAAGTCGATCCTCGAGCGCTACCTCGCGGGGCGGCCGGGTCCCCCGCCGGCACCGGCACCCGGTCGGTGATCAGCTGTCGCAAATGATCCCCCGCAGCGGATCGGACGCTGCGGGGGATCAGAAGCTTTGGTGATCGAGAGATCAGCCGCTGTACGCGGCGACGACCTCCGGGTGATCCAGGCAGGCCGTGGCGCCCTCCGCGACGCAGGTGAGCGGCCGCTCGGCCGTCTTCACCGGGAGACCGAACGACTCTTCGAACAGTTGGGACAGTCCGCGGAGCATCGCGCCGCCACCGATCACCAGGACGCCTTCGGACATCACGTCGCTGATCGCTTGCGGGGGAAGATCTTCCAAGCATGCGGTCAGTGTCTGCACGATTCCTGTCGTGGTCGGTCGAAGTGCCTCCACGATCTCCTCGACGTCGAGTGAGATCAGTCGTGCACGGCCCGTGACGGCGTCCAGTCCCTCCACCACGAGCGACTGTTCGTCGGCGGCGTCGGGCGTGCCCATCTTGGCGCGCTCCGCCGTGAGCTCTCCGACCATGATCTGGTGCTCTTCGCGCAGGTAGTGGTGCAGCGCCTCGGTCAGTTCCTCGCCGGCCAGTTGGCAACTGCGGTGCGAGATCACGCCACCGAAGCAGATGGCCGTGACCTCCGAGACACCGCCACCGACGCTCACGACGAGATGGGCGCGGGGCTCGAGCGGATTGACACCGCACCCGAGAGCGCCGGCCACCGGTTCCGGGATGAGCCCGACCTTGCGCAGGCCGGCCTCGTGTCCGACCTCGAGCAGTGCCCGACGCTCGAGCGGGGTGGCCCCGGCGGGAGCCGAGAAGACGGCCGTCGGTCGTCGACCGTACCGTCGGTGCGGGGCGACCTGCTCAATGACGGCCGTGACGAATGCCCGGGCAGATTCCAGGTCCACGATGACGCCGTCGCGCATGGGGCGGACCTGTGTGATGCCTGCCGGCGTGCGGCCGACGAGGTTGCGCGCATCCTGGCCGATCGCGAGGGCGCGGTGCGGGTCTTTGTTCCGGACCAGCATGAAAGACGGTTCGTTCAGGACGATTCCGCCGTCCAGGGTCCCGACGACAGTGTTGGTAGTTCCGAGATCGATGCCAAGTCCACGCACGCCGGCCTCCCGAAGGGAATCGAACGAGATGGTGTAGATGCTACGCACACCGGGGAGGTTCGTGGCCGGTTTTGCGGGGGGAGTGCGACGTGACTGTCGCGTGCTGATCATGCAGTCGGGCAACCGGTTTCGGCTCGCAATTCGAACCGTTGGCCCCGTTCCGGGTGAAATGCGTCCGATGTCGTGCCCGGGAGTTGTGTCGGCAACGCGGGCTGATCTTCCTCTACGCCGTTGTCGAGGAAGGTCTCGGGATTGCGCTTGTAGAGCACGCCGGGCGAAGCGAATTCGTAACCGGCACAAAACACTCCAAACCCGCAGATGCCGCAAATCGTAAAACGCCAATTCCGGCTTCCGATACCGAATCGGAATGCTAGGTTGACCTCGCCTACACGCATATGGGGCGTCAACCGTCCAGTCGGGGGTCTGGCGGAGTTTCGCAGGGGCGATGGTTGCGTGTCGATGACTTTGATTTCATGCGGTTGGGCGGATCGTTTTGAATTTCTGCGTCGGTCAATCGAGGAGGTAGTGAAACGATGCCAATCCACGGGAACGGAAATCCCCGCACTCTGAAGATGAAGACCCGCATCATGATTGCCGCGACGGCGGCCACCGCGCTCACGGTGAGTGCGCTTGCGGTCGGGCACGCTGAACCTGAATCCGGAAGCCCCGGGTCAGCGGAATCCCTCGCCGCCCCGGTGGCGAGCAGCCTCGGCGGCTCCGAAAGTCACGATGGCGGTTCCGGCAGCTGGGGGAGCCTCGCTTCCGGCAGTAAGGACGGCAGCCACGACGGTGGCGGTTCGGGCAGCTGGGGGAGCCTGGAGTCCGGCAGTAAGGACGGCAGCCACGACGGTGGCGGTTCGGGCAGCTGGGGGAGCCTGGAGTCCGGCAGTAAGGATGGCAGCCACGATGGTGGCGGTTCGGGCAGCTGGGGGAGCCTGGAGTCCGGCAGTAAGGATGGCAGCCACGATGGTGGTGGTTCGGGCAGCTGGGGGAGCCTGGAGTCCGGCAGTAAGGATGGCAGCCACGACGGTGGCGGTTCGGGCAGCTGGGGGAGCCTGGAGTCCGGCAGTAAGGATGGCAGCCACGACGGTGGCGGTTCCGGCAGCTGGGGGAGCCTGGAGTCCGGGAGTAAGGATGGCAGCCACGACGGGGGCCACGGTAGTGACTCCGGCAGCTGGGGGAGCCTGGAGTCCGGCAGTAAGGATGGCAGCCACGACGGGGGCCACGGTAGCGGCAGCTGGGGGAGCCTGGAGTCCGGCAGCAAGGACGGCAGCCACGACGGTGGCGGTTCCGGCAGCCTCGGCAGCCTAGGCGCCCTGGGAAGTATCGGGGCCGTGGGGAGCATCGGGGCCGTAGGGAGTCTCGGGGCGCTGGGGAGTCTCGGGGCGCTCGGGAGCCTCGGTGCCGGCAGCCACGACGGCAGCAAGGACGGCAGCCTGGAGTCCGGCAGCAAGGACGGCAGCCACGATGGCAGCAAGGATGGCAGCCACGATGGCAGCAAGGACGGCAGCCACGATGGCAGCAAGGACGGCAGCCACGATGGAAGCAAGGACGGCAGCCACGACGGCAGCAAGGATGGCAGCCACGACGGCAGCAAGGACGGCAGCAAGGACGGCAGCAAGGACGGCAGCAAGGACGGCAGCCACCAGGGGTGACCGTTCTTGAATAGCTTCATGGACCCGTCCCGAAGGTCGTGAAGCGCTGGGAATTTCTCCCCAATGGTGCCGGCAGTGTGTTGCCACACGAGGCAACAGACTGCCGGCACCATCGTTTCCCGCTGTCGAGTCGAGCGGAACTGTGGTCGTTCGACCGTTCCGCGACCGCAGTTGTCTAGAGGGTGCGTGCCAGGCGGTTCGCGAGCATCTTCGCGAAGTGCGCCGGATCCTCGAGCTCGCCGCCCTCGGCGAGAAGGGCGGTGCCGTACAGCAGTTCGGCGGTCTCGGCGAGGCTCGGGTCGTCGCCGCGCTCGGCGTGCGCGCTGCGCAGACCCTCGACGAGCGGGTGCGTCGGATTGAGTTCGAGGATCCGCTTGAAGTGCGGAACCTCCTGGCCCGACGCCCGGTACATCCGCTCGAGCGCAGGCGTCATGCCGAACTCGTCGCCGACGATGCAGGCGGGGGAGTCCGTGAGGCGGGTCGACAGGCGTACCTGCTTGACCTGGTCCTCGAGGGTCGTGGTCAGCCACGAGAGGACGTCGGCGTACTCCTTGTCCTGTTCCTCGCGCTTGGCCTCGGCCTCCTGCTTCTCCTCCTCGGTGTCGAGGTCCACCTCGCCCTTCGCGATCGACTGCAGCGGCTTGCCGTCGAACTCGGGGACCGACGTCACCCACATCTCGTCCACCGGGTCGGTGAGCAGCAGCACCTCGAGGCCGCGGGCGCGGAACGCCTCCATGTGCGGTGACGCCTCGAGTTGCTGGCGGGACTCGCCGGTGAGGTAGTAGATCTGCTCCTGGCCGTCCTTCATCCGCTCGACGTACTGCGCCAGCGTGGTCTGCTCGTCCTCGCTGTGCGTCGACGGGAACGAGCAGATCTCGAGCAGGGTGTCGCGGTTGTCGAAGTCCGACAGCAGGCCCTCCTTGAGGACCCGGCCGAACTGCGACCACACGGTGCGGTACTTGTCCCGCGTCGCCTCGTCCTCGGAGGACAGCATCTCCTTGATCGTGGTGAGGACCTTCTTGGTGAGCCGGCGTCGGATCGCCCGGATCTGGCGATCCTGCTGCAGGATCTCGCGAGAGACGTTGAGCGACAGGTCCTGCGCGTCCACGACGCCCTTGACGAAGCGCAGGTACTCGGGCATGAGTTCTTCGCAGTCGTCCATGATGAACACCCGCTTGACGTACAGGTGGATGCCGG
Source organism: Prescottella agglutinans (assembly GCF_004011865.1). Classification (GTDB taxonomy): domain Bacteria; phylum Actinomycetota; class Actinomycetes; order Mycobacteriales; family Mycobacteriaceae; genus Prescottella; species Prescottella agglutinans. The sequence goes on along the minus strand of NZ_RKLP01000002.1, from coordinate 489,305 downwards.
CACGGTGCTCGCGGGAGAACAGGTCGAACGGCGCGTGCGACGGGATGAACAGCAGCGCCTGGTACTCGAAGGTGCCCTCGGCCTTCATCGGGATGACCTCGAGCGGGTCGTCCCACGAGTGGCTGACGTGCTTGTAGAACTCGTTGTACTCGTCGTCGGAGACCTCGCTGCGCGGCCGGGCCCACAGCGCCTTCATCGAGTTGAGCGTTTCCGTCTCGACGACCGTCTTCGGCTCCGCGTCCTCGGTGTCGTCGTCACCCTTCGGTGCGGGACGCTCGACCTGCATCCGCACCGGGTACGCGATGAAATCCGAGTAGCGCTTGACGATCTCGCGGAGCTTGCGCTCGGACGCGTAGTCGTAGAGGTGGTCCTCGACGTCCTCGGGCTTGAGGTGCAGCGTCACCGACGTGCCCTGCGGCGCGTCGTCGACGGTCTCGATCGTGTAGGTGGCGTCGCCGCTCGACTCCCAGCGCGTCCCGTGCTTCTCGCCGGCCTTGCGGGTCAGCAGCGTCACCTTGTCGGCGACCATGAACGTCGAGTAGAAGCCGATGCCGAACTGGCCGATCAGTTCCTCGGACGCCGCCGCGTCCTTCGCCTCGCGCAGCTTGCGGCGCAGTTCGGCGGTGCCGGACTTCGCGAGGGTGCCGATCAGGTCGATCACCTCGTCGCGCGACATGCCGATGCCGTTGTCCCGCACGGTCAGCGTGCGGGTGTCGGCGTCCACCGCGAGCTCGATGTGCAGATCCGAGGTGTCGGCCTCGAGGTCCTTGTCGCGGTATGCCTCGAGCTTGAGCTTGTCGAGCGCGTCCGACGCGTTGGAGACGAGCTCGCGGAGGAAGGTGTCCTTGTTGGAGTACACCGAGTGGATCATCAGATCCAGAATCTGGCGCGTCTCCGTCTGGAACTCGCGCTGTTCGATACCCGTGGTCATTCTTCGTGGTCCCCTTCGGCAGCAGAACGTTCGACCGAAATGTTAGGACGGCGGCGGGCGTTCCGGTGACGAAGGGCCGCGATCGTCACCTGGCGGTGAGGAACGGTTCCTCGATCGCCACGAAGCCGTGACACAGCGAGGTGACGATCTTCCGGCCGCGCTCGGGGTCGAACCATCGGTCGACGTGCGCCCAGTGGTAGGGGTGGGACATGTAGGGCCCGGTCAGGCCGTCGAGGCTCGTGTACTCCTGCTCCCACACGTGCGTCCAGTCCGCGGAACCGGTCGTATCGCGCACCCGGGCGAGCTGCGAGGAGCCGATCGAGCGGATGTAGTGCGGCATCGCCCCGGTCTCGGTCTCGAACTGCCGGACGAGTTCCGGATCGGTGGCCGGATCGACGGCGACGAGCAGCAGGCGGTACACCGTCGGGGCACCGCCGTCTCGCGACGGGCGGACGGTGCCCGTGTAACTGACGCCGTCGATGTGGTCGACGGCCGGACTCCAGAACCAGGAGTCCACGATGTTCTCGACTGCGCGCCAATCGGATTCGGTGTCGAAACGGAAGCGGGCGATCACGTCGCCGGTGTTGATCCCGCCGGGTAGGGCGGGCCCGATCAGCACGGCCGCGGCATGAGGTTCCACGTCGGCACGCAGACCCGCGACGATCGCCTCCCGGAACGCGGGGTCGGCGGTGTCGGCGAAGTGGATCAGCCTGGTCACCTCAAACATCGGTCACCGCCTCGAGATCGTCGAGCGCGGACGACGTCGTGCGGCGCCGGCTCACCAGCGACTCGTCGGCGGACGCCCACCACGCCGCGACGTCGGGATCGCGGCCGGCGGCCCACCGCTGCTGCCACCACGCGTCCGCGCCGGTGACGGTCCAGGTGACGGTGACGGTGTTCGACTGGTCGTCGAGCCACACCGGCGGGCTCACGAGGATCCGGTCGAGGGTCAGTCCCCGCGCGCGGGCGCCCGGCGCGTACTGGTCGAGGTACGACGCGAGGAACTCGCGCGCCCGACCGGGCACGACCTCCATCTCGTCGACGATGTAGACGGTCGGCGCAGCATCGGCGGCCGCAGGCTCGGCGAGCACACGCTCCATCGAACTCCCTTCGGTGTACCTCGACAGGACGCTAGGGCGTCGTGGATGGTGGTGCCTACGACCGTTCCACGCAGTGGGAGACCGGCGAGCGCACGGGGAGGGACAGCGACGATGCGGATCGGGATCCTCGCCTACGAGGGGTGCCTGGCGGCGGAGATCTTCCTCTTCTCGGACATCCTGCTGGTGGCGAATCGGGTCGCCCGGCACGCGGGCGCCGCCCGGGACCCGTTCGTGGTGTCGGTGATCGCCGCGTCGGAGACGCCCGTGCGGGCGGCCGGAGGATTCCCGATCGGCGCCCAGCGGTGGCACCACGATTTCGACCGACTCGTCGTGCCCGGGTTCGAACTCGTGCCGTCGGAGGACCCGGACGTCCGGTTGGCCGCCCTGCGCCGCGAATCCGAGTTCCTCGCCGCCGCGGCGGCCCGCGGAACCGAGATCGCCTCGGTGTGCGTCGGCGCGTTCCTGCTGGGCGAGGCCGGACTCCTCGACGGGCGCCGGTGCACCACGTCGTGGCTGTTCGCGGCCGAACTGGGTCGGCGGTACCCGGCGGCGAACGTCCTCGGGGATTCGCTGGTCGTGCACGACGGGCCGGTCACGACCACGGCGGCGTTCAGCGCCGCCCTCGACCTCGCCACGGCCATCACCCGCACGCATCTCGGGGACGGCGTCGCCCGGGCCACGGCCAGGATCACCCTCGTCGCCGAGAACCGGACGAGCCAGGCGCCGTACGTGGTCGAGGCGATGCTGCCGAGCGGTCACGGCCCGTTCGCCGAGGAGGTGGGCAGGTGGTTGGTCGAGCATCTGGCCGAGCCGTACGACCTCGCCCGTCTGGCCAGGGCGTTCCACGTGAGCACGCGGACGATGCTGCGCCGCTTCCGCGCCGACGCCGGACAGTCACCGCTGGCGTTTCTCCGGCGGGCCCGCGTCCGCGCCGCGAAGTCGCTCCTCGAGACCACCGACCGCCCGCTGGCGCAGATCGCCGAACTCGTCGGCTACCGGGACGCGGGGACGTTTCGGCGGCTGTTCCTCGCGCAGGTGGGGATGAGCACCGCGCAGTACCGCCGCCAGTTCCGGGTGGGACCGGCGGCCGCGCGGGCGGATGGCGGGATCGCCCTCGATCGTGGCGGCGACGCCACTCGTGCCGCGGCGCGGTAGTCGAAACACTGATCGGGCACACCACTCGGATCAGTGACGGAGGAACGCGGTGCCGGACCGGAGCATGCACGACGACGACCCCCTCGAGGACTTCGAGCGCCGACGGATCGAGTTCGACGGCGTCGGCAGGACCGTGTACGTCGCGGGCGGCGGACCGGCGGTGGTCGTCATGCCGGAGATGCCGGGGATCAGTCCGCACGTCGCGCGTTTCGCCCGCTGGGTGCGGGACGCGGGTTTCACCGTGTACATGCCGTCGCTGTTCGGCCGCGACGGTGCGGTTCCCGCCGTCGAGGAGGGTGTCGCGGTGCTGCGGCGGGCGTGTGTGAGCGCCGAGTTCCGCGCGCTCGGCGTGAACGACCCGAGCCCGGTGACGGTGTGGCTGAGGAGCCTCGCGCGTCGCGCCCACGACGAGTGCGGCGGCCGCGGTGTCGGCGTGATCGGGATGTGTTTCACGGGCAACTTCGCGCTGTCGATGATGCTCGAACCGGCCGTCCTCGCGCCCGTGCTGTCGCAGCCGTCGCTGCCGCTCGACGACCCCGACGCCGTCGACAGCGGCCCGGCCGAGTTGGCGGCGGTCCGACGCCGCCTCGAGGGCGAGGACCTGACGGTGATGGCCTACCGGTTCCGCGGGGACCGGTTCTGCCGGGCGCAACGCTTCGCCGCCTACGCGGACGCGCTCGGCGACCGCTTCGTGGCGCGGGAACTTCCCGACTCCGCCGCCAACCCGGACACCTCGCCGTTCTTCGAGCACGTGATCGGCGGCCCGCACAGCGTGGTGACCGCCCACCTCGTGGACGCCGCGGGCCAGCCCACGATCGCCGCGCGTGACGAGATCCTGTCGTTCTTCCGCGTCCGCCTCGGGCCGTGAGGCGGGGACGATCGCGGGCCCGGTAGCGTCATTGCCGAGAGTTACGGAAGGTGGCACCGATGACCCGGGTCTTTCTGGTGGACGATCACGAGATCGTGCGGCGCGGACTGGTCGATCTGCTCGGCAGCGCGCCCGACCTCACGGTCGTCGGCGAGGCCGCGTCGGTCGGCGAGGCGATGGCACGGATCCCGAACAGCGGCGCCGACGTCGCCGTTCTCGACGTCCGCATGCCCGACGGCAACGGTGTAGAGCTGTGCCGCGACCTGCGGGCCGTGCTGCCCGACCTGCGGTGCCTCATGCTCACGTCGTTCGCCGACGACGAGGCCCTGTTCGACGCCGTCATGGCCGGGGCCTCCGGGTTCGTGCTCAAGCAGATCCTCGGCACCGACCTGATCTCGGCGGTCCGGACCGTCGGCGCGGGCGGGTCGCTGCTCGACAGCCGCGCGACGGCCGCCCTGATGCAGCGGATCCGGTCCGAGCGCACCGCCGACCCGCTGGCGGAACTGTCCGACCAGGAGCGGGCCGTGTTCGACCTGATCGGTGAGGGCCTGACCAACCGGGAGATCGCCGAGCGGCTGTTCCTGGCCGAGAAGACGATCAAGAACTACGTGTCCCGCCTGCTCGCCAAGCTCGGCATGCAGCGCCGCACCCAGGCCGCGGTCCTCGCGACGGAGTTGCGGAACAACCGGCGCAGTTAGAGCGTGCCTCCACATTGGCGAGACACTCGAGCCTGTGGCCAATTCCCACCACTGCTTGACGGCAGCGAAGGATCGCTCGACGACATTGCGGCCCTGTACTCGTCTCCCCACGGACGTCATGCGCGTTCGGAGGTAATCGATCTCTGCCAGTCGACTCGAATCCGGCTGGTAGATGGCAAGATTCGCTAGGAAGTTACTCAGCGAATGGAGTCGGCAGTGGCGCCAACAACCGTCAAATCCGCGCGCAAGCGATTGAACCGACTGGTCCGGCAGGTCAACGACGACACCGTCGCGATCGAGATCGCCGGCAAGAACGCCACCGCCGTGCTGATCTCCCGCGACCGCTACCTGGCCCTGCAGGAATCGACCTTTCTGCTCCGGTCGCCCGAACTCATGAACAGCCTCCGCCGCGCCGCAGAGCGCGCGCTCCCCGACAGCGCCTCCGCCACCGAAGGGGGCACCGGGAAGCGCAAGTCTGCGCAGGCTGCAAAGAAGTCGAAGAAGTCGAAGAAGTCGAAGAAGGCGAATAAGGAGAAGAAGCCGAGAAAGAACAAGTAGAAGCTTCTGCCCGACAACAAGGGTGGAAATGTGCCCGCCCGCTGCCACACGGCAGTAGCGGTCTCGACGTCAGAGGTCGAGAACCACGTCGTCGACCGGTGTCGAACAGCAGATGAGCACATCCCCGGTACCGGGCGAGTCGATCGGCTCGGGGGCGTACGAGGTGTGACCGCTCATCATCGCGGTCTCGCAGGTGTGGCAGACCCCGGTCCGGCACGACCATCGGACCGGGACATCGCAGGCCTCGGCCAGTTCGAGGATGCTGGCGTACCGCGCGGCGTCGAACTTGGCCGTGAGACCGCTGCGAGCGAACGACACCGCCGGGCCGACATCGACGGCGTCGGGCGGTGCGTGCGGCGGCCTCGTGGCGGTGGCGGCGATGCCCGGGGTGGTGCTCGGCCCGGCGCCGAAGATCTCGGTGCGCACCCGGTCGGGGGCCAGTCCGAGCGTGACGAGCGCGTCGGTGACATCTCGCATGAACGCGTCGGGGCCACAGATGTAGGCGTGGGCGTCGCGCGGCGGATCGATGCTCGCGAGTAGTTCCGCATCGACGTGCCCGGTGTCCGTGAAGTCGACTCCGACGTGATCGTCGGGGCCGGGGCGGCTGTAGCAGATGCGAAAATGGCTGTTGGGCAAGCGAACCAGCTGCTCGCGCACCTCGTCCGCGAAGGCGTGTTCGGTGGTGTTCCGGGCCCCGTGCAGCCACCACACCTCCCGGGCGGAATTCTCGTCGGCCAGCGACCGGAGCATCGCCAGCACGGGCGTCACGCCTATGCCGGCGGAGACGAGGAGCACCGGCGCACGGTTACTCGACAGGAAGAAGGTGCCGCGTGGCGCGGCCGAGTTCAGCCGGTCACCGACGGACAGGGTGTCGTGCAGTCGGTTACCGGCCGCCCCGTGGGGGTCGACCTTGATGCTGATGCGGTAGGTGGGGGCGCCCGGCCCGCCGGAGAGCGAATAGCTGCGGACGAGCGACGGCCCGGCGCCCTCCGGTTCGAGCTTCACGGTCAGGTACTGGCCGGGCAGCGCCGCCGGAAGCGCTGCTCCGTCCGGGTCGGCGAGCAGGACGGAGAAGATGGTGGCGCTCTCCTGCCGGATCCCGGTGACGCGCAGCGGTCGAAACCCCGACCACGCAGGGGGAGGGCCTGCCGCGGCCGGGCTCAAACCGACGTTGCCGCCGACGACCGGACTGTCGGCCCCCTCGAGCAGCGACCGGAACGACGCCTGCCATCCCGGACTGAGCGCGTCGATCCGCAGGGCGCGCTCGAGCTGATCGCGGGGGTGGTTCGCGGAGTACAGCAACTGGTCGGCCTCGACCACCGTCAACGACTCCGGACCGCCGGAGACCTTGGCGATCTCCTGGCCGGCCTCGACTGCGCCCTCCTCGAGGACGCGGAGGTAGAAGCCGGGGCGACGATGCGAGACGAGCAGCGCGGCCATGCGGGGCTCGTCCATCCGCAGGCCGACGCGGTAGCACGTGACCCTCGGTTGGGTGACCTCGAAGACCGCGCCGCCGATGCGGTATCGGTCCCCGATGCACACCTCGTCGTCCGGGAGACCCTCGACGGTGAAGTTCTCCCCGAACTGTCCGTGAACGAAATCGTCACGTCCGAACTCGCGGGCCCAGTGCCGATACGAATCGAGCTGATAGACCATGACCGCGCGCATCTCGCCGCCGTGTCCGGCCGGATCGCCCTGCCCGTCGCCGTCGAGGTTGAGCCGCCGGGCGGTGACCGGACCCGATACCGGCGACTTCCAGATGCCGGTGTGAACGGTCTGTCCGCGCCACGGAACGTCCTTCGGAAGGCCGACGTTGATCGATACCAGCCGGCCGGCGGCGGAACGAGTCATGGCTACGACGCTAGCCCTCTCGGCCTGTCACCTCACCGCAGCGGCACCCGCCAGGTGAGCTCGGTGCCGGCGTCGGCACCGGGCAGCACGGTGCAGATGCCGCCGCACTGCTCGGCCCGTCGGACCAGGTTGTCCAGGCCGCTGCGACGCGGGTTGTCGGGGACGCCGACGCCGACGCCGTCGTCGCAGATGCGGATCGTCAGGTGGTCCGCGGCGTCGACCGCGACGGTGATCGTGGCCGCACCCGCGTGCCGCAGCGCGTTGCTCAGCCCCTCCCGCAGGACCGCCTCGGCGTGCGGATGGATCCGCGCCGGCACGAGCGTGTCGATCGCGCCGGTGAACTGCACGTTCGGGGTCAGCGCCGACCGAGTGGTGAGGTCGCCGATCGCGTCGAGCAGCCGTCGGCGCAGGCTCGTCGGGGCCTCCTCGCCCGCGGTGTGCAGATCGAAGATCGAGGTGCGGATCTCGCGGATCGTGCGGTCGAGTTGGGAGACCGTCTGGGTGAGCGTGTTCGCCGCGGACTCCGGAACCGGGTGGGCCTCGTCGAGCAGCAGGCTCTGCAGGCTCATCCCGGTTGCGAACAACTGCTGGATGACGTTGTCGTGCAGGTCGCGGCCGATACGGTCCCGGTCGGCCAGCACGTCGAGTTGCCGTCGCCGGTGCTGCTGATCGGCGAACTCCACCGCCAGCGCGGCCGAGTCCGCCATCGACCCCAGCCGGGTGATCTCGCCCTGCGTCCACCCCAGGTTCTCCCGGGTGACCACCAGCATGCCCGCGACGCCCGACGTCGTGGACAGCGGCAGCGCGGCGATCCGGGCGCTGCCGGACGCGTCGAACGGGGCCACCCGATCCTGCTCGGTGAGCAGCGCGGGACGTCGACCCCGGACGACCGGCAGCAGGTCGGACTCGGACAGGTCGATGTGGCTGCCCGTCCGGGGCCCGTCGTCGGAGGCGGCGGCCTCGACGGTGGCGTCCTCCTCGTCGACGACCATGACGTACGCGCCGTTCGCGCTGCACAGGTCCCGCGTGCGCGTCACGAGCAGGTCGAGGGCCTCGTCGATCGAACCGCCCGACAGCAGTCGCGCGTTGAACGACGCGAGCGCCGTCAGCCACCGCTCGCGGGTGCGGGACTCCTCGAACAGGTGCGCATTGTCGATCGCGACGCCGGCCGAGGTGGCGAGCGCGTCGAGTATCGTCTCGTCCTCGTCGGTGAACTCGGGGCCGGTGCGCTTCTCGGTGAGGTAGATGCTGCCGAACACCTGGCCCCGCACGATGATCGGCATGCCGAGGAAGCTGTCCATGGGCGGGTGGTTCGGCGGGAAACCGACCGACGCGGGGTGCTTACCCAGGTGCGCGACGCGGACCGGCCGCGGATGCTCCATCAGCAGTCCCAGCAGGCCGTGGCCCTCCGGAAGGTGGCCCATCCGAGCGCGTTCGTCCGGGCTGATGCCCTCGTAGACGAACTCCGAGAGTCCGCCGTCGGGGTTCCGCACACCCAGCGCCCCGTATCGCGCGTCGAGCAGCGTCGTCGCGGCCTGCACGATCCGCTGCAGGATCGAGTCCAGTTCCAGGCCCGCACCCACCACCAGCACGGCCTCGAGGAGTTCCCGCAGCCGGGCGGGCGTCGCGACGCTGTCCACGAGGCGGCCGCGCATGTCGGCGAGCACTTCCTCCAGGTTCTCGAAGTCCCCGAAGTCCCAATTCGCGCTGTCGACCATGCAGGCAGCATAGGTGCCCGGAAAAAATCCGGGAGTTCGGTCGAAATCGGGTGTAACACGTTCCAGTCGACCCCCGATGCACTCGGTGACGTTGTCGTGAGCGGGATCGTGGTGGCTCTCTCACGCCGCGTGACTGTCCGGCGTCGATCCTCGGGGGAGGGGGTCGGCGTCGGACTCCCTTCCGTGGGCTCGCTTCAGACCACCAGGTCGTCGAGGGAGAACGGTGGTGCGCCGACTCCGGTGATCCGGAAGTGCCCCCACGGGTCTCGTTCGGCGAGGGTCGCGTCCACGGCGCGACCCTCGCCGATCCGCAGGGTGGGGACCCCGGCGTCCGGCCGTTTCAGTTCGGCGATGAGTTCGTCGCCCACGACCCGGCCGTACCAGTGGTAGCGCCCGTCGAGCGGGTCCATGTGCCCGGTCAGGTGCACGTCGACGTCCAGGCTCCGGCCGCCGCCCTCGAGTACCGCGGGCCCGCGGTAGTCCTCCTCGTCGCGTTCGTCCGCGCTGCTCAGGTCGAAGGCGTCGACGTCCGGGTGCCGCGTCCGCAGCCAGTACGACACGCTCGACCCGGGCCACGCCGCGCGGTTGCGACCGGTCCGATCCAGGTACCAGCTGTCGCAGCCGCCGGAGTTCCACACCGATCGCGCGAGCCTCCGGTGGATGCGGCGGTTGAAGTCCCGCTGGATGCCGGCACGCACCTCGATGCGGGTGGCATCCCGACGGTCCATCTCCCCGAGGCATTCGAGGATGTAGTGCGACTGCGCCTCGATGACGAACACGATGGACTGGTTCCCGCCGCCCGAGTTGGGGCCCATCATGAGGAAGAAGTTCGGGAAGCCGCTCACCGCCATCCCGAGGTACGCCTCCATGCCGCCGCGCCACGCGTCCTGGATGGTCAGCCCGCCCCGGCCGACGATGTGGTCGGTCTCGAAGCGGTCCTCGATCGCGAATCCGGTGCCGTACACGACGACGTGGGCGGCGCGCTCGACGCCGTCGACGGTGCGGATACCGGTCTCGGTCAACCCGTCGATGCGTGCCGTCACCAGGTCGACGTTCTCGCGCTGCAAGGCCGGATAGTAGTTGCTGGACACCAAGATCCGTTTGCAACCGATCGTGTGGTCCGGTGTCAGTGCGGCGCGCAGTTGCGGATCCGGCACCTGGCGCCGCAGCAGGCCGCGGGCGGCGCGTTCGAGGACCGTCATCAACCGGGGGTGCATGAAGCCGGCGATCAGCGACTCGTGGCTCCAGTAGATCGCGCCGCGGTACGCCTTCTGGCCGCCGGGGACGGTGCGGAACAGGCGCTTCTCGGTCGGGGTGATCGGTCGATCGAGTTTCGGGACGACCCAGTGCGCGGTGCGCTGGAAGACGTCGACGTGCGCGGCCACCTTCGCGATCTCCGGGACGAACTGGACCGCGCTGGCGCCGGTCCCGATCACGGCCACCCGCTTGCCGGCCAGATCGACCGCGTGGTCCCACTCGGCGGAGTGGAAAGCCCTGCCCGTGAAGCGTTCCCGCCCTGCGAAGTCGGGGATCGCGGGCTTGTGCAGCGGACCCAGTCCGGCCACGACGATCCGCGCACGGTACGTGTCCCCGCGTCCGGTGCGCACGATCCAGCGATCGGCGGACTCGTCGAAGTCGTAGGCCACCACCTCGGAGTCGAAACGGATGTGCGGGGTCAGGTCGTACTCGTCGACGATCCGGCGGATGTAGTCGAGGATCTCGGGTTGGCGCGCGTACATCCGCGTCCACCGCCGGTTCGGCGCGAACGAGAACGAGTACATCAGCGACATCACGTCGCACCCGCAGCCCGGGTAGGTGTTCTCGCGCCACGTCCCCCCGACCTCCGACGCCTTCTCCAGGATCACGAAGTCGTCGATTCCCGCCTCCTTCAGGCGGATCGCCATGCACAGGCCGGAGAAGCCGGTCCCGACGATCGCGACCCGCGAGGTCCCGTGGTCGCTCACAGGAACCCCGCCCGCCGCCACATCGCCCGGGACGTGCGGTGCATCAGTCCGGTGTCCTCGAGAAACTCTGCGAGACCGGCGAATCCGCGGCGCTGGTTCTCTCGGAAGTACGGGTTCGCCAGGGCCTGCCGACGGGCCTCCTGCGGGTCGAGTCCCGCCCGTCGGTACATGGCCGGGTTCGTGAACAGTCGCTCGAGCAGCAGGCCTCCGAGACCCTGGACGGTACCCACCCAGATCCTCTCGATGCGGCGGGTCTCGGCGACCCGTCGCCGCACCCCGGCCCGCGCGAACTGGATGTGCCGCGCCTCCTCGGTGACGTGGATGCGCATCAACCGCGCGATCAGGGGCTGCAACTGCGGGTCGTCGACGACGCGTCGTTGAGTGGCGTCGAAGATCTCCTCGCCGATCAGCGCAGCCACCCACAGCATCGTGCCGCGGAAAGCCTTGGGCAGCAGGTTCACTGCGGTTGCCTGGTACCAGCGCAGCCGGAACGGCTTGGCGCCCATGCGTTCGATCGCGCGGCCGAACATGGCCATGTGCCGGCACTCGTCGCCCATCTCGGTGAGGGCGTACCGGGTGTGCAGCGAGCCCGGGTCGTTGTGGAGCAGGTACCGCAGCAGCGCCTGGTTCAGGATGTTCTCGAACCAGATGCCCACGCCGAGGATGTTCGCGGACTCCTGGCGGGACAACTCGATTCGCTGCTCCTCGCTCATCGAGTCCCACATCGGCGTCCCGTACAGCGAAAGGATGTGCGGCGGCAGGAAGTACTTGCCGTCCTCGAGCGGCGCGTCCCAGTCGATGTCCACCACCGGGGCGTAGGAGCGTTTGACCGACCCCTTGAGCAATCGGTCCGCGACCTGCCCCCGGGCGTGCGGTTTCGCGATCTGCGTCATGACCGTCCCTCCTGGGCGGACCCCGCGCGGCGGGCCGGCGGGGCGGGAACGACGCCGTGGTCGACACGACGCCTGCTGCCGGTGTCACTTCGAACGTAGGCGCGTGCGGGGGCGGACGTCAACGGTGTCTGTGATCGGAAGGCACATCAATCGGGTGAGAACAGAACCGGCCGGTAGGTCACTTTCGCACTACACTCCGAGCGGTGAGTTCCCGTGCACAAGACCTGAGTCCCACCGCGATTCGCGAACGCATCCTCGACGCCGCGGAGGCCTGTCTGATCGAGGTCGGCTACGGCTCACGGCTGCACGCGTTGATCGCCGAACGCGCCGGGCTGTCCCGGCCGACGCTCTACAAGTACGTCGGCGACCAGTCCCAGATCTTCGACGCGCTGCTCCAGCGCGAGATCACGCGGTTCTTCGCGGTGCTCGATCCGATTCTGTGCCGTCGGGACGACGTCCGCGGCGGATTCGTCGACTGCGTCGTGTTCGCGGTCGGCTACGCGCGTCGGCACCCGGTGCTGCAGAAGGGGCTCCGGGACGATCCGGCCACCGTGCTGCCGTGGTTCACGGTGCATTCGGCCCCGCTCGTCGAGCGCGGCGCCGAGTTCCTGGCGCCGCACTTCGAACGGATGCGTGCCGGCGACCGGCCCGCCGAGGCGAGCCCCCGGGCGATCAGCGAGTGGGCCTTCCGCCTGGTCGCGTCGCTCATCACCACCGCCGGTGACGTCGACGCCGGTGACGAGGGTGCGCTGCGCGAGTTCGTGGACGGACTGCTGTCGCTCGGCGGCGTGGCCGCGACCGCGCCGGCGTGACCGCTACTTGGCGACCGTGAGGAGGAAGGCGACGTCCTCGAGCGCCTCGACGCTGTGCCGGGCCGCGGGAATGATCAGCATGTCTCCGGTGGACCCCTTCCAAGAGTCCTCGCCGCAGATCAGTGCGAGCTTGCCGGTGAGCACCAACATGGTCGCCTCACCGGGACTGTCGTGCTCGGCCAGGCTCTTCCCGGCGCCGAGCGCGATCACGGTCTGGCGCAGGTGACGCTGGTGGCCGCCGAACACGGTCTGCGAGCTGCGACCGCTCGACGACGTAGCCGCCAACTTCAGCTGCTGGCGGGCCAGGGCCGTCAGTGAGGTCTTGTCCATCACATGCCACTCCGGTGCGTCGGGGACGAAACGGGACACTGCCTCTGAAGTATGGCCCACCACAGACTCCTCCGCCCACAGATGCGGGGCATAAGAATCCGGCCAGGAGCCTGAAGCGCCGCGTGCCGTGTTTCAACTCGCCCGCTGTCGGGCAATCTCCCGACCAAGGACGCTCTCGAGTGCTCGTGCTCCCACCTCGGACGAGTCGTGGGAGACCGGCGGGTGTCTCCCGTGTGTCGACGGATCAAGGTCTCCAGGAGCCCAAGATGGACACCACGACCATCATCTGGATCGTCGTCGCGATCGTGATCGTGCTGGTCGTGATCGCCCTCGTCTCCGTGATACTGCGCCAGCGCACCCGACAACGCCGTGCTGAGGCCGAGAAGATTCGAGGCACGGCCCGGGAGGAATCGTTCCGGGTCGGCGAGCGGGAAGCGTTGGCGGAAGAGACCGCTGCGAAAGCTCGCGGGGCCACCGCGGAAGCGGATGCGAAGCGTGCCGAGGCGGAACGGCTGCAGCAGCGGGCCGACGCGCGCAGCAACGCGGCTGCTTCCGCCAGGAAAGACCTCGACGAACAGTTCGAGCGGGCGGACGAGGTCGACCCGGACTACGACCCGGACCGCGACCCGGAGGACGGCACCGGGCGACGACCCGATCGCGAGCGGTAAGCGATCGTAGGGGTGCCGGACGCCGGCGGGGTCGCGGCGGCCGCGCGCTCAGCCGCGGACGTACGTGAGGAAGCGGTAGCGCAGCCCCGACTTCTCGGAGATGTGCCAGTCGCCCTCGTCGCCGACCACCCACTCGTCGCCGATCGTCGGGGCGAAGGCGTCGCCCTCGATCTCCGCATCGATCTCGGTCACCGACAGGAGATCGGCAAACGGCATTGCCGCCGTGTAGATCTGGCTGCCGCCCATGACCCAGGCGGTGTCGCCGGCAAGCGTGAGCGCCTGCTCGATCCCGTGCGCCGTCTCGGTGCCGTCCGCGGACCACCCGTCCTGGCGGGTGACGACGATGTTCCGACGTCCGGACAGCGGGCGGAACTTCGGTGGCAGCGAGTCCCATGTGAGCCGGCCCATCACCACGGGGTGGCCCATCGTGGTGTCCTTGAAGTGGGCCATGTCCTCGGGGACGCGCCACGGGATGGTGTTGTCGCGACCGATCACCCCGGCCGTCGTCTGGCCCCAGATCAGGCCGATCATCAGACGGCCACCGGCGCCTTGATCGCCGGGTGGTGCCGGTAGTCGACGATCTCGACGTCCTCGAAGGTGTAGTCGAAGATCGAGTCGCGCTTGTTCAGCTTCAACGTCGGGTAGGGGAGCGGCTCGCGGGAGAGCTGCTCGGTGACCTGGTCGACGTGGTTGTCGTAGATGTGGCAGTCGCCGCCCGTCCAGATGAAGTCGCCCACCTCGAGCCCGGCCTGCTGCGCCACCATGTGGGTGAGCAGCGCGTAGCTGGCGATGTTGAACGGCACACCCAGGAACAGGTCCGCGGAGCGCTGGTACAGCTGGCAGCTGAGCTTGCCGTCGGCGACGTAGAACTGGAAGAACGCGTGGCACGGCTGCAGCGCCATGTCGTCGAGGTCGGCGACGTTCCACGCCGAGACGATGATCCGGCGCGAATCCGGGTTGGTCTTCAGGGTCTCGATGACCTTGGTGATCTGGTCGATGTGCTCGCCCGACGGTGTCGGCCACGACCGCCACTGGACGCCGTACACCGGGCCCAGCTCGCCGTCGGCGTCCGCCCACTCGTCCCAGATGGTGACGCCGTGCTCCTGCAGCCACTTGACGTTGGACTCGCCGCGCAGGAACCACAGCAGCTCGTAGACGATGGACTTGAGGTGCACCTTCTTGGTGGTGATCAGCGGGAAGCCCTCGGCGAGATCCCAGCGCATCTGGTGCCCGAAGACACTGCGCGTCCCGGTGCCGGTGCGGTCCGCCTTCGCGGTTCCGGTGTCCATGACCAGGCGGAGCAGATCTTCATAGGGGGAGTGCACGGACCCGAGTCTAGGCGGCTGCGCCGCCCGTGCGCCTTTCTGGTGGTGGGTGCTACCGGAAAGGCGCACGGGCGATAGCCTGCGCCCATGCGTGAACTGCTTGTGATCGGCATCGGCGCCGGCGACCCCGACCAGGTGACGATCCAGGCCGTGAAGGCCATGAACCGGGCCGACGTGTTCTTCGTCATCGGCAAGGGCGACGAGAAGCAGGAACTGGTGGACCTGCGCACCACGATCCTGTCCGAGCACATGGACCGCGGGTACCGCATCGTCGACATCGTCGACCCGCCGCGCGACCGGACCCCATCCGACTACCAGGGCGTCGTCGACGACTGGCACGACCGTCGCGCGCAGGTGTTCGAGGAGCGGTTCGCGGCCGAGGACGGCGTCGGCGCGATCCTCGTGTGGGGTGATCCGTCGCTCTACGACAGCACGCTGCGGATCGTCGAACGCGTCCTCGCACGCGGCAACGTGAGCTTCGAGTACTCGGTGATCCCCGGTGTCACGAGCGTGCAGTCCCTCGCGGCCCAGCATCGGATCGTGCTCAACCGGATCGGTGAGCCCGTCCACGTCACCACCGGGCGGCGGCTGCGCGAGGGTCTGCCCGACGGAGTCGACACGGCGGTGGTGATGCTCGACGCCGAGTGCAGCTTCACCCACGTTCCCGGCGAGGACGCCGAGATCTGGTGGGGCGCGTACCTCGGCCTGCCCGACGAGGTCCTGATCTCCGGCAAGTTGCGCGAGGTCGAGGACGAGATCGTGCGCGTGCGGGCCGAACTGCGCGAGCGCAAGGGCTGGATCATGGACATCTACCTGATCCGTCGCTGAGCCACGAGGGCGCTGACCGGCATCGATCCGGTGAGCGCCACCCAGGGTGGGGTTTCCTCACCCCCACGGGTGTCGCCGCCCACCCTCGGGGTGCTGTTCAGCGGGCCGTCGTCGGACGAGGTTGGAAACCGGGAAATTTGGACATCCGACCTGGAGTGAGCACCTCGCTCCGAGCCCTACACCTGACGGAAGGTGAAGGAGAAATGAGGTTTCTCGAAACTGAGCGTGGCGTGCTGCAACGCAGTCTGCCCGGTCTGGACGAGGCACTGACGTCGATAGCGCCGGGCGACCTCGAGCGCCCGGGCAGCCCCGGCACCACGGTGTTCCGCGAGGCAGGTGGGCCGGGACTCCTCGTGCCCGCCGACCTGGGCGGCATCGGGGCGAGCCCTCTCGAAGCCGTCCGCGTGCAGCGCGCGATCGGCTCGCGGTCACCGTCGCTGGCGGTCGCCACGACGATGCACCACTTCTCGGTGGCGAGCCTCGTCGCGGTGAGCGACACGAACACCGGGATGGACTGGATGCTGCTGCAGGCCATCGCCGCCGACAATCTGCTGCTCGCATCCGGCTTCGCGGAGGGGCGTCCGGACGGGCAGATCCTGAAGCCGACCATGACCGCCACCCCCACGCCCGACGGCGTCCGGCTGAGCGGGGTCAAGAAGCCGTGCAGCCTGTCGCGCTCCATGGATCTGCTGACCGCCAGCGTCATGCTCCCGCGGCCGGACGGCCCGGGAGAACAGCTCGCGGTCGCGCTGATCCCCGCGAAGGACGACGGCGTCTCGGTCAGCTCGTTCTGGTCCAGCTTCGCGCTGGCCGGTGCCGAAAGCGATCAGGTCACCATCGACGACGTGCTGGTTCCGTCGGATCTCGTCGTAACCACGTCGGTGAGCGAGGGCGAACAACTCGACGACATCCAGAATGCCGCCTTCCTGTGGTTCGAACTGCTCATCACCGGCTCGTACGTCGGAGCCGCCAGCGCCGTGGTGGAGTCGGCGCTCGATTCGGACTGGATCAGCGAATCCGACCGGCTCCGGCTGGTCGTCACGTTGGAAGGGGCGATGGCGTCGGTGGAGAACGTCGCCCGCCGGATGACCGACGAGCTGGACAGCCGGCAGCTGCTCGTGGACGCGCTCCTGGTGCGGTACGCCGTGCAGGACGCGATCGCGTCCGCGGTGCCCCGCGCGGTGGAGCTCCTCGGCGGGCTGAACTTCATCACCTCGGACCGGATCGGCTACCTCGCTGCCGCGGTCAACGGCCTGGGCTTCCATCCCCCGGCCCGAGCCAAGATGGCCGGCCCGTTGCTGAGCTACTTCGCCGGGAACCCGCTGGCCATCGCGTAGCGCCGGATATGCGTTGCCGCGCATCGTGATTCCACCATAAGTATCGAAGAGGTCGAAACGCATCGAAGGGGTGCCGACATGAACACCGAACAGTTCGATCACGCTTCCCGTCACGGCCCGAAGGGTGGGGTCTTCGCCCCTGATCCCCGATGACCCGGAGCAAGCGAACCATGCTGCTCACCGGCGGCTCCGGAGTCATCGGCCGGGCGGTGCTCGACGCGATGGCCGACGACTTCGACATCGTCTGTCTGCGCGGCAGACGCCCGATCGACGACCCACGGGTCGGCGAGTTCGCCGGCGACTTCACACATCCCACGCTCGGCCTGCCGGCGGCGGACTACGCCGATCTGGTGGACCGGGTCGATGTCGTGCTGCACGGAGCGGCGGTCACCAAGTGGAACGTGGATCCGGCGCGGCTCCGGGCGGTCAACGTCCAGGGCCCGGCGTCCATGCTGCGCGTGGCTGCCGACGCCGACGCCCCGCTCTACTACCTGAGCACGGCCTTCGTGATCCGCCAGGCGCCGTCCGACGAGCGTTTCGCCGGACTGGCCGCCTACCTGGAATCGAAGACGGAGGCGGAGGAGTTGATCCGTGCCGGTTCCGTGCCGGCCGTCATCCTCCGGCCGTCGGTCGTGACCGGGGATTCCCGCGACGGCCGCATGGCCGCCTTCCAGGGCCTGCACCGCATCCTGGGGAGCGCGGTCCGGGGCACCCTGCCGGTCATGGCGGGAGACATCGGCTCCCGCGTCGACACCGTTCCCCTGGACATCGTCGTCGAGGCCGTCGGCAACCTGATCCGCGAGGGGGCGACCGGGGGCGAGTACTGGCTGACCGCTGGCGACCAGGCGCTCACCTTCACCGACCTCGCCGAGTTGTGCGAGCACGTGTCCCGGCTCGCGTGGATCGGTGCGGTGCGGCCACGATTCATGCCCTTCGAGTCCATCGATCGGCTGTTGTTGCCGCTGTTGGACGACCTGATCCCGGACGGCCAGAGGCAGATGTTCGTCGATTTCCTCGAGTCCGCGTGGGTCTTCCAGTCCGGCGACGTCATGCCCAGTGATCTGGACCGGCTGGGATTCGGTGACCGGGCCACCAAGGACGCGCTCACCGAGGCTCTCCGGCGCTCACTGATCTACTGGGCCCAGGTCAAGAAGCTGTTGCCGGCGCAGCCGCCGATGGCGGAGAGCGCCGCCCGATGAGCACCGGTGCGATGCTCGAGTCCGACGTGCTGACCGACCGGTACCGGAGGCACTTCGGTGGCGGCCGGGCGGCGCTCGGTCGGCTGATCGGTGACATGGCCGAGGTCGAGTCGTCGGGTGCCTGGATCACGGTCGCGGACGGCCGGCGGTTCCTGGACTTCGGCGGCTACGGCGTCTATCTGCTCGGACACCGCCACCCGGCTGTCGTGGAGGCGGTGTGCGCCCAGATTCGGCGGCACCCGATGGCCTCCCGGGTGTTCCTGGACCCGGTCAGCGCCGGTGCCGCCGCGGCCCTCGCCGAGGTGACACCGGGTGACCTGGATCTGGTGCACTTCGTCAACTCCGGCGCGGAAGCAACCGAGTGCGCGTTGAAGTTGGCCCGCGCGCATGGCAAGACGGCCGTGATCACGACCCGCAAGGGGTTTCACGGCAAGACGCTCGGCGCGCTGAGCGTCACCGCGAATGCGGTGCTGCAGCGGCCGTTCCAGCCCCTGCTGCCGCACATCATGGAGGTGGGCTTCGGCGATCCGGCCGAGTTGGAGGTGGCGCTCGCGGCGACCGGCGGCCACGGCTGCTTCATCGTCGAACCGGTGCAGGGCGAGGGCGGTGTGCACGTGCCGCCTCCGGGCTATCTGCGCGACGCCGCCGAATTGTGCCGCCGGTACGACGCGCTGCTGATCGTCGACGAGGTCCAGACCGGTCTCGGTCGGGTCGGCCACTGGTGGGGTGTGGACACCGACGGCGTGGTGCCCGACCTGTTGCTGGTGGGCAAGGGGCTTTCCGGGGGAGTGATGCCGATCGCCGCGGTGGTCGCCACCCCGGCGGCCTACGCGCCCTTCGCCCGGGACCCGTACCTGCACACCTCCACGTTCGCGGGGTCGCCGGCGGCGTGTGCCGCCGCGCGGGCCGCGATCGGCGTGATTCGCGACGAGGACCTGCCGGCGCGTGCCGCGGCGCTCGGAGACCGCCTGCTGGTCGGCATCCGGGCGGCGGTGGCCCGGCACGGCGGCGGCCGTGTGTCCCAGGTCCGCGGCCGGGGGTTGCTGCTGGGCCTGGAGATGGCCTCGGGCGGCCTGGTCGGGGAGCTGTTCCTGAACCTGCTCGATCGCGACGTCCTGGCAAACCACTCGTTGAACGCAGCCGACGTGCTGCGTTTCACCCCGCCCGCGACCCTGACGCCGGAGGAGGTCGATCTGTTCCTCCGCGCGCTCACCGACGCGCTCGCGGACCTCACCATCACCTGAACACGAAACCCTTGGAGTCCTCATGCGTCACGTAGTCATGCACATCCGCGCCGAGCACGTCGAGCCCGACGCGGCCTACGCCCGGATCAGCGACTTCGCTCGCTATCCCGAACTCACCGAGACCGTCCTCGGCGTCGAACTCGGGCCCCCGCAGGCGGACGGGGCGGTCGTCTCCAGTTGGCTGGTCCGGTTCCGCAAGGGCACCCTGCGCTGGACCGAGCGGGACGTGCTCGATCCGGTCGACCGCCGCATCGACTTCGCCCAACTCAGCGGGGACTTCCTGACGATGGAAGGGTCGTGGCAGCTCTGTCCGGAGCCGGAACACGGCGGTGTGCTGATCCGGTTCGAGACCCGGTTCGACCTCGGGATTCCGAGTCTGGCCGAGATCCTCGACCCGGTCGCGGAATCCACCTTGCGCAGCAACATCCTCCAGATCCTGACCGGCCTGCTCGGTGCCGCGGTCGAGGTCGAGTCGCTGAACGAACCTGTCTGACCCCGCCCGGCTGTCGGCGGCGGCGCCTACGCTGAGCGCATGCCTGAACTGCCCGAGGTCGAGGCCCTGGCACAGTTCCTGCGCGACCACGCGGTCGGCGCGGTGGTCGGCCGCGTCGACGTGGCCGCACTGAGCGTGCTCAAGACGTTCGACCCGCCGATCAGCGCCCTACGGGGCCGCGACGTCACCGGCGCGCGCAGGTTCGGCAAGCACCTCGCGATGGACTGCGACGGGCTCTGGCTGATCACGCACCTGTCCCGCGGCGGGTGGCTGCGCTGGATCGACAACCCCGGCGAGGCGCCACCGAAACCGGGGAAGGGGCCGCTTGCCCTGCGCGTGCACTTCTTCACCGCCGAAGGGGAGACACCCGCGTTCGACCTCACCGAGGCCGGCACCAAGAAGCGACTCGCGGTGTGGGTGGTGACCGATCCGCGGCAGGTACCGGGGATCGCTCGGCTCGGGCCGGACGCGCTCGAGGTGACGCGGCCGCAGTTCGGCGAGATCCTCGCCGGGACCACCGCCCGGATCAAGACCGCGCTGGTGGACCAGTCGCTGCTGGCCGGTGTCGGCAACGCGTACTCCGACGAGATCCTGCATGCGGCCAGGCTCTCGCCGTTCGCGACCGCGGCGAAGCTGACGCCCGACGAGGTGGACGCGCTGTACGGCGCGATGCGCTCCGAACTGTCGGACGCCGTCGAACGCTCGGTGGGGCAGGAGGCCGCGCGGCTCAAGGGCGAGAAGCGGGCGGGGATGACGGTGCACGCCCGCGCCGGGCTGCCGTGCCCCGTGTGCGGGGACACGGTGCGGGAGGTGTCGTACGCCGAGCGGTCGTTCCAGTACTGCCCGACGTGCCAGACCGGCGGGAAGATCCTCGCCGACCGGCGGATGTCACGGCTGCTGAAGTGACGGCTGGCGGCGGCCGAACACCCAGCCGCGGAGCGCGATGAACCGCAGGCCGCCGACCACCCCGCTGACTGCGATGACCAGCGAGATCGACACCAGGCCCGACGCGTCGGGGAAGAAGAATTGCAGCAGCGCCAGCGCGAGCGAACTGATGATCAGACCGAGGAGCGCGAGCGCGCCGCCCTCCCACTGGGCGGAGAACCAGGGCACCCGGTCGGCGGCGCGGAAGGTGCGCCGGCGGTGGAGTTCGTTGGCCAGCACGGTGCTGGTGGCGACCCCCACGGCGTTCGCGAGCAACGTCCCGTACGCGTCCAGGGCGATGAACGACAGCGCGTACACCACGTTGCTCGATCCGCCGACGAGGGCGAACCGGGTCAGCTGGGCGAACCATCCGTCGCCGCCCAGACGCAGGTCGAGCATCGACATCGGGGTCTCCCACAGCCTGAAATTTGGTTGCGAGTCGCAACGGTATACCACCGGGGGTTCAATGCCGGTGCCGGTATCCGCGCCACGCTTCGCGTCGGCTCCCCAGAGGATCGCATTCGACGCGGCAGATCTCGTCGATGATCAGCGTGTCGCGGCGTTCGAACGAGTACCGCGGCCACGGCGCGAGGGGCCGCCCCTCGCGCGCGAACGCGAGCCAGTGGCCCTGCAGGGTGTCGGTGACGGCGCGAATCCCGCGGCGGCCGCCGAACGCGGTCGCGGTGCGGGCCGCGAGTCCCCGGGACCCGAACACCGGCCACAGTTCCGTCGCGTGGGTCGCGCCCAGGCCGGCGAGGCGCAGCAGTCGCGGTGCGAAGTCGTAGCGGTACATGTACGTGTCGCTGTGCCGGGTGTGCGCGTGCGCGCACCGCAACGACGGCTCCCAGAACACGACGTCACCGCCCAGGTCGGAGGCCGCGCGCCGGCCCGGGTAGCCGGGGTAGGCGCCGATCGCGCGGGCCTTGATCGCGGGATCGGTGCCCTCGAACATCTTCTCGATCCGGGCCTCGTTCGTCGGCAGGATGTCGAGGAGTCGAGAGAAGATCCGGCCCTCCTGCGCGTTGGTCCCGATGACGAGCGGCACCCGGTGTTCGGTGCCGGCCTCGAACGCGTTCAACGGGTGCTCGGGGAGAAACCCGTCGCCGGCCACCGGCGCGAACGGGCGTGTGCCCGGTACCTCGTCGGCGCCGCGGATGCTGAGCGTCGCCGCAGTCTCGACGAGGACGTCGGGGGTGGCGGTGGCGAGGAACGCGGCGGCGTCCGACCGGGACACGCCGGCGACGTCGAGGAACTCGCGTGCCCACCGCGCGGCCAACTCCGGGCCGTTGGACGTGGCCGGAGGTGGGCTCTGCGCGATGACGCGGGCGAACAGTCCCTGCGCCTCGGGAACGCACATCAGGGTCATGACGGCGTCCGCGCCCGCGGACTCGCCGAACAGCGTGACGTTGTCCGGGTCGCCACCGAAGGCGGCGATGTTGCGCTGCACCCACCGCAGGGCCGCGAGTTGGTCGCGCAGCCCGAGGTTGACGTCGAAAGGGTGGCCGGGGGTGGAGAATTCACGGAAATCGAGGTAGCCGAGGGCCCCGAGTCGGTAGTTCAGCGAGACGAACACGACGTCGCCGCGACGGACCAGTGACGCGCCGCTGTACAGCGGGTCCGCCGAGGTGCCGGCCGTGTGCGCGCCGCCGTGGATGTAGACCATGACGGGCCGGGCGGCGCCGGGTTCGGCGGGGCGGAGCACGTTGAGGGTCAGGCAGTTCTCGTCGCCCCGCCGACGCTGCTGCGGTGCCGGCGGGCCGAACTCGGTGGCGTCCCGCACGCCGACCCACGCAGGTGCGGGCTCGGGGGCGCGCAGGCGCAGCGGGCCGACGGGAGGGGCGGCGAACGGAATTCCGCGCCACGACAACAGGTCCGGCAACCGTCGACCGCGAAGCGTGCCCTCGGCGACGGCGACCTCCACGTCGGCGGCGGTCAAGGTCGGGGCTCGGCTGCGGCCTCGCCGTCGTAGCCGAGGTACCCGGCCCATGCGATCCGGCGCTCCCGGCCGGGATCCCGTTCGACGCGGGTGGGCACGTCGAGGATCAGGGTCCGCCGGTGCTCGACGTCGTGCCGCGGCCACCACGGCGCCGGGACACCGCCCCGGGCGAACGAGATCCAGTTCTCCTGCACGCGATCGGTGACCGCCCGCAGTCCGCGTCGGCCGCCGGGGGTCGTGAGTGCGCGCCCCACCGCGGAGTCGCCGTAGCCGAAGACCGCGAACATCTCGAACGCGTGGGTGGCCCCGAGGCCGAGCCAGTGCAGGAGGCGCGGTGCGTAGTCGAAGCGGTAGCTGTAGGTGGGGGCGTGGACGGAGTGTGCGTCGGCGATCTCGACCGACGGTTTCCAGAACGTCAGATCGCCGCCCAGGTCGATGGTCGTCGGCACGTCCGGGTAGCCGGCGTACGCGGCGACCACCCGAGCCTGGGCTGCGGGGTCGGTGAGTTCGAACATCGCGTCGATGCGGGCGACGGTGGTGGGCAGCGCGTCCAGCATCTTGGGGAACAGGGTGCCCTCGCGGGCGTTGGTGCCGATGATCATCGGCACCGGATGCGCACGCCCCGCCGTGAACGCCGCCAGCGGCGACTCGGGCAGGAACTCGCCGTCCACCACGGGGCCGAACGGGTGCAGGCCGGGCGTCTCGGACAGAACCTTGGCGCCCAGCCGATTCCCGGCCTTCCCGAGTTCCGCCGGCGTCGCGGCGTCGAGGGCGCGCGCCGCGTCCGTCGGATCGTCGCAGCCCAGCAGCGTCATGAACTCGTGGGCCCAACGCTTCGCCCGACGGCCGTCGCCCACCAGGACCGGCGCCGAACTCTCCGCGATCGTGCGGGCGAAGAGTCCGCGTGCGGCCGGCGTCGTCATCAGCGTGGTCACCGACGTGCCGCCCGCGGACTCGCCGAACAGCGTGACGTTGTCCGGATCGCCGCCGAACGCGGCGATGTTGCGCTGGACCCACTCCAGTGCCGCAACCTGGTCGCGCAGCCCCAGATTGCTGTCGAACGGCCGCTCGGGGGTGGAGAACTCGGTGAAGTCGAGGAAGCCGAGGGCGCCGAGTCGGTAGTTCACCGACACGTAGACGACGTCGCCCCGGCGGACCAGCCGATCGCCGCGGTAGATCCCCAACGCGGTGGTGCCCATCGTGAACGCGCCGCCGTGCACGAACACCATGACCGGCCTCGGGGACGCGCTCGGTGCCGCCGGCGCGAGCACGTTGAGCGTGAGGCAATCCTCCGAGATCGGCTGGTGCTTCCCCGGCCGCAGCGTGACGCCCATCGGGTGCTGCGGCGCGGCGGCGCCGAACTCGGTCGCGTCGCGAACCCCCGTCCACGGTTCCACCGGTTGCGGCGCCCGCAGGCGCAGCGGTCCCACGGGCGGCGCCGCGAACGGGATTCCGCGCCAGGTCAGCAGGTCGCCGAGTCGGTGGCCCCGGACGACGCCGTCGGCGGTGGTCACTTCGAGACTCGGGGTCATGGCCGCGACTATACGACGATCCGAGGGCCCGGCCGGTCCGGTTGCCGGGCCCCGTGACCGTCAGCGGGCCCGGAGGAACTGCCCGCTGCGTCGAGTCCCCAGCACCTCGGCGGGCTGTCCGGCACCGAAGACGTACTTGCCGCCCACGAACACCGCGGACACCGTGTCGTCGTTGCGGTTCACCATCCTGGACAGGTTGTCGTACTCGGGGATCGGGCACTCGGCGTAGGTGTCGAGGGAGTCGTCCAGATGCTCGGGGTCGATGACCACCAGGTCGGCACGGTCACCCTCGCGCAGGTGCCCGGCGTCGAGGCCGTACCAGTCGGCGAGCTCACCGGTGACCCGGTGCACCGCCTGCTCGACCGACAGGAACGGTGTCCCGGCCCGTTCGGCGTCGTGGACGCGCCGCAGGAAGCGCAGCCCGAAGTTGTAGAACGCCATGTTCCGCAGGTGTGCGCCCGCGTCGGAGAAGCCCAGCTGCACACCGGGATCGGCGGCGAGCGTGTTCAGCACCTCCGGGCGGTGGTTCGAGATCGTGGTCCGCCAGCGCACCTTCGGTCCGTACTCGACCACCAGGTCGAGGAACGCGTCGACGGGATGCACGCCGCCGCGGTCCTCGCCGACCTGACCGAACGTCTTCCCGATGACCGAGTCGTCCGGGCACTCGACGATCTCGGCGTCGAAGAAGTCGCGATGCCACACCCGCGGCCCGTACTTCTGGTCGTAGTCCTTGCGGAAGCGTCGGCGGTAGTCCGCGTCGGCCAGCAGTTCGCGGCGCGCGTCGATCTGGTTCGACAGGTGCAGGGCCGCCGCGCCGGAGCCGAACTCCTCGAACACCGGCAGGTCGATGCCGTCGGAGTACACCTCGAACGGCACCGGCAGGTGCTGCCAACGGAAGTCACCGCCGAGGCCGTTGAGGACCTTCGCCATCAGCGGAAAGATCTTCACGATCCCGGGGATCGCCTTGACGTCGGCGGCCGAGAGCAGGCTCGTCTTGAGTGGCTTGCGGAAGATGCCGAGGCTGCTGAGTGCCATCACCATCATGCTCTGCGGGCGGGCCACGTCCGGGCCGCCCTGCAGCGCCCGGCGGCGGCGTCGCAGGATCGCGTTGAGCCGGCGACGCTCCCGGGCGGTCGCGTACGTCGACGGCAGCGTGCGGGACCTACAGACCTCGCCGTCGAGCTTGTCGAACATCAACTGCTGCGACGACATTCCGACGAACCCGGCGTCGAGCGCCTCGGTCAGCTGCGCCTCCATCGCGGCGAGTTCGGACGCGGTGGGCTTGACCTCCTTGCGGGTGGCCCGATCGAGACCCATCAGCGACGCCCGCATGTCGGAGTGGCCGATGAACGCGGCGACGTTCGGTCCCAGCGGCAGGGATTCGAGCGCGTCCACGTACTCGCGCGCCGAACTCCACGTCTTGCGCTCGGCCAGCCCGTCGACGACGTGGCGCCGCGGGATCGCCTCGACGCGACCGAACAGGTCGCCCGCATCCGAGGGATCGACGTGGACGGTCGACAGCGAGCACGAGCCCACGAACACCGTGGTGATGCCGTGGCGCACCGACTCGTCGAGCTGGGGGCGCAGCAGGACCTCGACGTCGTAGTGGGTGTGGATGTCGAGCATGCCGGGGATCACCCACTTGCCGGCCGCGTCGATCACCCGCTCGCAGCCGGTCTCGTCGATCGGCTCGGCCGAGACGGTGGCCACCCGGCCGTCCCGGATACCGAGGTTCCGGGTCGCGGACGGGGCGCCGGTGCCGTCGAACCACCGACCGTTCTTGATGATCGCGTCGTAACTCATCGGGATCTTGCCTCTCTCGCCGCCGGGAGGCGGAAACGTATTCGTCACAGGGTGATTCGCGTGCGGAGCGTCTTGCCGGTCGCGTTGCGCGGCAACGAGTCCGTGGTGATCCGCCACCGGGTGGGCACCTTGAAGTATGCGAGACGCTCGGCGGCGAACTCCCGCAGGTCGTCCTCGGTCGCCGACATTCCGGGCCGCAGGACCACCACCGCGCCGACCTCCTGCCCGAGATCGGGGTGGTCGACTCCCACCACCGCGCACTCGGCGACTGCCGGATGCTCGTCGAGGCACTGCTCGATCTCGACGGGGTACACGTTCTCGCCGCCGCGCAGGATCAGGTCGGAGCGGCGCCCGGTGAGGCGCACCATGCCGTTCTCGATCACGCCGAAATCGCCGGTGTGCAGCCAGCGGTCGGACCGGATCGCGTCGGCGGTCGCGGCGTCGTTCTCCCAGTAACCGAGCATCACGTACGGGCTGCGGACGCAGATCTCGCCCTCGACCCCGTCGGCCACCGGCTCGCCGAGCGGGTCGCGGATCTCCACGGTGACGCCGATGATCGGGCGGCCGAGGGTGCCCGGGAACGCCTGCAGATCCATCGGGGTCGCGACCGAGATCGCGGTGCTGCACTCGGTGAGTCCGTAGCTGTCGACCAGCGCGTTGGCCGCGAACGGCAGCTTCTCCCGCAGCCGCTGCTGGAAGCCCGGCGACGACGGTGCCGACGCCAGCGCGAACGCGGTCAGCGACGACAGGTCGTAGCGCGAGATGTCCTCGTGCTCGAGCAGGCGGCCCGCCATGGTCGGCACCGCGCCCCAGTTGGTCACCTTCTCACGCTCGATCAGCCGCAGCACCCGGTCCGCGTCGAACGAGCCCTGGTAGATCACCACCGCGCTGCCCGTGGCGAGACGCGGGACGACCAGGTTGTGCAGGCTCGCGATGTGGAACAGCGGCGAGGTGAGCAGGTACCGCAGGTCGCTCGGGCCGTCGCCCGCCGGCGCGCCCGAGAAGGCCGCGAGCAGTGCGTCGCTGTACCGGTGATAGCCGATGACGGCCAACAGGTTTCGGTGCGAGTGCACCGCACCCTTGGGGCGGCCGCTGGTGCCGCTGGTGTAGAGGATCACCGCCGGGTCGTCCTCGCGCACGTCGGCCCGCGGCAGTTCGGCGTCGGCGAACTCGGCGACGAGGCGGGGCACGTCGTCCTCCATGGTCAGGACGGGGACGTCGACGTCGAGACCGTCGAGCAGCGCGGCGCGCTTGGCGTCGACGATCAGGACGGTCGGCTTCGTGTGCTCGATGCCGTACTCGATCTCGCGCGGCGCCCACCACGCGTTGAAGCCGACGGCGATCGCCCCGAGCGACTGCGCGGCCCAGAACGACATCACCCACTCGGGGGTGTTGGCCGCGAGGATCCCGACGCGGTCGCCCTTCCCGACGCCGTACCGGTCCCGCAGCGCGCAGGCCAGGGCGGCCGCGCCGGCGCCGTGCTCGGCGAAGCTCAGACGGCGGTCCTCGGTGACCAGGTAGTCGCGGTCCCCGAACGCGATGGAGGCCGCGAGAACGTCGCCGAGGGAGCGGTCGCGGTTCTTCATCACCGGCATCCGTGCGCCGAGCACTTCTTCCTCGCCGAGTTCGAACCGCCCACCGGGTCCCGTCAATCCGGCCATCACCGATGCGATGTACGCCTGGGGGTCGAGAGACTTCGTCACTGCGGGTCCTTTCGGATCGGGGCCGTCCCCGACACAATTCAGAGTGATGTGCGTCATACTCCGACGTGACTGACGATGTGTCAAGTGAGTGACGATCCGTTGTCTCGATGACGGGCCGACTTGCCGGGGTATGTGGAGGTGGGCGATCGTGGATGCCGTGGGAGCTGTGGCGGACGAGGCGAAGCGCAGGCGCGGGACGCTGCGCGACGAACAGAAGCGCTGGACCCGTGCCCGGCTCCTGGAGGCCGCGCGTGAGCTGTTCTCGACCCGTGGGTACGCGGCGGTCACCGTCGACGACATCGCAGGCGCCGTGGGCTGCAGCCGCGCGACGTTCTACCTGCACTTTCCCAGCAAGGTGGAGATCCTCCGGGCGATCAGCGTGGAGAAGATGGTGCCGAGTGCCTTCGCGTTCTACGAGGACCTCGACCGGGTGCTCGACACCGGCTCGCGGGCCGAGTTCACGGCCTGGGTCAACCGGGCCATCGACTGGTTCGACGAATGCAAGGACATCCTGCCCGCGTGGGACGAGGCGGTGGCGCTCGAACCCGCGTTCCGCGAGACGTCCCGCGACGCGATCGTCGCGCTGCCGAACTCGATGACCCGGTACCTGGCGCGCTGGCCGCAGGACCGGCAGGACGAGGCCCGGTTGCGGATCGAACTGCTGGTCACCCAACTCGAGCGGTTCTTCACCCGGTGGGCGCTGCAGGGGACGATCGAGGTTCCCCGGGAGCGGGCGGCCGACGTCCTCACCGACATCTGGTTCCCGGCACTGACCGCGCCGCTCGCTCCCTGACACGGGGGCGTACGAGCATCACGGGTTCTCCACGAGCAGTGCCAACCGGTCGAGGGCCTCGTTCCAGCCGAGTTCGTTGTCCACCGGATCGACGCCCGGCGGCAACCCGGAGTGCTCCGCGGTCAGCGCGGTGCCACCGTCGGTATTGCGCAACGTGATCGACATCGTCATCTCACCCCGCATCGTGGGGTCGTCGGTCTCGAACTCGAGGACCTCCACCACCCGCTCGTTCGGGACGATCTGCGCGAAGTACCCGTGGTAGGTGTCGGTGTGGGCGCCGGACTTCCCGGTCCGGTCGGGGGAGTCGTAGGTGAGCGAGACCCGGAACCTCCCGCCGACCCGGGCGTCGTACTCGTGCACCGCGCCGGCCATGCCCGACGGCACCCGCCACGTGGCGATCGCCTCCGGATCGGTCAGCGCGCGAAAGACCCGCTCGCGCGGGGCGCGCAGTGTCCGGCGGACTCGTGTCGAGGGCACGCCGAAAGTGTTGCACGAGAAGCGCACGCGTGTGACGGATCAGGGTGCGAGGGCCGCGTTGTGCGCGGTGAGCAGCGCCCCGAGGAGGTAGTGGCCGTCCGCGGAATCCAGGGGCACGACGCCGCCGACGGGTGCGATCGCGGCGTGTGCGGTCGCGGTGCGGGTTCCGGTCAGCATCCACGCGAGATTGTTCTCGTCGTGCCGCGGCCGGTACTGGAGTCCGTCGAGGTCCGGGTTCGCGGCGAGAACGGCTGCGGCCCAACGGCGGGTGGCGACGTATCCGGACGGGTCGCACTTGGTGAGCCACACGCCGGCGTTCAGGCGCGCGGCACCGGTCCCGGTCAGGTCGGCCACCCGCACCGGGCGGGTGGTGCGCAGTTCACTCAGGGCCCGTCCCCGGATCTGTATCCGCGGAATCAGTCTCGGGGACTGGTCGACCGGCAGGTTCCGGCACAGCGTCTCCGCGACCGCGGCGGCCGGGCTGTCGCCGACGTAGAGGTACGAGTAGGAGCCGTCGAGGCTGTCGAACCGGCCCCCGGCCCGGGCGCGTGGCCGCGGTGTCGGATTGAGGTCGGCGGCGCCGCGCGCGTCGCTGTGGATGCGCCACACCGACGTGTCGGCGGGGACGGTGGTTATCAGGGCGGACGGCAGTACGGCGGGTGGGTCCGGATACTCCACCGGGTCAGTCCGCGATCAGGTCGTCGGCCATGTCCCGCAGATCCTGGTCGTGGCCGCCGGCGACGGCGAGTTCCGCGGGGGAGCGTGGATCGTCGGCGAAGTCGGCCGGGTTCAGCCACCACGATGCGGCGCCCCAGGGGTCGTCCTTCGCGTCGATCGCCCGGTTGATCTCGGCGACGATGGGCCGCACCTCGCGGCGCTCGGTGTCGAACTGGAAGGCGGGGAAGAGCTTGTGCCCGGCGGCGGGCAGGGCCACCACGGTGCCGCCTGCCGCGAGGCGGCTGGCGGTGTTCCTACTGGTGGCGGACTTCCCGAGGGCGCGGCTGACGGCCGTGGAGTCGAGCATCTCGTGTTCGTCGACGAGCGAGCGAAGCGCCGAGGACACGATGCGGGTGCGGGCGACCGCGGCGGCGGCCGGGTTGGCGACGGCGCGCTCGTGTTGCAGCGCGAGCGCCGGGCCCATGGCCAGCAGTGCGGTCACGTCGTCACGCACCGGTCGCAGGTTCGGCCGCCGGGAGAATTCCTCGGCCAGGAGTTCCACCAGGTCCTGATCGGACAGGGCGTGGATCGTGTCACGGGCGCGGTCACGGTTGGCGAGCATGGTCACACCTCCAGATGTGCCACCAGCGTACCGCGTACCGAGCGCGTCAGCCAGGGGTGCCGGGCGCCGCCGTCGCGTCAGCTGTGCCCGCCCCAACTGGGGGACTGCGCCACCAGTGACGACGACGTGAGCTGTCGGGGATCGCTGCCGTCGGCGTTCATCACCCAGATCTGCGCACTGGGACGGGGTTCGGTGAGTCCGCGCGTGTAGACGATCTTCGACCCGTCCGGTGAGAACTTCGCTCCGACTGCGAATTCCGTTGTCAGTGGCCGAATATCGCGGCCGTCCGCGGTCATCGCATAGGTTTCGGACGCGTCCGTGCTGCCGCGGTTGCTCGAGAAGACTATCGTCGTCCCGTCGGGGGAGTAGGCGGGATCGGAGTTCCAGTGCTGGTCCCGCAGGATCTGGAACCATCCGTTGCCGTCGGTGTCGAATCCGGCCAGGTATCCGGCTTCGTTGAAGACGATCTTCGAGCCGTCCGGGGTGAAGACCGGGTAGGAACGGCTGATGCCGCCTCGGCCGTCGTACTCGGGGGAGAGTTGCCTGCGGTCGCTGCCGTCCGCATTGATCAGGCAGATTCCGCCGACGCAGCCGAAGACGATCTGCGAACCGTCGGGCGAGAAGGCGGGCTGGCCGCCGCGCTCGGCGATCACCTGCTGATCGGTGCCGTCGGCGTTCATCACCGCGATCGCCGAACCTCTCGTGAACGCGATCCGGCTGCCGTCGGGTGACACGGCCGGGTGGGAGGCGTAGGCGGTGCGGTCGTCGGTGATAGTGGCGGTCAGTTGGCGGAGCCCGCTGCCGTCCGGCGCGATCGTGTAGATGGATCCGTCGCCGTCGGCGAAGGCGATGATCTCGGTCGATTCCACCTGCCCGGGTTCGCCGGCCCCGCACCCGGCGACGAACACGGCGATCAGCAGGCCCGCACCGAGAGATCTGGTCGCCTGTGCGCGGATCTTCCTGCTGTTTCGTGCACGTGCCATCGTGGATTCCCCCCTGTCGGTACGGCGGTGGGAGACCGCCCGGCAGATACATCGGCGGGGGAGTGCGCGCCGTTATTCTCGGCGGTGTGACTACTGCGCGCGCCGCGCCTCGAGCAGTCGCAGCCACACCTCGCTGACCGTCGGGTACGACGGGACCGCGTGCCACAGGCTCTCGAGCGGCACCTTGCCGACCACCGCGACGGTCGCGGCGTGAACCAGTTCGGCGACGCCGGAGCCGACGAACGTCGCACCGACGATCGTGTCGGTGGCGCGGTCGACGACGAGCGAGGCGCGGCCCGAGTAGTCGTCGCGGGACAGGGCGGCGCCGGCGACGTCGATATCCACCTCGACGACCTCGACATCGAGTCCGTCTGCGCGGGACTGGCTTTCGGTGCGTCCAACCGCCGCGACCTCCGGCGTCGTGAACACCACCTGCGGCACCTGGCCGTGGTCGGCGGACGCGACGAATCGGGGGCCGTCGAGCGGCCGCCCCTCCGCGCGCGCCGCGATCACGTCGCCGCACACCCGCGCCTGGTACTTGCCCATGTGGGTCAGCAGGGCGCGGCCGTTGGTGTCGCCCACCGCGTAGAGCCAGTCGCCGTCCACCCCCTGCACGGTCAGGTGATCGTCCACGGTGACGTAGCCGTGATCGGGCAGGCCGACGCGCTCGAGGCCCAGTCCCGCGGTGGCGGGGGTGCGCCCCGCCGCGACGAGGATCTCGTCCACGGTCAGCTCCGGATCGCCGTCGTCGCCCCGGACCGTCAGCGTCACCGGTCCGCCGTGGATGCGGCCGATCCCGGTGTCGGAGACGTCGCCGCGGGTGACGGACTCGAGCGAGGCGCCGAACCGGACGTTCACACCGTGCTTGCGCATCTTCTCGGCGACCATCTCGCCGGCGAAGGGTTCGGTGCGCTCGAGCAGTGCCGATCCGCGGACGAGAACGGTGATGTCGTCGGCGCCCAGTTCGTGCAGCCACGTCGCCGCCTCGCACGCCACGACGCCGCCGCCGACGATCGCCAGCCGCTTCGGTACCTCGCGCACGTTCGTCGCGTCCCGGGACGTCCACGGCAGCGCGTCGCGCAGGCCGGGAAGGTCGGGCACGCTCGCGGTGGTCCCGGTCGCCAGCACCACCGCGTGCCGGGCCCGCAGCACCCGCTCGCCCACGGTGACCTCCCGGACCCCGGTGAGTTTCGCGCTCCCGCGGATGACGTCGATGCCGACCGAGTCGGCCCACAGCACCTGCGACGAGTCGTCGTGGTTGTGCGTGAAGCCGTCCCGGCGGGCCAGGACCGCCTCGACGTCCAGTCCGTACGCGTTGACCTTCTCCTCGACACCGGGCATGTGGCGGGCGGTGCCCAGTACCTCGACCGGTCGCAGCAGCGCCTTCGACGGCATGCACGCCCAGTACGAGCACTCGCCGCCCACCAATTCGTGTTCGATGAGCGCCGCGGTGCGGCCGCTTCCGGCGATGGCGTAGGCCGCCGCGTTCTCCCCGGCCGGCCCGCCTCCGATCACAATGACGTCGAACTCTTCGGGAGCCATGGATCCACGGTAGGCCGGGGAGAAGCGTTTCGCGCGGCTTCCCATGACGCGGTCAGCCGATCGCGCGGCGGTCGTACAGGCGCTTCGCCCAGACGTACCCGAACAGTGCGATTCCGGCGGTCCACGCCACCGCGAGGACCCCGTCGGTGCCGATCGGGCCGCCGAGGAGCAGTCCGCGCAGGGTCTCGATGACCGGGCTGAACGGCTGGTACTCCGCGAACCACCGCAGACCGGTCGGCATCGAGTCGGTCGGCACGAACCCGCTGCCCAGGAACGGGAGCAGCATCAGGAACATCGGCAGATTGCTCGCGGTCTCGACGCTGCGTGACACCAGACCGAGCGCGACCGACAGCCACGTGAGCGCGAACGTGAAGCCGGCCAGCAGACCGATCGCCGCCAGCCACTCGACCGGGTCGGCGGTGGGACGGAATCCGACGAGGACGGCCACGCCCGTCACCACCGCGAGCGCGAACATCGTCTGGATCATGCTGCCGACGACGTGTCCGGTCAGCACCGAGGCGCGGGAGATCGCCATCGTCCGGAATCTGGCGATGATGCCCTCGGTCATGTCCGTGGCTACCGAAATCGCCGTTCCCTGAGCGGCGCTCGCGATCGTGATCAGCATGATGCCCGGGGTGACGAACTCGAGGTAGGCGTCGCGCCCACCGCCGAGGCCGGCGCCGAGCGTGCCGCCGAACACGTAGACGAACAGCAGCAGCAGTACCACCGGCATGCCCACGAGCAGGATCGTCATCGACGGGTAGCGCGCCATGTGTCGGACGTTGCGGCGCAGCATCGTCGCGGAGTCCTGGAGGGCGTAGGAGACTGTGGTCATCGCAGCGAATCCTTCCGGGTGGCGGAACCTTCGGTCAGGGCGAGGAAGACGTCGTCGAGGTCGGGGGTGTGGATCGACAGGTTGGTGACCTCGATCGAATCCTCGTCGAGTCGATCGAGGATCGACCGCAGCGACGGCACGCTGCCGTCACCGGGAACGTCGAGGGTGAGGGCGTCGTCGTCGCGCGGGGCGACTCCGAGTGCGGTTGCGGCCATAGCCAGTTCGCGAGGGTCGGCGAACGAGAGGCTGACGTGTCCGCCCGGCACCAGGCGCTTGAGGTCGGCGGGCGTGCCCTGGGCGATCACGCGACCGCCGTCGAGCACCCCGATCCGGTCGGCGAGTTGATCCGCCTCCTCGAGGTACTGGGTGGTGAGGAAGATCGTGACCCCGTCGGCGACGAGGCCTCGCACGATGTCCCACATCGTGCGCCGACTGCGCGGATCGAGACCGGTCGTCGGTTCGTCGAGGAAGATGATCCGCGGACGGCCGACGAGGGTCATCGCCAGATCCAGTCGGCGACGCATGCCACCGGAGTATGTTCCGGCGGTCTTCGCCGCGGCGTCGGCGAGGTCGAAACGTTCGAGAAGTTCCGCGGTGCGGCGACGCTCCTCGCGGCGCCCGAGGTGGTGCAGATCGGCCATCAGTGCCAGGTTCTCGGCGCCGGTCAGAAGATTGTCGACCGCGGAGAACTGGCCGGTGACACCGATCGCGGCGCGGATCGCGTCCGGTTCCTGTGCCAGGTCGTGCCCACCCACCCGGACATCGCCGCCGTCGGGGTGGACGAGGGTGGAGAGAATGTGGACGGTGGTGGTCTTGCCGGCGCCGTTGGGGCCGAGCAGGGCGAAGACCGAACCTCCCTCGATGTCGAGGTCGATCCCGTCGAGAACAACCTTGTCCCCGAAGGACTTCCGTAGGGACCGGACTCGAATGTCCGATGTCATGAGGGTAGCTGCGGTCATCATCACTCCGCCTTCTCGCTGGTGGGCTGGTCGGGGGTCGCGCGTCGAACGAGGATGTCGCCGAAACCGGTGTGCGCCTGGACCTCGACCGAATCGTCGGTCGACGCCGGACCGGCGGTCTCGGCCAGTAGGTTCTGAACCTTGCCGAAGGTGGTGTGGACGTCGAGGCGCGCCGCGGTGCCGCTCCGGATGCCGATCTCGATCTCGCCGCGTGCGGTCCGCAGGTTCGCCGCCCCGCGCGCGATCTCACCGATCCGGATGTCCCCGTTGGCGGTTGCGGCCTCGACGTCGTGTCCCACCCCGTCGACGACGATGTCGCCGTTGGCAGTCTTGGTCCGGAGCGATCCTGTGACCGGGCCGATCCGGTTGTGGCCGTTGGAATTCTTGACGACGGCACTGCCCGCGATGCTGCGCACCTCGATCCGGCCGGATCCGGTGCTGACCTGGGCATCGCCGTCGACGTGCTCGATGGTGACGGCGCCGGCACCGGTGCGGACGTGCGCGGCGCGGGTCGCGCTCAGGCGGACATCGCCCGTCGAGGTTTTGATCCGGCAGTCGCCGAGTGCGCCGGCCGCGCGGACGGCGGCGACCGAGGCGTCGGCCTCCAGGTCGGAACCGGTCGGGAGTTCGATCGTCACGTCGACCGATCCGGCCTTGCCCCACAGAACGCGGGGCCGGGGGGCGCGGACGACCAGTCGGCCGGACGTGTACTCGACCCGGGTCTGCTCGGCGGCGCGCACGTCCGCGTCGCGGGTCGCGTCGGTGGGCCGTACCTGCACGACCGTGTCGTCGCGATCGGTCGCCGTGACGGTGGCGTCGCCGACGGCGAGTTGGATGACGGCCGAGATCGGTTCCGGGGTGGTGAAAGTGGGCATCGTGATCCTCTGGGTGTGATGGAGGTGGCTGCTCTGCGGAGGCGGGGTCAGTGGACCCAGCCGGTGAATCGGTCGCCGCCGGTCGGGGCCCGGCGCTCCGGGCGCCGCGTCGTGGTGTTCTCGTCCAGCGTCGCCGTCGCGGCGCGGACGAGCCACGCATTGACCGACAGACCGGCCGCGCGTGCCGCGTCCTCGACGCGGTCCTTGAGGTCCTGTGAGAGCCGGAGATTGATCCGGGTCATCGGGCCGTCCTCGACATCCGCGGGACGCGTGGACGGCGCCTCCGCCGGGGCGGCGGGTTCGTCGAACGCCGGCGGTGCCGGCGGGGGAGTGACGACGAAGCCCGGTTCGCGTCCCCGCAGGCGCAGGTCCACCGAGCCGGGGGCGAGGTCGCGGGTGATCTCGTTCGCGGCCGCCGAGAGGGCGTCGAGCAGAGCCAGGCGTACCGCCGAATCGAGCGGGGCAGTCAGCCGCTCGGCGACCGCCCGGGCCTCCGGACCACCGGCCTCGGCGGCTACCGCGAGGTCGTTCTGGAGTGCGGTTACATACGGTGTCAGATCCATGGCATCACTATGGCACCAAAATGATGCCATGTGAAGGCCCCTGTCGAACTTTCCAGGTCAGGGTGGTGCCAAAGTGGCACCACTCGTCACCACGAGTGTGCCGTCAGCCCCTTTGCTGCGAGTGCGGCCACCGTGAGGTCCCGCAACCGTTCACCGCTGTCGAAGCGGTCCGGGTCGATCCCCACCAGCGACAGCGTGTAGGTGCCGCCGAGCGAGGACAGGTAGGCCGACAGGTGTGTGGTCGTCCGCACCGGGCGGTCGGCGGAGATCCCCGGGTGCATGGCCCGCGTCGCGACGCCGGTGGTGCGGTGCGGACCCAGCGACGCGAGGGCGCCCGGCAATCGGCCGATGTTCGAGCACAGGGCGTCGAGTTCCCCTGCCCCGGCGGTCAGGCGCGCGGCGATCCGGTCGGGCAGGATCTGCGCGGTCTCCTCGGGAAAGCCAGACGGTGCGCCCATCGGCGCCGCGGCGAAGGCGTCACGGCTCGCCCTGCGGATGTCGGAAAGTGAATCATTCGGTTTCACAACCACTTCGGTGATCACCATCGCGTTGTCCACGGCGTCGGAGTTACGGGTGTCGACCGGCACGCTGATGTGCAGCGGCATCGGTACACCGGAGGCGTCGGCGATCGCGGTGACAACCGCGAGGAACAGTCCGTTCGCGGTGCCGCCGTCGGCGGCCGCGGCCGCGTCCCACGCCGCCCCGTCGACTTCGACGATCGCCGTGCACGTCCCGGTCGTGAGGTGCGTCCGTCCCGGCCCCGGCTTGGGGGCGGCGTCGACGAACTCGCGCAGTTCGCGGCGCCGTGCGGCGCTGAACGCGAGCCCCAGCGACGCCCCGGCCCCGCCGAGCAGCACGGTGCCGACGGTCCGGACCGCATCCGCGACGTCCGACGTCCGGGGTGCTGTCGGGGCGGGCGGGCGGCCGGTGAGGGCGGCGTCCACGGCGGACACGAGGCCGCGGGCGTCGGCGACGACGTGCGAGCACACCAGCGAGACCACGGTGCCACCGCCGGTGACGGGCGCCGCGGACAGCGCCCACCCGGGGCCGAACTCGGGGTCGACGTCGACGTCGGCCTGCGCGTCGGCCCACCGCACGACATCGTCGATCGGGTCCTGCTCGTAGCGGAGGGGGCGGGCGTCGGCGCTCGCCTCCCACCGGGGCCGCGCGCCGGGCACCCGCGGGCGGACGACGCGGCGGCCCAGCGCACTGTGCGTGAGGGCGTCGTGCACCGATTCCAGGACCGCGGCGTCCACGGCGTCCGCGGTGCGCCACACGCCCTGCATCACGATCGGGACCCCGTATCCGTGATGCCGGCGCAGGAATATCTCGTCCACCATGGTCAACCGGTCCATGGGTTCGGACGCTACCGTCAGCCGGCCCGGTCCGGTGTCACCGTCGCTTCCGGAGGGCCAGAACCGCGGTGTGTCCGTCGTCGCCATGGTGCCGGCGGACCCCGAAGCCGGCGCGGCGCGCGTGTTCGGCCGCGCTCGCGCACTGGCCCCGGTTCATCTCGATCAGCACCGACCCGCCCCCGCTGAGCCATTCGCCCGATTGGTCGATCAGCCGCCGGACGTGGTCGAGTCCGTCGGCGCCGGCGAACAACGCCCTGCCCGGTTCGTGCTCGAGTGCCTCACGAGGAAGGAGACCGGACGCCGTCGTGGGCACGTACGGCGGAACGGCGGCGATGACGTCGATCCGCCCGCGCAGCGCCTCGTCGACGGCGGTGATTCCGGCGCCGCAGAACACGCCGGCGCGGGTGCCCAGGTTCCGTCGGGCGAACCCGGCTGCGACCGCGTCGATCTCGGTGGCGTGCACGTGGGCATGCGGAACGAAACGACGCACCGACGCGGCGATGGGCGCGGCGCCGGCGAACGCCTCCAGGACGATCGGAGCGCGAAGGGGAGCCGCGGTCGCGACCGCGACACCGGCGAGCAGCAGGGATCGCTGCCGGGGGACGAACACGCCGACCCCGACTTGGAGGCGGAGCCGGCCGAACGCGACCCAGCCCACGACGTGCTCCAGCGGCTCGCCGGAAACACGTCGTGCACAGAGACTTTCGAGCTCGTCAGCGTCGGTGGCGCTCAGGCGCAGTACGGCGGCCTCGTCCTCCGCGAAGACACAGCCCGCGTCGCGAAGTCGTCGCACCAGCGGATCCGACCCACCCACCACGGCTACGGGGGAGGGCGTGTCGTTCATCGCTGCGGGTACTCCACGACGAGGAAGCCGTCGTCGACCGCGACGAGCCGACCGCCCGCGCGGTGCATCGCGGTCGCCGCGGCCGCGAGGCGGCGATAGGCGGCCCCGGCGTCCGGCAGGCTCGCCGCCCGGTCCGCGGCATGTCGGTGGCCGAGTGTTTCCACCGTGCGGACGAGGACCCCGTCGATCACCGCATGGCTCCGCAGCGCGCCGTCCCGGACGGCCAGCCAGGGCGTGGCCGGAGCGCTCTCGAACCCGAGATGCGGTCGATCCGCCGCGGCCGGCTCGTCCACGACACGCACCCGCCAGCGCAGCGCCGGCGCGGTACCGGTGGCGCTGTCCGCACCCGCGGTCGCCGTCCGTGTTCGCTGCCGTCGGGAAGGTCGGCGTGCATGCAGCCGCCCGTCCGACATCGGTCCCTCCAGCCACCATCCCGCGGAGTGCGCGGACATCAGTTCCTCGGCGATCGCCGCGAACCGGGACGCAGCCTCCGGCAGCGAGTCGACGTCGTCGAAGTCCCAGCCGTGGGACGCGAAATGCTCGGAACCTCGCCACGGCGACGGCCGCCCGACCTGCACGTCAGTAGTCATGTGATCCCTGCCCTCACTCGATCTCGCGCGCCTCGGGCAGCGGGAACTCGGTGATCGAAATCGACCGACCCGGCGCTGCGTACGACAGCCGCGACCAGCGGAGTGCGGGTTCCCTCGTGAGAGGTCCAGCGCAAGTCAGCACATGGTAGACGTTCGAGCGCCGCCGCCGATATCGGACGGTCACGGTTCGTCGAATCGGCCGTGTCGTCCCTCGCCGGCCGCGAATCGGGCGGCGCCGGTGAGCGCGTCCACCGTCACCGCGACCATGCCGTGCCGGAACTCCGACGCCAGCGCCTCCTCTTCGGGCAGGCCCTCCTGGTCGAGCACCGACATCCGGTCCTCGCGCAGGCACGTCTGCGGGAAGCGGGCGAGTTCGGCGGCCAGTTCCTCCGCGGCCGCGCGTGCCTGCCCGGTCGGCACCACCCGGTTCACCAGGCCGATCGCGAGGGCCTCGTCGGCGTCGACCGACCGACCCGTCAACACCAGGTCCATCGCTCGACCGGCCCCGATGATCCGCGGCAACCGCACCGTGCCGCCGTCGATCAACGGCACCCCCCACCGTCGGCAGAACACCCCGAAGACGCTGTTCGACTCGGCAATTCGAAGATCGGCCCACAACGCCAACTCGAGCCCGCCGGCCACCGCGTGACCGGAGACCGCGGCGATCACCGGCTTCGACAGCCGCATCCGGGTCGGCCCCATCGGCCCGTCGCCGTCCGGGGTGACGTGATTGGAGCGGTCGGTGCCCAACGCCTTGAGGTCCGCGCCCGCGCAGAAGGTGCCGCCTTCGCCCCACAGGACCGCAACGGCGGCGTCGGGATCGGCGTCGAACTCGCGGAACGCGTCCGCGAGCGCGGCGGCGGTGAGCCCGTCGACCGCGTTGCGCACCTCGGGCCGGGACAGCACGATCGTCGTGACGGGCCCGGATCGTTCGGTGCGCACCGGCATGGTTCGACGCTACCCGCGCGCGAGCGGTCCTCAGGACCGAATCGCGACTTCCCCGCTCGCCCTGGTTCACTGAATACATGGCCTACCGTCGGACCCCTGCAGTCGAGGCGCGCCTCGCTGCGCAGCGTGACGCTATCTTCGAGGCCGCGGTCGCGGTGCTGTCCGAGTCCGGCTACCAGGGATTGACGATCGCCTCCGTCGCGAACCGGGCGCAGGTCGCGACGGGCACGGTGTATTCGCACTTCGACGGCAAGTCGGATCTGGTGGTCGCGGTCTTCCGCGAGATCGTCGGCCGGGAGGTGGCGGCGGTGAACGCCGCCGCGGGGCCGGGCCGGTCGGCCGGCGAACGCATCGCCGCGGTGATCGAGACGTTCGGCGGGCGCGCGATGCGGAACCCGAAACTCGCGTACACATTGCTCGCCGAACCCGTCGACGCGGCCGTCGACGCCGAACGGTTGATCTTCCGGCGCACCTTCGCCGACGCCTTCGCGGCCGCGGTCGCCGCCGGTGTCGCCGCCGGGGAACTGGCGCCGCAGAACGTCCCCCTCGTGGCAGCCTCGCTCGTCGGTGCCACCGCGGAGGTGCTGGCCGGGCCCCTCGCGTCCGGACATGACGCCCCCGGCGTGATCGACGACCTGGTGCGGTTCGCGCTCACCGCCGTCGGCGTGGTGCCGGTAAAGCGCTGATCGGGAAGTTTGCGCAGCGAGCGCATACTGGGGGCAGCACAATCACGATCCGTACGGAGCACGGTCATGCAGGTCGACACTCGCTGGAGCGCCTGGAACGAGGAGATCGAGGTTCAAGTCACCGAAGGTGCCGCGCTGGGGCCCGCGGTGGCGCTGGTGGGGACGGTGCTCACCGAGGTCGAGGCTGCCTGCAGCCTCCAGCGCGGTCACGCCGAGATCCACGCCCTCAACCTGGCACAGGGACTGCCCGTGCGGGTCAGTGTCCGCCTGGCCGGATTGCTGAGGTCGGCGCTGTGGGTGGCCCGCATGACCGACGGCGCCGTCAGTCCGCTCGCGATCGAGGAATCACCGTCCGGCGTTCCGCCCATCCACCCCGAACCGACGTTCGCCGACGTCCAGATCGACGACGCGACCGTCCTGGCCCCGTGGGGCGTCTCGTTCGACATCGCCGACACCGCGAAGGCCGACACCACCGACCGGGCGGCGGCGCTGGTCGCCCACGAACTCGAGTGCGGCGTGCTGGTGCGCGTCGGTTCCGTCCTCGCGACGGCGGGACACTGCCCGGCCGGCGGCTGGCAGGTGGCGGTACCCGGTGACGGCGCGGTGGAGTTGCGGGCGGGTACCGCGATGGCGACCGTCGGCGCCGATCTGACGTACGGCGGGCACGATCCGGTCAGCGGGGAGTGGGAGCAGGTGTCGGTGATGGCCGACGACGGGCTGTGGGCGTACGGCGCGGCGGCGGCGTCGATCCGGCGCGGCGTCGGCGCGGTGCCCTGGCTCGAA
This sequence comes from Prescottella agglutinans, assembly GCF_004011865.1. Taxonomy (GTDB): domain Bacteria; phylum Actinomycetota; class Actinomycetes; order Mycobacteriales; family Mycobacteriaceae; genus Prescottella; species Prescottella agglutinans. The sequence continues at coordinate 447,923 of NZ_RKLP01000002.1, read as the reverse complement.
CAGCAGGAACTCGGCGCGCGACTGGTCGACCGACTCGGCCGGGTCTACACGACGGACGGGTGGAGCCACCCGCACGCCGCGTAGCGGCGCACGTCAGACCGCGCGACCCCGCTGTGCCCGGTACCAGCGCACCAGCGTGTCGGTCGACGAATCGTCCTGCTGCGGAGGAGCTTCCGGCGACGTCAGCACGGGGCCGAGTTCGAGGGCCTGCGCCTTGCCGAGTTCGACACCCCACTGGTCGAACGAGTCGATTCCCCAGATGACGCCCGCGACGAACACCTGGTGCTCGTACAGCGCGATGAGCTGGCCGATCGTCGACGGCGTGAGCCGCGGGGCCAGGATGGTGGTCGAGGGCCGGTTGCCCGGCATGACCTTGTGCGGCACCAGTTCCGGTGCGGTCCCCTCCGCGGCGATCTCCTCGGCGGTCTTGCCGAAGGCCAGCACCTTGGTCTGCGCGAACAGATTGCTCATGAGCAGGTCGTGCATGCTGCCGGTGCCGTCCGCGGTGGGCAGGTCGTCGGTGGGCTCGGCGAAGCCGATGAAGTCGGCCGGCACCAATCGGGTGCCCTGGTGCAGCAGTTGGTAGAACGCGTGCTGGCCGTTGGTGCCGGGCTCGCCCCAGAAGATCTCACCGGTCTTGGTGGTGACGGGGGTGCCGTCGGCGCGCACCGACTTGCCGTTCGACTCCATCGTCAGCTGCTGCAGGTAGGCGGCGAACCGGGCGAGGTCGTTCGAATACGGAAGCACAGCACGCGATTCCGCATCGAAGAAGCTCGAGTACCAAACGCCGATCAGGCCGAGCAGTGCCGGCGCGTTCCGCTCGAGTGGCGCGGTCCGGAAGTGCTCGTCGATGGTGTGGAAGCCAGCGAGGAATTCGGCGAACCGCTCCTTGCCGATCACCGCCATCACCGACAGGCCGATCGCCGAATCCACCGAGTACCGGCCGCCGACCCAGTCCCAGAACCCGAACATGTTGTCGGTGTCGATACCGAAATCGGCGACACGCTGCGCGTGCGTGGAGACCGCGACGAAGTGCTTGGGCACCGCCTCCTCACCGAGTTCGTCGACCAGCCAGCGACGGGCCGCCGACGCGTTGGTGAGTGTCTCGAGCGTCGAGAAGGTCTTCGAGGCGACGACGAACAGCGTCGTGGCCGGGTCCAGATCGGCGAGCGTCCCCACGAGGTCCGCCGGATCGACGTTCGAGACGAACCGGGCCGAGATCCCGGCGTCGGCGTAGTGACGCAGCGCGCCGCACACCATGACCGGTCCGAGATCGGAGCCGCCGATACCGATGTTGACGACCGTGCGGATCCGCTCGCCGGTCGCGCCGCGCCACTGTCCCGAGCGCAGGCGGTCGGTGAAGTCGCCCATCCGCCGCAGGACCGAGTGCACGTCGGCGACGATGTCCTGACCGTCGACCTCGAGTGCGGTGTCGGCGGGCAGTCGCAGCGCGGTGTGCAGCACCGCCCGGTCCTCGGACGTGTTGATGTGGGCGCCCGCGAACATGTCGTCTCGCCGCTGTTCGACCTGCGCGGCGCGCGCCAGATCGAGGAGCAGGGACAGGGTTTCGCGGGTCAGGCGGTGCTTGCTGTAGTCGATGTACAGGTTGCCCGCCGAGACGGTCAGCTCGGTTCCGCGCCGGGGATCCTGCGCGAACAGGTCTCGCAGATGGGCAGATTCGATCACTCGATGATGCGCATCCAGGTTCTTCCAGGCTGCGGTACCGGTGATGTCTGTGCTCATGGAACAGCAGCTTATCGGCACCACCCTCGTCGAGTCGGACGACTCTCGTGGAACGAGAAGACGGCGCATGATGGAGGTCATGAACCCAGCCGAATTGATTCGTGCCGTTCCTACCAAACTGTGGATCGGGGGCACCCCGGTCGATGCCGAGAACGGCGCCACGTTTCCCGTTCACGACCCCGCCACCGGCGAGGTGCTCACCGAGGTCGCCGACGCCAGTCCGGGCGACGCGGTCAAGGCGCTGGACGCCGCGGCGGCCGCGCAGTCGGACTGGGCCGCGACGCCGGCCCGCGAGCGCAGCGAGCTGCTGCGTGCGGTGTTCGAGAAGATCACCGCACGGGCGGAGACGTTCGCCCAGTTGATGACCCTCGAGATGGGCAAGGCGCTGCCCGAGAGCCGCGCCGAGGTGCGGTACGGCGCGGAGTTCTTCCGCTGGTTCGCCGAGGAGGCGGTGCGCGCGGAGGGCCGCTACCAAGCCGCGCCGGCGGGCAACGGCCGCATCCTCGTCAGCAAACAGCCGGTGGGACCGTGCCTGGCGATCACGCCGTGGAACTTCCCGCTCGCGATGGGCACCCGCAAGATCGGGCCGGCGCTGGCCGCCGGCTGCACGATGATCGTCAAGCCGGCGTCGGAGACGCCGCTGACGATGCTCGCGCTCGCCGAACTGTTCGTCGAGGCGGGGCTCCCGCAGGGCGTGCTGTCGGTGCTGCCCACGTCGCGTTCGAGTGCCGTCACCGAGCCGCTGCTCGCGGATCCGCGGCTACGCAAGCTCACCTTCACCGGGTCCACCGGTGTCGGCCGGTTGCTCGTGGAGAAGTCGGCGAAGGGCCTGCTGCGCACCTCGATGGAACTCGGCGGCAACGCCCCGTTCGTCGTGTTCGACGACGCCGACGTCGATGCGGCGGTCGACGGCGCGATGCTCGCGAAGCTCCGCAACGGCGGCGAGGCGTGCACCGCTGCGAACCGTTTCCACGTCGCGAACGCCGTCCGCGAGGAGTTCACCGCGAAGCTCGCCGAACGCATGGCAGCGTCGAAGCTGGGCCCCGGAATCGACCCCGCGACGACCCTCGGCCCGCTGGTCAACGCCGATCAGCTCGCCACCGTCACCGAACTGGTCGACGACGCCGTGCAGGCCGGTGCGAAAGTGCTGCTCGGCGGTGAGGCGCCGGGCGGGCCGGGCTGGTTCTATCCCGCGACCGTGCTCGCCGACGTGCCCCCGTCGGCGCGGATCCTGCGCGAGGAGGTGTTCGGTCCGGTCGCCGCGATCAGCGGGTTCGACACCGAGGAGGAGGCGATCGCGGCCGCCAACGACACCGAGTTCGGCCTGGCGGCCTACATCTACACGCGCGATCTGGACCGGGCCCTGCGCGTCTCCGACGCGCTCGAGACCGGAATGGTCGGTGTCAATCGGGGCGTCATCTCCGACACCGCGGCACCGTTCGGCGGCGTCAAGTCGTCCGGCTTCGGGCGCGAGGGCGGCAGCGAGGGCATCGCCGAGTACCTGGAGACCAAGTACATCGCCCTGACCTGACCTCCCTGAGGCCGCGGACGCGACCGCGAAACCAGAACCGCCCGGTCCGAAGACCGGGCGGTGCTGGTTGGGAAGTTCGACGCGTGGAGCTCGACGCTCTCGGAGGTCTAGTGCCCCAGTCGTCCGCGACCGAGGCGCAGCAACAGCATGGCGAGGGTGTGTCCCTCCTGGCCGAGCTCGCTGAAACGCTCGAGAACCTTCATCTCCCGGCTGTGGACCAGGCGGGGTCCACCGGAGGCCATCCGGGTGCGGCCGATGATCTGGGACACCTCGCTGCGACGCTTCACGGCGGCGAGGATTTCCGCGTCGAGGCGGTCGATCTCCTTCCGGAGTTCGGCGATCTCGGCCTCGCTCGAAGGCAGGGGTGACTCGGATGAAGGCGTTGCGGTCGGACTGCTCATAATCTTCTCCTCGTGTCGGAACTAGGTTCGTTCGGTTCCCTCGAGTCGTTACGAATCCGGGTCCAGCTCACAAGAACGCCCCGGGATCCGGTGTGGACCTCGGGGCGCGCGGGGGATCAGGCCGCGGGCACCGTCGGTCGGTACCCGCTGGGAAATCGCCAGTGCTCGCGGGGCGAGCGCCATCGGATACCCGGCTCTCCCTGTGCGGCAATGATCATCACCCCAGTTTGCCACGCAAAGGAGTGCAACCCAAGCAGAGGTGACTGCCTTCACCGTCGGCGCGATCGGGTCCCTGCCGCAATGTCGGACTTCGCCGGTAGCGTGGACAGACGATGAACACGATTCCCGGCTCCACGATCGGTGCGGCAGGCCGTTCTCACGCCTCGTCCGACGCCCTGCTCGAAGGTCTCAACCCCCAGCAGCGGGAGGCCGTCCTGCACGCGGGATCGCCGCTGCTCATCGTCGCGGGCGCGGGGTCCGGCAAGACCGCCGTGCTGACCCGGCGGATCGCCTACCTGCTGGCCGAGCGGGACGTGGTGCCCGGGCAGATCCTCGCGATCACGTTCACCAACAAGGCCGCCGCGGAGATGCGCGAACGCGTCGCGCAGTTGGTCGGCCCGCGCGCCAACAGCATGTGGGTGTCGACGTTCCACTCGAGCTGCGTGCGGATCCTGCGCGCCCAGTCGGCGCTGCTGTCGGGCCTGAACTCGAACTTCTCGATCTACGACGCCGACGACTCGCGCCGCCTGCTGACGATGATCTCCAAGGACCTGGAGATCGACACCAAGCGTTACTCGGCACGGCTGCTGGCGACCAAGATCTCGAACCTCAAGAACGAACTGATCGACCCGGAAGAGGCCGCGGCGGACGCGGACCGCGACTCCAACGATCTCGACAAGCTCGTGGCGCGGGTGTACGCGCACTACCAGCAGCGCCTGCGCGCCGCGAACGCGCTCGACTTCGACGACCTGATCGGTGAGACGGTGTCGCTGCTGCAGCGGCACCCGCAGGTCGCCGAGTACTACCGGCGTCGGTTCCGGCACGTCCTGGTCGACGAGTATCAGGACACCAACCACGCGCAGTACGTGCTGGTCCGTGAGCTGGTGGGGGAGCCGAGCGACGACCCGCACGCCGTCCCACCGGCCGAGTTGTGCGTCGTCGGCGACGCCGATCAGTCGATCTACGCCTTCCGCGGCGCGACCATCCGCAACATCGAGGAGTTCGAGCGGGACTACCCGGAGGCCCGGACCATCCTGCTCGAGCAGAACTACCGGTCCACCCAGAACATCCTGTCGGCCGCCAACTCCGTCATCTCCCGCAACACCGGTCGCCGCGAGAAGCGGCTGTGGACCGACTCGGGCGAGGGTGAACTGATCACCGGCTACGTCGCCGACAACGAGCACGACGAGGCCCAGTTCGTCGCGTCCGAGATCGACCGCCTGGTCGACGCCGGCGAGGCCAAGTTCAGCGACGTCGCTGTCTTCTACCGGACCAACAACTCGTCGCGGGCGCTGGAGGAGATCTTCATCCGCCTCGGCATCCCGTACAAGGTGGTCGGCGGCACGCGGTTCTACGAGCGCAAGGAGGTGCGCGACATCGTCGCGTACCTGCGTGTGCTCGCCAACGAGGACGACGCGGTGAGCCTGCGGCGCATCCTCAACACCCCGCGCCGCGGCATCGGCGACCGCGCCGAGGCGTGCGTGTCCGTGTACGCCGAGCAGAAGGGCGTCGGGTTCGCCCAGGCGCTGCGGGCCGGCGCCGAGGGCGTCGTGCCGCTGCTGAACACCCGGTCCCAGAAGGCGATCGCGTCGTTCCTCGAGTTGCTCGACGGGGTGCGCGGGCTGATGGCGTCCACCGACGCCGACGGAAACGACCTCACCGACATCGGCGAGATCATCGAGGCCGTCCTCGACCGCACCGGGTACCGCCGCGAACTCGAACTCAGCAGCGATCCGCAGGACGGCGCACGACTCGACAACCTCAACGAATTGGTGAGCGTTGCGAGGGAATTCAGCTCCGATGCGCGCAACGCGGCCGCGTTCGCCGAGGAGAACGCGGCCCCCGACGACGTCGTGGACGACGAGGGCATGCCCGACCCGGGTTCGCTCGCGGCCTTCCTCGAGCGGGTCTCGCTGGTCGCGGATTCCGACCAGGTGCCCGACTCCGGTGAGGGTGTCGTCACGCTCATGACGCTGCACACCGCGAAGGGTCTCGAGTTCCCCGTCGTGTTCGTCACCGGTTGGGAGGACGGGCAGTTCCCGCACATGCGGGCGCTCGGTGACCCCGCCGAGTTGTCGGAGGAGCGTCGCCTCGCCTACGTGGGCATCACGCGGGCGCGGCACCGGCTCTACCTCACCCGTGCGATCGTGCGATCGGCGTGGGGGCAGCCGGTCACCAATCCGGAATCACGCTTCCTGCAAGAGATCCCGGCCGACCTGGTCGACTGGCGCCGGGAGGACCCCGGGGTCCTCGGGGGCGGTGGAGCGATCGGCGGTGGTCGCCCACGCGGTCAGGGTTACGGCGGATCGGGTTACGGCGGATCGGGATTCGGTGGTTCGGGCTTCGGAGGCGGAGGCCGGGCGGCCGGCTCGTCGCCCAGCTTCGGGGCCCCGCGCGGACGCAACAACAATCTGGTGCTCGCGGTCGGCGACCGGGTGAGTCACGACAAGTACGGCCTCGGCAAGGTCCTCGAGACGAAGGGCAGCGGACCCACCGCGACCGTCACGATCGACTTCGGGTCCGCCGGCAAGGTGCGCCTGATGCTGATCGGCGGCGTGCCGATGGTCAAGCTCTGAGGCTGCCGCACGAAAAACGCCTGCGGGCCACGCGAATTCGCGTGGCCCGCAGGCGTTTTTCGTGATCGGGGAGCGAGCGTCAGGGCTGCTCGACGCCGAGGCTGATGCCGCGGGTCGCGAGCCACGGAATCGGATCGATCTTGTTGTCGCCGGCGAGGTGGACCTCGAAGTGGAGGTGCGGGCCGGTGGAGAAGCCGCGGTTGCCCATCGTGGCGATCTGGTCGCCGGCCATCACCTGCTGGCCGACCGTCACCAGGGTCTCGTTGATGTGGCCGTACACGGTGATGGTGCCGTCGGCGTGCTGCACGCGGACCCACATGCCGAAGCCGGAGGCCGGACCGGAGTCGATGACCACGCCGTCGGCCACCGCGTAGATCGGGGTGCCGATCGCGTTGGCGATGTCGACGCCCGCGTGCAGCGTGCCCCAGCGGGCGCCGAAGGACGAGGTGTAGGTGCCCTTGGCGGGCAGCACGAACAGCGGGCGGCGGGCGGCGGCCTCGCGGGCGGCGCGCTCCTCGCTGAAGCGCTGGCCCTTGGCGAGGAGGTTCGAGAACTGGCCGAGGTCGGTCGGGCTCGCGACGGCGAGAACCTGCGGTGCCGAACTGTCGGAGGAGTTCTGCGCGACGTCGCTGAACTGGGCGGCCTGTGGAACCGCGGTGGAGGCGACGGAGCCGGAAGCGGTGAGTTCGACCTCGGAGTGGTCGGAATTCTCGGCCGGGCCGTTGGTGGCTGCCTGGCCTGCGGCGACGACTGCGCCGGCGGCGACCGCGATGACTGCGGCGCGGCCCTTCAGGGCGGAGGGGGGAGCGGGGAGGCGGTGCTGGCCGCCTCGGCGGGGCGCGACGACATCGGCTGTCGGGTCGATCGTTCCCGCGGGGGTGAAGAACTCGGTCGGAGGCCCGTCGATGTCGAGGGCGTCGTCGTGGCTTTCGGGTTCGGAACTCTTGGAACTGTGGAGCATGGCGTTACGAATCTCAGATCTTTCCGCCTCGGGGTAACGAACCCCCGAGGGCGTCGGATAGCTGGTTGTGACGCCGTTCGCCCGTTCCGACAGCTTGACCGGAGACGGCTCCGCTGCTGGATTGCAACGCTCGAACTCGTGATCTGCCGCAGCCGGGAACCGTCGGGCTTCCGGGTCAGCGTGTTGATTCACAAAACGGCTGGCGGTGAACTGAGTGCGGTGGCGCATGTGCCCTTCCGTCCTCCTGCCCGTGACCTGCCTGTGACTTAGACCCTGGCGACGGTAACGAAACGGTTGCAGGGGAGCAACCCGTAAGACCGGACGAAACGGGAGATGTGACTGGCGTCACAGCGTGAACTGGGCGGATGCCGAACATGCCAAATGGTCTCGTTCATATATCGGGACGGGCCCGCCGCGTTACATCCCGTATATCCGCGGTCCGCCATCCCCGTTCGAGCGACGATCGGCCGCGCACCCGCTAGCGTCGCGCGAGTGGATTCCCCAACCCAACTCAGCGCGGTGCCCGAAGCGATCGAGCCCGACGGAAAACGGACGACCGACCGGCCGGCGGGCCGCGGTGACGACGGACCCGGGCTGCTGCCGTACGCGGCCGTGGCGCTCGCCGCCGTGGGCGCACTCGGGGTCGCCGCGGGAACTCTCGGCGCGGTCGCTCGCTCCGCAGCCGACGGCACGCGGATTCCGGCGGTCGGCGCGGCCGCCGTCGTGACGGTGGTCCTCGCGCTGGCCGTTCCCGTCGTGGCCGCGGTCCTCACCGCGCGGAGGTCGCCGGCGGGTGCCGCTCTGCTCGCGGGGGCCGGCGTCGTGTCGGCCGGGTTGTGCGTGATGGATGTGCAGTTGTGGACCGGTCCGATCGACGCCAACCGGCTCGAACTGTTCCGCCCGCTGACCGCCGGTGGAATCGAAGCCGGGCCCGGTGCCGTGCTCGTCCTCGCCGGGCACGTGTGCGCGGTCGTGGCGGGGATCATCGGGCTGGTGGCGGTCCACCGCGCCTCGCACGCAGACGGTTACGGCTCGTCGCCCGATCCGGACGCGGTCGGGCGTCCGGTGGGGAGCCGTGTCGGGGCCGGACTCGTCGCGGTCGTCCTCGCCGCGGCCGGGGCCCTCGCGGCGGCCCTCTTCGCGCGCCCGTTCACGTCGAGCGATCCGGTGCTCGTGGTGCGCGCCGCGATCGCTGCGGACGCCCCCACCGCGATCGGCAGTGCCGTCGTCGCGATCGCCGTGCTGATCGCCGTCGCGGCGGCCCTGGCGTCGGTGGACGTCGCAGTGGCGGCAGGCGTCGTCGGGGGAGCGGCCCTGGCCGCACTCGGGCCGACCGGCAGCCGCCTGGCCGCGGGGCTCGTCGACGACCGACTCTCTCCCGGCGCCGGCACCGTGTGGGGCGTTCTCGGTGCGGCGCTGCTGGCCGCGGGGGCGGCGGCGATACCGGCCGTCGCGGGCCGCCGGGAACGGCGTGCGGTCGCGCGGGTCGCGGCGTCCGCCGAGACCCCGGCCGACGCCCGCGGAACCGGTGCCACGGCCCGGGACCGGATGCAGCGGTGGCACGCCGCTGCGGGGATCGCGGGCATCGTCTCCGGCGCGCTCGCGAGCGTGGGTGCGCTGCTGCCGGCGCTCTCCGTACCTGCAGGTCTGCCGGAGCCGAGCATCCCCGCCACCCGGATGGTGCTCGTCGCCGGGGTGTTGCTGGCGATCACGGGCGTGTGGCTGCTGATGTCGGAGTTCTCCGTGTTGTTCCGGCCGGCCCTCGCGATCATGTGGGTCGCGGTGGTCGCCGCGGCCGCGGACGTCGCGCAGACCGCCCTGACCGCGGTGCAGATCCCCGGCGTGACGTTGGGCGTGGGCAGTGCGCTCGTCACGGGCGCGGTCGTCGCGGCCGTCGGCGCCGGTGTCCTGGCGGGTATCGCCGGCGCGGCCGAACGTGACGACATCGACACCTCGGAGCCGAACGATCCCCCGCAACGGGTACTGGTCGTCGGGGCGGCCGCCGCCGTCGCGACGGTGCTCGGGTACGCGTTGCCGCTGTACCGCGGCAGCGACGGCACGGCGGCGGCGCTCGGTCGCCTGCCGTGGGGTTGGGACGCGTGGGGGCAGGTGCTGTCGGTGGTCGCGATCGTGGTCGCGGTGCTGGTCGCGATGGGTGCGCGGGCCCAGCGCGGCGCCGTGCTCCTGGTGGGTGCGGCCGTGGTCGTCGCCCTCCACGTGCTCTCGTGGCCGCTGTCCGCCGGGCGTCTGACCGATCCGGTCGTCGCCGCCGGTGTGGCACCTGCAATCCTTGCGGTAGTGCTCCTCGCGGTGAGCGCGGCGCTCGTCGGGCGCCGTGACCGCCGTTGAGGCGTGCATCGACGGCTGTCGTCGCGTGACATATGCCACATAGCATGTGGGCGGGCGATAGTCGATTGATTGAACTAGTTAAAGTCCGACACGGACCCGCTCCTACCCCTGAGCGGGCGTCAACGCAGACGAGACGGTGAGCAGATGGATCTCTTCGAATACCAGGCGAAGGAACTCTTCGCCAAGCATGACGTGCCGACGTCGGCCGGCCGTGTTACCGACACTGTCGCCGGTGCCCGCGAGATCGCGGAGGAAATCGGTAAGCCGGTCATGGTCAAGGCGCAGGTCAAGGTCGGTGGCCGTGGCAAGGCCGGTGGCGTGAAGTACTCGCCCGACGCGGATGCCGCGCAGGCGAACGCCGAGGCGATCCTGGGCCTGGACATCAAGGGTCACGTCGTCAAGAAGCTGCTGGTCGCAGAGGCGAGCGACATCGCTGAGGAGTACTACATCTCCTTCCTGCTCGACCGCACCAACCGCACCTACCTGGCCATGTGCTCGGTCGAGGGTGGCGTCGAGATCGAGGTCACCGCCGAGGAGAACCCCGACGCTCTCGCGAAGATCCCCGTTGACGCCGTCAAGGGTGTCGACCTCGCGTTCGCGCGCAGCATCGCAGAGGCCGGCAAGCTGCCCGCCGAGGTGCTCGACGCCGCGGCCAACACGATCCAGAAGCTGTGGGAGGTCTTCATCAAGGAAGACGCTCTCCTGGTCGAGGTCAACCCGCTCGTCCGTACGCCCGACGACCAGATCCTGGCCCTCGACGGCAAGGTGACGCTGGACGAGAACGCTGGGTTCCGTCAGCCCGGCCACGAGGCTTTCGAGGATCGTGACGCCACCGATCCCCTCGAGCTCAAGGCCAAGGAGAACGACCTCAACTACGTCAAGCTCGACGGCGAGGTCGGAATCATCGGTAACGGCGCCGGCCTGGTCATGTCGACCCTGGACGTCGTCGCGTACGCGGGCGAGAAGCACGGCAACGTCAAGCCCGCCAACTTCCTCGACATCGGTGGCGGCGCCTCGGCTGCCGTCATGGCTGCCGGCCTGGACGTCATCCTGAACGACGCGCAGGTCAAGAGCGTCTTCGTCAACGTCTTCGGTGGCATCACCGCGTGTGACGCGGTCGCCAACGGCATCGTCGGCGCCCTCGAGACCCTGGGCGACGAGGCCAACAAGCCGCTCGTCGTGCGCCTGGACGGCAACAACGTCGAAGAGGGTCGTCGCATCCTCGCCGAGGCCAACCACCCGCTGGTGACGGTCGTCGCAACCATGGACGAGGCTGCCGACAAGGCTGCCGAGCTCGCGTTCGCCGCGAAGTAAGGGACACACACAACAATGGCTATCTTCCTGACCAAGGACTCCAAGGTCATCGTCCAGGGCATCACCGGCGGCGAGGGCACCAAGCACACCGCGCTGATGCTCAAGGCCGGCACCCAGGTCGTCGGTGGCGTCAACGCCCGCAAGGCCGGCACCACGGTCTCGCACACCGACAAGGACGGCAACGCTGTCGAGCTGCCGGTCTTCGCGACCGTCGCCGAGGCCATGAAGGAGACCGGCGCGGACGTCTCGATCGCGTTCGTTCCCCCGGCCTTCTCGAAGGACGCCATCGTCGAGGCCATCGACGCGGAGATCCCGCTGCTCGTGGTCATCACCGAGGGCATCCCGGTGCAGGACTCCGCTTACGCGTGGGCCTACAACGTGGAGAAGGGCAACAAGACCCGCATCATCGGCCCCAACTGCCCCGGCATCATCACCCCGGAGGAGGCCCTCGTCGGCATCACCCCGGCGAACATCGCGGGCAAGGGCCCGGTCGGCCTGGTCTCCAAGTCGGGCACCCTGACCTACCAGATGATGTTCGAGCTGCGTGAGTACGGCTTCTCGACCGCCATCGGCATCGGTGGCGACCCGGTCATCGGCACCACCCACATCGACGCCATCGAGGCGTTCGAGAAGGATCCCGAGACCAAGCTGATCGTGATGATCGGTGAGATCGGTGGCGACGCCGAGGAGCGTGCCGCCGACTACATCAAGGCCAACGTCACCAAGCCGGTCGTCGGCTACGTGGCGGGCTTCACCGCTCCCGAGGGCAAGACCATGGGCCACGCCGGCGCCATCGTCTCCGGTTCCTCGGGCACCGCGCAGGCCAAGAAGGACGCCCTCGAGGCTGCCGGTGTCAAGGTCGGCAAGACGCCGTCCGAGACCGCGGCTCTCGCTCGGGAGATCCTGAAGACCCTCTGATCCACCGTGCGGTGAGCGCTCGCCGCTCACTCGGGGATCTCACGAACGGCGCTCGCAACCAGGACGTTCCGTCCGGTTGCGGGCGCCGTTCGGCGTCTCACACGTCCACCCACCGGACGCCGGCGGGCTCCAATTCTCCTGCGCCGGAGGTGAGTTCGGCGACGATCGCGGCCAGCTGTGCGGGGTTCTTCGTCGCCAGGGTGAAGGTGACCTCGGCGCCGTAGTCGGTGTCGACGACAGGGATCCCACGGCCGCGCAGTTCGGCCTCGATCCGGCCCGCGGTGTCGTGCCCGACGTCGAGCGACAGCAGGTCGAGGCGCTCGCGGCTGAGCAGGCCTGTGCCGGTCGCGGCGGCAGCATCCACGGCCACCGCGACCGCGCCGGAATAGGCGCGCACCAGTCCGCCCGCGCCCAGCTTGATGCCGCCGAAGTACCGGGTCACCACCGCGGCGACGTCCACCAGGTCCCGTGCCCGCAGCACCTGCAACATCGGCACGCCGGCGGTGCCGCCGGGTTCGCCGTCGTCGCCCGACCGTTCGGCCCGCTCGGACGGTTCGTTGCCCGTCACGTACGCCCAGCAGTGGTGCCGCGCGTCGGGATACAGCCGACGCTGCTCGTCCACGAACTCCTGGGCGCCGACCGGGTCGTCGACCCGTCGCAGCGCCGCGATGAACCGCGAATGCTTCACCTCGGTCTCCACGACGACGTCGGAACCGGCGGGCAGCGTGAAGGACATACTTCATCTTCTCTGTTCTCGTGCCCTGGCTGCGTAGCGGGGAGACAATGGGGCGGTCGGGACCGAGCGGAGGCGAGGCGCCATGACCGACGTAGTCCAGTTACCCAGCCGGACCGACCGCGTGCGCCGCGGGGAGGAGACACGTCGCCGCGTGCCGTTCGATGCGCTCGCCGACATCGGTCCCGACGCGGACCGCGATCCACTCGGGCTGCTCGAGGAGCAGGCGCGGACCCGTATCCCCGATCTGGTGCCCGTGCGGTACTCGCGAATGTCGACGACCGCGTTCGCCTTCCTGCGCGGCGCGGCACTCGTGATGGCCGACGACCTGTCGCGGACACCGGACACCGGCCTGCAAGTGCAGTTGTGCGGCGATGCCCATCTCGCCAACTTCGGGATCTTCGCGACGCCGGAACGCCGACTTGCTTTCGACCTCAACGATTTCGACGAGACCTATCCCGGCCCCTTCGAATGGGACGTCAAACGTTTGGTCGCGAGTTTCGAGGTAGCGGCCCGGCAGATCGGATTCGGTGAGAAGCGCCGTTCGCGCATCACCCGGGCGTGCGTCGCCGAATACCGGGAGACCATGGTCAGGCAGGCGGATCTCGGAAACCTTGCCGTCTGGTACGCACATGTCGAACCGGCGAGTGAACTGGCGCAACTGCGAGACGAACTCGACTCGGCTACCCGCAAGAGCAGCCGGAAACTCGTCGAGAAGTCCTGGCGCTACGGCAGTTTGCAGGCGCAGGGGAAGCTGACGGCGGTGGTGGACGGGCGGCGTCGGATCGTCAGCCGTCCACCGTTGGTCGTACCGATCGAGGAGGTGTTCGCCGACGCGGACGCCGACGGTCTGTATCGGGAACTGCGTGGTCGTCTCGGCGAGTACGCCGACACGCTACAGCGCGAGTGTCGGATCCCGTTGGAGCAGTACGAGTTCGTCCAGGCGGCGAGGAAGGTCGTCGGGGTGGGGAGCGTCGGCACCCGGGCCTGGATCCTGCTGCTGCGGGGGCTCGACGACGACGATCCGCTGTTCCTCCAGGCGAAGGAGGCGCAACCGTCGGTGCTCGCGCGGTATCTCGGCGGCCCGTCCTACCGCTGCGAGGGACAGCGAGTGGTCGAGGGGCAGCGGGTGATGCAGGCGGCGAGCGACATCTTCCTGGGTTGGCAGCAGGGGGTGGGGTACGACGGCGTGCGCCGGGACTACTACTTGCGCCAGCTGCGGGACGCCAAGGGGTCGGTGTCGATAGACGGGGCGACCTCGACCGGTGCCGAGATCTACGGCCGACTGTGTGGGCGGGTGCTCGCCCAGGCCCATGCCCGCTCGGGCGATCGGGTCGCGATCGCGGCCTATCTGGGGTCGGGGTCCGGATTCGACGAGGCCGTCACCGCTTTCGCCCGCGCGTACGCGGACCGGAACGCGGACGACCACGCCTTACTGGTCGGAGCGCTCGGGTCCGGGCGGCTCACGCAAGGGTGAGTGTGCACGCTCCGTCGATCACCTGGCCGCGCGAAACTGAGGGTAGCGTTCATGGGGTTGCGGTATCTCGACGAGGAGCAGACATGACTTACACCGACGGAGGGTCCTACGGGCAGCCTTCGAACGCCCCGGCCACGGACGGGACCAAGGGGCTGTCGTTCTATCTCGGACTCGGCGTCCTCACCCTCGGCGTCGTGAACTTCCTGCTCGGGTTCGCCCCCTACGTCGAGAACTCGACGACCGTCGGCTACGGGTTCACGTTCACGCAGGACGCATTCGAGAGCGGCGGCGCGCTGCCGCTGGCGTTCCTGCTGACGGGTGGACTACTCGCCGGGCTGTCGCTGCTGCCCAAGCAGGAGCACGCCGCTCCGGCCGCCGTCGCGTCGGTCGTGGGCTTCCTCGTGTCGTTCGTCTTCATGCTGAGCCTGCCCGGTGGTGGCAGCCTCGCTGCCGGCGGGATCGCGATCCTGATCCTCTCGTTCGTCCAGGCGATGATCGCGGTCGCCGTTTTCCTCTTCGGCGCGGGCATCGTCAAGATGCCGCAGCCGCGGCCGTCGCGCACCCACGTCCATCCGGCCGCGTACGGCCACCCGCAGGGATACAACCCGCAGGCCCCGCAGCAGGGCTACGGTGCACCGCAGGGGTACGGCACCCCGCAGGGCTACCCGCAGCAGATGCCCGGCTACGGCCAGTCCACGCCGCAGGGCCAGCAGGCCTACCCGCAGCAGCCGACGGCCGGATACGGGCAGTTCCAGGCGTACCAGGCGCAGCAGCCGACGCAGCACCTGCCGCAGCAGTCGTCGACGCCGCCGGCCCAGCCGCAGGCTCCGCAGTCCGGTGAGTCGTCCGGCGCCCCGGCCGTGAACCCGACCGACACCACCGGCGCACCCACGCAGGCATTCGACGCGCAGGCGCGCAAGGACGACGACGAGCAGAAGTGACGCAGTGCGCCCCACCGTGCCTCGGCGCGCCTGAGGGGCGTCGCCCCGAGCGGGTGCGACCCTCGATCCGATGACTTCTCTGCTTGCTCGCGGCACCCGCCGCGACACTCCCGGCCGCTCCGACCACACCCCCGAGCAGCTTCGTGCCCTGGTCGGGGTGGCGCTGCGCCCCACGGGCGTCGCGATCGTCCTGATCAGTGCTGCCGTGCTCGTCACATTGGTGTCGTCGAACAGCGACCTGACGGGTGCTGTCGGCGCCATCGCGGCGTGCTGGCTGGCGCTGCACCAGGTGTCGCTGACCGTCACCGACGCACCGCTCGCGATCCTGCCGCTGCTGCCGACGGCGCTGCTGGTGTGGGCCGTCGCGCGGGGCTGTGCCCGGGCGGTGACCCCCCGGTCGTCACTCGCGGACGCGGCGCGGGTCGTCGCGGCCGCGGTCGCCGGCCCGCTGGCGGCGACGCTGATCGCGGCCGCGGTGATCACCGACGCCACCGTCGTCATCCCGCTGGCGGCGCCGAATGTGCTCGAGGCGCTCGCCTGCGTCGTCGGCATCCACCTCGTCGCGGCGTGCGCCGGTGTCGCGGTGGTGATCGGACGTGCCGAGAACGCCCGGTTGGGCGCCCCGGATTGGCTGCCCGACACCGCCCGGCCCGCCACGCGCGCGGCGGGGTTGCTCTTCGCTGCGGGTACCGCGGTGACGGTCGCATCGCTCGTGTGGTCGTGGTCGGAGGTCGGAGACCTGCTCGACGACGACTCCGGGTTCGTCGGGGTGCTGGGCCTGACCGTGCTGTCGGTGCTGTATCTGCCGAACGTCGCGGTCGGTGCCGTCGCCGTGCTCGTCGGCGGCACCGCACACGCGGGCGGGACGGCGTTGAGTGTGTTCGAGATCGTCGGTGGGCCGGTACCGCCGGTCCCGGTGCTCGGTGGCGTGCCCACCGCCCTGGTCGGCAACGCGTGGCCCCTCCTGCTCGTCGTACCGGTGACGGTGGGTGCCCTGCTCGGTCGTGACTGCGGGCGCTTGCGCCTGCCCTTGGCGGAGACCGCCTACACGGTGTTGTGCGCCGCGGCCGGCGTCGGTGTGCTGGCCGCGGTGGTCGGCGCTCTGGCGGGCGGCGACATCGGATCGTACGGGTTCGTGGGGGTGGAACCCCTCGCCTTCGGGCTGGTCACATTCGGCTGGTTGGCCGTGCCGGGTGTCCTCGTCGGGGTGCTTCTCGCGCGACGGGGCGGCGCCGCATCCGACGACGACCAGGCCGGCTCGGCGGACGCGGAAGACGCATCGCCCGAGGCGGCGGCCGGCGAGCCGACCTACGAGGTGAAGCGGCTCGAGCGTCCCGCGATGAGGTACCGTTCGCCGGCCGTTCCCGAGTTGGAACAGGCCGCCGGCGAGACAACCGAGACGACCGAAACCGAGACGGTGGTCGAGGCCGAGATCGTGTCGGAACCGGCGGATTCGTCCGTGGTGGACGAGCCGTCCGGCGGCGCCGCCGGATCGGACGAGGCGATCGAGGCCGTCGTCGAAGAAGTCGTCCAAGCCGACGAAGTGGTCGACGAGGGATCGCGGAAGAACCGGCCGGAGGGCGCCGCAGCCGCCGAAGGCGACCTGCCGGACGGTCCGGTGACCCCCAGCGACTAGGCTTGGGGCGGCCCGTGACGCGGCCGGATCGTCTCGAAAACCAGGAGTAGTGCGCTGACTGCCACGCGTGACCAGCTGCGGCCCATGGTGCCCGCTCGGATTGTCGTACTCGCGTCGGGGACGGGCAGCCTGCTGCAGGCGCTCATCGAGGCCACGCGCGCCGACGGCTACCCCGCGACGATCGTCGCGGTCGGGGTCGACCGGGACTGCGCCGCCACCGATCATGCCGCTGATGCCGGCATCGCGCACTTCAAGGTCGCGCTCCGCGATCACGCCGACCGCGCCGCCTGGGACGTCGCGCTCACCGAGGCCGTGGCCGCGCACCAGCCCGATCTGGTGATCAGTGCCGGTTTCATGAAGATCTTCGGCCCGGCGTTCATGGAACGCTTCGCCGGCCGCATCATCAACACGCACCCCGCGCTGCTGCCGTCGTTCCCCGGCGCACACGCGGTGCGTGACGCGCTCGCGTACGGCGTGCGGATCACCGGATCGACGGTGCATCTGGTCGACTCCGGTGTCGACACCGGCCCGATCCTGGCGCAGGAGCCGGTCGAGGTCCGCGTCGACGACGACGAGGCCGCGCTGCACGAGCGCATCAAGATTGTCGAACGGCGACTACTGGCCGAGGTCGTGGCCGCCGTCGCCCTCCGAGGTGTTGTTTCCGACGGACGAAAGGCCGTGATCCCCAGTGAGTGAACGCAAGGCTGTGCGCCGCGCACTCGTCAGCGTCTACGACAAGACCGGACTGGTCGAACTGGCCACCGGCCTGCACCAGGCCGGTGTCGAGCTGGTGTCCACCGGCTCGACCGCAGCCCAGATCGCCGACGCCGGCATCCCGGTCACCAAGGTCGAGGACCTGACCGGCTTCCCCGAGTGCCTCGAGGGCCGCGTGAAGACGCTGCACCCCCGCGTGCACGCCGGCGTCCTCGCCGACACCCGCAAGCCCGAGCATCTCGCGCAGCTCGAGGAGCTGGGCATCGAGGCGTTCCAGCTGGTGGTCGTGAACCTGTACCCGTTCACGCAGACCGTCGCGTCGGGCGCCACCCCGGACGAGTGCGTCGAGCAGATCGACATCGGCGGCCCGTCGATGGTGCGTGCCGCCGCGAAGAACCACCCGTCCGTCGCGGTCGTCGTCGACCCGAAGAAGTACGAGGGCGTTCTGGCTGCGGTCGAGGCCGGTGGCTTCAACCTCTTCGAGCGCACCGCTCTGGCCGCGCAGGCGTTCCAGCACACCGCGTCCTACGATGTCGCGGTCGCCACCTGGATGACCGAGAGCCTGATCGAGTCCGACGACAAGTTCCCGCGCTGGGTCGGCGCGACGTGGGACCGTTCCGCGGTGCTGCGCTACGGCGAGAACCCGCACCAGGCTGCGGCGCTGTACGGCAACCCGGCCGAGCCGGCCGGTCTCGCGCAGGCGAAGCAGTTGCACGGCAAGGAGATGTCGTACAACAACTACACCGACGGTGACGCCGCGTGGCGTGCCGCGTTCGACCACTCGGAGCCCGCGGTCGCGATCATCAAGCACGCCAACCCGTGCGGCATCGCGGTCGGCGCCGATATCGCCGAGGCGCACCGCAAGGCGCACGCGTGCGACCCGGTGAGCGCTTACGGCGGCGTGATCGCCGCCAACCGCGAGGTGACCGTCGAGATGGCCGAGCAGGTCGCCGACATCTTCACCGAGGTCATCATCGCGCCGTCCTACGCGGACGGGGCGATCGGTGTGCTGCAGCGCAAGAAGAACATCCGCGTCCTCGAGGCGGCCGCACCCACCGCGACCGGCATCGAACTGCGCCCGATCTCCGGCGGCACACTGCTGCAGGAGCGCGACGTCCTCGACGCCGAGGGCGACAACCCGGCCAACTGGACGCTGGTCGTCGGCGAGGCCGCGGACGAGAAGACCCTCGCGGACCTCGAGTTCGCGTGGCGCGCCTGCCGCGCCGTGAAGTCCAACGCGATCCTGCTCGCGAACGACGGCGCCTCGGTGGGTGTCGGCATGGGCCAGGTCAACCGCGTCGACTCCGCGCACCTCGCGGTGCAGCGTGCCGGTGACCGCGCCAAGGGTTCGGTGGCCGCGTCCGACGCGTTCTTCCCGTTCCCCGACGGACTGCAGGTCCTGCTCGACGCCGGCGTCCGCGCCGTCGTCCAGCCGGGCGGCTCGGTCCGTGACAACGAGGTCATCGAGGCCGCCCGCGAGGCCGGCGTCACCCTCTACCTGACCGGTGCGCGCCACTTCGCGCACTGATCGAAAGCCTCTGCAGCGCTCCCTCTTCCGGAGTTCGCGGGCCTCAGGCCGCGAGCCCGGACGGGGGAGCGTTGTGCTGTGCCGAGGCGAGCAGGGTGCGGGCGCGGGCGTCGTCGGTGCCTGCGACGACCAAGCGGGCCGCCCCGCGGGCGATCAGTTCGCTGAGCAGTTCCGTCGCGCCGGCGTCCTGACCGGGGTCGACGTGGCGCAGATCGACGGTGACGACCTGCCCGGTGAGATCGCCGGGCAGATCCTGGGTGGTGGTGCCACCGGCACCGTGTCGAGTGGCGCCACCGGCGCCGAGTCGAAGTTTCATGTGGTTCTCCTGACTGGATGTAGGTAAAAGAAAAGGCACCCGAGGCGGTGTGCCTTCGGGTGCCCGAGAGAGGTTCCGGTTACGGGGAACTCGTCTCTCGGGGCCACCTGAAGAAGGCTGCGTGGCTGTGCTGCGCGGGTACGGCGAAGAATGCGTGCTTCGAAGCGTGCTTGGCGTATACGTGCATTGATGAAAATGCCGGGATCTTGCCGTGCATCGCGACCGTACCTTTCTCGTGTGTGCCCGTCGGTTAACGGAGAACCATACAGCAGTGTCCGCCGGACGACATCTCGGTTTTTCGTCGAGCGTGTCGCCGGCGGCACGGGGAGTGACGTCAGAGGCTGCGGAGCCAGCCCTCGAATCCGCTGGTGAACTCGGTCGACCAGGGCAGCGGCTCGATGTAGTCGGCACCGGTCGAGGCGGCTGCGCCGATCTCCTTGAGTACGTGATTCGCCGTCGTCATCCGCACCGACGTGAGCGCGGTGTGGGCGAGGGCGGCGTCGAGGGCGTCGACGTCGGCGCAGTCGAGCTGGATGTCCTTGGCGGAGCAGCTCGTCACGACCGGCAGGCCGGCGGGCAGGCGACGCGCGAGCTCACGCGGGTCGAGCGCGTCCTCCTCCGCGAGCGCCCGCGCGTTCGCCGGAACCAGGCCGGCCGCGCGCAGCGGATCGGGCAGGTCGTCGCTGAGCGTGGCATCGGTGCGCAGCGACTCGACGGCACCGGCCAGTGCCAGCCGCAGTTCGTCGGCCAGTTCGACGGGCAGCTGCCCTGCCCCGACGACCGCGGTGAGCTGGCTGTCGATCTGCGTGGTCAGCAGGTCCAGCAGACGCACGCTGAGCGGCTCGAGCAGGCCCAGTCCGGCGACCGTCGCGCCGCTGTCGGCGAGGGCCAGCGCGATGAGCGCACCCTCGCTGTGCCCGACGACGGACACGCGTTCCGGGTCGACGGCCGCGCGGCCGGACAGGAAGGCCAGTGCGGCGGCGGCGGAGTCGGTGAACACCGAGAAGCCCAGGTCACCGATGTCCTCGACGTCGTACGGGCCGAGCCCGGTGGTGCCGCTGCCGAGCTTGTCGTAGCGCAGGCTCGCGAACCCGTGCTCTTCGAGCAGGTCCGCCAGGAACTCGAGGGTGCCGATCGAGCCGGGCAGCAGGGCGCTGTCGCCGTTGCGGTCGGTGGGACCGCTGCCGGCGAGCAGCAGCACCGCGGGCGCGGGCGAGTCCGCGTCGGCGCCCGCGGGGAGACGGAGGCTGCCGTGCAGCGTGATGTCGCCGGTGGTGAAGGTGATCTCGAAGTCGGGCATGACGTGTGTCTATCAGAGCCGGGGAAATCGCAGCGCACACGACGGCCGTTCAGGTGCCGAATCGCCAGAACGCTCGTAACTTGGAGTGGTGACTGCCACACCGCCTGCGTACCTGCCCCGGACACTCGGCGAACTCCGGGCGTCCGGCCACGTCCAGCGTTCGGTCAAGGACGAGATGCGGGAGAACCTGCTCGTGTCGCTGCGCGACGGCTACGACCCGTGGCCCGGCATCGTCGGCTTCGAGGAGACGGTGTTGCCGCAACTCGAGCGGGCGCTCATCGCCGGTCACGACGTCGTGCTGCTCGGCGAGCGCGGCCAGGGCAAGACCCGTCTGCTGCGCACCCTCCAGCTGCTGCTCGACGAGTGGACACCGGTGATCGCCGGCTCCGAACTGGGCGAGCACCCGTACGAGCCGATCACGCCGATCTCGCTGCGGCGGGCCGCCGAACTGGGCGACGCGCTGCCGGTCGCGTGGCGGCACCGCAGCGAGCGGTACGCGGAGAAGCTCGCGACGCCTGACACATCGGTCGCCGACCTCGTCGGCGACGTCGACCCGATCAAGGTCGCGGAAGGACGCAGCCTCGGCGACCCTGAGACCATCCACTTCGGCCTGGTGCCGCGCGCCCACCGCGGCATCGTCGCGATCAACGAGCTGCCGGACCTGGCCGAGCGGATCCAGGTGTCGCTGCTCAACGTGATGGAGGAACGCGACATCCAGGTCCGCGGCTACACGCTGCGGCTGCCGCTCGACGTGCTGCTGGTGGCCAGCGCGAACCCGGAGGACTACACCAACCGCGGACGGATCATCACCCCGCTCAAGGACCGCTTCGGCGCCGAGATCCGCACGCACTACCCGTCGCTGCTCGAGGACGAGATCGCGGTGATCCGGCAGGAGGCGAACCTCCAGGCCGCCGTCCCGCACCACCTGCTCGAGGTCCTGGCCCGGTTCACCCGGCTGCTGCGCGAGTCGACGTCGGTGGACCAGCGGTCGGGGGTGTCGGCCCGCTTCGCGGTGGCCGGTGCCGAGACCGTCAGCGCGGCCGCGGTGCACCGCAGCGCGATCCTCGGCGAGGCGGAGGCGGTGGCCCGGCCGATCGACCTCGGCACGATCGTCGAGGTGCTGCGCGGCAAGGTCGAGTTCGAATCCGGGGAGGAGGGGCGCGAACTGGAGATCCTCGAGCACCTGCTGCGCCGGGCGACCGCCGACACCGCCCGCCTCCGGCTCGGCGGCATCGACCTCGCGCCGCTCGTGACCGCCGTCGAGCTGGGACAGCCGGTGGTGACCGGGGAGCGGGTCACCGCGAAGGCCCTGCTCGGCGAGCTGCCGGAACTCGAGGTGCTCGACGAGGTCGCCGAGCGCCTCGGTGCCCAGTCCGACGGCGAACGCGCGTCCGCCGCGGAACTCGCGCTCGAGGGCCTGTACCTGGCCCGGCGGATCTCGAAGAACCCGGACGAGAACGGGCAGGCGGTGTACTCATGAGGACGGCGGCCTCGTGAGTCCGGCTCGCGGCGCACGGTATGGCCCGTACGAGGGCGGCGATCCACTGGCCCCGCCGGTGGATCTGCGGGAGGCGCTGGCCGCGATCGGCGACGACGTGCTCGAGGGGGCGTCGCCGCGGCAGGCGCTGCGGGAGTTGCTGCGCCGCGGATTCGGCGACCGGCGCGGACTCGACGACCTGGCCGCGCAGGCCAACCGGCGACGCCAGGAGTTGTTGTCGCGCAACAACCTCGGTGGGACGCTCGACGAGGTGCGGGAACTGCTCGACCGCGCGGTGCTCGAGGAGCGCAAGACCCTGGCCCGCGCCCTCGACGACGACGCCCGGTTCGCGGAGATGCGGATCGAGGAACTGCCGCCGTCGACGGCGCAGGCGGTCGCCGACCTCGCCGACTACGACTGGCGCAGCAGTCAGGCCCGCGAGGACTACGAGAAGATCCGAGACCTGCTCGGCCGTGAACTGCTCGACCAGCGGTTCGACGGAATGAAGCGGATGCTCGAGGGTGCGACGGACGAGGACCGTCAGCGCATCCGGGAGATGCTCGAGGACTTGAACTCGTTGCTGGACAGCCATGCTCGCGGCGAGGACACCACCGAGCAGTTCCGGGAGTTCATGGACCGGCACGGCGAGTTCTTCCCCGAGAACCCGCGCAACACCGACGAGTTGCTGGACTCGCTGGCACGTCGGGCCGCGGCCGCGCAGCGGCTGCGCAACTCGCTCACCCACGACCAGCGCGCGGAGCTGGACGCGTTGGCGCAGCAGGCATTCGGGGATCCCTCGCTGACGAGCCAGCTGGACCGACTGGACGCGCACCTGCAGGCCGCCCGGCCCGGCGAGGACTGGGACGGATCGGCACAGTTCCGTGGTGACGAGGGCCTGGGCCTGGGGGAGGGGACGTCGGCCGTCGCGGATGTCGCCGACCTCGAGCGGCTGTCCGAGCAACTGTCGCAACAGTATCCGGGCGCCCAACTCGACGACATCGACACCGAGGCGCTCGCCCGGCAACTCGGGGACCAGGCCGTCGCCGACGCCCGCACCCTCGCCGACCTCGAGCGGGCGCTGCAGCAGCAGGGTTTCTTCGATCGTGCCCCCGACGGTCAGTGGCGGCTGTCGCCGAAGGCGATGCGCCAGTTGGGGCAGACGGCGCTGCGCGACGTCGCCGGTCGGCTCGCCCACCGCGGCGGCCAGCGCGAGACCCGGCGCGCCGGCTCGATGGGCGAGCCGACCGGGGCGTCACGGGCCTGGGAGTTCGGCGACACCGAGCCGTGGGACGTCACCCGGACCCTGACGAACGCGATCCTGCGCGAGCCGGGCCGGAGGCCGGTGCGGATGACGGTCGCCGACGTCGAGGTCGCCGAGACCGAGCAGCGGGCGCAGGCCGCCGTCGCGCTGCTGGTGGACACGTCGTTCTCGATGGTGATGGACGGGCGCTGGGTCCCGATGAAACGCACCGCCCTCGCGCTGAATCACCTGGTGACCACGCGGTTCCGGGGAGATGCATTGCAGCTCATCGGTTTCGGCCGCTACGCGCAGACTCTCAGCGCCGCCGAACTCGCCGGCCTGGACGGGGCCTGGGACCAGGGCACCAACCTGCACCACGCGCTGCTGCTCGCGGCCCGGCACCTGCGCCGGCACCCCGACGCGCAGCCCGTCGTGCTGATCGTCACCGACGGCGAGCCCACCGCGCACCTCGAGCCCGACGGGCAGGCGTTCTTCGACTACCCGCCGAGCGTGCGGACGCTGGGGCTGACGGTGCGCGAACTCGACACCCTCGCCCGACTCGGCGCCCAGGTCACCATCTTCAGACTCGGCGACGACCCCGGCCTGGCCCGCGTCGTGGACCGGATGGCGGAGCGCGTCGGCGGCCGGGTCGTCGCGCCCGACCTGGACGGACTCGGCGCCGCGGTGGCCAGCGACTACATGCGGATGCGCCGGCCGGGTCGGTGATCGCGGGCGTCAGGGCTGACTGGCGATCTGGATGAGGTTGCCGCACGTGTCGTCGAGGACGGCCGTGGTGACGGGCCCCATCGAGAGCGGTTCCTGCGTGAACACGACGCCGAGCGCCTTCAGTCGCCCGTACTCGGCCTGGACGTCGTCGACGGCGAAGGACGCCGCCGGAATCCCGTCCGCGACGAGGCCCTTCTTGTAGGCCTGGGCCGCCGGGTGCTGGTCGGGCTCGAGGAGCAGTTCGGTGCCGTCCGGGTTCTCGGGGGAGACGACGGTGAGCCACTTGTGTTCGCCGAGAGGGACTTCGGTCTTCTTCACGAAGCCGAGGACGTCGGTGTAGAACGCGAGGGCCTTGTCCTGGTCGTCGACGTGCACGCTCGTCAGGTGGATTCTCATCTATTCCCTTCCTCTCTGTCCGGCTCAGGCGGGTTCCACGATCATCGGCGCGATCGGGGTACCGGTGGGGTCGAACAGGTTTCGAGCGCACGAGTTGCATTCGCCTTCATCGGGCCGGGAATCCGAGACGGACAGCAGCCACATGTTCATGGCGCCGCACGGGCAGTCGATGATGTAGATCAACTCGGACGCGGGCCGATCGAGGCCCCAAGAGCGAATCGATTCATCCGTGCGGCGCATGACGCCGACACGGTACGTATCGTCGCCGAACCGCAGTTCGCCGAGTGCCAGCCCCGCAGGCGCGAGGGCGTCATCCACGGCGCGCAGGATCGCCGGCACATGTTCACCGCGCGCCAGGTCGTCGGATCCGGCGGCATCCCTGGCCGCAGATGCCACGGCATCGGCAACGGCGTGGCCCCTGCCGAAGGCCTCCACTCGCCGCGCCACGAACTGCGATATCTGTCCGAGATGCTCCTCGCCGGACCAGTCGACGGACAGAAGGACGCCCGCCCGGAGCAGGGAATCCACCACGTCGTCCCCATCGAGCGGGAACCCCCGCTCGGCCGTCTCGAGAAAGAACGCCATATCGCTCATGCGGCCAGCCTAGACACGCACCGGATCGAAGCGACGTCAGGCCAGCAACGCCGCCACGAGCGCAATCGCGGGGATCGACGCGAGGGTCGTGACGAAGGCGGCATCGCGGGCGAGGACCGTGCCGCGCTGGTACCGGCTGGCGTAGACGAAGACGTTCTGCGCGGTCGGCAGCGTCGAGACGACGACGATCGCGAACAGCTCGTGGCCGTCGAGGCCCAACAGGAAGCGGGCCATCAGGTAGCCGAGGACGGGTTGGACGCAGATCTTGAGCACCGACGCGAGCGCGACGTCGCGGCGCGGACTCGCGCCCTTCTCCAGGACCCGCACCCCGTAGAGCGACAGGCCGAACGCCAGCAGCGCACCGGGAACCGAGGCCCCGCCGATCAGGCGGAACGGCTGCATCAGCGCCTCGGGCGGCGTCCACCCGGACACCGCGACGGCCAGGCCGGCGGCACCCGCGAGCACGATCGGATTCTTGAACGGCGCGGTGATCGTCTCCAGCCGGGAGGCGCCCTGGCGCATCGTGCTGATGTCGAGCACCGTCAGCGCGATCGGCGAGAAGATCATGATCTGGAACAGCAGCAGCGGCGCGACGAACGACGCGTCACCGAGCACGAACACCGCGATCGGGATGCCGAGGTTGGCGGAGTTCACGTACGACGACGCCAGCGCGCCGATCGTCAGTTCCGGGAGCGGCCGACGCAGCCACAGGCGCGCGATCACCAGATAGATGCCGGCGACGACGAATGCGGTGGCCGCCGCGACCGCCAGAGTGGGGGAGAAGACCACCGACAGATCGGAGTTCGCGAGGGTGTCGAACAGCAGCGCCGGCGTCGCGACGAAGAACACCAGTCGGCTCAGGACGAACTGGCCGTGATCCCCGAGGGTGCCGCTGCGACCGAGGAAGTACCCGATCGCGATGACGACGAAGATAACCGTGAAACCCGCGACCACACCCGACACGCCGCGGGGCACCTCCAAACCGAACCGAAACTCGGCGGAAAGTCTAGACCTACTCGAGGCGGAAGATGCCGTCGGTCGGGTCGAAGCGGACGCGACGCGAATCGAACGCCCGCCGGATCGCGCCCGACTCGACGAGGGCGGCCGGCGTGCCGTCGACGACGGTGCCGTCCCCGGCGGCCAGCCACACGTGCCGCGACGTCCGCAGCACCAGTTCGACATCGTGGGTGGAGAGCAGCACGGTGATGCCGGCGTCGTCGGCGATCTCCTCGAGCAGCGCCAGGAGTTCGACCCGGGCGGCGACGTCGAGGAACGCGCTGGGCTCGTCCAACACCAGCAGCGAAGGCTGCTGGACCAGCGCCCGCGCGATCAGCACCCGCTGACGCTGCCCGTCGGACATCTCGTGCAGCCGGACGTCGGCCAGGGGCGTGGCGCCCATCCGCTCGAGGCTGTCGGCGATCAACTGCTTCTCGCCGGCGCTGAGCCGCGACGCGAACCCCTGGTGCGGCAGCCTGCCGAGCGCGGCCACCTCGCCGCCGGTGAGCAGGCCGCCGTCGACCCGGTCGGTGAGGACCACCGCGATCCGCCGGGCCCGCTGCGCCGGCGGCAGGGACGTGACGTCGACGCCGTCGAGTCGCACCGCCCCGCCGAGCACCCGCTGCAGCCCGGCGACCGACCGCAGCAGCGTCGACTTGCCGGCACCGTTCGGGCCGAGCAGCGCCGTCACCTGCCCGGAGTGCGCGGTCAGGTGCAGGTCGGTGAGGACCTTGCGCGGCGGGCGTCCCGGGTAGCCGACGGTCACGCCGTCGAGCACGAGAGTCATGCCATGCCCGCCTTCGCCCGGCGCGAGCGCAGCAGCACCAGGATCACGACCGGCGCGCCGACGAGCGCGGTCACCACGTTCAGCGGCAGCACGCCGTCGCGTCCCGGAAGCTGCGCCACCACCGAGCACAGCAGCGACACCGCCGCGCCCATCAGGATCGCGCCGGGCAGCAGCAGCCGGTGATCCGACGTCCGCAGCGCGAGCCGCGCCAGGTGCGGGACCGCGATGCCGAGGAACGCGATGGGTCCGCAGAACGCCGTGACCACGCCCGCGAGCAGGGCGGACGAGGTGATCGCGACGGCCCGGGTGCGCGGCAGGTGCACGCCCATCGAACTCGCGTAGTCCTCGCCGAGCAGCATCGCGTTGAGCGGGCGCACCAGCGTCGCGGCCAGCACCAGGCCGACGAGCACGACGGGCACCAGCACCCGCAGATCCGACCACGACGCGCCCGCATAGGAGCCGAGGCTCCACAGGATGAACTGCTGCATCTGGGCGGGCTGCGAGAACGCGACCAGCAGGGAGACGACGGCGCTGGTGACCGAGCCGACCATGACGCCGACGATCAGCAACGTCACCACCGACTGCACCCACCGCGAGATCGCGAGCACCACGAGCAGCACCACGAGCGCGCCCACCGCGGCGGCGGCCGCGATCCCGAGTCTGCCGGTGCCGGCCACGGCCGCGAACACGCCCGCCCCGGTGCCCGAGCCGAGCACGACCAGCGCGACACCGAGGCTCGCGCCGGACGACACCCCGAGGATGTACGGGTCGGCGAGCGGGTTCGCGAACAGCGTCTGCATCAGCAGGCCCGCGACCGCGAGGGCGGCACCCGCGCACGCCGCCGTCACGACCCGGGGCAACCGGATGTCCTCGATCAGCGTGGTCCAGCGGCCGGTGCCCGCGTCCCCGGTGAACAGGTAGCGGACGGTGGCGTCGAACGGAACGGTCACCGACCCGACCGACACGGCCAGCACGGTCGCCGCGACGACGAGCGCGACGAGCGCGGTGACGGCGGCTGCGGTGCGGTTCACTGCAGGCGACGGTAGAACGTGAACTCGTGGCCGGGCAGCAGGTCCGGGTGCGCGATCGCGATGAGATCGGCCAGCACCAGGTCGGGCCGCAGGACACCCTGCTCGTAGATGTCGAGGGCGCCGGCGTCGGTCACGCGGTTCGACGACGTCCACACCTGGCCGTCCCGGAACGCCGCGAACTCGGCCAGGCGCGGTTCGGCGCCGATCGCCTCGGCCTTGCTGGTGTTCGAGGACGTGCTGATCGCGAGCGGGATGTCGCCGGCCTTCGCGAACACCGTCTCGAGGTCGGTCTGCAGGCTGCCGGTGCCCGGCTCGCTCATCCACGGGTGCGTGATGTGGGCGGTGGCGTACAGGTCGTTGGAGTAGCTGGCCAGCGGCACCGACCAGGCGCCCTGGTACGGCAGGCCCGGGACGATCGGCACGGGCGCCGTGTTTGCGGCCAGGGTCGTGTACTTGTCGTACTCGGCGACGATGCCGTCGAACGTCTCGGTGGCCTGCTTCTCGGTGCCGGTCAGCGCCGCGAAGAACTTGATCCACTCGGCGCGGCCCAGCGGGTTCGTCTCGAGCCAGTCGTAGTTGTCGAGGACCGGGATCTGCGCGCGCTCGATCACCGCGAACGCCGGATCGGTGAAGCCGCCGGTGACGAACGCCTGCGGGGCGTGGGCGACGACCGCCTCGGCGTCCACCTGGCCGGCCGTGGCGAACTGCACGACGCCGGCGTCGGCGATGTGATCGCGGGCGGTCTGGCTGTAGACGTAATCGGCGCTCGCGAAACCGGTGAGGGTGTCGAGCTTGCCGAGCGCCTCGAGGCTCGGCAGGTGCGTCGTGGACTCGGCGAACAGGTCCGTCACGGGCGTGGTGACCTGCTGGGCGGCGGCCAGGTCGCCCTTCATGTCGGGCGTCGGGGCGCCGCACCTGGTGAGCACGTACGACTCGTCGGCCTGGCCGGGCTGCCGGACGGTGAGCACCTGGTACGAGTTGTGGTACTCGATGTCGAAGTTCTGTGCGTACTCGACGGTCTGCTTGTCCGGGAAGTAGTCGACGCTCGGGTCGAAGTCGGTGATGCAGCCCTCGGCGTCGGACGCCGACGGCGAGGAATCGGACGAGCAGGCCGTCAGGCCACCCACGGCGAGGGCGGTCGCGGCGAGGAAAGCGGCGGTACGGATCGGAAACGACACCCGGAGAATCTAGCGCGACGCCGAACGCGCGAGGCCGCGCAGTCTCTGCGACTGCGCGGCCTCGCGCGGGATTCGGCGGGGTGCTACCGGCTGGTGAACGGCAGCAGTGCCATCTCGCGGGCGTTCTTCACCGCGACGGCGACCTGACGCTGCTGCTGCGGGGTCAGGCCCGTGACGCGCCGGCTGCGGATCTTGCCGCGATCGGAGATGAACGTGCGGAGCAGGTTCACGTCCTTGTAGTCGACGTACTCGATCTTGGCCGCGAACAGCGGATTCTTCTTGGGCTTGCGGCCCGCGTCCGCGCCGCGTCCCTTCTTCGACGGTGCCCTCTTGACTGCCATTGCTCTTCCTTACCAGCTCGACTTGTGTACGCCTGGCAGTTCCCCGCGGTGGGCCATCTCGCGTACCCGCACGCGGGAAAGACCGAATTTCCGCAGGTGACCGCGCGGACGTCCATCCGCAGCGTCTCGATTGCGCAATCGTACCGGACTGGCGTTCCGCGGCAGCCCTGCCAGCCGAAACTGTGCGGCGGAACGTTCCTCGGGCGTGCTGGACGGACGCCGGATCGTCTCCTTCAGTTCGGCCCGCAGTGCGGCATAGCGCGCGACGACCAGCTTGCGCTGCTCGTTCCGGACGATCTTCGACTTCTTCGCCATGCGGTCAGCGCTCCTCTCGGAAGTCGACGTGCCGGCGCACCACCGGGTCGTAGCGGCGCAGCACCAGTCGGTCGGGGTCGTTGCGCCGGTTCTTCCGGGTGACGTACCGGTAGCCGGTGCCCGCCGTCGAGACGAGCTTGACCAGCGTGCGGATCTCGTTGCGTGCCATGGTTTTCAGACCCTCTCTCCGGCCGCCCGCATCCGGGCGACGACGGCCTCGATGCCGTCGCGGTCGATCGTTCGGATGCCCTTGGGGGTCAGGCGCAGGGTGATCCGGCGGCCCTCGCCGGGCAGGAAGTACGTCTTGGTCTGGATGTTCGGGTTCCAGCGCCGACTGGTCCGTCGGTGGGAGTGCGAGACGGACCGACCGAAGCCGGGTCGTCTGCCGGTCACCTGGCAGCGAGCGGACACGGGTGCTCCTTTCCGGCCGCGGACGGCCAGCTAATGAAAACGATTGTCGTTAACCGCTCGATGAGTGTAGTCTCGACAATCGTTAATGACAATCATTTTCGAAAGGGGCTCGATTGTGGCTGCGAAGCCGGACGGCCGCACTCCGCTGATCGTGGTGAGTGGATGGAGCGGGCCGGTTCACGAGACCGCGCACTCGTTCCTCGGCGACCGGGAGACACCCACCGTCGTGGTGCGTCACGACCTCGGCGACCTCGGCCAGGGTGTCGTGCGCCGGACGGTCACGACCGGGCCGGTGGATGCGCCCGAGGTGACCACCGAGGTCCTCGAACTGGCCCACGGATGCGTGTCCTGCACGCTCCGCTACGACCTGCTGCCGCTGCTGCGGAGACTGCACGCCCGAAGCTCGGTCGGCCGCATCGTCCTCGAACTCGACCCCGCGCTCGAGCCCGAGGCCGTGTGCTGGGCGGTGGAGCACGTCCCGGTGGTCGGCGTCGTCGGACAACTCGACGGACCCGCGGGCCGCGACGTCCGGGTCGAGGCCGTCGTCACCTGCCTCGACGTCGACGCCTGGTGGGACGCCGTGACCGGCGACGAGGAACTCGGCGACGACCGGACCGTCGCCCAGGTCGCCGTCGGACAGGTGGCGTTCGCCGACGCCCTCGTCGTCGACGCCCACGACCCCTGGCTGACGCACCGGGTGGCGGCGGTGCTCGCGAGGCTCGCCCCCGGCTGCCCGACGTCCGCCGTGCCGAACGGTCCGGCGCTGCTGGCGCGCGTCGGAGCCGACGCCCGCCGCGGCCGCGTCGACGGCGCCCACTCGCCGCTGCTCCGCTGCCGTCCGCCACTCGACACCGACCACGGCGTCGCACTCGTCGAGTTCACCGCTCGGCGACCGTTCCACCCCGGACGGTTGCACGAGGCGATCGACGTGCTGCTCGACGGCGTCGTCACCGCGCGCGGCCGACTCTGGCTCGCCACCCGCCCCGACGTCGCGCTCTGGCTCGAATCGGCGGGCGGGGGACTACGGGTCGCCGCGGCCGACCGCTGGCTCGCAGACCTGACCGACGACGAACTGCGCGACGTCGACGCCGAGCGTCGCGCACTCGCCGCCCTGCGCTGGGACGAGCGGTTCGGCGACCGGGACACCTCGATCGTCGTCCTCGTCCACGACGCCGAACCCGCCGCGATCACCGCGGCGCTCGACTGGGCGCTGCTCACCGAACGCGAACTCGCCGACGAGGCGTCGTGGCCCACGTGGGACGACCCGTTCGGCGAATTCCACACCGACCCCTGCGCCCCGACCTCCCTGGGCGCACTCGAGAAGAACGGAGAAACGACATCGTGAAACCCGGCATCCATCCCGACTACCGCCCCGTGGTGTTCCAGGACGCGGGCACCGGCACCGCCTTCCTCACCAGGTCCACCGCCCGGACCGAACGCACCGTGCGCTGGGCGGACGGGCGCAGCTACCCGCTCGTCGTCGCCGACGTGACCAGCGCGTCCCACCCGTTCTGGACCGGCGCGGACCGCATCGTCGACACCGAGGGGCGGGTCGAGAAGTTCGAGCGCCGGTACGGTCGCCGGACGCGTCCCGGAACGCGGGAGGGCTGAGCGGTGGCGGTACCCAAGCGGCGCATGTCCCGCGCCAACACCCGCAGCCGGCGGGCGCAGTGGAAGGCGTCCGTCCCGGATCTGGTGACCGTCACGGTCGGTGGGACGGCGTACCGCGTGCCGCGCCGACTGGTCCGCGGCATACGACTCGGCGTGGTCGATCCGTCGCGCCTGTGATCGCGGGCGGCAGGTCCGTGCGAGGCTGTCCGCGTGCTGCTGAAGATCCTCGAACTGGTGGGCATCGTGGCGTTCGCCGCATCGGGTGCCCTGGTCGGGGTCAGCAAGCGCTTCGACATCTTCGGGGTGTGCGTCGTCGGTGTGTTCACCGGCATCGGCGGCGGCATCGTCCGTGACCTGCTGCTCGGGATCCATCCGCCGACGTCGCTGACCAGTTGGCCGTTGTTCGGCACGGCGGCGGCGACGTCGGTGATCGTGTTCTTCGTGCACTCCGCGCTGGGGAAGTTGCGGCGCGAGATCCTCGTGCTCGACGCCCTCGGCATGGGCCTGTTCGCGAGCACCGGCGCGACGATCGCGCTCGAGGCTGACGCGGGCCCGCTCGCGTCCGCCCTGATCGGGGCGACCGCAGCCATCGGGGGTGGCATCCTGCGCGACGTGCTGGTCAACGAGGTCCCGCTGCTGCTGCATCGGGACCTGTATGCGATCCCGGCGCTGCTGGGGGCGGCGCTGGTCGTCGCGGGGTCGTCGGCGGGCATGACCCACAACTGGGCCCTGGTGCTGGGCACGGTGGTCGCGACGACGTTGCGACTGGTCGCGATGTGGCGGCGCTGGAGCCTGCCCGGCCCCCGGACAGCGTCCGACTGAGCCGACACGCGGGTCTACTCCGCGGGACCTCTCAGCGGGATCTCAGTCGGTCGGGCCAAAATGTCGGCATGCGCATTTTGGTGGTCGACGACGACCGGGCGGTCCGCGAGTCGCTGCGGCGGTCCCTCAGCTTCAACGGCTACACCGTCGACCTCGCCGTCGACGGGGTCGACGCGCTCGAGAAGGTGACAGCGTCCCGCCCGGACGCGCTGGTGCTCGATGTCATGATGCCGCGACTCGACGGGCTCGAGGTGTGTCGTCGGCTCCGCAGCACCGGCGACGACCTCCCCATCCTCGTCCTGACCGCGCGCGACTCGGTGTCCGAACGGGTTGCCGGACTCGACGCCGGCGCCGACGACTACCTGCCCAAGCCGTTCGCGCTCGAGGAACTGCTGGCGCGGCTACGGGCCCTGCTGCGCCGTGCGGCCCCCGCCGCCGGTGAGGACTCGGAGACGATGAAGTTCGAGGACCTCACGCTCGACCCGGTCACCCGCGAGGTGACCCGTGGCGGCCGCTCGATCAGCCTCACCCGCACCGAGTTCGCGTTGCTCGAGATGCTGATGGCGAACCCGCGCCGGGTGCTCTCGCGCAGTCGCATCCTCGAGGAGGTGTGGGGGTACGACTTCCCGACGTCGGGCAACGCGCTCGAGGTGTACGTCGGCTACCTGCGCCGCAAGACCGAGGCCGACGGCGAGCCCCGGTTGATCCACACGGTGCGCGGCGTCGGATACGTGCTGCGGGAGACGCCACCGTGATGGTCACCCCCTTCGGTCGGGCGGGTGCCCGTCCCAACGGCCCGGAAACCCCGCTCGGCCCGATGCCGCCGCCCCGGCACGAGATGCGCCCGCCGATGCCGCTGACCCGCTCGGTGTCGCTGCGCTGGCGTGTGACGTTGCTCGCGGCGTCGGTCGTCGCCATCGCCGTGGCCGTCATGGCCGTCGCCGCCTACGCGGTGGTGTCGCGCGCCCTGTACGCCGACGTCGACAAGCAGTTGCAGTCGCGGGCGTCGGCGATCGTCGACAACGACCTCATCACCTTCGACCCGCGGTACGTCGCGGGCGCGACGCTGTACACGAGCGACATCAGCGTGGCGCTGATCTTCCCCGACCTGAACAAGTACATCCCGCCGGGATCGGTGGTGCCGATCGGCGCGCCCGAACTCGCGGTGGCCCGTGGACAACGCGACTTCTCGCTGCGGACGGTCGAGGACAATCGGGTGCTCGCCGAACGCACGCGCGACGGCAGCACGCTGGTGATCGCGCAGCGACTCCAGCCCACGAAGGACGTCCTCGACCGCCTCGCCTGGGTGCTCTTCGTCGTCGGCGGCTGCGGCGTCGTCCTGGCGGCGGCCGCGGGAACCACGGTGGGGCGGACCGGGCTGAGACCGATCGGCCGGCTCACCGCCGCCACCGAACGCGTCGCGCGCACCGACGACCTCACGCCGATCCCGGTCACCGGCAACGACGAACTGGCCCGTCTGACGGTCAGTTTCAACACGATGCTGCGCGCGCTGGCCGAGTCCCGGGTGCGGCAGAGCCGGCTCGTCGCCGACGCCGGACACGAGCTCCGCACCCCGCTCACCTCGCTGCGCACCAACATGGAGTTGCTCATCGCGTCCAGCCGTCCCGGGGCGCCGCACATCCCGGACGAGGACATGGCCGAACTCCGCGCCGACGTCATCGCGCAGATCGAGGAGCTGTCCACCCTCGTCGGCGATCTCGTGGACCTCGCGCGGGAGGACGCGCCGGAGACCGTCTTCGAACTCGTCGATCTCCGCGAGGTCGTGGAGCGGTCGCTCGAGAAGGCGCGGCGGCGGCGCAACGAGATCGACTTCGAGGCGGTCACGACACCGTGGTTCGTCTACGGCGACCAGGCCGGGTTGTCCCGGGCGGTGCTCAACGTGCTCGACAACGCGGCGAAGTGGAGCCCGTCCGGCGAACGCGTCGACGTCATGATGCGGCAGATCGGGGACCGGCTGCTCGAACTCACCGTCGACGACGCCGGCCCCGGCATCCCGATCGAGGAGCGCGAGCTGGTCTTCGAGCGGTTCTACCGCGCCACCGCGTCGCGGTCGATGCCCGGATCGGGGCTCGGCCTGGCGATCGTCCGGCAGGTGGTCGTCAAGCACGGCGGCACGATCGCCGTCGAGACGTCCGATCGCGGCGGCGCCCGCATCCGCATCGTGCTGCCGGGCGAACCGGACGCCGACGCCCGCTGAGCGGGGCCGGCCGGGCACCCCGGTGTGATCTCGGTGGCATTCGTGGCAAGTCCACGGGAAACTGAAAGCGGCGTCTCAGGGGCCTCTCAGCCGTGCCGGGCAATCTGAAGTCAACGACCGGACCAGAGCCGCCCACCAAGGCGGTCACGAATGAAGGCGGTGCGATGACCGACGACCGTAACCCGCACGGTGGCCCCGACCAGGGGGCTCCGCAGCACGGCAACCCGCAGCCCGGCACTCCCCAGCAGGGCGCTCCGTACCAGGCGCACGGACAGCAGTCCGCGCCGCAGGATCCGTGGCGGTACCAGCCCCAGACCCCCGGTTACCCAGGCGCTGCGGGCCATCCCGAGCAGGGCTACCCGCAGCCCGGCTACCAGGCGGGTTACCAGCCGACCGAGCAGTTCCCCGGCGTCGGAACGACCGGCACGCTGCCGACCACCGGCGCGCCGGTGGACACACCGCCGCGGCGGGTGGGGCGGACCTCGCTCGTCGCCGGCGCCATCGCCCTGGCACTGGTCAGTGGCGGTATCGGCGGTGCCGTCGGCTCGCTCGCGACGTCGTCGGGCAACGGCAGCAACGCCCCGGTGTCGAACGCGCTCGACGCCCCCAAGGCGAGCACCAGCCCGGCGTCCAACGCGCCGGAGGGCTCCGTCCAGGCGGTCGCGGCCAAGGTCGTGCCGAGCGTCGTGCAGATCCAGGTCTCCGGCAGCCGCGGCGAGGGTGAGGGATCCGGTGTGATCCTCTCGTCCGACGGCCTGATCATGACCAACAACCACGTGGTCTCCGGCGGCGGGCCCGACGGCAAGCTGATGGTCGCCTTCTCCGACGGCAGCACGGCACCCGCGACCCTCGTGGGGACCGACCCGACGTCGGACATCGCGGTCATCAAGGTGCAGGGCAAGTCGGGCCTGACCCCGGTCGAGCTGGGCTCCTCCGAGGGGGTCCAGGTGGGTGAGCAGGTCGTCGCGATCGGCTCGCCGCTCGGACTGGCCGGCACCGTGACCTCCGGCATCGTCTCGGCGCTCGACCGGCCGGTGTCGACCAGCGGCGAGACCGGCAACCAGAACACCGTCATCGACGCGATCCAGACCGATGCCGCGATCAACCCCGGTAACTCGGGTGGCGCGCTGGTGAACATGAACGGCCAGCTCATCGGCATCAACACCGCCATCGCGACCGCCGGTGGTCAGGGCGGATCGATCGGTCTCGGCTTCGCGATCCCGGTCGACCAGGCCCGACGGATCGCCGACGAACTCGTCGACACCGGCAAGGCCACGCAGGCGATCATCGGCGTGCAGGTGTCGGCCAAGGAGTCCACGGGCGGCGCGGCCGTCGTCGAGGTCACCCCGGGCGGTCCGGCGGACAAGGCCGGCATCCCTAAGGGCGTCATCGTCACCAAGGTCGACGATCGGGTCATCACGAGCGGTGACTCGCTGATCGCGGCCATCCGGTCCCACGCTCCCGGTGACACCGTGAAGGTGACCTACCAGGACTCCGCGGGCAACAGCAAGACCGTCGACGTCCAGCTCGGAACCCAGACCCAGGGCGGGCGTTGATGGAATCCGGTCATCCACGGCCCCCGGCACGGATTCTCAGGCCGCTCCCGACGGTGTCGGGCGGGCTGCCGGGGGCTGCCACTACGGTAGGGGCCATGGAACTCGAAGCACCGCTCGCCGGACGTGCGCTCGTCGTGATCGTCGATGACCGAACCGCACACGGTGACGTCGACTCGATCGGACCGCTCGTGACCGAACTGCTCACCGAGGCAGGATTCCTGGTGGACGCGACGGTCGCGGTGACCGCCGACGAGGTGGAGATCCGCAACGCACTGAACACCGCGGTGATCGGTGGCGTCGATCTGGTGATCTCCGTCGGCGGCACCGGTGTCTCGCCGCGCGACGTGACCCCGGACGCCACTGCAGACGTGCTCGATCGGGAACTGCCGGGAATCAGCGAGGCACTGCGGTCCTCGGGACTCGCGGCCGGCGCGGTCGACGCCGTCATCTCGCGAGGCCTCGTCGGGATCTCGGGCAGCACCCTGGTGGCCAACCTGGCATCGTCCCGGGCCGCGGTGCGCGACGGTATGGCGACGCTGACCCCGCTGGCGAGCCACGTCATCGGGCAGCTGTCCAGCATCGAAGAATAGGCGGCACGAACAGACATGTCGGAGGAACAGACGGACACCGGCTCGACGGCAGAGGGCCGGGCGTCGTCGGTGTCCGGACGGGCCCGCATCGATCGGGCCCGGCTGGACGCCATCTTCGGGACGGTTCTGCCGGAGCAGACCTCCGACGAACGCTCCCGCGACGGCGCGTCGTCCTCGGGCGGCGGCCAGGACGAATGGCTGCGGCGGCAGGTGCCGCCGCACCACGGCTGACCGGCGTTCCGCCCCGACAGCGCGACGACAACGACGAAGGAGCCCATCCGAATCCGATTCGGATGGGCTCCTTCGTCGTTGGGGGATCGAGCGGCTAGTCGAGGACGCGGGTGTGCTTCCCGTCCGGCTCCGTGCCGGCCGCCTCGCCGATGCGGCCCTCCGCCAGGATGTCGCGGATCTGGATCAGCAGATCGGCCTCGCTCGCCTTCGTGTCCTCTTCTTCGGTCGCGAAGCGGGCCTTGACGGCGTTCGCGGGCACGATGAGGACGAAGTAGACGACGGCGGCGATGATGACGAAGTTGATGATCGCGGTCACCACGGCGCCGACGTTGACGAACGTCTCGGGGTTCCCGGCGATGATCTCCTTGCCCCACGCGTGCTCCTCGGAGCCGCCGACCGCGGCGACGAGCGGGTCGACGATGTTGCTGGTGAACGCGGTCACGATCGCGGTGAACGCGGCGCCCACGACGACCGCGACCGCGAGATCCAGAACGTTTCCACGGAGCAGGAAGTCCTTGAAGCCCTTGAGCATGTGATGTCCCCTCTGTGTGTTTGCCCGACCGAGGCGAGACTAGTGCAGCGTCACCGTGATCGCGTCGGTGAGCGACGCGGCCGCGACCGCACTCGCCTCGGGCGCGGGGAGCGCGAGCATCACGACCTGGTCCCGCCGCGCCCCCGACGACGGTTGCTCGGGTGACACCAGGACCACCGCCGCGCCGGACGCCAGGACGGTCGCCGTGGGCGGCCGGGACGAGTCGGCTGCACGGGCTTCGCCCACTGTGAGGACGTCCACCCGGTCGCC
Organism: Prescottella agglutinans; assembly: GCF_004011865.1. Lineage (GTDB taxonomy): Bacteria > Actinomycetota > Actinomycetes > Mycobacteriales > Mycobacteriaceae > Prescottella > Prescottella agglutinans. The sequence goes on along the minus strand of NZ_RKLP01000002.1, from coordinate 409,944 downwards.
CTCGCGGATGAATTGGGCGAGCCCGGCGTCGGACAGGCGGACGGGCACCACGCGGGCGTCGGCGGATCCGACGGCGGCCTCCGCGAGCCGAGGTCCGAGCAGGCGGACGTCGGTGAGGATCTCGCCGCCACGGACGGGGGAGGACACGGTGCGCCCGATGACCGCGCCGGAATCGTCCACGGCGGCGTCGGGGAGGTCGGTGCGGGGTCGGGCGACGGTGCGGATGTCGTTCGCGGTCACGACGTGACCGGGCGTCAGGTCGCGCGCCGCCACGACGACCGCTTCACCGGCGTCTTCGCGGTTGTCGCGGACGAACAGGACGAGCGCCACCGCGGCCAGGGTCGCCGCGGCGATCCGACGCGCAGTATCGGTCCGGGCCCACCCGGGGCGCAGCACCCGACCGAGCCGGTCGGTGATCGTCGGCGCGAGGGCTCCGCTGCGGTCGGTCTCGCGCCGACTGAACAGGTCGAGAGGCATGACGGGAACGCTAGGCCCGGGAGTGGAGGCCGGAACCCGTCCGAGGCGTGGTTTCCGGCCCGCCTGTGGATGAACGGCGGGCTGTGGAGAACCTGCTGTGGACTAGCTGGCGGCGGCGGGGGCGGAGGCGCTCGACGACGATCCGGACGTCGACGAGGTCGACGTGCTGGACGAGGAGTCGCTCTTCTTCGCCGGTTCGCTGGCGGTGCTCGAGCCGCCGCGGCTGTCGGTGCGGTAGAAGCCGCTGCCCTTGAAGACGATGCCGACCGAGTTGAACAGCTTGCGGAGCTTGCCGGAGCACTCCGGGCAGACGGTCAGGGTGTCGTCGGTGAACGACTGCACGATGTCGAATCGGTTGTCGCATTCGGTGCAGGCGTACGAATAGGTGGGCACTGGGGTTCCTCCGCATTGTGTAGTCAAACCGCAGGTGTTGGCACTCTACAGTCGACAGTGCCAACAGCGCGAACCAGCCGACTATTCCGCCGGTAGCGGGTGGACCTGGCGATTACGCCGGATCGCCCGCCCCGAGACGCACCAGCCCGCGACCCGGCGTGAGGGCATGGGTCATCGCCACGTCGTGCGGATCACCCGGCAGCCGCGGCACCAGCTCGCTGTCACGGACGATGGCGACCAGCATCGCGTCGGGTCGCGCCATCCCCAGCGTGCGGTCGTAGAAGCCGGCCCCCCGGCCCAGCCGGACGCCCTGTTCGTCCACGGCCAGCGCCGGCACGAGGACCACGGAGGCGGCGCCGACCTCGGTCGACGGCAGTACCGGACCGCGGGGCTCGCGCAGCCCGTATCCGGCCGGAACGAGGTCGTCCTGTCCGGTGAATTCGGCCCATTCGAGCGGGCCGGGCGCGCCGGTCACCGGCAGCAGCACCCGGCGTCCCGCGTCGCGCAGCGCGTCGAGCATCGCCGTCGAGCCCGGCTCGGTGCCGACCGGGACGTACGCGCACACCGTGGCGCCGACGTCCGGGGCGGGTGTGACCGATGTGACGAAAGCGACCAGCGACTCCGCCTCGGCCTGCTTGGTCTCGGGCGCGACGGCCCTGCGTTCCCGGAGTACGCGGGTCCGCCATTCCGCTTTGGTCGGCACATTCATGATCGCCACCTTAGGATCGCTCCGACCGGCCGCGGGGGCCGGTGGATAGGGTGGTGAGTTATGACAGATGCCGTCACCAATGACAACAGGTGCTTTCGGACGGCGGTCGTTCCCGCTGCAGGTATGGGAACTCGGTTCCTACCTGCGACGAAGACCGTCCCGAAGGAGTTACTTCCGGTGGTCGATACCCCCGGTATCGAATTGGTGGCGGGAGAGGCGGCCGACTCCGGGGCGAACCGTCTGGTCATCGTGACCTCACCGGGTAAGGACGGCGTCGTCGCTCACTTCGTCGAGGACCTCGTCCTCGAGAGCAAGCTCGAAGCCAGCGGCAAGTACCACCTTCTCGAGAAGGTGCGGAAGGCCCCCGGGCTGCTCGAGGTGGACTCCGTGGTGCAGGAGGAGCCGCTGGGTCTGGGACACGCGGTCGGGTGTGCCGAGGCTGTGCTCGACGACGACGAAGACGCCATCGCGGTGCTGCTGCCGGACGATCTCGTCATGCCGCGCGGCGTGCTCGAGACCATGTCCCGTGTGCGCGCCAAGCGCGGCGGCAGCGTGCTGTGCGCCATCGACGTGCCCAAGGAGCAGGTCAGCGCATACGGCGTGTTCGAGGTCGAGACGGTCCCGGATACCACCAACCCGGACGTCCTCAAGGTCACCGGCATGGTCGAGAAGCCCGCGATGGAGGACGCGCCGTCCACGTTCGCCGCGGCGGGCCGCTACCTGCTCGATCGGGCGATCTTCGACGCGCTGCGCCGGATCACGCCGGGCGCCGGTGGCGAGTTGCAGCTCACCGACGCGATCGCGCTGCTGATCTCGGAGGGCCACCCGGTCCACGTCGTCGTCCACCGCGGATCCCGACACGATCTGGGAAATCCCGGCGGCTACCTGCGCGCTGCGGTTGACTTTGCATTGGACAGCGAGGAATACGGCCCGTCCCTGCGTGAGTGGCTGACCGACCGTTTGAAGCGGCCGTCCGCCGAATAGCAGCACGCAGCAGTACACGGTCGGGTCGGCCAGGGTCGGGAGGACGAGAAACCACATGCGCTCGGTTGAGGAGCAGCAGTCGCGAGTGACTGCTGCCGCGGTCGCCCCCCGGCCCGTCCGGGTCGCAATCTCCGAGGCGCAGGGGTTGCTGTGCGCCGAGGAAGTGGTGACCGAACGGCCCCTGCCCGGCTTCGACCAGGCCGCCATCGACGGCTACGCCGTGCGCAGCGTCGACGTCCTCGCCGCGGGTACCGACATCCGCGGCGAGGACGGCGAGCCCACCGAGCTGACCTTGCCGGTCGTCGGCGAGGTCACCGCGGGTTCGCGCCAGCCGATTCGGCTGCAGCCGCGTCAGGCGGTGCGGGTCGACACCGGTGCGCCGCTGCCGACGCTGGCGGACGCGGTGCTGCCGATGGACCGCACGGACGGCGGGCATGCCCGCGTCAAGGTCTACAAGCCGGTCCGGTCCGGCGACTACGTTCGTCGCGCGGGCGACGACGTCCAACCGGGTGACGTCGCTGTGCGGGCCGGCACGATCATCGGTGCCGCGCAGGTGGGTCTGCTCGCCGCGGTCGGCCGGGACAAGGTCCTGGTGCATCCGCGTCCGCGCCTGTCGGTCATCTCGGTCGGCGGCGAACTGGTCGACATCGACCGGACCCCCGGACCGGGTCAGGTCTACGACGTCAACTCGTACGCGCTCGCGGCCGCGGCCCGCGACGCCGGCGCCGACGTCAATCGGGTCGGTATCGCGACGATGGATCCGCGGCGCCTGCGCGAGGTGGTCGAGGGTCAGCTGATCCGCTCGGAGATCGTCGTGATCGCGGGGGCTGTCGGCGGCGGCGCCTCCGACGAGGTCCGCGATGCGCTCGCCGACCTCGGGAACCTCGAGGTGGAGCGGGTGGCGATGCACCCGGGCTCGGTGCAGGGCTTCGGACAGCTCGGACGGGACGAGGTGCCGACGTTCCTGCTGCCGTCCAACCCGGTGAGCGCCCTGGTGGTGTTCGAGGTCATGGTCCGGCCGCTCATCCGTATCGCCCTGGGTCGCCGACAGCCGATGCGCCGGATCGTCACCGCGCGGACGGTCAGCCCGATCACGTCCATCGCGAACCGCAAGGGTTATCTGCGCGGTCAGCTGATGCGCGACGAGTCGACAGGGGAGTACCTGGTCCAGGCGCTCGGCGGCGCGCCGGGTGCGTCGTCGCATCTGCTCGCGACGCTGGCCGAGGCCAACTGTCTGGTTCTTGTCGAGCCGGACGTCACCGAGATCCGTGCCGGCGAACAGGTGGAAGTCGCGTTCCTTGCGCAGCGGGGCTGAACGCTCGATGTCGGTGCATCCGGGTTGGCCGGTACGGATCGGCCCGCTGCGGGTCCCGGCGGGCCGAGTGACGTTGCGACCCATCCGATTGCGGGATGCGGCCGTGTGGAGTCGGCTGCGGATCGAGAATCAGGAACACCTCGAGCCGTGGGAGCCGACCGGGCAGGCGCCGTGGGCGGACCGACACCACATCACGGCGTGGCCGGGGCTGTGCTCGAGTCTTCGTTCGGAGGCCCGCAAGGGTCGGATGCTGCCGATGGCCATCGAACTGGACGGCGACTTCTGTGGGCAGATCACGGTCGGGAACATCATCCGCGGTGCGCTGTGCTCGGCGTGGATCGGCTACTGGGTGGCCAAGGAGGTCGGCGGACAGGGAGTCGCGACGGCGGCGCTCGGGCTCGGCTTGGACCACTGCTTCGGGCCCATGATGCTGCACCGGGTGGAGGCCACGGTGCGCCCCGAGAACGTGGCCAGCCAGGCGGTGCTCCGACACGCCGGGTTCCGCGAGGAAGGGTTGTTGCGCCGATACCTCGACGTCGACGGCCAGTGGCGTGATCATCTGCTGGTGGCGATGACGGTCGAGGAGGTGCCGGGTTCGGTGTCCGATCGGCTGGTGCGCGAGGGGCGCGCGGACTGGGCGTAGTCCGCCCTCGTCGAACCCGAGAAACGCGGAGCGGCCCCGCCGGTGCCCGACTGCCGGCGAGGCCGCTGATCCGTGCTCAGACGATGACCGGCGGGCCGTAGCTGACGACGACGTCGTCGGCGACGTCGGTCGACGCGGTGAAGATGGCGTACGAGCGCACCGACACCGAACCCATCGCGTGGTTGACCTCGAGGTGCACGTCGCGCAGCGTGATCGCGCACTGCGTGGACTTGCACTCCTTCTTCTGGACCGGGACCGTCGCGATGGTGCCGGGGGCGACCTGCGTCGAGAGGTTGCCCTCGACGGGTGCCTCGACGCCGAGCTCGAGTGCCTGGCCGGTGAACAGGTTCACGGCGGCCGGCACGTTGGGATCGGCGGTGAGGATGAGGGTCTGCGCCTCCTCAGGGATGTAGACCGCCCCCGGCGTGAGGCCCGCGTTGCCGGTGATCACGGCGCCGTTGGAGACGTCCGCCTGGTAGCCGATCTGGTAGCCGACCTCGAGGGTGCCGCCGGTGAACGGCGCGCCGCCGTTGCCGCTCACCGTGGCGAGAGCCCGCTGGCTGGCGAAGAGGTCGCGCGTGAACTGGTTACCGGACAGCGGCGGAACGCTGTTGATGGACTGTCCGGTCTGGTCGATGCGGAGGTCCCAGCCGTCGAAGCTGACGGTGTGGGCGGACGTGTCCTCCTGTTGCATCACGTCGGCGCCGGCCGACCCGATGGAGATCGTCAGCATCAGGGCCGCGGCCCCGGCGAGGGCGAGGGTGCTGGAGCGTGCGAGCTTGCGGCGAAGGAAAGACTGGTGATTCACGAGCATAGGAATTCCTCGTCTTCGTTTGTTCGCGACCGGTGCAAACCGGCCTCGGGCAGTTTTGGACGACTCCGCGCGGCGTCGCCTCGATTGCAGTATTCGTTCTCCATCACTGGCGCGTAAGATTTTGGCGACTAGTTATCGCAAATTTGATAAAGAAAAGCTAACAATTCGGATTCGGTCTACCAAATGTGCCAATTCCGGTTTTCGAGCGAATCGTCGGAATTGGCACCCCGGGGCGGGGTGCGGGGGTGAGCGGTGCCCGTGCGCCGCCCCGGATCGGTGGGGCGATCACCGTCACTGAATCTCGAGGCTGCAATTTCGTTCTCGAGGGGTGATAATCGAGTGACGGGTGTGACACCTGCGAAAGCTGAGTCGGCGCGTCTGCGACGATGAGGGAGCGGATGCCACTACCCTGAACGGGGCAAGAGCGTCATCAGTGCTGGTAGACGAATGGGAGGAGGTCGCCGGTATGCCGAGTTCCTCGATCATCTGGATCGCGCTGGTTGCCGTCTGGCTGTTCGTCCTTGTTCCGATGCTCGTCAGCAAGCGGCCTCGCATCCGGCAGACCACAGATGCGGCGCTCGCCACTCGAGTGTTGTTCCGGGGAGGCGCGGATCGGCCGGCACGTGGTCCCGCGGCAGGGCATCGCAGTGATCCGAACTGGCATCACGGGCCGACATCGCAGAGCAGCGACACACACGGCGACGACGACATGTACGGCACAGACGCGGAGGACCGAATGGATGTTCATGCCGACTCCGAAATGATGGATGACGAGATGGATCGCCAGCGCGGTTCCGCACGGGAATTCGTTCCCAATCGGCGCGGCCGGGGCGGATTCGACCCGGAGGCCGACGCGCTCGCCCGGGCGGCGCGCTATCAGTTCCGGCAGCGCGCCATGCTCGGGTTCGTGTTCGCGGCGATTCTCACGGCCGCGCTCGCGATCGCCGTCAGTCCGGTCCTGTGGTGGGTGTTCGCCCTCGCCGTATTCGGGCTCGTCGGCTACATGGCGTACCTGCGGCGTCAGGTCAACCTCGAGCAGGAGATCCGGCGGCGTCGGATGGCACGACTCGGCCGCTCCCGCCTGGGGGTGGAGTCCGACACCGACGAGGAACTGCGTCTGGTGCCGTCGCGGCTCCGTCGCACCGGGGCGGTCGTGCTGGAGGTCGACGACGGGGATCCGGCGTTCGACCACCTCGAGCACTACGACATCGAGGCGGAGGAGTACGGCGAGCGGCGTGGCTACGACGGCTACCGCGACGACGGGATGCGGCGGGCGTCGGGGATGTGACGCCCCGCGGCACGGCCGCGAGGGACTCCGCGGGAGTCGCCGAAGCACTTCGAGAGCGCTGAGCGCCCGATCACCACGGTGATCGGGCGCTCGTTTCGTTTGCGCCTAGACATGGGATCTGACCAGGCGATTCGTTGTCCGGGGTCATGTCCTGTTACAGTTTCCGAGCGGTCAGCGAAAGCGGATCGTGGTTCGGGGCTGTGGCGCAGTTGGTAGCGCGCTTCGTTCGCATCGAAGAGGTCAGGGGTTCGATTCCCCTCAGCTCCACAACAAGAGAGGCCCCCTCCTTCGGGAGGGGGCCTCTTTCGTGTCCGGTCTTCTCGCGGACGGGGCGACTTCTGCGGGGGCTCGCTCGTCGGATCGCCGCCGCGGGTCCGTTAGCGGGACGCGTCCGGCGGGATCTCCGGCAGCCCTTCCGCGGCCCGCAGCTTCTCCGCGAGCGCCGTCAGCAGCGCCTGTGACTCCTCGGACAGGTCGAAGGCGCGTGTCGCGAGCCTGCGCAGCCCGTAGCCCTGCAGTTGGGACAGCAGGTCGAGGTCGTGGTCGACCTTCGCGGCGTAGATGTCGTTGAAGAAGTACGCCGGCTTCACCTTGAAGAACTTCGCGAAGGCCGCGACTGTCTCGTCCGACGGATTGGACCGCTGCCCCGAACGTAGCTGCGAGATGTACGGCTTCGAGATCTGGTGGCCGTCGGCGATGAGGGCGTTCGCCACCTCGGCGTTCGTGTGGGGTTTCCGGCCGGGAGGGTGGACGGTATCGAATAGCTTGTTGAGCCGCGCGGCGAAGTCAGACATCGCGAAGATAGTAGCACCGGGAATAACCGGCGGGTAGCTCGAGAATGATGATTGGTCGACCGTTCGGAAGACGCTCTCGTTGCCCCGTTCGAGACGGTGGAACGGGGCCTTGGAGTGTGAATAACCTTGTGATAGCTCGACGCCACGCTGTGCGGTAACGATGTCGGCCCGGTGCCACCGGAACCTGGAAAATGTGAGTGCCTGCGGGGAAACTGGGACTCATGGACCGCAGAATGAGCGACAACGAATTGCGCCGGGCGATTCGCGTGCTGCGTGAGCGGGCGGACGACGCGCGCAGCCACGGTCGTCCCGAGGACGCGGACGGGATCGAGAAGACCATCCGCGACTACCAGGACGAGATGACACAGCGCCTCTAGGCACTCGTCCCACAGCTTCCGGCGCCGTGTATCTCGGCGCCGGAAGTCGTCGAGCGCGGAAGTGGCGTGCGCCACGTACACTGCCGACACGGACCGAACGGATCGGCGAAGGTGGGGGACTGCACGCGATGGCGATCAAGACGCTCGACGGTAAGAAGTGCCTGATCACCGGGGCTGCCAGCGGGATCGGCCGGGCCACCGCGATCGCCGCGGCGGCACGCGGCGCCCACCTGTTCCTCACCGATGTGAACGAGATCGGGTTGGCCGAGACGATCGCCCTCATCGGCGCGGCCGGCGGCACCGTCAGTTACTCGCGGGCGCTCGACATCTCCGATTTCGAGGCGGTCACCGCCTTCGCGGACGAGATCCACGATCAGTTCGGCAGCCTCGACGTCGTGATGAACGTTGCCGGGATCTCGGCGTGGGGCACCGTCGAGAACCTGGAACACCGGCACTGGAAGTCGATGGTCGACGTCAACCTGATGGGACCGATCCACGTCATCGAGTGCTTCGTGCCGCCGATGATCGCCGCCGGACGGGGCGGGCACCTCGTGAACGTCTCGTCGGCGGCCGGCCTGCTGGCGCTGCCCTGGCACGCCGCGTACAGCGCCGGCAAGTTCGGGCTGCGCGGCGTGTCCGAGGTGTTGCGGTTCGACCTCAAGCGCCACGACATCGGGGTGAGCCTCGTCGTTCCCGGTGGCGTCCGCACGCCGCTCGTGGGCACCGTGCAGATCGCCGGGGTGGACCGCTCCGATCCGCGGATCGAGAAGCTCACCCGCCGGTTCGAGAAGCGCGCGGTCACCCCCGAGAAGGTGGCCGCCTGCATCCTCGCCGGTATCGCGAAGAACCGCTTCCTGGTGTACACGTCCGCGGACGTCCGGTTCGGCTACTGGTGGGCGCGCAAGTTCGCCCCGCCGTACGAGTTCGTCATGCAGAAGGCCAACGACCAGTTCAGTAAGCTCCTGTAGCCGCCACGGGGACGGTGGGAACTGCAGCCCGGGGCCGCAGCCGCCCGCTGTGCATCTCGTAGGCCGCGTCGACGAGGTCGAGCTGGTTCAGGTCGTGGGTCACCATGACCGTCGCGACGGAGCGTTCGCGGCTCAGGTCGGCCAGCAGGGCGACGATCTCCCGGCTGCGTTCCTCGTCGAGGGCCGACGTCGGTTCGTCCACCAACAGCACCGCGGGATCGTTCACGAGCGATCGGGCGATCGCGACCCGCTGACGCTGTCCACCGGAGAGCTGGTGCGGGCGTCGGTCCAGCTGGCCCTCGAGGCCGAGGCTGCTCAGCAGGTCGCGGGCGCGCCGGCGGCTCTCCCGGACCTTGCCGCCGTTCAGGTGCGTGATCATCTCCAGCTGCTCGGTGGCGGTGAGGGACGGCAGCAGGTTCGACTGCTGGAACACGAAGCCGAGCTTCTCGCGCCGCACATCGGTGCGGGCTGCGCGGTCGAGGCCGGTGACGTCGGTGCCGTCGATCGTCACGGTGCCGGAGTCGGGTGAGGTCAGCAGCCCGGCGACGGCGAGGATGCTCGACTTGCCGGACCCGGACGGGCCGGTCACGGCGACCAGGTGGCCGCGGTCCACGTGGAGGTTCACCTCGTCGAGGACGCGCAGCCGGGTGTCGCCGTCGGGGTAGGTGAGGACGATGTCGCGGAGGTCGATGCTCATGGGAGTCCTTTCGGGGTTTGTCGGCCGGCTCAGCGGGCGTTCGCGAGCGCAGACTGGGGGTCGATCGAGACGATGCGGGCCAGGGCGGCGGCGGCGCCCACCATGCCCATGACGATCAGCGCGACGAACGGCACGAGGGTGCCGGACAGGGTCAGCGTGAACGGAACGAACTGTGACGCGACCGCGCCCAGTGCCACCGCGGCGAGGCTGCCGAGCCCGGCGCCGAGGACCAGCACGATCAGCGACTGGCCGAGGGCGTCCTTGAGCAGGTACTTCGTGGATGCGCCGACAGCCTTGAGGACCGCCAGGTCCTGGCTGCGCTGGATGGTCCAGACGGTGAAGAACGCGCCGACCACGAGGGCGCTGACGGTCATCAGCATCGCCTGCATGAGGAGCAGCGAGCCGCGCTCCGAGGTGTAGGAGCCGATCGCCTCGAGGGCGCCCTTCTCGTCGGTGATCGACGTGCCGGTCGCCGCGGCGGCGCCGTCGGCGTCGAATCCACCCGACGTGCGCAGTGCGACGACGGTGCCGTCGCTGCCGCCGGCGGACGGCAGCTGCGTCCACATCTCGTGGTCGATCCACACCACGGGCTGGTGGCTGTAGAGGGAGTCGTCGACGAGTGCGGTGATCGTGAACGTCTGTGCGCCGACATTGATTCGGCTGCCCACGTCCCACCCGTTGTCCTTCGCGAGGTCGCTGTCGACCGCGGCCGATCCGGCGTCGAGAGGGACGGGGGCGGCGAAGGATCCGCCGTCCACACCGAACGCGGACGCGGCCACCTCCCTGCTGCCCGTGCTGATCCGGACCGGTGCGATCCCGATGATCGAGGCCTCGTCGACGCCGGGCGTCGCGGCGAGGGCGTCGCGCTGCTGCTCGGTGACGGTGGATTCGCCGAACGAGAGCGACTGACCGTCGGCGGGCTCGCCGAACGCGAACTTGTCGGCGCCGATGTTCTGCACGGCGGCGATCGACTGGTTGCCCAGTCCTGTGGTCAGCCCCGACAGCATGACTACCATCAGGGAGATCAGGAACAGGGCCGAGCTCATGAGGGTGAACCGACCCTTGGCGAAGCGGAGATCTCGAATACTGAGGAACATGTGATCCAGCGTCCCGCGGAGTAGGGGTCGGGGGCATCGCGCATCGGTTGACTTCCTCGGTCCATCGAAAGTAGGAGTTCGCCGCTCGCTGCGGCGAGTGGTGTACCGGCGGTGTTAGCGTGAGTGAAATGCAGACTTCCGACGCATCCCACCCCGGCGGTGTCGCCCCGGTGCTGCGCGCGATGCAGATCGGTGCGCACTTCCTGTTCGTGCTTCTGCTCGCGATCGGCGTCGGACGGGTCCTCGTCACGAAGGGCGCCGACGGCTGGTGGATCGTGGCGATCGCGGTCGCCGAACTGGTCTGGTACGGCTGCGGGGTGTTCTTCGCCCGTGGTGCCCGGGACGGCGGCCCGGTCGACAAGGCGTCGGGGCGGTCGTGGCTGGGCATCCTCGTCCTCGGCTGGCTGCTGCTCGTGGTCTCGGACCCCAACTTCGTGTGGCTCGTGTTCGCCCTTTTCTTCCTGTGTTTCCACCTGCTGACGATTCCGCAGGCGTTCGGCGCGACCGGTGCGCTCACGGCGGTGTCGATCGCGGCGAGCCTGTGGCACGGCGTGACCGAGACGGTGCCGTCGATCGTGGGACCGCTGATCGGCGCGGCCGTCGCCGCCGGCATGGCGACGGTGTACCAGTTGCTGGTGCGCGAGGCCGCCGAACGGCAACTGTTGGTCGACGAACTCACCGAGGCCCATCGCGAACTCCTCGGCGCGCAGGACGAACTGGTTGCGCTGCAACGGGAATCGGGTGCGCTCGCCGAGCGTTCACGGCTGGCTCGTGACATCCACGACACGCTCGCGCAGGGGTTCTCGTCGATCCTGCTGCTGGCGCGCGCCGGCTTGCGCGGCACCGAGACCGGTCCGATCTTCACTCAGATCGAGGACACCGCGCAGCAGAACCTCGTCGAGGCCCGCCGGGTCGTGGACGCGCTCGCGCCCGCCGCCCTCGAGTCGGCGCCGCTCGAGTCGGCGTTGCGCCGGTTGCTCGACCAACTCTCCGACCAGACGGGCATCAAGAGTGAACTGGTCACGGACGGCGCACAGGCGCTCTCGATGGACTACGACGTGGCACTGCTGCGGGTCGCGCAGAGCGCGCTCGCGAACGTGCGCCTGCACTCGCAGGCGCAGCGGGTCCGGGTCACCCTGAGCTACGCGGCCGACGAGGTCCGCCTCGACATCGTCGACGACGGTATCGGGTTCGATCAGCGCGAGGCCGGTGGGTTCGGTCTGCGCGCGATGCGGGATCGGCTCGGCGAACTCGGCGGCACGCTGGTCGTCGAATCGGCCCCCGGCGACGGGACGGCGGTTGCGGCTACGCTTCCAGTCGGGAGGCTGGTGTGAGCGAGATTCGGGTCCTGTTGGTCGACGACCATCCGGTGGTGCGTGCCGGTCTGCGCGCGTTGCTGGCGTCGCACGACGGGGTCGAGGTGGTGGCCGAGGCGTCGTCGGGCGAGGAGGCCGTGGCGCTCGCGGCGACCGCGAAACCCGATGTGGTGCTGATGGATCTGCGGCTCGGTGCCGGTATGGACGGGGCCGGGGCCACCGCGAAGATCACCGCGATGCCGGAGCCGCCGCGGGTCGTGGTGCTCACGACGTACGACACCGACGCCGACATCCTCCGGGCGGTGGAGGCGGGCGCGTCCGGCTACCTGCTCAAGGACACCGCCCCGCACGTGCTGATCGATTCGGTGGCGGCCGCGGCGCGCGGCGAGACGGTGCTGGACCCGGAGGTCGCGCAGCGGCTGTACCGGCGGATGCAGCAGCCCCGCGCCGACCTGAGCGCGCGGGAGATCGAGGTGCTCGGACTCGTGGCCCAGGGGCTGTCGAACCGGGCGATTGCGAAGCAGTTGTTCGTCAGCGAGGCCACCGTCAAATCGCACCTGGTGCACGCGTTCACGAAACTCGACGTCGACAGCCGCACCGCCGCCGTCGCGGCGGCCCGCGAACGGGGCCTCATCACCTGATCCGTCCGGTACCGTCGGCACCATGCCGAAGCGTTTCGAGTTCTCGGCCGAGTTCGATCATCCCGTCGAGCGTGTGCACGCACTGCTGACCGACGAGGACTATTGGCGCTCGCGCGTGGCCGCGGAGTCGCGCGCAGTGGTGCAGGTCGGCGAGGAGGCCGACGGCGACGGGCCTCCGGTGGTGACGGTCACGATGACCGAAACGGTCGACCCGGACAACTTTCCGGCATTGGTGCGCAAGGTGATTCGCGGCGAGATGCGGATGGAGCGGACCGACGTGTGGTGCCCGGTCGACGGCGGTAGGGCGGCGGGACGGGTCACCGGACGCTCCACCGGGATCCCCGTCGCGATCGACGGCGAGTATGCGCTGCGGCCGAACGGCGCAGGGGCGGTGCTCGACGTGCGCGGCACGATCACCGTGCGCGTCCCACTGGTTGGTGGACAGATCGAACTGCTGGCGCGGCAGATGGTGTCCCAGATGGTCGAGCGCGACCGCGTCGCGGCGCAGCGCCGCCTCGACGGGGACGGGGCGTGACGTCAGTCCAGGTCGACGTCGATGACGCGTGCCCCCGGGCCCTCGGTGCCGAGTTCGTCGTGCGGGTTGGCCAGGGTGCAGCTCGCCAGTGACAGGCATCCGCAGCCGATGCAGTTGGTGAGGTCGTCGCGGAGCCGGATCAACTGCTCGATCCGTCGGTCGAGGTCGGCGTGCCAGCGGCTCGACAGGCGGGCCCAGTCGCTGCGGGTCGGGGTGCGGCCGTCGGGCAGGGTCGAGAGGGCGTCGCGGATCTCGGCGAGCGGGATGCCGACGCGCTGCGACAACCGGATGAACGCGACCCGGCGGAGGACGTCGCGCTTGTAGCGCCGCTGGTTGCCGCTGGTGCGGCGGCTCGAGATGAGGCCCTCGCGTTCGTAGAAGTGCAGCGCCGATACCGCCACCCCGCTCCGCTCGGACAGCTGCCCGGGGGTGAGCTCCTTGGTGTGCCAGTCCGGCTTGTCCACGTCGTCCGCCTTTCTCGAGCCGGCAACCTCGACAATAGTCGAGGATTGCGAGGTGCCCACCGCGCGGCGCGGGACTACCGTTTACCCATGAGCGTGCGGGAGGCCCCGGGGCTCGGTGTTGACACCGAGGTGGGCACGTTGCGGTCGGTCCTGCTGCACCGCCCCGGCGACGAACTCAGGCGTCTCACGCCCCGCAACAACGACCAACTCCTGTTCGACGGGCTGCCGTGGGTGGACCGCGCACAGGACGAGCACGACGCGTTCGCGGACCTGCTCCGCCGCCACGGCGTCGAGGTGCTGCTGCTGGCCGACGTGCTCACCGAAACCCTGACGACCAGCGGTGCGGCACGCATGCAGGGCATCTCGGCCGCGGTCGATCCGCGCAAGCTCGGGCACGCGCTGGCGCAGGACCTGGCCGCGCACCTGCGCGGTGTCCCCGCCGACGAACTGGCCACGATTCTCACGTCGGGCATGACGTTCGACGAATTGCCGATCGGTACCGGTGCCGCGACGCCGTCACTGGTTCGGCTGATGCACCACGGTGGCGACTTCGTCATCGACCCGTTGCCGAATCTGCTGTTCACGCGCGATTCGTCGTTCTGGGTAGGCGGTCGCGTCGCGATCACGTCGCTCGCGCTGCCGGCGCGGGTGCGCGAGGCGTCGCTGACCGACCTGATCTACGCGCACCATCCACGATTCCGGGGGGTGCGCCGGGCGTACGAATCGCACACGGCGCCGGTCGAGGGCGGCGACGTCCTGCTCCTCGCGCCCGGGGTGATCGCGGTGGGGGTGGGGGAGCGGACCACGCCGGCGGGGGCGGAAGCGTTGGCGCGCAGCGTCTTCGAAGACGGTCTCGCGCACACGGTGCTCGCGGTGCCGATCGAGCAGCGGCGCGCGTCGATGCACCTCGACACGGTGCTCACCATGGTCGACTCGGACGCCGTGGTGATGTATCCCGCGGTGCGGGACACGTTGTCGGCGTACACGATCCGACGCGAGGACGGGCTCGTCTGCATCGGCGGGCCGGAGCCGTTCCTGGAGGCCGCGGCGACGGCGATGGGCATCGGCAAGCTCCGGGTGATCGACACCGGACTCGACCACGTCACCGCCGAGCGCGAGCAGTGGGACGACGGCAACAACACCCTCGCGCTGGCGCCGGGAGTCGTAGTGGCCTACGAGCGGAACGTCGAGACGAACGCCCGGATGGAGGCGTCGGGCATCGAGGTGCTGCGCATCTCCGGGTCCGAACTGGGGTCGGGCCGGGGCGGACCGCGATGCATGTCGTGTCCACTTGCACGCGATCCGCTGGCCTGACCGGCGAACTACAGGATCTCGCGCACCTTCTCGTAGGGGCGCGCCAGCACGGTGCCGCGATCGGTCACCACGATGGGGCGTTCGATCAGGATCGGGTTGACGACCATCGCGTCGAGCAGCTCGTCCTCCGACGCCGTCGCCAGCCCGAGTTCCTTGAACAGGGCCTCCTTCTTGCGGATGGCCTCGCTGGGGCGCAGGCCGGCGTCGTCGAGGAGCTTGCGCAGTCCGTCGTGCGACGGCGGCGTCTCGAGGTACTTGACGATCGTGGGCTCGATTCCGGCGTCCTCGATCAGCTTCAGGGTGTTCCGCGACGTGCTGCAGCGCGGGTTGTGGTAGATCGTTGCGGTTTTCGCGGTCTCGTTCATGCCTGCCATGCAAGTCATTGTGCACGGGGACAATGGCAGGGAGCGGACACGTCATGTCGAAACCAGTGTGAGGAGTCCACCATGACCGATCGACGCGTCGTCATCGCCGGCGGGCACGGGAAGATCGCCCGGCACCTGATCAAGCTGCTCACCGCCTCGGGGGACCGGGCGGTGGCGCTCATCCGCAATCCCGACCACGAGGGCCCGGTCCGGGCGCTCGGGGCGTTTCCAGTGCTCGTGGACCTCGAGCAGGCGACCGCCGACGAGGTCGCCGAACTGCTCCGCGGTGCCGACGCCGTGGTGTTCGCGGCCGGTGCCGGACCCGGGAGCGGTGCGGCGCGCAAGGACACCGTCGACCGCGGTGCGGCGGTGCTCGTGGCCGACGCGGCCGAACGTGCCGGGGTTCGGCGGTTCGTGCAGGTCAGCTCGTTCGGGGCGGGGGAACCGGTTCCGCCGGGTACCGACGAGGTGTTCGCCGCGTACCTGATCGCGAAGTCGGCGGCCGAGGAGGATCTGCGCGGCCGGGACGGCCTGGACTGGACGATCCTGAGGCCCGGCGGCCTCACCGACGACGAGCCCACCGGGGAGGTGGCGCTGACCGAGCCGCCGCTCGAGCGCGGCACGGTGCCGCGAGCCGACGTCGCCGCGGTGATCGCGGCTCTGCTCGATTCCGGCGCGGACGGCCGCACACCCCGGGCGGTGGGCCGCACTTTGATGCTCACGCAGGGCTCGATTCCGATCCCGGACGCCGTCGCCGCGATACCGTGAGTTCACGGGCCGGATCAGCAAGGACGACGAAACGGGGACGCCGGTGGAGATCGAGATCGACCACGACGCTGCGACACCGCCGTTCGAGCAGTTGCGGATCCGCATCCTCGAACTCGTTCGCAACGAGGAGTTGGTCGCGGGCACCAAGATTCCGACGGTGCGCAAGTTGGCCGCCGATCTGGGGATCGCGCCCAACACGGTGGCCCGCACGTATCGCGAACTCGAGCAGCTCGGGGTGATCGAGACCCGCGGCCGGCTCGGTTCCTTCATCGCGGCGACCGGAGATCCGACGCGGACCAAGGCGCAACGGGCGGCGTCGGAGTACGTCGCGACGGTGCGGCGGCTGGGAATGTCCGACGAGGACGCGGCCGCGTTCGTCGCGACCGCGCTCAAGGGCGCGTGAACCGTTTAGTTGACGCTTCAACTTAAACCTGTCACAGTGGAGGCATCCGAGGGCGCGGTCCCGTGCGTCCGAATCCCATCCCGATCCCACCCTGAGGCCTCTCATGAACTCCACGGCATTCCGTGACGCCACCCTGCTCATCGCCCGCGTCGGTATCGGCGTCGTCTTCATCGCCCACGGCTGGCAGAAGTTCTTCGACTGGGGCATCGACGGCACCCAGGCCGCGTTCGCCGGCATGGACATTCCGCTCGCCGACGTCTCGGCGATCGTCGCCGCCACGATCGAGCTCGTCGGCGGCATCTCGCTGCTCATCGGGTTCGCCACCCGCATCGCCGGTGTCCTGCTGTTCCTGAACATGCTCGGGGCGTTCTTCTTCGTCCACGTCGGCAACGGCGTCTTCGTCGGCGACGGCGGTTACGAGCTGGTCGTCGCCCTCGGCGTCGCGTCGCTGCTCATCGCGGGAGTCGGTGCAGGCCGGGTCAGCGTCGACGCCTTCGTCGGCAAGAACTCGCGCATCCTGTCCGCGGCATAACCGCGCAACGCCAGGTCGCACGCGAGCACCCGGACGCCGCCACGAGCGTTCGGGTGCTTGCTTTTGTCCCTGAAGATGAGCAGCGTGTGAGGAATGGCAGGCACGCGCGAGGTGTCCCGGACCGATCGTGTGGTGTTCGGCGTCGCCGCGGGTGCGGTCGCCGCCATCCTGGTGTGGGGACTGGCCGCACCCGACAATCTCGAGTCGGTCACCGGGGACATGCTCGACTGGCTGGTCACGAACATGGGCTGGCTGTTCGTCATCGCCGCCTCCGGTTTCGTGATCTTCACGCTGTGGCTGGCGGCGAGCCGCTACGGGCGGATCCCGCTCGGCAAGGACGGTGAGAAACCCGAATTCACCACGGTCAGTTGGATCGCGATGATGTTCAGCGCGGGCATGGGCATCGGACTGATGTTCTTCGGTGTCGCCGAACCCCTCGCACACTTCGTCACCCCGCCGCCCGGCACCGACGGCGGTATCGGAACGGCCATGGCCACCACCATGTTCCACTGGAGCCTGCACCCGTGGTCGATCTACGCGGTGATGGGACTGGCGATCGCCTACGGCACCTACCGTCGTGGACGCCCGCAGCTGATCAGCGCGGCCTTCTTCCCGCTGCTCGGCCGGCGCAGCGAGGGGCCGATCGGCCGGGTCATCGACATCCTCGCGATCTTCGCGACGATGTTCGGTACCGCCGCGTCCCTCGGGCTCGGAGCGCTGCAGATCGGTTCCGGACTCGAGGTCGTCGGCTGGATGGGCGAGGTCGGCACCTTCCTCCTGGTCGCCGTCGTCGCGGTGCTCACCCTTGCCTTCGTCGCGTCCGCGGTGTCCGGAGTGGCCAAGGGCATTCAGTGGCTCTCGAACATCAACATGGTGCTGGCGCTCACCCTCGCGGTGTTCGTCTTCGTGCTGGGGCCGACGGTGATGATCCTCAACCTCGTGCCCGCCACGATCGGCAACTACGCGGCCGACCTGGCGATGATGTCCGCGCGGACGGCGGCGTCGAGCAATCCGGCCACCGGAGAGTGGCTCTCGTCGTGGACGATCTTCTACTGGGCGTGGTGGATCTCGTGGACCCCGTTCGTCGGGATGTTCCTCGCCCGGATCAGCCGCGGCCGCACCATCCGGCAGTTCGTGGTCGGCGTCATCCTGATCCCCAGTCTCGTCAGCCTGCTCTGGTTCTCGGTGTTCGGCGGCGCCGGCATCAACGAGCAACAGGAGGGCATCGACCTCGCCGGCCGCGACACCACCGAGAGCCAGTTGTTCGGCATGCTCGAGCACCTGCCGCTGTTCGGGCTCTCGACCGTCATCGTCATGGTGCTGGTCGCGATCTTCTTCGTCTCCGGCGCCGACGCCGCCTCCATGGTGATGGGCACGCTGTCGCAGCGCGGGGCGCTCGCGCCGGCCCGCTGGGTCGTCGTCTTCTGGGGCCTGCTCACCGGCGGCGTCGCGGCCTTGATCTTGTGGACCGGCGGCGCCGACGCGCTCAACGGGCTGCAGACCATGACGATCATCGCGGCCGCGCCGTTCGTGATCGTCATGATCGGGCTTAGCATCTCGCTGTACCGGGATCTGTCGCGTGACCCGATGATCCTCGCCGAGCGCAAGGAACGACGTCTGTCGGTGCGGGCCCGCAGTCGCTGGACGTGACGCGCCGACCGGTCAGCCGCGGTCGGTGACCATCGACAGGATCCGGGGCAGCGGCGTCCAGTCGGTGGAGACGACGGACGCCGACCGGCCCGCGAGTTCGAGGACCCGCGCCCGCGCGCCCGCCTCGTCGGGGGCGACCGGGTCGAGCGCCGGAGCCACCTTGTGCGCGTCGGTCATGACCACCAGGTAGCCGTTGTCGCGGTACCACTCGGTGTCGATGTCGCCGCCCGTGAACGCCGTCGCGTCGCCGTCGAACACCACGAACCACGGCCGCAGGGCCTCGTCGTAACGCACGCGCGGATCGCCGGCCTGCGCCTTGTGCACCGCGGGGAACGCGCTCGCCAGGCCCACACCGTCGACCCGGGCGAGGTCCGCGAGGTGCGTCGCGTAGGCGCGGTCGATCCACCAGGTGTCGAGCGGATTGACCTCTTGCACGGTCCCCGGGATCAGTTCGAACAGGAACTTCCCGCGCAGCGCGTCCACCGCGGGCCAACCCGCGGTGCGCACGGCGTCGTCGAGCGTCGCGGCGCCCGGCCCACCGTGGGCGAGCAGATCGGCGGGCCCGAACACCGCATCCCCGAGATGGCTGCGCACCAGCGCGTCGAACTCCCGTGGACCGCGACCGAGCGGCGCGGTGAACCCGTCCTTCATCTCGACCTTCACCACGACGGGCGGATGGTCCGGGTTCGCGTCGTGCCACGTCCGCAGATCGTCCAGACAGCCACCCAGGAACTGGTCGCGCGGACCGGTCCGCAACTGTGCCGGAGAGGTCGCGCCCGCGCAGTTGTTGTCGTTCGCGACCGGGTTCGAATGCGACACACGCCAATCCGGGCCCGCGGCGTTGGTCCACACGTCCAGCTCGATCAGGCCCGCCCCGGCATCGAGGGCATCGGTGAGGAACGGGTAGCGCTGCTTCTCGAACGTGTTGTGGACACCCACCGACGTCACGTCCGAGTAGCGTGGCGCCCCCGGACCGGAATCGGCTTGCGCCGTTGCGGGTACGAGCACGGTCAGCACGGCGAGTGCGGTCGTCGCGATTGCCGCGAGAGACGTTCTGGGCATCCGGTGCACACTACCCACACGCGGGCACGTCCGGACGCCTTTCACGGAGCGGGGTCAGCGCCAACTCGGCAGCCACAGTTCCCGCTGCCACATCTCCGGGGTGATCGGCATCGCCGTGAGGATCGGCCACAGCCACACGAAGTTCGCGACCACGAGCCCCACGTACAGGCACACCGCGAGCAGTCCGGTGCCGCGCCGCTCGGCCGAATCCCTCACGGTTCCCAGAATCTCGCCGAGAATCAGCGCGATCGCCATCACGAAGAACGGGGCGAGCGCGACCGCGTAGAAGTAGTACATCTGCCGGTCCAGCGTCACGAACCACGGCAGCAGCGCGGCGGCGTACCCGGTGAGCACGGTCGCGTACCGCCAGTCGCGGCTCACGAACGTTCGCCACAACGCCCAGCCGAGCACCGGCACCGCCAGCCACCACATCGCGGGCGTGCCGATCAACATGACCGCCTTGACGCAGCTGGGCCCGCCGCAGCCGGACACGTGATCGCCCTCGGCGTAGTAGTACAGCATCGGCCGCAGGCCCATCGGCCACGTCCACGGCTTGGACTCCCACGGGTGGTGGTTGCCCGCCGAATTGGTGAGCCCCGCGTGGAACTCGAGCACCTTCGCGCTGTAGTACCACAGCGACCGCAGCGCCTCGGGCACGAAGGAGAACGGCCCGCCCGCGCCGATCTGATTGCCCACCGCGTGCCGGTCCACACCGGTCTCGCTCGCGAACCAGGCACCGTACGTGCCGAGATACACGATCAACGGCACCGCGACGAGCGCGTACAGCGACGGGCCGATGTCACGGATCGCCGTCCCGACCCACGGCCGGCGCACCCCGTACGCGCGTCGGGCCGCGATGTCGAAGCCCACGCACATGAGTCCGAAGAACGCGATGAAGTACATGCCGGACCACTTGGTGCCGCACGCCAGCCCGAGCATGATGCCCGCGCCGAAACGCCACCACCGGACACCGAGTCTGGGCCCGAAGTCGGTGACGTCGATGCGCCCCTCCGCCCGCACCCGGGCCATCCGCTCGCGCACCTGGTCGCGGTCGACGACGAGGCAGCCCAGCGCCGCGACGGTGAACAGGGCCAGGAAGATGTCGAGCATCCCGAGCCGGGACGAGACGAACGTGACGCCGTCGACGATCAGGAGCAGGCCGGCGATGGCGCCGATCAGCGTCGACCGGGTCATGCGGCGCACGATGCGGACGACCAGCAGCACCAGGATCGTCCCCGCCATCGCCGACGCGAACCGCCAGCCCCACGCGTTGTAGCCGAACAGGGCCTCGCCGATCGCGATCAACTGCTTGCCGACCGGGGGATGCACCACCAGCCCGTAGCCGGGGTTGTCCTCGATGCCGCCGCCGGTGAGCACCTGCCAGCCCTGCGGGGCGTAGTGCTTCTCGTCGAAGACCGGGGTGCCCGCGTCGGTGGGGTAGTTCAGCATCGTGAACCGGGTGATCGCGGCGAGCGCGGTCACGATCGCCGTCACGATCCAGCCACGTCGCCGATCGGTCGGGCCGAAGTCCGGGGCGGGGGCGAGCGGCGCCGGGCTCACGAGTCGGCCACTGCCGGACGACGGCACGGGACGATCGTCCGTCAGCTGGGTCACGAGTCGATCGTAGGCTGTCACCCATGACTGGTCGCCTCGTCCTCGCCGCAACTCCGATGGGTGACATCGGTGATGCCTCCGATCGCCTGCGCAGCGCGCTCGGATCCGCCGACGTCGTCGCCGCGGAGGACACCCGTCGCACCAAGGCGCTCGCGGCCGCGTTGGGGGTCACGATCACCGGTCGGGTGGTGAGCTTCTACGACCAGGTCGAGGTCAGCAGGCTGCCCGCACTGCTCACGGACCTCGAGGAGGGCCGGACGGTCCTGCTCGTCACGGACGCCGGGATGCCGTCGGTGAGCGACCCCGGCTACCGGTTGGTCGCGGCGTGCGTCGAGAAGGATCTGCCGGTGACGTGCCTGCCCGGGCCGTCCGCGGTCACGACGGCGCTGGCGTTGTCCGGGCTGCCAGTCGAGAGGTTCTGCTTCGATGGGTTCCCGCCGCGCAAGGCGGGGCAGCGCCGCGCCTGGCTGGAGGCCCTGCGGACCGAGCCGCGGGCGTGCGTGTTCTTCGAGGCGCCGCACCGGCTGGCGGCCTGCCTCGCCGACGCAGTGGACGTGCTCGGCGGGGATCGGCGCGCCGCGGTCTGCCGGGAGCTGACGAAGACGTACGAAGAGGTGCGCCGCGGCACGCTCGCGGAGCTGGCCGAGTGGGCGGTCGACGGTGCCCGAGGCGAGATCACGGTTGTCCTCGAGGGCGCGCAGCCGGTCTCGGCTGATCCCGAGGATCTCGTGGGGGAGGTGGAGCGTCTCGTCGCCGAGGGCGTCCGGCTCAAGGACGCGTGCGCTCAGGTCGCCGCGGAGAAGTCGCTGGGCGTGTCCAAGCGAGAGTTGTACGAGACGGTGCTCGCGACGCGTCGGGACTGACGCCCGGCGCGTCCGGACAAAAAATCGCCGACGGTTGCCGGCCCCCGCCGACCCCCGTCGAACGACTCACCCGCGGGTGGGGGCTTCGACCGAGATCGAAGCCCCACCCGGCGGGTTCGCGGCCGCATCGGCGGGGGCCGCACCCAACAGCACCATCAGCCCCACAGTCGCCGCGATCACGAGAGCAGCTGCCACTGCCGGCGGTGTTCTCGCCGTCAACTTCGTCGCTCTTTCGATCATCGCGCGCTCCTCCTCGGTGGCGTGTGCCGGTTGGGACTACCCCTCGTCTGTCTCCAGCCCCTACCGGCAACCGCGCCGCCGGCCGGGGCCGTTGTGCGTCGATGTCGACTTTGCCCCGCTTCGCCGAACTCAGAAACCGACGAGTCCGCACGAAGCGCTATCATCGCAGTTCGCAGGCGGTGAGGAATTAATCCGCAGCGGAATTCGAGGGGTCCTCTACGCCGCCTACGTCGTCGGCTGAGGGGCGGAATCGACACGAATCGGGCCAACCAGTCGGGGACGGAAGGAGGGGACGCGGGCGATGACGTCCGAGACCGAACAGACGCCGGACGCGGGGCAGTCGGGATCGCAGGCACGGCTGTTCTTCGCCGACCAACTGCGGCTCCTCTTCGCGACCGCGGGCGGCCCACCGCTGAAGAAGGTGGTCTCCGAAGCCGCGACCCTGACGCGCTCGATGGGCGGGGAGAAGCCGGCGTCGGTCCAACGCATCAGCGACTGGCGTTCGGGCAAGCGGATGCCCGCCACGTTCGATTCCGTGCGTCCGGTGCTCGCCGTGCTGATCCGCATGGCGCGCTCACTCCATGTCGGTCAGCCTCCCACCGACGGACTGTTCTCGATGCGGCAGTGGGAGGCGTGGTGGCGCAGCGCCAACGCGGTCCCCGCCGCGCGGACCGCCGGTGGCAGCGCCGAGCCGATCGTCCCGGCCCTCCCCGCGGGCGTGCGGCCGTACCGCGGACTCGCCCCCTATCGGGAGAAGGACGAGCGGCTGTTCTTCGGTCGACGCCAGAGCGTGAGTGCCCTCGTCGCCGCAGTGCTCGCGGCGCAGGGGCAGGGCCTCGTGATCGTCACCGGCGCCTCGGGCGTGGGCAAGTCGTCGCTCGTGCAGGCCGGCGTCATCCCCGAACTGCGCGGACACGACCGCAGCGAGGGCCGGACCGCGTTCGCGCCGATCGTGTTCGCGCCCGGCGCGAACCCGCTCGACGCCCTGGTCGCGGCCGTGCCGGAGCTGGAGAAGTGTGTCGCGGCGCCGGACCACGAGCAGATCGACCTCGCGCTTCGCGAGGCCGCGATCAGGCTGGGCGCCTCCCAGGTGCTGCTGGTCGTCGACCAGATCGAGGAACTCTTCACCCAGTGCACCGATTCGGACCAGCGGACGCGGTTCCTCGCGGTGCTCGATTTCGCGGCGACCGCCCGGTTCGGCCACGAGCCGTCCGAGACACCGTCCGTCGTCGCGACCATGCGCTCGGACTTCTACGCGCAGGCCCTCGCCTACCCGGTGCTCGCTCGTGCGCTGGAACAGCGCAGCAAGGCGGTCGCGCCGCTGCTGCGTGAGGACGTCGTCGAGGTGATCACCCAGCCGGCTCGGATGATCGGCTTGAAGCTCGAGCCCGGTCTGGTGGACCTGATCCTCAACGACCTCGGCGTGCTCACGGCCGCGTCCCCCAACCCGTCCGACGGCGGTGACGCCGTGCCGCCCGAGGGGAGCGGCACCGTGCTGCCGCTGGTCTCGTACCTGCTCGACACGATGTGGGAGCGTCGCCGGGGCGGCCAGCTCACGATCGCGAACTACCGCGGCACCGGCGGTGTGCTCGGCTCCGTCGCCGCGGCCGCCGAGCAGGCCTGGGAACAACTGGACGAGCGCGGTCGTGTCCTCGCGCGGGCGATGCTGGTGCACCTGGTGTACGTCACCAGCACGGGCACCGACGTCAAGATCCGTCGCACGCTCGCGCAGCTCGTCGCGTTCGAGGGTGCCGACATCGGCGCCGGCCGGCGCGTGGTCGACCACTTCGTCAACGCGCGCGTGCTCGTCGTCGACGGCGACGACGTCGAGCTGATCCACGACGCGGTGATCGCCACCTGGCCGAGGCTGGCGAGCTGGATCCAGGAGGATCGGTCCTACTCGGCGCTGCGGCAGCAGGTCGAGACCGACGCCGTGCACTGGGACGACGCGGAGCGTAATCACAGCCTGCTCTATCACCGCGGTCGTCTCGATCTGCTGGCCGAGCATGCCGCGAAGCGTGCCGACCGCTCCGCCGACGCCGCCGAGGGCGGGATTCCCGCGGTCGCCGCCTCGCTCACGCCCGCGGCCGTCGACTTCCTGGACGCGTCCGTCCGCCAGGTTCGGCGCCAGTCCTGGATGGAGCGGAGCGTGATGGCGGCCCTCGCGTTCTCCGCCGTGGTCGCGGTGGTGATGGGCGTGATGGCCCTGGCCGCGAAGTCCCGCGCCGAGAACGAACGCAGCGCGGCGCAGTTCCAGCAGGTCGTGGCGCTGGCCGACGCGCTGCGCGACAACGACCCGACGACGTCGGCGCAGCTCTCGCTCGCGGCGTGGCAGATGCGTCCCGGCAGCGACGACGCGTTCTCCCGACTGGTCGCCACCGAGAACACCCCGATCTCCCGCGCGCTGCCCGGCCACACCGGACCGATCTACGGGGTGGCGATCTCGGCCGACGGCCGCACGCTCGCCACGGCGAGCGACGACCGGACGGTGCGCCTGTGGGATTTCACCGATCCGTCCGACCCGGTCCAGTTGGGTGCCGACCTGACCGGTCCGGACAAGTACATGGCATCGGTGTCCTTCAGTCCCGACGGCCGCCTCCTGGCTGCGGGCAGCGGCGACGGCGCGACGTGGATCTGGGACGTGACCGACCGCGCGGCGCCGCGTCCGCTTGTCGACGGCGAGCGGTCGGCGCCCGGCGCCGTGCACAACGTGCGGTTCAGCCCCGACGGCCGACTCCTCGCGGTCCCGCACGACAACGGCACCGTCACCCTCGTCGACACGTCCGACCCCGACTCCGGACGGTTCCCGTCCTGGACGTTGCAGGGCCATTCCGGTGCGGTGCGGACGGTGTCGTTCCGTGGGGGTTCGGTCCTCGCGACGTCGAGCGACGATCGCACCGTCCGGGTGTGGGACATCGCCGACCCGGCGCGTCCCGTCCAGATCGGGCGTGAGCTGACGGGTTTCGACGACGTCGTGCACTCGGTCGCGTTCAGCCCGGACGGTCGAAGCCTGGCCGCGAGCAGCGACGACGGGCTGATCAGGATGTTCGACACCACCGATCTCGCGGCGATCCGGCCGATCGACACCCCGGTCCAGGCGCACACGGGCGGTATCTGGACCATCGCGTTCGCGGCGGACGGGGCGACGCTCGCCAGCGCGTCGTGGGACGGGACCGCGAAACTGTGGTCGGTGGACCCGGCGACGCGCATCCTGCACGAGATGAAGCCTGCGCTCAGCGGCAACGGCGGCGGGGTGCCCGCGCTCGCCCTCTCCCCGGACGGGGGCGCGATCGTCACCGGCGGCCAGGACTCGGTCATCCGGGTCTGGACGTTGGCGCCCGGCACGGTGCCGGTGTCGGATTCGCAGTTGACCCTGCCGTCGTTGAACCAGGACGGTTCGCTGCTGGCGACCGCCGGATACGACACGGCGGTGCGGCTGTGGGCGGTCGACGCGGAGGGACGCCTCGACCAGGTCGGGGCGATCGACGTGCCGCGACCGCGCGGCGGTGCGAACGTCGCGGCGCTCTCACCGGACGGCAGGATCCTGGCGACCACGCAGACCTCCGGCGGGCACGTGCAGTTGTGGGATGTTCAGGATCCGACCGCGCCCACTCCGTTGGGGCCGGCCATCGTCACCGCGACCCGGTTCACGTGGGAGATTGCGTTCAGCCCGGACGGGAGGACGTTGGCGATCGGCGACGACGACTTCAGTGTCGCGTTGTGGAACGTCTCGGATCCACGGGCGCCCGTCATCCACGGCCGGAGCCTCACCGGACCGCGCAATCTGGTGCGCACCGCCCAGTTCAGCCCGAGCGGCGACCTGCTGGTGGTGGCCAGCGCCGACGGTGATATCCAGGCGTGGGACGTCACCACTCCGTCCGCGCCGGTGCCGCGGGATCTGCGGGGCGCTGGTCACGAGGGTGGTGTCAACGCCGTCGCGTTCAGCCCGGACGGTTCGACGATGGTCACCGCGAGTGACGACCACACATTGTTGCTGTGGGATCGCGACGCGGACGGCGGATTCGACCAGCGTCCGGAACCGTTGCGGGGCCATACCGGCACGGTGTACAGCGTCGCGTTCACGGCGGACGGGTCCCATGTCGTCAGCGGCAGCGACGACGGCTCGGTCCTGTTGTGGAGCGTGGCCTCCAATGGCGAGGCTGTCGGAGGCCCCTTGACGACTCTGGGGAGGGGGCGCTGGCAGGTGACGACGATGCCGCGGACCGACACGGTGGTCGCGGGTGGCGGCGACGGAGTGCTGCGCATGTGGCGACTCGACACCGACACGATCACGGGACGGATCTGTGCCGCTACCTCGGAACTGACGCAGGATCGGCCGGCGCACTTCGAGATGCCGGAGTCGGGGCGGGATGCGTGCGGGACGCGGTGAGCGTCACGATGCTGCGCGCCTTGTCGAGGCATTCCTGCCACTCGGCGGCGGGATCGGAGTCGATCGTGATGCCGCCGCCGACGCCGAGTCCCACTCGGCCGCCGGGCTCGAACTCGACAGTGCGGATCGCGACGTTGAGTTCCAGACCCGCGACCGGGCTGTGCATGCCGACCGTGCCGCAGTAGACGCCCCGCGGCTCCGGTTCCCACTGCGCGAGTAGTTGTCGGGCGGAGTGTTTGGGGCACCCGGTCACCGACGCGGGCGGGAAGGCGGCGTCGATCAGTTCTTCGGTTTCCACGGTGCCGGGGACGGTCGCGGTGACGGTGGAGACCAGGTGCCAGACGCCGGGGGCGGGCTTGACCCGCAGCAGATCGGCCACCCGGACGGATCCCGGCTCGGCGACCCGGCCGAGATCGTTGCGGACGAGGTCGACGATCATCACGTTCTCGGCCACGTCCTTGACCGAGGCGCGGAGCAGCGCGGGGTCCTCGCCGAGCGGGAGGGTGCCCTTGATCGGGCTCGACGTGACGGTGTCCCCGCGCCGAGTGAGGAACACCTCGGGGGACAGCGACGCCACGGCACCCCACGGCCCCTGCACGAAGGCGGCGCGGCTGGGGCGGGTCCGCTCGACGGCGTCGGCGAAGAAGTCGGCGGGCAGTCCCGAGCTTGCGCCTTGGAACCGCGCACACACGCAGGCCTGGTAGACGTCGCCGCGGGAGATGGCGTCGAGACAGTCCTCGACGCCGCGGCGATGCGCGTGCCGGTCCGGTTCGGTCCACTCGATGTGCCACGGCTGGGGAGATGTGTCCGGGCGGCACACCGCTCGGACGATGTCGTCGGGGCACGGTTCGTCGAGCAGACTCTCGAACCACCAGCAGCCCGACGCGTCGAGCCGCACGACGTGATCGGTCCAGCCGCCGGCCGCGGCGGGCAGCGCCCCGGTCCGGTCGGGATAGGCGCGGTAGCCGATCCATCCACCGCCGACGATCAGCCCGTCCGGTGTCGGTGTTTCACGTGGGACGGTTTCGGGAAGTGGGAGCGGCGTGAATGCCGTCGCGGGATCGCACGGCGTCGCCCGAACGCTCGGTGCGATCACGGCGGCCGTGCCGAACCAGCGTCCGGTCAGGCCGGCCGGCGGGGGAAGCTGCCGCGTCCGAGCCCGTCGAGCCAGTGCGCGGAACACGTCGGCTGCGGTGCCACCGTCTCCGAGCCGCTCGATCCGCATTGGTCCAGCTTTCCATGAGGTGCGGGCCGCACCGGCATCGGTCCGCGGTGACGTCGATCGGGCCGGCACCCGATGTGTGGCCGGTACCTCATCGGGGGATCGCTCGTGCGGACGGTGACAGCGAGGCGTCGTCGGCTGCGGACTGCCCCGCGTGCCACCCGTCGGCGTCGACGGCGCGACTCCGGGATGCCCTGGTGGTCGGGAATAGCCGCTCGAACTCGGCATCGACGGCCGCGGACCGCGCGGCCAGCACCGGCAGCAGGTCGTCGATCCGCACGTCGGCGTCCACCGCCGCCTCGGCGGTGGCGCGGCTGTCCGTCTCCTTGAGTCGCTGTCCGATGCGTACCGCGAATCCGAACAGGAATGCCTTCCGGAACGACGCCGTCCGGGAGGTGCCCGCGTCGTGGGCGCCGGCCGCCTGCATCGCTCGAGTGGCCTGGACCAGCAGCGACGTGAACAACAGGTCGACCTGTTCGAGGTCGAGTGGGCTGCCCACGACGGTCGCGATCGCGAACCGGTCGAACCACACCGTTCGCACGCGATTGGCCTCGCCGATCGCGGTGAGCAGGTGGACCTTCTCCCGCACGTACGGGTTGTCGAGGTGGAGGCGGCGGCTGTGGACCGCGGTGGACGCCCGCGCGCTCCCGCCGAGCAGCGCGGTGCTGATCGCGTACCGCGTCATGAGGTCCTGCGCCTTGGCGGTGAAGGTCTCGGCTTCCTCGACGAACTCGGTTGCCTCGGCCTTAGCGAGGAGCCCGCGGATCCGGCCCAGGACCCGGGGGTCGACGGCAGCGGCGGGGACCTCGGTGCCGGGGCCGTCGTGCTGCGTCGGCACGCGCGACCACGCGGACGGCGGTGCGCACAGCTGGTTCAGCCGAGGGAACTCGAGCCACAGCACCGTCAGGTCGACCCAGTCGCGCACCCCGATCTGCCAGTCGACGGCGTCGAGGGCCGCGGCGAAGTCGTCGGGGTCGCAGCGGGGCGCCAGCCCGTCGGCGAACCGGGCGGCGTCGGGTTCGCCGTCCGCGATCCGGGTGAGCTGCGCCCGCCAGTCGCGTGGGGCCCGGTCCGCGGTGTCGCAGGTGCGTGCCTGGAAGAGCACCGCCGCGGCGGCGGTCGCCGCGGTCCCGGCGCCGAGTGCGCGCCGGGACACGTGCATCACGTCGGCGGGCTGCCAGCCGCGCTCGTAGGCATCGGCGAGGGCGGCCATGAGGCCGGCAGCCGACCGATGCCGGGGCGGCGGTGGGCATCCGAACCGATCGAATGCGTCGCGCGTTCGAAAGTATGTTCTATTGCTCCCCATGCGTGACAGTGTGCACGAGGGGACCGACAACTTTTGGGAACGAAAGCTACGCGTCGGTCTCCTCGACGTACCGCGGGAACACGCCCACGGGCTTCGGCAGCGGCGTACCAGCGACGATGCGGTTCTCGAGGTCGACGAAGGCGCGGGCTTCGGGGGCCTGGCCCAGCAGGTCGAGGATCTTCTCGGCCGAGCCCGGCATCACCGGCTGGACCAGGATGCCGACGATGCGGACCACCTCGAGGGTCACGTAGAGGACCGTCGCCATGCGGGCCGGATCGGTCTTGCGGAGCACCCACGGTTCCTGCTGCGAGAAGTACCGGTTGGTCTCGCCGAGCACGTGCCAGATCGCCTCGAGTCCGAGGTGCAGGGCCTGCACGTCGAACTCGGCGCGCACCTTCTCGAGCAGCGCGTCGGCCTGCGTGAGCAGCGCCCGGTCGTCGTCGGTGAGTTCACCCGGCGTCGGAACCTGTGCGTCGCAGTTCTTCGCGACCATCGACAGCGACCGCTGGGCCAGGTTGCCCAGTTCGTTCGCGAGGTCGGTGTTCATGCGGGTGACGATCGCCTCGTGGCTGTAGCTGCCGTCCTGGCCGTACGAGATCTCGCGCAGCAGGAAGAAGCGGACCGCGTCGAGTCCGTACTGCTCCACCATCGCGAGCGGGTCGACGACGTTGCCGACCGACTTCGACATCTTCTCGCCCTTGTTGAACAGGAAGCCGTGGACGAAGACGCGCTTGGGCAGTTCGACGCCCGCCGACATCAGGAAGGCCGGCCAGTACACGGTGTGGAACCGCGTGATGTCCTTGCCGATGATGTGCAGGTTCGCGGGCCAGTACCGCTCGAACTCGTCCGAATCGGTGTTCGGGAAGCCGGCGCCGGTGAGGTAGTTGGTGAGCGCGTCCACCCACACATACATGACGTGCGCGGGGTCGCCGGGCACCGGGACGCCCCAGTCGAACGTGGTGCGCGAGATCGACAGGTCCTTGAGCCCGCTCTTGACGAAGCTGAGGATCTCGTTGCGGCGCGTGGACGGCGCGATGAAGTCCGGGTTCTCCTCGTAGTGCGCGAGCAGGCGGTCCTGGTATTTCGACAGCCGGAACGTGTAGTTCGACTCCTCGGTCCACTCGACCGGCGTACCGGTCTCGGTGGCGATCCGGGTGCCGTCCTCGAGGACCTTCGTCTCCTCCTCGGCGTGGAACGCCTCGTCGCGGACCGAGTACCAGCCCGAGTAGGTGTCGAGGTAGATGTCGCCGGCCGCGACCATCCGCTCCCAGATCGCCTTGCTGGCCTCGAGATGGTCGGCGTCCGTCGTGCGGATGAACCGGTCGTACGAGATGTTCAGCACCTTGTCCATGGCCTGGAACACGTCCGAGTTGCGCGTCGCGAGGTCGCGGACGTCGATGCCTTCCTTGGCCGCCGTCTGCTGCATCTTCAGGCC
Source organism: Prescottella agglutinans (assembly GCF_004011865.1). GTDB lineage: Bacteria > Actinomycetota > Actinomycetes > Mycobacteriales > Mycobacteriaceae > Prescottella > Prescottella agglutinans. The sequence continues at coordinate 379,268 of NZ_RKLP01000002.1, read as the reverse complement.
GTGCTCGTCGGTGCCGGTCATGAAGAACACGTCGAACCCGTCGAGGCGCTTGAAGCGCGCGATCGCGTCCGACGAGATGTACTCGTAGGCGTGCCCGATGTGCGGGACGCCGTTGGGGTACGCGATCGCCGTCGTCAGATAGAACGGCGGACGGGCGGGCTGGGCGGGCGAGGAAGGCACAGTCATGGTGCGCCTACTCTATCGACGTGAGCAAAGATCGTCCCGCCCCGGACCTGCCCGAGCCGCTTTTTCCGCTCGTCGACGCCCATACGCACCTCGACGCGTGCGGTGCCACGGATGCGGCGAGTGTGCGGGAGATCGTCGACCGCGCGGCGTCGGTCGGCGTCGAGCGGATCGTGACGGTGGCGGACGACCTGGCGGCCGCGCAGTTCGCCGTGGACGCCGCGAATTGGGACGAGCGCGTCTTCGCGGCGGTCGCGATCCACCCGACCCGGGCCAACGCCCTCGACGACGCCACCAGGGCGGAGATCGAGCGTCTGGCGTCCGACCCGCGCGTCGTGGCGGTGGGCGAGACCGGCCTGGATCTGTACTGGCCCGGCAAGCTCGACGGCTGCGCGACGCCGGACGAGCAGGAGGAGGGCTTTCGCTGGCACATCGACCTCGCGAAGCGCCTCGGCAAGCCGCTGATGATCCACAACCGTGAAGCGGACACCGACCTGCTGCGCGTCCTCGACTCCGAGGGTGCCCCCGACACGGTGATCTTCCACTGCTTCTCGTCCGACGCGACGATGGCCCGGGCCTGCGTCGACGCCGGCTACGTGCTCAGCTTCTCCGGCACGGTCAGCTTCAAGAACGCCAAGGCACTCCGCGAGGCCGCGCTGCTGGTCCCCGCCGACCAGTTGCTCGTCGAGACCGACGCGCCGTACCTCACCCCGCACCCGTTCCGCGGTGCGCCCAACCAGTCGTACTGCCTGCCGTACACGCTGCGCGCGCTCGCCGAGGTGCGCGGCGACGACCCCGCCGAGCTGGCGAAGGCGTCGACCGCGAACGCCGAGCGCGTCTACCGGCTGCCCAGCCGCGACTGAGCACTCAGGCCGACGGGGGGTTCTTGCGCGGCCGGATCCGGGCGTTCGGCAGCGGCGGCGCGGGCAGTCGCTGCACGGCACCGGCGTAACCCTCGACGGCCCCGAACTGGTCCGACTCGGCCTGCCAGGCGTCGCGGAACCGCTCGATCTCCTCGTGGCTGCGCCCGACGAAGTTCCACCACATCACGATCTCCTCGCCGAACGGTTCGCCGCCGAGCAGCACGACGCGCGCCGGGTCGTCAGTGAGGTTCGTGAGCGTCAGCGTCGACGCGCCGATCCCGACGTAGCCGAGGTCGGCGCGGGCGAGGTCGAGGTCCTCGAGGCGGACCGCGCCGGTGTCGACGAGTGCGCCGTGTTCGAACGCCGGGTCGACGTCCAGGCGCACCTGCGCCCGGGGTTCGAGCGTCAGTTCCGCGCCGAGCAGAGGGGTGAAGGTGTGGACGGGGGACCGGGATCCCGCCAGCGAGCCGAGGAACACCCGAGCAGACCCGCCCTCGAAGGCCACGACCGGCGGTACGTAGTGCTCGAAATTGCGGGGAGCATCGCGGGCGTCGTCGGGCAGGGCCACCCACAGTTGGACGCCGTGCAGGATCGTCGTGTCCGGCGTGGAGACCTCGGAGTGGCAGATGCCGCGGCCGCCGGTCATGAGGTTGACCTCGCCGGGCCGGACCATCGCGTGCACGCCCTTGCTGTCGCGGTGCTCGATCTCACCGGTGAACAGCCAACTGACGGTCTGCAGCCCGGTGTGCGGGTGCGGTGCGACGTCCATGCCGCCGGTGACCGCGACGTCGTCGGGCCCGTAGTGGTCGGCGAAGCACCACGCCCCGATCAGTGACCGCTGCCGTTGCGGGAGGGTGCGGCGCACCGGCATCGCACGGGGTCCGCCGAGCGGCACCTCCCGGGACGTGATGATCTCCGTCAGCGGTCGCCCGGAGACGGGTGTGTCGGGTCCGTGCTCGCACTCGATCTCGACCGGATCGGCTTCGACGTTGCTCATTGCCCCACCCTTTCATGTGCCCGCAGGGTGAGCGTCCGGACATTCGACGACCAAGGGCCCGTGACCGATTCGTGACTGACCAGCGGCGTTGCCGAGACGTTTGTTGCAGCATATGTGCTGATCGACACGTTGCGGTTGCCAGATCGCAGACCCACCGTTACCGTGCTGTGATCAACTTGTCGTCGGCCCCAGGACGTGTCGTGTCTCCTCTCAGTCGGATCAACACCGTCAGGTCGCCACTGCTGTACGGCGTGATCGCCGCCCTGTTCGTGACGCTTCTCGCCGGTGGCGGACTGGTCGTTGCTCGGCACAAGACGATCACCCTCGACGTCGACGGCGAGGCCGTCGCGCTCAGCACGTTGCGGACGGATGTCGGGTCGATCCTGGACAGTGCCGGCTATCCGATCGGTGAGCACGACGTCGTCGCTCCCGGTGCCGACGCGAAGCTCTCGGACGGCGACACCGTCGTCCTGCGTCGCGGCCGCGAGATCGTGCTGACGGTCGACGGCGAACGTCGGACGGTGTGGACGACGGCCCTGACGGTCGACGACGCGATGCGCCAGCTGAGTCTGGCCGGCGATGCGTACGTGTCGGCGTCGCGTGGCCAGCGCATCCCGCTCGACGGCATGGAGTTCGACGTCCTCAACGCCAAGACCGTGAAGGTCTCCGACGGCGGCGCGCCGCCGGTCGAGGTGCGGGTCGCCGCTCCCACGGTGGGCGAGTTCCTGACCGTCACGAAGGCGGCGCTCGAGCAGGCCGACACCGTGACGCCGGCGCCGGAGACGCCGCTGACCGACGGCCTCGAGGTCGTCGTGACCCGCAACCGCACCGAGACTCGTACCGAAACCCAGCCGATCCCGGCCCCGGAGCATCGCGTCGACGACCCGGAACTCGAGCAGGGCAAGACCACTGTCGAGAACCCCGGTGCGCCGGGGGAGCGGACGGTGACGGTGTCGGTGACGACGGTCAACGGTGCGGAGACGCATCGGCAGGAGCTGTCGTCGTCGGTGGTGCGTGAGCCGGCCGTGACGGTCGTGCGGGTCGGCACCAAGCCCAAGCCGTCGGCGCCGTCGGTGGCGAACGGCTCGGTGTGGGATTCGATCGCGCACTGCGAGGCCACGGGCAACTGGGCGATCAACAGCGGCAACGGATACTACGGCGGCCTCCAGTTCAACCAGGGCACGTGGGAGGCGTACGGCGGCACCCAGTACGCTCCGCGTGCCGACCTGGCCACCCGTGAACAGCAGATCGCTGTCGCAGAGAAGGTCCAGGCGGCGCAGGGCTGGGGTGCGTGGCCCGGCTGCACCAGCAAGTTGGGTCTCGGATAAGGAATCGCGATGTCGCCCCTGTCGAAGATCAACACGAGTCGGTCGCCGCTGATGTACGGCGTGGTGGCCGCGACTCTTGCGACCCTGTCGGTCGGCGGCGCGACCGCGATCGCGCAGCACAAGACCGTCACCGTCGACGTCGACGGCGACCTGATCCAGGTCGGCACGATGTCGTCGGACGTCAGCGGAGCGCTTGCGGCGGCAGGCTATTCGGTCGGCGAGCACGACGCGGTCGCGCCCGCGGTGGACTCGGACCTGCACGACGGCGACACCGTGGTGTTGCGTCGCGGCCGTGAGGTTGCGCTCACCGTGGACGGCCGGGAGCGCAGCGTGTGGACCACCGCGCTCACGGTCGACGAGGCGCTGAACCAGTTCCGGCTCGCCGGGGACGTGCATGTGTCGGCGTCGCGTTCGCAGCGGTTGCCGCTCGAGGGTGCGGACCTCGACGTGGTCAACCCGCGCACCGTCCGCCTGGTCGACGGCGCTAATGCGGCGACCGACGTCCGGTTGGCCGCTCCGACGGTCGGTGAGTTCCTCGCCGCGCACGGGACCCCGCTCGAGCAGGCCGACACCGTCGTCCCGGCCGCCGACACCCCGCTCACGGAGAACATGGAGATCACCGTGACCCGGGGCCGGGTGGAGACACGCGTGGTCACCGAGTCGGTGGCCCCGCCGGAGCAGCGCATCGAGGATCCGTCGATGAACATGAGCCGCACCGTCGTCGAGAACGCGGGCCGCTCGGGTGTCGCGGACGTCACGTACGAGGTCACGACGGTCAACGGCGTCGAGGCCGGGCGCACGCCGGTCGGCTCCGTGGTCAGGGTTGCGCCGGAGCCGCGGGTCGTGCGGGTGGGCGCCAAGCCGGGCACCGAGGTGCCGCCGGTACAGAACGGCGCGACGTGGGACGCGCTGGCGCAGTGCGAGGCCACGGGCAACTGGGCGATCAACACCGGCAACGGGTTCTACGGCGGCGTGCAGTTCGACCAGAACACGTGGGAGCGTCAGGGCGGACTCAAGTACGCGCCCCGCGCCGACCTGGCGACCCGCGAGGAGCAGATCGCGATCGCGTCGCGTACGCAGGAGACGCAGGGCTGGGGCGCGTGGCCGTCGTGCACCAGCAGGCTGGGCCTGCGCTGACCGCTTGCCTCGTGGGTTAGGTTCTTCAGGTGTCAGACGCCGTGCCGCCCCCCATCCACCCGCGAGGACAGGCCGCCCTGCTGGGCCCCGCCGAGGTCCGCGCCCTCGCTGAAGAGTTCGGGGTGCGCCCCACCAAGCAGCTCGGGCAGAACTTCGTGCACGACGCCAACACGGTGCGCCGCATCGTGGCCTCGGCCGGCGTCGGCCCGCAGGACACGGTGCTCGAGGTCGGTCCGGGGCTGGGCTCGCTGACGCTGGCGCTGCTCGACGTCGTCGACAAGGTCGTGGCCGTCGAGATCGACCCGAAGCTGGCCGCGCGCCTGCCCGCGACGGTCGCGGACCGTGCGCCGGAACTGGCGGACCGGCTGACGGTGGTCGGCGCCGACGCGATGCGGGTGATGCCCGACGACGTCCCGGGTGAGCCGACGGCGCTGGTCGCGAACCTGCCGTACAACGTGGCCGTCCCGGTGCTGCTGCACCTGTTCGCGGAGTTCCCGAGCCTGCGCACCGCGCTGGTGATGGTGCAGTCCGAGGTCGCGGACCGGTTGGCGGCGACGCCGGGCAACAAGGTGTACGGCGTGCCGAGCGTGAAGGCCAACTTCTTCGGTGCGGTCAAACGTGCAGGCGCAGTGGGGCGGGCGGTGTTCTGGCCGGTGCCGCAGGTGGAGTCCGGTCTGGTGCGCATCGACCGGTACACCGAGGAGCCGTGGCCGATGGACGCCGCGCACCGACGTCGGGTGTTCGCGGTGATCGACGCAGCATTCGCGCAGCGCCGCAAGACTCTTCGCGCTGCCCTCGCCGGCTGGGCCGGCTCGCCCGTCGAAGCGGAGCGGCGACTCGTCGCCGCCGGGATCGAACCGTCGACCCGGGGCGAGAAGCTGGACGCGGCCGCCTTCGTGCGACTCGCGTCGATCCCGGAATCGGATTGATACCCGGATCATCCTGCGTGGCAGGGGGGTTCGCCCCGTATTTGTGATCCGAACGGCTTCGATTCGTGCGGATCGGACTTCTGGACCACAATGGACCGGGCGGTCTCTGTCGGGGGAGGTCGCCGTGAAACGATCCCGTCGAGCTGTGATTTCGAGGAAAACTGTTGTGAACAAGCGAATGTGGGCATATCTGTGCCGGTCGATCGGTGTGGCGTCGGTGGTGGCAGCGACCGCGCTGGTCGCCGGTTGCGGTGGTTCGGTGGAGGGCACTCCGGCGGCTGCCGATTCCGGGTCGAGTTCCTCGAGCACGAGCAGCGCGGCTCCCACGACGGTGGCCGGTCAGGCGGGGAGCGACCGCGGAGGTTCGGTCGACATCGACGTCGAGATCGGCGACTGCGTGCGACTGGGCGGCACGTCGGATGCGGCAACGATCGCCGAGGCCACCTGCGGCAGTGACAAGTCCAACTACAAGGTCGTCGCCAAGGCGGCGCAGAACTCACAGTGCCCCGCGGACGTCGATCAGGTCTACTACGAGACCAAGTGGGGCAGCGAGCGCGGCGCCCTGTGCCTCGACGTCGACTGGGTGATGGGCGGTTGCATGAGCATGCCCGACGGCGAGGACGAACCGCAGCGCGTGGACTGCAACGATCCGTCCGCGCCGAACATCGAACGGGCCATCGAGATCATCGAGGGCGTCACGGACGTCGAGCAGTGCTCGGAGGGCGGCTTCGTCCACGACGAGCGGCGCTTCACCGTGTGTACGGAGACAGTGAGCTAGCACCGTCCCGAGACGACGGCCCGGAGGAATTGCCTCCGGGCCGTTCGTGTTTCGTGGGCCGGTGGGTTCGTACGGGCGTCTCCTCCTTTCGTACGGAAGTGCTCCTACTTTCGTATCGGCATGCCTCGGTGTGGTCCCGGTGCCGGCGCGAGTCGCCCTAGGTTCGTCGGGTACAGCCTCGCTATTTCGCCTCGAAAGGTGTTTCCATGTCTCGAATTTCGATCCGCCGTGCCGCCGCCGTCGCCGCGATCGCGGGCACTGCCGCACTGGCCGTTCCTGCTCTCTCCCATGCCGAACCCACCGGCTCCCTCGGTTCGCTCGGCAGTGCGGACGGCGGCTCCTCCACCGGGTCGCTCGGTGGTTCGCTCGGTGGTTCCTCCACCGGTTCGCTCGGTGGTTCGCTCGGCGGTTCGTCCGACGCACCCGCCGGCGGTTTCACGTGTGAGTCGCTCTCGACCGAGGCGACGCCGGCGGGCTGGGGCATCCCGTTCGACGACGAGCAGGGGCAGGAGGCGTCCTACTCGGCGTCGGGTGTCTTCGATCGGAACGGCTCCCTCGAGCTCGCCGTCGACGGGCCGTCGGACCGCGCCGCGTGGTACCACTCGGCGGGCAGCGTGAAGCTCGCGGACGTCATCGGGAAGGAGATCGGGTTCGCCGAGAAGGCGGCCACGTCGACCGCGTCGTTCCAGATGCGGCTGCTGGGGACCACGGGCGGCAAGTTCGAGAACGGATTCACCACTCTCGTGTGGGTCGCCGAGCCGGGCACCACCTCCACCTCGGACGGCGGCATGCACGACATGATCCAGAACGGCCGGTGGTGGAGCACCCAGAACATCGACGGCGCGAAGGATCGGGTGCCGACGACGCTCGCCGCGATCTCGGCCGCCAACCCGAACGCCACCGTCGAGCACTACGGCGTGAGCGTCGGCACCGGTTCGGTCGCGACCTCGACGCTCGTCGACGCGGTGACGTTCAACGGCTGCACCACCGACTTCGCCACGAACGGTCCCGCCGCCCCGGCCACGGGATCGGGCTCGGGCACAGGCTCGGGCGCGGGGTCGCTCGGAAGCCTGTCCGGCAGCACGTCCTCCTGATCCACCTCCGCTGCGCCGTCCGAGCCCGAGAGAGGCTCGGTCGGCGCGGTTCTCACTGACCGGGAACGGGCGTTCGGGACAAACCGGGGCCGGTTAGCCTCTCCGCAATCTGTGGCGGGCGTCACAGTTTCACGAGTGGTGGGAGGGTGCGTGGCCGGAAGATCGGTGTTCGGAAAGGGCTTGGTCGCGGCGGTGGTCGCGAGTGCGCTGGTGCTCGCGGGATGCGCGAACTCGGCCGACGGCAGCGAGTCCGGGGGCGGGGACACGCGGACCCCGCCGGCCGTCGGCTTGGTGGGCGACCAGGAGGGCACGCCTGGCCCGGTGCCCCAGTTGACGTTCAGCGTGCAGGCGCTCGCGGCCGTCCTGGATCCGGCGAGGACCGCCGCCCGCGGCGGCAGCGGCGGCGACGAACTGGCTGCGGTCTACGACGTCCTGCTGCGGTACGACGACAAGACGGGCGAGTTCGTGCCGCGGCTCGCACAGTCCCTGACGGCGGACGGCAGCAGCATGGTGTGGACGCTGAAACTGCGTCCGGGCGTGACCTTCAGCGACGGCACGCCGCTCGACGCGAACGCGGTGGTGGCGAGCATCGACCGCTACAACACCAATCGCGGTAACGGTGCCGCGGTGTGGGTCGACGCGGTCGAGTCGACGACGGCCGTCGATCCGCAGACGGTCGAGTTCCGCCTGCGCAAGCAGTGGCCGACCTTCCCGTCGATGCTGGCCCTGGGCCACGGCATGATCGTGGCACCGAGCGCCGGTGAGGGCGAGGCGTTCAAGCCGATCGGTGCCGGCCCGTTCGTGCTCGAGCGGTATGCGCCCAACGAGGAGCGCATCCTCACCGCGCGCGCCGACTACTGGAACGGCAAGCCCAACGCCGACCGGATCCGGTTCATCGCGCTGAGCGGCTCGAGGGAGAACCTCGAATCGCTGAAGACCGACGGCATCGACATCGGCTTCATGCGCGGCAACCCGCAGGCCATCTACGACGCTCTCGACGCCGACTACCCGGGCTCGTTCAGCATCCTCAACAGCGGTGGCGCCGAACTGGTGAACAATCGTGAGGGCCGCCCCGGCTCCGACGTCCGTGTCCGCAAGGCGATCGCGCTCGCGATTGATCCGGAACTGGTGGGCCAGCGCGGCGACAACGGTCTCGGCCTGCCGGGCAAGGCGATGTTCGACAAGCGCTCCCGCTGGGCCACCGACGTCGAGGGCCTGCCCTACGATCCGGACGCCGCTCGCAAGCTGCTCGACGAGGCCAAGGCCGACGGATACGACGGCAAGCTGAACTACATCGTGTTGCAGGAGCCCACCGAGGCGGCGATCGGCCTGGCGGTGCAGTCGCTGCTGCAGGCGGTCGGGTTCACTGTGAACATTGTCAACGCGAACAACGCGGGCGACATCGTCAAGCAGGTGTACGTCCAGCACGACTACGACATGGCGCACGCCGGTATCGGCCTGTACGAGGCGATTCCGTTCCTGGGCCTGCAGACGACGTTGGCGGGCAACTCCGGCGCCAACTTCTCGGGGTACTCGAACCCGCAGATGGACGAGTTGCTCGCCAAGCTGCAGGCCGCCGACGGCGACGACCGGATCCGCGGCGTGATCTCCGAGATCCAGACGCTGTGGAACGAGACCGTGCCGAGCGTGCCGATCAGTTCCGTGATGATCTACGTGGCCTGGCAGCAGGACGTTCGCGGCGTGCTGCCCACCGCGACGGGAATCATGCTGCTCGACAGGGCCGGTCGCGCCTGACGGGACACACGACGACGGGCCCGGCGACAGTGTCGCCGGGCCCGTCTCGTCCGCTCAGGAAGAGGGGCGGAACCGCCGCAGCCGCAGGCTGTTGCTGACGACGAACACGCTCGAGAACGCCATCGCCGCGCCGGCGAGCATCGGGTTCAGCAGGCCCGCCGCAGCGAGCGGGATCGCCGCCGCGTTGTACGCGAATGCCCAGAACAGGTTGCCCTTGATGGTGCGCAAGGTCTTGCGCGACAACTCGATCGCGTCGGCGGCCGAACGGAGATCACCACGGACCAGGGTGATGTCGGCAGCCTCGATCGCGACGTCGGTGCCGGTGCCCATCGCGAGTCCCAGGTCGGCCTGGGCGAGGGCCGCGGCGTCGTTGACGCCGTCGCCGACCATGGCGACGACCTTGCCGCGGGACTGCAGGTCCTTGACGGCGGTCACCTTGTCACCGGGCAGCACCTCGGCGATCACGGTGTCGATGCCGACCTGCTCGGCCACGGTCCGCGCGACCGTCTCGTTGTCGCCGGTCAGCAGGACGGGGGTCAGGCCGAGGGCCTTGAAGCGGCGCACGGCGTCGGCGCTGGTGTCCTTGATCGCGTCGGCGACGACGAACACGGCGCGGGCCTGCCCGTCCCAGCCTGCCGCGATCGCGGTCCGTCCCAGCTTCTCGGCGTCCCGCTTGGCGCGGGCGAGGTCCTCGGGCAGGTGCTGCGACCAGTCGGCGAGCAGGCTCTCGCGTCCGGCGATCACGGCGTGGCCGTCGACGATGCCCTGGACACCCTTGCCCTCGACGTTGAGGAAATCCTCCACGCCGGGCAGGGTGCCGACGCTGCGGGCGGCGCCGGTGGCGACGGCCTGGGCGATCGGGTGCTCGGACGCATTCTCCAGCGCCCCCACCAGCCGCAGCGCCTCGTCGCGGTCGACGCCGTCGGCGGTGATCACGTCGACGAGGGTCATCTTGCCGGTGGTGACGGTGCCGGTCTTGTCGAGGACGACGGTGTCGACGCCGCGGGTGGTTTCGAGGACCTCGGGTCCCTTGATCAGCACGCCCAGTTGGGCGCCGCGGCCGGTGCCGACGAGCAGCGCCGTCGGGGTGGCCAGGCCCAGCGCGCACGGGCACGCGATGATCAGCACCGCGACCGCGGCGGTGAACGCGACCTGCAGCGGGTTGCCGGTTCCGATCCAGTAGCCCAGGGCGGCAACGGAAATCGCGATCGCGATGGGCACGAAGACGCCGGCGATGCGGTCGGCCAGACGCTGGACCTCGGCCTTGCCGTTCTGCGCGTCCTCGACGAGCGCGGCCATCTGCGCGAGCTGGGTGTCGCTGCCGACCCGGCGGGCCCGCACCACGAGCCGTCCGCCCGCGTTGACGGTGGCGCCCACGACGTCGTCGCCGACGCTCACCTCGACGGGCACCGATTCGCCGGTCAGCATGCTCATGTCGACGGCGGAGCTGCCCTCGACGACGACGCCGTCGGTGGCGACCTTCTCGCCGGGCCGGACCACGAACAGGTCGTCGACACGCAGTTGGTCTGCGGGGATGCGGGATTCGACACCGTCGCGCAGGACGGAGACCTCCTTGGCCCCGAGTTCGAGCAGCGCCCGCAGCGCCGCGCCGGCGGTGCGCTTGGACTTGGCCTCGAAGTACCGTCCGGCGAGCACGAACGTGATGACGCCCGCGGCAACCTCGAGGTAGATGTTCGCGGCGCCGTCCATCCGGCCGATCGTCAGCTCGAAGGCGTGCGTCATCCCGGGGGTGCCGGCGGTGCCGAAGAACAGCGCGTACAGCGACCACGCGAACGCGGCGGACGTGCCGAGCGAGATCAGGGTGTCCATCGTCGCGGTGCCGTGGCGCAGGTTGGTCCACGCGGCGCGGTGGAACGGCAGGCCGGCCCACACGATGACGGGCGCGGCGAGGGTGAGCGACAGCCACTGCCAGTTGGTGAACTGCAGCGCCGGGATCATCGCCATCGCGATCACCGGAATCGACAGGACCGCGGACACGATCAGCCGGGTGCGCAGCGCCGCGAGTTCGCGCTCGCCCGCGGCGTGACCCTGCTCCTCGCCCGTGCCCTGCCCGTCGGCTGCCGGGGGAGTGGGCAGGGTCGCGGTGTAGCCGGCGTTCTCCACCGCCGTGACGAGGTCGTCGGTGCTGACGCCCTCGGCGAAGGCGATCTTGGCCTTCTCGGTGGCGTAGTTGACGGTCGCGGTGACGCCCTCGATCTTGTTGAGCTTCTTCTCGACTCGGGCGGCGCACGAGGCGCACGTCATACCGCCGATCGCGAGTTCGATGGTGTCGTTACGGCCGGTGGTGAGATCGGCGGTAGTCATCAGTGTCCTCCTTCGTGACCGTCGTGTCGTGCGGGTGCGGGTGCGGATTCGGTGGCCGGCGCGGCGGCCGTCGGGCCCACCGGGACGGTGAACTCGGCGGTGCGGACCGTCCCCTCGTGCTGGAAGTCGAGGAACAGCCGGTAGGTGCCGGCGGTCGGGGCCTGCGCGTGGAAGGTGACGTCCGGGCCGGGTGCGGTGACGCCGTCGCCGGGCTCTCCTTCGGGGTGGACGTGCAGGTAGGCGAGGTCGCCGGTGCGCAGTGCGACCAGGTGCCCGTACGCCCCGAGGTAGGGGTCCAGGTCGGTGACCGGGACGCCGTCGCGGGTGACGCGGAGCGTCAGCGGGCCGCCGGCGGTGGTCAGGTCGCCGTCGAGGGTGACGGTGTAGCCGTCGACCGTCGCGGTGCGCGAGGCGGCCGGCAGCGGCGCTGGTTCGAGGTCGCCGGCGACGTCGACGTTGCGGCCGAGCGTGAGCTGACCGGGCGCCCCGGACGCCTGGAAGTCGGCGAAGACGCGGTAGGTGCCGCCCGTGGGCCAGGTCCAGTCGATCGACCAGGTGCCGTCGGGGCCGAGTGTCGGGTGGACGTGCCGGAACCTGCTGGTGTCGGCGCGGACGACGATCAGGTGGAGTTGCTTGCCGTGCAGTTCGGCGAACTCGCGGACCGGATTGCCGTCGGCGTCCTGGACGCGGAAGCTCAGCGTGCCGGACTCGCCGGCCCGGGTCGGCGAGGTGACCTCGCCCAGGGTGTATCCGTCCTGTGAAACCTGCAGCCCGGCGGGAACGTCCGCGTCGGGTGCGGCTGTCGGTGCGGCCGCCGAATGGCTGTCGGTGTGTGTGCTCGTCATGTCTATCGGGCTTCCCGTGACGGTCCCCACGCCGAGGGCCGCGGCGAATACGACCGCGAGCCCCCCGGCGTAGGCGATGAGCGTGGTGGACGTGCGCATCGGATTCCTCAGATCGGCTGTGCCGTGTAGCCCGCTTCCTCGACGGCCGCGGCGACCGCGGACTCGGGGAGCGGGGCTGCGGACGTGACGGTCAGGCGGCCGGACTGCAGGTCGACGGCGACGTCGGAGACGCCGGCGATCGCGCCCACCTCCTCCTTGACCGAGGCGACGCAGTGTCCGCAGGTCATCCCGGTGACGGCGTATTCGGTGGTGCTGCTCATGTCGGTCTCCCTCCGTTGTACCACTACCCCGTGTGGGTATGGCTCGAACAATTCGTAAGGTACCCCCAGGGGGTATCAGGACGCAAGGGGTCGATTTCGAGACGTGCGACACGTCTGGGCCGGACCGGTGCGCAGCGGCGCTGGTTGTGGTTGACTGATCTCGGTCGTAGTTTTTGTGTTTGTGTTAGTCCACGCTCGCAAATCCTGAAGTTGCGGGCGGACGAGTCTCTCCTGAGAGCGACGTAGCCGCCGAGTAACACCGGCCCGGGAATCCCTGACCTGGAGTTTCCCGAGTTTGCACTGTGTAAGAGGAGAGAAAAGAAACATGGCAGAAGGCACCGTGAAGTGGTTCAACGCTGAAAAGGGCTTCGGCTTCATCGCGCCCGACGACGGCTCCGCCGACGTCTTCGTCCACTACTCGGCCATTCAGACCAACGGCTTCCGCACCCTGGAAGAGAACCAGCGCGTGCGTTTCGAGATCGGCCAGGGCAACAAGGGCCCGCAGGCCACCGACGTCACCGCTGTCTGAGCTGACTCGGATCTGCCCGGCTGAGCCGGGCGCATGACGAGACACGGGCCCCACTCCTTCCCGGAGTGGGGCCCGTGTCGTGTCTCCGGCCCGATTCGTCGCACCGGCACCGGGTTCGGCGCTAGGGTTCGGCAACCGAGCCGACGAGACGGAGGGGGCCGACGTGACGCCCGAGGAGTTGAGTGACCGCGCCGAGATCGGCGACGTGCTGCACCGCTATTTCCAGGGCGTCGACCGCCGGGACTGGGCGGTGGTACGGAGTTGCTTCTTCGACGACGCGCACAACGACTACGCGCCGTTCTATCAGGGCGGCATCGACGACTTCATGCAGTTCCTGGCCGACCCGGCCGGCTTCGGACTCTTCGACCGCACGTTCCACTTCGCGGGCACCCAGTCGATCGAACTCGACGGCGACACCGCCGATACCGAGATCTATGCGATGGCGCAGCACACCAGCGCGGCCGACGCGGGCAACCCGACCCGCAACTTCCTCGTCGTCTGGCTGCGCTACCTCGACCGTTTCGAGCGCCGCGACGGACGGTGGGCCATCGCGGACCGCCGGATCGAGGTCGACTGGATCCGCAACGACACCGGCAGCGGCTGGATGGACGTGCCGGGTCAGGCGCCGCGGTAGCGTTCGGCGACCAGCGCGTGATGCTCGGCGCGGCGCCGGCACTCATCGCGCAGTTCGGGCGGGTCGAGCACCGTGAAGTCGACGTCGAACGCGCTCAGCCATCGTGCGATCGACCGCACCGAGTCGCTCCCGAGCGCGACCACACAGCGATCGTCGGGGGCGACCTCGAGCGTGCCCCATGCCGCGTCGACCATCGGGGCGATGTCCTCGATCGGGGCGTGGAGCAGCACGCGAGCGCGCACCCGGGTCACCGCACTGCCGACGCCGCGCGCGACGAACTCGGCGGCCCCGCCCGGCGGTAGCTCCCGGGGTGTGAAGCGCGGTCCGGTCGGGATCTTGGGGTCCATGCGATCGACCCGGAAGGACCGCCAGTCCTCCCTCGTCAGGTCCCATGCGACGAGGTACCACCGCTGCCCGGAGCGGACCAGCCGATACGGCTCCACCTCGCGTCGGCTCTCGCTGCCGTCGTGGGTCCGGTAGTCGAACCGGAGGCGCTCGTGGCCGTGGCACACCGACGCGATCGCGGACAGCACCGCGGCGTCGACCGCGCTGGGCGCCGGTTCGCGCTGCACCACGTCCACCTGCAGCGCCTCGAGGCGATGGCGCAGCCGTGACGGCATCACCTGCCGCAGCTTGGTGAGCGCCCGTACCGACGACTCCCCGATCCCCAGGACGGCGCCCGTGGCACCGGACTGCAGGCCGAGCGCGACGGCGAGTACCTCGTCGTCGTCGAGCAGCAGGGGTGGCATCTCCGCGCCCGCGCCGAGCCGGTACCCGCCGCCGACGCCGACGGTCGCGTCGACGGGGTAGCCGAGGCCGCGCAGCTTGTCGACGTCGCGGCGCACCGTCCGTGGGGTGATGTCCAGGCGCTCGGCCAGCTCCAGACCGGACCAGTCCCGTCGGGTCTGGAGCAGGGAGAGCAGCCGGAGCAGCCGTGCCGATGTTTCCCGCATGCGTCGAAGCATCCCAGATATTGCGGACGCTAGGTGTCCTCAATAGGTCGTAGCTTTCGTGTCGAGAGACGAATCGACACGGAACGGGGAGGCATCACGATGCACGCGATGATCCGCACGGAGGGTCTGACCAAACGCTTCAAGCAGGGCAAGAACACGGTCGACGCGGTCGTCGACGTCGATCTCGAGGTTGCCGACGGCGAGTTGGTGGCGTTGCTCGGGCCCAACGGTGCGGGCAAGTCGACGACGCTGCGGATGCTGACGACGCTGCTGCCGCCGACCGCGGGGCGCGCGACGGTCGCCGGCTTCGACGTCACCGCGGACCGCGACGAGGTGCGGCGCCGGATCGGCTACGTCGGGCAGGGGAGCGGGGCCGGGCACAATCAGCGGGTCCGGGACGAGTTGGTGACGCAGGGACGCTGCTACGGCATGACCAAGCCGGCGTCGGACACCCGCGCGGACGAACTCCTCGACGCCCTCGATCTCGAAGACCTGGCCACCCGGAAGGTCAGCACGCTCTCGGGCGGTCAGCGCCGACGGCTCGACATCGCGCTCGGTCTGGTCCACCGGCCGCCGCTGCTGTTCCTCGACGAGCCGACCACCGGCATGGACCCGCAGAGCCGCGCCAACCTGTGGGAACACATCCTGCGACTGCGCGCCCGGATGGGCACCACGATCGTGCTCACCACCCATTACCTCGAAGAGGCCGACGCGATGGCCGAACGGGTGATCGTCATCGACCGCGGCACGGTGATCGCCGACGACACCGCGTCCGCGCTCAAGTCCGAACTGGCCGGCGACCTGTTGACCGTCGGGTTCGACGACCCGGCGGCGGCGACCCGCGCCGCGGGTCTCGCAGCAGGCCTCGTGACGGTCCGCGACGTCACGGTGACCGGTGCCGTCGTCGAGGTGCGGACCCGCGAGGGCGAGGTGACCCTGCCCGAACTGTTCCGGGTGGCCGAGGACCACGGCCTGCGCGTCGCGACCGCCGCGATCGCGCGGCCCACACTCGACGACGTCTTCCTCGGCCTGACCGGACGCAGCCTACGTGAGACGGCCGCCGCGTGAACCCCGCCCCTTCCGCACCGCTCGACCATCCGACCCCACCGAGGAGACTTCTCATGACCGGAATCGTCCGCGACAGCGGCATCGTCATGACCCGTGAACTGCGGCCTACGCTGCGCGACCCCGTGAGCGTGGTGTTCAGCCTCGCTCAGCCGCTGATCCTGCTCGCGCTGTTCGGCCCGCTGTTGAAGACCGTCCCCGGTATGGGGGAGGGCGTGTGGAACTGGTTCATCCCCGGGGTGCTGGTGATGATCGCGATCTTCGGCACCTCGATGACGGGCTCGAATCTGCTGATGGAGATGCAGCAGGGCTCGCACGAACGGATGCTCGTCACGCCGCTGCACCGCTCGTCGCTGCTGATCGGCCGGGCCGCGAAGGAGATGGTTCCCCTTGCGGCGCAGGCGGTTCTGATCATCCTGGTGGCGCTGCCGCTGGGGCTCGACGTCGATCCGCTCGGCGCCGTCGTCGGTATCGCCGTGCTCGGCGTGTTCGGGGTGGGCCTCGGCGCGCTGTCGTATGCGCTGGCGCTGGCCGTGCGGGACCAGGACTGGATGTTCTGGGTGGTGCAGCAGACGCTGATGTTCCCGATGCTCATCCTGTCGGGCACGATGCTGCCGCTCGACGACGCCCCGGGCTGGATGCGAGCGCTCGTCTCGATCAACCCGCTCGGCTACGTCGTCGACGCCGAGCGCGCCCTGTTCGCGGGCGATCTGGCGTCCGGGACGGTGCTGTCGGGCGTGATCGCGGCGGTCACCGTCGCCGTGGTGGGACTCGGTGTGGGCGTGCGGTCGGTGCGATAGCGATTCGACGGCGGGGAAGTGCGCCTGAGGTGCGTTTTCGTCCCCTCGGGCGCACCGCCTATTGTTGGAACCTGTGCTGTCCGTCGTTCCTCGCCCCGTCACGGTCCGGGCCCCGTCCAAGGTCAACCTGCACCTGGCAGTCGGGGACCTGCGGGAGGACGGCTACCACGAACTGACGACCGTCTTCCAGGCGCTCTCGCTCACCGACGACGTGTCCGTCGTCCCCGCCGAGACCCTCACGGTGCGGGTGCGTGGTGAGGGTGCCGACTCGGTGCCCACCGACGCCTCCAATCTGGTCTGGAAGGCCGCGGAGATGCTCGCGGCCGAGGCCGGCATCGCCCCCGACGTCGAGATCTCGATCGTCAAGGGCATCCCGGTCGCGGGCGGCATGGCCGGCGGCAGCGCCGACGCGGCGGCCGCGCTGGTGGCCCTCGACGAACTGTGGCGACTCGGCCTGGACCGCGACGCCCTCGGCGAGTTCGCGGCGCGACTCGGCAGCGACGTCCCGTTCAGCCTCCACGGCGGTACCGCGTTCGGCACCGGGCGTGGCGAGAAGCTGCTGCCCGTCCTGTCCCGCAACACCTTCCACTGGGTGCTCGCGCTCGCGAAGGGCGGGCTGTCGACCCCGACGGTGTTCCGCGAACTGGATCGGCTCCGCGCCGAGGGCCGGCCGCCCCGCGTCGGCGACGCAGCCGACCTGATGCACGCCCTCGCGTCCGGCGACGCCGAGGCGCTGGCACCGCTGCTCGGCAACGACCTGCAGTCGGCGGCCCTGTCGCTGGCCCCCGAACTGCGGCGCACCCTCCGGGCGGGCGTGACCGCCGGCGCCCTTGCCGGCATCGTGTCCGGATCCGGGCCCACCTGCGCGTTCCTGTGCGCGGATGCCGACGCCGCCGTCGCGGTGGGCGCGGAGCTCTCGGGTGCGGGAGTGTGCCGCACCGTGCGCGTCGCGAGCGGGCCGGTGCCCGGCGCACGCGTGATCGACCCCGAGCCGGAAGGCAGCCACTGATGGCGAATTTGATCAATCTCGAACAGGTTTCGAAGTCCTTCGGCATCAAGCCGCTGCTCGATTCCGTCTCGCTCGGTGTGCAGGAAGGCGAACGCATCGGCGTCGTCGGCCTCAACGGCGGCGGCAAGACGACGATGCTCGAAGTGCTCGCCGGGATCGAGGAACCGGACTCGGGCCGGGTCAGCCGCGTCGGCGGACTGCGGATGGCCGTCGTCACGCAGCGCGGTGTGCTGCCGTCGGGGTCGACGGTCGGCGACGTCGTCCTCGGCCCGCTGGGCGTCGCGGACCACGAGTGGGCCGGTGACGCGCGCATCCGCGGCATCCTCGCGGGCATCGGCATCGACAACCTCGGCCTCGACGCGAAGGTCGACGGCCTCTCCGGCGGCGAACGGCGTCGCGTCGCGCTCGCGGCAGCCCTGGTGCAGGACCTCGACCTGCTCGTGCTCGACGAGCCCACCAACCACCTCGACGTCGAGGGTGTGCAGTGGCTCGCCGAGCACCTGGTGTCGCGGCGCTCGGCGCTGGTCGTCGTCACCCACGACCGCTGGTTCCTCGACACCGTCGCGACGCGGACGTGGGAAGTGGTGGGCGGCAAGGTCGAGAGCTACGAAGGTGGCTACAACGACTGGATCTTCGCTCGCGCCGAGCGGGCCCGGCAGGCCGACGCCGCGGAGGAGCGGCGACAGAACCTGGCGCGCAAGGAACTCGCGTGGCTGCGGCGCGGTCCGCAGGCCCGCACGTCCAAGCCGAAGTACCGGGTGGAGGCGGCCGAGGCGCTCATCGCCGACGTCCCCGCCCCGCGCGACAGCATCGCGCTCGCGTCGTTCGCGAAGCGGCGGCTGGGGCGGGTCGTCGTCGAACTCGAGGACGCCAAGCTCGCCACCCCGGACGGCCGCGAACTGGTGCACGACCTGACGTGGCGGCTCGCGCCGGGCGAGCGCGTCGGCCTGGTCGGGGTCAACGGTTCGGGCAAGACGACGCTGCTTCGCACCCTCGCGGGCGAGCTGGAACCGGCCTCCGGCAAGCGGATCCAGGGCCAGACCGTCAAGATCGGCTGGCTCCGCCAGGAACTCGACGATCTGCCCACCGACATGCGCGTGCTCGACGCCGTCAAGGACGTCGCGGAGCGGATCACGCTGGGCGACAAGGAGATCTCGGCCGGGCAGCTGGCCGAGCGGCTCGGCTTCGCGCCGGCGCGGCAGCGGACGCCGGTCGGCGACCTGTCCGGTGGCGAGCGCCGCCGACTGCAGCTCACCCGCGTGCTGATGTCCGAGCCGAACGTGCTGCTGCTCGACGAGCCCACCAACGACCTGGACATCGACACCCTGCAGCAGCTCGAGGACCTGCTCGACGGCTGGGCCGGCACGATGGTCGTGATCTCCCACGACCGCTACCTCATCGAGCGGATCTGCGACTCCACGTGGGCGCTGTTCGGTGACGGCAAGCTGACGAACCTGCCCGGCGGCATCGAGGAGTACCTGCGGCGGCGCGCGGTGCTCGCCCAGAAGCCGGAGAACGTGGCGCAGTCCGTGGCGTCGACCGCCGGGGCGGCCGCCCCCAAGGTGGCCCGCGACGGCGCCGCCGACCGCGCGGCCCGCAAGGAACTGGCGCGGCTCGAGCGGACGGTGTCGAAGCTGTCCGAGCGGGAGGAGAAGCTGCACGCCCAGCTCGCGGAGGCGGCGACGGACCCGTCCAAGCTGATGAGCCTGGACGCCGAGCTCAAGCAGGTCGTGGCCGAGAAGGAGGCCGCGGAGGAGCAGTGGATGGAACTCGCGTCCGAGCTCGACTGACCCCGTCGGCGAATCGTCCCGTTCGTATTCGCGTGCAACGATAATGCCGCTACCGGCCCCAGATACCTGCGGTGACGGTTAGCCTGCACTAGTACCGTACGCGCGGGGTGGAGGGCGGGCATCGTGGATCTGGAGGCGATAGCCGAGATCAGTCGGCTCAAGTACCGGTACGTGCGCGCCCTCGACACGAAGTCCTGGGTCGATTTCGCGGACACCCTGCTGCCCGACGCGACGGCCACCTACGCCGAGCATCTGCGGTTCGACTCGCGGGACGCCTTCGTGTCGTTCCTGCAGGACACGCTCGGTCCGCACGTCATCACCGAGCACCACTGCGGCCACCCGGAGATCGACGTGCACGGCGACACCGCGACGGGTATCTGGTACCTGTCCGACACGGTCGTGGTGCCCGGCGACCAGATGCTGATGCACGGCGCCGCGTTCTACCAGGACCGGTACGCGAAGGACGCCGCCGGACGGTGGAAGATCGCGCACACCGCGTACGAGCGCACCTACGAGTCGGTGTACTCGCTGGCCGACATGCCGAGCTTCCGGCTCACCTCGAACCGGTGGGCGCTGATCGGGTCGCCGCAGTCGGGGGTGCCCGGGGTGGCCCCGTGACGGACTTCCCTCCGGCCGGCGCCCTGCCGTACCTGACGGTCCGCGGGGCGCGGGAGGCGCTGGAGTGGTACCGGAAGGCGTTCGGCGCCGAACTGGTGGGGGAGCCGATCGTGATGGACGACGGCCGGATCGGGCACGCCGAGTTGCGCCTGCAGACCGGCATGATCTACCTGGCCGAGGAGTTCCCGGAGATGGGGCTCACCGCGCCCGAGTCGGGCGCGACGTCGGTGAGCCTGATGCTGCCGGTCGACGACACCGACGCGGTGCTGGCGCGGGCCCACGACGCCGGCGGCACCGTGGAGCGGTGGATCTCGGAGAACTACGGCCGGCGCAACGCGACGCTGATCGACCCGTTCGGGCACCGCTGGATGCTGTCGGGCCCGGTCAAGCCCTGACGGACGCGTGGGCGGACCAGAGCGGGTCTCCTTCGTCGAGGTGGCCGCTGGGGGAGACCACCGGGCTCGAAGGAGACCCGTCCTCGTCGGCGCGCTACCGGGCCACGTTGTCCAGCACGGGCGCGGGAGTGGGTTCGGCCTGTCCGCCGCTCCGGTTCAGGGTCTCCTTGGACAGGAACACCGCCAGCGCGGACAGTGCGATGAGTCCGATGAAGTACCAGGCGATGTTGGAGGTGCCGCCGCCGTTCCCGAGTCCGACGAGCCAGTTCGCCATGAGCGGCGCGGTGCCGGCGCCGAGGACCGAGCCGAGTTGGAAGGTCAGGGAGACACCGGTATAGCGGTCCTGCGTCTCGAACTTCTCGGCGAGGAAGGCGCCGATCGGGCCGTACATCGACGCCTGGATGATCGGGTTGCCCACCAGGAAGCCGATCGCGACCAGCCAGTAGCTGTCGGAGTTGAACAGCGCGAACATCGGGAAGACGAGCACGACCGAGACCAGTCCACCGACGAGCATGACCGGCCGGCGCCCGAATCGATCCGAGAGCCAGGCGAAGAAGGGGATCGCGAAGATGTGTACGACGCTGGAGAAGGTGAGCATGTAGAGGGCGTCCTGGCGCGGCACCACCCCCTGGGCGGCGACGTAGGGGACGATCCACACGGCGAGGAGCGCCTGCATGAACAGCGGCCCGGCCGCCGCCAGAATTCCGTACACCGTGGATGCCGGGTACTTCTTCAGGACGCGGAGGATCGGCGTGCCGGTGTGTACCTCACCGGCCGCCCGAGCCTTCGCGAAGTCTGGGGACTCCGTCACGCGGTAGCGCATGAACAGACCGACGATCACCAGGGCGGCGGAGAGCAGGAACGGCACGCGCCAGCCCCAGCTGAGGAACTGGTCGTCCGGAAGCCCCGCGAAGAGGGCCAGGACCAGCGTCGCCAGGACAGACCCGGTGGGGCCTCCCGTGACCGCGATCGATGCGGCGAGGCCGCGACGGTTCTGCCCCACGTGCTCGGCGGCCATCAGGGTGGCACCCGCCCATTCGCCGCCGACGGCCAGACCCTGGATGACGCGGAGGGCGACCAGGATCAGCGGTGCGGCCACCCCGATCGTCGCGTAGGTCGGCATGAGGCCGATCGCGACGGACACGAGACCCATCATCATCAAGGTGACGACCAGAATGTTCTTGCGTCCGAACTTGTCGCCGAAGTGGCCGAAGAGGATGCCGCCGATCGGGCGCGAGACATATCCGGCGAGCAGGATGATGAACGAGAGTGTCGACCCGAGTACCGGATCCATCGTCTCCGGGAAGAACAGGGTGGGAAACACCAGGCCTGCAGCGGCACCGTAGAGCAGGAAATCGTAGTACTCGACCGTCGATCCCAGGAAGCTCGAGACCAGGGCGCGGCGCGAATCCCTCGGGGAGGGATCGGTCTGCGCGGGATACGGAACTTGCATTGCACTCCTTCGCTTCGGCTACGTCAGGCGACGAACCCAAAGCGTCAACTGTGTGTCACGTCACAGCAATTGATCGTTCCGTACGACGGAACGACGGGTCGGTGGGCGTGATCGGCCTTCGTGCGACCGGCGGCAGCCACGGCGGGTAGGCGGTCGCCGGGGCGGACGACTAGGGTTTCGCGTATGTCCGCCAGGCAGATCCGCGCGTCGTACCCGGACACCCGCAGTTGGATCCGAGCCATTCCCGGCGCCGCGGCCGGTGCGCCCGCTACCGGACTGCCGATGCCCGGCGACACCGCACTGCCCGCGGACCCGGTGCCGCTGTTCCTGACCTGGCTCGAGGACGCCGTCGTGGCCGGGGTGGTGGAACCGCACGTCGCGACGCTGTCGACGGTGGACGAGTCCGGATTCCCCGACGCCCGCACGTTGCTGCTCAAGGACGTCACCGCGCGCGGGTGGTGGTTCTCGAGTGACTTGCGCTCGGCCAAGGCGCGTCAACTCGACGCCCGTCCCGCGGCGGCGTTGACCTTCTACTGGCGTGAGCAGGGCCGTCAGGTGCGGGTACGTGGCGGGGTGGAACGCGGGGACGTCGATGTGAGCGCACGCGACTTCCGGGAGCGGTCGGCGACGGCGCGGGCGGTTGCGGCGGCGAGTCGGCAGAGCGAGATCCTCACGGATGTCGCCGAATACGATGCCGCGGTCCGGGCGGCGGCGGCCGAACTGGAGGCCGAGCGAATGCTCGTTTCGGAAACCTGGCAGGCTTGGTGTCTGGTTCCGGCGGCAGTCGAGTTCTGGCACGCAGACCCGGGCCGACGGCACCTGCGTCTCCGCTACCGTCGCACCCCGGATGGGGCTGCCGGGTGGCAAGCCGACGCGTTGTGGCCGTGAATCGTTCGACAGGAGAGGTAGGCACGATGACGTCGTTCATCGAGACCCGTGTGCACGGCAGTGTCGCGGAGATCGTGCTGGATCGTCCCAGGGCGCTCAACGCCTTGGACAACAGCATGATTCGCGACATGTACGACGCGCTGGTGCAGTGGCGCGACGACGACGCGATCTCGGCGGTCCTGGTGACCAGCTCATCGGACCGGGCATTTTGTGCGGGCGGCGATATCAAGTCGGTGCGCCAGTCCTCGCTCGACCGGGACACCAACGCGGTCCACAAGTTCTTCTCCACCGAGTACAAGCTCAACGCGCTCATCGCGAACTACCCCAAGCCGTACATCGCGCTGATCGACGGGCACGCGATGGGTGGCGGGCTCGGCATCTCGGTGCACGGCTCGGTGCGTGTGGTGACCGAGCGGGCCGGCCTCGCGATGCCCGAGACGGCGATCGGCTTCTTCCCCGATGTCGGTGCCAGCTACTTCCTGCCGCGGCTGACCGGAGCCGCGGGAATGTACCTGGGCCTGACCGGTGCCCGCGCGTCCGGCGCGGACGCGGTCGCCATCGGGCTGGCCACCCACTTCGTGACCAGTGACAAGGTCGACGCGCTCGCCGCCGACATTCGCGCGATGAGCGCCGGGGACCTCGACACCGTGCTGGCGCGCCACGTCACCGACGCGCCGGCGTCGGAGATGGCGGAGCGGCAGGCCGAGATCGACCGCGTCTTCGGGTCGGGCACTCTGGCGGACATGGTGGCCAGGCTCACCGGCGACGACGTGTGGACCAAGACCACCCGCGAGGAACTGGCGTCGGTGGCGCCCAGCAGCCTGTGGATCACGGCGGAGCTGGTGCGTCGGGGCGCGGACCTGACCCTCGAGCAGTGCCTGGATCTCGAGCTGACGCTCGGTGCCGAGGTCACCTGCAACGCGGACTTCATCGAGGGCGTGCGGGCCCTTCTGGTCGACAAGGACCGCAACCCGTCCTGGAACCCTCCGGCGATCGCAGACATCGATCCGGAGGCGATCGAGGCGCTGTTCACCGAGATCACCGCGGATCCGGCGGAGCGGACGCCGTCAGGCGGTCACGGGAAGGTTCAGGCGTAGTCGCGCACCGCCGAGTGGACTGTCGGTCAGCTCGGCGGTGCCGCCGTGCAGAGCCGCCTGCTGCGCGATGAGCGCGAGACCGAGCCCGGAACCGTCCGGGTGCGCGGACGCCCCTCGCACGAAGCGCTCGAACACGGTCGTCCGCTCGTGTTCCGGAACGCCGGTGCCGTTGTCGTCGACCGTGATCGTGACCTCGCCGGCGTGCCCGGCGACGGTGATCCGGACGCGGTCGGCCACACCGTGACGCGCAGCGTTCACGACGGCGTTCTCGAGAACCATGCGCAGGCCCGACGGCAGCCCGCGCATCGGCAGCGTCGGCGGTGCGGTCAGTGCCACGTCCACGTCGGGAAGGCGACGCGTGGATTCCTGCACGCACCGGTCCGCGACCTCCACCAGGTCGAGATCCTCGTGATCCGCGACGTCGGACAGTTCGCCCACCGCGAGGCTCTCCAGGTCGCTCAGGGTCGCCTCTATCTGACGTTCGGTGGCGCGCAGTTCGCTCAGGATCTCGGTGCGCTGTTCGTCGGTGAGGGGCATGGTGGCCAGCACCTCGAGATCGGTCCGCATGGATGTGAGCGGCGTGCGCAACTCGTGCGCCGAGACGGCCGCGAAGTCCCGGGCCGAGCCGAGCGCCTCCTGGGTTCGGTTCTGGGCCTTACCGATCCGGTCCAGCATGTGACCGATCGCGTCGGCCAGGTCCTCGGCCTCGCGGGCGCCGCGAATGTCCGGCAGCGACGGAGGGAGGTCGCCGCCGACGGTGTGGGTGGCGGCGGCGAGGCGCTGCAGTGGCCGGACGGCGCGCCCGGCGAGAAGCCAGCCGAGACCGGCCGCGACCGCGATCGCGGCGACGGCGGCGCCGGCGACCTGCCACTGCTGCTCCCGGATGGCGCGGGTGAGCGCGTCCTCGGGAACGGACACGGCGATCACCTGGCCGGCGGTCCCGGCGATCGGGACGTCCTTCGCGCGCACGGCGGCACCGTCGATCGTGGTCGTGCGGACCGGGTCCGCTCCGGTGGCCGTCACGGAGGGCTCGAGACCGACAGCAGGGGCGCTCATCTGATCCTCGTACGCGGTGGTGGTGTCCGCCGCGACGCTGAGTGACACCGAATCGAGGGTGCGGTCGAGTTGCTCGGAACCGTTCACCCGTAGGAACACGGCGAAGGCCACACCGATCGCGCCGATGACGATCGTGGCGGCCAGCGCGGACACCAGAGCGACGCGGGTGCGCAACGACAGCGAGTGTCGGCGCGCCTTCACGGCTGTTCCCGCAGAACGAAGCCGACGCCCCGGACGGTGTGCAGCACGCGTGGCATTCCTCCGGCCTCCAGCTTTCTCCTCAGGTACGTCACGAAGACGTCGACGACGTTGGTGTCGGCGTCGAAGTCGTAGCCCCACACCAGTTCCAGCAGGCGAACCCGGCTGAGCACGATGCCGGCATTCTCGGCGAGAACCTCGAGCAGGTCGAACTCGCGTTTGGTGAGGTCGACGCGTTCACCGCCCATGTGCACGCGGCGGCCGGGCAGGTCCACCTCCAGCGGACCCACCGTCACGGTGCCGGAGGGGACGGGGGCGCGGGGTGCCCGGCGCAGCAGCGCCCGCAGTCGCGCCACCAGTTCGCCCAGTTCGAACGGCTTGGTGAGGTAGTCGTCGGCCCCGGCCTCGAGTCCCGCGATCCGGTCGCCGACCGTGCTGCGCGCGCTGAGCACGCAGATCGGGACGTCGTTGCCCATCGCCCGCAGCGCGGTCACCACGCTCACCCCGTCGAGGACCGGCATGTTCACGTCGAGCACGATCGCGTCCGGGCGGGACGCGGACACGGCCCGCAGCGCGGAGGCTCCGTCGTCGGCGGTCTCGATGTCGAAACCGGACAGGCGGAGCCCCCGCGTGAGGGAGGACAGGACCTTGGGGTCGTCGTCGACGAGCAGGATGCGGGCACTATCGGTCACTGCATCCATAGTGCCCGCGTTCATGGAGTGGTCAGCAGTTCGTGGATGTGACGGTCACCGCCCCGTCCTTCGTGTCCGCCGCGGCGCGGTCCTGGGGGACAACTTCGGCGGGAGTGGCTTCGGTGGTCTCGGCGGCGATCGAAATCGTGACCGCCACGTTGCCGTCGCCCACCACCGCCGGATCCGTGGAGATGACGCCGTCGTCGATCAGCTTCTGCAGTTCCTCTGCGGTGAGCGACTGCACCGACACAGCACAGTTGTTGCCGTCGGCGTCGACCGCGGTGCCCTCGGACGCCGGCGTGAGCTGGGCCGCCGGGGTGGCGACGGCCACCGGAGCACCACCAGGAATGGCGTTCTGTGCCCATGCGACGCCGGGCACGGCCATCGCGGCGGTGGCGGCGAGGCCGACGGCCGCGGCAGCGACCTTGCGGCGGGAGATGCGGCTGACGAAGGACGTGTTCATGCGCTGGCTCCTCGTTCGGTGTCGGGGCCCGAGTGGCCTCGACACCGACGAAGCTATGCGGGCGCGACTGGACTTCCGTTGGCGAAGTCTTAGGGATTCGTGAGAATCCCGGAGCAGGTCGATCCCGCTGTCGAGCAGTCTCTTTCAGGCCTGATCGCACCCGTCCGATCCGGTCCGGTGGCGACGTTCAGGACGCCGGTGTGACGGTGACGGTGACGGTGGCTGCGTCGGTCGCGGTCCGAACGGTGAGCAGTCGGCTCTGACGATCCCAGTGCACGACGTCCGCACCCTCCACGTCCACGTCGCCCGGGAATCCACTCTCCGGGAGGTAGATCTCGGTGGGTGCCGTGACCAGCGGGGAGGGGCTGAACGTCACCTGCAGACGGTCCACGGTCGACGACCAGTCGAGGGGCGTGCCGGCCACCGCGCGGGGATAAGGCTTGTTCACGGTGTCGACGAGAAGTGTCCGCGTTCCGTCCGGCAGGTACGGGCCCCACGGTCCCGGGTCGCTGGACCAGTAGGAGACCCCGGCCCCGATCTCGCGCGCGGTCGCGTAGACCCGATCGAAGTAGTCCCGGGCGCCGGGCAGCGTGGTGTCCATCCCGAACTCGCCGAGGATGACCGGAGCCCCGCCGAGCACGCTGCCGGCGACGCGGGAGACGTCGGCGCGCCAGGCGTCGATGGTCGCGTCGGTGAGCGCGCGTGCCGCACCCTCGTAGCCCCCACCGATGTCGAGAGGAAGGGGGTAGAGATGCGGGCAGTAGGCGATGCGCTGGTCGCCCGGCCGCGGATCGGTGATCCTGGCGAGCCCGCTGGGGACGCCCTGGTTGACCCCGATCGCCTGCGGCGCCACGCACACCCAGCTGTCCTGGTCCACCTGGCGAATGGCGTCGGTGGTCCGTTGATACAACGCGGTGAGCGGGCCGCCCTCGAAGGCGGGGCCCTGCAGTGAGCCTCCCCACGGCTCGTTCATCAGGTCGTACGCCACGACGGCGTCGTTGTCGGCGAATCGCTCGGCGACCGCCCGCCAGGCGTTCGCGTAGTGCTCGGTGAGCTCGGGGTGCGTGCCGGTGGTGTTCCAGAAGTTGTCGAACGCCCGCATGACGCCGGGCTGGAGGTAGTACAGCTCCCACCTGTCCTGCGGCTCGACCGGAAGTCCGTCGGTGTAGGTGGCCCATGCCGGTGCGCCGTTGCCGATCGGGCCGGCGCCGTTTCCGGCGCCACCGCCGGGGAGGGCCGCCCCGGAGTACACGTCCTGGTGCATGTCGAGCATGACCTTGTAGCCGCGCTCGGCGTACCAGCCGACGCGTTCCTCGACACGGTCCAGATACGCCGGGTCGTACTGTCCCGGCGCGGGTTCCACCGACCGCCACGAGATGAGGAAGCGCACGAAGTTCGTTCCCATGTCGGCGTGTTCGCGCTCGAGGTCGGACTCGGTGAACAGCGGCATGCCGTCCACCGCGCTCTTTGCGCTCGACGCGGTGTTGAACCCCCGCAGGATCAGCGACCTGCCGGCCGTGTCCGTCAGGTACGACGGATCCGCGGCGGTGCTCCCGCTGCTGCCGGTACCCGGTTCGGGCAGGCTGCTCTGCGCGGCGGCCACACCGCCACCGATGACCAACGAGCCTGCCACGATCAGGGATGTGAATCGGATGCGCCGCAAAGGCTTCTCCTAACGGATGGTTGCTCTGGTCAGGGTTGGGCGTCGATCGTGTCGAGGCCGGAGTGCAGTGGTTGGCTGATGCTGTCGCGGCCGTTCTCGACGTGCCCGACGAGTCGGCGTCGGAAGGTGGCGTCCTCGTCGACGGTCACGACGGACTCGTACCAGCCGTCCTCCGACGGCACGGTCCACGTCGCCCGGCCCCCGGGCGCGAGTCGACGGCGGTCGCCACCGACCACCACCGTCAACTCGTGCGGTCCGCGGTTCGCCGCGACCAGGTCGAGTGTTCGCGTCGACGCGTCCACCGACGTGGACACCTCGAGCGCGGCCGCCGCGCCGTCGGTCGATCCGGTGAACTCTCGCCGGAAACCGTTCGGGCCCAGCAGCGTCAGGTCGTACCGAGGGCCGCCGGGTAGGGCGAGGGTGTCGGTTGCCTCGCCCGAGACGTCGTAGTGGCGCGGCACGTCGAACTCGCCCGCGTACGGATAGAGGGCCAGATGGGCCGAGGCGGTGCCGGTGTTGACCAGGCGGACGGTCAGCGACCGGTCGCCGGGGTTCACGGCCGCGTGCGCGTCCGGTTGGTACGGCAGCGCGCGTGCGGGCCGGGTACCGCTCTCCTGCACGGGAATTCGCTGTTCGGCCGGGGGAGTCGGCGTCCATCGAGGTTCGAGCGGGGGAGTGGGCTGCGGGCGGGTGACGGCGGGCAGGCTGCGGGGGGAGCCGAAATCGAACGCCGACGTCAGGTCCCCGCTCACCGTCCGCCGCCACGGGTCGATCTCCGGCTGCGCGATCCCGAACCGCCTCTCCAGGAACTGCGCGACCGAGGTGTGGTCGAAGACCTGGGAACACACGAAGCCGCCCACGGTCCAGGGCGAGATGATCGTCATCGGCACCCGGGGGCCGAGTCCCAGGGGTTGGTCGCGCACCCACTCGGAGGTCGCGGACAGTGGTGGGCGGGGCGGCGGCACGTGGTCGTAGTAGCCGTCGTTCTCGTCGAAGTTGACGATCACGGCGGTCTTCGCCCACAGCGCCGGGTCGGAGGCGACGGCGTCGAGCACCTGGTACAGCAGTGTGGCGCTCGCGGCCGGCGACGACCCGGACGGATGCTCCGAATCGGCCTCCGACGGAACCAGATAGCTGACCTGCGGCAGTGTGCCGGACTCGACGTCACGCCGGAACTCGGCGGCCAGGGTCCCCGGACGGGACCGGTACAGCGCGCGGTCGTACAGTTCGCGATCGGCGGGGGCGAGGCGGTCGGCGGCGACCGCGAGGGCTTGGACCGCCGCGTCCTGGACCGGCCCGGGCAACGACGGTAGCGCCAGGTAGAAGCCGGCGAGGGTCTGCAGTTCGTAGGGCAGCAGGCTCGGCTGGCCGAGCAGGGCCGCCGCCACCTTCTTGAACGTCGTGAAGTACTCGAGGTTGTTGTCGCCGAAGTTGTCCCACTCCTGGTAGGTCTTCCAGGTGACACCGGCGGCCTGCAGGCGCTCGGGAACGGTGGCCCACCCGTAGCCGGCGTGCCAGGGGTCGTAGGCGGCGTTGGTGACGGCCCGCCCGTCCGGCCCCGCCGGATCCGACGACGACCCCAGGGATGCCGTCGGGCTCGGCCCGGCGGGTTCGAAGCCGGTGTACCCGGACACCCAGTAGTTCCGATTGGGGCTGGTCGATGTCGGCACCGAGCAGTGGTACGCGTCGCAGACGGTGAACGCGTCGGCGAGTTCGTAGTGGAACGGGATGTCCTGGCGGTCGTAGTACGCCATCGTGGTGGCGGTCTTGGCCGCGATCCAGCCGTCGTGCCAGCCGTCCGCGAGCGCCTGGTGGCCGCCCTCCCAGCTGTGGTCGAGTCCGCCCACGTTCTGGGCGTCCATGCGCTGCGCCGCGGCGGAGTCCCGGATCGGGAACGGCAGGACGGGACCGTTCGACCCCGGCTGTTCGAAGACGCCGCCGCCGCCCCGCAGGCGCAGCGCGTTGGGGTCGCCGAACCCGCGCACCCCGCGCAACGTCCCGTAGTAGTGATCGAACGAGCGGTTCTCCTGCATCAGGAGGACCACGTGTTCGATCGACTCGAGCCCGCCCGACTGGACGGGTGTCGCCAGGGCTCGCTGCAGCGAGGGCGGCAGCAGCGAGGACGCTGCCACCGCCGCGGCCGCGCCGGCGCCGGCGGCGAGAAACCTTCGCCGGGAGAGTGCGTTTCGGGTCACGTCGGCTCCACTGGGAAGAAGTTAGGTTCACCTACGGTCCGAGACTGTAAACCAAGCGTCCAGTTTGAGTGCCGAAACGCGCATATCCGCCCGAGGAGCAGATCCCCTCGGGCGAGGCGGCCGCGGTCTAGCCGCCGACGCCGAGCTGCGCCGCGAGTTCCCGCAGCGCCGGGAGCGGCTCGCCCGCCATCGGCAGCACCTGGATCGCGACGTGGTCGGCGCCCACGTCGAGGTGCGCGGTGAGGCGGGCCGCGACGGTGGTCGCGTCGCCGTGCGCGACGAGCGCGTCGATGACGCGGTCGCTGCCGCCGTTGTCGAGTTCCGCGGTCCGGAAACCGAGGCGTTCGAGGTTGCGGCGGTAGTTCCGCAGGTGCAGGTACGGGTTCTCGACGGCCTCGCGGCCGATCGCGCGGGCGGCGTCGGAGTCGGTGGACAGGACCACCTTCTGTTCCGGCGCGAGCAGCGCGTCGGGGCCGAGGATCTCCCGCGCCTGCCGGGTGTGCTCGGGCGGCGTCAGATAGGGGTGCGCGCCGGCGGATCGGTCCGCCGCCAGCCGCAGGACCTTGGGGCCGAGCGCGGCCAGTACCCGCCGCTCCTTCGGGACGCCGGCGTCGTCGAGGACGTCGAGGTAGCGGACGAGCGCGTCGTACGGCTTGTCGGCGCCCATACCGGCCACCTCGGGGTGTCCGACGCCGATGCCGAGGACGAAGCGCCCCGGGTGGCGGGACTCGATGCGCTGGTACGACTTCGCGATCTCGTCGGCCGGCGCGGAGAAGATGTTGACGATCCCGGTCGCCACGGTGATCTTCTCGGTGCCGGCGATCAGGTCCTCGATCACCTGCAGATCGGCGGGCGGGGAGCCGCCGGCCCAGATGGCGCCGTAGCCGAGTCGTTCGATCTCGGCGACCATCTTCGGTGTCGTGACGTACGCCGCCCGCCACACACCGAACCTGCCGAACGTCGGAGTTGCTACCGAATCCTGTGCTGTGACCTCTGCCATACCGGGTCAAACAGGACAGGTCGGTGGATCATTCCGACGCGGTGACGTCCATCTGCGCCGCGGACCGGCGCTGGATCCGCAACCACACCGCGAAGCCCCACAACACGAAGGCCGCATACACCAGGTACAGCAGCGCCGACGGGTAGTAGCCGCCGCTGAACAGCAGCGGCACCCCGACGGCGTCGACGCCGATCCAGATCAACCAGAACTCGGTCCAGCCGCGGGCCATGCCGTAGGTGGCGAGGATCGACCCGGTGAAGATCCAGGCGTCGGGCCACGGGCCCCACGACCCGAGCGCCTCGAAGACCTTCGCGAACACGACGGTGCCGAGCGCCATCGTCGCGATCATGCCCACCCGCGCGCGGGTGGACGCCCAGTGCGGGAGCACGGCCTTGCCGGAGTCGTTCCGCGACTGCAGCCAACGCGTCCAGCCGTACACGCTCACCGTGATGAAGAGCAGTTGTCGCCCGGCCTGGCCGTACAGGTTGAGGTCCTGCGGGGTGTGGAACAGCGCACCCATGAACACCGTGAACAGCAGGGCGTTGCCGATGATCCCCACCGGCCACGCCCACACGACCCGCTTCATCCCGCCGATCGCGGACGCGATGCCGAACGCGTTGCCGATGATCTCGCGCCACAGGATCGTGGCGCCGCCGATGTGCAGTTCGGCGTCGAACAGTGTCTGCAGCAGGCTCACTGATCGCCCGCGGCGACAAGCGCCTCGAGCGTGAGCTCCGGCATCTCCTTCTGGATGTACTGGAGCCGCCACTTGTCGCTGAACAGTGCCAGCAGCACGCCGTCGGTGCGGGTGAACACCTCGACGCCGCGCTGGCGGCCCAGCTCGACCGCCGACTCGGCGTCGGTGCGCCGGGCGAGGGCGTAGCCGAGCGGCTCCATCCGGGCCTCGACGTTGAACTCGGCCTTCATGCGGGCCGCGACCACCTCGAACTGCATGGGGCCGACGGCGGCCATCACGGGGGAGGCGTCGCCGCGGATGTCGTTGCGCAGGATCTGCACGACGCCCTCGGACTCGAGCTGGTCGACCGCGCGGCGGAACTGCTTGTACTTGCTGGCGCTCTCGGCGCGCAGCACCGAGAAGTGCTCGGGGGCGAACGACGGGATCGGCGGGAACTCCACCTTCTTGTCGCTGAACAGCGTGTGGCCGGGGGCGAGTGCGTTGGCGTTGACCAGACCGACGATGTCGCCCGGATACGCGTTCTCGACCGTGTTGCGGTCGCGGCCGAACACCGTCAACGCGTACTTGGTCGCGAACGGCTTGCCGGTCTGGGCGTGCGTGACGACCATGCCGCGTTCGAACACGCCAGAGACGACACGCATGAACGCCAGACGGTCCCGGTGGGCGGCGTCCATGCCGGCCTGCACCTTGAACACGACCGCGCTGAACGGGTCGGTCACCTCGCGGGCGCCGTCGGCGACGTCCTTGCGGGCGCCGGGCGCGGGGGCCAGCGCGATGAGGGTGTCGAGGATCTGCCGGACGCCGAAGTTGAGCATCGCGGACGCGAAGATCACCGGCGAGGTCTGACCGGCCAGGAACAGCTCCTGGTCGTGGTCCTGGCCGCTCGCCGAGAGCAGTTCGCTCTCCTCGGCCGCGGTCACCCACTCGTCGCCCTCGCGGGCCGCGGCGGCGTCGGCATCCATGACCTCCTCGGGGGCGATCTTGGCGCCGCCCGCGGTACGGGTGAAGCGGATGTATTCCTGCGCGACACCGTCCTCGCCCCGGCGGAGCAGACCACGGAAGTCGCCGGCGATCCCGACCGGCCAGTACAGCGGCGTGGGGGTGAGGCCGATCCGTTCGTCGATCTCGTCGAGCAGTTCCAGCGGGGTGCGGCCCGGGCGGTCCCACTTGTTGATCACGGTGATGACCGGGATGCCGCGGTGGCGGCACACCTGGAACAGCTTGAGGGTCTGCGGCTCGAGGCCCTTCGCGGCGTCGATGAGCATCACCGCGGCATCGACGGCGGTGAGCACACGGTAGGTGTCCTCCGAGAAGTCGGAGTGGCCGGGAGTGTCGACCAGATTGACGACGTTGATCTGGTCGTCCGGGGTCTCCTCGGCGTGGTAGTTGAACTGCAGCGCCGTCGACGAGACCGAGATGCCGCGGGCCTTCTCCATCTCCATCCAGTCGGACACCGTCGACTTGCGTCCGGCCTTGCCGTGCACGGCACCGGCCTCCGAGATCACCTTCGCGTGCAGCGCGAGCGCCTCGGTCAGCGTCGACTTACCGGCGTCGGGGTGGGAGATGACCGCGAACGTGCGACGTCGCGCGGCCTCGGCCGCGAGGGACTTCGGTGCGGAACCGGCGATCGGCGCCTTCTCGGCGGTGGTGAGTTCGGCCGAGTCGGGGGCGCTGGTCAACGGTGAACCTCTCGAGAGTCGGGGTCGGTGGACGAACAGGTCAGAACCGTTACCAGGGTACGCGGGCGGTGTCCTGCAGTAACAGGTCGGCACCGCTTCCGGATATACGTGAGGGGATCGGCCGCGCAGTCGTAGTGTCCGGACTGAACCGGAGGAGCTTTCGATGAGCAAGTTCACCGACGAGATGTATGCCACGGCCGCGACCAGCGCGCAGGCCCTGATCACCGGTGAGCCCGACGCGCCGCTCCGGCAGGAGTGGGGCGAGGTGCACGCCGTCGCGCGCCGGATGGCCGGTGCGCTCGCCGCCGCCGGGATACGACCGGGCGACGCGATCGGCGTTCTCGCCGGCATGCCCGTCGACATCGCGCCGGTCTGCCAGGCGACGTGGATGCGGGGCGCGTCGGTGACGATGCTGCACCAGCCGACCCCGCGGACCGATCTGCAGGTGTGGGCGCAGGACACCGAGGCGATCATCCGGATGATCGAGGCCACCGCGGTGATCGTCGGTGCGCCCTTCGAACCGGCGGTGCCGCTGTTGATGGAACGCGGCATCCGGGTCGTGACGATCGACGAGATGCGCGACGGCGAGGACATCGACCCCGTCGAGACCGCCGAGACCGACATCGCGTTGCAACAGCTGACGTCCGGGTCCACCGGTTCACCCAAGGCTGTGCAGCTCACGCACGCCAACTTCTACGCCAACGCCTACGCGATGATCGACCGCGTCAAGTTCAGCCCCGACCGGGACGTGATGATCAGCTGGCTGCCGCTCTTCCACGACATGGGGATGATCGCGTTCCTCTCGGTGCCGATGCAGATCGGTGCCACGACCGTC
Source organism: Prescottella agglutinans (assembly GCF_004011865.1). Taxonomy (GTDB): domain Bacteria; phylum Actinomycetota; class Actinomycetes; order Mycobacteriales; family Mycobacteriaceae; genus Prescottella; species Prescottella agglutinans. Next base: position 345,005 of record NZ_RKLP01000002.1, on the reverse strand, counting down.
CACATCACCCCGCTCGACTTCCTCCGGACCCCGCTTCTGTGGGCCGAACTGATGGGCAAGTACCGCGGAACCGTCACCGCCGCACCGAATTTCGCGTACTCGCTGCTGGCCCGTCGGCTCGCGCAGGCCCCGAACGGCGAGTACGACCTGTCGTCGATGCGCTGCCTGCTCAACGGTGCCGAGCCGGTCGACCCCGACACGATGGTCGCGCTCGCGGAGGCCGGCGCCCGCTTCGGACTCGACCCGCTCGCCCTCGCGCCGACCTACGGGATGGCCGAGGCGACGCTCGCGGTGTCGGTGCCCGAACCCGGGCAGGGACTGGTGGTCGACCATGTCGACCCGGACCTGCTCGAAGCGGGCGGGCTGGCGGTCCGCTCCAGCCGGAGCAACGCCCGGCGCTTGGCAACCCTGGGTCCGCTCGTCCCCGGGCTCGAGGGCCGGGTCGTCGCGCAGGACGGGCTGGAACTGCCACGGCGGGCGGTCGGGGTGATCGAGCTGCGCGGAAAGTCCGTCACCCCTGGTTATCTCACCGTCGACGGTCCGGTTTCCACGCAGGACGAGGACGGCTGGATCAGCACCGGCGACATCGGCTACTTCACCGAAGAGGGGCTCGTCGTCGTGTGCGGGCGCGTCAAGGACGTCATCATCATGGGCGGCCGCAACATCTATCCCACCGACATCGAGCGCGCAGCCGGATCGGTCGCGGGGGTGCGCCCGGGCAACGCCGTCGCGATCCGCCTCGACGCCGGCGACAAGCGCGAGAGCTTCGCGGTTGCCGTGGAGACCAACGCAATCGACGACCCCGACGAGGTCAAGCGCATCGAACACGAGGTGGTGCACGCCGTCGTCGCCGAGGTCGGCGTGCGGCCACGCTCCGTTGCCGTGCTCGGTCCCGGCTCGATCCCCAAGACGTCGTCGGGCAAGCTGCGGCGGTCGAGCTCGATCGGGTTGCTCTGACTACTGATCCACCGTGAAGATCACGGCCCGGCCGTTCCGCGCTGCCGCGCGGTAGAAGTCCTTGAGCCCGGACAGAAAGGCCACGGTGTACTCGATGTCGTCCGCATCGCCGGCGCCGTCGTAATCGTCGAACGTGAGCGTGGCGAAGCGATCGCGCAGCCACTGCCCGTCAAGGGGTTCCAGGGCTGCTGCGACCTCGGGAACCTGCTCAGCGGTGACGTAGCAGACGAGATAGTCGTCCTCTTCGTGCAGCGGCACCCCGCCGAGGATGACGTGCGACAGGGGGAACTCGCCGTTGTCGAAGGCCAGGTCGCCGTCCGTGAGGCAGCGGTGCATCGCGTCCCAGGACTTGTCGAGCTCGCAGACGTGGTCCGCTTCCCAGCGCTCCTCGACCTCCCCGACGAGCTGCATCAACTCGTCGTCGTCCCGGCAGGCCAGCAGCCGTTCGGCGTCGTTGCCGTCCAGGGCGAAGAGCACCGCGAGAGCCGTCATTCCGATTCCTCCCATTGATCGACGTGGCGTGATCCAATCACCACCCGCCGACACGTCCGCTGCCGGCGGACGAATCACACACCTTCTGGCGTTGTCACACACCATTTCTGCGTCGAGAAGGTGTGTGATGCCGGCAGGAGGTGTGTGATGCCCGCCGCTCGTGGAGGCGATCAGTGCAGCCGGTTCTGCGCCGCCTCGAGTCCGAGTTGCAGGACCAGTTCGACGGCGTCCGCGGACTCCTCGCAGACGAGGTCGAGTTCCTTGCGTTCGACGCTGGAGAACGGCTTGAGTACGTAGTCGGCGGGGTCTTGGCGGCCCGGGGGGCGCCCGATGCCGACACGGGTGCGCAGGTAGTCCTTGGTGCCGAGGGACTGGGAGATCGAGCGCAGGCCGTTGTGGCCGCCCTCGCCGCCGCCCTGCTTGAGCCGGATGGTGCCGAAGTCGAGGTCCAGCTCGTCGTGGATGACGACGATGTTCTCCGGCTTGACGGAGAAGAAGCGGGCCAGCCCGGACACCGCGCCGCCCGAGAGGTTCATGTACGAGCGGGGCTTGGCGAGGATCACCTGCCGGCCGACGAGCCGGGTCTGCACGATCTCGGCGCCGCTGCGCTTGTGGGCGCTGAACTTTCCGCCCACGCGCCCGGCGAGGACGTCGGCCACCATGAAGCCGACGTTGTGGCGGGTCTTCTCGTACTGCGGTCCCGGGTTGCCCAGGCCGACGACCACTGCGGTGCCGGTCTCGTCACTCACTGCTCGACAGTCCTTTCGAAACGACGGTGCTCATACGACAGCGGCGCGTCGAACCCGAACGGGATCGACGCGCCGCTGGATGTTCAGCGAGATGCTGATCAGGCCTCGGCCTCGGCAGCCTCGGTCTCCTCGCCGGCGGCCGGCTCGGCAGCCTGAGCGGCGACGATGTTCACCAGCAGCAGCTCGGCGTCGTCGGCCAGGGTCGCACCCTTGGGCAGCGCGACAGCGCCGGCCAGGAACTGGGTGCCGACCTCGGCGCCCTCGACCGAGATCTCGACGGACTCGGGGATGTGCAGAGCCTCGACCTCGAGCTTGATCGTGGTGACCTCTTCGGTGACCAGCGCGCCGGGAGCGGCGGTGCCGGTGACGACGATCGGAACCTCGACCGCGACCTTCTCGCCCTTCTGGACGATGAGGAGGTCGGCGTGCTCGATGTGGCGGCGGATCGGGTGGACGACGACCGACTTGGTCAGCGCCAGCTGCTCCTTGCCGTCGATCTCCAGGTTGATGACGACGTTGGTGCCGTGCGCGCGCAGGATGGCGGCGAACTCGCGAGCCGGGAGGTTCAGGTGCTGCGGGTCGGTGCCGTGGCCGTACACGACGGCGGGAACCTGGCCGTCGCGACGAGCGCGGCGGGCAGCGCCCTTGCCGAACTCGGAACGGACCGAGGCTACGAGGCGGTTTTCGTCAGACATGTGAAACGGCTCCTACAACTCACGTGAGATTTCGTTGGCGGTCGTTCGTCGCGGCGAGAGGCGGACGGACACGGACCGGCTGGCGGGCAGAACTGCCCGTGCAGAGCCGTAGCCGCGTCGATCACGGTGATTCAGCGTGTGAAGGTGCTTCGCGAATCGCCCTCGCCGAGACAACTCGAAATACTCTACCGGACGTGCGGGGCCGGACGGGAATCGGCCCGGTCGGCGCGAGAGTGCGTCGACCGGGCCGATCCGGTTCGGGTGGGGGGCGTCAGGCCTTGGCGGCGCTGATGCCGGCGCGACGGCCGAAGAAGCTGCCGTCGCCCAGCGAGGTCCCGGACGCGTAGCCGCCGGCGCAGACGCCGGAGGTGCAGCGGCCGGCCGCGAACAGGCCGGGGATCGGCTCGCCGGAGACGTGCAGCACCTCGGAGTCGACGTTGGTGCGCAGGCCGCCGAGCGTGAAGCCGCCCGTCATACCGCGCAGGTCGATCGCGGCGACGGGGGAGCCGATCGGCTTGACCCACTCAGGCTTCTTGCCGAACAGCGGATCCTCGCCGTTCTCGGCATGACGGTTGTAGACGTCGACCGTGGACTGGAGGGCGCCGGCGGGCAGGCCCATTTCCGCCTCGAGTTCCTCGACAGTCTCGCCAACCCACTTGGGCTGGTGCCGCAGCTGTTCGGTCGCGGTCGGGCGGGTTAGGCCCTCCTCGTACGCGGCTTCGTCGATGATCAGGTACGACTGGTTCTCGTTCTCGTACAGCGTGGCCTGACCGACGCGGCCCGGGTAGGTGTCCTCGTTGATGTACCGCTGGCCGCGGCCGTTGACCAGGATGCCGCGGATGAAGAGCTGCGGATCGCAGAAGAACGCAACCTCAGCCGCGTCCATGTGCGCGAGGTCGGCGCCGAGTGCCTGTGCCATGCGGATCGCCCGGCCGTCGTGCTCCTCGATCGATGCGGCCGGCCGGCCCACCAACTTCGGTGCGTACGACTCGAGCATGGTGTCGTTGTATGCGAAGCTGCCGGTCGCCAGGACGACGCCCTTGCGGGCGCGAACGGCGACATCCTTGCCGTACTGCTTGGCCTGGATGCCGACGACGCGACCATCGGTATCGACGATCAGGGCCTGCACGCGCATGTCGTACTCGGCGCGCACGCCCAGCTCGGCCGCCTTGTCGGTGAGCGGCTTCATCAGCATGTAGCCGCCACCCTTTTCGCCGCCACTCTGCTTGTCCGACATCTGCGGGACGTGACCACGCGGGGCCGGGGGAATGGTGGCGTTGAACGGCGCGGCGTTCTCACCGCCCGAGTACTGCAGGCCGTCGTCTCCGGGCGGCTCCCAGCCCGGCTCGCCCCAGAAGCTCATCTTGAACGGCACGCCGCACTCGTCGACCAACCAGTGGTAGTGGTCGACGCTGCCGTCGCAGTAGGCGTCGATCTTCGCCTCGTCGGTGCCGGGGCCGAGAGCGGCCTTCATGAAGGCCTTCATGTTGTCGACGGTGTCCTCGAACCCGCACGCCTTCTGCAGCGGGGTGCCACCGCCCATGTAGATGAAGCCGCCGGCCATCGCCGCGGCGCCACCCCAGCCCCCGGTGCGCTCGAGCACCAGGACGTCGGCGCCCGCCTGGGCGGCGCCCACAGCGGCGGAGGCGCCGGCGACACCGAACCCGGCGACGACGACGTCGGCCTCGTAGGCCCATTCGGTGACCTGCTCTGCCGGGATGGGACGGATCGGTGTGGCGTCAGCCATGTGGTGGTCCTCTCACGCGAATAAATGTGTGACACAGATCATTTACACCGGAGGAAGGTTTGACGTCATGGAGATCCCGCCCAGCGGGAACCCATCTTCGAATGTGACCCGACCGACCAGTCCGTTCGGTGAAGGGGTCAGGCGACCCGCGCGACGGCCGCCAGGAACCGGTCGATGTCGCTGTCGGACACGAAGTAGTGCGCGGAGGCGCGCACGACCGCGTCGAGTCCGCGCGCGCTCATGTCGAGCAGAGTCGACGACCGCCCGCTCACCGTCACCGTTATCGCGTTGCGTGCCAGCTGTTCCCGGACGCTTCCCGGATCGACGCCCTCGACGGTGAAGGTGACGATGCCGCAGCGATCGGTGCCAAGGTCGCGGACGGTCACACCGCGGAGATCACCGAGGCCGCCGCGCATCCTCTCGGCACGATCGGCGATGGCGGTTGCGGCGTACTCGATTCCGATGCCGAGCAGGTAGTCGGCCGCCGCACCGAGCCCGAGGCGTGCGGCGACGTCGCATTCCCACAACTCGAATCGTTGCGCGTCCGGCGCCGGTCGATACGCGTCCGGGCCGGTCCACTCGGCGCCGTGCAGATCCAGCCCTGTCGGCTCGAGGGATCCCGCGAGTTCACCACGCACATAGAGGAACCCGGTTCCTCTCGGTCCGCGCAGCCACTTCCGGCCGGTGGCGGACAGCGCGTCCACCCCGAGCGCGCCGACGTCGATGGGAACCTGCCCCACCGACTGGCACGCGTCCAGCAGCACCAGCGCGCCGTGGCGATGCGCCGCCTCCACCACCTCCCGGACCGGATTGATCAACCCGCCGTTCGTCGGAACGTGGACCAGCGACACCAATCGGACGCGGTCGTCGAGCATCCGTTCGAGGGCCTCGACGTCGATGCGACCGCTGGGATCGCTCGGGACGACCTCCACCGTCGCACCCGTCGCGCGGGCACGGTGCAGTGCGGTGATCGCATTGCTGGCGTACTCCACCTGGGAGATCAGGATCCGGTCGCCCTGCGCGAAGCGGATCGCGGCCACGAGTTCGCTCCAGGCCCGCGTGGCGCTGTCCATGAGGGCGATGTCGCGCGGCGCCGCGCCGATCAGCGCGGCCAGCGACCCGCGCACCGCGGCGAGGTCGTCGGCCCGTTCGGCGGCCGCGACGTAGCCGCCGACCTCGGCCTCGCGGCGCAGGTGCCCGATCACGGTCGCCAGCACCGGCTGCGGTGGCAGTGACGAGCCCGCGCTGTCGAGAAACACCCTTTCCAGACATCCCGGGGTATCGCGTCGAAGCCGTTCCATGTCGAGCATCGCCAAATCCTCCCGATCGGTAGCCACGACGGGGAGCGGGCTCTACCCTCGAGGAGGACGCTCGACCGCTCCCGAGGGGAGGATGGCATGGTTGTCGCAGTCGAGTCCACCGGTCTCAGCACGCGCCCCGCGGCAGAGTCCTACGTCGGCGGAGTGTGCTTCAAGCTGGGGCCTCCGAGGCTGATCGGTGCCGAACTCGAATGGCTCACCGAACACCGAAGTCCCTCGTCCACCCGCCCCGACCTCGCATCCATCGCCGCAGCTCTCGGGCCTCACGCCCCGCGGTCGATCGTCCCCGATTCTCCCGCGCACCCGCTGCCGTCCGGCAGCCTCGTCACCATCGAACCCGGTGGTCAGATAGAACTCTCCAGCGCGCCCCGCGACAGTGCCGTCGCGATCTGCGACGCCCTCGCCTCCGACGAACGGACCCTGCGCGCGCTGCTCGCGACCCGCTCCATCACTACACACGCGCACGCCGCCGATTCCCGGCGGCCCGCGCAGCGCCTGCTCCAACTGCCGCGCTACCGGGCGATGGAGGAGCGGTTCGAGGACATCGGCCCGTTCGGCAAGCTCATGATGTGCAACACCGCGGCCGTGCAGGTCAGCGTCGACGTCGGGGCCGACACCGCGGACGTCGCCCGCCGGTGGAACCTGCTGCACACCGTCGGGCCCGCGCTGATCGCGGCGTTCGCGTGCTCGCCGCGGCTGCGTGGCATCCCCTCGGGCGACTGGGCGTCGCAGCGGATGCGGACCTGGCTCGAGCTCGACGGGTCGCGCACGAGCGGGCCCGCGGAGTCCGGGGAGTTCTCGGTGGACCCGATCGGCGACTACGCGCGGTGGGTGCTCGACGTCCCGCTGCTGTGCGTGAGGCGCGACGGACCGTGCTGGGCGGCCCCGCCCGGTGCGACGTTCGCGGACTGGATCGACGGCGCGCTCGACGACGAACTCGGTCGGCGGCCAACGCGCGCCGACCTCGACTACCACCTGACGACGGTGTTTCCCCCGGTCCGGGCGGTCGGCCACCTCGAGGTGCGGTACTTCGACACCCAGCCGGGTGACCGGTGGCGCCTGCCGGTGGCGGCGCTCGAGGCGCTGCTGATCGCGCCGGAGGCCCTCGACGTCGCGTTGCCGACCCGCGGCCGGTGGCGGGATGCGGCGCGTGACGGGCTGGCGGACGGCGATCTGCGCAGCGGCGCGGTCGCGTTGCTCGAGTTGGCGGCCGACCACGCGCCGGACCGCGTTCTCGCATCGGAACTGGCGGCCGCCGCCCGACGGTGCCATCGCGGCGAGCGGCCGGACGAGGAGCCCAGGTGAACGGCCTGCGCGAGCAGCTCGAGTCGGCGTTGTCGAGGGCCCGGCAGCGCACGGTCGCGCTCACCGACTGCGTCGACGAGCCCGATCTCGTGGCACAGCACTCGCCCCTGATGAGCCCGCTGGTGTGGGATCTCGCCCACATCGGGAACCAGGAGGAGCTGTGGCTGGTCCGGGACGTCGGCGGCCGTGACGCGGTGCGCAGCGACATCGACGAGCTGTACGACGCGTTCAAGCACGCGCGCGCGGCGCGCCCGACGCTCCCGCTGCTGGGGCCCGGGGAGGCCCGGCGCTACGTCGGCGAGGTCCGGGAGAAGGTCTGGGACGTTCTGGACGCGAGCAGGTTTCGTGGCAGTCGGCTCGAGGAGAACGGGTTCGCGTTCGCCATGATCGCGCAGCACGAACAGCAGCACGACGAGACGATGCTCGCGACACACCAGTTGCGTGCCGGGGTGGCGGTGCTGACCGCGCCGCCCGTCGCCGTCCCCATCGCTCCGGTGCTCGAACCCGAAGTCGTCATCCCGGCAGGCGAATTCACGATGGGAACGTCCGAGGACCACTGGGCGCTCGACAACGAGCGGCCCGCGCACCGGGTGTTCGTCGACGAGTTCGCGATCGACACCGTCCCGGTGAGCAACGCCGACTACACGGCGTTCATCGAGGACGGCGGTTACCGGCGGCGGGAACTGTGGAGCACCCGCGGATGGCGGCATCGGGTCGAGGCCGGGCTCGAGGCGCCGCAGTTCTGGATCGGCGACGGCGGCGGGCATTGGTGGCGGCAGCGGTTCGGGGTGCTCGAACCGGTGCCGCCGGCCGAACCGGTGGTGCACGTCTGCTGGTTCGAGGCGCAGGCGTACGCGCGGTGGGCCGGCAAGCGGTTGCCCACGGAGGCCGAGTGGGAGAAGGCGGCGCGCTGGCATCCGGCCAGCGGACGCTCGCGGCGGTTCCCCTGGGGTGACGACGATCCCGACCGCCGGCGGGCCAATGTCGGGCAGCGCCATCTCGGTCCCGCCCCGGTCGGGTCCTATCCCAAGGGTGCGTCCCCGGCGGGTGTGTACCAACTGATCGGCGACGTGTGGGAGTGGACGTCGTCGCCGTTCACCGGGTACCCGGGCTTCGAGGCGTTCCCCTACCGGGAGTACTCCGAGGTGTTCTTCGGCGGCGACTACCGTGTCCTGCGCGGCGGTTCGTTCGGGACCGACCCGGTGGTGTGCCGGGGCACGTTCCGGAACTGGGACCATCCGATCCGACGCCAGATCTTCGCGGGCTTCCGCTGCGCGAGGGACGTCTGATGTGTCGCCATCTGGGCTACGTCGGTCCGACGCGCTCGGTCCGCGAGGTGATCACGGCGGGGGAGTTCTCGCTGCTGCGGCAGTCGTGGGACCCACGGGACATGCGCGGCGGCGGCACCATCAACGCCGACGGGTTCGGCGCCGCATGGTGGGGGTCGACGCTGTCGCGGTACCGCAGCGCGATGCCGATCTGGTCGGATCCCGCACTGCCCGAGATGCTCTCGCGGGTCCGCTCGCACGCGGTGCTCGCGGCGATCCGTTCGGCGACGGTCGGGATGCCGGTCGAACGCAGCGCGTGCGCGCCGTTCGTCTCGGGGCACTGGGCGTTCAGCCACAACGGGCGGATCGTCGGCTGGCCCGAATCGATGGTGGAGCCGGCGCGGGGACTGCCGACCGTCGACCTGCTGGGCCTGGAGGCACCCACCGATTCGGCGCTGCTGTGGCTGCTGGTGCGGGACGCGCTGCGGGAGAACAGTCCGGAGGTCGCGTTGATACAGGTCACGCAGCTCGTGGCCGAGGCCGCGCCCGAGTCGAGGCTGAACATGCTGCTCGGTGACGGACGGCAGCTGTGGGCCACGACGTGGGACCACTCGTTGTCGGCGCTCGTCGACGACGACCGTGCGGTCCTGAGCTCCGAACCGTTCGACCGGAACCACGAGTGGAAGGAGATACCCGACGGGCACATCGTCACCGCACGACCCGGTCACCTGATCAACACCCCGCTGTGAGCGTCATCCGAGCCGAACATTTCAGATGGGAGAGGAATGAGTGCACCGACCCTCGAGGTCCACATCGCACCCGAGCAGCTGACCGCGGCGCTGCGGACGGACGCCGCACGCGGGCTGACGTCGTCGCCCAAGTGGCTGCCGCCCAAATGGTTCTACGACGCGCGCGGCAGCGAACTGTTCGAGCGGATCACGCGGCTGCCGGAGTACTACCCGACGCGCACCGAACGGGCGCTGCTCGAGGCCCACGCGCGGGAGATCGCCGACGTCGCGGTGCCGGAGATCCTCGTCGAACTCGGGTCGGGGTCGTCGGAGAAGACGCGGCTGCTGCTCGAGGAACTGGGGGCGCGGGGGTCGCTGGAACGGTACGTCCCGCAGGACGTCTCGGAGAGTGCGCTGCGGGACGCCACCCGGCGCATCGCGAAGGAGTTCCCCGAGATCGGCGTGCACGGGGTGGTCGGGGACTTCACCGAGTCGCTGCATCACCTGCCCGGCGGGGGCCGGCGGATGATCGCGTTCCTGGGCGGCACGCTCGGCAACCTGGTGCCCGACGAGCGCCGCGAGTTCCTCGCCGGCATCGCGGACGTCCTGGACCCGGGGGAGCACCTGCTGCTCGGCGTCGCGTTGGTGACCGACCCTGCGGTGCTGGTGCCGGCGTACGACGACGCGGCCGGGGTCACCGCGCAGTTCGACCTGAACGTGCTCTCCGTGCTGAACAAACAGTTGGGCGCGGACTTCGACCTGGACCGGTTCCGGCACGTCGCGGTGTGGGATCCCATCAACGAGTGGATCGAGATGCGGCTCGAGGCCATGTCCGAGATGACCGTGCACATACCGGATCTCGGACTGACCGTGCCGTTCGACTCGGGGGAACAGATGCGGACCGAGATCTCCGCCAAGTTTCGGGAGGACGGCATTCGGCGAGAACTCGCGGCCGCCGGATTCGACGAGGTCCAGACCTGGACCGACCCCGACGACCGTTTCGCGCTGGTCTGTGCCCGGCGTGGCTGACTAGGCGTCCGCGTACGGATCGGGCAGCGTCAGCTGCAGGTAGGTCATGTCCAGCCAGCGGCCGAACTTCCGCCCCACCTCGGGCATCTGGGCGACCACGCGGAAACCGAACCGCTCGTGCAGCGCGATCGACGTGGCGTTGGCCGACTCGACGCTGGCGACGATCACGTGGATCCCGCCGGCGCGGGCCCGGGCGATCAGTTCGGTCATCAGGGCCGTCGCGATGCCGCGCCGGTGGAAGTCGACGTGCACGTACACCGAGTTCTCGACGGTGTGGCGGTAGCCGCTCTTGGGCCGCCACACCCCGTACGACGCGTACCCGGCGACCCGGCCGTCGATGTCCGCGACCAGGATCGGGAAGCCGAGGCGGCGGCGGTCGTCGAACCACGACCGCCGTTCGTCGAGGTCGGCGAGCGTCTCGTCCCAGATCGCCGTCGAGTTGGCGATCGCCTCGTTGTGGATCTCGAGGATGCCGGGCAGATCGTTCGGGGTGGCGTCGCGGACCAGCATGTCGGGCGGTGCGTCCCTATGCGCCCGCGCTGCGGCGGGCCTTCTCCAGCGCCGCGAGCGTGCGGAGGATGGTCGCCTTCTGGCCGTTGAGGTCGTTGAGGCGGGCCCGCGCGGCCAGGCCCTGTCCGGCCTCGGCGAGCTCGATCTGCGTGTCGACCTTGGTGAGCTGGTCCAGCAGACCCGTCACGCGCTCCTCGAGCGCGGCGACGTCGAGCTTCTTCGCCGGTGCGACGGCCGCGGTCGGCGTGGGGGCGGGAGCGGACGGCGCCGTACGGGGACGGGCGGCGGGCGCCTTGCGCGCGGGCGCGGACTCGGCGTCGAAGGCGCTGACGATGCGAGCGGCCTTGGGACGCATCGCCTTGCGAACCAGGGCCGGGTCCGGCGGCTCGGCCAGACGGATCCCGTTCAGGGCCGCGCGGGCGTCACGGGCGGCCACTCGCCACTCGCGCTCTTCCTCGTCGTCCGACTGCAGGGTGCCGCCGATCGGGCGCAGGCCGTACATGCCCATGAACTTGCGAGCCTCGTCGATCACGCCCTCGTGCTCGCGGCACGTTCCACAGCGCGGCTCGTTGCGGAACTCCTCGATCGAATCGTCGCTTCCGCACCACACACAAGACCCGGGAGTCCATCGGCGAACCGTTTGGCTGTTCGAGAATTCAGGGCCTGCGGAAGGGCTTTCCAGGGTCTGCGCGTCGATCACGACGAGCCACAATAAGGCACCGCTTCGAGCCCGGCTACACCGAGGTCCAATTTTTCCGCCGTCCGTGACCAAACTCATGCCCGGTACCGGCCGGTAGCGGCAAAGTCTTGTGCCACACGCGTTCTCCGCTCCCCGCCGAGTTCACCCCTTCGCGCCGAACGCGCTCGTGAACCAGTCGACGAGGGGGCTCATCGCACGCCAGGCGACCCGCACGTGGTCGGCCGCCTCGCCGGTGCCGAGCCAGTCGGGACAACCCAGATGCGACCCGGCCGTCAGCGTCCGGTGCCGCAGCAGTTCGAGGCGTGGATGATCCGGTGCCACACCGCGGGGGCGGGTGGCGAGACGGTCGCCACCGATGTCGTAGTCCGACGATCCGAGTTTGCGCACGACCCGCTGCAGGGCGCGGCCGCGGCGCTCGTCGTCGACGGCCTCGCGGTAACGCGCAAGTTGCTCGGGGGTGTGGGAGTAGTAGCCGCCGGCCACGAACAACCCGGATGCGTCGATCTGGACGTAGAAACCGACACCCGGGCAGGCCTCGACGAACCCGCCCTGGTGGGTCTTGTAGGGCGACTTGTCCTTCGAGAACCGGACGTCGCGATAGGGGCGGAACACCTTGCCGGAACCGAACTCCGGTTCGAGTTCGGCGAGCAGGTCGACCATGGGCACCCGCACGTCGGTGTCGTAGATCGACTTGTGGGAGGTCCAGAAGGCCTTGCTGTTGTCGGCCTCGAGGTCCTCGTAGAAATCCAGTGCGGTGGTCGGGAAACCGGAGAACACACCGGAGACACTACGCCCGTGCCCGGCACGCCAGGGGCGAACCGGGCACGGGCGAGGAACGGATCTAGGCGATGCCGTTGAAGAGGGACGTCACCGAGCCGTTCTCGAAGACCTCCTGGATGGTCCGCGCCAGCAGCGGTGCGATGGACAGCACCGTCAGCGTCGGGAACCTCTTCTCCTCCGGGATCGGCAGCGTGTTGGTGGCGATGACCTCCTTGGCGCCGCAATTCGCGAGGCGCTCGGCCGCCGGATCGGAGAACACGCCGTGCGTGGTCGCGATGATGACGTCGCCCGCGCCGGCGTTCTTGAGGACCTCGACGGCGCCGGCGATGGTGCCACCGGTGTCGATCATGTCGTCGATCAGCACGCAGGTGCGGCCGCTGACGTCACCGACGACGCGGTTCGACTTCACCTGGTTCGGGACCAGCGGGTCACGGGTCTTGTGGACGAACGCGAGCGGTGCGCCGTCGAGGGCGTCGGCCCACTTCTCGGCGACCTTCACGCGACCGGCGTCGGGGGAGACGACGCAGATGTTCTCGGTGCCGTAGTTGTCGCGCACGTAGTCGGCCAGCTGGCCGAGGGCGTGCATGTGGTCGACCGGTCCGTCGAAGAAGCCCTGGATCTGGTCGGTGTGCAGGTCGACCGTGATGATGCGGTCGGCGCCGGCGGTCTTGAGCAGGTCGGCGATGAGGCGAGCGGAGATGGGCTCGCGGCCGCGGTGCTTCTTGTCCTGACGCGCGTACGGGTAGAACGGCAGGATCGCGGTGATCCGCTTGGCCGAACCACGCTTGAGGGCGTCGATCATGATCAGCTGCTCGACGAGCCACTGGTTGAGCGGCGCGGGGAAGCTCTGCAGGACGAAGGCGTCCGAGCCTCGCACCGACTCCTCGAACCGGACGAAGATCTCGCCGTTGGCGAAGTCACGAGCGGTCTGCGGCGTGACCTTGATGTCCAGTTCCTTGGCCACCTGCTCCGCCAGTTCGGGGTGTGCGCGGCCCGAGAAGAGCATCAAGTTCTTCTGCACGTCGCTGGATATCGCGCTCACTGATCTTCGCCATCCTTTGGTTCTTGCCGATCGGATTCTTGCTGGAGTGCTAGTGCCGCCGCCTCCGCAGCGGGAGTGCCGGGCCTGTTGCGCTGGACCCAACCCTCGATATTGCGTTGCTTTCCACCCGAGACGGCGAGCGCCCCCGGCGGAACATCGTTGCGCAGGACCGTGCCCGCGCCCGTGTAGGCGCCGTCCCCGACATGGACCGGGGCGACGAACATGGTGTCGGATCCGGTGCGTACATGCGAACCGACGACGGTGCGACTCTTGTTCACGCCGTCGTAGTTGACGAAAACGCTGGATGCTCCGATGTTGCTGTGCTCGCCGACGGTCGCGTCGCCCACGTACGTGAGGTGCGGCACCTTCGAGTGTGCACCGATGTCGGCGTTCTTGGTCTCGACGAAGGCGCCGAGCTTGCCGGACGCGCCCAGGACGGTGCCGGGTCGCAGGTACGTGTACGGGCCGACGGTCGCGTCGGGGCCGATCACCGCGTCGTGGCCGTGGCTCCGGATCACCGACGCGCCCTCGCCGACCGTGACGTCGGTGAGCGTGGTGTCGGGGCCGATCACGGCGTCCTCGGCGACGCTCGTGGCGCCGCGGAGTTGCACGCCCGGACGCAGGGTCACGTCGCGGCCCATCGTCACGCCGACGTCGACCCAGGTGCTCGACGGGTCCTCGACGGTGACACCGGCGCGCATGTGGCGCTCGAGGATCCGCCGGTTCAGTTCCCTTGCGAGAGTGGCGAGCTGGACGCGGTCGTTCGCGCCGGCCACCAAGTGGTTGTCCGCGATGTTCTGGCCCCGAACGGTTTTCCCGGCCTGCCGGGCGATGGCGATGACGTCGGTGAGATACAGCTCGCCCTGCGCGTTGTCCGCGCTCAGGGATGCGAGCGCGCTGCGGAGCGTGGCGGCGTCGAAGGCGTAGACCCCGGAGTTGACCTCGGTGATCGCGCGCTGGGCCTCGGTGGCGTCGGCCTGCTCGACGATCGCGGCGACCTCGCCGTCCGTGGTCCGCAGGATCCGTCCGTACCCGGTGGGATCCGGTGCCGTCGAGGTGAGCACGGTCACCGCGGCGGCGGGCTCTGCGGTGTGCGTGTCGACGAGCGCGCGGAGCGTGTCGGCGTCGAGCAGTGGGACGTCGGCGGCGGTCACCAGCACGGTGCCGGCGAAGTCGTCGGGCAGGGCGGTCAGTCCGCAGCCGACGGCATGACCGGTGCCGTTCTGCTCGTCCTGGACGGCGGTGGCGACGGCGCGCCCGAGGTCCTTGGCGACCTCGTCGACGGCGGCGGAGACCGCTTCGCGGTCGTGTCCGATCACGGTCACGAGTTCGGTGGGATCGACGGCGGCGGCGGCATGGAGAGAGTGGGCGAGCATCGATCGACCGGCCAGGGTGTGCAGCACCTTGGGGGTCTTCGACCGCATTCGCGTCCCGGCACCGGCAGCGAGGACGATGACGGCGGTCTGCGGTGGCATGAAGCTCCCTCGAAGTCGATCTACGCTTAGCCGCTCCAGCGGCCGGACTCGTCGCACACGTTCCGGAAAAGAATATCGCGAGCCGTTCACGAGATGGCAACGTGCCCGAGCGTAGCGGTGCGCGAGCGCACTCGTCGGTGGAACCGCGCGCGTCGGGACGGCCGATCGCAGAGGCGAGGTAGCGGGAAATTAGCGAGATCGGACCGACTGGTCGGCTTACGGTGGCCGGAATCACAGTCGGGTCGTGGTCGTGTCGATGGGCTCCGCCGCCAGGACTCGAACCTGAACTATCTGAACCAAAATCAGAGGTGCTGCCATTACACTACGGCGGATTACCGCGCGGGCGAGCTGGTGCTCGCAGCGCGGGAACGATCCTCGCATGCCGACGCGCCGCGCGTCGAACTGCTCGAGAAATTCGCCTGCGGCGTGTCGGAAAGGACGGTACCTCGAGTGTCGCGACCAGCACGGGAGTCCTCGAATCCCGAACGTACTCCCCGGACTCGGATGACCGGGACGCAGCGACGGGAACAGTTGATCGAGATCGGTCGGACACTGTTCGCCGAGCGCGGCTACGAGGCCGCCTCGATCGAGGAGATCGCGGCGCGCGCCCAGGTCTCCAAGCCCGTGGTCTACGAACACTTCGGCGGCAAGGAAGGGCTGTACGCGGTCGTCGTGGACCGTGAGATGTCGAAGCTGCTCGAGATGATCACGTCGTCGCTGACGCAGAACCGCTCCCGCGTCCGCGTCGAGCGGGTGGCGCTGGCGCTGCTGACCTACGTCGAGGAGCGCACCGACGGCTTCCGGATCCTCGTGCGGGACTCGCCGGTCGCGGCCGCCGAGGGCACCTACTCGAGCCTGCTCAACGAGGCGGTCCGCCAGGTCGGGCACATCCTGGCCGGCGACTTCGCGCGCCGCGGCTTCGACCCGGAACTCGCGCCGCTGTACGCCCAGGCGCTGGTCGGGATGGTCGCCACCACCGCGACGTGGTGGCTCGACGAGCGGACGCCGTCGAAGGAGGTCGTCGCCGCGCACCTGGTGAACCTGTGCTGGAACGGGCTCACGAACCTCGAAGCGGATCCGCAGCTGGGGGAGTGATCCGCCCGGTTCGGCCCGGAGCGGGCGCCGGGCCTCGTGTCGGTCCGCGCGCCTAGAATCGAACAGTCTGCATTTCACGACATCAGGAGCGCCGTCGTTGTCTTCCGTGTCCTCTTCAGCTCCGTCCGTGGCGCCTGTCGGCGGGCCGACACCGCTCGCCGGGCTCGCGCGGACCGTCCTCACGGACTCCGCGATCGGGCAAGTGGTCGACAGTGTGGGTCGCGCGGCGCTCGACATCGTCGCCCCCAACCCGGTGCGCCCGTTCGTCGCGACGGCCGTGTCCGAGAAGGCGCAGCTGCTGCTGGTCACCGCCACCGGCCGCGAGGCCGACGACCTCACCGTCGAGCTGCGCGAGATCATCGGTGACGCCGTCGCGCAGTTCCCGTCGTGGGAGACCCTCCCGCACGAGCGGCTCTCGCCGAGCGCGGACACCGTCGGACGTCGGCTGCAGGTGCTGCGCCGCCTGGCCCGGCCCGACGACCCCGAGTACGGTCCGCCGCTGCGGGTGATCGTGACCACCGTGCGCTCGCTGGTGCAGCCGATGGCCCCCGGGCTGGGGGAGATCGAGCCGATCATCCTGCGGGTCGGCACCGAGCACGACTTCGACTCGCTGATCGCCCGCCTCGTCGAGCTCGCGTACACCCGCGTCGACATGGTCGGCAAGCGCGGAGAGTTCGCGGTCCGCGGTGGCATCCTCGACCTCTTCCCGCCCACCGCCGACCATCCCGTGCGTGTCGAGTTCTGGGGTGACGAGGTCACCGAGCTGCGCGCGTTCTCGGTCGCCGACCAGCGTTCGCTGCCCGAGCTCGAGCTCGCCTCCGTCATCGCGCCCCCGTGCCGGGAACTGCTGCTCACCGAGGCGGTGCGCGACCGGGCCGCGCAGCTCGCGGCCGACAACCCGGCCGACGCCGCGCTGGTCGAGATGCTCGACAAGCTCTCGGCCGGCATCCCGGTCGAGGGCATGGAGGCGCTGCTGCCGCTGCTGCAGCCGGGCGAGCTGCAACTCCTCACCGACGCGCTGCCGCGCGACACCCACGTCCTGCTGTGCGACCCCGAGAAGATTCGCACTCGCGCAACGGATCTGGTGCGGACCGGGCAGGAGTTCCTGGAGGCGTCGTGGACCGCAGCGTCGATCGGCGGCGCGGCCCCGATCGACACCTCGGTCCTCGGTGGCGGCATCGACCTGGGCGCCTCGGCGTACCGGTCGCTGCGGCAGGTCCGGGAGACCGCCGAGGCACAGGGGCGCCCGTGGTGGACGATCAGCCCGCTGGCGTCCGGCCGCGACGACGAGACGGTGCTGCCGGTGCAGTCGGCGCCCGAGGTGCGCGGCTCCGACGAACTGCTGTCGATGTTGTTCGTGAACCTGCGCGCGCACGTGACGACCGGCGGGCGGGCGGTGGTCGTCGTCGCGGGTTCGGGCACCGCACACCGTGTCCTCGAGCGGTTGCGCGACGCCGACGTCCCCGCCGGCGAACTCGCCCCGGGCGCCGAACCGGCCCGCGGACTGGTGGGCGTGCTGTGCGGCTCGCTGCACGAGGGCCTGGTGCTGCCGGGCGACGAGGCCGCCGGGGTGCCCGGCCTGGTGATCGTCACCGAGTCCGACCTGACCGGCAATCGGGTCGCCGCGGCGGGCGACGGCAAGAAGATGCCGGCCAAGCGGCGCAACCAGGTCGACCCGCTGGCGCTGACCGCCGGGGACATGGTGGTCCACGACCAGCACGGCATCGGCCGGTTCGTGGAGATGGTCGAGCGCACCATCGGCGGCGCGCGCCGCGAGTACCTGGTCATCGAGTACGCGGCCAGCAAGCGCGGGCACCCGGGCGACCGGCTGTTCGTGCCGATGGAGTCGCTCGACCAGCTCTCGCGCTACGTGGGCGGTGAGATGCCCGCCCTGTCCAAGCTGGGCGGCTCCGACTGGCAGAACACCAAACGCAAGGCGCGCAAGGCGGTTCGGGAGATCGCGGGCGAGCTCGTGCAGCTGTACGCCGCGCGCCAGGCCGCGCCCGGTCACGCGTTCGGCCCCGACACCCCGTGGCAGAAGGAGATGGAGGACGCCTTCGCGTTCACCGAGACCCACGACCAGTTGACCGTCATCGACGAGGTGAAGGCCGACATGGAGAAGCCGGTCCCGATGGACCGCGTCGTGATCGGTGACGTCGGCTACGGCAAGACCGAGGTCGCGGTCCGCGCCGCGTTCAAGGCCGTCCAGGACGGCAAGCAGGTCGCGGTGCTGGTCCCGACGACGCTGCTCGCGCAGCAGCACCTGCAGACGTTCTCCGAGCGGATGGCGTCGTTCCCGGTGAAGGTGCGCGGGCTGTCCCGCTTCACCGACGCCGCCGAGTCCAAGGAGATCATCGCGCAACTGGCGGAGGGGGAGATCGACGTCGTCGTCGGCACCCACCGCCTGCTGCAGACCGGTGTCCGCTGGAAGGACCTCGGTCTGGTGGTCGTCGACGAGGAGCAGCGCTTCGGCGTCGAGCACAAGGAACACATCAAGGCACTGCGCACGCACGTCGACGTGCTGACGATGTCGGCGACGCCGATCCCGCGCACGCTCGAGATGAGCATGGCCGGTATCCGGGAGATGTCGACGATCCTGACCCCGCCGGAGGAGCGGCACCCGATCCTCACGTACGTGGGCGGGTACGCGGACAAGCAGGTGGCCGCCGCGATCCGCCGCGAGCTCCTGCGCGACGGACAGGTGTTCTACGTCCACAACCGAGTCAGCTCGATCGACAAGGCCGCCAAGAGGATTCGTGACCTCGTTCCGGAGGCGCGGGTCGTCGTCGCGCACGGGCAGATGAACGAGGAGACGCTCGAGAAGACCGTGCAGGGCTTCTGGCAGCGCGAGTTCGACGTCCTCGTCTGCACGACGATCATCGAGACCGGCCTCGACATCTCCAACGCCAACACGCTCATCGTCGAGCGGGCCGACTCGCTCGGCCTGTCGCAGCTGCACCAGTTGCGCGGTCGGGTCGGCCGCAGCCGCGAACGCGGCTACGCGTACTTCCTGTACCCGTCGGAGAAGCCGCTCACCGAGACCGCGTACGACCGGCTCGCGACCATCTCGCAGAACTCGGATCTCGGCGCCGGTATGGCCGTCGCGATGAAGGACCTCGAGATCCGCGGCGCCGGCAACGTTCTCGGCGCCGAGCAGTCCGGTCACGTCGCGGGTGTCGGCTTCGACCTGTACGTGCGACTGGTCGGCGAGGCCGTCGAGGCGTACCGCGCGATCGCGGACGGCCGACCGGTCACGACCGAACCGGAGACGAAGGAGGTGCGGATCGACCTGCCGGTCGACGCGCACATCCCGCCCGACTACGTCACGAGCGACCGCCTCCGTCTCGAGGGCTACCGCAAGCTGGCGGCCGCCGTCGACACCGACGCCATCGCCGGGGTCGTCGAGGAACTCGTCGACCGGTACGGCCCGCTGCCCGAGGAGGTGGGCCGACTGGTGTCGGTCGCGAAGCTGCGCCTGCTGTGCCGCGAGTACGGGATCGAGGAGGTCGCCGTCACCGGCACCCAGCTCAAGGTGTCGCCGATGCAGCTCCCGGATTCGAAGCAGTTGCGGCTCAAGCGGATCTATCCCAGCGCGCAGTACCGTGCCACCACCGGAATGGTCCAGATGCCGTTGCCGCGCACCGGATCCGGCGGTGTGGGTGCCGAACGGGTGCGCGACGTCGAACTGCTGCAGTACATCGCGGACTTCCTGCTCGCGATGGACGGCAAGGCGGCGGGGTCGGTCGACGTGAGCACGCGGACCGGCGCGCAGGCGGGGGTCTGACCCGGATGAGTGCCAGTGGGGAGCGCCGCGACGGGTGGCGCGCCGGTGACGCGCTCATCGAGGCCGTCGAGGTGATGGACAAGCTGTGGGGTTACGGCGGCTGGGAGGTGACGCAGACCCACGACTCGCTGCGGCCGTACCTGCTCGAGGAAACCTACGAATTGCTCGACGCGGTGCAGGTCGGCGACCCCGACGGTATCCGTGAGGAACTCGGAGACCTGTTGCTGCAGGTGCTGTTCCACTCGCGGATCGCCGAGGCCGCGGGGGAGTTCACGGTCGACGACGTGGCCGCGACGCTGGTCGCCAAACTCGCGCACCGCAGCCCGCACCTGGCCGAGGACGTCGTCGGCCCGGTGGACATCGCCGAGCAGGAGCGGGCATGGGAGGTGCGCAAGGCCGCGGAGAAGGCGCGCGAATCCTGCATCGACGGCATCGCACTCCTGCAACCCGCGCTCGCGCTCGCCGAGAAGGTGATTTCGCGGGCCCGCAAGGCCGGGCTGCCGGACGAGTTGGTGCCGGACGAGCTGCGGGTGGTGCGGCTGGGTGGCCCCGGCAGCGCCGAGGACGAACTGCGCAAGGCGACACTGCGTTTCGTCGAACGGATCCGGGCCGCCGAGTCCGCCGCGCACGCCGACGGGGTCCCGTGGGGCGGACTCGACGCGGACGCCTGGCGGACCCACTGGATGCGGTAGGTCCGCCGGGCGTCAGCTATTGCGCCAGTTGCGAATCGGTGCAGATCCGTCCGTCCTCGTCGAGTTCGACGGTGACATCGATCCCGACCTTGCGCAGGAACTCGTAGTCGTGGCTGACGATCAGCATCGCGCCACCGTAGGCGTCGAGCGCCTCGGCGAGTTGCTCGACGCTGGTGATGTCGAGGTTGTTCGTCGGCTCGTCGAGGATCAGCAGTTGTGCGGGCGGGTCCGCCAGGAGCAGCTTGGCGAGTGAGACGCGGAAGCGTTCTCCGCCGGAGAGCGTCGCGACGGGCCGGTCGGCAGCACTGCCACGGATCAGCAGTCGGGCGAGTTGGTTGCGGATCGTGCCGGCGGGCGTGCCGGGCGCGACCTCCTGCACGTTCTCGAGCGCGCTCCTGGCCTCGTCGAGGTTGTCCAGTCGCTGCGGGAGGTAGCCGACTCGTTCGGTGAGTAGCACGCCGCGCACCCGATCCTCGTCGCCGACGGTGCCGTGGACGAGATGCTCGAGCAGGGTGGACTTGCCGGCCCCGTTGGGGCCGACGAGCGCGACGCGTTCCGGGCCCTGGACGACGACGGTGCGGTCTCCGTCGCGGAACTCGACGAGGCGTCGGCTCCGTGGCACGTCCGGATCGGGCAGCACGAGGTGGAGGTGTTCGTCCTCTCGCACGCGCGAGTCCGCGGCATCGACGGCGGCCTGCGCGGCCTCGACCTTGGCCTCGAGCGTCGAGCGCATCGACCCCGCGGACGCCTGAGCCTTGCTGGCTCGATTCCCTGCCAGGATCTTGGGGATCCCGCCGTCCTTCTGGGTCTTCTTCGCCGTGCGTTCGCGGCGTGCCAACTTGGTCTCGGCTTCGATCCTCTGGCGCTTCTCGACCTTCAGTGCCTGCTGGGCCGAGCGGGCGGCCTGGACCGCCGCGGCCTGTTCCTGCTCGAGGTATGCCTTCCACGCGCTGTACGGACCGCCGAAGACATCCAGACGCCCGGCGTGCAACTCGGCGGTGTGATCCATGTGTTCGAGCAGTTCCAGGTCGTGACTGACGACGACGAGAGTGCCGGTCCAGTCGTCGACCATCTCCGCGAGACGCGCGCGGGTGCGGCGGTCGAGGTTGTTCGTGGGTTCGTCGAGCAGGGTGATCGGGGTGCGGCGGACCCGCAGGCCGGTGATGCCGATGAGCATCGCCTCGCCTCCGGAGACGGTGTCGACGCGGCGGCCGAGGTCTGCGGCGGTGAAGCCTATGTCGTGCAGTGCTTCGTCGGCGCGCGCCTCGATGTCCCAGTCGTCGCCGACCGTGTCGAAGTGGTGTGCCGCGACATCGCCGGACTCGATCGCCCGGAGTGCTCCGATGATCCCGTCGATGCCGAGGAGTTCGGCGACCGTCGAGTCCTTCCGCAGAGTCAGCGTCTGCGGTAGGTATCCGACCTCACCCACACGGTCGATCCGACCCGACGTGGGCCGCAGCAGTCCGGCGATCAGTCGCAGCAGCGTGGACTTGCCTGCTCCGTTCCGGCCGACGAGTCCGGTGCGACCCGCGGTGAAGGTGCCGCTCACGCGGTCGAGGGCGACCGTACCGTCAGGCCATTCGAAGGTGATGTCTCTCAAAGTGATTGCGGAGGCACTCATGCGTTGCCGTCCCTTTCGTGAAAGGTTGCTGATCAGCGGTGCTGAAGGACGGACCGATCACGAGAAGTCGTCGAGCAGGCGTGCGAAGGCGCCGGGAACCCGGAACGTGGCTGCGTGCCGGAAGGCATGCGTTCGCCGGGAAGGTCGACATCGCTGTGCACGCGGGAGACGTGATCGGCGCGAGGCGGACATGCGGGGTGGAGCCCGAAAAGGGTAGGGGTCGTTCGCCGAGGCGCGGTCCGCGCCGGATCGGCAAAGCCACCGGCAGTCCGGTGGCTAGATTCTGTCGACCTCGATATCCATGGCCGGCACTCTATCAGCCTCGCGCCGGGTCACGCCTCGAACAGTGTCGACCCCCAGTAGCCGCCGTCGCCGACGCCCGGCGGCACGGCGAACACCGCGGAGCCGACGTGCTTGATGTACTCGTTGAGCGCGTCGTTGCGGGCGAGGTTCTGCTGCATCGGTACGAACTGCTTCTGCGGGTCGCGGCAGTACGCGATGAAGAACAGTCCGGCGTCGAGGTGACCGAATCCGTCCGTGCCGTCGGTGAAGTTGTAGCCGCGGCGCAGGATCTGGATGCCGTTCAGCTCCTCGGCCGACGCGAGGCGTACGTGCGCGTCCTTGTCGATCACCGGCTTGCCGCCGGCGCCCTTGGCGTCGAGTTGCAGGTCGTCGAACTCGTCCTTGCGGCCGAGCGGGGCGCCGCTGCCCTTGCTGCGCCCGAACACCCGCTCCTGCTCGTGCAGGGTGGTGCGGTCCCACGGCTCGATGAGCATCCGGATGCGCCGGGCCACGAGGTACGAGCCACCGGCCATCCAGGCCTGGTCGTCCTGCGGGTCCACCCACACGAACTCCGACAGTGCGGCCGGGTCCTCGGCCTTGATGTTGCGCGTTCCGTCCTTGAACCCGAACAGGTTTCGCGGCGTCGTCTGGCTCGTCGAGGTCGACGACGTGCGGCCGAACCCGAGCTGCGACCAGCGGACGGCGACCACGCCGAAGCCGACGCGGGCGAGGTTGCGCACCGCGTGCACCGCGACCTGCGGGTCGTCGGCGCACGCCTGGATCGCGATGTCGCCGCCCGAGCGCGCGGGCTCGAGGGCATCGCCGGTGAACTTCGGCAGATCGACCAGCGCCGCGGGCTTCTTGCCGGCGATGCCGAACCGGTCCTTGCCGTCGACGCCGAACAGCGACGGCCCGAACCCGATCGTGAGCGTCAGCTTCGACGCGTGCAGGTCCAGTGCCTCGCCGGTGTCACTGGGCGGGTTGTATTCGCCGGCCCCGGTCGCGCCGTCCTCGGTGGCCTCGTCGCCGGCGGTCATCCGCGCGGCCATCTCGGTCCACTTCTTCAGCATCGCGATCAGCTCGTCACGCGAATCGGTGATGACATCGAAGGCGACGAAGTGCATGCGATCCTGTGCGGGCGTGACGATTCCAGCCTGATGGGTGCCCCGGAACGGCACCACCTCGGAGGTCGACGCCGCGGCCTCGGGGGCGGTCAGGCGCCCCACCGCGACGCCCGCGCCGGCGAGCACCGCGCCGGCCCCGACGGCGCCGAAGAGGCGCCGGCGGGACAGGCCCGGACGTGGCTCGGGCCGGGCGTCGCCGGCCGCGTCGTTGCTGCCGTGCTGACTACTGTCCTGCGATGACACCCTGCACCTGGCTCACTTCGGCGGACAACGCGTCGATCTTCTGCGACAGGGCCTGCCGCTGCGGCTCGGTCACCGTGTCGTACGAGACGAACCCGTCGCCCCGGCGGTACTGCGCGAGTTCCGCGTCGAGGTCGGCGAAACGCTGATCGATGCGCGCCGCGAGCTCGGGGTTGCGCTCCTCGAGGATCGGCCGCACCGACGCGATCGCGGCCTGCGAGCCGTCGGCGTTGGCCTGGAAGTCGTAGAGATCGGTGTGCGAGAAGATGTCCTCCTCGCCGGTGATCTTGGTGCGCGCGATCTCGTCGAGCAGCGTCTGCGCGCCACCGGCCACCTGGATCGGGTCGACCTCGAAGTCCGGGGCGGACACGCCGTCGATCAGTTCCTGGAGGTCGGCCTGCAGCTGGTCGGCGATCGCGTTGGTGTCGGGCTGCAGCCCCTGCACCCACAGGTCCTTCTCGAGCCGGTGGAAACCGGTCCAGTGCCAGCCGGGTTCGACGTCGACCTCGCGAAGGTCGATGCGCGGGTCGAGATCGTTCGGGAAGCTCTCGGCGATCGGCTCGATGCGCTCGTAGTAGGTGCGGGTCAGCGGGTACTGGGCCTTGGCGGCGGCGATGTCCCCGGCCTTGATCGCGGCCACGAACGCGCCCGCGGTCTCCTGCAGCGCGGTGATCTGGCTGTCGACGTAGCGCTTGTAGCCGGCCGCGGCCTCCGCGAGGCGGCTGTCCTGGTCGGTCGCGACCACGGAGTCGCCGGTGACGGTGAACTCGCTGCGGATGCCGTCGCCGACCATGCCCGGCTTGCACGCCGTGTGGTACGTCCCGGCCTCGGCGAGGTTGACGATCAGCTGACGGGTCAGGCCGGGGCCGACGTTCTCGACCTCGCCCATCACGCGGTCGCCGTCGCCGAAGACGTAGAACTCGGTGACCTTGGAACCGTTGTTGGTGATGGAGAACGTGGTGTTGCCGGTCTCGCCGGTGGTCCCGGAGATCTCGCACGTCGTGTCGGTGGCGGTCACCGTGATGGCCTCGGCGCCGGCGGCGGACTTGGACGTGCACGCCGCGAGAGCGAGCGGAGCGATCGCCAGGAGGGCGAGCGCGGAGGTGGTACGACGCACGGGCGGAACCTTTCGGGAAACGGTGCTCAGGAAACGGTGACGGAGGTGTCGGTGCTGCCCGATTCGGGGCGCGGCGCGGCGGCATCGGCCTTGGCCTTGGCGGGGCGCAGGAACAGCGGCATCACGATCGCGAGGTACGCGATCCACGCGACGAGCTGCAGCACCGTCGGGTCCGGGCGGAAGTTGAAGATGCCCTGCAGCACGGTGCCGTACCAGCTGGAGGTGTCGAACACGGACGAGGCGTCGAACGCGAGCGTGGAGCCGCCCGGCAGCCAGCCGGCGATCTGAAGCGCGCGGACGCCGTAGGCGAGGATGCCCGCCGCCACGACGACGAGGAAGGCGCCGGTGTAGCGGAAGAACCGGACGAAGTCGATCCGCACGGCGCCGACGTACAGCAGCACGGTGAGCACGGCGGCGACGACGATGCCGAGCAGCAGCCCGACGAGCGGCCACGCGCTGCCGGCGGTGTTCTCCGCGTATCCGACCAGCAGCAGCGCGGTCTCGACGCCCTCGCGGCCGACGGCGAAGAAGGCCAGCATCACGACAGCGGCCGGCCCGACGGCCAGTGCGCGGTCCAGCCCGGCGCGCAACTGACCCGAGATCGACGCCGCGGCGGTGCGCATCCACAGCACCATCGCGGTGACGATCGCGACGGCGACGAGGGACGCCAGGCCGCTGATCAGTTCGGCGGCGGTGCCGGTGACCGTGGAGGTGCCGAAGTGGATGACGCCGAAGATCACGGCCACCATCGCGACCGCGGCGCCGACACCGATCCACACCCACTTGAGCGCGTCACGCCGGCCGGACTTGACGAGGAACGCGACGAGGACCATCACGACGATGCCGGCCTCGAGCCCCTCACGGACGCCGATCAGACCGCTGCCGAACAACTGGGTGGCGATGGAGGGCGCGTCGGCGCCGGCGGCGAGGACTGACACGGCATGTGCTCCTGGGACGAGTCGGGACGGCCCGGTCTCCTCGTCATGAGGGAAGGCAAGGCAAACCTGGAAGGGCCTTCGGTGAACGTAGCATTCCCTAAGATCGCTAGAAAAACTCCCCCTGCCTGGTCTTTTTTGTCTGGAATGGGGCTTTGGTCCCGATATCGGCAAGCGTCACGACCGCGCGGTCTGGATGATGGACGCCGTGACGAGACAAGCCGCGACCCGGAGCGGGGCTCCCCGGACGAGCACGGCAGCCATGCCGCCGGATCCGTTTCCGCGCCGCCCGCGGCGCCGATTCCGGACCTTCCTCGTCGTGACGTCGGCGACCCTGGTGGCGGTCGCGGCCGTCACGGTCTCTTCGGGGCTGGACGAATTCGACCAGCGCCAACCGCGCATCGAGATCCCCGAGGGCATTCCTCCCGGGCCCGGCGCGCCGCTGCCGCCGATCGACGTCGACGCACCGGGCCGGACCGCGACGCAGTTGGCGGGGTGGGCGGCGCCGCTGTCCGACAGCCTCGCGATCTCGTCCACCGCCCTCGAGGCCTACGGGTACGCGGCCGCGGTGATGGCCGCGTCCCGGCCCGACTGCGGGATCGGGTGGACGACCCTCGCCGGCATCGCCGCCGTCGAGAGCAAGCACGGCACCCACGGCGGCTCGCGGGTGGCGGACGACGGATTGGTGAGCCCGCCCATCCGGGGGATTCCGCTCGACGGGTCGCCCGGTGTCGCGGAGATCCCCGACACGGACGGCGGTGGGATGGACGGCGATGCCACCCACGATCGGGCGATGGGGCCGCTGCAGTTCATCCCGGAGACGTGGAAACGCTGGGGCGTCGACGCGAACGGCGACGGCGCCGCCGACCCGGACAACATCGACGACGCGGCCCTCACCGCGGCGCGCTACCTGTGTGCGCGCGGCGGCGACCTCACCACCGAGGACGGGTGGCGCACCGCCCTGATGGCCTACAACCTGTCCGGCGAGTACCTCATGGACGTGCGGGACCGCGCCGCCGCGTACTCGGTGGGCGTCCGGCGGTGACCGGTGTGACACGCGCGCCTCGGCGCGGGAGTCGGTTACTCCGGTTAGGCTCAGACCTGGCACTATGCTTCCGGCGGCTTCCGGCCGCCGACAACCGGTGGCTCGCTGCCGCCGCCCGCCCGTAGACAACCCAGACGCTGTCTGTCCGGACCGGCACTGTCCGCCCGGAAGCAGTCGAACGAAGCCGCCGAAGGAGAACCATTCGTGGCCATCATTGAGCAGGTAGGAGCTCGCGAGATCCTCGATTCCCGTGGCAACCCCACGGTGGAGGTCGAGGTGCTGCTCGAGGACGGCAGCTTCGCCCGCGCCGCCGTTCCCTCCGGTGCCTCCACCGGTGAGCACGAGGCCGTCGAGCTGCGTGACGGCGGCGACCGCTACCTGGGCAAGGGTGTCCAGAAGGCCGTCGAGTCCGTGCTCGGCGAGATCGCGCCGGCCATCATCGGCCTCGATGCCACCGAGCAGCGCACCGTCGACCAGGCTCTGCTGGACGCCGACGGCACCCCGGACAAGTCCCGCCTCGGTGCGAACGCACTGCTCGGCGCGTCGCTCGCCGTCGCCCGCGCCGGCGCCGAGAGCTCGGGCCTGGAGCTGTTCCGCTACGTCGGTGGCCCCAACGCGCACGTGCTGCCGGTCCCGATGATGAACATCCTCAACGGTGGCGCCCACGCCGACACCGGCGTCGACGTCCAGGAGTTCATGGTCGCGCCGATCGGTGCGCCCACCTTCAAGGAGTCGCTGCGCTGGGGTGCCGAGGTGTACCACTCGCTCAAGGCCGTCCTGAAGCAGAAGGGCCTGTCCACCGGTCTCGGTGACGAGGGCGGTTTCGCCCCCGACGTCGCCGGCACCGTCCAGGCGCTGGACCTGATCAGCGAGGCCATCGCGAAGACCGGCCTCAAGCTGGGCTCCGACATCGCGCTGGCGCTCGACGTCGCGGCCACCGAGTTCTACACCGAGGGCAGCGGCTACAAGTTCGAGGGCAAGATCCGCACCGCCGAGGAGATGGGTGCGTTCTACGCCGAGCTGCTGGGTCAGTACCCGCTGGTCTCCATCGAGGATCCGCTGAGCGAGGACGACTGGGCCGGCTGGGTCGCGCTCACCGAGCAGATCGGCAACAAGATCCAGCTCGTCGGTGACGACCTGTTCGTCACCAACCCGGAGCGCCTCGAGGAGGGCATCGTCAAGGGTGCCGCCAACGCTCTGCTGGTGAAGGTCAACCAGATCGGCACGCTCACCGAGACGCTGGACGCCGTCGACCTGGCGCACCGCAGCGGCTACAAGACGATGATGAGCCACCGCTCGGGCGAGACCGAGGACACCACGATCGCCGATCTGGCCGTCGCGGTCGGCAGCGGCCAGATCAAGACCGGTGCGCCCGCTCGCAGCGAGCGCGTCGCGAAGTACAACCAGCTGCTGCGCATCGAGGAGAGCCTCGGCGACGCCGCCCGCTACGCCGGCGAGCTGGCCTTCCCGCGCTTCGTGTTCGAGGGTGCCGCCAGCTGATGAACCAGCGCGGTAGGTCGCGGTCGGGTCGCCCCGGTGGGCGTCCCGCGCGCCGCGGTGCCGGGTCGGACCAGGGGCCGCGTCGCCCCCGGCGGAGCCGGTCCGGCGGGCCCGCCGCAGCTACCGACCGCTTCCAGGCGGCCGCCCCGGGGGAACCCGGGGCGGCCGGCGGACGCGGAACCGCCGCAGCGTCCTCGTCCCGTGCCCGCGCGACGCGCGGCACGGGGCGGGGATCGGCTCCGGCCAGGGCCGAGCGCACCTTCTTCGGGCTCTCGACCGGGCGAGCCGTCATTCTCGGAGTGGTGATCTGCGCGTTGGCGCTCACCCTCGCGGTGCCGCTGCGCACCTACCTGACCCAGCGTTCCGAGGCCGATCGCCTGGCCTCCGAGCAGCTGGAGCTCGAACAGCAGCTCGCGGAGCTGCAGCGTCAGAAGGAACAGATCGACGATCCCGCGTGGATCGCCTCGCAGGGCCGCGAGCGACTGGGCCTGGTGCGTCCGGGGGAGACGCCGTACAAGGTGCAGCTGCCCGGCGACTACAAGCCGCCGGAGGAGGACGCACCGCCCCCGCCGCCGTCCACCGGCGCCTGGCACAGTGATCTGTGGCAGCGGCTCACCGAGCCGCCGCCCACCACCGAGCCTCGATCAGATGCACCGCCGGCGGCCCCCGTGGCGCCGGCTCCCGCACCAGAAGAACCAGGAGTACCCACCGGGTGAGCGAATCGTCCGTCCCCCAGGAAGACCTCGACGCGGTGGAGGCCCAGCTGGGTCGTGTCCCGCGCGGAGTGCTCGAGATCGCGTACCGCAGCCCGGACGGCCAGCCCGGTGTCGTGAAGACCGCCCCCCGGCTCCCGGACGGCACGCCGTTCCCCACCCTCTACTACTTGACGGACCCGCGCCTGACCGCCGAGGCGAGCCGTCAGGAGTCGGCCGGTGTGATGCGCGAGATGACCGAGCGTCTGGGCACCGACCCGGAACTCGCGGCCGCCTACCGCGCCGCGCACGAGTCCTACCTCGCGGAGCGCAACGAGATCGATTCCCTGGGAACAGATTTCACCGGTGGAGGCATGCCGGACCGGGTGAAGTGCCTGCACGTTCTGATGGCCCATGCCCTCGCGAAGGGGCCGGGCGTCAACCCGTTCGGTGACGAGTCCGTCTCCCTCGCCGCGCGTGGGAAGCTCCGTGGCACCGCGATTCCCGCCGACTGGCCCGAGTACCAGGGGCCGGCCGACACCGGGGACGACGAGTGACCAGGGTCGCCGCGATCGACTGCGGTACCAACTCGATCCGACTGCTCGTCGCGGACGCCGACGAGCACGGGCGGCTCACGGATGTGACCCGGCTGATGCGGATCGTGCGCCTCGGGCAGGGGGTCGACGCCAACGGCGCCTTCGCTCCCGAGGCGATCGAGCGCACCCGCGTGGCGCTCGCCGAGTACGCCGACATCATCCGCGAGACCGGCGCGACGGCCGTGCGGATGGTCGCGACGTCGGCCACCCGCGACGCCGCGAACCGGGAAGACTTCTTCGCGATGACCCGCGAGGTGCTGGGGGCCGTGATCCCCGGCGCCGAGGCGGAGGTCATCACCGGAGACGAGGAGGCGCGACTGTCGTTCGCCGGCGCCGTCGGCGAACTCGACGCCGCGGAGGGTCCGTTCGTGGTGGTCGACCTCGGCGGCGGGTCCACCGAGGTCGTCCTGGGCGACGACGCCGGCGTCCACGCCGCGTACTCCACCGACGTCGGCTGCGTGCGGGTCACCGAGCGGTGCCTGCACGACGACCCGCCGACCGACGAGCAGGTCTCTGCGGCACGCGAATTCGCGGCCGAACGGCTCGCGGAGGCGTTCGCCCGTGTGCCCGTCGAGCAGGCGCGCACCTGGGTCGGGGTCGCCGGGACGATGACGACGCTGTCGGCCGTCGCACAGAACCTGCCGGAGTACGACGCCGACCGCGTGCACCTGTCGAGGCTCAGCCTCGCCCAGTTGCACGACGTCGCGCACCGTCTCGTGACGATGACGCACGACGAGCGCGCGGCGCTCGGCCCCATGCACCCGGGTCGGGTCGACGTGATCGGAGGCGGCGCGATCGTCACGGCCGTTCTGGCGGACGAACTCTCGCGCCGCGCCGGCATCGGCGAACTCGTCGTGAGCGAGCACGACATTCTCGACGGAATCGCAATGTCAGTCCCACTGGGCGGGTCGTGAATTAGCTCACTATTAGTTCCGCCTACACTGTTCTGAGTTCCACGGTCGTGGGCCACCGGAGTCGGGCCGGTGGTGGGCCCCCATAGCCCAATTGGCAGAGGCAGCGGACTTAAAATCCGCCGAGTGTGGGTTCGAGTCCCACTGGGGGCACCGCCACCTACCGGTAACGGAGGTGGCGGTGCCGTGTTCACTCACCTCGGCGTGCAGCAAACGTGCAGCACCCGTGCCGATATCGCCATCGAGCGCCCCTCGGACCATCGGCCGTAGACGGTGAATTCGCGCCGCCACGATCGGTTCCCCGTCGACGAGTGCGGAATCGACAGCGTCCTCCCATCGAATCCGCGCTTGCGCCGGCTTCCCTCCGCCGGTGAACGCCGTCGACGATGCCACTGCTGTCGAACACGTGTCCCCATGGGTCTTGATGTTCGCGTCCTGGATGTAGTCGACGTAATCGGTTGCACTGTTTGATATTTGGATGAAACATCTCCCTACCGGCGCGGGTCGTGGCCGTTCGTCGACCGGCCGCTCACACCAGGGTGGAGATGCAGAAGGGATGGCCTGCGGGATCGAGTAGGACCCGCCACCGGTCGGGATCCGGCTGGAACTCGGGCTTGGCGGCCCCCATGGCGAGCAGTCGGGCTTCAGCGGCTTCCAGATCGTCTACGCCTAGTTCGATATGGGCCTGCTTTTCCTGCGAGGGGTCCGGCCAGGTGGGGCGGCGATAGTCGGTCAACCGGTTGAATCCCAGCCCGGCCGCGCCGGCTTGGCCGAGCAGGACGAAGTCGTCAGTGGAGAAGACTACGGGCAGGCCGAGCGCTTCGCCGTAGAAGCGGGCCAGTTCGGTGGGCTCCGGGCAGTCGAATGTGACGGCCGAGTAGCGGAACGCAGGTGCGGAGGTGGTGTCTGTGCTCATGGAGAGGGACACTAGGACGAGTCCAGGACAGTTTTGGTCCTGGTTGTGGAACACTCCGGAAAGTGATCAACACGTCCGCCCGCCTGCTGCAATTGGTGTCGTTACTGGCCGCCCGGCCGTCGTGGACCTGCGGTGAGCTAGCCGACCGGATGGCCGTCACCGATCGCACAGTGCGGCGGGACATCGCCAAGCTCCGGCAACTCGACTACACCATCGACTCCGACCCCGGACCCTGGGGCGGCTATCGCCTCGGCGCCGGAACTCGGATGCCGCCGCTGATCCTCGACGACAACGAAGCACTCGCTGTGGCTGTCGGACTGCGCGAGGCCGCCGTGAGCGGCGCTCTCGGCGGCCACCAGGCCGCACTGTCCGCACTAGTGAAACTGCGGCAGATTCTTCCGCAACGGATCGCGGACCGACTGGGCGAGATCGACGCCACCGTCGTCCACACCCCCAGGCCCGACGAGCCGCAGATCACGCCCGACATGCTGCTGCAACTGGCCGTCACCTGCCGGCGCGGCGAACGCGCCCAACTCTCGTACCGCGACTGGAAGGGGAATGCGACAGACCGTTGCGTCGACCCGTACCGCCTCGTTCACACCGAACGCCGGTGGTATTTCGTCGCCAGAGATGTTGCTCGAGGCGAATGGCGGACCTTCCGCGCCGACAGGGTGGACCGAGTACGGCCCACAGGGCAGCCGGTGGAACTCATCGACCCACCCGACCCGGCGCTGCTCGTCTCTCGCTCCGTCGCGACCGGGCCTTACCCCCTCCTCGCAAGAATCCGCCTGCCGCTCCCCATGGGCGATGCGCTGCGGTTGATCCCATCGACGGTCGGTACCCACCATCCCGAAGGCCCCCATGCCACGATCGTCGACATCGGCGGCCCCGACGCGGACGGGCTTGCGAAGTACCTCCTCGGCCTCGCCACACCCCTGCGGGTCCTGTCACCGGATCCAGTGCGACAAGCCCTGCTGCACCATGCCCGTCAACTCTGCGAACACAACACGCACAGCGAACCCCAAAGCGGGACAATGGCATCGGAACGAGCATTGCGATCCAGTGATCAGAGCAGCAAGCTGTCGAACTGAAGGACGCCTTTCGCGTGGGGGTGCCGTTCTCCGACCTGCCACCGGCCCTTCTGCGGCTGAGGTGTCGGCCTAGATTCCCATGGACCGGGCGATGACCGGCCAGGAGTTGTGCAGGTCGTCCTGCCAGTAGCCCCACGTGTGCGTCCCGGTGGGCTTGAAATCGAAGGTGGCGGGGATCTGCAGGTCGGCGAGACGGTTGGCGAGGTTGCGGGTGCAGTAGTTGGTGACCAACTCGATCACGCCGCCGCCCATCACCCGGTCGGCGAGCACATTCGGCTGACCGTCGATCCCGGGGCCGTCGAGCGTCTCGTGCGGGCCGGGCAGGCCGGAGGCCGTGGTGATGTAGAGCTCTGTGCCACGGAGCTTTTCGGCGTTGACGACGGGATCGTTCTCGACCCAGCCCGGTCCGTCGAGTGGGCCCCACATGTTGGTGATGTCGGCGCCGCCGCGGATACCGGTGACGATCTGGATCGCGTTCTGGCCGATCAGGGTGCTGGTCTCGGCACATCCGCTGTACGAGCCGACGGCCCTGTAGAAGCCGGGCTTGGCGATCGCCAGGTTGAGCACCGAGGTGGCCGTCATGGAGATCGCGGCGACGGACTGCACCTTGTTGGTGCCGAACTCTTTGTCGATGACCGGCGGGAGTTCCTCGAGCAGGAACGTCTGCCACTTCTGGCGGCCCAGTTTCGGATCGTCCTTCTGCCAGTCGGTGTAGTAGCTGAAGGCGCCCTCGAGCGGGGTGACGACGTTGACGTTCTTGTCCTCGAAGAAGTCCATGACGTCGGTCCTGCGCTGCCAGGTGGCCGAGTCCTCGCCGCCGCCGGCACCGTTCAGCAGGTACAGCGTCGGCCGCGGCTCACTGGTGTCCGCGGGGAGGATGACCTCGAGGGGGATGTTGCGGCCCATCGCCGGCGAGAACACCGAGATGGTGACCTTGCGGTCGGAGTTCTTCGTCGTGTCGACGAGATAGGCGCCGGAGACGTCTGCCGCGGCCGTGGCGCGAGTGTCGGCGAATGCGGTCGCCGGTACCGCGAGCAGTGATGCCGCGGATACCACGACGGCGGCGGCAAGAACCCGCGCCCGCCCGACCTGCGAATTCCTCATGTGAACGTCCTCCGGTGCAACTCGAAACATCACGCGCAATGCTGACGATTCGTGCGCGTGCCGATTCGGCACCGGCGTCCTCCTCGGCCTGGCGATAGCGGCCGCAGATTACCGGCCCGGAGAGTCTCAAATGTCCCGATCAGGGATTCTGGTGCAGGAATTCACCCACCATTTCATTCCTTTTCGATGCTGCTGTGCGGGAGGGGCGGCGCTCCTACCGGCAGTGCCAGTGTCCGTATGCCTGTGGGTTCTGCCAGCGTCGGCACGGGGCGTCGTAGTTGGCGCCCGCCTGCTGCGTGGCCGCCACCGTGGGGCCTGTGACTGCGTGGACGGTGTCGGCGGCTGCGGGGGCCGCGGAGACGGCGATCGGCAGTGTCGCGAACATGGCTGTCACGAGAACCTTTGTGAGAAGGCGTAATCCGCTGGTCGCGCCCCGTCCTCGGGCGTGCTCCTGTGTCATCGGTCCGATCCTTCGTGGCCGTCGCGATGCGCTCGCCGCAGCGGGACGCAATCGGTCGAGCGTGCATCGCTGCTGTACGTCCATCGTAGGGGCCCGGAAGCGGTCGTGGCGGTGCCACTGGAGATGTTCGGGTGAAGCGGTGCGCCCGGATGGCTCCGGTCAGATCGCGACCGCGGCGACACCGACCGCCAGCGCGGACAGGCCCCCGACGACGATGCCCTCGGTCGGGGTTCCGGTCACCGCCATGTCGACGACGGCGGGCAGCAGGCCGGCCGAGGTCGCGAGCGTGAATTTGCCCGGGAATCGACGCTTCCGTGCGGGTTCGCCGGAACCCACGTCGCACGCGGTGTGCCCCGGGCGACTCGACGGAGGCAACTGCGAGGTGAGGAAATCGGGCCCGGTGTACTCGGGGCTCACCTCCGTGTTGGGCACAATTCTGTGCGGCAATGTCTTCTTCACCATCCTGGATTCTGGGTTGCGGAATCCGAACGCGAACGGCGGCTCCCTTGTGGGAAGCGGCCCGGCTCCCAGCGTAGGGGCCGACGGCGGATGGCCTCCAGGGCCTGGAGAGCAACACCACAATCCGGGCCGATGGGAAGACACGGTCTGCGGTACCCGGTCGGGTGACGTCAGACCTGCGATTCGCGGACTGTGCGCTTCGCCTCCGCAGTGACCGGATCGACGTGGTCGGCGAAGTCGTCGTGCTTCTCCAGGAATCCGGCCACGAACGGGCAGATCGGGACGATTCGTTTGGCGTGGGCCGTGGTGTCCTCGAGCGCTGCCCGGATCAGCGTGCTCGCCAGGCCCCGGCCGGAGAAGCGTTCGTCGATCTCGGTGTGGAAGAAGATGCGCTGGTCGCCACTGTCGACGAACTCGGTGAAACCTGCGGTTTCATTTCCGACGCGGATCTCGTAGCGCCGGCTGTCGGAGTGGACCTCGGGTTGTGCGTCCAGTTCGTCGCTCATGATCCCACTATGACGTGGATGGTCTCCCCGCGCGACCGTTGGGGTCGTCGCCGCGTACCCGACGCTCGTGCGTGACTGCCTCGTCGCCGAGTCGGTCCAGCGTCGTCGTCATTCCCTGCCTCAGATGCTCGGCGCGATCGGTCACCCCCGTCAGGCGCTGGAGGATCCGGACGGGCAACGGTGACGGAACTCCCTGCTGCATCGACTCGGTCACCAGAGTGCTGCCACCCGCGGTCCGTTCGAAGGTGTACGTCCACAACGCGCCCGCTCGCCCGGGTACCCGGAACGCGAAGCGCTGCCCAGGCTCTGCGCTGACGACCTCCGGCTCGGTCGACCAGCGTGCCCGTCCGATCCGGTTCGTGCCCTCGAACCGGGCCCCGATGCGCGGTCCGCGGGCGTCGTCGAGCCAGCGCGCGGACACCGTTTCCGGGCTGAAGTCCCCCATCCGGGTGACGTCACTGATCAGGTTGTACAGGGTGCTCGGCCGGGCCGGGATCACCTTGCTCACGGATACGCACACTGGCGCGGGTCTGGACATGACAGGTCTCCTTCAGGAACCGACCTTCGGCGTCGCGCGTTCGATGATCGGAGCGAGGTCGAGGCCGGTCGGCAGGGTGCCGAACACGGTGCCCCAGTCGCCGCCCAGGCGCGTCGCACAGAAGGCGTCGGCCACCGCGGGATGTCCGGTGCGCACCAGGAGCGCACCCTGCAAGGCGAGAGCCATGTCGCCGACCACCCGGCGGGCCCGGTGCTGGAGGCTCTCGACGTCCGCGAACGACGCCTTCAGTGCCGCCACGGCGGCGTCGAGGCGGGCGTCGGCGCCGGCGCTGTCGTCCAGTTCGTCGAAGAACGCCTCCACCGTGTCGGGCCGGCGCGCCATCGCCCGCAGGACGTCGAGCGCGGCGACGTTGCCCGATCCCTCCCACACCGACAGCAGCGGCGCCTCCCGGTACAGGCGCGGCATCCGCGACTCCTCCACATATCCGTTGCCGCCCAGGCATTCCAGGGACTCGGCGGCGTGAATCGGTCCGCGCTTGCACACGTAGTACTTGCTGACGGCGAGGGCGATGCGGCGCAGCGTCGCGGCCTGCGGATCACCGGCGCCGGCGCGGTCGGTGAGGGCGGCGAGCCACAGTGCGACGGTGGTCGCGGCCTCCGACTCGACGGCCAGGTCCGCGAGCACGTTCCGCATGAGGGGCTGGTCGATCAGGTGCGCGCCGAACGCGCTGCGGTGCACCGCGTGGTGGGCGGCCTGCGTGACCCCGACGCGCATCCCGGTCGCCGTGCCGATGGTGCAGTCCAGTCGGGTCATGTTGACCATCTCGATGATCGTCGGGACGCCGCGGCCCTCGTCGCCGACCCGCCACGCGACCGCCTCGTCGTACTCCACCTCGCTGCTCGCGTTCGACCGGTTGCCGAGTTTGTCCTTGAGTCGCTGCAGGAACATCGCGTTGCGGGTGCCGTCGGGCAGGACGCGGGGGAGCAGGAAGCACGTCAGCCCCAGGGGAGCCTGCGCGAGGACCAGGAAGATGTCCGACATCGGCGCGGACGTGAACCACTTGTGGCCGGTGAGCAGGTAGGAGCCGTCGGACTGCGGGACGGCGCGCGTCGTACCGGCGCGGACGTCGGAGCCACCCTGCTTCTCGGTCATCGACATGCCCGCGGTCAGCCCGGCCTTCGTGAGCGGCGGCCGCGCCGTCGGGTCGTAGACGCGCGCGGTCAGCAGCGGCTCGTACTGCAGCGCCAGTTCGAGGTTGTGTCGCAGGGCCGGCACGACGGCGT
The DNA here is from genome assembly GCF_004011865.1 of Prescottella agglutinans. Classification (GTDB taxonomy): domain Bacteria; phylum Actinomycetota; class Actinomycetes; order Mycobacteriales; family Mycobacteriaceae; genus Prescottella; species Prescottella agglutinans. The sequence goes on along the minus strand of NZ_RKLP01000002.1, from coordinate 308,257 downwards.
AGGTCATCGAGATCGGGCAGCCGTGGCCGGCGTCCACCTGCCCCCACACCGCCGTCTTCGCGGCCCGGACCAGGTGTGCGTGCGGGTCGGGATCGGCCCATGGGGCGCCGTGCAGGCCCAGTTCGACGGCGGTGCTCATGAGTTGGTGGTACGCGGGGTCGTAGTCGACCTCGTCGATACGGTGGCCGTAGCGGTCGTGGGTGTGCAGCACCGGGGGATGGGCCTCGGCCAGGTCGCCCCACCGCTGCGCCTCCGCACCTCCGGCGAGCCGGCCGACGCGGTGCAGGTCGTCGAGGGCGGCGTGCGCGCCTTCGCGTCGGAGGGCCTCGAGGATCGGCGGGTAGTTCGCCGCGTCGTAGTCGACGAGCGGCGGGACCTGATTGGTGACCTGGTGTGTGATCCTCATGCGACCCCCTGGTGCGGTGGCGACAGTCGATCCTCCGACTGCAGTCAACGACGGCCCGGCCGACGCGTCAAGCAGTCGCCGGTCGCGCCGGGAATATCCGCGGGGCCGGCGGGGTTCGTGGCATATAGTTGAAACTTGAAATACTTCGGAGGTAGGGCATGCAGTTCGGAATCTTCACCGTCGGCGACGTGACCATGGACCCCACGACCGGGCGGACCCCGACCGAGGCCGAGCGCATCAAGGCGATGGTCGCGATCGCGGAGAAGGCCGAGGAGGTGGGCCTCGACGTGTTCGCCACCGGTGAGCACCACAACCCGCCGTTCGTGCCGTCCTCGCCGACGACCATGCTCGGCTACATCGCCGCGCGCACCGAGCGCATCGTGCTCTCGACGTCGACGACGCTCATCACCACCAACGACCCGGTGAAGATCGCCGAGGACTTCGCGATGCTCCAGCATCTCGCGGACGGCCGCGTCGACCTCATGCTCGGCCGCGGCAACACCGGCCCGGTGTACCCGTGGTTCGGCAAGGACATCCGCGAGGGTATTCCGCTCGCGATCGAGAACTATGCTCTGCTGCACCGACTCTGGCGCGAGGACGTCGTGAACTGGCAGGGCAAGTTCCGGACGCCGCTGCAGTCGTTCACGGCGACGCCACGCCCGCTCGACGACGTGCCGCCGTTCGTGTGGCACGGCTCGATCCGCAGCCCCGAGATCGCCGAGCAGGCCGCCTACTACGGTGACGGCTTCTTCGCGAACAACATCTTCTGGCCCAAGGAACACTTCATCCAGCTGATCGACCTGTACCGCCGCCGCTACGAGCACTACGGCCACGGGGCGGCGGACCAGGCGATCGTCGGCCTCGGCGGCCAGGTGTTCATGCGCAAGAACTCGCAGGACGCCGTCCGCGAGTTCCGGCCCTACTTCGACAACGCCCCGGTCTACGGCCACGGTCCGTCGCTCGAGGAGTTCACCGAGCAGACCCCGCTGACCGTCGGCAGCCCGCAGGAGGTCATCGACAAGACGCTCACGTTCCGCGAGAGCTTCGGCGACTACCAGCGTCAGCTGTTCCTCATGGATCACGCCGGTCTGCCGCTGAAGACCGTGCTCGAACAGTTGGACCTGCTCGGCGAGGAGGTCGTGCCGGTGCTGCGGCGCGAGATGGATGCGATGCGACCCGCGCACGTGCCCGAGGCGCCCACCCACGCCGGCCTGCTGGCGCGGAAGAATGCGGAGGTGCTGTCGTGACCGACGCGAAAACCCGTGCACTGACAGTGATCTCGGCGGGTCTGACGCAGCCGTCGTCGAGCCGGCTGCTCGCCGACCGCCTCGCCGCGGCCACCGTGGACGCGCTCGCCGAGCGCGGCGTCGCGGCCGCCGTCGAGGTGGTCGAACTCCGCGACCACGCGCACGCGCTCGTCGACAACCTGCTCACCGGTTTCCCGAGCGGCGCGTTGCGGGCGGTGACGGAGCGCGTCGCGGTGTCCGACGGCCTGATCGCGGTGACACCGATCTTCAACGCCTCGTACAGCGGTCTGTACAAGTCGTTCTTCGACGTTCTCGAGCCGGGCACGCTCGACGGTGTGCCCGTGCTGCTGGGTGCGACCGGCGGCACCGCGCGGCACTCGCTGGCGCTCGAGCACGCCGTTCGGCCGATGTTCGCGTACCTGCGTGCGGCCGTGGTGCCGACGGCCGTCTACGCGGCGTCGGAGGACTGGGCGGGTTCGGGCGATCACGGTCCGGCGCGGCGGATCGCGCGGGCCGGGGCCGAGTTGGCCGAGGCGATGTCGTCGCGCGAGAACGCGGGCCCTGTCGACCCGTTCGCGAACTCGGTGCCGTTCGAGAAGTTGCTGGCACAGCAGGCGGAGTAACTGACTCTCCAGTAAGATGCCCGCAACGAAGGTCGACAGGGCGGGGGAGAGTCGTGCGGGAATCGGACTGGTGGACATGGGTGAACGCGTCGCTGCGCAACGCGTGGGGGCTGACGCTGGGTGACGGTGTCGCGCCGGTGGAGCGGACGCCGTCGACGCCTATTCACCTGGAGTTGCATCGCGATCTGCACCGCTACGGGCCCGCCGGCGACGGCCGACCGGTGCTGCTCGTCCCGCCGCTCGCGGTGTCGATGCACTGCTACGACCTGCGACCCGGGCAGAGCCTCGCGGCCCACCTGCAGGGTACGGGGCGCACGCCGTACGTCATCGACTACGGGACCATGAGCTACGCCGACCGCGGCCTCGGCTTCGAGGAGTGGATCGACGACATCGTCCCGGACGCGCTGCGGCGGGTGAGTGAACTGCACGACGGTGCCGCCGTCGACGTCATCGGGTGGAGTCTCGGCGGGACGCTCTCGCTGCTCACCGCGTCCGCGCACCCCGACCTGCCGATCGCGTCGATCGCTGTGCTCGGCACGCCGGTCGACTACACACGGATCCCGATGATGGCCGCCGCGCGCGGCGTGGGCCGCGTCACCGGGCACCGACCGGTGACCGAACTGACCCGACTGATGGGCGGGCTGCCCGCTCCGCTCGTCCAGGTGGGCTACCGGGCCACCGCCCCGCAGCGGGAGTTGCTCAAGCCGTGGTTCGTCGCCCGCAACCTGCACGACACCGAGACTCTCGCCCGGATGGAGGCGATCGACCGGTTCATGGCCGAGATGCCCGGCTATCCGGCGCGGCTGTTCTACCAGATGGCGGAGGAGTTCGTGCTCGGTAACGGGCTCTTCGAGGGGCGGGTCACGCTGGGCGGCAGAACGATCAAGCTCGCCGAGGTGTCCGTTCCGGTGCTCGCGGTCGGTGGTACGGACGACGTCATCGCCACCGCGGACTCAGTAGGCGCGATCGTCGACGTCCTGCCCGGATCGCGGTCGGTGCGGTTCGAGGACGTTCCCGGGAGTCACCTGGGCCTGCTCGCCGGACCCGGCGCGAAGGACACCACGTGGCGCCACATCGACGCGTTCCTCGGCGAGCTCGAGACGGTCTGAAACGTCTGTCGTCCTCGGCACGCCACCCCGTTCCGGTGTGGCGTGCCGAGGCGCCGCGCGCCTCAGCTTCCGAAGGGGGAAGCAGAGCTTGCTGGGGCCGGTCCCAGGGGGAAGAAGGGCGTCAGGACCTGCGGCACCGCCTCGTGCACTCCGTCGACCAGGTAGCCCTGCCCGTTGTCGATGTGGAGGACGGCAGGCTCGCTGAAGTCGCTGAAATTCAGCATCCAGCCCATGGTGTCCCCTTCGGGGATCTGAGCGATCCCGTCGGTCGGAGGCTGCTGTGTCAGCGACCCGAAAGCGATGGGTACCCAGCCCGTTTCGAGCCTGGAGTAGTAGATGTCGCCGTTGTCCACGTCCAGCCCGGTGATCGTGTGGTTCGTCTTGAACGGCCGTACGGTCGGTGTCGTTGCGCCGGAGGGCAGTTCGACCAAGAGATTGCCGGACGAGTCGATTGTGTACACGTCGCCGTCGTCCACGGCGAGTTGATCACCGACGGCGAGTTCGCCGAAGGGGAGCACTGTCGGCGTGGATTCTCCGGCGCGGAGCGCGAGGATTCGGTGATTCCCGGTGTCGGCGACGTACACGGTGCCGTTCTCGACTGCGATCGCCCCTGGACGCGAGAGTCCGTCGAACGGAAGCCGCACCGGGGTCGACTGGCCGTCCAGGAGCGCGAGCACGCGGTCGTTGCCGGTGTCGGTGACGTAGACGTTGCCGTTCTCCACGGCGATACCGGACGGGGAATCGAGTCCCGTGAACGGCAGCGTGATCGGTTCCTCAACTCCTGGAACGATTCTGATCGCCCGGTGGAGTGCGGTGTCGGCGACGTAGAGGTCGCTTCCGTCGACCGCGTATGCGCCGCCCTCGAGGGTGGGCAGTAGCGGCCTCGACTGCATGGAACTGTTGGCTGGGGGCGCCGGTGGGTAGCCGGGCGCCGCGAACACCGTCCCCGCGCCCGAGACGACGAGTCCCGCAGCCATCGCCGTCGTCGCGATTCCCACCGCACATTTTCTCGCCAACGCCATCGAATTCCCCCTGCTCATTCGGTTTGTGGACTTCGAGGCGGGAGCCTAGCGACGGTATATGGCGGAAAAGGGTGATTCGCGGATTCTCGTCCGAGCGTCCCCCGCTCCGGACACCGTCGTGAGCGTCGAGGACACTTGACGTCATGCTCTCCGTCGAAGACCTGTTCAGCCACCTGCGGCGCTTTCCCGACGTCGAGGCGCCCAACCTGTTCGCCGTCGACGCGGCCGACCGGCTGATCCTCGACGAGGCGGCCGACGCCCTGGCCGCCGCGCCGGACGGCGCGGTGGCGGTGATCGGCGACCACTACGGCGCGCTCACGCTCGGGGCTGCGATGCGCGTCGGCGCGAACGACATTCGGGTACACCAGGATCCGATCACCGGTGAGCGGGCGCTGGCGAACAATGCGGAGGCGGCCGGATTGTCCGCACGTTACCGGTCGCGCCGACTGGGGGAGGACCTGCTCGCCGGGGCGCGCGTCGTGCTGCTGCAGTTGCCGCGCAGCCTCGACGAACTCGACGAGATCGCCGACACGATCGCGCGGTACGCCGCCCCCGACGTCATCGTCTACGCGGGCGGACGGAACAAGCACATCACTCCGGCGATGAACGACGTGCTGCGGCGGTCCTTCGCGAACGTGCGGGCGACGCTGGGCCGCCAGAAGTCGCGGGTGCTGATCGCCGACACGCCCCGGCCACCGGCCGCGTCGTCGCGATTCCCCGTCACCGAACACCTCGACGAACTCGGACTGGATGTCGTCGCGCACGGTGCCGTGTTCGCCGGCCCCAAGCTCGACATCGGAACGCGGTTCCTACTCGAGTTCCTGCCGCGGATGCGGGACGCCGACACCGCCGTCGATCTCGGGTGCGGCACGGGCATCCTCGCCGTCAGCCTCGCGAAGGCCCGGCCCGCCGTCACGGTTGTCGCGAGTGACCAGTCCGCGGCTGCGGTCGCATCCGCTGCGGCGACCGCCCGGGCCAACGGGGTCGACGACCGGGTGCGGGCGCTTCGCGACGACGCCATCGCGTCGCTGCCCGACGCAAGCGTCGACCTCGTCTTGTGCAATCCGCCGTTCCACGTCGGGGCGGCCGTGCACACCGGTGGTGCGGGCAAGATGTTCGACGCCGCCGGCCGGGTGCTGCGCCCGGGCGGCGAGCTGTGGACCGTCTACAACTCCCACCTCGGTTACAAGGGTGCGTTGAAGCGTGCCGTCGGGCCGACCGAAGTGGTCGGGCGCAGCGCGAAGTTCACCGTCACGCGGTCCGTACGCGTGCGATAGCGCGGCCGGCTACTGCACCGGGCCGCCGCCGGCCGCGTCGCCGTCGACCTGGCCGCGGTGCAGACCGATGTCCTCGACGATGACGCCGTCGACGATCTCGGCGCCCTGGAGTTCGTCGTCGTCTTCGCGTTCCTCGCCGAACGGCGGGACGTCCGGCTCCTCCTCGGCGAGGCGCTGGTCGAGGCTCTCGCCCTGCTCGGCCTCGCGCAGGGTGGTGCCGAACCGGTCGGCCTCGCTCCACTCGTCGGGCGCATCGACCACGTCGTCGCCGTCGGCATTGCGGACCTCGTCAGAATCGAGGCTCTCGCTGACATTCAGTGTCTCGTCGGATCCGTCTTCGATTCCCATGTCGCCATTGTCGGCCGGATCGCCATTTCCTGCTGGATTGTCGAGGCAGGCGATACCGTTTGGTCGGATCCTCGTATAGCGATTGAAGCGGTACGCCCGGTACAGTCCGAAATGTCCAACTCGGCGCGTCGTCGGGAACTTTCCCCGCGATGCCGGACGTTTCATGGACAACGACGCCGGGCGACACCGGCCGACTCGGGCCCCACGGGGCACGACAGACGACCACGAGAAGGGATGTGCACGGTGCGCACCACCAGCAACCCGGTGTTCAAGAACCTGCCCAAGCAAGAGGGTGGGGGTTACGCCACATTCGGATCTGCGCAGGCAGGTGCCGCGCAGGTTGCCCAGGAATACGGATACGGCCAGCAGTACCCGGCGCCCGAGCAGTACCAGACGCCGCAGCGGGCCATGACGATCGACGACGTCGTCACCAAGACCGCCATCACGCTGGGCGTGCTGACGATCTCGGCGATCATCTCGTACTTCCTGACGAACGACAATCCGTCGCTGGCGGCGCCGTTCGTCATCGGCGGCGGCCTCGTCGGCTTCATCCTCGTGATGGTCGCGTCGTTCGGCCGAAAGATGGACAACCCGGCGATCGTGCTCGCCTACGCCGTGTGTGAGGGCCTGTTCCTCGGCGCGTTCTCGTTCATGTTCACCACGTGGACGATCGGTGAGAGCGGCGTCGACGCGTCCATCCTGATCGGCCAGGCCGTCCTGGGCACGTTCGGCGTGTTCTTCGGCATGCTCGTCGTCTACAAGACCGGCGCGATCCGCGTCACCCCGCGCCTGACCCGCATGATCATCGGCGGCCTCATCGGCGTGATGGTCCTCATGATCGGCAACCTGATCGCCAGCTTCTTCACCGACGGCGGCTTCGGCCTGCGCGACGGCGGCACCATCGCGATCATCTTCAGCCTCGTGTGCATCGCGCTCGCCGCGTTCAGCTTCCTGCTGGACTTCGACGCCGCCGACGAGCTGATCCGAGCCCAGGCGCCGGAGAAGGCCGCGTGGGGCGTCGCCCTCGGCCTGACCGTCACCCTGGTCTGGCTGTACGTCGAGATCCTGCGTCTGCTGAGCTACTTCAACAACGACTAGCCTCACCACGCCTGAAGAACGGGCGGTCGTCGCGAACGCGGCGGCCGCCCGTTTTCGTATCCCCTGGAGATCCCCCGAAACGCAGAACGGGCGGTTACTGCGGCAACGGCCGGGAGCCGTGCGCAGTAACCGCCCGTTCGCGGTTTCAGCCGAGGATCAGCTCAGGCGCTCGAGCACCATCGCCATGCCCTGGCCGCCGCCGACACACATGGTCTCGACACCGAACTGCTTGTCGTGCGTCTGCAGGTTGTTGATCAGCGTCGCGGTGATGCGGGCGCCGGTCATACCGAACGGGTGGCCGACGGCGATGGCGCCACCGGAGACGTTCAGCTTGTCCTCGTCGATGTTCAGCGCGCGGGCCGAGCCCAGCACCTGCACCGCGAAGGCCTCGTTGATCTCGAAGAGGTCGATGTCGCTGACCGACTTGCCGGCGAGTGCGAGGGCCTTCTTGGTGGCCTCGATCGGGCCCAGGCCCATGATCTCGGGGGACAGGCCGGAGACGGCGGTGGAGACGACGCGCGCGAGCGGGGTCAGGCCCAGCGCCTTGGCCTTGGTGTCGCTCATGATGACGAGCGCGGCAGCACCGTCGTTGAGCGGGCAGCAGTTGCCGGCGTTGATGGTGCCGTCGGGGCGGAAGACCGGCTTGAGCTGGCTGACGGCCTCGTAGGTGACGCCGGCGCGCGGGCCGTCGTCGGTGCTGACGACGGTGCCGTCGGCCAGGGTGACGGGGGTGATCTCGCGCTCGAAGAAGCCGGCCTTGATGGCCTCCTCGGCGCGGTTCTGCGAGCGGACGCCCCAGCGGTCCTGGTCCTCGCGGGTGATGCCGGTGATCTGCGCGACGTTCTCGGCAGTCTGGCCCATCGCGATGTACGCGTCGGGGACGATGCCGTTCTCGCGCGGGTCGCTCCACTGGACGCCACCCTGCGCGGCGACGGCGGTGCGTTCCATCGCCTCGGCGAAGAACGGGTTCTTCGTGTCGGGCAGCGAGTCCGAGGTGCCGGCCGCGAAGCTCGACACCGACTCGACACCGGCGGAGATGAAGACGTCGCCCTCGCCGGCCTTGATCGCGTGCAGCGCCATGCGGGTGGTCTGCAACGACGACGAGCAGTAGCGGGTGATCGTGGTGCCGGGGAGGGTGTCGTAGCCGAGCTTGATGGCGACGATGCGACCCATGTTGAAGCCGGCCTTGCCGCCGGGCAGACCACAGCCCAGCATCAGGTCGTCGATCTCGGCGGGATCGAGCTCGGGGACCTTGGCGATCGCGGCGGCAACCATCTGAGCTGCCAGGTCATCCGGGCGCATGCTGGCCAGCGAGCCCTTGACGGCGCGGCCGATGGGCGAGCGGGCAACGGAGACAATGACTGCCTCGGGCATGGAAACTCCTTCGTACGTTGGTCTCTTCGCCCATGAACTTACGTTGCCGGGGCGGTATCTCCACGCGGCCGCCTCCCGTAGGCGCCCGGAAGATCGTCTCGAGTCAGGTTTCGCCGCCACGAAGGGCTCGCGACCAGCGGGAACGTCCTGGGTTCTGGAACGCGTTCGCCCGCCGTGGCGTGACGAACGTCCGTCCCACTCAGCGAGAGCCTTCCGGGCGCGGACGGTGCGCTTCGGTGGAAGGTCTGCGACCGCGTCCTGCGGATCGGGTGGGCGTGTCCGATTCCGATCTGGAAGCATGGGGTCATGCGCATCGCGGATCATGTCGTCGACCTCATCGGCAACACCCCCTTGGTCAAGCTGTCCTCCGTGGTCGGAGAGGGCTCCGGGCTGGTCGCCGCCAAGATCGAGTACCTCAATCCGGGCGGCAGCTCCAAGGACCGCATCGCGGTCAAGATGATCGACGCCGCCGAGGCGTCCGGCGAGCTGAAGCCGGGCGGCACCATCGTCGAGCCCACGTCCGGCAACACCGGCGTCGGCCTCGCCCTGGTCGCGCAGAAGCGCGGCTACAAGTGCGTGTTCGTCTGCCCCGACAAGGTCAGCGAGGACAAGCGCAACGTCCTGCGTGCCTACGGCGCCGAGGTCGTGGTGTGCCCCACCGCGGTCGCGCCCGAGCACCCGGACAGCTACTACAACGTCTCCGACCGCCTGGTGAAGGAGATCCCGGGCGCCTGGAAGCCCAACCAGTACGCGAACCCGGGCGGGCCCGACAGCCACTACGAGACCACCGGCCCGGAGATCTGGCGCGACACCGACGGCAAGGTGACGCACTTCGTCGCCGGCGTCGGCACGGGTGGCACCATCACCGGCACCGGCCGCTACCTCAAGGAGATCTCGGGCGGCAAGGTCAAGGTCATCGGCGCCGACCCCGAGGGCTCGGTGTACTCGGGCGGCACCGGCCGGCCGTACCTCGTCGAGGGCGTCGGTGAGGACTTCTGGCCCACCGCGTACGACCCGTCGGTGCCCGACGAGATCATCGCCGTGTCCGACGCCGACTCGTTCGAGATGACCCGTCGCCTCGCCCGCGAGGAGGGCCTGCTGGTCGGCGGCTCGTGCGGCATGGCCGTCGTGGCGGCACTCAAGGTCGCCGAGCGCGATCCGGATGCCGTCGTCGTCGTGTTGCTGCCCGACGGCGGCCGCGGCTACCTGTCGAAGATCTTCAACGACGAGTGGATGGCGTCGTACGGCTTCCTGCGCACCCCGCTCTCGGGTGAGACCACCGAACCGACCGTCGGCGACGTGCTGCGCGGCAAGTCCGGTGAGCTGCCGGATCTGGTGCATACGCATCCGGGCGAGACGCTGCGCGACGCGATCGAGATCCTGCGCGAGTACGGCGTCTCGCAGATGCCCGTCGTCGGCGCGGAGCCGCCGGTCATGGCCGGCGAGGTCGCCGGTAGCGTGTCCGAGCGTGACCTGCTGAGCGCGGTCTTCGAGGGCCGCGCCGCCCTGGCCGACCCGGTCGAGAAGCACATGAGCAAGCCGTTCCCGCTCATCGGTGCGCACGAGCCGGTGTCCGCGGCGACCAAGGCCCTCGGCGACACCGACGCCCTGATGGTCGTCGACGACGGCAAGCCCGCCGGGGTCATCACTCGACACGATCTGCTCGGGTTCCTCAGCGCCGGAGCCTGATTGCCCGAATCCTGACGAATTCCCGGTGGACACCCACCGGGAATTCGTCGTTTCGGGCCTCGGCTAGGCTCTGCGCCATGCAGTGGGGGAGAAACGTGGGGGCTGTCGCATGTCTTGCGGCAGTGGTGGTGTCGGGTTCGGCGTGCGGGGGCACGGTCGAGGGGACGGCGAAGGCGACCGGCGGGGGTGAGATGGTCTCCGCGCACCCGTCGGTGCAGGCGCCGCCTCGGACGTCGACCGTGCCGACGGGTGCGCCCCGCACGGCCGACGTCGCAGCCGGGAGGCTTCCGACGTGCGCCGAGGTCGAGAAGGCGATCGCCCGTTACGCGAGCGGCTTCAAGATGACGGTCCTGGCGGAGGGCAGCGGGACGATGTGCCTCTTCGTGGGCAAGGGCGAATTCACGGTCAACGTCGAACCGGCGGACGTGTCGAAGGAGGAGGTCGACAAGCTCCGGCCGGCGATCGCCCGCTCGAAGATCTACGTCCCCAGCAAAGAGGCCGAGGCGATCGGCGGCTACATCACGTCGATCGACGACGTCGGCACCACCTACAACTCGCCGGGCGCGACGCTCTTCCTCTTCCCCCGCGACGGGGCCACGTTCTCGAAGGAGGACGCCGCCGCACTGTTGGTCGCGGTGCGGTCGACGATGGTGAGCTGACCGGAGAGCGAACCCGGTCGCTAGGCTGAACGCCATGAGTGAGCAGGGATTCTCCGCAGGGTTCTCCACCAGGGCCATCCACGCCGGCTACGAGCCCGATCCGCAGACCGGCGCCGTCAACGTACCGATCTACGCCAGTTCGACGTTCGCGCAGGACGGCGTCGGCGGCATGCGCGGCGGGTTCGAGTACGCACGCACCGGCAATCCCACCCGTCGTCCGCTCGAGGCGAACCTCGCCGCGCTCGAATCGGGCACGTTCGGGCGGGCGTTCGGTTCCGGCATGGCGGCGACGGACTGCGTGCTGCGGTCGGTGCTTCGTCCTGGCGACCACCTGGTGATCCCGAACGACGCCTACGGCGGCACGTTCCGGCTCATCGACAAGGTGTTCACGCAGTGGGGGATCGAGTACACCCCCGCGGCCGTGTCCGACGTCGACGCGGTTCGCGCCGCGATCCGGCCCGAGACCAAGCTGGTGTGGGTCGAGACGCCGACCAACCCGCTGCTCAACGTCGGTGACATCGCCGCCATCTCCGAGGTGGCGCACGCGGCAGGTGCGAAGCTGGTGGTGGACAACACGTTTGCGTCGCCGTACCTGCAGCAGCCGCTGACGTTGGGTGCCGACATCGCGCTGCACTCGACGACGAAGTACATCGGCGGCCACTCCGACGTCGTGGGCGGCGCGCTCGTCACGAACGACGAGGAACTCGACGCCAAGTTCGCGTTCCTGCAGAACGGTGCCGGCGCGGTGCCCGGTCCGTTCGACGCCTTCCTGACGATGCGCGGCATCAAGACCCTCGCGCTGCGCATGGAGCGGCACAGCGACAACGCCGAGAAGGTCGTCGACCTGCTCACCGGCCACTCCGCGATCGCCCAGGTCATCTACCCGGGCCTCGACTCGCACCCGGGCCATGCGGTGGCGGCCAAGCAGATGCGCCGCTTCGGCGGCATGGTGTCGGTGCGGTTGAAGGGCGGCAAGCAGGCCGCACTCGACTTCTGCTCGCGCACGCAGATCTTCACGCTCGCCGAATCCCTCGGCGGCGTCGAGTCGCTGATCGAGCATCCGGGTGCGATGACGCACGCGTCGACCGCGGGCTCCGCTCTCGAGGTTCCCGAGGATCTGGTGCGTCTGTCGGTCGGCATCGAGGATGCTGCCGATCTGCTCGCCGACATCGAGCAGGCCCTCGGCTGACAGGTCGTTCGACCTGAGGTTTTGCGCACTTGCCGTCGTCGTGGGTGAACGCCCGGCGACGGCAAGTGCGCGAAAGGCTGAGGGTTTCCTGAATCTCGCACGCGCCAGTCAGTTTGCCCGTTACGGTGAGTCCTCGGAACAAAGCGCGACCCCAGGAGCCGTGTATGTCATGGGAGCCTGCAGCCATCCTCGTGGCTGTTACTGCAGCAACAGGTGCGGCATTTCCGGCAGTAGCCAACGCAGCACCCGACCCGGCTCCAGCGGCTCCGCCCATAGAGCAACCCGCCCCGCAGCCCGCACCGCAGTTGGTCGAACCAGTCAACAGCATCATCGGGCTGCTGCCGCCGGAGATGCGGGAGCAGGCGGCGTCGGATCTCGCGAGGGCCATCCCCGCACTCCAGGCGCCGGCCCCACCCGCGCAGCCTTCGACGACGGAGGCGCCCGGGCAGCCGCCGACCACCGAACCGGTGCCGCCCGCGCCCGCACCGGCCGCACCCGCGGCGCCCTCGGCTGCGGTCCAGGCACCGGCGCCGGTGGCGGCGCCCGCGGTCACGCTGCCGGGGATCGGTTCGCTCACCCTCCCCACACTTCCCGCCACGCTTCCTTCGAATCCCGCACTGGGACAGGTCGGTTCGATCGCCGTGTTCGCGCCGTGGCTGCGCAAGGGCGGCGAGATCTGCGACGGCGTGAAGGCGCCGACGCTCGCGGCGCTGTTCTCGGTGGAGAACGACTTCCGCTACGGCCCCAGCGCGCCGGTCTCGCTGGCCGGCGGACGGGGACCGGCCAAGTTCATGCCCAGCGAGTGGGCCAAGTACGGCAAGGACGCCGACGGTGACGGCACCGCCGACATCACCGGTGTCGCCGACTCCGTCATGGCCGCCGGACACATGTTGTGCGACAACTACGCTCAGATGGACGCCTGGAAGCAGGAGGGCCTGGTCCAGGGCGACACCCTCGACCTGGCACTCGCGGCCTTCAACGCCGGTACCCGGGCGATCCGCAAGGCGGGCGGCATTCCGACCGGCGTCGACGACGCGGCCGACCAGAGCGGCCCGTACGTGCAGAAGATCCGCGGGTCGGAGGGACAGTTCGAGCAGTTGCTGTCGCCGTTCGCGAACTTCAACTTCGACATCAACCTGCCCACCACCGGCCTCGGTGGTGCCGCCGTCCAGCTGGCGATGCGGTTCCTCGGACTCCCGTACGTGTGGGGTGGCGGCAACATCAGCGGACCCACGATGGGCGGCTTCGACTGTTCGGGCCTGACGTCGGCGGCGGTGTTCGCGGCCAGCGGCGGCAAGGTCGTCCTGCCGCGCACGTCGGAGACGCAGTGGGGTGTCGGCACCGAGGTCTCCATGGCCGCGGCGCAGCCGGGTGACCTGGTCTTCGGTAACTGGCAGGCGGCCGGCCCCGGCCACGTCGGCATCTACATGGGCAACGGGCTCATGGTGCATGCCCCGCAGACGGGCGATGTCGTCAAGATCGGACCGGTTTTCGCGGACATGAAGGCCCGTCGGGTGCTCTGACGGAGCGGCGAAAGCGAGAACCCCGGCCGGGCAGCTGCCCGGCCGGGGTTCGTCGTATCGAGCTGCGTCCGCTCAGCCGCGGTGCGGCTGCGACGGATCAGCCGTGGTACGGCTCGGCGCTGACGAGGGTGACCTTCATCAGGCTGCCGTTGGGAAGGGTGTACTCGCGGGTCTCGCCGACCTTGGCGTCGATGAGCGCGCCGCCCAGCGGGGAGCTCGGCGAGTAGACCTCGAGCTTGTCGTTGCTGGCGCCTTCCTCGCGGGTGGCGATGAGGAAGGTCTCGGTGTCGGTCTCGTCACCGTCGTAGTAGACCTTGACGACCGAGCCGGGCAGCGCGACGCCGGACTGCGTCGGGGCCTCGCCGACCTTGGCGCTGTTCAGCAGCTCCTGCAGCTGGCGGATGCGGGCCTCCTGCTGGCCCTGCTCCTCGCGAGCAGCGTGGTAGCCGCCGTTCTCCTTGAGGTCGCCCTCTTCGCGACGCTCGTTGATCTCGGCAGCAATGACCGGACGATTGGCGATGAGCTGGTCGAGCTCAGCCTTGAGCCTGTCGTGAGACTCCTGAGTAAGCCAGGTCACCTGGGTCTCGGTCATTGTCGATCACTCCCTTGTTGTCGAAGTCCACCGTGGACTCCCTCGGCAGATCGCTGCGAGCAGCAACGATCAACGGGCAGGCCGCTCTTGTCCGTGGCGGTTATCCCCCGGTCGCCCACATCGTGAGCAGACTCGTCCTGCCGTCAATGCAGCAATACACGGCTCCGAGTGGAACCGTGTATCAACTGATTTTAGCACGGAGGGGCCTTTCGGCCCGGTCTAACGAAGACCGGTCGGTCTGAACGTCAGCCGGCGCGAAGATAGTCCGGAACGTCCATACTGCATCCGTACAGATCGCCCATAGCGGGTGGCTGGGAGGCGTGGACGGGGGCGGTGACCTCGACGGTCTTCGATTCTGACGGCGCGATGTACACCTCGCGGCGGCCGGTCTCGGAGCCGTCCTTCGAGCGGGTGCGGACGATGCACACCGCGGGCTCGGACGGGTCCTCGCGGGTCACCGTGATCTGAATGTTCATCGTCCGATCGTCGACGATGTCGAACGCGACCTGCTTGCCGTCGACGTCCTTGACGGAGAACTTGGTGTAGCCGATGTAGGCGATTCCGATGCCGGCGAGGATCACGAGACCCGTCAGCACCAACTTGCCCCAGTTCTTCGGGCGGACAGTCCGCGGCGCGGACCCGTAGCGGTCGGTGGGAGGTGTACTGCTCATCACTTCGCTCTCGAGCCGGTTTGTGGTGGTGCTCCGTGGGGCCGTCGGGATCGCCGTATGCCACGCGTAGCGGGGGTACGACAGACGGTCGTATGTGTCAGGTGGAACTATAGGGGAAGGACGACGGCGCGCCGTGCGCGGTAGCGGTCGACCACTGCAGGTGACACGCCACGACGGTGACACGCGAAGCTGAGGTGAAGACACACGTGAGCGGATTCCGACTCATGGCCGTTCATGCCCATCCCGACGACGAGTCGAGCAAGGGCGCTGCGACGATGGCTCGCTACGCCGCGGAGGGTAACGAGGTCCTCGTGGTGACCCTCACTGGTGGTGAGCGCGGCGACATCCTCAATCCGGCGATGGACGTGCCGGGCATCCGGGAGCGGATGACCGAGGTCCGGCAGGAGGAGATGGCCGAGGCCGCCCGAATCCTGGGGGTGCAGCAGACGTGGCTGGGGTTCGTCGACTCCGGCCTGCCGGAGGGCGACCCCAAGCCGCCGCTGCCCGAGGGGTGCTTCGCGCTCGAACCGCTCGAGGTTCCCACCGAGGCGCTGGTCAAGGTGATCCGCGAGTTCCGTCCGCACGTGATGACCACGTACGACGAGAACGGTGGGTACCCGCACCCGGACCACATCAAGTGCCACGAGGTGTCTATGGCCGCCTACGACGCGGCGGGGGATCCGGAGCAGTTCCCGGACGCCGGCGAGCCGTGGGAGGTGCAGAAGGTCTACTACTCGCACGGGTTCATCCGGAAGCGCCTGGTCCAGTTCCAGGAGGAGTACGAGCGCCGCGGTGAGGAATTCCCGATGGCCGACTGGCTGAAGAAGTGGAAGACCGAACAGGGTGATCTGATGGCCCGGGTGACGACGCAGATCGCGTGCGGCGACTACTTCCCGCAGCGGGACGACGCCCTGCGCGCCCACGCGACCCAGATCGATCCCAACGGGTCCTTCTTCGCGGTGCCGCTCGACATCCAGCAGAAGATCTGGCCGACCGAGGAGTTCGAGTTGGCCAAGACCCGGGTACACACCGCAATCCCGGAGAACGATTTGTTCGCGGGCATCGTGAAGGATGAGCAGTAGTGATGACGACGTTGGCGTGGGAGATCCTCGCCCAGGGAACCAGCACCCCGAGCAGCCCGCAGGGGCCCGAGTTCGGCAAGGCGTCACCGCTCGGACTGGTGCTCGTCGTGGCGCTGCTGGTCGGCACGGTCCTGCTGATCCGTTCGATGAACAAGCAGCTGAAGAAGCTGCCGGACACCTTCCAGCCGGAGCATCCGGAGGCCGATCAGGCAGCCGACGAGGGCACGGATCGGGGTGCGGCGATCGCGGAGGTCACCGAACCGGAGCAGCCGGCCGGGGGCTCGCAGCCCGAGCAGGACCCACCCACCAAACCGACGAGTTAGGGGAGAGTCGTGTCGCTCGAGCGGAATACCCTGGGCGGCGCGACCAGCCCGTATCTACGGCAGCACGCGGACAACCCGGTCCACTGGTACGAGTGGGGCCCGGAGGCGCTCGCGTGGGCGCGTGATCGCAATGTCCCGATCCTGTTGTCGATCGGGTACGCGGCGTGCCACTGGTGTCATGTCATGGCGCACGAGTCGTTCGAGGATCCGGCGACCGCGGCGGTGATGAACGAGAACTTCGTGTGCATCAAGGTGGACCGCGAGGAGCGCCCCGACCTGGACGCGGTCTACATGAACGCGACGGTCGCGATGACCGGGCAGGGCGGCTGGCCCATGACCTGCTTCCTGACGCCGGACGGTTCCCCGTTCTACTGCGGCACCTACTACCCGGCGCAGCCGCGGGGCGGCATGCCGTCGTTCACCCAATTGCTGCACGCGGTCACCGACACCTGGCGTACGCGGCGCGGCGACGTCGACGACGCGGCCGCCAACGTGGTCGCCGAGCTACGGCGCAGCAGTGCGCCGCTGCCGCTCGGCGGACCGCCGATCGACGTGCCGTTGCTGTCCGGTGCGGTCGCGAGTGTGCTGCGCGACGAAGACCGCGAGCGCGGTGGATTCGGCGGCGCCCCGAAGTTCCCGCCCGCGATGCTGCTGGAGGCGCTGCTGCGCTCGTACGAGCGGACGGGCGCCGAGCCGGTGCTGCGAACGGTCGAGCGCACCGCCGATGCGATGGCCCGTGGCGGCATCTACGACCAACTCGGCGGCGGTTTCGCGCGCTACTCGGTGGACGCCGACTGGATGGTGCCGCACTTCGAAAAGATGCTCTACGACAATGCGTTGCTGCTGCGGTGCTACGCGCACCTCGCGCGGCGCACCGACTCGGCCCTCGCTCATCGGGTCGTCGAGGAGACGGTCGAGTTCCTGCTGCGGGACCTGCGCACCAGCGCGGGGGCGTTCGCGTCGGCTCTCGACGCCGACACCGACGGCGAAGAGGGCCTGACGTATTCGTGGTCACCCGAGCAGCTGATAGACGTGCTCGGCGTCGACGAGGGTGCCTGGGCGGCCGAGACGTTCGCGGTGACGGCGGACGGGACGTTCGAACGCGGGACCTCCGTCCTGCAACTCCTGTCGGACCCGTCCGATGCCGCCCGCCTCGCCGACGTTCGCTCGCGCCTGTTCGCGGCGCGCAGT
The DNA here is from genome assembly GCF_004011865.1 of Prescottella agglutinans. GTDB lineage: Bacteria > Actinomycetota > Actinomycetes > Mycobacteriales > Mycobacteriaceae > Prescottella > Prescottella agglutinans. The sequence goes on along the minus strand of NZ_RKLP01000002.1, from coordinate 290,834 downwards.
CGACGGCCGCAGCCCGCACGCGACGACAAGGTGGTCACCGCCTGGAACGGGCTCGCGATCACCGCGCTCGCGGAGGCCGGCGCGACCCTCGACCGGCCGGAATGGGTGTGGGCGGCGGTGGAATGTGCCCGCGTCCTGCTGACGACACACGTGGTGGACGGTCGTCTGCGACGCGCCTCGCTCGCCGGAGTGGTGGGCGACCCGGCGGGAATCCTCGAGGACCACGCCGCGCTCGCGACGGGCCTGCTCACTCTGCACCAGGTGACCGGGGAGGGCGAGTGGCTGGACGCGGCAACCGGCCTGCTGGACATCGCGATCGCGCGCTTCTCCGACCCGGATCAGCCCGGTAGCTGGTTCGACACCGCGGACGACGCCGAAACTCTGGTGACCCGACCACGGGATCCGCTCGACGGGGCGACGCCGTCGGGCGCGTCCGCGATGGCGGAGGCGCTGCTGACGGCGTCGGCGCTGGCGGACGCGGATCGGGCCTCGAAGTATGCGGGCGCTGCGGCGGATTCGCTGGCCCGCGCGGCGGTGGTGCTGCAGCGCGCACCGCGGTCGGCGGGGCACTGGCTCGCGGTCGCGGAAGCGTCGGTGCGGGGGCCCGTCCAGATCGCGGTGTCGGAGACCGAATCGTCCGAATTGTCCCGGCAGGCGCGGCGCCTCGCTCCCGGTGGCGCCGTAGTTGTTGCAGGCCCTGCGGATTCGACGCCGCTGCTCGCCGGCAGGCCGCAGATCGACGGTGTCCCGACGGCCTACGTGTGCCGGGGATTCGTGTGCGATCGGCCGGTCACCGAGGTCGAGGAGATGCGCGACCTGGTCGCGTCGGACTGACACGAAAAGAGCCGTGCGGCAGTGCCGCACGGCTCTTTTGTGATTCCTGTTCGGAGATCAGCTGTTGAAGATGTCAGCGACGCTGCCGAAGGCCTGGCCGGCGACCTTGCCAACACCCTGGAGCGTGACGGTGATCGAGTCGATGAAGCCGGCGAGGACGACGTCGGCGCTGCCGACCGGGATCATGACGGCGTCGAGGATCGAGCCCATGGTGTACCTCCGAGATGTGGTGGGGCCGATGGTTCGGCCCTACAAGTGATTGGGATGCTCCGACGGGAGCGAAACCGCGCCGGCGCTCAGTGACGCCCGCGGTTCTCGACAGGGTCTCAGCTGGCGAAGATGCCGGCGACCAGGTCGAAGATGTTCTCGACCGATCCGGTGACGGTGTCGAACAGGTGGCTGATGGCGAGCGACGAGTTGTCGAAGATGCCGTCGAGCGAGCCCATGAATCTCTCCTTCGTGAATGCTTTTGACAGAGGGATCCCGCAAAATCGATTGCAGGACAACCCTCTTCGTACGATCGCAGGGCAAGGCCCCGCGACTGCAGCGACGATAACCGGTCGGCGGAGGTCACGGAGGCGAAACGAGAAAAAACTGTTCAGTTGTCCAACTTGCGCCTCAGATACCGGAAGGGTCCGTAGTCATCGACTACGGACCCTTCCGACATCTCAGGCCGCCGAACTGGGTGGCCTATCGAACCCTCAGCTCAGGGCCAGGGTGGTGTAGTCGATGAGGTTCCGGAAGGACTGAAGGATTCCGATGCCGAGCGCATCGATGCTCATGACGGGAATCTGGATGAGATCTGCGAGCGAACCCATGTTCTTACCTCCTGATCGTGCAGACGTGCCAGCGCTGCAATTCGAGTGGTCGGGGAGTCGCTGCGCCGCACGGGCGCAGCGTCCTGCGTCAGCCGGCGGCGCTACCGGTGAGAAGTCCGCCCAGCCACGCGAGCAAGGTCGTGATGGTGCTCTCGGTCAGATCCACCGACTGGACGTCGGAAAGGATGTCCGCGATAGAACCCATGGGTCCTCCCTGTTTCCCGGTGCGGTGCGGGGGGCTCTCAACCAGTTGCCTAGTCCCGCAATCGCATTGCCTTCACGGGCAATTGCTCGTGAAGACACGACGCTAGCAGCAACTCGTCGGGTTCGCGCGTTATGTTCCCGATCAATCAGTCGGTTGTTTGGTTCCGGCTAGGGGCGGAGCGCCGCGTCGATCGTCGGCCACGAGCGTCCGAGTTCGTCCCGCCAGTAGTCCCACGCGTGGACACCCACCGGTTGAGCACTGCGGATCACGTCGGCGCCCGCGTCCCGAAGTGCCTGCGCCAGTTGGTCGGTGCACACGTTCGAGCCGGCCTCGAGGAGGCCGCCGACCACGACGGTGTTGGCGATGTCGGGCTCGTCGAGGGATTCGTGCGGGCCGGGCAGACCGTTCCCGGACGACAGGTAGACCTTCTTGCCGGCGAGGCGGGAGGCGTTGCGGAACAGGTCGTGATCGCGCCAGGCGTCGGAGCCCTGCGGCCCCCACATCATGTCCGACGTCGCCAAGCCGTTCATGACGATCAGGTCGGTCAGAATCTGTGCTCCCGGCCCTTCGGTGGCGTAGCAACCGCTGTACCCCACGGCGCCGTCGTACAGTTCCGGATCGCGCGCGGCGAGCATGACGGCGCCCTGGGCGCCGGAGGAGATGCCGCCGATGACGTTGCGTCCGTTGGTGTCGAAGCGGGCGTCGATCAGGGGAGGTAGTTCCTTGGACAGGAACGTCTCCCACTGGGTGCGACCGAACTTGGGGTGGTCCTCGGTCCAGTCCTGGTAGAGGCTCCCGGTGCCCCCGACCGGCATCACGACGTTGACGTTCTTGTCGGCGAAGAACGCCTGCGCATTGCCCTTGGTCGGCTCCAGCCAGTTGGTGCTCTCCACCTGCCCGGAGTTTCCGTCGAGCAGGTAGAGAACGCCGCGTGGTTCGCTGCGATCGGCGGGCAGCAGCACGTTCACCGGCACCTCGCGTCGCATGGCGGGGGAGGCCACCTGCAGCAGGAGGAGCCGGTCGGAGAGGGGCGTGACACTCGTGATCGACGGTGGGGCATCAGCGTCCACCTGCACGTACTGCGGGACATCCGCTCCCGTTTCCGTGTCGGCTGTCGCCGTGGTGGCCGCCGGGCCTGCCGTCAGCAGTCCTGCGGCCAACAGTGCGGCGGCCAGGTTTCGAACGTCGTTCCGTCGCATGAGTGTTCGATCTCTCCGGTTCTATGCGGTCAGATGCCGAGCGAGCGGGCGACCATCGGCCACGACTCGTGCAGATCGTCCTGCCAGTATCCCCACGAGTGGGTGCCGGCCGGGCGGAAGTTGTAGACGATGTTGTCCATGCCGAGCGCCCGGGTCTTCTTCGAGAGTTGGTCCGTGCAGTACTGCGTGGACGCCTCGATGATGCCGCCGACGACGACCTGGCTTGCCAACGCCGCGAACTTGCCTTCGATTCGGGGGTTGTCCATCGAGTCGTGCGGTCCGGGCAGTCCGCTGGCCGTGGAGATGTACATGGGGATGCGGGGGAGCTTGTCCGCGTTGACGTACGGGTCTCGGGCGATCCATTCCGGGTCGTCCTGCGGTCCCCACATGTTGTCGACGTTGCCGTCGCCGAGACCCACGACGAGCTTGACGAACTGGCGTCCGGGCGTCTTGCTGGTGATGGCGCATCCGCTGTACGAGCCGACGCTCTTGTACAGGTCCGGCGCCTGGATCGCCAGGTCGAGGACGGACGTCCCGGTCATGGAGATGGCGGCGATGGAGTTCGCGCCCGTCGTGTCGAATACGTCGTCGATGACCGGCGGCAGTTCCTCGGTCAGGAACGTCGTCCACTTGTTGATGCCGTTGTTGCCGGTGGTGGCGGCCAGTCCGGGATCGGGTTCGCGCCAGTCGGTGTAGTAGCTGAATGCGCCTTCCATCGGCGTGACGACGTTGACGTGCTTGTCGGCGAAGAACTCTCCGACATCGGTCTGCAGGTTCCAGGCCGCACCGTCCTCGCCGCCGCCGGCGCCGTTGAGCAGGTAGAACGTCGGGGCCGGGGTGCTGGTGTCCTTGGGGCGGAGCACCTGCAGCGGGATGTTGCGCTGCATCGAGGGCGAGTACACCTCGATGTCGACTTGCTGGCCTGCGCGTTGCGTGGAACTGACCAGCCGTGCACCGGACGTGCCGTCGATCGCGGTGGGATCCGGCGACCCCGGAACCTCCGCCGTCGCAGGGATTCCGCCGAGCAGCGGAAGTGTTGCCGCGGCCAGGACGACGCATGCCGTCCGCAGTCGTCGGGTTCCGTGGGAAGAGTTCATGGATCGGTCCTGGTTCGGGGCGGCCGGTGCGGTTGCAGGAAGGGCAGCTGCGGAGGTCGCGTCGCTAGATGGAGCTCTGACATGCGCAATCGGGACCCGCAAGGATGCGGATCCCGATTGGGGGTGCCGGACGGCACCAGCGCCAAGTGCTCTTACTTGGCCATGGGGTTGGTGCCGCCGCTCAGTGCGTAGAGCGCGTTGACAACCTTGGTGATGGCCGGGCCGGCGCTGCCGGTGAAGACGCCGAGAGCATCGTAAACGGATCCCATGATTCTCCTTAGGTATGGCGTGTTGGTGCGATTATCGAGGCTGTTTCAGGGCTAACCGGGATCGCTGGGATCCCGCACGCCCCGGCCGTCAATCGCGTGGTCGGTAAGGCCGATTGCTTACTTCTGCGGGCCGGCGGAGAAGCTCTCGATCGAGCCGAAGCCGATCTCGACCAGATCGCCGAGCGAGCCGAGTGCGCCCTGGATGGTGGACTCAGCCGAGCCGATGAAAGTGCCGAGGAGTCCGTCGGCACCCAGCGAGCCCATGCCGCCCTCGAGCAACGCGCCCATAATTCCCGTAAGAGAACCCATGTTTGCCTCCTGAAGACATATGTAGTTACCCGGTTTCGAATCCGGCAATACACAATTGATCGGATCGGCACCGGTCCACGTATCACGGTCGGATTGTCCGTGACGCAATGAGACGGTAACAACCAGTCCCAGCATGATGGGTCGGTTTCAGGAAATTTCTCTGGATTCTGTTGATATCGGCCCATTTGAACGGTCGACCAACTTCTGGAATTCCCTGGTGAGGAGTTCTTTGTAACGATCCGTGTCCGGCATCATCGCGGTGTCGGTGCAGAACGAGATCTCGATTTCGTCGTTGTGATGGGACACGATCAGGTGCCTGAGTCCGACCTTGTCGATGATCCCGAGAATGCCCAGACTCCGGACCAGGGGGGCGCCTCGCAACACCAGGTCGTCACCCACCCACGGAATGTTGCTGACCATGGTGTTGACGGTTTCGACGGTGCCTTCCGGTTGCTTTCGCAACTTCATCAGTGACTTTACGCCACGCAGCAACCACGCCGGCGACGTTTCCACCCGGGACGCCGCGATCTGGACATCGGGGTGGCGGTGACGGCTCTTCTCCGCGCGGACCGACGTATTGATCGCGCGAAGCCGTTCGAGCGGGTCGTCGATATCGGTGTGCAGATCGACGGTCATCAGAGCGAGGTGATTGGCGCGATTGTTGTCCGGTTGATTCGCGACACCCGGTCTGGTGCCCCGCAGCGACATCGGGACCACCGCGGCCAGCGATGCGGTGGGAGTCTCGCCCTTCTCGGCGAGGTACGCGGCGAGTCCGCCCGAGATGGTCGCCAGGAGAACGTCGTTGAAGGTCACGCCCTCGACCGCGGCCTGCACGGTCCGGATGTCGTCCGGTGAGAAGCTTACGACGTCGAAGATCAGATCGGGTGTGATCTCACCGTTGAACCGCGTCGCGGGCCGGCGCGGCCCGGGCGGGGCGATGGTGCCGGCCTGGACCTCCTCGGTGACCCGCTCGGCGGCCTCCCCGGTCGTGGTCAGTCCCTCGCGGAAGGTGCGCCACTGGGTGGGAAATCGGCCCAGTGCCTTCACGAACTCCGTCGGCAGGGACCAGTTCTCGGAGGTCGACGGAATCGGTGGATGAACCTCGGACCGTCCGAAGATACGCAGCCCCAGGTCGCGGGCGGTGAGTCCGTCCCCGGAACTGTGGTGGCACCGCAGCACGGCCACTGTCATCCGGTCGGGAAGCCCCTCGATGCCCGTGACGCCGGTGAGGAAGTGCAACTGCCACGGCGGCCGGGTGAGATCCAGTGGCTTGCCGGAGAACCGGGAGATGTGGCGTCGCAGCGCGTCCCACCCGGGGCCGTCGACCGGTTCGACGACCACGTGCTTCGAGAGGTCGAGCGTGGGGTCGGGAACCCAGAAGGGGTAGTCCAGTTCCAGGGGCAGGTGTCGAAGTCGCCTGGTGAACACCCCGCTGTAGCCGAGGCGCGCGCGCATCCATTCCTCGGCCTCGCGCTGGGTGATCGGAACGGTCTCGCCGGTGGTGTCGAACATGTAGATACCGGTCGAGTTCGAGATGTGGCGCTCTGCCTCGTTGTAGACGAATTCGGCATCCTGTGGCGCCAATTGGGCGACTCCACCAACTGTTTGCTCGGTCGTTGTCACTGCGCTCCTTCCCCCGGGTAGATAGGTCAGGGTAAGCAGACCGCTTGAAATTCCGTGTCGTTTCCGGAACCTTGACGCAATTCGGGCGAACCTGGACTAACCGAAGACCACCAGGCAGACCGCCACGAAATGGCACACGGCCGCGACAGCGGTGGCGGCGTGGAAGAACTCGTGGTGGCCGAACGTCTGCGGCCACGGGTCGGGCCACTTGGTGGCGTAGAGGATCGCGCCGACGCTGTAGAGGACGCCGCCGACGGCGAGCAGGATCATCGGCGCGATACCGGCCTCGTGGACCAGTTCACCCGCGACCGGGACGATCGCCCAGCCGAGCAGCAGGTAGAGGGGCACACCGACCCAGCGGGGCGCGATGGGCCACAACATCTTCAGTGCGATGCCCGCGAGGGCGCCGCACCACACCACCGTGAGCAGGACCGTGCCCGTGTGCGGCGGCAGCGCCAGGAGGCCGAACGGCGTGTAACTGCCCGCGATGAACAGGAAGATCATCGAATGGTCGGCGCGCTTCATCCAGGTCCTGGCGCGGACCGTGTGCCAGTGGACGCGGTGGTACGTCGCGCTCACCGCGAACAGTCCGCACACGGTGGTGCAGTAGACGAGGGTCGCGAGACCGGCGCGGGTGGACTCGAGCGTGAACGCGAGCGTCACCAGCGCGACGCTCGCGACGGCGGCGACGACGAGCGACCACGCGTGGATCCAACCGCGCATCCGCGGCTTGGTCGGGAGTGCTGTGCGGTCGTCGAGCGCGAGAGCCGTCATCGGCGTGCCCCTGTCGTCGGTGCGGACCGGGAGAAACCCGGTAACTTACGGAACCGTAACCTACGGTGGAGTAACTACGGTAGGGGTTCGAGGTGAGGCGTGCGCGACATCGAGCGTCGGCACGGTGGTCGGTGGAACGTGTTCGCGGCGTACTCTTTCTTCCCGTGGTGATGTCCAGGTGAAGTTGCGCGGCCTGCTGTACAGCATCTACGAGCGACGGCTGCTACGCCGTCTCGACGGTTTACAGCATCCGCGCCATGTGGCGGTGATGTGCGACGGTAATCGGCGTTGGGCGCGGGAGAACGGATTCACCGACGTCAGCCACGGGCACCGGATGGGTGCCCGCAAGATTGCCGAGCTCCTCAGCTGGTGCGACGCGGCCGGGATCGAGATGGCGACGATCTACCTGCTCTCCACCGAGAACCTGCGCCGCGAGCCGGAAGAACTCGACACGCTGCTCGAGATCATCACCGAGGTGGTCGAGGAGATCTCCGCGCCCGGGAAGAACTGGAGCGTGAAGATCGTCGGCACGCTGGACCTGCTGCCCGAGGACCAGGCTCGGCGTCTGCGTGAGGCGGCCGAGGGTACGCGCGGCCGGACCGGCACTCACGTCAACGTCGCGGTCGGGTACGGCGGCCGGCAGGAGATCGCCGACGCCGTCCAGTCGCTGCTGCGGGACAAGCTCCGCGAGGGCCTCGGTGGAGACGACCTCGTCAAGGCGATGAGCGTCGAGGGCATCGACAGCCACCTCTACACGTCGGGCCAGCCGGACCCGGACCTGGTGATCCGGACGTCGGGGGAACAGCGGCTGTCGGGGTTCCTGCTGTGGCAGAGCGCGTATTCGGAGATCTGGTTCACCGAGGCGTACTGGCCGGAGTTCCGGCGCGTCGACTTCCTGCGTGCGTTGCGCGACTACGCGGCACGGCACCGGCGATTCGGCGTGTAGTCGCAGTCCTCGACGCTGGTGTTCGGCGACGACTCCATTGCCGCGGCCATGCTCGACCGCCTGGTCCACCACGCGGAAGTCATCTGCCTCGAGGTCTGGGAGGCGGTAGCGGATATTTCGGTGAGTCGTCTGCCTGCCTCGACCAGGGTTCCCGGTAGCTTTGCCGCAAGATCCCTGATGGACCGGAGGCGTGCTGATGCGCGTGGCCGCCCGTGTCGCGCCGTAACAGTGATCCGATCTACGCCCAGGCGCGGCGTGCCTACCTCGAACGTAACCACCCGACGCTCGCGGCCCGCGCCCGCGGATCCGCCTTCGAGTTGCCCGTCGCGGGCGACGAATTCGAGACCGCCGCAGTCGGATACGACGTGCCCGGACGGCCTGGGTGTTCGGCGGTGTGGTTCCCGCCGGTAGTCGCCGGGACTGTCCGAATGGCGGTGGATTCGATCTTGGTCCGACGCGGCGGGTGTGCGCCTGGTGGGGAGGATCGATGATGAGCGAAACGCTGGAACCGATGGCTACCGAGGTGGATTCGGAGCAGCTCGCCGAGCAGCTTCTGGCGGACCAGTCGTGATCGAGGTACCGAGAGACGCCGATGCCTCGTTCGACCCGCAGATCGTGAAGATGCGCCAGCGCCGCCTGACCGGAGTGGACGAGATCGTCCTGTCGCTGAGCGTGAAAGGCCTGGCGATCGGCGAGATCGCCGCGCACTTGCCAACCGCCCGCGGCGCGCAACGGAAGAGTGGCGCAGCCCGGCCGGCGCCGGCCACCCTATGGCCCATGAGCAGCGCAAACGCCTCCTGTTGCAGATTGCTACAATGGTCTCGGTGGTATAGCTAGAAGGGCTAGAAGGAGGAGTCATGACGGAGATCGTCGACAAGGTCACCAGGTTCTCGTCCGAGCTTTTCGACGCCGCCTCGGCCGAGGGAGAGCGTGAGCACCGCTCGGCACGCCAGCAGCTCGAGCACTGGGCGCGGGTGGGTCGGGAAGTATCGAACCAGCGACAGGTCGCCCGCCGCCGCGTCGAGGCTGCCCTCGCCGGCCGGATGCCGTTGAGCGCCCTCTCCGCGGAGGAAGGCGCGGTGTTCAACGCCGAGATCGCGGCCTCACTCGAAGAATCGCTCGCCACCGGCAACCACGTCGCCGACCGCGCCGCGCAGGGACGCGCGGCAGTCGTGCTCGACGACCAGGGCCGCGTCGTCAAGCACCTGCCTGACGGCACCCAGATCATCCTGTGAGACGTCTCGACCTGATTGTCGGGCCGAACGGTGCCGGCAAGTCGACGTTCGTCGAGCAACGCCTCGCGCCGCTGCTACCAGGCAGCGTATTCGTCAACGCCGACGTGATCGCGAAGGACCGCTGGCCCGACAGCGCCGAGGCGCACTCCTACGAGGCCGCGCAGATCGCGGCGACCATCCGGGACGCCCTGATCGGACAGGGCGAGTCGTTCATCGCCGAGACGGTGTTCTCGCACCCCTCGAAACTGGAGCTGATCGACCGGGCGCGCCACGCCGGATATGTCGTCGTGCTGCACGTGGTCCTGGTGCCCGTCGAGCTATCCGTCGCGCGTGTCGCCGAGCGGGTCATCGAGGGCGGACACTCGGTGCCCGAGGAGAAAATCCGCGAGCGATTCAAGCGGCTGTGGCCGCTGGTCGCCGACGCGATCGGCCGTGTCGACCACGCGACCGTCTACGACAACACCGCCGCGGACGTCACGCGAATCGTCGCGCGGTTCGTCGATGGCGACGCCGTCGGCGAGATCACCTGGCCCGCATGGACTCCCGAAGAGTTAATGCTGACCGGCGGGCGTCAGTGAACCGTGACTAGATAGCCTTCGCAGCGTCTTTGCATGCGGGACTACGGCGCGGAACGGCTATCCGATGAAGAGCGGGATAGCGGGGGCGTCCGGAGTGGGGAGAGGGAGGCTGAGCGCACCCTCACAACAAGGCCCGTCCTCCCCGAACGCACGGCCAGCCAACGACCTTCACTCTCGGAATAGGGGCCGCGGACTCACAACGTCTCTATGAACGTCTCGCACTGGATCTGCCCAGAGGCGCGCACCAGTATCGGATCGCCGTCGATGGCTCGTCGCTTTGCCGGTCACCTCGAACGTCACCGTCGGATCAGTGTCGCTCGCGACGATCGTGGCGTTCTTCCCATGCACACCACCGAGTGTGTAGTGCCGGCCGTCCGGATCCGAGAAGAGGATCCTCGCGAATGGCGGCGAGGGAGTCTCGTCCGGGTAGGTTTCGCGGTCGAAGGCGGTGACGTCGAGATCGAAGTCCCTCCCTGGGTGCTCACCACCGCTGTCGTATTCCGCGAAGCTGCTGGTCTTCGCCGTGTACTCGCGGGAATCTCCCGTGTGCGGCAGACGCAGGCATTCGGCGTTGCGTGTGGAGGGCAAGTCGACCCGTTCGGGCCACGCCCCAGCCAGTCGGATCCACGTGCCCGATTCCGATCCAGCGCCCACCGCGGCCGAGGAATCCGGTGTCGCTGACGGCTGGGATGTTCCGCATCCGGCGATCACGATGGCCGCGGCCGCGATCGTTGCTGACGCTGCGACTCTCTTGTTCACACCCAGCATGGCCTCCACCGTATTTCGGTGCGGCGAACCCTGCGAGGTCGGCTTTCGGTCCGGGCCACCAAGCATCAGGAATGCACCTTTTGGCCGTGAAGCACCGTGACAAGCAGGCTCGGCAACCCGTTGACCGCCACGAGCACGGTAACGACGATCGCGATGCTCAGCCCCGGGCTCGAAACCCATAGCGGGTCGCCGATCCAGAGTGCACCGACAATGCTCGATATCCATCCGGCAGTGTGCAGACGCCGAGCGACCTGCGGCGACTTGCTCGGATGGCGCGCCGACGCCACCGGCAGTGCACGGTCGCGATCGTCACGGGCCAAACGGTAAGCCCCCGCCGTGTGAAACACGCCGCCGAGTAGTAAGGCGCACAATCCAATCAGCACGCTTCTCCCTCCCCTGGCCGAACGAGCTGCCTCGACTGTATCTCGAGAGTCACTGGCCGAAGTCTGAGCGCCGTCAGGTGAGCGGTTTCCCGGGTTCAAAGATGCAAGTTCTGCTGCTTTGAGGGCATCGTTCGGATCCCCCGCGCATCCTCGGTGGCTAGCCGATGCGCTCCGCAGCTTACCTGCTCGTTCCTCGCCCCCCGGTGGTCGGACCTTTCGCCGCCCAATGCCAGAGACACTTCTCCGTAGTGAAATTGGCGTTCCATCAATGCATTTCACGTCAGTGACTAAATCGATATCCTGGGCCGAAGTAGCTGGTCACAGGCCGCTTTGTGTCCACCTCGAAGGCGGGGTGTCGGTCTGCCGTGCTTGAGTCGGGTGTCCGAATTCGTTTACGGTCGGACGTCGTGATGCGCACCGGAAGCCGCGGATCCGCCTGATGCGGAACAGGGATCGCAGTCGTTCTTCGCTCTGCACCGCCGTGTCCATCCAACGAAGGGAAATGCGTTGAGAGCAGTGCGAGAAGCGTGGAATGGACTGCGCAAGCCAGTGTTCGTACCAGCCTCTCTGGTGATCGTCGTGATGATCGTGTTCGCCGTTGTCTACTCGGGAACTGCCGGCGATGCGTTCTCGAGGTTGAAGACGGCCATCACTGACGGGGTGGGATGGTGGTACATCCTTGCGGCCACCGGATTCGTGCTCTTCGCACTGTATTGCGGGTTCTCCAAGGTCGGGGGGATCCGACTCGGTGACGACGACGAGAAGCCCGAGTTCGGTCTGCTGTCCTGGTTCGCGATGCTCTTCAGCGCAGGCATGGGGATCGGCCTGGTCTTCTACGGAGTGGCCGAACCGCTGTCACACTACGTGAATCCGCCTCAGGCTGGCCGTATTCCGGGATCAACCGACGCGGCGGCCAACCAGGCGATGGAGTTGACGCTGTTCCACTGGGGCCTGCATGCCTGGGCCATCTACGTCGTGGTGGGTTTGGGTCTGGCCTACATGACCTATCGCAAGGGCCGACCTCTGTCGATCCGTTGGTTGTTGGAACCGCTCCTCGGACGTAAGCGGATCGAGGGTCCGATCGGTCACGCGATCGACATCGTCGCGATCGTCGGCACGCTGTTCGGGGTGGCCACATCGCTGGGGTTCGGAGTGCAGCAGATTTCGGCGGGACTCGAGTATCTCGGGTGGATCCAGCCGAACAACTGGTTCACAATCGGACTGATCGCGGCAGTGACCGGTTTGGCCACCTTCTCTGTGGTCAGCGGAGTGACCAAGGGTCTGCGCTGGCTGTCGAACATCAATATGGTCCTGGCGGCCGGGTTGGCGCTGTTCATTCTGCTGCTTGGTTCGACGTTGTTCCTGATGCAGTCCTGGGTGCAGAACCTCGGTGGATATGTCCAGGCCCTGCCCGAACTGATGCTACGAACCGCACCGTTTGCGGATGATGGATGGGCGGGGGCGTGGACCATCTTCTACTGGGGGTGGTGGATGAGTTGGGCGCCATTCGTGGGCATGTTCATCGCTCGAATCTCTCGGGGGCGGACTATCCGCGAGTTCGTATTCGGTGTTCTGCTTGCACCCACTCTCATCGGGTCGCTGTGGTTCACGATCTTCGGCAACTCGGGAATCCTTCGCCAGCGCACCACGGGTGACATGACGGGTGTGGACGGGTCGGTCGACACCAATACGACGCTGTTCCAGCTTCTCGGCGGATTGCCGCTCGCCACCCTGACGAGTGTGCTGGCGATCGTTGTTGTGGTGTTCTTCTTCGTCACCTCGGCCGATTCTGGATCCCTTGTCATCGATATCCTTTCCTCGGGAGGCGATCTCGAAACGCCGAAGGTGACACGCGTCTACTGGTCGGTACTCGAGGGGGTCGCTGCCGCGGTGCTGCTGCTCATCGGCGGGGCCGGCTCGCTCACAGCCTTGCAGACGGTATCGATTGCGACGGCCGTACCGTTCTCGATCATCATGGTGCTTGCATGCGTGTCGATGTTGAAGGCCTTCCGCTACGAAGTGGCTACCATGCCGCGCTATCTCCAGGTGTCGACGCGGGCCAGGGCCAATGGTGACGGGACCAGAGCAGTCGCTTCCGGCACTTCGCTCTCCCGGCGCGGCTCGGGCGTGTCGGCGACACTCGCCGGGCTGGCTCCGCCGACGTATGCCGGCACTGTAGGTCGTCAAGACGGATGTTTCGTGGTCGCCGTGCACGAATTGCCTTCCAACGCTGTAGATGTGGATCCTGCGACCGGCACAATGCATCAGTCGCACCAATCGCCGGCGCGCGATCCGCTAGTCGAGTGAAAGTCGGAGATGTCTTCAATAGGTCTGGGGACGGGCTTCGGCGGACGCTGTCTGCGTGAGCCAAGTAAAGGTGGGCGATCCCCCGATCGACGGAGGCAGCGCGGCGCATCGACCGGCCTGCCCCCGCCCGCCTTCTCATGCGGTTTGATCCCACGGGGCGCTGCTTACAGATGTCAACAGAACGGGCCGTGACTATTCAACTCCCACGCACACCTTCTGCGAGGCGTCAACGACACGCTCCGTCCTGGAAGGGCCGGACGGCACCACGCTGTATGCCGACTCGGTTCGACGGAACGTGGCCCGCACACTACCGTCGTGGATGTGCTGAATTCGGGGAGCAGTATTCGGAAGTCGCAGTCCCGCACCGGTCGCAGGGCTGGTCTGGGTGCGGTCGCGATCGGCTTGACGGTCGGATTCGCTTCCACTGCAGTACCTTCGGCTGCCGCCGCCCCGCCCGGCGGGGAGCTGGTCTGGGGTCCGTGCCCCGCCGAGTACGCGCTCGATCCGGCTACTGACCAGTGCGGAACCGTCGCAGTGCCGCGCGACTATGCGAATCCGGGTGCCGGATCGATCGACGTCCTCGTCACCCGTCACCGGGCCGAGGACCCGACCGCGCGCCGGGGCGTGCTGTTCACCAACCCCGGCGGCCCGGGTGGCGACGCGATCGCGTCCAACGGCATGCTCGCTCAGGCGCTTCCCGAGCAGATCCGTCGGCAGTGGGATTTCATCGGTGTGCAGCCACGGGGTCTCGCGCATGCTGGAGCGGTCGAATGTGCTGTCACCCCGGAGTTGATGGCGGCGATGAACGTCGGCTTTGCGGGTGGCGCAGCGCGGAAGGCGTGCGACGGTGGGGCACTCGGCGCCACCGCGCACATCACGACCGAGAACACCGCCCGCGACTGGGAACAGGTGCGGATCGCGCTCGGTGTAGACGTGATCGACGTCTACGGCCTGTCGTACGGCACCATCCTCGCCTCGACGTACGCCACACTGTTCCCGCAACACACGGGACGGATGGTGCTCGACTCGGCCGTCGATCGCGACTGGCTGTGGAACGACGTCCTGTGGCAGCAGAACGACGGCTACAAGACGCGCTTCTACGACCTCATGGACTGGATCGCGGCGAACGACGCGATCTACGGCCTCGGTGATACTCCGCTGAAGGTGTACCAACGCTGGTCCGACCGCATCGTCGAGGAGGCGGGAGGTAACCCCACCCTCGCGCCGCCACCGGCCCAGATCGGCGACGTCCCACCCGGCCTCGAGCACATCGCCGACGGGTACCGGACCGGTGTGGACCTCACCGGTCCCGCCCGAGTCCAGTTCGAGGCGTTCGTGCGTCGTCTCGCCGATCCGAACCATGTCCAGACCACATCGAGCCTCTACGCCCTGACACGCCAAACGCTGCCCTCCCGGAACGGTTGGCCGATGGTCGCCCGCGTCATCCGGGACGGTCTCGGGGCGCTGCCGGACGGCGCGTCCGGCGATGTCACCGAGGACCAGGTCGACTCGATCGTCCAAGCCCGGATGATGCAGGCGATCGTGCTCTGTAACGAGAACGGAGTAGGGCCGCGGCCCGACCGGCTCCCGGGCTGGCTCTTCTCGACGTTCGTCACCGGTGACCTGTTCGACGCGATCGGGTACGGCTACAGCGCAGGTGCGGGGTGCGTAGGCGCACCTCCGGTGACCGCGGTGCCGGAGATCGGCAACAAGGGCTTGGCCACGGCGCCCCTCGTGCTGCAGGGATTGCGGGACCCGCAGACGCCCTACGGCGGCGGTGCCCAACATGCCCGCGACATGAACGCGCACCTGGTCACCGTGGATGGCGGAGACCACGGCGCCGCCATCCAGGGCGGCAACACCACGGTCGACACGGCGATCACGGACTACCTGCTGACCGGGGCGACCGCCGTCTCCCGGGCACCGGAGGCACCGATCACTGCGCCGCTATAGCGCGACGGTAGTCCCGCCACCCTTGACAATCCACTCCATGAACGGCGGAACGCACAGCCAGCCGACCCCGAAAGCTGATGCACCAGTGAGGGTCCGCCTGCCCGCGCCGGGCGCGGCGACGTGCCTATCCGAGAACCTGGGGCTGGTCGATCACCCATAGCCAGCTGCCATCCGGCTGTCGGCGGGCCACCTCGACGGTGGCTCCACCGTCAGGTAGGCGCACTGACGTCATCGCGACGTTTCCGCTGCGGAGGGCGGGCAGAATCTCGCCCGGGCAGAACAGGGGATCGTCCGCCACGAGCTGTTCGTAGGCGGCCCGGATCTCGGAGGTCCCGGTCGCGACCCGACCGTCAGGCAAGGCAAGCACTGCATCTGCCTCGTACAGGGCGACCAGTCCATCGACATCGCCGGCACTCAGCCGCTCCACAACCAACCGGTTCAAGTCCTCAGGCTCCGCGGCCCGCGTTGTCGTTGTTCCACTCATTGTGTCCAGACTCCTTGTCGAATCGATCCACCGGTCTAGCAGGACATCTCGGGATTGTGGCAGCCGGGTATGACACGACCGAGAACCATTGTGTTCGTTCCCAACGGACGCTGCGGTGGGTCTTATCCGATTGCGGCCGGGACTGTCCGAATGGCGGTGGATTCGATCTTGGTCCGACGCGGCGGGTGTGCGCCTGGTGGGGAGGATCGATGATGAGCGAAACGCTGGAACCCATGGCTACCGAGGTGGATTCAGAGCAGCTCGCCGAGCAGCTTCTGGCCCAGGTCAAGGAGCAGGGTATCGATTCGGTGGGCCCGAACAGACACGATCCAGTCGGCCGGGGTAGCGGCAACTCGCGCAACGGACCCGCTCGAAGACCGTTCTGACGGAGATCGGACCAGTCGTGATCGAGGTACCGAGAGACGCCGATGCCTCGTTCGACCCGCAGATCGTGAAGATGCGCCAGCGCCGCCTGACCGGAGTGGACGAGATCGTCCTGTCGCTGAGCGTGAAAGGCCTGGCGATCGGCGAGATCGCCGCGTACTTCCCCGATGTCTACGGCGCGAGCGTGTCGATAGACACGATCAGCCGGATCACCGCCGCACAATGGCCGACGGGTGGGCTTACGCCCGCTGCTACCGCTCAGCGGCAGAACGACGAGACGCTCTCGAGTCATGGCTGCGCGTGCTCGTAACGGCGGATCGGTTCACCGGTCGCCCGGTCGACGTGCGACAGCCGATTCAATCGAGCAGCGGTGAGGATGCGGTGGACTGTGGAGGGCGCGATCCCGAGTCGCGCTGATAGTTGAACTGGACCTTCCCGCAACCTGATCCGCAGTTCGACGCACAGTTTCGTGACGGGCTTGCTCGTCTTGTTCGGCGAGCTCTTCGGGCGGGAGGTCCGGTCGTTCATGGGCTCGCCGGCGCGGTAGCGGCCGACCCAGCGCTTCACGGTCGGCCACGAGACCTGGAATCGGGCGGCGACCTCACAGATCGGCCAGCCCTCCTCGACGACGAGTTGGGCAACCTTCAGACGGTGACGCGGTGTGAGCGTTGGGATGGGACATGGCATCTTTCGATCCGGGACGGCGCCGCGGCACCCGCTGCTGTCAGGCCGGATGCTGCACGTGTATGCGCAGTGCGTTCGCAGCGAACTGTGCAGCCTCTGGGCTGCCGAAGGTCTGGTGGAAGTCTTGGTTGGTTTCGTAGAGGTCGGCCATGCCTCGCACCATTGCGGCGGATCGTTCGGCATCGCCGGCGTGGGTGGGTGTTCCGGGGATGTCAGCGAACCAGGCTATGTGGTCGGCAGCGTGCGCTCGAGCAACTGGTGAGCCGGGTGTGTGGCCGGCTTCGTGGATCTCGGCCCACCGTGTGAGCAGAGCCTGGGCGCTGGCCTGCCAGTCGCGTTGCTGGCCCACGGACTTTTCATGCCACCACCGGTTCGACTCGGCGAACGCCTCGCGCCCCCACCGTCGTACGACCTCGGCCTCGTAACGGTCGTTGAAGCCTTCGAGCATCACATCCATGCACGGTTCGCGACCCTCTCGACGCATCTGCAGGGTGTGCTCGACCGCACTGATGCGCCGGTCCAGGGCCTCGCGGTCCTCGGCGAGCTGTGTCAGGTGGGCCTGGAGCGCTTCGACCTCGGCGGTCGGCGTCTCGGGTGCGTCGAGGACTGCGGCGATGTCGGCCAGTGGCATACCCGTGTCGCGGAGCAGGAGGATGCGTTGCAGGCGCGCGACGGCGTCGGGACCGTAGTAGCGATAGCCGTTGGACCCGACGCGATCGGGCTCGAGCAGCCCGATGCGGTGATAGTGGCGCAGCGTGCGGCCGCTGATGCCTGCGCGTTCAGCGAGCTCATGCACCGTCCATTCCATCACCAGGCTCCTGTCGTTCGATGTGCTGCTCAGTGTGCCGCGTCTGTGGTCAGGCCCAGCCGTGGCAGCGCGATGCGCAGGATCTCGGACGCGGGAGTGCTGACGTTTCGGGCGGCCGTGGTGCCGGTGGCGTCGAGGTATGCGCGGACAAGCCGAGCGCCGGCTGCATAGCCGGCCCCGGTCGGCAGACCGACAGGCTCGGCACCGAATAGTTGTGCGCTGGAGTCGCCGAGCACCCAGGCGGCGAAGTCTGCCATTCCGGTGACGCCCAGGCCGCTGGCGACCTTCGCCAGGACTTGGTCGTCGGAGCGGGTTTCGTCGCGCACGAAGTGGGTGTAGCCGGCGTCGCCGTACAGCTCGGACGCGAAAACATCGGCGAGCCCTTCGGACACAACGTGCTCGCCAACCATCACCGTCTGTGGGTCCCACACGATCCCGCCGGGTGAATAGCGCACGTTGTGGTGCAGTTCGTGGACCGCGATCGCCTCGAGGCGATCGAGGACGCGCGAGGTGGGCCAGACGGTGATGGCGATGTAGCCGCCGATACCGCCGAACCCTGAGATCCCTTGCACCTCGTCGACGAAGTGGTGGCTGGTCGGATCCCCCAGGACGAGCAGCACGTTCAGGTCGGGGATCGTCACACACGGATCGGCAGACGCCAACGCTGCGACGCCGTCCTCGAGGGCCTTCTCGATGCGGCTCCAGGCATGGGCCGCGACAAGAGACTCCAGACCTTCGCGGACCTGCTCGATCGCGGAGTCCGGACGGAAGCCGAAGTTCTGCTGGTGCACGGTGGCCATGTCCACGCAGCCGGGGATGAAGTGGTACATCCCCGCCATCGGAGCCCACATGTCACGGATGAGGTCGGCGCGATCCTTCGCGTCCGCCGTCAGGACTCGGCTCATGCCCGAGGCGCTGTCAATCACTGAAATGGTCATGACAAGCGACCGTAAGCATTGCCGTTACGACAAGGTCAACCGTTGTCTCGATCAATGTCCCCGGTCAGTACATCCAGGCGCCGTCCTCACGGCGAGGGCGGTGTGAGGGCCGGGAACCAGATGTCGGTGAGGACCTCCGCGGCCTGTTCGCGGGGGATCTCGATCGTTCCCTGGACGGCCCATCGGGTGAAGAACCGCTCGAGCTGCGTGACCAGCAGTTCGATCCGTACGCGGGCTTCGCGTTCGCGGTCGGCGCCCCAGCGCGCCAGGTAGGACGGCATCGCGTTCGGCAGTGCCGCGATTGCTTCCCGTGCGGGCTCGCGGAAGTCGGGTTCGAGCACCAACGCCTCGTCCCAGGCCGGCAGGATCGCGCGATTGCGGTCGAACCAGTCGATGGCCCGCTCGATCCACCGGGTGAACTCGTCGCGGGAGCCGGACTCGAGCACCTCGTCGAGGTCGGCGTAGATGGACACCGCCCGCGGATCCATCGACTCGGCTCCGATCCGGCGCAGGACGTCGGTCTTGCCGGTGAAGTGCAGGTAGAACGTGGCTCGGCTGCAGCCGGCCGCGGACGCGATGTCGTCGATCTTCACCGCCGCGTAGCCGTTGGCCGCGAATTGTTCTCGAGCGCAGTCCAGGAGGCGCCGCCGCGTCAGTCGCTTCTGCTCGTCCCGCAGCGTCGGCTTCCGGTCGGGGGCCTGGTCGATCTCGTTCACTGCACACCTCCCGATCGGCATCGTACGGCGGCGCTCGCTTGACAGCGTGTCAGTGAATCCGGTTCTATGACGCAGATCACTTTTTTCACTGAACGTCTGTGCGATCGGATTGTGGGAAAGGAACTTCCATGCCTCAGCTGCCCAAGGTGTGCATCATCGGTGCCGGTTGTTCCGGCTTCACCACGGCCAAGCGGCTCAAGGACCACGGCATCCCGTACGACTGCTTCGAGGCGTCCGACGACATCGGCGGCAACTGGTACTACAAGAACCCCACCGGCATGTCGTCCTGCTACGAGAGCCTGCACATCGACACGTCGTCGACGCGGTTGCAGTTCGAGGACTTCCCGGTCCCCGCCGACTGGCCGCACTTCCCGCACCACTCGCTCATGCACGGCTACTTCCGCGACTACGTCGAGAAGTTCGGCCTGCGCGACACCATCACGTTCGGCACGATGGTCGAGAAGGCGGAGCGTCTCGCCGACGGCACGTGGGCGGTCACGCTGGACAGCGGTGAGACCCGCACGTACGACGCGCTCGTCGTCGCGAACGGTCACCACTGGGATGCGCGGATGCCAGAGTACCCGGGCAAGTTCGACGGGCAGATCATCCACAGTCACGACTACCTCAACGCCTACGACCCGATCGACATGCGCGGCAAGAACATCGTGGTCGTCGGCATGGGGAACTCCGCGCTCGACATCGCGTCGGAACTCTCGCACCGATCCGTCGCCAAGCACGTGTGGGTGTCGGCGCGACGCGGTGTCTGGGTGCTCGCCAAGTACCGCGAGGGCAAGCCGGCCGACAAGATGATGATGCCGCCGTGGATGCCGAAGAAGCTCGGCCTGGCGATCGCGCGCCGCAAGATCAAGAAGTCCCTCGGCAGGATGCAGGACTACGGGCTTCCCGAGCCCGACCACGAGCCGCTCGGTGCGCACCCGTCGGTGAGCATCGACTTCCTCGCCAAGGCCGGTTCCGGTGACCTGACGTGTGTCCCGGCGATCGAGTCGCTCGACGGCGATCACGTCCGGCTCGTCGACGGCCGTCGGATCCCTGCCGACGTCATCGTGTGCGCCACCGGGTACAACATGAGCTTCCCGTTCTTCGACGACCCGTCGCTCCAGCCCGATGCGCAGCACCGGTTCCCGCTGTTCAAGCGGATCATGCAGCCCGGCGTCGACAACCTGTTCTTCATGGGCCTCGCGCAGGCGTCGCCCACGATCGTCAACCTCGCCGAGCAGCAGAGCAAGCTCGTCGCCGGCGTTCTCAGCGGTTCGTACGAGCCGCCGACCGCCGACGAGATGCAGCGGATCATCGCGGTGGACGACGCGGCCAGCCTCGCGCAGTACTACCAGGCGCCACGGCACACCATCCAGGTCGACTTCGCGCGGTACGTGCGCGACCTGAAGAAGGAGATCGCGGCCGGCGAGAAGCGGGCACAGCAGACGCCGGTGGGCGCGCGGTGACAGCGGTCGAGGGATTCGCCGATCCGGCCTTCGGGGGGCTGCGAGAGCTGTTACAGCGCAACCTCGACGACGGCACCGACGCCGGTGCGTCGGTGTGCGTCGTGCGTGACGGGGAGACCGTCGTGGACCTGTGGGGCGGCGTCGCCGACGTCGACACCGGCGCGCGTTGGGTCAAGGACACCGTCGTCAACACGTACTCGCTGACGAAGACCATGACCACGCTCGCGGCGCTGGTACTCGTCGACCGCGGTCTGCTCGACCTCGATGCCCCGGTCGCCCGGTACTGGCCGGAGTTCGCCGCGAACGGCAAGGACGGCGTGCTGGTGCGGCACGTCCTCGGGCACACGTCGGGCGTGAGCGGTTGGCAGCAACCGGTCACGGTCGCCGACATCTGCGACGAGGTCCGCGCCGAGGATCTGCTTGCGCAGCAGGCGCCGTGGTGGGAGCCGGGCACGGCATCGGGCTACCACGCGACCAACTTCGGGCACCTGGTCGGCGGGATGGTCCGGCGCATCACCGGGCGCGGCCTCGGCGACTTCTTCGCCACCGAGGTCGCCGACGCGTGCGGCGCCGACTATCTCATCGGCACGCCCGCTGACGTCGATCCGAGGGTCGCGCCGCTGATCGCGCCGCCGCCCACCGGATTCGACTACGCGTCGCTGCCGCCCGACGGCGTCTTCGTCAAGACCATGGCGAACCCGGTGATCCCGGTCCCGGAGACGTCGAGTCGGCTGTGGCGCGGCGCCCAGATCGGCGGCGCCAACGGTCACGGCAACGCCCGCTCGGTCGCCCTCGCGCAGTCGGTCGTCTCCCACGGCGGACGGACCCCGTCGGGCGAACAGTTGCTGCGGCCCGAGACCGTCGAGCGGATCTTCGACGTGCAGGCCGACGGCGTCGACCAGGTGCTCGGGGCGTCACTGCGGTTCGGCCTCGGCTATGCGCTGCCCGCGCCCGCCGTCCACCCGTCGATCCCCGACGGCCGGGTGTGCTGGTGGACGGGGTACGGCGGATCGATCGTCGTCAACGACCTCGACCGGCGCATGACCTTCGCGTACGCGATGAACAGGATGACCCCGCAACTCCTGGGTGCGCCGCGCACCGAGGAGTACGTCGCGCAGGCGTACGCGGGGCTGTAGACCCGGGTGTCCTCTGCGTCGCGAGGGGGATGCAAAGGACACCCGCGCCCGATCAGAGCTTGCGCAGGCGCAGCCGGTTGATGGTGTGGTCGGCGTCCTTGCGCAGCACCAGCGTGGCGCGCGGACGGGTGGGCAGGATGTTCTCCACCAGGTTCGGTCGGTTGATCGAGTTCCAGATGTCCTCGGCGGCGAGCGTCGCGTGCTCGTCCGACAGTGCCGCGTAGTGGTGGAAGTGCGCGTTCGGGTCCGCGAACGACGTCTTGCGCAGCGCCAGAAAGCGTTTGATGTACCAGCGCTCGATGTCCTCGATGCGGGCGTCGACGTAGATCGAGAAGTCGAACAGGTCCGAGACCATCAGGCGCGGACCGGTCTGCAGCACGTTGAGGCCCTCGATGATGAGGATGTCCGGCTGGCGGATGAGGTGGTACTGACCCGGCACGACGTCGTACGAGATGTGCGAATAGACGGGCGCGGCAACCTCTTCGGCGCCCGACTTCACCTCGGTGACGAAGCGCAGCAGCTTGCGGCGGTCGTAGCTCTCGGGAAAGCCCTTGCGGTGCATGATGCCCCGGCGCGTGAGCTCGGCGGTGGGGTAGAGGAACCCGTCGGTGGTGACCAGGTCGACTCGCGGGTGGTGTTCCCAGCGGGCGAGCAGGGCCTGCAGCACGCGGGCCGTGGTCGACTTGCCGACCGCGACGCTGCCGGCGACGCCGATGACGAACGGCACCTGGCGGTCGGGGTGCTTCTCGCCGAGGAAGGTTGCGGTGGCGGCGAACAGGCGCTGGCGGGCGGCGACCTGCAGGTGGATCAGACGAGCGAGCGGGAGGTAGACCTCGGCCACCTCGTCGAGATCGATCTGTTCACCGAGGCCGCGGAGCCCGACGAGTTCTTCTTCGGTCAGCACCAGCGGTGTCGACTTGCGGAGCTTGCGCCACTGCTTGCGGTCGAATTCGACGTAGGGGCTGGATTCGCTCACCCGTGCCATCGGTGCACCTTCCGGGAGAGCGGCTTCGACTGCGATCGGTGCATGCGCGTGCTGAGGGGAGGCAGGTGCATGAGGCAAATTGTGCTCGCAGCCACAGGGGAGCGCTGCGCCGGGTCCGCCTCTCGGCGGAAACCACAGGTGAAGGACTATGGTCCCGAACATGGAACCGGACGCATTGGTACGCGACTACCTCCTGCTGGGTCTGCGTTTCGACCGCCTCGAAGAGGGCTTCGTCGACGCCTACACCGGTGATCCCGCCCTGCGGCGCCAGGTGGAGAACGAGCCGCGGCCCGACCCGCGCCGACTCGCCGGCGACGCCCGTGCGCTGCGCGCGGACCTCGGATCCGCGGGGCTGCCGGATGCGCGGACACGGTTCCTCGACGCGCACCTGACCGCCCTCGAGTGCTCGGCCCGCAAGTTCGCGGGCGACGGCATCGGCTTCGTCCACGAGGTGGCGGCGTACTTCGACGTGCGGATCGAGTCGGGCGACGAGGGCGAGTACCGCGAGGCCCACCGCCGGATGGATGCCGTGCTGCCCGGGCCGGGCCCGCTCGCCGAGCGCATGGAGGCGCACCGGGTCGCCGACCGCATCCCGCCGGACCGGCTGCAGGACTGCGTCGAGGCGTTCAACAGCGCGCTGCGGGACCGGGTGCGCGCCGAGTACGCGCTCCCCGAGACCGAGCGGGTCGAGTACGAGGTCGTCGGCGACAAGCCGTGGTCCGGGTTCAACTACTACCTCGGCGGCTACCGGTCCACGGTCGCGATCAATTCGGACCTCGATCAGCACATGTCGAACCTGCCGCGGCTCATCGCGCACGAGTCCTACCCGGGCCACCACACCGAGCACTGCCGCAAGGAGGCGGGTCTCGTCGGGACCGGGCAGCTCGAGCAGACACTGTTCGTCGTCAACACCCCGCAGTGCCTGATGGCGGAGGGGCTCGCGGACCTGGCGCTGGAATCCGTCGTGGGTGAGGGCTGGGGGCGCTGGGCGCAGGAGATCTACGCCGACCTCGGGCTGCGGTTCGACGGGGAGCGGGCCGAGGAACTGTCGGCGGCGTCGAGCGGGCTGCTCGGCGTCCGGCAGGACGCGGCGCTGCTACTGCACGACCGCGGCGCCGATCCCGACGACGTCGTGGCCTTCCTGCAGCGCTGGACGCTGTCGAGTCCGGAACGGGCGAAGCAGAGCCTGCGGTTCCTGTCGTCGCCGCTGTGGCGGGCGTACATCAGCACGTACGTCGAGGGCTACCGGCTGCTCGGCGGCTGGCTGGCACAGGTTCCGGTGGGTCCGGCGCGGTCCGAACGGTTCCGTCGACTGCTCGACGAACCGCTCACTCCGGGGGCTCTGCGCGACGAGGTCACCAGCGGTGGCGGAGCCGCGTTGGGGAACTGACATCCCCGTTCCTTAGACTGAGGGGGATACTTCCGCAATCCAGCCTGGAGATTCGCTGATGACTGCTGTGCCTGCCACCGACGTGAACACCGCGTCCCTCGCCGAACTGGACCCCGAGGTCGCCACCGCGATGGCGGGTGAGTTGTCGCGTCAGCGTGACACCCTCGAAATGATCGCGTCGGAGAACTTCGTTCCCCGCGCCGTCCTCGAGGCCCAGGGCAGCGTGCTCACCAACAAGTACGCCGAGGGCTACCCGGGCCGCCGCTACTACGGCGGCTGCGAGTTCGTCGACGTGGTCGAGGACCTGGCGCGCAACCGCGCCAAGGAGGTCTTCGGCGCCGAGTTCGCGAACGTCCAGCCGCACGCGGGTGCGCAGGCCAACGCCGCGGTGCTGATGGCGCTGATGAACCCGGGCGAGAAGCTGATGGGCATGGACCTCGCGCACGGCGGGCACCTCACCCACGGCATGAAGCTGAACTTCTCCGGCAAGCTGTACGAGGTCGCGTCGTACGGCGTCCGCGAGGACACCCACGTCGTCGACATGGACCAGGTCCGCGAGACCGCGCTGCGCGAGCGCCCGCAGGTCCTGATCGCCGGCTGGTCGGCCTACCCGCGTCACCTCGACTTCGCGGCGTTCCGCTCGATCGCCGACGAGATCGGCGCCAAGCTGTGGGTCGACATGGCGCACTTCGCCGGCCTGGTCGCCGCGGGTCTGCACCCGTCGCCGGTCCCGCACGCCGACGTCGTCTCCACCACCGTCCACAAGACCCTCGGCGGCCCCCGCTCGGGCATGATCCTGGCGAAGAAGGAGTGGGCCAAGAAGCTCAACTCCTCCGTCTTCCCGGGCCAGCAAGGCGGGCCGCTGATGCACGCGATCGCCGCGAAGGCCGTCGCGATGAAGATCGCCGGCACCCCCGAGTTCAAGGCGCGCCAGGAGCGCACCCTGGCGGGCTCGAAGATCCTCGCCGAGCGTCTCGGTGGCGCCGACGTCGCCGGCAACGGCATCTCGGTCCTCACCGGCGGCACCGACGTGCACCTGGTCCTGGTCGACCTGCGGCACTCGCAGCTCGACGGCCAGCAGGGCGAGGATCTGCTGCACGAGATCGGCATCACCGTCAACCGCAACGCTGTGCCGTTCGACCCGCGCCCGCCGATGAACCCGTCGGGCCTGCGCATCGGCACCCCCGCGCTGGCCACCCGCGGCTTCGGCGAGGCGCAGTTCACCGAGGTCGCCGACATCATCGCGACCGCGCTCGCCAAGGGCGCCGACGCCGACGTCCCGGCCCTGCGTGCCCGCGTCTCCAAGCTGGCCCAGGACTTCCCGCTGTACGACGGCCTCGAGGACTGGGGCCTGCTCCCCAAGGCCTGATCCTTCGGTTCACGACGGCCCGCACCTCACGAGGTGCGGGCCGTCGTCGTGTTCACGGTCCGTCCGATACGGCCGGACGGTCGGGGTGGTCGTAGCGCACCACGATGTCCGCTGCGGCGTCGTGCGCGGCGTCGTGCGTGAGCAGTGCGTCGATCGTCCACCGGTCGGCGGACGGAGTGCGGCGTTCGAGGGCACTGCGAGAGAGCATCAGCCGCACGACGACGTCGGTGCCGAGCTCGCGCCCGTGCAGCATCGGGCCGGCGATCAGGAGCACCTGACCGGGTCCGGCCTCGAGGACGGATGCCCGTGCCGAGCGGTCGGTGGATTCGTCCCACAGCCGGGGCAGCCACTGCCGCCGCTCGCGCAGCGCGGTCACGACCTCTCTCTTCAGCGCGGGATAGTCGAACCAGCCGGTGCGGTAGCTGTCGTCGTCGCGATGGCCGTGCTCGAGTCGGAGCGAAGCCGGCCGGACGTAGTCGTGCAGCGCTACCACCGCCGCGGGACGACCGGAGAGACGCAGATGGGCGGCGGTCCGCCCGGCGAATCCAACCGGATCCGTCGCATCGGCGCCGGATATCGCGACCAACCGGACACCCGGTGCGGCGGCGGCCCGGTCGGCCACCAGGTCGATCAGAGTGGCCGGCGTGACGGGGCGGAAGGTGGTCATCACAGACCCAGTGTGGCGGAACTTGTGCGGCCTGCGGCGAGCGGATCTTCCGTGAGCTGTCGTTCACGTGGACTTCACTCGACACGCCGGGCGCGTGCACTGGCGCATCGGTCTGCGGGCGTAGCGTCCCGGGATAACAGGCAGCAGGTGAAGCCGTCTGTACGGGAGGTCCTGATCGTGGCTGAACTATTCAGTGCGAGGGGGCCGGCACCCGGCCCTCGTGTCGACTGACACATCGGGTACCGGACCGGTCCAGCGAACAGGTTTGCGCGGGTGCCACGCAGACACGAGGAGCCTCACGTGACCGCAATCAGCTCCGTCCGCACCTACGTCCTCGACACCTCGGTCCTGCTCTCGGACCCGTGGGCCGTCACCCGTTTCGCTGAACACGAGGTGGTTCTGCCGCTGGTCGTGATCAGCGAACTCGAGGACAAGCGTCACCATCACGAGCTGGGATGGTTCGCCCGCGAAGCGCTGCGGATGCTCGACGATCTGCGTCTCGAGTACGGTCGGCTGGACCGTCCGGTCCCGATCGGCTCGGAGAACGGCACTCTCCAGGTGGAGCTCAACCACACCGACCCCTCGGTGCTTCCGGTCGGATTCCGTACCGACAGCAACGATTCCAGGATCCTCGCCTGCGCGCTCAACCTCGCGGCGGACGGCAGGGACGTCGTGCTGGTCAGCAAGGACATCCCGCTTCGCGTCAAGGCCGGCGCCGTCGGACTGCCGGCCGACGAGTTCCGTGCCCACGACGTCGTCCCGTCCGGCTGGACCGGCATGGCCGAACTCGACGTCGCGTCCGGGGTGATCGATCAGCTCTTCTCGGAGGGCGTGGTCGACGTCGACGAGGCACGGGAGTTTCCGTGCCACACGGGTATTCGACTCCTGGGTGGCACCTCGAGCGCCTTGGGTCGGGTGACGCCGGACAAGCGTGTCCAGTTGGTGCGGGGCGAGCGGGAGGCGTTCGGTCTGCACGGCCGGTCCGCCGAGCAGCGGGTGGCGTTGGACCTGCTGCTCGACGAGAGCATCGGGATCATCTCGCTCGGCGGCAAGGCCGGCACCGGCAAGTCGGCGCTCGCGCTCACCGCCGGACTCGAGGCGGTGCTCGAACGGCGCAGCCATCGGAAGGTCGTCGTGTTCCGGCCACTCTATGCGGTGGGTGGTCAGGAACTGGGCTACCTGCCCGGCAGCGAGAGCGAGAAGATGGAGCCGTGGGCGCAGGCCGTCTTCGACACCCTCGACGGGCTCGCCAGTCCCGAGGTGATGGACGAGGTGATGAGCCGCGGCATGCTGGAAGTGTTGCCGCTCACGCATATTCGTGGTCGGTCGTTGCACGACTCGTTCGTGATCGTCGACGAGGCGCAGTCCCTCGAACGCAACGTGCTGCTCACCGTGCTGTCCCGACTGGGTACCGGCTCGCGGGTCGTGCTCACGCACGACGTCGCCCAGCGGGACAACCTGCGGGTCGGCCGCCACGACGGCGTCGCCGCCGTCATCGAGAAGCTCAAGGGGCACCCGCTGTTCGCGCACATCACCCTCACCCGCAGCGAGCGGTCGCCCATCGCGGCGCTCGTGACCGAGATGCTGGAGGAGTTCGGGCCCAACGCCTGATCGATTTCACCGACGGGGGTGGGTGCAGTTGGATCCAGTCACCAGCCCGGCACTCCGAGGGGAGGAGTGCCGGGCGGTGGCGTTCAACCGGCGTGACCGAACCCACCGCCCGGCGGTTGAGCGCTCGCCCGCGTCGGGGGATGGGCGAGTGCTCGATACTGCTTTGACAGAGGACAAGCAGCGCCTGTGACGCTATCCGCAAGGAACGTCCGCGGCAATTCGAAAACCGCCGACGGTGACATTTCATCCCGGCATTTCACCCTCGGCGGCGTATCGCCGAGCGGATGGACTTGCTAAGAGGCGGGCCGATCGACTGCGAGGACGCCGGGGGTGACCGACCCGTGCTGTCAGACTGGGGCGCATGGTCGCGCTGTATCCGGCACCGGAACCCTACGAATCCGGTTTCCTCGACGTTTCCGACGGGCACACGCTGCACTGGGAGACGGTCGGTGACCCGGCCGGCACGCCCGCGGTCTACGTGCACGGCGGCCCGGGGTCCGGCTGCACGCCCGGTGTGCGCAGATACTTCGACCCCAACGCATTTCGTGCGGTGCTGTTCGACCAGCGCGGCTGCGGACGCAGCCGACCGCTCGCCGGCGATCCGGCGGTCGACCTGTCGACCAACACCACCGCGCATCTGGTGGCCGACATCGAGCGCCTGCGCGAGCACCTGGGGATCGAGCGGTGGATCGTCGTCGGGGTGTCGTGGGGCGTCACCCTCGGGCTGGCCTACGCGCAGGCGCATCCGGACCGCGTGATCGCCATGGCGTTGGGCGCGGTCACGTCGGGCACCCGCGGGGAGGTCGAGTGGATCACCCGCGACATGAGGCGGGTGTTCCCGCGGGAGTGGGAACGATTCGTCGAACCCGTGCCGGCGGCGGAGCGCGAAGGCAACCTCGCGGCGGCGTACGCGCGACTGCTCGCGCATCCCGATGCGGCCGTCCGCGTGGACGCGGCGCGGCGTTGGTGCGAGTGGGAGGACACCCACGTATCGCTGGTGCCGGGGTGGAGGCCGAGTCCGCGATTCCGGGACCCGACATTCCGGATGATCTTCGCGCGACTGGTCACCCACTACTGGGGCAACGACCATTTCCTCGCGGACGGGCAGATCCGAGAGGGCATGCGCCGGTTGGCGAAGATCCCCGCGGTTCTCGTCCACGGCCGGTACGACGTGTCCGGGCCGCTCGACACCGCGTGGGAACTCTCGCGGATGTGGGAGTGCAGTCGGCTCGTCGTCGTCGACGACGCCGGGCACGGGGGCGGCAGCTTCGTCGACCACTTCGTCGCCGCCATCGACTCGCTGACGGTTTCACGTACGCGCTAGCGCCGGAGCCGCAGACGCGGCGCTTCCCGACTGCAAGAAATACTTGTCACGATGCGTTCGCTGCCCGTCGCATTACACCTGGTCAAGGCGCTCGGGGCTCCCAAATCGTTGTTCAATATTGAAACGTGTTCTAAATTTGGGTGTCGCTTTCCAGTACGCACCGAGGGGTGGTCATGGCAGGGATTTCGGAATCGGACGAGCGTTTCGACGTCGTCGTGGTGGGCGCCGGCGGGGCCGGCATGGCGGCGGCGATCACGGCCGCCAAGCAGGGACGGAAGACCGTGATCGTCGAGAAGTCGCAGTATTGGGGCGGTTCGACGTCGCGCTCGGGCGGCGGTGTCTGGATCCCCGGCAACTCGGTGCTGAAGCGCGACGCGCCGGCCGATGACGTCGAGGACGCGCGGCGCTACCTGCACAACATCATCGGTCCCGGGGTCGATCCGGCGCGGATCGACACGTACATCGACCGCGGCCCGGAGGCGTTGCAGTTCCTCATCGACAACTCGCCGCTGAAGCTCGAGTGGGTCCGGAACTACTCCGACTACTACCCGGAGGCGCCGGGCGGGCTGGCCACGGGACGGTCGTGCGAGCCCAAGCCGTTCGATGCCCGCGCACTCGGTGACGACCTGGACACGCTGCATCCGCCGTACAGCAAGGCGCCGTTGAACGTCGTTGTGAAGCAATCGGACTACCGCTGGCTCAGCACCGGACTGCGGCACTGGCGGGGGCCGGTCCGGATGGTCCGTGTCGGACTGCGCACCTTCGTCGCCAAGGCCCGGCGCCGGAAGCTCATCGGCATGGGCGGTGCACTCATGGCGGAACTGCTGCTGGGTGTGCGCCAGGCGGGAATCCCGTTGCGGCTGAACACCGGTCTGGTCGACCTGGTGGTCGAGGACGGCCGCGTGACGGGCGTCGTCGTCGAATCCGGTGGGGACAAGCGCACGCTCCGCGCCGAGCACGGCGTCATCCTCGCCTGCGGCGGATTCGACGCCAACGACGAGATGCGCAAGAAGTACCAGCGCGCCCCCATCGGTTCGGACTGGACGATCGGTGCGCCGTCGAACACCGGTGACGGCATCAACGCCGGGCTGAAGGTCGGCGCCGCAATCGATTTCATGGACGACGCATGGTGGGCGCCGTCCATCCCGCTGCCCAAGGGTCCGTGGTTCGCGCTCGCCGAACGGTCGCTGCCGCGCAGCCTCCTGGTCAACGACCGCGGCGAGCGCTTCATGAACGAGTCGCTACCGTACGTCGAGGCGACGCACCGCATGTACGGCGGCGAGTTCGGGCAGGGCGACGGGCCGGGGGAGAACCTGCCGTGCTGGCTGATCTTCGACCAGACCTACCGTGACCGCTACCTGTTCGCCGGCGTCACCGCCCGCGCCCCGCTGCCGCGCAAGTGGCTCGAGAGCGGGGCGATCGTCAAGGCGTCGACCGTCGAGGCACTCGCCGAGAAGATCGGCGTGCCCGCCGACAAGCTCGCGGCAACCATCCAGCGGTTCAACGGGTTCGCGCGCACCGGCGTCGACGAGGACTTCCACCGGGGCGAGAGCCGGTACGACCACTACTACGGCGACATCACCAACAAGCCGAACCCGAGCCTGGGCGAGCTGAGCAAGGCGCCGTTCTACGCCGCGCAGATGGTCCCCGGCGACCTCGGCACCAAGGGAGGCATCGTCACCGACGTCGCCGGCCGCGCGCTCCGCGAGGACGGCTCGGTGATCGACGGCCTCTACGCGGCCGGCAACACCAGTGCCCCCGTCATGGGTCACACCTACGCCGGGCCCGGCGCCACCATCGGACCCGCGCTGGTCTTCGGTTACCTTGCGGCGCTGGACATCGCGGAGAAGGCGGGTGATCCGGTCAGTCGTCGCTGAGCGGACCCAGTTCGGCCTCGAGAACTTCCTGCACGACGCGCATCGCGGCGAGGCCGGCGGGGGCGCCGCAGTACGCGCTCGCGTGGATGACGGCCTCGACGATCTCGGTGCGGGTCAACCCGTTTCGCAGCGCGCCGCGGACGTGGCCGCGGAGTTCGTTCTCGGCACGCAGCGCGATGAGCATGCCGAGGTTGAGCAGGCTGCGACTGCGGCGGTCCAGACCGGGACGCGTCCACACCGATCCCCACACGTGCTCGGTGATGAACTCCTGGATGTCCTCCGAGTCGGTGCCGCGGGTGCGTTCGAACGCCCGCTCGACGAAGTCGGCGCCCATCACCTCGGTGCGGACGTCGAGTCCGGCCTGGAATGCGGGGGAGGTGTTCTGGTGCTCGGTCATCGCCGTCGGCTTCCTGTGCGGGGTTCAGCGGCACATCTCGCCGGTACCGCTCAGCGGGAGCCTACTAGGTCGCCTCGCTACCGGCGGAGGACGGAGCGGGCCGTCGCCGTGACGGTGCCCACGGCGACGTTGCCCCAGCTGAAGCGGTCCCGCCAGACGGCGATCCGCCCGTCGCGCAATACGAACGTCCCGCAGACCCAGAACGTCGAGCGCAGCGGTCCCACGAACAGCGTGTCGATCCGCTCGGTGAGCACCGTCTCGCCGTCGCTCGCGATGTTCTGCATCACCGCCTCGAACCGGAGCGCCGGACGGTTCGCGAACGCGAGTGCCCGCCGCACCGCGGGCAGTCCGCGCAGCGTCGGCAGGGTGATGTTCTGCCACACGACGTCCGGAGCGAGGTACCGGCAGGCACGCTCGACGTCCATGTCGGTGAGGGCGGCGAAGAAGTCCTCGACCACCTGCACGGCGGCGTCCGGTGGCGGGTTCACGGCATGCTCCTCGGTTCGCGTGCACGATCGGCGCGGTCGGTCTCGGGATCAGTCTTCCGGCGTCGACTCGTCGAGGTTCGTCATGGCGAGCACGTCCAGTCGGCGATCGAGTTCGGCCTCGGTGAGCCCGTCCCCGATCAGTCCACGGTCGATCACCGTCTGTCGGATCGTCTTCTTCTCCTTCAACGCCTGCTTCGCGACCGCCGCGGCCTCCTCGTACCCGATCGCCGAGTTCAGCGGCGTCACGATCGACGGCGACGACTCGGCCAGCGTGCGCAGGTGCTCCTCGTTGGCCTCGAGTCCCGCGATGCAGCGGTCGGCAAACAGTCGAGAGACGTTGGCGAGCAGGCGGAACGACTCGAGGAGGTTGCGGGCCATCACCGGGATGTAGACGTTCAACTCGAACGCCCCCGCGGCGCCGCCCCACGCGACGGCCGCGTCGTTGCCGACCACCTGTGCCGCGACCTGGGTGACCGCCTCGGGCAGAACGGGATTGACCTTGCCGGGCATGATCGAGCTCCCCGGCTGCAGGTCCGGCAGCCGGATCTCCCCGAGACCGGTCAGCGGGCCGGACCCCATCCACCGGATGTCGTTGGCGATCTTGGTCAGGGACACCGCCACCGTGCGCAACGCCCCCGACGCCTCCACCAGGCCGTCCCGGGCGGCCTGTGCCTCGAAGTGGTTGCGAGCGGGGGTCAGGGCGTCGATCCCGGTGGTGCGCACCAGTTCCGCGACCACGCGGGGACCGAAGTCGTCGGGCGCGTTGAGGCCCGTGCCGACCGCGGTGCCACCGATGGGAAGCTCACCGAGCCGCGGCAGCGTCGCCAGGACCCGCTCGATGCCCGCCTCGATCTGGTGGGCGTAGCCGCCGAACTCCTGCCCGAGCGTGACCGGGACCGCGTCCATCAGATGCGTGCGTCCGGACTTGACCACCGTCCGCCACTGGGCGGCCTTGTCGAACAGGGCGAGTCGTAGATGGTCGAGCGCGGGCACCAGGTCCTTGATGGCGGCCTCGGTCGCGGCGACGTGGGTGGCCGTCGGAAAGGTGTCGTTCGACGACTGCGACATGTTGACGTCGTCGTTGGGGTGGACGGTCACGCCGGCCTTCTCGGCGAGGCTCGCGATGACCTCGTTGGCGTTCATGTTCGAACTGGTGCCGGAACCCGTCTGGAACACGTCGATCGGGAACTGGTCGTCGTGACGGCCGTCGGCGATCTCGGTCGCGGCGGCGATGATCGCGTCGGCCTTTACCGGCGCGAGCAATCCGAGATCCTTGTTGACCTGCGCGCAGGCCGCCTTCAGCAGGCCCATCGCGCGGATCTGCGTGCGTTCGAGCCCGCGGCCCGAGATGGGGAAGTTCTCGACTGCTCGCTGCGTCTGCGCACGCCACAGGGCGTCGCTCGGGACGCGGACCTCGCCCATCGTGTCGTGCTCGATACGGAACTGCGGATGGCTGCTGTCAGTCATGGATCCAGCTTGCCACCGCGGGAACGCCGAAGGGTCCCTTCGTGCGCTGCGCGCGCACGGAGGGACCCTTCGGCTGGAACTACGGGTGGCCGATCAGGGCATCGGCGGCTGCGCGCCGTCGACGCCGTCGAAGTTGATCGACGAGAACTCGTGCAGCTTCTCGAGGCGGTGGTAAGCCTCGATCATGCGGACAGTGCCGGACTTGCTGCGCATGACGATCGACTGCGTCGTCGCGCCGCCACCGTAGTAGCGCACACCCTTCAGCAGGTCGCCGTCGGTCACGCCCGTCGCGCAGAAGAAGATGTTCTCGCCGGTGACCAGTTCCTCGGTCCGCAGGACGCGGTCCAGGTCGTGGCCGGCGTCGAGGGCCTTCTGGCGCTCGGCCTCGTCCTTCGGGGCCAGCTTGCCCTGCAGCGCGCCGCCCATGCAGCGCAGTGCGGCCGCGGCGATGATGCCCTCCGGGGTGCCGCCGATACCCAGCAGCATGTCCACGCCGGAATCGGGGCGGGCGGTCGCGATCGCGCCGGCGACGTCACCGTCGGAGATCAGGCGGATGCGGGCACCGGTCTCGCGGATCTCGCGGATGATGTCCGCGTGGCGCGGACGGTCGAGGATGGTCACAGTCGTGTCCGACACGGCGCGGTTCTTCGCCTTCGCGACGCGCCGGATGTTCTCGGCGACACCCGCGGACAGGTCGATGACGTCGGCGGCCTCGGGGCCGACCGCGATCTTGTCCATGTAGAACACCGCGGACGGGTCGAACATCGCGCCGCGCTCGGCGACCGCGAGGACCGCGATCGAGCCCGGAGCGCCCTTGCTCATCAGCGTGGTGCCGTCGATCGGGTCGACCGCGACGTCGCACAGCGGGCCGTCGCCGTTGCCGACCTCCTCGCCGTTGTAGAGCATCGGGGCTTCGTCCTTCTCGCCCTCACCGATCACCACGACGCCCTGCATCGAGACGGAGCTCACCATGTGACGCATGGCATCGACGGCGGCCCCGTCGCCGCCCTCCTTGTCACCCCGACCGACCCAGCGGCCGGCAGCCATGGCGGCGGCTTCGGTGACTCGCACCAACTCGAGAGCGAGGTTGCGGTCCGGGGCCTCGCGGCGACTCGATGGGGTGCTGGCCGTCATGGGCAGTGCCTCCTGCTGCAGTCAAGGTCGGCGCGATGTGTTGGCCGACACTTCGGGGCGGTCGACCGCGGTGCGGTCGGGCCGTGGATTCGGTGGACGAATCTCGAGGGTGATTCTCTCAGAACCGGAGGATGCGTGGCCTGCTGGGCCACCCGGAGCCGGGAACAGGAATACTGGACACCGTGCCCGAGAAGAAGCCCCGCATCCTGCAGAACGGCCAAGACATGGCGTGGTCACTGATCCCGCTGGTTCTGGCGTGTCTGCTCATCGCGGGCATCGCGACCCAGTGCTCGTTCAGTCCGGGCGGTCCCAAGCAGGGACCGATCCCCAGCTTCGACGCCGAGGCGGCGTTCAAGTACGACTCGCGCGAGCTGGGATTCCCGATCCGCCAGCCGGAGATTCCCGAGGGTTGGACGCCGAACTCGGGTTCCCGGAGCATCGTCACCGGTAACGGCGGCGGCGACTCGAGCAACATCGGTTTCATCACCGAGGCGGGCCGGTACATCCAGCTGACACAGAGCGACGCCTCCGAGGAGGCGCTGGTGCCGTTCATCGCCGGCGAACCCCGGTACGCGACCGGCACCGAGCAGGTCGGTGACCACACGTGGGACGTGTTCGGAGGCGACGGCGTCGAGGCCATCTGGGTCAGTGACTTCGGCGACACCCGGATCCTGATCACCGGGCCGGCCCCGGCGGACGAGTTCACCAAGCTCGCGACCGCGGTCGGGTCGGTCGAGCCGCTGCAACGGTAGCCGCCTACTCGGCCTACTCGGCCTACTCGGCGTCGTCCTCGTCGGCGTGCGCGAGCGCGTCCTCGACCCGCTTGCGGGCTCCGGCGAGGTGCTCCTCGCACCGCTTCGCGAGGGCCTCGCCGCGCTCCCACAGCGCGAGCGATTCGTCCAGGTCCAGGCCGCCCAGCTCGAGGGTCTTCACGACGACGACCAGTTCGTCCCGGGCCGCCTCGTACCCGAGTTCGGCCACATCTGCGTTGCTCATGACTCTCTTCCCATCACGGCGGCGCGCACCGCGCCGTCGGCCAGTCTGACTCTGATCTGCGTGCCGGGCGGTGCGTCGTCCACCGATCGCAGCACCTCGGGCTCGGTGTCGCCGAGCACCTTCTGCACCACCGCGTAGCCGCGGGCGAGGGTGGCGGCGGGCCCGAGCGTGGTCAGCCGCGCCTGCAGGTGCGCGACCGTCGTCGATTCGGCGTCGATCGCCCGGGTGACGTCCCGGCGCGCGGCGTCCCGCAGGCGCTCCACCTCCTCGGCGCGGCGGTCGATCCCGGACAGGGGATCGGCGAGCGCCGGACGGCTGCGCAGCTGCGCGACGAGGTGGGACTCGCGTTGCACCCAGTTCCTCAGGGCCGCCGCGCTGCGCTCGCGGAGATCGGTCACCAGGGCCTGCTCGGCGACGGCGTCGGGCACGACCCGCTTGGCGGCGTCGGTGGGGGTGGCGGCGCGCAGGTCGGCGACGTGGTCGCTGAGGGGGCTGTCCGGCTCGTGGCCGATCGCACTGACCACCGGCGTCGTGCACGCGACGATCGCGCGGCACAGCGTCTCGTCGGAGAACGGCAGCAGGTCCTCGACGCTGCCGCCGCCGCGGGCGAGGATGATGACGTCGACGCGCGGGTCCCGGTCGAGTTCCGCGAGCGCCTCGATGATCTGCGGGACCGCGGTCGGGCCCTGCACGGCGGTGTTGCGGACCTCGAATCGGACGGCCGGCCACCGGCGCTGCGCGACGCTCAACACGTCGTGTTCGGCGGCGCTGGCCCGGCCGGTGACCAGACCGATCGTGCCGGGCAGGAACGGCAGCGGACGCTTGAGCCGCGGATCGAACAGGCCCTCGGCGGCCAACAGTGCCCGCAGCCGCTCGATCCGGGCCAGCAGCTCACCGATGCCGACGGCGCGGATCTCCGTCACCCGCAGCGACACCGTGCCGCGGCCGGTGTAGAACGACAGCTTGCCGAACATCACGACGCGGCTGCCCTCGGTGAGCGGCACCGGGGCGTCGCGCAGGAGTTGCGGCGAGCACGTCACCGACAGCGACATGTCGACCGACGGGTCGCGCAGCACCAGGAAGGCCGTCCGGGTGCCCGGCCGCGCGTTGATCTGGGTGATCTGGCCCTCCACCCACACGCTGCCGAGACGGTCGATCCACTGGGCGACCTTGGTGGAGACGGTGCGGACCGGCCACGGCTGCTCGGCCGTGCTCGGGGACGGGCCGCCGGAAGCGGGGCGCGCGGACGTCACTTGGCTTTGGCGGAGGTGATGCGGTTGGTGAGCATCGTCTGGAACGGCGCCCGGGCGGCGGTGCGCTCCTCGTACTCGAGCAGCGCCGTCAGGTCCTCCACCGACAGCGACCGCAGCCGCGACCGCAGCTGGGCGAGCGTGAGGGCCGCGTAGTCGAGTTCCTCGGCGATCTCGGGAACCGGCACGTCCGGGGTGGTCGGCGCGGCGTCGGGATTCTCCACCCGGTCCGCGGCGTCGCCTTCCTCGGTGGGGTTCATCGAGTACAGCGCGAACCGGCCCGGCGAGGACGGACGCTCGGTGGCGTCGGCCTCGGACGGGGCCTCGACGTCCACCTCACCGTCGGTGTCGAAGTCGGCGCGGTCCTCGTCGAACACCGCCCACGACGGTTCTTCCTCGTTGCGGTCGAGGAGGCAGAACGCCTGGTCACCCTTGATGGCGAGCGCGGTCATGGACTGCTGGACCCGCATCGTGGTCTGCAGCACCTGGCTGACAGCGGTCATCGGCAGCGTCATGGCGGTGGACGGCAGCTTGAGCGCCTCTTCGTACGCCGTGATGGCCATGCCGGCGGCGACGCGCGCCATGAACGGGGGACGGATCATGCTCACAGCCTGCCTCACGACGGCGCTATTTGGTAGCCGACGGACCGATGATCCGGCCCGGGAATCGCGCCCCGACGTGTGCTGGAGCGGAGGCCGGTGGCGTGCACCGTACGCTGGTGTCATGTCTTCGGCAGTTCCTCTCAATCTGGGTATCGCCCGATCCGCCGGTGCCGACGCCGCCGATCAGGGCAAGCGGGTTCTCCTGGCCGAACCTCGCGGCTACTGTGCGGGCGTCGACCGCGCGGTCGAGACCGTAGAGAAGGCCCTCGAGAAGCACGGCGCGCCGATCTACGTGCGCAAGGAGATCGTGCACAACCGGCACGTCGTCGACACGCTCGCCGAGCGCGGCGTCGTCTTCGTCGACGAGACCGACGAGGTGCCGGCGGGGTCGGTGCTGGTGTTCTCCGCGCACGGCGTGTCGCCCGCGGTCCACGCCGCCGCCGCCGAGCGGAACCTGCACACGATCGACGCCACGTGCCCGCTGGTGACGAAGGTCCACCAGGAGGCCAAGCGGTTCGCGCGCGACGACTACGACATCCTGCTGATCGGGCACGAGGGCCACGAGGAGGTCGAGGGCACGGCCGGTGAGGCCCCCGATCACGTGCAACTCGTGGACGGCCCCGACGCGGTCGAGAACGTCACGGTGCGCGACGGCGCCAAGGTCGTCTGGCTGTCGCAGACGACGCTGTCGGTCGACGAGACGATGGAGACGGTGCAGCGGCTGCGGCAGAAGTTCCCGCAGCTCGAGGACCCGCCGAGCGACGACATCTGTTACGCCACGCAGAACCGTCAGGTGGCGGTGAAGGCGATGGCCCCGGAGTGCGACCTGGTGATCGTGGTCGGGTCGCGGAACTCGTCCAACTCGGTGCGACTGGTCGAGGTGGCGCTGGGTGCCGGCGCGCGCGCCGCGCACCTGGTCGACTACGCCCGCGAGGTCGATCTCGAGTGGCTCGACGGTGTGCGTACCGTCGGCATCACATCGGGCGCGTCGGTGCCGGAGATTCTGGTCCGCGGCGTCATCGACCTGCTGGCCGAGCAGGGCTTCGCGGACGTGCAGTCCGTGACCACGGCCAACGAGACGCTCGTCTTCGCGCTGCCGCGGGAACTGCGCGCCGCCCGCAACTGACGACCGACCGACGAAGGGAATGCCCCGGGACGAATGTTCGTCCCGGGGCATTCCCTTGTGCGTTCGGCTTGTCCGTCTACCGGTCGAGCGGGGGTTCGCGCCGTTCCCGGTAGCGCACCCGCGGTGCCGGGCGCGGCGGCGTGTCCATCGCCGGGCGGGAGCGGGCCGGGATCGGGTCGCGCTGGATCGGGTCGCGGTCGCGGGCGATCGGCTCGCCGTACACGGTCTCGCGTCGTGGGCCCTCGCGCCGCACCGGCTCGCGGTAGCCGCCGTCGCGCCTACCGTATCCGGGCACGTGCGCGGTGACGGGCTCGTGGGCGGGTCGGGCCGGGCGCGGATCGTTCGCCGGGGCGCGCCGCGGTCGGGGGCGGCGGTCCATCGGAGTCTCGTAGTCCTGCGTCTCGAAGTCCGGTGTCTCGTGGTCGTCTCGTCGTGCGCCGTCGCCGCGTCGCGATGCGGCCCGCGACGAGCGAGCGGCGGTGCCGCGACGACCTGCCGACGACTCGGAGCGAGCGGTTCGGGCCGGGGCGCGCCGGGACTTGGAGCGCGCCGGGGCACCCTTGCCCTGCTGGACGAAGAACACCCGCGCGCCGGCGATCAGAGCCACCACGACGGTCGCCGCCAGCATCAACGGGAATCGGTTGACCAAGGGATACGCGACGTTGAGCGCGAGGTCCTTGATGCCGGTACCGGTGCCGCCGGTGAGGAACTGCTGAGCGAGGGGAACCGCGACGAACAGCAGCAGCGGGGGCTGGACGACGGCGGTGAACAGGCCCCGGTAGCGAACGGCGAGCACCGCCAGGACGCATCCGAGGAAGTACATCATCGAGAATGTCGACGTCAGTTCGTCGCCCGACATGGTGTCGAGAGCGAAGCCGATGAAGGTCAACCCAGCGGCGACGACGACAGCCCCCCAGGCAGGTACACCGGGAACGGTGGGGAGGGCCGATCGTTGGTCGAGCGGCACCCCGGAACGAGCACGTTGGGTTGCGGACACACTTCGACAGTAGTCGCTGACGGTCGGCTTGCTTTGTTGGCGGGACCGGCGAACGCCGAGAATTCGCTGAGAATCCACAGCTTGACAGGGTCGATGGTCGCGTCCGACCGACATGTCCGATTCGGTGACCTGTCGGTCGGGTGCTCTACCGTCGTTCGCCATGAGGATCCTGCACACTTCCGACTGGCACGTCGGGCGCACCTTCCACGGCGTCGACCTGCTTGCGGACCAGTCTCGGGTGCTCGACGCGATCGCGGATCTGGTCGTCGCCCACGATGTCGACGTCGTGGTGGTACCGGGGGACGTGTACGACCGTTCCATTCCGAGCGCCGACGCGGTCGCAGTGTGCAACAGGGGGTTCGAGGCGATCCGCGCGGCGGGCGCTGTGATTGTCGCCACGTCGGGCAATCACGACTCGCCGGTGCGACTCGGCGCCGGCGCGGCCTTCTCGGCTGCGGGCGGCCTGCACCTGCTCACCCGGGTGGGGGCGCTGGACACGCCGGTGATGCTCGACGACGAGCACGGGCCGGTCGCGTTCTACGGCATCCCGTACCTCGAGCCCGAGATCACCCGTGCCGAGTTGGGGGCACCCCAGGCGCGGTCCCACGCCGACATCCTCGACGTCGCGATGACGCGGATCCGTGCCGACCTGGACGCACGGCGGGCGGTGGCGCCCGGGCTGCGCTCGGTGCTGTTGGCGCACGCCTTCGTCGTCGGCGGGGAGGCGACCGGGTCGGAGCGCTCGATCTCCGTCGGCGGCGTGGAGACGGTGTCGGCGGCGGCGTTCGACGGCGTCGACTACGTGGCGCTCGGGCACCTGCACTCGCCGCAGACCCTGGCCGAGAACGTCCGCTACAGCGGGTCGCCGTTGCCGTACTCGTTCGGCGAGCGGTCGCACCGCAAGGCGGTGTGGCTGGTCGACGTCGACGCGTCCGGTCTCGCCGGGGTGGAGCGGATCGAACTACCGGAGGTGCGCGGCCTCAGCCAGCTCACCGGCACCCTCGACGAGTTGCTGCACGACGCGGCGTTCGCGTCGGCGGAGGACCACTACGTGTCCGCGGTCCTCACCGACCCGTTGCGCCCCGTCGATGCCATGCGGGCGCTGCAGGCCCGCTTCCCGTTCGCGGTTCACATGGAATGGCAACGCCCCGAAGGTAATCCGGAGCTCCGCTACCGAGAGCGGGTCCGTGGCCGCTCGGATCTCGAGGTGGCCGAGGGCTTCCTGTCGGACGTGCGCAGCGAGGCGAGCACGGGGGAGATCCGGCTGCTCGAGGACGCACTGCGCAACGCGACGGCCGCCGAGTCGGTGTCGGTCGCCGGCGACGAACCGGCCGACGTGCTGGAGGCATCGGCGTGAGGCTGCACAACCTCGAGGTCACGGCGTTCGGCCCGTTCGCCGACACCGTCACGGTCGACTTCGACGAACTGGGCGCGGACGGGCTGTTCCTGCTGCACGGGCAGACCGGCGCCGGCAAGACGACGATCCTCGACGCGGTCGCGTTCGCGCTGTACGGCACGGTGCCGGGCGCCCGCAAGGAGGGCAAGCGGTTGCTGTCGGACCACGCACCCGCCGGTTCGGTACCGACGGTGACGCTGGAGGCGACCATCGGGGGACGACCCCTGCGCATCACCCGCAGCCCCGAGTACGAACGCCCCAAGAAGCGCGGTTCGGGGACGCTCACCGAGAACGCGAAGGCGACTCTCACGTGGCTCGACCGCAAGGGCGAGAACCTGTCCCGCATCCCGGACATCGCGCGCGAGGTCGAGCGTCTGCTCGGCATGACCGCCGACCAGTTCTTCCAGGTGGTGCTGCTGCCGCAGGGTGAGTTCGCCAAGTTCCTGCGGGCCGACAACGAGGAACGCGGCAAACTGCTCGAGAAGCTGTTCGACACCACGCGGTTCAAGTCCGTCGAGGACTGGTTCGTCGACCGCAAGAGGGCCAGCACGGCGCGGGTCGAGGACCACCGCAAGCAGGTGGACCTGCTGGTGGCGCGGGTGTCGACCGCGGCGGGTATCGAACTCGGGGCCGACGGCGACCCGCTCACCTGGTCGCGACGGCTGCTGGACCAGGCCGTCGAGACGGCCGATCTCACGTCGGTGGAACTCACCCGGGCCCGCGCCGCCGAGGACAAGGCCCGCGGTGCGGCGCTGGAGGCGAGGCGGGTGCGCGAGCTGCAGACCCGACGCGACCGCGCCCGGGCGGCGCTGGCCGAACTGGAGGCCGGGGCTGCCGAGCGTGATGCGCTGGCGGCCGAAGTGGATCGCGCGTCGCGGGCCGCCGTCGTCGCCGCGGCCGCCGCCGAATCGGACGCCGCGGCACGGGAAGCCGATTCCGGGGCGTCCCGCGCCCGCGTGGTCGCCGATCGGCTCGGTGCGTCCGAGGACGGCGCGGGTCTGGTCGCGACGCTGTCGTGGCCGCAGACGGCGGCCGATCGTGACGAAGTCCGGGCGCAGGGGCGGGAGTGGGCCGCGGAGGTGGTCCGGCTGGACGGCCTGCTCGTCGAGGCCCGCGCCGTGGAGCAGCTCGAGCGCGACGTCTCCGAGATGCGCCGTGGCAGTGCGGATCTGGCCCGGCGAGCCGAGAATCTGGCGGCCGACCGTGCCGAGTGGCCCGAAGTGCTCGGTGCGGCGGAGGAAGCGCTGCGTGCCGCCGAGCAGGCGCAGGCGTCGCTGCCCGCGCTCGAGGAGGCGGCCGCCCGCGCCACCGATGCTTCCGTCGCTGCCGAAGAATTGGTCTCGGCCAGAACAGCTCTGGAGGAGCGTCGCGGGGCGGTCGCGGGTGCCCGCGACGCGCACCAGAACGCGCGAGACCGACTTCTCGACCTGCGCGAGCAGCGAATCACGGGCATGGCGGCCGAGCTGGCCGCGCAGCTCGTCTCGGGGGAGAAGTGCGCCGTGTGCGGCTCGGTCGATCACCCCGAGCCCGCGCGGCCGGGCGACGCGACGGTCACCAAGGAGGACGAGGAGGCGGCCCGGCTCGCAGAGCAGCGGGCCGCCCGGGTGCTCGAAGCGGAGACGGAGCGGCAGTCACAGCTCGAGCGGACGGTCGATCTGCTGGCCCAGCGCGGCGGCGACGGCGATCGCGACGAGCTGCGGCGACTGCGCGAGACCGCCGCCGCGGCGGTCGAGCGGGCACGATCGATCGCCGCCGGCCTCGCGCGTGCGTCCGCATCGGTGAGCGAACTCCGTTCCCGCGGTGCACAGTTGGACGAGCAATCCCGCGCGGTCGCCACCGAGCGGGCCGCGCTCGACACCCGCATCGAGGCCGCCGAGGAGCAGGTGCTGTCGCTGCGCACCAGGCTGTCGGAGGCGGCCGGCGGGGACCGCAGCGTGCAGGCCCGCCGGGACCGGTTCGACGACCTCGCGACCCGGGCCGCGGAACTGCTCGACGCGCGGGACCGGGCCGCGACGCTCGCCGCGGCCGCCGCCGACCTCGCCGCCCGAGTGCAGACCGCCACGAGCGACGCTGGTTTCGCCTCGCTCGCCGAGGCGTCGGCGGCGGTCCGCCCGGCCGCCCGGATCGGGCAGATCGAGGCCGTGCTCACCGCGGCCCGTGACCGCCTCGCGGCCGCCCGCGGGGTGTTGTCCGAGCCCGACGTGGTGGCGGTCGCCGACCTCGAACCGGTCGACACCACGGTCCCCGAAGCGCACGCGCGTGAGGCGGCGACGGCGGTCGAGAACGCGGCGGCCGCGGCGGCGGAGGCGGACACGAGACGCGGGAACCTCGAGCGACTCGTCGCGCACCTGGAGGAGACCATGACCGCGCTCGGGCCGGTGCTCGCGGCACACGACGAACTCGCCGGACTGGCCGACGTGGTGGCCGGGCGCGGCCAGAACTCGCGCAAGATGTCGCTGCGGTCGTACGTGCTCGCGTCGCGGCTCGAGGAGGTCGCGGTGTCGGCGTCGGCGCGGCTGCGCCGCATGTCCGCCGGGCGGTACGAGTTCGTCCACTCGGACGAGGCGGGCTCACGCGGCCGACGCGGCGGACTCGGGCTCGACATCCGTGACGACTACACCGGCGTGGTCCGGTCGGCGAAGACGCTCTCCGGCGGCGAGTCCTTCCTGGCGTCGCTGTCGCTGGCACTGGGTCTCGCGGACGTCGTGGCCGCCGAATCGGGCGGCGTCGTGCTCGACACGATGTTCATCGACGAGGGCTTCGGCACGCTGGACGCCGACACCCTGGACCTGGTGATGGGCGTCCTCGACGAACTGCGGGCGGGTGGACGGGTGGTCGGGATCGTCAGCCACGTCGACGAGATGCGGCAGCGGATCCCGAGCCGGCTGCACGTCGTGCGCGGCCGGACCGGGTCCACTCTGGAGATGATCGCCGGCTAGGCCCGGCCGGGTCCCGACGAGTTGGTGTCGACGTCGACCACGGGGCCCGGGACGGTGTCCGCGATCGGGCTCGGCTCCGAGGTCTCCGGTTCGCCGACATGCTCGGTGACCGTGCCGTCCGCGGTGGCGTCGGCGGCGTCGAGCAGCGCGTCCTGCTCGAGTCGGTGGTCGATCTGCTCGCCCAGGTACCGGATCACCACGGCACCGACCGCGGCGACCGGGACGGCGAGGAAGGCGCCGACGATGCCGAACAGCGAACTGCCGGCGGCGACCGCGAGCAGCACCACGACGGCGTGCAGCTTCATGCTCTTGCTCTGCAGCACCGGCTGCAGGACGTTGCCTTCGATCTGCTGCACCGCGATGATGATCGCCAGCACGATCAGCGCGGTCGTCACACCGTTGGCGACGAGCGCGACGAGGACCGCGAGCGCGCCGGCGACGAACGCGCCGACGATCGGAATGAAGCCGCCGATGAAGGTGAAGATCGCCAGCACGGGCGCGAGCGGCACGCCGAGGATCAGCAGACCGGCGCCGATGAACACCGCGTCG
The DNA here is from genome assembly GCF_004011865.1 of Prescottella agglutinans. GTDB lineage: Bacteria > Actinomycetota > Actinomycetes > Mycobacteriales > Mycobacteriaceae > Prescottella > Prescottella agglutinans. Next base: position 246,359 of record NZ_RKLP01000002.1, on the reverse strand, counting down.
ATGAGGCTGACGAGCGCCTGGGTGCGGATGAAGCCGCCGAGGGTGTCCCACATCCGGCCCAGCACCTCTTCGAGGTGACGTCCGGCGCGGCCGCCGCCGACGCTGTGCAGCCACGGGATGAACCGCGGGCCGTCCTTGACGAAGAAGAACGCCAGCACCAGCACGAGGCCGAGCGTGACGAGCATCGAACCGGCGGTGGTGACGCCGCTGAAGACGCCCGACGCGATGGCCGTGCCGCTCTCCTGGATCTTCGTCGTGAGCGCGTGGATCGCGGTGTCGATCTGCTCGTCCTGCAGATTGACCGGCGGGCCCTTCAGCCAGTTCTGCACCTGCTGGACGCCCTGGGTGGCCTTGTTCGTCAGTTCCGGTGCCTGGTCGACGACCGACGGCACGATCAGCGCCACGATCCCGCCGAGCAGCGCGAAGAAGACCAGCAGGGTGATCGATGCCGCGCCGGCCGGGGGGACGCCGCGCCGGGTGAGCGCGCGGGTCGGCGGCCACAGCACCGTGGAGACGATGATCGCGAGAAGCACCGGCAGCGCGATCACCCACAGCTTCTCGAAGATCCAGCCCACGACGATCGCGCCGAGGGCGATCGCGGCGATGCACAGCGACCATTTGGCGAGCCACATCCCGCCGGCCCCGATCACCTCGCCGCGGTCGCGCATGCGGGTGACCGCGGAGGGTTGATCGATCTTCTTGACGCTCACAGCGCGGGGGTCCTTCCGGCGATCGGCTGACAGTCTTCGTCGAATCTACGCATTTCTCCTCGAATCGGCGCGATCAATCGATCCGGTCACGGCGCGGTTAAAGCCGACATCAGCGCTGCGGGCGAACGTAGGATCCGGCTCATGAGGAGCATCATCGGGAAAGCAACCGCGACGATTGTCACCGCATCTGCCCTCGTTTTCGGGCTCTCGGCGTGCACCAACGACGGCGGCACGTCCGAGGAAACCAAGGAGAAGATCAGTTCTGCGGTCACGTCCACCACGGAGGCGGGTCCGGGGGAGGCGCTGCGCTCGAGCGTGCAGGAGACGGCGTCGGGCCTGGTGTCGAGCGTGCAGGAGACGGCGTCGAGCGTGGTGTCCGGGATCGGCGGGGCGTGGGACCAGGCCAAGCTGACCGCGTTCACCGCCACCTTCCGCACGGCGTATCCGAATCTGTCGAGCGATCGCGACGACGAGTCGATCGAGTCGATCGTCAAGGAGACGTGCCCGGCCATCGACTCCGGCGCCAGCGACCAGGAGTTGGTCGAGAAGGTGACGAAGGTCGCGACCAACGACGGCACCGTGCCGACCGAGGATCAGGCCAACCGGATCCTGCAGTTGGTCAAGCCGGCGTGCCCGTAGGAGTCCGCGGCCGGAACGAGTAGGGGTCGGCGGCGAGCCAGTCGCGCCGCCATGCCGCCGGGGCGTGGTCGAGCAGTTCGCCCGGCGTGAGCCACTCGTACAGTTCGGCATAGTTGCGCGTCGTGACGCCGTCGATGCGCCGGTTCAGCATGGACGGGTGCAGTTCGTCGAAGCTGTCGAGTCCCATCGAGGCGATCATCTGCTTCGCGCTCGCGACGGTCGCCTTCTGGAATCGGTACACCCGGGCGGACTTGTCAGGGACGTCGAGGGCGCGGGTCCGCGCCGGGTCCTGGGTCGCGACACCGACGGGGCAGCGGTTGGTGTGACACTTCTGCGCCTGGATGCAGCCGACGGCGAACATCATCGCCCGCGCCGCCAGGGTGAAGTCGGCGCCCTGGATGATGCGCTTGACGATGTCGGCGCCGCTCGCGACCTTGCCGGACGCACCGATCTTGACGCGGTCGCGCAGTCCGGTGCCGACGAGCGCGTTGTGCACCGTCATCAGGCCCTCGGTGAGCGGCATCCCCATGTGGTCCTCGAACTCGACCGGGCCGGCGCCGGTGCCGCCCTCGGCGCCGTCGACGATGATGAAGTCGGGGGTGACGTTCCGGTCGAGCATCGCCTTGCAGATCGCCAGGAACTCGACGCGCGAGCCGACGCACAGCTTGAACCCGATCGGCTTGCCGCCCGAGAGGGTGCGCAGTTCCACGATGAAGTCGATGAGTTCGTCCGGCGCACCGAACGCCCGGTGCGCGGGCGGCGACGTCACCGTCTCGCCGATCGGGACGCCGCGCGCCTCGGCGATCTCGGCGGTGACCTTGGCGCCGGGCAGCACACCGCCCATGCCCGGTTTGGCGCCCTGGGACAGCTTGATCGAGATGGCCTTGATCTGGTCGTCGGACGCCTTCGCCGCGAACAGTTCGGGGTCGAACTCGCCGGCGGGCGTCCGGCACCCGAAGTAGCCGGACGCGATCTCCCAGATGAGGTCGCCGCCGTGCTTGCGGTGGTAGCGGCTGATGGCGCCCTCGCCGGTGTCGTGCGCGAAGCCGCCGCGCGCGGCCCCGGCGTTGAGGGCCTCGATGGCGTTCGCGGACAGTGCCCCGAAACTCATCGCCGAGACGTTCAGCAGGGCGATGTCGTACGGCCGGGCGCAGTCCGGGCCGCCGAGTCGCACCGTCGGGGTGGCCTCGGACGCGGTGCGGGCCCGCAGCGAGTGCGTCATGAACTCGTAGCCGACGGCGTGGACGTCGCGTTCGGTGCCGAACGGCTCCTCGTCCAGCGTTCCTTTCGCCCTCTCGTACACCAGGTCTCGCGTCTCGCGATCGAACGGTGTTCCATCGGTGGGGGATTCGATGAAGTACTGCTGGATCTCGGGGCGGATGCCCTCGAGCAGGAAGCGGGCGTGGCCGAGGACCGGGTAGTTGCGCAGGATGTTGTGTCGTCGTTGCGTCAGATCCCACGTGCCGAGCGCGGCCATCGCGACGAGGGGGACGGCGGCGACGAGCCACCACGGGGACGACGTCGGGACCGCGATCCCGGCGGCCAGGGCGAGCAACCAGAAACAGACGACGATCGCGATGCGGGCCATGCGGCGATGGTATGCGTCGGCGCCGGGCCGTACCCTGTCGGCGTTGCGAGTCGGTGTGTCCACCGACACGGTCGAAGCGAAGGGACGCCTACGAACATGAACTCGGATCCGATCACCGAGCTGGAGGCCGAATTGGTCGACATGTGGCGGCGGGGGCGGATCCAGTCACGTGAGCGGGCTCGGGCGATCCACCCGAAGCTCGATCCGGCGTGCTATCCGCTCCTGGCGATCCTCGCCTGCGGCGACTCGGTGCCGATGTCGGCGCTGGTCGCCGAGTTGGGGGTGGAGAAGTCGACGCTCACCCGGCAGATCGACGCCGTCGTCCGGCTCGGGCTCGTGGAGCGCCGCCCCGACCCGCAGGATGCGCGGGCCCGTCTGGTCGCGCTCACCGAGTCGGGGCGCACCCGGCTCACCGATCTGCGCGAGTCGGCGATCGAGCAGTGGCGCGAGCGGCTGTCGCGCTGGGATCCCGCCGACGTCCGGCAGCTGACGACGCTCCTGCGGAGGCTCGCGGAGAGCGCGAGCTGACGCGGCTGCGGACCTCCCGAATCAGATGGTTGCGCTATGCAACTATCTGCCCTATAGTTGTACTACTCAACTAATTGGGAGGTCTCATGATCGCGACGGACACCGCGGAGGTGCTCATCGATCACCTGCGCGACATCGTCCGGCGTAGTCGTGAGGTGTCGGCGGCGCTCGTTCGTGAGTCCGACGGCGCGATTCTCCCCCTGCCGATGGCGGCGCTGCTGTCGCACGTCGCCGCCGGTCAGGGGTGGCGGTGCAACGCCCTCGCGGACCGGATGCACATCACCCCCTCGACGTTGAGTCGGCACATCGCCCATGCGGAAGAACTCGGCTACCTCGAGCGAGTTCCCGATCCCGTCGATCGCCGGGCCACGCTGTCCGCGTTGACCGACGAGGGGGCCGCGGTTCTGCGTCGCCATCGAGCGCGGCAGAGGGAATGGTTGCTGGAATCGACGGCGGACTGGACGGACGAGGAGGTGCAACAGCTCGTGGACGGGTTGGCGCACCTACGTTCGTCGATGCAGGACGCCGCCTCGGCGCGCTGACGTCGAATCCCAATTCACTTTTTACGCAACTATTTTCGGGGCAACCCGAAGAATTCGCGAGGTTTCTGCATGAGTACATCCGTGAGCCGGGCCACCGGCGCACCAGAGCTGGCGGCGGACTCGCCGATGACGCACTCGCAGCGCATCCAGGCGCTCGTGGGTCTGCTCCTCGGCATGTTCGTCGCGTTCCTGTCGTCCACCATCGTCTCCAACGCGCTGCCGACGATCATCACCAGCCTGCACGGCACGCAGGACCAGTACACGTGGGTCGTCACCGCGACGCTGCTGGCGTCGACGGCGACCACCCCGATCTGGGGCAAGTTCTCCGACCTGGTCAGCAAGAAGCTGCTGGTCCAGTTGGCGCTGGTGATCTTCACGATCGGATCGGTGCTCGCCGGCCTGTCGCAGTCGGTGCCCATGCTCATCGGCGCCCGCGCCGTCCAGGGCCTCGGCCTCGGCGGCCTGCAGGCACTGGTCGTCATCGTCATCGCGACGATGTTCAGCCCGCGTGAGCGCGGCCGCTACCAGGGCCCGATGGCCGGCGTCATGTCGATCGCGACCGTCGCGGGCCCGCTGATCGGCGGACTCATCGTCGACACCAGCTGGCTGGGCTGGCGCTGGACGTTCTTCGTCGGCGTCCCGCTCGCGGTGATCGCGCTGCTCGTCATCCAGCGCACCCTCAATCTTCCGGTCGTGCGCAAGAACGTGAGCATCGACTACATGGGCGCCGTGCTCATCGCGTCCGGCGTCAGCACGCTGCTGATCTGGGTGACGCTGGCGGGCAAGAACTTCGACTGGGCGTCGGGTGTCTCCTTCGGTCTGGTCGCGCTCGGTGTCCTGCTGCTCGTCGCTGCGGTGTTCACCGAGACCAAGGCCAAGGACCCGATCATCCCGCTGCGCCTGTTCCGGGACCGCACCACCGCGCTGGCGACGCTCGCGAGCGTCGCGGTTGGTATCGCGCTCTTCGGCGGCTCGGTGTTCCTGGGCCAGTACTTCCAGATCGCGCGTGGCTACTCGCCGACCGCGGCGGGCCTGCTGACGCTGCCGATGGTCATCGGCTCGATGGTGTCGTCCGCCGTCTCCGGCTCGCTGATCACCAAGTTCGGTCGCTGGAAGGGCTTCCTCGTCGGCGGCGCGATCATGATGACGGTCGGATTCTTCCTGCTCTCGACGATCGACCACGAGACCAACATGGTCGTCCTCGGTTCGTTCCTGTTCGTGCTCGGTGTCGGTATGGGCATGACGATGCAGAACCTGGTGCTGGCGGTGCAGAACACGGTGAGCCCGGAGGACCTGGGATCCGCGAGTTCGGTGGTGTCGTTCTTCCGTTCGCTCGGTGGCGCGGCCGGCGTCTCGGTGCTCGGCGCGGTGCTGTCGAGCCACGTCGCGGACCTGACGATCAAGGGCCTGACGGCGGCCGGGGTCGACATGAGCCAGGCCGGCGGATCCGGTGCGGGCCTGTCGAACCTCAAGGAGCTTCCGGGTCCGATCGCGGACATCGTCCGCGGCGCCTACGGTGACGCGACCGCACGGATCTTCCTGATCTCCGGCATCGTCTCGCTGCTGAGCTTCGTGGCGATCGCGCTGATCAAGGAGGTGGCGCTGCGCACGTTCAGCGCGGACGAGCAGCGTCGCGCCGAGGCGTCCGGCGAGGACGTCGACGCCGAACTCGCCGAGATCGTCCAGGGCGACCCGGTTCTCGTCGATCCCGTCCCGGCGGAGCCGGCGGAGGCGAAACGCAGGTAGCGCAGGACCGACTCGGTTGCGGGCCGGGTGTCGTCGTGGACGGCGCCCGGCCCGTCTGCTGTCCGGGCCTATTGTGGGCGCATGGGCACTACCCGATGGCAGCGTGAACGATCCGCGTCCGACTCCCTCGCGTACATCGAGCGGTTCGCCCGGCTCGAGGCGGAGGGGACCGATCTGCACGGCGAGGCGCGGGCGGTGGACGCGATGCTGCCGCGCGGTGCCCGGGTCCTCGACGCCGGTTGCGGCACCGGGCGGCTCGGGGCGGAACTGGCCCGACGCGGCCACCACGTCACCGCCGTCGACCTCGACCCCGTGCTGGTGGCGGAGGCCCGCACGCATCCCGGACTGACGGTGCACGAGGCCGACCTGGCGACGCTCGATCTGCCGGGGGAGCGGTTCGACGCCGTCGTCGCGGCCGGCAACGTGATGATCTTCGTGGCGCGCGGCACCGAACGGCAGGTGCTCGGGCGCCTGGCCGATCACCTGGTGCCCGGCGGGCTGTTCGTGACCGGATTCGCCACCGACTACGAGTACACCGTCGACGCCCTCGACGCCGACCTCGCTGCCGTCGGGTTGGTGCACGAACACCGGTTCGCGACGTGGGACCTGCGGCCGTGGCACGACGGCGCGGGCTGGGCGGTCACGGTGGCGCGCAAGCCCAGGGGCTGACCGGCGAGTCGGTTTCGGCTACCTTCTGTGCCGACAGCCTCGTCGAAAAACCCCAGGGAGACGCCCGTGTCGGAGCCGACCTTCAACCAGCCGCCGGCAGGTGAGCCGTTCGGCGGCCAGCCCGGCTACCCGCAGCAGCCGTACCCGGGCGCGCCGCAGTACCCGACCGCGCCGGTGCCCGGCCAGTACGGGGGACAGCCGCCGTTGCCGCCGTCGAACGCCGGTTGGGCCGTAGCCGCGATCATCTTCTTCTGGCCCGTGGCGTTCGCCGCGTTCAACCACCTGCATTCGATCTTTCCCCGCTGGTCGATGGGCGACTACCAGGGCGCGCAGTACGCGTCGGAGCGCGTCAAGACGCTCGGCAAGATCGCCCTGGGCGTCGGGATCGGCCTGTTCGTGCTCGCGGTCGTGATGTGGTTCGTCATGCTCGCGGCGTTCACGGTGGCGGTCGACGACGCCGGGACGACCGCGACCTACTACGGGTGAACGGCGGCAGTGGTCGGCCCTGGAGTGCGGCCGACCACCGCCGCCGGGCCGCGACGCCGTAGAATCCCTATACCGTGAGCCTTACCCTCGGAATCGTCGGCCTTCCCAACGTCGGCAAGTCGACCCTTTTCAACGCGCTGACCAAGAACGACGTGCTCGCCGCGAACTACCCGTTCGCCACGATCGAGCCCAACGTCGGCCTGGTCGAGCTGCCGGATCCGCGGCTGAACAAGCTCGCCGAGATCTTCGGTTCCGAGCGCATCCTGCCCGCCACGGTGTCCTTCGTCGACATCGCCGGCATCGTCAAGGGCGCCTCCGAGGGTGCGGGCCTGGGCAACAAGTTCCTCGCCAACATCCGTGAGGCCGACGCCATCTGCCAGGTCGTGCGCGTGTTCGCCGACGACGACGTCGTGCACGTCGACGGCCGCGTCGATCCGGCGTCGGACATCGAGGTCATCGAGACCGAGCTCGTGATCGCCGACATGCAGTCCCTCGAGAAGGCGCTGCCGCGTCTCGAGAAGGAAGCGAAGAAGAACAAGGAGCTCAAGCCCCAGCACGAGGAGGCGCTCAAGGCGCAGGAGATCCTCAACGAGGGCAAGACCCTGTTCAGCGCCAAGGACAAGCTGGACTTCGCGCTGCTGCGCGAGCTGCACCTGCTCACCACCAAGCCGTTCCTGTACGTCTTCAACGCCGACGAGTCGGTGCTCACCGACGAGGCCAAGGTCGCCGAGCTGCGCGACTCCGTCGCCCCGGCCGACGCCGTCTTCCTCGACGCCAAGGTGGAGCACGAACTCCTCGAACTCGACGAGGACGACCGCCAGGAGATGCTCGACTCCATCGGCCAGTCCGAGCCCGGCCTGCACGCGCTCGCCCGCACCGGCTTTCACACCCTCGGCCTGCAGACCTACCTCACGGCCGGCCCGAAGGAAGCGCGCGCCTGGACGATCCACAAGGGCGACACCGCCCCGCAGGCCGCCGGCGTCATCCACACCGACTTCGAGCGCGGCTTCATCAAGGCCGAGATCGTCTCGTTCGACGACCTCGTCGAGGCCGGTTCCATGAACGCCGCCAAGGCCGCCGGCAAGGTGCGCATGGAGGGCAAGGAATACGTCATGCAGGACGGCGACGTCGTGGAGTTCCGCTTCAACGTTTAGGTCTTCTGGTGAGAGGGTCGATTCCGGCCCTCAGTACGCATGGCGTACGCAGCAGAACCCGTAGAGGCGCGGAAGAGTTCGTCCGCAGCCCTGCGGGTTCTGTCGTCTGTGGACGTCGAACCGGATTGCCCTCTGGTAGCGGCCGAGGTGATCAGGACCAGCCGCGTCGGTAGGCCCGGAGGGCAGCCAGGACGGCGACCGCCGACAGCAGATCTGCCACGGTGAGCCCGTGACTCGGCGTGACCACCAGCAGGACGGCGCCTTCGACCGGGCTGTTCACCGGAAGCCACACCGCGGCTGCGACCAGTGTCGTTGTGGCCGACCGCGCGGACGGGCGTGCCAGGCACCAGCAGATGGCTGCCGACAGCAGGGCCAGCCACACCAGTGGGAGGAATAGTTCCGGCACGGGTCAATCATGCCGCGGTTGCCGGGAGCGTCCCGAAGCAGCATGAGCCAGTCGATCACGATGCGCTCGTCCACGGGCGCCGTTGCCCCTTCGTCGGTAACGATCTGCCAATCCCTGTGGCCGAAGCGCGGCGTGGTGCTACTGCCGTCATGGATGCTGCAGAGGTGACGCTCGCCAAGCGAAGCATTCTCGCCGTACCGATGGTGATGCTCTGTGTCGCAGGCCTGTTGGTCGCGGCCGCGGGGAGCAGTGGGGCCGCACCGCAGCCGGGATGGCGATACACGATGGTGGCGTTCAGCAACACCAGCGACAGCGACATGGATGTGTTCGAGTCGGGGGACGGCACACAGTTTCAACTGGTTGAACCGTCGGCGTATCGGCCCCCGTCAGGACTTGTGCGTGACCCGAGCATCTTCCGGAACACGGACGGGCTGTACTACATCACGTACACGACTGGCGGCGGGGCGAGTATCGGCTTCGCGCGCAGCAGTGACCGCATCAACTGGACGCGCATGGGCAACCTTCCGGTCCCGTTCTGCTGCGCCTTGATGCCGGGGACGGGAGACGGCACGGGTTCGGCGAGCCTGCCGGGCTCCTCGGGGTCGGCAGGCTCGGCCGACGGGCCGTCGCTGTCTCCTTTCGTCACCAAGGCGTGGGCGCCTGAATGGTTCGTCGACGGCGACCGCGTCAACGTCATCCTGTCGATGTCGACCGGTGGGGGATTCGTGCCGTATCTGATGACGGCGCTGGAGCCGTCGCTCCGGCAGTGGAGCCTGCCCGTTCCGCTCGCCGGCATCGGAGCCGACCACATCGACACCACCGTGGTCAAGGTCGGATCGACCTATCATGCGTTCACCAAGAACGAGACGAAGAAGGTCATCGAGCATGCGGTCGCTTCGTCGGCGACCGGTCCCTATTCCTTCGTCCCGCCTGGAGACTGGGGCACCCGACTGGAGGGCCCAGCCGTTGTCCAGTTGCCAAATGGTGCCTGGCGGATCTACCTCGACGCCTACGCCGAAGGAAAGTACCTCTACTCCGACAGCACGGATGGGCTGAGTACCTGGTCGCCTACGCAAGAGCTTCCAGGTTCCTCCGGGAAGGTGCGCCACTTCGGCGTGATGCGAGAGCCGGCATGACACCGGCGGTATGACAGGCCGGCCTTCGCTGTTGCGTCGGAGGCGTTCTCGTCACGATCCGGTTTGCAGCGGGAAGAAGGTCGGGAATCGGGCTCCTTCAGCATGCTCCCGGAATTGCACCCTCAGACCAGGCGCGATGTCGCGGCGTCCCTGGATCCACGCGAACGTCCACTGGCCGCTGTCCAGTGCAAGGATCGCCATCCTTCGCGGTGCCGGCTCCCACGATCGAGGCATGTCTCGGATCGGTCTGAGGGCCACGACGGTGCCCGTCCTGGACGGATCACGTCCAGTGCATCGGTCGGCTACAGGTTGAAGGTCACCAAGCATCTGAACAGCTCCCGAAAGTGGACTGATTCGAGCACGTCCACACTGACCCGCAGGCACGAGAGGCCGCGACGGTACAAATACCTGGTTGTATACCTATGTCCTGTGTCGGCAACCCGAGGTGAAGGGATCGGAGGACCCGCCTCGGGACGCCGCCCGAACAGCCCGAGGCCCCGACCATCTACGGATGGTCGGGGCCTCGTCGGTCGTTTCAGCTGATCACGAGCCGAGCGAATCCGTACCCAGCGACCCCAGTGACCCGGAGTCGAGCGAACCGCCCGATGATCCGGCACCATCGGCGCCGGCCTCGTCAACCAGGTTCCACCCTCGGCAGCCACCGGTCATGAACCCGTCGTCGCCCGGATCGATCGTCACGGTGACCGGCCCGTATGAGCTTCCAGGCTCGATGATGGCCATGCCGCCGAGGGGCAACTCCTGGAGGCGGGACCATGTGCAGGGAAGCAGGCTGCCAGGCCAGGCGCCAGCGGTCGTGTACGTCCCCGGCTGGACGTCGACGCCGACGCGGTAGACGCCGTCCGTCAAGATCCTCGTCGTGGTCACGTCCAGAGATCCGGCGGAACCAGTATCAGCGGCTGATGCCACCCCCGCCCCGCCCGTCGCAATCCCGACAGCGGCCGCCGCGGCGACCACACCCACAACCCGCTTCGTCGGTCTGCGTGTGGGCGTGACTGATCGATCGAGCATGTCGGAACCTTCCCCAAGTCGTCTCGCGCTCAGGCTGCGCGTCCGGGGAGGAGCGTAGCCCGAAGCCGACTACGTGGCGGCCGAAACGATCTGGGAAGTTCCCAGTGACGGTTCACCATCGATTCACCCCGCAAAACCGCCCGAATAGTCTAGTCTGCCGACTACTGTCTCCGGGGTCCAGCCACGGAATCCCAGGGGGAACGGAATGCGTAAGTCCATCGCTGCCGGCGTCGTAGCGGCAGCATCGGTAGGAATCGTCCTCGGCGGCACGGGAATCGCCTCGGCGGCGTCCAAGACCATCCCGGAAGGGACGGGTGTCTACCGTGTGAACACCGACATCCGGCCCGGCACCTACTCGACGCAAGGTGCGATCGTCGGCGGGAAGCAGGTGTGCAGCTGGGTGCGTGGCGACCTCAAGTCGCTCAAGATGGAGCCGATCGCGTTCGGCGAGGGCAAGGGTCCCACCACGGTGAAGATCGAAGAGACCGATGACGTGTTCATCACCATGGGGTGCAGCGGGTGGACGCTCGACAAGCCCGAGCATGAGGGCTTCCTCTCGTCCGGATCCCTGTCCGGCTCGCTCGACTTCAGCTCTCTGACGGACACTTTCGTCAGCTCTCTCGAGCTCGGCTCTGCGGCCGGGGCGGTCGGCGGCTCGCTCGCCACCGGCTCCATCGTCAAGGGATCGCTCGAGAACGGAGCTGCCGGCTCCTGATCGCAGTGGAGTGGAGCGTGCCCCAACCGGTTTCGGTTGGGGCACGTTGCTTTCAGAGTGGCGCCTCGCTCAACGTCCGGCGGGTGACGAACCGCCGCGGCGTACCCGACAGCGGATCGGTGAATTCCAGCTCCCGCGCGAGCAATTGGAGCGGCAGAGAATGGTCGTCCGGCGTCTCGGGCAGCAGGTCGGGATACCAGCTGTCGCCGAGGATCCCGATGCCGAGCGCCGCCAGATGCACCCGCAGCTGGTGCATCCGTCCGGTGTGCGGGCGCAGGATCGTGTGCAGCACAGCACGTCCGGAGGCGCTCACGCCGGAGCCGCGGACCTCGATCACCGTCTCGGAGTTGGGTTCGCGGGAGTCGTCGACGACGACCCGCAACTCGCCGCGTCGCGCCTCGATGTGGTTGCGGTAGACGACGGGGACGGCGTGCCCGGCCAGCGCCGGGGCGTCCGGGTCCCACCCGGCCGGTAGCGCCGACACCGCCTCGTAGACCTTCGTGACCTGCCGCTTCTCGAACAGCGACTGGTAGGCGCCGCGCGTGGCGGGACGGGCCGAGAACATCACCAGGCCGGCGGTCGCGCGGTCGAGTCGGTGGATCGGCGTCAGGTCCGGGTTGTCGAGGCGGGTCCGCAACCGGACGAGCGCGGACTCGCGCAGGTAGCGCCCGCCCGGGGTGGTCGGGAGGAAGTGCGGCTTGTCGATCACGACGAGGTCGTCGTCGACGTGCAGGATCTCCTCCTCGAACGGCACCGGGTCCTCCACCGGCAGATCGCGGTAGTACCAGACGAACACGTGCGCGCCCAGCGCCGTGCCGCGACCGATCGGGGAGCCGTCGGCGCCCACGATCTCGCCGGCGTCGAACCGCCGGTACAGCTCGTCCGCGTCCATGTGGTCGAACCGCGCGACGACGAACTCGGCGATCGTCGCCCACGGCCCGGACGTCGGGACCCGCAGCCGGGTCGGCCCGACCCCGTCCTTGACGGGCAGCGGTGAGGGCATCGGCATGTTCCTCATCATCCCACCGGCCACGGGTTCGGCCGCGCCGCGGGCCGCGACGAGAGGTGGGCCACGCGTCCGACGCCTGACGAACGGGCGGTTACTGCGACAACGGCCGAGTGTCCACCGCAGTAACCGCCCGTTCGTGGTCGGGCGATGCGGCCGCTGGGCCGATGGATGCCGTCGAGCACGCTTCGCGTCGTGGTCCGCAGCGAGTTCGCCCCGTTGCGCACGGTTGTCGTGTCGCAGTCTCAGTTCGGTGCGCCGGAGGCGCTGTCGGAGAGCAGCACCGCCTTTCTGGCCCCGGAGGACCGGGAGATGCTCGCGACCATGCTCGGACGCGACCCGCGGACGCCTTCCCCGAACGGCAGCGGCGTCACCGTCGAATACGTCGACTTCGCGGTCACCCGCAGCTTCGGTGGGGCGTTCCGGTGCACCACCCAGGTGCTGCGCCGGGAGTGAGCCTCCGGCTCAGCTGACCGACGACGCGTCGCGGGACTTCCACCACAACCACAGGGTGGTGACGATGATCGCGCCCGCGAGGGAACCGATGATGCCGCTCGGGCGGAGCGCGAGGCCGTCGCCGGCGAGCAGGCTGATGAGCAGTCCGCCGACGAACGAGCCGCCCACGCCGGCGGCACACGCCAGGCCCCAGTCGATTCCGGCCTTGGACTTGCCCACGATGAGCTGGGCGACGGCACCGACGAGCAACCCGAACAGGATCATCCCGATGATCAGCATGGCCGGAGTATAGGCAGCAGAACCCGTCGAATGCCCGGTTTCGCCGCTCGGACACGCTGTTTCACCCTTGACGACATCGCATCGAACTCGGGTGATCCGAACCCTTGAACGCCCTGTCCAGGCCCGGTCCGGCCAGGGCGTGGGCGTCCGCGCCGCCGTTGACGGTCGGGCCGGTGCCGCCGAGGATTCCGGCATGACCTTCGCCAGCGTCGAGACCCGGGCACGCCAGCACGCCACCGCGGCCTGCTGCGCGTGTGCGCCCTGTCCGCGCTCCTGTTGACGTCGCCGGCCCGCGTGAACTGACCGGGCCACTTCTCTCATCTCACCCGCCGGTCGCCGCGACCGGGGTCGGGTTCCTCGTGCACCCTCACGTACTTTTCGGAGGTTTCCATGCGTCGTTCGACGCGAACACGTTTCGTCCTCACCGCACTGACGGCCGTCACGGCCCTGGTGCTGACCGCCTGCGGCAGTTCCAGCGCCTCGGAGCCGTCCGACACCGCCGGCAACGCCGCCTCGGGTGTCACTCTCCGCATCGGCGACCAGGTGAAGAGCACGCAGTCGCTGCTCGAGGCCGCCGGCGCACTCGACGACCTCGACTACAAGATCGAGTGGTCGACGTTCGAGGCCGGCCCGCCGCTGCTGGAGGCACTCGGCGCCAACAAGATCGATGCCGGCGGCACCGGCGACGTGCCGCCGGTGTTCGCGCAGGCGAACGGCAACTCGGGTCGCATCGTCGCGGTGCAGGCGCGGACCGGCGCCAACGACTTCCTGCTGGTGCCGGCGAACTCGACGGCGTCGTCGATCGCCGACCTGAAGGGCAAGAAGATCGCGGTCACGCAGGGGTCGAGTTCGCACGGTCTGGTGCTGGGCCTGCTCGAGCACGCGAAGCTGCCCGTCTCGGACTTCCAGTTCCAGTTCCTCGGTCCCGCAGACGCATTGAGCGCCTTCACCGCCGGACAGGTCGACGCGTGGGCGGTGTGGAATCCCTACTCGACGATCGGCAAGAACACCGCCGGCGCCAAGATCATCGCGGACGGCAGTGAGGTCACCACCGGCCAGTCGTACTTCTCGGCCGCGTCGGAGGCGCTGGCGGATCCGGCGAAGTCGGCGGCACTCGCGGACTTCTTCGGGCGATTGGCCCGTGCCCAGGTGTGGGCGGACGCGCATCCCGAGGCATGGGTGCCGATCTTCGCAAAGCTGACCAAGCTGCCCGAGGATGTCGCCGCTGCGTCGTTCGACACGTCGAAAGGGTCGTACGTTCCGATCGACGACCAGCGCATCGCGAAGCAGCAGAAGCTGATCGACCTGTTCGCCGCCGCGGGACTGCTGAAGCAGGCGCCGGTGGCCGGTGACTGGTTCGACGCCCGGTTCAACGAGCAGGTCCAGGCGGGTGCGAAATGACCGCGCTCCTGACGAAGGACGTCGCCGCGGTCGAGTCGGTCGAGGTTTCGGCGGCGCAGGAGGGGACGCCGCCGCGCCGCTCGTGGACACCGCTGCTGCGCCTGATCTCCCCACTGGTGCTGCTGGTGCTGTGGCAGGTGCTCAGCAGCACCGGTGTGGTGTCGGACAAGACGCTCGCCTCGCCCGCGCAGGTGATCTCGGCCGCCGCCGAACTGTGGTCGGACGGCAGCCTGCAGGACGCGCTGGCGGTGTCGGTGCAGCGGGTGCTGCTCGGCGCCGTGCTCGGAATCGCGGTCGCGGTGCTCCTGGGCGTGCTGGCCGGGTTCTCCCGGATCGTCGAACTCGCGATCGACCCGCCCATCCAGATGCTGCGAACGGTCCCGTTCCTCGGCCTGATCCCGCTGTTCATCATCTGGTTCGGGATCGGTGAGCAGCCCAAGGTGTTCCTCGTGGCGCTCGGCGTGATGTTCCCGCTCTACCTCAATCTGTTCGCGGGCATCCGCAGCATCGACGGAAAGCTGATCGAGGCGGCGGAGACGTTGGGGCTGAACAAGTTCCAACTCGCTCTCCACGTGATTCTCCCCGGTGCGCTGCCGCAGGCGCTGACCGGTCTGCGGATGTCGCTCGGCGTCGCCTGGCTCGCGCTCATCGTCGCCGAACAGATCAACGCCGACGCCGGGCTCGGCTACCTGATCAACAACGCCCGCATCTATTTCCGCATCGACATCGTCATCTTCGGTCTGCTCGTGTACGCGTTCCTCGGTCTCGCGACCGACGCGATCGTGCGGGCCCTGGAGGGAAGGCTGCTGACATGGCGCAAGACGTATCAGGGCGCGTGAGCGACGCCGTCGTCACCGCCCGCGGCGTGCGACGGGTGTTCGGCACCGACGTCGTGCTCGACGGCATCGACCTGACACTGCGCCGCGGCGAGATCGTCGCACTGGTCGGGCGCAGCGGGTCCGGCAAGTCGACGCTGCTGCGCACCATCGCCGGACTCGACCACGGGCACGAGGGCCGCATCGACGTCGACGGCTCGGTCGCCGTCGCGTTCCAGGAACCGCGCCTACTGCCGTGGAAGCGGGTGCACCGCAACGTCTCCCTCGGACTCCCGGACGGTGACGGCAAGCGGCGGGCGATCGAGGCCCTCGGCGAGGTCAACCTCGGTCACCGTGTCGACGCGTGGCCGCTCACGCTCTCCGGCGGTGAGGCGCAGCGGGTGTCGCTCGCCCGCGCGCTGGTCCGGGAGCCGGACCTGCTGCTGCTCGACGAGCCGTTCGGGGCGCTCGACGCGCTCACCCGGATCACGGCCTACGAGTTGCTGATCCGGTTGTGGCGGCGGCACGGCTTCGCCGTCCTCCTGGTCACCCACGACGTGGAGGAGGCGGTGCTGCTCGCCGATCGGGTGCTGGTTCTCGACGCCGGCCGGATCGCCCACGACGTCGCGGTCACGGCGCCGCGTCCGCGCCTGCGTGCGGACCCGGACGTGGTGGCGCTGCGCAAGCAAGTTCTCGCTCATCTCGGTGTTCTCGAAGGGATTTCGGCATGACCCTGCACTTCCACTGGTATCTGCCCACGAACGGGGACGGCCGGGAGGTGATCGGCGCGCTCGAACCTCGGGAGGCGTCGGGCCGCGCGTCCGAGTTCCGCCCGGCCTCGCTCGACTACCTGACGCTGGTGGCGAAGACCGCCGAACAACTCGGCTACGAGGCGGTGCTCACGCCGACCGGATCGTGGTGCCCCGACGCCTGGATCACCACGGCGGCGCTCATCCGGGAGACCCGGAACCTGAAGTTCCTCGTGGCATTCCGGCCTGGGCTGATCACCCCGACGCTCGCGGCGCAGCAGGCGGCGGCATTCCAGCAGCTGTCGGGGGGCCGTCTGCTGCTCAACATCGTCACCGGCGGTGACGCCGAGGAGCAGCGCCGGTTCGGCGACTTCCACTCCAAGGAGGAGCGGTACGAGCGCACGGGCGAGTTCCTCGACATCGTGCGCGGAGCCTGGGGCGGTGCGCCGTACGACTTCTCGGGCAAGTACTACACGGTCGAGGGCGCGGCGGCGTTCCCGACGCCGTCCCCGGCTCCGGGAATCTTCTTCGGCGGCGCCAGCGAACCCGCGCTCGACGTCGCGGCGAAGCACGTCGACACCTATCTCACGTGGACCGAGCCGCCGGTGAAGGTGGGCGCGCTCGTCGACGACGTCCGCCGCCGCGCCGCCGAGCACGGGCGCACGCTCAGCTTCGGCATCCGGGCGCACGTCATCGCGCGGGACACCTCCGAGGAGGCGTGGGCCGAGGCCGACAAGCTCGTCGCCCGCATCAGCCCCGCCCAGATCGAACTGGCACGCACCCGCCTGGCGCAGAGCGAGTCCGAGGGGCAGCGGCGTCAGCTGGGGCTCAGCGCGGACCTGCGGAATCTCGAGGTGTATCCGGGGCTGTGGGCCGGCTTCGGACTGGTCCGCGGCGGCGCCGGCACCGCGCTGGTCGGCAGCCACGAGGAGGTCGCGGCCCTCATCCGGGAGTACGCGGCGGTGGGCGTCGAACACTTCGTCCTGTCCGGCCAGCCGCACATCGAGGAGGCGTACTGGTTCGCGGAGGGGGTGCGGCCCATCCTGTCCCGGCAGGGGCTGCTGCAGGCGGCCTGAACCCTGAATCCACCGGTCGG
The DNA here is from genome assembly GCF_004011865.1 of Prescottella agglutinans. Taxonomy (GTDB): domain Bacteria; phylum Actinomycetota; class Actinomycetes; order Mycobacteriales; family Mycobacteriaceae; genus Prescottella; species Prescottella agglutinans. The sequence continues at coordinate 229,209 of NZ_RKLP01000002.1, read as the reverse complement.
TATGGCGGCACCGAGCTGCTCTTCGTCCCGGCCTCAGTCGAAGACGAAGAGCGGTTTGGTGCCGTGTGCCGGTGCTTCGGCGAGCGAGACGGCTTCGGCGAACCGTTCGAGCGGGAACGGCTGTCCACGAGGGATGCTCAGCACTTCGTCGGCGACGAGACTGCGAACCCGGGACAGCGCGCGTAGCGCCTCCTCCGGTGAGGCGGTGCCGAACCATCGGTTCAGCCAGAAGCCACGGACTGTCTTGGTGTCGTAGATGACCGAGCGCGCCTGCAGCGGGATCGTGAGCGCGGCCGGATCGGTCTGCCGATGGGTGGAGAGCGCGCCGTAGACCACCACCGCTCCTCCGGGAGCCAGTGCCTCGGATACCTGGGCGCCCAGGGGTCCGGCGACACAGTCGGTGGCCTTGCGTACGCCGGCCGGTCCGGCGATCTCGGCCACACGCCGCACCAGGTCCTCGTCCTCGGTGCAGATGACCTCGTCACCACCGAACGCGAGGATCTCGTCGACGGCGTCGCGCCGGCGCACGACATTGATCGTGCGGATGCCCAGATGCCGGGACAGCTGAATGACGAGCCGACCGACGGTGGAGCCTGCGGCCGTCTGCAACAGCCATTCACCCGGCTGTACATCGAGTTCGCGAGTCACGAGGAGCAGCGCGGTCAACGGGTTGACGGCGAGTTGGCAGGCGCTGGAGTCGCTCAGTCGCTCGGGGACCGGCAGCAGCCGTCGCGTGTCGGCGACAAGGTATTCCTGCCAGGTGCCGTCGACAGGGGGTCCGGGTACCGCCGGGATCGCGACGGCCACCACCCGCTCGCCGACCTGCGGTCCCTCGGTCTCCGGGCCCAGGGCCTCGACACGGCCCAGGCATTCCATACGGCCGCCGACAGCGGGAATCTCGGGGGCGAAACCGTAGCGGCCACGCAGCACGTGCAGATCACTGGCGTGAATCGGGGTCGCCGTCACCCGGATCAACGCCTGACCGGCTCTCGGCGTCGGAACCGGCCGGGATTCCAGCCGCAGGACATCGGTGGGCTCGCCGACCTTCTCGGCTACGAGTGCCCGCATGGATCGAGGCATGAGCGACCTCTCGCATTGTGAAAACCGTTTGTCCGTCCCCGGGGCCGGTCGTATCGTGTCGGCCGTCAGCCGCCCGTACCACCGAAGGAGCAGGCCCGGTCATGGATCCGATCACCGAACGCGACATCAGGGCGTCGTTCGTCAACTGCTCCAAGGGTGACGCCAAGCGCCTGCCCGCGCCGCGTGACCTCGACGATCGCCCCTGGGCCGACCTGGACTTCCTCGGCTGGACCGACTCGTCGTTCCCCGGCCGGGGTTACCTAGTCGTCCCGCGGGACGACGGGCCGATCGGGATCGCGATGCGGTTCGAACCGAACGGGTCCGGCAAGTCGCAGATGTGCGCGATCTGCCTGACGACGCACACCCGCGGTGGTGTCGCGCTGATGACGGCCAACAAGGTGGGCGAGTCCGGGCGCGCCGGGAACTCGGTGGGCATCTACATGTGCATCGACCTCGCGTGCTCGCTGTATGCGCGGGGCCGGAAGCGGCCCGCGCTCGGCAGCCGGTACCGCGAGGACCTCTCCGAGGAGGAGAAGACCGAGCGGGTGCGGGAGCACCTGAACGCCTTCGTCGAGCGGCTGTACGCCTGAACCCGGTACGGCCGCTCACGTCGGTACGTCGACGGTCAGACCATCTCGGGCACGTGCAGGTGCGCGATCGCGAGCTCGAACTCGCACACCTCCAGTAACTCGGCTCCCGCCTCGCGGAAGAAAGCGGCCCGGTGCGTTTCGGCCAGCTGGCGACTGGCCCGCATCTGTTCGACGCTGTCGAAGGTCACCGAGGACACCGCCCGGCCGGCCGAGTGGTCGACCATCAGGCTCGCGCTGCAGAATCCGTCGGTGTCTTCCATCGCGGGCAAGCCCAGCTTGAAGACGTCGACAGCGTGCGTCATCTTGCCGGGATCGACCTTGAACCAGGTCACGCGGACGCACGCGCCGAGGCTCGACGCGTGGTCGCGGTGCAGGACTTCGATGTCCCACCGCTCGACGTGCGCGGTGCCGTGGAAGATCTCGGTGGCCCGATCCCGAAGGTGGATGACGGGCCCCTCGCTGGCACGGAGAGTCTCCTCGTCCATCCACGAGCTGGTGGCGATGCAGCGCCCGGAGTCGCGGTCGACCAGTAGTGAGAGTCCTGCGCTGCCCTCGAGGTCTGCGAGCTCCGGCATCACGGTGTCACGGATGTGCTTGATTCCGGCGTCGATGAACGAGGGATGCGCCTGAATGGTTGTAGAACGCGCGTACACGATCAACTTCCTTTGCTCGAGGCGGCGCCCCGGTGGCGCCACCGGTCCCGTTCCTCACTCAACCTTCCTCCCGTCGTCGGGGACTGGCAATGGCGCCGCGGCCGCTCGAGGCGTGTCAGCCGGGTAGCGTCAGACCGAAATCCACGCTGCCGTCGGGGTTGACGTCGTAGACCTCGATGCCGTCGTCGACGTTGGCCCGATCCGTCCCGGTCGACACTGCGATCTTGTTGCACGAGTTGCGCATCATGTCGATCACCAGTTCCACCGCCTCGGCGGGGGAGAAGTACGTGCGCACATCTGCCGCGACCTGCGGTTCCAGGTGCCCGGGCTGCCAGGTGAGGGCGTCGGCCAACTCGAGCGCCGCCTTGTGGCGCGGTGACAGGGTGCCGCCGCGGAAGTCGTCGATCGCGTCGTAGAGGCTCTCGTCGCCGCCCGACATCATGGCGGTGCGGTTGCGCAGCGACTTGCACAGCCGGCAGTTGTGCTGCCGCGCCTGGTACAACCGCACCACCTCGGTCGTGACCGGGTCGAGTTCGCGCACCCGGGCGACCTCGACGAGGGTGCGCTGGATCAGCGGCCACGGCTCACCGGCGGTGTCCCAGGCGGACGGAACGGTCCACGCGGGCCGGCGCGCCTCGAACAGGGCGTCGAGGGCTGCGCGCACCCGCGGCACCCAGTCGGCGACGTAGAGCGCCTGCACGAACGTGCCGGTCCGGTCGCCGAGCGCCGCCGCCAGCGCGCTTCGCATGCCGTCGTCGATCCCGGAGACGTCGACGCAGAACTGTTCGGCGAAGGTGAGCGCCGCCGGCGATGCCTCCGGTGTCGACGGTGCCGGCTCGGGGAAGGGTAGCGGCGGCAGCGACAGGGTCTGCGCGCACGCCTGTCGGGCTTGCGCGGTGAGCGGACCGTCGCCGATCGTCGGCACGAGCGCGACGAGACGGTCGAGCGTGGCCGCGACGTCGGGCGCGAATCGGTCCAGCGCCGATGCGCCGCTCTCCTCGGTCCAGCCTGTCACTGCCACCACCGTCCTTTCGGGTACGACATCTCGTACTCCATTGAACTGCAGCGAGCGATTATTCGTTTGCTTTGTCCCGGTATCGCCATACGGTTGTGGTACCAACCATTTTCGGGCGCGACGCGGGCGAACCTCGCGCGGGCGTCCATGACCGGAGTAGGACAGTGACCCCCACCGAGCACGGCCACAACCTGTTGAACTGGGCCAGCCATATCGACGACGGAACTCTCGCGCAGGCGCGGGAGACCGCCTCCATGCCCTTCGTGTATCCCCACGTCGCGTTGATGCCCGACGCGCACGCCGGCAAGGGGTCGGCGGTCGGAACGGTGATCCCCACCCGCGGGGCGGTGATCCCGGCCGCGGTCGGGGTCGACATCGGATGCGGAATGATCGCCGCCCGAACGCAGTTCACGTCCGCCGACATCGAACGGGCCGGTCACGAGGGGCGGACGCTGCACGCGCTGCGGCTGCGGATCGAACACGCGATCCCGCTGTCGCCGGGTAACTACAACCTCACCGCCTCCCTCGGGAAGTGGTTCGCGGAGCCCAAGATCGCGGAACTGGAGGAGCGGGCCGCCCGGGACGGCGTCGACCTGTCCCATTCCCCGAAGTGGCGCGAGCAGTTGGGTTCGCTGGGCGGCGGTAACCACTTCATCGAACTGTGCCTCGACGAGCAGGACCGGGTGTGGCTGTTCCTGCACTCCGGCAGCCGGGGCGTGGGGAACAAGATCGCGCAGAAGCATATCGCGATCGCCCAGAAGCTTTGCCGGACATGGCATATCGACCTGCCGAACCGGGATCTCGCCTACCTGGCAGAGGGGACGCCGGAGTTCTGGGACTACATCCGGGAACTGCGGTGGGCGCAGCGATTCGCACTACTGAACCGGGCGGAGATGATGGACCGCTTCGTCAAGTTGTTCGGCGAGTGGATCGGCGCCCCGGTGGTGGAGGCCGAGCGGATCAACTGCCACCACAACTACACCGAGCAGGAGGAGCACTACGGCGAGAAGGTCTGGCTCACCCGCAAGGGGGCGGTGAACGCGCACGAGGGTGTGGCGGCGGTGATTCCGGGGTCGATGGGCACCCGGTCCTACGTGGTCACCGGCAAGGGCGACGCACGCGGGTTGTGCTCCGCCCCGCACGGCGCCGGCCGCCGGTTCTCCCGCACGCAGGCGCGGAAGCGGTTCACCGTGGACGACCTGGCCAGCAGGATGCGGGGGATCGAGTACCGGCACGGGCCGCAGTGGGTCGACGAGATCCCCGACGCCTACAAGGACATCGACGTGGTGATGGACGACGCCAGGGATCTCGTGGACATCCGGCACGAGTTGCGGCAGATCCTCAATGTCAAGGGGACGTAGCCGCTTCGAACCGGGTTGAAGCAGAACCCGCGGGAGTTACAGGCTGAAATGGAACGAGCTGCCGAAGTCCAGGAGGCTCTCGATGTAGCGGATCGGGAACAGCGAGATGAGGTTGAGGTTCATTGCGGACCCTTCCAGGGCAGGCCGGTTGTCTGACTGTTATGCGGCCGAAATATAGCCGAGGGGAATCGAGGACACACCGGTTTACGAAAAGTGGGTGGACGACTGTCCAGGATGTGGGCGCCGGGGCGATACGGCCGGGGCGTGTGGCTCGATGAGAGCCGGAGTGCGCGGCGAAGCTCGTCCCGGATACGTCCGAGCGCACCCGAGCGATGCCATCGGCTGAAGAACCCATACACCCAGCAGCGGCTCGATCAACAACCACTCGGCATCGGTGGTGTCCGATGGGTAGCACCACATCCGTCGACTGACCGCAAATGAGAGGCGGCCTGCGCTACTTCGTGCACAACGGGCATCAGCGTCAGGAGTGTTCCAGCGCCCACTGCCGGACTTCCGGTTCGGTATGCAGCGCTCTCCGCCCCTATCCGCAAGGCTCGGCGACGAACTATTCCTGCATTTCAGGCGTGGTTTTTCGATTCGTTCGACCGGCCGTCACGCGTGACACTGCCGCGAAAGGTTCACTTCCAAGCAGGGTTCGTAAACAGGCACTAAAGGCTGGTGGTCCGGTTTCGGAGGCTGAAATTTTGGGTATCTCGCCGTCATGAGCAGCATCACCGAGGCCGTCGACGTAAGTGTTCCGGTCGATGTTGCTTATGACCAGTGGGCACAGTTCGAGACCTTTCCGCTGTTCATGTCCGGGGTACGGGAAGTTCGCCGACTCGATGCAGGCCACCTGCACTTCGTGGTCCACCTCGCTGGTCTGACCCGCGAATTCGACGCCGACATCACCGAACTACATCCGTACGAGCGACTGGCCTGGCACTCCGACGGCGGGCCTGAGAACGCCGGAGTCATCACCTTCCGCCGACTCGACAACACGCACACCCGGGTGACCGCTCACATCGACATCGACCCGAAGGGGTTCGTCGAAAACCTTGCCGACAAGCTCGGCTACCTCAACCGCCTCGTCCACACCAACATGGCCCAGTTCAAGCAGTTCATCGAAGAACACGACACCCAGACCGGTGACTGACACAGCGACTCCGGCCATCGTCCCGGATCCAGAACGGCGTCTCCACCATCTTGAAAAGGACGCTCGATCGCCCGGCCGACAGACCCGCCCCACGTCCGTACGCGCGCACGAATCTGCACTGGAGAAGCCTCTGCGAACAGACCGTCCCTCACAGACAGACAGTTGCCCCTTGACGCGCGCCGACGTGGGGTCGCGTACCAACGCATTTGTCCCACCCCGGAGCGAAGGAAAAGTGGCTATGGCCTTGCTGTCTTTCATGGTCGCCGCTACTCTGGCAGCAGGTTGAGTAGACAGCCGATGCTAGAGCAGTTGCTCGTGTCGGCGCATTCGCGGATTGCAGGTCTCGTTCGCCGATTCGAGTTCTTCGAATTTCGGGAGTTACGCGGAATGCACCACGCGAATCGAACCCCAAAGCATCCATCGACAGATCCGGTCACCGGCGTCTGGTCCCACGCGAAAATCGACCCCACCGCTGGGCACGGCGACAACCATGACGACCCCTTGCAGACGAGAAAGCGCGGGTACTCCCTCAAGCTCGCTTGCGGATCCAGTGCGGCCGCAGCGCTTCCTCCCGTTCTACTGGAAGCTGCCGCAATCGTCACTGCAACAACAGCTTTGATCATCTTCCTTGCGGTGATCCTGGCCGCACTGGCCATCTGACCGGGCTGACCCCCTTATCGCCGTGTGGCGTTCACAAAAGGCCACGGCCAATACCTCAGGTCACACAGTGAGCAGGACACGAGCATTCGTGGGAAACGGGCGGCTGCCGAGTTTGGCCACGTCGGGTGATCCTCGCGTGCGGCGTGCTCGATCATCCTGACCGGCTACTCACCGCCCCCGCCCGAACGCCCACTCCTTCCGGCAGCTACACGGATGTCCCCTGCCGAGGCGGCGATCAGCGCGCGTTACCTGTCCAGCAACCTGAGATCCCGTTACCGGCACCGGCAAGGAGTGAACTTTCGATGCGAACAGTGCGAAAATTGTCAGGTGGCGACGCCCAGCGACGACCCAGCGCAGTCCTGATGTCCGAACAGCTCGAACGGGTCGGGAGCTTCCGCTTCTACCTCGATGGTGACCGGTGGGAGTGGTCGGACGCGGTCGCCCACATGCACGGCTACGAGCCCGGTGAGGTCGTCCCCACCACCGCGCTCGTGCTCGAACACAAGCACCCCGACGACCGGGACGCTTCGGCGGATCTTATGCGGCGGGTACTGAGGGACGGCGAGCCGTTCAGCAGCAGGCATCGGATCATCGACACCGCCGGTAAGGTTCACTATCTCGTGGGCGTTGGTCAACGCGTCACGGCCGACGGGCGTGTCGTCGGGATGTCGGGCTTCTACATCGACGTCACTGACTCCATCCGCAGCGACGTCGACCACACCATCACCGAGAACGTCGCCGCATTCATCGAGTCCCGCACTGTCATAGAGCAAGCGAAAGGCGCGCTGATGGTGATCTACGGCATCTCCGCCGATCGCGCATTCGATGTCCTCACCTGGAAGTCTCAACAGTTCAACGTCAAGCTTCGTGTGGTGGCCGAGGAACTGGTCGCAGCTCTACCGACCGCCCTCGACATCCCGTTCGACGTGCGTGGAGCGTTCGATCGTCTCCTCCTCGCCTCGGGCGCTTAGCCGTTTCGGTGGTCAGGCGCTGCGGCGGGCGTGCGCCTGCACAGCAGATTCACGAAGGACCCAGGTGCCACCGACGCGGGTGGGGACAGGTTCTGCGCGTTGATTGCCTCGAGGCGCCGCGGCGTCGACCCGGCCTGATCTTGATCGTCCGAAATCGGGCATAATCGCCGTCGAACCCACCCGACAGCAGGAGTGCCCCGGTGACCATCAACGACCTGCAGAACGAGTTCCACGGCCTCCCGGTTGTGGAGTTCCCCATCGATACCGACGCTGCCCCCGCCGTGCCCGGGCCGGGCCCGGTCGCCTGGCGGATCACCGTTCCCACGTACGAGGCGCCGATGGAGTGGCCGGAGGCGTTCGCCAAGTTCCGGGCCGCGGTCGATCCGTCGAGCGTGCAGGCGATCGTCGTCGGTGGCTGGTCCGACCCGTACGAGGAGAGTTCCGCCGACGTGGTGGCGGCGCTCGTCGCGGCCGCCGACGAGCTGCCGGCGCTGCGGGCCCTGTTCCTCGGGGACATGACCTTCGAGGACTGCGAGATCTCGTGGATCGTGCAGTCGGACGTCACGCCGCTGCTGACCGCGTTTCCCCGGCTGGAGCACCTGGGGGTGCGCGGCGGCACCCAGCTCGAACTGACCCCGGTCCGGCACGAGAACCTGCGCCGCCTGGTGATCGAAACCGGCGGCCTGTCCGTCGACGTGGTCCGGGCCGTGGCCGCATCGGATCTGCCGGCGCTGACCGATCTGGAGCTGTGGCTGGGCGACGAGAACTATGGCGCCGATTCGACCGTCGACGACCTCGCCCCGATCCTCTCCGGGGAGAAGCTTCCCCGGTTGACGCGCCTCGCGCTCGCGAACAGCGAATACGAGGACGAGATCGCGGCAGCTGTCGCGACCGCGCCGATCGTTCCGCAGTTGCAGGTCCTGGACCTGTCCAAGGGCGCGCTGTCGGATGCGGGCGCGAAGGCACTGCTCGCGGGGCAGGCGCTCACCCACCTCGAATCGCTCGACCTGCACCACAACTACCTGACGGAGGGCATGCGGACGCGCCTGCGGGCGGCACTCGAACCGTCCGGCGTGCAACTGAACCTCGACGGCGAGGACACCGAGGAGGAGGAATACGACGGCACGATCTACCGGTCGGTCGCGGTCAGCGAATGACCCGTCCCCGGCTGGCGGTCGTGGGCAATCCGGAGAACCGTCGCGTGACGATGCTGCTGGACGCCGCGACCCGCTCCGGCATGCCCACCCCGCGGGTGGTGTCCTGGCGCGCGGTACTCACCGGCGGCGGGGCCCGGTTCGACACCGACGAGTGGGTGCGCCTCGACTCGCCCGGCGAGAACCCCGAAGTGGACGCGATGCTGCGCGGGGCCGGCGATCCGACCCGGATCGCCGACGGCCCGCGGTGGTACGCGTCGCTGCTCGCCGCGGTCGGCACGCTGCGCGGCGGGCGCCGGCTGACCGATCCGGACGACCTGGCCGTGCTGTTCGACAAGCGACGGTGTCACGCCGTTCTTGCGAGTGATGAAGTGCCGGTGCCGATCTCGCCCACGTCGGGCGGTGACGCGCCGATGCCGCGGAGCTGGCCGGAGGTGCGCGAGTTGGCGGCCGCTGCCGGCCTGCGGCGGTTCTTCGTCAAACCCGCGCACGGATCGTCCGCGGCCGGCGTGGTGGCCGTCGAGACGGCATCCGGCGGCCGGGTCCAGGCACGCAGCAGCGTGGAGGTCGCGGCGGACGGCGTCCACAACTCGCTCCGCGTGCGCCGACGCGCGGGCGAGGCGGAGGTGGGTGCGCTGATCGACACACTGGCCGGCGAACGCCTGCACATCGAGGCGTGGTTGCCGAAGCCGTCGATCGAGGGCCGCGCCGCTGATCTGCGGGTCGTGGTGGTCGCCGGGCGGGCAACCCACGCGGTGCTGCGTACCAGCGCCCACCCGATGACCAACCTGCACCTGGGCGGGCACCGCGGCGATCCGGAGATCGCGCGGGCCGCGTTCGACGCCGCGGGATTCGGCTGGGACGAGGCGCTCGCCGTCGCGGAACGGGCCGCCGCCTGCTTCCCGCGCACCCTGTGCGTCGGGGTGGACCTGCTGCCCGCCGCGAACTGGAACGGTGCCGCGGTCGGTGAGGTGAATGCCTTCGGGGACCTGCTCCCGGGCCTGAGCGGGCTCCCCGGCCGCGCCGACGGCCTCGACACGTATGCGGCGCAACTGGCCGCGGTCTCGGGAGGGTGGTCCCAGCATGTCGCGGCCTGACACGGCGGCCGGCGTGCAGCCGGAATCGACTGCGGCACAGCCGGACATGAACACCGTCGTCGGCTCCGACGACATCCTGCTGATCACGCTCGACACCCTGCGTTACGACGTGGCCTGCGAGCTCGCGGCCGCCGGCCGGATCCCGAACCTGGCGCGGCACCTGCCCGGTGGCCGGTGGGAGGAACGCCATGCCCCCGGCAGCTTCACCTACGCCTCGCACCAGGCGATATTCGCCGGGTTCCTGCCCACCCCGGTCGGGCAGGGGCCGCACCCACGCCTGTTCGCGGCCGAGTTCGGCGGCAGCGAATCGACCGCGGACGGCACGTTCGTGTACGCGGAGTCGAATCTGGTTGCGGGCCTTGCCGCCGTCGGCTACCACACGGTGTGCATCGGCGGCGTCGGCTTCTTCAACCGCCGGGGTGCGCTCGGCTCGGTGCTGCCCGATCTGTTCGACGAGGCGCACTGGTCGCCCGAACTCGGGGTGACGTCGCCGACGTCGTTCGAGGCGCAGGTGGACCTGGCGGCACGGGCGGTGGACCGACTCCCCGCCGAGCGCCGGCTGTTCCTGTTCGTCAACGTCTCGGCCCTGCACCAGCCGAACTGGTTCTTCACCGAGGGCGCCACCGCGGACGCCGGGGACACCCGGGCGACGCACGCGGCCGCGCTGGAGTACGTGGATCGGCACATCGGGCGACTGTTCGCCGCCATGTCGAGCCGGCGACGGTGCTTCGCGATCGTGTGCTCCGACCACGGCACCACGTACGGCGAGGACGGCTACACCGGGCACCGGCTGGGCCACCCCCTGGTGTGGACGGTGCCCTATGCCCACTTCTTCCTCGAGGGACCGAGATGACCGCCGTCGACCTGCCCCTGCCGGTTGCGGCGGACACCGTTGCCGCGGATTACGTTCCGCCGTACCAGAACTACGTGTACGCGTACCCGCACAAGACCGCGTACCGGCCGCTGGACCCGCGCCCGGCGCTGACCGAGTTGTGGGCGGACGAACCGCAGGACGCGCTGTCGCTGTACCTGCACGTGCCGTTCTGCGAGGTGCGCTGCGGCTTCTGCAATCTGTTCACCCGGGTCGGGGCGCCGGACGAGCTCACCACCCGCTACCTCGACGCGCTCGAGCGGCAGGCGGAGGCGGTGCGCGAGGCCCTGGCCCCGTCGGCCCGCTTCGCGACGGCGGCGTTCGGCGGCGGGACCCCCACCTATCTGACCGCGGCCGAACTGGACCGGCTGTGCGACATCGCCGAGGGCATGGGCGCCCACCTGCGGGCGGTCCCCCTGTCGGTGGAGGCGTCGCCGGCGACCGCCACCGCCGACCGGCTCGCGGTGCTGGCCGAGCGTGGCGCCACCCGGCTCAGCCTCGGCGTGCAGAGCTTCGACGACACCGACGCGCGGGCGGCGGTCCGGCCGCAGCGGCGTGCGGACGTCGAGGCGGCCCTGCAGCGGATCCGGGACGCCGCGATCGCGGTCCTCAACATCGACCTGATCTACGGGATCGACGGCCAGACACCGGCTTCCTGGGCCGCCTCCCTCGACGCCGCGCTGGCCTGGCGCCCCGAGGAGCTGTACCTGTACCCGCTGTACGTGCGGCCGCTGACAGGTCTGGCGCGCCGCGGCGCCGGTCCCGATCCGGACTGGGACGCCCACCGCCTGGACCTCTACCGCCGCGGGCGTGACCAGCTGCTCGCGGCGGGCTACGTCCAGCAGTCGATGCGCATGTTCCGCCGAGCCGACGCCCCCGACGTCGGCCCGGACGACTACGCCTGCCAGACCGACGGCATGATCGGACTCGGTTGCGGTGCAAGGTCGTACACCCGGGGGCTGCACTACTCGTTCGACTACGCGGTCGATGCGCGGGAGGTGCGCGCCATCGTCGACGACTACGTGGCGGGTACCGTCGACGACTTCCGTCGCGCGGTGGTGGGTCACGCGATGATCGAGGACGAGGCCCGCCGCCGGCACCTGCTGCAGTCCGTGCTGCAGGCCACCGGAATGCCGTCGTCGGACTACCGTTCCCGATTCGGGGCCGATCCGCACGAGCATTTCGGTGCCGAGTTGGACCGGTGGGCCGAGCGCGGATGGCTTCTGTCCGAGGGCGGCCGGCTACGTCTGACCGCGCTGGGTATGGCGTACTCCGACGCGCTGGGGCCGGAGCTGTTCTCCCCGCGGGTGCGCGCCGCGATGGCCGAGTACGAGGGCCGCTGACGGTGCTGACCATCCTGTACCGGGGTCCGCTGGCGTCGTGCGACTACGACTGCCCGTACTGCCCGTTCGCCAAGCGTCGGGACACCCCCGAGCAGTTGCGCGCCGACCGGGCCGCGCTGGAACGCTTCTGTGCGTGGGTGGCAGGTCAGGACCGGGAGCTGTCGATCCTGTTCACACCGTGGGGTGAGGGCCTCGTCCGGTCCTGGTACCGGCGGGCCCTGGTGGACCTGTCCCGGCTGCCCCACGTGCGTCGGGTGGCGATCCAGACCAACCTCAGCTGCCGCACCGGCTGGCTCGCCGATGCCGACCGCGACGCGGTCGCGCTGTGGTGCACGTACCACCCCGGCCAGACGCCGCACGACCGGTTCCTGACCAAGACCGCCGAGCTGACCGCGCTGGGCGTGCGTTTCAGCGTCGGCGTCGTCGGACTGCCGGAGCACCTGGCCGCCGCCCGTCGGCTGCGCGCCGAGCTTCCCGACTCGGTGTACCTGTGGGTCAACGCCGCCGAGGGACACGAGTACACGGACGCCGCCGCGGCCGACTGGATAGGGATCGACCCGCTCTTCGAGTTCAGCCGGCACCCGCACCGGACACGGGGGCGGGCGTGCCGTACCGGAGCCTCGGTGGTGTCCGTCGACGGTGCCGGGACCGTCCGGCGCTGCCACTTCGTCCCCGAGGTCCTGGGCAACCTGTACGACGGCTCCTTCCAGGAAGCGTTGCGGCCGCGGCCGTGCCCACTGGACGTGTGTGACTGCCACATCGGCTACGTGCATGCCGAGCAGCTGCCGCTGTACGACGTGTTCGCGGGCGGCGTGCTCGAACGGATCCCGGCGGAGCCGGTGTGGTTGCCCCTCCCGGTGCGGCGATCCACCGAAGCCGGCGGCGTCCCCAGCCCCGGCTAGGTGTATGAAGCCAGGACGTTGGTTACACAGGCGAGAAGTTTCGAGGTCGGCGGACGGTCGCCGACGGCAGAGTGTGGCCTGTGGTAGTTGTAGTGCACGTTCCACACACCGAGTGCGTGTGTGCGTTGGTGTTCGGAGTGCCATTCGCGGGCGTAGAGGAATTCCTCGGGAAGGATCCGGTTGTATCGCTCTACTTTCCCGTTGTGACGTGGCGTGTACGGGGCGATCCGCTGGTGCCGTGCCCCGTGGAGGACCTTCGTGAAGTCCTTCGCCCGATAGCAACTGCCGTTGTCGGTGACGATCCGCTGGATGTACAGGATGCCGTGGGCTGCGAAGAATGCGCGGGCGCGGTGCATGAAACCGATTGCGGTGACTGATTTCTCATCAGCAAGTGATTCGGTGTAGGCGAGGCGGGAGAAGCCATCGACCGCGGAGTGGAGGTAGACATATCCGCCGGTCTTGCCGGCGGTCTTGCCGCGCTCGACGGCCTTGGCCCGCTTGGAGCCCTTGCCGTGTACACGCCAACCGCCTCCATCGGGGATCCGGCCGACTTTCTTCACGTCGACGTGCACCATGTGCCCGGGCCAGTGGGCAATGATCTTGCGCGCGACCCTGTTGGCCTCACCATTGGGGTCGATGAACCGGCGTCGGTTCAGGCCGAGGTGGTGCAGGTGACGGGTGACGGTGCGACGGCTGATTGCGTTGCCTTCACTGGCCAGTTCAAACGTGATTCGACGGGCTGACCATTTGCGGTCTCGGCGCAGAGTCTCGATCCGCGCCACGACGTCGGGTCCAGTGGCTGTGGGCTGGTGGTGAGGAACGGACGAGCGGTCATGGAGTCCCAGTTCGCCGAACCCGCGATAGCGGCCCACCCACTTGCTCGCGCAGGCACGCGAGATGCCCATTTCCGCGGCGACGTGTGCGATCGGTCTGGTTTTGCACCGTTCGATCAGCCGCCTCCGTCCCTCGAATGACAGTGGTGCGTTGGCGTGCAATCTCGTCACCAGTGATCCTTGTCCGATGGTTGTGGGGTCCGGGCTGGTCTTGTTGCGCGGTAGATGAGCAAGGCTCCGGTGGTGACTCCCAGGGAAGCGGTCAGAAGCGCCAGGTGGGCGTGAGTGAAAGCTGTTGCGAGACCTGTCTGATTGCTGGCGACAAATACTGCGCAGATCGCTCCACCGATGGATCCGCCGATGCGTTGGAGGATGTTGATCTGGGTGATCGCGTCGGGGAGATGCGTCGCGCTGACGGACTTGTAGGCGGTGATGCCGGCCGGCATCGCAACCATGTTGACGGCAGCGCCGAAGACGATGAGTACCGGTTGTATCAACCAGATCGGCGCATCCAAGGGCAGCGCAGTCAGGGCCGCGGTGGCGGCAGCAGCCAGCACGCCACCGGTGAGCGCCACGCGACTGGGACCGCGGCGGTCGATCCAACGGCCGGTGATTGGGGCGGTGACCGCAGTTGCGCCTGCGAAGCAGAGGAGGCTGACCCCGGTATCGAGCGGTGTCTGCCCGCGACCGACCTGAAAGTACAGGGCGAACAGGACACCGCTTCCGAAGATCAGCGCTCCCGAAAAGAACGCGGTCACGGCACCGGCACGGAATCCTGGCACCCGAAACATCTCGAGGTCGAGTAGCGGATGGGTGGCTCTCAGGGTGACAGCGACAAACGCGGCCAGGGTGAGGGTCGCGAATCCTGCGGCGGCGACGATGTCGGGGGTCAAGTGGCCGGCGTCTCCCCACCGGCTGGCCGCGAAGACCAGGGCGGGGAGCCCGATACTGATCAGCGCGAGCCCGGTCCGGTGGAGCGGGGAGGTTGTCGGTGATTCAGCGTCTCGGGGGAGTAGGCGGTTACCCAGCAGGAGCCCTGCGACCCCGATGGGGATATTGATCAGGAAGAGCCACGGCCAGGCGGCGCCATGCAGGATGAATCCGCCCAATAGGGACCCGATTGCGGGTGCCGCGCTGACGGCGATGCCGAGGGTGCCCATCACTCTCCCCAGACGGTCGGGTCCGACTGCTTGGCCCAGGACCGTTTGGCCGGTCGGAATGAGGACACCTCCGGCGAAGCCTTGGAGCACGCGCGCCACGATGAGGAACTCAAGTGTGGGCGCGGCGGCGCACCCGATGGACGCCACGGTGAACGCCGCGAGGGAGGCCAGCCACAGGCGCCTACTGCCGTAGCGATGGGCGAGCCATCCCGCCAGCGGAAGAGAGACCGCCAGCGCCAGCAAGTAGCCGCTGGCCACCCATTGCGTGGCCGCCAGCGACGATCCCAACGAACGGCTGATCGAATCCAGGCCGACATTGACGATCGAGGCATCCAGGCCACTCGCGAACGCGCCGAGCACGATCACCCAGCACAGCCGCCACGTCCGTGCATCGATGCGATCGGATCGCTCGCCGGCACCGCGCACCGCCGCCGAGGTCACGGCCTGCGGCCCGATCGAAGCGCGCCCAGTGCCTCGGACCAGTCCGCGACCTCGTCGAGCATCCGCGCGAGAATCTCGTCGTGGTGGGGCGCGGGAGTGAGCCGGCCCGGCTGCTGGATGTCCGGGAGGTCGAAGTCCGTGAAGAGACTGAGCGCGACCTGGCTGCGGACACACGCAATCTTGACCTCGGCGAGCGTCAGGCGCAGGTGTTCGGCTGCGCGAACACCGCCGTGGAGGCCGTAGCTCACGAAGCCCGCTGCCTTGTCGTTCCATTCCGAGAACAGGAAGTCGACCGCGTTCTTCAATGCGGCTGGAAACGAGTGGTTGTACTCGGGGGTGACGAACACGAAACCGTCGTAGGTGGCGATTTGCTCGGCCCAGCGGCGCGTGTGTGGCATGGCGTAGGTCCCGATCGCGGCGGGCACCGGTTCATCGAGCAGCGGCAGGTCGTACTCGGCGAGATCCACTATCTCGACCTTGGCGCGCCCGAGAAGGTGTTGTTCAGCGTTCTCCTGTACCCAGTCGGCGACGAGTCTCGCTCTCCGGTGGGGGCGGGTGGATCCGACGATGACAGCGATGCGGGGCACGGATGTGGTTGCGGTGTTGGTGTCCATGCGTTCAAAGTACAACGATCATTGCACTTAGTACAATGGTCGTTGTACTCGAATTGGGAGGTCTCATGTGAGCGGCTACAAGGAGCGGGCACTGCTCGACGGAGCGCTGCGTGTATTTGCGCGTGACGGCTACAGCCGGGCAAGCATCCAGTCGTTGGCAACCGAGGCCGGCGTCTCCACTCGGACGATCTACAACCGATACGGCAGCAAGGAAGCACTGTTCCGCGCGGTCATCCTCGACAGCGCCAACCGCGTCGCCGAGCGTGAGATCGCACTGGCGGATCGGCTACTCGGCCGTATCGCGGACCTCCGCCGGGACCTGATCGCGTTCGGTGTCGCTTGGGCCACACCGGATCCGGCATCGCAGTCCCACTTCGCCATGATCCGGCAGGTGGCCGCCGATGCCGACCACATAGACCCGGACGTCCTGGCTGCGTGGCGCCGCGCCGGCCCGGAGCGCGTCCGTTCCGCCATCGCCGAACATCTACTCGTCATGAGCAGCCAACGCCTGGTGAAGGTGCAGGATGGCCAGATTGCGGCCGTTCACCTGATCCAGCTCACCGCCGGCACGGTCAACTCAATCGCCTCCGCAACCGATATCGAGCACGTTGTCACTGAGGGCGTCGATGTCTTCCTCGCCGCATACGGACGTTGACCCGTAAGCAGAGCTCTTCCGTACGCAGTTCCCCGTCAACAACGTCATGACCCGCAACAGCTAGGCGGTTCGGGCGAGCAGGGCGTCGAGCGCGGAAAAGCTCGCGTTCATGCCCTCCTCCATGCCCGACTGGACCATGCCGTCGCGGTCCTCGGGGGTCATGAACAGCGAGTCCATCACGACCCTGGTGCCGTTGTCGCCGAGGTCGACGAACTCGATGGTCTCCACGCATGTGTGGGTCGGCATACCGTCCCATTCGAAGGACCAGGTGATGCGGTCCTGCGGTGTGACGTCGCGGAAGCGCCCCTCGAAGCCGGCGGTGCCGCCCTCGTGGTGCTCGACGAACCGCCAGTGACCGCCGCGTTCGAGTTCCCACGTCTCGACGTCGAGCGGATTGCCTCGACCCCACCACTGCGCGATCAGTTCCGGTTCGGTGTACGCGGCCCACACCCGGTCGCGGGGAGCGTTCACGACGCGTTCGATGTGCAGGCCGCGCTCACCGGCCAGGATGACGGTGGCGGCTGTGGTCCGGTCGGTCATGGGATCCCCTCCGTGGGACGGTCTCGGGTCACGCGCGGTGAGCGGCTCAATAGGGAAGCGTTGTGTCGGTGAGCTTCTCGGCCACCGCCCACAGCGACGACGCGAGGTCGACGCCCCGCGAGCTGCGTGGCTGTTCGTATCGCCGGGTCGGCCCGATCAGTCCCATGCGTCCGCCCGGCCCGTAGTAGCCGCCCTGGACCGCGTCGGGGCTGGTGGCGGCGAACAGCAGTGGCTCGACGCCGTGCTCGACGTCCTGGGACGGCAGCACCGTGCGATCGCTTCCGGAGAACATGCCGTGGCGCGGCTTGTCCCGGCCCAGGCTCGCCCCGGCGGTCTGCAGGTTGGTGCGCGTGTAGCCGGGGTGCGCGTACGTGCTCAGCAGGTTCCAGCCGCGTTCGTCGGCGACGTGGGCGAGGTGCTGGGCCATCAGCATGTCGGCGAGCTTGGACTGGGCGTAGCTCAGTGCCGGGCTGTACCGGTGGGTCGAGTGCAGGTCGCGGAAGTTGATCCGCCCGTAGTGGGCGGTGCCGCTGGTCATCGTGGCGATCCGTGCCGCGGGAGCGTCCAGCAGCAGCGGCAACAGCAGATTGGTGAGGGCGAACGGTCCGAGGAAGTTGCTGCCGAACTGCAACTCGAAGCCGTCGACCGTCTCGAACCGCTCCGGCGGGGACATCACACCGGCGTTGTTGACCAGCAGGTCCAGTGGGCG
Organism: Prescottella agglutinans; assembly: GCF_004011865.1. GTDB lineage: Bacteria > Actinomycetota > Actinomycetes > Mycobacteriales > Mycobacteriaceae > Prescottella > Prescottella agglutinans. The sequence continues at coordinate 211,407 of NZ_RKLP01000002.1, read as the reverse complement.
CCCGTCGTCGAGGAAGCCGGCCGCGAACTCCCGCACCGACCCCAGGTCGGCGAGGTCGATTCGTCGGATCTCGAGCTGCGCCTGGGGGATCTCGTGCATGATCTCCGCGCACGCGGCCTCGGCCTTGCTCACCGTGCGGCACGCCATCACGATGTGCGCCCCCGCGGTGGCCATCCGGCGGGTTGCCTCCTTGCCGGTGCCGCTGTTGGCGCCGGTGACGACGACGTATCGGCCCGTCATGTCGGGAACCTGATACATGTGAACTCCCTCGGCTATCGACGATGCACGGGTCCGTTCCCGTCCCAATCTACCGCCGGACCGGCCGTGTTCCGGGCGGTTGCCGCCGCATCGTCGTACGCTCGCGATCGGCGGCTGGTCAGTCTCCCGCACCGCCACGGTCTATCCCGACAGAGCACGTCTCGACGACGAACGACCGGAAGGACGAACCGAACATGCAGAAGATCACCCCGTGCCTGTGGTTCGACACCGATGGGGAGGAGGCCGCGAACTTCTACGTCTCGGTGTTCAAGAACTCGAAGATCCTGAACATCTCCCGCTACGGGCCCGGCATGCACCGCCCCGAGGGGCTCGCGCTCACCATCGAGTTCGAACTGGACGGGCAGGCGTTCACGATCCTCAACGGCGGACCGGAATACTCGTTCGACGAGGCGATCTCCTTCCAGGTCAGCTGCGCCGACCAGGCCGAGGTCGACGCGTACTGGTCCCAGCTGACGGCCGACGGCGGCGAAGAGGGCCGGTGCGGCTGGCTCAAGGACCGCTGGGGGATGTCGTGGCAGATCGTTCCTGCGCAGTTGGGGTCCTACCTCGGCGGCACCGACCCGGCGGGCGCTCAGCGCGCGACGCAGGCGATGCTCGAGATGCGCAAGCTGGACATCGGAGCGATCCGAGCGGCGTACGAGGGTTCCTGACGGTTTGGCCGGTGCGTGATCCATGGGGTTCGCTGTCCCCATGGGATTCAGCCGTGCCGAACTGGAGTCGTTCCGCGACGCCGAGGTGCCCGACCTGATCGGTCCGGGCTGCCGCCTGCTCTTCGTCGGGATCAACCCGGGGCTGTGGACGGCCGCGACCGGCGCCCACTTCGCGCGGCCCGGCAACCGCTTCTACCCGGCGCTGCTGCGCGCCGGGATCATCGACCGCCCGATCGACCCCACGGCAGGGATGTCCGACGACGATCGGGAGCTGCTGGTGTCGCACGGCGTCGGCATCACGAATCTCGCCCAGCGCGCGACCGCGCGGGCCGACGAACTGACCGCCGACGAACTCCGTGCGGGTGGCCTGCGCCTGCGGCGCCTCGTCGCCGAACTGCGCCCCCGCGTGGTCGCCATCGCCGGGATCACCGCGTACCGTGCCGCGTTCGGCGTACGCACCGCGAAGAAGGGGCGGCAGCCGGAGGACTTCGAGGGCGCCGAGTTGTGGGTGGTGCCCAATCCGAGCGGACTCAACGCCCACGACACCGTCGACTCGCTGGCCGAGGCGTACCGCGCGGCCGCGGTCGAGGCGAGGGTGGTCGCGGGGTGACCGGCCGAATGTCACATACGTTCACTTGGACCGAACGTGTGACATTCGGCCAACGGGGGCGGGGCGCGCGCGGCACACTCGGAACATGACGGTCAGCAGGGCGCGCCGAAGGTCCCGGGCCGGTGGCTGACTCGGGAGCGGACCTCCCGCTGTTCGCGACCGACCCGGTCGCGGGGGTGGTGCTCGCCGCCGCGTTCGTCGCATTCCTGTTCTCCGAGTTCCGGATCGGACTGACGCACCAGGCCACCGGATCGTCGCGAGACGGGTGGACGGGCGCCGCAGTGGGCCTCGGACTCGCGAGCGTGTACCTCGGTGGGCCGACGGCGAGTGTCCTGGTCCACGCGACGGTCGTCACCACCGGTGCCTGGTGGTTCTTCTGGACCGGGCTGGCGGTGGCCTTCGTGGGGCAGACGATCCGGCTGCGCGCCGTCTACGAACTGGGCGCGTCGTTCACCTTCCGGGTGCAGACGGTGCCCGGGCAGCGCGTCGTCGACACCGGTCTGTACCGGCACGTCCGGCACCCGTCGTACACGGGAGCGTTGGTGTGCGCGCTCGGTTTCACCGTCGCGTACACCAATTGGCTTGCGCCACTGACCGTTCTCGTGCTCGCCGGGGCGTACGTGGTCCGCATCCCGCACGAGGAGCGGGTGCTCGTCGAGGGCGTGGGCGAGGAGTACCGGCGGTACATGGACCGGACGAAGCGACTGATCCCGTACGTGCTGTGACGCCGGTGTCCGCGGCGGTCACATGGTGAGCACCATCCGGTACCGAGCCCGGCCCTCGTCCATGGCGGCGTACGCGTCCGCGGCGTCGGCGAGCGGGCGCTGCTCGATCTGGGCGCGCACCCCGGACAGCACCGCGAACTGCATCGTCTCCTCGACGTCGCGCGCGGTGCCGGACGGATGGCCGGTCACGCTGACACCGGGCGTGATCAGTTGCAGTGGGCTGATCGGCAGCGGTTCGGGCGTGACACCCACGACGACGAGTTCGCCCTGCGGAAGGATCCCGCCGACGGTGTCGGCCATCGCCTTCGAGTTCGCCGCGGTCGCAAGTACCGCGGACACGCCGCCGAGTGCCTGCAGGGCCGCGCCGACGTCGCCCGCGGTGGAGTCGACGTAGTGGTGGGCGCCGAAGCGGTGCGCGTCGTCGGCCTTGCCGGCGCCCCGGGCGATCGCGACCGTCTCGAATCCCATCGCACGGGAGAACTGGACGCCGAGGTGTCCGAGGCCGCCGACGCCGAGCACCGCAACGCGGTCGCCGGGTCGTGCCCGGGTCTTCCGGAGGGCGTCGAATGTCGTGACGCCGGCGCAGCTCATCGGCGCGGCCTCGGTGAAGGAGAGGCCGTCGGGGATCCGCGCGAGCGCGTTGGCAGGCGCCGTCACCGATTCGGCATAGCCGCCGGGATACTGCCAGCTGGGCACCTGCATCTTCTCGCAGTGAATGAAGATGCCCTGGCGGCAGGGGACGCACTCGTTGCAGTGCCCGCCGAACCAGCCGACGGCCACCCGGTCTCCCACGGCGAAGTCGGCGACGCCGTCCCCGAGTTCGGCTATGGTTCCGGCGATCTCGTGCCCGGGAGTGAGCGGCCAGGACATTCCGGGGAATCCGCCGTTGACGAACCCGTGGTCGGTGCCGCAGACGCCGCACGCGGCGACCGTGATGCGGACGTGGTCGCGCCCGGGCGGCGTCGTCTCGACGTCGGCGAGCGTCAGCGGTTCGCCGGGGGACTGGACGTGTACTGCTCGATGGGTCGACATCGGCACCCTCGCTCCGTGTTCGGCGGTCGGCGGTCCGCATTCCAGTCAAGACCCCGCAGGCGGATCCTGGCAAGGGCTCGCGCCGCACGCGGCAAAGACGACGAAAGGCCCGGTGGAACGAATGCTCCACCGGGCCTTCAGGATTCGGTGCGTCAGCTCACAGGCCGGGGCGCTTGCCGATCGTGAGGGTGACCTCGCCGGTGTGGGCGAAGAAGTCGTTGCCCTTGTCGTCGACGACGATGAACGCGGGGAAGTCCTCGACGTCGATCTTCCAGACCGCCTCCATGCCGAGCTCTTCGTACTCGACGATCTCGACGTTCTTGATGCAGTCCAGCGCCAGGCGGGCGGCCGGGCCGCCGATGGAACCGAGGTAGAAGCCGCCGTGCGTGTTGCACGCGTCGGTGACCTGCTTGGACCGGTTGCCCTTGGCCAGCATGATCATCGATCCGCCCGCGGCCTGGAACTGCTCGACGTACGAGTCCATGCGGCCGGCGGTGGTGGGGCCGAACGAGCCCGACGCCATGCCGTCCGGCGTCTTGGCCGGTCCGGCGTAGTACACCGGGTGGTCCTTGAGGTACTGCGGCATCTCCTCGCCGGCGTCCAGGCGCTCCTTGATCTTCGCGTGCGCGATGTCGCGCGCGACGACCAGCGGACCGGTCAGCGACAGGCGGGTCTTGACCGGGTGCTTGGACAGCTCGGCCAGGATCTCCGGCATCGGACGGGTGAGGTCGATCTTGACCGCGGCGCCCTTGCCGGTGCCCGAGACGCCGTCGGTGTCCGAGTCGAGCTGGGTGTCGGTGACCTCGGGCAGGAACTGGCCGGGGTTGAACTCGAGCTGCTCGAGGAAGACGCCCTCGGGGGTGATCTTCGCCTTGGCCTGGCGGTCGGCCGAGCAGGAGACGGCGATCGCGACGGGCAGCGACGCGCCGTGGCGGGGGAGACGGATGACGCGGACGTCGTGGCAGAAGTACTTGCCGCCGAACTGCGCGCCGATGCCGATCTTCTGGGTGAGCTCGAAGACCTGCTTCTCGAGCTCGTGGTCGCGGAAGCCGCGGCCGGTGATCGCGCCCTCGGTGGGCAGCTCGTCCAGGTAGTGCGCCGACGCGTACTTCGCCGTCTTGAGCGCGAACTCGGCGGAGGTGCCGCCGACGACGATCGCCAGGTGGTACGGCGGGCACGCGGCGGTGCCGAGCGAGCGGATCTTGGCCTCGAGGAACTGCATCATCGAGTCCGGGTTCAGGATGGCCTTGGTCTCCTGGTACAGGTACGACTTGTTGGCCGATCCGCCGCCCTTGGCCATGAACAGGAACTTGTAGGAGTTCTCGTGGCCCTTCGCGGTGTCCGCGTACAGCTCGATCTGCGCGGGCAGGTTGTTGCCCGTGTTCTTCTCCTCCCACATGGTGATGGGAGCGTTCTGCGAGTAGCGCAGGTTCAGCTTGGTGTAGGCGTCGTACACGCCGCGGGCGATCGACTCCTCGTCGTCGCCGGGGGTGAGCACGTGCTGGCCGCGCTTGCCCATGACGATCGCGGTGCCGGTGTCCTGACACATCGGCAGCACGCCGGCCGCCGAGATGTTCGCGTTCTTCAGCAGGTCCAGGGCGACGAACTTGTCGTTGTTGGACGCCTCGGGATCGTCGAGGATGCTGGCGACCTGCTTCAGATGATCGGTGCGCAGGTAGTGCGAGATGTCGTGGAGGGCGGTCTCGGTGAGCAGCCGCATGGCCTCGGGTTCGACCTTCAGGAAGGTGCGGCCGTCGGGGCCTTCGACGGTGGACACCCCCTCGGTGGTGAGCAGCCGGTACTCGGTGGGGTCTTCACCGATCGGCAGCAGGTCCTCGTAGAGGAATTCCGGCATCGTTTCTCCTGAACACGGGCTGTTGAGTTCGTATTGAGGCTAACGGCGGGCATTTGCTCGTCCGAATCGGGGCGGTGAAGAAGTCCGTAGCATCGAAGGTGACCGTGTCGCGGTGTGGGGTAGTTCACCGCGCGCCCCGTGCACGGAGGCGTACTCTCGAGCTTGGTAACAGACAGATAACAATCTGTGTTCTCTCGGTGTCGGGTTGATCGCAGAGACGGGGGATGCGCACCGCATGAATCTCGCAACCGCGAATGCCGGCGCCGTGTCGACGACGGGTATTCACCGCATCCGCGCCGCGCATGCGTGGTTGGACGTTGCCGTGGTCGTGGCCGTGCTGGTCGCCACCAACCTGATCGCCCACTTCACCACCGTGTGGGCGAGCATCGCGACGGTGCCGATCTCGGCGGCGATCCTGGTCGGGCTGACCCGGCGTCGTGGCCTGGGCTGGTCCGAGTTGGGCCTGTCGCCGCGGCACTGGCGGAAGGGCACCGTGTACGCGCTGGCATCGGTCGGGATCGTCCTCGCGGTCGTCGCGATCGGCATCGCGCTCCCGGTCACGCGACAGTTCTTCATGGCCGATCGGTACGCCACCATCTCCGGTGCCCTCGTCGCCTCCATGATCGTCATCCCGCTGCAGACGGTGATCCCCGAGGAACTCGCCTTCCGCGGCGTCCTGCACGGCACCCTGTCCCGCGTCTCGGGCGTGCGCGGCGTGTTCGCCGCGGGATCCCTCCTGTTCGGGCTGTGGCACATCGCGTCGTCGCTCGGACTGACGTCGGGCAACAAGGGGCTGAGCACGATCCTCGGCGGCGGCGCGCTCGGGCAGGCCCTCGGCATCGCCGGCGCCGTCGCCGCGACCGCGGTCGCGGGCTTCGTCTTCACGTGGCTGCGCCGCCGCAGCGGCAGCCTGCTCGCCCCGATCGCCCTGCACTGGTCGCTCAACGGCGTCGGCGCCCTGGCCGCGGCCCTGGTCTGGCACGTGTCGCTGGGCTGATGTCCCGGTCGGCCGAGACGGCAGCGCGTCAGGTGTACTCGGCGGTCAGCTTCTCGATGGTGCCGTCGAACGGGAACGGGGCCCGGTCGTAGTAGTCGAGGGAGACCGGCGAACCGAGGCAGGTGCCGATGTCGAGGCAGTCGTTGGCGGTGAACAGCAGCGGCGCGCTGACGGGCACCGTGGTCTCGGCCACCTTCTCACCGTCGACGCACATGTGCACGTTCAGTGGACCACCGGGACGGGCCTCGGCGTACTCCGTGAACACCTCGACGGTGTGCCGGCCCGGGGTGATCGGAGCGGCCGAACGCATCTTCGTGCGCGTCAGGATGAAGAGGTTGTACTCGTAGCAGAGGTGGCCGTCGTCGAGGTAGCAGGTCAGCCCGCCCGCGTTGGCGCCGAGCGCGTAGAGGACCCCGCTCGCGCCCTCGGGAACCGTCAGCTCGATGGCGACCCGATTGTTCTTGTTGCCCAGCGCGGGAGCACAGAATTCGGGTATGCGAGTGACGTCGCCGGTGAACTCCCAGCTGGTGTAGGGGGTGGAGATGCGCTGTTCGGGATGGATGGCCGCCACCCAGAGCCCACCACCGACCGGCAGGACGTTGTTCCTGGCCGCCTCGATCGCGAACAACTCGCGTAGTTGGGCCAGCTTCTCGGGATGCTGCGCGGCGAGGTCCCGGTTCTGGGTCCAGTCCTCATCGAGGTTGTAGAGCTCCCAGGTGTCGTCGTCGGGGCTCCAGTCGCGGATGCCGCCGGGTGTTCCGGGCACCCAGGGGGCGCGTGGTCCGAATGCCGAGGCCATCCAGCCGTCGTGGTAGATCGCGCGGCTGCCCATGATTTCGAAGTACTGCGTGAGCTTGCCGGCCTTCGCGTCCCGGTCGATCAGCGTGGTCGCGAAGCTGGCGCCGTCGATCGGGTCCTGCGGGATCCCGTTCACGGTCCGGGGCGCGGTGATGCCGAGCAGTTCGTAGAACGTCGGCACCAGGTCGTTGCAGTGCAGGAACTGCGTCCGCGGTGTCGAATCCGGGGTGATCTTCGCGGGCCACCGGGCGACCATCGGGTTGCGGGTGCCACCGAGGTGGGAGGCGAGCAGCTTCATGCCCTTGTACGGCGTGCTGCCCGCCCACGCCCACCCCGCGTGGTACATGTTGTCGGTCTTCGGCGAGCCGAGCACGTCGAGCCCACCGAGTTCCTCGAGCGCGGCGATGTGCTGCGCGGTGGTGGTGGGGATGCCGTTCTGGGCGAGGAGTTCGCTGATGGTGCCGTTCTGGCCCTCACCCGACGAGCCGTTGTCGCCCCAGATGTAGAGGACGAGCGTGTTGTCGCGGTAGCCGAGCTGATCGAGTTCGTCGAACAGGCGCCCGACCTGTACGTCGCAGTGCTCGGCATAGCCGGCGGCGACCTCCATCAGGCGCCGCTGGAACGGCTTCTCGTCGTCCGGGATGTCGTCCCACGCCGGCATCGTCGGGTCGCGGTCGGTCAGTTCCGCCTCCTGCGGGATCCACCTCTTCTCCTTGGCCCGCGCGAAGACCCGCTCGCGGTACGCGTCCCAGCCGTCGTCGAACTTGCCGGAATAGCGGTCCGCCCACTCCTTCATGACGTGATGCGGTCCGTGCAGGCAGCCGCTGGCCCAGTACATGAAGAACGGTCGATCGGCGTCGAGCGCCTTGTGCCGTCGCAGCCAGCCGATCGCGTCGTCGGCGAGGTCCTCGCTGAGGTGGTAGCCCTCCTCCGGGGTCTTCGGCGGCAGCACGACGGTGGTGTTGCGCACCAGGTTCGGCTCGTACTGGGAGGCCTCGCCGGCGAGGAACCCGTAGAAGTAGTCGAATCCGACCCCGGTGGGCCAGTTGTCGAACGGTCCGGCGGCGGTGGTCTCCTCGGCAGGGGTGTTGTGCCACTTGCCGAACGCGGCGGTGGTGTAGCCGTAGTGGCGGAGCACCTCGGCGCCGGTGGCGCTCGACTTGGGGATGTGGCCGGAGTATCCGTCCCAGTCGTTGGCGAGTTCGGCGATCTGACCGTTGCCGACCCGGTGATGGTTGCGGCCGGTGAGCAGCGCGGCCCGGGTCGGTGAGCACATCGCGGTGGTGTGGAAACGGTTGTAGCTGATCCCCTCGCCGAGCATCCGGTCGAGGGTCGGGGTGTTCACCTCGCCACCGAAACCACTCGGCAGACCGGGGCCGGCGTCGTCGATGAGCACGACGACGATGTTCGGCGCGTCGGAAGGTAGGCGGTGGGGTTTCGGACGAGGGCTGTACACCGACTCCTGCATCGTGCGGCCGGCGATGCTCCCCGACGGTGTCGGCGGGAACGGGAGCGACTCGCCTCCCGGTATGGCCTCGACCTCGAAAACCTCGTTCATCCCCGTGGCTCCCTTCGTCGGGGCGATCCCTTGTCTCGCAAGGGATCACCGCCTCACCCATCGTGAACATACCCAACAACGCCCGAGAAGTTGAGGAGATTGCATCGACTCGGGAGGCGCGAAGTTGCCCTAGTCCCGATCGACGACGGCCGTCAGCGTCACGCCCCGGAAGTCGGCCAGTGCCGTCGCCTGTTCGTCCACTCCGGATCGAGTCGACGTCGACATCCGCGTCCACGCCGTCACCTCGACGGTGAGCTTCTTCCCCGACGTCCGCGGTCGCCACAGGCCGACGATCTCGCCGCCGACCGCGACCGCTCCGGGTCGGCCGAGCGTCGGCCACAGCGCCTTGCGCCGCGCCTCGTCGGCGACCAGCAGTTCGCGGTCCTTCAGTTGCAGGTAGGGGTCGAACGGGCCGAGCAGTCGCACCGAGTCGTCGGTCGGCGGATCGCGGAGGGCGTCGACATCGGCGGCGAGGATCCACCGCTCTACGCCCTCGACCGACACCGGCGTCGCGTCGTCGGGCCAGTGCTGTTTGACGTCCTTGACCGGGGCGTCGATGTATCCGGCGGTGCCCTTCGGCTCGGCCGGGCCGAAGAATCGCAGGTATCCGCGGATCACGTCGAACCGGGCGTCGGCGTCCGCGCCGGTGCGGGTGTACGGCTTCGCGCGCCAACCGGGAATGCGCGCGAGGACGGGCGGCGAGGTGTCGGGCCGCAGTTCCAGGCCGGCCTGCAGCGCCGCGAGCCGGAACGGCATCTCGTACATGTGCGTCGCGTTGCACGGCCGGCAGAACCGCAGATACGGGTCGCTCATCCGCGCGGTGAGCGCCGCCGACATCTCGCCCTTGACGGTGGGCTCGCGAACGATGTCGCGCATCTCGTCCGCGACCGCCCGCAGCGCGTCCAGCGTCGGGATTCCCGCGGCCTTCAAGGGCCGGTTCGCGTCGAAGATCCGTTTGGCCGCGTCCGCATCGGACAGCGGGGCGGTGGCGGTCGCGATCGCGGGCAGGTCCGCCCGCCGGTAACAGTGCGGCGCGGCGCGCAGCGTCCACGCGAGCGCGAGGTCGTCCGTCGTGCCGGGCGGCGTGCCCCGCAGGCGCAGCGCCCAGGCCGCGCCGTCGGGGCCGGTGTTCTGGATGCCGAGGTCGAGGATGTCGCAGTCGATGGGGCCGGACGCGACGCCCGCGGCGCGGTCGAGTTGCTGGGCGTGCCAGCGGTACGAGAGCACCTGCGCGCGAGTCACTTCGACGGCCATGGCGTGAGTGTAAGGGCGGTCACGGACAATCGCGCGCGGACACTAGACTGCCAGTATGGAAACCGAACCCGGCGAGAAGCTGTCGCTGCGTGAACTGCAGAAACGGAAGAGTCGGGCGCACCTGATGGACGCGGCGGCCGGCCTGATCGGGGAGCGCGGTTTCCGCGAGACGACGATCGACGACATCGCCAAGGCCGCGGGCGCGAGCCGGGCCACCCTCTACTCGTACTTTCCGAGCAAGGACGCGATCGTCCGCGAGATCGTCGTGGAGATGTGGGACCGCGCCGAGTCGCTGTACCGCGATTTCGGTCGGCTCACCGACTGGGAGCGTCCGACGATCCGGCGGTGGGTCGAGGGGGTCGTCGAGGCGTGGGAGGCCAGCGGCGACAAGCTGCGGGTCCAGTCGGCGGGGCTGGTCCGATTCGACGACTTCTATCTCGAGTACCACCGCCGGTTCGTCACGGCGCTCACCGCGAACGAGGAGCTGTGGAAGGGGGTCGACGGTGCCGAGACCGAACGGCGCGCGCTGCTGCTGATCAGTGGGCTCGAACTGTTCCTGAACACCTGGCTGGTTCGCGGGTGGTCGGCCGACCGCGAGGGCGCGATCGACACGATCACCGACGTCTGGTGTGCCGCGCTGCCGTCGGACTAGGGGTCAGCCGACCGCGAACTTGGCGCGCATGAGGCCGCCGATCTCGGCGAGCGCCAGGCGCGCCCGGGCGTGGAGATCCGCGTGCATCAGGAAGCCGTGTGCCACACCGGGGTAGCGCAGCACCGCGGTCTGGACGCCCGCGTCGCGCAGGCGGTGCGCGTACTCCTCGGCGCCGTCGCGGCTCGGGTCGTGCGACGCCGTGACCACGATCGCCGACGGCAGCCCCGACAGGTCCGCAGCCAGGCTCGGCACCCCGTAGGGATGGTCGCGGCTCGGGTCCTCGCCGAGATACAGGTTCTTCGTCCACGCGAAGTCCCCGGCCGTGATGATCGGGCCGTCCGCGAACTCGAGCACCGACGGTTTGGTGTCGTCGCGGTCGATACCGGCGTAGATGTGCAACTGGAACAGCAGCGGCACCCCGCCCTCGTCGCGGGTCTGCAACGTCACCCCGGCCGCGAGGGTCGCGCCGGCGCTGTCCCCGGCGACGGCGATCCGGCCGGGATCGACGCCCAGGTCGCCGGCGTGCGCGCCCACCCACTGCGTCGCGAAGTACGCCTCGTCGGTCGCCACCGGGTACGGATGTTCGGGCGCGAGGCGGTAGTCGACGCTGACCACCACCGCGCCGGACGCCTCCGCGAGCAGGCGGGCGAGTCGGTCGAAGGTGTCGACGCTGCCGATCACCAGGCCGCCGCCGTGGAAGTAGACGATCGCGGGCAGATCAGACGCGGCGACGGGCCGGTAGGTCCGCAGCCGCAGCGGACCGTGCGGACCGTCGAGGACGCGGTCCTCGACGTGGTGCATCTCCGGGCCGGGCCGCTGCGGTAGCGCCTCGAAGGCCGCGCGGGCGGCGTGCACCCCCGCCACGTGCATGGGCACCCAGTCCTCGCGGGTGCCGAGGTAGGCCGCGACGTCGGGATCGAGTTCGAGCATGTTCGGTGTCCTCTCGGGGTTCAGGCCTTGACCTTGCCGTCGACGTCGGGGGCGACACGGATCGCTTCCCAGTCGGCACGAGTCTGCGAGCTCATCCGTCCGACGAACGAATCGAGCTGCGACCACAGTGATTTCGAGACGATCATGTCGCCGGGTGTCAGCACCTGGTCGATCAGTGCAGGCCACGCCTCGGGGGTGTGATCGTCGGTCAGCGCGCCCGGCGTCTCGGCCTGCACGACGCGGGAGACCAGGCCGCCGCCCACGGTGAACACCTCGCCGGTGAGTGCCGTGTCGGCGTGCAGCAGGTAGGCCGCGAAGGCCGCGACCGCGTCGGGCGGGAAGTGGGCCTGCATGAATTCCCCGAAGCCGGGCTGTTCGATGCCGGCGGTGGAGCGTGTCCACGCGGCGGGGAGGATTGCGTTGGAGCGCACACCGATTCGCCTGCCGAGAAGCGCCTGCGTCCGGGTGAGGGAGAGGATGGCGCCCTTGGCCGCGGCGTAGCCGGGCATCGCGGGTGCCCCGAAGCTGCCGTTCGACGAGATGTTGAGGATCCGGCCGTCGCCGGTGCCGGACAGGTGTGGCCACGCGGCCTCGGTGACGCGGTGCGCGCCGCGCAGGTGCACGTCCACGAGGGTGTCGAAGTCGCCGCCCGCACCGGCGTTGTTGATCACGACGTCCAACCGGCCGAAGGCGTCGACCGCGGTCTGCACGATGCGGTCGGCCTCGGTCACGACGTCGCCGGTGACACCGACCGCGGTGCCCCCTCCGGCCTCGATCAGGCGGACCACCTCGTCCGTCCCCGGTGCGCTCGCCGACCCGGTCCAGTCCCGGCCGAGGTCGTTGACGACCACCGAGCATCCGCGGGAGGCCAGCAGGCGGGCGTAGGCGAGGCCCAGTCCGAAGGTGGACACGCCCGTGATCAGGGCGACTTGGCCGTCGAAGCGTAGTGGATCCATGGCAGGCAACGCCTTTCGTCTGGAGACGCGGGGTGAACGGTTGCGGTCGCAGTGTGGTGGCGACTGATCGGACGGTAGCCCACCCGAGGCCGCTTGGGTAGACGTTCGAGCAAAAAACCAGACTGTGAGTCTGCTAAATGGGATATGGGTATGGACAGGTCGGGTTCGGTGGCCTACTGTCCCGAATCACAACGCCGCGCACCGGGTGCGTGAGCGTTTCTCGCCGTTCGACTCTTCACGACTCCGGGCCTCGGACCGACAGGCCTGCAAGGAGATTCCCATGACATCCAGTACCGCCGTGCCGCTGATCGAGGACGACGACCGGTCCCGGGTAGACCCCGAACTGCTGCGTGCCCATCTGGGACAGGCCGACCCGGCCGTCCTGTTGGCGGTTCTCGCGCAGATCACCGGTGACGCCGCCGTGCTCGATCGCCATGCCGACGCGATCTCGTACGTTCCGGACGCGCCGGAGATGGCCGGCGTCACCGACCCCGAGACTGCCGCCGCGATCGTCGACGACCTGGTCGGCGCGCTGACATCGGCCGCCGCGATCGGCGCCGGTGCCGCCGCGCCCGGCGACCCCCACCTGTTCGCCCGCCTGGTTCCGCTGGCACTCGGCGTGACGCCCGGGGAGGAATTCCTGCCGATGCTGGCCGAGCAGGGTGGGTTCCATCGGGCGCAGCCCGTCCTGCCGCGCACCACACCGCTGCCCGACACCCTCGACGTGGTGATCGTCGGCGGTGGCCTGGCGGGTGTGGCGGCCGCGATCGCCGCGACGCGCGAGGGGATCTCGTACGAGGTCCTCGAGCGGAACGAGGACCTCGGCGGCACCTGGCTGATCCAGAACTATCCGGGCGTCGGCGTCGACACCCCGTCGTCGTACTACTCGCTGTCCTCGGAACTGAACCCCGACTGGACCAGCTACTACCCCAAGGGCGGCGAGTACCGGGACTATCTGCGGGCCGTCGCCGACAAGCACGGGATCCGGGACCACACCCGGTTCGGCACCGAGGTGGAATCGCTCGTCTGGGACGAGTCGTCGCACCGGTGGGCCGTCCACGCGCGGTCGTCCGACGGCACCCGCTCGGTGACCCACGCCGCGGCGGTCATCACCGCGCTCGGCTACCTCAACCGCCCGCAGTTCCCCCGGGTCGAGGGACGGGAGTCCTTCGCCGGCACCAGTGTCCACTCGGGGGAGTGGGACCCCTCGCTCGATCTCACCGGCAAGCGGGTCGCGGTGATCGGGGCCGGTTGCACCTCCGCGCAGATCGTCGACTCCATCGTCGACGACGTCGCCCACCTGACGCTGTTCCAGCGTCAACCGCACTGGGTGGCGCCGCGCAAGCGGGACAGCGACGACGTCCCCGAGCACCACCGGTGGCTCTCGCGGCACGTGCCGTTCTATGCGAACTGGCTGCGGGTCAAGGCCTTCTGGGGATCGGCGGACAGCGCGTACCCGGTGGTCGTCGTCGATCCGGAATGGGCGTCGACGCACCTGTCGATCTCGCGCGCCAACGACACGCTGCTCCAGGACTGCCTGGCGTACATCGACCGCACGTTCGGCGCCGGGTCCGACCTGGCCGCGAAGGTCACCCCCGACTTCGCACCGTTCGGCAAGCGCATCATCCGCGATCCCGGCGGCTACTACCCGGCGCTCACCCGGGAACACGTCGACGTCCTCGTCGCCGAGCCGGCCCGGATCGTGCCGGAGGGGATCGTGACCCCGGAGGGGGAGCTCGTCGAGGTCGACGTCATCGTGTACGCCACCGGATTCCATCTGGACTTCCTGTCCACCATGGACATTCGAGGTCGCGACGGCCGCACCCTGGTCGACGAGTGGTCCGGCAACCCGCGGGCCTACCGCGGCGGCACGGTCCCGGGCTTCCCGAACCTGTTCGTCACCTCGGCGCCCAACACGAACCCGAGCCACGGCGCGGGCAACAACTTCGGCATCGAGGTGGCCGTCCACTACATCGTCGAGTGCCTGCACCTGCTCGCCGAGCGGGGCGCCCGCTCGCTCGAACCCACCCGGGAGGCGTACGACGCGTACGTCGAGGACATCGACCGGGCGATGGAGAACACCGTCTGGCGCCACACACCGAACGCGCACACGTACTACCGCAACGACAGCGGCCGCGTGATCGTGGCCAGCCCGTGGCGCCTGGTCGACGTGTGGCAGCAGCATCGCACGCCGATCGAGGAGCACTTCGTCCTGCGGTAGTTCCGGCAGGTCACGCGGATTCCCCGCGGCGGAGGCGATCCGCGGTGGTCGGTTAGGCTCTTCGCATGGCCCGCACGATGCCGAATCGTCAGGGGGATGCCACTCGGATCCGCCTGATCAAGACAGCCGAAAAGCTCTTTGCCGCGCAGGGGGTCGATGCGGTGTCCGTGCGTGCGGTCAATGCCGCTGCAGGCCATGGTCCGGCGGCAGTCCACTATCACTTCGGGTCGAAGGAAGACCTCCTGTCCGCGGTCCTGCTGGACGTCGGCGCCCGAGTCTCGCAGGACATTTCCGCGCGCGTCGACGAACTGGCATCGTCCGACCGGCGTCCCGAACTGGCGGACGTCGTCCGGGCCCTGACTGATCCGTATCTGGAACTGCTGCTGAGTCAACGTGTCCGAGGCGTTCGCTGGATCAAGATCGTCGTGCAGGTCTCGCGGGAGGCGCGGCCGGCCGTCGCCGCGTCGGGTCAGGACGAGCTGTCCTTGCGGCTCCGGGAGCAGGTTCGGCGGGCACTGCCCGATACTCCACGCGAGCGGATCGACCACCGGTGGCCCATCGCGGTGATGAGCTTCCTGCAGTCTCTCAGCAGGGTCGACGACTGGGCTGTCGGCACAACCCGTCAGACCCGCGACGAACTCGTCGAGTTCTACGAGGATCTCGTGGCATTCGTCGTCGGCGGCGCGGAGCGGATGCTCTCCTGACCCCTCGGGTGCTGCCGAGTCGCCCGCGCCGAGACGGATGCGCGATTGTGTCGATCGCGTGATTGATTAGTTGGTTCCTGCTGGGCCGCGTGCAGTAGGGGTGTGCCCGGATATGGGCGGGGCGGGCTCAGCGGGCCGGGCGTCAAATCATGTAGGCGTACAGGTGTATTCGATGTCGGAGCTCCGGCTCCGCTCCGGTTTCCGCAGCGTTCCGCTGAGCGGGAGGATTCCACTCGGCATCACACGAATTCAATCGTTTGTTTCAAATCTTTGATAGACCACTAGGCGTTGAGCAGTTCGACGAACCATCGAGGTAGGAGACGACATGTGGACACCGGACTCGATCAAATTCGGAGCCTTCCTGGCTCCGTTCCATCCTCTCGACGCCGATCCGGCGCTGCAGTTGCGACGTGACATCGACTTGATGGAGCATCTCGACCATCTGGGGTTCGAGGAAGCCTGGATGGGGGAACACCACTCGACGGGAGCGGAGATCGTGCCGTCCCCGGAGGTGTTCATCGCGGCGGCGGCCGAGCGGACGGAGCGCATCCGGTTCGGCACAGGGGTGGTCTCGTTGCCGTACCACCACCCGCTGATCACCGTCGACCGGATGATGCAGCTCGATCTGCAGACCCGCGGCCGCGTCATCTTCGGGACCGGTCCGGGCAAGATTCCGCTGGATGCGCACATGATGGGCATCGACCCCAGCGACCAGCGTCGTCGGCAGGGTGAGGCGCTCGAGGCGATCCTCCCGCTCATGCGCGGCGAGACCGTGAACATGGAGACGGACTGGTTCACGCTGCGCGACGCCCGCGCACAGCTGCCCACCTACGACCCCGCCGGCATCGAAGTCGTCACCGCGTCGACGATCTCGCCCAACGGCTCGGTGCTGGCAGGCACGAACGGACTGTCGCTGCTGTCGCTGGCCGCCAGCTCACCGACCGGCTTCGACGCGCTCGACCGGAACTGGTCGATCTACGAGCAGGTGTCCGCCGAGCACGGCCACACCGCGGACCGGTCGACGTGGCGCGTGGTGAATCCGATGTTCCTCGCCGAGACCCAGGCCGACGCGGAACGCGCCGTCAGCCGGCGCATCCAGTCGATGGCGTACTACGCCAATCGCCAGAACGGCCGCTACCCCGAATGGGGCGAGACCCCGCAGGGCGTGATCGACCACTGGCGCCACGAATCGCTGGGCGAGTTCGGGCAGGCGATCATCGGCACCCCGGACCAGGCCATCGCGCAGATCGAGCGACTCATCGAGAAGACCGGCGGCTTCGGGACGATGCTCATCCTGCACGTCGACATGGCCAACTGGGAGGACACCAAGCGCAGCTACGAACTGTTCGCCTCGGAGGTCGTGCCGCACTTCCGTCGGCGCAACGTCCGACGGCAGGCGAGCCTGCAGTTCGCCGAGGACAACCGCGAGTACCTCATCGGCAACCTCGTGAATGCACTCGAGAAGGCGCGGACCGACTACTACGGTCAGCCCGCGCAGACGGGAGCCTGACCGTGCGCGCCGTCCAGTTCCACGATGGTGAGTTCACGCTCGCCGAGGTTGCCGACCTCCCGGACCTCGGCCCCGGGCAGGTGCGGATCGACGTCATGGCCTGCGGGATCTGTGGCAGCGACCTGACCGTCTCGAAGGATCCGTGCAGGTTCGTCGACGTCATCGATGCCGCGCGCTACCCGCTGGCCACCTTCGACCACGGGCGTCCCGTCGTCCTCGGCCACGAGTACGCGGGCGTCGTCGCCGAGATCGGACCCGGGGTGGTCGATTTCGTGGTCGGTGACCGCGTGGCGGGCCTCGGGATCGTGACCGACACCTCGACCGGAATCCCGAAGATCATCGGGTACTCGAACACGTACCACGGCGGGTTCGGCGACCAGATCGTCGTCGACGCCGTCTGGGTTCGCCGCATCCCGGACGGGTTGTCGTTCGAGCACGCCGCGCTCGCCGAACCGCTGCACGTCGGGGAACTGCACATGCAGCGCTCCGGTCTGACGGTTGCCGACTCGGCGCTGGTGATCGGTTGCGGGACCATCGGTCTCGGTGCCATCGTCGCGGCCAAGGCGCGCGGCGCCCACACGGTGATCGCGTCCGAGCCCTCACCGAAGCGTCGGGAACTCGCGCTCAAGATGGGCGCGGACGTCGTCGTGGACCCGAACGAGGACGATCCCGTCGAGGTCTGGAACCGCATGGTCGCCGACGGCCACAACGACCCGGAGCGCGGCGGCGGGGGAATCCTCATCGCCTACGAATGCAGCGGGCGCAAGGGCATGCTCGACATGCTCCTGCGCACCCTGCCCTACGACTCCCGCATCCAGGTGCTCGCGGCACCGTTCGCGGACGAGACGATCATTCCCGTCATCGGCCAACTCCGCCGCATCGCGATCAATTTCGGCCACGGCCCCACCGAACGCGGCTACGAGATCGTGCTCGAGCGCCTCGCACGCGGTGAGATCGACGCCGACGCCATCATCACCGGCCGGGTCGACCTCGACGGCGTGGCGGACGCGTTCGACACGCTGCGAGCGCCCGACGATCACGTCAAGATCATGGTCCTTCCCCGGGGCGTCGCCTCGGCGTGACACGCGCCGGTAAGGCAAGCGCGGAGACCGATCCAGTTCTGTCCCTTCTCATCTGAGCGAGGTATTCATGTCTTTGCGAACCAATGACGGCCCGGATGAACAGCGCGTCGGCGAGGTGTCGGCCGACGCGAACGACCGGCCTACCCGGTACTGGGTGCGCACACTCCTCATCCTGCTTCTCCTCACCGAACAGTCCGCGCTGGGCTTCTCGTTGTTCGCGCCGACGCTGCCCAAGGTCGCCGCCGAGTTCCAGACCACGCAGGTGGTGTGGGTGATGACGGCCTTCACGCTGTCCGGTGCGGTGGCGTCGCCCATCATCGGCAAGCTCGCCGATCTGTACGGCAAGAAGAAGATGCTCGTCGTCACCGCGGCGATCGGGGCGCTGGGTGCGCTGATCTCCGCCACCGCGGCGACGTTCCCCATTCTCGTGGCCGGGCGTTTCCTGTCCGGCGCCGGCTTCGCCTGCCTCGCACTGGGATACACGCTCATCCGCGACACGTTTCCGGCGCGGTTGCAGCCGATCTCGATCAGCATCGCGAACACCGGTGTCGGCGCGGTCGGCGTCGGAGCGCTGCTCGTCGCCGGTGTGCTGATCGATCATCTCGGGGTCCGGTCGGTGTTCTGGTTCGCGTTCGGCTTCTGCGCGATCGGCGCGATACTGACCTTCTTCTTCGTGCCGGAGACCCCGATCCGCTCGCACGCGCGCATCGACTGGCTCGGCGCGGTCCTGCTGGCGGCCAGCATGTTCGTCATCATGGTCGGACTCTCCCGCGGCAAGGAGTGGGGCCTGACCGACGGGCGCACCCTCACCTGCGTCGCCGTCGCACTCGTCGGATTCGCGGTCTGGGTGTGGTGGGAGCGCCGCACCGACGAACCGCTGATCCGTCTCGACCTCATCGCGAAGCCGGCGCTGCGGTACACGCTCATCGGCGGCGGTATCGCCTACGGCGCCACGACACTGCTCGCGACCCTCACCCCGATGCTGCTCCAGGCGCCGGAGAGCACGTCGTACGGCTTCGGCCTGTCCGCGACCGAGATGGCCGGCTGGCTGTTGCCGGGCCAGTTGATGATCGTCGCAAGCGGATTCATCGTCGGTGCCACCGCGAAGTCGATCGGCTTCCGCAACCACCTTGTGTTCGGCGCGGTGTTCATCGCGATCGCCGCCGCCGTGCTGTCCGCGGTCCCGACCGTCCCGGTCGTGATCGTGCTCGCGTGGGTGGTGTTCGGCCTCGGCTGCATGATCTACGCGGCCGTCCCGAATCTGGCGCTGCTCGCACTCCCGGAGACCGAGCGTGCAGTGGGCTCCAACTTCGTCGGGGTCGCCCAGACCTTGGCCGGCACCCTGATCTCCACCATCGGCTTCACGGTGCTCGCCCACTACGTGGTGGCCACCGACGGCCACGGCGTCGCCTACGAATCCGCCGGATTCCGCAGTGCCTTCCTGATCGCGGCGGGCGCCGCCGCGATCGGTGCACTGGTCTCCCTCGCCGTCCCGCGGATCAAGCAGGCCGCCTCGTCCCACGCCCACTGACCCGAAAGGAACAACACAATGCTTCCCGAACCGAGATTCGTCGACACCAACGGCGTCCGCCTCGCGGTCTTCGAGGCGGTGCCCGAGCGCGTCACCCGTGACGTGTGTGTCGTGCTGTGCCACGGTTTTCCCGAGCTGGCCGCGTCGTGGCGGCACCAGCTGCAGCCGATCGCCGATGCCGGGTTCCACGTCATGGCCCCCGACATGCGGGGCTACGGGCAGTCGACCGGACCCGACGACCGCCGCGCCTACAGCATCGCCGAGACGACCGCCGACATCGCGGGCCTCGTCGCGGACGCCGGCTACGAGAAGGCCGTCGTGGTCGGACACGACTTCGGCGGCATGGTGTCGTGGATGATGCCCTACCTGCAGCCCGATTCCGTGGCGGGCGTGATCACGCTCAACACCCCGTTCGGGTACTCCCGCGAGAACCCGATCGAGAAGTACGAGCATGCGTACGGCCCACGGAACTACGTGGCGCACTTCCAGACTCCCGAGTGCGAGGCACTGCTCGACAAGGACGCCGAACGGAGCTTCCGCTTCTTCATGCGACGCGACACCGGGTCCGGCACCAACCTGTCGCGCACCGGCCGGCACGACCCCGAGTCGATGAGCTACATCCACTGGCTCGCCGACGACGAGTCGACGTGGCCCGGCGAGGTCGTCCTCGACGCGGACGAGATGCGGTACTACGCGGACGCATACGCCCGCACGGGATTCGGTGGGGGACTGAGCTGGTACCACAGCATCATCCGGAACTGGGAGGTGCACACCGAGCTGTTCCCCGACGGCGTCGTGCCCAAGGTCGGGGTTCCGGCGCTGCTGGTCGCGGCGCGCCACGACCCGATCTGTCATCCGATGCTGACCGACAATCTGCTGCAGTACTTCGAGACGTTCGAGCGTCGGATGATCGACACCGGGCACTGGACGCAACTCGAGGACCCGCAGGCCACCAACGAGATCCTCGTCGACTGGCTGACCCGGCACTTCTGACGGGACCGACGCCCGGTTTCGTTGCGCCACAGAAGGAGGCAGCCTTCGCCCGGTTCTCCGGCACGAAGGCTGCCTCCTGTCCATCCAGCGTGATCGGACCGATCGTGACGGTGAAGCCCGACGTCAGGATCCACCACGACGACGGATTCTTGCGTTTCTTACTGTGGGAGTTCGTACTTGTCGATCACGGACTCGAGTAACTCTGCGGCCCGGGAACCGGTGATAACGTCCTCCGGCGCAACCTTGGTGACCGTCTTGGAAGTCACATCTTCGTACACGTGTTCGCCGATCAATCGGACGTCGTTGTCGTAGTGCCAGACGAACGCAAGTGTGCGACGGACCAGGTAGTACGCGTCGGCGTCGTACTCCGAAGTGCTGCTGTCAGCGTTCTCGTCCAGGCTGCCGAAGACGTTGTCGCCGAGCATCTTTCCCGGTACGAACTGACTGAACTCTGCCTCGCCGGCGAATCCCCAGTCGGCGACCGCCATTTTCTGCTTGCCCGTCCACATCACCAGCATGTCCATACCGGCCAGTGTCTGGTAAAAGCCGCGAACCTCGCTCATTCCGTCGAGGATCACGCCTTGGCCGCCCTCGAAGACCCGGTAGTGAGGCTCGTCGACGGTCATAGCGGGAGCGAGCAGTTCGTCGTAGCGACCCGACACCTCGAGTAGACCGTGGCGGCGGTAGTTGACAAGAATCTTCCGGTGGATGGGATTGGTGGTGCTCTCGATGAGGGTGTCGATGTCGTCCATCATGTGGACGAACTCCTCCTCGTACGAGGTTCGGGGGGCTGCGGTCGGTCGGGCGGAATGCGCTGTGCTCATTGTTGTTCTCTCCCTACAGGTACTTGCTGAGATCGGGGTAGCTGCCCACTTCGTAGCCGCCGTCGACAACCAGACTGGTGCCGGTGATGTAACTGGCGCCCGATCCCGCCAGGAAGATTGCGGGCGCAGCGAGCTCGGCGGGCTGTGCAGGACGCGCGAGAACGGCGTTCGCGTAGAACTCGTCCATGATGCCTTCATTCTCGAGGATGAAGCCCGCCATCGGAGTCTCGACGAGTCCGGGAAGTACAGTGTTGACGCGGATTCCGTGCCGGGCCAGCTCCAGCGCGGCATTCTTGCCGAACATCTCCACACCGGCTTTGCCTGCGGCGTAAGCACTTCCGCCGTACAGGGGCAGGTGCGCGTTGACCGAGGAGATGTTGACGATCGCGCCGCCGCTTCCTTTTCGGATCATGGACCGCGCGACGTATTTGGTGCAGAGGTAGACGCCTGTGAGCACCACGTCCATGGTGAAGTGCCAGTCGGCTTCGTCGAGATCGGTGATGGGGGCGGGCCGAAGTCCGCCCGCGACGTTGAACAGGCTGTCGATTCCCCCGAGGGAAAGTTCGGCCTCGTCCACCGCGGCTTTGACGTCGTCCGGTTTCGTGACGCTGCCCGAGAAGGTTGTGTAGGAGCTTCCGAGCTTCTCGGCCGCTGCGGCCAGGCCGTCCTTGTCCAGATCGAAGGCGAGGACGGAGGCTCCGGAGGCGATGAGTTGCTCGGCAATCGCATAGCCGATTCCGGATGCGGCCCCGGTGACGAGCGCTCGTTGAGGAGACTTCGCAGTTGCTGACATGGGTTCCCGTCTTGGATATCTTGGGGGCAGCTGAAGGCCCGATCATGTTCCGGCTCTTGGATTTCTTCCGGTCTCGAACACCTTGACACCGTGCGGCTGACCAGTAAATTGACATCCACGACACAGGGTTAAGTAGTTGCTTCATCGGAGGAGTCGGTTGTGTCCTCGTTCTTGAATCTGACTTTGGTCAATTCGTTGGAGGTGCTGATCGAAGAGGGAAGCTTCGCGCGTGCGGCCGCGCGATTGTGCGTCACACCGCCGGCGATGACCCAGCAGATCCAACGGCTCGAGGGCGCCGTCGGCTACAAGTTGGTCGAGCGTGGCACCAATCCGATCCGGCTCACCGACCGCGGCCGGGAGTTCATGGTCCATGCGGGCGCCGCGCTGGCGTCTTCGCGCATTGCTCTGGGTGAAAGTACCGACCAGGAGATCCTGCGAATCGGGTTCATCAATGGCTTTCCCGGCCGGAGAGACGAGGGTTTTCTGGCGGACTTCGCGGCGAAGAACCCCCATGCGCGGCTGCAGTTCATCCAGCTCGAGTGGGGTGATCAGCTTTCGCGGCTGGCTCGGGGCGACGTCGATGCATCTCTTGCCCGTCCACCGTATCGAGAGATGGCGGACAAGATGGATCGCATTGTCGTGCATCGAGAGAAACGGGTGGCAGCAGTTCCGATCGACTCGCCACTCGCGGCATGTGAAGTGTTGACTCTCGGGGACCTCGACGGCTACGCCGTCGTCGGCGCCAAAGGCATCGGCCGTGAGTGGACGAAGGAGTGGGTGGTAGACCCTCGGCCCAGCGGACGCGCCGTTCAGTATGGTTGCTGGGCAGCAACAATGGAAGAGGCGATCAACGGCGTCGCGCTCGGCGGCAATGTCATGATCACTGCGCAGTCGGTGGCCAATCGCTACCAACACGACGGCGTCGCCTACCGCGACATTGCTGACGTGGATCTGTGTCAGGTTGATCTGATTACCCGAGCCACGGACCGTAGACCACTCACCAAAGAGTTGCGCCGCGCGGCGCTAGCTCGAGTTGACGACTTGGCAACGGCCGACCCAGCCGCGTAGTCCGCCGGTTCTTATGACAGAGAGTCGATTTCGGATCGTCACCACGCATCGGGCCGGGACCTCGAGGCGCCGTCAGGTGGCTTGTTCGCATGGCTTGGCTGGAAGGTCTGGATCGGCTGGATCTGTCGGCGGTCAATTCACCGGGCGTCGTCGCACAGCCGTGGCGCCCCACAGCCTCAGAACATGATCAGTTCGGGCGACGCCCTCGTCGTCGATGTACAGATGAAACTCCTGGTGGATCGGCACGCGGGTCGCGTACGTGCGACCGCCGTCGAGGACGGTGACGTACGCGCCGTCGTCCCCATGGAGGGACGGTCTCACATCACGGTCGGCCAGGAGACGACGGCGCCCCGGCTCAGCGCGATCCGACCTTGGAAAGACGACGGGCCGCCCCGGCCTTCGTCTCCGCTTCCGCGGGCCGTCGGAGTCGCCGATCGAGCAGGTGTACCAGTCCGACGACGAGGCCGACGACGAGTCCCCACAGCACCGACACCACGAGGCCCAGCACCAGCGCGGCCGCGTACGTTCCGAGGCCCTGATGGGTCTCGAAGCTGATATACACGATGCGCACGAGGTTGCCGACCACGACGCCGAGCATCGTGGCGAGCAGGCCGGCGAGGAACGGGCGTTGCCGACTCCTCGCCAGGCGGGTCCACACCACCGCGATCATCACGAGGGCAGCGACGACGTCGACGAACCAGAACGACCATGTGGTGTCGCCGAGCGGGAACAGTCGCAGCGGCGGGATTCCGAACGGCAGGCCGATGGCGCTGGGAATCAGCAGTTCCGGGTTGAACGTGAGGATCCGGCCGGTGAGCGACCACATGCCGAAGAGCACCGACGCGAGCAGGACGGTGACCGTCGCGGGCCACGGACCCGCCTGGATCCGGCGGACCAGCGCCGTTGCCGAAAACGCCCCGTGCTCGTCAGACATGACGCAACATTAACGCACCGAACAGGACAATCGTCCAGGTTTGGCGTGGATGCGAGAGTTGGTGGAGCGGTGAGGCGTTCGAAGGTGCTGGCGGCTGTCGTCGGAGCGCTGGTTCTCGTCGGCGGTGTCGGCGCCGCGTTGCGGGCGGACCCGGCGCCGTCCACCGCCTATCTCACCGACGATGCCGGACGGGCACTGATCCTCAACGGGTTCAACACCGCGTCGAGCGCCAAGAGCACACCGGACGGCATGCCGACGTTCACCGAGGCCGACCTCGACCGCGAGCACACCGACATGGGCACCAACTTCGTGCGGTTCCTCATCTCGTGGCGGTCGGTGGAGCCCGAACCCGGTGTCTACAGCCAGGAGTATCTGAACCGGGTCGCCGAACGGGTCGGGTGGTTCGCCGACCGCGGCTACAGCGTCATGCTCGACATGCACCAGGACGTGTACTCGAGCGCCGTCACCCCGGGTGGGCGGAACGGTAACGGGGCGCCCGGGTGGGCGACGTACCTCGACGGGCTTCCCGTGGGCGACAACGACATGTGGGAGATGTACTACCTCGAGCCGGGCGTGATGCGGGCGTTCGACAACTTCTGGAACACCACCGGCGCCCATCCCGAGTTGACCGACCACTACGCGAACGCGTGGCGCGCGGTCGCCGAACGGTTCGCGGGCAACCCCGCGGTGGTCGCGTACGACCTGATGAACGAACCGTACGGCGGCACGCTGCAGGGCCCCGCGTTCGAGGCCGGGCCGCTGACCGCGCTGTACCAGAAGACGTCCGACGCCATCCGCACCGTCGACCAGGACACCTGGGTATGCGTGGCCCCGCAGGCGATGGGCACCAACTGGGGCACGCCCAGCGGGCTGCGGCCGATCGACGACGCCCGCGACGGCGAGCAGCGCATCGCGTACTGCCCGCACATCTACCCACTCCCGATGGATCTCGGTGGCGGGTACACCGGCAGTTCGCGGACGCAGGTGGACGCGACGATCGACGCGTGGCGCGGCAACGTCCTGCGCACCGCCGCCGACCTCGGGAACGTACCGATCATCCTGGGGGAGTTCGGCCTCGACACCACGCTGCCGGGAGCCATGGACTACGTCGACCGGATCTACGACACCGCTCGTGAGATGGGAGCGGGCGTCTCCTACTGGTCGCGCGACCCCGGCCCGTGGGGGCCGTACGAGTCGGACGGCGCCGAACGCAATCTGGTTGCGGCGTTGGACGAGCCGTACCCGCGGGCGATCGCCGGTGCGCCGCGGGCGTGGTCGGCGGACGCGGACCGGCTCGAGTTCTCCTACGTACCGAACCTGTCGATCACCGCACCCACCGAGGTATACCTGCCCGCACGGACGTTCCCACACGGCGCCGACGTCGACGGCGCGCACGTCACGAACTGGAATCCCGACACCCGCATCCTGACGCTGCGGGCGCCGGACACCCGGCAGGAGGCCACGGTCACCGTGACGCCCCGCCGTTGACCGTCAGGCATCGGGGCGCGGAGCGAACTCCCGGCGCAGCATGTCGCCGCAGTCGTCGAGTTCGGGGGAGGGGATCGTCGCACCGAGCGAATCCCAGGTCCCGAACTTGAGTGGCGTTCCCGGGACGTCGAACCCGCCCACGTCCTTGATCATTCCGCGCACTGCGATCTGGTCGAGTGCGCGGGTGTCGTCGACGTTGAGGACGATGCCGACCGGCACGCCGGCCTCGGTGAGCCGGCCGCGCCACGCCTCGCCGGTGTCGGTGCGCAGCACGTCCTCCATCGCGGTCTTGAGATCGGTGTGGTGGGCGCACCGGTCGACGTTGGTGGCGAATCGCTCGTCCGCGGGGAGGTGGGTGAGGCCCAGTGCGCCGCACATGAGTTCGAACAGGTGGTCGTTGCCGACGGCGATCGCGATCGGGTGGTCGCTGCACTCGAACGTGTCGAACGGATACATGAAGGGGTGCCGGTTGCCGAGTCGGGTCGGCCGCACCCGCGGACCGAGCGCGTCCATCAGTCCGTGTTCCATCAACGCGAACGTGCTGTCGAGCATCGCGATGTCCACGGTGGTGCCGCGGCCGGTGCGATCGCGGGCGACCAGGGCGGTGAGGATCCCGCAGTACCCCATGATGCCGGCGGTGATGTCCGAGATCGACGTGCCCACCCGGGTCGCGGGACCGTCGGGCCACCCGGTGGCGTCCATGATCCCCGACAGCGCCTGGATCACCGTGTCGTAGGCCGATTCCTGGTGCATCGGCCCGTACTGGCCGAACCCCGAGATCGAGCAGACGATCAGCCGCGGATGTTCGGCGACGAGGTCGTCCGGTGCGAGGCCCAGATGCGCCATCACCCCCGGTCGGAAGTTCTCCACCACCACGTCCGCGTGCTTGATCATCGAGCGGACCAGTGCCATGTCGTCCGGGTCCTTCAGATCCAGCGCGATGCTCTCCTTGCCGATGTTCGCCAGCCGGTAGTACTCGGAACTGCCGTCGTCGGCGAACGGCCCCATCCGACGGGTGTCGTCGCCGACGCCGGGACGTTCGATCTTGATGACGCGGGCGCCCGAGTCGGCGAGCATTCGCGTGCAGGTCGGTCCGGCGAGCACGTGCGTGAAGTCGACGACCGTGATGCCCTCGAGCGCCTGCGGTTTGGTGGGATCGAGATGCCCGCCGGGATCGTGCTCGGTCATGGTTCCTCCTCGTGCGCCGGGCGGTTGAGCTTCTGCAGGTGGCCGCTCTCGGTGCCGACGGCCGGATCGATCACGCAGTCGATCAGCGCGGGCTCACCCGACGCCAGCGCGGACCGCACCGCCGCGGTCACCTCGTCGGGCGTCTCCGCGTGGTAGCCGACGCCGCCGAACGCCTCGATCAGGGTGTCGTACCGACTCGAGTGCAGCAGCACCGTCGGCGCCGGATCCGCCGAATGCGCGTTGACCTCGTCGCCCCGGTACACGCCGCCGTTGTTGAACACGAGGACGACGACGGGCAGGCGGTACCGGCAGATCGTCTCGATTTCCATGCCGCTGAACCCGAACGCGCTGTCACCCTCGATCGCGACCACCGGCGACCCGGTCTCGACGGCCGCCGCGATCGCGTAGCCGAGTCCGACGCCCATCACGCCCCACGTTCCGGTGTCCAGTCGGTGCCGGGGCCGGTGGATCGGAATGATGTTGCGCGCGTTGTCGAGTGTGTTCGCGCCCTCGCTGACGACGATCACGTCGGGATGCGCGGCGAGGACGTCCCGCACCGCGCGCAGCGCGACGGCGAAGTTCATCGGATGCGCGTCGGCGCGCAGCCTCGCCTCCATCCTCGCGGCGTTCGCCCGCTTCTTCGCGGCGATCTCGTCCAGCCACGCGGACGACGGTGCGATCACGCCGGGCGACAGCGACGCGAGCAGTGCCGTGATCGAGGACGCGATGTCGCCGGCTACCGGGGCGTCGATCGGGCGGTTGCTGTCGAACTCGGTCGGACAGACGTCGAGTTGGACGAACCGCGCGTCGGGGGACCACCGTGGCGGGCGGCCGTGCTCGAGCAACCAGTTGAGCCGCGCACCGACGAGCACCACCACGTCGGCGCCGCCGAGCGCCAGCGAACGGGCGGCCGCCGCCGACTGCGGGTGGTCGTCGGGCAGAAGCCCTTTCGCCATCGACATCGGCAGGAACGGAGCGCCGGTGGCCTCGACGAAGGCGCGGATCTCGGCGTCGGCGCGGGCATAGGCGGCCCCCTTCCCGAGCAGGATCAGCGGGCGCTCGGCCCGCTCGAGCAGCGCCATGGCGCGGTCGACGGCCTCGGGTGCCGGGATCTGGCGCGGCGCGGGATCGACGACCGGCGGATGCGGCACGCGCGGCGCGGACCCGGTCAGCACGCGGGCCGGGAGATCTAGGTAGACCCCGCCGGGGCGGCCGGAGACCGCCGCCCGGATCGCCCGGCTCACACCGACACCGATCAGTTCGGGGGAGTCGACCCGGTACCCGGCCTTGGCGAACGGGCGGGCCGCCGCGAGCTGATCCAGTTCCTCGTAGTCGCCCTGACCGAGGTCGACGACGGAGCGCTCGCTGGACCCGCTGACCTGGATCATCGGGAAGCAGTCGGTGGTGGCGTTGGCGAGCGCGACGAGCCCGTTGAGGAAGCCCGGCGCCGACACCGTCAGGCAGATGCCGGGCCGGCCGGTGAGGTAGCCGGCGGCCGCGGCGGCGTGCCCGGCGGCCTGCTCGTTGCGGAAGCCCAGGTAGCGGATGCCGCGTGCCTGGGCGGTGCGCGCGAGATCGGTCACCGGGATCCCGACCACCCCGTAGATCGTGCGGACGCCGTTGGCCGCGAGTGCATCCACGACGAGATCGTTCCCGTCGGCGGATTCGGGCTCGGTCATGTGCGCACCCCGGACGGCTGGACTCCGCCCCGCGGGCGGCGGTCTTCTCCGAGTATCCACCCGGCGAGGGCGCAGGTCAGCCCGCCCGGACCGACCCGCCCGGATCGTCCGACATGTCCGCGCCGGCTGCCGGCCGGTGGCCGACACGGCTCGACAGAATTGGTCATATGACCTATTTTCGTGTCATGTATGACGAACTCGAGTACGACCCCGCCGGACCGGTCCTGATCGTCGGCGGGTACGGCACAGTGGGTGCCGCGCTGGCCGACCTCGCCGGACCCGAGTGGCCGCTGCTGCTGACCGGGCGCCACCCGGACCGGGGTGCAGCCCTGGCCGAGCGGCACGGTGCGACGGTGCGTCGCTGGGATCTGTCCGACCCGGATCCGTTCGTGGCAGGTGTGCGTGCCGTGGTCGGCGCGGTCAACGACCCGGCCGATCGAGTGCTCCGTGCGGCGGTTCGCGGTGGGGTGCCCTACGTGGACATCACCCGCTGGACCAGTCGCCTCGCACGCGCCGTCACGGCTGCGGCACTGGCCGAACCGACTGCGCCGGTGCTCTTTTCGTCGGCATGGATGGGTGGCGTCACCAGTCTGGTGGCGGCGGCGCTCGTCGCCGAGCAGGGAGGCGCCGCGACATCGGTCGACATCGCGATCCGCTACGACATGGAGGATTCGGCCGGCGTCGACTCGGTCGACTTCATCGACCGTCTCGGCTACGACTACGAGGTCCGGCGCGCCGGTGTGCCGGTGACGGTGGCGCCGCTCTCCGACGCTCGGTGGGTGGACATCGCCGGTTCGCGGACGAAGGTCGCCCGGTTGGACACCCCGGAACAGTTCACCCTGCCGATGACGCTGGGGGTGGACACCGCGACAACGCGGATAGGGTTCAGCTCGAACTCGGCCACCGCCGCGCTCCTCGCAGCGAAGAAGGTGGGACTGTTCCGGTGGGGGCGCGGGGACCGCTGGACCTCGGTGCGCCGATCCCTGCTGTATTCGCCGGGCGACGGCGGCAGCGCGCAGATCCGCATCGACGTCTCAGGTGATGCCGGAGCGACGTCCGCGACGGTCGTCGATCCCCGAGGGCAGGCGCATCTCACTGCGCTCGGCGGGCTTCTGGGGCTGCGCCGGGTGTTGGCGGTCGACGCGGTCGCCGGAGTCAGCTTCCCCGAACTGCATCCGCGCCTCGACTCCGCGCTGCGGGAACTCGCCGAACGCGGGGTGGCAGTATTGCGGTCATGACGTCGTCCAAGGGAGCGCAGCGACAGGCCGACTTGCTCGACGCCGCCGAACGTGTGCTCGCCACGCGAGGCAATGCGAATGCCGCGCTCCGCGACTTCGCAGCGGAGGCCGGAGTGCGGATCGGCCACCTGCAGCACTACTTTCCCACCCGCGCCGACCTGATCAGGGCGGTGCTCGACCGTACTCTGCAACGCTCGCTCGGGCGTCTGTCGGCGGTGTCGGGACAGGACATCGCGGTCACGCGCGAGGCCACCGAGCGGATGCTCGACGTCCTCCTGTCCGAGCAGGACGATCCGGCCTGCGTGCGACTGTTCCGGGAGATCTGGGCCATTGCCGGGGGCGACGAGGAGACCGCCGCGGTGGTGCGCGCCTTCTATCGCGCGTACGTCGGGCACGTCGCGCAGCGGATCGCATGTGTTCGGCCGGACGTGACCGAGACCCGGCGAATCGCGTTGGCGGAGGCCGTGGTCAGTCTCCTCGAGGGCTCGTCCGTCGTTCGATCCGACATCGGGCTGCGACGTTCGAAGGCGGGTGACCTGGAGTTGGTGCGGACCGCGGTGACGCTGATTCACGGCGATGGGGAACGCCCGGCCTGACCGGCCCGGCGTTCCCCATCGTCCGGTGTCAGCCCCGCGCGGCGCTGACGCCGGCGCGGCGACCGAAGAAGCTGCCGTCGCCGAGCGAGGTGCCGCTGGCGTATCCCCACGCACACACGCCGGCGGTGCAGCGGCCGGCGGCGAACAGGCCGGGAATCGGGTCACCCGAGACGTGCAGCACCTCGGAGGCGATGTTGGTGCGCAGGCCGCCGAGCGTGAAGCCGGCGGTGAAGTTCCGCAGATCGAGTGCCGCGATCGGGGAGCCGATCGGCTTGACCCACTCCGGCTTCTTCCCGAGTACCGGGTCCTGCCCGTTCGCGGCGTGCTTGTTGTAGACCTCGACCGTGGCCTGCAGCGTGCCCTCGGGCAGCCCCATCTCGGACTCGAGTTCCTCGACGGTCTCGGCCACCCACTTCGGCTGGAACCGGAAGAACGGCGTGGACGTCGGCGTCGTCTTCGCCTCCTCGTAGGCCTCCTCGTCGATGATCAGGTACGCCTGATTGTCGTTGTGCAGCAACGTGAGCTGACCGATGCGGCCGGGGTAGGTGTCCTCGTTGACGTAACGCTGGCCGCGCCCGTTGACCAGGATGCCGCGGACCATCATCTGCGGATCGCCGAAGAACGCGACCTCGGTGGCGTCCATGTGCGCGAGGTCCGCGCCGAGCGCCTGCGCCATGCGGATCGAGCGGCCGTCGTGTTCCTCGATCGCGGCGCCGGGGCGGCCGATGAGCCGCGGCGCGAACGCCTCGACCATCTCCTTGTTGTACGCGAAGCTACCGGTCGCCAGCACCACGCCCTTGCGCGCCCGGACGGTGACGTCCTTGCCGTACTGCTTGGCCTGCACGCCCACCACGCGCCCGGTGGCATCGGTGATCAGCGTCTGCACACGTATGTCGTACTGCGCCTGCACGCCCAGGGCGGTGGCGGTATCGACGAGCGGCTTCATGAGCATGTAGCCGCCGCCCTTCTCGCCCACCTTCTTGTCGGCCATCTGCGGGATGTGCCCGCGGGGGGCCGGGGTGGCGATCGTGTTGAACGGGGCCGAGTTCTCGCCGCCCGAGTACATGAGGCCGTCGTCGAACGGCGTCTCCCAGCCGGGCTGGCCGTAGAACCTCTCCTTGAACGGGACCCCGCAGTCGACGAGCCAGTTGTAGTGGTCGACGCTGCCCTCGCAGTACTCGGTGATCTTGGCCTCGTCGGCGCCCGGTCCGAGGGCGGCCATCATGAACGCCTTCATGTTTGCGGGGGTGTCGTCGAATCCGAGCGCCTTCTGCAGCGGGGTGCCGCCGCCCATGTAGATGAAGCCGCCGGCCAGCGAGGCCGCGCCACCCCAGCCGCCGGTCCGCTCGAGCACCAGGACCTCCGCACCGGCGCGGGCCGCCTCGATCGCGGCGCTCGCCCCGGCGACACCGTAGCCGGCGATCACGACGTCGGCCTCGTAGTTCCAGGTGTCGATGCTCTCGGCGGACAGGGGACGGACCGGGGATGCCCCGGACACCGACTGCGACATGGAGGTGGATCCTTTCGACTGGGTAGAACGTGTTCTATTAATCAGTATCCGCCCATCGGGCCGGCGCCGCGCCCGAATCGGGCGGACTATTCGGATCGCTGCTTCTCCGCCGCGCGTGCGGCCTTGCGGCGATCGGCCTTGACCGAGATCAGCGCGTTGTTCAGCCCGGTGCCGAGCGGCCAGCCGACGTAATGGCAGAGGAAGATCGCGGCCTCCTCGATCTGCTGTTCGGTCAACTCCTCGTTGTGCAGGGCGGCGTTGATCTGGATCTTCGCGACGTCGGTCTGGCCTTGGGCGGCGATCGCCCCGAGCAGCAGCAGGCGGCGGTCGCGCAGGCTCAGGCCGGGGCGGGTCCAGATGTCCGCGAACAGGTGGTCGGCGGTGACGGCGAAGAAGTCGCCCGGCACGTCCGCCGGCATCTCCCAGCCGTACACCTGGTTCATCATCGCGACTCCGCGCTTGCGTCGCTCCGACGTCGCGGCGTCGCCGTTGTGGTCGCTCATGCGGTCTCCTTCGTGTGGGCGGACTGGTCGGCGACGGATCCGGTGCCGACCCCGAGTCCGGGGCCGAGACCGGTGAGGGCCCGGGTGGCGAGCGGTAAATCGACCTCGAACCGGTCGCCCAGGCCCAGCGCCAGCGCGAGATCCTTCTCCCCGAGGTTGCGGACGTGGGAGAGGATCGAGAACCACGGATCGTCCTCCGCGACCGGCGCGGTCGTGTCGCGCAGCATGATCGCCCCCGCACCGCCGGTGATCGCGTCGGTGTGCCGGACGACCTTGCCGAGCTTTCGGATATCGATGCCGGCGGCCTCGGCGAGCCGCTGCGCCTCGGCCGCCGCGGTGAACGAGACGAAGTGGAGCAGGTTGCGCGCCAGCTTCATCCGGGTGCCGGAACCGACCGGCCCGGCGTGGACGACCAGGTCCGCGAAGTGGCCGAACGGCTTACGGACCGCCTCGAACGCCTCGTCGCTGCCGCCGACCATCACGGCCAAACGCCCCTGCTGCGCGCCGGGCGCGCCGCCGCTGACGGGGGCGTCGACGAGGTCGACGCCCCGCGCCCGGCACGTCTCGGCCAGTTCGGTGGCCGTGAGATCGCTGATCGTCGAGTGCACCGCGATCACCGTCCCGGGCCGGGCGGTCGACAGGATGCCGTCCGGCCCGGCGACGACGTCGCGGACCTGGGCGTCGTCGAGCACCGTCACCGAAATCACCGTCGCTCGCGCGGCCACCTCGGCCGGCGTCGCGACCGCGGTCGCGCCCGCCTTCGTGAACGGTTCGGTGGCCTCGGCCCGGGCGTCGCACACGACCAGGTGGCCGGGACGCTCGAGCAGTCGGGTGGCCATCGGCGCGCCCATGTTGCCCAGCCCGATGTAGCCGACCGTGGATGCCGCTGCGGTGTCGTCACTCACGACCGGATCACCTGCCCGCCGTCCACGTTGAAGATCTGCCCGGTGATCCAGCTCGCCTCGTCGGACAGCAGGAACAGGCACATGCCCACCAGATCCTCGGGAGTGCCCATGCGCTGCAGTGGGATTCGTTTCACCATGTCCGAGACGATGTTGCCGGGGGTGACGGTGCGGGTGGCCTCGGTGTCGATCGGTCCCGGCGCGATGGCGTTGATCCGAATCTTGGACCAACCGAGCTCGAACGCGAGTTGCTGTGTGAGACCGTTGATCCCGACCTTCGCCAGACCGTAGAAGTTCGAGTACACCCACGCGGCCGTCGAGGACTGGTTGACGATCGACCCGCCGTTCGCGCGCATGTGCGGCACCACCGCCCGGCACACGTTGAGCGCGCCGTCCATGTTCACGCTCATGAACTTCTTGTAGTAGTCCCACGGCACCGTGAGCAGCGAGTCCAGCTTCATGCCGCCGTAGATCGCGGCGTTGTTCACCAGATGCTCGACGCTACCGAACCGGTCGATCGTGAACGCCGCCAACTCGAGCGCCGACTCCGGTTCGGCCACGTCGACCTCCTTGAAGGCCGCGGAACCGCCGTCGGAGACGATCTGCTTGGCGACCGTCTCGCCGAGTTCGCGGTTGAGGTCGGCCACCACGACGTGGGCGCCCTCCGCTGCCAGCGCCCGCGCGTACGCCTCCCCGATGCCCTGCGCCGCGCCGGTGACGATGGCGGTGCGTCCGTCGAAACGTCCCATCTACCTTCTCC
Source organism: Prescottella agglutinans (assembly GCF_004011865.1). Lineage (GTDB taxonomy): Bacteria > Actinomycetota > Actinomycetes > Mycobacteriales > Mycobacteriaceae > Prescottella > Prescottella agglutinans. The sequence goes on along the minus strand of NZ_RKLP01000002.1, from coordinate 177,587 downwards.
TTCTCGATCGGTCCGTCAGGCCTGCGCCGGTTCCGCGACGAGCTTGGTCTCCAGGTACTCCTCGAAGCCGGCGACGCCCATCTCGCGCCCGATGCCGGACTGCTTGTAGCCGCCGAACGGGGCGTCCGCGGCGTACCAGACGCCGCCGTTGACGGCGAGCGTGCCGGTGCGGACCCCGTCGACCACCTTCCGGACCCGGTCGGGATCGGTGCCCCACACCGACCCGGAGAGTCCGTACGGCGAGTCGTTCGCGATGCGGATCGCGTCCTCGTCGCCGTCGTGGGGGAGGATCACCAGCACCGGGCCGAAGATCTCCTCCTGCGCGACGCGCGACGAGTTGTCGAGGCCGGTGATCAGGGTGGGCTCGACGAAGAAGCCACGCTCGTGCTCGGCCGGTCGACCGCCGCCGACGACGATGGTGCCGCCCTCCTCGACGGCGAGCTTCAGGTAGCTCTCGACCCGGGCCCGCTGGCGTGCGGAGATCAGTGGGCCGCACACGGTTCCACGCTCGGCCGGGTTGCCCGGCCGGATCCCGGCCATGGTGCGCGCGGTGGCCTCGACGGCCTCCTCGTACCGCGCACGGGGTACCAGCAGGCGCGTCGTGATCGCGCAGCCCTGCCCGGCATGCGTACAGACCGTGAAGGCGGCAACCGCGCACCCGGCCACGAGGTCGGCGTCGTCGAGGACGATGAACGCCGACTTGCCGCCGAGTTCCAGGAACACTTTCTTGAGCGACTCGGATGCCGCGGCCATCACCGCCTTGCCGGTCGCGGTGGAGCCGGTGAAGGAGATCAGGTCGACGCGCGGGTCCCGGGACAGTTGGGCGCCCAGCTGATGGTCGGTGGAGGTCACGATGTTGACCACGCCGGCCGGGATGTCGGTCTCCTCGGCGATGACCCTGCCCACCAGGGCCGCGCACCACGGGGTGTCGGGGGCGGGCTTGAGGACGACCGTGTTGCCCGCGGCCAGCGCCGGGCCGATCTTCGCGAAGTTGATCTGGTGCGGGAAGTTCCACGGTGTGATCGCACCGACCACGCCGACCGCCTCCTTGAGGGCGCGTCGCCGGGTCCTGATCCCCATCGGGGAGGCGACACCGAGATCGGTTTCCCACGAGTAGGTTTCGGCCAGAGCGGCGAAGTAGCCGAGGTCGGCGATCGGCCCCTCGAGTTGCGGGCCCGCGGTGAGCATCGCGGGCGCGCCCGCCTCGGCGATCGTGATCTCGCGCAGTTCGTCGATGTGTGACTGCAGGGCGTCGCGCAGTTGCCGCAGGCACCGCGCGCGGAAGGCATGATCGCGTGACCACGAGGTGTTGTCGAACGCGCGGCGCGCGGCGGCGATCGCCGCGTCCATGTCGGCGGCGGTCCCCTCGGCCGCGTAGCCGATGACCTCCTCGGTCGCGGGATCGGTCACCTCGAACACGCCGCCCGAGCCGGGGGAGAGCTTGCCGTCGATCAGGAGCGCGGAGCTGTCGGTCGGTCGAAGCGTCATTGCGCGGAGCCTTTCTGGCTGGACAGGTGTCTGGACTATAGTACGAGCGTATGTCGATGGCAATGTTGTTCCGGCGGAACGAATTTCGGATTCGAATCGGTCGCGTCGGCGGGTTGACCAGGCTGAACGCTCGACGATCGGAGCTGGGGTAGGTGTTCAATGGGTGCCGCTGGACAGATATCTGTAGTAATGTCCGGACACGTGTCTAGTATGAGTTTCGAGTCCACACGTCGGCGCCTGACACCGAAGCAGGCGGACACCGTCGACAGGCTGTGCGAGGCGGCGGTACAGGTCCTGCGCGCGGAGGACTTCGCCGGGCTGACGGTTCGGGCGGTCGCCTCGCGCGCCGGGGTCGGCCCGGCCACCGCCTACACCTACTTCTCGTCCAAGGAGCACCTCGTCGCCGAGGTCTTCTGGCGCCGGCTCTCGCGGTCGACTCGGCCCGAGCCCGACGGGCTCGACCGGACCGGTCGCGTCGTCGCGGTGTTGCGCGGCATCGCCCTCCTGCTCGCCGACGAGCCGGGACTGTCGAGTGCCGTTACCAACGCGCTCCTCGGGAGCGACCCCGACGTCGAGCACCTGCGGGTGCGGATCGGCATCGAGATCCGGGGTCGACTCGAGGAGGCGCTGGGTGAGCCCGCGGATCCCGAAGCTCTCGAGACCCTCGACCTCCTCTACGCCGGAGCGCTGCTCCGGGCCGGCATCGGGTACGGCTCCTACGAAGACCTGGCCGGCAGCCTGGAGCGTTCCGCCACAAAGATTCTGGAGTGATCACATGACCGAAGCGCTGATCGACCCCGTGGTCTTCAATCCGTACGACTACGGATTCCACGAGGACCCGTACCCGACCTACGCGCGTCTGCGCGAAGAGGCTCCGCTATACCACAATCCGGAGATCGGGTTCTGGGCGTTGTCGCGCCACTCCGACGTCCTGCGGGCGTTCCGCGACCACACGCGATTGTCGAGCGCGAACGGGGTCTCGCTGGATCCGGCGGCGTACGGACCGCACGCGCACCTGGTGATGTCGTTCCTCGCGATGGACGATCCGCGGCACGCGCGGTTGCGGCAGTTGGTCTCGCGCGGATTCACCCCGCGCCGCGTCGCCGAACTCGACGGCCGGATCCTCGAACTCACCCAGCAGTACCTGGAACCGGCGCTGGAGGCCGGCGAGTTCGACTGGATCGCCGAGGTCGCCGGCAAGCTGCCGATGGACGTGATCTCCGAACTCATCGGGGTGCCCGCGGCGGACCGGGCCGAACTGCGTCGGCTGGCGGACCTGGTGGTGCACCGCGAGGACGGCGTGCTCGACGTGCCGCAGGCGTCCGTCGAGGCGTCGATCAGCCTGATGACCTACTACAAGGACATGATCGAGCAGCGGCGCCGTGCGCGCACCGAGGACCTCACCTCCGCGCTGCTCGACGCCGAGATCGACGGCGACAGACTCTCCGACCAGGAGATCCTCGGGTTCCTGTTCCTGATGGTGGTCGCGGGCAACGAGACCACCACCAAGCTTCTCGGCAACGCCGCGTACTGGGGGGCACGCAATCCCGATCAGGTCGCTCGGGTTCTGAACGATCCGGATCGGGTGTCGGACTGGGTCGAGGAGACGCTGCGGTTCGACACCTCCAGCCAGATCGTGGCCCGGACCACCGCGGTCGACCTCGAGTACTACGGGCGGACGGTCCCCGCCGGCGAGAAGGTGCTGCTGCTGATCGGCTCCGCCAACCGGGACGAGGCGGTGTTCGACGGCGGCGACCAGTACCGGATCGGCCGGGACTCCACCAACAAGCTCGTCAGCTTCGGCGGCGGCGTGCACTTCTGCCTGGGTGCGCACCTCGCCCGCCTCGAGGCGAAGATCGCGCTCACCGAGTTCGCCCAGCGGGTAACGCAGTACGAGGTCGACGAGTCCGGAATCGAACGTGTCCATTCCACGAACGTGCGGGGCTTCGCGGCCCTGCCGATGAAGGTGCAGGTGCGCTGATGCCCCGTTTCGAACCCAACCCCACCCGCCGACCGACGCTGATCAGCGGCGCCTCGTCCGGGATCGGCGAGGCCACCGCGTACGCGCTCGCGGAGCTCGGCCACCCGGTCGCGCTCGGTGCCCGTCGGGTGGCGGAGACCGAGGCGATCGCGGAGAAGATCCGCAGCAACGGTGGAGAGGCGTTCGCCCACGTCCTCGACGTCACCGACGACGACTCGGTGGACGCCTTCGTCACCGCCGCCGAGAAGGCGCTCGGCCCGGCGGAGATCGTGGTCTCCGGTGCCGGCGACCTCGAGTTCGGTGCCGCGGACGAGATGGACACGGTCCGCTTCGCCAAGCAGATCGACGTGCACCTCGTCGGTGCGCACCGCCTCGCGCACCGGGTGCTGCCGGGGATGCGGGAACGCCGCCGGGGCGACTTCGTCCTGATCGGGTCGGACTGCGCCGACCGCCAACGTCCGCTGATGGGTGCGTACGACGCCGCCAAGGCAGGCCTCGAGGCGATGGGTCGGCAGATGCGAATGGAGCTCGAGGGAACCGGGATTCGCGCATCCATCGTTCGACCGGGGCCCACCTTCACGGGAATGGGCATGAACTCCACACCGGAGATCCTCGCGCCGGTCGCGGAGATGTGGGCCAAGTGGGGCTTTGCCCGGCACGGCTACCTGCTGCGCGCCTCCGACATGGCCAACGCCGTCGTCGCGGTGGTCGGTGCGCCGCGGGGTGTCCATCTCGTCCTCATCGAGGTCCAGCCCGAGGCGCCGCTCGCACCCCTTCCGAATTCCGAGGAGACGAGATGACCGACACGACCCTGCCCGATCCGCCGCGCGTATCCGGCGGCGACCACGAACACGGCCACCTCGAGGAACTGCGCACCGATCCGATCGCGCTGATGCGGCGGGTCCGCGACGAGTGCGGCGACGTCGGTGTGTTCCGGTTGGTCGACCGTGACGTCGTCATGCTGTCCGGCGCCGAGGCCAACGAGTTCTTCTTCCGCTCCTCCGACCACGATCTCGATCAGCAGGCCGCCTACCCGTTCATGAAGCCGATCTTCGGTGAGGGTGTGGTGTTCGACGCCAGCCCCGAACGTCGCTCCGAGATGCTGCACAACTCCGCGCTGCGCGGTGAGCAGATGAAGGGGCACGCCACCACCATCGGCATCGAGGTCGAGGACATGGTGTCCGATTGGGGCGACGAGGGCGAGATCGATCTGCTCGACTTCTTCGCCGAGCTGACCATCTACACGTCCTCGGCGTGCCTGATCGGCAAGAAGTTCCGCGATGAACTCGACGACCGGTTCGCCAAGCTGTATCACGAACTCGAACAGGGCACCGACGCGATCGCCTTCGTCGACCCGTACGCGCCGATCGAGAGCTTTCGTCGCCGCGACGCCGCGCGCGTCGCGCTGGTCGAGCTGGTCCAGGGGATCATGAACGGCCGGATCGCCGATCCGCCCCAGGGCAAGGACGATCGGGACATGCTCGACGTCCTGGTGTCGATCAAGGACGAGAACGGTGAGCTGCGGTTCAGTGCGGACGAGATCACCGGCATCTTCATCTCGATGATGTTCGCCGGCCATCACACCACCTCCGGCACGGCGGCGTGGTCACTGATCGAGTTGCTGCGCCACCCCGACGCCATGGCGGCCGTCACCACCGAACTCGACGAGTTGTACGCAGACGGTGCCGACATCAGTTTCCATGCGCTCCGGCAGATTCCGGTCCTGGAGGCGGTGATCAAGGAGACGCTGCGCCTGCACCCGCCGCTGATCGTCCTGCTCCGCGTCGCGCGCGGCGACTTCGAGGTGGGCGGGTTCTCCATCAACGAAGGGAACCTGGTGGCGGCCACGCCGGCGATCTCGAACCGGATCCCGGAGGACTTCCCGGACCCTGACCGTTTCGACCCGGGCCGGTACATCGACCCCAATCAGGAAGACATCGTCAACCGGTGGACCTGGATCCCGTTCGGCGCCGGGCGTCATCGATGTGTGGGGGCGGCCTTCGCGCAGATGCAACTCAAGGCGATCTTCTCGATTCTGCTGCGCGACTACGAGTTCGAGATGGCGCAGCCGGCCGACTCCTACCGCAACGACCACAGCAAGATGGTCGTGCAGTTGCAGCAGCCGTGCCGGGTGCGGTACCGGCGGCGGACGAACCGGGCGGCGTCCGTCGGAGGATCGGCGGCAGCGGCACTGGCACCGGCGGGATGCCCCGTCGCCCACACGAACGGGGCCTGATCATGCGCGTCGAAGTCGACCTCGACCTGTGTCAGGGACACGCCGCCTGTGAACTGGAGGCACCCGACGTGTTCGCGGTGCCCAAGCGTGGCAAGGTCACCGTCCTCGATCCGGAGCCACCCGAGTCGCTGCGGGCGGACGTCGAGAATGCGGTCCGGTACTGCCCGACGCAGGCACTGCGGATCGTCGAGGACTGAAGAGATTTCAGAACACCCACACACGAGGACCTTCGAAGGAGACGTGAGGATGAGCGGATTCGATCGCGGCGAGCTGGACGAGATGGTGCAGCGCTGGGTGGACGCGAACAAGAAGGCTGAAGCCGCCGGGGACTGGAAGCCGTTGGCGGACTTCTACACCGAGGACGCCACCTACGGTTGGAACTACGGACCCAAGCAGGACTTCATGGCGGTGGGACGGGACGAGATCCGCGATGTCGCACTCGGACTGGAGATGCAGGGGCTCGAGGGTTGGGAGTACCCCTACCAGGATTTCGTGATCGACGAGCGCGGCGGCAACGTGATCGGGCTGTGGAAGCAGATCTCCGACACCGCACGCCCCGACGGCACCAAATACTCGGTCTACGGTCTCGGCGGAAGCTGGTTCCGCTACGGCGGCAACTTCCAATGGTCGTGGCAGCGAGACTTCTTCGACTTCGGCAACGTCTCCGCGCTGTTCATGGAGATGATCCAGAACAACGCCCTGTCACAGGGCATGCAGGCGCGCATCCAGCGCTCGATCTCGGGCGAGAAGCTGCCGGGCTGGTACCCGGCCGGCCAGGCCCCGGTGCCGCTGTGGTGAGCACCGAGGCGCATCCGTCGCGATCGTTCGCGGCACTGTCACGAGCGGACCTCGCCACCCTCGTCCCGGAACTGCTGCTGTGCGGACAACTCATCGACCGTTCCGGCATGGCCCACCTGATCGTCGAGTTCGGGCGGGAGGGGATGGCGCAGGTCGCGATCGAGGAGTGGGAGGCGTCGAGCCCCTGGTACACCCGCCGGATGCAGCGGGCCCTGCGCTACGAGGGCGACGACGTGGTGACCATCTTCAAGGGCCTGCAACTCGACATCGGTGCGCCACCGCAGTTCATGGACTTCCGCTACAGGGTGGACGGCCCGCGCCACGGCGAGTTCTGGCTCGACCACTGTGGCGCGTTGATGGACGTCGAACCGCTCGGCGACGAGTACGTGACCACGATGTGTCACGACATCGAGGACCCCACCTTCGACGCGACTGCGCTCGCCACCAACCCGCATGCGCAGGTACGGCCGATCCACCGGCCGCCGCGTCGACCAGCGGACCGCCATCCGCACTGCGCCTGGACGGTGATCATCGACGAGGCGCACGTCCCACCGACGATGCAGCCCCACACCGAGCAGATCGGCCGAAGCGCCGCCTACACGGTCGACCTCAGTCCGGTCGAGAGCAGCGGCGACGGCAGCCACGACTATTCCGGACCGTTGCTGTCGAACCTGCGGTTCCAGGACTTCTCCCGATCGGCGTTGGTGCGCATCGCCGAGGAGGTCTGCCTGCAGCACCATCTGCTCGCGCTCGGCTTCCTGATCGCGGTCCGCAAGCGGGTGGACGAGGACAAGGCCAGGGAGATCACCCGCAAACAGTTGACCGGCATCGCCGGTGTGGCCGCACAGCGGATCCGGGACGCGCTCGGCCTGCCCGACGATCTCGAGGGCCTGGCAACGGTGCTGTCGCTGCACCCGCTCCTGAATCCGAAACAATACGTGGACAGTGAAATTCGGTTCGACGGTGACCGTCTCGAGCTGTGGCTCGGTCGCAGCGGCCTGGTGGACACCGACGGCGGCTGGCCCACGCTGATCGACGGTGCGCACGTCGAGGCCTTGCAGGCGCTGGTGCGCGGTGTGAACCCGCGCTTCGCCGTCCGCGTCGTCAGCGAGGGGGACGCGGGACTGCTCGTCGCGATCGATGTCGCGGACGAGCCCGCGCCCGAATGCGTCGAGGTCGCGATCACCAAGGTCAGCACCGGCGCAGCGTTCGTATTCGAAGACCGCGGAATCCCGTTGCCGCTCTACGTAGTCTGAGCGGCCGACCCTCGACAAGGACATTCGATGGCCTACACGTTCGCCGATCTGTTCGAGCACTCAGTGGACGCGATGCCCGACCGTCTCGCCATGATCGTGTCCGGCGAGGAAGTGACCTACCGCGGGCTCGACGAGCGGGCCAACCGGCTCGCACACCACCTCGAGAATGCCGGCTTCGGTGTGGGTACCCACGTCGGAATCCACATGCACAACTCGATCGAGACGATGGTCGCGATCATCGCGGCGTTCAAGATTCGCGCTGTCCCGCTCACCGTGAACTTCCGCTACACCTCCGACGAACTGCACTACCTCTACGACAACGCCGAACTCGAGGCCCTGGTGTTCCATCAGGGTTTCGCGGACCGGGTCGCCGAGGTCCTGCCCGAGGCGCCGCGGATCCGACACGTGATCGCTGTTCCGGACGTGCTGACGACCGGGGCCGAGGGCGAGGTGCCGGGTGCGCTGGCGTACGAGGACGCGCTCGCCGGGGGCAGCCCGGAGAGGGGATTCGGCGAGCGCAGCCCCGACGACCACTACATCTTCTACACCGGCGGCACCACCGGCCGGCCGAAGGGCGTGGTCTGGCGGCACGAGGACATCTGGCGCGTGCTCGGCGGCGGGCTGGACTTCTACACCGGCGAACCCGTCACCGACGAGTTCCAGCAGTCGCGCGGCGGCGTGGCCGCGGGCGAGGCGATGCGCTGGATGATGCTGCCGCCACTGATCCACACGTCCGCGATGATGCCCACCTTCACGGCGTTCTTCACCGGCAACACCGTGATCATGGAGCCGAAGTTCGACGCCGCCCGCGTCTGGGAGGTCGTCGCGGACTACCGACCACAGGTCATGGTCATCACCGGTGACGCGATGGGACGGCCACTCGTCGAGGCGTACGGGGAACAACACCGGGACACCTCCAGTCTCGGCGTCGTCGCGTCCGGTGCGGCGCTGTTCTCCGCCGCGGTCAAGGACGCCTTCTTCGAGGCGATGCCGAACCTGATGATCTCCGACTCGGTCGGGTCCTCCGAAACGGGATTCGGTGGAATCGGATTCGCGACCAAGGGATTCGAGCAGCACGGCGGACCCAGGGTCGGCGCCAACAGATACTCGGTCGTCGTGGACGACGAGAATCGCGTCCTGCCGCCCGGATCCGGCGGCGAGGGGTGGCTGGCCAAGCTCGGCAACGTGCCGGTCGGCTACCACAACGACCCCGCCAGGTCCGCCGAGATCTTCCGCCTCGTCGACGGGCAGCGCGCGGTGGTCACCGGCGATCGGGCCCGGATCGAAGACGACGGATCGATCACGCTGCTCGGCCGCGGCAACATGGTGATCAACACCGGTGGCGAGAAGGTCTTCGCCGAGGAGGTCGAGGCGGTCGTGAAGGCCCACCCCGACATCTACGACGCGATCGTGATCGGCGTCCCCGACGAGCGCTGGGGGTCCCGGGTGGCCACGGTGATGCGGGTTCGCGACGGCGTCGAGCCGGACTTCGGATCCATCGAGAAGCACGCTCGCAGCCAGCTCGCCGGCTACAAGATCCCGCGGACGTTCTGGATCGTCGACGAGGTGATGCGGACGCCGAGCGGCAAGCCCGATTTCGGTTGGGCGAAGGACCACGCGGCAGCCAACGAGCACGCCCACCGGATCGACTAGACCACGGCGCACGATCGGGCGGACATGTCGGTCGACAGTGACGGACGTTGTCGGCGCACAGCGGATTCCGCTTGGGCGGTCGGAAATCGGCGCGCGACGTAGGCAGAGGTACGGGACGGGCTCGGGTGGATCCTCCTTCGTGGGTTCGGACATCTCGGTTTGCATGACGAATCGGAGCCGCGGCGGCGGGCGTTACACGCGCAGTCGATGGATACGTCGGCCAGTCGCATCCGCCGACGCGCCCCACCGCTCGCGGGGTGCGTATCGGCTGTGAGGCCGTTTCGTTCGAACGTTCGTTGTAGAACGAAAGACACAGGTCAGCATGGTCTGCACTGCCGGAGCGATCAACGATGCGAACGGATTTCGCGGAAACCGCCGAGCGGGATCGGTGATCGATATCGATCCGAGGTGCTATCTTGATCGCGCCTGTATGCATGTGGCCGGGGGGATTGCTATCCGTTTCAGCGGGGGCTGGCGGGTTTTCGGGGGGCGTTTTTCGTCATTTCTGTCTTCATGCGACTGGGCTGTCTGTCTTGCATCTGGACACGCCGATCGAGGAGGTCGAAGAACGATGTCTACCCACAGAGCCGAGAACATTCGAACGCGAAAGATGAAGAGTCGCATCATGGTTGCCGCCACCGCGGTGGGGGCCTTGACGATTGCCACCCCTGCCATCGGTCACGCTGCGCCGGCGCCGGGAGGTGGAATCGGTAGCAGTGCGAACGGTGGTGCCGGCGGCGGACTCTCGGGTCTCGGGAGCAGTATCGGAGGCAACGGCGACGCCGGCCTCGGAAGCGCGGCGGGACCCGGTGGTGCGAACGGCGGCATCAACGCCGGCAGCGCCGGCAACCTCGACCTGGCGAACCTTGCGCAGGTCGCCCTCGGGAGCCTCGGAAACATCGGCGCCGGCAGCCTCGCCGGCGGCGGGCTGGACACCGGTAGCGCCGGTGGCGGTGGACTGGACACCGGAAGCATCGAGGAGGCCGCCGCGGATCTCGCGCTCGGCAGCCTCGGGAATGCGGGTGCCGCCAGCACCGGAGGGACGGGCAGCGGTGCCGACACCGGCAGCCTGGAGCTGGGCCTCGACGTCCTCGGCGGGCTCGCGGCGGGCAGCGCCGGACAGGTCGATTCGGGCAGCATCGGAGAGATCGGCAGCGGCAGCGCCGACAGTGGCAGTGTCGACGGCGGCAGTGTAGAAAGTGGCAGCGCAGAACTCGATCTCGGAAGTCTCGCCGATCTCGGCTCCGGCAGCGATGCCGGCAGCGTCGGCGGCACCGGGAGTGCGGCAGGCGGCAGCCTGGACGGGCTCGTCGAACTTGCACTGGGCAGCACCGGCAATGCCGGTCTCGACCTGGGGAGCCTCGCGGAACTGGCGCTCGGGAGTCTCGGGCTCGGCTCCGGAAGCCTCGACTCGGGCAGCGGCACCGGTAGTGACAGCAGTAGCGCCGGGATCGATCTCGGCAGTCTTGCCGACCTGGGGGCGGGGAGTCTGACCGACCTCGTGGCGGGTAGCTCGGGGGACACCGGCAGCGCCGGTGGTGCGGGTGTGGATCTGGGCAGCCTGGGGGAGGCGGCGCTGGGCAGTCTCGCGCTGCCCTTCGGCAGCCTCGTGCTTCCGGCGCCGGGAAGCGCTGCCGCCCTTGGCAGCACCGGCGATACGGGCAGCGTCGGCGACATGGTGAACGCGGGTAGTGCCGCCATCGACCTCGGAAGTCTGGCGGACCTCGGATCGGGCAGTACCGGCAGCGGCGATCTGGGCGCGGGCAGCACCGGTGACGCGGGTCTGGATCTGGGGAGCCTGGGTGAGTTGGCCGTCGGTAGCCTCGCGCTCCCGTTCGGCAGTCTCGGTGACCTGACGAGCGGTAGTGCCGGGGACACGGGCAGTCTCGGTGACCTGATGAGCGGTAGTGCTGGGGACACCGGTAGCGCCGGGGATACGGGCAGCGCGGGGGATCTGGGCAGCCTGGGCGAGGTGGCGCTGGGTAGCCTGGCGCTTCCGTTCGGCAGCCTGGCGCTTCCGGTGCTGGGAAGTGCTGCCGCGCTGGGCAGCACCGGTGACGCGGGCAGCGCCGGTGGCGTCGACACGGGTAGCGCGGGAGTCGACCTGGGCAGCCTCGCGGATCTCGGTGCTGGCAGCAGCGGCAACGGCGACCTGGGCGCCGGTTCCGCCGGCAGCGCCGATCTGGATCTGGGCAGCCTGACCGACCTGGCGCTCGGCAGCCTGGGCCTGGGCAGCGCGGGCGGCGTGGACGCCGGCAGTCTCGGTGACCTGACGAGCGGTAGTGCCGGGGACACGGGCAGTCTCGGTGACCTGATGAGCGGTAGTGCTGGGGACACCGGTAGCGCCGGGGATACGGGCAGCGCGGGGGATCTGGGCAGCCTGGGCGAGGTGGCGCTGGGTAGCCTGGCGCTTCCGTTCGGCAGCCTGGCGCTTCCGGTGCTGGGAAGTGCTGCCGCGCTGGGCAGCACCGGTGACGCGGGCAGCGCCGGCGGAACCGACACCGGCAGCATCGGCGACGCCGGGGCGGGAAGTTCCGGCAGCGCGACCGTCCCCGGTAGCTCGGGGGCCAGCGGCAGTGCCGGTGGTGGCGAGACCGGTGTCGATCTCGGCAGCGCGGTGCTCGGTAGTGCCGCACTCGGCAGCGCGATCGCCGGGGGCGCGGCGCTTGGTAGCCAGGCCGGTGGCGGCGTGCACGGCGCCGCGAACGTCGGTCTTCCCGTCGCGGTCGATGCCGTTGCTGCGCACAACATCAGTGCTCCGGTCCACACCGCCGCGACGAGTGTCGCCCGCACCGGCGGTCAGATCTCCGCGGTGCCGGTCGGGGGTGTCGAGGCCGGCGGTAAGAATCTCGCCGACGAATCCTCGAACCGTGGCATGCTTCTCGGGACGGCGTTCCTGCTCGCGGCTGCTGCCGCTGGTGGGGCGGTGGTCACCGGACGAAATCGAAATCGTCGCGAGTCCTAGGATCGGAGCGTTCCGATGAGCCACACGTCGACAGGTCGTTGCCGACGATCGTTCCGCAACGGCCTGTCGACGGCACTGATCGCGTGCACGGTGTTCGTTCTGGCGTTGAGCGGTTGCACCGCAAAACGAAACCGACTGTGAATCGCATCCGCTGACGCGCTGCACCGCCCGCGGGGCGGGCACCGGGTGGGGGTCGCGTCGTCAGAACGTTCGTTGTGGAAAGAAATACGCAGGTCATCCCGGTCTGCGCGGTCGGAGCGGTCAATTATACGAACGGATTTCGCGGAAATCGCGGGATCGATGATCGTTATCGATCCGAGGTGCTATCTTGATCGCGCTTGTACGCATGTGGCCGGGGGATTTGCTATCCGTTTCAGTGGGGGCTGACGGGTTTTCGGGGGCGTTTTTCGTCATTTCTGTTCTCATGCGACTGGGTTGCCTGTCTTTGTATCTGGAAACGCCGATCGAGGAGGTCCAAGAACGATGTCTACCCACGGGTCAGGGAAGTTACGAACACGAAAGATGCAGAGTCGCATCATGGTTGCCGCCACAGCGGTGGTTTCCCTGGCGATTGCCACTCCCGCCATCGGTCACGCTGCGTCGGCTCAGGGGGATGGAATCGGGAGCAGTGTGAACGGTGGTGCCGAAGGCGGGCCCTCGGGTCTCGGGAGCACTATCGGAGGTAACGGCGACGGAGGTCTCTCGGGTAGCGTTATCGGAGGTAACGGCGAGGTCGGTCTCGGAAGCGCGGTGGGACCCGGCATCAACGTGGGCAGCGCGGGCAACCTCGACCTGGCGTACCTCGCGCAGGTCGCCCTCGACAGCCTCGGAAACATCGTCGCCGGCAGCCTCGCCGGCGACGGGCTGAACGCCGGAAGCATCGAGGAGGCCGCTGCAGATTTCGCGCTCGGCAGCGTCGGGAATGTGGGTGGCGGCAGCGCCGGAGGGACGGGCAGCGGTGCCGACACCGGCAGCTCCGGCAGCTTGGGCAGCCTGGAACTGGGACTCGACTTGCTCGGCGGGCTCGCGGGCAGCGCCGGCCAGGTCGATACGGGCAGCATCGGCGAGATCGGAAGCGGTAGCGCCGAAAGTGGCAGTGCCGAAAGTGGCAGCGCAGAAATCGATCTCGGTGGTCTCGACCTCGGGAGCCTGTCGGAACTGGCGCTCGGAAGCGTCGGGCTCGCCTCGGGCAGCGCCGATCCGGGCAGTGCCGGTGACATCGTGAACGCGGGTAGTGCCGCCGTCGCCCTCGGTGCGGGTAGCGCGGGTGACGCGGGTCTGGATCTGGGGAGCCTCGGCGAGTTGGCCGTCGGTAGCCTCGCGCTTCCGTTCGGCAGCCTCGCGGCGGGCAGTGAGGGCGGCCTCGGCGGCCTCGGGGACCTCGTGGCCGGCAGTCTCGCGGCGGGCAGTGAGGGCGGCCTCGGCAGCCTCGGGGACCTCATGACCGGCACCGCGACCGCCCTAGGTAGCTTGGCCGGCAGCACCGGTGGCGGCGGGGCCCATGTCGATCTCGGCAGCGCGGCGCTCGGCAGCCAGACCGGTGACCTCGGCAGCGCGGTGCTCGGCAGCCAGGCCGGTGACAGCGCCACGTAGACCGCCGCGACGAGTGTCGCCCGCACCGGCGGTCAGATCTCCGCGGTGCCGGTCGGGGGTGTCGAGGCCGGCGGGTAAGAATCTCACCGACGGCTCCTCGAACCGTGGCATGCTTCTCGGGACGGCGTTCCTGCTCGCGGCTGCTGCCGCTGGTGGGGCGGCGGTCGCCGGACGAAATCGAAATCGTCGCGAGTCCTAGGAGCGGAGCGTTCCCATGAGCAACACTTCGACAGGCCGTGGCCGACGATCGTTCGGTAACGGCCTGTCGACGGTGCTGGCCGCGTGCACGGTGTTCGTTCTGGCGTTGAGCGGTTGCACCGCAAACGAAACCGGCGGACCGCCACCGCCGCCCGTCGTACAAGCGGCGCCCGGGCCGGCTGTCGACACGGGCACCGAGTCTGCGTCGGTCGCGGCTGCGCGACCGGTCCGACTTGCGATTCCGGCCATCGGAGTCGATTCCGACCTGATGAATCTCGGACTCGAGCCGAACGGGGCGCTGGAGGTGCCGCCGGGCGGGTTCCCGGCCGGATGGTATTCCGGTTCACCGACTCCAGGTGAACTCGGACCTGCGATCATCGCCGGACACGTCGATTGGGACGGCGAGCCCGGAGTCTTCTTCCGACTGCACGAACTGGCGCCGGGGGACGAGATCCGCGCAGACCGGGCCGACGGTGTCACCGCGGTGTTCCGTGTGGCGAGCGTGGAACGCTATGCGAAAGATGCCTTCCCGACCGCGAGGGTCTACGGCGACATCGACCACCCCGGGCTGAGGCTGATCACCTGTGGAGGGGAGTTCGACACCCAAGCGCGCAGCTACCGCGACAACACCGTCGTGTTCGCAGACCTTGTCGGGACACCGAACCGGTCGGGCGACGGCGTGAACTGACACCCGACCGTTTTCGGTCCGAGTCAGGCGGACTTCTTTCGGCCCCAACGGAAGTAGGACAGCGGGCCGATGAAGTTCACCGCGATGATCGCGGCCCACTTCCCCTTGCTGCCGTTCACCTGGTCGCGACGCCGCGTCGCGAGGTCTGCCCACGCACTGACGGCCAGGCTCAGCTGAACCGAGGCCAGGGCGATGATCGATGCACGCTTGGCCGGGCTCATGTCCGCCCACTTCGACTTCTCCATGGTGCCTTCCTTCCGGGTCCACGGTTGCTCGGGTGCCTTCGTCCTTCCTACCCGAAGCCGACACGATCGTGTCGTCGTGGTCTTGCGGGCGCGCGGAGTGAACGGTCGGTCTGTAGCCTGTTTCGTGCGAGGAGCCGGCCCTCAGGCGGCCGGGGCGGAACAGGGAGGGTCAATGGCTGACCTGGTGTTGTTCGGGGACGTGCTGACCATGGACGAGGCCAACCCTCGCGCGACCGCCGTGGCCGTGGAAGACGGGCGCATCGTGGCGGTGGGCTCGGACGCGGACGTCGCGCCGCTCATCGGTCCGGCGACGGTCGTCCACGACGTCGGCGCGGCCTGCATCATGCCCGGGTTCGTCGAGGCGCACGGCCACCCGATGAACGAGGCGGTTCTGCTGGGCGATCCGGTCGTCGACATCCGCCCCGTCACGATCCCCGACGTCGACGGTGTCCTCGCCGCGATCGAGAGGGCGGTCGCCGACGCGGGTTCCGAGGGCGCCGTGCTCAACGGGTGGGATCCCCTGCTACAGAAGGGACTCGCCGATCCGACGATGAAGTGGATGAACGAGTTGTCGCCCGACAAGCCGTTGATCATCCTGCACAACTCGGGTCATGCGGCCTACTTCAACGCGCACGCGGCCGCGGCCGCCGGCGTCACCCGCGACACCCCCGACCCGGAGGGTGCCCGCTTCGGTCGTGACGAGTCCGGCGACCTCGACGGCGCCGCGTACGAGTCGGCGGCAGTCATCGCGATCGCCGGCCCGCTGCTCGCGGCGGCGGGGCGATTCGGCGAACTGATCGCCGCCGAATGCGCCCGGATGAACGCCGTCGGCGTCACCACGGTGAGCGAGATGGCCTTCGACCCGAAGATGCGCGCACCGCTGGCCGCGGCGGCCGACGCGGGGGCGCTCACCACGCGACTGCGCCTGTACGAGATGTCGGGCCCGCAGCGGGCGTCCGACGTCGACCCGGGGGCCGGCGACGACCTGGTCCGGCAGGTGGGCATCAAGATCTGGTCGGACGGATCGCCCTGGATCGGAAACATCGCGCTCAGCTTCCCCTACCTCGACACGCCGGTGACCCGGGCGCTGGGCATGGCGTGCAGCCACGGCCACGCGAACTACACGGGCGAACAGATCCTCGACATCAGCACCCCGTACTACGAGCGGGGTTGGCAGATCGCGTGTCACGCACACGGCGACGAGGCGATCACGATGGTGCTCGATGCGTGGGAGAAGATGCTGGCCGCCGATCCGCGCCCGGACCACCGGTTGCGGCTCGAGCATGTCGGCGCGATGCGGCCCGACCAGTTCCGCCGTGCCGCCGACCTCGGGGTCACCTGCAGCCTGTTCGTCGACCATCTCTACTACTGGGGCGACGTCCTAGTCGGCGACCTCTTCGGATCCGATCACGGCGGGCACTGGGCCGCGGCGGGTTCGGCGCTCGCCGCGGGCCACCGCATCTCGTTCCACAACGACGGACCGGTGACCCCCACCAATCCGCTGCGCAACATCGCCGACGCGGTCAACCGTCGTTCGCGCAGCGGGCGGGTGCTCGCGCCCGACGAGCGCATCCCCGTCGAGGCGGCGCTGCGTGCCCAGACCGTCGACGCCGCGTGGCACCTGTTCAGCGACGACGCGATCGGGTCGCTGAAGCCGGGCCTGCACGCGGACATGGTTGTGCTGTCGGCGAATCCGCTCACCGTCGATCCGGAGGTACTCGCCGACATCGAGGTGAGGGCCACGGTGTTCGCCGGGGAGACGGTGCACGGCTCGCTGAGCTGACGCAGACCAGCGCCGCCCGGGACATCTCGTCCCGGGCGGCGCTGCGTGTGCGGGTGGATCTGCCGCCCAACGAGATTCGTCAGCCGGCCAGGTGCTTCGGAGCCTCTGCGGCCGAGGGCTTGCGGAGCTGGGTGAGCCCCAGCAGCGCAGCCGTGACCACCAACCATCCCGCGATCACCAGCAGGCCGTGGCCCACGCCCGTGCCGCCGAAGTAGACGATCGAGCGGGTCGCGTCGACCGCGCCGGCGCCGATCCAGAAGTGGCTCAGCCCCGACCAGAACCCCGGCAGGAAGTCGGCCGGGAACGCGCCGCCCGCACTGGGGAAGTTCACGAAGATCATGAGGATCATCACCACCATGATCGCGGCCTTGCCGAACACTCGGTTCACCAGGATGCTGACCAGCCCCACGACGATCGTGTAGGCAATCACCACCGCGAGCAACGCCAGGCTCGTCGCGAACGAGGCGCCGTAGAAGCCGACGAAGATCGCCGAAACGAGATAGGCCGCAACGACACCGATCACGGACATCACACCGAGGACGCCGACTTGCTGGCGCAGCTTCAGTCGCGGCGCCACCTGGGAGAGCACGGTGATCGTGAGGTACCCGACGATCGTGCTCACCATCACGAGGTAGAAGAGGCCGGTGCCGGTCGGGTCGTCCGCGGCCAGCGGCGCATGGTCGACGGTGTTCATCTCGACGCCCTGGGCTGCGGCGAGCGGCCCGGCGAGGCCCTCCACCGCCTGCACCCGCATCGTGCCCTCGGCGGACGCGATGTGCACGTTCATCGTCGAGCCCAGTTCGATGACACCCGCGATCTCGCGGTTCTGCAGGCGATCGAGTGCGCCCGCGGCATCGGTGGCGGTGCTCAGATCGAACTTGTCGCCGACGGTCGGTGCGAGCCGCTCGACCAGGGTGGTCGCGGCGGACTCCGGCCCGACCAGGACGACCTCGACGCCGCGGGGCGCCGGGTTGTGGAAGGCGCTGACGTAGCAGAGGGCGAACATCACCGCGAAGAACAGCGGAAACACCATCGACTCCACGATCATGCGCCACGGCGGGCGACCGGGACCGGCCGGCTGCGGTGCCGGTCCGTGATCGAGATGGAGCGCGGGAGCGACCGCCTCCGTATCGGCCTCGATGGCCTGGGTCCACTCCTGCTGTCGCTGATCGGTGGTGTTGGGCATCCGCATCGCCCTTTCTGAATCGTCGAAATGTCAACACTGTTGACGAGACGTTAGTCAACAGTGTTGACACCCGCTTGTCAACATTGTTGACGTAGGCTGTGCGGCAAGGTTGGCGGCAACCACTGCGAACGAAGGACGATCGATGACCGTCGAGACACCTGAACCCCACTCGCGTGCCGGGAGCGCGCACAACCGCGAAGCGGTGCAGGAGGCCGCTGCCGAACTGTTCGCCGAGCAGGGATTCGCCGCGACCGGGGTGCGGGACATCGCGCGGCACGCCGGGGTGGACCCGGCGCTGGTCATCCGCTACTTCGGGTCCAAGGAGAAGTTGTTCGTCCGGACCATGACCATGTCCAACGCCTTCGTCGAGGTCGTGGAGGGTCCGTTGGACGGATTGGGAAGGGCGCTGGTGGATTTCGTCGCCCGCAGGACGCGTCGCCGGCAGGCGGACAAGGCGACGGCCGTCTACGCGGCGCTTGTGCGGGCGTCCGATCGTCCCGTCGTGCGCGAGCATCTTCAGGAGGCGATCGACCAGATGATCGTCGCGCCCCTCGCCCCGCGCCTGCGTGGAGACGACGCGGAGTTGCGCGCGCACCTGCTCGCGGCGCAGTTGTCCGGGCTGATGGCCGCGTTGTACGTCATGGAGAGCCCGTGGCTGCGCGACGCCCCGATCGACGACATCGTCGAGCGCTACGGCGCCGCTATCCAGGTGCTCGTCGACAACTGACGCGGAAGTGTTCCGTTGGGTGGGAAGCGCCGCGCGCCCGACCTCGCCCCGATTGAAGGATGTCGTGGATCACATCGGGTGACGATGGCGATCCATGTCATATCAATCGAGAGGGGCGAACGTGGGCGTTGCGGGCTTCGACGAGGAATTCGACGTGGTGGTGATCGGGTCGGGGGCGGCCGGCGCGGCCGCCGCGCTCGGTGCGCACCAGGCCGGTGTGGATGTGTTGGTCGTCGAGAAGTGCGACGAGGCCACGGCCGGCGGCAACACCCGTGTCAGCGGTGGCGGCTGGTGGGTCAATCGCGACCCCGAGCGTGCGCAGGTCTTCCTGCGGTCGCTCAACGGGGCGTTTCCGGTGGCTGACGACGTCGTCGAGGCGTGGGCGACCGAGACCGCGGAGAACTCGCGGTGGCTGAAGGAACTCGGTGCCGACGTCGCCATGAGCGCCGAATACCACACGGAGCCCGAGTATCTGGAGTTCGAGGGCAGTGACTGCTACGCCGGGATGGACACCATCTCGGGACGCATGGGCCACGCCCTGCTCTACGACTTCCTGTGCCGGGCACTCGCCGAGCGCGGCATCGAGACCCGTTTCGGGACACCGGCGGTCGAGTTGATCACCGACGCCGGCACCGTGGTGGGCGTCGAGGTCGAAGGGCCGGACGGTCGGCGCCGGATCGGCGCGCGCGGCGGCGTCGTGCTGGCCACTGGCGGCTTCCAGGCTGACAGCCGGATGGTGCGCGACTACCTCCGCGTCGAGGACCACGTGTTGTGGGGTTCGCCCGCCTCGACCGGCGACGGGCACCGCATGGCGCAGGCGGTGGGCGCCGACCTGTGGCACATGGGCAACATGATGACGATCACCGGAGTGCGCGGCGACGACGACTGCGGTCACTACCTGGCGCTGTGGAACGCCCACAACTACCTGTGGGTGGGCGGCGACGGGCGTCGTTTCATGGACGAGGCCGCCGACCCCAACCACGGCCACGTCCTCCGCAGTGGGTCGTACGAGCTGTTCCCGCTCCGCCCCTTCCATCTGATCTTCGACGAGCAGATGCGCACGGCCGGTCCGCTGAGCCCCACACCCGACGTCCTGCCGGTCGGGTGGAACCTACTGATGCGCGGGACCCGCTGGAGCGTCGACAACAGCGACGAGATCGAGAAGGGCTGGATCAGGCGCGCCGACTCGATCGCCGAACTCGCGGCGATCATCGGGGCCGATCCGGCCACCCTCGAGCGCACCGTCGAGCAGTACAACGACGCCTGCGCGGCCGGTCGCGACGACCACTTCGGCCGCGACCCGGAGAAGCTGGGTGCGGTGGCCCAGGCGCCGTTCTACGTCCTCGAGGTCACCCCGCTGCTCGGCTGGAGCAACGGCGGCCCGCGCCGCGACGGGCGATCCCGGGTGCTCGACGCCCGCGGTTCCGTGATCGACGGTCTGTACGCCGCCGGCGAGGTCAGCTCGACCTACAGCTGGGCCAAGGACGGCGGATTCCACGTCGGCGACGCCCTCGCGTTCGGGCGTGTGGCCGGACGCGACGCGGCCGCCCGGGCCTGACCCGCCCCGGTGGCTCCGCCGCTCCGGCGGGGCCACCGGATTCGGGGCCGGACCCGTTTCCCGATAACATCCAGGTCGGCTGGCCGATCCGGTGTCGAACCGGCCGCCGACCGACGGTGCGATGGGAGCGGGTGTGCAGGTGCAGGAGCCACGGCGTGGGGACGTCGCCGGTCAGGTGAATCTGATCGCCCAGCTTCCGCCGTACACCGAACTGCTGTGGCCCACGCTCCAGGCGCTGATCGCTCTCGGTGGCTCGGCGTCCAACAACGAACTCGACGGCGCGGTCGTCGAGCGGGAAGGTTGGTCGCCCGAATTGCAGGGCATCCTGCACGGTGACGGTCCGGGTACCGAGGTCGAGTACCGATTGGCTTGGGCGCGTACGTATCTCAAGGGAATGGGCCTGCTCGCCAACAGTCGCCGTGCGGTGTGGAGCGTGACCAAGCGCGGACGCGCAGTGACCGAGGACGACATCCGTCCGCTGCTGGCAACGTTCACGGCCGACAAGCGTCGCCAACGTCTGAGCCGCAAGGCCAACACTCCTGGCCCGCAGGTTCTTCCGCTCTCGGCGGCCAATACCGCCGCCGAATCCGACGCATCGTACGGCGAATCGGGGGACTCCGTCGAGTGGAAGGCCGCGCTGCTCGAGGCGATCCTGCGAATGTCGTCCACCGGTTTCGAGCGACTCACCCAACGGTTGCTGCGCGAGGCCGGATTCTCGACCGCCACGATCACCGGTCGGGGGTCGGACGGCGGGATCGACGGCATCGGCATGTGTCAGATCTCGCTGCTCAGCTTCCCGGTCGCGTTCCAGTGCAAGCGGGTCAGCGGGAGCGTCGGGGCGGGGGCCGTGCGGGATCTGCGCGGTGCGATGGCCGGACGTGGCGAGAAGGGCCTGCTGATCACGACCGGCACGTTCACGAGCGAGGCGCGGGCCGAATCGCGCCGCGACGGCGCCCCGCCCGTCGACCTCATCGACGGCGACCGCCTGTGCGAACTCCTCAAGGAACACGCACTCGGTGTGCGCACGACGACCCGCGTCGTCGAGGACGTGACGCTGCAGACCGACTTCTTCGCGGGACTCGAATCCGACTGAAC
Organism: Prescottella agglutinans; assembly: GCF_004011865.1. GTDB lineage: Bacteria > Actinomycetota > Actinomycetes > Mycobacteriales > Mycobacteriaceae > Prescottella > Prescottella agglutinans. The sequence continues at coordinate 156,137 of NZ_RKLP01000002.1, read as the reverse complement.
CCGAAGTCACTCATGTGACTGACGGAACCAGAGTGACTGTGGTGAAATAGCCCTCGAATCCACACGGTCCGAGACCGATCGGTCGTGGGCGCCCAGTCGAAGCGATGCCGGAATCCGCCGGTGATGCGAGGTTTTGCCAGTGCAGGTCTCCAGACGACAACTGTTCAAGTTCGCCGCGGCCGGCACCGCGGCCGCCGGGTTGGCCGCCGTGGCGGCTCCCGCGATGGCGAACGCCGGACCCGCGACGCTGGTCGATTACGCCGCGGGCGTCCCGTCGCCGCTGGGCATCCGGCTCGCCGGGCACGTCGGCGCCGTCCGGTACGTGTCCGACCGGCGCCCGGGCGCGGAGTGGATGCTCGGCAAGCCGATGCAGTTCGGCGAGGCCGCCGCGATGGCGGCCGTCGGGCTGCAGATCGTCTCGTGCTACCAGTTCGGCAAGGGCGCGACGTCGGACTGGCGCGGCGGTTACGACGCCGGTGTCCGGCATGCGCGGCGCGGTCGCGAACTGCACCTGGCCGCCGGCGGGCCGGAGGACAGCCCCATCTACGCCTCCATCGACGACAACCCGTCCGCGTGGGAGTTCGACAACCTCATCGCGCCGTACCTGCGCGGCTGGGAGAGCGTGCTCGGCCACTGGAGCGTGGGTGTCTACGCGAACTCTCCGACGATCGACCGCTGCCTGCGGGCGGGCGTCGGTTCCTGGTTCTGGCAGCACAACTGGGGCACCCCGGCCGGCTACGTGCATCCCGCGGCACACCTGCACCAGTTCGAGATCGACAAGCGCAAGATCGACGGAATCGGGGTCGACGTCAACTCGATCCTCAAGCCCGACTACGGGCAGTGGTCGATGCGCAAGCCCTTCTTCCTGTCGTAGCCTGACGAAACATCCAACCAAGGATTGAATTTCCGGTCGGCGCGCAGGTCCACCACAAACGTAAAGCTAAGGTAACGGTATGTCTGTCCTCTACAACATCCTCGTCGCCGTGCACCTGCTGGGCATGGCCGCGATCGTCGGCGGTTACCTCTCGGTCCTGAAGGCTCCCCGGATCAGCGAGGTGATGGTCTGGGGCGCCCGCGTGCAGTTGCTGTCCGGTGTCGTGATCGTCGGCCTGGGCGAGGCGGTCGACTCGCTCGGCAAGGACTACAACATGTCCAAGATCGGCGTGAAGCTGCTGATCACGCTGGTCATCGTCGCCGTCGCCGAGATCGGCCGGGCGCGCCAGAAGCGCGGCGAGGGCAACCCCAACTTCGCGCACATCGTGGGCATCCTGGGAATCGTCAACGCGCTCATCGCGGTGCTCTGGACGAGCTACTGACATCCGCCTCCGCGCAGACGAAACGGGCGCCCTCCCTTCGGAGGGCGCCCGTTTCGTCTGCGCATCGCGGTCAGCCCGGGACGTTGGCCATCTTGTCGAGCCAGGCCCGGGCGTCGTCGGGCAGGTTCCCCGACTTCTCGGCGTGCCGGCACCACTTCTTCGCCATCGCCAGGAAGTTCATCGGGTTGTAGGCGTCCTCTTCGTGGGACCACAGGTTGTCGCCCGCGTAGTGCAGGATCGTGATGTTCGCGGCGCCGTGCTCGGTGCCGTCACCCGGATCCTCCATCGGATTCTGCACCTCGCAGATCACCCAGCCGCGCTCCTCATCGATCACATACCACGAGACCGGGAACTCGGGCATCCTGTTGCCGGGGAACGCAGTCATGGTGCGCGTCACCCAGCGGCGGATCTCCTCCCGACCGGCGAAGCTCCCGAACGCATGCTCCAGGTAGGTCGCGTCCTCGGTGAACTGGTCGGCAAAGATGTTCCAGTCTCTGGTCTGCGTCGCCTCGACCACGGTCTTCTGGTAGTTCGCGAATGCGGCCTCGAGTTCGTCGCGGGTCCACGCCATCGCTGCGCTCCTCCTGCTCGGTTGCGGTCGCTCGCCACGTGGGCGGGCTCTCCTGCAACCTAACGCACGGCTGGAACGTGTTTCAGTTTTTTGCCCGGAATGGGATGAATCGTCAGGTTCCGTGAAGTTCCGTCCACTTACCGAACGGCGGCGGGCCCTCGCCGAGCACCTTGAGCGCATGTGCAGGAGTACCGGTTTCGGCGTCGTCGTGCTTGACGTGCATCCACTGGTATCCGGCCAGTACATGCTCCTCCGATGTGGACCGGTTGACGACCACGTGGTCGCCGTTGGGTCGCTGCTCGAGGGACCACCCACTGTCGGGCCCCGCCAGCACCCACCACTTCTCTTTGCTCATGGTCGTGACTCCCGTCTGGAGTGACTACACGATGCGTTTTCAACGCTACCGCACCGGTGGGTGGTGAAACGGAGTCGCGCAGACCCGCGATATGCCCGGTGCGGGTCCGACCGACGGACCGGTTCGGATACCGTGGACGGTCCGAATGCTGCTACTACGTGGAGGGTCTCGTGGATTTCCTCATCAACCTGCTGTATGCGATGGCCGCAAACCTGTGGGTGGGTTCGTCCGGCGGATCGTCCGGCGGCGGTCAGGCCCCGACTCCGAACCCGTAACGCCTGTACGACGCGGAAGGCCCGCACCGAATCGTCGGTGCGGGCCTTCCGCGTCGTGTGGCGCCGTGCGCCGGCGTCTCCGTCAGGCGTGCTGGCCGCCGGCGGCCGCGGGCCGCTTCGCCTTGGGGATCAGGGACGCGAAGGCGAGTGCGACGACCGCCGCCACGATGGCGATGACGAACGTGGCGCGGAACGCGTCGAACGAGGGGATCGTGGCCGTGCCGAGGGTGACCGTCATGCTGGCCAGCACAACGCTGATCACCGCTGCCGCGCTGGACGTACCGATCGAGCGCATCAGCGAGTTCAGGCCGTTGGCCGCCGCGGTCTCGGACACCGGGACGGCGCCGATGATGAGTGCGGGCATCGAGGAGTAGCTCAGGCCCACTCCCGCGCCGATGATCATGCCGCCGACCACGATCATCCACACCGACGAGGACAGGAAGAAGACGAACAGGTAGCCCAGACCGACCACGACCGAGCCCACCATGAGGGTGAACCGCGGCCCGCGCCACGCGGAGATCTTCGCGGAGACCGGCGACAGCGCCATCATCACGAGGCCGCCGGGTGCCAGTGCGATACCGGCCGTGATCATCGACAATCCCAGGCCGTAGCCGGTCGACTCCGGGGCCATGAGCAACTGGGGGAGCGTGAGCGAGTTCCCGTACATGCTGAATCCGATGGCGATCGACGCCAGATTCGTGAACAGCACGTTCGGTCGCGCGGACACCCGCAGGTCCACCAGCGGGCGCGCGGTCCGCAACTGGATGAAGCCCCACACGACGAACACCGCGGCCGACGCGGCGAGCAGGCCCAGGGTGAGGGGATCGCCCCAGCCCCACGTGCCGCCCTTCGTGATCGGCAGCAGGAACAGGATCAGGGCCGCGCTGAGCCCGACCGCGCCGACGAAGTCGAAGCGTCCCGGCGTGCGGACCGGTGACTCCGGGATCATGAAGATCGCGAGCGCCATGCACAGCAGGCCCAGTCCCGCGGAGACCCAGAAGAGCACATGCCAGTCCGCGACCTGCGCGATCGCTGCCGCAACCGGCAGGCCGACCGCGCCGCCCACACCGAGCGTCGCGCTGACGATGGCCATCGCGCCGGCCACCTTCCGCGGCGGCAGTTCGTCGCGCAGGATGCTGATGCCGAGGGGGATGACGCCCACGGAGGCGCCCTGGAGCGCGCGTCCGACGATCAGCGGGATCAGGGAGTTCGCGAAGGCGCAGACCACCGATCCCAGGACCACGAGCAGCAGGCTCGCGACGAGGATGCGCTTCTTTCCGTACATGTCGCCGAGGCGGCCGCTGATCGGCGTGACGACGGCGGCCGCGAGCAGCGTCGCGGTGACGGCCCACGAGGCGTCGGCGGGCGAGGCGGAGATCAGGTGTGGCAGCTGCGGAATGATCGGCACCACGAGGGTCTGCATCAGGGAGACGACGATGCCGCAGAATCCCAGGATCGCGACGATCCCGTTGCCGCCGGATCGGGAGTCTGCAGAGGCCGTCGACGCAGACGCGACGGATGAGGTCAAGGGGTTCTCCTCGAAAAAATGGCTAGAAGACCGAAGTCACAAGAGTGTGTACGGTACACAGCGTGTGCACGATGCACAAAGCGGACAATTCTGGCGACAGTCGAGAAGGGGAGAACACGTGTCCGACGCGGACCGGGTGTTGAGCGAGATCGAATACGAACTGACTCTGCTGTCGCGGTACCACGCGCTCGCGTGTCAACGCGGTGGCCAGCAGCTCGATCGGTCGGCGTATCTGATCCTGGCCCGGCTCGAACTGGAGCCGCCGCTGAGCCTCAAGGAATTGTCGGAGGCATTCCGCTTGGACATCTCGACGATCAACCGGCAGGTGGGCGCGCTGCTGCGCAACGGCCTCGTCGAGCGTCTCGCCGATCCAGCGGGTGGGATGGCGCGCAAGATCCGGCCGACGGCGAAGGGCCTCGACCGATTACGTGAGGACCGGGACCTCAACCTCCGCGGGATCGGCAGCGTCCTCGACGGCTGGTCCGATCGGGACGTGCACTACCTGCGGGACATCCTCACCCGGTTCAACAGCGACGTCGAGCAACTCGAGGGTCAGCCCTGGCCGCGGCCGTCCGAGGACCGGCGTCCGAACGAGAACGAGAACTAGGACTGCACGTGCCGGGTCGGTGACTCGACGAGGTCGGGTTCGTCGGGCACGACCACGAGCAGGGGCCGCTCCTCGGGGGAGTGGCCGACCGCGCGCCACGACAGCAGCGACCACCGCGACAGCCCCGACAGTGCCGATCCGACGCTCGCGAACGACAGCGACGACAGGGCCGATCCGGCCGAGCCGATCGACCCGATGGACAGGATCGATCCGACGCTGCCGATCGAGAGGATGGACCCGACGCTGCCGATGGACAGGATCGACCCCTCCGAGCGAATCGACAGGATGGACCGCCGCGAATTCCGGGAACGAATGGACTGCTTGTAGTCGGCCATTCCTCGGTCTACCACGAACGACCGGACCGTGAAAGCGGAAGGGGTGACGGCCTACCGGCGGCCTCCGCACGAACACGAACGCCCTGCCTGGACCGGGCGGGCCGGTCGAGGCAGGGCGGTGTGCGAGCGGGGGGAGTTACGCGACCGTGAACATTCCGACCGTCGGCAGGAAGTTGCACGTGATCGGTGCAGCACCCTCGGGTTCGGTGGTCAGATCGCCCGAGATGACCGCGAGGACGCGGCCGGGGCCGGTGTTCGCGATCGCCGACAGCGTGGCCGGACCGTCCGGGTTGATCCGCGCCTCGGTGGTGAGGTTCTGCGTCTCGCGACGACCGTTGTCGACGTTGATCCAGGTGACCGTCATGCCCTGGTTCGGGGCCGCCTTCGCGGTGCCGAGCGCGGTGAAGACGAAACCGGCTTGGCCGGCGGCCGGTCCCGGCGGGGGCAGGTGAGCCGGGCCGGGAACCGCGAGTGCGGTGCCGACGGAATCGCTCGACGGCGCGATGCAGCCCTTGCCGACGGTCGGGTAGAGGAACTGCGCGATGACGGGGCCGTCCTGCGGGATCTCCGGTCCGCCGCCGCCGCTGCCGTCGAGGAAGGTGATGACGCGCTCGAGCGTGGACTTGAGCTCCGGCGGCAGGTTCGCCCCCTCGAGCAGGGCGCGCGCCTGGGCCAGCAGATCGGCTTTGGCGTCGACGTCGTGGAGCTCCGCCGGGGCCGCGGCCGCGCCGAGGATGGCCGGGGCGAGGGACGCCAGCGCGTCGATCGAGACACCCTCGGGGAGCCCGGGAGGCGTCGGCTGCGCGGCCGCATTGGCCGGGACAGCGAGCGCTGCGGCGGCCGCAACTGCACACGCGGTGATCGCTCGTCGCATTCCTCGGTTACGAATCACGGTTTCCCCATCCTTGTCGTTACAGACGCCGGCGGTGCAGCGTCGGCCTACCGGGTCGGAAGCTGCGGTCCGTCCCGGTCGCGGGTCACTCTAGGGACCGACCCCCGATGTGTACAGACTTGTCCGTACGACCCATTCGTGACCTGCGTCGCGGAGAAGTCTATGCAAGCTGTGACGTGACTGCCATTGCCTGGTGACAATATCGCGTGGCATATGGGGAAAAAGTGATCCTTGATGCAACTGTTACGGATGAGCAAGGTATTTTCGGACGCCGTTCCCATCGGGTTAGGCTGACGCGACACCTGGTCCTTCCCGCCGCCGCGCCACACTGGGTGCCTCCAGTCAGCACAGAGATCAGGGAGAGCACCGACCAGTGACTCAGCTTCCACGCGCCGAGCGGGGATCGCGTGCCCTCGCGGTGTATCGCGGGCTCGTCCGTTGGGCGCCGCTCGCGCTCGCCGTGTCGGTGTTGGCGAGGCTGCTGTGGACCGTTCTCACGCCGAACGGCACCAACTTCGTCGACCTCCACGTCTACGTCGACGGTTCGGCGGCGCTGCTCCGCGGCGATCTCTACGGATTCACCTACTCGGAGGAGACACCCGAGTTCCCGCTTCCGTTCACCTACCCGCCGTTCGCGGCGCTGGTGTTCCTGCCGCTGCACTACCTGCCGTTCGGGCTGGTGGGCCTCTGCTGGCAGCTGGGTACCGTCCTGGCGCTGTTCTGGGTGATCCGGATCAGCCTGGAGTTACTGCTCGGCGAGACCGCCCGCGACCGCCACTGGCAGTACGTCGCGATGCTGTGGACCGCCGTCGGGGTGTGGACCGAACCGGTCCGCACGACCCTCGACTACGGCCAGGTCAACGTGTTCCTGGTGCTCGGCGCGATGCTCGCGGTCCGCAGCACCCGCTGGTGGGTGTCCGGCGGGATCGTCGGGATCCTGGCCGGCATCAAGCTCACACCCGCGGTCACGGGGCTGTACCTCCTGGCACAACGTCGGTGGCGCGCAGCGGTGTTCTCGGCCGTGGCCTTCGCGGCAACCGTCGGCGTGAGCTACCTCGTGATCAGCTCCCAGGCGCGCGACTACTTCTCCTCCAAGTTCGGCGACGCCGATCGGATCGGCCCCGTCGGGTCCGCGTGGAACCAGTCGCTGCGTGGGGCGCTGAGCCGTCTCGCGGGCCACGACGTGGGCTCCGGCCCCGTGTGGATCGCGGGGGTCGTGGTCTCGGCCGCGCTCGCCCTGTTCGCGTGGAGCGCGCTCGCCCGCGACGACCGGCTGGGCACGCTCGTGCTGGTGCAGCTGTTCGGGCTGCTGGTCTCGCCGATCTCGTGGGTCCACCACTGGGTGTGGGTGCTGCCGATGCTGATCTGGCTGTTCTACGGCCCGTACCGGCAGCTCGTCGGCACCCGCGTGGTCGCGGCGTGCTGGCTCGCCGTCACGGTGATCGGCGTGCCGTGGGTCCTCGAGCAGTTCGAGGGTGAGTCCATCTCCCGCGCCGGCGCGCTCGCGTGGGCCGGGACGGTCAACGTGACCGGCGCGCTCGTCGTCTTCCTGTGGGTCGGGTACGCGGGCCGCCGGTACGCGGCTACTCCGACGCAGCCAGTTCGTCGATCCGTCGAGCCAGCTCCAGATCGAATTTCGTGATCCCGCCCAGGGAGTGCGTCGAGAGCGAGTACGTGACCTTGCGCCAGCGGATGTCGATGTCGGGGTGGTGGTTCATCGACTCGGCGACCTCCGCGACCCGGTCGACCAGGGCGATCGCGTCCGGGAACGTCGCCGACTTGACGGTCCGTGTCAGTGCGGCGCCGTCGCGGCTCCAGTGCGGAAGATCCGTGAGTGCGGTGTCGATCTCGGTGTCGGACAGCAACTCGGCCATACCTCATGATGGTGCGACGGCGAAGGGACCGCAATGATCCGGGAGCGCGAGGTCGTCGCGGCCGCGGTGATCCGGGACGGGCGACTGCTGCTCGCCCAGCGCACCCGGCCGGTGGAATTGGCCGGTCTTTGGGAACTGCCCGGCGGCAAGGTCGAGCCCGACGAGTCGCCGGCCGACGCGGTTCGCCGCGAACTGCGCGAGGAACTGGGCGTCGAGGCGATCGCGGGCGAGCGCATCGGGGCCGACGTGCCGCTGCGCGACGGACTGGTGCTGCGTGCGTACCGTGCCGAACTCGTCAGCGGAACGCCCCGCGCGCTGGACCACTCGGCGCTGTGCTGGGTCGACGCACGGGAACTGCTCGAGATCGACCTCGTCGACAACGACCGCGGCTGGCTGCCGCAACTCGTGGCGCTGCTCGCCGAGTGACGGCAGACCTCAGGCCGCACGCGCCTTCTTGAGGCCCTTCTTGAGTTCCTTCTTGGTGGCGCCCTCGTTCTCGAGCTTCTTCATGCGCATGATCACGACCGGGCACTTGAGGCAACGCGTCTTCTTCCGGCAGCACTTCTTCTTGGGCTTGAGGCCAGAGACCTTGCTGGCCTTCACCTTTCCCTTGCCCATGTGCGCGACCGGCCTTCCTCCCGAGTGCGGCGCCCGGATCGCTGCCGCACGGAGTTAGCGTACCCTCATTCGGCGCCGACGCCCAGGTGGCCCGGCATCGATGCCGGGCCACCAGTCGGTCGGACGTTCGTCAGCGTCCGTGCAGCGGGTAGTTGCCGCGCACCACGTACGCCGGGTCGACGGCCTGCTTGAGCCGGCGCAGCGCCGCCAGGGTCCGCTCGTCGTACGCGCGCTCGGGCGACTCGCCGGGACCGAGCATCGTCGGGACGGTCGGACCGGCGGACCAGGGGGAGAGCTCGTCGAACAGGTCCGCCATGGCTGCGGCGCCGGCGTCGAGCAGTTCGGGGACGGGAGCGAGCGTCAACGTCATCACCGCGAACTCCGCGCCGTCTCGACGCAGATCCACGGCGCCGGTCCGGCCCGTTCGGGCGGGGCCGCCCAGGTGCCGGAACTGGACCTGCGTCAGCGGCGTCGCGCCGGGCGTTCCCGCGCGATCCAACACGAGGTCGACGACGGCGTCGTCGAGTGCCTCGAGCATCATCGACGAGTGGACGCCGGGGGACGGGTCGACGGGCTCCTCGCACACGCCGCCGAGTTCGCTCGGCTGCAGCGGCCGGACCGTGTCGCGCAGGACGGCGCCGGCCGCGCGGATCGGGGCCAGGTGCGCCGCGAGGGCATCGGCCGGACCGAGCAGCAACGCGTCGACGAAGCAGAACGACTGTCCCCGGATCTCCTCGGGCAGGTCCGGGATCGGCGGGAAGTGCATGATCGACGCCCACACCGTCAGCTCCGCCGGCGCGGCCGCGGTCAGCGCGGCGACCGCACGCAGCACCGATCGTGCCTCGGCCGCGGGGAAGGCGAGCCGTCCGCCGGTGATCTCGGGCGCCGGGAACAGGTCGATCTCGACGGCGGTGACGATGCCGAACTCGCCGCCGCCACCGCGCAGCGCCCACATCAGCTCGGGCGACTCGTCGTCGCTCACCCAGCGGTGCACGCCCTGCGCGTCGACGAGTTCGACCGCCGACAGCGATCCCGAGCCCGGCCCGTAGGGGCGCGTGAGCCACGACAGGCCACCGCCCAGGCAGAAGCCGACGACGGAGACGTCCGGGTTGGAGCCGACGAGCCCGGTCAGCCCGGTGCCGTCCAGCGCCGCCTGCAGCGCACCCCACTTGACGCCCGCCCCGACGCGGGCCGTTCGTGCGGCGGTGTCGATCCAGATGTCGTCGAGCGCCGTGGTCCGGACCAGGATCGTGTCGTCGAGGGCCCGGGTCGCGCCGTGGCCGCTCGGCTGCGCGGACACCCGGATGCGGTGGGCGGCCGCGAAACGCACCGCCTTGACGACATCGGCGGTGTTCGCGGCGGTCACCACCGCGGCCGGGCGCTGGACGATGCTCAGGTTCCAGGCCTGCGCGACGGTGGGCCAGTCGGCGGTGTCGGGCAGGTCGAGCCGGCCGTCGAGGTCGGCGGCGAGACCGTTCCAGGTTGCGTCGTCGAGCCGGACGGTGCGGCGGGCGGTGTCGGGGTGGATCGGTGTGGATGTCATGGCCGGAAGCGTCGCCCGGGTGCAGCGGTGGCCGGTATCCCTCGGCGCCGGGTTCTTCGGACCCCAGACTTCTGGGGGTTCACAAGTTCCGACCGGTCGGTCACACTTCTGGAATGACTACCTACCAGGCAGGATCTGCCCGGGATCGGGTGAGCTCACTGGCCCGCGCGGGGTTGCCGTGGACGGAGTTCGGTGAGCAGGCACTGGAGGTATTGACCAAGGCGGTGCCGTTCGACTCGGCGTGCTTCGGGACCATCGATCCGACGACGACGCTGGTCACCGGGTCCGTCAAGGCCGGGCTGCCCGAGCCGTGCGAAGCGGAGTTCGCTCGCCACGAGTACATCGAGGACGACGTCAGCCTCTTCGCGGATCTTGCGCGGCGCAGCGTCGACGTGAGCGTCCTGCACGAGGAGACAGGCGGTGACCCGAGGCGAAGTTCCCGGTTCCGGGAACTGTTCGAGCCGACGTTCGGGTTGGGGCACGAGATGCGCGTGATGCTCCGGACCGGTGGCGCCGTCTGGGGTGCGCTGGCGATCTATCGCCGCGCCGGCGCGAGTGGGTTCAGCCCGGCCGAGGCGGACTTCCTCGGTGGGCTGTCCGGCCAGTTGGCGCTGGGCATTCGGGCGGGACTCATCGCCGACGCGCTGCCGGGCCACGAGATCGCGGACACGGAGTCCGGTCCGGCGGTCCTCACGTTCGATCACGACAACGCCCTGTCCCAGGCCACTCTGGCCGCGCAGGTACGGGTCGACGAACTGGGCGGCAGCATGTGGGGTGAGCTGCCGCAGTCGGTACTCGCGACGGTGTCCGCGACGCGCGCGCTCATTGCCGGACGGACGGGGACCGTGCCGCGCATGCGGGTCCGGTCCCGGACCGGCGAGTGGCTGGCCGTGCACGGTGCGCCGCTCGCCGGCCGCGACGGCTGCCCGTCGCAGATCGTCGTCACCATCGAACGTGCCGGTGCACCCGAGGTGGTGCCGCTCGTGGTTGCGGCGTTCGGCCTGACGCCCCGCGAGCGCGACGTCGTCGACGGTGTCCTGCGGGGGGCCACCACGGCGGAGATCGCGAAGGGCCTGCACCTGTCGCCGTACACCGTGCAGGACCATCTCAAGACCGTCTTCGACAAGGCCGGCGTCTCGAGCCGCCGGGAGCTGACGGCGCGGGTGTACTTCGACCACTACGCGCCCCGGAAGGACTGTCGGCTCGGGCCGTCCGGGTGGTTCGTGCAGGACGCCTGACGGGGTAGTGGCGCAGATCACTATCCGCAGGTCAGGGGCTGTGATCTCGGCCCGCGATGCGAGAAGTTGCGGCGCGGGCGGGTAGGGTATTCGCTGGCCGCAATCCCTGCATCGGCGCAAATGTCGGAGACTCCCGATCGGCGTTCGGTGCCCTGGGGGTCGCGAATGGGAATCACGCATGCGCGTAGCGGCAGCCAGAAGCCGTACGACAGCACCTTCGTGTGGCCCCGTCAGCAGCCAGGAGAACGCCCCGCGTGAGCACCACCAACTTCCGTAACGTCGCCATCGTCGCGCACGTCGACCATGGCAAGACCACCCTCGTCGACGCCATGCTGCGCCAGTCCGGCGCCTTCGCCGAGCGCGCCGAGCTGGTCGACCGCGTCATGGACTCCGGTGACCTCGAACGCGAGAAGGGCATCACCATCCTCGCGAAGAACACCGCTGTTCACCGTCACAACCAGGACGGCACCGTCACCGTCATCAACGTGATCGACACCCCGGGTCACGCCGACTTCGGTGGCGAGGTCGAGCGCGGTCTGTCGATGGTCGACGGCGTCGTCCTGCTCGTCGACGCGTCCGAGGGTCCGCTGCCGCAGACCCGTTTCGTGCTGCGCAAGGCGCTCGCCGCGTCGCTGCCGGTCATCATCGTCGTCAACAAGACGGACCGTCCCGACGCCCGCATCGAGGAGGTCGTCACCGAGGCGCAGGACCTGCTCCTGGACCTGGCGTCCGACCTCGACGACGAGGCCGCCGCGGCCGCCGAGGCGCTGCTCGACCTGCCGGTCCTGTACGCGTCGGGCCGCGAGGGCAAGGCGTCGATGAACCGTCCCGAGGACGGCCAGGCGCCCGACACCGAGAACCTCGACGTCCTGTTCGACGTCCTCATGGAGCACGTGCCGGCCCCCAAGGGTGATTCCGCCGCGCCGCTGCAGGCGCACGTCACCAACCTCGACGCCTCCGACTTCCTCGGTCGCCTCGCGCTGGTCCGCATCCACAACGGCGAGCTGCGCAAGGGCCAGAACGTCGCGTGGATGCACGCCGACGGCGTCAAGAACGTCAAGATCACCGAGCTGCTGAAGACCGTCGGCGTCAACCGTGAGCCCGGCGAGGTCGCCGTCGCCGGTGACATCGTCGCCGTCGCCGGTATCCCCGAGATCATGATCGGTGACACCCTCGCGGACATCGAGAACCCGGTCGCATTGCCGACGATCACCGTCGACGAGCCCGCGATCTCCGTGGTCATCGGCACCAACACGTCGCCGCTCGTGGGCCGCGTCAAGGGCCACAAGCTGACCGCTCGCATGGTCAAGACCCGCCTGGACTCCGAGCTGATCGGTAACGTGTCGCTGCGCGTGCTCGACATCGGTCGCCCGGACGCGTGGGAGGTGCAGGGCCGTGGCGAGCTGGCGCTGGCCATCCTCGTCGAGCAGATGCGTCGTGAGGGCTTCGAGCTCACGGTCGGCAAGCCGCAGGTGGTCACCAAGCAGGTCGACGGCAAGCTGCACGAGCCCTTCGAGGAGCTGACGATCGACACCCCCGAGGAGCACCTCGGCGCGATCACCCAGCTGCTGGCCAACCGCAAGGGCAAGATGGTCCAGATGACGAACCACGGCACCGGCTGGGTGCGGATGGAGTTCATCGTCCCGTCGCGTGGCCTGATCGGTTTCCGCACCGACTTCCTCACCGAGACCCGCGGCACCGGTATCGCCAACGCCGTCTCGCACGGCTACGCCCCGTGGGCCGGCGAGATCCGCGCCCGCCACACCGGCTCGCTGGTCTCCGACCGCACCGGCTCGGTGACCCCGTTCGCGATGATCCAGCTCGCCGACCGCGGCACGTTCTTCGTGGAGCCGGGCTCGGACACCTACGAGGGCATGGTCGTGGGCATCAACCCGCGCGCCGAGGACCTCGACATCAACGTCACCAAGGAGAAGAAGCTCACCAACATGCGGTCGGCGACCGCCGACGCCACGGAGACCCTTGCCAAGCCGATCGAGCTGACGCTCGAGGCCGCGATGGAGTTCTGTGCCGCCGACGAGTGCGTCGAGGTCACTCCCGAGGTCGTCCGCGTGCGCAAGCTGCACCTGTCGCAGACCGACCGCGCCCGCGAGCGTTCGCGCGCGAAGTCGCGTGACAAGGCCGCACTGTAAGTGCGTGACGCTTTACGTGCGCGTTGTGCGAGGCTGAACCCTCGCGCAACGCGCACGGCGGTGAATGCCGCTCGCGGAGGGGAGGACCGGTAGTGGCGCTGCACTGGAGCGCGGGGGTGATGGGCCGACGCGTCGTCGGCGCCGTCGCGGTCGGGGTGGTGTTGACCGCCGCCGCCTGCACCGCCAACCCGCCGCCGCCCGTCGAGAGCACGGACAGCCCCAAGCCCACGACGGCGGTGCCCACCAAGAACACCGTCTCCGTCGCGATCGACGACGTGGGTGTCGGGTTCAACCCGCACCTGCTCGCCGATCAGTCGCCCGTGAACTCCGCGGTGAGTGCCCTGGTGCTGCCCAGCCCGTTCCGTCCGGTGCTCGACCCGGCGCGGCCGGGCGTCACCGACTGGGTGCTCGATCCGTCGGTGCTGGTGTCGGCGACGGTCAACCCGCCAGCGCCCGAGGCGCCGTCGTCGATCACCTACCAGTTGCGCAACGAGGCACAGTGGTCGGACGGTGCCCCGATCGCCGCCGAGGACTTCCGGTACCTGTGGCAGCAGATGATCAGCCAGCCCGGGGTCGTCGACCCGGCGGGATACGGGTTGATCGAGGACGTCGAATCGTCCGGCGGCGGCAAGACCGTCACCGTCAAGCTGTCCGCGCCGTATCCGGCGTGGCGTGAACTGTTCACCGATCTGCTGCCGTCGCACCTGGTGAAGGACTCGCCGGGCGGGTTCGCGCGAGGCCTCGCCGACAACATCCCGGTGTCGGGCGGACTGTTCCACATCAAGTCGGTCGATCGCGGCCGGGACGAGATCCTGCTCGAGCGCAACGACCGGTTCTGGGACACCCCGGCCAAGCCCGACCAGATCCTGATGCGCCGCGGCGGGTCGCCCGCTCAGCTGGCCGACTCCATGCGGTCGGGCGACGCGCAGGTCGCGCGCGTCCACGGCAGCGCCGCGACGCTCGCACAGCTGTCGGTGATCCCCGACGTGCGCACGGGCACCGAGCTGCAGCCGCGTGTGCTGTCGATGACCCTCAACGGTCGCGTCCCCGAGCTGGCCGACGTGCAGGTCCGCAAGGGTCTGCTCGGGCTTCTCGACCCGCAGCTGCTCGCCACCGTGGGCGCGGGTAGCGAATCGTCGGCGGCACCGGCGCGGGCACAGGTGCTCGCCCCGTCCGATCCGGGATACGCGCCGACGGCCCCGCCGCAGCCGACCCGCGAGCAGGCGTCCGGGCTGCTGGCCGCCGCCGGCTACCAGCTCGTTCCGAACGCCACCGAGAACGTCGACCCGGAGACCCTGACGCGGGGCCGGATGATGCGCGGTGACGAGCAGTTGACGATGGTGATCGGCGCTCCGGAGAACGACGACACCGCGATCGCCGTCGCGAACACGGTGGCGGATCAGTGGCGCGGCGCCGGGATCGCGGCGTCGGTCCGGGCGGTGCGCGCCGAGGATCTCTACGGTGACGCGCTCGCGTCCGGGCAGGTCGACGCGCTGGTCGGCTGGGAGCGTGCCGGCTCGGATCCGGCGACAGCGCTCGCGTCCCGCTTCGGGTGCCTGCCGTCGACGCTGCCGGTCGCGACCCCCGAGCCGTCGTCCGACCCGTCGTCGGCCCCCGACGCCGCGCCTACGCGACGTGCCCCGAGCAACCTGTCGGGGCTGTGCGATCCGACGCTGCAGCCGATGATCGACGAGGCGCTGCGCGGTCGGGCCGACACGGCCCGGGTGATCGCGGACGCCGAGCCGCGGCTGTGGGATCTGGCGGTGAATCTGCCGGTGCTGCAGGACAACACCGTCGTCGCGGCGGGACCCGGGGTGGAGGGTGTCGCATTGACCGGTCCGGTGCAGGTCGGGATCTTCGCGGATGCCGCCCAGTGGACCCGGACGTCGAAGTGAGTAGAGGTGAACCAGCCGTGCTGAGCGGTCGACGGATCCTGTTCGTGCACGCGCATCCCGACGACGAGACGCTGACCACCGGCGGCACCATCGCCCGGTGTGCGGCGGACGGCGCCGAGGTCACGGTGCTCACCTGCACTCTCGGCGAGGAGGGTGAGGTGATCGGAGACCGGTGGGCCGGTCTGGTCGCCGGCCTCGCCGACCAGTTGGGCGGCTACCGGATCCTCGAGCTGACCCGGGCGCTGCGGGCCCTGGGTGCGGCGGCGCCCCGGTTCCTCGGCGGTGCCGGCCGCTGGCGCGATTCCGGCATGGCAGGGACGCCGTCGGCGCGCAATCCCCGCGCGTTCGTCAACGCCGACCCGGACGAGGCGGTGGGCGCCCTGGTGGCGGTGATCCGCGAACTGCGCCCCGACGTCGTCGTGACGTACGACCCGGTCGGGGGGTACGGACACCCGGATCACGTTCAGGTGCACCGGTTCACGACGGCGGCGGTCGAGGCGGCCGGCACCGACGCGTTCCCGGGCGCGGGTGCGCCGTGGGAGGTCGCGAAGTTCTACTGGACCGTGACCGAGCGCGGTGCGCTCGAGGCGGGTGTCGCGGCGATCGACGACGTCCCCGCGGGGTGGCGGCTGCCGGAACCGGACGAGCTGCCGAGCGTGCCGGACGCCTCGGTGACCGCCGCGGTGGACGTCTCGGGCGTGATGGACGCCAAGCTCGCCGCGCTGCGCGCCCACGAGACGCAGGTGACGGTGGCGCCGTCGGCCACGGAGTTCGCCCTGTCGAACGACGTCGTCCAGCCGCTCCTCGCCGAGGAGCACTTCGTGCTGGTCCGGGGCCAGGCCGGCCCGGTCGACGACCGTGGGCGCGAGCGTGGTCTCTTCGGCGGGATTTCCTGACCGGCCCCAGTATGCTGTGACCTACGCCACGCGTCGTGGGGGTCCGATCGTCGGCGTCTCGGGATGTCGAGCGGGAGGGCCGACGCATGTACAACTGGGACGTGCAGAATGCGATCGTCGCGTTCGTGGACAGCCTGCGGCCGATGTCGCAGTTCTACCGCGATCTGTACTACGGCTCGCTGTACTCGTTCGCGGATCATCAGAGCGAATTGTTGACGATGCTCGGCTATCCGCCGGTGCCGTGATGGCGACCCCACTGTCGTCGCGCGTGCGGGCGCGGGGGACGATCGACGCATGACCGCCCCGAGCCTCGCCGCCGACATCCCGACCACTGCCGAGTCCCGCACGACTCTGGCGCTGCTCACGTTCGACGGGTTCCTGTGTGCGGTCCTGTCGGTGCTGTTCCTGCCCGCGTACATCGGCACGACGCCGTTCCCGCTGTCGATCCTGGTGGCCGCGGTGGTGAACCTGCTGCTGGTGCTGGGGGCCCGCAAGTTCACGGATCGGGCGCTGGGCGCCGCGTTGCCGCTGTTCGGCTGGCTGTTCGGGTTCGGGGTGTGCATGATCGGCGGGCCGGGCGGCGACCTGCTGGTCTTCGAGGACTGGCGGACCCTGCTGCTGTTCGTCGCGGCACTGCTGCCGGCGGGCCTGTACCTGTTCCGCGTGCGTCTCGAGTCGTTGGTCGCGAAGGCTCAGGGCTAGAACCGTGCGCGGGTGGGTGCCCCACCCGCGCACGGCCCGGCGACGCTACTTGTTGTAGAACGCGGTCACGTCGTCGTTCCCGATCAGGTCCGGAACGGTCCAACCGTCGAGGTCGTACTCGCTCATGAACTGCTCGGCGAGACCCTTCATCGCCGAGACGCCGCCGCGATTCTCCGCCGCGAACAGCAGTTCGGCCTTCACGTTCTCGTGGTTGCCGGAGTAGTTGCGTTCGTAGAGTTCGTGGCGGCCACCGAACTCGGAGCCGATCGAATCCCACAGCGCCTTCATGACCTTCACGCGCTCGACGGCGGTGATCCCGTCGCTGCCGCGCACGTACTTGTCGAGGTAGGGGCGCACGTCGGGATTCTTGAAGTCGGCCGCGCTCGAGGGGAGATAGATGAGCCCGGACGCGACGTCCTGCTCGATGATCTCCTTGATCCGCGGGTAGCCCTGGATCATGAACATCCGGTAGGTGAGGCCGTACTCGAGCTTCGGGATGACGGTGTCACCGACCCAGGGCTCCGGATCACGCGCCATGGATTCGCTCAGGGACCAGAACAGGTTGCGCCAGCCGATCACCTCGCCGACCCGCGTCTGCACGCCGCGGAAGCCGCCGGCGCCGGTGCAGTCGAGGGCCTTCATCAGCAGCCCGGCGATGAAGTCGAGCTTGACCGCGAGGCGGGTGCAGCCCTGGAAGGTGAACCGCGGCAGGAAGCCGGACTGCGGGAAGAACGCGTTGATCTTCTCGACGTCGCCGTACATGAAGACGTTCTCCCACGGCACCAGCACCTTGTCGAAGATGAAGATGGCGTCGTTCTCGTCCATCCGGCTCGAGAGCGGGTAGTCGAACGGCGACCCGACGACCGCGGCGTTCTGCGAGTACGAGGCGCGGGAGATGAGCTTGATGCCCGGTGCGTCCATCGGCACCGTGCAGATCAGCGCGTACTCCTTCTTCTTGATGGGCAGGCCGTAGTGCGCGATGAAGTTGTAGTTGGTGATCGCCGATCCGGTCGCCACGACCTTCGCGCCGGACACGATCAGGCCGGCGTCGGTCTCCTTCTCGACCTTCATGAACACGTCCCCGACCTGATCGGGCGGGAGCTGCCGATCCACCGGCGGGTTGATGATCGCGTGGTTCCAGTACAGGACCTTCTCCTGCGACTCCCGGTACCAGCGCTTGGCGTTGTCCTGGAACGGCGAGTACAACTCGCTGTTGGCGGCGAGGGTGCCGAGGAACGAGGCCTTGTAGTCGGGTGAGCGGCCCATCCAGCCGTACGTCATGCGCGCCCAGGTGGCGATCGCGTCCCGCTCCTTCAGCAGGTCGTCGGCCGAGTGGGGGGTGCGGAAGAACGGCATCGTCACGCCACCGTTGCCGGTGTCGGTGGGGCAGGTGAGGGTGTCGACGTGCTCGCCGGTGTGCAGTGCGTCGTACAGGCGCGCTGTCATCCGGATGGGGTTGCGGAACGCCGGATGGTTCCAGAATTCCTTCACCTTCTCGCCGTGCAGGTAGATCTCCCGCCCGTCCTTGATGGACTCGATGTACTCGTCGCCGGTCATCGGGCGGGAGGCGAAGTTCGCGGTCCGGTTCGCCTCGCAGTCCGCGGCGACGTTCACCCGGGAACGGTCGACTTCTTCGACGGTGGGGCGGGGTTCGGTGGTGGTCATCGTGTCTCCTGCGTCGGGGGGATGGGTCAGTTGGTCGCACCGGACAGGTGCATGGGCGTGAACGTGGCGGAGGCGTCGAACCAGCCTCGGTGCGGATCGTCCATCGATCCGTTCCAAGCGGCGCTCCCGCTCGGGGCGCCGAGATCGTGAAACGTGCTGCGGTAGAACAGCAGTGGATCGGTCTCGCGGCACTGAGCGTCGACGATCTCGCCGATGAAGATCACGTGGTCGCCGCCGTCGTACTCGCGCCAGGGGACGCACGACAGGGTGGCGGCGCTGCCGGCCAGGACGGGCGCGGTGGGCCCCTGGTCCCACACCGGTTCGGGTGACTGCGGGCGACCGGCGAAGTGGAGCGCGACGTCGGTCTGGTCCGCGGCGAGGATGTTGACGGCGAACGGTGCGCCGGACAGGAATGAGCAGGCCTTGGACGTGCGGGTCAGGGTCACCTGGCACAATCGCGGCTCGAGCGAGACCGCGGTGAAGGCCGTCACCGTGGCACCGTGCGGCGTGCCGTCCTCCTTGGCGCAGGTGATGACGGTGACCCCACTTGCGAACTGTCCGAATATGTTTCGCAGTCGACGCGAATCCATGTCGGGCTCCTTGCTGGTGGTCGTTTGCTGTGACCGAGACCATAGGTCGATCGGATCCGGGTCGGCGATCCGCTGAGCGGCGCCGCTATCCGGAATGCGCGGTCGGTTCGACCGCCCGTTGTTGCCAGAGGACGTGTTCCCGATCACACTGGGGCCGAAGTCCCGAATTGGACGGGGCGGGAAGGTGCGAGGGCATGGCGATGAACGGGACCGCCGATCCGGGTGATTGGGGCACGGCGGAGAACGTGGTCTCCGATGCGTACTTCCCGCACGACCTCTCGCCCCTGTCGGCGGGTTCGGAGCCGCGCCTGAACCTGCGGGCGACCACGATCGGGCCGTTGCGCCTGGCTCGGATCGGTTGGGGTGCAGAGGTTTCCGTCGACACGGAGCATCCCGGCGGGTATGCGGTCAATATTCCGCTGTCGGGTCGGATCGAATCCGAGAGTGCCGGCAGCGTCGTGATCTCGGGCGTGGGGACCGCGTCGGTGTTCCGGCCGGACACCCCGGCCGCCATCACGCGGTGGACCGCGGACTGTGAGATCGTCGGTGTCCGGTTCGACGGCGACTACCTGCGCCGCGAGGTCACCCGCGTCCTCGGGCGTCCGGACCGCCGACTGCCCGATCAGGTGAATCTGTCGACCGATGCCGGCCGGAACTGGATGGGTCTGCTCAACTCGATCGTCCAGCAGGTGCGCGGCGGCGAGGGGCTGTGGCAGACCCCGGTCGTCGCAGAGCAACTGTCGGGGGCCATCACCGGCGCATTCGTGCTGGCGGTGATGCCCGACGCTCCGACCGCGGCGCCCCGACCTCGGATCGTCAAGCGGGTGCTCGATCGGATCGACGAGGATCCGTCGCTCGCATGGACCGCCGGCGACATGGCCGCGGCCGCGGGCGTGAGTGTGCGCCGGTTGCAGGAGGGGTTCCGTGAGTACCTGGGTGTGTGCCCGCGGGACTACCTGCTGGACGTCCGGCTCTCACGGATCCACGACGACCTGGTGGCGGGCGACCCGTCGGTCACCTCGGTGACCGACGTCGCCCTCCACTGGGGCATCACCCATACCGGGCGGTTCGCGGCGGCCTATCGGCGCAAGTACGGGTGCGCACCGTCTGCGACGTTGCGTTCCTGACGTACTCGGATCATCCGCGGTGACCCAGGTCGGCACCGAGCGCGTCGGCGGCCGCGACGACGTGCGGCGCGGCCACGTCGCGGAACTGCTCGGGCGTGCTGCGGCCGGACGAGGTGGAGCAGGCGGTCACGGCGACGACGGCGCCGGTGGCGTCGTGCACGGGTGCGGCGAGCGAGATCAGGCCCTCCTCGAGTTCGGCCGCGGTCAGCGCGTACCCCTGATCGCGCACCCGTGCCAGTTCGGCGCGCAGATCGTCGGGTGTGCCGACCGTCGCCGCGGTCAGCTTGTCGAACCGGGTCGCCTCGATCACCCGATCGACGGTCTCGGGCGGCGCCCACGCCAGCAGGGCCCGGCCCATCGATGTGGCGTAGGCGGGCACCCGGGTACCGACCGACACGTTGATGCTCATGATGCGCCGCACCGGCACGCGCGCCGCGTACACCACGTCGGTGTCGTCGAGGACGCCGAGCGATGCCGACTCCCCGGTGTGCTCGGACAGTTCGACGAGTCGCGGCATGGCGGCGTCGACCAGGCTGTGCGACGCGGAGTAGTGCCCGCCGATGCTGAGTACCCGGGGGGTGAGCGACCAGCGGCTGCCCTTGGCGGTGACGTAGCCCAGCCGCTGCAGGGTCAACAGGATGCGGCGGACCGCGGGGCGCGAGAGCGTGGTCTTGGCCGCGAGTTCCGCGAGCGACGGTTCGGGATCGTGCTCGTCGAACGCGAGCAGCACGGCGAACCCGCGTTCGATGCTCTGGATGTAGTCGCGGTCGTCGTTGGCCATCGGCTCTCCTTGCTGGGTTTTCGTCTCCGGCGGCGTCGCCGGCTGTTGACAAAGTCTGTGACTCGACGCACAGTATCTACACGCACCGCGTGTACGCATAGCGATTCATGTGTACGCATAGCGTACATCCAATCGGGAGCCCGTCGTCCCGCTTCCGATCCCGAACTTCTCGACTGCATCGTCCGAACCCTCGACGAGGAGGATCCATGACCGACATCGACACCGCCGTCGCGACGGCCCACGCGTCCGGCAACGCCGCCACCGACAAGTTCAAGACCGAACGCGTCTCGTGCGACACGTCGCCCGAGCGGGCCGCCGCGATCTACTGCGACGTGCTCAGCGCGCTGGGGGAGGTCATCCACCGGCACGAAGTCACCTACGACGAGTACCGCGTCCTCAAGCAGTGGATGATCGACGTCGGCGAGTACGGCGAGTGGCCGCTGTGGCTGGACGTGTTCGTCGAGCACCAGGTCGAGGACGTCAACTACAGCCGGAACGGTCTCGCGGGCACCAAGGGCAGCATCGAGGGCCCGTACTACGTGCCGGACGCGCCGCAACTCCCGGCCGTGTGCACCATGCCGATGCGCGAGCAGGACCGCCGGTCCACGCCGCTGGTGTTCTCCGGGCAGGTCACCGACCTGGACGGCACCGGTCTCGGCGGCGCCACGGTGGAACTGTGGCACGCCGACGAGGACGGCTTCTACTCGCAGTTCGCGCCGAACATCCCGGAGTGGAACCTGCGCGCCACCATCGTGTGCGACGACGAGGGGCGCTACGAGATCACTACGATTCAGCCTGCGCCGTACCAGATTCCGCACGACGGTCCGACCGGGTGGTTCATCGAATCCCACGGCGGCCATCCGTGGCGGCCCGCGCACCTGCACCTGATGGTCAAGGCGCCCGGTCGGCTGCCGATCACCACGCAGCTCTACTTCCGCGGCGGTGACTGGGTCGAAACCGACGTCGCGACCGCGGTCAAGCCGGAGCTGGTCCTCGATCCGGTGCGGGGCGCGGACGGCGTGAACCGGGTCGCCTACGACTTCGCGCTCGATCCGACCCAGTAGTACCCGACCACGTCGAATCCGTTCTGCGAAGGTGAGTTTCCCGATGTCCGACCCCGATCTCGCGATCGTCTCCATCGAGACGACGATCCTCGACGTACCGTTGGTCCGTCCGCACAAGTTCGCCACCACGACGAGCGAGGCGCAGCCGATCCTGCTCGTCGCGGTCGCCACGGCCGGCGGCGTCACCGGATACGGCGAGGGCGTCGTGCCGGGCGGGCCGTGGTGGGGCGGTGAATCCGTCGAGACGATGAAGGTGCTCATCGATCGGCACATCGCGCCGACGCTCATCGGGCGCGGAGTCGACGAGATCACCGGGATCATGATCGATCTCGAACGGATCGTGGCGAACGCACGGTTCGCGAAGGCTGCCGTCGACGTCGCGCTGCACGACGCCTATGCCCGCTGTCTCGGGGTGGGTGTGCACACGCTGCTCGGCGGCGCCTTCCGGACCGGCGTCGACGTCCGGTGGGCGCTCGGCGCGGCCCCCGTCGAGGAGGTCCTCGACGAGATCGCCGAGAAGATGGACGCGAGACTGAACTTCGCATTCAAGCTCAAGATGGGGGCGCTCGACCCGGCGGTGGACACCGCTCGCGTCGTGAAGGTCGCGCAGGCACTGGACGGTCGTGCGGGCGTCAGCATCGACGTCAACGCCCGCTGGGACCGTCTGACCGCACTGCGCTGGGTTCCGGAACTGGTCGACGGCGGAGTGGAACTCGTCGAACAGCCGACCCCGGGCGAGCAGCGTGAGGTGCTCGCCGAGATCGCCCGCCGGGTGTCCGCGCCCGTCATGGCGGACGAGTCGGCGCACACGCCGCACGACGTGCTCGAGATCGCGAAGCTCGGCGCCGCCGACGTGATCGCTGTCAAGACCACCAAATGTGGTGGTCTGCAACGGAGTAAGCAGGTCGTCGCCGTGGCGGCGGCGGCCGGGTTGCGTTGTCACGGGGCCACGTCCATCGAGGGGCCGATCGGTACCGCCGCGTCCGTGCATTTCGCGTGTGCCGAGCCCGGGATCGACTACGGCACCGAGTTGTTCGGTCCGCAGCTGTTCGCGGTGGAGTTGTTGCAGACCCCGCTGGACTACTCGGACGGGCAGGTCCACCTGCCGCCGGGGCCGGGTCTGGGCGTGGAACTCGACATGGACGTCGTCAAACACGTCGCGCGCGACTGAATCCGATACCGAGTCAGGAGTATTCACACGATGGCACTGTTCCACGTCCGCATGGACGTCGACATTCCCCGCGACCTCGACCCCGCTCTCCGCGAGGAGACGATCGCCCGGGAGAAGGCGTACTCCCAGGATCTGCAGCGTGCCGGCAAGTGGGCGCACATCTGGCGAATCGTCGGTCAGTACAGCAACATCAGCATCTTCGATGTCGAATCCGCCGACGAACTCCACGAGATCCTGTGGAACCTTCCGCTCTTCCCCTACATGACGATCGACGTCGTGCCGCTCACGAGGCACGGCAGCTCGATCCGTTAGGTGGTGCGGCGCCAGATCCCGCCCGCTCCCGGGGTGACGGCGTCCACGAGCGCCCACGCCTGCTCGACCGGAAGATCGTGCACCGCGTACCTGCCGGTGCCCGCCGGGGTCGCGGCGATCACGGTGGCGACGCCCGCGCGGCGCTGGAAGAACGTCTGCCGCACCGTCCAGCCGATGATCCCCGCCGCCTCGACGCTGTCGCGGCGGCGATCGAGCGACCCGCTGCGGGTGATCAGCCAGCCCGGCAGCACGGCATGGCCGAGCCCGCGGTACCGGTCCCACGCCAGTCCGGTCCCGGCCAGCGCCAGCACCACGACACCCGCCCAGACGGGCCACGGGACCTGGCGTCCGGCGACGGCGAACCCGGCGGCGATCACGGCCGCGAGGGCCGCGGGCCACAGGGCCCGGGTGTATCGGCGACGACGGGCGGCCGGCCCGTGCGCGAGGAGCGGGACGTCGGCCTGCCGGTCGTCGCCGAGGACGGTCGCCATCACCCGGGTCGTCTCGGCGCGCGGGCTCTGCGGCAGCAACAGCGACGACTCGCGGTGCTCGGCGCTGACGCCGGTCATGATCGCGTCGAGCGCCGCGCCGCCCGCGAGGCGCAGCAGCAGCGGCTCCTTCAGCGTCGTCCCGCGCAGTCGGGCGCGGTCGAGCGTCGTCTGCCTGGTCCGCAACAGGCCGTGGCTCACGTGCAGGGTCCGCCCGTTGTCGGTGACCGTCATTCGCCCGTAGACGACCAGGTAGCGCACGCACGCGAGGACGGATGCGGCGACGAACAGGACGATCAGGGCGACCAGGCCGAGCAGGGCCAGGGCGAGCCCCCCGGCGCGCTCCGCGGAGTCGAAACCGTTCTCGAGCGCGGGCGAGTGCGCGATCCGGTCGGCCAGGCCGTACTGGAAGATCACGCCGACGAAGGCGCCGATCGCGATCAGTCCGGTCACGGAGAACGGGGCGTAGCGGACCCAGGACGGGGACCAGTGCCCGATCTCGCGGGCGGGCACGGCCACGGGTGCGGCGGGTGAGTCGGCGTCGGTCGCCGCCTCGGCGGGGTGTCGGTGCCCGGCCAGCAGTGCGGCGCGCATGTCCGGAACCAGCGACGCGTCGAGGGCGTTGAGTTCGAACCGGTCCTCGTGGCGGGCGCTCTGCCGTCCCGTCCCGATCCGCAGCACGGCCAGCCCGAGCAGACGGTGCAGGACGCCGGCCTCCACGTCGACGGACCGGATGCGGCTGCGGGGGACCGAGAGCACCTTCTTCTGGAACACCCCGCGGCGCAGTTGCACGTGCACCGGACCGATGCGGTAGGTCGTGGTGAACCAGCGCAGCACGCCGTACGTGACGAGCGCGGCGACCGCGATCAGCCCCCAGTAGTGGTTGCCGCTGTTGCTACCGACGATCCACGACACCGCGATGACCGGCAGCAGCTTGAGGACTTCGTTGACGGGATGCACCAGGAGCATCCGTTTGTCGAGGCGCAGCCACGGCTGGTCCTCCTCGGCCGCGAGGGCTGCCGCCCCGGACGCTTCGACGGGGACGCTCACGTGGCGTCCCCGGCATGGCGCGCGGCGATGTCGGTGAGGTGCTCGACGGCGCGGTCGGCGACGTCGAGGTCGAGCGCGGGGATCTTCACGGCACCGGCCGACGACGCCGTGGTGACGGTGACCGTCGCGAGACCGAACAGGCGGTCGAGCGGCCCGCGCTCGGTGTCGACGGTCTGGATGCGGGTGATCGGCGCGATGCGGCGCTCCTGGGTGAACCATCCGGTGCGCGTGTAGACCGCGTCGTCGCTGATCTCCCACCGATGCACGCGATACCGCCACCGCGGCACGACGAGGACGTCGGCCAGCGCGACGACCAGTGTCACGGCGAAGACCGTGACGTGCGGCCACACCGTCCAGCGCCCGACGACGACGGCCCACACGATCTGCGCGACGAAGACCGGCAGCCAGACCAGGGCGGCGGTCGTGGCCCACAACCGCGGCGCCCGCGTGCTCGGACGCCACCGCGGGTCGGCCATCGTCACCGTCCGTGCGGCACGGCTGGGGTCGGGAGGAAGGCTCACGATCTCATCCTGCCCGAGTCGGCGTGTCTCGTCCTATGGTGGAGGTGGCCGCACAGGCCGTGCGGGTCTGCCGAGACGGGAGGTGGTCGTGATGGTTCCGATCGAAGCCGAGGACACCGGGAACGATGCCGGATCTGCGGACGTCCCGGAGGCCGACCTCGTCGAGCAGTTGACGCCGGCCGAGTCGGAGGACGACCGCGACGAATCGACGCCCCCGCCGACGCCGCTGGAGGTCGACCCGGCCGACGCCGCCGAACAGCGTCGCAGCGTGCCCGTCGACGAGGATTACCCGCACGGATAGGCGGAACTCGGGACACCCGCGGTGGCAGGGGCACCGGTCGGTGGCGCATGATCGTCGGGTGAGTCACTCGAGCGATGACACCGATCGGTCCACGATCCTGCCGATGCCGTCGGTTCCGGGGCGTTCCGGGAACGTCGAAGCGCCGTCCGCGAGTGCGATGCGGCGCGTGCTGCGGCGGGCGCGGGACGGTTCGACACTCAACGTGGACGAGGCCGCGACGCTGCTGCAGGCGCGGGGCGCCGACCTCGAGGACCTGTGCGCGTCGGCGGCCAAGGTGCGCGACGCCGGCCTGGTCGCGGCGGGCCGCCCGAAGACGGTGTCGTACTCGCGCAAGGTGTTCGTCCCGCTGACCCGCCTGTGCCGCGACAAGTGCCACTACTGCACGTTCGTGACGGTGCCCGGCAAGCTGCGCGCCGCCGGGCACGGCATGTACCTGGAGCCGGACGAGATTCTCGAGATCGCCCGCCAGGGCGCCGAACTGGGCTGCAAGGAGGCCCTGTTCACGCTCGGCGACCGGCCGGAGGAGCGCTGGCCCGAGGCGAAGCAGTGGCTCGACGAGCGCGGCTACGACTCCACGCTCGACTACGTGCGGGCGATGGCGATCCGGGTGCTCGAGGAGACCGGCCTGCTGCCGCACCTCAATCCGGGTGTCATGAGCTGGGAGGAGATCTCACGTCTCAAGCCGGTGGCGCCGTCGATGGGCATGATGCTCGAGACCACCTCGAAGCGGCTGTTCACCGAGAAGGGGGAGTGCCACTACGGCAGCCCCGACAAGGATCCCGAGGTGCGCCTGCGCACGCTCACCGATGCGGGCCGGCTGTCGGTTCCGTTCACGACCGGCATCCTCGTCGGGATCGGCGAGACGGCCGCCGAGCGGGCCGACTCCATCATGGCGATCCGTAAGCTGCACAAGGCCTTCGGGCACGTGCAGGAAGTGATCGTGCAGAACTTCCTGGCCAAGCCGGACACCGCGATGCGCGACGCCCCCGATGCGAACCTCGAGGAGTTCCTCGCGACCATCGCAGTCGCGCGCCTGCTGTTGGGGCCGGGCATGCGGATCCAGTCGCCGCCAAACCTGGTGTCGGAGGCGGAGTGCCTCGCGCTGATCGGTGCCGGTGTCGACGACTGGGGCGGTGTGTCGCCGCTGACGCCGGATCACGTGAATCCCGAACGGCCGTGGCCGAATCTGGACACGCTCGCCGAGGTCACCGCCCGGGCCGGGTACACCCTCGTCGAACGGACCGCTGCGCAACCGCAGTACGTGCTGGCCGGACATCCGTGGATCGACCCGCGGATCGGTGCGCACGTGCGGGCGCTCGCCGACCCGGAGACGGGTATGGCCCGCGCGGACGTGAAGCCGGCGGGGCTGCCGTGGCAGGAACCGGACGAGGAGTGGGTGTCGTCGGGCCGCGTCGACCTGAACACCGAGATCGACACAGACGGCCGCAACACCGAGACCCGCTCCGACCTGGGCAGCGCGTTCGGTGACTGGGAGACCGTCCGCGAGCAGGTCCTGGAACTGGGGCGCGCCGCCCCGGCCCGGGTGGACACCGACGTGGTGGCCGCGCTGCGCAGCGCCGAACGGGATCCGGCCGCGCTGTCCGACGACGAGTACCTGGCGCTCGCGACCGCCGACGGGGACGGTCTCGAGGCCGTGGTCGCGCTCGCGGACGCGCTCCGCAGGGAGGCCGTCGGCGACAACGTCACGTACGTGGTGAACCGGAACATCAACTTCACCAACATCTGCTACACCGGCTGCCGGTTCTGCGCGTTCGCGCAGCGCAAGGGCGACGCCGACGCCTTCACGCTGTCCGCGGAGGAGGTGGCCGACCGGGCGTGGGAGGCGCACGTCGCGGGCGCCACCGAGGTGTGCATGCAGGGCGGCATCGACCCCGAGCTGCCGGTCACCGGTTACGCGGACCTGGTGCGGGCGGTCAAGCGGCGGGTGCCGTCGATGCACGTGCACGCGTTCAGCCCGATGGAGATCGTCAACGGTGCGTCCCGCGGCGGCCAGAGCATCCGCGACTGGCTCACCGAGCTGCGCGAGGCCGGCCTCGACACCATCCCGGGCACGGCCGCCGAGATCCTCGACGACGAGGTGCGGTGGGTCCTGACGAAGGGCAAGCTGCCGACGTCGGCGTGGATCGACGTCATCACCACCGCGCACGAGGTGGGCCTGCGATCCAGTTCGACGATGATGTACGGCCACGTCGACAGCCCCAAGCACTGGGTGGGCCACCTGCGGGTGATCCGCGGCATCCAGGACCGGACCGGGGGCTTCACCGAGTTCGTGCTGCTGCCGTTCGTGCACCAGAGCGCGCCGCTGTACCTGGCGGGCGCGTCCCGTCCGGGGCCGACGCAGCGCGACAACCGGGCCGCGCACGCGCTGGCCCGGATCATGCTGCACGGGCGCGTCGACAACATCCAGACCAGCTGGGTGAAGCTGGGCATCGCGGGCACGCAGGCGATGCTCCAGGGCGGCGCGAACGATCTCGGTGGCACGCTGATGGAGGAGACCATCTCGCGGATGGCGGGCTCGCAGCACGGCTCGGAGAAGACGGTCGAGGAGTTGCGGGCGATCGCGGAGGGGATCGGTCGTCCGGCCCGGGAGCGGACGACGAGCTACGCCCTCCGGGAGCCCACGACCGTCCTGCCGATGGCCTGACGGTGCCGTAACGGACCGCGATATGAGGACACCCTTACCGAACTGTCGCGGCCGCAACGCTTCATACTGGACCTTCCGGATGTTCGTCGGGCGGGAGCCCGGCGGCCGGCTCGCCGAGGCGCCCCGGCGCCCGTGTCAGAAAGGCAGGGAGAGCAGCAGTGACCTACACGATTGCCGAACCGTGCGTCGATGTGATGGACAAGGCCTGTATCGAGGAGTGTCCGGTCGACTGCATCTACGAGGGCGGTCGCATGCTCTACATCCATCCGGACGAGTGCGTGGACTGCGGTGCGTGTGAGCCGGTCTGCCCCGTCGAGGCCATCTTCTACGAGGACGACGTGCCGGACCAGTGGACCGGCTACGTCAGCGCGAACGTCGACTTCTTCGACGACCTCGGTTCGCCGGGTGGTGCCGCGAAGCTCGGGAAGGTCGACTACGACCCGCCGATGATCAAGGCGCTGCCACCCATGAGCGAGGACTAGTCGACGACCGGTCGAACAACAAGTAGGAACGGTTCGAGGAAGATCAGTTGCCGCGCATCTCTGTAGCCAAGACCCTGCCCGATTTCCCGTGGGACTCCCTCGCGTCCGCGAAGGAGAAGGCGAACTCGCATCCCGGCGGGATCGTCAACCTGTCCGTCGGGACACCCGTCGATCCGGTGGCTCCGGTCATCCAGGAGGCGTTGTCGTCGGTCGCGGCGGTGCCCGGCTATCCGACGACGCACGGCACCGACGAACTGCGTGAGGCGACGGTGGCGTCGCTGGCGCGGCGCTACGGCATGACCGGGATCGATCCCGCGGCGATCCTGCCCGTGATCGGCACCAAGGAGGTCATCGCGTGGCTGCCGAGCATGCTCGGTCTCGGCGCGGACGACCTCGTGGTCATTCCGGAGGTGGCGTACCCGACGTACGAGGTGGGTGCGCTGCTCGCCGGTGCCCGGGTGCTGCGCGCCGACGGCACCGCGCAGTTGGGTCCGGAGAAGCCGGCGCTGATCTTCGTCAATTCGCCGTCCAACCCCACCGGCAAGGTGCTCGGGGTCGAGCACCTGCGCAAGGTGGTCGAGTTCGCTCGTGAGCGCGGCGCGATCGTCGCGTCCGACGAGTGCTACCTGGGTCTGACCTGGGAGGCCGAGGCGGTGTCGATCCTGGATCCGCGCGTGTGCGGCGGCGACCACACCGGTCTGCTGGCGATCCATTCGCTGTCCAAGACGTCGAATCTGGCGAGCTACCGGGCCGGGTTCCTCGCCGGTGATCCCGCGCTGATCGCGGAACTGCTCGAGGTCCGCAAGCACGCGGGCATGATGATGCCGACCCCGATCCAGGCCGCGATGGCCGCCGCGCTGACCGACGACGGCCAGGAGAAGGAGCAGCGCGAGCGGTACCGCCGGCGCCGCGAGATCCTGTTGGCGGCGGTCCGCGGCGCGGGCTTCACGGTCGACGACTCGGAGGCCGGCCTGTATCTGTGGGCCACCCGCGGCGAGGACTGCCGGGACACGGTCGACTGGTTCGCCGAGCGCGGCATCCTGGTCGCACCGGGCGACTTCTACGGCCCGCGCGGCCGGAAGCACGTCCGGATCGCGCTCACCGCGTCGGACGAGCGCATCGAAGCGGCGGCCG
The DNA here is from genome assembly GCF_004011865.1 of Prescottella agglutinans. GTDB lineage: Bacteria > Actinomycetota > Actinomycetes > Mycobacteriales > Mycobacteriaceae > Prescottella > Prescottella agglutinans. The sequence continues at coordinate 125,991 of NZ_RKLP01000002.1, read as the reverse complement.
CCCGCCTGTCCTGACCCATCGGGGAACCCGGGTTCTCGCGTTTTGCGCACTTGTCGCGCACGCGGGGCCCGGGTTCTCGCGTTTTGCGCACTTGTCGCGGGAGCGGGGCGCGGGTCCCGGCGCTCGGCGCACTTGTTGCGGGGCGCGGGAGGCGGTGTCGGGCGTAGCCTGAGCTTGGTCGCAGTCTCTCGGGCTCAGGCTGAGGAGGGCAGCATGGATGCCGTCACACAGGTACCGGCGCCGCACAACGAACCGGTCCACTCCTACGCGCCGGGCAGTCCGGAGCGGGACCGTCTGCGGAAGGCTCTCGCGGAGCATTCCGCCGAGGTGCTCGAGATCCCGCACGTCATCGGCGGCCGTCACCGTTCCGGTGTCGGCGAGCAATTGGAAGTAGTTCAGCCGCACCGCCATTCGTCGATCCTCGCGACATTCACCAATGCGACGTACGACGACGCGAGCGCCGCGATCGACGCGGCGACCGCGGCCGCCCCCGCGTGGCGGCGACTGCTGTTCGACGAACGCGCCGCGGTGCTGCTGCGCGCGGCCGATCTGCTGTCCGGGCCGTGGCGCGAGAAGTTGGCCGCCGCGACGATGCTGGGACAGTCCAAGTCGGTGCAGCAGGCGGAGATCGACGCCCCGTGCGAACTGGTGGACTTCTGGCGGTTCAACGTGCATTTCGCCCGGGAGATCCTCGCCGAGCAGCCGATCTCGTCGCCGGGGGTGTGGAATCGGCTCGAGTACCGACCGCTCGAGGGGTTCGTCTACGCGATCACCCCGTTCAACTTCACCGCGATCGCCGGCAACCTGCCGACCGCTCCCGCGCTGATGGGGAACACCGTGGTCTGGAAGCCGTCGCCGACGCAGACGCTGGCCGCCTACTGGACGCTGCGACTGCTCGAGGCGGCGGGCCTGCCGCCGGGGGTGATCAATCTGCTCACGGGGGACGGTCTCGCGGTTTCCGATGTGGCGCTGCGTGATCCGAGGCTGGCCGGGATCCATTTCACCGGGTCGACGGCGACGTTCCAGCGCCTGTGGCGTGAGGTGGGGGCGAACATCGGGAGCTACGACGGCTACCCGCGACTGGTGGGGGAGACCGGCGGCAAGGACTTCGTGGTCGCGCACGCGTCGGCCGATCCGGCGGTGCTGTCGACGGCACTGATCCGCGGCGCATTCGAATACCAGGGGCAGAAGTGTTCGGCGGCCTCGCGCGCGTACGTGCCGCGGTCGGTGTGGGCCGGGATGAAGGAGCAGTTCCTCGCCGAGGTCGACGCCCTCACGTACGGCGACGTCACCGATCTCGAGAACTTCGGCGGTGCGCTCATCGACCGCCGCGCCTACGACAAGAGCGTCGCGGCGATCGAGCGTGCCCGGGGTGCCGCCGGCGTGGAGGTGGCGGTCGGCGGCAAGTACGACGACAGCGTCGGGTACTTCGTCCGGCCCACCGTGCTGCTCGTGGACGATCCCCGGGACGAGGCGCTGGCGAAGGAGTACTTCGGTCCGATCCTCTCGGTGCACGTGTACGACGACTCGGCCCCGGGTGCGTTCGCCGACGTTCTGGCGGCGGTGGACACCGCCTCGCCGTACGCGCTGACCGGTGCGGTCGTCGCGGACGACCGGGACGCGGTCGAACAGGCCTCGGCCGCACTGCGTTTCACGGCGGGCAACTTCTACGTCAACGACAAGCCGACCGGCGCCGTGGTGGGCCAGCAGCCGTTCGGGGGCGGGCGGGCGTCGGGCACCAACGACAAGGCCGGCTCGCCGCTGAACCTGCTGCGGTGGGTGTCGGCGCGCACGATCAAGGAGACGTTCGTCCCGCCGACCGATCACCGCTACCCGCACATGGGACCGGAGCGGGGTCGATGACGCCGAGCGTCCTGTCGAATCCGCTGCGGCCGGCGATCCTCGCGGCCGCGCGGTCGGCCCGGGTCAAGGACGCGGTGACGCGGGCCCCGGTGACCAAGTCGATCGTGCGGCGCTTCGTCGCGGGGGAGACGCTCGCCGACGCGATGGCCGCGGCGTCGACCCTGCTGGTCGCGGGGCGCTCGGTGAGCATCGACTACCTCGGCGAGGACACGCTCGACGTCGATCGGGCGCGGGACACCGTGGTCGCGTACCTGGAACTGCTCGCCGAACTCGCGCGCCTGCCGCAGGCCGGGGCGAGCGGGGTGCGCCCGCTCGAGGTGTCGGTGAAGCTGTCGGCGTTGGGGCAGGGGTTGCCGGTGGACGGGGACAAGATCGCCCTCGACCACGCCCGCACGATCTGTGCGGCCGCGCACGAGCACGGGGTGTGGGTGACGGTCGACGCCGAGGACCACACCCGGACCGATTCGACGCTGTCGATCGTGCGCGAGCTGCGCACGGACTTCCCGTGGCTGGGCACGGTGCTGCAGGCGTACCTGCGGCGGACCGAGGGTGACTGCCGCGATCTCGCGGGCGCGGGCTCGCGGATCCGGCTGTGCAAGGGCGCCTATCGCGAACCCGAGTCGGTGGCGTTCCGGTCGCGGGCCGACGTGGACGCGTCGTACGCGCGGTGTCTGCGCATCCTCATGCAGGGCGACGGCTACCCGATGGTCGCGACCCACGACCCGTCGCTCATCGACTCGGTGGACGGACTGCTCACGGAAACCGGCAGGGGATCAGGCGATTTCGAACACCAGATGCTGTTCGGGATCCGGGACCTCGAGCAGGCCCGGCTGGTCGACGCCGGCCGACGCGTCCGGGTCTACGTGCCGTACGGCGTGCAGTGGTACGGGTACTTCATGCGCCGTCTCGCGGAGCGGCCCTCGAACCTGAGGTTCTTCCTGCGCTCGACGCTCACCAGGCGCTGACACGCGATGTGAGACAGTGGGCGTCGTGCTGCTCAGTTCGCTCAATCCTCTCGCCGTCGCGCGCGGCGACGACATGCCCGACGCCGTCCGGATCGGCGACACCGCGCTCTCGCGCACGGACATCCTCGGTGCCGCCGGGGCGCTGGCCAAGCGCATCGCCGGCGCCCGGGTGGTCGCGGTGCTGGCCGAGCCGACCCCGGCGACGGTGATCGCCGTCGTCGGGTGTCTCCTCGCCGGGGTCACGGTCGTTCCCGTCCCGCCGGATTCGGGTCCGGCCGAACTCGACCACATCCTGTCCGACTCCGGCGCGCAGGCGTGGCTCGGGCGGGCCCCGGAGGGATCCGCGCTGCCGGTGGTGCCGGTGCGCGTGCACGCCCGCGACTGGCACGGCCATCCCGAACCGCACCCGTCGTCGACCGCGTTCGTGCTGTACACGTCGGGCACGACGGGTCCGCCGAAGGGCGTGCTGCTGAGCCGCGGCGCGATCGCCGCGGGCATCGACGCGCTCGCGGAGGCGTGGGACTGGACGTCGAAGGACGTTCTGGTGCACGGCCTTCCGCTCTTCCACGTGCACGGGCTGATCCTCGGGGTGCTCGGCCCGCTGCGGGTGGGTAGCCGCCTGGTCCACACCGTCAAGCCGACGCCGCAGGCGTACGCGGAGGCCGCCCGCGCCGGCGGCACGTTGTTCTTCGGCGTGCCGACCGTGTGGTCGCGGATCGCCGAGGACGAGGAGTCCGCGCGCGCACTGAGCGGTGCCCGGCTGCTGGTGTCCGGCAGCGCGCCGCTGCCCGTGCCGGTGTTCGAGCGGCTGCGCGCACTCACCGGGCTCACCCCGATCGAGCGCTACGGCATGAGCGAGACCATGCTGACGGTCAGCACCCGCGTCGACGGGGAACGTCGCCCCGGGTGGGTGGGCCTGCCGGTGCGGGGCGTCGAGACCCGCCTGCGCGACGAGCGTGGTGAAGACGTCCCGCACGACGGCGAGAGCATCGGCGGTCTGCAGGTCCGCGGGGCGACGCTGTTCGACGGCTACCTGAACCGGCCCGAGGCGACTGCCGAGTCGTGGACCGACGACGGCTGGTTCAAGACCGGTGACGTCGCGGTGATCGATGCGGGCGGCTTCCACCGCATCGTCGGACGCGAGTCCACCGATCTCATCAAGTCCGGCGGGTACCGCATCGGTGCCGGCGAGGTGGAGACCGCGCTGCTCGGCCACCCCGGCGTCAAGGAGGCCGCTGTCGTCGGGTTGCCGGACGCCGACCTGGGACAGCGCATCGTCGCGTTCGTCGTCGGCGACGGACTCGACGAACAGGCGCTGATCGACCACGTGGCGTCGCAGCTGTCGGTGCACAAGCGGCCGCGTGAGGTGCGGATCGTCGAGTCGCTGCCGCGCAACGCGATGGGGAAGGTACAGAAGAAGCTGCTGTAGGCGGCTGCGCCGCCCGTGCGCCTTTTCGGTAGTTCCGACCACCATAAAGGCGCACGGGCGCGGAGCGCCTAGTAGCGGTAGAAACCCTCGCCCGACGCGATGCCGAGCTTGCCCTTGTCGATGTAGTTCTCCTTGAGCCACACCGCCAGCTTCTGAGCAGCCTCATCGCCGTGGGCCATGATGTTGTACGGCGTGGTGAGGCCGATGATGTCGAAGATCTGGAACGGGCCCAGCGGCGCGCCCGTCGCGATCTTCCAGGTCTTGTCGACGTCGGCCGGCTCGGCGTAACCGCCGGCGGCGAGGGCCGCGGCCGAGTTGAGGAACGGCACGAGCAGCGAGTTCAGCACGTACCCGGCCTTCTCCTTGTGAAGTTCGATCGGGACCATGCCGATCGCGGTCGCGAACTCGACCACCCGCCGGTACACCGCGGGATCGGTGCGCTCGGTGCCCATGACCTCGGCGGTGTTGGAACTCCACACGCGGTTCGCGAAGTGCAGCGCCAGGAACCGGTCGGGACGTCCGGTGGCGTCGGCGAGGTCGCTCGGCAGCAGCGTCGACGAGTTGGTCGCGAAGATGGTCCGCTCCGGTGCGGCACTGCCGATCCTGCGGTAGGTGTCCTGCTTGAGCGAGAGGATCTCGGGAATCGCCTCGATGACGAGATCCGCGTCGGCGACCGCCGCGTCGAGGTCGGACGTCAGCGCGAGCCGGTCCAGCGTGGCGGCGGCGCTGCCGTCGTCGGCGCCGGGCACCTCCCGTCGGTAGGTGTCGACCAGGCCGGCGAAGCGTCCGCGCGCCGCGTCGAGGGCCTTGTCGTCGATGTCGTACGAGGTGACCTCGAAGCCCTTGAAGGCCGTCTGGAAGGCGATCTGGGAACCGAGAACACCGGCGCCCAGCACGGTGACTTTCCGAATGTCCGTCATGAAACCTCCCGGTTGCGTCCGGCCGAATCGGACGACGGCCGGTTCCTTCCGACCCTATCCCCGCCGGGTGAGCGTCGGCGTACCGTCGGGGTATGAGCGCTGTCACGAGCACCCGCATCGTTCTCGCCTCACGACCGCACGGTGAGCCGACCGTCGACAACTTCCGCACGGAGACAGTCGAATTGCCCGACCTGTCCGATGGTCAGGTGCTGCTGCGGACGGTGTGCCTGTCGCTGGACCCGTACATGCGCGGTCGGATGAGTGCCGCGGAGTCGTATGCGGAGCCGGTCGAGGTGGGCGACGTCATGGTCGGCGGGGCGGTCGCGCAGGTGGTGCAGTCGCGGAACCCGCGGGTGGCCGCGGGGTCCTACGTCCTCGCGTACTCCGGTTGGCAGACCCACGCCGTGGTCGACGGCAACGCAGTGCGGGTCCTCGATCCGTCCCTGGCGCCGTTGTCGACGGCACTCGGTGTGCTCGGTATGCCCGGGTTCACCGCGTACTCGGGTCTGCTGAAGATCGGGCGGCCCCAGGAGGGCGAGACCGTGGTCGTGGCCGCGGCGGCGGGTCCCGTCGGGTCGGCCGTCGGGCAGATCGCGAAGATCCACAGCGCCCGGGCCGTCGGGATCGCCGGCGGGCCGGACAAGTGCGCGTACCTCCGGGACGAACTCGGGTTCGACGCCGCGATCGACCATCGGTCCCCGGACTTCGCCGATCGGTTGAAGGCGGCGGTGCCGGACGGCATCGACGTCTACTTCGAGAACGTCGGGGGCCCGGTCACGGCGGCGGTCCTCCCGCTGCTCAATCTGTACGCACGGATCCCGGTGTGCGGGTTGGTGTCCCAGTACAACGTGGCGTCGACGCCGGAGGGCCCGGACCGGTTACCGGCGTTCATGGGTCTGGTGCTCACCAAGAGCCTGACCGTGCGCGGCTTCATCCAGTCCGAGTTCGTGCGCGAGATGTACGCGGACTTCGAACGCGACGCCTCCCGATGGGTCGCCGACGGTCGGCTGAAGTACCGGGAGGACGTCGTGCACGGACTGGACAATGCGCCGGCGGCCTTCCTGGGAATGCTGCACGGCAAGAACTTCGGAAAGCTGGTCGTCCGGGTCGGCCCGGACGACGGATAGGCGTCAGGCCGGGGGGGGCCGACGGGCTTGTCGCCGACGATCGAGATGCGGTCCATGACCCGGCGGGCCGGGTAGTAGTCGCTCGCGGCGTAGTGCTGGCACGAGCGGTTGTCCCAGAAGGCGATCGTGTTCGGCTGCCACCGCAGCCGCACCTGGAACTCGGGGCGCTGGACATGGCGGTACAGCATCGTCAGCAACTCGTTGGACTCGGCCTCGGAGACGCCCAGGATGCGTTGGGTGAAGCCGATGTTCACGAAGAGTACGCGCCGGCCGGTCTCCGGGATCACCCGCACCACGGGATGCGTGACCGCGGGGAAATGGGGCCGCAGCATGTCGACGGCGTCCTGCGGCATGCCCCGGCCGAACGCGTTGATCCAGTCGTGCTCGGCCTCGAGATGGTCGATCCGCGTCCGGATGTCCTCCGGCAGCAGGTCGTACGCCGCACCGGTGTCCGTCCACAGCGTGTCGCCGCCCACCTCCGGAACCTCGACTGCACGCAGAACCGCTGCGAACGAAGGGAATTCGTGCCAGGTCACGTCGTTGTGCTACAGGTTCTCGACACCGACGGCCATAGCGTCCTTCGCGAGCGTCGCGACGTCGGCGTCGCTCTGGCCGGGTTGGGTGTACTTGAAGAACGGGTGCTGCTCGAGCTCGCCCCACCGGGCCGCGAAGGCGCGGTGCTGGGCGCGAACGATGTCCTGGTCGCGGAAGAACAGCACCTTCCACTCCAGCAGGGCCCGGCGCAGTTCGGCCAGCACCGCGTCGGACAGGTCGCCGCCGAGGCGGAGGCCGGTGATCTCCGCCCCGATCGTGGGGGTCGCCGGTGCGAGCGAGAACAACTCGTAGGGGCGCTGCTCGACCGATTCGGGCAGGCGCGGTGCGACGAGCGGGCCGAACGCGGCCAGCGGATCGGTCGGCCGCGGTGCGACCGAGGTGTGGAATGCCGGGGGAGTGGACGTGACGGTCATGGTGTTACTCCTTCGGAATCGGCGGTGGGGCTCTCTTCGGGGTCGATCGGAACAGGGGTGGAGGAAGGCGCCTCGAGTACGGCGACGCACGTGTCGATGAGATCGGCGATGAGCGCCGACGTCTCGGCCGCGGTGCGGTCGCGGCCCTCGCGGGCGGCCAGTGTGACGATGCCGAGCATCATCACGTTGTCGGCCCGCCAGAGCGCCACCTCGTGCGGCACCGGTGCCAGGTCGATCATCAGTTGCTTTGCCGACCAGTAGCTTTCGGCGCGAAGATGTCGCTGGACGGTGTCCGCGAGCGCCGGATCGAGCATGCTCTGGGCCAGGAACCGGGCGTAGTGGCTGCCGGGGCGTCCGAGCGTCTCGGCGGCCAGGGGTCGCAGCAGGGCCTCGACGGACCGGCGCACGGTCGGTTCGCCGGTCCGGGTGATCTCGTCGAGCAACTCCTGGCGGCGGGTGTTCACGGGTGCCATGCGGGACTCGATGACGGCCTCGATGAGCCCGTCGCGCGAGCCGAAGTGGTACTTCGCGGCGGATTTGTTCGCCTGGTTGGCCGCGATCTGCACGTCCTTGAGTGTCATCGCCGGCATGCCGCGCTCGGCGACGATCCTCTCGGCTGCGTCGATCATGGCTTGGCGAGAGGAGGTTTGAGTCACAACCGCGAGATTAAGGCTGTTGCCTTAGCCTGTCAACAGGTGGGTCGAATGCGCTCCCGCGGCGGCCTGCCCGGCCACCGCGAACGGCGCCTAGCGGGTGTCGCGGAACATCGGGTCGCGCTTCTCGCGCCGGGCCAGGGTGGCCTCCTCGAAGTTGTCGGTCATCAGTCGAATCATCAACTGGCCGAGTCCTTCCTGGTTCATGTGCTGCGCCATCGACGACGCGTCCAGGCTCGACCACAGGGTGCGCTTGGTGAGCTCGACGCCGGGACGCGAGAACATCGCGATCCGCTGCGCCATGTCGAACGCCTCCTCGAGGAGGTCCTCACCGGCGACAATCCGCGACACCAGCCCGATCCGCGCGGCCTCGTCGGCGTCGACGTCGCGGCCGGTGAGCATGATCTCGAAGGCGCGCGACGAGCCGATCGCCCGCGGCAGCAGGTAACTCAGGCCGAGTTCGCTCGCCGTCAGGCCGTTGTTGATGCCGGCCGCGCGGAAGTACGCCTCGGGGGCGGCCAGGCGGATGTCCGCGGCCAGCGACAGGCAGAGGCCGCCGCCGATCGCGGCGCCGTTGACCGCCGCGATCACCGGCTGATGCATCCGGCGCAGCGTCAGGATGACGTCGTCGAGCAGTTCCATCGAGCGCAGCGCGATCGACGGGCGGGTGAGACCCTCGATGTGCGGGATCGGGCCCGCCGATCGCTGATCGGCGCCCGAGCAGAAGCCCCGGCCGGCGCCGGTGATCACGACGGCCCGCACCGTGGTGTCGTTGCTGATGGCCTCGAGCGCTTCCCGGAACGGGATCATCACGTCGAACGCCATCGCGTTCATGCGTTCCGGGCGATTGAGGGTCACCAGTGCCACGTTCTCGCGCGGCCGTTCGACGACGATGAAGCTCAACGGATCTCCTACTGGCAAGGGGCGATTCCCGCCGACCCTACGCCGCGGGAGCGCCCGATGTGCCCGTTATTCCGCAGATCCCTAGCTGCCGGACGACCCCGAGCCGCCCGACGAGCCCGAGCTGCCGAACGGCGCCAGGCTGCCGCTTCCGCCGTCGCCGCCGGGCGGCGCGGTCCACCCGACCGGCACGTGGCCGAGGCGCACCCGCTGCGGGTGATCGCCCACCGGGACCGTCGCGACCTTCAGCCCGGTCGCGAAGTCGACGGCGCTGACCGTGTCGTTCGCGCTCTCGGAGACCACGCACTGCGTCCCGTCGCCGTTGACCGTGGCCCAGTACGGCTTGCCCGCCGGGACCGGGGGCGTCTCCTGCAGCGTCGCGGTGTCGACGATCGTCACGTAGTCGTCCATCGTCCCGGCGATGCACAGCTTGCTGCCGTCGGGGTTGATCGACATGCCGTGATGGCGGGAGTCGTTGACCCAGGTGGTGCGGTCCGGGTTGGTGGCCGGGTTCTTCGGCAGTTCCTTGATGCGGGTGATCCGGTCCGCGGCGACGTCGTACTCGACGAAACCGTTGAAGAACGACACCTGGAAGTACAGCTTGTCCTCGTTCGGGCTGAACGCCACCGGGCGCACGGCATCGGACAGGTCCGAGCGGCCGAACGCGTCGAGTCGGTCACGCATGTCGATCACCTTGACGACTTCGAAGGTGTTCGCGTCCACGACGGTGATCCGGCGATCGCCCTTGGTGGAGTCCTGCTCCGGCGCATCGGTGCTGGAGGTCACCTCGCCGATCGACATGTTCCACAGGTAGCGGCCGCCGTCGGTGAAGACGTTCTCGTGCGGCTTGTCGCCGGTCCGGAAAGACCCGATCTGCTGACCCGTGACGATGTCCAGCACGTGCACGGTGTTGCTGGTCGAGGCCGACACCGCGATCCGGGTGCCGTCGGGGGAGACCGCCATGTGGTCGGCGCGGAAACCGGACACCGGGAAGCGCCACTTGACCTTCCCGGTGGTCAGGTCGATCGAGACGACGTCGGCGAAGCTGGGGCGCGAGGCGACCACCGCGGACCCGTCCGGCGTCGTGTACATGTCGTCGACGAACTGGTCGTGTCCCTCGCCCGCGGTGGCACGGATGCCGAGGAAGAATCCGAGCTTGATCGGGTTGAGGTAGATCTCGCGCAGGCGCTCGTTCTTGTCGGGAATCATGTCGATCCGGCCGAGCTTGTCGTAGCTGCCCGTCGAGTCGATGACATCGGCGGTGCCGTCCCAGTTGTTGCCGACGAACAGCACCTCGTCGAGCCCCGCCGGGTCCGCGGCTGCCGCCGGCGCACCGACGGCCAGCGTCGAGAACACCGCGGCGGCCGCCACGGTGACGGCGCACCCTCGTCCGAGAACGGTCCTGCGTGACGTCATCCGTGCCCCCTCGTCGACTCGATCGGTCGGCGGCAGGTTAGCAAGAGAAGGCCGCGGCGTATACGAAAACACGAACACCGTCGCGGGACGGGACCGGTGCTGCCCGAGGCTAGTTCGCGGGCTCCGCCGGGGTCGCGGACTTGCTCGCACGGCGCCGCGCGGTGATCAGCCCCACGGCGAGGATCACGAGGAACAGCACCGCTGTGGAGATCAACTGCTCGCGCGCGTCGGCGTCGAACGCCATCAGCACCACGAACGCGGCCAGCAGTGCCAGGGTGAGGTAGCTGAGGTACGGGAACAGCCACATCCGCACCGACAGTTTGCCCTCGCGCTCGAGTTGTCGCCGCAGCCGCAGGTGGGCGATCACGATGAACACCCAGATCACCAGCAGTGCCGCGCCGACGGCGTTGAGCAGGATGCCGAGCAGCGAATCGGGAAGCAGCCAGTTCAGCAGCACGCTGACGAAGCCGAAGAACACCGACAGCAGCACCGCGTTGGTCGGAACCCCCGTCGTCGACAGCTTGGCGAGGGCCTTGGGGCCGTCGTTGCGCCGTGCCAAAGAGAACGCCATGCGGGAGGTGCCGTAGACGTTCGCGTTGAACGCCGACAGCAGCGCGATCACGACGACCAGTTCCATCAGCCCGGAGACGTACGGGATGTTCGCCCGCTCGAGGACGGCGACGAAGGGGCCGTCCTGCAGCGCGGGATCGTTCCACGGCAGGACCAGGACCATGATGGCGATCGCGCCGATGTAGAAGACGCTGATCCGCCACATGACGGTGCGCACGGCCGTGGCGATCGAGCGTTCGGGGTGCTCGGACTCGGCCGCCGCGATCGTCACGATCTCGATGCCACCGAACGCGAACGCCACGACCAGCAGGCCCGCGGCGATACCGCTGAACCCGTTGGGCATGAAGCCGCCCTCACCGAGCAGGTTCGTGAATCCGACGGGGTCGGTGTCCGGGAGCAGACCGAAGACGAGCAGGACGCCGACGACGAGGAAGCCGACGATCGCCGCGACCTTGAGGGCCGCGAACCAGAACTCGAACTCGCCGAAGTTGCTGACCTTCGCGAGGTTGACGACGGCGAAGAAGGTGACGAACACCAGCGCGATCACCCATTGGGGTACGCCGGGCAGCCAGTCGTTGACGATCGCGGACGCGCCGGTGATCTCGGCTCCCAGCACCATGATCAGCATGAACCAGTACAGCCAGCCCATCACGAAGCCGGCCCATTCGCCGATTCCGATGCGCGCGTAGTGCGAGAAGGATCCACTCGCAGGCAGAGCGGCGCCCATCTCGCCGAGCATGCGCATCACGCACACCACGACGAAGCCGGCGATGAGATAGGAGATGAGGACCGCGGGGCCTGCCTTCGCGATCCCGACGCCGGTCCCCAGGAAGAGACCGGCGCCGATGGCCGAGCCCAGGCCCATCATCGTGAGATGACGGACCTTGAGGCCGTGCCCTAATCGAACTGGGGTTTCGGTGGAGCTCACAAGCCTGGAATCAGTCGTTGGCGTGCAGTGCCGCGTTCAGTTCCACGCCGGTTCCCTTCCACGGCACCACCTCGACGGCGCCGGAGACGGAGTTGCGGCGGAACAGGATGTTCGACTGGCCACTGAGGTCGGCGGCCTTGACGACGGTGCCGTCGGGGCCGGTGACCTTGGTGCCGGCGGTGATGTACAGGCCGGCCTCGACCACGCAGTCGTTGCCGAGTGAGATTCCCAGGCCGGCGTTGGCACCGAGCAGGCAGCGCTCGCCGACCGAGATGACCTGCTTGCCGCCACCCGACAGGGTGCCCATGATCGACGCGCCGCCACCGACGTCGGAGCCGTCACCGACGACGACACCGGCCGAGATGCGGCCCTCGACCATCGAGGAGCCGAGCGTGCCGGCGTTGAAGTTCACGAAGCCCTCGTGCATGACGGTGGTGCCGTTCGCCAGGTGGGCGCCGAGGCGGACCCGGTCGGCGTCGGCGATGCGCACGCCCGACGGGACGACGTAGTCGACCATGCGCGGGAACTTGTCCACGCCGAACACCGTCACCGGGCCGCGGATCCGCAGGCGCGAGCGCACCAGTTCGAAGCCGTCGACGGCGCACGGGCCGAAGTTGGTCCACACGACGTTGGCCAGCAGGCCGAAGATGCCGTCGAGGTTGATCGAGTGGGGTGCGACCAGGCGGTGCGACAGCAGGTGCAGACGCAGGTACGCGTCGTGCGCGTCGACCGGCGCGGCGGACAGATCGGCGATGGTCGTGCGGACCACGACCTGCTTGACCTCGCGGGCCTCGTCGTGGCCGGCGAGCAGCGCCAGGTCCGACGGGATGTCGGTGCCCTCGAGTGCGACGGTTCCGTTCTCCTGGTACTCGCCCAGTTCGGGGGCCGGGTACCAGGTGTCGAGAACCGTGCCCGACTCGGTCACGTTGGCGACGCCTACTGCAGATGCTCCCTGTGCACTCACGGATGCACAGGTTACGCGAATACGCGGACGCGTTCCGGACGTGGTGAGCCGATCACGATCCGGCCCACGCGTTCCGACCGGTCGGGTAGCGCGGTCCGGCGGGCCCTAGTCTGGAACGGTGAGCCTTCTCGATCTGCACGCCGACCCCATCGATCTCACCGCCGCCCTGGTGGACATTCCGAGTGTGTCGCAGGACGAGGCGGTCATCGCCGACGCCGTCGAGGCCGCGCTGCGGGAACAGACCTCGGGGTTCGAGGTGATCCGCAGCGGCAACGCGGTGCTCGCCCGCACCGACCGCGGGCTGCCCAGCCGCGTCATGCTCGCCGGCCACCTCGACACGGTCCCGATCGCCGACAACGTGCCCAGTCGCCGGACGTCCGACGAGCGCGGCGACCTGCTGCACGGCTGCGGAACCGTAGACATGAAGTCGGGCGACGCGGTGTTCCTGCACCTGGCGGCGACCGTCTCGGACCTCGCCCACGACCTGACGCTGGTGTTCTACGACTGCGAGGAGATCGCCGCGCAGTACAACGGACTCGGCCGGATCGAGCGCGAACTGCCGGAGTGGCTGCGCGCCGACGTCGCGATCCTCGGCGAGCCGACCGGCGGCCTGATCGAGGCCGGCTGCCAGGGCACGCTGCGGGTGCGACTGACGGCGTCGGGCACACGCGCGCACTCGGCGCGGTCGTGGCTGGGCGACAACGCGATCCACAAGTTCGCCCCCGTGCTCGAGCGGTTGTCGTCGTACGAGGCCCGGTCGGTGGACATCGACGGCTGCGTCTACCGGGAGGGCCTGTCAGCGGTGCGGATCGCCGGCGGGGTCGCCGGCAACGTCGTCCCCGACGCCGCGGAAATGGACGTCAACTTCCGGTTCGCGCCCGACCGCAGCGTCGAGCAGGCCGTCGACCACGTGCGAGAGATCTTCGATCCGTCGGCCCTCGGCGGCCTCGAGCTGGGGTTCGATGTCACCGACAGCTCGGCGGGCGCGCTGCCGGGCCTGTCGCATCCCGCGGCCGCGGCACTGATCGAGGCGGCCGGCGGGCAGTACCGCGCCAAATACGGATGGACGGACGTCTCGCGTTTCTCGGCACTGGGGATTCCTGCGGTCAACTACGGCCCGGGCGACCCGAATCTGGCGCACAAGCGGGACGAGCACGTCCCGGTCCACCAAATCACCGACGTGGCCCGTGTGCTGCGTGGCTACCTGAGCGCGTGAACGCCTAGCCTTGGCCGCATGGCACCTGAGAGGAAGACCGGGGAGGCGGCCCGGCGAGGCACCGCCTCGGTGAAGCATCGCGGCCCGATCATGCTGCGGCGCGACCGCAAGGCCGAGGCCACGACATCCGACCGGCGGCTGCTCGACCAGCGTGGCCCCACCGACTGGGTTCACACCGACCCGTGGCGGGTGCTGCGCATCCAGAGCGAGTTCGTCGAGGGGTTCGGCGCGCTCGCCGAGGTGCCGCGCGCGGTGACGGTGTTCGGCTCCGCCCGCACCGCCGAGGACTCGGAAGAATACGGAACGGCCCGCGCGCTCGGCGCCGCCCTCGTGCAGGCCGGGTTCGCGGTCATCACCGGTGGCGGCCCCGGCGTGATGGAGGCCGCGAACCGCGGTGCCAGCGAGAGCGGGGGCTACTCGATCGGGCTCGGCATCGAGTTGCCGTTCGAGCAGCGTCTCAACGACTGGGTCGATCTCGGCATCAACTTCCGGTACTTCTTCGCCCGCAAGACGATGTTCGTGAAGTACTCGCAGGCGTTCATCTGCCTGCCGGGCGGGTTCGGCACCCTCGACGAGCTGTTCGAGGCGCTCACCTTGGTCCAGACGCGCAAGATCACCCGGTTCCCGATCATTCTGGTCGGCACCGAATTCTGGTCCGGCCTCGTGGACTGGCTGCGCGCCGTGATCGAGCCGTCCGGGAAGATCTCGCCCGGTGACATCGATCTGATCCACGTCACCGACAGCATCGACGAGGTGGTGCGCATCGTCGTCGAGTCTCAGCAGGGCGTCGACGAGGCGGCCCTTCTCGGGGACGAGGACGAGTGGTGAGCGACGAGCGGTCCGGCGAGAAGTTCGCCGTCTGCGTGTACTGCGCGTCGGGTCCGGTGGACGCGCGATTCCTGGCGCTGGCGTCCGAGGTGGGTGCCGCGATCGGTCGCCGAGGATGGCAACTGGTCTCCGGCGGTGGCAACGTCTCGATGATGGGTGCCGTCGCGGAGGCCGCCCGCGCGGCCGGTGCGTGGACCATCGGCGTCATTCCGAAAGCGCTGGTGCACAAGGAGGTTGCCGACGTCGACGCGGACGAGCTGATCGTCACCGACACGATGCGCGAACGCAAGCGGATCATGGAGGACCGGGCCGACGCCTTCATCACCCTCCCCGGTGGCATCGGCACGCTGGAGGAGCTGTTCGAGACGTGGACGGCGGGATACCTCGGGATGCACGAGAAGCCGGTGGTGATGCTCGACCCGGTGGACCACTTCCGGGCGCTGCTGGACTGGCTCGAGGGGCTGAAGGAGCAGGGCTTCGTGGCTCAGCGGGCACTCGACGGCCTGATCGTCACGGGCGATGTCGAGGACGCACTGGACGCCTGCACGAGGTGAAAGTGGTTCCCGTCGAGGGGTTCCGGGGGCGGGGCGCAAAGGTTACTGTGAAGTAAGAACCGCCCCCTCCCGCGAAGGATGCCGATGAGTTCCGATGCCACCGCCCCGACGATCGGTCTCGTGCAGCTGGCGCTGCAACTCCCGCGGATGGCCACCGAACTTCCCAGCCTGGCACGCGGGGTGCTGGGCCTGACGCGCAAGCCGGATACCCGACTCTCCATCGGCCGGGTGTTCCAGGACCTGGCTCGGCGGCAACCGCACCACCCGTTCATCCGGTTCGAGGGTGTGCCCCTCACCTACGGCGAGGCCAACGTCCGGGTGAACCGCTACGCCGACGTTCTCGCGCGGCGCGGTGTGCGGCACGGCGACGTCGTCGGGATCCTCATGAAGAACCGGCCCGAGACGCTGCTGGTGACGCTCGCGGCGGTCAAACTCGGTGCCGTCGCGGGGATGCTGAACCACAATCAGCGGGGCGACGTTCTGGCGCACAGCCTGTCGCTGCTGGACAGTCGGGTCCTCGTCGTGGGGGAGGAATGCGACGAGGCGATCGCGTCGCTCGACGGCGATCCGCAGGCCGGGACGGTGCTCTGGGACGCCGAACTCGAGGCGGCCGCCGAGACCGCGGATTCGTCGAACCCCCCTGTGTGCGAGCGTGTCCAGGGCAAGGATCGGGCGTTCTACATCTTCACGTCGGGCACGACCGGGCTGCCCAAGGCGAGCCTGATGAGTCACTTCCGCTGGCTCAAGAGCATGTCCGGTCTCGGCGCCATGGGAGTTCGCCTGCGCCGCAGCGACACTCTCTACTGCGCACTGCCGCTCTACCACAACAACGCGCTCACGGTGTCGCTGTCGTCGGTACTGTCGTCGGGTGCCACCTTCGCGATCGGGCGCACCTTCTCCGCATCCCGGTTCTGGGACGACGCGAAGGTCAACGGCGCCACCGCCTTCGTCTACATCGGCGAGGTGTGCCGGTACCTGCTCAACCAGCCACCCAAGCCGACCGACCGCGACAACGACATCCGCCTCGTAGTCGGAAACGGGCTGCGCCCGGAGATCTGGACCGAGTTCACCGAACGATTCGGTATCGACCGGGTCGCCGAGTTCTACGGTGCGAGCGAATGCAACATCGCCTTCGTCAACGCGCTCGGTGTCGAACGCACCGCCGGGATCTGCCCGCTGCCGTACGCCGTCGTCGAGTTCGATCCCGAGACCGGCCGCGCCCGGCGGGATTCGACCGGACGCCTGCGCCGGGTCGGCACCGGCGAGGTGGGGCTGCTGCTGTCGAAGGTCACCGACCGGGCGCCCTTCGACGGGTACACCGATCCCGACGCCAGCGAGAAGAAGCTCGTCCGAGACGGTTTCACGGACGGCGACTGCTGGTTCGACACCGGGGACCTCGTGCGCAGCCAGGGGTTCATGCACGTCGCGTTCGTCGACCGACTGGGGGACACGTTCCGGTGGAAGGGTGAGAACGTCGCCACGACCGAGGTCGAGGGTGCGCTGTCGGCGCATCCCGCGATCGACGAGTCCGTCGTGTACGGCGTCGCGGTGCCCGGAACCGACGGCAAGGCCGGCATGGCGGCGGTGACGGTGCACCCCGGGCACGAGTTCGACGGAGCGCTGCTCGCGAAGGAACTGTTCGACCGTCTGCCCGGGTACGCGATTCCCCTGTTCGTGCGGGTGGTCGACTCGCTCGAGACGACGTCGACGTTCAAGAGCCGCAAGGTAGGACTGCGCGAGGAGGGGTACTCGCCGGGCGTCGACCGGTTGTACGTGTTGGACGGCCGGGCCGACGGCTATGTGCCCGCCTACGACGACTACGTGCGTCACGTCGCCGAGGGGAATGCTCCAAGGGGGTAGTGCGATCCCCGTCATGCGACTATGGGGGCATGGCACCCCGCCCCGCCCCCGCTGACGTGTCAGCCGACGCGTCCGCCGACTCCTCGGCCCCCGGCCGTGTCCTGCCCACGCTCTGCGGCAGGCCGGTCGCGACCGACCGTGCACTCGTGATGGCGATCGTCAACCGCACCCCGGACTCGTTCTACGACCGCGGTGCCACGTTCACCGACGAGGCGGCCATGGCGGCGGTCGATCGTGCCGTCACCGAGGGTGCCGACCTGGTCGACATCGGCGGGGTCAAGGCCGGCCCGGGCGCCGTGGTCGACAGCGCCGAGGAGATCCGCCGCGTGGTCCCCTTCGTCGAGGCCATCCGGGCACGCCACTCGGACGTGATCATCAGCGTCGACACGTGGCGCAGCGAGGTGGCCCGCCTGGCGTGCGCCGAGGGCGCGGATCTGATCAACGACACGTGGGCGGGCGCCGACCCCCACCTGGTGGAGGTCGCCGCCGAACTGGGTGCGGGAATCGTGTGCTCGCACACCGGGGGCGCCGTGCCGCGCACCCGGCCGCACCGGGTCCGCTACACCGACGTCGTCGCCGACGTCGTCGACGAGGTGGTGCGGGCCGCCGAGCACGCGGCCCGACTGGGCGTGAAGCCGGACTCGATCCTGATCGACCCCACCCACGATTTCGGAAAGAACACCTTTCACGGGCTCGAATTGTTGCGGCGCGTGGAAGATCTCGTTAAGACCGGATGGCCCGTGCTGATGGCGCTGAGCAACAAGGACTTCGTCGGGGAGACTTTGGGTGTGGAACTGGCCGAGAGGTTGGAGGGCACGCTCGCGGCGACCGCGCTGGCGGCCGCCGGTGGTGCTCGAGTGTTCCGCGTCCACGAGGTTGCCTCGACCCGGCGTGTGGTCGACATGGTCGCCGCGATCATGGGTACCCGGCAGCCCGTCCGCACCGTACGGGGGTTGGCATGAGCATCACCGAAGCGTCACGCACTTGGACGGACGCCAACAGTTGGGATCACCCGTGCTGGAGCATCGCTGAACTCGAGCGAGCCAAGGCGGGGCGCACGGTGTCGGTCGTGTTGCCGGCGCTCAACGAGGAGAAGACCGTCGCGGGCGTCGTCGACACCATCCATCCGCTCCTGGGCGGACTGGTCGACGAGCTGATCGTCCTCGACTCGGGGTCGTGCGACGCGACGGCCGAGCGGGCCGCCGCCGCCGGGGCGACGGTCATCAGCCGTGAGGCCGCGGTCCCGGGCCTGCCGCCTGTGCCGGGCAAGGGCGAGGTGCTGTGGCGTTCGATTGCCGCGAGCACGGGCGACCTGATCGCCTTCGTCGACTCCGACCTGGTCGACCCCGATCCGGCGTTCGTCCCCAAGCTTCTGGGCCCGCTGCTCACGGTGGACGGGATCCACCTGGTCAAGGGCTACTACCGGCGTCCGCTCCGGGTGAGCGGCACCGAGGACGCCAACGGCGGCGGTCGGGTCACCGAACTGGTCGCGCGGCCCATGCTCGCGGCGCTGCGCCCCGAGCTGACGTGCGTGCTGCAGCCGCTCGGCGGCGAGTACGCCGGGACCCGGGAGCTGCTGTCGGCGGTGCCGTTCGCGCCGGGCTACGGTGTCGAGATCGGCCTGCTCCTCGACACGTACGACCGTCTGGGGCTCGCAGCCATCGGGCAGGTCAACCTGGGGGTGCGAAAGCACCGCAACCGGCCGCTGTCCGACCTCGGCGTGATGAGCCGGCAGATCATCGGCACGATGCTGCGCCGATGCGGCGTCGAGGACAGCGGTTCCGGCCTGACCCAGTTCGTCTCCGACGGCGACTCGTTCGTCCCGGCGCGGACCGACGTCTCGCTGGCGGATCGCCCGCCGATGAACACGATCTGTCCCTGACCCCGCCCCGGGGTGTGTGTCGGCGGTTCGTGACAGTATCGGGGCATGCTGACGGTCCTGCTGTACCTGGTGATCATGGCGCTGGTCGGTGGTCTGCTCTACCTCGCCGCGAGCATGGTCTTCGGTCGTTCCGAGGAACTGCCGCCGCTGCCCGCGGGCACCACCGCGACGGTGCTGCCCGCCGAGGGGGTCGCCGGTGCCGACGTGCGCGCGCTGCGGTTCCAGCAGGCGCTGCGCGGCTACAAGGCCAGCGAGGTGGACTGGGCGCTCGACCGTCTCGGTCGGGAGATCGATTCACTGAGAGCGCAATTGGCGGACCGTGCCGAGGTGGGGGCAGCCGATGGTCGCGACGGCGCGGACGGGCCCGACGAGGCGGAGGCAGGGCAATGAGTGCGATTGCGGGGGAGGACGTTTCGCTGTCGGACGGCCGGACTCGTTGTCCGTGGGCGGTCGACACCGGAGACTCCCGGATCTACAGCGACTATCACGATTTCGAGTGGGGGCAGCCGCTGCACGGCCGCGACGAACTGTTCGAGAGGCTGGCGCTCGAGGCGTTCCAGTCCGGGCTGTCGTGGATCACGATCCTGCGCAAGCGAGAAGCGTTCCGGGAGGCGTTCGCCGGTTTCGATGCCGAGGTCGTGGCGGCCTTCACCGAGGACGACGTCGCACGACTGCTGGGCGACGCCCGCATCGTCCGCAACCGGGCGAAGATCGAGGCCGTCGTCTCGAATGCGCGCGCGGTCCTCGACCTGGGCGACACCGACCTGGACACGTTGCTGTGGTCGTTCGCACCGCCGCGGCGCGCGCGGCGGTACGAACGAGTCGAGGACGTGCCCGCAGTGACCTCGGAGTCGACCGCGATGGCCGCCGAACTGAAGCGTCGCGGCTTCCGGTTCGTGGGTCCGACCACGGCATATGCACTGATGCAGGCCACCGGGATGGTCGACGACCATCTCGCCTCCTGCTGGGTCGAAGCGCACGGCTAGAGCTGTCTGATTCGAGCGGTTTCCTGCCTCAGCTACCCGGCAACCCGCTCGATAGGGAAGAATGGAGTACAGAGCCTCGCTAAGTGCTGGCGGGGCACCCACGGTAACCCGAGGCGCTAGCGAAATCCGGCGCAGATGTGGAGGGAGCAGAGGATGGCGGCCATGAAGCCCCGGACCGGGGACGGTCCCCTCGAGGCAACCAAAGAGGGACGAGGAATCGTCATGAGGGTTCCGCTCGAGGGCGGAGGACGTCTGGTCGTCGAACTCACCCCGGAGGAAGCTGCGGCACTCGGGGACGAACTCAAGGGTGTCACCAGCTGAGAGGGCCCACCCTCTTCGCTGTTTCCGGCCGGGTCGATCAGTCGACCCGGCCGGCGCCTGCGGGTCACGAAGGATCTTCCGGAAAGGGCACGGCGGTACAGGTGCTGGCGGATGTGTGCGCACTTCTCGCGTGCCCACAATGCGGTGACGAGCTCGACCTCGAGGAAGACTCCGGCCGCGCGTTGGTGTGTCTGCGTGGCCACAGCTTCGACGTCGCCCGTCAGGGCTACGTCACGCTGCTGACCGGCGCCGCGACCAAGTTCACCGGCGACAGCCCCGAGATGATCGCGGCGCGCAGTGAATTCCTCGGCTCGGGTCACTTCGACGCCCTGATGGACGCCGTGGCCGACGCCGTCGCGGAGACCGTCGGGGAGCCGGACGGCTCGACCGGGCCACGCATCCTCGAGATCGGGGCCGGCACCGGGCACTATCTCGCCCGGGTGCTCGACGCGATCCCGGAGGCGCAGGGCATCGGCCTGGACGTGTCCAAGCCCGCCGCACGGCGACTGGCTCGGGCCCATCCACGGGCCGCGGCGGTCGTCGCCGACGTCTGGCGGGCGCTGCCCGTCCGCGACCACGTGCTCACCCACGTCCTGTCGGTCTTCGCGCCGCGCAACGCCGCCGAGATCGACCGTGTGCTCGCCGATCACGGCACCCTCGTCGTCCTCACTCCGACGGACCGGCACCTCGCGGAGCTGGTGGACCTGCTCGGCATGGTCCGGGTCGACGACCGCAAGGTCGAGCGGCTCGGTGAGACGGTGGCGGGGCGGTTCGACCGGATCCACCGGACCCCGGTCGAGATCCGGATGCCGTTGTCGCGCCGGGACGTCGAGAACCTCGTGGGAATGGGGCCGTCGGCCCGCCACCTCACCGCCGAGCGGCGGGCGGAGGCGATCGCCGCGCTGCCCGAACCGTTCGCCGTGACGGCGTCCGTCGTCGTCTCGACCTACCGGAGGACCGCTACCGCCGGCTGAGCACGTCCGCGTACACCTCGAGGGTCTGCTGTGCGATGCGGGCCCACGAGAACTCCGCTGTCGCGCGCACCCGGCCCGCCCGGCCCATCGCCGCCGCCCGGTCCGCGTCGGTCGCGATCTCGTTCACCGCGGCCGCGAGCGCGTGCTCGAACGCCTCGGTCTCGTACGAGTTGTAGTGCACCAGCCGACCGGTGACACCGTCCTGCACCACCTCGGGGATGCCGCCGACGTCGGAGGCGACGACGGCCGTCTCGCACGCCATCGCCTCCAGATTCACGATGCCCAACGGCTCGTACACGGACGGGCAGACGAACACGGTTGCTGCGGAGAGTATCTCGCGCACCTGCTCGGTGGGGAGCATGTCCCGGATCCAGACGACGCCGGAGCGGCGCGCCGCGAGCCCGGCGACGGCCGTCTCCGTCTCGGCCGCGAGTTCCGCGGTGTCCGGGGCGCCCGCGCACAGGACGAGCTGGATGGAGGGGTCGAACGCGTGCGCGGCG
The DNA here is from genome assembly GCF_004011865.1 of Prescottella agglutinans. Taxonomy (GTDB): domain Bacteria; phylum Actinomycetota; class Actinomycetes; order Mycobacteriales; family Mycobacteriaceae; genus Prescottella; species Prescottella agglutinans. The sequence goes on along the minus strand of NZ_RKLP01000002.1, from coordinate 104,167 downwards.
GCGACGAGGTGGCCGAGGCCCTTCTGCCGCGTGATCCGACCGACGAACACGACGATCGGGCGGCCCGGGTCCACACCGTGCGCGGCCAGCACCGACGCCGTCCCCGGCGCCGCCGGGCCGGGATGCCACACCTCCGAGTCGATGCCGTTGTGCACCACGTGGACCCGCGCCGGGTCGATCGCCGGATACGTGTCGAGGACGTCGGCCCGCATGCCGGCGCTCACCGCGATGACGGCGTCGGCGTGCTCCATCGCGTTGCGCTCGGACCACGACGAGACCCGGTAACCGCCGCCGAGCTGTTCTGCCTTCCACGGCCGCCGCGGCTCGAGCGAGTGCGCGGTCACGATGTGCGGGATGTCGTGCAGCGCGCCGGCCAGGTGACCCGCGAGCCCCGTGTACCACGTGTGCGAGTGCGCGACGTCCGCGCCGTCCGCCGCCTGCGCCATCCGCAGTTCGGCCGACAGGGTGCTGAGGGCGGGATTGGCGCCGGCGAGTTCGGGGTCGGGACCGTGCACGAACGCCCCGTCACGGGGGGCGCCCATGCAGTGCACGTCGACGTCGCACAGTCGACGCAGGTGCGTCACGAGTTCCGTGACGTGGACGCCCGCGCCTCCGTAGATCTCCGGGGGATACTCCTTCGTCATCATCGCGACCCGCACCGGGTAAACGTAACCGCCGGAACCCGTTCCGGCCAACGGCCACGCACGTGTTCCGGGCAACGGTGGCGGCGGTCGGGGGCCGCCGGATAGGTTGACTGGTGTGAGGAGTCAGCCCCATGTGCTCGGGATCGTGCTCGCCGGCGGCGAGGGCAAGCGCCTGTACCCGCTCACCGCCGACCGGGCCAAGCCGGCGGTCCCCTTCGGCGGTGCGTACCGGCTCATCGACTTCGTGCTCAGCAACCTCGTGAACGCCGGGTACCTGCGTATCTGCGTGCTCACCCAGTACAAGTCGCACTCGCTGGACCGGCACATCTCGCAGACCTGGCGGCTGTCCGGGTTCGCGGGCGAGTACATCACCCCGGTGCCCGCGCAGCAGCGGCTCGGTCCGCGCTGGTACACCGGCAGCGCGGACGCGATCTTCCAGTCGCTCAACCTGGTCTACGACGAGGATCCCGAGTACATCGTCGTCTTCGGTGCCGACCACGTGTACCGCATGGATCCCGAGCAGATGGTGCAGCACCACATCGACTCCGGTGCCGGGGTGACGGTGGCGGGCATCCGGGTGCCGCGCAGCGAGGCGTTCGCGTTCGGCTGCATCGACAGTGACGAATCGGGCCGGATCACCCAGTTCCTCGAGAAGCCCGCGCACCCACCGGGCACCCCGGACGACCCCAATGTGACGTTCGCGTCGATGGGCAACTACGTCTTCACCACGAAGGTTCTCGTCGATGCGATCCGCGCCGACTCCGAGAACTCCGACTCCGACCACGACATGGGCGGCGACATCATTCCGGCGCTCGTCGACGCGGGCCTCGCGTCGGTCTACGACTTCAAGAACAACGTCGTCCCGGGCGCGACGGACCGCGATCGCGGGTACTGGCGGGACGTCGGGACGATCGACGCGTTCTACGACGCGCACATGGACCTGGTGTCGGTGCACCCGGTGTTCAACCTCTACAACCGGCGGTGGCCGATCCGCGGTGGCGCCGAGAACCTCGCGCCCGCCAAGTTCGTCAAGGGCGGGCTCGCCCAGGAATCCGTCGTCGGGGCGGGTTCGATCCTGTCCGCGGCGACGGTCCGCAACTCGGTGCTCAGTTCCAACGTGATGGTCGAGGACGGCGCCACCGTCGAGGGCAGCGTCCTGATGCCGGGCGTCCGGGTCGGCAAGGGCGCCGTGGTGCGCCGCGCGATCCTCGACAAGAACGTCGTCGTCGGGGAGGGCGAGATCATCGGCGTCGACCTCGAGCGGGACCGGCAGCGCTTCGCCGTCAGCAACGGCGGCGTCGTGACGATCGGGAAGGGCGTCTGGATCTAGGCGTCAGTGCCGCGCGGCGCACAGCAGGCCGTCGCCCACCGGGAACAGCACGCGCGTGAGCCGCTCGTCCTCGGCGATCGCCCGCGCGGCGTCCCGGACGGCGATCGTGGTGGCATCACGCTGACCGGGATCGGCGACCCGGCCGCCGAGGAGGGCGTTGTGGAGCACGATCACGCCGCCCGGCCGCAGCAGGCGCACACCCTCGCGCACGAAGTGCGGGTGGTCGGCCGGCGCGTTGTCGATGAACACCAGGTCGTAGGCCGAATCGGCGAGCCGCGGCAGGACGTCGAGCGCACGGCCGTTGATCAGCCTCGTCCGGGACGGGGCGACCCCGGCGAACCGGAACGCCTGCTTGGCCGCCCGCTGGTGCTCGGGCTCGCTGTCGATCGTGGTGAGGACGCCGTCCTCACGCATGCCGCGCAGCAGCCACAGGCCGCTGACACCGGCACCCGCTCCGACCTCGACCACCGTCTTGGCGTCGAGCATCCTGGTGAACAGCGAGAGGGCGGCACCGACCGGCGGCGGCACCGGGGAAGCGCCGAGTTCCGTCGCCCGGTCGCGGGCGGCGGTCAGCATCTCGTCCTCGAGGATCGAGTCCTCGGTATGGGTGAGAATTCGTTCGGCGTTCGTGTGCACGCAATAGAGGCTAGCCTTGCCGCGCGGTCGGGGTGTCGAGGCTCGCTCGCCGCCTCATGTCGAGGCCCGGCCGGCTCCCGTGCCGAGGCTCGGCCCGTCCACATCTCGAGGCTCGGCCTCGGCGAAATTCTCAGGCCCCGCTCAGGTTGCTCATAGTGCGCACATATCGCCGTCCGACAGGGTAGGTGCAACGCCGGACGACTAGACCGCACGGCGTGAAGATCGCGCAGACCGATCCCTGCGGACGGTGGCGGGAACAATTCCGCGCTCTCGGGAGTTGAACCTCCACAATCCGGTGTCTCGTGATCCGCGGTCCTGAGTAGGAGGATCCACCCATCCACATGATCAATGCCGAACGCACCCTCCACCACACCGCCGACGAACTCGTCGCGGCGGGCACAGATTCAGGTGTGTCCGCATTCGGCGTTGAAGATGTGACGTCGGAACCGACCGGTACCGCGGTGTTCGACGCGACCGGTGACAAGTCCGCGATGCCGTCGTGGGACGAACTGGTCCGCGAGCACGGCGACCGGGTCTACCGCCTCGCCTACCGGCTGTCCGGCAATGCGCAGGACGCCGAGGACCTCACGCAGGACACCTTCATCCGGGTGTTCCGGTCGCTGCAGAACTACCAGCCCGGCACGTTCGAGGGCTGGCTGCACCGCATCACCACGAACCTGTTCCTCGACATGGTGCGCCGCCGCAACCGCATCCGCATGGAGGCGCTGCCCGAGGACTACGACCGCGTGCCGTCCGACTCGCCGAACCCCGAGCAGATCTACCACGACGCGCGACTGGCGCCCGACCTGCAGTCGGCGCTCGACTCGCTGGCGCCGGAGTTCCGCGCCGCCGTCGTCCTGTGTGACATCGAAGGACTGTCGTACGAGGAGATCGGTGCCACACTGGGGGTCAAGCTGGGTACTGTGCGCAGCAGGATCCACCGTGGACGGCAGGCGCTGCGTGAGCACCTCGCCGCGAATGGCAAGGTGGACTCCGATCGGATCGGTAGCGGGTGTTGATGCAGGAGGGTTTGATGGCGCAGGCGCGCGGACCTCGTCAGTTCGGCTCGACCGAGCACCTGGCGAGCGAGGCGATCGCAGCGTACGTCGACGGCGAACTCCGCATGAACGCGTACCTCCGCGCCTCTCAGCACCTGTCCCTGTGCCCCGACTGCGCGGCCGAGGTCGACGCGCAGCAGCAGGCGCGGATCGCGCTGCGTCGCGCCGCCTCCGACGTCTCGATGCCGAGTTCGCTGCTCGGACAGCTGAGCCAGATTCCGCGGTGCCACCATCCCGAACCGGAACCGCCGTCCGGGCGCGATTCCGCCACCGGGATCATCTCGTTCGATCGCGACGACATCAGCCGGCGTTGGCCGTTCCGTCGTCGCCGCTGACGGCACGGATCGCGCCCGGGCCGAGCGCATCGGTGTCCCCGCCGCGGGACGAATCGGCGATACTGGCAGGCGTGACTGACGCACACGAGGGGGACATGCGCGCGTGACGGCCGATTCGAGGACGCCGGGAGCGGCGCAGGACGAGACCCCGGCGCAGGGTGCATGGCCCGATCGTTCCGAGGGGCCACGCCTGGCACCCCGCCCGATCTACCGCCCGGACGTCGACGCGGCCGCGCAGCACGCCTTCGGCCGCCCCTCGGACGTCGCGGGCCCGTTCGGTCCGCGGTCGGCGCCGGCCGGCCACTCGGCCGTCGCGGTCGGCCGCCCCGACGCGGCGCTCGCCGAAGCGTTCGGTCGACCCGCCGGTGAGCCCGACTCCCTCCAGCGCGGACCCGAAGGCGTCGCCGTCGCCCCCGACAACGAGGCCGCCGGCGATCCGTGGCGTGACCCCGACGCCCCCGTCCGACTCGGCCCGCCCGCGCAGGGCGCCGCCACCCCGCCGCGGCAACCGGACGCCCCCAAACTGACGGTGCGCGACGTGCTGTTCGGGGAGCGCGTCGAACGCAAGGCACTCGTGGTCCTGGCGGCGATGGCCCTCGCCATCGGTCTCGTGGGCGGGCTGATCGCGACCGTCGCGACGTCCGACCGCGGTTCCCTCACCAGCAAGCGCGTCACGCTCTCGCAGTCCGGCGGCGACGAGGACGCGCCCGAGGGCCGGATCGCCGAGGTCGCGGACGCCGTGCTCCCGTCGGTCGTGTCGATCCAGGTGGCGCACGGCGACCAGTCCGGGACCGGTTCGGGAGTCGTCGTCGACGGCGGCGGTTACATCGTCACCAACAACCACGTCGTCTCGATGGCCGCGGCCGATCCCGGGGCGGCGACGATCCGGGTCACCTTCTCCGACGGCACCAAGGTGCCGGCGCAGATCGTCGGCCGCGACACCAAGACCGACCTCGCGGTCCTCAAGACCGACGCGCAGAACCTCACGGTCGCCGATCTCGGCAAGTCCGCCGATGTGCGGGTGGGGCAGGACGTCGTGGCCGTCGGCTCGCCCCTCGGCCTGAACAAGACCGTGACCCGCGGAATCGTCAGCGCTCTCAACCGGCCGGTGCGGCTGTCGGGCGAGGGCACCGACACCGACGCCGTCATCGACGCGGTGCAGACCGATGCCGCGATCAACCCCGGCAACTCCGGTGGGCCGCTGATCGACATGGATGGCCGCGTCATCGGCATCAACTCCGCGATCCGCTCGGAGAGCGGCGGTTCGGTGGGTCTCGGTTTCGCGATCCCCATCGACGACGTCACCGCGGTCGCGCAGGAACTGATCCGCAACGGCGTGATGCACCACCCGGAGATCGGCGTGAACGCCCGCACCGTCATCAACGACGCCACCAGCGGCGCCGAGGTCGCGAACGTGCAGGCCGGCAGCCCCGCAGAGCAGGCGGGCATCGCGGAGGGCGACGTGATCGTGAAGGTCGGCGACCGGACCGTGGCCAACGCCGACGAGCTGGTCGTCGCCGTCCACGACCAGACGGTCGGTCAGCCGGTACCCGTCCAGCTGATTCGTTCCGGGCGGACCGTGGATGTCCAGGTCACCCCGACATCGGACTGACCGGGCGCATCGACAGCCAGAATTCATGTGATATTTCCAGATCGTGCGAGCGGTTCCGGCCGCGACCACGTACCCTGAAGCGGTGTTTGGCAACATCGGCTGGGGCGAGTTCATGGTGCTCCTCGTGGCAGCGCTCGTGATCCTCGGACCCGAGCGGCTCCCGGGTGCCGTCAGCTGGGTGACCAAGACCATGCGTCAGGTCCGCGACTACGCGAGCGGCGCCAGCCAGCAGCTCAAGGACGAGCTGGGGCCGGAGTTCGACGACCTGCGCAAGCCGCTGTCCGAACTCAACGAGCTGCGCGGGATGTCGCCGCGCGCGGTCATCACCAAGCACCTGCTCGACGGCGACGACTCGATCCTGACCGGCAACTTCGACAGCAAGCCGGCCACCAACGGATCGACGCCGACCACCGAGCCCGCCACCAAGCCCCTCGCGGCGGGAGAGCGGCCCCCGGTCGACCCCGACGCGACCTGAGACCAGCGCCAGACGGGCGACGTCATCCCGAGACAAGAGCAAGGGCCGGATCCGCACCGCGGATCCGGCCCTTGTCGGTCCGTAGGGTCAGAGGTGCCGGACGGTGTCGATGCCGAGCGACATGCCGGCCAGGCCGCGCGCCCTGACCGACAGCTTGTCCGCGATCTCGCGGAGCGCGGTGCCGGCGGGGGAGTCCGGGGCGCCGAGCACGATCGGCATGCCGGCGTCGCCGCCCTCCCGGACGGCCTGCTCGAGCGGAATCTGGCCCAGCAGGGGGACGTTCGCACCCACGGCGCGGGTGAGACGGTCCGCGACCGCCTGACCGCCTCCCGCACCGAAGACCTCCATGCGGGTGCCGTCGGGAAGCTCCATCCACGACATGTTCTCGACGACGCCGGCGATGCGCTGTCGGGTCTGCAGCGCGATCGCGCCGGCCCGCTCGGCGACCTCGGCGGCGGCCTGCTGCGGGGTGGTCACGACCAGGATCTCGGCGCCCGGGATGAGCTGGGCGACCGAGATCGCGACGTCACCAGTGCCGGGCGGCAGGTCCAGCAGCAGCACGTCCAGATCGCCCCAGAAGACGTCCGCGAGGAACTGCTGCAGCGCGCGGTGCAGCATCGGCCCGCGCCACACGACCGGCGTGTTGCCCTGCGTGAACTGGGCGATCGAGATCAGCTTCACGTCGTGCGACTGCGGCGGCATGATCATCCGCTCGACCTGCGTGGGCTTGGCGTCGGTGCCGAGCATGCGGGGCACCGAGTGGCCGTAGATGTCGGCGTCGAGCACACCCACCGACAGCCCCTTCGCGGCCATTGCGGCGGCGAGGTTGACTGTGACGCTGGACTTTCCGACGCCGCCCTTGCCGGACGCCACCGCGTACACGCGGGTGAGCGACCCGGGCTGGGCGAACGGGATCACCGGCTCGGTGGAGTCGCCGCGCAGCGAGCGGCGCAGCTCGGTGCGCTGCTCGTCGTTCATCACGTCGAGCTCGACGCGGACGGCGCCGGCGCCTTCGACGTCGGCGACGGCCTTGGTCACCCGCTGGGTGATCTCGGTGCGCAGCGGACAGCCCGCCGTGGTCAGGTAGATGCCGATGTCGACACTGCCGTCGTCACCGATCGCGATGCTCTTGACCATGCCCAGTTCCGTGATGGGTTTACGGATCTCGGGGTCCTGCACCTTGGACAGTGCGGTGCGGACGGCGGTCTCTGTCAGGGCTGCCATGCCCCCATGGTATGCGGCGCGGTGCGGGGGCCGATCAGGGCGTCGGGGCTGCGACCGGCGCGGGGGTGGGCGGAGGGCAGAAGACGAGGCACGGCAGCGGCGGCAGCTCCGGCAGGCCCGGCAGCAGCGGGGCGGGTGCCGGCGCCGGTGCCGGCGCGGCGGGAGGTGCCGTCGGGGTCGGGGTGGCGGGTGCGGTGCCCGAGGGCCCCGGCGCGGCGGCGTCGACGGCCGCCGACTCGGAGTCGGCGGAGCGCTCCGGCGGTGTCGGGGCGACCGGCACCGCGGGTGCGGCAGTTCCGCCCGTGCGGTACGCGGTGGACCAGGCGAGCACGTTCGCCATGTACGACGTCGAGTTGTTGTAGCGGAGCACGGCGCGCGACTCCTGGGCGGGATCGCGCAGGTCCAGGCCGCCCGCGCACAGGTAGCGCGCGGCCGCGAGGGCGGCGTCGAACACGTTGTTCGGGTCGGCGACGCCGTCGCCGTTCCCGTCGGTCGCGTACCGCGCCCACGTGCTCGGGATGAACTGCATCGGCCCGACGGCGCGGTCGTGGGTCGGGTCGCCGTCGAGCAGGCCGCGATCGGTGTCGGTGATGATCTCGTTGCCGGCCAGGTGACCGTTCAGTGTCGGCCCGAGGATCGGTGTCACGGTGGTGCCCGCCGCGTCGGTCTGTCCGCCACCGGCGTGGCCCGACTCGATCTTCCCGATGCCGGCGAGCAGGTTCCACGGCAGGCCACAGCCGGGCTGGGCGCCGGCCATCGCCAGCTCCGCGGACCGGTAGGCGTTGAGCACGATCTCGGGGATCCCGAGCGGGCCGACGACGACGGGGACCGGCACCGACCGCGGGGCGGCCCCCGGCAGCAGCCCGGTCGGATCGGGCAGCGTCGGGGCGGCTGCGGGCTTGGCCGTGCGGAGTTGGCGTTCGGGGCGCGGTGCCGCCGGCACCAGGCCGACCGTCGGGACGAGGGCCGCCTGCCCCTCCGGGGCGGCGGTGCCGGTCGGGGCGCCGGGGTCCAGCGCATAGGCTGCGGCCGTCGATGCGGACTCCGGGACCGGAGTCGCGAACACGCCACCCATGGATGACGCTGCTGTCACGAATCCGGCAAGAACGAGGGCGGACACACCGACAGTTCCACGGGCACGCACTCTTCAATCCCCTCCTTGCAGGAAACCTGCATCCGCGGTCACGGATCTCGTTCCGAGTGTTCCAGCCGGTACATCTCGGTCGATGTGACACACGTTACATATCGGTGACCGGTTGTGGGCGCGGAACAGCCGCAGGCGCGGAGAAGCTCCGGAGCGTCCGGGTTACTTCCGACCGCCACGCGACCGCGTCACTCGAGGCCGCCGCGCGGCCGCCTCACTCGAGGCCGCCGCGCGGCCGCCTCACTTGCGGCCGCTGCGCGACCGGGGAGTGGGGCCGGGCTCGTCGTCCTCGTCGCCCTTGGCGTCCCGCTCGACGAGCATCTGCCGGATGTCGTCGAGCTCGCGGCGCAGGTAGTCGCGCGTCGCGACCTCGCCGACCGCCAGCCGCAGGGCCGCGAGCTCGCGTGCCAGGAACTCGGTGTCCGCCTTGGTCTGCGCCGCGCGGGCCCGATCCTCTTCGAGCGAGACCCGGTCACGGTTCTCCTGCCGGTTCTGCGCCAGCAGGATCAGCGGCGCCGCGTACGCCGCCTGCGTCGAGAAGGCGAGATTCAGCAGGATGAACGGGTACGGGTCCCACTGCAGCCGCACCGCGAAGATGTTGAGGATGATCCACACGATGACGATCACGGTCTGGATCAGCAGGTATCGGCCGGTGCCGAGGAACCGGGCGATGCTCTCGCTCACCCGGCCGACGGCCTCGACGTCGATGTGCAGCCGCAGCCCGCGCGTGCCACGCGGGGTCTCCAGACGCTGACGCCCGCTGAGTTCACTCATCGTCGTCCTCCTCGCGCCAGTCGGTGGGCAGGAGGTGATCGAGGACGTCGTCGACGGTCACCGCGCCGAGCAGGTGGTGCTCGTCGTCGACCACGGGCGCGCACACCAGGTTGTAGGTCGCGAAGTACCGGGTGACGCTCGTGAGCGAGTCCTCCGGGTCCAGCCGGGGCAGGTCGTCGTCCAGGACGCCGCCGACGAGGCTCGCGGGCGGCTCCCGCAGCAGCCGTTGCAGGTGCACACAGCCGAGATATCGCCCGGTCGGCGTCGCGGTGGGCGGCCGGACCACGAACACCATGCTCGCGAGCGCCGGCGTCAGGTCGGCGTTGCGGGCGCGGGCCAGGGCCTCGGCGACCGTCGTCGACGGGGTCAGCACCACCGGCTCCGGGGTCATCAGGCCACCGGCGGTGTCGGGGGAGTGCTCGAGCAGGCGCCGGACGGGTTCGGAGTCCTCCGGGTCCATCAGCTGCAGCAGCGACTCGGCGTCCGTCTCCGGGAGCTCGCCGAGGAGGTCGGCGGCGTCGTCGGGATCCATCGCCTCGAGGACGTCCGCCGCGCGCTCGACCTCGAGGTGCAGCAGCAGGTCGGTCTGGTCGTCGGCGGGGAGTTCCTGCACGACGTCGGCGAGCCGCTCGTCGTCCAGCGCGAGCGCCACCTCGTGCCGGCGCTTCTCCGGCAGTTCCCGCATCGCGTGCGCGACGTCGGCGGCCCGCATGCCCTCGAACTGCATCAGCAGCTGGGAGACGCCCTGGCCGGGCATCGCGAGCGCGGTGGGGGTCAGGCCGTGGACGTGTTGCCAGTCGACGACGTGGATCGCCGAGCGGCGGCCCAGCCGCCCGCGGTGGGCCCGCACCGCGACACGGGAGACCACCCAGTCTCGGGTGCGGGTCAGTTCGATGCCGAGATCGACGATCACGACGTCGGCACCGATCGTGTCGGTGACCTCCGGATCGTCGATTCGGACGTGCGAGTCGAGGACCTGGGCGAGCGCGAGGACCTCGGTGGGGCGCTGGTCGAACCGACGCAGGCTCACGTTGCCGGTCTTGAGGGTGACCGAGCCCGGCTGGATCGCGGTGACACGGAGCATCGGCACGAAAATCCTTTTGCGCGTGAACATCTCGATGACCAGGCCGAGAACCCGCGGAGGTTGGCGGCCCATGCGGATCGTGAGCACCACGTCCCGCACACGCCCGATCGATTCGCCGTCCGGTCCGAGGACCACCAGGCCGGCGAGCCTGGCTGCGAATACCTTGTTCACGGCTGCCATGATGAAAAGGCTAAATCCTTGCTTACCGATCCACTGAATTCGGAGGGCCTGTCGGTCATGACTTCCCGCTTCCGTCCACGTCGTTCGGTTCTGGCCGTCCCCGGCTCGAGCCGCAAGATGATCGACAAGGCGAAGGGACTTCCGGCTGACGAGATCTTCCTCGACCTCGAGGATGCGGTGGCGCCGATCGCGAAGGCCGAGGCGCGGGGGCGGATCGTCGAGGCTCTCAACGAGGACGGCTGGGGCGACCAGATCAAGGTCGTGCGGGTCAACGACTGGACCACCGAATGGACGCACGCCGACATCGCGACCGTGGTGGGCGGGGCGGGCGCGAATCTCGACGCGATTCTGCTGCCGAAGGTTCCCGACGCCAGTCACGTTCAGGCTCTGGATCTCCTGTTGACGCAGATCGAGAAGGCCAACGGGCTCGAGGTGGGGCGGATCGGCATCGAACCGCAGATCGAGAACGCGATCGGCCTGACGAACATCAACGCCATCGCGACCGCGAGCCCGCGCGTGCAGACGCTGGTGTTCGGTCCGGCGGACTTCATGGCCAGCATCAACATGCGCACGCTGGTCGTGGGCGAGCAGCCCGAGGGCTACGACCGGGGCGACGCCTACCACCACATCCTGATGACGATCCTGATGGCGGCGCGGGCCCACGACCTGCAGGCCATCGACGGCCCCTACCTGCAGATCCGGGACGTCGACGCCTTCCGGCGCTCGGCCCAGCGCACGGCGGCGCTCGGGTTCGACGGCAAGTGGGTGCTGCACCCGACCCAGATCGAGGCCGCCAACGAGGTGTTCAGCCCCCGCCAGGAGGACTTCGACCAGGCCGAGATGATCCTCGACGCCTACGAGTTCCACACGTCCGCGGTGGGCGGTGCCCGCGGCGCGGTGATGCTCGGCGACGAGATGATCGACGAGGCGAGCCGCAAGATGGCGCTGGTGATCTCCGCGAAGGGGCGGGCGGCCGGAATGAGCCGCACGACATCCTTCACCCCGCCGGCCGACCGATAGGCGGGCTCGGGTCGGGGCGGGCACAATTGATATGAGGGCCGGAGATCGGTAGAACCGGACATATCGCACGCCCCGAGCAAAGAGAGAACGAGACGATGACGAACCCACTCTCACAGCCGAACCGCGCCGGGCGGGGGCTACCGACGCCGCCGACAGGGTGGCCGATCGGTTCGTACCCGACCTACGCCGAGGCGCAGCGCGCCGTGGACTACCTGTCGGACCAAGAGTTCTCGGTCGAGGACGTGACGATCGTCGGCGTCGACCTCATGCAGGTCGAGCGCGTCCTGGGGCGCCTGACGTGGGCCAAAGTCATTGGCGGTGGCATCGTTTCGGGTGCCTGGCTGGGCGTGTTCTTCGGTCTGCTGCTCGGCATCTTCACGAACGGGCTGCTCGGGCCTCTGCTGGTCGGCATCGTCGGCGGCATCATCTTCGGCCTGATCTCCACGACCATCCCGTACGCGGCCGCGCGCGGCACGCGTGACTTCTCGTCCACCATGCAGTTGGTGGCCGGCCGCTACGACGTGCTCTGCGATCCCAAGACGGCCGAGTCCGCGCGGGACATGCTGGCCAAGCTAGCGCTCTGATCCGGCTCGGTCGGCTCGTCGGTGCGGCGTCGCCCCGACGTGCCGACGAACACCAGTAGCGGCGCCACGACGGCGCACACCGCGCCGAACCCGAACGCGACGAGGTAGGCGTCGACCCGGGCATACGCGGTGTCGCCGATCGTGAGGGCCGCGAGTAACGTCGCCAGCAAGGCGCTGGCGACCGAACTGCCGGCGGTCCGGGCGATCGAGTTCACGCTGTTCGCGACGCCCGTCTGGTCCCGGTCCACCTCGGCGACCAGGAGGGCCGGCATCGCGGCGTACCCGAGGCTGGTGAACGCCGACGCCACCATCGATCCGCCGATCACCTGCCACGTGGTGTCGTGGGCGACGATGAGGGAGCAGAACCCGACCACGCCCAGCACGCCGGACGCGGCCATGACCGCCCGGGCGCCGAAGCGGTTGATGAGGGCGCCGCTGCAGATCGACACGACGACGCCGATCGTGGCGCCCGGCAGGATGTAGACCAGACCGGCCTGCATCGGGCCGGCGTCGAAGCCGTACCCGGTCGCGGCCCGCGTCGTCTGCACGAAGTAGGTGAGGGCGGTGATGTTGACGAACATCCCGGCCCCGACGAGCAGCCCGGCGAGGTGCGTGCAGACGACGGGCCGGCGGGTGAGCATCTCGGTCGGCACCAGTGGCTGGGCGATGCGGCGTTCGAACGCGAACCAGCCCGCGAGGACGACGATTCCGGCGACCGCGCACCCGATCGTCCGGGGTGACGCCCACCCCCAGCTCCCGCCCTCGGACAGCGGCAACAGGATCAGCACCAGCCCCGCCCCCAGCAACACGGCACCGGTCCAGTCGACCCGGCCCGGTGCGGGATTGGGGCGGGAGGGCACGACCGCGATCACGGCCACGATCGCGATCACGGTGAGCGCGGTCGCGAGCCAGAACGCCCGCCGGTAGTCGGCGCCGGCGGGCACCACCAGACCGGTCAGCACCATGCCGACGCCACCGCCGAAACCCAGCGTGCCGGACAGCAATCCCATCGCCGACGCCAGCCGGCGCGGCGGCAGTTCGTCCCGCAGGATCGCCAGGCCGACAGGGAAGGCGGCGAACGAGACGCCCTGCAGCACCCGCGCGAGGATCAGCAGCGGCAACGACTCGGTGACGGCCGCGAGGACCGACCCCGCGAGCATGATCGTCAACACGCCCAGCAGCACGGTGCGTTTGCGCCGCAGGTCGGCCATACGCCCCGCGACGGGCGTCATGACGGCGGCGGCGAGGAAGCCGGAGGTGATGGTCCACCCGATGGCGGTGGTGCCGATGTCCAGTTGGTGGCCGATGACGGAGGACAGCGGCATCACGATGGTCTGCTGGGTCGATACGACGAGGATGACGAAGCACAGCGTGGCCGTCAGCAGCGATGCCGAGGCCTTTGCGGGACGAGACAAGTGGGCTCCCGGGAATTCTGGTCAGAAGTCGAGCAAAGATGAAGCAAGGAGTGGCGCAAGAAATCGGTCAATTGGTTAGCTCATTAGCTAGTGGGTCCGTGCCGGTAAGTCCAATCGCTCTCCCTGTGGGCGGGAAGGCCGCCGAATCGGCTCGCGCCCATGGGCGTTCGACGCGGTGATCCGGGCCGCTCGGTGCGCGGGGCGGCCCGCAGGACAGCCGCACCCGGCCCTGCCCCGCGCGGGTGTTAGATGAACGTGTGACTGACAGCGTTGACTCCGCCGTGCGCGCCCATCTCGACCGGCACATCGGTGGACCCGATGCCACCGAACCGTCGGTGGCCTCGGTGACGTTCCTCGGCGTCGAGCCCATCGACGTCCTGCGCTACCCGGGGGACGACACCGCCCCGGTCCGGTACGCGACGCTGGGGTGCTCGCGGCACCCGATGGGCGACCCCAGCGAGATGATCGCCGACCCCACGCGGGGCCCGCGCGCCGAACTGGTGCTGAGCCTCACGGGTGGTGCCGGAGTGGCGTCGGGCGTGCACAAGACCCTTGCGGTGCTCGCCGCCGCGCCGTCGGTCGAGGGTGTGGTGCTCCGGCCGGACGGCTTGATCGACCTGGGCGAGCCGCTGTGGAAGGGCGCGCCGTTCACCGCGGTGCTGCTCGGTCCGAGTGGGATCCCCGACCTCGCGCTGCCCGAACCGCTCGATCCCGTGCAGTTCCTCGAGGTGGCGCCGCTGACCGGCACCGAGGCGGCGTGGGTGCGCCTGCGTGGTGCCGCCGCCCTCCGGGAGGCCTGGGCCGAGGCCGGCATCGACGTCCGCGACCCGAACCGCGGGGCGGCGGCGCTCTGACAGGACAACGCTTGCGGACCTGAGACACTGGACCGGTGCGTATCGATCTCCACACCCACTCGACCGCGTCCGACGGCACGGACACGCCCGCCGAACTGGTGCAGGCGGCGGCCGACGCGGGGGTGGACGTGCTCGCGATCACCGACCACGACACCACCGCCGGGTGGGTCGAGGCGGCCGCGGCGCTGCCCGCGGGTCTGCAGTTGGTGCGGGGCATGGAGATGTCGTGCGAGGGACGCGGCGAGGACGGGCGCCCGGTGGCCGTCCACCTGCTGGCCTATCTGTTCGACCCGAGCTCACGCGAGTTCGCCGCGGAGCGTGAGCGATTGCGCGGCGAACGGGTCGCGCGCCTGCGGGCGATGGCGACGCTGATGGCCGAGGACGGGCTGCCGATCGACCCCGACGCGGTGATGGCGGAGGCGGGTCCGGCGGTCGGACGCCCGCACCTGGCGCGGGCGCTCGTCCGGGCGGGCGTCGTGGACAGCGTGGGGGAGGCGTTCACCGACCTCCTGTCGACCCGCAGCCCGTACTACGTCGAGAAGGCGGACACCCCGCTCGAGCGGGCCGTCGAGATGGTTGCCGCCGCCGGCGGGGTCAGCGTCGTCGCGCATGCTCGGGCCCGCGCGCGCGGACGGCTGCTGTCGCTCGACCACATCCGTGAACTCGCGGGCCACGGGCTCGTCGGTCTCGAGGTGGATCATCCCGATCACGACGCGCGCGACGTCGCGCTCCTGCGGTCGCTCGCCGCCGAACTGGACCTGATCACCACCGGGTCGTCGGACTACCACGGTTCGAACAAGACGATCGAACTCGGCCGGCACACCACCGACCCCGAGGCGTTCGAGGCGTTGGTGGCGCGCGCATCCGGCGTGCCCGTGCTGTCTGGGGAGTCGAGCGGCGAGGTCGTGTCCCGCGGAGCCGGCCGGTGAGCCTGGACGGATTCGGCGGCGAGGGGCGTCGACGATCGGACATGTGGGCGGTACGGGCGCTGCGGGGGCTCTCGGGTGTCGTCGCCGGCGGGGTCGTGGTGCTCACCCTCGTCGTCGGGGGCGTCGCGTACCTGGCGTCGGATCGGGACTTCCCGGGGCCGGGCCGCGAATCGGTCGCCGCGCACGTCGTGGCGAGCGTCGTCGTCGTGGCGGCCCAGGTGTTGGCGGACCGCCGCCGCGGGGCGTCGGCGGCACTCGCGTCGGCCGCGGTCTTCGTGGTTACCGGCCTGTTGCTGTGGACGCAGTGGTGGATGTGACCTCCCGCTGACCGGAACCCGGCCTTGGCGTGGGTCACAATCGGGCCGTCGCGCGCATCCTCACAGGTAGATGCCGGTTTCGGTGAGGTCTCGGTCGATCCGGGAGATTTGATTCCTGCCCGTCGATGGTGCAAAATTACGGCACTCTCGCGTGGGTGCTACCGCCCTTCGCAGGAGGTTTGGAAGGTGGCAGAACTTGTGCCAGGGCCCACCCCGCCCGGCGCCATCACGCTCCCGCAGTAGTGCAGCCGATCGCGCGCCCCGGTAGTTGCAACTGATCAATCCTGTGTTCGAAGTGCCGTGTCGTATTTCATCCCCGACGACCCGGTTACTTCTCAGTAACCAGGACCCGAGTGAGTCTGGCCTCAAGAGGAGTGTCATCGTGTCCCCTGTGTCTGAAGCTTCCGTAACGCCAAAGGTCGAAATTACCGACGAGGAGATTTTCGCGGGCCACATCGGTGGCAAGCTCTCGGTCGAGACCACCGCGCCCCTCGATTCCCAGCGTGCGCTCTCGATCGCGTACACGCCCGGCGTCGCGCAGGTCAGCCGCGCGATCCACGCCGACGAGACGCTGGCCGATCGCTACACGTGGACCAACCGTCTGGTGGTCGTCGTGAGCGACGGCTCGGCCGTTCTCGGCCTCGGCGACATCGGCGCCCGCGCGTCGCTGCCGGTCATGGAGGGCAAGTCGGCGCTGTTCAAGAACTTCGCCGGCCTCAACTCCATCCCCCTCGTGCTCGACACGAAGGATCCCGACGAGATCGTCGAGACGCTGGTCCGTCTGCGCCCGAGTTTCGGCGCAGTGAACCTCGAGGACATCTCCGCGCCGCGCTGCTTCGAGATCGAGCGCCGCGTCATCGAGGCACTGGACTGCCCGGTCATGCACGACGACCAGCACGGCACCGCGATCGTCGCGCTCGCCGCGCTGCGTGGCGCCGCCAAGGTGCAGAACCGCGACATCACCGCGTTGCGCGTGGTGATCTCCGGTGCGGGTGCGGCCGGTGTCGCGTGCGCCAACATCCTGCTGGCCGCCGGCATCGCCGACGTCACCGTGCTGGACTCGAAGGGCATCGTCTCGTCCGACCGCACCGATCTCAACGAGATCAAGGCGGACCTGGCGGCGCGCACCAACCCGGCCGGCCGTAGCGGCGGACTCGTCGAGGCACTCGACGGCGCCGACGTGTTCCTGGGCGTCTCCGCGGGCACCGTGCCCGAGGAGATCATCGCGACGATGGCGCCGGAGTCGATCATCTTCGCGATGTCCAACCCGGATCCGGAGATCCACCCCGACATCGCCAGCAAGTACGCGTCGATCGTGGCGACGGGCCGCAGCGACTTCCCGAACCAGATCAACAACGTTCTCGCCTTCCCGGGTGTCTTCAAGGGCGCGCTGGACGCGGGCGCCCGCCGGATCACCGAGGGCATGAAGCTCGCGGCCGCCGAGGCAATCCTGTCCGTGCTCGGCGACGAACTCGCGGCCGACAAGATCGTCCCGAGCCCGCTGGACCCGCGGGTCGCCCCGGCCGTGGCCGCCGCCGTCGCGCAGGCCGCCAAGGACGAGGGCGTCGCCTGACGGCGTGATCGCGTTCGTCAGCGGGGCCCTGTCGCATCGGCGGCGGGGCCCCGCTGCGTGATGTGCGGATACGCCTGCGGGCCCCGGTCGCTGCGGTCAGGATGGTCCGCATGCGTGAGATCACCCTGGACCTCGACGCGGTCCGGTTACGGGCGCTGACCTGGGGGCCGGACACCGGCCGGCTGGCGGTGCTGTTGCACGGCTTCCCGGACACCGCGCACACGTGGCGGTACCTGGGCCCGGCCCTCGCGGACGCGGGCTGGCGGGTGGTCGCCCCGTTCACCCGCGGCTACGCGCCGTCCGCCGTGCCGGCCGACCGCAGCGGTCACGTCGCCGCGCTGATGGACGACGCCGTCGCGATCCACGCCCGTCTGGGCGGGGGCGTGGACGCGGTCCTGATCGGCCACGACTGGGGTGCGGCCACCGCGAACGCGCTTGCCGCGCACGCCGAGAACCCGTTCGTCGCCGTCGCCGCGCTCGCGGTGCCGCCGTTCGCGACGCTGCGCACGCCCGCGGTGCTGCCCGTGCTGCCGCGACAGCTGCGCAACAGTTGGTACATCCTGTTCAACCAACTGCCGGCCCTGCCCGAACGATGGGTGGATCGGATGGTTCCACGATTGTGGGCGGACTGGTCGCCCGGGTACGACGCCGCGGAGGACTTGCCCGCAGTGGCGGCGGCGATGGCCGATCCGGAGCACCGGCGTGCGGTGATCGGCTACTACCGCAACATAGCTTGGCCGTTCCCGCGTCCCCCCGCGCGCTACCGGCGGTGGGTCGGCGCGGAGATGCGGCTCCCGATCACTCCGACGCTCTACCTCCACGGTGATCGCGACGGGTGCCTGGACCCGCGTCTCGCGGCGTTGGCCGCGCCCGGGCTGCCGCCGGGGAGCGAGGCCGACATCGTCGCCGGCGCCGGTCATTTCCTGCAGTTGGAGCAGCCGGACAAGGTCAACGCACGGATTCTGAAGTTCCTCGCGACGCGGTGACCGCGACCGGGCGGCGCAGGCGCCCGGTTCCGGGCACCGAGGCCCACACCGCGGCCGCCAGGATCGCGTCGACGATCAGCGCGAGGACGGCGACCAGGATGGCGCCCACGAGGACGCGATCGTAGCTGTGCAGCGCGAGGCCGTCGAAGATGTAGCGGCCGAGCCCGCCGAGGTTCACGTAGGCCGCCACCGTCGCGGTCGCGATCACCTGCAGTGCCGCGCTGCGCACGCCGCCGAGGATCAGTGGCAGCGCGTTGGGGATCTCGACCCGGCACAACACCTGCAGCGGCGTCATGCCCATCGCCTCCGCGGCGTCGACCACCGAGCGGTCCACGTTCGCGACGCCCGCGTACGTGCCGGCGAGCAGCGGGGGAATCGCGAGCAGGACCAGTGCGAGGACGGGCGGCACCAGGCCCAGGCCGAGCAGCAGGACCAGCAGCGTGAGCACGCCGAGGGTGGGCAGCGAGCGCAGCGCGTTGACGACGCCCACCACCACGATCTGGCCGCGTCGGAAGTGTCCGATCGCGAGCCCGGCGGGCACCGCGACGACGGCCGCGCAGGCGACGGCCAGCAGGCTGTACCAGAGGTGCTGCAGGATCCGGGTGCCGATCCCGGTCGGACCGGGCCAGTTCGCCGGGTCGGTGATGAACTCCCATGCGCTCGTGAACATGTCAGGCGGGGCCCTCCGAGAGTTCCACCGTCGTGCGGCGCGCTCGGCTGCCCGGCCGCTCCCACGGGGTCAGCAGTCGGCCCGCCACGTACAACGCCGCGTCGAATGCCAACGCCAGCGCGACGATCGCGATGATGCCCGCGACGATCTGCTCCGGGTAGTCGCGCTGGTAGCCCTCGGTGAACAGTTCGCCCAGCCCGCCGACACCGATGAGCGCGCCGACCGAGACGAGCGAGATGTTGGTGACCGCCACGACGCGGACGTTCGCGACGAGCACCGGCAGCGCGAGCGGCAGTTCGACCGTGAGCGCGCGGCGCACCGCGGTGAATCCCATTGCGGTCGAGGCGTCGACGACGTCGTCCGGCACCGCGTCGAGGGCTTCCGGGACGGCACGCACGAGCAGGGCGGTCGAGTAGACGGTCAGCGCGATCACGACGTTGGCCGGATCGAGGATGCTCAGTCCGAGCACGCTCGGCACGGTGACGAACAGCGCCAGCGACGGGATCGTGAACGCTATGCTCGCGACGACGACGGTGACGCGACGCAGCCACGGCACCCGGCGCACCGCGGTCCCCAGCGGTACCGCGATCACCAGGCCGAGCAGCAGCGGCAGCAACGCCAACTGCAGGTGTTCGCGGGTCAGGTCGAGCACGCGCGGGAAGTTGTCGATCAGCCAGCGCACGGGTTCACCGCCCGTTCCGGACGCGGTCCTCCGCGCGCCGCTGCCCATCCAGCGCCGCGACCACCTCGCCGGCGTCGATGCCGCCGACCACGACGCCGTCGGCGTCGACCGCGACCCCGATCCCAGAGGGGGACGAGATGGCCGCGTCGAGGGCCTGGCGCAGATCGGTACCCAGTGTGAACAGCGAACCACCGGCGGCCGACGCGTCCGCGGCCGCGCGACCGGCCCGGACCGCGTCGACCCCGGCGGCGTCGATCCACCCGCGGGGGCGGCCGTCGTCGGAGACGATCAACGCCCACTCTCCGGCGCCGAGAACCGTTGCGGCGATCTCGGATTCACGGATGCGCCGGATGTCGTGCAGCGGGAGTCCATCGGCGCTGCGGAACGACAGCCCCCGGTAGCCGCGGTCGAGGCCCACGAAATCCGCGACGAAATCGGTTGCGGGGGAGGTGAGCACGGTCTGCGGGGTGTCGTACTGCTGGAGTCGGCCGTGCGGTCCGAAGACCGCGAGGCGGTCGCCCAGCCGCACCGCCTCGTCGATGTCGTGGGTGACGAACACGACCGTCTTGCGCAGCTCGGACTGCAGGCGCTGCATCTCGGCCTGCAGGTCGGCGCGGACGACCGGGTCGACCGCGCTGAACGGCTCGTCCATCAACAGGATCGGCGGGTCGGCGGCGAGCGCCCGGGCCACGCCCACCCGTTGCTGCTGGCCGCCCGACAACTGCGCCGGGTAGCGGCCCGCCAGCGCGGGGTCGAGCCCCACCCGGTCGAGTACCTCGAGTGCCCGGCGCCGCGCCGCCCGCCGCGACTCGCCGCGCAGCACCGGCACCGTCGCGACGTTGTCGACCACCGTGCGGTGCGGCAGCAGGCCCGCGCTCTGGATGACGTACCCGATGCCGCGCCGCAGTTCCACCGCGTCCACGGTGGCCACGTCCCGCCCGTCCACGCCGACGATGCCCGCGGTGGGCGCCACCATGCGGTTGATCATCCGCATCGACGTGGTCTTACCGCAGCCGGAGGGGCCGACGAAGACCGTGAACGAACCCGCCTCGACCTTCAGGTCCAGGCCGTCGACCGCGACCGTGCCGTCCGGAAAGCGTTTGGTGACACCCGAGAACGTGATCACGAGATCGGAGCGTCCAGGCCCTGCCGCGCCACCCACTGCTGCGCCGCAGCCTGCGGTTCGGTCTTGCTGTCGCCCGACACGGCGTCGTTCAGTGCCACCAGTTCCGCGGTGGTGAGCTTGGCCGAGATCGCGTCCAGTACCCGCGTCAACCGCTCCGTCTTCGCGTTCGCGCGCAGCAGCGGCACCACGTTCTGAGCGGGGAAGTTGTTCGCCGGATCGGCCAGCACCACCAGGTCGTTCGCCGCGATCGCCGGTGAGGTCGTGAAGATGTTGGCGGCGGTCACCTGCCCCGACGTCAGCGCTTTCACCGTGGCCGGGCCGCCGCCGTCGCCGATCGGCACGAAGTTGGCGGCGCTGATGTCCAGGCCGTAGTTCTCCCGCAGTCCGGGCAGGCCCACGGGCCGTTCCTGGAACTCCGCCGGCGCCGCGAACTTCACCTCCGCGGAGTGCGGCGCCAGGTCCGCGATGGACGTCAGATTCCACTTCTCGGCCGTCTCGCGGGTCACCACCACCGCGTCCTTGTCCTCGGCGGGTGCCGGGGTCGTGATCGCGAGATCGGGCGCCAGCGCGGCCGGCAGGGCCGCGTCGATCTCGGTGGCGCTCGTCGCCGTCGACGACGGGTCCAGATACTGCAGCAGATTCCCGGTGTAGTCGGGGATCACCGTCAGCGAACCGTCGCGCAGCGCCGGGACGTACACCTCGCGACTGCCGATGTTCATCTTCGTGTCGACGTCGAAGCCGTTGGCCCGCAGCACCTCGGCGTAGATGTGACCGACCGTCGTGGATTCGGGGAAGTTGGCCGAGCCGACCACGATCGCGTTCGGATCGCTGCCGCCACCCGAGTTTCCGCTGTCGAGCGGGTCGTTGCTCCCGCACGCGGTGAGGGTCGTCAGCGACAGCGCGACGACGGCGACCGCGCCGCGGACCAGACGGTGGCGCAGGCGAATCCGGGAACTCTTCATGTCGTCCTTCCATCGGATCCGGCGTAGCGGCTCCGATGCGGGCAGTCGCTGCGCTGTGACAAGCCGGATCTCTCGACCGCTCGTGATGGTGCGCGACCGTCAGTGTAACGATAGGTACGACGAATGCACGGGGACGAGCGGAGAGGGACACGTGTCACCGAACAGGAACGTACGGGCGGGCAGACTCGCGGCGCTGACGATTGTTCCGATGCTCGCGATCGTCGCCGCGTGCGGTGTCGACACGAGCAGCAGTGTCAGCGGCCCTGCCGCACCCGAACCGGTCGTGGTCGGTGCGTCGGACACCGTCGAGAGCGAACTCGTCGCGCGCCTGTACGCCGGCGCGCTCGAGGCGGGCGGACGCGGCACCGAACTGGTGCTGGGGCTGGGAGACCGCGCCGACCGCGTCGCCGCGCTCGACGCGAACCGGGTGGCGCTGGTGCCGGACTACACCGGACGGTTGCTGCACTGGTTCGACCCGGACGCCGACGTCACCGACGCCGAGGACGTGTTCGAGGCACTCAACAAGTCGCTGCCGGAGGGCCTTACGGTCTCCGACTACGCGCCTGCCGACGACCGGTCCGCACTCGTGCTGTCCGCGGCGCAGGCCGACCGTCTCGGTGCGCGCTCGATCGGCGACATCGCACCCGATTGCGGAGGCATGACGTTGTACGCGTCCGACGCGTTCCGTGAAGACGCGCAGGCACTCTCGCACCTGCAGTCGGTGTACGGGTGCACGTTCGGGGCGGTCGTCCCGGTCGGGTCGACCGCCGACGTGGCTCGCGAACTGATCGTCGGCGCGTCACCGGTCGGCGGCGCCACCGCCGCGTCGCCCGACGTCGCGCAGGACGAACTGGCGGTGCTCGCCGACGACGACGAGGCGTTCACCGCGCAGAACGTGGTGCCCCTCTTCCGGTCCGGCGTCCTGCGCGCCGACGACGTCAAGGCGTTGAGTGTGGTCATGCAGCTCACCACCGCGGATCTGACGGACATGGTGGTCCGGATCCGCGGCGGCGAGACCACGTCGGCCGACGCCGCGGGGGAGTGGCTGGCCGAGCACATCTGACGGCCCCGCGGCGTCGGCCGGTGTCAGGCGTCGACCCGCGCCCGCGCCGCCGCCACGGCGTCGTGCCGACCGAGGGCTTCGTGGGCGTCGCCCTCCATCAGCGCCACCCGGACCGCGAGCCGTGGCGCCTCGGTCACCCGAGGTGCGGCGTCGGCGAGCACCGCGAGGGCCTCCTCGTGACGCTCGGCCGTCAGCAACGCCTGCGCGACGACGATCAGCGCGCTGCCCGATCCGACGACGTCGTCGGCCGCGGCGTAGGCATCCGAGGCGGCGAGTCCGGTCCGCACGGCCTCGTCGAATCGGCCCAGCTGGGACAGAGCCCGAGCCGTGGAGTCCTCGATGTCCGCGCGGGTCCACGGGTCGGCGTGTTCGGCCGCGGCCCGCAGGTCCTGGAGCCCGTCCGCGTCGCCGAACTGGCAGCGGGCCCGCCCGCGCGCGTGCAGCAGGTCGGCGAGTGCGTCGGGCTGATCGGCGAGACGCCGCGCGTCCTCGACCGCCGCGTCGAGGACCTCGACGGCGTCCTCGTCGTCGAACTGCATCATCAGGAGCCCGAGTTCCTTGCCGACCCGCGCGGCCACCGCGTAGTCCTCGCCCGCGCGGGCCAGTTCGTGGCCCTCGATCCACGCCGCGACCGCCGCCCCCGGCTCGCCCGCGTCGCGCCGCGCGTACCCCAGCCACAGCAGGGTCAGGGCGCGGGATCCGGCCTCTTCGCCCCGGGCCTCCTCGGTCTCGGCCACCGTGGTGAGCTCGTCCACGGCCTCGTCCGGGTGCCCGGCGCGCACGAGTGTGACGCCGAGCCGGTAACGGTGACCGACGGTTTCGGCGCCGGCGAGATCCGACTCCCGCGCCGCCAGCCGCAGTCGGCCGACGGCCTCGTCCAGCCGGCCGAGGTCGTCGCAGATCTGCGCGCTCAGGGCGGCGAGCGGGGCCGTCACGGACCGTGCCGCGTGCGCGACCGACAGGTCGAGCGCGCCGTCGACGGCGGTCAGCGCCTCCTCGAGCAGGCCGGCGCCCGCCAGCAACTGGGCGAGCAACCGCAACAGCACCGCGCGGCGGCCGGGCGCGGTCGTCGCGGCCAGTTCGGCCTCGACCCAGGCCTGCGCCGCTTCCCGGCCCTCGGTGTCCAGGATCGTGTCGACCCGCTCCTCTGCCGGGCGCGAGCCCGCCACGTCGTCCACGAAGCCTGCGGCCGAGATCGGGTCGACGGCGGCCGGTGGCGGCGCCGGCACGGCGTGTGCGGTGCCGATCGGCAGATCCCAGCGCCGATCGACCAGAGTTCTTGCGGCGGAGACATTCTCGCTTCGGTACCCGGTTCCGTTGCGCTCGTCGAAGCGGGCGGCGAGCTCGTCGGCGGCACGCCAACAGGCCTGTGCCAGTTCGGTGACCGTCCACGGGCCGGCGTGCGGGCCCAGGAACCGGTGTAGCGCCGCGGCGTCGGCCCCGCGGACGTGCTCGTGACCGAGCCCGGCCCGCTCGGCCGCCGTGCACGTCACCGCGAAGGCGGTGAGCGCGTCGAGGTGCGCGGTCGCGTTGAGGGTGTCGTGCGCCAGCCAGCCGATGTGTCGCTCGAGCATCTCGAGGGCACGCTGACCGTTTCCGGTGACCGACAGGAAGTTCAGGTGCAGAGCGATCATGTCGATGTTGGCGGCGTTGCGGCGCGCGAGCCGGTAGCCCCGCACGTGCATCCGCTCGGCATCCTCGAGGCGGCCGACCTCGAGCAGTGGCACCAACGTGTAGGCCATCGCCCGCTCCGGTTCCTCGGCGCACCCCAGGTCCTGATCGAGCATCTCCTGGACGAGGGCCAGCCCTGCCTCCAGGTCCCCGGTGGCGAACCGGAATCGGGCCTCCTCGGACCGTACGCACGCCTCGCAGTGGCTGTACTCGTCGCGCGGGGTCCGGCCCAGTTCCTCGAGGTGGCCGGCGGCCTCCTCGGTCCGACCCGCCTCGAACGCCTGCCAGAACCGGGTCTGCACCACCCCGGACAGGCCGACGCCGGCCTGCCGGTAGGCGGTCTCCATCTGCTCGATCGACTCGTCGATCGTCGCGCGCGGGAACATCGGGTTCGAGGCCAGCGCGTCGGCGATCCACTTGTGGAACCACAACAGGTCGTGGTCGTCGACCTGGGTGGGGAACGTGGTCGGGTCGGCGGCATTCCGTCCGACGCACCACGCGAAGGTGGTGAGGACGGTTTCGGTGTCTCCCGTCATGGAGGCGGACTGGATCAGGCGCATCCGCACGGCGTAGGCGGCGGCCTCGTCGCCGGTCTCCTCGGCGAGCGTGATCGCCCGCTCGATCAGTTCGCGTTCGGCCGGTCCGTACGGCGTCGTGTCGATCTCGCTGATCAATGCGTCGACGGTGGTCTCATTCGGCATGGTCGTCCTTGTCGGGAGTGGAAGGGGTGTGCGGTACGGGATCGGTGGTGACGGCCGTGTCGAGGCCGACGGACAGATGAACGATGTCGGTCATGGCGTCGGTCAGGGCGGCGCGGTCGGCCGCCCGCAGCGGCCGGTGCCCGGCGAGCAGTGCCTGGACGTAGAGGATCCGCACGGCCCGCGACAACACTGCCTCGTCGTCGACCGTTGCGAGAGTGCGCACC
The DNA here is from genome assembly GCF_004011865.1 of Prescottella agglutinans. Classification (GTDB taxonomy): domain Bacteria; phylum Actinomycetota; class Actinomycetes; order Mycobacteriales; family Mycobacteriaceae; genus Prescottella; species Prescottella agglutinans. The sequence continues at coordinate 78,894 of NZ_RKLP01000002.1, read as the reverse complement.
AACCGGTTCCGCCAGTTCAGGGCCAGCCGGCCCGCGGTGTCCGCGCCGGCGGCCGCCGCGGCCTCGTCCACCCGGCCGAGGACGTCGGCCCAGAATCCGCCCGCCTCGCTCGCCTGCTCGCGCCGCAGGCTGCGGAGCACGGCCTCGTCCGCGACGTACAGGGCGGGGACGGTGTCCGGCTCGAAGGACCGCACCGCCGTGGCGCAGTCGAGATCCGCCAGGGCGGCGTCGGCACGCTCCTGCAGCCGACGCGAGGCCGCCCGCTCGGCCAGCGGCGGCACGTCCAGGTGGTCGATCTCGTCGGCAACGGTGACGATCTCGACCTCGGCGCCGGGCACGAACTCCGGCAACCGGGCCGCGATCTCCGCGTCGTAGACGTAGCCGCCGTTGACGATCGGGGCGCCGGGGCGGGAGATGCCGGCGAGCTGCCGGAACTCGTCGACCGTCCGGGTGTACCGCACGATGCCGCGGCGGGCCGCCTCGCCGAAGGTCGTCGGGCCCTCGGTGGTCTCGATCGGCAGGTGGGGGACGATGAACCGGGCCAGTTCGTCGTCGTGGACGACGAGCGCCCGCAAGGCGAGGTGGTGCACGGACAGGAACGCGGCCAGCCGGTGCGGCGCCTCCGCGGCCAGGCCGATGACCCAGCGGCGAACCGCCGCCCCCAGTTCGTCGCGGGTCGACTCGAGCGCACCGTCTTCGATCAGGGACTCGCGGGAGGCGGTCGGGTGCAGCCCGGTCGTGTCCACCACAGCACGGACGAAGAACGCCCAGTCCGGCAGGAGGTCGTCCATGCGCTCGGACAGCAGCATCCCGCCCAGGTAGACCCGGCTCGACTGCCGCTGACCGGGGGAGAGCTGGAACGGCAGCACGAAGGCGGTGCCGCGGGTGCCGGTCGACGGCACGTGCAGCGGAATCGTGTCGAAGGGTTCGGCGCCGACGATCTCCCGGCCCAGCTCGCGCAGCTCGGGCGACGGGACCACAGTGCGCTCGAGGAACGGCGCCGGGCGGGTCACCGTCTCGCCGCCCACGGTCACCCGCACAGGCAGGTGCCGGCCGAACCGGTCGGCCAGCTCGCGCGCCCCGGCGGGCGAGACGAGTCCGGCGGCATCGTGACGAGGGAACAGTTCGACCCGGGTTCCGGTCGGCAGGTCGTCGGCGAGCTCGGTCACCGTGAACGTTCCGTCGGTCCGTCCGATCCATTCGACGGCGGGCGCACCGGTGGCCGACCGGGACCGGACCCGGATCTCGTCGCTCACCATGAAGCAGCTGAGCAGACCGATCCCGAACTGGCCGAGCCGGTCGGTGCGGGGCAGATCGAGGATGTCACGTTTGGAACTGCGGCCCACCGTCGCGAGCAACTCGCCGACCTCGGCCGCGGTCAGACCGACCCCGTCGTCCTCGACCGCGAACGCGGACCCGGCACCGTCGGCGGGCAGCACCCGGATGGTGCCGACGTGGCCGGGTTCGCGCTCGCGACGGGCCGCGATCGCGTCGCACCCGTTCTGCAGGAGCTCACGGATGAAAACCTGCGGCCCGGTGTAGATGCTCGCGCTGAGCAACTCGATGATCCCGCCGAGGTGTACCTGGAATGGACGGCTGTTGCCGTCGGCTGTTGTCGTCATCGAGGGCAGAGCCTAGCGAGCGAATACGACATTTCGGCCGGGCCCAGCTTCTCGGCGGGGTCGAGCGGCAGGAGAGTTGCTCCCGCCCGTCAGCTCGACTTCGGCATCACGCGTGAGGTGACCGTCGCGACCACCCGCTGGTAGCTCGGGCCGACGATCCGCACCCAGGCGTCGAGGAACTTCGCGTCCGCGCCGATCAGCACCCGCGGCTTGCCCTTTCGGACGCCGTTCACGATCGTCTTCGCCGCGTCCTCGGGCGTGGTGCGGGCGAGGTGCTTGTCGAAGAACTGCGCGAAGGTCACCTGGTCGTCGCCGTCGGGCATCGTCGCGTTCCGCGCGATCGCGGTCTTGATGCCGCCCGGGTGCACGCAGGTGACCTTCACCGGGTGCTTGGCGATGAGCATCTCCTGGCGCAGCGACTCGGTGAACCCGCGCACCGCGAACTTCGCTGCGTTGTAGGCGCTCTGACCCGGAATCGACAGCAGGCCGAACAGGCTGGAGACGTTCACGACGTGCCCGTCGCCCGACGCGACGATGTGGGGCAGGAAGGCCTTGGTGCCGTTGACGACACCCCAGAAGTCGACGTCCATGATGCGCTCGATGTCCTTGAACTCCGAGCGCTCCACCTCGCCGTGGAAGGCGATGCCGGCGTTGTTGTAGACCTGGTGCACCTTGCCGAAGTGGACGACGACGGCGTCGGCGTACGAGAGCACCGCCTCCCGCTGCGTGACGTCGAGGTGGTCGGACTTCACCTCCGCGCCCAGGGCCTCCACCTGCCGTACCGTCTCGGCCAGACCCACCGAATCCATGTCGGACAGGGCCAGTTTCGCGCCCTGACCGGCGAGGTTCAGGGCCAGGGCCCGGCCGATTCCGGAGCCTGCGCCCGTGATGACGCAGACCTTTCCCGCGAACTCACTCACTGTGCCGCCACCTTGTCGTCGTCGAGATCGGTCGGTTCGGGTTCGATCGGGTCCGGGTCGACGGCCGGCGTCCGTGCGGTCATCGCGGGCACCGGCAGATCGCCGGTCGCCACGCTCCGGTAGGCACCCAGGTCGAACTGCTTGGTCATGCTGCGGAACTCGAACGTGAAGCCCGGCCACAGCGTCGTGTTGTTGCCGTGCTTGTCGAGATACCAACTGGCGCAGCCGCCGTTGTTCCAGACGCTCTTCGACAGCTTGGCCTGCAGGTCGCGGTTGTACGCGTCCTGCGCGTCCTTGCGGACCTCGATGGTGCCGATGTCGTACCGCTCGATCACCTTGATCGCATCGACGACGTAGTTGAGCTGAGACTCGATCATGAAGACCATCGAGGTGTGGCCCAGGCCGGTGTTCGGGCCGACCAGGAAGAACATGTTGGGGAAGTTCGCGATGGCCGAACCCTTGTAGCCCTGCTGGCCGCCCTCGTCGAAGGTCTGCGCGAGCGAACGCCCGTCCTTGCCGAAAATGCCTGCGAACGTGGGGGAGTCGGTGACGTGGAAGCCGGTCGCGACCACGATCGCGTCCACCTTGCGCTCGACACCGTTGCGGTCGACCACCGAGTCCTTGCGGACCTCGGCGATGCCGTCGGTGACGACGTCGACGTTGGGCTGTGCGAGCGCGGGGTAGTAGTTGTTGGAGATCAGCATGCGCTTGCAGCCGATCTGGAAGTTCGGGGTGACCTTGCGGCGCAGCTCCCGATCCTTGATCTGGCGCCGCAGGTGCCGCCCGGCCGTGAACTGCAACGGCTTCATGAAGATCGGGGCCTTCGCCAGACCGACGACCTGCGTCTCGCGCATCCAGTAGATGCCGGCGCGGCACAGCTTCTGGAAGCCGGGCACGTACTTGAACGCCAGGTGCTCGGCCTTGGTGTACTCGCGGTCGGCGCGCGGCAGGATCCACGGGGCGGTCCGCTGGTACACGTCGAGCTGGGCGGCGGTCTTCGCGAGCTGCGGGACGATCTGGATCGCCGACGCGCCGGTGCCGATCACCGCGATCCGCTTGCCGGCCAGCTCGGCGTCGTGGTTCCACTGCGCCGAGTGGAAGATCTCGCCCTCGAATCCCTCGATGCCCGCGATGTCCGGCAGCGACGGCTCGCACAGCGCGCCCACGGCGGCGACGACGACCTTGGCCACGAAATCACCCTGGGAGGTCTGGACCTCCCAACGGGCGCTGTCGCCGTTCCAGTGCGCGGACTGCACCTCGCACCCGAAGACGTGCTTGTCGAGCACGTTATACCTGCGTGCCACCGACGAGATGTAGCTCTGGATCTCGGGCTGCGGCGAGAACGACCGCGTCCATTCGGGATTGAGCGCGAACGAGTACGAGTACAGGTGCGAGGGGACGTCGCACGCGGCGCCGGGATAGGTGTTGTCCCGCCAGGTGCCACCCACGTCGGCGCCGCGCTCGAGCACGACGAAGTTGTGCTTGCCCTCCTGAACCAGCTTGATAGCAGCGCCGAGGCCCGCGAAGCCGCTGCCGATGATCAGTGTGTCGACCTGGCGCGGGGTCGCGACCCGGGCGGAAGTATCTGTGACTGGGAGACTCATGTAAGGGAGCGTAGGGCGTTGTTGATCGCCGGTCAATAGCTAATTGACTGCGATTCAGTAAGGTGGGGGATCATGGACGCCGTCAAACGCACGAGGCTCAGTCCCGAGGAGAGGCGGGCGCAACTCATCGACCTGGGCGCGCGCATGCTCACGGAACGTCCGCTGGAACAGATCTCGGTCGAGGAGATCGCCGACCAGGCCGGCGTGTCCCGCGGTCTGCTGTTCCACTACTTCGCGTCCAAGCACGACTTCCATCTGGCGATCGTCCGGCACGCGGGCACGGACATGCTCGCGCACACCGAACCGGACCCGGACCTCGAGCCGATGGAGATGCTGCGCGGGTCCGTCGCGGCCTACGTCGACTACGTCTCCGACAACCGCAACACCTACGTCTCGCTGCTGCGCGGCAGCGCGAGCGGGGACGCTGAGATGCGCGAGGAGTTCGAACGCACCCGCGCGGCCATGGCGGACCGCATCGTCACCCACCTGCCGCGCCTCGGCATCGCAGCGGACGCCCGCATCACCCTCGCCGTCCGCGGTTGGATCGCGTTCGTCGAGGAAGCCACCATCAGCTGGCTGCGCGACCCGCAGATCCCCCGCGCGGAACTCATCGCGCTGCACGTCGCCGCCCTGCCGGCCGTGGCGCTCGGCGCGTCCGCGGCCGCCGCGCTGCTGCAGTAGCGGTCCGTCGTCGCCGGTCGCTACCGGTAGCAGTACGAATCGGACGAGGCGTCGCCACCCTGCAGGCGGACCTGGTGCGGTCGCAGGCCCCGAAAGTCCTCGCCGTGCGGGAAGAAGCGTTCGTCGAGGGTCATCCCGCCGCTCGGATCGGCGTGGACCAATGCCATCCAGGCGCCGACGCCGTCGGGATAGAACTGGTCGTCCCAGGTGCTGTACAGGGAGTTGGTGACGTAGACCCGCTTGCCGTCCCGGCTGATCTCGACCATCTGCGTGGCCCCGGACAGCGGTCGGCTCGGGTCCGCCGGGTGCTCGAGGGGGCCGACGATCCCGCCGAGCCGGACGGAGCCGGTCTCCTTCGGGTGGGCGGGATCGCGCACGTCGAACTGCTTGAGCTCACCGGTTCCCCAGCACGAGACGTAGAGGAACTTGTCGTCGACCGACAGGTCGATGTCGGTGATCAGCGGTGGAACCGCCTCGAACGGTTTCAGCGCGGGCGGCAGCAGGTCCGGATCGGCCGGCTCGGCCGGGACGGTGATCACCTTGTCCACCGCCCACGTGCCGTCGTCGCGGTGCCAGCGCCACACCGAGGCCGACAGGTCCTCGGTCGAGATGACGACGCCGACGAAGCCCCACGTGGCCTCCGGGTCGTGCGACGGGCGAAGCTCGAGCGTCATCTGGTGCTGAGCGCCGAGGTCCACCCGCTGCCGGTGCTCGCCCGTGGCGAGGTCCCAGAAGTGGATCGCGTGGCCGTACTCGTTCGCCAGCAGCTTCTCGGGCACCAGCCCGTCCTCGACCATCGACGGGGTGCCCCATTCGCTGCTGATCAGCGTGTTCTGGCCCAGATGCCACCAGGCGTCGTACGCGAAGTACTGCGGCCCCCGGTCGGTCTCCCACTGCCGGAGCACGTCGAACGTGCCGTGGTCGAGCAGTGCGATGCCGCCCGGGCCGTCCGATCCGTCGGCGCCTCCGAGGCAGGTCATGAACACCCCGTCCGGCCCGCAGTGCAGGGTGTGCGGCCGGGAGTAGCCGGCCTTGGCGGCGAGATCCGCGGCGTCCACGACCCGGGTCACGGTGGGCTGACGCGGGTCCGGCCCGGTGTCGAGCACGAACAGGTTGGACGAACGCAGGCCCGGCACGATCAGATACCGGCGGGCCAGGCCCGACATGTCGTGGCCCTCGTGCTTGAACGCGCTGCTGCACGCGTTCCAACCGAAATGGTGCAGTTCGTTGCCCCGCCCCGGAAGCTCGGTCCAGCCGACCACCCGGCCGTAGGTGTCCGAGCCCGGATCCACGTCGACCACGCTCATCGCGTCGGGTTTGTCCGCGGCGCGATCGAACGCGGCCACGTACGCCAGTCGCTCGGGTGGGGCGGCCGCCGCGTCCGCCGGCGTCCTGTAGAAGGTGGGGTCCATCGCTGGCTGATTCATCTTCAGCCCCCTTCGTCGAGACCATGAGACCCGTTTTCAGACTATGAGATCCGGCCCGGCTGCGGAACCGTGGTCGGCGCGCGGCTCGCCGAACGGCACCGCCAGGCGCCTGCGAGTGCGGAACGACACCGGCCCGCCCACTCCGGAGAGTGGACGGGCCGGTGTCGTGTCTCAGCTTGTCAGCCGATCAGGGACATCACTTCGTCGGCGAGAACGCAGACTCGATGATCTCCTGCTGCTCGACCGCGTGGACCTTGCTCGAGCCCGACGACGGTGCCGACATCGCGCGACGCGAGACGCGCTTGATGCCTGCGAGCTTCTCGGGCAGCAGCTCCGGCAGGGCCAGGCCGAGGAACGGCCATGCACCCTGGTTCGCCGGCTCCTCCTGGACCCAGAAGAACTCGTTGACGTTCGGGTAGCGGTCCAGGGTCTCCGCGATGCGGCGACGCGGGATCGGGTACAGCTGCTCGATCCGGACAATCGCGACGTCGTCGCGGTTCTCCTTCTGCTTCTTCGCCAGCAGCTCCCAGTAGATCTTGCCGGACGTCAGCAGCACGCGCTTGACCTTGTTGCGGTCGCCGCCGTCGGTCTCGTACGAGGGCTCCTCGAACACCGAACGGAACTTGCCGGTGGTGAAGTCCTCGAGGTTGCTGACCGCGGCCTTGTTGCGCAGCATCGACTTCGGCGTGAACACCACGAGCGGGCGGCGGATGCCGTCCAGGTGGTGGCGGCGCAGCAGGTGGAAGTAGCTGGCCGGCGTGGACGGCATCGCAACCGTCATCGAACCCTCGGCGCACAGCTGCAGGAACCGCTCGATGCGACCCGACGTGTGGTCCGGGCCCTGGCCCTCGTGGCCGTGCGGCAGCAGCAGCACGACGTCGGACAGCTGGCCCCACTTGGCCTCACCGGACGAGATGAACTCGTCGATGATGGTCTGGGCGCCGTTGACGAAGTCGCCGAACTGCGCCTCCCACAGCACCAGGGCGTCGGGGTTGCCGACCGAGTAGCCGTACTCGAAGCCCAGGCCCGCGAACTCGGTGAGTGCCGAGTCGTACACCATGAACTTGCCGCCGTTGTCGGCCGCCGTCGCGAGGTCCGCGATCGGGTTGTACTCGTCGCCGTTCTTGCGGTCGATGAGGACCGAGTGGCGCTGCGTGAACGTGCCGCGACGCGAGTCCTGACCGGCCAGGCGCACCAGGGCACCCTGCTCGGCGAGCGAACCGAACGCGAGGAGCTCGGCGAACGCCCAGTCGATGTGGCCCTCGCGGGACATCTCGTGACGCTTCTCGATGACCGGCTTGACGCGCGGGTGGACCGTGAAGCCCTCGGGGACGTTGACGAACGCGTCGCCGATGCGGGCGAGCGTGGCCGCGTCGACCGCCGTGGTGAGGCGGGCCGGCGGGGTCTGGTCCAGCTCGACCGACTCGGACGGCTCCGGCTTGAACTTCTCGAGCTCGCGGACCTCGTTGAACACCCGCTCCAGCTGGCCCTGGTAGTCGCGCAGGGCGTCTTCGGCTTCCTTGAGCGAGATGTCGCCGCGGCCGATCAGGGCCTCGGTGTAGCTCTTGCGGACGCTGCGCTTGGTGTCGATCAGGTCGTACATCGCCGGCTGCGTCATCGACGGGTCGTCGCCCTCGTTGTGGCCGCGGCGGCGGTAGCAGATCAGGTCGATCACGACGTCCTTGCCGAACTTCTCGCGGAAGTCGACGGCGAGCTGTGCCACCCAGACACAGGCCTCGGGGTCGTCGCCGTTCACGTGGAAGATCGGGGCGCCGATCATCTTCGCGACGTCGGTGCAGTACTCGGACGAGCGCGAATGCTCGGGGGCGGTGGTGAAGCCGACCTGGTTGTTGACGACCACGTGCACGGTGCCACCGGTGCGGTAGCCGCGCAGCAGCGCCAGGTTCAGGGTCTCGGCCACGACACCCTGGCCGGCGAACGCCGCGTCACCGTGCAGCATCAGCGGCATGACGGTGAAGCCGTCCTGGCCCTTGTCCAGGAGATCCTGCTTGGCGCGCACCAGGCCCTCGAGGACCGGGTCGACGGCCTCCAGGTGCGACGGGTTCGCGGTCAGCGAGACCTTGATGTCGTTCTCGCCGAACATCTGGATGTAGGTGCCCTCGGCGCCCAGGTGGTACTTCACGTCACCGGAGCCGTGCGCGGCCGCCGGGTTCATGTTGCCCTCGAACTCGGTGAAGATCTTCGAGTAGGGCTTGCCGACGATGTTCGCCAGCACGTTGAGGCGACCGCGGTGCGGCATGCCGATGACGACCTCGTCGAGGCTGTGCTCGGCGGCCTGGTCGATGATCGCGTCCATCATCGGGATGACGGACTCGGCACCCTCGAGCGAGAAGCGCTTCTGGCCGACGTACTTGGTCTGCAGGAAGGTCTCGAACGCCTCGGCGGCGTTGAGCTTGCTCAGGATGTACTTCTGCTGGGCGACGGTCGGCTTGACGTGCTTGGCCTCGACGCGCTCCTGCAGCCATGCCTGCTGCTCGGGCTCGAGGATGTGCGTGTACTCGACACCGATGTGGCGGGCGTACGCGTCGCGCAGGATCGACAGGACGTCGCGCAGCTTCATGCGGGACTGGCCGTGGAAGCCGCCGACGTTGAACTCGCGATCGAGGTCCCACAGGGTCAGGCCGTGGCTCGTGACGTCGAGGTCGGGGTGGCTGCGGAACTTGTCCTTGACGAACTGCAGGGGATCCGTGTCCGCCATGAGGTGGCCGCGGTTGCGGTACGCCGCGATCATCTCGAGCACGCGGGTGCTCTTGTCGACGGCGCCCTCCGGCACGTCCTTGCGCCAGCGGACCGGCTCGTAAGGAATGTGCAGCGAGTGGAAGATCTCGTCGTAGAACTCGTCGCTGATCAGCAGGTTGTGGATCGTGCGCAGGAAGTCGCCGGACTCGGCGCCCTGGATGATCCGGTGATCGTAGGTGGAGGTCAGCGTCATGAGCTTGCCGACGCCCATCTCCGCGATGCGCTCGTCGCTCGCGCCCTGGAACTCGGCCGGGTACTCCATGGCACCGGCGCCGATGATGGCGCCCTGGCCCTGCATCAGACGCGGCACGGAGTGCACGGTGCCGATGCCGCCCGGGTTGGTCAGCGAGATCGTGACACCGGAGAAGTCCTCGGCGGTGAGCTTGCCGTCACGCGCGCGCCGGACGATGTCCTCGTAGGCGCTGTAGAACTGCACGAAGCTCATCGAGTCCGTGCCCTTGATCGCCGCGACGACCAGCGAGCGGCTGCCGTTCTTGCCCGGCAGGTCGATCGCCAGGCCGAGGTTGGTGTTCGCCGGGGTGACGACGTTCGGCTTGCCGTCGATCTCGGCGAAGTGCCGGTTCATGTTCGGGAACGCCTTGACCGCCTGCACGATCGCGTAACCGAGGATGTGGGTGAACGAGACCTTGCCGCCGCGGGTACGGGCGAGGTGGTTGTTGATGACGATGCGGTTGTCGAACATCAACTTCGCCGGGACGGCGCGAACGCTGGTGGCGGTCGGGATCGAGAGCGAGGCCGACATGTTGCGGGCGACCGTGGCAGCCGCACCGCGCAGGACCTGGTTGGTGTCCTGGGTGGGGGCTTCGGTGGCGGCGGGCTTCGGAGCAGCAGCAGGCTTCGGGGCGGCAGCTGGCTTGGGCGCGGGCGGCGCCGGGGGAGCCGGCGGCGGGGTCGCCGCCTGGGCTGCCGGGGCGGGCGCGGGAGCGGGAGCAGGAGCTGCGGCAGGCGCCGGAACTGCGGCACCGTTCGCGGCCTTGGTGGCGACATCACCGGCGCCGAGCGCCTCGCCGTTCCCGGTCGCGTTCGCCGCATCGGGCGAGTAATCCGTCAGAAACTCGTGCCAACTTGCGTCCACGGATGAGGGATCATCCTGGAAGCGTTGGTACATCTCGTCAACCAACCACTGGTTCTGTCCGAACTGGGAAGTAGAGCTGCTGCTCACGGCAGGTGTTCGCCTCGTTTCTTTCTTCGGTACCCGATCAGAGCGCCTATACACATGAGGCTAGCCTCCGCGCGTCGAGCCCGGGCATCCGGTCCGTCGCGTGTCGGCTGTCTCACATTGTTGCGATGGGATCACCATCGATGACGGTTCTCGCCGACGAATTATTCCCCTGTTCACTCTCTGCTGCATCACAGAGTCGCGCGTAATGCCCACCCGCACGCCGAAGTGCGTCGTGAGCACCGGTTTCGACGATGCGGCCCCGGTCCACGACCACGATGAGATCGGACCTCGCGGCGGTCGCGAGACGGTGCGCGACCACGACCGACGTGCGTTTTCTAGTGACCATTCGGTTCGATTCGAGGACCAGTTTCTCGGTTGCCGGGTCGAGCGTCGCGGTCGCCTCGTCGAGCAGCAGCAGGTCCGGATCGACCATCTCGGCGCGGGCGAGCGCGATCAGCTGGCGCTGGCCCGCGGACAGCCCTTGCCCGCGCTCGCCGATCGGCTGGTTCATGCCACCGGGCAGCGCCGCGATGGTCGGCAGCGCGCCCACCGAGCGCGCCGCGGCCTCGATCTGCTCGCGGGTCGCGTCGGGTCGCCCGTAGGCGATGTTGCTCGCCACGGTGCCGGTGAACAGGTGCGCCTCCTGCGGGACGACGCCGAGCCGCCCCCGGTAGCCGTGCAGCGGATAGCGCCGCAGATCCTGGTCGTCGACCCGAACCGAGCCGGACGTCGGGTCGTAGAAGCGGGCGAGGAGCTTGACGACCGTCGACTTGCCGGCGCCGGTGCGGCCCACGAGCGCGACCGTGGTGCCGGCCGGGATGCGCAGGTCGATGTCGCTGAGCGCGTCGGACTCGGCGCCCTGGTAGCGGAAGCTGACGTCGTCGAAGTCGACGTCGCCGCGCAGGTGACCATCGATCCGGACCGTGTCGGCCGGGTCGGCGGTCTCGATCGAACTCGGTGTCGCGAGCAGGTCGGCGATCCGGCGGAGGCCGACGTCGGCCTGCTGGTAGCCGTCGAACACCTGCGACAACTGCTGGATCGGGCCGAACAGCAGACCGAGGTAGAGCACGAACGCGACCAGCGTGCCCGCGGTCGCGGAGCCGTCGGCGACCCGCTGTGCGCCGACGAGCACGACCGCCGCCAGTGCCAGATCGGACAGCAGCGTGATGAACGGGAAGTACACCGAGATCGCGCGCTGTGACCGCATCCGGCTGCGGCGGTAGCTGTCGGCGCGCTCGGCGAACCGTCGCGCGGCGAATTCCTCGCGGCGGTACGCCTGGGCCGCCCGCAGACCCGCGATGTTCTCCTGGAACTCGGCGTTGACCAGCGAGATCCGCTCCCGCGACACGCTGTAGGCGGCACCGGACACGCGCCGGAACACGAGTGTCGCGACGGTCAGCGGGAGCAGCGCCGCGAGTGCGACCAGCGCCAGCGTCACGTCGGTCACGAGCAGTGCCACCGCGATCCCCGCGAGGGTGAGCAGTGCGACGACCGCCGTCGACAGGCCCGTCTGGATGAACGACGACAGCGCGTCGACATCCGTCGTCATCCGCGTCATGATCCGGCCGGACAACTCCCGTTCGTAGTAGTCCAGGCCGAGCCGCTGCAGGTGCGCGTAGCTGCGCACCCGCAGCCCGAACAACACCCGCTCGCCGGCACGCGCGGTGATGACCGTCAGGACCGCGACGACGAGCCAGCCGACGAGGGCCAGCGTGGTGCCGACGGCGGTGGCAGCCCACAGCGGGCCGGAGTCACCGGGGAGCACGCCGTGATCGATCGCGTACCGCACGATCGACGGGAAGGTGATGCCGATCAGCGAGTCCAGGGCCAGGCACACCACGACGCCCGCGAGGATCCAGCGCACCGGGTGGAGCAGCCGGCCGAGCCGGAACTCGGAGTTGTCGTGACGCAACCGGGTGGTGTCGGTGTGCGGATCCTCGTCGGCGGGCGGGAGTGCGTCGACGGCCCGCTTCAACTCCGGGGTGACGGCCACCCCGCCGAGCGCGCCGGCCATGTGCCCGCCACCGCCGTGCCCGCCGACACCGTGCCCGCCCGGGCCGGCGGCTCCACCGGTCCGGGCGGCCGCACCGTCGCCGGTGCCGGAGTCCGTGACCGTCTCCGGCCACAACTGTGCCGCGGTCGGCTCCACGACCGGCACGGCGTCCGCTGCGCCGTCGGGTCCGCCCGGCGCCGCGTCCGCCGGATCCGGGGCGGACAGCAGCGTCCGGAAGAGCGGGCACCGCTCGTCGAGTTCGTCGACGGTGCCGATGTCGACGATGCGGCCGCCGTCGAGCACGGCGACGCGGTCGGCGAGGGTGAGCGTCGAGCGGCGGTGGGCCAGGATCAGTGTCGTGCGGTGGCGGCCGTCCCGCAGCGCGTCGAAGATCGTTGCCTCGGTGCCGGCGTCCACTGCCGAGGTCGCGTCGTCCAGGATCAGCACGCGCGGATCGACGAGCAGCGCCCGGGCCAGCGCGACGCGCTGACGCTGGCCGCCCGACAGCGTCAGCCCGCGTTCCCCGACGACGGTGTCGTAGCCGTCGGACAGCGCGGAGATGAACTCGTCGGCCTGCGCGAGCTTGGCCGCGATGCGGATCTCCTCGGCGCTGGCGTCGGGGCGCCCGAGCGCGATGTTCGCGGCGATCGTGTCCGAGAACAGGAACGGTTCGTCGAACACGAGGCCCACCGCCTCGCGCAGCTGTTCGGCGCGCAGTTCTGAGACGTCGAAGCTGCGTCCCCCGCTCGTGAGCGACACGGTCCCGGTTCCGGGCGTGTAGAAGCGCGGCAGGAGCAGCGACAGTGCGGTCTTGCCGGCCCCCGCCGGACCGACGACCGCGACGGATTCGCCCGGTGCGATCGACAGGTCGAGGCCGGTCAGGACTTCACTACCCTCCGCGAAGCCGAAACCGACGTCGCGGAGTTGCACGCCGAGCGGGCCGCCGGGGAGATCGACCGGGTTCGGCGGATCGGAGACGTCGGGCTCGGTGTCGATGACCTCGTAGACGCGCTCGACGGCCGCGCGCGACAGCTGGGCCATGATCACGACCTGCGACAGCGTCCGGGTGGCGGTGGTCATCGTCGCGACGTAGGCGGCGAAGGCGAGGAAGGTGCCGACGGTGATCGAACCGTGCAGCGCGAGCCAGCCGCCGAGGGCGACGACGCCCACCAGGCCGAGCTGGGGGAGCGCCGCCATCGACGGCGCGAACCGCGCGTTGATCCGCGCCGCGCGCATCCGTTCGGCGTAGAGCGTGCGGCCGAGGCCCTCGAGCTGATCCACGGCACGGGACTCCTGGCCGAACCCCTTGACCACGCGGACACCGGTGACAGTCTCCTCGACGTGCTGGGCGAGGTCGGCCGCGCGCTGCTGGGCCGACCACGTCGCCGCGAACAGCGTCGGCCGCACCAGGTACACCACCAGCGCGACGGCGGGCACCACGACGAGCGCCACCACCGTCAGCAGCGGCGACAGCCACGCCATGATCACCAGCGCGAGCACGAACTGCAGCACCACGCCGGCCGACATCGGGACCATCGCCAGCAGGCCCTGCACCAGCTGCAGGTCGGTGATCGAGCGGGACACCACCTGGCCGGTCCGGATCTGGTCCTGGCCGCGGCCGTCGAGGCGTTGCAGCGAACCGAGCAGCCCGAGTCGCAGGTCGTGTTGGACGTCCAGCGAGAGCCGACCGGCGAGCATCCGGCGCCCGTACTGGCACGCGAAGCGGACGCACGCGAGGACCGCGATGAGCGCCGCGATCCCCGTGATGACCCTCGTGGCGGTGGATTCGCCGGCCGACGCGGCGTCGAGCGCGACCTTCGTCAGCAGCGGGAACACGATGTCGATGACCGCGGCGATCACCGTGACGGTGAGCGCGCCGACCGCGGTCCGGCGGTGGTTCCAGCATTCGGCGCCGAGTCGTCGTATCCAGCCGCGGTGACCGTCGGTCACCGATGTCGCGTTCTGTGTAGCCATCGCGACCCACGGTAGTCCGAGGTCCGGACACCCTCGGTCGGTCCGGCGTCGGTGTCTCTGTCGCAGGGCGTTTTCCATAGGATCGGCGCGTGCCCGATTCAAGATCACCCAAGACCCGGGCGCGGGACGTCGACCGCGCGCAGACCTGCAGCCAGCTCGATGCCGCGTACGGCGACGGTCAGCTCGGCGTCGACGACTACGAGACGCGCACCGCGGCCGCGATGCACGCACAGACGCTCGGCGAGCTGTGGGCGCTCACCGAGGATCTGCAGGTCCCCGACGACCTTCGCGAGTCGCCGGAGCCGCCCGCCGACGAGGCTGGCCAGTCGCGCCGCCGTGGCCTCGTCCTGGCCGCGGTGCTCGTTGCGGCGGTGGTCTGCGGCATCGTCGTCTACCTGCTGTCCAGCAGTGCCGGCGGCGGTGGCCAGTCGACCGGTGCGTCGGGATCGACAGCTGCCCGGCCTGCGGCGGCAGGTGAACCGGACCCGATCGCGGTCGAGCCGATCGACCTGCACACCGCCGACGGCATCCGCGAGTTCGTGCGCTTGTTCGAACTGCAGTTCCACGACACGATCGCGGATGATGTCGATCTGTACCGTGACGATGCCCTCGTCGTGCGGATGGTTCCCAACCAGCCGCACCGGTACCTGCGGTGGCGGTTCAGTGGCGGGTTCGAGCAGTGGACCGACCTACCCGGTGTCCGGGATCGGGATCAGCAGACGGTCGACCTCACTGAGCTCGACGCCGACCGCATCGGTGCCCTCATCGCCGACGCGCCGCAGCAGGTGCGTCGGCCCAGCGGCCGCATCGATCTCGTCGCGATTCGCGCCTACGACGGCCGGCCACTCGTCACGGTGTACGTCGTGGACAACGACGAGTCCAAGGGGAGCGTGACCGCGACACTCGACGGTGAGGTCGTCGACGTCCAGACCGCAGAGCAGCGCTGACGATGGGGACCGACCGCCGCCGACGCACTACGGCCGTGCCGCTACGCGCTCGCGACATCGACCGGGCCGACGCCCGCGCCCTCCTCGACGCCGCCTACGAGACCGGGCAGTTGAGCCCCGACGAACACGGTGCGCGCGTCGAATCCGCCACCGCCGCGGCGACCCTCGACGAACTCGACCGGCTCGTCGGCGACCTACAGCTCACCGACGAGGTCGTCGGGAGAACACGGTTCACGCCACTTCCTCCGGATCCGCAGCCCGCGCCGACGACGTCCACTGCGTCGACCCCCGCCGCGGCGACGCCCCCGCAGCCCGCGCCACGGCGCCGCGCCGCGGTCCTGGCCGGGGCGGCACTCGTCGGTGGGCTGCTGTTCGTGACGCTGGTGGGCAAGACGCCCGACTCGGGAACGAACTGGGCGTCGCCCGAGACGTCGGACCGCAATGCGCTGTTCACGGTCGCGGGGTTCGGGCAGATGCTCGACGACATGGAGCGCGAGTTCGGTGACCTGGCCGTCGACCACATCACGATCTACCCCGACCGCGCCGAGATCGAACGGCCCATCTCCGGCAAGCCCGGCCAGGACCAGAGCTACTCCTACCGCATCACCGCCGGTACCGGAGAACTCACCGACCAGGGCACGACCTCACGTAGCAGTGACGCGACCCCCGACGATCTCGCCGAGCTTCGGCAGAACCTGCCGCGCGTGATCGGGCTGTTCTCCGGGGCGGACCGGACCCTGCGGGTCGAGAACCCGACCTCGGCGCACATGATCGTCGGAGCGAGCGGGCCGATCGTGGAGATGAACCTGACGAACGACGAGCAGGGCACCAGGGGCTACCTCAGCGTCGGGTTCGACGGGGTCATCCGCCGCATCCACCGATCGGACCAGTGAGCGCGGACCAGCTCAGGTGATGTCGCGGGTGCGGGTGACCCACCATCCGAGGCCGCCCGCCGCGGCGGCCCACAGCGCCAGGCACAGCAGGGAGACCGCCGTGCCGGGCTCCGACGTGAGCGCGCTCTCGTCGACGATGCCGATGAACGCGCTCACCGTGAGCGATCCGGGAAGCCACTGGCCGGCCGAACCGAGATGGAATCCGGCGAGGATGGCCCGGACGATTCCTTCGCCCATCACGTACCAGACGACGATCGTGACCGTGCTCGCGATGGACGACGCGGTCAGCAGCGCCAGTCCGGCACCGATGAGGGCCCACAGCATCGAGGCGACCAGTCCGACTGCCAGGACCGCCGTCATCTGGCCGTCGAGTCGGACGTCGTCCGACCCGGCGATCAGGAGCACCGGGACGCTGACGATCTCGATGGCGAGGCAGTACAGGATTCCGAAGAGCGCGCTGACCAGGAGCTTGGCGGCAACGACGCTGTCCCGGCCCCGCGTGGTGAGGAAGGTTGTCGTGATCGTGCTGTGGCGGTACTCGGTGCCGGCGTTGACGGCGCCGAACAGCGCCGAGAACACGAACACCAGCGCGAGCGCGACGAGGAGTCCGATGGCGCCGACGGCCGCTTGCACTTCGTCGTCGGCCTCGTCGGAGAGCCCGGAGATCAGCGGAAGGCTGATCGCACCGGAGAACAGACCGACGAGCAGCGGTGCGAGGCCCAGCGCCCACCAGTACTTGAGAGTGGTCACCTTGCGGAACTCGGACCGCAGCAGGTTCGTCATCACTGTCCGACTCCATTCGGTCCGGGGCCGTAGCCGGGTGGGGGCGCATAGCCGGGCGGCGGGCCGTAGCCGGGCGGCGGGCCGTAGCCGGGCGGCGGGCCGTAGCCCGGTGGCGGGCCGTACCCCGGCGGCGGGGGTCCGTACCCCGGCGGCGGACCGAAGTGTCCGGCCTGGCCGGTGGCGGCGGGCGCCGCGAACTGCCCCGACGTCATCGCGAGGAACACCTGCTCGAGGTCCACGTTCTCGGTGGTGGCGCCGAAGACGGTGATGTCGGCGTTCGCGGCGATCCGCCCGACGGTGGTCGGATCGGATCCGGCGATGCCGATGCGGCCGTCCGGGAGATGCTGGACGTCGGTGACGCCGGTGGAAGCGAGTTCCGTCGCCAGGCGCGCCGGGTCGGAGCAGGCCACGAGGAGTCGGGCGCGGTGGCTCGCGCGGAGTTGGTCCATCGAGCCCTGGTGGACGAGGACACCGCGGCTGACGACGACGAGGTGATCGATCATCTGCTCCACCTCTCGGAGCATGTGGCTCGAGATCAGCACGGTGCGACCCGATCGGGCGAAGCCGACGAGGAACTCGCGCAGCCAGGCGATGCCCTCGGGGTCGAGTCCGTTGGACGGTTCGTCGAGCACGAGAACCTGGGGATCACCGAGCATCGCCGTCGCGAGGATCAGGCGCTGTCGCATTCCCAGGGAGAACGTTCCGGCCTTGCGATCCGCGGCCTCCGACAGCCCCACGAGGTGCAACGCCTGCCGGGCGCGCTCGTCCGGTACGCCGATGGCCGACGTGTACACCCGCAGGTGGTCGAGCGCTGTGCGCTTCGGGTGGAGAGCACGGGAATCGAGCACCGCGCCGACCGCGCGGGCCGGTTCGGTGATGGCACCGAACGGGACCCCGAGCACGCTCGAATGTCCCGCAGTGGGCCGGACGAGGCCGAGCAGCATCCGCAGGGTCGTCGTCTTCCCGGACCCGTTGGGGCCGAGGAACCCGGTGATCGAACCCTGCGGAACCGTGAAGCTCAGATTCGACACGGCCTGAACCGATTTGAACTGTTTCGACAACCCGTGCGCCTGGATGGCGGCGGGTGGTCCCGCCGGTACACCCGTGGGCGGTACGGGTGGCATGCCTGAAGTCACTGATCCCCCTCGATGTCAGTCGAGTGAGAGTACCCGGGGGACCGGTCGGTTCGGGCTGCGCACCGTGGGACGCCGCGGCGGCGACCCCCGGTGCGCAGCCCGTCCGGCCTACTTCTGGAGCAGGGCCTCCATCTGGGCGATCTCGGCCTGCTGGGTCGTCACGATCTGCTGCGCCAACTGCCGGACCTGCTCGCTCTCACCGGTGTTCAGGATCTGTTCCGAACCGGCGACCGCGCCCTGGTGGTGCTCGATCATCATCTCGAGCCACATGCGATCGAACTCGGGTCCCTTCGCGTTCTCGAGGGACTGCATCTGTTCGGCGGTCATCATGCCGTGGCCGCCGCCCTCCATCCCGGGCATCCCCGACATCCCGGGCGCGCTCGTCATCGGCATGCCGGGCATGGTGCCGCCGTGGTCCATCCCGTCGTGGTCCGTGCCGCCGGCGGTGGTCTCGCCGTTCCCGGGCATGGGGACCTTGCTCGGTTCGGGCGCGCCCCACGCCTTCAGCCACCCCTCCATCTGTTCGATCTCGGGCGCCTGGGCCTGCTCGATCTGCGCGGCGAGCGCGACGACGTCGGGGTTGCTGCTGCGACTCGGGACGAGTTCGGCCATCTCGACCGCCTGCTCGTGGTGCGGAATCATCATCTGGACGTACGCCACGTCGGCCTCGTTGTGGGCGCCGCCCTGTTCGGCGGTGCCGGAGGCGTTCGCCGACGTCGTCACGGCGGTGCCGTTCGTGCCGTCGCCGGACTCGTCGTCCGCGCAACCGACGAGGAGGGTGACGGCCGCCGCGGCGGCACCGATGCTGACGAGCATTCGCTTGCTGTTCATGACCTGTGCTTTCTTCGTGGGTGATCCGAGGAACCGGACTGCGGCCGGAACGGCTCTGCGCCGCGCCGCAGTGGCCCTGTCACACCCGCAGGATGCACAGAGACGACAGGAATTCCGAGGTCGTCGGAACGAACGGGGGAGCGCGTCCGGCGCGCCGCGCGGGACCCGACGCGCGATGGACCCACACGTGCTGCGCCCGGGCGGTTCTCAACAGCACCCACACCGCGAGGGTGAGTGTCGCGGCCAGCAACACGGCCAGGCACACGTGGAAGCCGAGGTGGTCGGTCGGGTGGTCGGGTGCGGGGGCCGGATCCATCGGTGATGCGGCGCCGCCGGTCGCGTGTTCGGAGCCGTGGTGGCCGACGGCGGCAACCGGGCCGAGGGGTGCCGTGGTCACGTGGTGCATCGCGAGGACGCCGAACGCGAGGGCACACAGCGCCGCGAAGCGAGTGATCGACGCTCGCACCTGCCCGGCCATGGGTTCAACTGTACCGACCGGGACGACGCCTTCAGCCGTCCAGGAACGGCAGTACCTCGGCGAGGAACTCGCTGGGACAGTCCAGTTGCGGGCAGTGTCCGCAACTGGGGATGATCGCGACCCGACGGTCCGTGGTGGTGGTGATTCGCCGGGCCGCCCGCGCCGGCGTGAGCAGGTCGTTCGCGCCCCACAGCAACAGCGCCGGCACCGTGAGGGCGTCGATCATCGCCGGGATCGGTAGGTCCGCGATCTCCCGGATGACGACGCGGCCGATCGCCAGCAGGTCGGCCACCTGCCGCTTGGTCGCGTAGTGCTGCGTGTAGTCGGCGCGCACGCGGGCGTCCGCGCGACGAGGATGCCGCAGCGCGGCGCCCGCGTACATCGCGCCGATCATCTGTTGGACGTACCGGTCGGGGACCGGCCCGGCGAGCACGCGCGCCATCCGGTCCATGCGCAGTTCCGTACCGCGCGTCCACGATCGGGGGATCCGGGAGATGCCCGGCATGTCGGACAGGACGACGTCGGCGACGCGGTCCGGGCGGGCCGACGCCCACGCGAGTGCGGTGACCGCGCCGAGCGAGTTGCCGATCACGCTGACCGGGCCGGGTTCGTCGTCGGTGAGCGCGCTGAGGGTCTCGACGTACCCGTCGATGAGCGGTTCCCGCCAGGTGCCCGCGCTGCGCCCGAATCCGGGCAGGTCCACCACGAGCACCCGGAAGTGCCGGGCCAGTGTCGGCGTCACCTTCTGCCAGGTGCCGCCGTGGTCCGAATAGCCGTGCAGCAGAACGACGGTGCGTCCGCCGGATCCGGCGGACAGGACGTGGGGACCTTCGAAACTGTCGGTGCGCACGGCGACGTCCTCTCGTCGGGTGGACCGGTCAGGACCGGACGCTGCGCGGCTCGCTCGGTGGCGGGACGACGTGCAGCCGGGCCCGGCTGTCGGTCGTGGCGACTCGATCCGGCCAGACCGCCGGGGCCGGGCCGAACGCTTCACGTGCATTGTCGATGACTCCGCGGCCGATCGCACGGTTTCCGGCTCCGCCGATCACCGCACCGACCCCGGCCGGGAGCAGTTTGCCCAGGATGAGGGCGCTGCGCTTCGCGGCGTACTTCGTGACGAACTTGCGTACGAGGGAGCTGTTCATCGCCCGCATGGTCCCGGGCGGGATCCGGCCCGTGACGAGTCGCGCCCAGTTGGTCGCGGTCAGGCCGGTTGCGCGCTCGACGATCTCCATGCCGGATTCGCCCAGGGCGACGGCGAGGACGAGCGCACGGCGTTGCTGATGGTCGTGCGGGGAGATGCCGTGGACGGAGGCGACCGCGAGCGTCAGGAGCGCCGACGCCTCCAGGAAGAACGCGGTCTCGGCGCCGACCGCGGCGATCGACGCCGCGGTCCCGACTGCCGGCACCGCCGCTGCGGCGCCGACCGCGCTGCCGCTGCTGGTCACCGCGGTCAGGAACATCTTCTCCATGCGCTCGACGATCTGTGCGGGCGTGTCGTCGGGGTGCGCCCGCCGCACCCGCTCGACGTACTTCGAGACGGCCGGCGCCTGCAGCCGGCTCGCGTTGTCGAGCACGGAGACGATCGTCGATTCGATCCGCCCCTGCTTCTCGGCCATCCCAGTCCTCATCTCGGTATCCCGGTCCCGGCACGCGGGCGGTCGCTCCGTATCCGACTATATGGAAACCGGGTCCACGACTCCGGAATTCCCAGGCAGGGCTGCATTGCCGCGGATAGGCTGGTGCAGTCCGCGACTCCGAGGCACTGGTGCAGTCCACGACTGCGAGGCACTGGTGCAGTCCACGACTGCGAGGCAGGTGAGCGACATGGGTGGTACCACCAGGGTGTGGCCGGCACTGCAGTACGCGAATGCGCGGGCGGCGATCGTGTTCCTCGTCGAGGCGTTCGGCTTCGAGGAGAAGGCGATCTACGGCGAGGGCGATCGGGTCGATCACGCGGAACTCGGGTGGCCGGGCGGCGGGGGCGTGATGCTCGGCTCGGTGCGGCCGGACTCGGTGCTGGCGGATCTGCCCGCCGGTGTCGGCGCGGTCTACCTCGTCACCGACGATCCGGACGGCCTCTACACCCGCGCGGTGGACGCCGGCGCGGTGGTGGTCAAGGGGCTCGTCGACGAGGACTTCGGTTCCCGCGGCTTCACGTGTCGCGACCCGGAGGGCGTGTACTGGAGCTTCGGGACGTACGCCGGCGAATAGACGGGTCAGTCGCGCCGGGTGGTGGCCCAGTGTGACAGCGGCACAACCTCTTCCGGTCGCGGCGGGTGCGGGGGCGTGCCGCTGCCGAAGGGGCGGCCGCCGAGCACCTCCCGGTTGTGCGGCTCGAGCCAGTGCGACAGGTCCGGCCCCTTGGGCACGATCTGCGTCGGATTGATGTCCTTGTGGACGATGTAGTAGTGCTGCTTGATGTGGGTGAAGTCGATCGTGTCCCCGAATCCGGGGGTCTGGAACAGGTCCCGCGCGTAGTTCCACAACACCGGCATCTCCGACAGCTTGCTCCGGTTGCACTTGAAGTGCCCGTTGTAGACGGCATCGAACCGGGCCAGCGTCGTGAACAGGCGGACGTCGGCCTCGGTGATGGTGTCGCCCACCAGGAACCGCTGGGTCGACAGTCGCTCGGTCAGCCAGTCGAGGCGCTCGAACAGTCGGTCGTAGGCGGTGTCGTACGCGTCCTGTGAACCGGCGAAGCCGCACCGGTAGACGCCGTTGTTGACGTCTCGGAACACCAGTTCCGCGACCTCGTCGATCTCACCGCGCAGGTCCTCCGGGTACAGGTCAGGCGCGCCGTCGCGGTGGAACTCCTTCCACTCGGTCGACAGGTCCAGCGTGATCTGGGCGAAGTCGTTGGTGACCACCTGACCGGTCGCGATCTCGACGATGGCCGGCACCGTGATGCCGCGGGGGTAGCCGGGGAAGCGGGCGAAGTACGCGTCCTGCAGTCGCGGGATCTTCAGCACGGGGTCGACTCCGCCGGGATCGAGGTCGAAGGTCCAGCTGCGTTCGTCGTGGGTGGGCCCGCAGATGCCCATGGACAGAACGTCTTCCAAGCCGAGGAGGCGGCGCACGATGATCGCGCGGTTGGCCCACGGGCAGGCGCGGGCGACGATCAGGCGATACCGGCCGGGCTCGACGGGGTAGCCGTCCCGTCCGTCGGCGGTGATGCGCGTCGGAATGTAGTTCATGTCCCGGGTGAACTCCTCGCCCGGTTCGACGAAGGTGGCGCCGGCGTCCGTCGATCGGGGACCGTCGTCGGTGTCGGTCGTGCGTTCCGTGCCGTCGTCACTCATCGCGCATCAGCTCCGTGTGTCGCTCCCTCTCACACGGTACTGGGCGCCACCGCGATCGACACGTACGTTCCGAGTTCCTCGTACCCGAGGCCGGCCGCCAGCCGCCGGGACGCGACGTTGTCCCGATGGGCCCGCCACTGCGGGATCAACCCCGCGTCGAGGGCGTCGTTGGTGGCGAGGCGGGTGGCGGTGGCACCGAATCCGCGTCGGCGGGCGCGCGGCGCGGTGAGCGCACCCATGTCCGCGATGATCCCCTGCCATTCCGCGTACCCGGCCGATGCGAGCGGACGGTGCGCGTCGTCGACGACGGTGAACCAGTTCGCCTTGTCGCCGAGACCGGCCTCGGCGACGTCGTCGGGCGGGCACGCGGCCTGGAGTTCGAGGACGTGTTCGAACTCGTGCGAGACCAGGGGTTCCTCGACGGCGATGCCCTTGCCGAAGTCGCCGGCCCAGCCCAGCTCGACGGGTCCGGAGCTGCGGCCGGAATGGTCCTTCGCGAGCGCGAGCAGCCCACCGGATCGGGTGAGCTCCTCGTCGGAACGCGACTGTGCGCGTTCCACGGCCCAGGCGGGGCCGACCAGCGCGCAGGCGCCCGCGATCGTCACGAAGCGAATGCGGCCGTCCGAGTCGTCGACCCGGACGGGGCGGACCCCGGGATCGTCGAGGGCACGATCGGGGAGGCCGAGTTCCCGCGCCCACGCGAGCCGGATGATGTCGATCTGATGGCCGTCCACGTGGTCAACGGTAGTGCCGCGGTCGGGTCGGGACGCCGCCCGGATCCGTTCGGCGAGCATCGACTCGCCGCGGGCGGGGGTACCGTCGAGTCAGCAGGGGCGCGAGAAAGCGTGGCGGTCCATGTCAGCAGCCGTACGAAGCAGAATCGGGAATCTTCCCTCCGCGCTGACGACGTTCGTCGGACGCCGCCGCGAGGTGACGGCGGCCAAGCGATTGCTCTCCGGGTCCCGACTGGTGACGTTGACCGGCATCGGCGGAGTGGGCAAGACGCGGCTCGCGCTCGAGGTCGCCGGGGACGTGCAGCGCGACTTCCCGGACGGCGCGTGGCTCGTCGAGTTGGCGGAGGTGCACGAGCCGGATCTGGTTCCGGACACCGTCGGAGCGGTGTTCGGGCTGCACGACATGGCGACCCGTTCGCCGATGGACCTGTTGGTCGAGCATCTCGCCGGCCGCGACCTCCTGCTGGTTCTCGACAACTGCGAGCACTTGGTGGGGGCGGCCGCGAGACTCGTCGACGAGTTGCTGCGCGAATGCCCGGGGCTGCGTGTCCTCGCGACGAGCCGCGAGGCACTGGGCGTGGGCGGGGAGGCGCTGCTCCTGGTCCACCCGCTACCCGTGCCGGATCCGGCGTCGCTGCCCGCGCTGGAGGCGCTGCCGCGATACGAATCGGTGACGCTGTTCGTCGAGCGAGCCCGCGCCGCCGTCCAGGATTTCGTTGTCACCGAGGACAACCGGAAGGCGATAGCCCGGATCTGTCAGCGGCTCGACGGGCTCCCGCTGCCGATCGAGCTGGCGGCCGCGCGGATGCGGGCGCTGTCGGCGGAGCAACTCCTGGAGCGGCTCACCGATCGCTTCCGGCTGCTCACCGCGGGCAGCCGGGTGGCACCGTCCCGTCAGCAGACGCTGCGCCTGAGCGTCGACTGGAGCTACGACCTCTGCACCCCCGAAGAGCGCCGGTTGTGGAGTCGGTTGTCGGTGTTCTCCGGAGGCTTCGAACTGGACGCCGTCGAAGGCATCTGTCCACACGCGGTCGGGACGGGCGCCGTGCTGGATCTGGTGGCCTCGCTGCTCGACAAGTCGATCCTCACCGTCGAGGAATCGGGTTCCGTGCTGCGGTACGGGATGCTCGAGACGCTGCGCGACTACGGCCTGGAGAAGCTCGACGAGGTGGGTGAGCGCACGGAGTGCCGGCGTCGGCACCGGGACTGGTACCTCGGTCTCGCCGAGCGTGCCGACGCGGATTGGATCGGTCCGCATCAGGTGGAGTGGATCACCCGGCTCACCCGCGAGACGGCGAACCTGCGCGACGCGCTCGAGTTCTGTGCGGGCGAGCCGGGGGAGGGAGCGCGCGGCGTCCGGCTGGCGAACGCACTGTTTCCGTTCTGGTTCTGTCGGGGGAACTTCGGCGAGGCCCGGCGCTGGTTCGACCGCGCGTTCGCGGCATCGGACCCGCAGCCGGTGCCGGTGCGCGTGCTGGCGCTGAGCGTCGCCAGCCAACTCGCGGGGATGCAGGAGGACTTCGCGGCGGGAGCCGAACTCGTCGGGGAGGCGGAGCGACTCGCGGGGCTCATGGGGGATTCGGTGACCGACGCGATGGTGGCCCAGGCCGCCGGTCGGCAGGCGCTGTACCGCGGCGAGTTGGGGAGGGCGCTCGAGCTTCTGGACAGCTCGCTGGCACCGTTCCGGGAGGCGGGGGACGTCCACCGGTTGATCTGGGCGCTGCAGGCCGCCGGACTGGTCTGCGGCATGACCGGCGACGTGATGCGCGCCCAGGCCTGCCACGAGGAGGTCCTGGCGATCACCGAGGCGCGCGGCGAGCGCGAGTACCGCGCCCGGGCGATGTACCTGCTGTCCCTGACGCTGTGGCGGCAGGGCAATCGCGGTCGGGCCTCCGAACTGTTCACCGAGGCGCTGCAGCTGACCCGGTCGGTGGGCGACCACTTCGCGGGCGCCGGATGTCTCGAGTCGCTGGCGTGGGGTGCGGCCGCCGCTCGGCACGGTGAGCGGGCCGCGGTCCTGTCCGGCGCGGCGGAGGCGCTCCGGCACGGGATGGGCGTGCCGCCGGTCCTGATCCCGACCATGCTGGCGTGCCACCAGGAGTGCCGTCGGCTGTGCCGCCGGATCCTCGGTGACCGCGCGTTCGAGGCGGCGTTCGCGAAGGGCGCGGCACTCGATTTCGTCGACGCCGTCGACTACGCCCTCGGTCGCGGGGACGGCGCCGGCCTCTCGCGGTCCGAGATGGACGCCCCGACCGCGCCCATGCGGATCGTGCGGCCGTCCGCCGAGACGACGGCGCTGACCCGCCGCGAACGCCAGGTCGCGGAACTCGTCGCCGACGGCCTCACGAACCGGGAGATCGCCGAGGCCCTGGTGATCTCGCAGCGGACGGCGGAGGGGCACGTCGAGCGGGTGCTCGCCAAACTCGGGTTCGGCTCGCGCACCCAGATCGCGGCGTGGGTCGTCGCCCACCGCCACGAGCCGTCGTCCTGAGCTGCGGAGACGGACCGCCCGCAGGGGCGATGTGGCGCGCAACACGTATGCAAACGGGTAGTTCTACCGTCGCGCGGGCCGGGTACGAACGGCGACGCTGTGAGCGTCCCTTCCCGACCACGCGAGACGAGGCCCCCGATGCGCCGACAGCCGCAGTTCCACCCGACGATCGATCCGCGGTCGAGCGTGGACCCGTCGTGGCGGGAACTGGACGTCGACGGACTGGCCGTTCCGTACGCTAC
Organism: Prescottella agglutinans; assembly: GCF_004011865.1. Classification (GTDB taxonomy): domain Bacteria; phylum Actinomycetota; class Actinomycetes; order Mycobacteriales; family Mycobacteriaceae; genus Prescottella; species Prescottella agglutinans. The sequence continues at coordinate 52,893 of NZ_RKLP01000002.1, read as the reverse complement.
GGCCGGGCGTGGCCGACCGGTCGTGTTCCTGCACGGCTTCGGCCTCACCCATCGCACGTACGCGGGGGCGATCGGCCGGTTGGCCGGGGCCGGGGTGCGCGTCTACGCCCCCGCGCTGCCGGGCTTCGGAGGCACCGGCGCGCTGTCCGCGCGCAGTCACGGGTTCGGTGGATACGCGCAGTGGGTCGGCCGGTTCCTGGATGCGGTCGGTGTCGACGAACCGATCACCGTCGTCGGTCATTCGTTCGGCGGCGGGGTGGCGCTCGCGTCCGCGCACGCCCTCGGCGACCGGGTGTCGGACCTGGTCCTGGTCAACTCCGTCGGCGGCGGCGCATGGGCCCCGGACGGGATCGTGCGCGAGATCCGCCACCGGCCGTTGTGGCGGTGGGGTGCGTCCGCGGCCGTCGACGCGGTCCTGACCGGGACGCCGGTGTCCGCGATCGCGTCGATCGCCGGCGACGCGCTGCGCAACGTCGTCCGCGACCCGGCGGCGCTGTGGCGGATCGGGGAACTGGCCCGGACGGCGGACCTGCGCGCCGAGGCGTCGGCGATCGCCGATCGCGGCGTGCCGACCGCGCTGCTGTGGAGTCGCGGCGACACCTTCATCCCCCGCGCCAGCTTCGAATCGCTCCGCACCGCGCTGCGCGACCCGCACGTGCACCGGGTCGCCGGCTGCCACGGCTGGCTGATCGGCGACCCGGACGCGTTCGGCCGGGCGGTCACCGAGATCCTCGGCTCGGCGACCGCCCGCGCCGCCTGACGGTTACAGCCCCAGGTCGCGGCCGATGAGTTCCTTCATGATCTCGTTCGAGCCCGCCCAGATCTTCGTCACGCGCGCGTCCATCCAGGCGCGGGCCGCGCGGTACTCCTTCATGAAGCCGTAGCCGCCGTGCAGCTGGACGCAGTGGTCCAGGATCTCGTTCTGCACCTGCGCGCTCCACCACTTGGCCTTCGCGGCGTCGATGGCGGTGAGCTCGCCGGCGTCGTGCGCGGCGACGCAGTTGTCGACGTACGCCTGCGCGACCTCGAGCTTGGTGACCAGCTCCGCGATGAGGAACTTGTTCCACTGCATCTGGCCGATCGGCTGCCCGAACGCCTTGCGCTCCTTGGCGTACTCGATGGTCTCCTCGAGGATCGGGCGGGCGTGCGCGAGGTTCGCGACCGCGGCGCCGATCCGCTCCTGCGGCAGCAGCTGCATCATGTGGATGAAGCCGCCGTCGAGCTCGCCGATCATGTTGGCGCTCGGCACCCGGACGTTGTCGAAGAACAGCTCGGCGGTGTCGGACTCGGGCTGGCCCACCTTGTCGAGCTTGCGGCCGCGCTCGAAGCCCTCGGTGCCGGCCTCGATCGCGAACAGCGTGATGCCGCGCGCCTTCTTCTCCGGGCTCGTGCGGGTCGCGACGATCACCAGGTCGGCGCTGTAGCCGTTGGTGATGAAGGTCTTCGAGCCGTTGATGATCCAGTCGTCGCCGTCGCGCACCGCGGTGGTCTTCAGCGCCGCCAGGTCGGAGCCGCCGGACGGTTCGGTCATGCCGATTGCAGTGACCATCTCGCCGGTGCAGAACTTGGGTAGCCACCGCTCCTTCTGCTCGTCGGTGGTGAGCTTGACGAGGTACGGCGCGACGATGTCGTAGTGGATGCCCAGGCAGGAGCTGAACGCGGCGCTCGCGCGGGCGAGTTCCTCGCCGAGGACCGCATTGAAGCGGTAGTCGCCCGCCTCGCTGCCGCCGTACTGTTCGGGCACCTCGAGGCCGAGGAATCCGTTGCGTCCGGCCTCGAGCCACACCTCCCGGTCGATGTACCGCTGCTCGATCATCTTCTCCTGATGCGGCATCACGAAGCGGTTCACGAACTCGCGGGCGGATTCGCGGAACGCCTCGTGATCAGGGCCGTACAGGGTGCGCTTCATCCCAAACCTCCGGTGTGGTGTCACTCGTCCCGAGCGAGCATACTCACGAGTAACTTGGTGCCGGTCCGGTGCGCCACGGCCGTGCGACGGACGCCGGCTGTGGCACGCTGTCGCCATGGCTGCAGAGTCCTCCGGGTCCGCGGGCCCCACCCGCCTCGAGCGTGTCACCACCGACGGCGGCGCCGAGATCGCGATCCTCACGCTGGCGCACGGACCGTTGAACCTGTTCGACCAGGCCATGTTCGACGCCGTCGTCGCCGACATCGCCGAACTCGTGGCGCGGCCGCCGCGGGCGGTGCTGCTGCGGGCCGAGGGCAAGGTGGTCTCCGGTGGCGTCGACGTCCACGTGTTCGACGGCCTCACCCCGGAGCAGGGTGCCGAGCTGTGGGAGTCGCTGTTCGCGCGGATCTGCCACCCGCTCGAGGCGCTGCCGTGCCCGGTCGTGTTCGCGGCGCACGGACTCACGCTCACCGCGGCGTTCGAGATCGCCCTCGCGTGCGACATCGTCGTCGCCGCGCCCGGCGCCCGGTTCGGGCTGGTGGAGACGGTCGTCGGGCTGACGCCGTCGATGGGCGGTCCGCAGCGGCTCGCCGAGCGGGCGGGGTCCGGGCGGGCCCGCGAGTTGGTGATGACCGCCGACCTGTACGACGCCGCGACGCTGCACGAGTGGGGTGTCGTCAACTACGTGCACGAGGACGTCGACGGAGAGGCGCGGGCCCTGGTCGCGAGGCTCGCGGACGGCCCCACCCGCGCGCACGCCGCGACCAAGCGAATCGTCGCGGCGTGGCGGTCGGGCGGTGTCGCGCACGCCGACTCGGTGACCCCGGAGGTGTCGGGCGCGCTGTTCGGTACCGACGACCTGCGCGGCGCGGTGCGCAGTTTCCTCGCCACCGGGCCCGGGCACGCGACGTACACCGGGCGATAACGCGGCGCCGACCGGGCGGTTCGCTCGGCGTTTGTGTGACGGGGGTCATATAGTCGGGGCCAAACCGACTCGGTGGAGGTGGCTATGGCGTCGCTGCTCGAGTACCCCGTCGCGACCGATCGATCGCGTGGCGACCGGATGGTGCGCTGCGCCGACGGGCTGCTGCACTACTCCGGACTCACCTCGTGCCTCACCGAACTCCTCGACATCGCGGCGCACCGCTACGCGGGGCGTGAGGCCGTCGTCGACGCCGCCGCCGGTGCGCGGCTGACGTACGCGCAGCTGTGGACGTCGGCGTCCCGGGTCGCCGGGGGTCTGCTCGATCGGGGTGTCGGCATCGGGGACCGCGTCGCGATCCGGCTGCCGAACGGGGCGCAGTGGGTGCAAGCGTTCCTCGGTGTGCTGCTCGCGGGTGGTGTGCCGGTGCCCGTCCACCCCGGACACCCGGATGCGACGCTCCGGCACATCCTGGCGGACAGCGGCAGCGACCCGGTACTCGACGGGGATCTGCCCGCGGGTACCCCGTTCATCGACGACGGTGCGGCACTGAGTGATTCGGCGCTGCTCTTCTACACCGGCGGCACGACGGGGCTGCCCAAGGGCGTCGAACTCTCTCACGAGAACGTGCTGTCCACGATCGAGGCCGTGTGCCGGTCGTGGGGTGCCGACGCGGAAGGCGTCCGGCATGCCGTCGCGCTGCCGCTGAGTTCGGCGGCGGTGTGCGTGCTGCAGTTGCTCCCCGCCCTGGTGTCCGGTGGCACCGTGGTCGTCGCGGCCGAGTTCGACGCCGAGACCCTGCAACACGTCATCGATGTCGAAGGCGTCGAACGGCTTTCGGCCCCGGGATGGTTGTGTCGCGAACTGGCCCGCGTGTCGGCCGCCGACACCGGATCGCTGCGGCTCCTCGCGCTGGACGACGAACTCGTGTCGGCGGCGACACTGGACCGACTGCACCGCCGGTTCCCGGCCGCCGACATCGTCTCGGGCTGGGGGATGACCGAGACCGGCGGCGCCGGCATGGTGCTGCGGACGGGCCCGGTATCGGGTCGGCTCGAACTACCGCATGGCGGAATGGAGTTCGCGGTCTGCGGCCCCGAGATCGATGCGGGTGTCGGGGAGCTGTGGTGTCGCGGACCGAGCGTGATGCGCGGGTACTGGGGCGATCCGGCGGGAACGGCCCGCACCACCGCCGGGGGCTGGCTGCACACCGGGGACGTCGTCCGGATCGGCCCGGCGGGGGACTTCCGGTTCGTCGGCCGCGCCGCCGACGCGGTCGAGATACCCCGCGGCGTCGTCTACAGCCGCGAGATCGAGGACGCGCTGCTCGACTGCCCCGGCGTGGACGAGGCCGTCGCGGTGGGGGTGATGACGCCCCGTGGCCCCGATCTCGGCGTGGTCGTCGTGCCGGAACCGGGCGTCGAACTGCGACTCGACGCGGTCCGTGATTTCCTCGACGCACCTCTCGGACACCGTCTGCCGCGCCGGCTCTGTGCGAGCGCGGCGGCGTTGCCGCGGGGTGCCACCGGACGAGTCGACCGACGGTCGGTCCGTTCGTGGCTGGAGAATGCCTGTACCACGACGAAGGGAAGTGCCGATGTCGGATGAGGTTCTGCTCGAACGGCGTGACCGCGTGCTGGTGATCACGATCAACCGCCCGGACGCGCGCAACGCGATCAACGGCGCGGTCAGCCGGGGGCTCGCCGCCGCCGTCGACGAGCTGGACGCCGACGCCGGGCTGTCGCTCGCGATCCTCACCGGTGCGGGCGGGAACTTTTGCGCGGGAATGGATCTCAAGGCGTTCGTGGCGGGCGAGAACGTCGTGGTGCCCGGCAAGGGGCTCGGTTTCACGGAGGCGCCGCCGCGCAAACCGATCATTGCGGCGGTGGAGGGCTACGCACTCGCCGGCGGCACCGAACTCGTCCTCGCCACCGACCTGGTCGTGGCGTCGCGGACGGCGAAGTTCGGGATTCCCGAGGTCAAGCGGGGGCTCGCGGCGGGTGCGGGCGGCCTGCTGCGTCTGCCCCGTCGGATCCCGTACCAGAAGGCGATGGAGTACGCCCTGACCGGTGACTCGTTCACCGCGGAAGAGGCCGCGGCGTACGGGTTCGTCAACACGCTGACCGAGCCGGGCGGGGCGCTCGCGGGCGCGCTCGCCCTGGCCGAGCGCATCACGGCCAACGGGCCGCTCGCGGTCGCGAAGACCAAGGAGGTTATCGTCCAGTCCGGGCAATGGGCCGACGACGAGGCGTTTGCGCGCCAGTTCGAGATCATCGGACCGGTGTTCGGCTCGGAGGACGCGCGCGAGGGTGCAACCGCGTTCGCGGAGAAGCGTGCGCCGGTATGGAAGGGACGCTGAGGACATGACCGCGACACCGTTTGCGGAACTGCACATGCACATCGAGGGAGCGCTCGGGCCAGAGCTGATCTTCGCGCTGGCCGAACGCAACCGGATGCACCTTCCGTACAGCGGGCTCGCCGACCTCGAATCCCGTTACGAGTTCACCGATCTGCAGTCGTTCCTCGACCTGTACTACGCGAACATGGCGGTGCTGCGGACGGCCGAGGACTTCGCCGATCTCACCCGCGACTACCTGCGGCGGGCCGCGGCGGCGGGGGTGCGGCACGCGGAGATCTTCTTCGATCCGCAGGCGCACGTCTCGCGGGGCGTGCCGCTGCAGGTGGTGCTCGACGGCATCCTCGACGCGCTCGCGGCCAGCGAGCGCGAGTTCGACGTGAGCAGCGGACTGATCGCCTCGTTCCTGCGGGACGAGCCGGTGCACGACGCGGAGGAGGTGCTCGCGGAGATACTGCGGCTGCAGGCACCGATCATCGGCGTCGGGCTCGATTCGGCGGAGGTGGGATACCCGCCGACGCTGTTCGAGGACGTGTTCGCCCGGGCCCGGGCGGAGGGCCTGCACGTCGTCGCGCACGCCGGCGAGGAGGGGCCGCCCGAATACATCTGGCAGGCACTCGATCTCCTCGGCGCCGAGCGGATCGACCACGGCGTCCGCTGCCTCGAGGACCCGGCCCTGGTGGATCGCCTGGTGGACGAGGAGATCCCGTTGACCGTGTGCCCATTGTCGAACGTGCGCCTGCGCGTGGTGGATTCGATGGACGATCACCCCCTGCGGTCGATGCTGCGTGCCGGACTGCGGGTGACCGTCAACTCCGACGACCCGGCGTACTTCGGCGGGGACCTCGGGGAGAACTTCGCGCAGCTGCGCGACCGGCTCGGTCTCACCGACAGCGAGGTCGATCTGCTCGCGCGCAATTCGATCGAGGCGTCGTTCGCGTCCCCGGCCCGCAAGGCGGAGTTGCTCCGGATGTAGGTCGGTTCGCGGACGGCCTGGCCGGATTCGGGGTCGAATCGCGTCGGCGGTGCCAGGATTGACGGTGTGGACGTGGACGCCGTCGCCGACGAGTTGTACCGGCTGGATCCGTCGGACTTCGTGGCCGCACGCGCCTCGTTCGTGCAGCAGGCGCGGGCGGCGAAGCAGCGTGACGCGGCCGCCGCGATCGCGGGTCTGAAGAAGCCGACCACGGTCGGATGGCTCGTCAACCTCCTGGCGCACGAACGTCCCGGTGAGGTGGACTCCGTGCTGACGTTGGGGGACGCGCTGAACCGGGCGCAGCGCCGTCTCGATGCCGAGACGCTGCGCGAACTCACCGAGCGGCGGCAACGGTTGGTGCGCGCGCTGGCGACGCAGGCGTCCGCGCTGGCCCGCGAGCGCGGCCGGGTGGTGAACGAGACTGCGCTGCGGCAGGTTTCGCAGACACTGCATGCGGCGATGGCCGATCCCGTCCTGGCTCGGACCGTGCGGCAGGGCCGTGTCCTCGCCGCCGCGAACTACAGCGGTTTCGGTCCGGCGGGTCTCGAGTCCGTGGAGGCCGGCGCGGACGACGGTGCGGCGGGTGCGGACACCGCGCGGGCGCGCTCGGGGCGAGGTGTCCGCGAACGCGAGAACGCACTGGAGCAGGCGCGCGCCGAGGTGCGCTCCGCGCGCGAGGAGGCCCGGCAGGCGCACGACGCACTGAGTGGGGCCGAGGCCGAACTGGCGGAGATTCGCTCCGACGCGGCGGAGGCGGCCGGTCGCGTCGGCGCTCTGCGCCACGAACTCGAGCATCTGGAGGAGCGCGTCGAATTCCTGGCCCGCGCGGAGGCCAATGCTGTCCGGTCCGTCTCGACCGCGCGTGACGACGTCGATCGAGCGGATCGGCGGGTCGCCGAGGCGGAGGATGTCGCTTCCGGTCTCGAGTGACCTGTCCGGCGACGTCGACTCTCATATCAATATTCATTAGTATGTTGATGTGACAGATCCCGTGGATACCTGCGACCTGCTGTGCCTCGACCTGCCCCATGCGGAGGGGATTCGCGCCGGCCTGCCGCCGCTGCCGAGTGTCGAATCCGCCGCGGGAGCGGCGCGGGCACTGGCGGACCCCACCCGCCTGACCATTGCCGCGGCGCTCGCCGCGGGCGACGAGTTGTGCGTGTGCGACATCGCGTGGGTGGTGGGGCAGGCGCAGAACCTGGTCTCGCACCACCTCCGGCAACTGAAGACCGCCCAGTTGGTGACGTCGCGACGGCAGGGGCGGTTGGTGATGTACTCGCTCACCCCGCGGGGGCGGGGGCTCGTGCAGGCCGTGCTGGGCGAGCAGTTGCAGGTCGAGGGTGTCTCTCCCCAGGAGGTCGCCCGTGGCTGACGCGTGCTGCGGTCCGGCGAAGGTCGATTCGGTGGCGGGCGAGTCGACGAGCCCGGACACGCGACTGACGCGGGTGCGCGAGTTGCGGTTCGCGGCGGTCGCCGCGGTGCTGCTCGCCATCGGATGGCTCGTCGGACGTGCGGGTTCCGAACAGGTGGGGGTATTGCTCGAACTCGCCGCCGCAGTGGTGGCGGGGTGGTCCTTCGCGCCGGACGCCGTCCGGAACCTGCGCCACGGCCGCATCGGTGTCGGAACGCTGATGACGATCGCCGCCGTCGGGGCGATCGCGCTCGGCGAGATTCCCGAAGCCGCGATGCTGGGAATCCTGTTCTCGATCGCCGAGGGGCTCGAGCGCTACGCCGTCGACCGGACCCGGCGCGGACTGCGCGCCCTGCTGTCCCTCGTCCCGAAGACGGTGTCGGTGGTCCGCGACGGATCGGAGGCGGTCGTCTCGCCGGACGATCTCGTGATCGGAGACGTTCTCGTGCTGCGTCCGGGGGAGCGCGCCGCGACCGACGGTGTCATCCGTGCGGGCCGGACCACCTTGGACCTGTCGGCAATCACCGGCGAGTCGGTGCCCGTCGAGGCCGGTCCGGGTAACCAGGTGCCGGCGGGCGCCGTGAACGGCGGCGGCGCCGTCGAGGCCACCGTCACCGCCGTCGCCGCCGACAGTTCCCTCGCCCGGATCGTGCACATCGTCGAGGAGGCCCGGGACCGCAAGGGAGCGGGGCAGCGTCTCGCCGACAGGGTCGCCAGGCCGCTGGTGCCCGCGATCATGGTTCTCGCCGCCGCGGTGGCGGGTCTCGGCGCCGTGCTCGGCGACCCGGAGCTGTGGCTCGCGCGTGCGCTCGTCGTCCTTGTCGCGGCGTCACCGTGTGCCCTGGCGATCGCGGTGCCGCTCACCGTCGTCGCGGCAGTCGGTGCGGCGAGTCGGCACGGCGCGTTGGTGAAGGGCGGCGCCGCGCTCGAGGAACTCGGCCGAATCCGGGTGATCGCACTCGACAAGACCGGCACCCTGACACGCAACACACCGCAGGTGATCGCCGTCGTCCCCCGCAACGGAACGGATCCGGACGAGGTACTCGCGGTGGCGGCCGCCCTGGAGTCGCGCAGCGAACACCCCCTGGCGCGAGCGATTCTCGACGCCGTCGGCGACGTCACCGCCGCCGACGACGTCGTCGCGATCCCCGGACACGGGCTCACCGGCACCCTCGACGGACGCACCGTCCGTCTCGGCAAGCCGGGATGGATCGAACCCGTCGACCTCGCCGACGACGTCGACGGTCTGCAGCGCGCGGGTGCCACCGTCGTGCTCCTCGAAGCCGGGGGAGTTGTGCTCGGGGCGATCGCCGTCCGCGACGAGTTGCGGCCCGAAGCGCCCGAGGCGATCCGGTCGCTCCGTCGTCTCGGCATCGACGTGGCCATGCTCACCGGCGACAACCAGCGCACCGCCGACGCCCTCGCTGCCCAGGCCGGGATTGCGACCGTGCACGCCGAACTGCGGCCCGAGGACAAGGCGGAACTGCTGCCGACCGTCGCGCACGGCAGGCGCATCGCGATGGTCGGCGACGGCGTCAACGACGCGCCGGCGCTGGCAACGGCCGACGTCGGGATCGCGATGGGGGCCGTCGGCACCGACGTCGCGATCGAGACCGCGGACGTCGCGCTCATGGGTGAGGACCTCCGACATCTGCCGCAGGTCCTCGCGCACGCGCGTCGGGCCCGCCGAATCATGGTGCAGAACATCGGCTTCTCGCTCGCGATCATCGGCGTGCTGATTCCACTGGCGGCGACGGGGGTGCTGGGACTCGCGACGGTGGTGTTCGTGCACGAGTTCGCGGAGGTCCTCGTCATCGGCAACGCCATCCGCGCGGCCCGCACCGCCGACCTCCCAACACTGACCACCGCGGCCGCCGGCGAATCCCATGAGACGGAGAGTCGTTCGGTGGCACCCTGAACGGCGAACCCCGTCGGATCGATTCGAGGACCGCCCGCGTGCACCGCAAGATGCCCGCGGCGGAGCGCACACGAATCCGGTTGTGCCACGGCGATGCCCAGGCGCTGTCCATCCCGGACGGCTCGATCGACACCGCCGTCCCGGCGAGACCGACTTCCTCGGCCCGCTCCCTGGGCTCGTCGACCGTCCGGTCCTCGTAGCGGTCCTGATCCTTCGGATGCGGATCCGACCTCCTACGCGCCGTGGTGGCACCTCCTGTTCGTCTGCTCGCGCGGTACCCGATTCGAGGTCGCCCGAAACTCGATTCGATCGGGTTTGGCGGCCGCCGTGGAGGGAATACAGGTGAAAGTGAGGCACTGGGCGCGACGGGCGACTGAGTAGTCCTCTCGTGAAGGTAGGTACAGCGATGATCGTGCTCGGTTTGATCCTGTTGCTCATCGGGTTTCTGACAGGAATCTCGATTCTCTGGACCATCGGAATCGTGCTCCTGGTGATCGGGGTGATCCTCGCGCTGCTGGGGGCGACCGGGCGCGCGGTCGGAGGCCGCCGCTACTGGTACTAGCGCCCGGCGGATCCGTCACGATTCACGGCGGCCACCGGCGTCATCCTGCGGGGGTCGAGACCGGTGCGTTCCGATCGCGGCGCGCCCAGAACAGCACGGGGATGAGGACCAGCGCCAGCGCGCCGCCGCCGAGGGACAGCGTCGCGTAGTCGGTCGCGGACATCACGACCCCGGAGACCGCACCGCCTCCGGCGCCCGCGAGGGCGATCAGGACGTCGATCGCGCCCTGGGTGCGTGGACGGTTCTCCGGCACGGTGGCGTCGACGACCAGGGCGGTCCCGGAGATCAGCCCGAAGTTCCAGCCGAGGCCCAGCAGCGCCAGGGCCACGATCAGCAACGCGAGCGAATCGCCGGGCGCGAGCGCCGCAGTGACGCCGGCCAGCAGCAGCGTGACGCCGGCGGCCGCGGCCATCGGCACCCGTCCGATCCGGTCGACGAGAGCGCCGGTGACCAGGGAGGGGAGATACATTGCGCCGACATGGATTCCGATCACCAACCCCACCTCGCCGAGTCCGTGATGGTGGGCGCGCATGTGTACCGGGGTCATCGTCATGATCGCGACCATGGCGATCTGCGTCAGCACCATCACCGCGGCGCCCACGTAGGCCCCCGGCGCGGGCCGAGATGCGGCGCCGGCGGAGGCGTCCGCGGCGGGCGCACCGGGGTCGATCCGGCGCGCGAGGAGGAAAGGGTCCGGGCGCAGCAGCGCGAACAGCGCCGTGCCGGCCGCGAGATACGCGACCGCGGCGAGCAGGAAGGGTCCGGACAGCGCGGGCAGGCCGAGGCTGGTGGCCAAGGCACCGAGCGGCTCGACGAGGTTCGGGCCCGCGACCGCGCCGATCGTGGTGGAGACCATCGCGATGCTGATCGCGGTGCCGCGCTGGGCGGCCGGAGCGAGATCCGTTCCGGCATACCGTGCCTGCAGGTTGGTGGCTGTGCCCGCGCCGTAGACGAACAGTGACACGAACAGCAGCGGCACGCTGTCGATCATCGCGGCGAGAACCACGCCGATTGCGCCGACGCCGCCGGCGCCGAACCCGAGACCGAGTCCGACTCGTCGACCGCGTGACTGCGTGATCCGCCCCACCAGGAACGCCGCCAGTGCCGAGCCCAGGGTGAACAGCGCCGTCGGGACTCCGGCCAGGCTGTCCGAGCCGAGCATCTGCTGGGCCAGCAGCGCACCGACGGTGATGCCGGCGGCCAGGCCTGCGCCACCGAGGATCTGGCTGAGGACGACAACGGTCAGGGTGCGCTTCTGGACCCGTCGGCGCTCCGCGTCGTCGAGGCCGGTCGCCTCCGGGACCCGCGCGTCGCTACGCGATATCAAGGTCGACCTCCTTGCTCACGCGCCACTCGACGACGCCCTCGTCCATCGCCTTCGCAGCGACGCCGTGATCGCCCAGCCACCGGGCCGCCTCGCGCGCCAGGCTGCAGAACTCGCCGCGGCAGTACACGACGACCTCCGCGCCGGCGGGGATCTCCCGGTACCGATCCGGGAGTTCGGCCAGCGGGATCGACACCGCGCCGGGGAAGTGTCCGGCGTCGAACTCCTCCCGGGGTCGTACGTCGACGACCGTCATCTCCGACGTGACGGCCGACGGATCGATCGACGGGGCGGCGCGACCGGCGTCCGCCTGCTCCATGTACTCGACGAGCGTGTGCCGCAGGTCGGGGTAGTGCCGCAACCCGACGCGCTTGGCGGCCAGGAAGAGTTCGGCGACGTCGTCACCAGCGAGTCGGTAGTAGATCGTGGTGCGTTCCCTGCGGGTGTCGACCAGTCCCGCCTGCTTCAGCGTCTGCAGGTGACCGGACACCGTCGTCACGCCCGTCCCGGACATTCGGGCGAGGGTCTCGACCGAGTGCTCCCCCTGGGCGAGCAACTCGATCAACTCCAGTCGGCGGCCGTTCGCCAGTGCCTTCACGACCCTCGCCAACGACTCGAAGACGGACGCCTTGTCGGTCGATCCGATATTCCCGAGATCCATGGAATAAGAATCTAGCAGCCCGTCGACCGCACGCGATCCGCATCCCCGCAGGGATGCGGATCGCCGGCGATGCAGGTCAGTGCATGGGCATGGTGGGCATCATCGGGACGATTCCCATGCTGTGAAGCCACATCATCATGTGATGGCACATCATCATCATCTGATCGGGCATGGCCGCTCACCTCCCTTCCGAGCAGGGTGGGTGTCACCTCTCAGCCTTGCATCCGGAGGGGCGTGTGTCAGCAGCGGAAACCGCGAAGGCGGCCGACCCGGCGAGGATCGGCCGCCTTCGTCACCGTGCGGTGCCCGAGGTCAGATGCGTTCGTAGATGGTGGCGTTCGCGGTGCCGCCGCCCTCGCACATCGTCTGCAGGCCGTAGCGGCCACCGGTGCGTCGCAGGTGGTTGATCAGCGTCGCCGCCAGACGCGCGCCCGAACCGCCGAGCGGGTGGCCGAGGGCGATCGCGCCGCCGAGCGGGTTGAGCTTGTCCGACGATGCGCCGGTCTCGAGCTGCCACGCGAGCGGCACGGAACCGAACGCCTCGTTGACCTCGAACGCGTCGATGTCGTCGATCGACAGACCGGACTTCTTCAGCGCCAGGGCGGTCGCGGGGATCGGGCCGGTGAGCATCTTCACCGGGTCGTCGCCGGCGACGACGGCGGTGTGGATGCGGGCGAGCGGCGTCAGGCCCAGTGCCTTGGCCTTCTCCGACGTCATGACCAGCACCGCAGCCGCGCCGTCGGAGATCTGCGACGCGCTACCGGCGGTGATGACGCCGCCCTCGAGGAACGGGGACTTCAGCTGGCCCAGCTTCTCGGTGGTGGAGCCGCGGCGGATGCCCTCGTCGGCGGAGAAGACCGTGCCGTCCGCGAGCGTGACCGGGGCGATCTCGGCGTCGAACGCGCCGGCGTCCTGGGCGGCGGCGGCGCGCTCGTGCGAGGCCACCGAGTACTCGTCGAGCTGCGCACGGGAGATGTTCCACTGCTGCGCGATCAGCTCCGCGCCGACGCCCTGGTTGAAGCGGCCGTTGAAGCCGGGGGCCTCGAGCTGGGCGGCGTAACGGTCGCGCGCGGGGCCCCCGGAGTCACCGGTGCCCGGAACGTTCGACGAGCCGAGCGGGACCGCGGTCATCATCTCGACGCCACCGGCGACGATGACGTCGGCCTGGCCCGAGATGACCGACGCGGCGGCCATCGAGATCGTCTGCTGCGACGAACCGCACTGGCGATCGACGGTCAGGCCCGGCACCGACTCGGGCCACCCGGCACCGAGGACGGCCATGCGGCCGATGTTGCCGGTCTGCATGCCGACGCTGTTGACGTTGCCCCAGTAGACGTCGTCGACGACGGCCGGGTCGATGCCGGTGCGCTGGGCGATCGAGCGCAGCACGTGGGCGGACAGCTCCACCGCGTGCACGTCGGCGAGCGATCCCTTCCGCTTGCCGATGGGGGTACGGACTGCCTCGACGATCACTGCGTCACGCATGGCGCCTCACTCTCTCCGAAACGTAAGTGGATCGAGCTTAATCAGGTAGACGATTATTTGAAGAATGTTGTGTTCGACGTCACTCAGCGGTGCGCCGCCACCCCGGCCCCGGCCACCTGTTCGGCGAGCGCGAGCAGGTCCCGATCCCGACCGGGCGGCCCCACCAGGGACAGTCCCGCCGGGAATCCGTCGGAGGTCTTCACGGGCACGGTGACCGCGGGAAGTCCCGCGACGTCGGCCACCGTCGTGAGCAGACCTGTGGTGCGCAGCAACGCCGCGAGGTGGACACTCTCGGGGTCGTCCGCCGTCGACGGCGCCGGCGAACCGGTGGTGGGCAGGAGCAGGACGCGGGAACCGAGGAAGTCGCGCACGATCCTCCCCGCGTCGCGGAGCGTGTCGAGGCTGCGGCGATACGCCGACTCCGAGACCGTCGACGCGGCCAGGAAGTTGACCCGGGCTTCGTCGGTGATCGATCCGGTCGCCGTCGACACCCAACCGGAGTGCTGCTGCCACGCCTCGTAGCCCTGGACCGTGACGACCGCGTCGTACCAGTCGGGCAGGGCGGCGACGTCGAACTCCTCCTCGGCGAGGGTCGGTAGGCCCGACCGTCTCCACTGCGCGAGCGCGCCGCGGATCGCGGGTTGGACGCCGCTGTCCGCGATCGCGATCAGGCCCGGCGACGTGACGGCCGCGTCGAACGCGGCCTCCGGGGCGGGCGGGAGCAGGACGTCGCCGACGGTCGAGAGTGTCGCGGCGTCGGCACACACCCATCCGACGGTGTCGAACGTGCGCGAGAGCGGCATCATGCCCACCGTCGACACGGCGCCGGTTGTGGGGCCGAACCCGTACATCCCCTGATACGCGGCGGGTATCCGGACCGACCCGGTCGTGTCCGGGCCGATGCCGACCGCCGCGTGGCCGCGGGCGACGGCGGTGGTGGCGCCCGACGTCGCTCCGCCGGGAAGGCGCCCCGCGGCAGCCGGATTGGGCGGCGTGCCGTAGGCGGTGTTGATGCCGGAGTGGCCGAACCCGAAGGCCACGGTCTGCGCGATGCCGACGACGACGGCACCGCGCGCCTGCAGGCGGGCGACGCTCTCGGCCGTCGTGGTTTCCGTGGGCGCTTGGCCGAGCCAGCCGGGATTGCCCGCGCCGACCCGCTGCCCCTGCAGGGAGAACAGGTCGGTGACCGCGACGGTCAGGCCGTCCGCCTGCCCGGAACCCGTTGCGGGAAGCAGCGGATCGCCCTGCACCCGCCAGGTCGCCTTGTCGGCGGCGACGATGTCGCCGCCCGGGAGCGGCGGCACGCCCGGGTCCTTCAGGTCCTCACCGCAGCCCGCGAGTAGCGCGGCGCCGCCGAGTGCGGTTCCCAGCGCGCTCGCGCGCAGGAACGAACGACGATTCAGGCGCGGGAGGTCGGGTCCGGTCGGCACGTCGCCCACAGTAGCCACGCGCCGACCGGAATCCGTCGGATCGGCCCTCGTGTCAGCCGAGAACCTGACGGAGGTAGTCGTTGTCGAACGTCCGCGCGGGGTCGAACTTGTCGCGGACCGTGCAGAAGTCGTCGAACCGCGCGTAGGTGGGGCGCAGGTCGGCCGCGGTGCGGCTGTGCATCTTGCCCCAGTGCGGGCGACCGTCCACCGAGCGCGCGATGGCCTCGACCGCGTCGAAGTACTCTCGGTGATCGCGCCGGTGATACTGGTGCACCGCGATGTAGGCGCTGTCCCGGCCGTTCGCGGTCGACAACCAGACGTCGTCGGCGGGTGCGAAGCGCACCTCGACCGGGAACGCGATCCGGCAGTCGGACCGGTCGAGCCAGGTCGAGATCTCGCGCAGGGTGTCCTTCACCGCCTCCTGGGGTACCGCGTACTCCATCTCCTTGAACCGGACCCGCCGCGGCGACGCGAACACCTCGTAGCTCCGGTCGGTGAACTCCCGCGCCGACAGCGCGCGCGCCGAGACCTGGTTGATCTGCGGAATCGTCGACGGGAACGCGGCCGTGAACCGGTTGATGCCCTCGAACAGCGTGTTGGAGAGCAGTTCGTCGTCGATGTAGCCGCGAACGCGGCCCACCGGCTGCAGCGGCGTGTGCCCGGGCAGTCGGGTGTTCCGCTTCGTCAGAACACGATTGGTGTGCGGGAACCAGTAGAACTCGAAGTGGTCGACGGTCGCGAGATCGTGTTCGAGACCCTCGAGCGTCTCGTCGAGTGCCGCCGGGCCCTCGACCGCACGCATCGTGTACCTGGGCTGGACCGCCAGGTCGAGCTTGGTGATGATGCCGATCGAGCCGAGGCTGATCTTCGCGGCCTGGTAGAGGTCGGGGTTCTCGCCGTCGGAGCAGTCGACGACCGAGCCGTCCGCGAGGACGATCTGCAGTCCGCGGATCAGCGTCGCGAGGCCGCCGAATCGTGCTCCGGTTCCGTGGGTTCCCGTCGAGAGCGCGCCGGCGATCGACTGCACGTCGATGTCGCCGAGGTTGATCATCGCGAGCCCGCGGTTCCAGAGTTGCTCGTTGAGGCTCCGCAGACGGGTGCCCGCCCAGACGGTCGCGATCGGACCGTCCGGCGTGGTGCGCACGGATTCGATCCCCGCGATGTTGTCCAGGCTCACCAGTACGCCGTCGGTGACGGCGACTCCGGTGAACGAATGGCCCGCCCCCACTGCCTTGACGCGCAATCCCCGTTCGGTCGCGCTCGCGACGAGCGTGCTCAGTTCAGCCACCGATCTCGGAGTTTCGAATCGGTGAGGTGTCGACGAGTGGGTCCCCGCCCAGTTGCGCCACGTGTCCTGTGCCATTCCGGCAACTATTCACCTGGACGAGCGTCCAGGCAAATGAAACACGAAAATTCGACTCCGGGTTTTACGATCGGGGGATGTTGAATCGGCTCCCTGCGGAAGAACGCCGCGCCCAGCTCATCGAAGCGGCGCTGAACATCGCCGAACGCGGCGGTATCGCATCCGTGACGATCCGCGCCGTCGCGGAAGAAGCGGGCGTTTCGCTCGGCGTCGTGCACTACTGCTTCGAGAGCAAGGAAGCCCTGGTCGCGGCCATGGCCGAGAGCCTGGTTCTGCAGCTCAGCGCCGGTATGCGGGAGTCGTTCGCGTCGGTGTGGGACTCCCAGGAGCTGAGCGGTCTGCGCGACTTGCGCGAGGTTCTGCACACCGGTCTGACCGGCATGTGGCCGCTCGTCGAGGCCACCGCCGACCGTCAGTTGCTCACCTACGAGATCACCGCCTACGCGCTGCGCCACCGCGCGGCCGGTGCGCCGCTCGCGGGGAGTGTCGCCGACGAGCAGTACCGGATCATGGACGTCGAGGCCACGGTCTTCCTGCAGGAGAGCGCGCGCCGGACCGGCTGCAAGTGGACCGAGCCGGTCGAGGCGATCGCCCGTTTCGCGCTCGCGGTCATCGACGGGATCGTGCTGCGCTGGCTCGTCGACCGCGACAGCAACGCCATCCTCACCGAACTCGACGACCTCGTGCGCATCGTGGCGAGCAAGGCGGTGGAGGGGGAACCGGACCTGGACAATCGTTCAGGAGAGTGATCGACTGGTCCGGACGCCGGCCTTCTCGGACTGACGAACGGAACTGATGTGACTGCCACGATCGACCGACTCACCACCGCCACCGCCCACCTGGATCCACCGTTGGCGGCACTGGATCTCGCGACACTGCAGACGAATGCGGCCGACCTGGTCCGGCGTGCGGAGGGTACGCCGGTCCGGGTCGCGAGCAAGTCGGTGCGGTGCCGCGCGGTCCTCGAGATCGCGCTCGGATCCGGCCTCACCTCGTCGGGCGGCTTCCGCGGCATCATGTCGTACTCGCTGCGGGAGGCGATCTGGCTCGCGCGTCAGGGTGCCGAGGACGTCCTGATGGGTTACCCCACAGTGGACCGCGGTGCCCTCGCCGAACTCGGCGCCGACAGCTCGCTGCTCGACCGGATCACCCTGATGGTCGACGACGTCGCGCAACTCGACGTCGTCCGCGCTGCGGTGGGGTCCGACAAGGTGCGGCCGCGGATCTGCCTCGACGTCGACGCGTCGCTGCGGATCGGGCCGGCGCATCTCGGCGTCCGGCGGTCGCCGCTGCGCGAACCCGGCCAGGTGGCCCGGCTCGCGCGGCTCGCGAGCGACCGCGGATTCGCCGTCGTCGGCGTGATGTTCTACGAGGCCCAGATCGCGGGCCTGCCCGACACCAGTTTCGCGGTGCGGATGGTCAAGAAGGCGTCGGCGGCCGAGCTGTCCACGCGCAGAACGGCGGTCGTCGACGCCGTCACCGACGAGGTCGGCAAGCTGGAGATCGTCAACAGCGGGGGAACCGGATCGCTCGAGGTGAGCTCCGCCGACTCGAGCGTCACCGAGGTCACCGCCGGGTCCGGCCTCTACCTGCCGACGCTGTTCGACCGCTACCACTCGTTCACGCCCCGTCCGGCGATGTTCTTCGCGCTGCCCGCGGTCCGTAGGCCGACCCCGCGGGTCGCGACGCTGTTCGGCGGCGGCTACATCGCCTCCGGTCCGGCGGGCAACACCCGGGTTCCGGCGCCGGTGTGGCCGCGGGGACTGAAACTGCTGCGCAACGAGGGCGCGGGCGAGGTCCAGACACCGGTCACCGGCGCCGCTGCCGCGGAACTGGCGGTGGGGGACCGGGTCTGGTTCCGTCACGCGAAGGCCGGTGAGCTGTGCGAGCGCTTCACCGAGGTGCACCTGGTGGACGGCGACGGCAAGGCGACGGCGGCGCCCACCTATCGCGGGGAAGGCGTTTGTTTCGGGTGACCGTGTGGGTCAAAGACTCTCGCCCGCCAGCCGCATGAACGCGCCCAGTTCGGCCAGCCCGGCGGGTGTCGCGGGCAGGTAGTGGGTGAGCGCGCGCGATCGCACGATCACCGCACACCACTTGCCCCGCGACACCGCGACGTTCAACCGGTTGCGGGAGAGCAGGAACGACATTCCGCGGGGGACGTCGTCGGCCGACGACGCCGTCATCGACACGAACACCACCGCGGCCTGACGCCCCTGGAACTTGTCGACGGTCCCGACGAGGACGTCGGGGAAACCGGCGGCCGCGAGGTGCCGGCGGATCAGTCCGACCTGCGCGTTGTAGGGCGCGACGACGAGGACATCGGACTGGCCGAGCGGCCGCGTACCGTCGAACGCCTCCGGGTCGGTCCATGGCCGCCCCAGGAGCGCGGCGATCCTGGCGGCGATCTCGCGGGCCTCCTCGGCCGACTCCGTGGCGTTGCCGAGATGGTCGAGGATCGCGGTGTGCACCCCCGGTTCGACACCGTCGAGGCGACGGGCGGTGGTCACCGGTTCCTCCGACCGCAGTCTGCCGTCGTACGACAGCGCGGACACCGGGGCGCACAGCGCGGGATGCATCCGCCAGGTGCGCTCGAGGAAGTATCCGCGATCGGGAGGGAGCGCGTCGTGTCCCTGCGCGAGCCAGCCCAATGCGGAGTCGTCGACGGGCTCGGGGTGGGTGCCCTGGCTGACCTGCGGCAGCTGCTGCGGGTCGCCGAGCAGCAGCAGGTTCCGTGCCGCTGCGCCCACGGCCACGGTGTTCGCGAGCGCGAACTGTCCGGCCTCGTCGATCACCAGCAGGTCGAGGCTGCCGGGCGGAATCCGGTCGGCGTGCGCGAAGTCCCAGGCGGTGCCACCGATGACGCAGCCGGTTCCCGCGGAGGTGTCGAGGAACTCCGCGTAGGCGTTGGCGGTGATGGCCGTCCACCGGCGCGCCTCCGCACGCCCGTCCTTCTTTGCGACGAGTCGGCCGTCGAGCCCGGCCTCGACGACCGCGTCGAGCATGTTCTCGACCACCGAATGCGACTGCGCCACCACGCCGATCCGCCACCGGTGCCGACCGACGAGCTCGGCGATCACTCGGGCGCCGGTGTAGGTCTTGCCGGTGCCGGGTGGTCCCTGTACGGCCACGTAGGAGTCGTCCAGATCCAGCAACGCCGCGGTGATGGTCGCGGCCGGATCGCCGCCGGGTCCCAGGCCGGGAAGCGGGGAGCCGCTGCGGGTGCGGGGTTCGATCCGCCGCAGGACGTCGACGGCGGCGCGGCGCGGCAACGCGGGCAGCGACTCCGCCATCTCGTCGGCCGCCGCCGCGACGGCCTTCTCGATTCGAACCGTCGCGATCGGATGGCCCGGGGCGGTCGCCATCGGCAGGTCGTCGTATTCGACCGTGCCGGTGAGCAACTCCTCGACCACGATGTCGTCGTCGAAGTCGGCGTCGGAGCCGACGGACAGCACCACGGCGGTCGACGTTCCCCGCTGGGTGGGCTCCTCGCCGGCCAGCGCGTCCGGGAGCGGAGGTTCGTACAGGGTGAACACCTCCGCACCCGGTACCACCGTGCTGCCGGTGCCCAACCTGCCGGTCAACCGGAGGTGCCGGCGCAGCTTCCGCTGTTTCGGGGTGCTCTTGTGCCACCCCTGCAACTCCTCCGCATGCTCCACCTGCAGCACGTCGCGGGTGTCGGACCACTCGTCCACCGGCTGCGTCAGCCGGTCGAAGTGCGCCCACCAGAACGGCTTCCGCTCCCGCCCGTGGTACCCGATCGCGGCCGCCATGAGCGCCGCGGCCTGCTGGTCGGCGGAACGCGCCTCGCGCGGGCCGTCGCCGGCGAAGCGCCGCAGCACGCGTTCGGCGTGTCCGGCGGTGTCGTCGTCTGCCGCGGGAGCGGACGGCGCCCGTCGGTGCGGGGACACGCCGTGCTCGGCGGCCCGGGCCAGCAACCAGTTCCGCAACTCGCGCGTGGAGACGCAGTCGTACTCGTTGTAGTCGGCGATGCCGTGCAGCACCTCGTCCGCGTCCTCGGTCCGTCCGCTATCGCGCAGATCGCAGTAGTCGGCGTAGGCCACGACCGAATCGGCGGCGTTCGTGACGTCGCCGCCGCGCAGACGGTCGCCCATGTAGAGGGGCTCGAGCTTCTTGATGCTGTAGGAGCGTTCCCCGATCCGTAGCGACGCGCGGACGATCGGGTACAGGTCCACCAGCACGCCGGCGCGCAGCAGGTCGTCGACGGCGTCCTCGCCGACGCCGTGCCGTCCGGCCAGGCGCAGCAGAGCGGACTTCTCGTACGCGGCGTAGTGATAGATGTGCATGCCCGGATGTTCGGCGCGCCGGGCCCGGACGTACTCGAGGAAGTCGATCAGTGCGCGCCGCTCCTGCCGCCGGTCGTGGGCCCAGAACGGCCGGAACACCGGACCCGACGACCCCGGCCGCGGCTCCTCGACCACACCGAAGAGGTACTCGAGGCCCCAGTCGGTCGAACCTGCCTCGGACCACAGGGGATCGCCCTCGAAGTCGAAGTAGAGGTCACCGGGATCGGGCGCGGGGAGCGTCGCGAGTGCGCCGGCGTCGAACACCTCGACGGTGGTGCCACCGTCCCGTTCCTGGCGCAGTTGGATGGCGGCCTGCGCCCGCAGGGCCGAGAGGGTCCGGCCGGACAGGTCCGGGACGGGGTCGGTGTGCGCGGCGAGGTCGTCGATCGTCGAGACGCCACCCGACACCAGCTTCTGGCGGCTGCTCGCACGAATCCCCGCTACCAGCAGCAGGTCCCGATGGTTGTCGACCTCCGTCGCGCACGTGTCGCAGCGACCGCACGCGAGGTACCGCTCGTCGCCCCACACCACGGGGACGCCGCCGTCCCGGTGCGCGTCGAGGACTCGCTGCAGGTCGGCGCGGCGTGCCGCGTACACCGGGGCGAGGTCGGCGAGCACGTGGACCGAATCGGTACCGTCGCCGAGCAGGAGGTGCACCTGCGGTGCCGGACGGATCCCCGCGGCGGCGAGCGCGTCGGCGTACGCGGCCAGTTGCAGCAGTGCCGGAACCTCCGCGTGGCGGGCGAGCTTCGTGTCGTACACCGCGTACGTGTCGTCGTCGCGGACGAGGAAATCGCAGAACCCGAGGAAGCGTCCGTCGAAGAACGTGCCCTGGTAGATGACCGGGACGCCGGCGTGGGCCGACTCGACGGTGGCCCGGTGTGCGTCGTGCAGGCCGGTGGCCGTGTGCTCGGGACGGGCGATCGTCTGGACCCGGCCGAAGCGGCGTTCGAAGTCCTCGCGCACGCTGCGCTCGTGTGCGGCGCCGAGGCGAGTGGTCCGTTCGAGCATCGGATCGGTGTCGGATCCGGTTGCGGCAGGCCCGAATCCGAGGAGGCCGTCGAGGCGCCGGAGCAGCGCGAACTCGCACGTCGCGGCGAGTGTCAGGTCGCCGGGACTGTAGACCACGACGCCGTCGAGCAGGAACATGGCGCCCCTTTCCCGGTCGGTTCCGGCCGATTGTGCCACCGAGCCCCGACAAAGAGGGTGCCGTCGCGTGACGCGGCGATCGCGCTGCGCACAATGGAGCCATGCCGTTCTTTGCCGGAGCCACCGGGCAGATCCACTACCGCCGCTGGCCCCTCGCGTCCACCGAAGGACGGGCCCTGCCCCGGGCCGGGGTCGTCTTCCTGCACGGGATGGGGCAGCACACCGGTCACTATCATCGGTTCGCCGCCGGTCTCGCCGCCCACGACATCGAGATGTGGGGCATCGACCAGGCCGGGCACGGGCTCTCGGAGGGAACTCCCGGCGCGCCCGGCGCGCTCACCGACCTGGCCGACGATGCCGCGCGGATCACCGAGATCGCCGCGGGCGACAGGCCGGGCCTGCCACTGGTCCTCATGGGGCATTCACTCGGCGCCGCGGTGTCCGTCACCCTGCTGCGCCGCGGGCTCGCGCCGTTCCATGCGGCCGTGCTCTGCGGGACCCCCAAATCGGTTGTGCGGCAGGAGGAGACGGCGGACTTCGCGGATCCGGGGTTTCCGGTGCTCGCCATCCACGGTGTCGACGACCGGTTGGCGCCGATCGACGGCGTGCGGACCTGGACGGCGGGGCTCGCGGGCGTGACGCTGCGGGAGTATCCCGACACCGGACACGACCTGCTGCACGAGAAGAGCCACAGGACGGTGACGAACGACGTCGCCGACTTCGTCCGCGGCGCTACCGTGTCCTGATGGATTCCACAAGTCTGCTGTCCGCGCTGCGCGAGCAGGGCGAGATGCTGGCCGCGACCCCGATCGTGGCGTTGTCCGAACCGGTGCCGATGGTTCCGGGGTGGACCGTCGAACACGTGGTGCGACACACCGGCAAGGTGCACCAGTGGGTGATCGCGGCGTTGCAGGCCACGGCCGACACGCCGCTGTCGGAGATCGTTCGCGTCGGCGACATGCCGAGAGGTCCGGAATGCGTTGCCGCATACCGACTCGCGTTCGATTCCCTTCTGGACACCTTCGAGCGTCTGGACCCCGAGCACCCGGCGCCGACGATGGTCGGGCCGGGCACGGCGGCCTGGTGGCTGCGGCGGCAGACCCACGAGGTGTCGGTCCACCGGATCGACGTGTCCGACACGCTGCGGGCGGCGGGCGGCCCGAGCGTGCCCGAACTGGACCCGGAGATCGCGGCCGACGGTGTCGACGAGTGGGTGCACATCTTCCTGGCCATGCTCGCCCGGGGTGATCGGCTGCCGGAGTCGCTCGACGGCCGCACCATCCACCTGCACGGGACGGACACCGAGGCGGCGGAATGGCACCTCGCCTTCGAGTCGGGTGCGGTGACGGTGACGCGCGAACACCGCAAGGGCGACGTCGCGCTGCGCGGTCCGGCGCAGGATCTGCTGCTCACCCTGTGGCGGCGGCGTCCGCTCGCGCGCCTCGACGTGATCGGCGACGAGACCGTCGCGGGGGACCTGCTCGCGGCGGCCGCAGTGTAGGTTCCGGACGGCTCCGCACGGCTCGGGGCCCGGATGCCGAGCATCCGGGCCCCGAGCCGTGCCGTCTCGGCTACGTGTAGATCCGCGCGATGGCCTCGGCGTGCTGCTCGTGGATGATGTTGCGCTTGAGCTTGAGCGTCGGGGTCAGCTCGCCCGAATCGACGGTGAAGTCGACCTCGAGGATCCGGTACTTCTTGATCTGCTCCGGGTTGGAGACCTTCGTGTTGCCCTCGGAGACCGCCGCGTCGATCTCGGCGACCAGGTCGGGATGCTTGACCAGTTCCGCGATGGGGGTGTCGGCGGCCAGGCCGTTCCGCTCCTTCCATCCGGGCAGGGCCTCGGGGTCGAGCGTGATGAGCGCGCCGATGAAGGGCTTCGCGTCGCCCACGACGAGGCACTGGCTGATCAGCGCGTGGGCGCGCAGGGCGTCCTCGAGCACGGCCGGGGCGACGTTCTTGCCGCCGGCGGTCACGATGATCTCCTTCTTGCGGCCGGTGATCGAGACGTAGCCCTCGGTGTCGATCGATCCGAGATCGCCGGTGTGGAACCATCCGTCGCGGATCGCCTCGGCGGTGGCCGCCTCGTTGTGCCAGTAGCCGCCGAACACGACGGGACCGCGGATCAGCAGTTCGCCGTCCTCCGCGATCTTCGCGGCGTGGCCGTTGATCGGCTTGCCGACCGTTCCGACCTTCTGGTCGCGCGTGGTGTTGACGGTGACGGCCGCGCTGGACTCGGTGAGCCCGTAACCCTCGTACACCGGGATGCCGACACCCCGGAAGAAGTGGCCGAGGCGGGCGCCGAGCGCGGCACCGCCGGACACCGCCCGGTCGCATTCCCCGCCCAGGGCCGAGCGCAGCTTCGAGTAGACGAGCTTGTCGAACAGGGCGTGCCGCAGGCGCAGGCCGAGGCCGGCGCCGCCGGTCTCCTGCGCCTCGCTCCAGGCGATCGCGGTGTCGGCCGCCTTGGCGAAGATCTTGCCCTTGCCGCCGTCCTCGGCCTTCTGCTTCGCCGAGTTGTAGACCTTCTCGAACACGCGCGGGACCGACAGGATGAAGTTCGGCTTGAACACCGCGAACTGGTCGAGCAGCGTGGTGAGGTCCGAGGTGTGCGCGACGGTGACCTTCGCATCGAACGCGCCGAACGAGATGGCCCGCGCGAAGACGTGCGCGAGCGGCAGGAACATCAGCGTGCGCCGGCCCTCCTCCAGCGCGTCGCCCAGCGCGATCCGCACTGCGGCGGATTCGGCGTAGAAGTTCGAGTGCGTGAGCTGCACGCCCTTGGGCCGGCCGGTGGTGCCGGAGGTGTAGATCAGGGTGGCGGGCGAGGACGCGCGCACCTGGTGCCGCCGCTCGTGGAGTTCGTCGTCGCTGATGCCCGTGCCGCGGGTGATCAGTTCGTCGATCGCGCCGGCCTCGATCTGGAGGACCTCGCGCAGTGCGGGCGCGGCCTCGGCGACGTCCTTGACGGTCTCGGCATGGGCCGACGTCTCGACCACGAGTAGGGAGGTGGCGGAGTCCTCGAGGATCCATTGCGCCTGATCGGCCGACGACGTGTCGTAGATCGCGACCGTGCAGCCGCCCGCGGTCCAGATCGCGTAGTCGAGCACCACCCATTCGTAGCGGGTGGACGACAGGATCGCGACGCGGTCACCGAGTTCGATGCCCGAGGCCATCAGGCCCTTCGCGACGGCCGTGACCTCCTTCGCGAACTGGGCCGCGGTGACGTCCACCCAGCCTCCGTTGCCCGGCTTCTTGAAGGGCACGAGATTCGGGCATTCCGCTTCGTAACGAAAGACCGTGTCGGCCATCGACGCGTCTTCCGGGATTGTGAACGACTGTGGAACCGAATACTCACGCACTTTGACCCCTCCAAGAAATGACATGATGGATGTGCATTGCATCACACTTGGAGTCTCATTGCACTAAGTCGGGCGCCCGATTTGCGGCATTCCACATCGCCACCAGGGAAAATAAGTGTAACCGTAAGTCCTGCTAACTTTCTGCAGGTGGGGGGCCTGCGGCGTCACGCCACCGGCACGAAGTGGTCCTCGCGGGTGCACCTCCACCGGCGCACGGCGTGCTCGAGCGCGGCCGGCGGGACGTCGAGTCGGTCGGCCGCCGCGGCGAGGATCGTCGACGGCCGGGTGTCGGGGGCAGAATCCGCGGCCGAGTCGGGCAGCGCCGATCGCACGAACTCGTCGATGGCGCGGGCGCTGTCGACGGCGCCCGGAACGCCGGCGAGCACCAGCAGGTGCTGCCAGGTGGTGTCGTCGCGGGCGCCGCTGGACTCGTCCCACGCGGCGCGCAGGTGGTGCCGGGTCCCGGCAGTGCGGGTCGCGCCCACCAGATCCCCGACGGAATCGATCCGCAGGGTGTGGAGGCGCTCCGCGGTGCGCTGGATCTCGGTGGCGCGCAGCGGGGCGGTCGACTCGGAGTAGCGGCGCTTGTAGTTGCCGATCTTGCCGGCCCACTGATCGGCGCTGCCCGCCTCCTCGAACGTGCGGAGCAGCGCGCGGGCGCCGTCGGTGATCGGCCCCGACTCGTGGGCGTGTCGATACGCGAGGTACCGGTCGACGACGGTGCCGGCGTCCGCGAACCGGGTTCCGGCGGCCTGCACAGATTCGATGATGCACAGCGCCAGGCTGTGGCGGTACTCCTCGGGTGACACCCACCCGGCCGGATCGCCCAGTCGTTCGCGGCAGGCCTGTGCCACCGCCTGTACTTGCTGCTCCGAGACGCTCACGGATCCTCCCTGACTGCGTGGGGCCTCCGAAACGTGTATCGCCGGCGAGGCGCGGGATGTTGCACCGGTCATGTGCCGGGTTCGCAGGCCCGCGCCAGCAGATCCGTGACCTCGCGGTCGTCGAGTTGGTGGAAGTCGATGTAGGCGCCTCCGACGCCGCCGAGATTCGCGGGGACGAACGGGCACACCACCTCGTCCGCGGTGACCCGCAGCCGCGACATGGCCTCGGGGGACGCGACCGGTACCGCGACCACGATGCGACTCGCGCCCTGGGCGCGGGCCACCTGGCAGGCGACCGCGGCCGTGGCGCCGGTGGCCATTCCGTCGTCGACGAGCACCGCGGTCCGCCCGGTCAGCGGTGTCCGGGGGTGGCCGCCCCGCAGGGTGTCGGCTCGTCGAATCAGTTCCTGGCGTTCCCTGGCCCGCACCGCGTCCACCGACCGGCGCGACACGTTACCCAGGCGGACGACGTCCTCGTTGAGCACCTCCGCGTCGCCCTCGCCGATCGCGCCCATCGCGAGTTCCGGCTGCCACGGCACGCCGAGTTTGCGAACCAGGATGATGTCGAGGGGGGCGCCGAGCGCGTGCGCGACTTCGAATGCGACCGGCACGCCGCCGCGGGGGAGTCCGAGTACGACCGGGTCCGTCCCGCGGAGGTGGCTCAGCGACTTGGCCAGCGCGCGACCGGCTCTCGCGCGCGTCGCATAGTGCATGCGCGTGCTCCGTTTCGCTCTCGGTTCCGACGATACGCCCGCGGGCCCGGGAACGGGCGGATACAGTTTTGCCAACCAATCAATTGATTGAGTGGCACAGCATCCACTGACGAGCGGAGAATCGATGTCCGACGACCACGTCCACCCCTACCGGTTGGGAATCCCGTTCGACGTCATGCCGGTACCGGTCGTGCCGGAGCACTGTGTGTCGATCGATGCCGGCCCGGTCCGGTTCACGGTCGAGTCCCGGACGCTCACCAACGAGATCATGATGCGGGGTCTCGCGGACGCGGGCATGGCGACGCCCGATGTGGACTACGTCGCGCGGCTGAACCTCGACGATTCCGGAATGTCGTTGCACGTCTTCGGATTCGACGACGGTCGCGAGTACCTGCGGTTCGACTGCTTCGAGAGTGAGCCGCACTACCACTACGTCGACCACGACAACGCGGTGAACACGGTGGTCCGCATCGACAACGTCGCCGAGTCGGACCCGGTCGGGTGGGCGCTGGCGCGCATCGCCGAGCGGCTGCCCGAGATGCTCGAGCACGCCGGAGCGCGCGGGCTGGCCGCGGACGTGCGCGCCCGGTGGTCCGAGGTCGAGCCGGGTATCGCGCCGGTCGCCGAGTTGCTGCGCGGCAATCGCCGCTGACGACCGCGGGCCGCGGCGGAGCATTCCGCCGCGGCCCGTGTCGGTGTCGACTAGGCCGTCGAGACCAGGTTGCCGTCGATGTGTGCCTGGTAGGCGGGCAGGTCGAGCATGCCGTGGCCGGACAGGCCGATGACCAGGACCTCGGGCTCGGTCAGGCCGCGGGCGTACTCGGCGGCCGCGGCGATCGCGTGCGCCGACTCCGGGGCGGGGACGATGCCCTGCGTGCGGGCGAACAGCACGCCGGCGTCGAAGGAGTCCTGCTGGTCGATGGCCTGGCCGGTGACGTAGCCGAGCTCGACCGTGTGGCTGAGCAGCGGCGCCATGCCGTGGTAGCGCAGGCCGCCGGCGTGGATCGGGTCCGGCACGAAGTCCTGGCCGAGCGTGTGCATCTTCAGCAGCGGCGTCAGGCCGGCGACGTCGCCGTGGTCGTAGCGGTACTCGCCCTTGGTGATCGACGGGCACGCGGCGGGCTCGGCGGCGATGATCCGCGTCTGCGCCTTGCCGTGCAGCACCTCGCGAATGAACGGGAACGCCAGGCCGGCGAGGTTGGAACCGCCACCGGCGCAACCGAACACCACGTCCGCGTTGGCCTCGCCTGCGGCCCGCAGCTGCTCGACGGCCTCGAGGCCGATGACCGTCTGGTGCAGCACCACGTGGTTGAGGACGCTGCCGAGCGCGTAGCGCGCGTCGGGGTCGTTCGCGGCGACCTCGACGGCCTCGGTGACGGCCATGCCGAGCGAGCCCGGGGTGTCGGGGAACTCGGCCAGCATCTTGCGGCCCGACTCGGTGAGGTCCGACGGGCTCGGGTGCACGGTGCCGCCGTAGGTCTCCATCAGGTGCCGGCGGTACGGCTTCGACTCGTAGGACGCGCGCACCTGCCACACCTCGAGGTCGATGCCGAACTTGGCGCACGCGAACGACAGCGCGCTGCCCCACTGGCCGGCGCCGGTCTCGGTCGTGATCTTCTTCACGCCGTCCTGCGCGTTGTAGTACGCCTGCGCGACCGCGGTGTTGGTCTTGTGGCTGCCGACCGGGCTCACGCCCTCGTACTTGACGTAGATGCGGGCCGGGGTGCCGAGCGCCTTCTCGAACTCCCGTGCGCGGATCAGCGGCGCGGGCCGCCACGTCCGGTACGCCTCGCGGATGGGTTCGGGGATCTCGATGTACTGGTCGGTGGCGACCTCCTGCTCGATCAGCGCGCTCGGGAACAGAGCGGCCAGGTCAGCGGCCTGAACCGGCTCCCTGGTGCCCGGGTGCAGGTGAGGCGGCGGGGCGACCGGCAGGTCCGCGACGATGTTGTACCAGTGGGTGGGGATGGGTGTCGTATCGGACACTGCGGGTTCCTCTCGAAATGACGGGGGGTCGCCCACATTGTGATCCCGGTCATTCCGGGCGCGCGGGCGGGGTCGTCCCTGCTCCGGTTCCGTCCCGAAGCACTGAACGGGAGTTCACGATACGGATCGGCCCCGAAAGCGGTACATGATTTCCCGTTCAGGGGTTCGGAGGGGGAGGAGGGCGGCAGGGTCATACCACGCATCGACTAAACTGACTGGTCAAATGAGTGACACCGAGCGTGACCCGCAGTCCGACAACAATCCCATCACCTTCGCCGACCTGCAGATCGACGAACGTGTGCTGAAGGCCCTCTCCGATGTCGGCTACGAGTCGCCCTCGCCCATCCAGGCCGCGACCATTCCGCCCCTGCTCGCGGGCAACGACGTCGTCGGCCTCGCGCAGACCGGTACCGGCAAGACAGCCGCGTTCGCGATCCCGATCCTGTCCCGCCTGGACGTGGAGCGGAAGGTGCCCCAGGCGCTGATCCTGGCCCCCACCCGTGAACTGGCGCTCCAGGTTGCGGAGGCGTTCGGCAAGTACTCGGCCCACATCCCGGGTCTGCACGTGCTGCCGATCTACGGCGGCCAGGCGTACGGCGTGCAGTTGTCGGGCCTGCGCCGCGGCGCCCAGATCATCGTCGGCACCCCCGGTCGCGTGATCGACCACCTGGAGAAGGGCACGCTCGACCTCTCCAATCTCGAGTACCTCGTCCTCGACGAGGCCGACGAGATGCTCAAGATGGGCTTCCAGGACGACGTCGAACGCATCCTCGCCGATACGCCCGAGTACAAGCAGGTCGCGCTGTTCTCGGCGACCATGCCGCCGGCGATCCGCAAGATCTCCAAGCAGTACCTGCACGACCCCGTCGAGATCACCGTCAAGGCGAAGACGGCGACCGCCTCGAACATCACGCAGCGGTGGGTGCAGGTGGCGCACCAGCGCAAGCTCGACGCGCTCACCCGGATCCTCGAGGTCGAGTCCTTCGAGGCGATGATCATCTTCGTCCGGACGAAGCAGGCCACCGAGGACCTCGCCGAGCGGCTGCGGGCCCGCGGCTTCTCGGCCGCCGCGATCAACGGCGACATCGTCCAGGCCCAGCGCGAGCGCACGATCGGGCAGCTCAAGTCCGGCGCGCTCGACATCCTCGTCGCCACCGACGTCGCGGCACGTGGTCTGGACGTCGATCGGATCTCGCACGTCGTCAACTACGACATCCCGCACGACACCGAGTCGTACGTGCACCGCATCGGCCGCACCGGCCGCGCCGGCCGCACCGGTGACGCGCTGCTGTTCGTGGCCCCGCGCGAGCGGCACCTGCTCAAGTCGATCGAGCGCACCACGCGGCAGCCGCTCACCGAGATCCAGCTGCCGACCGTCGAGGACGTCAACGCCCAGCGTGTCGCGAAGTTCGGGGACTCCATCACCGCGAGCCTGAGTTCGGACAACCTCGCGCTGTTCCGCAAACTGATCGAGGACTACGAGCGCGAGCACGACGTGCCGCTCGCCGACATCGCCGCCGCGCTGGCCGTGCAGTCGCGCGACGGCGAGTCGTTCCTGATGGAGCCGGAGCCCCCGGCCCCGCCGCGCCGCGAGCGTGAGCCTCGGGAGCGGCCGGCCCGCCGGTTCGACGAGGGCGGACCGAGCGGCCCGCGCATCGGCCGCGACGGCCAGGAGTTCGCGACGTACCGGATCGCGGTCGGCAAGCGGCACAAGGTGGTGCCCGGTGCCATCGTCGGTGCCATCGCCAACGAGGGTGGCCTGCGCCGCAGCGACTTCGGGCACATCAGCATCCGCCCCGATCACAGCCTGGTCGAACTCCCGGCGAACCTGCCGCGCGAGACCTTCGAGGCGCTGCGCGCGACGCGGATCTCGGGTGTGCTGATCCAGTTGCAGCAGGACCAGGGCGCGCCGACGGGGCGCCCGTCGTCGCGCGGCGGACGGGACGACCGGGCCGGCGGCAAGTTCAACCGCGGCAAGGGCGACAAGTTCGGCAAGCGTCGTCCGCGTGACTGACGCCTGACCAGGGCGAACGACCTCCGGAGGGGTGTCGGCGGGTGGAGTACCCGTCGGCACCCCTCGTTTTTCCATGCCGTCGATCCTGTGACAGGAGTGATTCCTGCTCTGTAATGTGCCTCACAGTTTGTGGTCGGGGGGATCCGCGCATTTCCGAGCAAGGAGGCACGAGCGTGGCCCACATGATTCGTCGAGGATTGATCGCAGCAGGACTCATAGCCGGTGGTGCCATCGGATTGGCCGCACCCGCCGCCGCGCAACCGGACATCGTCGGCTCGATATCCGGCGCGGCCGATTTCACCAACGGTCTGGCCGACATCGCGTCGTCCGGCAGCAGCGGCGGCACCGGGAGCGCCAGCCTGTTCGCCGGCAGCGGCGACATCGCGATTCCGCTGCCGATCCCCAGCCCGCGGGCCCTCGCCGCGCTCGCGGCGGCGACCACGCAGGCCGGGAAGCGGTACGTGTGGGGTGGCAACGGCCCCGACGTGTGGGACTGCTCCGGGCTGGTGCAGTGGGCGTTCCGAACGGTGGGGATCAACATGCCGCGCACGAGCCAGGAGATGGCCCGCTTCACGGGAGGCATGCTGGTTCCGCTCTCGGCGCTGCAGCCGGGTGACGTGATCACGATGGACACGTACGACATCGCCGGGCATGTCGGCATCTACGCCGGCAACGGGATGGTGTTCAACGCCTACAGCTCCGGCGTCCCGATCGGGCTGACACCGTTGTCGGACTTCCGGATCCACAACATCCGGCGGTACTTCTGATCAGCGCACGACCTCGGTGAGGACCGGGGCGCCGGTGTCGAACTGCGTCCGGTACAGCTCGGAGTAGCGTCCGCCGGCGGCCAGCAGTTCGGAGTGGTTGCCGCGCTCGACGATTCGGCCGTCCTCGACGACGAGGATCTGGTCCGCCGCGCGAATGGTGGACAACCGGTGGGCGATCACGACCGCCGTCCGACCCTCGAGGGCCTCGCCGAGCGCTTCCTGCACGGCGGCCTCCGAGGTCGAGTCGAGGTGGGCGGTGGCTTCGTCGAGGATCACGACGCGCGGCTGCGCCAGCAGCAGTCGCGCGATCGTGAGACGTTGCCGTTCACCGCCGGACAGGCGGTAGCCGCGTTCGCCGACAACGGTGTCGAGGCCGTCGGGCAGCGATTCGATCAGTGCCTCGAGGTTCGCGCGGCGCAGCACGTCCCACAGGTCGGCCTCCGTCGCCTCGGGCCGGGCGAGCAGGAGGTTCGCCCGCACCGACTCGTGGAACAGGTGCCCGTCCTGCGTCACCATGCCGACGGCCGCCCGGAGTGAATCGGTCGTCAGGTCGCGCACGTCGACACCACCCACCAGGACCGCGCCGGAATCGACGTCGTACAGCCGCGGAAGCAGTTGCGCGATGGTCGATTTACCCGCGCCGGACGACCCGACCAATGCGACCATGTGGCCCGGTTCCACGCGGAACGAGACGTCGTGCAGCACGGTCGCGCCGCCACGGGTGTCGAGGCCGGCCACCTCCTCGAGCGACGCAAGCGAGACCTTGTCGGGGGAGGGGTAGGCGAACTCGACCGACCGGAACTCGACCGACGCCGGTCCCGCGGGGACCTCGACGGCGTCGGGCTTCTCCGCGATGAGCGGCTTCAGGTCGAGGATCTCGAAGACCCGCTCGAAGCTGACCATCGCGCTCATGACGTCGACGCGGGCGCTCGCCAGCGAGGTGAGCGGCGAGTACAGCCGGGTGAGCAGCAGCGCGAGCGAGACGACGGCGCCGGCCTCGAGTTGTCCGCGCAGCGCGTAGTAGCCGCCCAGGCCGTAGACGAGGGCGAGGGCGAGGGCCGAGACGAGGGTGAGGGCCGTGACGAACACCGACTGCAGCATCGCGGTGCGGACACCGATGTCGCGGACCCGACGCGCGCGCACCGCGAACTCGGCCGACTCCATGGACGGCCTGCCGAACAGTTTCACCAGGGTCGCGCCGGGCGCCGAGAACCGCTCGGTCATCTGGGTGCTCATCACCGAATTGTGGTTCGCGGCCTCGCGACTCAAGCGCGCCAGCTTGGTTCCCATGCGGCGGGCCGGGATCACGAACACCGGCAGGAGCAGCAGCGACAGCAGCGTGATCTGCCACGAGATGCTCACCATCACGACCAGGGTGATCGCCAGCGTCACGAGGTTCCCGACCACCCCGGAGAGGGTGTCGCTGAACGCCCGCTGAGCACCGATGACGTCGTTGTTGAGGCGGCTGACGAGCGCGCCGGTGCGGGTGCGCGTGAAGAACGCGATCGGCATCCGCTGCACGTGATCGAACACGGCGGTGCGCAGGTCGAGGATGAGGTCCTCTCCGATGCTCGACGACAGCCACCGGGTGAGCACGGCCATGGCCGCCTCGAACAGCGCGATGGCGGCGATGGCCGACGCCAGCAGCACCACGACGCGGACGTCGTCACCGGCGACGATCGCGTCGACCACGCGACCGGCGAGCACGGGGGTCGCCACCGCGAGCGCGGCGGTGACGACGCTGAGCAGCACGTACCAGAGGATGTGCCTACGGTGCGGCCGCGCGTACCCGGCGACCCGGCGCAGTGTGGCCCGGGAGAAGGGGCGACGGTCCTGTTGCGCGTGCATCGCGTTGTACATCGCGTTCCACGCGGTCACGTCCATACTCATCCGTCGCCCCTCTCGTCGGCCCCGCCACGATAGGACAGGGGTACGACACCGAAGGTAGAACCTCGAGAATGGTTGAGGTCAAATCGGGAGGTGCGTCAGCGGGCGACGTCGACGACCAGGCGCGTCGGCTCGGTGAGGGTGTAGACGCGGTACGAGACGTCCCGGTCGGTCAGCCCGATGAGCGTCTGGTCGGTGCCCTCGAAGATTCCGGCGTCCCGCACCTCGGTCACGACGACGGGGTTCTCGACCTCGAGCGGGTTCGGGCCCGAGTACGGCTCGACATTGGTCATGAACGGCATCGAGGAGCCGTCGACGAGTACCTGGAGGATGCCCTCACCGGCGACCGCCAGGGGATTGCCGCTGCCCTGCTGGGTCGCGGTGGACACGATGTCGGCACGCCAACCGGGGGTTCCGGTTCCGCCGAACTCGTAGACGACGCGGTCGAAGCCGTCGTGCTTGCCGACGCGGATGTCGGTGATCGTCAGCGCGGCGTCGGGCGACGCCGCTGAGGTCTGCTGGGACTGCCCGGTCGGTGCCGCGGTGAGCGTGCCCTCGGCGGGCGCAGCGAGCGCCTTCGGCTGACGGTTCGAGTCGGAGTCGGAGTCGACGGCGGCCGACGAGGTCATCGACGTGGTCGATGCGGTCGGCTCGGATTCGGCGCTGGTACACCCCGCGAGCGCGAGCGCGGCGACAGCGACGGACGACAGGGCGAGGGTGCGGCGGGACCGGTAGTGCGTCATGTCCGGGATGGTAGGTGCCGGTGGCGGGTCGGTTCACGTCCGACGCGGCGTCGTGGCCGATTCGGTATGTGATGTCGGAGACTCGTCAGTCGCCGGCCAGCGCATCGCGCAGGTACGCGAGGTCGTCGGCGATCCCGTCGGCGGGGGTCTCGAGGATCACGGGGGCGTCGGCCGCGGAGACGACGGCGGTGAGCATCGCGGGGTCGATCATGCCGGTGGCCAGGTTCGCGTGCCGGTCGCGGGCGGAGTCGAACTCGTCGCGTGAATTGTTCAGATGCACCAGGTCGATCCGGCCGGTGATCGCCTTGACCCGCTCGACGATGCCGAGCAGTTGCTCACCCCCCGCCCACGCGTGGCACGTGTCGAGGCAGAAACCGGCGCCGAACTCGCCGACGGCGTCCCACAGTCGTGCGATCGCATCGAGATGCCGGGCCATGGCGAAGTCGCCGCCCGCGGTGTTCTCGATGAGGATCGGCACGGGGAATCCGCCCTTGTCCTGCTGGCGTTCGAAGAGCTTGCGCCAGTTCGCGACACCGGCGGCGGGATCCTCGCCGTCGCGCACATGGCCACCGTGGACGACGAGGCCGACCGCGCCGATGTCGGCGGCTGCCGCGGCCTGGTCGGTGACCGCCTTGCGCGACGGCATCCGGAGTCGGTTGTTGAGGCTGGCGACGTTGATGACGTACGACGAGTGCACGACGACGTCGATGGGGCTCTGCAAGATCCGCTCCGTCTGCGGATGCGGCTCGGGCTTGTCCCATTTCTGCGGGTCGGTGAGGAACAGTTGGACGATTTCCGCGCCGAGTCGTTCGCCGGCCCCGATGGGGTCGGCGTCCTGCCGGACATGGGCTCCGATCCGCATGACGTCGAGAGTAGCGGCCAACTGGTCCCGATCAACGGGAAACGCGACGTGACGGTCGGCGGCACCTGGTTGTGTGTGCGTCGACACGTTACTGATGCGGGAGATTGAAACCACATGGGCAAGTTGGATGGAAAGGTCGCGCTCATCACGGGCGCAGGCCAGGGCGTCGGTCAGGGCGTCGCGTTCGCGCTCGCCAAGGAGGGCGCGCGGATCGCGGTGTCGGGGCGGACCGAGTCCAAGCTGATCGAGACCTGCGAGGCGATTGCCGCTTTCGGTGGTGTCGCCGAACCGGTCGTCGCGGACGTGTCGGACGCCGACGACATCACGCGTGCCGTCGACACCACCGCGGCGCTGTTCGGTGGCGTCGACATCCTGGTCAACAACGCCAGCCTCAACCCGTTGGGGCCGATCAACGACCTGAAGGCGGACGTCCTCGAGCGGGCCTACACCTCCGGTCCCATCGCCGCGCTGCGAACGATGCAGGCCTGCTACCCGTACATGAAGGAGCGTGGCGGCGGCGCGATCGTGAACATGGTGTCCTCGGTCGCGGTTCGCTGGGACGCGAGCGGGTACGGCGGCTACGCGTCGGTGAAGGAGGCGGTGCGGTCGCTCACCCGCGCCGCCGCGTGCGAGTGGGGTGTCGACAACATTCGCGTCAATGCGGTTGCTCCGCATGCGATGTCGCCCGGTCTGCAGCGCTGGACGGAGGCGCGCCCGGAGGAGGCCGCCGCGTTCGTCGCGAGTATCCCGATGCGCCGGATCGGCGACTGCGAGACCGACATCGGTAACGCGGTCGCGTTCCTCGTCGGGCCCGACGCGACGTACCTGACGGGTGCGACGGTGCCGCTCGACGGTGGCCAGGCGCGCTGGTCGTGACGGTGGTCAAGCGGGCGTTCGCGTTCGCCGACGCGCTCGGTGCCGTCGACGTCGGCGGTCGGTCGGCCGTCGACGTCCACCGACCGGGGATCTTCCGGACCAATTCCGTTGCACCGCAGTCGGACGACGTCCCGCTGCGGACCGTCGTGTGGTCGTGGGGCGACGCGCCGGTCGACGTCGGCGTCGAACCCGACGCCGTGTTGACGCTCGCGGAGTCGGTCCGCTGGGACCGCCGCGATCCCACCGCGGGGATCACGGGGGCCGGGATCAAGCAGGTGTGTTTCGTCGCGCGCCGTGCTGATGTCCCGCGCGCCGAGTTCGAGCGCCGCTACGCCGCGCACGCCGAGATCGCGCGGGTGCACCATCCGGCCGTGAGCAGGTATGTGCAGAACCTCGTCGTCGATGCCCGTGGCGAGGGTGCCGGCGCGATCGAGGCCATCTCGGAACTGTGGTTCGACACCGTCGACGACTACCGCGAGCACTACTATGCGGGACCCGGCAGCCCCGATGTCGTCCGAACGGACGTCGTGGACTATCTGGACTTCACCAGGGGTTTCAACGTGATGATGGAGACGCGGGGCTAGTCGCCCGAACCTGCCCCGGAGCCTCCCGGTGCGTGTGATGATGAGACCCTCACGCGCATCGGGAGGACCCGGCCATGGCTGCGGAGTTCACGGGCAAGGTTTCGGTCGACATCCGGGATTCGACGCCGGACTGGGCGCCGTTCGCGGAACCGCGTGCGCCGGAGGGCGCCCCGAACGTCCTGTACCTGGTGTGGGACGACACGGGGATCGGCACCTGGGACTTCTACGGCGGTCTGGTCGAGATGCCGAATCTGCGGCGGATCGCCGAACGTGGGGTGTTGTTGAGTCAGTTCCACACCACCGCGCTGTGTTCGCCGACGCGCGCCGCGCTGCTGACCGGGCGGAACCCGACGTCGGTGGGGATGGCGACGATCGAGGAGTTCACCGACGGGTTCGCCAACTCGAGTGGTCGGATACCGGCCGATGCGGCACTGCTGTCGGAGGTGCTGGGCGAGAGGGGCTGGAACACCTACGCCGTCGGCAAATGGCACCTGACCCCGTTGGAGGAGTCGAATCTGGCTGCCACCAAAAGGAATTGGCCGCTTTCGCGAGGGTTCGAGCGATTCTACGGATTTCTCGGCGGTGAGGCCGACCAGTGGTACCCCAATCTGGTCTACGACAACCATCCGGTCGATCCGCCGTCGTCGCCGGAGGACGGCTACCACCTGTCGAAGGACCTGGCCGACAAGTCGATCGAGTTCATTGGCGACGCCAAGGTCATCGCGCCGGACAAGCCGTGGTTCCTCTACCTGTGTCCGGGCTGCGGGCATGCGCCGCATCATGTTTCGAAGGAATGGGCCGACCGGTACGCCGGCCGTTTCGACATGGGCTACGAGCGGTACCGCGAGATCGTCCTCGACAACCAGAAGCGGCTCGGCCTGGTTCCCGCGGACACCGAACTGTCGCAGATGAATCCGTACGCTGACGAGGTGAGCGCGGACGGCGTGCCGTGGCCGGTGGGGGACACCGTCCGCCCGTGGGATTCGCTCGACGACGACGAGCGGCGGCTGTTCTGCCGGATGGCGGAGGTTTTCGCCGGATTCCAGAGTTACACCGATGCCCAGATCGGCCGACTGCTCGACTACCTCGAGGAATCCGGGCAGCTCGAGAACACGATCGTCGTGCTGCTGTCCGACAACGGTGCCAGCGGCGAGGGCGGCCCCAACGGCTCGGTCAACGAGTACAAGTTCTTCAACGGCTACCCGGACCGGGTCGAGGACGGTCTGGCCAAGATCGACGACCTGGGCGGTCTGGAGACGTACAACCACTACTGCACCGGGTGGGCGATGGCGTTCAACACCCCGTACAAGCTGTTCAAGCGGTACGCGTCCCACGAGGGAGGGATCGCGGACCCGTGCGTGATCTCGTGGCCGGACGGCATCTCCGCGCGCGGCGAGATCCGCGACAACTACATCAACGTCTGCGACGTCACGCCCACGGTGTACGAGTTGCTCGGCGTGGATCCGCCGCTGCTGGTCGGTGGGGTGCCGCAGCGCCCGCTCGAGGGGGTGAGTTTCCGTCCGGTCCTCGGCGACCCGGAGGCGGCGACCGGCAAGACGACCCAGTTCTACTCGATGCTCGGCACCCGCGGAATCTGGCACGACGGCTGGTTCGCGAACACCGTGCACCCGGCGGCCCCGTCCAACTGGGCGCACTTCGACCAGGACCGCTGGGAGTTGTTCCACATCGAGCGGGACCGCAGCCAGGTCCGCGACCTCGCGGCGGCGCGGCCGGACAAACTCGACGAGTTGCGCAGGCTGTGGTTCGACGAGGCCGCGAAGTACGACGGGCTGCCGCTCAACGACCTCGACGTGCTGTCCGCGTTCCTGCGTTACCGGCCGTACCTGACGGGGGCACGGGAGTCGTTCGTCTACTACCCGGACGCGGCCGAGGTGGGGCCGGGCGCCGCGCTGGAGATGCGGGGGCGGTCCTTCTCGGTGCTCGCGGACGTGAGAGTCGAATCCGACGACGTCGAGGGCGTCCTGTTCGCGCACGGCGGCCGACTCGGCGGCCACAGTCTGTTCGTGCAGGACGGACACCTGAAGTACGTCTACAACTTCCTCGGGGAGGACGAGCAGGTCGTCGTCGCGTCCGAGCCGGTGCCCGTCGGCGCCCACGTGCTCGGGGTGCGCTTCGACCGGACCGGGGCGGCGGACGACGGGTTCACCCCGATCGGCGACGTGACCCTTCACGTCGACGACCGCGAGGTCGGTTCTCTCGGTGGCGTCCGGATCCAGCCGGCGATGTTCTCCGGGGTGGGGGAGGGAATCCGGGTCGGACGCGACACCGGCCAGTCCGTTTCGCGGCTCTACCGGGCACCGTTCCGTTTCCGCGGGGGAACCGTCGCGCAGGTGACCGCCGACGTCTCGGGCGCCCCGTACCTCGACCTCGAGCGGGAGATCGCCCGCGCCTTCTCGCACGACTGACGGGTCATCCCTGAGTCCGGGTACAAGATCAGGGATGTCCCCGATGGTTTTCCGTCACCCGCTCGGGTGAGGATGTTGGGCATGCCAACCGAAACCGAGATGCCCACCGAGACCACCGTTGCCGCTCGTGCGGTCAACCTGACGAAGGTGTACGGGTCGGGGGACACCCAGGTCCACGCCCTCGCAGGCGTGTCCGCGGAGTTCGCGCGGGGGGAGTTCACCGCCATCATGGGGCCGTCCGGCTCCGGCAAGTCGACGCTCATGCACTGCCTGGCCGGTCTCGACGCGGCGACGTCGGGTTCGGTGCTGATCGGCGCGACGGATCTGACCACCCTCTCGGACAAGCAGATGACGCAGCTGCGCCGGGACCGGATCGGGTTCGTCTTCCAGGCGTTCAACCTGGTGCCGACCCTCACGGCGCTCGAGAACATCACCCTGCCGCTCGACATCGCCGGTCGGAAGGCCGACCAGCAGTGGCTCGACACCGTGGTCGACCGGTTGGGTCTGCGCGATCGGCTCGACCACCGTCCCGGTGAGCTGTCCGGCGGCCAGCAGCAGCGTGTCGCGTGCGCGCGGGCGCTCGCCGGACAGCCGGAGATCATCTTCGGCGACGAGCCGACCGGCAACCTGGATTCGCGCTCGTCGGGTGAGGTGCTCTCGATCCTGCGGGCCGCGGTCGACGAGTTCGACCAGACGGTCGTGATCGTCACGCACGATCCGCGGGCCGCGAGCTTCGCCGATCGCGTGGTCTTCCTCGCCGACGGGCAGATCGTCGACGAGTTGCGCGAGCCCACCGCCGAGTCGGTCCTGGACCGCATGAAGAACCTCGAGACGGTCTGACACCATGGCGGTCACCAATTCCCCGATGCGCAGGGTGTCCCTGCGCAACCTCGCCGCCCACAAGGTGCGGCTGATCCTCACCGTGCTCTCGGTCGTGCTCGGCACGGCGTTCGTCGCGGGGTCCTTCGTCTTCACCGACACCCTGCAGAAGACGTTCGACAGCATCGTCGACGGCTCCGCCGACGGCATCGACGTGCGTGTCAGCCCCGTCGAGCAGGGCTCGAGCGGCGTCCCGATCGCGGACGTCGACACCATCCGCGCGGTCGACGGCGTCCGCGCCGTCGCGCCGTCCGTGGGCGGTCAGATAGTGGTCCTCGACTCGGCCGGCAAACCCACGCAGAACGGCGGCGCCCCCAGTATCGGGTCGTCGTATCTGCCGCCGGAGCAGCAGTTCGGCGAGCCGACGAAGTTCGTGACCGGTACCCCGCCGGAACAGGCCGGACAGATCGCGCTCAACGAGGGCGCCGCGAAGCGTGCCGGCCTGGAGGTCGGCGACCACACACGCGTGCTGACGATGAACGGGTGGAACGACGTCACGATCTCGGGCCTCTACGCCCCCGAGACCGACACCGGTGGGTACGTCGGCGTGCTGTTCACGGACGCGCAGGCGCGGCAACTGTTCACCGACGGCAGCCACGTCGGGTACATCGACGTCGCGGGCACGGGGGTCTCGCAGGACGAACTGCGCGACCGGATCGCGGCGGCGCTGCCCGACACGAAGGTCCAGACCGGCGCCGAGGTGCGTGAGGAGACCAAGGACGAGATCGGTCAGGCGCTCAGCTTCGTCAACTACTTCCTGCTGGCGTTCGGCGCGATCGCGCTGCTGGTCGGCACCTTCATCATCTACAACACCTTCTCGATGATCGTCGCCCAGCGCCTGCGCGAACTCGCGCTGCTGCGTGCGATCGGCGCCAGCCGCAAGCAGGTGGGCCGGTCGGTCGTCCTGGAGGCGCTCGTCGTCGGCGTGATCGGCAGCGCGCTCGGCCTCGCGGCCGGTGTGGGACTCGCGTACGGACTGCGCGGCCTGCTCAACGCGTTCGACCTCGGCCTGCCCGAGGGCTCGTTGCAGGTCGCGCCCCGCACGATCATCGTGGCGCTCGTCCTCGGTGTGCTCGTGACCGTCGTCAGCGCCTACGCGCCGGCCCGCCGGGCCTCGAAGGTGCCGCCGGTGGCGGCGATGCGCGAGGAGTTCGCCTCCACCGGCGACACCCTCAAGGTGCGCACCCTGATCGGTTCGATCGCTGCAGTGCTGGGTGTTCTCGCTCTGGTCGTCGGCGCCCAGTCCACCGGTGGCGGCGCCGCGGCGACGGTCGGACTCGGCGCGCTGGGACTCGTCCTCGCGGTGCTGCTGGCGGCTCCGGCGTTGTCGCGTCCCGTTGTCGGTGCCCTCGGCGCGGTGTTCGCCAAGCCCTTCGGCCCGGTGGGTCGCCTGGCCCGTACCAACGCGGTGCGCAACCCCAAGCGCACGGCGGCGACGGCGTTCGCGCTGACCCTTGGCCTGATGCTGGTGTCGGTGATCGGTGTGTTCGGTGCGTCCGCCAAGTCGAGCGTGAACGCGCTCGTGGACAAGGGCGTCGAGGCGGACTTCGTGCTCAGCGGACCGCAAGGTATCGGTGTCCCGGCGGGCGCCGCCGCGGCCGCCGGGCAGGTGACCGGCGTCGAGCAGGCGGTCTCCCTCCACGGTGTCGCCGTGAAGATCGACGACGAGGACGTGTTCGGCACGGCCCTGAGCGGTTCGCCCGACGGCGTGCTCGACTACACCATGAAGGAGGGGACCACCTCGATCACCGGCACCGACATGCTGGTCAGCGAGACCGAGGCCGCCGACCACGGGTGGAAGCTCGGCACGCCGGTCACCCTCACCGACCGCGACGGCGAGCAGGTCACCACGACGGTGACCGGCATCTACGCCGACAACCAGCTGCTCGGTCCGTGGGTCGTCTCCGACCAGGTGTACCAGGACGTGACGCCGCTGAGCATGCGCACCGAGTGGGCGGTGCTGATCAAGGCGGCGCCGGGTTCCGACCTGACCGCGATGGCGTCCGACCTCGCGACCGCGACCGACCCGTTCGTCGTGGTGCAGGTCCAGGACCGGGAGCAGTTCAAGGGCACCCAGGGGCAGCAGATCGACACGCTGCTCGCGGTGCTGTACGGCCTGCTCGCACTCGCGGTCGTCATCGCGATCCTCGGCATCGTCAACACCCTGGCGCTCTCCGTCGTCGAACGTCGACGTGAGATCGGCATGCTGCGGGCAGTCGGAATGCAGCGGGCGCAGGTGCGCCGCACCATCTACCTCGAGTCGGTCCTGATCGCGGTGTTCGGCGCCCTCGTCGGTGTCGTGCTCGGTGTGGTCTTCGGCTGGGGCTTCGTGCGGACGCTCGCCGACGAGGGCCTCGACCAGATCTCGGTCCCGTGGGGTCAGGTGGTCGCGATGCTGATCGGGTCCGCCGTGGTCGGCGTCCTCGCGGCACTGTGGCCGGCGAGTCGGGCGGCGCGGACCAAGCCCCTCGAGGCCATCGCCGACATGTAGGGGCAGGGTGCTCGGGAACGGTACCGCCGCGGCGCTTCGCCGCGGCGGTACCGTCTTCACGTGAGCAACCTGCAGGACATCGGTGAACGCGACGGCTGGCGCTGCTGGCTGTGCGACGAGCCCGTCGACCCGGACATGTCGGTGAACGATCCGCGTGGGCCGAGCGTCGACGGCCTCAGCACCGCGAAGAAGAGCAAGGGCAAGTCGGTTCAGGAGCGCCTGGCGCACCGCGCGTGTAATACGAAGAAGGGGGCCGTCAAGCCCGTCGTGCCGTGGCCCGACGAACTGTTCGTCGTCGACCCGGCGCCGATCATCGGTGTCGTCGAGCAACTGGGCCGCAAGGGTGGCCGGGTCGCAGTGGCCCGGTGTCCGGGCGAAGCGGACGCCGTGGCCGCGGGTGAGTGGCTGCTCGATCGGCTCTCGCGGCTCGCACCCGATCTGGCCCTGACGACCCGGGTGGATGCCGGCGCCGGGGGATTTCTCCTGGTCCTGGAGACGCGCTAGCCCCCGCGCAAAGCCGCCGTTCGTCACGCCGGAGGGAGTAGCGTTCGCAACGAGACCACTCCAGATCCGTGCGCGTGAAGGGAATCGTCGATGAACCTGGCCCTGACCGCTGAGGAGCGCGCTTTCCGGGAGGAGATGCGGACCTTCTTCCGCACCGAGATCCCCGCGGAGATCCGCGAGCGGGTGGCGTCCGGTGCGCCGATCGGCCGGGACGACTTCGTCGCGACGCAGCGCATCCTCAACGCGGCGGGGCTCGCGGTGCCGCACTGGCCGGTCCGGTGGGGCGGTCGCGACTGGTCGGTGGTGCAGCGGCACATCTGGCTCGACGAGATGCAGTTGGCTGCGGTGCCCGAACCGCTGGCGTTCAACGCGAACATGGTCGGCCCGGTGATCGCGACGTTCGGGTCGGAGGAGCAGAAGGAACGGTTCCTGCCGGCGACGGCGAACCTCGACATCTGGTGGTGTCAGGGATTCTCCGAGCCCGGAGCCGGGTCCGACCTGGCCTCGCTGCAGACCCGCGCGGTGCGCGACGGCGACCACTACGTCGTCAACGGGCAGAAGACGTGGACGACGCTGGCCCAGTACGCCGACTGGATCTTCTGCCTCGTCCGCACCGACCCGGACGCCCCGAAGAGGCAGGCGGGAATCTCGTTCCTGCTCGTCGACCTCACGTCGCCGGGTGTCACGGTGAGGCCGATCCGGTTGATCGACGGCAGTTACGAGGTCAACGAGGTGTTCTTCGACGACGTCCGCGTGCCGGCCGAGAACCTGGTCGGCGAGGAGAACGCCGGGTGGAGCTATGCGAAGTTCCTGCTCGGCAACGAGCGCACCGGCGTCACGGGTGTGGGCCGCGCCAAGGTCAGGCTGGCGCGGGCGAAGGAACACGCGGCGCACACGCCCCTCGGCACGGGCAGCCTCCTCGACGATCCGCTGTTCGCGGCCCGCGTCGCCGAACTCGAGAACGAACTGCTCGCACTCGAATTGACGCAACTGCGCGTCGTGGCCTCCTCGGCGCACGGCAAGCCCGATCCCGCGTCGTCGTTGCTGAAGCTGCGGGGCTCGGAACTGCAGCAGGCCGCGACCGAACTTCTGGTGGATGTGGCCGGACCGGACTCGCTGCCGTTCGACGCCGGACCCGACATCGAGTCGCCGTTGTGGGCGCAGCGCGCGGCCCCGATCTACCTCAACTACCGGAAGGTGTCCATCTACAGCGGGTCGAGCGAGGTGCAGCGCAGCATCATCGCCTCCTCGATCCTCGGACTGTGAGGCGGGGAATGGACTTCGAACTCGATGACGAACAGAAGTTGTTGCGGGACACCACGAGAGGCCTGTTGGACCGCAGCTACGACGCGGAGGCGCTCGCCGAGGTGAAGGCGTCACCGCGGGGGTGGAGCGCGGACGTGTGGGGTCGGCTGGCCGAGACCGGGCTGCTCGGACTCGGGTTCGACGACGAGGACGGCGGATCCGGGGCCGGGCCTGTCGAGGTCGGGTTGGTGATGACGGAGTTGGGGCGGCGACTCGCCCCCGAACCCGTGCTCGACGCGGTCGTGGTGCCCGGCAGCGTGATCGCGGACGTGGGCAGCGAGGCGCAGCGACGGAAGATCCTGCCGGCCGTCACCGGCGGCGGCCTGCTGCTGGCCTTCGCGCACGCCGAGCCTGGGACCCGCTGGCCCGCGGTCGACGTGACCACCCGCGCTGTCCGGCAAGGGGATTCGTGGACGATCATCGGAACCAAGAATCCGGTTCTACGCGGTGACTGTGCCGACACGCTCGTCGTCTCGGCGGCGCTGCCGGACGGTGGGGTCGGCGTGTTCCTGGTGGATGCGGACGCCCCCGGCGTGGTCCGCCGACGGTACGCCACACACGACGGTCTGCGTGCCGCGCAGATCGAGTTCGGCGACGTCGCCGCCGAACCGCTGGGTGACGGCGGGGATGC
This sequence comes from Prescottella agglutinans, assembly GCF_004011865.1. Lineage (GTDB taxonomy): Bacteria > Actinomycetota > Actinomycetes > Mycobacteriales > Mycobacteriaceae > Prescottella > Prescottella agglutinans. The sequence continues at coordinate 8,209 of NZ_RKLP01000002.1, read as the reverse complement.
CGTCGCCGCGATCCGGGCGGCGCAGGTCCGGGCTCAGGCAGCACTGTGCGCCGAGGCCGTCGGCGCGATGGAGGAGGTGCTGCGGTTGACCACCGAATACCTCCGCACCCGTAAGCAGTTCGGCGTGCCGTTGGCCAGCTTCCAGACGCTCACACAGCGCGCCGCGGACATGTACGTGTCGCTGGAGTTGGCGCGGAGCATGAGCCTGTACGTGACGATGTCCCTCGCGGACGGCGTGGTCGATCCCGTCGTCGCGTCCCGCGCGAAGCTGCGGATCGGCAGGTCGGCGCGGCACATCGGCCAGGAGGCGATCCAGATGCACGGCGGCATCGGCATGACCGCCGAATACGCGGTGGGCCACTACGTGTCCCGGCTGACCGCGATCGAACACACGCTCGGCTCGGCCGACGACCATCTGCGGGCCCTCGCCGCCGACGTCGCCGGGCACGACATGGTCGACGTCGCGGATTAGCTCGGGCCCGCGGCGCGGCGTGAAGGGAGTTGGGGTGGGGGCAGACGGAATCGAGTTCACGGTCCTGGGTCCGGTCGCGGCCACTCGTGGCGGACGGCAGATCGTCCTGGACCAGCAGCAGAGGGCGTTGCTCGCCGCGCTGCTGGTGGCCTTCCCGCATTCGGTCGACATCGAGCGGTTGCGCGCCCAGGTCCGGTATACGGGCGCTGCCGCGGCCGGGAACGGTCAGGCCGGGGGCGGACCCGATCCGCTCGAGCAGGCGCTCGAGGGGCTCCGCAGTCGGCTGGACGACGGGGACAGTGTGCTGGTGCGGGACGGCACCCGATACCAGTTGGTCGTGCCGCGTGACGCGGTGGACTCGGCGCGGTTCCTCGACGAGGTCCGCCGGGGCGACGCGATGCTCGAGCGCGCCCCGGACACGGCGGCCGACGCCTACCGCGAGGGTCTGCGCCAGTGGCGCGGCCTCGCGTACGAGGGGCTCCCGGTGTCGGCGTTCGCCGACACCGTCTTCATCGAGTCCGAGGTGGCGCGACTGACCGAGCGCCGTTTCGAGGCGCGGATCGCGTTGGCCGGCGCCGAACTCGCGGCCGACTCCCCGGCGGCGGCCGCGGTGGAGGCCGAGGCCCTCGTGGCGGACCATCCCCTCGACGAACGCGCCTGGGAGTTGCTGACGCTGGGGCTCAGCCGGTCCGGTCAGCAGGCGCACGCCCTGGCGGCGCTCCGACGCTGCCGCGCCATCTTCGACGACCGCCTCGGGTGCGAGATCGGCGCCGGTCTCCGACGCATCGAGACGGCCCTGATGACCCACGACAGCGTCTATCTCGAATCGGCGCAGCTGTCACCGCCGCTCGAGATGCCGAACTCGAATCTGATCCAGCCGCGGACCCGGCTGGTGGACCGTGAGCGTGACGTGTCGTCGATCGTGCAGTTGGTCGACGAACGTCGGCTCGTCACCCTCGTCGGTCCCGGCGGCGTGGGCAAGACGCGGCTGGCGGTGGAGGTGTGCCGGCGAGTCGAGGCACCCGACGGTCCGTGGATCGTCGATCTCACGAAAGTCAGTGACGGCGCGTTGATTCCGTCGACCATCGCGACGCTGCTGGCGTTGCCGGGAGTCGGGTCCCCGACGCATCTGGCGGAGACGATGGCGGCCCGGTCGTGTGTCCTCGTGCTGGACAACTGCGAACACGTCGCCGACTACACCGCGGACGTCGCCCGGGCGGTGCTCGCCAGTTGCCCGGACGTCCGGATGATCGTCACGGGACGCGTGCCGCTCGGTGTCGAGGGCGAAGGCGTCCACGAGGTCGCGCCGCTGTCGGTGGACGACGCTGCCGTCGAACTCTTCGCCGAACGCGCCGTCGGGGTGAGCGCCACGTGGACGCTCAATGCGAAGAATCGGCGTGCGGTACAGGCGATCTGCCAGGAGGTCGAGGGACTGCCGCTCGGTCTGGAGCTGGCGGCGGCGCAGCTGCGCTACGTGACCGAGCAGGCGATCGCCGACGGCCTCGCAGACCGCTTCGCGCTGATGCACGGAGACCCGGCGCCGGCGATCGGGCCGCGCGGGCGGATGTGGGACACCGTCGACTGGGCCAACCGGCTCATGTCGGGTGGGGAGGCCCGCCTGTTGCGCCGGATCTCGGTGTTCGCGGGTTCGTTCGACGTGGAGGGCGCGACCGCGATGTGCGTGTTGGGTTCTACGGCGGAGGTTTCCGTGGTGCTGACGTCGCTGGTGCGGCGGGGCCTGCTGCGGGTGGTGCCGGGGTCGTCACCTACCCGCTATCGGATGCTGGCGACGATCCGCCGGTTCGCGCGCGACCAAGCCGACGACGCCGAGTCGATCGCGATCCGCGCGGCCCACCGCGGTTTCGTGCTGGCGCGGGTGGAATCCGTCTCGGCGGCACTGCACAGCTCCCGCGGGCGGCAGGCGATCAGGCTGCTCGCGGCGGACCAGGCGGAGCACCGGGCCGCCCTCGAGTCGGCGTTCGCGGTCGACGACGCCCACTACGCGCTCGACCTGGCGGGCCGTCTCTCCTGGTTCTGGTACCGGACCGGGAACATCGGTGAGGGTCTGCAGTTCCTGCGGACCGCGCTGGACCTGGTGGCGGGCGACTGGCGGCCGCCCGAGCCTCGCGTGATGGCGCGCGCCCTGGACGGGCTGGCGTCGTTGACCTACCTGACAGGTGACGCCGCGACCGCCGAGGACGCGGTCCGTCGGGGCGGGCAGTTGTGGTCGTCGATCGGGGACGTCGGCGAGGTGGCCCGCGACGAGGCGTGGCGCGCGCACTTCGTGGCGATGCAGGGGCGGTCCGACGAGGCGGTCGCACTGGCGCGTCACGCGGTCGACCTGGCCGTCGAGCACGACGCGGGATGGATCGAGGCCGAGGCGCGGATGGTGCTGGGCATGCTGCTGCGGTCGATCGGTCAGGCGGAGGAGGCCCGGGTCGAACTGCGGGACGCGATCCGCGCCGGCGAGCGGTACGGGCACCGCTGGGCGGTGACGTCGTCGACGTGGGCGCTGATGAAGGCCGCGGCCGACGCGGGCGACGTGGAGGGAGCGCTCGCGACGATGCGTGTACTTCGCGCGGACCTCGACGAGGAACCCGACGTCATCTCCTGGCTGGTGATGATCCATTCGACCGCCGCGGTGCTGGCCACGGCGGGCCGCCCGACGGACGGCGCGGTGCTCATGGGCGCGGTGGACAGCCTCGGCGCGCAGGCCGGGTTCCTGCCGGCGTGGATCGACGCGGTGGACGGTCCCATCGAGGCCGCCGTCGTCCACGACGCCCTCGACGACGACGAGTACGAGCAGTACGCCAACCAGGGTGCCCACCTCAACCGCGAGCAGATCAACCGGTTGGTCGGCGAGTTGGTCGAGGGTCCTGTCGTCGAACGTCACTGACTCCGTGGACGCACCCACTCGAAAGCGTTTGCCTCGGAACGGGTTCCCTCGGCGGTGCGGGACCGGTTGGGTTCGCCCAACTCTGCGAGCATCGGAGTGGCGATGTCGACGAGCGCGGTCAAGGTCCCGGGTGTGAGCCAGCCCGGTCGGGTCGCGAACGCGATGTCCTCGGTGGAGGTGTTCCCGCTCGCCCCGGGCGCGAACGGGCACCCGCCCAGCCCGCCGAGGGCGCCGTCGACGACGCTCGCCCCGGCACCGATCGCGGCGAGCGTGTTCGCGACGCCGAGCCCCCACGTGTCGTGACCGTGGAAGACGATGCGGCGCTGGGGAGATTCGGCCTTCACCCGGCCGACCAGCGCGGCCACCTGCGCCGGGACCGCCTGGCCGAGTGTGTCGGCGACGACGATGTCGTCGGCGCCGTCGGCCCGTGGGTCGTTCGCGATCGACAGCACCCGGTCGGCCGGGACCTCGCCCTCGAAGGGGCACGTGAACGACGTGGCGATGCACAGTTGGATCCGTCCGCCGACGGCGCGGGTCAGTTCGATCGCGGCGGGCATCGCGGCGAGGCTGTCGTCGGTGGAGCGCCCGATGTTGGCGCGGTTGTGCGAATCCGACGCCGAGAAGCAGTACTGGAAGTTCCGGGCGCCGGCCGCGGCGGCCTTCTCGACGTGGCGCGGGGTGGCCACCCACACCCAGCAGCGGTCCAATTCCTCGGGCGTCAGTTCGCCGATCACCTCGAGCGTGTTCGCCATGGGCGGGACCAGATCCGGTCGGGCCATCGAGCCGACCTCGAGTTCGGGGACTCCGAGGGCCAGCAGGCCGCGGGCGATCTCGAGCTTACGAGCGGTCGACAGCGGCTTGCCGGTGAGCTGGAGCCCGTCGCGCAACGTGACGTCACGCAGAATCGACTGCGGTGCAAAGGAGTAGGTCATCACGACTCCGTCTCGGCGATGATTCGGTCGATGTCGGCGTCGGATCTGCCGAGCACCGACGCGAGCACCTCGCGCGTGTGCTCGCCCAGGTCCGGCCCGACGTGGTCGATCGGCAGCGACTTGTCCCCGATCACCGGCACGATCCCCGGGAAGCCGACCGGTTGCGGGGTGTCGGCGCCGGTGTCCACGTCGAACGTCTGAATCATGTTGCGGGCGTTGTACTGCTCGTCCTCGACGATGTCGGCGGCGGTGTAGATCGGTCCGGACGGGACGTTCGCGGCGTCGAGGATGCGCAGCGCGTCGTCGCGGGTGTGCCGCGACGTCCAGGCCCCGATCGCGGCGTCGAGTTCGTCGCGGCGCGCCCACCTGCCGGCGTTGGTCTGCAGTTCCTCGTCCGCCGCGAGGTCGGGGCGTTCGATGGTTTCCATGTAGCGCTGGAAGATCGCGTCCCCGTTGCCCGAGATGATGATGCTCGTGCCGTCGTTGCACGGGTACGCGTTCGACGGAGCGATGCCCTCCATGCGGCCACCGACCCGCTCGCGCTTGACGCCGTAGGCGAGGTAGTCGGGGACGAGTGACTCCATCATCGACATGATCGACTCGTTGAGGGCGACGTCGATGATCCGCTGCGGCAGCGCCAGAGACTGCCCGCCGTGCGACTTGCGCTGGTACAGCGCCATCACCGACCCGAATGCGGCGTACAGACCGGCGATCGAGTCGCCGATCGACACGCCCACCCGCACCGGCGGCCGGTCCGGGTCGCCGACGAGTTCCCGGAAGCCGCCGAGGGCCTCGGCGACGGCCGCGAAACCGGGCCGCTCCGCGAGCGGGCCGGTCTGCCCGAACGCGGAGATCCGGGTGATCACGAGGTCGGGGTTCACCGCGTTCAACTGCTCGGGCCCGATGCCCCACTTCTCGAGGGTGCCGGGACGGAAGTTCTCGAGCAGGATGTCGCACTTCGCCGCGAGGTCGAGGACCAGGCGGCGGCCCTCGTCGGACCGCAGGTCGAGCACGATCGACTTCTTGTTCCGGTTGATCGTGCGGTACAGCATCGAGGTGCTGCCCGAGTACAGGCGCCAGTTCCGCAGTTCGTCGCCGGTGAGGGGTCGCTCCACCTTGATGACTTCGGCGCCGAAGTCGGCGAGCAGTCGGCCCGCGGTGGGGGCGGCGATGTAGTTGCCGAGTTCGAGGACGCGCACACCGTCGAGCGGGCGCGTCGGGATGTCCTGCGTCATGCCCCGATTCAAGCAGCTTCCGGGCCGACGTGGTTTCCCGACCATCGGGAAGTGACATGCACCGAGGCCCGCGCCTACGGTGTGCTGATTGAGACGTGGGCCACACTCGCGGTGTGGCTACCCCGACGATGGATGGAGTGCATGGTGGGACTGAGTTCGGATCGGATCGTGGTGGTCACCGGAGCGAGCCGCGGAGCGGGCAAGGGCATCGCGCTCGCCCTGGGTGAGACCGGCGCCAAGGTGTACGTCACCGGGCGGACGCAGACCGAGGGTGACGCCCCGCTGCCGGGCACCGTGTTCGCGACGGCTGAGGAGATCACCCGCCGCGGCGGCGAGGGTGTGCCGGTGGTGCTCGACCACAGCGACGACGCGCAGGTCGCGGCGTTCTTCGAGCGTCTGCGCGAGGAGCACGGCCGCCTGGACATCCTCGTCAACAACGCGCTGGCCGTTCCGGACGAGCTGACCAAGAAGGGCCCGTTCTGGGAGAAGTCGCTGTCGCTGCTCGACGTGCTGGACGTCGGCATGCGGTCGAGCTACGTCTCGAGCTACTACGCCGCGCCGCTGCTCGCCGCCAACGGCGAGGGCCTCGTCGTCAACACGTCGTCCTTCGGTGGCACCTGCTACATGCACGGACCCGCGTACGGCGCAGGCAAGGCCGCGGTCGACAAGATGGCCCACGACATGGCCGTCGACTTCCGTCCGTTCAACGTCGCGGTCGTCTCGCTCTGGATGGGTCTGCTCATGACCGAGCGCACCAAGGCCGGGTTCGACGCGAACCCGGGCGCGTACGACGGCCTGGCGGCGACGGCGGAGTCGGCGGAGTTCCCCGGACGTGTCATCGACGCCCTCGCGAAGGACCCCGAGCTGATGAAGCGCAGCGGTCAGGTGCTCGTCGGCGCCGAGGTCGCGGAGGAACTCGGCGTCAAGGACCTCGAGGGGAAGCAGCCGCCGTCGCACCGTCAGTTCCTCGGCAACCCGCCGGTGTTCTCGGACGCCGTCATCGACTGACGACGCGCACGGAAATTTCTGGAACAGTGGTGGGCAGACGGCTCCTGGAGGAGGCATCATGCCCGCACCCGACCAGTCCGCGGCCGAGCGTCGCGCGCGCATCAACGAACAGGTCCGCTGCTGGTGCGAGCGCGCGCGTCTCGACGGTCGACATCCGCCGCTGTCGGACACCGCGTCCGTGTTGATCGCGGCGGGGCGCGTCGACGCGGCCACCCGCGGGATCCTGGCTTCCCGTCGCCGGGTGGCGCGGACCCTGCCGTCGGTCGGCGGCTTCGGACATCTGCGCCTGCTGGCCGACGAGCACGCCCGGATCGTCGGTAGGGCCGCGTCGATGCGCCCGGGACCGGTGCAGTTGGCGTACCGGTACCGGGCGGCCGAACTCGGCAAGCGGCTCGACGGCCTGCGCTCGGCCATGACGATGTCGAACGTGCACTACGCGGGCGGCGTGCGCGCCATCCGTCGGGACCGCCGCGACGGGATACACCTCGATCCGGAGCAGCGCGACGCGCTGTTCGTCGCGTTGACCCGAACCCCGGCGCCGCTCCCGGTGGAACGGCGGCACCTGCACGAACTACGCAACGCGATGCTCGAGGGCACGGCGTCGCGGGTGGCGCGCGTGTCCGAGCACACGAGGGCGGAGGACGTCGGCCGGCGTGCCGCCGACGCGCTGGGGCGTGCGGTGGAACCCGACGACGACCGGTTCGCCGACCGGTACGACACGCTGCTGTTCCTGGCCGGGACGCTGTACGACCGGATCGAGAGCTCGGCGGCGTGGCACTCGGAGCATTTCGCGGTGCAGCGGGCGCAACTCGACCTCGCGGAGGAGCTGACCCAGATCGCCGTCGACACCGTCGCGCTGCACGGGATCGTCGGTGAACTCGACGACGCGCTCGAGTCCACACCCGAGGCCCGCGAGCACGTCGAGTCCCGCCGCGACGCGCTCGCGCCGGTGTGGGACCAGTTGGTGGAACGGGTCGCCGCGCTCGCCCGGATCGGGGACCTGTTGGCGCAGGCCGAGATCCAGCTCCGGGCGATGGAATCGATGCGGTGGGCGACCAGCCTGGACAGCCGGATCGACGAGCTGATCGCACGGTCGGGGAACCGGGAGCTGTCGGCGGAGAACACCCACCAGGTGGGCGATCAACTGGGTGGGGTGGAGGAGCTCATCGGCACGTTCCGCAGCACCCTCGGTGGCGACATCGCGGCCCTGACCGCGCGCGGCGAGTCGTAGGCTCAGGTCACCAGCCGCGCTCGGCGAGGCGGTGGGGCTGGGGGATGTCGTCGACGTTGATGCCGACCATGGCCTCGCCCAGGCCGCGGGAGACCTTCGCGAGGACGTCGGGGTCGTCGTGGAAGGTGGTGGCCTTGACGATCGCGGCGGCGCGCTCGGCGGGGTTGCCGGACTTGAAGATGCCCGAGCCGACGAACACGCCCTCGGCGCCGAGCTGCATCATCATCGCCGCGTCCGCGGGGGTGGCGATGCCGCCGGCGGTGAACAGGGTGACCGGGAGCTTGCCGGCCTTGGCGACCTCGACGACGAGGTCGTAGGGGGCCTGCAGTTCCTTCGCGGCGACGTACAGCTCGTCCTCGGGCAGCGAGGTCAGGCGGCGGATCTCCTGACGGATCTTGCGCATGTGGGTGGTGGCGTTGGAGACGTCGCCGGTGC
>NZ_RKLP01000019.1 GCF_004011865.1 Prescottella agglutinans | reverse complement strand
TTTTTTGGTACTCCACTCACCATTTTCGGTGGGTGGGTATTTGCTGGCTGTCTCATTCTTCCGTCTGAGATGGTCAGTGCAAGCTAGTTTGAGTTTTTACGCTAGTGATTTGACTCGATGTCTATGGCTGATTGCCGGTTCGCCGGCCAATCTAGAGTCTTCAACGGAGAGTTTGATCCTGGCTCAGGACGAACGCTGGCGGCGTGCTTAACACATGCAAGTCGAGCGGTAAGGCCCCTTCGGGGGTACACGAGCGGCGAACGGGTGAGTAACACGTGGGTGATCTGCCCTGCACTCTGGGATAAGCCTGGGAAACTGGGTCTAATACCGGATATGAGCTCCTGTCGCATGGCGGGGGTTGGAAAGGTTTACTGGTGCAGGATGGGCCCGCGGCCTATCAGCTTGTTGGTGGGGTAATGGCCTACCAAGGCGACGACGGGTAGCCGGCCTGAGAGGGCGACCGGCCACACTGGGACTGAGACACGGCCCAGACTCCTACGGGAGGCAGCAGTGGGGAATATTGCACAATGGGCGAAAGCCTGATGCAGCGACGCCGCGTGAGGGATGACGGCCTTCGGGTTGTAAACCTCTTTCAGCAGGGACGAAGCGAAAGTGACGGTACCTGCAGAAGAAGCACCGGCCAACTACGTGCCAGCAGCCGCGGTAATACGTAGGGTGCGAGCGTTGTCCGGAATTACTGGGCGTAAAGAGCTCGTAGGCGGTTTGTCGCGTCGTCTGTGAAAACCCGCAGCTCAACTGCGGGCTTGCAGGCGATACGGGCAGACTTGAGTACTGCAGGGGAGACTGGAATTCCTGGTGTAGCGGTGAAATGCGCAGATATCAGGAGGAACACCGGTGGCGAAGGCGGGTCTCTGGGCAGTAACTGACGCTGAGGAGCGAAAGCGTGGGTAGCGAACAGGATTAGATACCCTGGTAGTCCACGCCGTAAACGGTGGGCGCTAGGTGTGGGTTTCCTTCCACGGGATCCGTGCCGTAGCTAACGCATTAAGCGCCCCGCCTGGGGAGTACGGCCGCAAGGCTAAAACTCAAAGGAATTGACGGGGGCCCGCACAAGCGGCGGAGCATGTGGATTAATTCGATGCAACGCGAAGAACCTTACCTGGGTTTGACATATACCGGAAAGCCGTAGAGATACGGCCCCCCTTGTGGTCGGTATACAGGTGGTGCATGGCTGTCGTCAGCTCGTGTCGTGAGATGTTGGGTTAAGTCCCGCAACGAGCGCAACCCTTGTCCTGTGTTGCCAGCGCGTAATGGCGGGGACTCGCAGGAGACTGCCGGGGTCAACTCGGAGGAAGGTGGGGATGACGTCAAGTCATCATGCCCCTTATGTCCAGGGCTTCACACATGCTACAATGGCCGGTACAGAGGGCTGCGATACCGTGAGGTGGAGCGAATCCCTTAAAGCCGGTCTCAGTTCGGATCGGGGTCTGCAACTCGACCCCGTGAAGTCGGAGTCGCTAGTAATCGCAGATCAGCAACGCTGCGGTGAATACGTTCCCGGGCCTTGTACACACCGCCCGTCACGTCATGAAAGTCGGTAACACCCGAAGCCGGTGGCCTAACCCTTGTGGAGGGAGCCGTCGAAGGTGGGATCGGCGATTGGGACGAAGTCGTAACAAGGTAGCCGTACCGGAAGGTGCGGCTGGATCACCTCCTTTCTAAGGAGCATTCTCCAGTCGAGGGGCAACAGAGGTTGTCTTCTTGCTGGCAGAGGCCGTTTAGTCCCCACATGTGGGACTGCGGTTGCTCATGGGTGGAACACTGACAAGCATTTTCTTCATTACCGCCGGCCCGAGTGTCGGTGGGAAGAGAGTTATATCGGCGCACTGTTGGGTCCTGAGAGAACACGCAAGTGTTACCTCGAAGGAAGAAACGACAACATCTGGGCGTGGTCATACCGCGGGGTTCTGCTCCGGCTGGTGCCACACGAGTTCGGGTGTTGTGTGTTGTTTGAGAACTGCACAGTGGACGCGAGCATCTTTGTTGTAAGTGTTTAAGAGCGTACGGTGGATGTCTTGGCACCAGGAGCCGATGAAGGACGTAGGAGGCTGCGATAAGCCTCGGGGAGCTGTCAACCGAGCTGAGATCCGAGGATTTCCGAATGGGGAAACCCAGCCACAGTGATGTGTGGTTACCCGCGCCTGAATATATAGGGCGTGTGGAGGGAACGTGGGGAAGTGAAACATCTCAGTACCCACAGGAAGAGAAAACAACATGTGATTCCGTGAGTAGTGGCGAGCGAAAGCGGAAGAGGCTAAACCATGGGTGTGTGATAGCCGGCGGGCGTTGCATTCGTGGGGTTGTGGGATCCGTCTTGTCAATTCTGCCGGATTGGCCGACAGTAAGAAATCATCGTGTTAGTCGAAGTGGTCTGGAACGGCCTGTCGTAGAGGGTGAGAGTCCCGTAGACGAAAACATGGTGACTGTCGTGACGGACACCCGAGTAGCAGCGGGCCCGTGAAATCTGCTGTGAATCTGTCGGGACCACCCGATAAGCCTGAATACTCCCTGGTGACCGATAGCGGACTAGTACCGTGAGGGAAAGATGAAAAGTACCCCGGGAGGGGAGTGAAATAGTACCTGAAACCGTGCGCTTACAATCCGTCAGAGCCTTCGCACCTTCGGGTGGGGGGTGATGGCGTGCCTTTTGAAGAATGAGCCTGCGAGTTAGCGGCATGTCGCGAGGTTAACCCGTGTGGGGTAGCCGTAGCGAAAGCGAGTCCGAATAGGGCGTTTGAGTGGCATGTTCTAGACCCGAAGCGGAGTGATCTACCCATGGCCAGGGTGAAGCGACGGTAAGACGTCGTGGAGGCCCGAACCCACTTAGGTTGAAAACTGAGGGGATGAGCTGTGGGTAGGGGTGAAAGGCCAATCAAACTCCGTGATAGCTGGTTCTCCCCGAAATGCATTTAGGTGCAGCGTCGCGTGTTTCACTCTGGAGGTAGAGCTACTGGATGGCCGATGGGCCCCACAAGGTTACTGACGTCAGCCAAACTCCGAATGCCAGAGTGTGAGAGCGCGGCAGTGAGACTGCGGGGGATAAGCTTCGTAGTCGAGAGGGAAACAGCCCAGATCGCCGGCTAAGGCCCCTAAGCGTGTACTAAGTGGAAAAGGATGTGGGGTCGCGAAGACAACCAGGAGGTTGGCTTAGAAGCAGCCACCCTTGAAAGAGTGCGTAATAGCTCACTGGTCAAGTGATCCTGCGCCGACAATGTAGCGGGGCTCAAGTACACCGCCGAAGCCGCGGCATTCACATAACACCCCGGATGGTTTACGGATCGTCCGGCAGTGGTGTGGATGGGTAGGGGAGCGTCGTGCAGCCATGGAAGCGCCGGAGTGATCCAGGTGTGGAGGCTGCACGAGTGAGAATGCAGGCATGAGTAGCGAAAGACGAGTGAGAAACTCGTCCGCCGAATGACCAAGGGTTCCTGGGCCAGGTTAATCCGCCCAGGGTGAGTCGGGACCTAAGGCGAGGCCGACAGGCGTAGTCGATGGACAACGGGTTGATATTCCCGTACCCGTGTGAACGCGCCCCTGGTGAATCAGTGATGCTAAGCGCCCTGAAGCCACTTTTGAACCTTCGGGTTCTCCGGTGGTGGATGCGCGTGAACCGATCTGGTAGTAGCCAAGCGATGGGGTGACGCAGGAAGGTAGCTGAGCCAGTCAGTGGTAATACTGGTGTAAGCGTGTAGGGCGTGACCTAGGCAAATCCGGGTCGCATATAGCCTGAGACGTGATGCGTAGCCGATTGAGGCGAATTCAGTGATCCTATGCTGCCGAGAAAAGCCTCTAGCGAGCTTTCACACGGCCCGTACCCCAAACCGACACAGGTGGTCAGGTAGAGAATACTAAGGCGATCGAGATAACTGTGGTTAAGGAACTCGGCAAAATGCCCCCGTAACTTCGGGAGAAGGGGGGCCTCTGCCGGTGACCGGACTTGCTCCGTGAGCTGGTGGGGGCCGCAGAGACCAGAGAGAAGCGACTGTTTACTAAAAACACAGGTCCGTGCGAAGTCGTAAGACGATGTATACGGACTGACGCCTGCCCGGTGCTGGAAGGTTAAGAGGACCGGTTAGCCAGTAATGGCGAAGCTGAGAATTTAAGCCCCAGTAAACGGCGGTGGTAACTATAACCATCCTAAGGTAGCGAAATTCCTTGTCGGGTAAGTTCCGACCTGCACGAATGGCGTAACGACTTCTCTGCTGTCTCAACCACAGACTCGGCGAAATTGCATTACGAGTAAAGATGCTCGTTACGCGCGGCAGGACGAAAAGACCCCGGGACCTTCACTATAGCTTGGTATTGGTGTTCGGTTCGGTTTGTGTAGGATAGGTGGGAGACTGTGAAGCATGCACGCCAGTGTGTGTGGAGTCGTTGTTGAAATACCACTCTGATCGTATTGGACATCTAACCTCGGACCATGATCTGGTTCAGGGACAGTGCCTGGTGGGTAGTTTAACTGGGGCGGTTGCCTCCCAAAATGTAACGGAGGCGCCCAAAGGTTCCCTCAGCCTGGTTGGCAATCAGGTGTTGAGTGCAAGTGCACAAGGGAGCTTGACTGTGAGACTGACAGGTCGAGCAGGGACGAAAGTCGGGACTAGTGATCCGGCACCGGCAAGTGGAAGCGGTGTCGCTCAACGGATAAAAGGTACCCCGGGGATAACAGGCTGATCTTCCCCAAGAGTCCATATCGACGGGATGGTTTGGCACCTCGATGTCGGCTCGTCGCATCCTGGGGCTGGAGTAGGTCCCAAGGGTTGGGCTGTTCGCCCATTAAAGCGGCACGCGAGCTGGGTTTAGAACGTCGTGAGACAGTTCGGTCTCTATCCGCCGCGCGCGTTAGAAACTTGAGGAAGGCTGTCCCTAGTACGAGAGGACCGGGACGGACGAACCTCTGGTGTGCCAGTTGTTCCGCCAGGAGCACTGCTGGTTAGCTACGTTCGGAAGGGATAACCGCTGAAAGCATCTAAGCGGGAAGCCTGTTCCAAGATGAGGTTTCTCACCCCCTCGAGGGGGTAAGGCCCCCGGCAGACCACCGGGTTGATAGGCCAGAACTGGAAGTCCGGTAACGGATGGAGGTGACTGGTACTAATAGGCCGAGGACTTACCACAAAGAAGCTACGCGTCCACTGTGCGGTATCTGAAACAACACACAGATACCATTCACCCCCAACACCCCACGGCTGTGCCGGCGGGTGGTTCGGGCGGGGGAATTGAATGTGTGACAGTTTCATAGAGTTACGGCGGCCATAGCGGAGGGGAAACGCCCGGTCCCATTCCGAACCCGGAAGCTAAGCCCTCCAGCGCCGATGGTACTGCACTCGACAGGGTGTGGGAGAGTAGGACACCGCCGAACATCC
>NZ_RKLP01000018.1 GCF_004011865.1 Prescottella agglutinans | reverse complement strand
CGACTACCAGAACGTCAAGGGCGACTACGTCAACGCCTTCTGGAACATCGTCAACTGGGCCGACGTCGCCGACCGCTTCGCCAAGGCACGCACCCAGACGGCCGGACTCATCGTCCCCGCCTGATCCGTCCCCCACTCCCCCGTTTTGCGCACTTGTCGCTGCTCTCCGGACCCGGAAAGGCCGATAAGTGCGCAAAACGCGGGTAGAGAAGTTGTGGATCGGCGCACTCGCACAGGATCACCGGTACTACCGCCAGGTAGCCTCGTAGCCGATGTCCGAGACAGCAGAAGAGACGGCTCACGAGCCGCTCCCCACGCAGACCCGCACCCTCACCGGCTGGGGACGCACCGCGCCCACCACCGCACAGGTGCTGTCCACGCCCGACGTCGAAGTGATCGCCAAGGCGGTCGCGCAGGTGGCGGAGCAGAACGAGTCGAAGCCGTCGCACCTGCGGCGCGGTGTCATCGCGCGCGGCCTGGGCCGCTCGTACGGCGACCCGGCGCAGAACGCGGGCGGACTCGTCGTCGACATGAACGCGCTGAACCGAATCCACAACATCGACGCCAACACCCGCCTGGTGACCGTCGATGCCGGTGTGAACCTGGATCAGTTGATGCGCGCGGCGCTGCCGTTCGGCCTGTGGGTCCCGGTGCTGCCGGGCACCCGCCAGGTCACGGTCGGCGGCGCGATCGGGTCCGACATCCACGGCAAGAACCACCACAGCGCCGGCAGCTTCGGCAACCACGTGCGCTCGATGGATCTGCTCACCGCGGACGGCCAGGTCCGCACGCTCACCCCGGCCGGCCGGAACGCGAAGCTGTTCTGGGCCACGGTCGGTGGCATGGGCCTGACGGGCATCATCCTCAAGGCGACGATCGAGATGACGCCGACGGAAACCGCGTACTTCATCGCGGACAGCCGGCGCACGGCCGACCTGGACGAGACCATCGCGCTGCACAGCGACGGCAGCGAGGAGAACTACGACTACTCGAGCGCCTGGTTCGACGCGATCTCGCCCGAGCCGAAGCTGGGCCGCGCCGCGGTCTCGCGCGGCAGCCTCGCGAAGCTGGACCAGCTGCCCGCGAAGCTGCAGAAGGATCCACTCAAGTTCGACGCGCCGACGCTGCTGACGCTGCCGGACGTCTTCCCGAACGGTCTCGCGAACAAGTTCAACTTCTCGGTGATCGGCGAGCTGTACTACCGCAAGACCAAGAACGCCGACAACCAGGTCCAGAATCTGACGCAGTTCTACCACCCGCTGGATCTCTTCGGTGAGTGGAACCGCGGCTACGGCTCCAACGGATTCCTGCAGTACCAGTTCGTGGTGCCGCCGGAGGCCGTGGGCGAGTTCAAGCAGATCATCCGCGACATCCAGGCGTCGGGACACCACTCGTTCCTCAACGTCTTCAAGCTGTTCGGCGAGGGCAACAAGGCGCCGCTCAGCTTCCCGATGGCCGGCTGGAACATCTGCGTCGACTTCCGGATCAAGCCGGGCCTCAACGAGTTCGTCACCGAACTCGACAAGCGCGTGCTCGAGTTCGGCGGCCGCCTGTACACCGCGAAGGATTCGCGGACCACGGCCGAGACGTTCCATGCCATGTACCCCCGGATCAACGAGTGGATCAAGGTCCGCCGATCCGTCGACCCCACAGGCGTTTTCGCCTCCGACATGTCCAGAAGGTTGGAACTGCAGTGATCAATGCCGTCGGCAATCCCCAGACCCTGCTGCTCCTCGGTGGCACGTCCGAGATCGGTCTGGCGATCTGCGAGGAGTACCTGAAGAAGTCGCCGCTGCGCGTGATTCTCGCTGCGCTGCCGAACGATCCGGGCCGCGACGCCGCCGTCGCGCAGATGCAGGCCGCGGGTGCCACGCAGGTCGACATCGTCGACTTCGACGCGCTGGACACCGAGAGCCACCCCAAGGTGATCGACGAGGCCTGGTCCAAGGGCGACGTGGACGTCGCGATCGTCGCGTTCGCCCTCGACGGCGACGCCGAGGAACTGTGGCAGAACCAGCGCAAGGCCGTGCTGGTCGCGAACGTCAACTACACCGCGGCCGTCTCGGTCGGCGTCCTGGTCGGCGAGAAGATGAAGGCGCAGGGCTTCGGCCGCATCGTCGCGATGTCGTCGGTCGCCGGTGAGCGCGTCAAGCGCGCCAACTTCGTCTACGGCTCCACCAAGGCCGGCCTCGACGGGTTCTACCTCGGCCTCGGCGAGGCGCTGGCCCCGTTCGGCCCCAAGGTCACCGTCGTGCGGCCCGGCATGGTGCGCACCAAGTTCAGCGCGCACGTCAAGGAAGCCCCGCTGACGGTGAACAAGGAAGACGTCGCCGCGCTCGCGGTGGCCGCGTCCGACAAGGGCAAGGAAATCGTCTGGACCCCCGGTCCGTGGCGTTTCGTGATGATGGTGCTGCGCCACGTCCCGCGCGCGATCTTCCGCAAGCTGCCCATCTGAGGCAACGCATACGCGATTCGCCCCCCCACAGTGCACTGTGGGGGGCCGAATCGCGTTCGGGGGTACTCCGGCCCCTACATTGCCGCGCGCGGCTGAGCGGGGACCGCCCGCATGTCGTTGCCGGTGTTCGGCTTGACGCGCTGCCACGTGCCGTCGCTCTTGCAGGTCTGGTAGGTGCCGTCCGGGTGGTAGACCTTGCTACCGACGCTGTAATCCTTACCGTCGTAGACACATACGGTCGTCTGTGTGCCGTCGGGGGCGGTACGGATCTCGGCGTGCGCTACCGCGGCCTGGGCGCCGAGCAAGCCGCCCGCGACGAGAGCGGATGCGGCGAGCGTCTTTGCGATTCGAGAGATCATGTGTGGTCCTTCGTTTTCGGGGGCGGGTCCGGTTGGACCACACAAATATGTCGTCCCGCCGCGATCGCAACCAGGCACCCCAGGATGCAAGTTCGACCACCCTCCGAAAACCCGAACGGGAGTTCACCGCACGCCTTCGGTCGCGAAGCGTGCGGTGAACTCCCGTTCGTCGTCGTGTCAGACGGCGGTGCGCTCGCGCGCGATCACCTCGTCCGCGAAGCGTCGGACCGCGTCGAGACGGGCCGTCCGGCTCGCGAAGTCGGCGCCGTACAGGTACCAGGGCGAGACCCGGCACTCGGTGACGCCCACGTCCGCCAGCGCCCGGTATGCATCCAGGCCCCGCACCCCCGTCGGGGACACGTTGATCTCGAAATGTTCACCGGCGCGGCCGTATTCGGCCCGCATCTCTGCCAGTCGCGAGATCGCATCCGTCAACTGTTCGACGTCGGTGTTGACGGAGATCCAGCCGTCGGCGAGGCGGGCGGCGCGCCGCAGGCCCGGTTCGCTGTGGCCGCCGACGTAGATCGGGACGGGCCGGGCCGGTGCCGGGCTGATCATCAGTCGGTCGAAGTCGTAGTGCTTGCCGTGGAACTCGACCCACTCGGGCCCCCGTCCCGCGCACACCGCCTTGACGATCTGGATGGCCTCGTCCGTGCGGGCACCCCGGGTTCGCATCTCGGTGCCGGTGAACCGGAACTCCTCCGGGATCCACGACAGTCCCACTCCGACGGCAATCCGGTTGTCCGACATCACCGCCATGGTGGCGATCTGCTTCGCGGTGAGCAGCGGATCGCGCAGCGGCAGCTTGAGGACGTTGGTGTAGAAGCGGAGTCGCTCGGTGACCGCCGCCATCGCCGTGATCGCGATGAACGGGTCCGGCATCGGTGTCTCGGGAGCCCACATGCGTTTGCCGTCGGGCGAATACGGGTAGTCCGCCGAGACCTGCTCCGGGTAGAACACCGAGTCCGGCATCGCGATCGAGTCGAATCCGACCTCCTCCGCGACCCGGGCCAGTTCGCACAGGTCCCGCGCGTCGATCATCGCGGCCGCGAGCGACCACTTCATCGCGCCGGCACTCACAGCTTCACGACCTTCGACGTCGGGATGGGATGCGAGTCGGCCTTGATCCAGCGCATCGCCCACGTCCCCTCGGCGTGGGCGTCGGTGCTGATCCAGTTGCCGTAGCCGGGATCCTTGGCGGACACCACGATTGTGAGCGTGCCGTCGTCGTTCAGCTTCGCGGTGTGGTTGTTGACGTAGATGTTCGTCCGGTTGTAGTCGAGCGACTCCACCCAGAAGTTCTGCAGCACGAAGTTGAAGTACTCGCAGTTCGGAACCTCGGTCTCGATCACCCACGCCTCGTCCTCGGCGAGCTTCCAGTACCCGTGCAGGTAGAAGATCGTGGGGTCGCCGCCGGCGTTCTGGAAGTAGTCCTGCCCCCAGTCGAAGACCTCGTTGGTGTGCGGCTGGAACTTTCGCGACCACTCGAGGAAGGTGTTCGCGGTGCCCCGGACCATGCCGACGGCCTTGTCCAGTCGCTGGCCGATCTCCTCCGGCGACAACGGGACGAACTCTCCGTCCGGATTCAGGCATTCGATCGAGAGTTCGGCGATCACCTCGTTGCGCCGGTCCTGGTAGGTCTGCCGGACGGAGATGAGGTTGCTCTCGGGATCAAGCGGCAACCATGCAGTGCCGTCTGCCGGCTTCTCCGCGCTCGCAATGAACTCGAAACGACCGTGCTGGCCGATCTCGAGGTCGTGAATGTGCAGGTCACCGGTCTGCAGCATGGTGCCGTCGATGTGATATCGATTGATGCGCGACCCGAACGTCACGAGCGGCACCGTGCCGCGCGTGCCCGTGATGCGATACGTGTACTTGCCCGAGATGTTGGCGCGCATGTAGACGTTGTCCGGGTTGTCCGCCCCGATCTTCGTCATCATGTTGGGGTTCGGCGCCGAGGTGAACTGCGGCCAGCGCGGATCGGTGTATTCGACGCAGTTGATCGTCGCGTAGCGCAGCAGACGCGACAGATAGCGGACGCCCTCCGCCTGCGTCAGCGGATCCTGCGGCACGATCGGGTCCGACAGGATCTTGCCCACGTCGAGCAGGTCGGTGCAGAGTTTCTCCCAAGTGGCGTTCATCGTGAATTCCTATCCGTCGCAATGAGTCAGTGAATGGCGAACTTGGCGTCGACCTCGGCTGCGGTGACGCCGAAGTCCTCGAGCGAGTACGTGTGCGAGGGCCGCCGATGGTCGGCGAGGCTGTCCTCGTGGGCGGCGGTGACCGCCCGGCGCGCCTCGTCGGAGAACGGCATGCCGAACTGGGCGTAGATCTTCTCGACGGTGCCGATCGGATCGGCCACGAAGTCGCGGTAGTCGACGTCGATGAACTGCTCGGGGTTGTAACGTGCCCGGGCCGCATGGAAGTTCGCGTTTCCGCGCGCCCACAGCTCCAGCTGTGTCCGTCCGATCGTCTTGCGGTCGAACGCCTGCGACATGCCGTGACCGCCCTGCTCGGCGAGGCTGAAGGTCGACGCCATCGAGGTGTGCGGGTCACGGAAGGTGCGAACGAACAGCGCATCCGGGAAGACCTTCAAGATGTCGTCGATCGCGAAGACGTGGCTCGGGCTCTTGAGCACCCAGTGGCGATCCCGATCGTTCATACCGATCAGCTGCAGGTTCTTCTTGTAGCGGGCATAGGTGGCGGTCCAGTCCTGCTTCGCCAGCCAGTCCGTGTACGACGGCACGTACGCGATGGTGTCGAACGAGGTCGACAGCATCGTCTGCTGGAGCAGTCGCCAGCATTCCTCGACCTCTTCGGCACCCATGAAGTGGACCTTCATCAGGTCCGCCTCGTTCGCCTGACGCGCCCGGTAGAAGGCGTCGCAGCGGAGGAAATCGGCATTCTCCGACCAGGTCTCACGGGCTGGACGGGGCTGAGGCGCCTCGGCCAGCCACATCTCGACACCCTGGTTCGCAGGGTCTGCACTGAGGAGGCGATGCAGCGCGGTGGTACCGGTGCGGGTCAGCCCACACATGAAGATCGGCCGTTCGATCGGAACCTCGACGTGCTCGGGGTGCCGGGCGAACCCGGCCTCGCTGATCGCGCGGCCGGCGAGGGCTCCGACGATCATCTTGCGCGCGATGATCTTTCCGTGCGGCGTCAGGTCGGCCTCGTTCTCGAACGAATCGAGGAGGACGCGCAGACCCTCCAGGTATTCGCCCGTGCCGAAGTCGTCGTACCCGGTCGCCTGCCGGGCCTCGGCGTGCAACTCCTCGATCGAGCCGACACCGTCGATGTGCTGGGTCATCGATGTTTCCTTGTCGTTGGTAGGTCAGTGGTGCGTGTGCCCGCAGTTGACGTCGACGCACTGGCCGGCGATGGCGCGCGCGTAGTCGGAGGACAGGAACACCACGGTGTTCGCGATGTCGTCGGGTTCGGGCAACCGTCGCAGATCGGTACCCGCAGCCACCTCGTCGTAGACCTGCTGGAACGGGACGCCGCGTGCCTCGGACTGCTTCTCGAACATGCGCTTGACAGAGTCCGCCCAGATATAACCCGGTGCAACGGAATTCACGCGAACTCCGGAAGGGCCGAGTTCGACCGACAGGCTGCGTGCCAGCGCCAGCAACCCGGCCTTCATGATGCGGTAGGCACCGAAGTTCGGGAGTTGATTGCGCAGCACCATTGAGTTGATCAGCACCACCGAGCCCTGCGACTCGACCAGGGCCGGGGCCAGTTTCCGGGTCAGGTCGAGTGCCGCCAGCAGGTTGATGTCGATGCCGCGGCGAACCGAGTCGAACTCCGCGTCGAGCAGGCGTTCGTGGGGCGGCTGGACGAATGCGTTGTTGACGAGAGCGTCCACCCGGCCGAACTCGGCGAGCGTCGTGTCCGCGAGCGCGGACACCGAGTCGCCGTCGGTGAGATCCGTCGGCACGCAGAGCGCGGTCCCGCCCAGGGCCCGCACCTCGTCCGCCACGGCGGTCAGGCGCAACTCCGTCCGGGCTGCCAGCACCACTCGTGCGCCGGCCAGCGCGCTGCGCACCGCGATCGAACGTCCCAGGCCGGGGCCGACTCCCGACACCACGACGACCTTGTCCTCGAGCATCGGCAGCGGCCTCGGCGTCGTGCGCACGGTCATCTCCGCGGTCATACCGTCGCCTCCGGGTCCAGCACGACACTGAGCGAGACGATCTTGCAGTTCTGGTCGAACTCGAAGAGGTCCGTGGACGCGAAGTCGGGCATCCCGTCACAATGGACGCGAAGCTGCGCGGCCGCGAAGCGCCCCGTCACGGTGATCGGCGACAGCAGCGACACCGAGAACGGAACCTTCGCGTTCGCCTCGTCGAACGCCCGGATCTCGTCGAGGCCCCGGTACGTCCTGGCACCGAGCGGCTCGTGCTGCACGGCTCCCTCCGCAAACAGGTCGACGAGCTTGTCGACGTCGTGGTTGCCCAGGTGCTCGACGTACGACTGCACCGCTGCACAGATCTCAGTTCGGTTCGGCAAGAATCACTCCTTCATTGTCGGTGGAACCCTCGGTGGCCACATGATCCAGCCGATGAACCCGCTGATCACTCTCTGGCTGCAGTGTGTTTCGTCGTCAGGAGATGACGCCGCGCTCGCGGAGCATCTCGACGATGCCGTCGGCGGCCTGCTCCGGCGTGAGGTCGGTGGTGTCGATCCGAACGTCCGGCGACATGGGCGCCTCGTAGGGCGAGTCGACGCCGGTGAAGTTGGCGAGTTCGCCGCGTCGCGCCTTCTTGTAAAGCCCCTTGGGATCGCGCTCCTCGGCCAGCTCGATCGGCGTGTCGACGAACACCTCGCAGAAGCGATCGGATCCGATCAGTTCGCGGGCAGCATCGCGTTCGGCGCGGAACGGAGAGATGAACGACGCGAGGACGATCAGCCCGGCATCGGCCATCAACCGGGCCACCTCGGTGACCCGGCGGATGTTCTCCACCCGATCGGCTTCGGTGAAGCCGAGGTCGCGGCCCAGACCGTGCCTGACGTTGTCGCCGTCGAGGAGGTAGGTGTGGCAGCCGAGGGCGTACAGCCGACGCTCGAGTTCGTTGGCGATGGTCGACTTCCCCGACCCCGACAGCCCGGTGAACCAGACGATCTGCGGTCGGTGGCCCTTCAGCAACGAACGGGCCTCGTCGTTCACGTCGACGGCCTGCCAGTGGATGTTGTCCGATCGGCGCAACGAGTGCGCGATCATTCCCGCCCCGACGGTGGTGTTCGTCAGCCGGTCGATGAGGATGAAGCCGCCGGTGTCGCGGTTGTCCGCGTAGGGGTCGAACGGCACCGGCCGGTCGAAGCTGATGTTGCATACGCCGATCTCGTTGAGTGCCAACGTGTTGGTGGCGGTCTGTTCGAGGGTGTTGACGTTCACCTTGTGCTTCGGCTTCGTGATTCGGGCCTGCACGGTCATCGTGCCGATCTGGCACAGGTAGGGCCGCTCGGGCAGCATCTCGTGCTCGCCCATCCACACCAGTTGCGCTTCGAACTGGTCGGCCACGCACGGGAGGTCGTCGGCACCGGCAAGGACGTCACCGCGGCTGATGTCGATCTCGTCGGCAAGGGTGATGGTGACCGACCGACCGGCCCCGGCCTCGTCCAGGTCGCCGTCCATCGTCACGATCCGCGCCACGGTCGATTCCCGCCCGCTCGGCAGCGCGCGCACCCGATCCCCGGGACGCACGACACCGCTGACGATCTGCCCCGCGAAGCCACGGAAATCGAGGTCCGGCCGGTTCACCCACTGCACGGGCATCCGGAACGGCGCGCTCTGGTCGGCATCGTCGATCTCGACCGTTTCGAGGTGGTCGATGAGCGTGGGCCCGGTGAACCACGGGGTGTTCGGGCTGCGCTCGGTGAGGTTGTCCCCCATGTACGCCGACAGCGGGATCGGTACCACGTGCTCGAGCCCGATCTCGGCCGCGAACTCGGCGTACTCGCCGGCGATGCGCTCGAACACGTCCTGCGAGTAGTCGACGAGATCGAGCTTGTTGACCGCGAGGACCACGTGCCGGATGCCGAGCAGTGAGACCAGGTACGAGTGCCGCCGGGTCTGCGTGAGGACGCCCTTGCGGGCGTCGACGAGGATCACCGCGAGGTCGGCCGTCGAGGCGCCGGTGACCATGTTGCGCGTGTACTGCTCGTGTCCCGGGGTGTCGGCGACGACGAACTTGCGCCGCTCGGTGGTGAAGTAGCGGTAGGCCACGTCGATCGTGATGCCCTGCTCGCGCTCGGCTGCGAGCCCGTCCACCAGGAGCGCGAAGTCGAGACCCTCGCCCTGGGTGCCGACCTTCCTCGAGTCGCTTTCGAGCGCACTGAGCTGGTCCTCGAACACCAGCTTCGACTCGTACAGCAGACGCCCGATCAGGGTGGACTTGCCGTCGTCGACGCTGCCGCACGTGATGAAGCGCAGCATGGACTTGGTCGCGTGCCGCTCGAGGTACTGCTCGATGTCGTCGGCGATCAGATCGGATGCGTGGGCCATCAGAAGTACCCCTCCTGCTTCTTCTTCTCCATCGAGGCGCTGCTGTCGTGGTCGATCACGCGCCCCTGCCGCTCGGACGTGGTGGTGAGCAGCATCTCCTGGATTACGTCGGTGAGGGTGGCGGCGGTCGACTCGACGGCGCCGGTGAGCGGGTAGCAGCCGAGCGTGCGGAAGCGGACGCTCTTGAGTTCCGGAACCTCGCCGGGGCGCAACGGCATTCGATCGTCGTCGACCATGATGAGGGTGCCGTCCCGTTCCACGACGGGACGCTTCGCGGCGAAGTAGAGCGGCACGATCGGAATGTCCTCCTGCCGGATGTACTCCCAGACGTCGAGCTCGGTCCAGTTCGACAGCGGGAACACCCGCAGCGTCTCGCCGGGCGAACGGCGGACGTTGTACATCCGCCACAGTTCGGGGCGCTGCCGCTTGGGATCCCAGCGGTGTTCCGCCGAGCGCACCGAGAAGACGCGTTCCTTCGCGCGAGACTTCTCCTCGTCACGGCGCGCGCCGCCGAACGCGGCGTCGAACTTGTAGTGGTCGAGCGCCTGCTTGAGACCCTCGGTCTTCCACATGTCGGTGTGGGTCGACGAGCCGTGCGTGAAGGGATTGATCCTCTTCTCCACACACTCGGGGTTCTGGTGGACGAGGAGATCGAAATCGCCTGCGGCTGCGGACTCGTCGCGCAGCTTGTACATCTCCTTGAACTTCCACGTCGTGTCGACGTGCAGCAACGGGAACGGCAGCCGGGACGGGTAGAACGCCTTACGGGCAAGGTGCAGCATCACCGCGCTGTCCTTGCCGACCGAGTACAGCATCACGGGGTTCTCACTCCCCGCGACGGCCTCGCGCATGATGTGGATGCTCTCGGCCTCGAGTCTCTCGAGGTGGGTCAGCGCACGGGTCATCGTGCAAGTACCTCCAGTGCTTTGCCCGCCCACTCGGGGCGGCAGATCAGTAGATCGGGCAACCAGGGGTTCTCCTGGTTATAGACGAGTTCGGACCCATCGATACGTGAAACATGAAGTCCGGCAGCACGTGCGACGGCGACCGGCGCCGCCGAATCCCACTCGTACTGACCACCGGCGTGCGCGTAGACGTCCACGTCGCCGCGCACCACCGCCATCGCCTTGGCACCGGCCGAGCCCATCTCGACCAGTTCGGCATCGAGCGCAGCGGCCAACTCCATGACGGGCGCCGGACGTCGGGTCCGACTGACGACGACGCGAGGCACGCTGCGCAGCGGCGGCAGGTCGACCGGAACGTCCAGCGTCGAGTACGTGACACCGGCCGCCGGCATCGCGACGGCTCCGACGGCGAGTGCGCCGCGGTCGACGAGGGCGACGTGCACGGCCCAGTCGGCACGGTCGGCTTCCCCGAACTCACGGGTGCCGTCGAGCGGGTCGACGATCCACACGCGCTCGGCGCCGAGCCGGGCGAGGTCGTCGGCGCCCTCCTCGGAGAGCACCGCGTCGCCGGCGAATCGCTCGCCGAGCGCGTCGGCGATGAACTCGTGACTGAGCCGGTCGCCCGCAGACCGGACCTCTGCAGCATCGACGCCCGGAACCGCCAGACGCTCACGCAGTCCGAGCAGCAGTTCCCCAGCCGCCGTAGCGATTTCGACCGCCGCTCGCGCATCCGCTCCCGCCGGGGAAGCGGAATCGGAAGTGGTCGGGGTCACGGCACGAGTGGTCATGGGAGTGACTGTAACCACAGAATGAACCATGTTCAATCCCAAAACGAACATTGTTCATTCTTGGTGGTGGGCGATCCACCCCGCTACGGTGTCTCGGTGGGTGAATCGAGCGGAGGATCGATCTACGGCGATGCGCAAGCCCGGCGACGCCGGACGCTGGATGCTGCGGCGGCACTACTCGACGAGGGCGGCTACTCTGCGCTGACGATCCGGTCCGTCGCCAAACGGGCCGGCACGAGCACCGGGCTCATCTACCAGTACTTCGCCGACAAGCAGGACATCTTCATGGCGCTCCTCGACGAGAACATCGTCGAGTCCACGCGGGTCGTCGCGGCACTGCCGAGGGACCGTGGCGTGACCGTGCTGATCGCCGCGATCATCGACGAGGCGGCTCGACGGTGGGGGCGCCTCGGACGCATGTCCCAGATATGGCGCGACGCCGAACACGCTGCGGACACCGAGCGTGAATCACTTCGCGCAGTACATGATTCGGGAAGGCGCTACGACGAGGAGGTTCTCGAGGCCGTCACTGAGGCCGCCGCGAAGGAAGGACGCGTCCTGCGCGACGATACGGCGGTACTGCCGTTCCTGCTGTCCAGCATGCAGGGCGTCGCCGCCAGCATCGTCAACGACTGGGCGTCCTACCTCGACTCCGACGAGTTCGCTCAGTTCTCGGCCGCAGCCCTCACGCGCGCGATCACCTCGACGGAACCGGTCGACTGACCTCCGGTTCAGTTCAGCGCGCGGAGGCCCTCCAACCTGCTCGCGATCGGCGCCCGCCACTCCTCGAGGTCCTCCGGACCGTTCTCGGCCCACAACTCGTGCAGCTCCGAGGTGTCGCTGTCCGCGATCGCGCGGCCGAGTGTCCCGACGATCCAGGCACGCTGCTCCGCCGTCAGGGACGCCACATAGGCAGCGGCGTCGATCCCGTGGAGTTCCCGGGACTCCGGCCGCAGCCCGTGGGCCACCGCGACGATCTCCGCGAGCGCGATCGCGGCCTGTGCGTCGTCCGCTTCGAGGTACTCCTCGTCGACGTGCGCGCAGTAGTCGTCGATGTCGAAGTCGCCGGCGCGAATCGCCGCGAGCAGATCGCCCGCTCCGTCGTTCTCGAACGGTCCCGAACCCCACGTCCCCATGCCCCACTCCTCCGTGTTCCGCGGGCCGCTCGGCCCGTCGTGCAGACCATACGACCGACCGGTGACAGTCCGCGTCAGCGTGCCGACTCCCACGCGGAGAGAACGGTGCGGACACCGGTGACGAGCGCGAGTGGCTGATCGATCATCGCGTGGTGGCCGGCGTCGGGGATCTCGGCGACGATCGTCGACGGCCCGAACCGCTCGCGCATCCGCTCCATGAGTTCGTCGGAGACGATGCCGTGCTGCGACCGGAAGTACGCGATGGGGCACCGCGCCTGCGCGACGGCCAGGGTGTCGCCGCCGGAGCGGGTGAACATCGCCGGGTCGAACTTCCACGACCACCCGCCCTCGACGGCCATGAGCGAGGTCTCCGCGACGTGCTCGCGCACGCACGGCACCGCGGCCTCCTGCGGCGGGACGAAACGGAATCGGGCGAGCGCCTCCTCCGGGGTCGGATACACCTTCTTGGGACCGAATGCCGCCTTGCGCCGCGCCGCCTCCTCCTCGGGGGTGCGCTGACGGATCGGCGAGTCGATGATCTGCACCCCGGCCAACCGGTCGCCGTGCAGATGCGCCGCGACGTACGAGACGATGCCGCCCATGCTGTGCCCCACCACGACCGGAGGACCGGCGATGCCCGACGCCGACGCCACCGCGACGACCTCGTTCGCCCACTGGTCCAGCGAGTAGTGCTCGCGGGCACCGCTGTCGCCGTGACCGCTCAGGTCGAGCGCGACGACGCGACGATCGCCCGCGAGTTGCGGCCCGACGTGGTCCCACCAGCGCGAGTGGGCAGCACCGCCGTGCACCAGCACGAGCCCCGGGCGGCCCGACTCGCCCCACGCCCGGTATCGGATGTCCACGCCGTCGACCGCCACGCTGCCGGTCTCCACCGGGGCCGCCAGCGCGTCTCGGAACCACTGCGGTGTCTGCGGGTGCACTTCGCTCATTCCTCGAACCTACTGAAGACCGATCCGAAGACGACGCCCAAGTAAGCTCGGGCCGTGTCGCAATCAGGTGCAGCCCCCCTCGCAGAGCCGCGAGTCGCCCCTGCCCGACTGGTCGGCGGAACCGTAGTCGAGATGATCCTCGCGGGCCTCGTGGCCGCGATCGTCGCCGCGGTGGGACTGTTCGCCTTCGGCCAGGTGTCTTGGCCGGCGTTCCCGTCGTCGAACGTCACGCAGGCCGTCACGACCGTGGGCCAGGTCGTCACGATCGCCGTACTTGCGTTGTGTGTCGTCCTCTTCCGTGCCCGACGGTGGGTCCGGGCGGCGACCGTGCTGTCCTGGGCCGGACTGTCCGGGTTCGTGACGGTGACGCTCGGAATGCCACTCAGCGCGACCAAGCTGTACCTGCACGGCGTTTCGGTCGATCAGGAGTTCCGCACCGAATACCTCACGCGGATGACCGATTCCGCCGCGCTGCACGACATGACGTACGCGGGCCTGCCTCCCTACTACCCGGCCGGGTGGTTCTGGATCGGCGGACGCGTCGCGAACCTGCTCGGCATGGACGGCTGGGAGGCCTTCAAGCCGTACGCGATCGGGTCGATCGCGGTGGCGGCCGTCCTGGCGCTCGTGTTGTGGAACAAACTGATTCGCGCCGACTGGGCCGTCGTGGTGGCGCTCGCCGCGGCAGCGCTCATGATCGCCTACGGATCCGCGGAGCCCTATGGCGCCGTCATCGCGATCCTCATCCCGCCGGTGCTGGTGCTCGCGTGGGGCGGGCTGCACCGACCGGAGAAGACCCGGGGCGGCGGCTGGGGAGCCGTCGTCGGCACCGGCGTGTTCCTCGGGGTCGCGGCGGCCTTCTACACGCTGTACCTGGGCCTGGCCGCGTTCGCGGTGACGCTCATGGCGGTCGTCGCGGCGGCGCTCGCGGTCCGCGCGCAGGGATCGTGGCGCGCGCTGCTCGATCCGCTGCTGCGACTGGCCGTCACCGCCGCGATCGCCATCGCGATCGCGCTCGTCGTCTGGCTGCCGTATCTGCTCGAGGCCCTGCGCGGATCGCCGGCCGACAGCGGCACCGCGACCCACTACCTGCCCGACGCCGGTGCGCACCTACCGCTTCCGATGTTCCAGTTCTCCCTCGCCGGGGCGCTGTGCCTGCTCGGCACGATCTGGCTGGTGAGCCGCATGACGTCGTCGCGGCGCGCGCAGGCGCTCGGCATCGGCGTGATCGCGATCTACCTGTGGTCGCTGATGTCGATGGCGTTCACCGTTCTCGGCGGCACCCTGTTGTCCTTCCGCCTCGAGCCGGTGCTGATCGTGCTACTCGGCACGGCGGGTGTGTTCGGCTTCGTCGAGTTCTCGCGCTGGCTCGTCCTGGCCACGAGCGAGAGTCCGCGCGTCAAGGCGTCGATCGTGGTGATCGGACTCGCCGGGTTGATCGCGTTCGTGCAGAACATCCCTCAGGTGCTCGCGAGCGACATCACCGTGGCGTACACCGACACCGACGGTGACGGGGTCCGCGCCGACAAGCGCGCCCCCGGTGCGGCCGCGTACTACGGCGACGTGGACCGGATCATCATGGAGCGTCGCCCCGGCGAACGCCACGACACCGTCGTCCTCACCACGGACACGAGCTTCCTCAGCTTCTACCCGTACTACGGGTTCCAGGCGCTGACGTCGCACTACGCGAATCCCCTCGCGCAGTTCCGGGAACGCGGCGAGGCGATCGAGAACTGGACCGAGTTCGAGACACCGGACCAACTGGTGTCGGCCCTCGACGCACTGCCGTGGCGTGCACCGGACGTGTTCGTCTTCCGGAAGGGTTCGGACGGTTACACCCTCCGGCTCGCCGAGGACGTCTACCCGAACGACCCGAACGTCCGCCGCTACAGCGTCACGTTCCCCAAGGAGTTGTTCGACGACCCGCGCTTCACGATCGACGAGGCGGGGCCGTTCGTGATCGTGACGCGTACCGGCTGAGTCAGGCCAGATGGTGCCGGTCGGTGCGACTCACCGTCACCGCCGCGACGACGACACCGATCACGACGCCGATGAGGGTGTCGACGATCCGGGTCATCCCCGCCTCGGGCGTGATCGGTGACGTGAACCCCGTCAGCAGGAGGGCCATCGGTGTCACCGCGAGCGTGGTGACGGCATAGTTGACGAGCACCATCAGTTCGGCCGCGGTCTGCAGGATCACCACCGCGACGACGGACTCCCAGAAGCCCAACGACATCGCGATGAGGCCGGCGGCGATTGCCGCGCCGGCCACGTTGCCGAGCAGTCGCTGGATGCCGCGCTGGACGGTGTGCGTGTAGTTGAGGCCCTGCAGTGCCGCGATCGCGCCCATCGACGCCCACAGCGGGTGGCCGAAGCCGCAGGCCGCCGCGACCCACCCCGCCGCGGCCGACGCGATCGTCACCCGAACCGCGGTGTGGCGCAGGGCCGCCGACGTGACGTTGACGCGCGCCGTCTTCAGCATCCGGTTCGGTGCGGGGAGCTCGGTCCGCGGTGACGGACGATCACCCACACCGCCGAGGACGCTGGCCCGCTTCACCTTTCGCAGTTCGCGCTCGTGCTGCGCGATCTCCCGGAGCAGGGTGTCGTCGCCGTCCGCGACCCAGGCGTCGATTGCCTCGTCGGCCGCGTCCAGCAGCCTCGCGAGGTCACGGCCGTGACCGCGCCGTGCGCGCGAACGGCCGCTCGCCGCAAGAACTTCCCGGGCGCGAACGAGCGCCGCACGCGCAGCCGGAACGCCATCCACCCCCGTCCTCGCGAGTGAGCCGACCGCAACGAGTGCCCGGGCGGCGGCCAGGCGGGCCGGGCCGAGTGGCAGGACCAGCCCCGGCAGCATCGCCGCAATCCACCCCACCAGCACACCCACCGCCGCGGCCGACGCCACCTCGGCGACGTCGGACCACGACGTCGAGTAGCCCGCCGCACCGGTCGCCGCGAAGACGAGGATCACCGGGCCGGGACCGAGCAGTTGGAAGGCGTTCATGTAGCCCGAGGCCACACCGGCAGCCAGCGACAGCGCACCGATGAGCGCCCACGTCGGCAGCGACGCGGCACCCAGCGCACCACCGAGCGCGACGAACGCGACGAGTGCGGCACCGACCAGCGCCAGCTTGCCCGCCAGTCGCGGGTACGGCTCGTACCGGCCGAACGCCGCGGCCAGCGCGCCGAGTGCCGCGAAGCCGGCCAGTTCCCGGTAGCCGAGCAGGCCGCCCGCGACGAGCACCACCGCCGTGGCCAACCCGACGCGCAGCGCCGGCGCGATCGTCGCGTCCGCGGTACGCAGTTCGAATGCTCCACGCCACGTCCTCGGCACGACGGCGTGCGCGAGCGCGCCACGGGCCTGGGCGAACCGTGTGGGTGTGGGAGCGTCGAGTGCAGTCACTCGTCTCAGTGTACGCGGGTTAGTTCACCAGTAAAGTACTGATGTATCGAATTTGAAGCCTGGCTAGGATGGGGAAGTGGATTCGACCGACAGCCCTGAACGCGACTTCATCGACAAGGTTCGCCAGGAATGGTCCCGCTCCTACCCGGAGGTCGACACGTCGCCGATCGAGATCATGGGGCGGATCACGCGGATCAGTTCGCAGGCCCTGCATCGGCTCGACCGCTCCCTCGACTCCAGCGGTGTCTCACGCGCAGAGTTCGAGGTGTTGTGCGCGCTCGCGCGATGCGATCATCCACTGCGGACGAGCGAGGTCACGGCGGTGACGATGGTGAGCAGCGCCGCGACCACCAAGCATGTCGACCGCTTGGTCAAGCTGGGGCTGGTGGAACGACAACGCTTCGAGCGCGACGGACGGGTCGTGCTCCTCCAGGTCACGGAGGAGGGGCGAGCGCTCGTCGATCGCGAGTTCCCGCAGCGTGTGGATCGGGACCGCCGGCTATTGGAGGGTTTCGACGCCGACGAGCGGGCGCTGCTCGCGCGACTGCTTCGGCGACTCGCTCGCAACAGCGACGACGTCGACCGGATCTGATCTCCGACGCCTGCCGATCGAGGCGATGCCACCGGTTCCGCTGCGGCGGCCGGTGGGTCGCGTGACTATATGCGGAAAACGCCGAAGGCCCCCACCAAAAATTGGTGGGGGCCTTCGGGAAAGGATGTTCGGCGGTGTCCTACTCTCCCACACCCTGTCGAGTGCAGTACCATCGGCGCTGGAGGGCTTAGCTTCCGGGTTCGGAATGGGACCGGGCGTTTCCCCTCCGCTATGGCCGCCGTAACTCTA
>NZ_RKLP01000017.1 GCF_004011865.1 Prescottella agglutinans | reverse complement strand
CAGCAACACCGAACGCGCCGACGCGCTTGCACCTTGGCTCGAGTACTACAACACTCGACGACGCCACAGCGCACTCGGAGGACTACCACCGATCAGCCGACTGCAACCAACCTGATGGCCAGGTACACCTAGTTGTTCGTGATCTGGAAGCCACTGCCCGTGATGCCGCGCGGGTTCAGGTCATCGAGGATGAGCTTCGCCGAGTTGTACCAGTACGACCAACCAAGGTTGATCGGACCGAGGGCGATTTCACCTTGCCCGGTCACGATCCCGGCCCACTTGTTCGGCTCGAACTTCCCGACGAGTGGCCCACCCGAGTCGCCGCCCCGGTTCTTGACGGACGAGTAAACGAGGCCACTCAACTCGTGGGTCACTGTCCCACACCGATTCAACTCGGACTTCGGCTGTCCCGCCTGCGCATTCGCCTGCACGGTGTAGGACCCCGCCTGGCAGAGCTGGGCGCCGGTCCCAGGCGCGACCACCTGGCCGAACAGACCCTTGACGATCGTGTTGATCTTGAACCAGGGCTCCGACGGCGTGACGACGGGGCCGTGGGTCTTGGACGGGGTGAGCGGGTCCGTACTGAACGGAGTCACCCCATCCGCCTCGACCGCATACGTGGGCGCAGTCATGACCTGGCTCGAGAGTTGGACGTGCGGCGCGAACTCGATGACCATGTAGTCGAGCGGGGCGGTCTTCTGGATACTCGCTTCCCCCGTGACGGGATCCACTGCGGGCCACTGAGCTGTCGGGCGGCCGTCCGCCGAAACGTATCGGATCCAGCCGATCGGGCCGGAATCCATATCACGCCAATCGAACACGGCCTGGCCGTTGTTGTTGGTCGTGGTGTGGGTCGCCTCCGCGACCGCGTCGGCCACCTTCCACGGGTTGCAGTGCCCAGCCGTGATGCCCACCTTCCGGCCGGCTGCATCGGTACCGACGGCGCCGAGCGTGCACTTGCCATTGTCCGCGAACTGGAGGCGCATACCGGCAGAGACAACCTTCGTCGGCGTGGCCGGGTCGGCCCCTGCCGTGCCCGTTGCGAGCGTGAAGGCCACCGCGACCGCAGAGACCAGGCCGGCGAATCGCCGGGTAGAGAGTTTCATTCAATCCCCTCCGATAGACGTTGCCGCCACAGAAGTGAGCGACGAGAGGAGAGTAGACCGCATGGTCTATTTTGCGGAGTGGATTGCGGGGATCGACAGAACCGCATCACCGCCCGCCACGACTCCGGCCCGACACCAGCACTGACGGCTAGCCGGCCCCGGCTCGCCGGGTGGCACAGCGCAACCCGCAGAGATGCGCATCGCGCCCACTGGGAGACATCCGGATCCACCGACCCAGTCCGCCGCTCGTCGAGACGACCCAACTCCTTTGAAGCGCAACCAGATTCAACGCCTCATCATCGCCGGTCGACCCGGACCGCCGGCGTCAGCCGACAGGCGTCCCGGTGAACGGCGAGATCGCCATGCAGGGCACCGGACGCGGATGCTGCGGATCGAGCGCATTGAGAACGTGTCCTGCTGCGACCGGCGAGGCACCCATCGCCGCGTGCTCGGAGTAGTCCTGCGGGCACTGGTCCTGCACAACGATATTGACCGTGTTCGGTCCCGGCACCAGCCCGTTGGTGTACGGGACGACGAGTTCGTCGTACCGGGTGGCGATGTTGGTGTACGAGACGCCGGGGGCGTACGGGCCGCCGCCTTCGTTCATCTTGTCGACGAACTCGGTTCCGGGCGCCATGTCCAGGCAGGCCGCGCACAACTGTCCGAACGTCTGCTGCTGCAGCGGCCCGAGACCGTACTCCCTTGTCAACGCGGTGATCTCACCGGCCCAGAACGCGCCGGCGCCCAGCCACAGCGGCGCGAGCGAGACGTACTTGTCGACCTTGGCCGCACCACCGAGGAACTTCACGTAGTAGTTCGGCATCAAGGTGCCCTGGGAATGCCCGACGATGTCGACCTTGTCCGCGCCGGTGGCGGCGAGCACCTCGTCGACGAAACCGGCCAACTCCCGGGCGCCCTGGTCGAGCGGGGCCAACGCACCGAAGGCGCTGCCGGGCCAGGAGGCGCCGGCCCGCACGCCGTAAGTAGGCGCGAACACGCAGTAGCCGTTGTTCTTCAGCAACGGAACATACGTCGTCCAGTTCGTCTGCCGGTTCGCGCCGGTTCCGTGGACCAGGACGACCGGTCGAGGATGCTCGGCGGTCGGCTTGCAAGACCAGTCGTTCGAACCGGGCAGGGACGCGCCGGGGTCGGCCATCTCCGCCCCGATGCCGTCATAGAAGTTGTGCGGGACCGGGAGCGGGGGCGGATCGGCAGCCGCCGCACCGGGCGTGGCGATCGCGGTGCCGATCGCCAACGCGGCGACGACGATTGCGGTGACGAACGACGGACGCATTCGTGGCTCCCCCCACAGGCTGCGAACTTCCCGACCGGTTGCGACGCTAACAGTTGCCCGACGCATCGCGCGGCGGATCTGGCACACCGACCACAAACGCGTGGGAGACGAACCCGACCGTCGTCAGGTCAGCCGCCGCAGCAGCCCGCCCCGCCCGACTCGATCGCCGTGCGCATCTCCCGGGTGGCCGCATTGCGGGCGGCCAGATCCGCGTCCGCCGGATAGTCGACGCGAACCAGCGAAAGCCCGTGTGCCGGAGCGACGGCGACGGCACTCGCCCGCTCACGCTCAGCCAGCAGACCCGCCATCCAATCCACCGTCCGACGTCCCTCGCCGACCGCGAGCGCGGCACCGACGAGGCTGCGCACCATCGACCAGCAGAACGCGTCGGCGCTGACGAACGCGGTGAGCTCGTGGCCGGACGCAGGACCGGAGCCCGCGGAGCGGCCATCCGAAACAGCCCAGTCGAACCGCTGCAGTTCGCGGACCGTCGTCGCACCCTCGCGGCGCTTGCAGAACGCCGCGAAGTCGTGCAGTCCCAGCAGCCGGGACGACGCCTCCTGCATCGCGTCGACGTCGACGTCCTTGGGCCACGCCACCGTGTCGCGGGCCCGCAGCGGCTCCGCGCCGTACGGCACCGTGGTCAACCGGTACTCGTAGTGCCGGCGGATCGCCGAGAACCGCGCGTCGAAATGCTCGGGCGCGAACGAGACATCCTTGACCCGAACGTCCTTGGGCAGGAAACGGGCGAGCCGACGCACCAGACGCGACGGATCCTCCGGGATCATGTCGGCCGGGACGTCGACGTGCGCCACCTGACCGCTCGCGTGGACGCCGGCGTCGGTCCGGCCCGCCACCGTCAGCAGCACCGGGGTGCGGACGATCGCGCTCAGCTTCTCCTCGATCTCACCGCACACCGTGCGGCGGCCGGGCTGACGCGCCCAGCCGGAGAAGTCGGTGCCGTCGTACGAGATGTCGAGCCGCAATCGAACGAACCCGCCGTCCCCAACGGGAACGACGGGTTCGTTCGATTCAGCGTGTGCCGAAACCAAGTGGACTAGTCCTTCTTGGCCTCGTCGGCATCGGCTGCGGCCTCGACGACCTCGGCCTCGGGGGCCTCGGCCGGGGCCGCGGTCTCCTCGGCAGCCGGAGCAGCCTGCGAAGCGGCGACGCGGCGAGCGCGGTCCGCCTCGGAGGTGACCGTCTTCTCCTGGACGAGCTCGATGATCGCCATGGGAGCGTTGTCACCCTTGCGGGGGACGGTCTTGATGATGCGGGTGTAGCCACCGTCGCGGTCGGCGTAGAACGGGCCGATCTCCGCGAACAGGTTGTGCACGACATCCTTGTTGCGGATGACCTTCAGAACCTCGCGACGGTCGGCCAGGGTTCCACCCTTGGCCTTGGTGACGAGCTTCTCGGCGTACGGACGCAGGGCCTTGGCCTTGGCCTCCGTGGTGGTGATTCGGCCGTGCTCGAAGAGAGCAGTCGCCAGGTTGGCGAAGATCGCCTTCTGGTGCGACGCCGACCCGCCGAAGCGGGCACCCTTCTTGGGCTTGGGCATTGGAGCTCCTCTTGGGCTCGCCCAGCACATTTGCCCATGTGCCGGGTGATACGGGTTACAGCTGTTCGGTCTCGGCGTAGTCCTGGTCGGTGCCCTCAGCGTCGCTGAAGGAACCGGCGTCGGTGTCGCTCCACGTACCGGTGGCGGCGTCGTAGCCGGCAACGGTCGTCGGATCGAAGGACGCAGGGCTGTCCTTGAGGGCGAGGCCGAGCGAATGCAGCTTGACCTTGACCTCGTCGATGGACTTCTGGCCGAAGTTGCGGATGTCGAGCAGATCGGACTCCGTGCGTGCCACGAGCTCGCCGACGGTGTGAACACCCTCGCGCTTGAGGCAGTTGTAGGAGCGGACCGTCAGGTCCAGGTCCTCGATGGGGAGACCGAAGGAAGCGATGTGATCGGCCTCGGCGGGCGAGGGTCCGATCTCGATGCCTTCTGCTTCGACGTTCAGCTCACGGGCGAGGCCGAAGAGCTCAACCAGGGTCTTGCCCGCCGAAGCGAGCGCGTCCCGTGCGGTGATGGAGTTCTTGGTCTCCACGTCGAGAATCAGCCGATCGAAGTCGGTGCGCTGCTCGACACGGGTCGCTTCCACCTTGTAGGTGACCTTGAGCACCGGCGAGTAGATCGAGTCGACCGGGATACGGCCGATCTCGGCGCCGGACGCCTTGTTCTGGACGGCGGGGACGTAGCCGCGACCGCGCTCGACGACGAGCTCGATCTCCAGCTTGCCCTTGTCGTTCAGGGTGGCGATGTGCAGATCCGGGTTGTTGACCGTGACGCCTGCCGGCGGAACGATGTCACCCGCAGTCACGACCCCGGGGCCCTGCTTGCGGACGTACATGGTGACCGGCTCGTCCTCTTCGGAGCTCACGACGAGGCCCTTGAGGTTCAGGATGATGTCGGTGACATCCTCCTTCACGCCCGGAACCGTGGTGAACTCGTGCAGGACGCCGTCGATGCGGATGCTGGTGACAGCAGCGCCGGGGATCGACGACAGCAGGGTGCGGCGCAGCGAATTGCCGAGGGTGTACCCGAAGCCTGGCTCGAGGGGCTCGATGACGAACTTCGAGCGGTTTTCAGCGATGACCTCTTCGGTCAGCGTGGGTCGCTGAGAAATGAGCATTGGATTTCCTCCTGTACGGGCGTCCGCCATATGACGCCCACGATGGGAAAGGCTTGGGACCTGGGAGCGGCCGATACCGACCGCTCCCAGGCATCACGCCTTACTTCGAGTAGTACTCGACGATCAGCTGTTCCTGCAGCGGAACCTCGATCTGCGCACGCTCGGGGAGCTGGTGCACCAGGATGCGGAGGCGTCCACCGACGACCTGCAGCCAGCCCGGGATCGGGCGATCGCCCTGGGTCTCGCGGGCGATCTGGAACGGCAGGGTCGCCAGCGACTTCTCGCGGACATCGATGATGTCGTACTGCGAGACGCGGTAGCTGGGGATGTCGACCTTCTTGTTGTTCACGAGAAGGTGGCCGTGCGTGACCAGCTGACGCGCCTGACGGCGGGTGCGAGCGAGGCCGGCGCGGTACACGACGTTGTCGAGACGCGACTCCAGGATCTGGAGCAGGTTCTCGCCGGTCTTACCGGGGCGGTTGACCGCCTCCTGGTAGTAGCGACGGAACTGCTTCTCCATGACGCCGTAGGTGAAGCGAGCCTTCTGCTTCTCCTGCAGCTGGAGCAGGTACTCGCTCTCCTTGATGCGCGCGCGGCCGTGCTGGCCCGGCGGGTAAGGACGCCGCTCGAATGCCTGGTCGCCTCCGACGAGGTCGACGCGCAGACGACGCGACTTGCGGGTGATGGGTCCGGTATAACGTGCCATGTTCTTTTACCTATCCTTCCCGCTACTTAAACCCGACGCCGCTTGGGCGGACGGCAGCCGTTGTGCGGCTGGGGGGTGACATCGGAGATGGTGCCGACCTCGAGGCCTGCAGCCTGCAGCGAGCGGATCGCGGTCTCGCGGCCCGAGCCCGGGCCCTTCACGAAGACGTCGACCTTCTTGACGCCGTGCTCCTGCGCCTTGCGGGCAGCGTTCTCAGCGGCGAGCTGAGCAGCGAACGGCGTCGACTTGCGCGAGCCCTTGAAGCCCACGTGGCCCGACGACGCCCAGGAGATGACGTTGCCGGCCGGGTCGGTGATCGACACGATCGTGTTGTTGAAGGTGCTCTTGATGTGAGCGGCACCGTGCGGGACGTTCTTCTTGTCCCTGCGACGCGCCTTCTGGGTCTTCTTCGGACCGGTGCTACGTGACTTGGGAGGCATTACTTCTTCTTTCCTGCGACGGTGCGCTTCGGACCCTTACGGGTGCGAGCGTTGGTCTTGGTGCGCTGTCCACGCACGGGCAGACCACGGCGGTGGCGCAGGCCCTGGTAGCAGCCGATCTCGATCTTGCGGCGGATGTCCGCCTGCACCTCGCGGCGCAGGTCACCCTCGACCTTCACCGACTCCTCGATGTACTCGCGGAGCTTGGCGAGGTCCTCGTCGGACAGGTCCTTGCTGCGCAGGTCCGGGCTGACGCCGGTCGCAGCGAGGATCTCCTTGGAGGTGGTACGGCCGATGCCGTAGATGTAGGTCAGTGCGATCTCCATGCGCTTTTCGCGAGGAAGATCAACACCTGCGAGACGTGCCATGTGGCATTTCCTATCGGTGTGCGGAGGTCTGCTCCCAGTCCGTCCCCTGCGTCTGAAAAACTCTGCGGTTCACACTCGCAGTGGGGCCCCGGCCTCCGTGCCGGGGGTAGACCGCTACCTGCCCTTGGTTTCCCGCTGGGCCCGGGGTCGCGGTTGGTGCTGAGAGGTCTTCTTTGCGCTTGTTGCCAAGCCGATCTCGAAGAGTCCGTGAAACTGCGGGACTTAGCCCTGACGCTGCTTGTGGCGCAGGTTGTCGCAGATCACCATGACGCGCCCGTTACGGCGAATCACCTTGCACTTCTCGCAGATCTTCTTGACGCTAGG
This sequence comes from Prescottella agglutinans, assembly GCF_004011865.1. GTDB lineage: Bacteria > Actinomycetota > Actinomycetes > Mycobacteriales > Mycobacteriaceae > Prescottella > Prescottella agglutinans. Next base: position 65,397 of record NZ_RKLP01000017.1, on the reverse strand, counting down.
CTGAACCTTCACGTGCGTCTGATCTCCTGTTGTCTGTCCACCCGAGGGCAGACATAGTTCTCCCCGGCCGGGTGTGGCCGGGGAAGCTATTACTTGTAGCGGTAAACGATGCGCCCACGCGACAGGTCGTAGGGCGACAGCTCCACGACCACGCGGTCCTCGGGAAGAATGCGAATGTAGTGCTGACGCATCTTGCCGCTGATGTGTGCGAGGACCTTGTGGCCGTTCTCCAGCTCAATGCGGAACATCGCATTGGGCAGCGGCTCGACAACTCGTCCCTCGACCTCGATGGCCCCGTCCTTCTTAGCCATGTCCTCCGCGATCCGTTGAGTGGCGTATGGGTGCATCGGCTACCGTCACCGGTATCCGCTACAGCGGTGGTCCTGACGGCCGAAAACGACACCCCGACACGAGGTCGGACACGCAGACAACCGATACGCAGGGCGCACCGTTGTTCTATCTTACCGGCAATTCCCAACCAGGCCAAATGCGGCCTCGAGTCGTCCCAGCTCCCCCCACCCGAAGGAAGAAGATCCACATGCGCGCGCTCGTCCAGCGGGTCACATCGGCAGCCGTCAGCGTCGACGGCGAGGAGGTCGCCCGGATCGCGCCACCCACCGGCGGGCAGGGACTGCTCGTGCTCCTCGGCGTCGGGCACGACGACGACCCCATCGCCGCATCGAACCTCGCCCGGCGCGTGTGGCGGCTGCGAATCCTCGACGACGAGAAGTCCGCCTCCGATGTCGACGCCCCGGTCCTCGTCGTCAGCCAGTTCACCCTCATGGCCGACACCCGCAAGAGCCGCCGGCCGTCGTGGTCCCCCGCCGCGCCCCGCGCCGCCGCCGAACCACTCGTCGACGCGTTCGGCGCCGCGCTGCGGGACCTGGGCGCCACCGTCGAGGTCGGCCGGTTCGGCGAGCACATGCAGGTGAGCCTCGTCAACGACGGTCCGGTCACCGTGCTGCTGGAAGGCTGACACACACCGAGCACACAAACGCCGAGCGGGCAGTGACAATTCACTGCCCGCTCGGCGTCGCTCGATCTCAGTTGTCGCCGGGGCGCAACGTGAGGATCCGCGGACCGTCCTCGGTGACGGCGACCGTGTGCTCCCAGTGCGCGGCACGACTGCCGTCGGTGGTCACCACCGTCCAGTCGTCGTCGAGAACCTCGGTCTCGTACGTCCCGAGCGTGAGCATCGGCTCGATCGCCAGGACCGACCCGATCACCAGGTGCGGGCCCTTGCCGGGAGCGCCCTCGTTCGGAAGGAACGGATCCATGTGCATCTCGCGCCCGATCGCGTGACCGCCGTAGCCGTCGACGATCCCGTAGGAACGACCGTGCGCCGACTCGGCGGCATGCGTCCCGAGCTCGATCGCGTGGGAGACGTCCGTCAGCCGGTTGCCCTCCACCATCGCGACGATGCCGGCCTCCATCGACAGACGCGTCGCCTCGCTCAGCTGGGCGTCGGCCTCGCTCAGCTCACCGACACCGAACGTCCACGCAGAGTCGCCGTGCCACCCGTCCAGGATGGCCCCGCAGTCGATCGACACCAGATCGCCCTCGACGAGGAGCTCGTCCGCGGACGGGATGCCGTGCACGACGCGGTCGTTGACCGACGCGCAGATGGATCCGGTGAACCCGTGGTACCCGAGGAACGACGGCACCGCGCCGGCGTCGCGGATGACCGCTTCGGCGACCTGGTCCAGTTCCAGCGTGCTGACCCCGGGCTTGGCCGCGTCTCGCACCGCCACGAGGGCGGCCCCGACGATCGCACCCGCCGCCGCCATGGCGTCGAGCTCACCCGCCGTGCGGAACGGAACGACCTTGCGCTTGCGGCCGAATGCCATTACTTCCCCAGCGCGGAGAGAGCGCGGGCGTTGACCTCTTCGACAGCGCCGACGGCGTCGACGGTGACGATCTGGCCGGCGTAGTAGTCGAGCAGCGGCGCCGTCTCCTCGCGGTAGACGCGCATGCGGTTACGGATGACGTCCTCGGTGTCGTCGGCGCGACCGCGGGCCAGCATCCGCTCGACGACGACGTCGTCGTCGACGTCGAACGCGAGCACGCCGTCGAGCTTGGCGCCCAGACCCTCGAGGATGCCCTCCAGCGCCTTCGCCTGGTCGACCGTGCGCGGGAAGCCGTCGAGCAGGAAGCCGTTGACCGCGTCCGGCTCGGCGACGCGCGCCTTCACCATGTTGTTCGTGATCTCGCTCGGGACCAGATCGCCCGCGTCGAGATACTTCTTGGCCTCGAGTCCGAGCGGGGTCGACTGCCCGATGTTCGCGCGGAACAGATCTCCGGTGGAGATGTGGGGGACGCCCAGCTTCTCGGACAGGATCGCGGCCTGGGTGCCCTTACCGGCACCGGGAGGACCAAGGAGGACAAGTCTCACTTGAGGAACCCTTCATAGTTTCGCTGCATGAGCTGGCTCTCGATCTGCTTAACCGTATCGAGGCCCACACTGACCATAATCAGCACCGCGGTGCCGCCGAACGGCAGGTTGGTCGCGCCACCCGAGTTGCCGATCTCGAGGAAGAGATTAGGCAGCACCGCGATGGTGCCGAGGTAGATCGCGCCCGGCAGAGTGATACGGCTCAGCACGTAGTTCAGGTAATCGGCGGTCGGCCGTCCGGGACGGATGCCCGGGATGAATCCGCCGAACTTCTTCATCTCGTCCGCGCGCTCCTCCGGATTGAAGGTGATCGCGACATAGAAGTAGGTGAAGAAGACGATCATTCCGAAGTAGATCAGGATGTAGACCGGGTTGGCCGGGTTCACCAGGTACTCGTTGATCCACTTCTGCCACCAGCTCGGATCCGGGCTGGTGTTCGCCCCGGTGAGCTGGACGATCAGGTTCGGCAGGTACAGCAGCGACGACGCGAAGATCACCGGGATGACACCGGCCTGGTTGACCTTGAGCGGCAGGTACGTGGACGAGCCGCCGTACATCTTCCGGCCGACCATCCGCTTGGCGTACTGCACCGGGATACGCCGCTGGCCCTGCTCGACGAAGACGACACCGGCGATGATCGCGAGCGCCGCGACACAGACCAGCGCGAAGATCAGTCCGCCGCGGCTGTTGAGGATCGCCGAGCCCTCGGACGGGATGCGCGACGCAATACCGGCGAAGATCAGCAGCGACATGCCGTTGCCGACGCCGCGCTCGGTGATCAGCTCACCGAACCACATCACCAACGCCGCACCGGCCGTCATGACCAGCACGATGATGATCAGGCCGAAGACGCTGTCGTCGGCGAGGATCGGCTCCGTACAGCCCTGCAGCAGCTGCCCACGCGCCGCGAGGGCCACGATGCCCGTCGACTGCAGGATCGCCAGCGCGACCGACAGATAGCGCGTGTACTGCGTCATCTTCGCCTGGCCCGACTGGCCCTCCTTGCGGAGATCCTCGAACTTCGGGATGACGACGGTCAGCAACTGGATGATGATGCTCGCCGTGATGTACGGCATGATGCCGATCGCGAACACCGACAGCTGCAACAGCGCACCGCCGGAGAACAGATTGATCAGCGAGTAGATGCCGGCCGACTCGCCGCCGGACACCTGGTCGATACACGCACGGACGTTGCCGTAGTCGACACCGGGAGACGGCAGCGTCGCGCCCAGCCTGTACAGAGCGACCAGACCCAGCGTGAAGAGGATCTTCCGCCTCAGGTCAGGCGTCCTGAGGGCCGAGACAAAGGCGGAAAGCAAAGATCCTCCTGGCGCACGACATACGGAGAGCCGATCTGAATGACCCGCCCCGTGAATTGAAGAACTCTAGAACTCTAACAGTGACACATGAAAACACAGCCCGGTTGCACGGGCTGGCCCTCTCCAGTATGCCCGCCGGCACACCCTGGAGAGACGAATGGCCGCAACTCGCCCCGTCCGGGAGGAGTTGCGGCCATTCGACAGCTAGCTGAGAGAGATCACAGCTCGGTGGTGGTACCACCGGCAGCGGCGATCTTCTCCTTCGCAGCGCCCGAGAACTTGTCCGCGGTGACCTGGACGGCCACCGTGAGCTCGCCCTCGCCGAGAACCTTCACGAGCTGGTTCTTGCGAACCGCGCCCGCGGCAACGAGCTCGGCAACGCCGATCTGTCCACCCTCGGGGAACAGACGAGCGATATCGCCGACGTTGACGACCTGGTACTCGGTGCGGAACGCGTTCTTGAAGCCCTTGAGCTTGGGCAGACGCATGTGCAGCGGCATCTGTCCACCCTCGAAGGCGGCCGACACGTTCTTACGTGCCTTGGTGCCCTTGGTGCCGCGACCAGCGGTCTTACCCTTCGAGCCCTCACCGCGACCGACGCGAGTCTTGTCGGTCTTGGCGCCGGGCGCGGGGCGCAGGTGGTGCAACTTGATGGTCATGGTTAGACCTCCTCAACCGTGACGAGGTGGCGCACCACGTTGATCAGACCACGGTTCTGCGCGTTGTCCTCACGGACGACGGACTGACGGATGCCCTTCAGTCCGAGGGTGCGCAGGCTGTCCCGCTGGTTCTGCTTGGTGCCGATGGTGCTCTTGACCTGGGTGACCTTGAGCTGTGCCATTACTTCACGCTCCCAGCCTGTGCACGAGCGCGCAGCATGCCGGCGGGGGCCACGTCCTCGAGGGGCAGGCCACGACGGGCTGCAACCTCTTCCGGACGCTGCAGGCCCTTGAGGGCGGCAACGGTCGCGTGCACAACGTTGATGGCGTTGTCGCTACCGAGCGACTTGGCCAGGATGTCGGAGACACCCGCGCACTCCAGCACGGCACGCACCGCGCCACCGGCGATCACACCGGTACCCGGGCTGGCCGGACGCAGCATGACGACACCGGCCGCCGCCTCGCCCTGAACCGGGTGGGTGATGGTGCTGCCGATGAGCGGCACACGGAAGAAGCTCTTGCGAGCCTCCTCGACGCCCTTCTGGATGGCCGCGGGAACTTCCTTGGCCTTGCCGTAGCCGACGCCGACGAGTCCGTTGCCGTCGCCCACGATCACGAGAGCGGTGAAGCTGAAGCGACGACCGCCCTTGACGACCTTCGACACGCGGTTGATGGAGACGACGCGCTCGATGTGGTTCGACTTCTCCGCAGCGTTGTCACGACGGTTGTCGCGACGATCGCGACCACCGCGGTTGTCGCCCTGGGGGCCACCCTGTCCGGCGGGTCCGCTTCCGCCGTCACGCCTTTGACGTCCCGGCATCAGGCATTCCTTCCGTTAGTAATGTTGGTCATCAGAACTTCAACCCGCCTTCGCGAGCGGCATCCGCCAGGGCCGCGATGCGGCCGCTGTAGGTGTGGCCACCGCGGTCGAAGACCACGGCCTCCACGCCGGCTGCCTTGGCACGCTCGGCGATCAGCTGACCGACCTTGGCACCACGGGCGCTCTTGTCGCCCTCCAGCGCACGCACGTCGGCCTCGATGGTCGACGCAGCGGCGAGGGTCTTGCCGGCCAGATCGTCCACCAGCTGCACGTGGATGTGCCGCGCGGAGCGGTTCACCACGAGACGGGGACGCTCCGGGGTGCCGGAGACCTTCTTGCGGAGACGGAAGTGACGACGCGCCTTCGACAGACGACGCGTCGTGGACGCGTCCTTGCCCAGCGGAATACGCTTGGCCTTCTGATTTGCAGTCTGGCTCATATCACTTACCCGTCTTTCCGACCTTGCGACGGACCTGCTCACCCTCGTAGCGGATGCCCTTGCCCTTGTACGGGTCGGACTTGCGCAGGCGGCGGATGTTGGCCGCGATCTGGCCGACCTTCTGCTTGTCGATGCCGGAGATCGAGAACTTGGTCGGCGACTCGACAGCGAAGGTGATGCCCTCCGGAGCCTCGATCGGGACCGGGTGGCTGTAGCCGAGGGCGAACTCGAGGTCCTGGCCCTTCAGCGCCACACGGTAGCCAACGCCGTGGATCTCCATCTTGGTGGTGTAACCAGCGGTCACACCGACGATCATGTTCTGCACGAGGGTGCGCGACAGACCGTGCAGCGCGCGGCTGCGACGCTCGTCGTCGGGACGGGTGACCTGCAGGGCACCGTCCTCACCCTTGACGACCGAGATCGGCTCGGAGACGGTCAGCGACAGCGAGCCCTTGGGGCCCTTGACCGCGACGTCCTGTCCGGTGATGGTCACGTCGACGCCCGCGGGGACGGCGACCGGAATCTTTCCAATACGCGACATTCTGGTGGCCTCCCTTACCAGACGTAGGCGAGGACTTCCCCGCCCACTCCCTGATTGGCCGCCTGACGATCGGTGAGCAGACCGGAAGACGTGGAGATGATCGCCACGCCGAGGCCGCCCAGGACCTTGGGCAGGTTGGTGGACTTCGCGTAGACGCGCAGACCGGGCTTGGAAACACGGCGGACGCCGGCGAGGCTGCGCTCGCGGCTGGGGCCGTACTTGAGGTCGACGATCAGCGTCTTGCCGACCTCGGCATCCTCGGTGCGGTAGTCCGCGATGTAGCCCTCACGCTTGAGGATCTCGGCGATGTTCGCCTTGATCTTCGAGTGCGGCAGCTTCACCTCGTCGTGGTACGCCGAGTTGGCATTACGCAGACGCGTCAAGAAGTCTGCGATCGGATCAGTCATGGTCATGAGTTGACCTGTGCACCTTTCTCGTTGGGGTTCCCATGCAACACCGGTACCGACCCCGCTCCCCCGACGTGTCGGAGGGAGCGGGGTCGGCCCGATCGTGGGCCTACAACGAAGTGGTTCTTACCTTCACCATTCCACGGACGTGGAACGGAAGTCTGTTGTTCGGCTTACCAGGAGCTCTTGTGAACGCCCGGCAGCTCGCCGGCGTGTGCCATCTCGCGAACGCAGATACGGCACAGACCGAACTTGCGGAACACCGAGTGCGGACGGCCGCACTTCTGGCAACGGGTGTACGCGCGCACCGCGAACTTCGGCTTCTTGTTGGCCTTGTTGACCAGTGCCTTCTTAGCCATGGGCTCAGTTCTCCTTGAACGGGAAGCCGAGGTGCTTGAGCAGCGCACGGCCTTCTTCGTTGTTGGTGGCGGTGGTCACGACGGTGATGTCCATACCGCGCGGACGATCGATCTTGTCCACGTCGATCTCGTGGAACATCGACTGCTCGTTGAGGCCGAACGTGTAGTTGCCGTTGCCGTCGAACTGGTTACCCGACAGGCCACGGAAGTCGCGGATACGGGGCAGCGCGATGGACACCAGACGGTCCAGGAACTCCCACATGCGGTCGCCGCGCAGCGTGACGCGCGCACCGATCGGCATGCCCTCACGCAGCTTGAACTGCGCGATGGACTTGCGGGCCTTGCGGATCTCGGGCTTCTGACCGGTGATCAGAGCCAGATCGGCAACCGCGCCGTTGATCAGCTTCGCGTCGCGGGCAGCGTCACCGACACCCATGTTGACGACGACCTTGACGACGCCCGGGATCTGCATGACGTTCGCGTAGTCGAACTCGGCGTTCAGCGCGTCACGGATCTCCGCGCGGTAGCGGGTCTTCAGACGCGGCTGGATCTTGTTCTCAGTGGAGGTCATGTCAGATGTCCTTCCCGTTCTTCCGGGAAATGCGAACGCGCTTGCCGGTCTCCTCGTCGGTGCGGTAGCCGACGCGAGTCGGGTTTCCGTCCGAGTCGACGACCATGACGTTCGAGACGTGGATCGGAGCTTCCTGCGTCACGATGCCGCCGGAGGAGGCGCCACGCTCGTTCGCAGAAACCGCGGTGTGCTTCTTGATGCGGTTCACGCCCTCGACGAGGACCTTGTCGGTCGCGGGGTAGGCCTGGATGACCTTGCCCTTCGCGCCCTTGTCCTTGCCGGAGACGACCAGCACGGTGTCACCCTTGTGCACCTTCATCACAGCACCTCCGGGGCGAGCGAGACGATCTTCATGAAGCGCTTCTCGCGCAGCTCACGACCGACGGGTCCGAAGATACGGGTGCCGCGCGGATCGTTGTCCGCCTTGATGATGACGGCAGCGTTCTCGTCGAACTTGATGTACGAGCCGTCCGGACGACGACGCTCCTTGGTGGTGCGGACGACGACAGCCTTGACGACCTCGCCCTTCTTCACGTTTCCACCCGGGGTTGCGTCCTTGACGGTGGCGACGATGATGTCGCCGATCCCGGCGTAGCGACGAGACGAGCCACCGAGAACGCGGATGCAGAGAATCTCCTTGGCACCCGTGTTGTCGGCGACGCGCAGTCGCGACTCCTGCTGAATCACTAACTTCTCCTTGACCTGGCTTGTTTCGACCCGGCGACTCGCGTGCGAATCGCCAAATCGTGCGCGGCAGATTTCCGACCCGACGCGCGCGGTCCGTACCCGCCGATGGTGGGGCTGCCACTGCTTTCACAGGGCAACCCCACCATCGTACTGGATACACTCTTCGGCTCTTACTTGGCCTTCTCGAGGACCTCGACCAGACGCCAGCGCTTGGTCGCCGACAGCGGTCGGGTCTCCATGAGCTGGACGCGGTCGCCGATGCCGGCGACGCCGTTCTCGTCGTGCGCCTTGACCTTCGAGGTGCGTCGGATGATCTTGCCGTAGAGCGGGTGCTTCACCCGGTCCTCCAGCTCGACCACGATGGTCTTCTCCATCTTGTCCGAGACCACGTAGCCGATGCGGACCTTGCGGCTGCCGCGCTCTTCGGTGCTGTTGGTGCTCACTGCCTTATCCTCACTCATGCCGCGTCACCTGCGTCCGGACCGGAGGCCAGGCCGAGCTCGCGCTCGCGCAGGACGGTGTAGATGCGCGCAATCTCGTGACGGACCGTGCGCAGCCGGCGGTTGTTGTCCAGCTGACCGGTGGCCATCTGGAAACGAAGGTTGAACAGTTCTTCCTTCGACTCGCGGAGCTTGGTGACCAACTCGTCGTCGGTCAGCTCGCGGAGCTCTGCAGCAGGGCTGGTGGTCGCCATCAGAACTGCTCCTCCCTCGTCACGATCCGGCACTTGCACGGGAGCTTGTGCATCGCGCGACGCAGAGCCTCGCGGGCGATCTCCTCGTTCGGGTAGCTCATCTCGAACATGACCCGTCCGGGCTTGATGTTCGCGACCCACCACTCCGGCGAACCCTTACCGGAACCCATGCGGGTCTCGGCAGGCTTCTTCGTGAGCGGGCGATCCGGGAAGATGTTGATCCAGATCTTGCCGCCACGCTTGATGTGGCGAGTCATGGCGATACGAGCGGACTCGATCTGCCGGTTGGTGATGTAGGCCGGCTCGAGAGCCTGGATGCCGTACTCACCGAAGGCCACCTGGGTACCGCCCTTGGCGGCACCCGAACGGCTCGGGTGGTGCTGCTTGCGGTGCTTGACCCGGCGCGGGATCAACATGCGTCAGCCCTCCTTCTGCTCGGTAGAAGCGGGAGCATCGGCGGTTGCGGTCGCAGCGCGACCGGCCTCGGTGCTGGTCGCCGTGGTGCCGGCAGCACCGGAGCGACGCGGACGGCTCGGACGCTCGCGACGCGGGCGCTCGGCCGGCGCAGCAGCAGCCAGCTCACGCTTGCCGCCGACGATGTCGCCCTTGTAGATCCAGACCTTCACGCCGATGCGACCGAAGGTGGTCTTGGCCTCGTACAGGCCGTAGTCGATGTCGGCACGCAGCGTGTGCAGCGGGACACGACCCTCACGGTAGAACTCCGAGCGGCTCATCTCGGCGCCGCCGAGGCGGCCCGAGCACTGCACGCGGATGCCCTTGACGTTCGGCTGACGCATGGCCGACTGGATGGCCTTGCGCATGGCGCGACGGAACGCGACGCGGTTCGAGAGCTGCTCGGCGACACCCTGTGCCACCAGCTGGGCCTCGGCCTCGGCGTTCTTGACCTCGAGGATGTTCAGCTGGACCTGCTTGCCGGTCAGCTTCTCGAGCTCGGCGCGGATGCGATCGGCCTCGGCGCCACGGCGACCGATGACGATGCCCGGACGCGCGGTGTGGATGTCCACACGCACACGGTCACGGGTGCGCTCGATCTCGACCTTCGCGATGCCCGCGCGCTCCATGCCGGTGGCGAGGAGCTTACGGATCGCGACGTCTTCCTTGACGTACTCCGCGTACTGCTTGTCTGCGTACCAGCGCGACTTCCAGTCGGTCGTGATGCCGAGACGGAAGCCGTGCGGGTTGATCTTCTGGCCCACTACTGACCACTTCCCTTCCGGCGGTTACGACCCGAGGCGGAACCCCGGCTGGCCACACTTTCCACGATGACCGTGATGTGGCTCGAACGCTTGCGGATCCGGAAGGCCCGGCCCTGTGCGCGCGGCTGGAACCGCTTGAGGGTCGCACCCTCGTCCACGAACGCCGTCGCGACGACGAGGGTGGCGGGATCCAGGTTCAGGTTGTTCTGCGCGTTGGCAGCGGCGCTGGCGATCACCTTGGCGACCGGCTCGGCCGCGGCCTGCGGTGCGAACTTGAGGATCGCGAGAGCCTCGTCGACCGACTTGCCGCGGACGATGTCCACGACGCGGCGCGCCTTCATCGGCGTCACGCGCACGTGGCGCGCGACCGCCTTCGCGGTGGGGTTCTGGGTTTCAGTACTCATCGACGCTTGCTCTTCCGGTCGTCCTTGATGTGGCCCTTGAACGTCCTGGTCGGTGCAAACTCTCCGAGCTTGTGGCCAACCATCGAATCCGAAACGAACACCGGAACGTGCTTGCGTCCGTCGTGGACGGCAAACGTGTGACCGATGAAGTCCGGAATGATCGTGGAACGACGGCTCCAGGTCTTGATGACCTGCTTGGTGCCCTTCTCGTTCTGCACGTCCACCTTCGCAAGGAGGTGGTCATCGACGAACGGGCCCTTCTTCAGGCTGCGTGGCATCCTTCACTCCCTCCTTGACTAGCGCTTCTTGCCGGTACGGCGACGACGGACGATGAGCTTGTCGCTCGCCTTGTTCTTGCGGGTGCGGCCCTCGGGCTTGCCCCAGGGGCTGACCGGGTGGCGACCACCGGAGGTCTTGCCCTCACCACCACCGTGCGGGTGGTCGACGGGGTTCATGACCACACCACGGACGGTCGGGCGGACGCCCTTCCAGCGCATGCGGCCGGCCTTGCCCCAGTTGATGTTCGACTGCTCGGCGTTGCCGACCTCGCCGACGGTGGCGCGGCAGCGCACGTCGACGCGACGGATCTCACCGGACGGCATACGCAGCGTGGCGTAGGTGCCTTCCTTGCCCAGCAGCTGGATGCTGGCACCGGCGGAGCGGGCCATCTTGGCGCCGCCGCCCGGACGCAGCTCCACCGCGTGGATGGTGGTACCGGTGGGGATGTTGCGCAGCGGCAGGTTGTTACCCGGCTTGATGTCGGCGCCTGCGCCGGACTCGATCGGGGCGCCCTGCACCAGGCCCTTGGGGGCGATGATGTAGCGCTTCTCGCCGTCCGCGTAGTGCAGCAGCGCGATGCGAGCGGTGCGGTTGGGGTCGTACTCGATGTGAGCGACCTTGGCCGGCACGCCGTCCTTGTCGTTGCGACGGAAGTCGATCAACCGGTAGGCGCGCTTGTGACCGCCACCCTTGTGACGGGTGGTGATGCGACCGTGGGCGTTACGACCACCGCGACCGTGCAGCGGGCGAACCAGCGACTTCTCGGGCGTCGACCGAGTGATCTCGGCGAAGTCCGAGACGCTCGAGCCGCGGCGGCCCGGGGTAGTCGGCTTGTACTTACGGATTGCCATGAGTCTTCTCGTCCTCTATATCTCGTCAAGTCCCAGACGCTTACGCGACCGGGCCTCCGAAGATCTCGATGGGCTTGCTGTCGGCCGAGAGGGTCACGAGCGCGCGCTTGGTGTCCTTGCGCTTGCCGTAACCGAAGCGGGTCCGCTTGCGCTTGCCCTGACGGTTGGCGGTGTTGACGCTGGTCACGGTCACACCGAAGATCTTCTCCACGGCGATCTTGATCTGCGTCTTGTTCGAGTCCGGGTGCACCAGGAAGGTGTAGGTGCCTTCCTCGATCAGACCGTAGGACTTCTCCGAGATGACCGGAGCCAGCAAGATGTCGCGAGGGTCGGCGATGGTGCTCACTTGCTCTCCTCCTCATTCTTGGCCGGGCCCGCGATGAAGGTGTTCAGAGCCTCGAGGCTGAACACGACGTCATCGCTGTTGAGCACGTCGTAGGTGTTGAGCTGGTCGGGTGCAATGGGGTGCACGCCTTCCAGGTTCTGGACGCTCTTCCACGCTGCGATGTCCTCGCGGCCGACGACCAGCAGGAACTTCTTGCGGTCGGACAGCTCGCCCAGGAACGACTTCGCCGTCTTGGTGGACGGGACCTGCCCGGCGACCAGCTCGGTGATGACGTGGATGCGCTCGTTGCGGGCCCGGTCGGAGAGGGCGCCACGCAGGGCGGCAGCCTTCATCTTCTTGGGGGTGCGCTGCGAGTAGTCACGCGGCTGCGGGCCGTGGACGGTGCCACCGCCGGCGAACTGCGGCGCACGGGTCGAGCCCTGACGTGCGCGGCCGGTGCCCTTCTGGCGGTACGGCTTCTTGCCACCGCCGCGGACCTCGCCGCGGGTCTTGGTGGAGTGCGTGCCCTGACGTGCCGCAGCGAGCTGCGCGACGACGACCTGGTGCATCAGAGCGATGTTCGCGGTCGCGTCGAAGATCTCGGCGGGGAGATCGACGGTGCCGTTGGTGTTGCCACCGGCAGCCTTGACGTCGAGGGTCAGCTTGGTTGCGGTCTCGGTCATGCCGAAGCACCACCCTTCACTGCGGTCTTGACGATCACGAGGCCACCCTTGCGGCCGGGGATCGCACCCTTGATCAGCAGCAGACCGTTCTCGGCGTCCACCTTGTGGACCGAGAGGTTCTGCGTCGTGATGCGGTCGGAGCCCATGCGGCCCGACATGCGCATGCCCTTGAACACGCGGCCGGGGGTGGCGCAGCCACCGATGGAACCCGGGCGACGGTGGACAGCCTGCGCACCGTGGGAGGCGCCCTGACCGGCGAAGCCGTGACGCTTCATGGTGCCGGCGAAGCCCTTGCCCTTGCTGGTGCCGGTGACGTCGACGTATGCGCCGTCCTCGAAGACCTCGGCGGTGAGCTCCTGGCCGACCTCGTAAGCGGAGGCATCGGCGACGCGAAGCTCGACGACGTGGCGACGCGGGGTGACGCCGGCCTTGGCGAACTGGCCCGAGGTGGGCTTGTTCACCTTGCGCGGGTCGATGGCGCCGAACGCCAGCTGCACGGCGCTGTAGCCGTCACGCTCTTCGGTACGGATCTGGGTGACGACGTTCGGCCCTGCCTTGACGACGGTGACCGGGACGACCCGGTTGTTCTCGTCGAAGACCTGGGTCATGCCGAGCTTGGTGCCCAGGATTCCCTTGATCTGATTAGTCATTTGATATCTCCGCTGCGTCTTCCCAAGCTCACTGGATGTTCACGTCGACGCTTGCCGGAAGGTCGATGCGCATGAGCGCGTCGACCGTCTTCGGCGTCGGGTCGAGGATGTCGATCAGCCGCTTGTGAGTACGCATCTCGAAGTGCTCGCGCGAGTCCTTGTACTTGTGCGGCGAGCGGATGACGCAGTACACGTTCTTCTCGGTGGGCAACGGCACCGGGCCGACCACGCGGGCCCCGGTCCGGGTCACCGTCTCGACGATCTTGCGCGCTGACGCGTCGATCGCCTCATGGTCATAGGCCTTGAGCCTGATGCGGATCTTCTGTCCCGCCACGCTTAGTGTCCTTTTCTTGCCGCGTTTCGTAGAACCCGAACGAGCCGGGGACTACCTCGTCTGCACAGCCCCGAGCTGAAACACGACACGAACAACACTGGCGACCGAGACATCACTCGATCCGCTGCCGCTGTTCATCTGTCATGGTTCTCCGGTCCACGCGGTCGGGCGTGTCGCCTGGCCGCTCATTCCCCGGCCCCGGAAATCCCTTCCCAGGAGCCACGAGAACCGCACCGGATGCGCCCACGAGGGGGCGCAAACGTTGGGTACTGCTTCCGTCTTGCATCGTCGCGACCAGGCATTTCGGCCCGATACTCGACTTTCATCCAGCCCGACTCGGGTCGCAACGGATCGCGTCCCAGTCAAGGCAACCCGATCAGTATGCCGTAGCCGACCCGAGAGTTCAAATCGCACCCCCGGGAACGTTCGAGGTCAGCGGGCGTGCGCACCGCACTTCCGCGACGTAGAACTTACCGAAGAGTAAGGTCGCTGGGATGACTATGCCCGCGACCGCCGCCTACCGAAGCTGGCAGAAGTTGCCCGCCAACAGATTCGGCCGCGCACTGTTCTCCGCCGGCATGTGCCTGCGCGTCCCCTTCTTCGCGACGGTGCTGCCGACCGTCGAGCGCATGGAGCCCGGGCGGTGCGACGTCTCGGCCCCCAAGTGGTGGGGCGTGCACAACCACCTCGGGACCTTCCACGCGATCGCCGCGTGCAATCTCGCCGAGATCGCGATGGGCATGCTCGCCGAGGCGACGGTCCCCTCGACGCACCGCTGGATTCCCAAGGCGATGAACGTGCGTTACCTGGCGAAGGCCGAAACACGCCTGCGCGCGAGCGCGACCCTCGACGCCGTCCCCGACTTCGGTGCGATCACCGCGGGGACGGAACTGACGATCCCCGTCTCGATCACCGACCGTGCGGGCGCCGAGGTGGTCCACGCGGACATCACGGTCTGGGTCACGCCCGCCTGACGCCCGCCGGGCTCACGGGTGGCGACCGACCTCGGCGCGCAGATCTCCGCGCGAGCCACCCGATATATTCGTCCGGATCTGGTTGTTACACGCATCACACCAGCGGGTCCGGTCTCGGACACGCCACTGCCGGTCGCGGATGCAGACGACGGCGGGCACGTGCGTGTCCCGCGAAGGAGTACTCGATGGCCCCGTCCGCCGCCTCTCGTTCTGCATCGGCCCGCTCGCTGGGCCGACGCCCCCAACTGTCCGACGACGTCGCCGTGCACGTCCGGAACCTGATCATGTCGGGCGGGGTGCGACCGGGCGAGTTCATCCGGTTGGACGAGACGGCGGCGGACCTGGGCGTCAGTGTCACACCGGTCCGGGAGGCGCTGCTGACGCTGCGCGGCGAGGGACTCGTCGAACTGGTCCCCCACCGCGGGTATGTCGTCGCACCCCTGAGCCGGGACGACGTGAACGACATCTTCTGGCTGCAGGGGCAGATCGCCGAGGAGCTGGCGATCCGGGCCGTCGAGCGTGTCGACGACGAGGTCGCCGCGGAACTGACTGAGCTCAACGACCGGCTGCGGCGTGCCGTCGACGTCGGGGACGCGGCCAGGATCGAGGAACTCGAGTTCGGCTTCCACCGGTACCTCAACCGGCTGGTGGGGGCGCGCAAGTTGTCGTGGTTCCTGCTGGGCGCCACCCGCTACACGCCGGTGCACTTCTATTCGTCGGATCGGCACTGGGGCGACGGCGCGGTGGCGAGTCACACACGTCTGATCTCCGCGTTGCTCACGCGGGACCACGCGGCGGTCGCCGCGGAGACGAGAGCCCACTTCGACGACGGCGCAAAGCGCCTGGTGCGGCACCTCGAGACGACCGGGATCTGGGATTGATCCGGCGTCGGCACGCACACCGGCACGGGCTCCCCGCGCGACCCGGGCGGCCCCGCGGCTGCGCCTGAAAGGACCGATGCGGCGCCGTCGCCGGGTAACATTTCCCCGAAGCGGAGGGAATACACGTCGACGGATGGACGAGTGGACCCTGAGAGACGGTCACCCATCCAACCCAGGTGAACTAGCGGAGTGTCGATGCCCATATTCCAGGACGCAGCTGTGCTGGTCGACGACGTCCACAAATCCTTCGGCGACGTGAAGGCCTTGCAGGGTGTCAGTTTCGAAGCCAAGCGCGGCACGGTCCTGGGGATCCTCGGGCCCAACGGCGCCGGCAAGACCACGACGGTGAAGGTGCTGTCCACGCTCCTGCGCCCCGACAGCGGGCGCGCGGTGGTCGCGGGGCACGACGTCGTCACCCATGCCGCCGATGTCCGGCGCTCGATCATGATGACCGGCCAATACGCTGCACTCGACGAGACCCTGTCCGGCCGCGAGAACATCGAACTGTTCGGCCGTCTGATGGGCCTGGACCGCGCTTCGGCCAAGCAACGGGCGCAGGCGCTGCTCACCGAGTTCGATCTCCTCGACGCCGGCAAGCGAGCGGTCCGCAACTACTCCGGCGGTATGCGGCGACGGATCGACATCGCGTGCGGACTCGTCGTCCGCCCCGAGGTCGTGTTCCTGGACGAGCCGACGACCGGTCTCGATCCGCGCAGCCGTCAGGGCGTCTGGTCCCTCGTCACCTCGCTGAAGGAACAGGGCATCACGGTGCTGCTGACCACGCAGTATCTCGAGGAGGCCGACCTGCTCAGCGACAACATCATCGTCATCGACCGCGGCACCGTGATCGCGGAGGGCACGGCGGACCAGTTGAAGGCGCGGACCGGCGGCAGCTACTGCGAGGTGGTGCCGCTCGATCCGCAGAAGCTGCCGTGGGCCGTGCATGCGCTCGGCAATCTCGTTCCGCCGGAGGTGCGTGCCGAGGTCGCCGAGGGCGGTGAGGGCATCGATCGCGTCTCGGTCCCGGCACCCGACGGCGCCGCGACGCTGTCGGAGGCGCTGCGCCGGCTGGACGCCGCGGGCATCGAGCTCGCCGACATCGCGCTGCGCCGCCCGTCGCTCGACGACGTCTTCCTGTCTCTGACGGGTCATTCCGCGCCGGAGACCAAGCGATGAGCACCCCGGCGAACAGTGCCGCCAAGGGCCTGTCGGTCTCGGCGGCATCGGAGCGGGCGACCCTGACGGTGCCGGCGAAGCGGGTCGGCTCGCACCGGCGCCCGGATCCCAACGGCTTCCAGCAGTGGCTCGCGCTGACCGGGCGCACGCTCAAGTCGATGGTGAAGACCGGTGAGCTCGCGGTCGCGGTCATCGCACCGCTGATCTTCACGATCGGCTTCTACCTGCCGCTGCGGTTCGTGATGAAGCTGCAGGGCATCGACTACGCGCAGTTCCTGATGCCGATCATCGTGCTGCAGGCGATGGCTTTCACCGCGATCTCGGCGTCACAGTTGGCGTCGGTCGAGGCGCTGCACGGCTTGACCACACGCCTGAAAACGATGCCCGTGGCCGGTCCGGTGCCGCTGATATCGCGCATGACGAGCGGCCTGGTGCGGTCCACGATCACGCTGACGGCGGCTCTCGTGTACGGCTATGTCATCGGATTCCGGTTCAGCGCCGGGGTGGCTCAGGCCGTGCTGTTCTGCGTCTTGGCGCTCGCGATCAGTCTCACGTTGTCTCTCGGCGCCGACGCGATCGGCACGATGGCGAAGTCTCCCGAGGCGACGGCGCAGGCGCTCGCACTGCCCCAGCTGATCCTCGGCATGCTGTCGAGCGGCTTCGTTCCGGAGTCCGGGTTTCCCGAGTGGATCCGCCCGTTCGTGCGCAACCAGCCGATCTCCCAGTTCTCCTACGCCATGCGCGACATGGCGGAGGGCGGAGTGACCGCGTCTTCCCTGTTCCCCGCGGCCGCGTGGTGTGTCGGGCTGATGGTGATCTTCGCTCCCCTGGCCTGGTGGGCAAGCGTGAGGCGCAAATGAGCAACTCCCCGAAGTCCACGATCCCCGGCGCCACGCTGATGTCGGAGCAGGCCGCGGGCGGCATGTTCGCGTTCCCGAGGCCGACCGAGACGTGGCCCGAGTCGTCCGCCAGGGCGTTGTGGACGCACAGCCTCATCCAGAGCAAGCGGTTGCTGATGCGCTGGTCCCGTGATCCGTCCACGATGATCCAGGCGCTGCTGTACCCGGCTCTGACGCTCGTGATGTTCCGGATCGTCATCGGTAACACGGTCACCGCGGCGACGGGGCAGCCCGCCGTCTACGGGCAGGTTCCGATGATCATCCTCATCGGCGCGATGTTCGGCTCGATCGTCAGTGCCGTCGGCTTGCGGGCGGAACGAAAGACGGGCCTGCTGTCACGGTTCTGGACGCTGCCGATCCACCGCGCCGCGGGTCTCGTCGGCCGCATGATGGCGGAGGCCGTGCGCGTCTTCGTCACGACCCTGGTGATCCTGATGGTCGGATTCATGCTCGGGTTCCGTCTGACGCAGGGCATCCTGCCGAGCATCCTGCTGGTGCTCCTGCCGATCGTCTTCGGCATGGGCTTCGCGATGATGGTGACGGCGTTGGCGACGGTCGCCGGCGATGCACCGCTCGTCGAACTGGTCTCCATCAGTTGCACGCTGCTGATGTTCTTCAACTCCGGATTCGTACCGGTGATGGCGTACCCGACGTGGCTGCAACCGATCGTCGCGGCGCAGCCGATGTCGTGTGCGATCGATGCGATGCGGGCACTCGCGCTGGGCGGACCGACCCTGGTGCCGGTGCTGCAGACACTCGCCTGGTCGTTCGGGATGATCGCGGTGTTCCTCTACCCCGCCATCCGTGGGTACCGGCGCGCTGCCGAGACCGGCTGAGCGAGGCTCGTTCCGCGTACTCGTCCGGGGCACGGCGCGCGGGTGCGCCTCGTCGCTGTCGGTATCGATCTGTCACGCCGAATCATCCTGATTTTCACCTTCTCTTTGGGGTAGGTATGCCCCTTTCGTCTGATATCAATCTCAGCGAATCACCTCGTTCCTCCCCTCTTCCAGGAGCACCCCGAATGGTTCTTCGACGCCGCCGTCTGGCGGGTCTCCTCGTGACTGCCGCTGCGGTCCTGTTCGGCGCGGTCGGCCTCCAGCCCGCCGTCGCGACCGCCGATCCGGTGGCGTCTCCTGCCGGGGCACCCGCCGGCGCCAACGACTGGTCCTGCCGCCCCTCCGCGCAGCACCCGCGACCGGTGGTCCTCGTCCACGGCACCGGTATGAGCATGCAGGAGACCTGGGGCACGCTCTCCCCGTTGCTGCGGAGCGAGGGGTACTGCGTGTTCGCCCTGAACTACGGGGTCGCCGCGCAGTCGTGGGGCAGCGGCGACATCCGCAACTCGGCCCGCGAACTGGCCGGATTCGTCGAGACCGTCCGCGCCCGTACCGGCGCCGCTCAGGTCGACATCGTCGGTCACTCCCAGGGCGGCACGATGACCCGGCAGTACCTGCGGTTCGAGGGTGGTGCCGACCCGGTCGATCCGTCGCGCAACAAGGTGCACCGACTCGTGATGCTGGGACCGACCACCCACGGCACCACGTTCAACGGCCAGCAGCGTCTCATCGACGCGTTCACGTCGCTGCGGATCACCGACGAACGCACGAACGAGGTGCTCGCCGGGCTCAGCATCGGGCTCGCCTCGTACCAGCAGCTGATCGGATCCCGGTTCCTCGCCGACCTCAACGCCGGCCGTGAGACGATGCCGGGCGTCGACTACCGGGTCATCGCGTCGAGGACCGATGCGGTCATCACTCCACCCGAGGGGTCGTTCCTCGTTCCCGCCGCCGGGTCGTCGGTCCGCAACGAATGGGTGCAGGACAGCTGCCCGGGCGCGGCGATCTCGCACGTGGGGCTCACCGAGGACCCCCGGGCGACCTTCCTGGTACGGCGTGCGCTCGACCCGAGCACGCCCGGCGCCCCCTGCTGATCGAGCCTTGAAACACCGTGGCCGGTCCTCTCCCGGAGAGGACCGGCCACGGTGTTCGTTCAGCGATTCAGGTAGCGATCGAGTTCGGGTCCGATCACCTCGAGCGCGTCCGGTGAGGTCATCTGCAGGTGTCCGGCCGCCACCGGGACCACTGCGACCGATCCGCGGACGGACTCGCGCCAACCGTCGGCGCCGGCGAGTTCGCCCCCGCTCGCGCGGAAGTACAGCAGGTCCCCGTCGAAGTCGCCCGGGCGGTAGCGATCGAGCAGCGCGAACGAGTGCGAGATGCCCTCGACGATGCGTTCCCATCCGCGGTGGGTGATCCGGTCGAACGGTGCGGGCAGCCTGCGCAGGATGGTCTCGACGCGCTCG
Organism: Prescottella agglutinans; assembly: GCF_004011865.1. GTDB lineage: Bacteria > Actinomycetota > Actinomycetes > Mycobacteriales > Mycobacteriaceae > Prescottella > Prescottella agglutinans. The sequence continues at coordinate 45,534 of NZ_RKLP01000017.1, read as the reverse complement.
GGATCCAACTCCCGGAGCGCGACGTCCCCGCCGGCGAGTTCGGCTGCGAACTCGCCGAGGAGGTCGGCGAGCGACGGATCCTCGTGCTCGACGACGTCCGCCGACGGATCGACCACGTGGCTGTCGAGCATCGCGAGGGTCGGCACCGTCTCCCCCTGGCCGCGCAGCTGTACCGCCATGGCGTGGGCGATCGATCCGCCCAGGGACCAGCCGACCAGGTGGTAGGGGCCGCTCGGCTGGATCCGCCGGATGCGTTCGACGTACAGGGCGGCCCAGTCCTCGATGGTGGCGGGAAGCTCGATGTCCTCGGTCAGCGCGGGCGACTGGACGCCGTAGATCGGGCGGTCCTCGCTCAGGTGCCCCGCGAGTCCGGCGAAGCCCCACGACAATCCGGTGACCGGGTGGATGCAGAACAGCGGCTCCGAGGTTCCCGAGGTCCGCACCGGCAGTACCACGTCGAGACCGGCGGACTCGTCCTCGCCCGCGGCGGAGTGCGCACCGGATTCGATCCGCGCGGCGATGCTCTCGACGGAGGGATCGACGAACATCCACTGGAGCGGCACCGGGACGCCGAGGGCGTCGCGCAGCGCGGACACGACGGTCACCGCGACGAGCGAATTGCCGCCGAGGTCGAAGAAGTCGTCGTCCAGCCCGACCTTGTCGGCCCCGAGCGCCTCCGCGAAGGCACCCGCGACCGCGATCTCGTACGGCGTCACCGGGGCACGGAACTGCCGCGGCTCGACCGCCGGCGCCGGGAGGGCCTTGCGGTCGATCTTGCCGTTCACGTTCAGCGGCAGGGCGTCGAGTTCGACGAACACCGACGGCACCATGTACGACGGCAGGCTCGCCGCGAGGTCCGCCTCGAGCTCGGCGGTGTCGAGGGCCTGCCCGTCCGCCGACACGACGTACGCCACCAGTCGGTCGCCGGACCGGTCGTCGCGGCGCACGGTGACGGCCGCCTCGGCGAGGTCCGCGCGTGACCGCAGCGCGGCCTCGATCTCGCCGAGTTCGATGCGGAACCCACGCAGCTTCACCTGGAAGTCGGCGCGGCCCACGTAGTCGAGGGTGCCGTCGGCGCGCCACGCGACGACGTCACCGGTCCGGTACATCCGGGTGCCGGCGGGTCCGTACGGGTCCGCGACGAAGCGGTCTGCGGTGAGGGCGGCGCGTCCGTGGTAGCCGCGGGCCAGCTGGGCACCGGCCAGGTAGAGCTCGCCGGGGACGCCGACGGGCACCGGGCGCAGGCGGTCGTCGAGCACGAGCAGGCGGCTGTTCCACTCGGGGCCGCCGATGGGGACCGCGGAGCCGTCGACGTCGCCGACGCGCTGTGCGGTCACCGAGACGGCCGCCTCGGTCGGGCCGTAGAGGTTGACCAGTTCGGCGGTGCCGGCGGCGGCGAACCGTGCCGCGGTGTCGGCCGGCAGTACCTCGCCGATCGCCAGCACGCGGCGCAGCGACTCCGGAAGCCGGTCCCCCGATTCGACGAGCAGTGCCTGGAGCATCGACGGCACGACGTGCAGGGTCGTCACCTGCTCGCGTCGCATCAGTGCGTTCAGGTAGCCGGGATCCCGGTGTCCGTCCGCGGCGGCGACGACGAGTCGTCCGCCCGACGTCAGCGCGGACCAGAACTCCCACACCGACAGGTCGAACGTCGCCGCCGTCTTGAGGAGGGCCGCGTCGGACGCGTCCAGGCCGTACTCGGCGCGCTTCCACTCGAGCTGGTTGACGACGGCCGCGTGGCTGACGGCGACGCCCTTCGGCCGCCCCGTCGAGCCGGACGTGAAGATCACGTAGGCGGTGTTGTCGGCGCGCAGCGGGGCGGCGCGTTCGTGGTCCGAGACCGGCCCGGCGTCGAACCGGCTGTAGTCGAAGGTGTCCAGGTGCAGCACGGGGGTGTGTTCGTCGGCCGCGAAACCGTCTCGCGCCGTGGTCAGTACACAGACCGGCTGTGCCGTCTCGAGGATGTGGCCGGTGCGGTCGGCGGGATGGTCCGGGTCGATCGGCACGTAGGCGCCGCCGGCCTTCGCCACCGCGTACATGCCGACGAGCAACTCGACGGACCGGCGCATCGCGAGCGCGACCCGGGTCTCGGGTCCGACGCCCATCGCGATCAGGCAGCGCGCGAGGCGATTGACCCGGGCGTCGAACTCGGCGTAGGTCAGGCGCTCGGCCTCGGCCACCAGCGCCGGCGCGTGCGGTGCCGCGGCGACACTCGCGTCGAACAGGTCGACGAGCGTCACCCCCGCCTGCAGTGGGCGGTCCGTGGCGTTCCACTCGACGAGTGTCCGGTCGCGTTCGGCCGGATCGATCATGTCGAGGTCGCCGACGGGCGTGGACGGGTCGGCGACCACGGCACGCAGGATCCGCACGTACATCTGCGCGATCCTCCGCACGGTCGCCTCGGTGAAGAGGTCGGTCGCGTAGGTGAAGTTGACCGCGAACTCCGCCGGGTTCCCCTGGTCGTCGGTGCTGTCGGCGATCGTCGCGTGCAGGTCGAACTTCGCGAGGTCGAGGTCGACGTCGAGCGGGGCCACCTCGAGTCCGGGAAGTGCGAGCGCGCCGATGCGCATGTTCTGGAAGGAGAACCCGACCTGGAAGATCGGGTGCCGCGAGGTCGAGCGCACGGGGTTGAGGACCTCGACGAGACGCTCGAACGGCACGTCGTCGTTGGCGAAGGCATCGAGGTCGGCGGTGCGTACCCGCGCGAGCAGGTCGGCGAACGGTTCGGCGGGATCGATCCGGGCCCGCAGCGCCAGGGTGTTGACGAACATGCCGACGAGGTCGTCGAGGGCGGCATCACCGCGACCGGCGATGGGCGTGCCGACGACGATGTCGTCGGACCGGGACAGCCGCGCCAACAGCACCGCGAGTGCCGCGTGCATCACCATGAACGGGCTCGCGCCCTGGACCCGACCGAGTTCGACCAGCGCCCGGTGCGTGGCCGCGTCCACGTCGGCCCCCACCGTCGCACCCGCGTACGACTGGTGGGCCGGTCGCGGATGGTCCGTGGGGAGGTCGAGTTGGTCCGGGACTCCGGCCAGTCGCTCCTGCCAGAAGCCGATCTGACGGGACAGCAGCGACTGCGGATCGGTCTCGGCGCCCAGCACGCGGCGCTGCCACAGCGCGTAGTCCGCGTACTGCACGGGCAGCGGCGCCCACTGCGGCGCCGCGCCCGCGGCACGCGCCGTGTACGCCGTGATGACGTCGCGGACCAGCGGGCCCATCGAGGAACCGTCGGCGGCGATGTGGTGGACGGACATCGCGAGGACGTGTTCGGTCGGCGACACCGCGAACAGGCGCACCCGCAGCGGCACGTCGACCGAGACGTCGAACCGGCTCGTCGCGACGTCCACGACACGGGCGGCGACGGCGTCGGCCGGGACGGCGACCGGATCGAGGTCGACGCCCGGCAGCGGCTCTCCGACCGGGAGGATCACCTGGTGCCCGACGCCCGCCCGGTCGGGGTAGACGGTGCGAAGCGATTCGTGGCGCGCGATCAGGTCGAGCACGGCGGCACGCAGTGCGGCCACGTCGAGGTCGCCCGACAACCGGACCGCGATCGGGATGTTGTTCACCGCGGATTCGGGCTCGAGCCGGTTGAGGAACCACATCCGCTGCTGCGCCAGCGACAACGGAATCCGTTCGGGGCGTGCGTCGGCGACGAGCGCCGGACGGGCGTCGCCGCCGGAGGCCTCGGCGACGTGCGCGGCGAGGGCCTCGACGGTGGACGCCTCGAACACCGCGCGCACGGGGATCTGCGCGCCGACGGCCGCGGACAGGCGCGAGACGACCTGCGTCGCGATCAGCGAGTTGCCACCGAGTTCGAAGAAGTCGTCGCCCCGTCCCACCCGCGGGGTGTCGAGGATGTCCGCGAACACGGACGCGACGAGTTCCTCGGTCGCGGTCGCGGGTGCCCGGAACTCCTTGGCCTCGAACACCGGCGCCGGCAGCGCCTGCCGGTCCAGCTTGCCGACCGGGGTGAGCGGGATCTCGTCCAGCACCATGACCGTCGCCGGCACCATGTGCCGCGGCAGGGAACGGCCGACGAACTCGAGCAGTGCCGCGGTGTCGACCTCACGGCCGGCGACGGGGCGCACGTAGGAGACGAGAACCTTGCTGCCCGTGGCGGATTCGTGGGCGACGGTGGCGGCGAAGTCGACGTCGTCGTGGTCGGCGAGGGCGGCGTCGATCTCGCCGAGTTCGATGCGGAAGCCGCGGATCTTGACCTGGAAGTCGGAGCGCCCGACGTACTCGATCTGCTGGTTCGCGTTCCACCGCACCACGTCACCGGTGCGGTACATGCGCTGTCCGGGTTCCCCGAACGGGCACGCGACGAATCGTTCCGCGGTGAGGGCGAACCGGCCGTGGTAGCCGCGGGCGACACCCGGCCCCCACGCGTACAGTTCACCGGCCACACCGACGGGGGCGGGGCGCAGGCGGTCGTCGAGCACCACCAGCGACATGCCCTGGGTGGCGGCACCGATCGTGATGGGCTCGCCGGGCGACAGCGGATCCGAGATCGCCGTCATGATCGTGGTCTCGGTGGGCCCGTAGCCGTTGAAGAAGCGGCGGCCCGGCGCGGCCCACCGCGTCACGAGGTCGGGCGGGCACGCCTCGCCGCCGACCACCACGTCGCAGAAGGTGTCGAGTCCGGTCGGGTCGACGGACGCGAGCGCGGCGGGCGTCACGAATCCGTGGGTGACACGTTGCGTCGCAACGAGTTCGGCGAGGTCGTCGCCGCCGTAGACGGTGGGCGACGCGATCACCATCGTCGATCCGGCGCCGATCGCGAGGAGCAGTTCGAGCACGGAGGCGTCGAAACTCGGCGACGCGAAGTGCAGCGTCCGGGACTGCGGGGTCAGCTGGTATCGGCGGACCTGCTCGGCGCAGAAGTCGCCCAGTCCGGCCTGCGTGACGACGACACCCTTGGGCTTGCCGGTCGAACCGGACGTGTAGATCACGTACGCGGGGTCGGCGTCCGTCAGTGTGCGGGTGCGGTCGGCGAACGTGACCGGGTCCGCGGAGCGTTCGGCGAGGAGGCGGTCGAATTCGTCGCCCAGGACGAGCCATTCGACCGTGTCCGGCAGCGATTCGCGCGCCTCTGCGGTCGTCAGCCCCACCACGACACCGGAATCGGTCACCATGTGGGCGACCCGATCGGCCGGGTAGTTCGGGTCGACCGGCACGAACGCGGCGCCCGACTTCGCGACACCCCAGACCGACGACACCGACTCGATGGAACGGGGCACGGCGACGGCGACGAGATCGCCCGGGCCGACACCCCGTTCGATCAGGACGCGGGCGAGTCGCGAGGACCACACGTCGAGGTCCTCGTACGAGCGGGAACGGTCGCCGCAGACGAGGGCGGTGGCCGACGGATCACGTTCGACGGCGGCGGCCAGGAGCTGAGGCAGCGTCGTCGAGCGGGAACGGCTCCGGCGTGCCGGTCGTTCCCTGCGCTCGGGCCGCGGACGCCTCGCCCGCTTGCCCTCGCTACTGCCCGTGTCCTCTGCGCTCAGCTCCCGACTCCGCTCGCTCATGCGTTCCGAACACCTCGCGTACCGCTCGTCGGCACTTCACAACGCACCACAGTGACTCTTTCCCTCACACCTACATCGCCGGGCAAACAAACCATCATTATCGCCTCACACCGACCACGCCTCCGCGTCGGCAACGACCCGCGCGACGTCCGGGAGCGCCCCGGCGGGTCGTCCACCGGTCAGCACCAGAACCTCGAGATCCTCGAGTTCCTCCACGTCGAGGTCCTGCACGCAGGCGCCCGACAGGAAGGCGTGGGTCACCCATTCGTCGGCCAGAACATCGGTGGCGTTACCGTCCGGTAGCTCGGTGACGACCGTCACGGCACCCGCGGTCGCGGATACGAGCAGTTCCGTCACGGCCCACACGCTGGTCATCGGTTCGCTGCACACGGTCCGCGATTCGTAGGTGATGCCGTACCGCTCGCGGTCGCGCTCGGCGAGCGCGACCGCCTGCCCGTGGGTGAGCGTGAGCGTTCCGTCGGCCGTGACGACTGCCGGATCCTCGGGCGCGAGGCGTCGGATCCGCTCGGCGTATGTGACCGGTCGGCCGGACTGCTCGTCGATGCGGGCACCATCGGTGTCGAGGACGATCCACTCCACCGTGTCGGGCAGCGTCTCGACGTGCGTCGACGTCGTGATGCCGACCTTCATGGACAGATCGGACAGATCCGACCACGCGTCCACGCTCGCGTCCCGGACGTCGACCGGGGTGAGCGCCGCACCGGACTCGAGTACCGCCCACACCGCGACCACCGCGTCGACGGACCGCGGCAGCGCGACCGGGACCCGGTGGCCGGGACCCACGCCCTCGGCGATGAGCACCCGAGCCAGGCGGGAGGCCCGCGCGGCGAGTTCGCTGTAGGCGGTCTCCTCCCCGTCCTCCGAGACGGCCGGCGCCTCGGGATCCGCCTCGACCACCGCCGCCAGCGCCTGCGGCACCGTCGTGTCGCTCGGCGCCACCGCACCGGCCGCATCGGCCGGTGCGCGACCGGACGCCGAGCCGCCGAGCAGCTGAGCGCGCTCCTCGTCGGACGCGATCTCGATGTCGCCCACCACGGTCCGCGGATCGGCGACGACGGCCTCGAGGACGCGCACGAAGCGCTGTCCGATCAGTCGCGCCGTCGCCTCGTCGAACAGGTCGGTGGCGTACGTCAGCAGCGCCTCGAGTTCGCCGGACGGCATCGGAACCAGCGTGAACTGCAGGTCGAACTTCGCCGCCGACTCGACGCCGGGGACGCCGTCGACCGTCAGCCCCGGCAGCTCGAGCGCCGCCTGCTGCTGGTTCTGGAACGACAGCACCGTCTGGAACAGCGGATGCCGGGCCGTCGAGCGTGCCGGCGCGACGGCCTCCACGACACGCTCGAACGGGATGTCCGCGTGGGCGAACGCCGACAGGTCCGTCTCCCGTGCCCGGGCCACGACCTCCGCGAACGTCATCGACGACGTCAGTTCGGTGCGCAGCGCCAGCGTGTTGACGAACATGCCGACCAGGTCGTCGAGGGCGGCCTCGCCGCGACCCGCGATCGGGGTGCCGACGGTGACGTCCCAGGTGCCACCGAGCCGGGCCAACAACACCGCCAACGCGCTGTGCGTGACCATGAACAGCGACGAACCCTGCTCACGCGCAATCGATTCGAGCGCGGTGTGCAGACCCTCCGGGATCGTGAATCCGATCTCGGCGCCCCGCATGGACTGCACCGGCGGACGCGGGCGGTCCGTCGGCAGCTCGAGCAGATCGGGCGCACCGGACAGGGCGCGGACCCAGAACTCGAGCTGTTCGGCGGCCACGGTTCCCGGCTCGTCGGCCGAACCGACGACGTCGTGCTGCCACAGGCTGTAGTCGGCGTACTGCACCGCGAGCGGTGCCCACTGCGGGGCCTGCCCCTGGCTGCGGGCGGCGTACGCCGCCATCAGGTCCCGTGCCATCGGTGCCATCGAGACACCGTCGGCGCTGATGTGGTGGACCACGAACGCGAACACGTGGACTGCGTCCGAGAGCCGGAACAGTGCGGCGCGCAGCGGAACTTCGGCGGTGACGTCGAAGCCGCGGCCGAGCAGTCCGGCCACCCGCGCCTGCACGTCGGCCTCGCCCTCGACGGCCACCGGGTCGAGGTCCACGTCGACGCCGTCGACGGGGAGGATCGCCTGGTACGCACCGTCGGGACCCTCCGGGTAGTACGTGCGCAGCACCTCGTGCCGCGCCAGCACGTCCCGCAGGGCGGCCCGCAGCGCCTCGGTGTCGAGGGTGCCCGTGAGCTGCATCGCGAGTGGGATGTTGTACGCCGCCGACTCCGGATCGAGGCGGCTCAGGAACCACATCCGCTGCTGCGCGAGCGACAGCGGAATCCGCTCCGGACGCGGACCCGCGGTCAACGCCTGCCGCGCTCCCCCACCGATGAGGGACTGGACGTGTCCGGCGACGCCTTCCACGGTCGACACCTCGAACAGCACCCGCACCGGCACCTGCGCGTCCAGCGCCGCACCCAACCGCGACACCACCTGCGTCGCGACCAGCGAATTGCCGCCCAGCGCGAAGAAGTCGTCGTCGCGCCCCACACGGTCGACACCGAGGACCTCCGCGAACACGCCCGCGACGATCTCCTCCACCGGCGACGTCGGCGCCCGGAAGTCCCGAGCCTCGAACACCGGCTCCGGCAACGCCTTCCGGTCCAACTTGCCCGACGCGTTCAGCGGGAACACGTCCAGCACGACGAACACCGCCGGCACCATGTACGACGCCAACGACTTCGCCAACGCGGCCTTCGCGACCTCGGCATCGAACGGCCCGTCGGCCACCACGTAGGCAACCAACTGGTCCGACTTCACCAAGACCACCGACTGTGTGATCGACGGCAGTTCGAGCAGCGCGGACTCGATCTCGCCCAACTCGATCCGCAGACCACGCAGCTTCACCTGGAAGTCCGTGCGCCCGATGTACTCCAGTTCGCCCGACGCGTTCCAGCGCACCAGGTCACCCGTGCGGTACATCCGCTCCCCGGCCTTCCCGAACGGGCTGGCCACGAACCGATCCGCCGTCAGATCACTGCGGCCGACGTACCCGCGCGCCAACTGCGCACCCGCCAGATACAACTCACCCGGAACCCCCACCGGCACCGGTGACAGCCGACCGTCCAGGACGAACAACTGCGTGTTCCACACCGGCGCACCGATCGGCACACTTGCCGCATCGGCCCCGGTCACCTCGTGGAACGTCACATCCACCGCAGCCTCGGTCGGACCGTAGAGATTGTGCAACGCCGCACCCGGCACCACGTCACGCAAGCGCGCCGCCGTCTGCGCCGGCAACGCCTCACCCGACGCGAACACCAGGCGAAGCAAATCGACCCGACGCACCGCAGGTTCGGCCACGAACACCGACAGCATCGACGGCACGAAATGCGCCGTCGTCACCGACTGCTCCACCATCACCCGCGCCAGATACCCCGGATCCCGATGACCGTCCGGGGCGGCGATCACCAGACGCGCACCCACCTGCAACGGCCAGAAGAACTCCCACACCGACACATCGAACGTGAACGGCGTCTTCTGCAACACCACATCGCCAGCCGCCAAACCGTACTCGGCCTGCATCCACACCAAACGATTCACGATCGCCGCATGCTCGACCGCCACACCTTTCGGGCGCCCCGTCGAACCCGACGTGAAGATCACATACGCCGTGTTCGAACCACGCAGCGGTGCACCACGATCCGCATCGGCCACAGGCGCATCCGAGAATCCGGACACGTCTGCCGTGTCGAGTTCGACAACCGGTGCGCCGCCGGGCAGGTCCCCGCCGTCGCGCGAGGTCGTGAGGACCAGTACCGGTTTCGCGGTGTCCAGGATGTAGCCGTTGCGTTCCGCCGGCTGATCCGGATCCACCGGCACGTACCCGCCACCCGCGGTCAGCACCGCATACATGCCCACCAGCAGATCCACCGAACGCCGCATCCCCAGGCCGACAAGGGAATCCGGGCCCACACCGGCCTCGATCAGCAACCGCGCCGTCCGGTTCACGCGGGACGCGAACTCGCCGTACGTCAGCGACTCACCCTCGAACACGAGCGCCGTCGCATCCGGCGTCCGCGCCACCTGCGCCTCGAACAGATCCACCAACGTCGCGTCCGGCACCTCATGCGACGTCGCGTTCCACTCGTCCAGAACGCGCGTGCGCTCCGCGCCCTCCAGCAACTCCACGTCGCCGACCACCACGGCCGGATCCGCCGTCACCGACTCCAGCACGCGCACGAACCGCTCCCCGAACACCCGCATCGTCGACGCGTCGAACAGGTCGGTGGCGTAGGTGAGCGTCACCGCGTAGCCGTCGTCGGCGGCTTCTTGGACCGTCACCTGGAGGTCGAACTTGGCGGTCCCGTCGTCGTGCGCGAACTCGGAGACGGTGAGGTCGCCGAGTGCGAACTCGGCGCGCGCCAGGTTCTGGAACGTCAGCATTACCTGGAACAGCGGATGCCGCCCCTGCGACCGCGCCGGGTCGAGGATCTCGACCAGACGCTCGAACGGCAGGTCGGCATGGCCGAACGCCGCCAGATCGGTCGCGCGCACATCGCCGAGCAGGTCGGCGAACGCGCGGCCGCCGTCCACCTCGGTGCGCAGCACCAACGTGTTGACGAACATGCCGACCAGGTCGTCGAGTGCCGCGTCGCCGCGACCGGCGACCGGGGTGCCGACCGCGATGTCCGACGTCCCGCTCAGCCGCGCCAGCAGCACCGACAGCGCCGCGTGCACCACCATGAACGGCGTCGCGCCGTGCGCCCGCGCGATCCGATCGACAGCGGCCCGCAGATCCGCGCCGATCGGGAACCGGTGTGCGCCGCCGCGGTTCGATGCCACCGCGGGCCGCGCACGGTCGGTGGGCAGATCCAACTGCTCGGGCAGCCCGGCCAGCGAGGTCTTCCAGTACTCGGCCTGGCGGGCGATCACCGACTGCGGATCGTCGTCCGCCCCCAGCGCGGCCCGCTGCCACAGCGTGTAGTCCGCGTACTGCACCGCGAGCGGCGCCCACACCGGGGCGGCGCCGTTGACGCGGGCCGCGTAGGCCGTCATCACGTCCCGTGCGAGGGGTGCGACCGAGAAGCCGTCCGCCGCAATGTGATGCACGACGAGGACGAGGACGTGCTCGGTGGCCGACACCGCGAACACCCGCGCCCGCATCGGCAGGGACCGGGTCAGGTCGAATCCCGTCCCGGCGAGTCCGGCGATCCGGCCGGGAAGGGCGTCCGCGGCCACGGCCTCCAGCGGCAGCAGGTCCCCCGGCCCGTTCGACGCGCGCACGTCCTGATACCCGACGCCGTCGACATCGACGAACACGGTGCGCAGGGACTCGTGCCGGTCGACGACGTCGGCGACCGCGGCCTGCAGCGCCGCGACATCGAGCGCGCCCGTCAGCCGGAGCACGAGCGGAATGTTGTCGACCACCGAGTCGGGATCGAGGCGGTTGAGGAACCACATCCGCTGCTGCGCCAACGACAGCGGGATCCGCTCCGGACGCGGCTGCGGCACCAGCGCGGGCCGACCGTCACCGGAGAGCGCGGTGAGCCGCGCCGCGAGTGCCTCGACGGTCGAGGTCTCGAACAGCTCACGCACGGGCACGCGCACGCCCAGTGCCGCACCGAGTCGGGAGGCGACCCGCGTCGCGACGAGCGAGTTGCCACCGAGATCGAAGAAGTCGTCGTCCAGGCCCACCCGCGGGGCGTCGAGGACGTCCGCGAACACCGACGCGACGAGTTCCTCCGTCGCGGTGCCCGGTGCCCGGAACTCCTTCGTCTCGAACACCGGCGCCGGCAGCGCCTGCCGGTCCAGCTTGCCGACCGGCGTGAGCGGGACCGTGTCAAGGACGATGATCGACGCCGGCACCATGTACGACGGCAGCAGCGACGCGACGTGGGCCGTCAGCACCGCCGGGTCCGCGGCGTCGGCCTGCACGTACGACACCAGCGCCGTCTGCCCGGACGGCAGCGTGTGGCCGACGGTGGTCGCGAACGACACCGCCGGATGGTCGGTGAGCGCCGCGTCGATCTCGCCGAGTTCGATGCGGAAGCCGCGCACCTTCACCTGGAAGTCGGACCGTCCCACGTATTCGATGGACAGGTCTCCGGACGGATCCTCCGCCCACCGGACGACGTCACCGGTGCGGTACATCCGCTCCCCGGCACCGCCGAACGGGTTCGCGACGAAGCGGTCCGCGGTCAGTTCGGCGCGACCGTGGTAGCCACGGGCCAGGGCCTCGCCCGCGAGGTACAGCTCACCCGCGACACCGACCGGGACGGGCCGCAGCCGCGCGTCGAGGATCACCGCGCCGACACCCGGGGTGGGGCCACCGATCGTGATCGGCTTGCCCGCGAAGAGTTCTCCGCGGGTGGAGACGATCGTCGTCTCGGTCGGACCGTACGCGTTGAAGAAGCGGCGCCCGGGTGCCCATCGGCCGAGCAGCTCGGTGGTCGAGGCGTCGCCACCGACCGACAGCAGCCGCAGCTCGTCGAGTCCCTCGGCGTCCATCGACCCGAGCACCGCCGGCGTGATGATCGCGACCGTCACCGCGTGCTCCGCGAGCAGCGCGTGCAACTCGTCGCCGCCGAGGATGGACGGCGGCACCACGACCAGTTCGGCACCGGCGGTCGCCGCCAGTGCCCACTCGAGCACCGACGGGTCGAAGCTCGGCGAGCAGACGTGCAGCACCCGGTCCGCCGCGGTCACCTCGTACAGCTCGGCGGACTGGTTCACCAGGCCCGACAGTCCGCGGTGGGTGACCTCGACGCCCTTCGGCTTGCCGGTCGAACCCGAGGTGTAGATGACGTACGCCACGTGATCGAGGCGCAGCGCCCGAAGTCGGTCGATGTCACGAACCGCGGCCGTCGAGCGACCGGCCGCCGAGGCCGCCTGCTCGAGTGCGGTCAGTGAGGACCACGAGACCGCGTCGGGCAGGGACTCGACCGCGTCCGCGATACCGAGCACCGCCGCCGAGTCGGTCACCATGTGGGCGATCCGGTCGGCGGGGTAGGTCGGGTCCACGGGCACGTAGGCGGCACCGGTCTTCGCGACCGCCCATACGCACAGCACCATCTCCCACGAGCGCGGGAACGACAGCGCCACAACCGTTTCCGGTCCGACACCACGGTCGATCAGTTCGCGGGCGAGGGCACTGGACCGTTCGTCGAGTTCCCGGTAGGTGAGCGTCGTCCCGTCGCAACTCACCGCGGGTGCGGCCGGATCCGACTCGACTCGACCGGTGAGGATCTCGGCCAGGGTGCGCAGCGGCGGCACCGGGCCGCCGTCGACGGAGGTCAGCCGCGCGTGCTCGTCGTCGTCGAGGATCGGGGCGTCGCCGACGGGCGCCGCCGGGTCCGCCGTCAGCGCCGCGAGCAGGCGGACGAATCGCGTCCCGAACGTGCGCACGGTCGGCTCGTCGAACAGGTCCGTCGCATAGGTCAATTCGACCGCCAGGCCCGATCCCGTGGTGTCGTCGGCGACGGTGACCTGCAGGTCGAACTTCGCCAGCGCCACCTCGATGTCGACACCGGAGACGGTGAGTCCCGGCAGCGTCCGCGGCCCGGCATCCAGGCCCCGCTGGAACGCCAGCGCCACCTGGAACAGCGGGTGCCGCGCCTGCGACCGCTCCGGGTCGAGGATCTCGACGAGACGCTCGAACGGCAGGTCCGCGTGCTCGAACGCGTCGAGGTCGACGGACCGGACGGACCCGAGCAGGTCGGCGAACGACCGGGCGCCGTCGACCTCGGTCCGCAGCACCAGCGTGTTGACGAACATGCCGACCACGTCGTCGAGCGCGGCCTCGCCGCGGCCCGCGACCGGGGTGCCGACCGCGATGTCGGAGGTGCCGCTCAGCCGCGCCAGCAGCACCGACAGCGCCGCGTGCACCACCATGAACGGCGTCGCACCGTGTGCGCGCGCCACCGCGTCGATCGCGCCGTGCAACTCGGTGTCGATCGAGAAGCGGTACGACGCACCACGATTGGATGCCACGACCGGACGCGGGCGATCCGACGGTAGGTCCAGCTGCTCGGGCAGACCGGCGAGCGCCGACGTCCAGAATTCGGCCTGCCGGGCGATCAGCGACTCCGGGTCGTCTTCGTTGCCGAGGGTCGCCCGCTGCCACAGCGCGTAGTCGGCGTACTGCACCGCGAGCGGCGCCCAGCCCGGCGCCTCCCCCGCCGTGCGGGCCGCGTAGGCGACGATCACGTCGCGGGTCAGCGGTCCCATCGAGAAGCCGTCCGCCGCGATGTGGTGCACCACGATGACGAGGACGTGCTGGTCCGGTGCGACCCGGAACAACTCGGCGCGCACCGGTACGTCGGCGGAGAGGTCGAAGCCGGCGGTGGCGAGGGCCCCGATCCGCGAGACCAGTTCGGTCTCGGACACCGCCACCGGCGTGAGGTCCGGCGCGACGGTGTCGGCGGGCAGGATCACCTGCGTGCCCACCCCGTCGACGTCCGGGAACACCGTGCGCAGCGACTCGTGCCGTCCGAGGACGTCGCCGAGCGCGCCACGCAGCGCCGCGGTGTCGAGATCCCCGGTGAGCCGGATGGCGACCGGGACGTTGTTGACCGCCGAGTCCGGATCCAGCCGGCTCAGGAACCACATGCGCTGCTGCGCGAGCGACAGCGGGATCCGGGCCGGGCGGTCCTGCGGGACCAGCGGCGTCCGGCCACCGGATCCGAGCCGCGCGACCCGTGCCGCCAGCGCCTCCACCGTGGGCGCCTCGAACAGCACCCGGACCGGCACCTGCGCGTCCAGCGCCGCGCCCAGCCGGGCGGCGACCTGCGTCGCGACCAGCGAGTTGCCGCCGAGCGCGAAGAAGTCGTCATCCAGGCCCACCCGGTCGACGCCGAGGACGCCGCCGAACACGCCCGCGACGATCTCCTCCACCGGCGACGTCGGTGCCCGGAACTCGCGGGCCTCGAGCACCGGCTCGGGCAGCGCGCGCCGATCCACCTTGCCCGACGCGTTCAGCGGGAACGCGTCCAGCACGACGAACGTCGACGGGACCATGTACGACGGCAGCGACCGCGACAGCTCGGCCGTGACCGCGGCCGTGTCCAGCCCTTGGTCGGCCACCACGTACGCGACCAACCGATCGGACCTGGCCAGCACCGCGGCCTGCCGGATCGGCTCCTGGGCCAGCAGCGCCGATTCGATCTCGCCGAGTTCGATCCGCAGACCCCGCAGCTTCACCTGGAAGTCGGTGCGGCCGAGGTACTCCAGCTCGCCCGACGCGCCCCAGCGCACCAGGTCGCCGGTGCGGTACATCCGCTCGCCGGCGGCACCGAACGGGTCGGCCACGAACCGCTCCGCCGTCAGATCCGCGCGGTGGACGTACCCCCGCGCGACCTGCGCACCCGCGAGGTAGAGCTCGCCCGGAACGCCGGCCGGCACCGGACGCAACCGCGAATCCAGCACGTAGGCAGCGGTGTTCCACACCGGGGCACCGATCGGTACGCCGGCGACGTCCGACGCCCCCACCTCGTGCCGGGTCGCCTGCACGGTCACCTCGGTCGGCCCGTAGACGTTGTGCACCGACGCGCCGGTCACCCGGTGCAGCCGCGACACGGTGCGCGGCGACAACGCTTCACCACCGCAGAACACCCGGGTGAGCGACGCCGCCGCGGCCGCGTCCAGATGGTCGATCGTCGCGTCCAGGACGGACGGCACGAACTGGGCCACCGTCACCGCCTGCTCGCGGATCGCCCGGGCCAGGGCGGCCGGATCCCGATGCGCATCCCGCGACGCCACCGCCACGCTCGCACCGGTCTGCAACGGCCAGAACAACTCCCACACCGACGCGTCGAACGTGAACGGTGTCTTCAGCAGCACCCGGTCGACCGCGCCGAGCGCGTACTCGGCCTGCATCCACGACGACAGATTCACGACCGCCGCGTGGGGCACGGTCACGCCCTTCGGCCGCCCGGTCGAGCCCGACGTGAACAGCACGTACGCCGCCGAGGCGGCCCGCAGCGGCGCCGACCGGTCGGCGTCGGCGATCGGCGCCTCCGAGTATGCGGACAAGTCGAGCGTGTCCACGTCGACCACCGGGACCCCGCCGGCCTCGACGCCCGCGTCGCCGGTCGTGCTCAGCACCAGCACCGGGCGCGCGGCCTCGAGCACGTACCCGGTCCGCTCGGCGGGCTGGTCCGGATCGAGCGGAACGTAACCGCCACCGGCGGCCAGCACCGCGTGAACCGCGACGAGCAGATCCACCGAGCGCCCCATCGCGACCGCCACCAGCGATTCGGGGCCCACTCCGAGGTCGATCAGGTGACGGGCGAGACGCCGCACCCGGGCGGCGAATTCGCCGTAGGTCAGTGTCTCCGCCGCGGACACCACGGCCGTCGCGTCCGGCGTCCGGACGACCTGCTGCTCGAACAGATCCACCAGCGTCGCATCCGACACCGCATGTGCGGTCGCGTTCCACTCGCCCAGAACCTGCGTCCGCTCCGCGCCGTCCAACAACTCCACGTCGCCGACCACGACGTCCGGATCCGCCGTCACCGATTCCAGGACCCGCACGAAACGCTCGCCGAACGAACGCATCGTGGGCTCGTCGAACAGATCCGTGGCGTAGGTCAGGTCCACGGACAGCCCGTCCGACGCCGCCTCCGACAGGGTCACCTGCAGGTCGAACTTCGCGACGGCGGAGTCGAGGTCCACCCCGGACACGGTCAGGCGCGGAAGCTCGAGGGCGGCCTGCCCGAGGTTCTGCAGGGTCAGCATCACCTGGAACAGGGGGTGGCGCGACTGCGAACGCTCGACGTCGAGGATCTCGACGAGTCGCTCGAACGGCAGGTCGGCGTGATCGAACGCGGCGAGGTCCGAGGCCCGAACGTCGGTGAGCAACTGGGTGAACGTGCGATCCGATCGGACGTCGGCCCGCAGCACCAGGGTGCCGACGAACATACCGATCAGGTCGTCGAGCGCCGCCTCGCCGCGGCCCGCGACCGGCGTGCCGACCGCGATGTCCGAGGTACCGCTCAACCGCGCCAGCAGCACCGACAGCGCCGCGTGCACCACCATGAACGGCGTGGCACCGTGTGCCGCCGCAACCGAGTCGATCGCTGCGCGCAGCTCGGATCCGATCGTGAAACGGTGCGAGGCACCGCGGTTGGAGGCTGCCGCGGGACGGGGACGGTCGGACGGCAGGTCGAGCTGACCGGGCAGACCGTCCAGCGCCGTCGTCCAGTACCCGATCTGCCGGGAGATCGCCGACTCGGGATCGTCCTCGGAACCGAGGACGTCGCGCTGCCACAGCGTGTAGTCGGCGTACTGCACCGCGAGCGGCGTCCAGGCCGGGAGGTGACCGTTCGTCCGCGCCGCGTACGCCGTCACGACGTCGCGGGTCAGGGGGCCCATCGAGAATCCGTCGGCCGCGATGTGGTGCACCACGAGGACGAGCACGTGCTCGGTGGGCGACACGGCCAACAGGCGCACCCGTACGGGGATGTCGGTGGTCAGGTCGAAGCCGGCGGTGACCATCTGCTCGATGTGCGCCGGCAACTCGGACTCGGCGATCGGTTCCGCCGACACCGCCGCCGCGATCTCGGACACCGGCCGGATCGACTGGTAGCCGATGCCGTCGACCTCCGGGAACACGGTGCGCAGCGACTCGTGCCTCTCGAGGACGTCACCGATCGCCGCCGAGAGGGATTCGACGTCGAGCGCTCCGGACAGCCGGATCCCGAGCGGGATGTTGTTCACCGCCGACTCCGGTTCGAACCGGTTCAGGAACCACATGCGCTGCTGTGCGAGCGAGAGCGGGATCCGGTCGGGACGGGGACCGGCGGCGAGGGCCTTCGCCCTACCCGCGGTCGAAGCGGAGACCCGGGCCGCGAGGGCTTCGACGGTCGAGGCGTCGAAAAGCACGCGAACCGGAATCGTGGTGCCGAGGGCCGCGCCGAGACGCGCCGCCACCTGCGTGGCCAGGAGCGAGTTGCCTCCGAGCGCGAAGAAGTCGTCGCCGCGTCCCACCTGTGGGGCGTCGAGGACCTCCGCGAACACCGACGCGACCGCCTGCTCGGCGGGCGTGGCGGGCGCCTGGAACTCCGCCGTCTCGAACTCCGGTTCCGGCAACGCCTTCCGGTCGAGCTTGCCGCTGCCCGAGAGCGGGAGGCGCTCCAGCACCAGCACTGCCGCCGGCACCATGTACGACGTGAGCGAGCGGGCCGCGAACTCCTTCAGTTCGGCGGCGTCGACCGATCGGCCGTCGGCCGCGGCGACGTACGCCACCAACTGCTCACGGATCACCAGGACCGCCACCTGGGCCACGGCCTCGTGGGCGGACAGGACCGACTCGATCTCGCCGAGTTCGATGCGGAAGCCGCGCAGCTTCACCTGGTCGTCGGCGCGGCCGACGTACTCGATCACCCGGTCGGCGCTCGCGCGGACGACGTCGCCGGTGCGGTACAGGCGGGAGCCGGGCTCCCCGAACGGGTTCGCCACGAACCGTTCCGCGGTGAGCGCGGGACGACCGAGATAGCCGCGCGCCACACCGGTGCCGGCGAGATAGAGCTCACCGGGCACGCCGGCGGGTACGGGCCGCAGGCGGGAATCGAGCACGTACGCGGTGGCCCCGCGGATCGCGCGACCGATCGTGACGGCCTCGCCCGGCACCAGCGCGTCGGAGATGTTGGAGGCCACGGTCGCCTCGGTGGGGCCGTACGCGTTGAACATCCGCCGGCCACCGGTCGCCCAGCGGGCCACCAGATCAGCCGAGCACGCCTCGCCGCCGACGACGACCGCACCCAGCGCGTCCAGACCGGCCGGATCCACCGACGCCAGCGCCGCCGGCGTCACGAACGCGTGCGTCACGCGCTGCGTCGCCAGCAGATCGGCCAGCTCGACACCGCCGTAGATCGACGTGGGCGCGACCACCATCGTCGCCCCCGCACCGAACGCCATCAACAGCTCGAGGATCGACGCGTCGAAGCTCGGCGACGCGAAATGCAGAGTCCGCGAACCCGACTCGACGCCGTACCGCTCCACCTGCTCGGCCGCGAACGCCGCCAGACCGGCGTGCGTCACCACCACGCCCTTCGGCACACCCGTCGACCCCGACGTGTAGATGACGTAGGCGGGATCGGCGACGCGCAGCGGGCGCACCCGGTCCGCGTCGGTCACCGGCGCGGACGACGCCGAGGCGATCTCCGCCGCCGTCGACTGGTCGTCGAGCACGAGCCACGGCAGCGCGGCCGGCAGGCCCGGCGCGTGCTCGGCGAGCGTGACGCCGAGGACCGCGCGCGAGTCCGAGACCATGTGCGCCACCCGGTCCGCCGGGTAGTGCGGGTCGACGGGCACGAACGCGGCACCGGTCTTCGCGACGGCCCACACGGCGACGACGGATTCGATCGAGCGGGTCAGCGCGATCGCGACCACGTCCTCGGGTCCGGCGCCCCGCGCGATCAGGGCCCGCGCCAGCCGGGACGAGCGCTCGTCCAGTTCGCGGTAGGTCACCGTCTCGTCGGCCGCGACGAGCGCGACCGACGACGGATCCGTGCTCGCGGCGGCCGCGAGGATCTGCGGCAGCAGCACCGGTTCCGGGCCGGTGCCGTCGGTCGCGGCGGTCAGCGCGGACGACTCGGTCGCGTCGAGGACGTCGATGTCGCCGACGACCACGTCGGCGTCGGCGGCCACGGCCGCCAGCACCCGCACGAAGCGGTCGGCGAACGTGCGCATCGTCGACTCGTCGAACAGGTCGGTCGCGTACGTGAGGTCCACATCCAGACCGCTTGCCCCCGAATCGGACTCGGCCAGGGTGACGGCCAGGTCGAACTTGGCGACGGCGGCATCGAAGTCGACGCCCGCGACGGTCAGGTCGCCCAGCACGAGCTCGGTGCGGTCCATGTTCTGGAACGACAGCACCACCTGGAACAGCGGGTGCCGTGCCTGGGAGCGCGCGGGGCCCAGCACCTCGACCAGGCGCTCGAAGGGCACGTCGGCGTGGGCGAACGCCTCGAGGTCGGAGGCGCGGACCGCCGCCAGCAGGTCGGCGAACGACCGCTCGGCCGGCACCTCGGCGCGCAGGACGAGGGTGTTCACGAACATGCCGATCAGGTCGTCGAGCGCGGCCTCACCACGGCCCGCGACCGGGGTGCCGATCACGATGTCCGACGTGCCGCTCAGCCGGGCCAGCAGCACCGACAGCGCCGCGTGAACCACCATGAACGTGGTCGCGCCGTGCTCGCGCGCGACGGCATCGAGCCGAGACGACAGGTCCGCGTCGATCGAGAACCGGTACGACGCACCGGCGTTCGTCGCCACCGTCGGCCGCGGGCGATCCGCGGGCAGGTCGAGACGGTCGGGCAGGTCGGCGAGCGCGCCGCGCCAGTAGTCCACCTGGCGAGCGATGAGCGATTCCGGGTCGTCCTCGCTGCCGAGGATCTCGCGCTGCCACAGCGCGAAGTCGGCGTACTGCACCGCGAGCGGCGCCCACGTCGGGGCGGCACCGGCCGAGCGGGCCGCGTACGCAGTGACGATGTCGCGGGTGAGCGGGCCCATCGAGAAGCCGTCGGCGCTGATGTGGTGGACGACGACCACGAGCACGTGCTCGGTGGGCGCGACCGCGAGCAGGCGCACCCGCAGCGGCACCTCGGCGGTGACGTCGAATCCGCTCGAGATGGTCTCGGCGACAGCGGCGGCGACGTCCGACTCGTCCACCGGCACCGCGTCGAGTTCCACGGCGGCCGCATCGGCCGGGAGGATCACCTGGTGCGCCGAACCGTCGTGCTCGGGGAAGACGGTCCGCAGTGCCTCGTGGCGCTCGACGACGTCGGCGACGGCGCCGCGCAGCGCGTCGACGTCCAGGGCGCCCGACAGGCGGATCGCGACGACGATGTTGTTGACCGCGGACGCGGTGTCGAACCGGTTGAGGAACCACATCCGCTGCTGCGCGAGCGACAGCGGAACCGTCTCGGGGCGGGCCTGCGCGACCAGCGGCGCGCGGGTGTCCCCACCCGCCGCGACGAGGGCGTCGACCAGCGACGCCAGCTGTGCGACGGTCGGTGCGTCGAAGAAGTCGCGGACGTCGATACGGATGCCGAGGTCGGCACTGACGCGGGCCAGGACGCGGGTGGCACTGAGCGAGTTGCCGCCGAGCGCGAAGTAGTCGTCGTCGACGCCGATGCGCTCGGCGCCGAGGACCTCCGCGAAGGTCGCCGCGAGCCTTTCCTCGGTCGGCGTGCTCGGGGCCCGGTACTCGCGGGCGAGCGACGAGAAGTCCGGCGCGGGAAGTGCCTTGCGGTCGAGCTTGCCGCTGGCGTTCAGCGGGAACTCGGCCAGCGCGACGAACAGCGACGGAATCATGTACTCCGGCAAGCGGGCACCCACCGCGGCCGCGAGTTCGTCGCGGTCGACCGGCGCGCCGCCGTCGGTGACGACGTACGCCACCAGGTGGTCGCCGAGGTCGGGGTCCGAGTGGACGATCACGACGGACTGCGACACCGCGTCGTGGTCGAGCAGTGCCGACTCGATTTCCCCGAGTTCGATGCGCAGACCGCGCAGCTTCACCTGGAAGTCGGTGCGGCCCACGTACTCCAGCTCGCCGGAGGCCCCGATCTTCACGAGGTCACCGGTGCGGTACATGCGGTCACCGGGCGCGCCGTACGGGTCGGCGACGAACCGGTCGGCGGTCAGGTCCGGTCGCTGCAGGTAGCCGCGCGCCAACTGGACGCCCGCAAGGTACAGCTCGCCCTCGGAACCGACCGGAGTGCGGCGCAGGCCCTCGTCGAGGACGTACAGGTCGGTGTCGGCGACGGCGCGACCGATCGGCACCGTCGCGGTGTCGGCGGCGGTCGCCTCGTGGTAGGTGACGTCGACGGCAGCCTCGGTGGGGCCGTACAGGTTGTGCAGCGCCGCACCCGAGATCTCCCGGAACCGCGCGGCGGTCTGCGGCGGCAGGGCCTCACCGGACGCGAACACGTTGCGCAGGGTGGTGACGGTGCTTGCGGTCGGCTCGCCAACGAACACCGACAGCATCGACGGCACGAAGTGCGCAACGGTCACACCACGATCGACCATGATCCGCGCGAGGTACGCCGGATCGCGGTGCCCGTCCGGGGCGGCGATCACCAGGCGCGCACCGGCCTGCAACGGCCAGAAGAACTCCCACACCGACACGTCGAACGTGAACGGCGTCTTCTGCAGCACCACGTCGGCGGCGGTCATCGGGTACATGCTCTGCCGCCACCGCAGGTTGGCGACGATCGCACGGTGCCCCACCGCCACGCCCTTGGGGCGGCCGGTGGAGCCGGATGTGAAGATCACGTAGGCGACGTTGTCCTCCGACAGCGGCGCGAGTCGGTCGTCGTCGGTGACCGGGTCGGCCGAGAGTCCGTCGAGGTCCAGGGTGTCGATCGAGAGAACGGGCGTCGCGGTATCGACCGTCAGCCCGTCCCGGGTGGTCGTGAGGATCACGGTCGGGCAGGCGATGTCGAGCACGTAGCCGAGACGATCGGCCGGGTGGTCGGGGTCGAGCGGGACGTACGCGCCGCCGGCCTTGATGATCGCGTACATCCCGACCAGGAGGTCGAACGAACGGCGGATGCCGAGGCCCACCATCGAATCCGGGCCGACGCCGAGCGAGATCAGGTGCCGGGCGAGGCGGTTGGCGCGGGCGTCGAACTCGGCGTAGGTCAGGGACTCGCCGTCGAACTCGAGAGCCACCGCGTCGGGAGTCGCGGCAACCTGGAGATCGAAGAGCGACGCGAGCGTGTCGGCGGTCGGCGCAGGTGCGGACGCACCGTCGCCGAGGACCTCGGCGGCGTCCGCGAACAGGCGATCGAGCACACCCGACAGTCCCCCGTGCTCGGCCGACTCGAGCAGGCCCGGAACCAGGTTGGAGAGCACGACGGGCACCAGCGAGTCGATCCCGAGCACGCCGCCCATCGCGGCGTCGAGCGTCTCGATCTCGGACTTCAGCTGCACGTAGGTGACCGTCGAGTCGCCGAGTACGAGTGCGACTCGCTCGGGCTCGACCGAGGCCACCCCGGCGAGCAACCGGGGCAGGTCCTCCACCGTCATCGCGCCGACTCCAGCGTTGTTCGCCGCCATGTGTTTTCGTCCTCCCGACATCTACCTCGACTGAGACCGCGTGATTCGGGGGAGCCGATTCTCGACTCCCCCGGTTCATCCGAACGCGATCACTCGATTCCGCCCTCGACGGCCGCCGCACCGTCAGCCAGCGCCGCGGCGTCCTCGATCATCTTGCCGATCACCGCGCCGTAGCCGTCGGCACCGAGCGCCGGCAGGATTCCCGGAAGCAGACCCGACAACGCCACCGTCATCAGCGCCTCCGGCTTCAGGGCGCCGCCCGTGGCCTTCGCCGTCGTGTCGATCTTCACGTGCAGTTCGCCGAACGTGACGTCGGTGCCGCCGTGCGAGACGGCCACCGTGTCGGGCGCGACCTGGGCGGCGCCCGCAACCAGTGCGGGAAGGTCCTCGACCGTCAGTTCCTTCTTCGGCGCCAGTGCCTCGCGCTCGGCGTCGGTCGTCACGTCGACGGCCCGCAGCACGATCGCCGGGTTGTCGGTCACCGCGTCGAGGATCCGCACGAACCGCTCCGCGAACGTGGCCACGGTGTCCCGGTCGAACAGGTCGGTCGCGTACGTGAACATCGCCCGGAACCCGGTGAGGGCCCCGTCGGCACCGAACTGCTCCACCGCGGTGAGCTGCAGGTCGAACTTGGCCTGGTCGTCGCCCAGGTCGAGCGCCGACACCTCGAGGCCCGGCAGCGCGAACGTGCCGGTGTCCATGTTCTGGAACGTCAGCATCACCTGGAAGAGCGGGGTGTAGGCGCTGGACCGCCGGACCCCGGCCGCCTCCACCACCTGCTCGAACGGCACGTCGGCGTTGCCGAACGCGGCGAGGTCCTGGGTCCGCGCGTGCGCCAGCAGGTCCGCGAACGTCGCCGCCGGCTCGACGCGGGTGCGCAGCGCCAGCGTGTTGACGAACATGCCGATCAGGTCGTCGAGCGCAGCCTCACCGCGGCCGGCGACCGGCGTGCCGATCGTGACGTCGTTCGAGCCGCCCAACCGGGACAGCAGCACCGCCAGCGCCGCATGGAACACCATGAACGTCGTCGCGCCCTGCTCACGAGCCGTGTTCTCCACGCGCGCAGCGAGTTCCGCATCGATGCCGATGTCGACCGAGGCGCCGGCCATCGACGGCCGGGACGGGCGCGGTCGGTCCGTCGGCAGCGCCGACAACTCGGGTGCGTCCTGCAGTTCGTCCGCCCAGTACGCGATCTGACGCGACACCGCCGCGGACGGGTCGGACTCGTCGCCGAGCACCTCCCGCTGCCACAGGCTGTAGTCGGCGTACTGCACGGTCAGCGGCTGCCACTGCGGCGCACCGCCGTCGACCCGCGCCACGTACGCGAGCATCACGTCCCGGATCAGCGGGCCCATCGAGAAGCCGTCCGCACTGATGTGGTGCGCCACGAACACGAGCACGCGCTCACCGGCGCCCAGGTCGAACAACGCCGCACGCACCGGCACCTCGGTGGTGACGTCGAAGCCGCGTCCGACGAACTCGGTGAGCCGGTCCACGATCTCGGTCTCGGTGACCGCGATCGGATCCAACCGCGGCACCGCCTGCTCGGCCGGAACCACCTGCTGGGCAGGTCCGTCGGCGGTGTCCGGGTACATCGTGCGCAGCACCTCGTGCCGCGCGATCACGTCGGCGACGGCGTCCCGCAGGACGTCGACGTCGAGTGCTCCGGACAGTCGGACGGCGACCGGAATGTTGTAGGCGGCCGACGCCGGATCCACCCGGTTGAGCGTCCACATCCGCTGCTGCGCGAGCGACAGCGGAATCCGGTCGGGGCGCGTCCGCGCCGTGAGCGGGGCCCGTGCGCCGCGGCCCACGAGCGGCGTCACCGCGGCGACGACCCCGGCCACCGTGGAGTCCTCGAACACGACGCGCACCGGCACCTGCGTGTCGAGCGCGGCGCCGAGTCGGGCCACCAACTGCGTCGCGACCAGCGAGTTGCCGCCGAGCGCGAAGAAGTCGTCGTCGAGGCCGACCCGCTCCACCCCGAGCACGTCCGCGAACGCACCGGTCACGATCTCCTCGAGCGGAGTGGTCGCGGCCCGGAAGTCCCGGGCCTCGAACACCGGCGCGGGGAGCGCCTTGCGGTCGAGCTTGCCGTTCGCGTTGAGCGGCAACGCCTCGAGCACCACGAACGCCGACGGCACCATGTACGACGGCAACGTCCGCGACAGTTCCGATCGAACGTGCTCGGTGTCGAGGTCCGGGGCGGCAGCGGGCACCAGGTAGGCGACCAGACGGTCACCGGTGCGGTCGTCGCTGTGCGCGGTGACCGCCGCGGCCGCCACGACCGGCAACTCCCGCAGCGCGGCCTCGATCTCGCCGAGTTCGATGCGGAAGCCACGAACCTTGACCTGGAAGTCCGCGCGCTCGACGTACTCGAGTTCGCCCGCGGTCGACCATCGGACCACGTCGCCCGTGCGGTACATCCGCTCGCCGCCGGCCCACGGGTTCGCGACGAACCGGTCGGCGGTCAGGTCGGACCGGCCGAAGTAGCCGCGCGCCAACTGCTCGCCGGCGAGGTACAGCTCGCCGGTCACACCCGCGGGCACCGGGCTCAACCGCGAGTCCAGCACGTACACCTGGGTGTTCCACTCGGGGACGCCGATCGGGACCACGGTGGTGTCGGCGGCGGTCACCTCGTGGTGGGTCACCGACACCGCGGCCTCGGTGGGGCCGTACAGGTTGTGCAGGGTCGCGGTGTTCCGCTCCCGGAACGCCTGCGCCGTCGCCGCCGGCAGCGCCTCGCCGATCGCGAAGATGTGCCGCAACGACGGGGGCAACACCCCGTCCGCGGTGGTCAGCAGCATCGACAGCATCGACGGCACCACGTGGAACGCGGTCACCTGTTCGGTGCGCAGCACCTCCAGCAGGTAGCCGGGATCGCGGTGCCCGTCCGGTGCCGCGATGACGAGGCGGCCACCGCACGTGGCCATCGACCAGAATTCCCACACCGACAGGTCGAACGTGGCCGCGGTCTTGAGCAGTGCCGCGTCCGACGCACCCAGGTCGTATTCGTCCCGCATCCAACGCAACTGGTTGACGATCGCACCGTGCGGGACGGCGACGCCCTTGGGTCGGCCCGTCGAACCGGACGTGAAGATCACGTACGCGGTGTTCCGGGAATCCAGTGGCCGCAGTCGATCGGTGTCGGCGATCGGCGCTCCCGAGTACGCACCGAGGTCGACCGTGTCGACCTCGACGACCGGCCACTCCACGACGGCGGTGCCGTCGCGTGACGTGGTCAGCACGCACACCGGCTGCGCCGCGTCCAGGATGTAACCGGTCCGTTCGGCAGGCTGGTCCGGGTCCACCGGCACGTAGGCGCCACCGGTCTTCGCGACCGCGTACATGGCGACCAGCAGGTCGACGGATCGACGGATCGCCAGGGCCACGGATGATTCCGGACCGACACCGCGCCCGATCAGGTGCCGCGCGAGACGGTTCACGCGCGCGTCGAACTCGGCGTAGGTGAGGCGCTCGGCGCCCGACACCAGGGCGACGGCGTCGGGTGTCGCCGCGACCTGGGCGTCGAAGAGATCGACCAGCGTCGCCGCCTCGGCCGGGCGGACGGTCGCGTTCCAGTCCGTCAGCAACTGCGCACGCTCGTCGGCACCGAGCAGGTCGACATCACCCACCGGCAGCGTCGGCTTGACCACGACGGTGGCGAGCAGTCGGCCGAAGCGATCCGCGAAGGAACGGACGGTCGCCTCGTCGAACAGGTCGGTCGCGTACGTCATGGACGCCTTCATGCCGACCGGATCACCGCTGTCGTCGTAGCGGTCCTCGACGATGAGGTGCAGATCGAACTGCGCCACACCCGATTCCACCTCGGCCACGTCCACGGTGAGCCCCGGCAGTTCGAGGCTGCCGCGATCGTGGTTCTGGAACGAGAAGCCCACCTGGAACAGCGGGTGGCGGGCGGTGGACCGAGCCGGGTTGAGGACCTCGACCAGTCGCTCGAACGGAACGTCCGCGTTCGCGAACGCCTGCAGGTCGCCCTCGCGAACGTCCGCGAGGGTGTCCACGAACGAACGCCCACCGTCGATCCGCGTCCGGAACACGAGCGTGTTGACGAACATGCCGACGAGATCGTCGAGCGCGGACTCGCCACGGCCGGCGATCGGGGTACCGACCGCGATGTCGTCGGTACCCGAGAGCCGCGACAGCAGCACCGCGAACGCCGAGTGCACCGCCATGAACAGCGTCGCGTTCCGGGTGCGGGCGAGGTCGCGCAGACCGCGATGGGTCGGGGCGTCGATCTCGAACTCGACCAGCCCGCCGCGGAACGTCTGCACCGCGGGACGGGGGTGATCGGTCGGCAGGCTCAGCTGATCCGGCAGCTCCGCCAGGCGCTGCGTCCAGTACGAGAGCTGCTGCGCCGAAAGCGATTCCGGATCGGCCTCGTCGCCGAGGACCTCGCGCTGCCAGAGCGCGTAGTCGGCGTACTGCACGGCCAGCGGCGCCCACGTCGGGGCGGCACCGGACGAGCGCGCGGCGTACGCGGTCATGACGTCCCGCGTCAGCGGTGCGAGGGACGCACCGTCCGCGCTGATGTGGTGCACCACCATGCCGAGCACGTACTCGCCGGGAGCCGTGCGGTACAACTCCACCTGGATCGGGACGTCGGTCGTCACGTCGAAGCGGGTCGACGCGAGTGCGCGCAGCCGCTCGGGCACGTCGCTCGGGTCGACGTCGATCGCCTCGAGCGCGAGCACCGCCCGGTCGGCGGGCAGGATCACCTGCTGCGGGCCGTCGTCCGTTGCCGGGAACACCGTGCGCAGCGACTCGTGCCGGGCCGTCACGTCGGCGACGGCCTGTTCCAGCGCCGCCACGTCGAGGTCACCGGACAGTCGCAGTGCCATCGGGATGTTGTAGGCGGTCGATTCGGTGTCGAACCGGTTGAGGAACCACATCCGCTGCTGCGCGAGCGACAGCGGAATCCGCTCCGGGCGGGTCCGTGCGACCAGCGCCTCACGGCCGCCGCCGGACTGCTCCGCCAGCCGCGCCGCCAGCGTCTCCACCGTGGACGCCTCGAACAACTCCCGCACCGGGACCCGTGCGTCGAGCGCGGCCCCCAGCCGGGAGACCACCTGCGTCGCGACCAACGAGTTGCCGCCGAGCGCGAAGAAGTCGTCGTCGAGACCGACCCGGTCGAGATCGAGGACCTCGGCGAACACACCCGCGACGATCTCCTCCAGCGGTGTCCTCGGCGCCCGGAACTCGCGGGTCTCGAACACCGGCTCCGGCAGGCCCTTCCGGTCGAGCTTGCCGGACGCGTTCAGCGGGAAGGCGTCGAGGACGACGAACGTCGACGGCACCATGTACGACGCCAGCGACCGCGACAGCGCGGCCTTGACCTCGGCGACGTCGAGCGATGCGTCGGCCACCACGTAGGCGACCAGCTGATCGCTGTGGACCAGCACCACGGACTGGGTGATCCCCGGCCGAGCCAGCAGCGCGGTCTCGATCTCGCCCAGTTCGATGCGCAGACCGCGCAGCTTGACCTGGAAGTCGGTGCGACCCAGGTACTCCAACTCGCCGTGGGCAGTCCACCTGACGAGGTCACCGGTGCGGTACATCCGCTCGCCGGCGGCC
The DNA here is from genome assembly GCF_004011865.1 of Prescottella agglutinans. Lineage (GTDB taxonomy): Bacteria > Actinomycetota > Actinomycetes > Mycobacteriales > Mycobacteriaceae > Prescottella > Prescottella agglutinans. Next base: position 17,329 of record NZ_RKLP01000017.1, on the reverse strand, counting down.
CCGAACGGGTTCGCCACGAAGCGGTCCGCCGTGAGGTCACCGCGGCCGAAGTAGCCGCGCGCCAACTGGGTTCCCGCCAGGTACAGCTCACCGGCGACGCCGGCCGGCACCGGACGCAGGCGCCCGTCGAGCACGTGCGCCCGGCTGTTCCAGACCGGCGATCCCATCGGGACACTCGAACCGGTGGTGCCCGCGACCGGGCGCGCGGTGGCATGCACCGCGAACTCGGTCGGGCCGTACAGGTTGTGCAACGCCGCGCCGTTCACTGCCGCGAACGCCTCGGCCGCCGCCGTCGGGAACGCCTCACCGGCCACCAGCACCGCACGCAGCGTCCCGCAGTCGCCGTCGTTCAGTTCGGCGGTGAACGCCGAGAGCATCGACGGCACGAACGACGTCGTCGTCACCGCCTGCTCTTCGATCACGCGCTTCAGATAGGCCGGGTCGCGATGTCCATCGGGGGCCGCGATCACCAGGCGGCCACCGACCGCGAGCGTGCCGAACAACTCCCACAGCGACACGTCGAACGTGAACGGCGACTTCTGCAGCACCACATCGGCGGCGGACAGCGCGTATTCGGCGCACAGCCAGCCGATCTGGTTGACGATCGCCGCATGCGCGACGGCCACACCCTTGGGGCGGCCCGTCGACCCGGACGTGAAGATCACGTACGCCGCGTTGTCGGGACGCAGCGGCGAGCGCCGGTCGGCGTCGGTGACGGGAGCATCCGGGAAAGGCGTCAGGTCGACGTCGTCGAGCGACACGATGCGCCGGGCGACCGGCAGATCCGCGCTGTCGCGCGTGGTGCTCAGCAACAGAACCGGATTCGCCGTCTCCAGGATGTGGGCGTTGCGGTCGGCCGGCTGATCCGGATCCACCGGCACGTACCCGCCACCGGCGGCCAGCACCGCGTACATGCCCACCAGCAAGTCCAGCGACCGACGCATGCCGAGGCCGACGAGCGCATCCGGGCCTACACCCTCCGCGATCAGGAACCGGGCCGTGCGGTGCACCCGGGCCGCGAACTCCGCGTAGGTCAGCGACTGCCCCTCGAACGCCAGCGCCGTGGCGTCGGGCGTACGGACGGCCTGCGCCTCGAACAGATCCACCAGGGTCGAACCCTCGACGGTGTGCTCGGTCGCGTTCCAACCGTCGAGGACACGCGCCCGCTCGGCGCCGTCGAGCAGGTCGATGTCGCCGACGACCGCCGACGCGTCCGCGGTGACCGCCTCGAGGACCCGCACGAACCGCTCGCCGAACACCCGCATCGACGACTCGTCGAACATGTCCGTCGCATACGTGAGTTCGACCGTGTAGCCGCGCTCCGTCGGTTCGACGGTCACCTGCAGGTCGAACTTCGCGACTGCCGCGTCGAAGTCGACGGCGGCGACCTTCAGGCCGGCCATCTCGAGCGACGCGCGATCGAGGTTCTGGAAGGCCAGCATCACCTGGAACAGCGGGTGCCGCGCCTGCGACCGCTCCGGGTCCAGGATCTCGACGAGACGCTCGAACGGGAGGTCGGCGTGCTCGAACGCGGCCAGGTCGGTCGACCGGACCTGCGCGAGCAGGTCGGCGAACGACTGGCCGCCGTCGATCGCGGTCCGCAGCACGAGCGTGCCGACGAACATGCCGATCAGGTCGTCGAGGGCGGCCTCACCGCGACCCGCGACCGGGGTGCCGATCGCGACGTCGGAGGTGCCGCCGAGCCGGGCCAACAGCACCGACAGCGCCGCGTGCACCACCATGAACGGGGTGGCGCCCCGGGCACGGGCCACCGACTCGATCGCGTCGTGCAGGTCCGGTCCGATCGGGAACCGATAGGACGCACCATGATTCGTGGCGACCACCGGTCGCGGGCGATCCGACGGAAGATCCAACTGCTCGGGCAGGTCGGCGAGCTGCTCGGTCCAGTACGAGACCTGCCGGGAGATCACCGACTCCGGGTCGTCCTCGCTGCCGAGGACTTCCCGCTGCCACACCGCGTAGTCGGCGTACTGCACATCGAGCGGCAGCCAGCCCGGAACCTCACCGGCCGCGCGCGCCGCATAGGCGAGCATGACGTCGTTGGTCAGCGGGCCCATCGAGAATCCGTCGGCCGCGATGTGGTGCACTACGAGGACGAGCACGTGCTCGTCGTTCGCCAGCCGGAACAGCTTGGCGCGCAGCGGAACATCCGACGTGAGGTCGAACCCGGCCGACGCCAGCTCCTCGATCCGGGCGACGAGTTCGGTGTCGGTCGCAGACTCGGCGACGAGTTCGAACGCCACCTCCCCTGCCGGCAGGATCGTCTGTGCGCCCAGGCCGTCCACGTCCGGGAACACCGTGCGCAGCGACTCGTGGCGGGCGACGACGTCGCGGACCGCGGCGTCGAGCGCGCCGACGTCCAGCGCGCCGGTGAGCCGGATCGCAACCGGGATGTTGTTCACGGCCGAATCGGGCTCGAACCTGTTGAGGAACCACATGCGCTGCTGCGCGAGCGACAACGGAATCCGATCGGGGCGCGGCGCGGCCGCGAGCGCCTTCCGGGCACCCGCCCCCGCCAACTGTTGAACCTTCGAGGCCATTGCCTCGACGGTCGATGCCTCGAACAGGACCCGCACCGGCACCTGCGCGTCCAGCGCCGCACCCAGACGTGCCACGACCTGCGTCGCGACCAGCGAATTGCCGCCCAGCGCGAAGAAGTCGTCGTCGCGCCCCACACGGTCGACACCGAGGACCTCCGCGAACACGCCCGCGACGATCTCCTCCACCGGCGACGTCGGCGCCCGGAAGTCCCGAGCCTCGAACACCGGCTCCGGCAACGCCTTCCGGTCCAACTTGCCCGACGCGTTCAGCGGGAACACGTCCAGCACGACGAACACCGCCGGCACCATGTACGACGCCAACGACTTCGCCAACGCGGCCTTCGCGACCTCGGCATCGAACGGCCCGTCGGCCACCACGTAGGCAACCAACTGGTCCGACTTCACCAAGACCACCGACTGTGTGATCGACGGCAGTTCGAGCAGCGCGGACTCGATCTCGCCCAACTCGATCCGCAGACCACGCAGCTTCACCTGGAAGTCGGTGCGCCCGATGTACTCCAGTTCGCCCGACGCGTTCCAGCGCACCAGGTCACCCGTGCGGTACATCCGACCCCCGGCCTCCCCGAACGGGCTGGCCACGAACCTGTCCGCCGTCAGATCCGCACGCGAGACGTACCCGCGCGCCAACTGCACACCCGCCAGATACAACTCACCCGGAACCCCCACCGGCACCGGACGCAGCCGACCGTCGAGCACGAACAACTGCGTGTTCCACACCGGCGCACCGATCGGCACGCTCGCCGCATCGGCCCCGGTCACCTCGTGGAACGTCACATCCACCGCAGCCTCGGTCGGACCGTAGAGATTGTGCAACGCCGCACCCGAGATCGCCCGGAACCGCTCCGCGGTCTGCACCGGCAATGCCTCACCCGACGCGAAGACGTTCCGCAGGGTGGCCACGTTCCTCGCGGTCGACTGTGCCGGATCCCCCGTCGCTCCGCTCGCCAGGTACGCCACGAACACCGACAGCATCGACGGCACGAAATGCGCCGTCGTCACCGACTGCTCCACCATCACCCGCGCCAGATACGCCGGATCCCGATGACCGTCCGGGGCGGCGATCACCAGACGCGCACCCACCTGCAACGGCCAGAAGAACTCCCACACCGACACATCGAACGTGAACGGCGTCTTCTGCAACACCACATCGTCAGCCGACAAACCGTACTCGGCCTGCATCCACACCAGACGATTCACGATCGCCGCATGCTCGACCGCCACACCCTTCGGGCGCCCCGTCGAACCCGACGTGAAGATCACATACGCCGTGTTCGAACCACGCAGCGGTGCGCTCCGGTCGGCATCGGCCACAGGCGCATCCGAGAACCCGGTGACATCCGCCTCGTCGAGATTCACGACGGAGACAGACCTCTCCCCCGCAACCTCGAAGCCGTCTCGCGACGTGGACAGCACCAGGGTCGGCGCCGCAGTGTCCAGGATGTAGCCGTTGCGCTCCGCCGGCTGATCCGGATCCACCGGCACGTACCCGCCACCCGCGGTCAGCACCGCGTACATGCCCACCAGCAGATCCACCGAACGCCGCATCCCCAGGCCGACAAGGGAATCCGGGCCCACACCGACCTCGATCAGCAACCGCGCCGTCCGGTTCACGCGGGACGCGAACTCGCCGTACGTCAGCGACTCACCCTCGAACACGAGCGCCGTCGCGTCCGGCGTCCGCGCCACCTGCGCCTCGAACAGATCCACCAGCGTCGTGCCCTCGACGGCGTGACGGGTGTCGTTCCAGCGCTCGAGGACCAGCGCACGCTCGGACGCATCCACCAGGTCCATGTCGCCGACCGCGGTCGACGGGTCCGTGGTCGCGGCCTCGAGGACGCGCACGAACCGCTCCCCGAACACCCGCATCGTCGACGCGTCGAACAGGTCGGTGGCGTAGGTCAGTTCGACGGAAAGCCCCGCCGCCGAGCCGGACTCCTCGATCGATTCGGCCACCGTCACCTGGAGGTCGAACTTCGCGGTCGCGGCGTCGACGTCGATCGCGGACACCGACAGCCCCTGCAGTTCGAGCGCCAGCGGGCCCAGGTTCTGGAACGTCAGCATCACCTGGAACAGCGGATGCCGCGCCTGCGACCGCTCCGGGTCCAGGACCTCGACGAGACGCTCGAACGGGACGTCCGCGTGCGCGAACGCGGCGAGGTCGGTCTCCCGCGTCCGGGCCAGCAGATCCTCGAACGAGCTACCGCCGTCCACGTCGGTCCGCAGGACCAGGGTGCCGACGAACATGCCGATGACGTCGTCGAGTGCGCGCTCACCGCGGCCGGCGATGGGGGTGCCGACCGCGATGTCCGACGTTCCGCTCAGCCGCGCGAGCAGCACCGACAGCGCCGCGTGCACCACCATGAACGGCGTGGTGTTCGTCCGCTGCGCCAGCGCTGCGATCGCCTGGTGCGTCTGCGCGTCGACCGTGAAGCGATGGGTCGCACCGCGGCCGGAGGCGATCACGGGCCGCGGGCGGTCCGCCGGCAGATCGAGCTGCTCGGGCAGACCGGAGAGCGATTCGGCCCAGTACGAGATCTGCTGGGAGATCAGCGAGTCCGGGTCGTCCTCGCTGCCGAGCAGGTCCCGCTGCCACAGCGCGAAGTCGGCGTACTGCACCGCGAGCGGCGCCCACGCCGGGACGCTCCCCGCACAGCGTGCGGTGTACGCGACCATGATGTCTCGCGTGAGCGGCCCCATCGAGAAACCGTCGGCCGCGATGTGGTGGACGACCAGTGCGAGCACGTGCTCGGTGGGACTCAGCTCGAACAGCGCCGCGCGCAGCGGCACGTCGCACGTCACGTCGAACGCCGACCGCGCGAGATCGTCCAGCGCGGTGGCGAGTTCGTCCGCGGCGACCGGCACGGGCTCGAGCACGATCCCGACCCGGGACGGCGGGAGAACCACCTGGCTGCCGACGCCGTCGACCTCCGGGTACACGGTGCGCAGGGACTCGTGGCGGGCGATCACGTCGGCCACCGCCGCCTTCATCGCGGTGCGGTCGAGCAGCCCGGACAGCCGGACGGCGACGGGGATGTTGTTGCCGGCCGACGACGTGTCGAAGCGGTTCAGGAACCACATGCGCTGCTGCGCGTACGAGAGCGGCACGACATCCGGTCGGGTGCGCGCGACCAGTCGGGTCCGGCCACCGCTGCCGGCGACCTGCTCGATCCGGGCCGCGAGACCGTGGACGCTGGAGGCCTCGAACAGCACGCGAACCGGGACGGCGGTCTCGAGTGCCTCACCGAGGCGGGCCACCGCCCGCGTCGCGACGAGCGAGTTGCCGCCGAGCTCGAAGAAGTCGTCGTCGCGTCCCACGCGGGCGACTCCGAGAAGGTCGGCGAACACCTCGGCGACGATCTCCTCGATCGGCGTCTCCGGGGCCCGGAACTCGCGGACGTCGAACTCGGGTTCGGGCAGCGCCTGACGGTTGAGCTTGCCGCTCCCGCTGATCGGCAGTTCGTCGAGCACGACGACGGCCGCGGGGACCATGTACGACGGCAGCGCCCGCCCCACCGCGTCCTTCACCGCGGCCGGGTCGATCGAGGCACCCGGCGCGGCAACGAGATACGCGACGAGCTGCTCGTGCTTGACCACGACCACCGCCTGCGCGACGGCGTCCAGCCGGTGCAGGACGGCCTCGATCTCGCCGAGTTCGATGCGGAAGCCGCGCAGCTTCACCTGATCGTCGGCGCGGCCGACGTACTCGATCACCCGGTCCGCGCTCGTCCGCACGACGTCGCCGGTGCGATACAGGCGCGAGCCGGGCGCCCCGAACGGGTTCGCCACGAACCGCTCGGCGGTGAGCCCGGCGCGCTCGTGGTATCCCCGGGCCAGGCCGGGCCCCTCGAGGTACAGCTCACCCACGACCCCGGCCGGAACCGGACGCAGGCGCGCGTCGAGCACGTAGGTATTCGCCCCGCGGATCGCGCGGCCGATCGTCACTGGCTCGCCCGGCACCAGCGGGTCCGAGATGTTCGACGCCACGGTCGCCTCGGTCGGCCCGTACGCGTTGAACATCCGCCGGCCCCCGGTCGCCCAGCGGGCCACCAGATCCGCCGAACACGCCTCGCCACCGACGACGACCACACCCAGCGCGTCCAGCCCGGACGGATCCACCGACGCCAACGCCGCCGGCGTCACGAACGCGTGCGTCACGCGACGGGCCGCCAGCAGTTCCGTGAGCTCCTGCCCGCCGTAGATCGACGTGGGCGCGACCACCATCGTCGCCCCCGCACCGAACGCCATCAGCAACTCGAGGATCGACGCGTCGAAGCTCGGCGACGCGAAATGCAGAGTCCGCGAACCGGACTCGATACCGTACCGCTCCACCTGCTCGGCCGCGAACGCCGCCAGACCGGAGTGCGTCACCACCACGCCCTTCGGCACACCCGTCGATCCCGACGTGTAGATGACGTAGGCGGGGTGGCTCGGGGTGAGGATCCGTACCCGATCGGCGTTCGACGGCCGTGCCACCGATTGCTCGTCGAGCGCGGCGGAGACCGCGGCGTCGTCGAGGACCAACCAGGGAATACCGTCCGGGAGGCCGTCGGCGTGCTCGGCGGTGGTCACACCCAGCACGGCGCCCGAGTCGGAAACCATGTGCGCCACCCGGTCACCCGGGTAGTTCGGGTCGACCGGCACGAACGCGGCACCGGACTTGGCGACCGCCCACACCGCGGTCACCGATTCGACGGACCGGGTCAGGGCCACCGCGATGACATCCTCGGGGCCCGCGCCGCGAGACACCAACAGCCGCGCCAGGCGGGTGGACCGCTCGTCGAGTTCGCGGTAGGTGATCTCCTCGGCCCCGGAGACCAGCGCGAGCGCATCGGGGTCGATGTCCGCCGCGGCCGCCAACAGATCCGGCAGCAGCCTCGGCTCGGGCGCGGCGGGTCCGGTCGGGCGGGTCAGCTGCGCAGCCTCGTCGGCGCCGAGCAGGTCGATGTCGCCGATGACGGTGTCGGGCGAGGCGACGACCGCCGCGAGCACGCGGAGGAATCGGTCCGCGAACGCCCGCACGGTCGACTCGTCGAACAGGTCTGTCGCGTAGGTGAACTCGCCCGCCATCCCGTCGGCGAGACCGCTCTCGCCGATCGATTCCCGGAACGTGAACTGCAGATCGAACTTCGCGACGTCGGCATCCAGATCGACCTTGTCGATCGTGAGACCGGGCAGGTCGAGATGGGTCGTGCCCAGGTTCTCGAACGAGAGCATCACCTGGATCAGCGGGTGCCGGGCCGTCGAACGCGCGGGGTTGAGGATCTCGACGAGCCGCTCGAACGGGATGTCGGAGTGCGCGAACGCCCCCAGCGCGACGTCCCGCGCGTGCGACAACAGATCGGCGAACCGCATGCCACCGTCGACGTGGGTGCGCAGCACGAGCGTGTTGACGAACATGCCGACCAGGTCGTCGAGCGCCTGCTCGCCGCGTCCGGCCACCGGAGTGCCGATGGCGACGTCGTCGGTGGCGGCCGAGCGTGAGAGCAGGACCGACAGCGCGGCGTGCACGACCATGAACAGCGAAGCGTTGCGTTCGTGCGCGATCGCGATCAGCGCGCGGTGCACGTCCGCCGGCACGGTGAAGTCGATCTTCGCGCCGCGGTAGGACTGCCGTGCCGGACGCGGACGGTCCGTGGGCAGGTCGAGCTGGTCGGGCAGTCCGTCGAGGTGGGCGGACCAGTAGCGCGCCTGCTTCGCGACGATCGAGTCTTCGTCGTCCTCCGAACCGAGGATCTGCTGTTGCCACAGCGCGTAGTCCGCGTACTGGACGGGCAGGGCCTCCCACACCGGCTGCCCCCACCGGATCCGCGCCTCGTACGACGCCATGACGTCGCGGGCGAGCGGACCCATCGACCACCCGTCGGCACTGATGTGGTGGACGACGATCGCGAGCACGTGTTCGAACGGGTCGATCCGGAACAGGGTGGCCCGTACCGGAGCCTCCGTCGTGACGTCGAACCCGGTCGAGGCGAAAACCGCCATCGCACGGTCCAGTTCGTCGGCGTGGACGTCGACCGGGGTGAGGTTCGGGACGACACGCACGGCGTCGATCACCACCTGGTGCGGGCCGTCCGGCGAGTCGGGGAAGACCGTCCGCAGGGACTCGTGCCGGTCCAGCATGTCCACCAGCGCGACCTGCAGGGCGACGACGTCGAGATCGCCCGTCAACCGGAGGCCGAACGAGAGGTTGTAGGTCGCGGACTCGGGTTCGAGGCGGTTGAGGAACCACATCCGCTGCTGCGCCAACGACAGCGGAACCCGGGCCGGGCGCTCCTGCGCGACGAGCGGGGCGCGACGATCCGCGCCCGCGTGCTGTTCCACCCGCACCGCCAACTGCTCGACGGTGGACGACTCGAACAGCACTCGCACCGGCACCGACGTGTCCAGGGCCGCCCCGAGGCGGGCGACCACTTGCGTCGCGATCAGCGAGTTGCCGCCGAGCGCGAAGAACTCGTCGTCCAACCCGACGCTCTCGGCTCCGAGGACGTCCGCGAGGACGTCGGCCACGATCTCCTCGACCGGGGTCCGTGGGGCCCGGAACGACTTCGCCTCGAACACGGGCGCGGGCAGCGCACGCCGGTCGATCTTGCCCGACGTCGTCCGCGGCAACGCGTCGATCGGCAGGAACATCGTCGGCACCATGTACGACGGCAGCCGCGACGAGAGGTGATCCCGCAGATCCGCCGGATCGAACGGGTCGACGCCTTCGGTCGACGGGACGACGTAGGCGACCAACTGGTCACCGGCACGCGTGTCGTGGTGCAGTGCCACCACGGCCTGGGACACCGAGACGTGCTCGCGGACGGCCGTTTCCACTTCGCCGAGTTCGATGCGCAGACCGCGCAGCTTCACCTGGAAGTCGCTGCGCCCCACGTACTCGAGTTCGCCCGCGCCGCGGGGACCGACGATCCACCGCACGAGGTCGCCGGTGCGGTACATCCGTTCGCCCGGCGTCCACGGGTCGGCGACGAATCGATCCGACGTGAGATCGGGTCGGCCGCGGTACCCGCGCGCCAACTGGGAACCGGACACGTACAGTTCCCCGACCACGCCGGCCGGGACCGGGTTCAACCGGGAATCGAGGACGCGGACCCTGCTGTTCCAGACCGGAACACCGATCGGCACGGCTGCCGACTCGGTCTCGGTGACGGTGCGGCGGGTGACCTGGACCGCCGTCTCGGTGGGGCCGTACAGGTTGTGGATCGCGGCGTCGGAGATGCTCCGGACCCGGGAAACCACTGCGGCGGTGAGTGGTTCGCCGCCACAGAACACGTGTGCCAGCGAGATGCAGCCCTGCCGCTCGAGGTGGTCCGCGACCGCGTCGAGCACGGTCGGAACGAACTGCACCACCGTGATCGCCTGCTCCGCGAGGATCCTCGCGAGGTAGGCGGGGTCGCGGTGACCGTCCGGCGCGGCCACGACGATGCGGGCGCCCGCCTCCAACGGCCAGAACAGTTCCCACACCGACGCGTCGAACGTGACCGGGGTCTTGAACAGCACCGAATCGTCGGCACCCAGGACGTACTCGTCCTGCATCGACAGCAACTGGTTGACCACGGCCGCGTGCGAAACCGTGACGCCCTTGGGACGACCGGTCGACCCGGACGTGAAGAGGACGTAGGCGGCGTTGGCGGGGCGCAGCGGGCCCCGCCGGGTGTCGTCGGTCAACGGCGCGGGCGACACCGCGCACAGATCCAGGGTGTCGACGTCGACCCGGAGCAGGTGCTCCGGCAGTTCGACGTAGTCGCCGGCCGACGTCAGGACACACGCGGGCCCCGCGGTGTCGAGAATGTGCGCGTTGCGCTCGATGGGCTGCTGCGGATCGATCGGCACGTACGCGCCGCCGGCAGCGAGCACCGCGTGCAGGGCCGTGAGCAGTTCGGGCGAACGCTCCATCGCGACCGCGACCACGGTCTCGGGCCCCACACCCAGGCCGACCAGGTACCGCGCGAGGCGGTTGACGCGGGCCGCGAACTCCCCGTACGTCCACGAACCCGACGCGAAGACCACGGCGGGCGCCGACGGCGTCCTCGCGGCCTGCCGTTCGAACAGTTCGGGCAGCGTCACGGCCGGGACGTCGTGGGCGGTCCGGTTCCACTCGTCGACGACCTGCCACCGCTCCGTCTCGTCCAGCAGGCAGACGTCACCCACGGTCAGCGTGGTGTCGGTGACGATCGCGTCCAGGATGCGCACGAACCGCTCGGCGAACGTGGCCACGGTCGCCTCGTCGAACAGGTCGGTGGCGTACTCGAGGACGGCGCCGATCGCCGCGGGTGCACCGGACTCGTCGAACCCCTCCGAGATCTGCAGCTGGAGATCGAATTTCGAGATCGGTACGTCGAGTTCGGCGGCGCCGGCACGGACCCCCGCGAAGCTCAGGTCGCGCACACCGGTGACCTCGGCCGACAGCATCGCCTGGAACAGCGGGTGGCGTGCCGGCGACCGGGTCGGTTCGAGGGCCTCGACCAGCCACTCGAACGGGACGTCCGCGTTGCCGTATGCCTCGAGATCGGTCTCCTTGACCGCGTCGAGGAGGTCGACGAACGCGACGTCCGGGTCCACCTGTGTCCGGAGCACGAGCGTGTTGACGAACATGCCGATCAACCCGTCGAGCGCCTCGTCACCGCGACCCGCGACGGGAGTGCCGATCGCGATGTCCGACGTCCCGCTGAGCCGCGACAACAGCACCGCGTACGCGGCGTGCACGACCATGAACAACGTCGCGCCGTGCTCGCGGGCGATGTCCAGCAGGCGCGCGTGCGTTTCGGCGGAGATGTCGAAACGCAACTTGGCGCCGGCGTTGGACGCGACCGCGGGGCGGGGCCGATCGGCCGGCAGGTCCAGCTGGTCCGGCAGCCCGGAGAGCGCACGGGTCCAGTACGCGATCTGCTGTCCGGCAATCGAATTCGAGTCGGCCTCGGAGCCCAGCATCTCGTGCTGCCACACCGCGTAGTCGGCGTACTGCACGGGCAGCGGCGCCCACGCCGGGGCCGCGCCCTCGGCGCGCGCGGCGTACGCGATCATGAGGTCGCGGGCGAGCGGGCCGAACGACGATCCGTCGGCCGCGATGTGGTGCAGGACCATCGCGACCACGTACTCGCCGTCCGACAGTCGCAGCAACTCGATCCGGAACGGGGGCTCCGTCGTCACGTCGAAGCCGCGGGACGCGAGGCGGAGCAGGGTCGGCTCGAGATCCTCCGGCGCGGTCGCAACCGGTTCGAGGTCACGCACGACGTCGCGTGCGGGAAGGATGATCTGCTGGGCGACGCCGTCGACCTCCGGGTAGACCGTGCGCAGCGACTCGTGGCGCTCGACCACGTCGGCGAAGGCGGCCGAGAACGCCTGCGGGTCGACCGACCCGGACAACCGGACCGCGAACGGCAGGTTGTACACCGCGGTCGTGGCGTCGAAGCGGTTGAGGAACCACATCCGCTGCTGGGCGAGCGAGAGCGGGATCCGGTCGGGACGCGGGACGGAGCCCAGCGCGGGCGCCCCGGTGCCGCGCGCCCCGGTCGCGCCGGCGCGGGCGGCCAGCGCGGCGACGGTGGACGCCTCGAACAGCTCACGCACGCCGAGTCGGACACCGAGGGCGGCGCCGACGCGCGTGACGACCTGCGTCGCGACGAGGGAGTTGCCGCCGAGTTCGAAGAAGTCGTCGTCGAGTCCGACCTTCTCGATCCCGAGGACCTCGGCGTACACCGCGGCCACGGTCTTCTCGGCATCGCTGCGGGGAGCCCGGAACTCCTTGTTGCTCGAGAACATCGGCTCCGGAAGGGCCTTGCGGTCCAGCTTGCCACTGGTGTTGAGCGGGAAGGCGTCCAGCACCGTCACCGACGCCGGCACCATGTACGCCGGCAGCGACCGGCCGGCGAACTCGGCCAGATCCGACGGAAGGATCGTCCGCCCCGGCGCGGGCACGACGTAGGCCACCAACTGGTCGCCGGTCGCGGTCGGGACCACGAGCACCACGGTCTGCGACACATCGTCGTGCGCCAGCAGCACCGTCTCGATCTCGCCCAGCTCGATCCGCTGGCCGCGGAACTTCACCTGGAAGTCGGTGCGGCCGATGTAGTCGAGGGTGCCGTCGGCCCGCCACCGGACGAGGTCGCCGGTGCGGTACATGCGCTCACCCGGGTGGCCGATGCCGTCGACCCCGCCGAACGGGTTGGCGACGAAGCGATCCGACGTGATGTCGGGGCGGCCGACATAGCCGCGGGCCAGCTGATCGCCCGCGAGGTACAGCTCACCCGGCTGCCCGATCGGCGCGGGGCGCAGCCGATGGTCGAGCACGTAGGCGCGGGTGTTCCACTCGGCGATGCCGATCGGCACCGTCGCGGTGTCCTGCGGACCGGACTCGTAGTAGGTCACCGACACCGCAGCCTCGGTGGGGCCGTACAGGTTGTGCAGGCCGGCACCGCAGAGCTGCCGGAACTCGGCGGCGGTCTCCGGCGGCAGGGCCTCACCGATGACGAAGACGTCCCGCAGCGAATCACACGATCCGGCAGGAGCATTCGACACGAACACGGTCAGCATCGACGGCACGAAGTCGGTGACGGTCACCGAGTGCTCGGCGATCTTGTTCGCCACGTACACCGGGTCGCGGTGCCCGTCGGGGGTGGCCACGACCATCGAGGCACCGACGCGCAGCGGCATGAAGAAGCCCCACAGCGACACGTCGAACGTGGTCGCGGTCTTCTGCAGGTAGACGTCCGACCCCGCCATCGGATACTCGTGGAGCATCCACTCGAGCTGGTTGTCGATCGCGGCGTGCGAGACGGCGACGCCCTTGGGCCGACCCGTGGAACCCGACGTGTAGATCACGTATGCGGTGTTCTCGGGGTGCAGCGGCGCGAGCCTGTCCGCATCCGTGACGGGGCGGGTGTCCGACGCCGGGAGGTCGAGCGTGTCGATCTCGATCGACACGGTGCCCTCTGGCAAGTCCACCGCGTCCCGCGCAGTGGTGAGAACGCAGGCAGGACCGGCGGATTCGAGGATGTACGCGGTGCGGTCGGCCGGGTGGTCCGGGTCGATCGGCACCCAGGCGCCGCCGGACTTCACGATCGCGTACAGGCCGACGATCAGGTCGAGCGAACGCCGGATGGACAGTCCGACAAGCGATTCGGGACCGACACCCATTCCGATGAGCGTGCGGGCGAGAGCGTTCGCACGCGCGTCGAGCTCCGTGTACGTCAGGGCCGCGCCCTCGAACACGAGCGCCGTCGCATTTGGCGTGCGCGCCACCTGCTCGTCGAACGCCTCGGCGAGGTTGCGCGGACGAAACTCGTGCGCCGTGCGGACCCAGTCGCCGAGCACCGTGCGGCGCTCGAGTTCGGTTCCGAGCGGGATGCCCCACACCGGCCGGTCGGACGCCGACGCGACGTAGCGATCGAGGAACTCGACGAAGCGATCGTGGTTGCGCCGGGCCTCGTCGTCGCCGTACAGGTTGGGGTTGGACTCGAAGTCGACGTGCGTACTCGTGCCCGCGATGCCCTGGTAGACGTTGACGCCGAGGTCCTCGATCAAACCGGTCGAGAGGATGTGCTGCTCACCGACCATGTCCCCGAACCGCAGTTCCGTGTGGAACAACATGATGTTCACCCACGGACCGAAGAACGACGCCTGCCCGGCCGCGCCGGTGACGTCGCGTCGGATGTCCTCGTGGCGGTAACGCTGGTGGCGCAGGGCGCCCGAGACCTCGGTGGCGACCCGGCCGAGCAGTTCCGACACCGTGGTGTCCGGGGAGACCGTCAGGCGCAGCGGCACGACGTTCGACGTCATGCCGCCCGAGCGCCGCAGCACGGCCGTGGTCCGGCCCGTGACGGGCAGGCTGAGGACGACGTCCTCGCGCCCGGTCATCTGCGCGAGATACGCCGCGAACGCCGCGATGACGACGGTCGCGACCGTGGTGTCCTCCCGGTCGAGGAAGGCGCCCATCCGTCCGGCGGTCCCCGCCGACAGCGCGGCGCTGTCGATTCGGCTCAGCGGCGCCGGGGGTGCGGCACGTCCGGCGAGGCTCGTCGTCTCCTCGATCCCGGTCAACCGTCCGAGCCAGTACTCGCGGTCCGCGACGAAGCGGGTGGACGCCCGGTAGGTGCGATCGGCGTCGTACACCTTCTCGAGCGGCGACGACTTGCTGGGCGACGGCCCGGACCCGTCCGCCTCGGCGGTGTACAACTCGGCCACCCGGTTGACGAAGGTCGTCGCGCCGAAGCCGTCCAGCACGACGTGGTGCGCACGGTTGTACCAGAAGTAGACGTCGTCCTCGACGTGCAACACCGCGGCGACGACCAGGCGGTCCCGCAGCAGATCGACCGGTTCGCTGTAGTCGGCGCGCATCCAGGCCAGTGCCGCCGCCCGCGGGTCGTTCTCGCCGCGCAGGTCGACGTACTCGGGCGTATCGTCGAGCGAGGTGTCCACCACCTGGTGGGGCTCGGCGTCGATCTCGAGCAACCGGACGTACGCAGATCCGGTCTCCCCCGACGCGCGGGTGGTGGCCCGGTGCAGTCGGGCGATGTCGAGGTCGCCGTGGAGTTCGACGTACTGCGCGATGTTGGCCGGCACAGACGGGTCGACGTGTTGCGCGAACCACATGCCGAGCTGTGCCTGGGAGAGCGGGAACGGTCGCGACGCCTCTTCGTGCGTGTCGCCCCCGAACGAGCTGTCACCCTCTAGTCCACCGACGCCTAGCGAGTCCAAACCCTAGCCTTTCTACCCACCGTCACACGCCCCCGCGCGCGTCGAAGGATCGACCCGCGGCGGACACCGAGCACATCTGTCCAGCCGAGCCCGCCGCAGGACCGGAACAAACAACCGGAACGGCCCGCGCCCGGGTGTATATCTACTGATCTGACCTGGTTCGTTACAGCAGGCAGCACCGGCTGATGCCGGTCACCGGTTTGAAGGAGAATCGGTCAACCACGAGGACCGTGATCGAACACACTCGCCGCACCCCGGCCTGTCCGAGGCGGTCACGTGCGGCGGTCGATCACCGATTTTCCTGGGCTGAGCACCCGCAACAATCTACAGGGTCGCCCCGCCAGAACCCATTCACGGCCGGTGCGGCGGGCACTCACCCGGTGACGTCGAGCGCCGCGATCACCCTGGTCGGACGCACCCTCACCACGAGCTCACCGGGGACGCCGTTGCGGCGGCCGAACTCCTCCGCCCGCTCGTCCCCCATGTACCGGCGCCCGATCGCGGTCGCCACCCGCAACAGCTCGCCGGGATCCGTGGACAGCACCGCGTCGCCCTGAATCTGCACGAATGCGTACGGGGGTTCTTCGAGGTCGACGCACATCACCACGCGGGGATCGCGCGCGAGATACCGCCCCTTCGCCGTCCCGGCGCCGGTGTTGAACACCACCTCGTCGCCCTCGACCACGAACCAGATCGGCGCCACCAGCGGCCGACCGTCCCCGGAGAGGTAGCCGAGCTTGCCCGTCCGGGTCCCGTGTGTGAGGAATTCCCGGACCTTCTCGTCACCCAGACTGCTCACAGACCGCACAGTACGCCCGTCGTCCGGTGCCTGCCGGACTCGCGGAACATCGCCTCAGGAGAGGATCTCGACGAGCGTCGTCTCCGAGTCGCCGACCATGTACTTCTCGATCCCGTCCAGGTTCTTCTGCCAGAAGCTCTGCGCCTCGACCGCGTCTCCGCTGCGCAGGTAGGCCAGCAGTTTCGTGTAGGCGCGCTGCGCGGCGCGGGCCGCGGGCCGGTCGTGGTCGTCGCCGTGCGAGGCGATGAACAGCGAGTTGTGGGCGTCGATGATGTGCGCGAGCATCCCGGCGAGCACCGAGAGGGTCTCGTTGCCGGCCAGGTCGACCAGGCTCTGGTGCAGTTGGACGTCGTGGTGCGCGAACGCGGCCGCGTCGCCGACCAGGTCGGCGCCCCGCGCGATCGACTCGGCGAGCACGTCGAGTTGTTCGGCGTGACCGGGTCCGGCCAGCACTCCGACCGCGGACACCTCGAGCGAGGCGCGAGCACGGTAGACGTCGACCAGCGGCGTCCCCTTGTACTGCAACAGCAGGCCGGTGTACCGGGCCGCGACCGACGGGTCGGGCGCCATGACCCGGGCACCGCCGCGCGCACCGCGGAGGACCGTGATGATCGACTCGGATTCGAGGATCCGGAACGCCTCGCGCAGCGTGGGCCGGGACACCCCGAACTGTTCCATCAGCACCGACTCGTTCGGGAGCGGGTCCCCGGCACCGAGTTCGCCGGTGATGATCCGGCGACGCAGATTCGCGGCGACGAGCTCACCCGCCTTGGGCACCCGCACCACAGTCGACTTCGATCCGACCGTCACGTTGTCCTTCTCCTCGGCCTCGGTCCCGACGCGTACCCGGACTCGCCACCCGGGCTCGATACCGAAGAAGGGTACAAGGGTTTAGTTATTTCCTCCCCTTCCGACGGACCAATGGGTGTCGACCGTCACCCCGCGAGGCGAACGGTTGCTACCGATCGGTAGCCCGAGCCCCCACGGAGATGGTGCCGGCCGACGCATCCAGCGCCGGCCGGCACCATTGTCGGTCAGGCCGCCGGCGCGTCCTTCAGGTCGACTACCAGCTCGGCGCCGGTCGCGGCCCGCACCTGCTCGACGGTGACGTCGGGCGCGAGTTCACGCAGCACCAGTCCCGTGTCGGTGACGTCGATGACGGCCAGGTTGGTGATGATCCGCTGCACCACCGCCTGCCCGGTCAACGGAAGCGAGCACCGCTCGACGATCTTCGCGCCGCCATCACGGTCCG
>NZ_RKLP01000016.1 GCF_004011865.1 Prescottella agglutinans | reverse complement strand
TGTCGAGGGCGGCGTTGGCGCCGGCGACGTAGGCGGCGTGGTGCTTGTCGTGGTGGAGCTCCATGATCTTGCCGGAGATGTGGGGCTCGAGGGCGGCGTAGTCGTAGGGCAGATCGGGCAGCGTGTAAACAGACACGAGATTCCCTTCCTCAGGGGCGTGGCGCCCTGTGACGTGTGCGTTTGATGAGTTGTACTGGGGACAACCCAATCTCATTGGTACACCCTGCGCAACCGCCTCGCTGAGGGTGGTCCTGACCTCACAAAATATTTCGGGTCACCGAAACCGGGTGCGGGAAAGGGCCATCCGCGCAATGCGGACGACGCGCTGAATTGGTCCCGGAGGTGAACGGAACACTAATATCGCGTGGTGCCTTCCGAGACGCGTGCTGCAAATCCGCGGGCAGAGCTGGCACCTCGAGTGGAACTGTCCGGCGCCGATCTGCTCCGCACCGTCGCGGTTCTCGCCGTCATCTACTCCCACATCTCGTTCTATCTGATCGACGACCTCGGCTCCGGATGGTGGCTGATCGACGGCGTCTACGCCGTGTTCGTCGAGGGGCTCAACCTCAACCAGCACCTCTCGTTCGTCGGGGTCGCGATCTTCATGACGCTCACCGGCGCGGTGATCACCAGGTCGGCGATGCGGCACCACCCCGGACGATTCCTCCTCGATCGGGTCGGGCGCCTGCTGCCGGCGTTCTGGGTCGCGATCGCCGCCGCGATCGTGTTGGTGCGGCTGGGCATCAACGGCATGTTCAGCGGGCAGCCGGGGATCTCCAACACCGAGGCCGCGCTGAGCTTCGTACTCGGCGGATTCTTCCTCCGGCCCGAGGTCGCGGTCCTCGGCGTCACCTGGACCCTCGTCGTCCAGGTGTTCTTCTACGTGTACTGCGTCGCCCTGCGGCCGGTGCTGCGTGCGCGCCCCGTCGTCGTCCCGCTCATCGGTGCGGCCGTGTGCGCGCTGATGCTGCTCTACAACCTCTACATCCCGCAGCCCTACACCGTGCCGATGCTCTCCAAAATCGCGGCGACGTTGCCCACGGTCTTCCTCGGCCAGCTCATGTACCTCGGATGGGCGCGCCTGGTCGACTGGCGCTGGCTGGTCGTCGGCGTGCTCGCGCAGATCGAGGTGGTGCGCCTGGCCACGGAGATCCGCGTCTACTGGGCCGGAGACCGCTACCTGTGGACCATCGCCGTCGTGACCGCGCTGGTGCTGGTCCTGGGGCGCTACCGCGGTCGACCCACGCGGTGGTCGGTGATCCGGTGGACCGCCACCCGCAGCTACGCGATCTACCTGGTCCACACGCTGATCCTCTACCGCGTCTACGAGCACGCGGTGGGACCGCTGGGTCAGACCGGAGCGGTCATCGCCTTCCTCGTCGTCACCGCGGCCGTGTCGGAGGTGCTCTATCGGTGGGTGGAGGTGCCCGCCGCGCGATGGCTGTCCGCGCGCACCCGGCGCATCGGTCGCGGATCCCGCGAATCGGTGCCCGCCGGGGGCTCCGAGCAGCCCGATCATGCGCCGAGCGGGCGCCCGGTGGACACCCCCGACCGCGCGTAGCATCGAACCATGTCTTGGTTCGATGAGATTTTCGACGGCGGAATCGCGCGCGCGAAATCGGTGATGGTCACGTCGGATCAGGCCCTCCCGGGTCGCGAGACGCCGATGCCGGTACCCGACGCCCACTACGTCAACGGGCACCCGCTGAAGCCGCCGTTCCCGGAGGGCATGCAGACGGCCGTGGTGGGCATGGGTTGCTTCTGGGGCGCCGAGAAGGAGTTCTGGCAGCGCGGCGGCGTGTACTCGACGGCCGTCGGGTATGCGGGCGGCTACACCCCCAACCCGACCTACGAGGAGGTCTGCTCGGGACGCACCGGGCACTCCGAGGTGGTGCTGGTCGTGTTCGATCCGAAGGTCGTCTCGTACGAGGGCATCCTCAAGCAGTTCTGGGAGAACCACGACCCCACCCAGGGGATGCGTCAGGGCAACGACCGCGGCACCCAGTACCGGTCGGTGATCTACACCGAATCCGACGAACAGAACGCGGTCGCGCACGCGACCGAGGAGATGTTCGGCAAGCGCCTCGCCGACGCCGGCTACGGGGTGATCACCACCGAGATCGCGCCGCTCACCATGTTCTACTACGCCGAGGACTACCACCAGCAGTACCTCGCGAAGAACCCGGGCGGCTACTGTCCCGTCCACGCGACCGGTGTGAGTTGTCCTGTGGGACTGGGTGCCTGACCGCTTCGGTCAGCGCGGGGCCTCCAGTGGCCCGACCGGGACGTCGGGCCCCCAGCGCAGTGCGCAGGCACGGCGGTACGGGGCCTCGAAAACGTGTAACAGGACGAACCGGGTGACCGGACCGACCTGGTGATGGAGCAGGTCGGTCCGTTCGGGGTCGAGGCTGTCACCCAACCATTGACCGAGGATCCCCAGCTCCCACTTGGACTTGGGGTCGATGTTCTCGGTCCGGTCCCACTGGACCCACTGGGCTGCAGTGAGGTTCCGTGCGACGAGCGGCATCGCCTCGTCCTCCTCCTGTCGTAGGTGCGGCAGCAGTACTTCCTCGAGGGTGGCGAGTGATCTCGTGAATTCACTTCTCGCGCTGGGTGACCCGTTGTCGTGGAACATCGCGGCGGCGGTGTCCAGTCGATCGGCCTCGGGTGCGATCCGGGCGTGGTCCGCGTCCATCCGGTCGAGCACCGGTGCGGCGTCGGGTGCGGTCCGCCGCAGTAGCGGCCACAATCCGTGGTCCTCGGCACGGTGATGCTCGTGCAGAAACGCCATCATCCAGTGCGTGTGATCGGAGACGGCGCCGCGCTGGTGCTCGTCGATCCGGGGCGCCTGCAGGACGTGCTCGGTGCGTTCGAGATCTCGGCGCAGTGCGTCGTGCACGACCCCCATCATCCTCGTGTCCGCCGGCGCAGTGGATTTTCGCGTGGATCTTCCGTTCATGACGGTCTCCTGCGGTCGCGATTCTCGTGTCGCGACCTCGTTCCCAGGCTAGGACCGGAACGGAACAGGCACAAGACAGCGGACCGGGCCCGGTGCCGTGGAGGCACCGGGCCCGTCCGCGTGAGGATCAGGCCGCCGGCAGCGGCTCCGGATCACGTTCGCTCGCTGCGGCATCCGTCGCCGCCTGGGCTGCGATCGCGTGGCGCCGACGGTGCAGCGTCATCACCACGAGGATCGCGGCCAGCGACGACAGGCCGCCGATCAGGTACGCGATGGTCATGCCGTTGTCGGCGTAGAAGCCGTAGCCGTCGATCACCGTTGCCACGTTCGAGTTCAGGACGGCGAAGGCGATCACCGGGAGGATCGAGGCGAGCAGTGTCTGCGACGCCTGCACCATGCTCGACATCGACGCCTGCACCGACGGCGGGACCGACGCGATCGTGAGGTTCGGGATGGATGCCGTGGTGGCGCCCATACCGAGGCCGAACAACAGGATGCCGAACAGCACCTCGGGCTTGCCGGTGTGCGAGAACGCGGTCACGACCGACGCGGCCAGCATGAAAGCCGCGCCGCCGGCGAGCGTGAGGGTCGGGAACTTGGTGCGCAGCATCCTGCCGACGACGATGCCGCCGATGACGCTGCCGACACCCATCGGGATCTGGATGAGGCCCACACCCTTGGCGTCGACACCGAAGCCGTAACCCAGACCGAGGACCGACGGAGTCATGCTCATGATCGGAATGAGCGTGGCGTACAAGGAGATCGTGCCGTAGGCCAGACCGGCGGACAGGCAGATGCGGAGCATCGGGCCGCGGCGGAAGAACCGCAGGTCGACGATCGGATCCACCGTACGCAGGGCCAGCGGCACCCAGATCGCGATGACGGCGAGACCGCCGACGATCAGCAGCAGCGTACCGACGTCGGCCCAGCCCCACGACGGTCCGAAACTGATGCCGGCGAGGATCGCGGCCAGACCGCCGCCCAGCAGGACGGCGCCGACGACGTCGAGGCGGGCGGGATTGCGGACCGGAGTCTCTTCGGTGGTGAGCACCACCAGCGGGGCCATGACGACCAGCGCGACGAACAGGAACCAGAAGATCGAGCGGAATCCCCACGCGTCGACCAGCACGCCGGTGATGAACGGCGACGGGATCGTCATCAGGCCCATGCCGCCCGCGGCGAGGCTCACAGCGAGGGCAAGAGTCTTGGGCGGGAACACGTCTCGCATGAGGGAGAAACCGAGGAACATACAGGCGATCAGCACGCCGAACAGGGCGCGGCCGAGCACCAGGACGAGGAAGTTCGGCGCAACCGCGGACACCAGGGCGCCGACGGCGGCGATAGCCATGCAGATCAGGAACACCTTGCGCTTGCCGTGGATGTCGGCGAGCTTACCGGCCAGAGGGCACGCCACCGCGGCGGCGAGCAGGTAAGCCGTTGTCACCCAGGCAATCTGGTCAGTCTTGAAGTGTTCACCGATCGGCATCATGGCGACCGAGGCCATCGTCGAGCTGATCGAGACGATTTCCAGGACGACTGCGATGGAGATCAGGGACAGGACGAGCCGCGGGGTCCAGCCGCCTTCGGAGACGGCGCGCGGCGGGGTGGCCGCGGTGCCGAGTGTTCCTGACATGTAACACCTTTCTGGGGAAATGTGGTGCGGGTCACGCTGTTGCGCCCATTACAGATCCCGGGGCCGCTTCCGCAGGAGGGGTGTCCCGTTGAACGGAAACATATTTCGGAGGTGCTGCCGAAGCGCCTTCGGCGACGGACTCCGCTACGAGCGCTGCTCGGGGAGGGGGCCTACCGGTCCTACACCCCACAAGGGGCAACGATCGCGATCGTCACATACGGGAAGGGCGGCGCTGGGGTGGGCGCGGAGCGCGCCGCCTCGCGCCGTCGACGTTCCCGCGATGGATCTTCCAGATGCTCTGTAAGACAATCCATCTCGTTGTAGGACGCAGAAGGCGGGCCAACGCCTCACGCGCGATCGGCGGCGTTCGCGTCGGCTTCGAGTCGCGGGCACGGTGCTGATCGATCTCGCGGCGTGTGCGTGTCCCGTTCTTCTGGGCGGGCGTCCGCGCTCGTAATACTGATTCCACCTTTCCTGGGCCGATCGAGATGTTAAGTTGCTTTCGCCTATATGCATGGGGGCGCCGCCGGTTTAGTTGGTCTCTGGCTGGGGTGAGGAAATGGTGGCGCCGCAGTTTTTTTCTGTCTTCATGCTGTCGGGCGGAATCTCTACGAATTGTTGCGCAGGCCAATTGAGGAGGTCGTATAGCGATGCCAACCCACAGAGCTACGGACGTACGCACTCTGAAGATCAAGACCCGCATCATGGTTGCCGCGACGGCAGTCGCCGCGCTGGCGATCGGTTCGCCGGCGCTGGCGAACGCCGGCGGTGAGGACGGCGGCTCGGGCAGCCACGGTAGTGAGAGTTCGGATAGTGGTAAGGGCAGCTCGGGCAGCCACGGTAGTGAAAGTTCCGGCAGCGGTGAGGGCAGTCTCGGCAGCCACGGTAGTGAAAGTTCCGGTAGTGCGGAGGCCGGCAGCGCCAGCCTCGGGGAGCACGGAAGTTCGGACCTGGGCAGCTTGATTCTGCCGCTGCTCGGGAGCTCCGGCTCCAACAGCGGCAGTCTCCTACTCGGCAGTGCCGCAGCTGGTAGTGGCGTACTCGGAAGTATCGGGCTCGGCAGTCTTGGGTCCGGAGGATCGGGCGGCCCGGGTGTCCCCGGCCCGGGTGTCCCCGGCCCGGGGACACCGGGACCGGCCCCGAGCGTTCCGGGCCCCAGCGCGCCGGGACCGGCCCCGAGTGTCCCCGGCCCCAGCCAGCAAGCGCCACCCGCACCGCAAGGCGGAGGGCAGGTCGCTGTCGTCCCCATGGGCGGCGTCGAAGCCGGCGGCGGACCCTCGAACGACACCGGCGGAGACGGATCCGGTTGGCTGGTCGGCAGCGCCCTGCTCGTCGCGGCCATGGCGGGTACGACAGCAGCGGGCGTCGGCAGGCATCGTCGCCGGGCGTAAGCGCCGGCAGTTGTACAAAGAACCGACAGGCCATTGCCCGAATTGTCGAGGCAATGGCCTGTCGGCGCGGCATCCACATTTTTTCGCACGCCAGGTTCCGGGTAAATTACATCGCTTGGAATTGCATTCCCATTAATGTTCAATTCGCCCGTTTGATTTCGATCGGGAAATCGACCCCGTGGATGTGGGGCACATTTTCAGGGGGTCTGCCCCGTGCCGGCAAACCGCCCGAAAACCCGCCCGGCCGCCCCGATTCCTGCCTGAACCGTTGCGGCAGAACCTATCTCGGGATTTCTGGGGCGCGTGACCTCCTGAGCGGGCGTGCACGTCAGTCCAGCTGCCGCATGACCTCCGCCGCGACGAGCTCGAGATGATCGAGGTCGGCCAGGTCGAGGGTCTGCAGATAGATCCGCTGCGTCCCCGCTTCGCGGTAGCGGCCGATCTTGTCGACCAACTCGGCCGGCGTGCCCGCCAGGCCGTTCTCACGTAGCTCGTCGACCTCACGCCCGATCCGGGCGGCCCGGCGGGCGATCTCCTCGTCGGTGCGCCCGCAGCACAGCACCAGAGCGTTGGAGTAGACCAGCTCGTAGGGATCGCGGTCCACCGCCTTGCACGCCTCGCGGACCCGCTCGAACTGCGCGACGGTGTCCTCGATCGAGACGAACGGCAGGTTGAACTCGTCGGCGTAGCGCGCCGCCAGCGACGGCGTGCGCTTCTTGCCCATGCCGCCCATCACGATCGGCGGACGCGGCGTCTGCACCGGCTTCGGCAGCGCGGGCGAGTCGCTGATCGGGAAGTGGGTGCCGTCGTGGCTGAAGGTCTGACCGACCGGGGTCCCCCACAGGCCGGTGATGACCGCGAGCGACTCCTCGAGCCGGTCGAACCGCTCACCGAGCGACGGGAACGGGATGCCGTATGCGGCGTGCTCCTCCTCGAACCAGCCCGCGCCGATGCCGAGTTCGATCCGGCCACCGCTCATCGCGTCGACCTGCGCGACCGAGACGGCGAGCGGGCCGGGGTAGCGGAACGTCGCCGACGTGACCAGGGTGCCGAGCCGGATCGTGGAGGTCTCACGGGCGAGACCCGCGAGGGTGATCCAGGCGTCGGTGGGGCCGGGCAGACCCTCGACGTTCATCGCCAGGTAGTGGTCGGACCGGAAGAAGGCGTCGTACCCGAACTGTTCCGCCGCCTTCGCCACCGTGAGGAGATCGTCGTAGGTGGCGCCCTGCTGGGGTTCGGTGAAGATTCTCAGGTCCATGCGGACCACTGTGCCGCACCGTCGAATGTGACTTGCGTCGGAGGACGAAGTCGAGGGAACCGATTCGGGTCCCGCCGCGTCGGATCAAGTGTCGGGACGGGTTCGTCCCGACCGAAAAGGGGGGAGAGCCGGGCCGGAGCGAGGGGCTGGGATGGGGGCACACATCCCGGCGGTGGGGACTCCGGCCCGGTCCACCACACCGGACCGCCGTCGCGCAAATCCACACAGGCTGTGGATTGCTGTGGAACTTGCGGTGCACAGTTGTCAGCGAACAATCCACCTCGAGCCCCTGACCTGTGGATGTTCCCGCCAAAGTTGTTCAGAACTGTGGATGACCCTGTGGAAACTGTGGATAACTCGACGAATCAAGTGCTTCAGGTCACATTTGGGGTGGCAAATCGATGGAGGTCGGAGGCCTGACGTATCGGTCCGGTCACGAACGGTCCGAGGGCGTAACGCGAGATCATCTGCCACGGAACAGGGGGCGTGCCAGAATCGAACCCGTGACGATCCCGCACGTTCCCACCGTCTCCGTGACAGATCTTCCGACGGAGCCCACCGACGCGACGGTTCTGCTGGACGTGCGCGAGGACGACGAGTGGGAGTCGGGGCATGCCCCGGGGGCGCAGCACATCCCGATCATCGACGTGCCGGCCCGCATCGACGAGATCGACATCGACGCCGAGGTGTACGTCGTGTGTCGCCAGGGAGGGCGCTCGATCATCGTCGTCGAATACCTCAACAGCATCGGTTTCGACGCCTACCACGTCGACGGGGGCATGGTCGCGTGGCAGGGCGCCGGACTCCCGCTCACCTGCGGCGACGATCCCGGTTCCGCGAAGATCTACTAGATGAGCGTCGTCCAGGTCTGCGCCCGCTGCGCGTCGAGGTGGCCGGTCGTCGGCGGCCCGGCGCAGTGGTGCCCGCGCTGCCAGGGTGTGCTGCTCTCCCCGGTCGACACCGACCGTCCGGCCCCACCGGCCGCACGCAACTTCCGCTGGGTCGCCCGCAGCCCCTACCCGCCGATCGCCCGACGCCGCCGGGAGCCGCGCCGCCTCGGGCCGACGCCCCGGTACACCCAGGTGCCGCGCTGGGGACTGCTCGACCCGCCACCGGAGGAACCCGACGACCGGCTCACCCGCACCGAGGCCGCCGCGGACCTCGCGCCGACGCTGCTCGCGTGCACCGCGATCGTGTTCGGGCTCGCCGCCCTGGCCGAGGCATTCCGGTACGGGCTGCTCGTGTTCAATCGGGTGCGCCTGGTCGATCCGCTGACCCTCGCGCTGTCGGACTCGATCGTGTGGGCGACACAGCTGTCCGCGCCGCTGGTCGCGCTGGCCGCCGCGGTCGCGTCCGTGTGCCGACTCGTCGTCACCCGCCGTCAGGTGTTCGCCGCCCGCGGGCTCGCGGACCCACGCTCGCCGCGGTCCCTCGCAGCCGGCGTGCTCGTCCCGGTCGTCAACCTCGTGATGCCCGGCGTCTACCTCACCGAGGTCGCCGGCGGCGACCGCCGGACCCTGACTGCGGTCCGCATCTGGTGGGCGGCGTGGGCGGTCGACGGGTTGCTCGTCGCCGTCGGGCTGCTGTGGCGCGGCCGCGACAGCCTGCAGGCACAGGCCGACGGGGTGGTGCTCGCCGCCGTCACCGCGGCCGTCGCGGCCGCGACCGCCCTGCTCACGTTGTGCGTCATGCGCCGGTTCGACGGGCTGGACCTGCTCGGACGCCCGCAGCGGACCACCCGCTGGATCAACGTGCCGGGGACCGGGCAGCCCGCCCGCACCGAGGAGGCGACGGTCGGATGAGCCCGGATCGGCGTGGACCCCTCGTGGTCGCGCATCGCGGCGCGTCGGCCGCGATGCCCGAGCACACCCTCGCCGCGTACGAACTCGCCCTCGCGGAGGGCGCCGACGGACTCGAGTGCGACGTGCGACTCACGCGCGACGGCCACCTCGTGTGCGTGCACGACCGTCGCGTGGATCGCACGTCCTCCGGCCGCGGCGTCGTCAGCGAGATGACGCTCGAGTCGCTCGGAGAACTCGACTACGGCACCGACGGCGAACCGGCCGGGCTGCTGACACTGTCCCAACTCATCGAGCTCACCCTCGGCTGGACGTCACGCCCGACCAAACTGTTCATCGAGACCAAGCACCCGGTCCGCTACGGCGGCCTCGTCGAGAGCAAGGTGCTCGCCGAGCTGTCCCGCTACGGGCTCGCCACCCCTGCGTCCGCCGACCATTCGCGGGCCGTCGTGATGTCGTTCGCGGCGAGCGCGGTGTGGCGGATCCGCAGGTCGGCGCCGCTGCTGCCGACGGTGCTGCTCGGGGACGCCTCCCGCTACCTCGGCGGCGGCGCGGCCACCACCGTCGGCGCCACCGCCGTCGGGCCGTCGATCAAGACGCTCCGCGAGCACCCGGAGATCGTCGACAAGGCCGCCGCCGCCGGACGCGCCACCTACTGCTGGACCGTCGACGATCCCGCCGACGTCGTCCTGTGCAAGGAACTCGGCGTCGGCTGGGTGGCCACCAATCATCCGGGCCGCACCAAGAAACTGCTGGGCGGCTGAGATAACGCGCTCGTCCGTGTAGGTTTTGGCCTCGTGGGTAAGAAGAGCAAGAGAAACAGTGGCCCCAAGCCGGGCAGTAACCGCGCCGCGAAGCTCGAACAGCGTCGTCTCGAGCGCGAGGCCGACGTCGTCGCGCCGACCCGCCCGTTCGAGGGTCTGGCCGCCGAGTGCGACCTGGTCGCGCTGCGCGAATTCGTGCCGTCGGCGCTCGTCGAGCTGCCGGTCCGCGACGCCGACAAGCCGGTCACCGCGGCCACCGTCCTGCCCGGGGCCGTCGCGGCCCTGGTGCGCGACGAGGACGGCACCGCCGGCCGGTACGTCGGCCTGCAGGTCCAGGCCCACACGGCCGATCCCGGCGCCGACCTCGGCGCGGCGGTCACGTGGGTGCAGTCCGCGGAACCGGGCAACTCGCTGACCTTCGCCGACCCGCAGGCCGGCGGTCCGCGCCTGGCCGACGTCCTCGTCGCCGACGCGCTGCCGAAGATCACCGTCCACCAGAACTTCGACTGGTGGATCCCCGAGGGTGTCGAGCCGGCCCCCGACGTCGCGGCGACTGTCCAGCAGGCGAACATGGCGATCATGCCGTCGGCGCGACTCGAGGCCGACGGCGTCGTCGCCGCGTGGTGGGTCGACGCCGGCGAGCGCGCGCACCTGCGCTGGGTGCGTCCCGAGGACGAGGACTCGCTGATGCTCGCGCTGGCCCGCGTGCACGCGGCCGGCGGACTGCACCTGGGCGAGGGGTCGCGGTTCGCGGGCTCGTTCCGCACCCACGGCCTGCTGGTGCCGGTCTTCGACCTCGACCGCGAGAAGCACCCCGACGAGTGGGCCGCGCCCACCGCCGAGCTGGGTGCGCGTCTGGCCGAGGCCCTCGCAGTGGACGCGCCGCTCACGGCGGCCGAGGTGCGTGCGCGGGACGGGCTGCGCGGACGCCAGGTCACGCTGCGCTGAGTTCACCGAGCTCGAAGGGTCCCTTCGTGCGCGCGAGCGCGTGAAGGGACCCTTCCGCTGTTTCGGTGCTAGATCGTGCCGCCGGCGGCGGGCGGCGCCCCGGACGCGTCGTCCACGCTGCTCATCTCGCGGGCCACGAAGTCCTCGAGATCGAACAGGTTGGAACCCGCACGGTCGGCGATGGTCAGGAGGGTCGTCATGCGGGCGACCTCCTCGACCTGCTCCTTGAGGAACCACTGCATGAACTGTTCGCCCAGGTAGTCGCCGTCGTCGCGGGCGGTGCGGGCGAGTTGGACGATCTGCTC
The DNA here is from genome assembly GCF_004011865.1 of Prescottella agglutinans. Lineage (GTDB taxonomy): Bacteria > Actinomycetota > Actinomycetes > Mycobacteriales > Mycobacteriaceae > Prescottella > Prescottella agglutinans. Next base: position 87,548 of record NZ_RKLP01000016.1, on the reverse strand, counting down.
GGTGACGGCCTTCTCCTGCGCGAGGGCGAGCGCGATGGGCTCCCGCGCGTTCTCGAAGTGGCTCTTCGCCGGATCGACGCCCGTGAGTTCGACGGTGATGTCCCGATCCAGGAAGTACTGGATGATCATCATCGCGTGATTGCGTTCCTCGTTGCCCTGCTTGTAGAAGTGGTGGGCCAGCCGGGGGAGATCCGCGTTGTCGAAATACACCGCCGTCGCGAGGTACTGGTGCGACGCGTTGAATTCGTTGCGGATCTGATCATGGAGAAGTGCGTGAAATTTCGTCCGATGCGAATCGTCTGAGGCACTCATGGAGTCAAGGTATCGCTGATCAGGGCGAACTGTCACCCAAGTGGAACCTAATTGAGGCTAGTGTGTCCTCAATTAGCCTTGCCTCATTCCGGATCGAGATTTCCGGAAATACCGATCTGCCGCAATTGTCGATTGTTCGGCAATTGCGGCAGACCGGAATCAGGCGTCGGCGCCGGCGATCCGCGGGGCCGTGGAATCGGCCGTCACGGCCGAACTCATCTCGCGCGCCACGAAGTCCTCGATGTTGAAGAAGTTGTCGCGGGCGCGGTCGACGATGGTGAGCAGCGTCGTCATGCTGGCCACCTCCTCGACCTGCTCCTTGAGGAACCACTGCATGAACTGTTCGCCCAGGTAGTCGCCGGTGTCGCGGGCGGTGCGGGCCAGGCGGGTGATCTGCTCGGTGACGGTGCGCTCCTGCTCCACGGCCAGCGCGACCGGCTCCCGGACCGACGCGAACTCGGTGACCACGGAGTCGATGCCGGGCACGGCAACCGGCAGGTCGTTGTCGAGCAGGTACTGGATCATCATCATCGCGTGGTCGCGCTCCTCGGCGGCCTGCCGGTAGAAGCGGCCAGCCAACTGCGGCAGGTCCTGCGAATCGAAGTAGACGGCGACCGCGATGTACTGCTGGGAGGCCGTGAATTCGTTTCGGATCTGGGTCTGCAGCAGTCGGTGGAACTCGTTCGTGTGCGCCGCTTCAGTCATGCACGAAACAATACCGTCCGTAATGCCGCGACAGTGTCGACAATGTCCGGACAGCGACGAGCATCACGGTGTGCCGGTCAAGAGACCCTGTGGAATCTGGCGGTCATTTGCAAGCGCATCGAAGAATTCGCTTGCCTTTTCCCGATCCCACAACAGAACGTCGCCCCAGCCGTCGACTACTTCGAATCCGCCGACCGGCACGGTGGTCGTGACCATCTTGCCGCGCAGTGCCCACGCCAGCCCGGCGAGATTCCACAGATGGTCACCGTCGGCGACCTGCAGCGAATTGGCGGTCTGCGTCATCATGGGCCACAGACGCAGCGGGTTGATCAGCGTCGTGGGCGAGGTGGCCTTCTTCAGCAGCGCGCTCATGAACGCACGCTGATTGTTCATCCGGTCCAGGTCGGCGAGCGCGGTCGCGCGGCTACGGACGAAGCCGAGGGCCTCCGGGCCCGAGAGATCCTGGCAACCGGCCGGCAGGTTGATGCCGGCGAGGGGGTCGTCGATCGGGTAGGGCACGCACATGTTCACGCCGCCGAGGGCATCGACGATGCCCGCGAACCCGCCGAAGCCGATCTCCGCGTAGTGGTCGATGCGCAGCCCGGTGGCCTCCTCGACCGTCTGGACCAGGAGTTGCTCGCCGTCTTCCTGTGCGAACGCGGCGTTGATCTTGCCCCGCCCGATGCCCGGGATGTTCACGTACGAGTCGCGCGGGATCGACACCATCGTCGTGGCGCCGCTCTTCGGCACGTGCACGAGCATGATCGTGTCGGTGCGCTTGCCGTCGATGTCCCCGCCGGCGGCGAGGGCGCGGTCCTGGTCGGCGGTCAGGCCGGCGCGGCTGTCCGAGCCGACCAACAGCCAGTTGGTGCCCGGGGTGTCGGCGACGCGGCCCGGGTAGTCGGCGAGCGCGTCGACGCGGTTCAGCTTGGTGTCGAGGTAGACTACACCGCCGATCGACGCGACCAGGAGCACGGCCAGGGTCAGCGCCACCCGGCGCAGCCACGTTCCCCGCTTCCGGGGGCGCCGCTGCTTCGGGGGCTCGGCGGGGGCGGCCGGCGGGCGCGGCGGCTGCGGACCGCGCGGCGGGGCGGCCGGCGGAGTCCGGCGCGGCTCCGCGTACGGGCGCGGGGTCTGCGTCGGCGCGTGGCCGCTTCCGCGGGGCGGCGGCCCGCCCGGCGTCCGCGAGTACGCCTGCGGCTCGGGGGCCTCCGACCACGCACGCGCGGGCGCAGGCCGCGGTGCGGGGCCGCCGGGACGTCCGTCACGGCGGATGATCTGGGTGCCCTCGGCGCCCTGCGACGGGCGCTGCGGGGGCGGCCCACCGCGGCGCGGCGGGGGAACGTTGCGCGGGGGCTGGGGCCGGCCGCGGTGCGGCGGGCCCGGCTGACGTCTGTCGGGGGTCTCGCCGTTCACGATCCGAGAATACGTGCGATGCCGACAGTTGCGGTCACGGTAGCCACGACAGGTGCCCGCGGAGCAGCGCGTATCCCACGAACGCGACGGTGTCGATCAGGGCGTGCGCGACCACGAGCGGCCACAGTTTCCCGGTGCGCTGCCAGTACCGGCCGAAGATCAGCCCCATCAGCACGTTGCCGAGCCCGCCGCCGAGACCCTGGTACAGGTGATAGCTGCCGCGCAGCAGCGCCGACGCGAGCAGTGACGAGTTCTCGCTCCAACCCAGCCGGCGCAGCCGCGAGATCAGGTACGCCACCACCAGGACTTCCTCGGCGACCGAGTTCGCGATCGCCCACAGCACCAGCACCGGCAGCCGCCACCAGTGGTCGTCGATGGTGCTCGGCATGACCGTCAGGTTCATGTCCAGCGCGACCGCGGCCAGGTAGAACGCCAGGCCGGGGAGTCCGATCAGCGCGGCCAGTCCGACGCCGGGCAGTATCCCGTCGCGCAGCTGCGTCCGGCCGAAACCGATCCGGCGCGGGCCCAGGCCGCTGCGCCACAGCAGGTACAGCCCCAGCGCCGCCCACGCGGCGAGTTTGACGACGCCGAGCAGCTGCCGGGCCAGGTCGATGAACGACTGCGTCGACCGGGACGGGTTGAGCGCGACCGCCTGCTCCGACAGGCCGCCCGGCTGCAGCGCCGACTCGAGCAGCGACAGGATGCTGTAGACGCCGTTGAGCCCGAACGTCACGAGCAGCACGATCGTGATCTCGAACCACAGCGCGCGCCGCTCGCGGGCGTCGAGCGGGGGCTCGGACGACGGTGGCAAGGCGGGCCGGAGCCACGAGTCGACGGTGGTGCGGGTGATCACCCCGCCGACGCTAGACGCAAACGTCGTCAGATGTGGTGGGCGAGGGACTCGGCCTTCGCACCGAGGTTCGGCAGCCGCAGGTCCGCGAACGGGGTGAGCGCGCCGCCCAACCGGTTCGTCACGAACGCCACCGACAGCCCGCTGTCGGGGTCGGCGAACGCGCCGGAGCCGCCCAGCCCGTAGTGACCGAACGCGCCCGAATGCTGGGTGCGGGCCGCGACCAGGGCCGCGTGGTAGCCCAGCCGCCAGTTCATCCGGATGCCCAGAACGTAGTCGCGGGCGCGGGTCTGCACCTCGCTCAGTTGGGCGATGGTGTCGGGCTCGAGGAACCGGATACCGTCGACGACGCCGTCGTTCGCGAACGCCGCGTACATGCGGGCCAGGGCGCGGGCGCTGAACACGCCGTTCCAGCCGGGCATCACGAAGTCGTGGATCGACGGGTCGCGCACCAGCATGTCGAAGCCCTCGGGCATGCCGGCGTCGGCGATGTCGCGCAGGTGCGGCACCAGCGACAGCGCCAGCGACGTCACGCCCCACGGCACCCCGAACGGGTTGATGTGCGGGAAGACCTTCGCGATGCGGCCCTTCTCGGATTCGGGGACCTGGAACCAGAACTCCGGGATGCCGAGCGGTTCGGCGACCTCGGTGCGGACCAGTTCGGCGAACGGCTTGCCCGACACCCGCGCGGTCAGTTCCGCGATCAGCGATCCGTAGGTGACGGCGTGGTAGCCGGGCATCGTGGTGCGGCGGGGGTCCGGGACGGACGCCGCCAGCGCCGCGGTGACGCGGTCGTGGTCGAGCAGTGCGAGGCGGCCGGGCACCAGTCCGCGGATGCGGTGCAGGCCGGCGCGGTGGCTGAGGAGTTCACGGACGGTGATCGATTCCTTGCCGGCCTCACCGAACTCGGGCCAGTAGGACGCGACGGTGGCGTCGTAGTCGATCAGCCCGCGCTGCGCGAGGCGGTGCAGCACCGTGCTCGCGACGCCCTTGCCGGTCGAGAACGACAGCGTGACGGTGTCGCAGTCCCACTTGCGGATCGGGGACGCCCACCCGGCCCACACGTCGAGGACCGGCTTGCCGTGCAGATACACGGCCAGCGCGCCACCGCCGTCGTGGGTGCGATGGAACAGGTGGAAGAACTGGGTGGCCAGTGACTCGAAACGCGGGTCGACCAGCATCGTCCTGGGCGGCCGGTATTCCGCCTTCGGACGTGGGGTCCCGCCCGAGCCACGACGCGGCATTGCGGCAGTCATGTCGAGCGAACTTCCGATATCCGTTCGAGATCGCCCAATGCAACCTCGGTCTCATCGGTAAAACACTCGAGGTCCGGCACAGATTCCGGGTGCGCCAGAAATCCGAAATCCAGCCGGTCGGCGTAGTGACAGGCCGTGATGTTCAGACCGGTCCCGTCGAACACGATCGACAGCGGGTACATGTGCCGCAGTTCGGCGCCGTTCCAGTACAGCGGGCTCGTGGGACCCGGCACGTTGGAGACCACGACGTTGTAGCTCGGCGGCAGCACCTCGCCCATCGGGAGGATCCGGGCGATGTTCGGGGCCAGGGTGGGGACGGCCACGATCGTCGACGCGCCGCTGCCCATCGTGCGGACGCGGCGCTTCGCATCGGCCATCGACCGGCGGATCCGGTCGAGGCGCTCCCGCGGGTCGTCGAGGTCGGTGCCGAGCGTGCACAGCGCGAGACCGAACGCGTTGCCGCCGGTGGCGTCCTCGCGTCGACGCTGCGCGACCGGGACCAGCGCCACCAGCGACGACGCCGGTAGCGCGTCCCGTTTCGTCAGGTAGCTGCGCAGCGCACCCCCGCACATGGCGAGGGTGATCTCGTTGCTGGTGGCGCGGGTGGCGCGCTGTACCGCGCGCAGTCGTTCCTTGGGCCACGACCGGCCGACGAACGCCCGTTCCGGCCCCACCTTGCCGTCGAGCGGCGTGTGCGGCGCGCGCATCGGCAGGACCGTGGAGTCGGTCGTCACGGCCCGGCCGAGCCAGTCGGCGGCACCGACGACGGCGTGTCGGGCGACGTCCGCGACCGACACCGCACTCGCGACGCCTGCGCGTGCGAGCCGCAGCGGGCCCGGCAGGCCGCGCGGTCCCGGCTGCTGCGGGGATCGGTCCGGCGCGAGCAGCAACGGCATGTCGCGGCGGTCGGGGTCGGTGGTGAGCGACTGCTCGATCATCCGGATGCCCGACATCCCGTCGAGGGTGGCGTGGTGGATCTTCCCGTAGAGCGCGAATCCGCCGCCGGCAAGTCCTTCGATCAGGTAGCCCTCCCACATGGGTTGGGATCGGGCGAGACGGTGCTCGTGGAGGCGTGCCACCAGCCCGAACAGTTCGGCGTCGTCGCCGGGCGAGGGCAGCGCGTGCCGTTCCAGGTGTCGGCTCATGTCGATGTGGTCGGCCGGTCGCCAGGCCGGCAGGAGACCGGTGGCGAGGGAGACGGCGGGCTCGGCCATGAGCGCGGACTGCGCGCGCACGGCTGTCAGCGCGTCGCGGTACGCGTCGGCGGCGAAGCTGTCGGGGCCGCCGGGCGGCGGAGCGAAGACGAGCAGGACGCCGATGTGCAGCGTGCGTGACCCGATCTCACCGGCGAGCAGCGCGACGTCCACCGGTGACATCAGGGCCATCGCGCACCACGATGTCGGTCCACAGCTTCTCTGTACACCCCGCGCCGCGGTGCGGCAGGCGCTTCGCCGGGTGTGGCCGGGATGTGACCGACCCGCAAGCCGAACGTCGTCAGGGGCGGGTGCGCAGACCGTTGACGAAGGGGCAGCCGACGAGGACCCGCAGGGCGCGGCTGAGCGCGAGCGCGTCGTCGGCGGGTTCGGCGAAGTCCATCCGCACGTCCCGGTCGCCGGTCGCGTCCTCGATCCGCAACCGCACCCCGTACCGGTCGATGCCGAGCGGGCGCACCCGCCCGGTGCGCAGCGGCGGCGGCAGCCGTCGGGCGAGCATCTCGACCAGGTCGGAGTGGTCCTCCTCGAGGTGCTGCAGCCAGCCCGTCTCGACATCCCAGAAGGGGTCGGGCTCGGCGGCGAGCAGGTCGTCGACAGCGACGGCCTCGGCGCCGTTGCTGTCCGCGACGACGGCGGACTCGAGTCGCAGGCGCAGCAGGGTGGCGTCGTGCCCGACGTCGAGCAGCGCGGGGTGCGGGTTCTCGGCGGCCACCGCGTCGGCGAGGTCGCGTTCGTCCTGCCCGGACACCGCGGTGAGCGTGCCGCGCAGCCACACGAGCGATCGGACGGGTTCGCGCAGCGCGAGGGGCGCGTAGTCGGTGAGTTCGAGGACGGCGGGCAACCCGCCCGGTCCGGCCTGCCACGTCAGGGCCGCCGCAGCGCAGTCCATCGGTGTCGCGAGGACGGCGGTGCCGTCGGTGCGCAGGTGGTGCAGCGAGGTGACGGCGGGGTCGCTGCCGGCGACGGCCAGCACGGCATCGGTCGCGCGGGCGCTCGCGCTCCGCATCCGTTCGGCGGTGGACGGTCCGAGGGTGCTGCGGGTCATCGGCGGCTTCCTTTTGCGTCGGGGCCGGCCCGGGGCGCGACACCGAACCTGCATCGAAGTGAGGTAAACCTAAGCTAATTCCTGGGGGCGCGGTCGGCAACCCCTCGGCTCGGAAGGTGGGTTCCGACCCGGGCCGGGCTAACGTGTGGGTGTGTCGATTCCTGTTTCGCTGTCGATGCCGACTCTTCCCGCGTCCCGCGCCGACGCGGCCCGGCCGCTCGTCGCCGGGTTGCTCCACCAGCGGCGAGCCGCCGCCGGCGCCGTCGTCGTCCGGGACGCCGTTACCGCCGGCCCCCAGATCGTGGCCGCCTCGATCCTCACCGGCGCCGCCGGTACCGACGTCGATGCCGGTGCGGTCGTCGTCGAGCTCGACATCGATCCGGACGGCCTCGCGGACGCGGTGGAGCATCGGGCGCTCCGCTACCACGTGCACTGCACCTCGGAGCAGCTCGCGGACGCGGTCGGTCTCCGGTTGCCCGCCCCCGTCGCGGTGTTCGTCACGCCCGACGGCGCCGACGCCGGCCCCCTCGCCGAGGCGGCGCAGGTCCTCGCCGACGCCGGCCACAGCCCCGGGCTGATCGCCGGTCAGCCCGTCGACGCGGTCGCCGACTTCCTCGCAGTGCTCGCGCACACCTCCGTCGGTTTCGTCGCCCGCGCCCGCGACGGTGCCGAGGTCCTGGCGCTGCTGGCCGGCACGGTCGCGGCACTGCGCGGCGACGACGTCCGCGCGGCGCTGGCCGCCCCGGACGCCGCCGCGCTCGCGGCGCTGATCCCCGAGGCCGCCGAGGCGGTGCGGGGCGTGCTGCTGGGCATCGAGGTCGACGACCCGGAGCAGGCCGACCGCGTCCTCGCGGACGCCGGGCTGCTGTAGCGCACGCCGTAACGGAACCGGGACCGATCCGCGGAGTACCTCGGGGGCGATTGCGTAACCTCGTAGGCGTGCCTCGTATCGCGTACTTCGGACCCAGCGGGACCTTCACCGAGATGGCCCTCGCCCAGCTCGAGGCGGCCGGCACGTTCGCCGGCGCCGTCGAACGGGTGGCGGCCGCGAGCCAGCCGGCGGCGTTGGAGATGGTGCGTCGCGGCGACGCCGACGGCGCGGTGGTCCCGATCGAAAGCTCCGTCGAGGGGTCGATTCGTCCCACCATGGATGCGCTCGCCCTCGGCGACCGGTTGCAGATCATGGCCGAAACCGAACTCGAGGTCGCCTTCACCATCGTCGGGCGCCCCGGCACGACGCTCGACGACGTCCGCACCGTCCGCGCCTACCCGGTCGCGACCGCACAGGTGCAGGGCTGGCTCGACACGCGCCTGCCGAACGCTCGCGTCGAGCCGGCGTCGTCGAATGCCGGTGCGGCAGAGGATGTTGCGGCCGGTGTCGCGGACGCGGGCGTGGCCACCGCGCTGGCGGGGGAGCGGCTCGGGCTCGTCGCGCTGGCGTCCGGGGTCGCCGACTACGAGGGCGCCCGCACCCGCTTCGTGCTGGTGACCCGGCCGCAACCCGCGCCCGCCCGGACCGGCAACGACCGCACCAGCGTCGTGCTGCACCTCGACAACGTGCCCGGCTCGCTGGTTCGTGCGATGACGGAGTTCGCGACCCGGGGCATCGACCTCACTCGCATCGAATCCCGGCCCACCCGTAAGGAATTCGGCACCTATCTGTTCCATCTGGACTGCGTCGGACACATCGACGACGGGCTGGTGGCGGAGGCGCTCAAGGCGCTGCACCGCTTCAGCGACGTCCGCTTCCTCGGGTCGTGGCCGTCGGCCGTCCCGGGCGGCGGCGCCCCGATGCCCGACATCGACGACACCGCGTGGCTGGAAAGGCTGCGCCGCGGAGAGGGGAACGCGTGAGCGGCCGACTGATCCTGGTCCGGCACGGGCAGACCGAGGCGAACGTAGAACGACGGCTGGACACCCGACTGCCCGGTGCGCGGTTGACGGAACTCGGCAGGACGCAGGCGCAGACGCTCGGCGACCTGCTCGCGGTGCGACCGCCGACCGCGCTGGTGTCGTCACAGGCGCTGCGGGCACGCGAGACGGCCGGGTTCGTGGAGACGGCGTCGGGCATCACGCTGCAGGTGCGCGAGGGTCTGCACGAGGCGCAGGCCGGTGAGCTCGAGGACCGCTCGGATCTCGAGTCGCACAAGATGTTCGCGAAGGTGTTCCACACGTGGCACACGGGTGACCTGTCCGCCCGGATCCCGGGCGGCGAGTCGGGCCACGACATCGTCGAACGCTATGTGCCGGTGGTGAACTCGCTGCGCTCCGAGTACCTCGACGGCGGCGACGGGGGAGATGTCGTGGTGGTGAGCCACGGTGCCGCGATCCGGCTGGTGGCCGCCTACCTGGCCGGGGTGCCCGGCGCCTTCGCTGCGGATCGGCACCTGGAGAACACCTCGACGGTCGAGCTGGTGCCGACCGCCGCGGGCTGGCAGTGCGTGCGGTGGGGTCTCTTCGACCCGCCGTTCGACGCGACCCCGCAGCGGCCGTGGTTCGAGGCGGCGGCGACCGAGGCCACCGACGACCCGATGGGTTGAGCCCTCAGCCGAGCTGCGCGAGCAGCGCTTCGAGCGCCTGACGCAGCCGGCCCGGGGTGCCGGGGGAGAGCGACGTCCACCGGACGCCGTCGGTGGCGACGCTCGTGGTGCCGACGACGCGTCCGGCGGCGGTGTCGAACACGGTGACCGGTCCGTGCGTCAGCGTCGCGCCGCTGTCCTCGTGGACCAGCCCGACGATCTCGGTGAACGTCGGGGAGCCGGCAAACGCGGGCCCGACGACCGCGGACTCCGCGGCCGAAACCCCCACCGCGATCAGCTGATCGGCCGCCCTCCGCGGGTCGGTGATCCGGTCGAGTGCGGCGGCGAGGTCCGCGGTCGGGCAGTTCACGACGCCGAAGGGCAGCGCAGGTGCGGTGCCGAGCGCGTGCACGAGCGGGCCGACGAGGTCGAGCCCCGACCGCTGGATGGTGAACGCGTCGCCGCTGCGCAGGGCCAGTACCGCGCCGTCGGCCGGGTCCCGGTCGAGGGCCAGGCACGCGCGGTGGACGGTGCCGTCGACGCTCTTGCGCACGGCGATCTGGGCGCGCGGGCGGGCGAGGGTCCGCATCTGCCGGGCCAGGTCGGGGTGCACGGCGATGCCGTCGACCAGGCCTGCCGCGGCGAGCCTGTCGTGGGCCCGCCGGAACACCGCGTCTCGCGTGGGGAGCGAGTCGAAGCGGGGACCGGCGTCGAGCACGACCGGCAAGACGTCGACGTCGAGCAGGTGCACGAGCATGTCGATCTCGTCGACGTGCAGGGTGGTGGGCGGCAGTGTCGTGCCGATCGGTTCGATTCCCAAGTCGATCACCGCCCGTCCTCGGGCAGGTCGGCGCCGATGACCGAGGGGATCACCGTGCGCCCGTCGGCGAAGTGCTCGAAGTTGCGCAGGTAGCCGCGGGTGGCGCGGTCGGCCCCGTCCGCGTCCGCGTCGCCGCGGTGCGCGCCCATCGGTGTGCCGGACATCGGGGTGTTGCGGGCGGCGGCCGCCGCGGCCGTCTCCGTGCGCGCCGCATCGGCGGTTCCCGGGCCGAGGCCGGTGCCCGCGCCGCCCGCGACGCCGCCGCGGTGCCCGGAGCCGTCGAGTTGACCGGCCTGCGCCCACCCGTCGGGCAGCGCGGCCCGCGCGCCGCTGCCCCCGCCGACGCCGGCGGCACGCGAGGCGACGGCGCCGGACGACCCGCCGCCCGACATCCCGGTGGTGGTGCCTCGGCCGACGGCCGACACCGGCGCCCCCGGGTCCCCCATGAGCGCGGGCGATCCGGCGCCCACGCCGCCGAGGACGGCCCCGCCGAAGTTGGCGGCGGCCGACGTCGCGCTGGACACGGTGCCCGCGACGGTGCCGACCTGTGACGCCGCGGTCGCGACGGCCGGGTTCTGCGCGAACGCGGTGGCCGCCGCCGCGATGGTGCCGACGGGGTCTGTGCGGAGGTCGTCTTCGAGTCTGCGCCGCGCCACGCTGCCGGCGTCGCGGGACTCGAGGCCGACGGTCGAGCCGTTGGTGATCGGCGGCGGCGGCGTGAAGGTCTCGGGTGTCGCGAGCATGCTCGACGCCGCCTCGTACCCCTCCATCACGATTCCGGCGCGGATGTCCATTGCCCGGTCGGCGGCCTCGGCCACGGCCGCGGAGCCGTTGAGCGCGCCGCCGGTGGTGTAGGCGGCGGTCTTGGCGGTCTTGACCGCGGCGATCTCGGGCAGGCTCGGCATCGCCAGGGCCGCGGTGGTGTACGCGCCGGCCTCGGCGGACGCCTTGGCGGCGGTCTCCGCTGCGAGGGTCGCGGTCTGCTCGGTCCAGGCGGTGAACGGTGCGATCCTGGCGAGGGCGGCCTCGGCGGCCGTGCCCTCCCACCCGGCCCGCAGTTCTTCCATGACCCGGACGAGGGTCGCGCCGGCGTCGACGAAGCCCTCCGCGATCGCGGCCCAGGCCGGGCCGGCGGCGCTGAGCGGCACCGGGCCGGCGCCCGCGCTGAGCGCGGTCGAGTTGACGGTTGCGCCGCGAGGCATCCAGACGACGCCTGTGACACCCAAGGTCATGATGCGTTTCTCCTCGGTTGGGCCGAGAGTTCGGCGGAGCGGTTCGGGACGCGTGTGCTCACATGCCTGTGGCGAGCGACGCGCCGAAGGCGTGGTCCTGGTCCTGGTACGCAATGGCCTGCGCGCGGAGCATGGCCGCGGCCGCGACCAGTTCCTCGATGCCCCGGGCGGCGGCCGGCCCGAAGCTGCCGGCGAGTCGGTTGAAGTATCCGGCCGCCAGCAACGACACCTCCTCGGACCCGGACGGTGCGACGTTCAGGGCCGGGGTCGCGGAGGTCAGCGTCGCCTGCAGGCGGGCGGCCAGCGCGTCGAGTTCCGCGGCCGCGGCGAAGAGGACGTCGGGTTCGACGCGCACGTGGTCCAACATGGCTTGACTCCTCGTCTCGGGGGCGGTGGCGACGGGAACGAGCTTCGCGAAACTTGTCCCTGATTGCTTCGACGCACGAGGAGGCGGGTCGGTTCCACATGAAACCGACGAAAATCCGGTGGGGTGCGGTGCGGTGTTCAGCCCCAGCCGAGCTCGTGCAGGCGGTCCTCTTCGATCCCGAAGTAGTGGGCCACCTCGTGGATCACCGTGACCATCACCTCGTGCACCACCTCGTCCTCGGAGTGGCACACGTCGAGGATCGCGTCGCGGTAGATCGTGATGGTGTCGGGCAGGGAGCCGCCGTAGTGGCTGTCCCGTTCGGTGAGCGCGATGCCGTGGTAGAGCCCCAGCAGCGTCGGCTCCTCGTCGTTGCGGGGCTCGACCAGCACGACGACGTTGTCGATCGCCGCCGCGAGCTGCGGCGGAATGAGGTCGAGGGCCTCCGAGACCAGCTCCTCGAACCGGTCCTCGGTCATCGTCACCGACACGTCAGGCTCCCGGCAGCGGCGCCGCGCCGGGCAGCGGGGTCGGCAGCGAACGACCCTCGGGGGCCGCCGGCGGCGGCACCGGAGCCTGACCGTTGATCAGGATGTCGCCCTTGGCGCTGCCGACGACGGTCGCGAAGCCGTTGCCGTCGACCTCGCTGCCGATCGAGCAGTTGATCTTGCGGCTGCCGACGAGCCAGCTGTCGAGGTCGAGGTTGTCCCAGAACAGGGTCAGGGTCTTGTCGCGGAGCGTGGTCGGGGAGCCCAGGTAGCCGTTGCTGGCGTCGGTGCACGCCTTCTCGAGGTACTTGTCCTGGTCCTCGACGGACGGCATGCCGCCGGGGAACTGGCTGGCCAGGTCGATCACGCCGACCACCTCGAACGCGTGCGGATCGGCGCACCCCACCGGATCGGACGGCACATTCTGGTTGATGCCGATGCAGGTGCCGACGTCCCACACCTTCGACTGGTCCTGCTCGGCGACCTTGCCCTGCATGGGCAGCAGCGACCCGGTGACGCCGGAGAACTGCAGACCGCAGCGGATGGTCCGCTCACCGGCGGCCCAGCCGGCCTCGCCCGGGTTGATCAGACCGACGCTGAACTTGCCCTTCGGGTCGAAACGACCGCCCAGGTAGGCGTTGACGGCGGGTGCGCACTGCTCGTCGCGCAGTTCGGAGAACCGCAGCACGCCGGGGAACTTGGATCCGGGCCCGAACTCGACGCTCGGGTACAGGCTCAGGTCCACGTCGGTGGCCACCTCGAACTGATGGGCCTGGTCGCAGTCGACCTGTTCGAGGTCGCTCGCATCGGACTTGGACCACGCGAGGCAGTCGCCCGTCGTCGCCGACCCGAATGCCTCGCCGGCCACCGCGCCCGTCGGCTGCGGACCGACGCCGGCGGTGTGGGTGGGCAGATTGTCGCCGCGGTCGAATCCGCCGGACACGAAGATCGTGGCGACTGCGGCCAGCAGCGCCCCGATCGCGACCAGCGCGAGCGCACGCCGCGTGACCGGCGCTGACAGGTGTCGGCGCCGTTCCGGCTGCGGTGCCGATTCAGCTGTCGGCTGCGACTTCGGCTCGGTCTCATCCACGGACATCCCGTCCATAATGCCTTCAACGCACGCAGATGCCGAAGTTTCCGCGTAGGTTCGTGCGGCATGAGTGAGGAACATCCCGCGACGCCGGACGGTGACGTGCAGGAGTTGGCCGGTCGATTGTTCGACATGGCCCGGGCCGGCGACGCGGCCACGCTCGCGCAGTACGTCGACGCCGGCGTGCCGGTGAACCTGACCAACGCGGCCGGCGACACCCTGGTGATGCTCGCGGCGTACCACGGGCACGCCGATGCGGTGCGCGCGCTGATCGAGCGCGGCGCCGACGTGAACCGCGCGAACGATCGCGGGCAGACACCTCTGGCCGGTGCGGTGTTCAAGGGCGAGGACGCCGTGGTGACCGCGCTCGTGGCCGCGGGCGCGGACGCGGAAGCCGGTCAGCCGTCGGCGCTCGATGCCGCACGCATGTTCGGACGTGAGGATTATCTGCAGATATTGGGGAAGCACCCGGAGTGAGTGCGGGGTCACCAAGTAGGGTTTGTGGTCGTGATTGACCTCAAGTTCCTTCGCGAGAACCCCGACGCCGTCCGCACCTCGCAGCGCACCCGCGGCGAAGACCCCGGTCTGGTCGACGCGCTGCTCGAGGCCGACGCATCCCGCCGCGCCGCCATCCTGGCGGGTGACACGCTGCGCGCCGAGCAGAAGGCGTTCGGCAAGAAGGTGGGGCAGGCGTCCCCCGAGGAGCGCCCGGCGCTGCTCGAGGGATCGAAGGAACTGGCCCAGAAGGTCAAGGACGCCGAGGCCGCGCAGCACGAGGCGCAGGCCCGACTGGACGAGGCGCACCGCGCGATCTCGAACATCGTGCAGGACGGCGCCCCCGCCGGCGGCGAGGACGACTTCATCACCCTCGAGACGGTCGGTGAGATCCCGACGTTCGACTTCGAGCCCAAGGATCATCTCGAGCTGGGCGAATCGCTGGGGCTGATCGACATGGAGCGCGGCGCCAAGGTGTCGGGCTCGCGCTTCTACTTCCTCACCGGCTTCGGCGCGATGCTCCAGCTGGGCATGCTGCAGTTGGCGGCGCAGAAGGCGATGGCCAACGGGTTCACGATGATGATCCCGCCGGTGCTGGTGCGCCCCGAGGTCATGCAGGGCACCGGCTTCCTGGGCCAGCACTCCGACGAGGTGTACCACCTGGCCGACGACGACCTGTACCTCGTCGGCACCTCCGAGGTGCCGCTCGCGGGCTACCACTCGGGCGAGATCCTCGACCTGTCGAACGGCCCCAAGCGGTACGCGGGTTGGTCGTCGTGCTTCCGCCGCGAGGCCGGCAGCTACGGCAAGGACACCCGCGGCATCATCCGCGTCCACCAGTTCGACAAGGTGGAGATGTTCACCTACTGCAAGCCGGAGGACGCCGACGCCGAGCACCAGCGTCTGCTCGCGTGGGAGCGCGACATGCTGGACGCGATGGGGCTCTCGTACCGCGTCATCGACGTCGCCGGCGGCGACCTGGGGTCGTCCGCGGCCCGCAAGTTCGACTGCGAGGCCTGGGTTCCCACGCAGCAGGCGTACCGCGAGCTGACGTCGACGTCGAACTGCACCACGTACCAGGCGCGGCGCCTGAGCATCCGCTACCGCGACGAGAACGGCAAGCCGCAGACCGCCGCGACCCTCAACGGCACCCTCGCGACCACGCGCTGGCTCGTCGCGATCCTCGAGAACCACCAGCAGGCAGACGGTTCCGTCAAGGTCCCGGCCGCGCTGGTGCCGTTCGTCGGACGTGAGGTGCTGACCGCGCCGTAGTTCCGCCGTTCCAGAAGCTGAAGGGTCCCTTCGTGCGCTGACAGCGCGTGAAGGGACCCTTCAGCTTTCGTGGGGGGCTCAGCGCAGGATCAGGCAGGTGGTCGACGCCGTCGCCAGCAGCCGGTCCCGGTCGTCGCGGACCTCGGCCCGCGCGGTCGCCGTGGTGCGGCCGGTGTGCTCCGAAAAGCCGTGCACGCGAATGGATCCGTCGTTCGCCTTGATGCCGCGGATGTAGCGGACGGTGATGTCGAGGGTGGTGTAGCCGACGCCGGCGGGCAGGGTGCTCGACACCGAGAAGCCCATGGCGGTGTCGATCATCGTGGCGATGACGCCGCCGTGCACGCTGCCGACGGCGTTGTACTGCCACTCCTGTGGCTCCGCGGTGATCTCGACGAACCCCTCGCGCGCGTCGGTGACGCGGAACCCGAGGGTGCTCGCGGTCGGGTGGTGCGGGACGGTGCCGTCGACGAGTCCGCGGACGAACTCGAGGCCGCTGAGGTTCCGGTTGGCCTCCGCGATGGGGGCGGGGTCGTTCCAGGTGTAGGTGCGCTGGCGTTCGGTGGACACGCACCGGACGGTACCCGGGGTGGGGGAGCCTGCAAGGTTCGATCGGTCGGGCGCCGCTCCGGCGGCTCTCCATCGGACTGAAATGAATTTCATAATTCTGCCGCAGGCGAATCCGCCTCTCGGTCGTTTGTCGGGTGAGGTTCGCTCGAATTCGGAGTGTCCCGGTCCCGCCGCTTGCTGCCACCGGGTCGCCTGCGCCCCGTTTTCACGGAATTTCTCGGCGGTGGGGCTAATCCAAGGGTGAAAGTTCGGGGTGAGGTGCTCGCCGTGCGTCGAGACGGCCTTGAGACTCACATCGGTGCGATTAGTACAGGTAAGGACGCTGGACAGCTGTCCGACCTGGGCAATTGACCAGGATTGCGATGCTACCTGCGGGTAGCTTCCGGAAGCAGTCAGCAAACATTCAGCTACATATGGGCGTTTGATAGGCAAAAGCGATACACGGGCGTAATCCGCTCGTTATGGTGTCCAAACCTCTGCGGATTTCCCCTCCCCCCATCCGCAACTTCTTACAGGAAGTGGTGTATGCAAAATCCATTACTGAGGCGCTGTGCCGCCCCCATCACAGGCGCAGCGCTCGTGACCGGTGTGATGTTGGTCGGTGCCCCGGCCAACGCCGACACGACCGTCACCAACTTCAACAGCTCGTGTCAGGCCAAGTCGATCCTCACGGTCGACAAGACCGTGGGGGCCTCGATGACGGTCGATGCCCCTGCCTCGGTGGCTCCGGGTGAGACCTTCACCTACCGCATCAAGCCCAACGCCTCCTCGTATCCGAACTCGGACTCGGGTGCGACCACCACCAATCTCTCGCGGCTCAAGTACGACTTCGCGATTCCCGACAACGCGACGTTCGTGAGCGCGGCCGTCGTGCCGGGAACCGCAATCAACCTCGACAACGTCGCCCCGAACGTGCTGCGCGTCAGCGAGGCCGGTGTCGTCGACAACGTGGCCGGGCCTATCATCCGGCTCTCGGGCAACAACGAGGTGGTCGGCAACGGCAGTAACAACAGCACCAACAGCGAGGGCGGCATTCGTGTCCCCAAGGCGAAGAAGAACCTCGACGGGTCGACCAACTCGAACGGTGACAGCTGGTACCAACTCCCCGCCGTCGACATCACCGTGACGGCCGGCGCATCCGGTGTCATCCAGCCGAAGCTGCGTACCAACGGATCGGCCTCGTCCTACGGCAACGACCAGAACTTCAGCACCTCGCTGGCGCGAGCCTCGTTCCTCGGAGGCACACAGTGGGCGCCGACCCGGTGCATCGCGAGCGACAACAAGAGCGCGCCCAACGCGGGTGCCGGTCCGCTCGCGACGATCAACATCGTTGCCTCCCAGGTGTCGACCACGACGAACCTGACGGCTCCGACCACCGCGGAGACCGGTGCCCCGGTCACGCTGACGGCCAATGTCGCGCCCACCAACGCGACGGGCTCGGTCCAGTTCCAGGACAACGGCGCGAACATCGGTTCCCCGGTGGCGGTTGCGGGCGGCGCGGCCAGCCTGAACCACACCTTCACCTCGGCCGGTTCGCACTCGATCACGGCGGTGTTCACCGGTACGGGCAACTTCACCGGGTCCACGTCGTCGGCCCAGACCGTGACGGTGTCGGATCCGACGCCGGTCGACGTCGAGACGACGCTGGGCCTGGCGGTTCCGCAGAACGCAGAGACCGGCACGGCCGTCGACCTCACCGCTAACGTGACGCCGTCCAACGCGGCGGGCACGGTCCAGTTCAAGGACAACGGTGCCAACATCGGTACGCCGGTGACGGTGGCCGGCGGCGCGGCGACGCTGTCGCACACGTTCGCTGCCGCCGGTGCGCACTCGATCACCGCGGTGTTCACCGGCGCCCCCGGATTCACGGGTTCCACCGCCGGTGCGCAGACCGTGACCGTCACCGATCCTGTTGTGCCGGACGTGGAGACCACGACCACGGTGTCGGTGCCGGCGAACGCCGCGACCGGCGCCGACGTGACGCTGACCGCCAACGTCGCGCCGCAGAACGCGGCCGGCACGGTCCAGTTCACCGCCGACGGTGCCAACATCGGCGCCCCGGTGACGGTGACGAACGGTGTTGCCACGCTGCAGCACGCGTTCCAGACCGCAGGCGTTCACGCGATCGGTGCCGCCTTCACCGGTGACACCGGGTTCGCTTCGTCCACCGCCGCGCAGACCCAGAACGTCACTGTGACGGATCCGGATGTGGCGACCACGACGGCTCTCACGGTTCCGCAGAACGCGGAGACCGGCGCCTCGGTCGATCTGACGGCCAACGTGTCGCCGACCAATGCGGCCGGCGCGGTGCAGTTCCAGGATAACGGCGCCAACATCGGTGCCCCGGTGCAGGTGTCGAACGGTGTCGCCACGCTGTCGCATCAGTTCACGTCGGCCGGTTCGCACAGCATCACGGCCACCTTCACCGGTGGTTCCGGGTTTGCCGGTTCGACCGCGGGTGCGCAGACCGTGACCGTGACGGATCCTGTTGTGCCGGATACGCAGACCACGACGACGGTGTCGGCGCCTGCGGGTGCTGAGACGGGTGAGCAGGTGACCCTGTCGGCGGCGGTGGCTCCGGTTCCGGCCGGTGGCACGGTGCAGTTCAAGGTGGGCGGCAACGCGGTGGGCGCTCCGCTCGCCGTGGATGCGTCGGGTCATGCGAGCATGCCGTACGCGTTCAATGCGGCCGGTTCGTATGCGGTGTCGGCGGAGTTCTCGGGTGCGCCCGGGTTCACGGCGTCGACCGCTGCCGCGCAGAACGTCTCGGTGACCGATCCTGCGCCGCAGGATGTGGAAACGTCGCTGGCGCTGGGCGTCCAGGCCACCGCGGATACCGGTGACGACGTGGACCTGACGGCGACGGTGACCCCGGCGAACGCTCAGGGCACGGTTCAGTTCTCGATCAACGGTTCGCCTGTCGGCGCGGCCGTGCCGGTCTCGGGCGGGACCGCGACGCTGTCCCACCTGTTCGATGCGGCCGGTTCGTTCTCGGTGACGGCTGCCTTCACCGGCGGTGCCGGCTTCACCAATTCGGCTGCGGGTGCGCAGACGATCACGGTGACCGATCCGACTCCGGTGGACGCGGCAACCACGACGATCCTGAGCGTCCCCGGCAACGCGAAGACCGGTGAGGCACAGGATCTGGTGGCCACCGTCTACGACAACGGGACCGAGGAAGTCGTTCCGAGCG
Source organism: Prescottella agglutinans (assembly GCF_004011865.1). Taxonomy (GTDB): domain Bacteria; phylum Actinomycetota; class Actinomycetes; order Mycobacteriales; family Mycobacteriaceae; genus Prescottella; species Prescottella agglutinans. The sequence goes on along the minus strand of NZ_RKLP01000016.1, from coordinate 68,710 downwards.
TCGGCTCCGTCGAGTTCTTCGACGGCGGTACCCCGATCGGAACCGCGCAGGTCGTGAACGGTGTCGCCACACTGAGCCACACGTTCACCACGGCGGCCACGCACACCATCACCGCGACATTCAGCGGCGCAACCGGATTCACCGGTTCCACCGCTGACGCGAAGCAGATCGTGGTGACGGTGCCGACTCCGGTCGACGTCGAGACCGCCACCGTCGTGACGGTGCCGGGCAACGCGACCGTCGGCACGTCGGTGCAGCTCTCGGCACAGGTGACCGGTGCGGGCAACGCGGCGGTGACCGGTACGGTCCAGTTCTTCGACGGGGTTACCCCGATCGGTGACGCCGTGCAGGTGATCAACGGCGTTGCGACGCTGAACCACACGTTCACCACGTCGGGCGCGCACAGCATCCGCGCGGAGTTCAGTGGCGGCCAGGGCGTTGCGGACTCGGCGTCGAGCGCGCAGACGGTCCAGGTCTCCGGCAACAACTCGGGCGGTGGCAGCTTGGGCAACCTGAGTGCGATCCTCCGGGATCTGCTGGGCGGCCTGAACTTCGGTTCGTAAGTAGCACCTGATGGACTGGGCGAGGTCCCGTCTCCTCACGGAGGCGGGGCCTCGCCCTGAGGTCGTTGTGGACGGATGCGGATGATGCTCCTCGCCGATGTCGTCGAAATCGGTAGCGAGAGCCTCTTCTGTGGAACCAATCACGTTGCCGACGAATGGCAATACGATCTGGCGATTGACCAGCAAGATGAATCTGCAACGTTCGTCGACGATCAGCGTCGGCACTTTCCACACTGCTGGGTCGGGGAAGCGTGTACCTGAGGAGGATTCAGTGGGATTGTCAGCCTTACGGCGGCTCGCCACACCCGTCATAGCGGGTGCGGCGGCGGTCGGACTGCTCGTCGCGGGCAGCGGCCCGGCCTTTGCGGCCGATCCGCCGCCGTCCAGCAACCAGGGCGCATCCGACAACGTCAAGTTCAAGAAGGAAGTGATCGGCAGCAACGTCCTCCATCGAGGCGATACGGTCACTTACAAGAGCACGATCTGGGTGGACAGCGGTGTCGAGCGCTACATTCCGAAGTTCCGGGACGTGCCACCCGCCGGATTCGCCCTCGTAGCTGGCAGCCCCAAGGTGACGTACCTGGGTGCCACGAACAAGGCCACGTTCACCAATGAATCGGATGGCGGCGTCAGCGCCAAGTGCAGCGGCAGCGGCTGCAACGCCTTCGGCAACGGCTTCATCGTCAAGAGCGGTCAGAACGTCACGCTGGAGGCCAGCTACCGGGTGCCGGACAACTTCGCGTTCGGAACCTACGACAGCGGCGTGCTGCTGGACGTGTGGGCATTCAACGGAAACCCCAAGGGTGCCAATCCCTTCAATGTCAACGTCCGGGTGGAGGAGCTCGCGACGACCACCACGCTGCAGGCGCCGGCGTCCGCGATGACGGGGCAGCCGGTGACCCTGACCGCGACGGTGAACCCGAGCAACGCGGCCGGCCAGGTGCAGTTCAAGGACGGCGCCGCGAACATCGGTTCGCCGGTGACTCCGGTGAACGGTGTCGCCACGCTTCCGCATGCGTTCGGCTCCGCCGGCGCCCACAGTGTCACCGCGGAGTTCATCCCTGGTGCCGGGTACTTCGGCTCGACGTCTGCCGCGCAGACCGTGACGGTCACTGATCCGGACGTGTCGACGACGCTCGCGGTGTCGGTGCCCGGTACGGCGACGACGGGTTCGTCGGTGGATCTGTCGGCGACGGTGTCTCCGTCGAACGCACAGGGTTCGGTCCAGTTCAAGGACAACGGCTCGAACATCGGTGCGCCGGTGACGGTCGCGAACGGTGCGGCGGTGCTGCCGCATTCGTTCGCCAGCGCGGGCGCGCACAGCATCACGGCCGAGTTCACCGGTGCTGCCGGCTTTACGAACTCGACCGCTGCCGCGCATGAGGTGACGGTCACTGATCCGGACGTGGCGACGTCGCTGACGGTTCAGGCGCCGGCAAGTGCCGAGACGGGCACGTCGGTGGATCTGACGGCGACGGTGTCGCCGGCGAACGCCGCGGGCACGGTGCAGTTCACGGACAACGGTGCTCCGATCGGTGCTCCGGTGACAGTGGCGAACGGTGTGGCCGTGCTGCCGCATTCGTTCGACAGCGCGGGTACGCACAGCATCGGTGCGTCGTTCACGGGTGCTGCCGGGTTCACGAACTCGACCGCTGCCGCGCATGACGTGACGGTCACTGATCCGGATGTCCAGACGTCGCTGACGGTTCAGGCGCCTGCTACTGCGGAGACGGGTGCTGAGGTGAGCCTGTCGGCTCAGGTTTCGCCCGCCAACGCTCAGGGTTCGGTGCAGTTTTCGGTGAACGGTGCCCCGGTGGGTGCCCCCGTCACGGTCGTCAACGGTGCTGCAAGCCTGCCGCACACGTTCGACGCTGCCGGCTCTTTCCAGGTGACGGCGGAGTTCACCGGTGCGGCCGGGTTCACGAACTCGTCGGCTGCCGCGCAGAGTGTCACGGTGACCGACCCGGACGTGGAGACGTCGCTGACGGTGTCGGTACCGGGCACGGCGACGACGGGCACGTCGGTGGATCTGACGGCGACCGTCGATCCGTCGAATGCCCAGGGCACCGTGCAGTTCACCGACAACGGTGCGCCGATCGGCAATCCAGTTGCGGTAGTGAACGGTGTCGCGACGCTGCCGCACGCGTTCACGGCCGCGGGTGAGCGCAGCATCGGTGCGTCGTTCACGGGTGGACCCGGTTTCACGGATTCGTCCGCGGGTACCAACGGTTCGATCACGGTGAGTGATCCGGTGCAGCAGACGGCACTGTCGGTGGCTGCGCCGGCAACGGCCGAGACCGGCCAGCAGGTGGACCTGTCGGCTACGGTCACGCCGTCGAATGCGCAGGGCACCGTCCAGTTCTCCGTCAACGGAGCACCGGTGGCCGCTCCGGTTGCGGTGTCGGCGGGTACGGCGACGCTGCCGTACGCGTTCGACGCGGCCGGATCGTTCGAGGTGACGGCCGAGTTCACTGGTGCAACCGGGTTCACGAACTCGACGGCATCGGGACAGACCGTCACGGTGACCGATCCGGTGATCCCGGATATCGCGACCTCGACGCTGATCGGTGTTCCGCCCACCGCGACGACCGGGGTGGAGACCACGCTGTCGGTGACGGTGAATGCGCAGTCCGCTACACCGACCGGCAGTGTCCAGTTCCAGGACAATGGATCTCCGATCGGCTCGGCGGTGGTTCTGGCCAACGGTTCCGGGTCGTTGGCGCACACGTTCTCCACGGTGGGGACGCATCAGATCACGGCGGTCTACACGCCGGACGCCGGTTTCGCCGGGTCCACGTCCACGCAGCGTCCGATCGTCGTGTCCGCGCCGAATCCGGTGGACGTGCCGTCGTCGGTCGTCATGACGTCGACTGCGTCGGCGCCGGCTGGCACGCCGTTCAAGCTGGCGGCCAAGGTGATCGGTGCCCCGGTGCTGCCGGGTACGGTGCAGTTCTACGACGGTGGTGTCGCGCTCGGTCAGCCGGTTCCGGTGGTGAACGGCATCGCCGAACTCGAGCACACGTTCGACCAGAGCGGGCCGCGTCAGATCCATGCGGTGTACTCCGGTGGCCCTGGTGTGCAGGGTTCGACGTCGGAGGTGCAGGTGCTCGATGTCGCCGAGACCGGCGGGCCGGCTTGTAACGGCTCAATGGGCAGCGGCTCGTTGTGCAGCCTGGGCGGACTCCGCTTCGGATCCTGACGTCTGACGAGTGAAACAGGCTGTGGCCCCCTGCCCGACGGTAGGGGGCCACAGCGCTTTCGTGTGGTCGGACCTGGCCAATCGGGTTCCATCTGGACGTTTGTCCGGTAGAGTTCGAGCCGCATTTCAGACGCGGAGTCGGGCTGCGGTTTGGTTGCAGGGGAATGGCATGGGCCCTGCAGCGCGCCCCGGACTCGATTCCTCCAGCGCAGTGTCCCAGGTCGAACCTGATCCGTTGAGTTGGCGACCGACGGTCGTCGTCGAGAGGGAAGTGCATGGTTGGCAGGGATCTACGCCGGATAGTCGGCGGAATAAGTGCTTTCGCAATGGCCGCGGGATTCGCGGCAACGGTGGGTGTCGGAGCGGCGGGTGCGGCGCCGGCGTCGGTGACCTGGAACGACGGCAACAGCAAGTTCACCCGAACGGTGAGCAACTCCACCCCCTCGGTGGGTGAGACCGTCACGGTGTCGACCAAGTTCGAGCGCACCGGCGGCGTGGTCGAGTACATCCAGGCGGTCAAGGATCTCCACCCGACCTGCCTGACGTATGTCAGCGGAAACACGGGCGGCCCGGAGATCGCCGCGGACTACACCCGCGTGACGGGGTCGTGGCCGGTGTACCCGAACATCAGTCCGAAGTCGCAGACCTTCGAATTCAACTACCTGGTGAACGCGAATTGTGCTCGCGCGACCCCGCTGATGACGACGATGCACTACGGGGGAAGCCTCGGTAGCGGCACGTACACAGACAAGGGTCCGACGATCACGGTCGCGAAGGACGCCACCACCACTACGTTGGCCGCGGTGCCGACTCCGGTCCTGACGGGGCAGTCGGTCACGCTGACCGCGACGGTGACCGGTGCCGCGCAGGGCAACACGGTGGAGTTCTACGACGGGACGACGAAGCTCGGCGAGAGCCAGATCAATGCGTCGGGTACCGGCACATTCGTGTGGACGCCGGCTACGGCGGGTGCGCGGAGCCTGTCGGCGAAGTTCGCGGGCACTGCCGTTGCGAATTCCTCGCAGTCGGCGGCTCAGAACGTACAGGTGAACGCCCCGGCCAACACGACTGTCGCGCTGTCGGTTCCGGGTACCGCGCTGACCGGCGCGCCGGTCACGCTGACGGCCAACGTCGCTCCGCAGAACGCGACCGGCACGGTGCAGTTCAAGGACAACGGAACGAACATCGGTTCGCCGGTGCCCGTGTCGAGCGGCCAGGCGACGCTGCAGCACACATTCACGACGTCCGGTGCACACAGCATCACCGCGGACTTCACGGCGGGCTCCGGTTTCGTGAACTCGTCGGCACCGGCCCAGACGGTGACCGTGAACGCCCCGACGTCGACGACGTTGCAGGCCCCCGCGTCGGCGACGACCGGTCAGCAGGTGACGCTCTCTGCGGGTGTCCAGCCGGCCGGTGCGGTCGGCACCGTGCAGTTCAAGGACAACGGCACCGCGATCGGTTCGCCGGTGGCTGTCGTCGCCGGCCAGGCGTCGCTACAGCACACGTTCGCTGCTGCGGGAGCGCACAGCATCACGGCAGAGTTCCTCGGTGGCGCCGGATTCGCTGGGTCCACGTCGGCCGCCCAGTCGGTCGCGGTTTCGGACCCTGACGTATCCACCTCGCTCGCACTGTCGGCGCCGGGTTCGGCGACGACCGGGTCGTCGGTGGATCTGACGGCGACGGTGTCGCCGGCGAACGCCGCGGGCACGGTGCAGTTCACGGACAACGGTGCTCCGATCGGTGCTCCGGTGACGGTGGCGAATGGTGTTGCGACTCTGCCTCACACGTTCACGGGTGCGGGTGCGCACAGCGTTGGTGCGTCGTTCACGGGTGCGGCTGGGTTCACGAACTCGACCGCTGCCGCGCACGACGTGACGGTCACTGATCCGGATGTGCAGACGTCGCTGTCGGTTCAGGCGCCGGCTGCTGCGGAGACGGGTGCTGAGGTGAGTCTGTCGGCTCAGGTTTCGCCCGCCAACGCCGCGGGTTCGGTGCAGTTCTCGGTGAACGGCAGCCCGGTTGGTGCTGCGGTTGCGGTGTCGAATGGTGTGGCGGGCTTGCCGTACACGTTCAATGCTGCCGGTTCCTTCCAGGTGACGGCTGAGTTCACCGGTGCCGCCGGGTTCACGAACGCTTCGGCTGCCGCGCAGAGCGTGACGGTCACCGATCCGGACGTCGCGACCTCGCTGACGGTTCAGGCACCGGGTTCGGCGACGACCGGGTCGTCGGTGGATCTGTCGGCGACGGTGTCTCCGTCGAACGCACAGGGTTCGGTCCAGTTCAAGGACAACGGCTCGAACATCGGTGCGCCGGTGGCGGTTGCGAACGGTGCGGCGGTGCTGCCGCATTCGTTCGCCAGCGCGGGCGCGCACAGCATCGCGGCCGAGTTCACCGGTGCGGCCGGGTTCACGAACTCGACCGCTGCCGCGCACGAGGTGATGGTCACTGATCCGGATGTGCAGACGTCGCTGTCGGTTCAGGCGCCGGCTGCTGCGGAGACGGGTGCTGAGGTGAGTCTGTCGGCTCAGGTTTCGCCTGCCAACGCCGCGGGTTCGGTGCAGTTCTCGGTGAACGGCAGCCCGGTTGGTGCTGCGGTTGCGGTGTCGAATGGTGTGGCGGGCTTGCCGTACACGTTCAATGCTGCCGGTTCGTTCGCGGTGACGGCTGAGTTCACCGGTGCTGCCGGGTTCACGAACTCGACTGCTGCGGCGCAGAACGTGACGGTCACTGATCCGGACGTGGGGACGTCGCTGTCGCTGACGGTTCCGTCGGCTGCCGAGACGGGTGCTGAGGTGAACCTGTCCGCCACGGTCAGCCCGGCGAATGCTCAGGGTTCGGTGCAGTTCTCGGTGAATGGCAGCCCGGTTGGTGCTGCGGTTGCGGTGTCGAATGGTGCTGCGGCCTTGCCGTACACGTTCAATGCGGCTGGTTCGTTCGCGGTGACGGCTGAGTTCACGGGTGCTGCCGGGTTCACGAACTCGACTGCTGCGGCGCAGAACGTGACGGTCACCGATCCGGACGTGGGGACGTCGCTGTCGCTGTCGGCGCCGGGTTCGGCGACGACGGGTTCGTCGGTGGATCTGACGGCGACGGTGTCGCCGGCGAACGCCGCGGGCACGGTGCAGTTCACGGACAACGGTGCTCCGATCGGTGCTCCGGTGACAGTGGCGAACGGTGTGGCCGTGCTGCCGCATTCGTTCGACAGCGCGGGTACGCACAGCATCGGTGCGTCGTTCACGGGTGCTGCCGGGTTCACGAACTCGACCGCTGCCGCGCATGACGTGACGGTCACTGATCCGGATGTCCAGACGTCGCTGACGGTTCAGGCGCCTGCTACTGCGGAGACGGGTGCTGAGGTGAGCCTGTCGGCTCAGGTTTCGCCCGCCAACGCTCAGGGTTCGGTGCAGTTTTCGGTGAACGGTGCCCCGGTGGGTGCCCCCGTCACGGTCGTCAACGGTGCTGCAAGCCTGCCGCATACGTTCGACGCCGCCGGATCGTTCGCCGTCACTGCCACCTTCACGGGCGGCACCGGGTTCACGAACTCGACGGCCGCAGCGCAGAGTGTCACGGTCACCGATCCTGTTGTGCCGGATACGCAGACCACGACGACGGTGTCGGTGCCTGCGGGTGCTGAGACGGGTGAGCAGGTGACCCTGTCGGCGGCGGTGGCTCCGGTTCCGGCTGGTGGCACGGTGCAGTTCAAGGTTGGCGGTAATGCTGTGGGTGCGCCGGTGGGTGTGGATGCGTCGGGTCATGCGAGCATGCCGTACGCGTTCAATGCGGCCGGTTCGTATGCGGTGTCGGCGGAGTTCTCGGGTGCGCCCGGGTTCACGGCGTCGACCGCTGCCGCGCAGAACGTCTCGGTGACCGATCCTGCGCCGCAGGATGTGGAAACGTCGCTGTCGCTGGGCGTTCCGGCCACCGCGACGAGCGGAGCCGAGACGGCCCTCTCGGCGACGGTGCAGGCGCAGTCCGGCACGGCGGTGCCGACGGGCACCGTGCAGTTCCAGGACAACGGGGCGGCGATCGGTAACCCGGTTCCGCTGCTGAACGGGTCTGCGACGCTGGCCCACACGTTCACCACGGTGGGCACGCACTCGATCACCGCGGTGTACACCGCGGACGCCGGGTTCGTCGGATCCACCTCGACGCAGCACCAGATCGTGGTGTCCGCGCCGAACCCGACCGACGCACAGTCGTCGGTGGCCATCACCTCGGCGACGTCCGCGTCGGCCGGCACGCCGTTCAAGCTGAAGGCCAGCGTGACGGGTGCGCCGACACTGCCGGGCACGGTGCAGTTCTACGACGGTGGTGTCGCGCTCGGCCAGCCGGTTCCGGTGGTGAACGGGATCGCCGAACTCGAGCACACGTTCGACCAGACGGGCCCGCGTCAGATTCACGCGGTGTACTCCGGTGGCCAGGGTGTGCAGGGTTCGACGTCGCAGGTGCAGGTGCTCGACGTCGCCGAGTCCGGTGGCGGCACGGATGGTGCAGGCTCGCTGGGGTCGTTGGGCAGCCTGAGCGGATTCCGATTCGGCTTCTGAGTGGTGATCGGCTGATCTGAATCGCGTGGCCCCCTGTCGTTCTGCGACAGGGGGCCACACGCATTTCGACATTTACAAGATCGACTGAACATTTGTCCAGCGAAACTGGTACACGTTCCAATTCGGCCGTCTATCGTCTCTGACTTGGGAGTTCGACGTCCGCGGGCGCCCATCATTCGTTTGTTTCAGGAGACCGATGAGTTCCTCTTTATCGAGGCGCTGCGCGGCAGCCCTCACAGGCGCCACCGTGGTGTCCGCTTCCTTGCTCCTCGCCACGCCGGCGAGTGCTGCACAGTCCACAGTCGACTTCACCACGACATGCCGTGCGTCGGCGACGATCAACGTCACCAAGACGCCGGCCGCTTCGGTTACCGTCGACGCCCCTGCGACCGTGGCTCCGGGTGAGCAGTTCACCTTCAGGATGCAGACGAATGCGCAGTCGTACCCGAACTCCGATTCGGGGGCGACCACGACCAATCTGTCGCGGCTCAAGAACGACTTCGAGATCCCCTCGAACGCCACGTTCGTCGGGGCGACGATCGTTCCGGGGTCCGGGATCAACCTCGGCGGTGTCGCGCCGAGCGTGATCCGCGTCAACGACAACGGAATCGCCGACCCCAACGGCACAATCCTCCGCATCTCCGGCAACAACGAGGTCATCGGCAACGGTGCGAACAACAGCGGCAGCAGCGAGGGCGGCATCGTGGCGCCCAAGCTGAAACTGAATATCGACGGCAGCGGCAACGGCAACGGGGATTCGTGGTTCCGTCTGCCGGCGATTGACGTGACGATGGTGGCCGGTCAGTCCGGGACCATTCAGCCCAAGATTCGTACCAGCGGCGATGCCGGCAGCTTCAACAACGACAAGAACTTCAGCACCCAGCTCGCCAAGGCATCGCTGTTCGGCACCCAGTGGGCGCCGACGCGCTGCAGCCCGCGCAACTCCGAAGGCGCTGCGCTCAATGCCGGTGCCGGACCGCTCGCGACCATCCGCATCTCGGCGCCGGACGCGACGACCACCACCACGCTGTCCGTCCCGCCGAGTGCGGCGACGGGTGCCCCGGTGCAGCTCACCGCGACGGTGTCGCCGGCCGAGGCGTCGGGCACGGTGCAGTTCAAGGACAACGGCACGAACATCGGCGCCGCGGTTCCCGTGAACAACGGGTCGGCGAGCCTGTCGTACGCATTCGCGACGACCGGCGCGCACAGCATCACCGCGGTCTATTCGGGAGCGACCGGCTTCGCGACCTCGACGTCCGCGGCGCAGACCGTGACGGTCACCCCGCCGGCCGCCGCAACCACCACGTCGATCACCGTGCCGCCTACGGCGACCACCGGTCTCGCGGTGGATCTCGTCGCGGCCGTCAATCCCGCGGGTGCCACCGGCACGGTGCAGTTCAAGGACGGCGGCGCGAATCTCGGGACGCCGGTCCGGGTCAACGGCGGCGTCGCGACCCTCTCGCAGGCCTTCACGACGACCGGTGCGCACAGCATCACCGCGGAGTTCACGGGTGACGCCGGGTTCGCGGCGTCGGCGTCGGGTGCCCGCGTGGTGACGGTCTCGGAGCCGATGCCGGACGCCGTCGCGACCACTACCGCGGTCACCGCACCCGCCTCCGCGGAGGTCGGCACGGCCGTCACGATCTCGGCCTCCGTGTCGCCGAAGCCCGTCGACGGCACCGTGCAGTTCCGCGACGGTGCGACGAACCTCGGTTCGCCGGTTCTGCTGTCGGACGGCACCGCGAGCATCACGCACACGTTCACCAAGGGCGGATCGCATTCGATCACCGCGGTCTACAGCGGTGGCGTGGGTTCGCTCGGCTCGACTGCTGCTCCGGTCACCGTGGCGGTGACGGCGTCGAACATCGGCACCGTCACGATGCTCAACGCGCCCGGTGAGGCGAAGAGCGGTGCGCCCGTGGATCTGTGGGCCAGCGTCTTCGATCTGGTGGACGGCGCTCAGGTGCCGAACGGCGGCACGGTGCAGTTCCGCGACGGTGGGACGCCGATCGGGAACCCCGTTCCCGTCGCCGGTGGCGTCGCGAAGCTGACCCACACCTTCGCCACCACGGGATCGCACTCGATCACGGCCGTCTACAGCGGCGCCGGTGCCTACTCGGGCTCGACCACGGATGCCCAGAACATCAACGTGACCGTCGCGTCGGTCGTGGATCTCTCGACGGCGACCGAGCTGGGACTCCCGGCCGGCGGCACCGTCGGACAGCCCGTGACCATCTCGGCCCGTGTCGTCGCCTCGCAAACGCCGCACGGCACCGTGCAGTTCTTCGACGGTGACAAGCCGCTCGGCGAGGCCGTGCAGTTGGTCGACGGCCAGGCGAGCCTCACGCACACGTTCACCGGCACCGGATCCCACTCCATCACCGCGAAGTACAGCGGTGCAGCGGGATTCACGGCGTCGACCTCGGTTTCGGGGACGCTCGTGATCTCCGAGACCGGCGGTGGTCTGCCCGGCGTCGACACCGGTAGCCTCTCGCTCGGTTCGCTGAGCGGAGTGGGCAATGCGACAGCGTGATTCGAAGGCAACGACGGTGAGAGAACGAGAGAACGGTATGACGGGTAAGACGACACGGCGAATGACCGCCGCGGCAGGCGTGGCCGCCCTTTCAGCCACCCTCGTCGGAGCATTCGGCGCGGGTACGGCCGGAGCGGCGCCGGGTTCGGTGACGTGGGACGACGGCAACAGCCGATACACGCGGACGGTGTCGAACACGACGCCGAACGAGGGCGACATCGTGACGGTGTCGACGAAGTTCGAGCGGACCGGGACTCCGGTGGAGTACATCTACGCGGTCAAGGATCTGCATCCGACCTGCATGACGTACGTGGACGGGTCGGCGAAGGTGGACGGCACTGCACGTCAGTTGGAGAGCCAGGGAGCCGATTTCGCGCGGATCCAGGGTTCGAGCATCGATTGGCCGGTGTACCCGAACATCAACCCGAAGTCGCACACGTTCGAGTTCTCGTACCGGGTCGGCGCGGACTGTGCTCGGGGCGTTGCACTGCCGACGACGATGCACTACAGCGGCTCGCTCGGTGACGGCACGTACTCGGACAAGGGTCCTGCACTCACGGTGAGCAAGAACGTGTCGTCGACGTCGCTGGCGGCGGTGTCGGGCGCGCAGGTCGGTAGGTCGCTGACGCTGAGCGCAACCGTGACCGGTGGCGCGCAGGGTGACCCGGTCGACTTCTTCGACGGGGCCGCGAAGATCGGTTCCGGCACGCTGAACGACTCGGGCGTGGCGACGTTCGCATGGACGCCGTCGACTGCCGGTGCGCGGTCGCTGAAGGCCAAGTTCGCGGGCACGGTGTTCGCGAACGGATCCGAGTCGGCGGTGCAGTCGGTGCAGGTGGCTGCGGCGGACGTGGTCACCACCACGACGCTGCAGGTGCCGGCGACGGCGTTCACCGGAGCGCCGGTGAACCTGTCCGCGACGGTGGCGCCGAACAACGCGTCGGGCACCGTGCAGTTCCGGGACGGCAACGCGAACATCGGTGCCCCGGTGCCGGTCTCGGGCGGCGTCGCCCAGCTGTCGCACACGTTCACCGCGGCGGGCTCGCACCCGGTCACGGCCGTGTTCACCGGTGCAGGTTTCGTCTCCTCGACGTCCGCACCGGCGACGGTCTCGGTGACCGTCCCGGACCGGGCGACCACCACGACCCTCACCGTGCCCTCGTCGGCGCAGACGGGTGCATCGGTGACCCTCTCGGCGTCGGTCAGCCCGACGCCGGCCGGTGGCACGGTGCAGTTCAAGGACGGCGTCACCGCGCTCGGTGCGCCGGTCGCGATCGTGAACGGCACCGCCGCCCTGGAGCACACGTTCACGTCCGTCGGTAACCACGCCATCACCGCGGTCTACTCGGGTGCTGCGGGATTCGAGCCGTCGACCTCGTCGGCCGGTTCGGTGTCCGTCACCGACCCCGTGACGACGCCGCGCGGCACGGTCACGATGCTCAGCGTGCCGGGCGAGGCCAAGACCGGTGCGGCCACCGATCTGTGGGTGACCGTCCGGACCTCCGCGGGTGATCCCGTCGACGGCGGGACCGTCCAGTTCCGCGACGGCGGTACCGACCTCGGTTCTCCGGTCGCGGTGACCGGCGGTGCCGCACGTCTGTCGCACACGTTCACCACGGCGGGCGCGCACTCGATCTCGGCGGTGTTCTCCGGCGTTCCCGCCCTCGACGGTTCCACCGCGGTCGCGCGGATCGTGAACGTCACGGTGCCGGCGTCCACCGACGCGGACACCGCGACGGCGCTGACGGTCCCGGCCTCGGCCACGGCCGGCAGCACGGTGAAGCTGTGGGCATCGGTGGTGTCGTCCGGCGCGGTCAGCGGGACGGTGCAGTTCTTCGACGGTGACACGCCGATCGGGGAGGCCGTCGCACTGGTCGACGGCACCGCGACCCTGGACCACGCCTTCGCGTCGTCCGGTGTCCACCGGATCACCGCGGTGTACTCGGGAGCGGCCGGACTGAAGGGCTCGTCCTCGGACGTCCGGACCATCGACATCACCACGACCGGAACCAATCCGGGTGGCACGCCCGGGACCGGTAGCCTCGCCGGGCTTCCGTTCGGCTCCTAGTCGATCGGGGGTGGTCGCTTTGAGCGGCCACCCCCAATCGGGCTGTAACGAAAACTCTCCGATATTGGACGTTTGTTCTATAAAGTCGGAAGCTGTTCTGCGCGCGGATGTCTTTGCACGCCGAACACAGTCGAACGTTCGGGGTCGGGCCGGCGGTCGACACAGGATGCACATGCATGTACTGCGCCGCGTCGGTGGAATTCCCGCCCGGGGCGCGAACGCTCTGGAAGGAGTCGGAATGGCCCGATCGGTCATGCGGCGAACTGTCTCGAAGGTGCTCGTCGGCGCGATGGCGGTAGCCGCGCTCGGGGCCGGACAGGTCGCATTCGGTAGCGGTGCCGCCTCCGCGGCGCCCGTGTCGGAGACTGTCACCACCTCGAACATCAAGGCGACCAAGACGATCGACAATCCCAACCCGTTCCCGGGTGACACGGTGACGTCGACGGTCGTGATCGAATTGGATGGCGGAGTCGACCGCTACCTCCGGGACTACACCGACTACCCGCCCGCGGGCTACCAGTTGCTGGAAGCCAAGGCGAACGTGTGGCGCGGCGGACCGCTCATCGGTAACTGGAACAACCCGGCCCAGTACGACGGCCCCGGCACGCAGGATCCGGTCTCCGGTGCGGTGAAGCTGTGGTGGACCGATCACGGAACCGCGATGGGCGCTGCCGGCAGAATGGCTGTCATCAACAAGGGCGCCACGCTGACCTTCAAGTACAAGGTCCCCTCGACCGCTCAGCCCGGTCCGCGTGAGACGGGCATGTCCTTCAACGTCGAGACCTTCGGCAGCACGCAGACCTGGAACCCGCTGACCGGCCTCAACCTGTCGGTTCAGCGTCCGCCTACGGCGACGAATACCACGGTGACCGTCCCGCCGAGCGCGAAGACGGGACAGCCCGTTCAGCTCTCGGCGTCGGTGACCCCGGGGGACGCCACCGGCACGGTGCAGTTCATGGACGGATCGACCCCCATCGGCGCGCCGGTCCAGGTGGTCAACGGTGCCGCGTCGCTGCCGTACACCTTCACCGCGGCGGGCCCGCATGCGATCACGGCGGCCTTCTTCGGTAGCGGCGGCTTCATCAACTCCAGTTCCCCCGGAGCGATCGTCGACGTGTCGGTCCCGACCCCGGACGACGTCAACTCCGCGACCATCATGACCGCGCCGCAGACCGCGACGGTCGGCACGTCCGTGCGCCTGTCCGCGCAGATTTCGGCCAACGGTGCGCAGCTGCCCGGCACGGTGCAGTTCTACGACGCCGGCAACCCGATCGGGCCGCGCATCGCGGTCGGAAACGGTGCCGTCGCGATCGACCACACCTTCACCGTTGCCGGCCCGCACCAGATCAGCGTCGCCTACACCGGTGGTCAGGGCGTGAACGGTTCGGCTTCGCTGCCGCAGACCATTCAGGTCGCCGATGCTCCGACGCAGCCGGGTGGCACCGGTAGCCTGGGCAGCCTCGGCGGCGGCTTCGGCAGCCTCGGCGGCTGACACTTCAGCTACGAACTCTGATCGACTCGGGGCCCCTCGCGCACAGCGCGAGGGGCCCCGTTCGGTGTATTCACCGATTCGGCACAGACCTGGACGTACGTCCGATACAGTGAGGCGCGTTTCTATCGGCACATCGGTGCCGAAGGGAACGAGCCGGGTGTGCGGAGTCGGGCCGAAACCTGGGCGGCAGTAGACGCGGTTCCGACGACACCTGGTGCGGATCCGCGGCGACCGTGCTCTGAAGGGAGTCGGAGAATGGCCCGATCCACGCGCGAAGTCATGCAGGGCTGCAACTCCCGTCGGGCATCCATCGAGGTTCGTCGTCGAGAGGAAATGCATGTCTGACAGGAACATCCGCCGCGTCGTGGGCGGCCTGAGCGCCTTCGCGGTGGCAGCCGGATTCGCGGTCACTGCGGGACTCGGTTCGGCGAACGCGGCGCCCGGCTCCGTGACGTGGGACGACGGGAACAGCCGGTTCACGCGGACGGTGTCGAACACGACGCCGAACGAGGGCGACATCGTGACGGTGTCGACGAAGTTCGAGCGGACCGGGATTCCGGTGGAGTACATCTACGCGGTCAAGGATCTGCATCCGGCGTGCATGACGTACGTGGACGGGTCGGCGAAGGTGGACGGGTCGCCGCGTGGACTCGAGAGCATGGCGGCCGACTGGGTTCGGGTCGAGGGCTCGGCGATCGACTGGCCGGTGTATCCGAACATCAACCCGAAGTCGCGCACGTTCGAGTTCTCGTACCGGGTGGGTGCGAACTGTGAGCGTGGTGTGCCGTTGATGACGACCATGCACTACGGCGGTTCACTCGGAAGTGGCACGTACTCGAACAAGGGCCCGGCGATCACCGTCTCCAAGAACACGACGACGACGTCGCTCGCGCAGGTCACCGGCGCCCAGGTGGGGCAGGCCACCACCCTCGCCGCGACCGTGACCGGCGGCGCGCAGGGCGACACCGTCGAGTTCTTCGACGGTGGCAACCGGATCGGAACCGGCACCCTCAACGCGAACGGCACCGCAACCTATGCCTGGACGCCGGACTCGCGTGGCGCGCACGAGCTGATGGCGCGCTTCCTCGGCACCGCGAAGGCCAACGGCTCGGACTCGGCGAAGCAGAACATCGACGTGCTCTCCTCGGACATCGTGTCGACCACGCAGCTCGCCCCCGTGTCGGGCGCTCGGGTCGGACAGTCGACGATCCTGAAGGCCATCGTGACCCCGGCGGCCGCCGCCGGTGGCACCGTCAAGTTCAAGGACGGCGGACAGGTGCTCGCGGAGGCCACGGTGAACGCCTCCGGCGAGGCCACCTACGCGTGGACCCCGATGACCGAGGGCAATCACTCGATCACGGTCGACTACTCCGGGCGCACCGGTGTCGCGGCGTCCACCGCGACCGCGACCGTGAGCGTCGCCCCGAAGCCGGTCCAGAACACCGACTCGACCACGAATCTCACCGTGGGCAGCGCTCAGGTCGGCGTGGCAAAGACGATCTCGGCACAGGTCACCGGCAGCGCCGGCGGCACCGTGACCTTCAAGGACGGGGACATCGTCATCGGCACCGCTGCCGTCGACGGCAGCGGCCGCGCATCGGTCAGTTGGACCCCGGCGGTCCAGGGGCAGCGCGTCATCCGGGCCGAGTACTCGGGCTCCGGCACGGTCAACGCCTCCGCCGACCAGGTGTCGGTGGCTGTCGCGCCGGCCTCGCCCGGTGGCGGTGACGGCGGTGACGGCGGCTCGGGTAGCGCCGGTTCGCTCGGCACGATGTTCGGCTCGCTCGGCGGCTGACGCTTCTTCGATTCACTTCCGGTTCGGGGTCCCCACCGGACCCCGAACCGGAAGATCCACTTCTCACCGTGTGACGACCGGCGAAGTCTGTCGTCGAGAGGAAGTCCATGTCTGACAGAAGATTTCGCCGGATCATCGGCGGTGTGGGTGCGGTAGCCGTCGCTGCGGGGTTCGTGGCGACAGTGGGTGTCGGTTCGGCCGGTGCGGCGTCGGGTTCGGTGACGTGGGACGACGGCAACAGCCGATACACGCGGACGGTGTCGAACACGACGCCGAACGAGGGCGACATCGTGACGGTGTCGACGAAGTTCGAGCGGACCGGGATTCCGGTGGAGTACATCTACGCGGTCAAGGATCTGCATCCCACCTGCATGACCTACGTGGACGGGTCGGCGAAGGTCGACGGGTCGCCGCGTGGGCTGCAGAGCCAGGCAGCCGATTACGCGCGGATCCAGGGTTCGAGCATCGATTGGCCGGTGTACCCGAACATCAACCCGAAGTCGCACACCTTCGAGTTCTCGTACCGGGTGGGTGCGGATTGCGATCGCGGCGTGCCGTTGATGACGACGATGCACTACAGCGGTTCGCTCGGCGACGGCACGTACTCGAACAAGGGTCCGGCGATCACCGTCGCCAAGAACGCCTCGTCGACGTCGTTGGCGGCGGTGTCGGGTGCGCAGGTCGGTAAGCCGGTGACGCTGAGCGCGACGGTGACCGGTGCGGCACAGGGTGATTCGGTCGACTTCTACGACGGCGGCGCGAAGGTCGGCTCGGGCGCGCTGAACGGTTCGGGTGCAGCGACGTTCACGTGGACGCCGTCGACTGCGGGTGCGCGGTCGGTGCAGGCGAAGTTCCCGGGTTCGGCGCGCGCCAACGGGTCGGATTCGACGGTGCAGTCGGTGCAGGTGGCGGCACCGGATGCGGCGACGTCGACCTCGGTGCAGGCGCCGGCCACTGCAACGGCCGGTGTGCCGGTGACCCTCACGGCGACGGTAGCCCCGGCGACCACGGCCGGCACGGTGCAGTTCAAGGACGGCACCGCGAACATCGGCGCGCCGGTGGCGGTGTCGAACGGTGTTGCGAGCCTGGACCACACGTTCACCGCGGCCGGTGGCCACGACATCACCGCCGTGTACTCCGGCGCGCCGGGCTTCAGCGGTTCCACGTCGTCGCCGGCCCAGACCGTGACGGTGCGCGACCCGGATGTCGCGACCACGACCACCCTGCAGGTGCCTCCCACCGCCGAACTGGGCGCGGCCGTGACGTTCACCGCGACGGTGGACCCGGCGACCGCGGCGGGCACGGTGCAGTTCAAGGACGGTGCCGGCGACATCGGTGCTCCGGTCACGGTGTCGAACGGCAAGGCGCAGTTGTCGCACACCTTCACGGTGGCGGGCAACCACAGCATCTCGGCGGTCTTCACCGGGAGCACCGGCTTCCTGGGGTCGACCGCTGCGGCGCGGAACGTGATCGCGACCAACCCGCCGACGCCGGATGTGCAGACCAGCACGGCGCTGACGGTTCAGCCGACGGCACAGACAGGCGCGACCGTGGCGTTGACCGCTTCGGTGACGCCGTCGAACGCGGCCGGCACGGTGCAGTTCGCGGACAACGGCACCGCCATCGGCGGACCGGTGACGGTGTCGAACGGTGCCGCGAGCCTGCAGCACGCGTTCACCACGGCGGGAAGCCACTCGATCACGGCGGTGTTCACCCCGGGCGCCGGCTTCGCCGGATCGTCGGCACCGGCTCAGTCGGTGCAGGTTTCGGACCCGGCCCCCAGTGACGTGGCGACCACCACCGAGCTGACCGGCCCGGGCACGGCGACCGTCGGACAGGTCGCGAGTCTCTCGGCCCGCGTCACCGGCGCCGCCCAGTTGACCGGAACGGTCCAGTTCTACGACGGCGAGACGCCCCTCGGTGCCGCAGTTCCGGTGATCAACGGTGTCGCGGTGCTGGACCACACGTTCGCCACGTCCGGCGCTCACGTGGTCAAGGCCGTCTACTCCGGCGGCGCCGGTTCCCTGGCGTCGACCTCCGCTCCGCAGACCGTCCAGGTGACGGTCGCCGGTGGCGGTGACGGCGGTACCGGCAGCGCCGGTTCGCTCGGCACGATGTTCGGGTCGCTGGGCGGCTGACCCCCTCGATTCACCTCCGGTCCGGGGCCCCTCCGGGCCTCGGACCGGAAGTCCTACTTCTCACCGTGTGACGACCGGCGAAGTCTGTCGTCGAGAGGAATGCCATGTCTGACAGAAGTATTCGCCGATTTGTCGGCGGAGTGAGTGCGGTGGCCGTTGCTGCGGGATTCGTGGTGACGATGGGTGTCGGTCCGGCCGGTGCGGCGCCGGGTTCGGTGACGTGGAACGACGGCAACAGCAAGTTCACCCGGACCGTCAGCAACTCGACCCCATCGGTGGGCGAGACCGTCAAGGTGTCGACCAAGTTCGAGCGCACCGGTGGCGTGGTCGAGTGGTTGCAGGCCGTGAAGGATCTGCATCCGACGTGCTTGACCTACGTCAGCGGAAA
The DNA here is from genome assembly GCF_004011865.1 of Prescottella agglutinans. GTDB lineage: Bacteria > Actinomycetota > Actinomycetes > Mycobacteriales > Mycobacteriaceae > Prescottella > Prescottella agglutinans. The sequence goes on along the minus strand of NZ_RKLP01000016.1, from coordinate 49,987 downwards.
CACGGGCGGGCCGGAGGTCGCCGCGGACTACGTTCGGGTCACCGGCAATTGGCCGGTGTATCCCAACATCAGCCCGCAGTCGCAGACCTTCGAGTTCAACTATCTGGTGACCGCCAACTGTGCCCGTGAAACCCCGTTGATGACGACGATGCACTACTCGGGCAGCCTGGGCAGCGGCACCTACGCGGACAAGGGCCCGACGATCACGGTCGCCAAGGACGCCACGACGACGTCGCTGGCAACGGTGCCGAGCCCGGTTCTCGTGGGTCAGTCGGTGACGCTCAGCGCCACGGTGACCGGCGGTGCGCAGGGTGACGCCGTCGACTTCTACGACGGGGCCACGAAGATCGGTTCGGGTCAACTGAACGCGTCGGGTGTCGCGACGTCGGCGTGGACGCCGTCCGCGGGTGCGCATTCGTTGCAGGCGAAGTACCTGGGTACGGCGAAGGCGAGCGCGTCGCAGTCCGCAGCGCAGTCGGTGTCGGTGTCGGTGTCGACCTCGATGACGGTGTCGGCGCCCGCGACGGCGGTGGCGGGTACCGCGGTGACGTTGTCCGCGACGGTGACGCCGTCGAACGCGTCGGGCACGGTGCAGTTCAAGGACAACGGCACCGCCATCGGATCGCCGGTAGCGGTGGCGGGCGGTGCGGCGAGCCTGCAGCACACATTCACGGCCGGCGGCAGCCACAGCATCACCGCGGACTTCATCGCCGGTTCGGGCTTCGTGAACTCGTCGGCCTCCGCGCAGACGGTGAACGTCAGCGTTCCCGACGTCGCGACCACGACGACCGTGACGGCTCCGGGTACGGCGCAGACCGGCGCCCAGGTGACCTTGTCGGCCGATGTCACGCCGAACCCCGGCGGTGGCACCGTGCAGTTCAAGGACAACGGCGCCGACATCGGTTCGCCGGTGGCGCTGTCGAACGGTGGCGCGCAGTTGCCGCACACGTTCTCGGCGGCCGGTCAGCACAGCATCACCGCGGAGTTCTCCGGTGTGTCCGGCTTCACCGGTTCGGCGTCGACGGCACAGACGGTGGCCGTGAGCGTTCCGGATGCCGCGACCACGACGACGCTCACGGTCCCGCCGACGGCGGAGACGGGGCAGTCGGTGACGTTGACCGCGAACGTGGATCCGGTGAATGCGTCGGGCACGGTGCAGTTCCAGGACAACGGTGCGGACATCGGTTCGCCGGTGTCGGTGTCGAACGGCGTTGCGAGCCTGCAGCACACGTTCACCGCCGCGGGTGCTCACAGCCTCACCGCCGTGTTCACCGGCTCGGCCGGGTTCACCGGTTCGACCTCGACCGTGCAGACGGTGAACGTGAGTGTTCCGGACGTCGAGACCGCGACGACTCTGAGTGTCCCGGCCACGGCGGAGACGGGCCAGTCGGTGACGTTGACCGCGAACGTGGATCCGGTGAACGCGTCGGGCACGGTGCAGTTCCAGGACAACGGTGCGAACATCGGTTCGCCGGTGGCGGTGTCGAACGGTGTTGCGAGCGTTCAGCACACGTTCACCACGGCCGGAAGCCACAGCATCGCGGCCGCGTTCACCGGCAACGCCGGCTTCCTGAACTCGACGGCCGCGCAGTCGGTGTCGGTCACCGACCCGGTGGTCCCGGATGTCACGACCACCTCGACTCTGAGTGTTCCGGCCACGGCCGAGACGGGGCAGTCCGTGACATTGACCGCGAACGTGACCCCGGCGAACGCGTCGGGCACGGTGCAGTTCACGGACGGCGGCGCTCACATCGGCGCCCCCGTCCAGGTCGTGAACGGCACTGCGACACTGGAACACACGTTCATCACCGCCGGCGCGCACGACATCGGTGCAGTGTTCACCGGCGCGCCCGGCTTCGCCGGCTCGTCGGCGACCCAGCAGCAGGTCCAGGTGTCGGATCCCGCTCCCGGCGACGTCGTGACGTCGACCGTTCTGACGGTTCCCGGCTCCGCGACTGTGGGTCAGCAGGTCAAGCTGTCGGCGACGGTGTCGGGGGCCGGTCAGCTGCCGGGAACGGTGCGCTTCTTCGACGGTGAGACGCCGATCGGCGACACCGTCCCGGTGGTGGGCGGGGTCGCGGAGCTCGACCACACCTTCACCACGGAGGGCCCGCACACGATCACCGCGAAGTACTCCGGCGGTGAAGGAGTGAAGCCGTCGGTGTCGGCTGCGAAGGTGGTCCAGGTCTCCGCAGGCGGCGGCGGCACCGGTAGCGCCGGTTCGCTCGGCACCATGTTCGGTTCGCTCGGTGGCGCAGGCCGTTCGGGCTTCGGTTTCTGACGGACTGCATACAGCGAGGCCCCGGCCATTCGGCCGGGGCCTCGCGTGCTTTCACGGAATCGATCGTTTTGCGTCCGGCATCCAGGGCTCGCCGTTACAGTGTGAGCGCAATTCACTCGTCGGGGCAGTTGGGGTGAGGCACGGCACGCGTTCGGATGAGGGAGAACGCAGGCCGAGTTCGGCAAACGTGTTCTCCTGAGCGTGGTTCCGGCATGTCTTCATCCGGGTTCCGCTCTCCGATGCTTCGAGAGGAATGCCTGTGGTTCGCTCCATCAGCCGTCGCGTCGCCGCGGCGGTAGTCGCCGGTGCGACGGCCGTCAGCGTCGCCGCCGTCGGTCAAGTTGTGTTCGGGGCCGGCACGGCCGCCGCGGACCCGATCTCCCAGACGGTCACCACCTCCAACATCGTGGCGACCAAGAAGGTCGAGCCCGCTGTTGCCCACCCGGGTGAGACCGTCACCACCACCATCACGTTCAAGACGAACGGCGGCGTCGACCGCTACCTCGAGTACCTCGTCGACTACCCGCCGGCCGGATACGTGCTGCAGAGCGTGACCGGCAACGTGTGGCGCAGTGCCCTTGGAAACCTCAACAATCCGTCGCTGTACGACGGTGCAGCCGTGCAGAGTTCGGTCGACGGAGCGGTCTCGCTCAAGTGGACCGACGCGCCGGTCGCGCTGGGTCTGATTCCCGGAAACGGGCTCCTGAACAAGACGCCGGAACTGACGTTCACGTACAAGGTGGCCGACGACGCCCAGCCGGGTCCGCGCAGTACCGGCATGGCGTTCAAGCCCTACACGCTTTCGCGTCAGGACTTCAACCCGATGACCGGACTCGCCGTGAAGGTCGATCCCCGCGCGACGACGACCAACGTCTCCGCTCCGGCCACCGCCGTGACGGGCACCCCGGTCACCCTGTCCGCGAGCGTGACCCCGTCCACCGCGACCGGCACCGTGCAGTTCCGGGACAACGGCATCGACATCGGTGCGCCGGTATCGGTTTCGGGTGGATTCGCCACCACCTCGCACACGTTCACGGCCACGGGTCCGCACACCGTCACCGCCGTGTTCACCGGGACGTCCACCTTCGCGTCGTCGACGTCCGAGCCGCAGACCGTCGCCGTCACCGCGCCCGACGTGGCGACCTCGACCGCGCTGACCGTGCCGACCGACGCCAAGACCGGCACGTCCGTGCAGCTGACGGCGGCCGTGACGCCGGCGAACGCGACCGGCACCGTGCAGTTCCGGGACAACGGCGCCGACATCGGCGCCCCGGTCCCGGTGTCCGGTGGCGGCGCGAGCCTGCAGCACACGTTCACGGCCACGGGAACGCACAACATCGTCGCGATCTTCAACCCGGGCAGTGGATTCGTCGGCTCCACCTCGCCGGTGCGCACGGTCCTCGTGACGGATCCGGCACCGAACGACGTCACCACGTCGACCACGCTCACCGCGCCCGCGAACGCGACGGTGGGGCAGCAGGTCCAGTTGTCGGCACAGGTCGCCGGCGCTGCGACGCTTCCGGGGACGGTGCAGTTCTACGACGGCACTACCGCGATCGGGACGCCGCAGCCGCTCTCCGGCGGTACCGCGACGCTGACCTACACGTTCACCACGGCCGGTACGCACGAGCTCGTGGCCGTCTACTCCGGCGGATCGGGTGTCACCGGTTCGTCGTCGGCGCCGCAGACCGTCCAGGTCACCAACCAGGACGGTGGCGCAGGTACCGGTAGCGCCGGATCGCTCGACAGCATCACCCCGCTGTTCGGGTCCTGATCCACGAACCGGATAACCGGTCCCCTGCCGTGACCCGGCAGGGGACCGGTCGTCTTCGGGGGGCGCGAAGTGCTCTCGATCACGCGGCGCCGACTACGCTGCTCACTGTGGAACCCTTCTACCGAACGATCATCGGAGTTGCCCGCGGCGTGTTCGCAGGCCAGGGGCTGAAGTTCACCGTCACCGGCGCGGAGCACATTCCCGCGACGGGAGGTGCGGTGGTGGCCATCAACCACACCGGCTACATGGACTTCACCTACGCCGGCCTGCCGGCCCGTGCGGTCAAGCGCTACATCCGCTTCATGGCGAAGAAGGACGTGTTCGTCCACAAGATCTCCGGACCGATGATGCGGGCGATGAAGCACATTCCCGTCGACCGGGCCGCCGGCGGCGACTCGTACCGGGCGGCCGTGCAGGCGCTGCGCGACGGCGAACTGGTGGGCGTGTTCCCGGAGGCGACGATCAGTCGCAGCTTCGAACTCAAGGAGTTCAAGTCGGGGGCCGCACGGATGGCGATCGAATCGGGTACACCGGTGATCCCCATGGTGATCTGGGGATCGCAGCGGGTGTGGACCAAGGGCTACCCGAAGCGTCTGGGCCGGACCAACACCCCGATTTCCATCGCCGTCGGCGAGCCGATCGCGCCGTTCGAACCGGCCTCCGAGATGACGACGCTGCTGCACAGCCGCATGGAAGAACTGCTGCGCGGCGTGCAGGCCAACTACGAGCACCCGGCCGGCGAGTACTGGGTGCCGGCCCGGCTCGGCGGTGGGGCGCCGACGCTCGAGGAAGCGAACAAGATGGACGCCGCCGAGGCCGAGGCCAAGGCCGCGCGACGCAAGGAGACCGAGGGGAAGTAACCGCGCGTCGTGAGCTAGCGCTCATCTGCGCGTTCCCGTCGGCGTGGTGCCACCCGATGGGGGCACAATGGCCCGGTGCGCCCCGAACTGCCCAGCCTCGTCGCCAGCGATGTCGACGGCACCCTGATCGACGACGACGAACGCGTCACCGCCCGGACCCGCGAGGCGGTGCGGACCGTCGTCGCGTCCGGCACCCCGTTCGTCCTCGCCACCGGTCGACCGCCGCGCTGGCTCGGCCCCGTGGTCGACGGGCTCGGGTTCGCGCCGCTCGCGGTGTGCGCGAACGGCGCGGTCCTCTACGACTCGGAGGCCGACCGTGTGCTCGAGGCCGCGACGCTCCCCGTCGAGACCCTCGCCTGGCTCGCCGACCTGGTCGACTACGAGCTTCCCGGCGCGGGCCTCGCGGCCGAACGGGTCGGGGCCACCGCGCACGACACCGCCACCGCCCAGTTCGTCAGCGCGCCGGGGTACGAGCACGCGTGGCTCAACCCCGACCACACCGAGATGGCCCCCGAGGACATCCTGTCCGCGCCGGCCATCAAGATGCTGATCCGCATCCCCGGCGCGAGCAGCGCGGACATGGCCGCGAAGCTGCGACCCCTGGTGGGGGAGCGGGCGGACCTGACCTACTCGACGAACAACGGCCTGATCGAGGTGTCGGCGCCCGGCGTGACCAAGGCGTCGGGGCTGCGGCTCGTGGCGCGGCGACTCGAGGTCGCCGAGTCGGGGATCGTCGCGTTCGGCGACATGCCCAACGACATCCCGATGCTGTCCATGGCGGGTCTCGGTGTCGCCGTCGAGAACGCGCATCCGGAGGCGAAGGCCGCGGCCGACGAGATCACGTCCACCAACTCCGACGACGGTGTCGCCCGGGTCCTCGAACGCATCTGGGCGGACTGACCCCGAAAACGCCGCTGCCCCTCCACAGTTCGTGGAGGGGCAGCGGCGTTTTCCGTCGTCGGGAGTGACGATCAGTTGACCTGGACCGGGGCCTCGGAGACCGTGCCCGCCGCGGCCGGAGCCACGGGCGGGGTGTTCAGGATCGTCGTGACCTGCTGGGTGGCGGCGTCGTAGATCATCGAGCCGCGCTCGAAGTCGCTACGGAAGCCGTTCGAGACCTGGTACTCGTCACTGATCGGCAATCCGATGTCGTTCGTGACGCCGCCGGCGGCCTTCCAGGCGTTGAAGATCTCGCCGACCGTCGAGACCACCCCACCGTTCGCGGACGTGAAGAGTGCGCCGTTCTGGAAGAAGGCGTACAGCTGTCCCGTCGCCGTGGTCAGCAGGCCGGTCAGCGCGTCGCCGAGCATGCCGCGGTTGCCGCCCATGGCGAGCCACTGCCGTGCGATCGGGTTGGAGTCGGCCATCGACAGGATGCCGTTCACGACCGCCGGGATCTGCGCGTTCAGGTCGAGCGAGCCGGGGACACCCGGAGCCGGGGTGTTGCCGCCGCCCGAGCTGGGGTTCGTCGGCGGGGTGCTGCCACCGTTGTTGCCGCCCCCGCCGCCGCCGTAGTTGGCCGCGGCGATGTCGCGGATCTGGTTCATCTGGGCGTACGCGGCACTACCCGGGCACTCGGTGTAGCCGACGTCGCGGTGCGCGAAGATGGTCGGCAGGTCGACCCGCTGGCCCAGCGGGAACTTCGAGTACTGGGTGCCCTCGGAGTACATGGTGACCTGGCCCTTGGGGTTCAGGTTCGCGAGCTTCAGACGCCAACCCAGGTACTTGCCGACCGACTCGATCGTCGCAGCCGGCGCCGGCTGGCTCACGAAGTTGCCCATCATCGCGATACCGACGGTGTTCTCGTTGAAGCCGCCGGCGTGCGCGCCCTGGACCGGTCGGTCGAGACCACCGAAGCGGCCCTCGAAGATCTGCCCGTAGCGGTCGACCAGCACGTTGTAGCCGATGTCGCACCAGCCGAGGGTCTGCGCGTGGTAGGCGTAGATGCCGCGGACGATGCCCGCGGACTGCTCCCGCGTGTAGTTGTTGCTCTCGGCCGTGTGGTGCACCGTCGCGCCGCCGGTCGAGTCGTCGTACGTCGGGTTCTGGCAGCGGATGCCCTCGTCCGCGCCCCACGCCCGGCGCGAGATGACGTTGATCCCGTTCACCGACGTCGGGGTGGCGATGTCCGCGAGGTTCGAATCCTGCGGTCCGCTACCGGGATTGATGAGGACCGCGGCGATGTCGTTCGCGGTGACAGTGGAGGCCTGCAGCGGCTTCGCGACCGCGGCGGGCACGTAGCCGAGCGGCTGCGGTGCCTCCGATGCCGCCTCCGGAGCCGGAGCCGGAGCCGGAGCCGGAGCCGGAGCCGACGCGGGCGCCTCGGCCGGAGCCGCGCCGGCGTCACCGGGTGCTGCGGTGCCGGCGGCGCCGGAGTCCTTGGGCGTCACCAGGATCTGGACGGCATTGGTCTCGCCGACGAAGACGGGATCGGTGCCCTGCTTGCCGGACCCTGTCGACATGTCGGCGCTGCCGGAGTCGATCACGTCGGGAGTGAACCACTCGCCCCACGAGCCGTCGGCCAACTGCGCGCGGATCTTGGTGACCGTCGACTCGAGGTTCGACGCGGTGAGCGCGACCATCGAGAACGGCTCCTCCCGCGTGATCTCCTTGACCGAAGCGCCCAGTTGATCGGCCGGGATGGAGGTGGTCTCGGGTGTCGGTGCGGGCGCCGGTGCGGGAGCGGCGATGTCGCCGGGCGCGTTCGGAGTCGTCAGCGACGGCAGCGGGATCGAGCCGCCACCCGGGAGCGGGATCTCGGTCGGCAGGGGCAGATCGCGCAGGTGGATGTCCGGCAGGTCGAGCCCGGTGAGTTCCTTGAGCGGGATCACGATGTCGGGCACGGATGCGAGCACGACCTCCGCGATCTGCGTGGGGATCGAGGGTGCGGTCTCACTGGCGGAGCGGACGTCCGCGGAATCGCTGCCCAGTGCCTGGACGGCGAACGGGGTGGCAACCGCCACTGCGGCGACTGCGGCCAGAACGATCGAGTTCCTGGGTCGACGGTGCGGCAAGGCGAATTCTCCTCGTGTTCAGTGCGCGGGGTGTCTTCGTGCGCTGCGAGCGACCTTTCGGCCGGACCGATCCCGGTGGGGTCGGGGTTCGGACTGAATCCTGGGCGCTGGCCGGGATTCGCGTCCAGGGTTCATCCGAGGATGTCTGCAACTTGTGATGCTTATGTTACCGATGTGACTGCAGTTACTTATGTGGCAGATGTTGCCAACACCAGTCACTGTTGCCACACTAGTCGCAACATCCATAACGCTCAACCTAAGCTTGAGCCTTTTAGACAGGTGGGTCGCGGCGCCCATTCCGTTCTTCGCCCGTGATCCACCCAGCCGTTACCGCCCCGGATCTCGAACGATGTCCCGGACTTCAGTGATGAGGAGCGCAGTATGGCGAAACCCCGCCTCCGCACGATCGTGAATCGTGGTGTCCGAACCCGCCGGAAGCGATTCATCGCCGGCCCGTCCACATCGCTCCCCAAGGCCGTCGCACTCGGTCTCGCGCCGGCGCTCGCCATAGGCGCCGCGGTGGGCCTGCTCGTGACCGACCGCGGCGCCAACCCGGAGATCGCACCCGTCGTCGCCGCGGAAACGCCGATCACGCTGAACGGGCACGGCTACGGGCACGGGCGCGGCATGGGACAGTACGGCGCGTACGGATACGCGAAGAACCAGGGCTGGTCCGCCGAACGCATCGTCGGGCACTACTACGGCAACACGACGCTCGGGCGCGTCGACGACCCCTGGGTCGGCGTGCGACTCATCGGCCGTGACGACAAGCGACTCGACGTCTACTCCCCGGCCGGATTGAACGTGGCCGGTCGCTTCTTCGGGGCGAACTCGGCCGCGCACCTGACCCCGAAGCCCGGTGGCGCCGACGTCGTCGTCACCGAAGGGTGCGGCGGCCGCGAGATCTGGCGTGGTTCCACCAATGCCCCGTGGGTCGACCCGGTGAACATGGGCGGCAGCCGTCCGTCGAACGAACATCTGCGGATGTGCGACGGCAACGTCCCGTATCGCGGCGCGATGGGCGCGCTGCGCGATGGCAACGGCGCCTGGCGGACCGTGAACCGGGTCCTGATGGAGGACTATCTCTACGGCGTCGTGCCGGCGGAGTCGGTTCCGTCGTGGGCCGATTCCGGTGGCCGGGAGGCGCTGCGCGCCCAGGCCATCGCGGCGCGCTCGTACGCCGCGGCCGAGCGCCGCTACGGCTACGCCCAGACCTGCGACACCCAGTCCTGCCAGGTGTACGGCGGTTCCGCGCGTGAGGATCGCCGGACCACCGACGCCGTGAACTCGACCGCCGGCACCGTGCTCAAGCGGGGCAACCAGACCGTGGCCGCCGAGTTCTCGTCCTCGTCCGGTGGCTACACCGCCGGCGGCGTCTTCCCGGCCGTGATCGACGACGGCGACGTCGCCTCGCCGAACCGGAACTGGACGCAGACCGTCACCGCCGGGGCGATCGCGAACGCGTTCGGTGTCGGCGAACTGCACTCGTTCGAGGTGATCGGGCGCAACGGCCTGGGCGCCGACGGCGGCCGCGTGACCCGGGTCCGGGTCGTGGGGTCGGCCCGCACCGTCGAGGCGTCCGGTGACGACGCGCGATGGAAGCTCGGCCTCAAGTCGGACTGGTTCACCGTCGGTGGTGGGGGAGCGCCGGGACCGATCCCGGGCCTGCCGCTGCCGGAGCTGCCGCCGGGTTCGCTGGAAATGCTGGAGACGCTCCCGTTGCCGCCGCTGCCCGAGCTGACGCCGGGTTCGGTCGAGTCGGCGCTCGAGTCGCTCCCGCTGCCTCCGCTCCCGCCGCTGCCCGAACTGTCGCCGGGTTCGATCGACTCGATCCCGCTGCCGATCTCCGCACCGCTCGATCAGCCCGTCGCCGACGCCGAGTCGCCGATCGACGCGAAGTACCGGGAGCTCGGGGGCGCTGCCGGAGACCTCGGTGAACCCACCGGTCCGGAATTGATGCTGGTCGACGAGTCCGGCAAGTTCCGGACCTACGCGGGCGGCACGATCGTGTGGACGCCGACGCTGGGTGCGCAGGTCGTCGATTCGAGCGTGGTGCTGCAGCCAGTGCCGCAGCAGGACGGCGCCGTCACCTAGATCCACCGGGCATTACCGATCGGGCAGGACTCCGCAGCGCGGGGTCCTGCCCGGTTTTCGTCTTCCCGTCGCAGCGGGCTTGACCTTGACGCTGCGTCAATCTGCAGGCTGGGGTGTACCGACAACGTTCGAGAGGGGGACACCGTGAACCGGACCGGTGAATGGTCGATCCAGCAGTTGGCGCGGATCACCGGCACGACCAGCCGGACGCTGCGGCACTACGGCAGCCTCGGCTTGCTCGCGCCCAGCCGCATCGGCGCCAACGGGTACCGGTACTACGACCAGTCGGCCCTGGTGCGGCTGCAGCGAATCCTGCTGCTGCGCGAACTGGGGCTCGGGCTCGCCGCGATCGGCGACGTCCTCGCCGGCGAGACCGATGCCGCAACCGCGCTGGACACCCACCTCGAACTGCTCGAGCAGGAGCAGGCCCGATTGGGGCGTCAGATCGCGTCGGTGCGCACGACCCTGAAGAAGACGAGGAGAGGTGAGCCACTGATGGCCGAAGAGATGTTCGACGGATTCGATCACACCCGTTACAAGGACGAGGTGATCGAGCGGTGGGGAGAGCAGGCGTATCGGAGCAGCGACACGTGGTGGCGGTCGCTGTCCGACGACGACAAGTCCGGCTTCCGGCAGCGCCAACTCGACATCGCCGCCGACTACGGCCGCGCCCACGCCGCGGGCCTCGCCCCGGACGGGCCCGAGGTGCAGGAGATCACCCGACGCCACTACGAGTGGGTGGCCGCGGGCTGGCAGGGCCGTGGCCCCGGCGCCGACGCGTTCGCCGGCCTGGGGGAGATGTATGTGGCCGATCCGCGGTTCGCGGAGAACTACGACCGGCACGGTGCCGGCACCGCGGCCTTCGTGCGCGACGCCATGCTGGCGTACGCCGCGGACCGGCTGTAGCAGGCGCGGGCGGAGGCGGGCGCGCGCGTATCAGGTGCTTGATGCCACCGGGCACGCGCGTTCCCGCGGCCGTCGCCTACCCTGTCTTCCGTGACTGCCCAAAACGCGCCCCAGTCGTCCGCAGGTCAGTACGACCTCATCATTGTCGGATCCGGATTCTTCGGACTGACGATCGCCGAAAGGGCCGCGACGCAGCTCGGCAAGCGAGTGCTCGTCGTCGAGCGCCGGCACCACCTCGGCGGCAACGCCTACTCGGAGGCCGAGCCCGAGACCGGGATCGAGATCCACAAGTACGGCGCCCACCTGTTCCACACGTCGAACAAGCGGGTGTGGGACTACGTGAACCAGTTCACCGAGTTCACCGGCTACCAGCACCGCGTCTTCGCGATGCACAAGGGGCAGGCCTACCAGTTCCCGCTGGGCCTCGGCCTGGTCTCTCAGTTCTTCGGGCGCTACTTCAGCCCGGACGAGGCGCGGGCGCTCATCGCCGAGCAGGCCGCCGAGTTCGACGTCAAGGACGCATCCAACCTCGAGGAGAAGGGGATCGCGCTGATCGGCCGCCCCCTGTACGAGGCGTTCGTCCGCGACTACACCGCCAAGCAGTGGCAGACCGATCCGAAGAACCTGCCCGCCGGCAACATCAGCCGCCTGCCGGTCCGGTACACGTTCGACAACCGCTACTTCAACGACACCTACGAGGGCCTGCCCGTCGACGGTTACACCGCGTGGCTCGAGAACATGGCGAAGGACGACAAGATCGAGGTCCGGGTGGACACCGACTGGTTCGACGTCCGCGACGACATCCGTGCCGCGAGCCCCGACGCCCCCGTCGTGTACACCGGCCCGCTGGACCGCTACTTCGACTACGCCGAGGGCGAGCTGGGCTGGCGCACCCTCGACTTCGAGACCGAGGTGCTGTCGACCGGAGATTTCCAGGGCACCCCGGTCATGAACTACAACGACGCCGACGTGCCGTTCACCCGCATCCACGAGTTCCGCCACTTCCACCCGGAGCGGGACTACCCGAAGGACAAGACAGTGATCATGCGCGAGTTCTCCCGGTTCGCGGAGAGCGGGGACGAGCCGTACTACCCGATCAACACACCCGAGGACCGAGCGAAGCTCGAGGCCTACCGCGTGCTCGCCAAGGCCGAGGCCGCGGAGGCGAAGGTGCTGTTCGGTGGTCGCCTGGGCACCTACCAGTACCTCGACATGCACATGGCGATCGCGAGCGCGCTGTCGATGTTCGACAACACCCTGCGCCCGCACCTCGAGTCCGGTGAGGCGCTCGCCGGAGACCTCGCGTGAGCGCGCTGCTGCAGCGGGTGCTGCTGCCCCGCGCCGGTGAGCCGCTCGACGTCCGCAGCCTCTACATCGAGGAGTCCGAGACCAACTCGCGGCGCGCGCACGCGACGTCGCGCACCTCGGTGTCGATCGGCGCCGAGTCCGAGGTGTCGTTCTGCAGCTATTTCAACGCCTTCCCCGCGAGCTACTGGCGCCGGTGGAGCATCCTCGAGTCCGTCGTGCTGCGGATCGAGCTGTCCGGACACTGCCGGGTGGACGTCTACCGCTCCAAGGCCGACGGATCGCGGATCCACATCGAGGGCAAGGAGTTCCGCGAGGGCGTTCTCGAGTTCGACATCGATCTCGGCCCGTTCGAGGACGGCGGCTGGATCTGGTTCGACATCACTGCCGACGCCGACGTCGAGCTGCTGAGCGCCGGCTGGAACGCGCCGATCGACGCACCCGGCCAGGCGAACGTCGCGGTGGGTATCCCCACGTTCAACCGGCCCACCGACTGCGTCAAGGCGCTGCAGGCGCTCGCGTCGGATCCGCTGGTGGCCGACGTGGTCAAGAAGGTCATCGTGCCGGACCAGGGCACCCGCAAGGTCCGCGACGAGCCCGGCTTCGACGAGGCTGCGGCCGCGCTCGGCGACAAGCTCACGATGCACGACCAGGGCAACCTCGGCGGTTCCGGTGGCTACAGCCGCATCATGTACGAGGCGCTGAAGAACACCGACTGTGAGCAGATCCTGTTCATGGACGACGACATCGAGATCGAGCCCGACTCGATCCTGCGGGCGCTCGCGATGTCGCGCTTCGCCAAGAGCCCGATCCTGGTCGGCGGCCAGATGCTGAACCTGCAGGAGCGCAGCCACCTCCACACGATGGGCGAGGTGATCAAGCGCGAGAACTTCATGTGGTCCGCGGCGCCCAACGTCGAGTACGACCACGACTTCGCGAAGCGCCCGCTCAGCGATCGCGACCGTTCGCAGCTGCTGCACCGGCGCATCGACGTCGACTTCAACGGCTGGTGGATGTGCATGATCCCGCGGCAGGTCGCCGAGGAGATCGGTCAGCCGCTGCCGCTGTTCATCAAGTGGGACGACGTCGAATACGGCCTGCGCGCCAAGGCCGCCGGCTACCCGACGGTGACCATGCCGGGCACCGCGATCTGGCACATGGCGTGGAGCGACAAGGACGACGCCATCGACTGGCAGGCGTACTTCCACCTGCGCAACCGCCTCGTCGTCGCCGCACTGCACATGCCCGACAAGAACGGCGTCGCCAGCCTGATCGCCGACACGGTCAAGGCCACGGTCAAGCACCTGCTGTGCCTCGAGTACTCGACCGTCGCGATCCAGAACCTCGCGATCCAGGACTTCCTGGCCGGACCCGAGCACGTCGCCGACCTGCTGCCGACCGCACTCGGCACCGTCCACGCGCTCCGCAAGGAGTACCCGGACGCTGTCGTGCTGCCGTCGTCGACGACCCTTCCGCTGCCGTCGCGTGAGGACGTCGGCAACGTGAGCCTGCCGACCAACAAGGTGGCCATCGCCACCCGCCTGGTCAAGGGACTGGTCCACAACGCCAAGAAGGCGAAGCGCGAGCACCTCGAGACTCCGCAGCTGAACGTGCCGACGCTCGACGCCCGCTGGTTCCTGCTCTCGCAGGTCGACGGTGTCACCGTCACCACCGCCGACGGGCGTGGCGTCGTCTACCGCAAGCGCGACCCGCGCATCGCGGCGCGCCTGTTCAAGGAATCCCTGCGTCTGCGTCGCGAACTCGCCGAGCGCTTCCCGGATCTCAAGCGTGAGTACAAGGCTGCCGTGCCGGAGCTGACCAGCAAGGAGAGGTGGGAACGTGTCTTCGGCATCTGAGGTCCGGATCCTGCAGACCGTCCAGGGCGCGATCGGCGCCAAGCCGGCGGTCGTCAAGGCGGCCCGCGGCCTGTCGCACTTCGGTGAGCACGCCCTGGGCTGGGTTGCTGTCGCCGGTGTCGGTGCCGCGCTGGACAAGCCGCGCCGCCGCCGCTGGGCTGGTGTCGCGGTCGGCGCCGTCGGCGCGCACGCGGCATCGATCGTCATCAAGCGCGTCGTCCGCCGTCCCCGCCCGAACGACCCGTCCGTCCAGGTCAACGTGTCGACGCCGAGCAAGCTGAGCTTCCCGTCGTCGCACGCCACGTCCACCACCGCGGCGGCGGTGCTACTCGGCCGACTCACCGGGCTACCCTTGCCTGCGGTACTGGTCCCGCCGATGCTGCTTTCGCGCCTCGTCCTGGGCGTGCACTACCCGACCGACGTCCTGGCCGGGTCGGCACTCGGCGCCGTGTCCGCGGCTGCCGTGCTGCGGGCCGAGCAGAAGTTTGGAGTGAAATGAGCGAGGAGCCGGCGGTCGTCACCGGGCCCCCGAAGACCCTGGCCGGCGGAATCGTCAAGGCCGTCCGCCCGCGCCAGTGGGTCAAGAACGTGCTCGTGCTCGCGGCACCGCTCGCGGCCGGGTCCGTCACCGAACTCGACGTCCTGCTGCCGGTTGCGCTCGCGTTCGTCGTGTTCTGTATGGCGGCGTCGGGCATCTACCTCGTCAACGACGCGATGGACGTCGAGGCCGACCGCGCGCACCCGACCAAGCGCTTCCGGCCCATCGCGGCCGGCGTGCTGCCGGTCAACATCGCGTACGGCATGGCGGTCGTCCTGCTCGCCGGCTCGATCCTGCTGTCGTTCGCCGCGAACTGGCAGCTCGCTGTCGTCATGGCCGTGTACATCGCGATCCAGCTGGCGTACTGCTTCGGCCTCAAGCACCAGGCCGTGCTCGACATCTGCATCGTCTCGTCCGGCTTCCTGATCCGCGCGATCGCCGGTGGCGTCGCCGCGGAAATCCCGCTGTCGCAGTGGTTCCTGCTGATCATGGCGTTCGGCTCGCTGTTCATGGCGGCCGGCAAGCGATACGCCGAGCTGCAGTTGGCCGAACGCACCGGGGCGAAGATCCGCAAGTCCCTCGAGTACTACACCGGCACCTACCTGCGGTTCGTGTGGACGCTGTCGGCCACCGCCGTCGTGATCTGCTACGGACTGTGGGCGTTCGAGCAGGATCGTGCCCACGACAGCAACTGGTTCGCGATCTCGATGGTGCCGTTCACGATCGCGATCCTGCGTTACGCCGTTGACGTCGATGGGGGCGAGGCGGGGGAGCCGGAAGAGATTGCACTGGGCGACCGGGTGCTCCAGTTCCTCGCGATTGCCTGGATCGGAGTAGTAGGTGTCGCTGTCTACCTCGTCTGAGCCGACACGCACAGCCGACGAACCCGCGGTGGAGCCGCGCACGCAGGGCGCCCGGACCTCCCGTGCGGTGTTCGTCGGCGGCGTCGTGCTCACGGCACTCCTGTTCGCGTGGGGTGCGTGGGAGCGACGGTGGATCGCCGACGACGGACTGATCGTGCTCCGCACGGTCCGAAACCTGCTCGCCGGCAACGGTCCCGTGTTCAACGCGGGCGAGCGGGTGGAGGCCAACACCAGCACGCTGTGGACGTACCTCGTCTACGCGTTCGGGTGGATCACCCAGGCCCGGCTCGAGTACGTGGTGCTCGGACTCGCGCTCGTGCTCTCGGTGTCCGCGGTCGTCCTGGCGATGATCGGGACCGCCCGCCTGTACCGGGCCAGCTTCCGCGGTGGTCTGGTGCTGCTGCTCCCGGCGGGTGCCATCGTCTACATCGCGGTTCCCCCGGCCCGCGACTTCGCGACGTCCGGGCTGGAGAGTTGCCTGGTCATCTTCTGGTTGGCGCTGGTGTGGCTCCTGCTGGTCCGGTGGGCGCAGAATCCCGCGCCGTCGTGGCGGTCGGTCCTGCTGTTCGCGTTCGTCGCCGGCCTGGGACCGCTGGTCCGGCCCGAGATGGCGATCGTCGGCGGCCTCGCGCTGCTGCTGGTCTTCCTCGCGCCCATCGGCTGGAAGCTGCGGACGTGGATCGTCGTGGCCGCGGGCGTGGCACCGGTCGCGTACCAGATCTGGCGCATGGGCTACTACGCCCTGCCCTACCCGAACACCGCGGTCTCGAAGGACGCGGGCGGCGCCAAGTGGTCCCAGGGCTTCGCGTACCTGTGGAATCTGGTGGGGCCGTACCTGCTGTGGCTGCCGCTCCTGCTGCTTGCCGTCGCCGTCGCCGTCGCGTGGTGGCGCGAACCGGCCCGCCCCGCGAACCTTCCGGAACGTGATGTGGATCACTCGATCGGGGGTGTGTGGGCGCGATTTTCACGTCGACTGCATTCCCCGACGGCGGTCGTCGTATTCATTCTCGGGTGCGGATTGATCCTGGCGATCTATTCGATTCGCGTCGGCGGCGATTTCATGCACGGCCGCGTTCTGCTCCCGGCGCTGTTCTGTTTCCTCATTCCGATCTCGGTCATACCTATTCGTGTGCCGTCGCGTTCGGAATGGGGGCGAAACAACGCCACACTCGCTTTTGCGGTTTCCGCGGTCGCGTGGTTGGCGACGATGGGGTGGGCGCTGATCGCGGCGAACACGGTCGGAATGCCCGCCGGCGCGGCCGTCGGGAAGTCCGGAATCGTCGACGAGCGTGCCTTCTACTCGCTCAACACGGGCCACCGGCACCCCATCCTCGCCGAGGACTACCTGGACTACCCGCGGATGCGGGCGATGGTCCAGGCCATCGCCGACACCCCGGACGGCGGCCTGGTGCTCCCGACCCCGTCGTTCACGAACTGGGACGTCGTCCCGCCGCCGATGCCGATCCCCGAGGGCGGCGTGGGGCACACGGTCTACTTCCTCAATCTCGGCATGACGAGCATGAACGTCGGACTGGACGTGAAAGTCCTGGACCAGATGGGTCTCGCGTACCCGATCGCGGCCCACACCGAGCGCCTCGAGGGCGGTCGCATCGGGCACGACAAGGTGCTCTACCCGGACTGGGTGGTCGCGGATACCGGCATGGTTCCGGTCCATCCGTGGCTGCCGTGGTACCTGGACGAGGATTGGGTCGCGCAGGCTCGGGTGGCGCTCACGTGCCCCGAGACGGTCGAGCTGAAGGAGTCCTACACCGGCGAGTTGGACTGGCCACTTTTCAAGCGGAATCTGCGGAATGCCCTGGATTACGCCGGCTATCGATTCGATCGGGTCCCGAAGTACGAGATCCAGCGCTGCGACCTCGAGATGCCCGAACCGCAGGGTAATCGCTGAGTCCCGCATCTGGCCGCCGATTCCTCGAATGACATCTGTGTGATTCATTCCGGAATCGGCGGCCGGTGTGGTTTAGTTCACGCCGTTCGGTAGTTCTCGCCGCCATTGCGGTGAACCGCCCGTTTCATCTCGGATCCGTAACGCGGAACGTGCGCGAAACGATGTCTGGGTGGGCCGGAATGGACTCCGGGCAACCAGACCGGAATGTTTGTCACAGTCCGATCTGTCGCATACAGTCCACGTCGCGCAGTGTGACCTGGAGCAGCACCTCCGCCGCCGTATGCGGCGGGCGGACGAGTGGCTGCCCACCGACGGAGTCCCCCGGGGCCGCCCAGCGGACGCCGGAGATGAAGAAAGAGAGCAGTGTTCATGCGTTTAGCTCGACCAAGGCTGTCGCAGCGTCTCAAGCAGCGCCTACTCGGGATCTCCGCCGCCGCGCTGGTTCTGCCGGTCGCCGCCGGCGTCGCCGGCACGGCCGTCGCATCGGCCGCCCCGGTCGCGCACCGCGCGCCGTCCGGTGGCTACGAAGAAGTCTTCGTCGACTCGAGCATGGGCCCGATCAAGGTCCAGATCCAGTGGGCCGCCCGCGGTGGCAATGCAGCCCTCTACCTGCTCGACGGACTGCGGGCGCGTGACGACCGCAACGCGTGGAGCTTCGAGACCAATGCTCTCGACCAGTACCGCGACAACAACCTCACCCTCGTGATGCCGGTCGGTGGCCAGTCGAGCTTCTACACGGACTGGTACTCGCCCAGCAACCTGAACGGCCAGAAGATCACCTACAAGTGGGAGACCTTCCTGACGAAGGACCTTCCGGCCTACCTCGAGACCCGCGGCGTCTCGCGCAGCAACAACGGCATCCTCGGCCTGTCCATGGGTGGCTCGGCCGCGCTGACGCTCGCCGCGTACCACCGCGACCAGTTCAAGTTCGCCGCTTCGTTCTCCGGCTACCTGAACATCTCCGCGCCCGGTATGCGTGAGGCCATCCGTGTCGCGATGCTCGACGCCGGCCGCTACAACGTCGACTCGATGTGGGGTCCGCCGTGGAGCCCGTCCTGGCTGCGCAACGACCCGTTCGTCTTCGCCCCGAAGCTCGAGGGCCTGTCGATGTACATCTCGGCGGCCAGCGGCCTGCCCGGTCAGTACGACAACCCGAAGAAGGCCATCGACTACTACAACACCTCCAACGCGATGGCTCTCGAGGCGCTCTCGCTGGTCAACACCCGCGCGTTCCAGATGCGCCTCGCGACGCTGAAGATCCCCGCCACCTACAGCTTCCCCGCCAACGGCACCCATTCCTGGGCGTACTGGTCGGCTGAACTGTTCAAGGCCCGCGGCCAGATTCTCGACACCCTCAACGCCTGGTGACGAGACCATGAGCTGAACCGGTATGCCGTCTCCCGCGCAGTCGCGCGGGAGGCGGCATATCGCGTTCGGGCGGAACCCGATCCGCCGGTGAGATTTCGCCAATTCACTATCCAACCAGCGCGGCAACCCCACTCTGAAGCTCCTTCCGTGTAGTAAGGAAGCGATCTTCAGGCCCGTCCGGGGAGTCCGCTACGACGAAGGAGAGTTGTCCCGATGCGAGTAGGTCTCGAGCGGCCGCAGGGCCGCGATAGAGCCGGGGGTGGGTGGCGCAAGCGGGCGCTCGGCTTCGCCGCAGCCGCGCTCGTGCTGCCGATCGCCGCGGGCCTGACATCGGGCGGCACCGCGGTCGCACAGTCGCTCGGCACCCCCGACGGGGCGCCCTCCGTGGCGCAGTCCGCGCCCGGAACCGTCAGTCGCGTCGACTGGCTCAGCGACCGCCGCGTCGCGCTCTGGGTCAACTCGCCGTCGATGGGTATCCCGATCCAGGTCCAGCTGCTGCTGGCCCGGGACTGGAACGCCAAGTCCGACGCCAAGTTCCCGGTCGTCTACATGCTCGACGGCATGCGCGCGCGGGACGACGAGAACGGCTGGACCATCGAAACCGATGTCGAGCCGTTCTTCGCCGACAAGAACGTCAACGTCGTGCTGCCGATCGGCGGCCAGTCCAGCTTCTACGCCGACTGGCTCGACCAGAACAACGGGCAGAACTACAAGTGGGAGACGTTCCTCACCAAGGAACTCCCGCCGATCCTCGAGAACGACTGGCGCAGCACGCAGACGCGAGGCGTCGTCGGCCTGTCCATGGGCGGCACCTCCGCGATGATGCTCTCGGCGCGTAACCAGGGCTTCTTCAAGTTCGCCGGTTCGCTGTCGGGCATCCTCACGACCACGACGCTCGGCATGCCGCAGGCGATTTCGTTCGCGATGGCGGATGCGGGCGGATACGACGCCGACGCGATGTGGGGCAACCCCACGAACGACGCGTGGGCGGCGCACGACCCGTACCTGCTGGCCGACCAGCTCAAGGGGATGAGCCTCTACATCTCCAGCGGCAGCGGAACCACCGGCCCGTACGACCAGCCGTCGGCCATCCCGGGCATCAGCACCAACTACGCCGGCACGGGTCTCGAGATCCTGTCCCGCCTGACGTCTCAGACGTTCACCACCAAGCTGCGCAAGCTGGGCATCCCGGCAACCGTGAACTACCGCCCCTCCGGCACGCATTCGTGGCCGTACTGGGAGTTCGAGCTGCACCAGCTGTGGCCGCAGCTCGCGGACGCGCTCGGTGTCGAGGCCGACAAGCCGGCCTGCAGCCCGTCCGGTGCCTTCGCGCCGGTCGCCAACGGCAACAACTGGATCGGTGACTGCCTCACCGGTCAGTACTCGGTGCCGGGCGGCACCGCGCAGGACTACCGCTTCGGTCGGATCTTCAGCTCCGGCGACGGCACCCACCCGGTCGCGGGCCGTATCGGCGGCGCCTACCAGGGTGCGGGCGGACCGGCCGGTGTCCTCGGAATGCCGACCACCGACGAGATCGCACTCAACGACGGCCGTGGCCGCCTCAACCACTTCCAGAAGGGCTCGGTCTACTGGACGCCGCAGACCGGTGCTCATGCGGTGAGCGGACCGATCCGGGACGAGTGGGCCAAGCAGGGCTGGGAGCGTGGTCCGCTGGGCTACCCGACCGCCGACCAGATGAAGACCCCGGGCAAGGAGGGGCTGGTCCAGAGCTTCGAGATTGGTGCGATGTACTGGAACCCGCAGACCGGCACCAACGCCGTCCAGGGTCTGATCATGAAGAAGTACGCCGATCTGGGTTACGAGAACGGCTGGCTCGGCTTCCCGATGACCAGTGAGAACGTCGTCAAGGACGGCGGCCGCTTCAACCGCTTCCAGAACGGCAACATCTACTGGAGCCCGGCCTCCGGCGCGTGGTCCGTGAAGAACGGCCCGATCTTCGACGCTTGGAAGTCGGCGGGGTACGAGAACGGCCGCCTCGGCTTCCCGATCTCCGACCAGTTCGACATCGCCGGCGGCGTGCAGCAGAACTTCCAGCACGGCGTCATCACCGTCAAGGGCGGTAAGGCCGAAATCGGCTGACCGTGAGTTGACCTGGTGCGGGCGGTGACCGGATCTCACGATCCGGTCACCGCCCGCACGTCATCTGTAGCCTGTTCCCAGAGTCGGTGCGGGTACGCCCGCGCCGACACGACACCGCAAACTCGAGGACTGATATGTCGCACTTCTCTCGTACCCGTTCCGCTCTGGCTCGCACGGTGGCCGTAGGCGCGTTGAGCCTCGTGGCCGGCGGCCTGCTCGTCGCCTGCGGTGACGACGACTCCTCCGCGACGGGTAGCCCGACGACGACTTCCGCTGCGTCCACCACCTCCCCCAAGGCAGCCGCAAAGAGCGGTGCGTCGCAGGCGTCGGAGGCGTCGGAGGCACCCACCGCCCCCGCCGAGGAGTCCGACGAGCAGGCCGAGCAGCCGCAGGCGGTGCCGAGCGGGTTCCCCGGCCCCACCGAGGTCCCGGTCTCGCCGCGCGCCGAGGCCTACCTGGCCGCGCTGAAGAAGGAGGGCATCACGCCCGCCGCCGACGGCGTCATCGCCATCTCGACGGCCGACTACATCTGCGCCGCGCAGGAGCAGGGCAGCTCGCAGCAGGAGATCACCACGTTCGTCACCGCCGCCGTCGGCAGCGAGGCGAGTGCGGCGGGCCAGGAGCTGACGACGGAGCAGGCCGGGAAGAACGCCGATATCTACATCCGCGTCGCGCAGGCCGAGTACTGCAAGTAGCGGCGGATGAGTGTGAGCAGCCGCGGAACGCGGAAGTCCGGAAACAACCGGGGGCGTAGTCGCTTCGGGATCGTCGCTGTCGTGGCGGCGGTCCTGGTGCTGCTCCTGGTCCTGCTGGCGATCTGGTACGTGCTGGCGGGGCGCGTGCCCGAGCCTGCGCCCCCGACGCCTCCCGGACCTACGCCGCCGAGTGCGCAGGCGGCCGATTGCCCGGACGTCCAGGTCATCTCGATACCCGGGACGTGGGAGTCCAGTGCCGCCGACGACCCGTACAACCCGACGGCGAATCCCGCCGCGCTCATGCTCAATGTCACACGGCCGCTGCAGCAGACGTTCTCGCCCGAACGGGCCGACGTCTACACGGTCCCGTACGTCGCGCAGTTCTCCAACCCGATCGCGCTTCCGCCGGACGGGCAGGAGTCGTACAACAACTCCCGTGCCGCCGGGACCGCGGCGACGATCGACGTCATCGAGCGTCGGCACGCCGAGTGCCCGCTGACGACGTACCTGCTCACCGGGTTCTCGCAGGGCGCGGTGATCGCGGGCGACGTCGCGGCGCGCATCGGGGCCGGGGACGGCCCGGTGTCACCCGATCTGGTGTTGGGTGTGGGTCTGATCGCCGACGGCCGACGGGATCCGGCGGCAGCGCCGACCGTCGGCCCGTCGGTCGGCGGAGTCGGCGCCGAGCTGTCCCTCTCCGGACTGAAGATTCCCGGCATCACCATGACCGGCGCACGCCCCGGCGGATTCGGGGCCCTCGCCGACCGGGCGGTCCAGATCTGTGCCCCCACGGACGGCATCTGTGACGCCCCCGCGGACGCGCTCAAGGTCGGAAACTGGCTCAGCAGCGCGTCCCGGCTCACCGAGTACTACAACAATCCGGTTCACGCGCAATACAACTCGTTCGTCGTCGACGGAAACGGGACCACCGCCACCCAGTGGATCACGAACTGGGCCACGGAGAAGGTCGAATCCGCCCCGTCGCCGGCGCACGAGTAGCGAGTCTCGCCCGAGTCTGCGCGAAGCGCCTACCCGACTCGTCTGCGGGCGGTAGTGTCCGTCCTCGCGACCCGAGCACGGGTCGCGGGGGTGGGTCCCTATGCTGATGGGTTGGTGCCCGTGGGGTGCCGCCCTGCCTGCATGCGTGAACGAGGAAGAAGGCTTTGATGAGTTCCACCGACGGCTCGGGCGTCAGCTCTGGCGTCCAGGCGCCGCGTAAGTTCCGGTTCGCGGCCGGTGGCGAGGGCAACGCCGAGGAGGGCGGTGCCCGTCGATTCGTCAAGCTCGCGCAGAAGGCCGAGGAACTCGGCTACGACAGCTTCATGATCCCCGATCACCTGGGCAACCAGGTCGGACCGATCGCGGCGCTCGGCGCCCTCGCGATCGCGACCGACAAGATCCGGCTGGGCACGGCCGTACTCGCGAACGGATTCCGGCATCCGGCGGTCCTCGCGAAGGACGCCGCGACCATCGACGTCCTGTCGGGCGGCCGACTCGAACTGGGCATCGGCGCAGGCTGGATGAAGGAAGAGTTCGACAAGGGCGGCATCGAGTACGAGCGCCCCGGTGTCCGGATTGCGAAACTCGAGGAGTCGCTGCAGATCCTGGACACGCTGCTGCGTGGCCAGGAGTGCAACTTCGAGGGCGAGTTCTACAAGATCAGCGGCCTCAAGGGCAGCCCCCGCCCGCGGCAGGGCCCGCGTCCGCCGATCGCGGTCGGCGGCGGCGGCCCGAAGATGCTCGCGCTGGCGGCCAAGTACGCCGACATCATCTCGGTGGCGACCCCGACCAGCTCCGACGGGCGTCTGCTGCTGTCGGGCATCACGATGGAGCAGACGATCGCGCGCGTCGAGCGGATCCGCGAGGCCGCAGGCGATCGCTTCGACGACATCGAGCTCAACTGGACCATCACGGCGATCATGGTGACCGACGATCGCGAGCAGGCCGCCGAGATGGCCCTGGCCGCGATCGACCAGGGCTTCCCGCCGAACATCGAGGCGGACGTCACATTGTCGGTCGAGGAGATCTTGAACTCGCCGTACCTCGCAATCGGCACCTACCAGGAGATCGCCGACCAGATCCGTAACGTACGGGAGAAGACGTCGATGTCATATGTGGGCGTATTCCCGACTCAGCTGGAAGCTTTCGCTCCGGTGATCCCGTTGCTCCGAGGCGAGTGAGCCGATGCACATCTGTAACATGTTGCTGGTTTCGAGCCGATGGACTGACTCGTAGGTGTGTCGTCTGCGTCCAGATGGTTGCAAGTCGCTACAACTAGGGAATGTAGCGACGACCAGTGAGAACCAGCAGGCAGAACCGACGAAGTAGTGACAATGCAAATGAATCCGCGCGGCGAAGGAAGTCTGGGGCGCAACCATGTCCGTTGATGGTTGTGTGATCGCTTCGACAGGAGAAGGAATGAACGCAATGTTCGACGACTACCTCGACGAACAGGGCCAGATTCGGCTCACGCCGGGTCACACGTTGGTCGACTATGTCGACGACCACACGCGCAACAACGCAGGCGAGTTGGTGTACCGCTACGTCGACTACTCGCGTGAGCGGGACGGTGAGGCGCACGAGCTGACGTGGGGTCAGTTCGGTCTGCGCCTCCGTGCCGTCGCGGCGCGCCTGCAGCAGGTGACCCAGCCCGGCGACCGCGTCGCGATCCTCGCGCCGCAGGGCCTGGACTACGTCACGTCCTTCTTCGCGGCCATCCACGCCGGACGCATCGCCGTCCCGCTGTTCGATCCGGACGAGCCCGGTCACACCGACCGCCTGCACGCGGTGCTCGGCGACTGCGAGCCGGCCGCGATCCTGACCGCGACGTCGTCCGCCGCCGGTGTTCGGCAGTTCTTCCGTTCGCTGCCCGCCGCGAAGCGCCCCCGGATCATCGCCGTGGACGCCATCCCGGACAGCGTCGGTGAGAGCTGGGTCCGTCCCGAGGTCGGTCTCGACGACATCGCGTACCTGCAGTACACGTCCGGCTCCACCCGCACCCCCGCGGGCGTCGAGATCACGCACCGCGGTGTCGCCACCAACGTGCTGCAGATGGTCGACTCCATCGGCCTGAGCGAGCACTCGCGCGGTGTCACCTGGCTGCCGCTGTACCACGACATGGGCCTGCTGACGGTGATCCTGCCCGCGCTGGGCGGCCAGTACATCACGATCATGAGCCCCCGTGCGTTCGTCCAGCGCCCGTACCGCTGGATCAAGGAACTCGCCGCGGTCGCCGACGGCGCCGGCACCTACGCGGCGGCGCCGAACTTCGCGTTCGAGCACGCCGCCGTCCGGGGTCTGCCGAAGGAGGGCGAGCACCTCGATCTGAGCAACGTCATCGGCCTGATCAACGGCAGTGAGCCGGTGACCGTGTCGTCGATGCGCAAGTTCAACGAGGCGTTCGCGCCTTACGGGCTGCCCAAGACCGCGATCAAGCCGTCGTACGGCATGGCCGAGGCCACGCTGTTCGTGTCGACGACGCATCCGGCCGAGGAAGCCAAGGTCATCTACGTCGATCGCGACGAGCTGAACGCCGGCCGCATGGTCCAGGTCGACCAGGACGCGCCCGGTGCGGTCGCGCAGGTCGCCTGCGGCGAGGTCTCGCGCAGCCAGTGGGCCACGATCGTCGACCCCGACACCGCGTCGGAGCGCCCCGAGGGGTACGTCGGCGAGATCTGGCTGCACGGCGACAACATCGGTCAGGGCTACTGGGGTCGTGAGCAGGAGACCGCGGAGACCTTCCACAACAAGCTTCTCGAGCGGCTGCCGGAGAACTCGCACGCCGACGGCGCTCCCGACGACGCCAACTGGCTGCGCACCGGCGACTACGGCGTCTACGTCGAGGGCGAGCTGTACATCACCGGCCGCGTCAAGGACCTGGTGATCGTCGACGGTCGCAACCACTACCCGCAGGACCTCGAGTACTCGGCGCAGGAGGCCAGCCCGGCGCTGCGCCCCGGCTTCGTCGCCGCGTTCGCGGTGCCGGCCAATCAGCTGCCGCCGCAGGTGTTCGAGAACTCGCACTCGGGACTGGTCTTCGACCAGGACGACGCCTCCGAGCAGTTGGTGGTCGTCGCGGAGCGTGCTCCGGGCGCCGGCAAGGCCGATCCGCAGCCCATCGCGGACACCGTCCGTGGCGCGATCTCGTCGCGTCACGGAGTCACCGCACGGGACGTGCTGTTGGTCCCGGCGGGCTCGATTCCGCGTACGTCCAGCGGAAAGCTGGCGCGCCGAGCCTGCAAGGCGGCGTACGTCGAGGGGACCCTGCGTGGCGGTCACGTCCAGATGGCATTCCCCGACAGCGTTTCCGACTAGTCCTTAACCTGACCGATTGCTTGGTGATTTGATGGCTGAACACGAGATGACGGTCGCGCAGCTGCGCGAATGGCTGCGCAACTGGATCGCGGAGGCCACCGGGCAACCGGCCTCGGCGATCTCCGACGACCGGCCGATGGAGGAGTTCGGGCTTTCCTCCCGCGACGCCGTCGCGCTGTCCGGTGAGATCGAGGATCTCGTGGGCGTCACGCTCTCGGCCACCATCGTGTACCAGAATCCGACCATCGCCTCGTTGGCCACTCGCATCATCGAGGGCGAGCCGGACGCGCCGGACGACGGCGTGGACGGCGCGTACTACCGCGGCGGCGTCCCGGCCGGGCAGTCCCACGACATCGCGATCGTGGGTCTGGCCACCCGCTTCCCGGGCGCCGGGCACACGCCGCAGGAGCTGTGGAAGCTGCTGATCGAGGGCCGCGACGCGGTCACCGATCTGCCCGAGGACCGCTGGGCCGAGTTCACCGCCGATCCGTACGTGGCGGCGGCCGTCGAGAAGGCCGCCACCAAGGGCGGCTACCTGGACGACGTGCAGGGCTTCGATGCGGAGTTCTTCGCGATGTCGCCGCTCGAGGTCCAGAACGTGGATCCGCAGCAGCGGCTCGCGCTCGAGCTCACGTGGGAGGCGCTCGAGCACGCGCACATCCCGGCGAACGAGCTCAAGGGCCGCGAGGTCGGCGTGTTCCTCGGCTCGTCGGCCAACGACTACCAGCTGATCGCGGTGAGCGATCCGGCGTCGGCGCACCCGTACGCGCTGACCGGCACGTCGACGGCGATCGTCGCGAACCGTGTCTCGTACTTCTACGACTTCCGCGGGCCGTCGATCGCCCTCGACACGGCATGCTCGTCGTCGCTGGTCGCGGTGCACCAGGCGGTGCGCAGCCTGCGTGCGGGTGAGTCGGAGATCGCGCTCGCCGGTGGCGTGAACATGCTGCTCGCCCCGCCCGCGACGCTCGGCTTCGACGAGGGCGGCATCCTCACCGAGGACGGCAAGATCAAGGCCTTCTCGTCCGACGCGAACGGCATCGTCCGCGCCGAGGGCGGCGGCGTCGTCGTCCTCAAGCGGCTCGAGGACGCCGAGCGGGACGGCGACACGATCCTCGCGGTCATCGCCGGTACCGCCGTCAACCAGGACGGCCGCTCCAACGGTCTGCTCGCGCCGAACCCGGACGCGCAGGCCGACTGCCTCCGCCACGCCTACCGCGACGCGGGCATCGTCCCGTCCGGCGTCGACTACATCGAGGCGCACGGCACCGGCACGATCCTCGGCGATCCGATCGAGGCGGACGCCCTCGGCCGCGTCGTCGGCCGCGGCCGCGACGCCGACAAGCCGGCGCTGCTGGGCTCGGCCAAGACCAACTTCGGTCACCTCGAGGCCGCCGCGGGCGCGGCCGGCCTGATCAAGGTCGTGCTCGCGATGCAGGAGGACGTCATCCCGGCGTCGCTCAACTACGCGGGCCCCAACCCGTACATCCAGTTCGACAAGGCGCACCTGCAGGTCATCCCGGAGGCGACGGCGTGGCCGCGCTACACAGGCAATGCCGTCGCGGGCGTGTCCGGATTCGGCTTCGGCGGCACCAACGCGCACGTCGTGGTCCGTGAGTACACGGGTCCCGCGAAGGGCGACGACGCCGCCACGGAGCAGGTCGACCTCGACAACGAGAACACCACGATCGAGGCCGAGGCGGAGCGGATGCTCGCCGAGGCCGCCGAGTCGGTCGGGCTCGACGAGGCGTCGGACGCCGTCGAGGTCGCGGAGACCGCGGTCCTGCTGGCGGTGTCGGCGTCGATGCCGTCGCGCCGTCGCCGCGCCGCCGAGGACCTGGCCAACTGGCTCGAGACCGAGGAGGGCAGCCGCACGCCGCTCGCCGACGTCGCGCGCACCCTCGCCAAGCGCAACCATGGCCGTACCCGTGCCGTGGTCATCGCGAAGAACCACGCCGAGGCCGTCACCGGCCTGCGCGCCGTGGCCGCCGGCAAGCCCGCCCCGGGTGTGCTGACCGCCGACGCGCCCGCCGCGAAGGGTCCGGTGTGGGTGTTCTCGGGCTACGGCTCGCAGCACCGCAAGATGGCCAAGCAGCTGTACATCGAGAACTCGGTGTTCCGCGCGGCCGTCGACGAGGTCGACGCGCTGATCGAGGACGAGGCCGGCTACTCCATGAAGGAGAAGTTCCTCGACGACTCGCTCGACTACGACGTCGAGACGTCGCAGGTCGGCATCTTCACGATCCAGGTCGCGCTCGCGAAGACGCTGCGCCACCACGGCGCCGACGCGTCCGCGCTGGTCGGTCACTCGATGGGTGAGGCGGCTGCCGCGTACGTCTCGGGTGGCCTGTCGCTCGAGGACGCCGTCCGCGTCATCTGCTCGCGTTCGCGCCTGATGGGCGAGGCCGAGGGCCTGCTCGAGGGCGACGACATCCGCCTGATGGCGCTCGTCGAGTACACCGCCGCCGAGATCGAGAGCGTCCTGCCGGACTTCCCGAACCTCGAGGTGTGCGTCTACGCGGCCCCCACCCACACCGTCATCGGTGGTCCCGAGCCCGAGGTGAACGCGATCGTCGCGCGCGCCGAGGCCGAGGAGAAGCTGGCCCGCGTCCTGCAGACCAAGGGCGCCAGCCACACGTCGCAGGTGGATCCGCTGCTCGGCGAGCTGGCGGCCGAGCTGGCCGGCATCGAGCCGCACAAGCTGAAGATCGGCCAGTACTCGTCGGTGGACCAGGACGCGTTCTACCCCGCGGGGCACGCGCCGATCCACCCGGTCGAGTACTGGACCAAGGGCCTGCGGCACAGCGTGTACTTCACCAACGCCGTCAAGGCCGCCGTCGACGCCGGACACACCACGTTCGTCGAGCTCGCGCCCAACCCGGTGACGCTGATGTCCGTCGCGGCCACCGCGTGGGCCGCCGGTGTCGCCGACACGCAGCTGATCCAGACGCTCAAGCGCAAGGAGGACGAGCCGCTCGGCGTGCTCACCGCCCTCGCGCAGCTGTACGTCCACGGGCACGCCGTCGACCTGTCGTCGCTGCTGCCGGCCGGCGCCTACGCCGACCTGCCGCGCACCGCGTTCCTGCGCAAGCGGCACTGGATCGACGCGCGGGTGTCGTCGTCGGGCAACACCCGCGTCCCCGGCGCGCACGTCGCGCTGCCGGACGGCCGCCACGCGTGGGAGGTGCAGGCGTCCGCCGTCACCGACCTGAACGCGCTTGTGACCGCGGCCGCGTCGCAGCTGTTCGCGGACGTCGCGCTCACCGGCGCCGTCGCGCACGGTGACGTGCCGGCGACCGGAACCCTGACCACGACGCTGGTGCCGCACCTCGGTGGCGCGTCCGTGCAGGTCCACGGGAAGACCGGTGCCTCGTTCACGCTGCTGCTCGACGCCGTCGTGTCGTCGGGGGAGGCTCTGCCCGAGCCGGTGGTCGCGGCCGTCGCCGCGAAGCCGACCGTGTCGGACACGGTGTCGGACGAGCCCGCAGAGAGCTTCGGTGACCGCTGGGATCCGGAGAGCTCGCAGACCCTCGAGGACCGCCTGAGGATCATCGTCGCGGAGTCGATGGGATACGCGCCGGAGGACGTGCCGGGCGAGATTCCGCTGATCGATCTGGGCCTGGACTCGCTGATGGCGGTCCGGATCAAGAACCGCGTCGAGTACGAGTTCGACATCCCGCAGCTGCAGCTGGCGGCGGTGAAGGACGCGAGCCTGCACGACGTCGCGAAGTACCTGCGCTACGCGGTGGAGAACCGCGAGGAAGTCGCGGCCATGGCCGCGCAGCAGCAGGCGGAGAAGGAAGCCGGGGAGACGGTCGAGGCTGTCGCTGCTCCGGTCGTCGAGTCGGCGGACGAGGCCCCGGCCGAGTCCGGCGAGGTCGACGTGCCGCCGCGTGATGCGGCCGAGCGCCTTACGTTCGCGTCGTGGGCCGTGGTGACGGGCAAGTCGGCGCCGGGCATCTTCGGGACGCTGCCGATCCTCGACGACGAGTCCGCGGAGAAGTTGGCGGCACGCCTGTCGGAGCGGTCGGGCGGCGAGATCAGCGTCGACGACGTGCTCGACGCGGAGACGATCGAGCAGCTGGCGGAGACGGTGCGTCAGCATCTCGAGGACGGGCTGAAGATCGACGGTCTGGTCCGGACGCTGCGTCCGCGGGCCGAGGGTTCGGATGCGGTGCCGGTGTTCGTGTTCCATCCGGCGGGTGGTTCGACGGTGGCGTACGAGCCGCTGCTCAAGCGTCTGCCGGCGCACACGCCGATGTTCGGTCTCGAGCGGGTCGAGGGCCCGATCGACGAGCGTGCCGCGGCGTACGTGCCGCTGCTGCGTGAGATCCAGGGCGATGGCCCGTACGTGCTGGCCGGCTGGTCGCTCGGCGGCGTGCTCGCCTACGCGGTGGCCCGTCTGTTGCGCGAGCAGGGCGCCGACGTCCGCATCGTCGGCCTGATCGACACGGTCATGGCCGGCGAGAAGATCGAGGACACCCCGGACGAGATCCGGGCCCGCTGGCAGCGCTACGCGAAGTTCGCGAAGAAGACGTACGGTGTGGACGCGCCCCTGCCGTTCGACAAGCTCGCGGAGGCGGGCAGCGACGAGGAGCAGATCACGATCCTGATGGATCTGCTCAAGCTCAGCGGCGCGAAGATCCCCGGCGGCATCATCGAGCATCAGCGCACGTCGTGGCTCGACAACCGGGCGATCCAGACGGCGGACCCGCAGCAATACGACGGCGATGTCGTGCTGTACATGGCGGACAGCTACCACGAGGACGCGATCAACCTCGAGCCCTCGTTCGGTACCCGTCAGCCCGACGGCGGCTGGGGCGAGGTGGCGAAGAACCTGGAGGTCGTCTACATCGGTGGCGACCACATCCAGATCGTCGACGAGCCATACATCTCCAAGGTGGGCGCGGACCTGTCGAACAAGCTGGCCGAGATCGAGAAGCGGAGCAACTGAGTGAGCACTACCACCGCAGAAAAGCTTGCGGAACTGCACGAAAAGCTCGAGCTGTCGAAGGCCCCGGGTAATCCGAAGGCGATCCAGAGGCGCAAGGACAAGGGCCTGCCGACGCCGCGCGAGCGCATCGACATGCTGCTCGATCCGGGCACGTTCGTCGAGATGGGTCAGCTGGCCCGCCAGCCCGGCGACCCGTCCAACCCGTACGGTGACGGCGTCGTCACCGGACACGGACTGGTCGACGGCCGTCCGGTCGCGGTGTTCGCGCACGACCAGACCGTCTTCGGCGGTGCTGCCGGCGAGATCTTCGGCCGCAAGGTCGCGGCAATCGGGGACTTCGCCATCAAGATCGGTTGCCCGGTCGTCGGCATCAACGAGTCCGCGGGCGCCCGCATCCAGGACGCGGTGACGTCGCTCGCGTGGTACGCCGAGATGGGCCGCCGCCAGGAGCCGCTGTCGGGCATGTGCCCGCAGATCTCGATCATCCTCGGCAAGTGCGCCGGCGGTGCGGTCTACGCCCCGATCAACACCGACATCGTGATCGCGACCGAAGAGTCGTACATGTTCGTCACCGGCCCGGACGTCATCAAGTCCGTGACCGGCGAGGACGTCAGCCTCGACGAGCTGGGCGGCGCCCGCAACCAGGCGCGGTACGGCAACGTGCACCACGTCGCGGCCGACGAGAAGGCGGCGTTCGAGTACGCGCGCCAGTACCTGAGCTACATGCCGTCGAGCTGCACCGAGCAGCCGCCGATCATCAACCCGGGTCTCGAGCCGGAGATCACCGAGGACGATCTGTCGCTCGACTCGTTCATGCCCGACGCAGACAACGCCGGCTACGACATGCACGACATCCTCCTCAAGATCTTCGACGACGGCGAGTTCCTCGAGGTCCGCGCCGAGGCCGCGCAGAACGTCATCACCGGGTACGCCCGCGTCGACGGTCGTCCTGTCGGTGTGGTCGCGAACCAGCCGATGCACCTGTCGGGTGCGCTGGACGCCGACGCGTCGGACAAGGCCGCGCACTTCGTGCGGGTCTGCAACGCGTACGACATCCCGCTGGTGTTCGTCGTCGACACCCCCGGCTTCCTCGTGGGCGTGGATCAGGAGAAGGTCGGCGTCATCAAGCGCGGTGGCCGCTTCCTGTTCGCGTATGTCGAGGCGACCGTGCCGAAGGTGACCGTCGTGGTGCGCAAGTCGTACGGCGGCGGCTACGCGGTGATGGGCTCCAAGCAGCTCGGCGCCGACGTCAACTTCGCGTGGCCCACTGCCCGCATCGCGGTGATGGGTGCCGAGGGCGCCGTCAACATCATCGGCCGCAAGCAGCTCGAGGCCGCCGGCGAGAACGCCCCCGCGGTGCGCGCGCAGCTCATCAACTTCTACAACGAGCATGTCGCGACGCCGTACATCGCGGCCGAGCGCGGCTACGTCGACGCCGTCATCGAGCCGTCGACCACCCGCCTCGAGATCCGCAAGGCGCTCACGATGCTCCGCGACAAGACGGTGTTCAAGAACCCGCGCAAGCACCATCTGCTCCCGTTCTGACCCTGCTCCGAAGCTGAAGGGACCGTTCATGCGCTGTCAGCGCGTGAAGGGTCCCTTCAGCCGTTCGAGGAGGTCGACTGTGGAGCCATCCGCAGCGGCGGACGGGGTCGGGCGCGTGCCAGTTCGTAGTGGGCGCGCAGGTCGGCCAGCGCCCGATCCGGTGCGTCCCGGAGCTGACGTGGAATGACGGCGAGCACGATGATCCCGGCGCTCTGCATGCGGGCCCGTCGGGCGAGCGTTTCCGCGTACTCGTCCGGTGACAGGTGCCACTCCAGTGAGTCGATCTCCCAGGCGAGTGCCACCTCGTCGATCCACCCGTCCGGTTGGGCGATGAATTCCCCTGTAGCGCTTTCAATCCGGCGATTGAAGTTCATGGCCGGCAGTCCGCTGCGGAGCCACAATGCCCGGGCGTCGGCTTCCGCGACGGAATGGACGTCGGCGCTGACCTCTCGCAGGATCTTTCGGGGTAGGGCGGATCCACGGTTGCTGCCGGTCTCGAGTTCGCGTGCCAACACAGCGGGGGTGACGTCGCCGCGCTGGACTGCCTCCGCGAGCAGTGCCCGCGCCGAGCGCGTGGTGGTGCAGCGCCGTGCCGCATCGAGCAGAGCCCGTGGTAGTGGGCTACAGGCCAGCCCGCTGCTGGTCACCGGCGCCGGAAGTCGGGTCGTCCGTTCCACGACGAGATAGCTGGTCGACTGCATCCGCCTCGCATGCGCGATCAGGACGTGCACGTCCGAGAACGATTCGGACGATCGGTATCCGTGCTCGGCCAGGGCGGCACGACCGGTGAGCATCGAACCGGATCCGCAGTAGAGCAGAGCTGCGGTCCGCCGTTCGCGCTGGCTCGGCACACCGTTGTGCATGAGGACGAGGCCGGGCAGAATCCGTTGCCACGGTCCCTCCGGTCGGCAGCGGAAGCTGATGGCCGAGCCCGACATTCCCGCCGAGAGCAGGTCGCGCGCCCGCACGATCCCGTTGATCGCGAAGCGGCGGAGTTCGTCCACGGCGTTCGAATTCCAGTTTCGTACTCCCACGCCCACAGCATGGCGCCCAGGCTCGACCTCCAGGACCGCCGAACACCGTCCAAGTCTCGACCTGTGGATAGCCGCAGTCCCTGTGGAGAAACGCTCCTCCGGAGAAGCTGAAGGGTCCCTTCACGCGCTGTCAGCGCATGAAGGGACCCTTCAGCTTTCGACCAAGGGCCAGCTACGGCTCGTACACCCGCATCGTCCCCGGCGACCAGAAGCCGGAGCGGTTGATCTGCTCGGTGGCGACGTCGGCGGGCTGGGCGTCGGGGTAGTACCGGTTGTACCGCTCGAGGGAGCCCCAGTCGCGTGCCCAGTCGTTCTTCAGGTACGTCGGGACGGTGGTGGCGCCGGCGAGCATTTCGGTCCAGCCGAGGGGGCCGCCGTTCTCGAGCGACTGCCAGGTGTCGGTGGAGCTGACGGCGAGGGGTCGGTCGGGCAGGATCCGGTAGTTCGGCATCTCGGCGATTCCGTTGAGGTGATCGAAGGGACGCTGGCACGGGAACTGCAGGCCGACGGCCCAGTCGAGCAGGACGGGCTGCTCGCTGCCGACGACACTGCTGAGCGATTCGAGCTTGGGCACGCGCGGCGGCGTGAAGGCGAACCACTGGTCGCCGGTGAGGTTGGGGTCGGCGGCGTTGATCCGCACGACGTCGGTGTCGGCGGGCAGTTCGTCGAGCGGGATCCGCAGGTTCCGCCACGACGGCGCGGGGCCGATGTCGCGGGGCACGTAGGTGCCCTGGATGTCGACGCTGCCGTCGGGCTGGAGCTTGCCGTACTCGAGGTTCAGTGGTTGGCCGTAGTTGGTCTGTCCGCTGATCTGGTCGACGGACCAGATGCGGCCGGCGGCGGAGATCACGACGAGCGGGGCGTCGTCGCTGCGTTCGGGCAGTTGGTACCAGCTGGAGACGACGGACGCCTGCTGCTGGACGCCGTCCTGGTAGCTGCCGAGCACCGGGGTGCGGGCGGGGTCGAGGCCGAACGGCAGTTTGACGGTGCTGCCGTTGACGCCGATTGCGCCGACGCCGCCGGTGGTGCCGGACCCGCTGCCGGTCTCGAACGTCGGCCCGATGCTCTGGCTGTCGGTGTTGCCCATGCCGGCCTTGACCTCGACGTAGTCGGCGGTGAGGTCGCCGGGCACGCCGTTCGGGGTGAAGCCGACGGGTTTGCTGCCGGCGAGGGGATCGTTCGGGTCGGCGAGCGGGTTCTTCGGATCGAGGACCGGGCTGAGTGCGCCGGCGTTGGGATCCTGTTCGACGAGGACGTCCTCGGCGAGACCGCACGTCTTGCCGGTGAGCGCCTCGATGTTGGAGCGTGCCAGCGAGTATGCGGGGTACTGCGACACCGCGCCCTTGAGTAGTGACAGCACCTCGAACAGCACCATGAGGCCGGCGACGAGGGTCAGCGGCGCGGCCGCGAACTTGCGGATCCGTCGGCCCTTGGCACTGCCGGCCTGCTCGGGCGGGGGAGCGTAGCCCTCACGGAGGTACTGCCACGCCACGAGGGCGAGCGACAGCCCGAACAGCGCCAGGAACAGGGTGCTCGATTGGCGGCCGCCGAGGGAGACGGTCTTGTCGAACCACGGCACGCCGTAGCTGGACACGTACCAGTAGCCGTTGATGCCGGAGAAGGTCAGCGCGAGCACCAACAGCAGCCCGGCCAGGAACATCGTGCGGTTGCGGCGGGAGCGCAGCGCGCTGGCGGACACGACGACGGCGGCCAGTGCGGCCAACGATCCGGCGATGCCCGCGTACGCCCCGAAGTGGTGGGTCCACTTCGTGGGGTTGAACATCATGAGGAAGACCGTTCCGAACACGATGCCCATCAGTCGCCACGACGGCCCGGCTGCGACGCCGGGGATCCGCTTGCGGCGCAGGAACACGAACAGCACCGTGAACAGGCACAGCAGCATGATCAGGAACGCGAACCGGCGGGCCAGGGAGCCGTCGGTGGTCGGCAGGAGCAGCCAGTAGTAGCGCTGGAAGTCCTGGTACCACTCGACGTTCGGGCCGATGATCGTGCGGACGCGGGTGGCCTCCATGACGGCAGCGAACGTCTGGTCGGCGAACACGACGACGAGGACCAAAGTTCCGGCCGCGGTGAGCGGCAGCAGCTGCGACAGCGTGCCGATCTGGTGGCGGCGTCGGACGATCAGGCGGGTGAGCGGGCGCAGGCCGGCGAGCAGCGCGGCGATGCACATGAGGCCGGTCGGCGCGGCGGCGAGCGTGAACGCGCCGACGAGGGCGGCGATCGCGGCGGGCAGCAGGCGGCCGGTGGCGATGGCCCGTTCGATGGAGCACCACGTCAGCAGCGCGCCGACGGCGACGATCGGTTCGGGGCGCAGGCCGTTGTTGTAGGGCAGCCAGAACGCGAGGAACACCAGGCCGCCGGTCCACAGCGCGACCGAGTTGGTGCGCACCGCGCGACCGAGGCGCGGGATCACCTCGCGGCTGATCACCATCCAGCACAGGATCGCGGCGATCAGCGCGGGTAGGCGCATCCACGGGCTGGCGGTGGAGACCTTCGCCATCGCGGCGAGGACGTCGTAGTACCAGCCGAACGGGGCCTCGGGGACGCCGAACCAGCGGAAGTAGTTGGCCATGTAGCCCGAGTGCTCGGACGCGCGCGCCATGGTGAGCAGGTAGCCGTCGTCGGCGGTGTTGGCGCCGAAGAAGTGCCAGCCGACGAGGGTGCCGACGACGACGGCGTCGACGCCGGTGATCTTCCACCAGCGGGCGGGCAGGAAACGGCGGGAGCGGCGACCGTCGACACCGTCGAGGCGGTGCAGGGCCACCAGCGACACGATCGTCGCCAGCACGGCGCCGAGCATCGCGACCAGCTTGATCACCGTCGGGCTAGACGAGAACCGCGAGTCGACGTCCATGGTGAAGCTGAGGCCGGGGACGGACTTGCCGTCGAGGTCGGTGAAGATGCCGACGACC
This sequence comes from Prescottella agglutinans, assembly GCF_004011865.1. GTDB lineage: Bacteria > Actinomycetota > Actinomycetes > Mycobacteriales > Mycobacteriaceae > Prescottella > Prescottella agglutinans. The sequence continues at coordinate 13,644 of NZ_RKLP01000016.1, read as the reverse complement.
TGGGGGCGGTAGTCGTGGAGTAGTTCGCCGGTGACGGGCTTGCCGTCGTCGTCGGTGAGGCCGACGAACTCCGCGGTGGTTCCGGTGACGTCGGAGGCGATCCGGATCTCCGTGCACTGTCCGGACTCGACGTCGGCGCGCGGAGCCGACGCGACGATGACGTTGCGGTCGAGGACGTCGACGGTCTCGGAGGAGACGCGCACGAACATCGCATTGACCGCGGCCTTCTCACCCTGCGCGGGCGCGGTGGACAGCAGCATGCCGCCCTCGGCGGGCAGTTCGGCGACGGCCCGGCACGGGATGGTCGCCGACAGCGACACCGGTACCTGCGAGACCAGCGGGGCCTCGACGTTGGCGGCGACACCGTTCTCGGGCCACGACACGGTGGCCGCGGTCTGCTCGACCGGCAGGAACGGCGTCGCCAACGCCAACAGCACACCGATCAGTCCGGTCACGACGGCGATCAGCCGCGCCTTGCGGAAGTCACCGTCGCGGGCTGTCGAAGCCGGGGGCGGAGCGCTGGCTTCGGGACCGGGCGCGGGGGCTGTTACAACGTCTGGCACGGTTGTCGATCGTAGGCGAGATGCTTCCGTTATCTAAACGAGGCCGACGGCTCTCAGCTGGTTCACAGGCTGGTCAGGCGGGCGGCGTCTCCCGGATCGGTCCGGGCGACCACAGACCCGATCTGGTGGTCTGCTCGACATCGACCGCCGCCGGCTGCGCCGATTCGTCGATCGGCGTGAACCGCTCCAGCGAACCCCAGTCCCGGCGCCAGTCGTCGGCGAGGTAGGTCGGGATGGTCTGGGCGTTCAGCAGCAGCGGGGTCCAGCCGAGCGGTCCGCCGCCGATCGCGTCCTGCCACGCGTTGGTGGCCTGGGCGCCGACGCGGTCGGGCAGGACCCGGTATTCGGGCACCTCGGCGACGCCGTCGTGGTGGTCGAACGGCCGCTGGCACGGGAACGCCAGGCCCACCGACCAGTCCAGCAGCACCGGGGCGCTGCTCCCGACGACGGTCTGCAGCGTCTGCATGTGCGGCACCCGCGGCGGGGTGACGGCGAGCCACTGATCGGGCGCGAGCCCGGTGTCGGACGCCACCACCCGGACGGCGTTCGCGTCGTCGGGCAGCTGATCGAGCGGCACGCGCAGGTTCCGCCAGGACGGCGCCGGCCCGATGTCGATCGGCGCGACCCGGCCGCGCACGTCGACGCCGCCGTCGGCGGTGCGGGTGCCGTACTCGACCTCGAGTAGTCCTCCCTCGGTGACGAGCCCGTCGGCGTCGACGGAGTGGATGCGTCCGGCGGCGGCGATCGTCAGGATCGGGGCGTCGTCGCTGCGTTCGGGCAGCCCGTACCAGCCGGTGACGAGGTCGGCGGACTGCTGGGCGCCGCTCTGGTGGCTGCCGAGCACCGGTGTGGTCGCCGGGTCGAGCCCGAACGGCAGGCTGACGGTGCTGCCGTTGACGCCGGCGGTGGTCTCGGTGCCGCCGCTCGTGCCGGCACCGGTGCCGGTCGGTTCCGTCTGCGAGTTCGAGTCGGTGCCCCGGTCGACGCTGTTGGCGCCGCCGGTCGCGACGTTCTCCTTGTCGGCGGTGAGGTCGCCGGCCACGCCGTTCGCCGTGAAACCGGTGGCCGTGGTCGCGCCGAAGGCGCCGGCCCCGGCCCGGTCGGCGGGCGGGTTCAGCAGCGTCAGCATCGACGCGTTGGGGTCGTTCTCGACGAGGACGAAGTCGGCGAGCGCGCAGGTGCTGCCAGTCATCGAGCGCAGGTTCGACTTCGCGATCGAGTACGCCGGGTACTGCGCGACGGCGCCCTTGAGCAGTGAGAGCATCTCGAACAGCACGACGGCGGCGGCCGCGAGTGTCAGCGGTGCGGGCGACCAGCGTCGGATGCGGGCGAGGCGACCGCCGTTGCCGTTGCCGGCGCCGCGGTCCTTCTCGTACGGCTCGCGGAGGTGGTACCAGGCGGCCAGCAGCAGTGCGAGCACCGTCAGGGCGAGGAGCGCGGTGGAGAAGCCCTTGCCCGCGATGGACGGCGGCTTGTCCCACCACGGGACGCCGTAGCTCGAGACGTACCACCAGCCGTTGGATCCGGTGAACGACAGCGCCAGGATGAACAGCACCCCGGCCGCGAAGAGGGTCCGGTTGCGCTTGGAGCGCAGGCTGGCGCCGGCGACCGCGACGGCGGCGAGCGCGGCCACCGAGCCGGCGAGGCCCGCGTACACGCCGAAGTGGTGGGTCCACTTGGTCGGCGTGAAGCTCATAAGCAGCAGCGACGCGAAGATGATGCCGAGGATGCGGCGGGACGGCCCGACGGAGGTGCCGGGGATGCGGCCACCGCGGCGCAGCATCATCATCACGCACACGACCAGGCACAGCAGCATGACGAAGACGCCGAAGCGGCGGGCCAGCGAGCCGTCGGGGGAGATGTTGAGCAGCGCGTCCCAGCGCACGCGCTCGTCGAACCACGGGACGTTGGGGCCGACGGCGGTGCGGACCCGGGTGGCCTCGAGCACCGAGGCGAGGGTCTGGTCGGCGAACACGGCGACGAGCACCACGGTGCCGGAGGCGAGGATCGGCGCGATCTGCCCGGCGACGCCTACCTTCCGGCTGCGGCGCACGACGGTCTGCACGATCGATCGGGCACCGGCGATGAGCGCCGCGATGGCGATCATGCCGGACGGGCCGGCGGCCAGGGAGAACGCGGCGATCAGCACGGCGATCGCGGCCGGCAGCACGCGCCCGGTGGCGATGGCCCGTTCGATCGAGCACCACGTCAGCAGCGCGCCCAGGGCGATGATCGGTTCGGGGCGCAGTCCGTTGTTGAACGGCAGCCAGAACGCGAGGAACACCAGTCCGGCGGTCCACATGGCGACGCTGCTGCGGCGCACCACCGCGCCCAGCCGGGGGATCACCTCGCGGCTGATGATCATCCAGCAGAGGACGCCGGCGATCAGGGCGGGCAGGCGCATCCACATGCTCGCGGTGCTCACCTTGGCGAACAGCACCAGCACGTCGTAGTACCAGCCGAACGGGGCCTCGGGGACGCCGAACCAGCGGAAGTAGTTGGCCATGTAGCCGGCGTTCTCGGAGACGCGGGCCATGTTGAGCAGGTAGCCGTCGTCGGAGGTGTTGGCGCCGATGACGTGCCACACCAGCAGGCCACCGATGACGACGGCGTCGATGCCGGTGAACCTCCACCAGCGGGACGGCAGGAAGCGGCGGGCCCGGCGGCCGTCGACGCTGTCGAGGCGGTGCAGCGCGACCAGCGAGACGATCGTGGCCAGGACCGCGACGATCATCGCGACCAGCTTGATCAGGGTGGGGGTCGACGAGAACCGGGAGTCGAGGTCGGCGCGCACGTCCAGGCCCGGCGGCGGGGTGCCCTGCAGGTCGGAGAAGATGCCGACCATCTGCGGCCGGAAGTCGCCGCTGACGGTGGTGGCCTGCTGGTCGGGCAGTCCGGCGACGGCGGCGGTGGTGCCCTGCGCGTCGGAGGTCACGACGATCTCGGAGCAGCCCTGCAGGTCGCTCAGCGGCAGCGACAGCAGCGCGGTGTCGCGCAGGATCGCGCGCAGGCGCGCGGGCTCGGTGTCGGATGCGGGGTCGACCTTGATCACCAGGCCGTCGGCCTCGGCGCGTCCGGCCTGCGGGGGAGCGGTCGCGACGAGCGCGCCGCCCTTGTCGCCGAGCTGCGCGACGGCGGTGCACGGGACCGTCACGTGCAGCTGCTGCGGGGTGTACGACACGAGCGGCGCCTCGACGCTGGTGAGGCTGCCGTTCTGGGGCCAGCTCACCGACGCCGCGTCCTGCTTCACCGGCAGGAACGGTGTCGCGATCGCGAGGATCACACCGAGCAGGCCGCTGACGGTGGCGACGAGACGGGCGATCCGCACGTCCTTCGCGGAGGCGCGTTCGGCGGCCGGGGCTGGGGCAGTCAGGACGTCGGGCACGTTCATCGACTCTAGGTGAGTGGCCCGATCAGGTCAGATCCCGCACGTCCCACACCCAGACGCCGTCGACGCGTCGGCCGGGGACACCGAGGAGTTGGTCGATGGTGGCGCGGAGGACCTGGTCGTTCTTTCCGGGCGGCAGCACGACGACGTCGGCGTTCCAGAACCTGAGGTCCTCGAGCGCGGTCGCGCGGGTGGCCTCGTCGATCGTCGGGGCCTCGCCGGTGTTTTGCGTCTTGCCGAGAAGCATCGCGGTCGGGCGGTCGTCGGGCCCGTACTTGCCCTTGTCCTCGGGTCCGGCGGGGCCGACGAAGTAGCCGCCGGCGATGGGATAGCCGAACTTCTGCCCGACCTGCCACTGCAGCGCCTTGGCGTCCTCGGGGCGCGGCAGCGGGACGGTGACGACGGATCCGTCGGACACGTACGAGCGCCAGGTTCCGTCGGCGAAGAAGGCGGGCACCGGGGCGCGGTGCGCGACGGGTGCGGGTGCGGGGGCCAGCGGCAGCAGCGAGACGGCGAGCCAGCCCAGCCACAGCAGCGTCGTCGACCGCTGCCCGACGCGTCCGGCCGCGATCGCCCGGTCGGTGCCGAGCGCCAGCAGGATCGCGATGGCCGGGATGCAGCCCATCGCGAAGCGGGACTCGAGCACGGATTCGAGCAGCGGCAGTTTCGCGAACCACGACCACGGCAGCGTGATCCCGGTGTCGTGGTGCGCGACGGTCAACTCGAGGCCCATGGACAGCACGGCCATGACGGTGACGGTGACGGCCGCGGCGCGGGCGATCCGGACACGCCACAGCCACCCCGCGGTCATCGCGACGAGCAGCAGCAGCGGCCAGCCGAAGAAGGCGTTCTCCTCGGTGGCGTTCATCGACAGCCCGACGGCCGATCCCGGATCGCCCGCGAGCGACTGGGACGGGAAGCGGGTGAACGCGTTCGCGTCGTTGCCGACCGGGCCGTGCTCGATCGAGTGGTAGCTCTGCGGTCCGAGGAACTGCCACCACAGCGGGACGGCCACGATCGCCAGCGCCACGACACCGGCCACGCAGAGTCCCTTGAATCCGCGTCGGGCGGCGGCGATCGCCTCGCCGGGCCGCGATGCGCCGTAGGCGATTCCGAAGATGACGAACGCGATCGAGTAGATCAGCAGCGGCTCTTCGCCGAGGAAGATCTGGTACGCGACGGCCAGTCCGAGCATCACGCCGTTGCGGACGGGACGTTCGCCGCTGCCGAGGCGGATCACCAGCAGGGCGATGAACGGCAGCAGGAACAGCGCCACGAAGTTGGGGTGGCCGTTGGTGTGCGAGATCATCGCCGGCGCGAAGCCGCAGAACAATCCGCCCACGGCGGCCGCGAACTTCGACGCGACGACGTGCCGGGACAGTACCCAGTACCACGCGGTGGCGGTGCCGGACAGGCCGAGTGTGAGCGCCAGCGTGAAAGTGACGGTGGGACCGAACAGCAGCGTGATCGGTGCGAGCGGGATGCTCACGCCGAACATCGCCGTGTTGGCCATCAGGTTCACGCCGAGCGGGTAGTTCTGCAGCGTGCTCGACAGCGGATTCTCGAGGTTCGCGAGCGAGTGCGCGGTGACCGCGAAGAACCACTCCCACATCGTCTGGTCCTGGCCGCTGGTGACGAGATAGCCGTCGCCGAGGTGCTTCCACTGGCGGCCCAGCACGAACACCGCGAGCGCCACGAACGAGGCGGTGGCGAGGACGTCGGCCGGTGTGATCCGCAGTCGTCGCGCCCGGGTGGGCGCGGCGGTGGTGGTGGGTGTCGTGGTGGTTGCGGCCGCGGTGTCTCCGTCGACCAGGTGCAGGGTCTCGCTCACGCGTCCCCCTTCCGTCGCTGGACGGTGGGGCGTGGCGCCGCGCAGCCGTCGGTTGGCCGGAGGCGACACTACCGCAGGTAGCTGGGTTCTACCTGTGAGAAGTTGCCGTGCCGGAACCGGGAGCGGACATAGCGGACACGGTGATCGGGCGATCCGGGCCACCACCGACAAAGTGCAACTTGGGGGTTGCATCGACCGCCGCATCCTGCAATCCTGGGGTTGCAGATAATTCTCGACGTACGGAGGGACGAACCGATGGATGTCTTGGATCGAATCGAGCGGGAGATCGTGATCGACGCCCCGGCCGCGCGAGTGTGGAAGCTCGTGAGCGAGCCCGGCTGGTACATCAACGACGAGCAGATCGTGCCGCACCGCATCGAGCGGCGCGGCGACCTGGACGTCGTCCACGACGCGAACCACGGCGCGTTCGCGTTCGCGACCGTGGAACTGGACGAACCCCGCTACGCGGCCTTCCGGTGGTTCACCGACGTCGACGCGCCGGACGGGGCGTCGACCCTGGTGGAGTTCCGGATCGAGGAGACCTCACCCACGAGTGTCGTATTGCGGGTCACCGAAAGCGGATTCGCGTCGCTGCCCGAGAGCGCGGCGGAGCGGCGCAGCCGGTACGACGACCACGTCGGGGGCTGGCGGATCGAGATGGCTCTCGCGAAGAGTCACGTGGAGGAGGCGGTCGATGCGGTCGGGTGAATCCCTCGCTCCGCCCGTGGTGTTCGCGGCCCTGGCCGACGACACCCGCTGGAGCATCCTGCTCCGGCTCGGGCGGTCCCCGGCGTCGGCGTCGGCGCTCGCGCGGGAGCTTCCCGTGTCGCGCCAGGCGATCGCGAAGCATCTGGCGGTGCTGCAGGAGGTCGGGTTGGTCGAGTCCGAGCGCGACGGTCGCGAGGTGCGGTTCGTCGCGGTCGGGGCTCGATTGAACGAGGCCGCCACCGCGCTCGAGCGGATCGCTGCCGGCTGGGACCGCCGCCTGGAGCGGATCAGGATGCGCGCCGAGGCGCCGGACCGGACTGAGACATGAGCGGTGGATTTCCTGTTCTGCGGCTGTACCGGAGACGGTCCGGGACGGAGGCCTCGCACGTCCTCTGCTGCGTGCGACACCCCGACTACCGGGGGTGGTCGACGGACGACGAGGGAGCGGCCGCGCGGTTGCTGGAGCACGCGGTCGAATCCCTGCTGGCCGGGTCGGGAGTCGATCCGTCGACGCTGACGCTGATCGGTGAGCAGCAGGGGTATCCGGTCGGCGATCGGCTGTTCGAGACGCCGGCCCCGGAGCGCGCGATGGTCTCGTACGCGTTCCTGCGCTCCGGTGGACCCTGGATCGTGCTCGGCCTCGACGTGGAAGCGGACGATTTCTGGGGTGAGGTGAGCGAGGACGAGGACCTGCGCGCGCTGGACCCGGTCCCGCCGCTGTCGACGGTGCCCGCCGTGGTGCTCGCCGAACTCTAAGGCGGTGGCGGGTCGCAAGCGATCCGGTCAGGACGCGCGCCGAGGCTCCTGGTCCGGATCGACCAGTGCGGTGTCCAGTGTCGCCGCGATGCGGTCGAGGGAGATGTCGAGGACGCGCGCGACGGCGGCGATCGTGAAGAACGCCGGCGTCGCGATGCGCCCGGTCTCGATCTTGCGGAGCGTCTCCACGGAGATCCCCGCGTCGTGCGCGACCTGCACCATGCTCGTCTCGCCCCGCGCGGATCGCAGCAGCTCACCGAGCCGCTGCCCACGTTCGAGTTCCTCCGCCGTCAACGGCACGCGCACCATGATGCCTATAGTAATACCGGTATAGTTATTCGAACCGGAGGTGTGCAGTGGTCGAACTCAAGACCGAATCGGAGATCCAGGGCATGCGGGCGGCGGGCCGCGTCGTCGCCGACGCCCTCGCGGCCGCGCGTGACCACGCGCAGGTGGGGGTGAGCCTTCGCGAGCTCGACGCCGTTGCCGCCCGCGTCATATCCGACGCCGGCGCGGAGCCGCTGTTCCTGAACTACCGGCCGGACTGGGCCCCGACCCCGTTTCCGGGTGTCGTCTGCGTATCCGTGAACGACGCTGTCGTACATGGCATTCCGTCGGACTATCGACTGCGTGACGGCGACCTGGTGAGCATCGACGGCGGCGCGAAGCTGGACGGTTGGTGCGGCGACTCGGCGATCAGCTTCGTCGTCGGCGCCGCGGATCCCGTCGACGAGGCCCTCGTTGCCGCCGCGGACGAGGCCCTTCGCCTTGGGATCGCCGCGGCCCGGCCGGGAAACCGGCTGGGCGACATCGGTGCCGCGATCGGTGCCTACGTCCGTGGTCTCGGTTACGGTCTGCTGGCCGATCACGGTGGTCACGGCATCGGCCGCGTGATGCACGAGGCTCCGGACGTGCCCAACGAGGCCCGCGCCGGTCGGGGGATGCGACTGCGCCCCGGTCTCGTCCTGGCGATCGAACCGATGCTCATCGCCGACGGTTCCGACGAGTACCGCCACGACGCGGACGGCTGGACCCTGCGGACCGTGTCGGGTGCCCGCGCGGCGCACAGCGAGCACACCGTTGCGATCACCGACGACGGCGCGGTGGTGCTGACGATGCGGTAGTGCTGGCGCACGGCGTGTTTCACGCGTACGGTGGCCGTCGTGAACACTTCGACACGTCGAAAGAATGTCCAGGCCGGCCTCTGAGCCGCAGCGGCGGATGCTCTCCGTCGCCGACATCGAAAGATCCGTCCGAATCCGTTTCGCGTCGCAACTCGCAACCTGCCGCGAGGTTCTCGAACATCGGTCCCGTCGTGGGCATCTGCATTGTGGTCGGTACCCCGGCCGCACCGAGGTCGACGGTCACGCGATCAGCCTGCCCGAGGTGAAGGTGTGGGCCGGTGCGAGCTACCAGGAGGTCGACGACCTCGGCTCGTTCGCGGCCGGCGCCGATCCCGTCGTCGTCCGGATTCACGTGCAGGGGTATCCCGGTTCGTGCGCCACGCTCGGTGATGCGAAGGGGGAACGAATTCCCTTGAGCGTGAACGAGAGCGAGGGATGAGCCCGCGCAGTGCTGGGCACGGCGTGGGGCGACTGGGCCTACGAGCTCGTGGTTCGGGAATCTCCGCCGAGGACGAAGATCCCGCTGCAGTCGATCTACGCCGTCTTTCTCGACGGTGAGGGCGCGCCCGTGCTGGCGCCGGACAACATGCAGTGGGACAGGTTGTGGGCCGGTCGGATCGAACCTCGTAAACTCGAGCCCGATCCGTCCGACACCGAGCTGATCCGCCGGCTCGCGGAGTCGGGGCCGTTCGCCGACACGGAATCCATCCGAGATCCGCGCACCGAGGCCGACGGCGGGTGGCGCATCGAGGTCGGCGGCGATTCGCCCGATGGTCTCGGCGATGTCGCCCGCGAGACCTTCGCCCGTGCATGCCGTGCCTTTCGGATGCGCGGGGCGGTGACGAGCCGATTCCGGCCGGTGCGTCTGGATCTCGACGGCGATCGGGTCCGTGTCTACTTCCACTGGGCGGAGAACCCCAACGTCTTTGCGATGACGTTCCGGCTGCCCATGTCGGAGAGCGACTTTCGGGGACCACCTCTGCACAACCCCGCGGCGGTGGTGGGGACGATCCTGATGGATTGGATGGAGGAGCTGGACACGGGCCTGATCGTGCGCGGCACACGCCGGCGGGTCGACGGCGTACTGCACATCTCCGCACCGCAGCCGGGCCGGACGCCGAACCGCGACTACGCGATCGATGGAGTCCCGCTGCACGACAGGTCGGGTGTCTGGCTGGCCACCGAAGGTCTGGACATCCGCCGAGCGCGGGCCGCGAAGGACGACGGGGTGCTCGCCGCTTGGCTGCAGGCGTACGAGAACAACCGCGAGGGCCGACCGTACGTCGGGCACGCGGCCGCGAGATGGATCGGTACCGATGTCGCGCGGGTCGACGTCCTCGAGCTCGTGCAGGGCTGCCCGGACCGAGTGGCGGGAGAATTGATGTGGTCGATCACCCACACGCTCGCCGACCTCGGTGCTGTGCGCATCGAGACGCCGTTCGACCAGCGGCGGCTCGCGGAGCTCGGATTCGCGCCGGTCGGCGACGAAGGGTGGGTTCTGGACGTGCGCACCATGCCGTGACACCCGGCACTAGGCTGCTCATATGCCGGATTGGACGCCGATCTCCGACGCGCTGCGCCGCGCGGGGGTGCGGGACGTCCGCGACGACGGCACCACCCGGGCGATGTATTCGTCGGACGCGTCGCTGTACCGGGTGCCGCCCACGACGGTGGTGTTCCCGCGCGCGGTCGACGAGGTCGCGACGGTGCTCGACGTGTGCCGCGCCGAGGGGGTTCCGCTCACGGCGCGCGGCGCCGGGACATCGGTCGCGGGCAACGCGGTCGGCCCGGGGGTGGTTCTCGATTTCAGCCGTCACCTGGGCCGAGTGCTCGCGGTCGACCCCGACTCGGGAACCGCCGTCGTCGAACCCGGCGCGGTGCAGGCGGCACTGCAGGGTGCGGCGGCGCCGCACGGCCTGCGGTTCGGTCCCGACCCGTCGACGCACAACCGCTGCACCGTCGGCGGGATGATCGGCAACAATGCCTGCGGGGCAAGGACTCTCGGCTACGGGCGGACGTCGGACAACGTCGTGGGTCTCGAACTTCTGACCGGAACGGGGGAGGCGCTGTCGCTGCCTACTGCGGCCGACGCCCCGATCCTGGACCGGCTCCGCGACGTCACCCACGCCGGATTGGCCACGATCCGAACGGAGTTCGGCCGCTTCGGCCGGCAGGCGTCGGGGTACGCGCTCGAGCACCTGCTCCCGGAGAACGGCTTCGACGTCGTGAAGTTCCTCGTCGGCAGCGAGGGCACGCTCGGGATCGTCACGCAGGCCACCGTGAACCTGGTGCGGGATCCGGCGCACCGCGTGCTGGTCGCGCTGGGCTACGACGACATCGCGTCCGCCGGAGACGACGCCAAGGCGGTCCTCGGCTTCCGCCCCACCGCGTGCGAGGGCATCGATTCGCGCCTGGTCGACGTCGTCCGCGACCGTCGCGGGCCCCAGGCGGTGCCGCCGCTGCCGCGGGGTGCGGCGTGGCTGTTCGTGGAGATCGCGGGGGACGAGCGCGCCGAGGTGCTCGAGTGGGCACAGGCCCTGGCGCGGGGATGCGGGGCGATCGATGCCCTCGTCGTCGACGACCAGGCGCGGGCCGCGGCGCTGTGGCGGATCCGCGAGGATGGCGCCGGTCTCGCCGGCCGCAGTCCTGCCGGCAAGCCCGCCTACGCGGGTTGGGAGGACGCCGCGGTCCCGCCGGACCGGATGGGCCCCTACCTGCGCGACTTCGACGCCCTGCTCACCGACTTCGGCATCACCGGCCTGCCGTACGGCCACTTCGCGGACGGCTGCCTGCACATCCGCCTGGATCTGCCGATGGACCGGCCCGACGGCACCGCCGTCTTCCGACGCTTCCTCACCTCCGCCGCGGAACTCGTCGCGCGCTACGACGGGTCGCTGTCCGGCGAGCACGGCGACGGCCGCGCCCGCAGCGAACTGCTGCCGCTCATGTACTCGCCCGACGCGCTGCGCCTGTTCGGCGCCGTCAAGCACGTCTTCGACCCCGACGACGTCCTCAACCCCGGGGTCCTCGTCGACCCGCGGCCGGTGGACGCCGACCTGCGCGTCCCGCAGACGTCGCCGCTGCGCCGGGACCTCGCGCTCGGCTACCGCGACGACGACGGCGACTTCGCCCAGGCCGTGCACCGCTGCACGGGAGTTGGCAAGTGCCGTGCCGACACCACCGGTGCCGGCGGCGTCATGTGTCCCTCCTATATGGCGACGCGGGAGGAGAAGGACTCGACGCGTGGAAGGGCCCGTGTCCTGCAGGAGATGGTGAACGGCAGCCTCGTGAACCAGGGCTGGCGTTCGCCGGAGGTGCACGACGCCCTCGACCTGTGTCTGTCGTGCAAGGGCTGCGCGTCCGACTGTCCCACCGGTGTCGACATGGCCTCCTACAAGTCGGAGGTCCTGCACCAGAGTTACCGGAAGCGGCTGCGCCCGGTCTCGCACTATTCACTCGGGTGGCTGCCGCGCTGGGCGGCGCTCGCCGGACGGGCCCCGCGCCTGACCAACGCCGTGACGCGGATTCCGGGTGTCGCGCCGGCCGCGCTCACGCTCGGGGGCGCGGATCGACGACGCCACGTCCCGCAGTTCGCGCCGACCTCCTTCCGACGCTGGTTCGCGTCGACGGCCGCCCAGCGCCGCGCGACCGGCGACCCGGTCGTGCTGTTCGTCGACACCTTCACCGACCACTTCACGCCCGAGGTGGGCATCGCGACCGTCCGAGTGCTGGAGGACGCCGGATTCCGCCCGCGCCTCACCCCGAAGCGGCAGTGTTGCGGTCTGACGTGGATCAGCACGGGTCAGCTCGACGCCGCCCGCCGCATCCTCGGGCGCACCGTGACGGCACTCGCGGAAGAAGGAGTGCCGATCGTCGGGATGGAGCCGTCGTGCACGGCGGTGCTGCGCTCGGACGCTGTCGACCTGCTCGGCACTCCCGAGGCTCACGCCGTCGCCGGGTCCACCCGGACCCTCGCCGAACTGCTCGTCGACCGTGACGGCTGGGAGCCGCCGGACCTGTCGGGCATCACCGTCGTGGCGCAGCCGCACTGTCATCACCACGCGGTGATGGGTTGGGGAGCGGACGAGGCCCTGCTGCATCGGGCGGGTGCACAGGTTGAGCGGCTGGGCGGGTGCTGCGGGCTTGCGGGAAACTTCGGTGTGGAGAAGGGGCACTACGACGTGTCCGTCGCGATCGCCGAGCACCAACTTCTGCCGGCCGTCGCTCGGACGGGCCCTGATGCCGTCGTCCTGGCGGACGGTTACTCGTGTCGGACGCAGATCACCGACCTGACTCGAAGTGAGGGCGTTCACCTGGCCGAACTCCTGGCCGATCAGGGCAAACAGGGCTGAGGCACAATCCAGCCATGCTCTCCACACCGGTCCTCGTCACGATCATCTCCGTCTGCATCGGATTCGTACTGTTCGTTCTGGCAGCGAGTGGTGCGCGAGGGAAGTGGGACAAGCGCCTGGTGATCGGTCTGCTGGTCGCGGCAGTCCTGTGTCTGACGGCTGTGCCGCTGTCGGTCGCGCTGAGCGCGGCGGTGTGACGCCGATGAGCAGCAACTGGCCGGCCGAGTGGCCGACGATCCCGCGTGAGATCGCGGTCGTGACCGACGCCGCGATCGACGCGGCGCGCGCCGCCTCGGCTGAACCGTTCGCCGAGGCGATCGGGAAACTGACGGTCCTGCCGTTCGAACAGGTGACCCTGGTGCACGCAGGTGTCGTGCGGGCGCTGCTCGAGGACCTCCATCCCGACGGCTTCTCCGGCGAAGACATCCAGGGCGCGTTGACGAGGGTCGCCGGCGCGGCTCTCGTGTGGCTGCCCGGTCTCGACGTCTCCGCGCTCGCCGCCGTCCTCACCGGGGCACTGGGGCTGACGGAGATGAGTGACGACGCCCAGCGGATCGGCCAGGCCGACTACCTCCGGAGCGCAGTACTGGTGATGGCCGAACTCTTGTCCGCGGCGGACGCGGCACCGTACGGGTATCTGAAGGCCGCGATCGGGGAGATCGCACGTGCGGAGACCATCGAGATGCCCTAGAAGCCGCACTCCGGGGGGCGTCGGGGACCCGGATGCACCGAATCTGCGCCCGAATCAACCCCTTCAGGCGGTTTGACCAGGCGATTTGGCATTCTTCGAACGGTTCGCGTAACTTATTCCAGGTCAGAGCGACACGGACACCGACCCGGACGCGATCTTCACAGGTCAGCGAGGGAAAACGAGGTTGTACGGGGAGCGCCTGGTAATCCGAGTGTGAAACATCCTGTAGGG
>NZ_RKLP01000015.1 GCF_004011865.1 Prescottella agglutinans | reverse complement strand
CTTGGTACCGAACGCCTCGACCGAGTGCGGCTTGCCGTCCTTGAAGTCGGCGACGAGTCCGAGACAGTGCCAGCCACGCGCGAACCGGGCCGGGGGCGCACCCGTCTCGATCACGCGGATCTCGTCGGTGTCCACGGAGGTCATGGTCAGTCCTTTCGTTCGACGGCGGGCAGCGCCTGTGTCGGCGCTCACTCCCGCTTCGACCTTCCAATGTCCTGTCGCGGCAATTCGGGTTCCAGACGTCCTCCCATTGACCGGTCATTCGATCTGCCGGATCAACTCGACACCACGCCCACCAGTTCCGGCGCCATGACGTCGGTGAGCCGGTCCCACGGGACCGTCACCACGATCAGGCCGATCGCGTGCGGCCCCACCTGGTAGTCGGAGAAGTGGATCTCCATCCCGGCCGGGGTCGCGACCCAGTTCGCGAAGTTCTCCCGCTTCGGTTCGATGCCCTCCCGCTCGAACTCCGGACCGGCGGCGGTCTCGGGCAGCAGACGCGCCGACTCCTCCGAGAGCCGGTTCAGGCCGGCCTGCAGATCCGGGAACAGCGCGTCGAGGGTGATCGGCTGGGCATCGTCGGCATCGATCACCACCGTGGCCACGATCGGTGTCGGGTGCGCGCCGGGCGGATCAGCGTTCCACGACGTCACCAGCAGACCGCTGAGCACCCGGGAGCCGATGTGCACGACCGCCGACTCGTTCCGGGATTCGAGGGTGAAGCGGGCCTCGGGCCAGCCGTCGATCTGGTCCTGCAGCGCCGCCCGCATCGACTCGTTGAACTCCCCCGTGACGGCCGGATCGCCTCCCTCGACCTGCGGCACCAGGACGTCGTAGCGGACCCGACCGGTGTCCCCGGCGATGCGCACCGCCGTCGCGGTGTACCCGGCCTCGACCTCGGAGGTCGGCACGGCGCTCGACGGAGTCGACGCCGGAGCGGCCGACACCGACGCCGTAAGGGCCGACGCCGACGCCGTCGCCTCGCGCACCTCCGGCGTGCCGTCGGTGCTGCCCGCACAGCCCGCCACGGCGACCAGCATCCCGGCCGTGAACGTGGTGATCGCTACCCGCAGGATCGGAGTATTCGCCATCGCCCCATCATCACCCCCGGCGCCGACGAGGGCACGGCAACACGGCAACATCGACGGCGAACGCCGGCCCGGCGCTCACGCACAGGCCGGAGACGACAACCCCGCCATACCGACGATGCCGCACGCGTTCTCCTGCGACAGCTTCCACACACCGTCCTCGGCGACGAAGTTGATGATGACGGGGTCGGGGGCCGGTTGGCCGTCCAGCGTCATGACGACCGTCGCGGCGACCGTGCCGTCGCCGAGGTCGGTCACGTCGGTCACCTGGGCCGCCGCCTTGTTCGCCTTCGCCGCCGCGACCACCTGGTCGATCAACTGCGGGTCCGCCTCCGCGCCCTGGACCAGCGTGACCTTCTCGGCGGCCGGGACGCTCTCGTCGAACGCGCGCAGCAGGCTGGCGTTGAGTTCGGTGGGCGTCGGTGCCGCGATCGGCGGCTCGGGCTGTGTCACCGTGGTGGTCGGGCTCGGCGGGTCGGCCGGCGACTCCCCACCGTCGGAGCACGCCGAGAGCACAAGCACCGCAAGGCACATCGCTCCGGCCGTCGCCGCCCGCCCGATGCCCTGCACACGCGTCGAGATCATGCCGTTCCCCCATCGTTCGTCCGTCTGGTCGATCGGGGCACGGTATCCCGGCACAAGCCCCGAATGCGGCGATCCAGGCGCACTCTCACAATCCCCTCACGATTCGCTCGCGTCGGCCCGTCTCGATACCGATGCCGCAACCCGGACGGCCCCTCCCACGAGCGGGGATATCCTGGCATCGAGTCACCGACGGCCCTCGGGCGAGCAGGGGCGGAGAAGGGAGTCCCCGTGGCAATCGACTTCACTTTCACCGAGGCCCAGAGCGCTCTGCAAGCCGCCACTCGGGAACAAGCACGCAGGATCCTGGACGATGTGGCCGAACAGACCCGCCACCGGCCGACGCCCGAGGAACGGTTCCGAGCCACGCGCCCGGCCTATGAGCAACTGGTCGCGGAAGGGCTCTTCCGCAAGCTCATTCCGGCCGCCGTGGGTGGCGAGGGCAACGGGCTGGTCGACGCGGCGATCATCGCCGAAGAGCTGTACGCCGGCGACGCCAGCGTCGCGCTCACCGCGCTCGGCTCCCTCCTCGGACTGCTGCCGATCGCCCTCGCCGGCAATCCCGAGCACACCCGAAAGACCGTGCCGCTCTTCCTTTCCGGCGAAGGCGCCCCGCTCGCAGCCCTGTGTCACAGCGAACCGGGTGGAAGCGCCAACTTCGATGCCCCCGCACCAGCGGAAGGGGTGCGCACCACGGCCCGTCTCGACGGTGACGAATGGGTGATCAACGGAGAGAAGCGCTGGGTCTCGAGTGCCACCGGATGGGACGGCACCGGCGCCGACGTCCTCACCGTCGTCTGCCGGACCGCCGAGGACCCCGCCACCCCGGCGGACCAGGCCCTGTCGGTGCTGCTGGTTCCCGGTGGTGCCGACGGGTTCGTCGACCACGGGGCAATCGACATGATCGGCCATCGGGCGCACCTCGCCCCCACCTTCGCCTTCGACAACGTCCGGGTACCCGCCGGCAACGTCGTCGGCGCCGTCGGCATCGGCAAGGCACTCGTCGAAGGCAGCTTCGCCGCCAGCGCCGCGCTCGTGGGAATCTTCGGCGTCGGTCTCATGCGCCACGCATTCGATTACGCGCTCGACTTCGCGCGACGCGAACACCGCGCCGGCCCGCACCCCATCGTCGACTATCAAGCCGTCGGCTACGCACTCGCCGACGCCAAGACGGCGATCGAAGCCGCGCGCTGGCTCGGCTACCGTGCCTGCCACGCCCTCGACACCCTGGAACCCGCGGCCCTGGAACTGGCCGTGGAAGCGAAGATCTTCGGCTCGGAAACTGCGGTCACCGTCGTCACCGACCTGATGCGAGTGGTGGGCATCGAAAGCTACGACACCGACAACCCCCTCGGCCGCCTCCTGCAGGATGCCCTCGCCCTGCCCATCTTCGACGGCGGGAACCTCGGCGTCCGCCGCCGCCAACTCCACCAACTCCTCCGCGCCCCCGAGTACGACCCCCTCGCCACCATCACGACGACATGAGCGCGCCGGAGCTCCACCTGAAATCCTCCCGGGGCCGCTGGGTCGTGGCCGCGACCGTGCTCGGCTCGTCCCTCGCCATGCTCGACGGCACCGTCGTCAACGTCGCCCTGCCCCGCATCGCCGAGGATCTCGGCGCCGAGGTCGCGGGCGTGCAGTGGGTGCTCAGCGGCTACACGCTCACCCTCGCGTCGCTGATCCTGCTCGGCGGCGCCCTAGGCGACCGCCTGGGCCGACGACGCGTATTCGTCTGGGGAACAGTATGGTTCGCGATCGCGTCCGGCCTGTGCGCGCTCGCCCCCGACGTGGTCACCCTCGTGGCGGCCCGCCTGCTGCAGGGTGTCGGGGCCGCGCTGCTGACACCCGGGAGCCTCGCGATCATCTCCGCGTCGTTCGACGACGACGACCAGGGGGCGGCGATCGGCCTGTGGTCCGGGCTCGGCGGGGTGGCCGCGGCCGTCGGCCCACTGCTCGGCGGATGGCTGGTCGAGGTGGCGGGCTGGCGTTCGGTGTTCCTGATCAATCTGCCTCTCGCCGCCGCGGTCGTATGGGTCTCGGCCCGGCACGTCCCCGAGACCCGGGACCCGCATCCACCGGAGCGACTCGACCTCCCCGGGGCGGTGCTCGCGGCCGGCGCGCTGGCGGCGCTGACCTACGGACTGATCGAGAAGACCGTGTGGGTGGCGGTCGCCGGCGTCGTGCTGATGGCGGCCTTCGTCGTCGTCGAGCGGCGCTCGCGGTACGCGCTGGTGCCCAGTTCCCTGTTCGCGTCACGGGTGTTCGTAGCCGCCAACCTGGTGACGCTCGCGGTGTACGCGGCCCTCGGGGGCGTGTTCTTCCTACTGCTGCTGCAACTGCAGATCGTGTCGGGGTATTCGCCGCTGGCGGCCGGGCTCGCGTCGCTGCCGATCACGATCCTCATGCTGCTGCTGTCGTCGCGGGCGGGACGGTGGGCCCAGGTCCACGGGCCGCGGATTCCGATGACCGTCGGACCGCTGCTGGCCGCATGCGGACTGCTGCTGATGCTGCGGATCGGCCCCGGCGCGTCGTATCCGATGCAGGTGCTGCCCGCCGTCCTGGTGTTCGGTCTCGGGCTGTCCGCGCTCGTCGCACCACTGACCACCGCCGTGCTCGGATCGGTGTCCTCGGACCAGGCCGGCATCGCGTCCGGCGTGAACAACGCGGTGGCGCGGACGAGTCAACTGCTCGCGGTCGCCGCGCTGCCCGCCCTCGCCGGTATCGGCGCGGACGCCCTCTCCGATCCCACGGCATTCGACTCCGGATTCCGGATCGCGATGCTCATCTGCGCGGGTCTGCTGCTGATCGGGGCGCTGATCTCCGCGGTCATGATTCCCCGGCGCACCGCGGCCGAGGCCCCCGCGGAGGAGGCGGCGGGCGAGAACGTCGCGTGCCAACCGCACTGCGACGTCACCGCGCCCGCCGTCCAGCCCCCGGCGCACTGACGCGGGTCAGCCGGCGACGGCCGGCCACACCGGGGCGGTGCTCCACGGATACGCCGCCTCCAGCTGCGATGCGACCCGGATCAGCAGGCCTTCCCGGCCGTGGCCCGCGACGAGCTGCGCACCCAGCGGCAGACCGGTCGAATCCTTGCCCAGTGGAAGCGAAATCGCGGGCTGCCCGCCGCTGTTGAACGGCGACGTCAGCGCGCCGTAGGTGCCGGCATGCTTCCACATCGCCTCGAGGTTCATCGCGTCGAGCAGACCCAGCTGCGGCGTGGGCGCCCCCAGCGTCGGCGTGAGGAGCAGGTCGTACTCGGTGAAGAACCGGCCGATGTCCCGCGCGGTCCGCTCGAGTTGCGTGTACGCGAAGGCCAGCTCGGTGACGGACTGCGACTTGCAGCGCTCGTACTGCACGCGGGCCATCGTCTCGAGATCGTCGTCGCGCAGTTCCCGGCCCAGTTCCGCCAGACGCTGGTCGATCTCCACCGCCATCGGTGCGGACATCAGGTACTGCATCGCCGCCGCGAGCGCCTCCGGGTGGAACGTGGGCGCGGCCGTCTCGACGTGATGGCCCAGCTTCTCGAGCATGACGCCGACGTCCGACGCGACCGCCGCACAGTCCGGGTGGACCGGCTCGCCGCTCGGCATCGTCGTGGTGATGCCGATGCGGAGCTTCCCGGGGTCGGCCCCCAACTCGTCGACGAACGGACGCAGCGGCGGCGCGATGCCGAACGGCGCACCCACGGCGGGACCCGAGGTGATGTCGAGTAGCAGTGCGGTGTCCCTGACAGTGCGGGTCACCGCGTGCTCGATCGACAGCGGCCCCGCGAGCGGCGAATTCGACGGCATCCGTCCGCGCGACGGCTTGAGGCCCACGAGCCCGTTGGCGGACGCCGGGATTCGGATCGAGCCGCCGCCGTCGCTGGCGTGCGCGGCGGGCACGATGCCCACCGCGACCGCCGCCGCCGAGCCGCCCGACGAACCGCCCACCCCGTGGGTGAGTCGGCGCGGGTTGCGCGTGGGGCCGAACAGGACGGGCTCGGTGCTCGCGTTCTGGCCGAACTCGGGCGTGTTGGTCTTGCCGAGGACCACCAGGCCGGCCCGCCGGTACCGGGCCACCAGTTCGGTGTCCTGCTCCGCCACCCGGCCGTCGAACAGGCGAGACCCGTTGGTGGTGGGCATGCCGGCGACGTCGGCGTGAAGATCCTTGATCAGGAACGGAATTCCGCGCAGCGGAGCGTCGACCGGCACCGTGTCCGCCTCGGCGAGCGCCTCCTCGGCGCGGTCGGCGACCACCGCGTTGACGGTGGCGTTACGTTCCGCGAGACGGCGCAGCGCGAACTCGACCACCTCGCGCGCCGACACGTCGCCGCGCCGGATCGAAGCGGCCAGCCCGGTCATGTCCTGATCGTCGAACAAACTCTCCATCGACTTCCCAATCCCTCCCACCCGTTCGCGTTTTGCGCACTTGTCGCTACCCGGACGCGGGTCTTCCCGCGACAAGTGCAAAACGCGGGGGTGTGTGTCAGACGTTGTGGCAGGCCACGTAGTGGCCGGGGTCGACCTCCCGCAGCAGCGGTTCCTCCGCCGCGCAGCGGTCGGTCGCCAGCGGGCAGCGGGTACGGAACCGGCACCCGGACGGTGGATCGAGTGGTGAGGGCAGATCCCCCTCGATCTGCGGAGTCTCGTCGACCTCCCCCCGGTGGACGTCGGGGTCGGGAATCGACGCCAGCAGCAGCCGCGAGTACGGGTGCCGCGCCTGCCGCTCCATGTCGTGGCTCGGGGCGATCTCGCAGACCTTGCCCAGATACATCACCATCACCCGGTCGCTGATGTTCTTGACCACGGCCATGTTGTGGGCGATGAAGATCATTGTGAGCTCGAACTCGGTCTTCGTCTGCTCGAGCAGGTTCAGGATCTGCGCTTGGACCGACACGTCCAGGCTGGACACCGGTTCGTCGCAGATGAGCACCTTCGGCTTGAGCATCATGGCGCGGGCGATGCACACGCGCTGGCACTGACCACCCGACAGCTCACCGGGCAGCCGGTCCCAGACCATGTCCGGGTCCAGCCCGACCGCCTGGAGCAGCTCTCGCCCCAGACTGTCGAGGCGTTCCTTGTTGCGCTGACCCCACATTCGGGGCCCCTCCGTCACCAGGTGCTTCACCTTGCGCCGGGGGTTCAGCGACGAGATCGGATCCTGCATGATCATCTGCATCTGCGCCCGAGTCTTGCGCAGCGCGGACGGGCTCAGCGTCGTCAACTCGATGCCGTCGATCTCCACGCTGCCGGACTTCGGCGCGGGCAACTGCAGGACGGCGCGGCCGGCGGTGGACTTGCCGCAGCCGGATTCGCCGACGATACCGAGCGTCTCGCCGGGAAGCAGGTCGAAACTGATGTTCGAGACCGCGTGCACCGTCTGCCCCCGACCGGCAGGAAACTCCACGACCAGGTTCTCGACGGCGAGCACGGGCTTGTCGTCCCTGCGCAGGTGCGCAACTCCACTTCCGGCCATCAGATGCTCTCCACTTCAAGCTCGCGATCGTTGGCGCCCGCGGTCCGCGGCACTCCGAGGTCGGCGACGCCGGCACCGTCCAACGGGAAATGGCACGCCACCTCGTGGGGATGGCGGGCGCCGGCCGTGTCCGGGGCGGGCGTGAGGGTCGGCGTGATCTCCCGGCACTCCTGCTGCGCGTACTTGCACCGGGACGCGAACGAACACCCCTTCGGCGGCTTCGTCATGTCCGGCAGGCCCCCCTCGATGGACTCGAGGCGGGTGTGCGGTTCCTGCTCCAGCCTCGGAACGGCCGCCAGGAGCGCCTCGGTGTACGGGTGCCGCGGATTGGCGAACAGTTGTCGGGTCGGGGCGGTCTCGACGATCCGTCCCGCGTACATGACGGCCACTCGATCCGTCTGTCCGGCAACGACTCCCAAATCGTGGCTGACGAGGATTCCGGCCATGCCCATCTCGGTCCGGAGGGAGTCGAGGAGCTCGAGGATCTGCTTCTGGACGGTGACGTCCAGGGCCGTCGTCGGTTCGTCGGCGATGGTCAGTTTCGGGTCGCACGCCAGCGCCATCGCGATCACTACGCGCTGGCGCATACCACCCGAGAGTTCGTGCGGGTACTGATCGATCCGCCGCGTCGGCTCGGGGATCCGGACCTTCCGCAGCAGTTCGATCGCGCGTTCGCGTGCCTGGGCCTTGTCCAGGCCGAGGTGGGCCCGCAGGGACTCGGTGATGTGGGTACCGATCCGTTTGAACGGGTTGAGCGCCGACATCGGGTCCTGGAACACCATCGCGATGTCCTTGCCCCACATCTGCTGCTGTTCCTTGCGGGTCAGCGCCTGCATGTCCCGACCCATGAAGCTCACCCGGCCGGTGACGGTGGTATTGCCGTCGTTGGACACGAGCCCCATGATGGTCTGTCCCAGAACAGATTTGCCGGAGCCGGATTCACCGACCAGGCCGAGCGTCTCGCCCGCGTCGAGCGACAGCGTGACCTGCTCGACCGCCCGGAGTTGTCCACGCTTGGTGCGGAACCTGGTGGACACCCCGTCCACCGTCAAGAGTGGTTCGTTGCTGCTCACAGTTTCACCTCCCGGGCTCCGCCGGTCTTCTTCTGGGCCTTCTCGCCGACCATGTTGAACGAGAACACCGTCAGGAACAGGAACAGGCCGGGGACGAGCACGATGTACGGATGCTGCTCGAAGACGTTGCCCTGCCCTTCCGAGATCATGTTGCCCCACGTCGGGGACGGCGGCTGGATGCCCAATCCGAGGAAGCTCAGCGACGCCTCCGCGACGATCATCACCGAGATCATCACCATGCCCAGCGACGCCACCGGAAGCGCGACGTTCGGCGCGATCTCCCGGAGCATCACCCGCCACTTGGTGGCACCCATCGCCCTTGCCGCCAGCACGAACTCGCGTTGCGAGAACACGAGTGTGTTCGCGCGGGCGATGCGGACCATGCTGGGTATCGCCAGGATGGCCAGCGCGAGCGAGATGTTGCGCAGGTTCGGCTCGAGCACCGAGGCGAGCGCGATCAGCAGGATCAGCGCGGGCACGGCGAGCAGCGAGTTCGTCAGGACGCCGATGATCCGGTCCACCTTGCCGCCGAAGTACCCGGCGAGGATGCCGATCGCGCCGCCGACGATCATCCCGATCAGGACCGCCGCCACCGCGACGATCAGGGACGACCGGGCGCCGTAGATGGATCGCGCGAGCATGTCGAGACCGAAGTTGTTGGTGCCCAGAGGATGCGATGAGAACAAGCTCGGCTCGGCGTAGCTCTTGGCACTGAGGGTCTTCGTGGTGTCCTCGTGCTCGGCCAAGGGGAGGAGCGGGGCCAGCAGCGCCGCCGCGATCAGCACCGTCAGCCACGCGCAGGACAGGATGAACGTGAGGTCGAAGTCCGACCCGAACCGCGCCAGCCCCAACCGCCGCACGCCCATGTACAGCGCGACGAGGCCGATCAGGAAGATCACCACCCGCGCCCCCATGACCAGCACGGGCGCGAGGCCGAAGCCGGCCGCGATCACCCCCACCACGGTCAGGATCGTGCCCACGCGGTACAGGTTTCGGCGCTCGGCCGCATCGGACGGATCGACGATGGTCTCCGCGTCCGACTCGTCCAACACCCGGCCCGTGATGGCCGGCATCTCGATGTCGTCGGTAGTCGTCTCAGACATGGGCTCGTCGGCTCCTTGGGTCGAGGTATCCGTAGGAGATGTCGATGACACCGTTGGCCACCACGTAGATGACCGCGATCACCAGCACCGCACCCTGCACCATCGGCATGTCACCCTGTTGCGCCGCACGGACGACGAGCGATCCCATACCCGGCAGCGAGAACAGCGTCTCGACGATGACGGTGCTGCCGATCATCGAGCCGAGGACGATGCCCAGCATCGTGATCAGCGAGAACGACGACGGGCGCAGCGCGTCGCTGAACAGCAACCGCGCGTTCGACATGCCCTTGGCCTTGGCGACGAGGATGAAGTTCTCCTTCAGCGTCATCACCAGGTCGCTGCGCAGGATCCGCGTGAACATCGCCATCTCCAACAGGCTGATGGCGATCGCCGGCAGAATCGCGTGATACAGGTTCTGCCCCAACCCGTCCGAGATCCGGACCCACTGGGAGCGCGGGAACCACCCGAGGTAGTTGACCATCACCATGATCAGCAGCAGACCCGACAGGAAGCTCGGGATCGACAGCACGCCGAACGTGCCGGCGCCGATCGCGCGATCGATCCAGCCGCCCTGGTGCCGTGCCGAGAACATCGCCAGCGGCACCGCGACGGCGAGCGCGATGAACAGGCCCATGACGGCCAACTGGAGACTGACCGGGATCGCCGCGCTGATGCTGTCGGTCACCGGGCCCTGCGGCGGGACCATCGAGTTGCCGAGATCGCCCTGCAGCGCGCCCGACAGCCAGTGCCAGTACCGCGTCAGGAAGGGATCGTCGAGCCCCATCTCGGCGCGCACGCGCGCATAGTCCTCGGGCGCATGCCCCTCACCGAGTATCGCGACCGACGGATCGCCCGGAATGAACGATACGAGGGCGAACGTGCCGAGACTGACGATGAAGAGCACGACGACCAGTTCGATCAACTTGTCGATCACTGTTCGCGCCATCGCGTCATCGCCTCCTTCCTGTGTTCATGGGGCGTCCCAAACTTCAGTGTTGCGGTGGATCAGGTTCTAGGACGCGGAATCGGAAGCGAGCCAGGCATTTCCGAAGAGCATGATCCCGTCCGCACTGGGGGTGATCCCGTGCGCATTCGCGCTCCACGGGATGAAGTACTTACCGGCGTTGACGACGATCACCGGTGCGGTGTCGTTCACGACGGTCTGGATGTCCTCGAGGACCTTGCGGCGTTCGTCATCGCTCGGTGCGGTCTGCAGCTTGCCGAGCAGGGTGTCCATCTCGGGGTTCTTGTAGCCGAGGACGTTCGACGTCGACTCGCTGTAGAAGTTGCCGTACATGCGCACGAACGGGGACTCCTCGAGGATGTTGAAGCCCGCGTACCCGATGTCGTAGTCGTGCTGCACGTACATGGTCTTCACCAGATCGTTGATGCTCGTCGTGTTGACGATGTCGACGGTGAACCCGACTGCCTGCAACATGGATTGGAACGCGAGCCCGCTCTGCTGCGTCGCCGGATCGTTGAGCCCGACGTACGTGAGCTTGCCGTCGTAGCCGTCGGCCTTCGCCTCGGCGAGGTACTTCTTCGCGGCCTCCGGGTCGTAGCCCGCACCGGCGACGTCACCGTGCCACTGCGACCAGGACTGGAACATGTCGCTGCCCGGCATACCGAAGCCGCCCTCGACCCGCTGGTTGAACGTCTCCGGGTTGAACGCCGCGACGATCGCCTTGCGCACGCGCTCGTCGGACGCCGCCCGGCCCTCCCGCTGGTTGATATTGCCGACACCACCCATGTCCGTGGTGTAGACGTACCCGACGTCGCCGGCCTCGAGCGCGTTGTGCACCACCTCGGCATTACGCAGGTAGGCGGCCTGGATGCCGCCGGTGTGCAGCGCGTCCAGCTTGGCCTGCTCGCTCACGATCGCCGGGAAGCGCAGCTTGTCCAGGTGCGGCTTCCCGTTCCAGTAGCCGGGGTTCGCGGCGAGCACCAACTCGTCCTGCGACGCGAACTTCTCCACCGCGAACGGGCCGGCGCCGACCGCGGCGAACTTGCCGCTCGCCATCGACGACGGCGCCACGATCATGCCCGGACCGGTGGTGAACAGGATCGGGAATTCGTTCCACGGCTGCTCGAGCGTGAACACCACCGTCGACGGGTCGGGCGAGGAGACGTCGGCGACCGACGCCTTCCACACCTGCGTGTGGGTGCCCTTCTTCTCCAGGTAGTGGTTGATGCTCCACTGCACCGCCGCCGCGTCGACCGCGGTGCCGTCGCTGAACTTCGCACCGTCACGCAGCTTCAGCGTCCAGACGGTGTTGTCGCCGTTCGGCGTCAACGCCTGCGCCAGCTGCGGCTGGTACTCCTTCGACTCCGGGTCGTAGCGCATCAGGAGGTCGTAGATCGCGGCCATCTCACTGCCACCGGTCGCGCCGCCGTCCTGCCGGTCCGCCGGATCCAGGCTGCTGACACCGTTGTACGTCGCGTACGACAGCATCCCGCCCGACACCGGATCGCCACCGTCGGCCTGCTCGCCGACCAGCCCGGTCGTGACATCCGACGCATCGGTCGCCGAGCCCGAACCACCCGCGCACCCGGCCAGCAGCACGGTCGTGGCGGTCAACGCGGTGAACATCGTTCCGATACGGGCAAGTGTCGATCGCTTCATGCGCACCTTCCTTCGTGAGATCCGTCGATAGCCGAGCCGAGATCGCGGTCGGCCGCGTATACGACGCGGTCGCCGACGACGGTCGCGAGCACCTCGATGTCCTTGATCGCCGACGGATCACAGGTGAGCGGGTCGGCCCCGAGAACTACGAAGTCCGCCAGCATGCCCGGGGCGATCGCACCCTTCACGGCGCTCTCCGCGCCGACGCGGGCTGCCGAGGTCGTGTACCCGGCGAGCGCCGTCGGAGCGTCGACCCGCTGCTCCGGCCCCAGCACCCGTCCGCCACGCGTGACACGGTTGACGGCGGTGTGGATGGTGAACAGCGGATCGACCGGCGTGACGGGGCTGTCGCAGTGCAGTGCGAACTGCAACTCCGATGCCGCGATCGACGCGAGCGGGCTGATCCTGCTGCCGCGCAGCGGTCCCAGGAAACGATCCCGGTGCCGATCACCCCAGTAGTAGACGTGGTTGACGAAAACCGAGGCCGCGACACCGAGTTCCCGCATCCGCAGGATCTGGTCCTCGCGCAGCGTCTGGACGTGTTCGAGGCGGTGCTGCAGTCCGGGCTGCGGAAGACCGGCACCCCCCGATGCCGCCGTGGCCTTCTCGATCGCGTCGAGCGCGAGGTCGATGGCACGGTCGCCGTTCGTGTGGATCGCCACCTGCCGTCCGGCGGCGTGGCACCCGGCCACCATCGCATCGAGGTCACCGGGAGGTATCGCCATGTCACCGCAGTGGCAACCCCCCAGGTCGTGATAGGGCTCCGAGAGCGCACCCGTGTGCAGCTGGATCGATCCGTCCGAGATCAGTTTCACGCCACCGACACTCAGGACGTCGTCGTCCTCCACTGCGGCCGTGTCACCGACGTCGAATCCGTCGAGCATGCCGAAGCCCGCGTACAACCGACCCCGGAGGATCAGCTCTCCCGACGCGCGCAGTCGACGGTACGAGTCCGCCATCACGGGGGTGACGAACATGTCGTGGAAACTCGTGACACCCACGGATGCCATTCGTGCCAGTGCGCGACGGAGCGAATCGTCGAGTTCGTCGGGAGCCGGCATCGTCTCGCTGGGATCGACCACCAGGCGCATGGCCGGGATCTCGCGGAACTCCCCAGTGGGATCTCCCGCCGCGTCGCGGACGATGACACCACCTTCGGGATCCGGCGTGTTCCGGTCGATTCCCTTGGACCGCATGACGAACGAGTTGACGTACACACCGTGCCCGGACAGGTGCCGTACCACGATCGGACGGCCGGCGTCGGCGCGGTCGAGGTCCGCCGAGGTCAGCCCCCGATCCTCCACGACGAGGCTGTCGTCGAACCCCGAGGCGCGGACCGCCTCTCCCGGTGCCGTGGTCGCGGCACGGGCGGCCAGCGCACCGATGAGCGATTCGATGTCCGGGCAGGCCTCCACTCCGGCATCCACGTCAAGACTGCTCGCACCCGACATGTGCGGGTGTACATGGGTTTCGATGAATCCCGGAAGCACCACTCGACCGCCCAGATCGACCGTTCCCGTGCCGGGACCCGCCAGCGCGCGGATCTCCGCATCGGATCCGACCGCGACGAACCGTCCGTCACGGACCGCGAAGGCCGATGCACGTCCCACTCCCTGCATGGTCCGCACGACGCCGCCCAGGTAGATCCGGTCGGGATGCTGCCCGTCCACAAGCGGACTGGCTGCCGAACAATCGACCACTCGACCCTCCTGAGATGTGCGTCACACGGTGATTCGAAGAGGCTAGCTCACAATAGAATTCATGTCAGTATTCGGCCGAAAGTACTGCCCAGTAGCTTTCCGAACGGTCCGGCGACCGCCCGAGCGAACTCATCGGTAGGGTTAGATCGGAGCGATCGACGACCCGACGGAGGTAGCGACGCGGTATCGGTCGGCAGGGTGCGTGTGCACTCCCACCGCCTCCAGGACGTCGATCGAGTTGAAGTGTCGATGAACGACAACCAGTGCCGCACTCGCCTTTTCGACACCGAGTGCACTAGCAATGGCGGGCGCGACGGTCTCCGCCGCGACCTCCTGCTCGATACGCTGCCGCACGAGGTTGACGATGTCGAACCGCCCAGTCAGCAACATTCGTCGATGAGGGAGGTCCGCTTTCAGGTACAGCTCACTCCAGCAGACCGGCGTACCCGCCGATCCACGTACCTCACGTGCGCCGGACACGCAGTACCACTCACTGCCGACGGGTACGCCGAGCCGTTGGGCCAGATCCATCTCCGCCACAACGATATTGGACTCGGGATCCCGAATCATCGTGTGCTGCACGAAGGCGAGCATCTCGGCCCTGCTGGTGACGAACGCCTGATACCCGTCGAGTGGTGGTGGCGCGGCGACAGTGGTGCCCGCACCCCGCCGTCGACTGATCAGTCCAGCGTCCTCGAGATGCTTGAGCGCCTGCCGCACCGTCCCGCGGGCCAGCGAACGGCTCTCGCACAGTTCGAGCTCGGTGGGCAACCTGTCCCCCACCTGGAACTCTCCTGCCTTGATCCGCGCGATCAGTTCCTGAGCGAGGATCACATGCTGCGGATCCGTCACGGCCCAGGGGCTCTCCGCACGTCTCCGGAGACGGGTAACGAACGCACTCCCTGGTACATCACGTGAACCCTCCCGCCTCGGTGCCGGTTGCCCTCGTCGCTGCCGCACGCACCCGCCCGGAAGAGCCGGCGACCTGCGAAAACGCGGCGAGGACTTTGTCTATACAAACCCGCGTCCCGACAATCTAGGACGCATTTCTCAATTCCACAAGCGTTTCGCACGGATTGGGCCGGTCAACTGTTCGACAGACTGGAGCACCCCCGGGCGGGTTCGACACCGCTGTCCGAGACGCGGCCGAATACCTCTGCGACAGTGTGGAATCACCGAATCGCCTGGGTCCTTGTGGACAGCAGTCGGTCCGGTTAGAGTCCGAGTCTGCAACGGACCGATCGGCGGTGAGCGCCGTGGCCGTCAGCACTCGGCGACCGGGCGCTCTGCCCTGTCGGGGCCCGAGAAATCAACTCGATCAGGCGGACGCGCACTTCAGCCCGTACCGACAGCGCGGGCGTCAACCCCGAACCGTGGAGGTTGCTTCATGAGTAAGTATTCGAGCAGGGTCGGCCGGATGTTGGCGATGGTCGCGGTCGGCGCCGTCGCCCTCGCCGGCTGCGCCAACGCCGAAGGCGACAGCCAGGACAGCTCGTCCGGACCGACGACGACCGCGTACGGCGTCCTCGGCGACCAGGGCGACGGCGGCACGCCGGTGTCCGGCGGCACCCTGAGCTTCGCGTCGTACGCGCCGGTGACGAGTCTGGATCCGACGGTGACGCAGCCCGCGGGAGCGACCGGCGGCACCGAGATGGCGGCGGTGTACGACGTGCTGATGCGCTACGACACCGCGTCGCAGAGCTTCCAGCCGCAGCTGGCGAAGTCGTTCGAGGAGAGCGCCGACCACCTGACCTGGACCCTGAAGCTCCGGGACGGCGTGACGTTCAGCGACGGGTCTCCGCTCGACGCGGACGCCGTCGTGGCGAGCATCAACCGGTACAACCAGCGGCGCGGTGGCAACTCGCAGGTGTACACCCAGATGGTGGCGAGCAACGTGGCGCAGGATCCGTCGACAGTCGTCTTCACCCTCAAGCAGCCGTGGCGCACGTTCCCCGCGATGCTGGCCTACGGCCACGGCATGATCGTCGCGCCGTCCTCCCAGCAGGGCGACAAGTTCACCCCGATCGGGGCCGGGCCGTTCACGGTCGTCAGCCTGCAGCCGCAGCAGGAACTCCAGCTCAAGGCCCGCCCGGACTACTGGGGCGGCGCACCGAACCTCGAGGGCCTGAAGTTCGTCGCCATCGCCGGTGAGCAGCCCAAGATCGACGCCCTGAAGACCAACGGCGTCGACATGGTCTACCTCCGCAACGCGGCGACCGTGAACGCCGCCAAGGCCGAGTTCCCCGGCTACATCGAAACAGTGAGCATGTCGATGGTCGGTCAGCTCAACGAAGCACCCGGGCGCCCGGCGGCCGATCCGCGTGTCCGCCAGGCGATCGCCTACGCCGTCGATCCCGAGGTCCTGAACCAGCGCGTGCGTGCCGGCGAGGGCATGCCCGGAACCGACCTGTTCCAGCCGTGGTCCCAGTGGTTCGGCGACACCACCGGAATCACCCCGGACCCGGCGAAGGCCAAGGAACTGCTCGACCAAGCCAAGGCTGACGGCTTCGACGGCAAGATCACCTACGTCGGCGTCAACGATCCCGACGCGCAGCAGATGGCACTCGCCGTTCAGGCCCAGATGAACGCCATCGGGTTCGATGTGTCGCTGGAGTCCACGAGCAGCATCACGGACATGGTCAAGCGGCTCTACATCGACCGCAACTACGACATGGCCTACAGCGCCTACAGCGTCTCGGACGTCGCGCCCGAGATCCGGCTGTTCAGCGCGCTGTCCAGCACGTCGACGAACAACATCCTCGGCTACAAGAGCCCGCAGATGGACGAGCTGCTCGGCAAGGTGCTCTCGGCACCGGACGACACGGCCAAGCGCGCCTCGATCGTGGACATCCAGAAGCTCGTGAACACCGATCAGCCGTTCCTCTCGTGGGGTGCCGGCGTCAACTACATCGCGTGGTCGGACGACGTGTACCGCGCCAACCCGAGCGTCGACGGAATCATCCTGTTCGACAAGGCATTCAAGAAGAACTGATCCTGTGCAGGCAGGAAGTCCCCGTCACTCGGCGAGTGACGGGGACTTTCTCGTTCGGGTGATCGCGGATCAGGTGGTCGCGGCCGCCGGAGGCGCCGGCCGCGCGCCCCGGACCAAGCGGCCCGGCAGCACGCCGGTGTGCTCACCGTGCTCGAACACCACTTCGCCGGCCACCACGGTCGCGACGTATCCGGTGGCGGTCTGCATCAGGCGTCGTCCCCCGGTCGGGAGGTCGTAGAGCACCTCGGGCCGATCGACCGTGAGGCGATCGAAGTCGATCACGTTGAGGTCGGCCCGGTAACCGACGCACACCTGGCCGCGATCGAGCAACCCGACCACGGCGGCGGTGTCGGCGGTGTGCCGCTTCACCAACCACTCCACGGGGAATCGACCGTCGCCCTGCCGATCGCGGCCCCAGTGAGTCAGGAGCGTGGTAGGGAAGCTGGCGTCACAGATGGCGCCGCAGTGCGCACCGCCGTCGCCGAGGGCCGGCACGGTGTCGGTCCGCGCGAGCATTTCCCGGACGGCGTCGAGATTGCCGGCCGCGTAGTTCAGCATCGGAAAGTACAGCAGGCCGCGGCCGTCCTGCTCCATCATCGCGTCGTACGCGACCTCGGCGGGGCTCACCCCGGACCGTGTCGCCATGGCCGCGACGGAGTCATCCACCCCCGGTTCGTAGTTCGGGGGGTCACCGAGCAGATACACCTGGTCGAACCGTGTCGAGAGACGCTCGACGAACTCGCTGTCGGTCTCGGGCTTCTCCGCGAGGAGAGCCGCCCGCACCTCCGGACGGCGCAACTGTTCCACCCGCTCCGCCGGCGCCAGGTCCGCTAGGACCCGGTAGCCGGGATACGCCATGAACGGATGCCAGCTGAGCTCCCAGCCGAGCATGACGCCGACCGCACGGGGCGCCACCTGGCCGGTGATCGGAATGTTCTGCTTCGCAGATACTTCCGCCAGCCCGTCGAGCAGGCTGCGCCACTTGTCGGGCGCTCGCTCACTCTGCACCACCGACACCGACATCGGACGTTGCGCGGCCTCCACGATCGCGCCGACGAACTCCATTTCCTCCGGCTCGTCCATGAAGTCGGAGATGAAGTCGATGACGCCGGCCCCGGCCTTCGCGAGACCGCGCGCCATGCCGGTCAGTTCGTCGCGCGACGCCGTGAGACTCGGCGTAGGTGAACCGTCCGACGCCCTGTGCACCGCGGAACGCGACGTGGACCAGCCCAGCGCGCCGGCCTCGACCGCCTCGGCCACGATGTCGCACATACGCTCCATCTCGTCCTCGGTCGG
This sequence comes from Prescottella agglutinans, assembly GCF_004011865.1. Taxonomy (GTDB): domain Bacteria; phylum Actinomycetota; class Actinomycetes; order Mycobacteriales; family Mycobacteriaceae; genus Prescottella; species Prescottella agglutinans. The sequence continues at coordinate 124,224 of NZ_RKLP01000015.1, read as the reverse complement.
CCGCGCCCGGTGGTCGCCGCCGCGACGACCCATCACGTAGGTACGTAGGGCGCCGTGCGGCAACTGCGCCGCGAAGTCGATGGCGTGCGGGGTGTCGATCGCGTCGAGATACTCGGGGAACGTCTCCCAGTTCCACGTCATCCCCTCGGCCAGAACGGTTCCGGGAATGTCTTCGACCCCCTCCATCAGGCTGATCAACCAGTCGCGCTGGTCGTGCTCGACGGGGGCGAACCCGACCCCGCAGTTGCCCATGACCACGGTGGTGACACCGTGCAGCGACGACGGTGTCAGCAGCGGATCCCACGTCACCTGCCCGTCGTAGTGCGTGTGGATGTCGACGAACCCCGGGGTGACGAGCCTGCCGGTGGCGTCGATCTCGCGACGTCCGGCACCGGGCACCTCGCCCACCGTCGTGGTGCGGCCGTCGTCGACGGCGACGTCGGCGGTGCGCGGGGCCGCACCGGTTCCGTCGACCACGAGACCGCCCCGGATCACCAGGTCATGCATGAGCACCTCCGGATGTCGGATCAGCTTGCGCGGAATGCTCTTCGAGAAGCCGCGCCGCGGCGGCCGCGATCTCGCCGAGGGCGGTCGCCGACGCCGGCGAGACCGCGGTGAACTGCAGGAACCCGTGCGGCAGCGTGGGGTACCGCAGCAGTTCCACCGGGACACCGCTCGCGACCAGTCGCTCGGCATACTCGAGCCCCTCGTCGAGAAGCGGGTCGTGGCCACCGACCACCACCACCGCGGGCGGCAGACCCGACAGGTCCGCCGCCCGGACCGGCGCGAGGAGCGGCGACGTCCACTCGGTCGCGTCGGGGCAGTAGTGCTCGAGGAACCACTGCATCTCCCTGGCGCCGAGGAAGATTCCGGAGTTGGCGGCGTAGGACGCGCGGCTCAGGTCCGTGTCGACCACCGGGTAGACGAGCACCTGACCGACCAGTTCGATCCGATCGTCGCCGCGTGCGAGTTGCGCGCAGACCGCGGCCAGGTTTCCGCCGGCGCTGTCGCCCGTGACCACGATTCGCGGATCCAGCCCCGCGGGTCCGGCCGCCAGCCAGCGCAACACGGCCATCGCGTCGTCGACCGCCGCGGGAAACCGGGCCTCCGGCGCGAGTCGATAGTCGGCACTGACGACCGCGGCCCCGGTCCGGTCGGCGATGGCCCGGCAGGTCGCGTCGGCGTAGTCGAGATCTCCTGTGACCCAGCCACCCCCGTGGAAATGGACGACGGTGCCGACCGGCCGGGGCACGAGCGGACGATAGATCCGCACCGTCACGTGCTCACCCACGGAGCACGTCGTGACGGTGTCGACCTCGGGGCCTGCCGCGCACGACTGCAGTGTGCCGCAGATCCGCAGGCGGGCGCCGTCCGGGTCGAGTTCGACCATCGGCGGCAACCCCGATCCCGCCACCGCGTCGGCCACCGCCCGGAGGGCGGGGTCCAGTTCTGCTCGGGTCTCCTCCACACCACTTGTCATGAACTAGAATCTAACTCTAGTCTTCGCGTATGACAACGGTCACACCCGCTTTGCTTTCCGGGCCGGGGATCCTCGGACTTCGCTTGGGGGTCTTGAGGACTCGCGCTCGGCCGGTGGCCGTCTCAGCCCTTCGGATCCAGGCCGAACACCAGGTCCACCGTGCGATCGAGCAGACGATGGACCTCCGCGATGTCCTGCCGGCCCAGCCCGAACAGGATCAGTTCGTGCGTCAGCACCGCGGTCACGATGGCGACGATGTCGGACGCGTCCTCCCCCGGCAGATCGAACAACTGCTCCCGATAGGACGCGAGCGCCTGGCTGGAGAACTCGGCGAACAGCGCGCACACGACCGGATCGGTGGACTGGCGCAGCACGTTCTGCAGGCGCAGATAGGTCGGGTACTCCTCGAACCGGTGCACCGAGTGGTGCAGTCGGATCCGGATTCGTTCGGACGGCGGCAGTTCGGGGTCGGGTGCATTTTCGTGCTTGATGGGGTCGCGCGCCGACCAGTCCCGGAGCACCGCCGCGTAGAGGTGCTCCTTGGACGCGAAGTAGCGGTAGACGGTTCCGAGGGCGACCCCCGAACGGTCGGCGACGTCCCGGATCTGGATGCGCTCGAAGTCGTCGGCCACCAACAACTCGCCGGCCGCATCGATGATGCGCTGACGACGCTCCCGCTGCCCCTTCGGCAACGACGCGGGGTCGAGCACCGTCGGCCTGTCGGACCGGTCCGGATCGCCTGCACCCACGCTCGCCTTGCCTCCCGTCGTCCCCGCCCGATCGGCGGGATACCTGCACCGATGCTACTGGCACCCTCCCCTCCCACCACGAAACGAGGTCACCTCCATGCCGAACACCGCGCCTCCTGAGCACTCCTACGACGTGGTCGTCGTGGGCGCCGGATTCGCCGGCCTGTACACGCTGCACAGCCTTCGGCAACGCGGAGTGTCGGTGCGGCTGTTCGAGGCCGGCGACGGCGTGGGCGGCACGTGGTACTGGAATCGCTACCCGGGTGCGCGCTGCGACGTCGACAGCGCCGACTACTCGTACTCGTTCGACGACGCGTTGCAGCAGGATTGGGAGTGGACCGAACGCTTCCCCGCGCAGCCGGAGATCCTGCGCTACCTCGAGCACGTCGCCGATCGGTTCGGGCTGCGCGAGGACATCACGTTCGGCACCCGCGTGACGTCCGCCCACTTCGACGAGCGGTCCGGGCTGTGGACCGTCGGCACCACCACCGGAGACGGCCGTACCGGCACGGTCACCGCCCGCTGGGCCGTCATGGCGACCGGGCCGCTCTCGGCCGCACGCCTTCCCGACATCGACGGCCGCGACACGTTCACCGGGGAGGTCCACCACACCGCGCACTGGCCCGCGCAGGGCGTCGACTTCACGGACAAGCGGGTCGGCGTCGTCGGCACCGGGTCGTCGGGGGTGCAGGCGATCCCGGTGATCGCGGCCGAGGCCGCCCGGTTGACGGTGTTCCAGCGCACGCCGGGATTCGTCGTCCCGGCCCGCAACCGGCCGCTCGAGCCGGGAGAGCTCGCCGAGATCAAGGCCGACTACCCGGCGCGACGGCAGCGCCTGCGGGAGTCCCACGGCGGCTGGTTGCTCCCACCGCCGGCCGGGCTGGCACGCGAGACGGCACCGGAGGTGCGGACCAAGGAGTACGAGAGCCGTTGGGCCGCAGGCGGGATCGCGTTTCAGACCACCTTCGGCGACATCATGCTCGACGCCGACGCGAACGAGACGGCGGCCGAGTTCGTGAGGGCCAAGATCCGCGCGACGGTCGCCGACCCCGACACGGCGGAGGCACTGTGCCCCCAGGACTATCCGCTGGGCACCAAGCGTCTGTGCATCGGCACCGACTACTACGAGACGTTCAACCGCGAGAACGTCGACCTCGTCGACCTGCGCGCCACCCCGATCGAGCGGATCGTCCCCGAGGGCGTCCGCACCGACGCCGGTGTCCACGAGCTCGACATGATCGTCTACGCCACCGGGTTCGACGCGATGACCGGAGCGCTGGGCGCGATCGACATCCGCGGACGCGGCGGTGTCGCGCTGCGCGAGACGTGGGAGGCGGACCCGCGCACCTACCTCGGTGTCGCGGTCGCCGGGTTCCCGAACCTGTTCGTCCTGGCCGGGCCCGGCAGCCCGTCGGTGCTCTCGAACGTGGTCGTCTCGATCGAACAGCACGTCGAGTGGGTGGCCGGCTACCTCGACCACATGCGCAACACCGGCGCCCGGTTCGCGGAGGCGACGGCCGAGGCACAGGACCAGTGGGTCGAGCACGTCACGGCCATCGCGGAGCCCAGCCTGTACATGCGGGCCGACTCCTGGTACCTGGGCGCCAACGTGCCGGGCAAGCCGCGCATCTTCATGCCGTACCTCGGCGGTGTCGGCACCTACCGCGACCTGTGCGCACGGATCGCGGCCGACGGCTACCGCGGCTTCACCACGACCACCGAACTCGCCTGACGTATGCCCGGCATCGACGGGCCGTCTCCTTCACCGGAGACGTCCCGTCACGTGCGGTGCGGTGGTTACATGGACCAGAGCACGCCATCCGTGACGATCGATCGTTGGGAGCAGCGCCGTGACCAACTCGCAGAACACACCGGACATCAAGCCGCGCAGTCGAGACGTCACCGACGGGCTCGAGAAGACGGCCGCGCGCGGCATGCTGCGGGCAGTCGGCATGGGGGACGACGACTGGGACAAGCCGCAGATCGGCATCGGATCGTCGTGGAACGAAATCACCCCGTGCAATCTGTCCCTCGACCGGTTGGCGGACGCGTGCAAGGACGGGGTATTCGCGGCCGGCGGCTACCCGCTCGAGTTCGGCACCATCTCCGTCTCGGACGGCATCTCGATGGGGCACGAGGGTATGCACTTCTCGCTCGTGTCGCGGGAGGTGATCGCCGACAGCGTCGAGACGGTGATGCAGGCCGAACGGCTCGACGGGTCGGTCCTGCTCGCGGGGTGCGACAAGTCGCTGCCCGGGATGCTCATGGCGGCCGCGCGCCTGAACCTCGCCAACGTGTTCCTCTACGCCGGATCGATCCTGCCCGGCGTCGCGAAACTGTCCGACGGCACCGAGAAGGAAGTCACGATCATCGACGCCTTCGAGGCGGTCGGCGCGTGCTCGCGCGGCCTGATGAGCCGCGAGGACGTCGACGCGATCGAGCGCGCCATCTGCCCCGGCGAGGGCGCGTGCGGCGGCATGTACACCGCGAACACGATGGCGTGCGCCGCGGAGGCGCTCGGCATGTCGCTGCCCGGAAGCGCCGCGCCCCCGGCCACCGACCGCCGCCGGGACGGATTCGCCCGGCGCAGCGGGCAGGCCGTGGTCGAGTTGCTGCGCCGCGGCATCACCACCGCCGACATCCTCACCAAGGAGGCGTTCGAGAACGCGATCGCGGTCGTCATGGCGTTCGGCGGGTCGACCAATGCGGTGCTGCACCTGCTCGCGATCGCGCACGAGGCCGAGGTGCCGCTCACGCTCGACGACTTCGCCCGCATCGGCGCGCGCGTCCCGCACCTGGCGGACGTCAAGCCCTTCGGCCGGCACGTGATGATCGACGTCGACCGCATCGGCGGCGTCCCGGTGATCATGAAGTCGCTGCTCGACGCCGGACTGCTGCACGGCGACTGCCTCACCGTCACCGGCCGCACCCTCGCCGAGAACCTCGCCGCGATCGCGCCGCCCGACCCGGACGGGAAGGTGCTGCGCGCCCTCACGTCGCCGATCCATCCGACCGGGGGCATCACGATCCTGAAGGGCACGCTCGCCCCCGGCGGCGCCGTGGTGAAGTCCGCCGGGTTCGATTCGTCCGTGTTCGAGGGCACAGCACGGGTTTTCGATCGCGAACGTGCCGCGATGGACGCCCTCGAGGACGGCACCATCACCGCCGGCGACGTCGTCGTGATCCGCTACGAGGGCCCCAAGGGCGGACCGGGCATGCGGGAGATGCTGGCGATCACCGCGGCGATCAAGGGCGCCGGGCTCGGCAAGGACGTGCTGCTGCTGACCGACGGCCGGTTCTCCGGCGGCACCACCGGCCTGTGCGTCGGGCACGTCGCGCCCGAGGCGGTGGACGCCGGGCCGATCGCGTTCGTCCGCGACGGTGACCGGATCCGGTTGGATGTCGCGAACGGCGTCCTCGACCTGCTGATCGACGAGAAGGAACTCGCCGCCCGCCGCAGCGGATGGGAGCCCCTGCCTCCGCGCTACACGCGCGGCGTCCTGGCCAAGTACACCAAGCTCGTCGGGTCCGCCTCCGACGGCGCCGTGTGCGGCTGATTCCCGCCGCACAGGGCTCCGGTGGATCAGGACGTCCGCGAGACGGATTCCGCCTTCACACGGAAGGTGCCGGACCCGAGATCGGGTCCGGCACCTGTTCCGGAAAACGCTGTGGCGGCGATGCGTCAAATAGGCCTGAAGCCCGCCCCGACGCCGCCTGTCGCGTTGATGTTGTTGATGATCGACACCATGTTGGTGCCGAGCTCCGGCCCGAGGCACGCCACCCCGAGATAGGCGTTCACCATGGCGACGAGCGTCGTTCCGACGACGACCGGGGATCCCGAGTCGCCCTCGATGACGCACATCTGCGTCCACGTCTCCTGCGACTGCAGCACGTCTCCGTAGACGATGCCGCATGTGTGCCCGGTGGTGCGTCCCTGCTTACAGGCGACCGCCGGGAACTGGGCGGGGCTACCGATGCCGGTGATGGTGACCTCCCCGATCGTGTTCACCGGCATGACCTTCGCGGGGTCGAATTCGATGACCGCGTAGTCGTAATCGTGGTTGGACACCGCGAAACGGCCGACGACACCCGCGTCGGGAGCCGCCTCGGGGACGACCGTCGAACCGGCGTCACCGCAGTGCCCGGCCGTGATGCCGACGAGTCGGCCGGCGTTGTCGTGCCCGATGGTGGTGAGCGTGCACTCGTACATGTTGTCGATCACGATCCCGGACCCGCCACCCAGGACCGCCTTCGGCGGCGCGGCGGTGGCGGTTCCGATCCCGAGTGTGGCGGCGATGACCGCCAGTGCCGCGAAGATCAAGGAAAGTCGCTTGAGCATGTCACCCTCCGGTTGGCGCTGTGAATGTGCCATTCGGTCGATCACCGCCCACATGCCTGCGCAACCCTGTTGCCTGCACTCCTCGGGGCTCACACCCTCGAGGTGGCGGGACACTCTAACGGCAACCTTCCCACCCGGGAGTCAGCCCTCGGGCTGCCTTGATCCGATCGTCACCTAATCGCCGACTAGGACGTCGCGCCGAGCGCCTCGAGTGCCCGACGGGCGTCCTCGAGTTCCTGCGCCAATGCGGCAACTCGCTGTTCCGCGGCCTCCCGAGCAGCGGTAATGACCGATTGGACCGCCTCGAGCGCGCTGGGCTCGCCGAGTTCACGCATCGCGCGGTCGACCGCGTCCGGGGTGACGGGAACAGCCTTGCTCGGACGCTTCGCGCCGTGTGCGACGGTGACCGTCCACTCGTTCTCCGGACCGGCATGGATCGTGACGCTCACCCCGCCCTGCGGCTTCTTCGCCCGACGCGCGGACGACGCGGGTGCGGGCGCCTGGGCCGGCGGCGAAACCACGGTCGCCGTCGGAGCGACCGCCGACTTCGGTGCGGCGGGAGGCTTCGGCGCGGCAACAGGTGCGGGCGCCGGGGTCGCGGCCGGGGCCGGGGCCGGGGCCGGGGCCGGGGCCGGGGCCGGGGCCGGGGCGACTGTGCGCGGTGCGGGCTTGCGCGGGGCCGGCGCGGCAGACCGGGCGGGCTTGACCGGCTCGGGCGCCGTGCGCGTCATACGTAGTTCCTCCGCCTCGAACGGGAGTTCGTCGTTGACCCCCTTCGGGCGAATGAGGACCGTGTTCCCTTCCACCGAAACGACTTTCGCCGAGCAACCGGCGTCGATACCGAGGCTGGGGGTGGCCTCGCGCAGATAGACGGTGGCGCGCTTGCCCTCGGCCACGGCCGCAGCCAGCGTTTCGAGGTTCTCCGCGGTGAGGTGATCCGGCACACCGGAGCGGCTGCGGGGCGGCATGATGAGGTTCCTCCTGAATACCTACAGAAAATTCTTGCATCGGCTACCTTTCCACAGTCCTCCGACAGTCGTTGCGGGCCAGGACGCGGTAGAAACATCCCGAGAGCAGACCCGCTGGTCGATCCGCGGGTGGTCGAGACCGATTGGGGGCCTGCCATGGACCTGTCCGAGCACCTCGACCCGGCCGTGCTCGGCCTCATCCAGTCCGAGGTCGAGCAGACGCTGCTGGGCGGTCCGCGCCGCTACACCAGGGAACAGGTCGCCGAACTCGCCGGGGTTCCGCTGGATCGCGCGCAGCGACTGTGGGTGTCGATGGGCTTCGCGATCGACACCGACCCGGACGCCGTCATGTTCACCGACGGCGACGCCGCCGCACTGCGGGCACTCGTGGGGTTCGTCGACGGCGGCGCCCTCGCCGCGGATGCCGCGGTCGCGGCCACCCGGGCACTCGGGCAGTCGATGTCCCGCCTGGCGGAGTGGCAGGTCGCGGTCCTCAACGCGCGCCTGGCGGAAGGATTGGCGGCCGCGCACGGCGGCGCGGGCGCCATGGACGAGGAGTCATTGCGCGGCGCGGTCGGCACACTCACGTCGCAACTGTTGCCCACCGTCGAGGCACTCCAGTCGTACGTGTGGCGGCGACACCTCGCCGCGGCCACCGCGCGTCGGGCCGGCAGCGTCGGCGAGGACACCACCCACCGGACTCTCGCCGTCGGGTTCGCCGACATGGTCGGCTACACGAGCCTCACCCGGCGGATCGGCGTCGACGAGTTGAGCACACTGCTCGAGGAGTTCGAATCACGCACCACAGCCGTCATCGCCCAGGGCGGCGGGTGGGTGATCAAGAACGTCGGCGACGAAGTGATGTTCGCGGCCGAGCACGCCGCGGACGCCGCCCGGATCGCCCTCGCGCTGCAGGACACGACGCGCAGCGACCCGGGGCTGCCCGACCTGCGGGTGGGGCTCGCGCACGGCCCCGTCCTGGTTCGCTTCGGTGACCTGTTCGGGGCGGTGGTGAACATCGCCGCGCGCCTGACGACCGCGGCGCGGCCCGGGACCGTGCTGGTCGACGCGGACCTGGCCGCGGCCCTGCGGGAGGACCCCGCGCAGGGCGCGGGCATGGAACTCAGATCGTTGCGCCCGCTCCGGGTCCGCGGCTACAACCGACTACGCGCGTTCGCGCTGCGCCCCGGCCCCGGTGCGGACGCCTGAGGGTCAGCTGCCGTTCGGCAAGCTGCCCTGGGGAATCTGGTAGCCGCTGCTGCCGGCCGAACCGGTGCCGACCACATTGAGAATCCAGTTGAGTGCGTTCGTGATCATCGTGTGCCCCTCCCTCGTGACAAACGCTCGATCCCTGACTCAGGCCACGGTACCGTCGGTCTCCACGGCTGTCCGGTCTTCGAGCGTCTCGCCCCGGTCAGCGGCCCGGGCCGCGAGGAAGTCGTCGACGATCCGCACACACGCGGCGGGCCCGAGCGGCGCCAGGGTCGCCAGCCGCGTGAAGACGAGCGGCCCGACCAGTTGTGCGAGCGCAAGGTCGTAGTCGAAGTCGCCGAGGCGGGCCTTCGCCTCGTCGGAGCCGAGCACACGGTCGAACGCCGCCCGGTACTGCACGACGACATGTTCGCGCAGCGACCTGAGCTCGGGCCGGTCATGGCCGCTCCGGTCGTCGGACTGGAGATCCGAGGCACTCGAGTAGTCGTCGAGCGCGGGCCCCATCCCCAGCCAGCACAGCGCGGTGATGTGCATCGGCGCGTCCTCGATCATCCGCGCCTGGACGGTCAACAGTTCTATGAGCTGCTCGCGCAGGTCGCCGGAGACGGCCACCTCGGGGGCCGGTGACATGAGCTTCCCGAACGCCGCGGCCACCAGTTCGGTGCCGCTGTCGAAGTGTCGGTACAGCGTCGCGCGTGCCACCTTGGCGAGCTTGGTGACGGCGTCGATGGTGACCGCCTCGGTGCCGCCCTTCGCCAGCAGGGTCGTCGCAGCGTCGAGCAGCCGGGCCCGGGACCGCGCCCTGCGGGGGTCCTGCTCGGCAGCCGACTCTTGCCTGCCATCCGTACCCATCCGTCACCGCCTCTTGTAGAACCATCAGTTCACCTACGATACTGGCAGTCTTGTTTCCTACGGGGAGGCCCGCATGGCTGGAAAATACACGGGAACGAACGCCCGGATGACCCGGGGCCAGATCTGGACGCTCTCCGTATCGTGCGCCGCGGTCGCGCTGGTCGTGGCCGCGATGGCCGCGCTCAACACCGCGCTCGCCGACCTCGCCCGCGACACCGGCGCCACCCAGTCCCAACTGACGTGGATCGTCGACGGTTACACGCTGGCGCTCGCCTGCCTGCTGCTGCCGTCCGGCGCGCTCGGCGACCGCTACGGCCGGCGCGGGGTGCTCGTGTTCGGTCTGCTGGTGTTCGGACTCGCCGCCGCGTCGCCGATCGTCCTCGACACACCGACGTGGATCATCGCCGCCCGGGCGGTCGCGGGGGTCGGCGCAGCGTTCGTCATGCCGGCGACGTTGTCCATCCTCACCGCGAGTTTCCCTGCCGCACAACGCGCCAAGGCCGTCGGAATCTGGTCGGGTGTGGCCGGTTCGGGCGGTATCGCCGGGTTGATCGGGTCCGGACTGCTGCTCGAGAAGTGGTCGTGGCACGCGATCTTCATCGGCCTGGCGGTCGCGTCGGCCGTGCTCTTCGTGCTCGCGTTCACCATCCCGTCCTCACGCGACGAGCACTCGTACCCCTTCGACGTCCGCGGCGCGGTCTTGAGCGCCGCGTCGATCGGCCTGTTCGTGCTCGGCATCATCGAAGCCCCGCAACGCGGTTGGCTCGACCCGTGGGTGCTCGCCGCGATCGTCGGCGGCCTGGCCGCCGGCGCGGTGTTCGCGGTCGTCGAGACCCGCACCGAGCACCCACTCCTCGACGTCCGACTCTTCGGCAACCGCTCCTTCGGCGTCGGCGCCGCGTCGCTGACGCTCCAGTTCCTCGCGACGTTCGGCCTGTTCTTCCTCATCGTCCAGCATCTGCAACTCGTGCTGGGCTACTCGCCACTGCAGTCGGCGCTGGCGCTCGCCCCGATCGCGGTGGTGGTCCTCGCGCTGTCGATGGCGGCGCCGTTGCTGATCCCGCTGTTCGGGCTGCGGGTGCTCACCTTCGTCGGCCTGGCCGTGCTCGGAGCCTCGCTCGCGCTGCTCGGCCAACTCGACGCCGACAGCACCTACCGCGACGTCGCCGTGCCACTGGTGATCGCCGCCGTCGGACTCGGCCTGTGCACCGCCCCGGCGACCACCGCGATCGTCCAGAACACCCCGACCGCCAAGCAGGGAGTCGCGTCGGCGGTCAACGACGCGACCCGGGAGGTCGGCGCCGCGATCGGTGTCGCCCTCGCCGGCAGCGTGCTCGCCGCCGGCTACGGACAACACATTCGCCCTGCGGTCGACGCCGTGCCCGAACCGGCCAAACAGCCCGTCGGCGACTCTCTCGCCGCCGCCCTCGAGGTGTCGAAACTGGCCGGGCCTCAGGGACAGCAGCTCGCCGAGTTCGCCAAGGAATCGTTCCTCCAGGGCATGCAGGAGGCGTCGATGGTCCTCGCCGGCGTCATGCTTGTCACCGCCGTCGTCCTCGGGGTCTGGGCACCCGGCGGTCGCGGGATCTCGTCACTCACCGAGGAACCCGATGCCGAGGAACTCGCCGACGTCGACTGACCGCCCGGCCACCGGTCACGGGCGACGCGCGGCCCGCGGGACTGGGACGGGAATGGCGTCGAGCAGCTGGCGCGTGTACTCCTCGCGGGGCGCGTGGTAGATCTCGTCGACGGTGCCGGACTCGACGACCGCACCGGACTTCATGACCATCACGCGGTCGGCGATGACCTCGATGAGCGCGAGGTCGTGGCACACGAACAGGTAGGCCAGACCCAGCTCCTTCTGCAGATCGCGCAGCAGGTTGAGCACCTGGGCCCGCACCGAGACATCCAGCGCGGCAACGGGCTCGTCACAGACGATCATCTTCGGCTCGAGCGTGAGCGCCCGGGCGATCGCGACGCGCTGGAGCTGACCGCCGGAGAGCTCGGCCGGGTACCGACCGAGGTAGCGGGATCCGATGCCGACCCTGTCGAGCAGTTCCTGTGCGCGCCGCCGCCGGGCCGCCCGATCGAGGTCGCTGTGCACGATCAGTGGTTCGGCGACCGCGTCGGCCACGGTCATCCGGGGGTCGAGCGAGCTGTGCGGGTCCTGGCAGATCATCTGCATGCCGCGCCGCATCTCGCGCAGCCGTGTCGGTTTCGCGGCGAGGACGTTCTTGCCATCGAACGTGACTGTGCCCGTGTCGGGTTCGATCAGCCGGAGCACCATCCGCCCGACGGTGGACTTGCCGGCACCGGACTCGCCGACGACGGCAAGGCATTCCCCCGCATCGAGCGTGAACGAGACGTCCTGCACGGCGTGCGTCCACCCGGTGCGACGACCCAGGAAGTCGCGGCGGGTGGAGAACGACTTCGTCAGGTTCGTGACCTCGAGCAGGCTCATGGCGCCTCCACTCCTCGTAGCTGCAGATCGGTCACGCGCAGACAGCGCGCGGCGCGACCGGGTGCGGTGTCGGTCAGCGCGGGGTGGGTGACATCGCACAGCCCGGTCCGGGCGTGGGCGCAGCGGTCGTGGAAGTGGCAGCCCGCGGGCCACTCCCCCGCCGCGGGGATCCGGCCCGGGATCGCGGTCAGACGGCGATCCGCGGTCATCCCCGGGCGCGGGATCGACGCGAGCAGCCCCGACGTGTAGGGGTGCTGCGGGGCGAAGAACACCCCGTCGGCCGGTCCGTCCTCGATGACCTCGCCGGCGTACATGACGACGACGCGGCGGCACAGTTCGGCGACCACACCGAGGTCGTGGGTGACGAACAACAGCGACACCCCGGTCTGCTCCTGCAGGTCCCGCAGCAGATCCAGGATCGTCTCCTGCACCGTCACGTCCAGGGCGGTGGTCGGCTCGTCCGCGATCAGCAGGCGCGGATTGCATGCCATGACCATCGCGATCATCACCCGCTGGCACATGCCGCCGCTGAACGCGTGCGGATACTCGCGCACGCGGTCCGCCGCGCGCGGGATCTGCACCAGCTCGAGCATCTCGACGGCACGGGCCATCGCCGCCTTGCGGTCGAGACCGAGGTGCTTGCGCACCGATTCCGCGATCTGATCGCCGACCGTGTAGGCGGGGTTGAGGGAGCGGATGGGCTGCTGGAAGATCATGCCCATTCCCGTGCCGCGCAGGTTGCGCCATTCCTTGGCCGGCAGTGCCGTCAGGTCACGGCCGTCGAATTCGACACTGCCACGGGCGATCCGGCCGCCGGTGTCTGGCGTCAACCCCATCACCGCGAGCGAGGACACGGTCTTGCCGGAGCCGGATTCACCGACCAGGGCGACGGATTCACCGGCAGCGACCTCGAAGGAGACCCCGTCGACCGCGGTGACCCAGTCCTTGCGGCCGGCCCGGAACTGCACGGTCAGGTCCCGCACCCGCAGCAGCGGTGCCGTGGGATCGACGGGAGTCCCGTCGGTGCGGACGAGCGTGTCAGTTGCTGCCATTGCGACTCCTCGTCAGGGCGCGGCGCACACCGTCGCCGAGATAGGTGAACGCCAACACGGTCAGGAAGATCATCACGCCGGGCGGCCACACCAGGTACGGAGCGAGCTGCATGTTCGACGCGGCGGTGCTGAGCATCGATCCCCAGCTCGCGGCCGGCGGCTTGGCGCCGAGCCCGAGGAAGCTCAGGCTCGCCTCCGCGGCGACCGCGGTGCCCAGTGAAACGGAGATCACCAGGACGATCGGCGGCATCACGTTCGGCAGGATGTGCCGCACGATCGTCCGGGACATCGTGCACCCCAACGCCACCGACGCCTCGATGTAGGTGTCCCCACGCACGTCCATCGTCGACGCCCGCGCGACGCGGTAGAAGCGAGGTGCCATCACCAGACCGACCGCGAGCATCGCGTTCGTGATCCCCGAACCGAGAACCGCAACGATCGTGATCGCGAGTACCAGGGACGGTGCGCTCATGAGCGCGTCCATGATCCGGGTCAGCACCGTGTCGACCCAGCCACCGAGGTAACCGGCGATCACACCGAAGGGCAACCCCAGCACCAGTGCCAGCGCAACCGCCTGCAACGACGCCTGGAGCGAGATCCGCGCACCGTAGATCAACCGGCTGAGCACATCCCGGCCGTAGTCGTCGGTGCCCAGCCAGTGCACCGACGACGGCGGCTGCAGTCGGTTCACCACCTCCTGCGCGTACGGATCGTACGGTGCCAGCAGCGGCGCGAAGACCGCCATCACCACCAACAGCAGCACGAACGTACCGGCGATCACCGCAGCCGGACGCCGTCGCGCGAAGCCCCACACCCGCCCAGCGGTGCCGGGAATGCGCTCCGGCGCGGTGTCGGAAGGCAAAGTCGTTGTCATGCGCGCACCTTCGGATTGAAGTAGCCGTACGAGATGTCGACCAGCAGATTGACGATCACGACCACACAGGTGGTGAACAGCACGAACCCGAGCAGCACCGGAACGTCATGGTTCTGAACGCTGTTGACGGCAAGCGAACCCATCCCCGGCATGCTGTAGATGATCTCGATCGTCACCGCACCGCCGAGGACCTCGGCGACCCGGAAGCCGAGGACCGTCACCACCGGGATGCAGGCGTTCTTCAGGCCGTGCTTGAGGATCACGCTCGCCTGCCCCAGCCCGCGGGCCTTGGCGTTGAGGATGTAGTCGCTGCCCATCACCTGTCCGAGGGCCGAACGCAACTGCAGCGTCACCTCCGCCGCCGGCAGCAACGCCAGCGCGACACCCGGCAGCACCAGGTGCTGGAACCACGGCACCACACCGTCCGAGAGCGGGACGTACCCGAACGCCGGGAAGATCTGATTCGACACCGCGAACAGCGACACCAGCACCAGGCCGAACCAGAAGGCCGGGATCGCGATCGCGATCGACGCGATCACGTTGATCCCGCGATCGACCACCCCGCCCGGACGCAGGGATCCCAGCACACCGAGCACGACACCGATCACCACTGCGAGCACCATCGCGAACCCGACCAGCGACAGCGTCGTCGCCATGCGCCGGAACAGCAACTCGGCCACCGACTGATCCGACAGCAGCGAGACCCCGAGGTCACCCCGGAGCACCCCGCCCACCCAGTCCAGATACCGCACGAACACGTTCTGATCCAGATGCAGTGTGGCGCGCAACTGCTCGAGTCGCTCGGGCGACGGGTCCTCCCCCGCGAGGATCACCGCGGGATCCCCGGGCGCGAAATCGATCAACAGGAATATCAACAACGGCACGATCAACAGCAGCGGAATCGCCGCCAGCAACCGTCGGCCGGCATAACGCAGCATCGTCAGCCCCTAGAGTCTCGGCAGGTGTCGGTCTCCGGACGGAACTACTTGGTCATCCCCACGTGCCGGACGTCGAAGATCCCCAGATTGACCCACGGCATGTCCTCGGTGCCCACGACCTTCGCGGTGGAGACGGTGGCGTTGGTCTGGTTGCAGATCGGCACGAACATCGCCTCCTTCAGCGTCAGGTCCCAGATCTGGTTGTAGAGCGGCGCCCGATCCTCCTCCGGCAGAGTCGGATCGGCGGCCTTCGCGGCGAGTTCCTTGATCTGCGGGTTGCCGTTGGCCAGGTCGTAGGAGCCGGTCAGGAAGTAGTTGACCGTCTCGGCCGGGTCGACCTTGGGGCTGAAGCTGTTCGCGACCATCGACTGGAAGTCACCGGCGATGTAGCGGGGCTCGTTCTGCGTGTTGGGGACCGGGTTGAGTTCCGCGTCGATCCCAGCCTGCGACAACGTGGACTGGATGACGTTCGCCGGCTTCTCCGTGTTGGTACCCGCCGCGAAGGTCAGCGTGACCTTCGCACCGCCCGCGGCCTGCACGAGGCTCTTCGCCTTCTCGAGGTCGAACTGGTAGGGGTACTGGTACGACTCGTCCGCCGACCAACTTCCGGCCGGGTACAGCTGACGGTTCGGCGTGCAGGTGTCGGAGAACAGCGCGCCGATCGCGGCCGGGTCGATGGCCGACGCCACCGCCTGCCGCACCTCGGGCTTGGCGAGATCGCCCTGAGGACGCATGTAGAGGCCGAGTACGTTCCGGAAGGGGACCTCGGTGACGTCGAGCGTGCCACTCTTGGAGAGCGATCCCGCCTCGACGACCTCGTTGGCCGAGCTCACCCAGCTCAGATCGGTGGCTCCGGTCTTGATCCCGTTCAGGCGAGTGCTCGCGTCCGCGACCCACTTGAACTCGATACCCGCGACCTTACCGGCCTCCGGATCCCAGTTCGTGCCCTCGGCGCGCGCGAGCGTGACCGACTCCTCCGGGACGTAGGCGGTGACCACATACGCGCCCGAACCGGCCTGTCCCGGATTGTTGCGCAGGTCTGCACCTGCGGCAATAGCTGTGGGGCTGACCATCATTCCGACGTTGGAGCTGAAGACACCGGGCAGTTCCACACCGGTACCGGGTGCCAGCCGCAGGCGCACGGTGTGGTCGTCCACGACCTCGACGTTCGTGATGTTCTTCAGCGCGGCCACGACCGTGCTGCCCTCCATCGTCTTGCCTCGCTGGATGTTCGCGGCCACCGCAGCGGCATCGAACGGCGCACCGTCGTGGAACACGACGCCGCGACGCAGCTTCAGCTCGAGATACGAACCGTCCGGTGCGAACTCCCACGACTCGGCGAGTCCGGGCTGGAGGTTCCCCTCCCCGTCCACGACGGTCAACCGATCGAACACCGGTGTGAGATAACCCCATCCGCCGTAGCTGGTCTGCAGGTACGGATCCAGGTTGCGAGTCGGCGCGCTCGCGGTGACACGCAGGACGGCCGTCGGGTCGAGCTCACCGGAGGCGCCCGACGGCGTCGACGAAGACGCACCACCACCGCACGCCGCCAGTACTGCCGCGGCCGCCGCCAACGCCGCGAGATTCCTCGACCCGCGGATCCACTTCTCCCTCATTGATGTCCTCCTGCATGTCCACGACGAACCGAGCTGTGCCGATCGGGGGTAGACGGTGTGTGCTTGTCGGGGGTCACGCTGTCCGCAGCGAACGGGACAGCTCTCCACTGCGGTACAGACGTCGGGCACGGCCGCCCGACACGCTGTGGCTGCTTGATGGCACGAGGGACGTCGACGATGCGATCTCCCGCCGTGGCGGATCAGACCATATCAGCTCGTCGCCGAAGATGTGTGGCGTATTTCACTGCCGTATAGGCGTTTTCGGTAAACTGCCCTGCTAGCGGACGGTGGTTCGCAGGCACGCCGCGGAGGGCGCTGCACCGGCAGCACCCTCTGCGGGACGGAACGAATCCTGCGACTACTCGGCCGAGAGCACCACCTCTTGCCGCTTGACCTTTCCGGTCGCGTTTCTCGGGAGTTCGGTCGTCGTGAGCGTCCATCGCGTCGGAACCTTGTACCGCGCAATACGTTCGACCATGAATGCCTCCAGGTCCGGGGCGGTGACCGCGTCGCCCTCCGCGACCACGGCGACCGCGCACACCTCCTCGCCGAGGTCCGGATGCTCGACGCCCAGCACGATGCACTCGCGCACCGCGGGATGCTCGGCGAGGACGTTCTCGACCTCGACGGGGTAGACGTTCTCGCCACCACGAAGTATGAGATCGGAACGACGACTGCTGATCCGGAGGTGTCCGTCCTCCAGTATCCCCAGATCGCCCGTCTGCATCCAGCCCGCGTCGTCGATCGCCGCCGCGGTCGCCTCGGGGTTGTTCCAATACCCGAGCATCACCAGGGGGCCTCGGACACAGATCTCGCCCTCCACACCGTCCGGCACCCGCGCGCCGTGCTCGTCCCGGATCTCGACACTCATGGTCGGCACGGCGGTCCCGACCGTATCTGGACGCTCGGCCAGGTCGGCTGCGGTGGCAATGGTTGCCGCCGAAGATGATTCCGTCAATCCGTAGGTGGTACCGAGGGAGCGGCCCGCCACCGGCAGCGTCTGGCGCAGCCGCTCCTTGAGAGCGGCCGACGACGGCGCCGAACTGACCGAGATCGTCTGCAACGACGACAGGTCGTAACCCGAGAGGTCACCGTGTTCGACGATCCGGCTCACCATGGTGGGGACGGCGCCCCAGTTCGTCACGCGCTCGCGTTCGATCAGCCGCAACACCCGGTCGATGTCGAATCGGCCGGTGGTGATCACCGCGGTGTCACCGAACGCGAGGCGCGGTACGGCGAGATTGTGCAGCGCCGCGATGTGGAAGAGCGGTGTCGCCAACAGGAATCGTCGACCACCCGGTGCCCTGCCGAGTTCGGTTGCCAATGCGTCGTTGAACCGGTGGAAGTCCACCGCGGCCACCATGTTCCGCTGCGAGTGGGTCGCTCCCTTGGGCCGGCCGGTGGTCCCACTGGTGAAGAGGATGACCGCCGGGTCCTCCTCGTCCACATCGGGTACCGGCAGCTCCGCGCCCGGGTGGGCCGTCGACATCGCCGGGATGTCGTGCTCGACGGTCAGGACAGGCATGTCCACCGTGCCGAGCAGTTCCCGGCGCGGGGCGTCGGCCACGATCAGGCTGGGCTCGGAAAGCTCCACGCCGTACTCGATCTCGCGGGCCGACCACAGCGAGTTCATGCCGACCGTGACGGCGCCGAGCGCGGTGGCCGCCCAGAACGTCATGATCCACTCGGCGTTGTTGGCGGACAGGATCGCAACCCGGTCACCCTTGCCGATGCCGTATCGGGACCGCAGTTCCTGCGCGAGCGAGGCAACCCGATCGAGGTGCTCGGTGAAGGTGAGCCGTAGGTCATCGCACACGAGATACTCGGCATCACCGTAGCGAGCCGACTCGACCAGCAACCGGTGCAGGGATCTGTACCGGTTGCGGAACACCGGCATCGCCGCGCCCCGCACCGGCTCCTCCACGATCTCGAAGGCCGCACCCGGCGCCGTCAGCCGCGCAACGGCTTCCGCGCGCGCATCCGGTACTCGACGAAGCTCGGACATCACAACACCTCTCCGGGGAAGGATCGTTCGGGGCCGGGTGACCGGCCCGGATCAGCGGATCGTCAACTGGCCACCGTCGACGTTCCAGGATTGGCCGCTCACCCAGGCAGCCTGGTCGCTGCCCAGAAAGACTGCGGCCCAGGCCACCTCACGCGGATTGCCGGCCCGCTGCAGCGGGATGTTGGCCTCCACGTATTTCTGCCAGACATCCGCGGGCCAGTCGTCGAGTCGGCTCGTGGAGGTGACCCCCGGGCACAGGGCGTTCACCCGGATCCCCGACGGCCCCAGTTCCTTGGCCATCGACGACGTCAACGACTGGACTGCGGCCTTCGATGCGGCGTACGCGGCAGTGTTGGCGCCGCCCGTCTTCCCGCCGATCGAGGAGATGTTGACGATGCACCCGCCCGCGCCCCGCTCGACCATCGCCCGTGCGAAGGCCCGGCTCATCAGGAAGGTGCCCCGCAGGTTGACTCGGAGAACCCGGTCCCAGACGTCGACGTCGAGTTCGGTCACCGGCACGCGATCGCCGCCGCGGGACGCGGCGGCGTTGTTGACGAGGACGTCCACCCCGCCGAACTCCTCCTGCACCCGGGCGCACAGTGCGTTCACCGAGTCCTCGTCGGCGACGTCGGCGACCACGGCGGTCGCCTTCCGACCCAGCGCGCGAATCTCGTCGGCAACGGATTCGATGTCGCGCCAGCCGGCGGCCTTCTCCTCATCGGTGTAGCGGTCCGGCGTGCGTCCCGTGCCGGTGACGACGACATCGCAACCGGCACGGGCGAGTTCGACCGCGGTCTCCCGGCCGATCGAACGCATCCGCCCGGCGCCGGTGACGACCGCGACCTTCCCGTCGAGTCCCGTGAGCTGGGCGGGCATCAGATGCGCTCGATGATCGCCCCGGTCGCCATCGCGCCGCCGGCGCACACCGCGACGAGTGCGCGTTCGCCGTCGCGGCGCTCGAGTTCGTCGATCACCGCACCGATCAACCGGACACCGGACGAGCCCACCGGGTGGCCCAGCGCGATCGCCCCGCCGCCCACGTTGAGCCGGTCCTCGTCGATGCCGTGCACGCGGGCCATCGACATCGGGACCGCCGCGAACGCCTCGTTGACCTCGAAGAGGTCGATGTCCCCGACGGTCAGGCCGGTGCGCCCGAGCAGGTACTCGGTGGCCTGCACCGGGCCGTCGAGCAGGAAGTGCGTCTCCGCACCGATCAGGCACTGGGCGACGATCCGGGCCCGCGGGCGCAGGCCCAGTCCCCGCGCCACCGCCTCGTCCATCAGCACCGCCGCGGCCGCCCCGTCCGAGATCTGTGACGACGTGCCCGCGGTGTGCAGGCCCCCGTCGAGGACGGGCTTCAGGCGGGCGAGGGCCTCCATCGACGTCTCCCGCAGCCCCTGGTCGCGGGACACCTCGGCGGGTGCGCCGCCGTCCGCGCCGGGCGCCTTGACCGGGATGATCGCCCGATCGAAGCGGCCGTCCGCCCACGCCTGCGCCGCCCGCTGCTGCGACCGCAGCCCGAACGCGTCGAGGTCCTCGCGGGTGAATCCGCGGCGCCGGGCGATGCGGTCGGCGCCCTCGAACTGGGCCGGGATGTCCACGGTCCAGTCCGCCGGCTTGGGGCTGCCGACATCGCCCTTGATGTTCGACAGCAGCGGCACCCGGGACATCGCCTCGACGCCGCACGCCAGGCCGGCGTCGATGACGCCGGCGGCGATCTGCGCCGCGATCAACTGCACCGACTGCTGCCCGGACCCGCACTGCGCGTCGATGGTCGTCACACCCGTGCGCTCCGGCAGGCCCGCGTGCAGCCACGCGTTGCGGCTCACGTTCGACGCCTGCTCGCCCGCCTGCGTGACGCAGCCACCGATCACCTGCTCGATGAGCGCCGGATCGAGGTCGAGACGCTCGAGGATCCCGGACTGCACGGCACCGAGCAGTTCCGCGGCGTGCAGTCCGGACAGCCAGCCACCACGCCGACCGATCGGAGACCTCGCCACATCCACGATCACCGGGTTACCCATTGCAGTCCTCCTCGAGCAGGCATCTGTGTGGAACGGGATTCTTGATACCGATGAATTCGTCTCCGTTGTGGCGCGAGTCTCACTGGGTGGTAATCGCCTGCACAGAAACCGCGTTCTGATCGCCGGGCACAGCCGGGCGCACGTGCGAGCGGTTCAGATCCCGGACGTCCCGGACCCCCAGCAGCGTCAGGCCTCGCTCGATCTCCCCGCGCAGGAGCGTGAGCACGTGCTCGACACCGCGGTCACCGGCCACCGCCATCCCGTAGAGCGCCGGCCGGCCGATCAGCACCGCGTCCGCGCCGAGAGCGAGCGCCTTGATCACGTCCGTCCCCCGCCGGATCCCGCCGTCGAGCAGCACCTCGGCCCGCCCGGCGACGGCGTCGGCCACCGCCGGCAAGGCCGTCACCGACGGCATGCAGCCGTCCAGCTGGCGGCCACCGTGATTCGACACGACGACACCGTCGAGGCCGAGATCGACCGCCCGCGCCGCGTCCTCGGGCCGCAGCACCCCCTTGAGGTGGAGGGTGCCCTGCCAGTTGTCCCGCATCCAGGCCAGGTCGTCCCAGTTCAACCGGGACTGCACGAGGTGGCGCTCCTGGACCTCGATCGATGCGAGGGCGGCGGTCACGCCGTCCCCGGACGCGAGGTTGCGGCCGCCGATCCGTCGATGACGGACGACGTCGTACGCCCATCTCGGGTGCCGCGAGACGTCGAGCAGTCGACGCGGCGTCAGGACGGGAGGCACCCCCATCCCCGCCCGCTTCTCACCCTCCCGGTTCCCGACGGTCGGGACGTCGACCGTCACGAACAGCGATCGGAATCCGGCAGCCCAGGCGCGGCGCATGAGCGCCGCGGCCACCCCACCCGCGCCCGGGTACAGCTGGAAGGCGTGCTGCGCGGCGGCCGCGTCCGCGATCTCCTCGACCGACCACGTCGACGCCGTGCTCACGACGCAGCGGGTTCCCACGCGTTCCGCCGCCCGGATCGCGTCGAGGTCGCCGCTCCACCGGGTGAGCCCGTTGAAGCCCGTGGGCGCGGTGAGGACCGGCATCGAGATCGGCAGCCCTGCAACCTCGGTGGCGAGGCCGTGGGTGTCGTGGCCGGCGAGCGCACTCGGCACCAGCCACCAGTCGTCGAAGGCCGACCGCTTGCCCGCGACGGTCCGCAGATCGTCGGCACCGCCTTCGATGTACGACCACACCATCCGCGGCACCTTTCGGCCCGCGGCACGGCGGTAGTCCTCGATGCTGAGCGGCTCGCCGGACGCCCGCCACTGCCAGTCGAACCCGAATGCCCTCACAGCGACACCTCCGCACCGGCCCCGACGTACGCCGCGACCTTGCGCGCGACCGCAGCCCAACACCGGTCGAGCACGTCGTCGGTGATCCCCGCGGCGTGCGGCGTCACGACCACCCCCGGCGCGGTCCACAGCGGATGGTCGGCGGGAAGCGGTTCGGGATCGGTGACGTCGAGGATCGCGTGGATACGGCCTGTGCGAGCGGCGTCGAGGAGTGCCCGCGTGTCGACGAGACCACCCCGGCCGGCGTTCACCAGGACCGCGTCGTCCCGCATCGCCGCCAGAAAGCCGGCGTCCACGAGGTGCGCCGTCGAATCGCTCAGCGGCACAGCGAGAACCACGACATCCTGCTCGCCGAGTCGGTCCATCGCGGCCCCGACGTCCACCACCCCGTCGCGGGTCGTCCGGCCGACCAGGGTGACTACGCATCCGAACGGCTCGAGCATCCGGCGAACGTTCTCGCCGATGTCGCCGGCACCGAACACCAGCACCCGCTTCCGCGCGAGCGTGCCGGTACGGTGCGTGTCCCACCGCTTTTCCGACTGCTTCACCCGATACGCGGCGAGATCCCGGAAATGGCACAGCAATTGCGCGACAACCCATTCCGCGACGGTGCGGCCGTGGGCATGGTCCGCGTTCGACACCCGGACCCCGTCGGGCACGGCGTTCTCCCAACGTTCGACCCCGGAACTGAACAGCTGAACCATCCGCAGCCCCGGCAACTGCGCCAACAGCGGGCCCGAGCCGGCGGGATCGAGGCGCTGCACCACCAGCACCTCCGCGGCACCGGCGTCGTCCGGCAACCGCGGCACGTCCGGGTCGTACACGACGGCCCGGACGTTCGGAATCCCGGCGAGCGCCGGCACACCGCGCTCGTCCGGGACGAGGACCACCGTCGCACTCATCGGGCTACCTGCTCGCCGGCCACACGGCGGGCCGCCACCCAGGTCAGGATGTCCGCCGGCCAGATCGGGCGGGAGTGCCGACGATAGTGGTCCCACGTCGCCTCGAGCACCTCGCCCTCCGTGCAGCCGCCCAGCAGTTCCGCCCAGTAGTACTCGTCGAGCCGTTCGCCCGGCGGGCGCCGCTCGATCCCGGAGATGATCCGGATGACCTCACGGCACGTGAAGATGTCCGCGGCGCGTTCCGCGGAAGCGGGACGGGCCTCGGCCGGTCCCGCCTCCACGGGTGTCGATGTCACGGTCATCGCGGCCGGGACAGAATCTTTTGCGCGAGCGCCGGTTCGGCGCGCAACGCCGCGCGCACCGCCGCCTCCCAGAAGCCGTGGTAGCCGTTGCCGTCGTTCTTCAGCTGCCGGTCGAGCCACCAGTCCGGGAGCGACGTCTTGTCCGGTCCGCCCGCGACACGCACCATCCACGCGTTCTTGCATCGCTGTTCGAGCGCCACCGCGCGGAGGTAGACCGCCCGCGCGGTGTCCGCGATGACGAAGACGCCGTGTCCGCCCAGCAGCGCCCGATCCGCGTCACCGATCGCCCGGACCGCCTTCTCCGCGGCCTCCATGCTGTTGACGGCACCGTCGTACTCGTCGACCAGGACCAGCTCGCCGCCGCCGAGGCTCGAGCTCTGGTCGTACGCGGGCGGTACCTCCTTGATGTCGCCCCACACCGTGCCGTACTCGGAATGGTTGTGCAGCGCCCACACCACGTCGGGGCGTGCGTTGTGCAGCGCCAGGTGCAACGGGATCCCGAGCGGCACCGGCCAGTCGCCGTCGATCAGGTTGCCCTGCAAATCGATTCGCAGCACGTCCTCCGGACACATCTCCTCCCACGTGAGCAACCACGGGTTGCACAGCAGCGTGCCGTCGCCCAGGTTGTAGGTGATGTGGCCGGCCAGGTGGTCGCGGTAGCCCTCGTTCCACAGCGTGCGGCCGAGCAGGACGATCTCTTCGCGCGGATCGAGTTCCGGAATCAACCGGTCCGCGGTGGGGGTGAAACTCATCGACGGATTCCTCTCAGCCTCGGGGCAGGACGATCTCGGGCAGCGGGTGGCGGTAGAGCTTGGCGGCGTTCTCGCTGCACATCTTCCGCATCTCGTCGGCGGGGATGTCGCCCCAGTAGTTCTCGAGGACGCTCTGGGTGTGCGGCCACGTGCCGTCGCCGTGCGGGTAATCCGTCTCCAGCATGATGTTCTCGACACCGATGACGTGACGCAGCGCGATGGTGGACGGGTCGTCGAGCGTGCAGAACCAGAAGTTGCGGCGCAGAACGTCGGACGGGCGCTCCGCCCAGCCCAGGCCGTACCCGGACCGGTCGATGATGTTGTCGAGGCGGTCGATCAGCATCGGCACCCAGCCGATGCCGCCCTCGCTCATCGCGATCTTCAGCGTCGGGTGCTCCTTGGGGTAGCCCGACCACAGCCACTCGCTGCACGCGGCCAGGGACAGCTGGCCGAACATGGTGGCGCCCAGCTGAAGTCCCGGTGCGCCCTGCGGGTACTGGTACATGCCCGAGCTGCCGACGTGCAGCGAGATCACCGTGTCGGTGTCGACGCAGGCCTGGATGATCGGATCCCAGTGATCGCGATCCCACAGCGAGGGAAGGCCGATCGCGTGCGGACGCTCCGGGAAGGTGACCGACGTGAAGCCGCGCGCGGCGTTGCGCTCGATCTCCTTGACCGCCTCGACCGGATCGGTGAGATAGGTGATGCCACCGGGGATCACGCGCGTCGGGTACTCGAGGTACCACTCGTTGTAGAGCCAGTCGTTCCACGCCCGCACCGCGGCGATGCCGACCTCCTTGTCGGACGCATGCGCGAAGACACGACCGCAGAAGCCGGTGATCTGGGACGGGAAGTTGAGCATCGCCCAGATGCCGCCGAGGTCCATGTCCTTGACGCGGGCGTGAATGTCGTAGCAGCCGGGACGCATCTGGTCGAAACGGAAGGGCTCGTACTTCACCGACTCCTTGCGGCGGCCCGCGACGGCGTTCATGCCGACCTGGGAGTAGATGTTGCCGTCGAACTCCCAGACCTGCGAGCCGTCCTCGCCCTCGAGGATCCGCGGTGCGCGGTCCCTGAGGGCTGCGGGCATCCATGTCTCGAACAGGTGCGCCGGCTCGACCACATGGTCGTCCACGGAGATGACCGTGTACTTGACCTCGGCCGGTTCGGGCTCGGGGTTGAAGAGTTCGGGGTCGAGTTCCTGATTGACAGCCGTCACGACACGCTCCTTCGGGAGATCACGTGGGGCCCACTTCGTGGGGGCCTTGCCATGTGATGTATCACTATGTGATAGTAAGTATCATTTGCAGATACACATTAGGAGTGATCCAGATCGCAGTCAAGACTTTGGGCACCCTCGCGCGCGGCCTCCGTGTCATCGAGGCGATCGCCGCCCACCAACCGATCGGGCTGACCGAGCTCTCACGCGTGCTCGACGAGGACAAGAGCGCACTCCAGCGCACGCTCGCCACCCTGCACGACGCGGGATGGCTTCACCCCCTGCCGGATTCACCGCCACGATGGGAGGTTTCCATGAGACCACTCACCGTGGCGGGCAAGGCCCTCGCGTCGTCGACACTCCCCACCCGCGCTCGGCCACTTCTCGGATCCCTTCGCGACGCGACGGGCGAGACCGCACATCTAGCGCTCGTCGACGAATCGGTGATCGTGGTCGTGGACGTCGCCGAGGGAAAGCAGATCGTGCGCACCGCACTCCAGGTCGGTCAGATCCACCCGCCGGAGACCAGTGCGGCAGGGCGCGCGATCTGCTCACGACTCTCCCCGGAGGCGCGGGAAGGACTCACCACACACCCCGAATCACTGCTCGACGACGCCGCGTACGCCGAGATCGTCACCCGCGGCTGGTCACTGTGCGAGGGCGCCGTCCAACCGGGTTCGACGAGCATCGCCGCCGCCATCCTGGACGCGACCGGAACGCCGATCGGCGCCGTCGTCGTCAGCGGTCCGGACAGCCGCCTGACGCCCGATCGCTACGCCGAGGTCGGGGCGTTGGTCCGCGACGTGGCCGCCGAACTGGGAGGAAGTCGGCAGCACTGACCGGCCGCGCAGACCCCGTCTCCCCATTGCCATTGTGACAATGGTCATTGTATGGTTCAGCTAACAGTTACCTGCAGTCACACACAGATGGCTCGCCGCGACAGCGGCCGTGACCGAACGAGGGGAAGTCATGACCACTGCGACTCCGTCGACTCGCACAGCTCCGCCGGTGTCGGACCGGGAGGAGACCGCGCGGCGATTGCTGGCCTCCTCGGCGCGCAAGTCGTACGACCCGATGGTCGAGGTCGACTGGGAGGCACCGCTGCCCACCGACAAGTTCGGCCTCACGCCCGAGTGGAGCACGCTGTACGGCACGCCGCTGTGGGACGAGATGACGGACGAGCAGAAGATCGAGCTCACCAAGCACGAGGCCGCGAGCGTCTCGAGCGTGGGCCTGTGGTTCGAGATCCTGCTCATGCAGATGCTGCTGCGCGACGTCTACGGTCGCGACAAGCATTCGCGCCACGTGCAGTTCGCGCTCACCGAGGTCGCCGACGAGTGCCGTCACTCGGTGATGTTCGCGCGGGCCGGCGAGAAGTTCGGGATGCCCGACTACGGCCCGATCACGTTCATCCACAGGGCCGGCCGCCTGTGGGGTGGTCTCTTCCGTGGCGCCAACGCGTATGCGAGCGTCATGGCGGCCGAGGAGATCCTCGACATGATGCAGCGCGACTTCATGAAGGACGAGCGGGTCCAGCCGATCACCCGCACCGTCAGCAAGATCCACGTCCTCGAGGAGGCGCGGCACATCCGCTTCGCCCGCGAAGAGGTCACGCGCCGGTTGCAGGGCGCTTCCCGTGCCCGGAGGGCATTCGAGCGGGTCAGCACCGCTGCCACCGTCTACTTCGTCATGAAGAGCATGATCCACCCCGACGTGTACGCGAACGCCGGTCTCGACAAGGAACGCGCGCTCGAGGTCGCGCGCACCAACAAGCATCATCACGACAGGATCCGCACGTCGGGTTCGAAGCTCATGAGCTTCCTCGACAGTGTCGGCCTGGTCGGCGGCCCGTCGAAGGTGCTCTACAAGAGGGTCCACCTGCTCTGACGGCAGGATCACGGCGCGAGTGCGCGGTGTGCGAGCAGGTCTCGCGCACCGCGCATTTCGCGCTTCCCGGGATCCGGCAGCCGTGCATCGTCGCGTGGCACCCCGACAAATGGCTGTGCTCCGGACTCTTTCGTCCGGAGCACAACGACGCCTGTGGAGCGTCGAACGCTATGCCGGCGGATTCACCGGGCTGCCGCCCGACCCGCTGATGCCGAAGCCGGACGAGCCCGCAGAGAATGCCAGGTTGAGAATGATGGTGAAAAGATCGTTCGTGCTGATCACTGCGACACCCCTTGCCGGTCGGTAGAACAGGAACCGATTGGTACGGTTCGAACGCTATCAGCCGGCAGCAGAGACCGCTCGGCGCCGACCGGGACCGAGCCTCGACGGCCGCACCGCCACGGCCGGCAACCGTTCGTGAACAAGGACATTCCGGTTCATCCACCGGACCGATGGTGGTGCTCACTCGTGCCATTCCCATCGATACTCGGCTCCTCTCAACGGGTTCGCCGGACCCGTGTCACCGAGACCTGGAGCCGCCATGACGACCGACAGCCCACCCCTCACGCAGTGCGTGGACGTGACCGTCTCGAACGGCGTCGCCACCGTCAGGATCGATCGGCCGCCGGCCAACGCGTTCGATCCGGCCCTGATCGCCGAACTGCTCACCGCGCTGCCCCCGCTGGCCGCGGACCCCGACGTCCGGTGCATCGTCGTGCGCGGGACCGGAAGGTTCTTCGTCGCCGGCGCCGACATCCGGGTCATGCGTGAGCTCACCGAGGAGACGCAGCGCGCGATGCGGCCGTGGGTCGACGTGCAGAAACTGCTGGAGGCCGCGCCGAAACCCGTTGTCGCAGCCCTGAACGGCCACGCCCTCGGCGGCGGCGCGGAACTCTCCCTCGCCTGCGACGTCCGGGTGATGACGGAGTCCGCGACGATCGGGTTCCCCGAGATGGGGCTCGGACTCTTCCCCGGAGCGGGGGGCAGTCAGCGACTCCCGCGACTCCTCGGGGCCCATCGCGCGAAGCTGCTGATGATCCACGGGGCCCGGCTGTCGGCCGCGGAAGCCCTGCGCATCGGCCTGGTCGACGAGGTCGTACCCGACGACCGATTCGATTCCCGTACAGACGAACTCGCGGCCGACCTGGCAGCGAAGCCGACGCGCACCATCGGCCTGCTCAAGCGGATCGTCGAGGACGGGCGCGCGCTGCCGCTCGACGAGGCACTCGATCTCGAGTTCGCCGCCGTCCTCGAACTGATCCGCACCCGCGACACCGCCGAGGGGCTGCAGGCCTTCCTCGACAAGCGGGCACCGCACTTCACCGGCCGCTGAGTCCGCGCGCCGCCCACCCCACTCCGCACGAAGGACACCCCATGACCTCCAGATTCCGGCGCCGCGCACTGGCCGCCGTCGCGGCACTGGCCGCGGTCACCGTCGCCACCACCGCGTGTTCGCGTCCCGCGTCCGAGTCGGCCGCCTCGTCACCCGACGGACTCGTCCGCATCTCGGTCGGCGTCGACCCTTCCTACGCACCGTTCTTCGTCGCCGAGAAGGAGGGCCTGTTCGAGGCGGCGGGCCTGAACGTACAGATCATCCAGACCGAGGGCGGCGCCGCCAGCGCACAGAACGTCGTGGCCGGCACCTCCGAGATGTCCGGCAACGCCGACTCGACTGCCCTCACGGTGATGGCCGCCAATCCGAGCCTGCGCGCGCTCGGCGTCTACGAGGAGTCCGACCGCTACTTCCAGGTGGTGCTCCGGCCGGGCGTCACCCCGCAGTCGATCAAGACGATGGGGGTGTTCCCCGGGATCGGCCTGTACTTCACGGACGCGTACCTGCGCAGCCTCGGTCTCGACCCGGCCGCGGTGAAACTGGTGAGCACCAGCCCACCCGAGCAGCCCGCGCTGCTCGCCCGCGGCGACATCGACGGCTTCATCTCGTTCGACCCGTGGGTCGCGCAGGCCGTCGCCACCGGCGGACGCGTCGTCGGCACCAGCGGCGACTTCGGTGCCCGCTACTCGCAGTGGCTGCTCACCTCGGAGTCGTGGCTGGCCGCGAACGAGGACCTGGCGGCCCGGGTCTTCGCCGTCGTCGCCGACGCGGCCGCGATCGTGAACGCCGATCCCGACCGCGCGGCCACCGCGATCGCGTCGGCGATCCAGATGGATCCCGCGGAGGCGAGGCGCACGGTGACCCAGATCGACTTCGTCGGACGCGACTTCACCGCCGACGACACGGCCCGCGCCGACGACCTGGTCACGTTCTTCCGGGACCAGGGCAAGATCACCGGATCCGTCGACACCGACACGGTGATGCTGCACGGCTGGGTGACCGAGCACGCGAACGGCGATTGATCGCCCCGTTCTGCCGGCCGGATCGCGCCCGGTTCGGTCAGCAGAACGGAATCGTTTCCCGGGACGCGCTGCCGCCATAGTGTCGGCGCACTCACCGAACAACCCGCGTCACCGATCGGAGCAGCCGTGGTCGAATCCGCAATCCGGGTGGTCGAACTGTCGAGCCCCTTCACCCGCTTCGCCGGACGGGTCCTCGTCGGCCTCGGCTACGACGTCGTCCTCGTCGAACCGGTCGGCGGCGATCCCAGCCGGCACGAGTTCGGCGGGCACGCCTACGCCCACTGGCATGCCGGGAAGAAGTCCGTCGTAGTCGATCTCGACGCGGAAGCCGGCCGCGACGACCTCGCGCGGCTGGTCGCCGCGTCCGACATCTTCCTCGACGGCAGCGCCCCGGGCGCCGAACCGGTTGCGGTGCAGTGCGGTTCGACCGTCCACGTCCGGGTGTCCCCGTTCGGCGTCGACGGTCCGCGCAGCGGGTGGGCCGCAACGGATCTCACCGTCGCCGCCCTCGGCGGCATGCTGGCACAGGTCGGCGACCCGGACGGTCCGCCCCTGCTGCTCCCCCAGGGTCAGGCCGAACAGTTGGCCGGAGTCAACGCCGCGATCGCGGCGCTCCTGGGTCTGCGGGCCCGCCGGCGGGGACCGGTGCCGCCCGTCGACGTGTCCGCGCAGGAGTGCGTCGCGGCGAGCCTCGAGGCGGGCACGCTCGCCTACCTGCACGAGGACCGGGTGCCACCCCGGCCGGGCCGGGTGCATCCGCTGGTGCCGCACGGGTTGTTCCGCGCCGCCGACGGTTTCCTGGGCGGCGGTCTGGGCGGCAGCCCTCGCATGTGGGACGCGCTGCTGGCGTGGCTCGTCGAGGAGGGCGCGGCCGACGACCTCACCGATCCCCGCTGGAGCGATCCGATCGAACGAAAGCGGCACCAGGAACACATCTTCGAGGTGGTGCAGCGCTTCCTCGACAAGTGGACCAAGGAGGAGTTCGCGGTCGCGGCGCAGACCCGCAAGCTGCCCTGGTCGGCCGTCGACCGCCCGGACGAACTGCTCGTCAACCCGCAACTGAACGACCGCGACTTCTTCGTCGATGTGGTGTCACGGGACGGCGTGACTCGCGACTTGGGCTTCGGCTTCGCGTTCCCCGAGGGCGCCCGCGCCCGGGATCTCGCGGTGGCCGATCTCGGCGAGCACCAGGTCCTGCTCGACCGATCGGCCGTCGAGGAGCACTCTGTGTCCGAGGAGGATTCGACGAGACTCCCGCTCGACGGCATCCGTGTCCTGGACCTCACCTGGGTGCTGGCCGGACCGTACTGCACCCGCATCCTGGCGGACCACGGCGCCGACGTCGTCAAGGTCGAGTCGCTGGGCCGGCCGGACCCGACGCGGTTCGCGCCGTTCATGCACCTGTCCCGGGGACCCCACGACGACCCCGACACCAGCGGATACTTCAACGACGTCAACCGGAACAAGCGCAGCATCACCCTCGACACCCGCTCCCCCGCCGGCCTCGAGGTCCTGGCGGACCTGATCGCGCAGAGCGACGTCGTCGTCGAGAACTTCAGTTCCACCGTCATGGAGAAGATGGGCTTCGGGTACGAGCGGCTGCGCGAACTGCGCCCCGACATCGTGTACGTCTCGATGTCGGGGATGGGCCACACCGGCCCGCGCAGCGGCTGGGTGTCGTACGCCGACATCGTGTCCGCGGCAACAGGATTGACGGCGCTGACGGGGTGGAGCGCCGACGAGGTGGTGGGCGTGATCTACGGCCACGGCGACATCGTGGCGGGACTGCAGGCCGCGACCGCCGTCCTCGCCGCACTCGAACATCGCGACCGCACCGGCCGCGGTCAGCACGTGGACCTGTCCCAGCTCGAGGCGATGGCCTCGCACATGGGCACCAGCGTCGTGCAGGCCACCGGCACCGGACGGTTCCCGGCCCCGATCGGCAATGCTCACCCGACCATGTCGCCGCACGGGGTCTTCCGGTGCCTCGGCACCGACCGCTGGTGCGCGATCGCGGTCCGCGACGACACCGACTGGCGACACCTGTGCGAGACGCTCGGTCGGGCGGAATGGGCCGACGACAACAGGTTCCGCACCGCGCCGGGACGCCGCGAGCACGAAGCCGAGATCGCCGGCGCGATCGCCTCGTGGACGGCGTCCCTGCCCGCCGAGACGGTCGCCGAACGCCTCCAGGCCGTCGGCGTCCCGGCCGGTGCCGTCCAGAACGGCCGCGACCTGGTCGAGAGCGACCCGCACCTGCGGGCGCGCGGCTACTACGTTCCCGGTGACCATCCGAAGGCCGGTCGGTTCCTGCACGAGGGCGCCCCGGTCCGCGTAGGTGCACCGGTGACGATCCGCCGCGCGGCGCCGCTGCTCGGCGCCGACACCGACGACGTGCTGCGCGACGTCGCCGGGTACCCGCCCGAGACCGTCGCCCGCCTGCGCGCCGACGGCGTCCTGACCTGACCGGTGACCTGATTCCACGGCCCACCCGCCGCCCCACCGCTCGAAAGATCCAGAAGGAGAACACATGCGCGCCGCCCGGCTCCACAGCTTCGGACAGGCTCCCGTGATCGACGAGGTCGACGTCCCCGCGCGGGCCGCCGGACAGACACTGGTCCGTATCGACGCCGCCGCTCTCGGTCATCTCGACATGACGGTCGCGAGCGGCAACTTCGACGTCCGCCCGCAACTGCCGCACATCGGCGGCACAGACGGCGCCGGGACCGTCGTCGAGTCCGACGCCTTCGAGCCCGGAACCCGGGTCCTGGTGCGCGGCGGCGGTATCGGGCTGTTCAAGAACGGCTGCTGGGCCGAGTACGTCGTGGCCTCGGACAAGGCGTTCACCCCGTTCGATTCGGGTCTCGATCCGGCGATCGCGGCAACCTTCCTGCTGCCCAGCACCACCGGATACGTGGCCGTCCACGACGTCGCCGATGTCCGGGTGGGCGAGCGGGTCATCGTGTCGGGAGCCTCCGGCGCGGTGGGGTCGATGGCCGCGCAGTTCGCGCTGCTCGCCGGGGCCTCCGAGGTGATCGGCGTGGTGCCCCGCGCGGACCAGGTCGCGCTGCTGCCGGAGGGTGTCCGCCCGATCGTCGGGCGCGGCGAGCAGGTGGCCGAGGCCCTCGGCCCCGACCCGGTCGCGGAGGTCCTGATCGACACCCTGGGCGGGGACGCGCTGCCACACCTGCTCGTGCGTGTCGTGCCGGGCGGTCGCGCCGCCCTGATCGGCTACACCCTCGGCACTCAGCTCACGATCGACCTGCCGAACTGGTTGCTGAGCGACGTTGCGATCCTGCCGGTCAACATGATTCGCAAGACCGCACGCCAGGCCGAACTCGCCCCGGACATGATCGCCCGCCTCGTCGCCGGCGACATCCGTCTCGCAGTCCAGCAGTTCCCGCTCGCCGACATCGCCGACGCGCTGCAGCTGATGCGCGAGGGCAAGGTCGCCGGCCGTGCCGTCGTCGTGCCGTGACGCCGTGACCGGAGCACTGCCGCTACCGGAATCGATGACGATTCCGGCGCTGCTGCTCGACCGCGCCGTCCGGCGCGGCGATCACACCGCGCTGCGCGTCGGTGCCGTGCGGGTGCACTACCGCGAACTGGCGGACCGCGCGGCCGCGATGGCCGGGTCCCTCGCCCGCCGCGGGGTCCGGCGCGGCGACCGGGTCGCCGCGATGACGGCGAACCGCATCGAGGCGCTCGACCTGATCCTCGGCTGCGCCTGGCTGGGCGCCGTCGCGGTGCCGCTCAACACCGCCTTCCGCGGCGACGCCCTGCGCCACGTCCTCGCGGCGTCGGGTGCACGGTGCCTGCTCGTCGAACCGGAGTACGCCGAGCGCGTGGAGGCCGCCGGCTTCCGCGGCGAGCTGTGGATCGTCGGCACTGCCTCGGCGCCGCAACCGGATTCGCCGCCGCTGCCACCCGTGGAGAAGATATCGGCGCTCGACCCGGCGGCCGTGCTGTTCACCTCCGGCACCACCGGGCTGCCGAAGGGAGTGCTGTGCCCGCACGCCCAGTTCCTGTGGTGGGGGCTGGGCGTGGGGGCATCGCTGGATCTGGACGCCGAAGACGTCCTCTACAACGGGCTGCCGCTGTTCCATACCAACGCCATCAACGCCTTCTTCCAGGCCGTGGTGGCGGGCGGCACCTTCGTGCTGGGACAGCACTTCTCGGTGCGCGAGTACTGGCGGCGGGTCGCCGACGCCGACGCGACCGTCGTGTACCTGCTCGGCGCGATGGTCGCCATGCTGGCCGGCCGGCCGCCGTCCCCGGACGACCGGGCGCATCGGGCGACCCGCGCGCTGTCCCCTGCGACACCGGAGCGGCTGTGGCGGCCGTTCCGGGACCGGTTCGGCGTCGAGCTGATCGACGGATTCGGCACCACCGAGACCAATCTCGTGCTCGGGACCGCGCCCGGCGACCGGCGTGCGGGCCACCTCGGCACGATCATGCCGGGGTACGACGCGCTCGTCGTCGACCCGGCCGGCACCCCGGTCCCGGACGGCACCCCGGGCGAACTGCTGGTGCGCACCGACCTCGACGGTGCGTTCGCGCTCGGCTACCTCGGCGACACACCCCCGACGCCCGGCGCGTGGCTCGCCACCGGCGATCGGGTGGTGCGGGACGCCGACGGCTGGTTCCGCTTCGTCGACCGGATCAAGGACGTGATCCGGCGGCGCGGCGAGAACATCTCGTCGGCCGAAGTCGAGGACGTCCTGGCGCAGCACCCCGCCGTCGCGCAGGCCGCGGTCTTCCCGGTCCCGTCGCAGTTGGCGGAGGACGAGGTGATGGCCGCCGTCGTCGCGCGACCCGGGTGCCGCGTCGATCCCGCCGAGCTGCGCCGGTTCGCCGAACCGCACCTCGCCTACTTTGCGCTACCCCGCTACGTCGACGTCGTCGGCGCCCTGCCGCTCACCGAGACGGGCAAGGTCCGCAAGGCGGCGCTGCGGGAGCGCGGCGTCGGGCCGCACACGTGGGACGCCGAAGCGGCCGGGATCGCTCCCGGCCGCTGACCGCCGCTCACTTGCCGCAGCCGTTGAACGAACACATCGTGGGGCTGCAGGCCATCGCCCGCGCGGCGTCGGCGGGCGAGTGCGTGCACTTCATCGCGTGCAGGGCGCGGCTGATCCCCATCCCCGCGGTGCGCAGCGCACCGGTGACCCGGCTGACGTTGAGTCGGACCGTCGGACCGGTCACCGACAGCGCGCCGGCGATCGTGGTGGGCCCGCTGAAGACCGGCACCGCGACACTCATGTAGCCGAGTCGCGTCTCCTCGACCTCGACCGCCAACTGTTCCTTGCGCATCCGCTCGAGTTGCTGACGCAGGACCGAGACCGACATCGTCGTGCGTGAGGTGAGCGCGGTGAAGCCCTGCTCGACCACCTCGTCGAACACCGACTGCGGCGAGAACGCCAGGATCATCTTCCCGGTGGCCGTGCAGTACAGCGGGAGGCGGCCCGCGACGCGGGACTGCTGGTTGAGCCCGCGGTGCCCGATGATCTTCTCGATGTAGAGGACGTCGATGCCATCCCGCACCGCGAAGTGCACGGTCTCCTGCGTCGCGAGCAGCAGGTCCTCCATGTACGGCAGCGCGGCGTCGCGCAGGATCCGCTGCCGGGGCACCAGCTGTCCCAACTCGAACAGGCGCAGCCCCAGGCGGTACTTCGTGCCGGCCCGCTCGAGCAGGCCCCACTCGACCAGTTCGCCCGCGAGACGGTGCACCGTGGCCTTCGCGACCCGGCTGCGGCGCGTCAACTCGGTGAGCGAAAGGTCGCTGTGGTCGTTGTCGAAGGCGTCGAGGATCGAGCGGGCCTTCCCCAGCACCGACGACATCTCGCCGCCCTGTCCCTGAGCCGACTGGATCGGCACCACCGAACCGAGATCGACCGATCGCTGCATCGCTGTCGTCACTGCGGCCTCCTGACACTCTGCGGGGCTCCGACTCGGAGGTCCGAGCGGTGTAACCCTTTCGGTGCCAGTGACGCTAGGGACCAAAGTCCCGAGACGCACGTCACACGTTCCGTCCAGCGGACCGGTTTCACAGCGTTTACAAATGCCGCGCAACGGGGGTGTCCGCGGTCACCGCGGAGGCGGCGGTGTTCACATTCGCCAGGAACTCGCACACCGCCGCCGCGACGCGGTCCGCGTGCCGCTCGACGAGCGCCACCGTGCCGTCCTCGACGACGACCTCGGCCACCGTCGGTGCGCCCGTCAGGTGCGCGCGCAGCTTCGGCAGGTTGGGTATCGAGAACGGGTCGGCACCCGCACCGATCAGCAGCACGGGCACCGTGACGGCACCGACCCGGTCCTCCATCCGGTAGCGACCGCACGCGCGATGTCCCTCGGCCGGGTCGACACCGAAGGCGAGGGCGTCGTGGAGGAACCGGTCCAGCAGGTCGGTGACCGGTTCCGGGTAGTAGGGGCGGCGCAGATCCCACAGCACCCGCAGGTGGGCGCCGTCCGGGACATGCTCGGCGCAGTCCACCCCGCCGGCACCCGTGTGGCCGGCGCGGTAGTCCGCGTCCGCCCACGGGCACGACGACAGCACGACGGCGTCGAGTCGTCCCCCGTCGCCGGCCGCCATCTCGAGGGCCACCGCCGCGCCGGTGTGGTGCCCCAGCACGGTGGCCCGGTCGACCCCCAGGGCGTCGAGCAACTCCCACGCGCCCTGCGCGAACGCCTCGATGGTCTGCGGTGCGGGCAGCGCGGCGCTCGCCCCGAACCCGATCATGTCCATCGCGATCACCCGGAAGTCGCTCGCCAGCAGGGGAATCAGCTCTCGGAACTCGTCCCACGAGCGCGGGGTCTGATGCAGCAGCAGGATCACCGGCCCCTGTCCCTGCTCGGCGTAGTGCAACTGTCCGAACGACGTGTCCGCGTAGCCGAACCGCACGCCCATCAGTACGCCGCCACCATCGGGGTGTCGACGCCGATCACGTCGATCTTCGCCGCGCCGCCCGGGTTGCCGACGGGCTCGGCCCGGGTCGGAAGGATCTCCAGGAAGAAGCGCTTGGCGTCCTCCTTGTACTCGGGATCCGCCTTGCGGTCCACGGTGATCGCCTCCACCGGACACGCGAGTTCGCATGCGCCGCAGTCGATGCACTCGTTCGGGTTGATGTAGAGCTTGCGCTCCCCCTCGTAGATGCAGTCGACCGGGCATTCCTCCATGCAGGATCGGTCCATGTAGTCGATGCATGCCTCGCCGATGACGAATGCCATTGTTCAGCGCTCCTGTTCGGTGGAATGTCCGGGGAAGATCTCGGCGTCCGGGTCGATCGTGGCGGCGGCGTTGTTGACCGCGGTCGCGGCCTCGCCGAAGCCGACCGCGATGAGCCGGACCTTGCCGGGGTAGTCGGTGATGTCGCCGGCCGCGTACACGCGGGGAACCGCGGTCTCCATGCGGGTGTTCACGACGATGTGGCGGGAGTCGATCTCGAGCCCCCACTCGGTCATCGGCCCCAGATCGGCGGTGAACCCGAGGGCGGCGATGACGGACTGCGCGGGCAGCGTGCTGGTGCTCTTCTCGAGC
The DNA here is from genome assembly GCF_004011865.1 of Prescottella agglutinans. Taxonomy (GTDB): domain Bacteria; phylum Actinomycetota; class Actinomycetes; order Mycobacteriales; family Mycobacteriaceae; genus Prescottella; species Prescottella agglutinans. The sequence continues at coordinate 87,403 of NZ_RKLP01000015.1, read as the reverse complement.
TTGTGCGCGACGTCCACCTCCGAGATCCAGCCGTTGCCGCGGACCGCGGACACGTCCGCGTTGACGATCATCCGCACGCTGCTCTCCCGCACCTTCGTCACGGTCGCCGCGTGCGCGCGGAACTTGTCGCGGCGGTGCACCAGGGTGACCGACGACGCGATCGGCTCGAGGTGAACCGCCCAGTCGAAGGCGCTGTCGCCGCCGCCGACGATCACGACGTCCTTGCCGGCGTGCGCCGACAGATCGGGGACGAAGTAGCTCAGCCCGCGATCGAGGAAATCGAGGCCCTTGGCGAGCGGGCGGGGCGTGAAGGTGCCGATGCCGCCGGTGACGATCACCGCACCGGCGGTCACGTTGCGCCCCTTGCTCGTTCCGACGACGACGCGACCGTCCGCGAGGTGTGTGAGCGTCTGCGCCTGCTCCCCGAGCAGGTACTGCGGGTCGTACGGCGCTGCCTGCTGGAGCAGTCCGTCGATCAGATCACGCCCCTTCACGGAGGGGAATCCGGCGATGTCGAGGATCGCCTTCTCCGGATACATCGCACTCACCTGGCCGCCGGGCTCGGACAGTGCGTCCAGCACGGCCACCCGCAGGCCCCGGAAGCCGGCGTAGTACGCGCCGTAGAGGCCCGCCGGGCCGGCGCCGATGATCAGGATGTCGACCTCGAGTGCGGTCGAGACATTGGACGATGCGTTCATGCCGACAACGCTAATAATGCTGTCGCCCTTGACATATGAAACCGGTCCAGTCAGCAGACTACGTTCGGACTCGGGCGCCCGGGTCCAGGCACGCCGAAAGGCGGGCCCACCGGCGGAGCAGAGGTCTGCCGGTGGGCCCGCCGTGACGGAGGTGCCGCGGGTCAGCCGAAGATGTCGGGCTCCTCCGCGGCGATCTTCTGGATGATGGTCGAGTAGGCGAACCACCCCACCTTCTCGGTGCCGACGGCCTCGTACGTCTGCGCGGCGATCTCGTGCTGCAGCGCGACGGGATCACCGGCCGCCCGCGCGGCCAGTTCGGCCTGCATAGACCGCTCCATCGACACGTACCACCACACGGCACTCTCGACCGACGTGCCGACCGTCAGGTGCCCGTGGTTCGTGAGGACCACCGCCTTGTTGGGCCCCAGCGCGGCCGCGATGCGCCGTCCCTCCTCCTCGTCGAGTGCGACGCCGTGGTACTGGTCGTAGATCGAGTGGTCCTCGTAGAAGGCACACGCGTCCTGCGTGATCGGGCTCAGCAACCGGTGCAGCGACGAGAACGCCTTGCCCTGCAGTCCGTGTGCGTGCACGGCACCCACGACGTCCGGGCGCGCCTCGTGCACCTTGGAGTGGATGACGAACGCGGCGCGGTTGAGCGGCCCGTCGCCCGACAGGATGGTGCCGTCGGAGTCGACGTGCAGCAGTTCGTCGGGTGTCACGCGGGAGAAGTGCCGGCCGAACGGCGCCGTCCAGAACGTGTCGGGACGCTCCGGGTCGCGCGCGGTGATGTGCCCCGAGATGCCCTCGTCGAGGCCGAAGCGCGACAGGATCCGGTAGCCGCCGATCACCGCGACCTTGCGACGACGGCGCTGGGTCTCGACGTCGCCGGACTCGGGTCGTCCGGGGATGCCGGCCAGCTCGGCGATGGTGGGTGCGTGAGTCATTGCGTCCCTTCAGATTCGACGGATGAATGAACGGGTCTACTTGACGCCGTACCGGGCGAGGTACCGCGTCGAGAGCAGGCGCAGGATCCGGTCGAACAGGAAACCCATGATGCCCAGCACGATGATGCCGACGAACGTCCAGTCGATGCGGCCGTAGTTGCGCGCCTGCCAGATCATGGAGCCGATGCCGTGGTCGGCGGCGACGATCTCGGCGGAGACGATCGTCAGGAAGCTGTTGCCCATCGCGAGGCGGGCACCGGTGATGATGCCGGGCACCGACGACGGCAGCACGACGGTCTTCATGATCTGGAGCTTGCCCGCGCCCAGATTCGTCGCGGCCTGCAGCTTGTTCTCGCTGATCGCGACGGTGGCGGCGATCGTGCTGACGGTGACGATGAAGACCGAGGTGTAGAAGATCAGCACGACCTTGGAGGTCTCGCCGATGCCGAACCACACCACCGCGAGCGTCACGAACGCGATCGGCGGGATGAAGCGGAAGAACTCGATGTACGGGTCGAGCAACTGGCGCACGATGTTCACCCGGCCCATGAGGATGCCGATCGGCGCGCCGATCACGACGCCGAGGCTCCAGCCGATGAGGATCCGCTGCGCCGACGCCCAGATCGACGTCCACAGCACCCCACTCTCGGCCAGTTCGGTTGCGGCCTTCCATACTTCGGCCGGCGAGGCGATCGTCGTCGGCCCATACCACCAGGCCAGGAACGACCACACCGCCAGGCCGATCACGGCGGACGCGATCCACAACAGTGCGGTGCGAACGGCGGCGCCGGACGCACCGGCGCTGCGGCGGCGGGTGCGTGGCGTGCGGGCGGCGCGCACGGTGGCAGGTGTCTCGGCCACGGCGGTCATAGCTCCTCCTCGATGCCCTGGTTGCGCAGCGACGCCACGACCTCGGCGCGGATGTCGTCCCGCAGTTGCTCGTACAGATCGATCACCTCGGGATGGGCACGGTCGCGTGGCCGCGGCGCATCCACCTCGTAAATGCTCTTGATGCGCGCCTTCGGGCCCGCGGACATGACCACGATGCGGTCCGCCAGCGTCAGCGCCTCGTCGATGTCGTGGGTGACGAACACGACGGTGCAACCGGTGTGCCGCCAGATCTTGTCGAGTTCGGTCTGCAGCACCTGACGGGTCTGGGCGTCGAGCGCACCGAACGGCTCGTCCATCAGGACCAGCGATGGCTGGTTGGCGAGCACGCGGGCGATCTGCACGCGCTGGCGCATGCCGCCGGAGAGCTGGGCCGGGAACTTGGCACCGGCGTGCGGCAGGCCGACCATCGCCAGGTACTCGGCGGCGATCCGCGCCTGAGCAGCCTTGTCCGCGCCGTGCATGCGGGGTCCGTACGCCACGTTCTGACTGACGGTCATCCACTCGAAGAGTGCCTCCGAGCTCTGGAAGACCATGCCCGCGTGCGGGTTGCTCCCGTAGACCTCGTCGCCGTCGCACACGATCTCGCCCGCGGAGGGCTTCACGAAGCCCGCCATCGCCGAGAGCAGGGTCGACTTGCCGCAGCCGCTCGGTCCCAGCAGGCAGACGAACTCGCCCGGCCGGACGTCGAGGTCGATACCCGAGACGATCTCGGCGGCACCGAAACTGATGCCGAGATCGCGGACGTCGATGGGGACGCCCTTGATGGTGGTTGTCGCTGTCACTGCTTGTCCTCCTGGTACCAATCGAGCAGCATCGCCGAGGTGAGGTCGGGCTGCTCGGAGAGAACGCCGATCTTCTTGTAGAAGTCGACGATCGACTGTGCGGACTCCACGTCCTTCTCGGTGAGATTCTCGACACCGAAATCGATTTCGCTCACTGCCGTGACGGTCTGGTCCTCGGCCACGTTGACGGCCTTCTTGGTCGCGACGGCCGCCGCCTGCGGATCGGCCTCGACCCGTTCGCTCGCCTCGGCGAGCACCTTCGCGATCTTGCGGGCGGTGTCCTCGTTCTGGTCCAGCCACGGCGCCGTCGTGATGGCCCAGTGGTGGTAGAACCAGTCGTAGTCGCCGGTGGCCGCGACGACGTGCCCACTGCCCTGCGACAGCGCGGTGGCCGGCCACGGCTCCCACAGCACGTATCCGTCGATGTCGCCGCGGCTGAGCAGCGCCGGCATGTCGGTCGGCGTCGCCGACACCATCGCGACTGCGCCCGGGGCTATTCCGTTGGCCTCGAGGTACTTGTCCGTCGAGATCTGGCTCAGTCCCGGAACGATGCCCATCTTCTTGATGCCGGTCGCGGAGTCGACCCCGTTGCGCAACACGACCTTGATGTAGTCGCCGGACACCTCGTACGAGTACATGGCCCGCAGCGAGGGATTCTGGCGCAACTGCGCGATCGTCGTGGTATCCGAGCTTCCTGCCACCTGGACCTGTCCGGTGGCCAGCGCGTCCACGGCCTCGCCGCCGCGGCCGAACTGGACCAGCTGGACGTCGAGGCCCTCGTCCGCGAACATCCCCTCCTGGTCGGCGACGAAGAACGGGGCGTAGGACGCGTCGATGCCGACCGCGATCCGCAGGGGGCCGCCACCGGTGTCGGCCGTGCTCTGGGTGGCGGGGCGGCTGCACGCCCCCGCGGCCACCGTCAGAACAAGTGCTGCTGATGCAAGGGTCACCTTGCCGAATGTCGATCGCCAGGCCATGTGTGCACACCTTCGTTCTGTGATCTGCGCCGCATTTGCGGGGTCGTGGTGAAGAAACCTAACGGCGGCGAATCGCGACGAGAACGAACGCGGTCCACCGTGCGGACCGGGCCGGAGAACTTACGTGGCCGCAACATCCGAGCGCGACGCGGCGCACGTTCGGAAACGCGCGGGAAACATGCTGACCTGTACCGATCCGACCGGACGACGGACTTCGGGGGCTCCGTCAGAGGGTCCAGCGGGGCGCGCGCCCCGTGCACACCCGACTCACGTTGCGGGCTGTCATCGCGTAGATCCGCGTGCGGGCGGTGGCGCTGCCGCCGGCGACGTGCGGACTGAGCAGGACCCGGTCGATCCGGCACAGGTCGCTGTCCGGTGCGAGCGGTTCGTCGTCGAAGACGTCCAGCGCGGCACCGCCCAGCCGCCCGGACCGCAGCGCGACGGTCAGCGCCGACTCGTCGACTACCGACCCGCGAGCGACGTTCACGACGATCGCGTCCTCCGGCAACCGCGCGAGTTCGCGGGCACCGATCAACCCGCGGGTCACCGGCGTCAGGGGAACCGCGAGCACCAGCACGTCCGACACGGCGAGCAGGTCGTCGAGTTCGAGATACCGGGCCGCCGCGTCGGCTCTCGGTCGTTGCGCCGTGTACGAGACCTCGCAGCCGAACGCCTCGAACAGTCCGGCACAGCGCCTGCCGATGTCACCGAACCCGACTATCCCGACCCGACGATCGCCGAGGTCGCGGCAGCCGCGCTCGAGGATCCGCTCCTGCGGCCACTGCCCGCGGCGCATCTCGTCGTGCCCCCAGCCCATCGATCTGCTCAGGCTCGCGGCCGCGACGACGGCCCACTCCGCCACCGAGGCCGCGTTCGCCCCGGGGGTGTTGGCCACCGGCACCCCGGCGCGGTGCCACGCGTCGACGTCGATCCAGTTGACGCCGACCCCCGGTTGCTGGACGAGCCGCAGATGACCGCCGACCGCGGCTTCCGCTGCGCCCAAGGGTAGTTCACCGCTCCAGTCGCCGACGACGATGTCGGCGCCGGGGAGCAGGGCACGCAGCTCGGCCCGGGTACGGGTGACCGGTCGGACCACCTCGGCCTCCGGGACCGCACCGCGCAGGTGTCGTCCCAGGTCGTCGTGGTCGTCCGGCGCCAACAGCAGTATCCGCATCACGGACGGTCCTCTCGATGCGTGAAGCCGGCCACGCGGGACGCGCGGCCGGCTTCACCGACGGGGTGGCGGGAAGGCGACTCAGGCGACGCTGCTCGCCTGCGCGGACGCCTTCGCCAGGAACTCGAGGCTCAGCGGGTTGTACAGCGCCGCCTGCTCGTGCTGCGGCCAGTGCCCGCACTCGGGGTAGAGCTGCAACTGCGCGCCCGGGATGTCCTCCGCCATCTTCTTCGCCTCCGGCACGTCACCGAACGGGTTCTCGTGACCCCATACCACCAGGGTGGGTGCCTGGATCCGGGCGAGCCGATCCGGCCGCAGCAGGTTGCGCTGACGGGTCTCCATGTCCTGCAGGGACAGCAGGTTGTGGATGTTCGCGACGAAGTCCGGCTGGTGGTAGATCCGGTGCCGCGCCTCGACGAGTTCCTCGGTGGCGTCGACCGGGTCGTGCATGAGCAGTCGCAGCCGCGCCCGGGTCAGCTCGACGTCGTCGCTCTGCACCGCCCTGGCCGTCGAGGTGCGGATGCGCTCCATGATCTCCGGATTGGCCACGGTGCCGCCGGCCGCGAGCAGTTGCACCGACAGCACCCGCTCGGGCTGCTCGCTGGCCAGGTGCGCGGCGACCCAGCCACCGAGCGACTCGCCCACCAGATGGACCTTCTCCAGGCCGACGGCGTCGAGGTAGTTCACGAGATGCTCGACGTAGCGCGGAATCTCGTACGGGTAGTCCGGCTTTCCGGTGTAGCCGTGCCCGAGCATGTCGATCGCGTGGCACTCGTAGTGCTCGGCGTGCACCGCGATGTTCCGGGCGAAGGCCTCGAGGTGACCGCTGGTGCCGTGCAGGAAGACCACCGCCTCGTCGCCGGATCCGGCCTGCAGCGATCGGGTGGGGATGCCCGCGGCGTCGACGGTCTTGACCGCGAAGTCGATGCCGGCCAGTTCGTTCCAGATTGTCATGAGTGTGTCCTTTGCAGAAGAGATGAAGGTGAATGTCCGTGCGCCGCCGGTGCCGCCGCGGGATCCAGGACCACGACGCCCATTCCGGTGAGCCATTCCGGAATAGCCTCGTAGGCAAGCCGTTCGGCGGGGATGTAGTCCATCATCGCGGCCATCATCAGCCACGTGCGGAGTTCCTGGGCACCGTTGCCCGCCTCGGTCTCGATGTCCGCGCTCGTGTAGCCCGCGAGTTCGCCGGCCTTGCCGACCGCGAACAGGTCGAGGATCCGGTCGTCGAACTCCGGTGAGATCGCGGCCTCGGCGGCCCGGATGATCTGCCGCCGGCGCGCGTCGTAGTCGGACCAGTTCTCGCGGCCGTCGAGCCAGGCCTGCACCATGAAGTCCTCGTCCTCGCCGTGCGGGTCACGCCAGTCCGGCCACGGCAGCCGATGCGACAGCCCGCCCGAGGCGATGACGGCGACCCGCTTGTCGCCGGGGTACGACGCGATCGCGTCGCGGAGCGCGAGCGCGAGGCCCTCGCACCGATCGAACGTCGGCAGCGGGGGCGCGAACACGTTGACCACGAGCGGGACGATCGGGACGTCGAGACCCGCCAGCAGGTACTGGATCGCGTGCGACTGGCCGTGATCGATCTGCAGACGCGCCGAGAACGCCAGATCGAACCGACCGCCCTCGACCACCTCATCGGCGAGGTGGCGCGCGAACTCGACGTCGACGTTCTGCGGGCCCTTCGGCGTCCCGGATTCCCCACTCGCGTTGCACTCGCCCACCCCGAGCGTGAACGGCGGGATGAGGTCGAGCCAGAATCCACGGAAGTGGTTGGAGCCGAGAAGGATCACCACGTCCGGCCGGGCGGCCACGATACGGTCACGGGCCGCACCCAACGCGTCACGGAACCGCTCGGCCTCCGCCTTGTGGGTCGTCTCCTCCCAGTGCGTGTTCATGAGGGTGCTGTGCGACGCACCGACCCCCAGCACCAGCTTCGCCATCAGTCGATCCCCACTTCCTCGAGCGAGCGGGTCGCGGTGTCGACCGCGACCCGGATCAGGTAGCGCGTGAGGCGCTCCGCCACGCGCAGGTCCACGGTGTTCATCCCCATCGCGAAGTCGACCTCGAACGGAGCGTCGACCACCTTCGGCATTCCGACGCGTACCGTCGGGATGCCCCGTCCGCGCAGGATGTTGGCGTCGGTCGCGCCGCTGGCGTCGTGGAACTCGTGGTGCGGCCCGCCCTCGAACGCCTCCCACGCCTCGATCGCACTGCGGCACAGCCACATCTGTTCGTCCGAGGCCTCCCCCGGTATCGCCAGGATCTGCTCGACGTCGATCCGCGCGTCCAGGTCCGCCGCGATCTCGCGGACCACGGCGACCAGTTCGCGCTTGGCCGCGGTGGGCGTGGTCCGCGGACTCAGCCGCAGGTCGACCATCATCCGCACCTGCCCCGGCGTGAAGGACGCGGTGCGCTCCCAACCGCCCCGGATGTTCGCGACCATGCCCTGCGGGAGCACCAGGCCGTCACGGTGGCGGGTCGAGTACTCCGGAAACCAGTCCTCGAGTCGCCCCGCGACCTCCCCGGCCAGCGCGACCGGGTTCCGGTAGGGCAGACGGTGCCGGGAACCGACGTAGGTGTGGCTGCCGTGCACCGTGATCTCGAACCACGCGAGCCCGACCTCCTCCCACGACACGGTCCATCCCGGCTTGGCGATCACCGCGAAGTCCGCCCACACCCCCTGCTCCAGCAGGAACGAGCAGCCGACGCCCTGCCCCGTGTTGAGCCGCGGATTACCCACGCCAGGACGAGCATTGGTGGGCATCCCGCCGGCCCCGAATCCGGCCAGGAGGTCACCGGTCAGCGGGATCTCCGCGGCACGGATCGCCTCCACGGCCGCCATGACGCACGCCGCGTGCCCCTTCGGATTCGACGCCCCGAGGCCGACCACGTAGTCGCCGTCGACGGCGGCGTGGGCGCGCATGTCCGGGCGCAGCGTCTCCGCGGCCCACGGCACGTCCTCCGCGGCGTTGCCGCTCGTGACGGTGTCGATCGGCGCGTACAGCAGCAGGTCGGGGCCGGTGCCGGCGCCGCGCACCCGCGCCCACGAGTTCGCCTGCCGATCGTCGAGGTACATCGTGTGCGCCTCGACGCCGGAACCGGCGAGGGTGTCCGTGATGTGCCGGGCGAGCGGCGCCTCGTCACCGGTGGGACTGACGATGTCGACCAACCCCACCGTGAGGTCCCGCAACCGCTCACGGTTCACCCGCGCCCACGCCCGCTCGGTCCAGCGCCGCCGCTCCTCGTCGAGACCCGCGAGCGGGTCGACGTGGCTGCCGGGCCGCACGGGCGGGGTGGCGTCTACGGTCACGAGTTGACCTGGTGCACCTGGGTGTTGCTGCGCGCGGCGATCGCGCGCCAGGCCACCGGTGCCCCGACGGCCAGGAGCACGCCGAACGTCACACTGACGAGAGTCTTGAGCATCGTCTTCTCCTCTAGTCGGAAGCGGCCGGGGTTCGCGGAGCCGCTGCGGCACCGTTCGATTCGGCGGTGGGGGTGGCTCGGCGTCGTTCGCGCACGGGCCGGGCCGGCGGCTGCGGGGTGTGCGCCACCGCCGCGGCGATCTTCTCCGCGTACTCCTCCTCCGCGAGGTTGCGCCACGCGGTGAGCGAGATGTCGGGTCGGTAGAGCTTCTCCGGCGGCGCGTCCGTGACCCGGACCATCCATTCGTCCTGACCGGAGAACTGGCCGTGGAACAGCCAGCGGATCGCGCCGAGGTACTTGGCGTAGAAGCCGAGCTTGGCCGCGCCGGTGACGAAGTTGACCATGAGGCCCACGTACTGGTGGTTGTCCTCGTCGACCGGAACGTAGAACTCGTAGTGGATGAAGTTCGGGTAGGCGATGCGCAGCACACCCGGCATCGACAGCGACGCGAAGCCGGGGAACTTCTGGGCCTCGATCACGGGGTTCACCTTCAGGCCCGCGCCGACGTTGCCGATCTGCGAGATCTGCGTCTCGTCGGGCTTCTTCTTCCACCAGCGCTTGTTGGTCCACTTGCCGACGCCGGGGAAGTCCGCCTCCCAGTACACCTCCTCCTGCACGCGGTAGAGCCACCGCCCCTCGGGCACGATGCTCGTGATGTTCCACGTGGGCATCGGCTTGAACAGCCGCCACAGCGCGGTGCGGTGCAGGTACTTGGCGTGCCCCTCGTCGAATCCGTTCTCGCACGCGAATCGCCAGTTGCCGCCGCGCGGCTGGATGCGGCCGCCGACGATGCCCTCGTTCTCGACGAGTTCGCGGGGCAGCTGCTCGTCGATCGGGGGCGCGGGCTCCTCCGCGATCGGGATGTACACCCACACCAGGCCGAGCCGCTCCTCCACGGAGTACGTCCGGACGGAGAGCTTGCCGCAGATCTTCGAGTCGGGTCCGTCGGTGATGACCGCGGCCAGCTTGCCGTCGTTCAGTCGGAACGTCCAGCCGTGGTACGGGCAGCTGACGGTGCCCGGGAACTGCTGGTCGCCCTCCGACAGCGGCACGCCGCGGTGCGGGCAACGGTCGTGCAGCGCATAGACTTTGCCGCTGTCGCGGATGATCGCGAGCTTCTCGCCGCAGATCGTGTAGCTCTTGGGATCCTTGGTGATGTGGCTGGACCACGTCACCGGGTACCAGTACCCGCGGTAGCCGCTGCCGGCCTCGTTGTATCGGGGCCACGCCGTCCAGTCCTGCCGACCGGCCGCACGCGGCCTCTCCGGGAGCGCCTGCGTGGCGTCCGGCGCCTCGACACCAGTCATGTGAAGTCCTCTCGACACGAGATCTTTTGGTACGCAGATCTTCCGACGAACGCGTCACGCTTCCAACGGATCCGGTTCGCTCAGCAGACCGGGTTCACCGACGGATCACGGCGGCCTCGCCGATCGCGCACAACGTCCCGTCGGAATCCCGCTCCTCGAGGTCCAGGACGATCCGGTCGTCGTGGACGTCGCGCACCGACCCGGTCACCGTCAGCGTGGTGCCGACGTACGCGGGCGCGCGGTTCCGCCATCCGACGGACAGCACCGCGTCCGGGTCGCCCGCGTACCGGGTGGCGGCCCGGAAGAACAGGGTCCCGTGCAACTGCGCCATCACGACCCGATCGTCGAGACCCTCGGACTGCGCGTACGCGGTGTCGTAGTGGATGCGGTGCGCGTTGTGCGTGGCCGCGCCGAATCGCAGCACGCGAACCGGATCGGTCTGCAGCACAATCGGTTCGATCGCGTCCCCGGTGTTCGGGATCGGTCGGTCACTCATCGGACGATGAACCTCTCCGTGACGGTCGCCAGCGCACCGGCCGCGGACGCGCGGTAGGTCTTGACGACGGTGATCAGCAGGAAGCGGGCGTCGCCGCTCCCCTTCCACTCGACCCGGGCGACCGTTCGGTCGACCTCGATGCGTTCGCCGAGCGGCGGACGCCGGTGGAACTCGATGTCCTGACCGCCGGCCATCAACCGGACGTCCAGGCCCGACGTCCCGGGTACCTCGTCCGCGAACATCCCGTCGGTGCGGTACGCGTCGTCGTCGGCGCCGCTGGGCCCGCGCAGCAGGCTGGGCACGTACAGGGGGTGCACCGCGAAGTCCGGGCGGTCCGGGTCCAGGTAGCGGGGGTCGGCCTCCGCGCACGCGCGCGCGAAGGCGACCGCCTCGTCGGGGCGGATCGATCCGAGATCCCGGTGCTCGCGGGTGCCGACCGTCGACGACACCCGCTCGTGGACGGCGTCCAGTGGAGTTGTCATGCGGCGACGCTAGGAGCGAGACCACCGGCACGGCCACAGACCGGGACCGCCTGGCGGACCGCGATCCTTTGCCCGCGCGCGGCGATCGGGTCAGGTATGCGCATGACGAATCGACCGAACAGCTTGTACGCCACCGCAGCCGGCGTGAAGTTCCACTACCACGACCTCGGTGAGGGCGCGCCCACGATCTTCCTGCACGGCGGCGGGCCGGGCTGCACCGCGTGGTCCGACTTCGGGCCGGTGGCGCCCCTCTTCGCGCAGGACCGCCGCGCGATCCTCGTCGACATCCTGCAGTACGGCCTGTCCGACAAGTGCACCATCACCGGGCCGATGTGGGACTTCCACGCCGCCAAGATCGTGGCGCTGCTCGATGAACTCGGCATCGACCGCGCCGACTTCGTGTGCAACTCGTGGGGTGGCACCATCGCACTCAATCTGGCGGCCAAGTACCCCGACCGGGTGCGCTCGCTGGTGATCACCGGCAGCATGCCGGTGTTCTACGGACCGCTCGCGCCGCTACCCGAGGACGGCCGCCGGGGACGCAACGCCCGCGACGTCTACTACGGCGGCGAGGGCCCGACGCGGGAGAAGATGCGCCAGCTCATCACCAAGCTCGAGTGGTTCGACGGCGAACGCCTGCCCGAGGAGACCCTCGACATGCGCTACGAGCAGAGCCTCGACCCCGACGAGATGGCCCTCGCCGCGGCGTCGGACAACCCGCGCGGCGATTGGCAGGATCTGACCGCGGAGCTCGGAATGATCCAGGCACCGGTGCTTTTCGCGTGGGGCATGCACGACGCCTTCCTCACCCCGGACTACCCGCTGATGCTCGCTCGGATGATCGAGCACGGCCACCTGTACGTGATGGACAAGGCGTCGCACCACCTCCAGGAGGAGCGGCCGCACGACTACTACACCGTGGTGACCGGATTCCTGAATCAGCAGCATCCGTGACGACCGACGCGCCCGCCGGCGCGGCCCGGGAGGACGTCCGCGTCGCCGCGCCCGAGGGCGGGAGCCGGATCCGGCTGGTAGTGATCCTCGGCCTGCTCACCGCCCTCGGGCCGTTCACGGTGGACATGTATCTGCCGGCGCTGCCGGCGATCACCGACGACTTCCTGACGTCGGACGCCGCCGTTCAGCTCACGCTCACCGGGACGCTGCTCGGCCTGGCCCTCGGTCAGCTGGTGATCGGACCGCTCTCCGACGTCTTCGGGCGCCGCCGGCCCCTCGTCCTCGGCACGTCGCTGCACGTCGCCGCGTCGGTGGCATGCTGGTTCGCACCCTCGATCGAGGTCCTTGGCGCGTTGCGCGCACTCCAGGGTCTGGGCGCGGCCGCGACCGGGGTGATCGCGATGGCCGTGGTCCGCGACCTGTTCGACGGCCGAGACGCAGCCATCGTGATGTCGCGGCTGATGCTCGTCATGGGAGTCGCGCCGATCCTGGCACCGTCGATCGGGGGCGTGCTGCTGACGGCGGTGTCGTGGCACGGGGTGTTCCTCGTGCTCGCCGGGCTGGGGCTGGTCATGATCGTCCTCGGCGGCGTCGCCATGCCCGAGACGCTGCCCCCGTCGGCCCGTGTGGGTCGTGGGATCGCGCCCGTCCTGCGCACGTACGCGGCGCTGGCCCGCGACGGGCACTTCATGGTGCTCGTGCTGGTGTGCGGGCTGGTCCGGGCGGTGTTGTGGGCCTACATCGCCGGTTCGTCGTTCGTGATGCAGGAACAGTTCGAACTGGCACCCGGCGTCTACGGATTCGCGTTCGCCTGCGGCGCGATCGTGCTGATCGGTGCGTCCCAGCTCAACGTCGCGCTGCTCGGCCGGTGGACACCTCTGGGCATCTGCCTGTCCTCGCTCGCGGCGAGCACGGTGATCGGCGGCGTCGCGATCGGCCTGGCCGCGACCGACACCGGCGGGTTCCTCGGCTTCGCGCTGCCGATCCTGGCGCTGCTGTGCGCCACGGGATTCGTGATGCCGAACGCGCCGGCGCTCGCGCTGTCCCGGCATGGGGAGGCGGCCGGCACGGCCGCGGCGATGGTCGGGTTCGCACAGTTCGGGGCCGCGGCCGTGATCGCCCCGATCGTGGGACTGCTCGGCAACACGTCGCTGGCCATCGCCGTCGCGATGACCGGATCGGCCGTGTTCGCCCTGATCGCGCTCGGCGCGATCGTCAGGCCGTCCGCGCGATCTCGTACAGCGCACGGCTGACGCCCTGACCCGCGGTCTGCAACGGTCCCGAGATCCGGGCGACGTTCATCCGGGCCGTGCTCGTGGAGACGCTGATGGCCCCCACGACGGTCGATCGTCCGGAGAAGATCGGGACCGCCGCGCTGGCCGTCCCGAGGCGGACCTCCTCGGCCTCGACCGTCAGCGCCTCGCTGCGGGCACGATCGAGTTGCCGCCGGAGCATCGTCGCCGACCCCACCGTGCGATGGGTGAACTTGGCGAGGCCGCGGGCGACGACCTGGTCGAACACCGCCGTCGGCGAGAAGGCGAGCAGCACCTTGCCGGTGGCGGTGACCTCGAGTGGCAGGCGTCCGGCGACACGGGACGGCAGATCCACCGACCCGTGCCCGGAGATCTTGTCGATGTAGAGCACCTCGAGGCCGTCCCGGATCGCGAGGTGGACGGTCTCACGGGTGATCGCGTGCAGTTCCTGCAGAAACGGGAGCGCGGCGTCGCGCAGGATCCGCTGCGTCGGCACCAATTGGCCCAGTTCGAACAGCCGCAGTCCCAACCGGTAGTCGGTACCGACCCGCTCGAACAGCCCCAGTTCGACCATCTCGGCCGCGAGCCGGTGCACGGTGGCCTTGGCCACCCCGCTGCGCCGCGACAGCTCGGTGAGCGACAGCGAACCCGACTCGGCATCGAAGGACTCGAGCAGCAGGCGCACCTTACCCAGCAGCGATGTCACCATCAGGTGCCTCCTACGATCGCCGTCCCATTCAGCGGGACCGGTGCGCAGAGCCTACCGAGAATCGATCGAATGTTCGTTTCGATACCGGTGGCCACCGAAGCGGGCGGGGAGGTGTCAGCCGACCGTCCACAGCGGCGTCTCGCCGCGGCACACCCGCGCGACGTTGTCGCCGGTCATGCGGAACATCCGCTGCCGCGCGGTGGAACTGCCACCGGCGATGTGGGGGCTGAGCACCACGTTGTCGAGGTCGAACAGTTCGCTGGCGGGATCGAGCGGTTCGGCGGCAAAGACGTCCAGCGCGGCGCCGGCCACCGAGCGGGACCGGATCGCCGCGGCCAGTGCGGCCTCGTCGACGACCGGGCCCCGGGCCACGTTGACCACCAGCGCCTCGGGCGGCAACAGTGCCAGTTCGCGCGCACCGATCAGGCCCCTGGTCCGGTCCGTGAGCGGGACCGCGACCACCACGACGTCGGACTCCGACAGAAGATCTTCGAGCGCGCGATGGCGCAGCGCGGAGCCCGCGTCCGGGCGACGCGACGTGTACGCCACCTCGCACCCGAACGCCTGGAACAGCGCCGCGCACCGACGGTTGATGTCGCCGAACCCGACGAGCCCCACCCGCCGCTCACCCAGATCGCGGGCGTCGCGCCGCAGGATCGACGCCTGCGGCCAACGGCCGGAGCGCATCTCGGCGTCCGCCCACCCGATCGAGCGGCACAGGTTCGCGGTGGCCGCCACCGCCCACTCGGCGACCGACGCGGCGTTGCCGCCGGGTGTGTTCGCCACCGGGACACCGGCCCGCGCCCACACGTCGACGTCGATGAAGGAGATTCCGACGCCGGGCTGCTGGATCAGCCGCAGATGTCCGCCGAGCGCGGCCTCTTCCACGCCGAGGCGAAGCCGCCCGGACCAGTCCGCCACGACGATGTCGACGTCGGGCAGCTGTTCCCGCACCGCCCCGGCGGTGCGGGAACTCGGCCGGACGATGGACCCGGAGCCGCCGACGGCATCGCGCACCGCCGCCTCGATCGCGGGATCCTCGGCGAGCACCAGGATCCGGTTCCGACCGATCTCCGCGTCCATCTGCGTCAGCCCCAGCGGGACTGGCCGCCGTCGAGCGGGATGGTCGCGCCGCTGAGATAGCCGGCATCGCTGCTCACCAGGAAGACGACGGCCCGTCCGATGTCGCTCTCCGGATCACCGATGCGGCGCAACGGAATACCGGCCTTGAACTCCTCGGCCTCCTCGGGGTACTCGTTGATCCACCACTCGAGCGCCGGCGACAGGGCGTGCGGCGCAATTGCATTGACGCGGATGCCGTCGATGCCCCATTCGCAGGCCGCGGCACGGGTCAGCGCCCGCATCCCCTCCTTGGTCGCGGCGTATGCGCCGTAGTTGCTCGCGTCCCATCGCACCGCCGCCGACGTCACGAGGTTGATGATGGAACCGCCGCCGCGCTCCTTCATCGACGGGTAGCACGCCCGCATCAGACGCAACGTCGCGAGCGGACCCGTCTCGAACGAGCGCTCGAAGTCCTCGTCGGTGACGGACAGCAGCGGTCCGGGCTTGCAGTCGTTGGCGTTGTTCACCAGGACGTCGACGCCGCCGAAGAACTCGACGGTGCGCGCGACCGCCGCATCGATGTCCTCGGCCTTGCTGACGTCGCACGGCACGGCCAGCGCCTTGCCGCCGTAGGACTCGATCTGTTCGACCGTCTTGACGAGTTTCGACTCGGTCCGGCCCGAAACGGCGATCGAGACGCCCTCCTTGGCCAGAGCGTGCGCGATGCCCTGACCGATGCCCTGACCGGCGCCCGTGATCAGTGCGACCTTGCCGTCGAGCTTGCCCATGTATCCCCGCTCTCGAAGTCTCGTGAACTGCGCAGACCTGGTGTTACAGGCCTCCAGTCGACTATTCTCAACCAAGCATTTGCTTGAGCGCAGCGTTTTCGCGAAATCGATGGCGAAAACTTCTGGGCACCAATGATCCTCACGGTGTGCGGGCGCTGCGACACGACAGAAAGGCAGTTCGCATGAACTACCCCAACCCGATCGACTACTCCGGTCGCACAGTGGTCGTCACGGGCGGCACCAAGGGCATCGGCTTCGCCATCGCCGAGCACTTCCTGCAGGCCGGCGCCGACGTCCTGGTGTGCGCACGCAACGAACCGGAGACGCTCCCGACGGTCGACGGCCGCAGTGCCGCCTTCCGGGCGGTGGACGTCCGCGACCCCGCCGACGCGACCGCCCTGATGGAGGACGCGGTCTCCCGCTTCGGCCGTCTCGACGTACTGGTCAACAACGCCGGCGGCTCCCCGGACGCCGACGCGGCCACCGTGTCGCCGCGCTTCGTGGAGAAGATCGTCGCACTCAACCTGCTCGCGCCGTACTACATGGCGCAGGCCGCGAATATCGTTATGCGCGAACAGGAGACCGGCGGCGCGATCGTCAACATCGGCAGCGTCTCGGCGCACCAGCCGCAGCCTGGCACCGCCGCCTACACCGCGGCCAAGGCCGGACTGCTCGGCCTGACCAAGGCCCTGGCCCTCGAGTGGGCCCCGAAGGTCCGCGTCAACCACATCACGACCGGTCTGATCCGTACCGAGGCGGCAGCGTCGGTGTACGGCGAGGACGGCGGCGCCGCCGTCACCCGCACCCTGCCGATGGAGCGCATGGCCGTGCCCGCCGACATCGCCAAGGCGTGCCTGTTCCTGGGCAGCGACCTGTCGTCGTACGTCAACGGCGCCGACCTGGCCGTCCACGGCGGCGGCGAGTACCCGGCCCGCTACATGGCGACGCAGGGCAGCTGAGCCGAAATGAGAACAGCTGCGGGAGCGCGATTTCGTCGAGCGCTCCCGCAGCTGAAGTCCTGGCCGAATGTCACATGCGTCGAGTTGGACTGAACGCATGTGACATTCGGTCGTCGCACACCTACTTGGTGAACACCGCGTAACCGCCGGAGATCGCCGGCTTGCCCTCGCGGACCAGCTCGAACGACAGGCCGGAGGCGTCGCCCCAGGCCTTCAGCTCCGCCGTGTCACCGGGGAACACCGGCGCGGCGAAGCGGCCCTGCAGCTCGGTCAGGTCCGCCGGGTGCACGCCGAGTTCCTTGGCGAGCGGCAGCGTCGACGCGGCGAGCGTGCACAGGCCGTGCATGATCGGACGCGGCTGACCGATGCCCGCGGCGGCGGCCGGATCGATGTGGATGTGGTGGCGGTCGCCCGTGAGACGGTACAGCGCGGCCACGTTGAACGCCGTCTCGAGCTGAGCCGTCACGTTGGCCTCGCCCTCCGGTGCCGGCGGCTTGGACGGGCCACGCTCGCCACCGAATCCGCCTGCGCCCGGGGCGAACAGGGACCAGGTCGCGACGAAGTACTCGCACTCGACCTTGACCTCGAACACCGCCGCAGCGCCCTTGTCCCAGACCTCGCCGACGCTGGCCTTCAGCGTGACCTCACCGCTGCGGGGCAGCGGCGCGAGCACCTTCAGCTCCTGCGAGCCGTGCAGCGCGGTCTTCATGTCGAAGGCACCGCGCTGCCCCAGCTCGTCGGGAGCCCACTGGGCCAGCGTCAGCGCGAACGTCGGCAGCACCCGAAGCCGGTCCTCCATGACGAGGTCCAGGTCGGTGGCCTTCGCACCCACGGCCAGCGCGTACAGGATCGCGTCGCGCTCGTCGTAGCTCACCGTGCGGGTGCCGAGGTCGACCCCACGCCACGCGCCGGCCGGCTTCTGCTCCACTGCCGTCATCTCTCGGTCCTTCCAACTAATTCGGGTCAGGCGGCGCCGAGAATCAGGCCACTCGTGGGAACCGCGGTTCCCGCCGTGACGAGCACGTTCTCGACACCCTCGGGCTGGTTGGTGGACGTGCCCCGCACCAACCGGACCGCCTCCGCGATCCCGTTGACGCCGTGCAGGTACGCCTCACCGACCTGACCGCCGTGCGTGTTGCTCGGCAGCCGTCCACCGATCTCCAGATTGCCCTCGCGGATGAAGTCCTTGGCCTCGCCGGGACGGCAGAAACCGAGTTCCTCGAGCTGCGGGAGCACCAGAGGAGTGAAGTGGTCGTAGAGGATCGCGGCGTTGATGTCGTCCGGCGTCAGGCCCGCCTGCGAGTACAGCTGACGACCGACCAGACCCATCTCGGGGATACCCGTGATGTCGGGACGGTAGTAGCTGGTCATCATGTGCTGGTCCTTGCCCGACCCCTGAGCGGCGCCCTTGATGATCGCGGGCTTGTTGCGCAGGCTCTTGGCGCGCTCGGCCGAGACGATGACGAGGGCCTGGCCGCCGTCGGTCTCCTGGCAGCAGTCGAGCAGGTGCAGCGGCTCGGCGATCCACCGGGAGTTCTGGTGGTCCTCGAGCGTGATGGGCTTGCCGTAGAACCACGCGGCGGGGTTGTTCGCGGCGTGCTTGCGCGCCACGACAGCGACCCGACCGAAATCCTCACTCGTGGCACCGTACTGGTGCATGTACCGCCGAGCGAACATCGCGACCCACTGGGCGGGAGTCGCCAGTCCCTGCGGGGTCAGCCACGCGTAGGCTGCGCGGTCAGCGGTCGAGTCCATCGGGCGGTCGTGCTGGCCCAGGCCGAAACGCATACCGGAGCGTTCGTTGAACGCACGGTAGACCACCACGA
Organism: Prescottella agglutinans; assembly: GCF_004011865.1. Classification (GTDB taxonomy): domain Bacteria; phylum Actinomycetota; class Actinomycetes; order Mycobacteriales; family Mycobacteriaceae; genus Prescottella; species Prescottella agglutinans. The sequence goes on along the minus strand of NZ_RKLP01000015.1, from coordinate 68,675 downwards.
CGTCGGCGACGCCGGTCGCGACGGCCATCGCCGCCTGCTGCACCGACGCGCATGCCGCGCCGCCGCCGTAGCCGATCCGGGAGAAGAACTTGAGCTCCCCCAGCCCGCAGTTGCGGGCGACGAGGATCTCGCCGTTCGTCTCCATCGTGAAGGTGCTCAGACCGTCGACCTCGGACGGTGCGATACCGGCGTCGGCGAGCGCGGCGGTGACCGCCTCGCACGCGAGCTGCAGCTCGGAGCGACCGGACTTCTTCGAGAACTCGGTGGCGCCGATGCCGACGATCGCGGCGGCACCCGAGAGCGGGCTGACTGCCATCAGGCGTCCTTCCCTTCGCTAGCGGCCGGGTAGGCGACCGTAACGGTGCCCGACAGGTGGTTGCCCAGGCTGTTCGCGCCCACGACCTTCACCTCGACGAGGCCGTTCTCCTTCGAGACCACCTCACCCGTCATCGTCATGGTGTCGCCCGGGTAGTTCGGGGCACCGAGGCGGATCTTCACGCGGCGCACCGTCGCGACCGGTCCGGCCCAGTCCGTGACGAACCGCCCCGCCAGCCCGTTGCTGGTGAGGATGTTCATGAACACGTCCTTGCTGCCGCGCTGCTGCGCCAGCTCGGGGTCGTGGTGCACGTCCTGGAAGTCGCGGGTGGCGATGGCCGTCGAGACGATCAGCGTGCGGGTCAGCGGGATGGCCAGCTCGGGCAGCACCTCGCCGACCGTGATGTCGTCGTAGCTGCGGCCCGTCAGCGCGGGTGCGGTGGCGGTCATCCGACCACCTCGACACCCGCGGCGAGCTGTGCGCCCAGCCGCGCGAGGTCGGACGCCGAACCACCGAGGGTGGCGCCGATCTGCTTGCCCCACAGCAGGTGCCGGTGCACCGGGTAGTCGGTGTCGACACCCATGCCGCCGTGGAGGTGCGTGGTGCGGTGCACGATGCGCTGGCCGCCGTCGGTGGCCCACCACTTCGCGACCAGGACCGAGGTGCCGGCATCCGTGCCGTCGACGAGGTTCTGGGCGGCCTGCCAGAGGGTCACGCTCATCGCCTGCAGGTCGATATAGCAGTCGGCGAGCTGGTGGTTGACGGCCTGGAACGTCGCGAGCGGGCGCCCGAACTGCTGGCGGCCGTTGAGGTACGTGACGGCCTGCGCGACCGCGCCGGAGCCGACACCGAGCTGGATCGCGGCCAGGGCGAGCTCGACGCGGTCCTGCAGCCACCGCGCGGTGGTGCCGTCGGCGGGGCCGAGCAGCTCCGCGGGCGCGGACTCGAAGGTGACGTTGCCGCAGATCTCCCAGTTGGTGGACTGCGTCTGCTCCACCGAGACACCGGCGGCGGCGAGGTCGACGACGAACAGCGCGGAACCGGTCGGCGTGGTCGCCGAGACGATCGCGCGGTCCGCGACGTGGGTGATCGGGACGACGGCCTTGGCGCCGGTCAGGGTCCACTGGCCGGCGGCCTCGGTGGCGGCGGTCTGCGGGTCACCGTCGACGTACGGGCCGAACTCCTCGAGACCGATCGTGAGGAAGCTGGTGCCCTCGGCGACACCCGGGACCAGCGCGGTGCGCTGCGCGTCGGTGCCGAACTCGGCGACCGCGAGGGCCGCGAGGGCCGACTGCCAGATCGGCACGGGCGCGACGTGGCGGCCCTGCTGCTCGAGCAGCACGTACAGCTCGGACAGGCCCAGGCCGCCGCCGCCGAGATCCTCGGGCAGCGCGATGCCGAGCAGACCGGTGTTCGCGAGTTCGCGCCACAGATCGCGATCGATGCGCTCGTCGCTCAGCTCGACCTGCTTGACGCGGTCGATGTCGGCCTTGCTGGTGAAGACCTCGTCGGCGAGGTTGCGAATTGCCTCTTGCTCTTCGCTGAAGTTGAAGTCCATCAGGAGTCCTCCCGTGCGGCCGGCCGGAACGCGGGCAGCGTCAGATCCGGGTCGGCGTCGATCCAGTCCAGTTCCACCGGCATGTCGATCTCGACGTCCTCCGGCGCGATGCCGGTCATGTTCGCGATCAGGCGGGTGCCCTCTTCGAGCTCGATCGTCGCCACGATGAGCGGGTACTCGAATCCGGGGATCTGCGGGTGGTGGTTGACGACGAAGCTGTAGACGGTGCCACGGCCCGAGGCGTCGACGGTGTCCCAGTCGAGCGACTGGCACGCACCGCACATCGGTCCGGTGGGGTGGCGCAGCACGCCGCAGTTGGTGCAGCGCTGGATCACCAGGCGGTGCTGCTTGGCGGCCTCGAACCAGAAGGCGTTGTCGGCGTTGAGCGCCGGACGCGGGCGCAGACCCGGGATCGGCCCCGAAGACTTCTCTGCCTTCTCCGCCGGCTTCTCTGCGGCCTTCTCGCTGCCCTTCGGCTTGAAGCGCAGCGTGCGCCAGCGCTGCGTCGCGACGACCTCGTCGTCCCCACTGTGCGCATTCGCGGCACCGCCGCGGCGGTAGGTCTTGAGCGTCGTGACGAAGTGACCGACGCCGAGGCCCGTCTTCTTCTCCTCGGAGATGTCCTCGATCACCTCGGTGAGCGAAACCCGATCGCCGGGGCGTAGTTCCACGAAGAACTCGAAATCCGAGTCGGTCGCGACGACGGACGTGAAGCCCTCGTCGTCGAGCGTGGCGATCAGATCGGTCCACACCTGCGACGGATCGTTGTTCGCCATCTTGTCGTTGAACGTGCGCATGGTCCACACCTGCGCCATGAGCGCGGGTGCGACGGCGCCGTCACGGCCGGTCGCCCGGGCCGCGTCGTCGTCGAGGTAGATCGGGCTGGTGTCGCCCATCGTCTCGACCCAGTGGCGGATCATCGGGGTGTTGACCTCGTCCGGACCCCACGTCGTGGAGGTCAGGACCTGACCCTCGAATGCCTTGAGCTTGGTGAGGAATTCGCTCACTTGACCCTCTTCTCACGCGCGAGGCCCAGGCCCATCGTGCCGACCATGTCGCGCAGGACCTCGTTGACGCCGCCGCCGAACGTGTTGACCATGCCCTGGCGGGAGATCTGCTCGATCTGACCGGCCAGCAGCGCACCCGGCGACTCGGGGCGGATGCGGCCCGCGGCGCCGAGAATGCCGAGCAGCGTGCGGTACACGTCGATGTGGGTCTCGGTGCCGTACGCCTTGGTGGCGCCGGCGTCCGCACCCGAGAGCGTGTCTGCCGCGACGGCGGCCGTCATCTTCCAGTTCAGCAGGCGCATCGCCTCGAGCTTCGCGTGCGTGCGCGCGAATTCCTGCTGCACCCACGGAATCTCGATGGCACCGTTCTCCTTGGCCCACTCCAGGACCTGGTGCCACAGGCCGTAGGTGCGGCCACCGATCGCGGCGAGGCCGATGCGCTCATGGTTGAGCTGCGCGGCGATCAGCTGCCAGCCGCCGTTGACCTGCCCGATGATGTCCTTCTGCGGGACACGGATGCTGCTGTAGTACGTCGAGGTGACCATGAGGCCGCCGACGGTCGGGATCGGCGACCACGAGAAGCCCGGGTCGTCGGTGGGGACCACCAGGATCGAGATGCCCTTGTGCTTGGGGGCCTCCGGATCGGTGCGGCACGCGAGCCACACGTAGTCGGCGGTGTTGGCGCCCGACGTGAAGATCTTGTTGCCGTCGACCACCCACTCCTCGCCGTCGAGGACCGCGCGGGTCTTGAGCGAGGCGAGGTCGGTGCCGGCCTCGGGCTCGGTGTAGCCGATCGCGAAGACGATGTCGCCCGCGAGGATGCCCGGCAGGAAACGTTCCTTCTGCTCCTCGGTGCCGTACTTCATCAGCGTCGGGCCGACGGTGTTGACCGTGACGAACGGGAACGGCAGACCGGCGCGCTGCACCTCGTCGAAGAAGACGAACTGCTCCTCGATGGAGCGGCCCTGTCCGCCGTACTCCTTGGGCCAACCGATACCCAGCCAGCCGTCCTTGCCGAGCAGCTTGACGACCTCACGGAAGTACTGGCCGCCCACGCCCTCCTCGCCGGCCTTGCGACGCTTCTCCTCGGGCAGAAGGGCCGCGAAGTACGCGCGCAGCTCCTTGCGGAGCGCGAGCTGTTCGGGGGATTCCCTCAAATCCATCGTTACTCTCCCTAACAACAAACGACTGACAAACGACGTCATTGCCAAAGCAGACAGCCGCCACGGGTGACGGCTGTCTGCCTGCGTTGGTCCGGACGCTAACCAGCGCACCGGGTCGCCGGGGCGCGCATCTCGCCCAGCGGGAATCACTAGTGCACAAATCCGATCAGACCAGTCCACGTCGCCGGGGGCAACCCCCTCCGTCCGGCCGCGTCAGGACGCGGACGGACCGGGCAGGTCGGCGACCAGCTTCGGCGCCCAGACCACCCGGCCGAGGAAACGCTCGGCCTCCGGGGCGGTCGCGAGCCACACCGCGGCGGCGGCCGGCACCGTCGCGGGAACCGAGTCGAACCCGGCGTCCTCGATCTTGTCGGTGCCACCGCGCGCCCTGCCGGACTCCGTCACGACGAACCCGGGGCTGAGATTGAACGCGCGGACGCCGCGGCCCCGGTACTCGGCGTTGACCGCCCCGGCGAGCCGGCCGAAGGCCGCCTTCGACGCCGCGTACGCGACACCCCAGCCGCCCTCGCCGGGCGCGGCCGGCGGATCGGTCGTCGCCGACCCGGACACCAGGTTGACCACGACACCGTCGCCGTTCTCGACCATCGACGGCAGCACCCGCTGGATCAGCGCCAGCTGGTGCAGGTAGTTGCCGCGCACCATGACCTCGGCGTCGTCGAGACGCAGGTCGAGGATGCGTTCCATGTGACCGGCCGTCTGCGCGTACGCGTTGTTGACGAGGACGTCGATTCGACCGCACTCGCGCAGGACCTCGTCGGCCGCACCGACCACCGAGTCCTGGTCGAGCAGATCCATGCGGATCGGCAGCGCCCGGACACCACACGCCTCGATCTCCGCAGCCGTCGTCTCCAGGCTGCCGGGCACGGCGATGAGCGTCTCACCCTCCGCGCGGGTGCGCGGCGTGACGGCGCCCTCCCCTTCGCGGACCGTGCGTGCGGTGATCGCGACGTCGAACCCCTTGCGCGCGAACGCGAGCGCGATCTCACGCCCGATGCCGCGGCTCGCGCCCGTGACGAGGGCGACCTTGCGGGTCATCTCAGGCGCCCAGGAAGCGCTGGCGACCGGACGCGACGAACTCGGCCTCGAGCGCCGCCTTGTCGTCGGCCGTCATCGGCTTGTAGACCGGCTCGCCGCGACCCTCCCAGCGGTACACCGGCTCGTCGGTGCGCCACAGTTCGGCCTGCAGTTCCCGCTTGAGGACCTTGTTGGATCCGGTGATCGGCAGGTTGGTGGACACCCGCACGAAACGCGGCGTCGCCTTGCTGCCGAGATCGTCCTGGCCCGCGAGGTACTCGGCGAACTTGACGGCGTCGAACGACTCGAGCGAGTCGACCTCGATCGCGGCCATCACCTGGTCGCCCGACCGCGGGTCCGGGATGGCGTACACGCCCGTGGCGATGACCTCGGGGTGGCGGCGCAGCACACGCTCGATCATCAGCGCCGAGGTGTTCTCGCCGTCGACCCGGATCCAGTCGCCCTTGCGGCCGGCGAAGTAGATGAAGCCCGCCTCGTCGACGTAGCCGAGGTCGCCCGTCCAGTACCAGCCGTGCTTGATGCGGTCGGAGTCGGCGGCGTCGTTCTTGTAGTAGCCCTCGAACGCGCGGACACCCTCCTTGTTGATCATCTCGCCGATGGCCTCGTCCGGGTTCAGCACCCGGCCGTGCTCGTCGAGGATCGCGCGAGCGCACTCCTCCCGGGTCTCCGGGTTCACGACGGCGATCCCGTCGTGGGCGGGACGACCGAGGGCGCCCGCCGGCGCCTCGGGGTCGAGCTTGACCGAACCGGCGCCCTCCGACGAGCCGTAGCCCTCGAACAGTTCGGCGCCGAACCGGCGGACGAACTCGGCCTTGTCCTCGGGCGAGGCCTCGGTGCCGAAGCCGCGCTCGAGCTCGTTGTCCTTGTCGTCCGGCTGCTCGGGCGTCGCCATGAGGTAGGACAGCGCCTTGCCGACGTAGGTGAAGAACGTGGCGCCGAAGAATTTCACGTCGGGCAGGAAGCCGGACGCGGAGAACTTGCGGGCCTCCGGCAGGCAGACCGTCGCGCCGTTCGCGAGCGCCGGCGCCCACAGCGCCATGAGGGCGTTGCCGTGGAACAGCGGCATGGGGCAGTAGTCGACGTCGTCGCGCTTGTGGCCGTACTTCTTGGTGTTGGCGTACGCCAGTCGCGACAGGCGACCCTGGCTGCACTTGACGCCCTTGGACATTCCGGTGGTGCCCGACGTGAACAGCAGCAGGTACAGGCTGAACTCGTCGATGCCGTCGGCGATCGCCGGCTCCGCCCGGTGCGCGTCGATCCGGGCGCGGTAGTCGGGGGCGTCGACCAGGACGAACCGGTCCTCGGCCAGACCCAGATCGAGGCCCTTCAGCTTCTCCATGCCGGCGGCGTCGGTGACGATGAGCTGGCAGTCGACGTACTTGATCTCGGCCTCGAGCTCGGTGGCACCACGCGTCGGGTTGATGCCGACGATCGTCGCGCCGGTGAGCGCCGCCCCTCCGAGCCAGAACAGGAATTCGGGCACGTTCTCGAGCAGGACGCCGATGTGGAACGGACCGTCCACCCGGAGGGACTGCGCCAACGAACCGCACGCGGCGCTCTCGCGAACCACCTCGTCCCACGTCCAGTCCTGCTCGCGAGTCCGGAGACCGAGGTGCTCGTCGCCGACGCGATCGAGCAGCATCTCGGCAATCGTGGTGCGTTCCAACTCATTCTCTCCTGTCGAGGCGCCGGTGGGCGCGATCCAAATGGCCACCCGAAGTGCCGGCATGGTGACCGGTACCGAGGTCGATTCTCCGAAACCGACCACGCTGTTGTACAGCGCATTCGGTCCCGGTCCTCGGGCAGCGTTCTTTCGCGAAAAGTAGCCCTGGGCTGTCGGGCAGATCACCGTTAGTCTCGCTGAGTGGTAACTCCCACCGCAGAACCTTCCGGACGTGAGAAATTGCCGTGAGAAGCCCGTCACATTCCACACCCCGGGTCCGGGACCTGGGCGTTCGATCGCAAATGGTGACGAGAACGACACTGTGACGCCGAAGAAAGGTCACTCATGACTGCCCCCGCAGATCCGCAACTGCACCTGGATCAGGTCATGTCCCGCCTCACGGGCCCCGGCGGGCCGTTCGAGATCGTCGAGGAAACGGTCCTCGGTACCCGGATGCCGGTCATGAAGAATCGGAACAAGGCCGTGGGCGAGCTGCTGGCCGAGTCCGTCAAGTGGGGCGATCGCGACTACCTGGTCACCCAGGACCGCCGGGTGTCCTACACCCAGCACGCCGCCGACGCCTACGCGCTGGCAGCCGCCCTGCAGGAGCGGTACGGCGTGGCGAAGGGCGACCGTGTCGCGATCCTCGCCGCCAACACCCCCGAATGGGTCACCTCGTTCTGGGCGACGCAGGCGCTCGGCGCCATCACCGTCGGGCTCAACGGCTGGTGGGTCCCCCGCGAGATCGAGTACGGCCTGCAGCACAGCACGCCCAAGGTGCTGATCGCCGACGCCAAGCGCGCGGCCGCCCTCGCCGACGTCGACACCACCGGCATCACGGTGCTGACCATGGAGGAGGACCTGCCCCGACTGTTCGCCGAGTTCGCCGGCGCGGACCGCCCCGTCGTCGAGGTGGACGAGGACGATCCGTCCGTCATCCTCTTCACGTCCGGAACCAGCGGTCGCCCCAAGGGTGCGCTGCACTCGCACCGCAACCTGCTCGCCGTCGTCGACTACCACCGCTACAACGGCGCGATCATGGCGGCATTCACGGGCAAGCAGTTCGATCCGAACGTGCCGACGCACATGCGCGACCTGCTCACCTCCCCGCTGTTCCACATCGCGAGCCTGCACAACCTGGCGGTGCCGCGCCTCGCGATGGGCGGCGCACTGGTCATGAACCAGGGCTCGTTCGACGTCGACCGGATCCTCTCCCTCATCGAGCGCGAACGGGTCACCAACTGGGGTGCGGTCCCGACGATGGCCTCGCGCCTGCTCGAGCACGGCAACCTCGACAAGTACGACCTGTCGTCGTTGACGGCGTTCTCGCTCGCGTCGGCGCCGTCGTCGATCGCGTTCAAGGACCGTCTGCGCGAACAGGTTCCGTTCGCCCGCAATGCGCTCGTCGACAGCTACGGGCTCACCGAGTGCAGCACCGCGATCGCCGTGGCCAGCTCCGCGGAACTCGAGGAGTACCCGGGCACGCTGGGCCGGCCGATCCTCACGGTGAGCATGGAGATCCGCGACCCGTTCGGCGAGTGGCTGCCGGACGGCATGGAGGGCGAGGTGTGCGTGCGCAGCCCGTTCGTCATGCTCGGCTACTGGAACGACCCCGACGCGACCGCGAACTCGATCACCCCGGACCGCTGGCTGCGCACCGGTGACTACGGCGTCGTCGAGAACGGGCGCCTGCGCCTCACCGGACGTCGCTCCGACCTGATCCTGCGGGGCGGCGAGAACGTGTACCCGACCGAGATCGAGCAGACCCTCGACGAGCACCCGGCGGTGCAGGAGTGCGCGGTCATCGGCACCCCGCACCCCGACCTGGGCCAGGAGGTCTCGGCCGTGGTCGTGGTGGTCCCCGGCGAGACCGTCACCGAGGAGGAACTGCGGGAGTTCGCGTCCGAGCGCCTGTCGTACTTCAAGGTGCCGACGAAGTGGCGCCTCACGACGGACCTGTTGCCGCGCAACGCGACCGGCAAGATGATCCGCCGCGAGATCCAGGTCTGATGACCGCCTGGACGGTCGAGCGCCTGGGCGCCGTCGAGGCGATCCGCGACCTCGCCCACCTGTACACGCACCTGATCGACGAGGCGCGGCTGGAGGAGGTCGCGGATCTGTTCGCGCACGCGGTGTACGGGCAGTGCGACGGGAACGGGACGCCGCTCGGGCCGGTGCGAGACTCCGACCCGTGCGGCGTCCTGGACGCGTGCCGCAGCTTCATCCGGATGCACGGCACACCCCCGCGACCCCGTACCAAGCACGTGGTCACCAACCTGCGTGTCGAGGTGGCGGACGACTGCCGCGGTGCGACGTCGCTGTCGTACTTCACGGTGCTGCAGGCCACCGAAAACCTTCCCCTGCAGCCGATTCTGGCCGGCCGCTACTTCGACGCCTTCGCCGTGGTCGACGGCGAGTGGGTGTTCACGCAGCGACTGACCTGCATCGACCTGGTCGGGAACCTCGGCGAGCACGCGCAGCGCACTCTGTGAGAATCTTCCCTCCCAAATGATCTTGATGAGGAAGGATCCATGTTCAAAGCTGTAGCGCTGCTCGCCCGTAAGTCCGAACTGACCCGAGGACAGTTCATCGAGCACTACGAGACCATCCATGTCCCGCTGATCCTGCGGTCGTTCCCGCAGATCAAGGAGTACCGCCGCAACTTCGTCGACCTCACCGACAGCGTGCGGGCGCCCGGGGTGGCCGATCCGATCTTCGACGTCATCACCGAGATGTGGTTCGAGGACCGGGCCGGCTACGAGGCCATGCTCGCCGCGCACGCCGATCCCGCGATCGGCGGCCCCGTGGCGGCGGACGCGAACCTCTTCCTGGACATGTCCAAGACCCTGCAGTTCGTGGTCGACGAGTTCACAACGACGAGCGAGCTGCCGAACGCGTAGCCGCGGAACAGGAGCACCATGCAGGTCGGTCTGAACATTCTCGGAGCCGAGAACCTCTTCGCCGGACGGATCCGCCCGGTGCTCGACGTAGCCGCGGCCGCGGACCGCGCGGGAATCGACATGATCTCCACCGGGGATCATCTCGGCTTCAACGCGGCCGCGCACGCGGACCGGGTGCGCACCAACGGCTTCCCGTTCCCGATCGAACACGACTGGTACGAGCCGCTGTCGCTGCTGTCGTCGGTCGCGGCCGTCACCGAGCGCGCGCTGCTCAATGTGTCGGTCCTGATCGCCACGGTGCGACCGCCGGTCCTGCTGGCCAAGCAGATCGCCACCCTCGACCGGCTGTCCGAGGGCCGCGCCGCGATCGGGATGGGCGGCGGCTGGCAGGAGGCCGAGTACACGGCCACCAACATGCCGTTCGACGCGCGCTTCGGCCGCATGGAGGACACCGTCCGCGCGTGCCGCGAACTGTGGACCAACGCGCCGGCCACCTTCCGGGGCCGCGAGTTCTCGTTCGAGGACTTCCATGCCCGACCGCTGCCGGTACAGGACCGGGTGCCGGTGATCTTCGGGTTCGGTCCGAGTCAGCGCAACTTCGACCGCATCGCCCGTGTCGCCGACGGCTGGACCGTCAATCCCGCTGACATGCAGACCTTCTCGGACAGCGTCGCGCTCCTGCGCGGCACCTTCGAGGCGCACGGTCGCGACCCCCGCTCCCCCGTCGTGCAGGTGTCGGTGTCTCCCGAGCGCCGCGACAACGGCACCGTCGACCTGGATGCCACCGCCGAGAAGGCCCTGTCCTGGCATGCCGCCGGCGCGACGGTCGCAGTCTTCCGACCTGCCACTTTCTGCACAGTGGGAGAAGAGGTTCCGGAGCTGATCGACTGGGCGGTAGGACTGAAGTCCAGGATCGAGGACACTGCGGAGGCGACGCGATGACGACGTTGGACAGGGACACGGCGATTGCCGAACTGCTCGACAAGCAGGCCATCTACGAGGTGGTCATGCGCTACTGCCGCGGCATCGACCGCCTCGACTTCGATCTGGTGCGCGACGCCTACCACCCCGACGCGATCGACCATCACACCGGATTCGACGGCAGCGTGGACGATTTCGTCACGTGGGTGGAGCCCAAGCTGCGGGCGATCGGCGGCACCATGCACCACATCGGCAATCACCTGGTCGAACTCCACGGCGACTTCGCCGTCAGCGAGGCGTACTCCACCGCAGCACACTGGGGCGGCGGCGAGGGCATCGGCATGGTCAACTTCACGAGCGGCTGCCGATACGTGGACCTCATGGAGCGCCGCGACGGCAAGTGGGCCATCGCCGAACGCTGGGCGGTCCGGGAGTGGACCCGCTCCGACGCCGGTCGGCTCACGATGCCGGAGGGCGACGGACCGCGCGGTCGTCGCGACGGCTCCGATCCGCTCGACGCCCTGCGCCTGCGGCTGGGCTGAGACTGTCGGCCCCGCGTGCTGTACTGGGGCCGTGTACAGCGAGCACCCGTCGCGCGTGGTTCCGGGAGCGGTGGTGTGGCACAGCGTCCGCTCCACCGACGGCTCGGTGCTGCCCGACGGCTGCATGGACCTGGTGTGGCGGTCCGGCGACGTCGTCGTCGCCGGACCCGACACGCAGCCGTTCGCGGTGGCCGGCTCATCGGTGCCCGGCGTCGGACTGCGGCTCCCGCCCGGGGTGCTTCCCCACCTGCTCGGTGTCCCCGCCGCACACCTGCGTGATCGGCGGGTTCCGCTGGCCGACGTGATCGGTCGGCGGGCCGCTGCGGGGTTCGTCGGCTTGGACCCGCACGATGCGGCGGATGTGTTCGAGGCGTTCACCCGGGCGCGACTCGCGGAGGTCGGATCCCCCGGACCGGTCGTGACCGAGACCGCCCGCCTGCTCGCCGCCGGCCGGTCCGTCGCCGAGGTGGCGGACACCGTCGGGCTGTCCGCCCGCGCACTGCACCGACTGGGGACGCGGAGCTTCGGCTACGGGCCCAAGACCCTGTCCGGCATCCTCCGGTTGCAGCGGGCCCGGGACCTCGCTCGGCTCGGAACTCCGTCGGCCGTCGTGGCCGCCGAGTGCGGCTACGTGGACCAGGCCCACCTCATCCGCGAGTCCCGTCGCATCACCGGCCGCCCCTTCGGGAATCTGCGTCAGCCCGGCAACGGCGCGAACAGGTCCACTCCGTTGCCGTCGGGGTCCTTCACGGTCGCGTAGCGCTGACCCCACGGGGCGTCGAACGGTTCGACCTCCCCGTGCCCGGCCTCCGCGAGCCGCGCCCACACCTCGTCCACCTCCGCGGGGCCGTCGCACGCGAACGCGAGCGAGACGCGGGAATCGCCGGTGGGCGGGGTGTACGGGCCGCCGAACGACTCGACCACCTCGACGGTGTCCCACATCAGGCGGACCCCGCCGGCGACCGCCTCGACGTGTGGCTGCGACTCGGCGTCGGCGGGGATGTCGAGACCGAGAAGGCGGTAGAACCGCAGGGATGCAGCGAGATCCGTAGTGACGAGCCCGATCGCATTCAACTGAGGAGTCATGGCACCAGGCTAGGGGCAGCCTCGGTCGCGCGATTGGATCTTTCGGACAGGCGGCGATCGAGGAAGCTGAGGTCTCCGAAGGATTCCCGCGGAACAAACAATCGGAGCGAATCCGCCCGTTCTCACCACCGGCGGCCCTCTTGTCGTGTTCTATACGTCAAAACATCGACAGAAGGAGCTCAATCATGGTGGTGAACGACCCGACGGCACGGCGGTCGACGACGAAACGATCGCGCGTGCGAGCGGCTCTCGGGACGGTCGTGCTGGCCGCGGGCGCCGCGGCGGCGCTGACGGCCTTTGCGCCGAGCACGGCGGGCGCGCTCGTCATTCCCGAGCCGAGCCCGTTCGGCTCGCTCGGCTCGTTCGATCCGTCCGGCGGGATGCAGACGCTGCTCGGGCCTTTCGGCGGCGTCAATACCGGAAACCTGGGCAGCGCGACCATTATCATCGGCGGCCAGCCCGCCACCGGCAGCCTGGGTCTCGGCAGCCTGGGTCTCGGCAGCCTGGGCCTGGGCAGCTCCAGCGGCAGCCTCGGCAGCACGTCCACGGGCAGCTTCGGCAGCTCGTACGGCAGCGTCGTCGACACCCCCTTCAACTGACGGGTCGGGCGCCCCAGCGTCAGTCCACCTGGGGCGCCCACTGCACGCCGTTGATGTGACCGCCGCCGTCGACGAAGAGCGTGTTGCCGGTGACGTACCGGGAGTCGTCGCTCGCGAGGAACACCGCGACCGGACCGATGTCGTCGAGCGGATCACCGATCCGTCCCATCGGGTTCGCCTCCGCCATGGACGCCGCCATCTGCGGATTCGCCTCCTTGACCCGGCGGTACGCCTCGCTCTGCGCGCCGGGACAGATCACGTTGCAGCACACCTGCTTCGGCGCCCACTCGCGGGCAGCCGTGCGGGTGAGCGTCCGCAGCGCCTCCTTGGCGGCGTTGTAGTGCACCGAGTACATGTGCGCGTTCACACCGTTGAGACTGGCCAGGTTGATGACGCGGCCGGTGCCACGCTTCGCCAGTTCCGGCAGGGCCCGCTGCATACCCCAGAACGCGGCCATGACGGCCATGTCGAAGCCGCCCCGCAGCTGCTCGTCCGTCATGTTCTCGAAGCGAGCGAATCCCGAACTGCGCCACGCGTTGTTCACGAGGATGTCGAGCCGACCGAACTGCGCCACCGCCCCGTCGACCATGGCGTGCACCTGGTCCTTGTCGGTGATGTCGGTCTGCAGGAACTCGGCCTTGACGCCCCACTCGTCCCGCAGCCACTGGGCGGTCGATTCACCCGCGGCCGTGTCGATCTCGGCCACCAGCACGTTCGCGCCCTCACGTGCGAACGCACCCGCGATCCCGCGTCCGATGCCCATGCCGGCGCCGGTGACGATCGCGACCCTCTCGTCGAGCTTTCCCACAACGATCCCCTCTCCCAGAAGAGCTGAAGGGTCCCTTCACGCGCGCACAGCGCACGAAGGGACCCTTCAGCCGAATCGACTTCAGTTACCGCGGACGCGGTACCGCCGCGTCGATGAACAGTCCCTCCACCGACACGCACACCTCGCCGGCGGCGTTCTTGATGTCGCCGACGGTGTGAATCTTTCGCCCGTCCACCGAGATCTGCTTGCCGGTGACGGTCAGCTGCTCGAACAGCGGCGTCGGCTTGTGGTACCGCACGTTGAGCTGTGCGGTCATGCCGGCCTTGCCGCCCCACGCGTTCGCGACACCGAGCACGTGATCGAGGATCAGCGACGACACTCCGCCGTGCACGCACCCGGGCGGACCCTGGTACGGCAGCGTCAGCGTGACCACGCCCTGAACCGAACCGTCCTCGAGTCCTTCGAGCACGAGCGGCGGCGCGATTGCGTTCTCCGGACCGGTGATCGGGTCATGCCTGGTGACGCCCTCGCCGCTCCACATGTCGATCATCCGCTCGGCCACCTCGGGAGCGTGCTCCTCGAGGTGGTCGGCGATGCTGTTCAACTCCTCCGCGACACGGTCGAGATTCGCGTTGCCGCGATCGGTCCGCAGCATCGCGTCGATCACGCGGCGGGCCGCGGCGGTCGCACGGTCGACCGGTGCATCCTGCGGCGCCGACGTCAGGACGGTGCGATGCGGATGGGTCTCGACCGTCGGGTGGTCACCGACCTTCACGAGCGAACCTCCATCGTCGCGTGGGTCAGCACCGGCTGCCCGTCACGCTCGGGGCAGGTCGCGAGCAGGGTGAGTCGATCTCCGTCCTGCCAGACGGACGTCTCGATGGTCTCGCCCGGGTAGATCGAGCCCGCGAAGCGCACCGAGTAGCTCTGCACGCGAGCAGGATCGCCGCCGAGCAGACCGTCGACGACGGCCTTGCAGACCACGCCGTACGACGCGAGCCCGTGCAGGATCGGGCGGTCGAAACCGGCCATCTGCGCGAACGCCGGATCGGCGTGCAGCGGATTCATGTCGGCGCTGAGGCGGTACACGAGCGCCTGCTGCGTGCTGGTCGGCGAGACGAGGACCTTGTCGGCGTCGCGTTCGGGAACGGTGTTGGTCACCTCCGGCCCGGCGTCGCCGCCGAACCCGCCCTCGCCGCGCGCCCAGATCTGCATGCCCGTGGTCCACAACGGGTTTCCGTCGAGGTCCGTCGCGGACTGCTCCAGCACGATGACCGCGGCCTTGCCCTTGTCCCACACGTCGGCGACACGCGACGAGATCCGGGCCGAGCCCGACGTCGGGATCGGTGCGTGCAGCGTCAGCGCCTGCCCGCCGTGCAGGATCTTGCGCAGGTCGATGTCGATGCCGGGCATGTTCATCCCGGCCGGCTTCAGCGTGCCGGCCGAGACGCCCTGGCCCGCGACCATCGCGAACGTCGGCAGGACCCGCACGCCCTTCTCGTACACCCAGCCGAGCTCGGCGGGATCGAGCGAGTTCACGCCCGCACCGAGACCCAGGTGGTACAGCAGGACGTCACGCTCGGTCCAGTTGGCCTCGCGCACAGTCGGTTCGGCCGACAGCACGGCCTTCACATCGATGGGCATTACGACTCCTTGGAGATGGTCCCGGCCTGGTACAGCGTGACGATGCACGCACCACCGAGACCGAGGTTGTGCTGCAGACCCACACGGGCACCGTCGACCTGACGGGCGTCGGCCTGACCGCGCAGCTGCCATGTCAGCTCGGCGCACTGCGCCAGGCCGGTCGCGCCGAGCGGATGGCCCTTCGAGATCAGTCCGCCCGAGGGGTTCACCACGACCTTGCCTCCGTATGTGGTGGCGCCGGACTCGGCGAGCTTGCCGCCCTCGCCCGGCTGGCACAGTCCCAGGCCCTCGTACGTGATGATCTCGTTGATCGCGAAGCAGTCGTGCAACTCGATGACGTCGACGTCGTCGATCGTGAGCCCCGACGCGGCGAACACCTGCGCGGCCGCGGCCTTCGTCATCGGAGCACCGACGACATCGATCATCGACTTGTCCGCGAAAGCTTCCGCGGTGTCGGTGGTCAGGGCCTGCGCGACGATCTCGACGGCCTGATCCTCGAGGCCGTGCTCGCGCACGAACCGCTCGCTGACGACGACTGCGGCGCCCGCACCGTCCGACGTGGGCGAGCACTGCGAGCGGGTGAGCGGCGCGTGGATCATCTTGTCGTCCAGCACCTGCTGCAGCGTGTACTCGTCGCGGAACTGCGCGTACGGGTTGTTCACCGAGTGCTTGTGGTTCTTGACCGCGACGGATGCGATCTGCTCGGCAGTGGTGCCGTAACGCTCCATGTGCTCGAGGGCGGCGTTGCCGAACAGCTGTGCCGTCATGGGGCCATGGCCCCACTCGTGCTTGGCCGTCATGATCTTCAGGTGGTTGTCGAGCGTGGTGACCTTCGGCAGCGTGCCGTCGCCGACGAGCGACTTCTTGGTCATCTTCTCGAAGCCCACCGCGAGGGCGACGTCGACGATGCCGCCCTGCACCCACTCACGGGCCATCATGAGCGCATTGGAACCGGTGGCGCAGTTGTTGTGGACGTTGACGATCGGGATGCCGGTCAGCCCCGTCTCGTACAGCGCCCGCTGGCCGCCGCACGACGGCTGGAAGACGTAGCCGACCGCGGCGCGCTGCACCTGGTCGTAGGAGATCCCTGCGTCGGCGAGCGCCGTGCCGACCGCCTCGGAGACCATGTCCGGGTACTCCCAGTCACGAGACTCGATCTTCTCGAACTTGGTCATACCCACGCCGATGACGAACGTGCGATTACTCATGCTTGTGGAACTCACTTTCCGGGATCAGGGTCGCGCGGCAGACCGAGGATCCGCTCGCCGATGATGTTGAGCTGCACATTGGTGGTACCACCTGCGATCGACATGCACTGCGAGTTCAGGAACATTTGCGTCGCGGAGCGTCGGTGCTGGTCGCCCAGCAGCGCAGCCGGGCCGGCCCAGTCCATCGCGACCTCCCAGACCTGCTGGATGTGTTCGACGCCCAGGAGTTTCGCGATCGACGACTCCGCGCCGGGCTGCGCGCCGGTGAGCGAACGCAGCGTGGTGCGCAGTCCCATCAGGCCGCCGGACTGTGCGTCGCACAGCACCTTACCCAGAACGGTCAACTGTTCGGCATCGAGCCCGCCGGGAACGGTGTCGGCGAGGTCGAGCAGCGCCTCACCGCCCGAACCGAGGGACGAGTCGTGCGACAGCGAGACCCGCTCGTTCGCGAGGGTGGTGCGGGCCAGCTTCCAGCCGTCGCCGGGCTCGCCGACCAGGCACTCGTCGGAGACGAACACGTCGTCGAGGAACACCTCGTTGAACAGTGCCTCGCCGGTGATCTCCCGCAGCGGACGGATGTCGAGGCCGCTGTTCTTGATGTCGATCAGGAAGTACGACAGGCCCTTGTGCTTGGGGGCGTCGGCGTCGGTGCGGGCCAGGCAGATGCCCCAGTCGGCCTCGCGGGCCATCGACGTCCACACCTTCTGCCCGTTGAGTTTCCAGCCGCCGTCGACCTTGGTGGCCTTGGTGGAAAGGGCCGCCAGGTCCGATCCGGCGCCGGGCTCGGAGAACAGCTGGCACCACACAATGTCCCCGCGCAGCGACTGCGGCACGAATCGCTCGACCTGCTCGGCGTTGCCGTGCGCGATCAGCGTCGGGATCACCCAGTTGCCGATGATCATGTCGTGCGGCGTGAGTTCGGTGGCCCGCAGTTCCTCGGCGATCACCAACTGGGTGACGGCGTCGGCGCTCTTGCCCCACGGAGCGGGCAGATGCGGTGACGTGTAACCCTTCTCGGCCAGGTACGCCTTCTGCTCGGCGCCCTCGAGCGCCTTCGCGGGCTCGAGCTCGGCCCGAATGTCGGCGCGGATCTGCTCCGCCTCCGGCGGCAACTCGACGCTGAGGATGCGGCGGGCGCCGTCGAGGGTGAGCTGCGCGACCCGACGCTTCCACGACGCCGTCGATCCGAGGAGGATGCGCAGCGACTGCGCGCGACGCAGGTACAGGTGGGCGTCGTGCTCCCACGTGAAGCCGATGCCGCCGAGGACCTGGATGCAGTCCTTGGTCACCTGGAACGCCGACTCGAGTGCAACCGCGCCGGCCACCGCCGCCGCCAGCGACGCCTCGCCGCCGTCGACATCCTCGCCCAGTGCGCGGGCTGCGTCCCACGCGGTGACCCGGGCCTGCTCGGTGAGGCTGAACATGCGGGCAGCCTTGTGCTTGACGCCCTGGAACTGGCCGATGACCCGGCCGAACTGCTGACGCACCCGCGCGTAGTCCGCGGCGGTCGTCGTCGCCCAGTCGGCGAGACCCGCCGCCTCGGCCGCGAACAGCGTGGCGGCGATGTCGAGGATCCGCTGCGAATCCAGCGCCAGCACATCGTCGTCCGCGATCTCGAGGCCGTCCACGCTGATCTCGGCGTTGCGGCGCACCACGTCGTGGCTCGGGAGTTCGGTGACGTCGAGACGATCTCGTCCCACCACCACGAACGCGAGGGCGCCGGCGTCGTCCGCGGCGAGCAGGAACACGTCGCCCACCTGACCACCGAGGATGAAGCTCGACGTGCCCGACAGCGTGACCTTGCTGCCGTCACGGACCAGCTTCAGCCCGCCCGGCTGCAGCGCGACCGCACCGAACACCGAACCGTCGGCCAGCCCCGCCAACTCGGCGGTGCGGCCCGCCTCGTTCAGCACGGCCGAGACGACCGCGGTCGGCAGGAACGGTCCCGGCACCATCGCCCGCCCGAGTTCCTCGGTGACGATCGCGAGTTCGACCAGACCGTAGCCGGCGCCGCCGAACTCCTCCGGCAGATGCAGGCCCAACATGCCCAGCTCGGCCAGCGATCCCCAGTACACGGGACGGGCCTCGGCCTTCGCCTCGACCGCCTCACGGATCACGGCCGGGGTCGCGTGGCGGGCGGCCCAGCCACGCACGGAATCGCGGAGTTCGCGGTCTTCGTCACTCAGTCCAATGGTCATCGAAAATCCTCGGAAGTAGATGAAATACGACAGGCGCTTCCCGCCCGTGCGCCTTTCTGGTGCTGCCTGCTACCAAAAAGGCGCACGGGCGGCGGAGCCGCCTAGATGCGCTCGATGATCGTGGCGGTGGACAGCGCGCCACCCGCGCACATGGTGATCAGCGCGGTGGAGCGGTCCGAGCGCTCGAGCTCGTGCAGCGCCGTGGTGATCAGGCGCGAGCCGGTGGAGCCGACCGGGTGACCCAGCGCGATCGCGCCGCCGTTGACGTTGACCTTGCTCAGGTCCGCCTCGAGCACCTGCGCCCACGACAGCGCGACGGCCGCGAAGGCCTCGTTGATCTCGACGATGTCGATGTCGTCCAGCGACATGCCGGCCTTGCCCAGCACGTGGCGGGTGGCGTCGATCGGGCCGTCGAGGTGGTAGTACGGGTCGGCGCCGACCATGCCGGACGACACGATGCGGGCGCGCGGGCGCAGTCCGAGAGCCTTCGCCTTGTCCTCGCTCATCAGCAGCACGGCGGCCGCGCCGTCGCTGATCTGCGACGACGAACCGGCGGTGTGGATACCGCCGTCCATGACCGGCTTCAGAGCGGCCAGCCCCTCGGCGGTGGTCTCGCGCAGGCCGCCGTCGCGGCTCACGGTCGCAACCTCACCGGTCGGCTCGCCCTCCTTCGTCACGACCGGGGCCTCGACGGGCACGATCTCCCGGTCGAAGCGGCCCTCGGCCCACGCCTGCGCGGCGCGGCGCTGCGACTCGAGACCGAACGCGTCGGTGTCACCGCGCTTGATGCCGCGGTTGGCCGCGATGCGCTCCGCGGAGGTGAACTGGTCACCCATGTCGACCGTCCAGTCCTCGGGGAACGGGATGCCGGTACCGGGCGCGAGTGCCTGACCGAGGAACACCCGGCTCATCGACTCGACACCGCAGCCGATGCCGGCGTCGATCTGACCCGACGCGATGAGGCCCGCCACCATGTGCACGGCCTGCTGCGACGATCCGCACGCGCAGTCGATCGTCGTCGCCGCGGTCGTGTAGGGCAGGCCCGCATGCAGCCATGCGTTGCGCGCGACGTTGTTGGACTGCTCGCCCGCCTGGGTCACGACACCGCCGACGATCTGACCGATCTCCTCGGGAGCGACACCGGCGCGGTCCAGCACGGCGCGCTGGGCGAAACCGAGCAGGGTGGCCGGGTGCAGGCCGGACAGGGCGCCACGACGGCGACCGATCGGGGTGCGGGCGGCCTCGACGATGACGACGTTGGTCATGGAGTGCTCCTCTGAAGAACTGCGAGTACGTGCGAAATCCGCGAACCGGCCCCGGAGCGGGACTGCAACGCGTTCATTTTTGGAATGTATTCTACTTTCGCGATGAGGGCAATGGACGCGGGGGAACTGGATCACGAACTGGACCCCATCGCCGCCCGACGACGAATTCGGCCCCGCAGGAACCCTGCGGGGCCGAATTTGAAATTCGTTTCAGTTACGCCGTCTCGGCGGATTCCGGAAGCTGCGCGTTCGACAGATCGGCCAGCAGCAGGCGGCACGCCGTGCGGAGATCCTCCTCGGCATCCGGGACGGAGATCCGCCCGTTCAGGCACGACTGGATGATCCCGAACCACGCCGAGACCAGTAAACGGACCAGAACCGAGTCGTTCTCCGTGACCTGCTCCAGTCCGGCGGCCTCGAACAGCACATCGCGGAACTGGCGGTCCACGCGCGCCACGTCGGGAATCGCCGTGACCTTCGCGGTACTCGTCGACTGGATCATCGCGTTCGCCAGCAGCGGCCGACGCAGGAGCGCGCGCGTGGCCCGCAACAGCGTCTCGAAGATCTCGTCCTGCGGGGTGGGCGCCGGGTGCGCGCGCCGCGCGAACCCCTCGCTCATCTGGTCGATCTGGTCGACCATCACCGCCACGAACAGGTGCGTCTTGGACGGGAAGTACCGGTAGAGGGTGCCGATCGCGACGCCGGCAAGCTTCGCGACCTCGTGCATCTGAACCCGCTCGAGATCCTTCTCGGTGCCCAACTGAGCCGCGGCGTCGAGCATCCGCGCAAACCGCGCCCGCTGCTCGGCCGAACTCGGTTCGGCTGCGTCCCGCGCCTCGGCGACTCTCGGCACCGTTGATCCCCTACCTTCTGCTCGTCCATGCGTGCGCCGCGGCGCGCGACTCACACTGGAATGCTCCCACCCGACGTCAAATCAGGCGACGAACCGCCGCACAATTCCGCTCAGTGGGAGTCCCGCGGCCGCGGAACAAGCACCTGCGATTGCGTTCCACATCGAACCCGAAATCGATGGAGGACACAACCACGCCGGGTGGGGCAACCGATGGCGGCCCGGTCGCTAGACCAGGTTGTCCTCGATCGGCAGCCCGAACGCGCCGCGGCCGTACATGGCCAGGGCGCGTTCGGCGTCGTTGGCGACGTGCACGCTGCCCGCGTGCGCGTCACGCCACGCCCGCTCGATCGGGTTGCCACGATTGAGCGAGTTTCCGCCCGCGGTCTTGAACAGCAGGTCGATGGCCTCGACCGCCCGCTCGGTCCCGCGCACCTGGTCGCGCCGCACCCGCAGTCGCTTGCTCATCGGCAGCGGCTGTCCCTCCTCCGCCAACTCGAGCAGTTCCCGGATGTTGCGGTCCATCTGCAGGATGGCCGCGTCGATCTCGGACGACGCCCGGGCCACCGCGACCTGCGCGAACTGGTCCTCGGCGAACCGCCCGCCCCCGAGGCTGAGCCGGACCCGGTCCCGCATCGCCGTCAGGTAGATCTCGTAACAGCCGGCCACCGTGCCGATCACCGGGGCCGCGACCGCACTGGTGAAGATGGCGCCGAACGGCAGCTTGTACAGCGGCGCCGTGTTGATCTTGGTCCCCGGTGCGCGCAACTGTGCCGCGTCGTAGTTGCGCAGCACCCGGTACTCGGGCACGAACGCCTTCTCCACGGTGATCTCGTTGCTCGCCGTACCCCGCAGGCCCACGACGTCCCACACGTCGTTGATCCGATAGTCGGTGCGCGGCACGACGACGGTCATGAAGTCGACGGGACGCCGGTCCTCGCAGACCACGAGGGCGCCGAGCATCGCCCACGACGCGTGGTCGCAGCCCGACGAGAAGCGCCAGCTGCCCGTCAGCTCGTAGCCGCCCTCCACCGGAATCAGTTCCCCGACAGGCGCATACGCCGACGACACGAGCACCGAGGTGTCCTGGCCCCACACCTCGTCCTGCGCACGGACGTCGAACAGGCCCAGGTGCCACGGGTGCACACCGAGCACCGACGCGACCCATCCCGTCGATCCGCACGCACCCGAGATGGCGCGCACCACCTCGTAGAAGTCGACGGGGCTCGCCTCGAGGCCTCCGTACCGCGCGGGCTGCAGCATCCGGAACACGCCGGCGGCGCTCAGGTCCCGGATCGACTGATCGGATACACGGCGGGACTCGTCGACAGTCTGTGCGCGATCGGCAATGGCAGGCAGTAACTCGCGAACCGACCGCAGAACCTCGTGGGCCATGTGGTGCTCCTTCGCGGCCCCGGACGGGGTCGCATGTCGGGATTGGGGGGGTACCCGCATGGTAGGGCCGGATCCGGAAACGCCTCCTGCGGGAGTCCCCTTCGTCCGGTTTCCAACGGTGCTACGCCTCCTCACCCGTCGGTCCCGCCCAGTGGGACTACGGAAATCCGGGTGATAGGTGTCACCTAGCGTGGCCGTCAATGCCACAGGTGCATCCTCCGCACGGCGACGATCACCCGCGGCCAGCGCTCGACATTCGAACGCGCCTGAACTCGAAATTGCATTTCCCTGAAAGGACGGACGAAGTGACCCTCAAGTCCGAAGAGCCCGAAGTTCGCGAGATCGTTGCCGGCAGCGCCCCGACCCGCTTCGCGCGCGGTTGGCACTGCCTGGGCCTTTCCGAGTCCTTCAAGGACGGAAAGCCGCACTCGGTCCACGCTTTCGGCACCAAGCTGGTCGTCTTCGCAGACAGCAAGGGCGACCTCCAGGTCCTCGACGCGTACTGCCGCCACATGGGTGGCGACCTGAGCCAGGGCGAGATCAAGGGCGACTCGGTCGCCTGCCCGTTCCACGACTGGCGCTGGAACGGCAAGGGTCGCTGCACGGACATCCCCTACGCCCGCCGTGTCCCCCCGGTCGCCAAGACCCGCGCCTGGCCGACCCTGGACCAGGACGGCATGCTCTTCATCTGGCACGACCCCGAGGGCAAGGCGCCGGCCGAAGAGGACATGTACATCCCCCGCATCGAGGGCGCGCTGAGCGACGAGTGGACCGAGTGGGTCTGGTACACCACCGAGGTCGACACCAACTGCCGCGAGATCGTCGACAACATCGTCGACATGGCGCACTTCTTCTACGTGCACTACTCGTTCCCCACGTTCTTCAAGAACGTCTTCGAGGGCCCGGTCGCCAGCCAGTTCATGCGCGGCGAGGCCCGCACCGACATGCGCCCGCACGCGACCGGCGTCCCGAAGATGCTCGGCAGCCGCTCCGACGCGTCCTACTTCGGTCCGTCCTTCATGATCGACGACCTGGCCTACGAGTACGAGGGCTACGACGTCGAGTCGATCCTCATCAACTGCCACTACCCGGTCAGCCCCGACAAGTTCGTGCTCATGTACGGCATGATCGTCAAGAAGTCGCCGGTCCTCGGTGACAAGGCGCTCGCGACCGCACAGAAGTTCGGTGAGTTCATCGCCAAGGGCTTCGAGCAGGACATCGCCATCTGGAAGAACAAGACCCGCATCGAGAACCCGCTCCTGTGCGAGGAGGACGGCCCGGTCTACCAGCTGCGCCGCTGGTACGACCAGTTCTACGTGGATCGCGCCGACGTCACCTCGGAGATGACCGACCGTTTCGAGCACGAGATGGACACCACCAAGGCTGTCGCATCGTGGCGCCGCGTGGTCGAGGACAACCTCGAGAAGAAGGCGCGTGAGAATGCAGCCGCTGGAGTGTGATCGCTGCGGGGCCTGCGTGCAGGTCCAGAAGCACAGCTGGGAGCACACGGCCGTGCAGTGGAACGAGGCGGCACAGGAGCAGTGCCTCGAGATCCACGAGTGGGTGGGCCGGGAAGGCCGCCCCGGTGCACCGGTCATGCGGTGCGAGGCGTTGAGCGCGGCGATCCAGGTCGCCGCGCTCGACGGGCGCCTCGCGATCACCAACGAGGAGCCCGTCCCCACCCCGCAGGTCGTCGACCACTGAGTCGCGCCGCAGACGAGAGAGACCTTTCATGATCGACAAGAACCAGTACGGCCCGTGGGTCGTCATCGCCGGCGGCTCCGAGGGCGTCGGCGCGGCCTTCGCCGACGAGCTCAGCCGCGCCGGGCTCAACCTCGTGCTGATCGCGCGCAAGCCGGGACCGCTCGAGGAGACCGCGGAGAAGGTCCGCGCCAACGGCGTCGAGGTCCGCACGCTGTCGCTGGATCTGCTGGCCGACGACGCCATGGACCAGATCCGCAAGGTCACCGACGACCTCGAGGTGGGCCTGCTCATCTTCAACGCCGGAGCCAACAGCTACGGCCACGAGTTCGTGACGGGTGACCTGAACGGATTCAACGGGGTCATCAACCTCAACATCACCAAGCAGCTCGAGCTGTCGCACCACTTCGGCGCGAAGATGAAGGACCGCGGACGCGGCGGCATCATGCTGCTCGGCTCGCTGGCCGGCTACATGGGCTCCGAGCACCAGAGCATCTACGCGTCGGCCAAGGCGTTCAGCCGGGTGTTCGCGGAGAGCCTGTGGCTCGAGCTCGCGCCGTACAACGTCCATGTCGTCGAGCTGATCCTGGGCGTCACCCGCACTCCCGCGATGATCCGTGCCGGACTCAACTTCGACATCCCCGGCATGATCGTGCAGGAGCCCGAGGACGCGGCGCGCGAGGGTCTCGAGCACCTCACCGACGGCCCCGTCTGGGTGGCCGGCGGCAACTACGCGGCCGCCGAGAAGCGCAGCGGCTTCCCCCGCGACAAGATGGTCAAGGGCGCGGCCGAGGCGATGCGCAAGCTGCTGAACCGCTCCTAGAATTCCAGATCGACAGGCTGTGGCTGCGACCGAAAGGTCGCAGCCACAGCCGTATTCGCACCCCGCCTCGGAAGGAATGCCGATGAGTCTCAAGATCCTGTTGGCCGAACGCGAGATCGCCCGCGGCGTCGTCCGGTTCGCACGCGCGATGGACGACCGCGACTGGCCGGTGCTACACGAGATCATGCTGCCCGACGCCACTGCCGAACTCGGCACCGGAACGCTGCACGGCCCCGGCGAGGTGGAGGCCGCGATCCGCTCGTTCCTCGACGACTGCGGGCCCACCCAGCACCTGCTGGGCAACATGCTGATCGACGTCGACCTCGAGGCGGGCACCGCCACCAGCCGGACCTACGTGTCCGATCTGCACCTCGGCGTAGGCGACCGGCAGGGCCTGAGTTTCTCCACGCTCGGCGACTACCACGACGAGTGGCGACTCACCGACGGCACGTGGCGGATGAGCCACCGCACCAAGCACATGCGCGGCACCCAGGGCGAGATCGAGGTGCTCGGTGCCGGTCCCGGGCACTGGAACGGCGGAGCGTCGCCGGTGAACCCGCGTACGGCCGCGGCGGACGTCGAGGCGATCAAGGCGCTCAAGGCCCGCTACTTCCGGCTCATGGACACCAAGGACTGGGACGGACTGGCCGCCGTCTTCACCGACGACGTCGCGATCGACATGACGGAGACCGGTGGCGGCGTGACGAATTCGGTGTCGGAGTACATGCCCTTCCTGCGGGCGAGCATCGAGAACGTCTCCACCGTCCACCACGGCCACATGCCCGAGATCACCCTCACCTCCCCCACCACCGCGACCGGCGTGTGGGCGATGGAGGACAAGCTGTGGTGGCCGGAGGGCTCCGCGCCCGGACTCGGCGCCCTGCACGGCTACGGCCACTACGTCGAGGAGTACCGCAAGTCCGGCGACGGCTGGCGGATCGCCTCGATGCGCCTGACCCGGCTGCGGACCGACACGGCGTAGGGCGCTTCGTCCGACCGAATTGTCCGATACGGTTGCGGCAGGCTGGCGGGGGGCCTGCCGCAACGGGGAGGAACACGCATGTCGAGGAATTGGGCCGCCGCCCTGGCGGCTGCCGGACTTCTGGGTGCTGCGGCGTGCGGGACCACCACGGTCACGGACACCATCGCCGATCCGGCTGTCGCACGCGCCAGCCTGCTGCCCGACGCCTCGGAGCTTCCGCCGGGAGCCGTGGTCGAACGACTCGACCGCGAGGACCAGATGGTCCTCAGCCTCAAACTCGACGCGCCCAGCACCGGCGACGGACTGGACACGACGGCGACGTTCGAACCACCGGAGTGCGACGGGCAGAACAGCTACGCCGACGAGGCCCGAATCCGCCTGATCGAGAACGGCTCCGCGGCCGGCGTGCTGCTCGGCGAGGAACGCGGCTACATCGTTCTGGTCAGCGAGACGGGCATGAACATCACCCGGGTCGCGGACGCGCACACCGGATCCTGCTCGACGTACACCGTCACCTACGACGACCCCGGCGCGTCCGCCCGGACGGTACGCACCGAGCGACTCGACCTCCCCCAGGCGCTCGCGTCGGAGGACGCCGTCATCCTGTCCGAGGTCACCGACCCCGACAACCCGAAGTGGACCGACGACGAGATCCTGCTGGGGTACGCGGCGGTCCGCGGCTACACCGTGATGGTGCTGGCGTACCACGGCAAGGAGTTTCGCGCCGAGTTCGACGACCTCTTCACGCGAGCGATCGAGAAGGTTCGCGCGCAGGCCTGAGCGAGACGTCGTTCAGCGAAGGCGATCCAGCAACCCCATCGCGTCGAACGGCGCGTAGCCCTTCATGTCGTTGTCGAAGTACACGAAGGCGTCCAGCCCGTCGTCGATCCAGGTGCGCACCGTCGCGGCCCACCGGTCGAGGGCCTCGTCGGTGTAGCCGCTCGCGTACAACTCGGCGTCACCGTGCAGGCGGGCGTACGCGAAATCCGTCGTGTTCTCGTCGATGCGCGGATACCGGCCCGCGGTGTCGGCCAGCACGAGCGCGACACCGTGCTCGCGCGCGATCGAGACGACCTCGGGCACCGCGAAACTCGGATGCCGCACCTCGAGTGCGTGCCGGATCGGACGCTCGGCGTCCGTGACGGCGAGGACACGGTCGTCGGACAGCTTGTCGTCGCGGTGCTCCGCGAGCGTGCACGCGGCGGTGGTGGTCCGTGGCAGCCGCGCCAGGAAGGCGTCGAGGCGGTCCGCGTCGAACTGCATGTTCG
This sequence comes from Prescottella agglutinans, assembly GCF_004011865.1. Classification (GTDB taxonomy): domain Bacteria; phylum Actinomycetota; class Actinomycetes; order Mycobacteriales; family Mycobacteriaceae; genus Prescottella; species Prescottella agglutinans. The sequence continues at coordinate 41,761 of NZ_RKLP01000015.1, read as the reverse complement.
GCGGCAGCTGCCACAGGATCGGACCGAGCTTGTCGCGCAGGCCGAGCACACCGGACGCGAAGAAGTTCGCGAGCGGGACCTCGACGTCCAGGAGCCTGCGCACGTGGGTGATGTACCGGCCGCCCTTGACCGCGAACACGAATCCGTCGGGTGTCTCGTCGCGCCACTTCACGAAGCTCGACGGCTTCTGCAGCGCGTAGAAGGACCCGTTGATCTCGATCGATGTCAGATGCTCGGCGGCGTACCGCAGTTCCTCGCGGTGGACGAGACCTGCCGGATAGAACCCGCCGCGCCACCCCGGGTACACCCACCCGGAGATGCCCACGCGGACGTCCGCCATGCCGCCGCAGTGTAGTCCCGCCCGGCCCACGATTCCGGCGACTCGGGAACACCCGTCGGAGGGCCGGGGTACCGTCGGATCGCTGGAAACAAGACTGTAGGGGGGATTTTCTCCATGTGGGGTTCAGATCCGAAACGCGTGGCGCGACGCCGGGTGCAACGGGGGTTGCTCGGCGCGTCGCTCGCGGCACTGGTGGCACTGCCGCTTGCCGGGGAGGCGCTCGCGGCTCCGGGAAGCACCGGGAGCGCCGGCAGCACCGGGAGCGCCAACGGCTCGAGCGGCAGCGCGGCCGCAAGCTCCGACAACGGCAGCGTGACCGCCGGGTCGGTGATCCCGGGGCCGCTCCAGAACGAGCATCCGCCGCTGCCGCCGCTGCGCGACGACATCACGACCGCAGCCATCACCGGCGAGGTGCACAAGACCGATCAGCTGGTGCGCTTCACCGTCGCCTCGCCGGCGCTGCACCGCGAGGTCGGGGTGGAGGTGCTTCTCCCGAAGGACAATTCGGTGCCGCGCCCGTCGATCTACGCTCTCGAGGGCGTCGACGCCGGCGAGGACACCAGCGGGTGGCTCACCAACGGTGGCGCTGCGGAATTCTTCGCGGACAAGAACGCGAACGTCGTCCTGATCAACGGCGGTGTTTCCGGGCTGTACACCGACTGGGACCGGACCGACCCGGGCGTCGGACTGCACAAGTGGGAAACCTTCATCACCCAGGAACTGCCGCCGCTGCTCGACGCCCGACTGAACACGAACGGCGTCAAGTCACTGCTCGGGATCTCGATGGGCTCGCAGGGCGCGATGATGCTCGCGCACCGGAACCCCGGGATGTACCGCGGCATCGTGGTGTTCAGCGGCTGCTACTCGACCACCGACGACCTCGGTCGGCTCACGGTGCAGTCGACCGTGTCGTCGCGCGGCGGCGACATCGCGAACCTGTGGGGCGAGGTCGGCGGACCCGAGTGGGAGGCTCACGACACTGTGCGCAACGCCGAGGCACTGCGCGGCATGGACATCTACATCTCGGTGGGGTCGGGCGTGCCGGGCCAGTACGAGGATCCCGCTGCATCCGACTGGTTCGACCGGGTGTTCATCGGTGGCCCCATGGAGGTCGCGGCGAACGGCTGCACCCGGCTTCTCGACTCCCGCCTCGAGCAGCTGAAGATTCCCGCCACCGTCGAGTACGAGCCGATCGGCATCCACGGATGGTCGTACTGGCGGGACCGGCTGCCGAAGGCGTGGCCGACGCTCGCGCGTTCGCTCGACCTCCCCGCCTGACCCAGGTTCGGCGAGAGGTCGGCACCGACACGGGAAGGGCCCCGCACGGACGAATCCGTGCGGGGCCCTTCCCGTCGTCACGACCGGACGATCATGCCTTGGGGATGAACGCCTTCAGCGGCTCCGAGGCCGACCAGTCGTGGCCCCAGTAGCTGTCCGCCGTGATCTCCTCGGCGGTGTAGAAGGTCTCGTCGACCAGCATGCCCTCGGTGCCGAACTCGAGGTCCCAGCCTCCGGGTGCACGCACGTAGAACGACACCATCTTGTCGTTCGTGTGGCGGCCCAGGGTCGAGGAGATCGTGAAGCCGAGCTTGGCGACACGGTCCAGTGCCTGGCCGACGGCGTCGAGCGTGGACACCTCGGTCATGAGGTGGACCAGGCCGGGCTCGTCGGTCGGCGGCGCCGGGCACAGCGCGAGGCTGTGGTGACGCTGGTTGACGCCGAGGAACCGGACGCGCGAGACGCCGTCCTGCAGCCGGATGGCGCCACGCGGGAGGAAGCCGAGCACCTCCGTGTAGAAGGCGTAGGACTCCGCGAACTTCGGCGTCGGCAGCACGACGTGACCGAGGCCCTGCGGGCCGGTGACCCACTGGCCACCGTGCGGCGTCACGACCGGGCTGTGGTCGAGCACCGGGCCGAAGAAGACCTCGACGCGGGTGCCGGCGGGGTCGTCGAACGCGATGACCTTCTCGGCGTCGCGGTAGTCGGCCTCTTCGAGGGAGAGCTCCTCGACAGCGATGCCGGCCTTCTCCACGGCCTCGCGGACGCGCTGCAGTGCGAACTGGTCACGCACCTCCCAGCCCACCGCCAGGGCCTTGTCGGACTCGCCCGGCAGGACGATCAGGCGCGCACGCCGCTCGTCGAGGCGCAGGTAGAGGCCGTCCGGCTCGGGACCCGAGCCGATGGCCATTCCGAGGCCGTCGACGACGAGCTCACGCCAGCGCGCGATGTCCTGGGTCTGAATTCTGAGGTAACCGAGACCCCGAATGTCCGTCATATCAATCCGTCCCTGAGTGAGGAATTCAGTTGGGTTCGAACTAGATCATCGAACGGTGGATGCCCTGCGGCTCACCACCGAGCTGGGTCAGCGCCGATGCGTGGTTGATCGACCCGGGCACGTGGATCGCGTGGGTGAGGCCGACGTGCGCGTCACGCCAGAAGCGCTGCAGCGGGAGGGTGACCTTCATGGCACCGCCACCGGCGCGAGCGAAGATCTCGTCGAGGGCGCTCACGGCGCGCCACGCGGCGTTGGTCTGGGTGCGGCGACCGACGGCGCGCTCCTCGAAGGTGACCTCCTGGCCCTTCTCGGTCTTGTCCCAGAAGCGGTCGACGGTCTCGAGGATCGACACCTTCGCAGCGTTGATCTCGTCGGCGGCCTGACCGATGGCGTAGAGGACGTACGGGTCCTCCTTGATCGGGACGCCGGTGACCGCGACGCGCTCCTTCTGCGCGGCGATGTACAGCGCGAGACCGCCCTGGCACATGCCGATCAGCGACGAGGAGATACCGAGCGGGAAGATGCAGGAGAACGGGAACTTGTACAGCGTCTCGTCGCGGCCGGCGTGCTTGGCACCGTTGCCGCTGAGGACGATCTCGGAGTCGATCGTGCGGTACTCGGGGACGAAGGCGTCCTTGACCGTGAAGTCCTTGGAGCCGGTGCCGCGCAGGCCGACGACGTTCCAGCTGTCGTGGTCGACGGTGTAGTCCGCCTTCGGGACCAGCACGTGCAGGATCTTGCCGGTCGGGACACCCTTCTGGTCACCGACGAGCGCACCGATCATGACCCACTCGCAGTGGTCGTTGCCGGTGGAGAAGGACCAGCGGCCGTTCAGGATGTAGCCGCCGTCGACCGGCACCGCGACACCCATGGGGGCGTACGGCGACGCGATCCAGGTGTCGACGTCCTCGCCCCAGACCTCCTGCTGCGCCTTGGGATCGAAGAAGGCCATCTCCCACGGGTGCACGCCGACGATGCCGGAGACCCAGCCGGTCGAGCCGTCGACGGCACCGAGGGCCATCGCCGTCTCGGCGAACTCACGCGGGTGCGACTCGAGGCCGCCGAACTCCTTCGGCTGCAGCATCCGGATGACGCCGGCGTCGCGGACACGCTTGGCGTTGCCGTCCGACAGACGCATCAGCTTCTCGCCCTCGATGCCACCCTCGCGGATCTCGTCCGCGAACTGCATGATGTTGTCCAAAACCTGACCCATTGCTATCAGCTCTCTCTCTGCGATCCCACGGCGACGCGGATCAATTCTTAGCGGCCAGACCGATTGCGCTCTAGAGCACTTGGTCTTTCCTGTCCTCCGACAAGCTCGGGCGACCGGCCTCGACGAGAATCTCGGTTCGGGTGCGCCGTGACGCTTGGCATGCGCGCGGCATGCGCGAGGAAGCTGGGTGGGCACCGGAGCAGCGCATCGTCAGCGACAGCCGATCGAGCATCGCGCCCTCCTGGTGCGAGTGGGGACCAACGCTCTTCGATCGCGCTGATCGTGTGTGTGGAACGGTCCCAGGAATTCGGCCGGGAGAACAAAACCCCTCCCGCTCAGCGGGACTGGGATTCGGCCACGTCAGAGCCTGTTTCCCAGTCCCGCTGAGTGAGCACTCGGGAACCTTTCCGGACTACTTCGCGTTCGAACCCGACAGACGGTCCGAGGCCGTGTCGGCGACGTGGTTCGCGGCCACGTAGCCGAAGACCATCGACGGGCCGATCGTAGCGCCGGCTCCGGCGTATTCGTTGGCCATCACGGACGCCGACGTGTTGCCGGTCGCGTACAGACCCTCGATGACGCCGCCGTCCTCACGCAGCACGCGTGCCTCGGCGTCGGTGACGAGACCACCCTTGGTGCCCAGGTCGCCGGCCTCGACACGGATGGCGTAGAACGGGCCCTTGACGATCTCGTCCATGGCCGGGTTCTTCATCGTCGGGTCGCCGTAGTACTGGTCGTACACGCTGTCGCCGCGACCGAACTCCTCGTCCTTGCCGGTGCGGGCGTAGCCGTTGAACCGGTCGACGGTCTCGAGCAGGTTCTGCGGCGGGACACCGATCTTCTCGGCCAGCTCGCTCAGCGAGTTCGCCTTGTGGACGATGCCCTTGTCGTAGAAGCCCTGCGGGAACGGCGCACCCGGCAACACCTGCGCGAACGGGTACCGCGAGCGGGCCTTGCTGTCCATGATGAAGTAGGCCGGGACGTGGCCGCCGTCGAGCTGGTCGTGCACGAAGTTCACGTACGGAGCCGACTCGTTGGTGAAACGCTTGCCGTCCTTGTTCACGATCACCGACGGCGGGATCGAACGCTCGGACACCAGCGGGATGACCGCACCCATCGGGTGCATGACGGACGGCATCCACCAGGCGTCGTCCATGAGGTCCACCGCGGCGCCGAGCTTCTGGCCCGCGACGATGCCGTCGCCGACGTTCTCGCGCGCACCGGCGCTGTAGTTCTCCACGCCGTTCTCGGGCAGGTACTGCGCACGCATCTGCTTGTTGTGGTCGAAGCCGCCGGTCGCGAGCAGGACACCCTTGCGGGCACCGATGCGCACGGTCTTGCCTTCGCGCTCCGCCGTGATGCCGATGACGGCACCCTTGTCGTCGACGATGAGGTCCTTCATCGACGTCTGCAGCCACAGCGGAACGCCGGCGTCCTTGAGCGCCATGCGCATCCGCGCGACGAGCGCGCGACCACCGGTGGACATGTGGCGACGACGGATCACGTTCGACGACACGCGCCACGCCGCGACGAGCGACGCCCGGCGTCCCTGCCAGGTCCGCTTGACCATCGCCAGGTCGTGGTAGTCCTTCGACGTGACCCACAGGCCGAGCGGGCCCTTGAGGCTGTTGGGGCGCTGGTACTTCTCGTCCTCACCCAGCTTGCGGGTGTCGAACGGGGTGCACTCGACGGTGCGTCCGAGGGGGCGTCCGCCCTCTTCCTCGGGGTGGTAGTCGGCGTAGCCCTTGACCCAGTAGAACTCGATGTGAGGGCTGCGCTCGAGCAGTTCCATCATCGGCGGGCCGTTGTCGACGTAGGCGTCGAGACGCTCGTCGGACACCTTGCCCTCGGTGACGACGTCGAGGTACCGGCGCACCGACTCCCTCGAATCGCCGGCGCCCTTGCGGACGAGCACCGGAGCGTTGGGGATCCAGATGCCGCCGCCGGAGATCGCGGTGGAGCCGCCGTAGGTCTTGCCCTTGTCGATGATCAGGGCGGACATGCCGCGGTCCGCGGCGGTGATGCCGGCGGCCATACCGCCGCCGCCGCTGCCGACGACGAGGAAGTCGACGACGGTGTCGAAGTTCTGATTCTCAGCCATGGTGATCAGTCAGCTCACTTACGGTCGCGCAGAAGGAAGGAGAGCACGGACGCGACCCAGGCGTCGCGGGCCTCGATCATGGTCCAGTGGCCGCAGTTCGGGAACACGTGGAACTCGGCGTTGGGGATGTCGCGCATCGGCAGCAGGCCGAGGTCGACGGGGCTGACCCGGTCGTCGCGGCCCCAGGTGAGCAGCGTGGGGGCCTTGATCTTGCCGAACTGAGCCCAGTACGGAGTGCCGTCGGCCTGCGCGTTGGCCGCGGCCATCGCGGCGAAGGCCTTGCTGCTGTACATGCGGCGGGCGATCTCGAGGGTCTTGGGCTCGGTCGCGAGGGCCCAGCGCTCCTCGATGAGCTGCTCGGTCACCACGGCGGGGTTGTAGACCATCGAGTGCAGCCAGCGGACGAGGCTCTCTCGGGTCGGGTTGTCGGTGAACTCCATGAGGAGCTTGATGCCCTCGCCCGGGTTGGACGAGAGGATGTTCTTGCCCATGCCACCGATCGAGACGAACTTGTTGACGAGTTCGGGGCGCGCGATAGCGATGCGGGCGCCGACGACACCGCCCATCGAGTTGCCGATGATGTCGACCGGACCCAGGCCCAGCCCCTCGAGGAAGACCGGCACCGCGTTGACCGCCTCGACCATCGGGTGGCCGTCGCACGGGTCGGAGACACCGAAGCCGGGGAACTCGAGCACGTAGCAGTGGAAGTGCTCGGCGAAGTCCGCGAGCACGCCACGGTAGTTGCGCCAGCCCGTGACGCCCGGGCCGGAGCCGTGCAGCAGCAGCAGCGGCGGACCCTCGCCGGCCTCGTGGTACCGGAGCACACCCTGATCGGTGTGCAGTTCCCTCAGAGTTCCCTCGTAGGTCAGCTCAGTAGTCATCGTCGCCTCTGTTTGTCCAAGATGTCGTGCGGGTCACAGCCCATCCGGGCGAAGGCTGCCAGCCCGTGCCGATCGCGGCCATGTGGCATCCCGATCAGCGAGACCGCGGGGCGGATCGATCGTCCGCGCCAGGGGTCGTTCCGCTGATCGAGACAGCAGTTCAGCGCGGGGAAGGCACCGCCATACGCTCGCAAACATCGACTTCGGCAGCTCCGACTTTCGCATGCCGGTCGTTCGTTCCACGACTGTGTCGATCATCCGTTCCACGAGCAGGAGGTGCCCATGACCGCTGAGACGATTGCACACCGGAGCACGGCGGGAGCCGGCGCGCCGACGCCCGACGAGATGCGCCGCGTGATGAGCCAGTTCGCGACCGGCGTGACCGTGGTGACCGGCCTGGACGACGAGGGGCCGGTCGGATTCGCCTGCCAGTCGTTCGCGTCGGTGTCGCTCGAGCCCCCGCTGATCCTGATCTGCGCCGACCATCGCGGGCGCGCCTGGCCCCGGATCCGGGAGACCGGCCGATTCTGCGTCAACGTGCTGCACGAGGAACAGTCCGACCTGTGCTCGCGCTTCGGCTCCAGCAAGGGCCGCAAATACGAGGAGCTGGACTGGGAGCTGTCCCGCTGGAACACCCCGGCGCTGCCGGGTGTCCTGATGCGCGTCCACGCGGAGGTCCACGACGTTCACGTCGCCGGCGACCACGACGTCATCATCGGCCGGGTTCTCGAACTCGACACCGTGTGCGAGGAGCGCCCGATGGTGTTCTTCCGCGGCAAGTTCGGCATCCAGGCTCCGGTGCTGACCCCGGCGGGCGCGACCGCCTGATCCCCGAGGACCGAACGAGAACCCGAGGCCGTGCTCCGATTCCGGAGTGCGCCTCGGGTTCCCGTTCGTGGTGTCCGGTGTCAGATCGCCGGTCGGATCCTCGGTCGGATTCCCGGTCGGATTCCCGGTCGGATCCCGATCAGATCCACTGCCCGCTCTGGATGGACAGCAGTCGGTCCATGGCGTCAGCTGACCAGGTGTCCGCGGGCGTGGTCGGCGTGCGTCGGCCACGACGCGGCGCGCCGAGTTCCGGGTACAGGGTGCGCGAGACCTCGCGGGCTGCGTCGACGACGAGCGGCGCGACGCGCTCGAGCTGGGCGGTGCGGGCGTCGCCGCACAGCGAGATGCCGGCCACCGGACCGTCGTGGCCGCGGACCGCGACACCGACGCACGCGACGCCGCGCACCGACTCGCCCCGTTCGAACGCGAGGCCCCGACGCTGCCGGATCCGGTTGAGTTCCTGGTGCAGCGTCGGGATGTCGGTGATGGTGCGATCGGTGCAGCGGCTGAGCCGCTCCTCGTAGAGGCTGTCGACGCGTTCGGGATCCAGCCACGCCAGCATCGACTTGCCACCGGCCGTCGAGTACGCCGGGCCGCGACCGCCGACCCGCGACGGCAGAGTCGACGCGAAACGCCCACCCACCTTGTCGAGGTAGACGCTCTCGCTCCCGTCGAGGACCGCCAGGTGGACGACCATGCCGGTCTGCATGTGCAGTTCGTGTAGCAATGGCGCTGCGGCAGCACGGATTTCACTGTGGCCGCCGTCGCCGCCGCCGAGCCCGAGCGCGCGGCGACCGAGGCAGTAACCGAACGACGCGTGCTCCACCCAGTTCAGGCGCACGAGCTGGTCGAGGATGCGGTGCACCGTCGAGCGGGGCAGCTGGGTACGGCAGGCCACCTCCTCGAGGGTCAGCCGCGCAGCGCGGCCATCGAAAGCGTCGAGAATCAGGGTCATCCGTTCGACCATGGACGGCGGCAGTTCACGGCGCGGGGCCTGCGCAGCGGCCGCCTCACCGGAATCGACGACTGTCATAGACACCTCCAAGCAACATCCACGCCCCTGGTCAGAGGGGCGAAACGATCCAAAACTGAAATCAATTCTGACAGGCTAGCAGGTGGGTCCCGCTGGGCGGGACAGATTCCCTGCCGATTGTTTGTCCGAATCGGACATCGCCATCATGACGTGACCGCCATCACCTCGCACGGTCGGCGGCGGCGGGCCCGACAAAACTCCCGGTGACCGGAAAAGCCGCAGCGGCCACCGCAGCGGCGGAGTAGAACGAAGCTGACCTGACCATCCAGCAACGGAGCCGTAGGGATGCACATCGGAATCGTCTCCCCCGTCGTGGTGCTGCACCCCGACGCCCACTCGGAGTGGGAACGCGATGCCGGCATCACCGAACTGGCCCAGGTCGCCGAGGCCGCCGACCGGCTCGGATTCCACCACCTGACCTGCAGCGAGCATGTCGCCGTGCCGATCGAGGTGGCACGCGCCCGGGGCGGAACCTACTGGGATCCGCTCGCGACGTTCGGTTACCTCGCCGCCCGCACCACCCGGATCCGCCTGGCCACCCAGGTCCTCGTCCTGGGCTACCACCACCCGCTCGAGATCGCCAAGCGCTACGGCACCCTCGACGCCGTCAGTGGCGGACGACTGGTCCTCGGCCTGGGCGTCGGGACGCTGCGGGAGGAGTTCGAACTCCTGGACGCGCCGTTCGAGGACCGCGGCGCCCGCGCCGACGACGCCCTCGCGGCGCTCCGTGCCGCGCTGTCCCGGAGCCTGCCGGAGTACGCCGGGACCTATTACGAATTCCACGACCTGCTCGTCGAGCCGCACGCCGTCCAGGACCGCGTCCCCCTGTGGGTCGGCGGCCGCACGATGCGCTCCCTGCGCCGGGCCGTCGAGCACGGCGACGGCTGGGTGCCGTTCGGGCTGGGCGTCGACGAGCTGGCCGCGATGCTCGGCAAGGTCGGGGTCCCGGCCGGCTTCGAGATCGTGCTCGACGCCGGCGCTCCCCTCGATCCGCTCGGCGACCGCGACCGCACCGTGCGCGCCCTCGAACGCCGTCGGGCCGCAGGCGCCACCATCGCCAGCGCGTCGATCGCCGCGACGGGGGCCGCGCACTACTGCGATCAGCTCGCGGCCCTGCACGCACTGGGCACCGAACTCGGTCTCGAGTTCGAGCCCGCCCAGGCCTGACCGCCACTCCCCCACGAGAACATCCCAGCGGGACAACACCGAAGGAGATCCGATGACCGACATCGCGACCGATACCGCCGCACTCGTCCAGTCCCTCGTCGAGCGGGTTCAGCTGCTCGAGGACAAGCTCGCGATCCAGGAGCTCATCACCGCGTACGGCCCGGCCGTCGACGCCGGCGAGGCCGAGAAGGTCGGCGCCCTGTGGGCCGAGGACGCGGTGTACGACGTCGACATGCGCCTCATGGACGGTCGCGCCGAGATCATGGAGATGGTGCGCACCCGCCCGCACCAGGACTACATCAACGGCGGCTGCGGCCACCTGCTCGACCCGGTCAACATCGTGGTCAAGGGCGACACGGCGATCGCGACCTGCCATTCGCAGCTGCTGCGCCGCAACGAGAACGAGGATTCGTTCCGCGTCTGGCGCGTGACCGCCAACCGCTTCGAGCTCGCGAAGAGCGACGGCGAGTGGAAGATCCAGCGGCGCACCTCGCGCGTGCTCGACGGCCGCGCCGAGGCCCGTGAGCTGCTCGCTCGCGCCGGCAGCTGACCGACCCACGAAACGTCGAACGGCCTGCCCCTCCTTCGAGGGGCAGGCCGTTCGGTCACGACCGGATCAGTCGGCGGCTTCGAGAGTCGCCTTGGCCCAGCGGTAGTCGGCCTTGCCTGCAGGCGACCGGACGACCTCGGAAACGACGACGACGGTGCGCGGCACCTTGTAGCCGGCGATCTGGGTCCGGCAGTGCGCGATCACCTCGTTCTCGTCGAGATCGTCGATGCCGTCGCGGGCCGAGATGACGGCCGACACCCGCTGCCCGTACGTGGGGTCCGGGATTCCGGCGACGAGCGCGTCGAGCACGTCGGGGTGGCTCTTGAGTGCCTCCTCGACCTCCTCGGCGTACACCTTCTCGCCGCCGGTGTTGATGCACGACGATCCACGGCCGAGGACGACGATGGTGCCGTCGGCTTCGACGCGTGCGAGGTCGCCGAGCACCGACAGCCGCACGCCGTCGACGACAGGGAACGTCGCGGCGCTCTTTTCCGGATCGCCGAAGTAGCCGAGCGGAACGTGTCCGGCGCGGGCCAGGTAGCCGACGGTCTCCGAGCCGGGCTCGATCGTCGAGAAGTCGGTGTCGACCACGCGTGCCTTCGGCGACGGCGGCATCCGCAGCTGGCCGTCCTCGTCCTTCTTGAGTTCGCCGTCGTTGCCGGACTCCGACGAGCCGAAGGCGTCGCGGAGGTAGACGTTCGGCAGGAGCTTGTTGAGCTTCTCGCGGACACTCGCCGACCACAACGCGCCGCCGGAACCGATGATCCACAGCGTGCTCAGGTCGAAGCGCTCACCGTGCTCCTCGATCGCGTCTGCGAGCGGGCGGGCGATCGCGTCGCCCACCACCATCACGGTGTTGATCTTGTGCTGGTCGACCAGTTCGAGCGCGGCCACCGCGTCGTACCTGGGCATCAGGACCTGCTTGGAACCCATGAACATGCAGGTGAACAGCGAGTACGACGCCGCGCCGTGCATCAGCGGTGCGGTGACCAGGTAGGTCATGGCGAACTGGTTCGCGGCCGCAGCAGCACCGAGTTCGGCGGGCGAGAGGATCGGATCGCCGCCCATGATGGCGCCGCCGGCGAGTGCGGCGTGGTAGAAGTCCTCGTGCCGCCACATCACGCCCTTGGGCATGCCGGTGGTGCCACCCGTGTAGATGATGTACAGGTCGTCGGCGCTGCGCTCCGCGAAGTCCCGTTCGGGCGACTGCTCGGCGACCGCCTGCCGGTAGTCGGCGAGCGAAACGTCCGCGGCGGCAGCCGCTTCCGCGAGGGCCGGTCCGGCCGGCTCGCCGACGAGCACGATGTGCCGCAGATCGGGGCACTTGGGCAGCACCTCGGCGATGACGTCGCTGAACTCGCCGTCGGCGATCACGGCCTTGAGATGCGCGTCGTTGTACAGGTAGACGAGCTCGGCACCGACATAGCGGAAGTTGACGTTGACCGGGACGGCGCGAACCTTGAGGCAGCCCAGCAGCGATTCGACGAACTCGATGCTGTTGCGGGCGTGCAGACCGACGTGATCGCCCGGCTGCACCCCCTGGGCCGCGAGGTGATGGGCGATGCGGTTGGCGCCGGCGTCGAACTCGGCGAACGTGCGCGACTCCGATCCGCAGACGAGCGCGATCTTGTCCGGAACGGCATCGATCACGGCTTCGGTCAGATCGGCGAGATTCAGTGTCATGGCTGACCCTTCAGGTGAATCGCACACCGAGCAACAGTGCGTTCTACCACAAACCCGCCCCCCGTGTGCCTGAGATCACAACTAGGTGAGTAGAACATATTCCGATACCACGATCAATAGCCCGCCGAACAGATTTCGGGATTTCCCACGCCAGAGAGGGCGCACCGCATCGCGTGCGGGCGATCGACGAGACGCACGGTGCCCGAAATCCCCACAGCCCTTGTGCCGAAACTAGAATGAATACTAGTTTGGAGTGCATCGCACGTAAGGTAAGGAGCCTGACATGGTGGAATCCCTGAGCTTGGCCGGTCGCACGGCCATCGTCACCGGCGCGGGAGCGGGACTCGGTCGCGCCGAGGCGCTCGCACTCGCCGAGGCCGGGGCGGCGGTCGTCGTCAACGACATGGGCGCGGCCGCGCACGACGTCGTCGACGAGATCAAGGCCGCCGGCGGCCAGGCGCTCGCGATCACGGGTGACGTCTCGGATTGGTCGCTCGGCGAGCGGATGGTCCAGGAGGCGGTCTCGAACTTCGGATCGATGGACATCCTGGTCAACAACGCCGGCATCCTGCGGGACAAGATGATCTTCAACCTGTCGGAGTCCGACTGGGACGACGTGATCCGCGTCCACCTCAAGGGCCACGCCGCGACGTCGCACGCGGCGGCGGTGCACTGGCGCCAGGCCAGCAAGGACGCCGGCGGCCCGATCTTCGGTCGCGTCGTCAACACGTCCTCCGAGGCCTTCCTGTTCGGCTCCGCCGGACAGCCGAACTACTCGGCCGCCAAGGCCGGTATCACCGCGCTGACGCTGTCGACCGCGGCCGGACTCTCCCGCTACGGCGTGCGCGCCAACGCGATCTGCCCCCGCGCCCGGACGGCAATGACCGCCGACGCGTTCGGCACCGAGAACAACACCGGCGCACAGGGCCTCGACCCGCTGGCGCCCGAGCGCGTCGCCACTCTGGTCAGCTACCTCGCCTCGCCCGCGTCGGACGAGATCAACGGCCAGGTGTTCGTCGTCTACGGCAAGATGGTCGCGCTGATGGCGGCGCCGCAGGTCGAGAACCGTTTCGATGCTGCGGGTTCCGAGTTCTCGCTCGAGGAGCTGGCCGGTCAGCTGACGCCGTACTTCTCGGGTCGCGGACCCTACGAGACCTACGCCGCATACAGCGTCGCCGGTCTCGAGAAGATCGCGCTGGCCACCGACGCTCCCGCCGAAGTCTGAGCCGGGAACGGGACTCCGGCATGAGGCTGGCAGGAAAGGTCGCGATCGTCACCGGTGGCGCCGGCGGCATCGGCCGCGCGATCACCCGGGTGTTCTCACGCGAGGGCGCGAAGGTGCTGTTCGTCGATATAGACGAAGGACAGGGTCGAGAACTCGAACGAGAGATCACGGATGCCGGCGGTGCGGCGAAGTTCCTCAACGTCGATATCTTGCAGAAGGATTCGGCAGCGAAGATCCGCGACACCGCCGTCGAGGCGTGGGGCCGGATCGACGTGCTGGTGAACAATGCGCACGCGTCCCGGCAGGCGTCCCTGCTGGAACACACGCAGGAGATGTTCGACATCTCGTTCGGTACCGGCTTCTATCCGACCGTGCACCTGATGCAGGCGTGCTACCCGCAGTTGAAGGAATCGAAGGGTTCGATCGTCAACTTCGGATCCAGTTCCGGGCTCGAGGGCATGCCGACGCAGACGTCGTACGCGGCCGCCAAGGAGGCCATCCGCGGCGTCAGCCGGGTGGCCGCCAACGAATGGGCGGCGGACGGCATCCGGGTCAACGTGCTCTGCCCGTTCGCGGCGACCGAGGGCGTCGTGGCGTGGCAGAAGGCGTTTCCCGAGCGTGCGGCCGCGACCGTCGCGAAGGTGCCGCTGCAGCGGATCGGCGATCCCGAGACCGATATCGCCCCGGTGGCGTTGTTCCTCGCGAGCGACGACTCCAAGTACATGACCGGCCAGACCCTCATGGCGGACGGCGGCAGCCTGAAGTTGCGTTGACCGGTACCGGAATGCACCAATTTTCCGGTACCGCCTCGTAACCTCCTCTGTCGGCGGTATAAACCCTGGCAGCCTGCTGCGAAGCAGGCCGCCTACCAAACCGCCGACAGAGGAGTTCCATGACCGATAGCCGGGCGAACAGACGAACTGCGACTCAGGGGATCGGAAGTGTCTCCCGCCGCAGATTCCTTGCGGGAACGGGACTTGCGGCTGGAGCGCTCATGCTCTCGTCGATGTCCACGGTCGCCTCCGCAACCCCCCGCCGCGCCCTCGCCGACGGCGACCGCGTGCCGGCTCTCGTGATCGGCAGCGGGTACGGCGGTGCCGTCGCGGCCCTCCGACTCACCCAGGCCGGGATCCCCACCCAGATCGTCGAGATGGGCCGAAGCTGGGACACCCCCGGGGCCGACGGCAAGATCTTCTGCGGGATGCTCAATCCCGACAAGCGCTCGACGTGGTTGTCCACCACCACCGATCAGCCCGTCAGCAACTTCATGGGCTTCGGCATCAACAAGAGCATCGACCGGTACGTCGGCGTGCTCGACTCCGAGCGGTTCTCCGGCATCAAGGTCTACCAGGGTCGCGGCGTCGGCGGCGGTTCGCTCGTCAACGGCGGCATGGCGGTCACCCCGAAGCGCACCTACTTCGAGGAGATCCTGCCGTCGGTCGACTCGAACGAGATGTACAACACGTTCTTCCCGCGCGCCAACGCGGGCCTCGGTGTCAACAACATCGACCAGGCCTGGTTCGAGTCGACGCCGTGGTACCAGTTCGCCCGCACCGGCCGCAAGACCGCTCAACGGTCCGGTTTCACAACGACTTTCGTTCCGAACGTCTACGACTTCGACTACATGAAGAAGGAGGCCGCGGGGCAGGTCACGAAGTCCTCCCTCGGCGGCGAGGTCATCTACGGCAACAACGCCGGCAAGAAGTCGCTCGACAAGACCTACCTGGCGCAGGCCGCGGCCACCGGCAAGCTCACGATCACCACCCTCCACCGTGTCACCAAGGTCGCGCCGGCCTCCGGCGGCGGCTACAGCGTGACGATGGAACAGATCGACGAGCAGGGCAACATCGTCGCCACCAAGGTCGTCACCGCGGACCGTGTCTTCTTCGCCGCCGGCAGCGTCGGCACCAGCAAGCTGCTCGTCGCGATGAAGGCGCAGGGCCACCTGCCCAACCTCCCGTCGCAGGTCGGCGAGGGCTGGGGCAACAACGGCAACATCATGCTCGGTCGCGCGAACCACATGTGGGACGCGACCGGCTCCCAGCAGGCCACGATCCCGACGATGGGCATCGACAACTGGGCGGACCCGACCGCGCCGGTCTTCGCCGAGATCGCCCCGCTCCCCGCGGGTCTCGAAACGTACGCCAGCATCTACCTGGCCATCACGAAGAACCCGAACCGCGCACGGTTCCAGTTCAATTCGGGCACCGGCAAGGTCGACCTCTCCTGGACCGTGGCGCAGAACCAGCCCGGTATCACGATGGCCAAGAAGGTCTTCGACAAGATCAACGCGAAGGAAGGCACGATCTACCGGACGGACCTGTTCGGGGTGTACAAGACCTGGGGCGACGATTTCACGTACCACCCGCTGGGCGGCTGCGTGCTGAACCAGGCGACCGACAACTACGGCCGTCTGCCCGAGTACCCGGGCCTGTACGTCGTCGACGGCTCGCTGGTCCCGGGCAACGTCGGCGTCAACCCGTTCGTGACCATCACCGCGCTGGCCGAACGGAACATGGCGAAGGTCATCTCCACCGACCTGGCCTGAGTTCTTCGCCCGCGTTCCCGTCGTCGCAGTCGGCGGGAACGCGGGCGGTACGGACATCTCTGTTCTGCACCTTTCCGTTCTTCGCCTCCGCGTTCTGCGATAGCCTCGTCCACGTGCTCGACGGTGGATGAGAGGACATCTGATGTCTCGACACTCGAGTTATACGGAAGGCACGCCCAACTGGGTGGATCTGCAAACCCCGGACCAAGCCGCGGCCAAGGCTTTCTACACAACGCTTTTCGGCTGGTCGTACGACGAACAGCCGATGATGGACGACGAGGTCTATTCGGTCGCGACACTGCGGGACGAACGGGTCGCGGGCATCGCCCCGATGCCGCACGGTTCGTCCGCCGACGCGGCCGCCAGGTGGAACACCTTTCTCGCCGTGGACGACGTCGACGCGACCGCGGCCAAGGTGGAACCGGCCGGCGGAAATCTGATCCTCCCACCGTTCGACGTCGTCGAGGCCGGGAGGATGGCACTGGTCGCCGACCCCACGGGTGCCGAGGTGTCCCTGTGGCAGCCCCGAATCCACATCGGCGCGACGCTGGTCAACGAGACCGGAACTTTGATCTGGAACGAACTCGTCACCGATCGCCCGGAGAGCGCGCTGGCGTTCTACCGGGCCGTCGTCGGACTGGGCTCGGCCGCGATGCCGATTCCGGGCTCGGGTGACTACACCGTGCTGCAGGTGAACGGCGACGGCGTGGGCGGCTGCCTGCCGCCACCACGCCCGGACGCGCCCAACCACTGGCACGTCTACTTCTGCGTCGACGACACCGACGCCACCGTCGCACAGGCCACCGAGGCGGGCGGGACGCTGCTGACCGACCCGTTCGACATGCCCTCCGTCGGGCGCATGGCGGTGCTGTCCGACCCGCAGGGCGCGGTGTTCAGCGTTATGCAGCCGGAATCGGCCTGACCTCGCTCACTCGATCCCGAACAGGCGCACGGCGTTGTCGTGCACGACGGCGCGCACCCAGTCGTCGCCCAGGTCGAATTTGGTGACGGCCTCGAGCGCGTCCAGGTAGGTGTACGGGATGTTGGGGAAGTCGCTGCCGAAGAGGATGCGGTCCCCCAGATCGCGCAGGCGCGGAACCTCCTGTCGCGGGAACGGGACCTTCGATTCGGTGAAGTCGGTGAACGCCATCGTCGTGTCCAACTGCACCCGCGGGTAGCGGTCGGCGAGATCGAGGAACTCGACGTATTCGGGCATCCCCATGTGCGCGACGATCAGCGCCAGACGCGGGTACCGCGCGAGCAGGGCGGCGATGCGGTCGGGCCCGGTGTAGCGGCCGGGTGCCGGGCCGGATCCGCAGTGGATGACGATCGGGGTGCCGCTGTCCTCGAGCAGCCCCCATACTGGGTCGAGCAGCGGATCGTTCGGGTCGTAGTCCCCGACCTGGATGTGGGACTTGAAGACTCGGACACCCGACTCGAGGGCCGCGGCCACGTAGCCGGGCGCCGACTCCTCCGGGTAGAACGTCGCGGTGTGCAGGCAGTCGGGGGTGCGGGCGGCGAAGTCCGCGGCCCACTGGTTGAGCCACGCGCCCATGTCCGGCTTGTGCGGATACAGCATGGACGTGAAGCGGCCGACGCCGAACGCGCGCAACTGCTCGACGCGCGACTCCTCCTCGGTCCGGTAGCGGATGGGCCATTCGCGGCCGACGAGCGGGCCCGCGGAGTCGAAGTACGCCCACACCTTGTCCATCACGTTCTGTGGCATGAAGTGGGTGTGCACGTCGATCAGGGCGGGGAGACCCAGCCGCTCACGGAAGGCGACGACCCCGGCCACCTCCGACGCCCAGTCCGGTTCCGCCAGTCCAGCCGATTCGCACACAGATCGCTCCTCTCGTCACGCCGCGTTCCGGTTCCCCGGACACCTCCACAGACCCTAGTCGCGACCGGTTTGCGCTGAGTGAGACCTCGGTTTGACGTGCTCGGAAAGCCCCTGGAACGCTACCTAGCAATTGCTTGGTTTACGACGAACCCCGAAAAGGCACTGACGACATGACCTCTTCATCTCCCCTGTTCCAGCCACTGAAGGTGCGCTCGCTCGAACTCGCGAATCGCATCGTCATGTCGCCGATGACGCGGTCCTATTCGATCGACGGCGTCCCCGGCGACGACGTCGCCGGCTACTACCGCCGACGCGCCGAGGGTGGCACGGGCCTGATCGTGACCGAGGGTGTCGCGATCGACCACCCGACGGCGGTCGACAACTCGCGTGTCCCGCGCATGTTCGGCGAGGAGGCCCTGGCGGGCTGGCGCAAGGTCGTCGACGGGGTCCACGAGGCCGGCGGCAAGATCATCCCGCAGTTGTGGCACGTGGGACCGCTGTGGGGCGCGATGAGCAAGGTCGACCCGGCGCTCGAGCCGATGCGCCCGTCGGGCGAGTGGGGCCCGCTCGGCACCACCTCGTACCCGGAGTCGTACACCTCGTGGGTCCAGGAGCCCACCGAGGCGATGACCGAGCAGGACATCCAGGACGTCATCTCCGCGTTCGCCCGCGCGGCCCGCAACGCGATCGACGTCGGGTTCGACGGTATCGCCCTGCACGGCGGCCACGGCTACCTGCTGGACTCGTTCCTGTGGGCGGGCACCAACAAGCGTGACGACGAGTGGGGCGGCGACCTCGAGCGCCGCACCCGCTTCCCGGTCGCGGTCGTGAAGGCGATCCGCGCCGAGATCGGCGAGGACTACCCGATCTTCTTCCGCTTCTCGCAGCACAAGCAGCAGAACTACACCGCGCGCATCGCCGAGACCCCCGACGAGCTGAAGGTGATCCTCGGCGCTCTGGCCGCGGCCGGCGTCGATGTGTTCGATGCCAGTATCCGCCGCTTCGACTTCCCCGCGTTCGAGGGCAGCGACCTGTCGCTGGCCGGCTGGGCCAAGGAAGTCACCGGCGCCATCACGATGGCCGTCGGCAGCGTCGGCATCGGAAAGTCGCTGCGCGACAGCCGCATCGAGGGTTCCGCTCCGGTGGTCGACAACATCCCCGAGCTGGAGAAGCGCATCGACGGCGGCGAATTCGACCTCATCGCGATCGGCCGCCTGCACCTGGCCGACCCGGCACTGGCGTCGACGCTGCGCGCCGGCGCGCCGCTGCCCGCCTTCGTCCGCGACGTCCACGAGGGCTCGCTGACGTAGTCGAACCGCATGCGAGGAGTGGTCCACCCGCTCGGCATGATCGGATGGTCGCCGCGGCAACTCCCGCGAGGAGCTGCGGCGACCATCTCGTTCGTCGGGCACCGCACACGCGGACCGACTCGAAGAAAGCGACTCATGACCGACTCCATGACGAAGTACGACGACGCCGACTGGCACTACGGCGGCACGTTTCCCGAGGACCTGCCGAATGCGGCCGGTGGCACCCACATCGGCATGTTCGTGGCGTGGTGCCTGCTGGGCGGCTTCGCGGGCGCGGACGTGGAGGACGACCTCGAGCCGCTCGAGTCGCAGGAGACGACGCCCGGCGCCTTTCTGATGGACGTGCTCGACGAGAAGTTCGTCAGCGACGACCTCACCGCCGACGGCAACGCCTTCGCCGTCGCGTACTACGCCGGCGAGAACGACGACTCCCGGTACATCGACGACTATCTGGACGCGTTCGACACGACCGCGGCGGAGATCTACCGGGTCGAGGACAGCTGGGAGACGTACGACGTGATCGCGGAGCGGATCGACGCCCGTTTCCGCGCCTGGGTGGACGCCGGGCGGCCGCGCTTCCTGGCCTGACGGTCAGAACAGCGTGAGCAGTGGCTCCGGCTCGGGCTCCGGCTCGGCCAGGGTCACCGGGGCGGTCGGCTCGGACGGCCGCCCGAGTCCGCGCCACGGGCGGGCCTGCTCCGGCGCGTCGACGACGGCGCGGGCCGCCTCACCGGCCAGCTTGTCCGCGATCTCGTTGAAGTGGTTGCCCACGTGTCCGCGGACCCACTTGAAGCGCACCGGCCCGGTCCGTTCGGTGATCGCCCGGTCGATGTCCTGCACCAGTTCGAGGTTCTTCACCGGACCACCGGACGCGGTCTTCCAGCCCTTCCGCTTCCAGCCGGGCAGCCACTCGGAGGCGCACTTGATGGCGTACTGGGAGTCGGACTCGATGAGCAGCGGCTCGGGTCCGGGATGCGCCACGATCGCCTCGACCAGCGCCCACAGCTCGGCGATCTGGTTGGTGCCGGAGACGTCACCGCCCGACCGGCTCGGACCGTCGTGATCCACCCACGCCCATCCGATGGCGCCACCGGGGTTCTTCAGGCACGAACCGTCGGTACTCACGATGATCATGCCTTCGGACAATACGTGCCGGCGCCGCCACGCGCCGGTCGGGTCCCGGGCCGGTGGCGATAGGCTGCCGGGGATGACCGGTACGGCGCCGACGGTGCAGCTCGAGGTGGTCACGAAACGTCCCGTGGACCTATCGTCGACCCTGTCTCCGCTGCGCCACGGACGCTTCGATCCGTGCCACCGCACCGATCCCGACGGCACCGTCTGGCGCACGTCGCTGCTGCCGTCCGGGGCGGTGACGTACCGACTGCGTCAGCTCGGGCCGTCCGTCGTCGACGTGCGCGGGTGGGGTCCGGGCGCGGGGGAACTCGAGGTGTACGTGCCCGGTCTCGTCGGCGAGGACGACGCCGACCGCGCCGCCGACTTCTCGCCCGTCCACCCCAAGCTCGCCGACGCGCACCGCCGGTTCCCGAACCTGCGGATCGTGCGCACCGCGCGGGTGCTGGAGTCCCTCGTGCCGGCGATCCTCGAGCAGCGCGTGCACGGCGTGGCCGCGCAGGCGTCGTGGCGTCGGCTCGTGACGCGGTTCGGCACGCCGGCGCCGGGGCCGGCCCCCGACGGCATGCGGGTCCCGCCGAGCGCCGACGTGTGGCGGCGGATCCCGTCGTGGGAGTTCCACCGCGCGAACGTCGACCCCAGGCGGGCGCAAACGGTCGTCGCCTGTGCCCGCGTCGCGGACCGACTCGAGGAGATCGTCGACCTGGACCGCGACGCGGCGCACCGCCGGTTGCGGGCCGTCCCCGGTGTCGGGGCGTGGACGGCGGCCGAGGTCGCCCAGCGCGCACTCGGCGACGCCGACGCCCTGTCCGTCGGCGATTTCCACCTCGCGGCGATCGTCGGCTGGAGCCTGCTCGGCCGGCCCCTCGACGACGACGGGATGGTCGAGTACCTCGCCGACCTGCGCCCGCACCGGTACCGCGCGATCCGGCTGCTCGAGGTCAGCGGTCAGGCCCGCAAACCGAAGTTCGGGCCCCGGACGCCGGTCGTCGACCACACCTGGCACTGAGCCCGGCGCTACCCGCCGAGCTTGGTGAAGTCCGGGTAGTTGGAGATCTCCCAGCCGCCGTCGACCATGAGGCTGGTCCCGGTGATGTAGCCGGCGTCGTCGCTGGCCAGGTACAGGCACGGCGCGGCGATCTCGGCCGGGGTCGCGGGCCGGCCCATCGGGATGCGTTCGACGAACATGTTCAGCAGCGGCTCGTAGCCCATCACCGGCGCCACCAGCGGGGTGTCCACCAGGCCCGGCATCACCGTGTTGACCCGGATCCCGTGCCGCGCGAGTTCGACGGCCGCGTTCTTGCCGAACATCTCGACGCCCGCCTTGCCGGTCGCGTACGGGCTGCCACCGATGACCGGCACGCGCCCGTTGAGCGATGCGACGTTGACGATGGCGCCGCCGCGACCGTTCGCCACCATGTGGCGCGCCTCGTGCTTGGTGCAGAGGAACACGCCCTTCTGCACCAGGTCGACGGTGAAGTCCCAGTCGGCTTCCTCGAGGTCGAGGATCTGGCCGCCCTTCTGCGCACCGGCGACATTGAAGGCCATGTCGAGTCCGCCGAAGCGCTCGGTCGCCACGGCGACGGCCGCGGCGACCGCGTCCTCGCTCGTGACGTCGGCCGGGGCGCCGACGAAGTTCTCGCCCAGTTCCTTCTCCATCACCGCGAGCGCGTCGGCCGCGAGATCGATACCGACGACGGACGCCCCCTCCGCGACCAGTCGCGTCGCGACGGCCGCACCGATCCCGGATGCCGCGCCCGTGACCACCGCGACCTTGCCGTCGAAGCGTGCGCTCACCGAAACTGCCTCAGACATCTCCCACCTCCACTAGCACCTTCATGCGGCGGCCCTCGGACACCGCACGCACGCCGTCGACCACGTCCGCGAGCGGGACGCGTTCCACCCACCCGTCGAGAGGGTAGGCACCCTCCGCCATCCGGTCGATGACGGTGCGGAACTCCTTGCGCGAGTATGCCAGCGACGACATCAGCCGCATCTCGCCGAACATCATCAGGTACGTGTGCAGTGGCACCTCTTCCTTGTAGGTCGCCAGCAGAACCACCGCCCCGCGCGGCCGCACCGTCGTGAGCGCGGTCAGGACCGCGGCACCGACACCGGCGCACTCGAACACGACGTCCGCGCCGGCCCCGTCGGTGCGCTCGCGCACCGCGGCGACCAGGTCGCCCGCAGTCGGGTCGATCACCTCGAATCCCAACCCGGCGGCGATCGCGCGACGGGTCTCGGACGGTTCGCTGAGCAGGATCCGGTCCACTCCCCCGGCGCGCAGGTTCAGTGCCGTCGCGATCCCGATCGGGCCCGCGCCGAGCACCAGCGCCGACTGCCCCGGCGCCACGCCGGACAGTTCGACGGCGTGCAGCGCGACGGCCAGTGGCTCGACCACCGCGGCCTGTTCGAGGGACACAGCGTCGGGCAGCACGTGCACGCTCTCCGCGGGGACGGCCGTGTACTCGGACAGCCCGCCGCCGTGCGCGTTGATGCCGTGGAAGGCGATCACCTCGCACAGGTGCTCGTGGCCGTCCCGGCACCGGGCGCACGTGCCGCACCGGTAGGTGGGCTGCACCGCGACCCGGTCGCCGACAGCGATGTCGGTGACACCGGCCCCGACGCCGCGGACCACACCGGAGAACTCGTGCCCGAGGATCTGCGGCCCGCACGCCCCCGTCAGGGGGTGCGGGTGCTCGGAGATCCCGAAGGAGTGGACCATACCGAGGTCCGATCCGCAGATGCCGTTGTATGCCACGCCGATCAGGACGTAGCCGTCGCTCAGCGCGGGCTCGGGGACGTCCTCCACCCGGAGGTCCTCGACGCCGTGCAGGACCGCGGCCCTCATGCCTTGGCCGCCAGTTCGTCCTCGTACTTCTTCGTCATGTGCGCAATCGCCGCGTGCTGCGCCTCGTTGTGGCCCTCGCGGACCTTCCCGGCGCGGGTCGCCGCATCGAACAGCGGCTGCGACTGCCCCTGGAAGTGCGGCGCCACCTGCTGCGCGATCAACTCAAAGGAGCGTCGGGTCGCGGCCGGGTTGGCCCAGTCGGTGCCCATGATCAGCATCGAGCCGAAGCCGCCGGACTGGTCGATGAGCTTCTGGATCAGCTCGCGCGCCTGCGCGGGGGTGCCGATGATGCCCATACCCGAATGGTTCATGTACTGGATCATCTGCTCCATGGATGCTCCACCGGAGCCGAAGTGCGGGAAGGCCGCGACCTTGCCGAAGTAGTCGATCCACTCCCCGAGGCCGAACCGCACGTCCTGCTGGGCCTGCTCCTCGGTCTCGGCGATGTGCATGGGGCACACCAGCCGCCACTGGTTGCGGTCCACGGTGGTCCCGAACTCGACGGCCCGCTCCTCCATGATTCCGAAGTGGTGGCCGAGGGCGTCGAAGCCTTCGGGGGTGAGGGTCGCGCCGATCGACAGCAGCCCCAGTCCGTGCTTGCCGGCCAGCCGCGGTCCGGTGGGCGAGGCCACGCCGGCGACGACGATGTCGAAGCACGGGTGCGAGTAGGGCCGCATCTGCAACTGGGCGTCGACCAGGTTGTGGGTCTTGGTCTTCGCCGTGACCCGCTCACCGTTCAGCAGCCGCATCACGATGTCGAGGTTGTCGTCGAGCAGTTCGCGACACTCGGTGGGGTCGAGCCCGATCATCGACGAGTCGGTGGGCAGCGAGCCCGGGCCGACGCCGAGCATGACGCGGCCACGGGTGAGGTGGTCGAGCAGCACCATGCGATCCGCGGCCCACAACGGGTTGTGATAGCTCAGGGAGGTCACGCCCGTGCCGAGCTTGATGCGCTTGGTTCGTTCGGCGGCGGCGGCGATGAAGATCTCGGGGCTGCCGATGATCTCGCTGCCCGCCGAGTGGTGTTCACCGATCCACACCTCGTCGAAGTCGAGGCGGTCGAGATGCTCCACCAGTTCGAGGTCGCGTTGCAACGCGACGGTGGGATTCTGTCCTGCCGCATGATGCGGTGCGATGAACGCACCGAAACGTAGCCTGCCCATGCGTGTACTCCTCGGGAAATCGCTGAAATGCGGTCGACCCCGACGCTAGAATTCCTTCCAGCCGGGCGACAGTGCACTTTGGTGGACAGTTCCGTATACCGCTTCGGCGTGTGCCATTGGACCGAATTGGTGGTGAAAGTTCTCTTGACCGAGGTCTCGCTGCGTACCACCGATTACGAACGGGTATTCGCGGTGCTCGACCGGTGCGCGGACGTCCGGACGGTGCCGGAGTTCCGCACCCGGATCGTCGGCGCGATGATCGACGTGTTCCCGATACGCGTCGCGACCTGCTTCGTCGGGGACACCTACGAGGGCCAGTTCGCCGATCCCGACGCCACCGTCGCCGGGGCCGCCGCCTGGGAACGCAAACGCGCTGTCTATCAGCAGAACTGGGCCCGGTTCGACGTCTTCGGGACGCCGGAGGCCCGGCGCTGCCTCGAGGCGACGCGGGTGGCATCGCTGGCCGACCTGCACTCCCTGCCGGCGGAGTCCGCAACCTACGTCCGCGAGTACCTCGACGCATGGCGTTCGGTCAACGCGCTGCACCTCGATCTGCCGGGGAACGCACGGGCACTGGTCGGGTTGTACGACGTCGACGAGAACGCGCTCGGCCCACGGGACGTCGCGGCGCTGCGACTGCTGGCCCGCCAGCTGTCGGTGCTCACCCGCGGTCTCGTGAACGCGCCCGGCCGGGACCTGCTCGCCGCGCTGACTGAACGGCAGCGCGATGTGGCGAGGCTGGTCGCCGACGGGCTGAGCAACGCCGCGATCGCGCGTCGACTCATACTCACGGAGGACACCGTCAAGAAGTACGTCAGCCGCATCCTCGCGGCGACCGGGTGCGCGTCCCGCACCCAGTTGGCCGTCGACGTGCAGCGTCAGTCCTTCGGTCCGCCCGCCACGTAGATCACCTGTCCCGAGACGAATCCCGCGCCCTCGCTGATCAGGAACGACGCAGTGTGCGCGATGTCGTCGGGCGAACCGACGCGGCGCACCGGGGTCTCGGCCGCGATGCCCGCCATGAAGTCGTCGAACGACACCCCGAGTCGTTCGGCCGTCGCGGCGGTCATCTCGGTGGCGATGAATCCGGGCGCGATCGCGTTCGCGGTGACTCCGAACGGCCCGAGTTCCAACGCGAGGGTCTTGGTCAGCCCCTGTATGCCGGCCTTGGCCGCCGAGTAGTTCACCTGACCGCGGTTGCCGAGAGCGGACGTGCTCGACAGGTTGACGATCCGGCCCCACCTCTGTTCGACCATGTACTTCTGCACAGCCCGCGTCAGCAGGAACGCTCCGCGCAGATGCACGTTCATCACCGCGTCCCAGTCGTCCACGCCCATCTTGAACAACAGGTTGTCCCGTGTGATCCCGGCGTTGTTGACGACGACGGTGGGTGCACCGAGTTCGTCGGCGATCCGGGCGACGGCAGCCTCGACGCCGGCCTCGTCGGACACGTCGGTGCCGACTGCGAGCGCACGCCCGCCGGCGCCCCGGATCGCGGCGACGGTGTCGCCGCACGCCGATTCGTCGAGATCGAGGACCGCGACGGCGAGACCGTCCGACGCGAGGCGCTTCGCGATCGCGGCACCGATACCGCGCGCCGCGCCCGAAACCACCGCCACGCGCTGCTTGCCGTCCGTCATGTGTCCGTTCCCTCCCGCTGCCCGGTGTCGTCCGTCGGTGAGGCTACGCGGGCCGCATCGTCAGGACAGCGAGACCGGCGAGATGGTGGCGACGATCCGGTCGATCGCACCGTCCTCGAAATCGAACGTCTCGACGATCTCGACGGTCATCAACCGCTGCCCCGCGATACCCGCGTCCAGGAGATAGCGGGTGTGCACGGTGTCGCCGCTCTCGGTCATCGTCAGGTCGCGCACGCCCTGGATCACGCGGTACTGGATGCCGTGGTTCAGGTCGTTCGTCAATTGCGGCCCGTTGATCCCGGTCCGGAGACCGGCCTCGACGCGGGTCGCGCCCGGAGTGAACAGGACTGCGCTCGCGTCGTGGTCGACGAGTGCGTCGATGTAGGCGCGGGCCATTGCCTGGTTCGCGGTGTCGGCGGGGTTCGGCGCCGCGGAGGCGACGGCGGGCGCGGCGGCGACGAACGCGGCCGCGGCGAGCAGGGACAGCGTCGAGGTCGTGGCGATTCGCATGCCGCATCGTAGCTAGAACACGTTCCACTCAGCGGGAGAATCGTCGACGGGGAAGAAGGTCCCGGGACGCGGGAGCCTCGCGACCTCCCGAGATAGGTACCTGCCACCGGGATCGACGCCGCTCACCGGGGCCGATCGACCCTTTCGAGGTCCGCGGCCGGACGACACTCCCGATCAACGAGACACCCCGCTGTTACCGCCGACACAGCTCGTTAGCGTCGTGACATCGGCAACGACAGGAGTTACCCATGAGTACGGACACCGCAACCATCACGCGCCTCCCCCAGATCCTCGAGGCCCAGAAACGTGCTGCGTCCGAACAGGGAACCCCGTCGGCCGAGATCCGCCGCGGTCGGCTGCAGAAGATGGTCGACCTGCTCGTGCGCTACCACAAGCCCCTCACCGAGGCGATGGACGCGGACTTCGGTGGACGCCTGGTCGGCTACTCGATCATGAACGACATCCTCGGGTCGATCACGTCCCTCAAGCACACCCGCGACTCGTTCGAGTCCTGGATGGAGAACGAGGAGCGGCCACCGTACCCGCCGTACGACCAACTGGGTGCGAGGGCGTACATCCAGTACCAACCCAAGGGATCGGTCGGCATCATCGGCACGTGGAACGCGCCGCTGTTCACGCTGCTGAGCCCGCTGGCGTGCGCGCTGGGCGCCGGCAACCGCGCGATCCTCAAGCCGTCGGAGATCGTGCCGCAGACGGCGCAGGTTCTCGCCGACGCCGTCGCGGAGATGTTCGACCCCACCGAGGTCGCCGTCGTGACCGGCGGCCCGGACGTGGCCGATACGTTCACCTCGCTGCCGTTCGACCACCTGGTCTTCACCGGCAGCACCGAGGTCGGCAAGCTGGTCATGGCGAACGCCGCCAAGAACCTCGTACCGGTCACGCTGGAACTGGGCGGCAAGTCGCCGACGATCGTCGGCCGCAGCGCCGACCTCGCCGGCGCGGCCGACAAGATCGCGATCGCGAAGGCCACCAACTCCGGGCAGATCTGCGTCTCCCCCGACGTCGTGTACGTCCCGCACGAGCATCTCGACAGCTTCGTCGGCGCACTCGAGAAGTCGTACGCGACCCTGCTGCCGACCATCACCGACAACCCTGATGTGGTTGCGGTCGTGAGCGATCGACACCTGGCCCGGGTCGAGTCGCTGGTCGCCGACGCGCACGATCGCGGCGTGCTCATCGTCGCCACGCCGGTCGACGAGAGCGCCGCGTTCGACGGCGACCGCAAGCGCCCGCTGCGCATCGTCGTCTCGCCGCCGGCCGACTCGAAGATCATGCAGGAGGAGATCTTCGGCCCCGCGGTCATCCTGCTGCCGTACGACCAGACCGAAGAGGTCATCGCGGACATCAACAGCAGACCGAAGCCGTTGGCGCTGTATTACTTCGGCACCGACCCGGTCGAGCAGCAGGCCGTGCTCACCCGCACGTACTCCGGCGGCGTCACCGTCAACGACATCATGATGCACCCGGGCATGAACGACGCGCCGTTCGGCGGTGTCGGCGCATCCGGCATGGGGCACTATCACGGCCGGGAGGGATTCCTCGAATTCAGCCACGCCCGTACCGTTTTCGAGGCACCCGAGCACGATCCTCGCGCCGAGTGGGGAACCCTGCCACCGTACGGCGAGGGCTTCCTCGCTGCCATGGAGGCCCAGGTCGTTCCGTAGCCGCAGTTCTGCCGATCAGTGAGAAGTCTTCCCACCGGTGCCCGTATCGGCGGGAAGAATGCTTGCCATGACGCGTGAACTGGCAGACCGCCTCGCCCTCTCGGACCTCGTTGCGCAGTATGCGATCGCCGTGGATCGCCGCGACGAACTCGCGCTGGCAGCGCTCTTCACCGACGACGCCCGGTTGGTGCAGCCGGCCGGGTTGGTCCGCCGCGGCAAGGACCCCGTCCTGGACGGTGCGCCGTCGATCGTGGCGGGGGTGTTCGGCGCCGTCGCACACCTGCACTCGACGCGGCACGTGGTGAACCAGCAGATCGTCGACTCGGAGGGTGACACCGCGCGCGGCGAGGTCTACTGCGAGGCGCACCACGTGTACGCGGTCGAGGGTGGGTACCGCGACTACGTGGTGGCCATCCGGTACGAGGACGGCTACCGCCGGGAGTCGGGCACATGGCGCATCGCCCGGCGTGAACTGTTCGTCGACTTCACCCACGACCGCGACGTCGACCTCCTCGGGTGACAGGCGGCCCGACAGTCCGCGCAGCTCAGAGACATTTTTGCTGAGCGGAACAGCCCTTCACCAATCCCCCCACCGCACCCTATAGTCCGACCAGGCAGGTGATCGGCATCGGCAGGGAGGGGCCAGGAATGGCAGGGTCGACGACACGGCGGCAGGAGATCCTCGACGCCGCCGCCGAACTGTTCGCCGACAAGGGCGTGGGCGCCACGCCGATCCGGGAGATCGCGGATCGGGTGGGTGTCGTCGCCGGCGCGCTCTATCACCACTTCCCGTCGAAGCAGGCGATGGCCGACGAACTGGTCACCGACTACCTCGAGAACCTGCGCACGCGCTATCGGTCGATCGACGCCCGGAACCTCGACCCCCGGTCCCGTCTGCGGGCGATCGTGAGCGCCTCCCTGGCTGCGGCGCAGGAGAACCCGCACGCGACGGCGGTGTATCAGGACGAACTGCCCCGACTCCGGGACGCCGCGCTTCACCCGAGGGCCGGTGACCTCGCCGACGAGATCCAGCAGACGTGGCTCGAAACCATCGAGGACGGCAAGCGCCGGGGCATGTTCCGCAGCGATCTGCCCACGGGGGTGTTCCACCGGTTCTTCCGAGACAGCGTCTGGCTGTCGATCAAGTGGCACCGGTCGGACGACGCGTATCCGACCGCACGCCTTGCCGAGCACTGCGTCGCGATCTTCCTGGACGGCTTCGCGGCCGATCGTCCCTCCGCGCACCGTGCCGACGAACACGTGTCGACGCACGCCGCGGCCTGACCGGGCCTTTCGAGCCGCTTCCGCTGGGCGGGATTCATCGGAAACGTGGCACCGTTGCCGATATGCTCTGCGGCACCTATCAACTGCTTGTTTGATAATGCAATCGACCGGAGGTTGAACCGATGAGCGGTGCCGTCGAATCCGCGCGGACCGAGTCCGTGACCCTCTCTCCCGAGGAGCAGTTACTCGCGATCGAGGAGATCAAGCGACTGTTCGCGGCGCGCCTGCGCGTCATGGACACCAAGCAGTGGGACCAGTACGGCCCCCTGCACACCGACGACGTCGTCAGCGAGTCGTGGGGCGCCGGCAGCCGCGTCGTCGGACCCGCGGCGCTCACCGCAGCCATCCGGAACACGCTGGACGGCAACGTCTCCGTAACCACGGCACACCACGGTCACACCCCGGAGATCACCCTCACCTCCGACACCACGGCCACCGGAATCTGGGCCATGGAGGACGAACTGTGGTGGACCAACGGCGACGTCGAGGAACACCTCCACGGCTACGGCCACTACCACGAGGAGTACCGCAAGGTCGAGGGCCAGTGGCTCATCAGCTACCGGACCCTGACCCGCCTGCGGGAAGACCACTCCCCCAACTTCTACGACTACCGACAGACAGAGAGGTCCAGCCATGGGTGAGCCCACCGGTGCAATGACTCTGACCGCGGCAGAGCAGTTGCTCGCGATCGAGGAGATCAAGAAAGTGTTCTCGGCGCGCCTGCGCGTCATGGACACCAAGCAGTGGGACCAGTACGGCCCCCTGCACACCGAGGACGTCGTCACCGAGACGTGGGGCGGACTGCCCGACGACAAGCAACCGACGGCGGGCGGGCAGTCCAACCGCGCCTCCGGCCGCGAGCACCTCACCAACTCGATCCGCGGCATGCTCGGATCCTCGACACATGTGACCACTGCGCATCACGCGCACACCCCGGAGATCACCCTCACCTCCGACACCACGGCCACCGGAATCTGGGCCATGGAGGACGAACTGTGGTGGACCAACGGCGACGTCGAGGAACACCTCCACGGCTACGGCCACTACCACGAGGAGTACCGCAAGGTCGAGGGCAAGTGGCTCATCAGCTACCGCAAGCTCACCCGGCTCCGCGAAACCCGCACCCCCAACTTCTTCGACTACATGGGAGCCCTGTGACCGCCGCCGCCACGGACATGTCCGCCCTCTTCGAGCCGCTCACGGTCCGGTCCCTCGAGCTGAGGAACCGGATCGCGATGTCGCCCATGACGCGTCACGGCTCGCCGGGCGGCGTCCCCACCGACGAGGTCGTCGCCTACTACCGGCGCCGCGCCGAGGGCGGAACCGGCCTCATCGTCACCGAGGGCACCGCGATCGAGCACCCGTCGGCGGTCGATGCCGACACCGTCCCGGTGATGTACGGCGAAGCGGCCCTGGCGGGTTGGCGCAAGGTCGTCGACGCCGTCCATGCCGCGGGCGGCAAGATCGTCCCGCAGCTGTGGCATGTCGGGCCGCTGTTCGGCGCCATGGGGCCGGTCGGCGACGTCAACCCGATGCGGCCGTCCGGGCACTGGGGCAGCGTCGGCAACACGATGTACTCCGACGAGTACGTCGAGCAGATGCGTCCGGTGACGGCCGCGATGACCGAGCAGGACATCGCGGACGTGATCGCGGCCTACGCGGCCGCCGCACGCAACGCGATCGACGTCGGGTTCGACGGTATCGCCCTGCACGGCGGGCACGGCTACCTGCTCGACGCGTTCCTGTGGGAGCCGACCAACCAGCGCGACGACGAATGGGGCGGAGACCTGCAGCGCCGCACCCGATTCCCCGCGGAGGTCGTCCGGGCCATCCGCCGGGAGATCGGCGAGGACCACCCGATCATCTTCCGCTTCTCGCAGCACAAGCAGCAGGACTTCGCGTCGAAGATCGCGCAGACGCCCGAGGAACTCGGAGTGATCCTGAACGCCCTGGTCGACGCCGGCGTCGACATCCTCGACGCGAGCATCCGCCGCTTCTACGCACCCGCGTTCGAGGGCAGCGATCTCTCCCTGGCCGGCTGGGCGAAGAAGGTCACCGGCGCCACCGTCATGGCCGTCGGCAGCGTCGGGCTCGACAGCGCGCTCAACGAGCAGGTCATCGTGGGGCTGCCGCAGATGTCGAACAACATCCCGGACCTGATGCGCCGCATGGGCGAGGGCGAGTTCGACCTCGTCGCGATCGGACGCCTGCACATGGCGGACCCAGCCATCTCGCAGCGTCTGCAGGACGGTGATCCCATGCCGGAGTTCGACCGCAAGCTCCACGAGGGCCGTCTGTACTGACGACACCCGCACCGGCCACAACCCCTGAACGGGAGTTCACGGCACGGCTTTCCGAGGAAAGCGTGCCGCGAACTCCCGTTCGGCGCTTGCGAAGGGCTAGCCCCTGCCCGGCACCAGGATCGCGCGGCCCTTGATCTTCCCGGCCTCGAGGGCGTCGAACGCCGCGACCGCGTCGTCGAGCGGGAAGGTCTCGGCCTCGATCGTCACGAGACCGCGGCGCGCGAGGTCGATCACCGCGCGCTGATCCGCACGAGTGCCGGCGTAACTGGTGCGCACGGTCGCGCCCCACGGCAGCGCGAAGCCCGTCCAGTCGAACTTGCCGCCGCCCAGTCCCAGCACGCGCAGGGCGCCGTCGCGCCCGATGATCTGAGTAGCGATGTCGACCGTCGCCTGCACTCCGACGCAGTCGAAGACCGCGTCGACGCCGATTCCGTCGGTCAGCTCGAGGATCTTCTCGGCACACGACGCGTCACTGGCGAACGCGTGGTCGGCGCCCAGCGTGGTGGCCAGTTCGAGCTTCTCCTCCGCCGAGTCCACCGCGATGATCCGGGTCGCCGTCGTGGCCGCGAGGATCTGGACCGCGGTGTGCCCGAGGCCCCCGATTCCCAGAACCACCGCCGTCGTGCCCGGCCCGAGGCGGTCACGGGCACCGTCGATCGCGTGATAGGTCGTCAGGCCGGCGTCGGCCAGCGGGCCCGCGGTGACGGGGTCGAGGTCGCCGAGCGGCTCCACGAACCGGGCGTCGACCTTCATGTATTCGGCCATGCCGCCGTTCGCCGCGAGGCCCGGGCACAGGGGCGCGCCCTGCCGGCCCGGTGACCGCTCGCAGGAGTTCTCGCGTCCCTGGACGCAGGCCCGGCACGATCCGCAACTCCACACCAGGAAGACGAGTACGGCGTCACCGACGGCGAAGGAGTCGACGCCGTCGCCGAGTGCGGCGATCCGCCCGGCGGTCTCGTGCCCGAGCGTCATCGGCGGCGGAATCATCGTGATCGGCGAGTGCCGCATGTGGATGTCCGAGTGGCAGAGTCCGCCGCCGGCCACCTCGATCAGGACCTCGCCGGGGCCGATCTCGGGAACCTCGGTGTCGACGACCGCGATTCGTCCGTGCTCAACTAGCTGCAGCGCGCGCATCCGCATCCTCCTCGATCGACGAAGCGGCATCGACGGCGAGATGCCGACGCAGGAACAGGATCTGGTGTTCGAGAGCCAGATCGAACCACGGCTTGCCCGGGTAGACGTCGAAGTGGTCGCACGGATAGTGGCGCACCTCCGCCCGTGCTCGTTCCGCCGCCTTGGCCGCCGCGTGCGGGGGCGCGCTGCGGTCGAGGTCGCCGATCTGCACCAGCAGCGGAGCCGTCACCTTGTCCGCGACCGTCACCGGTCGGTACGAGCCGATCTCCAGGAACGACCGCGCAGTGACCTCGTTCCGCCAGCTCGGGCCGGCGATGGACAGGTAGTCCTCGTAGATCCCGGGCAGCGCGAGCGCCGCCACCTCTCCCGGACGCGCAGTGAGCGGAATCGTCACGCCGACACCACCACGCGACGCCGTGATCTTGTCCCGGACGGCCGCGAGCGAGCTCTTCGCGAGATGGCCGGGGCTGTACTGACGCATCGACGCCGTGGACGCCGCCCGGGCGTCCGTCGCCGGCGTCAGCGAGATCAACGCAGCCAGGCTCGGGTCGGACGCGCCCAGGCTCAGGACGTGGCCGCCGGACAGCGACACGCCCCAGGCGACGATGCGGTCGGGATCGACCCCGTCGAGACGTCGCGCCGCCGCGATCGCGGCGGCATAGTCGTCGAGCTGGCCGCGGATCGAAATCGTCTGCCGCACCTGCCCACCGCTGCGACCGAAGCCGCGGTAGTCGAACGCGAGGACGTCGAGGCCGGCCGCGGCCAGACCCTCGGCGAATCCCTCGAGCCCGGAATCGACGGTGCCGCCGAATCCGTGGGCCATCACGACGCACGGCCGTCCCGCCGCGCTTCGGAAAGCGTCACCCTCGCCCTGGTAGTGCCAGGCCGAGCAACTGACCCCCTGTACGGGGAAGTCCACATCGGTACGTGTCACTGCTTGCTCCCATAGATTGTGTTGAGCCACACCGAAACAAGAGCCTCGCGGGCCGCAGCGGGGGTGAGTGCCCCCGTCCCGCCTCGCGACAGACTCTCGACGGCGCGATCGTTCATGTCGAGTAGAACCACGGCGAGCGCCCGGCTGTCCGGCCCTTCGATCGCCCGCCCCGACGACCGTTCGGCATCGATCACCGACGCCACCGGATCGATGAAGCTGAAGCGGTCGAGATCCCACATCTCGCGCACCGCGGGATCGGAGTCCCGCGCGTCGCGCAGGGCCCGGTACAGATTGGGGTGACGTTCCCAGGTCCCGATCACCTCGGTGATCAGACCCTCGATCATCTCCCGTGGGCTGCCCTCCCGGCCCAGGTATGCACCTGCACCGTCGCGCATCTCGCCGTAGACGGTCCGGGACAGGGCCGCGACGGCCTTGGCCTTGTTGTCGAAGTAGAAGTAGAAGGCCGACCGCGTGACGCCCGCGGCGCGCGAGATGTCGCTGATGCTGATCTCGTCGAGACTGTGATCCTCGAGCAGGTTCTCGACTGCCTCGAGAATCGCGGCCCGGCGCTCCTCCCCCTTGTTCGCCCTCCGGGTACCGGCTTCGGTGGTGGGCACGGGGTGACGGCTACTCATGTGTCGGCTTTCGGGTCGGTTACGGCGTACGGGTCCCCATCATGCCGGGGACGGGACGCCGGCGAATCGCACCGGCCCGTCCCTGCGCACCCGAGCGAGCCCGGCGGGCAACTCCTTGGTCCGCATCTCGTGTTCGTAGATGTAGTAGTCCACCTGCTGGGTGTGCCGCGGCCGATTGTTGAAGTGCCCCACGAAACGCTCCTCGTCGGCCTTGATCACGCGGTTCATCTCCTCGGCTGACGGCGGCCGGTAGGTGCCGGCGAGGTATGCGGCGAGCGTGCGGGACTGGCACTCGACGAACGGGAACAGCGTCGGCGCCGACTGTGCGAAACCGATGAATGCCAGATCGTCGAGCCCCGGCTTGAACATGCGCTTGTAGAGCGGGAAGTTGTTGCCGGGCGCGCTCAGGAAGTCCTCGTCGAAGAACGGGAACGTGATGTTGTAGCCGGTGGCGTAGATGATGACGTCGAAGTCCTGGCTGGTTCCGTCGACGAAGTGCACCGTCTCGCCGTCGAGCCGCTCGATGTTCGGCCGCGCGCTCAGGTCGCCCGAACCGAGGCGAATGTACAGCTCCTGCGACTGCGTGGGGTGCGCCTCGCCGAAGTGATGGTCGGGCTTGGGCAACCCGAACTTCTCCGGGCGACCCGACAGGAAGATCGGGCCGCGTCGACCCATCCGGCGCTGCCACGACAGCGGGATCTGCGGGATCGTCTGGATCAGGGTGTCGGCCGGGACTCCGAACGCGTACTTGGGCACGACCCAGGCGCCCGAACGGGTCGAGAGCGTGACCTTGTTCCGGAGGGTCCGGTGCGACAGTTCCACCGCGATGTCCGCCGCGCTGTTCCCGAGGCCGACGATGAGAATTCGCTTGTCCCGCAGATGCAGCGGCGTCTCAGGATCGATGTACGCGTGGGAGTGGATCGACTCCCCGGTGAATTCGCCGGGAAAGTCCGGGAGCCGGGGATCCCAGTGGTGTCCGTTGCCGACGACGAGGAAGTCGAAACGACGGGTCTCGCCGTCCTGCGTGAGGACCTCCCACCCGCCACCGGGCAGTCGCTCCGCATGCTCGACACCGTTCCGGAAGCTGATCCGGTCGAGCAACCCGAAGGCCTCGGCATAGTCGTCGAGGTAGCGCTTGATGTCGGTGTGGTGCGGGAAGTCCGGGAGCTCCTGGGGAATCGGGAAGTCCTTGAACGACAGGCGGGTCTTCGACGTGTCGATGTGCAGCGAGCGGTAGGCGCTCGAATGTCCGTTCGGGTTGCCGAACGCCCAGTTGCCGCCGATCCGGTCGGAACTCTCGAAGCACTCGTAGGGAATGCCGTAGTCGCTGAGCATCTTGCCGGCAGTCAGGCCGCTGATCCCGGCGCCGATGATGCATGTCGTGGGTTTCGCCATCATGCTCCGTTCGATGTGGATCGCGACGTGGACGTCGTGTCGACGACGCTCGCGCCACGTTCGGTGAGGTACCTCACAAGGTAGGCAGAAAATTGACACGCGTCAATAGTTGCGAGATCCACTGCCTCGCGGACGAAAACCCTCCTCACGGAGACTGGGGGTGCCGACGAACCGCGGAGGGCCGGGCGGCAACTGCCGCCCGGCCCTCCGGTGTGTCGACGTCCGATCAGGGCGCCATGTCGAGCCAACCGACGAATCCCGACGGATCGTGGCGGCCCATGACGGCGTGCTCGAACATGCCCCAGCCCACCTGGCCGTCGATGGTCGCCTTCGCGACGTGGTCGATGGTGCTGTAGGGCAGCCTGCCGAGGAACTCCGGGCTCGTCGTGTCGAACGTCGAGGACGACGACCAGTTCTCGCCGCGCCATTCACCGTGCGTCCAGTCCGGGTCGCCGCCGTAGCCGGCACCGTGGCTGAGCGAGATGAAGCCGAGGTTCTCGATGTCCACCACGAGGGCCTCACCCGCCGGCGTGGTCAGGTGAATTCGTGCGGTCTCCGGATGCCGCGTGCCACTGCGGTAGACGACCTCGACCCGGGGCCACCCCAGCTGCTCGACGCGGCCGTCGGCAAAGACGCGGGTTGCGTGGTTCAGGGTCCGGTGTCCGTCCTCGGACTCCTGGACGATCACGATGAGCGCGAAGTCCTCGAACCGCAGAGGAACGTAAATCCAGTAGTGCCCACCCCGGGCCTCGTAGGTCATCCGCCCCTGCGGATCCGGCTCACCGACCGGCCGGATGCCCCAGGAGCGGTCCCGGGTCCCCATCCACGTCTGCGGATCCACGGCGAAGCCCTCTCCGCGCACCGACAAGGTGCCCGACCAGCTTCCGACCTGCGCGAAGCGCGAGGCGTCGAGGATCGGACGCGGTCCCGACATCAGGACGTGGGCTTCCTCCAGCACCGCGGGGAACGACCCGTCCCACGTGATGTCGCACGAAAGTTCGTCGTGCTCGCAGATCAACCGGATCTTCTGCAGCGGTTCGACGACTTCGAGACGATACGCGCCGACCGAGCTCTCCATCGAGCGCTCTTCCAGCGCATCCGAGAACCGCACCGCGACCTGCGTGTCACCGTGCCGCACCGTGACGAAGGCGTCGGTGACGCCCAGGTTCGGGTAGACGCCGAATCCGGAGATCAGGTACACGTCGCCCGTACGGTCGTGCGCATTGAAATAGTTGCGGTCGTAGAAGTTCCGGTCGGTGGAGGCCACCCGGGCCATCGACAACGGCGACTGGTGGACCGGGAACTCGTCGAGCGGAACCGGCTTCATCACTTCTCCCATTCGTAGGTTTCGTCGATCAATTGCGCGAGCATGCGGTGGTGCAGCACGTACTCGTCGGGGTTCTCGGGAACATCCGCCTCGCCGAAGTGGATTCGTCTGCGCTCGATCTGCGACATCACGATCCCGTGCCGCAGGGCGGCGTACACCAGGTAGAAGTCGAGATCGCGCACCTCGACCCCGGCCGCGCTTTCGTACTGTGCGACCACGTCGGACGGCCGGAACATCTCGGGTAGTCCCGGCATCGAGAACTGTTCGGCCAGGTCCTGGAAGCACCGGTGGAAGAAGAGGAACCAGCCCAGATCGAGCTCGCGCGGTGCGAGTACCGCGGATTCCCAGTCCAGCACCGCGGCCGGCGAGGTCCCGTCGTACATGATGTTGCCGATCCGCGAATCACCCCAGCACAGCACGTCGGGCGACGGTTCGGCCGGCCAGTTCGCCTCGAGCCAGTCGAAGGCCCGCTCGAGCACCGGGATGCGCAGTCCGTCGTTCCGCCTCGTCCATTCGTAGTACGCGCGCTCGCTCTCGAAGTGGTGGCGCAGGCTCGATTCTCCGGACCCAACCGTCAGCGACGGAGCCTTCGCGGCCGGATTCTCGATCGCGTGCACCCGTGCGAGCACCCGGACGCTGGCCTCCTGCAGGGCTTCCCGACCCTCGGCATCGAGCTCGTGCAGCCACCCACCGAAGACGTACGGCGGATTGTCCACCGGCACGGCCCCGCTGACCCGCTCCATCACCAGGAAGGGGCTCCCCAACGGCTCCACCGAGGTCTCGACCCACCACACGTGCGGAACCGGCACGTCGCTGTGCTCGCGGACCGTGGCCATGACGTCGAACTGATGCTGCAGGTCGTATCCGGGAAACACCGGGAACGCGGTGGCCTCGGGAGCGAGCCGTGCAACCAGGTGCGCGGTGTGCGGAACACCCTGCGCGGTCCAGTCGAGATCGAAGAGCACTGATACACTGGACATTCCGGAGTGTCCCGGGCGAGTGAGGTTGTATACGCGCGGGGCGGACCCGGCATCCAATTGCCTGCCGAGCCACCCCTGCAATCGCTCCCGTAGGTCGCGCAGATCGGTCTCCGTCGTGGTGATCTTCGCTTCCGCGCCCTCGGGAATCACGCTCTCGGTGGTCATGCCCGTACCTCCAGTTCTTGCATACGAAGTGATTCCGAGCGTCGCTCCACGGCGATCTCACGGCGGACAGCCCGCCCGGGCGACATTCGGATCGGAGAAGAAACATCGGGATCTTTTGTCGTGCAGACACTCTCGATCCGCTCCGCGACGGCGCAGACCCCGGATCCGCAAGAAGTACAGCAGCCAGCGACCACCGATGTCAACGAAATCCGCAAAGAAACTAGAGTCCGGTTCCAGTCCGGGGATACGGGCCGACACTGGCAACGGCAACTGGCCGGGCCACTGACGTGACCCGGCCTCGATGCGCCGTATCCGACTGTGCGAGAACGCCTAGCGCGACCACTGCTGCAGCGCAGCGTTCTTCCGGAAGTCCCAGCTGACGACCTCGTCGGCCTTGATCCGCAGCCACGCATGGCGACCGTCGGCGATGAAGTGATCACCACCCATGTACTTGCGGGCGAACAACAACTCCGCTTCAGCGACCTGATCGTCGGGCGTCGCGGTACGCGGAACCTCCCCGACGACCTCGGCGGCACCGCTGATTTCGACCCCACGAAGCTCGTGGAACTGCTCGCCGGCGTCGATCACGACCGCGATCCGGGGATCGCGCTGCACGTCGGACCAGCGCTTGCTCTTCACGATCGAGTTGAGCCACAGGTGCTCGCCGTCCCAGACGAACCACAGCGGGGCCACGTGCGGGCGCCCGTCACCGGCCGTCGTCGCGACCCTGCAGGTGCGCTCGCCGGCGAGGAACGCGTCGATCTCCTCGCTGCTCATCGCGATGGCCTTGCCTCTG
Organism: Prescottella agglutinans; assembly: GCF_004011865.1. Lineage (GTDB taxonomy): Bacteria > Actinomycetota > Actinomycetes > Mycobacteriales > Mycobacteriaceae > Prescottella > Prescottella agglutinans. The sequence continues at coordinate 2,834 of NZ_RKLP01000015.1, read as the reverse complement.
CGTTGCGCCATGTTGCCTGCCCTCTCCGAAGTTCGTTCAGCCTGGTGGATTCCCGGGCGGTCTACCGTCCGCGCCACACCGGTTCCTGCCGGGATGCGAATGCTTCTATGCCCGTTCGGAAGTCTTCCGAATCGAGCACCACCCGAAGTGCGTCGGCGGTGGCCTCCCACCCATGTGCGTCGTCTCCCGCGGTGAGCGCGTCGAGTGCGCGCAGGCTCTCGCGCACCGAGACAGGCGAGGCCTCGCACACCTCGCGCGCCATCCTCATCGCTCCCTCCAGTGCCCCGCCCGGGTCGGTGACTTCGCTGACCACGCCCAATCCGAATGCCCGCTCCGCCGACAGCGTTCGACCCGTGATCAGCAATTCGCGTGCCACGTTGACCGGCAGTGCCCGCGGGGCACGGAAGAGCGCACCCGAACTGGCGACCAGGCCGCGGCGCGCCTCCGGTAGCCCGAACTCGGCCGACCGGGAGGCGACCACCAGATCACACGCCAGTGCGATCTCGAATCCACCACCGAGCGCGTAGCCTTCGACGGCGGCGATCAACGGTTTGACACGCTTGCGCCGGATGATTCCGTACTCGCCGCCGCGTGGCATCCGCAGGTCCGCCCGCTCCCGAATGTCGGTGCCGGCGGAGAACACTCGCTCCGTTCCCGTGACCACACCGACCCACAACTCGCCGTCGTCGTCCAGGAGGTCGAACGCCTCCTCCAACCCCTCGGCGGTCTCACGGTCGATCGCGTTGCGACGCTCCTCGCGTTCGATCCGAACCACGAGGACACGTCCGTCCCGTTCGTACTTCACCGTCACGAGGCGTCACCGATCTCGCCGGTCGGGATGCCGCGCCGGTGGGCGGAACCATCATCCCTGGACACGACCCGCACCATCGATCCGCCCACTGCCACCTCCATCGACGATCGCGTTCCGGCACCGATGCCGAATGTCGCTTCAACTCCGGCGATCTCACCGGATCTCCGCATTTATTGGACTCGGAGGCTAAAGATAGACGCTAGTCTATCTTTTTGGAACGGGTTCGCGATTTCTTTCCGAGATCGTCTCCCGAGCGCTCCTCGGCAGAGTGCCGAACGGTCCACCACAACGCGCCTACCACTACAATCTCCTGGGCGTCACGCGCTCCGGGGCCGGGTCCGAGGGTTCGATCCCGGCCGGCCGGAACGCCGGATCGGGTCGAATCGACCTGCTGAAGATCCTCGATCGTGAAATATCTGGAGAGCATGAACGAGCCCACGACACTCGGCCGCCGCGAACTGAACAAGCAGCAGACGCGCGGGCGGTTACTGGACGCCGCGCGGGTTCTCTTCGCGGCGGGAGGAGTGGTCGGCACCACCGTCGAGGAGATCGCGGACCAGGCAGGCGTCTCGCGTGCGACGTTCTTCAACTACTTCCGAAGCAAGGACGAACTGCTCGGGGCGCTGCACGCCGGCAACGTGGACTCGTTGGCGGCGACGATCGACGACCTGCTGGCCCAGGACCTGACGACCGAGGAGCGGATCCTCGGCCTGTTCGCGGACTTCGTCCAGGCCACCGAGGAACTGCCCGGATTCCTGCGCGCCATGACTGGCGAGCTCGATCGCGACCTCGCGACACCCGAGGTCAGCGCGGTGCGGACCGAGCGCTTCAACGACGAGATCCTCCGCATCCTGATGCCGGGACTCGAGCGTGGCGAGGTCCGCACGGACTACCCGCCGCTGTTCCTCGCCCAGATGGTCGCCGCCATCTACGTCTCGACCATCCGCTACTGGCGACAGGACCCGGACTACGACCTCGCGGACGGTTTCGGCAAGGCCGCGCGGTACGTGGCCGAGTCGCTGAAGCCCCGGAACTGATGTCCAGTTCGCGAGGTTTGTCCTCGCGGTGCAGGTCGGACGGGGTAAGTTCTTTTTTGTACTGGCCGGTCGGAATGCTGGGTGGGAACGCGGGGGCGGAATGACGGACGAGCGAGAAACCATCACCCGACGTGAGGAGCGGAAGCAGCGGACGCGCGAGCGATTGCTCGACGCGGGTCGCACGCTGTTCGCGGAACGCGGATTCGACCACACCACGATCGACGACATCGCGGCCGCAGCGCACGTCTCGCGAGGCACGTTCTTCAACTACTTCGAGAACAAGGACGCCGTCCTCGCGGCGCTGCACCGAGTCCACATGGACAAGTTGCCCGGGATCATCGACGACCTGCTCGCGCGAGACCTGACCACCGCCGAACGAATCCATTCCCTCTTCGACGACGTCGTCGAAGCCGCGGTGACCCTCGAGCAGTACTTCCGAGCCACCACCCGGGAACTGGACCGGGACCTCGCGACACCGGAGATCAGTGCCGCCCGCACGGAGCGATTCATCGTCGCGTTCGGCCGCGTCCTCGAGGCGGGCGTTCCCCGCGGCGAGGTGCGGTCGGACTACCCGCTGCGTTTCCTCTCGCAGATGGTGACCGCCGTGTACGTGACGACGATCCGGTACTGGCGCCAGAACACCGTCTTCGACATGGAACTGGAGTTCCACCGCGCCGCCCAGTTCATCGCCGAGGCCGTTGCACCGCCCGGGGCCGGGAACCCGTCCGGCCCGAACGGGGGGAGGTCCGGGCCGGACGGAGGATCGGAGGGTTAGGCGGCGTCGTCCGCGAGGTCGACGGCCAACTCGGCGCCGGTCGCGGCCCGCACCTGCTCGACGGTGACGTCGGGCGCCAGTTCGCGCAGCACCAGTCCCGTGTCGGTGACGTCGATGACGGCCAGGTTGGTGATGATCCGCTGCACCACCGCCTGCCCGGTCAACGGAAGCGAGCACCGCTCGACGATCTTCGCGCCGCCATCACGGTCCG
>NZ_RKLP01000014.1 GCF_004011865.1 Prescottella agglutinans | reverse complement strand
GCACCGGCGACGTCTCCAACGCCACCACCCACATGCGCAAGATCCGTCAGGAGATCCGCCGCCTGACCTCGCTGCCCGAGGACGAGCTGTACGTCGCCGCGAAGGAACTGCAGGCCCCCTACGACCTGGTCGTCGAGGTCGCCAAGGCCGGCAAGCTCCCGGTCACCCTGTTCACCGCCGGCGGCATCGCGACCCCCGCGGACGCGGCGATGATGATGCAGCTCGGTGCCGAGGGTGTGTTCGTCGGCTCGGGCATCTTCAAGTCCGGCAACCCCGCCGAGCGCGCCGCCGCGATCGTCAAGGCCACCACCTTCCACGACGACCCCGACGTCCTGGCGAAGGTCTCCCGCGGCCTGGGCGAGGCCATGGTCGGCATCAACGTCGACGACATCCCCCAGCCCCACCGCCTCGCCGAGCGCGGCTGGTGACCTGAGCAGCGGGTCGATCCAGACCTGACGAACGCGGTGAGGGCCGGTGTGGCTCTCACCGCGTTCGTGTTTCTGCGTTGCTAGCCTGAGCGGGCGTCCCTGGAAGGAGACCCGACATGGCGAAGATCGAGCAGATCCTGGAACTCGAGCGGCTCGAGAAGGACATCTTCCGGGGGATCGCCACCGAGACGATGCTTCCGCGCACCTTCGGTGGGCAGGTGGCCGGTCAGGCACTGGTGTCGGCGGTACGCACGGTCGACGAGCACTTCCACGTCCATTCACTGCACGGGTACTTTCTGCGTCCCGGCAACCCCGTCATGCCGATCGTCTACCTCGTCGACCGGATTCGCGACGGCCGGTCGTTCGTCACCCGGCGGGTGACCGCCGTGCAGGACGGGCAGGCGATCTTCACGATGTCGGCGTCGTTCCACGTCCTGGACGAGGGCATCGAGCACGAGGACGTCATGCCGCCGGTTCCGGATCCCGAGGAGTTGCCCGACGCATCGACGCTCCGATCGGAGGAGATGTCGTGGGAGTTCCGCGAGTGGGCGGACTGGGACCTGCGGTACGTGCCGGCCGACCGGATCGGGCGTCGGCCCGGTGTCCCGGTCCAGCAGCAGGTCTGGTTCCGGTCCCGTGAGGCGCTGCCGGACGATCCGGTGTTCCACATCTGCACGCTCGCCTACATGAGCGACATGACGCTGCTCGCGTCGGCCAGCACGATCCACCCGGACACGCCGATCCAGAGCGCCTCACTCGATCACGCGCTGTGGTTCATGCGGCCCTTCCGCGCCGACGATTGGCTGCTCTACGACCAGACCTCGCCGTCGGCGGGGTTCGGTCGTGCACTCACCCAGGGCCGGATCTTCGACCGGCGCGGCAATCTCGTTGCGGCCGTTGTCCAGGAGGGCCTGACCCGGCTGCTGCGCGCCGACTGATCGCGGCGCCAACTGCAGTCGGCACACGACGGTGTCGGGGCGCCCGCGTAGTGCCCGCCGCAGTTCCGCGGCGCGGGGACCGGGGATGAGGTTCTGCCAGCGGGACGTCGGTGCGATCTCTCCGACGACGACGATCACGCGGCGCTGCGCGTAGGTGCGGCGGAGCCATCGCGCGATGGGGCGCCCGACCGATCCGTGCTCGTGGTCGAGCAGGACGAGGCGGACGTCGGGATGCCAGGCATCCCAGGCCTTGGTGAACGCGCGCACGGATCGGCCGGGTTCGGTGACGTGCACGGCGACGACGTCGCGGCCGAGTGCTGTTGACATCGCGAGGGTTTCGCGGCCTGCTTCGGAAACCTCGGCAACCGGGACGAGCACGAGTGGATCGAGGGGGTCGGGTTCCTCGCCCCCAACCAACGGTCGCCGCAGCGGCGCACCGAACTGGTAGGTGCGGTGCACCCGTTCCATCGCGAACACGAGCGTGGGCAGGGCCAGCGCGATCAGCCACGCGCCTTCGGTGAACTTCATCGTCGCGGTGACCACGGCGGCGATCGCGGTGAGCGTGGCGCCGCAGCCGTTGAGCAGGGCGCGCCATTTCCAACCGGGGGAGCGCACCGAACGCCAGTGCCGGACGAGGCCGGCCTGGGCGAGCGTGAAGCCCACGAACACGCCGATCGCGAACAGCGGCACCAGGGCGTTCATGCTGCCGCCCGCACCCACGAGCAGCGCCCCGGCGGCTCCGGCCAGGCACAGCACGCCGAATCGGTATACCTCGCGGCCCGACCGTGCGGCGAACCGGTGCGGCAGGCAATCGTCGTCGGCGAGCAGTCGCAGCAGCGTCGGCAGGCCACCGAACGACGTGTTCGCGGCGAGCGCGAGGAGCACCACGGTCGTGCCCTGGACCAGGTAGTAGCCGAGGCCCCCGCCGAGGGCCGCCTCGGTGACCTGGGACAGCACCGTGGTGCCCGCGATCGGGTGAACCTCGAACTTCTCGATGAGGACGGCGAGTCCCAGGAGCATGGTGCCGAGCAGCGCACCGAGTGCGACCTCGGTCCGCTGCGCGGTCCGGACGCGGGGGCGGCGGAAGCTGGGCACGGCGTTCGCGACGGCCTCCACCCCGGTCAGGGCGGCGCACCCGCTCGAGAAGGCCTTGAGCAGCAGCAGCGCACCGACCGTCGTGACGTTGGTGGCGATCGCCTCGCCCTGCGCGACGGTGGCGGGTTCGGACCGCAGCAGTCCCACGACGATCACCGTGAGGATGCCGATCACGAACGCGGCCGTCGGGAGCATGAACGCGCGTGCGCTGTAGGCGATTCCGAGCAGATTGAGGGCGGTGACGACGGCGAGGACCAGCAGGCAGATCCACAGCGTCCAGGGGAGGAGAGCCGGTATCGCCGAGGTGAGTGCCGCGACGCCGGCGGCGATCGAGACGGCGACGTTGAGGACGTAGTCGAGGACGAGCGACGCGGCGGCGGTCAGCCCTGCGCGGCGGCCGAGGTGTGTCTTGGCGACCGCGTACGCGCCTCCGCCGTCGGGGAACGCGGCGATCACCTGGCGATACGACGCCACCAGGACCGCGAGCAGGAACGCGATGGAAAGCGTCACGGGCACCGTCATGCCCAGTCCGGTCCCACCGGCGGCGGCGAGGACGAGCACGACCGCCTCGGGGCCGTATGCGACCGACGCGAGGGCGTCGAGCGACAGACCGGCGAGCCCGGTGGCGACGGTGAGCTTGTTCCGGTCGGTGCGATTGTTCCGTCGTAGGGCCGCTGCACCACCTGCGCGGACACGTGTATCGATCACACTGCCGATTGTGGGAGCCGTGGCCGGGCTCGCCGGGTCTGTTGACGGGGGTTTGACGCTGCCGGTGAGGTTCCTGACGCCGTCGGTCCGCCCGGCCGCTCGATCGCCCGGGAAGCCGTGGCTGATAGCGTTTCGGGAGTCAATAACGTCGAATAGTGCAGGACATTCACTCGTGGCAAATCAACCGACGATCGGCGTGCTCGCACTGCAGGGCGATGTTCGCGAACACCTCGCGGCACTCGAATCCTGCGGGGCCCGCGGCATCGGCGTTCGCAGGCTCTCGGAACTCGAATCCGTGGACGGACTGGTCATTCCGGGTGGTGAGTCGACGACGATGAGTCGCCTGCTGACCGTCTTCGAGCTGCTCGAGCCGCTGCGTGCGCGGCTGAAGGCCGGCATGCCCGCCTACGGATCCTGCGCCGGGATGATCCTGCTCGCGAGCGAGGTCCTCGATACGCGTCCCGACGCCGAGCATCTGAACGGGCTCGACATCACGGTGCGGCGCAACGCTTTCGGTCGTCAGGTCGATTCGTTCGAGGCGGATCTCGACTTCGCCGGCATCGACGGCGACCCGGTGCGCGCGGTGTTCATCCGCGCGCCGTGGGTCGAGCGCGTCGGACCGGGCGTCGAGGTGCTCGCACGGGTGCCGGAAGGACCCGCGGCCGATCACATCGTGGCCGTGCGCCAGGGCTCGGTCCTGGCCACCTCGTTCCACCCGGAGGTCACCGGTGACCGTCGGGTGCACGGCCTGTTCGTGGACGTGGTGCGGGGGAACTGACCCCCGCACCACGTCACCGTCCGAGGATCACCAGGCGTTCATGGTGTCGAGGATCTGTGGGCGCGACTTCCACAGTTCCTCGGACCAGTAGGCCCACGAGTGGGTTCCGCTGGTCGTGAAATCGAAGGTCGCCGGGATCCCGAGGGAGTTCAGGCGTATCTGGAAGGCACGCGTGTTCGCGAGTGCGAGGGCCTCGAGGCCCATCGCGTTCGAGGTGTTGAACGACCCGACGGAGCCGACCGGCCGGTCGAACTCGCCCATCAGGCCGTTGCCCGACGAGATGTACAGCGACAGCCCGCGAAGCTGCGGGGCGAACACGAACGGATCGTTGCGCAGCCATGCCGGGCTCCACGGCGGGCCCCACATCGAGTCGACGTTGTATCCGCCCGAGTCGAGCATCGCGATGCGGATGCCCTCACGCATGCCGGGTGCCGAGATGTTCAGGTATCCGGAGAACGAACCGGCGTACTTGAACTGGTCGCGGTGGTACGCGGCCAGGGTCAGTGCCGCCGATCCACCCATCGACAGTCCGGTGATCGCGTTGTTGGACCGGGAGACGCCGCGGGTCGCGAGGTAGTCGGGAAGTTCCCGGGTCAGGAAGGTCTCCCACTTGTAGGTGACCTTCTGCCCGTTGAAGTTACTGGGCGCGTACCAGTCCGTGTAGAAGCTGGACTGGCCACCGACCGGCATCACCAGGGTGATGTTGTCGTTGCCGAACTGGTCGAACGCATTCGTCTCGAACGACCACGCGTTGCGGTCGTCCCGGGCGCGCAAGCCGTCGAGCAGGTACAGCGCCGCATTGCCGCCCCGGGCCGCCCACTGGATCTGGACCTTGATCGGCCCCATCTGCGAGTTGACGAAGACTTCCTCGTAGCCGCCGGACGGCGCCGCCGCCGCGGTCGAGGTGCCGGCGACCACAGCGAAGGCGGGAAGCACGAGTACCGCTGCCGTCATGCCGATCAGACGTTGTTTGAGCCGTCTCGTGAATCCCGGTCTGTGAATGCGCATTCCTTCGCCCTTCCCCCAACGGTCGGCCCCTGGTTGGTCCGCGCCCCCGCGCGAGATGCCCGCCCCGTCGTACTCGATGTCGACGTCCTGGATGTCTCTCGAAGGGTCTACCGGAATGGACCGAGTGTCCCGGGAACGCAGCAACTTCAACCGGATCGTGACCTTCCGGGGGAGGCGGTGTATCCGGGCCGCGGAGGTATGCAGGTAGCATCGAACCTCCGACAAGTGTGCAGTCGATTGCCGTGGGATTTGTCGTATCTGCCACGGCACACTGCAGGAAGGGGCTCCCACGAATGAGCGGCCACTCCAAATGGGCCACCACCAAGCACAAGAAGGCCGTGATCGACGCCAAGCGCGGCAAGATGTTCGCGAAGCTGATCAAGAACATCGAGGTGGCGGCTCGGACGGGTGGCGGCGATCCGTCGGGTAACCCCACCCTCTACGACGCCATCCAGAAGGCCAAGAAGAGCTCGGTCCCCAACGACAACATCGAGCGCGCCCGCAAGCGCGGCGGCGGCGAGGAAGCCGGCGGCGCCGACTGGCAGACCATCATGTACGAGGGCTACGGCCCCAACGGTGTCGCGGTGCTGATCGAGTGCCTCACCGACAACCGCAATCGCGCTGCCGGCGAGGTCCGTACCGCGATGACCCGCAACGGCGGCAACATGGCTGACCCGGGTTCGGTCTCCTACCTGTTCACCCGCAAGGGCGTCGTGGTGCTCGAGAAGAACGGGCGCACCGAGGACGACCTGCTGGAGATCGTGCTCGAGGCCGGTGCCGAGGAGATCAACGACCTCGGCGATTCCTTCGAGATCGTGTGCGAGGCCGGCGACCTGATCCCCGTGCGCACCGCACTCGTCGACGCCGGTGTCGACTACGAGTCGGCCGATCCCGACTTCCGGGCCTCCGTCGAGGTTCCCGTCGACGTCGAGGGCGCCCGCAAGGTGTTCAAGCTCGTCGACGCGCTCGAGGACTCCGACGACGTCCAGAACGTCTACACCAACGTCGACGTCTCGGACGAGGTGCTCGCCGAACTCGACGCGTAGTCGAAGAGCGGACGTTCTCCCGCTCGTGAACCCGGTCGCCCAAGGACCGCTTCACGGGCGGGAGTTCTGCATTCCGGGGGCGCACACGATGGCGCCGTCCTCTCCGGTGGTCGGGATCACAAAGAGTCCCGCCCCACGGGATCTGCGGTGGCGGTGCCCCTGTCCCGGCTCTAGCGTTCAGCGCACTATCCCGAGGAACAGGAGAGTGCCCGTGAGCAACAGTCGAGAGTTGGCCCCGACCCCCGCACGCGACATCACCGTCGACCTTCTCGTCGTCGGAGCCGGAACGGGGATGGCCGCAGCCCTCGCCGCGAACGAGTTGGGTCTGTCCACGCTCGTGGTCGAGAAGACGCAGTACGTGGGCGGATCGACGGCACGATCCGGTGGTGCGTTCTGGATCCCCGCCAATCCGGTCCTGCAGGAATCCGGTGCCGGGGACACGCTCGAGCGCGCGCGGACGTACGTCCGCTCCGTGGTCGACGGTTCCGCGCCGGCCGAACGTGGAAGCGCGTTCCTCGACTACGGCGCCGCCACCGTCGACATGCTGCGCCGCACCACCCCGATGCGATTCTTCTGGGCCAAGGAATACTCCGACTACCACCCCGAACTGCCCGGCGGATCCGCGGCGGGCCGGACCTGTGAGTGCCTGCCCTTCGACGCCTCGGTTCTGGGCGCCGAGCGTCCGCGGCTCCGTCCGGGCGTGATGGAGGCCCCGGTCCCGATGCCGACCACCGGCGCGGACTACAAGTGGATGAACCTCGTCGCGCGAGTCCCGTCCAAGGGTCTGCCGCGGATCCTGAAGCGGGCCGCGCAGGGCATCGGCGGGCTGGCTCTCAAGCGCGAGTACATGGCGGGTGGGCAAGCCCTCGCCGCCGGTTTGTTCGCGGGAGTGCTCGACGCCAAGATCCCGGTCTGGACCGAGACGTCCCTCGTCAGCCTGATCACCGACGGCGACGACGTCACCGGCGCGGTGGTCGCGCAGAACGGCCGCGAGGTGACCGTGACGGCGCGGCGCGGCGTGGTGCTCGCGACCGGCGGCTTCGACCACGACATGGACATGCGTCGGAAGTTCCAGTCGGAGAATCTCGCCGAACACGAGAGCTTCGGCGCGGAGGGGAACACGGGAGACGGTATCCGGATCGCGCAGCAGCTCGGCGCGGGGACCGGACTCATGGACCAGGCCTGGTGGTTCCCCGCGGTCGCGGCGCTGCCGGGTCGCGATCCCCTGGTCATGCTGGCAGAACGGTCGCTGCCCGGTTCGTTCATCGTCGATCACACCGGTCGCCGCTTCGTCAACGAGTCCACCGACTACATGTCGTTCGGCCAGCGCATCCTCGAGCGTGAACGCGCCGGCGACCAGGTCGAGTCCATGTGGATCATCTTCGATCAGGCGTACCGCAACAGCTACATCTTCGCGGCGGGGCTGTTCCCCCGTCAGCCGTTGCCCCAGTCCTGGTACGACGCCGGGATCGCGCACCAGTCGTCCGACCCGGTCGAACTCGCTCGCTCGGTGGGCCTTCCCGAGGGGGCGTTCGCCGAGACGTTCCGTCGATTCAACGAAGCCGCGGCCGCCGGCATCGACGCGGACTTCCAGCGCGGTGCCAGCGCCTACGACCGCTACTACGGCGATCCGACCGTCACCCCGAACCCGAACCTGCGCCCCTTGAACCGGGGTCCCTACTACGCGGTGAAGATGACGCTCAGCGACCTCGGCACGTGCGGCGGCGTCCTGGCGGACGAACGCGGGCGGGTGCTTCGCGAGGACGGCAGCACCGTCGCCGGGCTCTATGCCATCGGCAACACGGCGGCGAACGCGTTCGGCGACACCTACCCGGGTGCCGGTGCGACGATCGGGCAGGGACTCGTGTACGGGTACATCGCGGCACACGACGCCGCGCAGCGCGCACTCTGACACCGAACGGTCGTCCGCGGTTCCGGGGAACCGGGACTGCGGACGACCCGCGGGCGGCGTGGCGGATCGTCGGTTCCACTGGGTGGAATCCACTCTGGTCGGACCGATTCCCGCCCGCGAACATCGTCTAAGACACTACGACTTACCGACTGCCACACACCGCGTGTGGCGGTGATCGAGGAAGAGGGAGGCGACACGATGGCAGCGACCGCACCGGACATCGCAGCCCTCACCGACGTCCAGCGCAAGATACTGCTCGCGGCCGAACGCCTGTTCGCGCAGCGTGGCGTGGCGAACGTGTCGCTGCGGGAGATCGGCGCGGCCGCGGGGCAGCGGAACAACTCCGCTGTGCAGTACCACTTCAAGACCAAGCAGGCGCTGATCCTCGCGCTGTACGACTTCCGGCTGATCCCGTTGAACGAGCATCGGCTGGCGATGCTCGCGGCGCGGAGCGAGCATTCGCCGGCCGACCTCGTCGAGGCGTACATCCGGCCGCTGGGATCGGCGGTGGTCGAGGCCGAGGGCGCAAATTCGTACGCGCGTTTCATCCACCGGTACCTGGGCGAGGGGTCGGGCGACTTCGAGCCCTTCCACCAGCGCCACAACCGGGGCGTGAAGACGATCACGAGCGAACTCGAGACCCGACTCGACCACCTGCCCGAGTCGGTGCGCGCCGAGCGCATACGCCAGATGAGCCAGTTGGTCACGGCGGTCCTGGCAGATGTCGAGCGTCGACTCGAGTACAGGCAGATGACGCGCTCGGCCGCGATCGAGTCGGTCGAAGGCCTGATCAGCGGCACGCTCGCCTTTCTCGCAGCGCCCTGACCTCCACCGAGTCACGGGTCGCCTCTGTGCGCCCGCACTTTAAGACACTCCGTATTAATTCAGCGCTCCAGATGCATGCACAAGGAGGATTTCGATGCGAACGACGAAGAAGTCGATGACAGGAATCGCGGCGGTTCTGTCGGCCCTGGCCCTGGTGAGTGGGTGCGGCTCGGCCGCCTCGGCCGAAGGGGAGGCGGGACCGATCGATTCGTCGCTCTCGGGCGAGGAGGTCGCCGCGCTGACCGAAGAGGCGTTCTACTGGGGGCTGAACATCGCCGGCTACTACGAGCTCCGGCACGTGTACACCCAGATGGAGGGCCAACCCGCCTACCGCGGCGTCAATCGCATGCAGCCGCAGATGAATCTGTTCGATGCCAAGATTCGATTCGCCACGACGGTCAACGCGTCGACGCTGTACAACGGCGGGACCTTCGACACCTCGAAGGAGCCGATCGTGGTCGAGATCCCGGCGGTGACCGACGGCCGGTACTGGAGTGTGCAGGCCATGGATCAGAACGTCACGACGTTCTTCAAGGCCGGCTCGCAGTTCAGCGGTAATGCGCCGCAGCGTTACGTCATCGTGGGACCCGAGTGGCGCGGTGACCTGCCCGCAGGATTCAAGGGCACCGAGATCGTCAAGGCCAGCTCCGACTCGTTCACCATCGCGGTTCGCGTGGGGGTGACGACCCGCGACGACGCCGACCTGGCGGCCGCCCGGGCGACGGTGTCCGGCGTGCAGGCAGCGCCGCTGAGCCTGTGGACCGCGAACGGCGGGCGGGTGCCGCCGCTGGCCGAGCAGCCCGTCGTCAAGGGCGACTACCGCAGCTTCCCCCGCATGGATCAGATCTCCGACATCGGCAAGTCGATGACCGCGATCGACTACCTGCAGCTGCTGAGCCTGTCGATCAACGATCCGTCACTCACCCTGCGCAGCGACTCGGTGAAGGAGACCGAGACGCTCGACCGACTCTCGCGACTCGGGCTCGAGGAGGGCACGATCTTCGACCCGGCTCAGGTCACCGACGAGCAGAAGGCGAGCATCGACGAAGGATTCGCCCGTGCCCGCAAGGCCGCCAAGAGCGCCTTCGAGAACACCCAGATCGACATGAACGGGTGGAGACTGCAGTCGAGTCTGTTCTTCGACGACCTCGACTACGTCGCGAAGGCCGGTGCCGACGACGTCGCGTGGGGGACACCCGTTCCGTACGACTCCCACACCATCGCATACGTTTTCGACGACAGCGAGGGGCGTCCGCTGGACGGCCGGAACCGGTACACGCTCACGTTCGACGTGAACGACCTGCCGCCGACGACGGAGTTCTGGGAACTGCCGGTCTACGACTCGGCCGGGTACTTCATCGACAACCCGATCGATCGCTACAGCACGACCAGTGAGCTGTTGAAGGCCGGCCAGTACTCCGTCGTCGACGGCAAGCTGACCTTCTACCTGCAGCCCGACCGGCCGGCCGATCCCGAGCAGGCCCGCAACTGGCTGCCCACGTCGCGCGACGGCGGATTCCAGCTGGCCGCCCGCTTCTACGGCCCTACCACCGGCCTGATCGACGGTTCGTACGCGATGCCCGGAATAGTCCGCGTCCAGTAGGTCGAGTTCGGGTGCCGACCGCGTGTTGGTGCCCACCGCGCGCCCGCCTCCCGCTATGCTCGAACAGCTGTTCGGATGTGGTGCGAGAGGTGGGCGCGTGCGTGTTCTGGGGGTCGATCCCGGTCTGACGCGGTGCGGTCTCGGCGTCGTCGACGCCGGCCGTGGACGCGAGGTGAAGCCGGTGGCGGTCGACGTCGTGCGCACCCCGCCGGACATGGACCTGGCGTCACGGCTGTTGGGGATCTCGGACGCCGCCGAGGAGTGGCTCGACCGCTACCGGCCCACCGTCGTCGCGGTCGAGCGGGTGTTCTCGCAGCACAACGTGCGGACCGCGATGGGCACCGCGCAGGCGGGCGGGGTCGTCGCGCTGGCCGCGGCCAGACGGGGTATCCCCGTGTGCTTCCACACGCCGAGCCAGGTGAAGGCCGCCGTCACCGGCAGCGGCACCGCCGACAAGAAGCAGGTCACCGCGATGGTCACGCGGATCCTCGGACTGGATGCGGCGCCCAAGCCCGCCGATGCGGCCGACGCGCTCGCCCTCGCGATCTGCCATTGTTGGCGCGCGCCGATGCTCGACCGGATGGCGGCGGCGGAGGCCGCGGCGGCGGAACAGAAGCGGCGGTACGAGTTGCGGCTCAAGGAAATTGCGGCCGGGAAGGCAGGGAAACGTTGATCGCTTCGGTGCGGGGTGAGGTCCTCGAGATCGGGCTGGACCATGTGGTGATCGAGGCCACCGGCGTCGGGTACCGCCTCAACGCGACCCCGGCGACGTTGGCGACGCTCCGTCGGGGCGAGGAGTCGCGACTGCTCACGGCGATGATCGTCCGCGAGGACTCGATGACGCTGTACGGGTTCGCCGACGCCGAGTCCCGCGACCTGTTCGGACTCCTGCAGACCGTGTCGGGTGTGGGTCCGCGCCTGGCGATGGCGATCCTCGCGGTCCTCGAGCCGGAGGCGCTGCGCAAGGCGCTCGCCGAGGGCAACGTGACCGCGTTGACGCGGGTGCCGGGGATCGGCAAGCGCGGTGCGGAACGCATGGTCGTCGAACTGCGCGACAAGGTCGAGGCCGTCCCGGCCACCGGCGATGCGCCCGGTGTCGTGCCGGGTGCGGCGGGCGCCGTACGGGACCAGGTCGTCGAGGCGCTGACGGGGCTCGGGTTCCGGCTCGATCAGGCGGAGAAGGCCACCGACACCGTCCTGGCCGCCGACCCCGATGCCGCGACGTCGAAGGTGCTGCGGTCGGCGCTCGCGCTGCTGGGTAAGACGCGATGACCGACCCGGACGGGTTCGACGGCCTCGACGTCGCCGACGACGAGTCCGCGGTGACCGCCGACTTCGTCCCGTCGGACGGCGAGATCGAGGCCAGCCTGCGGCCCCGGAGCCTCGACGACTTCATCGGGCAGCCGCGCGTGCTCGAACAGCTCCAGTTGGTGCTTGCGGGCGCGAAGATGCGCGGCGGCACCCCCGATCACATCCTGCTGTCCGGTCCGCCCGGTCTCGGCAAGACGAGCATGGCGATGATCATCGCCACCGAACTGGGGACGTCGCTGCGGCTCACGTCCGGTCCGGCGCTCGAGCGGGCGGGCGATCTCGCGGCGATGCTCAGCAACCTCGTCGAGGGCGACGTGCTGTTCATCGACGAGATCCACCGGATGGCCCGCCCCGCCGAGGAGATGCTGTACCTCGCGATGGAGGACTTCCGCGTCGACGTCGTCGTCGGCAAGGGCCCGGGCGCGACGTCGATCCCGCTCGAGATCGCGCCGTTCACCCTGGTGGGTGCCACCACGCGGTCGGGCTCCCTCACCGGCCCGCTGCGCGACCGGTTCGGGTTCACCGCCCACATGGACTTCTACGAGCCACACGAACTGCAGCGGATCCTGCTGCGCTCGGCCGGCATCCTCGGCGTCGACCTCGGCGAGGAGGCGAGCACGGAGATCGCGGGCCGGTCGCGGGGCACGCCGCGTATCGCGAACCGACTGCTGCGGCGCGTCCGTGACTACGCCGAGGTCCGTGCGGACGGCGTCGTCACCCGTGACGTCGCGAAGGCCGCCTTGGCGGTCTACGACGTGGACCCGCTCGGGCTGGACCGTCTGGACCGGGCGGTGCTCGGTGCACTGGTGCGCAGCTTCGGTGGCGGACCGGTCGGTGTGTCGACGCTCGCGGTCGCGGTGGGGGAGGAACCGAGCACCGTCGAGGAGGTGTGCGAGCCCTTCCTCGTCAGGGCCGGCATGATCGCGCGGACACCGCGCGGTCGGGTGGCAACCGCAGCGGCGTGGGCTCAACTGGGGCTGACTCCGCCGCCCGACGCGGCGATCGGTGGCATCGAGGTCCGGGCCCGCGAACCGCAACTCGACCTCTTCGACGAGGGCGCCGCGGGGGCCGGGGAGCCCTGATTCCGGCTCGCGAACCGACCGGACGTTCGACTCGATCACGCGTCGATCCGGGTGCCGTGTTCGATATGAGCAGAATGCGATCGGTGACGAATTCCCGTTCGATCGACCTGGGAATGGCACACTGGGAGGGGCGCGGCACCGTCCCGGCTCCGTGCACGTAGCTCTGTGCAACACCCCTAGTGACGAAACCGAGGACTGACTTCCCGATGGAATTGATCTTTCCGCTTCTGATCCTTGCTCTGCTGGTGCCGATGTTTCTCGGCATCCGGCGTCAGAAGAAGGAGATGCAGAAGACGGCCGATCTGCAGGATGCCCTGAAGATCGGTGACCGCGTGATGACGACGGCCGGCCTGCACGCCACCGTCGCCGGCCTCGACGAAGGAACCATCGATCTCGAGATCGCGCCCGGTGTCGTCACGACGTGGTCCCGCATGGTCGTCCGTGAGCATCTCGTCGAGGACGACGCGATCGACGACACCGTCGACCACACGGACGAGACTCCGGACGAAACTCAGCGGCGTCTGAACGGCGAGTAGTGCGGTAGCCGCCCTCGTCGGCAGGTTCGAAGACCTGCCGACGAGGGCGTGCGCGCGCCTGACTCGTCCGAGCGGCAGTGACCACTGCCACTCATTGCGTCACTCACCCGAACCGCACGTATCGAGGAGACAGACAGACCGTGGCACCTTCGACAGGATCGGTGCATCCTGTGCGCTCGCTCACCGTTTTCGCGGTGATCGTGGCGGCACTGTATGCGTTGGTCTTCTTCACCGGAGACAAGTCCCCGACCCCCGAACTGGGGATCGACCTGCAAGGTGGGACACGCGTCACCCTCACAGCGCGCACGCCGGACGGCAGCACGCCCAGCCAGGAAAGCCTGCGTCAGGCCCAGCAGATCATCGAGACCCGCGTCAACGGTCTCGGTGTCTCGGGCTCCGAGGTCGTCATCGACGGTGACAACCTGGTCATCACGGTTCCCGGCGACGACAGCTCGCAGGCTCGTTCGCTCGGCCAGACGGCACGTCTGTACATCCGGCCGGTCATCGGTTCGCAGGCGGCGGCCGCGCCGGGAACGCAGCCGGCGCCCGTCGAGGCCCCCGCGGCGCCGACTCCGGCCCCGGCGGCACCCGAGGCCACTCCGGAACCGCAGGAGCGCCCGTTCCCGGCCCAGAACCCCGCGGAGACCACGGAGCCTGCTCCCGCCCCGACTCCCGAGGCGCCCGCCGCTCCCTCCGCGCCCACTTCGGAGGCCCCCGCCCCCGGTTCGCCGGAGGCCGCGGCCGCCGAGATCGCGAAGGCCAAGGAGACCCGTCAGAGCGAGGACCCGGCCGTCCAGCAGCAGGCGATGGCCACGCTCGACTGCGCGGCTCCGGACCCGCTGCAGGGTAACGACGACCCGAACCTGCCGCTCGTCGCGTGCTCGACCGACGGCACCACCGTCTACCTGCTCGCGCCGAGCATCATCGACGGCCAGGAGATCTCCGACGCGTCGTCCGGCTTCAACGCGCAGCAGTCGCGCTACGAGGTGAGCTTGAGCTTCAAGTCCAGCGGTAGCTCGACGTGGGCGCAGTTCACGTCGTCGAACATCGGCAAGCAGGCCGCCTTCACGCTCGACTCGAAGGTCGTCAGCGCCCCCGTCGTCCAGGGCGCCACCCCGGTCGGCAGCTCGACGTCGATCACCGGCCAGTTCACGCAGACCCAGGCGCAGGAGCTGGCGAACACGCTCAAGTACGGTTCGCTGCCGCTGTCGTTCTCGGCATCGGAGGCCGAGACCGTCTCGGCGACCCTGGGCCTCGCCTCGCTGCAGGCCGGCCTCATCGCCGGTGCCGTCGGCCTCGTGCTCGTGCTGCTCTACTGCCTGGTCTACTACCGGATGCTCGGGCTGCTCACCGCGCTGTCGCTGATCCTGTCCGGTGTGATGGTGTACGCCGTTCTGGTGTTGCTGGGCCGCTACATCGGCTTCACGCTCGACCTCGCGGGTATCGCCGGTCTGATCATCGGTATCGGCATGACCGCGGACTCGTTCGTCGTGTTCTTCGAACGCATCAAGGACGAGATGCGTGAGGGCCGCAGCTTCCGCTCGGCGGTGCCGCGTGGCTGGGCCCGCGCCCGCCGCACGATCCTGTCCGGCAACGCGGTCAGCTTCATCGCCGCCGCCGTGCTGTACCTGCTGGCGATCGGCCAGGTCCGCGGCTTCGCGTTCACCCTGGGTCTGACCACCATCCTCGACGTGGTCGTGGTGTTCCTGGTGACGTGGCCGCTCGTCTACCTGGCATCGAAGTCCCGCTTCTGGTCGAAGCCGAGCGTCAACGGTCTCGGCGCAGTCCAGCAGGTCGCCCGCGAACGCAAGATGATCGCAGCGTCGAGCTCGGCATCGTCCGACATGGAGGCATGAGCATGACCGAGTCGAACACCTCCGCAACGAAGCAGGACGCGTCCATGACCGACGCCGGCGTCGACCAGACCCTGCTGCCGCACCACAGTTGGCTGCAGCGGCTGTATACCGGCACCGGCGGCTTCGAGGTCGTCGGCCGGCGGAAGTTCTACTACTGGCTGACCGGTGTGATCGTCGGGCTGTCGCTGCTGAGCATCGTGGTCCGCGGTTTCACGCTCGGCATCGAGTTCGAGGGCGGCACCCGCATCCAGTTCCCGACGCCGGAAGGCGTGACCACCGAGCAGGTCGAGACGGTGTACTCCGACGCGCTCGGCATGGAACCGGTGTCGGTGCAGACCGTCGGCTCCGGATCCAGCTCGTCGGTCGAGATCCGCTCCGAGGCGCTGGACACCGCCCAGGTCGCCACGCTGCAGAACGCGCTCTACGACGAGTTCCAGCCCGAGGACAGCAGCGGCAACCCGTCGAAGAACGCGATCAGCGTCGCCGACGTCAGTGAGACGTGGGGCGGCCAGATCACCAAGAAGGCGCTCATCGCGCTGGTGGTCTTCCTGGTGATCGTCAGCATCTACATCGCGATCCGGTTCGAACGCGACATGGCGATCGCGGCGATCATCTCGCTGTTCTTCGACATGATCGTCACGGCCGGCGTCTACTCGATGGTCGGCTTCGAGGTGACGCCCGCGACCGTCATCGGCCTGCTGACGATCCTCGGCTTCTCGCTGTACGACACCGTTGTCGTGTACGACAAGGTCGAGGAGAACACGCGCGGCGTCCTGCACCTGAACCGGCGCACGTACGCCGAGCAGGCGAACCTGGCGGTGAACCAGACCCTCATGCGGTCGATCAACACCACCGTCATCTCGATCCTGCCGGTGCTGGGTCTGATCGTCGTCGCGGTCTGGCTGCTGGGTGTCGGCACCCTCAAGGACCTCGCGCTGGTCCAGCTCGTCGGCATCATCGTCGGCGCCTACTCGTCGATCTTCTACGCCACGCCGCTGCTGGTCTCGATCAAGGAGCGGTGGGGGCCGGTGGCCGCGCACACCAAGAAGGTGCACGCCAAGCGTGCGGCGGCGGCGTCGGGCGGCAGGCCGGCGGCGGCCGAGCGCCCGGAGCCGCGTGTGCGGTCGACCGCGGGCACGGCACCGCGACCGGGGGCGCAGCCGACGGGGAAGCGGAACAAGAAGAGGCACTGACATGCCGGGAACGAACACCCCTCACGGATCTCGTCGTCGGGTGGTCAGGGCGATCGGTGCCCTGACCGCCGCGGTGACGGTCGGGGCGGCCGCCACCGCGTGCAGCGAGCCCGCCGACCAGGTCCCGTCCCTCGGGTACGCGATCGACAACGTCGTGACGACGTACAACGGCAACACTCGGGAGGGGGCGGCGACCGGTGCGGCGGCGGCCTTCGGGCGGGTGCTGACCGGGACGAACTACATCGGGCCGTCCGGAACTCCGGTGGCCGACACGGACTTCGCCAGCGCGAGTGTCCTTCCGGGCGACGTGCTCGCCGTGCAGTACCGGATCAACCCGGCCGCGGTGTTCTCGGACGGCGTGCCGATCGCGTGCGACGACCTGGTGCTCGCGTGGGCGGCAGGCAGCGGGCGGTTCACCCGCTCGGCGGACGAGGGCCATGCCCCGATGTTCGACGCTGCCACCCGCGCCGGCTACGCGGACATCGATCGGGTCGACTGCGAGCCGGGTTCGAAGGAGGCGACCGTGGTGTTCAAGCCCGGTCGGTCGTTCCTCGACTGGCAGTCGCTGTTCGGGGCGACGGAGCTGATGCCGGCACACGTGGCCGCGCAGGCGGCCGGGGTCCCGGACCTGGTCGGCGCGATCCGGTCGGGTGACACCGACGCGGTGCGCCGCATCGCGGAGTTCTGGAACACCGGGTGGCGGCTCGTCCCGGGCGAGGTGGACGTGACCAAGCTGCCGTCGTCGGGGCCGTACAAGATCGACTCGTACACCGAGAAGGGCGGCCTGGTGCTCGTCGAGAACGAGCGCTGGTGGGGCATCAAGCCCGCGACCTCCCGAATCGTGGTGTGGCCCAAGGGATCGGACGTGCAGTCGCACATCGACGAGGGTGACATCGAGGTCGTCGACGTCGGCTCCGGGTCGATTCCGGGCCTGGACCTGGGCAGCGCCTTCGAGGTGGTGAACGGGCCCTCCCGCAGCGTGGAGCAGCTCGTGCTCGCGAACCACGGCGTGTTCGGCTCGGTCGACGCGCGTCGTGCGTTCGCGTTGTGCGTGCCGCGGCAGCAACTGTTCGACAAGCTCGGCCATCCGGGCTTCGACCGGGAGTCCGGTCCGGGCTCGGGGGTCGTCGACTCCCGGATCACCGCCCCGGACACGCTGTTCTACCAGTCGGCGGTCGCCGCCGAGGGCGGCATGTACACCGATCCGGACATCCCCGGAGCGAAGGCGGCCCGCGCGGAGACCGGGCAGTCGAACCTGACCGTGCGGATCGGGTACCTCGGCCCCGACGAGCGGCGCGCGCAGACCGTCCAGGAGATCGCGGCGTCGTGTGCGGGCGCGGGGATCACCGTCGAGGACGTCGGCTCCCCGAACTTCTACCCGACCGCCCTCGCGGCGGGGCAGGCGGACGCGGTGCTCGCGGGTACGGCGTCGGCGGCCGGGGCGGCCGGCACGAGCGTGCCGACCGATGCCGGGTTCGCGCTGCGATCCGGCAACGGCGACAACTTCGGCGGATTCGCGAACCGGCGCTTCGACCAGGTGGTCGACCAACTCGCGGTCGACGGGTCGCTCGCCGCGCGGATGTCGCTGTCGGGTGAGGCCGAGGCGATCCTGTGGGACGAGATGCCGACGGTTCCCCTGTTCGACCAGCCCCGGACCATCGCGCATTCGAACGGAATGCATGCGGTGGTGCCGAATCCGACGAGGTCCGGTGCCGGCTGGAACATGGACAGGTGGATACTTCTCAGGTGATTTCTGCGATGGATGCCCCCGAAGCCGCGACACCCGATTCCGCCGATGCGCTGGAACGGGCCGGGACGGCGGTGTCGCGGCTCACCCGGTGGTGTGACGACTTTCCGACCCCGGGTGTCCGCTTCGCGGACCTCACGCCGGTGTTCGCGGACGGACCCGGCTACCGCTCGGTGATCGAGGGGTTGGCGGCGGCCGGCGCCGGTGCCGACATCGTCGCCGGCGTGGACGCGCGCGGCTTCCTGCTCGGTGGCGGCGTCGCGATGGAGTTGGGGTGCGGGGTCCTCGCGGTGCGCAAGGCCGGCAAGTTGCCCCCGCCGGTGCACTCGGAGAGCTACTCGCTCGAGTACGGCGCGGCGACGCTGGAGATTCCGTGCGACGCGCCCGACCTGACGGGCCGACGGGTGTTCGTGATCGACGACGTGCTCGCCACCGGCGGGACCCTGCTGGCCGCAGCTGAACTGCTGTCACGCGCCGGCGCTGAGGTGGTCGGTGTGGCCGTCGTGCTCGAGATCGAGGCGCTGGGTGGTCGAGAGCGGTTCGAGCGGTACCCGCTGACATCGCTCGTCAGGGTCTGAGGACTACAGTTGTGCCTGGTGGTGTAGCAGCGCCACCGGGTCCCGAGGGACCGCCCGCAGCGCGGTGGCAGGAGGTGACGGCATGACCCAACATCTTGATCGGTCCCAGAACACAGGTGCGGCGAACACAGGTGCGACGCCGCCTGCCGACAAGTCCGCGACGGTGCCGACGTCTGCCTCGCGCCGAGTTCGGGCCAGGCTGGCGCGGCGCATCACCGGCCAGCGGAACGCCCCGGTCCGGCCGGTGCTCGAGCCGTTGGTCGCCGTGCATCGGGAGCTGTACCCGAAGGCGGACTTCTCGCTGCTGCAGCGCGCCTACGACGTCGCCGAGCAGCGGCATGCGACGCAGTTCCGCAAGTCGGGCGACCCGTACATCACCCATCCGCTCGCGGTGGCGAACATCCTCGCCGAGTTGGGTATGGACACCACCACCCTGGTGGCCGCGCTGCTCCACGACACCGTCGAGGACACGGGGTACTCGCTCGAGGAGTTGACCGCCGAGTTCGGCGAGGAGGTGGCGCACCTCGTCGACGGCGTCACCAAGCTGGACAAGGTGGTGCTCGGGTCGGCCGCCGAGGGCGAGACGATCCGCAAGATGATCATCGCGATGGCCCGCGATCCGCGCGTGCTGGTGATCAAGGTCGCCGACCGCCTGCACAACATGCGCACGATGCGGTTCCTGCCGCCGGAGAAGCAGGCCCGCAAGGCGCGTGAGACGCTGGAAGTGATTGCGCCGCTGGCGCATCGACTCGGCATGGCGACGGTCAAGTGGGAGCTCGAGGATCTCGCGTTCGCGATCCTGCACCCCAAGAAGTACGAGGAGATCGTGCGGCTGGTCGCGGACCGGGCGCCGTCGCGGGACACGTACCTGGCGAAGGTGCGGGCGGAGATCAACGCGACGCTGTCGGCGTCGCGGATCAACGCGACTGTGGAGGGACGCCCCAAGCACTACTGGTCGATCTACCAGAAGATGATCGTCAAGGGCCGCGACTTCGACGACATCCACGACCTGGTGGGCGTGCGGATCCTGTGCGACGAGATCCGGGACTGCTACGCCGCGGTCGGTGTGGTGCACTCGCTGTGGCAGCCGATGGCGGGCCGGTTCAAGGACTACATCGCGCAGCCGCGGTACGGCGTCTACCAGTCGCTGCACACCACGGTGATCGGCCCCGAGGGCAAGCCGCTCGAGGTGCAGATCCGCACCCGCGACATGCACCGCACCGCGGAGTTCGGCATCGCCGCGCACTGGCGGTACAAGGAGACCAAGGGGCGGCACTCCGGCGACGTCGCCGAGGTCGACGACATGGCGTGGATGCGCCAGTTGCTCGACTGGCAGCGTGAGGCCGCGGACCCGGGAGAGTTTCTCGAGTCGCTGCGCTACGACCTGGCGGTCAAGGAGATCTTCGTCTTCACGCCGAAGGGTGACGTGATCACGCTCCCGGCGGGGTCGACGCCGGTCGACTTCGCGTACGCGGTCCACACCGAGGTCGGGCACCGCTGTATCGGCGCGCGGGTCAACGGCCGCCTGGTCGCCCTGGAACGCACGCTCGAGAACGGCGAGGTCGTCGAGGTCTTCACCTCGAAGGCGGCCAACGCCGGACCGAGTCGGGACTGGCAGTCGTTCGTGGTGTCGCCGCGGGCGAAGGCGAAGATCCGGCAGTGGTTCGCGAAGGAGCGCCGCGAGGAGGCCCTCGAGGCCGGCAAGGACGCCATCGCGAAGGAGGTCCGTCGCGGCGGACTTCCGTTGCAGCGCTTGATGAATGCCGAGTCGATGGCGGCGATCGCGCACGAGTTGCGGTACGCCGACGTCTCCGCGCTGTACACGGCGGTGGGCGAGCACAACGTGTCCGCCCAGCACGTGGTGCAGCGTCTCGTCGCGCATCTCGGTGGTGTCGGCGCGGTCGAGGAGGAACTGGCCGAGCGGTCGACGCCGTCGACGATTCCGACGAACCGACCCCGCACCGGCGACGTCGGTGTGCTGGTGCCTGGTGCGCCGGGAACGGTCGCCAAGCTCGCGAAGTGCTGCACGCCGGTCCCGGGTGACGAGATCATGGGCTTCGTGACCCGCGGCGGCGCGGTGAGCGTGCACCGCACCGACTGCACCAACGCGAATTCCCTTCGCGAGCAGTCGGAACGGATCATCGACGTGCAGTGGGCACCGTCGCCGTCGTCGGTGTTCCTGGTGGCGATCCAGATCGAGGCGCTCGACCGGCACCGGCTGCTCTCGGACGTGACCAAGGCGCTCGCCGACGAGAAGGTGAACATCCTCTCGGCGTCGGTCACGACGTCGGGCGACCGGGTGGCGGTCAGCAAGTTCACGTTCGAGATGGGCGACCCCAAGCATCTGGGGCATGTGCTCAACGTGGTGCGCAACGTGGAGGGCGTCTACGACGTCTACCGCGTCACGTCAGCGGCGTAGCCGCCCCGAATCGACTGAAGGGTCCCTTCGCGCGCTGACAGCGTGCGAAGGGACCCTTCAGCTTTCGGCGGGTGGGGTCAGCCGACCTTGGCGGTCTCGATGGTGACCGGCGTGTTCGGTGCACCGCCGCCGGCGGACATCGAGCCGTCGTCGCCCGCTGCGGCGATCTTCTCGAGGGTGGTCAGACCCTCCTCGGAGATGGTGCCGAACACGGTGTACTGCGGTGGCAGGACGGAGTCGGCGTAGACGAGGAAGAACTGGCTGCCGTTGGTGTCGGGGCCCGCGTTCGCCATCGCGACGGTGCCGCGGGGGTAGACCAGCGGCTGCTGGGCGGCCGGGTCCGTCGGGGCGTAGGCGGTGGTGGGGTACTCGTTGGCGAACTCGTAGCCGGGTCCACCGGTGCCCTTGCCGGACGGGTCGCCGCACTGCAGCATCTCGAGACCCGGCGAGGTGGAGAGTCGGTGACAGGGGGTGCCGTCGAAGTAGCCCTGCTGGGTGAGGCTGACGAAGCTGTTGACGGTGCACGGCGCGGCGGCGCGGTCGAGCGTCAGCCCGATCGGCCCCTCGTTGGTGGTGAGGGCGACGGTGGCGGTGCCCTCGTCGGACACACCGGTGCCGTTGGGCGCCTGGGCCGGCTTGGCGGCCGGGCCCGCGGCGGGGTAGCTGCAGTCCACGGTCGGCGCGGTCGGGGCCGGGACGGCGGGCAGGGCGCCGAACCGGGACATGTCGACCGTCGGCGCCGCGGGGGTGGTCCACGTGCTCGCCGAGGTGGTCGCCTCGGAGGATCCGTCGCTGTCGTTGGAGCAGCCGGTCAGGACGAGGGCGACGCCCAGTCCGACCGCTGCGAGGGCGGTGCGCTTCATCAGTCCAACCTCACGCTCGTGATGTCGACGGGCAGGTTCGGCTTGCCGCCGCCCGCGGACATCGATCCGTCGTCGCCGGCGGCGGCGATCTTCTCGATGGTCTGGAGACCGGTCTCGTCGATGGTGCCGAACACGGTGTACTGCGGCGGCAGCTTCGAGTCGCCGTAGACGAGGAAGAACTGGCTGCCGTTGGTGTCGGGGCCGGCGTTGGCCATCGCGAGGGTGCCGCGCGGGTACGTCGCGGGCGTCTGGGCGTTGGGGTCGCCCGCCGCGTACTGGTCGGTGGGGAACTCGTTGGCGAACTGGTAGCCCGGACCGCCGCCGCCGGTTCCCGACGGATCGCCGCACTGGAGGATCTGCAGGCCCTGCCCGGTGACGAGACGGTGGCACGGGGTGTTGTCGAAGTACCCCTGCTGCGCGAGGCTCACGAAGCTGTTGACCGTGCAGGGGGAGTCGGCGTTGGCCAGGCTGAGCCCGATGGGGCCCTGCGTGGTCTCGATGCTGGCGCTGACGGTCTTCACGGTCGTGTCGATGCCCTCGGCGCGGGGCGGCGTGTTGGGCTTGGCAGCCTCGCCGCTGGGGGTGTAGCTGCAGTTGACGAGGTTCGGCAGTGCCTCGGCGCGGCCGGCGGGCAGCGCACCCGCGGTGGGTGTTTCGGAGGCGGCGGTGTTCTCGGTCGAGCCGCCGTCGTCCTTGCCCGAGAGCGTCACGACGACCGCGCCGACGGCGACGACGACGATCGCGCCGACGATCGACCCCGCGATCGTCAGTTGCTTGCGCTTGCGGTCGCGCGCGGCGCGTCGTTCGAGCTGGCGTTCCAGCTTCCGTTTCGCCGCCTCCCGGCGCTGCTGATTGCTCGGCACTGCAGTCGTCCTCCCGTACGTCTTGTTCGGTATTTTCCGCACTCTACGCAGTCGGTTCCGCGGGCCCGCCTCCGTCGGTGGGCGGCACAGAGTCTGCCACCGAATCCTGAGAGGATCCTGGAGGAGCGAACGCCTAGGCTGTATTCGATTCGTCTTCGGTCCGCAATCGACCCGAACTCTAGGAGTTGACACCGTGCTCGTCACCGGATTCCCGGCCGGGATGTTCCAGACCAACTGCTACATCCTCGCGCAGGACGACGCGAAGGAGTGCGTCGTCGTCGATCCCGGGCAGGATGCGACCGAGCCGCTGGTGCAGTTCCTCGCGCAGGCGGACCTCGAGCCGCGGGCGGTGTTGCTCACCCACGGTCATCTCGATCACACGTGGTCGGTGGAGCCGGTCTGCGAGCGGTACGGGATCCCGGCGTACATCCACCCCGCGGACCGGTACATGCTCACCGATCCGGGGCGGGGGATCGGTCCCTCGATGAACCAGTTCATCGCCGGCGTCGAGTTCCGTGAGCCCGCCGAGGTGATCGAACTCGCCGACGGCGACGAGTTCACCGTCGCGGGCATCGACTTCGTCGTCGACCACACTCCCGGCCACACGCAGGGCTCGGTGGTCCTGCGGACCACGATCGGCACGGACGAGGGCCCGCTCCAGGTGGCGCTGACCGGTGACACGTTGTTCCAGGGGTCGATCGGACGCAGCGATCTGCCCGGCGGCGATCACGAGCAGCTGCTGCAGTCGATCGCCCGCAAGTTGCTCGTCCTCGACGACACGACCGCGATCCTGCCCGGCCACGGCGGTGCGAGCTCGATCGGCCAGGAACGGGCCGCCAATCCGTTTCTCGTTGGACTGACCGCCTCCCAGTAAGGAAAAGTAATCACAGTGAGTAAGTCAGGCGCCAGCACCTTCTCGGCCCCCAAGGGCATTCCCGACTACGTTCCGCCGCAGTCCGCGGAGTTCGTCGCCGTACGCGACGGGCTGACCCGCGCGGCCCGGCTCGCCGGCTACGGGCACATCGAGTTGCCGATCTTCGAGGACACCGGCCTGTTCGCGCGCGGTGTCGGCGAGTCGACCGACGTCGTCTCGAAGGAGATGTACACGTTCGCCGATCGCGGTGACCGGTCGGTGACGCTGCGTCCCGAGGGCACCGCCGGTGTGATGCGCGCGGTGATCGAGCACGGTCTCGACCGCGGCCAGCTCCCCGTGAAGCTGAGCTACGCCGGACCGTTCTTCCGCTACGAGCGCCCCCAGGCGGGCCGCTACCGGCAGCTGCAGCAGGTGGGTGTCGAGGCGATCGGCGTGGACGATCCGGCGCTCGACGCCGAGGTCATCGCGATCGCGGATGCCGGCTTCCGCGGCCTCGGTCTCGACGGGTTCCGGCTCGAGATCACGTCGCTCGGTGACGACACGTGCCGTCCCCAGTACCGGGAGCGCCTGCAGGAGTTCCTGTTCGGGCTCGATCTCGACGAGGAGACCCGTCGGCGCGCCGAGATCAACCCGCTGCGGGTGCTCGACGACAAGCGCAAGGACGTCCGTGCGATGACGGCCGACGCGCCGCTCATGCTGGACCACCTCTCCGAGAGCGCGAAGGCGCACTTCGACCAGGTGCTCGCGCACCTCGATGCGCTCGGTGTCCCGTACGTGATCAACCCGCGGATGGTGCGCGGGCTGGACTACTACACCAAGACGACGTTCGAGTTCGTGCACGACGGCCTGGGCGCGCAGTCAGGTATCGGTGGCGGCGGACGCTACGACGGCCTGATGGCCCAACTGGGCGGTCAGCCGCTGTCGGGCATCGGTTTCGGCCTGGGCGTCGACCGTACGATCCTGGCGCTCGCGGCCGAGGGCAAGTCGGCGTCCACCCCGGCCCGGTGCGAGGTGTTCGGCGTGCCGCTCGGCGACGCCGCGAAGGCCCGGATGGTGACGATCGCGCACGATCTGCGGACGGCGGGTATCCGCGTCGACATGGTCTACGGCGACCGCGGCATCAAGGGGTCGATGAAGGCCGCCGACAGGTCGGGTGCGCAGTTGGCGCTCGTGCTCGGTGACCAGGACCTCGAGGCGGGCACCATCGGCATCAAGAACCTGAGCACCGGCGATCAGATCTCCGTTCCCCTGGAAGAGGTTGTGGCGCAGACGGGTTCACTTCTTGCCGGCGCCTGAGGGTAACGGCCGGGAGGAGCATTCCCTCGACCTGATCCCGGCGTCGATGCTGGCGCCCCGCATGCGGCGGCTCGCGATCGTCTCGATCCTCATCGGGATCGTCGCGGGGGGGATCGTGGCGATCTTCGCCGCCCCGCCGATCGCCCTCGCCGTCGGCGTCGTCATCGGCGTGCCCACCGCCGCGTCGGCGCTGTTGTCGACCCGGCGGCGAATCTGGTTGGAGGGCACCACGCTTCACTCCTCCAACGGGTTGCGCCGGCGGCGGGTGGAGGTCGCGCAGGCGGCGACGGTCGAGTTCGTGGTGCGGTCGGCGCGGATCAGCCAGGTGGCGATCCGCGTCGGCGACACCCGCGCCACCCAGACCGTGCCTCTCGCGCTCTACGCCACCGGCGGGGGACGCGAACTCGACGTGCTCGGCCTGCGCAAGCTCGCGGACGCGCTGTCGGCGAGCGAACTCGCGCCGGCGGCGGCGGCCGCATCCGTCCTGATCGAGCAGTTGCGCGCCGAGGCGCGCGGCGCCGGGCTCGAGGAACGCCCGCTGTATCGGGCCGTCGAGTTGATCCGCGACGCCGGACGGGTGCCGCAGACCACGCTCACCGATCAGGAAGTGGCATCGCTCTCGAGCTGATCCGGACCGACCGGGCGGTAACTCCCTGGTTGCGGGTTTGTCCGATCGCTTCGCACTGTCGCCGCAGAGGATTATCGTTCGAAGCATGGTCGGTCTCTGGCCCGTCCTGGATCGCAGGGCCGCGTTCCGGGGCGCCGAGCAGTTGCTCCGCGACGGCAGGTCGTGCGGGGTGGTGCTGGTCGGCACCGCGGGCGTGGGGAAGACGACCATGGCCAGGGAACTGGTGGGTTCGCTCACCGGCGACGCCCGGTGGATCGTCGGCACCGAGTCCACGCAGAACATCCCCCTCGGGGCCTTCGCCCCGCATCTCGCCCGCACAACGTCGCGCGACCCGGTCGTGGCGCTGCGCGCCGTGCGTGACGTGCTGGCCGAGGACGGCCTGGCGCCGGACGGCGGGGTGGGCATCGTCGGGGTCGACGACGCCCACCTGCTCGACGAGTTCTCCGCGGGCCTGGTCCACCAGCTGGCGGTCGGCCGCGACGCCCGCCTGGTCGTGACGGTCCGCAGCGGCGCCCCCGTGCCGAGCGCCATCGAGGCCCTCTGGAAGGACGGCCTGCTCACGCCGTTCGTGGTGCCGCCGTTCACCCGCGACGAGATGGACGACGAGCTCTCCGCGGTCCTGGGGGCACCGGTCGAGCGGTTCAGCGCCGATGCGATCTGGGAGGAATCGGAGGGCAACCCGCTGTTTCTGCGGCACCTCGTCGAGGGCGCGCTGGACGGGGGCACGCTCCGCAAGTCCGGCGGGGTGTGGCAACTGCGCGGCCGCCCCGCGATCTCGCCGGCGCTCGCGTCGCTGCTCGAGTCCCGCTTCGCGCGCACCCCCAAGGACGCGCTCGACGTCGTCGACTACCTCGCGTTCTGCGAGCCGCTCGAGCTCGAGGTGCTCAGCGAGTTGGTCAGCCGCCGGTCCATCGAGGAGGCCGAGCGGATGGACCTCGTGCGGGTGCGCGACGTCGGGCACTCGCACGTCGTGCGGCTCGCGCATCCGTTGTTCGGCGAGGTGATCCGCGACCGGGCCGGGGTGCTCGCGTCGCAGCGGATCAAGCGACGGCTCGTCGAGGTACTCCGCGAGTCGCCCGATCCCGGAGTGGTGACGTCGATGCGGATCGCGGAGCTGGCGATGGAGTCGGGCGTCGAGCCCGATCCCGAGCTGCTGGTGCGCGGCGCGGAGGACGCGATCGCGATGTGCAGCCTCGAACAGGGTGCCCGTCTGGCGGCCGCGGCGGTGCGGCTGGGCGCCGGATTCGACGCGTCGTTCGCGTTGGGTCGGGCGCTGATGTGGCAGGGGATGGGCGCCGAGGCCGAGTCGGTGTTCGCCGCGGTCGACCCCGACACGTTGTGCGAGTACGACGTCGCACGGTGGCTGCTGACCCGGGTCGCCAGCCTGTACCTGGAGGCGGGTCGCCCGCACGAGGCCGTCGAGCTGTTCCAACGCGAGCGCGGCCGGATCACCGATCCGATGCTGCGGGTGTCGGTCGTTGCGTTGGACGCGGTCCTGCACCTCTACGACCGCCACCTCGGCGAGGCCATCGCCTTGGCCCGGGAGGTCGAGGCGGCACCCGAGGCACACCCGTGGGCCCGGGCCAGCGGCGTGTTCGCCGGGGTCGCCGCCCTCACCGTGTCGGGGCGCGGCTTCGAGGTCGGCGCGCTCGCGTCGTCCGCGTGGGAGGCGATCTCGCACGGTGACGGCCTGCTCCGGTTCCACATCGGCTACTTCGAGGTGCAGGCGCTGACCCTGGTCGGGCGGCTCACCGCGGCGCGGGACACCGCGGCCCGGTACCGCGATCTCGCCGCCGGGCAGCCGAACAGTGCCGCCCTGGCGGACGTGGCGTCGGGCGTGGTGGAACTGACCTCGGGCCGACTCGACGACGCCGCCACCCACCTCACCGAGGCGCTGGCGGTCCTCGACCGGAAGACTCGGTCGGAATGGATGCTGCTCGCCGCGGTCAGCCTGTGCCAGGTGCGGGCGGCGCAGGGCCGGCCCGAGGACGCCGCCGCGGCGCTGGCGATCGCCGAGCGGAACACGGGACCCGAACTCGCGTTCTTCGATCCGCTGGTCGACATCGCGCGCGCGTGGGTGGCCGGCGCGGACGGTGAGGTGTCCGCGGCGGTACACGCGGCCCGGCGTGCCGCCGTCCTGGCCGCCGAGTCGGGGCAGTTCGCGGTGGAGGCGCTCGCCCTCGACGTCGCGACGACGTTCGGTGACTACTCGACCGTCGAGCGACTGAGCGAGCTCGAGACGCTGGTGGACGGGCCGTTCGCGAAGGTGGCGACCGCGCGGGCGCGGGCGTTGGCGAAGGCCGACGGTCCGGCCCTGGACGCGCTCGCGGCCGAGTTCGAGCGGGTGGGAGCGCTGCTCGCCGCGGCCGACACGTTCGCCCAGGCGGCGACCGCGTACTCACGGTCGAACGACCGCCGGGGCGAGTTGGCGGCCGCGGCGAAGGCGCACTGGCTGTCGTCGCGCTGCGACGGTGCGACCACGCCGGCCCTCGCGAAGGCCGCGCGCCCGCTGCCGCTGACCGACCGCGAGCGGGAGGTGGCGGTGCTGGTGGGCCGGGGGCTCTCGAACAAGGACATCGCCCGGCGTCTCGTCCTGTCGGTGCGGACGGTCGAGGGGCACATCTACCGCGCCTGCGAGAAGCTGGCGCTCAGCCACCGGAGCGACCTCGCGAAACTCGTCCAGGTGTGACGGACCGCACTTCGGGCGACGGTCGTGGGGTGTGACCGACGTCCTTCTCCCGCCACGCAATTGATGACTAGCGTGGAAGCAGCCGACTACGACGCGAGGAGGCGGTATGAGTACTGCAGCTGTCGGTAGCGCACCGGTCACGGTCACCGTCACGGGGGCATCGGGGCAGATCGCCTACGGTCTGCTCTTCCGGATCGCGGCGGGCGACATGCTCGGCCCCGACACCCCGGTTCGACTGCGACTGTTGGAGATTCCCGCGGCGGTTCGGAACGCCGAGGGCGTCGCGATGGAACTCGAGGACGGCGCGTTCCCGCTGCTCGACGGGATCGAGATCACCGACGACCCCCGCGTCGGATTCGACGGGGCGGAGATTGCACTGCTCGTCGGGGCGCGGCCTCGCACCCAGGGCATGGAACGGTCGGATCTGCTGGCCGCGAACGGTGCGATCTTCACCGACCAGGGACGGGCGATCCAGGACCGCGCCTCGGGCGACATCAAGGTCCTGGTGGTGGGCAACCCCGCCAACACCAACGCACTGATCGCGATGAACAACGCGCCGGACGTGCCACGCGCCCGTTTCTCGGCGCTCACCCGCCTCGACCACAACCGCGCGATCGCTCAGCTCGCACGCAGGACCGACGAGGCCGCCGCCGACATCCGGCGAATGACGATCTGGGGCAACCACTCCGCAACCCAGTACCCGGATCTGTCGCACGCGCTCGTCGGTAACAAGCCCGCCGAGGACGCGGTGTCCGACCGGACGTGGATCGAGAACGACTTCATTCCCACCGTGCAGCAGCGCGGGACCGCGATCATTGCGGCCCGGGGGTCGTCCTCCGCGGCGAGCGCCGCCAGCGCCGCCATCGACCACGTGCGCGACTGGGTTCGCGGCACCGCCGACGGGGACTGGGTGTCGATGGCGGTGTGCTCCGACGGGTCGTACGGCGTCCCGGACGGGCTGATCAGCTCGTTCCCGGTCACGTGCGCCGACGGGGACTTCCGCATCGTCGAGGGCCTCGACATCGACGAGTTCTCGCGACACCGGATCGACCTGTCGGTCGCGGAACTCGAACAGGAGCGTGACGCCGTGCGGGGCCTCGGCCTGATCTGACGACCGGCCGAGGCGAACGGCGATCAGCGTATGTCGTCGAAGCCGAGATCGTCCGGGTCGACCGCCCCGATGACGGCGGGCGACACGAGCGGCAGGTCGCCGACCACGGTGTTGCTCGGTGCGGCGCCGACGAGGTATCCCGGCGTCGACCGGTCGACAGTGTCGTCGTAGCCGTGCCGGGCGGCCGGCGACATCATCCCGGGAGAGGCCATCCCACCGGACGCGGTGGTCATGGCTCCCGATCCCGTTGCGGCCATGCCTGATTGACCCGGGCTCGAGGCCGTCGCCCCCGCGGACAGTTGCGTCGCCGAGGGCCCGCGCGCGGCCGAACCCGCCGCCGCGAAGCCCCCGCCGAAGCCGGCGACACCCCCGCCGCCCGACGCGGAGACCGCGGCACCGGCGGCACCTGTCGCGGCAGAGCCGCCGCTCATCGCGCCGCGGAGCGCGTAGTCACTGCTCACGGTGGATGTGGTGCCGGCCGCGTAGGTCTGCGCGGGCGCGTCCGGCGACGCCGCATCGATCAGCGGCTTGCCGACGGCCTCGAGCAGCGACGCCGCGACGGAGATCGGGGACGGACCGCCCCCGGCGGTGAGTCCGGGCGCCGGGATCGGGGCGGGCGGTACCGGGACGGGGGTGCCGAGCGCCGCCATCGCTGCCTGGTGACCGGACAGTTCGGCCCGCGTCTTCGCCACGACCGACAGTGCGCGCTGCAGGTGATCGGCGGCCGCGGCGATGAGCAGGGTCTGGCCGGGAGGAGTGAGGACGACCGGCCCGGCGGCGACGGCCGTCGCGACGAACGACTCGGCGACGGCGACGAGTTCGGCGTTGCCCCGCGCCACCGTCCCGGCCGCTTCCTGGGTGACTGTCGCGATCTCGTTGCCGCGTTCGCTGAGCTGCGTGCCGGCGGCCTGCGTCTGCAGTCCCTGCGTCTGCGCCGCGGCGGCGGCCTGACCGTCCCAGGCTCCGTCGAGGGCCTTCAGCCCCGAGATGCCCATCGACAGAGCCGTGTCGATGATCGACGACGACTGCTGCAGCATGGCCGTCGGATCGAATCCGCCGATCGTGCCGGTGCCGAACGCGCTCGCCATCTCGGACAACGGCTGAAGCAGCTGATCGATCCCGGGAAGCGGGGGCAACGGCGGCAGTGCCGGTAGCGGAGGCAGCGCCGGCAGCGGGGGCAGTGCGCCCGCTGCGATGTCGGTGAACGGTGTGTCCAGCAACGGCCCGAGGGGCGAGGCTTCGAGCGCCTCCATCGGGGTGCGGGGGACCGGCATGTCCAGGACCGGGCCGACGGGCGACGCCTGCAGCAGGTCGAGCACCGTCTGCTGGCCCGGAGGGGTCGTGTCGGGCGTCGTCATGCGTTGTCCCCCAGATCGGTTCGTGCGGAGCCCAACACGGCCGCGGTGGCTTGATCCGCGGCGTCGTACGCGGCGGCGATCGCGTGCGCGACCGACCCGGTGCCGGCGAAGACGTTCGCCAGTGCGGCGACCGATCCGGCGTGTGTCGCCTGTGTCGCGGCGTATGTCGCGAGGAAGTCGGCGCCGATGACGCCGAACACCGGTGTCAGTGCCGCGACGTTGGCGGCGACGTCCAACCCCTCCGTCGCGGCTATGTGCGCCGCGGCCCCCGCCGCGACGCTCCCGTACGCGCGAATCTCATCGGGCGCAGCCGAGAATCCGTCCAAGATGACCCCCCAGTCGTCGAATTCGGGTGACCGATTTCGGAAGACACTGTAACCGACCCGCGGCCGGCTGCGCGCCCGTCACTCGGCGGGCTGTGGACAACTCTCGGCAATCCGGTCGAGCAGGTCCACGGCCCGGGTGGCGATCGGATCGGTGGGACCGGTCCAGCCGAGCGTGCGCAGCGCGGCCGCGGCGACGGTGTGTGGGGTGAGGACGGAGGTCGTCCCGTGCGCGGTGGCGTCCGACCGGGCACTGATCGTGGACTCGACGAGCCGGAACGGCAGTTCGGTCGTCGCGGGCCCGCAGTCGGGTCCGCCGATCGCCTCCCGCGCGTCCCGCGCGAACGCGGAGTAGCGGGCCATGAGGTCGTCGCGCAGTGCCCGGAACTCGGCGAAGCGTTCGGTGGTGACCTCGGGCAGCAGGTACAGGGCGCCGAGATTCCATCGGGAGTCCGCGAGTTGGCCGGCGTCGAACAGGACGAGGGCGCAGAGCCGGACCACCGGGTCGTCGCATGCCTCGACGAGCCGCTCGGCGCAGTCGACGGGTGCCGTGACCGTGCCGAGCAGCAGCGCCGCGAGGATGTCGTCCTTGGTGTCGAAGTGGTGGTACATCGACGCCTGCCGGATCCCGACGGCGTCGGCGATCATCCGGGTGGAGGTGCCGGTGAATCCGCGGGTCGTGAACAGCTCGGCCGCGGCGTCGAGGATCTCGTCGCGTGGGGTCGCGCCCGGTCGCTTGCGTGTGGACAGCCGTGGTCGACCGGAACCCGTCGTCGTCATGACTCCATCCTTACAGGAAAGCGCCGCAGCGCCATTCGCTCCACCAGGGGATGTGAGCGGCCGGTCACCTGCGTGTAACCGGGGACATGCCCAGGCAACAGGAACGGCCGGTCTGGACCCACGATCGCAACCTGCGCGACATCGGACGTGTCGTTCCGCTCGGAAAACTATCGAGCGACAGATACCAGTGCCCCGGGATTTCCCCGGGGAGGTGACGATCTCCATCTCCCGCAGGAGGCTTCATGACGGCCACCGTGACGACGGCGTCGAACGACCGGGGTGACCTGGCCGAGTTCGGCTACGAACAGCAGTTGCATCGTTCCCTCGGGAAGTTCGGGTCGTTCGCGGCCGGCTTCTCGTTCGTCTCGATCCTCACCACGATCTTCCAATTGTTCGGTCTGGGTTTCGGTTTCGCGGGCCCGGCCTTCTTCTGGACGTGGCCCGTGGTCTTCCTCGGGCAGTTCATGGTCGCGCTGTGCTTCGCGGAACTGGCGGCCCGCTATCCGATCTCCGGCGCGATCTACCAGTGGTCGCGGCGCCTGGGCGGGGAGATCGTCGGCTGGTTCGCGGGCTGGTTCATGATCATCGCGCAGGTCGTGACCGCGGCCGCCGCGGCGATCGCACTCCAGGTGGTGCTGCCGTCGATCTGGAGCGGGTGCCAGGTGATCGGCGACGATTCCGCACTCACCTCGCCCAGCGGCGCGGCCAACGCGGTCCTGCTCGGGTCGGTACTGCTGGTCGCGACCACCACCATCAATTGCATCGGCGTGAACTGGATGTCGCGCATCAACAGCATCGGCGTGACCTGCGAGATCGTCGGCGTCGTCGCGGTGATCGGCATGTTCCTCACCCACGCGCGGCGGGGTCCCGAGGTCGTCTTCGACACCGGCGTCGCCGGCTCGCAGCCCGGGTACATCTGGGCCTGGATCGTGTCGGGCCTGATGGCCGCTTACGTCATGGTGGGGTTCGGCTCGGCGGGTGAACTGGCCGAGGAGACGCACAACCCGCGCCGGGTCGCGCCGCGCACGATCCGTCTCGCGCTGTCGGTCTCGGCGCTGGGCGGTGGCCTCATGATCGTCGGCGCCCTGATGGCCGCCCCGAGCCTCACAGACGGGCGCCTGGCCGCCGAGGGCCTGCCGTACGTGCTGACCTCGATCCTCAGTTCGCCGTGGGGGACCGTGCTCCTGGTCGACGTCGCGATCGCGGTGTTCGTCTGCACGCTCGCGATCCAGACCGCCGCGTCCCGACTCGTGTTCTCGATGGCCCGCGACGGTCGCCTGCCCGCGAGCGAGGTGCTGTCGAAGGTGAATCGCCGCACCGGCACGCCCATCGCGCCGAGCGTGCTGATCGGGCTGCTGTGCATCGCCGTCCTCGCGGTCAACGTGGGCAACGCGGCCATCTTCACGACGCTCTCGAGCGTGTGCATCGTGCTGATCTACCTCGCCTACCTGATGGTGACCGTGCCGCTGCTGGTGCGCCGCCTGTCCGGTCGTCCGCCGGGTGGGCCGGAGGTGGATGCCGACGGCCGAAAGCTCTTCTCCCTGGGCGTGTTCGCGATTCCCGTCAACGTCGCGGCCGTCGCCTACGGAGCCGTCATGGTCGTCAACCTGTCCTGGCCGCGCGCCGAGATCTTCAACCCCACAGGGGAATACCCGATCCTGCAGTGGGCCGCCCCGCTGGCCGTGCTCGCCGTGGTGCTGGCCGGCGCCGCCTGCTACTCGTCCCGCGCCGAGCGCCTGCCGAACCACGCCACGATTGGAGCCTGAAGTGACCACCCCCGACCTCGTCGAGATCCCGAACGACACGTCCACCACCGCCACCGCCCGCGCGCACGCCCGTGCCCAGGCCGGGGCGAGCACGGACGCGATGCCGGTCGTGCCCGCCACGGCCTGGCCGGCCCCGCCCGAGGGGGTCGCCGCAGAGCGTCTCGTGTGGGCGGAGACGGTCCCCGGCGGGCGCTACACCTCGAAGGTGCTCGCCCGCGGCACCCGCCTGCGGCTCCGCGACCTGGACGGCAACGCGTGCGCCCACCTGCTGCTCTTCCGCGCCGACGCCCCCTGGGAGCGAATCAACGCGGCCGACACGGTCAAGGTCCCGTGGCAGGCCTACCTCGGGTCCGGGCACCCGCTGCTCTCCGACGCGGGCCGCGTGCTCGCCACCGTCGTCGCCGACACCTCCCGTCACCACGACGCGCTGTGCGGAACCACGAGCGCGGCCGCGAACCTGGCCAAGTACGGCGCCGGGGCACTGCACTCGGCGTCGCCGGCCGGGCGTGAACTGTTCACGGTCGCCGCGGCCAAGCACGATCTGGGGCCGCGGGACCTGCCGCCGTCGCTGTCGTTCTTCCACGGAGTGCGGGTGGCGCCGGACGGCGCCCTCGCCGGCACCGGAACGGCTGGCCCCGGGGTTCACGTCGATCTGCTGGTGCACCTGCCCGTGATCGTGCTGGTCGCCAACACCGCGCACCCCCTCGATCCCGCGCCGGACTTCGCGACCACGCCGCTCGAGCTCCTCGCCTGGTCCGCGCCCGACGAACTCGACACCCTCCCGAACGACGACCCCGAGTACCGGCGTGCCGTCCTCAACACCGAGGACGCCTGGGCCGCACTGCACGGCGCCGCACCGCACGCCGGAAAGGACGCACGATGACCACCCTGCTCCCCGCCGCCGACCTGGCCCTCGTCCCGGGCGCGATCGTCCTCGACGAGACCGTCGCCCCGCGCGGCCCCTGGTCCGCCGTCGTCGCCGCCGGCGACGTCCTGACCATCGTCGACCTGCACGGCAACCAGGCCGTCGACACGCTGATCTACGCGGCCGGGGATCACTCCCGGCGCTACTCGGCCGCCGCCACCGTCGTCGGGCAGCGCAACCTGTTCCTCACCACCGGCAGCGTGCTGCGCGCCGACGACGCAAGCCCGCTCATGACGATCGTGGCCGACGAGGTCGGCAACCACGACACGGTCGGCGGTGCGTGCTCGCAGGAGTCGAACACGCTGCGCTACGGGCACCACACCAAGCACCAGCACGCCTGCGTCGAGAACTTCCTGATCGAGGGCGCCCGCTGGGGCCTCGGCAAGCGCGACCTGGTGTCCAACATCAACTTCTTCATGAACGTCCCCGTCGACCCGGACGGCGCGCTCGGCATCGTCGACGGTCTGTCCGCCCCGGGCAAGCGACTGGCACTGCGCGCCGACGTCGACGCGCTGGTGCTGGTGTCGAACTGCCCGCAGATCAACAACCCGTGCAACGGCTTCGACCCCACCGCCGTCCGCATGATCGTCACCCGACCGCAGGAGGTGCGGCCGTGACCGCGAAGTGCACGGTGCTGCGTCCCGGTATGGGCACCACCGTCCAGGACTACCCGGGCCGGACCGGCTACTGGCAGATCGGGGTGCCGCCGTCGGGGCCGATGGACGATCTGTCGTTCCGTCTCGGCAACGTCGCCGTCGGGAACCCGGAGGGCGCAGCGGGATTCGAGGCGGTCATGGCCGGGCCCGCGCTCCGCTTCGACGATCCCACCCACGTGTGCGTGACGGGCGCGCCGACCACCGTGACCGTCGACGGCACCGTCGTCCCGCAGTGGCGGCCGGTGCTGGTGCCGGCCGGGGGAGTGCTCGACGTCGGCGCCGTCGCCGGTCCCGGGCTCCGCATCTACGTGCTGATCGCCGGCGGCCTCGACGTCCCCGAGTTCCTCGGCAGCGCTTCGACGTTCACGCTGGGCCGGTTCGGCGGGCTCGACGGCCGGACGCTCCGCGAGGGCGACGTGCTGGCGCTCGGCGGTGCGCCGGCGTCCCCGCGGGCGGCGGTCCCGGCCGAGTCGGTGCCCGCGCTGTCGCGGCGCTGGGAGATCGCGGTGACCGAGGGGCCGCACGGGGCCCCGGAGTTCTTCACCCGCGCCGACATCGACAGGCTGTACCGCACCGACTACGAGGTGCACTTCAACTCCGACCGCACCGGGGTACGGCTGATCGGCCCGCAGCCCGACTGGGCGCGTCCCGACGGCGGCGAGGCGGGCCTGCACCCGTCGAACATCCACGACAACGCGTACTCGATCGGTGCGCTGGACTTCACCGGCGACACCCCGATCCTGCTCGGCCCCGATGGGCCCAGCCTCGGCGGATTCGTCTGCCCCGTCACGGTGGTCGCCGCCGACCGGTGGAAGCTCGGTCAGCTCGCGCCCGGCAACACGGTGCGATTCGTGCCGGTCCGGTCCGACCGGGCGGCGTCGCGGCGGGACCTCGGACTCGGGCGCCGTGCGGGCCTGCCCGCGGTGCTCTCGGCCGGCGGCGACCGCGACGACGGCGTGCTCGCCCGCCGCGACGGGGACACTGCCGTCACGTATCGCCGCTCGGGCGACGACAACGTGCTCGTCGAATACGGCGACATGACGCTCGACCTGGCGCTCCGGGCGCGCGTGCACGCGCTGCACCAGCGGCTCGAGTCGGAGCGGCCCGCGGGCCTGCTCGACCTGACCCCGGGGATCCGATCGCTGCAGGTACGCGTCGACCCCGACGTGCTGCCGGTCCCGACGCTGCTCGGCCTGCTGGCGGAGGCCGAGGAGCAGATCCCGGCGGCCAACGAGTTGGTGGTCCCGAGTCGGGCGGTGCGGATGCCGCTGTCGTGGGACGACCCGGCGACCCGCGAGGCCATCGCGCGGTACATGCACGGCGTCCGCGCCGATGCGCCGTGGTGCCCGTGGAACATCGAGTTCATCCGCCGCATGAACGGCCTCGACTCGGTGAACGACGTGTTCGACACCGTGTTCGGAGCCGACTACCTGGTGCTCGGGTTGGGCGACGTGTACCTGGGTGCTCCGGTCGCGACCCCGCTCGATCCGCGGCACCGCCTGATCACCACCAAGTACAACCCGGCCCGCACCTGGACGCCGGAGAACGCGGTGGGTATCGGCGGCGCCTACCTGTGCATCTACGGCATGGAGGGTCCGGGCGGCTACCAGTTCGTCGGCCGCACCACGCAGGTGTGGAACCACCGGCACCCGCAGTCGTCGGGGCCGTTCGAGGGAGGCACCCCGTGGCTGTTGCGCTTCTTCGACCGGATCTCGTGGTACCCGGTAGAGCCCGACGAACTGCTCGACCTGCGGTCCGATCTGGCGGCGGGACGCGGTTCCGGCGGAATCGAGATCGCCGACGGTAGCTTCTCGTTGGCCGAGCACGAGCGGTTCCTCGACGACAACGCGACCTCGATTGAGGCGTTCCGGGCGAAGCAGGCGGTCGCGTTCGCCGAGGAGCGGCGCCGGTGGGCCGACGCCGGTGAGTTCGCGCGCCGCTGACGACCCGAGCGCATCTCCCTCGCAGTGGGACGTCGATTTGCCCGCGCATGGTGAATGGGTGTTCACTGCGTGGTGAACGCTCATTCACCATGGTCGTTCCCGAGGCCGCCACCCAGTGGCCCCGGCGGCGGCCGCACGTTCGGAGATGATCCATTGGCAGCACGACCCACCACCACCGCGCTTCCGCTGGAGCAGGCGCGGCCGCGTCGCTCCAGCGCCCTGATGACCGCGGTGCTGTGCCTGTGCGGCACGCTCGTCTCGCTGCAGCAGACGCTCGTGGTCCCGCTGCTCCCGGATCTGCGTCACATCCTCGGTGTCAGTGCCGACAA
This sequence comes from Prescottella agglutinans, assembly GCF_004011865.1. Lineage (GTDB taxonomy): Bacteria > Actinomycetota > Actinomycetes > Mycobacteriales > Mycobacteriaceae > Prescottella > Prescottella agglutinans. Next base: position 104,980 of record NZ_RKLP01000014.1, on the reverse strand, counting down.
CGCGTTCTGGCTGGTCACGATCACGCTGCTCACCGCGGCGGTGGCCACCCCGATCGTCTCGCGCCTGGCCGACATGGTCGGCAAGAAGCGGATGATGCTCGTGGCGATGTCGGTGATGGTCAGCGGTTCGCTGCTCGCCGCGATCGGTGGCACGTTCGTGACGGTGCTCATCGGCCGCGGCATGCAAGGGTTCGCGTCGTCGCTGATCGCGGTCGGGATCGGCATCCTGCGGGACGAACTGCCGCGGGAGAAGGTGCCGGCGGCCACCGCGCTGATGAGCGCGACGCTCGGCATGGGCAGCGCCCTGGGGCTGCCGCTGGCCGGCGTGATCTATCCGCACCTGGGCTGGCATGCGATCTTCTGGATCTCCGCGGCGGCGGGTGCCGTGATGCTCGCCGCGGTCGCGTTCGTGGTGCCGGAGTCGAAGGTCCGCTCGCCGGGGCGGTTCGACATCCTCGGCGCGGTCATCCTGTCGGTGGCGCTCACGGGCCTGCTCCTCGGAATCTCCAAGGGCGGTGCGTGGGGCTGGAGCAGCGGTCGCACCCTGGGCTGCTTCGCGCTCGCGGTGATCGTGCTCGCGATCTGGGTTCCGTACCAGTTGCGGGTCACCGACCCGATGGTGAACCTGCGCACGTCGGCGCGGCGCCCGGTTCTGCTCACGAACATCGCCTCCATGATCGTCGGGTTCGCGATGTTCGCGAACATGCTCGCGACCACGCAGCAGTTGCAGATGCCCGAGGCCACCGGCTACGGCTTCGGACTCAGCGTGCTCACCGCGGGTCTGTGCATGGTGCCGGCGGGCATGTCGATGGTGGTCTTCTCGCCGCTGTCCGCGAAGATCACCACCCGATTCGGTGCGCGCACCACGCTCATCACCGGCGCGCTCGTCCTCGCGGCGGCCTACGTCATCCGGTTCACCTTCAACGGGTCGGTTGCGCTCATCATCCTGGGCGCGATGGTGGTCAACATCGGAACCGCGATCACCTACTCGGCGATGCCGATCCTGATCATGCAGTCGGTGCCGATCACCGAGACCGCCGCCTCGAACGGCCTCAACTCGCTGCTGCGGTCGATCGGTACCTCGACGTCCAGCGCCGTGGTGACCGCCCTGCTGACCGCGATGACGATGGACGTCGCGGGCGTGCACCTGCCGACGCTCGACGCGTTCCGGACCGTGTTCGCCGTCGCCTGCGGGATGGCCCTGCTCGCGGCCGCGGTCGCGTGGTTCATCCCGCGGATGCCGCGGACCGTGCCGGTCTCGACGGTGGTCGAGGCGGCGGCCGAGGCCCGGGTCGAAACCGCGTCGTGACTAGGGTGGGCGTAGTGAGTGGAAAGTCCACGCGGGACAACATCATCGACGCCGCTCGGCGGCTGTTCGCCGAGCGCGGCTACACGGCGACGACGATCAAGGACGTCGCCGAACTGGCCGGCTACTCACCGGCCATGGTGATGAAGATGATGGGGAGCAAGGCCGAGTTGTACAAGGCGGCGGCACCGACCCTGCCGTCGGCGGCCGACGACCCGCACGTCTGCGAGGACGAGGCGCCGGGCTACCGCCTGGTGCGCAACATCGTCGAGCGGCGTGACGCCGACGAGTCCGAACCATGGGTGATGATGCCGCTGCTGATCCACGAGGCACCCGACCGGGACGCGGCGCAGGCCGACGCGCGGGAACGGTACATCCGCGGCATCTCCGGGAAGATCGGCGACACGACCGCCGACAAGCTGCCCACGCAGATGGTCGTCGCCGTCCTTCTCGGTCTCGCCAGCGGCATCCGGACCGTCGGACTCCTGCCGCCGGAGACGATCGACACCGACGACCTGGTCCGGCGCTACGGCGCCGTGGTCCAGTCGATCATCGACGGGATCGCGGCGCGGTAGCGGCGACTGCGCTCCGTCGGTCGTCCACCTTGATCATGAATCAAGGCGAGATGACCCAGCGCCTCTGAAACATCCTTTGTCACCGGGCGGTTGAGAAACCCTTGTTTACGATAGGTCGAGCCTCGAGGAGGGTGCCTGTGCCGGCTAGACAGATCCCCAGCACCTCGACGTTGTTGGCCTTCGAGGCTGCGGCACGCCACGGCAGCTTTTCGCTGGCCGCCCAGGAGTTGGTCGTCACCGACGGGGCGATCAGCCGCCAGGTTGCGCGGCTGGAGGCGTTCCTGGGGGTGTCGCTGTTCCTTCGAGGCGGTAACCGCGTCGAGCTGACGGCGCACGGGGAGCGCTACGCCCAAGAGCTGGGGCGGTTGCTCGTGTCGTTGGAGCAGTCGACGTTTCAGGTGATGACGACACCCCCGCAGCAGCGCGTGCTCGAGCTCGCGTCGATCGGGACCTTCGCCGTCAGATGGCTGATACCGCGACTTCCGTTGTTCTTGCAGGAACATCCGGACGTGGTCGTGAATCTCAGCACACGAAACGATCCGTTTGTGCTGAACGGCAGCGTTTTCGATGCCGCGATCACATTCGCCCATCCCGCGTGGGCAGGAGCCGAATCGCGACACTTGTTCCGAAGCTCCCTGGTCCCGGTGTGCCGCCCTGCCGTGCTGCGGGGCGACAGCGCAGATTCCGCGGTGTTGCAGCGACTGCCGTTGCTGCACAAGACCGCGACACCCGAGAGCTGGCGCGACTACTCGCGCGAGTTCGGGATCGATCTTCAGGACGCGACGGCGGGGAGCCGCTTCGAGCAGTTCTCGATGCTGATCGAGGCGGCGCTGGCCGGTCTCGGTGTGGCGCTCGTCCCCTATCTGTACGTCGCCGACGAAATTCGAACCGGGACACTCGTTTCAGTCGGGCCCCCCGGACAGCAGGTGGGCAAGGACTTCATCCTCGTCACCAACTCGCGGAGCTCCCGCACCGAGCTACTCGACGAGTTCTCGGACTGGATGGTGGAACAAGCCGAGCCGGATTCGTCGCTCGCTGCGTCGGAAGCCGCAGCCACTCAGCCCTCGTTCGTGATCGAGTAGCCGGTGGTCGACCGCTCGACCCGGGCGAATCCCCGATCGTTCAGATGCGGGCCGGCGACGAGCAGGTGCTCGGTGCTGACGATCTCGAGCACCTGGGAGCGTGTATCGGCGGCACGGACCGGATCGTTGTCCAGCGTGACCGATGCATCGGGCCGGGCTACCTGGACGGCCGGGAAGTGAACAGTGTCGCCCCAGAAGAACACACCCTGATCTTCGGAGTTGACGAGATAGCCCGTGTGCCCATCCGTGTGGCCGGGAAGCGGAGCGGCTGAAATGCCGGGCAAGACCTCACCTTCCTCGAATGTGCGCAGCCTGTCGGCATAGGCGTCGAGGGCCCGGCGGGCGATCCGGAAGTTGCCGCGCGCGCGTTCGTTCGCGCGTGCAAGGTTTCCGTCGTCCTGCCAGAAGGCAACCTCGCGCTGGTGAATCAGCAGTTCCGCGTTGGGGAAGACGACGTGTCCCGACCCGTCGAGGAGGCCACCGACGTGATCGGGGTGTGCATGCGTGAGAAGAATCGTGTCGATGTCTGACGGCCGTACCCCTGCCAGCGGCAATCCGGCCGTCAAATGACCACCCCAGTGCTTGATGCCGCCCGCCCCGGCGTCCACCAGGACGGAGTGACCGGTGCCACGCACCAGATAGCTGTTGATATGCATGGGCGACTGATCGTTCAGCCCGCCTCGCTGCTGCAACTCGGACGCCTCGTGGTGGTCGACGTTCAGGAGAAGGTCCAGGCTCGCCGGGAGGTACCCGTCGCTGATGGCGGTGACGGTGTAGTCGCCGATCCTCTTGATGGGAGATGGAATTCCTGTCATGTTCAGCCTCACTCAGTTTCGCTAGTTGCGTGCGTGAATGTGCTGCTTCGCGAAGCTGAAGCAGCGGATGCGGGCGGTCAGGCCCGCGGTGTCCTTGATCGCGTCGTCGATCTGTTGCATGAAGCGGTCCATGACCGCGGGCGGACGAAACAGCTCCTCGCGGAACAAGATTTCCGCGAACACCGGGTGACCTCGGCCTTGTCGCGCGGGGAGGTAGGTGATGTGCACGTTCTCGAGATCGGCCTGCAACGTGTCCGTGCACAGCTCGGTGCACTGTTCGGTGAGCCTTTCCAGTATCTCGTCCGACGGCATCGTTCCCGAGTCGATATACAGCGTCAGATTCGGCATGCCGTACTACCTCGTCTCGGATGCCGCCAGTGACGATGCGTTCCTGAGCTGGGGAGTCAGCGCCACGTAGACGTAGACATCCTTCGGCAGGCTTGCGAGGAGCGGGAGATCAGTGCCTGCCGTCGTGGCCAGCCAGCGCTGTTCCGGGTTCTTCTCCATCGCGACGGCACGCATGACATGCGGTGCGAGTCCGAGCTGTGTCAGAGCCTCCGGACCGGTCGAGCTCAGTACCAGGTACTCGCCTGCGGCCACGTCGGGTGCGCGATCGAGTCCGGCGTAGAGGTTGCGGTGCCAGTCGGTGATGTCGGGCTGCCAGCGAGCGAAGCTTCCCCCGCCCTTCTCCCTGTACTCGTCCCCGTTCAGTAGCTCGAGGCCGTCGATGGTGTGAAGGGCAAGGTAGACCGGACATCCGGTGCTGATCGCCTTGAACCGCTGCGACGTGTGGAACCCCGTGACGGAGATGAGCGCCGGCAGCTTGCGGTCGGAGTAGTACTCGTTCCACTCGTCCTCTCGTGTCGGCTCGGCAAAGCTGCACTCAACGGTGTAGATCATCTGAAACGCCCTCCCGCTATGACTGATGCTCAAATCATAGGTCGGAAAATGACACGAAAATGGGGCGTGATCACGATATTTTGGCATTCTGGATTGACCATAGATCAATCTTGGTATGGCGGAGAAGCGTGCAGGCGGCCATCGGTCAGCGCAGGGTGTGCAGTTCCTGCGCGGTCGCCGCGTACGCGGTGTCGTAGTCGAGCGCGGTCAGGGCCTCGACGTCGCCGACGCGGGTGAACTCCTCCCACGCCCGGCCGTCCCGGCTGCGCCACGCATTGCCGTCGTCGTCGATGCTCCACAGCGCCCCGTCGCGGCCGGCGGCGATCAGTCCGACCGGCGGGGCGCCCGGAACCGGCGTGAACGTCCGGGCCCCGTCGGTGCTGAGCAGTAGACCGTCCGGAGTGGCCGCCCACACCCCGGAGTCGTTGACGGCCAGTGCCGATGCGTCGATGGCCGCCCCAGGGGCCCAGGTGGCGCCGTCGTCCGCGGACACCAGTAGGCCCGACGACGTGTCGAATCCGACCAGGATCGCGCCGTCGGTCGCGAGGGCGTGGAAGTCGACCTCACCGACGAGTGAGCGCGACTCCCACGTCACGCCGCCGTCGGAACTGCGCGCGAGTCCCAGCGGGTCGGGTGCGCCGCTCGACGGCCCGGGATGACCGGAGGAGAACAACGTGTCGGTGCCCGGGACGCCGGTGAGCCCCATGAGGTCATCGTCGGAGGTGCCGATGCGCGTCGTGTTCCCGGACGGTGCGAGGGCGAGGAGGCCGGAATGAGTGCCGGCGAGGACCGTTCCGTCGGTATCGACGTGCAACCCGTGCAGATGGTCCAGTTCGGGGCTGAGCGGAATCGTCGCGCGGCGCGGGTCGATCACCGGCGTCGGGGCGTCGGCGTCCGTCTCGGCGGCGGTGGTGCATCCGCCGGTCACCAGTGCGGCGGCGGCGATGAGGGGCAGTGCGACACTTCGGAATCGGGTCATCGGTTCTCTCGTCCTCGAGGGCGTGCGTCAGTCGACGTAGGAGAGGACGGTCATCATCCCGCCCTCGCCGTGATAGAGGTTGTGGCAGTGCACCATCCACTGGCCGGGGTTGTTCGCGTCGAGATCGACCTCGACGGTGTTGCCGGGCAGGACGAGCGAGGTGTCCTTGCGGGCGCCGGCGCCGCTCCGGTCGACCACCTGGAAGGTGTGGCCGTGCACGTGCATCGGGTGGAACATCATGGTGCGGTTCACGAATCGCAGGCGCACCCGCTCTCCCTCGGAGATTTCGAGCGGAGTGTGCTCGCCGTATGTGTCGCCGTTGATCGTCCAGCGGTAGCCCGACATGCCCATCCCGAGGACGACGTCGTGCACGCGGTCGGGCTCACGGCCTGCCAGCCGGACGTCGCGGGGAGCGCGGAGCTGTGCCCCGGTGGTGGGGTGTGCGGCCAGTTCCGCGGGCCGCGCGTCCGGAGACGGGGCGGGGCCGCCGCTCGTCCGCAGGATCGCGAGGCCCTGACCGTCCTTGCCCTCGGCGGCCGCGACGACGGGAAACACGCCGTCGCCCAGCGTCACCACGACGTCGAAGCGCTCGCCCATCCCGATCAGCAGCGACTGCGTGTCGAGGGGTTCTACGACGTAGCCGTCGCTGTGGGTGACGGTCATCCGGTGCCCGCCCACCGCGAAGCGGAACGCGGTGTCGGCGGCCGCGTTCACGATGCGGAGGCGGATGCGCTGCCCCGGGCGGCCCGTGACGGTGACCGGGTCGCGGGCGGTCCGGCCGTTGACGAGGTAGTACGGGTACGCGACATCGCCGGTGTCCGAGCCCAGCGGGTTCGCGGGGTCGACGGTCATCGCCATGCCGGACATGCCGCCCATCCCGGGCATCGAACCGTGGTCCATCCCGCCCATGCCAGGCATTCCGTCGCGGCGAAGCGTCTCGAGTTGCTCGTCGGGTGTTCCGGCGACGCCGTCGAGCCAGTCGTCCAGGACGAGGACGGCTTCGAGGTCGTAGTCGTCGCCGTCCGAGGGGTTCTCGACGATCAGTGGCGCATACAGGCCGCGGTCGAGTTGGACGCCGACGTGCGGGTGGAACCAGTGGGTGCCGGCGTCGGGGACGGTGAACTCGTACGTGAAGGTCGATCCCGGCGCGACCGGTGGCTGCGTCAGTTCGGGGACACCGTCCATGTCGTTTCGCAGGGCGAGGCCGTGCCAGTGCACGGTCGACTCCTGCGGGAGCTCGTTGGTGAAGTCCACGCGCAGGACGTCGCCCGCGGTGACACGCAGTTCGGGGCCGGGAACGCGGCCGTCGTACGCCCACGTGTCGACGGCGACGCCGCCGAGATCGACGGTGGTGGTCCGTGCGCGCAGTGCGGCGGTGACGGTCCTCGCGTTCGCGGTTCGGCGTGACTGCTCGACGGATCCGACGGCGGCGGCGGACGGGGCGATCGGGGTGGGGGAGCCGGCGGTGTTGCTGCAGGCCCCGGCGAGGGCGGCGGCGCCGAGCCCGCCGGTGAGCAGCATGAACCTTCGGCGGGACATTCGGCTGTGATCGGCTGTGTGACGGCGCTGGGGCATCGGGACTCCTCGCTCGACGACTCGTCCGAGTGCCGAGAAACTACGTATCTACGTAGTAGGTTAGTAGATGTTGGGAGTCGATGCCCGCGACGACCCGGTGGGCCTGGTCACGGGAGGTTCACACGAGCACGGTGAGGCACAGCATCCGGCCGGTGAGCACGAGTGCCGAGGCCGCGAGCGGAACGGCGGTCAGTGCCGCAATCGCGGTGGTGAGGAGGGCGCGGATGCGCGCGCGGTCGAGTGCCCGAGGCGGCGACGCGAGTCGGTCGGCGCGGTCGAGGACCGCGACGTTGCCGGCGCTGAGTGCGCCGGACGGGGTGGGGCCGGTGAGCGCGATCAGACCCCGCAGGAGGGTGTGCGGGCTGTGGGTGCGCATCGCGCGATCGTCGGCGCACATCTCGAGCAGGCGGGCGACTTCCGCTGCGCCGGTGGTGAACAGCGTCAATCGGGGCGCGCTCCTGGCGAGCGCGCGGACGACCGCGAGCACCTGCGGGTGCCGACCCGTGAGATGGGCGCGTTCGTGCGCGAGCACCGCATCGAGTTGTCCGGCGTCGAGGGCGTCGAGAGCCGCGCTGGTCACGACGATCGCGTGCGGGCGGCCGGCGACGCAGTAGGCCGCGCGGTGCGGTGCGTCCAGCACGACGGCGTCGTGCCCGTCGATCGGCCGGCCCACGAGACGGGCGGTGCGGGCGTGCCCGTGGGTGCTGCGGCGGCTCGCGGACAGGTTGTGGGCGAGGCGGACTCCGGTGAACGCGACGGCGACGACGACCGTCGCCGTGAGCGCCGCCGCTCCGTATCGGGCGGCGGGGGTGGCGTGTTCCCCGGCGAGGAGGCGGGCGAGGTGCTCGCACGCAGCCATGAACGAGGTGCCCGACGCGGAGGGGGAGTGGGCGAGGTCGGCGACGGCGACCGTCGTCGCGGCGACGGAGGATGCCACGACCGAACCGATCGCGGCGATCCACGCGACGACGCCCAGTCGCGGGGCGATGCCCCGGCGGGTCAGGCGGGTCAGGACACGCGGCGCCGCGACGGCGACGATCGCCGCGTACGACAGCAGGCAGAGCGCCGCACTCATCGACGGTCCCCGGGCGGCGTCAACCGCTCGAGGGCGATCCGCAGGCTCGCGGACTCCTCCTCGCTCATCTGCTCGATGAAATGCGTGAGTACCAGGTCGGATCGGCCGCCGTCGTCGAAGGCGTCCCGCATCAGGCGGGCGGTGTGCTGCTCCCGGGTGAGCGTGGGCCAGTAGCTGAACGCCTTGCCCACGCGTTCGCGCTCGAGCCAGCCCTTGCGGTGCAGGTTGTCCATCGTCGACATCACGGTGGTGTAGGCGATGTCGCGTTCCCGGGCGAGCTCGTCAAACACCTGCCGGACCGTCGCGGCGCCGTCCCGGGCCCAGAGTCGGTCCATCACGACGGCTTCGAGCTCGCCGAATCCGCGAACGCGCACGCTTGCCTCCCGTTATCGTCGCTCCTCAGGATACGACGCCGGTTTTGCCCCGGCCCCCGCACGAAGCGGGGATCGAAATCCGGCCACGGAATACCGACGCTTTGTTACGTTCTACGTACGTAGACCGTAGATGGGGTGGTGTGCCAGTTCGCCACCGTCCACTTCGAAAGGCGGATCCGCGCATATGCCGTTCCCATCATCTGCGTTTCGGTCGTGTGGGGTGGTGGCGAATCCGGTGCCGGGTGTGGGTCTTCCGTCCGTCGGCGGCGAGTGGTCCGCCGATTTTCGTTCCGGTTTGCGAGCGACTGTCCAGGCTGCGGCAAAGATGCAGGTCGGGGCGTCGATCGCGGTCGATTCCGCTCGTGTGCGGTGTCGTTCGTCGCGCCGTTCGAGTTGCGAGCTCCGCCGGGGTGTGGGAGTTCTTCGTCTCGAGGATTCGTAGCGAGTTTTGTCCAAGTCGGTTCCCTGGAACCGATCAAACGCTCGACGAAAGGGTGTGGGAATGGGACGTTCGAAGTGGCAGTTGGGAGTCCGGCGCGTCGTCGCCGGTGTCGTGTCCGCGGCGGGGCTGACGGGTGCACTCGTGATCGGATCCGGATCGACCGCGTCGGCGCAGCCCGCGCTCCCCCCGATCGGTTCCTCGGACGTCGCGCAGTTCCTCAACGACGCGGCGTCGATGGTGGAGAACGTGACCGGTGCGGTCCGGAGCCTGCAGAGTCTCGACTTCGGTTCGAGTTCGGGGCTGCCGTTCGGCAGCCTGGGGCTGGGTGGGGTGGTCAGGCCCGCGTCCGGACCCATCACGACGCGATTCGGTGGCGGGCACATGGGTATCGACATCGCCGCGCCGATGGGGGCGCCGATCCTCGCCGCCGCGGACGGCACCGTCATCGACGCCGGCCCGGCCTCGGGATTCGGGCTGTGGATCCGGATCCGTCACAACGACGGCACCGTCACCACCTACGGCCACAACGACGTCAACCTCGTCTCCAAGGGGCAGCGGGTGGTCGCGGGCCAGCGAATCGCGAACGTCGGCAGCCGCGGCAACTCCACCGGCCCGCACCTGCACTTCGAGGTCGACCTGCCGGGCTGGATCAAGGTCGACCCCGTGCCGTGGCTCGCGGCGCGCGGCGTGTTCATCTTCTGACCCTGCCGCGGTCGGGTCGTCGAACGACTCGGACCGTCCGACACTGCTCGTCGGACGGTCCGAGTCGGGGGCGTCAGTCGGTGACGACGGCGTCGGCCTCGATCTCGATCAGCAGGTCGGAGTCGATGAGAGCGCTCACCTCGAGAATGGTGGTGGCCGGGCGGATGTCGCCGAACACCTCACCGTGCGCGAGGGCGGCCTCCTCCCACTTCGACATGTCCCGCAGGTACATCCGGGTGCGAATGACGTCGGTCAGCGACGCGCCCGCCTCGGTCAGGGAGGCCGCGATGGTCGCCAGGGCGCCGCGGGTCTGCTCCTCGAGCGTGGCGCCGGGCGACGTCGTGCCGGACACGGCGATCTGGTTGCCGATGCGCACCGCGCGCGAGTAGCCGATCTTCGGCTCCCACTCGGAACCGGACGAGATGTTCTTTCTGGTCATGGGCCAGATTCTGTCAGGCCGACGGGCCGGCGCCGCGCGCGCACCGTTCGAACACGAATTCGACACTTCTGTTGACACTGGTTCGCACGCGTGTTCGACTGTCGTCATGAGGTGGCAGGGGCAGACGCTCGACGCGAACGACGACGCGCTCCCGGGGCTGGAACGGGCCGGGCTCATGCGCAGCGTCCGGACGCCGGAGTTCGACGGGATCACGTTCCACGAGGTGCTGTGCAAGAGTGCGCTGAACAAGGTGCCGGAGGAGTCGGCGCTGCCGTTCCGCTACACGGTCAACACCTTTCGCGGCTGCACGCACGCGTGTCGGTACTGCTTCGCACGGCCCACGCACGAGTACCTGGACCTCGATTCCGGGCGCGATTTCGACACCCAGGTCGTGGTCAAGATGAACATCGCCGCCGTGCTGCGCAAGGAGTTGGCGCGTCGATCGTGGAAGCGCGAGCACGTCGCGCTCGGCACCAACACCGATCCGTACCAGCGCGCCGAAGGCCGCTACCGGCTCATGCCGGCGATCATCGGTGCGCTCGCGGAATCGCGCACCCCGTTCTCGATCCTGACCAAGGGCACACTGCTGCAACGGGATCTGCCGCTGTTGCGGCAGGCCGCCGAGCAGGTGCCCGTCGGGATCGGGGTCTCACTCGCGATCCACGATCCCGAACTGCAGAAGGCGGTCGAGCCCGGTACCCCGTCCCCGCGGGCTCGCCTCGACCTGATCCGGGCCGTCACCGATGCGGGTCTGCCGTGCAATGTCATGGTCGCGCCGGTCATTCCGTATCTCACCGACTCGACAGCGCACCTCGACGGGCTGCTGTCCTCGATCGCCGACGCCGGGGCCACCGGCGTGACGATCTTCCCGATGCACCTGCGGGGGAGCACGCGCGGGTGGTTCCTGAACTGGCTCGCGTCGGAGCATCCGGCGCTGGTGCGGCGGTACCGCCAGCTCTACGGGCGGGGCGCCTACGTCACCCCGGAGTACAAGACGTGGCTCAAGGCGCGGGTCGAGCCGATGGTCGAGAAGTACGGGCTCGGAGGACGTTCCGAGCATCGCGACGCGCCCGCCCCCGAGCGGCGCGAACTCGTCGGGGCCGGCGCCGCGCCGGACCCGACGCTGTTCTGAGCCGGGTCAGCCCAGGCGTTCGACGATGAGCACGTTCGCCGTGCCACCGCCCTCGCACATCGTCTGCAGCCCGTAGCGGCCGCCGGTCCGCTCGAGCTCGTTCAACAGGGTTGCGAACAGCTTGGTTCCGGTGGCGCCCAGCGGATGTCCGAGGGCAATGCCACCGCCGTTCGCGTTGACCTTGGCGGGGTCGGCGCCGGTCTCGGCCAGCCAGGACAGCACCACCGACGCGAACGCCTCGTTGATCTCGATCGCGTCGAAGTCGTCGATCCGCAGGCCGGTCTTCCGCAGGGCGTACTCGGTCGCAGGGATGGGCGCGCTCAGCATGAAGATGGGATCGGCGCCGCGGACGCTCATGTGGTGGATCCGGGCCCGCGGAACCAGGTTGTGCGCCTTGACGGCCGACTCGGACGCGACGAGGACGGCGCTCGCGCCGTCGGCGATCTGGCTCGCCAGCGCGGCGGTGAGACGGCCGCCGGGCCGCAGCGGCTGCAGTCGGGCCATCGCCTCGAGGCTGGTGTCGCGCGGACCCTCGTCCACCGCGAAGTCGCCGACGGGGACGATCTCGCGCGCGAACCGTCCCTGCGCGATCGCCGCGTGCGCCCGGTCGTGGCTGCGCAGCGCCCAGCGTTCCATGTCCTCCCGGTCGATGCCCCACTTCTCGGCGATCAGCTCGGCACCGTGGAACTGGGACACCTCCTGGTCGCCGTAGCGGCGCGCCCACTCGGTCGATCCTGAGAACGGGTCGTCGAACCCGAAGTCGCGGCCGACGGTCATCGCCGCGGAGATCGGGATCCGACTCATGTTCTGCACGCCGCCGGCCAGGATCAGGTCGGCGGTTCCGCTCATCACCGCCTGCGCCGCGAAGTGCAGTGCCTGCTGGCTCGACCCGCACTGCCGGTCGACGGTGGTGCCCGGAACCTCCTCGGGCAGCCCGGTCGCGAGCCACGACGTCCGCGCGATGTTGCCGGCCTGCGCGCCGATCGCGTCGACGCAGCCGAAGACGACGTCGTCGACGGCCGCGGGATCGACGTCCGTGCGGCTCATGGCCGACCGGATGATGCTCGCGCCCAGGTCGATCGGGTGGACGGACGACAGCGCGCCGTTCTTCTTCCCGACGGGTGTGCGGACTGCGTCGACGATGTACGCCTCGGACATGGGACCCTCCTCACTAGGTCTAATCAGGTAGATAATTTATCTATACCGTACCCGTTGGTGTACGTCCAGCGCCGGACACGAGGGGACGCTCCGGCCTCGGGAAGCGCCGCCGAATCCCGCTGCGGCGGGTAGGTTCCCGCAGGAGGGCAGCAATCGTCACGGGGCGGAGGGTGCGATGGCCGGCGACGACTCGGACACCGGCTCGGGCAGACCGGCGTCGACCGACGACGGCCGGAACTCGAACCTGCGCTCGCTGCGGGTCGTGATCGTCTACGTCCTGCTCGCGATCGCGGCCTACCAGATCGCGGGCTGGCTGTTCCACAACATCCGCGGATTCCTCGGCGTGTTGTTCCTCGCGTGGCTGGCCAGCGTCACCATCGAACCGGTCGTCGACCGCCTCGAACGGGCCGGGCTGCGGCGCGGCGCGGGAACCGGATTGGTGCTGGTCGGGACGATCGTCTTCGCGATCGGGTTCATCGCGGTCTTCGGCGCGTTGCTCGCCGAGCAGTTGGCGCAGCTGCTGGGTGCCTTGCCGGACGCGCTCACTCGCGTCACCGAATGGGCCAATCGCACGTTCGGCACCGACTTCGCCACCGGCAAGGACCTGATCAAGATCACGCCCGAGAACATCCGGGACCTCGCCGAGAGGTACACGCCCGGGGTTCTCGGTGTCGTGTCCACCCTGGTCGGGGTGGTGTTCCAGGCGGCGACCGTCCTGCTGTTCGTCTTCTACATGTCGGCGCAGGGGCCACAACTGCGGCGCACCATCTCGAGTTGGTTCCCGGCGAGGCAGCAGAAGGTCATCGCGACGGTGTGGGAGATCTCGGTCGACAAGGCCGGCGGCTACGTGGTGTCCCGGGTGATCCTCGCCGCGATCAGTGCGGTCGTCACGGGGATCTTCTTCCTGGCGATCGGGGTCCCGTACTGGCTACCGCTCGCGATCTGGACCGGCGTCGTCTCCCAGTTCATCCCGACCCTCGGCACCTACCTCGCGATCGCGCTGCCCGCGATCATCGCGGCGGCGGCGCAACCCTTCGACGGCGTGTGGGTGGTGCTGTTCGGGACCGCGTACCAACAGATCGAGAACTACATCCTCCATCCACGGATCACGTCCCGCACGGTGTCGATCCATCCCGCGGTCGCGTTCGGGTCGGTGATCGTCGGTGCCTCGCTGTTCGGGGCGATCGGCGCGCTGGTCTCGGTCCCGGTGGTGGCGGTGATCCAGGCGATCGTCGAAACCTACGGACACCGCTACGAACTGGTCCACGAGGAGGAGGAAGCGGAGTCCGCGCCCGGCGAGGACGACGAACCCGACTGATCGTGTCGGTCGGTCGCCCGGTACGGGGCCCGCAGCACCCGCTTGCTGATCTTGCCCATCGTGCTGCGGCCGAGGTCGTCGCGGAACTCGATCGCGCGCGGCACCTTGTAGCCGGCGAGCGTGCGGCGGCAGTGCTCGACCAGGTCGGCGGCGGCGGGCACGCGGTCGGCGCAGCGGGGGACCACCAGTGCCAGGACGGATTCGCCCATGTCCTCGTCCGGCACGCCGATGACCGCGACATCCCCGACGTCCGGATGGGACGCGAGGACGTGCTCGATCTCCGCCGGATAGATGTTCACGCCGCCCGAGATGATCATGTCGGTCTCCCGGTCGGTGATGAACACGAAACCGTCGTCGTCGACGTAGCCGACATCGCCGAGCGTGAACAGGCCGGGCCGGATCAGCGACTCCGACGTCTTCCGGGCGGCACCGAGGTAGGCGACCGACCGGCCGTCGCGTTCCTCGAACGCGAGCCTGCCCTCCGCACCGGACGGTAGTTCGTTTCCGCCTGCGTCCACCGCGACGGCACGGACGAACGGCGGTCGCACCCGCCCGACGCTGCCCGGCCGCCTCAGCCACTCGGCCGAGGAGATCCCGCACAGCGGACCGGATTCGCTGCCGCCGTACGAATCGAACAGCACCGGGCCGAACCAGTCGATCATCGCGCGCTTCACGTCGTGCGGGCACGCCGCGCCGGTGTGGGTCACCAGTCTCAACGAACCCACGTCGTAGTGGGCGCGGACGTCGGCGGGCAGGGACAGCAGGCGGTGGAAGTGTGTCGGCACCATGAGCGAGGTCGCGACCCGGTGCCGGTCGATCGCGGCGAGCACGGCCTCGGCGTCGAATCTCTCGAGCACCGTCACCGGCCGTCCGCACGCGACGAGGCGCACGCCCGCGAGCGGACCGGTGTGGTGGAGCGGGCCGACGACCAGATGGCCGGGCCACTGCGCGAGCGGCAGTGTCCGCATCGACCGCACGTAGTCGTCGACCGTCGCACCCGGATCGGGGCTTCCCGCAAGGGCATTGACACCCTTGGGGGTGCCCGTGGTGCCGGACGTGTACGACAGGAACGGCTGTGCGGGCACGTCGGACGGCGGGTCGTCGGCCGAGGCCTGCGCGAGCCACCCGTCCCACGGCGTGATACCGCCCGCGGTGGCGTCGTCCGCGCCGCGCCAGCCCACCACGAGCGGAACCCCAGCGAGGCGAGCGGCTTCGGTGCCGACGGCCGCGTTCTCCGGGCCGACGAACACCGCTGCGGCCCGCGAATCCTCGAGGATGTAGGCGAGTTCCGGGGCGGTCAGGTGGTAGCTGGCCGGAACGGGGGAGCACCCCGCGTGGATGATCCCGACGTGCGCCAGGATCGTCTCCGCGCTGTTGCGGGCGAACACCGCGACCCGACGTTCGGGGCCGAGCGCGATCGCCCGGAGCGCGTTCGCGATCCGGTTGACCGCCGTGTCGACGTCCGGCCACGTCATCTCGACGCGGCCGTCGCGCAGGGCGATCTCGTCGGGCGCCTCGAGGGCGCGCTCGCGGTGCACGGTCGCCACAGTCGGCCTCCCCGGAAGTGTCGTCGGCGGCCGTGGTCCGACCGCCAGGACAGGCTATGCGGGAGCTTTCAGCGCAGTCCGGCGGGACTGTCCAGATTGCGGGCGGAGTAGGTGTCGCACGCGTCGACCCGTCCGGTGTTGTAGCCGGTGAGGAACCACTTCTGCCGCTGGTCCGACGAGCCGTGCGTCCACCCCTCCGGATTGACGCGCGCGCCGGCGGATCGCTGGATCCGGTCGTCGCCGACGGCGGATGCCGCCGAGAGCGCGTCGCGGACGTCGGCCTCGGTGAGCGGATCCAACAGCGGCTCGCCGGTGTCCGGGCGGGGCTGGGAGGCTGCGTAGTGGGCCCAGATCCCGGCGTAGCAGTCCGCCTGCAACTCGGTGCGCACCGCCTGAGACGTGGCACCCCGCGGATCCTGCTGCGCGCGACCGATGTCGCCGAGTTGGTTCTGGATGTGGTGACCGAACTCGTGGGCCACCACGTACTCCTGGGCAAGCGCGCCGTCGTTGGCGCCGAACCGGTCGGTGAGCAGTTGGAAGAAGCTGGTGTCGAAGTACGCCGTCGAGTCGGCCGGGCAGTAGAACGGTCCGACGTCGCTGGTCGCGTTGCCGCACCCGGTGTTGATCGCGCCGGAGAACAGGCGCACCCGCGGCGCGACGTAGTCGACACCCGTCTGGGCGGGCAGCTGCGCACCCCACACGTCGTCGAGGCTGCCGACGGTGTAGAGGACGCGGCAGTCGACGTCCCGGTTGGCGTCCGCGCCGCTCTTACACTTCTCGGCGAGGCTGCCGCTCACCGCGCTCGTCCCGGACTCGAACGGCGCCCCCGTGGCCCCGGACAGCCCACCGAGAATCGAGCCGGGATCGCCGCCGAGAAGCAGCGCGAGGATCAGCACGACCAGGCCGCCAGCACCGCCGCCGAGCACGAACTTCCCGCCGCGTCCACCACCACCGCCGCCACCGACGGAGACTCGCCCCGCATCGACGTGTGCGCTGTCGTTGAACGTCATCGCGATCGCTCCCTTGCCCGAAACTGCGTGTGCTGGTCGTTACACCCTTCCAGCAATCCGGGATGCGTTTCCGATAACACGCGGTGCGTCCGTAGGATCGCACCAGACAGAACACCGTGCTGGAAGCACGCATCGACATCCGTGCTGGAAGTTTGTGAAAGGAATCCCGTGCTGCGCACCCACCTGGCCGGCTCGCTACGACCCGAGCACGCTGAGCAGACCGTCACCCTCACCGGTTGGGTGGCTCGGCGGCGCGATCACGGCGGGGTGATCTTCATCGACCTCCGCGATGCGTCCGGCGTCTCCCAGGTCGTGTTCCGCGCAGGCGACGTGCTCGAGCAGGCGCACCGACTGCGCGCCGAGTACTGCGTCAAGGTCACCGGTGTGGTCGAGGTTCGCCCGGAGGGCAACCAGAACTTCGAGATCCCGACCGGCGCCATCGAGGTCAACGCCGTGGAACTCGAGGTGCTCAACGAGAGCGCCCCGTTGCCGTTCCAGCTCGACGACCAGGTCGGTGAGGAGGCCCGCCTCAAGTACCGCTACCTGGACCTGCGTCGCGAGGTTCCCGGTCACGCGATCCGGCTGCGGTCCAAGGTCAACGCCGCGGCCCGCTCCGTGCTCGCGCACCACGAGTTCGTCGAGGTCGAGACCCCGACCCTCACCCGGTCCACCCCCGAGGGCGCCCGCGACTTCCTGGTTCCCGCGCGTCTGCAGCCGGGCAGCTTCTACGCGCTGCCGCAGAGCCCGCAGCTGTTCAAGCAGCTCCTCATGGTCGGCGGCATCGAGCGGTACTACCAGATCGCCCGCTGCTACCGCGACGAGGACTTCCGCGCCGACCGCCAGCCCGAGTTCACCCAGCTCGACATCGAGATGAGCTTCGTGAACCAGGAGGACGTGATCCTGCTGGCCGAGGAGATCCTGCACGCGGTGTGGAAGCTCATCGGTCACGAGATCACTACCCCGATCCCGCGCATGACGTATGCCGAGGCGATGCGCCGGTACGGCTCCGACAAGCCCGACCTGCGCTTCGGCATCGAGCTCGTCGAGTGCATGGACTTCTTCAAGGACACCACGTTCCGCGTGTTCCAGGCCGAGTACGTCGGCGCCGTCGTGATGCCGGGCGGCGCAAGCCAGCCCCGTAAGCAGCTCGACGCGTGGCAGGAATGGGCCAAGCAGCGCGGCGCGAAGGGCCTCGCCTACGTCCTCGTGGGCGAGGACGGCACCCTCGGCGGCCCCGTCGCGAAGAACCTCACCGACGCCGAGCGTGACGGCCTGGCCGCGCACGTCGGCGCGAAGCCCGGCGACTGCATCTTCTTCGCCGCCGGCGCCACCAAGCCGATGCGTGCCCTGCTCGGTGCCGCGCGCGGCGAGATCGCCCGCAAGCAGAACCTCATCGACCCCGACGCGTGGGAGTTCGTCTGGATCGTCGACGCGCCGCTGTTCGAGCCCACCGCCGATGCCACCGCGAGCGGTGACGTCGCCCTCGGGTACAGCGCGTGGACCGCGGTGCACCACGCGTTCACCTCGCCCAAGCCGGAGTCGATCGACACGTTCGACACCGATCCGGGTGCGGCGCTCGCCTACGCCTACGACATCGTCTGCAACGGCAACGAGATCGGCGGCGGCAGCATCCGTATCCACCGCAAGGACATCCAGGAACGCGTCTTCAAGGTGATGGGCATCTCCCACGAGGAGGCCGAGGAGAAGTTCGGCTTCCTGCTCGACGCCTTCGCGTTCGGCGCACCGCCGCACGGCGGCATCGCGTTCGGCTGGGACCGCATCACCGCGCTGCTCGCGGGTCTCGACTCGATCCGCGAGGTCATCGCGTTCCCGAAGTCCGGTGGTGGCGTCGATCCGCTCACCGACGCTCCCGCGCCGATCACGGAGCTGCAGCGCAAGGAGTCGGGCATCGACGTCAAGCCGGAGCCGGCCGCCCTGTCCGAGTAGGACCGGGTCGGACGCGGCCGGGGAGACCGCACAGAACGGGGGGAGCGCACGTGCTGCATCTGCGCGTGATCTGTCCGGCGGACTGCACCGACGAGGTGCTCGCACTGCTCGAGGAGGAGCCCGGCGCCACGCACATCACCGTGGCGCGGGGCTCCGCCGTCGAGCCCGACGGCGACGTCGTCCAGGCCGACGTCGCCCGGGAGTCCGCCAACGAGGTCCTGGCCCAGTTGCACGACCTCGGTATCGAACGGACGGGCGCGATCACGCTCGTGCCGATCGAGACGGTGCTGTCGGAGTCGGCCCGGGCGGCCGAGCGGGCGGCCCCCGGCGATCCGAGCGACGCCGTCGTGTGGGAGGAACTGATCTCCCGCACGCGGGAGGAATCCACGCTGAACGTCACGTTCCTGGCGTTCCTGACGATCGCATGCCTGCTGGCGGCGGTCGGCATCGTCACCGATTCACCCGTCACGGTCGTGGGGGCGATGGTCGTCGGACCCGAGTTCGGCCCGCTGGCCGCGCTCGCCGTCGCCCTGACCCGTCGGAAGTTCGGTCTCGCCCGGCGTTCCCTGGTCGCGCTGGTGGTCGGGTTCCCCTTCGCGATCGTCGTCACGGTGCTCGCGACGCTGTTCGCCGAACTGGTCGGATGGGTGAACCTGGAGCGGATCGAGGACCTCCATCAGGTCGACTTCATCTATCAGGTCGGCCCGTCCTCGTTCGTCGTCGCGCTGCTGGCGGGCGCGGCCGGCATGCTCGCGCTCGTGTCCGCGAAGTCGGCGGCCCTCGTGGGCGTGTTCATCTCGGTCACGACCGTGCCGGCGGCGGGATTCGTGGCGGTGGCCGCGACCGTCGGGGAGTGGCGGGTGGCGCTCATGTCCGCGGGACAACTCGGCGTCAATCTCACCGGCATCGTGATCGCCGCGGTGGTGGTCCTGATGCTGCAGCGCAAGGACAAGGTCCGTGACCGAGCTGCAACACAGGGTTTGCCGAGGTCAGCGGGCTTCCTCCCGCGCCGCTGATCCCGATTGCCCGGTCCGGACGGTCTTGTACAGGTAGGTTGGTGACCGATGACCGCAATATTGGCGGAACCCCTCTCAGAGGTCGTTGCCGCAGCAGAGAAGTTGCTCACCCGTCGGGCCGGCGCGCCGGTCCGACTTGTCGACCCAGTCGACCTCGGGGGAAGCGGCCGTACCATCGTGCTCCGCGTTCGCGTCGCGGAGAACCCGTTCTCACTGCCCCGGACCCTGGTGGTCAAGCAGGTCCGCGACACATCGCCGAAGGCCGGCACCCGAATCGACTTCGACGTTCCGGACCACGCGACGGTCGACGTCGCCTTCCTCCGCGAAGCGGTCTCGTACCAGTTCGCCACCGCGCTGGCCACCGAGAGCCGTCCCGGGGCGGAGTTGCTGGCGTACGACTTCGAGGCGCGCCTGCTCGTGCTCGGAGACCTCGGCGATTCGACCCCGTTCGCGTCGCTGCTCAAGAACGCGGATCCCGACACCGTCACCAACTCGTTGATGGCGATGGCGCAGGCGCTCGGTCGCATGCACGCCGCGACCGTCGGCCGCGAGGAGGACTTCACCGCCCTGCTGCGCCGGGCCGAGGTCGCACACTGCGGCGACGTGGTCGCCGAGCAGGCGACAGCATCGCTCGAGACCGTTCCGGGCCTGCTCGCCGAGCATCTCGGCATCGACGTCTCCCCGGACGTCCTCGACATCGCGGCACGGGCCGGAAAGCTGTTCGGCGGTGGCCGGTTCCGGGCGTTCAGCCCGTCGGATCTGTGCCCGGACAACATCATCGTCAACGACGAGGGCGTCCGGTTCCTCGACTACGAGTGGGGCGGTTTCCGCGACGCCACCCTGGACCTCGCCTACGCGCTGGTGTCGTTCCCGGCGTGCCTGTGCAGCATCGACCTGTCGTACGAGCGCGCCCGCGCCATGACCGAGGCGTGGCGCGCCGAGGTCGTCGGGATGTGGCCGGCCCTCGCCGACGACGACCTTCTCACCGAGCGCGTCCTCGACGCCCAGCTCGCGTGGGTCTGGCTCAGCACGTTCCTGTTCCTGCCGGAGGACTACACCCGGATCGCGGCGGTCCGCGGGCACCAGTTGTCGGCGCCGCGCGCCGACGCCCTGATCGCACGCTGGGAGAGCCTGGCGACGTTCGCCGAGCAGTCCGGGCACGACGTCATCGCCGGGCACGCCTCGCTCGTGGTCGCTCGCCTGCGCGAACGCATCCAGTAGCGAGTACTCAGTCGCGCCGCCGCCGTTCGGCGCCGGCGAGCAGCAGTTCGACGGAGGTCCGCAGGTTCTGCCGCGCGGCGTGCTCCATGATCGGAAGGTCGTCGGGACCCGCCACGTCCGGGTCCCGGCGGTCGCCGGAATCCATCAGCGCTGTGGAGAGCGGGAAGCGGACGGCGAAGTCCGGTGCCGCGGCGGCCAGGGCGTCCATGCGTTCGGCCCATCGCTGCCCGGCGTCGTCGTTCGTCTCGTCGAGGATCCGGCGGGCGTCGACGATGGTCCGGGCCGCTGCGGCCGTGAGCGAGAACGCGGACGATGCGATCGCCGCCACCTCGCGGTGGGCGATCCCGGTGGGCAGCAGCGTGGCCAGCAGTGATTCGAAGACCTCCTGCTGGTGCGGTCCCAGCGCCGGGCGCGTGTGCGTGAGGTCCAGCATCCACGGATGCGCGACGTAGAGGTCGAGTAACCGTTCCGTCCACGCGGTCACCGTCGTCGGCGCCGCCGCGGTGAAGCCCGCGTGTGCGCGGTCGTACATGACGTCGAGCAGTTCATCCTTGCCGTCGACGTACGTGTAGAGCGCCATGGCCGTGCAACCGAGGCGTTCACCGACGGCGCGCAGCGGAACGGCCGCGGTGCCGGTCTCGTCCGCCAGGGCGGTGGCGGCATCCACGATCGCCTCGAGTGTCAAGCTCGCCCCGTCGTCGGGGTCGTCGCGCAGCGGCGGCGACGCCCACAGTCGCGCCATGGTGCGGGCGGCGTCGTCGAGTCCAGAGGTGGATCCCATCCTGCTCCTTACGCCGTAAGGTCCTCGGCCCACACTCACTATACGGTGTAAGGCCTGCTGGTGGCCAGCGGTTTTCGGGAGATCATCGCCGGTGGCCTCGCGGGTCCGGGAAACTGGAGGGAACGCAGAGAAGGGGTGGTCGGTGTGGGCGGAAACTCCGAAGGGTCCGTGCTGCGGGACGTGGCATCGCGGGGCCCGGCGCTCGCGGTGGTGGCACATCCCGACGACGAGAGTTTCGGTCTCGGGGCGGTGCTCGCAGCGCTCGCCGCATCCGGTGCCGATGTCCGGGTGCTGTGCCTGACGCGCGGCGAGGCCAGCACTCTCGGCGCGGGCGTCGACCTCGCTGAGGTGCGCCGCGCCGAACTGGCCGCGGCGGCGCGGCGCCTGGGTGTCGGCGGCGTTGAACTGCGCGATTTCCCCGACGGGGGACTGCACGAGGTGGATCCGGCGGTGCTGGACGCGGTGGTGCTCGACACGTTGGGTGCGGCGTCGACGCTCGTGGTGTTCGAGTCGGGCGGCGTCACCGGTCATCCGGATCACCGGGCGGCGACGGCGGCCGCGTTCCGGGTCGCGGCCGCCGAGGGCCTGCATGTGCTCGAGTGGGGTGTCGCGCCGGACGTGGTGGACACGTTGAACGCCGAGTTCGACGCGGGCTTCGGCGCCCTGGCCGGCGACGGCGTGGTCGACGTCGAGGTCGATCGAGGCGTGCAACTGGCGGCGATCGCGTGTCACGAGAGCCAGGCGACGGACAACCCGGTCCTGGTCCGGCGCCTCGGGTTGTCCGGCCCGGTCGACCGCATCCGGGTCCACGCGCCGAACGGCTGATCCGCACGCTCCGCGCTGTGGGGACGAGCACATTGCCTCATATACCCCAGGGGGTATGGTTGGGGAAACCGTAAGCCGCTCCCGAGGAGAGTCGTCGTGTGCTACCCCGTCACCTGCAAGACCTGTTCCAAGACCACCTGGGGAGGGTGTGGCCAGCACGTCGACAACGTGATGCGCTCGGTCCCCGCCACCCAGCGCTGCAAGTGCGAGCAGCCGGCCAAGCCGGGCTTCTTCGCGTCGCTGTTCGGCCGCTGACCCGGTCGCGAGCGGCCCGGGTTCGCGTCGGGGACGGCTAGTAGCGTCGGGGTGTGACTGATTTCTTCGGCGAGACGGACGCGGCCGGCGACGCGGCGGGGCTGTTCGAGGCTCCGGCCACCGAGTCGGAGCCGGAACCGCTCACGTCGGTTCCGCCGCGGGTTTCGCGACCGAACCCCGGTGCCCCGCTCGCCGTCCGGATGCGGCCCGCGACCCTGTCCGAGGTCGTCGGCCAGCAGCACCTGCTGGCGCCCGGCGCGCCGCTGCGACGCCTCGTCGAGGGCTCGGGCGCGTCGTCGGTGCTGCTCTACGGGCCGCCCGGGACCGGCAAGACGACGCTCGCCTCCCTGATCTCCGGCGCCACCGGGCGCAAGTTCGAGGCGCTGTCGGCGCTCTCGGCGGGCGTCAAGGAGGTGCGGGGCGTCATCGAACTGGCCCGGCGACGGCTGCTCCAAGGCGAGCAGACGGTGCTGTTCATCGACGAGGTGCACCGCTTCTCCAAGACCCAGCAGGACGCGCTGCTCGCCGCGGTCGAGAACCGGATCGTGCTGCTCGTCGCGGCCACCACCGAGAACCCGTCGTTCTCGGTGGTCTCGCCGTTGCTGTCGCGGTCGCTGGTGCTGCAACTGCAGTCCCTCACATCGGACGACATCCGCCTCGTCATCGAGCGGGCACGCGCCGACGAGCGCGGTCTGGGCGGGTCCGTCGAGATCGCCGACGACGCGCTCGAGCACCTGGTCCGTCTCGCCGCGGGTGACGCCCGGCGCGCGCTCACCGCGCTGGAGGCCGCCGCCGGGACGGCCCTCGACCGGACCGACGAGCGTCCCGCGCTGCTCGATCTCGAGACCGTCGAGTCCAGCGTCGACAAGGCCGCCGTCCGGTACGACCGCGACGGCGACCAGCACTACGACGTCATCAGCGCGTTCATCAAATCCATCCGCGGCTCCGACGTCGACGCCGCGCTGCACTACCTGGCGCGGATGCTCACCGCGGGGGAGGACCCCCGGTTCATCGCCCGTCGTCTCGTCGTGCATGCCAGCGAGGACATCGGCATGGCCGACCCGACGGCGCTGCAGACCGCAACCGCCGCCGCGCAGGCCGTGCAGCTCATCGGCATGCCGGAGGCGCGGCTCGCGCTGGCGCAGGCCACGATCCACCTCGCGACCGCACCCAAATCGGGGGCCGTCATCGCCGCACTCGGTGCCGCGATGGCCGACGTCGCCGCCGGCAAGTCGGGCCTCGTGCCACCGCACCTTCGTGACGGCCACTACGCCGGCGCCGCGCAACTGGGCAACGCCGTCGGCTACAAGTACCCGCACGACCATCCGGACGGCGTCCTGCCGCAGCAGTATCCACCGGACGAGCTCGTCGGCGTCGACTACTACGAGCCGACCACGCACGGGGCCGAACGGGAGATCGCGGGGCGGGTCGGGAAGCTGCGGAGGATCGTGCGGGGACGCTGAGCCGCTCTGAGATCCGTGTCACAACGCGCCCGGTGATTCGGATCACGAGCGTCGAGGCCCGCGACGAGGCGTCACATGCGCCGAATAATCGGTTCGCGCGAGCGCGTTAAGCTTGCCAATGGCTGATTCGCACCTCGGAGGCGATATCGGCGGCTGAACACTGCGACATGCGAAGGACGAACACAGGTGCAGACCCACGAGATCCGTAGGCGCTTCCTCGACCATTTCGTCAAGGCGGGCCACACCGAGGTGCCCAGCGCCTCGCTGATCTTCGACGATCCGAACCTGCTGTTCGTCAACGCGGGCATGGTGCAGTTCAAGCCGTTCTTCCTCGGCCAGCAGACCCCGTCGTACGACACCGCGACCAGCGTGCAGAAGTGCGTGCGCACCGGTGACATCGAGAACGTCGGCGTGACCACCCGCCACAACACGTTCTTCCAGATGGCCGGCAACTTCAGCTTCGGCGACTACTTCAAGCGCGGCGCGATCAAGCACGCGTGGGCGCTGCTGACGAACAGCGTCGAGGACGGCGGCTACGGCTTCGATCCCGAGCGCCTGTGGGTCACCGTCTACCTCGACGACGACGCGGCCCGCGACATCTGGAAGGAAGAGGCCGGCATCCCGGACGAGCGCATCCAGCGCCGCGGCATGGCCGACAACTACTGGTCGATGGGCGTTCCCGGCCCGTGCGGGCCCTGCTCGGAGATCTACTACGACCGCGGCCCCGAGTACGGCGCCGAGGGCGGCCCCGAGGCTGACGAGGACCGCTACCTCGAGATCTGGAACCTCGTGTTCATGCAGAACGAGCGCGGCGAGGGCACCGGCAAGGACAGCTTCGAGATCCTCGGCCCGCTGCCGAAGCAGAACATCGACACCGGCATGGGCGTCGAGCGTGTCGCGTTCCTGCTGCAGGGCGTCGACAACGTGTACGAGACCGACCTGGTCCGCCCGGTGATCACCAAGGCCGAGGAGCTCTCCGGCCGCACCTACGGCACCGACCCGGAGGCCGACGTCCGGTTCCGCGTCATCGCCGACCACGCCCGCACCGCGGTCATGCTGATCGCCGACGGCGTCAACCCGGGCAACGAGGGCCGAGGCTACGTGCTGCGCCGTCTGCTGCGCCGCATCATCCGCTCGGCGAAGCTGCTCGGCGCCGAGAAGCCCAGCATGCGCGAGTTCGTGACCGTCGTGCGCGACACGATGTCGCCGTCGTACCCGGAGCTCGCCACCGACTTCGACCGCATCGTCGGCGTCGCGGTCGGCGAGGAGACCGCGTTCCTGCGCACCATCGCGGCCGGCTCGAAGATGTTCGAGGCGGAGGCCGACCAGGTGAAGTCGGCCGGCAAGAAGGTCTTCGGCGGCAACGAGGCGTTCGTGCTGCACGACACCTACGGCTTCCCCATCGACCTGACCCTGGAGATGGCGGCCGAGGCCGGCCTGAGCGTCGACGAGGACGGCTTCCGCTCGCTCATGGCCGAGCAGCGCAAGCGCGCCAAGGACGACGCGCAGGCACGCAAGCACGCCCACGCCGACCTGACGGTCTACAAGGAGTTCGTCGACCGCGGCCCCACCGAGTTCACCGGCTTCAACGAGTTGGTGTCCGAGGCGCACGTGCTGGCGCTCATCTCGAACGGTGTCCGCGTGCCCACCGCGAAGGCGGGCGAGGACGTCGAGGTCATCCTCGACCGCAGCCCGCTGTACGCGGAGGCCGGCGGCCAGATCGCCGACCTCGGCACGATCACCGCCGCGGGCCTGCGCGTGCAGGTCAACGACGTGCAGAAGATCGCCAAGAAGGTGTGGGTCCACAAGGTCACCGTCAAGGAGGGCCAGATCACCGAGGGCGACGTCGTCCTCGCGCAGGTCGACGCCGAATGGCGCAAGGGCGCGACGCAGGGCCACTCGGGCACCCACATGGTGCACGCCGCGCTGCGACAGGTGCTGGGGCCCAATGCCGTTCAGGCCGGCTCGCTCAACAAGCCGGGCTACCTGCGCTTCGACTTCAACTGGCAGGGCCAGCTGTCGGAATCGCAGAAGCAGGAGATCGAGGTCGTCACCAACGAGGCCGTGGCCGCCAACCACACGGTGAACACCTTCGTCACCGATCTGGACAAGGCGAAGCAGATGGGCGCGATGGCGCTCTTCGGTGAGAACTACGGCGACGAGGTCCGGGTCGTCGAGATCGGTGGACCGTTCTCGATGGAGCTGTGCGGCGGCACCCACGTGCAGACGTCGGCGCAGATCGGCCCGGTCACGCTGCTCGGTGAGTCGTCCGTCGGCTCCGGCGTGCGTCGCGTCGAGGCCTTCGTCGGCCTCGACTCGTACCGCTACCTCGCGAAGGAGCGGGCCCTGCTCGCCGGTGTCGCGTCGTCGCTCAAGGTGCCGTCGGAGGAGGTCCCGGCCCGTGTCGAGGCGCTGGTCGAGCGCCTGAAGGCGGCCGAGAAGGAACTCGAGGCCACCAAGGCGGCCGCGGTGCTCGCGTCCGCGGGCACGTTCGTCGACAAGGCCCACCGCATCGGTGAGGTGCTGCTCGTCGCCGAGCAGGCACCCGACGGTGTCGCCGGCAACGACCTGCGCGGCCTCGTCACCGACATCCGTGGCCGTTTCGGCACGCAGCCCGCCGTCGTGGTGCTGCTCGGCAGCGCCGACGGCAAGGTGCCGTTCGTTGTCGCCGCCACCAAGGCCGCCCAGGACCTCGGCATCAAGGCCGGGGAACTGGTGTCGAGCTTCGGCCCGCAGATCGGCGGCCGCGGCGGCGGCAAGGCCGACATGGCGCAGGGCTCGGGCTCCGATGTGTCCGGTATCCCCGCGGCGCTCGAGGGCGTGCGGGGCCGGGTCGCCGAGTTGGCAGGGAACTCCTAGCGGTGCCGTCGGCACCGTCGGGGCCCGACCATCCCGCACCGTCGGGTCCCGACCGCCCTGCCCTGCCGGGGCCCGACAGGCCCGGGGTCGACGATCCCGGGCGCGGGCGTCGCATCGGCATCGACGTCGGCAGCGTGCGGATCGGGGTCGCGTCGTGCGACCCGGACTGCATCCTCGCGACGCCGGTGGAGACCGTTGCCCGGTCCAAGGAGAAGGGGCCCGACGCGCCGGACATCCGGCGGATTGTCGCGCTTGTCGAGGAGTACGAGGCCGTCGAGGTTATCGTCGGTCTGCCGCAGACCCTGCGCGGCGAACGCGGCAAGGCAGCGGCCCTCGCGTCCGCGTTCGCGCAGCGGTTACGTCGCAGCATCGCCCCGATCCCGGTGCGCATGGCCGACGAGCGGTTGACGACAGTCACCGCGTCGCGGGCACTGCGCGAGAGCGGAGTCCGGGCGAAGGGCCAGCGGCCGATGATCGATCAGGCAGCGGCGGTGGCGATCTTGCAGGGATGGTTGGACGAGCGGAGCAGAGCGGTGAACGTGACGGACTCGGACAGTAGTGGCCGACCCACGGAGGGCGGCCTGTGAACGATCATCGGCAGCCGCCGGGCCGTCCCGAGTTCGAGTCGACCCCCGGTTACGCGGGTGATCACGGCTACTACCAGCACAACCGATCCGCCGATCACGACCTCGGAGACGGGTACGGGTATCCGCCGGAACACGACCACGACGTCTACGACCCCCGGGGTTACGACACCCAGGGGTACGAGGTCGAGGACTACCAATCCCCGGACTATCAATCCCAGGACTACGACCCCCACGGGTATGCGCCCCAGGGTTACGAGAACCGGGATCACGACGACGAGTACGGCTACGAACCGGAGTACGACGAGTACGAGTACTCCGACGCGCGCCGACGGGCCCTGCCGACCGCAGTGGGTGCCCAGCCGCTGAGCCGCGACGAGCGGCGGCGCATGAACGAGCTGGCCCGTCGCAAGCGGCGTGGCCGAGTCATCGGCGTCCTGGCCGGTGCGGTCCTCCTCGGCGGAATGGGCGCCGCCGCCGTCGCCGTGTACGACCAGATCAGCGGTCGCGATGTCGCCGACTACGCGGGCCCCGGCGGCCCCGAGGTGGTCGTGCAGGTGCACTCCGGCGACACCGCGGAGCAGATCGCGAACGAGATGGCCGCCAAGGACGTCGTCAAGAGCGAGGCCGCGTTCTACCGCGCCGCGCTCCGCAACGACGCCATGAATTCGCTGCAGCCCGGCTACTACTCGGTCGCCACCCAGATCTCGGGCAGCGACGCCGTGTCGGCGCTGGTGTCGCCGGACGCCCGTGTCGGCGCGCTGGTGATTTCCGAGGGCCGTCAACTCCACGACACCCGGGACGTGCAGACCGGTGCGGTCAAGAAGGGCATCTACACCCTGATCGCGGAGGCAAGCTGTGTCGGACCGGCCGATACGCAGAAGTGCATCACCTACGACCAGCTCAACCAGGCCGGCGCCGGCGCCGACCTCGCCGCGCTCGGGGTGCCGGACTGGGCGCGCACACAGGTTGCCAACGTCCCGGACCGGGACCGCCAGCTCGAGGGGCTGATCGCCGCCGGCAGCTGGGATTTCGATCCCACCGAGACTCCGGTGGAGATCCTGCAGCAGCTCGTGAGTGCCAGCGCCGAGAGCTACGAGGCGACCGGGCTCGAGACCGCCGGGGCGAAAGTCGGGCTGGGCCCGTACCAGATGCTCATCGTCGCGTCGCTCGTCGAACGTGAGGGACTGCCCGGGGACTTCGACAAGGTCGCGCGGGTGGTGGTCAACCGTCTCGCGGTGGACCAGCCGCTCCAGTTCGACTCGACCGTGAACTACGCCCTCGACACCACCGAGGTCGCCACCACCGATGAGGACCGCGCCCGGGTCACCCCGTGGAACACGTACGCGATGCCGGGCCTGCCGGCCACGCCGATCTCGTCGCCGAGCATCAATGCGCTTCGCGCGACCGAGAATCCGGCCCCGGGTGACTACCTGTACTTCGTGACGATCGACAAGAAGGGCACCACGCTCTTCACCCGTAACTACGACGAGCATCTCGCGAACATCCTGCTGGCTCAGCAGAGCGGCATCCTCGACAGTGGAAGGTGATCGACGTGTCGGCGCGTAAGGCGGCGGTTCTGGGCAGTCCGATCTCGCACTCGAAGTCCCCGCAACTCCACCTGGCGGCCTATCAGGCGTTGGGGCTGACGGAGTGGACGTACGAGCGGATCGAGTGCACGGGTGACGAGTTGCCCGGTCTGGTGTCCGGGCTCGGGCCCGAGTGGGTCGGGCTGTCGGTGACGATGCCCGGCAAGGTCGCGGCGCTCGAGTTCGCGACCGAGCGCACCGAGCGGGCCGTGACGATCGGGTCGGCCAACACCCTCGTCCGCCTCGACGACGGTTGGCGGGCCGACTGCACCGACGTCGACGGCGTCCGCGGCGCCCTCGTCGACGGTGGCGTCGGCGACCTCGCCGGAGCCTCGGCCGTCGTGGTCGGCGCCGGCGGGACCGCCCGCCCGGCCCTCGTCGCGCTCGCCGACATGGGGGTGGCGTCGGTGACCGTCGTCGCGCGTGACGCCGCCCGCGCTCGGCCCACCCTCGAGTGCGCGGAGGCGGTGGGGCTGTCCGTGCGGCACGTGACGTTCGACAGCGACCGACTCGGCGACCTGTGCGCCGACTCCGGCGCGCTCGTCAGCACCGTCCCCGCGTCGGGCGCCGCGCCGTACGCCGACGTGATCGGCCGGGCCCGGTTCGTCCTCGACGCCATCTACGATCCGTGGCCGACGCCGCTCGCCGAGGCGGTCGAGCGCGCCGGTGGCACCGTCGTCGGGGGCCTGGCGATGCTGCTCAATCAGGCGTTCGGCCAGGTCGAACAGTTCACCGGTCTGCCGGCGCCGCGCGAAGCCATGGCGGCCGCGATCCGCTAGTCGCCGGGCGCCTGTCCACAGCCGCGCATTCATCCACAGACTTGTTCTCCGAGGCAGCCGGCGGCACAGTCCCGTCCGGACGGTGGACCATCCTCACGGCATGTGGTGGATCGTCGTGGGTGGGCTCGTCGGTGCCGTGACCGGCTGCGGAACCCGTCGGATGCTGGGCGGGTTCACGCGGGACGCTCCGATCCCGCTCGGCTGGTGCGAGGCCGCGTGCGCCGCCGGGTTCGCGGCCGTCACGCTGCGGGTGGGCTGGTCGCCGGCGCTGGTGCCCGCGTTCGCGTTGGTCTGGTGGATGCTCGCGGCGAGCGTCGTGGACCTGCGGGTGCGGCGGCTGCCGAATGCGCTCACCCTCCTGGGTGGCGCGGCGATCGTCGGCTTCGCGCTGGGGGCGGGGGAGATGCGCGGCGCGGTGGCCGGTGCCCTGATGCTGGCCGGTTCCTATCTGGTGCTGCACCTCGTCGCACCGTCCGGGATGGGCGCGGGCGACGTGAAACTCGCGATCGGTCTGGGGGCGGTGACCGGGATGGCGGGCGCGTCGGCTTGGCTGCTCGCGGCGGCGCTGGCGCCGGTACTCAGCGCGCTGGTCGGCGTCGCGCGGCGTCGCGCCGGCGACACGATCGCGCACGGTCCGTCGATGTGCGCGGCGACGGCGGTGGCCCTGTGGTGCCTGTGACGGGAGCGACGGCACGGCCGGGACCGGCCCACTGTCGAAGCGGGTGCTACGGACGTGGAAAGATGCTGGATGTGTTGCGCTGGATAACTGCTGGAGAGTCCCATGGTCCCGCCCTCGTAGCCATGCTCGAGGGGATGGTCGCCGGCGTCGAGGTGACGTCCGACGACATCGCGGCGCAGCTTGCGCGCCGCCGCCTCGGCTACGGCCGCGGCGCCCGCATGAAGTTCGAGGCCGACAAGGTCACGATCATCGGCGGCGTCCGCCACGGTCGCACCCTCGGTGGCCCGATCGCCGTCGAGGTCGGCAACACCGAATGGCCCAAGTGGGAGACCATCATGTCCGCCGACCCGGTGGACGAGGCCGAGCTCGCCGGTCAGGCGCGCAACGCGCCGCTCACCCGGCCGCGTCCCGGCCACGCCGACTACTCGGGCATGCTCAAGTACGGGTTCGACGACGCCCGCCCGGTCCTCGAGCGCGCCAGCGCCCGCGAGACCGCGGCCCGTGTCGCCGCCGGTACCGTCGCCCGCCAGTTCCTGCGTCAGCTCTTCGGCGTCGAGGTCCTCTCGCACGTCATCTCGATCGGCGCGTCCGATCCGTACGTCGGCCCGGGCCCCGAGGCCGGCGACCTCGAGGCGATCGACGCCAGCCCGGTGCGGGCTTTCGGCGAGGACGCCGAGAAGTCGATGATCGACGAGATCGAGGCCGCGAAGAAGGACGGCGACACCCTCGGTGGCGTCGTCGAGGTGATCGTCCACGGGTTGCCCGTCGGACTCGGCTCCTTCATCAGCGGCGCCGACCGCCTCGACTCCAAGCTCGCCGCCGCGCTCATGGGCATCCAGGCGATCAAGGGTGTCGAGGTCGGCGACGGCTTCGAGACCGCCCGCCGCCGCGGCAGCGCCGCGCACGACGAGATGCGTCCCGGACCCGACGGCGTCCTCCGCTCGACCAACCGCGCGGGCGGCCTCGAGGGCGGCATGACGAACGGCGAGGCCCTGCGGGTGCGTGCCGCGATGAAGCCGATCTCCACCGTCCCGCGGGCGCTGTCGACCATCGACATGGCGACCGGTGAGGAAGCGGTCGCGATCCACCAGCGTTCCGACGTGTGCGCGGTCCCCGCGGCCGGTGTCGTCGCGGAGGCGATGGTCGCGCTCGTCGTCGCGCAGGCGGCGCTGGACAAGTTCGGTGGCGACTCGATCGCCGAGACCCGCTCGAATTTCCAGCGCTACGTCGACGGCATCGCGGCGCGTCCGCCGCGGTGATCGGATGACACCGCGCGCAGTCCTGATCGGGCCGCCGGGCGCGGGCAAGTCGACCATCGGCCGACGGCTCGCGCAGGCGCTCGATCTCGAGCTGCTCGACACCGACGTCGAGATCGAACGCCGGACCGGCCGCACCATCCCGGAGATCTTCGCCGCGGACGGGGAACCGTACTTCCGGGAGATCGAGGAGCAGGTGGTCGCGGAGGCGCTCGAGTCGCACGACGGGATCCTGTCCCTCGGCGGCGGTGCGATCCTCTCCGAACGCACCCGTTCCCGACTGGCCGGGCATACCGTGGTGTATCTGGAGATCAGCGTCGCCGAGGGTCTCAAGCGGACCGGCGCCACTTCCGGACGGCCGCTGCTGACCGGCGGCGATCCGAAGGCGAAGTACCACGCGCTGATGCGCCGTCGACGGCCGTTGTATCGGCAGGTGGCGACCATCCGGGTGCGTACCGACAGCCGGAGCCCGAGCCGGGTGGTCCAGCAGTTGGTGACCAAGTTGACCGACGGGTCCGTGCCGGACGCTCCGGCGATGGACGACCTGGCAAGAGACGACACAGAAGCGGAGCAGTAGAGAAGTGACCGAACCGGTACGCGTCGAGGTGGCAACGGCCGATCCCTACCCGGTGATCATCGGGCGGGGTCTGCTCGGTGAGCTCGTCGAGGAACTCGAGGGCACCCGCACGGTGGCGATCTTCCACCAGCCGCCGCTCGCCGAGACCGCGGAAGCGGTGCGATCGGCTCTGGCGGAGAAGGGAATCGATGCACACCGCATCGAGATCCCGGACGCCGAGGAAGGCAAGGATCTCGCGGTCGCGGGCTTCTGCTGGGAGGTGCTCGGCCGCATCGGACTGACGCGCAGCGACGCGATCGTCAGCCTCGGTGGCGGCGCGGCGACCGATCTCGCGGGATTCGTCGCGGCCACGTGGATGCGCGGCGTGCGCATCGTGCACGTGCCGACGACGCTGCTGGCGATGGTCGATGCCGCGGTGGGCGGCAAGACCGGCATCAACACCGAGGCCGGCAAGAACCTGGTCGGCTCGTTCCACGAGCCGTCGGCGGTGCTGATCGACCTGGCGACGCTCGAGACGGTGCCGCGCAACGAGATCGTCGCGGGCATGGCGGAGGTCATCAAGACCGGCTTCATCGCCGACCCGGTGATCCTGGACCTCATCGAGGCCGATCCGGAGGCCGCCCTCGACCCGGCCGGGACGGTGCTGCCCGAACTGATCCGTCGCTCCGTCGAGGTGAAGGCGAAGGTCGTCGCCGCGGACCTCAAGGAGTCGAGCCTGCGCGAGATCCTCAACTACGGGCACACCCTCGGCCACGCGATCGAGCGGCGTGAGCGCTACCGCTGGCGTCACGGCGCCGCGGTGTCCGTCGGCCTCGTGTATGCCGCGGAACTCGGTCGCCTGGCGGGTCGTCTCGACGACGCCACCGCCGACCGGCACCGGTCGATCCTCGAGCTGGTCGGCCTGCCCACCACGTACGACGGGGACGCGTTCGCCGACCTGCTGAAGGGCATGCAGACCGACAAGAAGAACCGCGCCGGTCTGCTGCGCTTCGTCGTGCTCGACGGTCTGGCCAAGCCGGGCCGGCTCGAGGGCCCGGATCCGTCGCTGCTCGTCGCCGCCTACGGCGCGATCGCGCGCGACGCGAGCCCCAGCGGCGGGACGGTGCTGCTGTGAGGGTTCAGGTCGTCAACGGACCCAACCTGGGTCGGCTCGGCAAGCGTCAGCCGGAGGTCTACGGCTCCACCACGCACGACGACCTCGTCGCGTTGTGCGAGCGGACCGCGAAGGACCTCGGGATCGAGGTCGTCGTCCGGCAGTCGGACAGCGAGGGCGAGATCCTGGGCTGGATCCACGACGCGGCCGACGCGGGTGACCCGGTCATCCTCAACGCGGGCGGCCTGACCCACACGTCGGTCGTCCTGCGCGACGCGTGCGCCGAGCTGACCGCCGGTCTGGTGGAGTTGCACATCTCGAACGTCCACGCGCGTGAGGAGTTCCGCCACCACTCGTACCTGAGCGCGGTGGCGACGGGCTCGATCGTCGGACTGGGCGTCGCCGGCTACGCCCTCGCCCTGCGCTTCCTCGCGGAGCGAGGGTAGGGGCGCAGTCCGGCGGAGCGAGGGTAGGGCCACGGACGGACCTCCCTGACACGAACAGCGAAGGGGCCGAGGCGGATTCACCGCCTCGGCCCCTTCCTCGTGTTCGTTCTACTGTTCGGCGCGATGTGCGCCGTCGGGCTTCGCGTCCGGTTGGATCCGCGTGAACACCTCGGTATCGGTGTTGTCCGAGTTGTCGCCGTTGTCGGCGCCGTGTCCGTGTTCGTACGACCATTCGCTGCCGGCGTAGGACTCGGCGGCCTGTTCCTCGACTTCGAGGTCGGCCTCGTGCGGGTACGCGACGTGGTCCTCGGCGCTGCGCGAGGCCCCGCGGCCGGCG
Source organism: Prescottella agglutinans (assembly GCF_004011865.1). GTDB lineage: Bacteria > Actinomycetota > Actinomycetes > Mycobacteriales > Mycobacteriaceae > Prescottella > Prescottella agglutinans. The sequence continues at coordinate 70,844 of NZ_RKLP01000014.1, read as the reverse complement.
AGGAAGCGCCCGAGGGCGACCGCGATCGTCGCGGGGACGAAGACGAGAAGGACGGTGAACGCCGCGCCTGACGTCACCTCGAAGAACAGTCCGCCGTTGGTGATCGCGATGTCGAAGAGGATGCCGACGAGCCAGGACGCTGCACCGGCGAGGATGCCGGCGACGAATGCGGCCTTGAGCCACATCATCGTCAGGTCGGCTCCGTCGTCCGGGTCTGGGTGGGCGCGCCGGTCCCGTAGTCCGTCGAGCGCTCCCCACAGGAATGCCGCGAGGATCACGAGGATCAGCGAGAACCAGCGCATGATGCTGCCCTGCTGGGGCCACTGCGTCACCGCAGCCCCCAGGAAAGTGCGCACCACGACGTGTACCAATGCGAGACCGAGACCACGTACGACCCACCCATTCATGTGACACAGGGTAACCAGCAGGATTCCGGGCTTGTGTCCTAACCCACACAAACGGCCCGGAGAGGCGTCGGACACGTTTTCCGTCCGGGTGGGGCGACACGGATCGCGGGCTGTGTCCGGGCCGGGAGCGACCGGTAGTTTCGAGGTATGTCGATCGATCCGGTGACCGCTCCGACCGCCGCCCGACGGGCGAATCTGCGCGCGCTCCTTCGTGAACGTGGCCTCGACGCCCTGTTGGTGACCGATCTGCTCAACATTCGCTACCTCACCGGGTTCACCGGATCGAACGCCGCGCTCCTGGTGTCCGCGACCGACGACGCCGGTGCCGAGGACCGCACCGTGATCTGCACCGACGGCCGCTATCTGGTCCAGGTTGCCGAGCAGGTGCCGGACCTGCGGGCGGAGATCGCGCGCTCGAGTGCGCCGCGACTACTCGAACTCGCGGTCGCGTGGGGCGCCGCCAAGCTGGGATTCGAGAGCCACGTCGTGACGTTCGACCAGCACGCGGCGTTGTCGGACGCGGCGCCCGGCATCGACTTCGTGCGGGCGCCGGGGCTGGTCGAGCAGCTGCGTGCGGTCAAGGACGAGGGCGAGGTCGCGTTGCTCCGTCGCGCGTGTGCCGCGGCCGACGCCGCGCTCGCGGCGTTGATCGAGCGCGGCGGGCTCCGTCCGGGGCGCACCGAACGCGAGGTGGGTCGCGACTTGGAATGGCTGATGTTCGAGCACGGCGCGGACGGCATCTCGTTCGAGACGATCGTCGCGGCGGGCGCCAACTCCGCTGTGCCGCACCATCGCCCGACCGGCGCAGTGCTGAGGTCCGGTGACCTCGTCAAGCTGGACTTCGGTGCGCAGATCGGTGGCTACCACTCGGACATGACGCGCACCTACGTCCTGGACACCGTGGCGCAGTGGCAGCGCGACCTCTACGACCTGGTGTCGCGGGCGCAGGCCGCCGGCCGCGCCGCACTCGAACCGGGGGCGGTGGTCGGTTCGGTGGATGCGGCGGCGCGTTCGGTGATCGAAGACGCCGGATACGGCGACCTGTTCCTGCACGGACTCGGGCACGGAGTCGGGCTCGAGATCCACGAAGCGCCCGGGATCGGCAAGCTCGGCACCGGTACACTGCTACGCGGTGCGGTGGTGACCGTCGAGCCGGGTGTGTACTTCTCCGGGCGCGGTGGCGTCAGGATCGAGGACACGCTCGTCGTGCGCGAGCAGGAGCCCGAACTCCTCACTCTCACCAGCAAGGACCTCACGATCGTCTGAAGGAGACGCGAAACCAAGTGGCAGATACCAGTGATTTCAAGAACGGACTCGTGCTGAAGATCGAGGGCCAGCTGTGGCAGATCCTCGAGTTCCAGCACGTCAAGCCCGGTAAGGGTCCGGCCTTCGTGCGCACGAAGATCAAGAACGTGCTCTCCGGCAAGACCGTCGACAAGACCTGGAACGCCGGCGTCAAGGTCGAGACCGCCACGGTCGACCGTCGCGACATGACCTACCTGTACCACGACGGTAGCGACTTCATCTTCATGGACGGCGAGACCTACGACCAGCTGTCGATCAGCGAGGACACCGTCGGCGACGGCGCGCGCTTCCTGCTCGAGAACATGCAGGTCCAGGTCGCCACGCACGAGGGCGCCCCGCTGTTCGTCGAGCTCCCCGTCACCGTCGAGCTCGAGGTCAAGCACACCGATCCGGGTCTGCAGGGCGACCGCTCCACCGGCGGCACCAAGCCGGCGACGCTGGAGACGGGTGCCGAGATCCAGGTCCCGCTGTTCATCAACATCGGCGACAAGCTCAAGGTCGACTCGCGTGACGGCAACTACCTCGGGCGTGTGAATTCCTGAGTGTCGGGCACGCATAAGAAACTCGGAGCACGTCACAAGGCCCGCAAGCGGGCCGTCGACTTCCTGTTCGAGGCCGAGGCGCGTGACGTCGACCCGGTCGATCTCGCCGACGAGCGCTCCCAGCTCGCCGGGCGCGACGACTCCGTCGCGCCGGTCGCCCCGTACACGGCGACGGTCGTGGAGGGCGTCGCCGAGAACCTGGATCGCATCGACCAGGTGATCGAGTCCCACCTGCAGGACTGGACCCTGGACCGGCTGCCGGCGGTGGATCGCGCGATCCTGCGCATCGCCGTCTGGGAGCTGTTCCACGCGACCGACGTCCCGCCGGTGGTGGCCGTCGACGAGGCCGTCGAACTGGCCAAGGAACTGTCCACCGACGACTCGCCGGGCTTCGTGAACGGTGTGCTGGGGCAGGTCGTCCTGGTGGCCCCGCAGGTGCGGGCCGCCGCGGCCGCGACCTCGCAGCGCGCGAAGTCGGACGACGCCGCCGACGGTGCTGGATTTGTCGGCACCGCCGACGGCGAAGATTCCGAGTCCTGAAGTGATCCTGCTGCCGCCCACCCCGTATAGGGGTGGGCGGCAGCATGTTCTGGTCGCCTTCCGGACTCGACCTACCCGGAGTCTGGCGCAAAGCCGGCCGCTGATAGGCTGACCCGCGTCAGACATCCTTTAACGATCCGTCCAGAGAGGCGGAGAAGGAGGTCGCTGAATGCGTATGCCCGAAGGGCCCTCATCCGGTCTTCCCGCGAACGCTCGCGAACTGCTGTCCCCGGCCGACGTCGGCAGGACCATCGCCCGTATCGCCCATCAGATCATCGAGAAGACTGCTCTCGACGCCACGGACGGCTCCGCCCCGCGCGTCGTCCTGATCGGAATTCCCACCCGCGGCACGACGCTCGCCACCCGCCTCGCCGACAAGATCGAGGAGTTCGCGGGTGTCCGCCCGCCGGTCGGTTCGCTCGACATCACGCTCTACCGTGACGATCTGCGCACCAAGCCGCACCGGCCGCTCGAGCGCACGTCCGTGCCCGAGGGCGGCGTCGACAACGCACTCGTCGTCCTCGTCGACGACGTCCTGTTCTCCGGCCGCACGGTCCGCTCCGCGCTCGACGCGCTGCGTGACCTCGGCCGCCCGCGCGCGGTCCAGTTGGCGGTCCTCGTCGACCGGGGTCACCGTGAGCTGCCGCTGCGCGCCGACTACGTAGGCAAGAACGTGCCCACCGCACGCACCGAGGATGTCGCCGTGCTGCTGGCCGAGCACGACGGCAAGGACGGCGTCGTGTTGTCGAGCGGGCACGCAGAGGAGAACGAGAAGTGAAGCACCTGCTCTCCATCGCGGACCTGAACCGGGATTCCGCGACCGAGCTACTCGACGAGGCCGAGCGCTTCGAGCAGGCCCTGCTCGGCCGCGAGGTCAAGAAGCTGCCGACGTTGCGCGGCCGGACCGTGATGACCGTCTTCTTCGAGAACTCCACCCGCACCCGGGTGTCGTTCGAGGTGGCCGGCAAGTGGATGAGCGCGGACGTGATCAACGTCAGCGCGTCCAGCTCGTCGGTGTCGAAGGGCGAGTCGCTGCGGGACACCGCCATGACCCTGCGCGCTGCCGGCGCCGACGCGCTGATCGTGCGGCATCCGGCTTCCGGCGCGGCGCACCAGATCGCGCAGTGGACCGGCGCCGCGGCGGACGGCGGCCCGTCGATCATCAACGCCGGTGACGGCACCCACGAGCACCCCACGCAGGCGCTGCTCGACGCGCTGACGCTGCGTCAGCGTCTCGGCGACATCGAGGGCCGACGCATCGTGATCGTCGGCGACATCCTGCACAGCCGGGTGGCGCGTTCGAACGCCCTGCTGCTGTCGATGCTCGGCGCCGAGGTGGTCCTCGTGGCCCCGCGCACGCTGCTGCCCGCCGGGGTGGAGACGTGGCCGGTGCGGGTCTCGCACTCGCTCGACGCCGAACTGCCCGGCGCGGACGCGGTGCTGATGCTGCGCGTGCAGGCCGAGCGGATGAACGGCGGGTTCTTCCCGTCGCCGCGCGAGTACTCGATCACCTACGGCCTGTCCGAGAAGCGTCTGGGGCTGCTGGCCGACCACTCGGTGGTTCTGCACCCGGGCCCGATGCTGCGCGGCATGGAGATCGCGTCGTCGGTCGCGGATTCACCGAAAGCCGCTGTGCTGCAGCAGGTCACGAACGGCGTCCACGTCCGGATGGCCGTGCTGTTCCGGCTGCTGGTGGGAACGGAAGAGGTCGCGTGAGCGACCTGAACACAACGAGAAACGAGAAGGTGACGCCGGAGATGTCCGCAAGCAGGAACGTGCTGATCAGAAACGTTCTGGTGTACGGCGAGGGTGAGCCGACCGACCTGCTGCTGGGCGACGGCCAGATCCTCGAGATCGGCAGCGGGCTCGCCGCGGGAGACGACGTCGAGGTCATCGACGGTGCGGGCCAGATTCTGTTGCCCGGTTTCGTCGACATGCACACGCACCTGCGTGAGCCGGGTCGCGAGGACACCGAGACCATCGACACCGGCTCGGCGGCCGCCGCGCTCGGCGGCTACACCGCGGTGTTCGCGATGGCCAACACCAGCCCGGTCGCCGACTCGGCCGTCATCACCGATCACGTGTGGCGCCGCGGCCAGGAGGTCGGCCTCGTCGACGTGCATCCGGTCGGCGCGGTCACGGTGGGGCTCGAGGGCAAGCAGCTCGCCGAGATGGCGACGATGGCCGCCGGTGTCGGCAAGGTGAAGCTGTTCTCCGACGACGGTCACTGCGTCGCCGACCCGCTGATCATGCGCCGTGCGCTCGAGTACTCGGCGTCGCTCGGTGTCCTGATCGCGCAGCACGCGGAGGAGCCGCGCCTGACGGTCGGGTCGGTCGCGCACGAGGGCCCGACCGCGGCGCGTCTCGGCCTGACCGGCTGGCCGCGCGCTGCCGAGGAATCGATCGTGGCCCGTGACGCCCTGCTGGCCCGCGACGCCGGTGCCCGCGTGCACATCTGCCACGCCTCGACGGCGGGGTCCGTCGAGCTCGTGAAGTGGGCGCGCGGCCAGGGCATCGCCATCACCGCCGAGGTCACCCCGCACCACCTGCTGCTCGACGACTCGCGCCTGGAGACGTACGACGCGGTCAACAAGGTGAACCCGCCGCTGCGTGAGGCGTCCGACGTCGCGGCGCTGCGCCGTGGACTGGCCGAGGGGATCATCGACTGCGTGGCCACCGATCACGCGCCGCACGCCGAACAGGACAAGTGCTGCGAGTTCTCGCAGGCTCGCCCCGGCATGCTCGGGCTCGAGACGGCGCTGTCGATCGTCGTGGAGACGATGGTCCGACCGGGTCTGCTCGACTGGCGCGGCGTGGCCCGCGTGATGAGCGAGCGCCCCGCCGAGATCGTCGGGCTGGACGACCAGGGTCGCCCGATCGAGGTGGGGGAGCCGGCGAACCTGGTGCTGGTCGACCCCGACACGGAGTGGACCGTGCACGGGCCGGAGTTGGCGAGCGTCGCGAACAACACCCCGTACGAGGCCATGACCCTGCCCGCGAAGGTGACCGCCACGGTGCTGCGCGGCCGCGTCACCGCCCGGGACGGGAAGGTCCGTCCCCTCGGAGAGGAGCGCTGACGATGGAGCGACTTCTGTGGGTCGTCGGCTGCATCGCGGTATGGGCACTGCTGGTGTTCCTGATGTACCGCGGGTGGAAGGGGCGCGCCGCGCGTCAGGCGGACCGGATCGGTGAGCTGCCGCAGGTTCCCGCGGATCTCGGTGACCAGCTGATCGCGCCGAGCACCGGCCTGTACGTGGGCAGCACGCTCGCCCCGAGCTGGCAGGACCGCGTCGCGGTGGGCGACATCGGGTACCGCGCGACCGGCGAGCTCAGCCGGTGGTCGCGCGGCATCCTCCTCGAACGCAACGGCGCCTCGGCGATCTGGATCCCGGACGAGTCGATCCGCGCGATCCGGACCGAACGCGGCCTGGCCGGAAAAGTGATGACGAAGGACGGAGTCCTGGTGATCCGGTGGGAGCTGCCCACCGGCACCGAGATCGATACGGGATTCCGCGGAGACGACAAGACGGTGTACCCGCAGTGGGTGCGCGATACAGACAGCACGGACAAGACAGACACAGCGAATGCGGCGGGCTCTGGTGAGGTCGAGCAGAACGGAGAAGACGCATGAGCGGCTTTGACACCAATACGGCGGTCCTGGTTCTCGAGGACGGCCGAGTCTTCCGGGGAACCACTTTCGGTGCCGTGGGGCAGACGCTCGGTGAGGCGGTCTTCAGCACCGGCATGACCGGCTACCAGGAGACCCTGACCGATCCCAGCTACCACCGTCAGATCGTGGTGTCGACGGCACCGCAGATCGGCAACACCGGCTGGAACGACGAGGACAACGAGTCCGTCGGCCCGACCGGCAAGTCGTCCGAGTCGAAGATCTGGGTTGCCGGCTACGTCGTGCGTGACCCCTCGCGTCGGACCTCCAGCTGGCGTGCCACCGGCTCGCTGCAGGACGAGCTCGAGCGTCAGGGCATCGTCGGTATCGCCGGCATCGACACCCGCGCACTGGTCCGCCACCTGCGTACCCGGGGTTCGATGCGCGCCGGCGTCTTCTCCGGCGATGCGCTCGCCGACGTCGACGTCCTGCTCGACCGGGTCAAGAGCCAGCCGACGATGCTCGGCGCCGACCTGGCCGGCGAGGTCTCCACCCCGAACGGCTACATCGTCGAGCCGGCCGGCGGCGAGGCCCGCTTCACCGTCGCGGCCATCGACCTCGGCATCAAGACCAACACGCCGCGGATGTTCGCCGAGCGCGGCATGCGGGTGCACGTGCTGCCTTCCACCGCGACGCTGCACGACATCCTCGACATCAAGGCCGACGGCGTCTTCCTGTCCAACGGCCCGGGCGACCCGGCCACCGCGGACGGCGCGGTCCACCTCACCAAGGAGGTGCTGGGCCAGGGGCTGCCGCTGTTCGGTATCTGCTTCGGCAACCAGATCCTCGGCCGGGCGCTGGGGATGAGCACCTACAAGATGAAGTTCGGCCACCGCGGCATCAACATCCCGGTCGTCGAGCACGACACCGGCCGCATCGCGATCACCGCGCAGAACCACGGCTTCGCGCTCGAGGGCGAGGCCGGCCAGGAGTTCGACACCCCGTTCGGCCGCGCCGTGGTCAGCCATACCTGCGCCAACGACGGCGCCGTCGAGGGCGTGCGCCTGCTCGACGGCTCGGCGTTCTCCGTGCAGTACCACCCCGAGGCCGCGGCCGGCCCGCACGACGCCGCGTACCTGTTCGACCGTTTCGCCAACCTGCTCGAGGGAGTCAAGAAGTAATGCCACGTCGTACAGATCTCGAGCACATCCTGGTGATCGGCTCCGGGCCGATCGTCATCGGACAGGCCTGCGAGTTCGACTACTCCGGCACACAGGCATGCCGCGTCCTCCGCGAGGAGGGCCTGCGCGTGAGCCTGGTCAACTCGAACCCGGCCACGATCATGACCGACCCCGAGTTCGCCGACTCCACCTACGTCGAGCCGATCACCGCCGACTTCGTCGAGAAGGTCATCGCCCGGGAAGCGGCGAAGGGCAACAAGATCGACGCGGTCCTGGCGACGCTCGGCGGTCAGACGGCCCTGAACACCGCCGTCGCGCTGCATGAGCAGGGCATCCTGGAGAAGTACGACGTCGAGCTCATCGGCGCCGACTTCGACGCGATCCAGCGCGGCGAGGACCGCCAGAAGTTCAAGGACATCGTCGAGAAGTGCGGTGGCGAGTCCGCGCGCTCGCGGGTCTGCTACACGATGGAAGAGGTCAAGGCCACGGTCGCCGAGCTCGGCTACCCCGTGGTCGTGCGCCCGTCCTTCACCATGGGCGGCCTGGGCTCGGGCATGGCCTACGACGAGGTGGACCTCGAGCGCATCGCCGGCGGCGGCCTGGCCGCGTCGCCCACCGCGAACGTCCTGATCGAGGAGTCCATCCTCGGCTGGAAGGAATACGAGCTCGAGCTGATGCGCGACGGCCGCGACAACGTCGTGATCGTCTGCTCGATCGAGAACGTCGACCCGGTCGGCGTCCACACCGGCGACTCGGTGACCGTGGCCCCGGCCATGACGCTCACCGACCGCGAGTACCAGGCGATGCGCGACCTCTCGATCGCGATCCTGCGCGAGGTCGGCGTCGACACCGGCGGCTGCAACATCCAGTTCGCGATGGACCCGACGGACGGCCGCCTGGTCGTCATCGAGATGAACCCGCGCGTGTCGCGCTCGTCGGCGCTGGCGTCGAAGGCGACCGGCTACCCGATCGCGAAGATGGCCGCCAAGCTGGCCATCGGCTACACGCTCGACGAGATCGTCAACGACATCACCAAGGAGACGCCGGCCTGCTTCGAGCCGACGCTCGACTACGTCGTCGTCAAGGCCCCGCGCTTCGCGTTCGAGAAGTTCCCCGGTGCCGACGGCACGCTGACCACCACGATGAAGTCGGTGGGCGAGGCCATGTCCATCGGCCGCAACTTCACCGAGGCGTTCGGTAAGGTCCTGCGCTCGCTCGAGACCAAGCGGGCCGGCTATTGGACCGGCCCCGAGGTCGAGGGCACGCTCGACGAGCTGCTCGAGGCGATCAAGGTCCCGACCGACGGTCGCATGTACCAGATCGCGCAGGCCTTCGAGCTGGGCGCTACGCTCGAGCAGCTGTTCGACGCCACCAAGATCGACCCGTGGTTCCTCGACCAGATGCAGCAGATCGTCGAGCTGGGGGACAAGGTGCGTTCGGCCGAGACCTTCGGCGAGACCGAACTGCGGTTCACCAAGCACCACGGCTTCTCCGATCGTCAGGTCGCGGCACTGCGCCCGCAGCAGTTCGCCGACGAGGACGCCGTCCGCGCCTACCGCGACGAGCTGAACGTGCACCCGGTCTACAAGACCGTCGACACGTGTGCCGCCGAGTTCGAGGCGAAGACCCCGTACCACTACTCGACCTACGAGCTCGATCCCGAGGCCGAGACCGAGGTCGCGCCGCAGGCCGAGCGCCCCAAGGTCCTGATCCTGGGTTCGGGTCCGAACCGTATCGGTCAGGGCATCGAGTTCGACTACTCGTGTGTCCACGCCGCGCAGACGCTGTCCGAGGCCGGCTACGAGACCGTCATGGTCAACTGCAACCCCGAGACCGTGTCGACCGACTACGACACCGCCGACCGCCTGTACTTCGAGCCGCTGACGTTCGAGGACGTGCTCGAGGTGTACCGCGCCGAGACCCTGTCCGGCACCGTCGCGGGCGTCATCGTCCAGCTCGGTGGCCAGACGCCGCTGGGCCTGGCCAAGCGCCTCAAGGCCGCCGGTGTCCCGATCGTCGGCACCAGCCCCGAGGCCATCGACCTGGCCGAGGACCGCGGCGAGTTCGGTCGTGTCCTCACCGAGGCCGGCCTGCCCGCGCCGAAGTTCGGCACCGCCACCACGTTTGAGGGTGCGCGCGACATCGCGTCCGGTATCGGTTACCCGGTGCTGGTGCGCCCGTCGTACGTGCTCGGCGGTCGCGGCATGGAGATCGTCTACGACGAGAAGGCGCTGGAGAACTACATCTCCCGGGCCACCGAGATCTCCGACGACCGGCCGGTGCTGGTCGACCGCTTCCTGGAGGACGCGGTGGAGATCGACGTCGACGCGCTGTGCGACGGCACCGAGGTGTACCTCGGCGGCGTGATGGAGCACATCGAGGAGGCCGGCATCCACTCCGGTGACTCGGCCTGTGCGCTGCCGCCGATCACCCTCGGCCGCGCCGACCTCGAGAACGTGCGCCGCTCCACGGAGGCGCTCGCGAAGGGCATCGGCGTGAAGGGCCTGCTCAACGTCCAGTACGCGCTCAAGGACGACATCCTGTACGTCCTCGAGGCCAACCCGCGCGCGTCGCGGACCGTGCCGTTCGTCTCGAAGGCCACCGCGGTGCAGCTGGCCAAGGCCTGCGCGCGGGTCATGTTGGGCGAGACGATCGCCGATCTGCGTGCGAGCGGCATCCTGCCGGCCGAGGGCGACGGCGGTCACGCTGCCATCGACGCACCGGTCGCGGTCAAGGAGGCGGTCCTGCCGTTCAACCGGTTCCGTCGCGCCGACGGCACCGGCATCGACACGCTGCTGAGCCCGGAGATGAAGTCCACCGGCGAGGTCATGGGCATCGACGCGGACTTCGGTACCGCCTTCGCCAAGAGCCAGACCGCGGCGTACGGCTCGCTGCCGACCAGCGGTTCGGTCTTCGTCTCGGTCGCCAACAAGGACAAGCGCTCGCTGATCTTCCCGGTCAAGCGGCTCGCGGACCTCGGCTTCCGGATCCTCGCCACCGAGGGCACCGCGGACGTCCTGCGCCGCAACGGCATCACCTGCGAAGAGGTCCACAAGCAGTCCGGTGAGGACCTGCCCGCGGGCGCCCGGACCATCGTCGACCAGATCAAGGACGGCGAGGTCGACATGGTGATCAACACCCCGTACGGCAACTCCGGCCCGCGCGTCGACGGCTACGAGATCCGCAGCGCCGCGGTGTCGAAGAGCGTTCCGTGCATCACCACCGTGCAGGGTGCCTCCGCGGCGGTGCAGGGCATCGAGGCCGCCATCCGTGGCGACATCGGCGTCCAGTCGCTGCAGGAGCTGCATTCGCGGCTGCGTGAATCCGGGGATTCCCAGCAGTGACCTCGGAGATGACGTTCGGGGCGCGGCTCCACGCGGCGCTGGGCCATTACGGCCCTCTGTGCGTCGGCGTGGACCCGCACCCCGAGTTGCTGCAGGCGTGGGGGCTGCCGGAGACCGTCGACGGCCTCGAGAAGTTCTCGGAGATCTGCGTCGAGGCGTTCGTCGGCCGGGTCGCGCTGGTGAAACCACAGGTGGCGTTCTTCGAGGCGTACGGCTCGGGAGGTGTCGCGGTCCTCGAACGCACCATCTCGGTGCTGCGCGAGGCCGGCACCCTCGTCGTCGCCGACGCGAAGCGCGGTGACATCGGGTCCACGATGAGCGCGTACGCGCGGGCATGGTTGGGTGCGGGATCGCCGCTCGAGTCGGATGCGGTGACGGTGTCGCCGTACCTCGGATTCGGTTCCCTCGACCCGGTCCTCAACCTCGCCGAGCGCAACCACGGTGGATTGTTCGTGCTGGCCGCGACGTCCAACCCGGAGGGCGCGCAGGTGCAGTCGTCCACCGCGGCGGACGGTCGCCGGATCAGCCAGGTGATGGTGGACGAGGCCGCGGCCCGCAACGCCGGCGCCGACGTCCTCGGCTCGGTCGGTGTCGTGGTCGGTGCCACGTTGACCGACGCCCCCGACCTCGGCGCGCTGCACGGGCCCATCCTGATGCCCGGTGTCGGGCATCAGGGCGGCACCGCGGAAGACGTCCGCCGCCTGGCGGGGGACTGCCTGCGCTCCGTCGTGCCCAGCGTCTCGCGTGAGGTGCTGCGTGCCGGGCCGTCGGTTACGGGTATCCAGGAGGCCGTGTCGCGCTCCGTGGAGGGGTTCGGGTTCCTGCAGGACTAGGACGGGCTCGACTGGTTCGAGCGACGTATTCCGGCGAGGCCGGGTTCGGGGCTGTCCCCGGGCCCGGCCTTCGTCGTATGTGCACACCGATCGAAGATCGGCAGGTCCACGCCCGACACGCACTGGACCACGGAAGTTTTCGCGAATTTTTCGGCCGCGTCGGCTACGGTCCGATGAACTGTGTGCCACGCCACGTCGGATTGGGCGGCACGTCCGGTTCCCGTGTGCCGGAAATAGACTCCTACCTGCGTATATTCCAGTTTTTCGGGTGCTCGGACCGGTCGTTGCCGCCGGTGGGGGCGGTGCCGCGAGCCGCCTTCGAACGCACCGTCGAATGAGCGCATAACCCACCCGAATCGGGCGCTGACGTCGGGGGGTGGGTTAGCAATCGGGGCCCGGCGTGAGTACGGTCGCTATCGCCCCTGGTTATCCGGGGGTTGTAGACGCCCCGGCTGTGCCGGGAGTGGTTGGAGTTTGCACACGACGAGACGGAGGAACCGTGGCCCTTCCCCAGTTGACCGATGAGCAGCGCGCTGCTGCTTTGGAGAAGGCGGCTGCCGCCCGCAAGGCCCGGGCTGAGCTCAAGGAGCGCCTCAAGCGCGGCGGCACCGACCTGAAGCAGGTCCTGAAGGATGCCGAAGAGGACGAGATCCTCGGCAAGATGAAGGTGTCGGCTCTGCTCGAGGCCCTTCCCAAGGTTGGCAAGGTCAAGGCTCAGGAGATCATGACCGAGCTGGAGATCGCTCCGACCCGTCGCCTTCGTGGCCTCGGCGATCGGCAGCGCAAGGCTCTGCTCGCCCGGTTCGATTTCGAGGCCTGAGCGCGACAAGTGATTGCTGACGCACAACAGGTGTCAGGCAGCGAGACCGCTTCGGCATCGGTCGAGAGCGGTGACGCAGTGCGGAGGGGCCGGCTGGTGGTACTGGCCGGCCCCTCGGCCGTCGGTAAGTCCAGCGTCGTCCGCCTGCTGCGTGACCGGATGCCCGAGGTCGTCTTCAGCGTCTCGGTGACCACCCGGGACCCGCGTCCCGGCGAGGTGGACGGGCAGGACTACCACTTCATCTCGCGGGACGAGTTCGATCGCATGATCGACTCCGGCGACCTGCTCGAGTGGGCCGAGATCCACGGTGGCCTGCAGCGGTCCGGCACCCCGGCCGAGCCGGTGCGCCAGGCGCTCGCCGACGGCAAGCCGGTCCTGGTCGAGGTCGATCTGGTGGGTGCTCGGTCGGTGCGGGCCGCGATGCCCGAGGCCGTCCTGACGTTCATGGCGCCCCCCAGTTGGGAGGCCCTGGTCTCCCGCCTGACGGGCCGCGGCACCGAACCGGCGGACGTCGTCGAGCGTCGACTGCAGACCGCGAAGGTGGAACTTGCCGCTCAGGACGAGTTCGACACCGTGATCGTCAACGAGGATGTCAGCCAGGCCTGCGATGAGTTGGTATCCTTGTTGGCTGGACGACAGCCCTAAGCGCCGTCGCCCCTGATTCAGGCATTCAATTTGGCACTTTTCAAGTCCAGTTCAGGAGAAACCGAGTGAGCAGCACCGAAGCAGTAGTGTCCGACACCGCCGGTCGTGGCGCCCTGCCTGCCTACGACACCCCGCTCGGCATCACCAACCCGCCGATCGACGAGCTGCTCGAGCGCACGTCGTCCAAGTACGCCCTGGTCATCTACTCGGCCAAGCGTGCGCGGCAGATCAACGACTACTACAACCAGCTGGGCGACGGCATCCTCGAGTACGTCGGCCCGCTCGTCGAGCCGGGTCTGCAGGAGAAGCCGCTGTCGATCGCGCTGCGCGAGATCCACGCCGACCTGCTCGAGCACACCGAAGGCGAGTGAGCGGAGCAACGCCCGTGTCCGATCGGGAATCCGATTCGGCGGGACCCAAGCGGATCGTCGTCGGCGTCGGCGGCGGTATCGCCGCGTACAAGAGCTGCGCGCTGGTCCGCAGCTTCACCGAGAACGGTCACCGCGTCCGGGTGATCCCCACCGAGTCCGCACTGCAGTTCGTCGGCCGGGCCACGTTCGAGGCCCTGTCCGGCAATCCGGTGCAGACTGGCGTGTTCGCGGACGTGCCGGAGGTCGCGCACGTGCGTCTCGGGCAGGAAGCGGACCTGGTCGTCACCGCCCCCGCCACCGCAGACCTCATGGCTCGTGCGGTGGCCGGGCGGGCGGACGACCTGCTGACCGCCACGCTCCTGACGGCGCGTTGTCCGGTTGTGTTCGCCCCCGCGATGCACACCGAGATGTGGGAGCACCCTGCCACCGTCGCCAACGTCGCGACGCTGCGCGCCCGCGGCAACATCGTCATCGAGCCGGCGTCGGGCCGGTTGACCGGCAAGGACACCGGCGCCGGCCGGATGCCCGAGCCGGAGGAGATCTTCGCGCTCGCCTCGCTCCTGTTGGAGCGGCCGTCGGCGCTGCCGCGCGACCTCGAGGGCCGACGCCTGGTCGTGTCGGCGGGCGGAACCCGTGAGCCGCTCGACCCGGTTCGCTACCTGGGCAACCGTAGTTCCGGCAAGCAGGGGTACGCGATCGCGCGCCTGGCCGCGCAGCGCGGTGCCGAGGTGACGCTGGTCGCCGGCGCGACCGCCGAACTGGCCGATCCGGCCGCAGTCGACGTCGTGAACGTCCGCACCGCCGAGCAGATGCGCGAGGCGGTCATGAAGCACGCCGTCGACGCCGATGTGGTGATCATGTCGGCCGCCGTTGCGGACTTCCGGCCCGCCACCGTCGCGACGAGCAAGATCAAGAAGGGCGCGGACGAGCCGAACTCGATTCCGTTGATCAAAAACGATGACATTCTCGCCGGTCTCGTGCAGGCTCGGCGGGACGGCACTCTCGCTCCCGGCACCGCGATCGTGGGATTCGCGGCCGAGACGGGTGACGAGTCGGGAAGTGTCCTCGACCATGCGCGAACGAAATTGGCGCGCAAGGGTTGTGATCTTCTCGTCGTGAATGCGGTCGGTGACGGCAAGGCGTTCGAGGTGGACCACAACGATGGTTGGCTCCTCGGGGCCGACGGCACCGAATCGGCGATCGAACCGGGTTCGAAGTCGCTGATGGCCAGCCGCGTGCTCGATGCGGTTGCGGGTCTGTTGGCCCCGAAGTAGCACGTGGCGACCGCGGTGCCGCACCGGGGACCGGTCTCCTGGCACCGTGGCCGTCTGCGGTATTGAATATGAAGTAGTAACGAAAATGAGCTCAGGTGTCGTAGCGGGGCCACACGATTCGAGAATTCGAATTCGAGCGGAGTCGGCCTCGGACAGAACGTCGAGAGGGAGATCTGTGAGCACGTCCGGCAAGCGGCTATTCACCAGTGAGTCCGTGACCGAAGGTCACCCCGACAAGATCTGTGATGCGATCAGTGACTCCATCCTCGATGCGTTGCTCGATAAGGATCCGCGCAGCCGCGTCGCAGTCGAGACCCTGGTGACCACCGGACAGGTGCACGTCGCCGGTGAGGTCACCACGACGGCGTACGTCGACATTCCGAAGATCGTGCGCGACAAGGTGCTCGAGATCGGGTACGACTCGTCGGCCAAGGGCTTCGACGGCAACTCCTGCGGCGTCAACATCGCGATCGGCGCGCAGTCGCCCGAGATCGCGCAGGGCGTCGATCACTCGCACGAGGCCCGCGTCGACGGTGTCACCGACGACGAGATCGACCGCCAGGGCGCCGGTGACCAGGGACTGATGTTCGGGTACGCCTGCACGGACACCCCGGAACTGATGCCGCTGCCGATCGCGCTGGCCCACCGCCTGTCGCGTCGCCTGACCGAGGTCCGCAAGAGCGGCGTGCTGCCGTACCTGCGCCCGGACGGCAAGACCCAGGTCACCATCGAGTACGACGGTGACCGCCCCGTCCGCCTCGACACGGTCGTCATCTCGACCCAGCACGCGGCCGACATCGATCTCGACAACCTGCTGACCCCGGATCTGCGGGAGAAGGTCCTCGGCCACGTCCTGTCCGAGCTGACCATTCCCCTCGACACCGCCGACGTCCGCCTGCTGGTCAACCCCACCGGCAAGTTCGTGCTGGGTGGTCCGATGGGTGACGCCGGTCTGACCGGCCGCAAGATCATCGTCGACACCTACGGCGGCATGGCTCGCCACGGTGGCGGCGCGTTCTCCGGCAAGGATCCGTCGAAGGTGGACCGCTCGGCCGCCTACGCGATGCGCTGGGTCGCCAAGAACGCGGTCGCGGCGGGTCTCGCCGACCGCATCGAGGTCCAGGTGGCCTACGCGATCGGCAAGGCCGCCCCGGTCGGCCTGTTCGTGGAGGCGTTCGGCACCGAGAAGGTCGACATCGCGAAGATCCAGCAGGCGATCAGCGAGGTCTTCGACCTGCGTCCCGGCGCGATCATCCGGGACCTGGACCTGCTGCGCCCGATCTACTCGGACACTGCGGCGTACGGCCACTTCGGTCGCACCGACGTGGACCTGCCCTGGGAGCGCACCGACCGCGCGGAGAAGCTGCGCGCGGCCGCCGGCCTCTGATCGCGACCGAGAGATCGGTTCGCTGACCGGCACCGACAAGACAGCGGCAGCACACGCGCCCGTGGCGCGAGTGCTGCCGCTGCTTCCTGTTGCGCACCTGGACCGCGAGTTCGACTATCTGGTTCCGTCCGAGCTGGACGAGCAGGCCCGGCCGGGCGTGCGGGTCCGGGTCCGGTTCGCGGGACGGCTGGTGGACGGATTCCTCCTCGAACGGATCGAGACGAGCGAGCACGACGGCAAACTGGCGTGGCTCGACCGGGTCGTCTCGGGCGAGCCCGTCCTGACCGCCGAGGTGCGCCGACTGGTCGACGCGGTGGCGCAGCGCTACGCCGGGACACGCGCGGACGTGCTGCGTCTGGCGGTCCCGCCGCGGCACGCGAAGGTCGAATCGGAGGAGGCCGTGGCGCGCCCGGCACCGGACTCGCCGATCGTCGACCGGGAGGCGTGGTCCGCCTACACCCACGGGCTCAACTTTCTCGACGCGCTGCAAGCCGGACGCGGTCCGCGCGCGGCGTGGCAGGCACTCCCCGGCGAGGACTGGTGTGCGCGGCTCGCGGAGTTGGCCGGCGTCGTCGCGGCATCGGGGCGGGGCGCGGTACTCGTGGTGCCCGACCAGCGTGACCTCGATCGCCTGGTGCGGGCATGCGAAAGTCTGCTCGGCACAGAACATGTCGTGGGTCTCGCGGCGGGACTGGGGCCGTCGGCACGGTACCGGCGCTGGCTGGCCGCGCTGCGGGGAACGGCCCGGGTGGTTGTCGGGACCAGGGCGTCGGTGTTCGCCCCGGCACCGGACCTCGGCCTGACGGTCGTGTGGGACGACGGCGACAGCAGCCTGTCCGAGCCGCGTTCACCGTATCCGCATGCGCGGGAAGTCGCGCTGCTGCGGGCCTACGGCACGGGGTGTTCCGTCGTGCTGGCCGGGCATTCGCGGACCGCGGAGGCCCAGGCCCTCGTCGACTCCGGTTGGGCGCACGACCTCGTCGCGGCCCGTGACGTCGTACGGACACGTGCCCCGAAGATCACCGCACTCGCGGACAGCGATCACGCGCTGGCCCGTGATCCCGGGGCGCGTGCGGCCCGTCTTCCCGCGATCGCGTTCGCCGCGGCCCGGCAGGCACTGGCCGCGGGAGCGGGTGTGCTGGTGCAGGTTCCGCGTCGGGGCTACGTGCCGTCGCTGGCCTGCGCCAAGTGCCGGGCCCCGGCGCGCTGCCGTCGGTGCAACGGACCGTTGTCGCTGCCGGCGGCCGCCGGTCCGGACGGCGCCGGTTCGCCGACGTGCAAGTGGTGTGGCGTCGCGGACACCAATCACCGCTGTCACGCCTGCGGTGCGCGGGCGCTGCGGGCGGTCGTCGTCGGGGCGGGGCGCACGGCCGAGGAATTGGGGCGGGCGTTTCCCGGCGTCGCGGTGCACACGTCGGGCGGGGCCGACGTGAAGGCCGAGATGGAGCCGGGGCCCACGCTGGTCGTGTCGACGGTGGGCGCCGAACCGGTGATGCCCGGCGGCTACGGCGCGGCCCTGCTGCTCGACGGGTGGGCGCTGTTGGGGCGCGCCGACCTTCGCGCCGCCGAGGAGACGTTGCGACGGTGGATGACCGCGTCGGCGCTCGTGCGATCGCACGCCGACGGCGGTCAGGTCGTGGTCGTCGCCGACTCCGGGATCCCCACCGTGCAGGCGCTGGTGCGGTGGGATCCGGTGTGGCATGCGCGGGCTCAGCTCGAGGAGCGGGCGGAGGTGGGGTTCCCGCCCGCCGTGCACATGGCCGCGATCGACGGCACCGCGGCGTCGATCGGGGAGCTGCTCGAGGTTGCGGGACTTCCGGATTCGGCCGAGGTCCTGGGGCCGGTCCCGTTGCCGGCGGGGGAGCGGCTGCCGTTCTCGAGCGAGGAACCGGAGCCGGAAGACGTGGAGCGCATGCTCGTTCGGGTGCCGCGCCGCGACGGGCGCGCGCTGGCGAACGGCCTGGCGGAGGCCCAGGCGATTCGCAGCGCCCGACGATCGGGCGGCCCCGTTCGAGTCCAGATCGATCCGCTCCGGATCGGCTAGGACGCCTCGCGCCCGGCGCGTCGAGCGAAGTGCCGTGTAGCCCCGCCGAGTTGTCAGTCGACTCTGACGATCGGAGGGGGATCGTATGCCCCGTCGAGAATCGTCTTGCGCGGCGAGTACATCCGCAGGACCGGGCGGAACGGTCCCTTCGGCGCGGGCAGCCAGTTGGCGCGGGCGTCCGGGTCGGCGGGTTCGTCGGAACTGATCGTGATCGTGACGGCGCCGGCACCGTCGGCGACGAGGCCGGGCGTGCGGTCGCCGATGGAGAAGCGTCCGATCGGGTTGTCGACGAGGTAGAAATCCGGAACGGAGTACATCGTCAACGACCAGAACGCATCGACGGGGGGTACCGGGTCGAAGGTGATCCGGTAGGCGTGCGCGCCGTCCAGCGGAGCGCCGTCGCTGTCGATGTAGGTGAGTCCGTAGGTGGCCTCGTAGCCGTGGTTTCCCCACAGCCCGGCCCGTGCGGCCGCGGCCCGGCTCACGATCCGGAGGGTGTCGTCGGAGATCTGCCAGTCGGGACTGTCGATCGTGCCCAGTTCGAACCAGTCGACGTTGTAGTCGAAGCCGTGGATGCTGAGCAGCCACCCGTCGACCCTCCTGATTCCGGGTGCCGTCCGCGCGATCTCCTCGACGTGTGCGCGCCCGGTCGTCCAGGCCGTGCCGAGCGCGGCGTCGAGTTCCGCATCCCCTCGGGCCACGGAGTCGGCACCGGTGAGCCCGAGGGCGGAGAAGCCCTGTTGCAGTCGCACATCGCGCAGGGCGGGCGGGAACTCCTGCGACCAGACACGGAACTTCTCGAAGAACTCGACGGCCTCGGTCTGTCCGGACCCGACCGCTGGAATCCCCGCCGGGGCCTGTTCGGTCAGCGGGCTGAGGATGGTCGCATCCTGCAGCGCGTGGACCGCCGGCAGGTCGTCGTCGCCTGCCACGGCCCACCGGCCGACGATCGAGGCGATGCGGGTCGGGAAGCGAACGACACGCAGACCGAGGTCGTCTCCCGCCCATCCGGGAGGTACGAGAAGGAACTCGCCCGCACCCGTGCCGGTGGCACGGGTCCCGACGTAGGCGAAGTTGTCGGTCCAGGCGTCGACGAACTGCAGCACGTAGTACCGGCCGGCGGTGTCCGGGACCGTCAGCTTGACCGGGCCCACGCTCAGGTCCAGTTGGGCCATCGAATACACGGTGTCGTTGTTGATGGAGACGAACGTGTCCTGCGGTCCGGCCAGTGTGCGTGCGTGGCTGAAGGTGTTGTACGCCGCAGGGGGATTCGCGCCCACGCCCTCGCTGACGTAACGCTGCACCTGTTCGAGATTGAACACCAGCGGAAACGCGTACACGTACACGAATCCCGGGTCGTCCATGTCGATGCTGTTCTCCGTGGGCCTCGTCATGTGCCGACCGTAAGAACTGCACCCGGCGAGCGACATCACCCGTACGGGATGAACCCGCACTCCGGCCCGCTGTCGGGAGGCGGGCGGCGTGCCCTAGCTCTCCCGGACGTCGACGACGTACATCCGGGTGCGCGAGCGGTCGAGGAAGTTCGCCTCGTCGGCCGCGATCGCGGCCGCGACCTCCGGCCGGGCGTGGGTGGCGAGCATGTCCTCGTAGGCGGCCATGTCGTCGAAGACGAACTCGCTGATGACGTCGAAGTCCGGGTCGGGCGCGCCGTCGAGTGGAGCGCGACGGTACCGCGGAGTCCGGTTGGGCGGAACCACCGTTCCCGGGCTTCGGGAGGATTCCCGGCGGGGCGGTGTCCCGCGGTCACCGCCCGGCGTCGAACAGTTCCTCGTACTCGCTCGGGGAGGTGCTCCAGCGGACGCTCGTGACCAGTGGCTCGAGACTCATCCGGTTCACGGCCGACTCGAGGAGGGTGTCGTCGCGCCGGCGCGCGGTCAGTTCCGCTGTCACCTGCACCCGGGCGGCGTCGGAGGTGTCGTGCGACTGCACCGACCGCAACCGGAACTCGGGTCGCGAGATCGCCTGCACGGTCAGCGCCCGGACGTGCGCCTCCGCGTCCTCGTGGCACGTCACCTCGAAGCGGTAGTCGACGGGCGCCTCGTCGCGGCCGGCGCGTGCCGGCTGATGGTCCATGAGTCGGCCCACCGGGCGCAGGATCATGTTGGCCCCCATGATCGCAACGGCTCCGATGACGGCGGCCCAGTACATTCCGCCGCCCACCAGTGCGCCGACGGCCGCGGTGGCCCACAGGGTGGCGGCGGTGTTCAGGCCGGTCACGGACGCGCCCTGCTTCATGATGACGCCCGCCCCGAGGAACCCGATTCCGGAGACGATCTGCGCGGCGACGCGGGTGGGATCGGCGTCGGGTCCGTCGAATCCGTAGGCGCTGAGGATCACGAACAGCGTTGCGCCCAGACTCACGAGGGCGTTGGTGCGCAGACCCGCCATGCGGGCGCGCCATTGCCGCTCGATACCGACCAGGGCGCCGAGCCCCAGGCCGAGAGCCACCCGAAGAATGATGATCGTGGTGTCCATGGCGGATACCTCCGTGCACGAGCCGCACCGGGCCCGGGGCCCGGTGCGCGATTTCGTCGACAACGCGACGCAGGGACAATGCAACGCAGGGGTTTCGCGGCGACCACGCATTCGGCAGTGACCGTCCGGTCGGAACACCTCCACGTAAGAGCTTCGGCACTGCACGACGTATCCCACGTCCGTGGGAAGCCACTTGGGATCACCCCTTAAGCCGGGGAAATCTGTCCTGATCTTGGGCGTCTCTCGACGTCGTGAGATCAGTGGCCTGTGTTCGTGCAGGAGCCTCGCCTAACGAGGTGCTGCACGTCGAGGGTGCCAGCGGGTATGGGCACTGTCAACCTCGAGGACGCTCACAGCCAGCGCTGGCGTTTGAAGACGTAGAACAGTGTCAGCGACGTCGCGACCATGAGCAGCAACGCCATCGGGTAGCCGAACGCCCAGCCCAGTTCCGGCATGTCGTTGAAGTTCATCCCGTACACCGTGCCGACCAGCGTCGGAGCGAAAAGTATTGCGGCCCAGGCGGAAATCTTCTTCACTTCCTCGCTCTGGTTCAGGCTCGTGACCGTCAGCCGACGCATCTCCTCGTTCTGCTGCTGAGCGACGAGCGTGGCGTGCACCGACAACGCGGTCTGCAGGTGCGCGCGGGACGAGTCGGCCCGCTCGACGACGCGCAGTGTGTGGTCGAGCACATCGCGCAGGTGGCGTCGGAGTTCGAGATCCACGTGGTACTTGTCCGATCCGCGTTCGAGGGCCTCGAGGATCGACACCAGCGGATGCGTCGCGCGCTGGAAGTCGATGACCTCGCCGGACAGGTCGTAGATGCGCTTGGCGACGGCGGGGTCGCCGGTGAACACCTGGTTCTCGATCTCGTCGATGTCGTTCTCGAGGCCCGCGGCGACCGGTAGGTATTCGTCGACGACCTGGTCCAGGATCGCGTACAACACGGCCTCGGGGCCGAGGCGCAGCAGTTCGGGATTCGCTTCGAGTCGGCGTCGTACCTGCGCGAGATCGGGGGACTCGGCGTGCCGGATGGTGATGACGAAGTCGGATCCGACGAACACGTGCACCTCGCCGAACTCGACCTTCTCGACGTCGTCGAGATAGCGGGCGGGCCGCAGGACCACGAACAGCGTCTCGTCGTAGCGCTCGAGCTTGGGGCGCTGGTGTGCGGCGATCGTGTCCTCGACGGCGAGGTGGTGGAGACCGAATTCGCTCGCCAGGGAATGGACTTCGTCGGCGTCGGGTCGGTAGAGGCCGATCCAGGCCATTCCGCCGAGCCGGTTCATCGTCTCGTAGGTGCAGTCGAGCGTCTGTGGGGTGTCGACGCGAACACCGTCGACGTAGACAGCGTTGTCCACGATGGTCATACCGCACCGTTCCTGTCCGGGAGACTCGCCCCATTGCACCATGGGGCCGGTCGCGGGTGTGAGCGGATCAGCGCAGATTTCGTTCCACTTTCGTTATTCGGGCGGGTTGGCGCGTGGCCGGCCCCGGCAGTGATCTTGATGGAAACTGCTGGCAGTCCTGCGGGTCACGGAGGTGCATGGTGGATCGGGTGACGAGGCGCTTCGCTGCTGGAGTTTCCGTTGTGGCTGCGGCCGGCCTGGCCGTGCTCGCCCCGCCCGCGGCGTCCGCGTCGCCGGCGCCCCCGGCGCCGTCCACGACGCGACCCGATTACGTGGTGCCGGTAGATCCGGGCCCGATCCAGATCGGCCACGCCGGAGCACTGCGGTACGCCGAACGGCACCGGGACTCCGCGCCGCCCGGGACGAACGACTTCGGTTGCCGACCGGATCCGGGCCACCCCAACCCGGTCGTCCTCGTGCACGGCAGTGACTCCGACGCCTACACGGACTGGTCCGCGCTCGCTCCGATCCTCGCCGACCGGGGGTTCTGCGTGTTCGCTCCGAACTACGGTGCGGACGGCAAACCCGGAAAGTATGCGCGCGGCGACATGGCTCGCAGCGCAACGGAACTCGCGGACTTCGTACGCATGGTCCGGGTGTCGACCGGCGCTGCCGAGGTCGACCTCGTGGGCTACTCCCAGGGCGCGACCGTGGCGCGGTACTTCGTCAATCGGTTGGGCGGCGCCGACGTCGTGGGCCGTTGGATCGGGATCGCGTCGCCGACCTACGGCGGGGTGATGTACGGGATCGTGCCGCTGCTGAGGCTGCTGCCGGATCCCGACCGGATCGCCGAGGGGCTCACCTCGAAGGCGATCAGCCAGCAGATGCAAGGATCGCCGTTCCTCGTCGCACTCAACGCGGGAGGCGACACCGTTCCGGGCGTCGCCTACACGACCATCGGGTCGCGCTACGACGAGATGATCCAGCCCCACACCAACATTGCGCTGCGGGACCGAGGTGCGACGAACATCCTGGTGCAGGACCTGTGTCCGGAGAACCGGGGCGGGCACTTCAACATGGTGTACGACCCCTTCTCGCTTTGGCTCGCGGTGCGGGAACTCGACCCGTCGGCGCCCGCCCCGGTGTGTGCGCCGGTCCCGCTGGGTTCGGGGGTCGCGGGGATGATCGTCGAGAGCAATTCGTGACTGCACGCAACGAACTCTTCCGGTCTTCCCCGGGTCGGCGTTGCATTTGCGTGAGATGTCGTTGTCGTCGGGTTGCGGGAACTGTCGGTCTGTCGTTTATCTTACTGATCAAGATCGAATAAATAGGATCCCAATTCGGGTGCCGAATGTGTGTATCGGATCGGATATTCGGCGTGATTGGTGCAGGTATCGCAGATCGCCGGCGTCGGGGTGAACGGCCGGGTGAACGATACGGCACCGTAGGTCGTCCTCTGGCGGCATCTCGGCTGCGTGCGATAGCATTCTGGCGCAAGTGTTTCTGTCGGGTCGAAGGCATCGGGTCGGTCGCACGTGGGGGAGCGGCCGCGGTCGAAGGAGCGGAAGAGCGACAGTGAACATGGGAATTTCGAACGAATTACGAACGGCTCGCGAGTGTGTAAACGCCACTGCGGGTCCCGGTGGGTGCCGAAATCTTCGATTGTCGGGGGAGCCTCAGTTCTCGAATGAGGGGGGCTATCGATTGTCTGTTCAAAGCCATTTCGCGGTTGCCGTGGAGAGATTCACGAGACTGCAGGCGGAATCATCCGAAACGGACGCGGTGCTGACGGGTCTGGTCGAACTGGTCTCGGGCCTTCTCGGTCTTGCCGGCGGCGGCGTCGTGACCGATCTCGACGGCGCGACGGCCACGGTGACGACGTCGACCGGGCCGGGGATCGCCCTCGACCGCCTGGCGCAACTGGTTTCGGACGGCCCGGGCGCGGACGCGATCGCGCGCGGGAGCATTCTGCGTATCGCCGCCGTCGACGATCACCGCGAGGCCTGGCCGCAATTCGTCGCCGAGGCGCGACGCTCGGGTGTGGTGTCGTTGGCGGTCTTTCCGCTCCGGCACGGTCTACGCTCCGTCGGCGCACTCGTCCTGGTCTCGGATCGTCCGCGCCGTTGGCTCGAGGACGAGATCGCCATGGTCGGTTGCCTGGCCGAGATGACATCGGTGTTCCTGAGCCAGAGGTCGGCGGTCAGTCACTTCCAGCGTCTGTCGGGGCAACTCGAGCAGGCACTCACCAGTCGCATCGTCGTGGAACAGGCGAAGGGGATCATCTCCAACGCGAACGGCATCGGCGTCGACGCCGCCTACCAGTTGATCCGTCGTCACGCACGGTCGCACAACGCGAGCGTGCACGCGGTCGCCGAAGCGATCGTCACGCTCGAACTGCGCGTGTGACTTTCTCCGAAATCTCATCCCGACCAGGTCAGTCGCCGACGAATGAGCTTCTCGCCCGCACCATGTGGTGCGGGCGAGAAGTTCTACCGTCAGAGCGCGCGGGGACTTCCGTACGTCGCGACCGAGTGGCTCCCGTGGGCGGTCGTCACCGTGTAGACCGCATACGGACGAACCGTGACTCCACCGATGCATCCCTCGGCCTTGACGCGGACCGCGTCGAACGACACCGCGGCGTCGGGCCCGTTCACCACCTGCTTGCCGAGCGAGACATCCTGGCTGACACCGAACTTGGGATTGATCAGGACCGACGGCGTGACGCCGAAGTTCATACCGATTCCGGGTGTCGGGAAGAGCGTGAGCGTGGGACCGGCGGGTGTCTCGACCGCGAATTGCACACCGCCGGAGACGTCGACAGCACATCCGACCTGATAGCCGAGGTCGAGCGTGCCGCCCGTGATGTCCTGTGCGCCCGGCCCGGTCGCAGTGGCGACGGCCGCGGCGGACACGACGCCTTCGCTCGACGTCGGCATCATGGTGAGGCTGGGAACCGACTCGACGACGTCGTTGGTGAGGGTCACCGTCAGTGCGCCGGCGGGGGTGGATGCGGTCTGTTCGGCGGCCGTCGCCGTGCCGGCGGTCCCGAGGAGCAGGGCGCCGGCCGTGGTCAGGATCGTGGCCGCGGGCAGGGCGGCCCGGCGGCGGCGTGCGTTGGTCGACTTCGAGATCATTGCGAAGGTTCCTTACGTATAGTGCGGACAAGTGGTGTTTCCGTGTGCCGGTGGTGTGCCGCGGTGTCAGGCGATCTCACCTCGCGGTTCGCGACCGTCGTCCTCGACGATGTGCAGTCGCGATCGGCTGGAGCCGGTGACCGGCAGAGGTGTCGCCGAGACGGTGCCGGCCCGGTGCTTCGCGTTGGAACGGCGCGTGGGACTTCGCCATACGCCGGTGTCTCGACTGCGCCACGCGAGCGGAATCGTCCGCAGACACATTGCGGCGTCGACGATGCGAATGACGGGGAACGCCAGTCCGTAGAGCAGATAGTGAGGGCGGCGACTGACGACGGCTGCCAACACGGTGAGCAGGAAATCGGGGACCAGTACACCGAGGAGTACTGCCTGGGGCGGCAGCACACCGGCCAGCTCCCACCTCCCGGCGCCGTTCCCGAAGACCCCCGCGACGACGGAGACGAGCAGCAACGGTACGAGGAGAACGAACAGGAGACTGCTGGTCACCAGTTCGGCGACATACGCGGCCAATGCCACCCAGAATCGGCCGACGTGAAGTCGGTGGCGCCGCAGCGTCTGCCAGAACCCGAGTGCCCAGCGTCGAACCTGCTTGACGTAGTCGCGGAAGTTGTCGGGATCCTGGGTGTAGGCGATCGCGGCCCGGGGATGGAAGGCGATGCGGCCCAGCTGCTTGGCGTGGACCTCGAAGGTCATGTTGAAGTCCTCGATGACCAGGCCGGGCGCGCTCACGTCGATCTGTTTCAGGGCCTCGGTGCGGTACATGCTGGCGAACCCGGGCACGATCGTGACGGCGTTCGCCCAGCGTGCGGCCTGACCGTACTTGAGCAGGTACTGCACCGCGACGTACACCCGCTCCCGATACGCCACCAGGAGCCGCCCGAAGCGGGTCAGCTGATCGGGCGCGGAGATCGTGGTCGCCCGCCCCGCGACGGCGACCACCCCGGGTTCGGACATCTGAGCGAGCCCGGTGGTCAGGTAGTCGGGCGCCAGATGGGTGTCGGCGTCGAGCATCGTGACCACCTGGAATCGCTCACACAGATCGAAGTGCTCGATCCCCGCTGCGAGTGCCCCGGCCTTGCCCCTGTTCGGGCTCAGCTCGAGGACCCGTGCGCCCGCCGCGCGGACGATATCGGCGGTCCGGTCGGAGGATCCGTCGGAGACGACGAAGACGTTGGCGGCCGGCACGAGCGACGTCGCGGAGGCGATCGTCTCGGCAATCACCAGTTCCTCGTTGTGGGCTGCCACGAGCACGGCCACGTCGGCCGGCGTCAGGAGCGGTGGGCCGGGCCGAACAGCGGAACGTTTCCCGCGCCACCGGACCCACCAGGAGGCGACCTCCCGCCCCAGACCCACCGTGGTCCAGAACAGCGTGTTGAGACCGAACACCAGCAGCATGATCAGGACAGTTGTCGACATCGAAACCCCCTGCACTCGAGAAGGAGAGGAACACGTTGAGGTGAATCGGTCACTGCCGGACCCCGCTCGTCGTGACGACCGTGCGCCACGGTCCGGGCGGGACGTCGCCGTCGTCGACGAACTGCCAGTCGACGCGGTCGTTCTCGCCGTCGAGTTCGCTGAACCCGAGGCAGCCGTTCAAGGCCGGGGAAACGTCGAGGCCCGCGCCGTTGAACTCGTCGCTGGCGGGTCTGGCGTCGTCCGCGCCGAAGACGTACGCGGAATCGTGGTAGTTCGCCGGCCCGGCATCCTGGATCTGGCCGTAGCAGGTGTTGTCTCCGCTGCGGATCCGCACCCAGCGGTTCTTCATCAGGCTGACCGAAGGATCCGACAGGTGATCGCGGTAGGGCGCCTCGTCGGCCCAGGGAATCACCGAACCGCGCTGCTCGAACGCGACGTCGTCGTTGACGTCGTCGAACGGCAGGTCGAGGTAGAAGGGGTTCTCGCGTGGTGTCATCTGCGTCGGGAAGTAGCCGTTGCCGGCGGTGCGGGGCTCGGTCCGGCAGGCCCCGTCGACGGCGACACCGTCGCATCCGCCGTAGCTCCCGAGCCAGTTCGAGTCGTAGGCGGACATCTCCTGGCTCCCGTCCTCGGCAGCGGGATCGAAGATCTCGCCGACCCAGAAGGTGGTCGCCACGATGTCCGTGTGCCACGGGTATCCGTCGGCGGCGGTGGGTTGGGCCGCATCCGCGGCGCATCCCGTGACGGCGATGCCGACGGCGGCGACGCCGAGCAGGCCCGAGATGGTTTTGATGGCCATGCGCTGCTCCTCCATCTGGTTTCCCTGTCGAGCTGATTTCTCCCCGGTGGTGCCGACCGGGCCGAGATCCGACCTCGGCCCGGTCGGCGATGGGTGGACGCCGCGGCTACTCGCCGAGGTTGCCGGCGTCCGGCAGGAAGGTCTGACCGGGCCTCAGCTCGTCCGGACCCGGGACGTAGTGGACGGGCGGTTCGGCCGGACCCCGTCGGCTGCTCCGATCGGTACCGGGTGCGGGCTTGCCCGGTGCGTGCTTACCGGGTGCGGCCTTCTGCTTCGCATGTCCGGCCGCCGCAGTCACCGGCCCGGGCGTGGTGGTGGGGGCGGTCGGTGTGGTGGTCCCGACGGTCCAGGACCCGCTGGAGGGCTGCGTCGCGGCGGTGTCGTGGAGTTCGTAGTCGTCGGTGTGCAACTGCCCGTTGCCGAACAGGTTCAGCCCGAAGCTGATTCCGGTCGCACCGGCAGGAACCGGCGGTGTGGTCCACTCCGCGGCGGTGTACTCGGGTGCGGCCGCGAACCAGGGGCTCGACGTCCAGTACGCCCATGTGCCGATCGCGGTCCGGTAGTACACCGCGAACTGGGTCGGTGCGGTGGACTTGTACCAGGCCTTCAGGGCGTAGGTGTGTCCGGGAGTGGCTCCCGGCGAGCATTCACCGAGATCCAGCTTGGGAAGCAGCTTCGCGTCGCCGTCCACGTAGCCGGCCATCGTCAGGCGCTCGGCGATACTGCCGGCGTGCGCCTCGGGCACCGTGGCGAAAGTCGGTGTGTTGACGCCGTAGCCGCCGGCCATCCAGCACTGCGGCAGTCCGGTCGTCGCGTCGACCGTCTCCAGGCCGGGGTTGGGTGCTCCGTTGGCACCGGGGGCCGGTGCGGGCGGGACGGGACCGGGTGCGGCCGGAGCGACGGCGCCGCCGACCACCTCACGTACGGTCTGCACCACCGTGTTGTTGCTCGACCGCGCGGCGAGCCACGCGGCGAACTGGTCGAGCAGCGTCGGCGAGATCGACAGTCCACCCGGATCGCAGTTGTTCGCGCACACGTGGTGGAAGGTCAGCTGGACCCACCCGCCGCCGTTGTTCTCGGCGTTGGTGACCACGTTCTGCAGGTCGGCGAGGGTCCAGGTGTTGTCCACCTGGTCGGGAGCCTTCGTGTAGTACGGGTTCGCCGGCGGAATGCTCTCGGCGAGATCACAGCCGGCGCACCCGAATCGGGTCTCGACGTCCCCGAGGCCACGGGCGCTGTTGTAGCCGCACTGCTGCGCGATCGATTCGGTCTCGGCGGTTGCCGACGCGAAAGGATAGGCGAGCGAGGTGACCTGGAATCCCCAGTTGGTGAGGTTCACGCGGTCGTTGCACAACTGCCGGGTCGCCTCGTCCCGCGACATCGTGCTCAGGTCCGGATGCGTCACGGAATGGCCGCCGATTTCGTTGCCTGCGGCGGCGATACCGTGAAGATCGGCCTGTGACATGTACCCGGGCTGATCGATGTAGCCGGACGGGACGAAGAAGGTTCCGCGGAGCCCGTTGGCCTGCAGCGTCTGTGCAGCAACGGTCGCGTCCGCGTTACCGTCGTCGAACGTCAGACTCACCACGGTGCGTGCGCCTGCCGCACCGGCGGGCGCGCCGGCACCGACCGCGATCAGGGCCGGTCCGACCAGCAGCGCCAGGACGCTGATCAGCCCGAGCACGCGGTTCCGCCGGGGTCGCGTCGGTGGTCGGTGCTGACGTGGATGCCGAGTTCCGTGGCGGGAGGGCCGTGTCCAGTCGCGACTGTTCATGCTGTTCCTTCCGGTTCGGTCGATCATTCGACGGTCACTGACTTGGCGAGATTGCGGGGCTTGTCGACGTCCCGTCCGAGCGCGAGCGCGAGTGCGCGGGCGAGGACCTGCATCGGGACGACGGATTCCAACGGTCCGCACGGAGCCGGACCGGGGTGCAGCACGGGAACCGTGGTCCCCTCGGTGCCGATGCTGATGATGCGTCCGCCGCGGGCGCGGACCTCGGCGACGTTCGCGTCGAGCCGCGCGTCTCCGTGGTCGACGACGACGACCGGGGTCCCCGGTTCGATCACCGCGAGCGGCCCGTGTTTGAGTTCGCCCGCCGGATGGTGTTCCGCCCAGCGGTAGGTCAGTTCCTTCAGCTTGAGCGCGCCCTCGGCGGCGTAGGGGACGCCGGCACCGCGGCCCAGGAACACGAAGCCTGTCGCCGTGGTCAACTCGTCCACGAGGGGCGGGATGAGTCGTTCCGCCGTCTCGGTTGCCGCTGCGAGCCGTGCGGGGGCGCCGTTGAGCGCCCGCATCAGGCGCGCGGCGGCGTCCGGCGAGAGCCGTTCGTTGGCGACCATCGCCGACATCACCAGTGCGACACCGGAGATGACCTGGCACACGAACGTCTTCGTGGCGGCCACGCCGATCTCGGGTCCGGCCGAACAGGGGAGGACCGCGTCGGCGCGACGCGCCAAGGTGGAATGGGAGGAGTTGGTCAGTGCGAGTACCGGGCCATCGCCGGGTGCCTGCAGGTCCAGTGCGCGTAGTACGTCGGCGGTTTCGCCCGACTGGCTGATGGCAAGGGTGAGCGTGCCGGGCTCGAGCGGTTCCCGGAGGGTCTCGCTGGCGACCGTCGTGGTGGGACGTATCCCGCCGATCCCGCGGGCACAGTTGCCGATCACCTGACCCGCGTGCAGCGACGTGCCACACGCGATCACCCGCAGCCGATCGAAGTCGGGAAGGCCGAGCCCGGACCACAGCGATCCGTCGGCCACCCCACCGCCGATCTGTCCGAGCAGGCGCGCCGCGACCTGGGGTTGCTCGCCGATCTCCTTGCTCATGTAGTCGGTGTGCCGGCCGAGGCTCATGTCGGTCGGATTCCAGGTGTGCCGGGTGATCGGCGGAGGCGCACACCGCTGCCCGCGGCGACTCCACGTGAAGGTTTCGCCGAGTTCCACGACGTCGCCGTCCTCGAGCGGGCGGAACTCGTCCACCCAGTCGGAGATCGCGGCCGCGTCGCTGGTGGCGAAATCGCCGCCGTTGGCGCGGGCGATCAGCAGCGGTGAGCGATGCGCCGCGGCGACGAGTCGTCCGGTTCCCTGTTCGAGTACCGCGAGCGCCCACGACCCGGACAGGCGTTCCACCGTCCGCTGGACCGCCGTCAACAGGTCACCCGACAGCGCGAGATCGTCCTCGACGAGGTGTGCCACGACCTCGCTGTCGACCTCGGAGGTGAACCGGTGGCCGGTCGCACGGAGCTCCCGGGCCAGTTCGTCGGCGTTGGTGATGATTCCGTTGTGCACCAGCGCGATCCGCCCGGTGCAGTCGAGATGCGGGTGGGTGTTCTGCTCGTCGACGCCGCCGTGCGTGGCCCAGCGGGTGTGTCCGATCCCGAGTCCGTCCAGTTCGGGGCCGGACCACTCCGTGACCTGCTGTTCGAGCGCGCCGATCCGCCCGATCGTCCGGAGTCGCGCGATGTCGCCGTCACCGGTCCGGACCGCGACGCCGACGGAGTCGTAGCCGCGGTACTCGAGTCGCTTCAGGGCCGGCAGCAGATAGTCGAGGGCCGGACCGGCGGTCCGGCAGGCGATGATTCCGCACATGGCTGATCCTCCGATGCGGGTGGGAACAGGGTCGTGTCGATCGACAGGTCGCCTCGACGGTCACGGGCCGAGTCCCCAGATCGACGGGTCCTCCCCGCCGAGGCGCCACAGCGCGACACCCGCGAGCCCGTGCCGGCGTGCGAGGTCGATCTTGGCCTCGACACTGCGCGCGTTCTCGAACCAGACCTCGTGCAGGATGCCGTCGAGGATGTAAGCGAAGTGGGTCGACCTGCTGGTCTCGTCCCAGGACAGCAGGGGTTTCTGCGCCGCTGCGATCGACATCACCTGGGTCCAGGTGAGGGGAGTGGCGGACGAACCGACCCAGTCGTAGCCGTACAACCCGACGCCGAGTACCAGCTTCTCGCGCGGGATCTGCGTGATCGCGTACCGCAGGACCTCCTCGACCCAGTCGTACGGAGCGATGGGCCCGGCGGTGCTCGTCGCCCAGTGCCGGTCGTACGCCATCACGATCACCTTGTCGGCGCCGCGGGCGACGGCGGCGTAGTCCTGCGCCTCGTTGTGCGGCCCGTAGCCGGCGTCGTTCGGCTTGGCGTGTACGGCGACGTGGAGGACCCGGCCGATCCGGTGAAGTGCCGCGCCCAGTTCGCCGACGAACGTCGAGAAGCCGACACGATCCGCGGACAGCAGATTCTCGTAGTCGATCTGGACCCCGTCGAACCCGTGCTCGCGGACCAGCGCGGTCAGCGCGTCGATGTGCGCGCCACGCAGGCTCGGATCCGACAGGACCGATGCCACGGTGTCACGATCCCACTCCCCGGCGGTGGTGTTCGTGATCGTCGGGATGGTTCGGATGTTGCTGGCGCCCAGCCGGGTCGCCATCGCGGAGTCGGCATCCAGGTCCGATCCCGAGGTGGCCGCCACCGTCCCGTCGGCGGCCACCGAGTACGACCAGGGCGAGACGATGTCGAGGTATCGCACGTGGGTGTACGTCGACATCAGTGCGGCACTCCGGTCCCAGTACGGAATCGCACCGATCACCAGCGGCAGCTCCGGCGGACGGGCGAGGTAGGCGTCCGAATTGAGCTGCGAGAGCGCGGCCGTCGCCGCGAGCGCGACGGTCATGCACGTCCGTGGACCTTCCCGGCGCGTGAGGCGATGCGTCATCGGCGCGCCACCACCTGTTCACGGACCGCGTGCGCGTCCGTCTCCGGCAGTCCCGCGGCGACACGCACGATGATCTCGTCGAGCGGCGTGACGGGTTCGAAGCCCACCAGTTCGCGGGCCCGCCGGTTGTCGGGCACCCGCCGACGCATGTCCTCGTACCCCGGGGCGTACGCCTGGTCGTACGGCACCAGAGTGATCGGACTGTCGGAGCCCAGCACCTCGATCACCCGCTCCGCGAGTTCGAGGATCGAGATCTCACGCGCCCCGCCGAGGTTGAAGGCCTGACCGTACGTGGCGGGCTCCTCGGCGATTGCGACCATCGCCGGCACCACGTCCTCGACGAACGAGAAGCACCTGGTCTGCAGTCCGTCCCCGAACACCGTGAGCGGTTCGCCTCGCAGTGCCTGTCCGACGAGCGTCGGGACGACCATCCCGTATCGGCCGGTCTGCCGCGGGCCGACGGTGTTGAACAGGCGAACTGTCGCCACCTGCAGTCCCAACTCGCGCCAGTACGCGTGGGCGAACGCCTCGTCGATCCCCTTCGCGGCGGCGTACGTCCATCGAGCGGTGAGGGGCGAACCGAGGATTCGATCGGACTCCTCGGACAGGGCATCGGAGGTGTTCTTCCCGTAGATCTCGCTCGTCGACGCCAGCAGCAGAACGGATCCGGCGGAGCGGCATGCGTCGAGGACGTTCTCGGTGCCGTGGATATTCGTGCGGAGGCTGTCCAGCGGGCGGTCGACGATCAACCGGACGCCGACCGCGGCCGCGAGGTGGAACACCCGGTCGGTGCCCGCGATCACGCTGTCGACCGTGGCGCGGTCGAGGATCGACCCTTCCACGAAGCGGAAACCGTCGGCGTCGGCAACCGATGCGAGGTTGGCGAGTCGCCCGGTCGACAGGTCGTCGAGCACGACCACCTCGTCTCCCTGCCGCAGGAGGTACTCGACCAGGTGGCTGCCGATGAATCCGGCCCCTCCGGTGACTGTGGTTCTCATCGTGCGCATTCCCTTCGTTCGTCGCGGATTCGGGGCGTTCGCTACAGCGGGACTCGACTCGGAACGCGATCCAGTCGGTAGGTGGTGTCGAGGACCGCCCGTGCCGTCTCGAGCCAGCCGAGATCGACCTCGTCGTGCACGGTGTGGACGATCACCAGATCCGCCTCGAACGCTCCCGGGTCGGCGACGTCGGTGAGGACGGTGCCGTCGGACAGGGTCAGGACCGGGAAGTTCGGGTCGTGGTACCGCACGTCCGCGCCCATCTCGACGAGTTCGGCGATGATCTCCAACGCCGGCGATTCCCGCAGATCCTCGACGTTGGGCTTGTAGGAGATGCCGACGACCAGGACGCGTGCGCCGACGATCCCGCGGCCGTGTTCGGACAGCGTCTGCCGGGCGCGTTCGGCGACCTGGTGGGGTCGGGCCGCGATGCCGCTCATCGCCTGCTCGATGAGCGGAGTGCTCAGCCGCTTCTTGCGCAACTGCCACAGCAGGTAGTGCGGATCGCACGGGATGCAGTGGCCGCCGACCCCCGGCCCGGGGAAGAACGGCATGAACCCGTAGGGCTTCGTCGCCGCAGCGTTGATCACGCCCATCACGTCCAGACGCAGCGATCGGCAGATCTCCGCGAATTCGTTTGCGAGCGCGATGTTCACGGCTCGGAAGGTGTTCTCCACGAGCTTGGTCATCTCGGCGGCGTCGGTCGAATCGACCCCGTGGACGTTCTTCGTGTAGCGGCGCAGAACCGCGGTCGCGGCATCCGTGCACGCCGGCGTGACGCCTCCGACGACGCGCGGAACCTCCTCGTGGGTGAACCGGTCGTTGCCCGGGTCGATGCGCTCCGGGCTGAAGGCGACGAACACGTCGGTGCCGACCGTCAAGCCGCGCGCGTTCAGTTCGGTGGCGAGCAGGTCCCGGGTGCTGCCCACGTAGGTCGTGGACGTCAGGATCAGCGCCTGGCCGGGAACGGCATGCTCGACGACGGACCTGCATGCCCTGCGCAGGATCCCGAGTTCCGGCGTGAGGTGCTCGTCGACCGGGGTGGGTACGCACACGATCACCGCGGCGGCCTCGGCGAGGCGCGCGGTGTCGCTGGTGGTCTCGTAACCGTCGTCCTCGAGTGCGTGGGCGAGGCGCTCACGATCCGCGTCGACGAGATCGGCGCGTTGTCGTCGGACGACGTCGAGTCGTTCCTCGCTGACGTCGATGCCGAGGACCCTGCATCCGGCGGCATGGAAGGCCAACGACGTCGGTAGTCCGACGTACCCCAAACCGACGATCGCCACGTCGAACTTGAATCCTGTTGCGATATAGCTCTTTTCGAGCAGGCCCGTGTGGGCGGTGCCGGCGTTGCCGGGCTTCGTATCCCCCAAAAGCATTGCGATACCCCTTACCGAGAAGGCGAGTGTGCTCGGACCGGTGGTGGAGCGTACGGTTCGCGGCGTTGCGAAGTGCGCATGTCGTGAGCGAGGAAGAATCTCGGAAAATCAAGTCGCACAAGTGGTGTCGCGCGAATGGGTGTCCGGAGCCGGCCTTGCTCATCGGTCCGGCAGGCGCGGACTGACTGCGAAGGTGAAGTGATCAGGAAGAAGCCACCGGTATTCCGGGGTGGCTCCGAGATGCCCGGTACTGCCGGGGTGCTGGGGCAGCGGGTGAGTGGAAAGCTACCTCGAGAATTTGGCCGACGCGCGGTAATCGCGGGAATCCGAAGCCGGGCGATCGGCGTGGCGCGCGAGATTGCGGGCGAATCCGTGGTAACGGACGCGTGCTGCGGTGTGCCGCCGAGGCGGGCGCGCCGGGACCCCGCACGATCCGAAAGGCGCGGGCGCCGGTGTCGGCTATTCGGCGAGCCTGGCGATCGCCTGGGCCCAGACGAAGAACCTGTTCGTGCCGAGATCGCGGACCGTGCTGATCCCGAATGCGGCCCGCAGGTGCTCGGCGTCGGATTCGCTCAGCCCCCGCAGTGCGGTCACGGGCGCGTCGGCCAGGTCGTCGACCGACCTGGACTCGAATGCCTTGTCGAACTTGCTCGCGATGCCGGACATGTCCACCTCCGAACGGTGCCGCGGGAGTGCCCCGCAGTTCCGGTGTACACGCCGTGCCGGGGTCAGGTCTACAGACCGCTCGGTGTGGCATCTATCGTTCGGCGCATGACCATAGCTCCCGAGCGGGCCGACAACAGCTCTGCCAACCCGCCTCCGGCGGACTCCGGCCGCTGGGCCGGACTCCGGGCCTACCTGCGCCGTGCGAACCCCGTCGGGTTGGCGGTGGCGCTGGTCTTCTTCACGTGGTCGATCAGCCCGTCGCTGTTGCCCCGGGCCTGGTACCTGCAGGGTGTCGCGACCGGCATCTCGGTGGCCGCGGGATACGGCGTCGGCTGTCTCGCGGCGTGGGTGGTCCGCTCGTGCGGCGTGCAACCGGCGTGGTCGGCGCGTACCAGGCGGATCGGCTGGTGGATCCTCGGCGCCGCCGCCGTGATCCTCGTCCCCGTGTTCCTGGTGCTCGGTGCGGTGTGGCAGAACTACGTCCGCGACCTCGTCGGTATCGAGCGCAACAACCAGGCGAACACCCTGCTGGTGGCTCTCATCGCTCTCGTGGTGTGGTTCGTCCTGCTCGAGGCGTCGCGGGGGATCCGGTTGGGGACCCGCAGGCTCATCGCCGTGGCCCGGCGCGTGGTGCCCCGCCCCGCCGCGAACGTGGCGGGACTGGTGGTGGTCGTCGTGCTCGCGGTCCTGGTCGTCAACGGCGCGCTGTACAACGGCCTGATCGCCTTCGCGAACTGGAGCTTCAAGGGTGCCGACACCGCGACTGCGGAGGGCGTCGAACAGCCGACCGTGCCCGAACGGAGCGGGTCGCCGGCGTCCGCGCAGGCGTGGGACACCCTCGGGCAGGAGGGGCGCACGTTCGTCGGCCGCGGACCGAGTGCCGCCGACATCACCGCGGTGACCGGACGTCCCGCCGAGGAGCCGATCCGGGTCTATGCCGGCCGCGAGTCGGCGGACTCGGTCGCAGGCGTCGCCGATCTGGTCGTCGAGGAACTGGATCGGACGAAGGCGTGGGAACGAAAAGTCCTCGCGGTCAATACGACCACGGGCCGCGGCTGGGTGAACCAGGACGTGGCGTCGTCGCTCGAGTTCATCGAAGCGGGCGACACCGCGATCGCGTCCATGCAGTACTCCTTCCTGCCGAGCCCGTTGGCCTTCATCGCCGACCGGGAGACCCCGCAGGTGGCCGGACGGGCCCTCTTCAACGCCGTGTTCGCGCGGTGGATCGATCTTCCCGTCGAAACCAGGCCGAAGCTGGTGGTGTTCGGCGAGAGCCTCGGCTCCTACGGCGGCCAGAATGCCTTCGCCGGCTATCAGGACATGGCCGCGCGCGTCGACGGAGGTCTGTGGGTGGGAACCCCGAACTTCACGCCCCAGTGGCAGGAGGTGACCGCCGCCCGCGATTCCGGCTCGCCCGAGATCCTGCCCGTCGTCGACGACGGCGCGTCGGTGCGGTTCGCGTCGGACCCGGAGGACCTCGATCTCGGTACGCCGTGGAAGCCGCGGCGGATCGTGTACTGGCAGCACGCGAGCGACCCCATCGTGTGGTGGTCGCCGAGCCTGCTCTTCAACGAGCCCGACTGGCTGAAGGAACCGCGGGGCCGCGACGTGGACCCGAACATGACGTGGATGCCGTTCGTCACCTTCTGGCAGGTGACGCTCGACATGGTGTTCTCCGCGGACGTCCCGGCCGGGCACGGTCATTCGTACGGCCCGGAAGCGGCCGGGATGTGGGCGCGAATTCTGCAGCCGGAAGGGTGGTCCGACGACGACACCGCACGGGTGCAGGCGGCGCTGACCGGGGAGGGGAGCGCTCCGTAGAATCTCGGGGTGAACCTTCTTCCGGCACCGCCGGGATTCGACGCTCCGGGAGCCGCCCTCGTGAACTCTGTGACCACCCGCCCGCTCACCCGTCCAGACCGAGTGGAGGTCCGGCGCTGATGCGGATCGTCTTCGCGGGGACGCCCGAACCGGCCGTGCCGTCGTTGCGGCGACTCATCGACTCCGAGCGGCACGAGGTGGTCGCCGTGATCACCCGGCCCGACGCCGTCGCGGGGCGTGGTCGCAAGCTCGCGCGCTCCCCGATCGGGCAACTCGCGGACGAGCACGGGATCGAGGTGCTCACGCCGACGTCGGCGTCCGACCCGGAGTTCCTGGCCCGACTGCAGGAAATCGCGCCCGACGCCTGCCCCGTCGTCGCGTACGGCAACCTGCTGCCGCGACCGGTCCTCGACGTGCCGCGCCACGGGTGGATGAATCTGCACTTCTCGCTGCTGCCGGCGTGGCGTGGAGCCGCCCCCGTCCAGGCAGCGATCAACGCGGGTGACGAGATGACGGGCGCGACCGTGTTCGCGCTCGACGAGGGCATGGACACCGGGCCGGTGTACGGCGTGGTGACGGAGACGATCCGCACCACCGACACGGCGGGCGAGCTGCTCGGCCGGCTCGCCGAGAGCGGCGCGATCCTGCTCGACAGCGTGCTCGACGGCATCGAGGACGGCGCCCTGCAGGCCGTCCCGCAGCCCCGGGACGGCATCTCGCACGCTCCGAAGGTGACCGTCGAGTCGGCCCGGATTCGTTGGGATCAGCCGGCGCTCGCGGTGCACCGCCACGTTCGGTCGGTGACGCCGGCCCCGGGCGCCTGGACGATGATCGGCGATCTGCGGGTGAAGGTCGGGCCGGTGACCCTGGTGGAGGACACGCTGCCACCGGGACGGATCGAGGTCCGCAAGGACGGCTTCTACGTGGGCACGTCGACGACGGCGGTCCGGCTCGGACAGGTCCAGCCACAGGGCAAGAAGCAGATGGCGGCGGTGGACTGGGCGCGCGGTGCGCGTCTCGACGGAGAGGTGCGGGCACAGTGAGCGACGAGAAGCGACCGGCGCGGCGATCGGGATCGGGTCGACAGGGCGGACGTCCCGGCGGTCAGGGCAGGCACGGCGATCGCAGCCGCCCCCGGCAGGCACGGCGACCCGACCCCGCGGAGGCATCGCTCGATCAGCCGCGGCGGGCGGCGCGCGACGTGCTGCGGGCGGTTCGTGAGCGGGACGCCTACGCGAATCTCGTTCTGCCGGGACTGCTTCGGGAACGTCGTCTCGACGGCCGCGACGCCGCGCTGGCGACCGAACTGGCCTACGGCGCGGCCCGCGCCCGCGGCCTGCTCGACGCCGTCATCGCACGCTGCGCGGGACGCCCGATCGAGGAGATCGACGGCCCGCTGCTCGATGTCCTGCAGCTCGGCACCTACCAGTTGCTGCGCACGCGGATCGCGCCGCACGCCGCGGTCGCGACGTCCGTGGACCTGGTGCGGGCCGAGGCCGGTCCCGGAAAGGCCGGATTCGTCAACGCGGTGCTGCGCCGCGTGTCGGAGAGGACCGAGGACGAGTGGGTGGCCGAGCTGGCGCCCGACGCCACCACCGACCCGGTGGGCCACCTCGCGTTCCGGTACGCCCATCCGAAGTGGATCGCGCAGGCGTTCGCCGATGCGCTCGGGGCGGACGCGGGTGAGCTCCAGGACGTGCTGATCGCCGACGACGCCCGCCCGGCCGTGCACCTGGTGGCCCGGCCCGGCGAGATCTCGGCGGAGGAACTCGCGCTCATCACCGGTGGCGAGGTGGGTCCATACTCGCCGTACGCGGTGCACCTCGACGGCGGCGACCCCGGCCTGCTCGACGCGGTCCGTGAGGGTCTGGCGGGTGTCCAGGACGAGGGCAGCCAGCTGGTGGCCCGCGCGCTGACGCTCGCGCCGCTCGACGGCCCGGACGGCGGCCGCTGGCTCGACCTGTGCGCCGGCCCCGGTGGCAAGGCCGCGCTGCTCGGCGCACTGGCCGACATCGAGGGCGGTCGGCTCGACGCGGTGGAGCCGGCCGAGCATCGCGCCGACCTGATCCGCAAGACCACCCGCGGTCTGCCCGTCGACGTCCACGTCGCGGACGGCCGCGATCCCGGGCTGGAGGGTGGCTACGACCGGATCCTCGTCGACGCCCCGTGCACCGGCCTCGGGGCCCTGCGCCGGCGGCCCGAGGCGCGCTGGCGGCGGCAGCCGTCGGACGTGGCCGGTCTGGCGAAGTTGCAGCGTGAGCTGCTCGAATCGGCGCTCAAGCTCGTCCGGCCGGGCGGCGTCGTGCTCTATTCGACGTGCTCGCCGCACGTCGCCGAGACGGTCTCGGTGGTCGCGGACGCGGTGCGTCGGTACGGCGCGATCCCGCTCGACACCCGTGAGTCGGTCCCGGGCGTCCCGGGCCTCGGGGACGGTCCGGGTGTCCAGCTGTGGCCGCACCGGCACGGCACGGACGCGATGTTCATGGCGGCGTTGAAGCGGCCGCTCGAGGGCTGAACTTCACCCCGGAAAATGTGCCCTGCCTCACAGTGACACGTGTTCTAATTCACTGTGGGCGGCGACGTCGCCGCCCACAGTGGATGTGCACGGACTGCACGGAGGACATCTGATGAATCGGGTTGCCGGGAAAGTCGTTCTGATCACGGGCGCCGCGCGCGGGCAGGGGCGCAGTCATGCGGTCCACCTCGCCGACGAGGGTGCCGACATCATCGCCTTCGACATCTGCGCCGACATCGAGAGCAACGAGTACCCGCTCGCGACCGAGGCCGATCTGGACGAGACCGCGCGGCTGGTCGAGAAGGCGGGACAGCGGATCGTCACCGCGAGGGTCGACGTGCGGGACCGGGCGGCGCTCGACCAGGCACTCGCGTCGGCCGTCGCGACGCTGGGCCGCCTCGACGTCGTCGTCGCCAACGCGGGCATCTGCCCGCTCGGCAACCACGTTCCGCCGCAGGGGTTCGTCGACGCGTTCGACGTCGACTTCGTAGGAGTCGTCAACACCATCCACGCGGCCATGCCGCACCTGAAGGCCGGGGCGTCGATCATCGCCACCGGTTCGGTCGCCGGCCTGGTTCCCCAGACGGGCATCAACGGCCAGCAGGCGATGCAGGGGCCCGGCGGCGACGGCTACGGGCTCGCGAAGAAGATGATCGGCGCCTACACCGAGTCGCTCGCGCTCACCCTGGGGCCCGCGTCTATTCGGGTGAACGCCATCCATCCCACGAACGTGAACACCGACATGCTGCAGAGCGCGCCGATGTACAGGACGTTCCGCCCCGACCTCGAGAACCCGACGGCCGAGGACGCGAAGGTCACCTTCCCGTTCATGCAGGCCATGCCGACGCCGTGGGTGGAGCCCGAGGACATCTCGCACGCGGTGGTGTACCTGGCGTCGGACGAGTCCCGCTTCGTCACCGGTCAGCAGTTGCGCGTCGACGCCGGTGCCGGGCTGAAACTCGGTATCTGACCGGGCCCGCCGGCCCGGTCACACCGGTTCCGGCCACACCCAGCCCCGCACCTCCGGCATGTCCTCGAGGTGTTCGCGGACATAGGCGTGGTGGCGCTCGAGCATCCGCTCGCAGTAGCCCGTCAACTCGGCGGCACCGTCGGGTGCCCGACGGCAGCGGCGCAGCGCCTCGATGGCGAGGTGGTAGCGGCTCATGTGGTTGAGCACCACCATGTCGAACGGGGTGGTGGTCGTGCCCTGCTCGGTGTAGCCGCGGACGTGGAACCGATCGGGGTTCGCGCGGCCGTGCAGCAGTTGGTGGAACGCGCGGGCGTAGCCGTGCCACGCGACGACGACGTCGACGTCCTCGGTGAACAGTTCCTCGAACGCGTCGTGTCGGCGCCCGTGCGGGTGGATGTCGGCCGGCGCCATCGACATCAGGTCGACGACGTTGACCACCCGGACCCGGAGGTCGGGCACGTGCCCGCGCAGCAGCGCAGCGGCCGCGAGGGTCTCCTCGGTGGGCACGTCGCCCACGCACGCCAGCACGATGTCGGGTTCGCGGCCGTCGCCGCTCTCGGTCCCGGCCCAGTCCCACACCGACGCACCGGCCGCGACGTGCTCGCGTGCCTGGTCGAGCGTCAGGTACTGCGGGTGGGACTGCTTGTCCACCACGAGCAGGTTGACGCAGTCACGGGACGCGAACACCCGCTCGGCAACCACCAGCAGCGAATTCGCGTCCGGCGGGAGGTACACCCGGGTGACGCCGCCCGACAGCGACAGGACGGTGTCGATCAGGCCGGGCCCCTGGTGGGAGAACCCGTTGTGGTCGTTGCGCCAGCACGTCGACGTCAGCAGGATGTTCAGGCTCGCCACCGGGGCACGCCAGTCGATGGAGCGGGAGCGCTCGAGCCACTTGGCGTGCTGGATGGTCATCGAGGCGCTGACCATCGCGAAGGCCTCGTACGTCGCGAACAGCCCGTGCCGGCCGGTGAGGAGGTAGCCCTCGAGCCAGCCCTGGCACAGGTGCTCCGACAGCACCTCCATCACCCGTCCGTGAGGGCTGACGTGATCGTCGGCGGGAACCACGGTGCCCACGAAGCAGCGGTCGGTCACCTCGAACACCGCGCCGAGTCGGTTGCTGTTGGTCTCGTCGGGGCAGAACAGCCGGAAGTTGTCGGGGTTGGCGACGTAGACGTCGCGGAGGAACTCGCCCAGGGGCCGGGTGGTCTCGTGGTGGACCGCGCCCGGGGACGGCACGTCGACGGCGTACCGGTCGGCGTCGGGCAGGTCGAGCGGGCGCAGGAGTTCGCCGCCGTCGGCGTGCGGGTTCGAGCCCATGCGTCGGTCGCCGGCCGGCGCCAGCGCCGCCAGCTCGGGGACCAGTCGGCCCTGAGGGTCGAACTGTTCCTCGGGCCGGTACGACAGCATCCACTGTTCGAGGATCCGCAGGTGCTCCGGGTCGTCACGGACGTCGGCGACCGGTACCTGGTGCGCGCGGAACGTGCCCTCGACCTCGAGGCCGTCCACGATGGTCGGGCCCGTCCACCCCTTCGGCGTGCGCAGGACGATCGCCGGCCATCGCGGGCGCTCCGTGAAGCCGGATTCCCGGGCGTCGCGGCGGATCCGGGTGATCGCGGTGTGGGCGCGGTCGAGGGTCTCGGCCATGTCCCGGTGAACCTGCGGCTGATCGTCCCCGGCGACCAGCACGGGATCCCAGCCGAAAGCGTGCAGCAGCGCCAGCACCTCGTCGTCGGTGCGGCGTCCCAGCACGGTCGGGCCCGAGATCTTGTACCCGTTGAGGTGCAGGATCGGGAGTACGGCCCCGTCGCGTGCCGGATCGAGGAAGAACGGGGCCTTCCACGACCCCGACAGCGGCCCGGTCTCGGCCTCGCCGTCACCGACGACACACGCGACGATCAGATCGGGGTTGTCCATGGCCGCGCCCGCGGCGTGCGCGAGCGAGTACCCGAGTTCGCCGCCCTCGTTCACGGATCCCGGCGTCTCCACCCCGGAATGGCTCGGGATGCCGCCGGGCGTGGAGAACTGCCGTGCCAACCGCCGCAGCCCGGCTTCGTCCTGTGTGACGTCCGGGTACAGCTGCGAGTACGTGCCCTCGAGGTAGGTGTTCGCGACGACAGCGGGGCCGCCGTGGCCGGGGCCCGCGACGAACAGCACGTCGGCGTCGGTGCGTCGGATCAGCCGATTCAGGTGCGCGTACACGAGCGACAGTCCGGGGCTGGTGCCCCAGTGGCCGAGCAGGCGTGGCTTGATGTCGGGCGGCACCAGCGGCCTGCGCAGCAGCACGTTGTCGCGCAGATAGATCTGCGCCACCGTCAGATAGTTGGCCGCCATCCAGTACCGGTGGAGCCGTTCGAGATCGTCGTCTGGGCTGGTGTCCACTGGGTCGACCCTCCGATCGGGCGAAGGTGCTTCCATCCTGACTGGAGCGAGCGCCCCTCGCCACAGCTTTGCGCGACGCGACCGGTTCCTCCGATTCCCCCTGTCGCGAGCGCGCGGAACCAGGCATCCTTGGAAGAGACGACAACCGGCACCTCCGACGCTGTCGCGTACCGGCTGTAACCCATCGCCGACGACGAAGTACGGATCCGGCATGCCGAGCGAGACCACACGAACCACGACGGCGACCACCACGATGCGCGCCTGGCGTACCACCAGACCCGGGCCGCTGGCCGGTCGCCCGCTCCAGATCGGTCGCGAACTGCTACCGCGCCCCACCAGCAGGGACCTGCTGGTCAAGGTCCTCGCGTGCGGCGTGTGCCGGACCGACCTGCACGTGGTGGAGGGCGAGTTGCCGCCGCACCGACTCAACGTGATCCCCGGCCACGAGATCGTCGGCGAGGTCGTCGGGGTGGGCGCGGATGCGGGCGGCCGATTCGAGGTGGGGCAGCGGGTCGGCATCGCGTGGCTGCGAGGCACGTGTGGGCACTGCCGCTACTGCGTCCGGGGTGACGAGAACCTGTGCCCGTACTCGACGTACACCGGGTGGGACGCCGACGGCGGCTACGCCGAGTACACGACGGTGCCCGCCGACTACGCGCTCGAGCTTCCCACCGGGTACCCGATCGTGGAGATCGCGCCGCTGCTGTGCGCGGGCATTATCGGCTACCGCTCGCTCCAGCGCGCCGACCTGCCGGAGGGGGGTCGTCTGGGGATCTACGGCTTCGGCGGCAGCGCCCACCTCACGGCCCAGGTCGCGCTGGCCCGCGGCGCCCGCGTCCACGTGATGACCCGCGGCGAGGAGGCCCGCGAACTGGCGTTCAGCCTGGGCGCGGCGTCGGTGCAGGGGGCGGCCGACCCGCCGCCGGAACCGCTGGACTCCGCGATCCTCTTCGCCCCGGCCGGGGACCTCGTGCCGCCCGCGCTGGAGGCGCTCGACGCCGGTGGCACACTCGCGCTCGCCGGCATCCACCTCAGCGACATCCCTCCGCTGAACTACCAGCGGCACCTGTTCCGGGAACGGCAGGTCCGCAGCGTCACCGCGAACACCCGGCAGGACGCGAAGGAGTTCCTCGCGTTCGCGCAGCAGCACCGCCTGCGGGTGAGCGCTCACCGCTATCCGCTCGACGCCGC
Source organism: Prescottella agglutinans (assembly GCF_004011865.1). Classification (GTDB taxonomy): domain Bacteria; phylum Actinomycetota; class Actinomycetes; order Mycobacteriales; family Mycobacteriaceae; genus Prescottella; species Prescottella agglutinans. The sequence goes on along the minus strand of NZ_RKLP01000014.1, from coordinate 26,703 downwards.
CGACAAGGCGCTCGCGGACCTCGCCGGCGGGGTGTTCGGTGGTGCGGCCGTTCTCGTGCCGTGACGGCGCGGGTGTCCTAGCGTGAACTGACGGGTCCGTCTCAGAAGGATTCGGCAGGCGACTGGGAGGTTCGGACGTCGTGATCACTCATCCCGCCTTTCCCGTCGAGCCCTGGAGTCTGCGTGCGACGAGCCTCGATCTCGAGGTCCTCGCGCAGACCGAGTCGCTGTTCACCGTCTCCAACGGTCACCTCGGCTGGCGGGGCAACCTGGACGAGGGGGATCCGCACGGATTGCCGGGCAGCTACCTGTCCGGGGTCTACGAGGTCCGCCCCATGCCGTACGCCGAGCCGGGGTACGGCTACCCGAACTCCGGCGAGACCATCATCAACATCACGGACGGCAAGATCGTGCGGCTGCTGATCGACGACGAGCCGTTCGACGTCCGGCGGGGACAGATCCTCAGGCACGAACAGGAACTCGACCTGCGGGCCGGGCTGCTGCGGCGCACCGTGGAGTGGTGCTCGCCCGCCGGTCGGACCGTGCGGGTGAGCGCCACCAGGATGGCGTCGTTCACGCAGCGGGCGATCGGCGCCGTCGACTTCCGGGTCGAGCCGCTCGACGGCCCGGCCCGGGTGGTAATGCAGTCCGAGTTGGTCGCGAACGAGCCGATGCCCGAGCCCGAGGCGGATCCGCGCGCGGCAGCGGTGCTGGCCGAGCCGCTGGTCGCCGAGGAGAACTTCGACCACGACGCCCGGGTGCAGCTCATCCACACGACGGGCGAGAGCGGGCTGCGCGTGGCCGTCGGTATGGATCACGAGGTGTCGGGCCCGCACCTGCACGTCGAGTCCGAGAGCTACCCGGATCAGGGGCGGGTCACGATCGCGTCGCAGCTCGCGTCCGGCGAGCAGGTGAGGATGGTCAAGTACGTCGCTCACGCGTGGTCGGCTCGGCGGACCGCACCGGCCATGCGCGACGAGGTGGCCGGCGAGCTGACGATCGCGCGGGAAACCGGTTGGGACGGGCTGGTTTCCGAACAGCGCGCGTTCCTGGATGCGTTCTGGGAGCGCGCCGACGTGGTCGTCGAGGGTGACCCGGAGGTGCAGCAGGCGGTTCGGTTCGCGCTGTTCCACATCCTGCAGGCGTCTGCACGCGCCGAAGGCGTCGCGATCGCCTCCAAGGGGCTCACCGGTCGCGGCTACGACGGCCACGCGTTCTGGGACACCGAGATGTTCGTGCTCCCGGTCCTGACGTCGGTCTTCCCGCAGGCCGTCGCCCACGCGCTGCGCTGGCGGCACTCCACGTTGGAGACGACCCGGGTTCGGGCCCGGCAGCTGGGATTCGGCGGTGCGGCGTTCCCGTGGCGGACCATCACCGGCAAGGAATGCAGTGGGTACTGGCCGGCCGGGGCCGCCGCGTTCCACGTCAACGCCGCCATCGCTCGAGCCGTCATCGGATATCTGCGGGCCAACGGCGACACCGACTTCGAGCGCACGGAGGGACTGGACCTGCTGGTGGAGACGGCACGGCTGTGGCGATCCCTCGGCTACTTCGACGAGGACGGGCGGTTCCGGATCGACGGCGTCACCGGCCCGGACGAGTACAGCGCACTGGTGCGAAACGACCTGTACACCAACCTGATGGCGCGCGAGAACCTGACCGCGGCGGTGGGGATCGTCGAACGGCATCGCGATCGGATGCCGGATCTCGGCGTCACCGACGAGGAGGTCGGCGGGTGGCGGACTGCGGCCGACCGCATGTACGTGCCGTACGACGAACGCTTCGGTGTGCACCCGCAGTCGTCGGGATTCACCGACCGTCAGGTGTGGGACTTCGCAGCGACACCGTCCGAGAACTATCCGCTGCTGCTGCACTATCCGTACTTCGATCTCTACCGCAAGCAGGTGGTCAAGCAGGCCGACGTCGTATTGGCGATGCAGTGGGTGCCCGACGCGTTCACCGCCGAGGAGCGGGCGCGGAACTTCTCGTACTACGAGCGGATGACGGTGCGGGATTCGTCGCTGTCGGCGTGCAGCCAGGCGGTGGTCGCCGCGGATGTCGGGGCGATGGACCTGGCCTACGACTACCTGGGGGAGACGGCGCTGATCGATCTGCTCGACCTGGAGCACAACACGAGCGACGGTCTGCACCTGGCATCGCTGGCCGGCATCTGGATCGCGCTGGTGCAGGGGTTCGGCGGGGCGCGGCGCCGACGGTCGGGGCTGACGTTCCGGCCGACGCTCCCGCGCGGCATCGATCGGCTCGCGTTCGGCGTCGCCGCGGCGGGGTGCCGGTTGCGGGTCGAGATCGACCGGAACGAGACGCGGTACCGGCTCGTCCACGGTGACGAGCTGACCCTGGGCCACGACGGAACTTCGGTGACGTTGCGCGGCAGAGAGGTTCGGGTGATGCCGACGGTCCACCCGCCGGCGGGTCCGGTGGTGACGCAGCCGCCGGGCCGGGAACCCGCGCGGCGATACCCCGGCAGCGTCGGGGCGTCGGCGCCTGCCGACTAAACTCGCCCCCGTGGCAACCCCGATGATCGCTCCGTCCATTCTCTCCGCCGACTTCGCGCGCCTCGCCGAGGAGGCCGACGCCGTCGCCGGAGCCGACTGGCTGCACGTGGACGTGATGGACGCCCACTTCGTGCCGAACCTCACGCTCGGCCTGCCGGTCGTGCAGAGCCTGCTCAAGGCCACCGACATCCCGCTCGACTGCCACCTGATGATCGACGATCCGGGCCGCTGGGCGCCGCCGTACGCGGAGGCCGGCGCGCACAACGTCACGTTCCACGCCGAGGCCACCGACGATCCGGTCGCGGTGGCCCGCGACATCCGCGCCGCCGGCGCCAAGGCGGGCCTGAGCGTCAAGCCGAACACGCCGATCGAGCCGTACCTCGAGATCCTGAAGAACTTCGACACGCTGCTGGTGATGAGCGTCGAACCGGGCTTCGGCGGCCAGTCGTTCATCCCCGCCGTGCTGGACAAGGCGCGCGCCGTCCGCAAGCTCGTCGACTCCGGTGAGCTGCGACTGCTGGTCGAGATCGACGGCGGCATCAACGCCGACACCGTCGAGCAGGCCGCGGAGGCGGGCGTCGACTGCTTCGTCGCAGGGTCGGCCGTCTACGGCGCCGCCGATCCCGCCGCCGCCGTCCGCGGGCTGCGGGAGCAGGCCGCCAAGGCTTCGCCGCACCTGACGCTGTCGATCTGACGAGCCCCTCGTGACGACGTCAGCGCGCGTTCACGAGGCCGCGATGCGCCTCGCGATCGACGCCTCCCACGGGGTCCGGGGCACCACGAGCCCGAATCCGCCAGTCGGGGCGGTGATCCTCGACGCGTCCGGCGAGGTCGTCGGGATCGGCGCCACCCAGCCGCCCGGCGGACCGCACGCCGAGGTCGTCGCGCTGACCGAGGCAGGCGACCGCGCGCGGGGCGGCACCGCTGTCGTCACGCTCGAACCATGCAACCACTACGGACGCACCGGGCCGTGTTCGCAGGCGCTGGTCGATGCCGGGATCGCGGCGGTGCACTACGCGGTGGGCGATCCCAACCCCGCGGCCTCCGGCGGCGCCGACACGCTCCGCACGGCCGGTGTCGCGGTGTCCGGGGGCATGCTCGCCGACGACGTCGAACGCGGGCCGCTCCGTGCCTGGCTGCACCGGCAGCGAACCGGTCGGCCGCACGTGACCTGGAAGTTCGCCGCGACCCTCGACGGCCGCAGCGCCGCCGCGGACGGGACGAGCCAGTGGATCACCGGACCCGCGGCGCGCGCACGCGTGCACGCCGACCGGGCACGGCTCGACGCGATCGTCGTCGGTACCGGGACCGTGCTGGCGGACGATCCGTGGTTGACGGCCCGCCTGCCCGACGGCTCCCTCGCCCCGCACCAACCGCTGCGGGTGGTGGTGGGGAAGCGCGCGATCCCACCCACCGCGAAGGTCCTCGACGCGGCGGCCCCCACGCTGGTACTGCGCACCCATGACGTCGCCGACGTCCTGGCCGCCCTCGCTGATCAGGACGACGTGCTGGTCGAGGGCGGGCCGCGGCTGGCGGGGGCCTTCCTCGCGGCCGGTCGGATCGACCGGATCCAGGCCTACATCGCGCCCGTGGTGTTGGGCGCAGGGTCCCACGCAGTGGAAGGCGCGGGGGTCCGGACCATTGCCGAGGCGTTACGGTTTCGTCGAGAGAGCGTCGAGACGATCGGCGACGACGTGTTGTTGAACCTGGTCCCGGAACGAGCGGGCCGCCCCGCGGCCTGGGACCGTCCGTGACGTGATCCCGTCCGGGATCACCGCCGAACCGATCCTCCGGGATCCGAAGGAGTGAGCGAAGAGATGTTCACCGGAATCGTCGAAGAACTCGGCGAGATCGTCGCCAAGGAAGACCTGGCGGACGCGGCCCGGTTCACGGTCCGTGGCCCCGTGGTCACCGCTGACGCCGGCCACGGCGATTCGATCGCGGTCAACGGTGTGTGCCTGACGGTCGTCGACGTCCTCGACGGTGAGGCGTTCACTGCGGACGTGATGCGGGAGACCCTCGTGCGGTCGAGCCTCGGCGCCCTCCAGGTCGGCAGCCGGGTCAACCTCGAGCGGGCCGCCGCGGTGAACAGCCGTCTGGGTGGTCACATCGTCCAGGGCCACGTCGACGGTACGGGTGCGGTCATCAGCCGGAGCCCGTCCGAGCACTGGACCGTCGTCCGCATCTCGCTGCCGTCGAGCATCTCCCGCTACGTCGTGGAGAAGGGATCGATCACGGTCGACGGGGTGTCCCTGACCGTGTCGGCGCTCGGCGGTGAGCCCGGCGACGAGTACTTCGAGATCTCGTTGATCCCGACGACGCTCGCGCTCACCACCCTCGGCTCGGCGGAACCGGGGACCCCGGTCAACCTCGAGGTCGACGTCATCGCCAAGTACGTCGAGCGTCTGCACACCGCCGCCGCCCGACAGCCGGAATAACGACCTCGTATCGAAAGGTCGTACTGTTGAGGTGCATCTGAAGCGATGCACCGGGACATACTCGAGCACACCAGTTCAAGATTTTGGAGCCCAAGCACGTGACCAGGTTCGACAGCATCGAGCGCGCAGTCGCCGATATCGCCGCAGGTAAAGCGGTTGTGGTCGTCGACGACGAGGACCGCGAGAACGAGGGCGATCTCATCTTCGCGGCCGAGAAGGCCACCCCGGAACTCGTGGCGTTCATGGTGCGCTACACGTCCGGCTACCTGTGTGTCCCGCTCGACGGCGAGGACTGTGACCGACTCGGTCTCCCGCCGATGTACGCGACCAACCAGGACAAGCACGGCACCGCGTACACCGTCACGGTCGACGCGCGCGAAGGTATCGGCACCGGCATCTCGGCCTCCGACCGCGCCGCGACGATGCGGTTGCTGGCGGACCCGAACAGCGGTGCCCAGGACTTCACCCGACCCGGTCACGTCGTCCCGCTGCGGGCCAAGGAGGGCGGCGTCCTGCGTCGTCCCGGCCACACCGAGGCCGCCGTCGACCTCGCCCGCATGGCGGACCTGCGTCCGGCCGGCGTGATCTGCGAGATCGTCAGCCAGAAGGACGAGGGCCACATGGCCCAGACCGAGGAGCTTCGGGTCTTCGCCGACGACCACGACCTGGCCCTGATCTCGATCGCGGACCTGATCGCGTGGCGTCGCAAGCACGAGAAGCACGTCGTGCGCGTCGCCGAGGCCCGCATCCCCACCCGGCACGGCGACTTCACCGCCGTCGGGTACAAGAGCATCTACGACGAGGTCGAGCACGTGGCCCTCGTGCGCGGCGACATCTCGGATCAGGACGGCAGCGACGTGCTGGTCCGCGTCCACTCCGAGTGCCTCACCGGCGACGTCTTCGGCTCGCTGCGCTGCGATTGCGGTCCGCAGCTCGACGCGGCGCTCGACATGATCGCGCAGGAGGGCCGCGGTGTGGTCCTGTACATGCGCGGACACGAGGGCCGGGGCATCGGCCTGATGCACAAGCTGCAGGCCTACCAGCTGCAGGACGCCGGATCCGACACCGTCGACGCGAACCTCCAGCTGGGGCTGCCGGCCGACGCGCGGGACTACGGCATCGGCGCGCAGATCCTCGTCGACCTCGGCATCAAGTCGATGCGCCTACTGACCAACAACCCGGCCAAGCGGGTCGGACTCGACGGCTACGGCCTGCAGATCCTCGATCGGGTCCCGATGCCGCTGCGCGCGAACGCCGAGAACCTGACCTACCTGCGTACCAAGCGCGACCGCATGGGTCACGACCTCATCGGACTCGACGAGTTCGAGGCCGGTGACGCCCTGTGAGCGGTGTGGGACGTCCCGACCTGCAGCTCGGGATGGCGAAGGACCTCAAGCTTGCGATCGTCGCCGGTCAGTGGCACCCCGAGATCAGCGAGGCGTTGATCGCCGGAGCCAAGCGGGTGGCGAAGCAGGCGCAGATCGAGGAGCCGACGCTGGTGCGGGTCGCGGGCGCGATCGAGCTGCCGGTGGTCGCGCAGGAGCTCGCCAAGTCGCACGACGCCGTCGTCGCGCTGGGCGTCGTGATCCGCGGCGGCACCCCGCACTTCGAGTACGTGTGCGACGCGGTGACCGCGGGCCTCACCCGAGTCTCCCTCGACGAGGGCACCCCGGTCGGGAACGGCGTGCTCACCACCGACACCGAGCAGCAGGCGCTGGACCGTTCGGGTCTGCCCGGCTCGGTGGAGGACAAGGGCGGCGAGGCATGCGCAGCGGCGATCGACACGGCCGTGACGCTGGCGCAGCTGCGACGCCACCGGACGGGGTCGACGTCGCGATGAGCTCTCCGCAGGGCGAGTGGGATTTCGAGGTCCGGTCGAAGAAGTCGGCCAAGTACGCGTGGATCGCTGCCGGTGTGCTGGTGCTGGTGCACGTCACGTTGGCGATCCTGCTGCGGACGTCGGCGACCGGCGTCTACTTCCGGCTGGTGGACCAGTTCGCGATGGCGGGAATCGGAGTCCTTCTCGCATGCGGCGTCCTGCTCCTCACGCGTCCGCGCCTGAGGGTAGGGCCGCGCGGCATCGCCGTCCGTAACGTCCTCGGTGAGCGCTTCATCGAGTGGGACCTCGAACAGGGGCTCTCGTTCCCGGACGGTGCATCGTGGGCACGGATCGAGCTGCCCGACGACGAATACGTGCCGGTGATGGCGATCCAGGCCAACGACGGCGATCATGCCGTGCACGCCGTCCATAGGTTCCGTGAGCTCGAGGCGAAGTACACGGGCTCGCGCACGGAGTGACTGCGAGCGAATACCGTCGGTACTGCCGACTAGCCTTGAATCGTGCCTGATCCTTCGACGTATCGTCCCGCGCCCGGAACCATCCCGGTGGAGCCGGGCGTGTACAAGTTCCGTGATCCGCACGGCCGCGTGATCTACGTCGGCAAGGCGAAGAGTCTGCGCTCGCGACTCAACTCGTACTTCGCCGACGTCTCGTCGCTGCACCCGCGGACCCGGCAGATGGTCACCACCGCGGGCAGTGTCGAGTGGACGGTCGTCAGCACCGAGGTCGAGGCGCTCCAGCTCGAGTACAACTGGATCAAGGAGTTCGACCCGCGGTTCAACGTCCGGTACCGGGACGACAAGACCTACCCGGTGCTGGCGGTGACGCTCAACGAGGAGTTCCCGCGGCTGTTCGTCTACCGCGGGCCGCGCCGCAAGGGTGTGCGCTACTTCGGTCCGTACTCGCACGCGTGGGCCATCCGCGAGACCCTCGACCTGCTGCTACGGGTGTTCCCGGCGCGAACCTGCTCGGCGGGGGTCTTCAAGCGGCACAACCAGATCGGCCGGCCCTGCCTGCTCGGCTACATCGACAAGTGCTCGGCGCCGTGCGTCGGCCGGGTCAGTGCCGCCGAGCACCGGCAGATCGTCGAGGACTTCTGCGACTTCCTGTCCGGCCGCACCGACCGGCTCGTCCGACAGCTCGAGGCCCGGATGCAGGAGGCGGCCGAGGACCTCGACTTCGAGACCGCGGCCCGGCTGCGCGACGACGTCGGCGCACTGAGGAAGGCACTCGAGAAGCAGGCCGTCGTCCTCGGTGACGGCACCGACGCCGACCTGGTGGCGTTCGCGTCCGACGACCTCGAGGTCGCGGTCCAGGTGTTCCACGTCCGCGGCGGCCGGGTGCGCGGTCAGCGTGGGTGGGTGGTCGAGAAGGCCGGCGACGTCATCGAGCGCGACGCCGTCGCCCTGGACGGCGCGGGTTCCGGGTCCGCCGGGGCCGACTCGGAGGCCGCGATCCTGGTCGAACAGTTCCTCACCCAGTTCTACGGTGAGCAGGCCGCCCTCGGCGCGGGCGGGAGTCCGGCCGACCAACCGGCCAACGTCGTGCCCCGCGAGGTCCTGGTGCCGGTGCTGCCGCGCAATGCCGACGAGGTCCAGAAGTGGCTGAGCGCGCTGCGCGGCTCGGCGGTGAAGCTGCGGGTCCCGCAGCGGGGCGACAAGAAGGCGCTCGCGGAGACCGTCGAGCGGAACGCGAAGGAGGCGTTGGCGCAGCACAAGCTGAAGCGGGCCGGCGACTTCACGTCGCGGTCGGCGGCGCTGCAGGGCATCCAGGAGGCGCTGGATCTCGACTCGGCGCCGCTGCGGATCGAGTGCGTCGACATCAGCCACGTGCAGGGCACCGACGTCGTGGCGTCGCTGGTCGTCTTCGAGGACGGGTTGCCGCGCAAGTCGGACTACCGGCACTACGCGATCAAGGAGGCTGCCGGAGACGGCCGCTCCGACGACGTCGCGAGCATCGCCGAGGTCACCCGTCGACGGTTCCTGCGGCACAACCGGGACGCCGGAGCGGCCGGAAGGGTGGACGGGGACGGCGGCGATCTCGCGCCGGAGGCCGCCCTCGATCCGACGACCGGCCGTCCCCGCAAGTTCGCGTACCCGCCGAACCTGTTCGTGGTCGACGGCGGCGCCCCGCAGGTCGCGGCGGCCGCGGAGGTGCTCGACGAACTCGGCATCACCGACGTCGCCGTCATCGGCCTGGCGAAGCGGCTCGAGGAGGTGTGGGTGCCGGGGGAGGAGGACCCGGTCATCCTGCCCCGCACCAGCGAGTCGCTCTACCTGCTGCAGCGGGTCCGCGACGAGGCGCACCGCTTCGCGATCACGTTCCACCGCAGCAAGCGGTCGCGGCGGATGACGGCGTCCGCGCTCGATTCGGTGCGCGGTCTGGGCGAGACGCGGCGAACCGCGCTCGTCAAGCACTTCGGTTCGGTGGCGCGGCTGCGGGACGCGACGATCGAGGAGATCACGGAGGTGCCGGGCATCGGTGTCGCGACCGCGCGGGCCGTGCTCGATGCGCTCGGTGGCGGCGACGCAGAGCAGGACGCGGGGTCTGATGTCACTGCGGGACCGGCGACGGTGGGGGATGATGTGACGGACATCGACTTATCGGAACGAACAGGACAGAGACTCCAGTGAGCGACCAGCAGGAACGTGGCGAGGGCGGCATGGAGGTCGCGCTCGTCACGGGGTTGTCCGGGGCCGGGCTGAGCACGGCGGCCAAGGTCCTCGAGGACCTCGGCTGGTACGTCGTCGACAACCTGCCGCCGGAACTGATCACGCGGATGGTCGACCTCGGTGTCGAATCCGACCCGCCGATTCGTCGGCTGGCCGTGGTGATCGACGTCCGCAGCCGACCCTTCCCGGGTGATCTCGCCCGCGTGATCGACGAGCTCGAGCGGATGCCCGTGCAGATGCGGGTGCTGTACCTCGAGGCGAACGATTCGGTGCTGATCCGCCGTTTCGAGCACGTGCGCCGCAGCCATCCGCTGCAGAGCGACAGCAAGGAAGGCACGCTGTCGGAGGGGATCGCCGCCGAGCGCGTCAAGTTGGCGCACGCGAAGGCGGCGGCCGATCTCGTCGTCGACACGTCGGCGCTCGCGGTCCGCGAGCTGCGCGAGAAGATCGAGACCGCCTTCGGCGGCGAGGGTCGGGGCGAGATCCAGGTGACGGTGCAGTCCTTCGGGTTCAAGCACGGCCTGCCGATGGACGCGGACATGGTGTGCGACGTCCGGTTCCTGCCGAATCCGCACTGGATTCCGGAACTGCGCGAACACACCGGACTGGAGGAGGCGGTGCGGGACTACGTCCTGTCCCGGGACGGGGCCGAGGAGTACCTCGACACGTACCTGCGCCTGCTGGAACTGACGACGGCGGGCTACCGCCGGGAGGGAAAGCGCTACATGACGATCGCGGTCGGGTGTACCGGCGGCAAGCATCGCAGCGTGGCCATGTCGGAGGCGCTCGCGGCACTTCTGCGGAAGGAGGACGGCCTCGCCGTCCGCGTCGTGCACCGCGATGTGGGGCGCGAATGAGCGACGATCGACTGCGCGGGGACGGCCGCGCGCCTCGGATCGTCGCGTTCGGCGGTGGACACGGCCTGTACGCGACGCTCAGCGCCGCCCGGCGACTGAGTTCGGACGTCACCGCGGTGGTGACCGTCGCCGACGACGGCGGGTCCTCGGGTCGGCTGCGCGGCGAGCTCGGTGTGATCCCGCCGGGTGACCTGCGGATGGCGCTGGCCGCGCTCGCGGCGAGGGAGCCGCGCGTGCAGACGTGGACCGACACGGTCCAACACCGCTTCGGTGGCACCGGCGCGCTCGCCGGCCACTCGGTCGGCAACCTGATCCTGGCCGGACTCACCGAGGTGCTCGGCGACACGGTCGCCGCCCTCGACACCGTCGGTCGCCTCCTCGAGGTCGAGGGGCGGGTGCTGCCCATGTCGCGGGTCGCGCTCGAGATCGAGGCGGACGTCGTCGGGCTCGAGACCGATCCCCGGGTCAGCCGCTGCATCCGCGGACAGGTCGCGGTCGCCACGACGCCGGGGAAGGTCCGAAGGGTGCGGCTGCGCCCGGCCAACCCGCCCGCGTGCCCGGAGGCACTCGACGCGATCGACGTGGCCGACCTCGTCGTGCTCGGTCCGGGATCGTGGTTCTCGAGCGTCATTCCGCACGTCCTGGTCCCGGAACTGCGCGACGCGGTGCGGCGGGCGTCCGCCCGCAAGGTGCTGATCCTGAACCTCGCGCCTGAGCCGGGGGAGACCGCCGGATTCTCCGCGGAGCGTCACCTGCACGTACTCTGCCAGCACGCGCCGGACCTGCGCGTGGACCACATCGTCGTCGATTCGGCGTCGGTTCCGGCGGGCCGGGAACGCGATCACCTGTGCCGAGCTGCGCAGCAGCTGGGTGCGGATGTCGTGTACGCGGACGTCGCGGAGGACGGAACCCACAAGCATCACGCGGGCAAGCTCGCCGCCGTGCTGGACCGGCTCTCCGCGCCGGCACCCGTCGGTGCGCGCCGGGAGGACGTGCACGACGTGAACGAACAGGCCGCCGAACGGACAGCCGGGGGAAGGGAGAGCGCCACGTGGCGATGACAGCCGAGGTCAAGGACGAGCTCAGCAGGCTCGCGGTCACGCAGGTCAGCTGCCGCAAGGCGGAGGTGTCGTCGCTGCTGCGTTTCGCGGGCGGTCTGCACATCGTCGGCGGCCGCGTCGTCGTGGAGGCCGAGGTCGACATGGGATCGATCGCGCGCCGGTTGCGCGGCGAGATCCTCGACCTGTACGGCTACCACTCGGACGTGCACGTGCTCAGCGCCGGTGGCCTGCGCAAGGGGTCGCGATACGTGGTGCGGGTCGCCAAGGACGGCGAGGCGCTCGCCCGCCGCACCGGGCTGCTCGACATGCGCGGCCGGCCGGTGCGTGGGCTTCCCGCCCAGGTCGTCGGCGGCAGCGTCGGCGACGCCGAGGCGGCGTGGCGGGGTGCGTTCCTGGCGCACGGGTCGTTGACCGAGCCCGGCCGCTCGTCGGCGCTCGAGGTCAGCTGCCCGGGCCCGGAGGCGGCGCTCGCGCTCGTCGGTGCCGCCCGCCGGCTGGGGATCACCGCCAAGGCGCGCGAGGTCCGTGGCACCGACCGGGTGGTGGTGCGCGACGGTGAGGCGATCGGCGCCCTGCTCACCCGGATGGGCGCCCAGGACACGCGTCTGACGTGGGAGGAGCGCCGCATGCGGCGCGAGGTGCGCGCCACGGCGAACCGTCTGGCCAACTTCGACGACGCCAACCTGCGGCGCTCGGCTCGGGCGGCGGTCGCGGCGGCGGCGCGGGTGGAGCGGGCGCTCGAGATCCTCGGCGAGGACGTGCCCGACCATCTCGCGGCGGCCGGCACCCTGAGGGTCAAGCATCGGCAGGCGTCGCTCGAGGAACTCGGGCAGCTCGCGGATCCGCCGATGACCAAGGACGCGGTGGCGGGACGCATCCGCCGACTGCTGTCGATGGCCGATCGCCGGGCCAAGGAGCTGGGCATCCCCGACACCGAGTCGGCGGTCACCCCGGAGTTGCTCGAAGAGGCCTGACGCAGGGGGAACGAACGGGAAACCGACTTGTCGGACGTGCCCCGCTTCCGGTGACCGGGGCAGATGCGCGCCCGTGTGGGCGCGCGCACTAGGGTGGGACACACATCGACCGATGAATCCCGCGTTTCGGTTCGATCGGCGTGGGTATCAACGTGCTCGCGGGGTTCGCGCGGGCGAAAAACTGGCACACCAGAGTAGATGGGCAAAGGAGCTAACTGTGACGGTCCGGGTAGGCATCAACGGCTTCGGTCGTATCGGACGTAACTTCTTCAGGGCGGTCGATGCGCAGAAGGCGCTCGGCACCACCGACATCGAGATCGTGGCGGTCAACGACCTCACGGACAACGCGACGCTGGCTCACCTGCTCAAGTACGACTCGATCCTGGGTCGTCTGCCGCACGAGGTCTCGCTCGAGGGCGACGACACCATCGTCGTCGGTGACACCAAGATCAAGGCGCTCGCGCACCGCGGCCCGCTGAACGAGCTCCCCTGGGGCGAGCTGGGCGTCGACGTTGTCGTCGAGTCCACGGGCATCTTCACGGACGCCGAGAAGGCCAAGGGCCACCTCGAGGCCGGCGCCAAGAAGGTCATCATCTCCGCGCCCGCCAAGGGCGAGGACATCACGATCGTCATGGGCGTCAACGACGACAAGTACGACGGCAGCCAGGACATCATCTCCAACGCGTCCTGCACCACCAACTGCCTCGGCCCGATCGCCAAGGTCCTGGACGACGAGTTCGGCATCGTCAAGGGTCTGATGACGACGATCCACGCGTACACGCAGGACCAGAACCTGCAGGACGGCCCGCACAGCGACCTGCGTCGCGCCCGCGCTGCCGCGCTGAACATCGTCCCGACCGGCACCGGTGCGGCCAAGGCCATCGGCCTGGTCCTCCCGCAGCTGCTGGGCAAGCTGGACGGCTACGCGCTGCGCGTGCCGATCCCCACGGGCTCGGTCACCGACCTCACCGTCAACCTCGCGAAGCCGGCCACCGCCGAGCAGATCAACGCCGCGATGAAGGCTGCCGCCGAGGGTCCGCTGAAGGGCATCCTGAAGTACACCGAGGCTCCCATCGTGTCGGCGGACATCGTCACCGACCCGCACTCCTCGATCTTCGACGCCGGCCTGACCAAGGTCATCGACGACCAGGTCAAGATCGTCTCCTGGTACGACAACGAGTGGGGCTACTCGAACCGCCTCGCGGACCTCATCGGCCTCGTCGCGAAGTCCCTCTGACGCCGTGGCTGTCAAGACGCTGAAGGACCTGCTGGACGAGGGGGTCGAGGGCCGCACCGTGCTGGTGCGCTCCGACCTCAACGTCCCGCTGGACGGCGACACGATCACCGATCCCGGTCGCATCATCGCGTCCGCGCCGACCATCTCGGCGCTGGCCGAGGCAGGCGCCAAGGTCATCGTGATGGCGCACCTCGGCCGCCCCAAGGGCGAGTTCGACGCCGCGCTGTCGTTGGCCCCGGTCGCCGCGAAGCTCGGTGAGGTGCTGGGCCGCAACGTCCAGCTCGCCGGCGACGTCGTCGGTCAGGACGCGCTCGCGCGTTCCGAGGGCCTCACGGACGGCGATGTCCTCCTGCTGGAGAACATCCGCTTCGATCCGCGCGAGACCAGCAAGGACGACGCCGAGCGCGAGGCTCTCGCCAAGGCGCTCGTCGACCTGGTCGACGGTGAGGGTGCGTTCGTCTCCGACGGTTTCGGTGTCGTGCACCGCAAGCAGGCGTCGGTCTACGACATCGCCAAGCTGCTCCCGCACTACGCGGGCAACCTGGTCGCGGCCGAGGTCGAGGTCCTGCAGAAGCTGACGCAGGACTCCGAGCGCCCGTACGCGGTCGTGCTCGGCGGCTCCAAGGTGTCGGACAAGCTCGCCGTGATCGAGGCGTTGGCCCCCAAGGTCGACACCCTCGTCATCGGTGGCGGCATGTACTACACCTTCCTTGCGGCGCAGGGCATCTCGGTCGGCAACTCGCTGTGCCAGGAAGAGATGATCGGCACCTGCAAGGAGCTGCTCGAGCGCTACGCGGACGTCATCCACATCCCGCAGGACGTGGTGATCGCCGACTCGTTCTCGGCGGACGCCGAGTCGAAGACGGTCTCCGTCATGGAGATTCCGGACGGCTGGATGGGCCTGGACATCGGACCGCAGTCGGTGGAGCGCTTCGCGGCGATCCTCTCGGGTGCCAAGACGGTGTTCTGGAACGGCCCGATGGGCGTGTTCGAGTTCGCGAAGTTCTCGGCGGGCACCAAGGGTGTCGCCGAGGCGATCATCGAGGCCACCGGCAAGGGCGCGTTCAGCGTCGTCGGCGGCGGCGACTCCGCGGCGGCTGTGCGTCAGCTCGGTCTGCCGGAGGATGGCTTCTCGCACATCTCGACCGGTGGTGGCGCCTCCCTCGAATACCTCGAGGGCAAGACGCTTCCCGGCATCGCGGCGCTGGAGGACTGAGGCATGGCACGTAAGCCTCTGATCGCGGGCAACTGGAAGATGAACCTCAACCACCTCGAGGCCATCGCTCTGGTGCAGAAGATCGCGTTCTCGCTGCCCGCGAAGTACTTCGAGAAGGTCGACGTGACGGTGATCCCGCCGTTCACCGACATCCGCAGCGTGCAGACGCTGGTCGAGGGCGACAAGCTTCTGCTCACCTATGGTGCGCAGGACGTGTCCGCCCACGCGTCGGGTGCGTACACCGGCGAGATCAGCGGCTCGATGCTGGCCAAGCTGGGCTGCACTTTCGTCGTGGTCGGTCACTCCGAGCGGCGCACGCTGCACGGCGAGTCCGACGAGACGGTGCTTGCCAAGACCAAGGCGGCGCTGGCGAACGGGATCACCCCGATCGTCTGCATCGGTGAGGGCTTGAACATCCGCGAGGCCGGCGAGCACGTGGCGTACAACGTCGCGCAGCTGCGCGGTTCGCTGGCGGGTCTGTCGGCCGACGAGATCTCCAAGATCGTCGTCGCCTACGAGCCCGTGTGGGCCATCGGCACGGGCAAGGTGGCCTCGGCCGCCGACGCCCAGGAGGTGTGCGCCGCGGTGCGTGCCACCCTGGCCGAGCTGGCCTCGCCGGAGATCGCAGCCGCCGTGCGGGTGCTCTACGGCGGATCGGTCAACGCCAAGAACGTCGGCGAGCTGGTTGCCCAGCCCGACGTCGACGGCGGCCTCGTCGGCGGAGCCTCGCTCAAGGCGGACGAGTTCTCGACCCTGGCGGCCATCGCGGCCGGCGGGCCGCTGCCGTGATCCGGTAGCACAAGGACGAACGCGGGGCGCGTGACCGGAAAGGTCACGCGCCCCGCGTTTTTCGTCGGTGCCGATCAGCCGAGAAGCTTCAGCCGCAGCTTCGTGACGGTGTTCGGCGAGAGGCCGAGACCGTCGGTCAGGTAGCGCTCGAGCGAGCCGTAGTTGCGGTCCACCTCGGCGAACGCGGCGTCGAGATAGCTGCGGTCCACCGTGATCAACGGTTCGACGGCGGCGGCCGCCTCGGGGCCCTTCGCTGCCGAGATGTAGGCCAGGCTCGCCGCGATCGACGCGGCCGAGTACTCGTTCGACAACAGGTAGTCGGCCGTGACGGTCTCGCGCGGCACCCCGGCGATCCCGAGGAGCAGCGCCGTCGTCCAGCCGGTCCGGTCCTTGCCCGCAGTGCAATGGAACAACTGTGGGCCCGGAGTGTCGGCGAGCGCGGTGAGTAGTCGACCGAACCCCGCGCGCGGGGTGGCGTCGTTCACCATCGACCGGTAGGCGTCCTGGAGGTACGCGAGGGACTTTTCCGGCGTGTCGAGGAACGAGTAGTCGGTACCCGGGTTCTCGTCCAGAACCGGGATGTTCCGGTACGCCGTCCCCGCGGGGAGGATGTCGGCCTTGGCCGCGATCTCACCGTCGGAGCGCAGGTCGTACACCGCGGTCAGTCGGAGGGACTCGAGCGTCGCGAGATCCTCCGGATTCGGGGTGAGGGCGTTGGAACGGTAGAACACTCCGCGGTTCACGTGCAGGCCGGCGAATCCGGCGTAGCCGTCGCCGGTTCCGGCGATGTCGCGGAAGTTGTCGACGGACGCCAGCCTCGGCGCCTCGGCGATCTCGGGTGCGGTCGAGCCGAACGCGGCCGAGCCCGACCCGAACGGTGCGAGCGGGGTGGCGGCCGCGACGGTGGGGGTGGTCACGAGCAGGGCGCCGGTGAGACCGAGCGCGGCTGCGGTCGAACGGCGCAGGCGAAATGTGTGATGGCGCAATGCAATCTCTCCTCTACGGGGTCAGCCGAGCAGCTTCAGCGCGAGCTTGCCGATGGTGGTCTGGGACAGGCCCAGGCCGGTGCGGAGGTAGTTCTCGACGGTGCCGTACTGCGCCTTCAGCTCGTCGAGGCCGGCCTGCAGGTAGCTGGCGTCGACGCCGAGGAGCGGCCGGTAGACGTCGGCGACGGCCTGGCCCTGCGTTGCCGCGATGCCCTGGTAGCTCCGCTCGATCGAGGCGGCCGAGTACTCGTTGGTGAGCAGGTAGTCGTCCATGACCGTCTCCCGTGACGCCCCGGCGATCCCGAGGAGCAGCGCCGACGTCCAGCCGGTGCGGTCCTTACCGGCGGTGCAGTGGTAGAGCTGCGGGCCGGACGTGTCCGCGAGGTCGGTGAGCAGTTGTGCGAACCCGGCGCGGGCCGCGGGATCGGTGACGAACGAGCGGTTCATGTCCTGCATGAAGCGCCGGGCGTCGTCGGGGGTCTTCAGCTTCGCGACGCCGGCGGCCAGGTCGCCGGACAGGATCGGGATGCGGACGTACTCGGCGCCGTCGACGGGCCGGTCGGGCTTCTGGGCGACTTCCTCGTTTGTGCGCAGGTCGTAGATGGCGGACAGCCCCAGCGATCCGAGCGTCGCGAGGTCTGCGTCGGTCGGCGTGATCGCATTTGCCCGGTAGAAGACGCCGGTGTTCAGGCGCAGTCCGAGGGTGTTGGTGTAGCCGGGGCCCGCGACGTCTCGGAAGTTGTCGACCGACGCGAGGCGCGGCGTCTCGACGGTCGGGGCGCTCGACCCGAATCCGGCGGAGCCGAACGGGGCGAAGTCGAGGGAGCCCGCCGCTGTGGCGGCAGTGGTTCCCGCGAACAGGAACGATCCGGAGACCGCCAGGGTCAGGGCGGTGCGGGTGGTACGGCGCAGGGCTGTGTGGCGCTTGGTCATAATTGTGGCCTTCCTCACAGGGATGCAGTCGGACTGCTCGGAAGGTAGTGCGGCACGTTGTGCCACATAAGTGAGTCGTCTCACCGAGTGGGAGGAAATGTGGTCCGGATCATGAAGGGTGCTACTCGCCGGGCGGTCGAGGCCACGGGACTCAGGCGACACCGGACGGCACCGAATGATGTGATGACACGGAACGTGACAGGCGAGAACGGGGGGACATGGACCGGTTGCGGCTTCTCTCCGCCCTGGCGTGGTGGGTCGGGATCGTCGGACTTTTCGTCGTGCCGGCCTGGACCGTCTACGTCGTGCTGATCTCCGAGGCGAGCTTCTTCGGTGAGGTGCCGTCGTCGACCAGTGTCGCGCGCGCCGGCGAGGCGCGCGTGTGGGGGCGCGTCGCGGCGACGTCCGCCTTCGCCTTCGTGGTCGCGGTCGCCGCGGGCTGCTTCCGTGGGGGTGTGCGTGCCTGGGGGCTCGCGGCACTGGCGGGGATCGGTGCCGCCACCACGGCATTCGTCTGGGCGATGTGACTCGCTCGTGCACCGCCGCGTCGGCGGGATTGCGACCAATCGACCAGGTTGCAGGTAAGCTGGGCGCGCTAGTGGCCGAATCCGTCGTGCGTGAAGGGCAGCGAATACCGAAATGGCACTGTTCCTGGACATCCTGCTGGTGATCACCAGTCTGCTGCTCGTCCTGCTGATCCTGCTCCATCGCGGCAAGGGCGGCGGTCTGTCCAGTCTCTTCGGTGGTGGTGTCCAGTCCAGCCTGGCGGGGTCGAGTGTGGTCGAGAAGAACCTCGACCGGCTGACGGTCTTCACCGCCGCGATCTGGTTGATCGCGATCATCGGGATCGGGCTCGAGATCAAGTTCGGCTGACGATGGCGGGATACCAGAGTTCCACCGTGATCCCGGACGCCGCGGCGGCACTGATCGACGCGCCCGAGTTCGCCACCCTCTCGACCATCGAACCGGACGGGCAGCCCCAGTTGTCCGTCGTCTGGCTCGAGCGTGACGGCGACGAGGTGCTGATCTCCACGGTGCGTGGACGACGCAAGACCGACAATCTGCTGCGCGACCCGCGGGCCACGGTGCTGATCTACCCGGCGAGCGCCCCCTACAGCTATGTCGAGATCCGGGGCACCACCAGCATCACGGACGATCCGGGCGGCTCGCTGATCCACAAGCTGGCGAACAAGTACACCGGCGCCGAGCGGTGGGAGCACGACACCCCGGACACCCCGCGGGTCATCGTCCGCTTGAAGCCGTCCAAGGTGATCTGGAAGGGCTGACCGCCCGCCGCGTTGCCCTGCGGCCGACGGGTCGCCGGTCGATAATCGGGTCATGACCGGGATCCCTGAGTCGTCGCCTTCCGCCGAGTCCACGTCCTCGACCGCGTCGCGCGCGGCGACGGAACCGCTGCGCGAGGACATCCGCCTGCTCGGCGGGATCCTGGGCGAGATCGTGCGCGAGCAGTCCGGTGACGACATCTTCGGGCTCGTCGAACGGGCGCGCGTCGAGTCGTTCCGGGTCCGCAGGTCCGAGATCGATCGGGCGCAGTTGGCGGAGCTGTTCGCGCGGATCGACACCGCTGACGCGATCCCGGTGATCCGCGCGTTCAGCCATTTCGCGTTGCTCGCAAACGTCGCCGAGGACATCCACCGCGAGCGCCGACGCGAGATCCACGTCCGGGCGGGGGAGCCGCCGCAGGACAGCAGTCTGGCCGCCACGTACGCGAAACTCGATGCGGCCGAAGTGGACCCGGTATCCGCCGCCCGCGCGCTCACGGGCGCACTGGTGGCGCCGGTCATCACCGCGCACCCCACCGAAACCCGGCGCCGGACGGTGTTCGAGACCCAGCACCGGATCATGGAGTTGATGCGGTGTCGCGAATGGGTGTCGGGCGACCCGGCCGAGGTGGCGGCGGTCGACGTCCAGTTGCGGCGGCAGATCCTGACGCTGTGGCAGACGGCGCTGATCCGGCTGTCGCGCTTGCGGATCCAGGACGAGATCGAGGTGGGGCTCCGCTACTACGACGCCTCGCTGTTCGCGGTCGTGCCGCAGATCAATGCCGACCTGCGCGACGCGCTCCGGTCGCGCTGGCCGGGCACCGGCGTCCTCGCCGAGCCGATGCTGCGCCCGGGGTCGTGGATCGGCGGGGACCGCGACGGCAACCCGTTCGTCACCGCCGACGTGGTGGGGCGGGCGACGCACCGCGCGGCCGAGACGGCGATCGAACACCACCTGGCCGAACTGGAGGTGCTCGAGCGGGAACTGTCGATGTCGGCGCGACTGGTCACGGTGACACCGGAACTCGACGCACTCGCCGACGAATCCGGGGACGAGTCGGCGTTCCGTGCCGACGAACCCTACCGCCGGGCGATCCGCGGGCTGCGGGTCCGGCTCACGGCCACCGCCGCCCGCATCCTCGGACACCCCGCCGCGCACGCCCTCGACGGCGACCTGCCCGGATACGACGCACCGGCCGGCCTGCTCGCGGACCTGACGACCATCGACGTGTCGCTGCGCGGCCACGGGGACGGAGCCGTCGCCGACGATCGGCTGGCCCGGCTGCGAAACTCGGTGGAGGTGTTCGGGTTCCACCTGTGCGGTCTCGACATGCGGCAGAACTCGGAGGTCCACGAGACGGTGGTCGCGGAACTGTTCGCATGGGCGGGCGTGCACCCCGACTACCGTTCGCTGCCGGAGGACGAGCGGATCCGGTTGCTCGCCGGTGAACTCGCGACCCGCCGACCCCTGGCGGGCCCGCACGCCGAGTTCAGCGAGCTGACCACGAAGGAACTCGGCATCCTGAACGCGGCGGCGGACGCGGTGCGGCGGATCGGTCCCGAGGCCGTACCGAACTACGTCATCAGCATGTGTGACTCGGTCAGCGACATGCTCGAGGCCGCGATCCTGCTCGCCGAGGTGGGGTTGTTCGACCCGGACGGGGAGGGCGGTCCGCGCTGTCCGGTGGGCATCGTGCCGCTGTTCGAGACGATCGACGACCTTCGGCACGGCGCGGAAACCCTCACAGCCACCCTGGAAGTGCCGATCTACCGCACGCTCGTCGCGAACCGCGGCGACAGCCAGGAAGTGATGCTCGGGTACTCCGATTCCAACAAGGACGGCGGATACCTTGCCGCCAACTGGGCGCTCTACCGCGCGGAACTCGACCTGGTTCGTGCGGCCCGCAAGGCGGGAATCCGGCTGCGGCTCTTCCACGGCCGAGGCGGGACGGTCGGCCGTGGCGGCGGTCCCAGCTACGACGCCATCCTCGCCCAGCCGCCCGGCGCGGTCGAGGGATCGCTGCGGATCACCGAGCAGGGCGAGATCATCGCGGCGAAGTACGCCGAACCGCGCCTCGCGCGACGCAACCTCGAGGCACTCGTCTCCGCGACGCTGGAATCGACGCTGCTCGACGTGGAGGGACTCGGCGACGATGCCGCACCGGCCTACGCGATCCTCGACGAACTCGCCGAACTGGCGCGCGTCGCGTATGCCGACCTGGTGCACGACACACCGGGATTCGTCGAGTACTTCAAGGCGTCGACCCCGGTCGCGGAGATCGGGGCCCTGAACATCGGGAGCCGTCCGGCGTCGCGCAAGCCGACCGAGTCGATCTCCGATCTGCGGGCCATCCCGTGGGTGCTGTCGTGGAGCCAGTCCCGGGTGATGCTGCCCGGCTGGTACGGCACCGGAACCGCGTTCGAGCAGTGGGTCGGCGGCGATACCGAACGACTCGCGGCGCTGTCCGGGCTGTACGAGCGGTGGCCGTTCTTCCGGACCGTGCTGTCGAACATGGCTCAGGTGATGTCGAAGTCCGACATGGGCTTGGCCGCACGGTATTCCGAACTGGTGCCCGACGACGCGCTGCGGGAGGAGGTGTTCGGCAAGATCGCCGCCGAGCACGCCCGCACCCTCGCGATGTACCGGGCCATCACCGGACACGACAACCTGCTCTGGGACAACCCGGCGCTCGACCGGTCGGTGCACAACCGCTTCCCGTATCTCGAGCCGCTCAACCACCTGCAGGTGGAGTTGCTGCGCCGCTACCGTGCCGGCGACGACTCCGACGGCGTCCGCCGCGGTATCCAGCTGACCATGAACGGGCTCGCGACGGCGCTGCGCAACAGTGGTTAGCTGTCGCGGTGAAGACCTTCTGGAAGCGCCGCGCGGCGAAGGCCGTGCAGCAGGACGAGTACCGCCTCCACAGATCGGCAATGAAGGAAGATCCGTCGCAGCTGAAGGAATTGCTGGTCGGGCATGGGTGGGATGTCGACGAGGTCGAGAAGGGCATGCTGCACACTCCGCTGATGCTGGCAGTGGAAATGGAGCGCACAGAATCGATCGAACTGCTTTTGGATCATGGAGCAGATCCGAATCTTCAGAACATCGAAGGACGGACGGCCCTGCACCTGCTTCCGGAGCGTCAGCCGATTACCTGGACGCGTATCGAAAACAAAGTGAGAATCGCGGAACTGCTGCTTCGGCACGGGGCGGACCTGGCGATTTCGGATCGCTACGGGGGACAGCCACTGTGGTACGCCGTCTTCCACGTCAAGGAACCGGAGGATGTGCAACTGGTCGAAATGTACCTGAATCACGGTGCGGATCCTCGGTACAAGAACGAGAAGAATGGGCAAAGCCCCCTGGATTTCGCCAAGAAGGTTGCGTATCGGCCTCTGGTGGAGAGCTTGGAACGCCACCTGGGTTGATAGCCGCCGCGAGTGTGTCGACACGCAGCGCCCGACGCCCCGAATCCGGGCGGGACGGAACAGTGGGAATTCCCGAAGGCCGATGGTTGTGGCATGGGTGACGCGCTGCCGCGCCCGTAGGCTGCGCGCGGTCGTGTTGTCGAGATGCAGCGAAGATTAGCGAAGCGCGACGGTAGTTCAGCTAGACCGCAGCCGACCCTCGACGCCGTTGACCTGGTCTTTGCCTGAAAGTGCTGCTCGAACGCGGCGCCGGTGATCTAGGTTGATCATCGTTCGATCTGCTCGTGACGGGGGAAATACGTGTTCGGCTTCTATGTGACGATGCTGTTCGTCAGCGGAATCGTCTTGATCGTTTTTGCGCTGGTGGCCTCCGGACTGCACCCCGGCCGCCACGTTTTCAACGGTCTCATCGGCACCGCGTTCCTGAGCTACGGCATCTACCTGGCCGTGTTCTTCCACAGCGGTGAGTACCGAATCTTCTTCTTGGTCTTCACCGTCCCGTTCATCTTGCTGGCCGACGCGGTGCGCACCGCCGAAGCCCCCGCGCCTCCGCGGCCCGCGGCGCGTCGCCCGGGCATTCCCCGCCGACCTCCAGTCCCGGCACCGGCTCCGCGTCGTACCGCCGCCACCCGCGAACGCAGGGCCGCGGCCAAGTCTGCCCAACTCGAGGCCCTTCGCGCCAAGCATGCCGCCAAGAGCGACAAACTTTGACGAACTTCGGCGACTCGCCCGAGGCCCGTCAAAGTAGCGGGGCGTGTCTCGCTAATCTGCGCTGCATCTCGACAGTCGTGGCGGCGTTGTGCGACAGCGGTCAGCTGCCGTGGGCCGTGACGTGAAGGTGGCGGGCCGCGCGATGCAGTTCGTCAGTCACCGCGGCGAATGCCGGCTGGGATCGGTTGCCACGGCGGTAGGCGATCCGGGTACGCCTACCGATCGGCAGAGGCGTGAGCACCACCCCTGCAGGGGAATCGATCGCCCCCAGCTGCGGAACCAGCGCCACACCGGCGCCGGCGGCGACGAGTCGGAGGACGGTAGCGAAGTCGTCGACCTGATGGGTGACGCGTGGTTCGAACCCCTGGGACTGGCAGGTGCGAACCGCCATGGTGTGGCAGAGGGTTCCGGGGTTACCGAGGATCCAGCGACTCCCGGAGTGGTCGCGGATGCCGGCGACGCCGGGAGAGTCAGGCGTCGCGGCGGAGGCCAGGTAGACGATCTCGTCGAGCAGTGGTTCGAGTTCGATGCCGGATCCCACGGCGGTGGGGACGTTGTCGTATTCGTGGACCAGCGCGAGGTCCAACCGGCCGCCCCGCAGCCGGTCCGGTGCATCGGCCGGATCGGCCTCGGTCACGGTCACCTCCAACTCCGGTTCGGCGCGACCGATTTCGAGGAGCGCTGGCAACACCAGCGCCTGGAGGGCGGTGGGGAACGCCCCCAGCCGAACCGATCCAGACAGCCCGGCGTCGCTCGCGGCGAGTGCGGATTCGGCCCGCTCGAGGTCAGCGAGAATCGCCTCGGTGTGCTCGACCAGAACCGCGCCCGCCGGGGTGAGGCTTACTCGACGTCCCGTCCGTGTCAACAGCGGCCGACCGGCCTCACGCTCGAGTGCCGCCAGTTGTTGCGACACCGCCGAGGGCGTGTACGAGAGCGCCTCCGCGACCGCCGCGATGGTCCCGCGGTGCGCGAGCTCGCGAAGAAGCCTGAGCCTGCGAATGTCGAGCATCAGATCAGCTTACGTTTGGAATCGGAAACCGTAACTGGATCTTGATCCTGCGGTCGGTGAGGCTTGGTGCATGACCTTCCGACCAGCAGGAATCTACGTCCCACTCGTGACACCGTTCACCGACGACGGCGAGGTCGCGGTGGCCGATCTGGAACGACTCGCGCACAGCGTGATCGAGGAGGGTGCGGCCGGGATCGTCGCGCTGGGGACCACTGCGGAGCCGTCCGCGCTGGGCCCCGAGGAACGCCGTGACGTCCTGGAGATCTGCGGGAGGGTGTGCCGCGAGCACGGCGTCCCGCTCGTGGTCGGGGCCGGATCCAACGACACGGCCGGCACCGTGCGCGCCGTCGAGGAACTGGGCGAGAACGGCCACGTCGCGGGCGTCCTGGTCGTCGTGCCGTACTACACCCGCCCGTCCGAGGCCGGAGTCGTGTCGCACTTCGAGTACCTCGCCGATCGCAGCCGGTTGCCGTTGATTCTCTACAACGTTCCGTATCGCACCGGCCGAGAACTGGGTTGGGAGTCCATCGTCCGACTCGCGGAGCACCCGCATATCGTCGGGATCAAGCAGGCCGCCGGCGCGGTCGACACCGACACCGCGATGCTGCTCGCGGAGACTGCCTCCATGGACTCGTTCGCGGTCCTCGCGGGGGAGGACACGCTGGTCTCGCCGCTACTGGCGATGGGTGCATCGGGCGCGATCCTGGCGACGGCGAACGTGTGCGCTCGCGACTTCGTCGAACTGTTCCGTCTGTGGCGCAGCGGAAGATCCGTCGACGCACGGACTCTGGGCAACGGTCTCGTGGGGCCTGCGTGCGCGCTCATGTCCGAGCCCAACCCCACCGTCATCAAGGCCGTTCTTCATGCCCAGGGCCGGATATCGAGCGCGAACGTCCGGTTGCCGTTGCTGCCCGCCGGTGACCCCGCGGCGATTGTCGGCGCGCTCGAGAGTGTCCGCCGCTAGGGCATGTCTGACAAAGCGTGGGTCCAGGCGATTGCGGCGTGGATGAGGACGGCAGCTCGGTAGACGATCGCGTGCTTGTCGTAGCGGGTGGCGAGGCCTCGCCATTGCTTGGTCTGGCAGAACCGGCGTTCGATCACGTTGCGGTTCTTGTAATCGGCGGCGTCGAGCCCGACAGGCCTGCCGCCGCGTGAGCCGCGACGTTTGCGGTGCCCCTGCTGGTCTCTGGGTTCAGGGATGACGGCCTTGATACCACGCTCGCGCAGATGCTTCCGGATCGCGCGGGACGAGTACGCCTTGTCTCCGCGGACCGCATCCGGTCTCGTGCGCGGTCGCCCGATCTGCCGTCCGACGCGCAACTGCTCCAGAAGCTGCAACAGCATCGGAGAATCCCCGGCCTGGCCGGGAGTGATCAGCGTGACCAGAGGCAGCCCGTTGCCATCGACGAGCTGATGGATCTTCGTCGACAACCCACCCCGCGAGCGGCCGATCCCGTGATCAGGCGGCTCGACCGCTGGATTCGTGTAGTTCGCCCCATCCCCCTGTGGGGCGGATCGTGTTCGTCGCATGCTGATGCGCGCGAGTGATCGTCGAGTCCACCGACAGCGACCAATCGATCAGCCCCTCCGCGTCCGCCTGCGCGGTGAGCGTCGCCAGCACCTTGTCCCAGGTGCCCTCGACAGCCATCCGGTGATGCCACGTCCACACTGTCTGCCACGGCCCGAACGACTCGGGAAGATCACGCCACGCGATCCCGCACCGATAGCGGTAGATGATCCCCTCGACCATCAACCGCGCATCCGAGAACTTCCTGCCCGGACGTCCCGTCGGCCTCGGGAGCATCCCCGCGATCAACGACCACTGGGCATCCGAGAGCAACTGAAAACGCGACACGGGACCAGCGTTCCAGCCAGAACGCTCAACCTTCGCCAGACACATCCTGGGGATCCGGCCAATGGCTTCGGGTCAGGTCCGCTTGCGGCTCGCGATCTCGTCAGAGAGCTGCTGCACGTGGGCGGGGTCCGCGTCCCGGGCAAGGGCGACATAGTGGTCCATGACGGCCGGCCGGTAGCGCACGGGCAACATCTGTCCTGGGGCGAGTCCGGTGAGCTGGGTGATCGTGAGGCTTTCGTCTGCGATACCGCGGAACGAGATGCCATCGGCGGTCTCCACGTCGAGCATCAGGACCACGCGTGGATTGCTGTTGACCTCCCGCCAGTCGACGAGAACGCCGAGCGCAAGCGCCCCCGTACGCAGTTCGGCATTGCGCTTGCGTGCATCACTGCTCATGAGCGGGTTCGGGGCGACGCCCGGGAAGTCGGGCCCGACTCCGAGCGATTCCCGACTCAGGTCAGGCCTGAGCTTCGACATCACATCGTCGAGCGTCATCTTCGAATCGTTGCGCTTCTTCTTCCAACCGAACATCCTGGCCCCTCCCTCACACCGGTGCCGGAATCTCGGCCTGGCGCTTCGCGCTCACTGCGATGGTACGGCGCGGCCATTCCCGACCTCCGTTGCATCGCCCCGTCCCGATGGGGTCGCCGTCTGCGGTCGCAGACGGGCCCGGTCTGTGCACCTGTCTGGGGCATCCGAGAGCAACTGAAACCGCGACACGCCTCAAGAAACCCACCTGAACCTTGCCCAGTTGGGAGACACGCCCTAGGTGTACCCGGCCAGGACGTTGGTAGCGGGCGTGTCGGCTTGATGTGAAGAGAACCTCCGAGTGGGGTGTGGCTTGTCTAAGGCCCACATCCGCTCGGAGGTTCTCGTGTCCCACCGTAATGCCCGCAC
>NZ_RKLP01000013.1 GCF_004011865.1 Prescottella agglutinans | reverse complement strand
ACGGCAGACCACCCTCCGACACCGGGGTGCCGACACCGGCCGGCGTGTAGAACGCCGGGATACCCGCACCACCCGCCCGCATCCGCTCCGCCAACGTGCCCTGCGGGGTCAGCTCCACCTCGAGCTCACCCGACAGGTACTGCCGCGCGAACTCCTTGTTCTCACCCACATACGACGCCGTCACCCGACGGATCTGCCCGGCCGACAACAAGATCCCCAGACCCCACTCGTCGACACCACAGTTGTTCGAGAACACCTCGAGACCCGACACACCCCGCGCCGCCAACGCACCGATCAACTCGGTCGGGATCCCGCACAACCCGAAACCACCGACCGCCAGCGACGACCCGTCGGCGATGTCCGCGACGGCGTCCGCCGCGGTCGCGAAGACCTTGCTCATCGGACATCACCGGTGGCGGGCAGGATGCGGCCGCGGACCTCGCCGAAGCCGATGCGTCCGCCGTTCGCGCCGGGCGCGGTCGCGGAGATCGAGACCTCGTCGCCGTCCTGGATGAACGTGCGCTGCTCGCCGGCGACCTCGACGGGTTCGGCTCCACCCCAGGTCAGTTCGATGAAGGCACCTCGTTGAGCCTTCTCCGGACCCGAGATGGTGCCGGAACCGAACAGGTCACCCGTGCTGGCCGCCGCACCGTTGACGGTGGTGTGCGCCAGCATCTGCGCCGGCGACCAGTACATCTGCGCGTAGGGCGGACGGGAGACGATGTCGCCGTTCCACTCGACCGCGAGATCGATGTCCAGGCCCCACTTCTCCTCGCCCTGCAGGTACGGCAGCGGGGTCGGATCCTGCACCGGGGTGTCGACGCGGGCCGCCTCGAGCGCCAGCAGCGGAACGACCCACGCGGAGATGGACGTCGCGAAGCTCTTGCCGAGGTTCGGGCCCAGCGGGACGTACTCCCACGCCTGGATGTCGCGGGCCGACCAGTCGTTGAGGATCACGGCGCCGAAGCAGTGCTCGGCGAACTGGTCCGGGGTGATCGAGGAACCCATCGGCGAACCCACGCCGACGATGAAGCCCATCTCGGCCTCGATGTCGAGACGGGTCGACGGACCGAACGTGGGGGCCGCGTCGGCCGGCGCCTTGCGCTGTCCGCACGGCCGGACGATGTCGGTGCCCGACACCACCACGGTGCTCGAGCGACCGTGGTAGCCGACCGGCAGGTGCTTCCAGTTCGGCATCAGCGCAGCCGAATCCGGACGGAACAGCCGGCCGAGGTTGGTGGCGTGGTTCTCCGACGCGTAGAAGTCGACGTAGTCCGCGACCGCGATCGGCAGGTGCATCGTGACGTCGTCGACGGAGAACACCGCGTCGTCGGCGATCTCGCCGGAGACCAGTTCGGTGATCTGCGCGCGAACCTCGATCCAACGGTCACGGCCCTCGGCCATGAACGCGTTGAGCGTCGGCTGGGCGAAGATGTCGTCGCCGAGCACCTTCGCGAGATCGACGACGCTGTCGCCGACGCGCACGCCGACCCGCGGGCCCGCGTCGGACGTCGAGAACACGCCGTAGGGCAGGTTGTCGATACCGAACAGGGAATCGGCAGGAATCGAGATGACGGTCATGCGCGGGGTCCTTCGTCGATCGAGTTGAAATCCACCGAACCCGTAGGCGCGGAGAGTTCGGTGGATGCTGAGGGCACCAGTCCGAGGCCGACCAGTTCGGTCAGCGGGTCGGTGATGCTGCAGGTGCCGAAGGACAGGAAGTTCGCGCGCAGCGCGTCCACCGCCTCGGCCGACAGCCCGTCCAGTTCGGCTGCCAGATGCTTCCCGTCACGATCCGCCAGCGTCGTGACGATCTCGTCGACGCTCGCGCCGCTCGCTGCCCGGTGGGCGGCAAGCATGACGTTGAGGAAGCCGTGCTGTTCGAATCCCGTGTCCGGGTCCGTGTTCCGCACCGCATGGTGCAGGCCGGCGGTCGCCTTGAACCGCACACCCGCGCCGACCACAGTGTGGATCGCGGCGGCCAGTTCGGCCTCGTCCGGGTACGCGGCGGCGACGATGCCACCGGTACGGAACTTCGCCGCGTACGCCGTTCCGGCCAGTCGGGCGAGGATCTCGGGACGCCGGTCGTCGCGCGGGACCTCGACGAAGATGTCGACACCCGGTGCGGCCGAGGCGATCTCACCGAGGGCGGCGAACAGCTCCTCCACCGTCTGCCCCTCGGGAACGCCGATCTCCATCGCGACGAGCTTCGCGCCGTCGATGGAGCGCAGCTGCTCGAGCGCCGCCGGGACGGCCGCGGTGCCGGCCGGCACGGTCAGGCTCAGTTCGAGCTCGCCGTCCTGCTCCGCGACGATGGCGGGCAGCTCACCGAGACGCGGCGCGGGGAACACGAACGGGCCGACGAGCGCCGCATGGTCACTGCGCTCGTGGGCGAGGTGCGCGGGCACCGCGGCGTCCATCGGCGCGTTCCCCGGGGGAAACAGCGCCGCGTCGTCGCACAGACCCGTCAGCAGCGGCGAGATGGTCACTTGTTCGGCCCCCGCCCGGACCAGGACCACGGGTAGGCCTCGTCCTCGCACGCCAGCGCGCCCTCACCGAGCTCGAGCGGGCGGAAGGTGTCGACCATGACGGCCAGCTCGTCGAAGAACTCGACGCCGATGCTGCGCTCGTACGCTCCCGGCTGTGGGCCGTGCGCGTGACCACCGGGGTGGACCGAGATCGAGCCCTGGCCGATGCCCGAGCCCTTGCGGGCCTCGTAGTCGCCGCCGCAGTAGAACATGATCTCGTCGGAGTCCACGTTCGAGTGGTAGTACGGCACCGGGATCGACAGCGGGTGGTAGTCGACCTTGCGGGGCACGAAGTTGCAGATGACGAAGTTGTTGCCCTCGAACGCCTGGTGCGCCGGCGGCGGCTGGTGCACGCGGCCCGTGATGGGCTCGTAGTCGGAAATGTTGAAGGTGTACGGGTACAGGCAGCCGTCCCAGCCGACAACGTCGAACGGGTGGTTCGGGTACACCATCCGGGTGCCGACGATCTCTCCGCCGGCGCGGTGCTTGACCAGCACCTCGACGTCGGTGCCCTCGGCCACGAGCGGTTCGGCGGGGCCGTGCAGGTCGCGCTCGCAGAACGGCGCGTGCTCGAGGAACTGGCCGAACTTCGACAGGTAGCGCTTGGGCGGAACGATGTGGCTGTTCGCCTCGATTGCGTACGCGCGCAACGGCTCCGAACCCTGCGGTACCCAGCGGTGGGTGGTCGACATCGGAATCAGGACGTAGTCGCCCTGGCGGGCGTGCAGCGCGCCGAACACGGTCTCGACGATCGCCTCGCCGGACTCGACGTAGACCATCTCGTCACCGAGCGAGTTGCGGTACAGCGGCGACTCCTTGGCGGACACCACGTACGAGATGCGCACGTCGGCGTTGCCGAGGATGAGCCGGCGCCCGGTGACCACGTCGGTCTCGGCCCACGACTCCTCCGGGAAGAGGTCGTGCAGCTTGAGGTGCCGCGGCTTGAGCGGGTGGTTCGGGGTGGTGGTCTGGTCGCGCAGTTCCCACACGGTCGCGTCGACGATGGCCGACGGGATGTGGCGGTGGTACAGCAGCGACGAGTCGGAGGAGAAGCCCTCCTCGCCCATCAGCTCCTCGAAGTAGAGCTGGCCATCCTCGTCCCGGTGCTGGGTGTGACGCTTCGGCGGGATATTGCCGAGCTGTCGGTAGAACGCCATGACCGGCCCTCCTGGTGTACTCGCGCCCGATCTCGGGCTGTGGTCGTCACCGTCGGCGGAACAGCAGCGCGGCTGCGGTCGTCGCGGCCGCCGGTTCCCCTCCGAGGTTAGTAAACAGATTAACTAGTTTCGGTGCGTGAGCGCAACCACACGAACGGTCTCGTAATCCGCACCCGCCCTGCCCGCTCGCCGCCCCCGCGTTTTGCGCACTTATCGACCCCGCAGAGGCGCCCGCGGCACCGATAAGTGCGCAAATCGCGAGGAGGAGGGTCAGTTGCGGCCGCGGACGTCGAACTGGCTGCGGTTGGTGATGAGCTTGTCGAGCAGCATGACGAGAACGTGCTGCTCAGCCTCGGTGAGGACGCTCGCCCACGCGTACTCGCGCTCGTTGTGCTCGCGGTACGTGGCGGCCATCTCGGCGCGCCCCTTCTCGGTGAGCGACAACTGCACCGAACGCCCGTCGTGCGCGTCCGGCGTCCGCTCGAGCAGGCCGGCCGCCTCCAGCGTCTTCGTCAGGTTCGACACGGCCGCCCGGCTCATGCCGGTCAACTTCGCCGCGCTCTTGGGTTCGATCGGTCCCGCGAGCCAGGTCACGAACAGCAGACGGAACGCCGACCACGACAGCCCGCGGGGCCGGTGCACGGACGACTCCAGGTCGTAGGTGACCACGTTCGCGGCCCGGTTGAGGGTCAGTAAAACCTGCGTGGCCAGCTGGTGCGTGGATCCGAACTCAGTGCTGAGCCGGCGGTTGGCGAGGTCGATGAAGGACCAGAAGTCGAGCGATCCGGGCGCGATCGCGTCCTGCGCCACCTGCGCATTGCGCCCTTCGTCCCCGCTCATGCGGCCACCCTATCGCGGCAGGTGCCGGGCGCGCGCGGCGCAGATCGTCCTGGATAGCTCACCTAATTAGTATATCTATGAACTAGTTTCTCGATGAGCGGTGCGCGGCGACCGGCGCCCCCACCGGCCACGTCGGGCGCTGTGCCGCAACGGGTTACCGCCCCGGGCGAAATAGTCTGTACAAAGAGATTCGAAACCACAGAATCTCGTCAGCCCCCGCGGCCGGACGACACCCGGACAGGACCCGACATGAGCACGCTCCAGACCCTCGACCGTGGTCTGCGCGCGCTCGACATCGTCGCGCAGTCCCCGACCGGAATCTCGGTGGCGGACCTGGCCAAGGAACTCGACGTCCACCGGGCCATCTGCTACCGGATCGTCGCGACACTCGAGGCGCACGCGCTGGTCGCGCGCACCGGCGACGGCCTCGTCCGACTGGGCATCGCCGCGGCGGTCCTGTCCTCCCGGTTCGAACCGCAGTTCTCCAAGGATGTCGAGCCACTGCTCCACGCACTCGCCGACGAGACCCGCGCGACGGCCTTCGTCTCCGCCGCCCAGGGGCAGAACTGCGTCGTCATCATGGTGGCCGAACCGGAGGGCACGCTGCTGCGGGTCGGCTACCGCGTGGGCAGCAGCCATCCCCTGGACCGCGGCGCGGCCGGCATCGCGATCCTGGCCTCGCGACCGGAGTCGCCGGGCGATTCCGACGAGGTCCGGCAGGCCCGCGCCGACGGCTACAGCCTCACCCGCGGACAGCTCGAGCACGGCGCGGTCGGTATCGCGTCGGGCATCGCCCTGCCCGAGGGGTTCGGCTCCAACGCCGGACGCGAGCGCAGTGTCGGCGTCGTCGCCATCGACGGACTCGACACCGACCGGGCCGCGGCCGCGGTGATGAGCACCGCCCGCGGCATCGAACGCGTCATCACCGCCTGACCACCGCCTGACCACCGCCTGACGCCGCGTACGGCACCGCACATCACCCGCGGCTGCCGCTTCTCGCGTTTCGCGCACCTATCGCGCCGAATCGGGCCGCCGGTGCGCGACAAGTGCGCAAAACACGGGCGACGGCACGCGAATCTCGGCGAATCCCGATGCCCGCGCGCGCATTCGGCCGACTCCACGCCTTCTGTAACAGACCACCTGCGTCGTTATGCGGAGCTCGCTTGACCTCGAATGTGACCGCACTTACTCTGTGCGGAGTTCGCTCACCGATACACGATGTGCGTTATTAGTAACTTCGCAGCTCAGTGCGAGTTTTGAGACAAACGGAGATGCAAGTCATGAGCGTGTGCCCGATCGACCACACGGCCCTGCAGAACGCGGGCTGCCCGGTTTCCGCGAATGCCGCCGCCTTCGATCCCTTCACCGGTCCGTACCAGGTGAACCCGGCGGAGTCGCTGCGCTGGTCGCGCGACGAGGAGCCGGTGTTCTTCAGCCCCGAACTCGGATACTGGGTGGTCACCCGGTACGAGGACGTCAAGGCCGTCTTCCGCGACAACATCCTCTTCTCGCCGTCGATCGCGCTG
This sequence comes from Prescottella agglutinans, assembly GCF_004011865.1. Classification (GTDB taxonomy): domain Bacteria; phylum Actinomycetota; class Actinomycetes; order Mycobacteriales; family Mycobacteriaceae; genus Prescottella; species Prescottella agglutinans. The sequence continues at coordinate 201,415 of NZ_RKLP01000013.1, read as the reverse complement.
GAGAAGATCACCCCGGTGTCGGACGAGGCGACGGCGACGCTCGCGAAGTACGACTACGCGATGTCGCGCACCCTCGTGAACGAGGACGAGCCCGCGCACATGCCGCGCCGCCGCGTGCTGATGGACCCGTTCACCCCACAGGAACTCGTCCACCACGAGCCGATGGTCCGCCGCCTCACCCGCGAGTACGTCGACCGCTTCGTCGAGACCGGCCGGGCCGACCTCGTCGACGAGATGCTGTGGGAGGTCCCACTCACCGTCGCCCTGCACTTCCTCGGCGTGCCTGAGGAGGACATGGACGAACTGCGCAGCTACTCGATCGCGCACACCGTGAACACGTGGGGTCGCCCCGCGGTCGAGGAGCAGGTCGCGGTCGCGGAGGCGGTCGGCAAGTTCTGGCAGTACGCCGGCCAGGTGCTCGAGAAGATGCGCAAGGACCCGTCCGGGCACGGCTGGATGCCGTTCGGCATCCGCATGCAGCAGGAGCAGCCCGACGTCGTCACCGACTCGTACCTGCACTCGATGATGATGGCGGGAATCGTTGCGGCACACGAGACCACGGCCAACGCCTCCGCGAACGCCTTCCGCCTGCTGCTCGAGAACCGCAGCGTGTGGGAGGAGATCTGCGCCGACCCGAGCCTGATCCCCAACGCCGTCGAGGAGTGCCTGCGCCACTCCGGTTCGGTCGCCGCGTGGCGCCGCCTGGTCACCGACGACACCACCATCGGCGGCATCGACATCCCGAAGGGCTCGAAGCTGCTGATCGTCACGTCGTCGGCCAACCACGACGAACGGCACTTCGACAACGCCGACGACTTCGACATCCGCCGCGAGAACTCGAGCGATCATCTGACGTTCGGCTACGGCAGCCACCAGTGCATGGGCAAGAACCTCGCCCGCATGGAGATGCAGATCTTCCTCGAGGAGTTCACCAAGCGCCTGCCGCACATGGAACTGGTGCCGGACCAGGAGTTCACCTACCTGCCCAACACGTCGTTCCGCGGACCGGATCACGTTCTGGTGCAGTGGGATCCCGAGAAGAACCCGGAGCGCGCCGACCCGTCGATCCTCGACGACCGGCAGCCGGTCAAGATCGGCGAGCCGTCCAAGACCAACATCTCCCGGACCGTCTCGGTCGACGCCATCACCGCGGCCGCCGACGGTGTCGTCCGCGTGACGCTGTCCGATCCGACGGGCAAGCCGCTGCCCAAGTGGACCCCGGGATCGCACGTCGACGTCGACCTCGGTGACCTCTCCCGCCAGTACTCGCTGTGCGGCGACCCGAACGACCTGTCGCACTACGAGATCGCGGTGCTCGAGGAACCCGAGAGCCGCGGCGGGTCGCGCTACGTGCACCGCACCCTGCAGGCCGGCGACACCCTGAAGATGCGCGGACCGCGCAACCACTTCAAGCTCGACCCGGACGCCGAGCGCTACATCTTCGTCGCGGGCGGCATCGGCATCACGCCGATCATCGCGATGGCCGACCACGCGAAGGCGTCCGGCAAGGACTACGAGATCCATTACTGCGGGCGCGATGTCGCGACGATGGCGCTGCTCGACCGGCTGACGGCCGACCACGGCGACAAGGTCGAGGTGCACTCGAGCGCGGCGGGCAACCGCCTCGACATCCCGGCCCTGCTCGCCACGCCCGTCGACGGGACCCAGATCTACTCGTGCGGCCCGGAGCGTCTGCTCACCGCCCTCGACGAGGCCACCGCGCACTGGCCCGAGGACGCGCTGCACGTCGAACACTTCACGTCGAACCTGGCCAAGCTCGACCCGGCCAACGAGCACGCGTTCGAGGTCGAACTGCGTGACTCCGGTCTGACGATCCAGGTCGCCGCCGACCAGACGGTGCTCGACGCCCTGCGCGCGTCGAACATCGACATCCAGAGCGACTGCGAGGAGGGGCTGTGCGGATCGTGCGAAGCCCCCGTCCTCGACGGCGAGGTGGATCACCGCGACATGGTGCTCACCAAAACCGAACGGGCCCAGAACAAGTCGATGATGACCTGCTGCTCGCGTGCGTGCGGCACCAAGGTCACCCTCGCGCTCTGACCCACCTCTCCAGAATCTCTCCAGCACCCGAAAGGATCCGTCATGGGATCTCCGACCGTCACCGGGCCCGCCGTGCCCGGCTCGTCCGCGGGCGAGCAGCCGCCCAAGTCCAGCTTCAAGCGCGTCCTCACCGGCAGCATGGCCGGCGCGGTCCTCGAGTGGTACGACTTCGCGATCTACGGCATCCTGGCCGCCACCGTCCTGGGTCCGCTGTTCTTCCCCGGTGACGACGGCGTCGCGAAGCTGCTGCTCGCGCTCGCGACGCAGGGTCTCGGCTTCGTCGCCCGCCCGTTGGGCGGCATCGTCTTCGGCCACCTGGGCGACAAGTTCGGCCGCAAGCCGATGCTGGTGGCCACCTTCATCATGCTCGGCAGCGCGACCGCAGCGATCGGCCTGCTGCCGACGTACGACCAGATCGGTATCTGGGCGACGGTCCTGCTGGTGGTGCTGCGCATGATCCAGGGCTTCGCGCTGGGCGGCGAGTTCGGTGCCGCGGTGCTGCTGGTCAGCGAGTACGGCGAACCCAAGAAGCGCGGCTTCTGGGCGTCCTGGCCGCAGGCGGGCGCCCCGATGGGCACCGTCCTCGCGACCGTGGTCGTCTCGGTGCTCGGCCTCTTCCTCACGGACGACGCGTTCGACCAGTGGGGCTGGCGTGTGGCCTTCCTGTTCGCGATCCCGCTGCTGATCGTCGGCTTCTGGGTGCGCCGCGGTGTCGAGGAGTCCCCCGTCTTCAAGGCGGCGCAGGAGCAGGCCGCGAAGGCTCCGGCGGCACAGGAGCGTTCGAGCATCCTCGAGGCGCTGTCCCGCCCGCGCGCGGTGCTGACCGGCCTGGGCATGCGCCTGGGCGAGAACATCGCGTTCTACGTCTACACGGTCTTCGTCATCGCGTACGCCACGACGTACCACGGTTTCCACCGCGGCGACGTCATCCTGGCCGTGACGTTCGCGTCGCTGTTCCAGTTCGTCGGCATGATCGGCGGCGGCGCGTGGTCCGACCGTGTGGGCCGAAAGACGGCGATGCTCGTGCCCGCGATCATCCTCGTGGTGTGGGCGCCGGTGTTCTTCTGGCTGGTCCAGCTCGAGAGCCTGCCGATGCTGTGGCTCGGCGTGTGCGTGGGTGCCTTCTTCCACGGCATGCTCGCCGGCCCGGAGGCGGCGTGGATCACCGAACTGTTCCCCACCCGCTACCGCTACGCGGGTTCGTCGCTGGTGTTCCAGGGATCGTCGATCATCGCCGGTGCGCCGGCCCCGTTCATCGCGGTCTGGCTCATCGAGAACTTCGGTGTCGGTATGGTTGTCGGCTATCTGGTGGTCACGATGGCGATCACGGTGATCGCCCTCGCGCTCAGCCGGGAAACCAAGGGCGTGGATCTCGACGACGTCGCATGACCGAGACCGTTCGGTCGGCCGACACGACCTGACATCCGGGCCTCGGTCCCACCCGTCGCGGGTGGGACCGGGGCCCGGCTCGTTCCACATCGGTTCACACAGAGGGCGCTACAGACAGGAGTACTCGAATGACCATCGCGCACAAGATCGTCGGTCGCGGTCCCATCAAGGTGATCGCACTGCACGGCTGGTTCGGCACGTCGGAGGGCTGGGGCATGCTACCCGAACTCGTCGACCCCGAGGCCTACACGTACGCACTGATCGACTACCGGGGCTACGGGGCCCGTCAGGACGAGGCCGGCGAGTACACGCTCGAGGAGATCTCGGCGGACACCCTCGCCCTCGCCGACGAGCTGGGCTGGGACCGCTTCGCCGTGATCGGCCACTCGATGGGTGGTGCCGCGGCGCTGCGGGTGCTCGCCGACGCTCCCGAGCGGGTCACCGCGGTGATCGGCATCAGCCCGGTGCCGGCGTCGGGTGTCCCGTTCGACGCGGACAGCGAGGCGCTGTTCACGGGCGCCGAGAACGAGGACGGCAACCGCTACGCGATCCTGGACTTCACGACCGGGAACCGGCAGTCGGCGTACTGGCTGCGACAGATGACGCAGTTCTCGGTGGACTTCACGACCCGTCCCGCGTTCGGCGCCTACCTGCGCTCGTGGGCCGGAGCCGATTTCGTCGCCGACCTGCCGCAGACGACGATCCCGGTCACGACGATCGTCGGCGAGCACGACCCGGCGCTCGGCGCCGAGACGATGAAGGCCACGTGGATGGAGCAGCTGCCGCAGTGCCGGCTGGACGTCCTGGCCAACGCCGGGCACTACGCGATGTTCGAGGCCCCGGTCGCTCTCGTCACGAGCATCGAGAAGGCACTGTCCCCGCTGCAGTGACGCACAGCCGAGCGGCCCGCCCCTCCGGTTCGGTGGGGCGGGCCGCTGGCGGTGCGACCGGTCACTCGCGGGTCGGGTCACCCGCTCCGTTGCTGCGGATCCCGGCCGATGCCAAGGCCGGCTCCGCGCGGGCGGCCGTGGTCGCCGGCGCAGCCTGCTCCGTCTGCTTCCCAACGGAATTGAGCATGCCGGTGATGTCGACGCCGGAGGATTCGAGGGTCTCGATCACTCCCGCGATCGTCGACGGGCTGATGCCCAGGATCGAGCCGACGCTGCCGGAGATGCCGTCCGCGCCGCCGACGATCGAGATCCGATCGATCTCGCCCACCGGCTTCGCTGCCGCGTCGGTCGCCTCGACGAGTGCCTTGAGCACGTCGGGAAGCATCAGCATCTGGGCAGCGGCCGGCGTGTACGCATTGAGCGCCTCCGCGACCTTCCGCTTGCCGTCGGCTTCCGCCTCCAGCCGGGCGCGCAGACCGTCCGCCTCGGCCTGCTGCTCGGCGCGCAGCGCCTCGGCCGCGACCGTGCGGCCCTCCGCCTCGGCGGCCAGTCGGGCCTTGATGCCGTCGGCCTCGGCCTGCTGTTCGGTGCGCACAGCGTCGGCGGCGAGCTTGCGGGCATCGGCCGCGGCTTCACCCGAGCGTCGCGCGGACTCGGCGGCGGCCTCGGCGCGGAGGATCGCGGCCCGCTTCTCACCTTCGGCGCGGGCGATGGCGGCCTGGCGCTCGGCCTCGGCGGGGGCGATGACGTCCGCCTGGAGCGCCGCCTTGGCCTGTTCGGCGCGTCGCTGATCGACCTCGATCCGGGCCTCGACCTGCGCGGCCTCGGCCTGCTCCTGCGCGATCCTGACCGCCTTCTCCGAGGTCGCCCGCGCGAGCGGGCCGGCCTGGTCCGCCTCGGCGTTCTCCGCCTCGGTGCGGGCGCGCAGCTTCGCCAGCTCGACGTCGCGGGCCTGGTTGGCGGTGGCGATGGCGGTGTCGGCCTCGGCCTGCGCGACGGCGCCCTCCTGCCGGGCCTTCGCGGACTGGATCTGGGCGTCGCGGTCGGCGTTCGCGGTACCGATGGCCGCGTCCCGCTTGACCTCGGCGATCCGGCGCTGGCCGAGCGACTCGAGGTAGCCGTTGTGGTCGCTGATCCCGGCGATCTTGAGGACGTCGACCTCCATGCCGATGCGGGCCAGGTCGCCGCCGGCCTCCTCGACCACGCTGCGCGCGAGGGTCTCGCGGTTCGAGTTCAGATCCTCGACGGTCATGGTGGCGGTGATGCCGCGGAGCGATCCGGCGAGGATGTCGTTTATCTGTCGACGCAGTTCGTCGAGGTCGGAGGTGAGGAAGCGCTGGACCGCCGTCTGGACGGCCTCGTCGGCCGAGCCGATCCGGACCAGGCCGACGGCCTCGACGTTCACCGGGACACCGTCGTTGGAGAGAGCGTTCTGCAGATCGATCTTCACGTTGAACGGCTCGAGCGACATGATGTCGACGCGCTCGATGCCGGGGATCTTGAAGCGGGCGCCGCCGCGCACGACCTTCGGGGTGCCCCGGCCGGTGAAGACGGCAACCTCGTTCGGGGGCACCTTGACGTAGTTGCGGACGTAGATGAACGGCAGTCCGATGAAGACCACCAGGGCGGCCACGACGGCGCCCACGATTGCGACCATGAGAGTTCCTCAGTTCGATTCGGGCAGTGAAGAATCCGATGTCAGTCGGGGATCGTGACCACGTGAACGTCGACGTCGTCGACGTCGCCGATGTAGACGGGGGTGTTCACGGGCAGCGGTGCCGGTTCGGCGGAGACGGCGCGCGCACGGACCCGGCTCCCCTCGACGTCGGTGAAGGAGATCTCTCCCCACTGACCGGGTTCGATGGCGATGGTGACGGTGCCGGTCAGGCCGATGTAGCTGCGCCGTCCGAGATGGGAATTGGACTGCTGTCGCAGCAGATAGGGAAGAAGGACGCCGCGGGTGAGGAATACCAGGACGACCGCGCACCCGGCGGCCGCGATCGCCGCGACCACGCCCGTGCCGCCCGCCAGGAGTGCGGCGCTCCCGCCGAGGCCGACACCGAACAGTGCCGTGGCGAGGGTGGTCAGACTCAGGAACGGCAGCCCCGACGCCGCATCGCCGCCGTCCGGTCCGCCGACCCCGGCCTCGCCGACGACGACGGTCCCGACGAGGCCCACGAGACCCATTGCAAGACAGGCAAGAAAGAAGATCGTCACTAGCGCCCCTCCCCCGGACAGTAGATTCGCCACCGACCATAGCGCAGGCGCTGCAGCGACTGTCCGGCGGTGGCGCAGCGGCGCATCGCGCCGAAACTGCCGCCGCAGATCCACACCTCGAATAGGTTTGAAGGATGGTGGAATCCGGGGGGACCGATCCTGAATCCGAATGCGAAACGGGTGGCCGAGTCGAAGATGATCTGCGCGGGACGCCGAAACCGCGGCGCCGCTCGATGTGGCGCGAACTTCCGGTTCTCGTCGCGGTCGCGCTGGTTCTGAGCTTCCTGCTTCAAATGTTCGTGGGCCGGGTCTACCTGATTCCCTCGGAATCGATGGAACCGACGTTGCACGGCTGCGCGGGGTGCACCGGAGATCGGATCGCGGTGGACAAGATCACATACCGTTTCGGCGATCCGGAGCCAGGAGACGTCGTGGTCTTCGAGGGGCCCCCGTCGTGGAACGACGACTATCGGTCACGGCGATCGGAGAACCCCGTTCTGCGGGCGATCCAGAATGTCGGCTCGGCAGTGGGTCTCGTGCCACCGGACGAGAACGATCTCGTCAAACGTGTTGTCGCGGTGGCCGGCCAGACGGTGCAGTGCCTGCCCGGCGACGACGGGGTGAAGGTCGACGGCAGGGCACTGGTCGAGCCGTACATCGACAGTCGGACATCACCGCGCAACGCCGTCCCGTGCCAGGGGGTGTTCTTCGGTCCGGTGGTGGTGCCCGCGGGCAGCGTGTGGGTAATGGGCGACAACCGGGCCCACTCCAAGGACTCGCGATTCCACATGAGCGACGACCTCCACGGCGCGGTTCCCGTGTCGAACATCGTCGGCAAGGTGCGGTTGATCGTGCTTCCACCGTCACGGTGGGGAGTCGTGCACGCCGTCGACCCGCAGCAATAGGTGTGAGTTGGACAGCGCCGGCACCCCACGGAAGGGGTGCCGGCGCTGTCGTCTTCGCGAAATCCGGAAGTGTTGCCGGTCAGGGCTTCCCGGTGAATACCGGATCCTCGAAGGACCGGCGGGATCGGACCCAGGAGGGGACCAGGCCGTCCTCGATCTCGTCGGTCACGGACTCGTCGAACACGACGATGCGGTCCGCGATGCGCCACTCGCCGTCGCGTCGTGCGAAGCGGTCGACGTAGCGGCACTTGACGGTGGCGCGCGACTGCGACTCCCCCGGCCGCGCCGGGGCCTGCCGCAGATAGCACAGGCAGTACGACTCCACGTTCGCCGTGTCGCCGTCGAGGTCGATCAGCACGTTGGTGATGTAGTGCAGCGACGAATCGATCGTGGCGTGCCGCGACTTCATGTCCGCGATCAGGCCGTCCACGGTGCCGATGTAGCCGCCGTGGTTGTCGATGGCGTCCGGGAAGTAGCAGTCGGCCACGCTGTCGAAGTCCTTGCGGTCCACCGCCCGTGCGTAGCGGTAGAGGACCTCGGTGATCTCCTGCTTGTCGATGAGCGACATGTGCGCATCTCCTCTCGTACGAACGGGGCCCTGCCGGTGTCGCCACCGGCAGGGCCCGACGGGGTCGGACTAGTCGACGCGGAGTTCGATGCCCTTGGTCTCCTTGACGAAGAAGACGGCGCCGAGGGTGAGCAGCGCACAGAACACGAAGTAGAACGCCGGCGCGAGGTTGTTGTCGGTGACGTCGATCAGCCACGTCGCGATGAACGGGGCGGTACCACCGAGGGCCATGTTGGTGATGTTGTTGCCCAGGGCCAGACCGCTGTAGCGGACCGACGCCTTGAGCATCTCGACGTACGTCACGTAGGACGCGCCGTTGACCACCGACACCGCGATGAACAGGACCGACTGGCCGACCATCGCCTGCCAGACGCTGCCGCCCGCCATGAGCATGAACATCGGGATGCCCAGGACCACGGCGGCGACGCTGCCGATGAACAGCACGGGCTTGCGGCCGTAGCGATCGGCCAGGTAGCCCGCGATCGGGAGCGTGATGACACCGAGGACCAACGCGAGCGACGTGGACAGGAACGCGACGGTGGACGACTGTCCGCCGGCCTTCTGCAGGTAGGTCGCGGCGTACACCGAGGCGATGTAGTAGCCACCGGTGATGAGCGCACCGAGGAAGATGATCTTCACGAGCGACGAACCGGAGGTGGTGAGCAGCTCCTTGACGGGGACCTTCGCCGTCTCACCCTTGTCCTCGAGCTCCTTGAACTGAGGGGTGTCCTCCATGTGGTTACGGATCCAGATACCGACCACACCGATGACGACACTGAGCAGGAACGGAATTCGCCACGCCCACGACATGATCTGGTCGTGGGTGAACACGGAGGTGAGTGCGAGCGCGGTCAGGGACGCGACGAGCGAACCGATGTAGGTACCGGAGTTGACCATCGAGGTCTGGAAGGCGCGCCACTTCGCGGGCGCCGACTCCGACACGAACGCGTTGGCGCCACCCAGCTCGCCACCGGCGGCGAAGCCCTGGAGGCAGCGGGCCAGGACCAGGATCGCGGTCGCCCACACACCGAGCGTGACGTAGGTGGGCATCATGCCCATCGCCGCCGTCGCGACGACCATCAGCAGGATCGTCCAGGACAGGGCGTTCTTGCGGCCGTACTTGTCGCCGATGTGGCCGAAGAAGATGCCGCCGGGCACTCGGAGGAAGAACGCGACCGCGAACGTCGCGAACGTACCGAGCAGGGCGGCGGTGTCGTTCTCCGAGACGAAGAACAGCGACGCGATGATGGTCGCCATGTAGCCGTAGATGCCGAAGTCGTAGTACTCGACGACGGTACCGACGATGGCGGCACGCACCACCTTGACGGTGGATTGCTTCTGCGGCGTCTCGGTCTGCACGGAATCCGGTCCTCGGGCGGGCTCGGGGTTACGAACCGCGGGCTCCACAATGTCGTTCATTGGCATGGATGGTCCTTTGTAAGTGTCTGGTACGCAACACGCTCGGTGTCAGATTCCTGCAGTTGTCAGTGCCGTCGATGTCATCGACTCGCCGCGCGCGGTGCGCGCGGCGTTGATTCCGGCGATCCGGCCCATCGTGAGGGCGTTCGCCACGGCGTTGCCGCCGCCTACGTACCGGAGGCCGAGGATGCCGGCTCCGGCCTCGCCGGCCGCGAAGAGTCCGTCGAGCGGACGACCGGTTCGATCCAGTACTGATGCGTTGCTGTCGATCTCGACGCCCGCGTGGGTGCACACGAGTTCGGCGGGCAGCAACCGGGCCGCGTAGAACGGGCCCTGGTCGATCGGATCCGGGTTGGCGGTCGATCCCTTGTTCGCGAGGGTGCGATGGCGCAGGAAGTCGTCGTCGACACCGTTCGGAAGTTGATCGTTCCACCGCGTGACGGCCGCCTCGAGCGCATCGGCCGGCACGCCCATGGCACCGGCCAGTTCCGCGAGGGAGTCGGCCCGGAGAGTGCGCCCGGAGTCGGCCTCGTCGAGAATCCGTTCGGGAGCCCAATCAGTATATCCCACAGGGAGATTCAGTCGAGCCTTTTCATCGAACACGACCCAGGCGCCGCCCTGCTGCGCGTCGATGATCCCGGTGGAGACCGCGTACGACGCGTCCTCGTCCATGAACCGCCGGCCGTCGCCGTTGACGTAGATCCGCGACTTGGGCGGGAAACCCGACTGCCAGTGATGGAAGCGCTGGAAGTACGCGGTGGGGAGCATCAGGCCCCACCCCTCGCCGGTGACGGCGGCGTCGACCTGCTCACCGAACGCCAGGTGATCGCCCTGGCTGCCCTCGGCGGCCACGACGAACAGGGAATCGCCGCCCCGGTTCGCGAACGGGTACAGCCGGTCGACGAGTTCCCTGTTCTGCGCGAAGCCGCCGCTGGCGATCACCACCGCCGACGCGCGGACCTCGATGTCGTCGGCGACCACACCGACGACGCGGCCGTCCTCGACGAGCAGCGACTGCACGCGGGTGTTCATGACCACCTCGACGCCCCGGTCGCGGCGCGCCTTGTCGAGCACCTGGACCAACCCGTAGCCCTGATCCTTGGGGACGTGACCGCGCCAGACGTCCTCGACGCCCGCCTGGGCCAGGCCCGGCATGTGCGCGTTGGCCGACTCCCGGGCGGGGATCTCCACGCCCAGGCCGATGAGCCATTCCAGCGTCGGACCGGCGTTCTCGCAGAACGCCCGGATCAGGCCCGGCTTGAGCATCCAGTGATTGAGGTCCATGTAGTGCTGGAAGAACTTCTCGGCCGAGTCCTCGATGCCGAGTCCGCGCTGGACGCTGGTGCCGGCGGCGGTGAACAGACCCGCCGACAGCTGCGTCGAACCGCCCAGTTCGGTCTGCGACTCGAACAGCAGCACCGACGCGCCCTGCTCGGCCGCGGACACCGCGGCCGCGAGTCCCGCTCCGCCGCCACCGATGACGACGACGTCCCAGTTGTCTTCACTCATGAGAGGACTCCTCCCGTCTCGGCGAGGATGCGGTGGTACAGCCCGTTGGACACCAGGCCGCCGTCCACCGTCACCTCACTGCCGTTCATGTACGTGGACCGGTCGGACAGCAGGAACAGCACCGCGTTCGTGATCTCGTCGACGGTGCCCATGCGTCCGGCCGGAATGCTCTCCAGCGAGGCCTTGACGAAGGCGTCCGCTCCCCCGACGAGAGCGGTGCCCACCAGTCCGGGGTGCACGGAGTTCACCCGGATGCCCCACTGCGCGAACTGTCCGGCCGCCGACTTCGACAGCCCGGTCAGGCCCCACTTGCTCGACGCGTACGCCGGCGAGAAGTACCCGACCTGGCCGGAGATCGACGAGATGTTCACGATCGATCCGCCCCCGCTCTCCCTCATCAACGGAGCGGCGGCCTTCATCCCGTAGAACGGTCCGAACAGGTTGATCCGCATGGTCAGCTCCCAGACATCGTCCGGCGTGTCCATGAACTCGCGTCGGCGGCTGATGCCGGCGTTGTTGACCAGACCTCCGAGTTCACCCTTGGTGGAACGGATCTCGTCGATCACGCGCGTCCAGGCTGCGGAGTCGGCGACGTCGAGGTGGTGCGCCGACGCGCTGCCCCCGGCGGCCTCGATCTCGGCGATCACCGCGGACGTGTCCGCGACGTCCGCGACGCACACGTGCACGCCGCGCGCGGCGAGCGCCTTCGCGTGATTGGCGCCCATGCCGCCGGCGGCGCCGGTGACCAGGACGACTCCCGGGTATGAGACAGAATCAGACATGGCGCGACCCACCGTCGACGGCGATGGAGTGGCCGGTGACGTAGCGGGCGCTGTCCGAGAGCAGGAACAGCAGCGGCCCGAAGACCTCCTCGGGCGAGCCGAGGCGGTGCAGCGGCACCACGTTCAGCGCGTGCTCGAGCGCGGCGGGATCCTCGCGGACCCAGCGGGTCATCTCGGTGTCGATGTAGCCGGGGGCGATCGCGTTGACGCGGATCCCCTTGTCGCCCAGTTCGACCGCGAGCGACTCGGTGAGGTGCGCGACGGCGGCCTTGGACGTGCAGTACGCGCCACGGCCGCGGCGGATGCGCAGGGCCGACACCGACGACATGTTCACGATCGCACCACCCGCGACCATGTGACGGGACGCGGCCTGCGCGCCGAACAGCACACCCTCGACGTTGACGTCGAGGACCGCGGCGATCTGCTCGGGCGAGATCTCGTCGACGAGCGCGAAGGGGAAGATGCCCGCGTTGTTGATCCAGAAGTCGATGCGGCCGAATTCCTTCAGCGCGGTCTGCGCGAGTGCCTCGTGCTCGTCGGCCTTGGTGACGTCGATGCGGGCGCCGACGACGCGACCGGGGGTCTCGGCGAGCGAGTTCGCGGCGAGCGCGGCGTTGATCTCGTCCGCGGTGGCCGTCATCTGATCTTCGTTGATGTCGGCACCGACGACGTTGACGCCGCGGGTGGCGAGACCGGCCGCGAAAGCTGCGCCCATGCCGCGGGCGGCGCCGGTGACGACGGCGACCTTGCCGGCCATCTCCGGGTACAGCACGGTCATCAGCGACGCGTCGGTGCGGCCGGGGTTCTGGGTGTCAGCGGTTTCGGTCATGATCGGGTGTTCCTCCAAAAACAATGTTCTGCAAAAGATTCGGGATACTCGTCTGCCGAGCCCCGAGCTGTCAGGACTGCGGGGCCTGATCGTCCCGACGGACGGTGCGCCGCGCGATGCGCCACTGACCGTCCTCTCGCACCACCCGGTCGGTGACGGTGGTGAACCGCACGAGGCGGGAATCCCCGCCGATCCGGGTCGCGACGATCTGCAGGTAGGCGTGGACCTCGAGTTCGTCCGTACCGGCGGGCCGGGCGACGATGTTGGTGAGCACGTGCCGGTGCACCTCGCCGACGACGGACGCGTTGGTGAAGAACCCGCGCGCGAAGTCGGCGAGCGCTGCCGCTCCGACGACCGGAGCCGGGTAGCTCGGCGAGTGGAACTCGCCGTCGGCCGTGAAGGTGGCCGCCCACTCGACCGCGTGCCCCTCGTCGATGAGGTGGCTCTGCCGGCCGTAGAGCTGATGGATCTCCACGAACGACAGCGCGTCGATGTCGGTGGCGCCCACTGCGCCCTCGGTACCGGTTGCGGTCATGAAACGAACTCCTCGGTCACTCTCCGGCGCATCCCGATCGGGATTGCACCGCACCCGCCATGTGTGCGATAATCGAACGCATAGTGCGATTAAGAAGAAGAGTAGGTGTCTCGCCTCACACGAGTCAAGGGAGGGATCCATGGCATCGGTCGGTTCCGATGAACAAACGAACGAAAGTCCTGGGAGAACGGGCGGCGTCCAGCTGGATTCGCGAATGTCGAAGACGCTGCACAACGGCCTCGAGATCCTCGAGTTGCTGACGCACCACAAGTACGGACTGACGATCACGGAGATCGGCGAGGGCATCGGCGTGCACCGGACGGTCGCGGATCGGCTCGTGCGCACACTCGAGGCCCACCGCCTGTGCCGGCGCACCGAGAACAAGCGCATCCTGCTGGGCGCGGGACTCGTCACGCTCGCAGGCTCGGTGGAGCAGGATCTGCGCGAACTCGCGCGTCCAATTCTCGAGGAACTGGCGGATGCCGTGGAGGCTACGGCGCACCTCGCGGTCCGAGAGGGTGAGGACGCGGTCCGCGCGCTCATGGTCATCGAGCCGCGGAATTCGCGGGCGCATGTCGGCTTCGACGCCGGTCAGATCGACCCGATCAACCGCGGATCGGCGGGGCTGGCGATGCTCGCGTCGCTACCGCCGCGGGAGGGCGAACGCCCCGAGGTCACCCGCGCCCGCGAACGCGGGTTCGCGGTGACCTCGGGGGAGGTGACTCACTCGGTCACCGGAATCTCGGCCGCACTGCCGAACCGGAGGCCGGCCGACCTCGTCAGCATCGGCGTCTCGGTATTCGACTCGTCGGAGGAGCAGAAGCTGGGCGAGGCCGTCATGGCCGCCGCCCGGCGGCTGGGAGCGCTACTGCTCCGCTGATCGCCGCGGCGGCCGGTCGGCGACCCTCAGGTGCCGACCTGCTCGAAGTCGCCGGGCTTCCAACTGCCGTCGAAGGCGTGCGCCTCGGGGCCGTACACGCGGAAGTACACGAACCAGCCCGAGCCGGGAAGGGTCTGGATCCACCGGCCCGCGTGATCGGCGGGGGCCGTGGGTCCGAACCACAGGTCGATCGAGTCCGAACCCTCGACGTCACCGAAGTCGAACAGCGAACTCAGCACCGCCTCGGTCTGCTCCGTCTGGATCTGACTGCGGGTCCGGGCGTCGTAGACCGAGACGGACCAGAAGAGTTTGCCGGGAACCGGCTGGGGAACGGTGAGCCGATAGGTGCGTCCCCCGTCGAGGTACGCGCCGGTGCTGTCGCGGACCCCCAGCCAGTACAGCGAGCCCGCGGCCGGGTCCCGGCGGAACATGGCGGGTGAGGCGCCGATCGCCTGATAGAACCACTTCTCGCGCGCCTCGACGTCAAGCGAGTCGGGCCGCTCGAAGTCGCCGTTCTCGAACCGCAGCGCAGCCCACTCCCAGCGCCTATCCGACCACACGACGCGATCGGGGCGACGATCGGCGAATGACTGAACCCGCATCTGCGCACTACCGATGCGAGCCGCGCGCTCGAGGATCTCCGTCATCCGCGCGTCGGGCGCGAACGGTTGCCCCTTGGCGATGCCGAGCGCGGCCAGGTCGCCGTAGGCGATGTGGAACTCCGGCAGGGCGGGCTCGGTGTCGACGACCTCGTGCAGCGCCTGCCAGTAGCCGATGCCGTTCTCCCACCGGAGCGGCGTGGTGTCCTGCGGAGCCTGCGTCAGGTCCAGCCATGTCGGCGCGGCCCACTCCCGTGTCGGGTCGAGCGGACGGACATTCACCGTCCGCAACCGCTCGGTCGCACCCTTCACGTCGCCGCCCACCGGCAGCGACCGGATTCCACCGAGCACCCGGTACGTCGTGGACCTACCGACGTAGTAGCCGTCCGGGATCTCCTGGTCGTAGTCCGGCGGGACCAGCAGGTGCTGTCCGCCGTGTCCGGCATCGGGCCCCGGAAGGCCCATGTCCAGCACCCAGCGCTGGTTGAGGTCCATCGCGACGCAGATCAGCGGGCCCGGGGGCAGCTCGATCACCAGCGGCCCGTCCCTGAGATCAAGTAGGACCGGCGCATACGGTGTGTCCGAGTTGAGGGTGAACCCGACGTGCTTCGGCTTCGTCTCCAGGGTTCCGAAGACTCTGTTCTCGAACACCCCGACGGCGTTGTTCCCCTTGAAGATCGCCAGTCCGGACACGGTCGGGAAGAAGAGCCGATAGGCCGACACCGCTCGTTGCAGGTCCACCTCGTCGTACACTCGCGCGACCGTCTCGGGCGTCGGATAGCCCCCGTCGAACTCGTAGGCCGAATCGTCTTCTGTCACGAGACCTCCTCAGTGCGGGACAGTTCGACGCCTGACCGTCCGTCGTGGCTGCGGGGCGCCGGACAGCAGGTTAAGCCGCCACGACGCGAACGCGCCTCATCCATGGAGAGTGAAACCTCGTCAGCGAGACTCCCGGGCCCGCAAGGCGAGCCCGGCGGCGAGGGAGGCCACAGCGGCGGTCGTCAGCACCAGCGGGCTCAGCGACCAGCCGCCGACGTGGGTGACGACGAACGCGACCGCCGGCGGTCCCACGATCGAGCCGACGTTCGACATCTGCACCACCAGCCCGTTGACCGGGCCGATCTCGCGCGGCCCCCGGGCGGCGGTGGGAACGGCCGCGAACACCGCGGCCGGCAGGTGACCGCCGAGCAGCGCGAAAGCGACTGCGGCGGAGTAGGACAGGCCGAACGGCGCCCAGCCGGCGTACACGGCGACGGCGGCCAGGCCCATGGACGTCGCGGCGACCGCGACGAGCGTGCCGGGCCGCACGCCCCGGTGCAGCAGCACACCGGCACTGACGTTGCCGACTATGTTGCCGAAGACGACGAGGGCCGTGAGCACCGCGGCGGAGGTGTCCGCCCACCCGCCCGCGGCGTACATCGTGGGCAGGAACCCGATCACCGCGAGGTACTGCAGCGAGTAGGTGCCGAACGCGACGGCCAGCAGCACCGCGGCCGAATTGCGCCACACGGGTGCTGGTGTCGCGCCATCGGGCGTTACCGGGGGGACAGCCGTCACCACAGGCACCACCGCCACCACCAGGGCCGCGCACGCGAGCAGCAACCCAGCGTTGACCGCCCACAGCCCGCGCCAGCCGATCGCACCGATCACCCACGGCCCCAGCAGGATCGCGAGGAACTGCCCGAGCGGCATGTAGATCCCCCACATGCCGAGCGCGAACCGGCGATGCCGGTCCCCCGCGACCGCGGTGATGATCGCGGGCGCGGACACCGCGACGCCCATGAAGCCGAGCCCCTCGAGGACCCGGGAGAACAGCAGGGCCGGGATGCCGGGACCGACCGCACCCAGCCCGGCGCCGGCCGCGAGGACGGCCAGCGCGAGCGCCAGCATCCGGCGCCGACCCCACCTGTCCACGAATCCGCCTGCGGCACTGCCCAGCAGCGCGCCCACGAACGTGTACGACGAGAGAAGCACGCCGGACGCGGTCAGGCTCATCCCGAGGTCGTCCCCACACAGACGCGACCGGGGCCGCCGGCGTGTGCCGTGCGGCCCCGGTCGCGGAGATCTGCTCAGCCACCGATGGTGGCGTCCGCGTCCTGGTCGGCCGGAACGGTGAGCGACGGATCGGCGGCGGCCGCGATGGCCTCCTCGAACTCACGCTGTCCCACCTGCGAACCGAGCACGAGAGCGAGGCGGGCGAGGAACCCCTCGCGATCGTTCTCGCCGACCTGGTCGAGGGCGTCGGACAGGCCCATCCACACGTTCTCGCGGCGGAGTTCGGCCGGGTCGATCGCCGGTCCGCTGTCGACGGCGGCGCTGGCACCGGCCGGGGCGTCGCCCAGGCTCAGGTGGCGGGCGACGTCCTCGATGCGGCCGACACCGTCGATGCGGCACAGCAGCAGGCCGTCGGGGCGGATCACGAACACCTCGCCGTCGCGGGCGCCGAGGGCGGCCACGATCCCGCCGTCGGCGTCGGGAATCACGGAGACGCTGGCGTCGGACGTGTCCGAGCCGATCAGGATGGCGCGCACCGACTCCGGCGCGAGGGCGCCGGCGAGGGTCGCGGCCGCGCCGGCCAGCGCGGGGGCGTCGACGTTCACGCCGAGCACAGCGAAACCGGTGCCGCGCAACTTGTTGAGCGACGTCTCGGTGCCGTCGACGGTGACCACACGACGGTCGTCGACCGGGTCGCCTGCGGCGACGCCCGCGACGTCGGCCGGGGTGGGCCACGTGAGCGGCGAGATCCGCGCGTTGGTGGCGCTGGACTGACGCGGGTTGATGAGGTGGCTGAACTCGGGGCGGTTGACGGCCAGCGCGAGGATCGCGTCGCGCGTCGTCAGGTAGCCGTGGCTGCCGGGCGACATGATGAGCGTGCTCTTGCCGGCGTTCGCCACGTTCTGCCGCCACGCGTCGTGACGCTCCACCGAGTACGCCTGCAGCAGTTCGGTGCCGGCGTTGCCCTGGATCACCGCGGCCAGCTGCCACGCGAGGGTCTCGGCGTCCTCCATGCCCGAGTTGAGGCCTCGGACACCGAAGATCGGCACCAGGTGGGCGGCGTCGCCGGCGAACAGGAGGCGGCCGTGGGTGAAGTCCTCGAGCGCGAGGGCGCGGGCGCTGTAGAAGCCGTGCCACTCGAGCGTCCAGGGCAGATCGTTCTGCAGCCACTCCAGGTGCCGCGTGATGCGGTCCCGGATGCGGTCCTCCTGGGTCTCGATCTCGGCGTCCTCGGACGGATCCAGCTGGTAGTCGATACGCCAGATGTTCTTGGGCTGCTTGTGCATGATGATCGTCGAGCCGGGGTTGCTCGGCGGATCGAACCAGACCATGCGCTCGGCGGGCAGCTCCGACTCCCAGTGGATGTCGGCGATGACGTAGCGGCCGTCGTAGTTGTTGCCCTGCAGCCGAAGTCCGGCCAGCTCGCGCATGCGGCTGCGGCCACCGTCGGCAGCCACGACCCAGCGGGCGCGCAGGTGGCGCTTGCCGTCGGCCGTGTCGATCTCGAGGGTGACCTCGTCGTCGGCGCGCAGCACGCCGGCGATGCTCGCCGACCAGTGCAGCGTGATGAGCGGATGCGCCTCGATCGTGTCGACCATGATCTGCTCGAACTCCGACTGGGAGACGTTGATCATGGGCGGGCGCACGTCGTGGTCGGCGTTGCGCATCTGGAAGTGCAGCACCTGCTGGTCACGGTAGAAGCTGCGGCCGCCGACCCACGGCAGGACGACCTTCTCGAGCTCGACGCCGAAGCCGAGGCGCGCGGCGGCCTCGAGGCTGTGGCGGGAGATGCAGATGGCGCGGCTGCCGAACGACACCTGGTCGGCGGCCTCGAGGATCGTGACGGGGATGCCGCGCTGTGCGAGGCCGAGCGCGACGGCCATGCCGACGGGGCCGGCGCCGACGATGACGACGGGCAGCGTCTCGTCGGTGGCCGCCATCGAATCGAAGGTCGAGGCCGGGTACTTCTTGGGCTGGTAGTAGGTCGACACTGACTTACTCCGCTTCCTGCTCGATCGGACGGGAGGACTTGGTACCGGGAACCTTCAGCACGAGAATGCTGGCGAGGCTGATCAGCGCGATCAGCACGAAGTAGCCGGTGATCGCGAGCGACGTGTCGAAGCTCGCGTACAGCGCGGTGGCGATGATCGGGGCGAGGCCGCCACCGAGGATGGCGCCGATCTGGTAGCCGAGGGAGGCACCCGAGTAGCGGATCGCCGGCGGGAACAGCTCCGCGAACAGCGCGGACTGTGGGCCGGCGCAGCAGCCGAGGACGAAGCCCATCGCGATCATCGTGACGGCCATGAGCGGCAGCACCGCGGTGTCCATGAGCGGGAAGAACGCGGCGGCCACGACGACGAGCGCGATCGAACTGCGGACGTAGACGGTGCGGCGGCCCAGGGTGTCGGACTTCCACGCGCTGTACGCCATGCCGCCCATCCAGAACGGGCACGAGCCGATCAGCAGGAACAGCATCGTGGTCTTGCTGAAGCCCAGTTCGGTCTCGCCGTACTTGAGGACGTAGACCATGTAGGCGTACGCAATGCCGTTGGTGGCGATGAACGTGCCGCCCGCCAGCAGAACCGTCTTCCAGTGCTTGGTGAGGACCTCGACGATCGGCAGCTTGTCCGGCTGCGCCTGGTCCCTGGTCTCCTGGAACTCGTTGCTCTCCTCGAGACCGAGACGGATCCACATCGCGACCAGGACCAGGACGGCGCTGAGCAGGAACGGGATGCGCCAGCCCCACGCCTTGAACGTCTCGTCGCTCATGAAGGCGGTCAGCGGCAGGTAGACGAGGTTCGCGACGAGGACACCGGCCGGGACGCCGATCTGCGGGGCCGCGCCGTAGAGGCCCTTGCGGCCCGCGGGGGCGTTCTCGGTGGCGACGAGCACCGCGCCGCCCCACTCGCCGCCCACGCCGAGGCCCTGGATGAAGCGCAGCGTCACCAGCAGGATCGGGGCGAACACGCCGATCGCGTCGTAGTTCGGCAGCACGCCGATGCCGACGGTCGCGAAGCCCATGAGCAGCAGCGAGATGACGAGCATCGACTTGCGGCCGACGCGGTCACCGAAGTGACCCATGACGACGCCACCGATGGGGCGCGCGACGAAGCCGACGGCCAGGGTCGCGAACGAGGCCAGGGTGCCGGCCAGGTCCGAGGAGTTCGGGAAGAACTGGTGACCGAGCACCAGCGCGGCAGCCGTGCCGTAGATGAAGAAGTCGTACCACTCGATCGCGGTGCCGACGAAGCTGCCGAGCGCGGCCTTGCGGGCCCTGCGGTGCAACTCCTGCGGCGGAGCCGCAGCCATGGTTGCCGTCATGGTTCGGGTGCCTTTCAACTCTGGAAGCGCGCCGGGAAGAACCCACCTGCGCGCGTGCCGACAAAGCGGCCTGCAGGACATCTTGACCTGGATCACATCGCGTGAAAAGCGCAAGAAAACGGGGTGCTTGCACAGGAATCCTGGGGATGGCAACACCCGGTGCGGTATCGGCCGGAGAGGCGGACCGCCACAGCGAATCCTGCCCCGACGGGTCTCCGATGTCGCGCGGAAGCTCGTCACATGTGACGACCCCGACACCGGTCAGAACGGGCTGCCGTCGCCGTCCGCCGCGAACTCCACGAACGCCCGCGCCGCCCGGCTGAGGAGCGCATCCTGCGACCACACCAGCAGGATGTCGACCTCCGGCACCGGAGGCTCCACCTCAGGCCGGACGACGACGTCGAGCCCCTCGTAGGTGACGTCGAGCTGGGGGCGCTGGATCAGCAGGGTCCAGCCGAAACCGCGGCCCACCAGTGCGCGGGCGGTCTCGAAATTCTTCGGGCGGAATCTGATCTGCGGCGTGAACCCGGCCCGGCTGCACATCTGCAGCGCGTGGAACGAACTCGGTGGCGCGTCGAGCAGCACCATCGGCTCGTCGGCGAGTTCGGCCAGTTCGACGACGGGGGCGCCGGCCAGCCGGTGATCGGCGGGCAGCAGGATCGCCGGCTGGCGGGTATCCATGCGGGTTCGCCGCAGCTCGGGCGACAGGTCGAGGTCGTAGACGATGGCGAGGTCCAGTTCGCCCGTCATCAGGCGCTGCTCGAGCCGGTCCTGGGTGTCCTCGACGAAGTCGACCGTCACCTGTGGATGCAGCTGGTTGAACTCGTAGAGCAGCCGGGGCAGCAGGGTCGGGCCGAGCGAGGAGTAGCAACCGATCGCGAGTGGGCCGGTGAGGACGCCCGCGGTGCCCGACGCCTCCGCCGCGAGGTCCCCGGCCTGCTCGAGCAGGGCCTTCGCCCGCGTCAGCACCCGCTCGCCGGTCGGCGTCAGCTGGACGCCGTGGGCGCGGCGGCGCACGCACAGCTGCGACTTCAGTCCGCGTTCGAGTTCGGTGATCGCGAGCGACACCGCGGACTGGGAGACGTGGAGCCGGTCGGCCGCGGCGCGGATGGTGCCGGTCTCGGCCACCGCGACGAAAACGAACAATTGGCGCATCGTGTACGCCGGGGGCCTTGCCGAGCTGACCATCGTTACCTCCGCATCGATTCTGGCACGGGTTTCGCAAACCCGAATCGAGGGGAATACTCGCCAGTAGCTTTGCGGATAGGTTCTTCGATCGCGCTCTTCGAGGAGGCGGATCATGGTTGCACCCACCGAGGTGACGGAAGAACAGGCGAGAGCGGTCGCCGAGGAAGCGCGCGAGGGTGGCTGGGACAAGCCCTCGTTCGCCAAGGAGTTGTTTCTCGGCCGGTTCCGGCTCGACCTGGTACACCCCTTTCCCCGGCCCACGGCCGCCGAGGAGGCACGGACCGAGGCGTTCATCGCCGAACTGGAGGAGTACTGCCGCGGCCTCGACGGGTCGGTGATCGAGCGGGACGCCCGCATCCCCGACGAGTACGTCGCCGGTCTGGCCGAACGAGGCTGCTTCGGGTTCAAGGTGCCCACCGAGTACGGCGGACTCGGCCTGTCGCAGGTCGCCTACAACCGCGCGCTGATGGTGGTGTCGTCGGTGCACCCGAGCATCGCGGCACTGTTGTCGGCGCACCAGTCGATCGGCGTGCCGGAGCCGCTGAAGCTGGCCGGCACCGACGAACAGAAGCGAAAGTTCCTGCCGCGCTGCGCGAGAGGCGCTGTTTCGGCGTTCCTGCTGACCGAACCCGACGTGGGCTCGGACCCGGCGCGGATGGCCTGTACCGCGACCCCGACCGAGGACGGTTCGGCCTACCTGCTCGACGGCGTCAAGCTGTGGACCACCAACGGCGTCGTCGCCGAACTACTGGTGGTGATGGCGCGGGTGCCACGCGAAGGGGACCACCGCGGCGGAATCAGCGCGTTCGTGGTCGAGGCGGACTCGCCCGGCATCACCGTCGAACGCCGCAACGCCTTCATGGGTCTGCGGGGAATCGAGAACGGCGTCACCCGACTGCACCGGGTGCGTGTCCCCGCCGAGAACCTCATCGGGCGCGAGGGCGACGGCCTGAAAATCGCGTTGACCACGCTGAACACCGGCAGGCTGGCGCTGCCCGCGATGTGTACCGCGGCCGGCAAGTGGTCCCTCAAGATCGCCCGCGAGTGGTCCGCCGAGCGGGTGCAGTGGGGCAAGCCGATCGGCGGTCACGGCGCCGTGGAGGCGAAGATCTCGTTCATCGCGGCCACCACGTTCGCGCTGGAAGCCGTGCTGGATCTGTCCGGCCAGATGGCCGACGAGGGCCGCAACGACATCCGCATCGAGGCCGCGCTCGCCAAGTTGTGGGCCAGCGAGATGGCCTGCCGGATCGCCGACGAACTCATCCAGATCCGCGGCGGGCGCGGCTACGAGACGGCCGAGTCGCTGGCCGCCCGCGGTGAACGCGCGGTGCCGGCCGAACAACTGGTGCGGGACCTGCGTATCAACCGGATCTTCGAGGGGTCGAGCGAGATCATGCGACTGCTCATCGCCCGCGAAGCCGTCGACGCGCACCTGACCGCCGCCGGCGACCTGGCCGACCCCAAGGCGGACATGCAGCACAAGGCCAAGGCCGCGCTCGGGGCCAGCGGATTCTACGCCAAGTGGCTGCCGCACCTGGTCTCCGGGAAGGGGCAACTGCCCAACTCCTACGGTGAATTCAATTCGCTGGCAACACATCTGCGGTTCGTCGAGCGCAATGCGCGCAAGCTGGCACGGTCCACGTTCTACGGCATGGCACGCTGGCAGGCCGGCATGGAGAAGCACCAGTCCTTCCTCGGCCGCATCGTCGACATCGGCGCCGAACTGTTCGCCATGTCGGCGGCCTGCGTGCGCGCCGAGATGGAACGCACCGAGGATCCGGCCAGGGGCGCGGCCGCCACCGATCTGGCCGACGCCTTCTGTCAGCAGTCCCGGCTGCGCATCGACCGACTGTTCGCCGCGCTGTGGGAGAACACCGACGAGACCGACCATCGCATCGCCGGCAGCGTGCTCGGCGGCGACTACACCTGGCTCGAGTCCGGCGTCCTCGACCAGTCCGAGGGCACGGGACCGTGGATCGCCGCCTGGGCTCCCGGCCCGTCCACCGCGGAGAACGTCGCGCGCCGGTTCCCCACCACGACCGTGGAGGAAGCTACGACCTAGCGAGCGCTCATCCAGCGCAGCCCCGACATCCAGGTGATTCTCGGGCCGTCAGTGCGCTGCGCTCTTCTTCCGCGTCGGAATCAGGTGCGCGATCAGCACGGCGATCGCGCCGACGATGAGTCCGACGACGGCGGACGCCACGGTGCCCGCGGTCCACGACAGGACGCCACCGAAGCCGCCGTGCACGAGTTCACCGGACCAGTGTTCGAGGTCGTGCAGACGATCCGCCGGCCAGTGGAATCCGGCTTCGCCGACGTTGACGAGGAGGATGTGGCCGCCGACCCACAGCATGGCGGCGATGCCGACGACCGTGAGCACCGCCATCACCTTCGGCATGGCAGCCACGAGGCCGCGGCCGATCCGCTGGCTGGCCGTCGACTTGCGCTGGGCGAGCGCGAGGCCCACGTCGTCCATCTTCACGATGAGGGCGACGACGCCGTACACGAGGATGGTGATGAGGATCGCGACGACGATGAGGACCATCAGTCGGGTGAAGAACGGTTCGTCCTCGACCGACGACAGGGAGATCACCATGATCTCGGCGGACAGGATCAGGTCGGTGCGGATCGCACTGCTGACCATGGCCTTCTCGCGCTCGGGCGCGTCCTGATCGGCCGTCGTGTCCTCGTCCTCCTGGTGACCGCCGGTGAGCGCCTCGTAGACCTTCTCGGCGCCCTCGTAGCAAAGGAACAGACCGCCGGCGATCAGCAGATAGGGCAGCGCCTGCGGCAGGAACTGGCTGAGGATCATCGCCACCGGCAGGATGATCAGGAGCTTGTTACGGATCGACCCGATCGCGATCTTGCGGATGATCGGCAGCTCCCGCTTCGGCGAGAAGCCGTGCACGTAGCGGGGCGTGACGGCGGTGTCGTCCACGACCACCCCAGCCGCCTTGATGCTTGCCTTGCCGGCCGCAGCGCCGACGTCGTCGATGGATGCCGCGGCCGCTTTCGCGATCGCTGCGACGTCGTCCAAGAGGGCGACAAGACCACCAGCCACGGAACCTCCACTTTCGGATGTGCTGAGCCGGTCGAACGACGTGAGGTCGCGGCCCGGCACGAAACGGTACCAACCCGTAGTCCCGCCCCGTAGTCCCGCGCGCGGGAGGGAGCGATTTGAGGAACCGACACAGCCGGTCGGTCCGGCCGAGGCCGGCCCGTCGGTCCGACACCGTCGTGTCGGTACCGAAGCGCACACTGGTCGGCGTGAGAACGGTGCTGGTACCCGACGGCGGCGGTGCCACGCTGATCCGGACCGACGAGTCGGGAGATCCCGCGGGCGTGCCGCAGCGCACGGAAGATGTCGCCGCGACGGTCCGGGAGATCGAGGAGGCCGAGCATCCCCGCTGGGTGTTCGAGGACACCGCCCGGGCGTATCCGCTGCTGTTGGCCGCCGGGGTCCGGGTGCAGCGAAGCCACGACCTGACGCTCACCGGGGCGCTGCTGGACACGCGCGCCGGACGGTTCGTTCCGGTGGCCGAGGCGCCCGTCGACGATCGGATCGGATTGTTCGACGCGGTCCCGTGGACGGCACCCGACGTGGTGCTCGAGCGGCACCGCGCCCAGGTCGCGGCGATCGGGAGTGATCGACGACTGCGCCTGTTGGTGGCCGCCGAGTCCGCGGGTGGGCTCGCGGCCGCCGAGATGAGCCACGACGGCCTGCCGTTCTCCACCGAGGCACACCTGGCACTGCTCGCCGATGCATTGGGCCCGCGCACCCCCGACCACACGCCGCCCGCGCGCCTGCGCGAGGTAGCCGACGAGGTCTCGGCCGCGTTCGGGCGCCCGGTCAACCCGGCGTCGCAGCCCGAGGTGGTGGCGGCGTTCGCGCGGGAGGGCATCGAACTGGGCTCCACCCGCAAGTACCTGCTGCGCGAGATCGAGCACCCCGCCGTCGAACCGCTGCTGCGCTACCGCGATCTGGCGAAGCTGCACAGCACCAACGGCTGGACGTGGCTCGACGCGTGGGTGCGCGGCAATCGGTTCCGCCCGGTGTACGTGCCCGGTGGGGTGGTGTCGGGCCGCTGGGCCAGCCGCGGCGGTGGCGCACTGCAGATCCCGAAAGCGTTGCGCACGAGCGTGATCGCCGAACGCGGGCACACGTTCGTGATCGCCGACGCCGGCCAGCTCGAGCCTCGCATCCTCGCCGCGATGTCCGCCGACGCTCGCATGATGGCCGCCGCGGGGGCCGACGACCTGTACGCCCTCGTCGCCGCGGAGGCGTTCGGCGGCGATCGCGCCAAGGCCAAGATCGCGATCCTCGGCGTCCTGTACGGCGCCACCGCAGGCGAGGCCCGCGCCCTTCTGACCATGCTGCGCAGGCGTTTTCCGGTGGCGGTGCAACTCGTCGAGGACGCCGCCCGGGCCGGCGAGCGGGGCGAGGTGGTGCACTCGCTGCTGGGCCGGGCCTGCCCGCCGCCGTCGGATTCGTGGTGGTCGAACGGGGACGCGCACGCCCGCGGGCGCTTCACCCGCAACTTCGTCGTGCAGGCCACCGCCTCGGAGTGGGCCCTGTGCCTGCTCGCAGATCTGCGCCGTCGGCTGGCCGATTCGCCCGACGACGGCGAACTGGTGTTCTTCCAGCACGACGAGGTGGTGGTCCACACCCGTCGCCCCGACGCCGCGGCGGTGCACGTCCTCGCGGCCGCCGGTGCCGCGACCCGACTCCTGTTCGGCGATACGCCCGTACGGTTTCCGATGGATGTGGAGATCCGTGACTGCTACGCCGAACCGGCCCCTTCGAACGCCCGGTAACGATTCGACACCTGGGCATTGCACACCCTGTCGTCGGACCGTTACCTTGGAACGCAAGGTTGGGCAGTCAGCCGGCGTCGGGGGAACACGAACCGTCGCACTGGCCGCCGCCATGTGTTCCCCTCCGTGCAGTTTCACCGTGAGGGCACCCGTGACTCTTCTTTCTCCTCCTCGTCATCATCTCGAACCCGTCGGCAGCCTCCGTGCCGCCGATGGTGACGATCTGTCCGTTACAGAGGGCCGCGAACGGTGCTGCACAGTCCGCGTCGCAGCGCTGTCTGCCGGTTCCGTCACCGCGACGACGCTGGTGTTCGGCGGCTCGGTCCTGCTCGTCGCAACCGCCGCAGCGCTGATCCTGTTCAGCGTCGTGGTCGCCAAGCTTCTCATCTGAGGTGTCGGCGCCGCTACGACCGATCGATCTTGGAGAGGAGTTGTTGCGCGACGTCACGAAGCTTGGTGTTGCGCTGCTGGGAGGTCTTGACGATGAGATCGAACGCGGCCTGCGGGCCGACGCCGTGCAGCGCCATGACCGCACCGATCGCGTGGTCGATCGATGCCCGCGAATTCAGCGCGGCCTCCAATTGCTGCACCGACCGTCGGGCCCCGTCGTAGCGCTGCGCTTGATGGAGAGCGACCATCGCGGCTGTCGTGAATGCCTCGAGGAGCGACTCGTCCAACATCCGGAAGCCGTCGTCGTCGGCGCTGTACAGATTGAACGAGCCGCTGACGCGGTCGTCGAACGTCAACGGCGACGCGATGAAGCTGCCGACCCCGTGACCCTCGGCCGCTTCGGCGAGTTCGGGCCAACGGCGGCGAACCTCGTCCCTGCTGACGTTCTGGGAGGCTTGCTCGCGCGCGGAACGCAGGCACGGTCCGTCGTCGAGATCGTATTGTGTGCTGTCGATTTCGCGAACCCGGGCATCCGTGGCCGCCACCGTCTCCGCTTCGCCGTCACGAAGAATCGTGACACCACCCATGTCGGCGTCCGGAACTATTCGGACGGCACTCTCGACGAGACTCTGCAGGACCCGTTCCAACTCGCCGACGTCGTCGAGCAGGCCCGACAGTTCCTGCAGGGAGGACGTGAGCTCGTCGACGCTGTCCTTCAGCTCCGACTGCTCGTCCGAAACCGCTCTCTCGTCATCCATCGAATCCCCCGGCCTCGCCGTCTCGATGCCTCGAACCCGCCCGTCGATTCTATGCCTCGCGGCCCGCGCCCCGATCGCGTTCGGGTCATCGAGGCCGGTCCTCGACCGCGGGACCCCGCCCCGAGAGCCGCAACGCCGCGATCCGGCGACCGTCCAGCTCGCTGACCGTCAACCGGTACCCGTCGACGTCGACACGGTCTCCGAGCCGGGGAAGCCGCTGCAGGCGGTGCAGTACGTAACCCGCGACGGTCTCGTACGGCCCCACGGGAACCGTTGCGCCGGCTTCCTTCTCGAAGTCCTCGACCAACAGCAACCCGTCGATCTCCCGACCCGCGTCCCCGGCGTCGACGGACTCGGACGGCAGCGGGTCGAACTCGTCACGGATCTCTCCGACGACTTCCTCGACGATGTCCTCGAGGGTCGCGATGCCGGCCGTGCCCCCGTACTCGTCGACGACGAGGAGGATCTGTTCGTTGCCGCGTCGCATCAACGACAGAGCCGCCAACGCGGGCTTGGATCCGGGCAACCGCAGGATCGGTCGGCACAGCTGACCGACGGCGGGCGTCCGTTCCGGATCGGCGAGCAGGAGATCCCGAACGTGGACGAACCCCACGATGTCGTCGAGCGAGGTGCCCACGACCGGGTACCGGCTGTGGCCCAGCGCCAGGGCCTCACCGCGCGCCTTGCGAACCGGGATGTCCGCGGCCAGGAAATCCACCTCGGTCCGCGGCCGCATCACCTCGGTCAGGGTCCGCTGCCCCACGTCGAACACCTCGGAGAGCACGCGCCGCTCCTCGTCCGCGATGCCGCCGTGCCCCAGGACCAGTTCGCGTAACTCCCCGGGCGTGATCTCCTCGCTCTTGCGGGACGGATCCCCGCCGAGAATGCGGACGAGCCCGTCGGTCGAGACCGACAGGAACCAGATCACCGGACGGACGAGGGTCGCGAAGCGGTCCAGTGGCGGCGCCGTGGTCAACGCGACACCGGTGGCGTTCTGCAACGCAATGCGTTTCGGAACGAGCTCCCCGAGCACCAACGACAGGTACGAGATCACCAGGGTCGTGCAGATGAGCGCCACGGCATCCGCAGCGCCCGCCGACAGACCCCAATCCTGCAGCGTCGGAGCGAAACTCGGGGCGAGGGTCGACGCACCGTACGCGGCGGAGAAGAAGCCGGCCACGGTGACCCCGATCTGGACCGAGGAGAGGAAGCGGTTGGGATTCCGGGCCAGGCCGGCGGCGCGCGCTCCCCGCCGGCTGCGCTGTTCGAGCGCCCGGATCTGACCTTCCCGCAGCGACACGAGCGCGATCTCGGTCGCGGCGAACACACCACCGATCAGGATGAACACCACGACGAGAACGGCGCTGAGCAGCGTGCCGCCGTTCACGGCCGACACCGCCGATCGGTTGGTCGGTGGCGGTCCATCGTCCTTTCACCTCACCGGGGACGCGGGCGCGCCCACACTTCGAGACTATCCCCGACCCGCAGGATCACCCGCCCTCGGGTGCGGCTACCAATACCGATGCTGTCTTCCGTCGGTGTCGGTGATGAAGACGACCGCGTCGGCGCCGTCCAACTCTGCCGGGTTCAGCGGGATGTGCCCGCGCACGATCGGTTCGCCGGTGCCGATCGACGGGGGAAGCGCGCCGCGCAGGGCAGGCACGGGGAACAGGGCGCGGCGGCCGGTCGCCCCGGCGAGCTCACCCTGCAGGGTGCCCGGACCCTGGTGGAGGCTCGCGTCCGTTGCCAGGAACATGTAACGGTCACCGAGGGTGTGCCCGACGAGCGCGCCTGCGCTGCACCAGTTCACGTCGCCGTCGTCGACCGACAGGTGGGACCGTGCACGCTGCAGGTGCACGTTGTGAGCGAACACCAGGGTCGGCCCGCGTCCCTGCTCCTCCGCCACGACGGCGAGCAGGTTCTGGGCCATCATCTCGGCGCGCAGGCTGAGCAGGGTGGCGATGCGGTCGGGCCCGGGACTCGCCATGGCCGCGTGATAGCGCAGCAGGCCCTGGGCGGTGCGCGCGTGCGCGACGGCGTGGTCGTAGCCGGCCGGGTCGGCGGCGCGCAGGCCGGGTGCCGCGCGCCGCAGCGCGCTGGCGAGGTCGTCGGCGACGATGCGCAGGGCGCGAGCCCGCTCGGAGTCGCCGATGGACGCTGCCGGGTCGAACATGGCCGCCTGGTTCGTCCAGGCCCGGTCCTCGCAGTCGTCGCCGAGCAGCGCGTCGAGGCCGCGGGCCGACGCGGGCCGCAGTGCCTCGGGCAGGAAGGCGGCGACCGAGCACAGGGCGCGGCGAGGGCTCGGCGCACCGGCGAACTCCAACGGTGCGTCGAAGCCGTGGAAGCGGACCCGGTCCTGCGGTGCGCGGCCGGCGTTGAGGGCGCGCAGCCACTCGACGAGTTCCCGGTTGCCCGGTACGGCCCCGAACCCGTGGCTGAACCCGGCCGCGAGCACCTCGTCGATCTCCGCGTCGGCACCGTTCACGTAGGCGTCGACCACGGACGCCGCGAAGGCATCGGTCTCCAGCGCGATCGACCGGTATCCCCGCCCGACCAGGTGGGCGAGAAGGTCGTTGCGCAGCAACGGGAACGCCTCGATCCCGTGCGTCGGCTCGCCGAGGGCGAGCAGGGCGGGCGGCTCGGCCCGGTCGGCGAGCAGGTCGTCGACGGCACGGCCCAGGCTTGCCGGGTCGTCGAGTTGACGGCCGAGGGCACCCAGCGATGTGGCGGTGGACATGAAACACCCCTTCCGGAAGGAACTACCCTCGACGCTATCGTTGAAGATTGGAGTGAAACTTTTCGAAGCTTTACCTGGCATTCGGAGATCGAAGCCTCAATCGGAGGTACAAGCTGCGCCCCATCGACCTCGCCCGGGAACACGGACTGTCCGCCCAGGCGATCCGCAACTACGACGACGCCGGGATCCTCCCGCCGACCGAACGCAGCGAGACCGGCTACCGGAGGTATACGCCCCTGCACGCGCAGGCCCTGCGCGCCTTCCTCGCGTTGCGCGGCGGCCACGGGCACCAGCAGGCGACGGAGATCATGCGTGCGACGCATCGGGGCGACACCGAGTCCGCCTACCGGCTCATCGACGCCGCGCACGTCGCCCTGCTCACCGAACGTAATACCCGCACCGAGGTCGCCACCGCCCTCGACGTCCTGTCCACCGCCGCTGCCGCGCCGGTCCACGGTCCGCCGCTGACCGTGGGCGAACTCGCGCGCCGGCTCGGCGTGCACCCGGCGACGCTGCGCACCTGGGAGACCGAGGGCATTCTGCGCCCCGAACGCGACCGGGCCACGGGCTACCGCGAATACGGACCGGACTGCGTGCGCGACGCCGAGATCGCACGACAACTCCGCCGCGGCGGGTACCGGCTGCGCCAGGTCGCGCAGTTCCTCGAGTCGCTGCGCGAGGCCGGCGGGGCGGACGCGTTGGGCGCCTTCCTCGACTCCTGGCAAACCCGGCTGACCGTGCGCAGCCGCAACCTGCTCGCCGGCGCGGCCCGACTCGACGCCTATCTGGCCCTGCTCGAGCGGACGTAGCAAGCGGGCCGTGGCGGCCCTGATCGCCTTACCTGTGCCGCGCTCCCGTGCTGTACTGGTCTGCATTGGTTGCGGACCACGACTGCGTCAGAGGAGCACCAATGACACGAGTGGAGTCCACCGGCGGGACGCCGCCGGGCACCACCACCCACGCCCGCCGCGGCTGGCCGGTGTTCACCGTCGTCGCGCTGGCGGTCGTCGCGTTCCTCCTCGGCGGACTCGGAGGGTCGTTCCAGAGCAAGCTCACCGACGTCCAGAAGAACGACAACGCGTCCTACCTGTCGTCGTCGGCGGAATCGACGATCGTCGCGAACGAGACCGCGAAGTTCGTGAAGGTGGAGACCATTCCGGGTGCGGTCGTGTTCCACCGCGACAGCGGCCTGACGGACGAGGACAAGTCGGCGATCGACCGCGCCCGCGTCTCGATGGCCTCGGCCGAGGGCGTCGACGCGGACGGCGTCACCCCCACCCAGTACTCGGCCGACGGCACCACCGCCTCGGTGTTCGTGCCGTTGATCGCCAAGGAGAACGGCACCACCGTCGTCGGCCCCGACCTCGCCGCCGCCGAACAGGACGTCCTCGACGCCGCGACCAAAGCGGTGAGTCCCGATCTCGAGGTGCTGCCCGCCGGTCCGGGTGGCCTGCTGGTCGCGTTCATCGACGCGTTCGAGGGACTCGACTCCACGCTGCTCGCGGTCGCGCTGCTCGTGGTGATCCTGATCCTGCTGGTGGTGTACCGCTCGCCGGTGCTGTGGTTCTTCCCGCTGTTCTCGGCGCTGCTGGCGCTGGGGCTGTCGTCGATGATCATCTACCTGCTCGCCGACCACGAGATCCTCACGCTCACCGGTCAGAGTCAGGGCATCCTGTTCGTCCTCGTGATCGGCGCGGGCACCGACTACGCGCTGCTGTTGATCTCCCGCTACCGCGAGGAACTGCACTTCCACGACAACCGCTTCGACGCGATGATCAAGGCCTGGAAGGAATCCGCGCCCGCCATCACCGCGTCGGCGGTGACCGTCATCCTCGGGTTGCTGTGCCTGGGCTTCTCGGAACTGAACTCGAACAAGAGCCTCGGCCCGGTGGCCGCGATCGGGATCGCGTGCACCTACCTGGTGATGATGACGTTCCTGCCCGTCGCGCTGTCGGCGGTCGGCCGGTGGGTGTTCTGGCCCCGCAGGCCGCAGGTCGACGGCGCGACAGACATTGCTACACACGGACTGTGGGGGCGGATCGCCGACGTCGTGGGCCGCCGGGACCGTCCCGCGTGGATCGGTGCCACCGCCCTGCTGGTGGTGCTGTTCGCGGTCGGCATCGGCAGCTTGCAGACGGACGGGCTGACCGCGACCGAGAACTTCACCAACGAGCCCGCCGCGATCCGCGGCCAGGAACTGTACGACGCCAACTTCGACCAGGGCGCCGGGGCGCCGGCCGTCATCACCGCGAAGGCGTCGAGCGCCGACGCCGTGATCGCGGCGGCCGGCGGCGTCGAGGGGGTGCGCCAGGGACCGGGTTCGGTGTGCGTGCAGGTCGACATCGAGAAGGTCAAGGCGTTGCTGCAGAACTCCGGCGGTGCCACCCCGCAGCAGTTGCCGCCCGGCTGCGCGCCGGCGCTGCTGAACGTCGCGCCGATCGACGGACGGACGGTGATCAATGCGGCACTTGCCGATTCGTACGACTCGCCCGAGGCGCTGCAGACCGTGGAACGCCTGCGGGACACCCTGCACGCGCTGCCCGGCGCGGACGCGCTCGTCGGGGGCAGCTCCGCCGCGACCCTCGACCTGCAGACCGCGTCCGTGCACGACCGGAACCTGATCATCCCGATCGTCCTCGTGGTGATCTTCGTGGTGCTCGCGGTGCTGCTGCGGGCGCTGCTGACGCCGCTGATCCTGATCGGGACGGTCGTGTTGAGTTTCGCCGCGACGCTGGGCGTGTGCGGGTTCTTCTTCACGCACGTCTTCCACTTCGCGGGCGCGGATCAGGCGTTCCCGTTGTTCGCGTTCGTGTTCCTCGTCGCGCTCGGGATCGACTACAACATCTTCCTCATGACCCGGGTGCGGGAGGAGGCGCTGACGCACGGCACCCGCACCGGGGTGCTCCGCGGGCTCGCCGTCACCGGAGGGGTGATCACGTCCGCCGGCATCGTGCTGGCCGGCACGTTCGCGGTGCTGGGCGTGCTGCCGCTGGTGTTCCTCGCCGAGGTGGGCTTCGCGGTCGCGTTCGGCGTCCTGCTCGACACGATCATCGTCCGCAGCGTGCTCGTGCCGGCGCTCTCGCACGACATCGGCAAGCCGATCTGGTGGCCGTCGAAGCTGTCGAAGGCGCGGGA
The DNA here is from genome assembly GCF_004011865.1 of Prescottella agglutinans. Taxonomy (GTDB): domain Bacteria; phylum Actinomycetota; class Actinomycetes; order Mycobacteriales; family Mycobacteriaceae; genus Prescottella; species Prescottella agglutinans. Next base: position 168,493 of record NZ_RKLP01000013.1, on the reverse strand, counting down.
CTGAGCGAGCGATTCCGGGGTCGCACATCGGTTGACGGATCGGCCGGGAAGTGGTCGGCTGGTAAGTGATGGATGGCGCTCGGTACGCGCCGCGCCGGAGTGCGGTGAAGGGACGAAGACACCGCACCAGGAGGGTTGCGCGTCGCACCCCCGGGCGGGCACTCCACCGATGATGCTCTGCAGCCCAACACTTTCGGAGCGTCGTCTCTACTGCACGGACACCGTGACTCGTAGGGAAGGAATGAGATGGCGAACTACACAACCGACGACTCCGGAATCCCGGTACCCAGCGACCAACATTCGCTGACCGTCGGACCCGACGGGCCGATCCTGCTCCAGGACTACTACCTGATCGAGAAGATGGCCCAGTTCAACCGCGAGCGCGTGCCCGAGCGTCAGCCACACGCCAAGGGCGGCGGCGCGTTCGGCACCTTCGAGGTGACGAACGACGTGAGCGCCTACACCAAGGCCGACCTGTTCCAGCCCGGCAAGAAGGTCGAGATGCTGGCGCGCTTCTCCACGGTCGCCGGCGAGCGGGGCAGCCCGGACACGTGGCGCGACCCCCGGGGCTTCGCGCTGAAGTTCTACACCGAGCAGGGCAACTTCGACATGGTCGGCAACAACACCCCGATCTTCTTCGTCCGCGACCCGATGAAGTTCCAGGACTTCATCCGGTCCCAGAAACGGCGGGCCGACAACAACCTGCGCGACCACGACATGCAGTGGGACTTCTGGACGCTCTCCCCCGAGTCGGCGCACCAGGTGACGTGGCTGATGGGTGATCGCGGCATCCCCCGCTCCTGGAGGCACATGAACGGCTACTCGAGCCACACGTACATGTGGGTCAACGCCGCGGGTGAACGATTCTGGGTGAAGTACCACTTCAAGACCGACCAGGGCGTCGATTTCCTCACCCAGGAGGAGGCCGACCGGATCGCGGCGACGGACGCCGACTTCCACATGCGCGACCTGTGGCAGTCGATCGAGCGGGGCGAGTACCCGACGTGGACGCTGAAGATGCAGATCATGCCGTACGAGGAGGCGAAGACCTACCGGTTCAACCCGTTCGACCTGACGAAGGTGTGGCCGCACGGCGACTACCCGCTGATCGATGTCGGCACCATGAAACTCGATCGCAACCCCACCGACTACCACTGCGAGATCGAGCAGGCCGCGTTCGAGCCCAGCAACTCGGTGCCCGGCACCGGGCCGAGCCCGGACAAGATGCTGCTGGGCCGGTGGTTCTCGTACCCGGACGCGCACCGGTACCGTATCGGCTCCAATTACAAGGAGCTGCCGGTCAATTCGCCGCATGCGGCGCCGCTGGCGTCGTACACCAAGGACGGTCAGTTGCGGCACCACAACCGCGGCGATCCGGTGTACGTGCCGAACTCGAAGGGCGGGCCTCACGCCGACGTCGCGGTGTCCGGCGAGTCCGCGGGCTGGTACAGCGACGGCGAGATGGTGCACCAGGCGTACACGCTCCGCAAGGACGACGACGACTGGGGGCAGGCCGGCACGATGGTGCGCAAGGTGCTCGACGACGCGGCCCGGGACCGGTTGGTGTCCAACATCGTCGGGCATCTGCTCGACGGCGTCACCGAACCGGTGCTGGTGCGGGCGTTCGACTACTGGCGCAACGTCGACAAGGACCTCGGCGACCGGGTCGAGGAGGGGGTGCGCGCCGGGCAGGAGTGATCTACAGGAACGCCGGACTCGCCCACAGATGGAAGAGGGCGGACGGAACAGCAGACGTCGCGTCACCGATTTCGCCGTTCCGCCCCTCCCGAGATCCATCTTGTGGTAGTTCCCAACAGAGCGCCGATGTCCCGAACAGGGATGTCGGCGCTGCGAGTTCCTGGGCGAGGGGCTGCGAGTCGACACCACCACCCCTAGGTGTCAAAAACCAAGGGGCCGACCGGATCGAGCGAAAATCGGGGCGGTGAGGCCGAGGTATACATCCGAAATTCGGTCAGCTATATTGCCCCGATGTTGAAAGTGCGCCTCGGCATCCGAGCCCGGATCCTGGCCATCGCATTGGTGCCTAGCGTGGCATTGCTCGGAATCGGTGTAGGAACCGCGGGTTACCTGATTCGTGAGGGTCGCGAGTCCAAGCAATGGGCGGAAGTGAACCAAGAAGCGGTGAGCCACGCTCGCGATGTGGTTGCCTTGGTAGAACAGGAGCGGATGCTGTCGCTGTGGCAGCTGTCCGGTGAACAGAGCGATCCGGCCGCGCTCGACGCAACACGGAAGAAACTCGACGCCGCGTTTGTCGAGCTGGCTCGCTACTCATCGGAGCTGCAGACCCGGTCGAAGGGCGCCATGGGTGCCGACACGGGTGGGTTCGACACCTTGAGCGCCAGCATGCCTCAGATTCGCGGTCAGATCGACGCAGGACGAATGCCGATCGAGCAAACATACGGCATCTACAACCAAATTCTCGATGCGGTTGCGCTCGGCAGCAACCAGATCACCTCCAACGCGCCCACCGCCCAGGTCGGCGTCGCACTCCTCAATGCCGTGCGCACCCTCCACGCGATGGAGGATATGTCACGGTCCGCCGCGCTCACCGCTGCCGAACTGAACGGACGGCTCAGCGGCGGTCCACTGCGTAACGACTATCGAAATCTGGTCGGGTCCTATCGGACCGCACTTCCGCAGCTCGTCGCCGATCTGGGCGCCGATCCAGCAGCTGAGAAGATCCGGGCAGCACTCGAATCTCCCGGCTGGCAGCAGGTGGCCGCGATGGAGGACTACCTCATCAATCCGCCGGAGCTGGACAAAAACGGTGACGTCCCGCCACCGCCAATGACCTTCGCCGAGTGGAGTTCCGCGCAGGAACAGTTGTCCGCGCCCGTGATCGACGCATGGAAGAGCCTGAACGACCATGCGAACCAGATCGCTGCCGACGAGGGCGAACGCACGGCGGAGAACTCACTGTGGGCGGGTGCGGCTGTGCTCGCCCTTGCGCTCGTGGCCTTCCTACTCTCGCTGTGGCTGGCCAACCGGCTGATCGGGCGGCTCAAGCGCCTACGCACGGAAACGCTGGACCTGGCGGAGGTCGAACTGCCCGAGACCATGCGCAAGCTGGCCGCGGGCGAGCAGATCGATCCCCAGGCTGCGCACCTGGACTTCGGTGACGACGAGATCGGCTCGGTGGCGAACGCATTCAACCGCGCACACACGGCCGCCGTGTCTGCCGCGGTCACCGAGGCCCGCACCCGCGAGGGTGTGCGCGCGGTGTTCCTCAATCTCGCCCACCGCAGCCAGATGGTGGTGCATCAGCAACTCGAGGTCCTCGACGAGGCGGAACAACGCCAGGAGGATCCCGCCATGCTCGACGCATTCTTCCGACTCGACCACCTGGCGACCCGTCAACGCCGCAACGCCGAGAACCTCGTCATCCTCGGTGGCAGCCAGCCCGGCCGCCAGTGGCGGAGTCCGGTGCCGCTGGTCGATCTGGTGCGTAGCGCGATCGGCGAGAGCCTCGACTACAAGCGGGTGCACAACCGCCGCATGCCTCAGGTGTTCATCGTCGGCAACGTGGTTGCCGACCTCATCCACCTGCTCGCCGAACTGCTCGACAACGCAACGGCGTTCTCCCCGCCGCAGTCGCGCGTCGAAGTGAGCGGCAACGTGGTCGGCAAGGGTGTCGTGATCGAGATCAGCGATCAGGGCATGGGAATGCCCGCCGAGGAACTCGACCGCGTCAACGAGATGCTGCGCAATCCACCGGATTTCGGAGTCGAAACACTTTCGGAAACGTCACGCCTGGGCTTGTTCATCGTTTCGCAGCTGGGGGTGCGGCACGGAATCAGTGTGCAGCTGAGCGAATCCGAGTACGGCGGCATTCGCGCCATCGTGCTGGTGCCGAACTCGGTGGTCGCCTCCGATACGACACCTGTGGTCGGCGATGTGCCGGATCGGTTCGCCGACCATCGGCCAGAGGTGCGGACTGCCGGCGTGCTGCCGGATCTCGACTCTGCCGAATCAGCTTCGACTGCGGTGGGTGTCGCAACACTGGCACCCACCACCCCGGCGCCTCCCATCGAACAGCCAGTGCAGTCGGTTGCCCCGGAGCGGGCGTGGTCACACCTCGACCGCGTCGACAGCTCGCCACAGGCCGAGTACACGGAATATTCCGCGACAACCGCATGGGACGAGGTGCCGACCCCGGCTGCCGAACCGGCGGCCTCCACCCCGCAACCGTTGCTCGACAACGGCGGTGACGGTCGCCCGAACCTGCCTCGCCGTCGCCGGCAGGCCAGTCTGGCACCGGAGTTGGCGCATGATCCTCAACCCGAGCCCGAGCCCGAGACCGAGACGCAAGCGCTGCAGCTGCAACGATCGGCGGAGCAAGCACGAGATCTGATGTCCGCCATCACGTACGGTACCCAGCAGGCTCGACACTCGGCACCCCCGCCCGAGTATGCAATCTGGGACGAAATGAAAGGTGATGGAAGGTGAACGTGACGACTTCGAACTCAGCTGATCTGAACTGGCTTCTCGACGATCTAGTCAATCGTCTCGCCGGGGTGCGCTATGCAGTCGTGCTTTCCACCGACGGGCTGCTGCTGGGCCGATGCACGACCATGAGCCGTGAGGATGCCGAGCACTTCGGTGCCATGTCGGCCACTCTGTACGGGCTGGCACGCAGCGCGGGACATCGCTTTCAAGGCGGCAGCGTTCGCCAGGCCGTCATCGAACTCGAGAAGGCGGTGCTGTTCGTGACGGCGGCCGGACGCAACGCATGTATCGCATTGCAGGCCAACGACACCGCAAATCTGGGTATGGTCGCGTACGAAATGAACATGACTGTGCAGCGTGTAGGTAGCTATCTGTCCACCGATCCTCGCCACAGCGCGACGCAGCGGGGAGCATAGGTTGCCGTGACAGGTATTGGTCAACCGTTGTTCGACGATGCGGCCGGACCTCTGGTCCGCCCGTACACCGTCACGCGGGGCCGCACGATGGGCGCGGGACACGATCTCGACATGCTCACGCTTGTCGTGACCGTGTCCCCCACTCCGCGACTGCGGCACATGGAATCGGAGTACGCGGAGATCGTTCAGCTGTGCCGTCTCGCGCAGTCGGTGGCCGAAGTCTCGGCGCACCTGAATCTGCCTCTGGCGGTGACCAAGATCCTGGTCGGCGATCTCATCGCCGAGGGAGTACTGAACTTCCGGGCTCCCGCCAGCGCTGACTCCTACAACGACATTAGCGGGATCGGCGACGTGAAAATTCTGCAAGCCGTACTCGATGGAATCCGAAAGCTGTAGACAACACATGCATGACAATGCGTCCTCAGCCGACCTGGCTGCTTCGGTCAAGATCCTCGTAGCCGGCGGATTCGGAGTCGGTAAGACCACGATGGTGTCCTCCGTCAGCGAGATCGCACCACTGCGCACCGAAGAGACGATTTCCGAATTGTCCACCGGCATCGACGATTTGTCGGGCGTAGAAGGTAAGACCACGACCACCGTGGCCCTGGACTTCGGTCGTATCACGATCGATGACAGCCTCGTGCTGTACCTGTTCGGCACGCCTGGACAGGACCGATTCTGGTTCCTTTGGGACGAACTGGTGCGTGGGGCCCTCGGCGCCGTTGTTCTCGCAGATACCCGCCGGCTCGAGAACTCGTTCGCTGCCATCGACTACTTCGAACGGCGCGGTGTCTCGTTCGCGATCGCGGTGAACTGCTTCGACAGCTCCCAGGCCTACACGATCGACGAGGTTCGCGACGCACTCGACCTCGATGCCAAGACCCCCATCGTGCTGTGCGACGCGCGTGACCGCGAATCGTGCAAGTCCGTATTGATCACGCTCCTCGAACACCTCATCTACCAAGTCAGCACCTCGGTGGCCTGAACCCACCCGACCCCGCGAGTCAACCGGGCAGTACCGGGCAGGGTTGATCTACAGGAACGCCTGACTCGCCCACAGATGGAACACGGCGTACGCCCGCCACGGCCGCCACGGCTCCGATGCCGCGGCGGCCTCGCGCGCAGTCTTCACCCCCAACGCGCGCCGCAGCACGAGGTCGCCGGACGGGTAGGCGTCACGGTCGCCGAGCACCCGCACCGCGAGATAGTCGGCGGTCCACGGGCCGATCCCCGGCAACGCCAGCAGGCGGGCGCGGAATTCGGTCGGGTCGGCGTCGGGACCGAGGTGCAGCCCGTCCGCCGCGGCCTCCGCGAGCGCCTGGACGGTGCGGGCGCGGGCCCCGGTGAGGCCGACGGCCTTCTGGACGACCAGCGGATCGAGTTGGGCGAGTTGCTCCGGATCGGGGAAGCTCACGAACCCGTCGAACTCGGTCGGGGTACCGAACGCTGTCACGAAGCGCGATCCGAATGTCCTTGCCGCCGACAGCGACACCTGCTGGCCTAGGACTGTCAGCACGGCCGTCTCGAAGCCGTCGACCGAACCGAGGATCCGCAGCCCGGGCCGCGCGGCGACGTGATCGGCGAGCAGCGGATGCGCCCCCAGCGCCGCATCGACGGTCTCGGTGTCGGCATCGAGATCCAGCCACCCGCGCACCAGCGCGTCGACATGCGAGACATCGTCCGGATGCGACGCGCGCACGGTCGCCGTGACGTGATCGGTGCCGTCGAACCGCACGCTCACCACCGCCGGCCCGTGCGGGGCCGGGACGACGCGGGTGTGGGTGCCGCTCTCCGGGTCGTGGCGCTCGAGTCCGTCGACGGCGTGCGCGGCCAGGGCGCCGAGCATCGGGGCGGTGGTGAAGGGCGGGCGGAAGGGGAGGCTGAGGGTATGGGCTCTCATCGCGTGTCCTCCAACCCGGTGACCCGCAGCGTGATGTTGAGGCGGCCGCGCGTCAGCCCGCACTCCGGATCCGCGGTGCCCGGAAACGTCTTCGGCACACCGTGGTACGCGAAGCGGGACGGACCACCGAACACGAACAGATCCCCCGAGCACAGTTCGACGTCCGTGTACGGCTTGTTCCGGGTATCGGGGTTGCCGAACCGGAACGTGCACGTGTCGCCGATGCTCAGCGACACCACCGGGGCGTCCGCCCGCTCCTCCTGGTCGCGGTGCATACCCATGCGGGCGGTGTCGTCGTAGAAGTTGATCAGCGCCGCGTCGGGGTCGTAGGACGCTCCGGCGGCGGGATCGCCGTAGGCGTCGGCGACGGCGCGTCTTCCCAACTGCGCCAGCCACTCCGGTACCGGCAGCACCCGTCCGCCGCCGGCGTCGTCGGCGATCCGGCTGTAGCGGTACGGCTGCCAGTGCCAGCCCAGGCAGACCGTCCGCACCGACATCGCGTGTCCGGTCGGCAGTCGGGCCGCCCGCATCGGCACCGGTCCGCGCGCCCACTCGCGGCACGCCCCGACCAGGTGGCGCTGTTCGTCGGTACCGAGCCAGTCCGGAACCAACACGGCACCGGGGGCGACCGCGCGACGGGGCCGGGGAATGAGCGCCGACACCTACCGACTTCCCTTCCGGCTGTAGGCCTTCCACACGTCGTACTTCCGACGCAGGCACACCGCGCACGGCCGGTAGCCGGCGGCGATCGCGGTGTCCTCGTCGGCGAAGAAGACGCGTTGCGTCACGTAGCCACCGCGGGCGATGGCACGGGCCGCGCCGGGGCAGTCCAGCGTGCCGTAGATGCGATCCTTCCGGTGACCGCCGAGCGTGCCGGGAGTGGCGCTCTCGTACGGCTTCCCGTCCCTACCGATCAGTGTGTACATGGCCGGTCACTCCGCGTCGTGCAGGACGAGGCCGAGGGTGCGCCGGGCACCGCTGCGCACCGTACTTACGCCATGCCGCATCGGGGCCGCGGACCATCCTCGCGTCGACTGCACCGGGCGGTCGTTGGTGGTGAAGGCGAAGGCGTGCCCCTGCCGCAGCACGGTCGCGGTGCCGCGGGACTGCGCCCGGGCGCGCTGCTCGACGAGCAGGAACTCGCCGCCCTCGTGGTCGACATCGGGTTCGTCGAGCCCGATCACCACCTGCAGCGGAAACACCAACTCGCCGTACAGGTCTCGGTGCAGGGCGTTCCAGTCGCCCGGTCCGTACCGCAGGATCAGCGGGGTGGGCCGCACCTGCCCGGCAGCGTGACACATCACGAGCCACTCGTCGAGAGTGTCGGGCCACGGCGCCGGGCGACCCAGGCGCCACGCCCACTCCCGCGCCACCGGAAGCAGTTTCACGTAGAACACCGACCGCAGCTCCGCGATCGACGCCGGCAGCGGGTAGTCGAAGTAGCGGTACTGGCCGGAGCCGTAGCGGTGCTGCGCCATGTCGACCGTCGACCGGAACAGGCCCGCGTCGTCGTAGAGGTCGGCGACGGCGCGGCACTCGGCGGCGGTGAGGACCGGACGCACGCTCTGCGCGCCCCCGGACCGGTCGAGTTCGTCGAGGAGGGGTGTCCAGTCGAGCGCCTCGACGCGCTCGGTGAGCGTGGTCATGCCGCCTCCAGGGTCAGCAGGGCGCGCTTGGTGTCGGCGCCGCCCGCGTACTGACCCATGCTGCCGTCGCTGCGCACCACCCGGTGGCACGGCACGAACAGCGGCAGCGGGTTGGTGGCGCACGCCGTGCCGACGGCACGGACGGCGCGGGGGCTGCCGGCGGCCTCGGCCACCTGCGCGTAGCTGGCGGTGCTGCCGTACGCGATGTCGGGCAGTCGGGTGAGCACCGCACGGCGGAAGCCGCTGGACAGCCGCAGGTCCAGCGGGACGTCGAAGCGGGTGCGCCGGTGTTCGAAGTACTCGTCGAGTTGCCGGGCGGCGGCGTCCAGCCGGGCCGGGGCCTCGAGGATGCGCGGGCTCACCCGCTCGGCCAGCATCGCCAGTACCGCGTCGTGGTCCTCGCGCGGGTACGCGACCCGGACCAGTCCGACGTCGGTGGCGGCGAGCAGCAGCCGTCCGACGGGGGTGTCGACGGACCGGTAGGCGAGGTCGAGCAGGCCGTCGCGGTCGGCGGCGGCGGCGAGGCGGGCGTGCAGGCGGCTCAGGTCCGCAGGGTCCACGCTCGGGGTGGGGAGGACACTCATCGGACGGCTCCTTCCTGTGCGAATGGTGCGGTGTCGGCCGGGTAGGTGCGGCGGAGCCGGGCGATGCCGTCGGAAGCGGCGCGGCGGGCCGCGTCGGTGCTGTTGCCGAGGATCGCCGCGACCTCCGCGTACGGGAGTCCGGCCAGGTGGTGGTAGACGACGGCGGCCCGCTGCGTGAACGGCAGGTCGGCCAGCGCGTCCCACAGTTCGTGGTTCCACGTGCCGGGCAGGTCCCGCGGCGACGCCCGGTCCGGCAGGTCGTCGGTCGGGACGGGCGTCCGCTGCCGCACCCGGTGCACGTCGACGGCCTTACGGTGCGCGATGGTCACCAGCCACGCCTCGACATTGGCGGTCGGCGCCAGGTCGGGGTACGCCCGCAGCGCCGCCAGGAACGTCTCGGACCAGGCGTCGTCGGCGTCGACGGGACCGAGCAGTGCGCGGCACACCCGCAACACCACCGGCCCGTGCTCGGTGACGATGTTCTCGAACGGTTTCAGTCCCACACCGGGTAGACGCTCCGGGGCGCCGGAACGTGAGGTTCGATCCGCGTCAGAACAGTCCATCCTGGATTCCCACGGACGCCGGGCTCTCCAGATCCAGCAGGAACTGCTTGCGCTCGAGCCCGCCGGCGTAGCCGGTGAGCGAGCCGTCGCTGCCGACCACGCGGTGGCACGGGACGATGATGCCGATCGGGTTCCGGCCGTTGGCGGCGGCGACGGCGCGGATCGCTGCCGGGTTGCCGAGATGCTCCGCGAGCTGCATATACGTCCAGGTCTCGCCGTACGGAATGGTCCGCAGCGCGGCCCACACCCGCTGCTGGAACTCGGTGCCCCGCGGCGCGAGCGGCACCGTGAACTCGGTCCGATTGCCCGCGAAGTACTCGGCCAACTGCGCGGTGACGTCGTCGAAGCCGGTGTCGACGCGCGGGCCGAACCGCCCGCTGTCGGGCAGGTGCCGCTGCAGGTGCATGTACAGCCCGCACAGGCCCTCGGGGTTGCGGACCAGTGTCAGCGGCCCGACGGGCGAATCGACGACGGTGTGTTCGGCATCCACGATTCCGATCCTCCCAGCAGGCACCGACACTCCGCGATGCTCGGGCACGATGTGCGGATGCTGCCGCGCGTGCCCGCCCCGTCGTCGTTGCTCACCCAGGTGTGGAAGGCGGCGCGGTGGTCCGTCGACACCGCCGAGTTCGTCGACGGAGGTGGTCGTCGGGTCGGCGGCGCGGTCGGCCGCCGTCGCCGACGAACTGCTCGAAGTGGTCAAGGACGTGCGGCAGGCGATCATCGGAGTTCCCGGATTCGGCTTCTTCCGCCGCCGCGGGGAGGACAAGCTGGGTGAGGGCGAGTGAAAAGGCGCGCCCACCCGGCCTCGACGTAGGGAAGGCAGAGCCGATGGATCCACAACCGCAAGGCGCCCTCGACCGCGCACTCGACGGGGTCGACCTGCGCATCACGCGTACGTTCGACGCACCGATCGCCGACGTCTGGGCCAGCATCACCGAATCGGAGAGGACCGCCACCTGGTTCGGCCCGTGGGAGGGAGAGCCGGGCGCCGGCAACACCATCCGCGTCCAGTTGGCGTTCGAGGAGGACAAGCCGTGGAGTGAGATGCTCATCGACGGATGCGAACCGCCGCGGCACCTCGCGCTGTCCGTGACCGATCCGGGCGGGTCCTGGCGCCTGTCCGCCGATCTGCGTGAGGTGGACGGGGCCACCGAGCTGAGCCTCACGCACCACGGCATCCCCGTCGACACAGTCGCCGAGGTGGGGCCCGGATGGGAGTACTACCTGGACATGCTGGTCGCGGCGCGGCAGGAGCGGGCGCTCCCCGAGTTCGGGGACTACTTCCCAGCGCAGAGCGAGTACTACCGGGCGCTGGCCGCCGACCTCGGCTAGCGCTCGACCGACTTCGCGAGCAGCGGCAGCGCCCGGAACGGCACCACCTCCGACAGCACCACCACCGACACCGACCGCGCGACCGTCGCCGAGTGGTGCAGCTCGATCAGCAGGGCCTGCAGGTCGTCGTGCGACGCCGCGGCCACCCGGCACAGGACGTCGCCGACGCCGGTGGTCGCCCACGCCTGGACCACCTCCGGGTACTCCTCGAGTTCCTTCGTGAGCTGCCCCAGCGAGCCCTGCGCGATCTCCAGCGTGACGAACGCCTGGACGGGGTATCCGGCTGTGCGCAAATCGATCTCGGGTCCGTACCCGGTGACGACACCGGCCTCCTCGAGGCGGCGCAGCCGGGCCTGCACCGTGGCCCGCGCGATGCCGGCCTGCCGCGACAGTTCGAGCATCCCGATCCGCGGTTCGGCGCGCAGCCGCGCGATCAGGTCGACGTCGAGCGCGTCGAGTCGGTGCCCACCGCGGTCCATGACACTGCCGGTCAGGGTGCGACGCGGGAGCGGGCGATGATCACCGGGCACTGTGCGTGGTAGAGCAGCGATTGGCTGGTGGACCCCAGCACCGCCGCCTCGAACCCGCCGAGTCCGCGACTGCCGACGACGATCACCCGGGCGGTCGCACTGAGCGACACCAGGTGCTTGGTGGGCCCGGCCTCCGCGATGACGGTTTCGACCTGCACCGACGGGAACTTCGCTCCCCACGTGGCGATCAACCGGTCGATTCGGCCGCGCGCCTCCTCGTCGGCCTCCTTGCTGCCGCGGCGGCGGCGCGCGTGGATCGCCATCATCTCGGCGTGCCGAATGGACGCCTCCTGCATCGCGGTCCCGACGACGATGTCGGCGCTGTCGGAATGGTCGACGCCGGCGATGACCGCGCCGGATGTGGGCGGTACGGGGCTGCCCTCGGCGCCGCGGACCACCGCGACCGTGCACTTGGCGTGGTGCGCGAGCGACAGCGCGGTCGAGCCGAGCACCATGCGGGCGAAGAATCCGGTGCCGACGGAGCCGACGACGAGCAGGCTCGCGTGTTCGGACAGATCGACGAACGCCCGGTTGACGCGGCCGCGGAGAAGTTCGACCTCGACGTCGACGGTGTAGTCCTCGACGGTGGCCGCCTCCCGGGCCGACTTCAGCGCGTCGCGCCCGAACGCCTCTTCCTCTTCGAGATCGTCGGCGACGAACGGGAAGTCGTTCTCGGTGTCGATGACGTGCACCAGTTTGAGCGGCACCTTGCGGGCGTGCGCCTCGACGGCGGCCCACTTCACGGCATGGATCGCGGCGTCGGATCCGTCGACGCCCACGATCACCGGCCTGGTCTCGTTAGCTGGTGACATCGTCCACTCCGATCAGCTCGTGTGGTGCGGCACGTTCGGTATCAGACTAGCGGCGAAGACGCGCGGGCGGCGCGAGCTCGAGCAGGCAGGTTGTGCACCTGTGGTAGATCCGGTCAAGAGGCAACCTCTTCGGACCGACTCGGTTTCGTCGTACCGGCCGCGGCCTCCTCGAGTTCGGCGAGACTCGTACGAACCAGGTCCAGGTAGTGGTCCAGGTCGGGCATCGTCGCCGAGTCGGCGACCACGGTGAGCATCAGGTTGCCACCGGCAGCCGTGACGACGAAGTGACGCAGGCCGTCTCCGTCGACAGGCGGTTGGGCACCGATCACCGCCGCGGCCGGTGCGCCGTTGAGTGTGAAGCCCTCGATCGAGAAGGGCATGTTGCTCACCATCGTGTGCTGATAACGCGGGCGGGTCAGGTCCGGGGTGATCTTCTTGCGCGAGTACGCCATCAGCCTCAGGAGCGGCGGCGGAGCGGTCGCCATCGAGGCCGCCTGTCGTCGGACTGCGATATTGGAGGTGCGGATCTTCTCCGACGTGGACGACCGGGCAACGCGGACAACCCGGTCGAGGGGATCCGTGATGTCGGTGTGCATGTCGACGCCCATGACGGCCAATTGGTTTGCCGACTCCCACGCCTCCACCTTGCGCATGGATCGTGGGACCATCGCGACGAGCGAACCCTCGTGGGGCTCGCCCTTCTCGGCCAGGTATCTCGCCAGAGCGCCCCCGACTACGGCAAGCAGAACATCGTTTGCGGTGACATCTGGAACGGATTCCCTGACAAGGCGAATCGCGCTCGCGGGCAGAGTGATCGGCGCAAGGGAGCCGAACCCGCTCACCGTGCCGTTGAACCGGATGGCGGGATGTTCGACGTTCTCCATCCACTGACCGGACTTCGCGGCGTCGTTCACTGCATGGACGGCGGCGCGGTTGCCTGGAACGTCCTTGGCGAAGCGATACAGCTGGCGGGGAAGTCCCAGCACCGACCTGGCGAACATGCGTCCCCGCAGGAAACGCGTAGCCGGCACACGGCTCGCCGGACACACCTCGTCCGAGAAGATCTTCTCGGCCAGCTCCAAGACCGCGAGCCCGTCACCCGCACTGTGGTGGGCCTTGAGCACCACAGCGGTCAGCCGACCGGGGTGTCGGTCGATCCCGGTGATGCCGGTGAGGAAGTGCAGCTCCCACGGCGGGCGGGTGAGGTCCATCCGCGAGGTCAGCAGGGTGTCGAGATGCTGTTGCACTGGCGCCCAGCCGGATTCGGTGATCACTCGTACCCGGACGTGCTCGTCCAGATCCAGGTTCGCGATCGGCTCCCAGTAGGGGTGCGCGAGGCCCAACGGCACACGGCGGATCCGGTGCGTGAACATGCGGTTGTGACCGAGTCGCGCGGCCACCCAATCGGCGGCGTCGTTCTGTGACAGTTCGGCTGCCGGCTGCTGCGATGTGTCGAAGAGATACACGGCAAGCAGGTGGCCGAGATGTCCGTCCGACTCGTTGTAGACGAAGTCGGCGTCGCGTGGATTGAACTGCTCGATCCCCGCGACCGGCCGTTCGGACGAAGGCATGGACACTCCCATCGGCTGGACTGCAATTTCCGATTTCCCCCACGCCCGGAAGAATCATTCGTTCGACAAACACGAAACCGAGGCGTCCCGCGCCCGCCATAGGGCGCGAGAGCCTCGGTTTCGCAGAGCGAGCACGAGGACACTCACCACCGTCAATGGCGGCATTATGTCTCCTACTCACGCCGATCCGGGCTACTTCTGGGGCGGATTCTTGAGAATCTTGCTTCCCATGCCGACCAATCCCAGCGCGTTGGCAACGTAGCTGAGCATCCCGTTGAGATACGTCTGCAACATATCGAATTCCTTTCGCTAGATCGGGAGGGGCGGGTACGGGTTCAGGGACAGGGCATTCAGGTACTGAGCGAACGTGGCCACGAGGTCGACGGACCCGAAACCGACCAGATCGGAACTGTAGGTGAGAGATAGATCGAACATGTTTTCCCTTCCTTCTTACTGTCCGCCGATGGAGCCGAGGACCGTTCCGACAGAGCCGAGGGCTGCGTCGAGGCTTCCGGCCACAGCCGACGAACCCGCAGGCCACAGGGCGATCACGCCACCGACGACATTGAAGATCGCATTGACGATGCCGTTGAGCCCATTACCGATGGGCGCCGCCAGAGAACCCACGTCAACACTCGTGACGAGGTCAACAAGACTTCCGGTATCCACTACGATTCACTCTCCTTACGAATTTTTCGATTTGCTGTCGTCAGCCGGCTCAGCCGGGCATATTCCAGGCGAAGTCGACCGACAGCTGCAATGGCATGAAAGCAAGATAGCCCGTGATCATCTGTACGAGTTCGTTCGTCAGAACGGGGGCAAGCGATCCCAGCTTCATTCATCCACTCCTATTCTCAGAGATTGGTGCGACGACACGCGCTGCGGTCAGCTCATTTCGAGCAGGCCACCCAGGGAACCGGTGAGGCCTACGACTCCGGGCATCCACGATCCGCTCCACACATCGGTCAGGAGACTGTTCAGCATGGTCGCTGTTGCGTTCAGAAACGACACACTCATTCGAAATCCCACCCTCTCTGTCGGTATTGAAACCATTCCTCGAACATCCGCCCGGCGTCGCCCCCCACCTTCTACAGAGCGATATCGAGCAGCACACAGAACACTCCGGAAGAACCCACACTCGGGATCCTGATCACGCCTCTCGGACCCCCTCGCGGTCGCGATTGAAAGGAAACTAGCGCAGACAGATCCACCTCGGGATGATTTTGACCGAAACATTCCGGCGGTCGCATTTCCGCATCATAACCCCAGGTCAACGGGTCATTGAGGGTCGCTCGAGGTCGCGGAAGGCTTGGCCGGCCGACTCCAGGCTCAAATTGCACTGGCGCTCAATTGGGGAAAGTGGTCGACGGAAGAAAAGAATGTACTGCAGTGCAATATCTAAGATCGACACGATGCTCCCGGTATACAAACTGCGCACTCCACGGGGCCCGTGCTGACACAGATTGCCCAGTCTGGACAGTCGAACCTGCGGATGTTGCCGACACGAGGAGGGCGCGGTGTGATCGAGACACGCCGTCAACGGGAGGTCCAGTCATGACCGTCGACCAGTCCCTCAGCCGCCTCGACGACGCGGCGCTGCGCCAGCTCCTCGGACTCGTCGAACACGATCCGTCCGCGGATCCGTTCCCGGTGGTCGGCTGGGACGCGATCGTGTGGGTGGTGGGCAACGCGACGCAGGCCGCCTCCTACTATCGCGCCGTGTTCGGGATGGACCTCGAGGCGTACTCGGGGCCCGAGACCGGCAACCGCGATCACCGCGCCTTCGTACTGCGCAGCGGCGCCGTCAGATTCGTGCTCACTGGCGGCGTCGACCCGGACAGTCCCCTGCACGACCACCACCACCGGCACGGCGACGGCGTCTACGACGTCGCGCTCGAAGTCACCGACGTCGACCGCTGCATCGCGCACGCCCGCGGCCAGGGGGCGCGCGTCCTAGTCGAACCGCACGACGTCAGCGACGAACACGGCACCGTCCGCACCGCGTCCATCGCCGCCTACGGCGAGACCCGGCACACCCTCGTCGACCGCTCCCGCTACACGGGCCCCTACCTGCCCGGCTATGTCGCGCGCACGGGCACGTCGGGATCGACGCCGCAGGTGATCCAGGCGCTCGACCACGTGGTCGGCAACGTCGAACTCGGCAAGATGAACGAGTGGGTGGACTTCTACCACCGCGTCATGGGGTTCACGGATCTCGCCGAGTTCGTGGGCGACGACATCGCCACCGAGTACTCCGCGCTGATGAGCAAGGTGGTCGCAAACGGTAACCACCGCATCAAGATTCCGCTCAACGAACCGGCCGTGGGCCGCAAGCGATCCCAGATCGACGAATTCCTCGAGTTCTATCGCGGGCCCGGATCGCAGCACCTGGCGCTGGCGACGTCGGACATCCTCGACGCCGTGGACCGGCTGTCGGCGGCGGGCGTCGAGTTCCTACAGACGCCGGCGTCGTACTACGAGGATCCGGCGCTGCGGGCCCGGATCGGGGAGGTGCGCGTGCCGATCGACGAACTCGAGCGGCGCGGCATCCTCGTCGACCGCGACGAGGACGGCTACCTGCTGCAGATCTTCACCAAGCCGATCGGCGACCGGCCGACGGTGTTCTTCGAACTCATCGAGCGGCACGGCTCGCTCGGGTTCGGCAAGGGCAACTTCCAGGCCCTGTTCCTCGCGATCGAACGCGAGCAGGAGCGGCGCGGAAACCTGTAGGCGCTCCGCGCCCGTGCGTCTTTTCGGTAGTTGGGACTACCAGAAGGGCGCACGGGCGGCGCAGCCGCCTAAATGGACGTGATGCCCAGGTCCAGCGACATCTGGGAACCGGTGACGGTGCGCGACCGGTCGCTGGCGAGGTACAGCACCGCCTCGGAGACGTCGTCGACGCTGCACTTGTCCAGCCCGGCGAGCGGCCACTTGTAGTTGTCGAGGTAGCGCGGGTACTGCATGAGGATCTTGCCAACGTTGGCGTCCTGGCCCATCGGGGTGTCCACCGCGCCCGGGTGGATCGAGTTGACGCGAATACCGAACTCGCCCAACTCGATCGCTGCGGTCTTCGTCAGGCCCACCAGGCCGTGCTTGGCGGAGGTGTAGTTCGACGTGCCCGGGCTGGCCTTGATGCCGGCCGCCGAACTGACGACGACGATCGAGCCGCCGCGGCCGCCGTCGATCATCGCGGGCACCGCCGCCTTGAGGGTGCGCCACACACCGTTGAGGTTGATGTCGATCATCGTGGTCCACTGCTCCTCGGGCATCTCCCAGAAGCGGTTCCACGTCGAGATGCCGGCGTTGGCGACCACGATGTCGAGACGACCGAAGCGCTCCACACCGGCGTCGACGGCGGCCTGCAGCGCCGCCTGGTCGCGCACGTCGCCGATCGCGGTGACGATCTCGCGGCCCTCGGCGCGCACCAGGCGGGCGGTCTCCTCGAGATCCTCGGGCGTCGCCGCCGGGTAGCCGACGTCGTCGGACACGGACGCGCAGATGTCGAGCGCGATGATGTCCGCGCCCTCGCGTGCGAAGCGCACCGCGTGGTTGCGCCCCTGTCCGCGTGCCGCGCCTGTGATGAAGGCGACCTTGTTCTCGAGCAGTGCCATGCGAATCCCTCCGGATCCCTCGTCGTGCAGTATCTCCGCAGATTAGGGCCGTGATCGAGCCGGTTCGGGGCGCTTTCCGGTGACCGGGACCACAGACGATCCGACCCCCGAACGGGCACGTGGTCAAGGCGCCCCGAAATGTCGTGTAGGCTGAACGTACCGACGCGGGGTGGAGCAGCTCGGTAGCTCGCTGGGCTCATAACCCAGAGGTCGCAGGTTCAAATCCTGTCCCCGCTACAAATGAGAGACCCGGTATCGCACCAGCGATACCGGGTCTTTTCTTTGCCCCGATGCGGGCGCCGCACTGCCCCTCCCCCGACACCCCTGTCGGCGACTAGATTGCTTCTATGGCCGACCGCGATCGGGACACCCTCGGCAAGCCGCGCAACGCCCGGCCCCGGGACCGTCTGGGCCGGCCGCTGGAGTGGGGCGAGGAAGGGTTTCCGACGATGCCCGACGACCTGGACCTGGATCCGAACGAGGCGATCACCGAGGCGCAGCGCCTGCTCGACCACGACCTGCCGTTCCACGCCCACGAGGTGCTCGAGTCCGCGTGGAAGAAGGCGCCGCAGGAGGAGCGCGGGCTGTGGCAGGGCCTGGCGCAGTTGGCGGTCGCGGTGACCCATCAGATGCGCGGCAACCCGGCCGGCGCGGTGTCGCTGCTGCGCCAGGGTCGGCACCGCATCGTCCCGTACGAGGTGGACCCGCCGCACGCCCTCGACATCACCGGCCTGGTGGCGTGGGCCGATCACCTGATCGTGGAACTGGATCGAGACACCCCGCCCGACACGGTCCCGGTTCCCCGTCTCCGGATGCCCTGATGAGCGATCCTGGTCAAATGACCGTTATGCCGATGTTTCCCCTCGGTTCCGCACTGCTGCCCGGGGAACGGCTGCCGCTGCACGTGTTCGAGCCCCGCTACCAGGCGCTCGTGCGCGACTGCCTGTCCGCGACCGCGGGGCCGCGGTTCGGCACCGTCCTCATCGCGCGCGGCCACGAGGTGGGCGGCCACGACGCCCGACACGACATCGGCACCGCGGTGCGCATCGTCTCCCACGTCGGCATCGGCGACGGCCGGTGGGCGCTGGACTGCGTCGGCGAGGAGCGGATCCGGGTGCGGCACTGGCTCGGCGACGATCCGTACCCGCAGGCGGTGGTCGAGCCGTGGCCGGTGGGCGCCGCGGGACGCGTCTCCGACGGCCAACTCCAGCACCTCACCGACAAGATCACCGAGCTGTACATCGTGCTGACCCGCATCCGCGAGCTGCGGGACACGCCGCCGCCCGCGCCGCCGCGCATGTTCGACGTGCTCGAGCAGCCCGGCGACCACCTGTACGCGCTCGCGTCGTGGGTGCCGATGGGCGCGGCCGACAAGTTCGCGGTGCTGGCCGCCGAGACCGCGGACGACCGGCACCGGGCCGTGGCCGACGCGATCGACAACGCCCGCGAGATCGCCGAATTCCGGCTTTCGGGACGCCGGTGACGGGGGTCACATCCGGGGTGTACTAACGTCCGATCTCCGGGGAGTTCACGGGAGGGAGGAACTCATGATCCACGTACGACACAAGGCGGTCGCGGTCGTTCCGGTCGATCTGGCGTTCGCGCACATCGACGACTACCGGAACGTGCCCGACTGGATGTTCGGCATCAGCCGGTTCGACCCGATCGGCGATCTCGACCAGGGGTTGGGGGCGCGCTACGACGCCGCGATGCAGATCGGCCCCAAGGCGCTGAGGTCGACGGTCGAGATCACCGAGTGGGAGCAGGACCGGCTCATCACACTGACGTCGGTCGCCGGCTTCGGCAACCGGTCGAGCTGGATGTTCGCCCCGGTCGACGACGACCGCACCGAACTGTCCGTCGATTTCGGCTACGAGCTGCCCGGCGGGCTGGCGGGCCGCGCGCTCGGCAAGCTGATCGAGCCGTTCGTCGTCACCGCGATCCGGCAGACCGAAGCGAGCCTGCGCGCCCGGATCGAGGCCCTGGGATCGTAGCGGCGCTCACGCCGAGTGCCGGCCGCGATAGCCCAGTGAGCGGCGGACGAAGTCGAGGCTGAACGCGATCGTCATCGACGCCTCGTTCAGCACCGTGCCGAACACCGGGTAGGCGTGGATCTGCCCGCTCCACACGTGGGTCTCGACGGCCTGCCCGGCGTCCTCGAGCATGGCGGTCATCGCCTCGACGTCGGGGCGCATCAGCTCGTACTGCGCGACGCTGAAGAACACCGGCGGATACAGGTGCGGGTCGGCCTCGATGGGCGAGTCGGCCCCGGCGATCGGCTCCGGACCGCCCGCCCACAGATCCTTCAGGTTCGCCACCTGACTCATCGGCAGGTACGCGTCGCGACGCATGTAGTCCGGATCGTGCTTCTCGAGGGCCAGGTTGAGCAGCGGCGAGTAGCCGATCACCGCGGCGGGCGTCACCATGCCGCGCGTCGCGGCCAGCTCGGCGACCTTCATCGCGAGGTACCCGCCGGCCGAGTCCCCGGCCAGGATGATCTTCGTCGGGTCGTCGCACTTGCCGAGCAGCTCGGTGTACGCGGCCATCGCGTCGTGGATCGAGGTGCCGATGCCGCCGTACGGCAGCTGCCGGTACTCGACCGAGACCACGGGGACCCCTGCCCGCGCGGCCAGCACCGAGCAGAGGCTCCGGTGACTGGCCAAGCCGCAGAACACGAAGGCGCCGCCGTGGAAGTAGAGGATCGTGGCACCGGCCAGCGAGTCCGCCGCCCTGCGGGGATGGGTGATTCGCTCGCTCGGAACCCCGCCCAGCGTCATGGGTTCGACGACGACGCCATTCGGCCGCGGCAGCCGATCCACCACCTTCTCGAGCCGTCCCAGCACGGCGAGCCCGCGATCGGTCATGGGCCACGTGGCAAACAAGGGTTTGACGAAGATGCGGGCGAACCAGAACACCAGCCAGGCCCGCAGGCTCACCTTCCAGTGCCGGATGATCGTCGTCTCGCGCGTTCGCATACTGCCCCCAGTCGTCCTCCGCACAGGGATGGCCTGGTCCACCCCGTCCGCCACGATAGAGTCCGACGCCTCCCGGCGCAGCGACTCGCTCGTCACACTTGGCGGAGCGGTTCCCGCTCGCTCGAGGTCGTCGGCCCCGCCGCAGGTAGGACACCGTTCAGCACGATGTCGACGAGCGTCGACGCGAGCCGCTCCTGGTCCTGAACATCCCGGGCCGACTGCGCGAAGATCGCGGCGCCGGCGATGACGTCGAGGAGGGTGTCCGCGTCGATGCCCTCGCGCACTTCGCCGGCGTCGACCGCCCGGGCGATCCGGTTGCCGAGTTCCTCACGGACCACCTCGAGTTGGTCCGTGGTCAGTGCCTTGCGCAGTTCCGGGTCGCTGCGGCCCTCGCTCATCAGCCCCGGCACGGCCTCCCGCGCCGCCGCATCGCCGAACAGCGCGACCGCGCCGTACGTCAGTCGGCCGATCTCCTCGGCGATCTCGACGTCGTCGGACACGGTCTCCGACTCCATCACCGGATACACCGCGTCGTGCACGATGTGCGCCTTCGACGGCCAGCGCCGGTAGATGGCGGGCCGCCCGGCACCGGCGCGTGTGGAGATCGCGTCGATCGTGGTCCCGGCGTAGCCGTTCTCGATCAGCAGCTCCCGCGTCGCCCGCAACACCGCCTCGTCGATCGCAGGATCTCGTTGCGGCCCAAGCCGATGCTGCGCCTGCCGCTTCCTGGACATTCCACCGAACCCCTTGCGTCGCGTTGTGACGGCCGTTACATTATTTAACAACCCAGCCGTTACAGGTTGTAACGACTAGAGCCTACCGCGCCCGTCGACACTCCGGGAAAGCGGAACGAAAGACCTCTGTACCTGCTCTGCTGCAACGCTTTTCAACGCCTGAGGGGCCCGCGGGCTCCTCCGACCGTCCAAGGGGCGCTATGAGTTCCGAGTACACGACCGACGATCAGGACTTCTCCGAGATGTCCCGACCCGTCGCCTCCCGCACCGACCCCGGCGAACTCGCCGCCCGCCTGCAGACCTGGCTGGGCACCAAGCTCCCCGCCGGCGCGGACCCCGAGGTCACCGACGTGCAGGTCCCGGCCGCGAACGGGATGTCGAACGAGACGATCCTGTTCGACGCGCTGTGGAACGAGGACGACGAACGACGCCACCACTACCTGGTCGCCCGCATCGCGCCCGCGCCGTCGGGGGTGCCGATCTTCCCCACCTACGACCTGGACCAGCAGTACCAGGTGATCAAGGCGGTCGGCGCGCACTCGTCGGTGCCGGTGCCGCGCGTGTACTGGTCCGAAACCTCCCCGGACGCACTCGGCGGCGAGTTCTTCGTCATGGAACGACTCGACGGGCAGGTCCCACCCGACGTGATGCCCTACAACTTCGGCGGGTCCTGGCTGTCCGAGGGCTCGCCGGAGGAGCGCCGGCGCCTGCAGGATTCGTCGGTCCGGGTGCTCGCCGACCTGCACGCGATACCCGCACCCGCCCAGGTGTTTCCGAGCCTGTCGCCGGTGGAGGGCGCTGGCGAGGTCACCGCTGACGTCACGCTGCGCGCGCATGTGGACGGCCAGCGCCGCTACTACGAATGGGCCACCGAGACCGGCCCGCGTTCACCGCTCATCGAACGCGGGCTCGACTGGCTCGACAACAACTGGCCCACCGTCGCCGGGCCGGCCGTGCTGTGCTGGGGCGATTCGCGGATCGGGAACATCATCTACCGCGACTTCGAACCGGTCGCGGTCCTCGACTGGGAGATGGCCACCCTCGGCCCCCGCGAACTGGATCTCGGTTGGATGATCTTCATCCACAGGTTCTTCGAGGACCTCGCCGGTGTCGCCGGGCTGCCCGGCCTCCCGGGCTTCCTGCGCCGCGACGACGTCGTGGGCACCTACCGCGACCTCACCGGCCATCGTGCAACCGATCTCGCCTTCTACACCCTCTACGCCGCCCTGCGGCACGCGATCATCATGTTCCGCGTCCAGAGCCGGGCCGTCGCGTTCGGTCAGGCCGAAGCCCCCGCCGACCCCGACGACATGATCCTGCACCGCAAGACGGTCGAGGAGATGCTCGACGGCTCGTACTGGGCCCGCGTCGCCGGGCAGGAGGTCGCGTGATGCTCTCGCCCACGCCACCGGCGCCTGAACCGACCGCTCGCGCGAACCGGAATGGCTCGGCCGGCCCGAGCACGACCTGACGTTCGTCCCGGCGGCAACGGCAAACCCGACGAGATCCTCACCGTCACACGCGAACCGGCACTCCCCCACTACCTCGGCCTCCGCTCCGGCCCCTCGAGGTCGGAATCATCGGTCCCTGCGACCGATACGGATTCACCGGCGCCGCCGACGTCACCCCCCTGAAACACACACCGCTCCACACAACGAAAGGAACCGAAATGAAGGCAGGCTCCAGCCCGTTACACGTGCGGACCACGCGATCCGCCACCGCCCTGCTCCTCGCCGGAGGAATGCTCCTCTCCGCCAACACGATCGCCTCAGCACTCGATCTCGGTTCGGCTGGCACCGGTTCGCTCGGCTCGCTCGGCACCGGTTCGCTCGGGTCGCTCGGCACGGGATCCGCTGAGACACCGCTGGATCCGACTGCGAAGCTGACCTCGATCGCCAACTTCCGGGACGTCGCCGGGAACGACGGTCCCGGGTACGCCGCCACGGGCGGTGACCACCTGAGGCGCGGTGTCATCTACCGCTCGAACGCACTGTCGTCTGCCAGTGACGCCGACCTGGCGACACTGTCGTCGCTGAACATCAAGCACATCTACGACCTGCGCGGTCCCACCGAGATCAGCAATCCGCTCGTAGGTGGTCCCGACAAGGTCCCGGCGGGCGCCATCTACAAGAACATCCCGATCGAGTTCGGCGACCTGGTCACGCTGGCTTCGACGATCAAGTCGCCCGAGCAGGGCCGGCAGTTCATGATCGACGCCAACCGCAGCTACGTCACCGATCCGGCGAAGCGCGCGGGCTTCAAGCAGGTGCTCACCGACATCGCGAACAGCGACGGGCCGGTGATCTTCCACTGCAGCGCCGGCAAGGACCGCACCGGCTGGACCGCCGCGATCCTGCAGAGCCTGGCCGGGGCGGCGCCCGCGACGGTCATGGACGACTACCTGCTCAGCAACGAGTACCTGGCCGAGACCACTGCCGCCACGCTCGCACAGATCCGCGCGGCGATGGGGCCAGCTGGTGAGCAGGTCGCGCTCAACCTCACGCCCGTCCTGGCCGTCGACAAGAGCTACCTCGAAGCCGGACTCGCGCAGATGCACACCACCTACGGCGACGTGAACGGGTACCTCACCAAGGGCCTCGGCCTCGACGACACGACCATCGCGAAGCTCACGCACAAGCTATCGGCGTAGATCACCCACCGGGCCGTGGTTCGGACGGTCACGAACGATCTTCCGTCCGAACCACGCTCGTCACACCTGCAGTAGCGGAACCAGCAGTTCGTCGTCGGTGAGCGCACCGTGCTGACCGCTGAGCATCGACATCCTCGGCTCCACCTCGGTGCGCACCACGGCCGTCCCGCCGCGGGCGATCGCCACCACGTCACCGATCCGGCGCAGCGCGGCCGGCGTCGGGTCCGGCCCGATCAGCCCGGCCGCCACGACGTCGTCGCGGGTCCCGACCCAGGCTCGCTCTCCGAGCACCTCGCGCCAGCGGCGCAGCACCGCGACGGCCCGACCGGGTTCGGCGTGGACGTACCGGCAGCGGGCCTCGCCGGTGAGCGCGGCGACCCCCTCGGACAGGTCGGGCGTGGTGTCGAAGTCGATCCGGTCCGACGGGTCGACGACGGCCATGCCGTGGTCGGCGGTCACCAGCAGTTCGACGTCGGGGCCGAGTCGGGCGACGAGGTCCTCGACGAACCGGTCGACGATCGTCAACTGCGCCACCCAGCCCTCGGTCCCGGGCCCGTACACGTGCCCGAGGGTGTCCATCTGGCTCAGGTAGCAGTAGACGAGCGTCCGCTCGCCGGCCGTCGCGGCGTGCACGGTCGAGTGCAACAGGTCGCCGTACGCGACGGTCCCGACGAATCGGGCGCCGCGCAGCGTGGCGCGGGTGAGGCCACTGCCCGCGAACTCGCGCGGCAGCACCGTCGTCGCGACCACCCCCGCGGCCGTGGCCCGCTCGAAGACGGTGGGGTACGGCTGGATCCGCTCCGGCACCACCCGCGCCGACGCGTCGCGCCGATCGCCCACGCGCTGCCAGCGCAGCCAGTTGAACGGCCCGCCCGCCTCGGCGACGTCGGAGACGTAGCCGGTGACGCCGTGCCGGCCCGGTGGCAGACCGGTCCCGAACGACGCCAGCGACGACGCGGTGGTGGTCGGGAATCCGGCCCGGATCGGACGCCCCTCCACGCCGTTGAGGAAGGGTGCGGCATCGACGTTGCGGCGCAGCAGGTTCCAACCGAGACCGTCGATCAGCAGCACCACCGTCCGATCGGTCTCCGGCAGCCCGAGGCGGTTGCGCTCGCCCGGGACACCGCACGACGCGAGCGCCGACGGCAGCACGTCGGCGAGCGCGGGCTCGGCGTACACGTCGTGTAGCGGCAGGTCGTCCGACACGTACCCGACTGTAGGCGCGGACCGGTGTCGAGTTCGGGGAATCGGCACCGCGAATCCGCCCGGAGTGCCAACCTGAAGTCATGACCTGCCACGACGTCCGCGCACGAGGTGATCGCTGATGGCCCGACCAGTCCGCGTGGTGGTGCTCGGCTCCGGGTCGTGGGGGACGACGGTGGCCGGACTCGCGTCCCGGAACACGCCCACGCTGGTGTGGGCGCGGCGCCCCGAGACGGCCGACGAGATCAACACCGTGCACCGCAATTCGCAGTACCTCGGCGATCACGTCCTGCCGGACGGCCTGCGCGCGACGTCCGACATCGTCGAGGCCGCGAACGAGGCCGACGTGCTGGTGGTGGGGGTGCCGTCGCACGCGATCCGCAGCACGCTCTCCGAGATCTCCAACGAGGTCCGGGCGTGGGTGCCGGTGCTCTCGCTCGCGAAGGGCCTCGAGCCCGGCACCCGGCAGCGGCCCACCGAGGTGATCTCCGAATGCCTGCCGGGCCACCCGGTCGGGCTGCTGGCCGGGCCGAACATCGCCACCGAGATCGCCGACGGTATGGCGGCCGCGGCCGTGGTGGCCACGCAGGACGAGGACGTCGCGACCGCGCTGCAACCATTGTTCGCGTCCAAGGTCTTCCGCGTGTACCGCAACACCGACGTCCTGGGCTGCGAACTCGGCGGTGTCCTCAAGAACATCGTGGCGATCGCGTCGGGCATGGCGGACGGCCTCGGGGTCGGCGACAACACCCGCGCGATGGTCCTGGCCCGCGGGCTCGCGGAGATGACCCGCCTGGGCGAGGCGATGGGCGCGAATCCGCGCACGTTCGCCGGGCTCACCGGGGTGGGCGACCTGATCGCGACGTGCATGAGCCCGAGGTCGCGCAACCGGCGCGTCGGCGAGGCCATCGCGCGCGGGCTCACCGTGGAGCAGGCGGTGGTGGAACTCGGACAGGTCGCCGAGGGCGTCAAGACCGCCCCGACGGTGATGGAACTGGCCCGCGACTACCGCGTCCCGATGCCCATCGCGGCGGAGGTGGAGGCGGTCGTGGCCGGTCGGCACACGCCCGCCGAGGCCTACCGTGGCCTGCGGAAAGTCCAGCCGGGGGGCGAGGACGAGGTCGCGTGAGCCGCCCGACCGATTTGTCTTGAACATCGTTCAAGTTGCACACTGCTGACGTCAGGCGGTGAGGGAGGCGCTGCGCAGATCTCGAGGCAGGAAGCAGTGTGTCCCAGCAGGCGTCACAGCAGCAGGTACGTCACACCCGGGTGCTCGTAGTGGGCGCCGGATTCGCCGGACTCGGGATGGCCCTGGAACTGACCCGCCGCGGCGAGCACGACTTCCTGATCCTCGAGAAGGCCGACGCCGTCGGCGGCACGTGGCGGCAGAACACCTACCCGGGCTGCGAGTGCGATGTCCCGTCGGTGCTGTACTCGTACTCCTTTGCCCCCAAACGGGATTGGTCCAGTTCGCACGCTGCACAGCCGGAGATCCTGGACTACCTGTCCGAGCTCACGCAGAACCACGGCCTCGACGACCGCATCGAGTTCGGCACCGAGGTGGCCGGCGCGCGCTGGAACGAGACCGATTGCCGCTGGCACGTTTTCGACCGGTCCGGACGCGAGTTCGTGGCGCGGTACCTCGTGATCGCGTCGGGCGCGCTGAACGTGCCGCGCCTGCCCCGCATCCCGGGCGCCGAGACGTTCGCCGGGCAGGCCGTGCACTCGGCGGCGTGGCCCGACGACGCGAATCTCGCCGGCAAGCGGGTGGCGGTGATCGGCACCGGCGCCAGCGGGGTGCAGGTGGTGCCCCGGATCGCCCGCGAGGCCGCGAGCCTGCACGTGTTCCAGCGGACCCCCGCCTGGGTGCTGCCGCGCCGACGGTTCCGGGCGGCGATGGCCGTCAGCCGTCGGAGCACGCTGGCCCGCAAGGCCTTCCGCGCCGCCACCTACTGGGGCGCGGAAACGCTCGCGATCGGGCTCGGCCGCAGCCCCCGACTGCTCGGCGTCACCGAGGCGCGCGCCCGCCGGCACCTGCGCCGCCAGGTGCCCGACGCCGACCTGCGCGCGGACCTCACCCCGGACTACCGGATCGGCTGCAAGCGCATCCTGCGGTCCAACGACTTCTACCCGGCACTCGGCCGCGAGAACACGACACTCGTCACCGACGCGATCACCGAGATCCGCCCCGACGGCATCGTCACCGCCGACGGCACCCACCGCGCAGTCGACGTCATCGTCCACGCGACCGGCTTCCGGGTCGCCGGCGCACTGAACCGCATGCACCTGGTCGGGCGGGACGGGGTGAGCCTGCTCGAGCGCTGGCAGCGCGGCGGCGTGAACACCCATCTGGGCATCACGGTCTCCGGGCTGCCCAACGCGTTCTTCCTCTCCGGCCCCAACACCGGGCTGGGACACAACTCGGTGATCGTCATGATCGAGGCGCAGATCGCGTACGCGCTCGACGCGATGCGCCTGGCCGACACCAGCGGCGCGGACGCCCTCGACGTCCGCGCCGACGCCCAGGAGGCGTTCGGCTCGATCCTGCGGGAACGGCTCTCGCGCGGCGTGTGGAGCACGGGCGGGTGCAGCAGTTGGTATCTGGACAGGTCCGGGTCGAACCACGCGCTCTGGCCCGGCTCGTCCTGGGGGTACCGCCGACGCACCCGGCGCGTCGACGCCGACGACTTCGAACTGCTGCATGCCGCGTGACATGCACGAATGCATATTTCAGCCTTTGACAATCATTTTCATTAGGCGATAGACCTTGCGGCATGATCCGCATCGATCCCACTCCCCGGCGACTCACCCTCGCCGCGTCCGTCGCGACGTGCGCGGCCCTGCTCGCCGGATGCTCGGCCACCGACGACGGCACGACCACCGAGATCGCGGCCGCCGCGTCGGGACCGCAGTCCACCTCGGCCAAGCCGTTCCAAGCCCGGTCCGCGACCCCACGCCTGGCCCTCACCTACGACGGCGGCATCCTCGTGCTCGACGCCGAAACCCTCTCGGTGGTGGGCGAATCCGAGCTGGGCGGCTTCAACCGCATCAATCCGGCGGGCGACGAGCGGCACGTCGTCGTCACGACCGAGGACGGCTTCCGGGTGCTCGACACCGGCACCTGGTCCGAGGCGCACGGCGACCACGCCCACCACTACGTCACCGCCCCGAGCCTCACCGACGTCACGTTCGAGGCCGACAAGCCCGGACACGTCGTCCACCACGCGGGACGCACCGTGCTGTTCGACGACGGCACCGGCCGCGCCGAGTCGTTCGACACCGCCGCCCTCGCCGACGGCAAGCCGGAGACGGCGACGTTCACGACCCCGGTCGCGCACCACGGCGTCGCGGTGGAACTGGCCGACGGCCGCCTGATCACCACGATCGGCGACGCGAAGACCCGCACCGGCATCGTCGTCCACGACGCGGCCCGCACCGAGATCGCCCGCAGCGAGCAGTGCCCGGGCGTGCACGGGGAGGCGGTCGCCGCCGACGAGACGGTGGTCTTCGGCTGCCAGGACGGGCTGCTGATCTACCGCGACGGCGCGATCACCAAGGTGACCAGCCCCGACCCGTACGGGCGGATCGGCAACCAGGCCGGCTCGGAGTCGTCCGCCGTTGTCCTGGGCGACTACAAGAGCGACCCGGACGCCGAACTCGAGCGTCCGCAGCGCGTGTCCCTCACCGACACGGCGACCGGGGAACTGCGCCTGGTCGACCTCGGGACCAGCTACACGTTCCGGTCGCTCGGCCGCGGACCGTTCGGTGAAGCACTGGTCCTCGGCACCGACGGCGCGCTGCACGTGATCGACCCGGCGACCGGCGCGGTGGTGCGCCGTGTGCCCGTCATCGACCCGTGGACCGAACCCGAGAAGTGGCAGTCGCCGCGGCCGGCGCTGTTCGTGCAGGGGTTCACGGCGTACGTGACCGATCCCGCCACCAATCGGATCCACGCCGTCGACGTCGAGAAGGGCGAGGTCACGGCCACTGCCGAGCTGCCGCACACACCGGACGAGATCACCGGGGTCCGCGGCTGAGGGTTGCGGGTGCCCCCAGCCGGAGGTTGCGTGTACCGAGGAGTCGCGCCTAGACTCCTCGGTCATGCAGCGCATCGAGGTAGTAGTTCACCGCCGTAGCGGGGTCTGAATCGGACCGACCCCTCGCTGCGGGTCGTTGAGCTATTCACCGTCGGTCCTTCCTTCACTTCAGGAAGACCTCGAACAATGCGCACCTCCCAGGCTCTCGCCACCACCACCGCTTCGTTCTCCGACGATCCGTTCTCCCGCCGTTTCGGCTCCCAGCTGCCGCGCGACATGCGTGCACAGGCCCAGGGCCTGAACTGGACCGAGTTCACCCAGCGCTTCGGCCCCACCGGCGGCCCCGTCCGGCTCGGCAGCTGGGAGTCGGCCGGCCACGGCGCCGGACGCACCACCTACACCGCGACGCTCGGCCTCGGCGACACCATCACCTCGGCGTCCGCCACCGCGACCGGCCCGATCGCCGCGCTCACGTCGATGCTGTACGACGCCGGCTTCCAGATCGAGATCCTCTCGTTCCACCAGCAGCGCACGTCGGCCGGCACCGCCACGTTCGTCCTGTGCGACCACGACGGCGAGCGTCGCTGGGCGATGGCCATCGGCGACGATTGCATCTCGTCGTCGCTGAACGCGATCATTGCAGGAGCGAACCTGCTGCACCGCTGAGAACGGGAGGGTCGTCATGCCGGCCACCAGGATGCTCACGGCCGTACTGATCGCCGCGATGACGGCGGCGACCCTGGCCACTGCGACACCCTCCTCGGCGCAGCCGACCGGCTCCGCGGACCGGTGGCAGCCACTGCCACCGGTCCCGTCGCTGGACGTCGCCCGGTACGCCGGCACGTGGCACCAACTGGCGGCCGTCCCCCAGCCCTTCAACCTGAACTGTGCCCGCGACACGCGCGCCACGTACGCGGTGCTCGACGCGTCGAACATCAGCGTCGACAACACGTGCACCACGTGGACGGGCGCCGCCGACGGCATCACGGGCAACGCGCGCGTCAACGACCCCACGACGAACGCTCAACTGCACGTGAGCTTTCCGTCGGCGCCGATGCAGGACTCTCCCGACGGGCCCACCAACTACGTCGTCACGTACATCGCCGACGACTACTCGTGGGCCCTGGTCGGGGATCCGGCCCGGATCTCCGGGTTCGTGCTGTCCCGCACCCCGGCCGTGACCGCGGACCGGTGGCGGGAGATCCGCGGCGTCGTCGAGGCGCGCGGTTACAACGCGTGCCTGCTGCTGACCTCGCCCACCACGGGCGGACGCTCCGACATCGCCCCGCTCTGCACGGTCTGATCGGGCGCAGGGGTTTGGTCGCGCCGAAGGAACTCGGAGCCTAGGGAACCTCGAGCACCCCGAACCCGGCATGGAGCTGCACCTGCGGCCAGAGGTCGCTCTGCGGTGGATGGACCGAGCCGGAGACGTCCGCGGACGCGACGACCGTGCCGCTTCCGGTGGCCGCCATCGCGGGCACGTACCGGCACAGCTCGTCGGGCGTGGGACGTCGACCGGACCCGTCGGCCGTCAGTGCACGAAGAACGGTGTCGCCGGTAGCACCCGTCGCCAGGTTCCGCCACGCGATCGACACATCGATGCAATCGAGCGTGGAGTAGGTGGTGACTACCGTCGCCGACGGCGCCGCCGCGAAGGTCACCACCCCCGGTGCCACCGCCGTCGACGACGGCGTCACCGCCGCGATCTTGTTCGGCACCCAGCAGATGAAACCCACGGTGCTGCAGGCCGATACGAACGTCACCGGAACCTGGAACGGCACGGGCGGAACCGGGGCCGCGGTCGCCACACCGGACGAGCCGAGCGGAATCGCCAAGGAGGCCATCACTATCGCGGAACGGACGAACGGGCGACAAGCGGCGGAACAGCGCATGGCAGCACCTCCGACGAGGCAGACTTCCGGAGTCCGGGCGAGTGCCAGCCTACGCGTCGGGATGCGGCCGGGTGCCGGGTTTCGCCGCCGCGTACTCACGCGCCGCCGCCCCGGTGATGTTGGTGAGCATGCCCTTGAAGATGATCCCGTGGAACGGCAGGATCGAATACCAGTAGAGCCGCCCGGCAAGACCTTTCGGGAAGAAGATCGCGCGCTGGTCCAGCCGCGAGCGGTACGGCCCGTACGCGCTCACCCGCCATTCGAGCCACGCCCCGCCGGGCGTGCGCATCTCGGCCCGCAGCCGCAGCAACGAGCCGCGGTCGATCCACTCCACCCGCCAGAAGTCCAGCGGGTCGCCGGTGTTGAGCCGGCGAGCGTCCCGCCGACCGCGGGTGAGCCCGACACCGCCGACGATCCGGTCGAGCCACCCGCGAATCGCCCACGCGAGCGGGAAGGAATACCAACCGTTCTCGCCGCCGATGCTCTCGACGACCCGCCACAGCGTGTCGGCATCCGCGTCGCAGCCGGCGCTGCGCTCGTCGGTGTAGACCACTTCGCCCGCCCAGTCCGGGTCGGACGGCAGCGGGTCCGACGGTGCACCGACGGGTGACGCGTTGGCCCAGTTGGTCTCCACCTCGCCGTCCCGGATGCGCCGCAGCGCGAGTCGCACCGCCTGCAGATACGGCGTGAGACCCTCCGGTGGCGGCGGGATGACGTCGTCGATGTCGTGGTCGGCCGCCACGGCGTCGTCGTGCAGGGACTCGATGAGCGCCCGCCCCAGCGCGCTCGGGATGGGGGTGACCAGCCCGATCCACAGGCCCGCGAGACGCGGCGTGAGCACCGGCAGCACCAGCACCCGCCGGCGGCGCAACCCCGCGACCTCGGCGTACTCCTTCATCATGTCGCCGTAGGTGAGGACGTCGGGGCCGCCGATGTCGTAGGCGCGGCTGCGCGGCAGCGGCGCGTCGGCCGCCCGCACCAGGTAGTACAGGACGTCGCGCACCGCGATCGGCTGGATCCGGTTGTTCACCCATCTCGGGGTGGTCATCACCGGCAGCCGATTGGCCAGGTGCCGGATCATCTCGAACGACGCCGACCCCGACCCGATCACCACCCCCGCCTGCAACACCATCGTCGGCACGCCGGACTCGGTCAGGATGCGGCCGACCTGCGCGCGGGACCGCATGTGCGGGGACAGTTCGGTGTTCTCCGGATGCAGGCCGCCGAGGTAGACGAATCGGCCCACACCGGTCTCGCAGGCGGCGGCCGCCATGTTCGACGCCTCCACCCGCTCGGTCTCCACGAACTCCCGCGCCCCGCCCATCGAGTGCACCAGGTAGTAAACGACGTCGATCCCGGCGGTCGCGGCGCGGAGGGAGTCCGGGTCGCCCAGATCACCGCGGACGACCTCGACCTGATGCGCCCACGGGATGTCGCGCAGTTTGTCGGGAGAGCGCACCAGGACACGCACGTCGTGCCCGGCCGCGAGCAGGCGCGGGGCGAGACGGCCACCGATGTACCCGGTGGCCCCGGTGACCAGCACCCGCAGCCGCTGCACCACCCCACGGTAACCTCGATGTTCATGAGTGCGCTTGGCGAACCGTTCCATCTCGACGACGAAGGCGTGCAGGGCTACCTGCACCGACCCGACGCGGATCCGGTCGGAAAGCTGGTTCTGGCGCACGGTGCCGGCGGCGACTGTGACGCAAAGTTGTTGCAGGCCATGGCGTCCGGCTTCGCCGAGCGCGGACTGCTGGTGCTGCGCTACAACCTGCCGTTCCGGCAGCGACGCGCGTCCGGTCCGCCGAACCAGGCCCACGCCGGGGAGGACCGGGACGGCATCGTCGCCGCCGCCGACGCGATCCGCGGCCTGGCCGACGGCCCGATGATCCTCGCCGGTCACTCGTACGGTGGACGTCAGTCGACGATGCTGGCCGCCGAACGCCCCGACGTCGCGGACGGTCTGGTGCTGCTGTCGTATCCGCTGCACTCCCCGGGCAAACCGGAGAAGCAGCGCACCGAGCACCTGCCACAACTGCGGACGCCGTCGCTGTTCGTCCACGGAGACCGGGACCCGTTCGGCACGCCCGACGAGATGGTCGCCGCGCTCGACCTGATTCCGGCCGAGCACCGGTTGATCCTGATCGAGGGCGGCCGCCACGGCCTCGACCCGGACCGTGCCGACGTCGTCGCGCGGACCGTCGAGACGGCGGCCGACCTGTTCGCTATTCGTTGATCCGGGCGCGCACCAGGAAGACGTTGTAGTCCGACCATGTCGAGATCGTGAAGTACAGGTCGTTGCCGCGCGACCACGGATGGATGAAGCCGCCGTACAGTTCCGGGTAGTCCAGCACCGACACCATCGGTGCGCCGTCCGACCACTCGCCCTGCGGCGAATCCGCCTCGCGCAGAACGATTGCCGTCTTCGCGGTGTCGAGGTACGACATCTGCCACTTGCCGGTGGACTCGTCGTAGCGCACCGACAGTTCCGCGACCGGGCCGTGCACGATCGGCGTCGCTGCGGTGTACCCGCCGACGGGCGTCCAGTTACCGTTGCTCCAGTACTGGTACGCCGACTTGTTCAGGACCTGGTCCTTGGGCACCCGCGCCAGGCCCACCGCCGCGAGTCGGGTGTTGGGGGTGCCGAACATGTACACGTAGTCCCCGGCCGGCACCATCGCCGCCACCTGGAAGTTG
Source organism: Prescottella agglutinans (assembly GCF_004011865.1). Classification (GTDB taxonomy): domain Bacteria; phylum Actinomycetota; class Actinomycetes; order Mycobacteriales; family Mycobacteriaceae; genus Prescottella; species Prescottella agglutinans. The sequence continues at coordinate 134,870 of NZ_RKLP01000013.1, read as the reverse complement.
GTGACACCGAAGATGTTGTCCCACTTGGCGTACGGATCCTTCACCCACGTGGAGCCGCCGTCGTCGGAGTAGGCGATGCCGCCGTGGTTGGTCCACCACGTGCCGGGGATGCTGTTCCACGTGCGGATCGACATGTAGCTCATGTACTGCCGGTCGCCGATGGCGAACCCCGACGTGGGGATGGTGGTGATCTCGACGTTGTCCATCTTGCGGCTGCTGAGCAGTTCGGCGGCGTGGCACCGGCTGTCCTGCACCATCGAGTCGAAGCTCATCCCGTCCGACAGGTCCCGGTCGGTGCTGAAGGCGAGGACGTTGCTGCGCCAGTCGTCGCCCTGGCCGCCCGGCGGGTGGAACCCCTTGCCGATGGTGTCGCCGAACGCGATCGCGACCTGGCCGGGCGCGCTCTCCCACATGATCCCCAGGTCGGTGCCCTGCACCTGCCAGCGCTTGTCCGTCCGGTTGACCGAGCCCGCGCCGGTCAGCTTGGCGACCCGGTCGACGGCGCCGATCCGCGGGGTCGGCGGGGCCGGCGTGCGCGGGGCCGGTTCGACGGCCGGATCCGCCGGCGCGGGCGGCGCCGGGAGCGGGCCGGGGTCCGGCCCCGGGATCGGGATGCCGAGGTGGAACGGCGCCGGCTTCAGTCCGATCTGCGGGATCCCGAGGTCGGTCGACAGCGACGACGGCGGCGGCGCCTCGTCCGTTAGGTCCGGGCACGGGTCCGCGCAGGGATCGGCCGGCAGCGGTTCGGACGCGATCCGCGTCGTCGGCGGTTCCGGTGCGGGGTAGGGCACCGGCGTGATCACCGGATACGGGACGGGGACTTCGACGCGTTCGGGGATGATCGACTCGAGATCGTGGGACAACTCGGACGCGCACGGCCCACTGCCCGGCGCGCCGGTCGGCAGCGGCTCGGCCGGCGCCGGCCCCGCGGTGCCCGCCACCATCGCGGATCCGAGCAGCGCGACCGCCGCCATCGCCGTCAGCCTGGTCGACATGGATCCCCCGATCCGCTCGCATCGTCCGCCGGGCGCGAACCCGCCTGTGTCCGACCGGAACATAACACCAAGATCATCGGGTGCGGGAGCGGCGGCGGCGCGGGGCCGGGGTCAGGGCATGAGCGCGGAACTGCCGGCGCCGATGTCCATCGATGTCCCGGTGACGTAGCGCGCCCGCTCCGACACCAGATAGAGGACCGCGGCGGAGACATCTTCCGGCTCGATCCACGGCACCCGCATCGGGGTGATGGACGCGTACCGCGACGCGACGGTCTCCTTGGTCGGGTTCTCGATGTCCGGAGCGAACAACCCGTAGAAGGCCTCGTTGTGGACCATCGGGGTGTCGACCGAGCCCGGGCACACCGCGTTGACGGTGATCCCGGACCGGGCCAGTTCGAGGGCGAGGGACTTCACCAACCCGATCACGCCCCACTTGGCGGCCACGTAGTGCGACAGGTTCGGGGTGCCGATGTGTCCGCCCATCGACGACGTCGCGACGATGCGTCCGTATCCCTGTTCGATCATGTGCGGCGCGACCGCGCGCAGGGTCTTGAAGACACCGGTCAGGTTGGTGTCGACGACCGTGTCCCACATCTCGTCGGTGAGCTCCCACGTCTTCGCGAACGCACACACCCCGGCGTTCGCGACACAGATGTCGATCTTGCCCAGCTCCGCGATCGCCGCCGCGACGGCCGCGTCCACCGCGGCCCCGTCGCGGACATCCACCACCGAGGTCCGGCACCGGACGCCGAGCGCCTCGACCATCCGGCGGGTCTCGTCGAGTTCGTCGACGGTCGCCAACGGGTACGGCACGGTCGCCACGTCGGCGCAGATGTCGATGCCGAAGATGTCGGCGCCCTCGGCGGCGAGGGCGAGCGCGTGCGCCCGACCCTGCCCGCGCGCCGCACCGGTCACGAATGCCGTCCTGCCTTCGAGCTGCCCCATATTGCCTCCAAGTCTCAACTGCCCCAGATCATTACCGATCGAAAGCGGCTGCGGGCCAGGACCTCTTCCATTGAGCGGGCAGAAGAGCGCGACGCGCCGAGGCGACCGGGGCCGGGAACAAACCCCTGCCGGGACGTCGCAGTCCTGGGTACGCTGAAAACGACCAACTACCGGGAGGTCGAGGAATGCTCTACAGCGATATTCCGAGTCATGCCGAGGTTCGACGGCTCGCCGGGGTGGAGGGCCAGACCTGTATCTCGATCTACACGCCCACCGAGGACGACATCCAGGATCCGGGAAAGAGCCGGATCGAATTCACGAACCAGGTCAAGTCCGCGCTCGAACAGGTCGACGACCACAAGGAACGAGTGGCGTTCGAGCAAGCGTTCGACGACCTGATCGACGACGAGGCGTTCTGGCGGTACCAGGCGCGTACCCTCGTCGTCCTCGCCACCCCGGACCGGCTACGGCGCTACCGGCTACCCAATCGACTCGGATCGACCGTCATCGTCAGCGACCGCCTCTACATCAAGCCGCTGTTGCGGACGGTGACCTTCCCGCAGACCGCGTACGTGCTGGCCCTGGCCGAGGGCTCCGTGCGGATGATCGAGGTCACGGCCGATCAGCCGCCGACGAAGATCGACGTCCCCGGCCTGCCCACGGATGCCGCCAGCTACGCGGGGGTGTCCTCGCTCGGGCGCACCGCCCCGGGCCGCGTGCACGGTCGGGTGCAGGGCGACGAGGGCCGCAAACTGCGCGTCCACGAGTACGTGCGCGCGATCGACCACGCGCTGCGGAGCGTGCTGACGGGCCGGGACATCCCCCTGATCCTGGCGGCCGCGGAACCGACCGCCTCGCAGTACCGCTCGGTGAACAACTACCACAAGCTGCTCGACGAGGGGATTCCCGGCAATCCGGAGGAGATGACCGACGGTCAGATCGCGGAGGTCAGCCGGAAGGTGCTCGACAGCTACTACGCCCAGCAACTCGCCGACACCCGCAAGCAGTTCGACGATCTTCGGTCCAAGGGACGGGCGCAGGTCGAGATCTCCGACGTGGCCCGGTCTGCGACGTTCGGGCGGATCGAGACGCTGATGGTCGACATCGAAGGCATCGTGCCCGGCACGATCGACCCCGACAGCGGAACGGTCACGCTGGCCGAACTCGACGGCAACCACTCGTACGGTGTGGTGGACGAGATCGCCCGGCGGGCGCTGCTGACCGGAGCGCGGGTCCTCGCACTCCGGTCCGGCGACGTACCGGACGAGGTACCCGCCGCAGCGATCCTGCGGTTCGCCGAATAGCCTTCGGGGAAACTACTTTTCTTGCTGCTGGGCGTCGAGGATCAGGGCCAGGGCCTCTTCGACGAAGGTGTCGACGGCGGCCTTCTCGACGCCCAGTTCGGCAAGGACACCCGCCCGGTCCTCGAGTTCGAGGAGCGCGAGGAGGATGTGCTCGGTGCCGACGTAGTTGTGTCCCAGCCGCAGCGCCTCCCGGAACGTGAGTTCGAGTGCCTTGCGGGCGCCGGCGTCGAACGGAATGAGATCGGGCACCTCGTCCACGCGAGGCGGCAGTACGGCGGTGGCGGCCGCGCGGATCGACTGGGAATCGATACCCTGCGCAGCAAGCGCTTTCACCGCGAACGACTCCGGCTCCGACAGGAGTCCCAGCACCACGTGCTCCGGCGTGATCTGGTCGTTCCCCGCCGCCCGCGCCTCTTTCTGCGCCGCCACCACGACCTTGCGGGCACGCGGGGTGAATCGACTGAACCCCTGGCTCGCATCCAGATCGGACGGTTCCCCGGGCCCCTTGGGCACGAAGCGCTTCTGGGCGGCCTGCTTCGTCACGCCCATGCTGCGCCCGATGTCGGTCCAGGAGGCGCCCGAGCGTCGGGCCTGATCCACGAAGTGGCCGATGAGGTGGTCGGCCACTTCGTCGAGATGTTCCGCGGCGAGGACCGCGTCGGTCAACTGTTCGAGGGCATCGGTGTGCACCTTCTTGATGGCTTCGATGAGATCGTCGAGCCGCACGGGGTTCGACATGCGCGTCGGATCGGTCATGCGACAACCGTAGGTTGACGCACGCCGAACGTCAACCCCAGGTTGTCGATTCTTTCGGTACCCGAGCCGACGACGGGGCACCTATCGTGGGGAGACCGATCGTCACCGACGAAGGAGTCCGCAATGCCCGACTACGGCAACGAGATCCGATTCGGTTGGTTCTTGATCCCGGACGCGCACATGCCCGAGGCCGCGCTCGACACCGCCGCAGTCCTCGACCGGGCGGGCTTCGATCTCGTCGGCGTCCAGGACCACCCGTACCAGCGGGGATTCCTCGATGCCTGGACCCTGCTGTCCGCGATCGCCTCGCGCACCGAGCAACTGTCCGTGTTCCCCGATGTCGCGAGCCTCCCCCTGCGCCCGCCGGCGGTGCTCGCGAAGGCGGCAGCCAGCCTCGATCTCCTGTCCGACGGTCGGGTCGAGCTGGGTCTGGGTGCCGGCGCGTTCTGGGATGCGATCGCCGCGATGGGCGGCCCGCGCCGCACCCCCGGCGAGTCCGTACAGGCGCTGAGGGAAGCCGTCTCGGTGATCCGGCTGATGTGGAGTGGCGAGCGTTCGATCCGGTTCGACGGCGACTTCTACTCCGTGAACGGGGTACACCCGGGACCCGCTCCCGCCCACCCGATCGGGGTCTGGATCGGCGGTTACAAACCCCGCATGCTCCGACTGGTCGGCGAGATCGGCGACGGCTGGCTGCCGTCACTCGGCTACATCGACGACGACGGAATCGCCACGGCGAGCGCGACTATCGACGCCGCCGCCAGTGCGGCGGGCCGGGACCCGGCGAGCATCCGACGGGTCCTCAACGTCGGCGGCGACATCCCCCTCGAGGACCTCCCGAGGCGCCTGGCCTCGCTCGCACTCGACCACGGCATCGACACGTTCGTCCTGAGCGGGCACCCCACCGAGGAGTCGTTGACCTACCTGGCGCAGGAGGTGTTCCCGCGGGTGCGTGACGGCGTCGCCGCCGGACGCTGAGGACATCGACCGCCTGACGGGACTCCTCCGAGACCTCACGGCTCGGCGGTGACGAACCCCTGATCGACCAGCCACTGGCGTGCGACCGCCGCGGGATCCTTGCCGTCCACGTCCACCTGACGGTTCAGTTCGGTGATCGCCTCGTTGGTCAGAACCGCCGAGATCGGTGCCATGACCTCCGCGACCTGCGGATGGTCCTGCGCGAAGTCCTCACGCATCGTCAAGGCCGGGTTGTACTTCGGGAAGAACTGCCGGTCGTCCTCGAGCACCACCAGGTCCAGCGCCGCGATCCGGCCGTCGGTGGTGAACACCTCACCGAACTTGCACTGGCCGCCGTCGGCCGTGGCCTGATAGATGATGCCGGTCTGCAGGATTCGGCGTTCGACGCGGGCCGGGTCGAACCCGTAGGCCACGGCCATGCCGGGGAACCCGTCCTGCCGGACGTTGAACTCGGTCTCGACGCACGTCACCGCGGCCCCGGGATCGCGTTGCACCAACGCGGCGTAGTCCGAGAGGGTGCGCACCCCGGTCTCCGCCGCGGTCTTCTGGCTGGTCGCCAGCGCGTACGTGTTGTTCATCGGCGCCGGATCGGTCCACACCATGCCGTTGCGTTCGAGATCCTCGTCGCGGACCGCCTCGAACTGCGCGCGCGAATCCGGGATCGGGTGCTCGTGGCCCAGGTAGTTGATCCAGCCCGTACCGGTGTACTCGTAGCTCACGTCGATCTGCCCGGCCAACTGTGCGTCGCGAGTGCTGTTGGAACCCTGGATGTTGGTGAGGTCCCGGACGTCGGCACCGGCGGCGGACAGGGCGAACTCGATGATGTAGCCGAGGATGACCTGCTCGGTGAAGTCCTTGGAGCCGACCGTGATCCGCGCCCCCTCGAGCTCGGAAACGGGCTGAATGCTGCCGGGACCGACCTTCAGCGGCACGGCGCCACCGGATTCGAGTCCGCACGACGCGAGCAGCGCGCTCGCGAGCACCACCGCCGTCCCGGCCAGGACTCGTCGCATCACCTTCATGTCAGCGCAGTCCCTTCGGCCCGAGGTACGTCTCGGCGAGCGCGCCCAGCCAGTCGACGAGCAGCGCGAGCGCCACCGCCAGGACGGCGCCGACGATGAGGGTCACGTTGTCGCGCAGCTTGTATCCGGTGTCGATGAGGATGCCGAGTCCGCCCGCACTGACCAGGAAGCAGAGCGTCGCGGTGCCGACGGCGAGCACCAGCGAGGTGCGCAGTCCCGCCAGGATGTACGGAACGGCGAGCGGGAACTCGACCCGGCGCAGGACCGTCAGCGCCGACATCCCCTGTCCGCGACCGGCGTCGACCAGCGCGGGATCGACCTCCTGGTAGCCCAGGATCGTGTTCCGTAGCACCGGCAGCAGCGAGTAGAACGCGATCGGCAGGACGCCGATCCAGAATCCCGTCGTCCGTGTCGCCAGGTAGAACAACACCAGCAGGCCGATCGCCGGCGCCGCCGCGCCGACGTTCGCGATGCCGACGAAAAACGGTGCCAGAAAGGTGAATCCGGGCCGGGTCAGCAACGTGCCCAGTGGCACGGCGAGCACGAGCACGATCAGCACCACGACGACCGTGATGAGCACGTGCTGCCACGTCAGCGTCGCGATGTTGCCGACACTGATGCTCGCCTTCTGGGTCGCGGTGAGGTCCCGGGTGAACGCCCAGCCCAGCACACCCCCGACCAGCAGGAGCACCAGCAACGGCTGCACCAGTAGCCGCAGGCGTTCCGCCCGCCGCTCCGCCTGCTGCCCGGTCGGTGTCGTCATTTCGACGGTTCCTCGGTGACCTGCCCCGGCGGGGTGTCGGCGGCGTGATCGTCCGCGTGTTCCTCACGGACCTCCTGCAGCGTGTGGACCAGCGTGTCGATCGTGACCAGTCCGACGTACCCGCCGCGTCGGTCCGTCACGGCGGCCGACGCGCTGGCCTGCACCAGCAGCGCCTCGAGCGCGTCCTGCAGTGTCGAACTCACCGAGACGTTCTCGCCGACCGGATCGCCGATGTCCTCGAGTGATCCGGCAGACGCCAGATGCTCGGGCGACACCCACCGCAGCGGCCGGTCGCGGTGGTCGAGGATCAAGCCCCAGTGGGCGTCCTGTTCGGTGAGTTCGCGGCGCAGATCGGCGACCGAGCCGTCGCGGCGAGCGGTGGGACACTGCGCCAACTCGATGTCACTCACCCGGGCCAGGGTGAGCTGCTTCAGCGATGCATCCGCACCGATGAATCCGGCGACCATGTCGTTGGCGGGATTCGCCAGGATCGCCTCCGGGGTGTCGTACTGCATGATGTGGGACTGACTGCCCAGCACCGCGATCCGGTCGCCGAGCTTGACGGCCTCGTTGAAGTCGTGGGTGACGAACACGATGGTCTTGCCGAGTTCGGACTGCAACCGCATCAGCTCGTCCTGCAACAACCCGCGGGTGATGGGGTCGACCGCCCCGAACGGCTCGTCCATGAGCAGCACCGGCGGGTCCGCGGCGAGCGCTCGGGCGACACCGACGCGCTGCTGCTGGCCGCCCGACAACTGCCGCGGATAGCGGTCGCGATAGGTGTCCGGGTCCAGCCCGACCAGGTCGAGCATCTCGTCGACCCGCTCGGTGGTGCGCTTCTTGTCCCAGCCGACCAGACCGGGCACCGTCGCGACGTTCTTCGCGACCGTGAGGTGCGGGAACAACCCGGCCTGCTGGATCGAGTAGCCGATGCCGCGGCGCAGACGGTCCGCGTCGATCGAGTGGGTGTCCCGTCCGGCGATCGTGATCTTGCCCGACGTCGGCTCGATGAGCCGGTTGATCATCCGCATCGTGGTGGTCTTGCCGCACCCCGACGGCCCCACGAACACGACGGTCTCGCCGGCGGGAATGGTCATCGACACGTGGTCGACGGCCGGGTCGTCCTGTCCGGCGTACTGCTTGACGACGTCGTCGAGCACGATCTCGACTCCGGTGCCGGTGCGTTCTTCGGCGGGTAGAAGGTCAGTCACGAAGCCCCCTCGAGGTGGTGAGGCGCCCGAGCAGGACGAGCAGGCCGTCGAGGACGAGCGCCAGGATGACGATGAGAACGGTGCCGGTGAGGGCCTGCGGAACGGCGGTGGGACTGCCGACGCGGGACAGCCCCGAGAAGATGAGGTTGCCCAGGCCGGGCCCCTTCGCATACGCGGCGATCGCGAGGATGCCCATCAGCATCTGCGTGCTGATCCGGATCCCGGCGAGGATCGACGGCCAGGCGAGCGGCAACTCGATGCGGCCGAGCACGCGGAGACGGTTCATCCCGACGCCCCGGGCGGCATCGGTGATCGCCGGATCCACCGAGGCCAGCCCGATGATCGTGTTCCGGATGATCGGCAGCAGGCCGTACAGCACCAGGGCGGTCACGGTGGGTGCGACGCCGAGGCCGAGGATCGGGATGAGCAGGCCCAGTAGGGCGAACGACGGCAGCGTGAGGATCGTGCTCGCGAGACCCGTCGCGACGGCCGATCCGATGGGGCTGCGGTACACCGCGATCCCGATCAGGACCGCGATGACGCCGGCGATGATCACCGACTGCACGACCGCGCTGACATGCAGATACGAGTCCGTGAGCAGCTGCTGCCGCCGCTCGGACACGAAATCCCACAAGGTCTGGAAGTCCAATCCAGCCCCTCCCTTCAGCCGCGTCAGACCCCCACGAACAGGGCGTCCGCTCACTGCGGACAGGCCTTCACAGGGCAGCGCGGCGCTGCGCTCGCTGTCCACATTGCCCGGGATCGGACCGTTCTGCACGGGAACTGCGAATCGGATGAGGCGTGGGCGGCGATCCAGCCATCACAAAAGCGCAACGTTTGGTTGCGCATACGGCTCCCCTCGGATAGCGTCATACGCAACCAAGAGTTGCGAAATATGGAGCCGACGTGGAATACGGACGAATCGAGCGCTCGCTGTACATCGAAGCCACACCGGACGTGGTTTACGAAGTCATCAGCAGTCCCGAGCACCTGCAGGAGTGGTGGCCCGACGAGGTCGTCGACCTGGAACCGGTCCCCGGCTCCGTCGGCGAACTCGTGTGGGGCGACAGGACCTCGCCCGATGGGCACGTCGCCCGGATCACGGTGGTCGACGCTCAGCCACCCCGATTGTTCGCCTTCCGCTGGGCTCACCTGACCGACGAAGCCGCGGTCCCCGACAACTCCCTGTTGGTGACGTTCGAGCTCACCCCTTCGGGAGAGGGCACGACGGTCCGGATGACGGAAACCGGGTTCCGCGAGATGGGTTGGGAGATCGCCGTTCTCGAGGAACAGTTCAACTCGCACATCGAGGGGTGGCACCGGTATCTACCGCGACTCGTCGAGTACGCCGGCCGACTGGGTGCGAGCCGATGAACTCCGGAGTCGACGACGACCTCTGGTCCGCGATCGGGGACCCGACACGGCGACGAATGCTCGACCTGCTGCTGGCCGACGGCGAGGGGACGGCGACCACCCTCAGCGAGCAGCTACCCGTGACCCGTCAAGCTGTCGCGAAGCACCTCGGCGTTCTCGACCGCGTCGGCCTGGTGCATGCGACGCCCGTGGGCCGCGAGAGGCTCTACCGGGTCGACGATGAACAACTCGCCCGCGCCGTGGCACAACTCAATTCGGTGGGGTCGACGTGGGACGCCAGGCTCCAGCGCATCAAGCGGATCGCAGAAGCAATCCAACGCAACAGTCAGACGTGAGAGAAGAGAGGGTGGAAATCGAGATGGTCGACATTCTGCACAGGGTCGGAATCGAGTCGTCTTCCGTCGACGACGTCTACGCGGCGTTGACGACGGTCGACGGTCTCGCAGGCTGGTGGGCCAGCGACACGGACGGCGACCCGAACGTCGGGGGAACACTCCGGTTCCGCTTCGGGGAAGGCGGATTCGATATGAAGGTGACCGAGCTCCAGCCCGCGAAACGAGTGGCGTGGGAGGTGACCGACGGCCCCGCGGAATGGGTCGGCACCCGGGTGGTGTGGGATCTCCGACGCGACGGCGACTACACGGTCGTCCTCTTCGCGCACGAGGGATGGAAGGAACCCGTGGAGTTCATGCACCACTGCAGCACCAAATGGGCGCTCTTCCTGATGAGCCTGAAATCGATGATCGAAACCGGCACGGGCGCACCGGATCCCCGAGACGTCAAGATCGACGACTGGAACTAGGGCGTGCCCCCAGGGGTCGGTAGGACCGAGGCCGGTGGAAGGCCCATCCGCTCACCGCGGACGGGCCTTCCACCGGCCGCACGGCACTGCGCGAGCCCTCCGCGCCGCCCCCGAACTCGTCAGTGAATACGGCCGAGGCGCGACAGCGGGCGCACCGCGATGCGCACCAGTGCGAGCGGATTGTCGTCGCCGGCGGTCCGGTTGGCGCCCATCGCACCGCACGCACTGCAACGGTGGATGATCACCCATTCGCCATCACCGCGCACCGAGATCGAGATCGGGTCCATCCGACCCCCGCACGACGACGCACGGTCGCCGGGCAGGTCCCGGTCGACGTGCCTGCTGCACAGGCACGTCGGACAGTGGTTGCGGTGCGCGGTGCCGGGGGCCCACATCGGCACGTCCAAACCGCAACCGAGACAACGAAACGACGTCCTGCGGCGCGCGGGTCCGTCTCGATGAACGGGCTTCGCGCGCTGCGGACGCTCGATTCGGCCGTTCCTGCGTGACACGTCGATCACCCCGGCCGCGTCAGAGTTGCGCGAGGTGTTCGAGCGGGAACGGCGGCTGCGCCAACGGTTTCACCGCAATGCGAATCAACAGCAGTTGGTTGTCGTCGTCGACGACCGGATGAGCCGCGAGATGATCGCAGCCCGTACACCGATGAATCAGCATCCAGTCGCCGTCGCGCAGGACGGCCACAGCGATGGGATGTGTGCGGGCACGGCACTGCCCGTGCGTACCGGTCAGGCAGTTGGGACAGTGAGTCCGGGGCTCCGCGCTCGGAGCGGCCACGGACACCGCGAGTCCGCACCGGATGCACGTGAAGGTGGACAGGTGTGAAATTGGTGTGCCACTGCTGGACACGAGAGTTCTCCTCTGTGAGATCGATCGGTCGGCAAGGTCGGCCGAGCGCACTCGATCCCGCGGAAGACTCACACCGGACAGGAGATCCGATGTCGGGTACGGATCACCGGTCCGAGCGGTTCGCGGGATCGCGAAGGAGCTCGGCGGCTGTCCGGGGCATAGTTCACCACTTCCATGTGCGTAGTTGCCGGCCCGGGGCCGGATGCGCTGAACGATAGGCGGCGCCCCGGGCGACGCGCAATCGAATTACCGCGCCGCACCGTCCGCGCGGTGATCGCGGCGGGTCAGGATGCGGTGATTCCGTCGAGCACCAGCCGGACGAGGTAGTCGACGAAGTCGTCCTCGCTCCAATCGGACCGCACGAGAGTCAGCGTCGTGAGCGCTCCGCGGAGCGTGTCCAGCACGAGCGCGCCGTCCACGTCCGGCCTGATGTCGCCGGCTTCGATCGCCCGGTCGAACACCGCGGCGTATCGCGCCCGCACCGGTGCGATGAACCGTCGCTCGGCCTCGTGCTGGAGCGTGGGATCGGCGACCATGTCCGCGATCAGTCCTGGCATGCCACGCCGGTACTCGGGCAACAACTGGAGTGCGACCATGTCCCGCACCATCGCGGTGAAGGTCTCGACGAACGGTGCACCCTCCGGAATCGCGCTCGCCGACAGCGGCTCCCGCCGGAACAGGGCCTCCTGCACGAGTGCCGCCTTGCTCCCCCACCACTGGTACAACAGCGGGCGCCCGACGTCGGCCCGGCGAGCCACCGCAGCGAAGGTGAGCGCCTCGTAGCCGGCCTCGATCAGCAGCGCCGCGGTCGCGTCGAGCACCGCCCGATGGCGGGCGGGATCGCGCGGCCTGCCCCGCGTGGGGCCGTTCCCATCCAAGACGACTCCGTTCTCGAGAACTACTGACAAATTACCTTACATCGTGTAAGCGTAATAGTCGGACGAATCGACGCGAACGTTCCGAACGATGCGGAGCCCGAATGACTTTGATCGACATTGCACGACCGGACCCGGCCGTCGCCACCATCACCCTCAACCGACCCGAGCGGCTCAACGCCCTGAGCTTCGCACTGGTCGAGGAACTGCACGCGGCACTCACCGCTCTCGAGAACGACAACACCTGCCGCGTGGTGATCCTCACCGGGGCGGGTCGGGGGTTCAGCGCCGGCCTCGACCTGAAGGACCCGACGCGCACGGCACCGACCGCGGCAGGCCTCACCGGACCCGCGGCCGGGATGCGCACCCAGGAGTACATCGCCTCGCTCGTCCCCCGCCTGCAACGACTCCCACAGACGGTGATCGCCGCGATCAACGGTCCGGCGTTCGGCGGCGGACTGGCGCTGGCGGCCGCGTGCGACCTGCGGATCGCGGCGACCTCGGCGCGATTCGGCGTGCAGTTCATCAAGATCGGCATCTCCGGATGCGACATCGGGATCAGCTATACCCTGCCCCGGCTGGTCGGCGCGGGACGTGCCACCGAGCTGATCACCACCGCCCGGGAGTTCGACACCGCCGAGGCCGAGCGGATCGGGTTCGTCACCCGCGTCGTGCCCGACGCCGAACTGCTGGACACGGCACGGGAGCTCGCGGCCACCCTGTGCGGTCACAGCCCGTTCGCGCTGGCGATGACCAAGCAGGTCCTCACCGCGAACGCCTACGCCGGCGGCATCGATGGCGCGATCGCCCTCGAGAACCGCACCCAGATCCTGGCCGGCACCGGCGGCGAGTTCGCGGAAGCCGCCGCAGCATTCATCGAACGCAGACCGCCCGCGTGGGCGCAGACGGGAGAACGAGCATGAACCGACGAGAACTGCACCGCCTCTTCGACCTCACCGGGCGCACCGCGGTCGTCACCGGCGGCACCCGAGGAATCGGACTGGCGATCGCAGAGGGGTTCGCGGCCGCCGGCGCCGACGTCGTCGTCGCCAGCCGCAAGCCCGACGCATGCACCGAGGCGTCCCGCCACCTCCGGGAGCTCGGCGGCAACGCGATCGGGATCGCCACGCACATGGGTGAACTCGACGACCTCACGGCACTCGCCGAGGGCACCGCGGACGAGTTCGGCGGCATCGACATCCTGGTCAATGCCGCGGCGAACCCGCTCACCCTGCCGCTCGGCAAGTTCACCCCGGAGGCGTGGTCCAAGTCGTACGACGTGAACCTGCGCGGTCCGGTGTTCCTGACCCAGGCGGCACTGCCCTACCTCGAGGCCAGTGAGCACGCCGCCGTCATCAATGTCATCTCGGTGGGCGCGTTCATGTTCTCGCCGAAGGTCGCCATGTACGCGGCGGGCAAGAACGCGCTGTTGTCGTACACCCGCTCGATGGCCGCGGAGTTCGCGTCGCGCGGGATCCGCGTCAACGCACTCGCTCCGGGCTCGGTCGACACCGACATGGTGCGCAACAACCCGCCCGAAGCGATCGAGGCCATGCGGCAGATGTCGCTGCAGCAACGCATCGCCTCCCCGTCCGAGATGGTCGGCCCCGCGCTGCTGCTCGCGTCCGATGCCGGCAGCTACATCACCGGACAGGTGATCGTCGCCGACGGCGGATCGGTGGTGCACTGACCACGGTGTGACGCGTACCACTGAGCGAGAAACGCCCTTCCCTTCCGCCGTCGATCGCGCGATGGTCCGTCGTGGGCCGGACAGTCCGGCCTGCAACGGATTTCGGAGGACGCATGGCACGGCTCGACGGCAAGGTCGCGATCATCACCGGAGCAGCGCAGGGCATGGGAGCAGCCACGGCCCGGTTGTTCGTCGCCGAGGGTGCGCGCGTGGCACTCGGCGACGTCCTGGAGGAGCAGGGCCGCGCCCTCGCCGAGGAACTGGGCGACGCGGCGTTCTTCGCCCCGCTGGACGTGAGCAGCGAGAACTCGTGGACGGCGTTCACCGCGCAGACCGCCGAGCGGTTCGGCGCGATCGACATCCTCGTCAACAACGCCGGCGTGATGCACTGGGCGCCGATCGAGGACATCGACGTCGCCAGGACCGAACGTCTGCTCGACGTCAATGTTCTCGGAAACCTGCTGGGCGCCAAGGCCGTCGTGCCGACCATGAAGAAGGCCGGGCGCGGCGTGATCGTCAACATCTCCTCGGTCGACGGACTGCGCGGCGTCAACGGGCTCGCCGCCTACACCGCGAGCAAGTGGGCGGTGCGCGGCCTCACCAAGGCCCTCGCCTACGAGTTGGGGCCGGCGGGTATCCGCGTGTGCTCGGTCCATCCCGGCGGCGTGGACACCACGCTCGGCAATCCGGGCGGCCTGGTCGGCGACGACCTGCAGAGCAAGTACGTGGGTGTGCCGCTCCAGCGGATCGGCGAATCGGAGGACATCGCGCGCGCCACGCTGTTCGTCGCCAGTGACGAGGCGTCGTACATCTCGGGCGCCGAACTGGCCGTGGACGGCGGCTGGTCGGCCGGCACCTACTACCCGGGTCTGCCGGGCACGCCGCCGGCGCTGCTGCCGAACTAGTTCCGTCGGGCCGACCAGCGCGGTCCCGAGGGCGAACGCCACAATGTACGCCGTGAGTTCCGAGATCGCCCCGCCCCGTTCCACCCCCAGCTCGACCCCCTCCGGGCGCGGCCCTCGGATCCACCCGGCGTGGCTGGCCGCCGCCGTCGCGTTCCTGGCGCTGGTCGGTGCCGCCAGTTTCCGGGCCGCGCCGTCCGTGCTGATCGACCCCCTGCACGACGACTTCGGATGGTCGCGGGCGAGCATCTCGGCGGCCGTGTCGGTCAACCTCGTGCTCTACGGGCTCACCGCCCCGTTCGCCGCCGCCCTGATGGAGCGGTTCGGCATGCGCCGGATCGTGGCCTCGGCGTTGGCCCTCGTCGCCCTGGGCAGCGGCCTCACGGTGTTCATGACCACGACGTGGCAGTTGATCCTGCTGTGGGGCGTGCTGGTGGGTCTCGGGACCGGGTCGATGGCGCTCGCGTTCGTCGCGACCGTCACCGACCGCTGGTTCGTCGCCCGCCGCGGCCTGGTCACCGGCATCCTCACCGCGGGCGGCGCGGCCGGACAATTGGTGTTCCTCCCGGTCCTCGCCATGCTCGCCGAGCGCTACGACTGGCAGACGGTGTCGCTCACCGTGGCGGCCGCCGCCCTCGCCGTGGTGCCCCTGGTGCTGATGTTCCTCCGCGACCGCCCCGAGGACGTCGGGACGACACCCTATGGGGCACCGGCCGACTACGTCCGCCCGGCGGTCCCGGACGCGCCCGGCGGCGCGGTCGGACGCGCGCTCGGGGTGCTGCGGTCGGCCGCGCGGACCCGCGTGTTCTGGTTGCTCGCAGGCACGTTCGCGATCTGCGGCGCCAGCACCAACGGACTGGTCGGCACGCACTTCGTTCCGGCCGCGCACGACCACGGCATGCCGGTCACCGCGGCGGCGAGCCTGCTGGCGGTGATCGGCATCTTCGACCTGGTCGGCACCATCGCGTCGGGATGGTTCACGGACCGGTTCGACGCCCGCAAACTGCTCGGGATCTACTACCTGCTGCGCGGTCTGTCCCTGATGGTGCTGCCGCTGCTGTTCGCCGAGACGGTGCACCCGCCGATGATCGCGTTCATCATCTTCTACGGCCTCGACTGGGTCGCGACGGTTCCACCCACGGTCGCGCTGTGCCGCAAACACTTCGGCGCCGACGGCCCGATCGTCTTCGGCTGGGTGCTGGCGTCGCACCAGATCGGCGCGGGCCTGGTGGCGTTCCTTGCGGGACTCGTGCGCGATCGGTTCGGCGGCTACGACGCGGCGTTCTACGTGGCCGGCGGGCTGTGTGCGATCGCGGCCGTGATGTCGTTGGCGATCGCGAAGTCGCCGCGGGTCCGGGCGGGCTAGGGAATCAGCACGAACTTTCCGCGCGCGTGAGGCTCGCGGAGGGCGCGATGGGCATCGGCGGCCTGGGCGAGCGGGAACCGGGTGCCGACCACCACGTTCAGGCCACCGTTGCCCGCCATGTCGATGAGGAGTGGGCGCGCCTCCCTGCGGATCCGATCGCTGTTCTCGTTGCCCGCACCGATCGCGAGGAAGCCGTCCCGCGCCGCCCGTTCGAACGCGACGATCGTGACGATGCGGTCGAGGGGGGCACCCAGGGCGAGCGAGGCGTCGACGACGTCGTCGGTGCCGACCGTGTCGATCACCGCGTCGACGCCGTCCGGGGCGACAGCCCGGATCCGCTCCGGCAGGCCGTCACCGGGCAACACCGGCGCCGCGCCGAGTGTCCGCAGAAAGTCGTGGTGTTTCTCCCAGGCCACACCGACGACGATCGCGCCCCGCGCCACGGCGAGCTGCACCACCAGCTCGCCGACACCACCGGCGGCGCCCTGGACGACGACGACATCTCCCTCCCCGACCCGGGTCACGGTCAGGGCGTCGACCGCGGTGCCGCCCGCGACGAGCAGACACGCCGCGGACTCCCACGGCACGGGCTCCGGTTTGGGCAGAACGTCCGCCGCGGACACCAGCACCCGCTCGGAATAGGCGCCGGCACCCGCGTAGACGACCACTTCCTCCCCGACCCGGACGTCCGTTTCCTCGTCTCCGACGGCGACGACGACACCCGCCCCCTCGACGCCCGGGCGGACCGGCAGCCGCGCGGGGTCCCGCCCGAACTCGCCGCTGTAGAGCTTGTAGTCGATGGGATTGACGCCGATCGCGCGCATCTCCACGACGACCTGGCCGGGGCCGGGCGACGGGAGGTCCTCGTCGATCACTTCGAGGACCTCCGGCCCACCATATGCGTTGGCCACAACGGTTTTCGCCATGACCGGACAACCCCGGGACACCGCCGGGTATTCCCGGCGGCCTCGGTTCGATCGCTAGTTCGAAGCGGCGATCTCGGCGGCCCGGCGCTCCAGGTTCTCGGCGACCTCGCGCCGCCAGGCCGCGACCGGCTTGGTGGTGTCCATCTCGAACTCGAAGCGGGCCACCATGTCGGGCGTGATGTCGGCGACGTCGACGTAGAACTGCTCGTACCAGCGGCGCAGCTGGTAGACCGGGCCGTCCTCCTCGCACAGCAGCGGGTTCTCGATCCGGGTCTTGTTCTTCCAGATCGCGACGTCCTGCTCGAAACCGATCGTGATGTACGACGCCATCGTCGTCGCGAGATCCTGTGCCTTCTCGCCCTGGATCGCGTCGGTCTGCTTGACCTTGATGCCGTACATGAGCACGAACTTGTCCGGCGCGATCGGGTAGTGGCAGTTGATGAGGATCGAGTCGATCGAGAAATCGGGGTAGTGGTAGGCGAGCTCGTCGATCATGAACGAGGGGCCGTAGTAGGACGCCACCGAATCGTTGCCGGTCGCGGCCGGCTGCGTGCTGGTCGGGCGGACCATGTCGTCACGGCCGACGCCCTCGTAGTACTGGGTCGCGATGTGGCCCTCGAAGACGTTCTTGAACTTGATCGGGAAGCCGTAGTGCACGTAGAAGAAGTGCGCCATGTCGACGACGTTGTCGATGATCTCGCGACAGTTGGTGTCGATGGTGATCTGCTTCCACACCCAGTCGGTCCACTCCTCACCCGGCTGACTCATGTCCGGGATCGTGACCTCCGCCGGCGGCGGGTTGCCCTCCGGGTCGTGCCAGACGAACAGCAGGCCGTCCTTCTCCATCGTGGTCCACGCGCGGGTCTTCGCGAGCGGCGGAACCCGGCGGGCATACGGGATGTCGGTGCACTTGCCGTTGCCGTTCCAGCGCCAGTCGTGGAACGGGCACGCGACCGAATCGCCCTTGATCTCACCCTGGCTCAGGTCGCCACCCATGTGCCGGCAGTACGCGTCGAGCACCTTCAGATCGCCCTGGCTGTCGGCGAACACCACCAGCTTGGTGCCGAAGGCGTGGATCGAGTGCGGCTTCCCGTCGCGCAGTTCACGCGTCAGACCCACACAGTGCCAACCCCGGGCGAACCGAGCCGGAGCCTCACCGGCGTCGATCATCCGAACTTCCTCGTTGTCCGTCTCCATCGTCGTCATGTCAGCTCCCCGAACCCTTTCCAGTGAAAACGTCCGATTACTCGGATCAACCACTCGTTTGATCAAATGTGTCCCGCTTCACACTGGAACACGTGTCAGTCGAGGGTTGCACGAATCTCACTGAACGGGACCGAATCGGACCGTTTGTCCTTGATTGGTGACCAAAGTCCATATCGTTACGGCCCGCCACGGCGTTTGTCGGCCGACGACGCCGCGGGGAAGGGCATGGTGAGAAACGAGTACTGGGTACCCGTTCCACGATCCGGAAGGACGCGAACCATGCCCGACACCCCGCCTGTCATGTTCATCCACGGCCTCTGGCTCGCCGCGTCGTCCTGGGACCCGTGGCGCGCGAAGTTCGGAGCGGCCGGATTCCGGACCGTCGCACCCACGTGGCCCGGCGAGGCGCCGAGCATCTCCGACACCCGCGCGCACGCCGAGGACCAGGCCGGCAACGGCATCGACGAGATCACCGCACACTTCGCGGAGGCGATCGCCCCGCTCGGCCGCAAACCGATCGTCATCGGCCATTCGTTCGGCGGCCTGATCGCGCAGAAGCTCCTCGCCGCCGACGTCGCCGCGGCCGCCGTCGCGATCGACCCCGCACAGATCCAGGGTGTGAAGGCGCTGCCGTTCGCCCAGTTGAGGACCTCGTTCCCCGTGCTCGGCAATCCCGCGAACGCGAAACGGAGCGTGACCCTCACCCCGGACGCGTTCGCGTACAGGTTCGGCAACGCCCTCGACCGCAGCGAGTCCGACGCGCTGTACGAGCACTGGTCCATCCCGTCCCCGGGCCGCCCGCTGTTCCAGGCGGCGTTCGCGAACGTCCTGCCCGGTTCGCCCGCGCACGTCGACACGAACGTCGAACGGGGTCCGCTGCTGATCCTCGGCGGCGGCCAGGACCACTCGGTGCCCGAATCGGTGAGCCGGTCGGCGCATCACCGCTACCGCAAGGCCCACACGGACAACGACTACGTCGTGTTCGCCGACCGTGGGCACTCGCTCACCATCGACCACGGCTGGCCGGAGGTCGCCGACACCGTCCTCGAGTGGTTGGCGGAGAAGGGGTTCGACGCCCCCGTCGGTCACTGAGCGTCACGACGTCAACTCTCGGTACCCCCGATCTCGTCGAGCAGCCGGGACGCCCGGTCGATGGCGTCGTCCGCCGAGCGGCCCTCGCCCTGCACCGCCCCCACCACGAGCCGGCCCGGGACACCGACCCTCGCGGCGAACAGGAACACCCCGCCCGCCTCGCCGGTCGTGCCGGTCTTGAGGCCCACGACACCCTGCCGGCCGAGAAGCCGGTTCGTGTTGCGGACAACCCCGACGCCCGAAAGCACCGCCTCCTCCTGCGCGACGATCTCGGCGATCACCGGATTTCGCACGGCCGCCGCCGCGAGCAGGGTCAGGTCCCGCGCGGTGCTCGTCGTCGTCGGCGAGAAGCCGCTCGCGTCCGTACCCACGGTCGTCGAGGTCATCCCCAGCGCGCGGACCAACTCGTTTGCCGCCGTCCGATATTCGGACAGGGAACCGAACGCCCACACGGCGAGGCTGTCCGCGAGATTGTTCGCCGACGGCAGCAGCATGCCGACGAGCATCTCGTACTCGGACAACTCCTGTCCGTCTCCCACGGCGACCGCCGAACCGCCCCGTCCGGCGTAGCTGCTGTAGAGATCGGTGTCGGCGCCCGTCATCGTCAGTACCGGCCCGTCCTCACCCGGCGCCAGCGGCCTCCGCTCGAGCACCGTCAGAGCGGTGATGAGCTTTGCGGTGCTCGCGGTGGGCCGGGGACGTTGCTCGCGAGCCCCACCCACCCGGATCTCGCCGTTCGGATCGTCGACGAAGGTGTACGCGGTCGTGGCACCGTGCCGGGACAGGCCGACGGGTCCGCTCGATCCCGGCCGGGCCATGACATCGACGAACCACAGCGTCACTCCGACCAGCAGGATCACGACGGCGATGGGGAAGGCGACTCCCCTGCGAATGATGTGCATGACGTCCACCGTCGCGGCCGGGTGTCCGAATCCTGCGGGTGTTGCGTCACCGTTCTGCTACAAGGTGTGGCGCCCATCCTGCCGCCGCCGGTGGCCGGGAGGATGGGCGCCATGACTGCGGTGCTGCTGATCGAGGACGACGACAACCTGCGCGACGCGCTGAGCCTCGCCCTGCACCGCTACGGGCACACGGTGGCGCCGGCCCCGAGCGGCGAGGCCGGCCTGTCCGCGCTGGCGGACCGGCCCGTGGACATCGTCGTGCTGGACGTGATGCTGCCCGGTATCGACGGGTTCGAGGTGTGCCGGCGGATCCGCGCCCGCAGCACGGTCCCGATCATCATGCTCACCGCGCGCGGCGAGGACTTCGATGTCGTGTCGGGGCTCGAGACAGGCGCCGACGACTACGTCGTCAAACCCGTGCAGCCCCGCATTCTCGACGCCCGCATCAAGGCGGTGTTGCGCCGCGCCCCGGCGGTGGCCGCCCCCGCCGCGCGCGAGGTGCACGGTGACCTCGTCATCGACCGAGCCGCGCTGACGATCACCGAGGGCGCCCGGCAGCCCGAGCTCACCCGTACCGAATGGCAGCTGTTGCTGGCCCTCTCCGAGCGCCCCGGCCAGGTGTTCTCGCGCGAGCAGCTACTCGAAAGGGTGTGGGGCTTCGACCACCTCGGCGGCTCTCGGCTGGTCGACGCGTGCGTGCAGCGGCTGCGCGCGAAGCTCGAGAAGGAGCCGTCGAATCCCCGGTACGTGCAGACGGTTCGCGGCTTCGGCTACCGGTTCGGACCTGTCGCATGAACATTCGCCCGCCGGGACTGCAGGCCCGGCTCACCGCACTCGTCGCGTCGGTCGCCTTCATCGCCGCGGTCGCGACGTCCGCCGCCGTGTATCTGCAGGCACGCGCCAACATCTTCTCGACCGCGCAGGACCAGATGCTGACCGCGTTCACCGACACCCTCGATTCCGCGGTTCCCTGGTTCGACGCGCACCCCACGCGCCGAGACCTGTACGAGTTCACCGGCATCGGCGACGGCAGCACGGCGTGGTCCGGCGACGTCCGCACCGACACGTGGCCCGCGGATGTGCCCGGGCCGCCGCCGGAGTTGCTCGCGCGCCTGGAGCGGTCGGAGCTGCCGGTCTTCCAGCGCGTCGACAACGCCGGCAAACCGCTCTTCTACGTGGGCGGTCGTGTCGGAGAACGCGACCTGCCGCTGTCGACGCCGACGTATGTCACAGCCGTGTTCGACCTGGCAGAGGCCCAGTCCCAGATCGATTCGCTCGAGCGTCGCGCGGCGGCGGTCGCCGTCGTCGTGTCGGTCCTGGCCGCAGTGATCGGGCTGTGGACCGCGCGTCGACTCGTGCTTCCCTTGCGTCGGCTCAGTGCTGCCGCGGCCGAACTGGTCCCGGGTCGGCCACGCCAGGAACTCACCGCCGGTGCCAGCCACGAGCTTGCCGACCTGGTTGCCACCTTCAACCGCTCCGCCGCCGAACTCGACCGCACCGTCGCCGATCTCGCGGCCAAGGAGGCCGACGCCAGGCGGTTCGTCGCCGACGTCTTCCACGAACTCCGCACGCCGATCGCGGCGCTGGTCGCGGTCGCCGAGGTGCTCGAGGAGGATGCCGAGTCGATGGACGCCGACACAGCACGGGCCGCCCGCATCGTGAGCCGGGGCGCGGGGCGATTGTCCCGGCTCACCGAGGACGTCATCGAGATCTCTCGCTTCGACTCCGGCCGCGCCGATCTCGCCACCGAACCGCACGACCTCGTCGACGTCGTGCGGGAGTCGTTGCAGACCCGCGGATTCGAGTCCCGCGTACGCATGGAGGCCACCGCACCCGTGGTCGTCGTCGCGGATCGGCGGCGGATCGACATCGCGGTCGGGAACCTCGTCTCCAATGCGTTCGCGCACGGTAGCCCACCGGTGGAGGTCACTGTGTGCGCCGACGGCGACGATGCCGTGATCACCGTGACCGACCACGGCACCGCCATCCCGGAGGACGTTCGCGAGCACTTGTTCGAGCGGTTCTACAAGGCCGACGCGTCCCGGGGCCGGACCAGCGGCAGTGGCATCGGGCTCGCGCTCGCCGAGGAGAACGTGGTTCTTCACGGCGGGACGATCACCGTGACCTCGGACCCGGCGGGCAACACCTTCACAGTCCGGTTGCCCGGCGCGGCACGCGCGGCAACAGCGGATCGGCCGGGTTGACCGTCGGCCCACCGGAGGCTCACCGGATCGTCGCGGGGCCGGCTCGAGGTGCGATGCCGGCATCACCTCAGTGGGCGATGCTCCGCAGCAGGTCGTTGAGGTGGGTGCAGGTGTCCACGCCCCGCAGTTCACGACGCACCGTCCCCTCCACCCGGTCGAGCGTCATGCCGACCAGACGTCCGGCGCTCGCCACCGCACCCGGGCAGTCGAACCACGGCAACACCCGCGGGGTCGCGACGGCCTCGCGGATCACCCCGGTGCCCTCGTCCGCGATCACGGTCAGTTCGTACTCGTGGATCACGGTCTCGACGCCGTCGGCCCGACCGTACGTGTCGCGGAACATCGCGTCGATGTGGATCGCGCCGTCGACGACCCACCGGTCGATTCGCCGCCGCCGGCGCATCGAGTGAACCGCGAGCGGGCGCGGTGAGCGCCCGAACGCATCGTGGGCGGGCGGGGCGGCCGGCCCGTCCGCGACGGGGCTGCGTCCACGCACCGCGATCGTCGTGATCAACGCTCCGTTCGCGGAGTAGCCCGCGCACTGGTCACCGACGGGGACATATCCGGTACTGGCGGTCACGCTATCGCCGTCCCGTTCCCTGGCCGCGGACACCGCGTGGCCGGAGATCAGCGTCCCCATCGGAACGTCGTCCAGCAGCAGGGCCAGTGGCGCGGACACCCGCGGGGCGGCATCGGCCACGCGCCCGCGGAACCCGGCGATCGCGGAGTGCCCGACGAGGGCGGCGAGTTCCGGCACGGCCGGCGAAGTCTCGATGCCGGAGAGGGTTCGGCCGCCGTGGTAATCCACCGAGGCCCGCAGCGTGACCGCCTCGCGGACCGACGGCCGCCGGTCCGCGTCGATCGCGAAATCCCACGCGCGCCCGCCGAGGACGAGGGTCCCACCGACTCCGTCCGGTCGGTCGATGTCGAGGTATGCGACGCGCCGGACGGAACTCGGATGCACCTTCGGGGAATCGGGTCGCGGTGCGCGGACCGACCCGTGCAACGCCGGATCCGGTACACGCTCGCTCATCTCGCCGAGAGTGCCGCAGGGCTGCCGGGCGAGCAATACGAGGTCTCACCCCGCGGGAACCGCAGGCCACGACGACCCCCGAAACCGTAGTTTGCAATGATCGAGATCGAATAGGTTGATGGAGCGACTGTTCCGCCCGTCGTTCCCACGAGGCGGGCTCAGCCATGACCGAGCCGGGGGGTGCTTCTTGATGACACGGCGAGACGGCAGCAGTTCGAGTCCTGTACCGAGCCGCAATGCCGCATGGGCGCCTCCGCGCACGCGACTCCTGGCCCGGCTGGACCGGAACTCGCCCATCACCGTCATCCGAGCACCGCGCGGGTTCGGCAAGACCGAACTGGTCGTGTCGTGGCTGGAGGCGACTCGATCGGACGTCCGCGCGGTGCTGCGGATTCCGGCCTTCGCGGGCTGCACGGATGCCGAGATCTACTGGCAGTCCATGGCCGACCGAATCCGGGCGTCGGGCATCGTTGCCGGAGAAACGATTCCGAGCACCCGATCCGGGTCCGGTGCCGAGGAGGTTCGAGAATCCCTCGCCCGCAGTGGCGCACCGGTCCTGCTCGTGCTGGACCGCATCGACCTGGTGGAGGACGAGCGGATCGAGGAGGAGATCCTGCATCTCCTCGACCGCTGTCACAACGTGAACATCGTTGCCACGGCCTGCGGGCGCTCGTTGTTCGGTGATCCGATCTTGATGGAGCCGACGCACGAACTCATTCTCGCGCGGGACCTGATGTACACACCGGCGGAAGCCGAGGATCTGTTTGCGCATGCGGAAATCAGCCTCAGACCTGGTGAATTGGAGTACATTCTCGGGCGCGTCTCCGCCGTGCCGGCCTTGATGCGGATCGCGGTCGTCGTCGCCAAGAGCCTCCCCGCCGCCCGCGATCGGCGCGGGCTCCTCGTGTACCGCCTGGACGTCGCGATCGACCGGTTCGTGCAATCGGTTGTCCTCCAACATCCTTCGGTTGACGCCGATCGAGACTTCGTCATCGGCATCGCGGCCGCGCGCATGATCACACCCGAGGTCGCGCGGCTACTGACCGGCGCCGACGATGCCGCGCACCGCCTCGCCGTTCTCGAAACCGCCGGAATCGTCAATCATTGCGAGACAACTGTGGGCGATGCCTGGGAGTACACGCCGGCGGTTCGCGACCGGCTCCTCGTTGTCCAGGAGCGAACCGGGCTCGAACCCGCCCGGCGGCTGACCGCGCTCGCACGCAATGCCGCGGCCCGGGGCGAAGTGGCCGAGGCATTGTCCTACGCCCTCGAGGCGCGCAACTGGGAACTGGCGATCGAACTGCTCGAGGAGCACTGGGTCCGGCTCGTCGGCGGTCATTTCGGCCTCCTGCGTTCGGCGCTGCGTGAACTACCGCCGGATCTCGTCGAGGAACGTCCGGTCATCAAGGCCGGCCGCGATCTGTTCGTCCTCCTCGGCTCACAGCCGACGATTCCCGCCGACGCGCTGCCGCGGGATCCGGCGGCGCTCGAGAAGCTCGGGACGACCGCGGAGGCGCGTGATGCCCTCGCCATCGGTTGCGTGCAGTCGCTCATGCTGCGGCTGGCCGGCGAGCACGATCGCGCCGCCGAGATGACGCGACGCCTGTCGCACCTGGTCCGCGGGGCGCTGGAGGCGCGGCCGGAGGACGTCGGTCCCCAGCTGCCGGTGATGCGACTGCAGTGGGGGATCACCTACCAGCTGGCCGGGGCGTTCGCCGAATCCGCGGTGGAACTGCGGTTGGCCCACCGTGGCGCGCTGGGACAGCGGGTCGATTTCGTCGCCCGCAACGCGGCCGGCAACTCGGCGATGAACTGGGCGATCATCGGGGAGCCCCGGCGAACCGAGGAGTGGCTCGAGCTCGAGGACGCGCACCCGGACCCGGACGGCTGGCTCGAACCGATGGTCAAGGTGGGTGGCCTGGTCGCACGGACCCTCGTCGCGCTCGACCACCTCGATCTCGCCGCCGCCGGACGATGGCTCGACGAACTGGGGGAAGCGTCGGAGCGAGAGGAACTGTGGCCGTACATCACCTATGCGCACTGCCGCCACGCGTTGGCGACCGGGCAGGCGTACACGGGCATGGCCGTCCTCCAGCGGGCCGTCACCTCGCACTCGGCGGCGATCCGCAACGGTTCCGCTATCGCACGGCTCATGACCTCCCTCGAGCTCGATCTGCGCCTGGCGCTCGGCGAAGGCAATCGGGCGCTGGCGACAATCGAGGCGCAGCCGGTCGAAGCGCCGTTGATCGTGGCCACGGCCGCCCGCGTGCACCTGCTCACCGGCTCGCCCGCCACCGCACTGGCACTGTGCCGGAAGTGCGACTGGTTCAGCCATCCGTTCACCCGCACCCAGCTCGAGGTGCTGCTCATCGAGGCGGCGGCCCACCGCACGCTCGGCGAGAAGGCCGCGGCGGCCCGGGCGTGGGCCCACGCCGCCGCCATCGCCGATCGCACCGGCCTCGTCGGCACACTCGCGACCGTGCCGCGCGAACTGGTCGCCGGTCTCGACGCGGCGGCGCCCCTGTCGTCCACGGCGGCGGCGGCGTTCCTGGCGTCCGATGTGCCCGAGATCTACCCGGCCGCGGTGCACCACGTCGAGCTGACCGAGCGGGAGCATGCGGTGCTCGTCGAGTTGGCGCAGGGACTGTCGACGCTCGAGATCGCGCGAAAGCTGTTCGTGTCGAGCAACACTGTCAAGAGCCAGCTGCGGACGCTGTACCGCAAGATCGGTGCGCACTCGCGGGACGAGGCGCTCGAGATCGCATACCGGACGGGTTTGATCGACTGAGCCGATCGACCCCAGGTCGACGCCCCGGCCTGCTTCAATCAGGTATGCAGGCCGACACCGGATCGCGGGCCGGGGCACGGGCGACGCTCGTGCTGGCGACGCTGTCGGCCGGGCAGTTCCTAATGACCCTCGACAGTTCGGTGATGAACGTGTCGATGGCGATGGTCGCGTCCGACCTGGGCACCACGATCACCGGAATCCAGACCGCGATCACGCTGTACACGCTCGTGATGGCGACGCTGATGATCACCGGAGGCAAGGTCGGCAGCATCATCGGACGGCGGCGGGCGTTCGCAATCGGACTGGTGATCTACGGTTCGGGCTCGCTCACCACCGCGCTCGCCCCGAATCTCGCCGTCCTGCTGATCGGGTGGTCGCTGCTCGAGGGCATCGGCGCCGCACTGATCATGCCGGCAATCGTTGCGCTGGTCGCGTCCAACTTCGCCCCCGAGAGACGTTCGAGCGCATACGGATTGATCGCGGCGTCGGGCGCGATCGCGGTCGCGGCGGGACCACTGATCGGCGGCGCCGTGACGACGTTCGCGTCGTGGCGGTACGTCTTCGCGGGCGAGGTGGTCCTGGTCCTGCTGATCCTGCCGGTGCTGCGCAGGATCGAGGACGCCCCGCCGTCGCGGGTGCGCCTCGATCTCGTCGGGTCGGCGCTGTCGGTGCTCGGTCTCGGTCTCGTGGTGTACGGCGTGCTCCGGTCCGGCGAGTGGGGGTGGCTGCGCAGCCGCACCGGCGGTCCCGAGGTGCTGGGACTGTCTCCGGTGGTGTGGCTGGTCCTCGGCGGACTCCTGGTGGTCTACGCCCTCACGCGGTGGGAGGCATACCTGACCCGCCGCGGCCGAGATCCCCTGCTCGACACCCGGCTGTTCGGCAACCGCCAACTGGCCGGCGGGCTGACGATGTTCTTCGCACAGTTCATGATTCAGGCGGGCGTCTTCTTCACCGTGCCGCTGTTCCTGTCCGTCGTACTCGAGCTGAGCGCGCTGCAGACAGGCGTGCGACTGCTGCCGCTG
Organism: Prescottella agglutinans; assembly: GCF_004011865.1. Taxonomy (GTDB): domain Bacteria; phylum Actinomycetota; class Actinomycetes; order Mycobacteriales; family Mycobacteriaceae; genus Prescottella; species Prescottella agglutinans. The sequence continues at coordinate 107,847 of NZ_RKLP01000013.1, read as the reverse complement.
TCGGTGGCGCTGCTGGCGGCCGCGGTGGGCATTCCCAAGCTGTGGCCGCAGGCGATGCCCCGGCGCGTGGTCAGGCTCGGGCTGGCGTCGATGACCGTGGGCATTCTCATCCTCGCGGCCGGGATGGATCCCGGCGCCGGCGCCGGGATCGTCGCCGTCCCGATGCTGCTGATGGGCCTCGGGCTGGGCGCCCTCTCCTCGCAGTTGGGCGCGGTCACGGTCTCCGCCGTCCCGGACTCGCGCAGCGCCGAGGTCGGCGGACTGCAGAACACCGCCACCAATCTCGGGGCCTCCCTCGGCACCGCGCTGATCGGCTCGGTGCTGATCACGACGCTCGGTGCGTCGATCGTCGCCGGCATCGAGAACGATCCGCGGGTCCCCCCGGCGGTGCAGGAACAGGCCACCGTCGACCTCGCGAGCGGCGTGCCGTTCCTCAGCGACACCCAACTCGACGCGGCCCTGGCGGACGCGAACGTCGACCCGCCAGTCGCCGACGCGGTGGTCGCCGCCAACACCGACGCCCGCCTCGAGGCGCTGCAGAGCGCACTGTCGGTGGCGGCGCTGCTGGCCGTCGGCGCGCTGTTCTTCACCGGGAGAATTCCCCGCAGGCCGGTGGGCGAGCGCGACGAGGGACCCGACACGGTGACCGAGACTCCCTGAACCCCACCGTGACGCGCCGGAATGTCGGCGTGAGCCCGAGGTGTCGGATTCGCGGAATCCGACCGGGGAGGAGCTCAGTTCGGCAGCATCGAACCGGTCTCGTTGAACCGCTGGTGGAACGACAGCGACTCGCCCAGCAGGTGCGGGGTGTGCCCGGCCGACGGGTAGGCCTCGGCGCGGTCGACGTAGTCGAGCAGCATCGCCCGGTAGTCCGGGTGCGCGCACTTGTCGATCACCACACGGGAGCGCTTGCGCGGCGACAGCCCGCGCAGGTCCGCGAGACCCTGCTCCGTGACGAGCACCTGGACGTCGTGCTCGGTGTGGTCGACGTGCGGGACCATCGGCACGATCGACGAGATCGCACCCCCCTTTGCTGTGGACGGGCTCAGGAACATCGACAGGTAGCCGTTGCGGGCGAAGTCGCCGGAGCCACCGATCCCGTTCATGATCTTGGTGCCCATGACATGCGTCGAGTTCACGTTGCCGTAGATGTCCGCCTCGAGCATGCCGTTCATCGCGATGATGCCGAGGCGGCGGACGATCTCCGGGTGATTGCTGATCTCCTGCGGGCGCAACACGATGTGCTTGCGGTAAAAGTCGATGTTCGACACCAGTTCGTCGATGCCGGCCTCCGACAACGCCAGCGACGTCGCCGAGGCGTAGCGCACGGTGCCGTGCTTGATGAGGTGCAGCATGCCGTCCTGGATCACCTCGGAGAAGCAGGTCAGCCCCTTGTGCGGGCCGGCGTCGAGACCCTGCAGGACCGCGTTCGCGACGTTGCCGATGCCCGACTGCAGCGGCAGCAGGCCGTCGGCGGGCAGCCGGCCCTGCGCAACCTCGTGCTCGAAGAAGTCGAGCACGTGCGCGGCGATGGCCTGGCTGATCTCGTCGGGCGGGGTGAGCGGGCTCGCGCTGTCGCGGGCGTCGGTCTCGACTACCGCGACCACCTTGTTCGGGTCCACCTTCAGGGTGGGCTGGCCGATGCGGTCCTCGACCGAGGTGAGCTGGATCGGCTTGCGGTACGGCGGCAGCGCGGTGCCGTAGTAGATGTCGTGGATTCCGGCCATCGCCTCGGGCACCCACGAGTTCACCTCGAGGATGATCTTGTCGGCGACGTCGAGCCAGGTCTTGTTGTTGCCGATGGACGCCGACGGGACGAGTTCGCCCGACTCCGTGATGCCCGCGACCTCGACGACCGCCACGTCGACGTTGCCGTAGTAGCCCTCCCACACCTGCTGCGCGACGTGCGACAGGTGGATGTCGACGTAGTCCATGCGGCCGCTGTTGATGTTGCGGCGGGCGGTCGGCTCCGACTGGTAGGGCATGCGCAGCGAGATGCCGTCGACCTCGGCCAGCAAGCGCTCGGTGCCCGCGGACACCGACGCACCCGTCAGCAGGTTGATGGTGAAGTTCGACCCGGCGCCGCGCACGGCGTGGATGCGGTCGGCGAGCGCCGGGATGATCGCCTTGGGCGTGCCGGCGCTGGCGAAGCCGCTGATCGCCACAGTGTCGTGGGGGTGGATGAACTCGACGGCCGCCTGCGCGGAGGTCACCTTGTTCCGGAATACCGAGCTGCGAATCCTGGTCGGTGTGGCCAGCGATCCGGGTTCATCCACGTGCGACGTCACAGTGACAAGGCTAACGGCCGACACTCCGGTGAAATTGCGCCCACAATCAATCGAAATGCCTCTGACATGCAAGTTCTGTCCCAAAATCGGGGATCCGGATCGGCGACGGGACCGAACTGTGCGACGAGCGCGCGAATCGCCGCGACGAGCTGCGTACTCCGGTTCAGCCGAACACCCAATTCAGGAGAACCATGTAAGCCGCGGTGCCCCCGACGATGCTGAGCAGCGCGTGTCGACGCCAGAGATGCAGACCGATCGTCACGCCGAGCGCGGCGACCGCGGGCCCGAGCGACGCCGGCGCGATCGAGACGTTCCGCAGCGTGTAGACGGCGAGGATCAACATGATGCCGACCGGCATGTGGGCGCCCAGGTAGTGCACCAGCGCGGACGAGCGCAGCGGCGCGATCACGGCGAACGGCACGGCCCGCAGCGCGAAGGTGACGGCCATGATCACCACGAGCGCCGACAGGATGTACGACACGTCAGGCACGGGCGCGCCTCCGTCGGTCCAGCGCGAAGCGGGCCAGCAGCGTCACCACGAACACCGACATCGCGACCACCAGCATCTGATCGCGCGCGACCACCAGCGCGACCAGGGCGCTCAGCAACGCCAGGATCGGTGTGGGCACATCCGGGCGGACCCGGTACGCGTCGATCGCCAGCACCACGAACAGCGCGGTGAGCGCGAAGTCCAGACCGAGGAGCTGCATCGGGATCACGTTGCCGACGACCGCTCCGACGACACCGCCGAGTACCCAGTACAGCTGGCAGAACACCTGGATGAAGAGGATGCGCCGACTGCTCAGCGAACGCGGATCCTTGGCAGCGGTGACGGCGTACGCCTCGTCGGTCAACGCGTACATGCTGTAGAGCCGCGCCGCCGGCCCCTTCACCCGATGCAGCGGGAACGACAGCCCGTAGAAGACGTGGCGGAAGTTCACGAGGAACGTCGTCATCGCCACGGAGGCGAGGGGCGTGACCGCGAGCACCAACCCGATCGCGAGGAACTCGAGCGAACCCGCGTAGATCATGAGGGAGAAGATCGGCGCCCACCACCAGTGGAAGCCGGACTGGACGAGAAGCAGTCCGAACGCCAGACCGAGCGGGAACAGCCCGAACCCGACCGAGACGGTGTCTCGGGCCGCCGCACGGAGATCGGACCTGCGCGACTCGGTGGCGTGGGCTCGGAGGCCCGGTTCGGGAAACGCGCTGGTCACCCCGCAATAATAGTGTCGAGGGACTGGCATTTGATTGCCGGATATTGCCTGAACGGCTTATTCGGCGCAATATTCTGCTGTGGATGATCTCGACCGCGCAATATTGCGCGAGCTACGCGCCAACGCCCGGCTGACGAATGCCGAACTGGCCGATCGCGTCGGGCTCACGCCGTCGCCGTGCCTGCGGCGAGTCCGACGACTCGAGGCCGACGGTGTCATCGTCGGCTACCAAGCCGTCGTCGATCCCGACGCGGTCGGACGCGGATGCGAGGTGATCGTCAACGCCGAGATCGTGTCGCAGGACCGCAAGACCGTCGAGCAGTTCGAGAACGAGGTGGGCGCCTTCGACGAGGTGGTCGAGTTCCGCCGCATGATCGGCCTGCCCGACTACTTCATCCGCGTCGCTGTCGCCGACCTCAACGCCTTCGAGGTGTTCCTGCGCACCAAGCTGATGGAGCAGCCGGCGATCTCGAAGATCGAGTCGCACCTGACGATGAAGAAGCTCAAGGGCTAGACCCGGAGAGTCGGCCCCCGCGCCCCAGCGCCGGGGCCGGCTTCTTTGCGTCCGCATGCCATTCGGCTGAGATCACGGTCACAAGGGGGCCGAGCCGGCCGTCGATTCGCGGGCCCATTCGATCTTGTTCTGGTCGAGCGGTCGCAAGCGCCGACCGGGGTTCCATGTCACAGTGACGTAATTCGTCCGCCCGTCACGCCGATTGGGTGCTCGACCTCGATGGACGGCGCCCCAGGCGTTCGGACCCGACGGTCCACTTCGGGCCGCCCCGGCCCCCGCCCGAGCTCGATTTCGGAGCACTCAAGCGCCTGACCAGCAGATTTCCTCGAAACCGGTCGGTTCATAACCTATCAAGATAAAGATCCGATCACGGTGGACGAGTCGATACCTCTTTGTTACTTTTCCGTGACGAAAGATCCGAGGTCGCCGTCCGCAGGACCGACCAGAGACCACAAATGAGGTAACCGCTGTGGCCAATCACCACAGGACGTTTAGTTCCGAAACCCAGACTGCCACGACCCCCCGCGGTCACCGCTCCCTGAAGGCGGCGGCGGTGGCCGTCGCCACCGGCGCTCTGCTCGCAGGAAGCGTGCAAGTCGGCGCCGCCACCGCGTCCGCGGCGCCCCTGCGGCTGCCCGACGTCGGCAACATCCAGCTTCAGCTGCCCGCCGGGCAGTTCCTGCCCGGCATCAACATCCCGGCGCTCTCCGACGCCGCACAGCAGGGGTGGACCCCGCCGTCCGCCGAGCAGTGGACGCCCGCACCCAAGCTGATCGCCCCCGCGCCGGCGCCCGAACCGCAGCCGGCACCGATGCCCGCGCCGCTGCCCGCACCGGCACCGGCACCCGCGCCCGAGGCAGCACCGGTTCCCGCCCCCATGCCGGCCCCGTTCATCGCGCCGCCGCCGCGCCCCCTCTTCGTCCAGCCCGTGTCGGGCTTCCTCACCTCCAGCTACGGCCCGCGCTGGGGTACGCACCACAACGGCATCGACGTGGGCGCCAACCTCGGCACGCCGATCTTCTCGGTCGCGGACGGGGTCGTCATCAATGCCGGCCCGGCGTCCGGATTCGGCCAGTGGGTCCGCGTCCAGCACGACGACGGCACCATCAGCGTGTACGGCCATGTCGACAGCTTCACGGCAGGCGTCGGTGAGCGCGTGATCGCCGGTCAGCAGATCGCGACGGTCGGCAACCGCGGCCAGTCCACCGGCCCGCACCTCCACCTCGAGGTCTGGGATCCGAACGGCTACCAGGTCGATCCGATGATCTGGTTGCCCGAGCACGGCGTTGCCCTCAGCTGGTAGGAGCACCCGCAGCAGCACGGTCGCCGACGGCCCGGCCCCACCGCATCCGGTGGGGCCGGGCCGTCGGCGCAGCGGCTTCCGTCAGGCCGGATCGAGTTCGCTCCGCAGTTCACGCTTGAGGAGCTTGCCGCTCTGGTTGCGCGGCAGGGCAGGGACGAAGCGAATTCGCTTGGGCACCTTGAAGGGTGCGATGTGCTGACGGACGTGCTCGATCAGCACGTCCGCGGTGACCGCATCCGGGTCGGCGTCGTCGCGCAGCGCCACGACCGCCGTCACCGCCTCGATCCACTTCTCGTCGGGCATGCCGATCACGGCCACCTCCGCCACCGCGGGGTGCGTGTACAGGGCGTCCTCCACCTCCCGTGACGCGACGAGGATGCCGCCGGTGTTGATCACATCCTTGATGCGGTCCACCACGGTGATGTAGCCCGCCGGGTCGCGCGTCACCATGTCGCCCGAATGGAACCAGCCGTCGCGGAACGCCTCCGCGGTGGCCTCCGGGTTGTCCCAATACCCTTGGCACAGTTGCGGAGAGCGGTAGAGGATCTCCCCCGGCTCGCCGTCGGGCACATCGTTTCCGTCGGCGTCGACCACCCTGGTCTCGACGAAGAACACCGCGCGCCCGCACGAGGACGGTCGCTCCTCGTGGTCCGCGGGCCCGAGCACCGTGGCCAGCGGTCCGATCTCCGACTGCCCGAAGCAGTTGTAGAAGCCGAGGTCCGGGTACCGCTCGCGGAGACGGTTGAGAACGGTGACCGGCATGATCGACGCGCCGTACTGCGCCTTCTTCAGCGACGAGAGGTCCCGGGTGTCCAGGTCCGGGTGCCCGGCGAGCGGGACCCAGACCGTGGGCGCGAGGAACAACGAACCGATCCGCTCGGCCTCGATGCGCCGCAGGATCTCGGGGATGTCGGGGGTCTGCATCAGGTGCACGGTCGCCCCCACCGACAGGTAGGGAAGCATGAACACGTGCATCCCGGCCGAGTGGTACAGCGGCATGCAGATCAGCGGGTTGTCCTCGGCACTCAATCCGAGCGCGATCACCGACGACACGTACTCGTGGACCAGCGCGCCGTGAGTCATCATCGCGCCCTTGGGCTTCGATGTCGTCCCGGAGGTGTAGAGCAGCTGGACGAGATCACCGCTCGACACGCCGACGGCCAACTGAGGGACGTCACCGGCCCGAACGGACTCGAGCAGCGAGCCGGACGAGTCGCGCAGCGGGAGGACGTGGTCGAGGTCGAGATCCGCCCGCACCGATTCGAGGTTGGCCGCGAGCGCCGGGTCGACGAGCACCGCGCGCGTCCCGGACTGTGCGAGCAGGTAGTGCAGTTCGCCGCCGGTGAGGGCATAGTTCACCGGAACGTGGACGAGGCCTGCGCGCGCGCAGGCCAGGAAGCCGATGACGTACGCGTCGGAGTTGACGCCGTAGCCCGCCACCCGGTCGCCGGGCGCCAGCCCGAGTCCGAGCAGACGCCCGGCGGCGCGGGTGACGGCGGCGTCGAGTTCGCGGTACGTCCAGGTGCGGTCGTCGAATGTCAGAGCAGTGCGATCGGGCTGCCGTGCGGCGGACCGGCGGAGCACTCCGTCGACGGTGTCGGTACGCGGATCCTCACTCATGTGACGCAGGTTATAGGACGTCCAACTATTGCGTAAGGGCTTTCTTTCCGCGCCCGGATTGTGTAGTTTCGCGCACCCGCGCGGCGCTCAGCCGCCGAATGCCGCGGTGATCGCACCCATGTCGAAGTAGTCGCGCCAGGCCGCGATCTTCCCATCGACCACCTCGAACACGCCCATCACCGGCAGCGGGGTCTCCTTGCCGAGCCCACGGAGCACGTCGGTGCGTTCGTTCATCACGACACCGTCAGCCTCGACCTGCCTGTGGATCTGGAAGTCGATGCCGTCGAACGTGGCCAGGAAACCCTCGAGGAACTCCCGGATGGCGTCGCGGCCCTTCACGGGATCCATCGGAATGTTGTGGTACACAGCATCTTCGGTGAAGTACTCCGCGATCACGGCGGGGTCCGGGTCGGACCACAGCCCACAGAACTCCGTGACCAGGTCGGCGGCAGCACTCATGTGTTCTCTCCTGTTCTCGCATCCAGTTCCCGAGCGGTTCGGGTCAGGTGTTCGATGTAGCGTGCACGTTCCTCGGGGGTGACCGCGGAACGCAACGGACCGATCTGCAGTTCCCACACCGCGCGACCGCCGGAGTCGAACACCGGCGCCACGAGATAGCTGATCGGCAGGGCGTCGTTGCTGTCGAGATCCCTTGCACCGTAAGGCCGTCCACTGATCCCCGCGAGCAGCGCGAGGACACGTGCCCGGAGGGTGTGCTGCGACGGATCCACGGCCAGCAACTCGACCACGTCGGCGAGGACGTCGAGCGTGCCGGGATCGGCAGCGCCGATGCCCCACACGCCGACGCCCGTCGCCCGGATCTGCTCGAGCACCGCCGCGGTCTCGGCCTGCGCGTCCCGCGGGAGGGTGCCGAGCCAGCGACGCTGCCGCGCCTCGTCCGCGAAGGCGATGACGGCCGCGCCCGCCGGCGCCCGCAACGGCAACCGCGCGCCGGCGGCGATGCCCGCCGGCAGCCGCCCCCGTCCCGCATCGACCGCCACGAAGGTGAGCTCCGTGGCGGACACGACGCCGAGCGCCGCGCCACAGTCGACCTGGGCGGCCAGGCGCGCGAGGGCGTCGTCGAGCCCGGGCGGCGCACCCATCGCCGCGCGCGCCGCCTCGGAGACCCCCGCCAAGCGCGACCCGAGCCGGTACCGCAGATCCGCGCCCCGCTGCACCCAGCCGTGCGTGTCGAGCGCACCGAGCACCGCGCCGACGGTCGAGCGGCTCAGATGCAGCGCGTCGGCGATCTCGGCGATGGTGCAGGGCGTCTCACGCCCCGCGAGCAGTTCGATGACCGCCACGACGCGATCGGTCGGCGGCGATCCACTTCCACCCTTGTCACGGTCCATGTTTCCTCCTACCCTCGGCACTGTAACCGATATTCGGCTCCTGTGACACGAATATTCGTGTCGCCTTTCTCGGAAGGGTCCCGACGATGACCGCACCGTCCCTGCTCGACACCGTCGACATCGAGGGGGTCGACTTCGCGTTCCAGGACGCCCCGGAGATCCACGCGATCCTCGAGCGCCTGCGCGCCGAGAAGCCGTACGCCGTGGTCCCGTTCGCCGGGGTCCAGGCCGTCCTGCTGCTCACCCACGACCTCGTGTCGGCCGCCTTCAAGGACGAGGAGACCTTCCCAGCCTCCGCGATCTACCCCATGACCACCGGCCCGGTGCTCGGAAAGACGCTGCAGTGCATGGCCGGCCGTGAGCATCGGGTCAACCGCGCGATCGTCTCGCCGCCGTTCCGCCGCAGCAGGATCGCCTCCTACATCGCGCCGGTCCTCGAGCCCCTCGCGCACGAGTTGATCGACCGGTTCGCCGATCGCGGGACCGCCGATCTCGTCGCGGAGTTCACCACGCGATACCCCGTGTTGATCATCAGCCGCCTGCTCGGACTGCCCGTCGAGGACGAGGCCACCGTGCACCGCTGGGCGCACGATCTCTTCTACTTCCCCCTCGATCCCGAGGCGGCGATGCGCGCGTCCCAGGAGTTCACCGACCACGTCACGCCGATCCTCGCCGAACGGCGGCGGAACCCCGGCGACGACCTGATCTCGATGCTCGTCACCGAGTCGGCGGAGGGCGAGACCCTCGACGACGAGCAGATCCTGTCCTTCCTGCGACTGTTGTTCCCGGCGGGCGCCGACACCACGATGCTCGCCCTCGGCAACACCCTCTCCGCGCTGCTCACGCACCCCGACCAGCTGGACCTGGTGCGGTCGAACCCGGCCGAGAACGTCCAGTGGGCGATCTGGGAGGGCCTGCGCTGGGAGCCTCCGGTGGGCCTGCTGCCCCGCGCCTGCCCGGAGGCAACCACGTGGAACGGGATCGAGATCCCCGCACTCACACCGATGATCTTCTCGATCAACGCGGCGCTGCGCGACCCCGCGATCCACGACGACCCGCACCGGTTCGACATCACCCGGAGAACCACGTCGATGCTCGCATTCGGGCAGGGCCCACACAGCTGCGCGGGCAGCTGGTTGGCGCTCGCCGAGTTGAACACGGCCCTGACGATCCTGCTCGATCGCCTTCCCGGCCTGCGCCTACAGGAGGGCGCGGCCGATGGTGCACGGGTCACCAGCCAGGTCGGCGTCGCCCTGCGCGGACCCAATTCACTTCTCGTGGAGTGGGATCGCTGACAGGGCGGCAGAATGGTCGCATGACCAGTCGCAGCCGGATCATGCTCGTCCTCGGAACTGCCGCGGCCGGCGTCTGGTTCTTCCGGCGCCGGCCGCGATTCGACGCCCCACTCAGCGCACAAGAATGGCGCGAGGACGCGATCGGCCCGGACGATCTGGCGGGCTGAACCCGCCTCGCCTCACCGCGGCAGCACGCCGTTCAGCACCAGATCGACGAGCGTCGACGCGAGCCGCTCCTGGTCCTGGACGTCGCGGGCCGACTGCGCGAAGATCGCGGCGCCGGCGATGACGTCGAGCAGGGTGTCCGCGTCGATCCCCGCGCGCAGTTCACCGGAATCGACCGCCCGCGCGATCCGCTGGCCGAGTTCCTCACGGATCACCTCGAGCTGGTCGGTGACCAGAGCCTTGCGCAGCTCCGGGTCGCCGCGTCCCTCGCTCATCAGCCCGGGCACGGCCTCACGCGCGGCCGCGTCGCCGAACAACGCGACCGCGCCGTAGGTCAGTCGGGCGATCTCCTCGCCGATCTCGACATCGTCGGACACGTCCTCCGACTCCATCACCGGATACACCGCGTCGTGCACGATGTGCGCCTTCGACGGCCAGCGCCGGTAGATGGCGGGCCGTCCCACTCCGGCGCGCGTGGCGATCGCATCGATCGAGGTCCCGGCGTAGCCGTTCTCGATCAGCAACTCCCGCGTCGCCCGCAACACCGCCTCGTCGATCGCAGGATCCCGCTGCGGGCCGAGGCGATGCTGGACCTGCCGCTTCCTGGGCATCGAGGAGACCCCTTGCGTCGAAGTGTGATGGTCGTTACATTGTGTCACGTCAAAGACGATACGCAACGTATCGACTAGCGCTCCTTGCGCCCCGAGAGTGTCACCGGGCCGCAACCAGAACTCGCTGTACCAGCTGTGCCGCACCGTTTTTCAACGCACGTGAGGCGTCGCGCGCCTCCGACCGTCGAAAGGTCGCCATGAGTTCCGAGAAGGCAACCGGGGATCAGGACTTCTCCGAGGTCGCCCGGCCCGTCGCCTCCCGCACCGACCCCGGCGAACTCGCCACCCGCCTGCAGGCATGGTTGGGCACCAAGCTCCCCGCCGGCGCGGACCCCGAGGTCACCGACGTGCAGGTCCCGGCCGCGAACGGGATGTCGAACGAGACGATCCTGTTCGACGCGCTGTGGAACGAGGACGACGGACGTCACCACCATTACCTGGTCGCGCGGATCGCGCCGGCCCCGTCGGGGGTGCCGATCTTCCCCACCTACGACCTGGACCAGCAGTACCAGGTGATCAAGGCGGTCGGCGCGCACTCGTCGGTGCCGGTGCCGCGCGTGTACTGGTCCGAAACCTCCCCGGAGGCCCTCGGCGGGGAGTTCTTCGTGATGGAACGACTCGACGGGCAGGTCCCGCCGGACGTGATGCCCTACAACTTCGGCGGGTCCTGGCTGTCCGAGGGCTCGCCGGAGGAGCGCCGGCGCCTGCAGGATTCGTCGGTCCGTGTGCTCGCCGACCTGCACGCGATACCCGCACCCGCGCAGCTGTTTCCGAGCCTGAACCCGGCCCCCGGGACCGACACCGTGACCGCGGACGCCGCGCTGCGCGCGCACGTGGACGGCCAGCGCCGCTACTACGAATGGGCGGTGCAGACCGGTCCCCGCTCGCCGCTCATCGAGCGCGGGCTCGACTGGCTCGACAACAATTGGCCCACCCCCGCCGGACCGGCCGTCCTGTGCTGGGGCGACTCGCGGATCGGGAACATCATCTACCGCGACTTCGAACCCGTCGCGGTCCTCGACTGGGAGATGGCCACCCTCGGCCCCCGCGAACTGGACCTGGCCTGGATGATCTTCATCCACAGGTTCTTCGAGGATCTGGCCACGATGGCGGGGCTACCCGGACTCCCGGATCTCCTGCGCCGCGACGACGTCGTGGGCACCTACCGCGACCTCACCGGCCATCGTGCAACAGATCTCGACTTCTACACCCTCTACGCCGCCCTGCGGCACGCCATCATCATGTTCCGCGTCCAGAGCCGGGCCGTCGCGTTCGGCCAGGCCGAAGCCCCCGCCGACCCCGACGACATGATCCTGCACCGCAAGACGGTCGAGGAGATGCTCGACGGCACCTACTGGGCCCGCGTCGCCGGGCAGGAGGTCGCGTGATGCTTTCGCCCATGGACGATTTCCCGGTCCACCAGATCGCCGAACCGATCCGACACGTCGGCACCTCGGACCGCAACTTCTACGACCGCTACTACTTCAACTGCCATCCCGGACTCGACCACGACGGGCAGCCCCTGTTCCTCATTGTCGGCCTGGGGCAGTATCCGAATCTCGGTGTCACCGACGGCTTCGCGGTCCTGCGCCGCGGCGACGACCACATCGTCACCCGCGCCTCCAAGGCCCTCGGCTCCGACCGCATGGACGTCACCGTCGGGCCGCTGCGCATCGAAGTCCTCGAGGGCCTGCACCGCCTGCGCGTCGTCCTCGAACCCACCGCGGAGGCACCGGACCTGTCCTTCGACCTGGTCTTCGAATCCGACGTCCCGGCAGCGTTGGAGGCCCGCCACTTCCACCGCCAGCTCGAGCGGGTCACCTTCGACACCCAACGGTTCGTGCAGACCGGCCGCTGGAGCGGGACGCTCACCGTCGACGGCGAGACCATCCCCGTCACCCCCGACACCTGGCGCGGCAACCGCGACCGCTCCTGGGGCGTGCGCCCCGTCGGCGAGGCCGAACCGCCCGGACGCCGCGCCGATCCCGCGCTCGCCGCCGAGCAGAACTTCTTCTGGATCTACACCATCATGCAGTTCGACGACTTCTCCATCGTCGCGATCATGCAGGAAGACCGGCACGGTCGCCGGATCATCGAGGACGCCACCCGCGTCTGGACGGACCGCTCGCGTGAACCCGAATGGCTCGGCCGGCCCGAACACGACCTCACGTTCGTGCCGGGCACCCGCGAGGTCGACCGCGCCACCCTCGAATTCCACCGCCCCGGCGGCTACGGCAAGCCCGACGAGATTCTCACCGTCACATGCGAACCCGTACTCCCCCACTACCTCGGCGTCGGCACCGGCTACGGACTCGAACAGGACTGGCGCCACGGCATGTGGCAGGGCGAACTCGTCGTCCAAGGCCTGCGCGAAAAGGTCGCCGACATCGAACCCTGGAAGAAACTCTTCTGCCCCGTCGACAACCTCGCCCGCTTCACCCTCACCGAAAACGGCGACACCCACGTCGGCTCCGGCCTGTTCGAGGTCGGAATCATCGGCCCCTGCGACCGATACGGATTCACCGGCGCCGCCGACGTCGCCCCCTGAAACACACAGCCCCACACAACGAAAGGAACCGATATGCAGGCAGGCTCCAGCCCGTTACGCGTGCGGACCACCCGGTCCGCCACGGCCCTGCTTCTCGCCGGCGGAATGCTCCTCACCGGCAACATGATCGCCTCCGCGCAGGACACGACCGAAACGCCCACCACCACCACCACTCCACCGCCCACGCTGGAAATCCCTGCGGAGCTGCTGGGATCCCTCGGCACCACCCCGGACCCGGACGGGACGACCACTCCGGACCCGACCACCACCGCACCGCCCAACCCTGCCGGGGCGATGGGATCCCTCGGCTCCGGCTCGGCCGACGTCCACCTCGACCCGACACCGCGCCTGTCGTCGATCGCCAACTTCCGCGACGTCGCCGGCAACGAGGGCGGCGGCTACGAGGCCCTCGCCAACCGCCACCTGAAGCGTGGTGTGATCTACCGCTCGAACGATCTGGCGTCCGCCAGCGACGAGGACCTGGCGACCCTGGCGTCACTGAACATCAAGCACGTCTACGACCTGCGCAGCGCCACCGAGATCGCCGATCCGCTGGTCGGCGGCGCCGACAAGATCCCGGCCGGGGCCGACTACACGAACATCCCGATCGACTTCGGCGATCTGGCGGCGCTGGCACAGTCGCTCCAGTCGCCCGACGAGGGTCGGCAGTTCATGGTGGACGTCAACCGCAGCTTCATCACCGACCCGGCCAAGCGTGAGGGCCTCAAGCAGGCGCTGACCGCGATCGCGGACAGCGACGGGCCCGTGCTCATCCACTGCACCGGGGGCAAGGACCGCACCGGCTGGATCTCCGCTCTCCTGCTGACCCTCTCCGGCGTGCAGGAGCAGACCATCATCGACGACTACCTGCTCAGCAACGAGTACCTGGCGGAGTCGAACGCGCAGGCGCTCGCCCAGATCCGGGCCGGCCTCGGCGAACAGGCCGCGCTGAACATCGAACCCGTCCTGGGTGTCGACAAGACCTACCTCGCAGCCGCGTTCGAGCAGATGCGCGCGGACTACGGCGGCCCGATCGCCTACCTGGCCGACGGCCTCGGTATGGAGCAGATGACGATCGCGAAGCTGGCGAAGAAGCTCGTCCTCTGACGAGCTCGCCCCCAAGCACCCGGGCGGTCCTGACCCCGACCAGGACCGCCCGGGTTTTCTTCTGCGCGGACGCCGGAGTCCATGTGTTGCACCCGCCGAACACTCGAGTTATTAATTAAGTGACTGCTCAATTAATAGTTTCGAACGGTGGGAGGACGCGTGCGAACCGTCGACGAGGCTGCCCGGGCGGCCAAGCGAACCGAACTACTCGACGCCGCGGCCCGCTGCTTCGCCGAGCGCGGGTACCACGCGACCCGCACGGCGGACATCTGCGCGCAGGCGGGCATGAGTTCCGGCAACCTCTTCCACTACTTCCCGACCAAGCAGGCGGTGTTGCTGGCGCTGATCGAGCGTGACGGCACCCAGACCGCGTCGTCGGTCGCGGAACTCGCCACGGCGGACGACCCGTTCGACGCGCTGTTGGGACTGCTCGACGACGTCTGCCGCCTGGCCGCCGACTCCACATACTCCGGATTGGCGCTGGAGGTCTCGGCGCTCGCCCACCGCGACGAGGACGTCGCGGTGCGGTTCAAGGCCGGCGATCTGGGTTTCCGGAAGGGTCTCGAGGACCTGCTCGAACGCGCGGCGGCGGCGGGCCAACTCGATACCGATCTGACCACCGAGGACGCGGCGACCTGGATCGCCGCGCTCGTCGACGGCATGTTCGCCCGCGTCGCCGCCGATCCCGCCTTCCGACCCGAAGCGCAGTCCGCGGTGCTGCGCCGCATCGTCAGCCAGCTTCTCCGGGGAGTGCCGTCATGAGCGAAGCCACGACGCGGGCTCCGGAACGCGCCCGCCGCCTGCAGAACGTCGACGCGCTGCGCGGGTTCGCCCTGTTCGGCATCCTGGCGGTCAACATCTGGGCCTTCGCGGATCCGTACTACGCATCGACGGAGACGAACCCGGGCTTCGACTCCGGGCTCGATCACGTCGTGCGTTTCGTCGTGTCGCTGCTGTTCGAGACCAAGTTCTACCTGTTGTTCTCGTTCCTGTTCGGGTACAGCTTCACGCTGCAGATGGCCGCGGCGGAGCGGGCGGGCCGCGGGTTCGTGCCGCGGATGCTGCGCCGGCAGGGCGGGCTGCTGGTGATCGGGCTGTTGCACGGTGCCGCCCTGTACTACGGCGAGATCCTCTCCACGTACGCCCTTCTCGGGCTCGTCCTCCTGGCCTGCCGGAACGTCTCACCGACCACCGCGCTCCGGGTGGGGACGACGCTGATCGTCGCGTCGTCCGCCGTGTGGATGCTCCTGGGCGGCGCGCAACTCGCCACCGGCGACGTCACCGGCCCGGCCGCCTCCGACGCGGCCGACAAGCTCACGGCGTTCCGGGGCGACGCGGCGGCCACCCTGGGCTTCCACTCCGGGCATCTCCCGGACACGCTCGGTGCCCTGTGGGTGCTGCAGGGTCCGAGCGCGATGGCGATGTTCTTCTTCGGCTTCGCCGCCGGTCGACTGCGGGTGTTCGCCGATCCCGAGCGGTACCGCGACGTCATGAAGCGCGTGCTCGCGTTCGGTCTCCCGATCGGCCTGATCGGTGCCGCGACGTATGCCCTCGCCGCCGCGTACGCACCCGGAGGCGGGCTGGAGACGGTGGCGTTCGGATTCGGGCAGCTCACCGCGCCCGCACTCTCCGCGGCTTACGTGGTGGCAGCGCTGCTGCTGTTCCGGACCACCCTCGGCCGTCGGGTCGAGACCGCACTGGCGCCGATGGGCAAGACGGCACTCACCAACTACCTGGTCCAGTCGTTACTTCTCGGTGTGCTGTTCACCGGCTACGGCCTCGGTCTGGTCGATCGGCTGCCGCCGCTCGCGGTGATGGCCGTCGTGCCGGTCGTGTTCGCCGGGCAGATGGCGGCGAGCCGCCTCTGGCTGCGGGGACATCCGTACGGCCCCGCCGAATGGGTGCTGCGGGCCGTGACGCTCGCCGCCGTCCCGCCGTGGCGCTCCCCGCGAACCGCCCCGAGTCGCAGTGATCGGCGGTACCGTCGAGGACGCGAAGAGTAGTTCCGCGTCACCGATCGACAGATTCCGGACGACCTTAGGAGCATCCCGTGGCCTCTCGCCTCAATCCCTACATCAGCTTCGCCGGCAATGCGCGCGAGGCGATGGAGTTCTACAAGAGCGTCTTCGGCGGCACCCTGAACATGAGCACCTTCGGCGAGTTCGGGTCGCCCGAAGACGGGGACAAGATCATGCACGCGATGCTCGAGACCGACAACGGTTTCACGATCATGGGCGCCGACACACCGCCTGGTATGGAACACAAGGTCGGCACCGACATGGCGGTGAGCCTGAGCGGCGACGACGCCGACGAACTCCGCGGCTACTGGGAGAAGTTGTCCTCGTCGGGCACCGTCCAGGTGCCCCTCGAGAAGCAGATGTGGGGCGATCTGTTCGGCGCCTGCGCCGACCGGTTCGGCGTCTCGTGGATGGTGAACATCACCCAGTAGCCCCGTGAACGCGCGGAATCCCCCAGGTAAGTTGCCTTCGCCTGCATTCATGACCAGACTCGGTTTCGCGGGAGACGACACCGTGTGATCTCCAGGAAGGCACCATGGACACCAGCTCGCCGAAGACGACCGTCGTTGTACCCACGTACAACGAACGCGACAATCTGCCGAAACTCGTCGAGCGGCTGGCGGCGTTGGAGGTACCGAACCTGCACCTGCTGGTCGTCGACGACAACTCCCCCGACGGCACCGGAGAGGTCGCCGAGAAGCTGGCGATCGACGGGGCGATCCCGATCCGGGTGCTGCACCGCACCGTCAAGGACGGCCTCGGACGCGCCTACGTCGCGGGCATGACGCGCGCACTCGAGGACGGCGCCGACATCGTCATCCAGATGGATGCCGACCTCTCGCACCCGGCCGAGGTCATCCCCACGATGATCCGCACCCTCACCACCACCGATGCCGCCGTCGTCCTCGGCTCCCGGTACGTCGCGGGCGGCGCGGTCGCGAGCGACTGGCCGTGGCACCGCAAGGCGCTGTCGGCGTGGGCCAACTTCTACGTCAACGCGATCCTGCGGCTCGGCGTGCGGGACGCGACCGCCGGCTTCAAGGCGTGGCACGCCCGCACCCTCGAGGCGATCGACGTCGCGTCGATCCACAGCAACGGCTACTCGTTCCAGGTGGAGATGAATTACCGGACCACCAGCCGCGGCATGCGCATCGCCGAGGTCCCGATCCGTTTCGAGGAGCGCACCGAGGGCGTGTCGAAGATGAGCCTCGGGGTCCAGCTCGAATCGGCACTGGTGCCGTGGAAGCTGCGGTTCGGCAAGAAGCGCTGAGCCGCACCGTCGTCGAGCACCCGCCCGAATATTCGCGGGCGTTCCGTGCCGAAAGCTGCCACCATCGGCAAGCATGACGCCCACAGCAGGTATCCAGGTCCGCACCGCCACCGATAGCGATTGGCCGGCGATCGAGCTTCTCGATTCGGTGGGATTCGGCTACCACCCGGCGGAACCGGACCGGTCCCTCGGTAGGGCGTTGACGCAGATCGAGGACGTCGTTCTGGCCACCGACGACGGCGTACCGGTCGGTGTCGCGCTCCACCTGCCGCTCGAGATCACGGTCCCCGGCGGGTACCGGTCAGCCACCCGCGGCGTCTCCTGGGTGTCGGTGGCGCCAACGCATCGGCGGCGCGGCGTCCTGCGCGCGATGTTCACGCACCTGCATCGCGAGATCGTGGCCGACGGTGTGCCGCTGGCCGCGCTGACCGCGAGCGAAGCCGGAATCTACGGTCGGTTCGGGTACGGTCCCGCCACTGTCACGTCCGAAGTGACACTCGACCGCCGCTTCGCCCGATTCCGCGACGACGCGCCCGACCCGGGCGGCGTCCGAGTGGTCGATGCTGCGACCGCCGAGCAGCACCTGCCCGGGATCTACGATCGCTGGCGGCGCATCACACCCGGCGCGCAGGCACGCCCGAAACCCCACTGGGACTTCACGTTCACCGACCCCGAGTCCGGCCGCGGTGGCGGTACGGCGTTGTTCTTCCTGCTGCGCCACGACGGTTACGCGATATTCCGGCGCCGCGGTGACGGCGACAATCGCACCGCTGTCGTCGAGGAACTGATCGCGGTCACCGACGACGCCCACGCCGCGCTGTGGCGAGCCCTGTGCGGGCTGGATCTGATGGCGTTCATCGAGGCGAGCGTGCCCGTCGACGATCCACTGCGCCTGATGCTCACCGACTCTCGACTGGTGCGCACCACCCGCGTGGCCGACGACCTGTGGCTGCGGATCATGGATGTACCCGCGGCCCTGGAGGCCCGGACGTACGCCGTCGACATCGACACGGTCATCGAGGTCCGCGACCCGTATCTCGGCGCCGGGGGCACGTTCGCGCTGACGGTACGTGACGGCAGCGCGCGGTGCCGACGCACCGACGCATCACCCCGCGTCTCACTCGATCTCGACGTGCTGGGCAGTCTGTATCTGGGGTCCCACCGCGCCCGTCCGTTCGCCGCCGCCGGTCGGGTGCACGCGAAGTCGGATCGCGATCTGGCCCTGCTCGACTCGGCGTTCGCCTCGGACCGTCCGGCCGTGCTCGGTTGGGGATTCTGAGGCCGAATTTCACCCGATCCGGGTGAAATCCAACGACGGTGCGGACCGGTAGCGTGGCAACTTTCGGACGATCGACCGTCGTTGCCGTCGACACGAAGGGATTTCGTATGACCTTCCCGCGCACGTCCGCCGCCGTGGCCGTCCTCGCCGGCGCCACCTGGCTCGCGTTGGCACCTACCGCATCCGCCGCGACCACGTATCAGATCACCGCGGTACCACCGATCGGAACGGTGTACGCCTCCACGATCACCACGCTCGCCGTCGTCGTCACGCCGACGCCCGTCGGCGCGGATGGAACCTCACCCGTGCTGCTCGAGATCACCGAGCCGGACGGCGATACCCACACCACGACGGTGCCGCTCACGATCGGTGGCGCGACGTCGGCCGTTCGGCTGCACGAGGCCGGGCGCTACACCGCAGTCTTCACCTTCGCGCCGCCGGAGGGCGAACAGGCCACGACCACAATGCAGTTCGACGTGTCACCCTCGCCGTTCGGGTCCGGCAGCGCGTCGTAGACGACCTTCTCGACAACGAAGGCCCCGCCGCAAGCAGGCAGGGCCGCCGTAATCGGGTGGCGAGCCGCGATCACTGTCGGCGACAATTGCGACTATGAGTGTCGACATCTCGGAGCCGACCCGGTTGGGCGAACTGCATGTGGCAAACGGGCGGGTAATCGGGTGGGCCGAATGGGGTCGCCCCGACGGGATTCCCGTGTTGCTGTGATCGGGCGCTGCCACCACCCGATCACTCGGTTTCGGCGCGGGCGCCCTGGAGGCACTCGGCGTGCGTCTCATCTCGCTCGACCGTCCAGGCTTGGGAGCGTCGACGCCGCAGCCCGGCAAGTCGTTTCGCGACTTCGCCGCAGATGTCGACGAGTTCGCCGCGCTGCGCGGGCTGGGCAGGCCCGCGATGGTCGGCAACTCTCAGGGCGCGCCCTTTGCGCTTGCCTGCGCGGCGGAGGGCATCAGTGGCGCGCTCGCGATCGTGTCGGGCGCCGACGAGGTGGCAGCCCCGTGGTTCGCGGACGCCCTGCCTGAGCAACTCCGCGGACTGGTCGACCTGACTGCATCGGACCCTGACGAAGCGGAGCGCTTCTTCGCGACATTGGACGCAGACACCATGTGGCAGATGGTCATCGACTCGAGCCCCGCCTCCGACCTCGCCGTCTACCGTGACCCCACGTTCGAGCGCATCTACCGTCGCTGTCTGAGGGAGGCGTTCACCTCGGGCCCTGCCGGCTACGCCCGTGACACGGTCCTGGCCATGGGCCGCTGGCCGTTCGATCTGACGACGATCAGTGTGCCCGTCGATCTCTGGTACGGCGAACAGGACACCAGCCACTCCCCAGACCTCGGAAGTTCGCTGGCTGACCGCATTCCCGAAGCGCGACGACATATCGTGCCCGGTATAGGCGGCGCGGTCTTGTGGACCCGTGCCGAAACGATCCTGCGCACCCTACTCGGGCATACCGACCCGCTCAGGTAGCGGCATTCCGGACGTGAAAACAGCACGGTCGCCGCAACTCCCGATATCGGGTGTTGCGACGACCGCTGGAAGCCGCCGGCACTCGGTGGGGCTTGGTAGAACTCCGGTCAGCGACCGATGAGTGCCCGCCGTTCGATCTCGGCGAAGTCCGTGCCGGCTGCGTCGGGACGTCCACGACCGACCAGCGACCCGATGTAGGCGAACAGGAAGCCCGCGGGCACCGACACCAGGGCGGGGATGGTGAGCGGGAAGATCGGATCGACCCCGTGCACCAGTCCGGTGGGGCCGAGGATGTTCGGGCTGATCGCGACCAGGCCGAGGCTGACGATCAGGCCACCGACCAGCGCCCACGTGGCACCGACCCGGTTGAAGCCCTTCCAGTAGATGCTCAGCAGCAGCACCGGCAGGCTGGTGCTCGCCGCGACGGCGAACGCGACGTTGGCGAGGAAGCCGAGGTTGAAGCCCTTCGCACCCAGCGCGAGGAACATCGCGACGATCGCGATGCCGAGCAGCGACAGCCGCGCGACCTTCAATTGCTTTTCCGCCGAGGCGTTTCCGTTCTTGATGACGTGCGTGTAGAGGTCGTGGGCGAAGGCGCCGGACGTGGCGATCGCGACACCGGCGAGCACCGCGAGGATCGTCGCGAGCGTGATGCCGATGATGACCGCCTCGAGGACCGGGCCGCCGAGTTCACGTGCCAGCTGGACCACCGCGAGGTTGCCCTGCGGGTGCGCCTTGGCGATCTCGTCCTTGCCGATCGCGCGGAGGGCGCCGTAGCCGATGAACGGCAGCACCAGGTAGAAGATGCTGAAGATCCACAGCGCGACGACGCCGGACTTGCGGGCGGCGCGGGCGTCCTTGACCGTGAGGAAGCGGACCATGACGTGCGGCAGACCCATCACGCCGAGGGCGAGCGCGAGCTGCTGCGAGATGATGTCGAACGTCTTGGTGGTGGACTGCGGGTGCGACGACGCGACCGCGTCCGGAACCGCGTCGACCACGTGGAACGGGCTGGGGCCGTACTTCATCATCACCAGGAACAGGATCAGCGCGGTGCCGCCGAGCAGCAGGCCCGTCTTGAGCACCTGCACCCACGTGGTGGCGAGCATGCCGCCGAACATCGTGTAGACGACCATGAGCAGACCCAGGACCACGACGGCCACCCAGAACTTGATGCCGAGCAGGGCCTGCACCAGCAGACCGGCTCCGACGAACTGGATCACCATGTACATCGCCGAGATGACGATCGTGGTGACGGCGAGGCACGCGCGCAGCCCGCGACCGTCGAACCGGGCGGCCACGGCGTCGGCGAGGGTGAACCGGCCGAGGTTGCGCAGCGGCTCGGCGATGATCAGCAGCACCAGCAGGTAGGCCAGCGGGACCGCGGTCGCGAGGTAGAAGCCGTTGAAGCCGGACAGCGCGATGAGGCCGGTGATGCCGAGGAACGACGCCGCCGAGACGTAGTCACCCGAGATGGCCAGGCCGTTGCCGATCGGCCCCACCTGCCCCTCGGCCACGTAGTGGGAGTCGGTGGAGGTGTTGCGCTTGGCGGCCAGGTACGTGATCGCGAGCGTGACGCCGATGATGGCGACCACGATGGTGACACTCAAACCCATTGTCACTCACCGTCCTTCGGGAGTTCGAGCTCGGCCAGGTGGGCGTCGATGATCCCGTCCATGCGGCGCGCCCAGCGGACGTAGAACTGCGCGACGACGAGGATCCCGACGAAGACCCCGAACCCGGCCCAGTAGGCCAGGCCGAGGCCGGCGAATCGACCGGACAGCACGCTGGTCGAGGTCGTCAGCACGATGTAGCCCATGAAGACGATCAAGAGCACCGCCGCGGAGACGAGCGAGACGCGACGGCGACGGCGAGCGACGGCGAGAATCGCGTCGAGGCCGGCATCGGCGGCTAACGGATCCGGCGAAGCCGGGGAGTCTGGGCGCGCGGCATCGGCCGGCGACAGGCCAAGCGACATGGTCACCTCGGGGATATGAGCGGGAGGCATGTGGTCAATGCTTTGACCACTGCGTGGTGGGCATACCGTAGGTGAGGGCAGTCACAATATGCAAGGGGGCGGCCAGCCGATGCAGGAAACCTGCGCAACCGACCCGATCCGGACCTTTCGGTCGGGTCAGTCGCGGGTGTGGAGCTCCGGCGACGACGACGTAGCCAGCTTCTCGAGCAGTCCGATCAGGATCGTCCGCTCCGGCTTGGTGAGCGCGCTCGCCCAGACCTGCTCACGACGGTTGTGCTCGGCGTACGTGGTGGTGATGGCCTCGAGCCCGGCGTCGGTCAGCCGCAATTCGACGGCCCGACGATCCACGTCAGAGCGACGACGCGTCACGTATCCATCGCGTTCCAGGGTGTTGACCAGGGCGGACACCGCCGCGCGGCTCATGCCCGACAGCTTCGCCACCCGCTTGGCCTCGCTGGGGCCGGCCAGCCACAGCACGAACAGCACCCGGAAGCCGGGCCAACTCCACCCGCCGGGACGGTGCACGGTGGATTCGAGGTCGTAGACCAGCGCGCTGGCGACACGGGTCAGTTCCAGGACGAGTTTCATCGACACCGGGTCGACGTCGGGCATGGCCCGGGTCGTCTTGCGCACCGCGAAGTCGACGAACGACAGGAAGTCGAGGTCGTCGATGTCCTCGCGGCCGTCACGGCTCGCAGCGTTCACGCGGTCGGCGTCGGTCATGCCGGACAGATTAGAGCCCGCACCCGCGAGTTTCGTATCGGATTTGGTCAAAGACTTGCATATCTCGTGTGACACGGCTTACCTTGTCCGCATTATCAATCAAAGCTTTGACTATTCGAGGTGACCTCATGGCCGCACTGTCCTTCGCCTCCTCTGCCGACCTCGGCGAGAAGGAGCAGACCCTGGAGGTCCTCGCCGACGGCGTCTACGCGCTCACGGCCGAGGGCGATCCCAACCTGGGAGCGATCGAGGGCGAGGACTTCCTCGTCTGCTTCGAGGCCCTTGCGACACCGGTCGCCGCGCAGGACTGGCTCGCGAAGCTGCGCCAGCACACCGACAAGCCCGTGCGCTACCTGGTGCTCTCCCACTACCACGCGGTGCGGGTCCTGGGCGCGTCCGCGTTCGACGCCGAGATCATCGTCGCGCACGACAACACCCGCAAGCTGATCGCCGAGCGCGGCAAGGAGGACTGGGCGTCCGAGTTCGGCCGCATGCCGCGTCTGGCGAAGGGCGCCGACTCGGTCCCCGGCCTCACCTGGCCCACCCTGACGTTCTCCGACGAACTGACCATCGACCTCGGCGGTGACCGCGGCGATCTGGTGCTCAAGCACCTCGGCCGCGGGCACACCGAGGGCGACATCGTCGCTTGGCTGCCCCAGCAGAAGATCCTCTTCGCCGGCGACCTCGTCGAGGCGCAGGCCGCGCTCTACACCGGCGACGCATTCCACCGCGACTGGGCCACAGGCACTCTCGACGGCATCAAGGCGCTGGGCGCCGAGGCGCTGATCGGTGGACGCGGCGCCGTCAGCCGCGGCCGCGAGGAGGTCGACGCCGCGATCGAGCAGACCCGGCACTTCCTGAACGTGATGCTCACCGAGGTCGGTGCGGTCCAGCAGCGTGGCGGCACGCTCAAGGAGGCCTTCGAGGCCACCCACGCCGCCCTGTTCGAGAAGTACGGCCACTGGCCGATCTTCGAGCACTGCCTGCCGTTCGACGTCTCCCGCGTGTGGGACGAGCTGTCCGGCATCGAGCGCCCGGTGATCTGGACCGCGGACCGCGACCGCGAGGTCTGGGCTCAGCTGCAGGGCTGATCCGGGCGAGCGTCAGGAGTATTTGCGATGGGTGTCAACCACATTCACACCGGAACCGTGGCGGTGATCGGCAACGGTCCGGTCGGCCAGACCACGGCGCTGCTGCTGGCCCGATGGGGCGTACGGGTCGTGCTGCTCGACGGCCGGGCCGAGCGGGACCCGATCGGGTCCAAAGCCATCTGCCAGCAGCGGGACGTTCTCGAGGTGTGGGCCGCGATCGGCGTCGGGGAGCAGATCGCGTCCGAGGGCGTCACGTGGGACACCGCGCGCACGTTCCACCGCGACAACGAGCTGTTCTCGCAGAAGTTCGTCGACCACGGACTGTCGCCGTTCCCGCCCTTCGTCAACGTCTCGCAAGCCCGCACCGAGGAGCTGCTCGACGAGGCCATCGCCGAGCAGCCGCTCATCGAGGTGCGGTGGGGTCACGCGGTCGAGCGCATCGACCAGGACTCGGCCGAGGTCCGGCTCGGGTGTGCGACGGACGCGGGCCCGGTGACGGTGGCGGCCGACTACGCGGTGATGGCCACCGGTTCGCGCAGCAGCGAGCTGCGTCGTCAGCTCGGCGTCGGGTTCCCCGGCCGGTCGTTCGACGACAAGTTCCTCATCTGCGACATCCAGGCCGACATCCCCGGCTGGGGCAACGAGCGCCGCTTCTACTTCGACCCCGAGTGGAACCCGGGCCGGCAGGTGCTGATCCACCCGTGCCCGGACTCGACGTTCCGCATCGACTGGCAGGTGCCCGGCGACTACGACCTCGACGCCGAGGTCGAGAGCGGCGCGCTGGACACCCGGATCCGCCAGATCATCGGCGACACCCCGTACCGGATCGTGTGGAAGTCGGTGTACCGCTTCCACGCCCGGCTCGCGGACCGCATGCGGGTGGGCCGGGTGCTGCTGGCCGGGGACTGCGCGCACATCGTCTCGCCGTTCGGTGCGCGCGGCCTGAACTCCGGCGTCGGTGACGCCGAGAACGCCGCGTGGAAGCTCGCGTTCGTGCTGCGTGGCTGGGCCGACGCGTCCCTGCTGGAGACCTACGACCTCGAGCGACGCGCCGCGGCGGCCGAGAACCTCGAGGTGACGTCGGCGACGATGGATTTCCTCGTCCCGCAGACCGACGAGCAGCACGCCCGGCGCAAGGCCGTGCTCGAGACCGCGGCGTCCGATCCGGCGGCACGGGCCGCCGTGGACTCGGGGCGTCTGGCGGAACCGTTCTGGTACGTCGACTCCCCCCTGACGACGCCGGACGTGCGGCGTCCGTTCGCCGGCCGCCCGGAGCGGGGTGTCTCACCCGCCCCGGTTCCGGGCGTGCTGGTGCCGGACGTCCCGGTGACCGTGCGCGGGCAGAGCTGCGCGCGGCTGCGGGAGATCGCCCGGCACGGTGTGCTGCTGCTGCACGGCGCCGCCGTCGACCCGGCCGACGTCCGGCAGATCGCCCTGGCCGCGACGCACGCCCCGATCCGGCTGCATGCGCTGGCCGACGTCGACACCAGCGGACTGCTCACGGCCGCAACCAATGCCGAGGAGAACGAGGTGTGGGTCGTCCGGCCCGACGCCCACATCGCCGCGGTGGTCGACGGCGGCGACCGGCCGGCCCTCGCGGCCGCGCTGCGACGGGCCGTGGGCGCCGAGGTGGCGGCCGGCGACCGGCAGGTCGGCTGACCTCGGCTGACTCAGCCCCGGAGGCGGTGGGCCTCGACGAGCGCGCAGTCCCGCAGGACCCGCATCAGCGGAGTCACGCGGCTCGCGACGTACACGAGGCTCACCGCGGTGGGCGCCGCGTCGGCGATGTCGACGAAACGCACGTTGTGATGGTGCACGCGGCGGCGGGCGGCCACCGGTACCGCTCCCACGCCCCGATCGGCCGCGACCAGTTCCAGCCACTCGTCGAAGTTGGTGCAGGTCACGATCTCTCGGCTCGGGTCGGGCTCGGTCCACGACTCGGCACGGGTCGTCCCGGTCAGCGTGTTGACGACCAGCGGATACGTTCCCAGCTCGCCCCACGTGACGGTGTCCCGCTCCGCGAGGGGTGAGCGGGCGCTGACTGCGGCGATCCGTGGCTCCGAGAACAAGTGATGCACGGCCAGTGCCCCACGCGGAACCTCCCCGCGCATCACGGCGGCGTCGACGACGCCGTCCCGCAGCGCCGCCACCGGGTCGTCGCACCGCTGCAGCAACACCCGCGCACCGGAGCGTTCCTCGCAGGCGGCGATCGTGTCGTGCGCCCACGGATCGGGAAGCAGCCAGCTGAATCCCAGCCGCACCGTCCGGTTGGCCTGCGCGGACGCGATCGCGACGTCCAGATCACCGAGGACGAGGCGAATACGTTCGGCGAACGCCTGCCCGTCCTCGGTCGGCGCCATCGACCGCGACGTCCGCTCGAGCAGCCGGGTTCCGAGTGTCGCCTCGAGTTGCTGGATCGTGCGCGTCAGTGCGGGTTGCGTGATGTTGAGCCGCTCGGCGGCGGCCGTGAACGTGCCGGCGTCGATCACCGCGATCAACGCCCGCAGATGCCGCAACTCGACATTCATAACCACAGAGCATAGATGCCGTCGAACCGGCATTTCCGTGCGGCCGTGAGCCGCACATAGCGTCGAGGCGACGAAGGGGGAAGGAAGTGAACCTGCCGATGCGGACCGAGACGGTCGCGCCGCGCCGGTACGCCCGCGCGACGGTGGTTCGCGCCGCCGCCGGACTCGCCGCGGCGATGGGCGTCGGCCGATTCGTGTACACGCCCCTGCTCCCCCTCATGCAGGAGCAGGCCGGGGTCTCGCACACGGACACCGCCCTCGTCGCGACAGCCAACTACCTCGGCTACTTCCTGGGCGCCATCGCGCTGGCCGTCCATCCCGCCGGGGCACGCTCGCGCACCCTCTTCCGTTCGGCGATCCTGGCGCTCGTCGTGAGCGAACTCGTCATGGTCACCGGCACCGACGTCCGCGTGTGGCTGGCCGCGCGGGTCGTGGCCGGCATGGCCAGTGCCGCGGTCTTCGTGTACTGCGCCACCGCGGTGGTCGGCCATCCGTCGGCGGGCGTGACGTTCACCGGCGTCGGGGCCGGGATCGCGACGTCGGGCGTTCTCGTCGCGGCGCTCGGACCGGTCGTGTCGTGGACCGTGCTCTGGGTCCTCGCGGCCGCGGTCACGGTCGGCTACTCCGCCGTCGCCTGGAACCTGCCGCCGGGAGCTTCTCCCCCATCCCCTTCCGGCGGATCCCCCTCGCGCACTTCCCCGTCGGTGCACTGGTGGACCCTCGGCACGGGTTACTTCCTCGAGGGCCTGGGCTACATCATCCTCGGCACGTTCCTGGTTGCGGCGGTGTCGGCCGGGGGCGCCGAGTGGACGGGCCCCGCGGCCTGGGTGGTGGTCGGGCTCGCCGCGATCCCGTCGCCGCTGCTGTGGGCGAGAGCGTTGCGCCGCTGGTCCGCGGAGTCACTGCTCGCACTCGCGCTGCTGCTGCAGGCCGTCTCCGCGCTGCTGCCCGCGCTGGTCGCCGGTCCGGCGGCCGCCCTGGTCGCGGCCGTCCTGTTCGGCGGGACCTTCATGGGTATCACCCTGCTCGCCATGGACTCGGCACTCGGGCTGGGGATTCCGCGCGCCGCAGCAGCGCTCACCGCCGTCTACGGGCTGGGCCAGATCCTCGGACCGCTCGTCGTGACGCCGATGCTCGGCGACGGCTTCCGCTCGGCCTTCGTCTGCGCCGCACTCGTTCTCGTGCTGGCCGCCGGGCTGGCGGGCGCCACCCGCCGCCCCCGCGGAGCGCCCTAGGTCGTCGTCCGGTCGAGGAAGTCGGCGATCAGCGGCGCGATTCGCGGCAGGTGGGTCTCGAGCGCGAAGTGGCCCGTGTCGAAGAGGTGGAGCTCGGCGTGCGGCAGATCGTTCAGGTAGGCGACCGCCCCGGGTTCGGTGAAGAACGGATCGTGACGACCCCAGACGACGAGCGTCGGCGGGGTGTGCGTCCGCAACCAGGTCTGCCAGCGGTCGTAGCGCTCGACATTGGAGTGGTAGTCGAAGAGCAGCGCCGCCTGCGCGTCCTTGCGGCCGGGCGAGTCGAGGAAGTGTTGATCGAGGGTCCAGCTGTCCGGGTCGAGCAGGTCGGGGTCCGGGACACCGGTCTCGTACTGGCCGCGCGTGGCGCCCGCGGTCATGAAGCTGCCGACGGTGTCGACGGTCCCCGGCGATTCGGGGTCCAGGACGACGAGCTGACGGAGTGCGTCGCCCAGTCCCTCCGCGTAGGCGTTTCCGTTCTGCACGATCAGCCCGGAGATCCACTCGGGGTGGCGTTCGGCGACCCGGAATCCGACCGGCGCGCCGAAGTCGAAGACGTACATCGCGAAGCGCTCCAGACCCAGTCGCTGGACGAAGCCTTCGATGACGTCGGCGAGACGGTCGAACGAGTAGACGAACCGATCCGGCGTCTCGGTGTAGCCCGAGCCGGGACAGTCCGGAGCGATCAACCGGTAGCGTGAACCGAGCACGTCGATGAGTCGACGGAACTGGTGCGAGGCCGACGGAAAGCCGTGCAGGAGAAGCAGCACGGGCGCATCGGTCCGTTTCGGCAGGGACTCCCGGTAGAAGACGCGGACGCCGTCGACATCCAGATTGCGGTGAATGACTCGGGTACTCGAATCGATCACGACCGACTCCTCTGCGATTGATGCAGCAAGGTGGAGCCTAGCAACGAATCTCGATCCCGACGGCGACGCTGGGGTTTCGATTCGAATGCGCACCCGTGATTTATCCGGCCGACCGCGCCGCCGGAAGACTCTTCTCGGGTTTCACTGCGCCGCAGATGTTCTCGCGGAAGTCGCTACCGGCGGGCGGCACCCGCCGCAGGTAGCAGCAGGTCGACCACCCGCTCGGCGGTGTCCGAATCGACGCGGCCGCCGGTCACCACCTGACGGTAGAACACCGCGCCCGCGAGCGTGTCCATGAACAGGTCGACGTCGAGATCGGCCGGCAGATCCCCACGGCCCACTCCCCTCTCGATCACCTCGGCGCAGTTGGCGCGACGTTCGGCGAGGAACGCGACGCGGAACGCGGCGAGCCCCTCGGGCGTGCGGGCCAGATCACTGATGAGGGCCGGCATCGCGACGCCGAGCGGCGAGCCCGCATAGTTGCGCGCGGTCCCGGTCAGCCATTCCACGAGATCGCGGCGGGTGCTGCCCGTATCGGGCACCGGCCCGGTGTCCATCAGGGTCGCGAGGGCGTCGGCCACCAGTTCGGGCTTGCCCGACCACCACCGGTACAGCGTCGTCTTGTGCACCCCGCTCGCCTCCGCGATGCGTTCGACCGTCAGCTGCGCATACGTCGTCACGGCAAGTTCGTCGACGACCGTGCGCAACACGAGGTCACGCTTGCGAGGCCCGCCTCGGCGGGCGTCGGCGCTGGATACCGGCATGACCACACCCTGCCACGAGGTAAAGTACAACGCAACGTTGCGTTGCATTCGAGGGAGTGGAATGAGGATCACCGCGTTCATGGGATCGGCCACCGGCCACGACCCCGCCCACCTGGAGGCGGCGACGGAGTTCGGCCGCGACCTCGCCGCGGCCGGCATCGGCCTGGTCTACGGCGGCGGCCGGGTCGGACTGATGGGTGCCGTGGCCGACGCGGTGGTCGCCGGTGGCGGTGAGGCAATCGGGGTGATTCCGCGGCATCTCGCGGACAAGGAGATCGCCCATCCGCGCCTGACGTCCCTCGAGGTCGTCGAGTCGATGCACGCGCGCAAGCAGCGCATGGCCGCACTGGCGGACGCGTTCGTGGTCCTGCCCGGCGGCGCCGGCACGCTGGACGAGTTCTTCGAGATCTGGACGTGGCAGCAACTCGGACTGCACACCAAGCCGGTGTTCCTGCTCGCCGCCGACGGCTTCTGGCGGCCACTCGTCACGTTGATCGATCACCTGGTCGACACCGGCTTCGTCGGCGCCCACCAGCGCGACGCGCTGAGAATCGCCGACCGCCTCTCCGACGTGCGCAACGCGATGGCGAATTGGGCTCCGCCGGAGCCGAAGTGGACGGCCCCGCCCGCACCGTCCGTCGACGACGGACTCGAGCGCGCGTGAGTACCTCGCGCCCCGTGGTCGGCGTCGGCATCGTCGTCGAACGCGCCGACGGACGAATCCTGCTGGGTCGCAGGGTCAAGCCCACCGAGCCCGAGACGTGGTGCCTGCCCGGGGGTCACCTCGAGGCCGGCGAGACGATCGAGCAGGCGGCCGCACGGGAGTGCTTCGAGGAGTCCGGGATCGCCGATCTTGCCGAGACGGCGGGGTTCACGGTGGTGGTCGACGCCGGTTCGCACCGCGGAGGCGTCGTCTTCGGCGTGCATGCGCGGAGCACCGGCATCCCCACGGGACCCGGTGAGCCGCACATCTTTCCGGAATGGGTCTGGGTCGACCCGGCGGACCTGCCGCGCCCGCTCTTTCCCGCGAGCGACGCGCTGCTGCGCGCGTGGACCGGGGCGACCCCCGACCCGGCGTGGCAGGTCCATCGCATCACAGGCGGGTGACGTCGAGGTTCCCGTCGTGGAAGTCGGCGCGGAGCCGCTTCTTGTCGAACTTGCCGACGCTGGTCTTGGGGACCTCCTGGATCACCGCCCAGTTCTCCGGCAACTGCCACTTGGCCACCTTGTCGGCCAGGAAGTCCCGCAACTCGTCGAGCGTGGTGTCGCTGCCCTCGCGCAGCACCACCGCGACGAGCGGCCGCTCGTCCCACTTCTCGTCGGGCACCGCGATCACCGCGGCCTCGGTGACCGCCGGGTGGCCCATCACCGCGTTCTCGAGGTCGACCGAGGAGATCCACTCGCCACCGGACTTGATGATGTCCTTGGTCCGGTCCGACAGCGCCAGGTACCCGTCGGGCGTGATCGAGCCGACGTCACCGGTGCGCAGCCAGCCGTCCCGGAACTTGTCCGGCGCCTCGACGCCGTAGTACGACGCCGTGATCCACGGCCCGCGGACCTCGAGTTCGCCCACGCTGTGGCCGTCGTGCGGCACCCGGTTGCCGTCGTCGTCGATCAGGCGCGCCTCCACCGATGCCGGGAAGCGGCCCTGCGTGTAGCGGTACTTCCACCGATCCTCCCCGGCGGCGCCGGCCGGCGGACGGGCGACCGACCCGAGCGGCGAGGTCTCGGTCATGCCCCACGCGTGCAGCACCGAGACCTGGTGGTCGTTCTCGAACGCGTGCATCAGCGACGGCGGCACCGCGGCCCCACCGATGAGCACCTCTCGCATCGACGAGATGTCCTGCGGGTGCTGTTCGAGGTACAGGTGCAGGCCCTGCCAGATCGTCGGCACCGCCGCCGCGAACGTCGGGCGCTCGGCCGCGATCAGCTCCGCCAGCGGGCCGGGCTGCAGGAACCGGTCCGGCATGATCAACGACGCACCGATCATGAACGCCGCGTACGGCAGACCCCACGACATCGCGTGGAACTGCGGCACCACTGCCAGCGCCCGGTCCCCCTGCGCCAGGTTGGGACCGTCGCTCATGCACACCTGCATCGAATGCAGGTAGAGCGAACGGTGCGAGTAGACAACACCTTTCGGATCACCGGTGGTGCCGGAGGTGTAACACATCGCGGCGGCGCTGCGCTCGTCGAGCTCCGGCCAGTCGAAGTCGCCGGGCTGACCGGCGATCAGTCCCTCGTAGGTGTGCACCTGGACGCCCTCGGGCGCCTCGAGCCCGGCCGCCGAGTCGCCGGTGACGATCACGTGCTCGACGGTCTTCATCTGCGCCAGCTGCGGGGCGAGCAGCGGGACGAGTGTCGCGTCGACGATGATCACCCGGTCCTCCGCGTGGTTGGCCACGTGGATCAGCTGGTCCGGGAACAGTCGGATGTTCAGGGTGTGCAGCACCGCGCCCATCGACGGCACCGCCAGGTACGCCTCGAGGTGCTCGGCGTTGTTCCACATGAACGTCGCGACCCGCTCGTCGCCCTCGACGCCGAGACCGCGCAGCGCGTGCGCCAACTGCGCACACCGGCGACCGACCTCCGCATACGAGCGCCGCCGCGCACCGGCCTCGGTCCAGGTGACGACCTCGGCGTCCGCGTGGACGGTGCTCCCGTGCCGCAGCAACTGCGCGACGGAAAGCGGTAGATCGTTCATCGTGCTCAGCATTGTCGGCTCCTCGCTCGATGCACCCCATGTGGCGTGCCGGTGTGGCCCGAAACTATGCCATGCGAGAGACCTGGATCACAGGGCCCCGTTTCGCGGCGTTTCGGACTAATCGGTCGGTGGGGCGCCGGATCCGAGCCGGTAGGCGCGGCGCGCGTTGTCGCCGGCGATCAGCCGCGCGACCCGCTCGGCGTCGACGGGTGACCACCGCCCCTGCCGCGTCTCCCGTTCGAGGAACCCGGTGAGCGCCGTCCGGAACTGCACCGTGCCGACGTGGAACAGTTCCGGAAGGCCGCAGCCGTCCGTGGAGAAGAGCACCGACCCGAACGGCGCCAGTTCCAGCAGCTCGGCGAGCACGCGGGCCGCGCCGTCGCCGCCGACGTTCTGCACCGCGAGCCCGACGTCGACGAACACGTGGTCGAACACCTGCGCCAGGTACGCGGCGTGACGGTGGAACGGGTAGTTGTGCAGCAACATGATCGGCACCCCGCGCCCGGCGGTGGCGCGGAGGAGCGGCGTCAGCAGCAGCGGGTCCCCGTGCGCGAGATCGGCATCGGCGTCGCCGTAACCGACGTGGAACTGGAGAGGCAGACCGAGGTCCACCGCGGTCCAGATCAGGAAGCGGACCAGGGTCTCGTCGGCCAGCCTCGCCGGGGCCCCGGCGGCGATCTCGGACGCCCACCGCACCGCGGCGGTGAAGACGGCCGCGTCCGACGGGCGCTCCGGCGGCAGGTCGAGGCCCACCCGGTACGCCGCAACGGATTTGAAGGCGATTGCGGTGCGGGACGCGTCGGCGAGCCTGCTGCGGCACGTGTCCGCGAACGTGCCGGCACCGCGCTCGGCGATCACCTGCTCGGCGACCGGTTCGAGCCGCGCCACCTCGTGCGCCCTCGCGCCCACGTACGCCGCCAGCTCGTCCGGCCCGGTCAACCGATCCTGCAGAAAGCCTGTGTCGACGAGGAATTCGGATATTCCGGTCGCCCGCAGCAGGCGCCCGGCAACCTCGTCGGCGCCGAGTTCGGCACGCCTTTCGAGGTATTCGTCCGGACCGACGTGCGGCGGCAGGTCGAGGATCGGCGCACACAGCCGACGAACCGAGAATCCGACCTGCGTGTCGAAAAGACTTCCGTGCCACGGCCCGGGCCGGTCGGCCTCGCACAGCAGCGCCTCGAAGGCCGGTCGGTCCAGGGTTTCGCGCACGACGCCGTGGCAGTGGTGGTCGACGAGCGGTAGCGCGTCGACCATCTCCGCAATCGCATCGCCGCCGGAATGCCGCGGCGTATCGTCTGGGAATGACGCCACATCCGCCATTCTGCCGCTGACCGGGCCCGGTGCGAGGGAGATGCGATGGATCGGCACGAACGCGAAGGCCGGGCGCTGGAAGCCGCGCGGCTGACCCGCGACCTCGCCGAGCGCGGCGTCGTCGCGGTCGCGCTGCCGTGGGTCGACAACAGCGGCGTGCTGCGCACCAAGGCCGTCCCGATCGACCGTTTCGAGCACGCCGCCGCATGGGGGGTGGGGGCGTCGCCGGTGTTCGACGCGTTCACCCCGGACGACACGATCGTCGCCGGCCGCTACGCCGGCGGCCCCGTCGGCGACCTGCGGCTGATCCCGGATCTCGGGCGGCTGACGGTGCTCGCGGCGCAGCCGGGGTGGGCGTGGGCGCCCGTCGACCGGTACACGCAGGACGGGGACCTGCATCCGCAGGATGCACGGAGTGTCCTCCGCGGCGCCGTCGCGCTGCTCGCCGACGAGGGGCTGACCGCGAAGGCCGCGATCGAGATCGAATGGGTCGTCGGGCAGGACTGCGACGACTTCGTGCCCGCCACCCGCGGGCCCGCGTACGGGTACACGCGGGTGGTCGAGAGGTCGGACTACCTCGTCGAGGTGGTCACCGCCCTGCGCCGGCAGGGTGTCCGGGTGGAGCAGATCCACCCCGAGTACGCGTCGGGGCAGTTCGAATTGTCGGTGGCTGCCGAGGACCCACTCGGGTCCGCCGACACCTCGGTCCTGGTCCGGGAGACGATCCGCGCGGTGACGATCCGCCACGGCATGCGGGTGTCGTTCTCCCCCAAGGTGGTTTCCGGCGGGGTGGGTAACGGCGGGCATGTCCATCTGTCGCTGTGGCGGGAGGGACGGAACCTGCACAGCGGTGGCGCCGGCCCGTGCGGGCTGACGGCGACGGCGGAGGCGTTCGCCGCGGGCGTCCTCGAACACCTGCCGGGACTGCTCGCGGTGGGGGCGCCGTCGGTCGCGAGCTACCTGCGTCTGGTGCCGGGCCAGTGGTCGGCACCGTTCCGGGCGTGCGGGCACGAGAACCGGGAAACCGCAGTGCGTCTGGTGACCGGCAGCGCCGGGGAGGAGGAGCACGCCGCGAATCTCGAGGTGAAGGTGCTGGACCTGTCGGCCAACCCGTACCTGTGCGTGGCCGGGATGGTGTTCGCCGGCCTGGCCGGTGTCCGCGCGGGCGCCGCCCTGCCGGATCCGGTGGACGTCGACCCGGCGTCGCTCACCGACGAGGAGCGCGGTCGCCGCGGGATCGGCCGTCTTCCAGTCTCGCTCGCCGAGGCCACCGACGCCTTCGAGGCCGACACGATGCTCATCGAGGCCTTCGGGACCGAACTGTCCGCGACCATCGTCGACGTCCACCGCGCGGAGGTTGCGCGGTTCGCAGACGCGACGGACGGGGAGATCGCCGCGGCCCTGCGGTGGGCGTTCTGAGGTGTGCACGCCCGCCTTCGGCGTTTCGTCCCGGCAAGGACCGCTCCGCCGGGGCAGACTGACCGACATGACCCAACCGAGCGACATCGGTCCCGTGGAACTGGTCGTGCTGACCTTCCCCGGAACCACCGCCGACCCCGCCACCGTCGCCGCGCTGCAGGACGTCGTCGACCGTGGATACGTCACCCTGCTCGACCTCGTCTACATCGCGAAGGACTCGGCGGGCAACCTCACCGAGATCGACGTCGAAGAGGACCTCGCGGACGCCGGCCTGGCCGACCTGGCCATCGAGGCACAGGACTGGATCAGCGACGACGACCTGGATGTGGTGCGCGCATCGCTCGAGCCCGGAACGTCCGCGGCGATCATCGTCTACGAGGAGTCCTGGGCGCGTCGGATCGCCACGGCGGCCCGCGCCGCAGGCGGCGAGGTGGCCCTGCACGTTCAGGTACCCCGTGACGCGGTCGTCGCCGCCGTCGAGCACGCACGGTAGAAGGGAGAGTTCACATGATCGGAAGGCGCATGGGCCGGCCGGGGCTGTTGGGGACGGTGGCGCGCACCGCCGTCATCGCCGGCACCGCGAGGGCGACGACCAACGCGATGGACCGGAGTTCGCAGCGGCGCGCGGCCGAGCAGCAGGCATACGCGGACCAGCAGGCGGCCGAGCAGCAGGCGGCGATGGCGCAGCAATTCGCCGCTCAGCAGCAGACGGCCCCGCCGGCCGCCGCACCCTCGGGTTCCTCCGGGGACGACCTGATCGCCAAGCTGCAGCAGCTCGGCCAACTGCACCAGTCGGGTGTTCTCTCCGACGAGGAGTTCGCGGCTGCCAAGGCCAAGCTTCTCGCCTGACAACCCGCCTCGCGAACTTGACTATGACGCAACGTCATAGTCGATGCTGTCGATATGCGTATCAGCGACATCGCACAGGCCGCCGGGACGACGCCTCGGACCGTCCGCCACTACCACCGACTCGGCCTGCTCGACGAGCCCCGCCGGCTGGCGAACGGCTATCGCGAGTACGACATGGCGGATCTGGTTCGCCTCATGCGGGTGCGCTGGCTCGCGGGGGCCGGCGTGCCCCTCGGGTCGGTGTCGGCGATCGTGGCCGCGACGACCGACGATGACGCCGCCGACGACCTCGAGGCGGATCTCACCGCGCGGCTCGACACCATCGAAGCCGAGCAACGCGTACTCGCGGCGAAGAGTGCCAGGCTGCACCAGATGCTCGACGCCCATCGCGCCGGACGGCCGGTGTCGCCGCTGCCGCCGGACCTCGCGCTGGTGTTCGGCGAACTGATTGCGGGCGAGACCGATCCGGCGGTGCGGGCCGAGTTCGCGCGCGAACGCGACGCCTGGGAACTGGTGGCGATCTCCGGGTCGGCCCCCGAGGAGTTCTTCGAATCCGCGACACGCCTGCTGTCCGATCCGGCGGCCCGGGAGCGGATCGTGGTGCTCTACCGGAGGTTCGCGGCACTTCGTGGACACGACGCGGACGGGCACACCGCCGAGATCGAATCCCTCTCCGAGGCAATGACGGGCGCTGTCCGAGCCCTCTTCCTGGAGTCGGGCGTGCTGGACCGATGGCAATCCGAGATCCACCCCGACCGCAGGTCCGGTATCCCGATCGCCGATCTCGTCCCCGACCCGGCGCAGGCCGAGGTCGTCCTCCGCGTCCTGCGGCGACTCGACATCGGTTCGCAGGCGGAGGCGTCGTCGTGATCCGGCCACTGTGGCTGTGGTGCCGCGGACGGGTCGACGGTGCCGGTGAGGGCGTGTCGACGTTCGGTTACACCGCCGGCACCCTGGCGATCCCGGCGGCGTTCCTCGTCGCGAGCCTCGTCGAGGCGGTCGCGGTGCACCTGCTCGTGCCCTGGACCTGGCTGCGCGCGGCGCTCCTCGTGATCACCGTGGCCTCGGTCGTCGCCGTGGCCAACTGGTTCGCGGCCCGCGCCGTCCACCCCCACTTGGTCACGTCCGACGTACTTACGCTGCGATCCGGCCGCGACACGGTGCTCTCGGTGGACCGCAGCCGAATCGTCCGCGCCGTTCCCGCCCGCCGATTCGAGCACACCACGCCGGGCATCCACGACGGCCGCTGCTACCTGCCCGGTCCGGACGGCACGGTGATCGACATCGACTTCGACGCGCCCGTCAGGGTCGAACCCGGCACCCGGATCGGGTCGTCCCGCCCGCAGGCGGTCACCGGCGTGAGCCTGCACGTGGACGCACCGCGGGATCTGTGCGCCCGACTGAGCATGCGGGCCTGACAGGCCCGCCGGTCCGCGCGGTTCAGGAATCGAGCCGCCCGAACCCGACGACGGCGCCGTCCGACTGCCAGTCGAGGCTGTGCACGCGGATCTTCCCGAGTTCGTTGCCGCCGACCGTGGTGGCAGAGTCACCGTCGACGGCGACGACGAAGTTGGTGTGCTGACCGAGGCGGAACTCGTTGTCGTACAACACCACGTCGCCGACCTTGGGGGTGTAGCCGTTGCCGGCCGGCTCGAACCGGCCCTGGGATTCGTAGAACTCCTGCAGCGTGTAGACGCCGGGAATGCGCCACGACCCGGAGTTCGGGTTCGAGAACGGCTCGCCGGCCTCGCGCATGATCCAACTGACGAAGTTGGCGCACCACGGCTCCTGGGCGCCGTCGGAGTAGAAGGTGCCCGGCCGCTGATCGCTGTGCTCGGCCTCGAGCAGATCGACGACCTTCACCTGCAGCGGCGACAGCGCCGTCCGGTCCACGTCGGGGAACGACGCGGTGTCCCAGGGCAGGTACCGCGCGGGCACCGACAACAGCACCGCGCCCGCCGCCACCGCGAGCACCGCGACCGCAGCGGCGATCCAGACGGCGAGGCGGCGGCGACGGACGCCGGGTTGTGCGCTCATGCCCTCGAATGTAGCCGGAAACGCGAGAGCGGCGACAGACGCTCAGATCTCGTCGAGGTCGCGCTTGGCCTCGAGTTCCTGGATCCGTTCGGCGGCCTCGCGGAGGCGCTTCTTGCGCGACTTCGCGTCCTCCTCCTTCAACTCCTCGTAGATCTCCTCATCGGTGTCGCTGTACCGGAGGATCATCCGGGGGAGGCTGAGGGTCACCACCAAGGAGGGCCACACGATCCAGGCGTAGTCCCAGTCGACGATCAACTGCAGCACCAGGAACGCCACGAGGGTGATCCCGAAGATCACCCCGTCGAGCGACTCGACCAACCCACCCCGCTTCCGCAGCGCCGACAGATCGGATTCGTCGCTGCGGGCGGCCGAGGACGCGAGAGTGCGCCCGGCCCCCGTCGACTCGACCTGACCGCCGACGGGGAGCTTCCTGACGTGCCCGTCGATGACCGCGAGCGGCGGTCCACCGGGGAGTCCGCGGAACGAGTCCCGCATCGCGTCGAGTGTGCGTGCCGACGCGATCACTCCCGAACGGTCGTAGAACTCGCTCGCGTCCAATCTTCCTGCCGCATAGTGCTCGCCGATCACGTTCAACGCGTGCATGCGCTCGTCATCGCTGAGTAGCAGATCGTCGGGGTCGGGATCGGTTGACACGTCACGCGTCTCTCTGTGAGCGGTAGTCGGATTCTCCCCGACAATCCTAGAGCAGGGCGGAGACTGCCGAGGAGCACGCGTGCGCGGGAAGCCTCGCCCGACACCGCCTCACCGGATCTCGATGATCAGCTGGGGCGGATCCTCGACGGTGACAACCTCGAACGGTCTCGGTCCGCTACGAAGACCGATGAAGGACTGGGTGATTCCGTTCACGTCGCGCGTGTCGGGCAGCAGGTAGAGCTGCGTCACACGGGCCCCCTCCGGTCCCGCCAACGGTGGTGCGACGAAGAAGAGGTTCCGCGCCGGCGTCGCGGTGCCCATGATGTCGACCTGCATGATCGCCTGGCCGGTGACGGCCAGGCTCGGACCGCCGCGATGCGGCACGGCCTCGGCGACGTACCCCGCCCGGAAGAAGGGGATTCCCGTGCCGGCGAACAGGTAGACGACCCGCTCGATTCCGGTGTCGGCGTCGACCTCGATCCGCACGTCGTCGATGGCGACCGTGGGCGTGTACACCTCCGGTGGCGGGAGATCGGTGGCGGGCGCCGAGAGAGTGGACGGCGGTGGGGGCGTCGGACCGATCTGCATCCGTCCGGTGCGGTTGGCCGGGGTGGAGGTGACAGGCGCGACGGGTCCCGAATCCGCTTGCACAGATGGATCATTGCTGCAGCCCACAAGGAGCACACTCGCCACGACCCCGATGACCACAGACTTCACCGACGACACTGTTCCCCCTCGCTGATCGCTACCCGCCCCACCCTGGACTCTACGTCCGGGATGGGGCGGCCCGCGGCCGGTTCACGGTAAGGAACGGAGCGTCACCGCTCCACCGCCGTCAGGCCGACACGTCGGCGAGACCGGTCAGGGCCGGCGGCAGCGGCCCCTGATGCAGGACACCGAGGCGCTGGGTGGCGCGGGTGAGGGCGACATAGAGTTCGGCCGCGCCGCGCGGGCCGTCGGCGAGGATGCGTGCCGGATCGACCACCAGGACGGCATCGAACTCCAGGCCCTTCGTCTCGGACGCCGGAACCGTGCCGGGGACACCGGGTGGCCCGATGACCACGCTGGTGCCGTCC
The DNA here is from genome assembly GCF_004011865.1 of Prescottella agglutinans. Classification (GTDB taxonomy): domain Bacteria; phylum Actinomycetota; class Actinomycetes; order Mycobacteriales; family Mycobacteriaceae; genus Prescottella; species Prescottella agglutinans. Next base: position 68,537 of record NZ_RKLP01000013.1, on the reverse strand, counting down.
CGGCCGGCCTCGTCGCGGCCGAATTCGTCGATGGCAGTTCCCAGTTCGTCCTCCGAGACGTGTCGGGACCACGGCCTGACGCCGCACGCGCGGACCGACTCCGGCGGCCGGACTCCGGGGGCGAACTCGGCGAGCAGCGCGGCGGCGACGGACATGATCTCCGCCGGCGTGCGGTAGTTCACCGACAGCGACCGGTAGACCCAGCGGCCGGGCACGTACGGCTCGAGCATCGCGTCCCACGACGTCGCGCCCGCCGACGACCGCCGCTGCGCCAGATCGCCGACGATGGTGAAGGACTTGCTCGGGCAACGCCGCATCAACACCCGCCAGTCCATCTCGGACAGTTCCTGGGCTTCGTCGACCACGATGTGGCGGTACGTCCAGTCCCGGTCCGCGGCAGCGCGTTCGGCGAGGTCGCGGGTGTCGACCTCGTCGAACCGCTCGGCCAGCACCTCGGCATCCAGCACGTCGGTCGCGAACAGCCGAAGTTCGTCGTCCTCCATGTGATCTGCGCGGCTGACCAGGCCGCTCAGCACGCTCTCGGCGTATGCGGTGCGCGCCTTCCGCTCCCGCTCGGCGGCCCGGTCGACCCGCTGATCGCGGCCCAGCAGTTCGACCAGTTCTTCGAGCAGCGGCACGTCCGACACCGTCCAGGCGCCACCGTCGGCGCGCCACAGTACCGGATCTGCGCCCGCCGCACTCAGCCGCCCCGGAGACGAATAGAGCTCTGCAAGCAGTGAATCCGGCTCCAGGATCGGCCACAGTGCGTCGAGCGCGACGGCGAAGCCCGCGTCCTGGGCAAGCTCCTCGAGCAACTCGGTGCGCATCTGCTCCCACGCCTTCCGGTCGGAGCGGGACAGCCAACCCTTGCCGATTCGGCCGATCGCGCGCTCGGTGAGCACGTACGTGACGATCTCCCGGAACACCGCCCGCGCCTCGTTGTGCGGCCGCCCGCCGGCACGCGCCTCCTCGCGCGCCCACTCCGCCGTGGCGGCGTCGATCTGCAGCGCGACCCCCGAGAGTTCGATCGGCAGCGGCTCCTCGGGCAACCGCTGCCGATCGGCGATGGCCGCGGCAAGCACGTCCAGGATCTGCAGCGAGCCCTTCAGCCGCGCCGCCTCCGGGGTGTCCTCGCCGGTGACGTGCACGCCCGGCATCAGGTCGCCGGTGGTCGTGAACACGACGTTCGTCTCGCCGAGCGAAGGGAGAACACGATCGATGTGGCGCAGGAACGCCGCATTGGGCCCGACCACGAGCACCCCGTGACGTTCCATCTGCTCCCGCTGCGTGTAGAGCAGATACGCGACGCGGTGCAGGGCGACGACGGTCTTCCCGGTGCCGGGACCACCCTCGATCACCAGCACACCCGGGTGGTCGAGCCGGATGATCTCGTCCTGCTCCGCCTGGATGGTCGCCACGATGTCGCTCATCCCGTCACCGCGCGGTGCGTTGACGGCGGCGAGCAGAGCCGAATCACCGCTGCGGTCCGGGCCGGAGCCGTCGGGGCGGCCCAGGACCTCGTCGGTGAACTCGACCACGCGACGCCCGCGGCTGTGGAACTGACGCCGTCGGCTCATTCCCTCCGGGTTGGCGGCGGTCGCCACGTAGAACGCGCGCGCGGCCGGCGCCCGCCAGTCGAGGAGCAGAGGTTCGAAGTCGCGCTCCTCGTCGAAGATGCCGATCCGGCCGATGTACGACCGCTCCCCCGCGACCGCGTCCAGGCGGCCGAAGCACAGCCCGTTGTCCGCCACGTCCAGCCGCTGCATCTCTCGCGCCAGCGTGCGGACCTCCACCTCGCGATCCACGAGCGTCCCGCCGTGATCGCGCAGCGCGGCGCCGTACCGCGACTTCACCCGCGCCCGCTCGGCGTCGAGCCGCTCGTAGAGCCCGGTCACGTACTCCTGTTCCGCCTGCAGTTCGTCCTCGTATTCCCGTGCTGACATTGGCCCCTCACTTTCCCCGGGTCCGCGATTCGGGCGCACTCACGGCCACGGGTTTCGACTCAGGTCAGCGATTCTGGGGCATGACCGGGGCCTTGCCGCAAGCCCCCCAGTCGGCTATATGTTGGAGGTGGAAAGGAGTGGGTTTCCTCCTTCCGCCTCCGGCCCGAACAGGGCAAACCTCCACGCCGCACCGCGCTTGCCGGCTCTGACGGACCGCCGACCCGACAGGGTGTTTCGCGTCAGCTCTCCTGCCGAATCCGCCCGAACGAATGGCGTGTCCCGCGATACAAGCAGCAACCGGATTCGGGAATCCGGCGACAAACGTCGCGGCTGCATCTAGGTTGTGCGCGTGACGAAGTTGAGCAATCGGGCTCGAGCGCTGTTCGTCGCCGTTGCGATCGTGGGGGGAACCACTACTGCAGCGACGTCTGCGCAAGCCGCGCCCCTGCCGGAATGCGGCAACTGGCAGGTCGAAACCGTAGTACAGGGTTTGGAGCAGCTCGAGAACCTGGAACCTGACGGCAATGGTGGGTTCTATCTGTCCGGAGATACGAAGCTCTACCAGGTGGATGCCGCCGGCCAAGTTCATACGGTGCTCGATGATTTGGCAGCCCCGGGTGGCTTGCAGCTCGACGGTTCGAATCTGACCTTCCTGACTCGCCAGGACGGGAAGCTGTGGGACCTGGATACCGCAACCGGTCAGCTGTCGTCGCCGACTTCGTTCGCGGGCAACGGATTGCTGCGTCTTCCCGACGGTGATCTCCTGACGACCTGGGTGGGAACGGAGGGCTACCCGTCGAAAGGGCTGTCCCGGTACCTCCGCGAATCCGACGTGGTCGCACCCAACTGGTCGATGGTTCGGCGGTCGGAGGGTCTGGCGCTGAGCCCGGACCGCCGAGCGGTGTACACCGACGATCTGTTCACGGGCCAGATCCTCCGTGTCCCACTGGACAATCCTGACCAGTGGACGGTCGTGGCGACGCTGCCCAGCTTGCTCCCTGGTCCCGATGATCTGACCATGTCGCAGGACGGAACGCTGTACGTCGCGGCTCATATCGAAGGTGCGGTCTACCGTGTCGACCCGCGCAGCGGCGAGGCGTGCGCCATCGCTTCGGGCCTGTCGAGTGGGTGGACCGGGCCGAGCTCGGTGCGCATCGGTTCGAACGGCGACGGCTTTGCGCTTTACGCCACTGCCTTCGACGGCACACTGCGCCGCCTGGTCCCACCCGCCGGCGTCGACCTGTCCCCGGTTCGAGATCGCTGACAGCGAACGACTGTCGACATGGCGCGCGTCCGGCTCGCAGGAACAGCCGAAATCGACTAACAAGCAAGCTCGTTCGACAGTCCTACCAAATACTGCACCTAGCCCCGAGGGCGCCTCAGCGTGACGACGAACTGGCAGGTGCCGGTGGTTGCGGCAGTGCTGTCGCGCAGTTCGACGTCAACGGGGACATCGCAGCCGCGCCCAGCAATCAACTCGGCTTGAAGGTGGGCGGCAAGGTCGCTGTCGACCTTGGCGCTTGCGGTGACACCACCCTGGGCCGGGCGCTGGTACTCGATGGCCGCGCGCTTTATGACGGTGTACGCCCCGGTGCCTGCGACCCCGGCCGCGATGACCGCCGCGCCGGCGCCGGCAACTTCGGCCACTCCGTAGATCACCGGGGCGTTCACGTGACCATTGTGGTTCAAATGTTCAGCCTTCGGACGCCGTTGGATGACGCGAAACGATCCGTCGCTACCGAACTCGGTGTCCAGATCGAGCCACCGTATCCAGGGCATCTCGGTCATATCAGCAGTGGCAGCCATTCAGAACCCCCTCTAGAGCAATGCTCTAACTTTTCGGTTAGCATAACCGAGTGCCCCTCAATCCTGTAGCGCAACAGCTTCTGCAGACCGCACTCGAGATCGTCGATCGTGACGGCTCAGAGGCGCTGACCATCCGAGCGCTGGTTCGCGAGTCGGGGATCAGCAACGGGAGTGTCTACCACCATCTGGGGTCGCTGGAGAGGGTGCGCGAACTCGTGGCAGGCGCAGCGCTCGAGGAGTGGTCCGACGAATTCCTGACAGCACTGCGCTCACACGGATACGCCTCCGCTGCCGAATCCGATGGCCGATGGGCGCGTCAACACCCCGAGCTGGCCAAGCTCATCGAAACGGAAGCCAAGAACGGCAGACTAGGCCACAACGCAAAAGACTTCGGCACACAGCTGCGCCAATGGCTCGACGACCGGCAACTGGCTGCAGGCGCGAACGCACATCTGGTTGCGGCCGTCGTGATCGGCCCATTGATCGAGCTTCGCCGACAGGAACGCGCCATCGGAAAACGCGCAACTGGAAAGGATCTCGCGGCACTCGAGGATGCCGTCACCGCCGCACTCGGCGCGCTGAGTACCACCACCACAAACATCCTTCAATGAAGGTCCAGCCGTCCGCGCACGACTGTCGCCTACGGCGATGTTCTGCAATCGGTCGTCGTCAGCGCCGAAACGAACAGCTTGCCGCCGATCTCGACAACAGAATGCGAGATCGAGACCACGACCCTGTCCTCGCGTTCGAAGAGGACGTTCGCGAAGGTCGAAGTGTGATTGGACAGGTCGCGATGCAACTCCGCCAGTGTGTCGTAGGGGCCGAGTTCGAGGGTGTAGACGTCATAGCTGTGGTCCGCGCTCATCGGTCGAACATATCGGCGCGGACGGGCTCTCGGCGCGGTGCGCTCACGCGCCCGGACGATAGCCCGCCGGATCGACCGGGCCCGCGACCGGATGGGCCTGCTGGGTGCCGTCAGCGACCCGGTAGCTCGCCGCGTGCCGCGCGGTGCCACGCGGATCCGTCGGATCGTTGACGTAGAACCAGTCCATCTGCGCCCCTTGCCTGTCCACCTCGAAGACGCCGTAGCCGTGCGAGTCGAGTTCGACGTACCGGACGTGACGGTTGATCGACTTGAACGCCTCCTCGATCGCGACGGTCGCGGTGCGCGGCGGAACGTTGAGTGTGTCGTCGATGTTGGGGGACGTCACCGACGGCACCACGAACTCGGTGCCGACGGTGCCGGCGCCCGGGTAGTTCGCGGCATCGACCGGCAGGTCGCACGCCCACGACGTGTGGATGTCGCCGGTGAGGAAGACGGTGTTGCGGATCCCGTTCGCGGTGATCGCGTCGAACAGTCGACGGCGGTCGGCGGTGTAGCCGTCCCACTGGTCGGTGTTGTAGGGAATGCCGGCGTCGGGCACGCCCACCATCTCGGTGATCGCCCCCATGGTGCGGTTGTCGAGCGGGGGGAACACGCACGGCGTGATCATCACCGGATTGCCGACGATCTTCCATTGCGTCGGCGAGGTGACGATGCCGCTGGTCAGCCAATCCAGTTGCGCGCGACCGGTGATGGTCCGGTCGGGGGAGTCGACCTTTCGCCACCCGGCGCCCGCGGACGCCTCCTGGTCACGGTAGGTGCGCAGGTCCAGCATCGAGATCTCGGCGAGATTTCCGAACCGGAACCGTCGGTAGAGGGGCGTGTCCGGTCCGAAGCCGCTGACCCGCACCGGCATCCACTCGAAGTAGGCCCGCGCCGACGCGGCCTTGCGGGCAGCCCAGTCGCCCTCGGTGGCCGGGTCGTGGTTCTCGGCGCCGCCGGCGTACGAGTTGTCCGCCGACTCGTGGTCGTCCCAGGTCGCGACGAACGGCACCTTCGCGTGCAGCGCCAGGAGGTCCGGATCGGTCTTGTACTGTGCGTGGCGGATCCGGTAGTCGGCGAGCGAGACGATCTCGTGCGCCGGATCGTGCAGGCGGACGGACCCGTTGCGGGCCCCGTACTCGCCGCGGCCGTACTCGTAGATGTAGTCGCCCAGGTGCAGAACCGCGTCGAGATCGTCGCGCTCGGCCAGGAACCGGTACGACGCGAAGTAGCCCGCCTCCCAGTTGGAGCACGAGACGACACCGAACCGCAGCCGTCCGAGATCCGCGTCGGTGGCGGGGGCGGTGCGGGTGCGCCCGACCGGCGACGTCTGTCCGAGCGCCGTGAATCGGTAGTAGTAGCCGGTGCCGGGACGCAGCCCCGTGACGTCGACCTTGACGGTGTGGTCGGTGTCGGGGCCGGCGGTCACCGCGCCGTCGCGCACCACGTTCGCGAATCCCGGGTCGGTCGCGACCTGCCAGGTCAGCGAGACCGTCGGCCCCACGCCCGAACCCGGCAGCGCGTCCCCGGACGGCGTGATCCGCGTCCAGATGATCACGCGGTCCGGGAGCGGGTCGCCCGACGCGACGCCGTGCACGAATCCGGGTGCCGGAACGCCGGCCGACGCGCGTCCCGTGGCCGCGGCGGCGACGCCGGCACCTGCCAGCACCACCGAGCCGCGCAGCAGTCCGCGACGGCTCACTACTCCGGTCTCAATGTTCTCGAACACCACTGGATCACAACGAATCTCGGACGCTCGTTCAACTCGAAAGGGGAGAAGTACCGAGTGTTCACCCGATGTTCGACTCGTGCAGGTGCTCAGTACACCGGGTGGGCCCCGGGCCGGTGGACCACGCCGCGCGCGACCAGTTCGATCGCGACCGCCACCGCGCACGTCTGCGCGAGCAGCACACCGACGAGCACCAGGATCTGCACCGCACCCGCCTGGACCGCCGAGCCGGTGGCCAGCAGCACACCGACGAACGCGCCCGGCAGCGTCACCAGGCCCACCGTCCGGGTCTGATCGAGGCTGGGCAGCAGGGCGTCGGACGCGGCCGGTCCGACCACCTCCATGCGGGCGTCCCGGACGCTGAAGCCGAGGCTCAGTCCGGCCTCGACCTCACCCCACCGCTGGTCGATCGCGTCCAGTCCCCGCTTGGCGGCCAGGGCCGTCGCGGTCATCGCGTTGCCCAGGACGATGCCGCCGATCGGCACGAGCGCGACGCCCTCCAGCGGCACCACCCCGCTGACCAGCATCAGCGGAATCACCACCCCCGCACCGCAGGCAAGCGCGACGGACAACCACGCCGCCGATCGCCCCGCCTCCGCCCGGCGGCCCGCGGTGACCGCTGCGGCCGCGAACATGACGGCCAGGACCAGGAACGACGACCACAGGTGTGCGAGCGCGGCCGCCAGGACCAGGGAGACCGCGGCCAGTTGCAGCGCGCCGCGCGCCGCGGCCCACGGCGCGGTCAGCGGGTTGCCGAGCCCGGCGATCCGGTACACCACCGCAGCGACGGCGACCATCACCACGCACAGCGCGAACAGTGCGAGGCCGGGGTTCGCCAGCGCGTTGCTCATCGGGTCGGCGCCGGGGGGAGGAAGTCGTCGGCGAAGTCGTCACCGGCCAGCGCCGCATCGACCCGCGCCCTGATGTAGCCGCCGGTGACGGGACAGTCCCTCGCCTTGTCGGTTCGGCAGCCGAGCATGTGCTCGAGCACCGCGACCGCCCGCGACATGCTGCGGACGCGCTCCTTCATCGATTCGCACTGCTCCTCGATCATGCGGTTGCGTTCCCCGACGGTGTCCGAGTCCACGATCGCCTGCGTGTCCGCCAGGGAGAGCAGCCCGTCGTGATGCCACAACTGGACGTAGGCCAGGCGGGCGAGGCCGTCACGGGTGTAGTACCGCACCCGCCCACGGCGCTCGGACGACGGGACCAGGCCGAGTTCGTCGTAGTACCGCAGCGCCGCCACCGACATGCCGAAGGCGCGAGCCACCTGGCCGATGGGGAACAGATCCGGCTCTGTCACATCGGCACCTCCGTCCGACTTGCACTCAAGTTCACTTGAGCGGGAACCCTGTGAGCCTATCCGCAGGAGGGAAACAGCAGTGCAGTCACCGCAGACCGTTGCGCGGGACCGACCGATCGATGCCACCCCGACACCGAGTCCCCGGGCCTCGGCGGCGATCCTGGTCGTCGGGTTCGTACTGATCAGCGCCAACACACGCGTCGCCTTCGGCCAGATCGGCCCGCTGGCACCGGTGGCCGGCTTCGACGCGTCCGTCGTGACGCTGCTCGGCCTGATCCCACCGCTGGTGATGGGCCTGTTCGCGCCGGTGGCCGTCGTCGCCCGCCGACGACTGGGCGAGGAGCGAGCACTGTTCGCCGCCAGCGTCCTCCTCCTCGCGGGCGCCCTGATCCGGATGGCGGGAATGCCCGGACTGATCGTCGGCACGATCGTCGTCAGCATCGCGACGGCCGTCGTGAATGTGCTCGTACCGGTGTTCGTGCGCAAGCGGTTCGCCCCGAACCGCACCGGTGTGATGATGGGCGTCTACGCGATGGCGATGGGTGCCGGGTCGGCGGTGATCACCGCCCTGATGATCCCGGTATGGCGTGCCGCGGGCGAATCCTGGCCGCCCGCAATCGGACTCGCGGTCATCCCGGCGACGTTGGCACTGATCGGAATCGCCCCGCAGTTGCGGTACGCCGAGCGACCCCGTGTCCACGCCCCCGCGGAGCACGAACGCCCTCGCGTGTTGCGCACGTGGACCACGTGGAGCCTGACGATCTTCTTCGGTCTCCAGACGCTGCTGTTCTACGCGACACTGGCCTGGCTGCCCTCCATCCTGGTCGGCGCCGGCGTCGACGACGCGGTGGCCGGCAACATGCAGGCGCTGTTCATCGTCGGTGTCGCGACGGGAGGCCTCGTCGCGCCGATCCTGGCCGGACGAGCCACCGATCAGCGCCCGCACATCGTCGCGATCGCGGCGGTCTGTGCCGCCGGGTTCGCCGGACTGCTCGTCGCGCCGACCGCGGCGCCCGCGGCGTGGGCGATGGTGCTCGGCGGCGGACTCGGCGCCGGCCAGGCCGTGGCGGGCGTGCTCTACGCGCATCGCGGGCGCACGCCCGATCACGTGGCCGCGCTCTCCACCGTCGCGCAGACCGGCGGCTACCTCATCGCCGCCTCGGGCCCACTGCTCGCGTCGTGGCTGCACGCCGTGACCGGGTCGTGGACCGTGCCGATCGCGACGTTCCTTGCCCTGCTCGCCGTCAACGTCGTCGCGAGCATGCGGGCGGGGCACGACGGCCCGATCCGGATGAGATCTGGCAAGCCGTGATTCGACAACCACGGCCGAGGAATAGACTGTTTACATCTATCCGTTGACAACATTCTGTTCACAAGGCAGGCTGTCGACATGTCCGACGACCAGTTCACACCGCCGAACCCCAGCCGCGAGCGCGCACACCGCGAGTACGCCGGCCTGTTCCGGATCGCAGAGCGGCACGGCGCCACCCCCGAGCAGCGCGCGCGGCAGTCCCACCCCGAGATGCTCGACCCGCTGGGCGCGATCCGCGTGGTGGCCGCGCTGGCCGGCGGCGTCCACACCCCGGACCCTGGGGAACCGGAGATCGACGACGCCGACGTCACCGCGGCGCTCGGCCTGATCCCGAAGGCGCGTGCGGAGATGGACCAACTGGAGGCACTACTCCTGGGCATCGCGCGTCAGCGCGGAATGACCTGGCAGGAAATAGCTTTCGGATTGGGCCTGGGAAGCACCCAGGCGGCGCGACAGCGTTACGACCGACTGGTCAAGCGCACCTGATCCGGACACGGAGTCGGGCCCGAAGCCAATTCTCGGCTTCGGGCCCGACAGGCGCGCTGTATGGAATGCGGTGTGCTGCTCAGAGGAACAGGACAGCAACTCCGGCGATGCCGGCAACCAGGCCGACGATCGTCGAGAGCAGCGATGCGCCAGCTGCGACCTTGCCGAGATCATCTGCGGTAGAGCCCATTTGATTCCCCTTTGTCCCGTGAAGCGATGCTTCCCTTGTCTCGCCGTTGTCGGCGCCACTGCATGTCTAACGGACTGGACGACCGTGTTCCAAGCGGTAATCCCCGGATTGCGCAATGCCTTACAGAAAAGAAACGCGAAACAAGCTAGGCGTAAAGGCGGCGACACGCGGTGTTAACACGAGGCCCCGCGAACCCGCAGATCGCGCGCCAGATGGTCGCGCTGCTCGAGCATCAACCGCCGCAGCGCGCCCGGGGCGTCCGCGTTCGCGGCGAGCCACGAATCCACCGCACCGACCGACTCGGACGCCGGGAAGAGCCCGAGGACGATCCGACGGGCGATCTCGATGCTGCGCTGCGCCCACACTCCACGGATCGCCGCGAAGTAGGCGTCGTCGTACCCGGCGATCAGGTCACGCCGCTCGCCGGCCCGGAACCCTCCGATGACGGCGTCCAGGTGGTCGTTGCTGAGCGCCGTGTCCTCGAGCGCCGACGACCAGGCCCGCGCCTTGACCTCCGGGTCCGGACGGGCGGCGAGCGCCCGCAACTGGGCCGTCCGCCCCGAAGCAGTGTCGTCGCGCGCCAGTTCGACGTCCAGTGCGTCCGGGTCGGCCTTGCCGGTCGCGGACAGCGCCGTCCACAGCGCCCAACGCAGGTCCGGATCCAACCGCAGCCCCTCCGGGCCCGGCCGGTCGCCGTCGAGGATCGCGCGGATGTCCGCCGCGCGATGGTCGTCGACGACCGCCGCGGCCGCGACGGCACGGGCCCAGGCCAGCTGCCCGCCCGAACCCGACTCGGCTTCCTGCATTGCCGACCAACAGGTTTCGAGCCAGTCGCGACGCCACCGGTCCCGCCTCTCAGCGGGTAGGTAGTGACCGATCGCGAAGGACGCGTTCGCCAGGACCGCGGTCAGCAGCGCCATGTTCGTCTCCGAGGGCGCGAATGCGCGGGCCATGTCCAGGTAGCGCTCGGGCGCGAGTTCACCGTCACGGGTGGCGTTCCACAGTGCCGACCAGATCAGGCCGCGGGCCAGCGGGTCGACGACCCGATCCAGCGAGCGCTGCACCGTCGCGAGCGATCCGGCGTCGAGTCGCACCTTCGCGTACGTGAGGTCGCCGTCGTTGAGCAGGCGCAGGGGAGCGTCCGGCAGTTCGACGGGCGTGCGCTCGGCGACCACGTCCAACTCCACCCGGTCCCGTCGGACGAGGTCGCCGGCGTCGTCGACGTCGTACAAGCCGACGGCCAGCCGGTGCGGACGCGGATCGGTCTGCACGATCTCGTACCCGGCACTCCCCCCGCCACCCTCGAGGGTCAGCGTGGACACCCCGCTGGTCTGCAGCCACGCGCGCGACCAGGCGGCCAGGTCGCGACCGGACGCTGCCGACAGTTCCGCCAGCAGGTCGGCGAGCGTGGTGTTGCCGAACGCGTGCTCGCGGAAGTAGCGGCGCGCACCCTCGAAGAACGCATCCCGCCCGACGTAGGCGACCAGCTGCTTGAGGACACTCGCACCCTTCGCATACGTGATGCCGTCGAAGTTGAGCTTGGCGGCCTCGAGGTCGACGATGTCGGCGACGATCGGGTGCGTCGTCGGCAACTGGTCCTGCGAATACGCCCACGCCTTACGGCGATTCGCGAACGCGACCCAGGCGTCGACCCATTCGGTTGCCTCCGCACTCGCGAGCGCGCCCATGTAGTCCGCGAAGGATTCCTTGAGCCACAGGTCGTCCCACCACACCATCGTCACGAGGTCGCCGAACCACATGTGCGCCATCTCGTGGAGGATCGTGTTGGCCCGCGCCTCGTACTGGGCGGCCGTCGCCGCACCGCGGAAGACGTACGCTTCGGTGAACGTCACGCAGCCGGGATTCTCCATCGCGCCCAGGTTGTACTCGGGCACGAACACCTGGTCGTACTTGCCCCACGGATACGGATAGTCGAAGTTCTCGGCGAAGAAGTCGAGACCCTGCTTCGTTACCTCGATGATCGTGTCGGCGTCCAGGTACCGCGCGAGCGAGGCCCGGCACATCACCCCCAGAGGCACCTCGAGATCACCGCGGCGCCAAACTGATTCGATGCGATGATACGGTCCGGCGACGATCGCGGTGATGTACGTCGAGATCGCCAGCGTGGCCGAGAACTCCACCGCCTGGCGCTCGCCGTCGTCCTCGATCACCGCCGCCGGTCGGTTCGACGTCACCTCCCACCCGGTAGGGGCGGTGACCGCGAACGTGAAGGGCGCCTTCATGTCCGGCTGTTCGAAGCACGCGAACACCCGCCGCGCATCCGACGGCTCGTACTGTGTGTAGAGATAGGTCTGGCCGTCGACCGGGTCGTGGAAGCGGTGCAGCCCCTCGCCGGAGCGGCTGTACTGACCGACCGCGCTGACCACGACGGTGTTCGACCGCCGCAGCCCGTGCAGTGCGACTCGGGCCCCGTCGTACTCGACGTCCACGAACTGGCCGTTGACGATCACGGAGCGGATCTCGAGTCCGATGAAGTCGAGCCACGTGTCCGCGGCGGTCGCGTCGAACTCCACCGTGGTCGTGGTCAGGAATCCCGCCTCGGAGGGGTCCGGCGCGGCCGACACGTCGAGTTCGACACGGTAGGAGCGGACGGTCACCGCCGCGGATCGCGCGGCGGTCTCGGCACGGGTCAGGTTCGCGATACTCACACCCCGATCCTGCCAGCCACGACGAGAGTCCGAACGATCTCCGATGAACCACTCCGAACGGGTTCGCGACACGGCCGGGCACTTCACGCTGCGTGCCGCGCGAAAGGACGCCCCCGCGTAGGCGTTACGAACCAGGTCGACGATCGAGGCCTGACCGCGTCACCGCGCCCGACTGCCCCGCGTTCGCGCCCGATTCTCCCGGTCGCGGGACACCGACTGCCGTCGTAGCATCGGGACAGCCGAGCGATTACGGGAAGGTGCGCCATGGAAATCCCTGTCACGACGGAGGTCGACGCCGAGACGGGCATCGCGACCGCGGTACTGACCCGCCCAGATCAGCGGAATCCGCTGTCCGTCAGCACAATGCGAGGTGTCACGGCCGCGCTGCGCAAGTTCGCCGACGACGAATCGGTGCGGGTGGTCGTGATCTCCGCGGACGGCCCGGTGTTTTCCGCCGGCCACGATCTGTCGGAGATGATCGACCGGAGCCTCGAGGACGAGCGAGTGATCTTCGAGGTGTGCACGGAGATGATGGACACCGTCCAGGAGATCCCGCAACCGGTGATCGCCGCGGTGCAGGGGCCCGCTATCGCGGCGGGCTGCCAGTTGGCCGCGTCGTGCGACCTGGTGGTGGCGTCGTCGAACGCGGTGTTCGGGACGCCCGGCGTGCGGATCGGCCTGTTCTGCTCCACCCCGATGGTCGCGCTCAGCCGCGCGGTGGGACGCAAGCGTGCGATGCAGCTGCTGCTGACCGGCGAGACCGTCGACGCCGCCACCGCCGCCGAGTGGGGGCTCGTCAATTTCGTTGTCCCACCGGACCAACTGGACGCTCGTGTACATGAGCTGGCGACGCGGATCGCGTACGCGAGCCCGCTCACCCTGGCCATCGGCAAGCAGGCGTTCTACCGGCAGATCGACCTTCCGCAGGACGAGGCGTACGAGCTGATGTCCGAGACGATGGCGACCAACGCCGTCACCTGCGACGCGCAGGAAGGCATGAGCGCCTTCCTCGAGAAGCGAAAGCCGTTGTGGAAGGGCAAATGAGACGAACCGGAACCGCCGCTCGACACGCGGGGCGCAGTTGACGCGCGCCGGGGCGGTTCCCGTTCTAGCCTGAGGTTCATTCCGGGTACCGCGAGAGAGAGGCACATCCATGGCATTGCCCACCTTGACCCCCGAACAGCGCGCCGCCGCGCTCGAGAAGGCCGCCGCGTCCCGCAAGGCGCGGTCCGAACTGAGAGAAGGTCTCAAGTCGGGCAAGCTCACGTTCGTGGAGGTCCTCGACAAGGCGGAGACCGACGAACTGGTCGGTAAGACGAAGGTGCTGTACCTGCTCGAATCCCTGCCGAAGGTCGGCAAGATCAAGGCCCGCGACATCGCCGAGTCCGTCGGCATCGCCGAGACGCGCCGCGTCTCCGGTCTCGGCGCCCGTCAGCGTGCCGACCTGATCGCCAAGCTCAGCAGCTGACCACCGTCGGCGAGAAGGCAGCGACCCGCACCGCCCGGTGCGGGTCGCTCCGTTTCCGTCGTCGATCTACCTCGTTCGGGGCTGGGTGGCGCCGTCAGGCGTGCACGACCCCGGCAACCGGGGCATAGTCGCACGGCGGCAGATTCCGACTGGTGTTGTCGAGCACGCTGCCGGAAACCACGAAAACAACTGTTCCCCGACCGGTTTCGATCGTGTTCGACAGCGTCCGGGGATGGTCCGCTGGCCGCTCCTGGTACAGCGGTGCGACACCGGATCGCATCGTGTTCAGGTTCAGCCACGAGACCGTCAGCGGATCGGCCTGGAACGGATCGGACATCGACGTGTTCATCGCGTTGAACAGGACGTTCACGGTGCCGGGCGGGATCACGGGCACGGGCAGGCTGGTGTCGACGGCGGGTCCGGCGATCGCCTGCGCGATGCCGACGGAGTCGTCGCGGCTCCCGAATCCGGGCGGCAGGCAGTCCGCGGCGGCCGTGTCGTACAGGAACGGCTGGACCACGCCCTCGACCAGGTGCGCCGAGCGCGGAAAGAAGTTGTACCGCGGCTCGCCGGCAACGACGCGGCCCAGCGTGGTGAGGATCGACTGCGCAGTGCGCGCACCGACCGGCATCCCCCCGTGCAGTGCCGACCGGACGGCATCGACGTCATCGATCGGCTGCGCCGCCGCGGGCGTCTGGCTCACGATCCCCACCAGAATTCCGACAGACGCGGCAATTCCCACAATTCGTCTGAGCATGCCCGGATGGTAGTTCAGCGCGCCAGCAGGATTCGCGCGATCTCCACCTGAATCTCGGCGAGGCGGCTCTCGCCGTCCGCGACATCCCACAGCCCGTTCTGCAGGATCCGGCCCAGCGTCCACGCCAGGGCACGCTCGCGGTCGAGGCCGAGGACGTCGGTCATGAGGTCGAACCGCCACAGCACCTCCGCCGGGTCGAACCGGTCGGTCAACGCGGGCAGGATCTCGAACCCGGGATCACCCGCGAGGGGCTTGGGGTCGATGGCGAGCCAGGGCTCCCGCTCCGACGCGAGGACGTTGTCGTAGTGCAGATCCCAGTGCAGCAACCTGTCGCCGGGCTCGGCCACGACCTCCCCGACCGCCGCGGCGCAGTCGGCCAGCAGGCGGCGATCGCCCGGATCTGCGAGTCGGCCGGCGGCGTCGGGTGTCTCCCGCAGCATCGCACCGGCCACATCGCCGAGTCGGCGCATGCCGTCGGGCGCGGTGTGCGCCGTCAGGCGCGCCAGCAGGTCGGCGAGGATTCGTACCGCGGCGCGCGAGTCCTCCACGCCCGAGAGGTGCCGCGAGGAATCGAGTCGCTCGAGGAGCATGGCACCGGTGTCGGGGTCGTGCGCCTCGAGCCGTACCGCGGCGTCTCCGGCCCACATCCGCAACGCCACCGGTTCTCCGGCGGTCTCCTCGTCGACGGCCTGCAGTTTGAGCACCATGTTCCGGCCGTCGCCGTCCCGGACGGGCAGCACCAGGGCGGCCCAGCCGTGCATGGGAGCGCCGGTCGGAGCGAGATCCCAACGGTCGAGCATCTCGTCGGCGATCCGAGGGAGCGCCGCGACGAACGCCCGGCCGGCGGCACCACCGTGCTTGTGTTGCGCAGCCGCGAGGGCGGCCGGAACCTCGATCATGATCCGATCGTACGAACCGCTCGGCGGCGCGTCCCTCTTCTTCGGACTGGTGTTCGAGCTGTCGCGCCGCGACGCTCATCGCGATACCGTGCAGTACAGCAGTGGTTCACTCGTGACCCTGGAGGATCCGATGAGTCGCGATCACACTTCCAGCCCGAACGGGACCGGCGCAGGCGCACCCGAGCACTTCGATGTCCTCATCGTCGGCGCCGGATTGTCCGGGATCGGGGTCGCGGCCCGACTCCGCCGCGAACACCCGGACCGGTCGCTACTGATTCTCGAGGCCCGCTCCGCGTCCGGCGGCACGTGGGACCTGTTCCGCTATCCCGGGACCCGGACCGACTCCGACGTGCAGACCTACGGGTACGACTTCAAGCCGTGGAGGGGTCGCAAGGCGCTCGCACCGGCCGCCGACATCCTCGACTACATCCGCGAGACCGCCCGCGAGTACGACATCGAGCGTCGTATCCGCTACAACCACAGGGTGATTCGCGCCGACTGGTCACCGACGGAGGCGCGCTGGACGGTCACCGCCCACGTCGGTGACGGAGCCGAGACCGTCACGTACACGGCGCGCTGGCTCTTCTGCGCGAGTGGCTACTACAACTACGACAAGGGTTACACGCCGAAGTTCCCCGGAGCCGAGCGTTTCGCGGGCCCGATCGTCCATCCGCAGCACTGGCCCGCGGATCTCGACTACGCCGGCAAGCGGGTGGTCGTCATCGGTTCCGGAGCCACCGCCGTCACCCTGATCCCGGCGATGGCCGACGCAACCGCGCACGTCACGATGCTCCAGCGGTCGCCGTCGTACGTCCTGCCGCTGCCGGCGGAGGACTCGCTCGCCGAGGCCTTCCGTCGTGTCCTCGGCGACGAACGTGGCTACCGGATCGCACGGAAGAAGAACATCGCGCTCAACGTCTGGATCTACAAGTTGGCGCGCCGCTTCCCGAACCGGTTCCGGTCCGTGATCCGCTGGCTCAACAAGCGTCGGCTACCCGCGGACTTCGACGTCGACACCCACTTCAATCCCCGCTACGAGCCCTGGGACCAGCGATTGTGCATCGTCCCGGGCGGGGACCTGTTCGCGGTGATCCGCAGGGGCAAGGCGTCGGTCGTCACCGACACGATCGAGACCTTCACGGAGACCGGGGTCCAACTCGCCTCCGGTGAACACCTCGACGCGGACATCATCGTCACCGCGACAGGACTCGACCTGCTCGCACTCGGCGGCATCGAACTACGCCTCGACGGCGAACCCGTCGACATCACGAAGCAGGTGATGTTCAAGGGAACGATGCTGTCGGACATCCCGAACTTCTCGTTCGCCATCGGCTACGCCAACGCCCCCTGGACCCTCAAGCTCGACCTCGTCGCCGGATACCTGTGCCGGTTGCTGACCGTGATGGACCGTCACGGTGCGACGGTGGCGGTCGCCGAGAACCACCGGCCGGACATGGAGACCCAACCGCTGCTCGCTCTCACCTCCGGTTACATCCAGCGGGCAGAGCAGCGGTTGCCGCGGGCCGGCACCGAGGACCCGTGGACCCTGAACACGGACTACTACAGGGACGTATCGGTCCTGCGGGACACTCCCGTCGACGACGGCACGTTGACCTTCGCGAACGTCCAGCCGACGACGCCGAGCGGAACCGGCTGACGCACCGCTCAGCTGCCGTTACTGCTGCTGGAACTGCTCGACGGCATGCGTGCACGTAGCCAGTCGACGAGGTCCGCCGTGCTGCGGGTCTGCATCCACACGCGTCCCGGTCCGGTGAACTCGGTGACGATGCCCTCGCCGCCGAGGATCATCGACTTCCACCCACCGGCCTTGCGGATGCGGTACTGCACGGTCTCTTCGAACGCGACGACGTGCCCGGTGTCGAGCGTCATCGTCTCGTCCGGCGCGAGGGTCACCGGCCGGATGGCACCGTAGCTGGACAGCAGGATCTCCCCCGTTCCGCTGCAGCGCAGCAGGACCAGCCCGGCACCGCTGAAGAAGCCCTTGCTGCCGCCCCATTTGGAGTCGACGTCCACGGTCGCGTCGGACGCCATCCAGCAGCCGGACTGGACGAGCAGCGCCGTCTCACCGTCGAGGGTGGTCTCGGCGATGTCGCCGGGCAGCGGCCCCGCGACGGCCACGATGCCACCGCGTTCGCTGCTGAAGTCGTTGACGAAGAAGCTCGATCCGCCCAGCGTGCGGCGCAGGCCCTTCATGAAGCCACCGCGGGTCGACGTGGTGATCTCGATGTCGCCGCGCATCATGGCCATCGCTCCGGCCTCGACCCGGACGGATCCTCCGGGCGGGACATCGATCTCCGCGAACGCGAACGCCGGTCCACAACTGATGTCTGTTTTCACGATTTCCTCTCGATGACAGGCAATCTCGTCTGCGAAGGTCACAGAGCGGGTGACGGCTCCCCGGCCCGGATCCGGGCCACCTCGTTTCGCGCGAATTGCACCCGATCGGTGTCCGCACCGTGCGCGGACGCCAGTTCGTCGGCGAGGTCGAACGCGGCCTCGAGCACGTGAGCCCGTCGCGCGCGGCCACGGTGATCAGCGGCACCCTTACGGAAGGCTTTGCGCGTCTTGCGATCACCGCACATCGCCTCGAACTCCTCCGCAGTGAGAACGCCGCCGGCCACTTCGGGGGCGACGATATCGCGCAGGAAATCACGCTCACGGGCCACGGTCATCTTGAAGACCCGCACCACCACGACCAGCGCAACGATCACGATGCCCGCCAACAGGAGATAGGTCAGCACGAGATTCCCGCCGGAGATCGCCCCCACCGAGTCCCAGAGCCCGTGCAGGACCATCGCACTCGCCATCAACGCGAGCCCACGACCCACTCGCCGCGGCTCGGCGGGACGGCCCAGCAGATACACGAGTCCGGCGCAGAACACCGCACTGTAGAGAATGTGGGCCGTCACCCCGAACGCCATCCGCATGACGATCGTGCCCATGGCGGCGTCCACCTGATTCGCGCCGAACTGCGAACCGGCCGACGTCATCGCGTACGCGATGTCCTCGACGATCTGGAAGCCCAGGCCGATGAAGGCACCCAGGATGAAGCCGTCGAAAGCGGTCCGAACCAGCCTGGGCGCCATCGCGATCAACAGCACCAGGCCGGCGCCCTTCGCGATCTCCTCGGTGAACGGTGCCGCGAGGCCGGCGCCCCAGTCGAACGACCATGCCTGACCGAGCGCCTTGGCGTACAGCGCACGGATCGCGTCGTTGGCGTGTGCCGCCATCGCCCAGGTCGCAGCGAAGCCGCCCCACACGAACGCCACCACCATGAGCTTCACGGGCTGGCGCGCATAACGGTCGATGTGTTGGGTGAACCAACCGAACACGGCGCCGTAGAGGGCGAAGACGACCACCGCCAGAGTGATCGCCTGGGGGTAGGCGTCGTACGAGCTGATCAGTGCCGAGACGAACGTGACCGTCCCGGTCACCACCAGCAGCAGGTAGGCCCAGAAGGCCAGATTGCGCGGTTGGTAGAACGTGAACGACCGACTCCAGCCGGAATCGTGGATCGCGGTCGCGCGCTGGATCTCGAGATCGGTTGCGGTACTGGACATCATCGCTTCCCCTCGTTCGCATACTCGATGCCGGCGATCATCGCCGCGATCTCCGCGGTGGGGTTGTCGATGGCGTCCGGGGACCCGTACGCGGTCACCTGCACGCCGCGGTCACCGAAGACGAAGGCCGCGATCAAGCCGTCCGAGCGGGCGCCCTGGAACCGTGCGGCGACGCCGCGGTCTCCGCTCGCCGTGACGATATCGGTGGGCTCGCTGGTGAAGTGGAAGCCCTGGCTCCCGTCCAATGCGGTGGTCGTGGTCCGGATCTGCTCGAGCAGGGCGTTCGCGTCCCCCTGGAACGGTGCCGTCTTGATCGAGAACGAGACGTCGCCGTCCACGACCGTCGCGGTGTCGGGATACGACCCGCTCACCGGACGCTGCCCGGACCGCACGCCGTCGGTGATGCCCCACCCCACCGGGGGCACGAACGTGACGCCGCCGTCGACCTCGATGACGTCGCCGGCGGCGACCTTGTCGTCGTAGGCCACCGATTGGTTGATCGCGGGGAGCACGCTGCCCATCAGGAGGGCCAGAGCGAGCACCACGAGCGCCGGGAGAATCGTCCGGCGGTCGAGGCCCAGCCACCGCCGGTCGACCGGCACCCATCTGTCGCCGGGATCGAATGGTTCTTGCACGGCAGACCGTGCCGGCCGCATCTCCATCTCCGTCATGGTGCATACCCCGAACGCCGGATCGAATCGGACATTCAGAAAGTAGCGCCGCATTCACGTTCCCGCGCGCCGAACGCAACAGAACGTGCCGAGTCGTGACCCGCGGGCGCGGTACCGTCGAGGTGACACCCACGAACCGGGGAGCGCCATGGTCGATGCAGTGTCCGATGCACGGTCCCGGCGACGTGATCGCCTGCGCCGCCTGAAGGAACCCGCCCTGTTGGTGGTCACGCTCACGGCGCTCGTCGCGGGCGCGATCGCGTGGCTCGCCGACGCCGACGACGTCGCCGACGCGTGCTGGATCGCCGGAACGGTCGTCGCGATCGTGCCCGCAACCTGGTGGGTGATCGACGCTCTCCGCCGCCATCGCGTCGGCGTGGACCTCATCGCCGTCCTGTCCCTGGTCGGCACGCTGCTGGTGAGGGAGTACCTCGCCGGGGCGCTCATCGGCGTCATGCTGGCCACCGGGCAGGCCCTGGACGCCGCGGCGGAGCGGCGCGCGACGAAGGACCTGCGGTCGCTGCTCGACCACGCCCCGCGCACCGCGCGGCTCCGGACCGGCGACGACGTGGAAACCGTTCCGCTCGACGACGTCGCGGCCGGCGACGCCCTCGTGGTCGGCCCGGGCGAGGTGGTCCCGGTCGACGGTTGGGTCACGTCCGATTCGGCCGTGCTGGACGAATCCGTCCTCACCGGCGAGCCGTTGGCCGTCCAGCGACGCCGCGGCGAGGCCGTTCGCAGCGGAATCGTCAACGCCGGAACGGCCTTCGAGATGCAGGCGCGCGCCACCGCCGAGGACAGCACGTACGCGGGCATCGTGCGACTGGCCCGCGACGCCGCCGCCGAGAGCGCGCCCGTGGTGCGGATCGCGGACCGCATCGCGGCCTGGTTCCTGCCACTCGCGCTCGCCGTGGCCGGCGCCGCTTGGCTTTTCAGCGGTTCGGCGACCCGCGCCGTGGCGGTACTCGTCGTCGCGACGCCGTGCCCGCTGCTGCTGGCCGCACCGGTTGCCATCGTGTCCGGGCTCTCGCGTGCATCGCGTCTCGGCGTCGTCATCCGCAGCGGCGGTGCGCTCGAGAACCTCGGTCACGCAACCACGTTGGTGATGGACAAGACCGGAACCCTCACCACCGGCCGCCCCACCGGAACCGACGTGCTCACCGCACCGGACGGCGACGCCACCGAGGTGCTACGCCTGGCCGCGTCGGCCGATCAACTGTCCCCGCACGTGCTCGCCGACGCGATCGTGCAGGAGGCCAGGATGCGGGGCCTCGCCCTGGCCCTGCCGACCGACGTGGACGAGGAAGCCGGAACCGGCGTCACCGCCACCGTCGACGGCCACCGCGTCACCGTCGGCACCCTGAGCCTGCGCGACGACGCTCCCGGCTGGGCACGGTCCGCGCACGGTCGGGCCGCGCTCGACGGCGCCGCGATCGCGTGGGTGACCGTCGACGGCGCCCTCGCCGGCGCGATCCTGCTGGTCGACCCGGTGCGTCGCGACGCGTCCCGCACACTCCGGCGCCTGCGCGCGGCCGGCCTGAACCGACTGGTCATGCTCACCGGGGACCGGCGCGAACCCGCCGAGGAGATCGGGTCCGTCCTCGGACTCGACGACGTCCGCGCCGAGCAGACCCCGGCCGACAAGGTCGCGGGCGTCCGCGCCGAACGCGACCGGGCGGTCACCGTGATGGTCGGTGACGGTGTCAACGACGCACCGGCGCTGGCGGCCGCGACCGTCGGCGTCGCCATGGGCGCCCGCGGGTCGACGGCCACATCGGAGGCCGCGGACGTCGTCCTCACCACCGACCGCCTCGACCACCTCGCCGACGCCATGGCGATCGCGCGACGCTCCCGACGGATAGCCGTTCAGAGCGCGACCGTCGGAATGGGGTTGTCCTTGGTGGCCATGGGTTTCGCCGCGTTCGGGCTGCTGCCGCCGGCGGCCGGCGCCCTGCTGCAGGAAGGCATCGACGTCGCGGTGATCCTCAACGCCCTGCGCGCGCTCCGCGGCGACCGCGCCGAGGAGATCCCGCTGCCGGAGGACACGGAGGCGATGCTGCACCGTTTCTCCGCCGAGCACGACGAACTGCGCGACCAGCTGTCGATCCTGCGGGACACCGCGGACCTCCTCGCGACCGGCGACCTGCCCGGGGCACACGACGCGCTGCGACGGGTCGACGCGTTCCTCTTCGACACCCTGCTGCCGCACGAGGAGGCCGAGGACCGCGAGCTGTACCCGGCGCTGGCGACGCCGTTGGGCAACGTCGAGGCCACCGCGACGATGAGCCGCATGCACGCCGAGATCGACCGGCTGGCCCGACGGCTGCGCACCCACCTCGCCCGGGCCGACGAGGCCGGCGGGATCGCCGCCGACCAGGTCGACGACCTGCTCGCGTGCCTGTACGGGCTGCACGCCCTGCTGCGTCTGCACTTCGTGCAGGAGGAGGAGAACTACTTCACCCTCGCGCCGGAGTCGGACGCCGCCCCGAACGCGTGACGCGTCGAGGGGGAAGCACCACGGCGACCCCCGTCCCGGGACGGGGCAAATCCCCCTACACCCCCGCGGGGAACCCAACTAGCGTTCGGATTGCTGGCCGGTCCATCCGGCCGGTAACCGCGGCCCCCCGGACCCCCGACCTGGCGGGCCGCGGCCGGACGGTGGCGCCGGACCCCTTCCGACGCCACCGTCCGGGCCTCCGACTCCCGCTTCCGACACGCCGCGGTTGTTGCCGGGGCCACTCTCGATGGCCTACAGTGCACACGCGCGCCCCTCGGGGTCTCCTGCAGCCTTGTCGACGTCGGGTCTGCTTGTAGCGCTGTTCCACGACTTGTCGATTCGGCGTTCCTCCGAACACGCATCCCATCGCGACCGGTGACGCCGCCCCTCGACTCGGCTCGGCCCACGACGCGGGTTCCCGCGCACGTCGAGCCGTACGGCCACCGGGCGATCCGTCCGAAACCCCGACGCGGACGGCCCGCCCGGTGGTCACCGCCTTCGTGAAAGGTGTTCCCCGTCATCGCGATCGCATCCCCGCGACGTGCAGTTCACGTCCGCATCTGGTAGTCACAGTGGAGCACTGGAGTGGGACGAAGGGGAGTTCGTTGGGGTACTTCGATCGTCGTGTCGTGGCCATCACCGGCGCGGGCACCGGCATCGGCCGCGAGTTGGCGATCCAGCTGGCACAGTCGGGCGCCGTCCTGGCCCTGTCCGGCAACGTCGAAGGGCCCCTCACGGAAACCGCGGAACGCTGCACAGAGACCGGGGCCCGGGTGTCGGCGACGGTCGTCGACGTGACGGACCGCGAAGCGGTGACCGCCTTCGCGGCCGAAACCGCCGAACGGTTCGGCCGCGTCGACGCGGTGATCAACAATGCCGGAATCCTCTACACCGGTGAGGTTCTGGCGTCGGAGTACGGCGACGTCCAACGGGTCATGGACGTCGACTTCTGGGGCGTCGTACACGGGACCACGGCGTTCCTGCCGCACATCCTGCGGTCGGATCGGGGGCACGTCGTGAACCTGTCGTCCGCCTTCGGGCTGATGGCCGCGCCCGGGTACTCGGCCTACAACGCAGCCAAGTTCGCGGTTCGCGGTTTCACCGAGGCACTGCGTCAGGAGATGGACAGCGCCGGGCACCCCGTCAAGGTGACCTGCGTCTTTCCGGGTGGGGTCCGAACGTCCATCGCGCGCACCGCCACCGCCGCACCGGGCGTCGACCTCGGCGAGGTGGTCGACTCGTTCGACCGCCGGATCGCCCGCACCGATCCCGCCGAGGCCGCCCGGGTGATCCTGCGCGGCGTCGAACGCGGGCGGGCACGGGTGCTCGTCGGGCCGGACGCCCGCGTCGTGGACGCGGTCACCCGGGTACTCGGCCCGGCGTACCAGTGGTTGCTGCCGGCGGTGAAGCGGCGCGCAGGCTAGCCTGCGGGGTCCTTTCCGGGGAGGAGTCGACGGCCGTCCCGTCCGTGGGGCCGTCGCATGACACAGGGGGTCGATGAAGCATGGCAACGGAGTGGTTGCTGATCAGTACTTTCGGGGGAGGAGAGCCCTCGTTGATCGGCGTAGGGTCCACGCCCAAGCCGTTCGTGCCGCTCGAACAGCACTTCAAGGTCCGTCGAGGCCAGGCCAACCGATCCCTCGACGACGTTCGTTCCGCGGTCCTGGGTGTCATGGCCGACCCGCACCACCGCCGGATCGACCAGGTGTCGGACGACGGCCGCAAGCGAATCGTCGTGGAACCGTTGCTCAATTCCGAATCCCGCCTCCACGGGGTGCACCTGTGGCGGGGGAACGTCGACGACACCCCGCCCGGGCGGGATCCCGCGGGTGCCTGGCACTTCAATCTGACCGCCGGCAAGGCGAGCGGCAGCGAGGACCTGTTCGATCTGTACGGCGTCGCGCCGGAGGATCGCCGGTCCGAGGCCGCACTGGCGGGAGCGTTCAACCGTCTCGTCACGAACCACGACGAGGGCAAGGCGCTCGCGAAGATCGTGCAGTCCGAGCCGGGCACCGAGCATCAAGCGGTGTGGAAGGTGCGGCGTGACGACGGCAGCGAACGGGCGGCGCACTTCTCCTGCCGGATGCTCGAGGAGAGGCCGGACCCCGCGAGCGATCGGCGCGAGGTCATCCTGCGGGGCATCACCCACGACATCGGTCCGGCCGACGGCGTTCCCTCGGCCCCACCGCCCGTGATTCTCGAGCACCGGGTGCTCGACGCGGTCCTGGCACCCGGCGAGTACCACGCGTACGTGGACCTCAAGCGGTTGACGCTGATCAAGTGGCGCGACCGCCCAATGCCGGGCATCGCGTGGGGCGACGCCGTGGGCGAACCGGACCCGGCGATGCATCCCGACGACCTGCCGATCGCGAAGGCGATGGTGCGGGACCTCGCGCATCGAAACGTGGAGGGAGTCATCCGGTTCCGGGGCCTGGACGGCGAGTGGAAGCCGCTGCACCTGTCGGTGGCGCTCATGGCGTTCGACGAGTCCACCCACGGCGGGTTGGTCACCGTCGCGGAGGCCCCGGCCGCTCGGGAGTGAGCGGCCGGGGCCCGCGTTCCGGTCGGATCGACCGCTCTACCGACTCGGTGCCGAGGTGACGGTCGTGGTGGGCGTCGTCGTCGGGGCCGCGGTGGTCGTGCGCGCCGCCGGAACGGTCGAATCCGTCTGGGGCGCCGTGGTCTGCGGCGCGACCGGAGTATCCGTCGTCTCGGGGGTCTCCGACGTCGCGGCCTCCGGTTCCGTGGTCGGCGGCGCGGGGGCCGGCGACACTGTCTCGGTGGGCCCGGACGTCCCCGCCGCCGCGTCGGCGGTGGGCTGCGCCGACGATCCGTCGGACGGTGCGGCCGACGCGGACGACGGATCGGCCGAGGACGCGGTGACCTCGCTCAGCGCGGCGGACAGTTCGGTGGCGGTCAGCTTCGCCGACGGGTTCACCTGCTGGCCGGCCTGCGCCTGCTTCGCCAGGTGTGTCAGCCACGCGGCGGCGTAGTCGGCGGACGTCAGCGGCTTGCCGTTCGCCGGGTCGGCATCGCGCCAGTAGTCGAAGTGGTGCCCGACGTCGCGGGCCAGCGTCAGCTGGTACGGATCGCTCATGATCACCGGGATGGTGTTCTGGTTCGTCACGATGAGGCCGACGATCTCCTTGAACAGCTTCTGCGGCAGGTAGGCCAGCGGCGACATCTTGTCGGTCGAGATCGAATCCGTCTCACCCGGCGTCGTACCCGACTCGGTCGTCGTCGGCGGCGTGGTCGGTGTCGTGGTCGGTGTGGTCGTGCTGGGCCCCTGGTACGACGGATCGGACACCTGGAGCAGCACCTGCAGGAACGTCTGGTCGCCCTGCATCCAGTCGGGCTGAGAGTTGATCTCCGCGAACGCGTTGAGCGCGATGCGCGACAGGACCGTCGCGACGTCCATGCCGGTCGCGGGGGTCAACTGCTCGCGCTCGAGTGCGTCGATGTTCAGCTGCCGCCCCACGTTGACCACCAGCTGCAGCAGCGAGATGTTCTGCGGCGCAGCACAGGTGAGGTCACCATCCGAGCAGAACGACGCCACCCGACCGGCGAGGGCACCGAAGTCGGAGCCGCCGGTGTCCGGCGTGACGCCCTGACCGGGGACGGGCTTCTTGCCGTTCTGGTACTTCAGGTCGAATCCGTCCGGGTTGCTGAACGGGTTCTGCGCGCCCGGGAACGGGC
Organism: Prescottella agglutinans; assembly: GCF_004011865.1. Lineage (GTDB taxonomy): Bacteria > Actinomycetota > Actinomycetes > Mycobacteriales > Mycobacteriaceae > Prescottella > Prescottella agglutinans. Next base: position 42,665 of record NZ_RKLP01000013.1, on the reverse strand, counting down.
CCTGGCCGGCATCGCGGCCGGCGTCGGCAACGATGACGACGCCGACGACGTTCGCCGGATCCACGAGCCCGTACTTGCCGTCGGCGTCCGCCTCCTGGTGGCCGACGTTCATCGCGACGCGACGGGCGACGTCGGCGCCCTCGCTGTAGCCGACGATGGCGAACTTGGTGTCCGGGCACGACAGGCGGATCGCCCGGATCACCGACTCGGCGTTCGCCACCCCGGTGTTCACCGAGTTCTCGTAGCTCGACATGTCCGCCGGGTAGGCGATGTACATCGCGGCATACGACCCCGGCGCGACAGCCTTCAGCGGCGCGCTGGACGCCTGGTCGATCCACGTGCTGACGTAATCGTCGGCCGACGCCGCGGGCAGTTCCCTGCCGTTGGCGTCGACGAGCATCTTCGTGGTGCCCGGGCGCGGGGTGTCACCGCGGCCGGCGATCGAGAGGGTGACCATGTCGTGACAGTCGGCGGTCGACGCCGTCAGTTCGGTTTCGATGGTGCGCGGCGGCGCCGACCACAACGCCCACGTCAGGGCCACCAGCAGTGCCACACCCAATGCGGCGGGGGTGATCACCCCCGTCGCAGTCCGGTGCCGCTCGAAGAAACCGCGAATAGTCATGTCCACTCCCCAAACCCGACTCACCGATTACGCGTGGACAGACCCCCCGTACCGCGCGTCACGTCAACACTGACGTCGGACGGTTGCGTGGCCGCGTTACATCGTGTGGTCCCGGCCGGGTGCCATGGCGGAGGATAATGGCCTCCGGAGGACAGTCATGACCGCACAGACTTCCCGAGATGAACGATTTGTCGGACGCGTCCGAGAGCTGTACGCGACCGATCCGCAGTTCCGGGCGGCGGCACCGTCGCACCAGGTGACCGCGGCCGCGCACAGACCCGGGCTGCGGCTGACCGAGGTTGTGGACACCTACCTCGACGGCTACGCCGACCGCGCCGCGCTGGGACAGCGCGCCCACACACTGACGCGGGACGCGAACGGACACACGACCACCAGTCTGCTGCCCAGCTTCGAGACGATCACCTATCGGGAGCTGCACGATCGCATCTCGGCACTGACCGGCGCGTGGCGCACCGACACCGGGATCGATCCCGGTGACTTCGTGGCGGTACTGGGCTTCACCAGTGTCGACTACGCGCTGATCTACCTCGCCTGCCTGCACCTGGGTGCGGTGTTCGTCCCGCTGCAGAGCAGCGCTCCGGCCGGACAGCTGGCGCCGATCGTCGGCGAGACGTCACCGCGGCTCCTCGCCGCCGGGATCGACGCGATCGACACCGCCGTCGACGTCGCGATCGATGCACCGTCGATCGAACGCCTGGTGGTGTTCGACTACGACGACGGGGACGACGAGCAACGCGCGCGCTACGAGGCCGCGCGGGCCCGCCTCGCCTACGCGGGCCGCACGATCGAGGTCGGGCCCCTCTCACACGACCTCGACACCGGCCGGGCCCTCCCCGACGTTCCGGCGTTCGTGGCGTCCGCGGGCGACGACGCGCTGGCCTCGCTGATCTACACGTCGGGCAGCACCGGCACCCCGAAAGGGGCGATGTACACGGCCGACATGATGACGCGGCTGTGGCTGCGCCCGTCCGGCCCGACCGAGGACGTCGACGGCCGCCTGCCGGCCATCCACCTGCAGTACATGCCGCTCAGCCACGTCTTCGGCCTCGGCTGGTTGATCACCACACTGGCATCCGGAGGTACCGGATACTTCACCGCCCGCAGCGACATGGCCACCCTGTTCGACGACCTCTCGCTGGTGCGGCCGACCGCACTCAATCTCGTTCCGCGCATATGCGACATGATCTTTCGTCGATACCGCAGCGAGCTGGACCGGCGGCACGCCGGCGACGATGCCGCCGACAGCGTGAAGAGCGCGCTGCGCGACGACGTTCTGGGCGGCCGGGTGCTCGCGGCCCTGTGCGGCAGTGCGCCGCTGTCGAGCGAGATGCGGGACTTCGTCGAGTCCACCCTCGACGTCCCCGTCTCCGACGGCTACGGGTCGACCGAGACCAGCGGAGGCGTGATGCGCAACGGCACGATCCTGCGCCCACCGGTTACCGACTACAAGCTCGTGGACGTTCCCGAACTGGAGTACCGCACCACCGATCGGCCGTACCCGCGTGGTGAGCTACTGGTGAAGTCCGCCAACCTGATTCCCGGCTACTACAAGCATCCCGAGATGTCCGCGGACATCTTCGATCCGGACGGTTTCTACCGCACCGGCGACATCATGGCGGAGGTCGCGCCCGATCATCTCGTCTACCTCGACCGAAGGAACAACGTCATCAAGCTCTCGCAGGGCGAGTTCGTCGCGGTGTCGGCGCTCGAGGCCGCCTACGCGACCTGCCCGCACATCCGGCAGATCTTCCTCTACGGCAGCAGCGAACGATCCTTCCTGCTCGCCGTGATCGTGCCGAATCCCGATGCCGCGGAGGGTGATCTGCGCACGTCGATCGCCGACGAGATGAGACGGGAAGCGGAGGAGCACGCCCTGAACCCGTACGAGATTCCGCGGGACTTCCTGATCGAACCGGAACCGTTCACCCGGACGAACGGCCTGCTCTCGGGTGTCGGCAAGCTGCTGCGGCCGGCGCTGAAGGCCCGCTACGGGGAGCGTCTCGAACGCATGTACACCGAGATCGCCGAGGGGCAGGACGCCGATCTGGACCGACTGCGGGCCGACGCCGCGGCCGTCCCCACCCTCGCGACGGTCCGCCGGGCCGCCGCGGTCACGCTCGGGCTACCCATGTCGCCGGAACTGCCCGACGACGTTCGATTCGCCGACCTGGGCGGGGATTCCCTGTCCGCGTTCTCGTTCGCGACCCTGCTCGGTCAGGTGTTCCAGGTGGACGTACCGGTACAGACCATCGTCGGCCCCACCGCGAATCTGACAACCATCTCGAATTACGTTGATCGCGAACGCCGTTCGACATCCACACGCCCCACGTTCGCATCCGTCCACGGCCGCGACGCCGAACTGGCCCGCGCAGAGGACCTCGAACTCGGCAAGTTCATCGACACCGCGACGCTGGCCGCCGCGCCCGCCCTACCGGCACCGACCGCCACCGCGCGGACCGTCCTCATGACCGGCGCCAACGGGTACCTCGGCCGCTTCCTGTGCCTGGCGTGGCTCGAGCGCCTCGCGCGCAGCGGTGGCACGCTCATCTGCATCGCGCGCGGCGCCGACGCGGAAGAGGCCCGCCGGCGGATCGAGAACGCTATCGACAGCGGCGACGCCGAACTGTCGGAGCATTTCCGCGCGCTCGCCGACCGCCATCTCGAGGTACTGGCGGGGGACCTGGCCGAGGCCGATCTGGGCCTCGACGGCTCCACCTGGGACCGCCTCGCACGGTCGGTGGACCTGATCGTGCATTGCGCGGCGCTGGTGAACCACGTGCTGCCCTACCGCCAGCTGTTCGGCCCCAACGTGGTCGGGACCGCGGAGATCGTGAAGCTGGCCCTCTCGACGAGACTCAAGCGCGTCGACTACATCTCCACCGTCGCGGTGGCGGCCCTGCCCGGAGGCGGCTCGATGACCGAGGACGACGACGTGCGTCGAGCGAGTCCGGTTCGGCCGCTCGATGATTCGTACGCCAACGGCTACGCGACCAGTAAATGGGCGGGTGAGGTACTGCTGCGCGACGCACACGACCTCTGCGGGCTCCCCGTGGTGGTGTTCCGGTCCGACATGATTCTCGCGCACACCCACTACGTCGGCCAGCTCAACGTGCCCGATATGTTCACCCGCCTCCTGTTGAGCATCGTGGCGACCGGCCTCGCGCCGCGCTCGTTCTACCGACTCGATGTCAACGGCCACCGGCAGCGGGCCCACTACGACGGGCTGCCCGCCGACTTCACCGCCGAGGCCGTCACCACGCTCGGCGCCGACGCCACCACCGGCTACCACACCTACAACGTGCTCAACACGCACGACGACGACATCTCGCTGGACCGGTTCGTCGACTGGCTGATCGAGTCGGGGCACGACATCGAGCGGATCGACGACTACGGCGAATGGCTGCGCCGATTCCGGTCGGCGATCGAATCGCTGCCGGACAAGCAGCGGCGGCACTCCGTCCTCCCGCTGCTGGACGCGTACGCCGAGCCGGCACCGCCGACCTCGGGAGGGCGGATGTCCACCGAGAGATTCCGTGCCGCAGTGCGATCCGCCGGGATCGGCGAGACGTCGGACGTGCCCCACCTGACGTCTCCGTTGGTCGACAAGTACGTCGCCGACCTCCGGCGCCTCGGCCTGCTCGACGACGCCAGCTGAGCGTCACACGGCGTCGATCGCCAACCTGACGGTGCCGGCGAACCCGGTGCCGCCGACGTCGAAGGTCCAGTGTCCCCGAGCGGTCCGCCGGGCGCGCTGCACGTCGTCGCGGGGGTCGTCGGTCGCGATCCGGTCGATCTCGTCGGGGGAGTCCAGGCCCGACCCGCCCAGGTACCTCTCCGAGGTGTGCAGGAACATCCTCGGGCCGCCCGGCTGGGGGAACACCTGCGCGTAGTACTGCTTGCCGAAGATCAGGTTGTCGGAGAAGCCGATTCCGCGGGTGTCGCGCTCACCGACGTACAGGTCGAGTCGGAACACCAGCCCGGGCGCCGACTCCTCCACCTTGTCGCCGGCGTCGACCCACCCCTCCCAGAGCAGCCGCTCCGGTCCCGCCCACCCCGTCGTGTCGTCACCGGTCGCCGCCAGCGGCTTTCGGAGTTCCTGCTCGAGGTCCGGCAGAGTGTCGGCGAGGTCCTCCCTTCGGCACGGTCCGTAGCAGTTCTCCGCCTCGCTGCTCTGGTGGAACAATTCGAAGTCCACATAGCGCGGCTTGATCGACACGCCGAGGTAGAACTCGCTCCTGCCGAACCAGTCGCCGCCCCGCGTGATGTCGGCCCGGTCGAGCCACAGCCGGACCCGATGGGTGCCGTGGAAGAAGCGCATGGCGATCTCGTAGGACTCGCGCGCGGTCACCAGCGAGTCCACGCCTCCGTGACACTTGTGCACGAATGCTCTCGGAGCGCCGGGTAGTTGCGCCGCAGACTGTTTGACGAGGCCGTCGCTTCGGTTCGTCTCCAGCGTGCCGCCGTCGAACAGATTCGACAACCGGTTGGCGAACGACGCCGCCGTCGCGCCGTATGCCCGGTAGTTCGTGCCCACCACGGTGAGGATCCGATCGACCGGAAATGCCTTCTCGATCTCCAGGAACCGCGTGCTGGACGGCGAGAACGAGGCCAACTCGTCGGACGCGTCCTGCGCCAACGGGAGGGCGTCGAGGATCCACCGCGGGATGCGTTGGAAGGCGATGCCCCGATGCGGTGTGCCCAGGGTGACGATCCGGTGGATCAGGTCCTGTGCCGAGTTCGGTTGCCGCCGTTCGAGCGCCAGCAGCGCCTCGCGCACCACAAGCCCGCCCATGCTGTGCGCCACCACGTCGATTCCGCTGAAGGTGATGCCGTTCTTCTTCATTCCGATCTCGATCAGGTCGAACAACCGCACCAGGCCGGCGCCGTACCGGGCGAGGGAGCGCGGCTCGAGGTCGTAGTACCGGTACACCCAGATCGTGCTGGGCGGGGCGCCGGCCAGCACGCGGGCCGCCGTCCCCGGATCGATGGCCACCGTGCCGCTGACGTCGCCCGCGTCGAACCCGTCGTGCTCGTCCGGGGCCTCGACCGGAGCCTTGTAGTAGCCGATCACGTTCGTCGCGTCGGAATAGCGATACCTGTCGGATTTCAACGCGCGCAGGACGAATCCCTCGTAGATGTAGTTGTCGCCGCGCTTCTTCTCGTACACGGTGCCGTCGTTGAAACCCTGGTAGGCACTGCTTCTCTCGTCCGCGACGTCGAGGCCGCCGAATCCGCGGATCAGAACCAGCGGACGGCTTGCGTATGTGACCATGGCGATCTCCTGGGCCCGACTGCGCCGGATCCGTGATCGCCCCACCGCGCGCACGCCCCGACACCCCAGCATCGCGCGGATCGGAACCCGCCGGGCGAAGCTTGCTCCGCTCGATACGAAATCGACACCGGCGCTGTCCTATTCGCCGGGATGCGCCGCCGCGGCCCTGTCCAACAGGTTCTTTCGTTCCCGCTCGTTGCCGGTCAGCCGTGCCGCCGCCTCGAACTCGGCGCGTGCCTCCGCCGGCCGGCCGGCGCGCACCAGCAGTTCGGCACGGGTGGCGGGCAGCAGCCGGTAGCCGGCAAGTCGCCCGTCCGCGACCAGACCGTCGACGATCTCGAGTGCCGCGTCGGGTCCGGTGGCCATCGCCACGGCCACCGCGCGGTTGAGGTCGACGACCGGCGACGGCGCGAGTCGACCCAGCGCCTCGTACAGCAGCACGATCCGGTCCCAGTCGGTGTCGTCGACGGACGCCGCGAGCGCATGACATTCCGCGATCGCCGCCTGCAACCCGTAGGCGCCGCGCCCGCGGCCGAGGGCGTCGGCGCGGGCCAGGGCGGCGCGGCCGCGCACGATGGCGCCGCGGTCCCACCGGCGGCGGTCCTGGTCGGCGAGCAGCACCGGGTCACCGTTCGCGTCGACGCGCGCCGGGAAGCGCGCCGCCGTGAGCTCCATCAGCGCGACCAGGCCGTGCACCTCGGGTTGGTCGGGCACCAGTTCGGCCAAGCTGCGGCCGAGCCGCAGCGCCTCGCGGCCCAGGTCCGGCCGCATCCACTCGTCGCCGGCGCTCGCCGCGTGCCCCTCGTTGAACACGAGGTACAGCACGCCCAGGACCGCGCCCAGCCGGTCCCCGAACTCGGCGCGCTCGGGCACCGCGAACGGCACCCCGGCCGCGGACAGGGTCTTCTTCGCCCGCACGATCCGCTGCTGCACGGTGGCCGTGGGGACCAGGAACGCCCGCGCGATCTCCTCGCTCGACAGGCCACCGACCGCCTTCAGCGTCAGCGCCACCCGCGCCTCCCGCGAGAGCACCGGGTGGCACGCGACGAACACCAACCGGAGCACGTCGTCGTCGATGCGGTCCGGGTCCCAGGGCAGTTCGTCGGGGACGGAATGTGATTCGTCGGCCTCGAGGTCGCGGGCGATGGCCGCGAGGCGCTCGTCGTAGCGCTCCTGCCGTCGCCAGCCGTCGATCGCCTTGCGTTTCGCGACCGTCGTCAGCCAGGCGCCCGGGTTCGCCGGGACGCCCGTCTCGGGCCACTGGGCGAGCGCGTCGGCCAGCGCCTCCTGCGCCAGGTCCTCGGCGAGCCCGAAGTCGCCCACCGCCCGGGTGAGCGTCGCGACGATGCGCGCCGATTCGATGCGCCACACCGCCGCGACGGAGCGCCGCGCGGACTCCACCGGGTCCGCGTGGCGCTCCGTCCGCGAATCGCTCATACGCTCACGCCTTGCGGCCCTCGAGCTCCTCGCGCCAGCCCTCTTCCTTCTGGATCCACTCGTTGTCCTGCGGGAAGTCCTCGACACCGGTCACCCGGCGCACCTCGATCTTCGCGCCCGGACCCAGCGGCACCCGCTTGGCCCACTCGGCCGCCTCCTCCTTCGACGCGACCTCGAGGATCCAGAAGCCGTTGAACAGTTCCTTCGTCTCCCCGTAGGGGCCGTCCGTGACCAGCGGGGTCTCACCGGAGAAGTCGACGACGAAGCCCTCCTCCGCGTCCGAGAGGCCCTCGCCGGCCAGCAGGACACCCGCCTTCATCAGGTCTTCGTTGAACCGGCCCATCTGCTCGATGACCTGCTCGAACGGGACATCCTTGTATGCCTCGACGGCCTCGTCGGTGGCGCGCATGATCAGCATGTACTTCATGTGTTCACTCCTTCGTCCCGGGTCGCGAATCGACCCTCTCATCCAGGACGTCGAACGGGAAGACGCCGGATCGACAACCGCCGGGAATTTTTTTCGGGCGCCGGTTCGGTGAGCGTGACGTGCATCAGTTCGGTCCGCGCGACCGCCCGGTCGCGCTCGGAAGGACGACGGCACCGCCGTGGTTGATGCGGATATGGACACCCACGATCACCACTCGCGCATCACCCGGGAACGGGCCGACACCGAGCGCCGCATCGACACCCTGGTCCGGCGTTTCCGCGAGATCGTCGAGGGTTCCGAGTTGACGACCGACGACGACGAGCACGATCCGGAAGGGTCGACCATCGCCTTCGAACGCGCGCAGGTCTCGGCCCTGTTGACCGCCGCCAGACGCGAGGTCGAGGAGTTGGACGCCGCCCTGCGACGCCTGGAGGACGGCACCTACGGCGTCTGTGTCCACTGCGGAGACGCGATCGCGGACGCCCGGCTGGACGCGCTACCCGCGACGCGCACCTGCATCGACTGTTCGGAACGGTGACACGTCCGACCAACCGTCGCGGTGTGCGCGCCCAGCCGGCGACCACTCACGCCGTCTCGGCGTTCGAGCCCAGTCGGGGGAACGGCTCGGTGGAGAACACGACCTCCACCGCGACCTCGAAATACTCGGCGATCCGCAACGCCAGGTGCAGGCTCGGGCTGTACTCCCCGCGTTCGAGGTACCCGACGGTCTGATAGTGGACGCCCAGCGCCTCGGCCAACTCCCGCCGCGAGACGCCCCGCTCGGCGCGCAGCATCGCGATGCGGTTGTAGATGACCTCAGAAGGCACGCTGCATCGCCTTCTCCCGTCGTGCAGCCATACTCGATCCTGATTCGTGACGCGCCATGCGCCGCAACACTACCGGCGCGATCAGCAGTCCCGCGACCGCCCAGGCACCGAGCACCGCCGCGGTCTCGACGTGCCGCCAGGACTCGCCGATCTCGACCGCCACCGCGTCCGACGGCAGCAGGGCCGAGCGCATGCCAAGGCCGCTCCAGTAGATCGGGAACGCCTGCGCGACGCCCTGCAGCCATCCCGGCAGTGCCGTGATCGGGTAGAAGATGCCCGAGATCGCGACGAGTGCCATCAGCGGCATCGTGAGCAGGAAGGTGGCCCGCGGACCGTCGAGAACGGCGCCGAGGATCGCACCGGCGGGCAGGGCCGCCAGCAGACTGAGCGCCAGCACCCAGACGAACGTCACCCACGCACCGGCCCCGTCCAGCGACGACCCACCGATGACCAGCATGCCGACCGCCAGCACGACCGCCACCTGCACGACGACGGATCCGGCAGCCGAGACGACCTTGCCGACGAAATAGCCGATCATGCCCCCCGGCACCGTCTTTGCCCGCAGCAGCGTGCCGTCCTCACGGTCGAGCACCAGCACATTGGTGATCGCGAACAGGCCGTTGAACACGATGATCGAGCCGATCAGGCCGGGCAGCGCGAGTTCGGAGATCGAGAGATCACTGCCCGCGTACTGCTTGTTGCGCAGCAGGTAGAGCACGACGAGCGAGATGACCGGGGTCATGAACTGCCCGATCAGGTCGGGGCCGGCGGTGAACAGTTGACGAAGCTCGATCCAGCCCCGGGAGAAGCCGGCCCGGACGGCGGTAGCAGTGGGATTCATCGTGTGACCTCCGCGAGAGTGAGCGTCCCGGACCCGACGTCGCCGGATTCGTGGCGACGGACCAGCGCCATGTAGGTGTCTTCCAGCGAGGCGCGGCGCACCTCCAGGTCCCCGATGGAATCGCCGTGCTGCTTGAACAATTCGTGGACGAACTTGGTCGACTCGGTGGTGGTGTGCACGAAGCGCTGGTCGTCGACGGTCCACCGCACCTCGGCCTCGCCGGCGATCGCGCGAGACAACTCGTCCGGCGACCCGTCGGCGATGATGCGGCCGCCGGCCAGGATCAGGATCCGGTCGGCGATCTTCTCCGCCTCGTCCAGGTCGTGGGTGGTGAGCAGCACCGTCGTGTCCTCGAGGTCGGCCAACCGGTGCACGAGGTCGTGGAAGTCCCGCCGGGCCGCGGGATCGAAGCCCGCAGTGGGTTCGTCCATGAACAGCACGTCCGGCCGACCGACGATGCCGATCGCCACGTCCAGTCGACGACGCTGACCACCCGACAGCGTGGCGATCTTGGCACCCGCCTGTTCGGAGAGTCCGACGAGCTCGATCAGTTCGCCTGTATCCCAAGGAATTTTGTCGCGATCGGCGCAGTACGGTCGATAGAACGTCGCGAGATGGTCGAGCAGGTCCCGCACGCGCCACTTGGCGTGGTCGCGCCAGGACTGCAGGACCACTCCGACCCGAGCACGCCAGTGCTCGTCCCCGTGTTCGGGATCGGCACCCAGTACCGCGACGCCGCCCGCCGAGCGGGCGCGGAAGCCCTCCAGGATTTCGATGGTGGTGGTCTTGCCGGCGCCGTTCGGGCCGAGCATGACCAGCACCTCGCCGCGCCGAGCCTGGAACGTCACGTCGCGCAGAACGTCGTTGTCGCCGTATCGCATCCGCAAACCGTCGACGTCGAGCACAACCCCACTTCTGGAACTCATGAACCCTCCCCGGTCATGGATCTTCTATGGTTTGTAGCATATGTACTACATATCGCCGTGGCAATACTGCGGGACGGATTCGACGGGAATCTGCTTCCGTCCGGGGCTACGCCGACTCGACCAGCGCGCGGAGCGCGCGAAGCATCTTGCGGCTCATAACGAAGCTGATCGGTTCGAGCAGCGCCGGACCGAAGGAGAGGACGTCCTTCCAGTCGCCGCCGTGCGCGTTGCGTCCCCGCTCGATCAGGCGAGTGCCGCCGTGACCGTCGTCGAGCAGGTGGAACGCCCACAGCGACGCGTTCGCGCTGTCGGGTGCCGAACCGAGCAGCACCAGATGATGCGGTGGGTCGAGCGCGGCGACCGTCAACGGCGGCGCCTTCGGGTGCAGCGACACCGGGTCACCTACCGCGAGATCCTGGAACCGGTCGAGCACCTCGGTCGCGTTCTCGATGCGGCACCCGACGAGGTTCTCGAGACCGACGTAGCTGTAGAACCCACCGCGACCCTGACCTATCTGAACGATCCACGGCCACAACCGCTCCGGCGGTGCTGCGACGGTGATCGCGTGCGTGGAGCCCCAGTCCGCATCGGGGACCAGATCATCGCCCGGAAGGGTGACTGCAGCCTCCTCGGCCGTCGCCCCCCAGGTGGTCCGCCGGCCGCGGAGCGGCCGCGCGAGCAGATGGAACGCGATCAGAACGGCCGCGCCCACCGACTCGACCACCGTCCGCGCGACGCCCACGGATTTCGCTCCGGAACCGTCGAATACGACCGTCTCCGAATCCGGCCGATGTCCACGCTCGGCAAGCCACTCGGCCCGGCGCAGCCCCGGTACCACGTGATGGCGGATCGACCCGCGCACGCTCACCGGCGCCAGCAGCCACCACAGTGCGCGCACATACGCCTCCGCGCGCTCCGGCCCGTCCCACTCGTACACGCCGCGATAGATCTCGTGCTCGTCGTGGGCAACCCACAGCTTCGAGACGAATCCGGGAAACCCCGCGAACATCGGGGTGTTGAGGAGGCTCTCCCACCGGAACAAGGTGTGTGCCCGACCGTGGACCCCGCGCAGACGGAATTCGACCACCAGCACGCACGGGTCGACGGTCGGCGGTCGCACCGCCGCCGTGTCCCGGTAGACCCGGCCACGCCCGTCGTCGAACGCGAGACACTCGTCGACCCACTCGGATCGACGACGGATCCGCCGGCGCGACAACAGCAGGGCGGTCACCCCGACGGAACGGACAATCCTCGCCGCGGCGACGCCGAGAGACAGATGCTCGGAGGTCCGACCGAACATGATCGCTCTTTTCCGGCGGCGACGGCGATCTCGTCCACGCGGCCGCCTCGTCAACAGCCGTCATCCGTACCGTAGCCACACTTCGCGGGGGCTGTCGATACGGCCTCGTCCCCGCGATTCCCGGCATCCGCCCAGGCATCCGGGCAGTCGGCGGCATCCTCGGAAATCGTCGGGAACCTTTCCGCGTCCGGTCGCATCTGACTGATGGACACGGAGGAAACGGTCCTCCGCTCGGTGAGGAGAACGAGATGAGCAACCCGGAGAACATCGACGACTATCCGCGTCTGGACGAGGTCGAGAAGAAGATCGACGACCTGTACGACGGCCCGCCCCAGCCCGCCGATGAGCCGGCGCCGACTGCAGTCGCGCCGGATCCGGCCGTGCCGGGTGTCGACAGCGGCGCGAACCCGGTCGTCACCGGGGACCCGGAGACGGCGTCGTTCGTCGACCCGTCCGCCGCACCGGCCGATCCCGCTGTGGCTCCGGGCAACTACACCTCGGCCCGCGACATCGACGGCGACGGGATCGTCGACTCCACGATGATCGACCTCGACGGCGACGGGGTCGTGGACCAGATCAACCACGACACCAACGGCGACGGCCAGATCGACGTCATCGAGTACATCGGCGGCGCGGGCAAGTTCAATGCGATCGACCGGGACACCAACTACGACGGCGTCGTCGACCGGGGCGAGATGGACATCGACGGCGACGGCCGCACCGACTCGGTCGCGTTCGATTTCGACAACGACGGCAAGCTCGACGAGATCGACATGGACACCGACCATGACGGCGTCATCGATGCCGTCGCCCTGGACACCAACGGCGACGGGGTCATCGACTACATGGGCATCGACACCGACGGCGACGGCCTCGCCGACGAATTCCTCACCGACGCCGGCCAGACCGGAGACTTCAACGCGGTCCCGGACGCCGCCGACCTCCTCTGACCTGGCCCGCGACCGACGCGAGACGAGAGAGCCCCTCATGGACGACACCTACGGCGTGAGCATCGGCGACGAGCTGATCACCCCCGCCGGCAACGACTCGACCGACCCGCTCGACGTCGGGCTGGAGATCGGGGATCCGCTGCTCCACGACCCGCAAGCGCAGCCGGCGGACACCGACTTCGGCGTCGAGGTCGACGGCGCCCCGACCCCCGCGGCCCCGCCCGCGGCAGATCCGGTGGATCCGGCCGTGTCGGTGCCGGAGCTCGACGAACCCACCGATCCCGCGGTCGATACCGACGACACGATCGTGGTGCCGGACGCGGAATCGGACGGCGGCACCCACGGCAACGCGGGCGCGTGGACGCAGGACTGGTTCTTCCAGGAAGTGGACGGATACTGCGGGCCGTCGTCGGCCGCGCAAGTCGTCTCCGAGTACACCGGCCTGGACATCTCCGACCCGCAGCAGCTCGTCGACCGGGCCCTCGAACTGGGCCTGTTCATCGACGGGGACCCGACGAGCGGCATGACCATGGCGTCGCTGGAGGTGCTGCTCGAGGACCAGGGCGTTCCGTGTCACATCGAGATGAGCAGCATGGACGATCTGGCGGCGAAGCTCGACGCCGGTTACGGGGTCATCGCGATGGTCGATTCCGGGGAGATCTGGACCCCTGGCGGAGAGGCCGTCGAGGACGACACCCCCGACCATGCCCTCGTCGTCGCCGGCATCGACACCGACCGCGGCGTGGTGATCCTCTCCGATCCCGGCAACCCCGACGGCAACCAGAGCGAGGTGCCGATCGCGCAGTTCGAGGACGCCTGGACCGACTCGGACAACAAGATGCTCGTCGCCGACGACACCGACCCGGACCTGGCCACCCCGGCCGCGGTGGACGAGACGGCGATGGCGTTGCAGCCGCGCCCGTGGGCGATGGTCGACCTGATCGGGGCGTGAACTGTCGCCGAGAGGCCGGACACGTCAGAATTGGCCGGGAACTTTTCGATCGTCGACGGCATCCAAACCGGTAGGCGACTTTTGTCCGAACGAGAGGCGGTATCGCGATGACGGACCCGGACGCGAGCCTGTGGCAGGCCCTCGGCCTGTCGGTCGACGACGCCCTCGACCAGGTCCCCGACGACGTGTGGGCCTCGGCGGTGAGGCACGCCGTCGACCCTTCGACACCCGAGGTCGACACCGCGCTGGTACCGGAGATGGACGACTCGACCCCGGACGAGTTCGACGGCGACGATGACCTGACGAGCCTGCTGGACGACGACCCGTCCGTCCACCACGACGGTCACGACACCGACCACCACGGCGGACTCGACGACGACGCGTTCATCTCGGGCTGCCCGGATGACGGTGACGGAATCGACCTCGACGACGGCGGCATCTGACCGAGCCCGATGACGCCGTGCGGGCGCCCGGCCCGGACCTGGGCGGGGAGCCTTCACCGGACTCCCGCTACACTTCCCGGCGGCTGATCGGGCCGACCGAAAGATCCGGGGGGGATCCAGAAGTGACTGATGGTGAGTTGCTGGCAGCGTGCCGGGAGGGGGACGGCACTGCGTTCGCGGAACTGGTCGGACGCTACCGTCACCGCCTCTGGTCGATCTGTTTCCGCGTCACCGGCAACCGTGAGGACGCCGAGGAGGCCGTCCAGGACGCCCTCACGTCCGCGTGGCAGAACCTCCACAAGTTCCGTGGCGAGGCGAAGGTGTCGACCTGGTTGTATCGAATCGCCGCCAACGCAGCCCTCGCGGTGGTGCGTAAGCGCAAGGACGCCCTCGCCGCCGATCCCGACATGATCGAACTCGAGGACCCGGCACCGCTGACCGCGGACCGGGTCGCCGACGTCGACGCCGTCCGGCGTGCGCTCGCCGAACTGCCCGAGGACTTCCGCGTCGCAATCGTGTTGCGCGAGTTCGCCGAACTGCCTTACGCCGACATCGCCGAGCATCAAGGTGTCCCCGTCGCGACGGTCAAGACCCGCATCAACCGGGCACGCAAGCAGCTGATCGCCCACCTCGCCCCGACCCGCGCAACATAGGGCCGTAGGGAATTCCGACTCTCATCAGCGGCGGGCCATCATCGTGTAGGTGGCCAGCAGCGCGGTCAGTGCGGCGTCCTCGGCCGCGGACATCGTGGAGATCGACTGCCGCTGCACCCACACCAGCCGCTCACCGATCGCGGCCTGCACCTGCGGCCGGTCCGCAGTGGGCGGAAGTCCGACCCGTTCGGCGTCGCACGTGCCGAGCAGGATTCGGGTGAGTTCGTCGACGACGGGGGAGTCGGGGTCGGCGGCGAGCATGCCGCGCAGGCACCCGAACAGCACGACGTCGTCCATCACGTGCTCCGAGCGCACACCGTGGACGATCTGCCGAATCTGGTCGCGCTGCGGGTGGGTGTAGGCAAGTTGTTCCAGCTCGTGGAGGATGCGGCCGGCCCGGTGGATGGCGGCGAACCGCCCCAACGTCCGGTGGAGCACCTGCTGCAACCTGGCGGTCCCGGAGGCGTGGGAGAGCCACTGGTTGAGCGCGTGCGCACCGCCGGTGGCGGCGTCACGGCCACGGATCAGCCCGTACTCACCGACCAGGTCCAGCAGCCGGTCCCGCACCTCCGAGGACAGCGGCGCCGGATCATCGGAGTCGACGAGGTCGATCAGATCGAACGGATCCAGACCGGCCAGCGCGGCGACGGCGCGGGCGTCGGCCTCGGTGAGCCGGCCGGTGTGGCTGGTCTCGGCCAGCAGCCCGGCGACCGGCAGCACGGTCAGGACGGTGCCTGCGAGTGCCCTGGCCAACACCTGCGCGTACTCGTGGGCGTGCTCGAGCGGATCACGCTGCCCCAGAGCACCTTCCCCGAACCCGTCCGCCCGCGAGAGCACACCGAGGGTGTTGAGGGGTGTGAATCCGAGCTGGCGCAGGAACGCGATCTCGTCGGCGCGGGGAACCGAATCGAACAGGAACACCGCCGCGTCGGCGTCGACGGAGGCGCTGCGGGTCTGCTCGAACCCGTCGATCAGCGCCCGCCGGGTGGCGGCGTCGTTCTCGACGGTCAGCGTGGCCAGTCCGGGGGTGTCGATCAACGCGAGGTCGCGGATCGCGGCCGACGGCAGAAAGCGATGTACGTAGGCGATTTCGGTGGCGGGCCGGCCGAGGTCGGTGGCGTGGCCGCGTTCGATCGGACGCTGCGTGCGTTGCCCGTCGAGGCCGACGACCTCGATGCGTGACGGCGCCCCGTCCTGATAGATCGCGACGACGTTGGTGGCCTCGAGCGCCGCGGTCTCGGCGACCGGTGCCCCGATCAGGGCGTTCACCAGGGTGGACTTGCCGGCCTTCAGGCGCCCGACGATCACCACCCGCGGCGGGGACCACAGGGTCTGGCCGATCCGGTTCGCGTGCGCCACCAGATCCCCGCCCAGGGCAGCGAGCGCGTGCAGGCTGCGGTCGAGCACCGCGCGTACCGGATCCAGCACCGTCTGTGCCTGTGCCGGGTGCACCATCACGCCACCCCTCCGGCGGCCGGGACCTGCGCGGCCGCGGTCAGTCGGGCGATGACGTTCTCGATCTCCTGGCACTTGGCGGTGATCACCCGCTGGTTCTTCGACAGCCTCGTCACGGTCGCCTCCCGGGTCGCGGCATCCAGGCGTGCAGCCTCTTTCGCTTCGGCGATCTGCGCCTGGACCTGCTCCATCGTCGAGCGCACGTGCTCGCGGTAGCGGATCACGACCTCGGGCCGACTCGTCGACAGTGTCGCCTCGAGCATCCGGGCCGTCGAAGAGCGTGCGGTAGCGAGGGTTTCGCGCAGCCAGGTGAGTAGGTTCGACTTTCCGCTGCGCATCGCCTTGTATCCGAGGTTCACACCGACCCAGACGACGCCTGCGACGGCACCGACACCGATCAGGGCGCCGAGCATGCTGGTGCCGATCATGCCCATCGTCAGAATCGACGGATCCAGCAGCCCGTGGCGCTTGCTGGCCACCTCACCGGTGGTCAGCCGTGGATCCAATGACGCGAGCACCTGCTGCTCGATCTCGGCCCACACGACCTCGGAGTCGAACAGCCGCAGCACGATCGCCCCGACACCGTCGAGGAACACCTGCACCGACGCGGTCATCGCCGCCTGCAAGTCCTTCTCGATCTGCGCGGTGAAATGCTGCGGATTCTTGCGCAGCACCGTCATCCCGGACTTGTTGATCGTCGTCGTCCACCGCGTCTTGATCTCCTCGAGCCGCTCGTCGAGTACAGCGAGCGCGGCCTGCCGAGCGAGGGTCAGATCGCGGCCGAGGTACTGCTCCCACTGCCCGGAGTGATCCTTCAGCTCCTGCAGTCGGTCGCGTTCGGCGGCCAGCTCCGGCAGGGTCGCGCCCGAATCCTGAGCGATCGCAATGTCGCTCGTGTTCTTCGCGTTGATCTTCCGCAGTCCCTCGAGCGCGGTGCGCAGGCCGTCCACGGCCGGTAGCGCGGCACCGAGGTCGAGCCGCGTCCGGATCTCGGCCCGAAGCTGCGCGATTCCCGAGGACTGGTCCCCGGCCTGCCGGCGGCCCGGATCCGTGTGGTCGGCGGCGGCGAGCGCGCGCAGCGACGACACGCCGATCACCGGGACCTGCCTGCGCAGATGCTGCTGCAGCAGGCGACGGTTCTCGGCGGCGATCGGCTGCCACCGGCGCAGGTTCTTGTCGGTCTTGGTCACCGCGACCACGACGGAATCGACTGTCGCCGAAGCTCCCCGAACGAACTCCATCTCCGGCGCCGTGAGCGGGGTCGTCGCATCGCACACCACCACGAGCACGCAGGCGGTTTCGGCCGTGCGGGCGGCGAGCTGCGCGTGCGCCGGATCCAGGCCACCCGCGCCGGGGGTGTCCACCACGACGGCCCCGCCGAGATGGTTCGCGGCGGTGGCCACGACCGCGCCGGTCGGCAGCACCTCCGTTGCCGGGTCGGTGACACGGCGGCCGCTGGTCGTCACCCAGTCGGCCAACTCGGCGCGGTCGATGCGCTGCACCCCACCGGGAATCAGCAACTCCGCGGCGCCCGCGGGGAGGGTGTCGGTGGCCGGGACGAAGTGCACCGTCGCCGACGTCGACGAGGCGACGTCCACCGGGGCGGCCCCACGTTCGCCGATCAGGGCGTTCACCAGCGACGACTTGCCGCGCTTGACTTCCCCGACCACCACCACCGAGCGGGTCTGAGTGTCGGCCCGGGACTTGGATTCCGCGAGATCCGCGGTCGCGTCGTACTTGTATTTGCGCAGGATCGACACCGCCGACGACAACGCCGCGGTTGCCTGCTCGTCGAGAGAGAGGCCGGCCGGAGCGGCGGACGGCGCAGGTGTCGTCGCAGCCGACGACGCGACAGTTCCACCTGACGACTCCACGAATCTCCCCCAGTAGTCCCACCCCACGTGGATCCCCCGTTCGATCCACGACCGCCCACGAGGCTAACCAAGACGCCGAACGCCGAGCACCGGCACCCCGCGCAGAGACTCGCTGTGGCGTGCGACGCGCTGCCGAGCGATCCCGCCCGCTCATCGCGACTGCACCGGGAACTTTCCGGCCGCACGCGGCATCTCACCGAGTGATTGCCAAGACGCGCAGTTCTCCTGACCGGAAGGAATCGAACGAACCATGACCACCCCCGCTCCCCAGAACACCGGCAACCCGAGCGACTCGGACGTCACCGTCACGATCGGCGGCGCGGGATCGGCCGCCGGATCTGTCGTCGACTCGTTCTCTGTCGACCTCAGTGACATGCTCGCTGACCCGGGATCCGCCGAGGTGTCGATCCAGTCCTTCGACGGTGGGATCTCGATCGGGGGCGGGGTCGCGTTCAGCGGTGGCGTGGACATCTCGGTCGCGAACCAGGACGGGATTCCACAGGTCAGCGTGGATGCCGGTGGCCAGTTCGGGGCCGAGGGGCAGTTCGAGTCGTACGGCAGCTACGACTCCGTCGACCTCAGCGCGGACGCGGGGACGGGCACGAGTGATGTGTCGATCGAGTCGGCGGACGCCGGGATGTCCGGGTACTCGGGAGTGCAGGGCGCCGGCGAGTTCGACCTCGACTTCGGTGCGAACCCCGTGGGTGGAGTCCCGGAGATCAGTGTCGACGCCGACGTCGAGTTCGCCGCGGACAGCGGGTTCGACATCGGCGTCGGCTACGACCACGTCGAGATCCACGACGACGGTGGCGCCGGGATCTAGCCCGCGCGGCGGTGGGCGCTCCACTACCTGATCCTCGCCTGGGCGAAGTGATCCTTCGATGCGACAGCAGTTTTCGCTGTTGACGGCTTGCACCGTGCCCCGGTAGTCCGCCTCGGACGCCGGGGCACGGCCACGTCTGCGGCGCACGGAGGCCGTCAGGGTCGGGGCTCCGAAACGCACGTTCGGGAACTTCATCCGGTCAGGGTGAGGAGACGGCCGTGTGGGGGTGCCATGCTCGCCTGATCCGATCCTCACCGAGTCGCTCGGGCCGGTGGCGGTCACCGACTGCAAGTGTGGTCGCGCGTTGCAACTCCACCGGGGTGCGTCCGACCCACGGAAGGGGCCTGACATGCGAATCTTGGTTCTGGGAGGCGACGGATTCTGCGGTTGGCCCAGTGCACTGCACCTCTCGAAGCACGGGCACGACGTCACGATCGTCGACAGCCTCGTTCGACGCCGTATCGACGACGAGCTCGGCGTCCAGTCGCTCACCCCCATCCGGTCGCTGCACGAGCGGGTGCGGGCCTGGCACGAGGTGAGCGGACGGCGCATCCGTGTCGTCGAACTCGACCTGGCGCACGACTACGACGGGCTGGCCACGCTGCTGGCCGCGAAATGGCCGGACGCCGTCGTCCACTTCGCGGAGCAGCGCGCGGCGCCGTACTCGATGAAGTCGCCGTCGCACAAGCGGTACACGGTCGACAACAACCTCAACGCCACCCACAACCTGCTCGCCGCGCTGGTGCAGGTGGGTGTGGACGCCCACGTGGTCCACCTCGGCACGATGGGGGTGTACGGATACGAGTCGCTGCCAGTGGATCTGCCCGAGGGCTATCTCACGGTCAGCTACCCGGACCGCCACGGCCGGTCACACACGCGGGACATCCTGTATCCCACGCAGCCAGGAAGTGTGTACCACCTGACGAAGTCGTTGGACCAGTTGATGTTCCAGTTCTATTCACGCAACGACGGGCTGCGGATCACCGATCTGCACCAGGGCATCGTCTGGGGCACGCAGACCGACGAGACCGTCGCCGACAGCCGCCTGATCAACCGATTCGACTACGACGGCGACTACGGCACGGTGCTGAATCGCTTCCTGGTCCAGGCGGCGATCGGGTACCCGTTGACGGTCCACGGGACGGGCGGGCAGACCAGGGCGTTCATCAACATCCGGGACACCGTCCGCTGCATCCGACTGGCGGTCGAGTCCGGATCCGAGGTGTCCGGGCGGGTGCGGGTGATGAATCAGGTCACCGAGACGCATCGGGTGGCGGATCTCGCCGACCTCGTCGCGACGACCACCGGCGCCACCGTGCAACACGTGTCGAATCCCCGAGCGGAGGCCGACGAGAACCGACTGAGTGTGCGCAACGACCAGTTGCTCGGGCTCGGTCTGGAACCGACGACGCTCGCGACAGGGCTGCTCGAGGAATCGGTCGAGATCGCGGAGAGGTACGCCGACCGCATCGACCGGGACCGAATTCCGTGCCTGTCCTACTGGAACGAAACTCGCCGATCCGCGGTCGAGGAGTACACCGGCGACGTCGTGCCTCGCGCCGCCGGTTGAGGAGCGCTGCATGAAGGACCAGGACGGATCGAACGAGCCCGAATCGCCCGCGCCCGGGCCGGACGAGCCCGAACGCGCGGAGTACTTCGCCGGCGAGAAGGGCCGCACGGTCCCACGGTCGGCCTGGTGGATTCTGGGTCTGGCACTGGTCGTGTTGCTGAGCTTCGTCGTCGTGCGGCCGTCCTGGTTCACGAAGGACGCCGACGACACCAGCCTCGACGTCCCGCCCGACCGGCATTTCACCAAGACGTTGGCGGGTTCCGGTCACGCCGACGGGGTCTGGCTGACCGACGGCTCACCGTCGACGAGCTACCTCGTGACCCTTCCGACCGATTCCGGTCGCGACGAAACCCGGTTGCATCTGACCGGCACCACCCAGGTTGCCGACGACAGCACCGTGTTCCTCGTCGTGAGCATGGACGGCCAGCAGGTCTACAAGGATCAACTGCCCGCGGGGAACAGCACTCTCGACGCGTTCGTCGGCGTCCCCGAGCAACTGGCGAGTGACGGCCAGGTGCGCGTGCAGGTGCGCGCCGAGGGAACCAGGCATGACGAGATCTGTACCCCCGACCACTCGGCGGGCATGCAGATCCATCTCGATCCGACCAGCGTGGTCGAGGCGGCACTCACAGAGCCGATCCACACGGTCCGGGATGCGGTGGCGTCGTGGGACCGGCGGATCACCGTGGCGCTCGCCGACGTCGGCGACCAGTGGCGCACGACCGCAGCACAACTCGGCATGGCGCTCACCCGGGAAGGCCACGAGGTTGTCTACGCCGAGGCGCCTCCGGCGAGCGATCCGCGGAACTCGATCCTCGTCGGTCCGGCAGACGAGCTCGCCGAGAAGTTCGGATGGGCGTCCGACGAGGAGGGCGGTGCGGGGGTCGTGGTCGGCAGCGTTGACGACACACCCGTGACCGGCATCGTCGAACCCGACGGCGCACTGCTGTCGACCTTCCTGCTGGAGCCGACCGTGGCCACGGCCGATTCCGGCGGCGCCGATCCTCGCGCGGTCACCACGGCGAAGCCGGTGGGCGACCAGGTGTCGCTCGAGGCGCTGGGTGCCGACATGTCGGTCGGACAGATCACCGAAACCCGTAGGTGGCGTGCGACTTACTCGCTCGCCGATCTGCCGGGTGGACGGATTCCCCAGTCGGTTCGCGTCGAGGTGGCACTGCCCGCATCGCCCGACGATCTCACGTGGATCCTGAACGCCGACCTCAACGGCAACCTCGTCGGCAGCCAACGCCTGAACCCGACGGCCGGTGTCGTCACGATCGCGCTGCCTCCGGCGCGTCAGTTGCTCGAGAACACCCTGACCCTCACGGTCGAGCGCGATCGCGACCTCGGCGGCTGCAACGTACGTGTCACGAGCTACCCGATCCAGCTCCGGGGCGAATCGGCTCTGCTACTGGGTGACGACCCGGGTGCCGGATTCACCGCACTGCCCCGTCAACTGGCCGCCGGTTTCGCGGTGTACATCCCCGACGCGGGTGCAGCGGACGCGATCGGGCAACTCAACGCCGTCACGCCCGCGCTGACGGCTTTCGTTCCGGCTCACTACGATCCGGAGTTCCGATGGAACACCCAGCCGGCTCCGGGAAAGCCGTTCATCCTGGTGGGTGACAGCCCCGAGGTGTCGACCCCGGTGCAGATGCGGGACGGACGGATCGTGGCCGGACCGGACGCGGCGATGCTGAACCTCTCCTCGTTCGACAACGGCACGATGGTGGAGACGGCGACCGTCGCCGGCGGGGCGCCGGGCCTCGCGATCGAGTACGTGGGCGACATCGGGAACACCCCACTACCCGATTTCGGCAGGGAGTCGGCACAGGTGGTGACGCCCCAGGGCAGCTTCGTGGTCGCCGACGACGGCACGATCGCGCCGACGACACCGGTTCGCAGAGACCCGCCGCGATGACCACGGCCCCTCCGCCGCCCGAGATCGCAGCGATCTCCGACCACTTTCGATCCGTCGACAGCGCACCGAAGGGCTACGCCGTCGATCGGCCGGCCAGTGCCGCCAACGGGTTCCTGGTCACGTTCGCCGCGATCGGCATCCTGGTGCTGTGCGCGCGAACTCTGCTCATACACACGGGCTTTGCGGATCTACCCCGCGACCTCGTGCTGTTCTCCCACGGCCAGGGCAACGTGGTCTTTCCGCTGCGGATGTTCCTCGTCGTCTTCTTCGTCACCTACGCGGCCTTCGCCTACTCGAACCGGTGGCGCCGCGCGTTCATCGGGGCATCGCTGCTGGGCAAGTTCGCCGTGTTCTGTGTCGTCGTCGACGTCGGCGCGTGGATCCTGCACGACTCCGGAATCGTCTCGATCTCCGCGTTCGGACTGCAGATGATCTCCGGACTGGCCGCCCTGGCCATCTTCCCGCACACCATCCTGCGCCAGGCCCACCTGCCCGACCGGACTCCTATGCCGGCCAACCCCGGTACGCCCGTGCGGGCCTTCGTCATCTGGTTCGGCTGTCTGGCCGGATCGATCCTCGCCACCGCCGTCGCCCTCCGATTTCTCGCCGACGTCGTCGGCGTCCTGAAGGACTGGGCGATCCTCGGCGGAGTCGGCGCCGGCGTGTTCCTGGTCCAGCAACTGTTCGCCGTCTCGACGGCGTTCTTCGGCGCGCGCGAGCTGAACAGGTCCCGCACTGCCGGAATGGGTTTCGAACCGCCGGCAGCGATCCTCGTGCCCGCCCACAACGAAGCACACAGCATCGGTGCAACCATCGCATCGGTGGACGAGGCCGCGGCCACCTACCCCGGCCGAATCCGTATCTACGTGGTGAACAATGCGTCGTCCGACGCCACGCACGCCGTTGCCCGACAGGCGATCGACGACTGCATCAACATCACCGGTGAGGTCCTCGAGTGTCCGACCCCGGGCAAGGCGATCGCGCTGAACATGGGCATCGCCCACATCACCGAGGACTTCGTCGTCCGCATCGACGCCGACACCGTCATCGGGCCCGGCTGCCTCCAGACCGCGATGGCCCACTTCGTCGACCCGACAGTCGGTTCCGTGGGTGGAATGCCGATGCCTGCGACGGAGACGACGTGGATCGACAAGGTCCGCCTCGTGGAAGTGTTCATGCGGCACGGCTTCTTCCAGGTGTCGCTCGACGGCTACCAGGGGGTGCTCGGCGTCCCCGGGATGTTCACCGTCTACCGACGTTCGAAGGTGATCGAGGTCGGCGGCATGGTCGAAGGCATGAACGGCGAGGACACCGACATCTGCATGAGGCTGACCGCCGCCGGCTACCGCAGCGTCGCCGATCCCGCCGCCGTGTATCACAGCGAAACCCCCGCGTCGTACGCCCATCTCAGGGAGCAGCGCACGCGATGGTTCCGCAGCATCTACCACCTGTCCGCACGGAACGGAGCCATCCTCTTCGATCGCCGTTCCATGACAGGGACTTTCGTGTTGCCGTTCCAGCTGGTCAACGCCGCCCGCCGCGCCATGCTCGGCCCCCTCCTGCTGTTCGCCGTCGTCACCGAACTCTTCTTCCACGCGACCTTCACCACGATGCGGTGGCAGCCGGTGGTGGCAACCCTGCTCGGGATGTCGATGTTCGTGACGATCGGCGTCTGCCTGGTCCGGCGGCCGAGTGCCGTGAAGTACGTGCCGGCCTACCTCGGTTTCCGCGTCCTGCGCAGCTACTTCACCCTCCTGTCGGCCCTCACGCTCGTCTACCCGCCGATGCACCCTCGCCTGTCCGGGCGGCCACGGCGGAATCGGCCGGGCCGGGTGACGGTCGACCCGCGCGAAGGCGCTCCGCGGCGCACGGCCCATATGATCGGGTGAAGCAGAGGAGATCGTTGTGGCGACTCGTTCGACACCCCCGGCCACCGTCAGCGAGGTGATGGCTGAACTGGCGGCCCTGGAAGACCCGAAGATCCGCGCGGTGAACGAACGCCACGGCGACGAGCACGGCGTCAACCTCACCAAGCTGCGCGCGGTGGCCAAGCGCCTGAAGACCCGGCCCGAGCTCGCCGGTCAGCTCTGGGAGACCGGGGATGCTGCGGCCCGCCTCGTCGCGATCCTGATCAGCCACCCCAAGGCGTACACCGCATCGGAGTTGGACGCCATGCTCCGCGACGCGCGGGTCCCCAAGGTGCACGACTGGCTGATCAGCTACGTCGTCAAGAAGAGCCCGCACGTCGAAGAACTTCGCACCGCGTGGTTCGCGGACCCCGATCCGGTGGTCGCAAGCGCCGGGTGGGCGCTGACCAGCGACCGGGTGGCGAAGGCCCCCGACGCACTCGACGTGGCCGCGCTCCTCGACCTCGTCGAGGCACAGATGAGGGACGCACCGGATCGCCTGCAGTGGGCGATGAACGAATGCCTCGCCACCATCGGCATCCATCACCCCGAGCATCGAGCCCGTGCGATCGGCATCGGCGAACGTCTCGGAGTCCTCGAGGACTACCCCACCCCGCCGAACTGCACGTCCCCGTACGCGCCTGTCTGGATCAACGAGATGATCCGTCGCAAGGCACTCGAGTAACCGGCGTCAGGGCTGGTCGTGCAGGGGCGAGGGAATCTTGGTGGAGCGGTACGAATCGCCGCTCCGGGTGGGGCGCCAGAGTCGCCAGTGCTTCGCCGACAACCGGAACGGGAGATGACCCTGGAGATGCCGGGCACCGGGGGACAGCCGGTCGTCGGCGGGCAGGTTCAGCCACAGGGACAGCGACGACGCCGCGGTGCCGAGGGTCGCGCGGAAGCCGGATTCGCCCAGCAGCCGGCCGTAGCCGTCCACGGCGAAGCGACCGCAGGCGGCCGGGGTGATGTCGGGATACGGGGCGCCGGCGTCCGGGTCGACGAGGCGCACCGGCGTGCTGTAGGTGAGCGCGGCCAGGGACCGGCCGTGGGTGGTGACCGCGTCCGGGCCGACGGCGATGAGGGCGTCGAGCGCGAGGTCCACGGATTCGAAAGGAACGTTCCACTGCGTGTGGGTCCGCGCCCGGTGGCGGGGCCCGCCGAAGCGCTCGGTGGCGAGCGCGACCAGTTGCTCGGTCGCCGGGTCCGGTCCACCCGCAGCGATCTCGAACGCCCACGACGACGACACCGGTTCGGTGCACGCCTCGACGAAGCGGTGCAGACGCCGGAACGCCTCGTCGGGACGCTTGGCGCGAAGCGAATGCGCACCGCCCGCGGACCCGGGCAGCCCGTCGTACGTCACGACCTCCGGGAGCGTGATGCCCTCTGTTTGCGCCATGCGCCCAGACTAGGTGGCCTCGTACGGACGGCCCGAACGGATCTTGGAGCGGCCGCTCGACTCACTTGTCCGACGCCTGGGTGCCCTCCCCACCCGTGCCCTGGTTGCGAGCCTCGATGGCCTCGACAGACTTCTTGAGTTCCTTCCCCAGGACTCGGCTGCCGAACATTCCGAGCACGCCCGCAAGCAGTCGCCCCCGGAGGTTCTTGCCGTCGCGGACGACGACCACGTCCACGTCGGTCCCACCGGTGGGCTCCTGCGTGAGCGTGTAGGTGTGGCCCGAGGCGCCGCCCCACAGGTTGGAGTCGGTGGTCGTCATGACGACGTGATGGGGGTCGGCCCAGTCGTAGTGCAGACGTTCCCAGATTCCGCTCGACCCCTCCGTGACATCGGCGTCGTGGGGACCTTGGTGATGGACCTCGAGGTAGTTGTCCGAACTGTTTCCGAAGAGTTCCCCGCGGCCCGGTCCGAAGTCGGTGAGGCCGGCAAGGAACTGCTCGGGCGTCGCAGTGGTCGTCTGGTGGAGATGGATCGTGGTCATGGTGTCTTCCTCGGCAGCTGGATGCTCCACTCCGGCCCTGGCCGGAGGGCGGTGACACATCCAGCACACCACTCGCGCGAACACCACGGAAGAGGGCCGATCGAGTTCGCCCGCCTCGATACCCGACCTCCCCGGCAAGCACCGCATACCGACCCGGCATCGAGGGTCGGCGGTGCAGCCCCACCGCGATGAGCAGATCGACCACTCTCCGCGTGTTGCCCGCATCCGTCGCTTCGAATGCGGCACCGTATGCGGATCCACCGAACAACCACGGAGGCCGTCGCTCCCCATGAGGTACACGTTCGACTTCGGCAACCCGCTGCCACCCGGCTGGATCGGACTGGCCGACCAGGACCGCCACTGGGACAGGTTCACCCGCAGGTTCGGCTTCCGCCCCGGCCTCGACGAATCGACATGGCCGGCGATTGCCGAACCGATTCCGTCGATGACCTTCGACCTCACTGCACCTGCCGGCGTCGACGGGGCCTGGGAAAGCCGTTTCGACGCCGTCAATGCCGAGGCATTGCGATGTTTCGCCACCGAGTTCCCCGACGACCCGACGTTCGTGGTGCTCGACTGGCAGCACCCCGGCTACCGGTTCGACGCGGCCGTCCACGCCGCGACCCGTGACAGCGAGTGGCGAGTACCCGTCTACCCCGACGGCGACTACTACATCTTCGTGCGAGAAGACCTCGGCGAAGGCACTTTCGGACATCCCTGGGAACAGTCACTGTGCGTGTTCGGCGAGCGTCTGGTGAGCTCACTCGGCCGCACGCTGGCGACCTGGCTCCCCGTCATACGACTCGACGGGAGACGTTGCACCTGACCGACAAAG
Organism: Prescottella agglutinans; assembly: GCF_004011865.1. Lineage (GTDB taxonomy): Bacteria > Actinomycetota > Actinomycetes > Mycobacteriales > Mycobacteriaceae > Prescottella > Prescottella agglutinans. The sequence goes on along the minus strand of NZ_RKLP01000013.1, from coordinate 15,672 downwards.
GCCGCAACCACTAGTTCACCCAGGACGGACGCCAGACCGGCGCCGGGAGCGGTGTCAGGCTTCCGAAGTGGTCGATGATCGCCCGCAGCCCCGGGTGTGGATTCGGCCGGGGGAAGACGAGCGAAATCGGGTACACGAGAGTCGGATTCACGATCGGAATGCGCCGTAGGTCGTAGTTCGTCGGCCAGATGTACCGGTCGCGCGCGGCGACGAAGGTGGCGACGTCGGCGGAGTCCGCGAGGGTGTCGAGCAGCACCTCGTTGCCGAAGTTCGGCCCTGCCGCGTCGATTCGGAGGTCGAACTCGGTGGCGAGCTGATCGTAGAACTCCGCCCATTCGCTGCGGGGCGCGATACCCGGCACCCAGATTCGATGCCGGCGCAGCTGCGGCGGCGTCAGTGTTCGCGCGGACGCAAGGGGGTGCTGCGGGCCGACGAGGAGTTCCAGCGGGGAGTCGAACGCGTGGATCATCTGCACGTCGCGCGGCAACGCAGCCGGATCTGTGACCGTACGGAACGAGGCGTCGATTTCGCCCGCTTCGACGGCGGCGACCGCCAGGCGCGGATCGTTGACCTTGAGGGTCACCACATCGAGGTCGACCTCGGGATGTGACCGCCAATAGTCGTGCAGGACAACGGCCTGAGCGGATCGCAGGCCGAGGACGTCGATCCGGAGGGCCCGCGAGCCCGGTCTGATCGCGGTGACGGCACGGTCGACGCCCGTGACGATGCTCCGTGCGTGCGGAAGGAACGCCTGGCCGTCCAGCGTCAACTCGACCCCACGAGGGGTACGGGTGAACAAGCGGACCCCGAGTTCCCGCTCCAGGGTCGCGATCCGCTTGGACACGGCCTGCTGCGTCACCCCCAGCTCGTCGGCCGCGTGTCGCAGTTGCCCGAGCTCGGCCGCGCGGACGAACGATCGCACTGCCTCGGTGTCCATGGGACGAGCCTAGGCGCGCACAACCGATCGTTGTGGATCACCGGCGAGCCAGTTGTTTGATCCTGCGCCGACACGGCTGTTGTGATTTCAGACCCGAACATCGGTTGTCGTGGAGGAGTCGGATGCGCGCGCAGTTGGGACGCAGCTTCGGTTGGCTGTGGTCGGCCTACGCCGTCAGCACCTACGGCACGTGGATCGCCTTCGGCGCGTTCCCGCTCATCGCCGTCCAAGTGCTGCACTCATCCGCGTTCGCCGTCTCGCTGCTCGAGGCGGCCGGGCTCACCGTCGCGGCGATCGTCGCGGTGCCGCTCGGGCCGTGGGTCGAGCATCGGGCCAAGCGGCCGGTGATGATCGCGACTGACCTGGCCCGCTTCCTCGCGATGGCGAGCATTCCGGTCGCGTACTTCCTCGGCCTGCTGACCTACGGCCAACTGCTGGCCGTCTCCGTCGTCTCCGGGACGGCGAGCATCGCCTTCACCGCCGCGTCCGGCGCCTACCTGAAACACCTCGTCCGCGGCGATCACCTTCTCGTCGCGAACGGAAGATTCGAGGGCACGAGCTGGGTGGCGACCGCGGCAGGACCGCCGCTCGGCGGTGCGCTCGTCGGGCTACTCGGCCCGGTCGTCACCGTCGCCGTCGACGCGCTGAGCTTTCTGCTGTCCGCGCTCGGCGTCCTCCGCATCCGGGGCGACGACGTCGCCGCGCCCCGCGACACGTGCACCGGGATGCGTGCCACCGATCTTCTGGTCGGCTGGCGATGCATCCTCCACGACCGCGTCCTACGACGCCTGTTCCTCAACTCCGTGACGGTCGGCGGCCTGATCATGGCCGCGGTCCCGCTCCTGGCCGTGCTGATGCTGGGCGAATACCAGTTCCCTGCATGGCAGTACGGTCTCGCGTTCGGTATCCCGGCGCTCGGCGGCTTCGTCGGCGCCCGCCTCTCCACCCGCCTCGTCGCCCGCCACGGCCGCCACCGGGTCATGATCGTCACCGGTTGGCTGCGCTCGACCTTCCCGCTCGGCCTCGCCCTCACCCAGCCGGGCATCGCCGGACTGCTCACGGTGATCGTCGTCGAGGGCCTGCTGATCACCTGCATGGGCATCTTCAACCCCATCAACGCGACAGAACGCCTGCAGCGCACTCCCGCCGATCGGGCCGCTCGAGTCCTCACCGCGTGGAGCGTCAGCAGCAAACTCGCCCAGGCCACGCTCATGGCAATCTGGGGCGTCCTCGCGACGCTCACCAGCCCACTGGCCGCGATCACCGTTTCCGGCGTTCTCCTGCTCGCGACCCCGCTCCTGCTGCCGAAACGGGCGGATACGTGCAGATCCGGGGACACCGCATCGGCCCGATCAACGTCCGACGCCCGGTGACGCCGACGCGGCTACCTCGGGCCAGGAGACATGTCCTGGATGGAGGAGCCGGAGCCGCCGAACAGGGAACTCACAACCGCCACAGCGAGTCCGGCAAGCACGCAACTGTCGTTGAACCGGTCGGCAACGGAATCTGCTGGGGCACAGAGGAACAGCCGACTGTAGCCGCGGTCCGGCCGCGTGCATGACCGATGACCGAACGATCCGGACAATCCGGTCGACATCGTGCGGTCTCCATGGCGCTGACACCGAACCGTCTGCTTGCCTTCGATTCTCGGAGTTCCGACGTCGACGTGCCTCACTCACGGGGACCTGGACCATCACCTCGGACGAGCCGCCGGATGTGTTGGAAGAAGCGAATCTCGGAATTCTCATGTGCGCCGCACAGTGCTGCGATAGCGTCCGCGAGTCGAGAGTCGATGCCGACTGTCGGCACCCAACGCGACTACATAGGAGAATGCCAATGAATCGCCGTTTCGCTGCAAGTCTGATGTTCGTCACCGCCGGAATCCTGTTGGTGCCCGCGGCCGGTGCCGCCTCGGCCGCCACGCAGGCCGGGGTCGGGTCCGTGTACTGCGGCTCCGGTGAACAGAAGTCCGAGGACGGCCTCTCCTGCAGCACGTCGAATGTGAACGGGGAACTGGGCAGCGGCTCCAGCATCCTCGGCTTCGATCTCACCACCCTCGCGTCGCTGTTCGGGTCGATCTCGCAGAGCTGAACCCGGCAGGCAGTGCGACTCGCATCCGCACGCCCCGGCGCGGGCACGGATCCGCAAGGAGCCGTGCCCGCACCGAGGTGCGCCGGACCGAGGCAGGTCCTCTCAGAGTCGCGACACTGCTGATGACGTTGACGGCCAGTCATATACATGACCCGGGCATCCGGGCGAACGCCTGTCACAGGGTGCTCTTCCGGCGTGCAGTGATTGCACCGAGAGGCCTGCGGTCCATTCTCGTACGTGTCTCGATCACCTCGAAGCCGGCCCTGACCAACTCCTGGCCGAGGTCAGCTACCGGCCATCGATAGGCTGTGGTTACGGCATGGTCGAACGCCTCTACGGTTGCTCCCTCGAAGAAACCCACCAACAACCCTCCGCCCGGCCTGATCACACGCGCGAACTCCGCGAGCGGAGTCTGGATGTCCTGCGGACTGTGGTGAATGAGCGAGTACCAGGACAGCACACCGCCCAGCGATTCGGTCGTGGCGTCCAGTGCGTCGATGCTGCCGACTTCGAACAGAAGGTCTGGACGCTGCACGCGAGCCCGTTCAACGAACTCGGCGACCAGGTCGATTCCTTTCACCGCCAGTCCGCACTCTGCCAAGAAGCCGGCCCACTGCCCCGGACCACATCCCGCGTCCAGCACAGGACCCGTCAGGGTGGCGGCCCAACTGCTCACCAGGTCCCGATCGGATGGGTGCGTGGAGGCCATGGAGCCGAAGAGATCCACGTATTCCCGGGATCTGGCCGAGTAGGAGTCTCGGACGATGTCGCCTTGTCGGGAGCTCGTGTTCCCCATGCCGTCAATGATCGCCGATGGGGTGTCCATCGTGTCGAAAGAAGGTGGGACAGGTCCCAGTGGTCGGGCTCAGCTCTCGTGGTGGACGGTCAGGGTGTCGCCCTGATCCCACACGGCGACAAGGAGCTGGTCGGTGGGCTTGTCGGCGCCGATTGCGAAGTCGAGCGCGAGGACACGTTCCGTCGCCGCGGGGCTGATCGCGATGCCGACCAGGACCAGATGGCCGAGGAAGACCTCGTCGGTGACCACCTCACGGGTGTCCACGTCGAACAGGTCGCACACCATCTCTTCGGGGATCTCCTCGACATGGAACTCGCGAAACAGCGAAGTGGTCGACCCGGGATCGGTCAGCTCGGCGGCGAAGGCGGCGAAAGCCGCAGCGACCAACGTCTTCACGTCGTGGAGAGCCGCTTCCGCCTTGTCGAGTTCGCTCTGGTTCAGCGACTCGTCGCCCTGAATCCAGTACCAGGCACCCGCTCCGAATCCGCCTATTCCGGCAGGTAGCGCGGCACCGGCCCCCGAATCGTCGCCGAAATCGAGGCGCCCTGCGAACCGGCTGATCAGTTGCGTCATGGTCGGATCGTGCCATCCGCCAGGGACGGGAATCCAGGCCGCCCAGTTGATCCGGGACGGATCGCGGTCCCGGCGATCGACGGCTCCGGGAACCGGTGCAACAATCGGCGCATGGGGGGAAGCGAACTATGAGCGTTGATTTCGACGAGCTGGAGCTGCGCCTGATGCGCGAGTTTCTCGAAAGCGCGTCCGCGACCGAGTGGCTGGTGGCGGCACTCACGATGAACTACGACGGCAAGCCGGAACTGATCGCATGGATGGCCGCGCATCCGAAGCTCGATCGTGCCACCGCGGCCGCCCTGTTCTGGTACTCGCAGCCCGGCTACTACCAGAGGTTCCGCAGCGAGGCCGACGTCCCGTCGGTCAATCACGCGGGATGGGCGAATGTGCTTGCCCTGCAGGATCGTGTCGTGTCCGGCACGGTGGCATCCGCTGGTGGCGCGTCGTTCGACCCGGCGAACGACCTTTCGACACCGACCGGGAATCCGAGGCACCCCGGCCAGGACTGGACAGCCGAAGCGCTAGGCGAACACGACGATCCGGGATGGATGATCCCTCCGGTGATGTTCGAGGCGGTCACCGGAGACGACGTCGACATTCGCGGATACGCGGAGGCCAACGGATGGGTCGAGGGGATGCCACCTGCTGTGCTCGAAGAACTCGAAGTTGCCTGGCGGTCCGAGGGTGAGGACGACTAGGCGGTGCGAGGTGAGTAGCTACGAGGTAGTCGAGAACTCCGTTCGTGAGTGCGCAATCCGCGCTACTGCCGCGGCACAGACCGAGTTCGGGATCGCGGTCACGCGGGAACTGCTCACTGCGGAGGGCGTGGCGGAGGCAGCGGCAGCGGAGCTGACGGACGCCGGAGCACGAGCGATCGGTGCGGCGGCCGACGGAGTGGGTACGGCGTCCGCCGAGCAGCTCCGGGCATGGATCGTCGAGATCGACAAGGGCGACCTGTCGGATGGCGACATGGATACCGATCTCCTGCGCGCGATCACCGCGTTGGAGACGTGGGCCGCCTACCTGGAGGAACGATCGTCGGAGCGGATCGCCGCACTCGGCATCGCGCTGCTCGAGCAGGCGGACTTCCGGGCGGGCGGGGCGCCGCTGGACGACTTCCTCGCGACGCCGGAGACCCGGCTGGCGTTCGAGCGGCTTCGTGCGGCACTCGCCGAGCCGGCGGTGCATGGAAGCGATGGGAAAAGCACCGGAGATGAGTGACGAGGGCCGCGATCAGGCGTGGCGTGAGGACCGAGGAGTGCGTCCCGTGAGCGAAACCTACGACTGGGATCGACTCTTCCACGCGTATGCCGTGGCGACCGACACGCCGGCGCATCTGGAGGCGTTGGTGGGTGCCGACGGGACGGCGTTCTCGGCGGCGATGGAGCATCTGGACGGTGCGGTGCTGCATCAGGGCACCATCTACCCGGCAACGGCGCCCGCGGTTGCCGTTGTTGCACAGGCTGTCTCGTTCTGGAGTGGCGGTGCGGACCCGGAGACTGCGGCAGCGCGCCTGCCTGCCCTGGTGAATTTCCTCGATGCGGCGGGCGACAGCCTGACCCTGGCCGGGGAGTTGCTTGCGGACGAAGGCGAGGTGGTTCCGCCTTCCGACGAGGAGGCGCGTGAGTTCTTCGAGGCCCTTGCGTCCGACGACGAAGAAGAATCGGAAGAGGCGTGGGAGTCGCCTGTGGCAGGCGTCCTCATGACTCTCGCCATCCCGGCGCTCCGGCAGCAGACGAACCCGGTCCTGGAGGGGCTGCTTCAGCTGACGGGATCGGATGCCGTCGCCGACAAGGCTGGGGTGGTGAGCGCGCTGGCGCGGTGGAGCGGCGATTCCACCGCGCCGTATCAGCACCGGGTCGCCGCGGCGCTGCGTTCCTTCGCGGACAACGCGACGGAGCGTGACGACCGAGCCGCGGCGGTTCTCGCCCTCGGCACCGTCGGGGCCGACGTCAGCGGCTGGCTCGCCGACGCCGATCCGGCGATCCGCGCGTGCGCCGCCCTGCATCTGCCGCGCTCCGCGCAGGCGACGGAAGAACTCGTTCGTGCGCTGACCCGGCCGGAGGAGGCCGACCGGTGGTTCGAACGCAAGCCCAGCGGCTTTCCCATGCACGTCCGGTTCACGCTGCTGAACTCGCTCCTGCGACGGGAACCGGCGTTCGCCGCGATCCTGCCGGCGGCCGTTGCGATAGCACAGCTTTCGAGCCCGTACACGGCCGACAACGACTGGGGACCGTTGCTTCGTGCCGCGTTCCCCGAGGTCGAGTTCGTTCCGGGGGAGTACCCACCGGCACCCGAGAACATCGGCGCGCCTCAGCGACAGTTCCTCGCGGCTCTGGTGGCGAACGAGAGGTTGTGGGGAACGAACGTCGGCAACGCAGGTCTGGCGTTCATGCGCGTCGGCCTGCCGTACGACCGCCAGGCGATCGCGGGGTTGCTGAACGCGGGGACCGGAGATGAGTGACGAGGGTCGCGATCAGGCGTGGCGGGACGAGCTGATCCGCCTCGGCGGCAGCATCCACCAGGACGAGGCGGAGCCGCTCAACGACGAGGAGGACGCCGTCCAGCAGGCGGGCGTCGATCGGTACCTCGCGATGCTCGACGCCCTCGACGGGCCGGCCATCGAGGCGGAAACCGTCGAGGCGATCCTGTGGTCGTTGCACCCGCTCGACGACTACGGCATCTACGAGGCCGCCTACGGCGTTCTCTCGCAGGCCGATCCGGCGACGTGCGGTGCCGCCACCGCCCGGGTGCTGCCGAACTGGCTGGAGTCGCGCGGGGATCACGACAGCATCCGCACCGGCTCGATGTTCGTCACGGGCAGCGACGACGGGAGCCGCGCGTTCCTCGCGGTGACCGAAACCTGGGGCGATGCGCAGCGCGCGCTCGTGCGCCGAACGCTCGGCCGCTGGCTCCGGGACGACGAGCGGTGGGAACCGCTCCACGAGGCACTCGGCGGCACGAACAGGAAGCCGGTGCTCGATCCGATCCCGGACGACTGGCCCGACGACTGGAAATCCGCAGCCGAGGCGTTCCGCGAGAGCGGTCGGGTCGATCGCGCCTGGACGAACGAGAAGGACTTCCCGAGCAACTTCGACCGCGTACTCGCGATCATGGAACTCGGCCACGGCGCACGCTGGCGGGAGGTGCCTGGGTTCCTCAATGCGCTGCTCCTGCGCCGGAGGAACGAACTCCCGAAGTTCGTCGGCGCGCTCGCCGCACTCCCCGACGATCGCCGCGAACGGATCGTCGGGGCCGTCGAAGCCGCGCGCCCGGACACCGGCGAGTACCTGCGCGGGCTCGTGGAAGCGCGGTGAAAGCTGTGGCCGTACCGGTCCACAGGTCAGTGAGCAGCTTGCGGACGGCGGGCGCGAAGTCGGGGTAGGTGTCGAGCGGCGCGTCCGGATACTCAGCCGGTGCCGGCGCCAGACCATTTCGACCCCAGATCCGCTGAGGCACAACAACTGGAATCACCAACTGCTGACGCGCATAATGAGCCCGAAGCCCGGCAACCAACCTGTAGGTTCCGGGCACACTTGCCCGAGCCACCTGGGATTTTCAAGATCGTCCACGACACTTGTCCCCGAAATTCCGCGCGAAGATGTCCCTTTTCACAGTCCTGGCTCGAGTCGATGCCAGATCATCACGGCCATGCCGAATCTCGGTCTCCACCGTCACCGTTCCGCAGCTACAAGAATCCACCACCGCGGACGCCGCCGGCACTCGGTGCGGGTTCCTGCCAGCCCATCCGGGTCTCAGTCAGCCCTGCGATCTGCTTGACGATCGTCGACCAGGGCATCCAAGTAGGCGTCGGACCGTATTCCAGCCGACATTCGAGCGCGCACAGCAGCAAGATCCGCTGTACGGATCGGCCCCACAGGCCAAGCCACGTAATCCGGCGATGATGCTACGGGGATTGCTGATTCACCTGTGCCGGCGTCAACGGCGATGCCGAGGGACCCGACATGGGTCAGATCGACGATCTGGGTGTCCCGCGGTGTCGGTCGCGCGGTGAGGCCGGTCGGCCAACCGGGAGACCGAGGGCTCGCCGACGTAGCCGAACACGTGGCCACGATGGTGCTGTTTCCGTCTCTCGGACGGCCTTCGAACTTCGAGTGGCAGGTGGCGAAGAAATGTCCACACGCACGCCGGCCTCCTGGAAACTCCTGGCCGCTAGGTCGATCAAGCGACCCCAGTCGTTGACCCGCTGCCGTCGATGCTGGCCAGCGCGGTCAGGCATCCCGGGCAGCGGGGAGCCGGACGTAGCGTCCAACCATTGGTGCGGGCAGCGGACTCTGCCGCAGCCTGGGTCCGGGCGGCGGCCCGGAAGGAGTGGTCACAGCACGTGCAGTGGAACGACCACTGGCGCCAGTCGGATCCGTCAGTGGCCGGCATGACGGTCCTCCAGCCTCATCACCGTCCGCCACCAGATGCGCAGCGGACTCGGCTCCGGCCACCGGATCGGCTCGTCGGACGCCGGGCCGAGAGGTTCCCGGCCTTCACGAGGCCCCCACCCAGGCGAGATGTCTCGATTCGCGCGGCGCACAGCTTCACACCTCCCTGTGTCTCGCCGCCGCGCCCACCGCGTGGGCGCGGCCTACGGTGCGCACCCACCATAGTCCCGGAAACCGCGAACTCTCTACCCTACGGAACCGGAAATCTCTGTCATCTGCCACAGAAAAAAGTATGTCGGAGGACCTCGAGGCCGGACGGAAGCAGGTCCGTTTCAGCCGGTGGTGGCGGCGACCAGATCCTCCCGCAGCTGGGCGTTGTCGACCTCGAGTCGGTGGTTGTCGGCCGCGAGCCGGTGGTTGTCGGCCTCGAGCTCGAGGATGCGGGCGATCCCGGCGATGTTGATCCCGGCGGAGACGAGCTTGCCGATGTGCTCCAGGGCGATCAGGTCGTCGTCGCTGTAGCGGCGGCTTCCGCCCGGGGTACGGGCCGGGGTGAGCAGGCCGCGCCGTTCGTACAGCCGCAGGGTCTGCGGGTCGATCCCCGACAATTGGGATGCTACCGAGATGCCGTAGACCCCGAGCCGGGACCGGGGGGTCGACTCGTGCGCCATCAGGCCTCCTGATCGGGTTTTCTCCTTGTCTCATACTAGCGGCGGTGACATCATTAAACCTGTGTAGGGAATAACAGATCTTCTGACGACGTTGTTCACCGTGCCTGCGAAGATCGGCAGGCGCACACCTCTGGAGGTGACGATGATGTTGATGCGTACAGATCCGTTCCGCGACTTCGATCGCCTCGCCCAACAGGTGTTCGGCACCACCGCGCGACCCGCGGTGATGCCGCTTGACGCCTGGCGTGACGGTGACACGTTCGTGGCGGAGTTCGACCTGCCCGGCGTGACCGCCGACTCGATCCATCTCGATGTCGAGCAGAACGTGCTCACCGTGCACGCCGAACGCCCCGAACTCGACCCCGATCGGGAACTGGTGTCCGCGGAGCGCCCACGCGGGATGTTCAGCCGGCAGCTGTTCCTCGGCGAGACCCTCGACACCGACAAGATCGAGGCCAACTACACCGACGGCGTGCTTCGGGTCGTCATTGCGGTCGCGGAGAAGGCGAAGCCCCGCCGAATCGAGATCACCGGCTCGAGCGAAGCCAAGGCCATCGACGCCTGACCGGAGCGCGAGCGGGCCTCGGGCGTGATCTCACCACACAGGTGATCACGACCATCGACCCGAAGCAGCCACCACTCGGCGCGGTGAGCCCCGCGAACCGACGTCCCGGCCAGGTCATACAAGTGTCGCCGGCCCGCACAAAAAATTCTGGCGCCACCGCCACCGGGTTGATCTCGGTGCTCGGGCGCACAGCCATCGAAATGGCACACCAAGATGCGGGCCGTGCGACGACCCGACGGCGCCAGGTGCGGCGAGGTGCGAAGTCCACGCCACGATTCCGCTCAGGAAACAGTCGGCGACAGCGGTGATGAAGGGACACCGACACGACGGGCACGAAGGGAAGGAGTTGCGATGGCCAGTGAACGTTATGGGCATCGGCCACGCCCACAGCCGGTCTCGATCACCGACAAACGTCGCCTCGACCCGAGAACCGGACAGGTCCGCGAGGCCCCGCCCGCCCCGGTGATCGTCACGCCGGAGGGCATTGCACCGGAAGGCGACACGCCCGGACCAGACGACGACAGCACCGACACCGCACCCGCCCGGGACCCCGTGTCCGAGCTGACCGCCGACCTGCAACGCGTGCACGCCGAGTACGCGAACTATCGCCGACGGGTCGAGCGCGACCGGAGAGTCGTCGCCGACACCGCGAAGGCAGCGGTACTCACCGAGCTGCTCGAGGTGCTCGACGATCTGGACCTCGCACGCGCACACGGAGACCTCGAGGGGCCGTTCGCGACCGTCGCGGGCAAGCTCACCGACACACTGAGCCGGATAGGACTGACCGCTTTCGGGGATGTCGGTGACCGATTCGACCCCGCCCTGCACGAGGCCATGCGCCACGAGGGCGAAGAAGATCAGCTCACGGTGGACACCGTGTTGCGTCGCGGGTATCGGCTCGACGACCGGCTCCTGAGGAACGCACTGGTCACGGTCTCCGATCGAGTCCGCCCGAACCGACCTGAACCACCAGCGGGGACAGTCCTCGAAAACGGCTCCTGCCGTGCGGAGCCGCCGCCGGAGCCGAACCTCGGGAGGCAACCCGCCACGCCATGTGCCACCGGTCCATTTGATGCGGTAACGGAACCACGCTCCGTTCCCACCAGCCAGAGCCCAGAAGCTGCACAGATGGATACGCATGGTCGCGGCGACACATACCGAATGTCACGGGCAGCGCAAGGGCAGTGGCCCTGACCTTCCCCGGAGCGCCATAGGCCGAGGATCGTGACGCTTCGACCTCGAACCTCGCTCCACTCGAATGCTGGTAGGAAAGGTGGTGGTAGACAAGCAAATCGAAACCCACGCTCACGCGTTCGTATATGAACGCAACCGATCGCCCCGCGCTCTTGGCGGGGCGGTCTCACTTCGCCCGGCCACAGGCAAGGATCGTCCATCATTGCGTGCGTCGAATCCCGCCCAAGCGAGCCCTGACCTGCGTGACTACAACCCGAGACCCGTGCACACCACTGCTGAAATCGGTGCAGTCGACTTCTGAAACTGACGTCCTCGTCAAGCTGTTGTCGAGATGCAGCGCAGATGAGCGAGACACGCCCCGCTACTTTGACGGGTCTCGGGCAAGTCGCCGAAGTTCGTCAAAGTATGTGCGTCGGACCGCGCGGCGGTTCGAGGGGCATACGCCCACCCTTGACCCGACTCCCTTCCACAGAGGGCGGCCAGTATGAGGAAGCAGGGAGAAGAACAGTCCCCGGGCGGACAGGTTGCGTGCGGTATGCGGCATGAGGTGTGTCTTGATGTCCGGCTGCACGGTTGGAGCGGGCTGGCTGGCGGGGTTCGGAGTGCATCGAGGCCGGCTTGGTTGAAGGCGCGTAGGTCGAGGTGGCGGGGAAGATATTGGCGGAGCAAACCATTGATGGTTTCGATGCCGCCGCTATACCTCTCGTCGGGCAGGCGTAGACGGCCCGCGATCGTCGAACTCATCGCTCTTGGCGGCATGCTTCGTGCGAAGGGCCTCGAGTTGGGCAGACTTGGCCGCGGCCCTGCGTTCGCGGGTGGCGGTGGTACGAGATGGAGCCGGCGCCGGGGCGGGGTGGCGGCGGGGAATGCCCGGGCGACGCGCCGCGGGCCGCGGAGGCGCGGGGACCTCGACGGTGCGCACCGCGTCGGCCAGCAAGACGAACGGGAGGATGAAGACCCAGAGGAAGATCCGGTACTCGCCACTGTGGAAGAACACGGCCAGGTAAATGCCGTAGCCCAGGAACGCGGCGCCGATGAGACCGTTGACAACGCGGCGGCCGGGGTGCAGTTCGGAGGCCACCAGCGCCACAACGATCACGACGATTCCGCTGACGAACAGCATCGCCACATAGAAGCCGAACACGTATTTCCCCCATCACGAGCAGATCGAACGATGATCAACCTAGATCACCGGCGCCGCGTTCGAGCAGCACTTTCAGACAAAGACCAGGTCAACGGCGTCGAGGTTCGGCTGCGGTCCAGTTAAGCTACCGTCGCGTTTCGCTGATCTTCGCTGCATCTCGACAGCTGTGGGTTCCCGATCTATTTGTCCGAGCCACCTGGGGATTTTCAAGATTTTTCACGACACTTGTCCGCAAAATTCCGCGCGAAGATGTCCTTTCCGCAGCACTGGCCCGAGTCGATGCCAGATCAGCGCGGCCAGGTTTGCTCGTGATCTCCGCCGTCACCGATCCGCGATCTCAAGCGACCATCATCACTAATGCCGCCGGCACTCGGTGCCGTTTGGTGCCAACCCATTCCGGATTCAGGCAGTCCCGCGACCGACCCGACATAGTGGCTACTCGAGGGGGCGCTGTGCAGGCATGGGCCATGCGTCGGCATGGTCTGTGACAGCCTGCCCTGCCTGGTGATTCGAGGCAGGGCAGGCTGTCGCGGCGATGATACGCAGAGACTGGTGGATCAGATCGCTGTTTGACCGCCATCGATGGTGAGTGTCGTGCCTGTGATGTTGGCCGCCGCGTCCGATGCGAGGTATGCGATAGCGGACGCGATCTGTGAGGGCTCGGAGGCCTTTCCTGTCAGCGGCGCGAGGCGACTCATCAGGTCTAGATCCGTGTCGGGGCCGGGTCCGGGACCGCCAGCGGTCATGGGTGTCAGGACGTGGCCAGGGCATACCGCGTTGACGCGTACGCCTGCGCGGGAGTACTCGACAGCGAGTGCCTTGGTCAACCCGATGAGCCCCGTCTTCGTTGCACTGTATGCAGCCCCGTAGGGGACGCCGACCAGAGCTGCGGTGGAGGCCACGTTGACGATGCAGCCACGGGTTTCGAGGAGATGGGGGATCGCTCGCTTGCTGATGTAGAAGGGGCCGTTGAGGTTGACTCCGACAACCTTCTGCCACATCTCGTCCGTGAATGAACCGGTGGGCCCGATACTGAGAACCCCGGCGACGTTGCAGACCACGTCCAGGGTGCCGAGGTGTCGAATTGCGTACTCGATCAACTCAGTGCAGGAGTCGGGATCGGCGGTGTCGCATGGGACGCCGAATACTTGTCCATCTCCGGCTGGGTTCAGCGTCTCCACAGCGGTCGCCAGTCCGCCTTCGTTGATGTCGGCAACGACGATGCGGGCGCCTTGTTGAGCGAAGAGGGCCGCTGTGGCGTAGCCGATGCCTGATGCGCCGCCGGTAATCAGTACCGACTTTCCTGTGAAAGTCATGCTTGCATTCCTTCGAGTTGAACTGGGGTAGACGGAGTTTCAGTGCAGCCGTGCCGACAGGGCGAGAAGTGAAGTGAGAGGGCACGCCGACTAGGCGGTGTAGGCCTGTGACCGACTGGGCACTTCCAGCCGGCCCCGCACCTGATCGACGGGTCCGTCCGGCCCGGTTACGGGCTCAGCTTCCGAAGATTGGCCTGCCGCCGTGCGCGCTTCCGCTGCCGACGGAGCGCTCGAGGTGTTCGGGGTTCTCGATGTCGAGGGAGGTGCATTCCGCGGGAGCGTTGACGGGGTTACAGCGAGCGGGTGTGCCGCCGGGAACGTCGACCTGGAAGGTGGGGTCGTAACGGGGATCCGGTTCGGGGAAGTCGGTGCTGACAATCTGTGCGCCGGAGGCGAATGCTGCGTCGCGGCGGGCGATGTCGCCGGTGACGGCGTTGGCGTCGGCGCGGGTCCGCACGATGTAGCCCTGACGCACCAGATCCGCGATCTTGGCGAAGTCCTTGGGGTTCTCGACGCGCACGACGGCCGCATCAGGGTTGCCCGGCTCCGAGGCGGGGAACAGGACCCGGCCCTCGAGACTGCCGTCCGGGCGCAGGTAATCGACCCGGTGCCGATCGTTGACCAGGCAGTTGCAGTTGATGAACATGAACTTCCCGCGCGACTCGGCGAGAGTCGGCCACGCGTTGTCCCTGACGGCGGCTTCGAGTGTCGGATACTTGCCCTGGACGTCGTCGGGGGTGATGAGCTTGTTGCCCAGCACGGACCGGATCTCTGCATCGAGTCGGTTGTAGTCCTCGGGCCCCCACGGGGTCAGGGGTGGCCGGGGATCGGTGTTCATCACGTCGATGTCCTTGATCTCGACGACGATCATGAGCGGCAGGTGGCTCGGGTTCTGATCGGACCACGTCTTGAGTTCGTCAAGGCACTGGGTGAACTTCACGCACGAGGTCTGCTGGTCGGCCTGCGGAACGTGGAAGACCTTCAGCCCCGGCTCCTTCCACGCGGGATCGGCCATGGTGGTGGGTGCTCCCACCTCGGCGAGCATCGGCGTGTCGGCGTAGCGGCCGCCCTGCGGATCGGCATAGACGTCCAACACCAGGTGCCGGACACCCTGATTGTCGAGCTGCTCGGTCAGGGGCTTGTGCCGGTAGTCGAGTGCCTTCGTGATCTGCTCGAGCGTGTATCCCGGGTAACTCGCTGTGACTGACGGCGGCAGCCCCTGCGGGATCAGCCCGGTGTGGTAGCTGTTGTGCGTACCCATCGTCTGGATCTGGTTCATCCGCAGGGTGTCGTCGAGCGGATACGGATCCTGTCCGAGGCTGCCGATCGACCCGGTACTACCGATCTGCGCGGCAATTCCGGCGGGTGCGGCGACGCCGGCGAACAGCGAACACATCGCTGCTGCGAGACCGGCTCTGAGGGCCCATCTGCGCTTCGATGTCGGCCGTGGAATGTGCATGGTTCTCCTTGGGTCGGTTTGTCTTTCCGGCTATTTCGGCTGAGTCAGGAGGCGCGCTCGACCAGGACGCAGCGGGCACCCGAGAAGATCGTCGGCATGCACTTGTTGCAGTGGATGCACAGTGACTTCGTGCGCGACTCCGCCTGAATGCGATTGATCAGGTCGGGCTCGCGCAGCAGAGCGCGCGCCATCGCGACGAACTCGAAACCCTCGGCCATCGCGGTGTCCATGCCGGCCTTGTCGGTGACGCCGCCGAGCAACACCAGCGGCATCTTGACCGCGGCCCGGATCTGACGCGCCTCCTCGAGCATGAACAACGGCTCGTACGGGTACGTCTTGATGAACGCCTTGCCGACCATCTGCACACCGAGCTTGACCGGCTGCGGCATCGCGTTCGCGAAGTCACGGACCGGGGCATCACCCTTGAACAGGTACATCGGGTTGAGCAGCGAGCTGCCCATCGTCAGCTCGAGCGCGTCGAGGCTGCCGTCGGCCTCGAGCCACTGCGCCACCTGGATCGCCTCGTCCACCC
>NZ_RKLP01000012.1 GCF_004011865.1 Prescottella agglutinans | reverse complement strand
CCGCCCCCTCGGCGTGGATCGCGTCGGTGAGCCTGCGCAGACCCGGCACCACCTCCGGCCGCATCCACAGCTGACCGCGCTCGGTACGCCCCTCGGGCTGCACCGCGCAGTACGCCACGGTCGTCATGCCGACCCCACCCGCGGCGGGCCGGCGATGGAAGTCGATCAACGCGTCGGTGACCAGCGCCTGCGGGGTCCGCCCCTCGAACGTCGCGGACTTGATGATGCGGTTACGCAACGTGATCGGGCCGAGCTTGGCCGGTGCGAACACATCGGGGGAGGCGATTTCGGACACCACGGATCCTTCCGTCGAGGAGACGCCCGAGGCTATACCGGAGCCAGCGGTATCGAAAGTAGGGGTGTCCACTGACTGGGAAACATCTGGACACCGCTCGCCGGGTGCGCCGAACGGAAACATCGACGCCCGGCGCGGCCGTTCACCCGGCGCGGGTGATGTCGGCGCACCGGTCGGTGCGGTTCATTCGGGAGGACGACTCGAACTCGACGGACGGGACGAAACACGATGACGCTGCGGGACTCGGAAGCAAGGAACGACGCCCCCTACGACTTCGACGACGGCTACCCGACACCCGAGGCGGCAGACCTGGCTCGTTACGACGCGGACTTCCAACGAGCGGTGACCGCATACCGGTTCTGGTACCCGACGGTCTCGATGGAGGGAATCTTCAACGGCAACCGCGAGATCGGCATCGCCGACAACGAGGCCGTGGGAATCGCGTCGACCGGCCCCCTGCAGGTGGGCTTCACGCTCAACTCCGACACCCCGTACGGCGCTGCCGCACTCGATCTGACCGACGGGCCGATGGTGATCGAACTGCCCGCCGGCCCCTACATCGGCCTCGTCGACGACCATCATCAGCGGTGGGTGATGGACATGGGCATCCCCGGCCCCGACGAGGGCAAGGGCGGCAGACACCTGGTGCTCCCACCCGGATACGACGGCGACATCCCGTCCGGCTACCACGTGGGGCGGTCGAATTCCTTCACGGTGCTCCTGGCCATCCGTGCACTCCCGGTGGGCGGCGACATCGACCGGGCCCTGAACGCACTGCGCGAGATGAAGGTTCACCGGCTCGGCGCCGCCGCGTCCGACGTCCTGAAGTTCGTTGACATCACCGACAAGCCGCTCGACAGCACGTGCCTGCGGTGGGAGGACAATCTCCAGTTCTGGGAGGTCCTGCACGGAATCCTCGACCGCGAACCGGTGGTGGAAGAGTTCCGGCCGATGCACGGACTCCTCGCGACACTCGGCATCCGGAGGGGCGAACCCTTCGCGCCCGACCCCCGGACGGCCTGGATCCTCGAGCGCGCGGCGCGCGTCGGCCGGGACCAGATGCTGGTGTCCGCCTTCTCCGGAACACGTCCAGACCGGGTGGCATGGCCGGACCGCGCATGGGAGTGGGCGGGCCTGGTCCCGGACAACGCCGACTTCGAGACGCCGGCCGGACTCGATCTCGAGGCCCGGGACCGCTGGTTCGCGCAGGCGATCGTCGCGTCCCCGGCGATGTTCCGACGGCAGGTCGGTGGCGGCTCGCTGTACTGGCTGGCGGCACGGGACGTGTCCGGCGAGTACCTCGACGGCGGCGTGGACTACACGCTCACGATCCCGCAGCCCGTCCCGGCCGGACTGTTCTGGTCGCTGACCGTCTACGACGCGCAGACCCGCTCCCAGGTCCAGGCCGATCAGGGCCGTGCGGCCCTGCGATCGATGTTCGAAGTTCCCCACGACGGCTCGGACACGGTGACCCTGTACGTCGGCCCCAATGCTCCAGCGGGAGCGGAGAACCGGTGGGTGCAGACGGTTCCCGGACGATCCTGGTTCGTCTACCTCCGGATCTACGGTCCGCAGGAGAGCGCGTTCGACGGGACCTGGCGCCCCGGGGACTTCGTCCGGCGGTGACGCGGATACCTCAGCGCAGTTCGCCGTACCGCGCCAGCGCCTCGCGCCGCTCCTCGGCGTGGTCGATCACCGGTTCCGGATACCCTTCCGGCCGGGAGTCTTTCAGGGCGTGGACCGCCTTGCCGCCCACCCCGCGCAGTTCCGGCACCCACCGGCGGACGTAGTCGCCGGTGGGGTCGAACTTCTCGCCCTGAGTGGTCGGGTTGAACACCCGGAAGTAGGGCGCGGCGTCGGTCCCGGATCCGGCGGTCCACTGCCAGCCGTGCTGGTTCGACGCGAGGTCGCCGTCGACGAGGTGCTGCATGAAGTACCGGGCACCCCGCCACCACGGCAGGTGGAGGTCCTTGACGAGGAACGACGCGACGATCATCCGTACACGGTTGTGCATCCACCCCTCCGCCACCAGTTGGCGCATCCCGGCGTCGACGATCGGGAAGCCGGTGCGGCCGGTGCACCACGCGGCGAACAGGGCGTCGGCGTCGCGTCCGCCGTCGTGCCGCATCGCGTCGAACCTGGCGTCGTAGTTGCGGCGGGCACTGTCCGGACGCTGGAACAGGATGTCGGCGTAGAAGTCTCGCCACGCCAGTTGCCGGCGGTACTGCTGCGCGCCGCTGCTGTGCCTGCCCGCGAGGTCCGCGAGCATCGTCCGCGGGTGGATGCTGCCGAACTTGAGGTACGCCGACATCCGACTGGTGGTGTCGAGGTCGGGGCGGTCGCGTTCGTCGTCGTAGCGGAGAAGGTCGTCGTGACAGAACTCCCGCCACCGCGCCAGCGCCGCCGCCTCACCGGCCGCGGGCCCGGGCGCCGACGGCGCCGGAATCGCGGTGCGCCCCTTCGCCTCGACGACGTCGTCGGGGTCGATCCAGTCGAGCGTGTCCGCGCCGGTCCGGGCGGGCGCGCGCCAGCCGTGGTCGAGCCACCGCTTGAACCACGGGGTGAACACCTTGTACGGGGTGCCGTCGTCCTTCGTCACCCGCCCCGGCGCGACCGCGTACGGCGACCCCGTCGCCACCAGATCCACCCGCTCGGCGACCGCGGCGTCCCGCTCCCGCCCGTACGGCCCGTAGTCGGCACTGATGTGCACTTCTTGCGCACCAATCGATTTCGTGATTCGGGGCACCACCTCGACCGGGTTCCCGCGCACCACGAGCAGGCGGCCGGCGAGTTGCTCGTCGAGCGCGGACAGGCTGCGGTACAGGAAGTCTCGTCGCGGGCCGCCCGACGGTCCGAGCAGTCGGTCGTCGAGCACGAACAGGCCTAGCGCCCGCTCCCCCGCCGCGCTCAGCGTGGGCAGATCCCCCACGCGCAGGTCGCGCCGGAACCAGACGAGCGATTCGGTCAAGGCGTCCTCCTGGTCGGTCGTGCGCGCGGCGCGCACTCCCACGGTAGTTCAGGCGTCGCCGCCGCCGCCCGACTCCGACTGCCGCGACTCCGCCCGGCGCCGACGCACCACCCGGACCGCCACCACCACGAAGAGCACCAGCACCACCGAGAGCACGATGCCCGCGTCGGACACACGATTCGCCCAGTCGCCGAGGGTCACCTGGAGCGAGAACTGTTCGTCCACACCCATGACACCGCCGAGGTTGGCGGTGCCGTCGGTGACCAGGAAGAGCACGCCGATCGCCACGAACAGCAGCCCGGACACCAGCGAGGTGGTGTGCGCGTGCACCGGCCCGAGGGTCAACTCCCGGCCCCGCAGCCACCGTCGGCGGCCCAGATCGAAGCGATCCCACAGCAACGCCAGCACGAAGAGCGGAACCGTCATCCCCAACGCGTAGACCGCCATCAGCAGCCCGCCGTACCCCGCACCGCCACCCGCCACTGCGATCGTGAGCACGCTGCCGAGCAGCGGCCCCGAGCAGAACCCGGCGAACCCGTACACCGCGCCGAGAGCGAAGACGGAGGCCGCGCCGGAGACCCGGACCGAACCGGCGGCACGCTGGGCCGGGGCGAACGCGAAGCCCTTTCCGAACACCGTGGCGACACCGAACACGATCAGCACCAGCCCACTGACCGTCGTCACCGTCTCCCGGTGCCGGGTCAGCAGCGACCCCATCGCGCCGAGCCCTGCACCGAGCGGGATCAGCACCGTCGCGAGGCCGGCGTAGAACAGCGCCGTCCGGGTGGCGAGGCGCCCGACACCGTCGAACGCGTACGCGAAGAAGGACGGGAGCAGCAGCGCCGAGCAGGGACTGACCAGAGAGAGTAGACCGCCGAGCAGGGCGCCGAGCAGTCCGATGTCCGTCACGGCTGTGTCCCGCCGGCCTTCGCGATCACCTGCTCGAAGACGGACAGTGGCTGCGCACCGAGGATCGGGTATCCGTCGATGACGAACGACGGCGTGCTCGACACTCCGATCACGTTGGCCTCGAGCACGTCGGCGGCGATGTCCTCGTCCAGCGCGGAATCGGCGGCGTCACCCGCGAACCGGTCCAGGTCCGGAACACCTGCTCGTTCCGCGAACCCCCGCAGTGCCGCCGCGCTCAGGTCGGGATGCCCACGGTCCGGAGCCGAGGCGTACAACGCGGAGTTGAACTCCCAGAACTTCCCCTGCGCGGCCGCGGCCCGTCCGGCACGCGCGGCGGCCATGGACTGCTCACCGAAGAGGGGGAGATCCCGCCACTCGATGCGCAGGACGCCCGCGTCGACGTACTTCTCGACCAGTTGCCGCTCGGTGTCCCGGCTGAACTTGGCGCAGAACGGGCAGCGGTAATCGGAGTACACGACCAGCACCACCGGCGCATCGACCGGCCCGCGCGCCAACGGATCTCCGTCCTTCCGCCGCGACATGTCCCCGACCGGCCCGATACTCGGCTCGAGTTCCTCCGCCGACGCGTCCGCCGCCGACGATGTCTCACTCGAGTTCCCCGCTCGATCGATCACCAGGAACCCCACCACCAGCAGCGCGACGACGCCGAGGACGCCCAGCAACCACACGTCCCGCTTGATCCCGAACAATCCACTCCTCGGCGTCACCCGATCCTCCGTCCCGTCACCCTTACTACTATCGGTGATAGTACATAGAACTACTAAGGTCCTTAGTAGTCGAAGGGGGCCCCGGCAACGGAGAGAGGTGCGGGTACCGCTCGAAAGTTCAGGCGACAGAGCGCTTTCAGAAGAGGCGGGACCGCACGGCGGGTCGCGTCACCCGGACCGCACCGCGCAGTAGGCGACGAACGCCGCCATCACCGACGAGACGCTGACGAGCACCGGCAACGCGGACACCGTCAGCGCGAGCGGATAGTGCACACACCGCATCCCGCGATGCGGAACACGCGCCGCCGCCAGCCAGGCCGCGCGGTCCTCGAGATGACTCCCGGTCGGCATCGAACCGGATCGACCTGCGCCGGAACAGCTCCCGAGCGCATCGCACACGGCCCCCGGTCCACACATCGCCGCGGCGTGACGATCCGCGGACAGCTCCACCAGTATCCGGATCCAGATCGCCCCCACCCGGGCGAGTGGAACGATCGACAGCGCGGCGGCGAGTGCGTCGGCCCAGGCCACCAGAGCGTGATGGCGGCCGCGAAGATGGGCGCGCTCGTGAGCCAGTACCGCGTCCCTGGCGCCGGGGGCAAGGCTTGCGAGACCCGCGCCGAGCGCGATCGCCGGTTCCCGGCCGCCGATGCTGTACGCCGCGAAGCGATGTCCGTGCAGGTGGTACACGTCGTCGGCCTCGGCCGGGTCGCGGCGCCCCACCAGGCGCAGCGTCCACGCGTGCTCGTCGGTGATCCGGCGATACCGGAGCAGCCTGCGGGAGACGACGACCACGATCCGCACGATCGCCGCCAGCGCGGCGGCGCAGATCGCCGCCTCGAGCACGAAGAACCATGGAACAGTGCCGCTTTCGCGTAAGGATTGGGCGCACACCAGCGTCGCGGACGGAAGGATGTGCCAGCGTTCGCCGGGCCGGACCCACAGCACGATCGGTACCGCGGCGATCACGCCGACGAACATCGCCTGCGAGGCGAGCCAGGCCCCGAGCACAACCCGCGGATCACGGCGCGGGTCGGCGAGCCGATCGAGCCATCGCGGCGCGAGGAATCCGAGCACGCCCGCCGCGGCGAGCAGACCGACCGCGGCGATCATCGATCCTCGTCCCGCCGCCGGGCCTGCGTCCTTCGGGCCGCCCTGCGCAGGATCCGCGACTCGTCGTCACTCGCAGAGTTGGCGAAGTGCAGCATGACCCGCTCGGGGTCGCCGCTCGACCGCAGCACCTGACGAACCAGGTCGGCCGCCGTCTCCTCCCGACTCCGGGTCGCCAGGTACCGGTACGCCCGCCCGACCCGGCGCCGGGACACCATGCCCTTGGTGTGCAGGTTGTCCAGCACCGTCATCACGGTGGTGTACGCGAGCGACCGTGGCGGCTGCAGCCGATCCATCACGTCCCGGACCCGCACCGGTTCGTCGGCGTTCCACAACACATCCATCACTGCGGTCTCGAGTTCGCCCAGCCCGATCACCTGTCGACTCCCGCGATGAGCAGATCCGTCGTCAACTCGATGTGCCGGCGAAGTTCCTCCACCGCGAGATCGGCGTCGCGATCGACCGCGGCGGCCGCGATGCGCCGGTGCTCGGCGTCGACGTCCCGGGTCGACGCCTCCGCGGCGCGCCCGCTCCAGCAGCGGTACACCTCCGAGACGTCCCGCAGCGACTCGGCGATCCGGACGAGTCGGGTGTTGGGGCAGGCCCGGAGCAGGACGCCGTGGAAGCTGCTGTGAGCGGTGAGCCACCCCTCGGCGACGCGGCCGTCGGCGTCCACCGACGGGGTCCTCGAGAGCAGGTGCCGCGCGGCCAGGACCGCGGACTCCCATTCGACGTCGCCGTGCGCGATCGACCGCCGCAACGCCTCCGACTCGACGAACACCCGGGTCTCGGTGAGCTCCAGCAGATCCGGGACCGACACCGGTACGACCCGGAACCCGAGTTGGGCCTCGGAGACCGCCAGCCCCTGCTCGACCAGTCGCGGCAGCACCTCCCGCAGCACGCCGGTGCTCACGTCGTAGCGCGCCTGCAACTGCCCGAAGGCGAGCTTCTCGCCCGGGGTGAGCACGCCGCCGAGGATGTCGGCGCGCAGCCGCGCGTGGATCTCGTCTGCGCGGGTGCCGGTCGCTCGTGCCATGCGGCCAGTACAGGCCGTTCCGAATCGGGAGTCAAGTTTCGAAATTATATTGCTTTTCCGATATTCATCGGGTCTACTGGTCGGCACCTCCCCACCCGACGACGACAGGACCCGAACCATGCGCGTGGCCAACCTCTCCGGACGAGCCGTCCTCGTCGACGACGACCGGGCGATCGACATCCACACCGCGAGTTCCGGCCGCTTCGGCCCCGACCCGGCCTCGGTCTACGCCGAGTGGTCGGCGTTCACCGCCTGGGCCGCGAGCGTCCTCGGCAGCGGCGCCGGCGAGACCTTCGCCTCCCGCGACCTCGGGGCACCGTCACCGACGCCGAGCCAGGTGTTCGCGATCGGGCTCAACTACCGCGACCACGCTGCCGAGACCGGCCTGGCCGCGCCCGACGCACCGCCCACCTTCACCAAGTTCGCGAGCTGCCTCACCGGTCCCGAGACCGACCTGACGCTGCCCACCGACACGGTCGACTGGGAGGTGGAGTTGGTCGCCGTCATCGGCCGCGAGGCCACGAACGTCGGCGTCGCCGACGCCTGGAACCACGTCGCAGGACTCACCGTCGGACAGGACTTCTCGGAGCGGACGTCCCAGATGGCCGGGCCGGCTCCGCAGTTCTCGCTCGCCAAGTCGTTCCCGGGCTTCGGCGCGACCGGCCCCTGGCTGGTGACCCCGGACGAGTTCGCCGACCCGAACGACCTCGCGATCGAGTGCGAGATCGACGGCGAGATGGTCCAGTCCGGCCGCACCGCCCAGATGATGTTCCCCGTCGCCGAACTGATCGCGCACCTTTCGGCGGTGTGCACGCTGCGCCCCGGCGACCTCGTCTTCACCGGGACCCCGGCGGGCGTGGGCGTCGGTCGCGACCCGCAACGGTTCCTCGCCCCGGGCAACGTCGTGACCAGCCGAATCGAGGGCATCGGCGCCCTGGTGCAGCGCTGCATGCAGTAGCCGGACCGTCGGGCACGGTTCGTGAACAGTGTTCACAATGAATTAGCATCACTGCCGTGCCCGACACGCCCGACATCAGCGATGCCCTCGGCCGCGCCTACCTCCTGGCCGAGCACCTGTCGACATCCATCACGGCGGGGGCCCGCATCTTCGGCCTGACGACCGCGCGCACCCGAGCGCTGTTGTGCGTGCTCGAGAATCCGCCGATGACCCAGCGCGAGCTGGCGAAGGTCCTGCGGTGCAGCACCCGACAGGTCACCGCGCTGGTCGACGCGCTCGAGCAGTCCGGCCACCTGCGCCGCGGCGCCCATCCCACCGACCGCCGGGCGCACATCGTGACCCTCACCGAGCAGGGCCGCACCGACGCGCGGCGCATCCAGCACCTGCGCGAGCAGGCCGCGCGGGAACTGTTCGACGGGGTCCCCGCGGCCGACCTCGACGCCTTCGTCCGGGTCGCCGACGTCATCGTCACGCGGCAACGACGGCAGTCGTCGCCGGACGCGGATCGGTGACGAGCATGCACGGATCCGGACCGCTCACCGGGCACAATGCTCACGTGACCGCAACCGCAACCGTTCTGGTCGTGGACGACGACCCGGATGTGCTGGCCTCACTCGAACGTGGCCTGCGGCTGTCCGGATTCACCGTCCGGACCGCGTCCGACGGTGCGGTCGCGCTGCGGGTGGTCGCCGACACCACCCCCGACGCCGTGGTGCTCGACATGAACATGCCCGTCCTCGACGGCACCGGGGTGGTCACGTCGCTGCGCGCGGCCGGCAACGACGTCCCGATCTGCGTCCTGAGCGCGCGCAGTTCGGTCGACGACCGCATCGCGGGCCTCGAGTCCGGCGCCGACGACTACCTCGTCAAGCCGTTCGTCCTCGCCGAACTCGTCGCCCGGATCCGCGCAATGCTCCGCCGCCGCTCGACGACGGCCGCCGGGACGGTGACCGATCCCCCGATCGTCGTCGGCCCACTGTCGGTGGACGTCGCCGGCCGACGTGTCTGGTTGGGCGACAACGAGATTCCGCTCACCAAGCGGGAGTTCGAACTGATCGAGGTGCTGGCCCGGAACGCCGGTGTCGTGCTGAGTCGAGAACGGCTGCTGGACCTGGTGTGGGGGTACGACTTCGTCGCCGACACCAACGTGGTCGACGTGTTCGTCGGCTACCTGCGCCGCAAGTTCGAGGCCGACGGCACACCCCGGCTGGTGCACACCGTCCGCGGCGTCGGTTTCGTCCTGCGGGGGCCGACATGATCCGGCCGCGTTCGCTGCAGGCCCGGGTCGCCGCGGCCACCGCGTTGGGGGCGACGATCGTCGTCGCCGCGGTGGGCGTGTACCTGGCGCTCGCGATCGCCCGCAACAACCTGCTGCAGCTCGACCGTCGCCTCGAGACGGCGTCCCGGGTGCTCGTCGTCAATGCCGGTGCCGCCGCACCGTTCCTGAACGTCCTCGGCGACGCCGGCGCGTTCGCGGTGACCATCCGCTCCGGGGACCAGGTCGTCGCGAGCACCTCCAGCCGGCTGCCCGAACTCGATCCCGGGTCCCACACCGTCGACGTCGCCGGCACCCCGTTCCGCGCCTTCACCGCCCCGCTCGCCCCCGGATCCTCGTCGCTGCTGTCGGTGGCCGTCCCGCTCGCCGAGGCGAAGGACCCGACCACCGAACAGCAGCAGCAGGTCGCGCTCGTCGGCGTCCTCGCCGTCGTCGCCGCGAGCGGCCTCGGCTGGGTCTTCGGCGGACGCGCGGTCCGGCCGCTCGTCGACCTCACCCAGCGCGTGAGCCGGCGTGACCGGGATCTCGCACCGGCCGCCTCCGGGGTCCGCGAGGCCGACGAACTCGCGGCGGCCGCCGGCGCCATGCTGCAGGACGTCTCCGACGCCCAGTCACGCACCGCCGCCGCCCTCGACACGGCCCGCGACTTCGCCGCCGCGTCCGCGCACGAGCTGCGGACCCCGCTCACCGCGATGCGCACCGACCTCGAGGTCCTCACGACGCTCGACCTGTCCAACGAGCAGCGCGCCGAGATCCTCGCCGACCTCGCGCGCACCCAGGGCCGGCTCGAGGCGACACTCACCGCGCTCGAGCGGCTCGCGTCCGGCGAGCTGTCCAGCGAGAAGGACCACATCGATCTCGACCTGACGGAACTGTGCGACCTCGCCGCCGAGGACGCACAACGCCTGTACCCGGGACTGTCGGTCACCGTCGACGCACCGCCCGGACTGGTCGTGCGCGGCCTGCCGGTCGGCCTGCGCCTGGCGCTCGACAACGCGATCACCAACGCGTTCCGGCACGGCAAGGCCCGGCACGTGGCGATCGGCGCACACCGCGCGGCGGACGGCGCGGTGACGATCACCGTCGACGACGACGGCACCGGCATCCCCGACACGGAGAGGTCGGCGGTGTTCGAACGCTTCCGGCGCGGCAGTGGCGCCGCCAAGGGCGGATCCGGACTGGGACTCGCGCTCGTCACCCAGCAGGCCCAACTCCACGGTGGCCTGGCCACGTTCGAGGACAGCCACCTCGGCGGCGTTCGACTGGTGGTGACCCTTGAGAGTTGACGGACGGGACATCCCGGTCACCGGCAGCCTGCTGCAGCCGCTGGCCCGACGGACCAGCGACATCCTGCGGGTCGTCTTCGCGCTGCTGCTCCTCGGCGCGGTCATCGCGGGCTCGCTGATCACCCGCAGCGAGTGGGACGCGCTCGAGACGTCGGTGTCCGACATCGTCGGCATCCTGTCGCCGGAGGTCTCCGACACCGTCTACCTGCTCTACGGCATCGCGATCCTGGCGCTGCCGTTCGCGATCCTGATCCAGCTCGTCATCAGCCGGCGCTGGAAGCTGCTCGCGGGCTACGCGGCGGCCGGGCTGATCGCGGGCGTCGCGCTGTCGTTCACCGGCACCGGTCTCGCTGCCCCGCAGTGGCACCTCGACGTCTCCGACCGTCTCAACACGTTCCTCTCCCAGTTCCTCGACGATCCCCGCTGGATCGCGATGCTCGCCGCGGTCCTGACCGTGTCCGGACCGTGGCTGCCCAAACGGTGGCGGCGCCTGTGGTGGGCCCTGCTGCTCCTGTTCGCGCCGATCCATCTGATCGTCAGCTCGATCGTGCCGGCCCGCTCGATGCTCGGTCTGGCGGTCGGGTACCTCGTCGGCGCGATCATCGTGCTCGTCGTCGGGACACCGGCGCTCGAGGTGCCGCTCGAGTCGGCGGTCGAGGCGCTGCAGCGGCTGGGCCACCGGATCACCGCGTTCCGGGTGATCGCACCGGCCGGCAGCGGCCCGTTGATCCTCGGCGCGGCGCGCGACGGCGAGCCCGAGATGATCGTCGAACTGTACGGACAGAATCAGCGCAGCAGTGGCGCGATCCGCCAGTTCTCGCAGTGGCTGGCGCTGCGCAGCAGCGAGAGTGCACCGGTGCACGCGTCGCTGGGTCGTGCTGTCGAACACCGGGCGCTCATGGGCATCGCCGTCGCCGACCTGGGGCTCGCCGCGTCCAAGCCGATGGCCGTCACCGCACTGGACCGGGGATGGAAGCTGTACGCCCGCCCCGCCTCGCACGGCGCACCGATCGCCACCCTCGCGACCGACAACCCGCACCCCCGCGACACCCTCCTCGAGATGGTGTGGGCCTCGCTGGGCGAACTGCACGCCAGCCAGATCACCCACGGCGACCTGCGGGCGTCGGAGATCCGGATCGACGACGGCCGCGCACTGTTCGACGGCTTCGCGTTCGCCGAACTCGGCCCGTCCGAGGCGCAGATCCAGTCGGACACCGCGCAGATGCTGCTGACCACCGCGTCGCTGTTCGGGGTGGGACCCGCGGTCCGCGCCGCGCTCGCCGCGCAGGGACGCGACCGGATCCTGGCCGCATCCGGCCGCCTCACGAAGTCCGCGATGCCGTCGCGGCTGCGCAAGCAGGCGCCCGAGTCGGCGGGGCTGCTCGCGTCGATCCGCGACGAGGTCAGCAACCAGACCGACATCGAGAAGATCGCCCCGGAACAGGTCACCCGCTTCACCCGCAACCAGATCATCCAACTGGTGCTGCTGATCGGCCTGGTCTACGTCGCGTACCCGTTCATCAGCCAGGTCCCCGCCTTCCTCACCGAACTGAAGACCGCGAACTGGTGGTGGGCGCTGGCCGGGCTGATCGTCTCCGCGCTCACGTACGTCGGGGCGGCGGCCGCGCTGTGGGCGTGCGCGTCCGAACTGGTGCGGTACCGGCACCTGCTGATCATGCAGGTCGCCAACACCTTCGCCGCCACCACGACACCCGCGGGCGTGGGCGGACTCGCGCTCAGCGTGCGGTTCCTCCAGAAGGGCGGTCTCGGGGCCGTCCGCGCGACGGCCGCGGTGGCCCTGCAACAGACGGTCCAGGTGGTCACCCACGTGGCGTTGCTGATCTTCTTCAGCGTCGCCGCCGGACGGGAGGCCGACCTGTCGCACTTCGTCCCGAAGGGCACCATCCTCTATCTCATCGCGGGCGTGGCGCTCGGTGCGGTCGGCACGTTCATGTTCATCCCGAAGGCGCGCCGCTGGCTGCGCAACGAGGTGCGGCCGCAGTTGACCGAGGTGCTGGCGTCGCTCGGCGAACTGGCCCGCAGCCCGGGCCGCTTCATGCTGATCGTGCTCGGCAGCGCCGGCACCACGCTCGGCGCCGCGCTGGCGCTGTGGGCCTCGGTCGAGGCTTTCGGCGGTGGAACGACGTTCGTGACCGTCACGATCGTGACGATGATCGGCGGCACCCTGGCCTCGGCGGCGCCCACACCGGGCGGTGTGGGCGCGGTGGAGGCCGCCCTGATCGGCGGCCTGACCGCGTTCGGGCTGCCGGTGGGCATCGCGGTACCGTCAGTGCTGCTCTACCGCGTACTGACCTGCTGGCTGCCGGTGTTCTGCGGCTGGCCGACCTTGCGCTGGTTGCAGAAAAACGACATGGTCTGACTGTTTATGCCCGATAATTCTGGTACGTCTCCGAGAATTTTGGGCCAACCGGTAGCAAAGCGAGACGTAGCACCGATAGCGAAAGTGATATACACACGATCAACACCGAGGAGCTGAGACCCACTCCTCGGCCGACCACCGAAGGCGAGTAAGCATGCGTGTAACCAGGAAGTCCCGCCGGCTCAAAGCGTTGATCGGCGCCACGACGGCGACGGTCGCAGCGCTGCCCGTCTTCGTGGGTGTCGGAACCGCAACGGCCGAGACGCCGGGCCAGACCGACGCCGCCAAGATCCAGGAGGCCGCCAAGGAGAACGGCGGCACCTACCTGGTGTCGGCCAAGGCCGGCCAGGGCAACAAGATGTCGCTGCGCGTCTACTCGGAGTCGATGGGCCGCGAGATCCCGCTCGAGGTGATCCGCCCGGCCGATACCTCCAAGCCTGCTCCCACGCTGTACCTGCTCAACGGCGCCGGCGGCGGCGAGGACTCGGCGTCCTGGCAGAAGCAGGCCGACATCGGCACGTTCTTCAAGGAGAAGCAGGTCAACGTCGTCACCCCGATGCAGGGTGCGTTCACCTACTACACCGACTGGCAGAAGCCGGACGAGTCGCTGCACGGCGCCAACAAGTGGGAGACCTTCCTGACCCAGGAGCTGCCGCCGGTCATCGACTCCGCCCTCGGGACCACCGGCGTCAACTCGCTCGCCGGCATCTCGACGTCGGGCACCTCGGTGTTCAACCTCGCGCTCAAGGATCCCCAGCTGTACAAGGCCGTCGGCGCGTACTCGGGCTGCGCGGACACCGCGACCCCGGTCGGCCAGACCTACATCCAGATCGTGATCGCCGCCCGCGGCAGCGCAGAGGTCGAGAACATGTGGGGCCCGATCGGCAGCGAGGACTGGATCGCGCACGACCCGATCCTCAACATCGGCAAGCTCAAGGACGGCCCGAAGCTGTACGTCTCCAACGCGTCCGGCCTGCCCGGCCCGCACGACACGCTCGAGAGCGACGGCATCAACGGTGACGTCAAGACCCTGGCCAACCAGGTGATCGTCGGCGGCATCATCGAGGCCGCGACCAACGAGTGCACCCACCGTCTGTTCAACGCGGTCAACGAGAACGGCATGGGCGGCCAGGCGACGTTCGACTTCAAGCCGGCCGGCACCCACTCGTGGGGCTACTGGCGTGACGACCTGAACAACTCGTGGCCGATGCTGGCCGACGCGATGGGCACTCCGCGGTAATTTCCCGGCGGTAGTCACACCATCACGCTGAGCAGAGGGCGCCCCGACTTCGGTCGGGGCGCCCTTTCTCGTCCCGGCGCACCGTCGAATCGGTTCATACTGATCGTGTCCCCCACCGACCCGGAACGAGGAGACGCGGCCATGACCTTCAGCCACCCTCGAGGCACCCGTGGCGCGCGGCCACCGCACGGACGCATGGTGCGCTGGGTGAACAAGTTCGCCATGGGCCGGGTCCGACGCGGCGGCAAGTTCATGGGCATGGACACGCTGGTCCTGACCACCATCGGCCGCAAGAGCGGGGAGCGGCGCTCGACTCCGGTCGGCTGGTTCACGGGACCGGACGGCAAGTGGTTCATCGTGGCATCGGCGGCCGGGGCCCGCTCCAACCCGGCCTGGTACCTCAACCTGGCCGCGCACCCCGACCGGGTGACGATCGAGGTGGGCGGCGAGTCGATTCCGGTGACGGCACGCGAACTCCACGACAGCGAGCGCGACGACGCCTGGGCGTCGATCACGACCGCGGCACCGCAATTCACCAAGTACGAGCAGAAGACCGATCGGGAGCTCCCGGTCATCGAGCTGAGCCGACGGTCCTGAGACGATTCAGGCCCCGCACCGGATGTCGGTGCGGGGCCTGAATGCTGTTGTGCTGCAGACTACTTGGTGCCGAGCAGGTCGATGATGAACACCAGCGTCTTGCCCGACAGCTGGTGGCCGCCACCGGCCGGGCCGTACGCGAGCTCCGGCGGAACCGTCAGCTTGCGGCGACCGCCGACCTTCATGCCCGGAATGCCCTCCTGCCAGCCGGGGATCAGCCGGTTCAGCGGGAAGGCCACCGAATCACCGCGCAGGAACGACGAATCGAACACCTGGTTCGTGTCGTACTCGACGCCGTGGTAGTGCACGTCCACGACCGAACCCGGCTGTGCCTCCGGGCCGTCGCCGACGGTGATGTCCTCGATCACGAGCTCGGCCGGGGCCGGGCCCTGGGCGGGCTCGATGACCGGGGGCTCCGGCGGGACGACGACATCGAGCAGGTCGATGACGAACACCAGCGTCTTGCCCGACAGCTGGTGGCCACCACCGGCCGGGCCGTACGCGAGCTCCGGCGGGATCGTCAGCTGACGCCGACCGCCCACCCGCATGCCGGGGATGCCCTCCTGCCAGCCGGCGATGAGGCCCTGCAGCGGGAAGGTGATGGACTCGCCACGGCCCCACGAGGAGTCGAACTCCTCGCCGGAGTCGAATTCGACGCCGACATAGTGGACCTCGACCTTGGCGCCGGGGGTGGCCTCGGGGCCGTCACCGACGACGATGTCCTTGATGACGAGTTCGGTAGGCGCGGGGCCTTCCTGGAACTCGATCTCGGGCTTGGTGCTCATGGTTTTCGTCCGATCAGTAGTAGTCGGGCAGAACGGGTCAGCGGGCCGACAGGTCCACGTAGCCACGCTGGGTGTAGCCGGTGTAGATCTGACGCGGGCGACCGATCTTGGTGGCCGGATCCTCGTGCATCTCACGCCAGTGCGCGATCCAGCCGGGCAGGCGACCGAGCGCGAACAGCACCGTGAACATGCGCGTCGGGAAGCCCATCGCGCGGTAGATCAGGCCGGTGTAGAAGTCGACGTTCGGGTACAGCTTGCGCTCGACGAAGTAGTCGTCGGTGAGCGCCGCCTCCTCGAGCTTCATCGCGATGTCGAGCAGCTTGTCGTCGCCGCCCAGCTTGCCGAGCACCGAGTGCGCGGTCTGCTTGACGAGCGCGGCCCGCGGGTCGTAGTTGCGGTAGACGCGGTGACCGAAGCCCATGAGCTTCACGCCGTCTTCCTTGTTCTTGACCTTGCGGACGAACTCGTTGACGTCACCGCCGCCGGCGGCGATCTCGTCGAGCATCTCGAGCACGGCCTGGTTGGCGCCGCCGTGCAGCGGGCCCCACAGCGCGTTGATGCCGGCGGAGACCGACGTGAACAGGTTGGCGTCCGAGGAGCCGACCATGCGGACCGTCGACGTCGAGCAGTTCTGCTCGTGGTCGGCGTGCAGGATCAGCAGCATGTCGAGGGCCTTGGCGACCTCGGGGTCGACCTCGTACGGCTCGGCCGGGAAGCCGAACGTCATACGCAGGAAGTTCTCGACCAGGCTGAGCGAGTTGTCCGGGTACAGGAACGGCTGACCGACCGACTTCTTGTACGCGTACGCCGCAATCGTCGGCAGCTTCGCGAGCAGACGGATCGTGGACAGCTCGACCTGCTCCGGATCGTCCGGATCCAGCGAGTCCTGGTAGTACGCCGACAGCGCGTTGACGGCGCTCGACAGCACCGGCATCGGATGCGCGTTGCGCGGGAAGCCGTCGAAGAACCGCTTCAGGTCCTCGTGCAGCAGCGTGTGGCGACGGATCTTGTCCGTGAACACATCCAGCTGGGCCTGCGTCGGCAGCTCCCCGTAGATAAGCAGGTAGCTGACCTCGATGAACGTCGAGCGACCGGCGAGTTCCTCGATCGGGTACCCGCGGTAACGCAGGATGCCCTTCTCGCCGTCGATGTACGTGATGGCAGAACTGGTGGACGCAGTGTTCACGAAACCCGGGTCGAGTGTCGTGTAACCAGTGTTGGCAAGGAGCTTTCCAAGCTCGATACCGTCGTTGCCTTCAGTCGCCTTGGCGATCGACATCGTGTGCTCGCCACCGGGGTAGCTGAGTGTGGGCTTGTTGTCATTCTCAGCGGGCACGGAAGGATCCCTCTCAAACTCAGACCAGTGAGTAACTTCGTAACATTCAAGTAGAAACTAGTCGCCCGTGAGCTCCACTGCCCACGGAGGGTCCGCCCCGGGCCGCGAAACCGTGACGGCCGACGCGCGAACAGCGAACTCCAGAACCTCTCGCCATTGTCCCCCCTCGAGGGCCGCAACCGAACTCCGTCGGAGGAGTCCGCGCGCACCCAGCCGGTGCAGCAACGCGCCGTGCACTGTGTCACCTGCACCGATCGTGTCCGAGACGGCCACCCGGCGCCCCGGCACGTGTTCGTGGACGCGACGCGTCCGCACGCTCGATCCGTCGGCGCCGTGGGTGGTGACGACGGCCGAGACACCCGCCTCGAGCCACTGCTCGGGCGTGGAGCCGTCCACCCCCTGTCCCAACCAGTGGACGTCCTCGTCGGAGACCTTGACGATGTCGATCGACGGCAGCAGGTCCGTGAACCGGCGGCGGTAGCTGTCGGGGAAGGCGGCCGGTCGCACGTTCGGGTCGAGGACCGTCAGCCGACCCTCGTCGTGGCTGCGGCGCAGCAGGTCCGCGTAGACGCTCGCGCCGGGCTCGAACACGAGCGACAACGTCCCGAACGACACTGCGGCCACCGACGCCGGCAGCGGCCCGGGATCGGTGACCAGCCGGTCGGCGGTGCCGTCGGCGTAGAAGCTGTACCGGGCACCCCCGTCGGGTCCGAGTCCCGCGACCGCGAGCGTCGTCGGCTCGGGCCCGCGCTGGACGAGCCCGACGTCGACACCCGACGCGGTCAGGGCCGCGACGAGCCGCTCCCCGAACGGATCGGTGGAGATGCGGGAGCAGAACCCCACCGCGCTGCCGAGGCGTCCGAGCGTCACCGCGACGTTGTACGGGCCGCCGCCCAGGCGCGCGTCGAATGCGGTGTCTCCGGTCGGGACGAGGTCGACGAGAGCCTCGCCGCACACCAGGATTCGCGGGTCAGACACGTTCGGGCGCCCCCGTCCGTCCGACGCGGTAACGCACGAACGCCGGGAAGGCGAGGACCGAGACGACGACGCCGATCACCACCAGGATGCCGCCACCCGCGGACGCGACCGCGGTCCCGAAGTAGAACGCCGCGGCGCCGTGCAGGACGTCACCGATGCGGGGGCCACCGGCCACGACGACGGTGAACACACCCTGCAGCCGTCCGCGCATGTCGTCGGTCGCCACCTGCTGCAGCATCGTGCTGCGCAGGGCCGCCGAGACCATGTCGACGGCACCGCCGAACGCGAGGAACGCGAGCGCGAGCCACAGCAGGACCGCCGGACCGCCGGGATTCGCCACCCCGACGACCACGCCGAAGCCGACCATCGCCAGGCCCCACAGCACGATGCAGATCACGACCGCCCGGCCCTGGTAGCGGATCCGTGGCAGCCACCCGGAGAACACGCCACCCAGCACCGCACCGGCCGACATCGCCGCGAACAGCAGGCCGAGCGCGACACCGCCGTCGAGCGGGTCACCGAACGAGTCGTGGGCGATCTCCGGGAACAGCGCCCGCGGCATGCCGAACACCATGGCGACGATGTCGACGACGAACGACGCCAGCAACACCTTCTGGGTGGCGAGGTAGGCGAAGCCCTCCCCCACGACGCGTAGTCCGGCGCGGCGGGCGGGGCCGGTCGGCGGCAGCGCCGGCAGCCTGATCACCGCCCACAGCGTGGCGAGCAGCGCGACCGAGTCGAGGAAATACACGGTGGACAACCCGGCCACCGGGATGAGGACGCCCGCGAGCAGCGGCCCGGCGATGGCACCGAACTGCATGACCGTCATGTTCAGCGAGTTCGCGGCGGGCAGGTCCTTCAGCGGCAGCAGCCGCGGGATGATCGCGCTGCGGGTCGGCGAGTTGACCGCGAAGAACACCTGCTGGAGCGAGAACAGGCACAGCAGCAGCCAGACGTTGTTCGCGTTCGCGGCGGCCTGCAGCCACAGCAGCAAAGACGTGCCGATCAGCCCCAGCGTCGTGATGATGATCAGCTTGCGGCGGTCCATCACGTCGGCGAGCGCGCCGCCCCACAGGCCGAACACCACGAGGGGCACGAGCCCGAAGAGGCCCGCAAGCCCGACGTACGCGGAGTTCTGGGTGATCGCGAAGATCTGCAGCGGCACCGCGACGACCGTGAGCTGGCCACCGATCACGGTGACGATGCCGCTGGTCCACAGGCGGCGGTAGTCGGGGTTGCGGAGCGGGGTGACGTCGGCGAGTAGTCCGCGCATCACGGCTGGAGACGCTCGACGATCCACGCGCCGTCGACCAGACGGGTGCGGATCCGGTTGTGCATGCGGTTGGGGCGCCCCTGCCAGAACTCCACCGACTCGGGCCGGATCCGGAAACCGCCCCAGTGCGGCGGGACCGGGACGTCGCCGTCGACCGCGAAGTGCTGCCCCGCGTCCACGAGTTGGGCCTCGAGGTCCGCGCGCGAGGCGATCGGACGCGACTGGTGCGAGGCCCACGCCCCCAGCCTCGATCCGCGCGGGCGGCTGTTCCAGTAGTCGGTCGTCGTGTCCTCGCTCGTCCTCTCCACGGGGCCACGGATGGTGATCTGGTGTGCCAACGGGACCCACGCGAACGTCACCGACGCATAGGGCGTCGCGGTGAGCTGTCGCCCTTTGTCGGACTCGTAGTTGGTGAAGAAGAGCACACCGTCCTCGCTCAGCCCCTTGCACAGGACGGTCCGCGTGCACGGGTGCCCGTCGGCGTCGACGGTGCCGAGCACCATCGCGTTGGGCTCGGGCAGGGCGGCCTCGACGGCGTCCTCGACCCACTTCCGCGCCAACGCCGCCCAGCCGTCGTCGAGCCAGGACGGTTCGAGATCGGGTTCGACGACGGGTCGCTGCGGCCCGATCTCGCCGTAGCTCACGCGCATCGCGGAGAGATCGGAGTTCCGGGAGCCCCAGCGGCGGGAATCTGACGACACAGGTCCAGACGCTACTACCGGGTATGCGCTGACCAGGTGGCCGGTGCGACCGGCTAGAGTTTGGGTGGCGGACCCGGCGGCAGTTCCGCGGACCGAGCACGGACGAAGCGCCCACGCGCGCGGACAAGTCGGACGGATCGAAGGATCGAGTAGTCGAAGGCTCAATCAGTGCAAGAACGTGCTGCTCCGACGGGCGGCACTCGGATGAGGAGAGTCCAGGAGCAATGGCACCCAGCGCTGTAGTACCCGAGGATTTCGTCAGCGGTCTCGAAGGCGTCGTCGCCTTCACCACCGACATCGCCGAGCCGGACAAGGACGGCGGTGCACTGCGCTACCGCGGCGTCGACATCGAGGACCTGGTGGGACGCCGCGTCACCTTCGGAAACGTGTGGGCGCTGTTGGTCGACGGCAAGTTCGGCCGAGGCCTGCCCCCCGCCGAGCCGTTCCCGCTCCCCGTCCACACCGGTGACGTCCGCGTCGACGTGCAGGCCGGCCTCGCCATGCTCGCGCCGATCTGGGGTTACCAGCCGCTGCTCGACATCGACGACGAGACCGCCCGCGAGAACCTCGCCCGCGCATCGGTGATGGCACTGTCGTACGTCGCACAGTCGGCCCGCGGCATCCACCAGCCGGCCGTTCCGCAGAAGATCATCGACGAATGCCCCACCGTCACAGCACGTTTCATGACGCGCTGGAAGGGCGACCCGGACCCCGCGCACATCGAGGCCATCGACGCCTACTGGGTCTCCGCCGCCGAGCACGGCATGAACGCCTCCACCTTCACCGCCCGCGTCATCGCCTCCACCGGCGCCGACGTCGCGGCCTCGCTGTCCGGCGCGATCGGCGCGATGTCGGGTCCGCTGCACGGCGGCGCCCCGGCCCGCGTGCTGCCGATGATCGAGGAGACCGAGCGCACCGGCGATGCCCGCGCGCTGGTCAAGGGCATCCTCGACCGCAAGGAGAAGCTCATGGGCTTCGGTCACCGGGTGTACCGGGCCGAGGATCCCCGTGCCCGGGTGCTGCGCGACACCGCCAAGCGCCTGAACGCGCCCCGCTTCGAGGTGGCGGCCGCGCTCGAGCAGGCTGCGCTCGCCGAGCTGCGCGAGCGTCGCCCCGACCGCGCGATCGAGACCAACGTCGAGTTCTGGGCGGCGGTGATCCTCGACTTCGCCGAGGTCCCGGCGCACATGATGCCCGCGATGTTCACGTGCGGCCGCACCGCCGGCTGGTGCGCGCACATCATGGAGCAGAAGCGACTGGGCAAGCTCGTTCGCCCCGCCGCCATCTACACCGGCCCCGAGCCCCGCACCCCCGACTCGGTCGAGGGCTGGGACCAGATCTCGCACAGCTAGAAACAGCTGGACGTCACCACAACCGAGAAGGACACCTCGCACCGATGAGCACTCCGATCATCCCCGCCGACCTCAAGCCCGTAGACGGCCGCTTCGGTTGCGGACCGTCGAAGGTCCGCCCCGAGCAGCTGCAGTCCCTGGTCGACGTCGGCGCTTCGGTGTTCGGCACCAGCCACCGGCAGAAGCCTGTCAAGGACGTCGTCGCGCGTGTGCGGTCGGGTCTGCGCGACCTGTTCTCGCTGCCCGAGGGCTACGAGGTCGTTCTCGGCAACGGCGGCTCGACGGCGTTCTGGGACGCGGCCGCCTTCGGCCTGATCCGTGAGCGCTCGCAGCACTTCACGTACGGCGAGTTCTCGTCGAAGTTCGCGTCGGTCGCGAAGAACAACCCGTTCATCGGCGATCCGATCGTCGTGTCGAGCGAGCCGGGCACCGCACCGGAGATCGTCGCGGACGGCTCCGTCGACCTGATCGGCTGGGCGCACAACGAGACCTCGACGGGTGTCGCCGTGCCGGTGACCCGCCCGGCGGGTTCGGAGAACGCGCTCATCGCGATCGACGCCACCTCGGGTGCCGGCGGTCTGCCGGTCAACGCCGCCGACGCCGACGTCTACTACTTCGCACCGCAGAAGTGCTTCGCCGCCGACGGCGGCCTGTGGATCGCGCTGATGAGCCCGGCCGCGCTCGAGCGCGTCGCCGAGATCAAGGACTCGGGCCGCTGGACCCCGGACTTCCTGTCGCTGCCGATCGCGGTCGACAACTCCACCAAGGACCAGACGTACAACACCCCGGCCCTGGCGACGCTGCTGATGTTCGAGAACCAGATCTCGTGGATGAACTCCAACGGCGGCCTGGACTGGACCACCGCGCGCACCAAGGATTCGTCGGAGCGCCTGTACTCGTGGGCCGAGGCCTCCGAGTACGCGACGCCGTTCGTCGCCGATCCGGCGTACCGCTCGCAGGTTGTCGGCACCATCGACTTCGCCGACTCGGTCGACGCCGCAGCGGTCGCGAAGATCCTGCGCGCCAACGGCATCGTCGACACCGAGCCGTACCGCAAGCTGGGCCGCAACCAGCTGCGCATCGGCATGTTCCCGGCGATCGATCCCGAGGACATCAGCCAGCTCACCAAGAGCATCGACTGGGTCGTCTCGCAGCTCGGCTAGTTCTCCACCGAGCTCACGGAGATTCCGTACCCGAGGGCGGGCGCGCGCAGGCGTGCCCGCCCTCGGGCGCATTCGGTGCATCTCGCGCGTCGACCCCGCGCCTCTCCCTGCGCGTTTCGCGCACTTGTCGCGCGCATCACACCCGTCGCCTCGCGATAAGTGCGCAGAACGCGAAGTAGGGGTGATATATGGCGCGCGTGTCTTTCCGGGCGCACGGGTCACGGATGAATTACAGTCGATCTTGACATGATCGCGATTCGGCGCGATGAGGAGGACAACGTGCGAGAGCTGCGAGTGATCGGTCTCGAGCCTGGCGGCGCGCATGTGGTGTGTTCGGATCCCGATACCGGTGAGAAGTTCCGGATCCCGGCCGACGACAAGCTCCGCGCCGCCTCCCGAGGCGATATCGCGAGGCTGGGCCAGATCGAGATCGAGACGGACAGCCAGATGCGGCCCCGCGAGATCCAGGCCCGGATCCGTGCCGGCGCCTCAGTGGAGCAGGTCGCCGAGGAGGCGGGCGTTCCGCTGTCCAAGGTGGAACGCTTCGCGTATCCGGTGCTGTTGGAGCGCTCCCGGGCGGCGGAGATGGCGCAGGCCGGTCACCCGGTCCGCCCCGACGGCCCCACCGTCGACACCCTCGCCGAGATCGTGACGCAGGCATTCCGCGCCCGCGGCCACGACCTGGACGTCGCCACGTGGGACGCCTGGAAGGACGACGACGGCCACTGGGTGGCGCAGCTGCAGTGGCAGGCCGGGCGCACCACCAATGCCGCACACTGGCGCTACCAGCCGGACGCGCACGGCGGCACCATCACCGCGCTGGACGACACCGCGTCTCAGCTCGTCGATCCGGACCACGGTCGCCCGCTCCGCGGTCTGGCTCCCGTGCCGAGCGAGGGAGTGTACGGCCCGGCGGACGTCGAGCAGGACCACGAGCACGACCCCTACACGGTCGAGGATTCGTCGATTCTGTTGACGGACAACGAAATCGACGATCTCTCGACGGAGTTCATCGAGAGCGACCAGGTCGACGAACTCGACGAACTCGATCAGCCCGATGCGTACGAGCCCAGGCCGGCACCGCAGCACACCCCCGGCAAGGACAAGCGCGGTAAGCCGGCACTGCCGTCATGGGACGACGTTCTGCTGGGTGTTCGGAGCAACGGACGCGGCTGACGCCGGTGTCGGGGGTCAACGCTTCCACGCTCTGGTACGTAGACGCCGCCGATCCCGCTGCGACACTGCGGGACGCGGCGCCCGACCGCGACGCCGCGCAGGCGCTCGTCGTCCAGTTGCACCCGGGTCTCGTCGCGACGCATCTGGGTGACGAACCACTTTCCGAGGCAACATCGCTCGAGGACGGCGAGGTCGCCGTCGGATGCTTTCCCGGGGTGTCGATCGTCCGCACGGGAGAGTCGCTGCCGCCGGTTCCCTCATCGCTGGTGGAGCACTGGATCCACCCGACCGGTTTTCGGCACACCTACCTGTCCTCGTCCAGTCCGGTGACGAAGGCGGGTTCCTGGGGTGCCTTCGCACACTGGGACGGCGCGGAACTGAAGCGCTCGTTCAGCGCGACGCCGGTGCACATCATCGAGAACACGGGACTGCCGGAGGTGTGGGAGCGCCCCTTCTGGGCGGGTGAGCACCCGGCACGCCCCTTCCTCGACGTGCTGCCCGACCCCCAGACGTTGCCGTTCAGTCCGGGCGAGTTCGCCGAGGCCGCGCCGTACGCCTGGCTGGGCGAGGACCTCGACCCGGCATCGATCACGGTGTCGCGGTTCGCCGTCTATCCGGCCGGACAGGTCCCGGAGTCGGTACAGCGACTCGACAAGCAACGTAGGGCCGAACCGGAAGGACAGCAGCGGGTGCCGGAACGGGAGCAGGAGCGTCCGCACCGGCGGTCGCTGTTCGCCCGCCTGTTCCGCAGGGAGAACTGACGGGCCTCAGAAGGCGCCGAAAACCAGTGCGGCCCAGCCGGATACAACGCCGGCCGTCGCCCCGTACACCACCCAGCGCCACACCGGAGCGTTCCGCCAGCGCCACACGGTGGGTGCGGCACCGCCGACGACCACGAGGTTGAAGCCCACCGCGAGCAGTGGGTGGATGTTGCCCAGGGCGGATCCGAACGCCACCACCGCGACGAGCGTGAAGACCGCCGCGAACCCGCTCACGAGCAGACCCGTGGACCACGGAGTCGGCGCGGGCGCGGCGGCGGCGCTCACGACGCCGTCCGGATGCGCTCGTAGAACGCCATCGCGGCCGCGGTGGCGACGTTGAGCGAATCGGTGCCCGGTGCCATCGGGATCCGCGCGCGCACGTCGGTGGCCTGCATCGCGTGCTCGGTGAGCCCCGGGCCTTCCGCGCCGAGCAGCACCGCGACCCTCTCTCCGGTCATGGCCCGCGCGAGCGGCACGGCCGACGGATCCGGAGTGAGGGAGATGAGCTGGAAGCCCTTGTCGCGCAGAATGTTCAGCCCGCGCGGCCAGTCCGGCACCTGCGCGAACGGCACCCGCAGCACGTGACCCATCGACACCCGCACGGCCCGACGGTAGAGCGGGTCGGCCACGGCCGTGCCGAACAGGATCGCGTCCACGCCGAGACCGGCCGCATTGCGGAACATCGAGCCGATGTTCTCGTGGTCGTTGACCCCCTCGAGCACGGCGACGGTCCGGGCGTCGCGCAGGACGTCGTCGAGGTCGAGCGCGGGCGGGCGGTGCGCCGCGGCGAGCACGCCGCGGTTGAGGTGGAACCCGACGACCTCGGCCATGACCTCGGCCGACGTCCGATAGAAGGGCACGTCGACGCCCTCGAGGTCCTCGGACAGCTGCCCCAGCCGTCGGTCCACACCGAGCAGGCTGGTCGGCGCGAACCGGGACGGGAGCATGCGCTGCACCACCAGCACGCCCTCCGCGATCACCAAGCCCTTGCCGTCGGGCAGGTCGGGCCGACGGTCCGACGCGTTGAGGTCGCGGTAGTCGTCCAGCCGAGGATCGGCGGGGTCTGCGATGTCGATGACGTGAACCACGGATCCATCGTGCCGTATGCCGGTGGGCGCCTAGCGCGCGCTCCCCGCGGTCAGCAGCGAGGCGAAGTGCGCGTCGAGCACCGCGCGGATGCGGTCGGCGCTCATGCGGTGGGGGTGGTTGACGCCGTGCGCGGCGAGGCCGTCGACCAGGGCGTGCAGCCGCATCGCCTCCACCTCCGCGGACGCTCCCGGCCTGAGCAGGCCCGCCTCCTTCAGGGCGGTCGTGGACCGCAGGAAGCCGCCGTACATCTCCCGATCGGTGCGGTCGCGGACCTCCGCGAGGGCCGGCTCGGTCCGGGCCGCGACCACGAACGCCTGCCAGACGTCCATTTCGCCGCGGCGGTCGTCGTCGAGGGGGACGAACTGCTCGGTCAGGACCCGGACGTCGGCGCGCAGGTCGCCGCTGAACTCGATGCCCGCGATGCGGTCGTACACGCGCCGGGTCACCAGTTCCATCGCGAACAGCAGCAACTCGGACTGGGTGCCGAAGAAGTGCCGGAGCGAACCGGTGGACATGCCGGCTTCGTCGGCGACGGTGCGCACGCTCGCCGCCCCGACGCCGTCGCGCCGGATCACCCGCAGCACGGCGTCGGCGATCTCCTCGCGTCGCTGCTCGGGGTCGGGTCGTTTCACCACGTGGCCAAAGTTAACACACCTGTGCTAGTTTCCGAATTGCTAACACAGTCGTACTAGAAAGGTGCGGGCATGATCGTCCAGCTGATCGTCGTGTGCGAGGTGCTGTTCTGGGTGTTCCTCGGGGCCGGCCTGGCCGCCCGCTACCTGCTGCGCCGCCCCACCCTCGGTGCCGCGCTGCTCGTGGGCGCTCCCCTGGTCGACGTCGTGCTACTCGTCGCCACCACCGTCGACCTCCGCAGCGGCAGCGTCGCGTCCTGGAGCCACGGCCTGGCCGCCGCCTACATCGGCTTCTCGGTGGCGTTCGGGCACAGCATCATTCGGTGGGCGGACACCCACTTCGCCCATCGGTTCGCGGGCGGGCCCGCGCCGGTGAAACCGCCCCGGCACGGGATGGCGCGCGCCGTGCGCGAGTGGCGCGAGTTCGGCAAGGCCGTGGTCGCGTGGGGAATCGCGTGCGGACTGCTGCTGGCCGCGATCGTCATGGTGGACGATCCGTCCCGCACCGAGGCGCTGGCGAACTGGATCCGGACGCTGAGTGTCGCGCTCGGCGTGTGGGGCGTGATCGCCCTCAGCTACACGGTGTTCCCGGCCCGCGCCAGGTCGGCCGGGTAGTCCCCGGCAGGCGACGACAGCCCCGAACCGGGCCCGGCCGGCGATGGCCGGGCCC
The DNA here is from genome assembly GCF_004011865.1 of Prescottella agglutinans. Lineage (GTDB taxonomy): Bacteria > Actinomycetota > Actinomycetes > Mycobacteriales > Mycobacteriaceae > Prescottella > Prescottella agglutinans. The sequence goes on along the minus strand of NZ_RKLP01000012.1, from coordinate 208,501 downwards.
GGTTCGAGGGCACCGCACTCAGGCCGACTGCGGCCTCAGGGCCTCGCGCAGGTCCCGGCGCACGATCTTGCCCACCGGATTACGGGGAATGCTCTCGACGATCTCGAGCCGTTCGGGCAGCTTGAACGACGCCACCTGCCTCGCCCTCAGATGGTCCACGAGGTCGGCGAGTTCGATCGAGGCGTCCGCAGCCGGAACCACCACCGCACAACACTTCTCCCCCAGCACCTCGTCCGGGTAGCCGATCACCGCGACATCGCTCACCCCGGGATGCTCCATCAGCAGGCCCTCGATCTCGGCCGGCGCGATGTTCATGCCGCCGCGGATGATGATCTCCTTGATCCGGTCGACGAAGACGATGTACTCGCCGTGCTCGCCGCCGAGTTCGAACACGTCGCCGCTGCACAGGTAGCCCTGGTCGTCGAAGGGGCTCGACGCCGCGGTGCCCTCGAGGTAGCCACCGAAGACGCTCGGCCCCTTCAGTCGCAACTCGCCCCGCTCACCGACCGCGTGGACGTCGGCGCCGGTCACCGGGTCGACCAGCCGCACCGACGTCATCTTCGCGACCCGCGTCGCCCATTCCCGGTCCGGGGCACCGTAGTTCGGCAGGTGCATGGCACGGACGGCCGGATCCGGAATGTCGGCGGGCGCACCGAGCAGGCACACCCCCTCGTTGGAACCGAAGAAGTTGAGGACCTCGATACCGAACTCTTCCTGCCAACGACGAACCACGCTGGGCGGCAACGGCGCACCACCCGAGCCGACCCGCTGCAGCGACGACAGGTCCACCGATTCCCGGAGCGCGTCCTGCTGCAGCAGCATCGCCAGGATCGCCGGGGGCATCGAGGTGTGCGTGACACGGTGCCGCGCGATCTGCCCCAGGAAGACGGCCAGGTCCAGCGGCTGGTGCTGGACGAGGTGCCCGCCACCGACCAGCCACGGCAGGAACGCGGCTGCGAATCCCGCCATGTTCACCATGGGGAACGGGTTGAGGATCACGGACGACTCGTCGGTCTCGAGACCGTCCTGGGCGGCCTGCGCACTCGCGAACCAGTCGGCGTGACACCGAGGCACACCTTTGGGGGCGGCCTCCGTGCCGCTGGTCCAGCAGATCGTGATTCGGTCACCGATCGTGAGGACCACTTCGCCCAGGTAGCGTCGCGCCTCCTCCGCGGCGACCGACGATGCCGGAAGGTCCGCCGCAACGGCGCGCGGATCCGGGTCGGGCCCGAAGACGAACACGCTCTCCACACCGTCGGCCGGGTCGGCGAGGGCGAGTGCCTCGGTGGCCATCTCGCGGTCCTGCAAGCGCGACACCGTGACGATCGCCTTGGCCGCGGTGGTGCGGCAGATGTTCGACAGCTCGTGCTGCCGGTACGCGACCGGTACCGGGCTGACCACGGCGCCCAGGCGCCACAGCGCGAGGTACGTCGCGACCAGCGCGACCGAGTTCGGCAACTGGACCACGACCGCGTCGCCCTGCCGGATCCCGCCCTCGTGGTACCGGGCCGCGAGCCGCTCGACGCGGTCGGACAACGCCTTCCAGCTCAGTGTCTCGGCGTCGATGCCCGTCAGGTCCGGCAGGTTCGTCGGATCGGACACCGCGTCGTGGTCGGGCCGGGCGCGGACCCAGCCGTCGAAGGCGTCCAGCAGGGTGGTCTCCCGCCACCACCCCCGGGCCACGTAGTCGCGGATCTTGTCTTCCGGGTGGCAGAGCACGGCACGACGCGGGTTCGAGTCGGAAACCCCGGGCGCGGTGAACACTTCGGACATGGCTACCTTCCTGGAGGCGGACGGGTGTCTGGAGGGGGTCGAGGTAGGGGACGCGTCAGCGCAACCGGCGCAGGACCAGCGCGGAGCCCAGTCCCAGTGCGGCCGGGATCGTGACGAGGGCGTGCTCGCCGTCGGCGCGGCGGAGTTCGTCGAGGGCGGAGACGAGGAGGTTGCCGCCGGTTGCGCCCAGCGGGTGGCCGACGGCGAGCGCGCCGCCGTTCGGGTTGACTCGGGCCGGGTCGAGACCGAGCTCGCGGGCAAGCAGCAGCGGGCTGACGGCGAAGGACTCGTTGGCCTCGACGACGTCGAGGTCACCGACCCCGATGCCCGCACGGTGCAGCGCATCTCGCGCCGCGTCGACGGGCGCGCTCAGCAGCGGCGAGCGGACCGACCGGTGCGTGACGGCGAGGATCTCCGCGACCGGTTCCCGGCCGCTCAGCCGGTCGTTCGCGGCGTCGGGGGAAGCGATCACGGCGGCGGAGGCGCCGTCGGCCAGCTGCGGCGCCGTCGCGATCGAGTGCAGACCGCGCTCGGGTTTCGCCGACTGCGGCAGGCGTCGGAGCACTCGCTCCCACGCCGGATCGTCGCCGAACAGGGCGGGAAGCTCGGCGAACTGTCGCGCGGTCGCGTCGGGGCGAGCGCCCTCGTCGGCCGCGAGGACGACCTCGCCCGACCGTGTCACGGGCACCACCGAATCCGACGCCGGAGCGGCCGCCGCCCGCCGATGCGACTCGGCCGCGAACTCGTCCAGTTGGTCACGGGTGAATCCGAACGCGGCGGCCGTGGCGTCCGCGGACACGCCGATGGTGACGAATCCGGTGCGCTCGCCCAGGTCGTCGTCGGTGGCGATCGCGGGGGCGTCGGAGAGCATCGGCACTCGCGACATGGACTCGACACCGCCGGCGACGACGACGTCGGCCTGCCCCGCAACGACCTTCGCCGCGGCCGTGCCGATCGCCTCGATTCCCGAGCAGCAGAGTCGCGAGACCACGGCACCACCGACGGTGTCGGGCCACCCGGCGGACAGCGCGGCGGCACGGGCCAGGTTGCCGCCCTGCTCCCCCGTGACCGTGGCGATCCCGACGACGACGTCGTCCACGTCCGCGGCCCGCAGACCGCGCCGCTCGAGCGCGGTGAGGAGCTGCGCGAACAGCGCGTGGGGCGGAATCTGCGCGAGGGTCCCGCCGTCCCGGCGCACCCGCCCCCGCGGCAGCCGGACCGCGTCGAAGACCAACGCCCGCGTCATGTCACCACCGGCCTTCCGAACGGTTGAGTGGTCTGCATCACTCTGCTAGTTGTAGTCTGGACCCCGCAGAACCGCAAGACCCTCAGCAGAGAGCGGCTTACATGACTACCGACACGATTCGAATAATCGGCGGCTACCAAACGGATTTCGCACGCAACTTCCCCCGTGAGGGGCTCGACGTCACGGACCTGGTCCGCGAGGTGGTCGAGGGCACCCTGGCCGATGCCGGACTCGACGCCGGCGACATCGGCGTCGTCCACGTCGGCAACGCCTTCGGTCAACTCTTCACCGGCCAGGGGCACCTGGGCGCCATGCCGCCGACGGTGGTCCCCGGCCTGTGGGGCGTCCCCGCCACCCGGCACGAGGGCGCCTGCGCGTCGGGATCACTCGCGGTGCTCGCCGCGATGGCGGACCTCGAGTCCGGCCGCTACGACTGCGCCCTGGTCATCGGGGCCGAACTCGAGAAGACCGTGCCGGGCGACCTCGGGGCCCGGCACATGGGGACCGCGGCGTGGGCCGGACGCGAAGGGACGGACGCGAAGTTCATGTGGCCGTACATGTTCGGCAAGGTCGCCGACGAGTACGACCGCCGGTACGGTCTCGACGACCGGCACCTGTGGGCCATCGCGGAACTGAATGCGCGCAACGCCGCCCGCAACCCCCTCGCACAGACGCGGGATTGGGCGCGGGACGCGGCGTCGTTCAGCGCCGATCCGGTGGCCAACCCGCCGGTCGAAGGCCGTCTCCGCAAGGCGGACTGCGGCCCCCTCACCGACGGTGCCGCCGGCGTCGTCCTGGTCCGCGCCGACCACCCGGCGGTGCAGCGCGACCCGGCGCGGCAGTCGAGCATCCTCGGCTGGGGCCACCGGACCGTGGCACTGCCCCTGGCGGAGAAGTTCTCGCGCAGCGCGCGTGACGAGTACGTGTTCCCGCACGTGCGCGACACCATCGGCGACGCCTTTGCCCGCGCCGGGATCACCGGCGTCGACGACCTCGATCTCATCGAGACGCACGACTGCTTCACCGTCAGCGAGTATCTCGCCATCGACCACTTCGGCATCACGCCGCCCGGCGAGAGTTGGCGGGCCGTCGAGGCGGGCGATCTCGAGGTCGGCGGCCGCATCCCGGTGAATCCCAGCGGCGGCCTCCTCGGCGTCGGGCACCCGGTCGGCGCGACCGGGGTGCGGATGCTGCTGGACTGCCACCGCCAGGTGACCGGCCGGGCGAGCGCGAACCAGGTCGACGGCGCCCGCCGCGCGGCGATGTTGAACTTCGGCGGAAGCACCTCGACGACAGCAAGTTTCGTCGTCGGACACTGATCGGAAGAGGAGGAGAACATGGACATCGAGGTGCTCGGGCGCGCGCTGACGACACTGCCCGCGGACGACGACCATCCCTACCGCACCGGCGCGTGGCGCCCGCAGACCGTCGAGCGCAGTGCCGACGATCTGGACGTCGTCGGCGAACTGCCCGCCGACCTCGACGGGGTCTACCTGCGCAACACCGAGAATCCGGTGCACCCGGCCCTGGAGGGCCGTTACCACCCGTTCGACGGCGACGGCATGATCCATGCGGTCGGCTTCCGTGACGGAAAGGCCTTCTACCGCAACCGCTTCGTCAGGACCGACGGCTTCCTGGCCGAGCAGGCGGCGGGCGGTCCACTGTGGGCGGGCATCGCCGAACACCCGGAACGCTCGATCCGCCAGGACGGCTGGGGCGCCCGTGGCCGGATGAAGGACGCGTCCAGCACCGACGTCGTGGTGCACAACGGCATGGCGCTCAGCAGTTTCTGGCAGTGCGGCGACCTGTACCAGCTCGACCCGGCGACGCTCGAGACGGTGGGCAAGGCGACGTGGAACGGACAGTTCCCGACGTCCCTCGGGGTTTCGGCGCATCCGAAGGTCGACGACCGCACCGGGGAACTGTTGTTCTTCAACTACAGCACCGACGCCCCGTACATGCACTACGGCGTCGTCGACTCCGACGACCGCCTCGCCCACTACGTGGACATCGAACTGCCCGGGCCGCGCCTGCCGCACGACATGGCCTTCACCGAGAACTACGCGATCCTCAACGACTGCCCGCTGTTCTGGCTGCCCGAGGCGCTCGAGGCCGGCCGGTACGTCTCTCGCTTCCACCCGGACATCCCGTTGCGGCTGGGGGTGATCCCGCGCCGGGGAACCTCCGACCAGATCCGCTGGTTCGAGGCCGATCCCACGTACGTCCTGCACTGGACCAACGCGTACGAGGCCGGTGACGAGATCGTCCTCGAGGGGTTCCACCAGGAGAACCCCGAACCCGAAGACACCGGCGAGGGCGGTGTCTACCAGCGGATGTTCCGCTTCCTGGCACTCGACCGGATGGGCACGCACCTGCACCGGTGGCGGCTGAACCTGCGCACCGGGGAGGTCCGGGAGGAGCGGCTCTCGGAGACCGTGACCGAGTTCGGGATGATCAACCCCCGTCACGGCGGTCGGCCCCACCGCTACACCTACGCCGCAACCGGTCTCCCCGGTTGGTTCCTGTTCGACGGCCTCGTCAAGCACGACACCGTCACCGGAAGCGAGGAACGCTACGCGTTCGGCGAGGGCGTGTTCGGCAGCGAGACCGCGATGGCCCCCCGCGTCGGCGCCGACAGCGAGGACGACGGATACCTGGTGACGATCGTCTCGAACGTCCAGGAGGATCTGTCGGAGTGCCTGGTGTTCGACGCCGCCCGGGTCGCGGACGGCCCGGTGGCCCGGATCCGGTTGCCGGAGCGCATCTCCAGCGGCACGCATTCGACGTGGGCACCGGGTTCCGCGCTCCCCCGGTGGCGGACGAGCGACGACCCCGCGGAGGCGATGGGTCTCGACCGCCCGGGACTATAGTTTTCGAGATGTCCGACGAGCATGCACCCGACGTGGAGTCCGCGACTCCGACCGCCGGGCGCATGCTCGCCCCGGGCGGAGACAACGCCATCGCGGTGGCCATCGGACTGCTCGGAGACGAGTGGAACCTGTGGATCCTCCGCCATTCCTTCCAGGGCGCCAAGCGGTACCGCGACTGGATGGGCGCCGGTGGAATCTCGCACGCCGTCCTGTCCTCGCGGTTGGCCGCGCTCACCGACGCGGGGTTGTTCGACCGTATCCAGTATCAGCAGAAGCCGCCCCGCTACGAGTACCGACGAACCGCGTGCGGTCAGGAACTGTGGTCGATCCTGCTGTCGGTGTGGTCCTGGGAACTGCAGTGGGCGCCCGATCAGGGCGTGCTCCCGCAGATGCGCCACACTACGTGCGACCGGCACTTCACCCCGCGCCTCGAGTGCGTCTCGTGCGGGCGTCCCGCCGGCGCCCGCGACGTCGTCGCCGAGATGGGGCCGAGCGGCGGTTGGACCCGCAGTGTCCCCGCGGCCTCGAGCCGACGGCGATCTAGCGGCGCCGCGCGTTCGCCGCACGTGCTTCCGCAGACCATGGAACTCATCGGCAACCGCTGGTCGGCCGCGATGCTGGGTTCCGCGCTGTTCGGCGCCCGGCGCTACAGCGAGTTCGCCGAGCGGATGCAGTCGTCGCCGACGATCGTGGCGGACCGACTGCGCACCTTCACCGAACTCGGTGTTCTGAGCGAATCCCCCAGCACCGAACGGGTCGACCGGATGACCTATCACCTGACCGAGAAGGGCCGGGCCTTCTTCCCCGTGGTCGTGTCCATGATCGCGTGGGGCCAGCGGTGGTTCCCCGCCCCCGAGGGCGATGCGATCACGTTCACGCACACCACATGTGGCGACGGATTCACCCCACGCTTCGCCTGCAGCGAGTGCGGTGCGGAACTGGAATCACGAACGGTGTCGGTGGAGTCACGCACCCCGGACACCCGCCCGACCGATCTTCCGAGCACCTTCTGACCTCGCCGATCGCGAACGAAAAAACCTGGGTCCGAACGCGTTCGGACCCAGGTTTCGGTTGTCGTTCAGTCGTTCTCGACCAGTGAGGTGATTATGGCGACGGCGTCACGCAGGGTCTCGAGGTCCGTGCCGTCGAGGTGCGACAGCTTCTCGGTCATCCAGGCCTCGCGGGCCTGGGTCTCGCTCTCCATGAGGGCGTGGCCGGCGTCGGACAGCGACACGATGATCTGCCGCCCGTCGGTGGGATGCGGTGTGCGATCGACCAGTCCGAGATCCGCGAGCGAGGCGATGACCCGGGTCATCGACGGCGGCTGGACCTTCTCCCGCGCGGCCAACGCACCCGGAGTCATGGAGCCTTCGGCGCTGAGCGTTGCCAGCGCCGACAGCTGTGTCAGCGACACCTGAGCCTCGCTTCGCCGTCCCCGCAGGTGGCGCGTCAGTCGCACCACCGCAAGGGACAGGTCGCTGGCCAGGGCGCGAGTATCCGATGTCACAGAACCAAACAATACGGGAACTCGCGCCCTGTCAATCACGTAACGGCGTCAGTGATCGGGCCGACGGCGAAGTACGCGACGAACAGCGCCGCGACGATCCACAGCAGCGGATGCACCTTCTTGGCGTTGCCACCCGCGGCGGCGAGGACCACGTAGGAGATGAAGCCGACGCCGATGCCGTTGGCGATCGAGTACGTGAACGGCATCGTGACGACCGTCAGGAACGCCGGCAGGGCGATCGAGAACTTGCCGAAGTCGATGTCGCGCAGCTGGCCGATCATCAACGCGCCCACCACGACCAGGGCCGGTGCAGCCGCCTCGATCGGGACCACCGAGTAGAGCGGGGTGAGGAACATCGCGGCCAGGAACAGCACGCCGGTGACGACGTTGGCGAGGCCGGTGCGGGCGCCCTCGGCGATGCCGGACGCGGACTCGACGAACACCGTGTTGGACGACGCGGACGCGCCACCACCGACGACGGCGCCGGCACCCTCGACGATGAGGGCCTTGCCGATGCCGGGCAGGTTGCCGTCCTTGTCGGCGAGACCGGCTTCCTTGCCGAGGCCGGTCATGGTGCCCATCGCGTCGAAGAAGTTGGCGAGCACCAGCGTGAAGACGAGCAGGCTCGCGGCGAGGACGCCGATGCGGGTGAACGCACCGAAGATGCTGACGTCACCGACCAGGCTCAGGTCGGGCAACTGGGCGACGACGTCGGGCATCGCGGGGACGCTGAGGTTCCAGCCCTTGGGGTCGACGCCCTTCGAGGCGCCGATGTCGAAGACGGCCTCGAGAATCGCGGCGAGCACGGTGGTGACGACAATGCCGATCAGCAGACCGCCGCGGACCTTGCGCACGACCAGGACGCCCATGAGCAGGACGCCGAAGATGAAGACGACCGTCGGCCACGCGGCGATCGAACCGTTGATGCCGAGGCCGACCGGGACGGAGGTGCCGGCGGCGTCGGGGATGCGGCGGACGAAACCGGCGTCGACGAGACCGATGAACGCGATGAACATGCCGATGCCGGCGGCGATCGCGGCCTTGAGTTCCCGCGGGATGGCGTTGAACACGGCGGTGCGGAAGCCGGTCGCGGCGAGCACGACGATGATGATGCCGTCGATGACGACCAGACCCATCGCCTCGGGCCACGTCACCTGCGGTGCGATCGACACCGCGAGCAGGCTGTTGATACCGAGGCCCGCGGCGATACCGAACGGATAGTTCGCGATGATGCCGAAGGCGATGCTCATCAGGCCCGCGACGAGCGCGGTGACGGCGGCGACCTGGCTGACCGGCAGGATGTTGCCGAGCACGTCGGTCTTGGCGGCCGCGTCGTCGGCCGAGAAGCTACCGAGGATCAGCGGGTTGAGGACGACGATGTACGCCATGGCCACGAACGTGACCACACCGCCGCGGACCTCCCGGCTGACGGTCGAACCCCGCTCAGCGATCTTGAAGTACGTGTCGAGCATCCGCGAGGGCGCCGACTGCCTTGTGGGCTCGGGGGCTTTTTCGGTAACCGCCATGTCGTATTTCGGTCCAATCGCCGGGAAGGGGGGTTTCGCACCTGGCAGATTAGGCCACCGACGCGCGGGTAACTTAATCGTGTGACCGAAATCCATAGCACGCCGACGCTCGTGGAACGCCTGTCCGACCCGCGTCCGGTGCTCGCGGTGGGCACCGCGGCCTGGGTCGTGGCGACCGTCGTCGTCCTCCTCTCGGGGGACCGCTGGAGCGACGCCCTGCCGATCTGTTTCGCCGGATCCGCCCTGGGCCTCCTGGGATTCGGCTTGTTCCTGGTTCAGCGCAGCGCGGCCAGGCGAGGCAAGCGCGGCGCGCAGCGCGGACTCGACTGAGGGAGACGCCCTGGTCACCCGCCCCGAACCCGGCCGGTGATGGATTTCACACGCTGTTCGTGCGTGTTGTGCGCGCAGTTCGGCGGGTGATCGCCCAGATCCACAGTGCGGCCCACGCCACACCGAACGCCCATCCGGCGAGGACGTCGGTGAGCCAGTGCGCGGCGAGATACACCCGCGAGATCCCGACCGCGAGGGTGTAGCACGCGAGCAGCACGAGCAGAGCGGTCCGGCGGATGCCGGGGCCGACGGTCCGCACCACCACGGCGCCCAGCACGCACGCGAGGATCGCGGTCATCATGGCGTGCCCGGACGGGAACGCGTACGAGTCCAGAGCCACCAGCCGGTCCGGCACCGGCGGACGTTCACGCGCGAACAAATGTTTGAGCAGGCTCATCGCCGCCCACCCGGACAGCATCGACCCGGCGATCATCACCGCCTCCGCGGTGCGGCGCCGGGACAGCAGCGCGATCGTGACGGCGGTGGCGATCAGGAACACCGCGACGGTGCCGCCGCTGTGCGTGATCACCGTGAACATGTCGGTCAGCCACGGGGTGCGCCGGTCGAGCATCCACTGCAGCACCGACTGGTCGACGTTCACGCTCGTCATGCGCCTCCCCCGATCCGGCGACGACGGATGTGCGTGCGGCCGGTGTCGTCCACCCACCACGGGACCGCGACGTCGCCGTCGACCGCGCCGGTCAGTCGGACGACGAGGTCGTCGTGCACGACGACCGGACCGGTGGGCAGCGGCAGGCCGAGCGCCGTGCACGCGAGCACCGCGCCGGGTTCCCGGTCCCACGCGCTGACGTCGCCGTCGCCGAGCACCTCCGCGTGGATCGCGGCGGACGCGAGCGGCAGGTCCAGCAGGTCGGCGAGCGCGGCGGCGGTGTCGAACGCGCCGAGCACGACCCGCTGGGGCGGGACGACGGCCCCGAGGTGCGGGCAGTCGAGGACCAGCGCGACGTCCGGTTCCGCGACGGTGCCGGCGAGGCTGCGGACCCGCGCGGGCAGTGCGAGTTCGTCGAGGTCGAGCACCCCGCGGGCGGCGGACGCGGCCAGCAACCGGTGCGTGCGGGTGACCACGTCGGGGGTGACGGTGCGCTCCGGGTCGGCGAGCCGGCCGAGCAGCACCCCGGCCAGGTCGGTGTCGTCGACGGACGTCGGCGCCATCGCCGCGGCCAGCGCCGGCGCGGCCGGGTGGTCGAGGACGTCGAGCAGGCCGGCGAACGTGTCGTCGTCGTGCGCCCGCAGCAGGCCCAGGCGGCGGCCGTCGATCTCGGCGTGTCGGCGCAGCCACCACGCTGTGTAGCCGTCGCGGTCGGCCAGGGCGGCCGCGGTGTCCGGGTCGTCCGCCAGCAGCGTCAGGGCCTGCGGCCAGCGGGCGGGATCGACCAGGTCCAGGTCGCGGATGGCGATCAGCGTCTCGGGATCGTCGGCGAGGGTGCCCCACCAGGCGTCCTCGTCGTCGAGGTCGTGTTCGGGACCGGTGGGCAGTTCGGCGCGCAGCACCGCGAAGCCCCAGCCGACGCCGAGCGCGCGCAGCGGGTCCTCCCCCACCCGTTCGACGAGTCCCGCGTCGACGGTGCCGAACGGCGAGTCCTCGACCAGGACGTCGGCGAGCGGTGCCCCCGGCAGCAGCAACTCGTCGGCCGGCAGCAGTTCGCCGTCGGCGTCCGGCAGCGGCAGCTCGCCGAGCCACGCGGGCCGCACGTCGGTCGCGGACGAGCCGACGAGCGCGAGCACGACCGACGCCAATTCGGTTGCCGCGGTGGGGTCGTCGTAGTCGACGTCCTCGATCCGCGCGCGCAGCGCCGGATCCGACAGCAGGTCGCCGGCGGTCGCGTGCTCGGCGCCCAGCCGGTGCAGCAGCGGGTGCGCGGCGTCGGGGTGCACCAGCCGCACCCAGTCGAGCGCCGGCGCGGCGTCGCCGAGCACGTGGCCCAGGTCGGTGCCGACGACGGTGGTCCGCGGGCCGGTGACCGTCCGCCCGTCGGCGAGTGGAACCGGAATGGCGGCAAGCTCTTCCGCGGCCAGCGCGTCGACGACGAGCGGCTCGAGCGCGGTGTAGAGCGCGTGCCACCACGATGGTTCCCGCTCGTGCCCGGCCAGCAGTTCGGCGATACGCGCCGGCCCGATCCGGTGCACGTCCACCGCCGCGAGCGCCGATGCGAACCGCGGCCCGGACAGCTGCGGGTCGACGAGGTCGGGGACGACGTCGGCGAGGGCGTCGGCCAGTTCCGGGGTGAGCCCGGAGACGACGGTGGCCCGGGTCGGGACCAGGTCGTCGCCGTCGGATTCGGCTGCGGGCACCCACGGCTGCGTGCGCAGTTCGTGCAGCAGCGCCTCCCGCAGCGCGGCGTCGACCTCGCTGCGGGCGAAGCCGGGCTGCGGCACGAGCCCGAGACGCTGGTCGGGCGGCACGGCAGCGACGAACCGCGCGTAGCCCCGGGCAACGTCGGTCAGCGGCGCACCGGGCAGGACGCGCCGCCGGTCGGGCTGCATCGGGACGTTCGCGATCACGACGGCCGGGATGGACAGTTCCTCGTCGGAGCGGGTGGGCGCCCGCAGCACGTCACCGGTCACCGGCTGCACGTGCCCGTCCGACACCGGCACCAGCCAGCGCGCGGACCCGGTCGTGTACTGCCACCACGTGGTGTGGCCGACGGTGATCTCGACGAGTCCGTCCCCGAGGTCGCGTTCGGTGCGGCGCAGCACCGTCCCGTCGATCTCGATGGTCTCGAGGGCCGGCAGCTCGAGCAGCAGGTCGACGGCCTCCGCCGCGAACCGGGTCAGGAGCGCGACCGCGCCGGCGGCGTGCACGTCCGGGCGCAGCCGCAGCACCACCTCGGTGTCGAAGCCGGTGGGCGGACGCTCCTCGGTGGCCCACACCAACCGCAGCACCGGCGTGCCGACGGTGGGCACGTCGAGCCCGGCCGACGCGAGTTCGTCGCGCGTCCGGTCGGCCGAGAACTGGAGCGAGCCGCTGGTGGAGCGCAGTTCGACGTCGTCGCTCACGGCCAGGACGGAGGTGAATCCGACGCCGAACTGCCCCACCCCCGAGGATGTTCCGGTCTTGCCGGACGCCCGCAGCGCGGTCAGGGCGTGCACGCCCTCACGGTCGAGCGGGGCACCGGTGTTCGCGACGCGCAGCACGTCGCCGTGCAGTTGCACCCGCAGCGTCCCGGGCACCCCGGCCTTCGCGGCGGCGTCGGCCGCGTTCTGGGCCAGCTCGGTCAGCAGCCGGTCGCGGTAGCCGGCACGGACCAGGTCCGCCTCGGCGGCGGCGTCCTCCCGCAGACGCGTGGGAGAGCTGCGCCAGGCGAGGAGCGTTCCCTCGCGCAGCGCGGCGGTGTCGAAGGGGTCCGTCAGCTGTCCGATGCCGGATCCAGCGGGGGTTCGGGATCGGTGGGCGCCGCCGGCTCCGTCTGCGCCTCCGGTGCATCGGCCGGCGCGTCGGTGCCCTCGGCCGGGGCGGCGGGCGGCGGGGTGATCTCGACGACCTCGACCGCCGCGTCGTCGTAGGCGTCGTAGCGCGGGGTGCCGGCGCCGGTCGGCAGCGTCGTGTCGGAGTGCGCACCGCAGCCGTAGGTGGCGGTCACGACGTGCCCGTCGGCCGCCATCTCGTTGCCGCACACGCCGAACGCGGCGTGCAGCGAACCGGCCAGCGGCAGGTAGAAGCCGCACAGCTCGCACGTGGACGGCGCGGCCTTCGCCATATCCGAGTCGGGTCCGTAGTCGCCGTCGTGCCAGCGCTCGGCGCACTCGACCCGGCCCTCGCGGCTCATGACCTGCTTGCGGCCCAGGCCCACCTCGTAGGCGACCTCGTCGATCTCGGGGTCGCCGGTCGCGACGTACCCGGGCACCAGCCGCGGGTCGTTCGGCGCGGGCGCCAACAGATCGCCCGGCGACAGGTCACCCGGCCGGACCCGCTGGTCCCACGGCAACCACTCGGGCGCGACGAGCGCGTCCGGGCCGGGCAGCAGCGCGAGCTCGCTGATGGTCACGTGATCGGAATCGGGGGCGGCGGCCACGACGACGGCCCACTGCCAGCCGTGGTAGCCCGGCAGGTCGGCCGCGAACCGGTGGGTGGCGGAGCAGTCGTCCTCCGCGGTGACACCCAGGTGCTTACCCACGCCGCCCTCATTGAGTTCGACGAGCGCCTCGCGGGCACGGTCGACGGCTCGAGCGAGGACCGGGCGCACAACGGCGCTCTCTGGAGACGACGCAACACTCACGCTGTCCATCTTGCCGCACTCGGTCCCGTGTGTGCGCGTGCGGGCTGTCATGCTGGTCCCGTGAATCGGCGTCGCACCCCGCAACCCACCGCGATCGGAGTGTCCGTTCTCGCCGTCGCACTGCTCGCCGGCTGCTCCTCGAGCACCTCGACCGCCCCGCCGGAAGGTGCGGTGATCGCCGAGCATCTGCAGCCGGAGATCGTCCGGGAACTGCCGCACGACCCGGGCGCGTTCACGCAGGGCCTGGAGATCTCCGACGGCACGCTCTACGAGAGCACCGGCCGGGTCGGCCGGTCCTGGGTGCGGGCGACGTCGGTCGACACCGGCACCGAAGTCGCGCACGCCGACCTGGCGCGGCCGATGTTCGGGGAGGGCATCACCGTCGTCGGCGACACCGTCTGGCAGATCACGTGGAAGGACGGCGTCGCGTTCGCCCGCGACCGCGACACCCTCGCGCCGCAGCGGCAGGTCGAGTACGACGGCGAGGGCTGGGGGCTGTGCACCCAGGCCGACCGCCTGGTGATGAGCGACGGCTCGGACACCCTGACGTTCCGGGATCCGGCCACGTTCGACGCGACCGGGTCGGTCGACGTCACGCTCGACGGCCGACCGCTCGACCGGCTCAACGAACTCGAATGCAGCAGCGACGGTTTCGTCTACGCCAACGTGTGGACCACCGACCTGATCGTGAAGATCGACCCCGCGACGGGGGCCGTGGTGGGGCGCATCGACGCCGGCAATCTGAAGGACGCGCTGCCCGCCGACGAGCGCGACGACATCGACGTCCTCAACGGAATCGCGCAGATTCCCGGCACCGACCGGTTCCTCGTCACCGGCAAGCTGTGGCCGCGGATGTTCGAGGTGCGCTTCGTCGCCTGAGTGCGTCCCGCACGGATCCGACACGTCCGGGCGAGCAGGAACGGACCGCCCGTGTCGTGCATTGTCCGACGACTAGGACAGAATTGAGGAGTGACCGGACCCCGCGAACCCCACGACGCCTCCGGGCGTGGGCAGCAACCGCGTGATCCCGCGTCCCGGCGACATCCCGGTTACGACAACTACCCGCCGTCCCAGCGCGCTGCTGCGCGCCGGTCACCGCTGCCGCCGCTGCACCCGGTGGACCGGACCGCGCCCACCGAACGGGTCGCACCCACCGAGCGGGCGGCGCCCACCGAGCGCATCGCGCCGCCGACGCGGCCGATCCCGGAACCGGACACCGGCGGGGGCGACGCGGCCCGCGGGACCGACGCCACCAGCGGCGCCCCGAAGCCGCCGCCGATGCCCCGCAAGCTGACCGTCACGCGGGTCGCGGCCATGCGCAGTCGCGAACTGACGAACAAGGGCATCGCGACGTTCCGCCGCGCCGCGACCGCCGACGGCGCCGACAAGTCCGGGCTGACGGCGCTGACGTACGCGGTGATGGCGAACTTCGCGACCGACGCCGCGATCGCCGTCGCGCTGGCCAACACGCTGTTCTTCTCGGCGGCCACGGGCGAGGACAAGACCAAGGTCGCGCTGTACCTGCTGATCACGATCGCGCCGTTCGCGGTGATCGCACCCCTGATCGGGCCGGCCCTCGACCGACTGCAGCGGGGCCGACGGATCGCGCTGGCCTCGTCGTTCGCGCTGCGGACGGTGCTGGCGGTGGTGCTCGTCTTCAACTTCGACAGCTGGGCGCTGTATCCGTGTGCGCTCGGGATGATGGTGCTCAGTAAGTCGTTCTCGGTGCTCAAGAGTGCGGTGACGCCGCGCGTGCTGCCACCCGAGATCGACCTGGTGCGGGTCAATTCCCGGCTGACGGTGTTCGGCCTGATCGGCGGCACCATCGGGGCCGGCGCGCTGGCCGGAGCGCTGGCACTGGTGACCGGGTCGACGGGTGCGCTGTGGCTGGCCGCGGTGATCACCGCGTTGGGCGCCTACCTGAGCATGCGGATCCCGGCGTGGGTCGAGGTCACCGAGGGCGAGGTCCCGGCGACGCTGACGTTCCACGGCGACGACTCCCCCACCGAACTGATCGACGTCGGCGGGAAGGGGCGCGTCGCGGCGGGTGAGGGCAAGGCGACCAAGCGCCGTCAACCGCTCGGGCGTGTGGTGGTCACGGGCCTGTGGGGCAACGGCACCATCCGCGTGCTGACCGGCTTCCTGACGCTGTACATCGCGTTCGTCGCGAAGGCGAACACCAACCACGAGGCCCTGATGCAGGCCGCGATGCTCGGTCTCGTCGGCGCCGCCGCCGGCATCGGCAACTTCGCGGGCAACGCCACCGGTGCCCGCCTCGAACTGGGGCGCCCGGCGGTGGTGGTGGTGCGCTGCACGATCGCGGTGACGGTCGTCGCGATCCTCGTGGCCATCACCGGCAATCTCCTGGCGGCGGCGCTCGCGGCGCTGGTCGCGTCCGGGGCGAGCGCGCTGGCGAAGGTGTCGCTGGACGCCTCGCTGCAGCAGGACCTGCCCGAGGAGTCCATCGCGTCCGGCTTCGGCCGCTCCGAGACCGTCCTCCAGCTGAGCTGGGTCATCGGCGGTGCGCTCGGTGTCCTGCTGCCCACCGAACTGTGGATCGGTTTCACCGTCGTGTCGGTGGTGCTTACGATCGGTTTGGTTCAGACGATCCTGACGTCCCGCGGAGCAACCCTGCTCCCGGGCCTGGGCGGCAGGCGCCCGGAGCACGTCAACCCCGAGACCACCGTCGGCCACAGCCCTCGTGCCGACTGATCCACCGAGCGAGAAACGGAATCGATGATGGAAGCCCGGACGAAGAAGATTGTTGCGCTGATCGCTGCGGCGGTGGTGGTGGTCGCGGCCGGTCTCGCCGGGGTCGTCGCCTACCTGGTCGGTGAGTCGAAGGAGAAGCTGCCGACCATCACCGCGTACGCGCACCAGGAGTCGGCCGAGGTCCAGCCCGGCTTCTGCGATCCGTCGCTGCAGTGCGCCGGGCTCGAGATCGTCGAACTCCACGTCCCCGAGGGCTACCCGCTGCAGCTGTCGCTGCCGAAGGAGGTCGCCGACTCGGACTGGCGGCTGAACGTCCAGATCGGCAACCCCAAGACCGGCGAGATCTTCGAGGGCTACCGCGACTACAAGCCCGGTGAGGCGTACGCGGTGACGGTCCCCGGCAACGAGGGTGAGCAGCTGATCAGCGCGATCATCCAGCTGCCCGCCAAGGGCGGACTCGCCCCGATCTGGGCGATCCAGACGATGCCGCTGCCGGGCGGCGGCGTGGTCGCGCCCGCGTCGTAAGCAGCGCGGCAACCACGAACGAAGGGAGCCCCCCGGTGACACCGGGGGGCTCCCTTTCTCGTTCGTGCGGTCGGCGACTCAGCTGTCGAGCTCACGCGCGACGGCGCGCACCACCTCGGAGATCCGCTGGGCGGTCTTGCGGTCCGGGTACTTGCCCTTGCGCAGGTCGGGCTGGATCTTCGCCTCGAGCAGCGTGATCATGTCCTCGACCATGCCGTGCAGCTCGTCCGGGGTGTGCTTGCGCGGCACGGCGGCATCGCGGCGGGCACCGCCCTGGCGCACCGACGGCGCCGGGTCGAGCACCTTGACGCTCAGCGCCTGCGGTCCACGGCGCCCGGCGGCCATGCCGAACTCGACGCGCTGGCCGGCCTTGAGTCCTTCGACACCGTCGGGCAGCGCGGCCGCGCGGACGTACACGTCCTCCCCCTCTTCCTGCGACAGGAAGCCGAACCCCTTCTCGACGTCGTACCACTTCACCTTGCCGGTAGGCACCGCGTTCACCTGCTCATCTGCCTGCCGCGCTCTCCGTTGAGCGCGCGCGTGGATAATGCAAAACAACGCGCCCCACGTGGAGTGCGGGACGCGTGAATGCCCGAGTGTACCCGTCGGAACCGGTGCCCGGCATCCTCGTTTCCCGGCGTGCAGGCGCCCCGACCAGGCGGTCGGTTCGCCCGGGACCGATACTCGTCGCAATGGTCGGCGATCCGGTGCTGGACCATCCCTACGACAGGAGGACCACACCGTGACGACGCTGACCGACCTGCTCACCAAGATCGGCTCCAAGAGCATCGAGGTGCTCGACCTCACCGCGCCGCTGAGCGCGGAGACGCCGGTGCTGCACCTGCCGGAGCCGTTCGCGAACACCATCCCGGCGCGACTGGAGACCGTCAGCAACTTCGACGACGACGGTCCGGCGTGGGCGTGGAACAACCTGCACACCGGCGAGCACACCGGCACCCATCTGGATGCGCCGACGCACTGGATCACCGGGCGGGACGGCGCCAGCGTCGACCAGATCCCGCCGGAGCGGCTGATCGGCCCGATCGCGGTCGTCGACGTCACCGCCGAGGTGGAGCAGAACCCCGACTTCGTGCTCGAGGTGGAGCACCTCGAGCAGTGGGAGGCGGAGAACGGCCCGCTGCCCGACGGCGCGTGGCTGATCCTGCGCACCGGGTGGGCCGAGCGCGGTTCCGATCCGGCGCGGTTCGCGAACGCCGACGCCGACGGCCCGCACACCCCCGGCGTGTCCGTGGCGGCGGCCAAGTGGCTGGCCGAGTCGAGCCCCATCACGGGCCTCGGCGTGGAGACGGTCGGCATCGACGCCGGCATCGCGGGCGGCTTCGACCCGATGTTCCCCGCCCACTACTACCTGCTCGGCAACGACAAGTACGGCCTGACGCAGCTGCGGAACGTCGACAAGCTGCCGACCCTCGGTGCGATGTTGGTGGCGTCGCCGCTGCCGATCGTCGGCGGCACCGGCAGCCCGGCCCGCGTGTTCGCCCTGGTCGAGCACGCATGAGTGCCACCGTCGCGCAACTGGTCGGCCGCACACTCGCCGACCTCGGTGTCGGGCACGCGTTCGGGGTGGTGGGCAGCGGCAACTTCGCGGTCACGGGCGCGCTGATCGCGGCCGGGGTGCCGTTCGTCGCGGCGCGGCACGAGGGCGGGGCGGCCACCATGGCCGACGCCTACTCCCGCATGTCGCGCCTGCCGGCGGTCGTCACCACCCACCAGGGGTGTGGGCTGACCAACGCGGCGACGGGAATCGGGGAGGCCGCCAAGAGCCGCACCCCGCTGATCGTGCTGACCGCCGACACCGCGGGCGCGGCGGTGCGCTCGAACTTCCGGATCGACCAGGACGCGTTGGCGCGCAGCGTCGGTGCCGTGGCCGAGCGGGTGCATTCGGCGGCGTCGGCGGTGGCCGACACCGTCCGCGCGTACCGCACGGCGGTCCGCGAGCGCCGCACCGTGGTGCTGAGCCTGCCGCTGGACGTGCAGGAGCAGCCGGCCCCGGAGTCGTGGGCCGTTCCCTTGCTGCCGCCGGCGCAGCGGGTGCGCCCGGACGCGAACGCGCTGACCTCGCTGGTGGCGCTGCTGGAACGCGCGCAGCGCCCGGTGTTCGTCGCCGGTCGCGGCGCCCGGGACGCCGGGCCGCAGCTCGCCGCGCTGGCGGCGCGGACCGGCGCACTGGTCGCGACGTCGGCGGTGGCCAATGGTTTGTTCGAGGGAAATCCGTTCTCGCTGGGCATCTCCGGCGGGTTCTCGTGCCCGCTCACCGCGGAATTGATCGCCGACGCCGACCTGATCGTCGGCTGGGGCTGCGCGCTGAACATGTGGACGATGCGGCACGGCTCGCTGATCGGCGCCGACGCCACCGTCGTGCAGGTGGACGTCGAGGATGCGGCACTGGGCGCGAACCGTCCGATCGACCTGGGCGTGCTGGGCGACTGCCGCGAGACCGCGGCGGCCGCGCTGGAGGCGGTCGGGCCGACGCGCGTCGGCTATCGCACCGACGACGTGCGGACTCGTATTGCCGCGCAGGGTCGTTGGAACGACGTCGTCCTCCACGACCTGTCGACCGACGAGACCATCGACCCGCGGGTGCTGTCGCGCGAACTGGACGCGATCCTGCCCCGGGAGCGGACGGTGTCGGTGGACTCGGGCAACTTCATGGGCTACCCGAGCGCGTACCTGTCGGTGCCGGACGAATTCGGTTTCTGCTTCACGCAGGCGTTCCAGTCGATCGGCCTGGGACTGGCCACCGCGATCGGGACGGCGCTGGCCCAGCCGAACCGACTGCCGGTCGCGGCGCTGGGCGACGGCGGATTCCTCATGGGGATCTCCGAATTGGAGACCGTCGTCCGACTGGGACTGCCGATGGTGCTGGTGGTCTACAACGACAGCGCGTACGGCGCGGAGGTCCACCACTTCGACGCCCCCGGCACCGACCACTCGGCGGTCACGTTTCCCGACACCGACCTCGCCGCGATAGCCCGCGGTTACGGCGCGGAGGCCGTCACGGTACGGTCTGTG
The DNA here is from genome assembly GCF_004011865.1 of Prescottella agglutinans. Taxonomy (GTDB): domain Bacteria; phylum Actinomycetota; class Actinomycetes; order Mycobacteriales; family Mycobacteriaceae; genus Prescottella; species Prescottella agglutinans. The sequence goes on along the minus strand of NZ_RKLP01000012.1, from coordinate 188,741 downwards.
CGCGATCTCGACGGCGTCCGGGATTGGGTGGTGGGCCCGCGGATTCGGCCACTGCTGATCGACGCGAAGGTGAGCTCCGACGGCGGCGCATGGTGGCTGGCGGAAGCGTTCAAGGGGCACTGAGGTGCACGTTTTCGATCGCGGTGGCGCGCACCCCCGCGACTGAACCGATCCGGGACGAATTTCCTATTGGACGATTGACCAGTTTTACCTTCAATCAGGTCACGAAAGTGCTACAAATTGTTCGGCGCAGCACGGGGGCTGCGACACGCTTCCACCAGCTTTACCGCGCCGGACAAGCGCCGACCAGATGCTCGCGTGAAACAAAGGTTCGACTGGTCGAGGTGTCTCGTGCCGACGCACCACTCTTGTCGCGACCCCGAAGGCGGGGCTAGAAGAAACGAGAACACCCGCATGAACAAGAAGACCAAGGGCGCCATCGCAGCCGGCGCAGCGGCTCTGCTCCTCGCCGGTGGTGCCGGCACGTTCGCCGCGTGGAACGACAGTGAGAACCTCACCGGCGGAACCATCACCGCAGGCAAGCTGCAGTTCGTCGACGGCACCACGAGCGGCACCTGGTACAAGGGAACCGCGACTGCCGGGAACGAGATCGACCTGACGACCTTCAAGGTTGTTCCCGGCGACACGCTCGTCTACAAGGCGACCACCCAGTTCATCGCCGAAGGTAACAACCTCAACGCGAAGCTGACGCTCGTGCCGGGCACCGCAGGCACGTTCACCGGCCTGACCTGGGGCACGCCCACCGTGACTGCGTCGGGCGTCGACTCCACCACTGGCGTCATCTCCTCGCAGGCGGGCCCGCGTCCCGCGACCGTCGAGACCACGGTCACGTTCGACAGCGCAACTGACGGCACCACGTCGCAGGGCGCAACCGCAGCTCTGAACGGTGTCCAGCTGAAGCTCCAGCAGCAGTAGAGCCTTGTCCAAGAACCACCGTTGGTGGGCACTCGCAGCGGTGCCGGTCGTTGGGCTGATCTTCTTCTCGACCCAGCAGACCGGCGCCCTGTGGAGTGACACCGAGAGCCTCTCTGGCGGAACCATCACCGCCGGCACCCTGGACATCGGCGTCGGGTCCGGTGGCACGACGAGTTCTGCCTACACCCTCAGCAACTTCGGCAAGACCGGGCTGGTCGAGGGCGGCTTCTCGCAGACCCCGTTGACGGTCAAGAACTCCGGCAACGTGCCGATGAAGTACCGGCTGTCCGGCGTCACGCAATCGAACACCACACTTCCACTGACGCTGGACGTGTGGCGGGTCGCGAACGAAGCAGCATGCGCCGCAACCGGAACGCCGACGGGCACGTCGCTGTATTCCGGCAACATGAACGGCGCGAGCATCGCAGCATGGCAGACGGTGCAACCGAACGCCGCCGAGGTGCTCTGTCTGCGCGGCACTGTTGGCACAGGAGCTGGGGCAGGCGTCAGTTCGACGACCCAGTTCAAGTTCGACGCGAGCCAAGTCTGACGTGAGCGCAACAGCCGAACCCGACGACCAGCCGACCACCGTGTGGTGGTGGGTCAAGTCTGTCGTGTCCTGGCTGCTGTTGATCGTGATGGTCGGGATCCTGGCACTGACGATCGTCATTCCTCGGGTCACGGGTTCGACGCCGTTCACCGTGTTGACGGGTTCGATGGAGCCGACCTATCCGCCGGGAACACTCGTCGTCGTCAAGCCGACGGACGTTGGATCCCTTGGAGTCGGTGACGCCATCACCTACCAGTGGGAGTCCGGCAAGACCGATGTCGTCACGCACCGCATCATTTCGGTGCAGTACTCGGCGAAGGGTGAGTTGCGGTTCACCACGCAGGGCGACGCGAACCCCGTGCCCGATGAGAGACCCGTTGTGCCCGAACAGGTGCGCGGCAAGGTCTGGTATTCGGTTCCGTACGTCGGGTACGTCAACAACTTCATCACCGGAAAACAGCGGTCAGCGCTCCTGGTCGTGGTTGTCGGCGGTCTCCTGATCTATGCGGTGGCCATGTTCGTCAGCTCGAGCCGCGACAAACGACGCGCACCGGCGGCAACCGCAGCGACCGGTGACGACGAGGAGTTCACCGCCGTCATCCCTGCGGTCGATGCCGACGCATCGGCCACAACGAAGTAAGAAGGGCCTCTCCATGTCTCGCGACGAGATCTCGAACTCGACCCCCACGGTCGGCGCACGTATGCGCAAGGCGCTGGGTGGCGGCCGGGTGCGAGCTGCCCTCTCCCTCGGCATCGTGCTCGGTCTCGGCTCAGTCGGAACTCTGGCGGCGTGGAGCGACACCGCCACCGCAACCTCCAACGTTTTCAAGACTGGGGTCGTGGACCTGAAACTGGGACAAGACCCGGGCGCCGACAACTACACCTTCAGCGCTTTCAGCGGATCCAGTCTGCTACCCGGAAGTTCGGTCCAGGCACCCCTCGATGTGCGAAACAAGGGCGACATGGCCTTCAACTACTCGATGACGGCAAAGGCCACCGGAAACACCACCGTCGCAGGCCAGATCACGCTCACTGTATTCGGCAACGGAAGTTGCTCCGGAACGGCAATCAAGAGCGTCACGATGTCTACGTCGGACCAGGCGATGATCACCGACAAGGGCCCGGTCGGTGCTCTGAGCGGCTTCGATACCATCTGCGTGAAGGCAACGGCAGGAGACTCTCTCTACAAGGCGATGCAGAGCCAGTCGATCAACGTGGTCTTCACGTTCACGGCCACTTCGGTGTGAGGCCGGCCATGTCCGAGTCCACCATGACCAGATCGTCGTCCGCAGCTCGCACGGCCCGCGAAGTCGCGCTCACTGTCGGTGCCATCGCCGGGCTGATCTGCATCGTCGCGACCGTCGCGGCACTGCTGTTCGACGTGAAGCCGCTGATCTTCCGGTCGGGTTCGATGTCACCCGAGATCACTACCGGGTCGCTCGCGCTCGCGCGCACGGTTCCTGCCGGCGACCTTGCAATCGGCGACATCGTCAGCATCGACAACGCCCAGGGCACCCGGATCACCCACCGCGTATATGCGATTCAGCCCCAGGATGGCGCTGCCGCCGTGGTCACGCTGAAGGGCGATGCCAACGCCGATCCCGACGTCGAACCGTATTCGATCACTGAGGCAGACCGCGTCTTCTGGAGTGCTGGCGGTCTCGGGTACGTCGCCGCGTGGCTGTCGAGTTCGACGGCCATCTTCTTAGGCGGTGCACTGGTAGGCGCCCTACTCGTGATCGTCGCGAGGCCGTCGAGTCGCCTCGACACCGCCGATCACCCTGAATCCACCGACCTGGACGACGAAACGCCCCACGGGGGAAGGACTCAGACGCCGTGACCACTCAGATTCCACGCGACTCCAAGCGAACCACTCGTCAGGTGACACTGAAGTCCATTCGCCCAGCGCTCGCACTCAGCGCCGTCGCGCTGTCCGTCTTCGGGCTCTCCCAGGTCAGCGGAACCAGCGCAGCCTGGCAGGACACCAACAACACCGCCACCAGCGGCGGATTGACCGTGGCACCGAACGTCCTGCCCGCAATAGCAAGCCCCACAGGGGCGACGACAACGTGGCGCTGGGCACTATCTGACATCAAGCAGTGCCATTTGACTTGGATACACACAAACTCCGCATTCAAGTACCACGTCATCGTCAGAGGTACATCCAACAATTGGTTCGTCGACCCTACGGCCGACAGTATTGCAGTGGGACAGCAGGTTTCGACCGATGTCTGGAGAGACAACACCCCCAACGCCGCCGGGAGTGGCCAGACGTACAACGTGGAGATCCACACCGTAAACCGGTACACCGGCGAAGAGGGGTCCGACTGGCGCGGATACTCCGTGACCAGGCAAGGCGCGAGCTCGTGGAACGTCAGCTGCGGATCCGCCGTTTCCAATGTTGGCGGTGTGAGCGGCGCAAGCCTGCCCGTCAACCCCGATTCGATGAACGCCCGAGCGGCGGCGCCGTCTGAAACCACCACAACCACCACGCCGACAACCACGACCTCGGCGCCGACCAGCACCACCACATCGACGTCGGCTACCACCACGACGACTGCATCACCGCAGCCCAGCACCAGCACCAGCACCAGCACAGCGACGCCGACAACGCCGACCACCACAACTTCATCCGCCACGACGGCGACGACAACCACAACGACCACGGAGGCCGACACCGCGCTCGGCATCACGCAGACGTCGCCGAGTGGCTACACCGCCACCCTGCAGTCATCGTCCGCCACAGCGGAGACCGCCATCGTGATCGAGAATACGAACAGCGAAGAGCTGAAGCGGATTCCGGCGTCGGCCTCGGCTCGGTACGAATGGGATTCATCCACAGACACCCTGTGGATTGTGGATAGCGGCCAGCTCTACAAGGCAACCGGTGGCAGCTGGACCAAGACCGCCGTCGATCCGTCGTCCAGCGATGTGCCGGCCGACATCGCAGCGCTGGTCGAATAACGCCACGCGGCACCCGCATTCGTGTGGGTGCCGCCCAATCACCGTCGAGTCCGGGGAATCTCGCGCGAGGGGAATGGAAGACAGTCCGATGAAGAAACAGACCAAGGGCTTCAAGGTTGCGGTCGCCGCGGCGGCGCTCGGCTCGACGCTGACGCTGACCGCCTGCGACTTCGGCAGCCTCGGCAGCGGTAGCGCCGGCGGCTCTACCACCACTCCGACCGCACCGACCACCACCGCCCCGCCCACCACGATCGGTGGCGGCGGCAACGGTTCGGGCTCACTCGCGCTGACCGAGGTCACCGCACCCACGTGGAACGACCGGAACGGCCCGATCGACATTGCGACGTTCCGCATCGTCCCGGGCGATGTCCTCACCTACATGGGCAGCTACCGAATCACCCTCACGGGAACGGATCTGACGGCTAAACTCACCGTCGACAACATCAGCTTCACTGGCGGCGGCCAGCTCAAGGGCCAACTGCAGCCTCAGGTGACCGCCACCATCGGCGGCACCGTCGTCCCCGGCGGGTCCACCGGCATCGTCGTCACACCCGCCCAGAACAACGCGATCGTGGACGTGGCAGCCAAGTTCACTTTCGATCCGCAGACGTCGGGTGTCGTCGGGCAGTCGGACTCGGCGAACTTCGCCGACTTCAGGGTTCGCCTGGAACAGACACTCGACTAGCCCCCCAGCGCAGGGCCACCGGCGGTCCCCCCTCCCAGCCGGTGGCCCTGATTCCCACTTCCCCAACTCCCCGATCCCACACCGGAAGTCGGGTGAGCAACACACACGGGGAACGGGCCCGAGCGTGCCCGGGTCATGCACGCCATGCGGCACCGGTTGCCCTCTCCAAGAGGAGAGCAACCGGTGCCGCGTCGTTTGTGCCCCTACCGAAATGCCGAACGGGCGGCTGCCGGAACATCGACCGAGAGCCGAGTCCGACTAACCGCCCGTTCGTGGATCCGGTCAGCGAGATCAGGACGCCAGGCTGCCCGTTCCGCCGAACATGCAGGACAGGGAGCCGAGCGAACCGGTGGCGACGCAACCGGGCTGGGGCAGCGTGCCGGGCGTGAAGCCCACGGCCCACCTCGGGTTCACGAACCCGGACTGCGCCTGGTTGCCGGCGCCGGCGGGCATGCCCACGACGAGGTCGACGGTTGCGACACCGCCGGCCGCGAGGTGCACGGACCCGACGGACGTGCCCGGCGCCACCGCACGAGCCTCGGTGAGCGTCACCGGGTTTCCGGCCTTGCCGTCGATGTCGACGCGCGCGGTGGCGATCATGCCCGGCGTCAGCTCGTAGTCGCCCACCGCGAACCCGACGGTGCCCTCCGCACCGGATGCGCTGCGCACCCGGAAGGTGGTCTTCAACGACTGCCCCGGAACGAGTTCACCCTGGCGCCACTGGATCTTCTCGACTCCACCCCACGTGACGCCGCCGTCGGACGAGTACTCGACGGTCGGCGCGGGCGCGTCGGCGCGCGCGACGGCGGGGCCGGCGATCACGGCGACAGCAGCCAGGAAGAGGGCGAGCAGCACGGCGCCCAGGACCTTGCCCGACAGCGACAGGCCCCCGGACACACGGGTGTTAGCGATCATGGCGCGGAGCCTAGGGCAGCACTCCCGGTCAAGCGTCCAATTCGGAAACATTGGACGGACCTCCGGATCCGAACTGCCGTTCACCACGCCGGGCCGGGTGGCCTACCGTTGTCTTGTGACGAACGAATCGAACCGCAACGACGCCGGCGCCCCCACCCAGCCCGGCAAGGGACTGTTCTACGCGGCAGTCGTCAGTTTCCTGATCGGAATCGCGGCGATCGTCGCCATCTTCTTCGTCCACTCCCTCTCCGAGGGTGATCCCGGCCTGGTCCTCTATCTGCTCACCCTGGCGTGCCCGCTCGGATTCGTCCTCGCCATCGCTTACGCTCTCCGCTCCGGCCGTCGGAGCCGCTGAAAGGGGCCACCATGCGGATTCTGCTGAACATCATCTGGCTGATCTTCGGCGGCCTGTGGCTCGCGCTCGGGTACTTCGTCGCCGGTGTGGTGATGTGCATCCTGATCATCACGATCCCATTCGGCATCGCCTCCTTCCGCATCGGCGTCTACGCGCTGTGGCCGTTCGGAAAGACCGTCGTCGACAAGCCCACCGCGGGGGTCATGTCGCTGATCGGCAACGTCATCTGGCTGATCCTGGCGGGCGTCTGGCTCGCGATCGGCCACATCGTCACGGCGATCGCGATGGCGATCACCATCATCGGCATCCCGCTGGCGATCGCGAACCTCAAGATGATCCCGGTGTCGCTGATGCCGCTCGGCAAGGAGATCGTCAGCGTCGGCAGCCGCGACCAGGGGCAGTGGACCGCCCCCTGACCGTTCCGAAAAGTGGGACAGACGCCCCATACGACTGTGATCTCTCTCACATAACGCACCGATAACGGAGCGGTGTCGAACCGTGATCGAAAGGTCGACAGGCCGACTAGCTGGGGCTACGCCGTTTCAGTCGAATTCGGCTCTCGAACAACACAAGACGCGCCGCGTTATCAACTGGTGACGTTCTGCGCCCGATCGTCGTACGGTCATGACCGGCCGGCACCTCGGCCACATCCGGACCCACCGCGCCAAACCCCGTCCAGTGGATCCGGACGCACCCACGAAGCATCCATGGACGGGGACGGGGGACCCAAAGGTCCTCCGGGGAATCAAGTCCCGACAGGGACGCCCCGCAGGCATCGGGAGAGCAATCTCCCTGGGGGTGAAGCCAGACCCGCTCCAGCCATGAGCGGCGAGGCCGGGCGACCTCTCAGCCCGAACCCGACAGCTGACCTCGCAGGCGCGTACGGAGAGGAACCGACCGACATGACCGGACGCCATCGCAAGCCGACTACCACCGGCCGTACCGTCGCCAAGGTCGCCGTCACCGGCGCCATCATGGGCGTGGGCGGCGTCGCCTTCGCCGGCACTGCCAGCGCGGCCCCCGACTCCGACTGGGACAGGCTCGCGCAGTGCGAGGCCGGCGGCAACTGGGGCATCAACACCGGCAACGGCTACCACGGCGGCCTGCAGTTCTCGCCGACCACGTGGACCGCGCACGGCGGCGGCGAGTTCGCCTCGACTGCGAACCAGGCCACCCGTGAGCAGCAGATCGTCGTCGCCGAGCGCGTGCTCGCCGCGCAGGGCTGGGGCGCATGGCCGTCCTGCTCGTCGCAGCTGGGTCTGTCGAGCGCCCCCACGGAGCGCACCGCCCCGGCCGCCGAGGCTCCCGCGCCCGTCACTCCGGCACCCGCCGCCACCCCGTCCGCTCCCGCGCTCTCGCCCGAGGTCCAGGCCGTCGTCGGTGGTCTCGATGCGCTCATCGACCAGGCCAAGGCCAGCGGCGTCGTCATCGATCAGGGCGTCCTCGACGCCTACCACGCAGCGAAGTCCTACGACTTCACCAAGCTGAGCGTGCAGGACATCGCGGCACCCTCGCTCCTCCCGAGCTTCGGCAGCCTGTCGTAGAGCTGATCCGCTCGCACCCCGAACAAGGAAGAGGGCCCCTCGCCAATGGCGAGGGGCCCTCTTCGTCGTATGCGCGTCAGCGGTTGATCACGGTGTGCGGGTGCACGTAGGGCAGGGAGTCCACCGGGAGCGGGAACTCGGTCTCTTCGCCGAACGGCGAGAGGTTCCCGGCACGACTGGACGACAACTCGGTCACCGCGTGATCTCCATCCGCAGTTTCCGGCCACCCTGGATCGACATAGCGCTTCTTCGAATTGTTAGCCACGCGCCCATTTTGGCAGGAGCTGACGCCGGGGTACAGCCCAGGTCACTAATCTCATAGACGATGACCTCCACGCATGGCACCGAGGGCGCCCCCGAAACGGCGAACCCCGAGGTAGCACCGACGCTGACCGGCTGGCTGACCGACCGCAAGGACGCCGAACTGACCGGCCTGTTGCGACTGCGCCCCGACCTGGCGGTGCCGCCGCCGGCGACGTGCGCGGTGCTGGCCGGGCGGGCCGAACAGCGCGCCTCCGTGATGCGCGCCGCCGACACCCTCAACACGCTCGAGTTCGGGCTGCTCGAGGTCCTCGCGCTGGAGCAGGCCGACCAGATGCCCGTGTCCCGACGCCACCTCGACGACGCCTTCACCGACCGGGTGCCGTCCAAGACGCTCGACAAGGCCCTCGCCCGCCTCCGCAGCCTCGCGCTGGTGTGGGGCGACGACGAGCACCTCCGCATCGTCCGCGCCGCGTCCGACGCCATCCCGTGGCGCATCGGCCGCATCCACGCCGAGTCCGACGCGTTGACGGAGGACGAGATCCGGTCCGCCCTCGATGGGATCGAACCGAACGAGCGGGACCTGCTGACGACGCTGGCCCGGTCGTCGCCGATCGGCCGCACCCGGGACGCCGCGCCCGGCACGTCACCGGACCGTCCGGTCCAACGCCTGCTCGCCAGCGGGCTGCTGCTCTGGGTCGACGCCGAGACGGTGGAACTGCCGGCACAGGTGGGCCAGGTGCTGCGCGGGGAGGCCGTGTTCGATCCGGCGTCGCCCACGCCGCCCCCGCTGTCCGGGCGCAAGCAGAAGCCCGCCGACGTCAACGCGGCCGCGGCCGGCGAGACGCTGGAACTGGTCCGGCACTGCGAGGACCTCGTGGCGGCGCTGGGCGACGCCCCCGCGCCCGCGCTCAAGGCCGGCGGTCTCGGGGTCCGGGAACTGCGGCGGCTGGCGAAGACGGTCGGGGTCGACGAGGCGCGAATCGGGCTGCTGCTCGAGCTGCTCGCCGGCGCGGGGCTGATCGCGAGCGGCACCCCCGACCCGGCACCGCTGACCGACATCGACGACTACTGGGCTCCGACCGTCGCGGTCGACGGCTGGCTCAACGCCGGCACCTCCCGCCGCTGGGCGACGCTCGCGGGCGCCTGGCTGACGCTGGCGCGCCGGCCGTGGATCATCGGCAGCCGCGACGCCGCGGACAAGCCGATCTCGGCGCTGTCGGAGGAGGTGCGTGCCCCGGGCGCCCCGCAGGAGCGGCGGCTGCTGCTGGAACTGCTGGCCGAGGCCGGCGGCCGGACGGTGTCGGCGCCGGAGGCCGGGCGGCTGCTGGCGTGGCGCCGGCCCCGCTGGGCGGGCCGGCTCGCCCCGCACGTCGTCGAACGAACACTCGACGAGGCCCGCGCGCTCGGTCTTGTCGCGCACGGGGTCCTCAGCTCCCCGGGCAAGGCGCTGCTGCACGGCGGCGACCCCGAGGCGGAGATGGACGCCGCGCTGCCGGAGCCGATCGACTACGTACTCGTGCAGGCCGACCTCACCGTCGTCGCGCCCGGTCCCCTCATCCCCGATCTGCTCGAGCAGATCACGCTCGTCGCCGACATCGAGTCGGCGGGCGCGGCGTCGATGTACCGGATCAGCGAGGCCAGCATCCGGCGCGCGCTCGACGCCGGGCTCACCGCGTCCGAGTTGCAGACCCTGTTCGCCACCCGGTCCAAGACCCCGGTCCCGCAGTCGCTGACGTACCTCATCGACGACGTCGCCCGCCGCCACGGCCGGCTCCGCGCCGGGGTCGCGGCGTCGTTCATCCGCTGCGAGGACCCCGCCCTGCTCGCGGAGGTGCTCTCCTCCCCCATCGCCGACCAGCTCGCGCTGCGGGCGCTCGCCCCGACGGTGGTGATCTCGCAGGCCCCGCTCAAGGAGGTCCTCACCGAGCTGCGCGCCGTCGGGTTCGCCCCGGCCGGCGAGGACTCCAGCGGCACGATCGTCGACCTGCGCCCGCGCGGGGCGCGTGTCCCCGCAGCCCGCGCTCCCCGCCTGCGGGTGCCGGCGGTCCCCACCGACGAGCAGCTCGGGACGCTGGTGCGGTCGCTGCGCGCCGGGGACCGCGCGGCCGCGTCGAGCGGGGTCGGCCTGCGCAGCGACGGCACCCGCGCCTCCACCGCGGCGACGATGACGCTGCTGCAGACCGCCGCGCAGGTGCGGCGGGCGGTGACGATCGGCTACGTCGACGCGCAGGGCATCGCGTCACACCGGATCGTGCAACCGATCAGCGTCGGCGGCGGGCAGCTCGACGCGCTGGATCCGGCGACCGGCGAGGTCAAGCGGTTCACGCTGCACCGGATCACGTCCGTCGCCCTCGGGGACTGAAGCGCGGCGTCACGAACTGCACGACTGGCTTTTTTCTCAAAATGGGCTATGGTCTCGAATCAGTGATTGCCACTTCGATTTCAGGAGCGACAATGGCCGAACGAAAACCCGGCAAGAGTCTGAAAAAATCCTCACAGTCCATCAAGGAAAAGCGTGCGGAAAAAAGGGAGCGCGCCGCGGAGGCCGGCGAGTTGATCAAGAAGCGTAAGCGCCACTGAGCGGACGCACCATGACACGCGAGTCGGTCGCACCCGCGACCCCGGACGTCCTGGACCGCCTGCACCGCAAACTCGACCGCCTGCTGCCCGGCGGCACCCTGCCGGAACCCCGGTCCGACGGCTACCGGTCCGGAATCACGTCCGCGAAGATCTTCGTCCTCGACGAACGCGCGCAGCATTCCGGAATTCCGATCGATACCGTCTCACCGAAAAATCCCGAGCAGAAAACGACAAGGACCCGACAGTGAAGCGGACCCTGCTCGCCCTGGACCGAATTCAGGCGAGACTGGAAAACGAACTCGACACCACCGCCGGACTCTCCGAAAGGGAGGTCGGTTATCGCGCCGGAATTTCCGAGGCGCTCATGCAGGTGATGGAAACAAAGAAATCCCTCACCCCCCGCTGACCCGATCGTGGAGGGTTTCCGTGGTTGCCGGCGGCAACCCTCCACGATCGCTCCGCCCGCACGAACGGACGTCACATGGCGTCATGTCGCCGTCGTCTGGACAATGGTCTGGTTACCGTTGCTAGGAGGCGTACGTGACCGACGGCCCGCTGATCGTCCAGTCCGACAAGACCCTGCTGCTCGAGGTCGAGCACGAGCGTGCCGACGAGGCACGGCAGGCGATCGCGCCGTTCGCGGAGTTGGAACGCGCCCCCGAACACGTGCACACGTATCGGATCACCCCGCTCGCGCTGTGGAACGCGCGCGCGGCCGGGCACGACGCCGAGCAGGTGGTCGACGCGCTCGTCTCGTTCTCCCGCTTCGCGGTGCCGCAACCGCTGCTGGTCGACATCGTCGACACCATGGCCCGCTACGGCCGCCTGCAGCTGGTGAAGAGTCCGGTCCACGGGCTCACCCTCGTCAGCCTCGACCGCGCGGTGCTCACCGAGGTGATGCGGCACAAGAAGATCGCCCCGATGCTCGGCGCGAAGATCGACGACGACACCGTGATCGTGCACGCCAGCGAGCGCGGCCACCTCAAGCAGATGCTGCTCAAGATCGGCTGGCCGGCCGAGGACCTCGCCGGCTACGTCGACGGCGAGGCCCATCCGATCGATCTCGCGTTCGAGGAGGGCCACTGGCAACTGCGCGACTACCAGGAGATGGCGGCCGACTCGTTCTGGGCCGGCGGGTCCGGTGTGGTGGTACTCCCCTGCGGCGCCGGAAAGACGATGGTCGGTGCGGCGGCGATGGCCAAGGCGAAGGCGACGACGCTGATCCTGGTCACCAACACCGTGGCCGGACGCCAGTGGAAGCGTGAACTGATCGCCCGCACGTCGCTCACCGAGGAGGAGATCGGCGAGTACTCGGGCGAGAAGAAGGAGATCCGCCCGGTCACGATCGCCACCTACCAGGTGATCACCCGCAAGTCGAAGGGCGAGTACAAGCACCTCGAGCTGTTCGACTCCCGCGACTGGGGTCTGGTGATCTACGACGAGGTCCACCTGCTGCCGGCGCCGGTGTTCCGGATGACCGCGGACCTGCAGTCCCGCCGCCGCCTCGGGCTCACCGCGACGCTGGTCCGCGAGGACGGCCGCGAGGGCGACGTGTTCTCGCTGATCGGGCCCAAGCGCTACGACGCGCCGTGGAAGGACATCGAGGCGCAGGGCTGGATCGCCCCCGCCGACTGCGTCGAGGTGCGGGTGACGCTCACCGACGCCGAACGGATGTCCTACGCCACGGCCGAACCGGACGAGCGCTACAAGCTGTGCTCGACGGCGCACACCAAGATCGCCGTCGTGAAGTCGATCCTCGACCGGCACCCGGACGCGCCGACCCTCATCATCGGCGCCTACCTGGACCAGCTCGAGGAACTCGGGCAGGCCCTCGACGCCCCCGTCATCCAGGGTTCCACGCGAAACAAGGAGCGCGAGGCCCTGTTCGACAGGTTCCGTGCCGGCGAGATCCAGACCCTGGTGGTGAGCAAGGTCGCGAACTTCTCGATCGACCTGCCGGAGGCGTCGGTGGCGGTCCAGGTGTCGGGCACGTTCGGGTCGCGGCAGGAGGAGGCGCAGCGCCTGGGCCGACTCCTGCGTCCCAAGCACGACGGCGGTCAGGCACACTTCTATTCGGTGGTCGCTCGGGACACGCTCGACGCCGAGTACGCCGCCCACCGCCAACGCTTCCTCGCCGAGCAGGGCTACGCGTACCGGATCACGGACGCCGACGACCTGCTCGGCCCGACCATCGGATAGGACTTCACACCCGTGCGACCCTTCGAGTTCCCGGTCGACAAGCTTCACGCCAAGGCCGTCAACGAGACGCTCTCCGACATCCGACGGCTGCAGTGGTCGGCGATGTTGATGGCCGTCGTCCTGGGCGCCGGCGCGGCGGGGCTGTTCTACCTCGCCCAGCCCTGGTCGTACATCCTCGGCGTGGTGCTGGCGCTGTTCGCGTTGACGTCGCTGTTCATGGTGGTGTGGACGCCCCGGAAGGTCGGCAGCATCGAGGACCTGTACGCCAAGGGCGACCTGGTGCCGGCCGTGGTCGCGGAGGCCCATCCCCGCGGCTACACGCTGTTGGCACTGGTGAACGTCGCCAAGCCGGACGCCGCCGAACCGCACTACGCGTTGGCGACACGCACCGTCCGCGCGCTGCCCGGCAAGGGGCACTCGGTGGGCAACAAGATTCCGTCGGTGTCGGTGCTGGGCGACCGGACGTCCCGCTCGGACGGCGAGACGTGGCAGATGGTCAGCTTCATGCCGATCTCGTGGGGCACCCGCGACAGCAAGGTGCTCACGCAGGCGACCGCGAGGATCGGCGACGCCGAGTGGAATCTGCTGCGCAAGAACATCTCGATGTCGGAGAAGGTGCGCACGTCCGACAAGCAGTTCGTCCTGCTCGATCCGGCCGAGTTGCCCGACGAATTGCATTGACGGCATCCGCCGTTGCCCACCGCGGCGGCGACTGGTTCGTCAGATCATCAGTGCCGCAAGGCCGATGCCACCGACGGTGATCAGACCGGTCATGACCGCGAGGGGAACCGACCCCATCAGGACGAACGCCGCGAAGGCGGGGACCGCCGCGACCACGAGTATCAGGGTGGACCAACACAGCACGGTCCAGAGGGAGTTCGACTTACCAAGATCCAAGTCCTGCAACCCACTCGACCGAATACCGGTGGGCATCGACTGGGGAATCGACCCGTTCGTTCGGAGTTCCATTCCTGGTGACCTCCTGCTAGGGGTCGCCCCAGTCTCTCGCACTTCAGCGGGTTTCGCATCCCGGTTCCCGGCAGGTTCCGCATTGCCCGCTGTGTCGTGTTCGCGCATCGGTCACCTCACCGGAGCGGCGCGACGCCCATGATCGTGGCGATCTGGGTCGCGATCGGGTTGAGGTTCAAGGCATCCGGCGCCTGCTTCGGCTTGTCGTCCCACGTCTGCGGCACGGCGGGGTCGGCGAGGGTCGCCCGTTCGGCGCTGCGGACGCCGGTGGGATTGCCCTGCGGGACGAGGCAGCGGACGTCGGTGGAGAAGGGGAAGTCGTCGCGGCTGTCGTCGAAGTCCGGGTCGCGCTGCTTCATCTCGTCGAGAGTGCGGTAGGTGCTCTCGTAGCCGGACGTGCACGGGGCGGGGTTGTTCGTCTCGAGGACCAGTCCGAAGTGGATCGTGCCGTCCCCCGGAGCGACGGCACGCGCCGCGACCGGCAGCGCCGGCAACAGTTGCAGCGCCGCCCGCAGATACGGTTCGCGTCCCGGGGCCAGGGACGTGATCTGCCGAGTGTTCGACAGAACCGCCGTCAGGTCCGCGCCGCTGTCCCGCACCAGCGCGCCCACCTGGTCGCTCGCGGCCGTGCCGCTTCCGATCAGCCGCCGGACGTCGGGGTCGCTCGAGCGCAGTTGCGCGGCGAGGGCGTCGAGGTCAGCGCTGAACGAGCGGATCGCCGACGACTGGTCCGCCTGACCGTCCAGCACGGTGCGCCCATCGGCGATCAGGTCCAGCGTCTGCGGCAGGGCGTCGGCGGCCTCCCGGGTGAAGGCGCCCAGGGAGTCGACGACCGCGCGCAGGTTGTCGCCCTGCCCGTCGAACGCCTTGCCGAGTTCGGTGGCCGCGGTGCGCAGGCTGTCCGCCGGTACGGATCGGGCGAACGCGTCGACCGACGCGACGAGGTCCTCCACCTGGGTCGGGACGGCGGTGCGGCCGCGGGCGATCACGGACCCGTCGGTGAGATACGGCCCGCCGTCCGAACTCGGCTGCAGATCCACGTACTGCTCACCGATCGCGGACCGGTTCGCCACGACGGCGGCGGCCGAGGCCGGCACGGACGGCGATCCGTCGTCGAGCAGCAGTTCGACGCGCACCCCGTCGGCGGTCAGTTCCAGGTCCCCGACCCGCCCGACCGGCACGCCCCGGTAGGTGACCTCGGCGTTGGTGAAGATGCCGCCGGACGACGGCAGGTCGACGAACACCGAGTACTGGCCGAACCCCAGCAGGTTGTCGAGGCGCACGTAGCGGCCGCCGACGAAGACGACGCTCAGGACCGCGAGCACGACGAACGCACCGATCTGCCATCTGGCCAGCCTCGACACCGCGTTCATCGCCGACTGCCCTCCCCCGCTCGCCGCCAAAGCATGTCGGCGAGATCACGAGAACCGCCCTGCTGTAACCCGGGCAACACGCTACCGCTAGCCGTTACCCTGGGTAACATTAATGTGACCGGGGTTACAAAGTGGACAGATGTCCAGGTGATCGCCCTTCGCGTCACGCGGGTCAGCGCTGGCTATGCTGGCACGACAAACCTCGCCGATCGACGACGGCGGCACGGGAGACGACACACGCCGCGGGCGTGCACGGAGGACGAATGGCCGGCAGGGGGCGTGACAGCACCGCCGGTGTCGTTGCAGCGGAGAGCGATTCGGACCCGGATTCCCCCGCGCGGTCGGGCCGGGTCGCGCGGCGGCGCGATCGCCGCAAGACCGAGATCGTGCGCACCGCGATCGGCATCCTCGCCGTTACCGGCTACCAGGGCATGAACCTGGAGGATGTCGCGGAGCAGACCGACATCGCCAAGGCCACGCTCTACCACTACTTCCGCTCGAAGGACGAACTTGTCGCGGCCGCCCTGGAGATCCTCACGGAGGAGGTCCTGACCCGACTCGCGGAGCGCACGGCCGAGGTCGGGGACGCGACGGCCACCGACCTGCTCGGCGCCCTCGTCGACGAGCAGGTCCGCATCCTGACGGAGACCGCACCGGAGGTCGCGACCGTCTTCTCCTGGCCCCGATCCTGGCCGCCCGCGTTCCAGGAGTCCATGAAGGAGATGCGGCGCCGCCACGACGCCGTCTTCCGCCGCGTGGTCGAACGCGGCGTCACCGACGGCGAATTCACCTGCCCGGACATCGATGTCGCGATGCAGTGCCTGCACGGCATCCTGAACCAGTCGTCGGTCTGGATGCGCCCGGACGCGCACGCCGGCGACGCGGCGGACGTGCGCGCGTCCGTCGTCGCCTGCGCCCTCCGCCTGTTCGTCTAGGGCCGCGCGATGTGCGCGAACGGGCGTGGCTGTACCGCTCCGAAGGAGACCCGATGACCGACAAGCATTTCGAACTGACCGACGAAAGTCACGACCACGTCGGTCGCACCCTGCACCGCATCCGGGCCACGACGGCCCTCCCGCGACACGGAGTCCGCGAAGGCGATCTCGGTGGCTGGGTGGAGACGGTCGACAACCTGTCCGGCGACGCCTGGGTGTCCGGCAATGCGTGGGTGTTCGGCAACGCGAAGGTGTCGGGCGACGCGGACGTGTCCGGCAACGCCCAGGTGTCCGACGACGCCGAAGTGTCCGGCAACGCGAGGGTGTCGGGCGACGCGGGAGTGTCCGGCGACGCCCGGGTGTCCGGCGACGCCGAGGTGTCCGGCAACGCGGACGTGTCCGGCAACGCGAAGGTGTCCGGCAACGCGAAGGTGTCGGGCGACGCGCGGGTGTTCGGCGACGCCGAGCTGTCCGGCAGCGCGGACGTGTCCGGCAACGCGTGGGTGTCCGGCAGTGCCGTCGTCACCGACAGCCAGGACATTCTCGTCGTCCACCCCATCGGCTCCGAGTCCGCCGCCGCGACCCTCACGCGAACCAGGGACGGACACCAACTCTCGGTGTGGTGCTGGCGTGACCGCACGATCGACCAGCTCGACGCCGAGGTCGAACGCCGATCCGAATCCTGGCGTGGTTCGCCCGCCGATCACGACCGGTGGCGCGCCGAGTACCGGGCGCTGCGGGCACTGTGCGAGGCACGGATCGCGGGATGGGAGACCCGATGACCTGCGCACCATCCACGCCGGCGACCACCGCACCGTTATTCGACCCGCCGGTCGAATTTTGAAACTGAGGGTCGATCTGGCGTCCCTGTGGTCGAGTTTTCGTGTTACGGTCCCGGTCGGGACGTGCGCGGAACGCCCCCCGGTACGAGCAGGAGGCGGCGAAATGGCCTACTTCAAGAGGGAGAACGCCGACGCGTTCCACCCCACCACGCATGTCAGTGGCGCCTGGAACACCGACGAACAGCACATCGCCCCCGCCATCGGCCTGCTGACGCACGTCGTCGAACGCGACCGCGATCGACGACGCGACGACGGCCTCGTGATCGGGCGACTCTCCTTCGACATCCTCGGCACCCTGCCGATGGACACCGTCGAGACCTCGGTGGACGTCGTCCGACCCGGGCGCACCATCGAACTGGTGGAGGCCACACTCGTCAACGGCGGCCGCCCGGCCGTACGGATGCGCGCCTGGCTGATGCAACCCGGCGAGACCGGCAACCTGCAGGGAACTGCGTTCCCCCGGATCCCGGGGCCCGAAGAGATGGCACCCTGGGACCCCACCGAGGTCTGGGCCGGAGACTGCATTGCCAGCATCGAGGTGCGTCGCGAGCAGACCGAGCCCGGCCGGGCCGCGTTCTGGATCCGCACCCCGCAGCCACTGGTCGAGGGAGAACCGGTCGGCCCCCTGGCGCGAGCGGTCGGAATGTTCGACTTCGCCAACGGGATGACCGCGCGGGCACACCCGCGGGATGTTGCCTTCCCCAACCTCGACCTCACGGCGCACCTGTTCACCGAGCCCCGCGGGGACTGGGTGGGCTTCGACACCACCGTGTCGTTCGGGCCGACCGGGCTCGGCCTGACGAGCAGCGTCATCCACGACGTGCACGGACCGGTCGGGACGTTGAACCAGATCCTCACCGTGCGCCCCTGACGCCCCGCGTGGCGCGGACCGTCGGGCGCTGCTGGTCCTAGGATCGCACCATGGGCGTCGCGACACTGGCGGACTCGTTCGAATCGCACCGTGGCCACCTGCTGTCCGCGGCATATCGGCTCACGGGGAGCGTGAGCGACGCCGAGGACGCGGTGCAGGAGGCCTGGCTGCGTCTCGCCGACACCGATACCGACGACATCCGCGACCTGCGGGCGTGGCTGACGACGGTCGTCGGACGCATCTGCCTCGACCGCCTGCGGTCGGCGACCGTGCGCCGCGAGCGATACGTCGGGCAGTGGCTCCCCGAACCGATCGTGACGGACGTGACGCCGTCACGGACTCCCGATCCGCTGGAATCGGTTGTCCAGCAAGAGGACAACCGGATGGCCGCGCTCGTCCTACTGGACACCCTCTCCCCCGACCAGCGGGTGGCCTTCGTCCTGCACGACGGCTTCGCGGTGCCGTTCGCGGAGATCGCCGACGTCCTCTCGGTCAGCGTCCCGAGCGCCCGCCAGCTCGCGTCCCGCGCCCGACGTGCGGTGGCCGACGCACCGCCACCGGTCCCGGAGGCCGAGCACACCGAGGCCGTCACCCGGCTGGTGACGGCGCTTGCGAGCGGCGACCTCGACGCGGTCGTCGCGGCGCTGCACCCGGACGCGATCACGATCGGCGACGCGAACGGCACGACGCGCACCGCGGTCAACGTCATCACCGGAGCCGACCACACGGCCCGCTTCTTCCTCGGCTTGGCCCACAAGTACGGCATGGAGCGGTTCCTCGCGTCGACCCCGGTGCTCGTCAACGGCCGACTCGGGTTCCTCAGCCACGGCTCCCCCGGCGACGCAACCCACCCCGGCTTCCCGGGGCGGGTCACCGCCTTCACCGTCCGCGACGGCCACGTCTGGGCCGCCTACGACATCGCGAATCCGGAAAAGCTCGGTGGGATCAGGCTTTCCGCTCCCCATCCGCCTCCGTAGTCGTGTCCCACGGCACCCGGCACGCGTCGCCGGAGCTGAAACCCTGGTCGTGGATGCCGAGCGCCGAGTTCATCCGCGAGCGCATGTTCTCGAGCGCGATCTGGTAGGTCAGTTCGACGACGCCGTCGCGACCGAACCGCCGCTCGAGGTCGGCCACCTGCTCGTCGGTCGCGGTGGTCGGCGTCTCGGTCATCGCGTCGGCGTACGCGATCGCGGCCCGCTCGTCGTCGCTGTAGAACGGCGACGTGTCGTACTCGCCGATGTGCTGCAACCGCTCCACGTCGAGCCCCTCGAGGCGCTGCAGCATGGTGCCGAAGTCGACGCACCACGAGCACCCGACGGTCCACGCGACCCGGTACACGGCGATGTCGCGGACGTTGGGTGGCAGCACCGTCGACGCCTTCTGCGCCCCCATCTCGTGGCGCGCGGAGACGGTGAACAGCTTGCGGTGGTTGGCGAGCACCGCGAAGGGTTCGGGGACCTCGCCGAACTGTCGACCGGCGTACCAGTACGCGGCCTTCACCAGCGGGCCGGCCTCCTGCGGGGTCACCGCGCGAATTCGAGCCATGACTTCCTCCGTTCTCGGTCGGCGCGCGGCCTGCGCGCCGTCTACCGATTGGACGACACAGCGCCGGAAAACGTGACAGGGCCGGATGCAGCCCGATTCCGAGGAAGCCGACGCCCCCGCTACGCTGGACAAATGCCCGCAGCGCCACGCTCCCGTACGGTCTCGCGACTGCAACCGTTCGCATCGACGATCTTCGCCGAGATGACGGCCCTCGCCACCGAGCACGACGCGATCAACCTGGGCCAGGGATACCCCGACACCGACGGTCCGGCATCGATGCTCGAGGCCGCGCGGCGGGCCATCGCCGACGGGCTCAACCAGTACCCGCCGGGACCGGGCATGCCGGTCCTGCGCCAGGCCATCGCCGCCGACCGCGCCGCGCGGTACGGAATCGTCCACGATCCGGACCGGGAGGTGCTCGTCACCGTCGGGGCGACGGAGGCGATCAGCGCCGCAATCCTCGGACTCGTCGAACCGGGTGACGAGGTGGTGCTCGTCGAGCCGTACTACGACTCGTACGCCGCCGCGGTGGCGCTGGCGGGCGCGACCCGACGGTCCGTGCCGATGGTGCGCGACGGGGACCGGTTCGCGCTCGACCTCGATGCGTTGCGTGCCGCGGTCACTCCGAAGACCCGGATGCTCGTGGTCAATTCACCGCACAACCCGACCGGGACGGTGCTCACCGACGCGGAACTGGCCTCGGTGGCCGAATTGGCGTGTGAGCGCGACCTGCTGGTACTCAGCGACGAGGTGTACGAGCACCTGGTGTTCGACGGCCGCACCCACACCCCGATGGCCTCGCTGCCCGGCATGTACGAGCGCACGGTCACCGTCTCGAGTGCCGCGAAGACGTTCAACGTCACCGGCTGGAAGACGGGATGGGCCTGCGGCCCGGCCGAACTGGTCGACGCCGTCCGCGCAGCCAAGCAGTTCATGTCGTTCGTGGCCGGCGGACCGTTCCAGCCGGCGGTGGCGCACGCGCTCGAGCACGAGCAGGCGTGGGTGATCGAGATGCGGAACGGTCTGCAGCGCAAGCGCGACCTGCTCGCCGGGGCCCTGCGTGACGCCGGCTTCGGCGTGTACTCGGGCGGCGGCACGTACTTCCTGTGCGCCGACATCACCGCGCTGGGCACCCGCGACGGTGTCGAGTTCTGCCGGACCTTGCCCGAGCGGATCGGGGTGGCCGCGGTCCCGATCAGCGTGTTCACCGACCATCCCGAGCAGTGGAATCACCTGGTCCGCTTCGCCTTCTGCAAGCGCGACGAGGTGCTGACGGAGGCGGCGGAGCGGCTGCGCCGACTGGAGGTGTCCGGGTGAGCCTGGCGACGATCCCGGCCGACTTCCTCCGTCGCGCCCTGCATCTCGCCGAGGCGGCCGGCGCCGACCTGTCGTCGCTCCTCGTCGCGTCGGGCATCGACGTCGCGACCCTCGACGATCCCCGGGCCCGCCTGACCCCGGGACAGGTCACGGCCTTCACACAGGCCGCATGGCAGCTGACCGACGACGAGTTGTTCGGGATCGGGGCCGCGCCCGTGCCCCGCGGGACGTTCCGGCTGATCTGCCTGTCGCTCATCCACTGTCCGGACCTCGGCAGCGCACTCGAACGGATGGCGGACGTGACCCGCGCACTGCCGGTCCCGCCGCTCACGCTCGTCACCGGCGACGACTCGACACGACTCGAGGTGCGGGTGGACGTGCGCGGCGACGAGTACGCGCCGGAGTTCGTGGACGAGGCGTTCCGTCTCGTCACCGACTTCGAACTGATCCTGCTGCACCGGTTCGCGGCGTGGCTCGTGGGTCGGCGGGTGAAACTGCGGTCGGTGCTGATCCCCTACCCGGAGCCCGCACCGCGGTTCGCGAAACACTACGACGCCATCTTCGGGGTCCCGGTGACGTTCGGCGCGCAGGTGGCGTCGCTCCAGTTCGACAACTCGATCCTGCGGGCACCGATCATCCAGGATGAGCAGACCCTCGCCGAGTACCTGCGTGAGTCACCGAATCTGCTTCTCTCCGAACGTGACTACGACAGCACCGCATCGGCGCAGGTGCGCCGGGTGCTGGAGATGGGCATCCGGGGACGGACCAGTACCGCGGACGAGATCGCGGAGATGCTGTCGATCAGCGTGCCGCACCTGCGGCGGCTGCTCCGGCAGGAGGGGACGTCGCTCAACCACCTGCGCGAGGAGGTGCTGCGCGACGCCGCGGTCGCCGCACTGCGCCGCGGCGAACCGGTCGACGAGTTGTCGACCCGGCTGGGCTTCTCCGAACCGAGCGCCTTCCGTCGGGCGTTCAAACGGTGGACCGGCGCCACCCCGGGCGCGTACCGCTAGGGCGCGTCTCTCCCGTACAACCGATTACGCGGCCGGACCGGGCCCGTGCACAAGAAACAATAGGATGTGACACGGACCGGATCCGCCGGGCGAGACGAAGGGCGAAACGTATGGGAGCGTGGGGAAGCGCGCCGTGGCACGACGATGCGGCGGCCGACTGGTTCGGAGACGTCTTCGCCGGCATCGACATCGATGCGCGCATCGGCGACGCCCTCGAACACGACGACGATTACGGTCGGGTGCGCGCCGCGTGCTACCTGCTCGCCGTGCTCGGGCACAGCACGGTGTGGCCCGGCGATCTCGAGCGCCTCGACGGTCACCTCGAACGGGGGGTCGAGCTGCTCACCGAGATGATCGAGCCGGAGTCGGAGTTCCGTGAGCTCTGGGAAGACGACCCCGAGGTCATCGAGGCCGTTCGCGCGGAGATCGCGGAACTCGAGGGCCGCCTCGACGGCGAGGGCGACGAAGACGACGAGAACTAGGTCGCCCCGCAGGTCGCGGCGGTCGCGCGGGGGCGGCCTCGTGAACGCTTGCGGGCGACGACGACCCCGTGGTGGAGGATCTCGCCGCCCCACACACCCCACGGCTCGGCCCGGTCGAGTGCCTCCCCCAGACACCGCGACCGGATCGAGCATCCTCCGCACAGCTTCTTGGCGCGTTCGAGGTCGTCGGGCACCGGGGAGAACCACAGATCGGGATCGCCGGTCCGGCACGGCGTCCCCCGGATCGACATCCGATGTGCTCCTCGTCGTTCCGCGGCACGGCGGAATCCGCGCCCATCGAGTACAGACCGGTGCCGAGCGCGGAATTCATCGCGGGTCGGCGAGACACGTGCCGGCGCCCGGAAGCGGCTACGCGGCGGCGACGGGGGCGGCGACGGCCAGACCGGCGAACACCTTCGCGAACGACGCGAGGGATACCTCCACCTCGTCCGCCCGCCCGTCGGCGAGCCAACCGAGGATGAGGCCGTCGATGGCGGTGGTGACCATTCGACTGAGCACCGGAATCGGCACGCTCCACTCGACTCCGGCCGTCTCCGCGAGGCGCACGAGAAATCTTCCCGTGGAGGCGTAGTACTCGCGGTACTGCCACTCCGCGATGTCGCTCCGGTCGGGCGCACGCAGCGCTCCGACCGTGAGTTCGTAGAACACCAACTGCTTCTCGGGCTGGACGCTCACGGGCTTCCACAGACCCATGAGCCCCCTGAACAGCGACTCCTCGACGTCGGCTCCCGGAGTCAGGTTTCCCAACGCGGTCTCCGCCATCCCCGCGACCACCTCGCGGGTGAGTTCCCGGAGCAACTCCTCCTTGGTACTGAAGCAGTAGTGGAACACGCTCTGCTGAACACCCGCCTCCGCACAGATCGCGCGGGTACTCGCCGCGGCCAGCCCGACTTCCGCCGTCACCCGAATCGCCGCGTCGATGAGTTCCCTACGCCGCTGATCGACCGAAACGTATGCCATCGCAACCTTTCCCGACCGGCCCCGAGGATATGAATGGACCGCTTGGTCGGCAGCGTAGTGCCCGAACGTGTCCGAGACCAGGATTGGACTCACTCGATGAGCGCCGCGGTTACACCCTTGTTTCCAGGTCGGTCGGTTGACACACTTCATCGCGAAGGTCGACCGACGGAAGGACGGATGACGATGGGGAACAAGGGACTGGACACGGCTCTCGAGGCGGTCGTCCGCACCGCGGCCACCGCCGTCGGATCGCTTCCCTCGACACTCAAGCGCGTGCTCGCCGGCAGGCCCGTCCGCAGCGACGGCCAGGTGTTGGACACCGAGATCCAGATCATGCTCAAGATGCTTGCGCTGCTGCCGGATTCGGATTTCGAGCAGCTGTCGTTGGAGCAGTCCCGCGCGCAGATCGACATGGAGGCGCGGCTCGTCAGTGGCCGCCCCATCCCGATGTCGTCCGTCGAGGCGCTGTCGATCCCGGGTCCTGCCGGGGCGATCCCCGCCCGCCTGTTCCGGCCGGAGGGGCTGCCGCCGTCCGCGCCGCTGCTCGTCTACTTCCACGGGGGCGGATTCGTGCTCGGCAGTCTCGACAGCCACGACAGCCTGTGCCGCTTCCTCGCCCGGCACGCGGAGGTCGGGGTGCTCGCCGTCGACTACCGGCTCGCGCCCGAGCACGTGTTCCCGGCGGCCGTCGACGACGCGGTCGCGGCGTTCCGTTTCGCGGCGGAGAACGCGGACGCGCTGGGCTTCGATCCGGGCCGGGTGGCCGTCGCCGGCGACAGCGCCGGCGGCAATCTCGCCACCGTCGTCGCCCAGCTCACCCGCGACGGCGGACCCCGTCCCGCGTTCCAGATGCTGTTCTTCCCGTGGCTGGACCTGACCACCAAGCGCAGGTCGTACGAGCTGTTCAGTGACGGATACTTCCTCACCGAGGCCCAGATCGACTGGTATACAAAGCACTACACACCGTCGGCGAGCGATCGCACCGACCCGCGGGCGTCCCCGATCCTCACCGAGGATCTGAGCGGACTGCCGCCCGCCTACATCGCGCTCGCCGGGTTCGACGTCCTCCGCGACGAGGGCGTCGAGTACGCCGCGCGACTGCGCGCGGCCGGGGTCCCGACGACCCTGCGGATCCACCGCGGGCTCATCCACGCCTTCGTCAACCTCACCGGCTACGGGCAGGCCGGGACCGATGCGCTGTTCGAGGCTGCGGGCGCGCTCCGCGTCGGACTGTCCTTCGCCGGTCGCGCCGTCGGCTGACTCCGGTCAGGACACGCAGAACTCGTTGCCCTCCGGGTCCGTCATGGTGATCCAGCTGCTGGGTCCCTGCTGCCCGCGGTGCAGGATCGACGCTCCGGCCTCGACCAGTTGCGCGGCCACGTCCTCGCGCCGGTCCCCCACCCGGACGTCGAAGTGCAGTCGGTTCTTGGCCGACTTGCCCTCCGGCACCAGCTGGAACAGCACCCGTGGGCGTTGCGGATGCTCCGGGTCGCGGATGGCCGCGCCCTCCCGCCAGACGAGCACGCCCTCGAACACGGTCGTGTCCGACTGCTGCGCATGTCCGGCGGCGACGAGGCCCCGAATGAACTCCTCGTCGCTGGGTTCGACCTGCCAGCCCAGGGTGTTCGCCCACCACTTGGCCTGCTGGTGCGGGTCCTTCGCGTCGACGGTGATCTGAATTTCGTATGCCATGTGCCGACGCTACTGCCGGGCACCGACAGGCGCGGGGCAGCGCTCGAACCTACGCCGGAAAGCAGCGCTGCTCCGCGGCCACGGCCGCGGAGCAGCGAGCAGGACAATCGCGTGTCACTCGCCCTTGCGGCGGGTGGCGACCGCTGCGGCGAGACGGTCGAGGGTCGCCGCGGTGGTGTTCCAGTCGATGCACGCGTCGGTGATGGACTGGCCGTAGGTGAGTTCGTCGGCGTGGCCCAGCGTCAGGTCCTGCCGTCCGGCCTCGATGAAGCTCTCGAGCATGATGCCGACGACGGCCTTGTCACCGGCCGCGATGCGCTCGGCGATATCGGCCGCGACGTCCACCTGCTTGTTGTGGTCCTTGCGGCTGTTGCCGTGGCTCGCATCGATGACGACGCGCTCCGGCAGGCCCGACTTGCGCAGCCGCACCATCGTGTCGGCGACGGTCTCGGCGTCGTAGTTCGGACCGTCGGTGCCGCCGCGCAGGATGACGTGGCAGTCCGGGTTCCCGACCGTGTGGATGAGCGCGGCCTGGCCCTCGAGGTCGGTGCCGGGGAACACGTGGCTGGCCGCCGCGGCGCGGGTGCCGTCGACCGCCACCTGGACGTCGCCCTCGGTGGAGTTCTTGATGCCGACCGGCATGGACAGCGCGCTGCACAGCTGGCGGTGCACCTGGCTGGCCGCGGTCCGGGCACCGATCGCGCCGTACGTGACCAGGTCGGCGATGTACTGCGGGATGATCGGGTCGAGGAACTCGCAGCCCACCGGCAGCCCCAGACGGGAGATGTCGAGCAGCAGCTTGCGGCCCATCCGCAGACCGGTGTTGATGTCGAACGTGCCGTCGAGGTGCGGGTCGTTCAGCAGACCCTTCCAGCCCAGCGTGGTGCGCGGCTTCTCGAAGTAGACACGCATGACGATCTGCAGGTCGTCGCGCAGCTCCTCGGCCTTCGCGGCCAGGCGGCGGGCGTAGTCCATCGCGGCCTCGGGGTCGTGCACCGAGCACGGGCCGACCACGACGACGAGACGGTCGTCGTCGCCGTTGAGGATGTTCACGGTGTCGGCGCGACCCGAACGCACGGTCGCAGCGGCCACCTCGTCGGGGGTGTGCTCGGCACGGACCACGGAAGGTGCCACCAGCGGACTGATGCTGACGGTGCGCTGATCGTCGAGGCGCTGGTCGTTTGCGATAACGGTCATCGGTGTTCGGTTTCCTGTTCTCAGGCCGACCCTCGAAGACTGAAGAATCCCAGCGAGCCGGTCTGTCATCCGGCTCTAGGGTGGAAGATTTGTCAGCGCGTGGTTACGCCGACCGACCCACCCAGGGCCGGCCTGCTAAACCAGAAATAGGTAGCTGACACGCGGTCCACGTTAACGGGTCTCGCCCCGACGCGCACCACCTCCCCCTCGAACGAGACGACGATCACACGTCGAATGCCCGGCCGCGACGCCGCACTCGCCGTCCGACGAGGTTTGACATACAACCAATCGGTTGTACGTTGGAACGGTGAGCAGAGACGACGAGGACCGGGCGGACGCCCTGTTCCACGCGCTCGCCGACCGCACCCGGCGCGACATCCTGCGCCGCGTCCTGGCCGGTGAGCACTCGGTTTCCGCGCTCGCGGCGAAGTACGACATGAGCTTCGCCGCCGTTCAGAAGCACGTCTCCGTGCTGGAGAACGCGGGCCTGCTCACCAAGCGACGCCGTGGCCGGGAGCAGTTGGCCAGCGGCGACGTGGCCGCGGTGCGCTCGGTGGCATCCATGCTCACCGAACTCGAGGAGGTGTGGCGCGGGCGCATCGCACGTATCGACGAACTCATCGCACTCGACTCGACCAAGGAGGACTGAGCATGCCTGTCACCGATGTGAAGCACGATCTCGAGACTCGCACCCTGACCATCACCGCCGAGTTCGCGGCGCCGGTGGAGCGGATCTGGCAGGTCTACGCCGACCCGCGCCAGCTGGAGAAGGTGTGGGGACCGCCCGAGTGCCCCGCGACGGTCGTCGACCACGAGCTCGCGCCGGGCGGACGCGTGACGTACTACATGACCGGCCCCGGCGGCGAGAAGTTCGCCGGCTACTGGGAGGTCTCGGCGGTCGACGAGCCGCGGAGCTTCTCGTTCGCCGACGGCTTCGCCGACGAGGATTTCAACCCGAATCCCGAACTGCCGGTGTCGAAGAACGTCTACACCTTCACCGAGCACGACGGCGGCACGCGGGCCACCTACACGAGCACCTTCGAGTCCGCGGAGGCGCTCCAGAAGGTACTGGACATGGGCGTGACCGAGGGGGCGACGTCGGCGATCAACCAGATCGACGAGCTTCTCGCATCCTGATCCGCGCAGCTGCCCCGGCGTCGGCCCCTGACAAATGTCACGGTCCGTTCGTGACGGACGTGTGAGGGCCGGGCGGGATCTCCCGGGCAGATTCGAGGGCATGACCACAGCGCAGACCCTTTCCCCACTCGGGCCGAGCCCGCACACCGCGGACCCGGTGCGCCTGACCGGAATCCACAAGCACTTCGGTCAGGTGCACGCCGTCCGGGGCCTGGACCTGACGATCCGCCCCGGCGAGGTGGTGGCCTTCCTCGGCCCCAACGGTGCCGGCAAGACCACCACGGTCGACATGATTCTCGGTCTCACGCGGCCGAGTTCGGGCACGGTCGAGGTGTTCGGGACGGCACCCCGGGACGCCATCGCTCGGGGGTGGGTGTCGGCGGTGATGCAGACCGGAGGGTTGCTGCCAGAACTGACCGTCGGCGAGACCGTGCAACTGACCGCCAGCCTGTATCCGCGGCCGCGCCCGGTCGACGAGGTGCTGCGCCGCGCCGGCATCCTCGACATCACCGATCGACCGGTCCGCAAGTGCTCGGGTGGGCAGCAGCAACGGCTGCGGTTCGCGATGGCGCTGCTGCCCGATCCGTCGCTGATCCTGCTCGACGAACCGACCGCGGGCATGGATGTCGAGGGCCGGCGCGGGTTCTGGGTGGCGATCCGGTCCGATGCCGACGCGGGCCGCACCGTCGTCTTCGCCACCCACTACCTCGAGGAGGCCGACGCGTACGCCGACCGGATCGTGCTGGTGCGACGCGGACAGATCGTGGCCGACGGGACCGCCGCCGAGGTCAAGGCCATGGCGGCCGGGCGGACCCTGCGCGCGACGGTTCCCGGCGCGGACGCCGCACTGCTGCAGTCCATTCCGCACGCGGACGCCGTCGAACTGCGCGGCGAGACGCTCGTCGTGCACTCGGCGGACACCGACGCGGTGGCCCGCCATCTGCTCACCCGCACCGATGCGCGCGACCTCGAAATCGCCTCGCGCGGACTCGAAGACGCCTTCATCGCGCTCACCACCGACCACACCGAAGGACAGGCCCGATGAACACACTCGCCCCCCGCGGCCGGACCGTCCGCCTCGGCGCCTTCAACTCCACGCTGCTGCGACTGGAGCTGCGCCGACTGTTACGGAACCGGCGGACCGCGATCTTCACGCTCGTGATGCCCGCGGTGTTCTTCCTCGTCTTCGGCCTCGGCCAGGGCTACGCCGACGAGAGCGCCGGCCGCGGCAACGTCACCGCCTACGTCATGATCAGCATGGCGCTGTACGGCGCGATGATCGCGACCACCAGCACCGGCGCGGCCGTGTCCGTGGAACGCGCGTCCGGATGGAGCCGGCAACTGCGGCTCACCCCGCTGTCCCCGCTCGCCTACATCGCGGTGAAGCTCGTGGTCGCGATGACGCTGGGACTGGTCGCGCTGGCGGTCGTCTACGCCGTCGGCGCGTTCACCTCCGCGCGGATGGACGGATCATTGTGGCTGACGACGGCGGTGATCGCGTGGCTCGGTTCCTCGGTCTTCGCGGCGTTCGGCCTCTTCATGGGATACCTGCTGCCGAGCGAGAACGTCATGCAGATCCTGGGCCCCGGGCTGGCACTGATGGCGTTCGGCGGCGGCCTGTTCATTCCCCTGCAGGACGACTCGGTGTGGGCGACGATCGCGCAGTTCACCCCCATGTACGGCATCGGGAACCTGGTGCACGCCCCGCTCACCGGCGACGCCGTCCGGTGGACGTGGATCGCCAACGTCGTGGTGTGGCTCGGGATCTTCGTCGGCGGTTCCGTGTGGCGGTTCCAGCGCGACACCGCCCGTGTATAGCGTGGTCGACGTGATCAGCACCGAACGCCCCGCCGCAGTGCAGCGGTGGGGCCGCTTCGGCATCGTCTTCGCCGCCGTGTGGCTCGTGTTCCTCGCCGAGCCGCTCCAGCACGGGTGGGAGGAACGCGGCCGTCCGAGCGCCTGGATCGGGATCGCGGCGACCATCGCCTTCGGCATCGTCTTTCTGTTGGTGTTCTCGGACTCCCGGCGCGGCCGCCTCCAGCGGCGCGAGACGCGGCCACCGCTGCCCCGGGCGCTCCTCGAACTCGGCGTCCTCACCGGGCTCGCGGTCGTGATGACCGTGACGCTCGGCGAATCCGGCCTGGCCGCTTCGGTGTTCCTGGCCGTCGCCGGCGTGGCCCTGTTGCCGGTGATCGCCGGCGGAACGTTCGCGCTCGCCGTCGCCGGAGCCGTGGAACTGCTCGCCACCCGTGCGGGATGGAACGTGTCGAGCCTGCCGCTCGCGGTGTGCGCGGCGGCCTTCGCGATGGCCGGCGTCATCGCGCTGTTGAACCGCAACATCGCACTGCTGAACCGCCGCGAGGAGGACGAGCGGCGCGCGGTGCAGGAGGAGCGCGGCCGTATCGCCCGCGATCTGCACGACATCCTGGGACATTCCCTCACCGTCATCACGGTCAAGGCCCAGCTCGCGAACCGACTGCTCGACGTCGACGTGGACCGGGCCCGAACCGAACTGGACGATCTCGAACGCCTGTCGCGGGATGCACTCGCCGACGTCCGATCGGCCGTCGAAGGGTTCCGCGGCGTCTCGCTGCCTGTCGAGATCGCCCGCGCCCGTGAGGCGTTGCGGGCCGCCGGAATCGAGGCCGACCTGCCCAACAGCACCGATGCCGTCCCCACCCGGCTACGGGAGCTGTTCGCCTGGACCGTGCGGGAGTCGGTGACGAACGTCGTGCGGCACAGCGGCGCAGCCCGATGCACGGTCACGATCGACGACCGTCACGTGTCCGTGGTCGACGACGGCGTGGGAACAGACGAGCTTCTCGCGGGCAACGGGCTGACCGGGCTCCGGGAGCGCGCCGCGGCATCCGGCGCCCGGGTGATCGTCACCCACCCCCGGCCGCGAGGCTTCTCGGTCCAGGTCATCGCCGAGGGGGCACCGTGACGATCCGACTGCTGCTGGCCGACGACCAGGCTCTCGTGCGCGGAGCACTCGCCGCCCTGTTGGAACTCGAGCCCGACCTCGACGTCGTGGCCGAGGTGGGACGCGGCGACGAGGTAGCGGCGGCGGCCGCCCTGCACCGTCCGGACGTCGCCCTGCTCGACGTGGAAATGCCAGGGCTGGACGGAATCTCGGCCACCGTCGCGCTGCGCGAGGCCGCGCCCGACACGCGCGTCCTGATCGTGACGACGTTCGGTCGCCCCGGATATCTGCGCCGGGCACTGCAGGCCGGCGCATCCGGCTTCGTAGTCAAGGACACTCCCGCGCGTCAACTGGCCGACGCCGTTCGGCGCGTTCATGCCGGACTGCGTGTGGTCGATCCGACGCTCGCGGCCGACAGCCTCGTCAGCGGGGAGTCGCCGCTCACCGAGCGCGAGACCGAGGTGCTCCTGGCCGCCCGCGACGGTGCCTCCGTCGCGTCCATCGCGGCCACGTTGTTCCTCTCCGCCGGTACGGTCCGCAACCACCTGTCGTCGGCGATCGGCAAGACCGGCGCGGAGAACCGCACGGAGGCCGTTCGAATAGCGGACGCCAACGGTTGGCTCTAGACGTCTGCCGTGGACGTCCTATGCTGGACGATGCAGCTGGTTCGCCTGGCGCGGTCGTGAGGAGCCCCGAAGACCGCCCCGGCGTCGAAGCATTCGCGGTCGCGAGACCGACGGGTGCGAGAGGGAACCCGGTGGAAGTCCGGGACTGTCCCGCAGCGGTGAGTGGGAACGACCGCCGTCACACGCACTGGACCGACAGGTCTGGGAAGCGACGGCCAGTAGGTTCGGCGGTTTCGCAACCGCCCGAGCGCCCACGAGTCCGAAGACCTGCCGGCTGTGTCGGGCACGCCGTGCCCGACGGTCCACCGCCTCGTGGAAAAGGCGAGTAGATCGGCTCGGTACTTCGTGCTGCCCGCTGGCGGGCGCGCACCAGGGGCTCGCTTCTTCTCGTCTGCCGGCGGTGACCATCCACGCTGTGAGCAACTGGAGAACACCGTGACATCCGCTTTCACCGCAACCGTGCTGGGCTCCCCGCGCATCGGACCCCGTCGCGAACTCAAGAAGGCAGTCGAGGCCTACTGGGCCGGGAACCTCGACGCCGCCGCACTCGAATCGGTCGGCAGGGAACTGCGCCGACAGACGTGGACCGAACTGGTCGAGTCGGGCATCGACTCCGTCCCGGTCAACGTCTTCTCGTACTACGACCAGATGCTCGACACCGCCGCGATGCTGGGGGCGCTGCCCGAGCGGGTCACCGGGATCGGCGACGAACTGGACCGATACTTCGCGGCCGCCCGCGGCAACGCCGACGTGGCTCCGCTCGAGATGACGAAGTGGTTCGACACCAACTACCACTACCTCGTTCCCGAGATCACCCCGGCGACGACGTTCACGCTCCACCCGGCGAAGGTGCTCGGCGAGGTCGAGGAGGCTCGGGCACTGGGCGTTCCGGCCCGCCCGGTGGTGATCGGCCCGGTCACCTTCCTGCTGCTGGCGAAGTTCGAGAACCAGTCGCCGCTGGACCGCCTCGACGACATCGTTCCGCTGTACGCGGATCTGCTGGGCAGGCTCGCCGACGCCGGTGTCGAGTGGGTCCAGATCGACGAACCGGCGCTGGTCGCCGACCGCACCGGTGCCGAACTCGCCGCGACGCGGGCGGTGTACGACCGCCTCGCCGCCGTGGACCACCGCCCGGCAATCCTGGTGGCGTCGTACTTCGGTGACCTCGGGGACGCGTTGCCGACACTCGCCGAGACCGGGGTCGAAGGCATCGCCGTCGACCTCGTCGCGGGCTCGCTCGACTCGGTCGCCTCGACGCCGGGGCTCGAGCGCAAGCACGTCGTCGCGGGTGTCGTCGACGGCCGCAACGTCTGGCGCAACGGGCTCGACGGATCGCTGGAGATCCTCGAAACCCTTCGGGAGCGTGCGGGTTCCGTGGCCGTGTCAACGTCGTGCTCGTTGCTGCACGTCCCCTACACGCTCGAGGGCGAGGACGGCCTCGACCGCGCACTGCGGTCGTGGCTGGCGTTCGGCTCGGAGAAGATCGGCGAGGTCGCCGCTCTCGCGACCGCTCTACGGCACGGGCGTGACACGATCGCGGACGAACTGTCCGACGCCCGCGCCGCGGCAGCGACGCGGGCCGCCGATCCGCGCCTGCACGACGACGCGATCCGCGACCGCCTCGCCGCCCTGACGGACGCCGACCGCACGCGCATCCCGGCGGCCGATCGTCGCGCCGTCCAGGCCATCGACCTGCCCCTGCCGCAGCTGCCGACCACCACGATCGGTTCGTACCCGCAGACCACCGCGATCCGCGTGGCCCGCGCCGCCCTGCGCAAGGGTGACATCGATCAGGCCGAGTACGAGCGCCGCATGCGGGCGGAGATCGCCGATGTGGTTGCGCTGCAGGAGAAGCTGGGGCTGGATGTGCTCGTCCACGGCGAGCCCGAACGCAACGACATGGTCCAGTACTTCGCCGAACAGCTCGACGGGTTCTTCGCCACCGCGAACGGTTGGGTGCAGTCGTACGGCAGCCGCTGCGTCCGCCCGCCGATCCTGTTCGGCGACGTGCGGCGGCCCAAGCCCATGACGGTCGACTGGATCTCGTACGCGCAGTCGCTCACCGACAAGCCGGTCAAGGGCATGCTCACCGGCCCCGTCACGATCCTGGCGTGGTCGTTCGTGCGTGACGACCAGCCGCTCGCGGAGTCGGCCGACCAGGTCGCCCTCGCGATCCGTGACGAGACGATCGACCTCGAGGCGTCCGGCGCGAGGGTGATCCAGGTGGACGAGCCGGCGCTGCGGGAGCTGCTGCCGCTGCGGGCGGCCGACCAGCCCGCCTACCTGGACTGGGCCGTCGGCGCCTTCCGACTTGCGACGTCGGGCATCGCCGACACGACCGCGATCCACACCCACCTGTGCTATTCGGAGTTCGGTGAGGTCATCGCCGCGATCGCGGGCTTGGACGCCGACGTCACGTCCATCGAGGCGGCCCGGTCGCACATGGAGATTCTCGACGACCTCAACGCCGTCGGCTTCGATCTGGGCGTGGGCCCCGGCGTCTACGACATCCACTCGCCGCGAGTGCCGTCGGTCGACGAGATCGCCGCGTCGCTGCGTGCGGCGCTGAAGGCCGTCCCCGTCGAGCGGCTGTGGGCCAACCCGGACTGCGGCCTCAAGACCCGTGGCAACGTCGAGGTGGAGGCGTCGCTCCGGAACCTCGTCGAGGCCGCGCGCCTGGTGCGTGCCGAGATCTAGAAGACCGACCCCGGTGTCCCGGTCCCGTGTGGCCGGGACACCGGAGGCCCCGCTCACGCTCGTCGTCGCGCGAGGCGTTCGCTTCCGAAATCGCGTGCCATCCGCACCAACTCGTCCGCGGCGGTGTGCAGTGGCCCCTGCGCGCTCCACACGGCGCGCAGGGTCCGATCGAGCTTCAGCCCGTCGACCTCCACCACCGTGAGATCACCGGACGCGACGGCGTCCGCGACCGCGAGAGTGCTCAACACCGCGGGCCCCACCCCCGCCAGAACGCTGCTCCGGATCGCGCCCGAACTGCCGAGTTCCAGGAGCGGGGCGGCCCGCGGGTGGGGTTCGAGCGCGAGGTCCAGCGTGGTCCGCGTACCCGAACCGGGCTCGCGGACGATCAACGGTGTCATCGCGAGTTCGGGCGCGGTAACGGGCCGGGTGCGGGTCGCCCACGGATGCCCCGGGTGGACGACGATCACCAGGCGATCCCGAGCTACGGGCGTACTCTCGAGCCGCTTCGGGATGGTCGGCGACTCGACGAAGCCCAACTCGCACGAGCCGTCGGAGATCTGCTCGAACACTCGCAGGGAGTTCTGCACCTCGAGATGGATCGTCAGCTCCGGATGCGACTGGCGAAAGCGGCCCAACCACAACGGCATCAGATGCTCAGCGACGGTCATGCTGGCACTCACGCGCAGTCCGCGCGACCGTTCCGCCCGCAGGCCGTCGACTACTTCGAGCAGCTTCTCCGTGTCGTCCAATATCTTTCGAGCCCAGTAGGCCACCACAGTCCCGCTGGGCGTGAGGACCGATCCGGTGGTGCTACGTCGCAGCAGCGTCATCCCGAACCGGCGTTCCAACTGCTTGATGCAGCGACTCGCGTTGGGCTGCGCCATTCCCACGAGTCGACTTGCAGCGCTGAGACTTCCACAGTCACTGACGTTGACCAACAATTCGAGCGCAGTGAAGTCGAGCGACCGGGGAGACATGCGTCGAGTGTATGGCGGCCGGGAAGATCATATCAATTCGATATGAGGTGTTGCCCAATCGAGCTCTACCGAACAAACGACCGATGGAGGATCGTTGTCCTGTGAAATCCGAACTGGGGCAGCAAGACGAACTGGTCGCTCCACCCCCCTCCCCCGCAGCCGCCTCTCGACTGGACGGAGTCCGTGCCTACGTGCCGGGCATTGCACTGTCGGCCGCCGCGGCCGCCATCGCGATGGGCATCAGGCACTTCGTCCCCACGCTGAGCCCACTGCTGATCGCGATCGTGATGGGCGCGCTGGTGGCCAATCTGGTTGTGCTGCCCGCGAGTTTCGGTGCGGGAATCACATTCTCGTCCAAGAAGCTTCTGCGGGTCGGGATCGCACTGCTCGGTCTGCAGCTGGTTCTGAGCGACATCCTGGGACTCGGATGGGGCGTCATCGCGATGGTCGTCGCGATCGTCGTTCTCGGAATCGTCGGCACCATGTTCGTGGGCGGCCTGCTGGGCCTCTCGTGGACCCAACGGGTGCTCATCGCCTGCGGCTTCTCCATCTGCGGTGCCGCGGCGGTGGCCGCAGCGGACGGTGTCGTGGAGGCGGAGGAGGAAGAGGTCCTCACCGCCGTGGCGCTCGTCGTGATCTTCGGCACGCTGATGATTCCGACCATCCCACTGCTCTCGAACGCGCTCGGATTCGACGACATGCAGGCGGGACTGTGGGCAGGCGGATCGATCCACGAGGTCGCGCAGGTCGTCGCCGCCGGCGGGATCATCGGCACCGCGGCCCTGACCGTGGCGACGATCGTCAAGCTGGCCCGGGTCCTCATGCTGGCCCCCGTGATGGCCGTCCTGAGCGTGATGCAGCGCCGGCGGTCGGTCGAGCAGAGCACCACCTCCACGCGACCCCCGCTGGTTCCGTTCTTCGTCGTCGCGTTCCTCGGGTTCGTGGTCATCCGTTCGATGGGATTCGTTCCGGCAGGCGTCCTTTCCGTGGCGAGCTGGCTGCAGACCGCACTGTTGACGGCCGCGATGTTCGCGCTGGGTGCCGGCGTCCGCATCGCGACGATCAAGAAGGTCGGCATCCGGCCCTTCGTCCTCGCCGCCGCGTCGACGGTCTGGGTGGCGCTCATCGCGCTCGTCGGGGTCCTGCTGGTCTGAACCGAATACTCCTGGGGACAACGCCCGGGCCTGCCGCGCGATCCGTCGCGCGGCAGGTCTCGGCGCCTCGTCCTGCGGGCGGCTACGGCCCATCAGACAGATCAGATGCTTCCTCCCTCCCCGGTCAGGGTGTTCACACATCAGATGCCGTTGAGTTCACCTATCGGTGCGTTGTTCGCACGAATCTCGTTTTCTCGGCACTCTGCGGTGATACGACGCAAACCATTGTTTGGTTCCGTGCGGAAACGGCATGCGGGTTCTGGGTTGGTCCTCGTCGCGGATCGTGACGGTCTTGCAGCACGCGCACGGATCGTCGGCCCGTCGGCGGTTGCACTGCACGGTCGGGTGTTCGTAGCCCAGCCTCATCGATCGTGGGCAGTCCCCCGGTTGAATCCACCCGGCCCTCAAGTGTCTGTATCTCGATCAGGCGAAGGACCAGCGCCTGCCCACTGCTCGACCTGCCGATCACCAGCCCCTACCCGGCCTGATGCATCGCGAACTTCGCCGTCGTCGCTGGATCGACCCCGCCGGCCGGGCGGGACGGCCCGAGGAAGACGCAACGGGTCGTGCACTTCCTGGCCGCCGACGCCTCCTCCTACATCACCGGACAGGCGTGGAGCGTCAACGGCGGCATGGATATGTGATCCTGACCCAACCCGAAGATCCACCCTGGTCCAGCCTCGGTGGGGCGAGGAAAATAGGGACGATGGTCGACATCTATGAGGTACCCGCAAGAGAGCCACGCCTGACGTCATTCCTCCAGGCGCAGCACACCGCCCAGATCGCCCGGCGCGGCGAATTGGTCGACGCACGCGACCGCCCGGCCCTGATCGCATTGACCGACGGCGAGACGGTCGGGGTGCTGATCTACGACATCGACGGCACGAACTGCGAAATCGTGAACATGCGCGCATCCGACCAATGGGGCGGCGTCGGCACCGCACTCATCGAACGCATCGCCCAAGTCGCCCGTGCACAAGGCTGTTCGCGACTGTGGTTGGTCACGACGAACGACAACCTCGACTCGATGCAGTTCTACCAGCGGCGCGGCTTCCGCCTGTCGGCCGTTCGATGCGGCGCAGTGGACGAGGCGAGACGGACCCTGAAGCCGGACATCCCCGACGTGGGCTACTACAAGATCCAGCTTCGGGATGAAATCGAGTTCGAGCGCGACCTCGAGCCCGCGTAGGCGAGCCCGCCCCAAAAGTACCCCTCACGCTGAATCCGAACCAAAGACCAGCCGAGCTGGAACGAGGGCAATGGCTGGCGAAGTCAGCGAGATGATCCGCCGCCGCTACCTCGACACTGACGACGAGCCGGCCGAGGAGTACAGCGTCGGCCGGCTCCATCTGAAAATGCTTGCCGCTAACCGGGGTTCTAGCGTTTACCTGCGGTGGCCCAGTTTCCGGCCCACCGGATCGCGAGCCGCCGGCTGTCCGACCCCGATGGTCCCGGCGGCATCCACGCGCCAGCGCGAGCTGGGGCTGACTCCGTGATCTGAGTCCTCTCGAAGAAGGGCAAAGGCCCCATATACGCCCTGGAAGCAGCGTGAGACCGGTCGGCCGCCGTGGTATCAGTTGATGGACCGGCCCGCGGTCAAGGGCGCGGT
Organism: Prescottella agglutinans; assembly: GCF_004011865.1. Classification (GTDB taxonomy): domain Bacteria; phylum Actinomycetota; class Actinomycetes; order Mycobacteriales; family Mycobacteriaceae; genus Prescottella; species Prescottella agglutinans. The sequence continues at coordinate 151,409 of NZ_RKLP01000012.1, read as the reverse complement.
GGACTTGCGGTGGTGGGAGGCGCGGGCTTTGGCACGGTTTCCGCAGATGTCCATGGAGCACCAGGTCCGGCGGCGATTGCGAGAGTGGTCGTAGTAGGCCCATCGGCAGCTCGGCTCCCGGCAGGCCTTCAGCCTCGTCCACGTACCTTCGGCCACAGCCTCGGCCACGATGGCGAGAAGCCTGGCCAGCGCCGCCTCGACCGGCGTCCGGGCGCAGGCGACCAGCCGGGGCGGGGAAACGGTCACGTCGAGCATCAACGGGAAGTCTCGGGTGAGTTCGGCGAATTCGGCACGAGCGGCGGGGTTGAGGCCGTCCGGGCGTGGGCTCGATACCGGCTCGGTGTTGTTCTCCGCGATCAGCGCGCGTAGTCCCTCGCGGATCCGTTCGGCACGGTCGCGCTGCTCGGCGTTCACCACCGTCGCGACTGGCGTCAGGCCGTTAGCGTGCAACCACGTCGCCAGCTGCGGCGGGGTCGCGATCTCGTCGCTGTCGCGGCGGCGGGTGTTGATGAACTGCTCGATCGTGCGCAGCGGCATCGGCGCCGTCCCGGTTGCGAGGTCCGGCACAAGATCGGCAGTCCGCTCATTCTTCACCTCTCGCACCCTACCCGGCTAGTCGCCATGGTAGGTTACCTAACTGACGTAACCGGTACGTCAGTTAGATGAGAGGGGCTCGTTGGTGAGCGTCAGCATTGGCAACATCTGTATCGATACGAACGACCTGGCAGGCAGCACCGCCTTCTGGCAGGCAGTCACGGGGTACCAGGTCGCATCCTCGGACGAAGGCACCACCTATCTGGAGGACTCGGACAAGACCGGCGCCAGCCTGTCCCTACAGGTCGTGCCCGAAGGCCGGGAGGGCAAGAATCGGCTGCATCTGGACCTGTTCGCCGATGACCTGGCGGGCGAGGTCGACCGGATTCAGGCCCTCGGCGCGACCGAAGTGGGGCGCTTCGACGGGTGGGTCGTGCTGGCCGACCCCGAGGGCAACCAGTTCTGCGTCGTCGCCGCATAGACGCGCCCATCAACTTCACGATCCCTGTATCCCCACACCAGAGAAGAGAGAGATATGGCCTCCGTGCAGAAAGAGATCATCATCGATGCCGACCCCGCGGCCGTGTGGGCGATCATCAGCGACTTCACCGACGGGCCCGTCCGGATGGCACCCGGCTTCGTCACCGACAGCCGAACCGAGGAACCTGACGTCAGGGTCGTCACGTTCGCCGACGGGACCGTGGCGCGGGAGCGGCTCATCGCGTTCGACGATGAGCTGCGTCGGCTCGTCTTCTCCATCATCGGCGACACCATGCAGCCGACACACGACAACGCGTCGATGCAAGTCCTCCCGCACGGGGACGGCCGCAGCCGGTTCGTATGGATCCACGACGTGCAACCGGACGAGCTCACCATTCCGATGGGCGCCGGAATGGACGAGGGCCTGAAAATCTTCAAGCAGACGGTGGAGTCCTCCAGCGGGCACCTCGGCTAGGTCAGTCGCGTTTCATTGCCCGTACTGGTGGGATGCGGTGACGCCCAGGACTCATCCGCACCCGGTTCGGCCCGTGCCAGCGACGCGCAATCGAGCTACTCCCGGCCCGCGGACTCGACGCCCTCCGCTCCATCCGGCGCGACCCAAGAGATTCGCAGCGATGGTTTCGCCGGGCAGCCTGCTCGATCCGCTGGTGGACCGGCGCCGTTTGTGACGCCGTCGGTTGGCCGACGGCGGCGGCTTCGTCACTGAGAAATCAATTCCCGAATTCGGGGTCGTCTCGTTGGGCTGGCGGCGAAGTGGCGGAGATCCTTCGGCAAGAAGCCGAGCGCATCGACAGCCAGGCGCACCGTCACCGACGCTGGACTCGCCGAACCACCCGGGCCCGGTCGGCAGCTAGATCAGCGGAGGCGCGGATAAGGTTGTGTTCGATGATCGAGGCTCCCGGGAATCCCTCGTACTGCGTCCAGGGCAGTAGCGTCTCATTTCCTTCCTTTTGGGACTGCCCCCCCTTTCAGCGGGAACAGGACCGGTTCACCCCACTCACACCGTCTCAGAAGTCAAATTCCGAAACTGTGTTTCGAAACCTCTCTACGGGAACAACTTTCGACACACTCTGCGCCTGGCGCAGGGATATGCTCGGGTATCGACAACCGCTCCGAACTGCGCCTGCTCGAACCGGCACAGCTGTCCCTGCAGATGGCGGGCCTGGCCCCCGATGGTGCGCGGTTCATGATGCGGAACACATTCACCCGAGCCGACGGCACCGTCGCCGCCACGGTGACCTCGACCGGAGGCTGGCTCGACCTCGCCCAACGGCGTCTGACCAGCCCGCCGGGCGATCTGCACCGGATGCTGCGGGACCTGGCTCCCACCGAGGACTTCACCGAACTCACAACACCACTCGCGAAGCGTTGAACGGTCGTCCCACCGCTGCAGGCCGAGGACGCCGATCCAACCGAACGGACCCAATACGTTTGGGGTCGTTCGCTTCTTGCGGACCATGTGTGCACGTTGATCCGCCACACCCGTCGATCGCGACGGGATCCAGAGCGCTCCTCGAGCGTGATTGCCGACCGGTCAACATATCCAATCCGCATACAGCCAAGCGCAACCCGTCAAGGTGAACACAACTCCATCGCCTTCTCTGGCCCCACTCCACAACTCATTCCATCCATGCACGCCTCGGCCTCCACCATGTTCAGGACAGGCTCGGGGCGACGCTAGCCAGTCATAGCGCCAATGACCCCCGTGAAGTAGGGCACGAGCCAGATCGTGCACGTGGGGACTCATCTGATCCGACGGTGCCTGCGCGTCTTCGGCCTTTCGCCGGCAGAGGTGAGAAGCTGCAACCAGTCGCGACGGCCACCTACCCGACCGCCGCCAACCGTGGAACCAGGCCAGATTCGGCGTGATCAGCGGTCCCTGCCAAACGTGACTACTGATCCGTCAGTTCATGCAATGAACCGGCGACACAACAGGACCAGCCACAGGTGAACACCCTTACGGACGGCGCACGTCCAGTCCGGCCCGACGTCGGGTGGCCTCGGTGATCGCGGACCAATCCTGGTCGGCCTGGCCGTGGGCCAGCGCGTCGAGGAAGACGTTCTCGAGCACGCCACCGAAGGGCAGGCCCATGTTCACGTCGTTGGCCTGCGACAGTGCGAGCCGAACATCCTTGAGCCCCAGGGGGAGCCGGAAACCGGCCGGCTCGTAGCGGCGCTGCGCGATCATCGCGCCGTAGCCCTCGTAGACCCCTCCGGGAAAGAGGCTGTCGTTCATTATCTTCATGAGCAGTTCGGGCGAGCCGCCGACCTTCTCGGCGACGGTCGTCGCCTCGGCCATCGACTGGATCGCGGTGGCGATCAGATAGTTGCCGAGAATCTTCACGACGTTCGCCTGCTTCGGATCGTCTCCGACGCGCCACGTGCGGCGTCCGATCACGTCGAGCAGGGGCGCGACCTCGTCGATCGCGCGCGAGTCGCCCGCCACGAGGACGGTGAGTTCACCCGCCTCGGCCACCTCCGCGCGCCCGAACACCGGAGCGGCCACGTAGAAGATGCCCCGCTCCGCCAGGCGGGACTCCGCCTCGGCGGACATCCCGGGGCTGACGGTCGCGAGATTGACGTGCACCGATCCGGATTTCGCGGCCTGCAGCGACGATGTCGACAACACGGAATCCGCGAAAGCCCGATCGTCGGCAAGCGAGCTGAACACGACGGACTTCTGCAGCACGTCGGAGAGGTCGGGTGCCTCGGACGCGCCGTAGTCGACGACGCTCGCCGCCTTGCCGGGGCTACGGTTCCACACCGTCACGTCGTAGCCGGCTCGGGCGAGGTTGCGCGCCATCGGGCGCCCCATCGTGCCCATACCCAGAAATCCGATGTCCACGTCAGGCTCCTCGCGGTCGGGACAGCGCGGTCACACGGTTCGCCCCACTGTAACGCCGACGGGCCGGGCAGGGATCCTGCTGTGGTTCTTGCCGGATAGTCCCGATTCGTCGACTACGGTCGACCGGTCGGGAGTGAACTGATACGGGCCACGTCTCGGGTTCCGTTTCGGTCATGGTGTCGTGGCGCGACCACTACACATTCTGGAAGTGAGGTCACCTCACGACGCCGGCGGATACGGCATCCGACTGCTGAAATCGACGTCGACGCGAACCGGGCGGCCGATCTGCGGAAATGCTCGCTGTGCGCAGTTCGTCCGCTCGCAAATCTTGCAGCCGGCCCCGATGGGGACCGGCGACATCTGCTCGTCCAGTCGCAGACCCCGCGAATACACCAGCCGATCGGCGTGCGTGATGTCGCAGCCGAGGCCGACGGCGAAGCTGCGTTCGGGCGTCCCGTAAGGACGGACACCGTCATCGGTGGTGCGGGCGATCCACAGGTACGTCCGGCCGTCCGGCATCTGCGCCACCTGTGTGAGGATGCGACCGGGAGTGCTGAACGCGTCGTGGACCACCCAGAGGGGACAGCTCCCGCCGACGCGGGAGAAGTGGAATGCCGTGGCGGACTGGCGCTTCGAGATGTTCCCTGCCCGATCGGTGCGGACGAAGAAGAACGGCACACCGCGCCGGTTCGGACGTTGCATCGTCGAGAGCCGGTGGCACACCGTCTCGAAGCCCACCTCGAACTGCAACGCGAGCATCTCGATGTCGTAGTGCAACCGCTCCGCGGCGTCGAGGAACTGGGTGTACGGCAACAACAGCGCACCCGCGAAGTAGTTCGCCAGACCGATCTTCGCCAGTTCCCTGGCATTGTCGCTCAGCACGGTCGCCGCCTCGAGTTGCCGCTCGATCACGGCCGTCTGTGTGAGAAACGCCAACTGCGTGGCGATCTGGAAGGCACGCTGCCCCGGCGACAGGTGACTCGACAGTGTGAGGATGCGGTTCGTCGCGTCGTATACACGTTTGGGTCCGGGCTGATCGGGTGGATCGGTGCGCATCCGGACGACGATGTCGTGTCCGGATTCGAGCAGTGCGGTCAGCTGGGTGTCCAGCGAGCCCACCCGCAGACCACTCTCGCCGAACAGTCGTTCGGCGGCGTCGTCCAGCTCCGTGATGTGATTGTGCCTGCCGTAGAAGAAGTCTCGAACTTCCTCGAACGGCATCGGGGTCGCATCACCGGTCGACGCAGGCGCGGCCAGGTGGGCGCTGAACTGCTCGAGCTGCTCGGTTGCGGCCTGCAGCCTGCGATGGACGCCGACCAGAGCGTGTCCGATCTCCGGCATGCGCGCGACGAACTCCTCGATCGTCGACGGAGACGGCGTCGGAGTTCCGAGGGTGGTCAGCACGTCCTGCAGGTCGGCGGCCAACCTCGCATCGGACTCCGCGGCGAAGAAGTGGGCGTCGAGGTCGAACGTCGCATTCAGCTTGAGCAGCACCGGAACGGTGAGTGGTCGCTGGTCGTTCTCGAGTTGATTGACGTAACTCGCGGACAGGTCCAGTATCCGCGCCAGCGCCAACTGGGTCAGTCCGCGCTCCTCCCGCAGGCGACGCAGCCTCGGGCCGCCGTAGATCTTCTGCATCGCCCGTCCCCTTCCACGTCGTCTCCGGTCCCCCACTCAACCACGCCGCCGCACATTCGCACCATTCGCAAAACGCCGCGATCAACACCACCGAAATACGCATGTTCAGCCACTATTCACCCGCCGTGGACATGCATACGCTGCGAGACACAGCAGTTCAGCCACATCGAAGGGCGCAGAGTTGAAGACCCATTCCGTTCGTACCCGCCGTTCCGCCGAGGAGTTCCCCAGGAGCGAGCACCTGGCGTGGAAGATGGCCGAGGTCGCGACCGACCCGGTGGAGGTGCCGGCCGACACCGCCGAGATGATCGTCAACCGGATCATCGACAACGCGGCCGTCGCTGCGGCGTCGCTGACCCGTCGCCCCGTCGCGAATGCCCGCGCCCAGGTGCTGGCGCACCCGTACAGTCCGGGGTCGACCGTCTTCGGCGTCGGGGGCACCTACTCGCCCGAGTGGGCGGCGTGGGCCAACGGTGTCGCGGTGCGCGAACTCGACTTCCACGACACGTTCCTGGCCGCCGAGTACTCGCATCCGGGCGACAACATCCCCTCGATTCTCGCGGTCGCGCAGCACACCGGTCGCGGCGGCGCCGACCTGATCCGCGGTCTGGCCACCGGCTACGAGGTCCAGGTGGATCTGGTGCGGTCGATCTGCCTGCACGAGCACAAGATCGACCATGTCGCACACCTCGGCCCGTCCGCCGCCGCCGGCATCGGCACGCTCCTCGAACTGGACACCGAGACCGTCTACCAGGCGATCGGACAGGCGCTGCACACCACCACGGCGACGCGTCAGTCCCGCAAGGGCGAGATCTCGAGCTGGAAGGCGTACGCACCGGCGTTCGCCGGCAAGATGGCGGTCGAGGCCGTCGACCGGGCGATGCGCGGCGAGGGCGCCCCGTCCCCGATCTGGGAGGGCGAGGACGGCGTCATCGCCTGGCTGCTCGGCGGCCCGAACGCCGAATACGCCGTGCCGCTGCCCGGTCCGGGCGAGGCGAAGCGCGCGATCCTCGATACCTACACCAAGGAGCACTCGGCCGAGTACCAGAGCCAGGCCCCGATCGACCTGGCCCGCCGCATGCGCGAGAGGATCGGCGACCTGGACCAGATCGCGTCGATCGTGCTGCACACCAGCCACCACACGCACGTCGTGATCGGCACCGGCTCGAACGATCCGCAGAAGTTCGATCCGTACGCCAGCCGCGAGACGCTCGACCACTCGGTGATGTACATCTTCGCGGTCGCGCTGCAGGACGGCACGTGGCACCACGAGCGCTCGTACGCCCCGGAGCGCGCGCAGCGCCCTGACACGATCGAGCTGTGGAAGAAGATCTCCACCGCCGAGGATCCCGAGTGGACCCGCCGCTACCACTCGACCGACCCGGACGAGAAGGCGTTCGGTGCCCGCGCCGAGGTCACGCTGAAGAACGGCGAGCTGATCGTCGACGAGCTCGCGATCGCCGACGCGCACCCGCTCGGTGCCCGGCCGTTCGCTCGCGACCAGTACATCGCGAAGTTCCGCACCCTCGCCGAGGGCGTCGTCGATCCGGCCGAGCAGGATCGGTTCCTCGACGCCGCGCAGCGCACCCCCGATCTGAAGGCCGGCGAGCTGAACCAGCTCACGTTCACCGTCTCGGACGACGTTCTCGCCCGCTCCCCCGAGTCGCCGAAGGGACTGTTCTGACATGACCGGTCTCATCGCCGCCTCCACCTCCGCGGCCGACAAGCGCATCGCGCTGCGCGCCGGACTGTCCTCGGGCAGGATCCAGCGCCTGCCCGGTGCAATCAATCCGTTGACCGCCAAGCTGATCCAGGAGATCGGTTTCGAGGGCGTGTACGTCTCCGGTGGCGCTTTCTCCGCCGGGCTCGGTCTCCCCGACATCGGGCTGACCACGCTCACCGAGGTCGTCGCGCACAGCCGGCAGATCGCCGGGATCACCGATCTGCCGGTGCTCATCGACGCCGACACCGGTTTCGGTGAGCCGATGTCGGCGGCGCGCACCGTCCTTGCCGCCGAGGACGCCGGTATCGCCGGCCTGCACCTCGAGGACCAGGTCAACCCAAAGCGGTGTGGCCACCTCGACGGCAAGGCCATCGTCCCCACCGACGAGATGGTTCGTCGCCTGCGCGCCGCCGTCACGGCTCGGCGGGACCCGAACTTCGTGATCTGCGCCCGTACCGACGCCGCCGGTATCGACGGCATCGATGCCGCGATCGAGCGTGCCAAGGCCTACGCGGACGCCGGCGCCGACATGATCTTCACGGAGGCCCTGCACACCGAGGCGGACTTCGCGAAGTTCCGTGCCGCGGTGGATATCCCGCTGCTTGCGAACATGACGGAGTTCGGCAAGTCCCAGCTGACCCCTGCGCAGACGCTCGAGGATATCGGCTACAACGCGGTGATCTACCCGGTCACCACCCTGCGACTCGCGATGGGCGCCATCGAGCGTGGCCTGCGCGAGATCCACGCGACCGGCACGCAGGAGGGGCAGCTCGATCAGATGCAGACCCGCTCGCGGCTGTACGAACTGCTCGAGTACGAGCGCTACAACGAGTTCGATTCCGGAGTCTTCAACTTCACGCTCGGAGGGAACCAATGACGAATGCAGTCCCGACGATCTACAAAGGCCTGGCCGGCGTCGTCGTCGACACCACCGCGATCTCGAAGGTCGTCCCCGAGACGAACTCGCTGACCTACCGCGGCTACGCGGTCCAGGACCTGGCGGCGAACTGCAGCTTCGAGCAGGTCGCGTACCTCCTGTGGAACGGTGAGCTGCCCTCGGACGCCCAGCTCGAACTCTTCTGCCAGCGCGAGCGGGCCAGCCGCCGTGCGGACCGGTCGCTGCTCGCGCTGGTGGCGAAGATGCCGGACAACTGCCACCCGATGGACGTGGTGCGCACCGCGATCAGCTTCCTCGGCGCGGAAGACCCGGAGGAGGCAGACAACTCTCCGAAGGCCAACCGCGAGAAGGCTCTTCGCATGATGGCGGTGCTGCCGACGATCGTCGCCGCCGATCATCGCCGTCGGCGCGGTCTCGATCCGATCGCCCCGCACAGCCACCTCGGCTTCGCCGAGAACTTCCTGGGCATGTGCTTCGGCGAGATCCCCGAGCCGGAGATCGTGAAAGCGTTCGAGGTCTCGCTGATCCTTTACGCGGAGCACAGCTTCAACGCCTCCACCTTCGCGGCCCGCGTCGTCACCTCCACGCTGTCGGACATCTACAGCGCCGTCACCGCCGCGATCGGCACCCTCAAGGGGCCGCTGCACGGCGGCGCCAACGAGGCCGTCATGCACGACATGATCGAGATCGGCGAACCCGAGCACGCCGAGTCCTGGATGCGGGACAAGCTGGCCCGCAAGGAAAAGGTCATGGGCTTCGGGCACCGCGTCTACAAGAACGGTGACTCCCGCGTCCCGACGATGCGCCAAGCGTTCTTCACCGTCGCCGAGAAGACCGGCGGCGACAAGTGGGTCCGGATGTACGAGATCCTCGAGCGCACCATGAACGAGACCACCGGACTCGAGCCCAACCTCGACTTTCCCACCGGCCCTGCGTACTACCTCATGGGCTTCGACATCGAGGTGTTCACCCCCATCTTCGTGATGAGCCGCATCACCGGATGGACCGCGCACATCATCGAACAGGGCGAGTCCAACGCCCTGATCCGACCGCTCAGCGAGTACACCGGCGTGCCCCAGCGCTCGGTGGTGGCCTGACAGCATTCGAACCGCCTCGGGGCCTGCACCGTCATCCGGTGCAGGCCCCGAGGCATCGAAACATCGTGCAGCTATCCCTCGCCGCGGCGTCCGACGGTGATGCCGAAGGCCAGGACCGCGCCGAGCAGGGCGGCTCCGGCGGCCACCATGAAGCCGACGAAGAAGCCGTCCGCGCTGTAGACCGGGCCGGCCGGGCCCACCGCCATGACGTGCTGCGCCAGCAGCGCGAAGCCCACCGAGGACAGCATGCCGCCGAACATCGACTGCGACAGACCCGTGAAGTTGGCGCCGATCGCGCGCTGGTCCTCGGGCAGCGCCATCATCACCAGGTTCGGAATCGCGGCGTAGATCATCGAGCCGAAGCCGATGAGGCCGTACGCGCACACGACCTGCCAGGCCTGATCGGGCGTCGTCGCCAGCCAGGCGGCACCCAGTGCGATCAGGACCGAGCCGAGAACGAGGTGCTGGCGGAAGCCGATTCGCTTCGACGTCGCGCCGACGAAGACACCGCCGAGGACGATCAGGCAGCCGCCGGGCAGCATCCACAGGGCCATGTCGGTGACCGAGAGTCCGAAGCCGTAGTCGGCCGCTTCCTTCGGCGTCTGCAGCAGCATCGGGATCAGCGTCGCGGTGAGCGTCGTCGCACCGTAGGCGATACCACCGGCGAGCAGCGTGATGCCGACCTTGCGGCTGGCGAGCACGTCGATGCTGATCAGGGGTTCGGGGCAGCGGCGTTCCCAGACGACCCAGGCGACCGCGAAGATGACGGTGACGGCGAGCGTCCCCAAGGTCTTGCCGCTCAGCCAGCCCCAGCCGGCACCCAGCGACAGCGCGAGCATGACGGTGAACAGCGCGACGGTGAGCAGGAAGGCACCCAGCCAGTCGACGGAAACCTTGGCGCGAACCGGGGTCTCCGGAACGAAGAGCAGCGTCAGCAGGCCACCGACGGCGCACAGCCCGAACGAGAACCAGAAGACAGAGGACACTCCGGTGTGGTCGAGCATGTAGCCGGAGATGAGCGGGGCGATGACGGTGACGACACCGACGCCGGTGTTCGCGATCGAGATCGACATGGCCTGCAGGCGCGCCGGGAACACGTCACGGATCAGCGAGTAGCCGAGGGCGGTGAAGGCGAAGCCGACGCCGGAGAGGAAGCGGCCGACCAGCAGGATCGGGAAGGTCGGCGCGACCGCGGAGATGAGCGCACCGAGGCTCGCGATCGCGGCGGTCACCACCAGGATGCGCTTCTTGCCGTAGACGTCGGCGAGCTTGCCGAGGATCGGCGATGCGATCGCGGCGGCCAGGACGAGCGCCGTCATGACCCAGACCACCTGCGTGGTCTGGTATTCGGCGGCGATCTTCGGGAGCGCGGGCGTGAAGAGGGCGAAGGCCAGTGCCGCCTGCTCGGTGAGCAGAACGAGGATCAGCAGGACGCGGATCCAGTACCCGGTCGAGCCGCCGGAATCACCGGCGCCCCGCACGGGGGCCGCATCGCCCTGAGAGACGGTGACTGCCATTTCCTACCTACGCATTCCGGTCTTGGGTCGAACAGTGACCGGACGCACATTAGGAGGTGAGACGGGACTCACCTCAATTGCTTCCCAGTGAGCGGAAAACCGCCCCGAACCGGAGGGCGCACCTCTCCCCCGCCACGCGACACGACGGCGCCGTCGCCGTTCGAGCGCGCCCGCGCGGCAAGTAAACCGGTTGCCGCCGAGCTTCATTCGCCGGCTGCAGCCGGCCGTTCCATTGAACCGAGCTCACTTGCACGGATTCCCGATCCACGCCAGGCGCCACAAGGTCCAGGGGTCCGGCGCGCCCCCGCCGAAATGAATTCTCGGCGGCGCTGGAGCGACACGGCGCACGCTGATACAGTCTCACCACTTGATTGAACGCTTGCTCAATCAGATCGCAACGACACGTCAATGGAGGTTCGAGAGGTCATGACGACGACAGAGGCAAGCTCACCGATCGCAGTCATCGACCGTGTCGCGATCCTGCTGGACGCCTTCCGGGAGGCCGAGCGGCTGACGCTGTCGGAGCTGTCGCGCCGCACCGGCTTCCCCCGGTCGTCCACGCACCGGATGCTGCTGCAACTGGTCCGGATCGGCTGGATCCGCCGCCACGGGCACGCCTACGAGCTGGGCATGAAGATGCTCGAGCTCGGGTCCCTGGCCCAGCACCACGACCGGGTGCACCAGGCGGCCCTCCCGGTTCTGCACGAACTGCACAACGCAACCGGCCTGGTCGTTCACCTCGCCGTGCTCGACGGCACCGACGTGCTCTACCTCGAGAAGCTCGGCGGCCGATTCACGTTGTCGGTCCCCTCCCGGGTGGGCGGACGACAGCCCGCGTACCGCACTGCCATCGGCAAGGCCATTCTCGCGCACTCGCGCGTGGACGCCGAGACCGTGCTCCCCGGGCCCACCGTCGGTCCGACCCGGAACTCGATCTGCGACCCCGCCCGGCTGCGAGTCGAACTCGCCCGCATCCGTGAGCAGAGCATCGCCCACGACCGGGACGAGACAACCGTCGGCGTGTCGTGTGTGGCGGCGGCCATCGGCGACGGCAAGAACACCGTCGGCGCGATCTCGGTGTGCGGACCGACCAAGGCGATGAACAATTCGGCACTCGTCGCGCCCGTACGGATGGCCGCACTCGCGACGTGGCGGCAGATGACCAGCAGCCGCGCACTGCGACCGATCCCAGCCTGACCCCCGCCGGCGTGGGCGCCGTTATGTCGAGACAGCGACGACGACGCTGTCGGGTATGGCGATCGCGCGTTTGAGGATCTTCCCGGTCGCGCCCTTGGACAGTTCGTCGACCAGCCAGACATGGCGCGGATACTTGTAGGGTGCGACGCGTTCACGGACGAAGATCCGCAGTTCCTCGGGTGTGGCTCGCGAGCCGGACCGGAGCACGACGGCAGCACCGATCTCTTCCCCCAAGGCGGGTGCGGGAATGCCGATGACGGCGGCCATTTCGACGTCGGGGTGCTCGTAGAGGACTTCTTCGATCTCGCGGGGGTAGATGTTGAATCCACCTCGGATGATCAGGTCCTTCTTCCGATCCATGATCCAGTAGTAACCGTCGGAGTCGATCCGGCCGAGGTCGCCCGTCCGGAACCAGCCATCCGAGAGCACTTCCGCGGTGGCCGCGGGCTGACGCCAGTAGCCCTTCATGACGTTGGGGCCGCGCACCGCGAGTTCTCCGACCTGCCCGATGCCCAGTTCCTGCCCGTCGTCGGCGAGCACGCGCATCCGGACACCGTCGATCGGTGTACCGATGCTGCCCGCCTTGCGCGGCGCATCGGGATGGTTGAAGCACGCCACCGGTGACGTCTCCGACAACCCCCAGCCTTCGAGGATCGTTGTGTCGAACTGCTTCTCGAAGGCGTGCAACGTCTCCACCGGCAGTGCCGCACCGCCGGACACGCAGAGCCGCAGCGCGCTCAGGTCGTATTCGGCACGGTCCGGGTGCGCGAGAAGCGCGGCGTACATGGTCGGCACCGCGACGAAGACGGTGACGCGGTCGCGGGTCAGGACCTGCAGTGCATCGGTGGCGTCGAAACGGGGTAAGAGAGTGAGGCGCGCGCCGTGGGCGATGGCCGACGTCAGGGTGACGGTCTGCCCGAACGCGTGAAACAGCGGCAGGCCTCCGAATACGACATCGTCCTCGGTCAGCTTCAGCAAGGTCGTGCTGGTGACCTGCTGATTGCACATGAGGTTGCGGTGGGAGAGCTCAGCGCCTTTCGGCTTGCCGGTGGTACCCGAGGTGTACAGGATGACCGCGGTGTCCGAGGGCTCCCGGAGCGCAACGCCACCCTCGCCGTCCGGCACCGGCACCCGGTTCACGAGTGAATCCGGATGCACCGTCAGGCATTCGACGTCGGCGAGCGCCGCGCCGGGGGTCGCCTCGACGGCCTCGTGCCAGGCGAGCAGCAGCGCTGCCGTGCTGTCGGCGAGTTGGTGGGCGACTTCGCGGGGTTTGAGCAGCGGGTTCATCGGCACCACGATCGCGCCGCATCGCAGGATCGCGTAATAGGCGATCGCAAACATCGGGACATTCGGCAACATCATGGCGACGCGATCGCCGGACCGAACCCCGCGCGCGCGCAGTTCGAGCGCCAGTGCGGCGCTGGCCGCCTCCAGTTCGGCGTAGGTGAGTTGCTGTTCGCCGCAGATCACCGCTGTCCGGTCCGGATGCCGCCCAGCCGAGGCCACCAGCGTGGTTGCCAGATTCGTCACTTCATCTCCCTGCCGATCGATCGGTTGTCATTGAGAATTACCTAACTATCGGTCTGTATCACGTACGCTGTCAACCGATCGATCGGTAGGAACACCCGGTCGGAGCCGAACGAAGGAGTCTGAGGTGGATGTGTCGGTGTGGAAACCGCGGCGAGTGGCCGCCGTACCCGTGGAACTACCCGAGGGCGTGACACCTGCCGGAACGCGGGGCGCGATACTCCGAGCCTCGCTGGCGCTCTTCGCCGAATCCGGATACAGCGCGGTATCCATCCGCAAGATCGCGAACGAAGTCGGGATCACCTCGGCGAGCCTGTACGCGCACTATCGGTCCAAGGACCACATCCTGGCGGAGCTGGTGCTGACCGGACACCGCGAGCTGCATGCACGGCTGACGAACGCACTCGCCGCCGCCGAGCCCACCGCTGTGGCCCAGCTGTCGGCGCTCGTTCGCGCACATGTACTGCTGCACACCGATTTCCCCCTTCTGGCCGTGGTGACGAACTCGGAGCTGCACGCACTACCTGACGAACTTGCCGCACCCGCACTCGAGTTGCGGGCATCGTGCAGCCGACTTCTGCTCGATACGCTCGAACTCGGTGTTCGCGACGGCGTCTTCCGCATCGAGAACCTCCATCTGGGCGCGGTCGCCATCGGCGGGATGGCCATCCAGGTGGCGCAGTGGTTCGGACCGGACGAGCCGTTCACCCGGGACGAGGTGGCCGACAACTACGTCCACTACGCCCTTCGGATCGTCGGAGCGGACGAAGGAGCGGTGCGATGACACGCGCAGAACCGAGTGTGGTCGTCACCACCACAGACGGAGCGGTGCGCGGCCGGACCGATCCGACCACGGGCGTGGTCTCCTTCAAGGGAATTCCCTATGCGGCTGCACCGGTCGGTGCCCGCCGGTTCGCTCCACCCCAGCCGTGTCCCCGATGGGACGGAGTGCGGGACGCGAGCGAGTACGGACCCACCGCACCGGCCTCCCCGTATGCACCTCCCTACGATGCGCTGATCTCCGAAGTGTTCATCCCGGGCGAGGACTACCTCAACCTCAACGTGTGGACACCGGATCCGAACGGCACGGCGCCGGTGATGGTGTGGATCCACGGTGGTGCGTTCACCAACGGCTCCGGTTCGACCGCCGCATACGACGGCACCGCGTTCGCCCGCGACGGTGTCGTGCTGGTGACCGTCAACTATCGGCTCGGCGTCGACGGATTCGGACATCTACGCGGGCAGACCACGAATCTCGGCCTGCGCGACCAGATCGCGGCGTTGCGATGGGTTCGCGACAACATCGCGGCCTTCGGCGGTGACGCGGCGGCCGTCACGGTATTCGGCGAATCCGCCGGCGCGATGAGCATCGGAGCGCTACTCGCCGCCCCGCAGGCCGAGGGCTTGTTCCGGCGCGCGATCCTGCAGAGTGGCGCGGCCCATCACACGATACGAACCGAGACCGCGGAGCGGATCTCGGAAGAACTGGCTTCCCTGCTGGGGATTTCGCCAACCATGGAAGCCCTCGCCACTGTGCCCACGGACCGGGTACTGGCCGCTCAGCAACAGTTGCGGGCCGCGGTGTCGGCCGACCCGAATCCACAACGGTGGGGTGAGGTGACGCGCAACCTCATGCCGTTCGAGCCCGTGGTGGATGGCGAACTGCTCTCGGTCGCACCGCCCGAAGCGATAGCGGACGGCGCGGGCGGCGACGTCGACGTGCTGATCGGATGCAACGCCGAGGAATTCCGCTACTTCCTGGTTCCGGTCGGCGCGATCGATGCGGTCACAGCCGAACTGTCGTACGGCGCGGTCGCCGCGTACGGGCTCGACCCCGATGTCGCGCTGCCGGTCTACCGGGAGGCCGATCCGAGTGCCGGCCCCGGAGACCTACTCGCGGCCGTCGGCACCGACTGGTTCTACCGGATACCCGCCATCCGATTGGCAGAGGCGCACGCCGGCAACGGCCGGGGACGCACCTACGCCTACGAATTCTCATGGCGACCACCGACGTTCGACGGCCGACTGGGTGCCTGCCATACCGCCGAGATCCCGTTCGTCTTCGACAACCTCGGCATCGGGGGGTTCGAGAACGTGGTGGGAGCACGCCCGCCGCAGGACTTGGCCGACACCATGCACGCCGCGTGGATCGCATTCGCGACACACGGCGATCCCGGCTGGGCGCCGTACACGGTGCGCGACCGAGCGACGATGCGCTTCGACACCGTCTCCGCCGTGCAGACGGATCCGCATGCACCGCAGCGGCAATTGTGGAACGGCATCCGGTGACCGCGGCTGCCTGACCGATGCGCTCGTCCCCCCGTCGAAGTCCATGCCATCGACGGGGGGACATCCGTTCTGCGCAGGCAGACAGTGCCTCGAGCGCCGGACTCGACCGTCAGCCCGGGATCTGCAGGGCCAGATCGTTGCGGTCGAAGTCCGAGAACTGCTGGGTGTCGGTGCAGTATCCGCAGCTCGGGCCGAAGAACTCGGTGCGGGCGTTCGGATCGTCGAGCAGCCAGTACCGCAGCCACGCCGTGCTCGGTCCGCGCATGTCGCCGCCGGAGATCGACGTGCCGAAGTGCGTGGCGCCGCGCAGTTCCAGATACTCGGCCGGCACGTGGTCGGCGTCCTCGTACATCGCCCGCACCACCGCCGGCCAGACGATCGCGTCGGCCTCGCCGGCGAGATAGAGAACAGGCTCGTCGATGAGGTCGACATCGTTGAGCGGGCCGGGTTGGATCGCGACGGCGGTGTCGACGCGGTCGTCGATCGCGGCATTGATCGCCGCAGACCCACCCTGCGAGTGCCCCACCGCGCCAATGTGTTCCAGGTCGACCTTTCCGAAGAAGACGCTCGACGGGTCGGCCGCCTTGCCCGCGATCAGGTCGATTCCCGACCGCATGGTGACGGCGAAATTGCTCGTCGGGGTATTGGCGGCGACCACGATGAATCCCTGGCTGGCGTAGTGGCGCAACAACGAGGTGTACGCACCGGGGAGCACACCGGTCCCGTTCCCCCAGATCACGACGGGGTGCTTCTCGCCGCGTGCCCCGAGCTCACGCGGGTAGTACAGAGTGTGCACCAGCCCGATCGAGACGTTCGGCGTGTACGGCCCCGCGGCCGCCCAGTCGTGCCCGACACTCGGGATACCAGGCGTCTCGGCGGTGGCCGTTCCGGCCGGCCCCGTCAGCCCGAGCGTCGCACACAGCGCAACCGTCGCTGCGGCATTCGCGAATAGTTTGAGGGATTTTCGCATGAAGGAATACCTTTCGAATTGGATCGGCACGGTCAGTCGGCGAGACTGGACCGCATACGAATCGAGTCCACGTCCACCCGTCGGGTGGCGAGGTAGATGAAGCCCGCGGTCAGCGCGAGCATCAACGGCACCAGGTAGAGCGCGGAGTTGAGCCCCTGACCCGCGAACTGCGCCACGCCCTGCACACCGGCGTCGCGTGCCGCCCGCTCGGCGAACCAGTCGGAGATACCGCCGACCACCACCGGTCCGGCGAATCCCCCGAGGAGGTACATCGCGGCGAAGAACAGCGCGGTTGCGGTGGCCCGTAGCTGCGGAACGACGACGTCGTGGATCGCGGGATACACGCTCACGTAGAAGCCGTAGGCGAGAAGCCAGCCGAGCGAGAACAGCAGCGCGAACAGGAACACGCTGCCGCCGTTCTGCATCAGCGCCCACGCGGTGAGCGGCGCCGCGACGGCGGTGGCGACGACGCCGATCATCAGCCGGGACCGCGGCGAGGTGGCCGAGGCCCGGTCGGCGTAGCGAGCCCCGAGCAACAGCCCGAACAGCCCGGTGAGCCCGACGATGACGCCGGTGACGACGGCCGCGGACGTCAGCTTCAGTTCGTACTGACGCATCAGCAGCGGAACCGTGAACGAGTTGACCGCATAGGCCGCGAAGTTGAAGGTCAGGCCGGCGAGGATCAGCCAGCGCAGGGTCGGGATCGACAGCAGTAGCCGGATCGGGCGCCGGACCGAACCCGGATCGGCGATCGAAACCTGTTCAGCACCACCGCGTTCGGGATCACGCATCCGCAGCATCACGAGCGCGAGGATGACGCCGGGGACCGCGGCGACGAAGAACGGTGCCCGCCACGAGTCGAAGGCCTCGGCGATCCTGCCGACCGTGAAGTAGGCGAGCATCAGCCCCATCGGGAGTCCCAGCATGAAGATGCCGACGGCACGGGAACGGCGATCGGCCGGGTAGAGGTCACCGATCATCGAGTTCGCGGCCGGGGTGAAGGCGGCCTCTCCGACACCGACGCCGAGTCGGACGAGGATGAACAGCATGTAGTTGCCCGCGGCCCCGGTGGCTGCGGTCAGACCGCTCCACACGAGCAGTCCGACACCGATGATCCCCGGGCGGCTTCCGCGGTCGGCAAGGCGCCCCAGTGGCAGTCCCGCGATCGCGTACACAACGGTGAAGGCGGACGTGATCAGGCCCAACTGCAGGTCACTGAGGGCAAACTCGTGCTTGATCGGTTCGGCGACGACCGACGGGATGGACCGGTCGAAGAAGTTGAGGAGGTTGGCGAGGAACAGGGCGACCAACGCCCCGCTGAGAATTGTGGTGCGGCCGGTGTCGGGGGCAGGGGCGCCCGTCACGGTTCGAGGCAGCGACATGGGAGTCCTCGGTGTCGAAGGGGAAGGGTGGCGTGTAGGCCGAAGGGGGCGGATCAGCGGATCTGTTCGGCGACGTAGGCGCCGATCGCCTGCATACCCGATGCGGTCGGGTGCAGTGGTACAGCGGATTCAGCGGGCACGACCCCGGCATAGTGCGCCCGACTCGCGTCGGCGCAGATGTCGTGCCCGGAGGTCACGTTTCGTATATCGACGAATGCGATTGCGCGGGAACGCGCCTGCGCCGCCATGGCGTCGTCGACGGAATCGATGACGCCCTGCAGGTAGTCAGCGTCGCGCGGCCACATCGGTTGCCGGTCGGGGCATCCGCCCGGGCGCACGTAGCTGCCGTAGCCGACGACGACGATCTCGGCGTTCGGCGCGTGTGCCCGGATCACGTCGAGCGCCGTTCCCCACTGCGGGGCGACCTGGTCGACGAGCGCACGCTGCTGGTCTACACCGCCGGCGGTGAACGCCTCGGCACACGAGTTGCCGAACGGCGCCGGAAGCGGGTCGAGGCAACGGAGTGCCGTGGTGAACAGGTTGATGTCATTGGCACCGATGGTGACGGTGACGAGGTCGGTGTCGGCGCTCAGCGCCTCGACCTGCACCGGAACCGGACCGGCGAGAGTGGGTTGCGGGGTGGCGGAGACGTGACTGCTCCGCGCGGACGAGCAGGTGACGTCGGTGAGATCGGCACCGAGAGAAGCAGCGACCACCGCGGGATAGTTGTGGTGCGACCGCAGGCAGCCGGGACTGGAGAGGTCCTGGTCCGGAATGAGCGGTCCGGCGGCGGCCGAATCGCCCAGCGCGACATACGCGAGTGGCGGTTCCGCCGGGTGACCCCCGGAGGTGGCGGCAGCGACGACCTGCAGACAGGCCGCGACAGCTGCGGCGCAGACGGTTCGGATCACGGAATGCACGGCGGACACCTCCTTCGGTCGGCGGACAGGCCCCGTGCGGTCGGACTTGTCGATTTCGGAGTGATGCGTATTACATACTCACCGGAAAGTGACAGGTCGTCGTTGTCTGGGCGAACCGACTATCGGAGGAGCGTTGTTCCTGTGGACAAAACCATCGTCATCGGTGGCCGACCGGTGGCCGATCAACTCGCGCAGCACACCCACACAATCGTGGCGGACACGGTCGAGTTGGTGTGGAGACAAGTGCCGTTCTATCGGTCGCTGCCGGAAGAAGCGGTCCGCAGCGACGTCACGGCGATCATCCGATGCAACTTCGAGGTACTCATCGCGAGCCTGCGGTCGTTGCGGACGACGGACGACGCGGGATTGACCCGGATCCGCGAGTCGGCGCAGCGACGGGCCGAGGAACTGGTACCACTCGCAGAGGTACTGCACGCGTATCACCTCGCCGTCGATCACTGGTGGACGATGATCGGCGACCTCGCCGGACCCGAGGACACCACCGACCTGTCCCGGGCCGGGACGCTGCTGCACAAGCACCTGCTGGCAGCCACCACCGCCGTGCTGGCAGGCTACGGCTCGGATCCGGCGGTTCACGGCCAGGACGACTCGGCGCGTCGAGACTTGTTCCTGGAGTTGACGTCCGGCTCGAGCGCAACGGGGACGGCGGAGCGGTTCGGTATCGACCTCCCCCGCCTGTACTGGGTGCTGTCGCTCCATGTCGAACCCCACCCGGACGAGCGGTCGGCCGGCATCGACGCAGTGGTGGCAGAACGCCGGAAGGTTCGCCGGTTGCAGCGCGAGCTGGACAACGTGGGCCGCGACAACGCGTTGAGCATGCTCACCAGTAGCGGCGGCGGTGTCCTGATCCCGATCCTCGAGCCCGACCCCGGGGTGGACGACTGGCACGACAGCCCGCAGTACGCGCTGCTGAGCCGGAACCTGCGGGACATGGAACGGACGATCGGTGCCGCGGTGCTGACCGCAGTGTCGGTGGCCGCGCCGCCGGAAGTGCCACTGGCGTACGAGCAGACTCGGGAGATCCTCGACGTCGCCCGCCGCTGCGGGCGGGGCAACGGCACCGTACGACTCCGGGACGTCGCGCTCGAGTATCAGCTCACCCGGCCGAGCGCCGCGACGACGCTGCTGGCCGACCTTCTGGCACCGTTGGGGTCTCACCCGGTCGTGCTCGAAACCCTGGAGTCGTACCTCGATGCCCGATGCGACCGCGCCGCCGCTGCCGCTGCGTTGCACGTGCACCCGAACACGGTGGCCTACAGGCTGCGAAAGGTCGCCGCACTCACCGGCCTGGACGTCGGGACCGCACCCGACCTGGTCCGGCTCGTGGCGGCGGTGGCGGCGAGGAGGGCCTGAAAACGCCTGTGCCCCTGACGAGCAAGTCGACAGGGGCGCAGGCGTTGCAGCCGAGGGACCTAGACGTCCGCGACCAACTCGACGGGCGTGACGCCCTTCGCGACGTTGTCCGCGACGACGTCACGCCAGTTCTGCTGGGCGCGGGTCGTGTCGACCTCGAACTCGAAGCGCTTGGTCATGTCCTCCGTGACGTCCTCGACGTCGACGTAGAACTGCTGGTACCAGCGACGCAGCTGGTAGACCGGGCCGTCCTCCTCGGTCAGCAGCGGGTTCTCGATCCGGCTCTTGTGGTTCCAGATCGCGATGTCCTGCTTGAACTGGTGCTCGACGCCCTCGGTGAACTGCTCCGCCATCGCCTTGGCGTCCTCGTCCGACAGACCCTCGGTCCGCTTGACGATGGTGCCCCACTGCAGGATGAACGAGTTGTTCGTGATCGGGTAGTGGCAGTTCGCCAGCTTGGTCTCGACCTTGATGTCGCCCGCAACCGTGTAGACGGTGTCGAGCATGAAGGACGGACCGAAGTACGACGCATCCGAGATCGTCTCGGCCTCAGCCATACCCAGCTGGACGCCGGTCTGGATGTCGTCACGGCCGCCCGAGCGCATCACCTGGGTCGCGACGTGACCCTCGAAGATGTTCTTGAAGTAGGTCGGGATCTGGAAGTGCACGTAGAAGAAGTGCGCCATGTCCACCACGTTGTCGACGATCTCGCGGCAGTGCGAGCCCTCGACGACGTAGGTGTTCCAGCTCCAGTCGCTCCAGCCACCTTCGTCGTAGCCCTCGATCTGAGGGATCGTGACGTCGGCCGGCGGCGGGTTGCCCTGCGGATCGTTGTAGACGAAGAACAGGCCGTTGCGCTCGAGCTTGATCCACGACTTGGTCTTGGCGACCGGGGGAACACGACGAGCGTAGGGGATCTCGGTGCACTTGCCCTTGCCGTTCCAGCGCCAGTCGTGGAACGGGCAGGCGATGGTGTCGCCCTTGATCTCACCCATCGCGAGGTTGCCACCCATGTGACGGCAGAACGCGTCGAGGACCTGCAGCTCGCCCTTACTGTCCTCGAACACGACCAGGTCGGTGCCGAAGATCTTGACCTGGTGCGGCTTTCCGTCACGGAAGTCCTGTGCACGGCCGATGCAGTGCCAGCCACGCGCGAAGCGGTCGGGGTTGCTGCCCGCCACGATCTCCCGGACCTCGACGTCGTCGGAAATCTCGGTCATCTTGCCTCCTTCGAAAAAGTGAGCGCTTCCCGCCCTTGTGCGAGCTGCGCCTGAAAAATCCGGAACTGCAGGGAAACTGGTTCCGTCGGTTACGAGTAGGGGCGGACTTCCTCGGTCGACCCCGAGACCGGCACGGTGCGGCACGACTCGCCGAGACGCCCCTCGGCGACGGCCTCGTCGATGCTCTTGTTCAGTGCGCTGCACGTCCGCACATACATGCTGTGCGTTCCGCTGGCCGCGGCCTCACGGAACTCGGCGCAAACCGTCTCCGCATCCTCGAGCCACTGGGTGCTGGTGTGCGTCGAGCTGTACTTCTCGACGAGTACGCGGTTACCGCACGATCCGCATTCGACCGGCTGCATTGCGCGATCCTTCCGTTCGGAACTGTATTCGGCCAGCGTACGAGCAGTGAGCCTGCTCTTTCTGGTCGATTTCCGTTGAGCGGTAAAGTATTCGGACCGCTTCTACCTGAGGAAAGCCTGCCCTCCGTCGACCGGCAGCGAATGGCCGGTTATGTACCGAGCGGCGGGACTGCACAGGAAGACCACGGCCGGTCCGATATCGGTCTCGGCGTCGCCCAGACGTCCCAGCGGCACGCTGCGCAGGTACTCGTCGTAGGCCTCCGGATCGAGTTCGGCCCACTCGTCCATCAACGGGGACGACCCGAGCGGCAGAATCGCGTTGACGCGAATGCCGTCGGCACCCCACTCGCACGCCGCAGTCCGGGTCAGCACCCGCACGGCCTCCTTCGCCGCCGCGTAGGCACCCGTACCCGTCGGGTCCCACTTCATGCCGGCGGCGGATCCGAGGTTGACGATCGCCCCGCGCCCCTTCAGGTGCGGATGGCACGCACGCATCAGACGCAACGTCGCCAACGGCCCCGAATTCATGCTGCCGTGATAGTCGTCCTCGCTGACCTCCAGCAGGGTGCCGTGGGCCGGAGTCTGCGCGTTGTTCACCAGGATCGACAGACTTCCGTACTGCCCGACGACATCCGCGACCACCGCGTCGATCCGTTCGGGATCGGTCACGTCGCACTGGAGCGCGACGGCCTCGCCGCCCCGGCGGACGATCTCGTCGGCGGTGTCGACCACCTTCGACAGGGTCCGTCCGACCGCCGCCACGCGCGCCCCCTCGGCCGCCAGCGCCAGAGCGATGCCACGCCCGATCCCCTGGCCGGCACCCGTCACCAACGCGACGTCGCCCTCGAGTACACCCATTGCCGCTCCTGCTCCTGCTCGCTCGGTCACAAGTCGCGGACCATTGTGATCCAAGACACCTGATTGAGCAAACGCTCAATCAATGTAGGATCGACTTGCCGGACCGGAGGCCGCCGAACGGGCACGGGTAGCATGAGGCGCCACAGAATCGACCCAGGTACAGGGGGAAAATCCAGATGGATCCGCAGGAACGACGGCGCCAGATCCTCGATCGTTCCGGCGAGATCTTCGCGACGAAGGGCATCTCGGCGACGACGGTGCGGGAGATCGCCGAGGCGTGCGGCGTGTACTCCGGCACCCTGTACCACTACTTCCCGTCCAAGGACGCGATCGTCACCGAGATCATCCGGGTGTACGTGGACGAACTCTACGAACGGTGCTCCGAGGTCATCGGTAGGAACCTCCCCCCGATCGAGCGACTCGAGGCCCTCGTCCTCGTCGCGATCGACGCGGCCGAACACCACCGCCACGCGACGGCGATCTGGCAGGTCGAGACCGACTACATGCGCGACAAGATGCTCGAGGCCAGCCTGGGCGACAAGGGCGACTTCGCGGCGGGTTTATGGATGCAGTGCATCACGGAGGCCCAGGCCGACGGCGAACTCCGCTCCGACATCGACGCCACCACCTTCTACCAGTTGATGCGGGACTCGGTGTGGCTCACCAGTCGGTGGTTCCGCGCGTCCCCGAAGAAGTCCAACGCCGACTTCGCACACGAGATCACGTCGATCTACATCGACGGCCTCCGCGTGCGCTGACGCCCCGCGGACGACGAAGGGCGGGGCAGGCGAATCGATTTCGCCTGCCCCGCCCTTCTCGTACTCGCCGGATCAGCTGACGACGAGATCCAATTCGTCGTCGGTCACCCTGACGGTGATCCGCCCACCGGCGTCGAGGACGTCGTCGAGCAGCAGGTCGGCGATCCGGTCGTCGACCTCACGCGCGATGGTCCTGCGCAGCGGGCGCGCACCGAACTCGGGCTGGTGCCCGTGCTCCGCGATCCAGTCCACCGCATCGGGTGTGAACTCGATGTCGATGTCCTTGGCCCGCAGCCGGTCACGGCTCTCGCCGAGGAGCAGATCGGTGATCCGGTGCAGCTGATCGGCCTCCAGCTTGCGGAAGATCACGATCTCGTCGATCCGATTGAGGAACTCCGGCCGGAACGACTCCCGCAGACGACCCATCACCCTGTCGCGCAACGGCTTCTCGGCCGCCGCGGCGTCACCGGTGGTGAAGCCCAGCGCACCGCCCTTGCTCGAGATGATGTCCGAGCCGAGGTTGCTGGTCATGATCAGGACGGTGTTCTTGAAGTCCACCGTCCGGCCCTGACCGTCGGTCAGCCGTCCGTCGTCGAGCACCTGCAGGAGCACGTTGAACACGTCCGGGTGCGCCTTCTCGATCTCGTCGAGCAGGATCACCGAGTACGGGTGCCGCCGCACCTGTTCGGTGAGCTGACCGGCCTCGCCGTAACCGACGTAGCCCGGAGGCGCCCCGACCAGCCGGCTCGCGGTGTGCCGCTCGCCGAACTCGCTCATGTCGAGGCGCAGCATCTTGCTCTCGTCACCGAACAGCGACTGCGCCAACGCCTTCGCCAGTTCCGTCTTGCCGACACCGGTCGGACCGAGGAACAGGAAGCTGCCGACGGGTCGGCGCGGGTCGCCCATGCCGGTCCGGCTGCGCCGCACCGCCCGCGCGATCGCCTTGACCGCGTCCTCCTGGCCGACGACCCGCTGGTGCAGCTCGTCCTCCAGCCGACGCAGACGCTCCTTCTCGTGCTGCGTCATCTGGCTGGCCGGGATACCGGTCGCCCGGGCGACCACCTCGGCGATGTCCTCGGCGGTCACCGACGGCGTCTCGACCGCCGAGGGTGCACCGTCGCGAGCCTCGGCGAGCCGCTGCTCCGCGCCGGTGATCTCGTCGCGCAACTGCGACGCGCGCTCGTAATCCTCCGCAGCTACCGCATCCTCCTTGGACTTCTCGAGCCGCGCGATCCGCTGCTGCAGCGCCTTGGCATCCGGGTTGGATGCGCCGAGCTGCAGGCGCTTTCGCGCGCCGGCCTGGTCGAGCAGGTCGATCGCCTTGTCCGGCAGGTACCGGTCGGCGATGTAACGCGACGACAGTTCGACCGCAGCCGAGATCGCCTCGTCGGTGTACCGGACACGGTGATGGTCCTCGTACCGCTCACGCAGCCCGGTCAGGATCTCCTTGGCGTCGTCCTGACTCGGTTCGTTCACCGTCACCGGCTGGAACCGCCGCTCGAGCGCCGGGTCCTTCTCGATGTGCTTGCGGTACTCGTCGAGCGTGGTCGCTCCGACGATGCGCAAGTCGCCGCGAGCCAGCTTGGGCTTGAGGATGTTTCCGGCATCCATCGCGCCCTCGCCACCGGCGCCCGCACCGACGATCGTGTGGAGTTCGTCGATGAAGACGATCAGGCGACCGTCCTGGGCAACGATCTCGTCGACCGCCTTGGTCAGCCGCTCCTCGAAGTCACCGCGGTACCGGGTTCCGGACAACATCCCGGCCAGGTCCAGCTGGACGATCCTCTTGTCTGCCAACACCTCCGGGACGTCACCGTCCACGATGCGCTGTGCCAGGCCCTCGACGACGGCGGTCTTGCCCACGCCGGCCTCGCCGACCAGAACCGGGTTGTTCTTGGTCCGGCGGGCAAGGATCTCGATGGCCTGCTCTATCTCGTCGCCGCGGCCGATGACCGGGTCGACACCACCCGAGCGGGCGCGTTCGGTGAGGTCCGTGCCGTACTTGTCGAGGGTCGGCGTGGCCGACTCCTGCTGCGGTTCCGCAGAACTCGCGTTCACCGCCGACTGCATCGACTCGGGGGTGACGCCGGCGGACGCGAGGATGCGCCCGGTCGTCGAGTCACCGTTCGAGACCAGCGACAGGAAGATGTGCTCGGGGTCGATGTACGTCGAACCGAGTGCACGCGCGATCTGGTGTGCGTCGAGCAGTGCCCGACGACCGGCGGCCGTGACTGTCGGTGACGTCGAGACGGCTTCCCGGGCGCGGGGCAGGTGCGCCTCCGCGTCCCTCGAGATCGCCTCCGGGTCCCCGCCCACTCGCTCGACCATGTCGCGCACCGGATCCTTGACCGCGGCGACGTGCAGGATGTGCAGTGCGTCGAGGCCCGCGTCACCGCGGCCGGCCGCGAACTGCGCAGCCTCCGCCATGAGCAACTGCGTGTCGCTGCTCATGAGACGGGTGATGTCGATGCGCCCGGGCCCCTCGGGCCCGAAGAATGCTGGCATTCGCAGCCTCCTCCAAAGTTGAGTCTTATCGACTCATGGAACATGCCTGTGGATGATTCAATTCCCGACCGTCCAGGATTGTTTTCGAGATAGCGCCGTAACCTCGCCCGCACACCGGCCCATCGACCCCAACCGAGGCCCTGACCTCGACATTCGCCAGCGAGGACGGCCACGACGACGGGAACTGTGACACCGGACACAGTGGCGGCGGCGTCGCCTTGACCTCGAGTGCGCTCGAGCTTCTACGTTCGGGTTCATGAGCACCCGCACCGAGGCCTCCGGTACCTGGGGTCAGCTGCTGACCGGACGACATCTCGGTGTCGCCGCCGTGTTGGCCGGAGGCGAGGCGTTGTACGCGACCAACGTCTACCTGACGAGCAGCCTGCTGCCCACCGCTGTCGCCGACATCGGCGGATACCGCTACTACGCCTGGACGTCGACCGTCTTCCTCATCGCATCGGTGTTCTCCTCGATGATCGTGAGCCGGTCGCTCGCCGCCCGCGGCCCCCGCGGCGCCTACCTGATCGGCCTCGCCCTCTTCGCGTTCGGAACCGCGGTGTGTGCGCTGAGCCCGACGATGGAAGTGCTCCTGGCCGGACGCGCCGTGCAGGGTTTCGGCGGCGGTCTGCTCGCCGGTCTCGGCTACGCGGTGATCAACTCCGCGTTGCCCCGGCACCTCTGGACCCGCGCCACCGCGCTCGTCTCCACCATGTGGGGTGTCGGCACGCTGGTGGGTCCCGCTGTCGGCGGGGTGTTCGCACAGTTCGGCGCGTGGCGCTGGGCCTTCGGCGCGCTGATCGGATGCACCGTCGCGGTCACCGTCCTGGTACCGATCGTCCTGCCACCGCGCACGGGGGAACGCGTCCGCGACGTCGCGCCCGTCCCGGTCGTCCCGCTGGCGCTCCTCACCGCGGCAACCCTGCTGGTGAGCGTCGCCGGTCTGTCGGCCGATGCCACGATCGCCGGTGTCGCCGTCGCCGGCGCGGTGGCGCTGGTCGTGTGGTTCGTCGCGGCGGACCGGCGCAGCCCGCACGGGGTGCTGCCGCCGTCGACGTTCACCCGGTCGCCGCTGAAGTGGATCTACCTGACCATCGCGCTCCTCGCGATGACGTCGACGGTCGAGACGTTCGTCCCGCTGTTCGGGCAGCAACTCGCGGGCTTGGCCCCCGTCGTGGCCGGATTCCTCGGTGCCGCACTGGCACTCGGCTGGACGGTGGGCGAGATTCCGAGCGCCTCGGCCGCCGCACCGCAGGTGGTCCGCCGGATCGTGCGGTCCGGACCGATCCTCGTCGCGGCCGGGCTCGCGATCATGGCGGTGGTCCTGGCCGAGCAGGCCGACAGCGGACGCGTCGCGCTCTGGGCGGCCGGACTGATCATCGCCGGCGCGGGCATCGGCATCGCGTGGCCGCATCTTGCGGTCGGCGCCATGAGCGCCGTGGCCGAACCGGCCGAGGGAGCCCGTGCGTCCGCCGCGATCAACACCGTGCAGTTGATCGCCAATGCGTTCGGCACCGCCCTGGCAGGCGTGCTGGTGAATCTCGGCGGACAGTCCGCGATGCGCTCGGCGCAGCTGCTGCTGTTCAGCTTCGCAGCACTGGCGCTCGTCGGCGGCTGGACCGCGTGGCGGGCCGGGCCGCGGGACGCCCGGCCGAACCGGGCGGCCCGTCGCGACGTCGAGGCGATCGCGGGCTGATCAGCCGCGGGCGCGGGCGGCGTGCACCCGATCCCAGAGGTGACGGTCGGTGCGCGGGCCGCCATGGGTGTCGGCGCCGTAGCGGGCGATCTCCGCGCCGATGTCGAGCGGACGCGTCGGCGGCTGGGCCGGAACCAGCTCGTCGATCGCAAGCGCGTCGGGCACCAGCCAGCACACCTCGAACTCGATGCCGTCGGGGTCGGACCCGTACAGCGCCTTGGTGGAGCAGTGGTTGCTGGCACCGGTCAGTGCACCGGCGGCGAGCAGGCGATCGCGCATCTCGGCCAGTCCCGCGAGGGTGTCGACCTCCCATGCCAGGTGATACAGCCCGACATTGCCCGGCGTCACCCCGCTGCTGGGGTTCGGGCTCTGGAACAGGCCCAGGTCGTGGTCGTTCGCCGAGTCCGGGGCCTGCAGGAAGGCGGCACCGGGGAACCCGCCCGGCAACGCCTTGAACCCGAGCACATCCTGGTAGAAGGCCAGGCTGCGCTGCAGGTCGGACACGAACAGGACGGCGTGGTTGAGTCGCTCGATCGCCAAAGCGGTCAGCCTCCGAAGTTGTAGTTGACGTCGGTGAGTTGTTCCGACAGCGACCACAATTGTCGCGCAACGCCTTCGTCGTGCGACTTCCGGTTCGACGAAACCACTTTGGGATACCCACGCATCTCGAACATCGCCGAAGGCCCGAGGTAGCTGCCGCCGACCGCGTCGGGAACGGTGGCCGCGTACAGCATCGGCAGCGCCCCCATCGCCGCCGACTGCGTGATGAACGGGTCGGCCAACGCCATCACCCGACTCGAGATCGACTCGGTGTGTGACTGCAGATTGGTGGACGAGTACCCGGGGTGCGACGCGAGCGACTTGACGGTGGACCCCGACGCCGAGAGCCGACGCTGCAACTCGTACGTGAACAGGAGATTGGCCAGCTTCGACTGCCCGTACGCGAACCAGCGCCGGTACCTCCGCCGCTCCCAGTTCAGGTCGTCTAGGTCGATGCTGCCCATCTTGTGCACGTTGCTCGACATCGTCACCACCCGGTCGCGCACCTTGCCGAGCAGCAGACCGGTGAGCGCGAAGTGCCCCAGGTGGTTGGTGCCGATCTGCATCTCGAAGCCGTCGGCCGTGCGGCTCAGCGGTACCGCCATCACTCCGGCGTTGTTGACGAGGACGTCGACCGTCTCGACGGAGTCCGCGAACTCACGCACCGACGCCAGATCCGCGAGATCGAGCCTGCGCACCTCGGCCCGCTCCCCCAGCTGCGCGGCCACCGCGCGCCCCTTGTCGACGTTCCGGCAGGCGAGGATCACATGTGCGCCCGCGTTCACCAGTGCCTTGGCGGCTTCCGCCCCCAGGCCACTGTTCGCGCCGGTCACGATGTACGTCCGGCCCTGCTGATCGGCGATGTCCCCCGCCGTCCATGTGGTCATGGTCACAGCGTACGGAAGGCGGGGTGCCGTTCGTGGCGCCCCGCCTTCGCTCAGTCACCACGCATTGAGCGCGTTCAGGATCTGCGGTCGCGCCTGCCACAGTTCGGCAGACCAGTACGGCCAGGAATGCGTGCCGGTGGCATTGAAGTGGAAGTTCGCCGGGATGCCGAGGGTGTGGAGTCGCACCTGGAAGGCTCGCGTGGTCACCATCGAGATGAACTCGAGGCCCATGCCCATCGCGGTGTTCCAGTAGCCGATCGGATCGGACGGGCGGTCGTACACGCCCGGGATTCCGTTGCCGGCCGACACGTACAGCGACAGGCCCTGCAGTTGTGGCGCCGACACGAACGGATCGTTTCGCAACCAGGCCGGATCCCACGGGAAACCCCACATCGAATCGGCGTTGTAGCGCCCGGCGTCGTACATCGCGACGCGGATCGCCTCACGCATTCCGGGGGCCGTCGTGTTGAGATATCCGGAAAGAGACCCAGCGAATCGGAATTGGTCCCGATGGTAGGCGGCCAGTGTCATCGCAGCAGTTCCGCCCATGGACAACCCCACGACTCCGGTATTCGTACGGTCCACACCGAATTTCGACAGAAAGTCTGGAAGTTCGCGGGTCAGAAAGGTCTCCCACTTGTAGGTGATGGGTTGCGCATTGAAATTACTGGGGTGGTACCAGTCCGAATAGAAACTCGCCTCACCTCCCACGGGCATCACGACGGTGACGTTGTCGAGAGCGAACTGCTCCATCGCATTCGTCTCGAAACTCCACGCGTTGCGATCGCTGCGGGCGCGCAATCCGTCGAGCAGGTAGAGCGACGCACTACCACCCCGCGCGGCCCATTGAACCTGGACCTTGATGTCCCCCATCGACGACGGCACCCACAGCTCGTCGTATCCGCCCCGCGGAACCGCCCGCGCCGTCCCCGCCTCGGCGGACGCCACGGGGGCCGCCATCAACGTGATCATCACCGCGACCACGGCCACCAGGACCATCACCACCGGGTTCCCGCGAACCCCCTGTCGCCCTCCAGCGAAATACATCGAAACTTCTTCCTTCAACGAGCCACCGCGCCAGGGCAGACGAATCCATTCATCGAATTCGGGTCGACTCTGCGGTCAAATCGATCATCAATGTATCCCCGGACCCACTCCGGTCGTTAACGAGAAAAAGGTGTGTCAAAAATCTCGATATCGGGAATCATGAGCGTTCTCTGAGAGTTTCTCCCGATACCGAATTTTCGTGCTAGCCCTATTGCAACGACGGGACCAGCAGCAACGATCGAGCAGACCGGCTCGACGTCGGCGCCGACCGCTCGCGGAGACGCGAAACGGATTGCAGACACGGGCCGAGAAGAAGCCCCGTTCACGACACGCCGGACGCAGAGGCTTGACGCGGCGTGGGCGACGGGCAGGACAGCGTCCACCACCCACCCCTCGAAGGCGGCGGACGCTGTAACTTACCGAAGGGTAAGGTACGGGTGTGCGCACGTCAACGCTTCGCGTCGACCCGCGCCCGAAAGCTCCGGGTACCGTCGGTACGTGCCCGCTGCTCCGCTTCCTGTCCGCGACGGCCTCAACCCGACGCGACTCCGACTTCCGAACACGGGCGCCTGGGCGACCGCCCTCGACTACCTTCTGGAGCGGTTTCCGTCGGACCACATCCGCCTGCGCGAGAAGGTCGCCGCGGGCGAGGTGGTCGACGAGCACGGCGTCCCGATCACCGCGGTCACGCCCTGCCGACCGAACAGCTTTCTGTACCTCTATCGCGACCCGCCCGTCGAGCAGCGGGTGCCGTTCGAGATCGACATCCTCCACCGCGACGAGGACCTCCTCGTCGTCGACAAGCCCCACTTCCTCGCGAGCACGCCGCGCGGTGCCTACGTCGTCGAGTCGGCACTGGTGCGGTTGCGCCGCGACCTCGACCTGCCCGAGTTGACTCCCGCACACCGACTGGACCGGATCACCGCCGGCGTCCTCGTGTTCACCGTCCGGCAGCAGGCACGGCGCGCGTACCAGTCCCTGTTCGACGAGCGCCGCGTGACCAAGGAGTACGAGGCGCTCGCACGCCACGACCCGGCACTCTCGCTCCCCCGCACGGTCCACAGCCGAATCATCAAGGAGCGCGGCGTCTTACAGGCCCGTGAGATACCGGGAACCCCGAACGCGGAGAGCCGCATCGAACTCCTCGAAGTGTGCGCCGGCGTCGGGCGGTACCGCCTCCGGCCACGCACCGGCAAGACGCACCAACTGCGCCTGCACATGAGTTCGCTCGGCATCCCGATCCTGGGCGACAACTTCTATCCGCGGTTCTACGACGTCGCCCCTGACGACTACTCGGCTCCGCTGCAACTCCTCGCTCGCAGCATCGAGTTCGACGACCCGTACTCCGGCGCCCGGCGCCGCTTCGAGAGCCGGCGCGCGCTCACGATCTGACGGCCCGGGTTTCCCGCTCCGTGGGCCCGACCCCGACGAAACAAACCAAGCAAGTGCTAGGTTGCCTCTCGTACGGACCACAGACCCAGGGAGCGCCCAGTGAGCACTGCATCCTCGAGTTCGACCCGCACCACAGCCCTCGTCACCGGCGGCACCGGAGGCATCGGCGCGGCCATCGTCCGCCAACTCGCCGCACAGGGCCACAACGTGGTTCTCACCTACCGCTCGAATGCCGAGGCCGCCGCGAAACTGGTCGCCGAGGTCGAGGAACTCGGGGTGCGGGGCGGCGCCCACTCCGTCGACCTGTGCGACGCCGACCGGCTCGCCGAGCTGGTCGACACGACCACCCGCGACTTCGGTGACCTGTCGGTCCTGGTGCACGCCGCCGGCCCGCACATCCCGATGGTGCACCTGTCGCGGGTCGAACCGTCCACGTACGCACAGCATCTGAACGACGAAGCCACCGCGTTCTTCACCGTGGTGCAGGCATGCCTCCCCGCGCTGCGTGCCGCGAAGGGATCCGTCGTCGCCGTCACCACGGCGGCCACCGACCGCTACCCGGTGCGGGACGGCCTCTCCGCAGGAACGAAGGGAGCGGTGGAGGCGCTGGTGCGCGGGTTCGCCGCCGAGGAGGGGCGCTACGGCGTCCGTTTCAACTCGGTCGGCCCGGGCATGCTCACCGACGGGATGGCCGAGCGGCTGATCAGCTCCCAGAACCTCGACCAGCGCGCACTCGACGTCACGATGAGCCGAATTCCGTTGCAGAAGTTCGGCACCGCGGTCGACATCGCCGAAGCCGTGTGCTTCCTGGCGAGCGAGAAGGCCGGCTTCGTCACCGGCCAGAAGCTCAACGTCGACGGCGGCTACACCGTCTGAGCGGTCACCGGCTCGAGGTCACGGCAGGATCATCCGGGCCGAGCTCTCGAGCCGGTCCGCGATGTGGACGTACGAGTCGTAGCCCATGCCCGCGCGCAGCAGCGCACCCGCATACAGCATCTCGAGGCCCTCGAGCAGGTCCTGGTCGGGCAACTCGGAGCCGAGGGCCTCGATCAGGCGCCGCCGGATCTCGACACCGATCCGCAACCGCAGATGCTCGACGTCGGGATCGCGGCCCAGCAGGGCCGTGGTGACCGCGCCCGCGAGTTCGGGCTCGTCGGACACCAGCAGGGCAACACTGCGCAACACCCCGACGACGCGGGTGGTGCGGTCCTCGGCCGAGTCCTCCTCGTGTGGCATCGCCGACAGCCGACGCCAGAACACCTCGGCGACGAGGTGCTCCTTCGACGAGAAGTACGTGTACGCGGTCGCCGGCGCGACCCCGGCCTGCGCCGCCACCAAACGGACGGTCAGCCCGGCGAAACCCTTCTCACGTAACACCTCGACGGCGCAGCGGGTGAGGCGCGACACCGTCTCGGCCTGCTTGCTCGTCAGACGGCGGCGAGTCGATTCGTAGTTGCCTGACACATGTCCAGAGGCTACGCGACCCCCGTGGCCGCCGAGACGACGGCCCCGGCCCGACGCCCCGAGTACACGCAGTCCGCGATCGACAGACCGCTGACGTACGACTCCGAACAGATGCCCACCGCGTTCCGGCCGGCCGCGTACAGACCCGGAATCGGCGCACCGTCCTCGCCCGTCACCGCTCCGGTCCACTCGTCGACGGTGAGCCCACCCAGGGTGAGCACCGGGCACGGGAAGCCCGCCTGGATGCGGATCGAACAGTCGATCGCATAGAACGGGCCGTCGACCAGCGGGGTCACGTGCGCGGGATCCTTGCCCATCGCGTCGGGGAGCCCGGCCCGCCGGTCGGCGTTGTACTGCTCGAGCGTGCGCGCGAGGCCCGCCGGATCGATGCCGGTACGGCGCGCGAGCGCCTCCGCCGTCGCGCCCTTCTTGTGGCCGACGCTGAACAGATAGGTGGTCTGCAGGCGCTGGAACCACAGGGTCTGCTCGGGCACCTGCCGCTTGGCGTCGGCGAGCATCCGGGCGTCGATGATCAGGTACGCCGACACGTCCGTCTGCTCGGCGATGTACTCGCCGATCTTGGCGCCGTACAGCGTCTCGTTGCAGATGCGCTCGCCCTCCTTGTTGACGAGCACACCCTCGGTCATCACGATCGGCGGGTTGAAGAACCGCCACGCCGACACCCGATCCATCCGGTCGGTCGCACCGCCGACCGACTGTCCCAGACGGATGCCGCTGCCGTCGTCGCCGATCGTGCCGAGTCCGGTGCCGTTCAGGTACCGCGGCGCGTGCTGCTGCAGCATCTCCCGGTTGAAGACGAACCCGCCGGCCGCGAGGATCACGCCCTTGCGTGCCCGGTACCGCCGCACCACCGAGTGCCCGGCCTCGATCCGCCGGATCGGCCCGTCCATGAGGCGGCCGACCGGCCGGTAGTAGAGGTTCCACTTCCGGTTCAGGGATCCGAGCACCCGGTGCACACGGCGCCGGATCGTCGCGCGCGGATCCACCTCACGGCACTCGATTCCGATCACGGCGCCGCCGTCGTCGGTGATCAGGGACGTCACGATCGTCTGCCGCCGCACGTCGATCCGACGCTTGCGGGCGGCCTTCTCGAGGGCCGCGAAGAACACCTTGCCCGACGTGCCGCGCCCCTTGGTGCGATGCCCACGCGGGGCCGGCTTCGCCGCCTCCTTGTACGGCGGCGCCAGTTCGTTGCCGGAGTAGTACAGGTAGTAGTCGTTCGTCGGGTACGACGTCTTCCGCGGAGCCATGCTGCCCTCGAACGGGACGCCGAGCGCCTCGAGCCACTGCAGGTTCTCGACGCTGCGGTCGCAGAAGTCCTCGAGCAGGTCGTCCGACACCACACCCGACGTCTCGAGCTTCAGGTAGTCGAACATCGCCGACGAGGTGTCGTAGTCGACGCCGGCCTCCTTCTGCTGCGTCGTCCCGCCGCCCGCGTAGTAGATACCGCCGCTGATCGCCGTGGCGCCGCCGCCGTCGAAACGTTCGATCACCAGCACCTGCGCACCGTGGTCTGCCGCCTCGATGGCGGCGCTGGCACCCGCTGCACCGAATCCGACGACCACGACGTCGGCCTCGCCATCCCAGTGCTGGCCGGATCCGTTCTGCGACTTCATCTGTTGGTCTCCTCGTCGGTCGGGTTTCGGGGCGGACGCGCTACACCCAGGCGTCCCTGACGTCGTGGCCCAGTTCGCTGCGTCCGAAGAGGGCGAGGGTCTGGTGCGGGTCGTTGATGACGTGCGCGCGCCCGGCGTGTGCGTCGCGCCAGAAGCGCTGGATCGGATCGCTGCTGCGCAAGGCGCCGCCGCCACCGTGGTCGAAGAGTCGGTCGATCGCGGCGACCGCCATCCCCGAGGCACTGACCTGGTCGCGGCGCGTCTTGACCCGCAACGACACCGGGATCCGCCGATTCTCCGACGCCAACTCGAGCAGGTCGGCGAGGTTGCGACTCAACTGTGTCCAGGCCAGTTCGATGTCACGGGCGGACTCGGCCATCGCGACGTGCATGAACGGATTGTCCGGCATCCGCAGCGCGCTCACCGACTCCTCCCGTTCGGTCTGGTGCGCCGTGAACGCCCCGTACGCACCGTCCGCCATCCCGATGAGCGGTGCGGAGATCGCCGTCGAGAACACCGCCGAGAACGGAAGGCGGTACAGCGGAGCGGCATTGACGTCCTGCCCCGGACCCCGGCACTGCACCGTCGCGGCGAAGCTCAGCGTCCGGTGCTCCGGCACGAATGCGTCCTCGACCACGATGTCGTTGCTGCCGGTGCCGCGGAGGCCGACGGTGTCCCACACGTCCTCGACGCGATAGTCGCGGGCCGGCAACAGAAAGGTCCGGAAGTCGATCGGGTCGCCCGCGTCGTCGACGACGAAACCACCGACGAAGACCCAGTCCGCGTGCGCGCTGCCCGACGAGTAACTCCACCGCCCGGAGAAGAAGTAACCGCCGTCCGACCGGACGGCGCGGCCCATCGGCGCATACGCCGACGAGATCAACGTGTCCGGGCTGTCGCCCCAGACCTCCTCCTGGGCGCGGACGTCGAACAACGCCAGGTGCCACGGGTGCACCCCCACCACCGACGAGACCCAACCGGTGGACCCGCAGGCGCCGGCGAGCAGGCGCACCGAGGAGTAGAACTCGACGGGTTCGGCCTCGAATCCCCCGAAGCGCCGCGGCTGCAGCAATCGGAAATGACCGGCCTCGGTGAGCGCCCGCATCGTCTCGACCGACACCTGCCGGGCGCCCTCGATCTCGCGGGCGCGACCCCGAACGTCCGGCAGCAGGCTCGCGACGTCGTCGAGCACGTCCGCCACTCGTCGCTCGCCCATCGAAAGCCCCCTATCCCAGCCAGGAGCAACTCTCACGGCCGATTCCGTACACACCCGATCCCACACGGATCTCGATCGAGCAGAGATTAGAACAGGGTGCAGATTTTGTCGATGATCGACGCGCTACCGCCGCGAGCACGCACCGGGAGATCCCGGCGCCCCGATACCGAAATACGCCTTCCGACATCGAATAACTCGAGATCATCCGCGAAGGCCGTGACCCTACACCTGCACCCACAGCCCAGCCCGAACCCGGGTGGAATCTGTTCTATTTGCGGTCCCCGGCCGCCCGGGCCGAAGACTCCACAACGGATCCGGCCCTCCCTCACGCGTAGTCGGCGAGCACCAACGCGGCGACGTCCTCGACGTTGCGTACCGCCCCGGCGAAACTGAGGCGCCCGGAGATCCAGTGGGCGAGCGCCGCGAGCATCGTCCCGTCGATCGCGAGCAACGCCACCCGCGCGACGTCGTCGGGCACGCCGTCCATCAGGGCGAGCGTCGCCGCATGGTTGGCCGCCGCGCGCTGTTGCATCGATTCGCGGACGTAGGGGTCCGACGACGCGGTGAGATCGATGTCGAGTCGCGCGAAGTTCGGACCGCGCTGGAAGGCCCTCAGTTGCCGCCGATACAACGCCTGCACGCGGTCGCGGACGCTCCTGTCGTCCACGGCGCCGGTTTCCCGGGCCCGACACCTCTCGGCCTCGAGCTTGCGCGACAGGCGATCGTTCCACGCCACCATCGACGCGGCGAGCAGGTGCGACTTGGTCGGGAAGTACCGGTACAGGGTGCCGAGCGCGACCCGGGACCGCTCGGACACCTCACGCATCTGGATCCGTTCCGGCTCCATCTCCTGCAGCATCGCGATCACCGCGTCGGTGAGCGCGGCACGGCGTTCCCGCTGACTCGCGGTCATGTCCGTGATGGCCTTCGGGGTATCGCAACCGGCTCGCACCGCGAACACGATACCCGGGGCGACCGATCCACAGCCCCGGCGTCCCGACCGGAGAAATGGAAACATCGTTCTCATTCTCGATGAAACGCTCTTGCTCGAACCATGTTTCGAACGCCCTGCATACCGACGGGTAACCCCGGGTGGTTTCGCGTGGGGTTGTTGCGGCGGCGGTTGGGTAGGTATAACCGAAGTGGACCGGCAGCGACTCCGCCGGGGATTGGAGGCCCGGTGACCGTCATCGACAACGACATGGTGGACGTCGCGGCCGCCGGCGTGCCGCCGACCATGGCCGAGCGGATAACGCTGATCCTCGACCAGTTCGACGGCGCCAACACCCGGCTCACCGCGGAAGACCTGGTGCAGCTCACCCGGATCCCCCGGTCCACCACCCACCGGATTCTCGACCAGTTGACCCAGCTGAACTGGCTTCGCCACAACCGGTTCGGGTACCGGCTCGGATGGCGCGCCATCGCACTCGGACGCAGCAACGAGCGCGACGAACTGCGAGCAGTCGCCGCCCCCCACCTGCATCAACTCCACCTCCGCACCCGCCTGATCGCCCACCTGGCCGTCCTCGACGGCCGCGATGTCGTGTGGCTGGACAAGATCGGCGGGCGGTGCGCCGACACCATCGCGACGCGGGTGGGCGGACGCAGCCGGGCGGACCTGACGACCGAGGGCAAGGCGATGCTCGCGTTGGTCGCCCCGGAGCAGGTCGATGTGCTGTTTCGCGGCGTGTTGTCCCCCGAGGCCATGACGGATCTGCACGGCCGACTCGGGCAGATCCGCATGCAGAGCGGTCGGACGTGGGAGACGGACCCGCGCGGCGTCTCGTCGGCGGCCGCGGCCGTTCGATCCGGCGACGGCGATCAGATCCAGCTGAGCTGTGTCTCGTTGCGCGGCCGGGTGCACACGGATCAGTTGCGTCGGGTGCTGCCGTTGCTGGCGGGCGTCACCCGGATGATGTCGGAGCGGCTCGCCGAGAACTGACGCGCAGGAAGCGGATCCAGTAGGACCCGCAGCGGCAGAGCCGACGTCAGAGAAATTGAGAGAGGAAAGACGGAAGGCGCGGAGGCCGTGGTGGCCAGGGCCGGGATCGAACCGGCGACCTTCCGCTTTTCAGGCGGACGCTCGTACCAACTGAGCTACCTGGCCGGAAGGCACCCGAACCGAATGCCTATCGCATCGAGACGTTTCCGACTCGAGAGAGCGACCCTGACGGGACTCGAACCCGCGACCTCCGCCGTGACAGGGCGGCGCGCTAACCAACTGCGCCACAGGGCCTTGCTGTTACTGCATGTGGAACTGTACTGCTTTCACCGAAGCCGAATCGGCTTCATGTGGTGGCCAGGGCCGGGATCGAACCGGCGACCTTCCGCTTTTCAGGCGGACGCTCGTACCAACTGAGCTACCTGGCCGGACGGCACCCGAACCGAATGCCTATCGCGCCCCACCGTTTCCAGTGGGGCAAAGCGACCCTGACGGGACTCGAACCCGCGACCTCCGCCGTGACAGGGCGGCGCGCTAACCAACTGCGCCACAGGGCCTTGCTGTTACTGCTATTAAACTGTACTGACACCTCAACGAGTGAAGCGTACCCCCTACGGGATTCGAACCCGCGCTACCGCCTTGAAAGGGCGGCGTCCTAGGCCGCTAGACGAAGGGGGCCCGCCGAATCGCTCCGGCCAGTACCCTCAACGGCGTTCCGTTGGGAGCTTGGATAGCTTAGGTCACCGATTTCACAAACCACAAATCGCCTGATCAGAGTGCGTAAACGTCGAATCATTCCGCCTCGACGACCGCGGGTGGCGCCGGCCATCCCTCGCGCCGCCACTTCGCCAGCCACTCGTCCGAGGCCATCCCCGCGAGGACCACCTCGAGCGACTCCTCGAACCGGGCCCGCAGATCGACCTGCTGAGCCGTCAGGTCGGACATGTACCGCTGGCCGGCGAGACTGGCGGCCAGCACCCGCGTGAACTTCTCCGTGTCGACGCCGTCGCGCACCAGGCCCTCGCGGCTCGCCCGCTGGACCAAATCGCGTGCGGAATTGCCCCACACGCGTGCGCCGCCGTTCTGGACGTCCGCATAGAACTCCGGCTCGATGATCAGACGGAACTCGGCCTGGACGATCGGGTCGGACAGGAACATCCTGGCGACGTCGTCGATGAGCCCGTGCAGAATCTCGAACGGATCGAGGTCGGTCCGCGACATCCACCGATCCGTCACCGCTTTGAATTTCTCCAGCGCCGCGGCGAGCACCGCGCGCCCGAGTTCCTCCTTCGATTCGAAGTGGAAGTACATTGCGCCCTTGGTCGCGTGCGATCCCTCGAGGATCGCGTTCACCGACGCTGCCGCATATCCGCGCTTACCGAACTCGACTGCAGCCGCTTCCACGATCGCAGCGCGGGTCCGACGCGCACGCTCCTGTTGACGTGCCATTGCGCTAGTCGCCTCCGAAAGCCGTAACACTCGCCGATCAACTCGGCCAGCTGCCACCCGCCCGAAAACCAGACTAGTCCCCTTGTCGCACATCCCGAAACATCAGCGCTCTGAGCTCGGCCTTCGACACTCCGGCGAAGAGAAACACACCAAGTGGTATATTTACGCGGCTCGGGTGTGCTGCAGGGGGTGCGCACCCGAGCCTCCACACTTCCGGTGAGCCGCGGCGACGTCCAGCGCCGGCGCACTCGCCATCCTCATCAGAGCCAACCGCGACGTTTGAAGCTCATCCACAGCCCGGACGCGAGCCCCACGAGCATCACCGCACTGAGCCAGAAGCCCCACGGTTCCGCGTAGCCGGGATACGGGATGTTCTGCCCGAAGTACCCCGTCACGCCGGTCGGGATGGCGATGATCGCGGCCCACGCGGTGAGCTTCTTCATGATCTCGTTCAGAGAATTGCCCTGCATGGCCAGGCTGGTCGACAGGATCGACTCGATCGTGTCCCGCAGTCCGTCGATCCGCTCGGTCGCGCGCAACGCGTGGTCGTAGACGTCCTGGTAGTACGGCACGATCTCGGCGTACGCCGCGTGCACGCCGGGCCGGAGCAGAGCGCTGAGCGCCTCGTTCATCGGCAGCACCACCCGCGACAGCTGCACCACGTCCTTGCGCAGCGCGAAGCTCTGCAGCTGGATCGCCCGGGTCGGCCCCGTCCCCTCCAGCAGTTCGTCCTCGAGCGACTGAATCCGCTCGTCGAGGTCGTCGAGCACCTCGAAGTAGCCGTCCACCAGCTGGTCCAGCAGCGAGTGCACGAGGAACCCGACACCGCGCTCGGTCAGGGCTCCGATGTCGTCCCACTCCGCGAGCAGCGGCCCGAGCGGGAAGCCGTCGTCCGAGCGGATCGTGATCAGCACCCGGTCGAGGATGAACGCGGCCACCCGCGTCGGCACGAGCGTTCCGGTCCGCGGGTCGACGCGGACGGCACGGGCATGCAGCAGGCTGTGGTCGCGATACCGCACCAGTCGCGGTCGCTGGCTGCCTGCCGCGGCGTTCTCGATCGCCAGCGGGTGCAGTGCCACCTCCCCGCCGACGAGCGGGGCGAGCGCGAGCAGATCGGCCGACGTCGGCGCCAGCAGGTCCACCCAGATCAGCGCGTCGGGCTCGCCGCGATGCTCCGAGAGTTCGATGAGCGGAAGATCGGACGCGGTGAGTACCCCGCCCCGATAGAGCCGGCTGCGGTGCGCGCAACGCACCTGCGCGTCCCGGTCCCGCCGATCGACGCGGTCGCCGTCCTGCTGCGCGGTCTCACTCACGACCTCGATCATGGCCTACATCCGCCACCGCGGCTGGGAGCACCTGCCGAACCGTCGGCCGGTGCGGGTCCGGAAGGCGTACGCCTCCGCGTCGGATCCCCCACCCGATGCCCGAAACGGGTTGACGTGGAGGCGCTTTCACCGTTCGGCGCACGCACCCGCGCGCGAGGGAATGTTCCGGGCCGATTCATCGACACGACATCCAGGGGCACCCTGTCGTTGCGGTCGTGGACCTATCGTCCTCGCGTCCTTGCCCACCAACGGAGGAATCCCCAAGTGACAACCTCACCGCTCGATCGCCGCACCTTCCTCGGACGCACCGCCCTCGCCGGACTCGGGGTGACGCTCGCGGGCAGTGTCGGCACCCTGTTCCAGCCCTCGCTCGCGTCCGCGACTCCCGGCCGCGCGATCGGCTACGGACCGCTCGTTCCCGACCCCGACGGCATCCTGGCGCTGCCCGCGGGGTTCTCCTACGCGATCGTCTCCCGTTCGGGAGAAACGCACCTCGACGACGGCTCCCCCGTCCCGAGCGACCCCGACGCGAACGGCGTGTTCGCGAACGGCCACGGCACGACAATCGTCACCAACCACGAGGTCGGCAGTGACGAACCCTTCGGCGTCCCGGCCGCCGCCGGCCTCACCTACGACCCGGGCGCGCGCGGCGGCACGACCACGACCACGATCGGGCCGAGCGGCGCGCGTCAGGGCCAGTACGTCAGCGTCGCCGGCACGGTGAACAACTGCGCCGGTGGCATCACCCCGTGGGGCACGTGGCTGACCTGCGAGGAGACCGAGGCCCGCGCCGGGTCGAAGGGCTTCACCCTGGACCACGGGTACGTCTTCGAGGTCGACCCGGCCGGCCAGGCGGCGAACGTCGGCAAGAGTCCGATCCCGCTGAAGTTCCTCGGTCGGTACGCGCACGAAGCGGTCGCCGTCGACCCGGCGTCGAGCGCGATCTACCTCACCGAGGACGCGTCCGGCCCGAACGGCCTGTACTACCGGTGGACCCCGCCGACCGGCTTCCAGGGCGGCCCGGGTGCGCTGCACGCCCTCGCCCAGTCGCCGGGCGGCGACACCGCCGGCACCCTGCAGGCGATGACGTGCTTCTCCGGTGACGTCCACGTGCCGGACCTGTCGCAGGCCACGGAACCGGGCGTCCGCTACACGGTGCAGTGGGTCGACGTCCCCGACCGTGACGCGAAGACCACCTCGGTGCGCAAGCAGTTCACGAACGACCAGGTCACCCGCAGCCGCAAGCTCGAGGGGCAGTGGTGGGGCGACGGCGGCGTGTACTTCGTCGCCAGCTACGCCCGCACCAGCGACGGCAGCGTCGCCGAACACGACGGACAGGTGTGGTTCCACGACCCGGTCGCCCAGACGATCGAGCTGAAGACCCTCTTCGGTGTGAACCCGGATCCGGCCGTCGACACCGGCAACTACGACGGCCCCGACAACATCACCGTGTCGCCGCACGGCGGCGTGATCCTCGCCGAGGACGGCGAGGGCGTCAACCACCTGATCGGGGTGACGGAGAACGGCGTGCCGTTCCCGATCGCGCGGAACGAACTGAACGACAGCGAGTTCTGCGGTCCGGCGTTCAGCGCCGACGGCAAGACCCTGTACGCGAACATCCAGTCGCCGGGACTGACCC
Organism: Prescottella agglutinans; assembly: GCF_004011865.1. Taxonomy (GTDB): domain Bacteria; phylum Actinomycetota; class Actinomycetes; order Mycobacteriales; family Mycobacteriaceae; genus Prescottella; species Prescottella agglutinans. The sequence continues at coordinate 109,060 of NZ_RKLP01000012.1, read as the reverse complement.
TCGCGATCCGCGGACCGTGGCGGCGCCCGACGAGCGGTTCGTCGAATCTGCCGTTCGGTTCCTGATCCGGAAACCGTCCGCCCGGGAACACGTCAGCGGCCCGCTCCGCATTCGGAGCGGGCCGCGCGATGTCACGGGGCGAGTGCGCCGAGCACCTCTGCCCAGTTCCCCGCAGCAACATTCAGCGCGTTCCGAGTCTCACGGAGAACGTCCCCGGCGATCCGTTCGACCGTGGTCCCCTCGGCAGGGCGCTCGGTGCCCTTGATGGCCCGCATGCCCTCCTCGGCGGCGGTGAACTGCTCTTCCCACCGCCCGGCGGAGGACAACAGGAATCTGAGGTGATAGGGGTAGTCGAACTCGGGCACCGGGACTCCGGTCTCCGCAATGCTCTTCAGCGAGGTGACGATCGACCGCAGTTGGTCGGACTCGAAGGAGCAGGACTCCGGCTCCGCCAACCCCGAATCTTCGAGTGATCCGTCAACGAGATCCCGCCAGTACGCGCGATCGTGCAGGCCGTCCCGTTGCTCCATGTGCGTCTCCGCGAAGACCGACATCAGTTCGCGGTCGTCGATGAGCGGGGAGAGCACCAGATCCTCGCTGTAGTCGTAACCGAAGAAGTACCGAGCGCCGTCGACCTCGATCGATTCGATTCCCCCGACGTGGCGGTAATCCCGAAGCAGCGGTGCAGGAACGCTCGTCACCGCAGCGTCTTCACCACTGGGGGTTCCGCTCTCGCCGCATCCCTGGTTGCCCATCGTCGCTCCATTCCTCCACGAGTCCGACCTTGTCGATCACAGCCGGCAGGAGAGTAGCGGGGCGTGGCGACAAGCGATCTTCGATCTTCCGATCACCGACCGACCGCCGAAGACACGAGACCCCCGCCAGGATGATCCTGACGGGGGTCGGCACGTGCCCCCAGTAGGGCTCGAACCTACGACCTGCGGATTAAAAGTCCGTAGCTCTACCAACTGAGCTATAGGGGCGTGCGGCCAGCAGTCTAGTGGGATCGGGACGATCGTGGAAACCTCGGCCCCGACAACGCTGGTCGCGGACGAGGATTCGAAGGAGCGTCCGACCGTCGGCGCACCGGTGAGGGGTGGGGTGTGATACCGGCGCGCCGACAGTCGCCCTCCCCGAAGGGCCCGACGAAAGGTCGGACGAACTGGTGGACGCCCCGCCTCCAGACTGACGGGGCGTCCAGCGGAATCGACGGCAGCACCCGGAACCGACGATCCACCCCCGCGCAAGGAGGCATCACCAGATCACCACAACGCATCTGCGCGCGAAAGGGTTCGACGTGATGTCAGGAGCAAGGACCCCCGAACCAGGGACGAAGGTCCCCGGCCCGAGCGGTGGCGGCTCAGGTCCGCCACCGCTCGAGTTCGGCGTCCAAGCGCACGTCGTACTCGGCCGCGAGTTCCCGCAGTGCCGCGGGGCAGTCACCGTGGAAGGCCGGCCCGTGCATCAACCCCAGGACCCTCGGTTCCAGGTCGGCCAGCGAGCGCAGCGTCGCTCCGAGCGCCGGGGTCAGGGCGGTCGCACGGGCGAGATCCTCCGCATCCAACGCCGGCGCGACGATGTCGCGATCGGTGACGGCGGGCGGCTTGCCGAACGCCGTGAAGAAGTCGCCGCACAGCAGTGTCGAGGTCGTTTCCTCGAACATCAGCCCCGCATCCCAGCCGTGTGGAACGTGCGGGGTGTCGATGTGTCGCACCCGGCGCCCACCGATGTCGATCACCTCGCCGTCCTGCAGCGGCCGAGGGGGCCGGTCGGCCAGGAACCCGATCTGGACGGCGCAACCCATCGCCCCGTGTGCCACCTCGGCGTCGGGGGCGGCCGCGAGCCACCGATTCATCGCCCCGCTCTCGTCGGCCTCGACATGCCCGAACGTGACCCAGCGCAACCGGTCGAGCGGCATCAGGCGGGAGGCGGCCGCCGACGCGGACTCGAACAGCATCGGCATCCCGGTGTGGAAGAGCAGCGGCTCCTCGCCGAGCAGGAGGAACTGGTTCATCGGCAGATCGGCCTCGTCGAGGAAGGTCGAGAGCCGGAAGATGTCGGGCGCGATCTCTGTGACGTCGGTGTCCACGGTTCACCTCGATTTGTGCAGCCCTGTCTCAGCCTGCGCCGACGTCCCGCGCGGTGACAAGGCCCGTCACATCTCGGGGGCCGGCGACTCTCCCGGCGACTGCGGCTCCCGCTGGTGCAGATCGTTGCGGAGCTTGGACAGTTCTTCGCCGCGCTTGCGGTACCGCCGCTGCAGGAAGACCGCGGCGGCGAACAGCAGCACGCCGATGATCGCGCCCCACAGCGAGGCACCGCGGAAGCCGGGCGCGTCGACGTCCATCGTGCGCTCCCCGGCGTGGGCGGCGCTGTTGGTCCCGAGGACCACCGTCAGGGTCAGCAGGTTCGGGATCGCGATCAGGAGACCGAGGACCACACTGCCGATCACCCAGACCCTGGCGTGCTCGCGCCGACGCGACCGCCACGCAAAGTAGAACAGCAGCAACGGGATCGTCGTGCATACGATGCCGTACAGCAGGCCCCACGTGATGCCGCGCGAGAAGCTGCCGGACGACATCGAACCCACCCGTTGCGACCACCACCGGGGCAGGAACGCCGCGAGCACGAAGTAGGTGACGACGACCGCCACCACGATCACGGCGCCCCAGATCGTCTTCTTCGCCCAGGCCGGCATCCCTGCCTTCTGCGACGCGGGCATCGAGGTGTTGCTCATGGTCGTCCTCCCGTCGTGGACTCCGTGTCCTCTGCAATGACGACACGCGCCAGGGTTTTCGGCGCGATCAACGTGTACGACGTCCGCACCCACTCCCTCAGTTGGTCCCACCATTCGTCGGTCCCGTCGCGTGGCACCGGTACCGAGACCCACCCGTGCCGCCCCAGCCCGTAGCCGACAGGTTCGGCGCCGGGTTCTGTCGCGACGACAGCAGCCGCTTCGTCCTTGGTGAGTTTGAAGGACAGACTGGTCGCGTCGACGTCCGAGAACACGAAGTTCTTGCCACGCACGCGAAAGCTGGGGTGCCCGCCCCACTCCTCGATGTCCACCCGCTGCGCTTCCGGCAGTTCGTCGACGATCCGTTCCAGCCGGCTCATGTTGGCGACCATGGCGCGATTGTGTGCATCCGACTTCCACGGCCGCAAGACTTTCGGCGAGCCGATGGCGAACTTCGATGTTTGAATTGCGCGATGACGCGGTCACCGGAGCCCACCAACAACCGCACTCGCGGCATCACCGCGGTCATCGAGGGATTCTTCGCGCTCGCGTGGTTCGGTTGGGGCACGGCCCAGGCGGCGCCGTGGCTCACCTGGATTCTGCATGTCGGACAGGCCGGGGCGGCACTCGTCGTCGTGGCGGGAATCGCCACCGTGATCCGCAGCCGGGGTGAGCGCACTCCGATGGCAGACCCGGAGATGCGCCGGCGCTACAACACGATCGTGGCGGCCGAATTCGCAGTGCTGGCGGTCGGTTCGGTGATCCTTGCCGCCGCCGGGCTGACGGACTGGACCGCGGTGTGGATATGTGCCGGTGTGGGATTGCACTTCCTGCCCCTCGCCGGCCTCTTCCCCGACCTGTGGCTCGTGCCGCTCGCCTCGGCTGTCACCGCCGTCGCCGGCGTGGGGCTGATCGTCGGTCTCACCACCGACGTCGCACCGAGCACCGTCACCGGCGCCGGAGCGGGGTCATGTCTGCTGCTGGCCGCGGCGGCGACCCTCGTGCAGATGAGAAGGGATCCGATCGGGGTGGCGCGACTTGCCGAACAGCCACGCCGCCGCGAGGAGAGCAACCACCAACAGCACGCCGATGAAGGCGGCCGTCGCCGGCCACCCGCCTGAGGCGTAGGCGACACCGGCGCACGCGCCCGCGACACTCGACCCGAGGTAGTACGCGAACAGGTACATCGCCGACGCCTCGGCCCGGTGATCGGTCGCCAGGCGACCCACCCATCCGCTGGCGACCGAGTGCGCGGCGAAGAACCCGCCGGTGAAGAGCAGCATGCCGAGCAGCACGAGCGGCAGCAGCGGGGCCAGTGTGATCGCCAGCCCGAGCGCCATCGTCGTCACCGCGCCGAGGAGCACCACCGGCCGGCCGAACCGGTCGGCGGCGGATCCTGCCGCAGCCGAGGTGTAGGTGCCGGCGAGGTACATCAGGAACACCAGCCCCACCAGTGCCTCGGGCAGCGAGAACGGGGCGTCGAGGAGGCGGAAGCCGAGGAAGTTGTAGGCGGAGACGAATCCGCCCATCAGCAGGAAGCCCAGTGCGAAGAGCATCGCGAGGGCCGGGTTCCGCAGGTGCCCGGCGAGATTGGCGAGGACGATGCGCGGGTGCACGCGTTGCGGCCGGAAGTTGCGCGAGGGCGGGAGCGTGCGCGTCATCACCACCGCGAGCACCAGCGCCAGGATCGACGCGGCCTCCATCGCCCAGCGCCACGAGGCGACGTCGAGGACCGTCGACGGGACGAGCCTGCCGATCAGTCCCCCGATCGTCGTGCCCGCGACGTAGCGGCCCATCGCGGAGCCGAGGTCGCGGGAATGGATCTCCTCGGCGAGGTACGCCATCGCGACCGCCGGGATGCCGGCGAGCGCGATGCCCTGCAGCGCCCGCCCGACCAGTAGCACGCCGATGTTCGGGCTCAACGGGAGCAGGACACCGAGCACGCTGGACACCGCCGCGGACGTCACCATCACGCGGGTTCGGCCGTAGCGCTCCGACAGCACACTCGCCGGGATGATCGCGACCGCCACCAGTCCGGTCGTCACCGACACCGAGAGCGCCGCGACGGCCGGCGCCACCCCGAACGACTCGGTCAGCGCCGGCAGCAGGGCCTGCGCCGAGTACATCGAGACGAACGTCGTGAGTCCTGCCGCGAACAGCGCGACGGTGATGGTGCGGTACTCGCGCGAACCCCGGGTGGTCCGGCAGTCGATCGCCTCATCCGCGCGATCCACGACTCCGCGATTCATGCCACCACCTCCACTGCCTCCGTCAGCCATCCTGACGAGCCCCCGAGCACAAAGGAAATGCATTCATGCACAGCTGTTGATGCGTTGCGCGCATAAGCTGGTGGAGTGGAATTGATCGACGGCCTGCGGTGGTTCATCGCGCTCGCCGAGACCGAGCAGGTCACCGCCGCGTCGGACATGCTGCGCATCTCCCAGCCGACGCTGTCGCGCCGACTGGCCCGGCTCGAACGCGACCTGGGCGCCGACCTGTTCGACCGGCACGGCCGGCGCCTCGAACTCAACGACCGCGGCCGGGTGCTCCTCGAGCACGCACGGCGCGCGGCGGCGGAACTGTCCGCCGCGCAGCACGAGATCGCGTCGTTCGACAGCCCCGACCGCGGGACGGTGCGGCTGAGCTTCCTGCACTCGTTCGGGACCTGGCTGATTCCGCAGGTCCTGCGCGCCTATCGGGAGCAGCGGCCGCGGGTGTCGTTCACGCTGTACCAGGACGCCGCACAGGCCCTCGTCGATCGCGTCGTCGACGGCCGCGACGACCTCGCGTTCGTCTCCCCGCGGCCCCGCACCCCGCTGGTCCGGTGGGCGCCGATCACGCACCAGCGGCTCGCGCTCGCCCTCCCGACCGGACACCCGCTCGGCGACGGAACGTCGCTCGACCTCGCGGCCGCCGCCGACGAGTCGTTCATCGTCATGCACGAGGACTACGGGATGCGTCGCATCTTCGACGAACTGTGCGCCGAGGCGGGCTTCGTACCGAACGTCGTCTTCGAGTCCAGCGAACTGGCCACGATCGGCGGCCTGGTGTCCGCGTCGCTGGGTGTGGCGGTGATGCCCTGGCAGGAACCGCACGGGTGGCCCGACGGTGTGACGCTCGTCCCGCTACGCGGGGCCGGACGCGACATCGGCCTCGTCTGGGCGCGCGGCCGGGAACTGCCGGCCGCCGCCGAGCGCTTCCTCACATTCACAGCCGATTCACAGCAGGACAAACCTGGGGAAACAGCTCCCACGAAGGTCACCGACGTGTAACGTCCGCCACACTCGGCGCGGTGTTCCCACCACAGCAGCCGGGCCCGCGGACGGGCGGGGACCGGGGGGACCTGTGGCGGCGGCACGAGCCGAAGCCTCCCCTCGATCTGCAAACCTACGGTAGCGTAGGTTCGCAGCACGGTCTGAAGCGCACGTCAACGTCATTCAGCGTCACCGACTTTCATGGAGGCAGAAACCGATGTCGAGGGATCTCACTCAGCTCGAGCTGCTGCAGGAGTTGCAGCCTGTTGCGGAAGAGAACGTGAACCGACATCTCTCCATGGCCAAGGACTGGCATCCGCACGACTACGTCCCGTGGGACGAGGGCCGCAACTTCGCCGCGATGGGCGGAGAGGACTGGGATCCCGAGCAGTCCCGGCTCGACGAGGTCGCGAAGGCCGCGATGATCACCAACCTCCTCACGGAGGACAACCTGCCGTCGTACCACCGGGAGATCGCCGAGAACTTCTCCCGCGACGGCGCGTGGGGCACCTGGGTGGGCCGCTGGACGGCCGAGGAGAACCGCCACGGCATCGTGATGCGCGACTACCTCGTCGTCACCCGCGGCGTCGACCCGGTCGAACTCGAGAACGCCCGCATGATCCACATGACGAACGGCTACAGCTCCCCCGCCGGCGACAGCGTCGGCCTGCTGCACTCCGTGTCGTACGTGACGTTCCAGGAACTCGCGACCCGCGTCTCGCACCGCAACACCGGCAAGGCGTGCCAGGACCCGATCGCCGACAAGATGCTCCAGCGCATCGCCGCCGACGAGAACCTGCACATGATCTTCTACCGGAACATCTGCGGCGCCGCGATGGACATCGCGCCGGACCAGACGCTCAAGGCCGTGACCGACATCATCAAGAACTTCGAGATGCCCGGCGCCGGGATGCCGAACTTCCGGCGCAACGGTGTGCTGATGGCCAAGCACGGCATCTACGACCTGCGCCAGCACCTCGAAGAGGTGGTGATGCCGGTGCTGCGCAAGTGGAACGTCTTCGACCGCACCGACTTCACCGCCCGCGGCGAGGACACCCGCGAGGAGCTCGCGGCCTTCCTCGAGACCCTCGAGAAGCAGGCCACCAAGTTCGAGGAGATGCGCGACCGCGCGCTCGCGCGGGACGCCGCGCGCGCCGAGAAGGCCTCCTGACGGGTCACCACCTGGCCCGTTGCGGCTATCCTGTGCCCGGTACCGGATTCGGTACCGGGCACAGTCTTTTCTCCCGAAGAATTATCCCGAGGTCTTCATGTCACCCCTTCGCATCGGTTCGCTCGAGCTGGGCAGCCCCGTCGTGCTGGCCCCCATGGCGGGCATCACGAACGTCGCGTTCCGCACGCTGTGCCGCGAACTGGAACTCGAGCGCGCCGGCAGCACGTCGGGCCTGTACGTGTGCGAGATGGTGACGGCCCGCGCCCTGGTCGAGCGCCACCCGGTGACGATGCACATGACCACCTTCGGACCGACCGAGACGCCGCGCTCGCTGCAGCTGTACACCGTCGACCCCGAGGTCACGTACGCCGCCGCGAAGATGATCGTCGACGAGGACCTCGCGGACCACATCGACATGAACTTCGGCTGCCCGGTCCCCAAGGTCACCCGCAAGGGCGGCGGGTCGGCCCTGCCGTACAAGCGCCGGCTGTTCGGGCAGATCGTCGCCGCCGCGGTCAAGGCGACCGAGGGCACGGACATCCCGGTCACCGTCAAGATGCGCATCGGCATCGACGCCGACCACCACACCCACCTCGACGCCGGACGCATCGCCGCGGCCGAGGGCGCCGCCGCCGTCGCGCTGCACGGCCGCACCGCCTCCCAGCGCTACTCCGGACAGGCCGACTGGTCCGAGATCGCGCGCCTCAAGGAGCACGTCACCGACATCCCGGTGCTCGGCAACGGCGACATCTTCGCCGCCGAGGACGCCGAGAAGATGATGTCGGAGACCGGCTGCGACGGCGTGGTCGTCGGACGCGGGTGCCTGGGCCGGCCGTGGCTGTTCGCCGAGCTCAGCGCCGCCCTCAACGGCACCGAGATGCCGGTCCCGCCGAATCTCGGCGAGGTCGCCGCGATCATGATGCGGCACGGCCGCCTCCTCGCCGACCATCACGGCGAGGACAAGGGCATGCGGGAGATGCGCAAGCACATCGCGTGGTACATGCGCGGCTTCCCCGCGGGTTCCGAACTGCGCAACGGCATGGCCCGGGTGTCGTCGCTGGCCGAACTCGAGGGCTTCCTCGGCCAGCTCGATCCGTCGGTGCCGTTCCCCAAGGACGCCGAGGGCCCGCGCGGCCGCCAGGGCTCGCCGGGCACGGTCGCACTGCCCGACGGATGGCTCGACGACCCCGAGGACACCCTCGTGCCGGCCGGCGCGGACATCATGCATTCCGGCGGATAGCGTCTGGCCCACCGCGGCCCGCGCCTAGACTCCGAAGAAGCCTGCAGTTCCTCGAGGATTCTTCCGGAGGGAGACGTCGTGGCCGCTTCACCAGCCGATTCGAACGCCTGGCCCGCGCTGAGGGTCGCCGATTGGGAACCCACCCGCGACACCCTGCACATGTGGACGCAGGTCGTCGGGAAGGTGCGCCTGGCCCATGCACCGCTGGTCAACCACTGGTGGCAGGTGCCGTTCTACGTGAGCGCGCGGGGGCTGACCACGTCGGCGATCCCGTACCGCACCCGCGTCTTCGACATCGAGTTCGACCTGTCCGCCCACCGACTGACGATCCGCGACAGCAACGGCGCGCACCGGGAGTTCCCGCTCGAGCCGATGCCGGTCGCCGACTTCTACGAGCGGATCATGAAGTCCCTCGACGAACTGGGCATCGAGACGCACATCGAGCCGACGCCGAACGAGGTGGCCACCGCGATCCCGTTCGCCGAGGACACCGTCCACGCGTCGTACGACCCGTCCGCCGCCAGCCTGTTCTGGAAGCAGCTCATCCAGGCCGACCGCGGCCTGCACGAGTTCCGGTCCCGCTTCATCGGCAAGGTCAGCCCGGTCCACTTCTTCTGGGGGTCGTTCGATCTGGCCTGCACCCGCTTCTCGGGCCGGACAGCGCCCGAGCACCCGGGCGGCGCCCCGAACTGCGGCGACTGGGTGATGGTCGAGGGCTACTCGCACGAGCTGTCGAGCTGCGGGTTCTGGCCGGGAGGCGGCACGGAGGGCGCCTTCTACGCGTACGCCTACCCCGAGCCGGACGGCTTCTCGACCCACCCGGTCGAGCCCGAACAGGCGTTCTACAGCGCCGAGTTCCGGCAGTTCCTACTCCCTTACGAGGCCGTCCGAACGGCCGCCGATCCCGACGCGACCCTGCAGCGCTTCCTGCAGTCCACCTACGAGGCCGAGGCCCGGAACGCGGACTGGGACCGCGCCGCGCTCGAATGCGACCCGCAGCGGTGGCACACCACACGGTGACCCGCGACACGTCACCGCGTGAAGTGCGACAACACTTCTACAGCGCGCAGTCTGATGCCGCCAGGGTCACAGATAAGTATCATTGCGACGTCGTCGTGCGACGGTACTTATTTGGAGGCGGAGAGGTCAGGGCCAATCGGTGGGTGACGAGCGCAATCCCGGCCACTCCGCGCCGGACGGCCGAGCCCCCTGGGAGCGCCCGCTAGCCGATCGTCGATACCGCGAGGAACAGGCACGACGCGGCCGCCACGAGTCCGAACCCGAGCCCATCGACACCAGCGAACGCCTGTCCGTCGCCGAACTGATGCAGAAGATGGGCCGGCCGGTGCCGCCCGCGGTCGGCCGGAGCGAACACTCGGACGAGCCCGACTACGAGCCTCAGTACGACTACAGGTACGGGTACGAGCCTTCCGGGCCACCCTCGACCGGGCCCGACGCGGCCACCGAGATCATTCCGGCCGTCACCGACGACCGCTACGACGACGACTACGACGACGACGAACCCGGCAACCCGGACTGGGTGGAAGAGGCGACCACCGCGTCGCCGCAGGCCGTCGGCAGCCCCAACCAGACCCGACTGGCGGCCAGCAAGGACCGCAAACGCCGCAAGCTGCTGATGCTCGGGCGCTCCACGGTCGCATTCATCGCGGTGATGGCACTGGTCGTGACCGGCGGCGTGTGGGGCTACCTGCGTACGACCGAGGGCCGCTTCGCGCAGATCGCCGCGCTCGACACCGACTCCGCCGACATCATCGACCCCGGCGGCCAGACCGGCGACGAGACGTATCTGATCGTCGGCACCGACACGCGTGCCGGCGCATCCGGCGCGGTCGGGGCGGGCACAGTCGAGGATGCCGAGGGCGCCCGGTCGGACACCGTCATGCTCGTGCACGTACCCGCCGACCGGAGCCGCGTCGTCGCGGTCTCCTTCCCGCGAGACCTCGACGTGGAGCGCCCCGAGTGCCAGGGCTGGGACAACCAGACCGGCACCTACACCGACGAGACGTATCCGGCCGCCGACGGCGACAAGCTCAACGCCACCTATGCGCTGGGCGGACCGAAGTGCCTGGTGAAGGTCATCCAGAAGATCTCGGGCGTGAAGATCCGCCACTTCGTCGGCATGGACTTCGCCGGCTTCGAGAGCATGGTCAACGGCGTGGGTGGCGTCGAGGTGTGCGTCCCGCAGCCCCTGGTCGACGGCGAACTCGGCACGATCCTGCCGACCGCCGGCACCCAGACCCTCGACGGCAAGAAGGCACTCGACTACGTGCGTGCCCGCCACGTGGAGGCGGAGGGCAACGGCGACTACGGCCGGATCAAACGGCAGCAGTTGTTCCTGTCGGCGCTGCTCCGCGAGGCGATGTCGAGCAAGGTGCTGTTCGATCCGGGCAAGCTCAACAGCTTCATCAACGCGTTCACCCAGTCCACGTTCGTCGAGAACATCGACACCAAGTCGCTGATCACCCTCGGTCAGTCGCTTCGCAACGTCGACGCCGGCGCCGTCACGTTCATCACCGTCCCGACGGCCGGCACCAACGACTGGGGCAACGAGATCCCCCGCCTCGACGACATCAAGGACATCTTCCGGGCGATCATCGACGACGAGCCCCTGCCGGGCGAGAAGCGGACCGACGACCCGAAGGACACGTCGACGACGCCCCCGCCGCCGGCACCGAGCCAGCTCGCGGTGAGCCCGGAGGAGGTGAGCGTGCAAGTGTCCAACGGCTCGGGCGTGTCCGGGCTGGCCGCCACCACCGCCGACCAGTTCGCCGCCTACGGGTTCCAGATCTACAGCGTCGGCAACTACAGCGGCACCAGCAGCCAGACCATCGTGCGGTTCTCCCCCGGGCTCGAGGCGGAGGCCGCGACCGTGGCGTCGTCGATTCCCGGGGCGGTGCTCGAGCAGACGTCCGGGCTCGGCACCATCGTCGAGGTGGTCCTCGGCAGCGCATTCGACCGCACGCTGACGGCCCCTGCCGTGGCCGGTTCGCCACTCGACGTCAGCTCCGCCCGGATCGGTGAGGCCGAGGATGTCGAGCTGCCCGCGGACCTCGCAGTGACGAACGCGACCGACAATCCTTGCGCGAAGCCCTGAACTGCGCCGGGCATTCACCCGCCGTTCACCTGACCGTGGTGACTTGGTTTCCGCCACGCCGTAGGCTGTGACCTCATGCGCGTCGCTTACAACGAACAGATGACCGAGCTCGCGGATCTCCTCGGCGAGATGGCGGGCTTGGCCGGGGCGGCCATGGAAAAGGCCACCCAGTCGCTCCTCCATGCCGATCTCGAGCTGGCCGAGCAAGTGATCGGCGAGCACGAGAAGATCACCGAGCTCAGCGTCGTCGCCGAGGAGCGGGCGTTCGCATTGCTCGCGCTGCAGGCCCCGGTCGCGGGCGACCTGCGCTCCGTCGTCAGCGGCATCCAGATCGTCTCCGACATCGACCGCATGGGTGCGCTCGCGCTGCACGTCGCCAAGATCACGCGCCGCCGCCACCCCAACCACGTCCTCCCGGAAGAGGTCAACGGCTACTTCGCCGAGATGGGCCGCATCGCCGTCTCGCTCGGTGCCGGCGCGAGGGAGGTGCTCGAGACCAGGGACCCCGAGCGTGCCGCCAAGCTCCGCGAAGAAGACGACGCGATGGACGACCTGCACCGGCACCTGTTCAGCGTCCTCATGGACCGCGAGTGGCAGCACGGTGTCGCCGCCGCCGTCGACGTGACCCTGCTGGGCCGCTTCTACGAGCGCTTCGCCGACCACACCGTCGAGGTCGCGCGCCGGGTCATCTTCCTCGTCACCGGCAAGATGCCCGAGGAACCGCGCAGCGACGCCGACGACCTGACCACCTACCCCGAACTGTAGAGCCGCACCGGGGGCGTACGCGCCCCCGGTGCTCGGCCTTCCCGGCGAGGTGTCAGGCGCCCTCACCGGACAGGTACGCGCGCTGGACGGCGTCGAGATCGGCCGCGATGTCGGCCGCCGGGCCCTCGAGGATGACCCGCCCGCGACGCATGACGTAGACCCGATCGGCCACCTCGAGCACCTGGCGGACGTGCTGCTCCACCAGCAACACCCCGACACCCTCGGTGGTCGCAGCGTCCCGCACGACGGCGAGCAAACGCGCCACGATCTGCGGCGCCAGGCCCAGCGAGAGCTCGTCGGCCAGGAGCAGTTTCGGTTTGCGGGCCAAGGCGCGGGCGAGCGTGAGCATCTGCTGCTCTCCGCCCGACAGCAGGCCCGCCTGCCGGCGCAACAGACGGCGCAGCTCCGGGAAGATCGCGCACGCGGCGTCCGCGGAAACCCCGGCCAGTCGCAGATTCTCCGCGGTAGTCAGCCCCATGATCACCGAACGCTCCTCGGTGACATAGCTCAGGCCGCGTTTCGACAACTGCGCCAACGACATCCGCTTCGTCTGATCGAGCACTCGGACGGTCCCGGAAATCGGCGCCAGCTCGCCCGCAGCCGTGAGCATCGTCGTGGACTTCCCGGCGCCGTTGGCACCGATCAGTGCGACCACCTCGCCCGCGCGGACCGTCAGGTTCAGGTCCCGGCACACCGCGGCCCCACCGTATCCGGCACTCACGCCGTCGTATTCGAGGACTGTCGTCCGATTCTCGATCGCTGTCTGCACGGTCGTCGTCACGTCGTCACCTCCGTCGTTGCACTGTCGGCGTGCGTTCCCAGGTAGGCCGCCTGCACGCGCTCGTCGGCGGCCACCTCCTGCGGCGTCCCGTCGGCGATGACACGGCCGGCCTCGAGGACCACGACCCGGTCGCACGCGGACATCACCAGGTCCATGTCGTGCTCGATCAGCAGCACACCCGCGCGACGTCGATCCGCGAGCATCCGGATGCCGTCCGCCAGTTCGCGGCTCTCCACCTCGTCCAGGCCCGCCGCAGGCTCGTCCAACAACACCACCGACGGCCCCGACGCGACGGTCCTGGCGATGCCGACGAGTCGCCGTCTGCCGTAGGACAATTCACTCGGAAATGCATCGAGATCCGGGGAAAGCTCGAAGTCGGCCACCGCGGCAGACGCTGTCGGCGAGAACGGATGTCGTCCCGGGCGGATCAGGTCGGTCACCCACGTCTGCCAACCCGCGTCGTCCGCGCCGGCGTGGATGTTCTCGGCAACCGTGACGTCCTCGAACAGTTCGAGCGACTGGAACGACCGCCGCAGGCCCGCTCGAGACCGTCGTGCTGCACTCCATCCGACCACGTCGTCGTCGCCCAGCAGCACCTGGCCATTCGCCGGGGTGACGAACCCCGTCACGGCGTCGATCACGGTCGTCTTACCGGCACCGTTGGGGCCGATGAGCCCCACCACCTGACCGGGTTCCACATCCAGACACACGCCGTCGACCGCCGTCACACCACCGAACCGCACGGTGAGGTCTCGCACCGACAGAGCGAGCGCAGGCACCGGATCGAGGTCGAAGTCCCGCACGGGCGACAGTTCGTGTGCGCGGCGGTGACGGTGCGGTCGGTTCGGACGCAGGCGACGCCTCAGCGCGCCGCCCAGCCGAGACAGCATGTCCGCGAGGCCGTTCTGGTTCGTCAGGAGGATCACGATCAACACGACGCCACCGATCAGCGTCGAGATCACGCCGGTTGCCTCACCGCTCTCCATGAGTCGGCTGAGTAGCGCGCCGGGTGCCAGCAGGGCACCGGCCACCGCGCCGATGACGAATCCCAGACCGCCCGTGACGGCCTGGACGACGGCGTTGATCGACGAGAAGACGTTGAACTCGAAGTAGGTGACCGCAATGTTGCGCAATCCCAACAGGATTCCCGCAACCGCAGCGAGTCCCGCGGCGACGGCGAAAGCGTAGAGCTTGACCGCGAACACGCTGATACCCAACGACGCGGCGGCCCGCTCGTTGGTCCGCACCGCGATCAAGCGTCGGCCGGTGCGGGATCGTCGCAGGTTCGCCACCATCAACGCACTCACCACGAGTACCACGAGGCACAGCAACGCCCAGCGTTCCGGGTGGTTGGTCGCCGAGACGTCGAAGCCCAGCAGGCTCACCTCGTCGATCCGCACCGCGCCCTGCACCTTGTCGCCGGTGAAGGTGGGGTTGTTGAACACCATCTCCTGCACCGTGAATCCGAGACCGAGTGTGACGACGGCCAGGTTCACGCCACGGGTGCGCAGTGCGGGCAACGCGAACAGCACACCCACCACGGTCACCCCGACGACGCTCACGAGCGCGGCCGGGATCAACGGCCAGCCGGCCTGCCCGATGAGCCGGGCGGAGACCAGGGCGCCGAGTCCACCGACGGTGTACTGCGCCAACGACAGCTGACCCGCGAATCCGGTCAGGACCACGATCGAGAGCAGGAACACCGCCGCGGCGAGCGTGGCGGTCAAGGATCGGAGCCAGTCGCCACCGGACACGAGCACCACCACCGCGACCACGGCGACCGCGACGGCGAGCAGTGGCCAGTCGATGCGGCCGGTGCCCAACCGAGGGAGTCGGTCGGCGACGTGGCTGCGCAGCGGCAAGCCTTTACCACGCACGACGAGCACGACCAGGATCACCAGGAAGGGGACCGCACGGTTGATGCCGGTGAGCGTCTCCATCCCCAGCAGGTCACGAATGTCGTCCTGGTAGAGCACCACCACGCTCTCCCCCACGCCCAGTAGCAGTCCGCCGAGCAGGGTGAGCGGGAAGGAGCGGAAGCCGCCCAGCAGCGCCGCGGCGAGGGCCGAGACGGTGACGATGACGACGAACGCGTTGGGCGTCAACCCCGTGAGCGGCGCGACGAGGACGCCGGCCGCGCCCGCGAGGCCGCCACCGACCGTCCACGTCAACGACGCCAGTCGCTGCGGCGACCATCCCAGAGCCGCTGTGGCACGCTCGTTCTCGGCCGCCGCGGTGATCGCCAGGCCGACCCGCGTGAAACGGGTCGCCGCCCACAGCACCGCCGTCGTCACCACTGCGATCCCCAACAGGATCAAGCGGTCCTGCTGCACGACGATGCCGCCCCAGTGGTAGGCGTCGTTCGGCAGGAAGGCGCGCACCCGAATCGACTTCGATCCGTAGTACTGCTGGACTCCGGCCTGCAGGATCACGAGCAGACCGAGCGTGGCAGCGAGCCGGACGATCGGCGCTGCCGTCGCCAACCAGCGCAACACGAGCTGCTGGAACAGGAATCCGATCGCGGCGGCCACCAGGACAGCCACCACGAACGCGGGCCAGAGCGACCAATGTTGCTTGCGCTGGAGGGTTTCCAGGCAGACGTAGGCCGCGACCATCGCGATCGCGCCCTGGGCGAAGTTGACCACGCCGGAACCTCGGTAGACGAGGACGACGCCTTGAGCGAGCAGCGCATACGCCGATCCGGCACCGAGACCGAGAATGGCGAACTGCAGTAGTTCCGTCATGCAAACCTCCGGGGAGACCGAAGCGGGGTCCGGCTGACGGAGCCGGACCCCGCATCGACGGGACTACTACTGGGTGCGCAGGTCGAACATGTTCGGATCGGTCACCACGACGTCGCCGTCGAACGACATCTTGTACATCATCGAGTTCGACACGCGCTGGAAGATGCCGAACGGCTCCACGGCGTTCGGCGTCCACGCGGGCACCAGTCCGGCCATGTCGATGTCCTTGGCGTTCTGGAAGCCCTGCATGACCGACGGTGCGTCGATGGTGCCGAGAGTCTTGGCGACCTCACCGAAAGCGCGGACCGACAGCCACGAGAAGATCTCGGTGCCGTTGAGGTTCTCGCGTGCCAGGTCCTCCTGGTCCGACGCGGACATGTCGTCGAGGAACGGAACCAGACCCGGGAAATCGTCGGTGCTCGACGACGGCGCCGGGACCGGACTGGTGTAGATCGACGAGGTGGCGAAGGTGCCCAGGTTCTGCAGGTCGGCCTGCGTGAAGTTGGTGGCGGGCATGGCGAAGGACAGCTTCGAGCCGAGCTGCTCGAATGCGTCCGCGACCTGGTTGGACTCGGTGGCCGTCAACGCCATCAGCACGCCCTGCGCACCGTTGCGTTCGGCCGCGGCGACGAACTGGGTGTAGTCGGTGGCGCCGGGGCCCACCGCCACCTCGTTGACGATCTCGGCGCCCTTCGCCTGCACGGCCGGGGCGAGCATCTGGCTGAGCATCGCGGCGACCGGGACGTCCGGACGCATCAGCGACAGCTTGGTCTTACCCTGCGCGACCAGCGCGTCGACGTTGGCGTACAGCGTGAGCAGCGAACCCGAGAACGGGGTGAACACGTTGGGCGAGGTGAAGTCGGCCATGTTCATCGGGTTCATGCCGATCCGCGGGATGCCGGCCGTCGTGAGGATCTGCGACACCGACTCCGGCGAGGCCACCGTGAAGTCCGCGAGCGTGGCGGTCACGCCCTCGCTGACCATCTTGTTGGCGCAGTCGACCTCCTTGTTGGGGTCGCCCATCGAGTCGCACTGGACCAGCTCGAGCGGGCGACCGGAGACACCACCGCGGTTGTTGAGCGCCTCGATCGACGCGGTCATGCCGGCACCCATGTTCGCTACCGACAGGCCGCCGGCCTGCATCGAGAGGATCTGACCGACCTTGATCGGCTCGCCGGTCGCGGGATTCTGGGCCGGGTCGGCGGAACTGTCGTCACTGCATCCCGAAGCGACGAGGCCGACGGCGGCGAGGGCGGCAATGGCCGGAGCAAGGTTCTTCAGTTTCACGTGATGTCCTTCTCGATAGGCGCTGCACATCCGGACAAAGTCGCGACCGTCCAGCTACGCCGTTCCCCTCGGCGTCGCTCGGCGTCCCGTCCAGCTTGCTGCACGAGCGTAATCAAACTTTGAGCAATGTTTGGGCGATTCAGACAATCACACGAAGGTCCGGGTAGACCAGCCCGGCAGGGAAACAAGTCACCGGTTGACGCCCGCCTGGCTACCTGTCAATTAGCTCTTTTGACACCCGCCCAGCCACCTGTCAATCAGGTGGCTGACACCCGTCCAGCCACCTGTCGATCAGCTGGTTGACACACCTCTAGCTACCTGTCAATTACCCGCTCGACGAGACCGCGCCCCTCGGTCCGGAAGCGGGCATGATCGAGTGGTGATCGACAGCCGGACGGCCCGGACGACGGCCGGAGTATTCGCCGCGACCTGCTGTGGGCTGGGCGCCGCGGGCCTCGTCGCCTCGATCGTGAACGTGGAGAACCGCTTCGTCGTCCTGCTGGCCGCGCAGACACCGCTACTACTGGTGATCGCGATGGTCGGCGCGGTCGTCGCCGCGTTCGCCGAACGGTGGATCGCCGAGGCGGCGTGCCTCGTCGTCTGCGCGCTGGGCGCCTGGATGCTCAGCCCGCTCTACATTCCCGGTGCCCCCGGCATCTCACCCGACACCGCGACGGGACCGACGGTGCGCGTCATGCAAGCCAACATCAAAGTGGGACAGGCGGATCCGTCGGCGCTGGTGCGCACCGTCCGCGACCGGGACATCGACGTCCTCACCGTCCAGGAACTCACCGACGAGTCCATCGCGGGACTGCACGCGGCCGGACTCGACGACCTCCTGCCGCACCGGTTCGTGGTGTCGTACGGGCCCGGCGGGGAGGGCGGCGGGATCTACAGTCGCTTACCGCTGTCGAACACCCGCAATCTCGACAGCTTCCTGTCCGCCAACCTGTCCGCGGACCTCGACGTCGGACTGCGAGAACCATTGGTCCTGTTCGCCGTTCATCCCGCGCCCGCCTACCTGTTCCCCGCACCCGTGTGGGCGGCCGAGCTACGCAAACTGCACTCCGAGTTCGAGTCGAGCGCCGTGCGCGACAACGTCGTCGTGAGCGGGGACTTCAACGCAAGCTACACCCAGCGCCAGTACCGGGCGCTGCTCACCGACGGATACGCCGACGCCGCAGACCAACTGGGCGCCGGACTGGTGCCCACGATGCCGGCCGGTCGGCGGATCCCCGCGCTGATCGGCATCGACCGGATGATCACCAAGGGGGCGGTCGCGACCAGGCTGGAGCGCATCGACATCGCCGGCTCCGACCACCACGGGCTGGTGGTCGACGTCCGCCTGACGAATCCTGTTGCCGCTCAGAGCACGCCGTAGCCGAGGAGCTCCGGCACGTCCGCCACCGCGAAGCGGTGCACCTTGATCGCGTCGGCCTCGTTACCGCCGACGGTGGTGAGGGTGCCCGCGTCGTAGTCGATCACGAAGTTGGTGTGCTGCCCGAAAGGGCTCGACGGCGCGTACAACGCGACGTCGCCGGTCCGCGGGACGTAACCCGAGTCGACAGGCCGGAAGCGCCCGACCGATTCGTAGTACTCCTGCAGTGTGTAGACCCCGGGAATCCGCCACGACCCCGAATTCGGGTTCGACAAGGGCTCCCCGACCTCGCGCAGCGTCCAACTGACGAAGTCGGCACACCACGATTCCTCGGCGCCCTCGGAGTACTTCGTTCCGGACGGCTGCGCGTCGAACTCGGTTCGCACGACGTCGACTATCCGCGCCCGGGTGGGGTCGAGGGCGGACCCGTCGACCGTCGGGAAGGACCGTAGTTCGGCGCCGACGATGGCACCCCCGCGCCACGGCGCCCACCAGACCAGGCCCACGACGACCATGATCACGACAGCGCACCCGAGCGCCGCGACCCGTCCCACCCCGCTCTTCGACGACACCGTCCCACCCCTCCCTCCAGCCGGAGCAGCCAGCGTAGCCGGAGGGGTTCCGGGACGGGATCAGCCGAAGCGGCCGGAGATGTAGTCTTCGGTGGCCTTCTTCGTGGGGTTGGAGAAGATCTTCTCGGTGTCGTCGATCTCGATGAGCCGACCCGGCTTGCCGGTGGCTTCGAGGTTGAAGAACGCCGTCTGGTCGCTCACGCGCGCCGCCTGCTGCATGTTGTGCGTGACGATGACGATCGTGAAGTCCTGCTTGAGCTCGGTGATGAGGTCCTCGATCGCGAGCGTGGAGATGGGGTCCAGCGCCGAGCACGGCTCGTCCATGAGCAGCACGTCCGGCGAGACCGCGATCGCGCGGGCGATGCACAGACGCTGCTGCTGACCGCCCGACAGGCCGCCGCCCGGCTTGTCGAGGCGATCCTTGACCTCGTTCCAGAGGTTCGCGCCGCGCAGCGACTGCTCGGCGATCTCGTCGAGCTTCTTCCTGTCCCGCACGCCCTGGAGCTTGAGCCCGGCCACGACGTTGTCGCGGATGGACATCGTGGGGAACGGGTTGGGCCGCTGGAACACCATGCCGATGGTCTTGCGGACGCCGACCGGGTCGACGTTCGAGCCGTAGATGTCCTCGCCGTCGAGGAGAACCGAGCCCTCCACCCGGGCACCCGGCGTCACCTCGTGCATGCGGTTGAGCGACCGCAGCACCGTGGACTTGCCGCAGCCCGAGGGGCCGATGAACGCGGTGACGCTGCGCGGGGGCACCGACAGCCCGACATCGGCGACGGCGTGGAACTTGCCGTAGTAGATGTTGACGTCCTTGAGATCCAGACGCTTGGCCATTCAACGGCTCCCTACTGGTGTGAGCGTCAGCTCGAGTATCTGCTTGCGAGGTTCGGGGTGTGCGGTGATTGCGTGGATCGCCGCGCGTTCGGTGCTCACTTGTTGCGCACCGTGGTGAAGTGACCGATCACCTTCGCGACGATGTTGAGGATCGCGATCAGCAGGATGAGCGTCAGCGCCGCACCCCAGATCCGGTTGGAACCGGCGTCGGTCGGATTGTTCATCTCCGCGACCATCACGCCGGGCAGCGTGCCCATCTCTCCACCGAACAGGTTGAAGTTGATGAACGGCGCGTAGCCCACCAGGATCAGCAACGGTGCGGTCTCGCCGAGCACGCGGGCCAGGGCGAGCATGACGCCGGTGATGATGCCGGGCAGCGCGGTGGGAACGACGATGCGCGCGATGGTCTTCCACTTCGGCACGCCCAGCGCGTACGACGCCTCGCGCAGGTCGTTCGGCACGATCCGCAGCATCTCCTCCGTGCTGCGGACGACGACCGGGACCATCAGCAGGACCAGGGCGAGCGAGACCGCGAAGGCCGACTTGGGGAAGCCGAACGTCGCGATCCACAGCGCATAGATGAACAGCGCGGCCACGATCGACGGGACACCCGAGAGGATGTCGACCATGAAGGTCGTGAGCTTGCCGAGACGCGAGTTGCCGGCGTACTCGACGAGGTAGACGGCGACGAACAGGCCGAGCGGAACCGCGAGCACGGCGCACACCAGGCCCTGCATCAGGGTGCCGATGAGGGCGTGGTAGATGCCGCCGCCCTCGGCGGACGCGGAGAGCCCACTCAGCGAGTGCGTGAACCACGTCTGCGACGTGATGGCCGGCAGGCCCTTGGCGATCACCGTCCACAGCACCCACACCAGCGGGACCAGCGCGATGAGCACGGACAGGGTGACCAGCACCGTCGCGGTGAGGTCGGTGAACCGGCGGCGGAACCCGACGCCCTGGAACGCGGGCGCCTTGATCGGCTTGTCGAGAACGCTGGTCATCGGTCAGTCCCGCTTTCCGGCGATCGCGGCGCGTGCGGCCGCGTTGACCACGAAGGTGAGCACGAAGAGGACCAGGCCGGCGGCGATGTAGGCGCCCGCCTGGATGTCGTTGTTGAATTCGGCGTATCCGAGCGCGATCTTCGACGCGATCGTCGATCCGGAATCGTTGAGCGAGAGCCACGAGGCCGGCGCCGACGTGGTCCGCAGGATCATGTAGAGCGCCATCGTCTCGCCGAGCGCGCGACCGAGACCGAGCATCGAACCGCTGATGTAGCCGGACTTGCCGAACGGAATGACTGTGGTGCGCACCACTTCCCAGCGCGTTGCGCCGAGCGCGAGCGCGGCCTCGACGTGGGCCTTGGGGGTCTGCGCGAACACCTCGCGGGTGACCGCGGTGATGACCGGCAGGATCATCACCGCCAGGACGATGCCCGCCGTGAAGACGGTGCCACCGCCGCGGATCGAACCGGTGCCGTCCGAGAAGAACGGGATCCAGCCGAGATGTTCGTTGAGCCACATCGCGACCGGCGCGGCGGCGGGCGCGAACACCAGCAGACCCCACAGGCCGTAGACGATCGACGGCACCGCGGCCAGCAGATCGATGACGTAGGCGAGTGGGCGTGCCAGCCGCTTGGGGGCGTACTCGGTGAGGAAGATCGCGATAC
The DNA here is from genome assembly GCF_004011865.1 of Prescottella agglutinans. Taxonomy (GTDB): domain Bacteria; phylum Actinomycetota; class Actinomycetes; order Mycobacteriales; family Mycobacteriaceae; genus Prescottella; species Prescottella agglutinans. The sequence continues at coordinate 87,516 of NZ_RKLP01000012.1, read as the reverse complement.
CCAACGCGACGGGCATCGCGAGGATCAGCGCGAACACCGAGACCTTCACCGTCGTGATGAACAGGTCCAGCACACCGAACGCCATGTTGTCGATGTCGGTGGTGTCCCACACCCGACTGGTGAGGAAGTTGGCCTCATTGCGCTGCAACGCCGGGACCGCGCGCCAGATCAGGAAGATACCGACGGCCGCGACGAGCAGCGTGATGAAGACCGCGGACCCGGACGCCAGCGAGCCGAAGATCCGGTCCGCCGGACGGGTGACCGTCTTGCTCTTCGTTTCCTGTGGGGAAGTGATCGGGGCCTCCGGAATGCCATTCGGACCGCCCACCCCGGCCCCGCCGTCCGCGGGGCCGGAGGCGCGTGGTGTCGACCGTGTGCTCGCGTCAGTCATCTGCGCTCACATTCTCTGTCTGAATATAGATGGGCGGTCCGAGTGGCGATGGTTCCGATCAGGCGATCGCCGAGATCGATTCGTTGATCTTGGCGCGGAACGACTCCGGCAGCGGCACGTAGCCCTGGTCGGCGAGCGTCTGCTGGCCCTCGTTCGCGGCGCTGGTCAGGAACGACTTCACCGCGGCGGCGGTGGCGGCGTCGTAGCCCTTGGAGCAGACGATCTCGTAGGTCGCCAGGACCAGCGGGTAGGCGCCGGCCTCCTTGGTGCCGTAGATCGACTTGAGGTCGAGGGTGAGGTCACCGGTGCCCGAGCCCTTGAAGGACGCGTTCGCGATGGCCTTGGACGCCGTCTCCTGCGTCAGCTTCACCGGGCCGGCACCCGTGTCGATCTGCGCGGCCGGCAGCTTCTGCTGATCCGCGAACGACTTCTCGACGTAGGTGATCGATCCGGGCGCGGACGCGACGGCCTGCGCGACACCGGCCGAGCCCTTCGCGCCCTCGCCGACGCCACCCTTGAAGTCCGAACCGGCACCCTGGGTCCACGCCCCGTTGGACGACGCCTCGAGGTACTGCTGGAAGTTGTCGCTCGTGCCGGACGAGTCCGAACGCACGATCGGGCTGATCTTCTCGTCCGGCAGCGAGACACCGGGGTTGAGTGCCGCGATGGCGGGGTCGTTCCACTTGGTGATGCCACCGTTGAAGATCTTCGCGGTGGTCTCGCCGTTCAGCACCAGGTCGTCGACGCCGTCGAGGTTGTACGCGATCGCGACGGGGCCGAACACGAGCGGCAGGTTCCACGCGTCGTTGCCGGCGCAGCGCTGCTTGGCCTGCTCGGCCTGGTCACCCTTGATCGCCGAGTCGGAGCCGGCGAAGTCGATCTGGTTCGCGATGAACTGCGTGCGTCCGTCACCCGAGCCGCTGGGGTTGTAGGCGACGTTGACGGACTTGCTCTTCTGCTGGCACGCCGCGATGTAGGTCGAGGTGAACTCGTCCATCGCGTTCTTCTGGGCGGACGAACCGGCGCCGGAGAGCTTGTCCTTGCCCTCGCACGACGCGGTCGAAGCCGACGTGTCGACGGTCGTGGATGCGGCGTTGTTGTCGCTGCCGCATGCCGTGAGGGACATGGCAGTCACGGCTCCGACGGCCACCACTCCGAGCAGTGCGCCTTTACGCTCGAGATTCACCCTTGTCCTCCGCTGTTCTAGCGTCTCGCCCGTGGTCGGGCGGCATGGGAGGCGCGGCTCCGGACCGGATCGCGCCGGGCGGCCATCTGCCACCCAAGCCAGAAAGCTAGGGGCGCCCGGTAGCCAACTGGACCCCGTTCGGTGAACGGAAGATGAACTCCCAGCAGAAATCTTCGGAGGCGTGGATCACACAGGCCGGAATGGGCCCGATCAGTCCCCGGCGGCGTAGGCGACGTCGACGTGGAACCGCTCGAACCCGAGCCGTTCGTACGTGTGCAGAGCAGTGGTGTTGTCGCCCTCGACGTACAGCAGCACGGTGCCGAGCCCACGGTCGCGCAGATGGTGCAGGCCCGCGAGCGTGAGAACGCGACCGAGACCGCGACCCTGCGCGTCGGCGTCGATCCCGACGACGTACACCTCCCCGAGCGCGGGGTTGCCGTTCTCCGGCGCGTGCACCTTGGTCCAGTGGAATCCGAGGAGATGGTTCGAGTCCCCGGCCGCGTCCTCCGACGGGTACGCGAGGAACAGCCCCTCGGGGTCGAACCACGGCTCGGCCCGACGCTCGTCGATCTCGCGCTGGGTCCACGAGCCCTGCTCCGGGTGCCACGCGAACGCGGCGGCGTTGACCCGCAACAGCTCCGCGTCGTCCTCGGGGCCCCGATACGTCCGCAGCATGACGCCGTCCGGCACCACGACGTCGGGAAGCTCGGGGGTCGTCAGAGATCGCCGCAGCTGGAGCAGTTCACGCGCCCCGACGAGACCGAGCCGACGCGCGACGGCGGACGCCGCCGGCAGATTGCCGTGCGCCCACACGCGGGTCCCCGGGCCGCCGGCCCGCAGCACTTCGGCCACCAGCCGGGTACCGATCCCGAGCCCGCGCGACTCCGGGTCCACGACGACCTCCGCCATGGCCGGGTGCTCGCCGTGGCCGGGCTCGAGCTGGGCGTAACCGACGACGGAGCCGTCGGCGGTGCAGACGAGGTGCCGTGCGGCCCCGGTCCCGGCCACCGCGTGCACGGCCTGCTCGGATACCGGAGCGGTGCCGTCGGCCGTCGCGGCCCGCGCGATGACGCCGTGAACGGCCTCGACCGGCGGTGAATCGATCCAGTCGAGCTGCTGCGTGTCCATCTAATACGCCGATCCGTTGGTGGGTGTCAGGTCCGGGTCGTCCGAGTCCGTCTCGTCGGGTTCGACGGCACCGCCGGAGCGGCCCGTCGGGCGCACCGGGCGCACCGCCTTGTAGCCGACGTTGCGGACCGTCCCGATGAGCGACTCGTACTCCGAGCCGAGCTTGGCGCGCAGCCGTCGTACGTGGACGTCCACGGTGCGGGTGCCGCCGAAGAAGTCGTAGCCCCACACCTCCTGCAGCAGCTGCGCGCGGGTGAACACCCGTCCGGCGTGCTGTGCCAGGTATTTGAGGAGTTCGAACTCCTTGTAAGTCAGATCGAGGGGACGACCCCGCAGTCGTGCGGTGTACGTCCCCTCGTCGATCACCAGCTCACCGAGCGTGATCTTGCCCGCCGATTCCGGACTGGCCACGCCGCCGTTGCGGCCGACCAACAGCCGCAGTCGCGCATCGAGTTCGGCCGGCCCCGTCGTCGGGAGCAGGATGTCGTCCAGGCCCCAGTCCGAGTTCACCGCGACCAGACCGCCCTCGGTGAGCACCGCGACGACCGGGACCGCGGACCCGGTACTGCCGAGCAGCCGGCACAGGCCGCGGGCAGCCGCGAGATCGGTGCGCGCGTCGACGAGCGCCACATCCGCGGACCCTGCCTCGAGCAGGGATGACACTTCCGTCGGTGCCGGGCGCACGGAATGCGCCAGCAACGCCAACGACGGCAGCACCGTCTCCGGATTGGGGTCGGAGGTCAGAAGCAGCAGCTCCACTCAACCTCCCTCTCTTGCGCCGCGAATGCCGGCGAAGGGCCGACACCGAGTGGACCGACGTTCTTGTTCGCGCACAGATTAGCGCGAGATCGCACCTTACCGCCGCACCGGTCCCTGGCAGCGCCGGTAAGAATGGTGTGGTGCGGAAACTGATCATCGGACTGGTGTGCCTCGTCGGACTCGCCGTCGTCGTCGACTTCGGCGCCGCCGCCTATTCCGAATACCGCGTCTCGCGTGCCCTGCGCGAGGGCGGCTCGTTGCCGGCCGACCCCGAGGTCACCATCCACGGCTTCCCGTTCCTGACCCAGGCCTGGAACGGCAAGTACGACAACATCGAGGTCCGCGCCGGACAGGTGCCGCAGGACATGATCGGTGATGTGACGATCGAGGCGACGCTGAACGGCGTGTCGGTTCCGGCGTCGTCGCTGCTGGACGGCTCCGTCCACGAGGTTCCCGTCGAGCATCTCGAGGGCCGGTTGATGATCGACGCCACCGACCTGGGCAAGTTCCTCGGCATCCCCGACCTGCAGGTTTCCGCGCCGCCGGCCGACAAGTCGGACGGCACCGGCGGGTCCGGCGGATCCGGATCCCCGACCACCGGCGGCATCGTGTTCACCGGAACCGTGCCGGTGGGTCCGCTGCAGAAGACGGTGAGCGTGCAGGCCGACCTGGTGCTGCGCGGTGAGCAGTTGATGATCGTCGCGACCGATTTCTACTTCGGTCCCGAGGGCGAGGCCGACTTCACGGTGCCCACGCCGCTGCGGCAGGGTGTGCTCGACCTCTTCACGAAGACGATCGACCCGCAGGCGCTCCCGTTCGGGGTCATGCCCACCGACGTGTACGCCGAGGGCTCGCGGATCGTGATCGAAGGATCGGGCGACAACCTGGTCATCAACCTGGACGAATTGCAGGCGCAGCTGTGACCGCTCTCCTCATCCTGGCCGTCGCGCTGGTCGCCACCCTCACGGTCGGACTCGCCCTGCGCAGCCGCTCGGGCAAGGTCCGGGCGTCCGCTCCGGTTCCGACCGCGGCGGTCGACGACGAGCGTCTCACTCGCCTCGCGGAGGCCGGGGTCACCGCAACCGGGCGACCGATCGTGCTCCACTTCTCCGCGGACTGGTGCGGCCCGTGCGCCGCGGTGCGGCGGGTGATCGGGCAGGTCCTCACCAAGCTCGACGCGGGCGTCGCCGACGACTCGGGGCGCCACGCGGCCACCGAAATCGAACTGGATATCGACGAGAATCCTTCCCTGGCAAAGACTCTCGGCGTCCTGTCGCTGCCGACCACGTTCATCCTCGACGGCGAACTGACCGAACGCTTCCGCATCTCGGGCGTGCCGTCGGCCGCGGACCTCGAGGCGGCCCTCGCCCCCCTCCTCGAATCCGGGCACCCCAAATCCTGAAAAACCAGGTACGCTGCACCACGTGTACGCCAACCACGAGCTGATGCTCACCCGTCGCCGCGCAGTCGACCTGTGCCGCCTCGGTGGTTGTTGCTGTCCCTGCTGTTGATCACACAGACGGTCGATTCCTCTCTGTACCAGCGTTCTCGCTGACGGTCCCCGTCCGTGATCGGTGAAATCCCGAAATCCGGTCCTTGCCGCGTCGTCGCACCGGCATGTCACAGCACTCGGTAACCCGCAGGAGCACTTCCGATGTCCACACCCACACTCGAGATTCAGCAGGTCGACGTGCGCGGCCCGCGGTTCGCCGCGTGGATCACCACCGCCGTTCTCGTCGTCGTGCTGGCCCTGTCCACGGTCTCCGCCCTCGCCGCCGGGCTGTTGCTGGCCGTTCAGGCCGTCGTGTTCGCCGTCGGCGCCGTCGCCGGACCGCGTCGCAGCCCGTACGGGCAGCTGTTCGCGCGCCTCGTCGCACCGCGGCTCGGCCCGACCGTCGAACGCGAGCCCGTCCCGCCGCTGCGGTTCGCCCAGCTGGTGGGCCTGGCCTTCGCGGCCGTCGGCACCATCGCGTTCCTCCTGGGCGCCGGCGTGGTCGGCGGAATCGCCACCGGCTTCGCACTGTTCGCGGCACTGCTCAACGCCGCGTTCGGCATCTGCCTCGGCTGCCAGATCTATCCGCTGGTCGCACGGCTCCGCGGCGCGACGCCGCACCCGGCCTGACCGGCACCACAGCATCTCCACCCGCACGGGTCTCACACCCGCGCAGCGTTCCCACGCTTGTCTCGCACGCCGTACCGAACCCGAAAGGACAACCCATGGCTCGCTCCGACGTCCTGGTCTCCGCAGACTGGGCCGAAGAGAACCTCAACGCCCCCAAGACCGTCTTCATCGAGGTCGACGAGGACACCGCCGCGTACGACGGTGGCCACATCGAGGGCGCGATCAAGCTCGACTGGCGCAAGGATCTGCAGGACGGCGTCCGCCGCGACTTCCTGAACCAGGAGCAGTTCTCCTCCCTGCTGTCCGCGAAGGGCGTCGCCAACGACGACACCGTGGTGCTCTACGGCGGCAACAACAACTGGTTCGCCGCGTACGCGTACTGGTACTTCAAGCTGTACGGCCACAAGGACATCAAGCTGATCGACGGCGGCCGCAAGAAGTGGGAACTCGACGGCCGTCCGCTGTCGAAGGAGACCGTCACCCGTCCGGCGACCGAGTACAAGGCCGCTGCCGCCGACACCTCGATCCGCGCCTTCCGTGACGACGTGATCGCCGCGATCGGCTCCGCGAACCTGGTCGACGTCCGCTCCCCCGACGAGTACTCGGGCAAGATCCTCGCTCCGGCGCACCTGCCCCAGGAGCAGGCGCAGCAGCGCGGCCACGTCCCCGGCGCCATCAACATCCCGTGGAGCACCACCGCCAACGAGGACGGCACCTTCAAGTCCGACGCGGACCTCGCGAAGCTGTACGCGGACAAGGGCTTCGACGAGACCAAGGACACCATCGCCTACTGCCGCATCGGCGAGCGCTCGAGCCACACCTGGTTCGTGCTGCAGGAGATCCTCGGCAAGCAGAACGTGAAGAACTACGACGGCAGCTGGGTCGAGTACGGCTCACTGGTCGGCGCACCGATCGAGTTGGGAGCATAGAGAGTTATGTGCGGAGCACCTGTTCAGACCCAGACCCTGCCCGCGGGCGTGAACGTCGAGAAGGAAACCGTCATCACCGGCCGCGTCCTGGCCGCTGACGGCCAGCCGGTGGGCGGCGCCTTCGTCCGCCTGCTCGACGGCACCGACGAGTTCACCGCCGAGGTCGTCGCGTCCGCGACCGGCGACTTCCGTTTCTTCGCCGCACCCGGCACCTGGAAGGTCCGTGCGCTGTCGAGCACCGGCAACGGCGACGTGACGATCAGCCCGGACAGCGCCGGCGTCTACGCCGTCGACGTGACGGTCGCCAAGTAGGCCGACGCCCGAATACCCGTGGGGCCCACTCCGAATCGGAGTGGGCCCCACGTCGTTTCGTCAGGAGCCGGACGATCCGCCCGAACCGGCCGGTGCCGGGGTGTGCGGGGTGTCCTCGGTCGCCAGACCGCTGATCCAGTCGACGAGCCGCTCGCTGTCCCCGAACAACGGCTCGGGGCCGGGAAGCCAGTACAACAGGTGCTGGACCGCGCCCAGGAAGATGTACGGCCCCAGCACGAGGTCGACGAGCCCCCGGTTGTCCTCGACGAATCCGGCGCCCTCCGCGGCCAGCTTCGCGCGGACGACGTCGGCACCCGGGCCGCGCGCCCACGCGTCGAGTGCCGCGATGCGCTCGGGCGTGGCCGCCGCCGTCGCGGCGTCGTCGCGATACGTCTGGTCCGCGACCATCCGCAGCACGTCGAGCAGCGACTCGTCGGACGTGAACCAGTTCTCGCGCGTGACGATGTGCGCGATCGCCCGGGCCGACATGTCCGACACGACGCGACCGAAGTCGGCGAACGTCTGCACCGGGTTGAGCAGCGTGAACCGCATCTGTCCGAGGACCCCGAGCGCGAGTTCGAGGACCGCGATGTCCGGCGGGGCGTCGCACGCGATGTCGTACGGACGGCAGTCGTAGAGGATCTTGCCCTCGAGAGCGCCGTAGTCGGCCGGCTCCGACGACATGAACCCGCCGCCGGGCGGTCCCGGCTCCCCCAGCGACGGGGTGCCGGCGGGCCGGTACGGATCGCCCACGAGCGCCACACCCGCGATGTCGTCGGCCGTGACCGTCGCCGAGGCGTCGCGGTGGCCGAGTTCGCGGGCGACCCGCTCGGCGACCTCGGCACCGACGCTGTACCCGAGCAGGACGAACCGGGTGGCGTCGCCGCACTGCGCCTTCTTCTCGTCGAGAATGCGGTTCGTCGACGCCACACCCGCCGCCATCGAGTCCTGATAGGTCGGCACGTCCTCGAGCACACCCACGCCGTACGTCGACGGGTACGGCACGTACATCCAGCCGACGGTGCCCGGCTGGTCCCGGTTGGCCTCACCGAGCGGGACGGTGACGTTCGAGAGCCAGTTGGCCCAGGGGACGCGTTCCTTGTCGTCGAAGGGATCGCGGTCCACGGTCGAGTCGGTGGCCCCGGACACCGCGAGCACGAGAACGTCGGGACAGCCGTCGCCGTAGTTGTCGGGGTTCTTCACCGGACCTTGCCCCGAACCCGAACCCGAACCCGACGAGCCGGCGCTCTCGGCGGCGGCGGGAACCGCCGTCACGAACAGCGACGCCGCGGCGACCGCCCCTGCCAGCGCGGCCACCATCCCCCGACGACCCATCGACACCTCCGACTGTGTGCACCCACGCAGGTGTGACAGTGCACGTTTCATTCGTTGTTTCGGGAGCACCGTACTACCGCGATCGGGGCATCGATCGGTATTCACCCAGATGGCAGGGCGGACCACCGATTTCAGACGATCCGGGGGTCGGGTCTAAGATGACCCCGTGGTCATTTTCTTCGAGGTTCTTCTTGTCCTTGCCGCCATCCTGATCACCTGGTTCTCGCTGTACGTGGTGTACCGGCTGGTCACCGACAAGCCGTGAGCCAGGATCCGGACGCGGGCCCCGATTCGACGCCTGCGCAGCCTGACGACTCCCAGTCGCACGTTGCCCGAGGCAGCGGCGACCGGGCAGTAGCCGGCGCCGTCGAGCGTGCGAAGGAGACGGCGGGTCGCAACATCGCGAACCTGCCCGACCTGCCGCTTCCCGACGACACCGCGAACCTGCGGTTCGGGCCCGACCTGCATCCCGGCATGCTCGCGCTGCTGCCGTTGGTCGGCGTGTGGCGCGGCGAGGGCGAGGGCCACGATCCGGAGACCGGCGACTATCCGTTCGGCCAGCAGATCGTCGTCTCGCACGACGGCGGCAACTACCTGGCCTGGGAGTCCCGTTCCTGGCGCCTCGACGCCGACGGCGCGTACGTGGGTCCCGATCAGCGTGAGAGCGGCTACTGGCGGGTCGCCGGCGACGGCATCCCCGGCAGCACCAACGAAGAGGTCATCGAACTCCTCCTCACGCACGCCTCCGGCGTCGTCGAACTGTTCTACGGCCAGGCGCTCACGCAGTCGTCGTGGGAACTCGCCACCGACGTCGTGATCCGCAGCGAGTCCGGCGAACTGATCGGTGGCGCCAAGCGCCTCTACGGCATCGTCGAGGGCGGCGACCTGGCCTACGTCGAGGAGCGTGTCGTCGCCGACGGGCCCCTCGAGCCCCGCTTCTCCGCGCGACTCCAGCGCTACGTCGGCTGACACCCCATACACAGCAGCGACCCCCGGGCCCGTCCACTCGACGATGCCCGGGGGCTTCGTTTTGTGGGGGTTCCGACCTGGACGTGATCGGAGGGCTCGGGGGTCGGGTAGCTGCCTGGGATTCGCCAGCCGCGGTGCGGTCAGAGCCGATGGCTCACTCCGCAGGCTCCGCTCACGCGAATTCCGAGAGCATCGTGGCTAGCTGACAGCCACCTCACGTGTCCGTTTGTCATTCAACTTCAGACCACCTCCTTCCTCGTGTACGCCCGAAGCTACGCCCGGCCCGAACAGTCGGCAACGGGTTTTTTCGGCGGAAGTGACCCACGGAACGAACGAGCCCCGTCCTGGACGCTTCCAGGACGGGGCTCGATTCCTTGCTGCAATGCCCTGAACGGGAGTTCACGGCACGTTTTCGCGGTCGGACCGTGTCGTGAATTCCCGTTCGGGGGTATCAGCTGGCGCTCTTGAGCGCGTTGCCGATGATGTCGCCGATGAAGCCGGCAGGGTCGTTGATGATCGCCGAGCCGGCCGAACCGGTGGTGCCACCCTCCGGGTTGGACGAACCGAAGCCCAGGTCGGCCGAACCGGTCGCGGCCGCCTCACCGGGGTTCTGCGAGCGGATCTTGACCCACGCGTTGATGGGATTGAAGTTCTGGGAGCTCCCGAACAGCGAGACGTCGAATGCGACACCACTGTTGTGGACGTTGCCGACCGTGAGGTTGCGCGGCACGAGGTAGGACACCTCGTAGGTCAGCGTCTTGCTGCCGGTGGGCGAGATGAGCCATCCCGCATCCGACACGGTCACCGAGTTGGTGTTCGCGTTGACCTGGGGCGTGACCTTCTCGGTCTTCTGCCCGCCGATCGCGTGCCATGCGGTGACCTGGGCGCTGCCCTGCACGTACGTGAAGCCGGCCGGGTGGTAGTCGGTGATCTTGTTGATGTAGCGCTCGGGATGACCAGTGGTGGAGATCGTGGTCCGGTAGGTGACGACCTGCCCGGGGGCCACGGTGCCGTCACCCACGACGCGCTTCGTGACACGGATGTTGGACGTGTCGCCGGTGCCTTCCTGCGGGTAGCTCTTCCCCGGCTGGGGCACGACACCATCCGATACCGGGGCCGCCGAACTACCGGATCCGAGCGACCCGAGCGAACCGAGCGAACCGAGCGAACCGGTTGCCGGCGCGGCGACGGCCGTGCCCGCTCCGAGTCCGACACCACCCGCGATCACGGCCGCGGCGGCAACGGAGGCCGCGACGCGGCGAGACAGAGGTCGAGACATGTACCAATCTCCTTCGTTCGTCCTGACGAGGGGGAAATCAGGATCAGGTAGAACACGTTCCAGATTCGACCCACCAAAATGCGCATACCTCGCACATTTCGGTGAATGCGATCACATGATGCCACCATTTCGGACGTTCGTCCAAAGATGTAGGGCAGCAGGTAGCAGCACATTTTGTGCGTCGAAATATGTAACAGCCGACGTGGTCTCTACGATTATCGGCCGAAAGTAGAACGCGTTACAGTATCCGCGCATCGGGACCGGTTGGCTCGTTAGCCGTGGTCAGGAGTGTCGCGCCGGGTCGAACCCGACGTGTTCGCTGACACGATCCACCGGTCCTCCCTGCCCTTCGCCGACCGTCACCACCCTGTCCGCGCGCGTCACCGGCGGCAGTTGGTGGGTGACGAGGACCACGGTGCGGTCCGCGTCGACGAGAGTGGAGTCGCGATCGAGCAGCGCGCACAGCATCGCCGACCCGTCCGCGGCGTCGAGGTGCTCGGTCGGTTCGTCGAGCAGGAGCACCTGCGCCGGCGAGACCAGCGCGCGCGCCAGCAGCAACCGTCGACGCTGACCGCCCGAGATTGCCCGCGCCCCGCCGCCCAACGACGTGTGCACCCCGCGCGGGAGCTGGGACACCCACTCCCCCAGCCCCACGGTCCCCAGGACGTCGAGCGCCGCATCCTCCGTGAGGTCGCCGCGGGCGACGCGCAGGTTCTCGAGCACCGACGTGTCGAACACGTGGGCGTCCTCGGCGAAGAAGCCGATCCGGCGGCGCAGGTCGTCCGGCCGGTACCGCTCGATCGGCACACCGTCGGCCGACACGGTCCCGTCGACCGGCGGCAACAGCCCGGCCAGGGTCATCAGCAACGTCGTCTTCCCGGCGCCGCTGGCCCCGACGACCGCGATCCGGCTGCCCGGCGAGACGTCCAGGTCGAGCGCCGCCGTCACGCGTTCGCTGCCCGGCCAGCCGCAGCGCAGTTCCCGGGCCCGGAGGTGACCGGGACCGGCCGGCACCTCGGTACCTGCGGGCTGCGGTTCACCGGCCTGGTCGAGGAGGGCGAGAATCCGCCCCGACGCGATCCGGGCCCGGGTGAGCGCGATCGCGGCCGCGGGCAGCGTTCCCGTCGCCTCGAACGCTGCGAGCGGAACGAGCACGAGGATCGCCAGCGACATCGGCGTCATCGCGCCCGGAGCCCCGCCGTCCGGTCCGTAGAGCGTGATGCCGATCAGCAGGGACCCCAGCACGCTCGCCCCGATCGCGAGCGGCGTCGCGGCCGCCGCGAACGCCGCCGACATCGTGGCCCGGTCGGTGGCGCGGACGGCGTCCCGGTTCGCGTTCTCGGCGCCGGCCAGCACGTCGTCCAACCGGCCGGCCACCCGCAGTTCGGCGGCATGGTCGAGCGCGGTCACCGCGGTCTCGCTGAACAGTGCCGTCGCGGCGGCACTCTCCGACTCCGCCAGGCTCGCGGCCCGCGCCGACAGCCACGGCGCCAGCACCCCCGACACGGCGAGCGCCACCGCGAGCACCACCGCGGCGGCCGGCGAGATCAACCCGAGCAGCACCACCGCGGACAGGGCCAGGATCACCGCAACGGCGATCGGGATGATCGCCCGCACCACCACGTCGCCGAGCGCATCGACGTCGGCGCCGGTGCGCGCCAGCAGGTCTCCGCGGCGCAGACCCGCCGCGGCGGCGGGATCGCCGTCGGCGAGACGGCGATAGATCATCGTCCGCGCCGACGTGGTGCCGCGCAGCGCGGCGTCGTGCGTCGCCAGGCGCTCGAGGTAGCGGAAGACGCCGCGGGAGATACCGAGAGCACGCACCGCGACCACCGCGACCGACAGGTCCAGCACGGGCGGCATCTGCCACGCGCGGGTGATCAGCCAGGCCGACAGCGCCGCCAGCGCGAGCGCGCTCCCGAGCGTCGCCACGCCCGCGGCGATCGCGGCGAGCACGCGCCGCGGCTGCAGATCCAGGAGGCGTATCGCCCGCAACAGATCACGATTCATGGGGCGCACCGACTTCCTGACGGGCCTCGACCTCGAGCACCCGGTCCCCGGCGGCGATCACGCTCGGCCGGTGACCGACCACGACAACCGTGCGGCCGGTTCGGGCGAGTGCCCGCAACGACGTCAACACCGTCCGTTCGGTGTCGTCGTCGAGGTGCGCGGTCGGTTCGTCGAGCAGCAACACGGGCCGCGGCGACGCGAGCAGACGGGTGAGGGCCAGCCGCTGCCGCTGGCCGAGTGACAGTCCCAGTCCCCCGGCGCCGACCTCGGTGTCCCAGCCACGCGGCAACTCCCGCAGCACGGCGTCGAATCCGGTTGCCCGGCAGGCCTGCCGGACCTCGTCGGAGTCGGGGTCGACGTCGCCGACGAGCGCGAGGTTCTCCACCAGCGTTCCCGGAACGAGCACCGGATGCTGCGGAAGCCAGGCGATCTGCGCCCACCAGCCGGACGGGTCGAGGTCCGCGACGTCGACGCCGGACACGCGAACCGATCCCTCGTCGGGGGTGGTGAGGCCCAGAACCGTCTGCAACGCAGTCGACTTCCCGGACCCGTTGGCACCGGTCAGCACCGTCACCTCGCCGGGGACGCACCGCGCGTCGAGCCGGTGCGGCGCCGTCCCCGACCGGGATCGCACACTCACACCGTCGAGTTCGACGACGGCGCCGTCCGCCACCACCTCCCCGGTGCCGGACGCGTCCCGGCGCGGCGCCTCGTCGAGCACACCGAACGCCTTGCCTGCGGCGGCGAGCCCGTCCTCGGCGGCGTGGAACTGGGTGCCGACCATGCGCAGCGGCAGGTACACCTCGGGCGCAAGGATGAGCGCGACGATGCCGGGCTCGAGTTCCATGTTGCCGAACACCAGGCGCAGGCCGATGCTGACGGCGATGAGCGCCACCGACAGCGTCGCGAGCAGCTCGAGCACCATCGACGACAGGAATGCCACCCGCAACGACGACATCGTGGTCTTGCGGTGTGCGTCGCCCAGCTCGCGGACCCGCGCGGCCGGGCCGTGTTCGCGGCCCAGGGCACGCAGCGTCGGCAGGCCGGCGATCAGGTCCAGCAGTTGCGCCGACAGCCGGGTGAGGGCGGCGAGCGTCTGCTCGGACTTCCCCTTGGTGAGCAGCCCGATCAGGATCATGAACACCGGGATGAGCGGCAACGTGATCACGACGATCATCGCCGCGGTGAGGTCCTGGAAGGCGATCACCAGGAACGTCGCCGGCGTGAGGGTGGCCGCGAGGATCAGCGCGGGCAGGTAGCCGGTGAGATAGGGCGCGATCGCCCGCACTCCCCGCGTGAGCACGGTCGCGATCTCGTCACGCCGCGGGTCGAGCGTGCGGGGCGGCATCTGCACCGCGGCCTGCAGGACCTCGACCTCGAGCTCCGAGACGACGCGATTGGCCGACCGGTGCGCGTAGCGCGCGTGCAGCCACGCCGCCAGCACCCGCACCGCCACGGCGGCCGCCAGCCACATCAGGTCGGTGCGCCAGTCCGCGATGCTGCGCCGGTCCGAGGTGATCACCCCGGCCAGGATCGTGCCGATCAGGACGGCCGAGACGATCACCATCGCGACGTTGACCGCCGAGAGCACAACCGTGAGGATCAGGTAGCCACGCGCCGACGCCGAGTACTTCCACAGGCGGGGGTCGACCGGACCCCTGGATCCTCCTGCGCGTCGCCCCGCCCGTCGGCGCGCTCGGGCGGGGCGATCGGTCGCTGTACTCATCCGACCTTCGAGGATCCGGCCTTGCGCGGCAGACCGATCGACGGCGGGATGTGCTTGGTGGAGATCCGCTTACGGAACACCCAGTACGTCCAGCCCTGGTAGATCAGCACGATCGGCGTGAGTATCACTGCCGCCCAACTCATCACCGTCAGCGTGTAGTGGCTCGACGACGCGTTCTCGATCGTGAGGCTGTACGCCGGATCGGTCGTCGACGGCATCACGTTCGGGTACAGCGACGCGAACAACAGCACGCTGGTCGCGATCACCGCCAGCGTGGTGAACGCGAACGCCCAACCCTCGCGCTCGGATCGGGTCAGCACCACCACCGCGATCACGGCGATTGCCGCCAACGCCACCAGGATCCACGTCCAGCCCTTGCCGTAGGCCAGCTGGGTCCACAGCACGAATCCGCCCGCGATGGGCACGGTCGGGATGGCGAGCTTCTTCGCGATGTCCGCGGCGTCGATCCGCACGTCGTCGGCGGTCTTGAGTGCAACGAACACCGCACCGTGCAGGGCGAACACCAGTGCCGTCGTGATGCCGCCGAGCAGTGCGTACGGGTTGAGCAACTCGAAGAAGTTGGACGTCACCTGCTTGTCGGCGTTGATCGCGACACCGCGGACGATGTTCGCGAACGCGACGCCCCACAGCACCGCCGGCACCCAGGAGCCGATCATGATGCCGAGATCGGCCCGCCAGCGCCATTTGTCGTCGTCGATCTTGCCGCGCCACTCGATGGCGACGATCCGCAGGATCAGCGCCACCAGAATGAGCAGCAACGGTAGGTAGAACCCGGAGAACAGCGTCGCGTACCAATCCGGGAAGGCCGCGAACAATGCGCCGCCACCGGTGATCAACCACACCTCGTTGCCGTCCCACACCGGCCCGATCGTGTTGAGGAGGACACGACGACGGGTGTCCGTCTTGCCGAGCACCGGCATCAGCATGCCGACACCGAAGTCGAAGCCCTCGAGCACGAAGTAGCCCGTGAAGAGCACCGCGATGAGGATGAACCAGAATTCCTGCAGTCCCATGACGGTCTCCTAGTACGCGAACGACAGTTGCTCTTCGGGCTCCGGTTCGCCCGGCTCGCCCGGGCCGCCGGTCTTCGGTCTCGGGCCCGCGACCGGCGGATGCAGATCGTGCGGCGACGGCCCCTCGATCGCGTACCGGCGGATCAGGTAGAACCACACGACACCCAGCGCGCCGTACAGCAGCGTGAACACGATCAGCGACGTCCACACCAGCCCCACCGAATGGTCCGAGACGCCCTGGTCGACGGTGAGCCGGATCAGGTCGACGCCGGTCGGATTCGGGTGGACCACCCACGGCTGCCGGCCCATCTCGGTGAAGATCCAGCCGGCGCTGTTGGCGAGGAACGGTGTCGGAATCGCGATGAGGCACAGCCACTTGAACCAGTTCTGGTCCGGCACCCGCCCCTTGCGGGTGACCCACAGCCCGGCCAGCGCCAGCGCCAGCGACCCGGCGGCCAGGCCGATCATCGCGCGGAAGGACCAGTACGTGACGAAGAGGTTGGGGCGGTAGTTACCGGGACCGAACTGCTGCTCGTACTGGGCCTGGAGATCCTCGACGCCCTGCAGCGTCACGCCCTCGAACTTGCCCTCGGCGAGCCACGGCAACACGTACGGCACCTTGAGGACGTGTGTGACGCTGTCGCAGTTGTTGTGGGTGCCGACCGTGAGAATCGAGAAATCCGGGTCGGTCTCGGTGTGGCACAACGACTCCGCAGACGCCATCTTCATCGGCTGCTGCTGGAACATGAGCTTGCCCTGGACGTCACCGGTGTAGATCAGGCCGATACCGGCGATGATCATCACGAGCATGCCCATCCGCGCAGCGGGCCGGAACATCCCGCGCGCGTCCTGGACGAGGGTCTCCGCCTCCGCCGGCTCGGCGGTCTTGGACTTGCGCATGCTGCGCACCATCCACCAACCGGCGATGCCGACGACGAATGTCGACGCGGTCAGGAACCCGCCCGCCACCGCGTGGAAGTAGGCGGCGATCGCGGTGTTGTTGCTCAGCAGCGCCCAGATGCTCTCGAGTTCCGCGCGTCCGGTCTCGGGGTTGTACCGCGCACCGACCGGATGCTGCATGAACGAGTTGGCGACGATGATGAAGTACGCAGAGGCGTTCACACCGATCGCGGCCAGCCAGATCGTCGCCAGGTGGACGCCCTTCGGCAGCCGGGTCCAGCCGAAGATCCACAGGCCGAGGAACGTCGACTCCAGGAAGAACGCGACGAGGCCCTCGAGCGCGAGTGGGGCGCCGAAGACGTCGCCGACGAAGCGGGAGTACTCGCTCCAGTTCATACCGAACTGGAATTCCTGCACGATGCCCGTCGCGACGCCGATGGCGAAGTTGATCAGGAAGAACTTGCCGAAGAACTTGGTGAGGCGATACCAGTGATCCTTCTTCGTGATCACCCACATCGTCTGCATGATCGCGACCAGCGGGGCCAGTCCGATCGTGAGGGGAACGAAGATGAAGTGGTAGACGGTGGTGATGCCGAACTGCCACCGGGAGACATCCAAGACATCCATGGCTACTCCGAAAAGTCGGCCCGTAGGACAGGCTTCGGGGTCGAGACGTGGGCGTCCGCTCGATCCCTGTTCACAAAGCTACTGCGGGGCGAACCTCCCCGCAGCTGATTGCTACTACGGAATGTAGTAGACCTCCCGGTTCAAACCTAGCCGGGGTCAGTTGGAACCGACCGTCTCCACCGCCAACTCGACCAGCGAGGCCACGTCCTCGGCCGCCGGAGGAAACGGCAACCCGAGCCCGTCCAAGGTGTGCACCCGGGCCGCGAGCGTGACACTCGACATCAACCAAACACCCTCTGCCGCAATGAGATCAGAAGGAAATAGGGGTGCGTACTCGCACGTGTACCCCTTGTCCGGCGCCACCTCGAACAAGGCCTTCTGGGTGGTGCCGGGAAGGATGCCCTGCTCCGGCGGCGGAGTGATCAACGTCTTACCCCGGGCGATCACGACGGTCGAGCGCGGCCCTTCCAGAACGCGGCCCTCGCTGCTCGTGAACACGACATCGTCGGCGCCGTGCGATTGTGCGTGCCGCAGGGCGGCCATGTTCGTCGCGTACGACAGGGTCTTGGCACCGAGCAGTTGCCACGGAGCGGTCGCCGACAGGTCGACCGAGAACCCACGGCGCAGGGTCACCGCCGAGACGCCGTGGCGGCGGGCCTGCCGCACCCGCTCCGCCACCGGGCCCACCGTGATGAACGCGGTCGGCGGGCCGCCGCCCTCGCGGCCACGGCTGAGCACCAGGCGCATCCACCCCTCGTGGTCGCCGCCCCATTCCCGGGCCGCGGTCTCGATCGCTCGGGACCACAGCCCCCGTCCGGGCCACGGCAACTCGAGGGCGCGCGCCGACGACTCCAGCCGATCCAGGTGCAGCGCCGGTTTGCACGCTCTGCCGTCGCGCACCAGCAGCGTCTCGAAGACGCCGTCGCCACGGACCACGGCCAGATCGTCGACGTGCAGGAGCGGCACGCCCGCGTCGCGCACCTGCCCGTCCAGCGTCACCAGCACCTGCTCTGCCATGCGCCCACCATAGCCAAAACCTGGCACTACCTGCAGTTCCGATACCGCTTCGCGCGGCATGCCCGATCCCCGCTCCTAGAATGGCCCCGTGGCCGACTCTCCGCTCGTTACACCCAGTCCACTGCTCTCCACGCCCGGCGCCGTTCCGCCGCCGGAGGGATCACCCGACGCCGGCGTCGCCTGGCACTACGGCGACCCGTTCGCCGAGCAGCGCGCCGCCACCCGTGCGGTCGCCGTCGTCGACCGTTCCCACCGGTTCGTCATCGCGATCGCCGGCGACGAGCGGCTGACCTGGCTGCACACGATCTCGAGCCAACACGTGGCGGCCCTGCCGGACCGCACCAGCGCCGAGAACCTCAGCCTCGACCTCAACGGCCGGATCGAGCACCACTGGGTGCAGACCGACATCGACGGCGTCACGTGGATCGACACCGAGGCCGACCGCGGCCCCGACCTGCTTGGCTTCCTGCAAAAGATGGTGTTCTGGTCCAAGGCCGAACCCCGGGACGGCAACGACATGGCGGTGCTGAGCCTGATCGGCCCCGACGCGCAGGCGCCCGCGGTGCTCGCGGCGCTGGGCGTCACCGAACTGCCGGGCGTCTACGAGGCGGTGCCGCTGGAGGGCGGCGGATTCCTGCGCCGGATGCCGTGGCCCACCGCGGACTCGTTCGACCTCCTGGTGCCGCGATCGGACCTGCCCCGATGGTGGACCGCACTCACCGAGGCCGGGGTGCGACCGGCCGGATCGTGGGCGTTCGAGGCCCTGCGGGTGGCCGCGTACCGGCCACGCGTCGGCGTCGACACCGACGACCGCACCATCCCGCACGAGGCCGGCTGGATCGGCGGCCCCGCCGAGCACGGTGCCGTGCACCTCGACAAGGGCTGCTACCGCGGCCAGGAGACCGTGGCCCGCGTGCACAACCTCGGCAAGCCGCCGCGGCACCTGGTGATGCTGCACCTCGACGGATCCGCCGAGGGTCGCCCCGAACCGGGCGAGGCGGTCACCGCGGACGGCCGCGCCGTCGGACGCCTCGGCACCGTCGTCGACCACTTCGAGTGGGGGCCCATCGCGCTCGCGCTCGTGAAGCGGACCGTGCCCGCGGACACCGCGCTCGTGACCGGGCCGTGCGCCGCGTCGATCGACGAGGACTCCGTGCCCCGGCACGACGAGGTCCAGGCGGGCCGGGAGGCCGTCGACCGGTTGCGCGGCCGCCGGTGACGGGGCGCGTCGAGGCGGTGTGCGTCGTGTTCGCCGAACGCGACGCCCCGAGCCGACGGTCACCCCGTACGGCGATCGACAAGCGGCCCGTCGACGGTCCCGTGCGGGTCGAGGCGGGCGGCGTCACCGGTGACCACGTGTGCGACACGAAGTTCCACGGCGGCCGCGACAAGGCCGTCTACGCGTACGCCGCGGAGGAGGCGGACCGGTGGGGCGACGACCTCGGCCGCGTCCTCGCGCCGGGCTGGTTCGGGGAGAACCTCCGCGTTGCGGGCGTCCCGACCACCGACGCGGTGATCGGGACCCGCTGGCGGATCGGCACCACCGAACTCGAGGTCACCGAACCGCGGGTGCCGTGCGGCACGTTCGCGCACTGGGCCGGTGAACCGCAGTGGGTCAAGCGCTTCACCGAGCGCGCCGACGTCGGCGCCTACCTGCGGGTGCTGGTCCCCGGGCGCCTGCGGGCCGGTGACCCGGTGGAGGTGCTGTCGGTGCCGGCGCACGGGGTGACCATCCGCGACGTGTTCACCGGCGCCGACCCCGACCGGTTGCGGGTCCTCCTCGCCGAGCAACCCGATCTCGCGGACGGGGCGCAGGCCCGTGTCCGGAAGTTCCTGAGCCGACTGGAAGAGCAGGTGTCGCCGTGAGCGTCGAACTGGTGGAAGTGGTCCGATCCGGGTTCCGGGAGTGCGTGCACCGCGGGTCGCTGGTGGTGCTGGCGCCTGACGGCACGCCCACGCTCGCGCTCGGCGAGGTGCACACCCCGATCTACCCGCGGTCGTCGAACAAGCCCATGCAGGCGGTGGCGCTGCTCCGCAGCGGGTTCGTGCCGCGGTCGAGCGAGGAGCTGGCGATCGCGGCGGCGTCACACGAGGGCGAGGCCGGGCACGTCGAGCTGGTCGAGCAGCTGCTGGACCGCGTGGGGCTCGACGAGACGCATCTGCAGTGCCCGCCGGACCTGCCCGCGAACGAGCTGGCCCGGGCCGAGGTCCTCGCGTCCCGCAATCCCGCGCGCACGGTCTACATGAACTGCTCGGGCAAGCACGCCGCCATGCTCGCCGCGTGCGCCGCAAAGGGCTGGCCCACCGACACGTACCTCGATCCGGGACATCCGCTGCAGCGGACGGTGATCGAGACGGTCACCGAGCTCAGCGGCGAGCCGGAGACCGAGCTCGGCATCGACGGCTGCGGACTGCCGATCATCCCGGTGTCGCTGAGCAATCTGGCGCGCGCGTTCTCGAAGCTCGTCACCGCCGCGCCCGGTTCCGCGGAGCGGTCCGTGGCCGACGCGATCCGCGCGCACCCGCACGTGATCTCCGGGACCGGTCGCGACGACGCCCGGCTCATGCCCGCGGTGCCGGGGCTGCTGTGCAAGGCCGGCGCCGACGGCGTCCACGCCGGCGCCCTGCCGGACGGCACCGCGTTCGCGTTCAAAATCGACGACGGGCACGAGCGGGCGCGTCTCCCGCTGACTGCGGCGCTGTTGCACCGGCTCGGTGTCACGTGGTCGGAGGACCACGCCGCACTGGCCTCACAGCCTGTCCTCGGCGGCGGCACCCGGGTCGGGACCGTACGCGCCGTTCCCGGTGTGTTCTAGCCTGCAGAAATCCGACATAACGCCAGCTCACGGTACCTGTGAGACAAATCAGACACCGCCGGGGATGGGACGTGGGAGCGGAAGTGACTTTTCCACGCTAGAGTGTTGAGCAGGAAAACATTCAACACTCACGCGGGGCCGCCAAATTCCCCAGGCCGCCCCGCGAAAGCGCGAGGGGGTCAGCCATGGGCCGCGGCCGGGCTAAGGCAAAGCAGACCAAGGTTGCACGGGAGCTCAAGTACAGCTCGCCGTCCACGGATTTCGACAGCCTGCAACGAGAGCTCTCGAACGGCGGAGCACCGGGCTCGCCCCGCAACGGCGGAGTGATCGCGGACAAGCGCGCCGACGAGGAGCCTCGCTCGCGCTGGGACGAGGACGACTACGACGACTGGCGTCGTTGACTGTCGTACTGACGTCACCTGACATACCTCGACATGAGGGGGAGCCTGACGGCTCCCCCTCATTCGTGGTATCCGGCTGTCGCAGTCCCGTGTCGGGAACCGACGCATGACGACATCGTCCCCGGGATC
This sequence comes from Prescottella agglutinans, assembly GCF_004011865.1. Taxonomy (GTDB): domain Bacteria; phylum Actinomycetota; class Actinomycetes; order Mycobacteriales; family Mycobacteriaceae; genus Prescottella; species Prescottella agglutinans. The sequence goes on along the minus strand of NZ_RKLP01000012.1, from coordinate 66,446 downwards.
CAGACGGATCCCGGGGACGATGTCGTCAGTCGGTGCAGACGTCAGAAGCGCGGGTGATCGCCCAGGAGCAGCGCGCGTGCCGCGTCGGCGTCCGATGCCTTCTTGATGCTGCCGAGCGTCCAGCAGTCGATGTGGCGGGCGGTGAGGACCGCCAGCGCACGATCCACGTCCTCCGGCGCGACGATCGCGACCATGCCGACGCCCATGTTGAACGTCTGCTCCATCTCGGCGCGCTCGACACGACCACGCTGCGCGATCATCGTGAAGATCGGTGCCGGGCTCCAGGTGCCGCGGTCGAGTTCCGCGACGAGGCCCTTCGGCATGACGCGCGCGAGGTTGTTCGCGAGACCGCCGCCGGTGACGTGGCAGAAGGTGCGCACGTCGGTCTCGGCAGCGAGAGCCAGGCAGTCCTTGGCGTAGATCTTGGTGGGCTCGAGCAGTTCCTCGCCCAGGGTGCGGCCGAACTCGTCGACGTGACCGGTCAGCGACATGCGGTCGATCTCGAGCAGCACCTTGCGGGCCAGCGAGTAGCCGTTGGAGTGCAGGCCCGACGCGCCCATACCGATCACGACGTCGCCCGGACGGACGCGGTCGGGCCCGAGAACCTGATCGGCCTCGACGACACCGACACCGGTCGCGGACAGGTCGTAGTCGCCGTCCGCCATCACGCCGGGGTGCTCGGCCGTCTCGCCGCCGAGCAGCGCGCAGCCGGCCTGGATGCAGCCCTCGGCGATGCCGCCGACGATCTCCGCGACCCGCTCCGGCACGACGCGGCCGACCGCGATGTAGTCCTGCAGGAACAGCGGCTCGGCACCGCACACGACGAGGTCGTCGACCACCATCGCGACGAGGTCGAGGCCGACCGTGTCGTGCTTGTCCATCGCCTGCGCGACAGCGAGCTTGGTGCCGACGCCGTCGGTGGAGGCCGCGAGCAGCGGCTCCTTGTAGTCGCCCTTGAGCGAGAACAGACCGGCGAAGCCGCCGAGGCCGCCCATGACCTCGGGGCGGCTGGCCTTCTTCGCCAGCGGGGCGAACAGCTCGACTGCCCGGTCGCCCGCTTCGATGTCCACTCCGGCGGCGGCGTACGAAGCGCCCTGCGTGCGGGTACTGTCCTCGGTCATCGGTTTCTGGCTCCAGCCTTGATTTCGGTGAACGTCGACTTCGGCGCCAGCCGTCGTCGCGCATGGGTGTACACGCGCAATCACCTCGATTGCGCCCTTACGCTACCGGAGTGCCCGGGGCACACCGGTAGCGTGCTGCGAACTAGGGACGCGACAGCGCGTCCGCGTTGTCGTTGTCGTGCGAGAGCTGGGCTCCGGCTGCGGACTCGAGCATCCCCTCCAGGACGTTCTTGCCCATGCCCTCGCTCGGCAGCGCGATCGGGTAGGTCCCGTCGAAGCACGCCTTGCACAGGCGGGAGGACGGCTGCTCGGTGGCGGCGACCATGCCGTCGATCGAGATGTAGCCGAGCGAGTCGGCGCCGATGGAACGGCGCACGCCCTCGAGCATCTCGTCGAACGTGTCGTTCACCCCGCTGCCCTCGGCGCCGTTCGCGATGAGCTCGGCGGGCGACGCGAAGTCGATGCCGTAGAAGCAGGGCCACTTGACCGGCGGGGACGCGATCCGCACGTGGATCTCGAGCGCCCCTGCCTCGCGCAGCATCCGGATCAGGGCGCGCTGCGTGTTGCCGCGCACGATCGAGTCGTCGACGACGACCAGGCGCTTGCCGCGGATGACTTCCTTGAGCGGGTTCAGCTTGAGGCGGATACCCAGCTGGCGGATGGTCTGCGACGGCTGGATGAAGGTGCGGCCCACGTAGGCGTTCTTCATCAGGCCCTGGCCGTACGGGATGCCCGAGCCCTGCGCGTACCCGACCGCGGCCGGCGTACCGGACTCCGGCACCGGGATCACCAGATCACCCTCGGCGGGGTGCTCCTTGGCGAGGCGGCGGCCGATCTCGACGCGGGTCGAGTGCACCGAGCGTCCGGCGATCACGCTGTCCGGGCGGGCCAGGTACACGTACTCGAACACGCAGCCCTTGGGCTCCGGGTTGGCGAACCTGGACGACCGGACGCCGTCGGCGTCGATGGCCAGCAGCTCACCGGGCTCGATCTCGCGGACGAACGACGCGCCGACGATGTCGAGGGCGGCGGTCTCGCTCGCGACGACCCAGCCGCGGTCGAGGCGGCCCAGGCACAGCGGGCGGATGCCGTGCGGGTCACGCGCCGCGTACAGCGTGTGCTCGTCCATGAAGGTGAGGCAGAACGCGCCGCGCAGCGTCGGCAGCAGCTTCATCGCGGCCTGCTCGAGCGTGCTGTCGGCGGCCGCGTGCGCCAGCAGGGCGCCGACGACGTCGGAGTCCGACGTCGCCGCACCGGGGCGCTTCTCGTTGATCAGTCCGGCCTCGCGGGCACGCTGCGCCAACTCGGCGGTGTTGACGAGGTTGCCGTTGTGGCCCAGCGCGACGCCGGTGCCGGCGGCGGTGGTGCGGAAGATCGGCTGCGCGTTCTCCCACGTCGTGGACCCGGTGGTCGAGTAGCGGCAGTGGCCGACGGCGACGTGCCCCGGCATCGCGCCGAGGGTCTGCTCGTCGAACACCTGGCTGACCAGGCCGAGATCCTTGAAGACCAGCACCTGCGAGCCGTCGGCGACCGCGATGCCGGCTGCCTCCTGGCCGCGGTGCTGAAGGGCGTAGAGCCCGTAGTACGTGAGCTTGGCGACGTCCTCGCCCGGCGCCCAGACGCCGAAGACGCCACACTCCTCACGAGGTTCGTTCTCGTCCTCGTCCGGTGCGGTCGTAGCGAGAAGGTTCCGACTGTTGACCGACAGTTCGGCACGAGTCACGGCTGGCGCTCCCTAAGGGGATTCGGTGCGGGGGGCGTGCCCCATTCTAACTACCACTCGGCGCAGGTTCGACGGTCGGTGCGCCGGATCACCCCGATGCGACCCATGTCACAGGAAAGTCACAGGCGCAGCAGCGGCAACCAGTGGCCGATCTCCCCTGCTCGACTACCCGACGCGTCGAGCGATCCGGTGGCGGCCGCGTCGTCGAATCCCAGGAGTCCGGTCACCAGCAGCAGCCAGGTCCGGGGATCGGTCTCGACGACGTTCGGCGGCGTGCCACGGGTGTGCCGGGGCCCCTCGATGCACTGCACCGCGACGAACGGCGGTACCCGCACCTCGACGCTCGACCCGGGCGCGACCTGCTCGAGGGTGCGGGCGCTGAGGCGGACCGCGGCCGCCAGCGCGGGGCGGGCAGGTTTCGCGTCGTCCTCGCCCCGCAGCCACGGCCCCACCGCGAGCAGGGCGCGGCGGAGTTCGGCGGGATCGACGGCACGACGGGCGGGCATGAGCATGGAATCTAACGGAATCCACCGACCCAGGAACAACCCCGCGAACGCCGCGGTTGCACGAGCCATGAGCACCGACGTCGACACGCAGCGTCCACTTCTCGATCTCGTTGCGTCACACAACAAGGCCATTCTCGCGACCCTCAAGCGCGACGGCCGACCGCAGCTGTCCAACGTCCTCTACGCCTGGGATCCGGACACCCGCACCGCGAAGGTCTCGGTGACCGCGGACCGCGCGAAGACCCGCAACGCCGCGCGGGATCCGCGGGTGTCCCTGCACGTAAGCGCCGACGACTTCTGGAGTTACGCCGTCCTCGAGGGGGGCGCCGAACTGTCGGCGGTCGCGGCCGACCCGCACGACGCCGCGGTCGACGAACTCGTCGAGACCTACCGCGCCGCCACCGGACACGAGCGCGAGGACTGGGAAGAGTTCCGCCGCGCGATGGTCGAAGAGCGCCGTCAGGTGCTGCGGGTCCACGCCGACCGCGTGTACGGCATGGCCCAGCTGCCCTGACAACTCGCTCACACCGGCGGCAGCGGCGCCTCGTCGACACCGGTGGTCACCTGGATGCGACGAAGCAGCAGTGCGCCACCGACGTTCACGGCCAGGTGCAGCAGGGCCGGTGCGAGCACGCTGCCGCTGCGGGCGCGCAGCCAGTCGAAGACGAGCGACGACGACGCCGTGAAGGCGACGGTGCCGGGCACCGAGTCGTTCGCGACGTACGCCGGGTGCACGTGCCAGAGACCGAAGGCGGCCGCGCGCACCGCGGCCGCCGCCGGCGCGGGCCACGCCCGCTCGGTGAGCGCGGTCAGCACGCCGCGGAACAGCAATTCCTCGGTGATCACGGTGCCGAATGGGATGTGCGCCGATACCCACTCGGCGAAGTCGTGGCGCACCTCGTCGGGGACGGCGAGCCTGCGGTGCAGCGACGGGATCGCCAGCGCGGCCGCGTAGCCGACGACGGGGACCGCGGCGGCGGCGCTCCCCCACACCAGCCCGGCGCGAATGTTGCCGAGCCCCAACTCGTCACGGTGCAGACCGCTCGCCAACCCGGCCCCGGTCGCGATCGACGCCATGAGGGTTCCGGCGGTCGCCCGATGCCGCGACGACAGTCGCAGCGCGGGCAGCACCCCGTTGTTCCAGGCGACGAGCACCGACCCGAAGCCCAGCGCCGCCGCCCCTCTCACTTCTCGGGCCCGTCGTGCCCGCGCAGGTCCTCGAGCTTGGCACGCACGCGTTCGGTGTCGGCGGGTGTCCAGCCGTCCGGGTCGGTGACCGCGACCCAGCCGTCGAGGATCGTGGTGCCGTAGTTGTGCCCGTGCCCGTCCGGGACGCCGGCCGCGTTCGCCAGGTCCGCACTGACCTGCCAGAACGTCACGAACGGGAACCACTTCATCGACGGCAACCGATCGAATCCCGGGGGTTCCGACAGCCAGTCCGGGCGCTTGAAGATCAGGTCGGTGGACCACCACACGACCGGGTCGGACGGGTGCTGGATGTACAGCACACGCGGCTCGAGCCACGGTCCGGGCACCCCGGGAATGGCGGCGGCGGCGTCCGCGAACCGGACGACCAGGCCGTCGGCGTACACGGGTTGGACCTCGGGAGTCCCGGGATCGCGGCGCTCGGTCAGCGCCTGCCACAGCGGGTTCGAGTTGGGCGGCCCCACCCACAGCACACCGTCGACGCTCTCGCGGATGTCGGCGAGGCCGTCGAACGCCCCCTCCCCGGCCTGGGTGCCGAGGCTCTCGCCGTACACGTACAGCTCCGGACGGGTGGCCTCGGGCTTGGTGAGCCATCGATCGTGCACCGCCCGGATCAGCGCGTTGCCGGCGACTGCGGCCTTGCCGCGGTCGGCGATGAACGAGATCCAGCTGGGCAGGTACGAGTACTGCGCGGCGACGAGCGCGCTGTCACCGTTCTCGACCAGTTCGATCGTCTGCGCGGCGGTCGGGTTGACCCACCCGGTGCCGGTGGTGGGGATGATGACGAGCGTCTTGCGTTCGAAGGCGCCGGTGCGCTCGAGTTCGTCCAGCACGACGTCCATCCGGGCGGCGGTGTCGTCCGCGGTCTCGAGACCCGCGTACACCCGGATGGGTTCCTTCGCGGGCTTGCCGTTCGTGGCGGTCAACTCGTCGGCGTGGATGCCGCCGGAGACGAAGTTGCGCCCCTCGAAGCCGAGGGTGTCCCACGGCGCCAGCGACATCGGGCTGCCCGACTTCTCGGGTAGGAGGGGCTGCACGGCGCCGGGGCGGGTCTCGTTGTTCTGGAGGCTGAACGCCGAGTTGACGGCCGCGTAGCCGACGCGGAGCAGGATGCCGTCGACCAGCATGAACACCAGCACCAGCACGACGGCGAGGCCGGCGGCCGACGCGGCCGGCGGCGGGATCTTGAGCAGACGGTTGAGTTGGCGCGCCACGAACCGGACCAGGTCTCTCAGCACCCGCCACAGGGAGATGATGGCGGCCGCGACGAGGAGGCTCAGCCCGAGTGTGCGGATGTAGCCGGTGGTGGTGGTGCCCTCGGCGTTCATGAGCGACGCCAACTCGCGCTGCCAGCCGGCCGAGTAGGTCAGCATGATCAGCGCCGCGACCACCGAAAGCACCGGAACGGTCACCTTGACGGCGAGCATGATCCGGTCGGGCAGCGGCCACCACGACCGGCGGGCAAGTCCGAACTCCCAGACCAGCCAGCCGATCGCGGTGCCGACCGCGTAGCCGATCGCGGCGCTGATGCCGCCGATCAGGCCCTGGTAGAGCCAGTCGCGGGGCAGCAGCGACGGCGTCAGCGACCAGCAGAAGAACAGTGACGCGAAGGCGATTCCCGTGAAGTCGAGCTTCAGCAGGCTCCACGCCCAGACGACGAACGGATGCCGCTCGTCGAACCTGGGGGCGACGGCAGGGGTCGACGGCTGCGGGTCCTCCCGCAGCTCAGCGACCGCCTCCCCTTCGCCCCCAGAGTCCGTCACACATCACCCGAACAGTGCCGGGAGGGTCGATTCGAACGTCTCCCGCAGCTCGGCCATCGTGACCGAGAACTGACCCTGGATCTCGACGGAGTCGGAACCCTCGTCGACCACGCCGATACGCACCCACGGGAGGTTACGGGCCGTGCACATGCCGGTGAAGCGGGTTTCCTCGGTGCGCGGCACCGCGACCAGCACACGTCCGGCCGACTCGGAGAACAGCGTCACGAACGGGTCCTCGCCCTCCGGCAGCAGGATCCGGCAGCCGGTCTCGCCCGCCAGCGCCGCCTCGACGACGGCCTGCGCGAGGCCGCCCTCGGACAGGTCGTGCGCGGCCGAGATCAGGCCGTCGCGCGAACCGGCGAGCAGGATGTCGGCGAGCAGGCGCTCACGCTCGAGGTCGACCTTCGGCGGGACGCCGCCGAGGTGGCCGTGCTCGACCTGCGCCCAGATGGAGCCGTCGAACTCGTCGCGGGTCTCGCCCAGCAGGATCAGCGTCTCGCCGGGCTCGAGGCCGAGGCCGGTGGGGATGCGACGGTGCACGTCGTCGATCACGCCGAGGACGGCGACGACCGGCGTCGGCAGGATCGCGGTGGATCCGGTCTGGTTGTAGAAGCTGACGTTGCCGCCGGTGACCGGGATGCCGAGCTGCGCGCAGCCGTCGGCCAGGCCGCGCACGGCCTGCTGGAACTGCCACATGACGCCCGGGTCCTCCGGCGAACCGAAGTTGAGGCAGTTGGAGACGGCCTTCGGGGTGGCACCGGTGACGGCGACGTTGCGGTACGCCTCGGCCAGCGCGAGCTGCGCGCCGGCGTACGGGTCGAGCATCGTGTAGCGGCCCGACGCGTCGGTGGCGAGCGCGATGCCGCGCCCGGTCTCCTCGTCGATGCGGACCACGCCGCCGTCGGCGTTCTCCGCGAGCACGGTGTTGCCGCGCACGTAGCGGTCGTACTGCTCGGTGATCCACTTGCGGCTGCACAGCGCCGGCGAGGCGATCATCTTCAGCAGCGTGGCCTTGATCTCGTCCGCGGTCTCCGGACGCTTCAGGTTCGCGGTGGTGTCGGCGATCAGCGCGTCCTGCGTGTCGGGGCGCGCGACGGGGCGCTCGTAGACGGGGCCCTCGTGGGCGATGGTGCGCGCCGGGGCGTCGACGACGGTCTCGCCGTGCCAGTCGATGACGAGGTGCTGGCCGTCGGTGACCTCACCGATCACGGTGGCGAGGACGTCCCACTTCTTGCAGACCTCCATGAACGCGTCCACGTTCTCGGGGGTGACGACCGCGCACATGCGCTCCTGCGACTCGCTGGAGAGCACCTCGGCGGGGGTCATCCCGGTGGCACGCGTCGGGACCAGGTCGAGGTCGATGTGCATGCCGCCGTCACCGGCCGCCGCGAGCTCGGACGTCGCGCAGGACAGGCCGGCACCGCCGAGGTCCTGGATACCGACGACGAGCTTCTCGCGGTACAGGTCGAGGCAGCACTCGATGAGTACCTTCTCGGTGAACGGGTCGCCGACCTGGACGGCGGGCAGCTTCTTGGGGCGGCCGCCGGCGCTGTCGTCGAACGTCTCGGACGCGAGGACGGAGACGCCGCCGATGCCGTCGAGGCCGGTGCGCGCACCGAACAGGATGATCTTGTTGCCGGCGCCGGACGCGAACGCCAGGTGCAGGTCCTCGACGCGCATCGCGCCCGCGCACAGCGCGTTGACCAGCGGGTTGCCCTGGTAGGAGGCGTCGAACACAGTCTCGCCGCCGACGTTGGGCAGGCCGAGGGAGTTGCCGTACCCGCCGACGCCGCGCACGACACCGTCGACGACGCGGCGGGTGTCGGCGTGGTCCGCGGCGCCGAAGCGCAGCTGGTCCATGACCGCGATCGGACGCGCGCCCATCGCCATGATGTCGCGGACGATGCCGCCGACGCCGGTCGCCGCGCCCTGGTAGGGCTCGATGTACGACGGGTGGTTGTGCGACTCGACCTTGAAGGTCACGGCCCAGCCGTCGCCGATGTCGACGACGCCCGCGTTCTCGCCGATGCCGGCGAGCATCGAGGCGCGCATCTCGTCGGTGGTGGTCTCACCGAAGTACTTGAGGTGGACCTTGGAGGACTTGTAGGAGCAGTGCTCGCTCCACATCACCGAGTACATCGCGAGCTCGGCGTCGGTGGGACGGCGGCCGAGAATCTCCTTGATGCGGGCGTACTCGTCGTCCTTGAGGCCCAGTTCCTTGAACGGCTGAGCGACGTCGGGAGTCGCGGAAGCGTTGGTGACGGTATCTACCTGCGGAGACACGGGGCGTGTGGTCCCTTCCCTCTGGGATCGAATCGGCAGGCCGGGCGGCGCACTGCCAGGGCAAAGTCTAGCCGGGGTCGTCGACGCACCGTGCACCCAGTGCTCGCCGGTGGGTTAGCCTGGCCCGGTTTCGCGCGCACAAGGGAAACAACGTGGGGGACCACATGGGGGATGAGTTGCGCGTCAGCAGGGAGTCGCTGCTGACGCTCGGATTGACGCTGCGCAGTTTCGGCGACGAGGTCGACGACCTCGACGCGATCACCGGGACGTCGGGGCTCGACGGATCGCTGCCGGGATCGGCGACACAACAGGCGCTCGTCGACATCGGCCTGCGGGTCGAGGGCGCCTACCTGCGGGTGGCCGAGCGTCTGCGCGACATGGGCGAGCTGGCGGAGGCGACCGCCGACCGATACGACCGGTCCGACACCGACTATGCCCACAACATGAGCGAACTGGCCGAGCGCATGGACGGCATGGGGGTTCAGTCGTGACCGCCACCCGCTCACAGGTGGAGTCGTGGCGGCCGAGCGATCTCCGCTCGGCCGCGAGCACGCTCCGCACCACGAACGACGAGTTCCGCGACCGGCTGGATCGCGTCGTGTCGACGATGACGGAATCGTCCGAGTACTGGTCCGGGCGCGCGTACGACGCCGCGCTGGACCGGGCACACGACGAACGGACCGGCGGCGCCCGGGTCGCCGACGCGGTCCACAGCGTGGCGGAGGCGCTCGAACGCGCAGAGGCGAGCCTGTCGTCGCAACGCACCGTGGTTATCGCGCGCGTCAACGACGCGCACGCCCAGGGGTTCGAGGTGACCGACGACTGGCGGGTCCTCGTCACCGTGTACGGAAGCGCCGAGGACCTCGCCGCGCGGACCGACCGCGCCGCGGTGCTGCAGTCGATGCTCGGCGACGCCGTGAACGCTCTCACCGAGGAGGACCGTCGCGTCCACGACGCGATCGTCGACGCGGTCTCCTGCTTGCGCGATATAGGCGACAGGGTCGGGATGGGGTCGGGCGCTGCAGACGGCCCGACGTCGCGGGACGCCGAGGAGGGCAACCGCGACGGCAACGCGCTCGCCGACGACCCGGAGCGCGAGGTGCTCGAGCGGGTCGCGGCGGACCTGCGCGGCCTCGACCTGGACCAGGCGTCACTGGACCGGATGCTGCGCGGCGAACCGATCTCGACGCTCCCCCAGGCCACCCAGGACTACTACCGCGAGTTGTACCGGGCGGCAGGCAAAGACGGGATCCTCGCGCTCGCCGACCATCTCCGGGACCGGGAGTCGGGCGGGGACCCGGCCGCGGCCGCCTCGTTGGACACGCTCGCCAACGGGCTGATGGTGATCTCGAACGAGAAGGTCGGCACCGACCTGGGCGCCGACGGCACACTGATCGGCGCGGGCGGCTACGACCACGTCCCGGACTCCTTCCGCGATCTGCTGTCGTCACGGCCACGAGTCGGTGACGACCCGTTCTCGACGGAGACCGATCCCGACTACATCTCGGACCTTTCGAAATTCGGCAGCCTTGTGCGGGAAGCGAATCCGGCCTTCGCCCCGGGAACGCAGTTCGGCACGGAGCTGTACCAGAAGGCCGGCGACATGATGCAGACACCGGTGGACGCCATGCGGTACTCGCAGAGCGAGGACCTGTCGGCGTACGACTGGGCCGCGGCGAGCTTCGCCGATGCCGCAGGCCGGAACCACGATGCCGCCAACGCGATCCTCACCGGCGACGGGATGCACGAGGGCTACGACCCCTCGTACACGGTCAGCAGCCTGGTCAGGCACGACTGGTCGGCAACCGACGGAGGACTCGGCGCGGCATCGCTGTTCCAGTGGATCGCCGACGACTCGGCTTACCCGGCGGGCGATCCTGACGGGGAGCAGGCCCGCAGGGCCCTCACATATCTGCCCGAGCTGCTGGCCCCCACCGACGCTGCGCCGGACTACAACACAGAGGGTGGCAGAAGGTTCGCCGAGGAAGGCGGTCGCGACGTCTTCGATATCCACCGCGAAGGCTTCGCTCGCAGTCCCGAACTCGCTTCCGCGCTCAGCCGCGCACTCTCCGCGAACATGGACGCAATCGACCCGGCCGGGTCCCCGGACGGATGGACAGGGTCGACGCGGTATCTAGAGGGCGGTCCGTTGCTGAATGTCACTGACTCGAATCACTTGTTGGAACTCGCCAGCCTGTCGGCGGAGGGTCGGTCAACGCTGACAGCAACCGTCACCCAGCGTGCCAATGACGACCTGGCCGCGCTGTTCGCGGAGGACGCGGCGGACGGCCGGCCCGGTGACCTTTCCAGTGCTCTCGCGCAAGTGTCCGACGGTTTGTTCGCCGGGCGCCTCGAACGCCAGATGGTCAACGCGGTCACCTACACCGATCAACTGGGAGTCACCGAGTACAACGACTCGGCCGCTGCGATTTACCAGGCCAAGACCATCGGCATCAAAGTCGCCGGCGACATGCTGTTGGCCCCGGCAGCCGGCCTCGGAGCCGTTCCCGGCGACGGCGTGAAGTCCGCGGGGCAGTCGCTGCTGGACCTCACGGTCAAGTCGTACCTCGATCAGCCCGAGTATCGGACCGTGCAGATGCCCGATGAATACCAGTTGGCCGCTAACGAGCGTACCGAGGTCAAGGACCGGCTCATCCAGGCGGCTTACCAGTCCGGCACCCTCGATCCGCGCCTCATGCCGGAGGGGATTCCACTGAATTCGAAAGACATTGAACCCAATAGTGATGCCGCGAAGGCCCTGAGGGTATTCATCGAGGACCGTGGGCTTACCGAGTACATCAACCGCTACGTGTCGGATCAGCGCGATGCATATGACTCCGAGGGGACCCGATGAGCATACCGTCACCGAAACGACACACCGCCGCAGCAGTCCTCGCAATCATCGCAGCTGCGACAGGGTGCTCCACAACTTCCATCGAAGAGCCGACCAGTGCACGACCCGCCCCGTTTCCCTACCCGCCCGCGGAGCGAACCACTTCGATTGCTGTCGAGCTGGACGAGCACCTCAGATCTGCCGCACAATTCGCTGTCGAGCTCGAACGAGACGAGATATTCGCCCTACGCGACCCAGCAGTCGTCGCCAGCATGTACACCCGGATGACTCGCGAAAACGTCTACGCCGATTGGCCCACCGAGCCCGTCCCGCCGACACCTGAAACGGGCGCGGCCATCTACACTGCAACCGCTGTCGAACCCACCGGACCCGGCACCGTCGATGTCACCGTCTGCGAGTACTACTCACCCGGCATCTACACCCCCAGAGATGACGGCACACTCGAGCGCTTTCCCGCCGACCCTGAAATCAGGTACGCGGCATACGTTTACGAACTCGCGTGGACCACCGCACCTGACGCCAACGGCACCATCACCACTGATCCACGCTGGCTCCGCACCGGTCATGGACTCCCCCTCAACCTTCCCCAGTACACAGCCGAACGCGACCAGGCCTGCGCTCCTTACGCGCCCGACCCGTTTCTCACCGACCCCCCCGCCCCAACCGCTGAACGATGACGTGCCAAGACATTCGGATAACTGCGTTGGCGATAGGCGTAAGTCGGCCATCCTTGCGACTCCTGACCGCACTGCTCCTGTCGGCGGCGTGCACAACGCGAGAGACAGGCTCCGACGCCCTCCCCGCAACCTCCGACAACGATGGCACAGCCGCCGACCTACCCGCCGCTCGAACTCACGACCACAGTTTCGCCGACCATCGACGACGATCTCCGCGAGATCCGCACAATTCGTCGCAGACTACGACCGCGACTGGCATACGCAGTACGCAACCCTCATCACCGATGAGGACGTCAATGTAACTGTCTGTCAATACTATTCACCCGCAGTATTCAGATCCACGCGCTAAGCCAGGACACAGATCCTGCCAAACTTCTTGACGCAGGACGGTCCTCTCCTGCGTCAAGGGCGCCAATCAAGGGTTGCTCTACGGTGCTGGTAAGCGTCTCCCATCAACCCGAGAAGCTCTTCTCGAGCGATTTGGGTTCGGACACCGCTGGCGACGTCGGTGACCTGAACGCTCTTCTGCGTGACCTCGGACTGTCCGATGACCGCGATCAGATGGTCTCTGGTTCTGCGGGCGTTCCGAACGCGTGCCCCCAGTGATCCGTCATGATCGACTCGGCTGCGAAGTCCCCGCTGGCGTGCTTCGTCCGCGAACGCGCGCGCCGCAGCATCCTGGTCTGCAGTGACAGGCAGGACTGCGATCTGGACGGGAGCCAGCCAGAACGGCAGGCGACCCGAATAGCGTTCGAGCAGTGCCGCGGTCACGCGCTCCATCGACCCGACGGTCCCCCGATGAATCATCACCGGTCGATGTTCGCGGCCATCGGCGCCGACATAGGTGAGGTCGAATCGTTCGGGCTGGTTGAAGTCGAGCTGCACCGTGGCGATGGTCTCCTCGTGACCACGCCCATCCCGAACTTGCAGATCGAACTTGGGACCGTAGAACGCGGCCTCGCCCGGGGCTTCGACCAGCTTCAGCCCCTGCTCGTCCAGCACCGACTGCCCGGCAGCGCGCAGTTGCTCCTCGGCGCGCTCCCACTGCGCTTCGGTGCCCAGCCACGCGTCGGAACCGTCGCGCATCGACAGTCGGACGTGATCAACGGGCAGTCCCAGAATCTCCTGCGCGCGCAGCGCAGCCCGCAACCCCAGCTCGGCTTCGTGCAGGACCTGGTCCGGTCGGCAGAAGACGTGGGTGTCGTCGAGGTTGATCTGCCGGACGCGACTCAGACCGGACAGGACCCCAGAGCGCTCGGCCCGGAACATGGAGGCGAGTTCGTTGAATCGAAGCGGCAGCTCTCGGTATGAGCGTTTGCTGGAGGCGTAGATCAGGGCGTGATGGGGGCAATTCGCCGGCCGCAGCATCACCTCGTCCTCGCCAATGCGCATGGCGGGGAACATGTCCTGACTGAACTTGCTCAGATGGCCGGAGCGCTCGTACAGCGCTCGTTTCCCGAGTACCGGTGAGAACACTCCGAGGCATCCATCGGTCGACGCCAGCTCCTTGGCTAACTTCTGCAACTCGTCCCGGACGACGGCGCCGGCTGGAAGCCACATCGGAAGACCGGATCCGGCGAGCGGATCGGTGGCAAAGATCGCCATGTCGTGGTTGAGATCTCGGTGGTCGATGATCATGGGTGTCTACTCCTGCTGTTTCGTGCCAGAGCAGACGGGAAAGAGAAAAGCCCCGGATCTGCTCCGGGGCTTGAGATGTCTGAGGGCTGTCAGTCCATCACGAAGGCGCCGGCAGTGTCCGGCGTCGTCGTGGAGTGGAGGTGTCCCTGCATGGTTCAGAAGGATACAACGCAGGCTCGCACAGTGGCCAGTGCGTCGATCGGTCGCCAAGGACACCGGATACGTCGTCCGCGAATGTCACACCGCAGGTCAGAGCTCCGGGAAATGCCAACTACGATGGCGATTCACAGCCGGAGACGGCGCGCAACTGCGAATCGTCAGGCGAGTCGGCAGATTTTCACGTGGGTGCCGAGTGCCCGCGGTGGTTGTCCCGCTGCCGGCCTGCAGTCGGGGAGCGCCGTTCGCAGCGGCGGGGCCGGCGTCAGGCTCGGCGCCGTCTCCCGGTGTTACGGTGGGCCCGTGTTCGACTTTGCCAGCCTCGACGCGGCGATCCTCACTACGCTCCGCGCGTGCGTCGCGGAACTCCGCGATGCCGACGACTCGCTCGCGATGGTGGCCTGCGGCATGGTCGAAGACCTCACCGGGTTCTTCGTTGCCGGGGCCGGTGCGACCTGGGCCGCTGGGCTCGAGGGGCCGAGCGCGGACAAGGCGCAGTGGGCCTGGTGTCCCTCGGAGTGGCCGCTCGGCGCTGAAGATCCGGACGATGCCGCGCCAGGGCGGGTGACGAGCGCAATCTGGGCGCTCTCCGGCACCCAGGCAATGATCGACGGGACGGGCAAACAGCTCGAGGCAGATGCCTACGATGCCCTCCGGCTGCACTACGAGAACCGGATCGTGCGTGCGATCCAGCGAATGCAGGCCGATGGCGAGCTTCGCGATGCCGCGGGGAACGACGTGTGGATCTGGCTGCACTCCGCGGACGACGCCGACCCCGAACTCGACGCGCGCAGCTTTGCCGCCCTGCAGGGCCCCGAACTCGCCCGCGAATTCCGTGACCGTTTCGGCGCCGGGGGCGATCGGCTCCTCGCGCGTGTCACGGTCCGCGAGGCGTAGCGCTGCGCTGAAGGCGTCGTCCCGGTGACCTGTGCGCTCAGGACCCGCTCGCGTTAAAGGAGTCGCGCGGAATGGCCGGCCGTTGCGCCGGGCACGGCGGCCATCGTGGCACGACACGAAATGCGGCACGGATGCGGATCTCCCCTGCTGCAACGATTCTCGTCACCCTGAAGCAGAATCGAACCAGGAGCGGCCCTGACCGCCCGGGCGACTGCACGGTTCCGCCCCTTCCGAAGCGAGCAGGCGGCCCCCTCTTGTTCATTCTGACTGAACACGCCACCCGACCCGGTCGGTCCGTACACCCATTTGGGGGTTGACTACGCCACCTTCCGCCTGCCACCCTCTCACTGAACCACCTGAACGCTCGCTCGGTTCAGTTCATTGGGAGGAAGGGAAGCGCATGTCCACCGACATCGAACTGTCAGATCTCACGGATCTGCTGGCGGCATCGCCCAGCAACTGGGGCAAGTGGGGGGCCGACGACGAAGTCGGCAGCCTCAACTACCTGACCGCGGAGCAGGTCCTCGCCGGTGCGGCCTTGATCCGGCGAGGGTCGGTCTTCACCCTGCAGCGACTGATCGGCGACCCGAAGGGCGATCCGGTGTGGCCCGGCCGCGAGCCGGCCGAGCGCGAGATGATCTACGACGAATCGGATTGGGACGAAGGTGGTTCGGGCCCCTGCTTCCCGGGCGGACTCCACTACGCCGACGACAAGATCGAGGCCTTCCTGCAGGGTTCGACGCAGTACGACGCCCTCGGCCATGTCTGGTACGACGGCAAGATCTGGAACGGCTACGACGCCCGCAGCACGGTCGGCGGCATGTCCAAGGCCAGCGTGGAACCGATCGCCCAGCGCGGCGTCGTCGGTCGGGCGATCCTGCTCGACATGGCGCGACACTTCGACAAGGAGTACCTCGGCCAGCGCGAGACGTTCGACCACGAGGACCTCGAGGCCTGCGCGGAACGCCAGGGAATCGAGATCCGCAACCGCGACATCATCATCATCCGCACCAACCATCTCGAGATGTTCTTCCGCGACCGGGAGGCCTTCTACGCGGACTTCTGCGAGCCCGGCCTGGCCTACTCCCCCGAACTGGTTCAGTGGTTCCAGGACAAGGAGATTCCCAACCTGGTCACCGACACCATCGCGAACGAGGTGACCACCGATCCCGACAACGGGATGGCGCTGGTCCTGCACAACGCCCTGATGCGCAACCTCGGCGTCGCCTTCACCGAGATCTGCGATCTCGAGGCCCTCGCCGCAGACTGCGCCGAGGACGGAACCTACGAGTTCTTCTACGTCGCGGCCCCGCTGAAGATCCATCAGGCCACCGGCGCCCCGGTGAACCCGGTGGTGATCAAATGACCTACCGGGACCGCCCGTGGCTGCGTCTCTACCCGGAGGGACTCGGCCCCGACATCACCCCCGAGTTCCGGAACTGTCTCGACGTGTTCGCGTCGGCGGTGCGGCGCGCCGCGGACATGCCCGCCATCAGGTACTTCGACGGGACGATGACCTACGGCGACCTCGACGCCGCCTCGGACGCGCTGGCGAACCATCTGCAGCGCGGCGGCTTCGGCCGCGGCGACCGTCTGGCGCTGTTCGTCCAGAACAACCCGGCGTTCGTCATCGGCCTGCTGGCGGCATGGAAGTGCGGCGGTGCCGGCGTCGCCGTCAATCCGATGAACAAGCAACGCGAGGTCACGTATCTGCTGCAGGACTCGGGCGCGCGAGCGCTGCTCGTCCTCGACGACCTGTACGAGTCGGTGGCGGAACCCGTGCTGGGACAGGAGCAGACGTCGGTCGAACTGGTCGTGACGACATCCGCGCTCGACGGGCAGCGACGCGACGACGATCGCGTGTTCGGTGGACTGACCCGACGGGGCCTGGCCACCGACGACCTGTACACCATCATCGGCGACCACGACGGGCGCAAGCCCGACCCGGTGGTCCTGGCGGGTGACGACCTCGCGATCCTCACCTACACGTCGGGAACGACCGGTAAGCCGAAGGGCGCGATCAACACTCACGCGAACTTCGCGTTCAATGCCCAGACGTACCGGGACTGGGCGCATCTGCGGGACGGCGAACCGGTGCTCGGGATCGCCCCGCTGTTCCACATCTCCGGACTCGTCGGGCACATCATGGTGGCGTTCCTGACGGCGTCGCCGGTCGTGCTGTCGCACCGCTTCCAACCGGAGGTCATGCGCGACTCGATCCGTGAGCACCGTCCGGTGTTCACCATCGGCGCGATCACCGCGTTCATCGCGCTGGCCGGCGCGGACGGCGCCTGCCCCGACGACTTCTCGTCGCTGCGCGCGGTCTATTCGGGCGGCGCACCGGTGGCGCCGGCGGTCGCGGACCGCCTGGAATCGATGTTCGGGACGTACATCCACAACATCTACGGGCTGACCGAGACCAGTTCCCCCACGCACGCGGTGCCCGCGGGGATGCGCGCCCCGGTCGACGCCGACTCCGGGGCGCTTTCGGTCGGGGTGCCGGTGTTCAACACCGTCGTCCGGGTGCTCGACGAGCAGGGCAACGAGGTCGCCGTCGGCGAGGTCGGGGAGTTCGCCTCGACCGGGCCGCAGGTCGCACCCGGCTACTGGAAAAACCCGGAAGCGACCGCGGAGTCCATGCCGGGCGGCGAGTTGCGCACCGGGGACGTCGGTTTCATGGACGCGGACGGCTGGTTCTATCTGGTCGACCGCAAGAAGGACATGATCAACGCGTCCGGCTACAAGGTGTGGCCGCGCGAGGTCGAGGACGTGCTGTACGGGCACCCCGCCGTGCGGGAGGCCGCGGTCGTGGGCGTCCCCGACGAGTACCGGGGCGAGACCGTCAAGGCGTTCGTGTCGTTGGCCCCCGGCACGTCGGCGACCGAGGAGGAATTGATCGAGTTCTGTCGCGAGCGCATGGCCGCGTACAAGTACCCCCGCTCGATCGTGGTGGTCTCCGACCTGCCGAAGACCGCGACCGGGAAGATCCTGCGTCGGGCGATGCGCGACAACGGGATTCCGGCGGCGGGAGCGCAGTGATGGGAGCCGAACTGTCAGGATCGGTGGCCGTCGTCACCGGCGCCGCCCACGGACTCGGGTTCGCACTCGGCCGCGAGTTGCTGGGCCGCGGATGCCGCGTGGTGCTGGCCGACCGGGACGAGGACGGCGTGCGCGCGGCCGGCGAGACGCTGCGCGGGGAACACGGTGATCGGGTCAGGTGGGTCGCCGGCGACGCGTCCGACGCACGCGACATCGAGCGATCGGTGGCGCTCGCGGAGTCGGCATTCGGGCCGGTGGACCTGTACGTCGCGAATGCCGGTGTGTTCCAGGGCTTCGGACTGGACGCCTCGGAGGAGCAGTGGGCCACGTCGTGGGAGGTCAACGTGCAGGCCCACGTGCGCGCCGCGCGCCTGCTCGTCCCGTCGTGGCTGGAGCGGGGCGGCGGGCGCTTCGTGGCCATCGCGTCGGCGGCGGGCCTGCTCACACAGTTGGGGTCGCCGACGTACTCGGTGACCAAGCACGCCACCGTGGGCTTCGCCGAGTGGCTCGCCGTGACCTACGGGGACCTGGGCGTGTCGGTGACCTGCGTGTGTCCGATGGGCATCGCGACCGCGATGATCGGGGACGCCGCCGAGTCGTCGGACCGGCAGATGCGCTCGGCCGCCGCCACGATCACCCGCGCGGGGGACGTGATGACTGCGGAAGAGGTTGCCCGCCAGGCGATCGACGGGGTCGCCCGCGATCAGTTCCTGGTCCTCCCCCACGCCGAGGTGGCCGACTTCCGTGCCCGGAAGTCCGCGGACATCGATCGCTGGATCTCCGGCATGCAGCGACACCGGCGCGCCACCGACGCCGCTGTCGACTGATCGGGGCTAGGAGTACGCCGGTCGCATGCCGAGCATCGCGCGGGCATGGCTGGCGTACTCCTGCGCGATCTGCTCCGGGGACAGCGGTCCGTTCGGGTCGAACCACTGGGGCAGCGCCGTGCACATCGTCGTGATGGCCCGGGCGGTGGTGTACGGCCGGGGATGGGTTATCGCTCCCGCGGCGGCCGCCCGGTCCAGTTCGGTGTCCATCAGTCCCTGCAACGCGCGGCGCTCCGCGCGGATGCGACCCGCCGCCGGTTCCTCCAGGCTGCGGGTCTCGTTGGTGCCGGCCACCGCCATGTCGCTGCGCACCACGTAGTAGAGCGACAACGCCTCCACCATGTTCGAGTAGCGGGCGACCGGATCCGATCCGCCGTCGTCGCGGGCCCGGATCAACCGGGCCCGCAATTCCTCGACGATCAGGTCGATGATGGCGACCAGCAGGCTCTGCTTGCTGCGGTAGTGGTGGTAGACGCCCGCCACGCTGATACCGGCGCCGTCGGCGATCATCCGCATCGTCGCGGCGTGGTAGCCGGTCTCGGTGAATACGTCTATCGCCGAACGCAACACCGGATCCACCGACAACGGTGCGAACTCGCGCCACGTGCCCTCGGCTATGACAACCGGGCCCCCGGCGGTCGGCGACAAGTCACCGACCGGCGCGCTGAGCAACCGTTTGATCGGAATCCGGAGTTCGTCGGCGATCTCCTGCAGGCGCGCCAGCGTGGGCGAGACCTTGTCGTTCTCGATCGCGCTCATCGTTCCCACGCTCACACCGATACCCGCCGCCAGATCGCGCAGGGTCAGGCCCGCGAGGTTTCGCTCGCGCCTCACGTTCGGGCCCACCGTGACGGCAGCTTGTTCAGCCATACTGAACATCGTAGCGACCCGACCGCCGAGTTCGATCACGCCTCGTGTCGTAGGGTTTACTCCGTTTCGCCGAGCGCCCTCCGGGGCGGCACGCGGCGCGGGATCGAGAGAGGTGAGAAGGTGACGTCCCCGAAGAGGCCGTGGCTGGCCAGTTTCCCCGTCGGGCAGCCCGATTCGATCACTCCCGACTTCGACGATGCGCTGGCGATGTTCGATGCCGCCGTACAGCGGGCACCCGAGCAGGTCGCCATCCGCTACTTCGACGGCAGCGTCACCTATCGCGAGTTGAGCGCCGCGGCCGACGCCCTGGCCTGCCACCTCCAAGGAGTGGGCTTCGGCCCCGGCGACCGACTGGCGCTGTGCACGCAGAACAACCCTGCCTTCCTGATGGGTGTCGTGGCGGCGTGGCGGGCGGGCGGCACGGCCGTCGCGCTCAGCCCCATGTGCAAGGAACGCGAGTTCGCGCATTTCGTCGCCGACTGCCGCCCTCGGGCACTGCTCATCCTCGAGGACGTGTTCGAGGCGGTCGCGCCGGCGGCTCTGCGCGAGATCCCCATCGGCAGCATCGTCACCGTGTCGGCGCTCGACGGCCAGAGCCGCAACGATCCGCGCCTGTTCGCCTCCGGTAACCGGGTCCCGACGGGTGCCACGGACCTGTACGAACTGGTTGCCGCGCATGACCGCAGGCGCCGGCCGGCCGCCACCGGTAGCCCCGCTCCGGGCGACCTGGCGATGATCATGTACACCTCCGGAACCACCGGTGTTCCGAAGGGCGCCATGCTGTCTCATCGCAACCTCGCGTTCAGCGCGCAGGTGTACCGGGACTGGGCGCAACTGGGTCCCCGCGACAGCGTGCTGGGACTCTCGCCGCTGTTCCACATCTCCGGACTGGTCGGGCACGTGATGGTGGGCTTCCTGCTGGGCGCGCCGCTGGTGCTCTCGCACCGGTTCCACCCGGAGGTGATGCTCGATTCGGTTCGCGAGCACCGGCCGACGTTCGCGATGGCCGCCGTCACCGCCTACATTGCGCTGGCCGACGCCGGGGCGGACGCCGCCGATCTCGCCTCGCTGTCCGTGCTCTACTCCGGCGGGGCGCCGGTCTCCCCCACCGTGCTGACCCGACTCGAATCCGCGTTCGGCAAGTACGTCCACAACATGTACGGCCAGACCGAGACGAGTTCGCCGTCGCACGCCGTACCGCTCGGCCGCCGCGCACCCGTGGACCCCGAGACTGGGGTGCTGTCGGTGGGAATACCGGTGTACAACACGGACGTACGCGTCGTCGACGAGTCGGGTCGTGACGTCCCCGTGGGCGACGTCGGTGAACTCGTGACCACCGGGCCGCAGGTCGTGCCCGGCTACTGGCCGAGCACGATCGACAGCGAAACAGACCTCGGCACAACCACTTTCCCGACCGGCGACGTCGGGTTCATGGACCGGGACGGCTGGTTCTACGTGCTGGACCGGAAGAACGACGTCATCAACGCGTCGGGGTACAAGATCTGGCCGCGCGAGGTCGAAGAGGTGCTGCTGACCCACCCCGACGTGAAGGAAGCCGCGGTGGTGGGCATTCCGGACGACTACAGGGGAGAGTCGGTGAAGGCCCTCGTCGTGATCCGGGACGGTGCGGACATCAGCGAGCTCGACCTCATCGACTACGGCCGCCGTTCGATGGCCGCCTTCAAGTACCCGCGTGAGGTTCAGTTCGTGTCCGCGCTGCCGAGAACCGTCACGGGAAAGCTGCTTCGCAGCCAACTGTGATCCGTAGGGCCCGCTCGCCGGGAGATCGAGACACCGCGCAGGAACGAGAAAACCTCCGGTTCGATGATCGTGTCCCAGACACGACCATCGAACCGGAGGTCCTTGTCGTCACGAACCGACGCGCGGCCCGAGGGCGCGCTCGACGGACGTGCTAGCTGCCGTTCTCCAGAACCCGGGTGATCGAGTCACCGAGGACGTCGCTGATCGATCCGGTCGCGGACAGCTGACCGTCGGCCGAGCCGAGGCCGGCAACGTCGAGGCTGCCGATCACGGCCTCACCGGCGTTCTTGCCGCGGGCGGTGAAGCAGGACGTCAGGCTCGGGAAGTCGGCGCCCACGCCGACAGTGCCGATGGTGGAGATGCCGCCGCTGGTGACCGGGTTGCCGCCCTTCACGCCGTCCGGGACCGTGTAGGTGATCTCGAGGGTGACGGGGTTACCGGCGTTGACGAACCACCCGGTGCTCGAGACCTTCCACCCGGCACCGCTCTTGATCGGCGTCACCGTCTCCGCGATCTGTCCCCCGACCGCATGGTAGGCGGTCACCTTTGCCTTCACCGGATCGCCGAATCCGGCCGGCGGGTAGTCGGTGATCGACTGGACGTAGGGGTTGCCGATGCCGGTGGTGCCCACGACCGTCGTGTAGGTCACCTCGTTGCCGGCGGCCGCCTCCGTGACGTCGACGGTCTTGCTGTATGTGTGGGTGACACCCACAGTCGACAGGTCCTGCTTGGTCGTGTTCGACGACTGCTGGCAGACGGGCGCGGCGGAGGCGGTTCCGGCGCTGAGGCCGACCCCGACGGTGACACCGCCGGCGACGAGTGCCGCGGAGGCGACAACCGCCGCGGTGCGGCGCAGGGAAGTACGAGACATGCAGAGTTCTCCATTCGATCCGTGAAGAGCCGCGGCCGTGTGCCGAACATCCCCGCAGTCAGCGCAAGCGCAGCCCTGGTCGACCCGTGCGAGTCGACGCGAGTACAGCCGCGAACCTTTCTACTGGACTGCCGTCCAATTCCGCAGGAGAACGGGAAAACCCGCGCTACCGGACCGGCGTCAGGAAGGCCGCCAGCGCGTCCGCGTACATGCGAACGTCCTGTGCGCCCATCAGTTCCCGAGCGGAATGCATGGCCAACTGCGGCGCGCCGACATCGACGGTCGACAGCCCGGTCCGCGACGCGGTGATCGGCCCGATCGTCGTTCCGCAGGGCAGGTCGGCGCGGTGTACGTACCGCTGCAGCGGAACCCCCGCGCGGTCGCAGGCCAGGGCGAACTCGGCGGTCCCGCTGGCGTCGGTCGCGTAGCGCAGGTTCTGGTTGACCTTGAGTACCGGCCCGCCGTTGATCTCGATGCGGTGTGCGGGCTCGTGTCGGTCCGGGTAGTTCGGGTGGGTCGCGTGCGCCATGTCGCCGGACGCACACACCGAACCCGACATCGCGCGCAGGAAGTCCTCGCGCCCGCCGCCGCGCAGCAGGACGATGCGTTCGAGCACCGAATTGAGCAGGTCCGAGAAGGCACCGCGGTCGGACATGCTGCCCACCTCCTCGTGGTCGAACAGTGCGAGCACCGGCGTGCCGTCACCGGGTTCAGCGACGGCCGCGAGCAGCGCCTGGGTGCCGGCGTAGCAGGTGCCCTGGTTGTCGAGGCGCGGGGCGCTCACCAGCGACGAGTCGACACCCACCACCGCGGACGGCGCCAGGTCGTGCGTCATCAGTTCCCAACCGAGCACCGCGCCCGCGTCCACCCCGGCCTCGCCGGCGAGGAACCCGATGAACGAGCGCGGCTCGCCGCCGCTCCCCCACACGGCGTTGACGTGCCGCTGCGGGTCCAACTGCACGCCCTTGCGGTCCTCGGACAGGTGGATCGCCAGTTGCGGCACCCGCAGGATCGGACGGTCGACCCGCACCAGCACCTCCTCGACCGCGTCACCGGATCGGACGCTGAGCCGCCCGGAGACGCCCAGGTCGCGGTCGAGCCACGAATTGAGCCACGCGCCGCCGTACGGCTCGAGACCGACCAGCTGCCAACCGGCGGAGACCAGGTCGGGGCGCTGCTTGACTCGCAGGTTGGGGCTGTCGGTGTGGCCGCCGACGATCCGGAATGGTGCGGACGGACCGTCCCCCGCCGGGCCCTCGGTGCTCCACGCGATCAGCGATCCGCCCCGGACCAGGTAGTACCGGCCCGGCGCCGACGGCCATGCGTCCGTCTCCCGCAGTTCGGTGAACCCGTTCTCGGCGAGCTCGGCCGCGACCGTCGCGCACACGTGGAACGGGGACGGCGACGCGTCGACGAAAGCACACAATCCCTGGGCGTCGGCCTGCGTAATCGATGGCATGGAACCATCATGCAGCACCGGGTTCAGTGCGCTCCGGAGACGCAGAACTGGTTGCCCTGCGGGTCGGCGAGCACCACCCAGCGGAAGCCGTCCATGTCCTCCCGATGCACCTCGCTCGCCCCCGCCGCGACCAGCCGCGCGACCTCGCCGTCGAGGTCCGGCGACGCCAGATCCATGTGCTGACGGTTCTTGCCGGGCGTCGGGTCGTCAACCTTCTGGAAGCCGAGTTTCTGCCCCCAGCCGGGGACCCCGACCATGTAGAACCAGCCGTCGTTCTCCTGCTCGACGACGCCGCCGGTCTGCTCCGCCCACCACTTCGCGAGCGGGCCCGGGTCGGTCGAGTCGATCGTGATCATGCCGAGTGTCAGTGCCATGCCCGGACGCTAGCGCGGGGGTCCGACAGACGTCAGCGTTCCGGCAGCGCGGGCAGCGCACACACCGAGTCGAGACCGAGGACGTGGTTGAGGCGCCCGGAGGCGATCCACGACCCGATGCACATGCTCAGCTCGACGATCTCGCGCTGGCTGTACTGCGCGGCCATCCGCTCCCAGAACTCGTCGTCGAGGTTGTGGTGGTCCAGCGCGTACCGCTCCGCGTACTCGGCGGCCAGACGGGTCCGGTCATCGAAAGCGTCTGTGGTGCGCCAGTTCTCGACAGCCTCGAAGAACGTGTCCTCGACCTTCTCGCCGTCGCGTTCGGTGCGCCAGTCCATGCAGACGATGCAGCCGTTGATCTGGGCGATCCGCAACCGCGCGGCCTCGAACTCGCGCAGCCCCAGCGTGGACTCGGAGTAGACGGCCAGCGACAGCTTGGATGCGGGGATGCCGATGGCGGGCACCAGTTCGCCCCACACGTAGCCGACGGGGTCCTTGCCCTCGGGGATGTCGATTCTCATTGCTGGATCCTTCCGGTCTCCCCCAGTGTGCCCGCCGCGACCGCGCCTGGGGCCGAAAATCCCAGTGACGGCGAGGGCCGCAGCGGAACGTCGAGGGCGTCGTACAGTCCCGGTTCGGCCGCGACGAGCCAGTCGATCGCGTTGACCAGCCGTCCGACCGCGGTCGCGTTGCCGCCGGCGGCCCGGCTGCCGCCCTCGTCGGTGGCCTCGACGGACACCTCGATGCGCGGGCGCCCCTCGATGATCACCCGGTGCGCCCCGGCGCCACCGTCGGGCGGCGTCGGCCAGTCCGGCGCACACGCCGGGTGGATGCGGGTGACGTGCTCGACGACGATCCGCGGCACTCCCCCGACGATGCCCTGCACCTCGAAGCGCAGCGCGCCCTGGGTCCCGGCCGCGAAGTCGCCCATCGTCGCGGTGGTCACGTCGGCGTCGAGCGGACGGCGCTGCACGGTCTCCCGGATCTCGTCGAGGTCGACGCCGAGCGCCCGCGCCATCAGCCGAATCTGCCCACCCCACACCATCGTCGGCACGGTGGGCGCGATCATCGGTGGCTCGTAGTCCATCGGCTGCCCCATGCCGACGAGGTAGCGCACCGAATCCGGCTGGTCGTAGGTGGAGTAGTCGAAGATCTCCTGGCAGCGGATCGCGTCGACGGTGGAGCCGAGCCCGCTCATCAGCAGCGGCAGGACGTCGTTCCCCCAACCCGGATCGACGCCGGACACGAACAGCGACCCGCCCGCCGCCTTGATCGCGTCGACGATCGGTGCGCGCATGTCGGGCGGGGCGCTGCGGTGGTCGTACAGCGCGTACACCGACGGCGTCACCACCACGGCCCCGGTGCGCAGGATCCGCACGATGTCGGCGACGGCCTCGTCGGGGCGGATCTCACCGGACGCCGCGTACACGACTGCGCCGGGGCGGGCGGCGAGGACCGCGTCGACGTCGTCGGTCGCCCGCACGCCGACGTCCGTGCCGACGTCGCCCAGGTCGCCCGCATCGCGGCCCACCTTCGCGGGATCGTGGACGAGGACCGCGGACAGTTCCAGCCGGGGGTTGGCGTGCACCGCGCGGATCGCCGCGCGTCCGACGTTGCCGGTGCCCCAGACGACGGTGGTGATCATGCGCGGCACGCTAGCGAACGTTCGGGGTTCGCGTACCCACTTCCGCACAGACGATTCAGACAGACGAAGGGACCCTCCGGTCGCTCGCGGCGACCGAAGGGTCCCTTCGGGTCTCGGTGGGTACCGACGGATCAGGCCGTCAGGACGCTCTCGAGAACGGAGTAGAACATGCCGAGCCCGTCGTCGCTCGGGCCGGTGAGGGCCTCGGTGGCGTGCTCGGGGTGCGGCATGAGGCCGACGACGCGGCCGTTGGCCGACGCGATGCCGGCGATGCCGCGCTGCGAGCCGTTCGGGTTGTCGCCGGCGTAGCGGAACACCACGCGGCCCTCGCCCTCGAGCTCGTCGAGCACCTGCTCGGACGCCTGGTAGCGGCCCTCGCCGGACTTGAGCGGGACCAGGATCTCGGCGCCCGCCTCGTAGCGCGACGACCACGCCGTGCTGGTGGACTCCACCTTGAGCCACTGGTCGCGGCAGATGAAGTGCAGGCCGGCGTTGCGGGTCAGTGCACCCGGCAGCAGACCGGCCTCGCACAGGACCTGGAAGCCGTTGCAGATGCCGAGGACCGGCATGCCGCCCTCGGCGGCCTTGACGACCTCACCCATGACGGGCGCGAAGCGGGCGATGGCACCGCAACGCAGGTAGTCGCCGTAGGAGAAGCCACCGGGAACGATGACCGCGTCGACGCCCTTGAGGTCGGCGTCGCCGTGCCACAGGCTGACGGCCTCGCCGCCGGCGAGACGAACCGCGCGGGCCGCGTCGACGTCGTCGAGCGTGCCCGGGAACGTGATGACTCCGATGCGTGCACTCACTGGACTCGGGTGACCTTCCAGTCCTCGATCACCGTGTTCGCCAGCAGCGACTCGGCGATGGTGGCGAGCTCGTCGTCGCTGACGGTGTCGTCGACCTCGAGCTCGAATCGCTTACCCTGGCGGACCTCCGACACACCGGCATGACCGAGTCGGGACAGCGCCCCGACAATGGCCTGCCCCTGCGGGTCGAGAATTTCGGCCTTGGGCATGACATCGACAACGACACGGGCCACGTGCTGCTCCTCGCTATGGCTGGTTTCCGCCCGGGATCGCACCGGGCATCCAGGAGTTTACCGGGCTGCCTGCCCTGCTCCCGCACCGAGTGACGTCGGACGCCACCCCCACCGCCGGGTGTGATCCCGCATACTCGTCTCATGCGACTGACGCACTTCGGCCATTCCTGTGTCCTGGTGGAACTCGACGGTGCAAAGATCCTGTTCGACCCGGGAAATTTCTCCCACGGGTTCGAGGGCATCACCGGTCTCGACGCCATCCTGATCACCCATCAGCATCCCGATCACGCCGACCCCGCGCGGCTGCCGGCACTGGTCGAGGCCAACCCCGGGGCCGGCCTGTACGCGGATCCGCAGACGACGGCGCTGCTCGGTGAGGCGTGGACGGCGGTGTACCCGGGCGACGTGTTCAACGTCGGCGAGGTGCAGGTGACCGGCACGGGTGGCACGCACGCGGTGATCCACCCGGAGATCCCGCTGATCGACAACACCGCCTACCTGCTCGGCGACGCCGAGAACCCGGCCAAGCTGATGCACCCGGGCGACTCGCTGTTCGTGCCGGAGCAGAAAGTCGACGTCCTCGCGATCCCGGCCGCGGCACCGTGGCTGAAGATCTCCGAGTCCGTCGACTACCTGCGCGCCGTGCACCCCCGGGTCGCGGTCCCGATCCACCAGGGCGTGGTGGCGAAGGAGGCCCGCGGCATCTACTACGGGCGACTCACCGAAATGGGCCCGGGCGGAACGGAATTCCGCGTCCTCCCGGAGGAGTCGAGCGTCGAGGTGTCCTGAGCCGTTCCGCGGCTCACACCCACTGCACGAGCTGCCACACGATGCCGTTGGGGTCGGCGAACTGGCAGTAGCGCTCTCCCCACGGTTCGGTCTCCGGAGCGGTGACCACGGCGGCCCCGCCGGCCGCGATGCGCGCGAACTCGGCATCGACGTCCTCGACGACGAACGCGATCAACAAGCCCTGACCGGCCGGGCCGGCGATGGCGGCGGGCTTGAAGGTCCCCAGACCGGTCCGCAGGAACACCACGTTGATCCCGGCGTCCGGGTGCGAGAGGGACACGAAGCCGTCGTCCGACATCGCCTCGGTGAAGCCGAAGTGGGTCTTGGCGAACTCGGCCGAGGCGTCGGTGTCGGCGACGTTCAGGGACAGGGCCGTACCGGTGATCTTCATACGCACCTCCACGATCGAGAGAAACCTTATGCACTGTATAAAGTACAGCAGTCGCTCCTTTGTTCCCACCCTCGGAGGCATCCGGTGGCCCGTCAGCTGATCGACCTGTTGTGGCGCGACCACCCCGACGCGCCGCGGGGCGGCACTCGCGGGCCGCGCGCGAAGGTCACCACGACCCAGGCCGTCCGCGCCGCGGTGGCGATCGCCGACGCCGAGGGACTGGACGCCGTGACGGTGCGGCGCCTGGCCGCCGACCTGGGCACTTCCGCGATGGCGCTGTACACACACGTCGGCTCCCGCGACGACCTGCTGGTCCTCATGGTCGACGAAGTGCACGGCAGTCGGGCCCGCGCGGCATACGCCGGTGACGACTGGCGGGAGCGTGTCCGCCAGGTCGCCGAGGCGGAGATGGCGCTCTGCGCGAAGCATTGGTGGCTACTGGACGTGGCCGACCAGCGCGTGGCGTTCGGCCCGGGAACGATCGCGAAGTACGACCACGAACTGCACGCCTTCGACGGGACGGGCATCAACGACGTGGAGCGCGACGCCGCGCTGACGTTCGTCACGGACTTCGTCCGCGCCTCTGCGCGGGCACGCCGCCCCGACCCACGCGCCGCCGACATGGCGGAGATCTGGGCGACCTCGAGTGAACGGTTGGCCGCGTATCTCGGCGACGACTTCCCGCTCGCGCAGCGCGTCGGCGGCGCCGCCGGTCAGGCCATGAACACGACGTACAGCCCCGCGGCCGCCTGGGCGTTCGGACTGGACCGCGTGCTGGACGCTCTGGAGTCCCTGGTCCAGGCAACGGAGAGCAGCGCGGCGGACGAGTAGACGCGCCGCCTCACGCCACCTCGCGCGCGCCCTCCTGAAGCGGCCACCGGTAGACGGTCGGCTGCGCCCCGTGGTGCAGCGTGAGGTCGACGGCGTCGAGCAGCGCCTGGCGGGGCCCGGTCCGCCCGAGTTGCTTCGCGGAGATCGCCAGGCGCACCAGTCGTCCGCGGCGGGCGCCGCGGGACGCGCCGAGCACCATCGCCCGGCAGCGCCACGGCTCGGCGCGGAAGCCGTCGCCGAGTCCCAGTAGGTGGCTGCGCACGCTGGTGTCGTGGGCGAGATCGCGGATCGCGGTCATGCCGGCGAGCAGGCGGAACCCACTGCTCGGCAGCACCGAGACGGCGCCCGGGGACGCGACCCAGCGCGGTGCCGCGAACAGTCGCGTCCGCAGGCCCACCTCCTCGAGGACACGGTCGGCGGCGAGCAGGCGCAGCCGGGCCTCGTGCTCGGGCAGCACCGCGAACTCGGCGCGGCGGCGCTTCGTGGCCGCCTGGTCGTAGCCGTGCAGGACGATCGCGTCGCCGCGGTCGCGCCGCTCGCGCAGCCAGTCCTGCGTGACGGGATCCGAGACCAGTCGGTACTTGTCCTTGAGGCGCGGCGCGACCAGCAGCGAGAGCGGGACGGATCTGCGGTCCATCTCGGCCGCGAAGTCCGCGACCACCTGGACCGTCTCGTCCCTGATCCCCGACACCGACACGATCACCTGTCCGGTCATGGCTTCGAGGGTGGCAGCCGCAGGTGAACGGCAGACGGCGCCCGCACGCACATTCGATGGACGAATGCGCTGCGGGCGCCGCCGGGTGGTGCGTTCCTAGCGGGGCAGCACGGCCTCGATGGCCGCGATGACCTCGGGGGCGTCGGGTTCGGTGCGCGGACGGAAGCGGTTCGCGACCGTGCCGTCGGGCGCGACGAGGAACTTCTCGAAGTTCCACTGGATGTCGCCCGCCTCGCCGTCGGCGTCGGCGACCTGGGTGAGCTCGGCGTACAGCGGATGCCGGTTCTCGCCGTTGACCTCGACCTTCTCCATGAGCGGGAAGGTGACGCCGTACGTGGTGGAGCAGAAGGTCTGGATCTCCTCCGGCGTGCCCGGTTCCTGGCCCATGAACTGGTTGCAGGGGACGCCGATGACGCTCAGCCCACTCTCGGCGTACTCGGAGGCCAGCTTCTCGAGCGCCGTGTACTGCGGGGTCAGGCCGCACTTGGAGGCCACGTTCACCACGAGGACGGCGCGGCCGCCGTACTCGCCCAGGCTGGTCGGCACGCCGCCGAGGGTGTTGATCGTGATGTCTTGCAGCGGGGTCGTCATGCGCACCAACCTAGCGAAGCCGTCGGACTCGTGCTTGTCCCACGCGCGGGCCCCGTGCGTCGGAAATGCCATCCGCCCCACGAACATCAGGCGTCCACCAATTCTCGCTCGACGGTCGTCGCGGGCGCCGGTTTCGGCCGGTCCGCCTCGCTCGGCGCGTCGTGGTCGTCGACCATGGTCGTCTCGTCGAACGGCAGTTCACCGGAGAGGACCGCCTGGACCCGCTCGGTGTCCACGGACTTGGTCCAGGTCCCGACGAGCAGCGTGGCGACCGCGTTGCCGGAGAAGTTGGTGACCGCACGCGCCTCGGACATGAAGCGGTCGATACCGACGATCAGGCCGACGCCGTCGAGCAGTTCGGGGCGGTGGCTCTGCAGGCCGCCCGCGAGCGTCGCGAGTCCGGCACCGCTGACACCGGCCGCGCCCTTGGACGCGATGATCATGAAGACCAGCAGCGACGCCTGCTCGGGCAGCGACAGCGGCTGCCCCATCGCGTCGGCGATGAAGATCGACGCCATCGTCAGGTAGATCGCGGTGCCGTCGAGGTTGAACGAGTAGCCGGTGGGCACGACGACGCCGACCGTGGTGCGCTCGACGCCGATGTGTTCCATCTTCGCGATGAGCCGCGGCAGGGCCGACTCGGACGACGACGTCGCGAAGATCAGCAGGTATTCGCGGGCGAGGTAGCGCACGAGCTTGAAGATCGAGACCCCGGCGACCGCACGCAGGATGCTGCCGAGCACGCCGAACACGAAGATCAGGCAGGTCAGGTAGAAGCCGAGCATGAGCGCGCCGAGTTGGACGACGGCGCCGAGCCCCGTCTGGCCGACGACGTTGGCGATCGCGCCGAAGGCGCCGATCGGGGCGAGCCACAGGATCATCGAGAGCACCTTGAACACGAGCTTCTGCACGTGTCCGATGCCGCGCAGGACCGGCTCGCCCTGCTTGCCCATCGCCTGCAGGCCGAAACCGACGAGGAGCGCGACGAACAGGGTCTGCAGGACACTGCCGGAGGTGAGCGACGACAGCATCGTCGTGGGGATGATCGACGCGATGAAGTCCATGGTGCCGCCGGCGGCGTGGGCCTTCTCGGCAAGCGCCGCACCGGTGTTCGCGGTGTCGGCGCTGATCTCGAGTCCGCTGCCGGGATCGAGCAGGTTGCCGACGACCAGGCCGATCCCGAGCGCGACAGTCGACATGCCGATGAAGTACGCGAGCGCGAGCCCGCCCACCTTGCCGACACTCGCGGCCGCGCGCACCGATCCGATGCCGAGGACGATGGTGCAGAAGATGACGGGGCTGATCATCATCTTGATCAGGTCCACGAACATCGTGCCGAGCACGCCGAGCGACTTGCCGGCCTCGGGCGCGAGCCACCCGACGAGCACGCCGGCGATCACGGCG
This sequence comes from Prescottella agglutinans, assembly GCF_004011865.1. Taxonomy (GTDB): domain Bacteria; phylum Actinomycetota; class Actinomycetes; order Mycobacteriales; family Mycobacteriaceae; genus Prescottella; species Prescottella agglutinans. The sequence continues at coordinate 35,013 of NZ_RKLP01000012.1, read as the reverse complement.
ACGATGACGCCGACGTACAGCCAGTGCGTCTTGTCCCGCGGTTTCCCGCGCTGGGCGGGTTGCGCCGCGCCCAGCGTCCCTGTTGCACTCGTGCTCATGAGGTGTCCTCTGGCTCGGGGGATTCTCGGAGGCGGAGCGCGTGATCGTCGAGTGACTGCGATCACGCCGTACCGCCCGGGAGAATGCTGGTACCGATCCAGGCACCGGAGAAGTTTGTGTTCATAAGTTTCACGGAAGGACTGGCATGGCTCGGGCCGTGTCCCGCAAACCGCTGAGCGTCGCGCGGCAACTGCTGATTCTCCAGTTGGTGGTGTTGACGCTGGTCGTGACGGCGCTGTCCGCGCTGACGATCGTCGACGAGCGCCGTGACTCCGACGAGGCGACCCGGCGGGAAGTGACCGGCATCGCAGAGACCCTCGCGCTGTCGGGTTCCACGATCGCGGCACTGCGCTCCCCCGACCCCACTGCCGCCCTGCAACCGGAGGTCGAACGAATCCGGCAGGCGACGGGCACCGACTTCATCGTCGTCATGGCGCCCGACCGGACGCGCTACACGCACCCCGACCCGGCGCTGATCGGGCAGCGCTTCGAGGGGCACATCGAGCGGGCGCTGGCTGGCGAGACGTTCACGGAGACGTACTCGGGTTCGCTCGGTCCGTCGATCCGCGCGGTCACGCCGGTGCAGGCCGACGGGCAACTGCTCGGTCTCGTGTCGGTCGGGGTGACCCGGGAACGCATCGGTGAGCAGTTCGCCGACGGGCTGCCACCGCTGATCGGGGTCTTCGGGATCGCGGTGGGGATCGCCGCACTCGGCTCGGTCCTGGTGAGCAACCGGCTGCGGCGGCAGACGCTCGGCCTCGACCCGGATCAGCTGCGCCGCCTCTACGAGCACCACGACGCGGTGCTGCGATCGATCTCCGAGGGACTGATCGTGTTCGGCCGGGACCGGGACGGCCGGGTCCGGGTGGACGTGATCAACGACGAGGCCCGCCGGCTGCTGTGGCTGCCGGACGGCCCGATCATCCCGGACCAGCTGCCGGAGACCCTGCGCCGCATCGGGCCGGACGCCGACGAGGAACACGACGAGGTGCACGTCACGGCGGACCGGGTGCTGATCGTCGGACGCGCGCCCGTGCTGTGGGAGGGTCGACGCATCGGCACGGTCGTGACGCTGCGGGACCACACCGAACTGCAGAGCGCGCTGGGCGAACTCGATTCCGCGCGCAGCGTCGCCGAGTCGCTGCGCGCGCAGGCCCACGAGTACGCGAACCGGCTGCACACGATCGTGACGATGGTCGAACTGGGCCGCAGCGACGAGGCGGTCGCGTTCACCACGGCCGAACTGGCGACGTCGCAGCAGCTGATCGACCGCCTGACCGCCGCCGTGCACGAGCCCGCGCTCGCGGCGCTGTTGCTGGGCAAGGCGACCGAGGCGGCCCAGCAGGGCGTCGAGCTGACGGTCACCGAGGACACCGCGCTCGGCCCCACCCGTGCGCTCAGCCCGCTCGAGCTCGTGACCGTGGTCGGAAATCTGATCGACAACGCGATCGAGGCGGCACGCGCCTCGGACGAGGACAACCCGTGGGTGGAAGTGACCGTGGCGGAGGAGGATTCGAAACTCGTCATCCGCGTGGCCGACAGCGGACCCGGCATGGATCCCGAGACGCTCGCGCGGGCGACGACCCACGGCTACTCGACCAAACCGGTGGACGGGCGCCCGGCCCGCCAGCGCGGCCTCGGTCTCGCGCTCGTGGCCCAGGTGGTGGCCCGGCACGGTGGGCGACTTCGCACCGAACCCTCGCTGGCGGGCATGCTGGTGATCGAGATTCCACTGTCGACTGCGACGGGGCGGGACGATACCGGGAAGGACGGCGACCGATGATCCGCGTGCTGATCGTCGAGGACGAACCGTTGATCGCCGAGGCGCACCGCTCGTATGTCGAACGCATCGAGGGCTTCTCGGTGCACGCGGTCGCGCACACCGCCGGCGACGCGTTGCGGGCAGTGGCCGAGGCCGCCACGTCCGACGCACCGATCGACCTGGTCCTGCTCGACATCGGCCTCCCCGACGCGAGCGGACTGGACCTCGCGGGTGCGCTGAGCGGCCTGCGCCCCACTCCCGGCATCATCGCCGTCACGTCGGACCGCGACCTCGACGTCGTGCGGACGGCCGTCACCCGCGGGGTGGTGCTGTATCTGCTCAAGCCGTTCACGTTCGCGGCGCTGCGCGACAAACTCGAGCACTACCGCGAGTTCCGGGACGCGCTGTCCGCGGGCGGGTCCGCGGCGAGCCAGCGTGACATCGATCGGGCGATGGCGGTGCTGCGCAGCGCCGACGAACGGGCCACCACCCCGAAAGGCGTTGCCCCGCAGACTGCGGACCTGATCGGGGCGTGCGTGCGCGACGCCGACCGACCGGTGACGGCGGCCGAGGTGGCCGCCGCCGTCGGGGTGTCCCGGGTGACCGCGTGGCGCTACCTGGAACGCCTCGCCGACGACGGCGCGCTGGCTCGGGAGACGCAGTACGGTCGGGCGGGCCGCCCGCAGGTGCGCTACACCTGGGCGGCCTCCCCGTCACGCTGAGCCGGCGTCGTTACACGGCGCCGGCCGTGTCGAGCACCCACGCGTACTCGAACGCGACTTCCTTCCACTTCTCGTACCGCCCGCTGACGCCGCCGTGACCGGCGCTCATCTCGGTCTTGAGCAGCAGCGGCGCGTCGCCGGTCTTCGTCGACCGCAGGGCCGCAACCCACTTCGCGGGTTCGACGTAGAGGACCCGGGTGTCGTTGATGCTCGTGATCGCGAGGATCGCCGGGTAGTCCTTGGCCTCGACGTTCTCGTACGGGCTGTACGAGCGCATGTACTCGTACACGTGCGGGTCCGCGAGCGGATTGCCCCACTCGTCCCACTCGATCACCGTCAGCGGCAGATCCGGGTCGAGGATCGACGTGAGCGGATCCACGAACGGCACGTTCGCGAGGATGCCCGCGAACAGTTCGGGGGCGAGGTTCGCGACCGCACCCATCAGCAGACCGCCCGCGCTGCCGCCGTCGGCCACCAACTGATCTGGCGTCGTACGCCCCTCGTCGACGAGATGCCGTGCACACGCAACGAAGTCGGTGAAGGTGTTCTTCTTGGTGAGGGTCTTGCCGTTCTCGTACCAGTGCCGGCCCATCTCACCGCCGCCGCGGACGTGCGCGACGGCGAAGACCATGCCGCGGTCGAGCAGCGACAGGCGTGCGACCGAGAACGCGGGATCCATGCTGGCCTCGTACGAGCCGTACCCGTACAGCAGGGTCGGGGCCGGATCGCCGCCGAGTCCCTTGCGCCGCACGATCGAGAGCGGGATGCGGGTGCCGTCGTCGGCGACGGCCCACTCGCGGTGCTGCTCGTAGTCGGCCGGGTCGAACCCGCCGAGCACGGGCTGCGACTTGCGCAGCAGCAGTTCGCCGGTCGCCAGGCGGTAGTCGTACACGCGCGAGGGCGTGATGAACGACGTGTAGCCGATCCGCAGCGTCGGCTGCTCCCATTCCGGGTTGGACCCGAGGCCGACCGAGAACAGTTCCTCGTCGAACTCCATCTCGGTGAGCTCGCCGTAGCCCTCGGGGGTGAGCGGCCAGATCGCCACCCGGGTGAGCACGTCCCGGCGGTAGCTGAGCACGAGGTGATCGGCGAAGGTGTCGATGTCCTCGAGCCGCACGTCGTGGCGGTGCGGGACAAGGATTTCCATCGCGCTCGGATCGGCGACGGGGGCCTGCGCGAGCACGAAGTTCTCGGCCTTCTCGCCGTCGACCACGTCGTTGTGCAGGATCAGGAAGCGGTCCTCACCGGCGATCACGGCGTGCTCGGCCGAGTACTCGACGCCCTCGCGGCGCGGCAGGATCACCCGGAACTCGCCCTCGGGGTTCGCCGACTCGAGGATCCAGCCCTCGGTGGTCACCTTCGAGCCGAGCCAGATCATCAGGTACTTCTCGCTGCGCGTCGAGCCGACCGCCACCCAGTAGCGGTCGTCCGGCTCGTGGAAGACCTGGACGTCCTCGTCCTGCCCGGTGCCGAGCTTGTGCCGCCACACCGTGTCGGGCCGCCACGACTCGTCGACCGTGAGGTAGAAGATGTGCCGGTGGTCGACGGCCCACGTCGCGCCCGGCGCGGTGTTCGGGATCTCGTCGGCCAGCAGTTCACCGGTGGCGAGGTTCTTGAACCGCAGCGTGTAGCGCTCGTCGCCGACGACGTCGACCGAGTACGCCAGCAGTGTGCCGTCGTGGCTCACCGAGAACGCTCCGACGGAGAAGAACTCGTGTCCCTCCGCCTCGACGTTGCCGTCGAGCAGCACCTGCTCGCCCTCGATCGCGGTGTCGGCCGACAGCTCGGGCGGCGTCCAGTCGTCGGGCCCGGAGATCGGGCACCGGCAGTTGACGCCGTACTGCTTGCCCTCGATGGTGCGCGCGTAGTACCACCAGTCACCCAGTCGCGTCGGCACCGACATGTCGGTCTCCTGCGTGCGCGACTTGATCTCCTGGAAGACCTTCTCCCGCAACGGCTCCAGGTGCTCGAGCTGCTGAGCGGTGTAGGCGTTCTCGGCCTCGAGGTACTCGATGACCTCCGGGTCCTCCTTGGCCCGCAACCACTCGTAGTGATCGACGAACGTGTCCCCGTGATGGGTCCGCTCGAACGGCACCCGCTTGGCGACGGGCGGAGTCAGCATCGGGGGCACGGTCATCTCAGCCCACCCAATCCTCGAACGACAGACCGGAGATGCGCTCGTACGCCTCGATGTAGCGCGCACGGGTCGCGTCGACGATGTCCTGCGGCAGCGGCGGGGGCGGCGTGTCCGACGCGCGGTCCCAGCCGGACTCCGGGCTGGTGAGCCAGTTGCGCACGAACTGCTTGTCGAAGCTGGGCTGCACCTTGCCGGGCTCGTAGCCGTCGGCCGGCCAGTAGCGCGATGAGTCGGGCGTGAGGACCTCGTCGGCGAGGACCAGGTTGCCGTCGGCGTCGAGCCCGAATTCGAACTTGGTGTCGGCGAGGATGATCCCGCGGTCCCGCGCGAAGCTGGCGGCCCGGAAGTAGATGTCGAGCGTGTCGTCCCGCAGCTTGACCGCGAGATCCTGGCCGACCTTGTCGACGACCGTCTGGAAGTCGATGTTCTCGTCGTGGTCGCCGAGGTCGGCCTTGCTGGCGGGGGTGAAGATCGGCTCGGGCAGCTGGCTGGCCTCGACCAGACCCTCCGGCAACGCGACACCGCACACCGCGCCGGTGCTGTTGTAGTCCGCCAGGCCCGACCCGGTGAGGTAGCCGCGGGCCACGCACTCGACCGGGAGCATGTTCAGCTTGCGCACCACCAGCGCGCGGCCGAGAACCTCCTCGGGGATGCGCTCGTCGAGCGGGTCGCCGGCGAGGTGGTTGGTGCCGCCGAGCTTCTCGAAGAAGAACACGCTCATCGCGGTGAGCACGCGACCCTTGTCCGGGATGGGCGTGCTGAGCACGTGGTCGTAGGCCGAGATCCGGTCACTGGCGACCAGCAGCAGGTGCTCGTCGTCGATCGTGTACAGATCGCGGACCTTGCCGCCGGCCAGGTGGGTGTAGGACTCGAGTGAAGGACGCACGTCCTCAACCCTATCGGTCGCCCCGATCGGCGCACCCCACAGCACGTGACTGCTCTATTACCCCCGCTCCCGCGTTTTGCGCACTTGTCGCCCGGAATCGGCCCGGGAAAGCGCGGCAAGTGCGCAAAACGCGGGGTGGGTGGAGGCGGGAAATGGTCCCGGCCGGAGATCATTAGTCTTGTTCCAGACCTAGCGATCGATCGGCGGGAGGGTGGATGACCGGCACGACCGTCGCAGCCAGGGCATCGGTGGGACTGCGTTCGGAGCGCGGCCCGATCCTGCTGTCGCTGATGCTCAGCACGTCCCTCGTCGCGCTCGACAGCACGATCATCGCGACCGCGGTGCTCACGATCGTCAGCGACCTGGGCGGCTTCACGCAGTTCCCGTGGCTGTTCTCGATCTATCTGCTCGCGCAGGCCGTGTCGGTGCCGGTCTACGGCAAACTCGCCGACGTCTTCGGCCGCAAGCCGATCATGCACCTGGGTATCGCGCTGTTCGCGGTCGGGTCGCTGCTGTGCGGCGTGGCCTGGAGCATGCCCGCACTGATCGTGTTCCGGGCGATCCAGGGTCTGGGCGCCGGCGCGGTACAGCCGATGAGCATGACGATCGCCGGCGACATCTACACCGTGGCCGAACGCGCGAAGGTCCAGGCGTACATCGCCAGCGTGTGGGCCATGTCCGCGGTGCTGGGCCCGACGCTCGGCGGTGTGTTCTCCGAATACCTGTCGTGGCGCTGGATCTTCCTGGTCAATCTCCCGCTGTGTGCGCTGGCGGCGTGGATGCTGCAGCGCCGGTTCTCCGAGACCACGACGAGGAGAACCGGGACCGGCACCCGCCGGCGCACCGACTACGCGGGCGCGGTGCTGCTCACGACGGGCGCGACGCTGGTGATCCTCGGACTCCTCGAGGGCGGCCAGGCGTGGGCGTGGGTGTCCCCGGCCGGAATCGGTGTCTTCGTCGTCGGCGCTGTTCTCCTCGGCGCGTTCGTCCTCGTCGAGCGCCGCGCGGCGGATCCGATCCTGCCGCTGCACATGCTCACCCGCCGGGTCGTCGTCGCGAGCAGCCTGGCGTCGATGGCGGTCGGCGCGATCGTCACGGGTCTGACGTCCTACGTGCCCACCTTCGTGCAGGGTGCGCTCGGCACGGGCGCATTGGTCGCGGGGTTCGCGCTGGCGGTGCTCAGCATCGGCTGGCCGCTGGCGGCGTCCCAGGCCGGGCGGCTGTACCTGCGAGTCGGCTTCCGCACCACCCCGCTGATCGGCAGCGCCCTGGTGGTCGTCGGTTCGGTGCTGCTGACGCTGCTGTCGTCCGCGTCCGCCGTGTGGCACGTCGGTGCCGTCAGCTTCGTCATCGGATCGGGCCTCGGCCTGATCGCCACGCCGACGCTCATCGCGGCGCAGTCCAGCGTCGACTGGAGCGAACGCGGGGTGGTGACGTCGACGAACATGTTCGCCCGCTCGATCGGCAGCGCCATCGGGATCGCGGTGTTCGGCGCCCTCGTCAACTCACGTGTCGGCGACGCCGCGGAGCCGGATCCGACGGATCTCGCCGACGCGATCCACCTCGTCTTCATCGGCATCGTCGGCGTCGCGGTGCTGCTGACACTGTCGTCGGCGCTGATGCCGCGGTCCGCGAAAGCAGACAAGGCGGGCAGCGCCGCCTGACCGGTCGTCTATTCTTCACGATGTCGTCACGGTGTTCGGGAAGTCCGGTTGAAGCCGGCGCGGTACTCGCCACTGTGGGCAGGTACGTCGACTACTAGGGGCTCGACCCCAGCCACTGGATGCACGCGCATCCGGGAAGGCGTAGTCGGCGGTCATCCCTGCCGAGCCAGGAGACCGGCCGTGACGCAGAACTGCACGTTTTCCACGAGTCATGGAAGGCGGGTCGCTTTGCGCACCCTTGTATCTCGCCGAGTCATCTCCTCCGCGGCGGTGTCGATCGTTGCCGCGCTCACTCTCTCCGCGTGTGGCGGATCGTCGGACTCCGACGCCGACGCCGCGTCGATCTTCCTGCAGAACTGTGGCCGCACCGTCACGCTCGACGGTCCGGCCGAGCGGGCCGTCACCCTCAACCAGGGCGCCACCGAGTCGGCGCTGTCGATCGGTGCCGAGGGGCAGATGGTCGGCACCGCGTACCTCGACGACACCGTCGCCCCGCAGTGGCAGGCCACGTACGCGCAGATTCCGGCGCTGGACGAGAAGGACTACCCGAGCCGCGAGGCGCTGCTCGAGACCAAGCCGGACCTGGTGCTGGCGTCGTACTCGAGCGCGTTCGACGACAAGGCCGTCGGCTCGCACGAGTCGTTCGACGAACTGGGCATCGCCACGTACGTCTCGCCGTTCGGCTGCAAGGACAAGTCGACGCGCCCGCCGGTCGCGTGGGATTCCATCGCCACCGAGATCACCGACTACGGCACCCTGTTCGGCCGCGAGACCGAGGCCGACGCCGTCGTCGCGCAGATGCGGACCACCCTCGCCGGCATCGAGTCCGCCGCTCCGGCGAAGGGCAAGACGATCTTCTGGTACGACAGCAACACCGACACCCCGTACGTCGGCGGCAACGCGGGCGGCCCGCAGCTGATCATCGACGCGGTCGGCGGCACCAACGTCTTCGCGAACTCCAATGGCGCCTGGCTGGACGGCAGCTGGGAGACGGTACTGGCCGCGAACCCGGACGTCATCGTCCTGGCCGACGCGTCGTGGGACACCGCAGAGGAGAAGAAGAACTACCTCCGCAACGATCCCGCACTGAAGGATCTGAAGGCGGTGCGCGACAACGCGTTCGTCGTCGTCCCGTTCTCGGCGAGCACTCCCGGTCCGCGCCTGATCGAGGGTGCGACCCTCGTCAGCGAGCAGCTGGGCGGCGGCCGGGCATGAGCGTGAGCACCCGGGTTCCCGCCCGGGTACGGTCGACGACCGCCACCGCCTGGTCGGTGGCGCTGGCCGCGCTGCTCCTGGTGAGCTGCGCGGCCGGCGTCGCGATCGGCGCGGCCGACCTGTCGATCGGCACCGTCGTCGACGCCATCGCCGGACGTCTCGGCATCGGCCCCGGCACCGACCTGCTGACGACGCACATCGTCGTCGACCTGCGGCTTCCGCGGGTGCTCGCGGCGGCGCTCGTCGGCGCCGGCCTGGCGTTGTGCGGCGCCGTCCTCCAGTCGCTCACCGGCAATGCGCTGGCCGACCCCTATCTGCTGGGCATGTCGGGCGGCGCGTCGCTGGGTGCGGTGCTCGCGCTGACCGCCGGGGTCGGGACGATCGGCTTCCTCGGACTGAGCGCGGTGTCGGCGGCGGCGTTCGTCGCCGCCCTGGCCAGCCTGCTGCTGGTGTTCCTCATCTCGACGTCCCGCTCGGGCGCCCTCCTGCCCGGACGCCTCGTTCTCGCCGGCATCGCGGTCGGCCAGTTCGCGGCGGCCGTGACCTCGGCGCTGGTGCTGCTGGGTGACCGGGACGCCGCGCACCGCGTCCTGCAATGGACACTCGGATCCGTCGCCGGGGTGCGCTGGCCGGGGTTGGTCACCCTCGCCGTGGTGGTCGCGGTGACCACCGTCGTGATGCTGGCGCACGCCCGGGTGCTGGACTCGTTCGCATTCGGCGAGCGAGTCGCCGCGAGCCTGGGCACCGACGTCGAACGGTCCCGCTGGGTGCTCTACGGCGTGGCGTCGCTGTGCACGGCGGCCCTCGTGGCGCAGGCCGGCGTGATCGGGTTCGTCGGACTCGTCGTCCCCCACGCCGCCCGAATGCTCGTCGGCCCGTTGCACGCTCGCCTGCTACCCGTCGTCGCACTCGTCGGCGCGGTGCTGCTGGTGTGGGCCGACATCGCGGCCCGCACCGTCATGCCGGGCCGCGAACTGCCGATCAGCATCGTCACCGCCGTCGTCGGCGTGCCGGTGTTCGTGGTGTTGCTGCGACGCCGGGGGGCACGCTCGTGAGTCACCACTCGCCCGAGATCCGTGTCGAGGACGTGTCGTGGTCGGTGGACGGCACCACCATCCTCGACCACGTGACGTGCCACGCCCCGTCCAGACGGGTCACCGGACTCATCGGCCCCAACGGCTCCGGCAAGACGTCGCTGCTGTCGGCGATGGCCCGCCTCACCCGCCCCGACAGCGGGCGCGTGATGATCGGCGACGAGCCTGCGACCGAGATGAATCGTCGCGAGTTCGCCCGGACCGTTGCACTGGTGGAACAGCATTCGGCGACCGAACTGGAACTGACGGTGGAGCAGATCGTCGAACTCGGCGTGATCCCGCACCGTGGTGGCTGGGCCCGACCGGCCGCGATCGGCACCGCCGACGTGGTCACCGAGAGCCTGGCGATGGCCGGGATCACCGAACTGCGACACCGGTTGTGGCAGAGCCTGTCCGGGGGCGAGAAGCAGAAGACACAGCTCGCCCGGGCCTTCGCGCAGCGCCCCTGTGTCGTGCTGCTCGACGAGCCCACCAACCACCTGGACGTCTCCGCGTCGCTCGACCTGCTCGACCTGATTCGTCACCGTGGCCTCACCACCGTCGCGGCGATGCACGACCTGAACCTGGCGGCGATGTACTGCGACCACCTGGTGGTCCTCCAACACGGCCGGGTCGTCACCGAAGGCACGCCCGGGGCCGTGCTCACCGAGGAACTGCTCGCGGACGTCTACGGACTCGATGCGCTGGTGCAGACGCACCCCCGAACCGGGCGCCCCCTGGTGGTGCTGTGCAGTCCCGCCACGGACACCGAAAGGTCTTTGTCATGAACACGATCCGACCCGACCGATGGGTGATTCTCACCGCGCCCACCGACCGTGGAGACGATCCCCGCGACCAACTGGGAGGCGCACTGGCGGCCCTGCGGGCGCGTCACCCCGACACCGAGTTCCGCACCGCGGTCCTGGGCGGATCCGGTCCCGCGATCGCCGTGGTCCTCGACGAGGCGGCCGACGCGGGCGCGACCGAGGTCGTCGTGATCAGCGCACAGACCGTGCTCGACCGCAAGATCGACGCGTGGTTCCGCCGCGTGATCGGACACTGGCTGCGCGAGAGGGGAACCGGTGCGCCGGACGTCCGGATCGCGGGCCCGCTCACCGACACCGCGAACTACGCGGACCTGCTGGCCGCCGCGGTCAACGGGCCGACGACGCCCGCCCGCACCACCACCGCTCCCCTCACCTCCCCCGCCTGGGACGAGGTGCCCGGCTTCGCCCGCCACGTGCTGGTGTGCCGCGGCCCGCGCTGCTCGGCCCGCGGCGGCCCGGAAACCGCGGCGGCCCTCGACGACGCGCTCGAGGCACGCGGTCTCGGTGACGACGACGTCCTCGTCACCCAGACCGGCTGCATGTTCCCGTGCTCGCAGGCGCCCGTCGTCGCCGTGTACCCGGACGACACCTGGTACGCCGGGATGCGCGCCGACCGCGTCGAGCGGTTCGTCGACGAGCATCTCGTAGCTGGTCGGCCGATCGCCGAGTGGGCCGGGACGCGACGACAGTGCGCACGCCGCGGGTGAGCGCATCCCGGCTATCCCCCGGGTGGCCGCACCACGGCCCATGCCTCCACCTCCATCAGCATCGCCGGATCCAGCAGACCTGCCACGACGACGGTCGTACCGGTAGGTGCAAGGTCACCGAAACGCTGCGCCCTCGCCGCGCTGTAGGCGCCGAACTGTGAGGCATCGGTGAGGTAGCAGACCAGCTTGACGACATCGCGGACACCCGCGCCGGCGAGTTGGAGTGCCGATTCGAGGTTGGCTAGGCATTGCTCAGCCTGCTCGCGGGGATCGGCGGAGATCACGTGTCCGTGTTCGCCGAGTGCGACCTGACCGGAAACCAGAACGAGTTCGCCGCAGCGCACGGCCTGAGACATTCCCGGAAACGTCAGATGCGGTGGGTTGAACCCGCGATAGACTGCCTGGTGAGCGTCGGATACCTTTGCCATCAGGGCATTCCCGCCGTCGCACCCGTGCAGACATCCAACGTGGATCCGGTGACGTAGCGCGCCCGCTCCGACACCAGATACAGCACCGCGTCCGCGACGTCCTGCGGGTCCACCCAGGGAACCCGCATCGGACTCATCTGCGCATAGACCTGCTCGACATCGTACCGAGTCGGCGAATCGTGTTCCGGACAGAACAATTCGTACATCGATGCGTTGTGCACCATCTCCGTGTCGACCGTGGCCGGACAGACCGCGTTCACAGTGATCCCGTATCGCGCCACTTCGAGCGCGAGGGACTTGACCAGTCCGATCACGCCCCACTTGGCAGCGACGTAGTGCGCGAGGTTCGGGTTACCCATACGACCGCCCATCGACGCAGTCGCCACGATCCGACCACTGCCCTGCGTCGTCATCGTGGGCGTCACGGCGCGCAGCGTCTTGAATACGCCCGTCAGATCGATGCCGATCATCTCGTCCCACATCGAATCGGTTATTTCCCAGAACTTTCCGTGCCCGCACACTCCCGCGTTCGCGACGCAGATGTCGAGCGCGCCGAACCGGTCGACCGTGTTCGCGACCGCGTCGTCGAGCGCGGCGCTGTCTCGCACATCGAGAACGAACGGAAGACATTCTCGACCGAGATCCTTGATCAGGCGGACGGTCTCCTGGAGATCGTCGGGTGTGGCGAGGGGGTATCGGATCGAAGGTACGTCGCGGCAGATGTCCGTCACGACAACGTCGGCACCTGCCCGCGCCAGGGTGAGCGCATGCGAACGCCCTTGCCCGCGTGCAGCTCCCGTAACGAATGCAACCTTGCCGGCCAAATTGGCCATGGCGTTCTCCTTGGTTGGTTCCGCGCTCCGAGTCAGGTCGACTTCGAGGTCTTGCGGATCTTGGTCAGGACCACGGCCAGGACGAGAGCCCCACCCTGGAACGTGGAGATCACCCAGAACGGGATTCCCCAGAGCTGCAGACCGTTGATTCCGACCGCGATGATTGCGAGTCCGACGAGTAGTCCCGCGACGTTGAATCGCCCCGGCTTGATCATGGTCGATCCGAGAAAGGCCGCCGCATAGCAAGGCAGCAGGTACTGCCCACCGACATCGGGTTGACCGGTTCCGATGCGTGCCGTGTAGACCAGACCGGCGAGCGCAGCGCAGAAGGCCGACGCACAGAATGCCAGGTAGAGAATGCGTTCCGTGGGGACTCCCGCCAGCCTCGATGCCTCCCGCCCGGCTCCGGTCGCATAGATCATCCGTCCGAGCGGCGTGTGTTCGAGGACGTAGTAGACGACAACGGCCAGGACGACGACACACACGATGGGGTTGGGTATGCCGAACACCTCGCCCCGTCCGAGGTCGGTGAAGGCTGTCGGAATGTCCTCGGAGACAGCCTTTCCGTTCGCGATGAGCTGTGAGATCCCCAGAAAGACAGAGCCCGTGCCGAGAGTCACGATGAACGGGTCGATCTGGAGTCGAACAACGAGAATTCCGTTCACGAAGCCCGCCAACGACCCGGCCAGCAAAGTGATGACGATGACGGCGATGACAGGCATCCGGCCAGAGGTTGCCTGGAACATCGACGCGGACGAGATGACCGACAGCGTGATCACACCGCCGATCGAGATGTCGAAGACGCCCGCTGCGAGGGGGAACAGGAGGCCCAGAGCGACGATCGCGGCAATCGCCTGGTTGTTCACCACCGCGACGAGGTTGCTGCTGGTCAGGAAAACACCGGGGAGGGCGATCGTGAATCCGATGATCATGGCGAGCAGCAACAGCGGCCCCGCCCATTTCGAGGCGAGAGAGTTGACGGACGCCCGCCGGGCAAGCGGAGGGCCGGCGTTCGGCTCCGACAGGTCAGGACGCGGCGTAGCAGAGTCCAACGATTCTTTCACGGGTGATCTCCTCCTCCTGTAACTCGGCTTGGACAACGCCGTCCCGGAATACGAGGACGCGGTCGCATGCTGCAGCAAGATCGTCGGTGTCAGACGAACAGAGCAGGACCGCAACGTTGTCCCGGGCAGCGGATTCGGCTATGACCCGGAGGATTTCGGCAGATCCTCCGACGTCGACGCCGTGCGTGGGTTCCTCGAGCACCAGGACGCGCGGCTCGATTCGCAGCCATCTGAGCACGAACACCTTCTGTGCGTTGCCTCCGCTGAGGAGTTCGATCGGGCGGTCGGGGTCCCGAGGTCGGATATCGAAACGATCGATCCCGCCCAGCACCTCCTTCGTCTCGACCCGACGGCTGAGGATCCCGCGACGTCGGAGCGTTCCGAGCTTCGAGATCGTCATGTTCTCGGCCACCGACATCGTGAAGATCGCCTTCAGGCGCCTCTCTCCGGGCAGCACGGCCACACCGCGCTCACGCATCGGCCGCGTACCGAACCGCTGCACAACTCGTCCCTCGACCCTGACCTCGCCCGATGTCACGGGTGCGGCGCCCTGCAACAACCGCACGACCTCGTGCACTCCCGATCCAGTGAGTCCGGCGATCCCGACGACCTCGCCGGCCCGCAGACTGAAGCTGGCACCCTTGAGTTCCCGCCCCGCGACAACGTCCACGAACTCGAGCCGAGTCTCACCGTCGCGCTTCCCAGCGGCTTCCCGAGTTCGCACGGGCGATATCTCGGTTCCCGCGATCACGCGCGCGAGTTCCGGACCGGTCAGATCGGCGACCTTCGATCGCAGCGCGACTTCGCCGTCCCTGAGCACGGTCACCTGATCGGCGATGTCGAGCACCTCCTCGAGCCGGTGAGTCACGTAGACGACGCCCACGCCACGTTCCACCAGGCGGCGGATCAGGTGGAACAGATTGCCAACCTGTTCCGCGGGCATCGCCGCAGTCGCCTCGTCCAGCACCAGTACCGTCACGGCACTTTGATCTCCGAGGGCTCGCGCCACCGCGACCTCGGTTCGTTCCACAGCGGACAGATCCGCGAGCGGGGCATCGAGATCGATATGGTCCAGTCCCAGTTCCGCGAGACTGCGCCTCGCCAGTTCTCGTTCGCGACCCCACCTGATGCGCCCGAGTCGACGGGCGTCGTAGTTGCCGACGCCGAGCCGTAGGTTCTCGAGAACCGTCAGCCCTTCGATCATCCCGATGTCCTGATGGATGAACCGCATTCCCGCATTGTGAATGCCCGCGACGTCACCGAATCTGATTGCTCTGCCGGCAACCGAGAACGCTCCGGATCCCGCGTCCGGCGTGTGGTAGCCCGACATTACCTTGATGAGAGTCGACTTTCCCGAGCCGTTGTGACCGAGCAACGCGTGGATCTCGCCGGCGGCGACTGCAAAGTCCACGCTGTCGAGTGCACGTTGCCCCGGATAGGTCTTGGAGATGGCGGAGAGTTCGAGTGTGGTCATCGCTCACACACCCTGGTAGGGCGCGGTCACGTTCATGCGACACCCCACAGCTGCTTGAACTGGTCACGGAAACCCGTTGCACCCTCGTAGGTTCCGCTCTGGGGAACGCTGGACTCGGTCATCAGAAGCTGGGTCGGGTTGGAGATCCCGTCCGGGATGGTCTGGCCGGCGGCGAGCCGCACTGCAGCATCGACCACGGTCCAGCCGTTCTCGTAAACGCCCGACGCCACGTCGGCCTTGATGATGTCGCCCTTTCGCACCAGTGCGAGCGACGGTTCGTCACCGTCGAAGGTTCCGACCGAGATCGAGTCCACCTTGCCGGCCTGCCGGACAGCATCCGATGCCATCAATCCGGAGAAGCCCGGAGTCCCGACGATCCAGTTCAACTTCGGATTCGACTGGATCGCTGCTTGCAGCGCCGGTGGCAGGTCCGTCTGTGCCGTGGCTGCGGAGAATCGCTTGACCGTGGCCTTGCAGGAGTCGCACTTGTCGAGAGCTGCCTCGATTCCTTCTGCCCGCTGTCCGTTGCATCCGTAGACGGTGTCGGCGAACACCGCCACTTCTGCCCTGCCTCCGCTCTCGGCGACGATGAAGTTGCCGAGCATCTCACCTTCCTGGCGACAGACGTTGCCGACCTCGACGGTGTTCCCCTTGGCAGGGTCCGGCATCTCCGAAGTGAACTGACCGATGACCGGAATTCCGGCGGCATGTGCATCCGCGTAGGCCTCGGCGGCGTCCGCCGCGGGTCGCGCGTTGTTGACGATCACATCGGGCTTGGCGTTCACCGCCTGACTCATGCAGTTCTGGAACGACGCGACGTCGGCTTTCGCATCACAGATCTTCACGGTGTATCCCAGAGCGGCGGCCGCCTCCTGGACACCCGTCACCTGCGCAACGCAACCAGGAATCGACTGGTCGCAGCCGACGAAGAAGATCGTGCGTGTCGACGGCGGCGTCACCGGCCCGAGCTCCGCCGCACGAATGACGGTGGGCACGGTGGTGGCGGCCTCGGCGGCACTTTCCGCGGCGGTCAACCAGGCACTGCCTGCTGGATCGGTGCCCGAAGGGCTCGCGGAATCGCCTCCGGCACCAGCGCAACCGACGACCACGACACTCGCGGTGATCACCGCGAGCACGCCGAGACCCACCCTCGCCAGTCGACCTCGCGCGGATCCACGTGTTGTCGATTTGGTCATGTCTTCCCCTTTCCACTCGGTTTCGAGACGTGCTCGAGGCGAACCGGGCACTCTGCGCCGGTTGCGATCTACGTGGTCACCCGGACGTTTGATGTGATGGCGTCACCGAGCGCCTTGATCCCGCGTTCGATCTCGTGGTCCGGGGCATGGCTGTAGGCCAGGCGCAGATACCCCTGTCCGGCCTCCTTCCCGAGGAACTTCTCCCCCGGTCGGCAGAAGACACCACTCATGGCCGCTGCATGCTGGGCTCTGTCCCAGTCCACGGATTCGTCGATCCGCAACCAGAGGTAGAAGCCGCCGTCGGGTACCTCGAAGTCGACGAGACCGCCGCAGTGGGCGTGCACTGCCGCCACCGCGATGTCACGCTTGCGTCGATAGACCGCGTTGACCTTCTCGATGTGTGGATCGAGCTTGCCCTGGGCGAGGTAGTCGGCCATCATGCGGCACATCCACTGGCTGACGCCGAGGTCCTGCCGGACCGACGCCAACGCGTGAATCATCTTTTCCGAAGCGCACATCCACCCGAGTCGCAACGCGGGCGCCAAGACCTTCGAGAACCCGTGCGACTGGATGACAAGCCCCGACGTATCCATGCTCCGCAGGGATGGCACCGTCTCCCCGCTGTAGCGGAGGTCGGCATAGATCGAGTCTTCGAGGACGATCAGTTCCCACTTCTCCGCGATCTCGAGCAGTCGGCGGCGACGCTCCTCCGGCATCACGACACACGTGGGGAGCTGGAACGTCGGAATGACATACAGCAGTTTGGGTTTGACACCGTCTCGACGGAGCTCCTCGAGGCGCGCTTCCAGCGATTCGATGACGAGCCCGTCCTGATCGATGTCCACAGTGCGGATGTCGGCACCACGCATCTGCATGAACCGCATCGCGTACGGGAAGGTTGCGGCCTCGACCAGAACACCGTCGCCCGGGTTGACGAACGCGTTGACCGCCAGTGCGATCGCCTGGACCGATCCCGAGGTCAGGATGAAGTTGTCGGCGGTCAGACCGCCAATGCCCTGCGTGCTCCGCAACCACGACGCCAGCTCCGCGCGCAGTCCGGTGTGACCGAGCATCAGCTCGATGTAGGAGGGCAGGTAGACGATCTGGTCGTTCGACTTGTCGTAGTCGAACGAGATGTACTCCAGTGCCAGCCCGCCGTCACGGTCGAGGACATCGCCCATCATCTGCTTGAAGTCGTCGATGGGGAATGTTTCCTCGGCGGCGATTCCCTGGTCGAAATTGAACGTGACCGCGGCGGGCGGGTCCGGGAAGAACAGCGCCGGACCATCCTGAGCCAGATCCGACAGGAGATGCGTCGGGTCGATTGTCATCGTAGAACTCCTTCGTTGTGGGGGTGCATGGGTGAAATGAGTGGTCCGGGTGCAGATCAGGCGACGTGGAAGGCGTTCCAGCCGGCCGCGACGTCGAAGGCATTGCCGGTGACGTATCGTGCGTCGTCCGAGGCCAGGAAGAGGACCGCGGCGCTCGCGTCGGCTACCTCGAGCCACGGAACGCCCATGGGATTGAGCCCGGCGAACACGTCGCGCACGTCGTCGGCTGTCGGCTCGGGCAGGTCCGGCCGGAACAGTCGGTAGGTCAACTGGTTGTGGCACATGTCCGTCGAGACCGACATCGGCGAGAACGCGTTGACCGTGATGTTGTGCGGTGCGAGTTCGATCGCCAACGACTTGACGAATCCGATGACGCCCCACTTCGAAGCGGCATAGTTGGCGTTGTTCGGACCGCCTTCCCGAGCGACCGACGAGGACGTGGCGATGATCCGTCCGCACCCTCGCTCGATCATGTGCGGGACGACGGCCCGAATACTGGTGGCGACGCCGGTGAGATTGACGTCGACCACGTCACGCCAGACGTCGTACGGCATGTCACGCAGCGGCCCGAACGAGGCGAGGCCCGCGTTCGCCACGAAGACGTCGACCTTGCCGAAGCGTTCGACGGCCGCTCCGACGAGCTTGTCCATGTCCGCGCTCGAACGCGTGTCCGCCAGCATCGTGGTGCACTGAGCGCCTATCGACCCGACCATTCGCGCCGTCTCCGCCAGCTGCTCGGGGGTCGACATCGGGGACGCGCAGGGGATCTGGCGTCCTAGATCGCACAGCACCAGCGACGCGCCCTGCTGC
This sequence comes from Prescottella agglutinans, assembly GCF_004011865.1. Lineage (GTDB taxonomy): Bacteria > Actinomycetota > Actinomycetes > Mycobacteriales > Mycobacteriaceae > Prescottella > Prescottella agglutinans. The sequence continues at coordinate 16,785 of NZ_RKLP01000012.1, read as the reverse complement.
GCGAAGGAGAGCGCATGCGATCGACCCTGACCCTTGCCGGCCCCGGTTACGACGACGACCTGTCCTTCGAAGCTCCTCATCACCACTCCTCACGCCGTATTCGTCGCGGCCAGACCGGCCGAGACATCGAGAACCGAGCCCGTCATGTCGAGATTTGTCGATCCGATCGCGAACATTGCTGCATCACACACAGATTCGATCGAGACGTATGCGGCACCGCTGGGGTGGATCGCCTCGAGAGCTCGGCGCGCGGAGGTTTCGCCCACGTCTCCCACGGGGTTGCCACCGGCGCGTCCCGCCTGAACCAGCGCCCAGTAGCCGAGGCTGCGCGACATCGCGGTGTCGACGGGGCCGGGGGTGATGACGTTGACCCCCAGCCCGAACTGCGCCGACTCGAGTGCCAAGGACTTCGCGAGGCCGATCAACCCCCACGCCGCCGCCGCGTAGTGGGACAGACCTGCGGCTCCCCGCCGGCCTTCCTCCGCAGCCACGATCACCACGCGGCCGGTGCCCGACGACTCGAGACACCCGAGTGCGGACCGAACGCAGTGGTAGGTGCCGTGCAGATTGACGTCGATCACCGAGTCCCACTGCTCATCGGTCATCTCCGCCGCCGGCACCGCGCTTCGGATCCCCGCAGCGCACACGAGGGTGTCGATCGCGCCCAGTTCGGACACGGTCTCGGCGACCGCCGCGTCGACCGCCGCCGGGTCACGGACATCGACCGCGATCACGTGTACGCGACGTCCGAGCCTGCGGATCTCGGCTTCTGTCTCGCGCAGATTTCCCTCGTCGGACAGCGCGTAGTCGAGTGGTGGGTCGGACCACTCGGGCGCGTCCCAGATGGCGATATCCGCGCCGGCCGAGGCCAGGCGCATCGCAATGGCCGCACCGATACCGCGGGCTCCGCCCGTCACCACCGCGATGGACCCCTCTAGATCTCTCAATTGAACCCTCACATCCAGTGCCACCAAGCGATTGAAGAACCATTCAGGTGAGGCGACTATCCACCTGGATTCGATCGTTGTCAACGACTTGGCGGATTCGAGCAGATCCCGCGCTCTTCTACGAATTACTGTGCTAAACATCGATGTTCGAGGGAGAAAGCGTCCCGAACAGGGTTTGAACGGAGGTCGCGGTCGACACTGAATAGTCGCTCACCTACAGCCAACCCGGCTGCGCGCCACGGAGGCAACCACCGAGTAATATCGGGCTCCGGCAACAGACCACGCCCCGCTACGAGGGGCGCAAACCCAGGGCGGGGAATGGAAAACAAGCGCAGCTCCCGGGCGGTCGAATCCGCAGGATCGACGCCGACGAGAACTCTCATCGTGACGGCTGCCCGAGACGTCTTCATCGAGCGCGGCTTCTTCGACACTCGGATCACCGACATCACCGAGGCTGCGGGGGTCGCATCGGGGAGCTTCTACACGTACTTCGATTCGAAGGAACTCGTCTTCGAAGCGATGCTCGACGAGTTGGATGCCGCGATCATGCCGGCGCCTTGGTCCCCGACGGACGGCGTCCGGGAGTGGGTGTGCACGAATGCGAGGCACTACCTCGAGCAATTCGGGAGCCACGCGCCGTTCTGGAGACGCGTCGAGCAGGCGGCTCTCGGTAATCGCGGCATCAGTCGGATGCTCGCCGCACGTCGAGAGGTCTACGTCGCGCAGGTGCAGGACACGGTCTGTACCTGGGTCGACGCCGGGCTGGTCAGCCCCGGTGTCTCCGCGGACGTCACCGCGCTGGCGCTTGTCGCCACGACCGAGCAATGCGCCTTCCAGTGGTTCGTGCTCGAGGAAGGCACGCCCGCGATCGACGCCGCGGTGGACCAACTGACAGACCTGTGGTGCCGAGTGCTCCGCAGTTCCCGCACCGAAGGACAGGCACAGTGAGCGACAGGACGGCAATCACTCGCCAAGGAATGCGTACCCGTCGCACGCTCCTGCGCGCGGCTCGCCGCGTCTTCTCGGATCGAGGATTCCACCAGACGCGGGTCGCGGACGTCACCACCGAAGCCGGTGTCTCCGTAGGCACGTTCTATCGCTACTTCACGGACAAGAACGAACTGTTCAAGGATCTGATCGTCGAAGTCGAGGACGAGGTTTACGGCGAGCTGTCCTCCCCCGGAGTCGGCGCGGATCGACCGCGAGCCCGCATTGCGGAGACCAACCTCCTGTATCTCGAAGCGTTTCAACGTAACGCCGACTTCTGGAAGGTTCTCGGCGAGGCGGCACTGTCCAGCCCGGAGGCGCGCCGCGCCCTGACCGACCGACGGCGGTACTACCACGGCCGGACCCGACGCGCCTTCGCCCGTTGGCAGGACGAGGGGCTCATCGACGCGAACCTCGACATCGACGCGACCGCGTCGATGCTCGGCGCCATGACCGAACGGTGCGCCTACATCTGGTTCGTGTTCGGCGAGGCGCCAGACCTGCACGACGCTGCGGAGGAGTTGACCATCCTCTGGCTGAATGCGATCGGAATTGCAGACACCGAAGCGTCTGCGACCATGGAGTCATGACGACCACCGTGCCCCGCGTCACCATCACGTATTGCACACAGTGCAACTGGCTGCTCCGCGCCGGCTGGATGGCCCAGGAACTGCTGAACACCTTCGGAACCGATCTCGGCGAGGTGGCCCTGATCCCCGGCACCGGCGGCATCTTCCACGTCACCGCCGGTGAGGACGTGGTGTGGGATCGCAAGCGTGACGGCGGTTTTCCCGACATCGTGACGCTCAAGAAGCTGGTGCGCGACGCCGTCGTACCGGACCGCGATCTGGGGCACGCGGACCGGGCACGTAACGACTGAGTTCGGGGGGCTTGACGGTCGCCCGACCAGCGACCAGGCTTGATCACAGGCATGTTCGGGTGCACCACATCCCGTGAACCGGCCGACCCACATCACGCGTCGGCCGCAGTGAGACAGCTGTGCAACTGCACGACGGAGCTGACAGCCATGACCACCGATCAGGTAGAAACCGGTGCCATCGATTCGGACACCACCGACGGCGTAGCTGCCGTCGTCGCCGGGTTACGAGAGGTCCACGCGAGCGGACGCACCAGACCCGCGCAGTGGCGGATCGAACAACTGCGCGGCATCGAACGAATGCTCGACGAACGCGAGGGTGAGATCACCCGCGCCCTCGCCGAGGATCTCGGGCGAGACGCCTTCGAGTCCTGGATGCTCGACATCCTCGACACCAAGCTCGAGGCCGCCTACGCACGCAAACACGTGCGCCGGTGGATGCGCAGCAGGCCGCGGCCACTGCCACTGCACCAGATGCCGGCACTGGGATGGGTGCAGTACGAACCACTCGGGGTGGTGCTGATCATCGGGGCGTGGAACGTTCCGCTGACAATCACGCTCGGACCGCTGATCGCCGCCGTGGCGGCGGGAAACTGTGCAGTGATCAAACCGTCGGAGCTGGTGCCCGCATCGTCGCGCGTGCTGGCCCGGCTCCTGCCCGAGTACCTCGACGCCGAGGCCGTCGCCGTGGTCGAGGGAGACGGGCGCGCCACCCAGACCCTGCTCGCGCAGGGCCTCGATCACGCGGTCTTCACCGGCGGGACCGAGATCGGCCGGAAGATCATGGCGGGGGCGGCGCCGCATCTGACGCCGTTGACCCTCGAACTCGGAGGCAAGAATCCGGCGATCGTGATGAAGGACGCGAACCTCGCCGTCACCGCTCGTCGCATCGCGTGGACAAAGATGTTCAACTCCGGCCAGTCCTGCATCGCGGCGGACTACGTGCTGGTCGAGCGGACCGTCCGGGACGAGCTGGTCGATCGAATAGTCCGCAGCATCAACGAGTTCCAGGCGGATCCACCAGGACGGGGCGTGCGAATCATCAACGAGCGTCAGTTCGACCGTCTCGCCGGGTACCTCGAGAGCACCGAGGCGACGGTTGCGCGCGGTGGCGGCTCCGATCGAGCCTCGCTGACGATCGAGCCCACCGTGCTGGTGGACCCGAGCCTCGACGAACCGGTCATGCGGGAGGAGATCTTCGGGCCGATCCTGCCGGTGCTCGCCGTCGACTCGCTGGACGAGGCGATCGCCTTCGTCAACGCGCGACCGAAACCCCTGGCCGCCCATGTCTTCACGAAGTCCACCCGGACCGCCCGCAGGGTCCTGTCCGAAGTCAGCTCCGGCGGCGCGGTGGTCAATCATCTCGTCTACCAGCGCGTTGCGCCCCAGCTGCCGTTCGGAGGTGTCGGAGCCAGCGGGATGGGGCGGTACCACGGCAAGTGGGGGTTCGACGAACTCAGCCATCGAAAGGCGGTGCTGGTCAAGCCGTTCACGCCCGATTTCCGGATCGCCTACCCGCCCTACACCGACCGCGCACGGAAGCTGATGCGACGGCTGTACCGACCTTGATAGGGCCCGGCTCGACGACATCGAGGAGGCTCGCTACCCGTCAACGGGCCGACCCACGTCACGTGTCGGCACGCACTGAGACAGCCGTGCAACTGCAACGGAGCTGACAGCCATGACCACCCATCAGGTAGAAACCGGTGCAATCGATTCGGACACCACCCCCGCCGACGCGATCGCCGGCGTCGTCGCCAGACTGCGACGGGTACACGCCAGTGGACGAACCCGGCCCGCGCAGTGGCGGATCGAGCAGTTGCGCGGTATCGAGCGCATGTTGGACGAGCGCGAGGACGAGATCACCCGCGCCCTCGCAAAGGATCTCGGACGCGACGCCTTCGAATCCTGGTTGCTCGACATCCTCCCCACCAAGATCGAGGCCGCCCACGCACGCAAGCGGGTGCGCCGATGGATGCGCAATCGCCCGCGTCTACTGTCGTTGACGCAGATGCCCGCGCTGGGGTGGGTGCAGTACGAGCCGCTGGGACTGGTACTCGTCATCGGGGCCTGGAACGCTCCGCTCTCGGTCACCCTGGAACCGCTGGTCGCCGCCGTGTCGGCGGGGAACTGCGCCGTCGTCAAGCCGTCGGAGCTGGCCCCCGCGTCGTCGCGGCTGCTGGCACGACTCATCCCCGAGTACCTCGACGCCGAGGCCGTCGCGGTGGTCGAGGGCGACGGCCACACCACCCAAGCCCTGCTCGCACAGGGTTTCGACCACGCGTTCTTCACCGGCGGCACCGAAATCGGCCGGAAGATACTCGCCGGGGCGGCACCGCACCTGACCCCGGTGACCCTCGAACTCGGCGGCAGGAACCCTGCGATCGTGATGGAGGACGCGGACCTCGCCGCCACCGCTCGTCGCATCGCATGGACGAAGGTGCTCAATTCGGGACAGACCTGCCTGGCGGCGGACTACGTATTGGCAGCCCGCACCGTCCGGGACGAGCTGGTCGATCGACTGGTCCACAGTCTCGAGGAGTTCCGCTCGGACGGATCTCCGCGGGGCCTCCGAATCATCGACGAGCGCCAGTTCGAGAGGCTGGCCGGGTATCTCGAAAGCACCGAGGCGACGGTTGCGCTCGGGGGCGGTTCCGATCCGGCCACGCTGACGATCGAGCCCACCGTGCTGGTCGACCCGAGCCCCGACGAACCCCTCATGCGGGAGGAGACATTCGGACCGATCCTGCCGGTGCTCACCGTCGACTCACTGGACGAGGCGATCCGCTTCGTCAACGCGCGACCGAAACCCCTGGCCGCCTATGTCTTCACGAAATCGGCGCGGACCCGCCACCGAGTGCTCGCCGAGGTCAGCTCCGGCGGAGCGGTGGTCAACCACCTCGTCTACCACCACCTGGCGTCCCAGTTACCGTTCGGCGGTGTAGGAGCCAGCGGGATGGGGCGCTACAAGGGCAGGTCCGGATTCGAGGAAGCGAGTCACCGAAAGGCTGTGCTGCTCAAGCCGTTCAAGCCCGATCCCCGATTCGTCTACCCGCCCTACACCGACCGGGCGCGGAAGCTGATCCGGCGGCTGTACCGGGCCTGACGACCAAACGGCCCGCCAGCCCTCCCGCTCCCGACCGACTTCCCGCCCGCGCGATTACGGGGGCGGGAGGTCAACGTGGACGCGGGAGCGGCCCGGTTCAGACGACGCCGGGGACGAGCGCCTTGCGGTCGCTCGGGTACTCGTCGAACTTCTCCTGGTACCACTTGTGCGTGGCGAGTGCTCGCGGGATGAGGTTGCCCGCGGTGATGAGGAAAATGACGACGCCGGCGAGCGACCAGGTGAGCAGCGCGAACCCGGCCCAGGCGATCAGCTCGCCGAGATATGCAGGGCTGGAGACGAATCGGAATCCGCCACCCATGGGGACGCGGTACTCGGTGGCACCCGGATTCTTCTTGTCCCGCAGGTTGCGGACGATCGACTCGGAGTTCACCAACAGAGCGAAGCCGCACAGGTAGACCACCAGGCCGACGAGGAACCGCGGATCGGTGAGCCACGCGGTGTCGTACTGGTTCATGTAGTCGTGGCTGAAGAACGCACCGTTGAGGTAGCCGTGCATCGAAGTGACGATCACGCCCATCGCGATCACCGAGATGTTGAAAGTGCTGCGCTTGCCCGGAACCTGCCGGATCGACAGCGGGAAGAACCATCCCCGGTTGGCGTAGTGCAGCAGCCACACCGCGGCGAGCACCATCGACGTGGGCTCGAACCGGTTCGGGCCGGTGAGGTAGAAGATCGCGAACACGACGGTCGCGGGGATCTCCATGAGCCACCACCCGAGCTTCGGGTTCAGGTTGAAGCCGAGATTCGTCGACGAGAAGCGGCCGTACGAACTCTGCGCAAAGAACCCGCCGATGATCACGAACGCCGCGAAGGCGAACGCGCAGGTCAGGACGGAGTCGTAGACGGTGTTACCGGTGTACCAGTGCATCGAAATCCTTCGGTGGGCGCGGTCGGCACAGCACTGGCCACTCGGCCGCGCCCACCACGGACATGCAACTAACTGGAACGTGTTCTACCACGCGGTGCCGCATGTCCGGGCGGTTTCGGCGGCGATTTCTGTACAGGTGTCCACCAACCGCGTCCGCCGAGGCGGTAGTGCGCGGTGGTCAGTCCGGGCGCGGACCGAAGGTGTCGAGCATGACTATCGGCCGGTCGTCTCCCCTCGACTTGGCCTCGATCTCGAGCAGGCCCGCGAACGTCTTCGCGGTGTAGACCGGGTCGAGGGGGACGTCGTACTCGGTGCCGACGCGCTGTGCCGCTCGCCCCTCCGCGGTGGCGTACCCGTATCCGGGACCGAGGTATTCACGGGTCACCGTGAGCTCGGCCTCGTCGAGATCGATGTCGTCGAACTTCGCGCCCCGTCGACGCAGCAGCGATTCGGTGCGACCGGCGAGGTCGCGGATCTCGCGTGGACCGAGCGGCAGGGTGTCGTTGACGACGACCGCGACGACACCGGTGCGCAGGCCGGCCAGTTGCAGACCGAGCAACAGCCCCGCGACGGTTCCGCCGGACCCGACCGGGGCGACGATCTGGGCCGGCTCCGGGATCTCGCCGGCCTCCACCTGCGCACCCAACTCCAGTCCCACCTCGACATAGCCGAGCGCGCCCAGTGGCGAGGACCCGCCCGGTGGCAGGTAGTACGGCAGCCGGCCACCACGGACGTTGCGGAGCATCAGGAACGGCGCGGCCGCGAAGGTGCGGAACTTGTTCCTGGTGAAGTGCAGCGCGGCGCCGGATCGCTCCAACCGCCCGAGCTGAGCACGGACATGGTCGTCCACCGGCTGGTCGATCAGGGCCACGGCGGTCTCGATACCGAACTGCTTGGCGTACACCGCCGTCGCCAGGCCCCAGTTGGTGCCGAGGCCGCCGACGGTGATGATGCGCTTGGACTTGCGGGCGATCACGTCCGGGATGATCCACTCGAGCTTGCGCACCTTGTTGCCGCCCCAGCCGCCGAACCCGTACACGCTGTCGTCCTTGAGCCAGATCCGGTTTCGGGTTCCGAGTCCCTCGAGCCTCCGGACCGGGGTGGGCGATTCCCCGAGGCGGACGTGCGGAAGGGAGTCGACGAGTTCCGGGAAGCGTCGATGCAGTTGGGGTGGTGTGGTGGTCACGTCACGCATCCTGGGCACCGAGCCGTCCGCGGATCGAGCCCGCCAGGTAGTCGAGGTCGGGCCGCGGCGCCGCGCCGGGTCGCCCACGCAGACCGAACCCGTCGCCGGCGGTCCGCGGCACCACGTGCAGGTGTACGTGGAACACTTCCTGGCCGGCCGCCACACCGTCGGCGAGGAAGAAGTTGATCCCGTCCGCAGCCACCGTGCTCTCCCGCACCGCCGCGGCCACCCGCTGCCCCACCTGGAAGAGGCGACCGCCGTCGGCGGGATCGAGCTCGGCCAGGTTCGCGGCGTGCGTCTTGGGCACCACGAGCAGATGACCGGGCGTGAACGGCCGGATGTCCATGAACACGATCGTGTGCTCGTCGTCGTAGACGACGCTGGACTCGGCCTCGCCCGCGATGATGGCGCAGAAGACGCAGTGGCTCATGTTGGACGATGTTATGTGGCGAACGCCGGAGCGACGAAGCGCCGCACCATGTGTCGCTCCGCGTCCGCGTCCGGGCCGGGCCAGGAGAGCAGCGTCAGCACCGAACGGACGATCCACTGGCCCGCCTGATCGTCCGCCGTGATCCCGGTCAGCGTCGTTGCGAGCCTGGTCAGGTCGGGTGACGCGGCGAGGTAGCCGTCGGCCGCGCCGGTGCGCGTGTGGGTGAACCAGTAGGACAGCGTCGGATCGGCGCGAACCGCGGCCACCGACGTCAGGATCGCCTCGACGACCCGATCGGCGCCGTCCAACCCGTCGACCGCCTGCACCACACGGTCGGCGACCCCCGCCGCGGCTGCGGAGACGACCGCCCCCACCAACGCCGGCTTGCCGCCGACGTAGCGATACAGGGTCGCCCGTGAACACCCCGCGCACTCGGCGACGTCGAGGACACTCACCCGATCGAACCCGCGCTCGAGAAACAGGTCGGTCGCCGCCGCTGTGATCCGCTCGACCGCGAGCGCGCGGCGACTCCCGCCCGCCAACCAGTCGTCCGCTCCCCCGGCCATGGGCCCTCCGATCACGCTTCCGAGTCCGTCTCAGTGTGAGACACCGTCGCCGATTCGTCTACAACGGATCGAGTCGAGAATCGGCCGCCACCAGCACGGACGGGTACCGCCGCGCAGGGCGCCGAGACACCAGGAACCCGCAGGTGAATCGCGGATTCTCACTTCCCGCCGCGCCCTTGACACCCGCCGGTGGCGCCGGGGACCGTGAGCGGACTGCAACGCGTTCCACCACTGGGAAGGGATGTGCCCGTGAGCACGACACCACTGGACGGCCTCGACGTCTTCGATCCGGAGCACATCGACGACCCGTACCGGCTGTACGCCGCGCTGTGCGAGCACGCCCCCGTGTACCGGGTGCCCGGCACCGACTTCCACCTGGTGTCGTCGTGGGCACTGGTGACCGAGGCGTTGGGCCGACCCGACGACTTCTCGTCGAACCTGACCGGCGTGATGGTTCGGCAACCCGATGGTCCGCCCGTCACGTTCGACATGGACGGCGGCGGCCGAGCCGTCCACGTCCTCGCTACCGCCGACGACCCCGCACACGCGCTGCATCGCAAACTCGTCCTCGCCACGCTCGCCAAGCGCATCCGCACGCTCGGCCCCACCGTCGACGCGCTCGTCGACGAACTCTGGGAAGCCGGGCTGGGACCGGACGGCTCGTTCGAGTGGGCCGGCGACCTGGCCGACAAGCTGCCGCTCGCGCTCGTCGCGAGCCTGATCGGGCTGCCGCGAGAGGACGTCCCGCGGTTGCTGGCGTGGGCATACGACAGCACCGAACTGGTCGGCGGCGTCGTCACCGAGGACCGACTCGGCAGGGTCGTGACGTCCGCGGCCGAGCTCGCCGGCTACCTGCAGGCGAAATTCACCGCCGCCAAGCGGGATCCGCAGACCGATCTGCTGGGAGTGCTCGCCCACGCGTGCAACGAGGGTGCACTCACCGACGACGTCGCGGTCCTCGTCCTGGTGCAATTGGTCGGTGCGGGCGGCGAGTCGACGGCCGGCCTGATCGCCGGCGGGGCGCGCATCCTCGCCACCCGACCGGAGTTGCAGGACCGGCTGCGCCGCGACCCGACACTGGTCGATCCGTTCCTCGACGAGGCCCTCCGGCTGGAATCGCCGTTCCGCGGACACCACCGGCACGTCGTCGCCGACACCACCCTCGGCGGAGTCCACCTGCCCGCCGGCAGCCACGTCCTGCTGCTGTGGGGCGCCGCCAACCGCGACCCGGCCGCGTTCGAGAACCCGGACGACGTCGTGCTGGACCGCCCGAACCTCAAAGGTCACCTCGCGTTCGGCAAGGGTCTGCACTTCTGCATCGGGTCGGCGCTCGCGCGGATGGAGGCCCTCGCCGCCCTCACCGTGCTGCTCGAGCGCACGACGTCGTTCACGATGGCCGACGGCGCCGCGTGGGTACCGAGCCTGCTCGTGCGCCGGCACCGATCCCTGCCGCTGCGGTTGAACCCCCGGTAGCGGTACCGCCCAGGAGGATTGGAGGTCCGGTCCGGCCGTGTTCCCGCTGACCGGAAAACCGTCTTCTCGGCCCGGCATCGCGATCCTACTGTGACCGGCACCACAGTCATGCCCAGTGTCACGACAGGAGAACCGGATGAGCGCACGCGTACCCGTCACCCCGATCGACGCCGCGGAGATCGCCACCTACGACCACGAGACCGACGTGCTGATCATCGGCTACGGCTGTGCCGGCGCCTCGGCCGCGCTCGAGGCGAACGCCGCGGGCGCCGAGGTGATCCTGCTCGAGCGTCAGAGCGGCGGCGGCGGATCGTCGGCGCTGTCCGGCGGCGAGATGTACCTCGGTGGCGGCACCCCGATCCAGGAGGCGTGCGGGTTCACCGACAGCGCCGACGCGATGGAGAAGTTCCTCCTGGCCGCGCTCGGCCCGGATGCCGACCAGGAGAAGGTGGGCCTCTACAGCCGCGAGAGCGTCGACCACTACCAGTGGCTCGTCGACCACGGCGTGCCGTTCAAGCCGTCGCTGTGGGACTCCCCCACCTGGGTTCCGCCCACCGACGACGGCCTGATGTGGATGGGCGAGAACGCCTATCCGTTCTACGAGATCGCCGAACCGGCCCCGCGCGGGCACCGCGTCACCTCCGACGGCTTCGGCGGCAAGGTGCTCATGGCGGTGCTGAGCGAGGCCGTCGCGAAGACCGACATCGCGGTCCACGCCGACACCACCGCGCTGCGTCTGATCGTCGAGGACGGCCGTGTCGTCGGCGTCGTGGCACGGCACTTCAACGACACCGTCAGCTACCGCGCCCGGCGTGGCGTGATCATCACGACCGGCGGGTTCGCGGACAACAAGGAGATGCTCGCACAGCACGCACCGCAACTCGTCGGACTGGGCGTCAACAGCGACGGCGGCGACGACGGCCGGGGCATCGTGATGGCGCAGGCCGTCGGCGCGGCGGTCAAGCACATGTCGGCGGGCCAGGTCGGCATCTCGCTGGTGCCCGGAATGATGGTGCGCGGCATGATCGTCAACAGCGTCGGCCAGCGGTTCATCAACGAGGACGTCTACCCCGGCCTGGTCGGGCAGGCGGCGCTGTTCAAGCACAACCTGAAGGTCTGGGTGATCCTCGACGAGCAGGCGTACGAGGAGGTTCCGGTCGACGAACGCTGGGGCGTGCAACCACATTTCGTCGCCGAGACGCTCCAGGAACTCGAGCGCGAGATCGGCATGCCCGAGGGCGCGCTGCAGAACACGGTCGGCGAGTACAACCGATTCGCCGAGCACGGCGAGGACCCGTACTTCCACAAGTCCTCGCGCTGGCTGCGTCCGCTGCAGTCGCCGTTCGCCGCGATCGACGTCCAGCGTGGCATGGCCCCGCCGGAGTACGGCGACGGCGGCACCGGTGGTGGTGGCGCCGAGGTGTTCACCATCGGCGGCCTGCGCACCACCGTCGACGGCCGTGTCCTAGACCTCGACGGGAACGCGATCCCCGGCCTCTTCGCTGCCGGTCGCGCGACGTCGGGCCTGCACTCGTGGGGCTACATCAGCGGCACCTCGCTCGGTGACGGCACCTTCTTCGGCCGCCGCGCGGGTGTCGCCGCCTCGGGCGAGTAGCGCGGCGTAGCGACCGCCGAGCGCGCGCAACTCCTCGTGGGTGCCGCGCTCGGCGACCCGGCCGTGGTCGAGGACCGCGATCTGATCCGCGTCCCGGATCGTGGAGAGACGGTGCGCGATCGTGATCGTGGTCCGGCCGCGGCTGACGACGTCGAGCGCGGACTGCACGGCCCGCTCGGTCTCGTTGTCGAGGGCGCTGGTGGCCTCGTCGAGCACCAGGATCCGCGGGTCCCGCAACAGGGTTCGCGCGATCGCGATGCGCTGCTTCTCGCCACCGGAGAACCGATGCCCCCGCGCGCCGACGACGGTGTCGTAGCCGTCGGGCAGCGACGAGATCAGCTCGTGCACCTGTGCGGCCTTCGCCGCCGCCTCGATCTCGGCGTCCGACGCCGCCGGGCGGGCGTGCCGTAGGTTTTCCCGGATCGTCGCGTGCAGCAGGTACGTCTCCTGCGAGACGACGCCGACCAGTTCGGACAGCTCCGCGAGCCGGATGTCGCGCAGGTCCACCCCGTCGATCGTCACCCGGCCGGACGTCGGGTCGTGCAGACGCGCGACGAGCGACGCCAGAGTGGTCTTGCCGGAGCCGGTTTCGCCGACCAGGGCGAGCGACGACCCGGCCGGCACGTCGATCGTGACGTCCGACAGGGCGTCCCGGTCGGCGTTCTCGTAGCGGAAGCCGACGCGCTCGAACCGCACCGCACCGTCGACCCGCTCGCGCGGCATCGGCGTCGGCTTCTCGGGGTCGTCGATCTGCACCGGCAGGTCCAGGTACTGGAAGATCCGGCTGAACAGGGCCAGCGAACTCGTCACGGACACCCCGACGTCGAGCAGGCCCATCAGCGGCCGGAACAACGTCGTCTGCAGTCCGGTGAACGCCACCAGGGTGCCGATCGTCATCCCGCCCGACGTGGCCGGCAGCCCCGCCGCGAGGTAGAGCAGCGCGGGGATCGCCGAGAAGATGATGCTCATCGTCGCCATCCGCCACCGCCCGGACAGCTGCGAGCGGACCTCGAGATCGACCAGCCGCGTGGACGTCTCGGCGAAGCGCTCCGACATCGCCGGCCCGGCACCCAGCGTCTTCCCCAGCTGGATGCCGCTGATCGACAGGCTCTCCTCGATCTGGGTCTGCATGTCCGCCAGCGCCTTCTGACGCTGCGCGGTGATCTCGCGCCGCATCAGCGCGACCTTGCGGGTGAGCCAGATCGCCGGCGGCAGCACGATGAGCGACAGCAGCGACAGCCGCCAACTCAGCACCGCCATCGCGATCGCGGTGCCGATCACCGTGGTCACGTTGGACGCGATCGACGTCGCGGTCGACGTCACCACGGTCTGCATGCCGCCGATGTCGTTGGTGAGCCGCGACTGGATCTCGCCGCCGCGCGTGCGGGTGAAGAACCCGAGCGACTGGCGCTGCAGGTGCGTGAAGACACGGGTGCGCAGGTTGTGCATGATCCGCTGCCCGACGGTCGTCGAGATCCACGTCTGGATCACCCCGAACACCGAACCCGCGACGGTGATCGCGAGCATGCCGAGCACGGCCCACACGAGCAGTGTCACGTCCTGTTCGGGGATCGCCCGGTCGATGACCTCGCGGACCAGGAACGGGTTGGCCAGCGAGATCGTCGACGACGCCGCGATCAGCGCGACGACCACGGCGATCTGCCACCGGTACGGCGCGAACAGCGCGCCGATCCGGCGCAGGCTGACGGGCGATTCCTCGAGCTGGGCACGGTCGGCGGGATCGACCTTGCGGGTACGCATCGGACCACCGCCGGGTCCGCCGAATGGAGGGCTTGTCATTGCACCACCCCTCTCAGATGTCGGGGCAAGCCTTTACTGAGGTTGCCTCAACATGAGGTAGCTGTCAAGTGAGGTAGGCTCCGCCGTATGACGGACGTATCGGCCGAGCAGCTACGCGACCTCGTGATGTCCACGTCGCGAGGGCTGCGCCGACGCTGGTTCGCAGCCCTCGAACCGTGGGGGCTGTCCCCGCACGAGTTCCGTGCGCTGCGCGTCATCGACCGCGAGGCCGACGGACGCCCCCGCCTCGGCGACGTCGCCAAGGCCCTGCGCATCGCTCCCCGCTCGGCCACCGAGGTGGTGGACCGTCTGCAGAAGCACGGCCTCGTCGAACGTGTCGCCGACGGCGTCGACCGCCGCGCCGTGTGCGTCCGGCTCACCGACACCGGCCGCAAGCTCCTCGACGAGATGTCCGCCGCCCGCGACGCCCAGGCCGCCGACTTCTTCTCCCCGCTCGACGACCGCGACCGCGCCGAGCTGGGCCGCATCCTCGACAAGCTCGCCCCCGACGACTGCTGATCCCCCGAGCCCCCGAAGGGCTGGCCCTCGGGCCAGGGTCAGCGGATGGCGGTCGTCGTGGTGACCCGCTTGGTGAGCTTGACACCGCGCGTCGAGCACGTCGATGACGAACGCTTCCGAATCGATGCATCGCTGCCGCAGCATCCTGTGCGGTAATGCGAGGCCGTGCCGCCCGGTCACCGCGTCGCGGCAGTGACCGTCGCACCCGAACTGTTCTGTCTACTGCTCCCGACTCGGGTCCGTGGCGAACTCCCCGGCAATCATCTCCGTGATGCTGCTCCTGACCGGACCGGGGATCCGGTTCGCAAACTTCTTCAGGTAGGCGTCGACCCATTCGCTCTCCTGCGCCAGGAACGGAAAATCGGAGCCGACCATATTGCGCACCGCCAGAATCGGCAGGGGCGCATCCAGTGCCGGGAACGCCGTGTTCCGCAACCCGGGCGTCGTACATCCCGGATAGAACTGGCCGAGCATGAGTCCTTCCCGCACAAACTTGGACTTGCCTTCTCGTTGCGCCTCCTCGATCAGCGAGTAGTCGGAGACGTCGGGAAACACGAGGAGTACGGCCTTCAGGAGCGCGTCGTCGCCGTCAACCGGCGGCAACTCGGGAAAGGCGCCGAATACCTCGTCCACGGCCTCCGTCATCTGCTGGCGATCGACGTCGCGGCCATCGATGAATCCGACCCAGAACAATCCCCGCGAGATCGACGGACGCGTGAACGGGCAGACCGGACCCGATCTGCCGAGATCTGCGTGCGGTCGGATCAGATAGTCACACACCCACCTCCGGAGCACCTCGGAGCACCGGTGCTCGGCGCCCGTGCCCGTGCCCGTGCCCGTACCGAACAGTTTCTCGAGTGGGATAGCGGTCACTTCTCCTCCTGCCCGTTTCGCATCGCACGCTCATCCGACGCGGGAAGGTGCCGGCGAGAGGGAGAGGGCGACGGCGCCCCACGTCACACCAGAAGCGCGGTGGTCGACGAGTGCCGCGAGTAGCTGAAGTCCTGAGGGAACCCTCTCGGAAGCGCTGTCCTCCAATGGGACTACCGGGTCCGGGGCAGCCGGGGGATCGGCGAGCGCGACCTGACGTCCGTTCAGGCCCGCTCGACGTCTCCACGGTAGTCCGCGCCGAGGAGTCGAGCAACGAATGCGCGGTCTGTGTTCTGCGGCACACTACTCGGGCGCGCGCTCTCTATCGGCTAGGTTCACGTGCCGGTTCAGGAGTGGGCCCACGACCGAAAGGCCTTCCGGACTTGTCATTTGCTCGTGCCGCGTCGGGATGCGGTACTCGTGTATTTCACCGATGTTGTACTTGGTCCAGTCGGCCGCCCAGGTCCCACGGTCGTGATCGTCGAGCGAATCCGTCGCCGCGCTGAAGTAGGCGACCGCGGCACCCTCGAGGGTCGACGGCCGATGCGCGCGAGCGGCATGGACGAGCTCGCGGTATTCCCGGTAAAGGGTCTCGAGGTGATCGGGGGTCAGTGATGCGAACAGTCCTCCCTTCGCACGCAGCAGCCGAGCTGCCTGTTCGGCCGTGATGGTCGACTCCCCCTCATCGACCGCCTCCACGCCGCCGAACTCGGCGAGGAGGCTTGCAACAGTAGGCATCGCATCGTCGAACGGCGCATCGGTCGGCACGCGGGTGTCCATCATCGACAGGGTGCGCACGTCGTCGCCGTCTCGGCGAAGTTGGACCGCCATCGCGTGCGCAATCTGGCCGCCGACCGAGTAGCCGAGCAGGTGATACGGACCGTGTGGCTGCACCGCCCGGATCTCCCGGACGTAGCGGTGCGCAAGATCGTCGAGCGACTCGAAACGTACATTCGGATCGGTCAGCGCGGGTGAGTTGATTCCGTAGACCGGCCGGTCGTCGTCGAGGTACTGCACCAAGCCGCTGAAACACCAGGCGAGGCCGATGGCCGGGTGGATACAGAAAAGCGGAGTCCTACTTCCGTTGGCACGCAGGGGAAGTAGAACGGCGACCGCTGAACCGGCGCCGTCGTTCTCGACGGTGTCCGCCTCACGCGCCTCGATCCGGTGTGCCAGCGACTCGGGCGTCGAATTTGTGAAGATCCACTCGACCGGCACCTCCGTGGAGATCGATTCCCGCAGTCGCGCGGCCACCCCGGTGGCCGTCAACGAGTTGCCGCCCAGGGCGAAGAAGTTGTCGTCCGCGCCGACGCTCTCGACACCGAGCTGGGCCGCGAACGCGGCCGCCACGGCGGATTCACGGCCTTCCTTCGGTGCCCGAAATCCCGCCCTGGCCGCGAAGTCCGGCGCCGGCAACGCAGCCCGATCAACCTTCCCGTTCGGCGTCACCGGCACCCCATCAACCACCACCACCGCCGCCGGAACCATATGCGGCGCCAACCGATCCCCCACAAACCCGA
>NZ_RKLP01000011.1 GCF_004011865.1 Prescottella agglutinans | reverse complement strand
CGACTACCAGAACGTCAAGGGCGACTACGTCAACGCCTTCTGGAACATCGTCAACTGGGCCGACGTCGCCGACCGCTTCGCCAAGGCACGCACCCAGACGGCCGGACTCATCGTCCCCGCCTGATCCACGAGATCGCTCCGCCGGAGCATCCCTTCGACGCCGCGCTCGGTCTTCCGGGCGCGGCGTCGCTGTATTTCCGACCCGTTTCACCACCCCATCGACCAAGCGCTCGCTAGGTATGGTTGAGCTATGACGGACATCACAATCGAGACCATCGCGTCGGGCCTGGCGTTTCCCGAGTGCCCACGCTGGCGGGAGGGCCGCCTGTGGTTCTCCGACATCTACCGCGGCGTCGTCCTGCGCCTCGACCCGGCGACCGGCGACCTCGAGCAGGTCGTCGAGGTGCCGGGAGAGCCCGCCGGCCTGGGGTTCCTGCCCGACGGCCGCCTGCTGGTCGCGTCCGTGCAGGAACGCAGGATCTACGCCGTCGACGACGCCGGCACGCTGACCCCGCACGCGGACCTCCACGCCATCGCGTCGTGGCACCTCAACGACATGGCGGTCGACGGCACGACCGGACGCGCGTACATCGGCAACTACGGCGACGACAGCGCGCCTCCGGCACCCCCGTTCCCCGCCGATCTGGCGATGGTCGAACCCGACGGCACCGCGCACGTCGTGGCGGAGCAGATGCTGTTCGCCAACGGGATGGCGATCACGCCGGACGGCGCGACGCTGATCGTCGCGGAGACACGGGCGACGCCCGGACGGCTGTCGGCGTTCACGATCGAGACCGACGGCAGCCTGGTGAACCGCCGGGTGCTCGTCGAGTTCGACGACCCGCACGTGATGCCGGACGGCATCGCGCTCGACGCCGAGGGCGGGGTGTGGGTGGCGTCCCCGTTCAGCCAGGAGGTGATCCGGGTGAGCGTGGGCGGCGAGATCACCGCGCGGATCGCGGTGCCGCATCCGTACGCGGTCGCGCTCGGCGGCGCCGACGGCCGGGACCTGTTCGTGTGCACCGCCGACACGTGGGTCCCGGAGGAGGCGCTCCGCATCGGCGGCGGGGCGATCCGACGGCTGCGGGTGGCGGTTCCGGGCCCGGGATTCTGATCCGACCGATCGCCCCGCTGGCACTCGGGTCCCCTTGTGTGCCAGCAGCGCCGAGGCGCATGCTCGAGGTACCCAACGAGGTGTGAACGACGTGTCAGCCGGGCGGGCTCCGACCATCGGAGCCCGCCCGGTTGCTCCCGCCCCGTGGGTCCGGGAGGCCGGAGAATCGAGGCCGAGATGAACGAGCACGAATACGTCGGCGTCGCGCCCTTCCACGCGAAGGGCGACCTGCGCGGCTTCGTGATCTCGGGGCGCTGGCCCGAGACCACGCGGGAGTGGGCGCAGTTGCTCGCGCTCGCGGTCCGCGTCGCGTCCCTGCCGGGCCTGCTGGCCACGTCCACGGTGTTCGGCGCGCGGGAAGAACTGCCCGACGATCCCGAGCCCGGAACGGTCGGCCTCATCGTCGCGGAGGGACCGGTGCTCGGCGAACGAGCGATCACCCCCGGCCGGTTCGCGGCCCATCAGCCCCCGGCGTTGCTGATGCTGCACCCGCCCACCGAGACGGTCCCGTCGCTGCCCGAGTGCCTCGGCGCGGCATCGGGCTGCATCCTGCTGCCCGGCCTTCCGCATCTCGGGCTCGAGCACCGGGCGGCGTGGGTCGAGGCCGAAGCGGACGGCACTGTGACATCGATGATTTCGCGTGTGGGAATCGATCCGATCAGCGATCCCGACACCGCGGTTCTGGCGATGCTGCTCGCCGCGTGACAGGATTCGGAAGAGAAAAGTTCGGGATTCCAAACTTATTGTGGCCTTTGCGCTTTCACCGATCCGGGGTTATCGTTGCCTCAGCGAAGGGGAGTAGCCCCCAATCGCTGGGTCGACATACTGGCCGGCACCCCGTAGTGCCCGCCCGGCCCAGCGAACCGGTTCTGCACCGGTGGGCGAGACCTTCGGCCGCGAACACATCCGTCGTGTTCGGGGCCGGAGGAAGGTTTCCCGACATCCTCCGAGAACGAGAAGTCCGGAGGAGGTCCGAAGAACGTGCTGGCCGCGATCCTGTTGAGTTTCGGCGTCATCTTCGTCGCCGAGTTGGGCGACAAGTCCCAGCTCATGGCGATGACCTTCGCGCTGCGGTACCGCTGGTGGGTCGTCATCGGCGGCATCACCGCCGCGACGACGGTCGTCCACCTGGTGTCCGTCGGCGTCGGCCACTTCCTGGGCGCGGCGCTGCCCACCACCGCGATCTCGATCGTCGGTGGCATCGCGTTCGTCATCTTCGGTCTGTGGACGCTGCGCGGCGACAGCCTCTCCGACGAGGAGGAACAGAAGGCCCGCAAGGTCACCGGGTCGGCGTTCCTGGCGGTCGCGTCGGCGTTCTTCCTCGCCGAACTGGGCGACAAGACGATGCTCGCCACCGTCACCCTCGCCGCCGACAACGACTGGGTGGGCGTGTGGATCGGTTCGACGATCGGCATGGTGGCGGCGGACGCCCTCGCGATCGTCGTCGGCGCGCTGCTGGGCAAGCACCTGCCCGAGAACTTCGTCAAGATCGGCGCCGCGGTGCTGTTCTTCGCGTTCGGCGCCTGGCTCGTGCTCGAGGGCGTGTTCCCGGACAGCCCGGCCGGCCCGATCGCCGCCGGTGCGATCGTCGCGGTCTCCGCGGCCGGCGCCGCTGTCCGCCGGCTGACGAGGGGTGCGCGCCGCACCCCCGCCGCGCCGGAACCGGCCGACACGCCCCGCGCTTCCTAGACTGGCCACATGGATCAGACGCAGACCGAACTGCTTGCACCCCTCGGTGATCTCGCGGCCTTCGCGGGACGGTGGGTCGGCGGCGGCGCCGGCCACTACCCCACCATCGACGACTTCACGTACGACGAGGAGATCGAGCTCGCACCGAGCGGAAAGCCGTTCCTGTTCTACCGGTCCCGCACCCGTAAGCCCGGCGGCGGGCAGCCGATGCACACCGAGACCGGATACCTGCGGCTGGCGGACGGCGTCGTCGAACTGCTGGTGACGCAGCCGACCGGGTTCGTCGAGATCCACCGCGCCGGACTGGCCGACGGCGTCCTCGACTTCACGCAGCACACCCTCGGGTCGTCGCCCGCGGCCAAGCCGGTCCACGGGATCCGCCGCCGCTTCGAGCTGTCGGACGGCGGCAGCGCGCTCGGCTACGACATGTGGATGTCGTTCGACGACGTCCCGATGACGCACCACCTGCGCGCCGACCTGCGCCGCGCGAACTGATCGCGCCTCAGAAGTCCCAGTCCTCGTCCTCGGTCGGCTTCTGCTTGCCGATGACGTAGGCGCTGCCGGCCCCGGAGAAGAAGTCGTGGTTCTCCCCCGCCCCGGGGTCGAGCGACGACAGGACCGCGGGGTCGACCTCGCAGTCGGCGGCCGGGAACAGCGGCTCGTAGCCGAGGTTGGCCAGTGCCCGGTTGGCGTTGAACCTCATGTAGGACAACACCTCCGGGGTCCACCCGACGTCGTCGTACAGGTCGGCGGCGTACCGGACCTCGTTGTCGTACAACGTCTGCAGCAGCTCGTAGGTGTAGTCGCGGTGCGCGGCCCGCGCCCCGATGTCGAGGTGGTCGAGCGCCCGCCGGCACTTGTAGCCGATGTAGTACCCGTGGACCGCCTCGTCGCGGATGATCAGCCGGATGAGGTCGGCGGTGTTGGTGAGTTTGCCGCGGCCGGCCCAGCGCATCGGCAGGAAGAAGCCGCTGTAGAACAGGAACGACTCGAGCATCACCGACGCGGCCTTGCGCTTGAGGGCGTCGTCGCCGCGGTAGTAGTCGACGACGATCTGCGCCTTCCGTTGCAGGTGCGGGTTGCGCTCCGACCAGTCGAACGCGGCGTCGATCTCCCGCGTCGAGCACAGCGTCGAGAAGATCGAGCTGTAGCTCCTGGCGTGCACCGACTCCATGAACGCCATGTTGGTCAGCACGGCCTCCTCCTGCGGGGTGACGGCGTCGGCGATCATCGCGACGGCACCCACCGTGGCCTGCGCGGTGTCGAGCAGGGTCAGGCCCGCGAACACCCGGATGGTGAGCTGCCGTTCGGCGTCGGTGAGCGTCTCCCACGACGGCAGGTCGTTCGACAGCGCGATCCGCTCCGGCAGCCAGAAGTTGCCGGTGAGCCGGTCCCACACCTTGGCGTCCTCGGGATCGGGCACCCGGTTCCAGTTGATCGCGCGTAGTCGCATGGTCACGCTCGCTCCCGTCACGTGCGCGGCGTGTGTAACCCCATTATCCGTGCCGCTGCGCACTACAGGGCCCCGCAGAGTCCGCGTTCCCCGTCCCCGAATGCTCGCGCCGACAGTCGTCGAGCGTCCCACACACCGGACGCCTCGGGACAAACTTCACTCAATCGCTTGATTGGTTGCCGGAACGGCCGTAGGGTCTCACTTCAAACAACCCGGGCGGTGATGGTTCGAGTTTCGTTCGGGCTCAATGTTTCTGATTGCGCGGTGCGCTCACCGCTCGGGAGATTGGACGATCATGGACGCCCTCGACTACGCCGACACCACCCGCGGACCGTCCGCCACGGACAAGCTGCACTATCACGAGGCCGGCGAAGGTCACCCCCTCGTGCTGCTGCACGGATCCGGCCCCGGGGTGTCCGGCTGGTCGAACTTTTCGAAGAACCTGCCGGTCTTCGCGCGCAACTTCCGCACCATCGTCGTCGACATGCCGGGATTCGGCGCGAGCCCGGACCTGGAGTACGACCGGCCGTACCCCGAGGTCGCCGCGGAGTCGATCGTCACGCTCCTCGACGACCTCGGCATCGAGAAGGCGCACCTGCTCGGCAATTCCATGGGCGGGTGGGTCGCGCTCGAGACGGCGGCACTCGCGCCCGAGCGCGTCGAACGGATGGCCCTGATGGGCCCGGGCGGCCTGTACGCGCCGCTGCTCGGACCGATGATGAGCGAGGGCGCCCGGCGCCTGAACGCGTTCCTCGTCGATCCCACCCGCGAGGCGCTCGAGGCGTGGGTCGACTCGATGGTCTACGACCCGGCCACCATCACGCCGCAGTTGCTCGACGAACGCTGGAACAACGCCACCGCACCCCGGGCGATCGAGCGGATGCGCGCGGTCATGGCGTCGCTCGCACTGCCCGGCAAGGCGCCGCTGTGGGCGCGCACCGACCAGATTCCGCACCGGACGCTGGTCACGTGGGGCCGCGACGACCGCATGCTGCCGCCGGACGGCGCCCTGTTCGCGCTGCGTCGCATGCCCAAGGCGGATCTGCACATTCTCGGCGAGTGCGGTCACTGGGCCCAGGTCGAGCGCAAGCACGACTTCGAGTCGCTCGTCACCGACTTCCTGACCCGCTGACGGCGGAACCGTCCGACGGATCCGACGTTCGACGCCGACGAAAGGAGCTTTCCCCCATGCAGTTCCGACACGACGCCATCGATGCCGTCCTGGCCGTCGGTGACCAGGTACGCGCCCTCGAGGCCGAATGCGTCGAGCGGCGCAGGCTGGCCGACGGCACCGCGAAGATCCTGCGCGACGCGGGCATCATGCGGCTCATCCAGCCGAAGCGGTACGGCGGGTTCGAGGCGAATCCGGGTGTCTTCAACGCGGCGATGTACGAGATCGCGCGGCTGTCGAGTTCCGCGGGCTGGGTCACCGGCGTCGTCGGCGTTCACTCGTGGCACCTGGGCCTGTATCCGGACCGGGCGCAGAAGGACGTGTGGGGCGACAACCCCGACGCGTGGATCAGCTCGTCGTACAGCCCGGCCGGCACCGCCCGGATCGTCCCCGGCGGTTACGAACTGACCGGACGGTGGGGTTTCTCGTCGGGCAGCGACCACTGCGACTGGGTCTTCGTCGGCGCGATGGTCGCCGACGAGGACGGCCGCCGCACCGGGCAGCACGTCCACCTGCTGCTTCCCCGCGCCGACTACACGATCGACGACGTGTGGTTCACGTCCGGGCTGTCCGGCACCGGCAGCAACGACATCGTCGTCGAGGGCGCGTTCGTGCCCGAGCACCGCGTCCACGACGTCGCAGAGCTGTACTCGGAGCGGTACCCGGGCAACGAGGTGAACACCGCCGGACTCTTCCGCCTGCCGTGGTACACGCTGTTCGTCAATGCCGTCGTGGTGCCGCTGGTCGGCATGTCGCGCCGGGTGCTCGAGGAGGCCGTGGGAATCCACAAGTCCCGCTTGGCAGTCGACGCGACCAAGTTGCCGCACCCGGCGACACTGGCACGCCTGACCGAGGCCGACTTCGAGATCGACACCGCGTACCGCATCCTGCAGGCCGACCTCGCCGACGCCTTCGCCGCCGTCGAACGCGGTGACACGGTGTCCATGGCGATCCGCCAGCGCACCAAGCGCGACCACATCGCGGCCGTCGGCCTGGCTGTCTCGGCCGCGGACAAGGCGTACCAGGTGGGCGGGCCCCGCTCGATCTCGACGTCGAGTGCGTTGCAGGCGGTCTGGCGGGACGTCCACGCCGGCCAGCATCACGCAATCAACCTGCCGGACAAGGTGAATCACGAGTACGGCCAGTACCTGCTCACCGGAGATCCCGGCACCCTCTACTGACCCGAGGAGTACGCAATGCCTGTTCTCTCGCTGGGATACCTGCGCCTGAACGTCGAGTCGGCGGAGCAGTGGAAGCCCTTCGTCGGCGACTTCGTGGGCATGATGCCCGTCGAGGGCCCGCTGCCGGGCGCGCTGCACTACCGCATGGACGAGTACCCGCCCCGGTTGGTGGTCACCGAATCCGTGACGCCCGGACTGGAGGCGGTCGGCTTCGAGGTCCTCAACCGCTCCGACCTGCGCGACCTCGTGGCCCGCGTCGAGGCCGCGGGCATCGAGACGCACGCCGGCACGGCCGAGGAGTGTGCACTGCGTCAGGTCACCGGGTTCGCTGCGTTCTACGACCCGTCGGGCAACCGGGTGGAGCTGTTCTACGGGCCGGTGCTGAGCCACCGGCCGGTGGAACTGCCGCACGTGTCCGGGTTCGTGACGGGTGACCAGGGCATGGGGCACGTCATCCTGAACGTCGTCGACACCGAGGCCGCGTACGAGTTCTACGTGGGAGTGCTCGGATTCGCCGAACGCAACTCGCTCGAGCTACCCGGCGGCACCAGCTACTTCCTGGGCTGCAACGCGCGCCAGCACACGCTCGGGCTCAATCCGGCCGAGGCTCCGGCACTGCTCCACTTCATGGTGGAGACCGCCGAAATCGACGACGTGGGCAAGGCACTCGATCGTGCGCACGACCTCGACATCCCGATGATGCAGTCGCTGGGGAAGCACACCAACGACCGGATGCTCTCGTTCTACATCTACTCCCCCGAGGGCCACGCCACCGAGATCGGTTGGGGTGGAGAGCGAATCGAGACAGCTTCCCCGACCTACCGGATCACCGAGGGCGCGGTGTGGGGTCATCGCTACACGCCGCCGCCGGTCGGCGCGAAGGGTCTCCCGCTCTGACGGGCGAGCTACCGAGCAAGCGCTTCATCGGTAAGTGGGCAGTTTGCCCGCTGCTAGCCTCGGGTAGTACACGATCGAATCGAAAACCTGGACAAGAGGAGTGAGCCGTGGCGTCAGCGGGTCGACGCGAGGTGATCCTGGCCGAATCGGCCCGACTGTTCTCCGATCGTGGCATCGCGGCGACGACCATCCGCGAGATCGGCGACGCGGTCGGCCTCAACTCGGGGACGCTCTACCACTACTTCAGTTCCAAGGACGCGATCGTCTCCGAGATCCTCGTGAGCTTCCTGACCGACCTGGTGGAGCGCTACGACGCGGTCGTCGCCGAACCCGAGACGGCCCGGGCACGTCTCGGGCACATCGTCCGCGTCTCGCTCGAGGTCGCCGACCGGCACCCGTACGCGACGGAGATCTACCAGAACGAGTTCGCGAATCTGAGCGCACTGCCCCGCTACACCGAGATCGCCGCCGCGGTCGAGTCCTCCCACGACGCCTGGTACAACGTCGTCGAGGACGGCGTCCGTGGCGGCGAATTCAATTCGGGTGTAGATATCTTCGAATTCCAGCGCATGATGCGCGAGTGCGTGTTCATGTCGGTGCGCTGGCATCGCAAGACCCTGGCGCAGGACGTCGATTCCCTCACCCAGACGCTCACGACCGTGTTCCTCAACGGATTCGTGCCGGCCCCGCAGCCCGGGACCGCCTCGCCCCCGCCCACGACCGGTCGCCGCCGCGCCGCGAAGAAGACCGCGGCCACGCCGGCGCAGCCGCGGGGGTCCTCGAAGTCCACGGACACCGCGGAGTCCGCGGAGTCCTCGGGCGACATCCGCGCGGAACTCGATTCGCTGCGCACCGAACTGCGCGCGATCCGCGAGGCCATCGCCGAACGGCCCGACGCCGGCTGATCCGCGGGGCCCGAACCCCTCCCCAAGCGCGCTCGCGGCTCCTACACTCCGGGAATGGCCGACAACACCCGCATCCATGCCTTCCGTGACGACGCCCTCGGTGACCTCGACGCCACCGGCGTGGCCGCGCGCATCGCGGCCGGCGAGGTGTCGGCGCGGGAGGCGGTCGAGGCCGCGATCGAGCGCGCCGAGGCCGTGCAAGGCGCCCTGAACGGGATCCAGACGAGCGACTTCGAGCGGGCCCTGCAGCAGGCCGAGAATCCGCGCGGCGGCGTCTTCTCCGGGGTGCCGACGATCGTCAAGGACAACGTCGACGTCGCGGGCCTGCCCACCGGCCAGGGCAGCGCGGCGTTCGAACCCGCCCCGGCCCGCCGGCACAGCGCCGTCGTCGAGCAGTTCCTGTCCACCGGGGCGGTGTCGATCGGCAAGAGCCGGCTGCCGGAGTTCGGGTTCAGCGCCACCACCGAGTACGCCGACGCCGACCCCGTCCGGAACCCGTGGAACCCGGAGCACTCGTCGGGCGCTTCGTCGGGCGGCTCGGCCGCACTGGTCGCCGCGGGGGTGCTGCCGTTCGCCCACGCCAACGACGGCGGCGGATCCATCCGCATCCCTGCCGCCGCCTGCGGACTCGTCGGCCTCAAACCGACGCGCGGCCGCACGGTCCCGGACGCGACCGACAAGACCATGCCGATCCGCATCATCAGCCAAGGTGCGGTCACCCGGTCGGTGCGCGACAGCGCCCGGTTCTACGCCGCCGCCGAACGCTACTACCGCAACCCGAAGTTCCCGCCGATCCGGCTGGTCGAGGGGCCCGCGTCGACGCGCCTGCGGATCGGCGTGATCGTGGACTCGGTGACCGGGGTGCCCACCGACGGCGAGACGCGCGACTCGGTGCGGTCCACCGCCGACCTGCTCGACAAGCTCGGCCACCACGTCGAGGAGGCGGCGCTGCCGGTCGGCGAAGAGTTCATGCACGACTTCAAGCTGTACTGGGGCTTCCTGTCGTTCGCGCTCCTCACCGGCGGCAAGCGGATGTTCGGGCCCACCTTCGACCCGGCGAGGACCGACAACCTCAGCCGCGGACTCGACGCCATGTACCGCAAGCACATGATCGAGACCCCGCGCATGCTCTACCGGATGCAGCGGACCGCGCGCACCTACGCGCGGATGTTCCAGAAGTACGACGTCGTCCTGTCCCCGGTCCTCAGTCACACCACACCGAAGCTCGGATACCTCTCCCCCGCACAGGATTTCGACACCCTGTTCGATCGCCTGGTGACCTACGCGGCGTTCACCCCGCTCAACAACGCCTCCGGCGGGCCGGCGATCTCGCTGCCCCTGCACCAGACCTCGACGGGCCTGCCGCTGGCGTCGCACTTCTCGGCAGCACACGGCGACGAGCGCACCCTCCTCGAGCTGGCCTTCGAGCTCGAGGCCGCCAAGCCGTGGGCGCGGATCCAGGATCCGGCCTGAGAACGAATCGCCGGTGGCGGATAGCCTTTCACAGGTGATCAGCGATGCGGACATCACCGCCGACCTGCACGACAAGGTGCGCGCCATCCCGTACCCCGGACGGTGGCTGAGTCCGCCGTTCGACGGCGACAACGCGGCCGTGATCGCCCGCGACGCGGGGCTGTCGGAACTGCGCGTCGACCGCCGGACCGGTCGAGTCGACGGCGTGGATCTGCAGACGGGTGCCGCGCAGGTGATCGCGCCGTCGCTGCGCGAGTTCGGTGCGCTCGCGGCGGCGTACTCCTCGGCGTTCCGGTGCACGCGCGGGGCCACCGACCGGGAACTGCGTCGCGCCGAGGAGACGCTGCTGAGCGCGGTCCGCGCGGTGTCCCCGGACCTGGCCGCCGAGGGGTCGTTCTGGGCCTTCGCCGCGGAAGAACTCGGCAGCGGGGTGATCGGTGACCACGACGCGCCCGATCCGGTCACGGTGGGGTCGGCCGGCGGCCCGACCGTCGTCATCGCGATGCCGATGCTGCGGCTGCGGCAGGCGCTCGCCGAGGAGGGCCTCAGCCTCCTCGCCTACCGCGGTCTGGTGTCGTACTGCGCCCTCTCCGGCGACCTGAGCACCACCCTGGCGAACACGGCCCGCCCCGGCGCGCAGGCGTCGGGGCCCGCGCAGGTGTTGGTCGTCGACGGGCAGACGCGGCTCACCGCCCACGACCTCGGCTTTCCGACGCTGCGGATGTTGGTCCTGCTCGCCCCGGCGACCGTGCCCCCGGACCTCCTCGAGGTGTCCGCGGCACTGGAGGTGGTCACCGTCGACGGGCCCGGACGGTTTGCGCGGATCGCCGACCTCGTCGCCCGGCGCGACTGACGATCCGCGGACGCCGGCGCCGTCGGGCCCTCAGTTCCCGTCCGCCGCGGCCAGGAGCACGACGATGTCGCGCTGCCCGCGGTTCTGCGCGTTCTGCAGCGCCGTGAGGCCCCGCGCGTCGCGGATCGTCGGGTCGGCACCGGCGTCGAGCAACTGTGTGACGGTGTCGACGTACCGGGCCGAGCCGTCGCCGTAGACGACCGCCTCGAGCAGCGCCGTCCAGCCGGGGTGGTTGACGTGGTTCACCGGGACACCCGCCCGGATCAGGATCCGCACCGTCTCGACGTGCCCGTGCTCGGATGCCGGGATCAGCGCGGTGCCGCCGAACCTGTTGGTGCTCTTCACGTCCGCGCCGTGCGCGAGCGTCGCGAGCAGGATCTCGTCCAGGCCCTCCGCCCCCGCGTACAGGAACGCCGAATCCTGCATGTCGTCCTTGGCGTTCACGTCGGCACCGGCGTCGATCAGGGCGGTGGCGGCGGTGGCGGCGTTCGCCTTGGTCGCCGCGACGAGCGGTGTCCGGCCGTCGGCGTCGCGGGCCTCGAGGTCGGCGCCGCGCGCGATCGCGTCCCGCACCCCGGCCGCATCGTTCGTTCGCGCGGCCTCGAACAACCGGTGCTCGAGTTCCGGGGTCGACTGCGGGGCCGGCGCGCCCGACGGCTCCGCGGAGGTGGCCGGTGCGTCGACCGAAGTCGTTGGCACAGACGGTGTCTCGACGGCGTCACCGGTGCCGCAGGCCGCCGCCGTCAGCGCGACGGCGGCCAGCAGGACAGGCATCCTCACTGCAGGCTTCCGGCGATCTCCGCGAGACCCGCCGCGGCGCAGGCCTGGTCGGCGTTGCCGTCGGGCGCGCCGCCGACACCGATGCCCGCGATGGACGCGTTGCCGACCTTGACGCTCACGCCGCCGGGCAGGAACAGCGTGCCGGGCAGGTCGGCGATCGTCGGGCCGTCGCCTTTCGCGCGGCCGGCGAGATCGCTGGTGTTCGCCCCGAACGCGGCGGCCGTGTAGCCCTTGGCGCGCGACGCCTCGACGGTGTGCTCGGCCGCGTTGTCACCGCGGAGCATCGCCTGCACGTTGCCGAACCGGTCCACGACGGACACGGTGACGAACCCGAGGCCGTCGGCCTGGCACTTGGCGAGCGCGGCCTGCGCGGCGCGACCGGCGGTCGACACCGACAGGCGGTTGGCCGTGACGGTGCCCTTCTCGGCGTCGCCGGGCTTCTGCGACGACACCGCGGCGGGGGCCACCTCGGTGGTCGTCGCGGCGGCCGCGGCGTCCTCGGTGGATCCGCACGCGGTCGCGGCGAGCAGGGCGACGGCGGGGATGGTGATCGCGAGGACGCGGGGCAGGCGGCGGGTGACGGTCATGGTGGGCCTTTCGGGGCGAGGTGGGGAATCGAACGATTCGAGCCTCGCCCCGCGACGGGGTCGGCGGCATCGGCCGCGCGGCCACCACCGGATCATCCGAATGGCCGATACCCCCTCGCACGGTCGTCCGTAGGATCGGCCCGATGCAGGATGACGAGGGCAATACCGCCTTTCGCGGACCGCTCGGTATCGCGATCCACCTCTCGTTCTACGTGCTGCTCGCGGCGTCGACGGCCCGCTACCTGACGTATCACGGGGTGAGCGGACGGTGGCTGGTGGTCGCGGGCCTGATCGTCGTGCTGGCGGCGCTGTACGCGGTGATCGTGGTGCTGTCCCGGCGCGGCGGCGCGTGGCAGCCGTGGGTGTGGCCGGTGCTGACGTCGTGGGTGGCGCTGGTGTGGCTGGCGCCGAGCTTCGCGTGGACGGCGTTCCCGATCTTCTTCCTGTGCACGCGCGCGTTCCCGCGCTGGGCGGCGTACCTGATCGTGGCCGCGCTGGCGGTGTTCGCCGGCATCGAGTTCGCGTCGTTCAGCGGCCGCACCGAGTGGGCGGTGCTGCTGGCGCCGCTGTGCACGGGTGCGCTGATCGTCCTCGCGTACGGGCAGGTGGAGCGGGACAGCGCCGAGCGGGAACGCCTGCTCGGCGAACTGGTCGAGGCCAAGTCGCGGCTCGCGGAGACCGAACGGGAGGCCGGCGTGCTCTCCGAGCGCGAGCGCCTCGCGCGGGAGATCCACGACACCGTCACGCAGGGGCTCACCAGCGCGCTGCTGCACCTCGAGGCGGCCGACGAGGTGTGGGAACGGTCCGGGCCGCGGGCCCGCGACGAGGTCCGCACCGCGACGACGGCGCTGCGGGAGAATCTCGCCGAGACCCGCGACCTCGTCCACTACCTGAGCTCCCCGGACCTCGAGACGCAGACGCTGGACGCGGCCCTGCTCGCCGCCGTCCGCGGGTACGTGCCGTCCGCGCAGTTGCGGGTGATCGGGGAGCCGGTCGGGCTGCCGTCGGACGTCGAACACGCGCTGCTGCGGATCGCGCAGAGCGCGGCGTCCAACGTCCGACGGCACGCGAACGCGCACACTGTGGGGGTGACCCTGACGTACCTGCCCGACGCCGTCGCCCTGGATGTGTTCGACGACGGCGCCGGGTTCGTGGTGGGCGAGACGAGCGGGTTCGGCCTGCCGGCGATGCGCCAGCGCGTCGAGGCGCTCGGCGGCACGTTCTCGGTGGAGAGCGCGCCCGGTGAGGGCACCGTCGTCGCGGCGCAGATCCCGGTCGGGGGTGCGGCGTGATCTCGGTGCTGCTGGTCGACGACCATCTCGTGGTGCGCGCCGGGTTGAAGGCGCTGCTGGATTCCCAGCCGGATCTCGAGGTGATCGGCGAGGCCGACACCGGCGAGGACGCCGTCACGATGGCCGCGAACCGGTCCCCCGACGTGGTGATGATGGATCTGGCGCTCGGCGCGGGAATCGATGGGGTGGAAGCGATCCGGCGGATCCGCGCGGCACGTTCCGATCAGCCGGTACTGGTGTTCACCACCTACGACACCGACGCCGACGTGGTGCGCGCGCTCGACGCCGGAGCGATCGGCTATCTCCTCAAGGACTCTGCGCCGCAGGACATCTTCGGCGCGATCCGGGATGCGGTCGCGGGCCGCAGTGCCCTGTCGCCGCCGGTGGCGTCGCGCGTGTTGGACCGGATGCGACGCCCCGATCAGGCCCTGACGGCGCGGGAGGCCGAGTTGCTGAGCCTGCTGGCCGAGGGTTTGACCAACAAGGAACTCGGCAAGCGACTGTTCATCAGCGAGGCCACGGTGAAGACGCACCTGGCGCACATCTACGCTAAGCTCGGCGTCGACTCGCGGGCCGCCGCGGTCTCGATCGCCTTGCGGCGGGACGGGATTCGATGACATTGACCGGGTTCTCCACGCTCCGGGTGCTCGGTACGCCCACCCTCGTGCACGTCGATCCGGACGTGCTGGAGACGTATCGATTCGCCGACGGCGGCGGGTTTCCGGAGTCCTATCGCGCCTTCGTGCGGGACTTCGGCTGGGGCCGGCTGTTCGGGCTGTGGCTCGTATACCCGCCGGTGCTCGCGGGTTACGCGGACGGCTGGCAGGCCAGGAGCAGGATTCTCACCGAGCGCCTCCACGAGGCCTACCGCGACGGGCAGGTCGAGGAGTTCGACTGGATGGTCGAACCGGACGGCGACTGGTCGCTGGTCGAGTCGCTGCGCGTCTTCGCGATCAGCGAGAACGGCGACGTGCTGCTGTGGGACACCGCCACTCGCGACGAGCGGGGCGAGTTCCCGGTGTACTTCTCGCAGCGGATGAACTCGCTGCGGCTACTCGGGCCGTCGCTGGATGCGGCAGCGCCGGCGCTGAGTGCCGAGGCGCTGTCCGGTGAATCCGACTTCGACTTCGAACCTCTCGGCGCGCAGCGCCTGCCGTGACCGGGTGACCGGTCACGCCGGTGTTCACGACTCCGTGGTGGGGTCGTCGGTGCCCGCGTCCTGGTCGTCGCCGGCCAGGATCAGGTATAGCGCCCGTCGGGCGTCGGTGAGCACCTTCTCCGCCGCGGCGAGTTGCTCGGCGGTTCCGGACATCTGGACCTGGCGTGCGGCGCCGTGCAGATCGTGCAGCGGGCCGCGCAGATCGGGTCCCGATCCCGCGAACGCGAAGGGGTCACCCCAGGATTCGGCGTTCTGCTCGACGAACTCTCGACCGGAGTCGGTGAGCGTGACGAGCTTGCGGCCGCCCTCGGCGGTCGTCTGCACCAGGCCCTCGTCCTCCAGCTGCTGGAGGGTCGGGTAGATCGCGCCGGCGCTGGGACGCCAGGCTCCGTTGGTGCGGTCGGTGATGGTCTGCATCAGCTGGTAGCCGTACATCGAGTCCTCCTTCAGCAGGAGCAGGACGGCTGCGCGGACGTCGCCGCGGCCTGCTCGGCGCGGGCCACCGCGTCCGCGGGGACCGCCGTGGCCACGACCGCGGCCTCGACCACCTCGCATGCGGGGATCCTCGCCGTCGAACGGGCGGTGGTGGCGGCGCTGACGGCCCATCTCCTCGCCCCAGGCGGGGTGTCCGTGCATCTGTTCCGGCCCTCGCCGGTGGTTCATGTTCCTCATCGGTTTCTCCTTTCGTCGTTAACCGACACACTCACGATATATCGTGACCGTATCTTTGAAAAGGGTGGTGTGGGTCACCGGCCGTCCCGGCGGGGATTCGATGGAACCGGGTGCCGACGCGATGCGTCTGATCCAATGGGTCGATCGTCGCGAAACGAGGGGGAAGCGTGGGATCACTGGGACGGTGGGGGGTCGCTGCCCTTGCCGCAGTCGGAGCGCTGGGCCTGGTCGGCTGCGGATCGACGAGCGTCGAGGGGCAGGCGGAGACGGCGGCGGCCGAGCAGGGTGAGCCCGTCTTCGATCCGTGCAGCATCCCGGACGATGTGTTGCGGGAGGCTGGGATGGACCCAGCTACGGAGTCGCGGGACATCCTCGGTGTCAAGCAGCCAGGCTGGAATTTGTGCCATTGGCGAGGCTCGAACCAGCTGATAACGATCTTCGCAACGGGTCGCACACTCGATGAAGTACGCGCGAGCGGCCGCTTTACCGACTTCACGCCCGTCGACGTCGATGGCCGTAACGCCTTCACCTTCCGCGAGGTATCCGACACCGACAACCAATACTGCGACGTCGTCTTCACGGTGGGATCTGACACGGTGATGATCAAGTCGGGCTACTTCACGAATCAAACACCTCCTGAAGGGCCTTGCCCCCTCGCGATTCGAAACGCCCAACTGTTCGCACCCTCGATCCCTCGCTGATTGGAAGGTTGGTTCACATGAACGGCTCGTTGTGGAGTGAGCTCGGTGGCCTGGTCGATGCGGGCGAGCTGTTCCTCGAACCTGGAATCGCGGAGAAGTGCGCGCAACGTTGCGCGCAGCTTCGGGTTGAGCTCGAAGACCTCAAGTGGCAATCCAAGGATCTGACCCGCATCGACGGCCTCGGACCGCTCCCCTCTGGCGTCGCCCTGGCCCGCAAGTTCGAGCAGAAAGCAACCGGCGGCGAGTACCCGCTCGACCAGGCCCTCGCCGACCACATCGCCGTCGTCGAGCAAATGAAGTCGGTGTTCGAGAAGATCGCGCAGAACTTCACCGCCGCCGAGGAGTCGAACGCGCAGCGCTTCACCGGGATCCAGCACGGTTGATGATGCACAACCGCAGCGCACCAACGGAATCCGACAACGACACGGAGTTTGTCACAGCATGAAGAACGTAGGACGACACGTTGCTGCGGCCGCGCTCGCCGTCATCGCATTGACCGGCTGCGGGTCGACGAGTGTCGAGGGGCAGGCCGAGACGGCGCAGCAGCAGGCCGAGGAGCCGACCCTCGATCCGTGCAGCATTCCGGACGAGGCGTTGCGGACGGCGGGGGCGGATCCCGCGTCGGTCACACGCGACATCGTCGGTGTGAAGCAACCAGGTTGGAGCCTGTGCAGGTGGCGTGGACCCGACTACTTCGTCACCATCTTCGCCACAGGCCAGTCCGTCGACACGATCCGCTCGAACGAGCGCTTCACCGACTTCACGCCGATCGATCTCGCCGGACGTGAAGCCTTCACATTTCGCGAAACGACCGACAAGCGGAACGAGTTCTGCGACGTGCTCTTCACGTCGGGTCCAGACACAGTGATGATCAAGTCGAGCTATCTGACGGGGAAGGCCCCAGCAGAAGGACCGTGCTCGCTGGCGGTTCGCAACGCTCGAGCCCTCGAGTCCTCGATCCCCCGTTGACGGGAAGGCTGGTAGTACATGAACGGCTCGTTATGGAGTTCGATCGGCGAATCGGTGGATGCAGGTGAGCTCTACCTGGAGCCCGGTGTTGCCGAGAAGTGTGCTCAGCGGTGCGCTCAGCTCCTCGACGAGCTGGAACTGGCGAGGACCCAGGCCCTCGATCTCGCTCGTATCGACGGCCTAGGCCCCCTCCCCTCCGGCATCGCCCTGGCCCGCAAGTTCGAGCAGAAGGCGTCCGGCGGCGAGTACCCGCTCGACCAGGCCCTCGCCGACCACATCACTGTCGTCGAACAGATGCAGTCGGTGTTCGAGAAGATCGCGCAGAACTTCACCGCCGCCGAGGAGTCGAACGCCCAGCGGTTCACCGGGCTCGAGCACGGCCGCTGATTCACGACCACAACGGCCTCGGCAGCCCCCTCCGGCCTAGGTCTCCGTGAGCTCCGCGAAGTCCTCCGTGTATCCGAGAAGCAGCACCGGTGACCCCCGCAGCACCTCCCCGAGCTCGGTCCAGGCGTCTGAGTCACTGTGCCCGTACAGCTCTCGCAGATCGGCGATCAGGGCGTCGACGTCCCGCTGCTCGGGATCGAGCACGCTGAGGAACCCGAGCGTGGACGCGCCGATCCCGACCAGCGCGTACCCGTGCCGCTCGCCCATCCGGCGCGCCACCGCGTGACATTCGAACGGCGTCCAGTCGCAGGCGAAGTAGCCGTTCGGGAGGTCGGCGAGCAGATCGGTGTGGTCCGCGGTCGGTAGGCACTGCACCACGTGCACGTCGTCCACGACCAGACCCGGGGCGCGATTGAGCGTCACCAACGCCTCGATGTCGCTCGGCTCCGTGACGAGCGAGCTGCCCACGTCCTCCCACTGCACGGCCCGGTCCGGGTCTCGGAGCGCCGCCCCGGCCGACTCGAATACCGCTGTGTCGTAGGCGGTGAGCGCGTCGTCGGTGTCGTCGTCCGGGTACGCGACGTCCCCGTCCAGATCGTGCTTGGCGCGCGCGTGTCCGCTCGTGTAGAGGCACTGGTTCGGATCGTCGAGCGTCAGAAAGCACCGGCCGTCATGGCGATGCGCCGCCTCGACCCGCCAGAACGCCGCGAGCAGTGCATCGAACGACTCCGCGTCGCTGATGAGTGCGACGCTGAGGCGGTTCACACCGCGGTGCCCCTCGTCCGGCAGCGCCTGAAGGACTGCGCCCTCCACGTCGCCGTAGTCCACCGGCTGTCGGGTGCCGGATACGGAGCGTTCCGCCATCGCTGCTTCCTCCATCAGGGGTCGGTCCTTCCGCGCGTCTCGCAGACCCATGATCGCCCAGACAACCGGCGGCGGTCACCCGCCGACGACCTCCTCGGACGGCGACCACTGCGGATCTCGGCCCGCGTAGCCGAGCAGCCGGTCGAGGGCGGGCGCGTCCGCCGGGATCGGGACGACGGGTCCGTAGAGCCCCTCGCGGCCGGCCTCCTCGCCCGGCACGGACATCGCCGCCGCGAACCCCAGGCTTGCCTGCACGCTGGCCGGGTCGGATGCGAAGGGTCGGCCGGTGGCGCGAGCGAGGTCCCATGCGTGCAGAACGAGTTCGTCGATCGCCACCGCGCCCATGACGGCCGCGGGCATCGTGACGCCACCGGCCTCGGCCTCGCCCTGCCAGGCTTCCGGGTCCCGCCACGCGGCGGCCAGCGCGTCGAGTTGCCGCGCGAGCCGCGGCCGCCAGTCGGGCGGCAACTGCGCCGGCCGAGCCGAGCCGTCACCGGGAAACGGCGCCTTCCGGGCGGCGGCCGTGAACGCGTTCGTCAGCTCGAGGAAGTGCCGAAGCAGGTCGGAAACCGACCACTGCGCGCAGGGCGTCGGAAGATCGAGTTGATCGTCGCGAATGCCGTTGGCCACACGAGCCGCCTCGGCCGCCGCGGGCCCCAGGTCGTGTTCGATCGTCATGCGTGCCTCCCTCGGTTGAATGTCCTCTCACAGGTATCGACCGAATGAATGCGCGAAACTCATCGCGCACGCCCACCAATGGGATCTCAGGTGCCGCCCGGATACCGTGTCCTGAGTTCCCGCTGGCGGTGACCGGGCGTCAGTTCGGGGCCTTGAGCTGCATCCATGCGAGCACCGTGAGAATCCGCAGAGCCGGAACCGAGTCGTCCAGGTCTGCTTGTTCCCGCAGCGAGACGAGTCTGCGATGCAGTTCGCCGTCGTTCGCGCGCAGCGCCTGGCGGACGGGTTCGAGGTGCGCCTGCTTGGTGCCGAGCACCTCCCCGATCACCCGGTCGTAGATCGGGAACAGCCGCGGCCGCTTCCGCGCGATCAGCTTCGACGCGACGGTGCGCCCGATGCTCGGGACCGTCCACAGCGCCGCCTCGAGCCGGCACACCGGCGACTCGGGGGTCAGCTCGGACGCTTCGTCGACGAGATCGCGGTCGGGGCCGACCGCGACGAGCAACTCGGTGAACTCGTCGCGGCGCTCCCGCAGCAGAATCTGCGCGCCGTCCGGGGACACCTCCACCGACAACAGGGTCGCGGCAACGAGGTCGTCGGCGGTGAAGACGTTCACGTCCCGCTCGCGGGTGCCGGTCGAGTCCCACGTGTCCCACCGCGCACCGCTGCGGACGAACCCGGTCTTCACCAGCGGCTCGGTGAAATACACCCGAAGGACGTCGACGGGGCCGGTGTCGGCGCCGGACGTCAGAACCTTGGGGAGCCGAATCATCATGTCAGGCATCGTCATTCATCGCATCGAGCACGTGCTGAGCGAACGAGCGATTGTGGTACTGCGCGTACGGGCCACGCCCCTTGCCCACGAGCCGCTCGGCGAGCGGGCGGATCGTCGTCTCGTCGAGGGGCAGTTCGAAGAACTGGTCGTCGGCGCCCTCGTCGGACAGGAACCAGTCGATGAGCACACCGTCACCGTCCGCAGAGGCGAACTCGGTCTGCTTGAAGCGCAGCAAGGGATTGGCCATCGCGAGGCCGTCGAGGCTGAAGCCGGTGGAGCGCATCAGCGCCGCCAACGACGTGTACAGCACGGTGCGGAAGTCGACGGTCTCGCCGTTCTCCGTGTAACGCTCCACGTAGAGGACCTCCATGGGTCCGATGGCGAGCGTGAAGAGACGTTCGCGCTCGGCGGTCTTGCCCGCCGCCGGTAGGCAGGAGAGGGTCCACTCGTCCACCTCTCCCGAAGCGGGATCGTCGAAGGCCGAGGACAGATACCCGGCAACCAGGTCGACCACCACGTCGAAGAACGGATCCTTCTTCAGCAGTGCGAAGTTCGTGTCGGTCGCGGCGGGATCGATGTCAGGCATGGGTGTCCTCGGGTTCGGTGGTTCGGTTTTCTGTGACCGCGGTTGACGCGGCCCGGTCGACTTTGCTCTCGATCTCACCAATGATCACGTGACCAGGCCTCTATCCAGCACCAACAAGCGAACAGACGACTGTATCCGCTCGCCCAGGGAGCCCCATCGACCGGTTCGGGTCGCTCGACCCGAACCGACCGCCCTCCGGCCTCGCCGTCACCCACAGCGCGTGAAGACGATCGTCGTCCACGACGCCACGGAACGGTCGAATACGCAGGCGCTCAGCGCGACTGACGCCGGGCGTCGACGCCGCGCCGCACCCGCGAGCCTCAGCCCGTGGCGCCCGCCGCCGCGATCGCGTCGATCTCGACCGTCGCGCCGTACGGCAGGCCGCTCACCTCGACGAAGGTGCGGGTTGGGCGCGGGGCGTCGAAGAGTCGCTCGAACTGTCGGTTCGCCTCCTCGCGCAGCGACAGGTCCGTCACGAAGTAGGTGAGCTTCACGACGTCCTTCAGCTCGCCGCCGGCCGTCGCCAGTCGCTCGACCATCCGGTCGACCGCAGCGTCGAGCGCCTCGATCCGGCCAGGCACCGGAGCACCCGTCGCATCGACGGACAATGCGCCGGAGACGAAAATGAGCCCTGCGGCGACGAACGCCGGGCTGTACGGGTGGTCGGCGGACACCTCGGTCATCGACATCGAGTACTCCCTCTGCGTTAGGCAGCAACGAATTCACCCAGACCATAGCCTGGAGCCGGACCGGCGAGTGGACCTGCCACGATCGGATGACGAAAATCGTTGGCACGCAATGTGTTGATATCCGTCACCTCCGCACCCGGTGGGTGCGCACCGCTACCCGCGATCCGGACTTCGCGAGTGCGTACGTGTTCACCCGGACCCGAGACCTGCCCGACTGGACCCACCAGATCGGCCCACACGATCGTCCAGTCGAAGCCGTCGCTGCGGCCGGCCGAGCTCACGACCCTGACGCCGACCGCACCTATCGGCGCCGGCCATCGTCGGCGTAGCGAGGGGCGGCGCCACTCCAGCATCGGGCCCAGACGGGTAGGGCTGGGCGGGACGCACCCGGGGGCCGGTCCGGTGGGGTGGTGACGGACCCCACGATCGACGTGCGCGCTTGGCAACTTGTCGGGCACCTGCCGTACGTTTTGCTGCCGTGACAGAACCCTGGTCCCCCGCGCAGATCGCGGCCGCCGCGCCCGACCCGGCGTCGCTGACGGCTGCCCGCGGTCTGGCTTCGAAGTGGACGGACACCGGCCGCACCGACACCGCCCTGTGGGGGTCGTGCGGCGGCAGCGGCAAGAACCCGTACCTGGCGGCGGTCGACCTGACCGGGCCCGCGTACCGCTGCTCGTGCCCGAGCCGCAAGTTCCCGTGCAAGCACGCGGTGGGCCTGCTGCTGCGCTGGGCGGACGGTGCCGTGCCCGCCGCCGAGGCACCCGAGTTCGTCACCGAGTGGCTCGCCACCCGGGCGGCCCGCGCCGCGGCCACCCCCGCGACCCCCGCCACGACCGCGCCCGACCCGGCCACCGCCGAGCGCCGCACCGAGCGGATCGCCGCCGGCCTCGACGAGCTGGACCGGTGGCTGACCGACCGGGTCGTCGCCGGCCTCGGTTCCGTCCCCCACGACGCCGCCGCCTACGACGCCATCGCCGCCCGCATGGTCGACGCGCAGGCTCCGGGAGTCGCCGCGGCCCTGCGCGCCCTGCCGGCGCTCGTCGCCACCGACCCGGACTGGCCGGCGCCCCTGCTCACGCAGTACGCGCGCCTGCATCTGCTGATCCGCGCGTTCCGGGACCGCGACCGGCTGCCGGAACCGCTGAACCGGTCGGTGCAGACGCACCTCGGGGTCCCCGTCCGCGCCGACGAGGTGCGCGCCGAGCCCGCCGTCCGCGACCGCTGGCAGGTGCTCGCGGTCCGCACCGAGGACGAGGGCCGCCTGGTCACCCGCCGGGTGTGGCTGCGCGGGCGCGACTCCGGCCGGTGGGCGCTGCTTCTCGACTTCGCCCACGGCAGCGCCCAATTCACCACAACCGCACCGATTCCGGGAACCATCGTCGACGCCGACGTGCACTACTACCCCGGCGCGGCGCCGCTCCGCGCGCACCTGGGCACCCAGCACGCCGCCCCGGAACCGTTCACCACCCTGCCCGGCGCCACCGACCCGGCCACCGCCCTCGCCGGCTACGCAACCGCGCTCGCCGCCGACCCGTGGATCCGCTCGTGGCCGATGCTCCTCGCCGACGTCACCCCCACCGTCGCCGCGGGATCCTGGCACGTCGTGGACCGCGCCGGCCGGGCCCTGCCGGTCGGCGGCGGTGACGCCGCGCGCTGGCAGTTGCTCGCCGTCTCCGGCGGCCACCCGGTCACCGTGTGCGGCGACTGGGACGGCACCGCGCTGCTGCCCGCCTCCGTGTTCGACGCCGGCACGGTGGTCGCCGCATGATCCGCCCCTACCCGGAGTCCCTCACCGCGACAGCGCTTCTCGGAACCGCCCGTTCGACGGTCTCGCTGACCGGCCTGCACGCCGCGGCGACGGCGGGCGCCCTCGACGGCGGCGACCCGGCACCGACGCTGCTCGCGGCGGCGGCGCTGGAGTCCGCGTTCCTCGCCGGGGCGAGCGCACCCACCACCGCGTCGGTCCCGGCGCCCGCCCCCGACGATCCGCGGCCGCTGCTGGCGGAGGCGGCGGCGACGCGGCTGCGCTCCCTGCTCGTCGTCGACTCCCCACTGCTGCCCGAATGGTTCGATGCCGCAGCGGGTTTCCGGCCACCACCGGACCTGCTCGTGGACCTGCTCGACGCCGCCGTCCGGCTCACCCGGTACCGCGACGGGCTGGTCGCGCTGGCGGGGCCGCGCGGCCAGTGGCTCGCCGCCCGCAACCCCGACTGGGCGCCGCTGCGCCACCCCGACACCGGCGACGACGAGGACTGGCGGCACGGCACCCCCGCCGCGCGGCGCCGCTGGTTCGCGGCGCTGCGCCGCGCCGACCCGGCCGCCGCGACCGCGCTGCTGTCCGGCGCCTGGCGGTCCGAGACCGCCGAGCAGCGCGCGGCCCTGCTCACCGAACTGGCCACCGGTCTCGGCGCCGGCGACGAAACGCTGCTCGAGCACGCCCTCGACGACCGCAGCCTGCGCGTGCGGCAGGCCGCGGCCGGGGTGCTGCGACACCTGCCGGGCACCGCGTACGGGCGGCGGATGGGGCAGCGCCTGCGGGACTGGATCACCGTCGCCGACGGCGTCGTCACCGTGAGGCTGCCGGACCGCCTCGACGACGCCGCGCTGCGGGACGGCCTCGACCACCGCAGCGCCCCGCGCCCCGACGTCCGGCTGACCCTGGTGGTGCAGGCCGCCCCGCTCGCGGTGTGGGCCGAACTCGGTCTCGACCCCGCGGATCTGCCGCACGTGTCGGTAGCGGAGCCCTTCCGGTCGGCGCTCGAGCACGCGTGGTCCGCGGCGGTCGCCGGTCAGGGCGACGCCGACTGGGCGGTGGGGCTGCTGCGCCGCGACGGCACCGTCGGCGCGCAGGTCGCGGCCCACCTGCCGCGCGACATCCTCGTCGCGCACCTGCGCGCCACCCCCGACGGCGCGCTGCCCGACCCGAGCCTGCTCGCGGCGCTGGCCGCGCCGTGGCCGCACGACGTGGCCGCCGCGGTGATATCCGGCGTGTACGCGTCCCGCCTGCGGACCGCGGAACTGCGGCACACGGTCGACCTGCTCGCGCACCGCGCCCCGTTCGATCTCGAGTCGGTGCTCTCGGACGCCGCCACCCGCACCGGCGACCTCGACCGACTGGCCCTGTTCGCGGCCGCCGCCGACATCCTCACCCACCGCCGACACCTTCACCAGGAGCTGACGTGACCGACACCCTGACCGCCGAGCCGGCCCTGCTGCGTCCCCACGCCGAGCAGCAGTACGCGCACGAACTCGCGGCGCTGGCCGCGGCCGACGACCGCCCACGGCCGCCGTCGTGGCGGCTGTCGCCGCACGCCGTGGTGACGTACCTGCTCGGCGGCACGCTGCCCGACGGCACCGTGATCACCCCCAAGTACATCGGTCCGCGCCGCCTGATGGAGGTGGCCGTCGCGACCCTGGCCACCGACCGCGCCCTGCTGCTGCTCGGTGTGCCCGGCACCGCGAAGACGTGGGTGTCCGAACACCTGGCGGCGGCGATCTCGGGTGAGTCGACGCGGCTGGTGCAGGGCACCGCCGGTACCGCGGAGGAGGCGGTGCGCTACGGCTGGAACTACGCGCGTCTGCTCGCCGAGGGCCCGACACCTGCCGCCGTGGTGCCGTCGCCGGTGATGACCGCGATGCGCGACGGCGCCGTCGCCCGGATCGAGGAACTGACGCGCATCCCCGCCGACGTGCAGGACGCGCTCATCACCATCCTGTCGGAGAAGACGCTGCCCGTGCCGGAACTGGGCACCGAGGTGCAGGCGGCGAAGGGCTTCAACGTCATCGCCACCGCCAACGACCGCGACCGCGGGGTCAACGACCTGTCGTCGGCGCTGCGCCGACGCTTCAACACCGTGGTGCTGCCGCTGCCGGCGAGCGCCGACGACGAGGTAGCGATCGTGGTCCGCCGCGTCGAACAACTCGGCGCCGCACTGGAACTGCCGGCGGTGCCCGCGGCTGCGGAGGAGATCCGCCGCGTCGTCACCGTGTTCCGGGAACTGCGCGACGGGGTCACCACCGACGGCCGCACCAAGGTCAAGTCCCCGTCCGGCACGCTGTCGACCGCCGAGGCGATCTCGGTGGTGACCAACGGAATCGCCCTCGCCGCCCACTTCGGCGACGGCACCCTGCGCCCGGCGGACGTCGCCGCCGGCATCCTCGGCTCGGTTCTCAAGGACCCGGTGGCCGACCGGGTGGTGTGGACCGAGTACCTCGAGGCCGTGGTGCGCCACCGCACCGAGTGGGACGACTTCTACCGGGCGTGCCGCGAGGTGGCGGGGTGACCGCTGCGACCCCCGGCGCACAGGTGCGGGTGTTCGGCATCCGGCACCACGGCCCCGGATCCGCGCGGGCCGTGCTGCGCGCCCTCGACGCGTTCGAACCGGACACCGTCCTCATCGAGGGGCCGGCCGACGCCGACGCCCTCGTCCCACTGGCCGCGGACGACCAGTTGCGGCCGCCGGTGGCGCTGCTCGGATACGCCGCCAACGAGCCTGCGCGCGCGGCATTCTGGCCGCTGGCGGTGTTCTCGCCGGAGTGGCAGGCGCTGCGGTGGGCGGTGTACCACGACGCCGACGTCCGGTTCTGCGACCTGCCGGCGACGCTGGCGCTAGCCGCGGACCGCGAGGGCGACGAGGCCGCCCGCCCGGACCCGCTGACCGCGCTGGCCGCGGCGGCCGGGTACGACGACTTCGAACAGTGGTGGGACACCGTCGTCGAATCCCGGAACCCCGGCGACGAGGACGATCCGGTCACGGCCTTCGACGCGATCACCGAGGCGATGGCGGCGCTGCGCGAGGGCGTCGACCTCGACGACCACACCGCGCGCCGCGAGGCCCACATGCGGCAGGTGCTGCGCGCGACGATCAAGGCGGGGGCGCTGCGGATCGCGGTGGTGTGCGGGGCGATGCACGCACCCGCCCTGGCCGGACGCCTCGGACCGGCCGCGCCGGACGCCCGTCTGCTGCGCGGACTCCCGAAGGTCAAGGCGTCGCTCACCTGGGTGCCGTGGACCCACTCCCGACTGTCCGTCGCCTCCGGTTACGGCGCCGGCATCGTCTCCCCCGGCTGGTACGAGCACCTGTTCACCGCCCCCGACGACACCGTCGCGCGGTGGCTGACCCGGGTGGCGCGGGTGCTGCGGGCCGAGGACCTGCCGGTGTCGAGTGCGCACGTCATCGAGGCAACCCGGCTCGCGGACACCCTTGCGGCGCTGCGGGATCGGCCGCTTCCGGGCCTCGCGGAGGTCACCGAGGCCACCCGCGCGGTGCTGTGCGACGGCGACGAACTGCTACTCGACCTGGTGACCCGACGCCTGGTGGTCGGCGAATCCCTCGGCGAGGTCCCCGACTCGACCCCGACCGTGCCGCTCGAGGCGGATCTGCAGGCCCGGTCGAAATCGTTGCGGCTCAAGCGTTCCCCGACGGAGAAGGAACTGAGCCTGGATCTGCGCACCGACCTCGACCGGCAGCGGTCGCAGCTGCTGCACCGGTTGCGGTTGATCGAGGTGGAGTGGGCGGCGCCCACCCAGTCCACGGTGCGGTCGACCGGCACCTTCCGGGAGACGTGGAAGCTGTGCTGGCGGCCCGAACTCGCGGTCGCGGTGGTGGAGGCGGCCCGCTGGGGCACCACCGTCGCCACCGCCGCGGACGCCGTGGTGCGCGACCGGGCCGCCCGGCCCGACGTCACCCTGGCCGAGGTGACCGGCCTGCTCGAGCGGGCCCTGCTCGCCGACCTGCGCGACACCGTCGCCGACCTGCTGGACGCGGTGGACACCGCCGCGGCGCTGGACCACGACGTCGCCCACCTGATGGCGGCGCTGCCGGCGCTGGTGCGCACCCTCCGGTACGGGGACGTGCGCGGCACCGACCTGTCCGCCCTCGACCGGGTCGTCGACGCGCTGCTGGTGCGCATCTGTGCGGGCCTGCCCGCCGCGGTCACCGGCCTCGACGCCGACGCCGCGGACGCGCTGCGCGGCGCGCTCGACGACGTCCACGCCGCGGTCACGCTGCGCGACGATCCGGCGTCGACGGACCGCTGGCTCGACACGCTGACGACGCTGGCCGGTCGCGGCGACGTCGACGGTCTGCTCACCGGACGCACCGTGCGCCTGCTGCGCGACGTGGGCCGCCTCGACACCGCCGACACCACCGCCCGGGTCGGCCGGGCGCTCTCGGCCGGTGTCGCGGCCGCGGCGAAGGCCCGGTGGATCGACGGGTTCGCCGGCGGCAGCGGGTTGCTGCTCGTCCACGACCGGGATCTGTTGGCGCTGATCGACACCTGGGTGTCCGGGCTGCACGCCGACGAGTTCCTCGACGCGCTGCCGGCGCTGCGCCGCACCTTCGGCGGGTTCGGCCCCGCGGAGCGGCGCACGCTCGGCGAGATCCTGCGCGACGGCAGGCGTGCCGCCGCCACCGACACCGCCCTCGACACCGACCGCGGCGGCCGCGCCCTGGCGGCCACCGCCCTGATCCTGGGGATTCCCGCATGACCACACCGATCGACGACGAACGGATGCGCCGCTGGCGGTTGCTGCTCGGCGACGTCGCCGAGGAGTCCACCGGCGCGCTGGCGTCGGCGTCGGACACTGCGATGGACGCGGCCCTGTCCGCGCTGTACGACGACGGCGGCCCCGTCGACAGAAGTACCCGGCGCGGTGCCGGTCTCGGCGGTTCCGCGCCGCGGATGGCGCGCTGGCTCGGCGACATCCGCACCTACTTCCCCACCTCGGTGGTGCAGGTGATGCAGCGGGACGCGATGGAACGGCTCGGGCTGACCCAACTGCTGCTCGAACCGGAGATGCTCGAGGCCGTCGAACCGGACGTCCACCTGGTGGGCACGCTGCTGAGCCTGAACCGGGTGATGCCGGAGACCACCAAGACGACCGCCCGGGTGGTGGTGGAACGGGTGGTCCGCGAGATCGAGGAGCGCCTGGCACGGGCCACCCACACCGCGGTGACGGGGGCGTTGAACCGGGCGGCCCGCACCACCAACCCGAAGCTGCG
This sequence comes from Prescottella agglutinans, assembly GCF_004011865.1. GTDB lineage: Bacteria > Actinomycetota > Actinomycetes > Mycobacteriales > Mycobacteriaceae > Prescottella > Prescottella agglutinans. Next base: position 243,710 of record NZ_RKLP01000011.1, on the reverse strand, counting down.
CGACCTGGACTTCCACCGCACGATCCGGGCGAACCTGCAGCACTACCTGCCGGAGTACCGGACGGTGGTGCCGGAACGGCTGATCGGCTACGGCCGCCGGTCCCAGGCGGTGCAGCGCGACGTGGTGCTCGCGATCGACCAGTCCGGGTCGATGGCGTCGAGCGTGGTGTACGCGTCGGTGTTCGGCGCGGTCCTCGCGTCGATGCGGGCGCTGCGCACGTCCCTGGTGGTGTTCGACACGGCGGTCGTGGACCTGACCGACAAGCTGTCCGATCCGGTGGACGTGCTGTTCGGCACCCAGCTGGGCGGCGGCACCGACATCAACCGCGCGATCGCGTACAGCCAGTCGCTGATCACCCGCCCCACCGAATCGCTGTTCGTGCTGATCTCCGACCTGTACGAGGGCGGGATCCGCGCCGAGATGCTGTCCCGGGTGGCCGCGATGCGCGATGCCGGGGTCCAGGTGGTGGTGCTGCTGGCCCTGTCCGACGACGGTGCGCCCGCCTACGACCGCGACAACGCGGCAGCACTTGCCGCACTGGATGTTCCGGCCTTCGCGTGCACCCCGGACCGGTTCCCGGACCTGCTGGCCGTGGCGCTCGAACGCGGCGACGTCGCGGCGTGGGCGCACCGGCACGACCTCGCGGCGGCCTCGGGCGGACCGGTGTGACGACCGGCCAGCGCCACCGCCCGCCCCCGCGTTATGGTGCAGGTCACCACGGCCGACCGCAGTGGTCGACCCGGACCGAAGGGGAAGAGCAGTGGAAATCCAGGGAACCGCGGCACTGATCACCGGCGCAGCCTCCGGGCTCGGAGCCGCCACCGCGAAGCGCTTCGCCGACGCGGGTGCCACCGTGTTCGGCCTGGACCTTGCCCAGTCCATCGAGCGCGCCGGCGACAACGTGCCGGCCGGCGTCACCTTCATCCCCACCGATGTCACCAGCGAGGCGGAGGTACAGGCCGCGATCGACACGATCGGCGAGTCGGGCGTCCCGCTGCGCACCGTCGTCAACTGTGCCGGTGTCGGCTGGGCGGGTCGCATCCTGTCGAAGAACGGCCCGCACGACCTGGAGTTGTTCCGCACCGTCATCACCGTGAACCTGTTGGGCACGTTCAACGTGATGCGTCTGGCCGCCAACGCGATGCAGCACCTGCCCACGGTCGACGACGCGGGCCAGCGCGGCGTCGTCATCAACACCGCGTCGGTCGCGGCGTTCGAGGGGCAGGTCGGCCAGATCGCGTACACCGCGTCCAAGGGTGGTGTGCACGCCATGACGATCACCGCGGCACGCGACCTCGCGCAGGTCGGCATCCGCGTCAACACCATCGCCCCCGGCACCATCGACACCCCGATGCTGGCCGGCGTCACCGACGAGTACCGCAAGAACCTCGAGGCCGGGATCCCGTTCCCGTCGCGCCTCGGCAAGCCCGACGAGTACGCGCAGCTGGCGCAGTTCCTCGTCGAGCACGACTACCTCAACGGCGAGACCATCCGCATGGACGGCGCGCTGCGCATGGCGCCGCGGTAGTCCCCCGCTCCTCGACGAACGCCCCGGCTCATCCGAGCCGGGGCGTTCGTCGTCTGCGCGACCAGTGCGCGAAACGCCCGGAACCGCCAACGCGCAAGGGCGTGAAGATCTTTCGAAAGGAAACGCACCCCGGCCGTCGGCCGGGGTGCGGGCGCTGCTGCGTTGACTCAGATGCCCAGAAGGCTGCCGAGACCACCCAGGAGACCGCCGACCAGGCCGGCCAGGGTCAGTCCGAGAGAACCGAGAAGCATGCGTGTTCACCTCCGCTCAGGAGTCGACATCATCGAAGCACCGACCGTAACAATCAGTCGGTTTTCAGTACAAATTGCGCGGAATGTCCGATCCGAAACTCAGAGGTCGTCCTCGTGCGGAATCTCCTCGACCGCACGGTCGCTCATCCACTCGCGCAGCACCTTGGTGGCGATGACGTCGTCCTCGTTGTACTCGAGGAGGCGCTGACGCTGGGTGAGGTCGGGGTCGCCGTCGTAACCGACGGCCTCGCGGTACCAGCTCATCGACGCCTCGCCGCTGGCCTCGGCGTCGCGCCAGTGGAACCCGGCGACGGGGGCGATCTTCTTGAGCCCCTTGCCGTTCGGGCACACGAAGTTCTCGCCGACGGCCTGGTAGATGTCCACCCACTGCGGGCTGTCGATGAACTCGCGGATCTCGGCGACGGTGGGGATGCCCTCCACCCCGGCGAACCGACGGGCCGAGTCCAGCAGCCACTTGTCCTCGGCCGCCCGCGAATAGCAGTACGCGGCAAAGGTTTGCCCGGCCGCGGCAGCACCCGCGCGCTCGGCCATGAGCCACGTCCAGAACTCGGCGAACGAACGCGCCTCGTCGACGGTGGGCACCGGGTCCCAGCTCACGAACGGCCGGTACACCGAAGTGCCGGCGACGTTGAGCAGCGTGCCCCACAGGTAGGCGCCGTGCTCCTGGTAGCTCTCCATGTCGACGTCCACCTCGACGTCGGCCCGGGTCACCGTGACGGTCTCGTTGCGGCGCACCAGCGGCGCCCCCGCCAGCCAGGCCTTCGCGGTGACGACGGTGTCGTGGAACGAGTTGTGCGGCCACTCCTCCGGGGCGTCGCCCTCCCACGCCGCCAACTGCTCGATGGTGCGCACGCCGCGCTCGCGCAGCACGTCGGCGCGCGACCCGGACGCCACCAACGACACGTCGTGGGTCTCCTCGAGCTTCGCCCGGCAACCCGACCACCACGGGCACGAGCGGCACTCGCCGATCTGCGACGGCACGGTCGGCACCTCGCCGCGGGCCACGGCGATGCGGTCGGCGAAGCGCTCGTCGTAGTCGTCCAGCACGGTGGACAGGTCGTGCACCAGCACGCAGTCGGCGCCGTACCCGATGGCGCCGCCCAGCAGCGACGGGCTCGCCAGGCCGTTCCGCTCGAGCATCCGGTACACGTGCGCCAGCCGCATCTGGTCGCGCAACTGGGCCCGGACCTTGCGGGTCTCGTCGACCTTCGGGGCCCATTCGAACAGCCCCGACGTGGTCGCGCCGCTGCCCGGGTCGGTAACCTTGTGGTTGACCACGATGACGGGGATGTAGCCGCCGCGGTCGGCGTCGCGAAGCAGGATCTCGGCGCGCCCGCGGCGGCCGGTGTCGCGCTCGGACGGCAGCACCGCACCCCAGATCTTGTCGGCCCCGGCCCGGCACGCCTCGAGCGTCGCGCGGGCCCGCTGTCCCGCCGGCCCGTCGGGCTCGATCCGCACCCAGGCGTCCGGGTCGGCGTCGGCGAGGCGGATCCGCACCGCCTCCCGCTGGGCGGCGGCGGCCTCCTGCCGCTGCTTGACGCCGGTGTTCTCGGGGGCCGCCGCGAGCAGGTCCGGGTAGGTGGCGTCGAGATGGATCCGATGACGGCACCGGGTCAATGCGCCGGGCTCGAGCAGCACCGGGGCCGGGGCGCCGGAAGCGTCACGTCTGGCCGGCGCCGCCTCAGCGGTGCCGGCGCCGTCCTGCGGGCCGATCGGGGAACACACGATGTGGAAGATTATGTGCTCGCCTAGGGTAAAGCCGAAAGCGGCGATCAAAAACGAGCACAGATAGGCTGTGACGCAGTTCGCGCCCGCGCCGAAACACCAGATGGAGGGGCCTTTCCAGTGGGGTTGTTCAAGAAACGTAAGCGGCGTGCCACGCGCAAGGCCGAGGCGAAGGCGCTCAAGCACAAGGCCAAGCTCGAGGCCAAGCTCGGCGCGAAGAACGACCGCAAGAAGCACCGGTCCGACTCGAAGGCGCAGAAGAAGGTCGACAAGGCCCAGATCGCCACCCTCAAGGCTCAGGAGAAGGCCGCCGTCAAGGCCGCGGAGAAGGGCCTGTCGGTCGCCCAGCTGCGCCGCTACCTCGGCGTCGCGCGCCTGCTCGCCCCCGTCCTCGTGCCGATCGCCTACCGCGGCGCCACCGCGCTGCGCGGCCAGATCGACACCCAGCGCGCGCAGCGCATGGGCATCGCCGTCGACCAGCTCGGCGAGTACACCGGCCACGGCGCCAAGCTCAGCGCCCGCATCGCCGGCGCCGAGAAGTCCGTCGACGAGATCGTCAGCCGCCACCCCGGCGACACCGAGACCCAGCAGTTCGCGTCCGCGATCCGCGCCCGCCTCGGCGACCTCGGCACCGCCGTCCGTTCGGCCGAGCAGATGCCCGTCGCCCGCCGCAAGCAGGCCCACCACGCCATCTCGGCGGAACTCGACGGCGTCGAGGCCGACATCCTGGCCCGCCTCGGCGTCCGCTGACGCCCTCCCGATCACCGTGTCCGTCCGTCGCCCCGCCCCCACCGCCGCCCTCCGCGGCGGCGCGGTCGGGGCGACGGCGGCAACGCTGGCCGTCGCCGCGCACGGCGTCGGCGGTGGCGGGCTCCCCGACACCGCAGCACTGACGCTGCTCCTCGCGGCCTGCGCCGGCGTCGGCGCGGCCGTCGGGGGTGTACCAGCCCTGAGCCGCAGCCGGTGGGCGCTGTTCGCGGCGCTCGCCGCCGGGCAGGGCGCCGGCCACCTCGCGCTCACCCTCTCGGCCGACGACCACCTCCACCGGAGCGCGCCGGCCGCCGCGATGCTCGGCGCGCACGTCGCGGCCACCGTCGTCTGCGCGGCCCTCATCCTCACCGCGGAGCGGCTGTACGGACCGCTCACGCGCGTCCTACGCGCCGCCCTCGCATCACCGGTGCCCGGTGCCGAACCGGCACGATTCCTCGTCCCGCGGCCGCCCGGCCGCCGCGCGCCCCGTCTCGCTGTGCTCGCCGCCGGCCTGTCCCGGCGCGGACCCCCGGTGTTCGCCTGACCCGCGAACCCGGTACCTCCGCACAGAAAAGACACCCAGGAAAGATGAAGCGAATCCTCTCCCGCGCCCTCCTGACGGCGGGCGCCGCGGGCGGCGCGCTGCTGTTGGCCACCGGCGTGGCCTCCGCGCACGTCTCGGTCGCCGCCCCCGGCGCCGAACAGGGCGGCTACACCGTCCTCACGTTCCGCGTCCCCACCGAGTCCGAGACCGCCGGCACCACCGCGGTGACGGTGCAGCTGCCGAACCTGAAGTCGGCGCGCACCGAGCCGATGCCCGGCTGGACGTCGACGGTCCAGAAGGATCCGGCGTCCGCGACCGCGACGTCGGTGACCTGGACCGCGGCCCCCGGCGTGAGCGTCGGCCCCGGCCAGTTCCAGCAGTTCGTCCTGTCCGCCGGCCCGCTGCCCGAGCAGGACGAGGTGGCGTTCCCGGCCACCCAGACCTACAGCGACGGCAAGGTCGTGCAGTGGGACCAGAAGCCCAACCCGGACGGCAGCGAGCCCGACAAGCCGGCCCCGACGCTGACCCTCGCGGCCGGCACCGGCGACGGCGACGCGCACGGCAGCACGCCCGCCGCCGCCGAGACCACGAACAACACCGACACCACCGCCCGCTGGCTCGGCGGCATCGGCCTGGTGCTGGGCGCCCTGGGCGCCGCGCTGGGCATCGGTGCCACGATCCGGAGCCGTCACTCATGACCGGCCGCCGAATCACCAGCCTCCGCGTCATCGCGATCGGCTTCGTGGCGATGCTCGCGACGATGCTCGGCGTCGGCACCGCGTCCGCGCACTCCGCCGTCGTCGCCAGCGACCCGGCGAACGGCGCGCAGATCGCGACGGCCCCCGCGCGGGTGAGCCTGACGTTCAACGAGGCGCTGCAGGAGAAGTTCGCGTCGCTGACCGTCGTCGGCCCCGACGGCAACCTGTGGTCGAAGGGCAACCCGTCGGTCCAGGGCGACACCGTCAGCGTGCCGCTCGAGGGCCTCGGCCCGGTCGGGGACTACACGATCGCGTTCCGGGTCACCTCCGCCGACGGCCACCCCGTCAGCGGCACCCAGGTGTTCACGCTGACGCAGGAGGGCACCGGCACGCCGGGCCCGAAGGCCGGCGGCGGCGGCCAGTCCTCGAACGGCTCGGACGAGTCCTCCGACGGCGGGAACACCCTGATCTGGGTGTTCGTCGGCGTCGGCGTCGTCGTGGTCGCCGGCGGCCTGTGGTTCGCGCTGCGCAAGCCGCGCGGCCAGGACTGACGGCCGGAATCCGATGCGGGTGGGGACGGCGGACGGCGGCCGGGCATGGCTGCTGTCCGCCGTTCTCACCGCACTGGCGGGTGTCGGGCTCGCGTGGCTGCTCGCCACCCCGGAAGGCCCCTCCCCGACGAGCGTGATCCGGGTCCTCGCCGTCGGGCTCGGCGCGATCGTGTTCGGGCTCGCCGGGTGGCAGTGGCTGCAGCGCGACGAGCGCCGACCCGCCCTCGAGCCCGGTCTGCTGTGGCAGACGACCGCGGCGCTGGCGGGCGCGTGGACGGTCGCCGAGATCGTGCTCTTGATCCTCGAGGCCGCCGAGGCCGAGGGCCGCTCGCGGTTCGCGGTGGCGCCGGGCACCGTCGTCGACTTCGTGCGCCTGGTGAGCGCGGGCCGACTCGGCGCGGCGACCGTGGCGTGCACCGCGCTCGTCACCGTGGTCGCCGCGGTCGCCTTCCGGCGCGGCCTGCCGTGGCCCGCGGCCCCCGTGCTGGCGTTGTCCGGACTGGCGCTCATCGCCCGCCCGATCAGCGGCCACATGTCGCAGCAGGCGCTCGGATCCCTCCTCGACGCCGGGCACGTCCTCGCCGCGGCGACGTGGTTCGGGATGCTCGTCGCCTTGGCGCTCACCGCCCGCTCGCGTGGCGCGTGGTCGACGATGCTGCCGCGCTACTCGGCGATCGCCTGGCGGTGCGTGTGGGTACTCGCCGCGACCGGCGTCGTCAACGCCGCCGTCCGACTCGGCGGATTCGGTCCGCTCGTCACCACCGGCTACGGCCGGGTGGTGCTCGCCAAGGCCGCCGCGCTCGCCGCCCTGCTCGCGGCGGGGTGGTGGCTGCGCCGCACGTGGGTCGGCCCCGCGGCCGGACACCGCATGAGCGCCGACGCGTCGCTGCGCCGCGCGGTCGGCGAATCCGCCGCGATGGCGGTCGCATTCGGACTGGCGGCGGCACTGGCGACCACCGCCTGACCCTCGCCGGCTAGGCGACGGAGACCGTGACGGTGCCCCGGTAGGTTCCGACCGCGGCGCCGCCGGGGTAATTGACGGTCAATGCCGGGGTCCAACTGATCGTCTCGAGCAGGTCCAGGCCGGTGCGCTCGACGACGGCCTTCGGCGCATCCAGGCTCTGCGCGCCCCTCGAACTCAGGGCGCCGCCCAGTCCCTTACCGGCGAGGGCGGTCGCTTCGTAGACGACGGCACCCTTCGGGATCGTCATACTCGGCCCGACGAAGTCGGTCGTCGACACGGTCGCGACCCACGACCTGCCGGAGCCGACGGTGTTGTCGGACACGGAAACCACAGGAAGGGTGCCGCTCGCCCTGGTGGCACCGGGAACGATGGTGCCGACCGGGCCCCACGTGCCGACGGACAGGCCGGACCGGCCTGCCGCCGCGGTGTCGAGCACGCCGGCGCGGGCCGACGGTGTCGGCGTCGTGGTGGTCACCGTCGTCGTCGTGGGCGACTGCGTCGACGGGGCCTCGGTCGTGGGTGCCACCGTCGTCGTCGCGGTCACGCTCGTCGTCGCGATCGTCGGGGCCGTCGTCGTGGTCGTCGTCGTGGTCGTCGGCGGGACGGTCGTCGTCGTGGTCGTCGGCGGCGACGCCGTCGGCGTCACCTCTTCCGGCGCCGCCACCTCGGACGGTGTCGCGGTCGCCGTCGGCGCACCGACGAGGACCAGCACACCGGCGGCGGCGACGGACAGGCGGAGGGCGCGGGGCATCCTGTTGTGCCACATGGCTACTGCCCCGTGCCCGAGGGGCGACGCTTCCGGACCACCAGGTAGGCGGCCGCTGCGATCACGGCCAGCACGGCCACGACGATCCCGACGACGAGCGGCCACGACGTGGAATCCGAGGCGCCGACGGATTCGCCGTCGCCCTTGTCCGGGAACGTCACCGACGCCGACATGTCGTGCTTGATCATGCCGCTCTCGAGTTTCACGTCGGCCGTCCAGGGGCCGGCGGGCAGGGCGGCGCTGTCGGGCACGGCGATCACGACCTCGCCGTCCTCACCGGGCGCGATGGTTGCGGCCTCACTGTCGATGGGACCGGCGGACAGGCCTCCGGGTCCGCCCGAGAGACCCAGCGTGCCGAAGAGATCGATCGCGCGTCCGCCCGTGTTGGTGACCGACGCGACGACCGACGCGGTGCCGTCCGGACCGCGGCGGGGGGTGAGGCCGGAGATGGTGAAGTCGGCGGGCGGACCGTTGCCCGGCCCCACCGACAGATAGACGCGGACTCCGACCCGGGACTCATTGGTGATGCCGCTGCCGTCTGTGGACGGCGTCTTGTGCGACGCCCAGATCACCGCGTACTGCTCGACCTCCGGCGCATCCTGCGGCACCGCGATCGTCACCGCCACCTCGGCCTGCTGACCGTTGTCGAGTTCGAGGGTCGGCCGGTCGACGGTGGTCCAGGACGTGAGGGCGTTCGTCTGGCCCGGCTCCTCCAGCACGAACGCACCGTCGGCGATGCGTGCGGCGCCGGCGTAGACGTCGATCTTCGCCGGTGCGCCGGTGTTGTTGGACACCATCACATGTCGCGTGATGGTCGTTCCGGGAGGCAGGTTGTCGATGATGTACCGAAGCGCGCGGGGATCGTCCTTCAGCTCCACCGGCGCATCGACCAGTCGGATACCGATCGAACCGTCGGCCGCGCCCGCCGCCGGTTCGTCGGGCTCGGCGATCGCGGACGCGGGAATCCCCACCGCCATGAGAACGGCGGCGAGGAGGGCGAGGAGGCTTCGCAGCGCGGGGAGGGAACGCATGGATCACTTTCTAGCGGGCCGGCCGGGACGCTCGACATGCGCCCCGGCCGGTGGGTACCGAATGCTCTAGGCGACCGAGATGGTCACGGTGCCCTTGTAGGTGCCGATCGCTGCACCGCCCTGGTAGTTGACGCTGAGCGACGGGGTCCAGGTGATGATTTCGGTCGGCCAGTTCAGCCCGGTGCGGTCGACGACAGCCTTCGGGGCATCCAGAGCCTGTGCACCGGTCGAGGACAGGTTGCCGCCCAGCAGTCCGCCGACGACGGCCGTCGCGTTGTAGGTGACCGCGCTCTTCGGGATCGTCATGTTGGGGCCGACGAAATCGGTCGACGACGCGGTGGCGGTCCAGGCGCGCCCGGAGCCGTTGCGCGAGTCGTTCACCGTGACGGTGGTGAGGGTGCCGCTGGCGACGCCCGACCCGGGAACGATGGTGCCGACCGGTCCTCCGGTGATCAGGGACAGGTTGCCGCCCGCACCGGCGATCACGAAGGTGACCTCGGTGTTGGCCGAGGTGTCGGCGTTCGCGGCGGTGGCGGGGACCAACAGCCCGGCGGCTGCGACGGCACCGGCAGCGGCAAGCGTGATTTTGCGCATGATTCCTCTTCGGGACGTTCGGGTCGAGCGGACAGCTCCCCGAGAGCAGAACCGAACGGTCCGATTCGGGGTCGATTATTGATACTCGACAGTTGGTCAAGTGTCCAGGATCGGAAGCGTGGGAAACGACAAATTGTTTGTTTGCCAGCACGTCTCCCGGCGACGGCGGCCCCGATCGCGCGATGACGTTGCCGGACACCGGTACCGGCAACCCGCCCGATCGGCGGCCACATCTCGCATAGGATCCGTCACCATGACTTCGACGGGGTGGTGGTTCCAGGCCAAGCATGCGCTCGATACGCGGGGGCCGTTCCCGCGGCGGCAGCGCCGCACGCTCACCGAGGCGGTGGGAGGACGGCGCGTCATGATCACCGGGGCGTCGTCGGGCATCGGCCGCTCCGCCGCACTCGAACTCGCTGCTGCGGGCGCCACCGTGCTGCTGGTCGCCCGCCGCGAGACGGAACTACGTGAGGTCGTCGACACGGTCACGGGGCGCGGCGGCAAGGCGTTCGCGTACCCGTGCGATCTCAACGACGCGGACGCGTCCGACACGATGATCCGGAAGGTCCTCGACGAGCACGGCGGGGTCGACATCCTCGTCAACAACGCCGGACGGTCCATCCGCCGCTCGCTCGAGCAGTCGTACGACCGGGCACACGACTTCGAACGCACCATGCAGCTCAACTACTTCGCGGCGGTGCGACTGATGCTGGCGGTGCTGCCGGGCATGCGGGAGCGCCGCTTCGGCCAGGTGATCAACATCCTGTCGGCGGCGAACCTGTTCGGCGGTCCGGGCTACTCCGCGTACGTGGCGTCGAAGGCCGCACTCGACGAGGTCTCGACGTCGTTCCAGGCCGAAACCCTCGACGAGAACATCACATTCACCGCGGTGTACATGCCGCTGGTGCGAACCGCGATGATCACGCCCAACGCGCAGTACCTGAAGGCCTCGGCACTGACGCCCGACGAGGCCGGCCGTGTCATCTGCGACGCCATCGTGCACCGCCCGCGGCGGATGGGGCCCACGTTCGGACGGTTGACCCGCCTGGTCGACGCCATCAGCACCGAACGCGCCGACGCCGCCCGGCACCGGCGGTTCGCGTCCGGGATCTGACACCTCTTCCATCGACGGTCATTCCCGAGAACTCGACACCAGGCTGCGCACGATCTTCGTAGAGGCGAGGAGCAGTCCCCCGCCACCGACGGCCACCGTTCCGGCAAGAGCACCGATCGGGGCCCCGATCATGGCACCGCCGATGCACGTCGCGAGCGATTCGGGCAACAGGACGACGGTGAAGGCAGGTCCGGCGCCGCCGAGTAAGCCGCCGATCGTCGCACCGGCGATCGTTCCGACGAGGCTGCCGACCATCACGGCCAGGGCGACTTCGTCGAGCGCAGTAGTCACCGCCTGACCGATCCCGGGAACCGCGGCAGCGGGTGCGCCGGAGCCCCCGGTGACCGGTTCGGACCACACTTGCAGGGAGTTCGATCCCCAACCATCCCGGCGAACCCGATAGCCCGAATCTGCTGTTCGACAACCGGTTTCGAAGTCGATCTTCACGGGAAGGGCGAGAATCGCACCAGGTCGACCTGCGGCCGTGCGAGTGACCGATCCGTTTCGGGTCTCGACGACGCCCGGATCGAGATCGCGACGTGACTCGAGGGCAGGCAGCGAAAAAGACTGCACGCCAAAGGGAAATACGCGTGTCATTGGACGAGTCCTTCCTTCGCACCGTGCCGCACCGGACTCCGGCGGGGTGGTTCCGTGCGGCCACACGGTGAATGCAGTCGGCCGACGCATGCGTGCCATCGCGCACGCACGATCGGTACGAGGCACACGGATATCCAGGATCACCGTGCGCGTTCAGGCCGACGCGTGCGCTGCAGTGCTAAGCGGCACCGACTGGGGAAACGGTGAGGTGCAGACTGTGACCGGAACTCATGGCGCCCTCACCTCCTCGCGATCGTGTCGGGTCGATCGACTCCGACCCGTTCCAGGATGGCACTCGTTCGAGCGACGCGCACCCACGAGCCGGAATCATCGGAAACCGAACGGCCGCTCCTCTCTCGACGGGCGCGAAACACGAAGCCGGGTCCGGAGTTCGGTGTCGCTCGCGCATCCTGGCGATCGCGTAAGCCCGCAAAAGCGGACTAGTCTCGATATTGGGACACAAGGTCGAGGAGATGATCCGTCATGTCGACAACACCGTCCATGTCGATGGAAACCCACCCAGACATCGCCGAACTCCGCGCCCGCTACGACGAGTTCGGGGAGAGTCCGGTTCCCCAGGTCGCCGAGGGGCTGATGGTTCTGGCCGGTCTCTACGCGGCCGCATCGCCGTGGATCGTCGGGTTCAGCGGGCAGACGTCGCTGATGATGTGCAACCTGTTCGCCGGCCTCGCGGTCGCTCTGCTGGCGGTCGGTCACGCCACGACGTTCAGCCGCACCCACGGCTTCGCATTCGTCGCCCCGCTGCTGGGGGTCTGGTTGATCGTCTCGCCGTGGCTCGTCTCGGGCGTGACCACCAGCGCGGGGATGATCTGGTCGAACGTGGTCGTGGGTGCCCTGGTCTTCGTGCTCGGCGCCGGGATCATGGGCATGGGTATGACGCGAGGAGGGATGCGCCGGTAGCGGTATCCGTCGAGGAGATCGACGCCGACGCGATGCCGGGAGGACCTGGACGCAGGCCCGTCCGGCACCTGCTGGTCCTCGGTGTCACCGTGACCGCCACCGTCGTGGTGGCGGTCGCGGTGAGTCTCACGGGCTCGATCTGGATGGCGGCGACACTGGGGGTGCTGTGCATCCTCGCGGTGATCGCCGTCGTCGTGCTCTGGCAGGTGCTCCCACCCACCGATGACTGACCCGCCGGTGACGTATCCGGCGGCCGCGATCCGACGCGACGCCTACGCTGTGGCCGCCGCCTCCTCCTCGCGCCTGCGCGACTGTAGCTGTGTCGCGGACACGAGGCCGACGAGCAGGAAACCGGCGGCGACGAACAGCGACCACCGGGTGGCGTCGGCGAAGCCCTCCGACAGCGCGTCGGCGGTCTCCGGTCCGGCCGGGCCGAGCTTGCCGTGGTCGCCCTGCTCGCGGATCGGCGGGATGGTGCCGCCGGCCGAGTCGCGGGTGCCGTCGACCAGTTGCGTCTCCACCTGGGGTGGCAGCGCGATCGGCTCGAGCCGATCGGTGAGGCTGTGCGCGAGCCCGAGCGACAGCACGGTGCCGAGGATCGCGGTGCCGAGCGCCGAACCGAGCTGGCGGACGGTGCTCTGTGTCGCCGACCCCTGGCCGGACTCCGACGGCGGAATGTCGACGAGGACCGTCCCGGTGAGCTGCGCCGACGCCAGTCCCAGGCCGAGGCCGTAGATCGCGAGCAGCACCGCCATCAGCCAGGTCTCCGACGACGGCCGCAGGTACAACGCGAATGCGAGCACACCGATCACCTCGAGCGCCAGACCGAGCATCACGGTGCGCGGGGCACCGAACCGGGCGGTGACGTGACGCGCCGCGGCACCGGACGCGAAGGCGCCGAGCGCCATCACCGCAAGCACCGTCCCGGCACCGAGGGTGCTCAGGCCGTACGCGTTGACGAGGAACAGCGGCAGCACCAGCAACAGACCGAACTCACCGATCGCGACGGCCATCGCGGTGCAGTTGCCCCAGCTGAAGGTACGGAACCGGAACAGGTCCAGGTCGAGGATGGCCGAGTACCCGATCCGCGCCCGATGCCTTTCCCACACCACGAAACCGACCAGCGCGACCACACCGACGGCGGCGACGACCGGCGTCGCCGAGATCGGGGCGGTCACCGGCCAGGTCATGCCGAACACATTCAGGTCGGCGATCGGCTTCCACCACCCGATGGTCTGGCCCTCGATGAGCGCGAAGATCAACGCGCCGAAGCCGATTGCGCTGAGCAGCAGGCCCACCACGTCCAGTCCGGGCACGGTGATCTTCGCCCGCGTCTCGGGAACGGTGAGGACGGCGCCGATGATGACGAGGATGCCGATCGGGACATTGACGAGGAAGATCCACGGCCACGTGAACGACGTCGTCAGCCAGCCACCGAGCAGCGGCCCGACGGCAGCCATGCCCGAGATCACCGCACCCCACACGCCGAACGCGATGGCCCGGTCACGGCCCCGGAAGGTCGCGTTGACCGTCGAGAGGGTGCACGGCAGCACGAATGCGCCGCCCACACCCTGCACGACGCGGGCCACGATGAGGGCCGTCGAACTCTCCGACGCGGCCGCCATGAGGCTGCCGCCGATGAACACCACCACGCCGAGGATGAACAGCATCCGGCGACCCAACCGGTCGCCGAGTCGGCCGGCGGTGAGCAGTAGCGCCGCGAACACCACGGCGTAGATGGAGTTGATCCACTGGGCGTCGGTGAGATCGAGACCCAACTCGTCGATGATCACCGGCAGCGAGACGTTCACGATGGTCCCGTCGACGACGATCAACGACAGCCCGGCGGCGAGAACGCCCAGGCCTATCCACTCCCGGCGACCCACATGGGGTTCGGTATCCGACGAATCCAAGCTCATGTCTGCGCCCTCCTCGTGTGGCGCCCCTTCCGGCGACGCTACCGCGATTCCACCAGAGGAAGCCCGCGATCTCCGGCCGAACCCGCCGGGGATCGAGGGCAATTCCAACTTTCGGACGAATTTCCGGTCAACGCGCCGGCACGTCCGTCACGTGAACGCGATCACCTGTTCACCCCACGCGGCGCGCAGGGGCCCGTCCAGGTCCGGAACCGTCCTGTCCTGCTTGTCGATCACCAGTGTGGCCCGACCGATCGGGTCGTAGGCATCCCACGTCGGCTCGTCGTCGGGGCCAACCGGCACACCACTTTTCGCGAACCGGAGCCACCGGTGCTGCATCCGCTCCGAAACCTTGCGGGCGGTCGACAGCCCGCCGAGCAGGTAGGTGATCTCCTTGGGCCCGTGCGCGATGTTGCCAAACACGTACGGCAGTTCGGTCGCATGAGTCGCACCGATCTTCAGCGCCTTCAACATCGGGGTCGCGTAATCGAATCGATACAGCCACGTCGGCGCGTAGCGGCTGTGGGCCTCCACGATCCACAGCGTCGGCAGGCGCAACCCGAAGTCGCGGGCCAGGCCCATCGCGTCGTTCCTGGTCACCAGGCCGGAGTAGGCCGATTCGATGCGGGCCTGGTCGGGGAATTCGACGTCCGGGTGCTCGGCCGCGATCTCGGCGAACATGCCCCGGATGACGTCCGGATCGAGCGGCATCAGCGGCGACTTCATCAGCTCGAACAGCGACGACTCGTCCTTGTTGGTGCCGATCAGCAGCGGGACGCGGGCCGCGGTGCCGTTCCAGAACGAGTTGACGGGATAGTCGGGCACCAGGTCGCCGTCGACGACCGGGCCGAACGCGAGCGTGCCGGGCGTCTCGGCGGGGATCCGCGCGAACAACTCGTCCGACGCCGCCTGCAGCTCGTCGGTGCCCGCGGACAGCAGACGTTCGACGGGATCGTCTGCGCCGCCGAGGATGTCGAGGAAGACCTGCGCGACATGCGCGGCCCGCTCCCGGTCGTAGACCGACGTGGCCGGCGAGCTCTCCGCGATCGCGCGGTGGAACAGGCCCTTCGCCGCCGGGACCGTCAGCAGGGTGGTGACCGCGCCGCCCCCGGCCGACTCCCCGAACACCGTCACGCAGTCCGAGTCGCCGCCGAACGCCGCGATGTTCGCCTGCACCCAGCGCAGCGCGGCGATCACGTCGAGCAGCGCGACGTTGGTGTCGAAGCGGTGCCGGCCGGTGTTCAGCGCCGAGAAGTCGACGAACCCGAAGACCCCGAGGCGGTAGTTCAGCGTCACGACGACGACGTCGCCCTTCTCGGCCAGCGCCCGACCGTCGAACACCGGTTGGCTCGACGCGCCGCGGAAGTACGCGCCGCCGTGGATCCACACCATCACCGGCCGACGGTCGCCACCGGTCCCCGGCGACCACACGTTGAGCGAGAGGCAGTCCTCGTCGCGGCGGACGTCGTCGCCGAGCGGCATCCCCGGCATCGGGCTCTGCGGTGCCACCGGACCGAAGCGGTCCGCGACGAACACCTCGGTCCACGGCTCCGGGGCCACCGGGGCGCGGAATCGAAGCGCGCCGGTCGGCGCGGCGGCGTACCGGATGCCCTTCCACACCTCGACCGGTCCGTCGACGGTGCCCCGTACCGGTCCGTGGGTCGTGTGGACCACCGCGGTGTCGGGAGCGATGAGAGTCATGGTGTCTCCTCCTTCGGATCGCTGGATGTCACACGGTGAGTGCGGTGACGACGTACGAGAGCTGAAGACCGGCCGGCAGCAGGAACAGGACGGTGATGATGGCGGCGTCGTGTCGGATCAGTCCGTCCTCGACCCCTCCGTCGATCCGCGACCAACGGTAGGGAGCTCGTTGCACCGGAAGGGCCCGATGTTCGGGTATTGCGACATCTCGCGCCGGATCCCCGGCGGGCGCCCGGATCAGTCGAGGCGCACCGACAGCAGCACCGATCCGGGCTCCTCGACCAGGTCGGCCGAGCCGACCCGACTCGACAGCGTCGCCAGGCCCAGCCCGTCTCCCCGGTCACGTGCGACCTGCCCGGGTGACCGGATTCCGATGCAGATCAGGGAGGTTCGGGGATCGACACTCATCCGCATGTGCAGCGGACCCCCGCGGCCGTGCCGGATCGCGTTGGTGAACCCCTCGGACAGCACGTCCACCGCGTGTTCGAGGCGCGCTGGGCTGGCCGACAGCAGCGACCACACCTGCTCGTCGATGTCCGTCCGGATCGGCACGGCGGCCGACCACATGCCGATCAGCTCGGTGATCTGCGCTCTGGCGTCGGACCGCTCCGTCGGTTGCTGCTCGCCCCGCGCCACCTCCCGCAGGAGGCGGTCGACGATCTCCCCGACGGAGACGTCGACGGCGGCCGGGGCGACGCGCATCGCCAGTGCCGCGGCCACGAGTTCGCCCTGCACCGACGAGTGCAGCACGTGCGCCAGTCGCCGGCGGGCACCGATCACCCGACCGTGCACCTCGGCAGCGCGGCGGCTCCGGTCACCGAGCGTGTCCGCGAGCTGCCGCTCCTCGACCTCGCGCTGCTCGTTCGCGGCGGCAATGAGGCACATGGCGAGCGCCGCTAACGGGTAGAAGGCGACCCCCGGGACGACGAACGCGGGCGGGAATCCGCTGCCGCCGAGAATGATCCAGAACACCCCTGCGGTGACTCCCGCCACGGCGCTGTACGCGAGCGCCATCACCCCGACCCGGCGGCCCGCGCTCGGGATGCGGGGCGCGGTCCGCTGCACCACCCAACTCCCGAACACGCACACCGCCAGGCTGGCCGACACCTGCAGGACCGTCTCGCGGAAGCCGTAGCTCGTCAGCAGGAACGTCAGGATCACCACGGTGTACAGCAGGGCCGGCAGTGTCAGCGGCGCCGGCCGGACCGCCTGCAGCACACCGAGCAGGCGCTCGCGTCGGGTCAGCGCGGGCAGCGGGGGTGTCGGCTCCGGCGGCGGGGTGGCGTCGTCGAACAGGGCGTGGCTCATGGGGCGCACGATGTCCTCGGAGATGGCGCGCAGCAGGCGCGCGTCGCGCTCGGCGTCGACGGAGACGCGGTCGGTGTGTGCGAGCGCGGCATCGATCCGCGCGGCCAGGTCGTCGGCGCACCGCCGGCCCAGCCCGGCGAGGTACTCCTCGTCGACGCGGCGCTGCTCGTCGAGCGCCGCACGGGCGGCCCGCAACCGCGCCATCACCGCGTCGTGCTCGCGCACGGAGTCGACGAGGATCGCGATCAGCGAGAGCGCGACGATCCCGGTCGTCACATTGATGATCAGCCGCACCCCCATGTTCCGGGGGTCCGTCGGCAGTCCCTGGACCGCGATCAGCGCGTCGAGCAGAAACGGTCGCGTCGCGCCGAGCAGCGCGAAAACCGCGATGGCAACCGCCGGTTGTGCGCGAGTTCGGTTGGGGCGCAGGACGGTGAGCCACGCGATCAGCAACCCGACGCCCATGATCAGGTGCACCATCACCGCGACGCCGAAGTACGTCGGCCAGTCCGCCGGCCCGCGGGCCGTGTAGTAGCTGCCCATCACCGTGACGGCGAACGGGGCGGTCAGGATCCACGACCAGCGGGTGACGGCGGCGGAGCCACCGACCCGCGTCGGCCGGGGAAACGGACGCCTCAACCGATCTCCGCGGGCAGCCCGAAGCGTCGGATGTACAACTGCGCCGCGACGACCCGCGGGTTCAGTTCGGGGCTGGCGCCGACCCCGAGCGCGTCGAAGACGCGGGTCACCACCTTCTCGACGCTGCGCAGGCTCGACCCGCGTCGGCGCGCGATCTCGGCGTTGGACCAGCCGAGTGCGATGCCGCGCAGCACGTCGAGCTGGGTGCGGGTCAGCCTCCCGAGGACCGCGTCCGGGCTGTCGTCGGATGCCGGGCCCGATACCGGCTTCTCGGCGAGCGCCGACTCCACCGCCGCGACCAGGTCCTCGACGGACTCGAGCGCGACCTTGTCGAGGAAGACCGAACCGGGCGGAACGCCGTGCCCCGGAGCGACTCCCGCCCGCGGATAGTTCGTCAGGAACACCACCGCGCAGTGCGGTGCCCGCGCGTGGACGATCGTGGCCAACTCCGTGCCGTTGGGACGCGCGCCGAGGTCGATGTCGGTGACCAGCACGTCGGGGTCGATCTCGTCGAAGTCGGCGAGCGCGGGCGCCGCCGCCGGTCGGTCGTGCACGTCGAACCCGGCGTGCCGGAGCGCCTCGGCCACCAGTGAACGCATGAGCGGCTGGTCCTCGATGACCAGTGCTCTACGCACCCACGCGGATTCGCTCACCGGAAGAGATTAGCGGGAGGAATCCGATTCGACGGGGTAGTACGCGCGTCTAATGAACCGTCGAGGCAGACCCGTGCGTGCACTCGCCACCAGCCAGAACACATGTGGGGGTCACGGCGGCGTCCTCCGTCGGATCGGGCCACAGCCGCCTTCCCATGCCGATCGGCAGGGCGATACCCGTGATGTACCGGGCCTCGTCGGAGGAGAGGAACAGCGCTGCGTTGCTCACATCGGCCGGAGACGCCCCGCATGCCGGCTTCGAACCGACGGCGTTGACGCGGATTCCATGCGGACCGAGTTCGGCGGCGACAGTGCGCATCAGTCGCACGACACAGGACGTCGATGTGCGACAGCAACAGCGACCGACGGTCGTCGAGCCGAGCATCGGCTGGATCGGGCTGGTGAGCACGATCGAACCGCCCCTACCGGCCTCGATCATCGATGGCGCTACGGCCTTGATCGTCTGGAACGCCCCGGCGGGGTTGATGTAGAGCACGTCCTGCCACTCGGCTTCGGTGAGATCCCACGTCGGCCCACGGCCTACACCGACATCGGCGGAGACGATGTCGATGTGGCCGAAGTCGGCGATGACATCGGTGACCATCACGTCGAGCTGATCCTGGTCATCGATGATGCGGGAGAGCACGTGCCGACCAGTCGCGGTGACCAGGCTCTCGGTCTGCCTGAGATCAACCTCCACGGGGAACTCGTAGGGCATCGTCGCTCTGCCTACGCACGAGTCGACGATCACGACATCCGCGCCTTCCTGCGCCAGCCGCACCGCATGGGTGCGGCCCTGCCCGCGAGACGCCCCCGTGACGACGGCGACCTTGCCTTCGAATCTCCCCACTGTTCCAGTCTCCTTCCGGGCGGATGGCCGCGTCGTAGCACGCCACGCGTCCGAGCGTGGGAAGCGTTGATTCCGATCCGAATCGATCGATGCCACGCGGCGCGCAGGGCCTCACCGTCCCCGACTGCACTAGAGAGTTCGAACGACCGGAGAAGACAGCTCGCGCTTCAAGATCTTGCCGGTTGCAGTCATCGGTAGGGCAGTCGCAAACGTGATCGAGCGGGGGTACTTGTAGATCGCCATGTGCTCCCTGCACCATTCGATCAATTCCGTATCGGAGATCTGCGCGGCGCCCTCGAGAATGACGAACGCTTTGACTTCTTCCCCGTGCCGCTGGTCCGGTACTCCGACCACTGCAGCGAGCGAGACGGCGGGGTGCGTCATCAACACCTCCTCGATCTCCCGGGGGTAGACGTTGAAGCCGCCGCGGACGATGAGATCCTTGGCCCGGTCGACGATGTAGTAGAAACCGTCGTTGTCACGTCGAGCAAGATCGCCGGTGCGGAACCAGCCTTCACGCATCACCTC
Organism: Prescottella agglutinans; assembly: GCF_004011865.1. GTDB lineage: Bacteria > Actinomycetota > Actinomycetes > Mycobacteriales > Mycobacteriaceae > Prescottella > Prescottella agglutinans. The sequence continues at coordinate 224,059 of NZ_RKLP01000011.1, read as the reverse complement.
GGCCGTAGCGTCGGGACGGCCGAGATAGCCCTTCATCACGTTGTGGCCGCGCAGGGCGAGCTCACCGACACAACCATCGCCGACCGGATTCCAGTACTCGTCTACCAGCGCGGCCTCGACGCCCCACACCGGTACCCCGATCGAACCTGGTCTCGGATCGCGTTCAGGATCACTGAAGAGCGCCAGGGGCGAGGTTTCGGACAGTCCGTATCCTTCGAGGATCTGCACGCCGAATCGGTGTTCGAACCGGGTGAGGATTTCCACCGGTAGCGCCGCGCCCCCGGAGATCGCGCGCCGCAGTGTTCGGGCGATGCGTTCCACATCGACGGTTTCGTCGACCGCTCCGAGTAGCGCCCAGTACATCGTCGGCACGCCGGCGAAAACGGTGATCTGTTCTGTAACCATGAGCTCGAGAACGGCTTTGGCTTCGAATCGGGGAACGAGCACGAGTGTGGCACCGACTGACAGTCCGGCGTTCATCGTCACGGTCTGACCGAAGGAATGGAACAACGGCAGCGTGAGCAGACAGGTGTCCGGACGCACCGGACTGCTGTCGAACAGGCGATTGGCGGTCAGGGCGTTGAGAACCATGTTCGCGTGGGTGAGTTCGGCGCCCTTCGGCCGGCCGGTGGTACCGCTGGTGTAGAGGATCACGGCAGTGTCGGTGGATTCACGCACGACGGTGGCGAACGTGACCGGATGACCTTGGAGGGCACGCGCGAGCGTATCGACACCGCTGACGGTCGACTGCGCGTTCGGGTCCGAGGTGATGACGATCATCTCGCGGCATCCGGTGACGGAGTCGAATCCGGCCCGGCCGAACTCACCCATGGGCAGCTCGTCGGTGCCCTCGAAACAGAGGAAGAGGGCGGCACCGGAGTCTTCGAGATGGTAGGCGATTTCGCCGGGTTTGAGCAGGATGTTCAACGGAACGACGACCGCACCGGCCTTGAGGATTCCGTAGTAGGCGGCGGGGAACTGCGGAAGGTTCGGGCAGGAGAGCGCGACTCTGTCGCCCGGTTCGATACCGCGGGCAACCAACAGGTCGGCGATCTGGTTGGCTCGAGCATCGAGCTGAGCATAGGTCAGGTGTGTCGTGCCGCAGACCAGCGCTACCCGGTCGGGGTAGCGGCGGGCGGAATCTTCCAGGAGCCCAGCTAGATTGAGCATCTTCGGTCCTTCCCTTTCGATGCAAAGACGGAACAGAGGTCTCAGGCCAGAGGCGCGTCGGTGGCGGCGCGCACCTGCTCGACGGTGATGCCGGGCGCGCACTCTCGGAGGACCAGGCCACCATCGGTGACATCGATGACGGCGAGATTGGTGATGATGCGCTGTACGACCGCTTCGCCGGTCAGCGGCAACGTGCACTCGGCGACGATCTTCGACGCACCGGACTTGTCGGTGTGCTCCATCAGTACGATCACCGAGCGTGCGCCGTGGACCAGGTCCATCGCCCCTCCCATGCCCTTGACCATCGCGCCCGGCACCATCCAGTTCGCCAGATCCCCCGTAGCCGAGACCTGCATCCCGCCGAGAACGGCGGTGTCGATGTGTCCGCCGCGAATCATCCCGAAGCTCATCGCCGAGTCGAAGAACGCCGCACCGGGGTTCACTGTGACGGTCTCTTTGCCGGCGTTGATCAGGTCCGGATCGACCGCGTCCTCTGTGGGGTACGGACCGGTGCCCAGGATCCCGTTCTCGCTGTGCAGCGTGACCTGAACGCCCTCGGGCAGGAAACTCGGTATCAGCGTCGGCAGTCCGATGCCGAGATTGACATACTCGCCGGACGAAAGCTCCTGCGCGGCGCGGGCAGCCATCCGTTCCCGCGTCCAGCCTCGGTTCTCCACCACCACGGTCATGCTCAGGCTCCCTTCCCGCTGGAGACAGTGTGCTTCTCAACCCGCTTCTCCTGGATCCCGGTGTGCACGATCCGATCGACGAAGATCCCCGGCAGGTGCACCGCGGCTGGGTCGATTTCACCCGGGGTGACCAATTCTTCGACCTGAGCGATGCAGATCCTCCCAGCCATTGCAGCGAGAGGATTGAAATTCATTGCGGCCTTGTTGAACACGAGATTGCCGTCGGTATCGCCGACCAGTGCGTGTACCAGCGCGAAGTCCGCCGTTATCGCTTCCTCGAGCACGAATCGCTTTCCACCAAATTCGCGTATCTCCTTCGGCGGAGATGCTATTTCGATCGATCCGTCCGAGGCATAGCGCCACGGCAGTCCACCCTCCGAAACGGGGGTACCGACCCCCGCGGCGGTGAAGAACGCGGGAATTCCCGCGCCGCCGGCGCGCAACTTCTCTGCCAGCGTGCCCTGCGGAGTCAACTCCACCTCCAGCTCGCCACCGAGATACTGACGGGCAAACTCCCTGTTCTCACCGACGTAGGAGGCAGTGACTCGCCGGATACGGCTGCCCTGCAGCAGGATTCCCAGCCCGTACCCGTCGACACCACAGTTGTTGGATACCACCTCGAGATCGGTGGCAGATCCAGCGGCGATCGCTGCAATCAGCGCATCCGGAATTCCTGCCAGGCCGAAGCCGCCGACCGCGAGCGACGCGCCTGTCGAAATATCCGCGACGGCCTCCGCCGCGGATGTGCAGATCTTGGTCAAGGCTTGCCCTCCAATTCATTCGAGCCACAGACGCTTTGGCGATTCCCGGCATCGCGGCTACGCGAGCGAGGGCCTGGGTCCCCGAACGGTTCAGGATTGAAGCGACTCACCAGCCGCAAGCGCCAACGGCGCGAACGAACCATAGTCGCCCCGAAAGAACAGCAAGGGTCGCGCCGTCGCGGCGATCATGTCGAGGTCATTCACCCGTCCCACCACGATGTGATGGTCTCCGGCATCGTGGATGTCCTGCACCGTGCAGTCGATGTAGGCCACCGCCCCCTCCAGCACAGGCATGCCTGCGCTGGAGGGGCGCCACGTAATCCCTTCGAACTTCCTCTCCTTGCGCGTCGCCACCGCCCGGCACACGTCCTCCTGATCCGAGCCGAGTACGTTGATGCAGAAGCGGTCCCCCGATTCCCGCAGCGCCTTCCATGAGCTGGACTTCCTGTCCGGCAGGAAGGCGACGAGCGGTGGGTTCAACGACACCGAGGTGAAGGAACCTACTGCCATGCCGAGAGGTTCGCCGTCGGCCGCGACAGCCGTAACGACGACGACACCGGTGGGATACTGCCCGAGCACCTTGCGGAAGTGAGCGCCGTCGATTTCGATCGTCATATCTGCTCCTGACACTGCAGTGATCGTTGCCGGCGCTTCTCGGCACCTACCGGCAAGCGTCGGTTCTACTCGGCTCGGGCCCGTCCGGCCCTTTGCTCAGCAGATCTGGCCGATGGAGAGTTCGTTCGTCAGATCCGGGTCGTCGAGCACCCAGACAAGGCCGAGTAGTGCAGACGTGTAGCTGTACTGCTGGAACCCGAAAACTTCACCCCGTGCCGAAGTGGTGAACACGAACCGCCGCTCGTCGCCGAGCGGAGCCATTGCCTTGCCCGCCACGACGTTACGGAAATGGACCTCGATATACGGCTTGTTGCTGTCAGCCAGCGCCCATTTCGTAGGCTCACCGGTGAAGGTGAGTCCCGCCGGATTGATCAGGAACCCGTCGACTGTCGGCGCGGTCTCGTGGATCCACTCCACGATGTCACCCTCATGGTTCGAGACCAGGGACACAACCTCGACGTTGATGCTCTCGCCGAAGGCCCTGACGAACTCCTGTAACTGTTGAATCGATGCGCCGCCGTACACGCTGCGGTCCCGGTTGTGCATGTTGGACATGTTCGGACCGTCGATGATGCCGATCCGATAGCGCTGATCACCCGTTCGGATGGAGGACCAGCGGCTGGGGTCGTAGGCAGCTGATGCTTGACTCATGAGGTCACCTCATATCTCGTTGTGTGTCTGGGTTCTTGGGAATCTTCCAAGCGCGCCGGAGCATAGAGCAGGACAGTGGCTCGCTCCGCAGCGGCTACACGTTTCCGCGCAAACCGATGCCGCTCGCATCGTGGATTCCGGCCTCGATCACGCCGATGCCGGCGACTTCGAGGCGCACCCGGTCGCCGGGAGAAAGGTACGGAAAGGCTTCTGGCCCATACAGACCGGAGAGCTCCAGGATGCAGCCCGTACCCACCGTGCCACTCCCGATGATGTCACCGGGCGAGACGATCGTGTTGCGCGAGGCGGCGGCGATCATCTCCGGAAAGCTCCAGTGCAGATCGCGGAGGTTTCCCTCGCTGTAGCGCCGCCCGTTGACGTCTGCCGTCATCGAAAGGTCATACCCTTCAGCAATTTCCGAACCGACCAGTTCGTCTGGTGTGACAAGAAACCCGCTCAGGCTGGTTGCGAAGTCCTTGCTCTTGGAGGGTCCCATCGTCAACGGGATCTCCTCGCGCTGGAAATCGCGTGCGCTCCAATCGCACAGAACCAGATACCCGGCGATGTGGTCTTTCGCCTGGTCGGGGGTCAGGTCCGATCCCGCACGACCCACGACGGCAGCCACTTCCAGCTCGTAGTCGAGGGCAGTTGTCGCAGGCGGTCTCTTCACGGGTTCGTTCGGTCCGAGCATCGCCGCCGCGTTCGAGAAGTAGAACGCGGGAGCGCGATACCAGGCCTCCGGAACATCGACGGACATCATCCGAGCCGAGTTCTGCAGGTGTGTCTCGAAGGACATGAAGTCCCGAAACGACGGCGGCCGGGGAATGGGGGGCGCCAGCTCGACGCTCCCCATCCCGACAACCTCGGCAGGACTGTGCAACGCGTTCCTGCCGGCCTCCGAGAGAAGGTCGCCTTCCAGCAGGCTCAGCAGGGTGACGCCTGCTTCGAGGCCATAGATGTGGTCACCCCCGGCATCGAGCACGCCCGTACGCAGACCAGAGCGTCCGGGGGTCCTGTAGGTGCACCACTTCATCGTCGTGACCTCAACCTTTTGGTCGGCTCGTCAGTAGTCCGTCATCTCGTCCAGCGCCGGCTTGATCTTGGTCATGAACATCTCGAGCTGCTTGATCACCTCTTCCTTCGGCTGCTGCGCGAAGTGCGAAGGAATGACGAGGTACTCGGCGGGGAGCCGCTTCCACTGCTCGACGAACTGGTCGCGTACCTGATCGATCGAGCCGGCAACCCACATGCCGCAGTTCATGACCGAGTCGACGGGGTCCCCATCGATCTTCATCGGGGTGGTGCCGGCGTAGAGATCGCGGAAGATGTCGAGGTCGTACTTGACGATGTTCTCCCGGGCCTCGGCTTCCGTCTCCGCGACCTGCAACCAGCGGCACAGGGCCTGGTTCTGGCCGAGAGCGTAGGTCCGGCCGGCCTCTGCGGCGGCCTCGACATAGGCCTGGCCGAACCGCGCGGCAGTGTCGATCTTCGAGAAGTACGACGGGATGTAACCCCGCGGACCGCAGAAGGTCACGGTCTCCACGCTCGCATTGCTCGCCACGAACACCGGCGGATGCGGCTTGGTGTACGGGCTCGGCACGACGCTGACACGCCGGATGCGGTTGTCGTCGTCCAACTCGCCCGGAGCACCGAGTTCGCGCGTAGCCGCCATTCCCCATTCGATGCCCTCGGCGTACGGGAACGGCACCTGCCAGCGCCCTTCCTTGCGCTCCACACTGTCCTGAGTCCATGAGTCGATGACGAGCTGAACGTTCTCCTCGAAAAGACTGCGGTTGATCGCATCGTCGGAGAACTGAGCCTTCTTCTCTGCGTCCGTCATGGCGGCCAGCTGCTCCGGCGTCAGGCCCGTCGGCGACTTGGTCGCCTTGCTTCCGTAGTGCTGCCCGATGATGTTCGTCCAGCGCTGCTGGTAGCCCCGAGAGAAGCCGGCGAACGTCCGGCCCTGCGTCAGGTGGTCGACGATGGCGATGTCCTCGGCGACGCGGAACGGGTTGTGCGTCGTCATCGTGTAGCCGAGCTGTCCGACCCGAATCTTGCTGGTGAAGCTTGCCCAGTGGGCATTGAGGAGGCCGGGGTTCGGTCCGACTTCATAGCCCTCGGAGTGGAAGTGGTGCTCGATGCCTGACACACCCCAGAGACCGAGTTCCTCAGCAGCGAGGACCACGTCCTTCATGTCTCGAACCGCCTGCTGATAGAGGCTCGAGTCACGGCCGAGGGGCGCCTTTGCGATGCGCTCCTCCTGAGTCGCAGGGAGCTGAGGGTAGAGCTGGAGGATCACGTTGACCATGTTGATCTGAGTCCCTTCGTGTCTTGACGAGCGAGTGCTCGGCTTCGGAACGAAAATCTAGATCGATTCCAAGAGCGGGTCTTTGGGTGACGACATAGGGTTTCCGGTCCATATCTCGTTTCCCCCCACACACTGTGGCCGGCTTCGATTGGTGCCCACGTCAGATGTTGCGTAGTCGCACGACCGGCACCACGCGCGGACTGTCGGGCGCGACATCGAGCGTCCGTGACGCCTCCAGCGCGGCGTCGATCAGGATCGGCGCAAACCTGTCGAGCTTCGTGGAGCGTTCATCGCCACACAACGAGATCGCGGCGACAGGCAGGTCGTGGCTGCGGACCGCGACTCCGACGCAAGCCACGCCGCTGACGAATTCACCGCGTTCGAAGGCCACGCCACGACGCTGCCGGATGCGGCGGAGTTCCTGGTGCAACGTGGCGAGGTCGGCGATGGTGCGGTCGGTACGGCGGTCCAGGCGCGCCTCGTAGAGATTATGAATCCGTTCCGGATCGTGCCACGCGAGCATCGACTTGCCGGCGGCAGTCGAGTAGGCAGGAACACGACCGCCGACGCGGGTCGGTGCCAGCGCCGCTGATCGTCCGCCGACCTTGTCGAGGTAGACAGCGTAGCCCTGGTCCAGAATCGCAAGATGGACGACCAACCCGGTTCGCATGTGCAGGGCGTGCAGCAACGGCGCTGCCGCACTCCGGATGTCGCTGTGGTCGACATTGCTACCGAGTTCGAGCGCACGGCGACCCAATCGATAGCCGGTCGACAGATGCTCCAGCCACTCCAGTCGAACAAGTTTGTCGAGAATCCGGTGCAACGTCGATCGCGGGAGCTGTGTGCGCCGAGTGATCTCCTCCAGCGTCAGCCGCGACGTTGGGCTGTCGAAAGTGTCGAGTATCAACGTCACGCGCTCGAGCAAGGAGACGGGCGGGCCACCATGCGGCCCGCGGGTCGCCATCTCCGTACGCCGCCGCGGCAGACCGTCGATCACATCGGCTTCGCGAGCAGGCTCGGCTCCATACTCGCGGCGGCAAGATGTCCCATCCGGTTCGTCTTCGTGTTGACGTATCGGACGTTCTCCGGATTCGGGGCGACAACCAATGACCTCATGTTGTCTACTCGCAAACCGTGCTGTCGGAGCCCGGCTTGCTTGCCGGGGTTGTTGCTGAGCAGGCATAGCGAACTCACTCCCAGATCTCGAAGGATCTGCGCCGCAATGGCGTAGTCGCGAGCGTCCACCGGAAGCCCCAAAGCGATGTTGGCCTCGACCGTGTCCGCGCCACCGTCCTGAAGGTTGTAGGCCTCCAGTTTGCGCAGCAGCCCTATCCCTCGGCCTTCGTGCCCACGCACGTACAGCACCACGCCACGCCCTTCGGCGACGATCGTCTCCAACGAAGCCTGCAATTGGGGACCACAGTCGCAGCGAAGTGAACCGAAGACGTCACCCGTCAGGCACTCCGAGTGCACGCGCACCAGGACGCCTTCGCCGTCTCCGACGTCGCCGTACACCAAAGCGATGTGCTCGCGCTCGTCGAGTCGACTGCTATAGCCGAATGCGCGAAATGTGCCGCACTCGAAAGGCATCCGCGTCTCGACAATACGATCGACGTGACACTCTGTGAGCTGCCGGTAGCTGATCAGCTCGGCGATCGAGATCATTGCCAGATCATGCTTTTGCGCAAACACTTTCAGTTCGTCGCGGTGTGCCATTTCGGTGCTGTCGAGCTGGGAGACGATTTCACACAGGACTCCGACCGGCTGGAGCCCGGCAAGCCGTGCGAGGTCGCCGGCGGCCTCCGTATGCCCCGGGCGGGCGAGTACACCTCCCATGCGCGCCCGGAGAGGCACGACGTGACCTGGCCGGTTGAAGTCGGACGGGCGGGCGGCGGGGTCGGCCAGAAGCCGAATGGTTCGGGCACGGTCGGTCGCCGAGATACCGGTGCCGACGTCGACCGCATCCACCGTCACCGTGTATGCCGTTCCCCGAGCGTCCTCGTTGACCGGGTACATCGGGGGGAGCCTCAACTTGCGGCATGTGCCTTCAGGAAGCGATACGCAGACAAAGCCCGAGGTGTAGCGCACCATGAAGGCGAGAAGTTCCGGCGTCGCCATTTCTGCGGCGAAGATCAGGTCACCTTCATTTTCGCGATCCTCGTCATCGACGACGATCACCGGTTTTCCGGCGGCTATGTCCGCGATGGCTCGCTCGACCTTCGAGCTTTGCAGTGACGGGGTGAGGTCCGTAATGGTCATGTCGCTTCTCCTAAAACTCGTACACGCTCGTACAAGCGCCTTCCGTCGGGCAGCGAACGGTTCTGTCGACAGTGCTGTCAGCCGGACAGATGGAGACAGGGCAAACGGGTGTCGAACCGAGACTGAACTGCCCGGAAGAAGCACGGGACACGAGCGGTGCCCATCTACCGGACTTGGATTCAATGCGTTCGATCGCCGGGATGAACTGGCGCGGTTGTTTCGATCCTGTCGAACGCTTGATTGTCCGGGCGCATCGGCGGCCACGATTCCACTCTGGCCGTAGGCCGACCACCGCCACCATGCTATCCACGCCGGCCGTGCGGCGAATGTCTCGTATCCGGCACAGTCCAATCGGAGGCCGATCCGAGGGCGTTCGTCCGCTTCTATTTCGCCCCAAGGTGTTTCGACGTAGTAGGACATCCTGGTAATCCCACTACGGGCCAACATTGCCGCGGACCGGAGCCAGCCCCCGGTGCCATGTCCACCCGGTCCTGGGATGCGACCTGCGTCCCAAAATCGAGACACCTCACCCATGTCGCGTGGTGGGTAGCGTCACAGTCCACGCCAGGTCCACGGCGCTTCTACTCGGCCGAGGTTGCCTCGGCGATCGAGCTGAGAAATCTGAGAGGAGGGCGCATGAGCGTCGTTGCTCACCCCACCGCCACCGGCCACCGCATCCACTGCACGGGTGCCGCGACGGTCAACGCAACCGTCAGGGCGATGGCCGAGCTCACGGCCACAGTCAACGACGGTGCGGCAATACGTGATGTCCTCGAATTGGTCGCAGCGAAGGTCGCCCAGATGACCGGGCACGTGATGGCACTGGTGATGCAGCCCAACGAAACCACCAGGGCACTGGAGGTCTTGACCGCGCACGGGATCTCCGCCAACTACATCGACACGATTACCCAGCATCCGGTGATGACGACCGCCGGCGGCCGTGGTGAGGCGCCCACCAGCCGCGCCTACCGTTCGCGACGCCCCGTGGTGGCGACCGGGTTGGAAGCGAATCTGCCCGTCGTCTGGGGTCGGACGGCGTCACGCGAGGGCATAGGGTCGATGGTCTCGCTGCCACTGATCGTGGCACAGGAGGTCCGGTACGTCGTCAATGTGTACTGCTCTGATCCATCATGTTTCGACGATGCGTCTGTCCTCCTGATCGAGAACTTCGCAAGTCTCGTCAGCCTCCTGCTCGACAATCATGCCGCCGGCAGCATCCGAACTTCCGAAGCCGAAGCTCACCGTCGACAGATCAACGCACTGCAGTCGAAGTGCCATGCGATGAGGGTGGCACAAGTCAACCTCGACGAACTGCACGGCCTCGTAGTTCAGGACGCCGGGCTTGATCGGCTGCTCCACCGTCTCCACGAGATGACCGGCGCCCGCCTGCACGTATACGACATGTTCGGGCGCACGTTGGCGGGCGAATCGAGCGGGGACGATCACGACCACCTCCTGAAGCGGGCCGTAGTGCTCGACGAGGAGGTGGTGGCGACCCTGACCATTCGATGCGCTGACGCCGACACCCTCACTCGCCCGGAAGTGGCCACCGTGTTGCACACCGCCCCAACCCTTGTCGCGATGATGCTCATGCGCCACTGGGTAGCGCTCGACGCCGAGGCTCGGCAGCGCGGCGATCTCCTCGAGGAACTGCTTTCGGCGCCCGGGGTGGGCGATCTCCCGCTTGCGGCCCATGCAAGAAGCAGATGGGGTATCGATCTGACAACCCCCAATCGCCTGGTTGTCGTACGTATCACCGCCCCGTCCGACAGCGCACCTTCCACCCGCAATCCCACCCCTGTCCGCCGCTCCCTGCTCGCTGCAGCGGAGGAGTTCGTGAAGCGGTCGCCGGTGGCGTACCTCGCCGCCGAGTTCGACCGGCAGCTTGTCGTGCTGGTCTCCGATTGCTCCACACAGGCTGCCAGTGAGTTCGCCGAGGCACTGCGGCGCGACGTCGGCGCCTACGCCGCTGATGCCATCGTGAGCGTGGCCGTCGCCGACTCGAGCGACACTGTGGAAGGTCACCGCGACGCCTACCGACACGCGGTTGCACTGCTGAACCTCATGGGCGAATCTGCTGAACCTGCGCGCACAGCAACGGTCGAACAGTTCGGACTCTTCCGTCTCATGCTCGATGTGAAGCGGCCACAGGACCTGATTCAATTCGCAGATCGAACGTTGCGTCCTCTGCGTGACTACGACGCACTCCGGCGCGCAGAACTGGTCGAGACGCTACGCGTCTACCTGGACACCGAGTGCAGCACGAGCGAAACCGCCAGGCGCCTCTTTCTCCATCAGAACTCGGTCAGCTATCGGCTGAAGCGCATCAGCGGGATTCTCGGTCTGAACAGCCTCACCGAGCCCAAGGTGCTGCTTCCGCTCGAACTAGCGCTCACGATCGACCGCCTCATCGCGCCGTCCCCAGACTCGGCGCCGTGACTCGACCCGGCACGACGGGACTCTTCGCACAGGTGCAAAGCGAACATCTCTCGTCGCGGGCCGGCACCCGAACACCACCTCAACGATTGGACCAGTCGTGGAACAAACCTCTTTCCGGCCTTTCACATTCGGTCGCCGCCTGACACGAGCATTCATTCTCGGTATCTGCGCCCTGTTGGTGATCGGCGTGTCAGCCTGCTCCGGAACTTCGGGAGGAACTTCGCCGAACAAGCTCACCGTCGGCGCATTTCCGCTATTCGTCAGCATGCCGGTCTGGGTAGCGCAGGACCAAGGGATTTTCGCGCAACACGGGTTGGACGTGGAAGTGAAGACGATCTTGGCCGGACCGACGATGATCTCGGCACTCAATTCTCAGAGTATCGATGCGATGCTCAACGGTGCGACGATCGCCGTGACCGCCAGTGCGACCGGCCAGCCGATCAAGATGATCACTCCGACGATTCCGAAATCCATCTACAACCTGATCGCGTCGAAGGAAGTAATGGATTCTTGCCCCTATGTGAACGAGCCGTACCCCAAGCCCATCCTCTGCGCGAAGGGTAAGCGGATCGGGGTCGTGGCCTTGGGAACCGAGAGCCACATCGGCGGCATCACCGTCCTCGAAGAAGCCGGACTGAAGGAATCCGACGTCTCGTGGGTGCCCGCGAGCGCAGGCGAGATGATCGGAAGCTCGATGCAGGCCGGTCAGATCGACCTCTTCTTCGGCGAGGACACGGCCGCGACCTACGCGACTGAGGTGATCAAGGTCGGATCGCCGCTCGTGGACCTCAAGCACGACGGCCCGTTCGTCGACTGGTTCGGCAACGGGGTGTGGGCGCTCGAACCGCAGCTGCAGCGGTCACCGGACAAGTACCAGAAGTTCACCGATGCCATCAGCGACGCGATCACGTGGATCAATGATCCGGCGAACAGCACGGAAGCACGGGCAATCTTCAAGAAGAACTCGCCGAACACGAGCGACGCGACAGTCGATGCCGTGATCGCCTCCAGCCACGACTACTTCGGAACGACGGCGACCTGCAGCAGCATCGAGACAATCACAACGTGGCTGACCAAGACGAACCAACTCGCCGCCGGCAAGGGCCCTGCTACATGCCACGACATCTCTTGGCAGACAGTGAGTTTCTCATAGCAGCGCCGGCGAAGCGACCGACGCTTCCCGCACTTCACTCGCCGAAGAATTCTCACCTCTGACAGGATCGGAGAACAGACGTGACCAAACCCGAACAAATGGCGTCACCAGACAGGGACACCGCCAGCCGGCGTGATCGACATCCATCGCAAGTCGTTGTCTGCGATGGACTCTTGGACAACACTCCGAATCGGACCGCTTCCGCGATCTCGGTCCAGGGTGTCACCCACCATTTCGAACGACGCGGTGCCGAACCCACGTTGGCGATCGATCATGTCTCTCTCGATATCGCCGAGCGGCAGTTCATCGCACTGGTCGGCCCCAGCGGATGCGGCAAGACCACACTGCTGAACCTCATCGCCGGATTGATTCCACTGCAGGACGGCGCAATCGAGGTCCGAGGCAAGAGCGTCGAGAAGCCCAGACGAGACGTCGGCTACATCTCGGCGCGTGACTCGCTCCTGCCGTGGCGGACTGCCGAATCCAACGTCGCCTACGGACTCGAAGTCCGGGGCATTCGAAAGGCCGATCGCCTGGCGACGGCCCGACACTTCCTCGACGTGGTCGGACTGTCCGGCTTCGAGAACAGCTACCGGTCCCAGTTGTCGCAAGGCATGCGCCAGCGCGTCGCGATCGCCCGCACACTCGCAACCGAACCGGAACTCCTTCTGCTCGACGAGCCCTTCTCGGCCCTGGACCAGCAAACGAAACTGCTCCTGGAGAATGCCTTCATCCAAATCTGGGAGAAAACCCATCGAACGGTCGTCATGGTCACCCATGACATCGAAGAAGCCGTCGCTATGGCTGATCGGGTCGTCATGTTGTCGCATCGTCCAGGCAAGGTGATCGCCGACATCCAGGTGGATCTCCCCCGACCGCGCGACGCGGCGGAGATCCGATACGACCCGCGCTTTCGCGAGATAACGCACGGCGTGTGGGAACTGCTCCGCAACGAGATCGCCCAGCTCGACATCGCACAGATTTGAGATCAGACGACATGACTACATCAACCCAAGCCCGAGACGAGCGGCCGGCGGCGGCCGGCAGCGCCGATGGAACTCCCCAACCGGCGGCTCTCGAACCGAAGCGCCGGCAACGACACCCAGCCCGCAGATGGCTTTCCAAGCGCAACATCATGGTTGTCGCGATTCAGCTGGTTCTGTTCGGCGGCTTCCTCGCCCTCTGGGAAACTGCCGTTCGCCGCGGCTGGGGTAACGAGACCTTCTACTCGAAACCCAGCGCCATCTGGGACCAGCTGGTGACCTACCTGTCCAGTTCGGAGATCGTCGCCGACAGCATCACGACAATCAGCGAAACACTGCTCGGTTTCGGTCTCGGTGCGGCACTGGGCATTCCGGTAGGACTCCTACTCGGTCGATACATGACCTTCCGCGCGGTGAGCATGCCTTTCCTCACCGCACTCAACGCCCTCCCGCGAGTTGCACTGGCGCCGATGTTCATTCTGTGGTTCGGTATCGGTCCGGAATCGAAGGTCTACCTTGTCGCAAGCGTGGTCTTCTTCATCGTCATGATTGCCACCGAGTCCGGTATCCGGACCATCGACCCGGACTTCATCATGATGGGGCGGGCGATCGGGTCCACCGAACGGGGAATCTTCCTCAGTATCGTGCTGCCGGCCTCCGTCCCGTCGCTGTTCTCAGGCCTCAAGCTGGGCGCAGTGTATGCCCTGCTCGCTGCAATCCTGGGCGAGATGCTGGCCGCTGACCACGGCTGGGGACGCAAGATCGCACTCGAGTCGCAAAGCTTCCAACCGGGTGCGGTGTTCGCAACTCTGGTAGTCATTGTTGTCTTCGCCCTGATGTTCAACGGCCTGATGTCAGCAGTCGAGCGGTGGCTGCTGCGCTGGCAGAGGTAAGAGCCGCCGACTCCCAGCCGGCCCGACTACGGAGGTACGTGCCCGTGATGTTGCGTGATCGGATGCTCCCGCCGGCCCAAGAGGACACGTTGACGCGACTCCGCGAGGCTCGCCGGGCCTTCCTACGCGGAGCCGACCCCGGCGGCATCGTGCGGCCCGAGATTCTGCGTTCGTGGTATCGGTCCTCCTTGGCCGGTGTCTCCCCTACGGCACAGCTTCAGCTCCACCAAGGTCCGACATTCGAGGTCGACGGCCTGCTGTTCCGCGCCGCCCGTCCGGTGATACGCACTCTTCTCGACGATTTCACCGACGCCCAAGTCTGGATCCAACTCCTCAACAAGAGTGGGCAGATCATCGGACGCTGGGTGACCTCCGACTTCTACGAGGAGATGCTGCAGGGCATTTGCGAAATCGGCTCCATCGTCGAGGAAGACGTGGTCGGTACGACCGTCCTCTCGACGGTCCTGGAAGAGGGGCGCCCCATGAAGGTCTGGGGCCCGGAGCACTACAACGACAGCCTCGGTCTGCTGTCCGGGGCAGGTGCGCCGATCGTCCACCCTGGGACTGGGGTCGTGCAGGGGGCGATCTCGGTCGGCTGCGATCTCACCGTCCCCCTCGGATTGGTGTCATCGCTGGTGAATCAAGCTGCAAGGGACATCGGCTCGGCCCTCATGATGGGCCGAAGCCGCGCCGACCGTGAATTGCTCGACGCCTACCTCCGAGTGGAGCGGCGCGGACCACGACGCCCCGTGATCGCCATCAATTCGCGCATGCGCCTCTCGAACATGGAGGCCTTGGACCGAGACATCTACCCCAGTCAAGCCGACCTCTGGGAAATGGTTCAGGCAGCTGCCAGCGAGAATGCCTCGACCGGCACCGCGATCCGGGAGGTCCAGACTCCTCGAGGGCAGCGGCTCGCGGTGCGACCGGTCTTCTCGGGAAGGGAACTGGTCGGTGGATTGATCCAGCTTTCGGGCAAACCGAGTGTGCGCGAACAGGTCCAAGCTCCACAGTCATCGATCCGGCACTCGACCGCAAAGGGGCATTCGTCAGCAGCGCCGGGCTGGTTGAGCGGACTGCGTAGCGAGGTCGAGCGGATACTGAAGACCGCGCCGTCGTGCCTTGTCTACGGAGCCCAGCACGTCGGAAAGTACACGCTGTCGCGTCGGGTGCTCGAAGCCCTCGGATTTGCCGTCCTGACATGCGAAGCAGCCGAATTGGTCAATGGGGTCCTGGCGATGTCCGACGAGGCCGGGCCGACCACCCCCGTCTGTCTGATCGTCCGTCACCTCGAAGCTGTCCCCGAGGACCAACTGCCGACCTTGGAGCGGTCGCTGAACCGCGCAGCGCGACGCTTCACCCTCCTGGTCGGCACCTACCGTGTCGCGCCGGTGGAAGGTGAGCTCCCCAGTTGGCTCGAGGCGAACTTCGACGCCTATTTGAGAGTTCCGTCGGTGTCGGAGATGCCGCAGGACGTTCCCGCTTTGGTCGCCGACATTCTGGAGGTGCATGTCGCCGATCTCGACACGGTCATCGACGGTGATGCTCTGCGCATGCTTCAGGAACGGTCGCTGCCGGGAAACGTCGAACAGCTCGAGCGTGTGCTGTTTCGAGCACGTGCCCTTTCGGGGGATCGACCGATCACGTCAGCCGATCTGCCACCGAAACCGAGGACCCAGTCCAGGGCTCGCCGGCTCACTCCGCTCGAAAGGGTTGAACGCGACGCCATTGCTGCGGTGCTCCTGACGCACGGTGGCAACAAAGTAGCGGCCGCCCAAGAACTCGAACTGTCCCGGTCGACGTTCTATCGCCGCCTCAGCCAACTAGGCCTTGCCTGATGGTGCATCTAGCCGAGTAAACGAACGCATCCGGCCGAGCGTGCGGCGCGAGCCCCGATGCGACCCGCCCGTCACTACCTGGCGCTGAGCGGGACAGGAAACGGGCGCCGTACACGCGATGTGTACGACGCCCGTTCGCGGTGTCGCGCGGGGGTCAGCGCCCCGGCAGGTACTGCATCGCCTTGACGAACGGCGGCAGGATCTTGGCCCAGAGCTTGGCCGGCAGCCAGCGCGGGCCGCCGAGATTGAGCACCCGGGTGGTGGCGACGGTCTGCGCCTCGGTGTACTTGAGCAGGCCGTCGTCGCCGTGCCGGCGGCCGACGCCGGACACACCCATGCCGCCCATCGGGGCCGCGGTGCTGCCCCAGGTCGGGGCGTAGCCCTCGTCGACGTTGACGGTGCCGGCCATGACCCGGGCGGCGATGGCCTCGCCCTCGGACTTGCTGCCCGCCCACACGCTCGCGTTGAGCCCGTACTCGGTGTCGTTGGCGCGGGCGATCGCCTCGTCCACGTCGGCGACCGGGTAGATCGACACGAGCGGGCCGAACGTCTCGTTCGCGTAGCACTCCATCTCGGGGGTGACGTCGGTGAGCACGGTCGGCTCGTAGAACAGCGGGCCCAGGTCGGGGCGCGCCTTGCCGCCGGCGACGACGGTGGCGCCCTTGGCGACCGCGTCGTCGACGTGCCGCGACACGGTCTTGACCTGATCCTCGGAGACGAGGCTGCCCATCTCGATGCCGAACTCGTAGCCGGGCGCCAGGCTGATGTTCCGGACCCGTTCCCCGAACATGCGGATGAACTCGGGCGCGATCGCCTCCTCGACGTAGATGCGCTCCACCGAGATGCACAGCTGGCCGGAGTTCGAGAAGCACGCGCGCACGGCGGCGTCGCTGACCTCGCGGAGGTTCGCCCCGGCCGCGACGATCATCGGGTTCTTGCCGCCCAGCTCGGCGGAGAACCCGATCAGGCGGCGGCCGGCCTGCTCGGCCAGCAGCCGCCCGGTGGCGGTGGAACCGGTGAACATCAGGTAGTCGGTGTGCTCGACGAGCGCGGTGCCGACCACGGAGCCGGGCCCGGGCACGACAGCGAACAGGTCCCGCGGCAGGCCCGCCTGGTACAGCAGCTCGACGCACGCAAGCGCGCAGTACGGGGTCTGGCTGTCCGGCTTGATCACGACGGCGTTGCCGGCGAGCAGCGCCGCGATCGCGTCGGACACCGCGAGCGTCATCGGGTAGTTCCACGGCGAGATGACACCGACGACGCCCTTCGCGTGGTGTCGGACGACGGTCTTGGTCAGCCCGGGCAGCATGCCCTGGACACGCTTGGGGCGCAGCAGCTTCGGGGCCAACCGCGCGTAGTAGCGGGAGGTCATCGCGATGTCGAGGACCTCCTCCTGCGCGGAAGCCCGGGACTTGCCGGTCTCGGCCTGCGCCATGTCCATCAGCGCGTCGCGGTGCTCGAGGACCAGGTCCCGGTAGCGCAGGAAGATCTGGGCGCGTTCCGCCGGGGACCGCTGCTCCCACGCCTTCTGGGCCACGCGGGCCCGCTCGACCGCCGCGATCGCGTCGGCCGCGGTGCCGACCGGGACGGTCGCGAGTTCACGCCCGGTGAAGGCCTCGACCACCGGGCGCGTCGGACGGTTCGCCGCGTCGGGGATGGCGACGAGGTCGGCGAGGCGGGCGAATGTCGCCGCGGACGGAGCAGGCATGTTTCGTACTCCTACTGGTGAGTAGATTTCGAGTTACACACAACCTACCCCGCACGGTGGTCCCCGTCATCGGGATCACGATCCGATCCACGTCCTGGGAGAACGTGTCGGGGTCGGTGGCGCGAACGGACTATCGGGCGGAGCCGCCCGTGAGCGACGACCACGGCATCGAGGACGATCCGAGGCTGCCGAGGGAACCGCTGCTCGCGACGTTCGGGAACGTGACGTCGCCGGCGTACTTGCGCTCGAGCGAGGCACTGTGGAGCGCGACGCTCGCCTGCCACGGTCCGGCCGGCAGGTCGGCGCTGTCGGGGATCCGGAAACGCACCTTTCCACCGCCACCGGCGGCGACCACCGTGGCGTCGGCGTCCACCGGGCCGACGATGCTGCCGCCGGAGAGGGTGAGCGCGCCCTCGATCTCGACCGCCCAGGTGCCCGTGTTGCGGACGTCGGCGACGACGACCGCCTGGCCGTCGGAGTCGCGTTCCGCGGTCAGACCGTTGATCACGAAGTCCGCGGTGCGCCCGTTCGGCGGCTTCACCGTCGGATGCAGGCGGACGCCGACCCGCGGCGCGGTGGACACTCCGCCGCCGTCACCGGTGGCGGGCTGCGCCAAGATCACCGCGTACCGGTCCCCCGTGGGCGCGTCCGCCGGAATCCGAACGGTCACCTTCACATCGGCGTAGCGCCCGGCCGCCAGCGCCACCGTCCGCTTGTCCACAGTCGTCCACGACGTGAGCCGGTTGCTGCTGCCGGGATCCTCGACCGTGAAGTGGCCGTTCCTCATCGACGCCGCACCGGGATAGACCTCGACCGTCTGTGCCGTGGTGCCGCCGTTCGAGATCCGGATCCATCCCGTGATGGTGTCGCCGGGCTGGACCGGGCCGCCGATCTCGGTCTCCCACTGCTCGAAGTCCGGGTTGAAGGAGGGCTCCAGCAGCTGGATGCCGATCCCGCCCGCCGCGGTCTCCGCATGGGCGATCGCCGTCGACGCCGCGACGATCGACGCGACCAAGGCCAGCAGCGCGAGCAGCTGCCGCAGAACAGAACGCATGGAACACACCTTCGTGGTTGCCCGGTGGCGGGCGGGCGACCGAGCCGCCGCCACCGGGGAGGAAGCGGACGGCTAGACGGCGGAACTGGTCAGGGGCGCACTGCAATCCCCGATGGCGTCGAGCGCTGCCGCCGTTCTGCGCAACTCGTTCCTCCAGTGGGCTACGGAAACAATGGCTGCCGAGGCGAGGTCCAGATGCGCTCGAAGCGACTCATTTCAACAAACAATTGGACGCTTGTCCACATCGTGCCCGTTCGAGGAGGCGGACCGTCCCGGTCAGACGGCCGCGACGACCTCCTTCGCCCAGCGGTAGTCGGCCTTGCCGCTCGGGGACCGGCGGATCGCCGGGGCCACGACCACCGACCGCGGGATCTTGTAGCCCGCGACCTGGGTGCGGCAGTGCTCGGCGATCTCGGCGGTGTCGGCGTCGTCGAATCCGGGCCGCAACTGCACCACCGCGGCCACCTTCTCGCCGAACCGGATGTCGGGCGCCCCGGCGACCAGCGCGTCCAGCACCGCCGGGTGCGTCTTGAGCGCCTGCTCCACCTCCTCCGGATACACCTTCTCGCCACCGGAGTTGATGCACGTCGAGCCGCGACCGAGCAGCAGGATGGTGCCGTCCGCCTCCATCCGCCCCATGTCGCCGAGGACTGCCGTCCGCACCCCGTCGATCACGGGGAACGTCGCGGCGGTCTTGGCCGCGTCGTTGTAGTAGGCGACCGGTACGTGCCCCTTGCGGGCGAGGAACCCGACCTCGTCCGAGCCCGGCAGGATCGGCCGGAACTGCTCGTCCACGAGAATCATGTTGGGGTTGGACCGGATTCGCTTGGTGCCGTCGTCGCCGAACTCCACGATGCCGTCGTTGCCGGTCTCCGACGCCCCGAAGGCGTCCTTGATGACCAGGCCCGGAACCATCTCGCGCAGTTCGTCCTTGAGCTTCGGCGAGAACAGCGCGCCACCGGAACCCATGAGCTTCAGCGAACTCAGGTCGTACCGGTCGCCGTGCTCGCGGATCGCCTCGGCGATGGGCCGCGCGATGGCGTCGCCGACCACCGTGATGCCGGTGATCTTCTCGGCCTCGATCAGGCGCAGCACCTCGACGGGGTCGAAGGTGCGGGTGAGCACACGCGGGGCACCCATGAAGAAGGCGGTGAGCAGCGAGTAGATGGCCGCGCCGTGCATGAGCGGCGGAATCAGCAGGTACACCTGCGGTTCGGTGTTGGCGACGGCGCCGGCCACCACCTCCTCGACCGAATGTCGGGGCGCGCCACCGATGTTCCCGCCGGACAGGGCCGCGTAGTAGAAGTCCTCGTGCCGCCACACGACGCCCTTCGGCATGCCCGTGGTGCCGCCGGTGTAGATCACGAAGTGGTCGTCCGCGCTGCGCGGCCCGAAGCCGCGGGTGTCGGGCTGCGCCGCGAGGGCGTCCTCGTAGTCGGCGACCGTCACGCCGCCGTAGCCGTCGGGCAGCCCCTCGTGCTCCCCGACGACGAGGACGTGCCCCATCCCGGGGGCGTGCGGCAGCGCGGCCCCGGCGGGCTCGAGGTACTCGTTCTCGACGATCAGCGCGACGCTGTCGGAGTTCGTGTACAGGTACACCAGTTCGGCGTCGGTGTAGCGGAAGTTGACGTTGATGGGAACGGCCCGGATCTTCAGGCACGCCAGCAGCGCCTCGACGTACTCCATGCGGTTGCGCATGTGGATCGCGACGTGTTGGCCCGGCCGTACCCCGACCGACTCGAGGTGGTGCGCGAGCTGATTGGCCCGCCGGTCCAGCTCGGCATAGCTGCGACGCTCGTCCCCGCACACCACCGGTACCCGATCGGGAATCGCGTCCGTGACGGCTTCGTACAGGTCGGCGATGTTCAGCGTCACGTAGGTCCATCCTCACTGTGCAGTGACCCGGATCACGGGCCCATTCGTTCGGGAAGCTAACACAGTCGAGCGTTTGATGGGGCCGAAATCCTCGTGCCGGTTTCGCCGTCGAGATCCCCTTGCGACAGTTGAACAGTCGAGCAGGGCGGACGGTTAACGTGACGCCATGGAACTTGGGGTGCATTTCGCGCTTTCCGACCGCGTGGCAGCGGAACTTCTCGACGCGCGTGGCGACGACGGCAGACTCGGCGCGGTGGCGCAGGACATCGAGGAGACTGGGCGCGCGGAGTTCTCGTGCGACACGGACAAGGCGTGGGACCCGATCCTGTGCGCCCTCTCCAGCGCCGGGTACCAGCGCGCGCCCGAGCATTGGCCGGCGTACGGCGTGATCCTGGGAGACGAGGACCTCAACACGGACACCGACGACCAACTGATCACCTACCTGACGCCCGACCGGGTCGCCGAGGTCGCCGCGTATCTGGCCGGCATCACCGAATCCGAGTTCGGTGCGGGCTACGACGCGATGCCGCTCGACGATCGCAACCCCGAGTACGGCGCGGACGAGCGCGCATATGCCTGGGGTTGGCTGCAGGAAGTGGCGGACTTCTTCGAGCGCGCATCCCGCGACGTCCGGCACGTGGTGTTCACCGTGCGGTTCTGACTGCACGACCAGCACCCGCCTGCACCGGTGCCACCGTCAAGATGCCGTAAGGACGGGCCCGCGACCCTGTCGCTGCATTGAACGCGCGCGTAGCGTTTTGAACATGCGTTCAGCCATGGCGGTACCCGCCGAGCGGGACCTGAACACCCGGGCCCGGATCCGCGAGGCCGCGATCCGCGTGTTCGGAGAGCAGGGTTTCGGGGCCGGCGTGCGCGCGGTCGCGACGGCGGCGGGTGTCTCCCCCGGGCTGGTGAACCATCACTTCGGGTCCAAGCAGGGCCTGCGGGCGGTGTGCGACGAGCACGTCCTCGGAATCATCGCCACCGAGAAGCGCGCGGTGCTCACCACACAGAACCCGGCCCGGATGCTCGAGTCCCTGAGCGAGGTCGAGCAGTATGCGCCGCTGGTCGCGTACCTGGTGCGGTCCTTCCAGGCCGGCGGCGAACTGGCCGTCTCACTGTTCGAGCACATGGTCGCCGGGGTCGAGGAGTACCTCGCGGCCGCCGTCGTCGAGGGACGGGTGCGGCCGAGTCGCGACCCGTCCGCGCGTGCCCGGTACCTCGCGACGAACAGCCTCGGCGCGACGCTGCTGTACCTGCAGATGCACGCCGACTCCGACGGCTCCGTCGACTACGCCCGCGTGATCCGGGAGATGACCGACGAGATCATGCTCCCCGCCCTCGAGGTCTACACCGAGGGGCTTTTCACCGATTCGGCGATGCTCGACGCCTACGCCGGCGACAGCTGAAGGGACCCTTCGACCGCCGGCGGCGCACAAAGGGTCCCTTCAGTTCCACGAGGAGCCCACCACCCACCTTCCGAGGAGAGGGCATGACCACGATCATCGAAGTCGAGAAGCTGGAGAAGACGTTCGGGTCCACGCGCGCGCTCGACGGCCTGGACCTGACGGTCGGCGAGGGCGAGGTCCACGGATTCCTCGGCCCCAACGGCGCCGGCAAGTCCACTACGATCCGGGTGCTGCTCGGTCTGCTGCGCGCGAACGGCGGCACCGCGACGGTCTTCGGCCGCGACGCGTGGCGCGACGCCGTCGACCTGCACCGCGACGTCGCGTACGTGCCGGGCGACGTGACGCTGTGGCCGTCGCTGACCGGCGGGGAGACCATCGATCTGCTGGCCCGGATGCGTGGCGGACTCGACCCGGATCGGCGCGCCGACCTGATCGAACGGTTCGACCTCGACCCGCACAAGAAGGCGCGCTCGTACTCGAAGGGCAACCGGCAGAAGGTCGCGGTGATCTCGGCCTTCTCGTCGCGCGCCCGGCTGCTCCTGCTGGACGAGCCCACGTCGGGCCTGGATCCGTTGATGGAGAAGGTGTTCCGTGACTGCATCGCAGAGGCCGGCGCCCGCGGCGTGACGGTGCTGCTGTCGAGCCACATCCTCTCCGAGGTGGAGGCGCTGTGCGAGAAGGTCACCATCATCCGGGCCGGGAAGGCGGTCGAGAGCGGTTCCATCGCGTCGATGCGCCACCTCAGCCGCACGTCGATCACAGCCGAACTCACCGGAGACCCAGGCGATCTCAGCCGGATTCCGGGCGTCGAGGACCTCCGGATCGACGGCAGCACGCTGCACTGTCAGGTGGACGCAGGCAGCCTCGGCGCGCTGATCCGCACGCTCGGCGACACCGGTGTGCGCAGCCTCGTCAGCACGCCGCCGACCCTCGAGGAACTGTTCCTGCGGCACTACGAACTCTCGGAGGAGGTGCGGGTATGACCACCACCGCGGCGCCGACCGCCGCCCACCCGGCGGTGTCGGCGTCTTCCACCCTCACCGGTACCGGGGCGCTGCTGCGCCTGGCCCTGCGGCGCGACCGGGTGATCCTGCCGCTGTGGTCGATCACCATCGGTCTGCTGCCGATCGTCTACGGCAAGGCGATCATGGGTCTGTACACCACCCAGAGTCAGCTCGACGCCTTCGCGGCCTCCACCGCGACCCTGAAATCCGAAATCGCCTTGGTGGGGCCGATCTTCGGCTCCAGTGTGGGCGCGTTGACGACGTGGCGTGCCGGCTACCTGTTCACGTTCCTGGCGGTCGCCGTCATCCTGACCGTGGTCCGGCACACCCGGACCGAGGAGGAGACCGGCCGCACCGAACTGCTCGAGTCGACCGCGGTCGGCCGGTACGCGGGACTCACCGCCGCGCTGCTGGTGGCCGGGATCGGGACCGCGATCAGCGCCGTCCTGGGGACCGTCGGGCTGATCTCGATCGGCATCGGCGGTTCCGGTGCGGTCGCGTTCGGTGCGGCCGTGGCCGGCGCCGGTGCCGTGTTCGCCGGCGTCGCCGCGGTCACCGCTCAGCTGAGCACCGGTGCTCGTCTGGCCCGCGGCCTCGCGTTCGCGGTGCTCGCGGTCGCCTTCCTGCTCCGCGCCGTGGGCGACGCCGGATCGGGGACGCTGTCGTGGCTGTCGCCGATCGGCTGGGCGCAGCAGGTGCGCCCGTACGCCGACGAACGCTGGTGGGTGCTGCTGCTCCCGGCGATCACCACCGTCGTGCTCGTCGCCGTCGCCTACCGCCTGCTCGCGCGCCGCGACCTGGGCGCCGGCCTGATCGCCGAACGCCCCGGACCGGCGACGTCGCCGCCGTCCCTGTCCGGGCCGGTCGGACTGGCGTGGCGCTCGCAACGCGGACTCCTGATCGCGTGGACCGTGGGACTGACGGTGTTCGCGCTCGTGATGGGCGGCGCCGCACACGGTGTCAGCGATCAGCTGGGCAGCAGCACGGCCGTCACCGAGGCACTGGCCCGCCTGGGCGGCACGCAGGCGATCGAGGACTCGTTCCTCGCGCTGGCGTTCACCATCTTCGGGCTTCTCGCCGGCGCGTACTCGATCTCCGCGGTGCTGCAACTGCACGACGAGGAGGAGTCCGGCCGCGCCGAGTCGGTGCTGGCCGCGTCGGTCGGTCGCCGACGCTGGGCGATGAGCCACATCCTGTTCGCGCTCGTCGGCCCGGCTGTCGCGCTCGCGGTCGCCGGCCTCGTCGCCGGATTCGCGTACGGGACGTCGATCGACGACGTCGGCGGACAGGTGCCGCGCATCCTCGGCGCCGCGCTGGTGCAGCTGCCCGGCGTGTGGCTGTTGGCCGGGATCGCCGTCGCCATGTTCGGACTGATGCCGCGCTTCGCCCCCGCCGCGTGGGGCGTCTTCGGCGCGATGATGGCACTGTACGTGTTCGGCATGGTCGCCGACCTCCCCCAGCCGCTGCTCGACCTCGTGCCGTTCCTGCACCTGCCGCGGCTGCCCGGCGGCGAGTTCCAGGCCGCGCCGGTGGTGTGGCTGCTGGCGATCGCGGCGGCGCTCGTCGTCGGCGGGCTCGCCGCGCTGCGGCGCCGCGACGTCCGCTGACCACCACCCGAACGGGAATTCACGTCACGCTTTCGAGACCGAACCGTGCCGTGAATTCCCGTTCAGGGGTTGCGGCGGGGTTCCTAAACTCGGAACCATGACAGCTTCACGAGCGTCAGACGAGGTCGTGGACTGGTCCAAGATCGAGGAGCGGGCGCCGTCGGTTGCTCAGCTGTTCGTCGACCGGGTGGCCGCGACACCACATTCCGAAGCATTTCGGTACCCCAACGGGGACATGTGGACCAGTGTCACGTGGTCCGAGGTGGGCCGACGGGTCCGCACGCTGGCGGCGGGCCTGATCGCGCTCGGCGTCGAAGCCGAGCAGCGCGTCGCGCTGGCGTCGGCCACCCGGTACGAGTGGGTGCTCGCCGACCTCGCGGTGATGTGCGCCGGCGCTGCGACCACCACCGTCTACCCCTCGACGACCGCGTCCGACGTCGCGTTCATCATTTCGAACTCGGGCAGCCGCGTCGTCGTCGCCGAGGACGAGGCCCAGCTGGCCAAGCTCCGCGAACACCGCGAGGAACTGCCCGACGTGCAGCGCGTGGTGTTGGTCCACGGCACCGCCCCGGACGACGAGTGGGTGGTCGGTTTCGACGAGCTCGAGCGGCTGGGCGAGCGACTGCTCGCCGAACGCCCCGGCGCCGTCGACGAGCGCATCGCCGGGATCTCCCCGGACAGCCTGGCGACCCTGATCTACACGTCGGGCACGACCGGCCGGCCCAAAGGTGTGCGGCTGCCGCACTCGGCGTGGACATACGAGGCGGCGGCGATCGACGCCACCGGCATCCTCGAGGCCGACGACCTGCAGTACCTGTGGCTGCCGCTGTCGCACGTCTTCGGCAAGGTACTGCTGACGCTGCCGCTGCAGATCGGGTTCGCGACCGCGGTGGACGGGCGGGTCGACAAGATCGTCGACAACCTGGCCGTCGTGAAGCCGACGTTCATGGGCGCGGCGCCGCGGATCTTCGAGAAGGCACACGCCCGGATCGTCGGGACGGTGGAGGCCGAGGGCGGCGCGAAGAAGAAGATCTTCGACTGGGCCATGGGCGTGGGGCTGGCCGCATCGAAGGCGCGCCAGGCCGGAAAGCCGCTGTCGCGCATGCAGAAGGCTCAGCATGCCGTCGCCGACCGCCTGGTGTTCAAGACGATCCGGGAACGGTTCGGCGGCCGGCTGAAGTTCTTCATCTCCGGCTCCGCGGCGTTGGATCGCGATGTGGCGCAGTGGTTCGACGCGGTCGGCATCATCGTCCTCGAGGGCTACGGGCTATCCGAGACGAGCGCCGCGTCGCTCGTGAACCGACCGTCCGCCTACCGGTTCGGGACCGTCGGCTGGCCCATTCCCGGTACCGACGTCAGGATCGCCGAGGACGGCGAGATCCTGATCAAGGGTCCCGGCGTGATGAGCGGCTACCACCACAACCCGGAGGCCACCGCCGAGTCGCTCGACGCCGACGGCTGGTTCCGTACCGGCGACATCGGCACGATCGACGCCGACGGCTTCCTGCGGATCACCGACCGCAAGAAGGACATGTTCAAGACGTCCAACGGCAAGTACGTGGCACCGTCCGCGATTTCGGCGACGTTCAAGGGCATCTGCCCGTACGTCGGGGAGATCATCGTGAGCGGCGAGGGCAAGTCGTACTGCGTCGCACTCATCAGCCTCGACGGCGAGGCCATCGCGGAGTGGGCCGTCGAGAACGGCATGGGCGACCGGCCGCTGCGCGAGATCGCGACGGCCGGGCCCACGGTCGCGATGATGAGCGCCTACGTCGACCAGCTCAACGCGGGCCTCAACCGCTGGGAGCAGGTCAAACGATTCACCATCCTCGAGCGCGAACTGACCGTCGAGAACGGCGAGATCACCCCCAGCATGAAGCTCAAGCGCAAGAAGGTGGTCGACAACTTCTCGGATCGGATCACCGAGCTGTACGGCTGAGCCCCGACACATTCGAGCGCATCCACGCCAGGCCCCGTCCCAGCGCCGCCTCCGGGTCCGCGTCAAGCGATCGACGGCCCGGTTCGCCGCGTCCTCCCAGGACAAGGCATCCGATCCACTGGACGTGAAACAGACCGTCGGAACAGCGTTCTCCGCGGCGATGTCGACGGCGCGGCGCAGGTGCCGGAAGGTGTCGTCCCAGCCGTCGTCGCTGTCCTGCATCGCGCGGGCACCGCCGGCGATGTACTCGAGCGACAGGCCGCTCGCGGCGATCGTCACGAGCGGCGCGTCGGACCCTCGACCGCCAGGGTGGGGGCGAGGACACCGAACCGGCGGGCACCGATCCTCCCGAGCATCGCCAGCGCATCCGTCAGCGGCCAGGCGGCGACCGGTGCCAGGCACACACTCAGTCCCGGATCGGCGGTGTCCACGGCGAGACTATTCTGCACGGATCCTCCTGTCGCGCTTCGATTGTCGATGCCGCACGGCGCCCACGGCGACCGTAGCAAAGATTCGGTCCGGTACCTGCGGATCGTCCCACCGGCACCCGCTCTACCCTGGACCCATGTCGGCATCTCAGCGCCCCACCCTCGGGCAGTACGTGGGCTACCAGTTCGGGCGGACGCTGCCGGACTCGCTGCAGGACTGGGTCCGCAACGACCTGGTAGGCCCCGGCGCCTCGGTTCGCTACCTGATCCGGTTCACGGTGCCGGTGCTGCCGATCCTGGCGCTGTTCCTGTTCATCCCCGGCCCGGTGTGGATTCCGCTGGCGATGATGGCGCTGCTGTTCATCCCGCTGGTGTACTTCGCCATCGCGCTGATGCAGGTGTACCGCCGGCACCGGTTGCAGAGCCACGGGCTCGACCCCGACCTGGTCGCCGAGAAGGCGCAGCGGCGGGCGGATCGGATCCGCGACGACTACGAGCGGCGTCACGGACGCAGCTGACCAGCCAAGTTACCGACCGGTCAACTAAGGTGGCGGTGAACCGACGAAGGGAAGTAACCATGAGCGAGCCGGTGGCGACCGCCGATCTGGCCGACGAGATCGGCCCGGACATCCGTAGCTGCGACACCCAGTTCATCCAGTTCGGGGCGCGGGCGGCCTTCTCCGGCCCGATCACCACCATCAAGTGCTTCCAGGACAACCTGCTGGTCAAGCAGACCCTCAGCGAGCCCGGCAACGGCGGCGTCCTGGTCGTCGACGGCGACGCGAGTGTGCACACGGCCCTGGTCGGCGACATCATCGCCGGACGCGGCGTCTCCAACGGCTGGGCCGGCGTCATCGTCAACGGCGCGGTGCGCGACTCGGCGATCCTGCGCACCCTCGACATCGGCATCAAGGCGCTCGGCACCAACCCGCGCAAGAGCACCCAGACCGGTTCTGGCGAGAAGAACGTGCCCGTCTCCTTCGGCGGCGTCACCTTCAACCCGGGCGAGACGGTCTACAGCGACGACGACGGCGTCGTCGTCCGGTAGGCGGCTTCGCCGCCCGTGCGCCTTTCTGGTAGCCGGCACCACCAGAAAGGCGCACGGGTGCGTCAGCGCCTGGGCAGGTGGCCGGCGGTCCAGTCGGCCACCAGCGACAGCACCTCGGCGTCCACCGGATCGCGCACGAGTTTTCGGTAGGCGCCCAGCGACGGCGGGTTCGGATCCCGGCGGAGCAGGTGCGTCAGATCCGGCACCCGCACGGTGTCGACGTCACCGGGGACGAGGGCGGCGATGGCCGCGAGATCGTCCGGATCCACCTGAATGTCCTTCGCTCCGGTGATCGCGAGGACCGGCGAGTAGTTCTCCCGCAGAAGCGGTTTCGGATCGAACTCGAGGAATTCCCGGAACCACCGCGCGTTCACCTTCCGGGTGCCCAGTCGCGCGACGTCGGTCTCGCTGCGCGCGAGCCTGTCGAACGCCTTCCGCTGCCTCGCCGGCACGTCGATCCGCAGCACGCGCAGGACCGACCGCACCGCGGCCGGCAGTCCGTCGGCCGCCTTGCCCGTCTGCCACAGCAGCACCTCCCGCCCGGTCACCGCGGGCCCCGCCAGCAGCACCACCGCCGCCGGTGCGCCGCCGCCGGCACCGAGGGCCATCGCCAGACACGCACCCTCGCTGTGTCCGATCACCGCCAGCGCATCGCGCGCGAATCCCCCTGTCGTGCCCAGCCATTCGACGGCGGCAGCGGCGTCCTCCACGTTGTCACCGAGACCCGCGGTCATGAAGTCACCGTCCGACGCCCCGACGCCGCGCTTGTCGTACCGCAGCGACGCCACCCCGTTCCGCGCCAGGGCGTGCGCGACGGCCCGACTGATCCCGATCGGCATCCGGGCGTGGTCGCCGTCCCGATCGATCTCGCCGGACCCGCCCACGATCACCGCCGCCGGCCCGGACGCCCCGCCGCTGGGCACCGCGAGCGTGCCGGACAGCGTGGTGCGATCGCCGGATTCGAAGGTCACCTCGCGCTCGGTGAACTCGGGGCGGTCCGCCGACAGCGCATCCCGGATGCGCTGCGCGGCCGCGGTCGCGTCCGCGCTGGTGACGATCACCTGGTCGACGTCGGCACCGGCCGCGGTGCCGACGGTGTGCACCCGCACGGCCGGCACGCCGCGGTGGGCGACGACGAACGTCCGCAGTCCCCCGCCCCGCCACGTGCCGATCCGAACCCGGCCGGGGATCGCCAGGCCGGGCGCACGCCAGCCGCGGATGTTCGTGAACGCGTCGGCGACGACGTCGACGTCACGAACCTGCGACGTCGGTATGCGGACGTCACCACGAAGGGCCGCGATCTTCTCCCCGCGGGACAGGGCGACCGTCAGCGCACCCGACATCACGGTCATCTCGGCCATGCTGTTCTCCTCCGTCCGCCCGGGGAGTGTCATTCTCGCCGTCGAGAACGCCGTCGAACATCAGTATGCCCGGTGGCCGACGTGCGGCGGGCAGGCAGCGGGGCCGACGGATCGATCCGCCGGCCCCGTCCGGGAAGCGCTACCGGCCGGCCTTACCGTGGCGGCGCAGCAGCACCCGGGTCGAGTGCCTGTAGGACGCGGGACGTGCGGGCAGGAACCACTGCGACAGTCGGGTCAGCGGTCCGACGTTCGCGTCGATCTCGTCGAGCACCTCGTCGACCTGCCGCAGCGAGAACGGGATGATGTTCGTGCCGCGGGCGGGCTTGCCCTCGCTGCGTTCGATCATCCAGTCCAACCGGGTCCGCACGAAGGCGCGCCGCTCCTCGAGTGGCGGCAACTGCGTGCCACCGAGCATGTGATCGGCCGCCCACAGCGCGGCGGCCTCGGCGCTGAGCGGGCTGAACAGCGACGAGCCGTAGCCGACGAAGTACAGGTTCGGCACGTCGAGCGGCAGAATCTGCCGGTACAGCTGGAAGTTGCCCTCGTCGTCGGTGAGACGGTCCTGCATCGCGTCGGTCACGAACGGTACGCGTTGCTGGAATCCGGTGGCGCACACGATGACATCCGCCGGCACCACGGTGCCGTCGCTGAGCTCGGCAACCGGCTTGCCGTCCTTCTCGTGCAGCGCGGAGATGACGGTCCCTCGTCGGACACCGATCGTGCCGTCCGCCACTTTCTCGTAGAACTGTTCGGTCGCCAGGCTCACCGCGTGTCGGACGATTCGCTCGAACGATCCCTCCGGCACCAGCCCGACCCGGTCGAGGAGCAACTGCCTCTGCGCGACGGACTGGACGGCGCCGAGCAGACCGTTGCGCAGGAACCGGCCGGGACCGGTGAGGAATCGCCCGAATCCACGCTGGTCGATGTGTTCGAAGAGCCCCTCACTCAGCCGGGTGAGCAGAATGTACTTGTAGTTCAGAATGTTTCCGAGCTTGCGCGGCATCTTCCACGTGACTTCGCGGGCGACCACCGTCGTGGAAGCGGAGACCTCGCTGAGCGCCTCGGCAACGTCGCAGGCGGACTTTCCGTAGCCCACGACCAGCACGTTCTTGTCCGCTGCGTCCTCGAGCTCGTGGAAGTCGGATGCGGCACACAGTCGTCCACCCGCCCGCTCGTAATCCTCGACACCGCGATACGGAGGCACGAACGGGTCGCAGAAGATGCCGTTCGCGATCACGAGCCGGTCGTACTGCTGCTCGTCGACCCGGCCGGACTCGACCTCGCGGGTCGTCACCGTCCAGGTCCCGGTGTCCGCGTCCTGGACGGCGGCGGTCACCTCGGTGCCCAGGCGCAGGTGCGACTTCAGCCCGAAATGCTCGGCGTACCCGGCCAGGTACTGCTGCACCTGTTCGCCGGTGGGCCACTCGGGATAGTCGCGTGGCATCGGGTAGTCCGAGAAGGCGTAGGTGCCCTTGTTGTTCTGCGTCGTCACCCCCGGGTAACGCCGCGTGACGCTCCACACCCCGCCCACGTCCGGTGTTCGGTCGTACACAGTGACGTCGAAGCCGAACTGGTCGAGCACCTTCGCCGAGGACAAGCCCGCAACGCCGGCGCCGACGATCGCGACCCGCATCGGATCCCCCGCGGATCCGCGGGTTAACCCACTGCGGCTCACCGCCCCTCCCCCGACACGAGCGCCTCGCCGAGGAACTGGCTCACGAGCTGCTGGAAGCGCGCCGCGTGTTCGATCTGCGTCCAGTGCCCACACTTGCCGAACACGTGCAACTGCGAGTTGGGGATGGTGTCGAACATGTGCTGCGACGCCGCCACGGGGACCACCCGGTCCTCGCGGCCGTGCAGGATCAGCACCTCGTGCTCGATCCGCGAGAGGTCCTCGTCCGGCACGATCTGGGCGTCGAGATGGCGCTGCCGCGGCTCCGGGAAGACCTGCTCGAACGCCTCCTGGGCGCCGGGCCGGATCGTCGCGCGGTACCGCAGCTCGGCGAGTTCGTCCGTGACCAGCGACCGGTCGTACGCCATGATGTCCATGATCTTCTTCATGTTCTCGACGGACGGCGTGTAACCCCACAGCGCATCGAGTTCCGGGGTGAAGTCGAACTTCACGCCGCCGGCCCCCATCAGGACGATACGGCCGAGCCGGTCCGGGAACCGCGTCGCGAGGTGCAGCGCCAGACCGCCACCGAAGGAGTTGCCCACCACGTGCACCTTCGGGATGTCCAACGCGTCGAGCAGCGCCAGGATCTGGTCGATCCAGGTATCGAAGATCTCGAACCGCGCCGGCTCCGGCAGCGACGTGTACCCGAACCCGACCAGATCCGGTGCGATCACGCGGAAGTTCTCTGCGAGAACTGGAATCAGCCCACGCCAGTTGGCCCAGGCCGACACGCCCGCGCCCGACCCGTGCAGCAGCAGCACGGGATCACCCGTACCGACGTCGTGGTAGTTGGTGTCGAAGGACCCGGTCCGCAGGGTCTTCCCGATCTCGGGATTGATCACGGTCGTCATCTCGACTCCTAGTTCTGGAAGACGGACGCCACGGCCGACAGGAGGTCGTCCTGCGGTCGCTCGGGCGAGGGGTAGGCGCGCTTGCTGTGCGCGAGGCCGGTCTGCACGAGCATCTCGCACATCTTGTAGGCCACGACACCGGGATTGAGCACGGGAACGTCGAGCACGGACGACAGGTAGGCGTGACTCTGGTGCATCGTCGTCGAGCCCAGGACGATCACATCGGCGCCGTCCTCCTCCACCGCCGCGCGGGCCTCACGTTCGAGCGCGGCGAAGACGAATTCCTCCTTGCCTGCCAGCAATTCGGCGGCGTCGGGGCGCACACCGATGTCACGAACCGACGCCAGGCGCGCGGTGATCCCGTTCTCGCGGGCGGCCTTGTGGTACAGCTCGTGCCACTGCGGCCACATCGTCACGACCGAGAACCGCTTGCCGAGCAGGCACGCGAGCAGCATCGTGGCCTGACTCGGTGCGACGACCGGGATGGTCAACCGGGACCGCAGGGCCGCGAGCGCCGAATCGCTCATCGAGTTGACGCACACGCCGGCGTATCCCTGCTCCTCCGCCCGGCATCCGGCGTCGAGCACGAAGGCGTCCGCGAGGGTGGTCTCGTACGCGCTGTCGAGCGCACCGCCGCCCGCCCGGGCCGACACGAAGACGTTCTCGAACGCCGGGTGCACGAAGTCACCGGAGAGCTGGGATGCGAACGCGTCCAATGCCTCCGGAGGGACCGGCACGGGGACGATGTTGAGTACACGCTTCACAGTTCGAGTTCCTCTCTGGTACGGGTGAGGGTGTCGACGACGGCGTAGGCGACCGCCCGGGTCGCCGTCATCACGTCGGACACCGATGCAACACCCATGCCGCCCAGCCCCTCGTTCAGTTCGTCGGGGGCGGTAGCGGGCGGCCACGGGTAACCGATTCGGGCACATGGGATTCCGAGACGACGGATGAGCGTGCCGTCCGTCTGACCACCGAGCAACGGGGTCGTCTCGTACGGCCGGCCCTCGACCTCCTCCCACCCGCGGCGACAGGACTGGATGATCCAGTTCGCGGTGTCGGTCATGCCGCCGGGGAGGGACCCGTACATCTCCCAGTCCAGTTCGATGTCCGGGTGACGACGCCGCACACCGGCGATCATCTCCGCGAACTGGTGGCGGACGTCGGCGGGCGTGACGCGCGGGTTGACCCGGACGTCGAGGTAGATCTCCGTGGTTGCCGACGGGAACGCCGGCTTGTCCGGACTACCCGAGCGCACCGCCGAGATCCAGCCCTCGGGCAGGGTGGATCCCGAGGTGTTCCGTGCGGTGTATTCCGGCAGCCACTGCTCGATCTCCTGGATCACAGTTGCAGCCGGGACGATCGACGAGCGGAAACCGTCGGTGCCGCGCGTGATGCCCGCGTAGCCGAACGTGCCGCGCACGGACACCTTGAACCAGCACATTCCCGGTTCCTCGGGGTACACCGCCACCACGGCTTCAGCACGATCGCGTGGTCCGGCATCATGCCGTGCGTGAGCATGTGGAACACTCCGCTGCTCATCCCCACGTGGTCGCGGTTGCTCATCGTCACCGGCATGCCACCGCCGGCGAATCCGATCGCGAGGTCGCCGACCAGAGGGATGTCCGCGTCGACGACCGCGTTCATCACCTCGGCGAGTCCGGCGACCATGCACTTCGGGTTGGAGGCGCCCAGTCCGATCACGAGGTCGCCGTCGACCTTCGCCTCGGGAATCATGTCGGGGCGCAACGATTTCCCCACCCACGGGACGTCCGACTCGGGGTCGATGTGGGTGTCGATGGGTGCGTACAGCAACAGGCGGCTTCCTCCGCCCGTCCCGGCCAGTTCGCCGACGGCGTTGCCGGTGTGCTCCGACACCGCCTGGTATCGCGCGTCGATCCCGACCCGGTCCCGGAGGTGGGTGGCCATGTACTCGGACGCGGCCCGCTCCTGGCCGGTCGGGCTGTGGATGTCGATCAGGTCGACCAACAGGTCACGGAACCGGTTCGGATCCAGCTTCGAGCAGACCTGCTCGTACATCTCCCGACGCGTGTCGTCGAGTGGCAGTCGTACGGTCGTCTCCGACTCAGCCACGTTCGTCCTCCTCCGGTACTTCCGGGCGCGCCGCCAGTCCGACGCCGTCGGTGAGGCTGGTCGCCACCCGCACCAGCGCCTGGTCGGCGTGCGCAGGCGCGATGAGCTGGATCCCGAGCGGCAGCCCGTAATCGCCTCGCCCGGCGGGCAAACCGACTGCGGGACAGCCGCTCACGCTGGCCAGCTTGTTGAACACGGGATCGCCGGTGCTGGTCAGACCCGCCGGCGCCTCTCCCGGCGCCGCGAGGGTCAGCAGCAGGTCGACGTCCGCGAGGGCCCGGTCCACGAAGGCTCGCGCGGAACGCAGTACGCGACGCGCCCGCTGGATCTCGCTCGCCGGCGCGGTCCGCCCGGCGAGGAGGAAGGCGTGCAGCTGGTCGCTGATCCGTTCCGGATGGGAACGGTGGATGCGTTCGGCGAGGGCCGCGGACGCCTCGGCCGCCATGATGAGGGTGTGTGCCTCGTCGAGTTCCGCCAGCTCCGCCGGCACCTCGATGTCACGGATGTCAGCCACCACTTCGCCCATGCCCGAACGGAACTCCTCGAGCATGTTCGCGGCGGCGTGGGTCGCCCGGTCCGCCCACGGCGGGCGCAGCACGCCCACCCGCATGTCGCGCAGCGCCGGCAGGATCACCGAGTCCGGGGCGTGTGCTCCGTCCGACGCCAGCGACACGTCCAGCGCTCCCAGCCACGCGGGATGGCGAGCGAATCCGCCGACGGTGTCGAAGGTGAGCGCCACGGGCAGCACGCCGTCGAACGGCCACCGGCCGTATGTCGGTTTCAGGGTGAACACGCCACAGAACGAGCCCGGGCGCAGCACCGAACCGGCGGTCTGCGTGCCGAGAGCCAGCGGCACCTGACCGTCCGCCACCGCCGCCGCCGAACCGCTCGACGAGCCGCCGGGAGTGTGCCCCAGCCCGTGCGGGTTCCGGGTCTGCGTCGGACGGTAGGTGGCGAACTCGGTGGTGGTCGTCTTCCCCAGGACGACGGCCCCGTCCCGGCGCAGGCGCCGCACCACTTCGGCGTCCCTCTCCGGACGCCATCCCTCCCACAGCTCGGAGCCGTAGCCGGTCGGCTGGTCCCCGGTCTCGATGATGTCCTTGAGGCCGAACGGGATCCCGTGCAGTGCCGAGCGCCGCGGCTCGGCGTCACGGGACCGGGCCTGTTCCAGCGCCAGATCGGGATCCAGGTGGGCCCACGCCTTGATCGCGTGGTCGCGGGCACCGATCCGCTCGAGGCAGTGCTCCACCGCGGCGGAGCTGAGATTCTCGTCGGCCAGGATGTCCGTAAAGGGAGAGGAGACGACTGACATCGCGTTCACCCCGCCTTCTGCGGCTCGTGGCCCCAGCGGGACGGCGAGCGGAAGGTCTTGACCTCCCAGCCGTCGGAGTCGACGAGCTCGCCGCCGTAACCGATCTCGATGGCGAATCCGGAGGGGGTACGCAGGTAGAAGGACGTCACGCCGTCGTTGGTGTGCCGACCGAAGGTCATCTGCAGCGAGATGGCGGCCTCGTTGATGATGTCGTAGGCGCGGCCGACGTCGTCGATCGATGCCACCTCGAGCATCAGGTGGTTGAAGTCCCCGCCCGTGAAGCTGAAGCACTCGTTCATCAGAGCCAGGCTGTGGTGACGCGGATTGCAGTGCAGGAAGGTGGCATCCGCACCGTCCCATACGATGTAGTCCGTCAATCGGAAGCCGAGAACCCGGGTGTAGAAGTCGACCGCCTTCGGGTAGTCCTTGCACATCAGGACCACGTGCCCCAGGCCGAGCTCACCGGTGACGAAACCGCTGATCACCCTGCCCTGCGCCAACGGGAGATGATCGATCGTCGGGCCGAAGCAGACCTCGTTCGGGAACCCGTCTGCGTCGACGAAACGGAAGGCCGCCACCGCCATCCGCTCCTCCGGCGCACCCGTGGCGAGCCACTCCACGGCAAGGCCCTCGGCGCCGACACGGTCCGCGATCGCGCGGAGTTCGTCGAGGCTGTCGACCTCCCACGTGATCATCCGGATCCGATCCTCGGCCGCGGGATACAACGCGATCCGATGATGGTGGTCGTCGATGCGGATCAACAGCGGGTCCTGATCGGACTCACGGGGTCGGGCATGCAGACCCAGGAGGTCGACCAGCACGCGGCGCCAAGCCTCCAGGTCCGTGACGTCGACGCTCAGAGCGCCCAGACGGGAAATACTCATCTCTTGCCTCTGTTCGGAAGTCGAACCGCGTCGCCGCGCAGCTCGATCGCGATCTAGCTGGGAAGGAACTGCTCGGCGTGGATTCGTTCCGCCGGCATTCCGAGTTCGAGCAGCCGCTGCTCGGCGGCCTGAAGCATCGCCGGCGGCCCGCACAGGTACGCGGACGTCCGCGGATGTGCGACATCGTCGGCGGTCAGGACACTGACCGGATTCCCGACCAGGATGTCGGGGATCGCTGCGAGTGCGTCGCCGGGCTCGTCGACGACGACCCGGACTGCCAGGTTACGCATGAAGCTGCCGCGCGCGTCGAGCTCGTCGAGGTGGAACAGGTCGGCCCCACGCGTGCAGCCGAAGACGAGGCGGATCGGGTGATCGTCGCGCGCGGTCTGCAGTGTCTCCAGCATCGACAGCATCGGGGCCAACCCGGTGCCGCCGGCGATCATCAGGGTCGGTCCCGCGTCGTCCGCGAGCCCGAATCCTCCTATCGGTCCCTCGATTTCGATATGGTCACCGACGGCGGCGCTACTTCTGAGGTAGTCCGACATCGCGCCGGACGGGAGCACCCTGATCGTGAAGGAGAGCTTCTTCCGGTCGCGTTCCCCCGACGCCATCGAGTAGGAGCGCCACTCGTCGGTGCCGGGGACCTGCATCCGGACGTACTGACCCGCACGGAACGAAAACCGCACCGACTTGGGGAGTTTGAGCTGCAGCTCGACCACTGACTCACCGAGCCAGCTGACCGCAGCGACCTTCGCGGTCGTGACGATCACCGGGTACTCGTCCAGCATCGATGCCGGGTAGTCCAGTTCCACCTCGGAATCCGCGAATGCGTGCGACTGGCACAGGAGTCGATGGCCGGCGGCCATCTCCTCCTGCCGCAGCGAGTAGACCCTGCCCTCGGGCATCATCACTTCGCCGCACGCGACCCGACCGACGCAGGTTCCGCAGGTGCCGACCTTGCACTGACTCACCAGTCGGACACCGGCCGTGTTCGCTGCTTCGAGAATCGTGGTGCCGGCCGGCACCGAAATGGTCTTCGTCCCGTCCGTGAACTTCAGGTGGACGTCGTTCGTGGTCACTGCGTACTCCGGAATTGCGTCGATCGGGGCGATGGACATGGTCAGTCCTCGTCCTGGAAGGGCGACTCGAAGAAGCCACGCGGGTGGCGGGCCGCCATCTTGCGCCAGGCGACGATGGAGTAGTCCATGTCGCACAGCACTTCGTTGTTCCAGCCGTCGAACCTGGTGTAGTGCTCCTCGGTGGCCTCGCGGGCGAAGACGTCGCTGTTGTTGAAGCCCTCGAGCGCCAGCGGCAGCATGAAGTTGTCGTACTTGAAGTTGAACTCGGCGATGTCCTCGTCGGTGGTCGCCCGCGTCGCGATGATCTCCCAGTACTCGTGGTGGTGGTCGTCGATCGGGACGTAGAACTCGTACTGGACGACGTCCGTGATCGGCCAGTGCTCCACCATGAGGACACCCGGAACCCACAGCGAGGTGCGGAAGTAGTGCGGCACCGTGCCGCGCGCCTTCATGTTGACCTTGGGGTTGTCGAGAACCGGCTTGTAGAGGTCCGGGCGGTCGTACCGGTTCATGACGCCCTTCGGCCCGTCCGGGATGTCGATCTCCTCGGTGGCCGAATCCGTGAGGGCGTTGACGCCGAGCGGCAGCGCCCGGTCGAGCGCGACCAGGATCTGGTTGTCCCAGTGGACGAGCAGGTGTCCCGGGTCGAGGCCGTTCTCGGCGGCGAGGCGCCAGTTGCCGACCAGCTTGCGGTGGATGCCGCGGATCACGATGCCCTCGTCCTGCAGGTGCGGAACCGGATTGTCGTTGGGGTCGTTGGTGACTCGCGCCGGCAGG
This sequence comes from Prescottella agglutinans, assembly GCF_004011865.1. Taxonomy (GTDB): domain Bacteria; phylum Actinomycetota; class Actinomycetes; order Mycobacteriales; family Mycobacteriaceae; genus Prescottella; species Prescottella agglutinans. The sequence continues at coordinate 186,195 of NZ_RKLP01000011.1, read as the reverse complement.
TCACTGCTGAGCGGCGGCGGGGTGCCGTAGTCCTCCTCGCCGACGAAGACATAGATGATGCCGTTGACCTCTTCGACGGGGTACGTGCGGATGCCGGCCTTGCCGATCAGCGAATCGTCGGGATTGCCGACGATCGTGGTGAGGCTGCCGTCTTCGAGGCCGTACGTGAATCCGTGGTACCAGCACGTGATGGTGCCCTCCGACAGGCACATCGGCTTGGCGGACAGCTTCACGCCGCGGTGCATGCAGCGGTCCGAGATCGCGTACGCCTTGCCGGCCGAACGACGGACGGCGATGTCGTGGCCGCCGATCGTGATGCCCTTGACGGTGCCGTCCTCGAGCTCGTCGGACAGCAGCGCGGGGTACCAGTGGTTGGCGTAGCCCCAGTCGGCCTTGACGTAGGGCGCGTACTGCCGGGTGACCCCGGCGGACGATCCGCTGTGGGAAGTAGTGGTCATCGAGACCTCCGTGTGGTCTGGGATGGGGGTGTGGCTGTCAGGTGCGTAGATCTGCGCCGGATGTGCAGTGGCCCGGGCTGGGGCCGCACGTTCTGAGAAGTCGAAACACTCGCGGTGTTGCGAGTCACAGTATCAGTTGTCCGTGGAGTGTCAATAGAAATTTTATGAATGATCTATAAATCAGTTCAATGTTTGCCTTCATTCGCCCTGATACCGTTGCACCCCAGCGCGTATCGTTTTCCGATGCCGCGCCGCCAGGTCCACGCCGAGAGAACAGCGACGGAGAACATGAGCAGCACCGACCCCACGTCACCCGGAAGGCCCGAGTCGCTGGCGCCGGGACGGCACTGGCATCTCGCGGAGAACTCCTATGAGGAGGCGCTGACGGCGTTCGAGTTCGCAGTCCTCCAGGTGGAGGGCGGATTCCAACGGTTCGCGACGCAGGCAATCCGCGTCGCCGCCGACCTCGACCTGGCATTCAACGAGGTCGTCGCGCTGCACGTGGTGCGCATGCAGGAGCGATCGAAGGACACCGCGACGATCGCCCAGCTGACCAACCGGGACGACCTGCCGAACCTCCAGTACAACCTGCGCAAGCTGGTGAGCATGGGTCTACTGGAACGGACGAAGTCCGGGACGTCGTCCGTGTTCACCGTCACCGCGAAGGGTCGCGAGATCACCGACAGGTACGCGCAACTGCGGCGCCAGACGCTCGTCTCCAACCTCGAGGAACTGAGCGACATCACCACCAAGATGCACCACGCGGTGCGGTCGATGCAGGTCCTCACCGGGCTCTACGAGGCGGCCAGTCGCGAGCTCGCCACCATCAACACCGCGGTGCTGTTCGAGCCCCTGCCCGACGACGAGCCCGAGAAGGAACGCGCCGAGGACGCCCGGCCGAAGACCACCGGCAAGAACCGCTCGCGGAGCAAGCGCACGCAGTCCTGACGGTCGGTCCGATCAGGACAGGAAACGCTCGATCGAGTCGCGCACGACCAGCGCCTTCTCCCCGTACACCTGGTAGAGATCCGGGGTCAGCCGAGAGGCGGGACCGGAGACGCTGAAGCAGCCGCGCACAGCCCCGCCCCGCCCACGCAGGGCGACGGCCACCGCAGCGATCCCGTCGTGCAGCCCCTGGTCGGTCACCGCGTATCCGCGGCTGCGGATCTCCGCGATCTCCCGACGAAGCGCCGCCGGGTCGGTCACGGTGCGATCGGTCAGCGGAGCTAGCTCGGCCGTCAGGATCTCCTCGACCTGGGCGTCCGGGAGCGACGCGAGGTACGCCTTGCCCGTGGACGCCGCGTGCAGGGGCAACCGGGTGCCCAACGGGAGAAATGCCCGCAACTGGTGCGCGCTGTCGAGGCGCTCGATCAGCACCAGCTCACTGCCGTCCGGAACCGCCAGGTGGACGGTCTCGCCGGTGTCGGCCTGCAACCGGCTCAGCTCGGGAAGCGCCACGTCGCGCAGATCGTCGCCGGCCGACATCGCACTGCCCAGGCTGAAGGCCCGACCGGTGATCACCCAGCGTCCACCGTCGCCCGTCGCGGGACGCAACCAGCCGGCGTCCGCGAGGGTCTTGAGGCATCGCTGGACCGTGCTCTTGGGGACGTCGAGGCGCTTGCTCAGCTCCGACAGCCCGACGGGCTGTGCGGCCGCGACCTCCTCGAAGACCCGGAGCGCGGTGAGAACACTGTTCATTCAAGACCTTTCACACACGTCGGTTGACGGCGGGCATCGCGCGCTATACGTTAGCCGGACCACAATGTAGCACGTCGGTCCGCAATGCGGACCGGACGTGATTCGACACCGTCCGGTAGGGACTTCGAGAAAGGACCCTCCACCGATGACCACCCTGATGCCTCGACCGCTGCTGGCCTCGCTCGCCGATTCCGGCAACGGCGGCGAGGATCGCCACGCCGTCCGCGTCGGAGACGAGGCGCTCACCAGGTCCGAACTGATCGCAGCGGCGGCAGCCGTGGCCGACGAGATCACCGGCGCCACAAGCGTTGCCATCGACGCGACGGCGAGCATCGAGACGGTGATCGCGGCAACCGGATGCCTGATGGCGGGGGTGCCGGCGGTCCCGGTGCCACCGGATTCGGGTCCGGCCGAACGGAACCACATCCTGAAGGACTCGGGCGCACAGCTCTGGCTCGGCGCCTACCGGGAGGACGTCACCCTCCCCTCCGTCCTGGTCGATTCACGGGCACGATCGGGATCGACGCACCGCGAGCCCGCTCCCGGCTCCGCGGCCATGATCATGTACACCTCCGGAACCACCGGGGCCCCGAAGGGCGTCGTGCTCTCCCGCTCGGCCGTGGCAGCGGGCCTCGACGGACTCGCGGACGCGTGGAACTGGGGCCCCGACGACACCCTCGTCCACGGGCTTCCGCTGTTCCATGTGCACGGACTCATCCTCGGCGTCGTGGGCGCGCTCCGGCACGGCTCCCCCCTCGTGCACACCGTCCGGCCGACGCCGGAATCGTATGCGGCAGCGGATGGTTCGTTGTACTTCGGCGTCCCCACCGTGTGGTCCCGGGTGTGCGCCGACGAGGCGGTCGCCCGCGCGCTCGGCTCCGCACGGCTGCTCGTCTCGGGCAGCGCTCCCCTGCCGGTGCCCGTCTTCGAGCGCATGCGGACCCTCACCGGCTCGGCTCCGATCGAACGCTACGGAATGAGCGAGACCGTCATCACGCTCAGCACCCGGTTCGACGGCGAGCGCCGACCCGGCTGGGTGGGGCTGCCGCTCCGCGGAGTGGCGACCCGGCTGCGGGACCAGGCCGGCAACCCGGTGCCGCACGACGGAGAAACACTCGGACAGTTGGAGATCGCGGGCCCGACCCTCTTCGACGGGTACCTGGGCAACTTCGAGAAGACCGCCGAATCGATGACCGCCGACGGATGGTTCAAGACCGGCGACATCGCCGTCGTCGACGAGCAGGGCTTCCACCGCATAGTCGGGCGCGAGTCGATCGACATGATCAAGTCGGGCGGCTACCGGATCGGTGCCGGCGAGGTGGAGCAGGCCCTGCTGAACCACCCCGACGTCCGGGAGGCCGCGGTCGTCGGCGTGCCCGACGACGATCTGGGGCAGCGGATCGTCGCCTACGTGGTCGGCGACTGCCACGATCACCGTGAACTCTCGAACTTCGTCGCCCGAACCCTGTCGATCCACAAACGTCCCCGCGAGATCCGCGACGTGGACGTCCTGCCCCGCAACGCGATGGGCAAGGTCCAGAAGAAGCTCCTCGTCGAGGACTACCGGGCGGGAAGGTGAGTACGCCCGTAGATCCGGGCCGGATCCGCATCACGATCGAGCAGTGCGTCGCAGTCGTCACGATCGATCATCTGCGCCGCTACAACGCCCTCACCGGAAAGATGCTCGAGGAGTTGACGACCGGGCTCGCGCGGCTGGCCGACGATCCTGCCGTGGACGTGGTGGTGGTGACCGGCTCCGGACCGCACTTCTGCGCCGGTATGGACATCCGAGAACTGCGCTCGGCGCGGAAGTCCGGTGTCCGGATGGAGGATCGGGTCACCGACGCCGAGGAGGCACTCGCCGCGTTCCCCAAACCGACGGTCGCGGCCATCTCCGGATACTGCATCGGCGGCGGCGCGCAGCTGGCGCTCGCGTGCGACATCCGGGTGGCCGCCGAGAACGCCGAGTTCGCAGTGACACCGGCGAAGCTCGGCGTGATCTACCCGGCCCGGACGATCACGCGACTGGTCCGCACCCTCGGGCCCGCCACCGCGAAACACCTCGTGCTCACCGGTGACCGGATGGACGCCGAGACCGCGCTGCGGGTGGGCCTCGTCGCGGAGGTCGTACCCGAGGACCACCTGCACACCCGCGCGTCGGTCCTCGCGGAGACGATCGCCTCGAGGTCCTCGATCACCCAGCGGGCCGCGAAGCAGATGATCGACGCAACCGCGCGAGGCGGGATCGACGACGAGCTCGAGCGGTACTGGACCGGCGCCCCCAACCCGGATCTGCAGATCGGCCTCGACGCGTTTCTCGCCGGTACGCAGCCGAGGTTCACGGGGTCGGGCCCACGCACCGCCCGCCGGTGATCGGTCCGTCCTCGCGCGCTGGAACGCGTCCTGTCAATCGGCGGTCGGCGCGCTCACCCGCGCCGCCAGGCCGCCGATCTCGACGACGTCGCCGTCGCGCAACTGGCGGCCGCGTCGCTCCTCGACCTCGCCGTTGACGCTCACGAGGCCGTCGGCGATGACGCCCTTGGCCTCGGCACCCGATTCGATGAGGTTCGCGAGTTTGAGGAACTGACCCAGCCGGATCGACTCGTCACGGATCGGCACTTCGTCCACAGCGTCAGACATGACTCCATCTTCCTCCTTCCCCCCAAACGGCCGTTGAACGCCTCACACTGGAGTCAGACACGATTCCCCGACGGAGAGGACGTCGATGGCCACGAGCACCGGAACCCCGGTCGACGCGGCGGACAAGCGGGAAGAACGCGGAACACCGGTCGCACCGAAACGTGGGCGCCTCTCCGAGGTCCCGCACATCGCGGGGTTGATTCTCGGTGTGTACTCCGTGCTGGTCTTTCTGTGGAGCCTGTCGCCCGCGCTGCGGTACCTCGTCCACACCCCGCGGGTGTACGTCGACAGCTACTACTTCGACGCCCCCGACACCAGCCTGTCGTGGGCGGTGGTCCTGGGACTGGTGGCCGCGGCGCTGGCGAGCCGCAAACGCATCGCCTGGTGGCTGCTGACGGTCTACATGGTGCTGTTCGCGATCGTCAACGCGCTCGAGGCGTCGATCGACAAGAACGCCAGCGCCGCGGCGGCCTGCGTGGTCCATCTCGTGGTCGTGGGGATCCTCATCGCGTCCCGCAAGGAGTTCTACACCCACGTCCGACGCGGCGCGGGCTGGAAGGCACTCGGCGTCCTGGTCGCCGGACTCGCCGTCGGCACCCTGCTCGGCTGGGGTCTGGTCGAGATGTTCCCCGGCACGCTACCCAAGAATGAGCGGTTCCTGTGGGCGCTCAACCGCGTGACGGCCCTGTCCGTGGTCGAGAACGAGCAGTTCGACGGGCATCCGCACGCGTTCGTGAACACACTTCTGGGTCTGTTCGGCGCGCTCGCGCTGCTGGCCGCGGTGATCGTGCTGTTCCGGTCGCAGCGGGCGTCGAACGCGTTGACCGGAAACGACGAGTCCGCCCTGCGCGGACTGCTCGACGGCTTCGGCGGCGGCGACTCGCTCGGCTACTTCGCGACCCGCCGCGACAAGGCGGTCGTGTTCGCGCCCAGTGGCAAGGCCGCGGTGACGTATCGCGTCGAACTCGGCGTGTGCCTCGCCAGCGGTGACCCGATCGGCAACCCGGAGGCGTGGCCGCACGCCGTGGACGCCTGGCTCGCGCTCTGCTCGCAGTACGGGTGGGCGCCCGCGGTGATGGGCGCGAGCGAGGCCGGCGCCACCGCATACAAGCGCGGCGGCCTGTCGGTGCTGCAACTCGGCGACGAGGCGATCCTCGAGACCCGCGACTTCACGCTGAACGGGCGCGAGATGCGGCAGGTGCGGCAGGCCGTCCACCGGGTACGCAAGCAGGGTGTCACCGCCCGGATCCGCCGCCACCGCGACATTGCGCCGCAGGAGATGGCCGACGTCGTCTCGCGCGCCGACAACTGGCGGGACACCGAGACCGAACGCGGATTCTCGATGGCGCTCGGCCGACTCGGCGACCCGCTCGACGGCGACTGCCTGCTGGTCGAGGCGATCGGGGAGGACGGGGGCGTGCTCGGGATGCTCTCCCTCGTGCCCTGGGGACCCAACGGTGTCTCGCTGGACCTGATGCGTCGGAACCCGCACGCCCCCAACGGCGTCGTCGAGTTCATGGTCACCGAACTCGCGGCCCGCGCCGACGAGTTCGGTGTCGTCCGGGTCTCGCTGAACTTCGCGGTGTTCCGGTCCACCTTCGAGGAGGGCGCGCGCATCGGCGCCGGCCCGATCCTGCGGTTGTGGCGGTCGATGCTGCTGTTCTTCTCCCGCTGGTGGCAACTCGAGGCGCTGTACCGCTCCAACGTGAAGTATCTGCCCGAATGGGCGCCGCGCTACCTGTGCTTCGACGACAACCGGCACCTGCCCCGCGTGGGCATCGCGTCCGCCGTCGCCGAAGGCTTCCTGACCCTCCCCACCTTCGGGCGCCGGACGCAGCCGTCCGCGCACACGGGCACGCGCGCCGCGGTGCCGGAGGCGCTGGCCCACTCGGGAATCCTCCACGCCGACGGCAGCGCACCCGACGTCGTCACCGCCTGCGAGACCGCCGCCGGGGTGGCGGCGATGGCACCGGAGCCGTCGGGGCCGCGCCGACCCGAGCAGGTGCGGGTGCGCATGGACAAGCTCGCGCGCCTGACCCGCGAGGGCGTCGACGCCTACCCGGTCGCCTATCCCCCGACCCACACGGTCGCCGCCGCGGCCGCGTCCCCCGAGGGCACGCGCGTGCGAATCGCGGGACGACTGTTGCGGATCCGCACGTACGGCGGTGTCGCGTTCGCGGTGCTGCGGGACTGGTCCGGCGACATCCAGGTGCTCATCGAGCGCACCACCGTGGGCGACCGACTCGACGAGTTCGCCACCGACTTCGACCTGGGCGATCTCATGGAGGTCAGCGGCACCATCGGCCGCAGCCGCAAGGGCGAGCTGTCGCTGCTGGCGACGGACTGGCGGATGAACGGCAAGTGCCTGCACCCGCTGCCGGACAAGTGGAAGGGCCTCACCGACGCCGAGACGAAGGTCCGCCAGCGCTACGTCGACCTGGCGATCAGCCCGGAATCGCGCCGACTGCTGGCCGCGCGCACCGCGATCGTGAAGTCGCTGCGCGACACGCTTTCCGGCCGCGACTACCTCGAGGTGGAGACGCCGATCCTGCAGCGCATCCACGGCGGCGCCAACGCGGCCCCGTTCGTCACCCACATCAACGCGTACGACCTGGACCTGTACCTGCGCATCGCGCCGGAACTGTTCCTCAAGCGGCTGTGCGTGGCGGGCATGGAGAAGGTGTTCGAGATCGGGCGCGTGTTCCGCAACGAGGGCGTCGACTTCAAGCACAACCCCGAGTTCACGATCCTCGAGGCGTACGAGGCGCACAGCGACTACGAGCGCATGATGGTGGTGTGCCGCGAGCTGATCCAGAACGCGGCCGTCGCCGCGCACGGCAGCCAGACGATCATGCGGCCCGGACCGGACGGCGACCTCGTCCCCGTCGACATCTCCGGCGAGTGGCCCGTCAAGACGATGCACGGGGCGATCGCCGAGAAGCTCGGCGTCGAGGTCACGCCCGAGACGCCGCTCGAGGATCTGCGGAAGCTGTGCGACGCCAACGACATCGAGTACAACAAGTCCTGGGATGCCGGTGCCGTCGCACAGGAACTGTACGAGCACCTCGTCGAGGGGCAGACCGAGTTCCCGACCTTCTACACCAACTTCCCGACGTCGATGTCGCCGCTGACCCGACCGCACCCGACGATTCCCGGCGTCGCCGCGAAGTGGGACCTGGTGGCGTGGGGCATGGAACTGGGCACCGCCTACAGCGAGCTGACGGACCCGATCGACCAGCGTCGCCGGCTCACCGAGCAGTCGCTGCTCGCGGCCGGCGGCGATGCCGAGGCGATGGAACTCGACGAGGACTTCCTGCAGGCCCTCGAGCACGCGATGCCGCCCACCGGCGGTCTCGGGATGGGCGTCGACCGCGTCGTCATGCTCATCACCGGCGGCAGCATCCGGGAGTCTCTCGCCTTCCCGTTCGCCAAGCCGCGCAGCGGACAGTCCTGAGGGCGCCGTGTCGGTGACGATGACGGCAACGGCGACGGTGCGGCGCTACGTGCTCGCCGGACTGCTGATCGCGGGTGCGGTGCTGTACTCCTCGTGGGTGCTGGCATTCGTCCTGAACCCGAGCGGAAACCCGTTCGAGGGCTTCGCGAGTCAGCTCGCGGCCACCGACCAGGAGCACGGGATCCTCTACCGCAGCGGCGATCTGCTGACCGGGATCGCGCTGACGGTCGCCGCCGTGCTGGGGCTGACGATCACGCCGCGGCGCTTCCTCACCACCGTCGGCTGGGCCGCGCTGGGCGTGTTCGCGGTCGGCACCATCGCCGATTCCCGTCTGCCGCTGCGCTGTTCGAAGCCCGCCTGCGAGGCCGCGCAGGTGCCGCTCACCCACCAGTGGCACGCCCTCACCAGCACCGTGTCGGTGACGGCCGCAGTGGTGTCGGCGGTCGCGTTCATCGTCGCGATCTTCGTCTACCGCGCGCCGCGGGCCATGTGGTGGTCCGGTCTCGCCGTGGTGGTGCTGTTCCTGATCGGGACGCTGTGGATGCTGGTCGGCGTCGACGACCCGTCCGGCAGCCACGCCTGGCTCGGCTTCGCGCAGCGCGTCGAACTGCTGTCGATGAGCGGGTGGATGGTGCTCGTCGCCGCGACGGTGTTGAACGACCGCACCTGGAGGGACCTGCACGGCGTCACGACCGGTTCCACGTGAAACGCGAGAGAGGGTGGCACCAGCCACCCTCTCGTATGCGTAGTTCGTGATCAGGCGAGGGGGCGCAGCGGGTGGATCCCGGGGGCCGCGGCGAGGTGTGCACCGAAGGTGCCGGCCGCCTCGCGCAGGTGCGGCGACTTCATGTGCGCGTCGAGCGCATGCTGGTCGGTCCACACCTCGACGGTGACGAACGTGCCCGGCGCCGACGTCGACTCGTACAGGTCGTAGGACACGCAGCCGTCTTCCTTGCGGCTGGCCTCCACCAGGGTGGTGAGCGCGGCACGGACCGCGTTCTCGGACCCGGACTTGGCCGGAATGGTCGCCACGACATGCAGATTCGACATCAATTTCCTCTTCTGTGAGCGCCGACACAGTGTGCGGCCTCCCGACCGTACCCTGGTCAGTGCCGTATTTGCCGCAGATACGCATGTGCCCGTTCGGAACTCCAGCCGAACACCTCGCGAAGTCCCGTCTCCATCGTGGCGAGGTACGCGGCCGACGGCTCGGTGCGGACGATGTCGCCGCGGCCGACGCCGGACGTGAACGTCCGCATCGGCGCACCGTCGCGGACACCGACCTCGAGGACCCGGTCGTAGCAGGGCGGCTCCTGCGCGAGGATGTCGTCGAACTGCGCACCGGTCACGAGGTACCCGCACGCGGCGGTGTCGCCGGGCAGGTCGGGGTCGTAGAACGCCCGTCCCCCACCCCACACCAGGGATTCGCCCGCGAAGTAGACCGTGCCGGGCAGTCGGACGGCGACCCGGTCCGCCGGCCCGCGCGGATCCCGCGCCCCGACATACGTGCGTCCGCCACCGTCCGGGCACCCGCCGCGCAGGTAGCAGTCCAGCCGGGCCCGGGACATGTTCGATCCGTAACTCACGTACCAGACCTGCACAATTCCGACCCTACGCGCGCCCCCATCGGATACAGTTTTGTATCGAATGGGTTCCGGTGACCGGAAAGCGGGGATGACCAGTGCAGACGTCCGACCTGACGACCGCCGCGCCGCGCCCCAAGCGGGTCACCAAGCGCCGCGCCGAGACCCGCCAGCGCCTGCTCGACGCCGCGGGCGAGGTGTTCGCCGAGGAGGGCTTCGGCCGCTCCACCGTCGAGCACGTGTGCGAGCGCGCGGGCTACACGCGCGGCGCCTTCTACTCGAACTTCACCTCGCTCGACGAGTTGTTCCTCGCGATGTGGGAACAGCGCTCGGCCCTCATGCTCGACGGCATCCGCACCGCCCTCGCCGACGCCGCCGCCCGGCCAGCGTCGCTGACGCTCGAGACGGCCGTCGAGCGGGTCCTCGCGGCGATCCCCGTCGACGACGCCTGGTACCGGATCACCGCGGAGTTCACCGCCCACGCCCTCCGCAACCCCGTCCTCAAACGGGTCATGGCCGCCCGTGAGGACGCCATCCTGCACACGATCATGCCGATCGTCGAGGACGCCCTCGCCACCGCGGGACGACACGTCACCGACCGCGAGGCGCTCGGCCGGGCGCTGGTCGCGATCCACGACGGCACTGCCGTGCAGGTCCTGATGGAACCCGAGAACGAGGCGGTCCGGCAGGCGCGCCAGCGCCTGTTCGTCACCGTCGTCAGCAGTTACAGCAGCACCGATACGGACAGGAGATAGGCCGTGGCAGAACAAGCCGACGTCATCGTCGTCGGAGCGGGACTGGCAGGTCTGGTCGCGACCCACGAACTGGTCAAGGCGGGCCGCCGGGTCCTCGTCGTCGACCAGGAGAACGTGGAGAACCTTGGCGGGCAGGCATTCTGGTCGCTCGGCGGACTGTTCCTCGTCGACAGCCCCGAACAGCGCCGCATGGGCATCAAGGACTCCCGGGAGTTGGCCCTGCAGGACTGGCTGGGCAGCGCCGGATTCGACCGCGATCGCGAGGACCACTGGCCGCGGCAGTGGGCCGAGGCGTACGTCGACTTCGCGGCCGGCGAGAAGCGCGCCTACCTCCACGACCTCGGCCTGCGCGTCATGCCGAACGTCGGGTGGGCCGAGCGCGGCGGCGGACTCGCCACCGGCCACGGAAACTCGGTGCCCCGCTTCCACATCACGTGGGGCACCGGCCCCGAGGTGGTCCGCGTGTTCCGCGAACCCGTGCTCGACGCCGCGCGCCGCGGCCAGGTCACCTTCCGCTACCGACACCAGGTGGACGAACTGATCGTCGAGAACGGCGCGGCCGTGGGCGTCCGCGGCACGGTGCTCGAACCGTCGACCGAACCGCGCGGCGTGAAGTCGTCCCGCACGCCCGCAGGAGAATTCGAACTCCGCGCGCAGGCGGTGGTGGTGACGTCCGGCGGCATCGGCGGCAATCCCGACCTCGTGAAGAAGAACTGGCCCGTGAACCGGTTGGGCCGCGCGCCCGAGCACATGATCACCGGTGTGCCCGCACACGTCGACGGCCGCATGCTCGAGATCACCGAGAACGCCGGCGGCAACATCGTCAACCGAGATCGCATGTGGCACTACACCGAGGGCATCGTCAACTGGGATCCGATCTGGCCCAACCATGCGATCCGGATCATCCCCGGCCCGTCGTCGCTGTGGCTCGACGCCACCGGCAAGCGCCTGCCGGTGCCGCTGTTCCCCGGATTCGACACCCTCGCGACCCTGAAGCACATCCTGGGCACCGGGCACGACCACACGTGGTTCGTCCTCACCCAGTCGATCATCGAGAAGGAGTTCGCGCTCTCCGGTTCCGAGCAGAACCCCGACCTCACCGGCAAGGACATGAAACTCCTGCTCGGGCGGGTGAAGAAGGGTGCGCCCGGGCCGGTGGAGGCGTTCAAGCAGCACGGCGTGGACTTCGTGGTCCGCGACAACCTGCGCGACCTCGTCGACGGCATGAACGCGATCACCCCCGACACGAAGCTGGACTACGCACAGGTCGAACGCGAGATCGTGGCCCGCGACCGCGAGATGGACAACACCTACTCCAAGGACATGCAGGTGATGGCCATCCGCAACGCGCGAACCTATCTCGCGGACAAGGCGATCCGGGTCGCCAAGCCGCACCGGCTGCTCGACCCGGCGCACGGGCCGCTGATCGCCGTGCGACTGAACCTGCTCACCCGCAAGACCCTCGGCGGCCTCGAGACCAACCTGGACTCGCAGGTGATCCGGCCCGACGGCAGCGTCTTCGACGGTCTGTACGCCGCCGGTGAGGTCGCCGGGTTCGGCGGCGGCGGCGTCCACGGCTACAACGCACTCGAGGGCACGTTCCTCGGCGGCTGCATCTTCTCCGGTCGTGCCGCCGGGCGGGCCCTGGGCCGGAGCCTCGGATGATTCGCACCGCGCTGGTGACGGGCGCGTCGTCGGGCATCGGCCTGGAGGTGGCCCGCGAACTGGTCTCCCGCGGCTACCGGGTGCTCGGCACCACCCGCAATCCGGATGCACTGCAGCAGAGTTCGCGGGTACCCGGCGTCGAGTACGTGACACTCGACCTCACGGACCGGGCGAGCATCGAGGCGTGCGCGCGGGCCGCCGGCGACGTCGACATCCTGGTCAACAACGCCGGCGAAAGCCAGATGGGGCCGCTCGAGGAGCTGCCGCTCGACGCGATCGACCGCCTGTTCCAGGTGAACGTCCTGGGCGCGGTGCAGCTGACACAGTTGCTGCTGCCGGGGATGCGCGAGCGCGGCTACGGCCGGGTGGTGATGGTGGGCTCGATGCTCGCGAGCTTCCCACTCGCCTTCCGGTCGTCGTACGTGGCCACCAAGTGCGCGCTGAAGGGCTTCGCGTCGGCCGCCCGCCGCGAGCTGAGCCCGTTCGGCGTGTGGCTCACCACCGTCGAACCGGGGACCATCGCCACCGGGATCGGCGACCGCCGCACCCGGTACATCGCCGACGGCTCCCCGTACACCGGCGACTACACGACGGTGTCGAAAGCGATGCAGCGCAACGAGGATCGCGGCATCAAGGCATCGGCGGTCGCCGACGTGGTGGTCAAGGCCGTCGAGGCGGACAAGCCCAAGCCGCTCTACGCCGTCGGGAACATGGCGCCGCTCGTATTCACCGTCCGCCGACTCGCGCCGCGGGCATTCACCGAGAAGATGATGGCGCGCTTCCACAGGCTGCGTTGACCTCGACGGGCGTCCTGTCGAGCCCCGACGGCTCGGCAGGACGCCCGGTTACCGCGGTCTCAGCTACCGTCGGACCCGCTCGATGCGGCGGAGCCACTCGAACCGCTCGAGCCACTGGATCCACTGGAACCGCTGGATCCACTCGAGCCACTCGAACCGCTCGAGCCACTCGACCCGCTGGAACCGCTGGATCCGCTGTCGCCACCCGTCCCGTCGAGCGGATCACTGCCGCCGGTGGCCGCCGGGAACAGGAACCCGGTGGACACCGTGGTCAGCGAGGTTCCCGCATCGTTGGGGACCTTCGCCCGCCAGTTGACGATGGGGTTGAGCACGCCGAACGGGCCGCATCCCGTGGCGCCCGGCAACGCGAAGTCGGTCGCCGTGTTCTGGACGTTGCTCGCCGCCACCGTCTCCGCAGGCCACGGATCCTCGTAGACGTAGGTCGGCTGGTCATCGGCCGGATTCGACTTGTGCAGGTTGAACACCACCGGATCGGACTCGGACCCGATGTAGCACTGGTCGCCCAGGAACGGGTTGTCGATCTTCATCCGCACCGGCATGGTCATGTCGAAGTCGGTGATGATCCCGTTGAACACCGGGGGTGACACGGCCTCGACGGTCGCCGTCACCGCCGCCAGACCGAACAGGTTGTCGAAGGGCAGATCCATGCCCAGCACGCCCCCGGGGACGGTCATCGGCTTGCTGTACACACCGTTGCTGCCGTCGTCGCGCGGAATGAAGTCCACGTCGCCGAGGTTGCCGGCGATGATCATGTCGCCGTCGCCGATCGGGAGGTTGAACCCGTTGTTGGCGAAGGTCCCGCCGTTGACGACGACCGACAGGCAACCCTGGGTCAGGACGGGATCACACACCCCACCGCCGGGCACGACGTTGGTGCCCGGCGCCGCGGACGCCGCCGGGGCGAATACGGCGATCGAGGCACCGATGGCACCTCCCACCACCGCGACACGCAGGCCTGCCGGACGCCACCGACTGTTCGAATCGTTCTTCACGCGCACTCCTCAGTTACCGATACCTCGCGGTGCGCCGACACATTTGCGGGCGCACACGCGGATCACCAGCGGCGGGCGCTCGCTCGCCGCGAACCAAGCGGATGGAACTGCCACGGAACCCTGTCGCCTGTTCCGCGACACGAGAACCTGACCCGAAAGCATCTCTGCATCAATGCCTTCGAGGACAGGTTCGGCGCAATATCCACTGTTACGAGCAGTAACAGATGAGGAGGTTTATACCACGGCCGATGGCGAAGAATGGGAGATTCGCGTCTTTCGGCCGCATCGAACGCGTGGGGTCTACCGGTCGGTAGTTCAACGTGCCACACTGTTCCACCATGACGAGCACACGTGCAGTTACCGCCGTCGTCGCGGTGGCCGGAGCCCTGCTCCTCACCGCGTGCGGGAGCCAGGATCCGGATCCCGCGGTCGCGGCGCACGAGACCGCGGTCAGCTCCACACGCCCCTCGGCGACGACGGCCTCCGCGGTGCCGATCGACCGGTCGACGCCGGCGCCCGTGCCCCCGTCCGACACGTCGACTCCGGACCCGCAACCCACGACGACGGTTGCGCCGCCGCCGGTCACGAGCGAAACATCGGTCGCGAGCGCGCCACCGCCACCGCCCCCGCGTCCGCCGGCGTCGCCCTCCGGCGCACTCGACGCCCGCTCCCCCGAACAGGTCGTGGCCGATTCCGGCGAGCGGGGACGGCACTACCTCGCGGCGTTGCGGGCGGGCGGGATCCCGCCGACCGGCATGGACGCGGCGGAGGTGCTGTACGCGCAGGGAACGTGCGAGGCCCTGGCCCGCGGCGACTCCCGGGCGAGCGTGCTCGCCGAATTCGACTCCGTCGGACAGGCTTACGCGCGATTCGTGCCGATGTCTGCCGACCGGATCGCCGAGATCTACGTCTCGACCGCCGAGCGGACGTACTGCTGACCCGACGGACCCTGGATGCGACCTGCCGCGGGCGTCAGCTCACCGAGCGCAGCCAGTTCGCGAGCCACGACGTCGCGGTCGCACCCGAGGGATCGACGACATACGTCACGTAGTCCTGGTGGACCTGGGACCGGTAGAACCGGTCGAGCTTGCCGACTCGGTCCTCGTTGGCGGTGTCGGACGACTGCGCCTGCAGGGTCGGCATGCCACCGGCGGCCATGAGGTCCTGCACGATCGCCATCGCCTCCTGCACGTAGCGCCCGGTCATCGGCGCCTCGGGTGACGAAGTCTGCGCCAGGAACCCGGCCATGCGCGTGACGAAGTCGTCCTTCGGGGTGGAGCAGTAGAGGTCGCCGGCCGCGCAGAACGTGCGGGTCTGCGGGGTGACCAGGCCGAAGCCACCGATGCGCGGGCCGCCGGCGCCGTTGCCGACCACCCACGGACCGACCAGCGTGTCGGCCTCCGACCGGCGCGGATCGGAGAGGAGTCCCACCGCGGCAACGCGCGACGGCGGCACCACCCCGAGCCCGGTACCGATCTCGGCCGCGAGATCGCCGGCGGCGTCCGCGCCCTGGCTGTACCCGACGAGGGCGAAGTTCGTGTTGCCGCACCGCTGCGCGACGTCGGCGATGATTCCGCGTGCGCTGTCGACGGCCTGGCGCTTGGACGCGCCGTAGATCTCGGTCTCCCACGGGAACGCCGTCGCCGCATAGGACACGTAATCGACACCCACCGACGCGGGCAGGCCACCGGTGACGGCACCGAGCATGCCCGGACCGCGATGCGCACCCGGATCGGTCGTGGTCTCCCACGTGCCCGGGATCGCGACGACCTGCAGGTTCGGGCACGCCGGCGCGGCCTGAGCCGTGCCCACCCCCACCGCGACCGTGGAACCGAAAACAGTTACGACACATGCACCAAGCACGGCCAGCGACTTCCTCACGCGCATCAACACCGCACCCCACTCACTCGATCCAGGTGGTCACTTCCCCATGACCACGTGCCATGACGTCCCCTCCCGTGACAACGCCCGCGGGTGACGCGACACATCGATCCTGGCAGGCCATTGTGTCGAGACGGTGCACGATCGGTAAACGCACGTTACCGGAGCGGCGCCGGAATGTGGGGTCCTTCCGGCAGGCGCCGAATCGGCAAGTGTCCGTGTCGCAATCGCCCGGATTCGAACACCGGATGTTCGAAAAGGACGGTGGGCCCCCTCGATTTCCGAGAGGACCCACCGCCCTGATCAGTTCAGCCGACCGAAGCTACCTCAGCCTCCCAGGCTGCCGAACAGCCCGGACAGGCTGCCGAGGCTTCCCGAGTCCGGCCCCGGAATCGTGTCCGGATCACCGGTCACGGTGACGTTCACCGGGTTCGCTGCCGAGTCGATGAAACCGGCGTCGGCCGTGAACTCGGCGGTGACGACGAACTCACCCGGGTTCTGGAAGAACGTCGTCAACGTCGCGACGCCGTTCGCATCCACCCGCACCGGCCCGCCGAGCAGCACGTCACCGAGCTTGAACTGCACCGTGCCACGCGCGTCCGCCGGGGCGAGGCGCGCGGTGAGCGTCACCGGCGAACCCTTGGCGGTCGACGCGACCGGATCGACGGTGATCGTGGTCGCCACGTCCGCGGCAGGCGCCTCGGTGACGCTGACCGGGTACTGCAGCGAGACCGACGGCGAGACCCCGGCGGTGCCCGAGTAGCGGGCGATCACCCGATGCGTGCCGTTGGTGGTGAAGGTGTGCGGAAGCACCGCGGCCCCGTCATCCATCACCGCGGCGGTGCCGGCAGCGGTGCCGTCGACCTCGAAGGTCACCGTGCCACCGGAGACGCCCGGCTCGACCTTGGCGGTCAGGTTCACCGGCTGCTCGCGGTAGGCGTCGTGATCCGGGCCGGTGACCGACGTGGTGGTCTGGATGTCCTGCGACGTCACCGTCACCGTCTTCGATCCCGACGACTGGTTGTAGAACTCCGCGCCCAGGAACTTCGCCTCGTAGGAGTAGTCGCCGTCGGTGCCGAGGGTCTCGGTCAGCGACGCCTTGCCGTTGACCAGATCGACCGGAGCGCCGACGTTCTCGCCGTCGCGGGTGAACTGCACCTGCCCACTGTCCGGGGTGGGGGCGACCGTCGCGTTGAGGGTGAACTCACCGCCGTTGGTCACCGCGCTCGGACCGTCCAGGTAGGTGACGGTCGCGACCGCCTGCCGCTGGATCTGGATCGTCGCCAGCGGACCGGCTCCCGAGTTCAGCGGGCCGCCGGAGGTGTCACGCGGCGAGCACTGGGTGGGTGCCCAGACGGTGCCGATGATCGGCGCGTTGGCCCGGGGCAGGAACGTCAGGAAGTTGGCGTCGTTGCCGAACTGGCCGGCGTTTCCGGCCGTGCGCAGTTTCATCGAGATGTCCCCGGTCGCGCCCGCCTTGAGACGGGCCTTGACCTGCGGCAGCTGGAAGCTCGTGGTCGAGCCCGACGCGTTGGCCTTGATACCGCCCTCGGAGTTCTTCGAGGAATTGGGGCCGTTGCCGATCGTCTGGTTGTTCCCGGACAGGCGGATGATCTGCCCGTTCGGGTCCACGTTGCCCTGCTCGTTGACGACGAGCACGTTGGGCGCGACACCCGTGATGCCCGCCGAGGTACCGGCCACCACCTCGGCGCCGAGGAACTGCGCGTTCTCCGGCATCGCCACGTCGATCTTGAGCCGTGAGATGTTCGCCAGGCTCGCTCCGGAACCCAGATCGTTGGGCACCGAGATCGGCGGCGGCGAGATCGTCACCACGAACTCCTCACCGGGTGCCACCGTGGTCGGGGCGTCGACCGTCACCGACGCCGCCTGCACCTGGGTCTGCGGCCCACCTGCCAGGCTCGACGACGGCGTCGCCAGGCACGCGTTGTTGAACGGTGTCGTGGTCGTCTCCGCGGATGCGGTCGCCGCACCCAACACGCCCGCACCCGCGGCGACAGTTGCTCCCACCGCAACGGGTGCGATGAAGCGGTACAGCTTGGAACTCATCGATCCTCCTGCACTCATCTCGTCAGCCCCCCAGCGATCCGGTGAACAGCCCGCTCAGCGAGCCCAAGCTCCCCGCGTCCGTGCCCGGATTCTCCGGCGCAGCAGACACGTTCAGCACCACCGGATTCGACACGGTGTCGCGGAAGCCATTGCCGCCGAGGAACTTCGCGGTGAGCACCTGGCTGCCCTCGGAGTCGAGCGTGGTGGTGATCGACGCCTTGCCGTCCACCACGGCGACCGGAGCGCCTACCGCCTCGGTGCCCTTGTAGAACTGGACGGTGCCCAGCGCGTCGGCGGGATCGACCTCCACGGTGAGCGTGACGGTCTGACCGACCACCGACAGGCCCTGGACCTTCAGGTCGGCGGCCACCGCGGTGAGCACGGGTGCGGCCGGGGCGACCGTGGCCGTGAACGGTGCGGAGGTGGAGGTGGAGAAGCCCTCGGTGCCGGCGAACTCGGCGACCACCTGGTAGGCCCCGGCGGTGTCGAAGGTGTGCTCGAGGACCGCGACGCCGTCGGCGGTGCCCACGGCGGACGAGCCGATCGGGGTGCCGTCGACGGAGAAGGTGACGGTGCCGCCGGTCGGGATCGGGCGGACGGTCGCCATCAGGTTGGTCGGGCTGCCGGCCTCGGCGCTCACCGGTTCGACGACCACGGTGGTGGTCTGCCAGGCACCGTAGGCGACGTTGACGTGCTGGGCGGTGGCGGCCGAGTCGGCGTAGCCGAAGCCGCCGACGAAGTTTGCGGTCACCGCGAAGTCACCGGGATCGGTGAAGAGGTGGTTCAACGTGGCCTTGCCCTCGGCGTTCACCTGAACCGGGTTGCCGACATTCGCACCGTTCACCACGAACTGCACGGTGCCCGTGGCACCGGCCGGCGAGACGGTGGCCTCGAGCGGCACCGTCGTACCCGCCTCGGCCGTGGCCGGAACGGTCACGGAGGTGGTGGTCGTCGACGGGCCGACCTCGACCTGCTGTGCTCCGGACTCGGAGTCGTGGAACAGTCCCGTCGCGGTGTACTTCGCGGAGACGGAGTGGGTGCCCATCGTGTCGAAGGCGTGGGACAGCGTGGCGGTACCGCCGCTGACCGTGACCGGATCACCGATCGGGTTCGCACCCTCGAAGAACTGCACGGTGCCTGTGGCGGTGGCCGGCGAGACGGTGGCCGTGAGATCCGCCGGGCTGCCCTTGCCGATCGAGGCGGGCGCCGTCAGCGACGTCGTCGTTTCCTCGCGGGGGTCCTCGACGCGGACCCACGCGCCGGCCTGGGTGGAGCCCGACTGGGTGGAGAACGCGTAGACGTCGAACACGAAGCCGGAGTTGTAGTCGCCCGGGGTCTGAGTCTCCGGGATCTTGTAGGTGACGTCGAAGTTCACGTTGTCGAGGTAGCCCTTGGTCCCGAGAATCGGCACCGAGTTGCAGCCGCCCCCGGCACAGACCGCCTTGACGCCGGCCGCACCCTCGTTGGTGACGGTCGACTGCTTGCTGATCGTGTGCGAAAGGTATTGGAAGCCCGCGGGTGCGATCTGTCGGATCGCGGTCATGTATCGACCGATTCCGGCGGTCTTCCAGATCTTGGCGGTGTAGGTCACGGTGTCGCCCGGTCGGACGACGTTGACGCCCGGCTGGGTGGGGTTGACCGTGGCGCCGTTCACCGCCGTCAGGCTCAGATTCCACCTGAGGTTGTCGTTCGGCTGGTCGCCCGACGTTGCGGGCGGCGGATCGGCGGCCGCCGCGGTGCCGGCACCGCCGAGCATCACCGCCACGGCGGCACCGGCGGCGAGCACCGGTGTCGCGAGTCTACGAACGGTTGACGAAAGCACTGATCCTCCTCGGGTGGTATCCGCCTCCCCGACCGGCGGTGCTGTGTCGTGCATCACATGAGGCGAACCATAGCCGTTGCGCGATCGTTGCAAACCTGTTTTCTGGTCACCCGTCCAAAAGAGATCGGACAAAAAAGACGAAGGCCCCGTTCCACGCGAGGCGAAGCGTGGAACGGGGCCTTCGAGCCCTGGTGGCGGGGAACGACGCTGGTCCCCGCCCGGATCAGCGCTGCGGCGCTGCGGTCGGCACGATCGGCGTGGGCAACGCCGTCGAGCCTTCGAGGAACTTGTCGACCGCGGCCGCGCACGAGCGGCCCTCGGCGATGGCCCACACGATCAGCGACTGACCGCGGCCCATGTCGCCGGCGACGAAGACGCCGTCGACGTTGGTGGCCCACTCCGACGAGCGGGCGACGTTGCCGCGCTCGTTGAGGTCGACGCCCAGATCGGTGAGCAGACCCGGCTTCTCGGGGCCGACGAAGCCCATCGCGAGGAACACGATGTCGGCCTCGAGCTCGAAGTCCGAGCCCTCCACCTTCTCGAAGCGGCCGTTCACCATCGTGACCTCGTGCGCCTTGAGCGCGGTCACCTTGCCGTCGCGACCGACGAACTCCTCGGTGTTGACCGAGAACACGCGCTCGCCACCCTCCTCGTGGGCGGACGACACGCGGTACATCAGCGGGTACGTCGGCCACGGGGTGGAGTCGGCACGCTCCTCCGGCGGGCGCGGCATGATCTCGAACTGGTGCACGCTCTCGGCGCCCTGGCGGTGGCTGGTGCCGAGGCAGTCGGCACCGGTGTCGCCGCCGCCGATGATGACGACCTTCTTGCCCTTCGCCGTGATGGTCGGCTCGGTCAGGTCGCCCAGCTGCACCCGGTTGGCGATCGGCAGGAACTCCATCGCCTGGTGGATGCCATCCAGCTCGCGGCCCGGGATCGGCAGGTCGCGCGCCTCGGTGGCACCGCCGGCGAGGACGACCGCGTCGAACTGCTCACGCAGCTGCTCGGCGGTGATGTCGACACCGACGTTGACGCCGGTGCGGAACACCGTGCCCTCCGCCTCCATCTGCGCCAGGCGGCGGTCGATGTGGCGCTTCTCCATCTTGAACTCGGGGATGCCATAGCGCAGCAGGCCGCCGATGCGGTCCTCGCGCTCGAACACCGTCACCGAGTGACCGGCGCGCGTGAGCTGCTGTGCGGCAGCCAGGCCCGCCGGGCCGGAGCCGACGACCGCGACCTTCTTGCCGGTGATGTGCGAGGCGCGCACCGGCTGGACCCAGCCCTCGTCGAAGGCGCGGTCGATGATCTCGACCTCGACCTGCTTGATGGTCACCGCGTCCTGGTTGATGCCGAGCACGCACGACGCCTCACACGGCGCCGGGCACAGCCGGCCGGTGAACTCCGGGAAGTTATTGGTCGCGTGCAGCCGGTCGATGCCCTCGCGCCACCGATCCTTGTGGATCAGGTCGTTCCACTCGGGAATCAGGTTTCCGAGCGGGCAACCGTTGTGGCAGAACGGGATACCGCAATCCATGCACCGGCTGGCCTGGGACTTGAGGGTGTCCGAGGAGAAATCCTCGTACACCTCCTTCCAGTCCATCAGGCGCAGCGGCACCGGGCGGCGGATGGGCAGCTCGCGCGACGTGTGCTTCAGGAAGCCGTTCGGATCACCCACGAGCTGCCTCCATGATTGCGTCGTCCACGTTCGTTCCGTTCTTCTTCGCGGTCTCGATAGCGACGAGGACCTTCTTGTAGTCGCGCGGCATGACCTTCGCGAAATGTGCCTTCTGGTGCGACCAGTCGGCGAGGATCCGAGCCGCAACCTCGGATCCGGTCTCGTCACGGTGGCGCTCGATGGCGCCGTGCAGCCACTCGAAGTCCTCGACGCTGAGATCCTCGAGATCGACCAACTCGGTGTTGAGGTTGGCCCCGAAATCACGGTCCGGGTTGAAGATGAACGCGACACCACCGGACATGCCGGCGCCGAAGTTGCGTCCGGTCTTGCCGAGGATGACCACCTTGCCGCCGGTCATGTACTCGCAACCGTGATCGCCCACACCCTCGACGACAGCGGTGGCGCCGGAGTTGCGGACTGCGAAACGCTCACCCACGATGCCGCGGATGAGAGCCTCACCCGTGGTGGCACCGAACAGGATCACGTTGCCGCCGATGATGTTCTCCTCGGGCACGAAGCCCTCCGCCGTCCGCAGCGGCGGGCGGACGACGATGCGTCCACCGGACAGCCCCTTGCCGACGAAGTCGTTGGCGTCGCCCTGCAGCCGCAGCGTCATGCCCTTGGGCACGAACGCGCCGAAGCTGTTGCCGGCCGAACCCGTGAACGTGATGTCGATCGTGTTGTCCGGCAAACCTTCCGCGCCGAAGGCCTTCGTCACCTCGTGGCCGAGCATGGTGCCGACCGTGCGGTTGACGTTGGTGATCTCCGACTCGAACGCGACGGCCTCGCCCCTGTCGAGGGCCGCACGCGCCTGCTCGATCAGCTGCTGGTCGAGTGCCTTCTCCAGGCCGTGCTCCTGCGTGCCCGAGCAGTACAGGTCCTGGTCCGCGAACGCGGACTCGACCTTGTGCAGGATCGGGGACAGGTCCAGCTTGGACGCCTTCCAGTGCTCGAGCGCCGCGGTGGTGTCGAGGACGTCGACCTGGCCGACGGCCTCCTGCAGGGTGCGGAAGCCCAGCTCGGCGAGCAGCTCACGCACCTCCTCCGCGATGAACATGAAGAAGTTCTCGACGAACTCGGGCTTGCCCGCGAAACGCTTGCGCAGCACCGGGTTCTGCGTCGCCACACCCACCGGGCAGGTGTCGAGGTGGCACACGCGCATCATGATGCAGCCCGAGACCACCAGCGGCGCGGTCGCGAAACCGAACTCCTCGCCACCGAGCAGCGTCGCGATCATGACGTCGCGGCCGGTCTTCATCTGGCCGTCGACCTGGACCACGATGCGGTCACGAAGACCGTTGAGCAGCAGCGTCTGCTGGGTCTCGGCCAGGCCGAGCTCCCACGGCGCACCCGCGTGCTTGAGCGACGTCAGCGGCGAGGCGCCGGTGCCACCGTCGTGACCCGAGATCAGGACGACGTCGGCGTGCGCCTTCGAGACACCCGCGGCGACGGTGCCGACACCGATCTCCGAGACCAGCTTCACGTGAATCCGCGCCTGCGGGTTCGCGTTCTTCAGGTCGTGGATCAGCTGGGCCAGATCCTCGATCGAGTAGATGTCGTGGTGCGGCGGCGGCGAGATGAGGCCGACGCCCGGGGTGGAGCCACGCACCTCGGCGACCCACGGGTACACCTTGTGCGGCGGCAGCTGGCCGCCCTCACCGGGCTTGGCGCCCTGCGCCATCTTGATCTGGATGTCGGTGCAGTTGCTCAGGTAGTGCGAGGTGACACCGAAGCGGCCCGACGCGACCTGCTTGATCGCCGAGCGACGCCAGTCGCCGTTCTCCTCGACCTCGAAACGCCGCGGATCCTCGCCGCCCTCACCGGAGTTCGACCGTGCACCGAGACGGTTCATCGCGATCGCGAGGGTCTCGTGCGCCTCCGCCGAGATGGAGCCGTAGCTCATCGCGCCGGTCGAGAACCGCTTGACGATCGACTCCGCTGATTCCACCTCGTCGATCGAGATGGGCTCGCGCAGACCGGTCTTGAACTTGAACAGGCCACGCAGCGACGCCAGTCGCTCCGACTGGTCGTCGACCAGCTTGGTGTACTCCTTGAAGACCTGGTACTGGCCGGTCTTGGTGGCGTGCTGGAGCTTGAACACCGTGTCCGGGTTGAACAGGTGGTACTCGCCCTCACGACGCCACTGGTACTCGCCGCCGACCTCGAGCTCGCGGTGCGCCCGCAGCTCCGGACGGTCCAGGTACGCATTGGCATGGCGCGCAGCGACATCCGCGGCGATCTCGTCCAGGCCGATGCCGTCAAGGTTCGAGTGCAGGCCGCTGAAGTACTCGTCGACGAGCCCCTGCGACAGGCCGATCACCTGGAACAGCTGGGCACCGGTGTACGACGCGAGCGTGGAGATGCCCATCTTCGACATCACCTTGAGCACACCCTTGCCGGCGGCCTTGATGTAGTTCGCGACGGCCTTGTCCAGGCTCAGACCCTGCAGCTGGTTGCTCTGCAGCAGCTCGTCGATGGTCTCGAACGCCATGTACGGGTTGACCGCCGCGGCACCGAAGCCGAGCAGCGCCGCCATGTGGTGGACCTCGCGGGCGTCACCGGACTCGACGATCAGACCGACCTTGGTGCGGGTCTTCTCGCGCACCAGGTGGTGGTGCACCGCGGAGGTGAGCAGCAGCGACGGGATCGGCGCGTACTTCTCGTTGGACTCGCGGTCGGACAGCACGATGATGCGGGCACCGCCGGCGATGGCCTCGGACACCTTGTCGCGCACCGTGTCCAGGGCCTTGCGCAGGCCCTCGCCGCCCTGCGCGACCGGGTACACACCGCGCACGACGACGCTGCGGAAGTGCGGGAACTTCGCGTTGTCGTTGAGGTGGATCAGCTTCGACAGGTCGTCGTTGTGCAGGATCGGCTGCGGCAGCGCGATCTGGCGGCACGACGCGGCCGACGGGTTCAGCAGGTCGGCCTCGGGGCCGATGGTGCCGCCCAGGCTCGTGACGATCTCCTCGCGGATGGCGTCGAGCGGCGGGTTGGTGACCTGCGCGAACAGCTGCTGGAAGTAGTCGAACAGCATCCGCGGACGGGCCGAGAGCACCGCGATCGGGGTGTCGGTGCCCATCGAGCCCAGCGCCTCGCCGCCGGTGAGCGCCATCGGCTTGACGAGGAGGTTCACCTCCTCGTTGGTGAAACCGAAGATCTGCTGGCGCAGCACGACCCGGTCGTGGGTCATGTACGTGTACTTGCTCTCCGGCAGGTCGTCGATCTGGACGAGGCCCTCGTCGATCCACTGCTGGTACGGGTGCTCCGCGGCGAGCTCCGACTTGATCTCGTCGTCCGAGATGATGCGGCCCTGCGCGGTGTCGACCAGGAACATGCGGCCCGGCTGCATGCGCATGCGGCGCACGATCTTCTCCGGGGCGATGTCGAGGACGCCGACCTCGGACGCCATGACGACCAGGCCGTCCTCGGTGACCCACACGCGCGACGGACGCAGGCCGTTGCGGTCGAGCACCGCGCCGACGACGGTGCCGTCGGTGAAGCACACCGACGCCGGGCCGTCCCACGGCTCCATGAGCGCCGAGTGGTACTCGTAGAACGCCTTGCGGGCCGGATCCATGCTCTCGTGACGCTCCCAGGCCTCCGGGATCATCATCAGCACGGCGTGCGGCAGGCTGCGGCCGCCGAGGTGCAGCAGCTCGAGCACCTCGTCGAACCGCGCGGTGTCCGAGGCGCCCGGGGTGCAGATCGGGAAGATCTTCTCGAGCGCACCCTCACCGAACACGTCGGACTTGATGAGCGCCTCGCGGGCCCGCATCCAGTTCTCGTTGCCGCTGACGGTGTTGATCTCGCCGTTGTGGGCGACGCGGCGGAACGGGTGCGCCAGCGGCCACGACGGGAACGTGTTGGTGGAGAAGCGCGAGTGGACCAGGCCCAGCGCGCTCTCGACCCGCTCGTCCTGCAGGTCCAGGTAGAAGCCCTTGAGCTGCGGGGTGGTGAGCATGCCCTTGTAGACGAAGGTCTGACCGGACAGGCTCGGGAAGTACACCGACTCGCGGCCCGGGCCGTCCTGGCCGGCACCGCCGTCGCCGAGCTCGTGCTCGACGCGCTTGCGGATGACGTACGCGCGGCGCTCGAGGTCCATGTCGGTCACCGTGTCACCGGCCGAGCCGATGAACACCTGACGGAACGTCGGCATCGCGGCCTGCGCCAGCGAACCGAGCGACGAGTCGTCGGTGGGGACCGCACGCCAGCCGAGGACCGTCAGGCCCTCCTCGGCGACGATCTTCTCGACACCCGCGGCGGCCGTGTCGGCGGCCTCCTCGCCCTGCGGCAGGAACGCGATGCCGGTGGCGTACGCGCCGGCGGCGGGCAGCTCGAAGTCGACCACGGCGCGCAGGAAGCGGTCCGGGACCTGGAGCAGGATGCCGGCGCCGTCACCGGTGTTGGGCTCGGAGCCCGCGGCACCGCGGTGCTCGAGGTTGACCAGCGCGGTGATCGCCTTCTCGACGATGTCGCGGCTGCGGCGACCGTGCATGTCGACGACGAACGCGACGCCACACGCGTCGTGCTCGTTTGCCGGGTGGTAGAGCCCCTGGGGCCCGGGAAGATGCTTCATACCTACTGCCTTCGTATGCGTAAATGCACCGACGACCAGCAGCGCTGATGGCCATACAACTGCAGAGCATGTACCGGCACGACATTGTGCGGCACCGACCGAGAATGGCTCCTCGTTGAGCCTCGGCACGGGACTGACGTCCGCCCCGGCGACGTTGCTCTGGGGCGTTTCAGACGGTCATGAGTCCACCGTGTTGAGAAAAGGTTAATTCACGCCCCTGGGAGAAACGCAAGCAAGGCTCCCCTCTCCACCCCGTGACCTGTGCGTTTGCTCCCGCCTCTTGGGGAAATGCAACGCACGTCACAGCCTAGAGCGAATGTTTCGTGGCCGATGCCCCGACGTATTGCGGCATCGACACGATCGTCCTACGACCGCGCGGCGGGCGCGTATCGCTGCGGTGTCGGGCCGGTTGCGGAGCTCGGATCGGACGCTGCCGGCTACGGACCGCGTTCAATCGCGATGACCGACACCGTGTCGCCGTCGTAGTCGGTGACGTAGGCGCGCGCCCCGTCGGGCGTGATCGCCACCCCGGACGGGCTGTCGCCGACGGGCACGGTGGCGACCACGGCACCGGTGGCGGTCTCGAGCACCGACACGGAATCGCCGCCGTAGTTGGTGACGTAGACGCGGGAACCGTCCGGCGTGACCGCCAGCCCGAACGGTTCGTCGCCCACCGGCACCGACGCCACCACCGCGTCGGTGTCCGTGCTGATCACCGACACCGTGTCGCTGTCCCAGTTCGCGACGTAGACACGCGAACCGTCCGGTGTGACATCCAACCCGAACGGCGCATCGCCGACCGGCACGGAGGCCACCACCGTGTTGATGAACGTGCTGATCACCGACACCGTGTCACTGCCCTCGTCGGCCACGTACACGCGGGAACCGTCCGGCGTGGCGGCGACCTCGGACGGCAGGCTGCCGACCGGGACGGTGGAGACGACGCCGTCGGTGGCGGTGTCGATCACCGACACGGTGCCGTCGTCGTAGTTGGACACGAACACACGGGCACCGTCCGGCGTCACCTCCACCCCCTCCGGACCGGCGCCGACCCGCACGGTGGCGACGACGGACTCCGAGGCGGTGTCGACGACCGACACCGTGCCGCTCTCGTAGTTGGCGACGTAGGCGCGCGCCCCGTCCGGGCCGAACGCCACCCCGGTCGGGAACCTGCCGACCGGAAACGTACCGGTGACGGCGTCGGTGACGGGGTCGACCAGCGCGACCGCGTCGTCGTAGGAATTGGTGACGTAGGCGCGGGCGCCGCCGGGGCCGAACGCCACCCCGGTCGGTCCCGTGCCGACCGGAAACGTGGCAGTGACCGTGTCCGCCTGCGCGACCGGGCCGGCGGACAGCGCCAGCCCGACCGCCGCGAAGGCCGCGGCGGCGACCCGCGCCCGCGGCGACCGGCGGACCGCGACCGGGCCCGGATCGCGTCGGCGACGCGGCGGCGCAGACAGGGAGGACGAGGAAGAGGAAGGCGAGATCATGCGTGTTCCCTTCTCCAGGCGCACAAATCGCCGATATCCGGCGACGCGCGCCGCTGGCCGGCCATGGCAACGCCGACACCGTCGGATGCCCGCGAGCGCCGCGCCGTAAACACCCGGCACGATCCGGAACCGATCGACCTGCGGGACACCGCTGCCGGGCCGAGTTCACGTTTCGCGTGAAACATCGGTAGAGCCCGGGATTCCGGTGCAAAAATAGCTACTGGCCGCAGCGAGTGGACAGCTGCGGCCAGTGCAGGACGAACATTAGCATCTGTTGGACGTTTGACTCACCGGGATCGGGAATCCTTGTCGGAGACCCTCATCCGGCGATACGAAAGCCCAGTTCAGACCTTCGCGGCGACGGGTTCGTCCACCTCCACGACCGTCGTCGCGGGCTTGCGTCCGGGGATCGCCGCTGCGATCGCGGCGGCAACCAGGGCGACACCGCAGCCGATCAGCAGACCCGTGCGGAACCCGGCCTCGGTCGGAATGGTGTGGCCGCCACCGATCCCGACACTCATCTGCGCAAGCACCACGCCGACGACGGCCGCGGCGACGGACGTGCCGACCGACCGCATCAGGGTGTTGAAGCTGTTGGCCGAACCCGTCTCCGACGGCGGCACCGCACTCATGATCAGTGCAGGCATGGCGCCGTACGCGAAGCCGGTGCCGGCGCCGCAGATCGCGACCACCAGCATCAGGCCCCAGGCCGAGCCCATCAGCACCATCGACGAGCCGTAACCGAGCGCGACGATCAGGGCACCCACCAGCAGCGTGACCTTGGGGCCGCGCGCGGCGGACAGCTTCGCCCCGAGCGGCGAGATCGCCATCATCACGAAGCCGCCGGGGGCCATCCACAGACCCATCGCGAGCATCGACTGGCCCAAGCCGTAGCCGGTGGCCTCGGGCAGCTGCAGGAGCTGCGGAACGATCAGCGACTGCGCGTACATCGAGAAGCCCACGACGATCGAGGCGGCATTGGTGAGCAGCACCTGCCGGCGCGCGGTCACCCGCAGGTCGACCAGCGGGTCGGCGGTGCGCAGCTCCCACCACCCCCACGCGAGCAGCACGATCACCGCGGCCGCGAACAGGCCGAGGATCGATGCGCTCCCCCAGCCCCAGACGGCACCCTTCGAGACGGCCAGCAGCAGCGACACCAGTCCCACGCCGAGACCGATCGCGCCGACGAAGTCGAACCGGCCACCCGCCGCGAGCGGAGGCGTCGCCGGGATGAGCCGCCAGATCAGCACGCCGATCAGCACGCTGAGCACCGCGCAGCCCCAGAACAGCGCCCGCCAGCTGGTGTTCTGGATGACCAACGCCGCGAGCGGCAGACCCAGCGCACCACCGATGCCCATCGTCGCGCTCATCAGGGCGATCGACGAGCCCAGCTTCTGCGGCGGCACCAGTTCGCGCAGAGCGCTGATGCCCAGCGGCACCATGCCCACGCCCAGACCCTGCAGGCCGCGACCCACGATCATCGGCACGAGCGACGTCGCGAGGGCGCAGGTCACGGATCCGAGTGCCAGCGGCACCGCGCAGAACAGCAACATACGCCGCTTGCCCAGCAGATCGCCGAGGCGTCCGGTGACCGGCGTCGCGACCGAACCGACCAGCAGCGTGATGGTGATGACCCACGACGCGTTGGACGCCGTCGTGTCGAGGATCTGCGGCAGGTCGCCGATCAGCGGCACCACCAGGGTTTGCATGAGTGCCGCCACGATGCCGGCGGCCGCCAGCACGGTGACGACGCCGTTCGAACGGTCGGTGGACGCGGGACTCTCCACGCGTGGCCCTCCTCAATCAGTAGATTGCATGATGCAAATCGGTTGCAGAGTACAACTTGATTGCAAGATGCAACAAGATGCGTCACACCCGGCGCCCACAAGGGGCGTTTGTCCGTTTCCGGCGGGCACAATGAGGGGTGCGTCGGACACCTGAGCGTCGGGCGCGGTTCGCGAGAGGACGGGAATGGACAAGCCCACGCACTTGATCGAGTTCGAGACGATGATTCTCGGCCGGCACCTGCGCCTCAACAGCCCGCGACCACGCCGCAGCAACGGCCACCTCGACACCAGCGCATACATCCTGCTCAGCCGCCTGAGCATGGAAGGGCCCATGTCCATCGGACAGCTCAGCGACGCCCTCGGCCTCGACACCTCGACGCTGCACCGCCAGACCACCGCCATCCTGGGCGCCGGATTCGTCGAACGTATCGCCGACCCCGACGGCGGCATGGCACGCAAGTACCGCATCACCCCCGAGGGGCAGTGTCGCCTCGATGCCGAACGCGCCGGGAGCATCGACGCCCTCGACCGGGTGCTGGAGGGCTGGGAACCGGACGACGTCGCCGCCTTCGCCGCCTACCTGGAGCGGTTCAACACCGACATCGAGCGACTCGACGGGCGGCCGTGGCCGCGGACGTGACCGGACGACGGGGCGGGGACCCCGGAACACGGTTCCCCCGAAACGACAGAGGCCGCGAGTTCCGAAGAACTCGCGGCCTCTGTCTGTTGTGGGCGAAGGGGGACTTGAACCCCCACGTCCCGAAGGACACTGGCACCTGAAGCCAGCGCGTCTGCCATTCCGCCACTCGCCCGAGCGACGTGGAAAACACTAGCATGCACTCTGCGGAAACGACGATTCGTGCAGGTAGAGGCCGAAAAATGCGCCTCAGGAACGCCGCCGAACCCCCGCCGCGAGGGGGTCCAGATATCATGCAGAAGCAGCGGCAGCGAGTATTGCGGCCGCGACACGCAGATTGACCGAGAACAGACAACAGCTAGGTTCATGCCGTGGGGATCGTTCAACGTTTCGAGCGCAAGCTTCAGGGGGCTGTCGGTGACGCCTTCGCGCGCGTCTTCGGCGGGGGCGTCGTACCTCAGGAAGTGGAATCCGCGCTGCAGCAGGAGGCGGCCGACCGCGTCCAGCAACTGGACGGCGGCCACTACCTGGCGCCCAACAGTTACGTGATCACGATCAACGAGTCGGATCACGAGAAGCTGTCCTCGGATCACGAGTTGACCGTGAAATCTTTTGCCCGACACCTCGAGGGATACATCCGCGAACAGGGGTGGCAGACGTACGGTGACATCGAAGTCCGATTCGAGCCGTCCCCGACACTGCACACCGGGCAATTCCGCACGACGGGATCGGTCGATCCGGACGCGCGCCGCGGCAACGCCGGCGGAGCCGGACCCGGTCCCCGCGCGGGACGTGCCCCCGTACCCGTTTCACCGAACCCAGGAGCAGGCCCCATGACGCAGAACCCCGGCTACGAGCCCGGCCGCGACCCCCAGGATCGCCGCCAGGAACACGATCAGGCGCGCAATGGCAACGCACACCCGGGTCACGATCAGGCGCAGGGCTACCAGCAGGACTACCCGCAGGGCTACACCGAGCGCTACGACCGCGGATACGGCGCCCCCCAGCAGGGTGGCTACCCGCAGGACGCGGGCTACCCGCAGCAGGGCGGCTACCAGCAGGGCTACGACCAGCAGCAGTACGACGCACAGCAGCCGTACCCGGGCCAGTACCCCGGCTACAACCAGGACTACAACCAGTCCGGGTACGACCAGGGCTACCAGGGTGGCTACGACCAGCAGGGTGGCTACGACCAGCAGGGCGGCTACGACCAGCAGGGCGGCTACGACCAGGGCTACGCCCAGCAGGGATACGCCGACTACGACTACCAGCAGGGCGGCTACGACCAGGCCGGGTACAACCAGGCGTACGGCCAGCAGGGCGGCTACGACCAGGGCTACCAGGCCGGGTACGCGCCCGAGGCAGGTCGCACGCTCACGGTGACGCTGCAGCTCGAGGACGGCAGCGGTCGCTTCTACCAGTTGCGCGAGGGCAACAACATCGTCGGACGCGGTCAGGACGCCCAGTTCCGGCTGCCCGACACCGGCGTCTCGCGCCGCCACTTCGACGTCCGCTGGGACGGTCAGGTCGCGATGCTCGCCGATCTCGGGTCCACCAACGGCACCACCGTGAACGGCGCGCAGGTCCAGGACTGGCAGCTGGCCGACGGTGATGTGATTCGCGCCGGACACTCCGAGATCCTGGTGCGCATCCTCTGACCACTGCAGACGTCCTCCGCCGACACAGGGGACCGCGTGTCGGGACACCGGGCGCGGTGCTGGATCATGATCGCTGTCGGCGGCTTCCACATATGATGCAGCCAGCTGAGAATGCCCCGGTTGCGCACCCGCGTGGCCGTGCTCCCGAAGGAGGTGTCGAGCAGTGCAGGGACTGATACTCCAACTGACGCGAGCTGGCTTCCTGCTGCTGCTCTGGCTCTTCGTGTGGGCGGTGATCCGGGCCCTCCGCAACGACGTCTACGCGGGCGCGGGCGGCGGACGTGTCACGTCGCGGTACACACGGCGCCCGTCGGTGCTGCCGGCACTCAGCAAGCAGAAGGTCGCCAAGCACTTGGTCGTGACGCAGGGCGCGCTTGCCGGCACCCGCATCACGCTGGGCACCCAACCGGTGCTCATCGGTCGTGCCGACGACTCGACGCTCGTGCTCACCGACGACTACGCGTCGACCCGGCACGCACGCCTGTCCCCGCGCGGCACCGACTGGTACGTCGAAGACCTCGGCTCGACCAACGGCACCTACCTGGACCGGGCCAAGGTCACCACGGCGGTCCGTGTCCCGCTCGGCACCCCGGTGCGCGTCGGCAAGACAGTGATCGAGCTACGCCCGTGACCCTTGTTCTGCGCTACGCGGCCCGCAGCGACCGCGGACTGGTCCGCGCCAACAACGAAGACTCCGTGTACGCGGGTGCACGTCTGCTCGCGCTCGCCGACGGGATGGGCGGCCATGCGGCCGGCGAGGTCGCGTCGCAGCTGATGATCGCCGCGCTCGCGCACCTCGACGACGACGAGCCGGGCGAGGACCTGCTCGGCAAGCTCGACGCCGCCACCCGCGAGGGCAACGCCACCATCGCGGACCACGTCGAGGAGGATCCCGAACTCGAGGGCATGGGCACCACGCTCACCGCGATCCTGTTCGCGGGCAGCAAACTGGGCCTGGTCCACATCGGCGACTCGCGTGCCTACCTGCTGCGCGACGACCAGCTCACCCAGATCACCCGCGACGACACGTTCGTGCAGTCCCTCGTCGACGAGGGCCGGATCACCGCCGAGCAGGCCCACACGCACCCGCAGCGGTCGCTGATCATGCGGGCGCTCACCGGCAGCGAGGTCGAGCCGACGCTGATCATGCGCGAGGCGCGGGCCGGCGACCGCTACCTGCTGTGCTCCGACGGCCTGTCCGACGTGGTCAGCGACGAGACGATCGCGAACACCATGCGCGAGGGCACGCACGACGAGTGCGCCGACCGGCTCATCGAACTGGCGCTGCGCAGCGGCGGACCCGACAACGTCACGGTCATCGTCGCCGACGTCATCGACCTCGACTACGGCCAGAGCCACCCGATCGTCGGTGGCGCCGCCTCCGACGAGGAGGAGGACACGCCGCCGCCGAACACCGCGGCGGGCCGGGCCGCGGCGATGCGGCCGCCGCGCGCGACCCCGAAGCGGGTGACCCCGGTCCCCGAGGAGCCCCCGAAGAAGTCCCACAAGCTGCGCTGGACGCTGATCGTGCTCGGGTTGGTCGTGCTGGTCGCCGGCGGGCTGGTCGTGGGCCGCTCGATGATCCGCAACTACTACTACGTCGGCGCGTCCGACGATCAGGTCACGGTGCTGCGCGGCGTCCCCGGGTCGGTCCTCGGCGTCTCGCTGCAGGACAGTGCGCTCGTCGGCTGCATCACCGACAGCGACGTGCTGACGATCGTGGACCCGAACACGCTGCCGAGCGACTGCCGCGTGCTGAAGGTCGACGACCTGCAGCCGTCGGCGCGCGAGCAGGTGCGTGCCGGTCTGCCGTCGGGTTCGCAGGACGAGGCGATCGAGCAGATGCGGCGACTGGCCGCGAACGACCTGTTGCCGCTGTGCACGCCGGAACCGACGCCCGCCCCGACGCCGACGCCCGCTCCGGCGCCCGTGCCCGCCCCGGCCCCGGCCCCGGCCCCGGCGCCGACTCCGCCGCCCGGTCCGGCCCCGGCGCCCGCACCGACCACGGCGGCTCCGCCCCCGGCCACCCCTACTCCGGCGCCGATCGAGCAGATCCCGGGCCAGAACTGCAGGGCCGCTAGCTGATGTCATCCACGTCCGACGCTCCCTTCCCCAGCCCACCGAGCGGCTTCGCCGCCGCACCCGTCCAGTCGAACCGCAGGAACACCGAACTGGTCCTGCTGTGCTGCGCGATTGCGATCACGACGATGTCGCTGGTGCTGGTCGAGGCGAGCCAGGAGCAGACCCTCACGTGGGATCTCGCGAAGTACGGGATCGCCTACGCGGTGATGTTCCTGGTCGCGCACCTCGCGGTGCGACGCTTCGCGCCGTACGCGGACCCGCTGCTGCTGCCGATCGTGGCCCTGCTCAACGGGCTCGGGCTGGTCCTGATCCACCGTCTCGACCTCGCCGACGCCGACAGCGCGATCCACCAGGGTCTGCCGGTCCCCTCCCCCGACGCCACCCAGCAGGTGTTGTGGACGGCGCTCGCGCTCGCCGGGTTCGTCACCGTGCTCGTGCTGCTGCGCGACTACCGACTGCTCGCGCGGTACGGGTACACGGTGGGGCTCGCGGGACTGGTGCTCCTGGCGATCCCGGCGCTGCTGCCCTCCCGGTTCTCCGAGGTCAACGGCGCCAAGATCTGGATCAAGCTACCCGGGTTCAGCATCCAGCCGGGCGAGTTCGCGAAGATCCTGTTGATCATCTTCTTCGCCGCGGTCCTGGTCGCCAAGCGCGACCTGTTCACCACCGCCGGCCGGCACTTCTTCGGTATGGACCTCCCCCGCGCGCGCGACCTCGGTCCGATCCTGGTGGCGTGGATCGTCTCGGTCGCCATCATGGTGTTCGAGAAGGACCTGGGCACGTCGCTGCTGATCTTCGGCACCGTGCTGGTGATGCTGTACATCGCGACGGAGCGGGTCGGGTGGCTGCTGATCGGTGGTGCGCTGCTGATCGTCGGGTTCTTCTTCGCGTACCAGATGTTCGGCCACGTCCGGGTGCGCGTGGACACGTGGATCGACCCGCTCGGCGACTACCAGAACACCGGCTACCAGATCTCGCAGTCACTGTTCGGACTCGCGACCGGCGGCATCGCCGGCACCGGGCTCGGTAGCGGCCGCCCGTCGCAGGTGCCGTTCGCCAAGACCGACTTCATCATCGCCGCGATCGGCGAGGAGTTGGGTCTGGTCGGTCTGGCGGCCATCCTCATGCTGTTCCTCGTCTTCGTGGTGCGTGGGCTGCGCACCGCGCTCGCGGTGCGCGACAGCTTCGGCAAGCTGCTCGCCGCGGGTCTGTCGTTCACGATCGCGATCCAGCTGTTCGTGGTCGTCGGCGGTGTGACGAAGCTGATTCCCCTCACGGGTCTCACCACTCCGTTCATGTCGTACGGTGGATCGTCGTTGCTCGCGAACTACCTGCTACTGGCACTGCTGATGAAGATTTCCGACGCCGCCCGCACTCCCGCGGCGCCCGTGAAGAAGGGGCCGGCTCCCATCGCGGACGCTCCGACGGAAATGCTGGAGCGCCAATGAACACACCGCTTCGCCGCGTCGCGCTGGCCGTCATGGTGATGGTCGTCGCGCTGCTCGCCAACGCCACCTACGTGCAGGTCATCAAGGCCGACGACCTGCGCAACGATCCGCGCAACTCGCGGGTGCTGCTCGACGAGTACTCGCGGCAGCGCGGCCAGATCTCCGCGGGCGGGCAGGTGCTCGCGGCGTCGGTCCCCACCGACGACCGCTACAAGTACCTGCGCGTGTACCCGCCGAACCCGGCGTCGCCGTCGAGCCCGCTCGCGAACGCTCCGGTCACCGGCTTCTACTCGATGCAGTACGGCAGCGCCGGCCTGGAGAAGGCCGAGGACCCGGTGCTCAACGGCTCGGACAACCGCCTGTTCAGCAACCGTTTCTTCGACCTGGTGTCGGGTCGCGATCCGCGCGGCGGCAACGTCATCAGCACGATCGATCCGGTGATGCAGCAGGTCGCGTACGACGAGCTGACCGCGAAGGGCTACACGGGGTCGGTGGTCGCGATCGAGCCGAGCACCGGCAACATCCTGGCGATGGCCAGCACCCCCAGTTACGACCCGAACCGCCTCTCGGGCCACGACGGCGCCGAGACCGCGGCGGCGTGGGACGAACTGAACGCCGACCCGGACAAGCCGATGCTCAACCGCGCGGTGTCCGCGACCTACCCGCCCGGTTCGACGTTCAAGGTGGTCGTGACCGCGGCGGCGCTGGAGAACGGCGCGAACCCGGACGAGCAGCTGACCGCGGCACCGAACATCACGCTGCCCGGCACCTCGACGACACTCGAGAACTACAACGGCACCAACTGCGGCGGCGGGCCGACGGCGTCGCTGCGGGAGGCGTTCGCGCGCTCGTGCAACACGGCGTTCGTCGAGTTGGGCATCAAGACCGGGTCGGACGCGCTCGCCGAGCAGGCCAAGGCGTTCGGCATCGGACCCAACACGCCCGGCATCCCGATCCCGGTGGCCGACAGCACGATCGGCCCCATCCCGGACGACGCGGCGCTCGGCCAGTCCAGCATCGGCCAGCGCGACGTCGCGCTGACGCCGCTGCAGAACGCGGAGATCGCCGCGACCATCGCCAACGGCGGCATGCGCATGGAATCGCACCTGGTGTCGCAGCTGCAGAGCCCGGACCTGTCGAACCTGGCGACCACGTCACCGAAGTCGGTCGGCCGCGCGGTGTCCCCCGAGGTGGCCGCGACGCTGACCCAGCTGATGATCGGGTCGGAGAACAACACCGCCGGCGGCAACAAGATCCCGGGGGTCCAGATCGCGTCCAAGACGGGCACCGCCGAGCACGGCAACGACCCGCGCAACACCCCGCCGCACGCCTGGTACATCGGGTTCGCACCGGCGCAGAATCCGACCGTCGCGATCGCGGTCATCGTCGAGGACGGCGGCGACCGGGCGCTCGCCGCGACCGGCGGGTCGGTCGCGGCCCCGATCGGGCGAGCGGTCATCGCAGCGGGATTGCAGAGGGGATGAGGGGATGTCGTTGACCAACGGATCGGTGATCGGCGGCCGTTATCGCCTGCAGCGGCTGATCGCCACCGGCGGCATGGGCCAGGTGTGGGAGGCGACCGACAGCCGCCTCGACCGCCGGGTCGCCGTGAAGGTCCTCAAGGCCGAGTTCTCGTCGGATCCGGAGTTCCTCGAGCGGTTCCGCATCGAGGCCCGCACCACCGCGCAGCTCAACCATCCGGGCATCGCCGGCGTGTACGACTACGGCGAGACCCGCGACGAGGCCGGCGCCAACCTCGCCTACCTGGTGATGGAACTGGTGTCGGGTGAACCGCTCAACGCGGTGCTCGCCCGCGTGGGCCGGCTGTCGATTCCGCATGCCCTGGACATGCTCGAACAGACCGGGCGGGCGCTGCAGGCCGCGCATTCGGCCGGTGTCGTGCACCGCGACGTCAAGCCGGGCAACATCCTCATCACCCCGACCGGGCAGGTGAAGATCACCGACTTCGGCATCGCGAAGGCGGTCGACGCCTCCCCGGTCACCCGCACCGGGATGGTGATGGGCACCGCGCAGTACATCGCGCCGGAGCAGGCGCTCGGCCAGGAGGCGACCGCCGCGAGCGACGTGTACTCGCTCGGCGTCGTCGGCTACGAGGCGCTGTCGGGTCGGCGCCCGTTCGGCGGCGGCGGCACGCTCACGGTCGCGATGAAGCACGTGCAGGAACCGCCGGAGCCGATGCCGGCCGACCTGCCGGCCCCGATCCGTGAGCTGATCGACATCACGCTGACGAAGGACCCCGCCGGCCGCTACGAGAACGGCGGCGAGTTCGCCGACGCCGTCGCCGCGGTCCGCGCGGGGCACCGGCCGCCCCCACCGGGCCGGGTGCCGACGGCGGCGACGCTCGTGGTCCCGCCTGTCGTGGCCGCCGCACCGACTGCGATGATGCCCACGCAGCAGCGCAACTACGCCGGTGACACCGGCCAGGTTGCGGCGCCGCAGGGCGACGGCGACAGTGGTTCCGGCTGGACCAGCGGCCAGAAGGCGCTCGCGTGGGCCGGTGGCGGCCTGCTCGCGCTCGCCGCGATCGTCACGTTCGGCATGCTGCTCTTCGGGGGCGGAGACGATCGACCGTCCGCACCGGCGGCCACGTCGACGACGCGGACACCGGCGACGACGACCACCCGCACGACGACCACCACGCCGCCGCGGACCACGACGACGACCACCCAGCCGGAGACCACGACGACGACCACCACGCCGCCGCCGACAACCACGACGACGACCACCACGCCGCCGCCGACAACCACGACGACCACGACGCCGCCGCGGACCACGACGACGACAACCGAGCCCGAGACCACGACCACCACGACAACGGCCACCACAACCACGGCCACGCAAGGACTGCCATGACGACGCCGCGCAATCTCTCCTCCCGGTACGAGCTGGGTGAGATTCTCGGGTTCGGCGGGATGTCCGAGGTGCACCTCGGACGCGACCTCCGACTCAGCCGCGACGTCGCGATCAAGGTGCTGCGCGCCGATCTGGCCCGCGACCCCACGTTCTACCTGCGGTTCCGCCGCGAGGCGCAGAACGCGGCCGCGCTGAACCACCCGGCGATCGTCGCGGTGTACGACACCGGCGAGGCCGAGACGGACGCCGGTCCGCTGCCGTACATCGTCATGGAGTACGTCGACGGCGACACGCTGCGCGACATCCTCCGCGCCGAGGGGCCGATGGCTCCGCGGCGGGCGATGGAGGTCATCGCCGACGTGTGTGCGGCGCTGGACTTCAGTCACCGCAACGGCATCGTGCACCGGGACATGAAGCCCGCCAACATCATGATCAACCGCGCGGGCGCGGTGAAGGTGATGGATTTCGGTATCGCGCGCGCGATGGCCGACGGTCAGAGCACGATGACGCAGACGGCCGCCGTGATCGGCACCGCGCAGTACCTGTCGCCGGAGCAGGCCCGCGGTGACCAGGTGGACGCCCGCTCGGACGTCTACTCGCTCGGGTGTGTGCTGTACGAACTGCTCACCGGTGAGCCCCCGTTCAAGGGCGATTCCCCGGTGGCGGTCGCCTACCAGCACGTGCGGGAGGACCCGAAGACGCCGTCGCTGGTCAATCCGGCGGTGCCGCGCGCACTGGATTCGGTGATCCTCAAGGCGATGAGCAAGAATCCGGCCAACCGCTACCAGAGCGCCGCCGAGATGCGCAGCGATCTGGTGCGGGTGCTCGGCGGGCAGCGTCCCAGCGCGCCGATGGTGATGACCGCCGAGGACCGCACCACGATCCTCGGTGCGGTCGACGGCGGCACCAGCACCAGTTCCGGCTACCAGGCGGAGCCGGCACGCACGGCGACGGCGACGGCCGCACCGACGGTGATCCCGCCGGCGGATCCGCCGAAGAAGAAGAACACCACCCGCAACGTGCTGATCGCCGTCGCGGCGCTGGTCGTCGTCGGCATCATCGGCGCGTTCGCGGCGTCGCTGCTGTCCACGCCGGAGAAGGTGCCGGTGCCGAACGTCGCGGGCCGCAGCGTCCAGGAAGCCGAGACGATGCTGCGCAACGCGAAGCTCGACTCGACGATCCAGACCCGGCCCGACCCGGTGGTGGCGAACGGCAACGTCATCGGCACCAACCCGGCGGCCGGCACCTCGGTGGACGAGAACAGCACCGTCACGCTGCAGGTGTCGTCGGGCCCCGAGCAGGTGCAGGTGCCCAAGCTCTCCGGCTTGTCGCAGGAGGACGCGGAGAAGGCGCTGGCCGCGGCCGGTCTGCGGATGGACTCCGACGTCGGCCGCGCGGCCTCGGATTCGGAGCAGATCGACATGGTCGTCGGCCAGGAGCCGTCGGCAGGCGCGAAGATCAACCTCGATTCCACCGTGGCGATCACGCTGGGTTCGGGTCCCGAGCAGGTGCGGGTGCCGAACGTCATCGGCCAGTCGATCGACGTCGCGCAGCCGAACATCGAGGGTGCCGGATTCAAGGTCCAGGTCGAGAAGATCGACTCCGGCAAGCCCGAGGGCGAGGTGATCTCGACCTCGCCGTCCGGTGGCTCGAGCGCGGCGAAGGGCGACACGATCCGCATCCAGGTGTCGAACGGCAAGCTGTTCACGATGCCCGACCTGACCGAGATGTCGGTGTCGCAGGCCGTCGAGACGCTGCGCAAGGCCGGCTGGACGGGCTCGTCGAACCAGCTGTCGCAGATCAAGCAGCCGACGCTCGACAAGGATCTGGTGGGCAAGGTCGTCGGTCAGCAGCAGACGCCGGGCACCGAGGTCGCGAAGAACGCGGCGCTGACGGTCGCCGTCGGCGAGCTGGGGATTCCCCGGTAGCAGTCGGTAGAAACGGCTGTGCGGTCCCTCGCCGGGGACCGCACAGCCGTTTTTCGTCTCCGGGTCAGCGGGTGAGCGCGTCGCCCAGCGACCGGGCGACCTCGTCCTCGAGGGTCGCGACGAGCGTCTCCGCCGGCGCCTGCCCGCACACACCGAGCCAGTTCGCGAGCATCCGGTGACCGCCCTGCGTGAGCACCGACTCCGGGTGGAACTGCACGCCGTGGATCGGCAGTTCGCGGTGCCGCATCGCCATCACGATGCCGCTGTCGGTGTGGGCGGTGACCTCCAACTCGGCGGGGATGGTGTCCTCGACGACGGTCAGCGAGTGGTAGCGGGTCGCGGTGAACGGGTCCGGCAGCCCGGCGAGGACGCCGGTGTCGTTGTGGTGGACCAGGCTGGTCTTGCCGTGCAGCAGTTCCGGCGCGCGGTCGACGGTGGCGCCGAACGCGGCCCCGATCGCCTGGTGGCCGAGGCACACGCCCAGCAGCGGGGTGCGCGCGGTGGCGCACGCACCGACCAGCGGCATCGTCGCGCCCGCGCGCTGCGGGGTGCCGGGACCGGGGCTGAGCAGGATACCGTCGAACTCCCGCGCAGCGGCCGCGATGGCGTCGTCCCCGGTCAGTCGGGGGTCGTCGTTGCGCCACACTTCGGCCTGCGTTCCGAGCTGACCCAGGTACTGGACCAGGTTGAACACGAAGCTGTCGTAGTTGTCGACGACCAGAATGCGCATGGGACGAGGGTAGTGCCTGCGTGATCTCGGTCGGTGCGCAGGGATTACGCGACCGGCTGCGCGTACTCGGTGTGCAACTGCCCGGTGTACGCGGGGACGGCGAGGCGCTCCGACTCCTGCTGGGTGTACCCGAGTCCGTACCGGACGGCGTACTGCTTGAACATCCTGATCCCGGGCTCGTTCGCGAGGGTCGCGGCGAGGCGGGCCGGGTCCCCGATCGCGGTCACCACGTACGGGGGGCTGTAGGTGCGACCGTGCAGCAGCAGCGTGTTGCCGATGCACCGCGGCGCCGACGTGTTCACGATCCGCTGGTCCTGCATCGCGATCGCCTCCGCACCGCCCGTCCACAGCGCGTTGAGGACGCTCTGCACGTCCTGCTGGTGGACGACGAGGTCGTCGGGCGACGCACCGGCCGGGTACTTGCCGTCGGCGTCGCGGGGCGCGTCGGTGAGGGTGACGACGATGCCGGGCCCGCTGAGCGGGGTCAGTCCGGCGGCGTCGGCGAGCTGGCGGCTGTCGGCGAGCGCGTCCGCCACCCGGGTGTCGGTGCCGGCCGCGTTCTCCTGGAGCTCCTCGACCTCGGCGGCCAGCTCGTCCCGGGTGGCGGCGGCGTTGTCGACGTCGACCTGCGCGCGGCGGACCAGGTCGGACAGGCGGGTCGAGTCGGCGGCGCGCAGCTCGTTTCCGTGGGAGACCTCGCGGGTGGTCGCGAGCAGCAGCCCGGCGACGAGACAGACGACCAGGACGGCGATCGACCAGAAACCGAACCGCGGGTTCGAGCCCTGCGGCTCCGTTTCGACGTCGGGCACCCTCGACCACCACTTCCACATCGGACATTCGGTACGTGACCGGACCGGTCCCAGCTGTGCTTATTTGAGTTAGCGTGTACTTCACAACAGGTGGAGCCGAATCTACCCTGTCCGCCCGGACCGACCCGGGCACCAGATCGCGTTCTCCCATCCACACGAGACAAGGACGTCATGCCGAAGTCGAAGGTCCGGAAGAAGACCGACTACACGATCAATCCCGCGAACCGCACCCCGGTGAAGGTGAAGGCGGGTCCGTCGAGCGCGCTGTACGTGTCGGTGATGCTCGGTTTCATGCTCGTCGGGCTGGCGTGGCTGATTGTGTACTACTTGGCCGGTGAGAACCTCGCCTGGATGAACGACTTGGGGGCGTACAACTTCCTCATCGGCTTCGGATTCATGGTCGTGGGCCTGATCATGACCATGCGGTGGCGCTGACCTTCCGTTTCGCAGACCGGTCAGTTTGCCTACAGCCGTGCAATTACACGCGTGTCATTCATCCCCAGTGTGGATAACACCTGTGGATAACAGGGGGATCTGTACACATGCCTGAGGATGAAGCGGATCATGAACCGTCGCGCGAGTGGTCCACCCCGCTCGGCGCGGTAGCGGCCCTCGCGGTCGGCGCGGTCGTGATGATCGCCGCCGCGCTGCTGCTCGGGCTCGACGCACCGGGACGATTCCTCGCCGGCGTCGCGGCGGTGGCGCTGCTCGTGCTCGCGGCGCTGGGCGCCCGACAGCGACCGAAGCTCGCGATCGTGCGTGTCGAGGGCGGCCCGGCGATCGCCGCGACGCGCGTGCGGGGCCGACGGGTCTACCGCCGCGGCGACATCGCCCGGATCCGCATCGTGCGGTATCCGCGGCTGGGCCGGCGGGTGCCGATGCTCGAGATCGACGCGCTCGACCCCGACGGCACCGAGCGACTACTGATCTTCGGCCGGTGGGACCTGGGCGAGGACCCGACGGTGGTGTTCGACGCGCTGTCCGTGCACGGACTGGTGCCGGCGGAGGACTGACCGACCGTCAGATCGCGGCCACTGCCGCGGTCGTGACGATCAGCGTCAGCAGGCCGACCGAACCCAGCGCGGTCCATCCCGCGGTCCGCACCCGATCGGCGTCCTTTGCTCCGACCGCGGACGGGGCGTAGAGCAGGGCGCCGGTCGCGGCGGCACCGGCCACCAGGCCGCCCATGTGACCCCACAGCGAGATCCCGGGGATCGTGACGCTGATGATGACGTTGATCGCGATGACCGCGAGGACGGGCGTCGGGCTGCGCCGCAGCCGCAGCAGGATCACCGCCTGGGCGCCGAGCAGGCCGAAGATCGCGCCGGAGGCTCCCGCCGTCGGCGCCATCGGATCGAGCAGCAGAACCGAGGCCGACCCGCCGAGCAGCGAGATCAGGTACACCGCCAGGTAGCGGGCCCGGCCGAGGACGATCTCGATGTCGCGGCCGATCACGTACAGCGCGAACATGTTCACGGCCAGGTGCATCAGGCCGATGTGCAGGAATCCGCTGGTGAGGATGCGGCCGTAGTCGCCGGCGGAGACGGCCGGCCCCCACAGGACCCAGTCGAAGAACAGCGGCGAGGACAGATGGTTGTCGAGCAGGCTGCGCGACTGCACCGCGGTGATCGCGAAGATCGCCACGTTGGCGGCGATCAGCAGGTAGGTGAGCAGCGGCCTCGGCGCCTGGGTGCGGACCGGTGCGCCCGCGACGGTGCGGGCCTGTCGCGCGTCGCGCTGTCCGGCGGCGACACAGTCGATGCACTGGTGTCCGACGGACGCGGGGCGCAGGCAGTCCGGGCAGGCCGGGCGGCCGCACCGGGTGCAGGAGAGTGCGGTGGGGCGATCGGGGTGGTGGACACACCTCGGCTGAGGTGGCGGGGTGCCCTCGCTCGCCGCACCACCCCAGCCGGGGTTCGTCATGTGTGAATCCTCGTCTTACGCGATGGTGATGCTGTTGATGACGACGTCGTCGACCGGGCGGTCACCGCGGTCGGTGGCGGTGGTGGCGATGGCGTCGACGACCTTCTTCGACTCCTCGTCGAGCACCTCACCGAAGATGGTGTGGCGACGGTTCAGGTGCGGGGTCGGGCCGACGGTGATGAAGAACTGCGAGCCGTTGGTGCCCGGGCCGGCGTTGGCCATCGCCAGCAGGTAGCCGCGGTCGAACTGCAGCTCGGGGTGGAACTCGTCGCCGAACTTGTAGCCCGGGCCGCCGCGACCGGTGCCGGTCGGGTCGCCGCCCTGGATCATGAAGCCGTCGATGACACGGTGGAAGATGGCGCCGTCGTAGAACGGGCCGGAGGCGCTGCCCTGCGCGTTCTGCGTGGAGTACTCCTTGGAACCGTCCGCCAGGCCGACGAAGTTCTCGACGGTCTTCGGCGCATGGTTGCCGAACAGCGCGATCTTGATGTCGCCGCGGTTGGTGTGCAGCGTTGCGGTAGCAGTCTGTGAAGTCACCCCCCTATCGTGCCATTGCGGTCCGGTCGCCGCCCACGACCTGTGCGAGAGTGGAGCCATGACCCGTGCGACCAAGCGTGCTTCCGTCCCGACGTCCTCGTCCGGCCGCCGACGGGTGCTGATCGGTCTGGGTGCCGCCGCGGCCGCGGTCGGCGCCGCCGCGATCGCCCTCACCCGACGCCCCGAGATGCCGCCCGTCGCTCCCCGTCCGCCGTCGCTGAACGATCTCGACCCGCGGTAGTTCTCAGAGCTCACCGCACGAACTCGGTGCCGGGAGGCCGGCGAAGCGGTCGGTGATCCAGGCGAGCGCCTCGGGTGCCCCGAGCGGATACGGCCCGGCATGGTTGATGCCGGTACCCGAATTGATCCGCGGCAGGGCGTTCTCGCTGAACCGGACGGTCGCGCCCCGGCCGCACCAGTCCTGCGCGAGCCGCCGCGCCTGCTCGTAGGGCACGGTGTCGTCGTTGATCCCGGACACGATCAGTACCGGCGCCTGGGGTGTGCGGTCGCCGACCTTCTGATCGGCGAACAACCGGCTCGCGAGCGGATACCGGGCCAGCACCGCCGAGAGCGGTTCGCCGGTCTTCGTGAACGACTCGCTGCGCTGGAACCCGTACCGCGCCCGGGTTTCGCCGACACACATGTTCTGCACGTCCGAGAGCATCTGCCGGCCGCGATCGTTGAGTTCGGCCTCGATCATCGACCGTGCCTCGGGATACGCCTGCGCGATGCCGTTCAGCGTGTACCCGATGGCACCGGCGAGAACCCGGCCGTCGACCTGCTCGAGTGTCGCGGCCAGGTCCGCGGGCGGGGCACCGGCGAAGGCGCCGCGCACGTCGAGTTCGGGCGCGTACTCGGGCTGCAGTTCCACCGCGGCGGCCGCCGCCCCGCCGCCCTGCGAGTACCCCCAGAACGCGACCGGGCCGTCTGGGGTGATCCCGGTTCCCGGGAGGCGCTTCGCGGCGC
This sequence comes from Prescottella agglutinans, assembly GCF_004011865.1. Taxonomy (GTDB): domain Bacteria; phylum Actinomycetota; class Actinomycetes; order Mycobacteriales; family Mycobacteriaceae; genus Prescottella; species Prescottella agglutinans. The sequence goes on along the minus strand of NZ_RKLP01000011.1, from coordinate 141,239 downwards.
GGGCGGCGTCGAGCACCGCGTGCGCCTCCGCCGCCCGGTTGACGTACGTGTGCAGGCCCGGGGTACCGAGACCCTCGTAGTCGGTGAGGACCACGGCGATGCCCCGGGAGAGCAGGGCGTTCACGAACAGCACCTCGTACGACGCGATCACGTTCGACGGCGACGCCACCTGGAGCACGGTCCCGATCGTCTTCGACGGCGCGCACTGGTCGCCCTGGCCCTGGGTGCCCGCGGCCATGCTCACCAGGGGCCGCGGCCCGGGGCCGGTCCACGGCAGGGCGGGGTCGAAGAAGGTTCCGGTGACCGCGTTGGCCGATCCATGGGTGTCGTTGCTGCGGTACATGATCCGCGTCGCCGCGGCAGGGAAGGCGCCGGCCTGCCACACCAACGACATCGGCTCGGTCCGGATCACGTCCCCGGCCGCTCCGGGGAGGAGCGGCGGCGGTCGATAGAAGTCCACCTCCGCGGTGGCGGTGGGACCGCCGGCCACCATCACGCCGATCACCGCCGCCGCTGCGACACACCATCTTCCGATCATGCCGACCTCCCCGGATCGCATGTTCTCCGCTACTTGGGCGAGGCACCCCACAGGGTCGTCTCGAGGTTGTACCGCGTCAGCCGCTCGGCCGAGATCCGGGGCAGCCCGTGCGTGCACCACAGCAGCTCACCGAGACACTGGAACACCAGGCGACTCGAGCCGGGCATCGTGACGCTGCCGTCGCGCACGCCCGCGGTGAACGCACTGTCCCACACCTGCAGCACTTTTCGGCCGTCGAGCATGAGGAAGTCGAAGTGCTCGTTGTTGACGAGCATCGCCCACGACTTGAGGATGGTCACCTCGGGATCGAACCGCTTGCCGGCCGCGCTGCGCATCCGGATGAGCGCGTCGAGCGTCTCGAGCGGCGTCCCACCGGCCGCACCGATCTCCTGGTGCGCCGCGCGCATCCGGGACGAGAAGCTCTGCAGGATCGCGACGAGGATCGCTTCCCGCGACTCGAAGTGGTGGTAGAGGCTGCCCTGGGTCAGTCCGACGGCGTTCGCGATGTCGCGGGTGGTGGTGGCGTCGAAACCGCGCTCGGCGAACACGTACCGGGCCGCGTCGAGGATCCGATCCTGCTTGTCGGACAAGGACATCGGATTCTCCCGGTCCCAGGACGCGATCACCTTGCGCGCGACGCGCGCGGCCTCCGATTCGGACAGGTCGCCGTCGGCGGGTTTGGTCGCGAGTCCGTTGAACAGCAGGTCGACCGTGCAGCCCGCGACCTTGCGGGCCGCGAATCCGGTGGGTGCGAGGGTGGCACTGTACGTCTCGGCGACGCGGAGCACTTCCCGCAGGATCCGGGTGTCGACCTCGGGTCGCACCAGGCCCGCGTCCGAGGCCTCACGGACCAGCGTGTTCCACTTCTTCTCCGACCACTTGGGCTCGGACGTCAGCAGCCTCGCCAGTTCGTCGTCCTTCGTCTCCGGCACCCCCAGGCACACCTGGAGTGCGCCGGGGTGACGCGCGGACGCGTCGGCGATGTCGAGGGCGAACCTGCGGATGGCGTCGACGGGCGAGTCCGACGACTCCCCCGGACCCTGTGCCGCGGCGACGATGTCGTCGCGCAGCGAGCGGACCATCGTCGCGGCCAGCGCCTCCTTCGAATCGAAGTGGTAGTAGAGGCTTCCGGCCAGCATGCCGGTGCCGGATGCGATGTCCCGCATCGAGGTACCCGTGTACCCCTTCGCCGCGAACAGTTCCGATGTCGCCGCCAGGATTTCGGCACGTTTGTCCGGCTTTTCCTGTCCGACGCCGGACGACGCCGCTGCCCTTCCCGTTCGACTCACTTCGTTCCCCCCGATTCCACGACCCCAGGCCGCTTGTCATTGCTTCCGGTCGAGCGCTCGGCACGACCGTCCTCTGTTGTTCCCTGCACGGCCCGCCCGATCACCAATGGGCGGACCAGAGTCGGCATCCCCTGCCACTCGTCACGATCGACCTCGACGCCCCCGAACGCCTGCTCGATCGAAGACAGGGTGCGGCGATTGCACCGGCATCCCTGCCCGAACACCGACCACGGTCCGGCCAGGCGATCCTGCCACCTCGCCGCAATCGGGTCATCAGAGCGTACGTGCTCGCAGAACAGGAACTTGCCATTCGGGCGCAGAACCCGGACGATCTCTGCGAGCACCGCGTCCGGTCCGGCACCGTGCACAACACGAGCGTGCTCACGCACGGCGTCCACCGATCCGCCGGCGACGGGCAACCGGTCCCCGGACGTCCCGATCGCCCCGGCGTCCGGGCGCGCGGTTCGCACCCGCCGACGACGGGCCTCCATCCCGCGTCGCTCGGCGGCGGCCGGCATCGGGTCGTAGACCGCGGCACCCATCCGCGCCCACCCCGTCGTGACGGCGTGGGTGACCGCCCGAAGAGGCACTCGCGCAAGTTGGTCCACAGAACCATTCTGAGTGCGGAATAGGCTTTCCCGGACCGGTTTACGCGGAATGCACCCGGGTACAATTTGACGCGGGGGTTCGCCGAGAGGCGCTCTACGAACGGAAACCGTTGTGCATCAAGGTGTTATGAAGTCGATGAATGCCTGACGCATCGGCGGACCGCCTTGGATGTCCATGCCGATCATCGCGCCGACGACACTGCCGATGATCGCGCCCGGGATACAACCGCCGATCACGCCGACGATGCAACCGACCACGAGCCCGACCATCGACCCGACGATGTTGCCGATGATCGCGCCGGTCTGATTCTTCTGCGCTTCCTCGATCAGCTTCTGCTGCGCGACCGGGTCGTCGACCCGAACCTGGTTGAGCGGCAGAGGATTCTGCTGCGGCGTCAGGGTCAATGTGCGTCCCTCGTCGCCGACGCTGCCGGCGATCGGGAACATCCGGCCGTCGATCCGGTAGGCCAAGGGGATCGAACCGACGACGACCCCGTCGTCACGGACGACACTCACCTGACCGCCGTCGGCCTCGACCCGGAAGGTGCCGGCGTCGAGCACGGTCGTGACCGTGCCGCCGGGCGCGTCCGCGGCGGTCGTGTATCCGACGCCCTGATCGGCGCCGCGCGCGGTGGCTGCCGGGGCGACGATCGCGGCCGGATCCGCCGAGGCCGTTCCCGCGCCGACAGCAAGGGCTGTCGCAACGAATGTAGCTGTGGCAACTATCTTCCCGAGCTTCATGGCAGCTCCCGAGGTGGCGGGCGAAACGGGCTTCGGCCCACCGTAGCCAACGGGATGTGACGCCGACCTCGCTTCGAGCCATTCCTGCACCGAATGCACGGAATGCACGGCAACTTCGGGCAGTTCGGCCCCAGGCGCGCGGCTAGGTGAGCGCGTCGATCTCGACCACCCGAGCCACTTCGTCGTCACCCCTGCGAATCAACACTTTTCACCCATCGTCGTGGGCGAGGCTCGCGACCCGCGCAGCAGTCCGGTCCGGGGATGCGCGCCCGAGCGGCACCGCGGTCGCCGCACGTCTCACATCCGATCCCGTCACCCGCCGCGTCAGCCGCGAGCCGACCGCCACGGCCCACCAGGAACGCGCCACCTACCACCTCAGCCTCGATCGTCACCGAAGATCGAGCGCATGCAGCGTCCGTGCCACATGCGCTGAGACAGCCCCGACAGCCGTGGGACGTGGTCCGACCGTCTCCGGCGGCCACCGAACCCGCCGCCCCGTGCGCGGAGCGGTTCAGTCTCCCCGATCTTCGCCCTGTGCGGGCTCCGAGCGGCGATCGCGGTGATCGTATCCGAACGAGTAGGTCGAATGTCCGTTTTCTATCGGAAGCCTCGAGGTCATTCGGATTCGCGACGTCACCAAGGGAATCGGAGCGTGCACCGTGCCCCTGGGATACCCTCGCGACTGGAACAAGTTCTAGCCAGGAGGAGCAGCATGGCCGCATCACCCGAAAGCATCCGCAGCACCGTCGAGAGCTACATCAAGGCGGTCGCGTCCGGCACCGCCGACGACGTCCTGGCGCTGTACGCCGAGGGCGCCACGGTGGAGGACCCGGTGGGCAGCCCGGTTCGTACGACCCGGGAGTCGATCCGGGAGTTCTACGCGATCATCGAGCCCCTGGAGCAGGAGGCCGAGCTGGTGACGCTGCGCATCGCGGCGAACACGGCGGCCTTCCACTTCCGTCTGGTCACCAAGATGGGCGACCAGACCGTCGAGATCGCCCCGATCGACATCATGGAGTTCGACGACGCCGGCAGGATCGTCAGCATGCGTGCCGTGTGGGGCCCTGAGGACATGATCGCCGGCTGAGCCGACCACGGACGCCCTGCTGCGCGCAGAACGGCGTCCCGCGCGCGCTATCGACCGCGCCGCGCGTCGATTCGCGCGCAGCAGGCTCCGGTGACCATCCGGCCGTGGTCGGAGGCGGGCCAGGCCGGAAAACGAAAAAGACGCCGTCCCGATCGGGATGGCGTCTTTCAGGTGTGGAGCCTAGGAGATTCGAACTCCTGACATCTGCCTTGCAAAGGCAGCGCTCTACCAACTGAGCTAAGGCCCCGTCTGCACTGACTCCGCAGATTCAGCGACTTGTGACCTCGTGCCAGACATCGGTGCCGCGTCGCTTGGAGAGCAACTTGGCGAGTCCGAGTGCAACCAGCAATCCGGTTCCTGCGATCAGGATGACCTTCATGGTGGCAACCCCTTCGTCGGCACGTGGGAGTGGGCCTAGGAGGACTTGAACCTCCGACCTCTTCGTTATCAGCGAAGCGCTCTAACCGCCTGAGCTATAGGCCCTCGAACCGAGCAGAACAGTACCCCACCGAACCCGCAGATACCAAAACGGCTCCGGCAGGGCACTGTTTTGCCTGGTCAGTCGGGGTCGGCCAACGTCACCTGCACACCGCCGACGAGGTCGGAACACAGGTTGTAGATGAACGAACCGATCGTCGCGAGAGCTGTGAACAACACCACATTCATCAGCCCGACGAGCGCCGAGTAACCGAACACCTGACCGGACGTCACGAGCCCGCCGCTGTTCGAATCACTGATGATCTCGGTGAAGGCGTTGTTGAGCCGGTCCCACACGCCCATGCCGTCGAGCACGACGTACAGCAGGCCGACGGCCACCATCCACACGAAGAACAGGGCGATCGAGATCACCAGCGACACCTTGAGCGTCGACCACGGGTCGACCCGGCGCAGCTGAACCGTGGCCCTCAGGCCCTTCCCGTCGGCCGGCGCGGTCGCCGTCAGCGCCCCCGACGCGGCCTTGCGGAGCGCACCACCGGTGGGTGCCGACGCGGCGCCGCCGGGCGCCGGAGCCGGCGACGGGTGCTTGACCTCCGACAGGTCCGGCATGTCCTTCGCCAGGTCGGTGCGGGCGATGCTGCGGGTGGGCCCGTCGAGGACCGCCGCCTTCGACTGAGCGGCCGCCTTGGCCGCCGCCCGGCGATCGCCCCCGCCTCCCGCCGCCCCACCGGGCGCCGGCGGGACGGGCGGCTTCGCAGCGGGCGGCTTCGGGGCGGGAGTGCCCGGCTGCGCCGGTGCGGGGGCCGCCGTACCCGTCACCACGGGCTTGGGGGCTGCGGTACCCGCGGGCTTGGGAGCGGCCGTACCCGTGACCACGGGCTTGCCGGGCTGGGCGTGCTGGGCTGGGGTACCCGGCTGCGCCGGCGGGGCGGGCGGCTTGGGGGCCGCCGTGCCGGTGACGACCGGTCGAGCCGATGCCGGCGGCTTGCCGGCGCCGTTGCTGCCCGGCGCGGCGGCCGGGGTGCCCGGCTGACCGGGAGCGGCGGGCGGCTGACCGCCCGCGGCCGGTCCCGCCGCCGGCGCGCCCGGGCGGTTGGCGTCGTTCCTCGGCGCCCCCTGTTGCTGTCCCCGCTGCCACGGCGGCGTCGGGGCCCCCGGCTTCTGCGGCGGCTTCTGGGCCGCCGGCTTCTGCGGATCCGCACCCTTCACGGCGTCCGCCGGAGCAGCGGCCGCCGTGCGGTCCGCCGACCCGCCGGACTGCTGGGATGCCTTGGCGTCCTTGGACTCCGGAGCCTTGGGGGCCTCCGGAGCCTTCGCAGTGTCGGCGGCCTTGGGGGCGTCGGCAGCCTTGGACGCCGGAGCTTCCACGGACTCGGCGGTGGCGGCCTTGACGGCCTCCTGCACGGGGTTGTCGCCCTTGACGCCCTCGCCCTGCTCGCCGGGCTTTCGGGGAGTGCTCAACTAGGACTCCTTCGCTCCATCGGAACCCGCAGCACCCACAGCGCCGTCCTCGGGTTCGTCGGCGTTGCGCGCGATCGCGAGCAGGGTGTCGCCCTCCCCGAGATTCATCAACCGCACGCCCTTCGTCTGTCGGCCGGCCTTGCGCACCTGCTTGGCCGCGGTGCGAATGACACCGCCACCCGAGGTGATCGCGTACAACTCGTCTTCGTCGTCGACGATGACCGCACCGACCAGGGTGCCACGTTTCGGGTCGTACTGGATGGTGAGAACACCCTTACCGCCGCGACCCTGCGCAACGTAGTCCTCGATCGGCGTGCGCTTGGCGTAACCGCCCGACGTCGCCACCAGCAGGTACGTGTCGTCCCGAACCACGTTGAGCGACAGCAGCTCGTCGTCCTGGTTGAACCGCATGCCCTGGACACCGGACGTCGCGCGACCCATCGGGCGCAGCGCCTCGTCGGTCGCGGAGAAGCGGATCGACTGGCCCTTCGCCGAGACGAGCAGCAGGTCGTCGTCGGCCGAGCACAGCACCGCGCCGACCAGTTCGTCCTCGTCGCGCAGATTGATCGCGACGATGCCACCCGACCGGTTCGAGTCGAAGTCGGCCAGCTTGGACTTCTTCACCAGGCCGTTGCGGGTCGCGAGCACCAGGTACGGCGCGTCCTCGTACGACTTGATGTGGATGATGCCCTGGATCTTCTCGTCCGGCTGGAAGGCGAGCAGGTTCGCGACGTGCTGGCCGCGCGCGGCACGGTTCGCCTCCGGCAGTTCGTACGCCTTGGCCCGGTAGACGCGGCCCTTCGTGGTGAAGAACAGCAGCCAGTCGTGGGTGGAGCAGACGAAGAAGTTCTTGACGATGTCTTCCTGCTTGAGCTCCGCACCCTTGACGCCCTTGCCGCCGCGCTTCTGCGACCGGTAGAGGTCGGTCTTGGTGCGCTTGGCGTACCCGGTCTCGGTGATCGTGACGACCACGTCCTCGCGGGCGATGAGATCCTCGTCGGTGACGTCGCCGTCGGCCGCGATGATCCGGGTGCGACGGTCGTCGCCGTACTTGTCGACGATCTCGGCGAGCTCGTCGCGGACGATCGCGCGCTGACGCTCGGGCTTCTCGAGGATGTCCTTGAGGTCCGCGATCTCGCGCTCGATCTCGGCCAACTCGTCGATGATCTTCTGGCGCTCGAGGGCGGCCAGGCGACGCAGCTGCATCGCGAGGATCGCGTCGGCCTGGATCTCGTCGACCTCGAGGAGCTGCATCAGGCCGGTCCGGGCGACGTCGACGGTCTGCGACGCGCGGATGAGCGCGATGACCTCGTCGAGGGCGTCGAGCGCCTTGACCAGACCGCGCAGGATGTGAGCCCGTTCCTCGGCCTTGCGCAGCAGGTACCGGGTGCGCCGGACGATGACCTCGAGCTGATGAGCCACGTACAGGCGGATCATCTGGTCCAGACGCAGCGTCCGCGGGACGCCGTCGACGATGGACAGCATGTTCGCGCCGAAGCTCGTCTGCAGCTGCGAGTGCTTGTAGAGGTTGTTGAGCACCACCTTCGCGACGGCGTCACGCTTGATGACGACGACGATGCGCATGCCCACGCGGTCGGACGACTGGTCCTCGATCTTGGAGATGCCGGCGATCTTGCCGTCGCGCACCTGCTCGGCGATGGAGGTGATCAGGTTGTCCGGGTTGACCTGGTACGGCAGCTCGGTGATGACGATCTGGGTGGCGCCGCGATCGGATTCCTCGATCTCGACGACACCGCGCATGCGGATCGAGCCGCGTCCGGTGCGGTAGGCGTCCTGGATGCCCTGGCCGCCGACGATGAGGCCGGAGGTCGGGAAGTCCGGTCCCTTGACCCGCTCCATGACCGCCTCGAGGGTGGCTTCCTCGTCGGCCTCGTGGTTGTCGAGCGCCCAGTAGATGGCCTCGGCGACCTCACGCAGGTTGTGCGGCGGGATGTTGGTGGCCATACCGACGGCGATGCCGCCGGAACCGTTGACGAGCAGGTTCGGGATCCGGCTCGGCAGAACCGTCGGCTCCTGCGTCTTGCCGTCGTAGTTGGGAACGAAATCGACTGTGTCGTGATCGATCTCGCGCACCATCTCCATTGCGAGCGGCGTCATCCGGCACTCGGTGTAACGCATCGCGGCCGCGCCGTCGTTGCCGCGGGAACCGAAGTTGCCCTGGCCGTCGACGAGCGGGTAGCGCAGCGACCACGGCTGCGCCATGCGCACGAGGGTGTCGTAGATCGAGCTGTCGCCGTGCGGGTGGTAGTTACCCATCGTGTCGGCGACCGGGCGGGCGGACTTCACGTAGCCGCGGTCCGGGCGGTAGCCGTTGTCGTACATCGCGTACAGCACACGGCGGTGCACGGGCTTGAGGCCGTCGCGCACGTCGGGCAGCGCACGGCCCACGATCACGCTCATCGCATAGTCGATGTAGCTCGACTGCATCTCCTGCTGGATGTCCACCGGCTCGATGCGGTCGTGCCCCGGTTCCTCCGGCGGCAACGTGGTGTCAGTCATCGGCTCCTCTTCTTCTCAGCAAATCGGTCCTGGTAGAGCCTGCGGACCCGGGGCGCGCGAAGCGTTGGAGTTCGATGGCTCCGGTGCCACGCACACGCAACCCCTCAAGTCTAATAGGTGCAGGTCAGCCAAACCCGGCAGCACTCGCTCAATGTCCGACATTCGTCGTCGAGTCGGGCGCGGCAGCGAGGGAGGCGGCGGCCGGCGCTACCCGACCGTCGACCCGAGGCGGGTGAGCGCGTACTCGGTGATCTTGACCAACGCACCCTTCGCCGACTCCCGATTGCGTGCGTCGATGGAAAGGATCGGCACGTGCGCAGACACCGCGAGCGCCTGCCGGATCTCCTCGAGCGGATACTGCGGCGCATCGTCGAACTCGTTGATCGCGACCACGAACGGCAGGTCACGGGCCTCGAAGTAGTCGACCGCGGCGAAGGACTCCTCGAGTCTGCGGGTGTCGATCAACACGATCGCCCCGATGGCACCGCGGACCAGGTCGTCCCACATGAACCAGAACCGCTGCTGCCCCGGCGTTCCGAACAGGTACAGGACCAGGTCCGGCGCCAGGCTGATGCGGCCGAAGTCCATCGCCACGGTCGTGGTCGACTTCTGCGGGGTGGCCGCGAGATTGTCCACGCCGTCGGAAGCGTTGGTGACCAGAGCCTCCGTCCGCAGCGGGACGATCTCCGACACCGCGCCCACGAACGTCGTCTTGCCCACACCGAAGCCACCCGCGATGACGATCTTGGTCGAGGTCACCCGATCGCGCTCGGGGCTAGATGTTCCGTAGTCCACCGAGGACCCTTTCGATTAGTTCGCGGCGCTCGCTGTCGCTCGCGTCTTCTTGCAGGGTTGCCAGGATCCGCACATGACCGGCCTCGACGAGATCGGCGACGAGCACCCGCGCCACGCCGATCGGGACGCCCACCCGGGCGGCGATCTCGGCCACCGACGGCGACTGCGCGCACAGCGCGATGATCGTCGCCTCGATGTCTCCCAGGTCCGGCAGTTGGTAGTCCCTGAGCGGCAGTGCCTGGATCAGGGCTTCCAGCGCCAGTTCCACTGCCGGCTTCGTCCGGCCCGAGGTGAGCGAGTACGGGCGCACCAGGTTCGGTCCGCGCTCGCTCGCCTCGGCGTACTCGTTGTTCATGTCCACCGTCCGGTCAGGTTCCGGGCATCGACCGCGGCGTGGCTTCGACGGAGCTGCCGACCCGCTCGACGAGCAACGCCATCTCGTATCCGACCTGTCCGATGTCGCACGACGAGGAGGTCAGCGCGGCCAGGTGCGATCCGTCCCCGACGCTCATCAGCAGCAGGTAGCCGCGCTGCATCTCGACGACCGACTGCAGGACGCCGCCGCCGTCGAAGAGGTTCGACACGCCGACGGACAGGCTCGCGAGTCCGGAGGTGACCGCCGCGAGCTGCTCCGCACGATCGACCGGGAGGTGTGCACTGCTCGCCATCAGCAGGCCGTCCGCGGACACCAGCACGGCGTGCGAGACGCCCGGGATGTCCCTGGCGAAGTTCGAGACCAGCCAGTCGAGCGGGCGAGGACCGCCGGAGACCGACGCCCCGTTCGACTCGTATCCCTGATCGATGCTCATCTGTCTCCTCCGATGTTGGTGCGCTCGGCCGAGCTCGCTGCACGGCCCTCGAGAGTTCCCTTTTGGTGGCGGCTCAGATTCTCACGGACTGCCTCAGGATCACGCAGCCGCCGACGGTGCGCGCCCCTGCCGCCGGTGTCGAGCCCGCCCGGCACCAGCCGATGCCCCGGCGTGCGTTGCGGCAGACCCGATTCGGTCCGGGCCTCGACCGGGGACTCGCTGGCCCGGTGTGCGGCGCTCCAGCCCTCGTCGGCCGCCGACTTCCATTGGAACTGTCCCTCGTTCCCCGACTCCGTCGGATCCGTGAGCCAGTCCGTGACCATGCCGGAGAAGATCGGCGTTCCGGTGGCCGTAACGTCCTGGGTTGCAGCCGGATTCGGGCGCGCCTGGAAGAACGACGCCGTCTTGGCGGCGTTGTTCAGGTAGCGGTGACGACGCACCCGCTGCGTTTCGTCGACGGTCTCGGCACTCGCGGGTTCGGTCGAGCCGAGCCCCGCGACAACCGAAGCGGAGGGCTCGAACGAGGGCGGTGGTGTCGGTGCCGGCGCCGAGGGCGCCGGGAAATACTCCGTCGGCTCGTTATGCGCGGGCGCAGGATCCATCGGGCGCGGCGCGGGAGCCGGCGGTGCGGGAGCCGGATTCACCGGGCGCGGTGCGGGAACGCCGCCGCCCGGAATCCGTTGCGGCAGGGCCGCCGCCCCGGGAGTCCGCTGCGGCAGGGCCGCCGCCCCGGGAGTCCGCCGCGGAGGGGCGGCGGGCGGGTTCATCGCGGGCGGACTCTCCTGCCGGGCCGGGTCGATGACCAGTTGCGGCATCGCGCCGGACGGGAGGATGGTCACCTGCGGCAGCCCGCCGGTGTCCATGCGCGGGATCGAGCCGGTCGGCGGCATCTCCCCCAACGGCGAGACCAGCAGGGTGTCGGGCAGGTGCACGCTCGCGGTGACGCCCTGATCGGTGTGCGTATCGTACGTCCGCCTTAGGCGGACTGTGAGCCCGTGGCGGGCCGCGAGGCGGCCGACCACGAACAGGCCCATGTGCCGGGCAGTCTCCGGGCCGACCGCACCACCCGAGGCGAGACGATTGTTGATCTCCGCGAAGTGTTCTGCGGGGATACCGATTCCGCGGTCGGCGATCTCGATCAGCACGCCGCCGTCGACCGCACGGGCGAAGGTGATCTTCACCCTGCTGTCCGGCGGGGAGGCCCGCAGCGCGTTGTCGAGCAATTCGGCGATCAGATGCACGACGTCGGCTGCGGCGGCACCGCTCAACGCGCCCGGCGGGGTGGCCCCGAGCTGCACCCGCTGGTACTCCTCGACCTCGGACATCGCGGCGCGCACCGTGTCGGCGAGCTGCACCGGGGCGGACTGCGCGCTGTGCATCCGGTTACCGGAGAGGATGAGAAGGTTGTCGCCGTTACGGCGCATGCGGGCCGCGAGGTGGTCGAGCCGGAACAGGCTCTCGAGTCGCTTGGGGTCCTTCTCCTCGAACTCGAGGTTCTCGATCAGGCCCAGCTGCTGGTCGACCAGCGACTTGCTTCGCCTGGCGAGGGTCTCGAACATGTCGCCGATCTGGAGACGAAGATGCGCCTGCTCGCCGGCGAGCCGCAGTGCCTGACCGTGCATGTCGTCGACGGCGCGCGCGAGCTGGCCGATTTCCTCGGTGGTGGTCACCGGGATCGGTTCGAAGTCGGTGATCGCGAGTTCGTCGCCGTCCTTGATCCGTTCGATCGCGTCGGGAAGGCCCGCGTTCGCAACCTCGAGGGTTTTGCGCCTGAGCCGGCGGATCGGACGGACCAGCGACCGGGCGACCAGGATGGCCAGCGTGATCGTCGCGATCAGGGTGGCGAGCACCACCGCGGCGGTACGCACCGCTTCCGCGGTCGTCTCGTCGGCGCGCACGGCCACGGTGTCGGCGATGGCGTTGGATGTCGCCCCGACGAGCGCGGTGTAGTTGTTGACGCTCTCCATCATGTGATCACGCAGCTCGAAGTGCGGCATCTGACCGAGCTTGGCGGTCGTGACCAGGTTGTACCGCGCCTCTCCGGAATCTCGAATCTGCTGCAGCACAGGTGCCGATTCCGGGTACGCGCGCATCATCGAGTCGACCGTCGCCAACTCGGCGCCCGATGCCTCGATCATCTCGTACGGCGGCACGGTGGGGTTCGCGACGTGAACCATCATTCCGGCGACCTGGTCGGCGAGGCTCTTCTGCGCGGACCCCAGGTCCAGGAGTTGGCGGTAGGCGACGACGACCGCGGGGTCGTCGATCGGACCGACGATCTCGTCGACGACACGCATCAGGTCGGCGGTGACCTTCGCGGACTTGGCCGGCAGGTCCTGGCTGGACACCTTGCCGCTCTCGATCTCGGCCACGACGTCCTCGACGGTGGCCACCGAGGATCGCACCAGGTCGGCCAGATCGTCGGGCAACGCCGGATTCTCGGCGGCGGCCCGAGCGTCCACGATCGATTGTTCGAAGTCCTTGAAGTCGGACTCCTTGAACGAGCCGGCCGTGTAGCCGGCGACCATGAGGGCGAAGTCGGTGCTGAGGGTGACCATGTCAGGAACACCGTCGACCCGGTCCGCGGCCTCGCGGAAGTGCATCGCGCGACTGAACTGGTCCTGCACCTGCAGACCACCGAGCACCATGGCCACGGTGATCGGGATCGCGACCACCGCGCCGACCTTCCAGCGCAGGCCCCAGCCCTCGAGGTTCCACAGCCTCCCCAGCCTGTTGCCAGGCGGCGATTGGGTCTTCATCGTCCAAGCTCACTTTCCACCCAGGTCCGGCACCACTTGCCGTGCTACAGCCCACCCCCGGACCACAGAACGAATTCGCCGGAGGGAGTCGAGACAGACCCTCAGGCGGTTCCGGAGTCTAGGTGCTCCTTGTCACAGTGACGGCGCCGAGCCGGGCACCAATGTAATTGACATCACATCGGCCCGGCTCGGCGCGGTGGTCACTTGGACGTGCGGAGCACCTACACGTCTAGGAAGCGGACGTCCTTGGCGTTGCGGGTGATGAAACTGCGCCGCGCCTCCACGTCCTCGCCCATGAGCACGCTGAACAGTTCGTCCGCGGCCGCCGCGTCGTCGAGGGTGACCTGACGCAGGACGCGCACGCTCGGGTCCATCGTGGTCTCCCACAGTTCCTTGGCGTTCATCTCACCCAGACCCTTGTAGCGCTGGATGCCGTCGTCCTTGTTGATCTTCTTGCCCGACGCCAGACCGGCCTCGAGCAGGCCGTCGCGCTCCCGGTCGGAGTAGGCGAAGTCCGGCGCGGCACCCTTCTGCCACTTGAGCTTGTACAGCGGCGGCTGCGCCAGGTACACGTGCCCCTGCTCGACGAGCGGACGCATGAACCGGAACAGCAGCGTCAGCAGCAGCGTCGCGATGTGCTGGCCGTCGACGTCGGCGTCGGCCATCAGCACGATCTTGTGATAGCGCAGCTTGCTGATGTCGAACTCGTCGTGGATGCCGGTGCCGAACGCGGTGATGATCGACTGGACCTCGGCGTTCTTGAGGACGCGGTCGATGCGGGCCTTCTCGACGTTGATGATCTTGCCGCGCAGCGGCAGGATCGCCTGGTACATCGAGTCGCGGCCGGACTTGGCCGAGCCGCCTGCGGAGTCGCCCTCCACGATGTAGATCTCGCACTTGCTCGGATCGTTCGAGCGGCAGTCGGCGAGCTTGCCGGGCAGGCCGCCGATGTCGGTGGCGCTCTTGCGCCGCACCAGCTCACGGGCCTTGCGGGCCGCGGTGCGGGCCTGCGCCGACGAGACCGCCTTGGTGACGATGGTCTTGGCGTCCGCCGGGTTGGCCTCGAACCAGTGCGAGATGTTCTCGTTGCAGGCCTTCTGCACGAACGACTTGACCTCGGTGTTGCCGAGCTTGGTCTTGGTCTGGCCCTCGAACTGCGGCTCGGCGACCTTCACGGAGATGATCGCGGCCAGGCCCTCGCGGATGTCGTCGCCGGTGAGCTCCGGGTCCTTGTCCTTGACGAGCTTCTTGTCCTTCGCGTACTTCTTCACCACCGAGGTGAGCGCCGCGCGGAAGCCCTCCTCGTGGGTGCCGCCCTCGTGGGTGTTGATGGTGTTGGCGAAGGTGTGGACGGACTCCGAGTAGCCGGAGTTCCACTGCATCGCGATCTCGAGCTCGTGGCCGGTGCCCTTCGCGGTGAATCCGACGACCGAGTTGTGGATCGGCTGCTTGGTGCGGTTGATGAACCGCACGTAGTCCTCGAGGCCGCCCGGGTAGTGGTAGACGCGGGACTTGACCTTCGGCGCCTTGGGCGCCGCGGCCTCCTCCTCGGTCTCGGTGGCCGTCTTGGGGGCCTCGGCCGTGGTGGAGACGACGTCGTCGGTGATCTCCTCCTCGGCGACGCGCTCGTCGGTGAGGGTGATGGTCAGGCCCTTGTTCAGGAACGCCATCTCCTGCAGGCGGCGGGCGACCGTCTCGAAGTTGTAGGTGGTGGTCTCGAAGATCTCCGGGTCGGCCCAGAACCGGACGGTGGTGCCGGTCTCGGACGTCGGCTCGCCCTGCACCAGCGGACCGGGCTTGGCATGGTCGTACGTCTGCGACCAGTGGTAGCCGTCGACGTTGATGTCGACCTCGACCTTTGTCGACAGCGCGTTGACGACGGAGATGCCGACGCCGTGCAGACCGCCGGACACCGCGTAGGCGTCGGAGTCGAACTTGCCGCCGGCGTGCAGCTGGGTCATGACGACCTCGACGGTGGGGGCGCCGGAGGCGTGCATCGCGACGGGGATACCGCGGCCGTCGTCGACGACCTGGATGCCGCCGTCCTCGAGCATGGTCACCTCGACCTTGCTGGCGTAGCCGGCCATCGCCTCGTCGACCGAGTTGTCGACGACCTCCCAGATCAGGTGGTGCAGGCCGCGTTCACCGGTGGAACCGATGTACATACCGGGACGCTTGCGGACGGCTTCCAACCCCTCGAGAACGGTGATGGAGGAAGCGCCGTATGTGTTGCTCTTGTCTGACTTCTGGGCAGCCACGGGTGGGTAGCTCTCCTTCTCCGTACTGTGCCGACACGGCCCCGCACCGCGCTCCGAGGAAGAGTGACCGCGTTCGGATGCAGTCACGCACAACGGGGCACCGCGAGCGGTGTGTCGAGATTCGCCGCTAGTTACTCGACCATCTTACGTGTCCGCACCGACATACAAGGCGCCTAACACGGCCCTGATTGCCTCACAGACGAATTTTCTCGGCCCCGGAAGGGTGAAACCCTACGCGGAACCGACCGCATCACCCTCCGGTGCACTCCCGGCTCGAAGATCGTCGACGAACGCCGCCGTCAGCCGGGCGACGTCGCGACCGTGCGAGATCGGCGACCAGTGCCCGGCGGGCAGTTCGCTGCGGCGCAGGTCGGAAACCCACCGTTCGGTGTCCTCGTAGCCGACCGGGCGGACCGCCAGGTCCCGCCGGTTGAGGATCAGCTGGACGGGGACGTCGGTGCGACGCTCCCGCGGGCTGCGCAGCCGCGGCCGGATGTTGGCGCGGTAGCGCTTGAGCCCGGTGATCATGTCCGCGCGCAACGTCGGCGCGGGCCGCACCAGCGCCGGATCCAGCCGGTCGAAGAACCTCAGGAACGTCGGCCAGATCCGCCACAGGCCCAGCCGGAACGGCAGGGTGCCGACCACGGGGACCTGGAACAGCAGCGTGTACCCCGACGCCGCGGCCTGCGCGAGCGGGCCGGCGGGGCGGCGCTGCGCGAGCCGGCGCCGCATCCACGCGCCGAGGTGGTCGAGGTTCGGTCCCGAGATCGACGTGTACGACGCGATCCGCTCCCCCGCGCCGGGCTCGCACACCGCCTCCCACGTCTCCACCGCACCCCAGTCGTGCGCGAGCACGTGCACCGAGGCGTCGGGGCTGACGGCGTCGATCACCGCGAACAGGTCGCGCGCCAGCTCGGGCAGCGCGTACGCCGAGACCGCGGTCGGGGCGGTGCTGGCGCCGGCGCCGCGGGTGTCGTAGCTGACGATCCGGAACCGGTCCGCCAGGTGTGGGATCACGTGCCGCCACAGGTCGTGGGTGTCGGGCCAGCCGTGCACCAGCACGAGCGTCTCGCCGTCCGGGTTGCCCTGCTCGTACACGGCCAGCCGAACGTCGCCGCGCGCGACGATGTGCGGTTGCGGACGAAGCAAACTCATGGAAGTTCCTCCCGGGCTTACATTTTCAGAGGTCGAGGATCAGGCGGTCGCCGTCGGCGCGGGAGACGCAGATGAGCATGTGGTCCTCCCGTTCCTGCGGGGTCAGTCGGTTCTCGCGGTGGTCCGGCGTGCCGGACAGCACCCGCACCTTGCAGGTGCCGCAGAAGCCCTGCTGGCACGAGTACCCGACGCCGGGTTGCCGCTCCCTGATCACCGCGAGCGCGGATTCGTCCGCGGGCACCTCGAGGACCTCGCCAGTGCTCACCAACTGCACCTCGAAGGGTGCGCCGCCCAGCACCGGCGGCGGCCCGAACCGCTCGAAGTGCAGCGCGGAGGCGCCCGAGTCGGCGAAGCCGCCACGGACGGCGTCGAGCATCGGCGTGGGCCCGCAGCAGTACACCGCTCCCCCGACCGGCGCCCGACCCAGCAGGTCGTCGGCGGTGGGGAGACCGTATTCGTCGTCGGGGCGCACGAACACCCGCTCGGGTTCCCACGTCGCGATCTCGTCGAGGAACGGCATCGACTCGCGTGAGCGCCCGGAATAGACGAAATACCAATCCATTCCGGTCCGGCGGGCCGCGCGCACCATCGCGACGATCGGGGTGATGCCGATGCCGCCGGCGACGAACAGCGCGCCGCCCTCGGGAACGAACGGGAAGCCGTTACGGGGCCCCCGCACGGTCACGGTGGTGCCGGGCGCCAGCCCGTGCATCTCGATCGACCCGCCCCCGCCGTCGGGGATGGACCGCACCGCGATCCGGTAGTGCCGCCGATCGGCCGGATCGCCGCACAGCGAGTACTGGCGCCGCCGGCCCGACGGGAGATGGAAGTCGAGGTGGCACCCGGGCTGCCAGGCCGGCAGGTCGCCGCCGTCGACGGCGGCGAACGTCAGGGACGCGACGTTCTCGTCCTCCGCGACGATCGTGCGCTCGGTGACGACCAGCGTCATCGCGGTGTCCGGGTTGTGCCCGGCGACGAGGGGGTCGTAGTCGTAGGCCGAGAGCACCCGCAGGTACTTGTCGGCGACGGCCTCGACGATCGCCATCGCACGATCGGGCCGGTCGCGGCCCTGCAGATCGGCCGGCGGCGCCGGTCGGGTCAGTGCCTCCTGCCGCGTCAGGAGGTCGCGCACGCGGGGCAACTTCACCGTGCCGCCGCCCGCGCCGCGGGCGACGCCGCGAGGTAGGCCACCGCCTGCGCCGTCGAGCCCTCCTTGCCGGGGTGGTAGTCCCGGCGGAAGTACGCCGACATGCGCCTGCCCAATTCGATTGTCGTGGGCAGGGTTCCACGACGCCCGGAGGCGCGGAAGTCGGAGTAGCGCGGCCGGCGGCGGCTCGGCGCCCAGTTCCGGAGTTCGGGGTCGTTGCGCATGAGGAAGCGGGTGCCGCGCACCCACAGCCACACGATCATCGGCGTGACGATGATCTGCGTGCGGATGCGCCGCGACTCGCGCTTGTCGAAGTAGCGCATGACGTCGTACGCGACGCAGCGGTGCTCGACCTCCTCGGCACCGTGCCACCGCAGCAGGTCCAGCATGGTCGGGTGCATCCCGGCGCGGTCGAGGCCGTCGGCGTTGAGCACCCAGTCGCCGAGGAACGCGGTGATGTGCTCGACGGCCGCGATGATCGCGAGGCGCTCGATCAGATGGTTCTGCCCGCGCCGGCCCACGAGTGGCTTGGGCCCCAACAGCTTCTGGAACGCCCAGTGCATCTGGTCGGTGTACGGCGTCGGGTCCAGCCCGTTGGCCTTCAGGTGTTCGAGCACCCCGGTGTGGGCGCCGGCGTGCATCGCCTCCTGGCCGATGAACCCGACGACGTCCTCGCGCAGCTTCTCGTCCTCGATGAGCGGCAGCGCCTCCTTGTAGGTGGCGACGAACCACTCCTCACCGGCCGGCAACAGCATGTGCAGGACGTTGAACACGTGCGTGGTGAACGGATCGCCGGGCATCCAGTGCATCGGCAGGTCGGCCCAGTCGAATTCGACGTTCCGGGCCTGCAACAGGATGTGGTCGGGCTCGAGCTGGTCCGACTCGGTCGCGACGGTGCGCGCTACGGAGGTGACCGCCATGACTGCTCCCAGCTACTCACGCGGGGTCGCCGCCGACGCGCGGCGACATAGTGACCCAGTTCACTCGACGAAGTAGCCGTAACTGTAACACCCAGTTATAGGTAAAACCAGGGGTCAGCCGTAGGTGTCCCGCGGGCCCCGTCCCGGAATGTGCCGGTCGCCCTTCCGCCAGCTCGGGGCGGTCGGACCGGTGATCCGCAGCGACTTCACCACGCCGTGCCCCACCGCCGCGGCGATCTTGGCGAGGATCTGCGCCTGCATCATCCGCAGCTGCGTC
The DNA here is from genome assembly GCF_004011865.1 of Prescottella agglutinans. Classification (GTDB taxonomy): domain Bacteria; phylum Actinomycetota; class Actinomycetes; order Mycobacteriales; family Mycobacteriaceae; genus Prescottella; species Prescottella agglutinans. The sequence continues at coordinate 122,437 of NZ_RKLP01000011.1, read as the reverse complement.
GCCCACGCCGTCGACTCCGCGGACACGCTCAGCACGCCGTCGCGCAGCCCCGTCGGCTGCGCGTGCGACGCGATGTCCGGACCCACGACGTCGGCCCACCGGCCCAGCACGGTGCCCTCCGACACCTGCGACGACCAGCCGCGCTGCTTCGCCACGGCGTTGACCAGCGCACCGAACGGCTGCGGGTCGCGCTCGTCCGGGCCCGATCCCGACCAGGAACGGCGCCGCGACCGCAGCGCGCGCACGCCGCCGGTGCGCGGCGACGAGCGTCCCTGCCCCACGGACTTGCCCTTCGCCTTGGCGGCCGCCCGCGCCTCCTCGAGCGCGCGCCGGGCCAGGTCGATGCCCTTCAGTTCCGGCTGCTCCGGTTCGGTGCCGGTCACCGCTCACCTCCCGTCGTGGTGAACCCGCCGACGGGCGTGATCTGCGAGATCCGCCCGTGGTCGGTGTCGTGGGCCGCCACCCCGAAGCGGGTGGCGGACAGCTCGTCGGGGACGTCCTCCGACACGGCGGCCGTGATGAGGACCTGTTCGGCCGCGGCGGCGACGCCCGCCAGCGCGGTCCGGCGCTTGCGGTCCAGCTCGGCGAAGACGTCGTCGAGCATCAGGACCGGGTCGCTGCCGTCCGCCCGCAGCAGGAAGAAGGCGCCGAGCCGCATCGACAGCGCATACGACCACGACTCACCATGGCTGGCAAAGCCTTTCGCGGGCTGATCGCCGAGGAACAGCTCGAGGTCGTCGCGGTGCGGGCCGACCAGGCACACCCCGCGCTCGATCTCCCGCTGCCGCATCACCGACAGCTCGTGCAGGAAGCTCGCCTCCAGCAGTTCGACGTCGTCGCGCTCGGGTTCCCTTGTCGGATCGAGCAATTCGGGAGGAAGTGAGGTGCCCAGACTGCTCTTGTAGCGCACCGACGCCGGCCGCGACTCGGGCGCGAGCGACCGGTACGACGTCACCAGGTGCGGAGCCAGGTCGTGCACGAGCCGCAGCCGCGCCTCCAGCAGCTGTGCGCCGTGCGCTGCGAGATGACCGTCCCAGACATCAAGGGTCGCAAGGGCGCTCGCGCCGTCCGACGAGCGCGCGCCCCGACGCAGGGCGCCGCTCGCGGTCTTGAGCAGCGCCGACCGCTGCCGCAGCACCTTGTCGTAGTCGGCGCGGACCGCGGCCATCCGCGGGATCCGGGAGGTGAGCAGTTCGTCGAGGAACCGGCGCCGGTCCCCCGGGTCGCCGCGCACCAGCGACAGGTCCTCGGGCGCGAACAGCACGGTCTGCAGGATGCCGACGATCTCCCGCGGCCGCCGGGTCGGGGACTGGTTGATCCGGGCGCGGTTGGCCTTCCCGTCGTTGATCGCGATGTCGATGCCCAACTCGCGGCCGTGATTGACCACCAGTGCACCCGCGTGTGCCTGCGCGGCGCCCGCCCGGATCAGCGGCGCGTCCGTCGACACCCGGTGCGACGACAGCGTCGACAGGTACCCCAGCGCCTCGAGCAGGTTGGTCTTGCCGTGCCCGTTACGTCCGACGAACACGGTGCAGCCGGGCGTGAGGTCGACCGTGACGGCGTCCCACGACCGGAAGTCACGGAGAGAGAACTTGCGGACGAACACTAGGTCTCGGTCGCCGTTCCCCGGTCGGCGGCGCGCACGGCATGCCCACCGAACTGGTTGCGCAGCGCCGCGACCGCCTTCATCGCCGGTGAATCGGCCTGCCGCGACGCGAACCGCGCGAACAGCGCCGCGGAGATCACCGGGGCCGGCACCGCCCGGTCGAGCGCCTCCTGCACCGTCCAGCGGCCCTCACCGGAATCCTCGGTGTACCCGGAGATCCGGGCGAACTCGGGATCCTCGGCGAGCGCCTTGACCAGCAGCTCCAGCAGCCACGACCGCACGACCGTGCCGTGTGTCCACGCCTGCAGCACGCCGGGCACGTCGGTGATCAGGTCCTGCGCCTCGAGCAGTTCGTAGCCCTCGGCGTACGCCTGCATCAGCCCGTACTCGACCCCGTTGTGGACCATCTTGGCGTAGTGCCCGGCCCCGACCGGTCCGGCGTGCACGAAGCCCCCGGCGCGCTCCCCGTCCGGGCGCAGCGCGTCGAAGATCGGCATCGCCCGTGCGACGTCGGTGTCCGCGCCGCCGACCATCAGCCCGTACCCCTCGTCGAGCCCCCAGACACCCCCGGAGACACCGCAATCCAGATACCCGATGCCGGCAGCGGCCAGCAGGTCCGCGTGCGTCCGGTCGTCGGCGTAGCGCGAGTTCCCGCCGTCGATCACCAGGTCACCGGAGCCCAGCACGGACGCCAGCTCACGGATCGCGTTCCGGGTGATCTCCCCGGCCGGAACCATCACCCACACGACCCGCGGCGCGGTCACCGCCGACGCCAGCTCGGTGAGCGAGGCGACGTCGGAGACCTCCGGACGCGGGTCGTAGCCGACGACGTCGTGCCCCTGCGCCCGCAACCGAGCGCGCATGTTGAAACCCATCCTGCCGAGTCCGACCAGTCCGAGCTGCATCGTGAGATGTCCCTCCACTAGTGGTGATTCGAGCGGGGCTCCGAGGCGACGCCGGCGGCCGGACGCGTGGATCAGCCCGGCAGGCGGACCGGCATCAGCAGGTAGGTGTACTCGCTCTCGGGCGCCGGGAACGTGCCGGACTCGCCGTGCTCGGGCGCCTCCTCGCCGGCCGGGCGCAGCACGGCGGGACGGCTCGGGGTGGTGAAGCCGAACAACACGCGGTCCGAGTGCAGCGACGACAGACCGTCGATGAGGTACCCGGGGTTGAACGCGATGATCAGCGGCTCGCCCTGGAAATCGGCCTCGAGGGACTCCTCGGCGCGGCCGGCGTCGTCGCCACCGGCGGACAGCAGCAGCCCGTCACCGTTGAACTCGAGTCGCACCTGGGCACCGCGCTCGGCGACCAGGGCCACGCGCTTGATCGCGTCGACCAGCGGCGCGACCTCGACGGTCGCCATCGCGGTGTGCTCGGCCGGCAGCAGCTGACGGAACTTGGGGAACTCGGCGTCGAGCAGGCGCGTCGTGGTGCGGCGGCCGTCCGCGACGATACCGAGCATGCCCTCGGTGCCCACCGACGACCCGGCGCCCAGCGCGAGCTCGACGGGCGAAAGCGTGTTGCCGCCCAGCGTTTTCGCGGACTCGGACAGGGTCTTGGCCGGAACCAGCACGGCCGCCGAGACGTCGCCGGCGGTCGGCATCCACTCCAGCTGACGGACCGCGAGCCGGAAGCGGTCGGTGGCCGCGAGCACGACGTTGGTGCCCTCGATCTCGACGCGGATGCCGGTGAGCATGGGCAGCGTGTCGTCCTTGCCCGCGGCGACGGCGACCTGACTGACGGCCTCGGAGAACAGGTCGACGGGCAGCGAGCCGGTCTGCTGCGGCATCGAGGGCAGCTGCGGATAGTCCTCGACCGGCATGGTCGGCAGCGAGAACTTGGCGCTGCCGCACGTGATCAGCACGCGGGTGCCGTCGACGGTCACGTCGACGGGCTTGTTGGGCAGCGCGCGGGTGATGTCGGCGAGCAGCTTGCCGGAGACCAGCACCTGGCCGGTCGTGGTGACCTCGGCGGAGACGCGGACCTGTGCGGACACCTCGTAGTCGAACCCGGAAACGGTCAGGCCCTGCTCGTCGGCACCGAGCAGCACACCGCCGAGAACCGGCACGGGCGGCCGGGACGGCAGGCTGCGCGCGACCCAGGCGACGGAGTCGGCGAAGTCCTCCCGAGCAACGCGAAACTTCATGCTTCCAAGCTCCATTGCTCGGGTGTTCCTCTCGGTAGGCGCGGTGGTATCGGCAGCAGCTGCGCACGAAGGCTGCAAAGGCTGCGCTAGCAGTCTGACACAGCGGCCAGGGGACACCGTATGCGTTGAACGGCCGTGTTGGAAAGCGGGCGCCGGCGCCTCGAGACACCTCGAGACGGGCTGTGAACAGGCGGCTCCGAGCCGGTTGTTCACAGCGCCTGTTTTCAAAGAACTTCTCTCGAGAAGATTCCAATCACAGTAATAGGCACTGTGGAATCTGTGGATCGACGGCCGAATCCGCTGGTCCCACCTCCTCGAGACCTGGGGACTTCTCGAGGACGCACTCGAGGACAAAACGGGCGAATCTGTGGATACCTCGAGACACTCCCCAGCTGTCCACCGGTACTCCACCGATTGTCCACCGGTTGTCCACAACGATTACACACTAGCCGCACCGCTGTATTCACACACCTATCCACAGGTGTGAGTTCTTTCGGATGGTGTCTCGAGTCACCGTGAAACAGCGAAATCCGCACGGAAAACTCCGTGCGGATCTCGGTGATCGGCGACGCCGGCCAGTGTCTCGAGCGGCCGCGTCTCGAGCTCTCACGCCTCGAGCGCCCCTACCTCGAGCATTGATGCCTCGAGCGGCCACGGCTCGAGGGAGGGGCCGGGATCAGCTCTTCGAGCGCTGCTTGATGCGCGCAGTGAGCTCCTGGACCTGGTCGTACACCTTGCGGCGCTCGGTCATCTCCTTGCGAATCTTCTTGTCCGCGTACATGACCGTGGTGTGGTCCCGGCCGAACGTCTGCCCGATCTTGGGCAGGGACAGGTCGGTCAGTTCCCGACACAGGTACATCGCGATCTGCCGGGCCTGCGCGAGCGGACGGGCCTTGCCGGGGCCGCACAGGTCGTCGATCGAGGTGTTGAAGTACTCGGCCGTCACGGCCATGATCGTCGACGCGTTGATCTCGAGTGCCGCCGAATCGGGCATCAGGTCCCGCATCACCACCTCGGCGAGCTTGAGGTCGAGGGCCTGGCGGTTGAGTGACGCGAACGCCGTGACGCGGATCAGGGCGCCCTCGAGTTCGCGGATGTTGCGTTCGATGCGGCTGGCGATCAACTCGAGGACGTCGTACGGGACGTCCATGCGGTCCATCCGCGCCTTCTTCGACAGGATCGCGATGCGCGTCTCGAGTTCGGGCGGCTGGACGTCGGTGATCAGTCCCCACTCGAACCGGGTCCGCAGACGATCCTCGAGTGTGGCCAGCTGCTTGGGCGGGCGGTCCGACGACACCACGATCTGCTTGTTCGCGTTGTGCAGCGTGTTGAAGGTGTGGAAGAACTCTTCCTGGATGCCTTCCTTGCCCTCGATGAACTGGATGTCGTCGACGAGCAGGATGTCGGTCTCGCGGTAGCGGCGCTTGAACGCCACCTTGCGGTCGTCACGGAGACTGTTGATGAAGTCGTTCGTGAACTCCTCGGTGGAGACGTACTTCACCCGCATCCCGGGGAACAGGCGCTGCGCATAGTGGCCGGCGGCGTGCAGCAGATGCGTCTTGCCGAGCCCGGAGGCCCCCCAGATGAACAGCGGGTTGTAGGCGCGGGCGGGCGCCTCGGCGATCGCGACCGCGGCGGCGTGCGCGAACCGGTTGGACGCGCCGATGACGAACGTGTCGAACGTGTACTTCGCATTCAGGCTGTTGCTGCCCGACGATCCGGTCGTGGGTCCCGCCGGCGGCTTGGTGAAGTACGACGGCCACGACTCGTGGACGCTGGCCAGCGCCTCCCGGTCGTCGTCGACCTCCTCGTGGTCGGCCAGTTCCGGCGCCGCGACCTCCGTGGTGCCCATCGCCAGGTGCCGCCGGCGCACGGTGGTCGGACCATCGGCGTACGCGCTGTCCGCGTAGGGGGTGTCCGCGTAGGCGGTGTCCTGGAAGACGGGTTCGGCGGGCTCGTCCGGCTCGTCGACGTCCTCCGGTGCGGCGATGCGGACGCCGATGCCCTCGACCTTCTGCCCGAGATGGAGGTTGAGCGCCCGCAGGATCGGTTCCCGCAGGTCACGCTCGATCGCTTCCTGCGCCAGCGGCGACGGCACCGACAGCAGCGCGAAGCCCTGTGCGTAGGTCAGCGGCCTGACCAGAGCGAGCCATGCCTTCTGTGCCTTGGTCAGGGCCGCGCCGTCGGATGCGGAGGTCAGTTCTGCAACGACGTCGCGCCAGACATTCGCCAAGGCGTTCGGATCGTCGTTCACTGTGTGTCCTCCCCGGGCCTGTGCCGACCCGCCGCCGTGGTGTGTGTCTGTCGAGCTCCTCCGGTGAGGCTGGACCCCTTACCGGGCAACGAATATGCCACCCGAGCTGTGTTTCCACACAATTATCCACAGATGTGGACAACGCTCGGGTGCTGGGGCTCGCCGGCTCGGAATCTCCACGCGGGGGGATTCTCGATCCTCTCACCTGGTGGTATGTGGTGATCCGTGCGTAGCCGTCCGCTACCTGCGCCGACTCGGGCCGCGGGCGTGGGTGTTAGTTGTCTTACAGTCCCGATTCTCGAGCCTCGCTCGGCGAACGCTACCGCGCGCCACGCGACCGCGTTGCGGCGCAAGCGTAAGGGGCTTCGGCTGTGCCATGCACGGACGGTAACAACCGGAAGGTTTGATTCACGGTGATTCGCCGGATTCGGCGCGAAACGGGCGCGCGTCGCACACCGCCCCTGCCGATGCAAGGATTTCGGCGGCGCGGCGTGTCGGCGCGACGGTGCGCGACGGGCCCCGGTTTGACCTCTCTCGAGCCTGTCAGTACCCTCGAACAGTCACCCGATGGTGGAGGATGTGCGCTGGCCGGAGGTCGGTGTCCCGGTGCCGTCGCGTGATCACGAGTTTCCGATGAAATGACAGACCGACGCCGTCCGGCGTCACCCAACTTCGAGGAGTGTTGACCGTGGCCAAGGGCAAGCGGACGTTCCAGCCGAACAATCGCCGCCGCGCGCGCGTTCACGGCTTCCGTCTCCGTATGCGGACCCGTGCGGGTCGTGCAATCGTTTCGGCGCGTCGCCGCAAGGGCCGCGCTTCCCTCACCGCCTGATTCCGAACCTGACTTCGGGAGCTCGGGGTGTTACCTGAGCCGTATCGCCTGCGCCGACGCTCGGACTTCTCCGAAACGGTGCGTCGCGGGCGTCGAATGGGTCGACGAGATCTCGTTGTTCACGCTCTCGAGCGCGACACAGCGGACTCGTTGGTGAGTAGCGACGGGCCCCGTTTCGGGCTCGTCGTCAGCAAGGCTGTCGGGCCGGCGGTGATTCGACATCGAGTCGCTCGCCGGTTTCGTCATATCTGCGCCGGGTTGGTCGGCACCGTTCCGGTCGACACCGACGTGGTGATCCGCGCGTTGCCGGGATCGGCGACCGCGAGTTCCCGGGAACTCGACAAACAGCTGCGATCCGTCCTCAGGAAGTTGGATCTGCTGGCTGGTGAAGGCAATCCGGTATGAGCATCGAACACGACGAGGCGCGGACCGAATCCGGTCCGCGCTCGTCGTCGTTCGCGGGACACCTCTGGACGACGCTGCGACGATTTCCCGCGCGCGTCCTGATCTTTCTGATCGAGCTGTACCGAACCTACGTGTCCCCACTCCGCCTGCCGACGTGCCGGTTCACGCCGACGTGCAGCGAGTACGCGGTCGACGCGTTGCGCACGCACGGTGCGATCAAGGGTTCGGCGCTCACCGTGGTGCGACTGGTCAAGTGCGCGCCCTGGCACCCTGGAGGATGGGATCCGGTCCCGGAACGTCGGGGCCGGCACATCCACCATGTGAGCCGGGAATGACGCGCACCACTCGCCCAGAACTTGCCAAGCACCACGGAGTGGTGAACGTGGACGAACAGAGGAGTACTTAGAGCCGTGCTCGACTTCATTTACTATCCGGTGTCCGGGATCCTGTGGGTCTGGCACAAGGTGTTCGGAGCCGTCCTCGGTGACGACAACGGCATCGCCTGGGCGTTGTCCGTGATGTTCCTGGTGTTCACGCTGCGTGCCATCCTCTACAAGCCGTTCGTCAAGCAGGTGCGCACGACGCGGCAGATGCAGGAACTGCAGCCGCAGATCAAGGCACTGCAGAAGAAGTACTCCAAGGACCGCCAGCGCATGGCGCTGGAGATGCAGAAGCTGCAGAAGGAACACGGCTTCAACCCCGTCATGGGCTGTCTGCCGGTCCTGCTGCAGGCACCGGTGTTCATCGGCCTGTTCCACGTGCTGCGTTCGTTCAACCGGACCGGCACCGGGTACGGCGGCCTCGGCATGTCGATCGAGGAGAACGCGAACACCGCGAACTACGTCTTCAGTGCCTCCGACGTCCAGTCGTTCCTGAGCGCCCGTCTGTTCGGCGCCCCGATCTCGTCGTTCATCACGATGCCGAAGGAACAGCTCGAGTCCTTCGGCGCGTACGGCACCGTGCCGACCGTCCTGAACGTCGCTGTCGTCGCTATCCCGCTCATGATCATCGCGTCCGTCGCGACGCACTTCAACTCGCGCGCGTCGGTCGCCCGCCAGAGCGAGGCCGCCCAGGCGAATCCGCAGTCCGCGATCATGAACAAGCTCGCCCTGTGGGTGTTCCCGCTCGGCGTGCTCGTCGGTGGTCCGTTCCTGATGATCGCCATCCTCCTGTACTGGGTGTCGAACAACATCTGGACCTACGCGCAGCAGCACATCGTGTTCCGCAGGATCGACGCGGAGGAAGCCGCCAAGAAGCAGGCCGTGCTGGAGCGTCGCGCCGACAATGCGCCCAAGCCCGGTGCGCGGCCGAAGAAGGACGCGCGCAAGCAGGCGGCGCAGTCCCCCGCCGTCGAGTCCGGGTCGGTTGCGGACGACACGGACGAGGCCGCCGAGTCGTCCGCCGCGGACGAGGGCACGAGCGGCGGCGCCTCCGGCACGCAGCGCCCGAAGCCCAAGCCACGGCCCGCGGCCAATCGCCCCAAGAGCAACAAGCGCAAGCGGCGCTGACCTCGAGAAGAGAGAACGACGATGACCAGTGAGCAGGACATCGCCCGGGAGGGTGAGGACAGAGAGAGCGCGGACGTGGTACTCGAGACTCAGAATGCGGACACCGACACCGAGGACGATCTGATCGAGGAAGGCGAGATCGCCGGCGACTACCTCGAGCAGCTGCTCGACGTCCTCGACTTCGACGGGGACATCGACCTCGACGTCGAGGGTGATCGCGCCGTCGTCAGCATCGACGGCGGCAAGGATCTGTCGAAGCTGGTCGGCCGCAAGGGCGAGGTGCTGGACGCGCTGCAGGAGCTGACGCGTCTGGCGGTCCAGCAGAGCACCGGTGTGCGCAGCCGCCTGATGCTCGACGTCGCTGGCTGGCGCGCCGGTCGTCGGGAGGAGCTCAGCGCCCTCGGCAAGGCCGCCGCGGAGCGCGTGCTGGCCTCCGGTGAGCGCGAGGAGCTCGCACCGATGACGCCGTTCGAGCGCAAGATCGTGCACGACGCGGTCGCGAAGGTGGACGGTGTCTCCAGCGAGAGCGAGGGCGCCGAGCCGAACCGTCGTGTCGTCGTGATCAAGGACTGACACATTCGGTCCGTCCGGATACGACGACCGCGGGTCCCAGCCACACGGCTGGGACCCGCGGTCTTTTCTCTTGTTGTGTGGTGGTGGGTTGGGGAGGATGTTTCACGTGGAACTGGTTGATGAGCAGTGGGATGTTGTCGGTGCGGCGGGGCGGGTGTTCGGTGATCGGGTGGGGTTGGCGGAGGCGTATCACGCGTCGTTGGCGTCCGATGGTGTGGTGCGGGGGTTGATCGGTCCGCGGGAGGTGCCGCGGTTGTGGGTGCGGCATGTGCTCAATTGTGCGGTGTTGGGTGAGTTGGTGGGGGCCGGTGAGTCGGTGGTGGATGTGGGGTCGGGGGCGGGGTTGCCGGGGATTCCGTTGGCGATTGCGCGGCCGGATGTGCGGGTGACGTTGGTGGAGCCGTTGCTTCGTCGGTCGGTGTATTTGCAGGAGTTCGTGGATTCGGTGGGGTTGGAGAACGTGTCCGTGGTGCGGGGGCGTGCGGAGCAGTCGGGTGTGGTGCAGGAGGTGGGTGGCGCGGACGTGGTCACTTCGCGTGCGGTGGCGCCGTTGGAGAAGTTGGCGCGGTGGTCGTTGCCGTTGGTGCGGGTCGGTGGTCGGATGCTGGCGTTGAAGGGTTCGAGTGCGGCGGAGGAGATTTCCCGGGACCGTGCTTCCCTCGCTCGGCTCGGGGCTGGCAAGCTGGAGGTCGTCGAGTGCGGTGGTGATGTGTTGCCGGTGCCGACGGTGGTGGTGCGGGCGGAACGAGTCGCCCACCATCGGCACCGCAGCCGGCGCTGACACGATCGCGGACCGGCGTCGCTCCTCCCCTCCCCCAACAGTTTTCGTCAGCCACCCACGACCGGCTGTGCCGGCCCGCACGGCACCGGTCGCGGGTGGCCCGGATCCAGCGCGTCGAGGACGTGCCCCGCGGCGGCGTGTGACGCCGCCGGCCGGCCGTCCGGCCCGGTGCCCCTCGGGCCGTTCCGGACCGGACCCCGGGACACGGACTTGTCGACTGTCGTTGCGCCGCCGCGGTAGTTGACGAAGCGGTCGGGAGGCGGCGAGCCCCGCGCGGCGCCGAGAATGTGCACGTGCCCCGCGTTGGTCGCCGTGCGCCCCCTGATCCACGACGTCGGCGGGCTGTGGGGCGCCGTCCGCCGCCGGTGCCACGCCCCGGACCGCACTGACCGCATGGGGCTGGTCGGTGTCGTCCCGTGGGTGGGCGCGAAGACGCGGTAGCCCTCGTCGGCGAGCAGGGGTGCGAACGTGATCCACGTGTTGCTGCGGTTCGAACCCGCGCCGTGCACGAGCGCGACGGGATCGGGGTGCGCTGCGCTCGGCGGGCGCGACCGGTCGGCGGACCCGGCCGCGGATCCGCCGGGGTCGGTGAACCCGTCCCGGTGCCAGCACGGACGTGACGCACGCGGCGGCGAGTGCGAACAGGACCCGCCGACGCAACCGATCCGGCTTCCGGGAGCCCGCGACCGCGCCCCTACCCCGATTCGACGCCCGGAACGCCGCGGAAGCGGCCTCGGCCGCGGATCGATGCCGTCCGTTCCGGTGTTTCACGTGAATCCCGCTGTCCTGCAATGAAAGACGTGTTTCGTCCGTTGTGGACTATTCGACCCGCGACGACGCCCATGCGATCACCCGGGCCCATTTCGTCACTGTGACGGCGGATCTCGCGCCGGCGCGGTTCCGTGGCCCCGAAGCGCGGCCGCCGACTCGCGCGGACGCTCCGACGGTGCCCGCCGCCGCCGGCGGTGACCGCTCGGCCCGGCCGGGACGACGCCGAAGCCCGCCGACGCCGCCCACGATTCACGTGAAACAACGGCACCCGCTTGCGGTCGCGCGCCGGGTGGTCGCGGGGCGCCGTCCCGCATCGCCGAAGTGTCCGGGTGCGGCCCCCGGTTCGTGACGGGGTGCGGCGGGCGTGGAACCGGCGCGGTGTTTCACGTGGAACGGTGCGCCGGACACCCAACCTCTCCCCTCCCCCCACCGAGTGATCCGCCCGGGACGGTGACCGCGATCCGAAAGACGGTGCCCGAGTTGGTTGTGTGGTGGTGGGTTGGGGAGGATGTTTCACGTGGAACTGGTTGATGAGCAGTGGGATGTTGTCGGTGCGGCGGGGCGGGTGTTCGGTGATCGGGTGGGGTTGGCGGAGGCGTATCACGCGTCGTTGGCGTCCGATGGTGTGGTGCGGGGGTTGATCGGTCCGCGGGAGGTGCCGCGGTTGTGGGTGCGGCATGTGCTCAATTGTGCGGTGTTGGGTGAGTTGGTGGGGGCCGGTGAGTCGGTGGTGGATGTGGGGTCGGGGGCGGGGTTGCCGGGGATTCCGTTGGCGATTGCGCGGCCGGATGTGCGGGTGACGTTGGTGGAGCCGTTGCTTCGTCGGTCGGTGTATTTGCAGGAGTTCGTGGATTCGGTGGGGTTGGAGAACGTGTCCGTGGTGCGGGGGCGTGCGGAGCAGTCGGGTGTGGTGCAGGAGGTGGGTGGCGCGGACGTGGTCACTTCGCGTGCGGTGGCGCCGTTGGAGAAGTTGGCGCGGTGGTCGTTGCCGTTGGTGCGGGTCGGTGGTCGGATGCTGGCGTTGAAGGGTTCGAGTGCGGCGGAGGAGATTTCCCGGGACCGTGCTTCCCTCGCTCGGCTCGGGGCTGGCAAGCTGGAGGTCGTCGAGTGCGGTGGTGATGTGTTGCCGGTGCCGACGGTTGTGGTGCGGGTGGAACGAGTCGCCCAACACGGTCGCCGGCACCGCTGAGTTCCGGGCATTCGAGGGCTCGAGGGTTGAGAATTGCGTCATGAGTGGCCACCAAGTGAAGGAGCAGTAGATGTCGGCTGGAGCTGAACCCGCCGTTTCACGTGAAACGCATTCACGGGAGCCGGTTTCACGGGAAACCACCACCCCGCCGGACTCGACGGACGGCAGTCGGGATCAAGACTTCGCCCACTCCTCCCCCTACGAGGGAATCACCCTCGCGGACACCCCGATCGGTGCCGCCGCGCAGCGCGCGAGTCAGGTGCTCCACCCCGGCTCGGTGACGCTCCCGAAGCCGCCGCAGCGACGGGTGTTCACGATCGCCAACCAGAAGGGCGGCGTCGGCAAGACGACGTCGACGGTGAATCTGGCGTCGGCGCTCGCCATCCAGGGACTCACGGTGTTGGTCGTCGACCTCGACCCGCAGGGCAACGCGAGCACCGCGCTCGGCATCCCGCACACGTCGGGGACGCCGTCGAGCTACGAATTGCTCCTCGGTGAGGTGACCGCGAAGGAAGCGATCCAGCAGAGCCCACACAACGAGCGCCTCTACTGCATCCCCGCGACGATCGATCTCGCCGGCGCCGAGATCGAGCTCGTGTCGATGGTGGCCCGCGAGAACCGTCTCAAGAACGCGCTGTCCCCGGCGGCCCTCTCCGACATCGACGCCGACTTCATCCTCATCGACTGCCCGCCGTCGCTGGGGCTGCTCACCGTCAACGCGATGGTCGCGGCGCGGGAGGTGCTGATCCCGATCCAGTGCGAGTACTACGCGCTCGAGGGCGTCGGGCAGCTGCTGCGCAACATCGAACTGGTGCAGGCCCACCTGAATCCGGAGCTGCACGTCTCCACCGTCCTGTTGACGATGTACGACGCGCGCACCAAGCTCGCCGACCAGGTGGCCGAGGAGGTGCGCAAGCACTTCGGCGACGCCGTGCTGCGCGCGGTGATCCCGCGCTCGGTGAAGGTGTCCGAGGCCCCCGGCTACGGGATGACCGTCCTCGACTACGACCCCGGATCGCGCGGGGCGATGAGCTATCTCGACGCTGGCCGGGAACTCGCGGCACGCGGCATGACCACCACGACGCAGGAGCAGTAGAGATGGCGCAGACACGCAAGGGCGGACTCGGTCGCGGGCTCGCGGCACTGATCCCGACCGGGCCCGCGAACGGCGGTCCGGGGCTGGGAACCGCGGCCGCGGATGTCATCATCGGCACCTCGGCCCCCGCCGCCGCTCCGGTCGACGGCGACGAGGCGGCGGCCGCTCCGGCCAAGCCGGCACCCAAGGCTCCGCGCAAGACGGCACCGAAGTCGGCCGCGAGCAAGCCCGCGAAGGAGCAGCCCGCGAAGGCGACGGCGAAGGAGCCCGCGAAGGCACCCGAGAAGGACGGCGGCGAGGTCGTCGCGACCGCACCGACCCCGACGCCGCCGGTCCGCACCGACCAGGAACCCCTCTCCCCCGCCGGCGCGGTCTACCACGAGATCCCGCCGCAGCTGATCGAGCCGAATCCCAAGCAGCCCCGCTCCGTCTTCGACGAGGAGGCCCTCGCGGAGCTGGTGCACTCGATCCGCGAGTTCGGGCTGATGCAGCCGATCGTGGTCCGTCGGGTCGGCGACGATCAGTACCAGCTCGTCATGGGCGAGCGTCGCTGGCGCGCCAGCCAGATCGCGGGGCTCGAGACGATCCCGGCGATCGTCCGCGAGACCGCCGACGAGTCGCTGCTGCGCGACGCGCTGCTGGAGAACATCCACCGCGTGCAGCTCAACCCGCTCGAGGAGGCGGCCGCGTATCAGCAGCTGCTCGAGGAGTTCGAGGTCACCCACGAGGAACTGGCCGCGCGGATCGGACGCTCCCGTCCCGTCGTGACGAACATGATCCGTCTGCTCAAGCTCCCGATCCCGGTGCAGCGCCGGGTGGCGGCCGGTGTGCTGTCGGCCGGACACGCGCGTGCCCTGCTGTCGCTCGAGGCCGGCGCGGACGCCCAGGAGGTGCTCGCGGCCCGCATCGTCGCGGAGGGCATGTCGGTCCGGGCGACGGAGGAAGCGGTGATGCTCGCCAACCGCGAGGGCCCCTCCCCTACCCCACCGGTGAAGCGGAAGCCGATCCAGATGCCGGGTCTGCAGGACGTGGCGGAACGCCTGTCGAACTCGTTCGACACCCGGGTGACGGTGAGCCTCGGCAAGCGCAAGGGCAAGATCGTCGTCGAGTTCGGGTCGGTCGACGATCTCGAGCGCATCGTCACGATGATGGAGAAGCAGTCGGGCAACTGACCGATACGTCACTGTGACGTTACGGGTGCGACGTGTGGAGTGGGGCTCGGTACCGGCATCCGAGGGAAATCGGCCCGGCCACCCGTTCGGCGGCAGAATGCCGCCGCCGCGCTGAGGACGGAACTATCCCCTATTCTGGAGGGGATAGTTCCGTCGAGGCGGGTGTGACTCCCCGAGTGGTCATGGAGGCTGGGGGCATGGAGGCTGGCGTACACGGTGTCCACTAGCGTCACGTCACTCACTCTGGACGGGCTCGACAAACTGTCCTCCCACGCCCGGCGATGCGTCTTCTGGGAGATGGATCCGGCCGCCGTCCGCACCTCGCGCGAGTTCAGCAGCTTCTACGACCCCGAGTTCGAGAAGGAAGCCTGGCTGTCGATGGTCATGCTCGAATGGGGTTCCTGCGGCCAGGTGGCCCTCGTCGACGACAAGCCCGCCGGCTGCGCGCTGTACGCCCCGCCGAGCATGGTGCCGCGCGCCGACCTGTTCCCCACCTCCCCCGTCAGTGCCGACGCGGTGCTGCTCACGACGATGCGCCTGGAACCCATCGGCGACGAGTACGGGCTGGGGTCGACGCTGATCCAGGCGGCCGTCGCCGATCTCGTGCGCCGCGGTGTGCGCGCGCTCGAGGCCTTCGGGATCCGGGCCGACCCCGACAGCGTCGCGAGCGGTGTCCCGTCGGCCACCGCGGCCCGGGAATGCTCCCCGCAGGAGTGCATGATCGGTGCCGACTTCCTGGAGGACGTCGGATTCGAGGTGGTCGCACCCCATCACCGGTTCCCGCGCCTGCGACTCGAACTCGACCGCGACCACCTGTGGAAGGCGGACGTCGAGGCGGCCCTGGAACGGCTCCTGGAGGTCGCGACCCTGTCGATGGTCGACATCGGCGAACGAACCGCCGTGGGGGCCTGCTAGGGCCCTCTACGGGGCCGGTCCGACCCGGCTGCGGCGCCGCGACGGGGCGTCAGCGTCCGCGTTCGGCGTCGGCCAGTTCCTCGGCGAGCAGTTCCGCAAACGTGAACGTCCCGGTGGGGGCGTCGTCCTGGCCCAGCAGGTACAGCCGCTTGACCGCGATGAGGATCGCCTCGGCGATGGTGTCGCGCTGGCGCGGATCGGTGAGCACAGAGACATCGGAATCGCTTGTGAGATAACCGATGTCGACCTGAACCGTCGGCATCTTGGTGATCCGCAACAGATCCCAGGTACGTCCGTGAGTCCTGCAGTCCCGCAACGGAGTTCGCGCCACGATCTCGCGCTGGATGAAGCCCGTGAGGATCTGCCCGATCATCGACGTGGACCCGTGCGAGTTGCCGAAGTGGAAGCTCGCCACACCGCTCGCCGCGGGGCTCGAGTGGCTGTCGCAGCGCAACGAGATCATCAGGTCGGCGTCGAACCCGTTGGACGTCTCGGCGCGCTGGGCCTCGCTCGGGTTGGCGTGATGCGGCCGGGACAGGAACGTCTCCATGCCCGTCGCCGCCATCCGGCCCTCGAGCCGGCTCGCGAGGTCCCACAGGATCTCGGCCTCGCTCATCGGCCCGTGCGGGGCCCGCACGATCATGCCGGTGTCGGCGCCGCCGAGGCCCGGATCGATCACGATCCGCTTGCCGCTCAGCTGCGGACCCGACCGGCGGACCAGCTCCTCCTCGCTGATCGCGTGCGGCGAACCGCCCGAGACGCGGGTGCCGAGCAGTTCCAGCGACCGCAGCGTCGCCGGTCCGCAGATGCCGTCGGCGGCGATGCCGATCTCGCGCTGGAACGAGCTCAGCGCCTCGTGCGTCTGCGGGCCGAAATAGCCGTCCACGCGCCCGATGTAGAAGCCCAGGTCCTGCAGGCGGGTCTGCAGGTGCGCGACGTCGTCGCCGTACAGCGGCGCGGACAGCTGGTAGATGAGGGTGCGGGCACCGAGCCGGTACGACGCCTCCTTGAGGGAGCGGTACGTCGCCGGGCCGACGATGCCGTCGACGAGCAGGCCGCGCTGCTGCTGGAACGCGCGGACCGCGGAATCGAGGTGATGGTCGAACACGGCGTCGGGGGCCACCCAGTGCGAGCCGTTGACGGTCTCGCGGTGCGTCTCCGCCACACCGTTGTGGAGGAAGCCCAGGCCGGTCAAAGTACCCCGGATCTCGGCGACGGCGGGGCCGTGGTCGCCGTGACGGAGTAGCTGCATGCTCGCGGGCCTTTCGTAGCGGACGTCGATCGATTCTCTCAGACGCCCCCGTCGCATCGGCAATCCACTAGGCCACAGTGTGACAAGGCTGTGGTGGCAGTCAGGTCACACTGTGGCCGGGTTCCGGGCCTACCGGACGGGGCCTGGAGGGGTCAGAGCACCTCGGCGAGGTCCTTGAGGAGGGCCGCCTTGCCCTTCGCGCCGACGATCGTCTTGACCGGCTTGCCGCCCTGGAACAGGATCATCGTCGGGATCGACATCACCTTGAATTCGCCCGCCGCGCTCGGGTTCTGGTCGATGTCCAGCTTCGCGACGGTGAGCTTGTCGGCGTGCTCACCGGCGATCTCCTCGAGCACCGGCGCGACCATCTTGCACGGGCCGCACCAGGTGGCCCAGAAGTCGACGAGCACGGGCTTGTCGGATTCGAGCACCGCCTGCTTGAACGAGTCGTCGCTGATGGTGATGGTGTTCGCCACGGGATCCTCCTGGGATCGGTCCGGATCGGGTTGAGGGTGGGTGGAACGGATCAGGCGTCGACGGCGACGGGCTCGCCCGCGGCCGCGAGGGTGTTCTCGGTGATGTCACCCTGCTCGGCCAGCCAGCGCTCGGCGTCGATGGCGGCGGAGCAGCCGGTGCCGGCCGCGGTGATGGCCTGGCGGTAGGTGTGGTCCACCAGGTCGCCGGCCGCGAACACGCCCGGGGCCGTGGTGGCGGTGGTCGGCGACTGCACCTGCACGTAGCCGGCCTCGTCGAGGTCGACCTGGCCCTTGACGAGCTCGCTGCGCGGGTCGTGCCCGATCGCGACGAACATGCCGGTCACCTCGAGCGTGGACTGCTCGCCGGTGACGGTGTCGCGGATCACCAGGCCGGTGACGCTGTTCTCGCCCAGCACCTCGACCGGCTCGGCGTTGGTGACGAAGCGGATCTTCTCGTTCGCCTTGGCGCGCTCGAGCATGATCCGGGAGGCGCGGAACTCCTCGCGGCGGTGCACGAGGGTGACGCTGCGGGCGAACTTGGTCAGGAAGGTGGCCTCCTCCATCGCGGAGTCGCCGCCGCCGACCACGACGATGTCCTGGTCGCGGAAGAAGAAGCCGTCGCAGGTCGCGCACGCGCTCACGCCGCGGCCGAGGAGCTTCTCCTCACCGGGGATGCCGAGGTAGCGGGCGGCGGCGCCCATCGCGAGGATGACGGCGCGCGCGTAGTAGGTCTCGCCGTTCGCGACGACCTTCTTGACCGGCCCGTCCAGCTCGATCTCCTCGACGTCCTCGGTGCGGATGTCCGCGCCGAAGCGCTTGGCCTGCTCGCGCATCTCGTCCATCAGGTCCGGGCCCATGATGCCCTCGCGGAAGCCCGGGAAGTTCTCGACCTCGGTGGTGGTCATCAGCGAGCCACCGAACTGCGTGCCCTCGAACAGGAGGGGCTCGAGTTCCGCGCGGGCGGCGTACACACCGGCGGTGTATCCGGCCGGTCCCGAGCCGACGATGATGAGGTCACGGACCGTGGTCGGAGTAGTCATTCGGGCCTTCCTGTTCTCTGAAGCTGTCCTGTGATGCTGTCGTTCACTGCTGCTCACACGAATTCGCCCGCTGGCGGCGCAGCTCGCGGAGTCGGTCAGCTCAACAACAGATTAGTTGGTGTTGTTCCCCGCGGCGGAGTGCCGCACTCGGCCGGTGCTGTCGAACGTTTCACGTGGAACCACGGATGTGGAACGGGTCATAGGCTCGCGGTGGCCGCCGGGAGGTCGGCCGGGCGTCAATCGCCGCGTCCGGCGCGCTCGTCCACGAAGGGCCGGACGAGGTCGGCCGCGATCCGTCGCACGTGCTCGACGTCCTCCCCCCGCTCGACCTGTCGGGTGGCGGCGTGCAGGACCGCGTTGATCAACTCGGCCGTGGCCGCGGCGTCCTGCACCCCCAGCTCGGTGAGCGCGTCGGAGAGCGGGGTGTAGAGGTCCTGGTGCATCGCGCGGCTCTTGGCATCGAGTTCCGGTCCGGGCGCGATCTGCGCGAGGGCCGTCGCGATGGCGTGTTCGCCCTCGGCGACGAGGGCCAGGTTGGCGTCGATGTACGCCAGGACGCGTTCCGCGGGCCCGCCGGCCCCGTCCATGGCCGAGGCCACGCGGGCCGACCACCGCGGGAAGGCGTCCTCGATCAGCGCCTCGAGCAGGTGCTGACGGGACTTGAAGTACTGGTACATGCTCGACCGGGCGAGCCCGGCGCGGGCGGCGACCTCCCCGAACGACGGGATCTCGGTCGCGCCCTCGGCGAGCACCTCCCGAGCGGCGTCGAGGAGGGCACGTTGCTGCGCGGCTCGATGTTCACCGACTGTGGGTGCATTGATCCGCGGCACGTGCCCTCCTCGCTCGCTGCGATGTTCCGGACTACCGGGGCGCGAGCCTGCCGTCGGTCATCTCGACCACCCGGTCGCAATAGTCGAGCACATCGTAGTCGTGGGTCACCATGACCGTGCCGACGCGTGATTCCCGGGTCTCCTGCACCAACAGCTGCACGATCTCGTGGCTCCGGGCGCGGTCGAGGGCCGCGGTCGGCTCGTCGACGAGGAGCAGCGTCGGCGTCGACACCAGGGCGCGGGCGATGCCCACCCGCTGGCGCTCGCCGCCGGAGAGCTGATCGGGGCGGCGGTCGGCCTTGTGGCCCAGGCCCACCTGCTCGAGCAGCGCGATCGGATCGCGGAACTTCCGGCCCTTGGTGTTGCCGAGATGCGACACCAGGCGCAGCTGGTCGGCCGCGGTGAGCGACGGGATCAGGTTGCCGCTCTGGAACACGAACCCGATGTGGTCGAGCCGGAACTTCGCGGCCTCCGCCTTCTTCATGGACAGCAGGTCGTGGCCGCCGACGCGGACACTGCCCGTGTCCGGGGCGGTGAGCGCGCCGGCGACGGCCAGCAGGCTCGACTTGCCCGAGCCCGACGGGCCGACGACCGCCACCATCTCGCCGGGGCGGACGGTCAGGCTCACGGCGTCGAGCGCCGTCACGGTCTGCTCGCCGTCCCCGAGACGCAGGTTGGCGTCGACGATCTCGAGGGCAGCGGTGTCGACGCGGGTGTCCGACACGGTGGTCATGGCAGAGTCCTTCCGGGCGCTCATCGCTGGCCTCCCAGCGCGTTCAACGGATCGACCGAGGCGATCCGGACGATCGCGATCGCGGCGCCGATCAGGCCGAGGACCGTCAGGAGGACCGCGGCGACCGCCACGGCGGCCGGTTCGAGCAGGAACGGCACTCCCCCGCCGATCAGCGAGCCGAAGCCGTAGCCGACCGCGGCACCGACCGCGACCGAACCGAGCAGCAGGATGAACGCCTGGGCCAGACCGTCACGCAGCAGGTAGCCGGTGGAGGCGCCCATCGCACGCATCACGGCGATCTCGTGCTTGCGCTGGATCGTCCACACCGTGAAGAAGGCGCCGACGACGAGCGCGGAGATGGCGTACAGGAACACCTTGATGAGGTCGAGCGTCATCGTCTCGGCGCTGAAGCCCGGCGAGGACTGGAACGAGTCCTCGAGGGACACCGTCGACGTCTGCGCGGCCGCGTCTCCGGCGGCGTAGTCGAGCGAGGCCCCGGGCTCCGCCCTCAGCGCGACCGCGGTGGACTCAGTCATCGCCTGGGCCGGGACGGGCTCGCCCGGGCGCACACCGGAATGCAGCTGGCGCCACATCTCGATCGGCAGGTAGGCGACGTCGACGTGGCCGAATGTCTGCTTCCCCTCGGTGACACCGACGATCCTCAGCTCGGTGCCGAGCCGGTCGATCGTGATGGTGTCCCCGAGGTCGACGCCCGCGTCGAGCGCGCTCCTGCTGACGACGATGCCGTCCGGGTCGCCCAGTCCGGCGCCGTCGGTGGCCGTGGGGGCGAGGAACGAGTCGGCCGGGACGCCGAACAGCGCGAAGTCGACCGGGACGCCGTCCTCGTTGTGGGCGTTGACGAGCATGTTGCCGAACGGCTGGGCCTCGGCGACGCCGGGCTGTGCGCGCCACGCGTCGACCTGCTCGTCGGTGACGATGCTGCGCGAGAACGCCGAATCGGTCTTGGTGCCTTCGTTGAACGCGAACCCGTCGACCGGCATGGCCTTCAGGCCCGAGACGCCGTCCTCCACGAGGCCGGAGGACAGGCCGGACAGCAGGACCATCAGCACGGAGATGAGGGCGATGACGCCGCCCATCAGGCCGAATCTGGATCGCGCGAACCGTAGCTCCCGCAGGGCTAGGAACATCTTTGACTCCTGGTCGGTGTGATCTGTCGATGCAGCCGACGAAGGAACCTTCCGAACTTCCGAACTTCCCATTTTCCCGACGGCCTGTCGGCAAATATACCAACACCGTGTCGGTAACCCGGGGTGACGCTGGTCTCGTCGCGGGCGGGGCTACCGGCGTCGCCCGCGTCTGCCGTTCTCCCGGACCGCCTCGCGGACGACGCACCGCGTCCCGCTGTAGATGGTGGGCACGCACTTGTTGCAGTGGACGCACAGGCCCTCGGCGACCCTGCGGGTGCGGAACTTCTCGGGCAGGTACGGATCGCGCAGCAGGGCGCGGGCCATGCCGACGAACTCGAAGCCCTCGTCCAGGGCGGTGTGGACGGTGTCGAGTCGATTGACGCCGCCCAGCAGGATCAACGGCATCGACAGCGCCTCACGGAACTGCCGCGCGAACGGGAGGAAGAACGCCTCCTCGAACGGGTAGGTCGGGAGGATCCGCGGCCCGTACACCTCGAGCCCGATGCCCACCAGCTTCGGTTGCGCCGCAATGAATTCCGACATCGGTACCTCGCCCCGGAAGTAGTACATCGCGTTGAGTAGCGAGCTCCCGCCGGTGAGTTGTAGCGCGTCGACGCAGCCGTCGGACTCGATCAGGCGCGCGATCTGCAGACTCTGGTCGAGCCACAGTCCGCGGGGGACGCCGTCGGCCATGTTGAACTTCGCGGTGACCGCGACGGAGTCGCCGACCGCGGACCGGACCCGTTCGAGCACCTCGCGGGGGAACCGGGACCGCGCCGCCACGCTGCCGCCGTAGACGTCGGTGCGCTTGTTGAGGTTGGGGCTCATGAAGCTGCTGAGCAGGTAGTTGTGACCCAGGTGCACCTCGAGGGCGTCGAACCCGGCGTCGACGGCCACCCGCGCGCCGGACGCGAAGTCGCGGGCGACCCGCTCGAGCTGCCGTGTTGTTGCGCCCTTGACCAAACCCATTGCGGGAGGACTGATTCGGGTGGACGGTGCGAGGGAGCGTGCCCGGTTGGAGATCTGGTTCGCCACCAGCCCGGCGTGTCCGATCTGCGCGGCTGCCAACGCTCCCTCGGCGTGCACCGCCTCGGTGAGCCGTCGCAGGTCCCGCCCCGTCGGCTCGTCGAGGACGAGCGAGTGGCGATGCACCCGTCCGCCGGGCGAGACCGCGCAGTAGGCGAGCGTGGTCATCGCCGCTCCCCCGCGCGCGACCTCCGCGTGGAAATCGATCAACTCGTCGGTGACCCGGCCGTGCGGCATGACACCTTCGAAGGTGGCGGCCTTGATGATCCGGTTCCGCAGCGTCAGCGGGCCGAGCCGGGCGGGGTCCCAGATCGGCGCCGCCGGTGTGCCCGGTGCCGCGGGACTCACGGCGCGACCCCCTCTGGCGTCCCGGCTGCCGGGGCGCGCACCGACGCCGACAGCGCCGCGCGCACCGGGCGCCACGTCAGGCCCAGTTCGGACACCGTCCGCGAGTCGTCGGTCGGCGTGGCGGCGGTGAGCAGCCATGCCGCCTCGTAGCTGAGCCCCGCGTTGACCGGCAACACCGCGCCGAGCGCGTCGGTGATCCGGCCGATTCCACGGAAGACGGCAGGAGCCAACGGAATACGCTTCAGACGACGCCTCGACGCGTATTCCAGGATGTCGATCAGCTCGTCGAAGGCGATCAGTTCGCCGCCGCACATGTACCGCCGCGGACCGCGACCCGGGCGCATCACCGCGGCGTGCACGTCGGCGACGTCGCGGACGTCGATCATCTGCATGCCCCCGCGCAGCCGCGGGGCCACCCCGGCCGCCACCATCGGCGCCCACCCCGTCTCTGTCACCCCGCGCATCCCGCCCAGCCCGGGCCCGACGAGGCTCGACGGATAGGTGATGACCACGGGCGCGCCCGCATCCTGCAACGCGCGGGCGATGCGGTCGGCGGCGGCCTTGGTGCGGCCGTACGCGCTGCGTCCCGGCGCGGTGGGGCTCTCCGGGCCGATCACCGGCCCCGGCGGCGGAAACAGCGCGCTGTAGCTCGCGACGTGCACGATCGGATCCAGCCCCAGCGCGGCCGCCCGGGTCAGCAGCGTCGCCGTGGCCGCGGTGTTGACCTCCCACATGAGCGTCTCGCGGCGGTTGTCGGTGCCCACGACGCCGGCGGCGTGCAGGACGGCGTCGCAGCCGTCGAGCAGGGTCGCCACGACGGCGGGGTCGCGGATGTCGCCGCGCAGGACCTCGACGCGGTCGGCGGCGGGCCCGAGCAGCGGCAACACGGCGGACACCGACTCGTCCGGATGCACCAGCAGGCGGATGTGGTGGCCGTCCGCGAGCAGCGCCCGGGTGGTGTGCGCACCGAGGTAGCCGGTGCCTCCCGTGACCGCGACCTTCATGCCGCCTCCCGTCGATTCCAATTACGGTACCACTGGACTCGTAAACGAAGGAATGGCGCGAGCGAACCGTCTTGACAGACAATTCGGGGCGATGAATGCACACGTGACCGATAGCGCCGCCGGCACCGGGCGCCCGAGGGATCCCCGCATCGACGCCGACGTCCTGGCCGCCACCCGGGAAATGCTGGTGGAGGTCGGATGGGAGCAGTTGAGCATGCGCGGGATCGCCGTGCGTGCCGGGGTGAGCCGTGCGGCGCTGTCGCGGCGCTGGGCGTCCAAGGCGCACCTGGTGCTCGACGCCCTCCTGGGTGCGACGCCGGACCTCGAACCGTTCGAGGGCACCGACCGCGCCGGCTGGATCGACTGGGTGATCACCGGCAGCGCCCAGTTGTTCTCCCGGCCGGACGTGCGTGAGGCGTTGCCGGGTCTGCTCGCCGCCCTGCGCGACCACGAGGACCTGCGGACGGCACTGTGGCAGGGTTTCAGCGGCCCGGCAACGGAACTGTTCGCCGCGCACGGCGCCGACGGCCCGACCCCCGACGAGACCCGTGCCCGAGACCTCTTGGACGCCAAGGCGGTACTGGTGCTGGCGTCGGGTGCCGCGCTGTTCTCGAGTCTCATCGCCGAGGACGACGACACCCCGGAACTCCGCGCGCGCATCCGGGAACTGCTGGTGCCGGTGGCGGACAGGCCCACCGAGGTGGACGAAGAATAGACCCGCTCAGCCGATTTCGGCCTGCGAGAGCAGGTCGGGGGTGGAGGCGTCGCAGCCGGCGCCGACCACCAGCGCGGTGAGGGCCGGCGGACGGGGTCCGGCGACGAGCATGAGTACGGCGTCGACGCCGCGGAACCGCACCGCCCGGGCACCCAGCACGGGCGTCGTGGGCTCGATCCCGTTGGCCTGCAGGCAGGCGCCGCGGATCCCCGGGTCGGCGAGGCGCCCCACGTCCGCCCCGCCCGTAGCGCCGCGGACCAGGGCGAGCGCCTGGCCGCCGTCGAGGTCGCTGCCGAGGTCGGCGACCGCCTCCCCCGACGTCGTGGACGTGGGGGTCGCGATCACCACCGGCGCCGTCGAGTCGGCGCCGTCGAGGCCGGTGAGCGCGAACACCAGGGCGACGGCCGCGGCCGTCGCGGCGACCGCGACGGCCAGCCACGTCGCCGCACGTCGTCGGGAGGGTGCGTCCGCCAGGGACGTGACCACACCGGCCGAGCCGGCATCCTGCTGTTCCAGGGCCGAATTGATGCGGGCCGCGATCTCCGGGGGCACCGGGGTCCCGATGCTGTGATCGCGCCCCACCTCGCCGAGCCTGGCGGAGACGGTGTCGAGGGCGTCCAGCACCGCGAGCGCGTCGGAATCCTGCCGCACGAGCGGCCACAGGCGGGCGCTCACGTCCGCGGGGAGGACGCCGGCGTGCAGGTCGGCGAGCAGTTCCGCCGAGAACGGGGGGCCGAGCATCTCTGCGCCGTCGTGGACCGCCATCTCACCTCCTACCCGCGGGTTCCGGGGCACGATCGTGCCTTCAATTGGTTCAGACGCGGGGAGATCAAGATCGGTTCCCTACATCTCGCAAGTATTCCAAATGCGAGGCCAGCTTCACGCGGGCGCGGGCGCAGCGACTCTTGACCGTCCCCTCCGGGACACCGAGCCGCCGCGCCGCCTCGGCCACCGAATATCCCTCCATGTCGACGGCGACGATCGCGGCCCGCTGCTCGGGCGGTAGCCGCAGCAGCGCCCGGTCGACGAGCAGCGCGGTCTCCCGCTCGGCGATGTGGTCCCGCTCGTCGCGCGGATCGACGGTCTCCTCCGACGACAGCGACACCGTCGGTCGGGCGCGGTTCCGCCGGATCCGGTCGAGACACGCGTTGACCACGATCGTGTGCAGCCAGCTGCGCACGGCCGCGTCCTCCCGGAACGACCCCGCCGTGCGGTGCGCGGACAGCAGCGCCTCCTGCAGCGCGTCGGCCGCGTCCTCGACGGTGTAGCTCGTTCTCCTCGCAACGTGCCATAGATGGTCGTAGTGCCGGCTCAGCAACTCCGCGAACGCGCCCCCGTCACCCGACGCGTGCGCTGCCAAGAGTTCTGCATCCGACAGACCAGCTTTGGCGACCCCCCTGAAGATTCGCACCGGCGGATGTTAGCCGATCGGTTGCCCGGCGGTCCTCCTCGGGACGGCGCGAATCCGGTCAGGATGCCGCGGTGAACGACACCTCGGCGATTCCGGACTGGTTCTTCCCGCCCGTCGTGCTCAGATCGGTGATCCACACGAGGACGTTCTTGGTGGCGCTGTCCGACGTCAGCGGGATGTCCGTCACACCGTTCTTCAGGGTCGCGGTGCCGATGACCCGCGTCTGGTCGAGGGACGTGTTCGGCGCCGGAGCGGTGCGGATCTCCACCTGCGTCCCCGCGCTCGGGGACGTGATCTGCATGCTGGTGAGCTTCGCGGCCTCGGGCAGCGTCACCATCAGACCCACGCCGGGCTTGAGCGCCGGGAACGGCTGGAAGTAGGCGTCGGTGCTCCACACCGTCGCCGGGTTCCCGTCGATCGCCAGGCCGGCGTTGGCGGCGTTGTCCGGCGTGCCCTGCGGCGAGAACACCGCCGCGCTCGCCGGCTTGACCGGACCGGACGCGGGCGGCGGCACCGATGTGGGCGCGGCGGGCGCCTCGGACGCCTCCGCCGACGTGGTCAGGCCGAGGTTCTGGTTCGTCAGCGGCTCGTCGGAACTGCCGCCCGTGAGCAGGTTCGCCAGCCACCAACCGATCAGCGCGAGCACCAGCACGGTGAGCGCACCCAGCGAGACCAGCGCGATGAGGGTGCGGTTCGACTTCTGCTTCTCGGCCGCGACCGCCTCGGGATCGGCGAGCGCGTGACTGTCGCTGCCCGGTGCCCGCTGGCCCAGTCGCAGCGCCGGCATGAGATCGGTCTTCTGGTCCACGACCGTCGCCTGGTCGAGGATGTGCTGCACGGTCGCGGCCGCGCGGATGCCGCTGTCGCCGCCCAGCGCCCGCACCGCGACCGCGGAGATCTCGAACGGCACCTCGGGGCGTATCGCCCGCGGTTCGACGGCTCGGCCCGACGCGTCCCGATCGGCCGGACGCATGTCGTCCTCGGCGGAGTCGGTGAACGTGTCGTTCAACGGCCACCGGGCCGTGATCAGGGCGTAGAGCATCGCGCCGAGGCCCTTGACGTCGGCGGCCGGGTCGGCGTCGGACAGGGTGCCGGGGAACGCCATGACGGCGTCGCCGGCGGTGCTGATGCGGATCCGGTCGGGGTCGTCGATCGACAACGCGCTGCCGCCGCGGTGCGCGGCCTCCGCGGCCGCCGCGAGCGCGCGCACGGCCCGGGCCGCACCGATCGGCGACGGCTCGGTCTCGGCCATCTCCTTCAGCGAGCGGCCGGGCGTCCACTCGGCGACCACGATGCCGCCCGAGCTGCCGCGCACGACGTCGAGGACGCGGGCGAGGCCGGGCGAGTTGATCCGACCCAGGCGCAGGGTGCGGGACAGGATCGCCTGCGGGCCGTCGGGGCCCGTCGCCGCCGGTCCCTCGGCCCGCTGGTCGGCGTCGACGAAGGTGAGCGCGACCTCGCGGTCGAGCTTGATGTCGAGCGCCTGCCAGAACTGCAGCCCGCGGGCGCCGCCGTGCGGCGCGAGCAGCCGGTAGCGGCCACCGGCCACCGACGCACCCGGGATCAGCTGCGGACCGCGCAGACGGCGCGGTTCGGGGACGGCGCCGGTCACACGCAGCGGCGGCATCTGCGGCGAGAAGATCGGGAAGACGCCGGTATCGATGTTGGGGTCGCGTCGGCGTCGGCGCTCACGTTCACGCGCCGCGTCCTCCGCCGCGGAAGTTGCTGCAGCAGATTCGCTTTCGTCCGTCTCGTCAGGAGCGGGCGGCGTCGCGGACTGCTCGTCCGTCGTGTCCCCTGCGGCGGTGTCCGCCACCTTCGTGGTGCCGTCCTCGACGTCAGTGGCCGTGCCGGACTTCTTGTCGGCACCGTCGTCGTCGCTCACACGCGCTCCTTCTATGAACTCGTCGGGAATATAGTCCCCACCGACGTATGCCTCGCTGCGTCCAGGGTACGGGAGACCGTCCGGTCTATCGAGGGCCCGCGGGAGGTCCCGGATCACCGGAATCAATTCGGTATCAGGCTCGTACGCCAACGTGGTCGGCGCCTCGTCCGGCTCGGTGGCGGCGCGGCCACGCAGGCCCGGGATCCTCCGCTGGACGGCGACCGTGATCGCGACGACCTCGGGCACCTTCGCGAGCCACATCAGGACGAACGTCACCACCATCATCAGCACGCCGGTGATCGCGACGCGGATCATCGCGCCAGGGCCGCCGAACGACTCGGACAGCCGGTCTAGCCCGAGCAGCGTGTCCGCCGCGAACATCGACACCGCGCCGGCCGCGGATGCGAGCAGCACCACCCACACCGTCTTGCCGACGTTCGCCATCCGCAGGTCGCCGAGGCTGCGATGCAGCAGGAACCCGCCGATGAACGCGCCCGCCACGTACGCGAGACCGTTCGCGACACCGAGCAGGACCACCACCTGCTGGCTGTCCGACGAGAGCACCGGGGCAAGGGCGGACAGGGCGATCTTCACACCGGTGATGCCGAGCACGATCCATGTCGGGGTCCATGCCTGTTCGCGCGCGTAGAACACGCGCAGGTGGATCAGCACCAGCGAGTACGGGATGAGCGTGAAGGCCGACCAGCTGACGGCCTCGCCGAGCCGTTCGGCGTTACCGGCGCCGAAGTTGCCGTAGCCGTACAGCGCGTGTCCGATCTGCGGACCGGCGAACGTGAAGAACGTGATGACCGGGATCAGCGCGATCATCGTCAGCCGGGTCGCGACGGACAGGTCGTCGACCACGGCCGGGGTGTCGTCGGCGGCGGCGTTGCGGCTGAGCCGCGGCATGATCGCGGTCAGGACGGTGACGCCGAGGACGCCGTACGGCAGCTGCAGCAGCAGCCACGCGTTCGAGTAGATCGCCGGGCCGGCCTCGTCGGCGTGCGCCGAGATGCGGGTCGCGAACATCATGCCGAGCTGACTGATCAGCACGTACAGCACGATCGCGACGGCCATGCCACCGAACTGCTTGAGCCGGTCGTCGACGCCCCACAGCGGGCGCAGGGAGATGCCCTGCTTGCGGATCGCGGGCACCAGGCTCACGGCCTGCGTCACGACACCGGCGGTCACACCGAGGCCGAGCAGCAGCACGTGCGGGTCGCTGATGCTGACCGGGTCGAGCGAGATCTCCCCCGGGAGCAGCCAGTACGCCACGAGGATGCCGAGCACCACCAGGTTGTTCAGGACCGGAGCCCACGCGCCCGGTTTGAACACCTGCCGGGTGTTCAGGATGGCGGTGAGCAGCGCCGAGAGCCCGTAGAACAGGATCGCCGGCAGGAGCAGGAAGACCAGCGCCGTGGTCAGCTCGGTGTTGACCTCGCCGTCCTTCGGCAGGAAGACGTACGTCGTGAGGATCGGCGCGGCCGCGGTCGCGAACAGCGTCGCCGTGCCCAGCAGCGCGAGCGCCGCCGTGAAGAGTCTTCGGACGAACGCGGCGCCCTGATCCGGGTCCTCCTGTTCGGCCCGGACCAGCACCGGCACCACGATCGCGGTGAGCACCGCACCGAGCACCAGCTCGGAGATCATGTTCGGGATCTGGCTGGCGACGGTGAACGCGCTGGCCACCGCGGGACCGAGAGCGGTCAGCAGCAGCAGCTGCTTGAGGAAGCCGGTCATGCGGCTGATCAGCGTCGCGATCGCGATCGATCCCGTGGCGGCGAGCAGGCCGCCCTTCTTCGGCGGTTCCTTCTCGGCCGCCGGCTGCGACTGGGGCTGCGGCCGCGTCGTCGGTGCGGCTGCGGGGGCGGGTGCGGGTGCCGAAGCGGCCGCGGGTGCAGGCACGGGCCGGGGCGGCATCGGGCCCGGCGGGACGACCCGGGGCGGCATCGGGCGCGGGGGCACCGGCCGCGGACCACCCTGTGGGACCGGGCGCGGGCCACCCTGCGGGCCCGGACGCGGTCCGGCGGGCGGCATCGGGCGCGGCCCGTTCGGCGGTGCCGGTCGCGGCGGCACGCGGTTCGGGCCACCCTGGGGCTGCGGTCGCGGCGGGTTCTGCATCGGCGGGTTCGGCGGCATCGGGCGCGGACCACCCGGCGGCGGCACCGGGCGCGGACCACCCGGCGGCACGGGCCGGGTGCCGCGCGGTGGCATGGGGCGCGGCGGGTTCTGCGGGCGTGACCCCGGCGGCATCGGTGGCTGACCCTGGTCACGCATCGGCCGCGACCCCGGCGGCTGTGGGGCACCAGGGTCTCGTGGTGTCGGCCGCGCCGACGACCGATAGCCCTCGCCGGGAGAGTTCTCGGTCATTGACGTTCATACCCTTCGTCGGCTCGATCCGGCTGGCCCCGGAACCGGTGCCAGAGTCGGCGCCCGGCGAGGAACAGCAGAAGTGCACCAGCACACGCGGTAATTATCGCCAAAGCTTGGCCGTACGCGTTCGACCGCACCGTGACGGAGGTCTGTTCTCCCAGTTCATGGCCGCTTTCGGTGGTCAGTGAGAAATCCACCACCATGGTGCGCGAGTCGGAGATCTCGGCGGGAACCTGCAGCGACCGACTGCCGCGCGGCGGCAGCTGTTGCGGCCCGATGTCGGTGATCTGCACGCCTTCGGGGGCGTCGACCTGCAGTTGCACGGTGATGGCCACCGGCAGGTCGTTGCGCGCCACCAGCAGCAGCGGGCTCTGCTCGGACGCGAGCGTGTACACGCCGCCCGGGGCGAGGATCGTGACCGCCGCGTACATGCCGTCGATCGCGGCGGCGACGTCGCCGACACGGGTGTGGGCGGCCTGCTCGGCGGCGGTGGCCGTCGCGGTGTCCTGGTCCCGCCGTCCCGACAGGCTCATCGCCCGCACCAGGTCCTCGCGCAGCGGTGCCATGAACCGGGTCGGCGTCAGCGGCACCTGCGGGTCCTCGACCAGCGCCTGCGTCATCTCGTCGATGCGCGGGCTCTGCATCCCGACCCCCCATTCGACCGATTCGGGGGTGCCGTCGACGATCGCGCGCTGAGGGTAGGCCAGGTCCGCGACCTGCGCCGTCGTGGGCCGCTGCTCGGTCACCTTCTCCAGGGACCGCGAGGTCGCGAGGCCGGAACGCAGCAGGGTGGCGACCGTCGACAGGACCGCGGAGGCCTCGTCGCCGTCGGCCGACCACTGCTGCGGCGGGACGATCAGCATCGACCGGTCCGACGTGCGCGTCGTGGCCGTCGCCCCCGAGGTGCTGCCCGAGCCCTGCAACGACAGCCAGGTCACCGCGCCCAGCGCGTCCTGCAGGCGCGCCGTGCGCGAGTCCCGGTCCAGGTTGTAGCGGGCGCGTTCGGGAACGTACGACGGCGTCTGCGGGTCGGAGCCGACGGCGGCCAGCGCGGCGGCCGCCGAGACGTCGAACAGGGCGGCGTCGACGGCGTCCTCGCCGCCGCCCGCGATCGTCACCGTCCGCCCCGACGACGACGTGGACTCGACCGCGTTCGCCGCCAGCAGCGTCGTGGTGGGGCCGAGCCGGTGCAGCATCTGCGCCGACGCCTCGTCGAGGACACCGGAGTCCGGCCACGTCACGTTCCGGAGCGAGGTCACCCCGAGGATCGTGTCAACGATCTCGGCGGGCGACTCCAGCGCGCTCCGGGTCAGGGCACCGTCGTCCACCCGGCTCAGCGCCGCGAGGTCGACCTGCGCGAACGGGACCGCGGTGATGCACATCTTCCGGGCGAGCGTCTCGAGTCGCTCCAGCCACGCTGCGGCGGCGTCGCGTCCTTCACCGTCGTGGGCGGGCCCGGTCGGGTCCGCCGGATCGTCGACCACCAGGTAGCCCTGGGTCATGTTGCTGACGGTGATCAGCAGGTCGGGGTCGACGGCGAGGCACATGCTGTCGGTGAGCCGGCGGTCGCGGTCCATGTCGGGGCCGGTCGCGATCTCGGCGGCACCGAGCAGCTGGTCGAGCCGGCCGCCCTGCGAGAGGGACCCTGCGAGGTCGTCGTCCACCAGCCGGACCTTCTCGTTGGCCGATCCGGGGATCCCGGCGGCCAGCTGCGGCTCGTCCGCGAGCGGCCACAGCAGCGTGACCGCCAGCGGGTTGGACGTGTCCGGGGGAACCGGGGCTGTCGGGGACGTCGAGGCCGACCCCTGCGGGGTGCTGTCCGAGGTGCCCCCCGCCTGCGGCAGCCCCAGCACCGGGAGCAGGAACCGGGCGTCGTCGAGGCGCGCCTGTCCGCCGTACGCGGGGGTGCCGTTGACGTTGACCAGCAGCGGGTAGACGCCGGGCTCGGTGATGTCGAGGGACGCCCCGGAGACCGAGCGCAGCGGCAGCGACAGCGTGAACTGCTTCCGCTCACCCTCGTCGAGGCTGTCCGCGACCTCGACGAACGGGCCGACGACGTCGAACTCGCCCTGATCGAGCTCCAGCGATGTGCGCAGCTCCAGGCTCGAGTCCACCACGGGGGCCCGTTGGAGCCGGACCCCGATGTCGGTGACCGGGCGGTCGCCGACGTTGGTGACGGTCCCGGTGACGGTGACGACGGGTTCGGTCGTGGTCGTCACGGTGGTCGGCGTGACGTCGTCGATGTGCAGGCTCAGGAACTCCGGTTGCGCCCGCGACTTGGTCGCCGGGGCCCGGGTGGTGGACGTGGCCGCGTCGGACCCCGTCCCGGACTCGCCCGACGTCGTGGTCTGCGCGGACGCGAAACCGGCGCCGAGGGTGCCGACCAGCACTGCACTGATCAGCATGAGGACGAGAGTCAGCGCCGTGAGGACCGTGGCACCGGATCGTCGCCATGCCGGACGCGATGCCACTGTCATTCCGCGTCGGACCCCCTGGTGCGTGAGGGTTCCATGTCCGCGATGAGTTGGCCGGCGATCTCCGCGAGCTTGCGCTCGTCGGCGTAGGCGAGGCGGGAGTCCAGCTCGGACAGCGGCACCCAGGCCACCTCGGTGACCTCGATGTCGGCGTCGGACAGCTCACCGCCGAGCGACCGCATCAGGTAGTGGTGCACGGTCTTGTGCACGCGCCGGCCCTCGGTGACGAACCAGTAATCGATGCTGCCGAGGGAGGCGACGACGGCACCACGGATGCCGGTCTCCTCCGCGACCTCGCGCATCGCGGTCTGCTCGGCGGTCTCGCCCTGTTCGATGTGTCCCTTCGGCAGCGACCACAGCAGGCGGCCGCGGCGGTCGGTCCGTCCGATCAGGGCGGCGCACAGTTTGTCCCGGGGGCCGCCGAGGCCGTCGACGACCAGTCCCCCGGCGGAGGTTTCGCGCACGGTCCGCATGTGGGGCGTGGCGGATCCGGCGCCCGCGCCGCGCCGCCGCGAGGAGCGGCGGTTACGGTTTGCACGTTCGGCGGCGGACACCTCATTGATCGTAGTTGACAAACCAGGACCGGCCGGACTCCCACGCCCTCGTGGGTTGGGGCGCTGCATGCGCGTTCGGGCGGTCGTCGACCTCGGTAAGGTTTGCTGACGTGAATGCCCCCACCCCCGACGCCGAACGGCGTGCCCGACTGCTCCGCGGTGCGCACGAGACCCTGAGCACCCTGTCGGACGTTCTGACCCCGCTCGGGGCCAGATTCGCCGACGCCGGACACGAGCTGTACCTGGTGGGCGGCAGTGTGCGCGACGCGGTCCTGGGCCGGCTCGGCACCGATCTGGACTTCACCACCGACGCCCGTCCCGAGCAGGTGCAGGACATCCTGCGCGGCTGGGCCGACAACCAGTGGGACACCGGCATCGCGTTCGGCACGATCAGCGCGGCCAAGGGCGACGATCAGATCGAGATCACGACGTACCGCACCGACACCTACGACGGCGTCACCCGCAATCCCGAGGTGCAGTACGGCACGACGCTCGAGGAGGACCTGGTCCGCCGCGACTTCACGGTCAACGCGATGGCCGTGCGGATCGGCGCGGACGGCTCGTTCGAGTTCGTCGACCCGCTGGACGGGATGGGCGCGCTGCTCGACGGCGTGCTGGACACCCCCGCGGCGCCCGAGATCTCGTTCAACGACGATCCGCTGCGGATGCTGCGCGCCTGCCGGTTCGTCTCGCAACTCGGCTTCACCCTGGCGTCGCGGGTGCATCAGGCGATCGTCGACATGGCCGGGCAGATCGAGCGGATCACCGCCGAGCGGGTGCGCACGGAACTCGACAAGCTGATCCTCGGCGAGTACCCGATCGACGGCATCAACGTCATGTGCGAGACGGGGCTGGCGGCCCGGGTGATCCCGGAGATTCCCCAGCTGAAGCTCGAGATCGACGAGCACCACCAGCACAAGGACGTGTACTGGCACTCGCTGACGGTGCTCAGGCAGGCCATCGACCTCGAAGACGGCGACCCGGACCTGGTGCTGCGCTGGGCGGCGCTGCTGCACGACATCGGCAAGCCCGACACCAAGCGCAACGAGCCGGGCGGCGGCGTCAGCTTCCACCACCACGAGGTCGTCGGCGCCAAGCTGGTGCGGCGGCGGATGCGGGCGCTGAAGTACTCCAAGCAGATGGTCGACGAGGTGGGTCAGCTGGTGTTCCTGCACCTGCGGTTCCACGGGTACGGCAAGGGGCAGTGGACTGATTCGGCGGTTCGCCGCTACGTCACCGACGCCGGCGACCTGCTGCCGCGGCTGCACAAGCTGGTCCGCGCCGACTGCACCACCCGCAACAAGCGCCGCGCCGCGGCGCTGCAGGCCACGTACGACGACCTCGAGGTCAGGATCGCCCGGATCGCCGAGCAGGAGGACCTGGCGCGGGTGCGCCCGGACCTCGACGGCAACGCGATCATGGAACTGCTCGGCATTCCCGCGGGCCCGCAGGTGGGCAAGGCGTGGAAGTACCTCAAGGAGCTGCGCCTGGACCGCGGTCCCCTCGACCGCGACGAGGCGGAGGCGGAGTTGCTGAAGTGGTGGGCGGAGCAGCAGAAGGGCTGAGCCGCCGGGAGGACCGACCGGCCGGACGCATCGCAGATTCGGATCGGATCGATTGATGGTTCCGCATCTGCGGATCTACACTCCGTGGATGCCTGACATCCGGATCCGCGACGCCGCGCAGCTGCTCGGCGTCAGCGACGACACCGTCCGGCGGTGGGTCGACGCCGGCACACTCGCCGCGCACAAGGACGACGCCGGCCGCATGGTCGTCGACGGCAAGCAGCTCGCCGACTTCGCCCGCGCCAACGCGGCGCCGGCGCCGGAGAACCCGCTCGGGGTGGGCAGCTCGGCGCGCAACCGGTTCGTCGGCCTCGTCACCCGGGTGGTCGCCGACGGGGTGATGGCGCAGGTGGAGATGCAGTGCGGACCGTTCGCCGTGGTCTCGCTGATGAGCGCGGAGTCGGCGCGGGAGTTGAAGCTGGAGCCGGGCAGCGTGGCCGTCGCCGTGGTGAAGGCGACGACCGTGATCGTCGAGACGCCGGGGGCACCGTCGTGAGGCGACTGCGGGTCACCGTCGCGGCGCTCGTCGCGGTCCTGGCGACGGCCGTCGCCGGGTGCGGGTCGGGCGCGACCGACGCCGGCACCGAGCCCGACACGCGGCAGCCCGCCGAATCGATCACGGTGTTCGCGGCGGCGTCGCTGCGTTCGACGTTCACCGAACTGGGACGGCGCTTCGAGGCCTCGCACCCCGGGACCCGGGTGGTGTTCAACTTCGGCGGCTCCTCCGACCTGTTCACGCAGCTGGACCAGGGCGCGCCCGGCGACGTCTTCGCGTCTGCGGACACCGCGAACATGACCAAGGCGCGGGGCGCCGGCCTCACCGCGGCCGACCCGGTCAACTTCGCCACCAACGTGCTCACCATCGCCGTCCCGCCGGGCAACCCGGCGAACATCACGTCGTTCGCGGACCTGGCGCGGCCCGACGTGCACCTGGTCGTCTGCGCGCCGCAGGTGCCGTGCGGGACCGCGACGCGCCGGGTCGCGGACGCGGCGGGGGTGCGGCTGTCCCCGGTGAGCGAGGAGTCCTCGGTCACCGACGTCCTCGGGAAGGTCGTCACCGGTCAGGCCGACGCCGGGCTGGTCTACGTCACCGACGTCACCGCCGCGGACGGCAAGGTCACCGGGATCCCGTTCCCCGAGTCCGCGAAGGTGGTCAACACCTACCCGATCGCGGTCCTGAACAAGTCCGAGAATCGGGAAGTGGCAGGAGAATTCGTCGAGCTCGTGATCGGCCCGGAGGGTCGGCGGGTGATGTCCGACGCGGGATTCGGCACGCCGTGACCGGCCGGCCGCCGGAGCGGATCCCGGCCGGACTCCCGGCCTGGATCTACGTTTCCGCGGCCGCGGGCGGCCTCCTGGTGGTGCTGCCGCTCGTCGCGATGCTCGCCGGGGTGGACTGGGCCAACTTCGTCGAGCTGGTGACGTCCGAATCATCCTTGGCGGCACTCGAACTGAGCCTGAAGACGGCGTCGGTCAGCACGGTGCTGTGCGTCCTGCTGGGGGTGCCGATGGCGCTGGTGTCGGCGCGATGCCGGTTCCCGGGCCTGGCGGCGCTGCGCGCGCTGGTGCTGCTGCCGCTGGTGCTGCCCCCGGTGGTGGGCGGCCTGGCGCTGCTCTACACCTTCGGCCGGAAGGGGTTGGTCGGTCGGCACCTCGAGGTCGCGGGCATCCAGATCGCCTTCTCCACCACGGCGGTGGTGCTGGCTCAGACGTTCGTCGCGCTTCCGTTCCTCGTGATCAGCCTCGAGGGTGCCCTGCGCACCGCCGGTCGGCGCTACGAGGCCGTCGCGGCGACACTGGGGGCCCCGCCCACCACCGTGCTGTGCCGGGTCACGGTGCCGCTGGTGCTGCCCGGCCTGGTGTCCGGTGCGGTGCTCGCCTTCGCCCGTGCGCTAGGTGAATTCGGCGCCACCCTCACGTTCGCCGGCAGCCTGCAGGGGGTGACGCGCACCCTCCCGCTCGAGATCTACCTGCAACGCGAGACCGACCCGGAGGCCGCGGTGGCACTGTCGCTGGTGCTGGTCGTGGTGGCCGTCGCGATCGTCCTCGGCGCCCGGACCCGACGCGCGGCGGGTGCGCTGTGACCGGCCTCGAGGTGCGCGCGCGGGTCGCGTCGCGCGGACTCGACGTCGAACTCGCGGTCGCGTCGGGCGAGGTGCTCGCCGTGCTCGGGCCCAACGGCGCGGGCAAGTCCACGCTGCTCGACGTCGTCGCCGGTCTGCTGCGGCCCGACGACGGGCGCGTTGTGCTCGACGACCGCGTCCTCACCGACACTGCGAGAGATGTTGCGGTGCAACCACACCGCCGATCGGTGGGGCTTCTCGCCCAGGAGCCGCTGTTGTTCCCGCACCTGACGGTGCGGGAGAACGTCGCGTTCGCACCGCGCAGCGCCGGGCGGGGTCGGCGCGAGTCGTACGCGGCGGCGACGCGGTGGCTCGAGGAGGTCGACGCGGTCGCGCTCGCGGACCGGCGTCCGCGGCAGTTGTCCGGTGGCCAGGCGCAGCGCGTCGCGGTGGCGCGGGCGCTGGCCGCCGAACCCGGACTGTTGCTGCTCGACGAGCCGATGGCCGCCCTCGACGTCGGCGCGGCCCCGGCCGTGCGGGCGCTGCTGCGTCGGGTCCTGCGCGCCGGTGACCGCACCGCGATCCTCGTGACCCACGATGTGCTGGATGCGCTTTCGCTCGCCGACCGCGCGGTGGTGGTGGACGGCGGCCGGATCGTCGAGGCGGGGTCGGTGGATCGGGTGCTCACCCGTCCACGCAGCGTCTTCGCGGCGCGGATCGCCGGGATCAACCTGCTGTCGGGCAAGGTCGGCGCCGACGGACTGGACACCGTCGCCGGGGCCGTTCACGGCATCGCCGAGACCGGATGCGTCCCCGGTGAACCCGCCGTCGCGGTGTTCGCGCCCTCCGCGGTCGCGATCCACCGGATCCACCCGGAAGGAAGCCCCCGCAACCTGTTCCGCGTACGGATCGCGGAGATCGAGGGCCGGCAGGGGTCGGGCGGGCAGGGGCACGCCATCCGGGTCCGGGCCGAGGACCACCGGGACGGGTCGCCCGGGCTCATGGCCGACGTCACGGCCGGCGCGGTCGCCGAACTCGACCTCACCCCCGGTGACGACGTGTGGTTCGCGGTCAAGGCCACCGAGGTGGCGGTGTATCCCGGCGGTCCCGCCGCGGGCGCATAGGCGGGGTCGTCGACGGAACCGATCGGCGCCGCCGCGCGTCCACCCAGGTATGGGAGCACTCGAGTACTGGTTCGGCACCGGCCACGGCGACCCGAGCGTGTGGTCGTCGGCGGCGGATCTGGACCTCGACGGCGACGGTGTGTTCGACGCGGTGCGTCTGGATTTCGACGGTGACGGCCTGCTCGACGACGCGATGTGGGATGCGGACGGCGACGGGGTGGTCGACCGGGCGGTGCTGGACGCGGGAGGGTCGTCGGCCCGCTGGTTCGCCGATCCGGCGCGCGGCGGCGTCTGGGCGCAGGAGGTGCCGCGCGAGCGCTTCCCGTCCACCCCGCCCCCGGCCCCGGCGGGGTGGCGCAGCGCCGACCACGACGGTGACGGGGAGGTCGACGACGCCGTCGTCGACCTGGACGGCGACGGGTCACCGGACGTCGTGCTGGTCTCGACTCGCGACGGTGCCCGGTACGACACCGTGCTGGTGGCCGAGGAGGACCCGGACCGCCTGTCGGTGCGCCTGACCGACAGCGACGGCGACGGCCGCCTCGACACGGTGCACCGGGGTGAGGCGTGAGTGCTCAGGCGGCGGTGCGGCGGGAGTTGATCGCGACCCCGACGACGCCGAGGGCGTAGATCCCGGCGGCGGCGAGGACCAGGCCGAGCGACTGCCCGTCCGGTGCCACCACGGTGGCCGCCGCGGCGAGGGACGCGCAGAACGCGATGTTGAAGACGGTGTCCTGCAGCGCGAACACCTGGCCGCGGCGGTCGTCGTCGATGTCGATCTGCATCGCGGCGTCGCCGGTGAGCTTGACGGTCTGGCCGGCGAAGCCGAGCAGGAACGCGCCCACGAGCAGCAGCGGTTGCGACAGCGACGCGATGAGCGTGGCCTGCACGACGGTCGCGAAGACGAGCGCCAGGGTGACGGTGCGCGAGCGTCCGAGGCGGGGAATCAGCCACGGCGTCGCGAGCGCCGCCAGGAGCATGCCGGCGGCGGTGGCACCCACCGCGACGCCGAAGCCGGCGAGGCCGCCGGGCAGCGTGGACCCGGCCGCCGGGTGCCGCAGGATGAGCACCATCAGGAGCGTGTTGATGCCGAACGCGATGCGGTGGACGCCGATTCCGATCATCGTGGTGGTCACGCCGGGGGCCTTCCAGACGGCCGTCGCGCCGGTGCGCAGGCCCGACAGCACCGCGGTGACGGTCCCGAGCGATCCGGTCGCGCCGGTGTCCACCTCCGTCGGTCCGAGAGCATGGAGCGCGAAACCGCTCACCGCCCACGCCGCGATCACCGACCCCACCGCCCCGGCCGCCACCGCCACGCCGGAGCCCCGGTCGCCCTCCCCCACCAGACCGATGATCGTCACGGCGGTCGCGGCGCCGAGAGCCGAGAACACCGACCCGGCGGTGGCGAGCACGGAATTGGTTGGCACCAACCAACTCTGACGAACCACGTGGGGCAGGGACGCCGAGACGCCCGCGAGAACGAACCGGCTGACCCCGATCGCGGCGAGCGCCAGGATCAGCAGCGGCGTCTCCCCCGCCCCGGCGATCAGCAGGGCCGCGATGACGAGGATGAGGCTGCCGCGCAGCAGGTTTGCCCACAGCAGCACTGCGCGGCGGTCCCAGCGGTCGAGCAACGCGCCCGCGAACGGGCCGATCACCGAGTACGGCAGCAGCAGCACCGCGAAGCCGGCCGCGATCGCGAGCGGTTCGGTCTCGCGTTCCGGATTGAACAGGATCGCGCCGCCGAGCGCCGCCTGGAACAGCCCGTCGCCGAACTGGCTCGCGAACCGGACCGCCGTGAGGCGAGCGAGGCCGGGCGAGTGGCGCAGCGTCGTCGCGGCGGCCGCCCACGACCCCCGAACCGAACTCCATCTGCGCACATGGTGACCCTATCGGTCGGCCCGCGCCGTCAACTCGTTCCGCCACCACCGGACGGTCGCGGCGGCCGCCTCGTCGAGCGGGGTGGGTGCCAGGCCCAGCAACTGCTCGCTGCGGTGCGAGTCCATGACGAACGGGGCCTCGAACTGGTACAGCGTCTCGGCCAGTTCCCGCGTGGGGCGGTGCACCGCGCCGACGGTGCGCAGCAGCCACCCCGGCAGCGTGCCGACCTTCGGTGCGGACACCTGCGCCGCGTTCGCGAAGGTCTCCACCATCTGTCGTTGCGTCACCGCCGGCGCGGTGGGCGCGTGCAGCACGGTGTTCCACAGTCGGGTGTCGTGCGCGGCGGCGATCATCGCCGCCGCCAGGTCCGGCACGTACGTGAACGAATGGACGACGTCGGCGCGTCCCATCACGCGAATGGTCTTCCCGGCCAACGCCGACGGCACCATCCGCTCGCCCGCGTGTGCGCCGCGGACGTGCGGTCCGAAGAAGTCGGACGCGACGACGCTGACCGTGGGGACCGGGTGCGCGGCGCGGGCCGCGAGCAGTCGGGTGCGGACGCCGAGCTTTCCGGTGGTCGCGGTGCGCGGGCTGTCCTCGGTCATCGGGCCGTCGGGGCGGCCGTACGAGTACAGGCTCTCCGGGAACACCACGACGGCACCGATGCGCTGGGCGGCGTCCATCACCACCCGCTCGGCGGCGGGCAGTTCACGCTCCCAGGCCCGGGCGTCGTAGGCGGAGCCGTGGATGCAGTGGAAGACCGCGGTGGCGCCCTCGAGCGCCGGCGCGAGGGCCGCGGGATCGGAGACGTCCACCTTCCGGCGTTCGATCCGCGGATGGACCGGCCCGCTGCCCGAACGGGTCAGCACCCGCACGTCGTGGCCGGCGTCCGCCAACTGCTCGGCGACGGTCCAGCCGACGGGTCCCGCCCCGGTCACTACCTGCAGATTCGACATTGCGTGCTCGCTTTCTCTAGGAGATTCCAGAACCGAGAGCACTGCTCTCTTTTCTCACCATGCGCCCTCGTTGCGGCGATGTCAAGAGCAGTGCTCTCTTTTGTTGACAGTGCTCTCGTTTCTCGGGCAGGGTGGGGGCATGACCGTCACCCCGCGCGAACGCGCCCGCGAGCAGACGCTCGCCGAGATCACCCGCATCGGACGCGAACACCTCGCCACCCACGGCGCGGCCGCGCTGTCGCTGCGGGCCGTCGCGCGGGATCTCGGGGTGGTCTCGTCGGCGGTGTACCGGTACGTCGCGAGCCGCGACGAACTGCTCACGTTGCTGGTCGTCGACGGCTACACCGAGTTGGGCGCGGAGGTGAACGCCGCCGTGGACGCGCTGCCGGTCGACGACCACCGCGGCCGGTTGCACGCGCTCGCCCGCGCCGTGCGGGCGTGGGCCGTGCGCGAACCCGCCCGGTACGCGCTGCTCTTCGGCAGTCCGGTGCCCGGCTATCACGCGCCGGCCGAGCGCACGACCGGTCCCGGGACGCGGGTCGTCGTCGCGATGGTGGGCATCGTCGAGGCCGCGTACCGAGCCGGTGCGGTCGCGCTGCCCGAGGTGTCCGTCGATCCGGGGCTGGCCGCCGACCTGGACCGGATCCGGGGCGAGATGGGGCTGACCGTCCGCGACGATCTCCTCGCCCGCGGCGTGATGGCCTGGGCGGCGCTGTTCGGTGCGGTGAACTTCGAGGTGTTCGGGCAGTATGGCGCCGACACCTTCGCCGATCCGGCGGCGCTGTTCGAGCACCATCTCGTGGTCCTCGACCAGGTCGTGGGGCTGGCGTAGGCGGTCGCAAACGTGGTCGACGACACGTCGACCCCTATACCCCTCGGGGTATACAGTGTGGATTGAACGACCCCCTCGGGGGTCTGGAGAAAGCGAGCAGGGTGGCCCTACTGTCGAAGCTCTTCCGCAAGTCGTACGGCGTCGTCGACGTCCACGAGGCCCGGAACCTCGTCGAGGGGGGCGCGGTCCTGCTGGACGTGCGGTCCCTTCCCGAATGGGACTCGGGGCACGCGCCCGGCGCCACGCACCTGCCGCTGCACGAGGTGATCGAGCGCGGCCCCGACGCCGTCGGTGATCGGCCGGTCGTCGCGATCTGCCGGTCCGGCGGGCGGTCGGCCACCGCGGCCCGCGTGCTCGCGCGCGCCGGCGCCGAGGCGTACTCGGTGCGCGGGGGCATGGACGCCTGGCGGCGTGCGGGCCTGGAGATCACCGCCTGACATCCACACATCCACGAGGAGATCTGGAAATGGCACTGCCCAAGCATTCCGGTTGGTCCATCGAGCGCATCGTCCCGCTGCTCGGTGGTTCGGTGGTCGGTACGAGCCTGCTGCTCGGCCGCACGCACTCGCCCAAGTGGCGCGGCCTGACGGCGTTCGCGTCCGCGAACCTCGTCCTTTACGGAATCGTCGGCTGGTGCCCGATGAGCCTGCTGCTGCAGAACCTCGGCGTGCCCCGCGCCGCCGCGTGCCCGGTACCGGCCGGTCGCGGCGAGGTCGACGCGGCCTAGTCGCGACACGGCGGATCACGGTTCGCATCTCCCGTCGCGGCCGCGTCGATGAGATGATGGCCCCGTGGCGCACTCGGAGGACCCTGAGGACCGCACGGCCCCGGCCCAGCCCGTGGTACGGCCGGGAAGCCTGCTGGTGTCGTCGACCGAACTGTTCGAGCCGACGTTCCGTCGCACGGTCGTCTACATGATCGAGCACAACGACGCCGGCAGCCTGGGCGTCGTGATCAACCGCCGCAGCGACACCTCGGTGCAGGAGGTGCTGCCGCAGTGGGCGGACCTCGCGTCCGAGCCCGAGGCGATCTACGTCGGCGGCCCGGTCACCCGGGACGCCGCGCTGTGCCTGGCGACGCTGCGCACCGGCGCCGACACCACCGGTGTGGACGGCCTGCGCCGCATCGACGGCCGGGT
This sequence comes from Prescottella agglutinans, assembly GCF_004011865.1. Lineage (GTDB taxonomy): Bacteria > Actinomycetota > Actinomycetes > Mycobacteriales > Mycobacteriaceae > Prescottella > Prescottella agglutinans. The sequence continues at coordinate 80,364 of NZ_RKLP01000011.1, read as the reverse complement.
CGTCATGGTGGACCTCGACGCCGACCCCGACGTGATCGCGCCGCTGATCGAGGGGCTGCGGATCTTCGCCGGCTACGCGGGCTGGACGTTCGGCCAACTCGACTCCGAAATCGAGCACGACGACTGGATCGTGTTGTCCGCATTGGCTTCCGACGTGGTCAGCCCGCCCCGCGCGGACGTCTGGGGTCAGGTGCTGCGCCGGCAGCCCATGCCGCTCGCGCTGCTCGCGACGCACCCGATCGACGTCGACCTGAACTGACCCGCGCTACTCGACGAGCGCGCGCCGCACTGCCCCGATGGCCAGGGCGCGTGCCACCACGGTCGCGCGGCAGTCCCGCAAGCTGTCGAGCATCAGGAAGTCGTGCACCATCCCGCCGACGCGGACGGCGGTGACGTCGACGCCCGCGGCGCGCAGTTTCGCCGCGTAGGCCTCGCCCTCGTCGCGCAGAACGTCGGCCTCGTCGGTGATCACCAGCGTGGTCGGCAGGGCCGCCAACCGGTCCCCGGACGCCTGAAGCGGCGACGCGTACACGTCGCCCCGCTGGGCCGGGTCGGGAAGGTACTGGTCCCAGAACCACTGCATGCCGGCGCGGGTGAGGTAGTACCCGTCGGCGAACTGCAGGTAGGACGCGGTGTCGAAGTCGGCGTTCGTCACCGGGTAGAGCAGTACCTGCGCGCGCAGGTCGATGTCGCCGCGCTCGGCGGCCATGAGGGCCAGGACCGTCGCCATGTTCCCGCCCACCGAGTCCCCGCACACCGCGACACGGGAGGTGTCCAGGCCGTACCCGCGGCCCTGCTTCGCGACCCACCGCGCCGCCGCGTAGTTCTGTTCGATCTGCACCGGGTACTTCGCCTCCGGGGCGCGGTCGTACACCGGGAAGACGACCGCGACACCCGCGCCGACGGCGAGTTCCCGCACCAGGCGGTCGTGGGTGTTCTCGTCGCCGAACACCCAGCCGGCGCCGTGGATGTAGATCAGGACGGGCAGGTCCCCGGACGCCTCGACGGGGCGCACGATCCGGGTCCGGACCGTCCCGTGCGGTCCGGCGTCGACGTCCGCCCACTGTTCCTCGACGAGCGGCTTCGGCACCCCGTCGCCGCTCTGCAGGTCGGCGAGGATCTTGCGACCCTGTTCGGGCGGAACCTCGTAGATCCGGGGATGGGGATTCGTCGCCTCGGCGAGTTCCCTTGCGGCAGTCTCCAGTACGGGCTCGGGCGGATCGGGCAGCGCGGACATTCACGGCTCCTTCGAGGCGGGATCCCGGGCCGGATACCCGCCTGCCCGGGGGCGCAAACCAGCTTCAGAGTCGGATGTGCCGGAGTCCCACCGCGGCTCGGCGCACCTGGTGGCGAACCCGGTTCAGCCGGGCGCCGGACAGGTGCAGGCCGGCGCGCGCGGCGATGTCCTCGACGACGTCGTCCACGGCGCGATCGTCGGTGGCGACGTGTTCCGCGAACCGCTCCGACCGCAGGGCCGCGACGCAGCGGTCGATCTGCTGCATCGCCCAGGTGTCCTCCCGCCCCACCGCGCGACCCAGCCAGTACCCGCTGCGCGTCCGTAGCCGTCGCCGGAGGGTGTCGGGCGAGGCGATCAGCGCGTAGTGCCGCACCTCCACGCCGGCGGCCGCCAGGCCGGACATGATCTCGTCGAAGTAGCCCGGATCGACGAGCGTCATCGGCACGATCACGGGCCCGTCGTGGGCCGCCACCGCGTCGGCCAGGGTCGCGACGACCGCCGACCGCCACTGGGGTCGGTCCTGGAAGTCGCCACGCGCCGACGCCGGGAGCATCCGGTGGATCCCGAACCCGATGAGTTCGGGATCGGCGACGTGCGCGCCGGGGAGGCGTCGGTGCAACTCGAACGCCGTCTGCGTCTTTCCCGCGCCGAACGCGCCGTTGATCCACACGAGCACGGCGCCGAGTCTAGGTCGGCTCCGGGAAGGGGCGGGGGCGGGCTCGGCAGAAGGCGGGTCAGTGCGCGAAGTGCCGGGCCTCGGAGTGGATGGCGACGCCCTCCTCGCGCAGGTGCGTGCACACGTTGACGATGTCGTCGAACAGCAGTCGGGCCAGGTCGGCGCTGAAGCCCTCCCGGACCACGATGCGCAGGACCGCGACGTCGGTCGCGTCGGCGGGCATCGTGTAGGCCGGTACCTGCCAGCCGTGGGCGCGCAGTTCGTGGGAGACGTCGAAAACCGTGAACCCCGGGTCGCCGGTGAGTTCGAACGCGATGACCGGTATGCCCGAACCATTGCTGATGACCCGGAAAGTACCTTCCTCGGAAATCTTGGCGCTCAACCACATCGCGGTACTCCGCAGCGTCTGCATGATGCTCCGGTAACCGGAGCGTCCGAGTCGGAGGAAGTTGTAGTACTGGCCCACGATCTGGTTGCCGGGACGCGAGAAGTTGAGGGTGAACGTGGGCATGTCGCCGCCGAGGTAGTTCACCCGGAACACCAGGTCCTCGGGAAGGCATTCGTGGTCGCGCCAGATCACGAATCCGATGCCCGGATAGGTGAGACCGTATTTGTGGCCGCTCACGTTGATCGAGACCACGCGTGGAATCCTGAAGTCCCACACCAGTTCCGGATGCAGGAACGGAACGACGAATCCACCGCTTGCGGCGTCCACGTGCAGCGGGACGTCGGGCCCACCGCGGGCCGCGATGGCGTCGAGCGCCTCCGCGATCTCCTTGACCGGTTCCAGTTCGCCGGTATAGGTGGTGCCGAAGATCGCGACGACGCCGATGGTGTTCTCGTCCACCGCGGCCGTGACCTGCTCCGTGGTGATCACGTACCGGCCCGGTTCCATCGGCAGGTACACCGGTTCGACGTCGAAGTATCGGCAGAATTTCTCCCAGACCACCTGAACGTTGCTGCCCATCACCAGTTTCGGCTTGGACGCGTCCACACCGGCCCGCTCGCGTGCCTGCCGCCAGCGCCACTTCAACGCCAGGCCGGCGAGCATGACGGCCTCGCTCGAGCCGATAGTCGAGACGCCGGCCGCCGACCCCGGATCGGTGGCGGACAATCCCGGTGCGTTGAACAACGCGGCCACCATGTTGACGCAGCGCTGTTCGATCGCCGACGTCGCCGGGTACTCGTCCTTGTCGATGAGGTTCTTGTCGAACGTCTCGGCCATCAGCAGGCTGGCCTCGGTGTCCATCCACGTCGTCACGAACGTCGCGAGGTTGAGTCGCGAACTGCCGTCGAGCATCAGCTCGTCGTGGATGAAGCGGTACGCCGCGCGCGGGTCCATCGCGTCTTCGGGCAGGCGCAGTGCGGGAACGGGATTCGTATCGAGTCGGCCCGTGTAAGCGGGCATGATGACGTCGCGGGACTCGTCGGGGTGGCTCTTGCTCACGTTCGCCTCCGAATGCACATCGGCAGTTTCATCGGACACACCTGAACGGTCCCTCCCATTGAACCGCAGGTGCCGCGACAGCGTGCGCGAACGAGCAGGTGGTCAGGAAGTGATCGGCTCCGGATCGGTCCGTTTCGCGAACCGCTGTGCCAGCGCGGCGCAGACGATCAGCTGGATCTGGTGGAAGATCATCAGCGGCAGCACGATCAGACCCACCGGCTGACCGGCGAACAGCACCGACGCCATCGGAAGGCCCGTCGCGAGGCTCTTCTTCGAGCCGCAGAAGATGATGACGATCCGGTCGGGCAGCGAGAATCCCAGCTTCTTGCCGGCGAAGGCGGTGATGCCGAGGACCGCGGCCAGGATGCCGCAGCACACCGCGACCACGGCGACGATCTCCAGCACCGTCACGGTGCTCCAGACGTGTTCGTTCATCGACTCGCTGAACGCCGAGAACACCACGAGCAGGATGGACCCGCGGTCGACGAGCTTGGTCGGCTCCGCGTACTTCCTCAGCCAGTCGATGACGAGCGGGCGGATGAGCTGGCCGATCATGAACGGCAGCAGCAACTGCAGGACGATGTCGAGCACCGACGAGAAGTCGACGGTCGCCTCGCCGGTGGTGTTCATCAACAGGATCACCAGCAGCGGCGTCACGAACACGCCCAGCAGGTTGGAGAACGACGCGCTCACGATCGCGCCCGCGACGTTGCCGCGCGCGATCGAGGTGAACGCGATCGACGACTGCACCGTCGACGGCACCAGGCACAGGTACAGGATGCCGGTGTACATCTCGTCGGTGATGACCGTCGGCACCAGGATCCGCAGCGCCAGGCCGATCAGCGGGAACAGCACGAACGTTGCGGCGAACACCACCGAGTGCAGGCGCCAGTGCTTGAGTCCCTGCAGCGCCTCGGCCGGCGACAGTCGCGCGCCGTAGAGCAGGAACAGGAAGCCGATCGCGATCTTGGTGGCCCAGTCGAGGACGGTCTGTCCGCTGCCGGATACCGGGAACAGGCTTCCGAGGATCGCCACCGCGACGATGGCCAGGATGAATCCGTCGATGTAGAACCTGCTCAGAAACTTCACCGGTCAACGGTATCCGTCCCGTATTTGATCATGAAAGCCGTTCAACTCGTTAACTGTGATCACATTTCGTGATAGGCAGGACACATGTTCGATCCGGTTCTCCTCAGGACCTTCCTCGCCGTCGAGCAGACGGGCGGTTTCACCGCCGCCGCCCGCCAGTTGGGGCTGCGACAGTCCACCGTCAGCGGGCACATCGCCCGGCTCGAGAAGGCCGCCGGCTGCGCGCTCGTCGCCCGCGACACGCACACCGTGGATCTCACCGCCGACGGCACCGCGATGGTCGGATTCGCCCGCTCGATCCTCGACGCGCACGACCGGGCCAGCCGGTACTTCGAGGGCTCGACCCTCGCCGGGCGGCTGCGGTTCGGGGCGGCGGAGGATCTGGTCGCCAAGGGGCTGCCCGAGATCCTGCGGGACTTCCGGCGCAGCCACCCCCTCGTCGACCTCCAGCTCACGGTGGGTCTGAGCCGCACCGTCCATGCGCAGCTGCGGGCCGGGGACCTCGACCTGGCGTTCGTGATGCGCCGGTCCGGCGAGACGCACGGCGAGCTGGTGTGGCGGGACCGGCTGGTGTGGGGCGGGACGACGGAGTCCCAGTGGGATCCGTCGACGCCGGTCCCGCTCGTGGTCTACCCCCCGCCGAGCATCACCCGCGCGTGCGCACTCGGCGCCCTCGAGACGACGCGCCTGCCGAGCCGGATCACCTGCCTGGCGAACAGCCGCGCGGGACTGCGCGCCGCCGTCCTGGCGGGTCTCGGGTTCATCGTGCACGCGAACTCGCTGCTGCCGACCGAGCTGCGGCCCGTCGGCGATCGCCTCGGCCTGCCGGACCCGGGCGACGTCGAGTTCGTGCTGATGGGTCGGTCGAGCACGCCCAGCGGCCCCGAGTCGGCGCTCATGGAGGCGATCCGGGCGTCCGCCCTGTGATGGTCAGGACCGGGCGAGGCGCCGGTCGGCGAGGGTGTTGAGGGCGCCCGCGACCTCCTCGGCCCGCGCGGTGGTGACGGTCAGCTGATGTCCGCATGCGAACGTGATCACGACGGCCGGCCCGGTGCGGGTGACGACGCCGTAGTTGCCCCGGCCCTTCGTCTTGAGCCCCCAGCCGCCGAAGTCCTGGAACGGGCGCAGGTGGGTGACCTTGGCGCCGAGCACCTCGTCGGTGCCGTACTCGAGCACCGACATGCCCATGTTCTGTACGCGGATGCTGTCGGCGTCGACGACGAGTCGGAACTGCAGCAGGACGACGGCGAGCAGCACCACCGGTAGATACAGGCCCAGCGGCCACCACACGCCGGTCAGCCAGCACACGAGGACCGCGGGCGCCGCGAGAGCGAGCGCCGTCCCCAGGAGCCCACCCGCGCCCATGCCGACCTGGTCGGCGATCGGCAGGTCCACCGTGCCGCGGGGCAGGTCCGCCGCCGGTGCCTGGCGGGCCACGGCGCGGACGCGGTAGTCGCGAAGCAGGGACGCCCCGACGAGACCCACGACCGCTCCGAGCGCGAAACCCAGCACGAGCGCGCCGACCGGCGCGGTGGCGTCGGTCGCGGCCGCGTCGACCTGGCCGACGATCATCGCGATCTCCCCGGTGACGATCACGCCGACGACGGTGAGTCCGATCAGCAGCATGACCCGGCGCATCATCAGCTGGGCCTGGGCGAGCGCCGCCATGGCGCTGCAGCCGCCGCCGATCAGCAGCACGATCGCGGCCATCGACCACGCGCTGGTGGTGGGGCTCGTGAAACTGCCGGCGGCGCCGCCCGACCACTGGGTTGCGATCTGCTCGGGCAGTCGGGGTTCGAGGACGTACGTCAGCACGACGCCCGCGGCCGAGGCCAGCACCGGTACGACGACGCCGAAGAAGACGCCCGCAGGATCGATGACGCGGGGGCTAGGTGTGGGTGTGGTCACACCCGGGATTCAACCAGTCAGGCCGGTTCGCATGCGCCCTTGAGGCTGCAGGCGCCGCAGGACGTGCCGCAGCCGCTGGTCTCGGGCAGCGCGGCCGCGGCCTTGGAGCCGAGGGTGCCGCCGGCGGCGGTGACGAAGAAGGCGGCGACCAGGGCGACGGCCACCGCGACGATCGGCAGGGCCCCGTCGAGCAGGACTGCCGCGAGACCGCCGATCGCCAGCACCGCGGCCGACGCCAGCATGGTGGGGGCGGCGACCTTGTTGGCCAGGGCGAACGTCTCGTCGTCGCGCAGCGATTGGGGGGTGCGCACACCGGCCCAGCGGTTGCGTTCGAGGCGACCGGTCAGTCCGGCGATGCCCACTGCGGCGAGTGCGACAGCGGCGAGGAACAGCACGACAGCGACGATGACCACGCATCCACGATAGAGCCTGGTCGTACGGGCGGGTGTTCCCGGGTGTAACTGGGTGTCGTCCGGGTCCGCCGACGCTTTACCCTGGTTGACGGAATTCCCGTCATCCAAGTAGATAGCGACCACAGTGACCGAGCCAGTTCAGCAAGCCTCATCCCCAGACGATTCGACGCCGCAGCACCGCTATACCGCGGAACTCGCCGGGCGTATCGAGAAGCGCTGGCAGGACCTGTGGAGCGAGCGCGGGACCTTCAATGCGCCCAACCCGGTGGGTCCGCTGGCGGGTGACGTGCCCGCCGACAAGCTGTTCGTCCAGGACATGTTCCCGTACCCGTCGGGCGCGGGCCTGCACGTCGGGCACCCGCTCGGCTACATCGCCACCGACGTCTTCGCGCGCTACCACCGCATGCAGGGCCACAACGTCCTGCACACCCTCGGCTACGACGCCTTCGGTCTGCCGGCCGAGCAGTACGCGGTGCAGACGGGCACGCATCCGCGCACCACGACCGAGGCGAACATCGCGAACATGCAGCGTCAGCTGCGTCGTCTGGGCCTGGGCCACGACGAGCGCCGCTCCGTCGCGACGACGGACGTCGACTTCTACCACTGGACGCAGTGGATCTTCCTGCAGATCTACAACGCCTGGTACGACACCGCGCAGGGCAAGGCGCGCCGCATCTCCGAGCTCGAGGCCGAGTTCGCGTCGGGTGAGCGCCCGCTCGACGACGGACGGGACTGGGCCTCGCTGGACGCGGTCGAGCGCAGCAAGGTGCTCGACTCGTACCGCCTCGTCTACCACTCGGATTCGATGGTCAACTGGTGCCCCGGCCTGGGCACGGTGCTGGCGAACGAGGAGGTCACCGCGGACGGCCGCAGCGAGCGCGGCAACTTCCCGGTGTTCCGGAAGCACCTGCAGCAGTGGATGATGCGCATCACTGCGTACTCGGACCGCCTGGTCGACGACCTCGAGTACCTGGACTGGCCGGACAAGGTCAAGTCCATGCAGCGCAACTGGATCGGCCGCTCGCACGGCGCCCAGGTGAAGTTCGCGGCCCGCGGCCACGACATCGAGGTGTTCACCACCCGTCCGGACACGCTGTTCGGTGCCACGTACGTGACGCTGGCGCCTGAGCACGAGCTGGTGGACCAGCTGGTGGCGGCCGAGTGGCCGGAGGGCGTCGACCCGCGCTGGACCGGTGGCGCGGCCACCCCGGCGGAGGCCGTCGCGGCCTACCGCGCGTCGATCGCCGCGAAGAGCGACCTCGAGCGCCAGGAGAACAAGGAGAAGACCGGCGTCTTCCTCGGCGTCTACGCCGTCAACCCGGTCAACGGCCACGAGCTGCCGGTGTTCATCGCCGACTACGTGCTCACCGGCTACGGCACCGGCGCGATCATGGCCGTCCCCGGCCACGACCAGCGCGACTGGGAGTTCGCGACCGCGTTCGGCCTGGACATCGTCGAGGTCATCAAGGGCGGCGACCTGTCCGAGGCGGCGTTCACCGGCGACGGACCGCTCGTGAACTCCGAGTACCTGGACGGCCTGGACGTCGCGGACGCCAAGAAGACCGTCATCGCGCGACTCGAGGCGGACGGCGTCGGCACCGGCACCATCCAGTACAAGCTGCGCGACTGGCTGTTCGCGCGCCAGCGCTACTGGGGCGAGCCGTTCCCGATCGTCTACGACGAGCAGGGCGTCGCGCACCCGCTGCCGGAATCGGCTCTGCCGGTAGAACTTCCGGAGGTCGAGGACTACGCGCCGGTGTCGTTCGATCCGGACGACGCCAGCTCCGAGCCCTCTCCCCCGCTGGCGAAGGCGTCCGACTGGGTCGACGTCGAGCTCGACCTCGGCGACGGCCTGAAGAGCTACCACCGCGACACCAACGTGATGCCGCAGTGGGCGGGCAGCTCGTGGTACCAGCTGCGCTACATCGACCCCACCAACAGCGAGCAGTTCGTCGCCCCCGAGAACGAGGCCTACTGGACCGGTCCGCGCCCGGACATCCACGGCCCCAACGATCCCGGTGGTGTCGACCTGTACGTCGGCGGCGTCGAGCACGCGGTGCTGCACCTGCTGTACTCGCGGTTCTGGCACAAGGTGCTGTTCGACCTGGGCTACGTCAGCTCCAGCGAGCCGTACCGCCGCCTGTACAACCAGGGCTACATCCAGGCGTACGCGTACACCGACGAGCGCGGGGTCTACGTGCCGGCGGCCGAGGTGACCGAGGAGGACGGCAAGTTCTTCTACCAGGGCGCCGAGGTCAAGCGCGAGTACGGAAAGATGGGCAAGAGCCTCAAGAATTCCGTTGCGCCGGACCAGATCTGCGACGAGTTCGGTGCCGACACCCTGCGCGTCTACGAGATGGCGATGGGTCCGCTGGACACCTCCCGTCCGTGGGCGACCAAGGACGTCATCGGTGCGCACCGCTTCCTGCAGCGTGCGTGGCGCGTCGTCGTCGACGAGGAGACCGGTGACCTGCGCGTCACCGACGCGGAGCCGTCCGAGGGCACGCTGCGTGCGCTCAACAAGACGATCGCCGGCGTCGCCGAGGACTACGCGGCGCTGCGCGACAACACCGCGGTGGCCAAGCTGATCGAGTACACCAACCACCTCACCAAGGAGTACCCGGCCGGTGCCCCGCGGTGGGCGGTCGAACCGCTCGCGCTGATGCTCGGCCCGGTCGCCCCGCACCTCGCGGAGGAGCTGTGGTCGCGTCTGGGGCACACCGAGTCGCTGGCGCACGGCCCGTTCCCGACCGCCGACGAGAAGTGGCTGGTCGAGGACACCGTCGAGTACCCGATCCAGGTCAACGGCAAGGTCCGCAGCCGCATCAACGTCGCCGCCGACGCGGCCCGCGAGGACATCGAGAAGGTCGCCCTCGCGGACGAGAAGATCGTGGCGCTGCTGGACGGCAAGGATCCCCGCAAGGTGATCGTCGTTCCCGGCAAGATGGTGAACGTCGTCCTCTAGTCGAGACGGCTGAAGGGTCCCTTCACGCGCTGCGAGCGGGTGAAGGGACCCTTCAGCTTTGTATGGGGTGGTTCAGCACTCGTCGGGTGCGGGCTGCCCTTGGAAGAGGGCGTCGACCCAGTCGAACGCCCCGGGGTTGCCTATCGCCTCGCCGAGCAGGTGTTCACCGGGCACCTGTCGGTAGACGGCGCTGACGCCGAGCCCGCACTGCTCGTCGTACAGGTTGCGGGCACCCAGCGCGGGGATCCACCAGTCCTGCCCGCCGTTGTAGATGTAGAGCGGGGTGCCGGACTTGATGCCCGCCATCTTCGTGATGTTGTAGATGTCGTGTGCGACAGGTGAATCCAGTGCGTCCTTGACGTTCGCGAGTGCCTCGACGGGGGCGTTCAGGAGGCCGAGCACCCCCACGTTGCCCACGCACATGTCCTTGATGGAGGAGATGGCCAGCCGCTGCCCCAGACTGTTGATCACGGGCAGGATCTGGGTGCGCTCCCGCGCGATCCCCAGCACCGCCGCGAGGAAGAGTCCACTGGCGAGGTTGCCGTTCATGGTGCGCCCGAGCATCTGGAAGTCGGCGGGCACGCCACCGAACGCGGCGCCGACGATGTCGGGGGCCAATTCCGGTGCGTACGAGTCGATCAGCTTGGCCGCGCCGTGTGTGGCGATCGCGCCGCCGGAGTAGCCCATCATCGCGAGCTTGCTACTGCCGAACTCCGCCCCGTACGCATTGCGGATGCCGCGGATGGTGTCGAGGATCGCGTGCCCGGCCATGTACGGCTCCCCGTACGCCATCTGCGGGCCCTCGTGGTCGGGGATGAGCACCGCGTAGCCGCGTTCCTCGGCCTTCGCCGTCACGGGCCGGAGGAACTCGATGAGGTTCGTCGACGGCGTGATGCCGTTCGCCATGGTGTGGGAGGGGGTGCAGGCCCGCCCGAGGCCGTTGATCGGCACGTTGTTCACCAGCACCGGGCGCGGGCCGGGACCGGTCCAGTCCACGGCGGGGATGACGAGGGTCGCGGTCGCGAACGACGGCGCCCCGGTCGCGTCGGTGGACCTCACCTTGATCTGCCGTACCTCGCGCACCGGCCCGAGCGGGAGCAGGCGGGCGACCGGCGTCACGTCGCGGGTCTCGATGACCTGGCCGGGCGTCATGCCGGGCAGTCCGGGCGGGTACTCGTCGAAGAACGGGTCGCCGATCGGGGAAGGCTGCATCTCCTGGTGCAACGTGTCGAGCGGCGGCGGCGTCAGATCCGGTGGCGACACCGACGAGTCGACCGAGCCGGGAATCCAGGAACCGAACGCCGACCTGGCCAACGACGCGGTCCCCAGCGATCCGGTGATCGGCGTGGTGCCGTTCGACGCGGTGCCGTCCGAGCCCGTCCCGTCGGTCAACGACCCGCCGCCGACCGATCCCTGTCCGGCGGCGCTGCCGGTCGATCCCAGTCCGCCGATGCTGGTGTTCGGCAGCGCACTGCCACTCGATTGGGCCGCGGCCGTGCCTGCGGCGCCACCTCCGACCACGACTGTCACCGCGAGTGCGGCGACGAACGCCCGACCCCAGATACCCCCGTGCTGGATTGACATGCGCGGGACGGTAGCAGCGCCTCTGCGACGCTCGCTCCTGTTCGGTGGATTGTCGGGAGTGTCCGGTGGGCGGGACCGAGCGGTGTGCCGGGCGTGTGAGGCGGGTTACGCTCCCCGCCGCAAGAGCACCGAGATTCGTTCCACGAGCAAAGGTTCAGCGATCATGGCATCCGCAGAAGACATCAAGAACACCGTCGCGTCCTACATGAAGGCGATCAGCGGCAAGAGCGCCGACGCGGTGGCCGCGTTGTTCGCCGAGGGTGCCACGGTCGAGGATCCGGTCGGCACCGAGCCCAAGCGCGGCGTCGAGGAGATCCGTTCGTTCTTCACCGCGATCGAGGCGATGGACCAGACGGCCGAACTGCTGACGATCCGCGTCGCCGGCAACAGCGCCGCGTTCCACTTCCGCGTCACCACCAAGGCCGGCGACCAGACCTACGTCGTCGAGCCGATCGACGTCATGACGTTCGACGACGACGCCAAGATCACCAGCACCCGCGCGTACTGGGCGCAGGAGGACATGACCGTCAGCTAGGGAGGTCCCCTGGTTCGTCGTGATCGAACCCCTGGTTCCCTCGTCCGAAGGGCCGAGTGGCCGCCCGCTCGCTGTCGCGGATGCTGAAGCGCCGCCGCCGAGATACCGGCGAGGGAACCGGGGGCGAGATGCTGTTCGCTTCCTGCCGAGCGCGCATCGCCGACACGCACGACAGCGAACCTGCAGTATCCGAGCGCCCGGCTCTCAGACGGACGTGATCTCGTGCTGGTGTGCAGCCCATTTCGTCGGACTCGTGCCGAACTGTCGACGGAACCAGCGCGAGAAGGCACTCAGATCCGAGAAGCCGAGTTCGCCGGCGATGTCGGTGAGGTTCCGGTCCCCACGCGTGATGTACCGTCGCGCGAGATCCACGCGCACGGAATCGACCACGGAGGAGTAGTTTTCGCCCGCCTGTGACAGGTGTCTGTGCAAGGTTCGCCGGTCCATCCCGAGACTGCGCGCGATCCGGGCCGCGGTGCAGCTTCCGCCCGGGAGGAGGGCCTCGATCATCTCGCGCACCCGTCCGACAGCGGAGGCATCCTCCGGCGGTGCGAGCAGATCCAGGTACTGCCTCGCGTAGGGCTGGAACATCGGATCCGACAACGGATTGACGGAGTCCAGATCGCTCGAGTAGAGCACGAAACCGTTGAAGTCCTGTTCGAACGCGATGCCCGTCCCGAACGCGCGGTGATGGGCATCGAGCGCGGCCGGCGCTTCGTGGACGAAGCATGTCGACAGTGGTCGCCAGCCGTCCGGTAGGAATGCGCTGAGGATCCGGCCCAACGATGCGATGACCAGTTCGATGGACTGGCGGCCGAGGGTCATTCCGAGTGCGGGTTCGACTCGCAGTGAGGCGAGCCCGTTCGACTCGACGAGCCGAATCTGAATCGCCTCGTTGTGTACCCGCATGTGACGCAGTATGAGCGCGATCGCGCTTCGGACGTCCGGTTCTTCCCGGGCCGCCAAACCCACTGCTCCGAGTATCGATACCCCTCTTCCGTCCGCCATCTTGACTGCGAAGTCCACGCAGGACGTTGCCAGCGCGGTCCGCTCCAACAGTTCGTCGACGCGCTCCGCGGGAAGCCACGTGTTCGGTACGGCCAAGGCAGTCGGGTCGATTCCCGCGGCACGCATGAACGGATCCGGGTCCGAGCCGAGAGACTGGGTCAACTCGACGTACCCGGTCAGGGCCGAACTCCGCACCTTCAGCACCGTCATCTATCGCTCCTGTCCCAAGCTGCCAAAGAATTCGTCCCAACGGAACAAGTGTTTCCGCCCCAATGCGTATAGCGTGACCTGTGTCACCGCAGTTGTCGAATCGGTCCACGCGGTCGCTTTCGCTGGGCAATCCCCGGCCAGAAACGCCCGGCAGCACCTGACGCACAGCCCTCGATTCACTGACCTCGCGCCGACACATATGTCGAGCAACCACAGCCTGGTTCGGGCCCGCAGCGGGCTTTCCGAACCGGCCATATCCGAGACGCGTCGCCCCAACGCGCCCTTCGAGAACAGGAGCACTCATGGAACCGGAGCCCCAGGAGTCCACGCCATCCCGAGCGGTTCCCGGCGCGGGTGCCCATTCGAAGATCTTTCCGTGGGCCGTCTTCGCATTGATCTTCGGACTGATGATGTCGGACTACATGTCCCGTCAGGTGCTCAGTTCGGTCTTCCCCGTCCTCAAAGCCGAGTGGGACCTGTCGGACTCGCAGCTCGCGGCCTTGACGAGCGTGGTCGCCCTGATGGTCGGGGTCTTGGCGCTACCGATGTCGCTGTTGGCCGACCGTTGGGGCCGCGTCCGCAGCGTCGTCCTCATGGCGGTCCTGTGGAGTTTCGCCACGGTCCTGTGCGCCGCGGCGAGCAACTACACACAGTTGTTGGGAGCGCGATTCCTGATCGGGTTCGGCGAGGCCGCCTACGCGAGCGTGGGCTTGGCCGTCATGCTCGGTGTCTTCGCACCGCGACTTCACGCCTCGCTCAGCGGCTCGTTCCTCGGTGCGGCGTTCTTCGGTTCGGTCGTCGGTGTCGCACTCGGCGGCGTCCTTGCCGATCGACTCGGCTGGCGGGCGGCGTTCTTGATCATGGCCGCCTTCGGGATGACACTCATCGTCCTGTTCCGGCTCGTCGTCAACGAGAACCGACTGGCTCGTTACGCCGCTGATCAGCCGACGGTCGGAGCAACCGGTTCCGACGGCGGGCGCGCCCCCATCTCGAGCCTGTTCACCAATGCGTCGCTGATGTGCGCCTACGTCGGTGCCGGACTGCAGTTCTTCGTCTCGGGTGTTCTCCTCGCGTGGCTCCCCAGCTACTTCAACCGCTATCACGGCATGGACGCCGCGAGCGCCGGGTTGGCCGCGTCCGTCTTCGTGCTCCTGATCGGCGCGGGCACGGTGCTCTGCGGTATCGCCGCCGATCGGGTCGGGCGCCGCCGGCCGGAGCGCAGATGGACTGCGGCGATCGCGTATGCCGCCGTCGCGATGGTCTGCCTCATGATCGGGTTCCACCTGGAGAACGGCCCGACCCAGTTGGTCCTCCTCGGTATCGGTGCGTTCTTCTGCTCCGGATTCTCCGGTGCCACAACAGCAGTCGTCGCCAGCCTCTCCCATCCGTCGATCCATGCGTCGTCCTTCGGTGTGGGTACCCTCGCGAACAATGTCTTCGGCCTGGCGTTGGGTCCGGTCGTCGTGGGCATGCTGTCCGACCGGCTGGGGCTGCTCGGTGCACTGCAGTGGGTCCCCCTCGCATCCGTTGCGTCGATCGCGCTCCTCGCACTCGGGATGAAGCTCTACCCGGCGGGTCTTCGCAAGCTCGCATCGGTGCCGCTGCGGAACTCCCAGCCTGCCCCCGCGGCATCGCCGGACGCGCTCGCTCCCAGTCCTTCGGCATAGATCCCGCGCCGGCGCCCGAGACGATTCGATACCCGTTGCGCGGGGCCGGCTTTCACCGATACACGAAGAGGAAACCAGGAAATGCAGCTACTCGACAAAGTCGCGGTCGTGACCGGTGCGGCCCAAGGTCTGGGGCGATCGATCGCCCTCGCCATGGCGCAGGAAGGCGCGGACCTCGTCCTGTGCGACCTGCAGGAGGACAAGCTCGCGGAGGTCTCCGCCGAGATCGAGGCACTGGGCCGCAAGTGTCTGGCCCTGCGCTGCGATGTCTCCTCCAGGGAGCAGGTCGTCGAGACGTTCGCCCGGGCCGCCGATCGGTTCGGCACCGTCCACATCCTGGTCAACAATGCCGCCCGGGTGCCGAACTCGCCGGCCGACGAGGTTCGCCGCAGCCGGCACTACGCCTACGTCACCACCCCCATGGAGCGCCAGTCCATGGGCATCACCAGCAGCCTGACCGACGAGGACTGGCTCAAGTGGTGGGACGTCAACGTCCACGGTGTCTTCTACTGCACCCGCGAGGCGCTGAAGTACATGGAGCCTCAGGGCTACGGGCGCATCATCAACATCGCGTCGATCGCCGGTACCTCCACCGCGAGCACCCACAGCCCCGGCTACTCGGCTGCCAAGGCTGCCGTCGTGAGCCTGACCAAGACTGTCGCGCTCGACGTCGCGGGCGCGGGCATCTACGTCAACGCCATCGCCTGCGGCGGCGTCCTCACCCCGCCCTTCCAGGCGTACCTCGACAACGCCACGGAGGAGCAGAAGCGCAACCTCTACCAGATCATTCCCGTCGGTCGCCTGGGAAAGCCCGAGGAGTACGCCTCTCTCGCTGTCTATCTCGCCGGCGACAACCACTACCTCGTCGGCCAGATCATCAGTCCCAACGGTGGCGCCGTCATCTGACCACCGCCTCCCCGCGGTTCCGTCGAACATTCCTTCTCGACAACACTTTCCAACCCTTGCGACAGGAGCGACCCGATGCATTTCCACGACGATGCCCTCTTCCCGGAGAACCAGGACAAGCTGGTCATCACGGCTGCGCCGTACGGTCCCGAGTGGGAGCCGGACGACTTCCGCGAGGACCTGCCGCTGACCATGGAGGAACACGTCCAGCAGGCCGTGGACTGCTACGAGGCCGGTGCGTCGGTGCTGCACATCCACGTGCGTGAGCTCGACGGCAAGGGCTCCAAGCGCCTGTCGAAGTTCAACGAGCTGCTCGCGGGTCTGCGCGAGGCCGTGCCGGACATGGTCCTCCAGGTCGGCGGCTCCATCTCGTTCGCGCCGGAAGGTGAAGGTGCGGAGGCGAAGTGGCTCTCGGATGACACCCGGCACATGCTCGCCGAGCTCGATCCGAAGCCGGACCAGGTGACCATCGCGATCAACACCAGCCAGATGAACATCGCGGAGCTGTTGACCGCGGACGACGTCGCGGGCACGTCCCTGGCGCGTCCGGAACTGCAGGAGACGTACCGGGAGATGACGATCCCGGCGGGCCCGGGATGGGTCGAGGAGCACCTGCGTCGCCTGCAGGCCGCCGGCATCCAGCCCCTGTTCGCGCTGACCGGCATCACGGGCCTCGAGAGCGTCGAGCGGCTCATCCGCCGTGGCGTCTACACCGGCCCGCTGAATGTGACCTGGACCGGCATCGGCGGCGGCATGGAGGGGCCGAACCCGTACAACATCATGAACTTCGTCCAGCGCGTCCCGGACGGCGCGGCCCTGACCCTCGAATCCCTCATGCGCAGCGTGCTGCCCGTCAACACGATGGCGATCGCGATGGGCCTGCACACCCGCTGCGGCAACGAGGACACCATCTGGGGCCGCAAGGGCGAGAGGATGACCTCGGTCCAGCAGATCCAGCAGTTGGTCCGCATCGCCGGTGAACTCGGCCGCGAAGTCGCCACCGGCAAGGACGCCCGCGACATCTACAAGATCGGCACCACGTACGCCGACGCCGACGAGACCCTCGCCAAGCTCGGCTACGCCCCGAACCGTCGTCCCGGTCAGGTCGGGTTCACCCACCACGCCTAGGAATCCGGGCCGTTTGTGCAGTGGGGTGCGGAACCGGGTTCCGCACCCCACTCCCCCGGACGACTTCCACCCTCCGCCCAGTTCTGCCCATCCCCCTATCCAGGAGTGTTCACGTGATCAACGGCTTGACCATGGACGACTACCCGCTGTCGCTGACCGCCGTGGTCGAGCGCGCCGAGCGGTTCCACAGCGGAAAGGACGTCGTCTCGCGTCGCCCCGACGGCAGCATCGCCCGGACCACTCTCGGGGCGTGCGCCGGGCGGGCGCGTCAGCTCGCCACCGCGCTGGCCGACCTCGGCGTCGGAGACGGTGACCGGGTGGCGACGCTGTTGTGGAATCAGGCCGAGCACCTCGAGATGTACTTCGCGGTCCCGGCGATGGGCGCGGTCGTTCACACACTCAACCCACGCCTGCACCCCGACGAACTGGCATTCATCGTGGGGGACGCCCGGGATCGGGTGATCGTGGTCGACGAATCGCTGCTGGAGGTGTTCGACGGCTTCAGGCTCACGCACCGGTTCGAGCACGTCGTCGTCGTCGCCCACGACGAACCGACACCGGAAGGAATGCTCGACTACGAGACTCTGATCAGTGCGTCCGAACCGATGGAGTGGCCTGTCCTCGACGAACGACGCGCCGGCGCAATGTGTTACACGTCCGGCACTACCGGTCGACCGAAGGGCGTCGTGTACTCGCATCGGGCGCTGGTGCTCCATTCGCTGACCGCGGCGCTGCCCGATGCCTTGGGCGTTTCGGTGCAGGACACACTGCTGCCGGTAGTGCCGATGTTCCACGTCAACGCGTGGGGTCTGCCGATTGCCGCCGCACTGCTCGGCGCGCGTCTCGTCCTACCGGGTCCGAAACTGGATCCGGTCAGTGTGCTCGACCTGATCGAGGCCGAACGGGTCACCATGACTGCGGGGGTGCCGACGGTGTGGATGGCGATGCTCGATGCGCTCGACGCGCAGCCGCATCGTTGGGACTTGGGCCATCTGGACCGGTTGATCGTCGGTGGAGCGGCGGCGCCGAGCAGCCTGCTCGAGGGGTACGACCGCCACGGTCTGACGGTTGTCCAGGCGTGGGGAATGACCGAGACCGCGCCGGTGGGCACCGTCAGCCGCCTCCCCGAGGATCTGCGGGAATGTGCGGCCGATGAGCAGTACGAATTCCGTGCCAGGCAGGGTGTCGCGTTGCCGTTCTTCGACATTCGCGCCCGGAACGAGGATGACGCATTCATCGAATGGGACGACGTGGCGATGGGTGAGCTGGAGGTGCGGGGTCCCTGGGTCGCGGCTGCCTACCACAACGGCTCGGGCGCAGACAGTTTCACGACCGACGGCTGGTTCCGCACCGGGGACATCGTCCGCATCGACCACCGCGGCTGTATCCGGATCTGTGACCGCTCCAAGGACCTGGTCAAGTCCGGCGGCGAGTGGATCTCCTCGGTCGATCTCGAAAACCACCTCATGGCCCACCCGGCGGTGGCGGAGGCCGCGGTGATCGCCGTCCCCGACGCGCGGTGGGGCGAGCGTCCGTTGGCGGTGCTCGTACTCCGGGACGGCATGACCGCGGACCCGGAGCAGTTGCGTGAGCACCTGTCGGGCGAATTCGCGCGGTGGCAACTGCCCGAGCGGTTCGAATTCGTCTCCACCATTCCGAGAACAGCCACCGGCAAGTTCAAGAAGAGGGATCTACGGGAGCAATTCTCCGCATGATTCGACCGAGACGAGTGTCGATGGAGCACTCGTTCTGCGGGCACTGCGGGCAGCCGGTTGACCGGAGCGGGTTGTATATACAAGTGTGAACGAGAAGGCGGGTGCCCGACGTCCGGCGTACAGCGGGACGGCCGACCGGAACCCCGTCGACACGAATCGCAACGGAGGCACTGTGGACGACCCGTACTCGCCCGGCTCGAGGGCACGCCGGACCACCCGCGACGACCGGGAGTCGGTGCGCTGGCGCAACGGTCAGGGCACCACGCAGGTGATTGCCGAGACCGACCTGTGGCGGGTGAGCATCGCCGACGAGCCGACGTCGTCGACATTCTCGGTGATCGACGGATACGACCGATTCTTCGTACCGATCGGTGCGGTACCGATCGAGCTGAGTGGGCCACCGTTCGGGTCGGAGGCGCCCGGCGTGGTGCGTCATGTGGTCGCGCCACTGCAGACCATCGAGTTTCCGGGCGAGTGGGCACCGCGGTGCCGCGTGGAGACGCCCACCCGGGCGCTGAACGTGATGGTGCGGCGCGGCCGGGCGACGGCGACGGTGCGGATCGGTGAACCGCCCGCGGTCGCCGACCCCGCTGCGCTGCTCGTCCTCGTCGATCCGGTGACGGAGGATGCGGTGCTGCTCCCGCCCGGGTGCGCCGACGCGTTCGAGATGACCGATCCCTGTGCGGTGCTCGCCATCACGACGCTGCATCCCTGACCGCGGCGGGGCCGGGGCGGGTCGAACGGTTACCGCTGAATCGGCCGCAGCACGATCTCGGTGGGGTGTGCGTCGCGGGGCGTCTCGACGGCGTTCCGGACCGCACGCGCCACGGTCTCCGGGGTGAGGAACTGGTCGGCGTCGTATTCGCCGCCCTCGGCCCGGACGATCTCGCGCTGCATGTCGGTGTCGATGCGTCCGGGGTGGATCGAGGTGACGCGCAGCGCGGGCTCCTCGAGGCGCAGGGCGTCCCCGAACGCGCGCAGCGCGAACTTGCTTGCGGCGTAGGCGCCCCAGCCGGCGTTGGCCCGCAGTCCCGAGCCGGAGTTGATCAATACGACGTGTCCGTGCGCCGCCCGCAGCGCCGGCAGCAGCAGGCGCGTCAGCTCGGCGACCGCGACGACGTTCGCTTCGAACGTCCGATGCCACGCCTCGACGGACGTCTCCGCGACGGTGCCCAGTTCGGCGACTCCGGCGTTGTGCACCAGCACGTCGAGCCGGTCGATGTCGGCGACGGCGGCGGCGACGGCCGCATAGTCGGTGAGGTCGACCGGCCAGGGTGCGGCGGCCAACTCCCCCGCGATCGGTTCGAGCGATTCGGCGCTGCGTCCGCCGAGGATCAGCTGGTGGCTGGGGGCGAGTTCGCGGGCGATCGCGGCACCGAGACCGCGGCTGCCACCGGTGATCAGTGCGGTGGGGTGCTGGGGAGCCATGACCCCGAGGGTAGACGCGAGATCATCCGGCGGGCGTGGTGAGCGTCGCCGCAGCCGGCAACCCCGGACCGCCCGGAAGCGGCGGCCCCGGGTTGTCGAACGGATCGTCGTTGAAGGGGCCCGGCGCACCCGGGCCGTTCCCGTTCGTCGGCAGGGTCGTCTCGTGTTCCGGGATGTAGCCGAACGAGTTGGTCTGTTCCAGGCCGGTTTCGTCCGTCGTCGACGTCAGCTGCGTCTGTGGGTAGCCGTGATTCGTGCTGACGTCGGACGCTCGCTGCCAGCCTGCGGCGGCGATGCCGAGCGCCAGGACCGTGGCGGCTGCGATGAGGAGAATCGTGATTCGCTGGAGCAAAGATCGAATGTTCTGCTGAACCATGCCATCACCCCTGGTCAGCCGGCAGGTGTGGTGAGGGTGGCCCCGGTGGGCAGTCCCACACCGTTGTCCGGGGGTAGCGTACCCCCGCCCAATTCGAACGGGTCGTCCTCGATGCCGCCGCCCTCCGGCTCGATCGGATCCGTCTCGAGGGTGGTCTCGTGTTCGGGGATGTAGCCGAACGAGTTGGTCTGTTCCAGGCCGCTCGGATCCTCGGGGGCGTCGGTGCCCTCTTCCTCGGTGGTGAGCGTCGCGGGACTCGAGTCGATGCTGTCGTCGCATCCGGTGATCGCACCGCCGAGCAGCCCCACGCCCACCGCCGCGGCCGCTACGACCATCCGACTGTGCTGTTTGTGCTTCTGCTGGCTCATCGTCGTGCCTTCCGAGCCGGAAATGTCACTTCCTGTATCCAGCATGTCACTGGTCCGTTCGATAGGCACCCACTTGTCGCGCGCGGGTGCACGATGAAACGTATGGATCCGGTCGAGGCGCTGCGGGAGATCGCGTTCTGGCTCGAACGCGGCCGCGCCGACACGTACCGGGTGAAGGCGTACCGACGGGCCGCGGACGTGGTCGCGGGGCTCACCGCGGGGCAGCGGGAGGCCCGTCAGCGCGGCGGTGACTGGACCGCACTGCCCGGTCTGGGGACGAAGACCGCCACGATCGTCGCGCAGGCCGTGGCCGGGGACGTGCCGGACTACCTGCAGGAACTGCGGGACGCGGCACAGCCGATCGGGTACGGCGGGGACCTGCAGCCCGCGCTGCGCGGCGACCTGCACGTGCACTCGGACTGGTCCGACGGCGGCAGTCCGATCGACGAGATGATGCGCACCGCGGCCGCGCTGGGCCATGAGTACTGCGCGCTCACCGACCACTCGCCGAGACTGACGGTCGCGAACGGTCTGTCGCCCGCGCGCCTGCGTGAGCAGCTCGCCGTGGTGCACGACCTCAATCGCGAGCTCGCGCCGTTCCGCATCCTCACCGGAATCGAGGTCGACATCCTCGACGACGGTGCGCTGGACCAGGATGCGGATCTTCTGGACGAACTGGACGTCGTGGTGGCGAGCGTCCATTCGCACCTGCGGGCGGAGCGGGGCGAGATGACCCGGCGGATGCTCGGTGCCGTCCGGAATCCTAGGGTGAACGTGCTCGGCCACTGCACGGGACGGCTCGTCGAGGGCAGGCGCGGCAACCGTCCGGAGTCGAAGTTCGACGTCGAGAGGGTGTTCGAGGCGTGCCGCGACCACGCCGTCGCCGTCGAGATCAACAGCAGGCCGGAGCGCCGGGACCCGCCGAGCCGGCTGATCGACCTGGCCGTCGACATCGGCTGCCTGTTCGCGATCGACACCGACGCGCACGCGCCCGGCCAGCTGGCGTGGCAGGGCCTGGGCTGCGAGCGCGCGATCCGCTGCGGCGTCGAGGCGGGGCGGGTCGTCAACACGTGGCCGGTGGACGAATTGCTCACCTGGACGCGCGCATCCGCGGGGTGAGTCGCAGAATGGGACGATGATCGACCCCGGATTCACGCCGACCCAGCTCGCGGCGCGAGCCGCCTACCTGCTGCGCGGCAACGACCTGGGGACCATGACCACCGCCGCGCCGCGCCTGTACCCGCACATGTGGAGCTGGGATGCGGCGTTCGTGGCCGTCGGGCTGGCGCCGCTGAGCGTCGAGCGGGCTGTCACCGAACTCGACACGCTGCTGTCGGCGCAGTGGAGCAACGGGATGATTCCCCACATCGTGTTCGCGAACGGCGTCGACGGGTACTTCCCGGGACCGACCCGCTGGCAGTGCCGGGAACTGGCCGGCTACGCACCGATCGGCGTCGACACGTCCGGCATCACGCAGCCGCCGGTGCACGCGATCGCGGTGCAGCGGATCCTCGACCACGCCCGGCGGCACGGCCGCAGCACCCGGGCGGTCGCCGAGGAGTTCCTGGACCGCCGCTGGGCGGACCTCATGCGGTGGCACCGGTGGCTCGGCCACGCCCGGGATCGCGACGGGAACGGCCGCATCACGCTGTACCACGGGTGGGAGTCCGGTATGGACAATTCGCCCCGATGGGATGTCGCGTACGCCAACGTTATTCCCGGACCCGTGCCGCCGTACCGCCGTGAGGACGTCACGATCGTCACCGACGCATCGCAGCGCCCCACCAACGGCGAGTACGACCGCTACCTCTGGCTGCTCGAGGAGATGAAGAGCGTCCGCTACGACGACGACGCCCTCGCCGACAAGATGAGCTTCGCGGTCGAGGACGTGTTCGTCAGCGCGATCTTCGCGCTCGCGTGCGACGTGCTCGCCGTGATCGGGGAGGAGCATGCGCGACCCAACGCCGACGTGCGGGAACTGCACTACTGGGCGGACCACTTCCGCCGGGGCGTCGTCGCCACGACGGACGAGCGGAGCGGGGCCGCACGCGATTTCGACGTCCGCAGCGGACGGTGGATCGGCACCGACACGATCGCGATGTTCGCCCCCCTGCTGTGCGGCGGGCTGGACCGGCACGTCGAGCGGAACCTGATGCACATCTTCGAGGGCCCGCGGTTCTGCACCCACCCCGACCTGCGGTACGCGGTTCCGCCGTCCACGTCGCCGGTCTCCCGTGACTTCCGCCCCCGCGAGTACTGGCGCGGACCGGTGTGGCCGGTGATGACGTGGTTGTTCTCGTGGGCGTTCGCGCGCCGCGGGTGGGCCGAACGCTCGTCGCTGCTGCGGGCGGAGGGGCTGCGCCAGGCCGCCGACGGCAGCTTCGCGGAGTACTACGAGCCGTTCACGGGTCGGCCGCTCGGCAGCATGCAGCAGTCGTGGACGGCGGCCGCGGTGCTCGACTGGCTCGGCTGACAACTCGCTGGGAGGTGGCTGGGAGAGGATGAACATCGGGGTGAAATCGCCGCGCGCGGTGGAGAAGTCATTTAGTCTCGGGCGATGCCGAGTAACTCGCGCCGATCCCTCGTCCGTGTCGCTGCAGTGCTCCTGGCGGGGGCGGTGACCGTGGCGGGCCCCGCTGTGGCCGCGGCCAATCCGCAGGGGCCGGACGTGTCCTCGTGGCAGCACTCCGCCGGATCCCCGATCAACTGGTTCCAGGTGCGGTCCGCCGGCCATGATTTCGCGATGGTCAAGGCGACCGAGGGCCTGTTCTACACCAACCCGTTCTTCGCGCAGGACTCCCTCGCGATGCGACTCGCTGGCGTGGCCCGCGGCGCCTACCACTACGCCGACCCCTCGGCCTCCCCGGAGGCGCAGGCCGCGTTCTTCGCGACGAACGCCCTCGCGGTCAACCAGTTCGGTGGGCTACCGCCCGTCCTCGACCTGGAGAGCACCGGCGGACTGGCGGCGCCGCAGTTGATCGACTGGACCCACCGGTACCTCAACACCGTGCAGACGCTCACCGGGCGCACGCCGATCATCTACACCTACCCCAACTTCTGGCGCACGGCGATGGCCAACACCAACGAGTTCACCCGCTACCCGCTGTGGATCGCCGACTACAACGGCCGCAATGAACCCGGACCGCTGCCGGGCGGATGGCAGACCTGGGCGTTCTGGCAGTACACCGACAGCGGACGGATTCCGGGTGTGAACGGCAACGTCGATCTCAACGTCTACAGCGGATCGATGGGCGACATCAACATGTACGCGCGGAACTTCTTCGGCAGCTGAGGAACCCGCCGCCGACCTCAGCCTCAGCGCGGACGGAAGAGGATCGCGGCCGCACCGACACTCGCCGCGGTCAGGACCGTGACGACGGCCGCCTCCAGCAGCGAGTGGTACACGCGGAACGAGACCACCCCGGGCACCACGGAAAGCGCCATGAAGAGCAGTGGCGCTCTCAATCTCCGGAGCCGATGGTGCGGGCTCCAGCGGCGGCCGTCGCGGCCGGAACGGTACGACAAATCATGCATATCTCCCCCTGCGTTCTCCCGCCCGGCACGCTACCCGATAGTTCGCTCCACGAAGGACCGAACAGCCCAGTTGCGCTACGAGACGGCCGTGTTCGCGCCCGGTGCGCGCTCGTCGAGCGCGGCGGACGCCGTCTGCTACGTTGCTCGCGTGACGGATGCTGGGGGGCCCGATCCGGTTACCATCGACCTCGACTCGGCAGGTCTGACCGACGATCGGCACAGGGGCGTAAAGGATTCGACGGCACGGAAGCCGCGGCGCAGGCTGCTTCGTGTGGTGCGGTGGGTGCTCGTCGGTGTGGTGGCGCTGCTCGTCGGTGCCGTCGCGGTGTCGGCGATCGTTCACCGGTGGCAGACGCCCCGCGACAAGCGGGCCATCGAACAGGCCATCGGACCCGATCACCGCTACGTCGACGTGGACGGACGCCGGATGAGCGTCGCGGTCCAGGGTTCGGGCCCACGAACCCTCGTCCTCATGCCCGGTATGGGCACGCCGGAGCCGATCCTCGACTTCGCGCCGTTGGCGAGACGCCTGGCAGCGGAGAACACGGTGGTCACCGTCGAGAACCTCGGCCTGGGCCTCAGCGACGGCACCGACGCACCCCGCACCAGTGAGGCCATCGTCGACGAGATTCGTTCCGCGCTCGGAACTCTCGGATTGAACGGTCCGTACGTCCTGATGCCCCATTCCATTTCGGGTCTGTACGCGATGTGGTGGGCCACCCACCGGCCGGACGAGGTCGCCGCCGTGGTGGGCTTGGACGACGAGCGCTACACGACCGAACTGGCCGAAGGATCCCCGGAGTGGCCGGGTTGGATGTCCGCGGTCACGGCTGTCGGTGGTGTGCGCGACCTGATCGCCCTGGACGACGCCACCGACTACCTGGGACTGGCGGCCGACTACCGCGACAGCCTCGGCGACGCCGACGAGTACACCCCGGAGCAGCAGGATCTGTATCTGCGTTCGTACTCGTGGGTGTTGAACTCGACCATGCTCGCCGAATCCGCCCACGAGGCCGAGAACGTGCGGGCGATCGAGGGTGCCCGGTTCCCCCCGACGATGCCGGCCCTGTCGATCCTCGCGTCCTCCTCGCTGACGGTGGATCCGGAATGGGAGTCCGCCCACCACGCGGCCGTCACCGATCCCTCGATCCAGCGTGTCGCGGTTCTGGACGGTCACCACTACCTGTTCCACGCGAGGGCCGCCGAGATCGCCGAGATGACACAGCAATTCCTCGACGAACACGTCGCGGCTCGGTGAGCCCGCTATCGGCCGAGGGGCGCCTGCAGTAGCGTGCGGTCGTCGCCGAGGGCGCTGACACCGAGCGTCGCCGCGTCGGACATCGGCAGCCCGACCGCGAGGTCCATCGACACCGTCCGATCTCCCTTGGCGATGAAGCTGCCTGCGTTCATGCGACTTCCGTCCGCACGCGCGAGCCAGACGTTGTAGGTCCGGTCCGGCGGAAGCCCGGCGACGGCGAGGTTGATCCCGGTGCCCCAGGCGCGGTTCTCCACCCGCGCCGACGCCTCCACCCCGGTCGCTGCGACGTCGAAGGCCACCGCGCGTCCCACGGGGGCGGTATCGGGGACGACGCCGCGGAGGAGGAATCCCCCGGTCACGAGGGCGACGGCGGCCACGGCGGCCGCGGCGACCAGACCCGCTCGGCGGGTACGGCGCCGGCCGCGTTCGCGGTCGACGGTCGCGAAGATCGTGGCCGGCAACGTCGCCGGCGGTGCGGGCACCGGCCCGGCGAGCCGATCCGGGTCAGCCAGCGACAGGACCGACGCCACCGGGGTCAACTCGCGCAGCTCGTCCCGGCAGTCCGGGCAGCCGTCCAGGTGGGCCTGCAGGGCGACGGTCTCCGGTTCGTCGAGCCGGCCGAGCGCGTACATCCCCAGCCGGGTGTGCATCTGTCGGCAGCGATCACTGGTCACCGTGCCACCCCATCTCCTCCAGTACGAGCCTGAGCGCCTTCAGCCCGTAGTACACGCGACTGCGTACCGTCCCCACAGGGATACCGAGTTGCGCGGCGACCTCGGTGGCGGGCCGGTCACGCAGGTGCACCTCGACCAGCACGACGCGGTGCTCTTCGGACAGCCGCCGGAGGGCCTCCTCGACCTGCAGTCCCACCAGCAACTGCTCGAGCGGGCGCTCCTCGACGGGGACGTCCGGCGGCTCGGAGTCCACGAGTTGGGGACGGGCGGCCCGGGCCCGGCTCGCGTCGATCACCACGTTGCGGCAGATCGCGTACAGCCAGGTGCGCAGCGTGGACCGCTGTGGATCGTATCGATCGGCGCTGCGCCAGGCCCGGAGGAACGTCTCCTGCACCGCCTCCTCCGCGCGGCCCCTGTCTCCCAGGGACCGGTAGGCGAGTGCGAACAGTTCACCGCCGTGGTCGTCGTAGGCGGCCCGCAGGACCGAGTCGTCGTCCAAGTCGTCGACCGGCCGCTCCGCGCGCTTGCGCGAGATGCGTAGCCGCACGCCCTCACCTCCTGAACCATCCGCCGCCGGTCCGCCCGACGTCCCCGGGGTGTACGGGCGCGGCGGTCGCGGCGTTCAGTGTGCCCGTGTCGTCAGCCGGCGGCCGGGTCGACCACCACTACGTGCCACGTGCCCTTGACGCCGTCGCCGCCGGTCTGGCCGGGTGCGGTGTCCTTCGCGAACCGGTACAGCGGGCGGCCGTCGTAGGTGGCCTGCGCGGTGCCGTCCGGCCGAGCCATGGTGCCCAGGCTGCCGGGCAACGGGGTGGCGGCCTGCGGCGCCCCGAGGGAGGGCGGCCAGATCTCGGCGCACTGACCGACGCACTTGATCTCGGTGGGGGTGTCCTCGTCGAAGGTGTAGAGGGTGAAACCGTCGCCGTCCGTCAGCACGGTCCCCAGCGCGGTGTCCGCGGCCGCGAGTTCCAGCCCGGTCGCCGCGGCCGCCGCGGACCCGTCCGCCGCCTGCGTCGTGGTGGACTGCGGTGCCGAGGTCGAGGTGCCCTCCTCGGTCGCCGCGGGTTCGGCGGGCGAACTGCACCCCGCCACCGCCATTGCCGCGCCGATGCCGAGCGCCGCGAGAATCGCCCTCTTCGCCATCATCGATCTCCGTTCGTATTCCGGGTTACCGGCAGTCGTGCCGACCGGCCGCGAGGGGCGGCCGGCACGAGGGAATACGGATCACCGACGGCGGGCGTTCAGGCGCACCGGTCCTTCTTCGGGGCCGCCGACCACCCTCCCGGACGCCCGGCTCCTCCGGCGCCCTCGTGTGTCGGTGGGAATCCGGTCCGGGATCGGCGAGAGTTGTCGCATGACACATCATCTGACTGGAAAGACCGCGGTCGTGCTCGGCGTGGCGCCCGGCAACGTGGGGCACGCCATCGCCCGCCGCTTCGTGGACGACGGCGCTGCGGTGTTGATCGCGGGCCGTCGCGAGGACGCGCTCGCCGAGGTGGCGGCGGAGATCGGTGCTCGGTGGCAGCGGTGCGACATCACCTCCGAGCAGGATCTCGATGCCCTCTTCGTCGCCGCGCGGGACCAGCTCGGCCACATCGACATCGGGGTCAACGCCACCGGGTGGGGCCTGCTCGCACCGTTCGAGGAGACGTCGAGGGCGGACCTCGAGAAGATGGCGGCGACCCAGTTCGTCGGGCCGTTCCAGTTCTTCCAGCGCCTGGTCGGCGCCATCTCGGACGGCGGCTCGATCATCCAGATCTCGTCGGTCACGGCGTCGATCATGTTCGAGAACCACGCGGCCTACATGGGCACCAAGGCCGGAATCGACCACGTCATCCGTTGCATCGCAAACGAATACGGCGACCGGGGAATCCGTGCGAACTCCATCGCTCCCGGCGGCGTCGCGGATGCGCCGATGTCCGGGGGTGGGCTGAACTATCCGCCGATCCAGTCGCTCTACCTGCGCGAGATCCCGCTCGGGCGGGTCGGTCTCGCCGAGGACATCGCGAACGCCGCGACGTGGTTGGCGGGTGACGGCTCCGGCTTCGTCACCGGCCAGGTCCTGCACGTGAGCGGCGGGCAGACCCTCCGCCGCAATCCGTCGATCGCGGACATCGCCGGCGCGCTCGCGGCCGCGCAGGCGTAGTCACGTAGCGGGCGACGAACGGTTCGACCGGGATCCGATCCCGGTCGAACCGTTCGGCTGTTCGGTAGTCGTCAGATCGGCGTCAGATGCCGATCCGGCCGCCGCCGGACTTCCACACCGCCACCACGGACGGCCGCGGCTGCGCGCTGCCACCGTCGGGCCAGTGCGACGACGGCGCCTCGATGCTCGCGCCGTCGGTCTCGCCGGGATGCTGGACGCACACCACCACGCGGTGCTCGTCGACGATCGGGCCGCACGTCTCGGCGCCGACCGGCACCGTGAGGAACTGCTTGGTCTCGCCGCGCCGCTCCCCCTCCAGGACGACCGAGAACAGGCCGTCGTTGGACTTCAGGGCGTTGCCGTCGGTGGAGATCCACAGGTTGCCGTACGGGTCGAACGCCAGGTTGTCCGGGCACGAGATGGGGCTTACCTGGGACTTGTCGAAACCGCCGAAGTAGGTGTCGGCGGTCGCGGGATCGCCGCACACCAGCAGCAGGTTCCACGTGAACGACGTGCCCGCGTGGTTGTCGTCGATCTCGAGGACCTGGCCGTTCTTGTTGTTGTTGCGCGGGTTCGCGGAGTCGGCCGGGGCCGCGCCGGACGTGCCGCGCTTGGTGTTGTTGGTGAGCGCCACGTACACCTTGCCGGTGCGCGGGTTGGGCTCGAAGTCCTCGGGGCGGTCCATCTTGGTGGCGCCCACCTTGTCGCCGGCGATGCGGGTGAACACGGCCACCTCGTCGGCGCTCATGCCGTCGACGAGGGACTCGCCGCGACCGTCCTCGCCGGTGCGCAGCAGCGGAATCCACTGGCCGGTGCCGGCGAACACGCCCGACGGCGGCAGCGTGCCGGAGCCGTCGATCGCGTCGGGTTCGTTGCCGGTGAGCTTCGCGACGTACAGCGTGCCGGCGTCGAGCAGGGTCATGTTGTGGCGCATCGCGGTTCGGCTGTTGCCGCGCTGCATCTTGCGGGACGAGACGAACTTGTACATGTAGTCGAAGCGCTCGTCGTCACCGCTGTAGGCGACGACGGTGCCGTCCTTGGTGACGTGGATGGTCGCGGCCTCGTGCTTGAAGCGACCCAGCGCGGTGTGCTTGACCGGGGTGGACGACGCGTCCCACGGGTCGACCTCGACGACCCAGCCGAAGCGATGGACCTCGTTGGGCTCGGCGACGACATCGAAGCGGGAGTCGACGCGCTCCCACTTGCGCTCGGACGCGTTGCCGCCGATGCCGTACCGCGCGAGGCGGGCCGCGGCGGTGGCGTCGGTGACCTGCCCGGCGTTGGCGAAGTACTGGTTGAAGTTCTCCTCACCGGAAAGCACGGTGCCCCAAGGGGTCAGGCCGCCCGAACAGTTGTTGAGCGTGCCCTTCACGCGGGTACCGGTGGGGTCGGCCGACGTCTTCAGCAGCGGGCTGCCGGCGGCGGGGCCGGTGACCGCGAACTCGGTGAGCGCGGTGATGCGGCGGTTGAACGGGCCGAACTGCGGGGTGAGCTTGCCGGAGCGGGGCTCGCCCTGCACCTGGACCACCGACAGCCCGTGGTTGGCCCAGCCGATGCGCACCTGCTCCTCGGTGGGGTTCGCGGCGTCGTAGCCGCGGAACATCGACGGCTCCGTGGTGTACTCGTGGTTGACCACCAGCAGGTACCCGTTCGGGCGGCCGGGGATCGGCAGCAGGCCCGCGAAGTCGTTGTTGAAACCGAACTGCTTCTCCGCCGCGGCGGCGGTCTGGTTGTCGAAGTCGAAGGCCGGGGCGTCCGCGAACAGCGGGTCACCCCACCGGATCACGACGGCCTGCTCGTAGCCGGCGGGGGTCACCACCGCGTCCTGCTTGTTGGGGGCCACCGGGGCGAAATCGGTGCCCGGGGTGGACGAACCGGTGGCCGAACCCGACGCGGAACCGGTTCCGAGGGAACCGAAATCGACGGATCCGGGAGCGGCCGCGGCGTTACCCGCGAGGGCGGTGCCGGCACCGACGGCGAGGACCGCGGCCGCGCCGCCACGCAGGACGCCGCGGCGCGAGACCGCGGCGCGCACGATGTCGCCGAAGTACTCGCCGTCCGAGTCGTTGGGAACGTCGTGGGAGCAGGCGTTCCCGCACTTGTACTGGCAGGTGATCGAGGCGCGCGAGGACATGCCGTCGTGCTTGACGAACAGTGCGAGGGGTTTCAGGCTCACCGTGGGACTCCCGAGGTCGGCTGACGGACAATGCTGATGACGCACGCACCGTAGATTCCGGGAACGAGTGACCGACGACGCCCGGGTGAACGGCAGGACAACGCCCGTTGGACTTTCCGTGTCGCCACTTGCCGCTCCCCCCGCTAGAGCACCTCGGACAGAAAGCCCTGCAGCCGGGGCGTTTCCGGGCTGTCGAACACCTGCTCGGGAGCACCGGACTCGACGACGGCGCCGCGGTCCATGAACACGACCGTGTCCGACACCGACCGTGCGAACCCCATCTCGTGCGTCACCACCACCATCGTCATGCCGCCCTTCGCGAGGTCGGCCATCAGCGCCAGCACGCCCTTGACGAGTTCGGGATCGAGCGCCGAGGTGGCCTCGTCGAAGAACATCACCTGCGGCTGCATCGCCAGCGCCCGCGCGATCGCGACGCGCTGCTGCTGCCCGCCCGACAGGTTCCCCGGGCGCGAGTCGGCCTTGTGCGCCAACCCCACCCGCTCGAGCTGGCCCAGCGCGAGTTGTCGTGCGGCGTCCCTGGACAGCTTCTTCAGCTTGCGCGGTCCGAGGGCGATGTTGTCGGCGACGGTGCGGTGCGGGAACAGGTTGAAGTGCTGGAACACCATCCCGATCCGCTGGCGCAGGTGGTCGGGATTGTCGCGGAGCACCGAGCGGCCGTCGAGCAGGACGTCGCCGGCGTCGGGTTCGTGCAGGCGGTTCAGCACGCGCAGCAGCGTCGACTTCCCGGAGCCGGACGGGCCGATGACCGTGACGGTCTTGCCGGCGTCGACGTGCAGGTCCACCCCGCGCAGCACCCTGTTGCTGCCGAACGCGAGGTGCAGTCCGGTGCCGGTGAGGGAGACCGAATCGGGCATGCCTCAGCCCCTCTCCACGACGATCGACTGCTCGAGGTCGTCGAGCGTGCCCGACGTGTCGGCCCGCCCGGTCCGCAGGCGCCGGTCGATGTAGTTCACCAGGTGCGTGAGCGGGATGGTCAGCGCCAGGTAGAACAGGCCGGCCGCGACCAACGGCGACAGGTTGCCGGTCTGCGCGTTGAGGTCCCGGCCGACGGCGAACAGTTCCCGCTGCGTGACGAGCAGGCCCAGGAAGTAGATCAGCGACGAGTCCTTGATGAGCGAGATGAACTGGTTCATCAGGGCCGGCAGCACCCGGCGCACGCCCTGCGGGATCACCACGAGCGACATCGACCGCCGGTACGAGAATCCCAGGGCGCGAGCGGCTTCCATCTGTCCGGGCTCGACGCTCTGGATGCCGGACCGGAAGATCTCGCCGATGTAGGCGGCCGCCAGCAGCGACAGCGCGGCCGCGCCCAGCCAGTACGGGTTGTTGCCGGTCAGTCCCTTGACGACCGGGCCGACACCCAACCCGACCAACAGGATGATCACCACGGCGGGCAGGCCGCGGAAGATGTCGGTGTAGACCCGGGCGGGCCAGCGCAGCCAGCGGGTGCGGGAGATCCCGGCCACCGCGAGCAGCATCCCGATCACCGTGCCCGCAATGCCCGACGACAGCGCCAGGATCAACGTGTTGGGCAGGCCGGTGCGCAGCAGTTCCGGGAACGCGCGCTGGTACAACTGCCAGTCGAAGAACGTCTCGCCGAGTTGCTGCAGCGTCGATTTCGGTTGCGCGGAGGACGGTTCCGGCGGTTGCTGCGCCGCGGCGATGGCCGCGAAGTCCGGCAGTTGCGGCTCGGGGGCGGCCTTGCTGCCCGGTTTCCAGCCCGCCGGCAGTTCGCGGGGCACCCAGTCCGAGTACAGCCGCGCCCACGTCCCGTCGGCGATGACCGCGTCGAGTCCCGAGTTGAGCGCGTCGACCAGCGCCGGATCGTCCTTCGCGACGGCCCACCCGACGAAGTTGTTGAGGCTGAAGGTGTTCTGCACGATCGACGTGGGATCGCCCGGCGCGATCGCGCCCTGCGCCTGCTGGGACGGCGCCACCCACGCGTCGATCTGCCCGGTCTTGAGGTTCGCGTACGCGGTGTTGAAGTCCGGGAACTTCACCGGGTCGAGGCCGAGGGTGTTGACGACGTAGTCGTCCTGCACGGTGCCCTGCACGACACCGATGCGGACGGACGAGTTCAGGTCCGAGAACCCCTTGACGGCACTGCCGTTCGGGACCACCAGCGCGAAGTACCCGAAGTCGTAGCCGTTGGTGAACCCGACCAGCTCGCGGCGCGCGTCGGTGGTGGTGATCGACGACGACCCCACGTCGAACCGGTGGCCCGCCACCTGCGCGAGCAGGCCCGCGAAGTCGGTGCCGACGAATTCGATCTTCAGCCCCAGCTTCTCCGCGACCGCCCGGAGCAGTTCGTTGTCGAAGCCGGTGAAGACGTTCTGCGAGTTGACGCAGACGCTCGGCGGTGCGTCCGACAGGGTCCCCACCGTGAGCGTGCCCGGCTTGACGAGGCGCAGTTTCGAGGCGTCGACGGCGCCGAGCGGCAGCGTGTTCGGGGTCGTGTACTTGTCCTCGGCGGCCGCCGCGGCCGCGGTGTCGAGGTTGGCGGGCAGCGCGTTGGCGCTGTCCACGCCGGGCGGGGAGCACAGGTCGGTGGGCCCCGCCGCGTTCCGGCCCGACGAGCACCCCGCGAGCGCGAGCACGGGGAGGAGCAGCACCAGCAGCACCGCTGCCGCTCGGTGTCGGGACGCGGCGGCGGGCATCGGGCTGGTCCGGGTCTACGCGAGTCCGGACAGTTGCGGTGGCGTGTGTTCGTCGCGCCACGCGACCGCCTCACGGAGCGTGGTGAGGTCGTAGTCGGGTCCGCTGGTGTTCGCGGTGAAGAGGGTGACGCCGGCGTCGACGTAGGCCGGCGCCAGGTCGGCCCCCGGCCACCACGTCGAGTGCTCGATCTCGTGCGGATCGCGCTGCACGTCGCCGCAGTGCTCACCGAGGATCGCGGACTTGCGGACGAACTCGTCGCGTTCGCCGAAGCCGTGCCAGATGTCCGCGTACTCGGCGACCAGCCGCAGGGTCTTCTTCTCGCCGCTGCCGCCGATCAGGAGCGGAATGTGCCGTGTCGGAGCCGGATTGAGCTTCGAGAGACGAGAAGTGATGCGCGGCAGGTAC
Source organism: Prescottella agglutinans (assembly GCF_004011865.1). Lineage (GTDB taxonomy): Bacteria > Actinomycetota > Actinomycetes > Mycobacteriales > Mycobacteriaceae > Prescottella > Prescottella agglutinans. Next base: position 46,832 of record NZ_RKLP01000011.1, on the reverse strand, counting down.
TCCCCCAGGAGCTTGATCCGCGATCCGGGGGTGCCGAACTCGTAGCCGTAGGCGTCGTAGTCCTTCTCGAACCAACCGGCGCCGATGCCGAGGATCAGTCGTCCGCCGCTGATGTGGTCGACGGTGCGGGCCATGTCGGCGAGCAGGTCCGGGTTCCGGTAGCCGGCGCAGCTCACCAACGCGCCGATCTCCACGCGCTCGGTCTGCTCGGCCCACGCGCCGAGCATCGTCCAGCACTCGAAGTGCGCGCCCTCCTGATCGCCGTACAGCGGGAAGAAGTGATCCCAGTTGAAGACGACGTCGGCGCCGGCGTCCTCTGCGCGCATCACGGCGTCGCGGATCTTGCCGTAGTCGGGGGCGTGCTGGGGCTGCAGTTGCAGGCCGATACGCACGGGACGGGTCATGCGGGACTCCTTCGCGCCGGGACTCGCATCTCACGGTATCCCCGTGATCGATCCGCTGCACGCACTTGAAGGCGCAGACTGGAGGCGTGCGGATCACGCAGCGCCCGAGCCCGCCGACCGGCTGGAAGCGCCGGGTTCTCCGTATGCCAGTCACCCTGTACCGGTGGCACCTCGGTGCGCTGCTCGGGCACCGGTTCGTGCTCGTCGAACACGTCGGGCGCCGCAGCGGAAAGACCCGGCAGGTGGTCCTCGAGGTGGTCGACCACGACGAGGTGGGACACGGTGCGCCCGACGGGTGGATCGTCGCGGCCGGGTACGGGACGACGTCGGACTGGTACCGGAACCTGACGGCGCATCCGAGGGCGCGGGTGCAGGTCGGCCGACGCAGATCCGCGGTCGAGGCCGACTTCCTGGGCGCCGAGGAGGGCGGCGACCTGATGGCGCACTACGGCCGCGTGCACCGGAAGATCGGCGTCCGCCTCTGCAAGAGCATGGGCTTCGACGTCGACGGCAGCGAGGCCGACTTCCGCGAGGCGGGCCGGAACATTCGTTTCGTGTGGCTGCGGCCCGTGCACGGGTGATGGTTTCCCGACACTTCGGGCGCCTATGCTTTGCCCGCACACCCGTGCACCCTCACTCGGATCGTCCGGCACGTTCCTGCCGGTGAAGGGATCGCTCCACCATGGCTTCGGTGACGTTCGACAAGACCACGTGCCTGTTCCCGGGCGCGACGACCCCCTCGGTCGACAAGCTGGACCTGCACATCGAGGACGGCGAGTTCCTCGTGCTCGTCGGCCCGTCGGGCTGCGGCAAGTCCACCTCGCTGCGCATGCTCGCGGGTCTCGAGGAGGTGTACGACGGCCGCATCCTCATCGGCGACCGGGACGTCACCGCCCAGGAACCCAAGGAACGCGACATCGCGATGGTGTTCCAGAACTACGCGCTGTACCCGCACATGTCGGTGGCCGAGAACATGGGCTTCGCGCTCAAGCTGGCCAAGACGCCCAAGGACGAGATCAAGACGCGCGTGCAGGAGGCGGCCAGGATGCTCGACCTCGAGCCCTACCTGGACCGCAAGCCCAAGGCGCTGTCCGGCGGTCAGCGCCAGCGCGTCGCGATGGGCCGCGCGATCGTGCGGCAGCCGCAGGTGTTCCTGATGGACGAGCCGCTGTCGAACCTCGACGCGAAGCTGCGCGTGCAGACCCGGACCCAGATCGCGCAGCTGCAGCGGCGGCTGGGCACCACCACCGTCTACGTCACCCACGACCAGGTCGAGGCGATGACCATGGGTGACCGCGTGGCGGTGCTCAAGGACGGCGTCCTGCAGCAGTGCGCGTCGCCGCGCGAGCTGTACAGCCGCCCGGTGAACCAGTTCGTGGCCGGGTTCATGGGTTCGCCGGCGATGAACCTGCTGACGCTGCCGGTCACCGACGCCGGTGTCGCGCTCGGCGACGCGGTGATCCCGGTTTCCCGTGAAACCATCGCCGAGATCCCGGAGGGGCAGGTCGTGCTCGGCATCCGCCCGGAGCACCTCGAGCCGACCACCGGCGACGCGGGTATCCCGCTCGACGTCGACGTCGTGGAGGAGCTCGGCTCGGACGCCTATGTGTACGGACGGACCGGGGTCGGCGGTCCCGGCGAGCACCAGATGGTCGCGCGGGCCGACTGGCGCAATCCCCCGCGTCGCGGGGAGCGGGTCAATCTGCACGTCGACCCGTCGGAGGTGCACCTGTTCTCCGTCACCGACGGCCGTCGGCTCGGGTGACCCTGACCGATCCAGTCTGGGGGTAATGACCGAAATCGGGTCCCGTTCGTGCGAGAGTGAGCGGCGACATATGCCTCGGTCCGGTGGAGTTCCCGTCCGCGGGGGCCGGAGACGTCTATCTGAAAGGTGGACCATGCGTTCCTTCAACACGCGGTCACGGATCGCAGTCGCGGCCTCGGCTGTCGCGCTGCTCGCGCTCACCGGCTGCTCGAGCGACAACGGCGGCGGCAGCACCAGCGCCGACGACGCCGTCAAGCAGAACCTCGACGGTCGCGGCGCCATCTCGTTCGCGATGGGCAAGAACGACACCGACAAGCTGCAGCCCGTGATCGCCAAGTGGAACGCGGCCCACCCGGACGAGCAGGTCTCGCTCAAGGAACTGCCCGGTGAGGCCGACGACCAGCGCAACAAGCTGGAGCAGTCGCTGCAGGCCGGCAACGCCGACTACGACGTGATGGCGCTCGACGTGGTCTGGACCGCGGGCTTCGCCGCGAACGGCTGGCTGCAGCCGCTCGAGGGCGCGCTCGCGATCGATACCGCGCCGCTGCTGCCCGCCACCGTCGAGTCCGCCACCTACCGCGGCACCCTGTACGCGGCACCGCAGAACACCAACGCGCAGCTGCTGTACTACCGCACCGACCTCACGCCCGCGGCCCCCGCGGACTGGAAGGCGCTCACCGACAGCTGCCAGGTCGCCAAGGACAAGGGCGTCCAGGACTGCATGGTCACCCAGCTCAAGCAGTACGAGGGCCTGACCGTCAACACCACGCAGTTCATCAACTCGTGGGGCGGCGCGGTCGTCGGCGCCGACGGCAGCACCCCCGAGGTCGAGTCGCCGCAGTCCAAGGCCGGCATCCAGGCCATGGTCGACGCCTACCAGGCCGGACAGATCTCGAAGCGCTCCACCGGCTTCACCGAGGAGGAGACCAACCTCGCGTTCGTCGGCGGCGAGGCGATGTACGCCTACAACTGGCCGTACATGTGGGACAACGCCCAGAAGGACGAGTCGAAGGTGAAGGGCAACGTCGGCGTCGCCCCGATCGTCGGCCCGACCGGCGCCGGTGCGTCGACCCTGGGTGGCTACAACAACGGCATCAACGTCTTCTCCAAGAACAAGGCGACCGCGCACGACTTCGTCGAGTTCATCCAGAACCAGGAAAACCAGATGTCCTTCGCGGACGCGTCGTTCCCGCCGGTCCTGAAGTCGGTCTACGACGACGCGGCCCTGCAGGCGAAGTACCCGTACCTGCCGGCGCTGAAGGCGGCTCTCGAGAACGCCAAGCCGCGTCCGGTCACGCCGTACTACACCGCGATCTCGAAGGCCATCCAGGACAACGCGAGCGCGGCGCTGAACGGCAAGGTCACGGTCGACCAGGCGGTCACCGACATGACCGCGGCGATCAACAACGCCGCCAAGTAGGCACGTCCAACACGAGAGATCAGGTAAACGCACGATGGCTGACTCTGCTGAGCTGAGGCGAGCAGACGAGGCCCGCGCCGTGGTCGGGGTCGACGACTCCGACCACGGCGGTCGCGCTTCCGGGCGCGAAGCACCCGACACCGGGCGCACGGGTCACGACGACGAACCGAAGGTGGTCGCTGCGCGCGGCAAGCGCGACTTCCGCCCGATCTGGCTGATCGCCCCGACGATGGTGATCCTGGCCGTCGTCATCGTGTACCCGGTGATACGCGCGGTGCTGCTGTCGTTCCAGGCGAACAAGGGCATCGATCCCGACACCGGCCGCTTCACCGAGGGCGGGTTCGCCGGCTTCAAGCACTACGCGCAGTGGCTGGTGCAGGACTGCGGCGCGGGCGCCGGGTCGTGCCCGCCCGGCACCCTGGCCCACGACTTCTGGCCCGCGCTGGGCGTCACCCTGTTCTTCGCCGTCGTCACGGTCACGATCGAGGTGCTCCTCGGCCTGTGGATGGCGACGGTGATGGGTAAGACGTTCTGGGGCCGGTCCCTGCTCCGCGCGAGCGTGCTGATCCCGTGGGCCATCCCCACCGCGGTCACCGCGAAGCTGTGGTTCTTCATCTTCGCCGAGAACGGCATCGCCAACAAGCTGCTCGGCACCTCCATCGCGTGGACCACCGACCCGTGGGCGTCGCGGTTCGCGGTGATCATCGCCGACGTGTGGAAGACGACGCCGTTCATGGCGCTGCTCATCCTCGCCGGCCTGCAGATGATCCCGCAGGACGTCTACGAGGCCGCCAAGGTCGACGGCGCCACCGCGTGGCAGCGGTTCACCAAGATCACGCTGCCGCTGGTCAAGCCGGCGCTCATGGTCGCGGTGTTGTTCCGCACCCTCGACGTGCTGCGCATGTACGACCTGCCCGCGATCCTGTCCGGCACCTCCGGCGCGACGCCCAACACGACGCTGTCGATCCTGGTGATGGCCGACATCCGGCAGGGCAACTTCCAGAGCGCGTCGGCGCTGTCGACATTGATCTTCCTGCTGATCTTCGCCGTCGCGTTCGTGATGGTGAAGTTCCTCGGCGCCAACGCCGTGCGCACCCAGGACGAACAGCGGAAGGGAGCGGACCGCTGATGGGACGTCACAGCAAGCCCGAGGACCTCGAACCGCACGAACTGTCGTCGACGCCGATGTCCGTGGCCGTCGCCGACCCGATCGCCGCGGCCGAGCAGGAACCGCCGGCCCCGAGCAAGCGCCGTCGGCGCAGCGACCGCGCCAAGATGACGCGGACCTATCTCGGCGTCGCGATCATCCTCATCTGGGGCCTCGCGCCGTTCTACTGGATGGTCGTCACCGCCTTCCGGCAGGTCGACCACACCTTCGACACCACGCCGTGGCCCACGTACGTCACGCTCGACAACTTCCGGGCCGCGCTGTCGACGGACAAGGGCAACGACTTCCTCGGCGCGATCGTCAACAGCCTCATCATCGGCGTCGTCACGACGGCCGTCGGTCTGCTGCTCGGCGTCTTCGCGTCGTATGCGCTCGCCCGGATCGAGTTCCGCGGCAAGTACATCGTCACCGGCATCATCCTGGGCGCGTCGATGTTCCCCACGGTCGCGCTCATGACGCCGCTGTTCCAGCTGTTCGGCGACTTCGGCTGGATCGGCCAGTACCAGGCTCTGATCATCCCGAACATCTCGTTCGTGCTGCCGCTGACGATCTACACGCTCACGTCGTTCCTGTCGGATCTGCCGTGGGAGCTCGAGGAGGCCGCCCGGATCGACGGCGCGAGCCGCTTCCAGGCGTTCCGGCTGGTGATCCTGCCGCTGGCTGCGCCGGCGCTGTTCACCACCGCGATCCTCGCCTTCATCGCGACGTGGAACGAGTTCATGCTCGCCAGCCTGCTGTCGACCGAGAAGACCGAACCGGTCACCGTCGCGATCGCCCGCTTCGCGGGCGCCAACTCGTGGGAGCAGCCCTACGCGGCGATCATGGCGGCCGGCACGCTCGTCACGATCCCGCTGGTGATCATGGTGCTCGTGTTCCAGCGCCGCATCGTCTCGGGCCTGACCGCCGGCGGCGTGAAGAGCTGACATGCCGTCCGGCAGGCCGTCGCGGGGACGCCAGTCCCTCGAGATGCTCATCGGCATTCTCGGCTTCTTCACGTTCATGGCGTTCGTCGCGGCGGTCGTCCCGATCGTGCGCGGCGAGCCGTCGGTGACGGCCTCGCTGGTCCTCCTCGCCTGCGTCGTGCTGCTCGGCGGCGCGCTCGTCCTGCACCGCCGCACCTGACGCCCGATCTCCCCCTCCCCCGCGTTTTGCGCACTTATCGCGAGGATTCGGCCCACGGGCGCGCGATAAGTGCGCAAAACGCGGATGGGACGAGGGGGGAAGAAGCGACGCCGGGTATGCCCGGTTCGTCCTGGGCCGATCGACAATCACGTGCCGTCCACGCGACGAAGTGCGACGATCGAGGGACGACCGGATTCGACTGACCCCGGTTGGGGTCCGGTTGGATCGCCGCCTGCGGACCGGAAGTTGCGCGCGTGAATCCCACGAGCAGCACGAAGCCCGACACACCGTCACGGCCCGAGCGCGGGCGTCGATCCCGCCGCCGTACCCGTACCGCCCTGCGCATCGTCGCGCTGCTGGTGGTCGTCCCGCTCGTCCTGTTCGGTGCGGCGTACCTGCTCGCCGACGTCCCGAGCCCCGGGGACATGCACCGCAACCAGGTGGCGACGATCCTCGCGTCGGACGGATCGACGGTCGTCGCGAAGGTGGTGCCACCGGAGGGCAACCGCACCGAGGTGCCGCTCGACCAGGTGCCGGGGTACGTCCGCAACGCGGTGCTCTCGGCGGAGGACCGCGACTTCTACTCCAATCCCGGGTACTCGATCTCGGGGTTCCTGCGGGCCGGTCGCGACAACGTGCTGGGGCGCGAGAGCGCCGGTGGCGGCTCGACGATCACGCAGCAGTACGTCAAGAACGCGCTGGTCGGCACCGACCGGAACGTGATCCGCAAGGCCCGTGAGCTCGTGGTGTCGGCGAAGATGGCGCGGCAGTGGTCCAAGGACGAGATCCTCGGCGCCTACCTCAACACCATCTACTTCGGGCGCAACGCGTACGGGATCGGGGAGGCGTCCCACGCGTTCTTCGGCAAGCCCGTCGACCAGTTGACCCTCGCGGAGGGCGCGGTGCTGGCCTCGGTGATCCAGAGTCCGTCCGCGCTGGACCCCGCCACGAACCCGGACGGGCTCAGGGCGCGGTGGAACTACGTGCTCGACGGCATGGTCGACATGGGGGTGCTCGCCGCCGCCGAGCGCGCGAACACCCAGTTCCCGGCGGTGCTGCCGGAGCCGCCGTCCGACGTCGCGCCGGGACCGGAGGGGCTCATCCGGACGCAGGTGGCCCACGAACTCCAGGCGGCGGGGATCAGCCAGACCGACATCGACACCGGCGGACTGCAGATCACCACGACGATCGACGCGAAGGCGCAGCAGGCGGCGGTGGACGCGGTGAACCGGACCCTCACCAAGCAGCCCGACCAGTTGCGCGCGGCGGTCGTGTCGGTCGACCCCAGGTCGGGGGCGGTGCGCGCGTACTACGGCGGGGCGGAGGGCGCGGGCTTCGACTTCGCGCAGGCCGGGCTGCAGACGGGGTCGTCGTTCAAGGTCTTCGCCGCCGTCGCCGCGCTCGAGGACAAGGTGCCGTTGACGACGCAGTTCAGCAGCGCGCCGCTGACGGTCGGCGACTTGACCATCAAGAACGTCGAGGGCGAGACCTGCGGGACGTGCAGCCTCGCGGAGGCACTGAAGCGGTCGCTCAACACCAGCTACTACCGGCTGACGCTGTCGATGGAGAACGGCGCTCAGAAGATCGCCGATGCCGCCCACCAGGCCGGCATCCCCAAGCAGATCCCGGGCGTCGACCACGAGAGCCTCACCCAGTTCGGGGGACCCCCGGAGACGGGAATCGTGTTGGGTCAGTACCAGACCCGGCCCATCGACATGGCGTCGGCGTACGGGACGCTCGCGGCGTCGGGCAAGTACCACCCGCCGTACTTCGTGCAGAAGGTGGTCGACGCCGACGGTCGAGTGTTGCTCGACCGGGCCCCGAACGACGGTGAACAGCGGATCGATCCGCCGATCGCCGACGCCGTCACGCAGGCGATGGTCCCCATCGCGGCGTATTCGCGCAATCACGGACTCGCCGGTGGACGCGTGTCGGCGGCGAAGACGGGTACCGCGCAGCTCGGCGACACCGGTGAGAACAAGGACGCGTGGATGGTCGGGTTCACGCCGTCGCTGTCGACCGCGGTGTGGGTGGGAACCGCGGAGGGCAAGGCCATCGAGACAAGTTGGGGTGGAGCGATATACGGCTCCGGTCTGCCGTCGGACATCTGGAAGGAGACGATGGACGGCGCGCTCGCGGGTACGCCCAACGAGCAGTTCGCGACGGCGCAGCAGGCCGGCGGTCAGCAGTCCCGGCCCCCGTCGACGGGCACTTCCTCCGGTGGGAACTCGCCGGTCGCCACCAGTGAGCAGGGTTACTCCGAGCAGGCGCCGACGCGCCAGCGGTCCGCGCAGACGTATCAGGAGGAGCCGGAGTGGTCCGCTCCCCCGGCCCGGACCCAGTCGCAGGTGCCGGTCCCCGAGTCGCAGAGCACTCCTCCGCAACGGCAGTGGAATGCCCCTGCGCCGCAACAACAGGTGCCGGTGCCCGCTCCGCAGGCACCGGCACCGGCTCCCCCTCCCCCGGCGCCGGTCCCCGCTCCGGCGCCGGGGATTCAGATCCTCCCCGGGGTGACGATTCCCCTACCAGGCTGAGTTCGATTCGGCGAGTGGATAACTCGGAATCGTTCAGCCGTCAGCCCGCGGCGACCAGTTCGTCGCCGTCGGTGGACGTGCCTGCCATCGAGGCCGGAACCTCGACCTGGGCGATGTTGCGCGGCAGGAGGAAGGCCACGACCGCGCCGACGAGGGCGAAGACCGCGCCGATCCAGAAGGCCACCTGGAAGCCGGCGTCGTCGTAGAACACGGCACCCTGCAGCGTCGCCTGGATCTCCGGCGGGAACTGGACGATGTGCGAGTTGTTCATCACCGCGAAGGCGATGACGGGGAGCACGGCCGGGAACACCGACTGCGAGACGCCCACCATGGAGGCGGAGCTGGCCTGCAGTTGCGGCGGCACGGCCTCGATCAGCAGGTTCGGGATCGAGGCGTAGCCCATGCCCATGCCGAAACCGAAGACCGCGCAGATGATCATGACGATCGACTTGGTGTCGTGCGTCTGGGCGATCAGGGCGAATGCGACGGCGTTGAGCAGCAGGCCGGTCACCAGCAGCGGCCGCGGACGCATGTTGCGGCCGACCAGGGTGCCGACGAGCAGGCCACCGAGGACGACGGCGCCACCGATCGGGACCTGGTACAGCGCGAAGCCCTCGGCGTCGACGCCGAAGCCGTAGCCCAGGCCGAACAGTGCCGGGGTCATGACCATCATCGGCAGCAGGATGGTGAACAGGCCGGACGAGCCGTAGACGACGCCGGCGCTGATCGTGGTGAGCAGCACGGGACGCTTGCCGAGCACCTCGAGGTCGATGAGCGGTTCCTTGATCATCCGCGCGGACACGACCCAGCCGATCAGGAGCACGATGCCGCCGATGAGGTAGGCCAGGGTGCCGCCGTCCGTCCAGCCCCACGAGGGACCGAAGCTGACCGCGATGAGGATGCCCGCGATGCCGCCGCCGAGCAGGATCGCGCCGACGAGGTCGATCCGCGAGCGCAGGCGCACATTCGACTCGGGCGTCGTGAGCTGGATCAGGCCACCGAGCACGACCAGGCAGATGACGAAGAACCAGAAGATGGCGCGGAAACCGTAGTCGTCGAGCAGCCAGCCGGTGAGGAAGGGCGCGGCGATCGCGATCAGGCCCATGCCGCTGGTGGCGATGCTGACCGCGAGGGCGACCGTCTTCGGCGGGAACACGTCACGGATCAGCGAGTAGCTCAGGAACAGGGTCGGCACCATCAGGCCGGCCAGGCAGCGGCCGGCGATCATCATCGCGTACGACGTGGCAATCGCCGAGAGGAACGATCCGACGAGCGCGATCCCGACGCAGGCCAGCAGCATCTTGCGCTTGCCGTACATGTCGGCGAGCTTGCCGATCAGAGGCGCAGCCATGGCGCCGACCAGCAGGAATGCGGTCAACAGCCACGCACCCTGGGTGGTCTGGTAGTGCATGGAGATCGCCGGCAGAGCCGTCGAGATCATCATGTAGCTGACGGCGAGCAGTTCGAGCAGAAGCACGATCGACAGCAGCGAGAGGGCGAGCCGGGGGCTCCAGCCTTCCTCGTGGGTCCGACCCGCAGGGTCGGTGGGCGACGGCGTAGCGCCGCCGGTCGGGGTGGTGACCATCCGTGGAATCCTTTCAGAAACCAATAAGAAGCAGGCCCAAGTGTTTTCAGGCCATGGGGGAGTCTCCGGAGCAGATGGGCGTGCGACCACGCCCACCGTGGCACCCTCGGCCGGCTGACGGTGCCCTCACATCACACTGGCGTCCAAACAGTGACGCCAGTCACATGCCCGTTCAGTGGGACACTTCGTGGCCGGTGTCGGATCGGTGCTCTACCTAACGAATTCCGTTCTCCGCTAGGGCATGTCCGATATGGGTGGATTCGGTCGCCGGATCGGTCGACGCGCCATCCGCCACGGTAGGCGTGCTCGGGCCGATTGCGATCTTGATCCGTCGGTTCGTGGGGCTTCCGTAATCGCCCGTCCGACATCCAACCCCCTATTTCACCCGAAAGTTGGTCCCTTCGTCACGCTTTCGATCGGTAGGCTGTATCAGATGGTTCTGATTCGGTTTGTCGCTGCTCGAATGCCGACACCGTTGTTGTCCATGTTCGTGCGGAACGCGGAACTGTTGAAGTTCTTGACGGTGGGTTCGATCGCGTTCGTCGCCACGTCGGTGCTGTTCTTCGGTTTGAAGTGGACAGTCCTGGAGGCCAAGCCGGTCACGGCCAATGTAGTGGCGGTACTGATCGCCACGGTGCTGTCGTACGTGCTCAACCGGGAGTGGGCCTTCACTTCCCGTGGTGGTCGCGAGCGTCGGCACGAGGCAGCCCTGTTCTTCCTGGTTGCCTGCATCGGACTCGTAATCAACCAGTTGCCGCTTGCGGTTTCACGGTACGTCTTCGCTCTCCAGACACCGCATGTGTCTCTCTTCGCGGAGAACCTCGCCGACTTCATCAGTGCCACCATCGTCGGGACCCTCCTCGCCACCGTGTTCCGCTGGTGGGCCATGCGTAAGTTCGTCTTTCCGAGTCCTGTTGTTCCACAACAGGAAGATGGCGAAACGGTCCAGGTGGTCGAGCCCTGAACCACTGCGCCGAAACCGGTCGTCCGCCCGCCCGGTGAGCGAGCGAGTGGCGGTCACCGGGTTGGATCCGAACGGGTGGTCTTGACCAGGTTCGACAAGTGGACCACGCTGAAAGTGACTGAACCTCGCGGGGGTGAAGTGGGTGGTCGGTGTGCCCGACGAAGCAGACCGCGGAAAGCGTCCGGTCAGCGCAGGGCTGGCCGGGCCGTACGGTCACCCGTTCCACCCGATCCTGGTGACGGTCCCGATCGGGGCGTGGGTGGCCAGCCTGGTCTTCGACCTTGCTTCGCGGATCGTCGACCAGCCCGGATTCCTGGCCCAGGGGTCGGAATGGCTGATCGCGATCGGGGTGCTCGGCGCTCTGGCCGCGGCGATGGTCGGATTCCTCGACCTGTTCGGGATACCGACGGGGACGCCGGCATTTCGTACCGGCCTGGTTCATATGGCGCTCAATCTGGCTGTGACAGTGTCGTTTGCCGTGAACTTCCTCTGGCGCCGATCGGACTATGGGCAGCCGGATCCGGTGGACATCGGACCGATCGCGCTGTCGGTGGTCGGCATCATCGCTCTGGGCGTCTCCGGATACCTCGGCGGCAAGCTCGCCTTCCGTTACGGGGTCCGGGTGGTCTACGACGCAGACCAGGCGGAGGGCTTCGGCCCCACCGCCGGGCCGGCGCGTCGGGTGCAGCCGTGATCGCCCCTTCGCCCACCACGTGTTAGGAGATGACATGGGTATCGCAGCGCTCGTGACCTGGCTACTCACGGCGGCCGGCGGCTTCTACATGCTGGCCACCTGGATCGCGAAAGGCGGGACACGGTCACCCCGCACCAGCCACTTCCCGCCCGCGCTGATCTTCGGACACTTCGCACTCGCCGTCGCCGGCCTGGTCGTCTGGATCGTCTACCTCATCGTCGACAAGGTTGCGCTCGCCTGGGTTGCGTTCGGCCTGCTGATTCCGGTCGCGCTCCTGGGGTTCGCCATGCTGGTGCGGTGGATTCCCACCTATCGCGCCAGAGCGGCGGTCGGTGCGGGCAGCGAACAGCCCCAGGAGCCGCTGGACCCGGCGGAGAAGCACTTCCCTGTTGCGGTCGTCGGCGGCCACGGGGTGTTCGCCGTCGTGACCGTCATCCTGGTGCTGCTGACCGCCCTCGGGGTGGGTGGTAGCTGACAGGATCGCCGATCACGGCCGGTCAGTCGATTCGATCTCTTCGTCACTGGACGATCGACCGAAAGGCGCAGGGCGGCAAGGTTCGTCGGAGACTGCGATGTCGACACGAAGCACTCGACGGACGATGCGTCAGGGGCGCAGCCTGCGCAGCGCCCACAGCGACGGGATCAACAACAGCGCCGACAGCGCGAGCACCAGTGCCACTTCGATGAGTTGGAATCGTCGGAAGAGGCTGTCGGGGTGGTAGCGAACCTCGAAGTGGTCGGCGCCCTGCGCGCGGAAGCACTCGACGAATTCGCGTTCCTGTTCGGCGACGATGATTTCCCGGCGGGCTTCGTACTGTGCCCCGGTCTCGTCGGGACGCTGATTCCATTCCGCCTCCGCGCCGAAGCTGTTGCACACGTCGAACGGGATGTCGACCCTGTTGCCTTCAGCGTCAACGTGTCCGTTGCTCAGCAACCACGCGTTTCCGGACGAGTCGTCGCTGACATACGCCACGCCGCGGCTCGCGCCTGCCAGAGGCTGTGCCTCGACGGTGGCAGTCGCATAGTGCGGTCGAGCGCCACCCTGGAATCCGACCATCACGGCGGCCAGCGCGACGACCGTGATCGCCATTGCCGCCAGTGTGTTGCGCAACAGGAGGCCGAAGCAACTGCCGACGACGAGTGCGAGGAAGGTGTAGGCGCCCGCGACCACGCTCGTCGACTGGAACAGCGGGAACGTCAGACGCGAGTACCCGCCCCACACGCCCTGCCTCACGTACGCAAAGTTCGATTCGATTCCGACGGAGCGAGTCCATTCGAGCACCGCTCCGAGGATCGTCATAGCGATCGTGATCGGTACGAACACCACGAGAATGCGCGTCCAGTACCAGCGTGACCGACTGACCGACTGTGAGAGTCCGAGAACATGGGTGCCGCGTTCGATGTCGGGTGAGAACACGGTGACACCCACGAGTGCGCCGAGAACCACCGGCAGCACGACGGTCGCGAGCACGAGGTAGGTGAGAGCCGCCTGCGCCAAGCATTCCGCGGACCGCTCCCCCATGAAACATCCGAGACCGCTGCCGTAGAACACCGGGTTCTCGGATTTCCGTACGAGCGCGCCGCAGACCAACGCCACGACCGCCAAGGCCAGGATTCCGCCGACCGCGGCCACGATCGTCGTCCGATGCTGCCGCCAAGTGCTCCAGATCATGCTGCGGCTCCGTCGGTTTCGGTCAGGTAGGCCAGGACGATGTCGTCCAGGTTCGGCGCCTCCACGCGCCAGCCGTCGCCCGGCGCGGGTCGGGCGCCGCGCACCAGGTGGGTGCGTTGATGCGATTCGACGAGCGCGCCGGCGCCGATCACGGGCGTGGGGTCGGCGGTGCCGGTGAGCAGGTAGTGGTCGTCGAGGAGGTCGTCGAGCGCCCCGGACAGGCGGACCTTGCCGGAGCCGAGGATCACGAGTCGGTCGGCGATCTCCGCGACCTCGGACAGCACGTGCGACGACAGCACGATCGTCGTGCCGCGGTCGGCGGCGTCCTCCATGAGTGTGCGGACGACGGAGCGTCGGGCGAGCGGGTCGAGTTCGGCGAGCGGCTCGTCCAGCAGGAGCACGTCGGGGCGCCGCCCGAGGGCGAGCGCGAGGGCGACTCGGGTGCGCTGGCCCGGGGACAGCGTCTTCACCCGCGCCGACAGCGGGATCTGTGCCTCGGTCACCAGTTGCGTGGCGTACGCGGCGTCCCACGTCGTGTTGGTCTTCTCGCCGAACCGCAGGATGTCCGCGACGGAGAAGCCCCGGTACAGCGGCTTGTGCTGCGCGACGTAGGCGAGTCCCGGGCAGATGCCGCGGCGGTCGGGCCGGCGCCCCAGCACGGTCACCTCCCCGGCGTCGGGCTCGAGCAGGCCCACCGCGATCGACATCAGCGTCGACTTGCCTGCGCCGTTCGCGCCGACGAGGGCGGTGACGCTGCCGCGTTCGACGTCGAACGTGCACCCCCGCAGCGCCTCGTTGCGCCCGAATCGTTTCTGTACGTCGTGCAGCCTCAGCGCTGCCGTCATCGTCTCGCTCACGTGAACCCCCCTGTGTCCTCACCGAATTCGTTGTCCAATGCCGCCGCCACGAGCGCCTCGAGGTCGGAGCGCTCGAGTCCGGCGTCCGCGCCCTGACGCGCCCAGTCGGCCAGGGCGGTCTGCAGCGCGTTGCGCTCCGCCATCCCGGGTTTGAGCAGTGACTGGGTGACGAAGGTGCCGAGACCCGGTCGGGCCTCCACCAACCCTTCGTTCTCGAGTTCCCGGTACGCCTTGAGGACCGTGTTGGGGTTGACCGTCACGGCCCCGACCACTTCCTTCGCGGTGGGCAGTTGGTCGCCCGGCCTCAGGTCTCCCAGGCGCAGCGCCTGCTTCACCTGGAGGACCAGTTGGACGTAGGCGGGGATCCCGGATCGACGGTTGATGTGGAACTCGACCATCGAATCTCCATTTCACTACAACAATAGTGAAATGGAGATTGCCGCAGGTGACGCCCGCTGTCAACTCGTCCGACGGGTTTGCGGCGGGCCGCGTGTCGTGCCAAAAGTGGCTCGAAGGTACCGACCAGTGTGAAAATTCGTGTCAAGTGCACTATTGAGACGGAAGTTTGATTGTGAATTCAACCAACACCGGCAACACCGGCAAGCACAAGGCCGGGGCGAACCCGAAGGCCAAAGTTCGCAAACCTCGCCGCAAGGGTCGCCGGATCGCGCTGTACGTGAGCCTGTGCGTGCTGGTCCTGCTCATAGTCACACCGCTCGTCGCGTTCGGTGTCGCATACCGGGACGCCGACGTTCCGCGGCCGGGCGACATGCGGACCAACCAGGTGTCGACGATCCTGGCGTCGGACGGGGCCACCGAGATCGCCCGGATCGTGCCGCCGGAAGGCAACCGGACCGAGGTCTCGATCGACCAGATCCCGGTGCAGGTGCGCAACGCCGTGCTGTCGGCCGAGGACCGCGACTTCTACTCCAACCCCGGTTTCTCGATCTCCGGCTTCGCCCGCGCCGCGCGCGACAACGTGCTCGGCCGCGAGAGCGCCGGCGGTGGCTCCACGATCACCCAGCAGTACGTGAAGAACACCCTCGTCGGATCCGAGCGGTCGGTGAGCCGCAAGATGAAGGAGCTGGTCATCTCGTCGAAGATGGCCCGCGAGTGGTCCAAGGACGAGATCCTGGCCGCGTACCTCAACACCATCTACTTCGGTCGCGGCGCGTACGGCATCGCGGCCGCGTCCAACGCGTACTTCGGCAAGCCGCTCGCCGACCTGACGGTGAGCGAGGCGGCCGTGCTCGCCGCGGTGATCCAGAGCCCGTCGAGCCTCGACCCCGTCACGAACCCCGAAGCCCTGACGGCCCGCTGGAACTACGTGCTCGACGGCATGGTGTCGATGTCGGCGCTGCCGCCGGCCGAGCGCCAGTCCATCGCGTTCCCGGCGGTGCTGCCCTCCGCCCCGGCCGCGGACTCGGGCGAGGCGCCGGGGCCGGAGGGCCTCATCCGCACGCAGGTGCTGCGCGAACTCGCGGCGTCCGGGGTGAGCGAGCAGGACCTCAACACCGAGGGCCTGCAGATCACCACGACCATCGACCCCAGGGCGCAGCAGTCCGCCATCGAGGCCGTCGCCGACACCTTCGACGGCGAACCGGAGAACCTGCGCACCGCCGTGGTGTCGATAGACCCGCGGTCGGGGGCGGTGCGCGCCTACTACGGCGGCACCGACGGCAAGGGCTTCGACTTCGCGCAGGCGGGCCTGCAGACCGGGTCGTCGTTCAAGGTCTTCGGTCTGGTCGCCGCACTGCAGCAGGACATACCGCTGTCCCAGACGTACGACAGCGGCCCGCTCTCCGTCTACGGCGTGACGATCGGCAACGTCGAGGGCGAATCGTGCGGCAAGTGCACCATCGCGGAGGCGCTCAAGCGTTCGCTCAACACCAGCTTCTACCGGCTGACGCTGGGGATGGAGGACGGCGCGCAGAAGATCGCCGACGCGGCGCACCAGGCCGGCATCCCCGAGACGGTTCCCGGCTGGCAGTACCCGACGCTCACGCAGGAGGGCGGACCGCCGGAGAACGGAATCGTGTTGGGTCAGTATCTGTCCCGGCCGATCGACATGGCGTCGGCGTACGCGACGCTGGCGGCGTCGGGCATCTACCACCAGCCGTACTTCGTGCAGAAGGTGGTGACGGCGGACGGTGTCGTGCTGCTCGACCGTCCGGCACCGGAGGGCGAGCGCCGGCTCGAGGCCGCGGTCGCCGAGAACGTCACCCAGGCGATGCTGCCGATCGCGGCGTACTCGCGCGGGCACGGGCTGGCCGGCGGCCGCCCGTCCGCGTCGAAGACCGGGACCGCGCAGCTCGGCGACACCGGGAAGAACAAGGACGCCTGGATGGTCGGCTACACGCCGCAGCTGTCCACGGCGGTGTGGGTCGGTACGGCCGACGCGAAGGCGATCGAGAACAGCTGGGGCGGGCTGGTGTACGGCTCGGGTCTGCCGGCGGACATCTGGAAGAAGACGATGGACGGCGCGCTCGAGGACGTTCCGGTCGAGAAGTTCCCGTGGCCCGATCCGATCGGTGGCCAGGCCGGTGTGCCGGCCTTCACCGGCGTCAGCCCGACGACGACCGCTCCCGCCCCGGCGGCGAACGCACCGGTTCCGGGCCTGCCGCCCGAGCTGCAGCTGCCGGCTCTTCCGCCGCCGGGTCCCCGTGTCATCGAGATCCTGCCGGGCGTCAAGATCACCCTGCCGGGGTGATCCGAGGGGCGACCCGCGGTAGTGACATGGGTCAAGTTCCACGACGTACGTGGCCTATCTCTGATTGAAGTTTCAATGAACGGAGGGTCTACTCGTGGTCGTGTCCGAACCTGCGCGTCGTCGTGTGTTGTCGGTGTCTCGTCTGCGCGCGCCGCTGGCGGGCGCCGTGGCGGTGGCCGGGCTGCTGGTGTCCGCGCCGGTCGCCGGTGCCGACCCCACCACCGGCCCGGCCTCCTGCGTACCTTTCGGTACCGCGCAGCTTCCCCCGGGGATGGCGTCGACCGGTGCCCGCGACGGGCTCGAGATGCTGCCGGTCCTGGTCGGTGACGGCGCACCGAAGTCGATCGAACTGCGGACGCAGACAACGCAGTTCAACCGGTTCTGGGACTTCGCGCTGGTCGACGGTGCGCTGCTGACCCGGC
This sequence comes from Prescottella agglutinans, assembly GCF_004011865.1. Taxonomy (GTDB): domain Bacteria; phylum Actinomycetota; class Actinomycetes; order Mycobacteriales; family Mycobacteriaceae; genus Prescottella; species Prescottella agglutinans. Next base: position 29,515 of record NZ_RKLP01000011.1, on the reverse strand, counting down.
CGCGATCGTGGACCGGCGGCAACGCCGAGCCGTGGCGGTACGCGCCGCTGCCGGAGTGCCTGCGCAACCGTCTGGTGGGCATCTCGGTGGACGACGACGAACTGGTCGCCGTCGACGGCGACGGCTGGATCTACACGCTCGACAACGCGTCGCACTCGCCGCTGGCGTGGAACTGGACGTCGGCGTTCGGCGCACCGCTGTGGTTCGGGTCGGGGCAGCGCGTCGCCGGGCCGGCGCCGGGCACCTGGGCGCTGAGCGTGTCGTCTCCCTGGGACAACCAGACCTACGTCGACGCCGACGGCCGCATCCATCACGTCGGGCTGGGCAAGATGACGATGGTGCCGTCGCTCACCGGTGACGGCAGTCGGATCACGTACGCCGACCCGTGGCTGCCGAACGACGACAGCTACGAGATCGGCGGGCCGCTCGGCGGGCGGTTCCAGTCGGTCGCGTTGTCGTCGGCGGGGTCGACGACGTTCGTGACGAACGAGTACGGCGACATGTTCACGCGCAACTTCGATTTCGACGCCTCCGGTTCGGATTCGGTGTTCTTCCGCTACAGCTGGGACAGCCAGGGCGGAAAGCCCACTGCTCCCAACCTGTTCGCGGAGTACCTGAATCGGGACTACGCGGCGATCCGGTTGCCGGCGCAGGACTGGGTGCATCAGCCCAAGATTCCCGGCGAGATCACCTCGGCGATCAGCGTGCACTCCACCGGGGTCGGGCCGGGTGCCCGGGAACTGCGGGTCGCCGGCAGCCGCGACGGGTCGACGGGCTTCTGGCACAAGGACCTGAACGCGCCGTCGTGGGAGTTCGCCGCGACCGGGGCGGACCTGCCCGGGACGCCGCTGGAGAACTCGCAGCGCGATCGGTCCGCCGAGACCCTGGCGCCGCCGGCGCCGTGGAACCTGTCCACCACCCTGCCGTCGCGGGACGCGTGGGTGGACGGTCAGGTCCTCGTGGACAGCGTGCTGCCGTACTCCATCCTCGATCCGCGCCTGCTCGACCAGGTCGGGCTGCACGCCGGCCCGTCCGGGTACCGGATCTCGATCGACCACTTCGATCCCGTGGCGACCACGCGCGGGGCCACGGTGACCGCGCCGGACGGCACCCGGATCCCGGTGATCGTGCACACCGCGGACGGTCTGCGGTTCGCGCCGCGCGGTGCCGGACTCGATTCGCAGCCACGGCATCTCGTCGGTGCGATCGAGATCCCGCAGGCGGCGTTCGACGCGCGCGGCGGCGATCCGGTGCTCGACGCGTTCGTCCGGGATTGGATGCGCGACAAGCGGATTGCGCCGATCACCCTCAGCGCCACGGATGCGGATCTCGTGATTCGCTGATCCGCGCACACCCATGGTCTGGATCACACTTTTGTCCGAAATGTAACGACCGGTCCTGACGCGGCAATATTCCAGGGCGTGAGAGATCGTGCCCATCGCAAGCGTTTCCTGTCCCGTCTCGGCGCCCCCGTGGTGTCCGTGGCCGTAGTGACGGGTCTGCTGGCGACGGCACCATCGGCCGCCGCGGACACCGCGTCGGGTCCGCCGTCGTGTGTCCCGTTCGGCACCGCGCAGTTGCCTCCGGGCCTTCCCTCGATGGGGGCGCGCGACGGCCTCGCCAACCTCCCCGTCTTCGTCGGCGACCACGCCCCGGCATCGGTCGAATTGCGGACGCAGACAACACAGTTCAACAAGTTCTGGGACTTCTCGCTGGTCGACGGCGCGCTGCTGACCCGGCCGCGATCATGGACCGGCGGCAACACCGAGCCGTGGCGGTACGCGCCGCTGCCGGAGTGCCTGCGCAATCGACTGGTCGGCATCTCGGCCGACGACGACGAACTGGCCGCCATCGACGCCGACGGCTGGATCTACACGATGGACAACGCGTCGCAGACCCCGCTCACGTGGAACTGGACGTCCGCGTTCGGGGCCCCGATCTGGACCGGCGGCGGCAAGAAGCTGCTGGGCGGGGAGGCCGGGCAGTGGGCGCTGAGCGTCGCGTCGCCGTGGGACAACCAGACCTACGCGGACGTCGCGGGCCGCCTGCACTACTACGGCCTGGCGAAGATGACGATGGTGCCGTCGCTGACGGGCGACGGCAGTCGCATCACGTACGCCGACCCGTGGCTGCCTATCGACGACAGCTACGAGATCGGGGGTCCGCTGGGCGGCCGGTTCCGGTCGGTGGCGCTGTCGTCGTCCGCGTCGACGACGTTCGTCGTCAACAAGTACGGCGACATGTACACGCGGAACTTCGATCCCGACGCATCCGGTTCGGACTCCATCTTCTTCCGCTACAGCTGGGACGACCAGACGGGCAGGCCGACCGCGCCGAACTCGGCGTTCGAGTCGTGGTTCAAGGGGTACGCCGCGATCCAGTTGCCCGCACAGGACTGGAAGCGTCAGCCCAAGATTCCCGGCGAGATCACCTCGGCGATCAGCGTCCACTCCACCGGCGTCGGTCCCGACGCGCGGGAACTGCGGGTCGCCGGCAGCCGCGGCGGCGTCACCGGCTTCTGGCACAAGCACCTGAACGCGCCGTCGTGGGAGTTCGCCGCGACCGGGGCGGACCTGCCCGGGACGCCGCTGGAGAACTCGCAGCGCGATCGGTCCGCCGACACGCTGGCGCCGCCGGCGCCGTGGAACCTGTCGACCACCCTGCCGTCGCGGGACGCGTGGGTGGACGGTCAGGTCCTCGTGGACAGCGTGCTGCCGTACTCCATCCTCGATCCGCGCCTGCTCGACCAGGTCGGGCTGCAGGCCGGTCCGTCCGGGTACCGGCTCTCGATCGACCACTTCGATCCGGTGGCGACCACGCGCGGGGCCACGGTGACCGCGCCGGACGGCACCCGGATCCCGGTGATCGTGCACACCGCGGACGGTCTGCGGTTCGCGCCGCGCGGCGCCGGACTCGATTCGCAGCCACGGCATCTCGTCGGTGCGATCGAGATCCCGCAGGCGGCGTTCGACGCGCGCGGCGGCGATCCGGTGCTCGACGCGTTCGTTCGGGACTGGATGCGCGACAAGCGGATTGCGCCGATCGCCCTCAGCGCCACCGACACCGATCTCGTCGTGCGCTGATCACGGGAGTCGGCTGCAGCTGCGCATCAGCAGATGGCCCCGGCGGTACCGTTCGTCTGCGCGGGGCTCGCGCAGCATCCGGCCGACCTCGACGAATCCGGCTTCGGCGGCCAGCCTGGCGAGACCGTCGATCGGCCACCGGTAGGCCGTCGTCACCCGGTGGTCGAACCTCGCGACCGGCTCGCCCTCCGACTCGAAGAAGGCGAGCAGGAGGTGGCCGCCGGGCGCGAGTACCCGCCGGAACTCGGCGAAGTACGCGGGCAGGTCCCGCGGTGGGGTGTGAATGACCGAATACCAGGACACGATGCCGCCCAGCGTGCCGTCGGCCAGGTCCAGCGCATCCATGGAGCCGACCTCGAATCGCAGGTCTCGGTACGTGTCGCGGGCCAACTCGACCATCACCGGTGACAGGTCGACGCCGAAGACATCGAGCCCCAGGTCCCGCAGGTGCGCGGTCACTCGCCCGGGGCCGCATCCCAGTTCGGCGACGGGCCCCGAGTCGGTGTCCCGCGCGAGTTCGGTGAACGCCGCCAGCACCGCGCGATCCAGCGGAAGGGAGTCGAGTTCGTCGCGCGCCAACTCGGCGTAACGAACGGCCACGGCGTCGTAGGCCTCGGCCGTCGCACGAAGGTGCTGGGAGGGTTCGGTCACAGGCGTCGACGCTAGAGCCTCCCCGGACCGCCGGACGACCGAACCGCCGGACAGGCCTAGCGGCCGTGCGGGATCGGCAGCGCCGCGAGGGCTCGGTCGACGACGTCGTCGACGGTGAAGACCGGCTCGGCGGTGCGGTCGATGGCGAGGCTCTCGACCATCGACCACCAGCCGCGCAGCAGCAGGCGGGTGGCCGGCGTCGGTTCGGTACCGGTGGCCTCGAGGGTGCGGGCGACCATGGTGTTCTTCATGCTTTCGCGGATCTCCCGGATCTGCGGGTCGGCGCCGAAGCCGCCGTGGAAGAACGACTGGTAGTTGGCCCCGTGCCGGTCGATGAACGACACGAACGCGTACACGACGGCGCGCAGCGGCTCACCGGACGCGTCGTCGGGATCGGCGACCGCCGCGCGCAGCAGGCGCCGGGCGGCCGCGCCCACGACCGCGACGTAGTAGTCGTGCTTGGTCGGGAAGTACCGGAACAGCAGGCCGCGGGAGATGCCGGCCTTCTCGGCCACCTGGTCGATCGACAGCGCGTGGATGGGGCGCGTCGCCAGCTCCTGCAGGCCGATCGCGACCAGTTGCCGTTTGCGCTCCTCCGGCGGGAGCCGCCGCCGGGGGGCTGCGGTTTCGGTCGACACGAGATGACACCGTCCAGGATCTTGATTGCGAGGCAAGTCTACGTTTAGGTTAACTGAGCAATGCTCAGTTAGTCGACGTCACGGAGGCTGGCATGGATTTCGCCCAGAGCGCGCGGTCGAAGGAATACCTCGACCGTCTGCGCGAGTTCATCGCGACCGAGGTCGCCCCGGTCGAGGCACGCCTGCGGGCCGAGCGGGCGGCGCAGTTCGCGCAGCGCGCCGACGTGTCCGGCGCCGCGATGTGGCAGGTGTCCGACGAGTTCCGCGCACTGCAGGCCAAAGCTCGCGCGCAGGGACTGTGGAACCTCTTCCTGCCCGACGCCGAACTCGGCGCCGGCCTGAGCAACGTCGAGTACGCGCCGCTCGCCGAGGAGATGGGCCGCTCCCCCTTCGTCGCCGCGGTCTTCAACTGCGACGCCCCGGACACCGGCAACATGGAGGTGCTCTACCACTACGGCAGTGCCGCGCAGAAGGAGCGCTGGCTGAAGCCGTTGCTGGACGGCGAGATCCGCTCCGCCTTCTGCATGACCGAACCCGATGTCGCGTCGTCCGACGCCACCAACATGGCCGCGACCGCCGTCGTCGAGGGCGACGAGGTGGTGTTGAACGGCCGCAAGTGGTGGAGCACCGGCATCGGCAGCCCGGACTGCAAGATCCTGATCTTCATGGGCCTCACCGATCCGGAAGTGCACAAATATCAACGGCATTCGATGGTGCTGGTGCCGATCGACACCCCCGGCGTCAAGGTCGAGCGGATGCTGTCGACCATGGGCTTCTACGACGAACCCGGCGGCCACGGCGAGGTGTCGTTCACGAACGTCCGACTGCCGCTGGACGCGATCGTCGCCGGTCCCGGAAGGGGATTCGAGATCGCGCAGGGTCGGCTCGGCCCGGGTCGGGTGCATCACGCCATGCGCCTGGTCGGCCTCGCGGAGGCGGCGCTCGAACTGGCGATCCGTCGCGGCACCGAGCGCGTCGCATTCGGCAAGCCGCTGATCAACCTGGGCGGCAACCGCGAACGCGTCGCCGACGCCCGTATCGCGATCAACCAGTTGCGGTTGCTGGTGCTCAACACCGCGTGGCTGCTCGACACCCAGGGCATCGCCGGCGCCCGGTCCGCGGTGTCGGAGATCAAGGTCGCCGCACCCCGCGTGGCGCAGCAGGTGATCGACTTCGCCATCCAGATCCACGGCGGCGGAGGCCTGTCCGATGACTTCCCGCTCGCCGGCGCCTGGACGGTGGCGCGGGCGCTGCGCCTCGCCGACGGGCCGGACGAGGTGCACCAGGGCCTGGTGGCACGGTTCGAGTTGGGCAAGTACCAGTGACCGCACAGCTTCCGGGCAACGCCCGCGCCGTCCGCGACGAGGACGCCTTCGACGTCGATGCCGTCGCCCGGTGGTTGCGGGACAACACCTCCGGGGAGTCGAGCGGTGTGCCCGAGGTGCGCCAGTTCGCGGGCGGCGCGTCGAACCTGACGTATCTGCTGCGCTACCCGGACCGCGACCTGGTGCTGCGCCGACCCCCGGCGGGGGCCAAGCCGGCGTCCGGGCACGACATGGTCCGCGAGTACCGCATCCAGTCGCTGCTCGCGCCGGTGTATCCGCACGTGCCGACGATGGTGGGCCTATGCACCGATCCGGCGGTGCTGGGCGCCGACTTCTACGTGATGGAGCGCGTCGAGGGCACCATCCTGCGGTCCGCTCCCCCGGCCGAACTCGGGCTCACCCCGGAGAACACGCGGGAGCTGTGCCTGCGGGTGGTCGACCTGCTGATCGAACTGCACGCCGTCGATCCGGCGCAGTCGGGCCTCGACGAGTTCGGCCGCGGCACAGGCTACGTCGCCCGGCAGGTCGCGGGCTGGACCAAGCGGTACGCGGCCGCCCGCACCGACAACGTTCCCGACTTCGCGCGGGTGACGAAGTGGCTCGCGGACAACCGACCCGCGGACGTCGCGTCGGCGGTGATCCACGGCGACTTCCGCCTCGACAACGTCGTCCTCGGCGACGACCTGACGCCGCGGGCCGTGCTGGACTGGGAACTCGCGACCGTCGGCGACCCGCTCATGGACCTCGGGTCGAGCCTGGCCTACTGGGTACAGGCCGACGACCACCCGATGATGCTGGCCACCAAGCGTCAGCCGTCGGACCTGCCGGGCATGCTCACCCGCCGCGAGATCGTCGAATACTACGGCGAGCGAACGGGTCTACCCATCGACAACTGGGGCTTCTACGAGGTCTTCGGGCTGTTCCGGCTCGCGGTGATCGCGCAGCAGATCTACTACCGCTACCACCACGGGCAGACCACCAACCCGGCGTTCGAGCACTTCTGGATCGCCGTGGGATACCTGGACACCCGCTGCAACGAACTGATCGACACCATGACGGAGGGCAAGTAGTGGGCAGCCGCACGCCGCGCAGGAACATTCTCATCACCGGCGCCAGCTCGGGGCTCGGTCGCGGTATGGCCCGCGAATTCGCCTCTCGGGGACGCAATCTCGCGCTCGCGGCCCGCCGCATCGAGCGGCTCGAGGAACTGCGCGACGAACTGCTGGCCGCGCATCCGCAGATCACCGTCGCGATTCGCAAGCTCGACGTGGACGTCCACGACGAGGTGTTCGGCGTGTTCCGGGAGTTCGACGAGGAACTCGGCGGCCTGGACCGGGTGATCGTCAACGCCGGCCTCGGCAAGGGACAGCCGTTGGGCACCGGCTACTTTCGCGCCAACGCGGCGACCGCCCGCACCAACTTCCTCGGCGCGCTCGCGCAGAGCGAGGCGGCGCTCGAGCTGTTCCGCCCCCGGAACTCGGGCCACGTGGTGCTGATCTCGTCGATGAGCGCGATGCGCGGGATGCCCCGCAACCTCACCACCTACGCGGCGTCGAAGGCGGGTGTCGCGGCCCTGGGCGAGGGCATGCGGGCCGACCTCGCGAAGACCCGCATCGACGTCTCCACCGTCTTCCCCGGCTTCATCCGGTCGGAGATCAACGAGAAGGTGAAGAAGGTGCCGTTCATCGTCGACACCGAGACCGGTTGCCGGGCCCTGGCCGCGGCCATCGAGAAGGAACCGAACAAGGCGTATGTCCCGGCGTGGCCGTGGGCGCCGCTGTCCGTGGCAATGAAGGTGCTGCCATTGTCGGTGGTTGCGAAAATGGCGTGAGCCGAATTCCCCGCCGTCGTTAGTTCGCCGACGAAACCGGCTTGACCTGGACCTTTCGCGAAACCGGTCGGTTTATATCGGGTAAAGATAAAAATTCGATAACACTCGACGGATCGATATAGCTTCGTTACTCTTTTGTGACGGGCCTCCTGGGAGAACCCTCCTCGGGCCGATGAGCAAGTCACAAATGAGGTAACACCCGTGGGCAAGCACCACCAGTCATCGCACAATTCCACTCGCAATATCGATCCGTCGAAGTCCGGTATTCGCCGGCGTTCGCTGAAGACGGCAGCATTCGTCGCCATCGCCGGATCCCTCCTCGTCGGCGGGACGCAACTCGGCGTCGCCACCGCGTCCGCGTCCCCGCAGCCCGCCCAGTCGGCGGGATCCGTCCACAAGTTCGGGTCGAATTCTTCTGTGGTGCAGCCGGTTTCCGGTGTACTGACCTCGAGCTACGGCCCCCGTGACGGCGGCCACCACAACGGCATCGACATCGGGGCGAGCCTCGGCACGCCGATCTACTCCGCCGCCGCCGGCAAGGTGATCTCGGCGGGCGCGGCCTCCGGGTTCGGCCAGTGGGTGCGCGTGCAGCACAACGACGGCACCATCACCGTGTACGGTCACGTCGACACCTACATCGTCAGTGTCGGCCAGCGCGTCGCCGCCGGTCAGCAGATCGCGACGGTCGGCAACCGCGGCCAGTCGACCGGCCCGCACCTGCACTTCGAGGTCTGGGATCCCAGTGGCCGCCAGGTGGACCCGCAGGTCTGGTTGCGCAGCAACGGCGTCTCCCCGACCTGGTGATCACAGCGCCAGGTGCTCGCCGTGGAAGCGTCCCCGCATCCGCCGATCGTGGGTGACGGCGACGACGGTGCCGTCGAACGAGCCGAGGGCGTCCTCGAGTTCCTCGGCGAGTGCCGGTGACAGGTGGTTCGTCGGCTCGTCCAGCAGCAGCAGATCGGCGCCGCAGGTGACGAGCAGCGCCACCTCGAGCCGCCGTCGCTGACCGTACGACAGTTCGGCGAGCGGCCGGTGCAGGTCGTCGGGGACGAACAGCCCGAGCGAGAGCAGTTCCGCCGCGGCATCGTCCGGATGACCCGGCCGCTCGGCGACGTAGGCCGCGAGCAGGGTCACCGCGCCGGGCCACGAGCCGACGGTCTGCCGCAGGTACCCGACCCTGGTCGGTGCGCGCACCTCGCCGCTGTCCGGCACGATCTCGCCGGCGATCACCTGGAGCAGCGTGGTCTTTCCGGCACCGTTCGGCCCGGTCACCAGCAGGCGACCCCCGGGCTGCACCTCCAGGTCGGGGATCGCCGGCCGCGACCCGACACGCACGCCCGACAGTCGAACGAGCGGGCCTTCGGGCGCGGGGGCGGTCGCCGTCGGCAGCGCCGGCGTGAACCGCAACGGTTCCGGTGGGAGCATGACCGGATCCCGCGTGAGGCGGTCGATCCGCTCCTTGGCGTTCCGGATCCGCCCCATCGCCCCGTGATCGCGTCCGCGTGCCCGGAACGCGCCGTGACCGAATCCCGCCTTCTCCTGCTTGCGGGGAATCGCTTCGAGCCGTGATGCATTCGCCCGGGCGAGGTGTTCGCTCCGGTCGAGCTCGAGACGCCAGTCCCGGTACTCCTGCACCCGTCGCCGCCGCTCGGCGGCCTTCGCCGCGAGGTATCCGTCGTAGCCGTCGCCGTAGCGGCGCACGCCCCGCCCGGCCACCTCGACGATCACCGGCGTCAACCGGTCGAGGAACACGCGATCGTGGGTCACCGCCACCACCGTGCCGCGATGGTCGATCAGGCGGTGCTCGAGCCAGGCGACGGCGTCGTCGTCCAGGTCGTTGGAGGGCTCGTCCAGCAGGAGCAGTTCGGCATTGGACGCCAGGACGGCGGCCAGTGCGAGCCGGGCCTGCTGTCCACCCGACAGCGTGCCGACCCGCCGGGACCGGTCGAGATGCGGCAGCCCGAGCGCGTGCAGGCCGGCATCGACCCGCTCGTCGACGGTGTACCCGTCGAGGCTCTCGAAAAGCGCTGTCGACTCCGTGTATTCGGACAGGGCGGCGTGGAGGTCGTCGTCGGCCGCATCGGCCAGACGCTGCTCCAGACCGCGGATCCGGGCCTCGAGGGTGCGGAGGTCACGGAGGACGTGGTCGATCGCGTCCTGGACGGTCGCGCCCGCGTTCAGGTCCAGAGACTGTGCGGCATAAGCGATTCCGCCGTCCGCGACGACACGGGTCTCGCCGTTGTCGGGGTGGATGCGGCCGGCGAGGAGTGCGAGCAGTGTCGACTTGCCGGATCCGTTGTCGCCGACGACGCCGACCTTCGTGCCCGGCGGGATCGACAGGTCGACACCGTCGAGGACGACGCGGTCGCCGTAGCGCTTCGAGACGGAGCGTAGGGAGAATTCGGAGACGGGCATGGGCGTGCTCCTTGCGCCCGGAACGTGTCCGGGAGATCGGGGGAAAGGTGCCCTCGCGCAATCGACCCGGCCGAGCCGGGTGCCGATGTCCGCGCGCTCAGGACCCGCCGCGGAGCAAGCTCGACGCGGCGTCCCGATCTAGTGATTCAGAGTGCCCACGAAAGCCACCGTAGCACCGGAGGATTCACTCGACCACCGATTATCCGGAGAGGCTTCCCCCGAAGACACCTGTGGCGGTGGTCGAACGAATCGACCACCGCCACAGGAGGTTCAAGCAGAGACTCAGGCCTCGATGATGAAGGCCTCGAGCTCGGCGCGAGCCTTGTCGTCGGCCATCTGGACCGGCGGGGACTTCATCAGGTACGCCGACGCCGGCAGGATCGGGCCACCGAGGCCGCGGTCCTTGGCGATCTTCGCGGCGCGGATGGCGTCGATGATGATGCCGGCCGAGTTCGGGGAGTCCCAGACCTCGAGCTTGTACTCCAGGTTCAGCGGGGCGTCACCGAACGCGCGACCCTCGAGGCGGACGTACGCCCACTTGCGGTCGTCGAGCCACTCGACGTAGTCCGAGGGACCGATGTGGACGTTGCGGTCGTGGACCTTGCCGGACAGCGGGCCGTTCAGGTTCGACGTCACAGCCTGCGTCTTGGAGACCTTCTTGGACTCCAGACGCTCACGCTCGAGCATGTTCTTGAAGTCCATGTTGCCGCCGACGTTCAGCTGGTAGGTGCGATCCAGCACCACGCCGCGGTCCTCGAACAGCTTCGCCATCACGCGGTGCGTGATGGTGGCGCCGACCTGGCTCTTGATGTCGTCGCCGACGATCGGGACACCGGCCGCGCGGAACTTGTCGGCCCACTCCGGGTCGGAGGCGATGAAGACGGGCAGCGCGTTCACGAACGCGACACCGGCGTCGATGCAGCACTGCGCGTAGAACTTGTCGGCCTCTTCCGAGCCCACCGGCAGGTAGGACACGAGGACGTCGACCTCGGCGTCCTCGAGGGCCTTCACGACGTCGACGGGCTCGGCGTCGGAGACCTCGATGGTCTGGGCGTAGTACTTGCCGATGCCGTCGAGCGTCGGGCCGCGCAGGACGGGGACGTTCAGCGGCGGGACGTCGGCGATCTTGATGGTGTTGTTCTCGCTGGCGTTGATCGCCTCGGACAGGTCGAACCCGACCTTCTTGGCGTCGACGTCGAACGCGGCGACGAAGTTGACGTCGCGGACGTGGTACTGGCCGAACTTGACGTGCATCAGGCCGGGGACGGTGGAGTTCTCGTCGGCGTCCTTGTAGTACTGCACGCCCTGGACCAGGGACGAGGCACAGTTACCCACGCCCACAATGGCTACGCGCACCGCGGTGCTGTTCTCACCCATGGTCGGGTTCTCCTTCTTTTTTCTTGGGTGCTGTTGCTGTTGATGATTGTTCGGCGGCGATCAGCTCGTTCAGCCACCGCACTTCCCGTTCGCTCGACTCGAGACCGAGCTGATGGAGCTGGCGGGTGTAACGGTCGAGCGACCCGGTGGCCCGCCCGATGGCGTCGCGGAGGCTTTCCCGGCGCTCCTCGACCTGACGTCGCCTGCCTTCCAGAATTCGCATCCGCGCCTCGGCGGGGGTGCGGCTGAAGAAGGCAAGGTGCACGCCGAACCCGTCGTCGGTGTAGTTCTGGGGCCCCGTGTCCGCCACCAGCTCGGAGAAGCGCTTCCGGCCGGCGGGGGTCAGCTCGTACACGCGACGTGCCCGCCGCTTGACGGTGCCGTCCTCGTTCTCGCCCTCGACGATCAACCCGTCCGACTGCATGCGCCGCAGCGTCGGGTACAGCGAACCGTAGGAGAAGGCGCGGAACGCACCGAGCAGCCCGGTGAGCCGCTTGCGCAGCTCGTATCCGTGCATGGGTGACTCGAGGAGCAGCCCGAGAATTGCCAGCTCGAGCATGATCACACCCCCTGAGTGTCCCGAACATAACCGATAGATGCGATTGCCAACTATATCGCACCGATATATTCGGGCACACTGTTCCGCGAAATTGCTGGTCGGAGACCTACTGGTCGGATCGGTAGACGCTGCGGACGGCGCCGTCGAAACCGACCGTCAGGAAGCCACTGGCGCCCGAGGTCTCGTTCTTCAGGTGGATGTTCACGACCGGCCCGTCGTCGCCGCGCTTCGCGTCCAGGAAGATCTGGGTCGGGTCGCTCACCCGGAGTGTGCGATCGGCGCCGTACAGCAGCCCGATCAGTCGGGGAACGTTGGGACGCAACTCGGCCAGGTCGACGGGCACGCCCTCGGTGCGACCGGGTGACCTGCCGTCGTCCGTGAGCTTTCCGTCCTCGTACGTGTACGACTGCTCGCTACCGGGCGCCCCGGGCACCGGGCGCGAGATCGACGCGTACTCGGGGTAGACGGTCAGCTGGTCGACCTGCGAGCCGCCCAGGCCCCGGGCGATGTCGTCGAGCATCTGCCCGAACCCCGCCGCGGTCATCAACTCGGTGGCGGGTGCCGCGCCGGCCGGACCGGCAACATCCCGATCCGAGGTGACCACCACGATCCCGCACACTGCGACGACGGCGGCCGCCACCGCGACGATCCAGCGGGTGCTCGGTGGCGGCGGCTGCGACGCGACGGTGTCGCTCAGTGTGGGCGGCGCCTGCAGGTCACGGACGAGTCGATCGAGGTCGTCCAGGGTGCGCGCCGACCGGGCGGCCCCCACCCGATTCCGGTGTTCGGTCTGTGAGAGTTGGCCGTCGGAGAAGGCCGAGTCGAGTGCCTCTCGCACCGCGGTGCGGTCGACGTCGCGGGCGCGAATCTGCGTCACGGGTTTCCCGAAGCTGCGCCGGTTCGGCATGCTCACCGCCCCTCGGCCGGCGAGACGTCGACGACGGTGCCGTCCATCCTGGTGTCGATCATGCCCGTCCGTTCCTCCTGGTCCTCGAACAGGACCGACACGAGAACGTCGTCGGTCGAATCCGGGCGCACGAAGATGTGCTCCACCTTGGCGGACAGAAGGCCGACACGGCCGGGTCCGGTCGCGAGCACCTCGGCGAGTCGGTCGACGTCGAGTGCCGCGAGGTCGACCGTGACGGTGTCGAGGGAACGTGACTCCAGTCCCCGCGACTTCGAGAAGCCGCCCCGGAAGCTCCAGTCCTGCGCGCGATGCGGTTGGTCCGGAACCGCCCGCGCGAGGAACACGTAGGTCGGGTAGAAGATCACGTCGTCCACCTGGAGGTCGCCGAACTTCTCCTGGTACTGGCGCAGGAAGTCGCGGATTCCGTCGGGGGAAACGGGGTCGTACGCCTCGACCACGATCGGCTCCGGCTCGCCGGGGGCGACCGGCGCTGTGGCCGGGGCTGGTGCGGCCGCGACGGTCGCGCCCGGGGCCGCGTCGTCGCCTCGACTCGTGTAGATCACCGTCCCGCAGATCGCCGCGACCGCGACCGCGATCGCTGCCACGGCGCTACGCGGGAGACGATTGCGGGGTGCCGGCGCGGACTCCCGCACGGCTTGGACGAGATGCTCGGGAATCTGCAGGTCGGCGACGAGGGCGGCGAGCTCCCCGAGCGTCTTGGCCTGCATGGCCTGCGCGGTTCGGGCCTGATACTCGGCGGGGTCGAGTTGCCCCTCGCCGTACCCGGCGTCCAGCAGTCCACACGTCTCGGCGCGATCGATGTCGCGCGCGCGGGCTTTGACAGAGGCGGGGCCGGACACGCCCGTGATCCTAGGAAACCGGTCGGAATGTCGAGCAACCACGTCCGAACCGGCGGCCCGCACGGGCGGAGAAGATCGGCGTGAGTTGCCTACCGGTCGGCGCGGCGGACGGCCCGGACCTCGCCGTCGAAACCCATGGTGAGGAAGCCGCTCGTGCCCTGTTCCGCGTTGGTCAGGTAGATCTCGGCCTCCGGGCTCTGCTCGCCCTGTTCGATCGAGATGTGCGTGGATGTCGGATCGGCGACGGCGAGTGTGCGATCGGCGCCGTAGAGCAGGCCGATCAATGTGGGCACGTTCGGGCGCAGGGGCGCCAGATCGACCGGTACTTCGCTGTCGCTTCGCGGCGAGGGAGTACCGGATTCCTCGAACCGTGCCTCGCCCTTGTCGACCTTGTACGTGTACGACTGCGACATCCCGGGCTTTCCGGGCACCTGACGCTCGACCTGTGCGAACTCGGGATACACGTCCAGCTCGTCGACGACGGAGTCCCCGAACTTCTGAGGGATCTCGTCGAGCAGTCGGCCGAGTCCGGCAGCGGTGGTCAGGTCCGCGGAACTCGCCGCGGTGTCGGACGACGACACCGAGTCGCCCGAGCTGCCCGAGTCCGACAGCCCGGACGCGACCACGACGCCTCCGACCACGAGGGCTGCCACCGCGGCGAGGGCGGCGATCCAGCGCACGCTCCGATCCCGCGGCGGGGTGGGCACCGAGTCCTGCAGTTCGCTCGGAATCTGCAGGTCACGCACGAGCCCGTCGAGATCCGCGAGGGTGCGTGCCGCCGCAGCGGACTCGAGGCGGCCTTCGTGCTCGACCTCGGACAGCTGACCGTTCGCGAAGGCGGCGTCCAGCACCTTCAGCACAGCGTCGCGGTCGGAGTCGCGGGCCCGCAGCCGCATCGAGTCGGCGATCGGGCGACGAGCGCCGGACACGGTCAGCCTCCCTCGGGCGTCGGGGCGGACGTGTGGGTGACCCGACCGTCGAACGTCGCATAGAGGTAGCCGGAGCGCAGCGCGGGATCCTCGACGTAGATGCCGATCTCGGGTTCGGCGGTGATCGGATCGGGGCGGACGATGATGTAGTCGATCCGTCCGGCCGGCAGTCCCACCAGGGACGGCGCCTCCCGGATCAGGTCCCCGAGCCGGTCGATCTCGATGCCGGCGAGGTCGACCGTCGCCGTATCCGACGAACGGGAGCTCGGCGAACCGCTCGGATCGAAACCGCGGTAGAAGTCCCAACGCTGGACGCGATGCGGCTGCTCGGGAAGCATCCGTTGGAACGAGGCGTGGCGCTGTTCGAGGTACAGGTCGTCGACGACCTGATCGCCGAACTTGGCCTGGAACAGCCGCAGGAACTCCGCGATCCCGTCGGCGGTCGCCGTATCGATCGGCTCGATCACCATCGGCTGCGGCTCGCCCGCCGGGATCGGCGCGGGCGCCGGAGCCTGCTGGGCGGCGACAACCTCGGCGGGTTCGGGCGCGGGTTCGTCTTCGCGGGTGACCAAGACCACAATTCCGACGATCACCGCGGCCGCGGCGACACCGGCGGCCACGCCGCGTGCAGGAACGCGCCGTCGAGGCGCCGCTGCCGAAGCACGGGCCGCCTCGACGAGATGGTCGGGAATCTGGAGGTCCGAGACCAAGGCGTCGAGTTCCCCGAGCGTCTTGGCCTTCATGGCCGCCGTGGTCCGGGCCTCGTATTCGGTCGGGTCGAGCTGTCCTTCGCCGTATCCGGCGTCGAGGAGCCCGCACGTCTGGGCGCGGTCGATGTCGCGCGCGCGAGTTCTGGGGGAAACCTGCTCGGGCACGCACTCGATCCTAGGAAACCGTTCGGAATGTCGACCGTCCGCGTCCGAACCGATCCAGTTGCGACGTGTCAAGACCTTGTGTCGGTCCCCACGTGCACGTACTCCCACCCCACCCGGTCGGCGGGCGACGCACGTACTCTGGTCTCCGTGCGGATACAGCGGCAGGTCGTGGACTACGCGCTGCAGCGCCGGTCCCTGCTCGCCGAGGTCTACTCGGGGCGGACCGGCGTGAGCGAGGTCTGCGATGCGAGCCCGTACCTGCTGCGTGCGGCGAAGTTCCACGGCCGCCGCAGCGAGGTCATGTGCCCGATCTGTCGCAAGGAAGAACTGACCATCGTGTCCTGGGTCTTCGGCGACAAGCTGGGCCCGGTGTCGGGCTCGGCGCGGACACCCGAGGAACTGGTTCGTCTGGCCGCAACCGAGGAGGAATTCTCGGTGCACGTGGTCGAGGTGTGCCGCACATGCAGCTGGAACCATCTGGTCCAGTCCTACGTTCTCGGTGCGGTGCCGGCGCCGAAGCGGCCGAGGAGAACCTCCTCGGCCCGTTCTCCCCGCCGCCGCACCGCGAGTGAGTAGTAGGAAGCCGAAAGCTGTGCCCACAGCACGACGTCACCGAGGACTGCCCGCAGTCACCCGACTACTGGAGATTCGTACGTGAGTTCCCCCAACAACCCGCAGGACGGCCGTCCCACAGGACCACGCCGGCCCAGCGGGCCCCAGCAGAGTGGACGACCGGCCGGGCAGCAGCCCGGCCGTCCCATGGGGGGCCCGGCTCCTCGTCGCAACCCCGGCCCGCCGCCGGCAGGCCGCCCCGGACCCGTGCCGGGTCAGGGCGGACGTCCGCCGCAGGGCCAGGGTGGCCGCCCACCGCAGGGTGGTCGTCCGCCGCAGGGGCAGGGTGGCCGTCCGCCGCAGGGTGGTCGGCCCCAGCAGGGGGCGCCCGCCCCAGGGGGCGCACGTCCGGCGCAGGGTGGAGGACGCGGTCCGGGTGGCCGTCCGCCGGCCGGCCCGCCGCCCACCGGCCGCAAGCCCGGCGGTGGATCCGGTGGTGAGCCGCCGAAGCCGCCGAAGAAGAAGGCCAAGTCCAGCAAGTGGAAGATCGCGCGCCGCACCGCGTACGCGGTCGTCGCGTTGGGCCTGATCGTGCCGATGCTGACGTTCATGGTCGCGTACGTGGCCGCGGACGTCCCGAAGCCGGGCGATATGAAGTCCAACCAGGTCGCGACGGTCCTCGCCTCGGACGGGTCGACGGAGATCACCCGGATCGTGCCGCCGGAGGGCAATCGCACCGAGGTCTCGATCGACCAGATCCCGGTGCACGTGCGCAACGCCGTGCTCGCGGCCGAGGACCGCAAGTTCTACTCCAACCCCGGCTTCTCGATCAGCGGCTTCGCCCGCGCCGCGCGTGACAACGTGCTCGGCCGGGAGAGCGCCGGCGGTGGCTCGACCATCACCCAGCAGTACGTCAAGAACGCGTTGGTCGGCTCCGAGCGCTCCCTCACCCGCAAGATGAAGGAGCTGGTCATCTCGTCGAAGATGGCCCGCGAGTGGTCGAAGGACGAGATCCTGGCCGCGTACCTCAACACCATCTACTTCGGCCGCGGTGCCTACGGCATCGCCGCCGCCGCCGATGCGTACTACGGCAAGCCGGTCGAGGAACTGACTGTCGCAGAGGGCGCCATGTTGGCGGCAATCATCCAGCAGCCGTCCAACCTCGACCCGGAATCCAACCCGACGGGCGCGGAGACGCGCTGGAACTACGTCCTCGACGGCATGGTCGACAGCGGCACACTCAGCTCCACCGACCGCGCCGCGCAGCAGTTCCCGCCGGTCGTCCCAATCGCGGAGATGGACAACGGCACCGGCGGCGGCGGTCCCGAGGGCCTGATCAAGCAGCAGGTCCTGCAGGAATTGTCGGCGGCGGGCATCAGCGAGCAGGACCTCAACACCGAGGGCCTGCAGATCACCACGACGATCGACCCGCAGGCGCAGCAGGCGGCGCTCGACGCTGTCGAGAAGTACATGGACGGCGAGCCGTCGGAGCTGCGGACCGCGGTCGTGTCGGTCGACCCGCACACCGGCGCCGTCCGCGCCTACTACGGCGGTGAGGACGGCACCGGCTACGACTTCGCGCAGGCCGCCCTGCAGACCGGCTCGTCGTTCAAGGTGTTCGGCCTCGCGGCCGCGCTGGACCAGGGCATCCCGCTGTCGCAGATGTACGACAGCGGCCCGCTCACGGTCAACGGCATCTCGATCGGCAACGTCGAGGGCGAGTCCTGCGGCACGTGCACCATCGCCGAGGCGCTCAAGCGGTCTCTGAACACGAGCTTCTACCGGCAGATGCTGCAGATGGACGACGGCCCGCAGGCCATCGCCGACATGGCCCACAAGGCCGGCATCCCCGAGAAGCTCCCCGGCGTCGGCGAGACGCTCACAGAGCCGGGCGGCGTCGGCCCCAACAACGGCATCGTGCTGGGCCAGTACCAGTCGCGGCCGCTCGACATGGCGTCCTCGTACGCGACGCTGGCCGCATCGGGCACGTACCACGAGCCGTACTTCGTGCAGAAGGTCGTCACCTCCGACGGCACCGTCCTGCTCGACCGCGGCACGCCGGTCGGTGAGGACCGCATCGACGCCGCCGTGGCCGACAACACCACCGCCGCGATGACCCCGATCGCCGCGTACTCGCGCGGGCACGGGCTGGCCGGGGGACGCCCGTCGGCGTCGAAGACCGGTACCGCACAGCTCGGCGACACCGGCTCCAACAAGGACGCCTGGATGGTCGGATTCACCCCGTCGCTGTCGACGGCGGTCTGGGTCGGCACCGAGGAGGGTCTGCCGCTGGAGAACAGCTACGGCGGAATGATCTACGGTTCGGGTCTGCCGTCGGACATCTGGAAGGCCACGATGGACGGCGCGCTGAAGGGCACCGACATCGAGAAGTTCCCGACGCCCGATCCCATCGCCGGTCAGGCCGGTGTGCCGGAGTACTCGGCACCGGCCGCGCCGAAGACGACGTCGGCGGCCCCGTCGAGCTCCGGGCAGTCGACCACGACACTCCCGCCGATCGAGATCACCACGACCAACGTGGAGATCCTGCCGGGCGTGACGATCCCGATTCCGGGCGTCGTGCCGGGCCGGACCACCCCGTCGTCGCCGACGGACACACCGGACTCGTCCACCACGGAGCCGGACGAGCCGCCGACCGGCCAGGGCCAGGGGCAGGGTCAGGGCCAGCTGCGGTTCGCCCCGCAGCCCGTGCCCGCCGGGTAACCGTTCCCGGTAGCCTCGCGGAGTGGCCGACAACACAACGGGCAGCACAGAAACCCGCGACGGCGTCGAGCTGGTGTCACCGGCACCGCTCGCCGCCGATCGCCGGTCCGCGGACTGGCGGGACGTGCCGGGCCACACGGATCCGCTGACCGCGCGGCTGACGTCCACGATCGGTGGTCCGGTCGGTCGGCACGCGCTGATCGGCCGGACCCGCTTCTTCACGCCGATGCGGGTGATCCTGCTGCTGGCCGTGGTGTTCCTGAGCCTCGGCTGGTTCAGCAAGGCGGGTTGCATCCAGCAGGGCCCGGTGGGCGCCAACGGCGCCCTCGGACTGGACTGGGGCGGCAACCGTCAGTACGTCGCGATGTGTTACTCCGACACCGTCCCGCTCTACGGCGCCGAGCACCTCGACGAGGGTGCCTTCCCGTACAAGAAGTGGTGGGAAGAGTCCAGATCCGACGGCTCGGTGCAGCGCCGCTACATGGAGTACCCGGTGCTGTCGGGGCTGTACCAGTACGGCTCCATGGTGGTCGCGAAGGCGTGGCACGCGACGCCGTGGCTGCCCGGCGGCCTGCAGGTGGTCATCTACTTCAACGTCGTCGCGTTCGGTCTGGCGATGGCGTGGCTGGTGACGGTGTGGGCGAGCGCGCTGCTGGCCGGTAGGCGCGTGTGGGACGCCGCGCTCGTCGCGTGCTCGCCGCTGGTGATCGTGCACGCCTTCACCAACTTCGACCCGCTGGCGACCGCCTTCGCGGCCGGCGGCCTGCTGGCCTGGGCGCGGAAACGCCCGGTGCTGGCGGGCGTCCTGCTCGGCCTCGGCGGCGCCGCGAAGATGTATCCGCTGCTGCTGCTCGGCCCGCTGCTGGTGCTGTGCCTGCGGGCCGGGAAGATGCGGGCGTGGTGGCAGTCCACGCTCGCCGCGCTGGCCGCATGGCTGGTGGTGAATCTGCCGATCGCGCTGCTGTTTCCGCGCGGCTGGGCGGAGTTCTTCCGGCTCAACTCCGAGCGCGGGGCGGATCCCGACTCGATCTACAACGTGATCGCGTCGTTCACCGGATGGGCCGGGTTCGACGGTCCGCTGGCACCCGGCGAGTCGCCGAGCGTGCTGAACACCGTGTCGTTTCTGCTGTTCGCCGCAGTCTGCGTCGGCATCGGTTACGTCGCGCTGACGGCCCCGCGGCGCCCGCGGGTGGCGCAACTGTGCTTCCTGCTGGTCGCCGGGTTCCTGCTCACCAACAAGGTGTGGAGCCCGCAGTACTCGCTGTGGCTGGTCCCGCTCGCGGTCCTGGCCCTCCCCCACCGTCGGATCCTGCTGGCGTGGATGACGATCGACGCCCTCGTCTGGGTGCCGCGGATGATGTACTACCTCGGCGTCTCGAACAAGGGCCTGCCCGAGGTGTGGTTCACCGGGACCGTCCTGATCCGGGACCTCGCCGTCGTCATGCTGTGCGTGCTGGTGTTGCGGCAGATCTACCGGCCGTCGGAGGACCTGGTGCGATTCGGTTTCATCGACGATCCCGCCGGCGGCGTCCTCGACCAGGCCGAGGACGCGCCGCCGCGGTGGTTGCCGGCGTGGCTGCGACCGAAGATCCCGGAACGGGCGTCAGCCGGTGCGCCCGACGAGAAGGCGCGCGTCGGAGGGTGACCGCTGCGCCGCAGACGCCGGCGCGTCGACGGTGCGGCGCAACGGCACCCGCAGCAGCAGGACGAAGAACGTCACGAGGAGCACGGCTTGGCTCCACACGCCGAGCTTGACGACGAATTCGGCTGTGGCGGCGTCGGATCGGGTGAGCGCGTCGAACCAGCGGAACACGCCGATGCCGAGGGTCAGGTCGGCCGCGAGGTAGGCGCCGACGAGCGACCAGGGCACGCGCAGCAGGACGAGGAACGGGATCAGCCACAGCGTGTACTGCGGCGAGTGCACCTTGTGCAGCAGTACGAACGCGCACAGCATCGCGCCGCTGACCCCGATCCACGGGTAGACGCCCTCCCGTTCGAATCGCCTCCAGCCCAGCCACAGTGCGAGACCGAGCGCCGCGAACAGCAGCACCGGCGAGGCGATGCCGACGAGGTGGTGGTAGGCGTCGGAGCCCTGACGGCCGCCGCCCATCAGTGGCCGCAGCCCCCAGTACCAGATGCTGTTGCTGGTGAGATCGGCCTGCCGCTGCAGTTGGAACGTGAACGACGCGCGCCAGCCGGGGTAGTCGGCGAGCGCGAACGGCAGGTTGATCGCCACCACCGTCCCGGTGGCGGCCGCGATCACCGCGGCCGCACCGCGGACGTCGAGGCGGCCCCGCGGGCGTCCGGCGGTGAGGACGTACAGCGCCAGCGGCAGCACGAACAGGCCGGGATAGAGCTTGAGGCAGAACCCGGCGCCGAGCAGGACCGCGGCCAGCGTCCCGCGGGTGCGCAGCGACCACCGCTGCGACGCCATCACCGCGATCGCGCCGACCGACGTCGCGACCACCGGCAGGTCCCAGTTGTGGAAGCCGTACATCACCAGTGGCGGCGCGGCCGCCCACAGCAGCGCCGCCCGGCCGGCGAGCCGGCCCAGCAGCCAGGCGGTGAGCAGCCCGAACGGCGCCAGCAGCAGCGCCGAGTGCAGCAGGAAGGCGGCGTCGGTGTGCGCGCCGAGGCCGCCGATCCACATCAGGAGCCCGCTCAGCACCGGGTATTCGACGGTGCCCGGGACGAGCAGGCCGTCGCCGGTGATCCCGCCGGTGTACGGGAACAGGTGCTGGTCGATGCCGCGGCCCAGCCACAGGAACTGGATGTCGGAGTAGCAGACGTCGCGGTCCCGGATCCGGTCGAAGATCAGGCTGCGGCCGTCGGCGGCGAACGGCGGACCGGCGCAGCGGGCCTTGTCCAGGTACGCGAACACGAGGGTGAGCAGGCAGGCGGTGAGGATCGTGACCATCGTTCCGGCTCGGAAGCCGGTCGCCGTCCGCATGCATTCCAGCGTAAGGCGATCCGGGGCCGATGTGGGATCGGCGGCTGCCGGAGGCACGCCCACAGATCAATTTCCCAGGTCACAGGCCACTCGTGTACCCTGCAAAGGTTGCTGACGCAACGACCCTCCTGCCACGGACAGTCCGTGGCCGTTTCACAGTCCATAGGAGGTGATGAGGTCTTATGCGTCATTACGAATTGATGGTCATCCTCGACCCCAGCCTGGACGAGCGCACTGTCGCCCCGTCGCTGGATACGTTCCTCAATGTCGTCCGTAAGGACGGCGGCAGTGTCGACAAGGTCGATGTCTGGGGCAAGCGTCGTCTCGCGTTCGAGATCGCCAAGAACGCTGAAGGCATCTACGCGGTCATCGACATCACCGCCGAGCCGGCCACCGTCAAGGAGCTCGACCGTCAGCTGGGTCTGAACGAGTCGGTGCTGCGTACGAAGGTCCTGCGCCACGGCAAGTGATTCCCGTCTGATCCGGGCACGGCCGCTGGTAGTCGGTACCAGCACCTAGGCTCTGGACCAACAGGAACTCCACACACAGCAGGAGGAACCACATGGCAGGCGACACCGTAATCACCGTCATCGGAAACCTGACGGCTGATCCCGAGCTTCGTTTCACCCCCGCGGGTGCCGCGGTCGCGAACTTCACCGTCGCGTCCACGCCCCGCACCTTCGACCGTCAGACGAACGAGTGGAAGGACGGCGAAGCGCTGTTCTTGCGCTGCAACATCTGGCGCGAGGCTGCGGAGAACGTCGCGGAGAGCTTGACCCGCGGCTCGCGAGTGATCGTGAGCGGACGGCTCAAGCAGCGCTCGTACGAGACCCGTGAGGGCGAGAAGCGCACTGTCGTGGAGCTCGAGGTCGACGAGATCGGCCCCTCGCTCCGCTACGCCACTGCCAAGGTCAACAAGGCCAACCGCGGAGGCGGTGGCGGTGGTGGCTTCGGTGGTTCTTCCGGCGGATCCGGCGGCGGACGTCCGGCGTCCAACTACAGCCAGGGCGGAGACGATCCGTGGGGCAGCGCGCCGCAGGCGGGCTCCTTCGGAGGCTCCCAGGGCTCGGACGACGAACCGCCGTTCTGATCCGTATCGAATCGGAACATCCAGAAAACGGAGATAGACATGCCGAAGCCGCCGCTGCGCGACAAGGTTATGAAGAAGAAGGTCTGCACGTTCTGCAAGGAAAAGAACACGCAGATCGACTACAAGGACACGACGCTGCTGCGTAAGTACGTCAGCGACCGCGGCAAGATCCGCGCCCGCCGTGTCACCGGCAACTGCGTCCAGCACCAGCGGGACATCGCGGTCGCCGTGAAGAACTCGCGTGAGGTGGCCCTGCTGCCTTACGTCTCGACGGCCCGCTAAGGAAAGGGAGGGACGACATGAAGCTGATCCTCACCGCTGACGTGGACAACCTCGGTGCGCCTGGCGACACCGTTGAGGTCAAGGACGGCTACGGCCGTAACTACCTGCTCCCGCGCGGCCTGGCCATCGTCGCCACCCGTGGCGCCGAAAAGCAGGTCGAGGGCATCCGTCGCGCCCAGGAGGCGCGCGCGGTCCGTGGTCTCGATCACGCCAAGGAGCTCAAGGCTGCCATCGAGGGTCTCGAGGGTGTGTCGCTGTCGGTGAAGACCGCTGGTGACTCGGGCAAGCTGTTCGGTTCCGTCACCGCGGCCGACGTTGCAGGCGCCATCAAGGCTGCCGGCGGCCCGGTCGTCGACAAGCGCAACCTGGAGCTGCCGAAGGCCCACATCAAGGCCACCGGCAAGCACCTCATCGTGGTCAACCTGCATCCCGAGGTTGCCGCCAAGTTCCACCTGAACGTCGTCGCCGCCTAGTCGACCCGTTCGATCGAACGGCCCCGCGGACTTCATGTCCGCGGGGCCGTTCGTGCTGCTGGGGACGGGCTGTGGATGGATCCGCCACTCGGCGCCGATTCTGTGACCTGTGCCATACCTGGATTGGGTGGCTGTTTACCCAACACGCCCGGGTTGTCAACCGGAACGACACGCCGAATGACTTTCCATCCACAGGGGTGTGAAATCAAAAACTGCCGTCTACCTGGGGATTGTTCAGTGTGATGTTCATCTGTCCCCAGGTTGTCCCCAGTTTTCCCCAGGCGGTTAACATCCTGACCTCGCACCTCCCCAATTCATCCACAGCTGTGTACACAGGTGGGTTTGGTGACTGGGTTGTCCGGCCCCTAACGTCGTCGCGAGCATGTATCTCGGCCGCCCGCGAGGCGGCACGGTTTTGTCGGGGTACACGGGTACAAAGAGTGTGAAAGGCGTCTTCCGTGCCGGTCGTCGTGCAGTGCGCGACGACGTCGGACGGCGTCGCGTGGAAGGGCGGTCGCGTTGGCGGTTGTAGATGATCGTGGTCATTCCGAGTACCCGGGACCCCCGGAGGAGCCGAGCGAGGAGTTCGGGCGGCAGCCTCCGCACGACATGGTCGCGGAGCAGTCGGTGCTCGGCGGCATGCTGCTGAGCAAGGACGCGATCGCCGACGTCCTCGAGGTGCTGCGGCCCGGCGACTTCTACCGCCCCGCCCACCAGTCGGTGTACGACGCGATCCTCGACCTGTACAGCCGCGGCGAGCCGGCCGACCCGGTCACGGTGTCGGCGGAACTCGACCGCCGCGGCGAACTGCGTCGCATCGGCGGCGCCCCCTACCTGGTGACGCTCACCCAGACGGTCCCCACCGCCGCGAACGCCGCCTTCTACGCGGAGATCGTCGCGGAGAAGTCGGTGCTGCGCCGCCTCGTCGACGCCGGCACCCGCATCGTCCAGTACGGCTACTCCGGCGCGGACGGTCAGGACGTCGCCGCGGTGGTCGACCGGGCGCAGGCCGAGATCTTCGAGGTCACCGAGCGCCGCACCACCGAGGACTTCATGCCGCTCGAGGAGCTGCTGCAGCCCACGATGGACGAGATCGACTCCATCGCCAGCCGCGGCGGCATCTCGCTCGGCGTGCCCACCGGTTTCAGCGAGCTCGACGAGATCACCAACGGCCTCCATGCCGGTCAGATGATCATCGTGGCGGCGCGGCCCGGTGTCGGTAAGGCCCTCGCCCTCGACACCCCGCTGGCCACGCCGACCGGCTGGACCACGATGGGCGAGGTCGGCGTCGGCGATCAGCTGATCGACGCGCACGGCAAGCCCACCACCGTCGTGGCGGCCACCGACGTCATGACCGGTCGGCCCTGCTACGAGGTGGAGTTCTCGGACGGCACCGTCATCGTCGCCGACGAGCAGCATCAGTGGCTGACGGAGACGCGGGCCTCGCGGCGCTCCGCCCAGCAGGCGGCCACCGGCCGCAACGGATACAAGAGTCAGCGCACCTTCGCCGAGGTGCGGACGACGGGCGAGATCGCCACGACGCTGCGGTGCGCGACGGCGGACCGTCGGATCAATCACTCGGTGACGAATACCGAGCCGCTGCAGTTGCCTGCACAGGATCTGCTCATGCCGCCGTACACGCTCGGCGCGTGGCTGGGCGACGGCACCTCCGACGCGTCGCAGTTCACCACCGCGGACCCCGAGATCATCATGATGATCGAGGCCGAGGGACTGGTAGCCGTGCCGTCGGAGACCGCTCGGATGCGCTACAGCCTCAAGCTTGCGCCCGAAGAGCCGATCGAGGCTCGGGATTGTGTTGTGTGCGGTAAGAGTTTCGTACCCCTCACCAGCGAGGTGCGGACATGTGGTCAATCCTGCGGCGGTAAGGCCCGTTTCGTGTCCGCGCCGGTTCCGGCACCCACGTGCCCGGTCTGCGGCGGCAAGTCGATCGGCCTGCGGATGTGCCAGACATGCCGGAACACTGTCGGTAGCGTCCGATCCCGTCTACGCACCCTCGGCGTGCTGGGCGACAAGCACATTCCGACGCAGTACCTGCGTGCCTCGGAATCGCAGCGCCGGGCGCTGTTGGCCGGCCTGCTCGACACGGACGGCACCGTCACCCACGGTGGCTCGGTGCAGTTCACGGGGACCAACGAGCGTCTCGTCCGCGACGTCGCGGAACTTGTGGTCAGCCTCGGGTACCGCGTGCAAACGAGCACCAAGCCGGTGCGCGGGCGCACCGAAGCGTCGTCGACCGCGTTCACGCTGACGTTCGGCGCGGACGACGAGGTCTTCGGTCTGCCGCGGAAGGCGCTGTTGCACAAGGAGCGTCGTGCTGCCGGTGGCACGGCCCGCATCGGTTCGCGGTACATCGTGGACATCCGCAAGATCGACAGCGTGCCCGTGCGGTGCGTCGAGGTCGACAACGCCGACCACCTGTATCTCGCCGGTCGGTCGATGGTGCCGACGCACAACTCCACAATCGGTATGGATTTCATGCGGTCGTGCTCCATCAAGCACGGCATGGCGAGCGTCATCTTCTCGCTGGAAATGAGCAAGACCGAGATCGTGATGCGTCTGCTGTCGGCGGAGGCGAAGATCAAGCTCTCGGACATGCGCTCGGGCAAGATGTCCGACGACGACTGGACGCGTCTGGCGCGGCGGATGAGCGAGATCAGCGAGGCGCCGCTGTTCATCGACGACTCCCCCAACCTGACGATGATGGAGATCCGCGCGAAGGCACGCCGGCTCAAGCAGAAGCACAACATCCGGCTGATCGTCATCGACTACCTGCAGCTGATGTCGTCGGGCAAGAAGGTCGAGTCCCGTCAGCAGGAAGTCTCGGAGTTCTCCCGAAGCCTCAAGCTGCTGGCGAAGGAACTCGAGGTCCCGGTGATCGCGATCTGTCAGCTCAACCGTGGTCCCGAGCAGCGAACGGACAAGCGCCCCCAGGTTTCCGACCTCCGCGAGTCCGGTTCGCTCGAGCAGGACGCCGACATGGTCATGCTGCTGCACCGTCCCGACGCCTTCGAGCGCGACGATCCGCGCGGCGGCGAGGCCGACATCATTCTCGGCAAGCACCGCGGCGGTCCGACGGCCACCATCACCGTCGCGCACCAGTTGCACTACTCGCGGTTCGTGGATATGGCGCGGGGGTAAGTTACCACCACTCCGCAGCAGCGCAGCGGGAGGGCGGGCACTGAGTGCCAGGCGGGAGAGGGATGTGCGGCGATCTAAAACTGATGGAGGTTGTTGACAGTCGGGTCTTCCGATTGAGAGGAAGATCCCCATGTCACCACGAGAGCTCTAGCTCCGAGGGAACGGGCTTAGCCGGTCAGGCCTCGCCTGGAATGAACGGTGTCTCCTGGTAGACGCAGTAGTTCAGCCAGTTGGAGTACAGCAGGTGCCCGTGGCCGCGCCATCGGTTGAGTGGGATGGCGGTGGGGTCGTCGCCGGGAAAGTAGTGCGCCGGAGCTGGGACCGGCAGTCCTTGCTCGCTGTCGCGGCGGTATTCACGTGCCAAGGTGTCCGCATCATATTCCGGGTGACCGGTCACGAAGACCTGGCGGCCGTCCGCGGTGGCTGCCAAGTAGACTCCGGCCTCCTCGCTCACCGCCAACACGTCGACCTCACCGGTGGCCTCGATGTCGGCGGCGTGGACATCGGTGTGCCGTGAGTGCGGCGCTAGGAACTCGTCGTCGAACCCGGTGACGATCGGCGATCGCGCGCCAGTGATTCGATGGGAGAATACACCGGAGATTTTCTGTGGAACTTCGTGCTTGCGGACACCGTAGTGGTGGTAGAGGGCCGCCTGCGCACCCCAGCAGACGTGCAGAGTCGACTGCACGGCGCTGCGGGACCAGTCGAGGATCTTGGTCATCTCCGGCCAGTAGTCGACGTCCTCGAAGTCGAGTTTCTCGATCGGCGCCCCGGTGACGATGAGGCCGTCGAAGTGCATGTGGGCCACGTCATCGAAAGTTGAGTAGAACGATTCGAGGTGCTCTGCGGAGGTGGTACGCGAGACATGGCTGGCCATGTGCAGCAGGGTGATCTCGATCTGCAGAGGAGTATTGCTGAGCAACCGCAGTAGCTGCGTCTCGGTGCTGACCTTCATCGGCATCAGATTCAAGATGGCGATCCGCATAGGGCGAATATCCTGGTGTCCAGCACGCTCGTCGGACATGACAAAGATTCGCTCCGCCTCCAGGATGGCCCTGGCGGGAAGATCGCGCGGCACAGTGACAGGCATCGCCCAGCAGCTTAGTCCGCCTCCGGTTGCAGACAGGGACCGGAGCCTCAATAGCTCACGGACGCGAAACCCACACGCCATCGTGGTCCCGCCTACTGGCTCCTGGCCGGCCTGGCCCTGACCCAGAGTCGCCCGGATAGAGCGATGCGTCCGACGCCAACGATCTCGGCGATCTCGTTCTGGGTCATACGTTTACGGTGTCGGGGCGGGCATGCGTCGTGGAAGATCTTGAGAATCCCAGGTGGCTCGGACAAGTAGGCCATGAACCTGCAGCTGCTGCTGGCCGCTGAGCCGGGGACGCCTTCCCGGTGTTCGTTGTTGAAGTCCGGTCGAAGCCTGGTGCGGGTCAGACACTTTGCAGAATTCGCCGTGCACGAGTGGTACAGCGAGACTCGGTTACTGGCCGCCGAGGGCGATGGTGGCCTGGCGCGTCGTCTCGAGGAGTGCTGTGGTCCACTCCCGGCATTGGGCCGGGGTGGCGTCGGCGCGTTCGGGGACCAGGGTCAGGGTGTATTGCTGGGCGCCGTGCCGATCGAAGATGGGGGCACTGATGTGAGCGACCGGGGTGGTGGTCGCATCGCGTGGGATCGTGGCGAGGTACTCGGACCAGTCGGTCGCGGGGAGGTGTCGGCAGAGTTCGTCGATGACTCGCTGCGGCATTCCTGAGGACAGGAGGCTGGCGAGCACGACGGTCGAGGTGCTCGACGTGGGTAGGCATTCGATGATGTAGCCGCGCTGGCGTCCATCGGCGATGATCGCGCGGACCTTTTCGTCGCCAGTCGCGAGGGGGATCAGTGACGGCCGGCCGAGCCACGCATCGACCACAGCGTCGTGCTCCCATGCGATGTTCACCAGCCCCAGGGGCGGAGCCAGCGGCAGTCTTTCGCCGACGAGGTCACGGCGGTCGCCGATCATGGCAGCGCCGAGCCTGTCGAGAATCACGATCTGGCCCTCGTGGACGGCGCTGAGGACGCAGCTGACACCCAGGCGGTCGTGCAGATCGGTGATGAGCGGGCGAACCAGATCGAGGTTGGCAAGGCCGGATTCGGCGGCCGACCCGAGGCGTAACAGCGCGGGGCCGAGTCCGTACGACTTCGCGTCGTCTCGAGTGACGAATTCCGCATCCGTGAGCGCGGTGAGGATACCCAGACAGGTGGGTTTGTTCAGGCCGAGAGCAGCCGAGACCTGTGTGAGCGTGAGCCGTTCGCGCGGCGCGTCTGCCAGCAGGTTGAGGATCTGGACGACCCGCTCGGTCGGCGGTGACTTCCGATCGACCGAGGTCCGGGTACCGGATTCGCCGCGGCCGACCCTTGAGGCGTTGGGCGAAGTGTGCTTAGAATCACCCGCCGAATTGAAATTCTGCATTCATATTTTGTAACACACGTGCCGGCTGGGATCCAGGTCTTCTGCCCGCGGCACTGACCAACCCCGATCACCGCCACCCGGAGAGCAGACCATGAGCCCCACTCATCCCGATGTACTGGAACCGGCCAAGTTGGGTCCGATCACGTTGCGTAACCGCATCATCAAGTCCGCGACGTTCGAGGGGCGGACCCCGCAGGCGCTGGTCACCGACGCGTTGATCGACTTCCATCGCCGGCCCGCTGCGGGTGGGGTCGGTATGACGACCGTGGCGTACTGCGCGGTGCAGCCCGAGGGGCGTACCGAGCGCGGTCAGCTGTGGATGCGGCCGGAGGTGGTGCCGGGTCTGCGCAGGCTCACCGACGCGATCCACGCCGAGGGGGCGG
>NZ_RKLP01000010.1 GCF_004011865.1 Prescottella agglutinans | reverse complement strand
CAGCCAAATACAACTCCCCCACCACCCCCACCGGAACCGGCCGCAACCACCCATCCAACACACACTCCCCCACACCACGAATCGGACCACCAACCGTCACCCGATCACCCGGCGTCATGCGCGCACTGACATTCGCCCAGATCGTCGTCTCGGTCGGCCCGTACAGATTCAACATCGACCGACCCCGGGCCCATCGGGTCACCAACTCTGGAGGGCAGGCTTCGCCGGCCACCATCAGATTTCGCAGCGACTCCAAACCCGTTGCATCCGTGGAGCTCGGGGTCGTCGCGGGCACGTCCAACGATGCCAGCAAAGTGGGGGTGAGCACGGCGTGAGTCACGCCCTCGGCGTCGAGCAACTGCACCAGCCCCTCGCCTCCGTACAGGGTCGGCGGGGAGATCACCAGCCGCGCGCCCGAACCGAAGGCCATCATCTGCTCGAACACCGCCGCATCGAAACTCGGCGACGCAGCGTGCAGTATCCGCGCATCGGGGCCCGCCGCGAGCCGTGCGCACTGCTCCGTCACCAGATTGGCCAACCCTCGATGCGTCACCATCACACCCTTCGGGACTCCCGTCGACCCCGACGTGTAGATGACGTACGCCGGATGGTCAGGAGACAGCGCAGCGGTCCGTTCGCCGGCGGTCACCGCGGCCGCGGAACACCCCGCCACTTCCGCCTCGACCGCCGGATCATCGAGTACAAGCCAGCGCGCGGACCCCGGCAAGCGGTCCCGCCACTCTGCGACCGTGACACCCACCGTCACAGCCGAATCCGACAACATGTGCTCGATCCGGCCAACCGGATACAACGGATCCACCGGCACGAACGCCGCACCGGACTTCGCGACCGCCCACGCCGTCGACACCGACTCCAGCGACCGCGGCAGTGCCGCCGCCACCCCCGACTCCGGACCCACTCCGTGACGGATCAGCCACCGCGCCAATCGGTTCGACTGCTCGTCCAGCTCCTGATACGTCCAACGCCGGTCGCCGCACACCACCGCCACCGCGCCCGGATCGCGTGCCGCCCACGCCGCCAACAACTCCGGCAGCACCCGCCCCGCAACCCCCGGCCCACCTGACACCGACAGCAACTCCCGGCGCTCGCCAGGGGACAGAAGCTCGATCTCCCCGACCCGTGTCGAAGGCGAGGAGACGACTTCCTCGGCAATGCGGAGGAAGCGGTCCGCGAGAAGCTGCACCGTGGCCGAGTCGAAGATGTCGGTCGCGAAGCCGAAGGAGGCCGCCATCCCGTGAGGCGCGTCGTCGACGGGGTCGAACTCCTCCGAAAGGCTCAGGTGCAGGTCGTAACGGGCGACGTCGAGGCCGACATCGATGGGCTCGACCGTGAGCCCCGGCAGGGCCAGGTCGGGCGGCTCTACGTTCCGGAACTCCAGCATCACCTGGAAGAGCGGTGAGTACGCCGTCGACCGAACGGGCGCAACGGCTTCGACGACTCGTTCGAACGGGACCTCCGCGTGGACGAGGGCGTCGAGATCACACGTGCCGACCTCACCGAGCAGGTCGGTGAACGAACCCCCGGGCGCCACCGGCGTCCACAGCACGACGGTGTTGACGAACATGCCCACCACGTCGTCGAGCGCGGCCTCGCCGCGTCCCGCCGTCGGTGTGCCCACCGCAATGTCGGTGCTCCCACTCAACCGGCTCAGCAGCACGGCGAGCAGCGCGTGCACGACCATGAACATAGTCGAATGAAGTTCGCGGGCAAGGTCGTGTAGTCGTCGATGTAGATCCGCGCCGATCTCGAACCGAACGCTGCCTCCCTGCGTCGACCGCCACACCGGACGTGGTCGGTCCGTCGGCAGTTCGATGCACGGCGGCATCCCCGCAAGCGTCGACCGCCAGTACGTCAACTCGCGCGCGAACAGCGAATCGGGCGCGGACTCGCTGCCGAGAATCCGACGCTGCCACAGGCTGTAGTCGGCATAGTCCACCGGCAAAGGCGCCCAGTCCGGTGCCCGTCCGTGCAGGCGGGCGGCGTATGCCACCGCCGCGTCCCTGGCGAGCGGCACCATCGACGAACCGTCAACCGCGATGTGGTGCATCACGATCGCCAGCACGTGCTCATCCGGACCGATCCGGAACAGCCCGGTCCGCATGGGTATCTCGTCGGTGACATCGAAGCCGGCGGCGGCACGCCGCACAAGGTGCGCACGCAATTCCGCCTCCCCGAAGACCGATACCGGCGTCAGGTCAGGATGCACCCGTTCCATCGGAACCACTACCTGGCGGGGTCCGTCAGCAGACTCGGGGTAGACGGTCCGGAGCGTGGCATGCCGATCCATGATGTCGGCGAGCGCCAACCGCAGAGCATCGATGTCCAAGGCGCCCGACAGCCGGAGCGCCAGGGGAATGTTGTATGCCGGCGAGGACGTGTCCAGCTGGTTGACGACCCACATACGTTGCTGCGCGATGGAGATCGGTACTTTGTCGGCCCGCGCGCCGGCGGTCAGGGCCGGCCGGGTCGACGATTGACCATCGATGCCGTCGAGTCGGGCCGCGAGCGCCGCGACGGTGGGCGCCTCGAACAGGTCACGGATATCGATGTTCCGATCCAACGCCGAGTTGATCCGCGCGACCGCTTTGGTCGCGACCAGGGAGTTTCCGCCGAGGTCGAAGAAGTGCGCATCGACACCGAGGCGGTCGACTGCGAGCACCTCGGCGAAGACGCCTGCGATTGCCTCCTCGGTCGGCGTGCGCGGTGGCCGGGACTCGGTGCGCCTCGTCCCGAAGTCAGGTGCGGGCAGTGCGGCGCGGTCGAGCTTGCCGACCGGGGTCAGCGGAATCTCGTCGAGCATCGTGATCGCCGCGGGCACCATGTGGTTCGGTACCGCCGCGCGAACTCGTTCCGTCAGCTCGGCGGGATCGGGGACCTGCCCGGCGGCGGGGAGCACGTAGGACACCAGGACCGGGTCGCCGGCCGGTCCCGCACGGCTGAGTGTGGCCGCGAATCGCACATACGGGTGGGCCATCAGAGCCGCATCCACCTCGCCGGGTTCGGTCCGGACGCCGCGGATCTTGACCTGGAAGTCGGTGCGGCCCACGTACTCGAGCTCCAGGTCTCCCTTCCGATCGCGCCGCCATCTGACCACATCACCGGTGCGGTAAAGACGTTGTCCCCGTGGACCGAACGGATCCGCGACGAAGCGAGCAGCCGTAAGCCCCGCCTGATTCCGATACCCACGTGCCAGCGCCGCACCGGTGAGATACAACTCCCCCGCCACACCGACCGGCACCGGCTGCAGACGCCCGTCGAGTACGAACTCCTCGACACCCCGGATCGGGCCGCCGACGGTCACCGGCTCCCCCGGCGGCCCGATATCTCCGAGGTTCGCCATGATGGTCGCCTCCGTCGGGCCGTAGCCGTCGAACATCGAGCGCCCAGGTGCCCACCGCGCCAACAGCTCCGGAGAACACGCCTCACCTGCCACCTCGAGATACCGCAGGCAGGCGTGCCCCCGGGGATCGACTGACGACAACGTCGACGGTGTCAGAACCGCATGGGTGACGCGGCCACGATCGAGCAGGGCGGCCAGTTCGTCGCCGCCGTAGACCGTC
Organism: Prescottella agglutinans; assembly: GCF_004011865.1. Lineage (GTDB taxonomy): Bacteria > Actinomycetota > Actinomycetes > Mycobacteriales > Mycobacteriaceae > Prescottella > Prescottella agglutinans. The sequence continues at coordinate 273,611 of NZ_RKLP01000010.1, read as the reverse complement.
GGTGGTGTGATGACCAGGCACCCGCCGGACGCGAACGCCCACACCAGCTCGAAGACCGACGCATCGAAGCTGGGAGAGGCGAAGTGCAGGACCCGCGCACCAGGTCCCGCGGCGTAACGGTCGCGTTGTTCGGCGGCCATGTTCGCCATTCCCCGATGGGTCACTACCACCCCCTTCGGCACCCCCGTCGACCCCGACGTGTAGATCACATACGCCGGATGATCCGGATACAAGGCAACGGCCCGTTCACCATCGGACACCACCCCCGCAGCACACCCCGCCACCTCCGCCTCGACCGACTCGTCATCGAGTACCACCCACGGCACAATCCCCGGCAACTCACCCGCCAAGCCCCCCACCGTCAACCCCAGCACCGCACCCGAATCGGTCAACATGTGCTCGAGCCGAACCGACGGATACCCCGGATCCAACGGAACGAACGCCGCACCAGCCTTCGTCACCGCCCACACCGCCAACACCGACTCCAACGACCGCCGCAAACCCACCGCCACACACGACTCCGGCCCCACACCACGACCGATCAACCACCGCGCCAACCGATTCGACCGCTCGTCCAACTCCCCGTACGTCCAACTCCGGTCTCCGTACACCACCGCGATCGCATGCGGGTCCGTGCCCACCGATGCGGCGAACAGTCCCGGCAAAGTCGTCGCGGGCAACGCCTCCGCGCCGGACACCGGCACCAGCTGATCGCGCTCCTCGGGGGCAAGCACATCGACGTCGCCGACCGGGGCGGACGGATCTGCTGCCGCGTACTCGAGAATGCGCACCAGCCGATCCGCGAAGGCCTGCAGTGTCGCCGGATCGAACAGATCGGGGGCAAACGCCAGATCGACCGACACCCCGGCCGGTCGACCGGAGTCGGTGAAACTCTCGCCGACGGTCACCTGCACGTCGCAGAGTTCGGGACAACAGGCTTCGGGCGACGTCACCGATACGTCGGTCACTGCGGTCGGCTCTCGGCGATCTGGTCCGAGGATCACCTGCACCAGCGGCGGGCCGTCCGGGGCGCGTTCCGGGGCGACGGCCTCGACCACGCGTCCGAACGACACCCCCGCATGGGCGAAGGCGTCGTGTTGGCACTGCTTCACCCGGTCCAGGAGAGCCGCGAACGACCGTCCTGGATTCACGTGGGTCCGCAACACCACGGTGTCGATGACCGCCTCCGCCCCATGGTCCAGCGCGGCATCCCGTCGGGCAATCGGCGCACCCACCGCAATGTCGTCGGATCCGCTCACCCGGGCCAGCAGTGCCGCCAGCGCCGCATGCATCGCCATGAACATCGTCGAGTCGTGCTCGTGGGCGCGCAGCTGAAGCATGCGATGTCGTTCTGCACCGAGAGCGATCCGCAAGCTTCCGGGTTCTGCGGACCGCGGTGTCGGAGACGGCTCTGTCTGCCGCCGCCGATCCGTCGGCAGCCCGCCCCGGACCGGCATCCCCGCCAGCGTGTGTCGCCAGTAGTCCAGGCAAAGCACTTCGGCACGCCGACGCTCTCCTTCCCTCGCACTCTCGCGGTGGATCGTCGTCAGCGGCGACGCTGGACCGGACATCAGGAAGCCCTCGATCACACCGACGAACCGCTGCTGGTGGATCTTCAGCTCGTCGAGACGGTAGCGGGCCGGGTTCCCCCGGAACTCGACGAATATCTTTGCGGGGGAACCTCTTTGGTAGACATTGATCAGCAGGTCCTCGATGGGACCGGAGGTGAGCACATGAAATTCGCCGGTCACCGAGCCGAACTCGAGTTCCTGACGGAAGAGCATCACGTTGACAATCGGCGCAGCGGCCAGGTGAGCGTCGGCACCGACACTCGCCTCTCGCGCAATCTCGGCGAGGTTGGCGCGCTGGTGTCGCAACGCGCCCATCAGTTCCAGACTGACCCGCTCGACCAGATCGCCCACGGTGTCGCCGGGACCGACCCGGATTCGCAGCGGAACGACGTTGACGAACATCCCACCCGAACGCCGCAACACCGCAGTGGTCCGCCCGGAGACGGGGACATCCACCCGAACCTCCGGCCGGCCCGCCATCCGCGAGAGGTAGCAGGCGAACGCCGCGATGATCACCGCAGCGGACGTGCGGCTCGTCCGCCCCTCGGAGTCCTCGAGCCGAGCGGCTGTGTCCTCGTCGAGCGATCGGGTCACCAGCATGTCGCGGGCCACGGCAGCCCGGTCTCGGTCTGCCAGACTCACGGGTTCCGCCAGCGCCCGGAACCGCTCGATCCAGTACGCGCGGTCCGCCTCGAAACGGCTCGAGGCACGATACCGACAGTCGAGTTCGTACAGCGTTCGCAGATCAGCAGCCCCGCTGGGTTCCGGTTCCCGGCCCGACACGGCAGACGAGTACAGAGCTGCTACGCGGTTGACCAACGTCATCGCGGCGTACCCGTCCAACGCGACATGGTGAGCGCGGCTGTACCACAGGTACCGTGCATCACCGACCTGCAATATCGTCGACACGCCCAGGTCGCGCATCGGGTCCACCGGGTTCGACCGGTCCTCGCGCATCCACGCATCCGCAGCCGCCACCGGATCGTCCTCGCCGCGAAAATCAATGAACCCCACTGAGTTGTCCAATGACGGGTCAACGACTTGCCTTGGCTCCCCGTCGACCTCGATCAACCGGAGGAAGGCGCACTGAACCTCACGCCCCGCGGTCACCGCCGTCGATCGGAGCAGGGCGAGATCGAGGTCTCCCTGGAACTCCACGTACTGCGCGATGCAGTACGGAAGGTGTGGGGCCAGTTGCTGCGCGAGCCAGACCTCGTACTGCGCCGATGACAACGGAAAAGGTTCCGATGCAGCAACTTCCATAGGAATGGCTACCAATCCGGTTCACGTCGACTCCGCGTGCTCGGCCAGCGGAGCAATCTGGTCGTGTTGCGTCAGGCGGCACGTCCCGAGGGACGAACCGCACGATGCTGCCGACGTGCTCGGCGAGTGCCCGATAACGGAGCAGCGGTGGATTCTTCTCGCTCGAACATGCCGACCGCGCCACCGGGTCCGGGGTGGTGGAATGACGCCTACGGCGTCCTGGGCCACTCGGTGGCCGCTCATCCATCCTGCCAGAGCGACTCGAAGGGTGCCAACCGACCGAAGTGCTCCGTGCCGACGACGCCCGACGTGGCTAACCTGGAAGCGACTGGTGCGGCGACAAGCCGTTGGAGAGACCTGAAGCCCATGAGCGAACGACGATTGGTCCATGTGTTCGAGGAGCTGGCGGACGCCCTCGTACCCGGCTTCGACACCGTCGACTTTCTACGCACCCTGACCGATCGAACCGTGGAAATGGTTGCGATCGACGCCGCAGGCATCCTGCTGGCCGACGAACACGGGCACCTCGATTCGGTGGCGTCCACCACCGAGCCGGTGCACACCCTCGAACAGTTGGAGATCACGAACGCGCGCGGCCCCTGCCACGACTGTTTCACCACCGGGCGTCCGATCGTCAACCTCGGCCGCGACGCGGCCTCGGCGCGCTGGCCACGGTTTCAGCACGCGTCCGGACAGATGGGTTTCGGGGCCGTCCATGCCGTTCCGTTGCAGCTGGCAACCCACGTGATCGGGTCGCTGAACATGTTCTGCGTCGCCCCCGGCAGCCTCCCAGCGGAGGACATCGATACCAGCCGGGCGCTGGCACGGATCGCCACCATCGGTCTGCTGCACAAGCGCGCCACGCGCATCGCGCAGGAAGAGGCCGCTCAACTGAGACAGGCGCTGACCAGCCGGGTCATCATCGAGCAAGCCAAGGGAATGCTCGCCGAATCTGCCGGATTCACCCCGGCCGTGGCATTCGAAGCCCTCCGCCATTACGCCCGAACCCATGGACGCCCGCTCCACGACGTTGCCGCCGAAGTCGTCGACGGCACCCTGACTCCGACGTCCGACTGAGCTGCGCGGCGCGTGCGCCGCCGTTCCGGCCGCTACCGGGCCGGCGATGCCGTAGCGTACGCGAGCACCTACGCCTAGATGCCGTTGATCATCGGCGGCAACCGCATGACGGTGCCCTGCCGCCCTCGGGCTGCGCCAGGTGCGCGGTCGAGGCGTTGCCCGCGAGGTCCGCGCCTCGACCGCAAATCCGTTGTTACAGAATCGAACCCGGGGTGTAACGAGCGGCGTCGGGATTGGCGTCGACGAGCTTCTGCACCTCGGCGACCACCGAGTCGACCTGGGCGCCGGCGGCACCGACGAACGCGGTGCGGTCGGCGAGGGCCTCGTCGAGCGCGGCACGGTCGAGCGGCAGGCGCTCGTCGGCGGCCAGACGATCGAGCAGGTCGGGCTCCTTGCCCTCCTCGCGCATCGCGAGCGCGACGGCGACGGCGTGCTCCTTGATGGCCTCGTGCGCGGTCTCGCGTCCGACGCCCGCACGCACCGCGGCCATGAGGACCTTGGTGGTGGCCAGGAACGGCAGGTAGCGGGCCAGCTCGTTCTCGATGACGGCCGGGTAGGCGCCGAACTCGGCGAGCACCGTCAGGAACGTCTCCATCTGACCGTCGATCGCGAAGAACGCGTCCGGCAGCGCGACCCGGCGGACCACGGAGCAGAACACGTCGCCCTCGTTCCACTGCGCACCGGCCAGTTCGGCGGCCATCGACGCGTAGCCGCGCAGCACCACCTGCAGGCCGTTGACGCGCTCGCACGAGCGGGTGTTCATCTTGTGCGGCATCGCCGACGAGCCCACCTGGCCGGGCTGGAAGCCCTCGGTGACCAGCTCGTGGCCGGCCATCAGGCGGATGGTGTGCGCCATCGACGACGACGCGGCACCGACCTGGACCAGCGCGGACAGGACGTCGTGGTCGAGCGAGCGCGGGTACACCTGGCCGACGCTGGTGAACACGTGCGCGAAGCCGAGGTGCTCGGCGACCTTGGCCTCGAGCTGCTCGAGCTTGGCGGCGTCACCGTCGAGGAGGTCGAGCATGTCCTGCGAGGTGCCCATCGGGCCCTTGATGCCGCGCAGCGGGTAGCGGTCGATGAGCTCACGCACGCGGGTGAGCGCGACCAGCAGCTCGTCGGCGGCCGACGCGAAGCGCTTGCCGAGGGTGGTGGCCTGCGCGGCGACGTTGTGGGAGCGTCCGGCCATCACGATGCCGGTGTACTCGGCGGCCCGCTCGCCCAGACGGGCGGCGATCGCGACGCCGTGGTTGTAGACGTGCTCGAGCGAACGCAGCACCTGCAGCTGCTCGACGTTCTCGGTGAGGTCGCGGCTGGTCATGCCCTTGTGGACGTGCTCGTGACCGGCGAGGGCGTTGAACTCCTCGATGCGGGCCTTCACGTCGTGACGGGTGACCCGCTCCCGCTCGGCGATCGAGTCGAGGTCGACCTGCTCGAGGACCCGCTCGTAGTCGGCGACGGCCTCGGCCGGGACGTCGATTCCGAGCTCGGCCTGGGCGCGCAGCACCGCCAACCACAGCTGGCGCTCGAGCACGATCTTGTACTCCGGCGACCACAGCGCCTTCAGCTCGGGGCTGGCGTAACGGTTGGCAAGGACATTCGGGATGCGGCTCACGAGACCCCAGTTTACGGCCGGACCCGAACGCCCTCGTCAGCGCATAGTCGGCGGTGCCAGGTCGTCGATCAGGTCGAGCAGCATCGCCCGGGCCATGGCCCGCGGATCGGGGTCGACCTCGCTGAGCGCCCCCACGACGACCCCGTCCACGACGGCCACCAGCCGGCGCAGCTGCTGCTCCCGCACGGCGCGCCCGGACCGGCGCAGCACCTCCACGAGCAGGTCGTCGAGCTGGGCGCGCAGCCGCAACTGGACGTCGCGCAGTTCGGGGTGGCGGGCCGACGCCACGAACCGCTCGTACCGTGCGATCAGCCGCTCCCGGGAGCCGTCGCCCGCTTCGTCCGGACCCACCAGCAGGTCGACGATCAGGTCCACCGTCGCCTCGACGCCGCGTCGGCGCTGTGTCACGTCGTCGATGCGCTCCCGCATCGCGTCCAACTCACGGTTGCCGTTGTGCTCGACGGCAAGTGCCACCAACTCGTCCAGCGAGCCGAAATAGTAGGTGGTCGACGCCAGCGGAAGACCCGCCCGGGATGCCACGGCACGATGCCGGACCGCGTCGAAACCGCCCTCGAGCAACAGATCCGCCGCCGCGGTGACCAGTGCCTGCCGACGCCTCTCGCCCTTGGGGGTCGCGGCAGAAGTCATCCCCTCATCGTGCCAGCCGGACGCCGCGAACCAGGCCGAATTCGGCGAAGATCGCAAAGCCACCCGGAAGGCCGGCAGCCGACTAACGACCGACTAGCGGGGCAGCCACCGCTCCAGACGGGTGAGGGCGTCCTGGATCTCCGCCGTCGATCCGGCGAACGACAGTCGCACGGTGTGGTCGCCGTGCGCGGTGTCGAAGTCGATGCCCGGCGCCAGCGCGAGGCCGGTGTCGGCGAGCAGCCGCGCGCACCACGACGTCGAGTCGTCGGTGAGGTGCGCGATGTCGGCGTACACGTAGAACGCGCCGTCGGCGGGTGCCAGCTCGGTGAGCCCGAGCTTCGGCAGGCCCGTGAGGAGCAGCTCCCGGTTCACGGCGTAGCGCTGGACGTGGCCGTCGAGCTCGGCGCGGGACTCGTCGCAGAACGCCGCGACGGCCGCGTACTGCGAGATCGCGGGCGGACACACCGTCATGTTCGACGCCAGCCGCTGCAGCGCCCGCCGCAGGTGCTCGGGCACCAGCATCCAACCCAGCCGCCACCCGGTCATCGAGAAGTACTTCGACACCGAGCCGATCACGACCGCCTCGCGCGACGTCTCCCACGCACACGCAGTCACCTGCCCGCGATCGCGATTCTCGGCACCGCCGAGGCCGAACTCGATGCCGTGGTAGATCTCGTCCGAGATCAACAGCGTGTCGTGCTGCTCGCACCAGCGGGCCAGCGCCGCGAGTTCGGCCGGGTCGATCACCGTGCCGGTCGGGTTGGCGGGGCTCGCGACGATCAGCCCGGCGGGCGGCGTCTCCAGCGCCTCGAGCATCGCGACGGTCGGCTGGAAGCGGGTCTCGGGACCGCAGTCGATCTCGACGACATTGCAGCCCAGCGCCGTCAGCGTGTTCCGGTAGGCCGGGTAACCGGGCCGGGCGACCACGACCGTGTCACCGGCGTCGAACGCGGCGAGGAACAGCAGCGTGAAGGCCCCGGACGACCCGGTGGTGACGACGACCTCGTCGGCGTGGACGGAGATCCCGGACCGGCGCGAGTGGTAGTCGGCGACGGCCTCGCGCAGCGGTTCGATCCCGAACGTCTCGGTGTAGCCGAGCAGGTGGCTGTCCAGCGATTCCCGCGCCGCGCGCAGCACCGGCCCCGGCGCCGGGGTCGACGGCTGCCCGGCCGCGAGCGACAGCACGTCACCGTGGGTGCGCTGCCGCTCGTTGGCGGCCTTCCACACGTCCATGACGTGGAAGCCGGGGATGGTCGATCGCTGGGATTCGGTACGCACGTATTCGACGCTAGCAATGCCGTCGACGTACCGGCACCCGGTGCCCCGGGTCAGTCGTCGAGCAGGACACGACGACTCGCGGCGATCGGACTCTGCGCCGTCAGACCACCGTCGAGCACCAGGGTCTGGCCGCTCATGTACCGGGACTCGTCGGAGGCCAGATAGACCATCGCCCAACCGATGTCCTCGGGATCCCCGATCATGTCGAGGGCGTTGTGGTGGCGGATGTCGGCGATCACGTCCGCGGGCAGGTTGTCGCGCAGCGCGGGCGTCATGATCGCTCCCGGCGCGACCGCGTTGCAACGCACACCGCTGCGGCCGTACTGGGTGGCGATGTACTGGGTGAGCCGGACGACGGCGGCCTTCGCGGCGCCGTAGGCGCACTGCAGGGTGTCGCCGGCCAGGCCGGCCACCGAGACGGTGTTGATGATCGATCCGCCGCCGGCGGAGATCATGTGCGGCAGGGCCAGGCGGGAGGCGACGACCGTGCTGCGGGCGTTGAGGACCATCGTCCGGTCCCACTCGTCGAGGTCGAGACGCAACAGGTCGAGATCCTTGCGCGGATTGCTGCCACCGACGTGATTGCAGAGCACGTCGATGCCGCCGAACTCCGTGGCCGCGCGGTCGATCATCGCGGCGACCGATTCCTCGTTCATCACGTCGACCGCCATACCGATGGCCCGCCCCGCCGAAGCACCACCGCTGATCTCGGCCGCGGCACCCGCGGCGGCGTCCTGATCGAGGTCGGCGATGAGCACCTGTGCCCCCTCGTCGACCATGAGTTGGGCCGCGGCACGGCCGATGCCGCTGGCCGCTCCGGTAATGATGATCTTCTTTTCCGAGAGACGATTCATGCCAATCCCTTCGCCTGCGGCCGATCGCCGCATTGATTACTGATCGCCCGGTTCGTGCCCTGTGACGTTCGACGAAACAATCCCTCTGGTCGCTACTGCGGCGAACACCGGTTCTGCACCGAGAAGAAGGCCTTCCGTCACGTTATCGAGAATATGAGCGGGCCTGAAGAAGAATACGACCGGAATAATCCGGTAAACGCAGCCCCCCAATGCAATCCGCCGAAACAGTGCTGCTAATCGAATTGGCACAATTGTCCGAGAAATACGACGACGCCGCGTCCCCGAGCGGGAACGCGGCGTCGTACGAGGAGGGTGCGTCGGGTCAGATGGAGATCCGACCCTCGACCGCGGCCAGGCCGATGTCGCTGCGGAAGTGCCCGCCCGGCAGCTTGATCTCGGCCAGACGCGCGTACGCGTCCTCGCGGGCCTCGGTCAGGTCGGCGCCGACACCGACGACGCTCAGGACGCGGCCGCCGGCGGAGACGACGGCGCCGTCCTCGCGGGCGGCGGTACCGGCGTGCAGGACGCGCTCGGCCTCGGACCCGGTGATGACGTCGCCGGTGCGCGGGGTGGCCGGGTAGTTCTCGGCTGCCAGGACGACGGTCACCGCGGAGCCGTCGCGCCACTGCAGCGGCGGGATCGACGCGAGGGTGCCGGTCGCGGCGGCGTTCAGGACCTCACCGAGCGGGGACTCGAGCAGCGCCAGCACGGCCTGGGTCTCCGGGTCGCCGAAGCGGCAGTTGAACTCGACGACGGCCGGGCCGTTCTTCCCCATCGCCAGGCCCGCGTACAGCAGGCCGGTGAACGGGCAGCCCCGCTTCACCATCTCGGCCGCGACGGGCTTGACGACGTCGTCGACGATCTGGGTGACGGACTCGGCGGGCAGCCACGGCAGCGGCGTGTAGGCGCCCATGCCACCGGTGTTGGGGCCGGTGTCGCCGTCGCCGACGCGCTTGTGGTCCTGCGCAGGCAGCAACGGGACCACGGTCTCGCCGTCGACCAGACAGAACAGCGACACCTCGGGGCCGTCGAGGAACGACTCGAGCAGCACGGGGTGCCCGATCTCGAGGCACTCGGCGGCGTGGTCGCGCGCGGCGCTGCGGTCGGTGGTGACGACGACGCCCTTGCCGGCGGCCAGCCCGTCGTCCTTGACGACCCAGTTGGGGCCGAAGCGGTCGAGGGCGGCGTCGAGGTCGGCCGGGGTGTCGACGACCTCGCTGTGCGCGGTGCGGACACCGGCAGCGGCCATGACGTCCTTGGCGAACGCCTTGGAGCCCTCGATGCGGGCGGCCTCGGCGGACGGGCCGAAGCACGCGATGCCCGCGGCACGAACGGCGTCGGCGACGCCGAGCACCAGCGGGACCTCGGGGCCGATGACGACCAGGTCGGCGGCCTGCGACTTCGCGAGCGCGACGACGGCGTCACCCGACGCGACGTCGACCGCGTGGGTCTCGGCGATGCGGGCGATACCGGCATTGCCGGGGGCACACATCAGCTTGTCGACGCCCGGGTCACGGGCGAGGGCCAACAGGAGGGCATGTTCACGGGCTCCGGAGCCGATCACGAGTACGCGCACAGGTGTCAGCCTACGGCCCGGCCCGAGCCGTCTCGACCACGACCTCGGCCGCCTATTGCCGGTAGGACTCGACCTCGTCGACGGGCCGTGGCGTCGCCGTATCGGCGTCCCCGCCGAACTCGGCGCGCGCTCGCCGCTGCCGCAGCAGATCCCAGCACTGGTCGAGGCGTTCCTCGACGAGCGTCAGGCGGGCCCGGTCCTCGTCGCCGAGACCGCCGCCCGCCGCGCGGGCACGGAGTTCCTTCTCTTCGCGAACCAGTTCGTCGATGTGGTCGATGACGTCGTGATCGGTCATGATGCCTCCCTTCCTGGAGGGTAGGCCCGTCCGGCACGGTCCGTCACCGTTCCGCCGTGAGGTCGTAGATCGTGACCCCGTCGACCGTGGTCGACGTGAAGTTGGCCTGAACCCATTCGGAGATCTGCGACGCAGTGCCCTCGCCTCCCCCACGACCCCCGCCCATGCCACCGGCGATGAAGTAGTGGATCCGGCCGTCCTCGACGTACTGCTGGAACTGCTCGAGGGTCGGCGACGGATCACTGCCGTTGAACCCGCCGATCGGCATCACCGGACGTTCGGTCGCCAACTGGTAGCCCGACGCACTGTTGGAACCGATCGCGGCGGCCACCCACGTGAAATCGTCGGCCCGCTGGCGCAGCAGCGCCGTCAACTCGTCGCCCGGACTGCTGGCGTCCAGCAGTCCCCCGCCCGCGCCGCCGCCGAAGCCACCCGGCAGGCCCGGCATCTCGAACGCGCCGCCACCGCCGTCGCCGCCACCGCCGTCGCCGCGACCACCCGGTCCGCGCGTCCCGTTCGCCGCACCCGGCATCCCCGCCACGCGCGGTACCCCGGCACCGTCGCCCGGCATCTGCATGCCGTTCTGCTGCTCCCACATGCCGCGCATGCCGCCGGGCCCGCCCCGACCCATCTCACCCTCGACGCGCGGGCCGGCCGACGGGATGGATCCGGCGTGCCCGGTGCCGATGGTGTCCGCCGCGTACGCGACGGGTCCGGCGAGGCCGGTGAAGATCGTCGCCGCGATCACGACGACGGCGGCCCGTGCCCGCAGGACGGCCGGCACCAGCATCGCGACGGCCGCGAGGGCCCCTACCGCGACGACGACCCAGCGCAGCCACGCCACGAAGTCGGGGCTGCGCCCCAACAGGATCCACGCTGTCGTCGCCGTCGCGGCGACGGTCACCGCCGCGACGATCCGCACCCAGAGCAGGTCACGGCGGCGCCACAGCGTCACCGCTCCGGCTCCGACGACTGCCGCGACCGCGGGCGCCAGCGCCACCGTGTAGTACGCGTGGAAGATGCCCGCCATGAAGCTGAACACCAGGGCGGTGACCAGCAGCCACGCCCCGAACGCGATGAAGGCCGCTCGACGGACATCGGTGCGGGCGGCGCGCCCGCACAGCACGATCCCCGCCACCAGCAGTATCGACGCTGCGGGCAGCAGCCACGCGATCTGACCGCCCTGGGCGGGCTCGAACAGTCGCGCGATTCCGGTGCTCCCCCACATTCCGCCGCCGGGCCCGCCGCCCGGCATCCCGTCACTCCCGGGGAACCCGCCCGCCACCGCGTCGGTGCCGGGCATTGCGCCCCGCGGGCCGCCGCCCGGGACGACACTCCCCCGCTCGTTGCCGTTGAGTCGACCGAAACCGTTGTAGCCCAGCGTCAGTTCCAGGATCGAGTTGTTCTGCGAGCCGCCGATCCACGGCCGCGAGTCGGCCGGCCACAGCTCGACGGTGAGCAGCCACCATCCGGCGGAGACGATCAGCCCGCCGAGGGCCGCGAACAACTGGAGGATCCGCTTGCCGAGCTTCGGCGGCCCGGCGATCAGGTACGTCAGCGCCAGCGGCGGCACGACGAGCATCACCTGCAACTGCTTGGTGAGGAACCCGAGACCCACGAACACGCCGGTCAGCACCATCCATCGGGTGCGGCCGTCCTCGACACCGCGCAGCGTGGCCCACACGGCCGCGATCATCAGCAACACCAGCAGCGCATCGGGGTTGTTGAACCGGAACATCAGCACCGCGACCGGAGTCAGTGCCAGAACGAGGCCCGCGAGGAGTCCCGCCGCGGCGCCGAAGTACCGCCGCACGGTCGCCCACAGCAACGCGACCGACGCCACCCCGATGAGCACCTGCGGTACCAGGATGCTCCACGAGTTCAGCCCGAACACCCGCGCCGACAGCTCCATCACCCACAGCGACGCCGGCGGCTTGTCGACGGTGATCGAGTTGGCCGCATCCGACGACCCGAAGAAGAATGCCTTCCACGACACCGACCCCGCCTGGACCGCGGCCGAGTAGAACGAGTTGGCCCATCCGGAGGCGCTCAGGTTCCACAGGTAGGCGACCGCGGTCCCGACGAGCAGCGCCGCCAGCGCCCAGTACTCGCGTGTGCGCTTCGGTGCGGCGGCCGGTTGCGGCGCCTGCACCGGGCGGTCGATGGTGACGCTCACGGGGTGACTCCTTCCGCGGCACCGTGCCGGAACACCCAGCGCAGGCCGATGAAACGGGAAAGCGTGGCAATGAGATTCGCGACCACGAGAACTGCAAGTTCGAGATGCGGCGAGGCCCCCGGCGAGAACCGGTGCAGGGCGGCGAGCGATCCGCTCGTGACGCCGAGCCCGAAGCCGAACACGATCAGGCCCTGGAGTTGGTGGCGCCCCGCGTCCCGACGGCCCCGGACACCGAACGTGAACGCCCGGTTAGCCGCGGTGTTCGCGACCGCCGTGACGAGCAGTGCGATCGCGTTGGCCCACTGGGCCCCGAGGCCACCCTGCAGTGCGAGGTACAGCAGCGCGTAGGCCGCGGTGCTGGCGACTCCGACGACCGCGAAGCGCACCAGTTGGCCCAGCATCGCCGGCGACGGTCCCGCGGCGAGGTCGCCGCGCCCGAGGCTGTCCCGCAGCGCCGCGAGCGGCAGCGCACCGGTCACCAGTGCACGCCCCACCCGCGCGACGCCACGCAGGTCCGCGAGCGCGGTCGCGACGATGTCGACACGGCTGTCCGGGTCGTCGACCCAGTCGACGGGAACCTCGTGGATGCGCATGCCGGCCCGTTCCGCGAGCACCAACAGCTCGGTGTCGAAGAACCAGCCACCGTCCTCTACGAGCGGCAGCAGTGCGCGGGCCACGTCGGCACGGACCGCCTTGAACCCGCACTGCGCGTCCGAGAACCGCGCATGCAACGCACTTTTCAAGATCAAGTTGTAACTGCGGGAGATGAATTCACGCTTCGGCCCGCGCACCACGCGCGACGACCGGGCGAGGCGGGACCCGATCGCGACGTCCGAGTGCCCCGACAGGAGTGGGGCGACGAGCGGCATCAGCGCGTCGAGCCCGGTCGACAGGTCGACGTCCATGTAGACCAGGACCCTGGCGTCGGATCGTCCCCACGCCGCGTGCAACGCGCGTCCGCGCCCCTTCTCGTCGAGATGCAGAACCCTCACGTCGGCACACTCGTCCGCGAGCGCCCGCGCGACCTCGAGGGTGCGGTCGGTGCTGGCGTTGTCCGCGATCGTGATCCGCGCGGTGTACGGGACCTCGGAGGACAGGTACTCGTGCAGGCGTCGCACGCATCCCGCCAGCGCCGCCTGCTCGTTGTACACGGGCACGACGATGTCGAGGGCGGGCGCGGCGGGCACCGTCTCGACCCGCTGCGCGCCGACCGAGGGTTCGGGTCCGGTCGTCATGCACCCCAGAGTGTGGGGCTCGTCTTCGAGCCGGCTGCGGTCCCGCTGTGAGGTTCCTGTCAGAGTTACCGGACGCCGCCGGAAATGTCCGGTAACGATGGAAGGCGTTCGGCAACGCGCGTGTTCGCGATCAGAACGGCGCGACCACACCCGCGATCGGGATACGGCCGGCGACGGCGACACGGAAGTCGACCATCGCCCGCTGCAGGTGGTCGGGGCTGGTCACGACGACCGCGCCGCTCGCGCCGCGCTGCGCGAGGATCGCATTGGTGTTCCGGGCGTTCTCGACCGTCGACCGCGACGTGTTCTCCTCGGTGATGCGGAACGGCGGGATCCCGTTGGCGACGAGCCACTGCCGCATTGCCTGCGCCTCGGTGACCCCGGACTGGGGCACACCACCGGTCACGATGATCGGGGCAGTCGGAAAACGCTGCGCCAGTTGGAGAGCCGCCTGCAGCCGAGAAACGAGCAACGGTCGCATCGTCCCGTCCGGGTACAGGCCGGCACCGAGCACGACGATGTTCGTGGTGAACGGATTGAAGGCCAGCATCACGGGAACCTGCGTGGTGAGCGTCTCCTGCCGGGTGCAGTTCAGGATCCGGTCCCGGTCCGGGCTCTGGCATCCGCCGACCACGGAAAGCGCACCGTTGACCAGGGTGGTCGGCGACAGCGCATCGACCACGTCGAGCGAGGATTGGGCGCCGGCCTGGCCGGGGATCGCCAATCCGACTGCGGCGGCGGCCAGGACGGCCGAAAAAAGGATCCGTCGGGGTGACGGGAACACGGACATACAACTCCCCCTCGAGTAACGGTCCCCCGACCGAATGCTGCGATAGTCAATCAGTGTGGACTACCGAGCGTGATCTCGCCGTCCGTTCCGTGATTTTCCGCGGTCACGACGCGCCCCCGTCAGAGAGCACGGGCGCGGCACCGGCCGCCGCCCGTGGCACTATCCTCGCGGTATGCCTTCAGTGTTCAGCGCCATCATCGCCGGAGACCTGCCCGGACGTTTCGTGTGGGAGGACGAGGACGTCGTCGCCTTCCTCACCATCGCGCCCGTGACCCAGGGTCACACGCTCGTCGTCCCCCGCAAGGAGGTCGACCAGTGGCAGGACGTCGACGGTGAACTGTTCGACAAGTGCACCACCGTCTCCCGCAAGATCGCCCAGGCCGTCCGCCAGGCGTTCGACGCGCCCCGCGCCGGCTTCCTGATCGCCGGCCTCGAGGTGCCGCACCTGCACATGCACGTGTTCCCCGCGTACACCATGGGTAACTTCGACATCAGCGGCGCCGACCCCAACCCCTCGGCGGAGTCCCTGGACGAGGCCGCGACCAAGATCAAGGCTGCGCTGCGCGAACTCGGCAACGGCGAGTTCGTTCCCGCCTGACGGCGTCATCCCCGCGGCAGTCGCACCCGGAAGGTCGCCCCCTGGCCGGGTGCGCTGTCGACGGTGACGGTGCCACCGTGTGCGGCGACGATCGCCGCGACGATCGACAGGCCCAGCCCGCTGCCACCGCTCGCCCGCGTCCGGGATTCGTCGGCGCGGTAGAACCGCTCGAACACCCGCGCCGCATCCGCCTCACCGAGCCCCGGCCCGGTGTCGGCCACCTCCAGGACCGCGGCGTCGCCCGCGGTCCCCACCCGCACCGTCACCGACGCCGCGGCCGGGGTGTGTTCGAGCGCGTTCCCGATCAGGTTCCCGGCCACCTGACGCAGCCGGGCGTCGTCACCCATCACCTCGGCGGGACCCGAATCGGGCAGGAACTCCAACGTGATTCGCCGCTGCGGCGCGATGGCCCGTGCGTCGTGAACGGCGTCGGCGGCCACCGTGAGCAGGTCCACGGGATGGCGCTCGAAGGGACGTTGGGCATCCATGCGGGCGAGCATCAGCAGGTCCTCGACCAGCAGCCCCATCCGCGTGGCCGTGTCCTCGATGCGGCTCATCACCATCCCCGTGTCCGTCGACGCACCCTGTCGATAGAGTTCGGCGAAGCCTCGGATCGTCGCGAGTGGCGTGCGAAGTTCGTGGCTGGCATCGGCGACGAAACGCCGCATGCGTTCCTCCGACCGGCGCGCCGACTCCTCCGACGCGCCCGTGGCGGCGAAGGCCGACTGGATCTGCGCGAGCATGCCGTTCAACGCCGACGACAACCTGCCCACCTCGGTCCGCTGGTCCCACTCGGGTACTCGGCGGTGCAGATCGCCGGCCGCGATGCCGGCCGCGGTCTCCTCGACCTCGCGCAGCGGTCGCAGGCTACGCCGCACCACGAAATAGGCTCCGAAGCCGAGGACGACGAGGACCACCGCACCGATCCCGACCTGCAGCACCACCAACCGGTCCACCGTCGCGTCGATGTCGGTGAGCTTCACCGCGACGGTCGTCGCGCCCGAAGGCGTCGTCACCGTCATCTCCCGCCACCGGGTACCGCTCCCGTCGGCCGACCCGACCGTCACCGGACCGGGATCGTCCACGATTTCCGGAGTGGCGTAGGTACTTTCGTCGTTCAGCTCCATTCGCACGGTTCCGTCGGGTGCGGTGATCCGGACGTAGAAGGGACTGGGCGGACGATTCGGCCCGGGTTCGGTCAGCGGGGGCACGATCCGTGGATCCCGCGGCTTCGCCCATCCGTGGGCGGCATCGAACAGTTGGCGGTCGGTCCGCTCCAGGAGCGAACGCTCCATCGCGGACGTCACCGCGAGCCCGGACGCCAGCAGACCCGCGGCCGCCAGCAGCAACAGCGCGGCGACCAGGGTGATCCGCAGCGGCAACGCACGCAGGCGACTCATGGTCGGCTACCTCGGTTCACGCATCACGTAGCCGACGCCCCGCAGCGTGTGGATGAGGCGAGGTTCGGTGGTGTCGATCTTTCGACGCAGGTACGAGACGTACGACTCGACCACCCCGACCTCGCCGCCGAAGTCGTAGTTCCACACGTGATCGAGGATCCGCGGCTTGCTCAGCACCGTGCCGGCGTTCACCATGAAATACCGCAGCAGCGTGAACTCGGTCGGCGACAACGGCACCAACTCGCCGTCCTTCCACACCTCCCGGGTGTCGTCGTCGAGTTCGATGTCCGCGAAGCGGATGCGAGACGACTGCTTGTCCTGACCGCCGTGGCCGGCCCGGCGCAGGATCACCCGCAGCCTCGCGACCACCTCCTCGAGACTGAACGGCTTGGTGACGTAGTCGTCGGCGCCGATCGTCAAACCGGTCACCTTGTCCTCCAAGGCATCCCGCGCCGTAAGAAACAGGACCGGCGCGTCGATGCCGTCGGCCCGCAGGCGCCGCAACATCCCGAACCCGTCCATGCCCGGCATCATGACGTCGAGGATGAGGGCATCCGGCCGGAAGGTCCGAGCCCGGTCCAACCCTTCCGCGCCGTTCGTCGCGGTCTCCACCTCGAAACCCTGGAAGCGGAGGCTGACCGACAGCAGTTCGACCAGCGTCGGCTCGTCGTCGACGATCAGCACCCGGACCTGCGGCGTTTCGTTCACACCACCAGAGTCTTCCACCGAACTGGAGGCAGGCTGGGCATCCGCTGGGAAGTTCCTGTGAATGGCCTGATGGTGATCCTGGCAACCATTGCGGGATCTGCGACACGATTTCGGTACCCTGGTACCAGTCAAGTGACATCCGGACGAGCACACCGTACCCGGCCAGCGACAAGACGGTGTTTGGAGAGTTGAAACACCATGGCTTGGATCGTGCTAGTAATCTCCGGCGTCCTGGAAGCGGTGTGGGCCACCGCCCTCGGCAAGTCGGAAGGCTTCACCCGGCTCGGCCCGACGATCGTATTCGGCATCGGCATCGTGCTCAGCATGGCCGGCCTCGCCTACGCGATGCGCACCCTGCCGATCGGCACCTCGTATGCGGTGTGGGTCGGCATCGGCGCGTCGCTCACGGTCGGCTATGCGATGGTCACCGGCACCGAGAGTGCCTCGCTGGTGAAGATCCTGCTCATCCTCGGCATCGTCGGTTGCGTGATCGGACTCAAGGCGCTGCACTGACCGCCGCACCACCGACCGAACGCCCCGTTTGACTGTGTGGCGGGGGTTACAGTAATCGGATGAATCTGGTGTCAGCGATCACGTTTCCGGTGCGGGCCGGGCTCGCCATCGCGGATTCGGCGCTCGGGGTGGCCGAGACCGCGCTCGCGACGACACGGATGGCGCTGGCCAGCCCGACCGTGACCGGCGTGAGTGCCGCGACGTTCGCCAACCCGCGCGGGCCGCTGCAACTGGTGCAGCAGATCGCGGCGCTCGCGTCCGACGACCGCCCACTCGGTCAGGCGCTGCGCCCCGGCGGCCCGCTCGACCGACTGCTGGCGCCCGGCGGCGTCGTCGACCGTCTCACGTCCGACGGCGGCACCCTCGAGCGCCTGTTCGAACCGGGCGGACCGCTCGAACGGGTGCTCGCGCCGGGCGGTCCGCTGGATCGGGTGCTGGCCGAGGACGGGCCGTTGGACCGGGTCCTGTCGGAGGACGGGCCGCTCGAACGACTCCTCGCACCGGGGGGCCTGCTCGATCGCCTCACCGCCGAGGACGGTCCGCTCGAGCGCCTCACCGCCGAGGACGGGGCCGTCGAGAGGCTCACGAAGAAGGACGGGATCGTCGACAAGGCCCTCGCCGAGAACGGCATCCTCGAGACGCTGCTCGCGGAGGACGGTGCGTTCGAGCGGCTCATCGCGGAGGGCGGTCCGCTCGATCAGATCGTCGCCCTGTCCGAGACGCTGACGGCCCTGGCGCCGAACCTGCAGCGGATGAGCGCGAGCATCGACCTGCTGCAGGAGACCGTCGGGGTCCTCAGCGCGGCGGTCGGCCCCCTCGGCGACCTGGCCGGACGCCTCCCCGGACGCTGGCTCAAAGGCGGACGCGGCGGCGATCTAACCCTCGGACCCGCCTGACAGGTGCTCTCCGAAGAACGCGAACACGCGGCGCCACGCGTCCTCCGACGCCGCGTGGTCGTAGCCCATCCCGGCGATGCGCAGCAGCCGTCCCGCCTTCTCGCCGGTGACCAGGCGGTTCGCAAAACTATGTCCCACACCGGGATACGTCTCGACGTCGTGCTCGACGCCGATCCGGGTGAGCGCAGCGTCCAGCCGTCGGCCGGCGTTCCGCAGCACCGGATCCCGCGACCCGTAGCTTCCGACGATCGGACACGCGCCGCGTAACGCCTCGTCGACGTGACGCGGCAGCGCGCCGTAGAACGGCGCCGAGGCCGCAAACCCCTCGGGTGCGAGGACGAGCGCGAACCCGCCGCCCATGCAGAAGCCGATGACGCCGACCCGCCCGGTGCAGTCGGGTCGCGCCGCGAGCAGGTCCCGGGCGGCGAGCAGATCGTCGACGGCCCGACCGTGCCCGCCGATCAATTCGCGGAAGACCCGCACGATGCAGCGAGCGCGCCCGCCGCGCGAGTACAGGTCCGGGGTGAGCGCCAGATACCCGTTCGACGCGACCCGCGCGGTGATGTCGCGGATGTCGCGTCCGACGCCGAGCGCGTCGTGCACCACCACCACACCCGGCCACGGCGCCGTGCCGGTGTCGTCCGGAATGTCGAGAACCGCGCCGACCGGGCCGTCAGGGGTGGGAACGAGGACAGCCGCCATCACCCGAGACTAGGGACTTCGGTCCCGACCGAACCGGGAATTCGTAACGATTACACCGGTGTTCGGAGGCGTTGATTCCGTTTGTATAACCACTTCCCACAGACGCTCCCGAAGTTCCTTCGCATCGCTAGCCTTGCCAATGGCGCGGTTGCTCCACCCCGGAGGCCGCACCGCCGGTTACATCGGCGTCGACGACGCCGGACGGCAACGGACGTACCTGGAAGGCACGGAAGAAGTCGAATGAACCACATCTCGAACAACCGTCAGACCACCGCGAACGGCCTCGGCACCGGAGCGATCAGCACCGAGGAGATCAAGTCCCGCATCGCGGCAATGTTCGGAGACGCACCCGCCGCCACCCAGGACAAGTGAGGCCCCGCCTCTCCCTTCCGATTCACTCCCCCGTCTCGTCCCCGGCCGGACGCGCGCGGATGTGCGCTCGTTCGCCCTGGCGGCCGAAGAGTCCGAGGAACTCGACCGGTTCGGCGCCGGCGGCGCCGAACCAGTGCGGAACTCGGGTGTCGAACTCGGCGGCCTCGCCGGGCTGCAGCACGAGATCCCGGTCGCCGAGAACCAACCGCAGGCGGCCGTTGAGCACGTACAGCCATTCGTAGCCCTCGTGCACGCGCAGGTCGGGCTCCTGCGCCCCTGTCGCCCCAGGAATCACGTGCTTGTATGCCTGGATTCCGCCGGGCCGCCGCGTCAGCGGCACGATCGTCCGGTCGCCCCGCTGGATCGGCCGCATGTGGATCCGCGGATCTCCGGTCGGCGGCGCCCCCACCAGTTCGTCGAGCGGCACCCCGTACGCCCTGGCCAGCGGCAGTAACAGTTCCAGGTTCGGCTTCCGCTGACCCGATTCGAGCCGCGAGAGCGTGCTGACCGAGATCCCGGTGTCGGCGGACAGGTCCACCAGCGTCACCCCCCTCTGCTGCCGCAGCGCGCGAAGCCGCGGCCCGACCGCTTCGAGGATCCGATCCATGTCGTCCATGCCTACAGATTGCCACTTCGGCAAATTAACTTGCTCGATTTCGGCGAGCGTCTGCATGGTGGTGTCCTGAACGAGAGCGGGGAGACGGAAATGAACGATCGGATATCGGACGCGTACGACGTGCTGGTGATCGGCGGGGGCGCCGCCGGGCTCGAGGGCGCCCTGATGCTGGCCCGGGCGCGGCGAACGGTCCTGGTGGTCGACGCGGGCGATCCGCGCAACGCACCGGCCGCCGGGGTGCACGGGTTCCTGTCGCGCGACGGCATCCCGCCCGCCGAGCTGGTCGCGACCGGACGCGACGAGGTTCGCCGCTACGGCGGCCACGTCACCCGGGGCACCGTCACCGACGCCCGCCGGACCGACGACGGATTCACGGTGACGATCGACGGCGACCGGCAGGTGCGCGCTCGACGACTGCTCGTGACCACCGGCCTCGTCGACGAACTGCCCGACGTTCCCGGGATCCGGGAACGCTGGGGACGCGACGTCCTGCACTGCCCGTACTGCCACGGCTGGGAGATCGGCGACCAACCGGTCGGCGTGCTCGGCACGGGACCGATGTCGGTGCACCAGGCGTTGCTGTTCCGGCAGTGGACCGACGACGTCGTCCTCTTCCGACACACCGCCCCGGAGCCGACGGTCGAGGAGCACGAGCAGTTCGAGGCGCGCGGCATCCGCGTCGTCGAGGGATCGGTGGATTCGCTCGTGATCGCCGGCGACCGCCTCACCGGTGTCCGGCTCGCGGACGGCACGGTCGTCGCGCGACAAGCCCTGGTGGTGGCGCCGCGCTTCGTGGCCCGCGTCGACGCGCTCGTCTCGCTGGGCCTCGAGACCGAGACCGATCCGATGTCCGGCGGGCGGTTCGTGCCGTCCGACTGGTCCGGGCTGACCAAGGTGCCCGGGGTGTGGGTCGCGGGCAACGTCACCGACCTCAAGGCGCAGGTGCTGGGGGCCGCCGCGGGGGCCGCGCTGGCCGCGACCGCCCTCAACAACGATCTCGTCGCCGAGGACACGAACCGTGCCGTCGCCGAACTTCGCGCGCGGCAGCAGAAGGGAGCCTGACAATGACCGACATGACCGAGGTGTTCGACGAGCAGTTCTGGAACGAGCGCTACCGCTCGAGCCACCGACTGTGGAGCGGCAACCCGAATCCCAATCTGGTGAACGAGGTTTCGGACCTCACCGCCGCCACCGCCCTGGACGTCGGCTGCGGCGAGGGCGCCGACGCCATCTGGCTCGCCCGGCGGGGGTGGACGGTGACCGCGATCGACCTCTCCAGCGTCGCGATCGATCGCGCCGCCGGTCACGCGGCCGACTCCGGCAGCGACATCGCCGAGCGGATCACCTGGCAGCAGGCGGACCTACTCGAGTGGAATCCCGGCGTCCCGGGGTTCGACCTGGTGACCTCGCAGTACGTCCACCTGCCGTCCGGACAACGCGAGGTGCTGTTCCAGCACCTCGCGGACCTCGTCGCCCCCGGCGGCACGCTGCTGATCGTCGGCCACCACCCGTCCGACCTGGAGACCAGCATCCCGCGCCCGCCCCGGCCGGAGCTGTTCTTCACACCGGAAGAGGTTGTGGCACTGCTCGATCCGAAGGAATGGACGGTCGACACCGCGGCCGCGTCGTCGCGGACCGTCACCCACGGCGATCACGAGGTCACCATCCACGACACGGTCCTGCGGGCGCACCGGGCGGGCTGACCCGAGGGGCCGCGCCGCGCGCCGATCAGCGCGCGGCGCGGCCGTACCGAAAACAGGTAGTGGCGGGGGGCCGAACAGGTAGTTCAGACGGTGCACTGGGGGCCCGAGCGAGGCAATCTGGAGTAGGTCGGTTCGAAACCCGAGGAGAACTACTCATGATGCGGCGCGGACGTAAGACGCTGATCGCCCTCGACAGCGGCGACTGGTGCTTCGGCAGGATCATCGGACGACGCCGCGGCGGGTCCGGTATCCGCGTGCAGCTCCTGAAACACGACGCGGGCGAGAAGTACCCGACCTTCACAATCGCCGACGCGAAATCGGGGGACGGCTTCGCCCTCTGAAGTAATACACGGTGGTGAACCGGCGCAATTCATTTCGTCCGGCCGGGAAATGTGCTTTCCATTGCGGCGTGGCCGGTAACGTGCGGGGATGGCCGTCGGACATTTGGGCTCGATAACAATGGATTGCGCGGATGCGCCCGCTCTCGCCCGCTTCTGGTGCGACGTCCTGGGTGGCAGCATCACCAACTCCAACGAGAAGTTCGTGAGCGTGAAGACCCCCGACACGATGCTGACGATGATCCGGGTGCCGGACTACCGGGCGCCGTCCTGGCCCGACAATGCCGTGCCGACGCAAATCCATCTCGACCTCGTCGTCGACGACCTCGACGCCGCCGTAACCGAGGCGGTGCGCCTGGGTGCCCGCCTCGCCGCGGAGCAGTACGCCCTCGAGAAGTGCCGCGTTCTTCTCGATCCCGCGGGGCATCCGTTCTGTGTCTGCCGCCCGCCGGGAGGGCGACCCCTGGGCGCGTGACGCGAACTCGTCGGGAAGAAAAGGACCCTCGTCGGCGTACCACCGGCGAGGGTCCTTCCGTGGAGCCCCCTGTCAGGATTGAACTGACGACCGCTCGCTTACAAGGCGAGTGCTCTACCACTGAGCTAAGGAGGCAAATCGAGCGCGCTCATCATATCCATACCCGACAGTGGCGCGCGTAACCGTGCCACGACCGCCCGTTTTGGTTAGCGTTGTCCCATGCGCATCTCGGAGATCGCCACCGTTCTCGCGTGGCATGACGCCCTCAACTCGTCCGACATCGACACGCTCCTGGCGGTCTCGAGCGACGACATCGAACTGGGAGGTTCGGAAGGCGCCGCGCAGGGCCTGACCGCGCTGCGGGAATGGGCCGAGTCCTCGGGAATTACACTGGTCCCCGGCCGGATGTTCATGCACGACGGTGTCGTCGTGGTCGAGGAGCAGGCCACCTGGACGGCGAAGCCGGACGAGTCTCGGACCGTGGGTACCGCTTTCCGTGTCGTGAACGACCAGGTGACCGCCGTCTTCCGGCACGACACGCTCGAATCGGCACTGGAGGCCACCGATCTCACCGAGAAGGATCTCGTCACAGACATCTGACGTGCGCAGGTTCGCGGCGTCGATCGGCAGTCTCGTCAAGGACCGCCGGGCGACGGTCGACACGGTCACAGCGGCGCCCACGCCGCTGCAGCCGATCGACCTCACCGACGACGCCCGCGTCGCCGAGGTACTCGACCTGGCGGTGCGCATCGGGGACCTGCTGCTGGCGTCGGGCACCTCAGCGGTGGACACGGCCACGCAGGTCCGGTTCGTGGCCGCGACGTACGGGTTGGCGCAGTGCGACGTCGACGTCACGTACAACTCGATCGTCGTCTCCGCGCACCGCGGTCCGCTGATCCCGCCGGCGAGCACGATGCGCATCGTGCACTACCGGTCGATGGACTTCACCCGCCTCGCCGCCGCGGATCGCCTCACCCGGCGGATCCGACTCGAGGCGATCACCCCGGCACAGGCGCACGCCGCCCTCGACGCCATCGTCTCCGCGCCGCACCCCTACAACCGCTGGATCGCGACGCTCGGCTGGGCCGGCCTGGCGGCCGCGGTCGCCGTCCTGCTCGGTGCCGGGCCGTTCATCACGGTCGTCGCGTTCCTGACCACGGTGGTCATCGACCGCGTCAATCGGGTCCTCAACCGCTTCGGGCTGCCCTACTTCTTCCAGCAGATGATGGGTGGGCTGATCGCGGCCGCCCCCGCGACGGCGCTGTACACGGTCCAGGATCACCTCGGTGTCGTGGTCCGTCCGTCACTGATCATCGCGGCGGGGGTCGTCGTGCTGCTGTCGGGGCTGTCGCTGGTCGGTTCGGTGCAGGACGCGATCACCGGTGCACCGATCACCGCGTCGGCACGGTTCTTCGAGGTCGTGATGATGACCGGCGGCATCATCGCCGGTGTCGCGCTGTCCCTGCGGGTCGCGGGCGCGCTCGGTGCGGACCTGCCGCTGATCAGCAACGCCGCGCCGCCGGACATCACGCAGCTTCCGGTCAAGGTGATCGCGGGGGCGCTGGCGTCGATGTTCTACGCGCTCGCGTGCTACGCCGAGCGGCGCGCGCTGACGGCGGCCGGCCTGGGCGGCGCCGCGGGCCTGCTGTTCTTCGTGCTCGCGCAGAGCATGGGCATCGGCCCGGTGATCTCGTCGGCGATCGCGGCGACCGTGGTCGGTTTCGGCGGCGGACTGATGGCCCGGCGGGCCCTGACCCCGCCGCTCGTCGTGGCGGTCGCGGGCATCACGCCGCTGCTGCCGGGCCTGTCTCTGTACCGCGGCCTGTACGCGATGCTGAACGACGAGGTGATCGTCGGCCTCACCGCGCTGCTGGGTGCGTTCGGTATCGGGTGCGCGCTGGCGGCGGGCGTCACGCTCGGCGAGTGGGGCGCCCGGACGTTGCGCCGCCCGCCGCGGCGACGCAATGCGACATTGCGCCGAAACACGACGCTGCGCCGCCCGAGGTTCGGGCGACGCAGCGTGGTGATGAGCAATTCCATGTCCGACTCCGTGACCCGGAACGTCACGTAGCCGGCAGCGGACGGATTACTTCTCGGCGTTCTTCTGATCCTGCTCCATGGCCTCGCGCAGGCTCTTCGGCCGCATGTCGGTCCAGTTCTTCTCGACGTATTCGACGCACGCCTGACGCGAATCCTCACCGAAGACGATCCTCCAGCCCTGCGGGACCTCGGAGAACGTCGGCCACAGGGAATGCTGGTCTTCATCGTTGACCAGCACGTAGAAGCGGCCGTCTTCGTCGTCGAACGGATTGGTGCTCATCTGACCTCGCTTGTCGCGTACGGGTTGTCTTCGCTCAGCCTAGCAAGGCGTCCGCCGATATCTCGATGAGCGAGAATCGAATTGAGGATTTCCCCCGCGCGCACCGCGACATTGGACAGCAATGACGCCGTCAAACCGTGCGTTTTCTCCGTTCCGCCCTGCATGTAGATGCCCGCCCGGACCTCCGGTCCGACATCGAGTCGGTAATCGCGGCCGATGCCGCGGTCCGGGCCGATGCCGGGAAACGACTCGCCGAACAGCGAGTCCAGCGGGGTCGCCGAGAATCCGGTGGCCAACACCAGTGCGTCGCACGCCAACGTGTCGGTGAGGCCGTCGAGAGTGCTGTGCACCGAGACCTCGATGCCGTCGGAGTCCTCGCGCACCGCGCTGACCTCGGACGCGCGTCGCATGAACAGCCGCCGCTCGCCGCGGACCAGCTCCTGGTACTCGGTGGCGTACAGCTCGTTGATCAGCTCGATGTCGACCACCGAGTAGTTGGTGCCGCGGTGCAGCTCGAGCAGTCGTGCCCGCTCGGCCGCGGGCGCGGCATGCAGCTCGTCCACGGTGCCGGGATCGAAGATCCGGTTCGCGTACGGGCTGTCGTCGGCCGGGCTGAACCCGAACCGCGAGAAGACGCTGTGGACCTCGGCCTCGGGGTAGTTGCTGTGCAGGTACTGCACCACCTCGGCCGCACTCTGGCCGGCGCCGAGGACGACGAACCGCTGATGCACCGGCTCCGGCATCTCCGCGATGCGGAAGAGGAACTGGTGGTTGTGGAAGCACCGCGCCGACGGAGTAGCCCACTCCGGTAGTCGTTCCCGCAATCCCGCACCCACCACGACATTTCGGGCGTGGACGACGGTGCCGTCCGCGAGCGAGATCGCGAACCGGTCCACCGCGCCCGCGTCCTCGATCCCCTCGACCGCGCTGACCGTGGTGCCGTACCGGACGTCCGCGGTGACGCGCGCGGCCGCCCACTGCAGGTAGTCCTGGAACTCGACCCGCGTGGGGAAGAACGTCTGGTGGTTCACGAAGTCGACCAGCCGCCCGTGATCGTGCAGGTACGAGAAGAAGCTGTATCCGCTGCGCGGGTTGCGGAACGTGACCAGATCCTTCGGGAACGCGATCTGCATGGTCGCGCCGTCGAGGAGCATGCCCCGGTGCCAGCCGAACTCCTCCTGCTTCTCGAAGAAGCGAGCGGTGATCCGCTCGTCGGGAGGACACTCCGCGTTGTGCTCCTCGATCGCGATCGCGAGCGCGAGGTTCGAGGGACCGAACCCGATCCCGACCACGTCGAGCGTTTCCGCACCGCCGACTCGTTGACTGTCAGTCATCGCTCATGTCCGTCCTGTAGCTCCGACCGCCGCCGGGTCCCCGCATCTTCCGTTGCAGAAGATAGCAAAGGCTACCCTCATTAGGGGAGCCTACCGATACCGGGGTCGGCGTGTGACTCGTCACAGCCGATCCGCCGCGGGCCACACCTCCCCGTTCACGACCGACGCCACCAGCGACGACAGCTCCCGCGCCCACCCCACGACCGCGTCGCGGTCGAGCGCACCGGTGGAGAACTCGAAGTAGGCGTGCACCGGACCCGACCCGACCGGCTCGTAGAAGCTGAGGGTCAGCTCCGCCGACGGCAGCCCGACCGGCACCGGCAGGAAGCCGTCGAGCACCCCCTCGAGCGCATCGAAGCGCGCCTGCTCGTGGTGGACCAGCATCACCTGCGGATAGCGGACGCCGCCGCCGAGTTCGGCTGCGACATAGGCGAATCCGACGTCCTGGTGATCGAGCGCCTCCAGATTGGAGGTGCGGATGCGGGCGAGCAGTTCCTCGAAGTCCGGGTCCCCGCTCGTGTCGGTCCGCATCACGACGACGTTGAAGAAGCACCCGATCATCGGGGCGAGCGCGTCCTCGGTCCGGCCCGCGACGAGCGAACCGATCGGGATGTCGGTGCCCGCACCGCTCCGCGTCAGCAGCGTGGCCAACGCCGCCTGCAGGATCATGAACATGCTCGTCCCGGTACGGACGGCGAGCCGGTCGATCCCGTCGTGCAGGTCGGCGTCGATCACGATCGGCACCATCTCGCGCCGCGGCTCCCGCACCCCCGCCGGGGCGGGAAGGTGCAGCCGGGAGGGCATGTTGGACAGCCTGTTCCGCCAGTACTCGAGCTGGTGGGTGTGCCGGCTCGACGAATCGGCCGGGTCGCCGAGCAACTGCTGCTGCCAGCGCACGTAGTCCGGGTACTCCACCGCGAGCGGCTCCCACGACGGCTCGCTACCCCCGGTGCGGGACGCGTAGGCCGACAACAGGTCTCCGAGCAGGGGCACGACCGACCATTCGTCCACCGCGAGGTAGTGCATCGTGAGCAGCAGCACCTGACGTCCGGCGTCGTCGCTCACCAGGTGCACGCGCAGCGGAGCCTCCCCGGTGAGGTCGATCCGCAACTGCGCCAACTCGTAGGCCCGCCGGTGCAGATCGTCGTCGCCGACGTCGATCACGTCGACGCCCGGCCGCGGACCATCGGAGGCGAACACCTCGGAACCGTCCGGGGCGAACACGGTCCGCAGCGGCACGTGCCGGTCGACGACGTCGTCGAGCGCCCGCGCCAGCACCTCGGGATCGATGCGCTCGCGCAGTTGCAGCGCCAGCGCGTGGTCGGCGCGCGCGGACGCCCCGGCGGCGCGGTGACGCAGCCAGTGCAGTCGCTGGACCGGGGCCTGCGGAACGGGAGCGGTGGCCGCGGTCGCCACCAGCGCCGGCCGCGCCGGGTTCTCGGCGCGCCGGACGACGTCGGCCAGTTCGGCCACCGTCGGGGCGTCGAACACGTCGCGGATCGTGATGTCGCACCCGAACACGGCGCGGACCCGTCCGACGAGCTTCATCGACGCCATCGAGTGCCCACCCAGGTCGAAGAAACCGTCGTGGATGCCGACCGCCGGCAGGTGCAGGATCTCCGAGAAGAGCTCGCACAGTTCGGTTTCGACGTCGTCGCGCGGGCTGCCGTCGCCGGCGAGCGCCGACCAGTCCGGCGCGGGCAACGCCTTGCGGTCGAGCTTGCCGTTCGGGGTGAGCGGCAGCGCGCCGGGCAGCACCACGACCATCGTCGGCACCATGTAGTCCGGCAGCGTCTGCGCGGCGTGCGCGCGGACCTCCGCCGCATCCACGGTGTGGGTGGCGTCCGCTCTGTCGACGAACTCCGGCGACACGTAACCGACCAGGCGGGTGATGCCGCCCTCGCGGTCGGCCACCACCGCGGCGTGGCTGACCTGCGGGTGGCCGGCGAGGGCGGCGATGATCTCGCCGAGTTCGATGCGGAATCCGCGGATCTTCACCTGGTCGTCGACGCGACCCAGGAAGTCGATGTTCCCGTCGGTGCGCCACCGCGCACGGTCACCGGTGCGGTACATGCGTCCGGGGCCGAACGGATTGGCGACGAACCGGCCCGCCGTGAGCGCCGGCCTGCCGAGGTAGCCGCGGGCCAGACCGCGCCCGGCGATGTACAACTCGCCCGGCACGCCCGGAGGCACCGGGCGCAGGAGGTCGTCGAGCACGAACGCCTGCTCGTTGGGGTCGGGGATGCCGATGGGCACCGACTGCGTCCACCCCGGCTGTGCCTGCCACAGGGTGTTGTTGACGGTCGCCTCGGTCAATCCGTACGCGGCCAGCAGATTCAGCCGCTCGGCCCACCGCCCGATCAGGTCCGGCGGCACCGTCTCGGTGCCGACGAGGACCGTGCAGCCCTCCGGCACCAGGCATCCCGGCGGCAGCGCGGCCATGAGCGACGGCGGCAGGATCGCGTGCGTGACGTTCCGTTCGTGCATGAAGTCGGTGAGTTCCGGACCGGCGACCCGCGCCTCCTCCGGGATGATCACCAGCGTCGAACCGGTGCACAGCGCCATCGACAACTCGAACACCGCGACGTCGAAGCCGACGGACGCGAACTGCATGACCACCGATCCGGTCGTCAGCTTCATCCGGTCCTCGGCCGTGGCGACCAGGCTCATGATGCCCTCGTGCGGCAGCACCGCGCCCTTGGGCCGTCCCGTCGAGCCCGAGGTGTAGATCACGTACGCGGCGTGGTCGAGTCCGGCCGGCGGCGTCGGCAGTCCGTCGGTTGCGCGACCGTAGGTTTCGGCGATCACGAGGGGATCGTCGAGCAGGACCCGCTCGAGGCCCGCCGCGGCGATGCGCGCCGACTCCGACGACGTCGTCAGCAGGATCCCGGCACCGGAGTCCTCGAGCATGTACGAGATGCGGTCCTCGGGGTGGGTCAGGTCGAGCGGCAGGTACGCCGCGCCCAGGCGCAGCACTGCGAGCACCGACGCCACCATGTCGATCGAACGCGGAACGGCCAGGCCCACCACGCTTTCGGTGCGGACCCCGCGCGCCGCGAGCACCGCCGAGATCCGACGGGAACGCTTGTCGAGTTCGGCGAACGTCGCCTCACCGTCCCGGTCCGCGACGGCCACCGCGTCGGGCGTCTCCCGCGCCCACCGGTCGAACGCCTGTGGCAGCGTCAGCTCCTCGACCGGACGTGCGGTGTCGTTGAACTCGCGCAGCACCGCGTCGCGCTCGCCGGAGAGGAACACGTCGACGTCGGACACCCGTGTCGCGGGATCCGCGGCGACGGCCCCGAGGACCGCGATCTGGCGGCGGGCCATGCGGTCGGCGGAGTCCCCGTCGAACAGGTCGGCGCTGTACTCGAGGCGCAACTGCACGCGGTCCTCGTCCAGGAACTCCGTCCAGTTGAACACCAGGTCGAACTTGGCGGTGCGCTCCTCGATCGACACCGGTGCGAGCGCCAGGTCGGCCGACGGCGCCGGGTCTGCGGTACGGCTGTGGTAGCCGACCATCACCTGGAACAGCGGATTCCGGGCCAGCGTGCGCGCCGGGTTGAGGCGCTCGACGACAGCCTCGAACGGCACGTCGGCGTGCGAGAACGCCGCCAGGTCGAGCTCCCTGACCCGCGCCAGCAGATCCGCGAACGTCGGGTCACCGGAGACGTCGGTGCGGAGCACCACGGTGTTGACGAAGAAGCCGACCAACTCGTCGAGCCCCGGCTCCGCCCGCCCGGCCACCGGCGCACCCAGCGGCAGATCGTCGCCGGCACCGAGCCGCTGCAGCAGGGTGGCCGACGCGGCATGCAGGACCATGAACATGCTCGCGCCGTGCTCGCGGGCCAGCGCCCGCAGCGCCACGGTGGTCTCGGTGTCGAGATCGAGTTCGATTGCGCCACCGACGAAGCTGGGTCGCGCGGGTCGAGTGCGGTCGGCCGGCAGCACCAGTTCCTCGGGCGCGTCGTCGAGCACGCCGGCCCAGTAGTCGAGCTGGCGGCTGATCAGCGAGTCGCCGTCGGACGAGTCACCGAGCAGCGCCCGCTGCCACAACGTGAAGTCGGCGTACTGCACCGGCAACGGAGTCCATTGCGGCTCCGCACCCTGCGTGCGTGCCCCGTACGCGACCATCAGGTCACGCAGGAACGGCCGGTCCGACCACTCGTCGGTGGCGATGTGGTGCAGGACCAGGGCGAGCACCTGCTCGCGATCACCGACGCGGATCACCGTGGCGCGCACGGGAATCTCGGTGGCCAGGTCGAACGGGCGTCCGACCGCGGCGGCCACCAGCGCGGCCGCCTCCTCCGGAGCCGCCTCGACGACGGTCACCTCGGGACGTGCGTCGGCGAGGATCACCTGGACCGGTTCGCCGTCGTGGTCACCGAACACGGTGCGCAGCACCTCGTGCCGCGCGACGACGTCGGCGAGGGCCTCGGTGAACGCGGCCGGGTCGAGGTCGCCGCGCAGGCGCAGCACGATCGGGAAGTTGTACGAACTGGCGGACTCGGCCGTGTCCTTCTCGATCTGCTGGATCAGCCAGAGCCGCTGCTGCGCCGGCGAGAGCGGCAATTGCTCGGGCCGCTCCCCCGCGACCAGGAGCGGGCGGATCGAGTCGGATCGGCCCGCGACTCGCTCCGCGAGTTCGGCGACGGTGGGCGCCTCGAACAGGTCGCGCATCGTCAGTTCTGTGGACAGTTCCGCACGTGCCCGGCTGATCAGCCGGGTCGCGAGCAGCGAGTGGCCGCCGAGGTCGAAGAAGTTGTCGTCGATCCCGAGGTCGACGGCCAACTCGAGCACCTCGCCGAACAGGCGGCACAGGGTCTCCTCGACGGCGTCCCGCGGCGCGCGGGACTCACCGCTGCCCTGCCCGAGCACCGTGTCCACCGACGGCAGCGCCCGGACGTCGAGCTTGCCGTTGACGGTCATCGGCAACGAGTCGACCGCCAGGAACGCAACCGGAACCATGTAGTCCGGCAACACCTTCCGGGCGTGGGCTGCAACGTCGTCGGCCGCGCCCTCGCGCCCCGGCACGACGTAGGCGACCAGACGCTTGATTCCGCCCGGACCGGCGTCCGCGATCACGGCGGCCTGCCGCACCGCGTCGTGCGCGGCCAGCACGGATTCCACCTCGCCCAGTTCCACGCGGTGACCACGGATCTTCACCTGATCGTCGGTGCGGCCGAGGAAGTCGATGTTGCCGTCGACGCCGCGGCGGACGAGGTCGCCGGTGCGGTACATCCGCGCACCCCCGCCCACGATCGGGTCGGCGACGAACCGCTCGGCGGTCAGTCCGAACCGGTCGAGGTAGCCGCGTGCGAGCCCGACACCGGAGATGTACAGCTCGCCGGGCACCCCGTCGGCGACGGGCCGGAGCCAGCCGTCGAGGATGTGGGCGACGGTGTTCCAGATCGGGCGCCCCACCGTCGGGGTCGCGCTGTCCATCGTCCCGCCGCCGAGCGTGTTGATCGTGTACTCGGTGGGCCCGTACAGGTTGTAGCCGCACGTGCCGTCGGTGTCGCGCAACGTGTCCCACACGTGATCGGAGACGGCCTCGCCGCCGAGCAGGACCAGCGGCGGCCGGTGCCGGCCGGGACCGTCGTCGAGCAGGCCCTCCTCGATGAGGTGCCGCGCGTACGTGGGCGTCACGTTCACGACGTCGATCTCGTGTTCGTCGCCGTACGCGACCAGTGCCCGCGCGTCCCGCCGCAGCGTCTCGTCGCAGATGTGCACCTCGTGGCCCTCCACGAGCCACAGCAACTCCTCCCACGACATGTCGAACGCGAACGACACGGTGTGCGCGATGCGCAGCGTGCGGCCGTCCTCCCCGCGCACGACCGGGTCGAAGATCGCCTCGCGGTGGTTGTACTGCATGTTCGTCAGGCCGCGGTACGGCGTCACGACACCCTTGGGTCGGCCGGTGGAGCCGGACGTGTAGATCACGTAGGCGGGATGGTCCATGCGGCCCGGGGTGCCGGGCGCGAAGCCGCCGAGTTCGGCGCCGGGGAGCGCGGACCCGTCGGCGGCGCCGAGCGTGTCGCGAACCGTCGCGTCGTCGAGGACGATCGCGTCGACCGTTGCCGCCGAGAGGCTTTCGGCGACCGCCGCGGTGGTCACCATCGTGACCGGGCGGGCGTCGTCGAGCATCCCCACCAGACGCTCGGCCGGGTGGTCCAGCTCGAGCGGCAGATACGCGGCACCGGTCCGCAGCACCGCGAACAGCGCGACGACGGTCTCCACCGACCGCGGCAGCGCGAGCGCGACGATCCTCTCCGGACCGGCGCCGTGCGCGAGCAACACCCGCGCCATCCGGTTGATCCGGGCGTCGAGATCGGCGTAGGCGACGGAGACGTCGCCGAACACCAGCGCGGTGGCGTCCGGGATCCGCTGCGCGGTCTCGGCGAACAGGTCCGCGATCGTCCGCTCCGGCACCGGGTGATCGGTCTCGACCTGCCGGACCGCGAGCAGGGCGCGGTCGGCGGGGGTGAGCGTGTTCGTCCGGCCGACGAGCACGTCGAGGTCCCCGGCGAACTGTTCGAGGAGTCCGACGAAGGACTCGAGCATCCGTTCGGCGTCCGACGCCGCCACCTTGTCGGGGTGGAACTCGAACTTCACCTTGGTCTCGGCGCCGGGCGTGACGACCACCGTGAGCGGGTAGTGCGTGTGGTCGATGCTGTCGCCGCCGCTGATGTCGTGCGCGGAGTGCAGCGCGGACACCTGGTTCTCGTCGACGAAGTTCTGCAGCACGTACAGCACGTCGAACAGTTCCCGGTGCTCGCTCGTCCGCTGGATCGCGGCGAGGCCGAGATAGTCGTGCGGCATCAGTTCGAGCCGCTCGGACTGGGTGCGGCGCATGAGATCGGCGACGGACTCGTTCGGCTGCAGCGACATCCGCACCGGCACGGTGTTGAGGAACATGCCGACCACGGAATCGATTCCCGGCACCTCCGGCGGCCGGCCGGCGACCGTCGTGCCGAACACGACATCGCCCCGACCGGTGGCACCGGCGAGCACCAGCCCGAGCGCCGCGTTCAGGATCGCGTTGAACGTGACACCCGCCCGTGTCGCCTGGGCACGCAGGCGCTCGCCGAGTTCGCGGGAGAGCACCGCATCACGGCGGTCGGGCAGGCCGGCGGGTGCGCCGGTCCGCCGCGCCAGCAACGTCGGTTCGGCGAGCCCGGAGAGCGTCCGCTCCCACGCGGCGCGGGCGGCGTCACCGTCGCGGCCGGCGAGCCAGGACAGGTAGTCGTCGAATCCGCCGTCGGGCGTGACGAATCCGGTGTCGTCGCCACCGGTCTCGTACAGCGCGAGGAGTTGGCTGACGACGAGGCCGTTGGACCAGCCGTCCCACAGCAGGAACTGGCGGTTGATCACCAGGCGGTCGCGGTCCTCGCCGAGGCGCAGCACCAGCGCGCGCCACAGCGGCGGCGCCGCGAGGTCGAACGGGGTGAGCCGATCCGCGAGCATCAACTGCGCGGCCCGGTCCTCCCGGGCGGCGTCGTCGAGGTCGCGCAGGTCCACCTCGGTGATCGGGACGTCGAGTCCGGCGGTGACGAACTGCACCGGCGCGCTCAGTCCGGCACTGGCGAATCCGGCACGCAGCGTCGGGTTGCGGCGCTGCAGGGTGCGGATCGCGGCGGCCAGTCGCTCCAGGTCGAGGTGCCGGTCGAAGTCCAGCGAGAACTGGGCGGTGTAGATGTCGGCGCCGTCGGCGATTCCGGCCTGGAAGTACAGGCCCTCCTGCAGCGGCGACAGCGGCCAGATGGTCTCGACGGCCGTGGGAGCGGCGTCGACGACGGTGTCGATCTCGCCCTGGGTGAGGGCGGTCAGCGGAACGTCGGACGGGGTGAGCGCGGCGGGCCCGTCGTGCTGCGAGGCGAGGACGGCCAGTTCGCTCAGCGCCGCCGCCCAACCGTCGCTCAGGGCGCGGGCATCCGCGGCGGACAGGTCCGGCTCGGACCAGCCGAACACCGCGCTCAGCACGGGCCCGTCCGGGGTGTCCTCGCACAGCGCGTTGACGAGCAGCCGGTACGGACCGCCCATGTCGGCGTCGGGTTCGGTTGCCAGGACGTCGGTTTCGGGCGCCGTGCTCCACGGCCCGACGAGGCCGGCGGGCATCCGGCCCAGGTAGTTGAACAGCACCTGCGCCGATGCACCCGCGGCCAGCATCCCGGCGGTGCGGGCGTTGGTGTACCGCAGCATGCCGTAGCCGATGCCGCCGTTCGGCGCGGCGCGCAGCGCCTCCTTGACCGACTTGAGTGCCTGGACGCCGTCGCTGCCGCCGGGCAGGCGCACCGGGGTGATGTTGGTGAACCAGCCGACGGTGCGGGACAGGTCGACACCGGCCGACAACTCCTCGCGACCGTGCCGTTCGAGATCGACCAGCAGGTCCGACGCGCGTCCCTGCTCGGCGAACCAACGAGTCACGGCGATGCGCAGCGCGGTCACCAGGACGTCGGTGACGTCGGCGTGCGCGAGCGCGGGCACGGCGGTCAGCACGGCCTCGGTGTCGGCGACAGTCAGTCGCACGGTGCGGCTCGATCCGGTGCCGATCGTGGCGTCACCCTGCGCCGACGGCACGAGTTCGGCTCCGGAAGAGGTGATCTCACGCCAGTGCGCCAGTTCACCCAGCCGGGCGGGCTGCTGGGCGTGCGCGGTGACGATCTCCGCGTACTCCTTCAGCGAGGTGCCGACGGGGTCGAGCGCGGCGGGTAGATCGGACCGGGCCGCCACCCACGCCATCGGCAGGTCCTCGAGCAGCACCCGCCACGAGACGCCGTCGACGACGAGGTGGTGGGCGACCAGCAGCAGGCGTCCGAGATCGTGCTCGCCGGCGTCGAACCACACGGCCTCGACGACCGCGCCGGACGCAGGATCGAGGCGGTCGGCCGCGGCCGCCGACTCGGTCCCGATCACCGCACGCAACTGCGCTTCGTCGTGACCGCTGACGTCCACGCGGCGCAGCGACGGCGCGACGGTGCCGCGCTCGGCGATGTGCAGCGACCACACCCCCGGCGCGTGCCGGGTCAGGCACTGCCGCAGCCCGTCGTGGTGGTCGAGGACGGACTGCAGTGCGGTCGTGATGTTCTCGGCCGTCGATCCGGCGGGGCTGTGCAGCAGCACGGCCTGGTTGAAGCGGTCCGTTCCACCGCTCCACTCCGAGAGCCGGTGTACGACCGGCATGGGCAGGGTGTCGCCGGTGGTGGTGATCGGTGCGCGGGTCGGCGCGCTCTCGTCGGCCGATGTCCCGGTGTCGCCGATCAGCCGCGCCAGTTCCCGCGCGGTGCGCTGCTCGAAGATCTGCCGCGGGGTGATCGAGATGCCCTCGCGGCGAGCGAGGTTCACCAGGCGGATCGCGAGGATGCTGTCGCCGCCGAGCGCGAAGAAGTCGTCGTCCTCCCCGACCGTGTCGCGGCCGAGGACCTCGGCAACCAGACCGGCGACCACGGCGGAGCGGCCGCTCGGAGCCGAACCGTCCGTGCTCGTGCGGTTCTGGACGGTCGGCGCGGGCAGCGCCCGTCGGTCGAGCTTGCCACTCGGGCTGAGCGGCAGCGCCTCGACCACGACCAGCGCGGTCGGCACCATGAACTCCGGCAACGCCCTTCCGACGTGTCGGCGGACAGCCTCGGTGTCGAGCGCGGGGTCGGCGACGAGGTAGCCGACGAGCTGCTGGTGGCCGGGGATATCCTCCCGGATCACCGCCGCCGCGTGGGCCACCTCGGGGTGCGAGGCCAGCTGGGCCTCGATCTCCCCCAGCTCGATGCGGAAGCCGCGCAGCTTCACCTGGTCGTCGGCCCGACCCAGGTACTCGATCGCGCCGTTTGCGCCCCGGCGCACGATGTCGCCGGTGCGGTACATGCGCTCGCCGGGCGCGCCGAACGGATCGGCGACGAAGCGGTCGGCGGTGACGTCGGGCCGACCGAGGTATCCGCGCGCCAGCTGCGGGCCCGCGAGATAGAGCTCTCCCGTGCCGCCGTCGACGACGGACTGCAGGTACGGATCCAGCACGTACAGACCGGTGTTCGAGACCGGGAGGCCGATCGGGACGGCCGCGGCGGTGGTCGGCAGGTCCTGCACGGCCGCCGCGAAGCTGACCTCCACCGACGCCTCGGTGGGGCCGTAGAGGTTGTCGAGCAGAGCCCCGGGCAGCACGTCCGCGAACCGGCGTGCCACCGACAGCGGCAGCGCCTCCCCGCTGGCGGCGACCACGCGCAGCCCCGCGCAGGCGCGGGCCTTGGGCTCGGCGAGGAACAGTTCGAGCATCGACGGCACGAAGTGGGCCCGGGTGATCCGCTCGTCGACGATCAACTCGGCCAGGTACTCCGGATCGCGGTGGCCGTCGGGGCGCGCGAGGACGAGCGTGGCACCGGCCAGGAGCGGCCCGAAGAACTCGGGTACCGAGACGTCGAAGCTCGACGGGGTCTTCTGCAGCACGCGGTCGGTGCCGAGGATCGGCCGGAACGTCTGCATCCACAGCAGGCGGTTTACCAAACCCACGTGCGGGACGACGACACCCTTGGGCCGTCCGGTGGAGCCGGACGTGTAGATCACGTACGCCGGGTGCTGCGGCGACGGTGCGACCTCCGGGCGCTCGACTGGGTAGCCGTCCAGGTCGATCTCGTCGACCCGGATCGTCTCGGCACCGCCCTGCGGGAGGGCCGCGGCGACCGCAGCGGTCGTCAGCACGCACACCGGGGCCGAGTCGTCGAGCATGTACGCGAGCCGCTCGGCCGGGTAGCCGGTGTCGAGGGGCACGTAGGCGCCGCCGGCCTTGCCGACCGCGAGCAGCGCCACCATCAGCTCGAGCGACCGCGGCAGCGCGACGGCCACCTTCGCCTCCGGCCGGACACCGAGGTCGATCAGCATGTGCGCCAGCCGGTTCGCCCGCTCGTGCAGCTGCCGGTAGGTGAGCGACCGACCCTCGAACACCACCGCCGTGGCCTCGGGGGTGCGCGCTGCCTGCTCCTCGAGCAGCGCGGTCACGGTCGTCGACGGGAACTCGGTGCGCGGCGCCGGCGCGGGACGTCCGGCGAGCGCGAGCGCCGCGACCGGGCGGTCGATCGCCTCCGGCAGCGCCGACAGCAGGGCGGCGAGTCCGTCGGCCATCTGCGCGGCGGTGGCACCGCCGACGCGGGCGGCGTCGTACTTGACCTCGAACCGCAACCGGTCGCCGGGCACGGCGATGAGCGTGAGCGGGTACGGCGGATGTTCGTCGAACCGGATGCCGGTCAGCCGCACGGTGCCGGACGGGTCCGCGATGGCCGTGCTCCCGATCGGGTAGTTCTCGACCACGACGAGCGTCTCGAAGAGTTCCTGCAGACCGGTGAGGCGACGCAGTTCACCGAGCCCCACGTACTGGTGCTCGAGCAGCGCCGACTGTTCGGACTGCCAGCGCGCCAGGACGTCCGCGGCCGTCTCGTCGGGGCGCAGGCGCAGCCGGGCGGGCACCGTGTTGATGAACAGTCCGACCATGGATTCGATGCCGGGTAGGTCGCCGCCGCGGCCCGACACGGTCGACCCGAACAGCACGTCGCGGCGTCCGGTGAGGCGCGCCAGCAGCAGACCCCACGCGCCGTGGACGAGCGTGCTGACGGTCAGCCCGCGGTCCCGGCCCAGCCGATCCAGCGCCGCGGTCGCGGTGTCCGACAGCGAGACCTCCACGCTGCGCACGCCCTTCGCTCCCGCGGCGGGGGCGAAGGGCAGGGTGGGCGGCTCGTCCGCGAAGGCGAGCGCCTGGCGCCACACCTCGAGCGACGCGTCGCGGTCACGCGACGCCAGCCATCCCAGGTAGTTCCGGTACGGCGCCGGCGCGGGCAACGCGAGCGGGGTGCCGGACGGGCTGTAGAGCGCCATCAGCTCCCGCAGCATCACCGGCACCGACCAGCCGTCGGCGACCACGTGGTGGATCGACTGCAGCAGCAGGAACTTCGCCGGTTCGGTCCGGACGAGCGTGTAGCGCACGAGCGGTGGACGCTCGAAGTCGAAGCCGCGCAGCCGATCCGCGGCAAGCATGCGGTCGACGGTGCCCGACCGGTCCGGGTCGCCGGACAGGTCGAGCACGGTCATCGGGACGTCCGCTCTCGCCGAGACCACCTGCACCACACGGCCGTCGGAGAGCGGGCGCAGCGCCGCCCGGAGCACGGCGTGCCGGTCGACGACGCCCTGCAGCGCCCGGTGCAGCGCGACCGCGTCCACCTCGCCGGTCAGTTCGACGATCTGCTGGACCACGTACGGGTCGGGTTCGGTGTCGGCGACACCGTCGCGCTCGTAGACGCTGTGGAAGTAGATGCCGT
This sequence comes from Prescottella agglutinans, assembly GCF_004011865.1. GTDB lineage: Bacteria > Actinomycetota > Actinomycetes > Mycobacteriales > Mycobacteriaceae > Prescottella > Prescottella agglutinans. The sequence continues at coordinate 234,968 of NZ_RKLP01000010.1, read as the reverse complement.
CCTGCAGCGGGGTGGTCGGCAGGATGTCGGCCAACGTCGGCGTGGCCTCCGCGACGTGGTCGACGTCGACCTGCGCCAGCGGCACCAGCGGGAAGTCGGACGGGGTGTGGCCGCCGTCGGCGACGGCGGCGGCGATCTGGCGCAGCGCGGCGCGCCAGCGGTCGGCGAACTCGTCGACCTCGGCCCGCGACAGCACGCCGTCGGCCCAGCTGAGCGTGGTGTGCAGGGTCGGCCCGTCGGGTCCGTCGGTCGCGATGACGTCGACGGTGAGGGCGTGTCCGATCGGCATCGCCGGGTCGCTGGCACCGCCGGTCGCGGTGGGAAGCCAGTCGACGCCGGCGCCGGACGCGACCCGGCCGAGGTAGTTGAACAGCACCGGCGGCGTGGTACCGGTCGCCAGGTCACCACCGGAGTTGTTCAGGTATCGCAGTGCGCCGTAACCGAATCCGTTGTTCGGGACGCGGCGGAGCTGTTCCTTGACGGACTTGAGCGCCGACGGGACGTCGTCCGGTGCGACATCGAGTCGCACCGGGTAGACAGTGGTGAACCAACCGGCCGTGCGCGAGACGTCCAGGGCGGTGCCCGCCCGGCGCACGAGGTGTTCCTCGCGACCGTGGCCCTCGAGGTCCACCAGTACGTCGAGGTCACTGCCGTCACCGCCCCGCCAGCGGCGCAGCGCCAGCGCCAGCGCGGCGACGAGGACGTCGCCCGCGCCAGCGTGGTACGCGGCGGGCACCTCGGTGAGCAGCGGCGCGGCGACCTCCGCGGTCGTCTCGACCGTCGCGGTGTCCGCGGTGGCCCACGTGTCGGTGGCGGGATCGAGTGCACGCGAGCCGATCTCGAGCGTGCCGGGGGCCGTCACCGACCGCCAGTAGCCGAGTTCGTCGTCGAACGCGCCCGACCGGGCGCGCTCGTCCGACAGTTGCGCCCACCGGCGCAGCGACGTCCCGACCGGCGGCAGGTCGACACCAGCCGAGCCGGTCGTCGGCTCGGCGGCGCCGGCGAGGATCGCGGTCGCGGCACGTGCGAAGTCCTCCAGCAGGATCCGCCACGACACCCCGTCCACGACGAGGTGGTGCGCGACGAGCAGCAGCCGGCCCGGGGCGTCAGCGCAGTGGAACAGGGCGGCCTGCAGCATGATCCCGGACTCGGGATCGAGCAGGTCGACCACGATCTCCCGGTCGGCGGCCACCGCGGCGTCGACGTCGCCGGACACGTCCGACACGTGGATCGTCACCGGCGCCGCCGTCTCCGGGACCACGAGCGTCCCGGTCTCCCGATTCCACCGCGCGCGCAGCGCATCGTGCCGGTCGACGACTGCTTGCAGGGCTGCCGTCGCGGTCGCCTCGTCGAGCCCGGCCGGGGTCTGCACCGATACCCACTGGTGGAAGGTGCGGACGTCGGTGCCGGGGGCGCACACGCGCGCAACGACGGGCGTGGCCGGGATCTCGCCCACTGCGACGTCGTCGGTGTCCGCGGCGTCCTCGACCCGGCCGTCGACCGCGGCCGCGAGCGCAGCAGCGGTCCGGAGCTGGAAGATGTCGCGCGCGCTGATCGAGAAGCCCTCGCGCCGCGCCTGGTTGACGAGTGCGATCGCGACGATGCTGTCGCCGCCGAGGGCGAAGAAGTCGTCGGTGACACCGACCTGCTCGAGCCCGAGCACCTCCGCGATCATCGCGCACAGCGCAGACTCGAGCGCGGTGCGCGGCGCGACGTGCTCGCTCGCCGCGGCCAGGTCGGGCTCCGGCAGCGCCCGGCGATCCAGCTTCCCGTTCGGGGTGAGCGGGAACGCGTCCAGGACGACGAAGGCCGACGGCACCATGTACTCCGGCAGCTTGTCCGACGCCCACGCCCGCAGCGCGTCGACGGAGGGTTGCCCGTCGCCGTCCGCAACCACGTACGCCGCAAGGTAGTTCGCGCCGGCCGGGGTCTTGCGGACCAGGACGGCGCTGTGCCGAACGTCCGGGCTGGACGCGAGCGCGGCCTCGACGTCCTCGAGTTCGAGGCGCATGCCGCGGATCTTCACCTGGTTGTCGGCGCGGCCGAGGAAGTCGAGGGTGCCGTCGGCGCTCCAACGCGCCAGGTCGCCGGTGCGGTACAGCCGGGAACCGTCGTCGCCGAACGGGTTCGCGACGAAGCGCGCCGCGGTGAGGCCGGGCGCGCCGACGTAGCCGCGGCCCAGCAGATAGCCGCCCGCGTACAGTTCGCCGCCGATGCCCTCCGGCACCGGGCGCAACTGCGAATCCAGAACGTACAGCTGGGTGTTGGGGTTGGGGCGGCCGATGGACGTCGCGATGCGGGCGGCGTCGTCGCGGTAGATCACGTGCGAGACACCGATCGTCGCCTCGGCCGGACCGTACCCGTGATACAGCGTCGTCGACAACTGGCGACGGAACCGGTCGAACAGGTCCGGGGTGAGCACCTCGCCGCCGCACCACACGTGCCGCAGCCCGGCCAGCAGGTCGGTGCCGCGGGCCAGGTCCAGCAGGACGTCGAGCATCGACGACACCAGGTACACGAACGTGACGCGCTCGCGGGCAATGAGATCGAGCAGGTACTGCGGGTCGCGCTCGCCGCCCGGCTCGGTGACGATCAGCCGACCACCCGACACCAGCGGCAGCAGAATCTCGTTGACCGAGATGTCGAAGGACAGCGGCGCCTTGAACAGCGACGCGTCGGCGGCACCGAACCCGAGGATGCGTTCGCGCTGCCACAACAGGCGCGCACAGATCGCCTCGTGCCGGATCATCGCGCCCTTGGGCCGACCGGTGGAGCCGGACGTGAAGATCACGTAGGCGAGACGGCGGCCGTCGAGGTCACCGTCCGGCAGGTCCGTCGGCTGGTCGCCGTGTGACCAGTCGGCGAGATCGACGTGCACCGAGTCGGTTCCGGCGTCCACCCCGCCCGGGCCGGTGAGCACCAGGCGGGCCGCGGCGTCGGCGCGGACGGAGTCGCGGCGCTCCTGCGGCCACGACGGGTCCAGCGGCACGAACGCCCCGCCCGCGCACAGCACCGCGAGCAGGCCGACGACCATCTCCGCGGACCGCGGCAGACCCACGGCCACAACCTCTTCCGGCTGGAGACCGCGATCGCGCAGGTGGTGTGCCAGCTGGGCGACGCGCTCCGACAACTCCCGGTACGTCAGTCGGCGATCGCCGGCCACGAGAGCCTCGGCGTCCGGATCCAGTCGGACGGCGTCGGCGAACAGTTCCGGGACGGTGCGCGACGGCTGGGGTTCGGCGGTGTCGTTCCAGTCGACCAGAACGCGGCGGCGCTCGTCGTCGGTCATCGGCTCGAGCGCACCCACGGCGGCCATCGGGTTGCGCAGGAACTGGGACACGAAGTGCGCCAGTCGTTCCTCGTGGCGCAGCAGTTCCGCACGCTGCCCGGCCGGGGCACGCAGGTCGATGCGGATCGGTTCGCCGTCCTCGCCGCCCTGGATCGAGAAGTCGAGGTCCTGGACCGGCCCCGTGACCGAGCCGCGGATGTGGGCGGGGTGGCCGGCGAACTCGAGCACGTGCTCGAACATCATCGAGTTGATGCCCGGACCGAACACGCGCCGGTCGGGGTCGATCGCGCGCACCTCGCGGGCGAGGTCCTCGCCGCGGAAACGCCCGTGCCGCAGCGTCGCCACCAGTTGCGCGTCGATCGCGCGCGCGAGGTCGCCGACGGTGGCGCCCGGATCCACGTGGAACGTCACCGGCAGGATCGTCGACGCCATGCCGGGGGTGCGCCGCATCGCGCGGCCGACGCGCGCGGCCATCGGCACCGAGACGGTGAGGTCCCGCAGGCCCGTGACGCGGTGCATGTAGGCGACGATCAGCGCCATCGGCAGCCTGGTGCGACGGATTCCCGCGGCGGACGCGAACTCGTACAGCGCGTCCGCGATGGCGGCGTCGATCGTGACGGTCGTGGACTCGGGCGTGGCCGAGGCGTCGGCGCCGCCCGCGCAGATCTGCGGCGGCTCGGGCGCGTCGAGGATCTGGGCGAGCCAGTAGTCCCGGTCGGCCTCGAACCGCGCCGAACCGCGGTAGTCGACGTCGGCGTCGACCAGGTCGCGCAGCGCCCACGCTCCCGCCTTCGACTCGAGGTCGGGATCGTCGTAGCGCGCGACCATGTCGGCGACGATCAGCGAGATGCCGAAGCCGTCGACGATGCTGTGGTGGTAGCGCTGGTACCAGAGGGTGTGGTCGTCGGCGAGGCGGAGCAGCGCATGCGCGAACAGCGCGTCGTCGCCGGTGACGTCGACGACGGCCGCCATGTCCCGGTCCATCCACTCCTGCGCGGCGGCCTCGGGATCGGCGGCGTCGCGCACGTCGACCACCTCGAGCGGCCACGCATCGGACGGCACCGGCACCTGCCGCAGCGTCCGGTCCTCGCCGACCCGGAACCGGACGTGCAGCGCCTCCGCGTGGCCGACGGTCCGGCGGATCGCCTCGACCGCACGGTCCAGGTCGATGGGCCCGGTGGCCTCGACGACCAGGGAGAGGTTGTAGACGGTGCTCTGCGGATCCAACTGCTGCGCGACCAGGATCTCGGACTGCGCCGCGGTGATGGGTAGACCCGCGACGGACGCGTCGGGCATGGGGGCAGCCGGCAAGTGGTCCGCAGACATACAAATCCGATCGTCCGTCGTGGCGCGCCGCGCGAGACGGACGCTGTGAGTCGGACTTTAGGATAGGCTAACCCACCCCTGCTGCAGAACTCGCCCACCGCCCTCCCGCGATTGCGGGCGGGATCAGCCGGCGAGGAAGTCCAGGACCACCTTGTTGACCGCCTCGGGACGCTCCAGGTAGCCGTAGTGCCCGGTGTCGGGGATCTCCTGGTACACCGCGCCCGGGATCGCGTCCGCCACCTCCTTCGACAGGTAGGCCGGGATCATCCGGTCGTCGGCGAAGCCGACGGACAGGCACGGCCGGGTGATGCCGCGGTAGGCGTGCACCCGGTCGAATTCACGGTCCATCGCGAGCTGCGCGCGCACCCCGGGCGAGGTCTTGCCGCCGGAGAACTCGAAGACGTCGAGCCAGTCGCGGGCCGCGTGCTGGTCGGCGAGCGTGGCGGGCGACAGGTTCATCACCGCCGTGACGGCGGCACGATACTTGGCCGGCAGTTCGACGCCGGACTCCTCGAGCGCCCGCTCCCCCTCGTTGAGGGTGCGCTGGAACTGGTCCATGCGGGCGTGACCGGCGAGGAACACGGCCTTGCGGACCAACTCCGGGCGCGCGAGCGCCAACTCCTGCGCGACACGGGCACCGAGCGAGGTGCCCACGACGTGCGCCGGGCCACCGAGCAGTTCGATCAGCCCCGCGGTATCGGCCACCATCGCCTCGATCGTGATGCCGTCGACGCTCTCCCCGGACGGCGCGATGCCGCGATTGTCGAACGTGCACACCCGGTAGCCCGCGGCCTGCAGCGCCGGCACCTGGTGCAGGTCCCACACGCGGCCGGGGCTGCCGGTCCCCATAATCAGCACGACGAGGTCGCCCTCGCCCTTGACCTGGTAGTTCAGAGGAATCCCGTTGATGGTGGCGATGGGCATGTCGGCCTTCCTCGTGCTGCTCTCACTGCGTCGAATAGGGTTGGGTAACCTAATTCACCGTGGTCGTCGCGTCCGGCGGCTGAAACTGTCCAACCCCGTCCCGGAGGGATCGCGTTGAGAGTCGCCACGCTGGGCTACCAAACCTGGGGCCACCGTACCCTGCAGGCCGTCCTCGATTCGGATCACGAGGTGGTGCTCGCCATCACCCACCCCAAGAGCGACCACGCCTACGAGAAGATGTGGGCCGACTCCGTCGCCGACCTCGCCACCGAGCACGGCGTGCCGGTCCACATCGCGAACAAGCCCGACAAGGACTTCAAGGCCGCCCTGAAGGCCGCCCAGCCCGACATCATCGTCGCCAACAACTGGCGGACGTGGCTGCCGCGGGACGTGTTCGACGCGCCGCGCTACGGCACCCTCAACATCCACGACTCGCTGCTGCCCAAGTACACCGGCTTCTCGCCGCTGATCTGGGCGCTCATCAACGGCGAGCAGGAGGTGGGCCTCACCGCGCACCTCATGGACGAGGAACTCGACGCCGGCGACATCGTCCTGCAGCGCTCCACGCCGGTCGGGCCTAAGGACACCGTCACCGACCTGTTCCACCGCACCGTGGACATGATCGGCCCGATCACCCTCGACGCGCTCGCGCTCATCGAGTCCGGCCGCACCGACTGGACCCCGCAGGACCGCACACAGGCCACCTTCTTCCACAAGCGTTCCGACGAAGACAGCCGCATCGACTGGACGTGGCCGGCCGACGCCATCGAGCGTCTCGTGCGCGCCCAGTCCGACCCGTACCCCAACGCGTTCACCACGTTCAAGGGACAGCGGATCCGGGTGCTCCACTCGTCGGTGTCGAAGGGCAACTACGGCGGCACCCCCGGCCGCGTCTTCATCCACGAGGGCGACGGCATGGTCATCGTCGCCGGCCCCGACGCCCGCACCGGGCAGAACAAGGGCCTCGTCATCGAACGGGTCCGCCTCGACGACGGGACCGAGATGTCGGGCAAGGAGTTCTTCCCGCACGGCGGCGGGTACCTGGGGCGCTGAGTCCCGGTCCGGGCGGGGCGGATCCGCGGGTTCGCGCCCGCGGCTCCGCCCCGCCGCCGCACCATCTGATCCGGATCGGCTCCGATAAAGCCCGAAACCGTTCCACCGCAGCGACTTTCCTGCGATACTGGGCGCGCTTCGCCGCCCGGCGGAGGCAGCGTTCCCACGCGGGTCCGTCCCGCGAAGGAGGCCCCATGCCCGACGCCGCATCTCGCCCCGGACGTCGCACCGTGCTGCGGGCACTCGCGGCGAGCCCGCTGTTGTTCGCCCTTCCGACGCACCTCCCGGTTGCGTCGGCAGCGTCCAGCGTCGGCAGCGCCGACCTGGCGGCCGGCAGCTTCGGCCGCGGGGACCTCGACACCGCGTCGGCACCCGACTGGATGCGCCTCCTGCCCGACAGCACAGATCTTGCGGGGCTGTCGCTTCCCGGCAGCCACGACACCATGGCGCACAACTCGTCGATCGCGACCCTCACCCAGGACTTCGATCTGGCCACTCAGCTACAGGCCGGGGTGCGCGCGCTCGACATCCGCACCCGACACTTCCGGGACGTGTTCCCGATCCATCACGGCCCCGAGTACCTGCATGCCAACTTCACCGACGTCATCCGGACGGTCACCACGTTCCTGCAGTCGAATCCGAGCGAGACCGTGCTCATGCGACTGAAGAAGGAGCACACGGAGGAGGAGAACACCCGGACGTACCAGGCAACCCTGGACTGGTACATCCACGACAACCCCGAGACCCGTGATCTGCTGGGCGCGCACCTGTGGAGGCCGCCCGCCGGATACGACAAACGAATCCCGGGGCTCGGCGAGACCCGCGGCAAGATCGTCGTGCTGCAGGACTTCGTTGCCACCGCCGCGTACGGCCCCCGGTGGGCGGGTCGGGACATGGACATCCAGGACGACTTCGAACTGCCGAACCTCGCCGCGGTCACGACGAAGTGGGACAAGGTCCGCACCCAGTTCGAGCGGGCGGCCGCCGGCGCCCCGCGGACCCTGTTCGTCAACCACCTGAGCGCCACCGGAGCCTCCCCGGCCGTGATGGCGACCGGAACCGTGCCGATCACGGTCGCCAAGGGTGTCCCCGGAACCCCGGGAATGCTCACCCGCGCCGAGCAGTACCTGCGGACCTCCGGCACCGGCCGGACCGGCGTCGTGATGGCCGACTTCCCGACCGCCGCGCTGGTGGAGACGGTCATCGCCCGAAACTTCCGCTGACCGCCGACCTGTTCATTCGCCGGACACGGCCGACCGGGAACGGCTAACCTGCCTCCGACTCCGCGGCGGCGCCGGGCCGTTCGCGTACAACGCCGTCACTCGCGAGGACCCATGGGATCGACACGCACCGCCTTCAATCGACTTCTGTTACTGATCGTGGGCCTGCTCGCCCTGGTCGCACCGGTGGTCGCCGCCCCGCTCGCCGGCGCCGAACCGGCGGCCGACACGACCACCGACGCGACGACCACCACCGCGATTCGCCTCGAGGGCGCAAAGAACTTCCGCGACATCGGCGGCTACGCGACGTCGGACGGCAGGCACGTCCGCACCGGGTTGGTGTTCCGCTCCAACAAGCTCAGCTCCCTCACCGACGCGGACCAGGCCGCGCTGACGGCCGCGAACGTCACGCTCGACGTGGACCTGCGAAACATGTGGGAACGCAAGGAGGATCCGGACCGGATCCCCGAGGGGGTCCGCTACCAGGTGGCGGACGTCGTCTCGTTCGAGCACGGCATCGGGTTCCACGAGTTCGTGCCGCTCACGTTAGGACGCGCGCTGGTCGACGCCGCGGTGAACGGATCGTCCGACATCGGCCAGTCCATCGGCTACCCGTTCATGGTCACCTACCGCGGCTCCGACGTCGCCTTCCGCGACCTGCTCACGGCGATCGCCGAGAACACCGACGGCGCCACCGTGTACCACTGCAGCGCAGGCAAGGACCGTACCGGCTGGAGTACCGCGATCCTGCTGACCCTGCTGGGCGTGCCGAAGGAGACGGTCTACGAGGACTTCCTGGCCAGCAACACGTACCTCGGCCGCGACAAGGCCGTCGAGAAATCCTGGCTCGATGCCGCTTTCGCTCAGGTCGACCGGCTGTACGGTGGTGTCGACAACTACGTGCGCAAGGGACTGGGAGTCGACCAGCAGACCATCGACACCCTGCGGGCTCGTCTGCTCGTCTGACCCGCGTCAGCTTCGGAAGGCATGACCCGATGGATCCGATCGACCGACTCAGGGACGAAATCGCGCGGACGGGGCTGCTGACGGCGCCACAGGCGGACGACGGATTCGTCTTCGGAAGCGCTCGGATGCGCGCCGTCGGGACCGACGTCAACGTGAACGTCGACCCCGAACTCGGCGACCGGTCCGACATGGACACCGGGGCGCTCCTCGCTGCCGTGGAACGAGTGCTCGCGGTCACCGATTCCCGATGGGGGCGGATCGTCGACTCGATCGCCGGGGAGATCGAGGAGGCGGTCGGTGAGCAGCGCGTGATCGAGGCGACCGACCTGCGCGACGATCTGACCCTCACGTCGATGGCCGTCTACCACGACGCGGTACTGCTCTCCTTCGCCGCACCGAAGCAGTTCCCCGACAGCTGGATCCGGGCGCAACTCGACGAGGATCTCGAGGTCGACGGGGTGATGGTGGACGAGAAGGACGACGACGCCGAGGTCGTCGAGTTCGCGTCGCTCGACGACCTCCTGGACCACGTGAGTTCGGCCGACGACCACTAGGACGGGCTCACATCGCGGAAATCCGTCCCGTCCAGCGATCATCAAACCGGACAGCCCGGAGCCGGAGAGTTCAGTGACCGAATCAACGTGACAGGGCCGGCACGAACGGCTCGAGACGTATCACAGAGCGCTCCACGACGACGGACCGAGCCACCCACAATGACCGATCACATCGGTCGTCGTCCGCTGTCACGACAGGTGGCAACGCCCTGACACAACACGGCGCCACGCCGCGAAGCCTGCGTGGTACGTGCCGCCCCCTTTCGGGGGTGGTCTCGATCACACTGTGACGCAGATCATGATCACATGAAGACGAACACAGACCTGTACCGTTCGGCCCGGGATCAGCTGATCGCGCTCGCCGATGACTACGACAAGGCCGTTGACGAGTTTCGGTGGCCGGACCTGACGGGCCAGTTCAACTGGGCGACGGACTGGTTCGATGCGTTCGCCCGCGGCAACGAGCGCATCGCGCTGTGGATCGTCGAGCCTGATGGCACCGAAGTGAAGGTGACGTTCGACGAAATGGCCGACCGGTCGGATCGCACGGCGACGTGGCTGCAGCAGTTGGGGATCAGGAAAGGGGACCGCGTCATCCTGATGCTCGGCAACCAGGTCGAGCTGTGGGAGGCGATGCTGGCGGTCATGAAGCTCGGCGCGATCGTGATGCCGACGACTGCGGCGCTGGGCCCCGAGGATTTGCGTGACCGCATCGCTCGCGGCGCAGTCCGCTGCGTGATCGCCAACGCCGGAGACACGTCGAAGTTCGACGACATCGGAGGTGACTATCTCCGCATCACCGTGGGCGGTAACCGAGACGGATGGCAGTCGTATGCCGACTCGGCCTCGGTGGAGTCGGACGGCCCGTTCGACTCGGTGACGACCGTCGACGAGCCCATGCTCATCTATTTCACCTCGGGGACCACCAGCAAGCCGAAGCTCGTCGAGCACTCCCAGATTAGTTATGCGGTAGGGCATTTCACCACGATGGCCTGGATTGGGATGACACCTGGCGATGTGCACCTGGCGATCAGCTCACCGGGCTGGGCGAAGCATGCGTGGAGTTGTTTCTTCGCCCCGTGGATTGCCGAGGCGACGATCTTCGTCTACAACTACGCACGATTCGATGCGAGCGCCTTGATGGAGCAGTTGCGTCGAGCAGAGGTGAACACCTTTTGCGCGCCACCAACGGTATGGCGCATGCTCATCCAGGCCGACCTTGGTGAGAAGCCTGAGTTCTTACGCGAACTCCTGGGAGCGGGTGAACCACTCAACCCCGACGTCATCCGCCAGGTCGAGGAGGCCTGGGGACTCACCATCCGCGACGGATTCGGGCAAACCGAGACCACACTGCAGGTCGGAAATACGCCCGGGCAACCGGTGAAGCCGGGATCGATGGGACGGCCGATGCCAGGGGTGCCGGTAGTGCTGGTCGATCCGGTCTCGGGCAAAGAGTCCGACGAAGGCGAGATCTGCCTCGATCTCAGCCAGCGTCCGATGAACCTGATGACCGGATACCTAGGCGATCCTGAACGCAACGAACAAGTGATGGCCGGCGGTTACTACCACACCGGTGATGTTGCTCAACGCGACGCCGACGGCTACATCACCTACATCGGACGTACCGACGACGTGTTCAAGTCGTCGGATTACAAGGTGTCCCCATTCGAACTGGAGAGCGTTCTGATCGAGCATCCGGCCGTGGTGGAAGCGGCAGTTGTTCCGCAGCCAGACGACACCAGACTCGCCATCCCCAAGGCCTATGTGGCACTCGCTGCGGGTTGGGAACCGACTGCGGAGACCGCCCGATCGATCCTCGAATACTCGCGCGACCATCTAGCGCCGTATCAGAAGGTCCGGCGGGTTGAGTTCTTCGAACTGCCGAAAACCATCTCAGGAAAGATCCGCCGCGTCGAACTCAAGGACCGAGAAGACATCGCACACCGCGACAGCACGCCGATCAGTACCGAGTACCGCTACGAGGACCTCATCGGCTAGTTGGGCGGTCGCTCATGTGACACCCGGTCCCATCCGGCTCACCGGATGGGACCGGGCCGAGGCCCCCTGCCGCTGCGGCCGGCAGCCTGACCGAAAGCCCGTCACCAACGCCATGAGCTCATACAGCTAGATCGTCTCGGCCGCGAGGGCACCGGAGTCACGTTCGCAGACAATCGATCCGCTCGCCTGTCCTTCCCATGCCGCCCACAGCTGGGCGTACCGTCCGCCTGCCGCGACCAGCTGGGCGGGCGTGCCCTGCTCGACGATCCGTCCATGCTCGAGCACCACGACCCGGTCGGCGGCCGCGGCCTGCGTGAGCCGGTGCGCGACGACGAGCGTGGTCCGGCCGCGGGTCGCGGCGTCGGCGGCGCGTTCGAGTTCGCGGGCACCCGCGCTGCCCGCCTCGGCGGTCGCCTCGTCGAGGACCGCCACCGCCGGGTCGGCCAGCACCAGGCGGGCCAGCGCCAGTTCCTGCGCCTGCGCGGCGGTGAGCGCGTGACCGCCCTCCCCGACGACGGTGTCGAGTCCGTGCTCGAGGGCCCGCACCCACGTCAGCGCGCCCACCGTGTCCAGGGCGGCGGTGACGTCCTCGACCGTCGCGTCGGGGCGCGCCAGCCTCAGGTCCTCGACGAGCGGACCGGCGAACACGTGGACCTCCTGGCTGACGATCGCGACGTGCCGGCGCAGCGATTCGGCGCCCAACCCGCCCAGCGGCACCCCGCCGATGCGGACCGTTCCCGACGTCGGCGGCAGCGAACCCGCCGCCAGCGCCGCCAGCGTCGACTTGCCGGCACCCGTCGACCCGACCAGCGCCACCCGCTCGCCCGGCTCGACGCGCAGGCTCACGCCGTGCAGCACCTCGTGACCGCCGTCGTAGCTGTGCCGCAGGTCCTCGAGCTCGAGCGATCCGTCGACCGGCGCGCCACGTGTCCCGGTGTCGTCGGCCTCGGGGATCCCGAGCACGCCGACCAGTCGGGCGAGACTCGCCCCCGCGGACTGCACCTCGTCGAACGTGTACAGCAGGGCGCCGATCGGATTGAACAGGCGGTGGAACAGCAACGCCGCCGCCGTCGTCTGACCGACGGTCACCGCGTCGGCGTCCACGAGCGCGAAGCCGACCGCGAGAATCACTGCGAGTCCGACGAATTCGGCCCGATTACCGCGTCCGGCGAAGCGCGTGAACAACCCGAACACGCCGACCGCCAGGTTGCGGGCGTCCGCCGACGCGCGGTCGATGTCGGCGAGGTGCCGGTCCTCGAGGCCGTACGCGCGCACCGTCCGCACACCCTGCATGCTGCTGACGAGGGCCTGCGAGCGGCGCCCCATCGCGACCCGCTCCTGCGCATACAGCGGACCCGACCGCGGCAGGTACCACTTGAGCGCCAAAGCGTACATCGGCAGCGCCACCATCCCCGCCAGCCCCAGCCGCCAGTCGATGCCGACCATCGCGGCCATGCTCAGCAGCACCAGCAGCAGCGCCGAGATGAGGCTCGGCACGACGTCGGCGACGGCCTTGCCGATCACCGAGACGTCATCGCCGACGCGGGAGAGCAAGTCGCCCTTACCGACTCGTTCGATCGTCGGGATCGGCAACCGCAGGGCCCGCGCCAGAACCCGCTCCCGCAGCCCGGCGAGCGTGCCCTCGCCCAGCCGCGCGATGAGATAGGAACCGACACCGGTCAGCGCGCCGGCGACGATCGCCGCGACGGTGATGACCGCGACGACGCCGACGATCGTCGACGCCGGGGCGCCCTCGCGCACCCGGTCGACGAGCATGCCGAACACGTACACCGGGACCACCGCCGCGGCGGCCGCGACCAGCCCGACGACCAGGGTCAGCGCGGTCAGCCCCTTGCGCTGCCCCAACTCTCGCCCGAGCCAGCGCCAACTCTCCCCCGCCGACGCGATCGGCAGCAGTTCCCGAGTCGTGCTCATCGCAGCACCGCCTTCCGGTAGTTCACGTCGGTGGCCGACAGGTCGGCGTGGGTGCCCTCGGCGGCCACCCGGCCGTCGACCAGGACCACGACCCGGTCCGTCACCGCCAGCAGCGCGGGGCTGCTGGTGATGAGCACCGTCGAGTGGGCGCGCTCGTCACCGTGCCGCGCGGACGCGATGCCCTCGGCGATGGCGTGCTCGGTGACCGCGTCGACGGCCGTGGTGGGATCGTGCAGCACCATCACCGGCGCCTGCGCGGCCAGCGCGCGGGCGAGCGCGACGCGCTGGCGCTGCCCGCCGGACAGGCTGGCCCCGCGGTCGGTGACCTCGTGGTCGAGCCCCGCGGGATGCGCGTCGACGACGTCCACCGCAGCCGACGCCGTCAGGACCCGCTGCACCGCACCGTGGTCGGCGTCCGGCGCGCCAGCCGTGACATTGGAGTGGACAGTTCCGGCGAACAGGTCGGTGTGGTGCGGTTCCACCAGCATCGTCCGGCGCGCGTGCGTGAGCCCGAGGGCGGCCGACGCGACGCCGCCGATCCGGACCTCTCCCCCGTACCGGTCGGGCGGCACCTGCCCGGACAGCACCTCGGCCAGCGCCTCGGCGTCCTCCGGCCGGTACGCGACGACCCCGAGCAGCTCGCCCGGCGTCACGCTGAGGCTGACGTCGTCGAGCGACCGGTACGCGACCGACCGCAACTCCACGTCGCTCGCGCCCGACGGCACCGACGTCCCCTCGGGCAGCAGCGGCTCGGCGTCGAGCACGAGGGCGAGCCGGTCCGCCGACGCCCGCGCGTTCGCGTACAGGCCTGGCACGCGCGCCAGCATGCCGAGCGGTTCCACGAGGAACTGCGACAGACCCACGACGGTGATGAGCTCGCCCACCGAGATCCGCCCGTCCAGCGCGAACCAGCCGGCGAACCCCGCGACCGAGACCGCGAGCAGCGCGCTCACCGTCATCGACACCCCGACGAACATACCCGTCGCCTTCGCGGCCCGCATCGTCGCGGCGAGCGCGTCGCGGCTGACGTCCCGGTAGCGTCGCGCCGCGGTCTCCTCGGCCCCGATGCCGCGCAGCGGGCGCAATCCGCTCACCAGATCGGTCGCCATGCCGGCCGCCCGCGCCGACGTCTCCTGCTGCGCCGTCGCACGCCGGGTGATCAGCGGCGCCGCGAGCTGCAGCAGCCCGAGCATCACCGGGGTACCGATCAGCACCGCGAGGCCGAGCGGGACGTCGATCCACAGCAGCGCGATCGCCGACGCGATCAGCGCGGTCAGCGCGGCCGCGACCCGCGGCACGACGTCGAGGATCCACGCCTCCTTGTCGGCGTCCGAGGTCGAGACCGTCAACAGTTCACCGGCCCGCAGGTCGGTGCGGACGCCGCGCGGATCGAGGATCCGGCCGGCGACCTCGACGCGCAGCCGGTGCGCCTCCTGCTGGACCGCGGCCACGATGAACCGCGCGCCGATGCGCCACGACGACGTCAACACGACGAACAGGACGGCCAGCGCCGACAGCCACACCGCGAGCGCCGTGGCGTCACCGGTCTCGACGGCGCGGTCGACGATGACACCGATGGCGATCGGCACCGCGGTTTCCGCGACCTGGTGCACGCTCACCAGGACCGTGCCCGCGAACAAACGCGCGCGGTTGCGTGCGAGTGTCCGCCGCAGAACCGCGATACCACCGGCCATCGATCCTCCAGCCCTCGAATCCAGTTAGGTAAGTAGACCCTAACCGGATGGTGAGTGGCGCTTACCGGGGCGGTTCTCATAGAGTCGCAGTAAGAACTACCTGCGCCGAAATAGTGCAAGCCCGGAAGGAACAAGATGGCCGCGAAGACGACCACCGAGAACGACATCGCGGACGAGGACCTCGAGCCCGTAGCCGACGAGACTGCCCGGCAGGCCCAGCGCGTCGTCGCTGCGTACGCCACCGACGCCGACGAATGCCGGATGCTGCTCTCGATGCTCGGCATCGGCCCGAACACCAAGCTCGACTGACGAACACCGACAGGGAAAGGTAAGGAGATCCGTGGCTGCGCGCTCGGAATCATCGACGAGTTCCGAGGGCGAGGTGGGCGCGGATTCCGACGGCGCCAGTCTTCCCGGTTCCAACTTCGTCGTCGTCGCGAACCGATTGCCTGTCGATCTCGAGAAACTGCCCGACGGCACGACCCGCTGGAAGCGTAGCCCCGGCGGGCTCGTCACCGCCCTCGAGCCGATCCTGCGTAGCAACAAGGGCGCGTGGGTGGGCTGGCCCGGTGTCGCGGACGTCGACCTCGACCCGATCGTCGAGGACGGTCTCGACCTCTACCCGGTGCCGCTGAGCGCCCAGGAGGTCGCGGACTACTACGAGGGCTTCTCCAACGCCACCCTGTGGCCGCTCTACCACGATGTCATCGTCAAGCCGGAGTATCGGCGCGAGTGGTGGAACGCGTACGTCGAGGTGAACCGTCGGTTCGCCGAGGCCACCTCCAAGGCCGCCGCCCAGGGCGCGACGGTGTGGATCCAGGACTACCAGCTGCAGCTGGTCCCCAAGATGCTGCGGATGCTGCGCCCCGATCTCACCATCGGCTTCTTCCTGCACATCCCGTTCCCACCGGTCGAGCTGTTCATGCAGATGCCGTGGCGACGCGAGATCGTCGAGGGCCTGCTCGGCGCCGACCTCATCGGCTTCCACCTCCCCGGCGGCGCACAGAACTTCATGTTCCTGGCCCGCCGCCTCGCCGGCCAGCAGACCTCACGCGGCACCGTCGGTGTCCGCTCCAAGCTGGGCATCGTGCAGGTCGGATTCCGCACGGTCCGCGTCGGCGCCTTCCCGATCTCCATCGACTCCGGCAAGCTCGACGAGTTGTCGCGCCGCAAGTCGATTCGGGACCGCGCCAAGCAGATCCGAAAGGAACTCGGTAACCCCAAGCACATCATGCTGGGCGTCGACCGCCTCGACTACACCAAGGGCATCGACGTCCGCCTCGACGCGCTGTACGAACTCCTCCAGGAGGGTCGCGTCGACCCGGCCGACACCGTCATGGTCCAGCTCGCCACACCGAGCCGCGAACGCGTCGAGAGCTACGTGCAGATGCGCGGTGCGATCGAGCAGACCGTCAGCCGCATCAACGGCGAGTACGCCGAGGTGGGCCGGCCGGTGGTGCACTACATCCACCGCCCCATCGGACGCGACGATCTCATCGCGTTCTTCGTCGCCGCCGACGTCATGCTTGTGACACCGCTGCGCGACGGCATGAACCTCGTCGCCAAGGAATACGTGGCCTGCCGCAGCGACCTCGGCGGCGCACTGCTGCTGAGCGAATTCACCGGCGCCGCAGCCGAACTCCGCCAGGCCTTCCTGTGCAACCCCCACGACCTCGACGACGTCAAGGACAAGATGGAGGAAGCACTGAACCAGAACCGGGAGGACGGCCGACGCCACATGCGCGCCCTGCGCCGCCAGGTCCTCGCCCACGACGTGGACCGTTGGGCCCGCTCCTTCCTCGACGCCCTCGACCAGCAGGGCGTCGCCGGATCGGCACTCCTGCCGCCGGACAGCGAGTTCGCCGAGTAGCCGCAGCCAGAGAACGACAATGGGCTCCCGCGTTGCGCGGGAGCCCATTTCGGTTCCGGGGGGCAGATCTCGATCAGATCGGCGTCAGCCAGTTGATCAGCCAGTCGTCGCCGTCCCTGACCATCTCGACCCGCACACGACTGCCGCTGCTGACGGCCTCCGGCGACTCGGAACTCGTGGTGATCTGGTTGAGGTAGAGCAAGGTGACGACGCGGTCCGGGCTCGCCTCGACCACCGACTTGGCCGACGACGTCACCTGGACGTCGATGGCCTTCTCCTTCGCACCGGGGGCGATGGTCTCGTCGACCAACTTGAGGTACTCGGTCTTGTATCCGTCGGTGAGTCCGTCTGCGGCCGCGTGCAACTGGTCCTGAGCGGTGTTGTGGTTGTAGGCGAGCATCGCGACCACCTTGCCGTCGACGACGTCGAGAACCTCGCTGCGCGCCTGCTCCGTCGCCTCGGTCTCACGCATCCCACCCGGGCCCCAGTACAACCAACCGGCCACACCCGCCAGCGCCACGATCGTGACAGCGACGACGATCGTCAGGATCTTCTGCAGTTGCGTCACATTACTTTTCACGGCACGAACTCCACATTCGATGCGAGCAGCTTGCCGCCCTCGTCACAGATCACCACACGCAGCCGGAACGACTTGTCCACCGGCGCCTCGTCGGCGTTCTTCTGATTCGCCTTCACCGCGACGAGCGAGGTCTTGCAGTTGCCGGCTTCGCTCTCCAACCCGGCCTCCACGACCTCTCCGGTCGTGCTCACGTTCAGCTTGGAGACCACACCTGCAAAGTCGTCCAGCCGGGCATCGAGGTCGGCACGCAGCGGGCCGGTCGTGCCCTCGAACAGCTTGTCGAGGTCTTCCTTGGCCGAATCCGACCGCAGCGTACTGATGTTGATCGCCGTGGCGCGGGCGATGTCCACGTACTTCGCCCGCTCCGCCGCCAGGTCGGAGGCCTGCTTGCGATCGATCAGGAGAACGGTGATGGCGGCGACGAGGGCCACGATCACGACGCCCGCCAGCACACCCAGGATCAGTTGTGCCTTCGAGGGCTTCGTCGGCGGTTCGTCCGAGTCCGCACCGGCCGAGGCATCGGCCTCGACCACCGGCGACGCCGTCTCCTCGGCCGCGTCGGGCACCCCCGCCGCGGCCGGGGGCGTGTCGGGCGTCCGGACCGCGTCGTACCGCGGTGGCGCCGGAGGTGCCGCCGTCACCGACACCCCCTCGGGCTCCGGCAGGGGCGCCGTCGGCGCCGGGGTTGCCGGTGTGGTCACTTCCGAACTGGTCGGCTCGGCCCCGGAGGGGCCCGCCGGACGCGAGGCACGTCGGCGGGCCTGCCGCCCGCCGACCTCGCGTTCGGCAGCCTTGTCGATCGTCATCGCCCTTGCTGGCCCTTCATAAGATCCTCCAACGACTGACCCGCGTTGCCACCGAGATTCGGCTGCGAGTAAGTCCTTCCGTCGGGGCCGATGTACGTGCCCGTCACCGGATCGTACCGACGCGCCGCCGTCGTGGCACCTGTCGTGACGGGACCCGGCACCGGCTTGTCGGTCACGGCAGCGACCGGCTGAGGCGGACCCTGCCACGGATTGGTGCCCTCCGGGACGTAGCCGTCACGACACGCGTCCGGGGTGGGTCCACGCCTGCCGGGGTACTCCATACACGGCAGGTTGCGTGCACCACGGATCGCATTCGGGTCGGACTGGGCGACCTTGCAGAACAGGTCGCCAGGCGTGTCCACCAGGGATTCGTCCGCCGGCGATCGCCACTGGTCCGGCGGCAGGAAGCCCGTGGTGCACGGCGGTGGATCGTTGAGCTCCAGATGGAAGTTGACGAGCGCACCGTCCTCCGCCGGCCCGGAGCCGGCAGCCGTCGCCAGAGCAGCCGTCAACGGCGGGTACAGCACGAGAATCTGCTCGATTCCCGCGTTGTAGATGACGCCCACCTCGCCGACACTGACGAGATTTGCCAACAGCAGCGGCAACGTCGGTTGGAGGTCCTGCAGAAGCGCATTCGCTTCCTCAGCGGCGCCCGGACCCTTCTCGATCACAGCCCGCAGATCCGGATCACTCGTCCGGAGCTGGTTCGTGAACGTCACCAGATCCCGGGTCCACGAACGGATTGCATCACTGCTCACCACCTGGGTGTCGAGCAGCGGACCCGCCTGGTCGATGAGAGTCTTGGTGGCGTCGCTGTTCTTGTTCGCCTCCTCGACGAACAACCGGGCCGAGTCGATCAGACGCTGCAGGTCCGGTCCGGAGCCGTTGAACGCCTTGAACGATTCGTCGACCACCGTCCGCAGCCTGGTGTCCGAGATGCTCGCCAACAACAGGTCGGCCTGATCGAGCATCGCGCCGACGTCCTGCGGCACGCTGGTGCGGCTGACCGGGATGACGTCGCCGCCCGCGAGCTGATCGCTGGTGTCCGAATCTTCCGGCGGGACCAGGTCGACGAACTGCTCACCGACCGCCGACACACTCCGCACGTCGGCGTTCACGTCCGCCGGGATGTCATAGCCGGAGCTGACGTTGAGTACCGCCTCGACGCCGGTGTCCGAGAGCCGTACCTCCTCCACCTTGCCCACCGTGGTTCCGCGGTAGGTGACGTTCGCGTTGCGGTACAGGCCGCCCGTCGACGGCAGCTCGACGGTCACCTCGTACCGCCCGATGCCGGCCATGTCCTGTAGCCGCACGTACTGTGTGGCCATCACGACCAGACCGATCACAGTCAGGATCGAGAAGATCACCAACTGAACCTTGACGAACTTCGAGAGCATCATGGTGCCGGCTCCCCCAACGGTAGGCCTGGAATGTTGATCGGGGGCAAGCCCGGAATCTGGATCCCGCCGCCCGCAGCCGGTTTCGGCTCGTCGGAGGGCTTCGCGGCTGGTGTCTGCAGCGGAGCGCGCAGCGGATCCTGCGCCTCGCCCGCCACGCCCGCATCCTTCGCCAGGATGCCTTCGGGGCTGCCGAGTCGTGCTCCCATCGGCGTGCCCGACAGGAAGTTCAGCTCCAGTCGGGGCACCGTGAGATCGATCGTCATACCGAGGTTCGCGTAGTCGCCGCGGATGACGTTGTTGATACCGGCCTGGGGGAACGGGAATGTCAGCAGCACGCCGAGAACCTGGGTGAGGCTCTCGCCCGAGTTCGCCAGCGCCGACAACGTCGGGACGAGCGCGCGGACGTTCGTCGCGAAGTCGTCGCCGCTCTCCTGGATCAGCCTGTTCGCGACATCGCTCAGCTGGCCGAGCGACACCATCGCGTTGGTGATGTCCTGCCGCTGATCGACCAGCACCTCGAGCGCCGGCGGGATCGCGTCCAACGCGTTCGAGATGGTGTCCGTCTGCTTCGCAGCGGTATCCGCCAGACGGTTGATCCCCTCCATGGCCGACACGATCTCGTTGCGCTGCCGATCGAGGCTACCGACGAGGGTGTCCAACTGCGGCAGCAGGTCTCGCACCGCGTCCTCGCGGCCGTCCAATGCCTTGTTCAGCTCCGACGTGATGTCCTGCAACTGCGCCAGCCCACCACCGTTGAGCACCACCGACAGCGACGACAGCGTCTGTTCGGTCGTCGGGTAGACGCCCGCGCGATCGAGCGGAATCACGTCACCGTCGGCAAGCTTGCCCTTCGGAGCCTCCCCCACCGGTGGAGCCAACGCCACGTGCGCCGAACCGAGCAGGCTGGTCTGCCCGATCTTGGCGGTCGAGTTCTCCGGAAGATCGACGTCCCCGTTGAGCGAAACGGTGACCAGCGCATGCCAGTCCTGGACCTCGATCTTCGACACACTGCCCACCGTCACGTCGTCCACGAGGACCGGCGAGTTCTCGGTCAGCGTGGTCACGTTCGGCATCTGGATCCCGACCTCGTAGGCGCCGTCACCGCGCCCCTCGGTACCGGGCAACGATACGGAATTCAATCCCGACCACTCGCAACCGGAGAGCACCAAGGCCGCGGAGAGTAGGCCCGCAGTGAGGCCGACCCGGCGGGCCGTCGACAATCTGGTCATCGTCCACCTCCTGGCTGCATCAGTCCGGTCAGGTCCTTCGGCACCGTCGCAGTGGGCGCCGCGTCGAGCGGACTCTTGACGGCGGAAACGGGCGCACCGCCGGCCGCCGCCTGCTCGAGTCCGGGCTCTGTGAACTCGACGTCACCGGGCAGCGCGAATTCGCCGATGGCGGGGTTCGTCATGATCGGCGGATAGTTCATGGTCATCGATTCGAGGACGGGCCCCAGCTGCTGCTTGCACAGATCTGCGCTGCGTTCGGCCGTGGATGTTGCCGCGGCCTCGATGGAACCGCAGATCCAGTTCACCGGGTTTCGGAAGTTGCTCAGTGCAATCGCGCCGGTCAGGCTTCCCTGCTTGGGCTTGTAGATCTGGTAGAAGTTCGCGAGCGAGGTCGGGCCCGCGTGCAGGACGCGCTCGATCTCCGGGCGCTTGTCCGCCAGAACCTGGGTTGCATCGGCGAGGCGCTGCACCGACTCCGAGAGCCCGTCACGGTTGTCCGCGACGAAGCGCTGCACGTCGCCCACCGCGAGGTTGAGGTCGCTGAGCGCGGTCCCCAATTCGTCGGAACTGCTCGCGAGCAGATCCGACACCGAGGCGAGTCGGCCACCGAACTGGACGATCTGCTGGTTGCTGGAGGACAGCGCCGACACGAACGCCTGCAGGTTCCGGATGGTCGAGAACAGGTCGGTACGCCCCTCGGACAGGGTGCGCATCGTGTCCGAGAGCTCGCGCAGCGTCTGCCGCAGCGCGTCACCGTTCCCTTCGAGGTTCGCGCCGGCCGTGTCGATGAATCGGGCCAGCGACCCCTGCTCGTCGAACGCATCCGGCCCGAGCGCCGTGGAGAGCTTCGTCAGCTCGGTCTTGATCTCGTCCCACTCCACCGGAACGGCAGTGCGATCGATCGAAATGGTGGCACCGTCCGCCATTTCGTCACCACCGCTGTAGACGGGGGTCAACTGAACGAACCGGGACGAGACGAGGTTCTGCGCGACGATCACGGCCTTCGCGTCGGCCGGGATGTGTACGTCGTTGTCGACGTACATGGTCACCGTGGCGTCGTTCTCGCCGGGCTCGATCTTCTCGACCGTTCCGACCTTGACCCCGAGGACCCGGACGTCGTCACCCTCGTACAAGCCGGTCGTGGAGACGAAGTGCGCGTACACGGTGTTCTTCCCGAAACCCGGGAGCAGGAATACTGCGGCACCCAGTCCGACTGCCGCCACGAGCGCGATCACCAGACCCGGAACCATCCACTTGCGCCACCCGGGCCGCGCGGTCTCCGTGACCTCGATTGCCTCCGCCGGCGCCGCGGACTGCGCCGACACATTCGTGTCGTCGTCCTCGGCCGCAGTCGATTCCGAAGGGCCCGTCGAATCGTAGATCATTCTCCCGGCTCCCTCGTGTGAGGCTTGGTGTCAGGAACGAGATCCTGCATGTCCTGCGGCAACTGCTCCGGTGCGAATCCGGCATCGAACGCGGTCTTCCACCACTGGCTCGGCAGGATGTTCGCCACGTACGCCTTGAAGTACGGTCCGCTGGCGACGGTTTCGCCCAGCGCACCGATGTACGGGCCGAGGCCGTCGAGCGCGTCCGCGATGTTCTGCTTGTTGCGCTGCAGGACGGCCACGGCCTGGTTCAGGTTGTCGAGTGTCGGTCCCATCTGTGCCTGGTTCTCCTGAACCAAGCCGGACAACTGACGCGAGACCGCGGAAGTGTTGACGATCAGTTCGTTGATCGCGTCCCGGCGGCGTTCCAGCTCACCGAACAACTCGTTGCCGTCGACGATGAGGGAGTTGATCTGATCACTGCGATCCGACAGCACCTTGGTCACCCCCTCGGCTCGCTTCAACAACTCGAGCAGGCTCTCGTCCCGCTCGTTGATGCTCCTCGACAGGCGCGAAACGCCGTCGAGGGCCGAACGGAGTTCGGGCGGAGTGTCCTGCAGGGCATCGGACACCGCGTCGAGCGACTCGTCGAGTTGAGCGGTGTCCAGATCCGAGATCGAACTCCCGAGATCACCGAGGGCATCGGTCAGGGAGTACGGCGAGTTGGTGCGCTCGATCGGAATGGTGTCGCCGACGCGTAGCGTCCCGGATCCCTCCGGGGTCACTGCGAGCGACTTCTTACCGAGCACGGTGTTGGTCTTGATGTCGGCGCCGGTCGCATCGCCGAGGGCGATGCCGTCAGCGACGGTGAAGGTCACGAGCACCTGCTGCCCGTCCAGTTCCACCTTGTCGACCTTGCCGACGTCGACGCCGGCAACGGTCACGTCGTCCCCGACGGCCAGGCCGCCGGCCTCCGCGAAAGCCGCCGAGTAGCGCGCTCCACCGGAGAGGAACTGGAGCTGGTCGTACTGCAGGGTCGCCAGCACCACCGCGCTGCAAACCGCCACGCCGATGATGCCGATCCGCACCAGATTTGGTTCGCGATGTGGACTCATTCGACTTTTGCACACCTTCCCGTGGTCTGCTCCGCGCCGGGGAGAATGATCGTCGAACCATCCGGGCCGGAGAACTTGAAGATGTTCGAGCACAGGAAGAACTGGAAGAAGTCACCGTAGGAACCGACCCGGATCAGCTTCTTGTAGTCCGTCGGCAGCCGGGAAAGAGACTCGTCGATGTCGTCCTGGCCGAGAACCAACTGATTCGCGGTCCGGTTCGTCTGCTCGATCATCGCCTGGATGTCCGGGCGCGTGCCCTGCAGCAGGCTCGCGAGCGAACCTGTGGCACCGGCAATCTGGGGAATCGCCTCACCGATCGGGCCACGATCCTGCGCCAGCCCGCTGACGAGCTGCTGCAGCTGATCGATCGTGGTCGAGAACTGATCACCCTTGTCGTTGATCGTGCCGAGCACCGTGTTCAGGTTCGTGATGACCTCACCGATCAGCTGATCACGATCCGCCAGGGTGTTCGTGAAGGAACTGGTGCTGCCGAGCAACGACACGAGTGTTCCGCCCTGACCCTGGAACACCTGCAGCAGCGCCGCCGACAGATCGTTGACCTGCTTCGGATCCAGTCCGCGCAGCAGCGGCTTGAACCCACCGAGCAGGAGATCCAGATCGAGTGCCGGCGCGGTCTGGTCGAGGGGAATCGATCCACCCGCACCGAGCGGCTCCACGGACCCCTGCCCCTCGAGCAGTTCGAGGTACCGGTCGCCGACGAGATTCTCGTACCGGACCGTCGCCTTGGTGCTCGCGAGCAGCGTGTACTGCGAGTCGACCGAGAACTTCACCTCGGCGTGGTTGTCGTCGTCGACACCGACGGACTTCACCGAGCCCACCGGCACGCCGGCGATACGCACCTTGTCGCCGGACTTGAGCCCGGAGGCGTCCGCGAAGGTGGCGTGGTAGCCCTCCGAGCTGCTGAATCGGAACTGGCTGAACACGATTGCGAGGCCCGCGAAGATCAACGCCATCACCGTGGTGAAGATCAGGAGCTTGACTGTTGTAGCTCTCATGTCACTGGTCCGCCTCGGTGTAGCCGTCGAACAGGAACCGGAAGATCGTCGGCACCGAGAGCCGGGCCTGTTCGCTCGGCACGTACGGCTGATCGCCCGTGTTCGCGACGACGAACGGTGCCATCCCGTCCTTCTTGGGGTCGAAATCCGGAAGGCCGTAGCAGTTGGGGCCGCCGGAGGCCGCGACCTTGGGGAGCTCGTCCGGCGCCTTGTAGGCCTCCGCCCCGAGCATGAAGTTCGTGCTGAGCATGATCGACGAGTACTTGCCGGTGCCCGTCATCGGCTCGAACTTGATCCGGGCCGCGTTCAGACCGGTGATGAAGCAGGTCAGCTCGGGCGAGTACTCGGCCAGCAGCGTCGTCGTGTGGGTGAGCGAGTCGAGCGCGGTCACCGCGTTGGCCTCGTTCTCCCGCAGTACGGTGTTGCCCGTGTTCGCCAGGCCGGTGACGTTCATCAGCAGCAGGTCCAGGTTGGCCTGTTCCTCGACGATCGATCCGCTCGTGCCGGTCGCGTTCTCGACGATCTTCAGCAGGTCCTGCGCGGTGTCCGCATAGATGTTCGAGACGTCGGCGGTCGCGTTGATGTCGTATTCCACCTGCGGGAGAGTCGGGTTCATCGTCTTCAGGTACTGGTCGCCCTGTTCGAGCAGGATCCCGAGATCCTCGCCCCTGCCCCGCAGTGCCGACGACAGCGCACCCAGAGTCGCGTTGAGCTTCTCGGGCTGCACCTGGTTCAGGACGTCGGTCAGATGCTGGAACAGCGTGTTGAACTCGACCGTCACACTGTCGGCGCTGATCTCGGCACCAGGCTGCAGCGAGTTCGGCGACGGATCCTCGGGCACGACGAAGTTGACGAACTTGGCACCGAAGACCGTCGTCGAGTCGATCTCGACGGTGGCGTTCGCGGGGATCATCGACATCATCGACGGGTCCATGTCGAGCTTCAGTTCGGCGTCGTCACCTGTGTAGGACACGGACGCGACCTTGCCGACCTGCACTCCGCGCATCTTCACCTTGGCGTCGGGATTCAGCACCAGACCCGCGCGCGGGGCCGTCACGATGACGGGCTCGCTCTTCGTGAAACCGCCGACGAACATCGTCAGCGCCACCACGACGATCGCCACGAGACCGAACACCATAACGGCCGCTGCGAGACTCGTCTTCCACCTTGCTTCGGGCATCGTTCCTCCGCCCTATCCGGAAAGGTTGAAGTTGCCGGACTGGCCGTAGATGGCCAGCGAGATCAACAGGGTCACGGTCACGACCGCGATGAGCGACGTGCGAACCGCGTTGCCCACCGCGACACCCACGCCGACGGGGCCGCCGCTGGCGTTGAAGCCGTAGTAGGTGTGGATCAGCATGACGGCCAACGCCATCACGATGGCCTGCGCGAACGACCACAGGATGTCCGTCGGCATCAGGAAGGTCGAGAAGTAGTGGTCGTAGATGCCGGGCGACTGGTTGTAGAGGAACACCGTCGCGAAACGGCTGGCCACGAACGACGCGATCACCGCCAGCGAGTACAGCGGGACGATCGCGATCATGCCGGCCATCACGCGGGTCGAGACGAGGTACGGGATCGACGGGATCGCCATGCACTCGAGCGCATCGACCTCCTCGGACACCCGCATGGCACCCAGCTGGGCGGTCGAGCCGGCGCCGATCGTGGCGGCCAGGCCGATGCCGGCGATCACCGGTGCCGCGATGCGCACGTTGATGAATGCCGCGAAGAAGCCGGTGAGGGCCTCGACACCGATGTTGCCGAGCGAGCTGTATCCCTGGACGGCGATGGTGCCGCCGGTGAACAACGTCAGGAAGCCGACGATGACGACCGTGCCGCCGATCACGGCGAGCGCGCCGGTGCCCATGCTGATCTCGGCAATGAGCCGCAGCACTTCCTTCTTGTAGTGGATGAGCGCGCGGGGCGCCCACACGAGCGCGCGCCAGAAGAACAGCGCCTGCTCCCCGATTCGATCCACCGAGCGCGTTGCGCGAGCGAGACGCCGCCGAGTGCGGACGAATCGCCCTGATGCGACCAGAGCCATCTATTTCACCCCCCTGCCACTCACGACAACAGCTTGATGCCGATGGCGGTGACGAGCACGTTTACCACGAAGAGCGCCATGAACGAGAAGACGACGGTCTGGTTGACGGCGTCGCCGACGCTCTTGGCGCCGCCCTTGACGTTGAGACCGAGGTACGCGGCCATCAGCCCGGCGATCATTCCGAACAGACCGGCCTTGAGCATCGAGACCATCAGCTCGCCGAATCCGGTGAGCAGCGTGAGGCCGTTGACGAACGAGCCGGGATTGACGTCCTGGACGTACACCGAGAAGAGAAAGCCGCCCAGGATGCCGATCGTGCAGACCAGTCCGTTGAGCAGCAGTGCGACCGCCGTCGAGGCCAGGACACGCGGCACGACGAGTCGGTGGATCGGGTTGATGCCGAGCACGCGCATCGCGTCGATCTCCTCGCGGATGGTCCGCGCGGCGAGGTCGGCACAGATGGCGGTCGCGCCGGCGCCGGCCACGATGAGCACCGTGACCATCGGCCCGACCTGCGTCACCGCACCCAGAGCAGCGCCCGCGCCGCTGAGGTCGGCGGCGCCGATCTCGCGCAGCAGGATGTTGATCGTGAAACTCACCAGCACGGTGAACGGGATTGCGACGAGCACGGTCGGAACCATCGAGACACGGGCGACGAACCACGCCTGATCGATGAACTCACGCCGCTGGAACGGGCGTGCGAAGACAGCCTTGAGGGTGTCTGCCGACATCGCGAAGAAACCGCCGGCGGCCCGAAGTGGGACCTCGAGGAGGTCGACCACGTTTCCTCCTCACCAAACTTGTCATGGTTGATCACTGCGCGTAGTGCCGCTTGCGACACTGCGCGTCCCCCAGGGCGCCTGAACAGCACAAATGCCCTGTGACCCAGGTCATATTAACTAGAACGTGTTCACCTGTCAAAGACTTCTGTTCGGCACAGATTCCGGGGGTGCGCACGGTCGACACGCCGCGCCGGCGATCGCCCCGAGTCACGCCGGTCGGGTCGAGCCACGCCACCGGACAGGTCACGCCCCGACCGCCCGATCGGGCCGCTCCAAGACTGCGCTGACGTGCACATATCCCCACTTTGGAGCGAACACGGATCGAGATCGAACCCGTCGGGCGACGAACGCTCACAGACCCCTGCCGCATCCACGGATCGGCACGATCGGCACCACAACATGCCCCCTGCCGCCGCACCGGCCCCCGCCGACGGCAATGAAAAACTGAAACGCGTTCTAGACACCAGTACAGCGAATCACGGCGGGGCATGGCCGCCCCCGCCGCAACCCCGACATGTAGCACGTTCGCCCCATCATCGCCGGGTTTCGTCGTACATGTATCGAAAATCCCGCAATCTCCCGTTACACAGGAAGATTGCGGGACATTCCCGATCGTGACGAAGCGTCGGACGCCTGTCAGCCGAGGCTCTTGAGTGCCTCCGACGCCGAGAACATGCGCTCGGGGTCGCGATCGTCGAAGTAGGCGCCCATCTCGTCGGCGAGCGTGGACGGAGTCCACTGCGCTGTAGACGCATCGAAACGCTGCTCGACGACCGGAGCCGCCATCAGCGCGACCATCGGGCCGTAGACGACGAAGACCTGCCCGTTGACGTTGTCGGCGGCCGGCGACGCCAGGTACGACACCAGCGCGGCCACGTGCTCGGGCGACAGCGGATCGACCTCGCCCGTCGGGGCGTCACCGAACACGGACTCCGTCATCGAGGTCCGGGCCCGCGGGCAGATCGCGTTGGCCCGCACGCCGTAGCGCGACAGGCCGCGCGCGGCGGACAGGGTCAGTGCGGTGATGCCGGCCTTCGCCGCACCGTAGTTCGGCTGCCCGGCCGGACCGAGCAGGCCCGCCTCGGACGACGTGTTGATCAGGCGGCCGTAGACCGGCGCGCCGTCCGCCTTGGACTTGTCGCGCCAGAACGTGGCGGCGTTGCGGGAGAGGAGGAAGTGACCGCGCAGGTGCACCTTGAGGACCAGGTCCCACTCTTCGTCGGACATGCCGAAAAGCATGCGGTCGCGGACGATGCCCGCGTTGTTGACGACGATGTCGACGCCGCCCAGTCCCTGCGCCGCCGCCATGAGGGCGTCCGCGGTGGACCGCTCGCCGACGTCACCGGCGACGAACTCGACCTTGCCGCCGAGAGTGCGAATCTCGTCCAGCGTCGATTCGACCGCGTCGTTCACCGCGAGATCGTTGACGACCACGGCAGCCCCGGACTGCGCGAGCCCGATCGCCTCGGCCCGACCGAGACCCGATCCCGATCCGGTCACGATCGCGACCTTGCCCTCCAAGCTGACCTCGCGACTGCTGTCTGCACTCATGAACGCACTCCCGTACCCGTGACGTCGACCGGCCTCGCGCCGGTCGGTGCCTCATCGCCGCGGCTGTCGGCGATGCGGCCAATGTAGAACGTGTTCTACATTGGCCGCAAGAGTGCCGCTAGTGCTCGGTGAGAGCCGCGCGCGGGCACTGCGCGATGGCGGAACGCACATCCGCCTCCCGGTCGGCCGGCGGGACGGGCGCCGAGATGATCAGCTCCTCGTCATCGTCCAGATCGAAGATGTCGGGCGCGATTCCGACGCAGACGCCGTTCGCTTCGCAGCGATCCCTGTCGACCCTGACCTCCATGGCCACTCCTCATTTCACATTCGCTCGAAAGACCACACGGCAGTACGGTGCACCGGGCTGCGGTACAACGACTTTCCGCCATAAGACTAGAACCCGTTTCACCGCTGTGCAATGATTCGGACAACCATCCTCGACGCGCCGAACGCACGATCGGCACCGGTGACGGAACGGCCGCTGTCACAGCCTCGAACCAGATCAGCCGTGTTCGCGATCATTCCAGAAACCAGTGCCAGATCGGACGAAGCAGCGCCGACGATAGCCCTGGAACGGAGAGACAGCGTGGATATCACCTACACCCCGCAGCAGCAGCAGCTGCGGGAGGAATTGCGTAGCTACTTTGCGAAATTGATGACCCCGGAGCGTCGCGAGGCGCTTGCGGCTACGACCGGCGAGTACGGCGAAGGAAACGTCTACCGCGAGGTCGTCCAGCAGATGGGCCAGGACGGCTGGCTGACGCTCGGCTGGCCCAAGGAGTACGGCGGCCAGGAGCGGTCCGCGATGGAACAGCTCATCTTCACCGACGAGGCTGCGATCGCGGGCGCCCCGGTCCCCTTCCTGACCATCAATTCGGTCGCGCCGACCATCATGCATTTCGGCACCCCCGAGCAGAAGGCGTTCTTCCTGCCCAAGATCTCGGCAGGCGAGCTGCACTTCTCGATCGGCTACTCCGAGCCCGGAGCCGGCACCGACCTCGCGTCGCTGCGCACCTCCGCGGTCAAGGACGGTGACGACTACGTCATCAACGGCCAGAAGATGTGGACCAGCCTCATCCAGTACGCCGACTACGTGTGGCTGGCGTGCCGCACCGATCCGAACGCCAAGAAGCACCGCGGCATCAGCATGCTCATCGTGCCGACCACGGCCGAGGGCTTCTCGTACACCCCGGTCCACACGATGGCGGGCCCGGACACCAGCGCCACCTACTACCAGGACGTCCGAGTGCCGCAGACCTCCCTCGTGGGCGAGGAGAACGGCGGCTGGCGCCTGGTGACCAACCAGCTCAACCACGAGCGCGTCGCACTCACCTCCGCTGGCCCGATCATGACCGCGCTGCAGGAAGTGCGGGAGTGGGCGCAGAACACCAAGCTGGCCGACGGCCGCCGGGTGATCGACCAGGAGTGGGTGCAGATCAATCTCGCCCGGGTCCACGCCAAGACCGAGTACTTGAAGCTCATGAACTGGGAGATCGCGTCCGCCGAGGACCACGCGCCCGGTCCCGAGGCCGCGTCCGCGAACAAGGTCTTCGGCACCGAGTTCGCGACCGAGGCGTACCGCCTGCTCATGGAGATCCTGGGCCCGTCGGCCACCATCCGCCAGAACTCCGCCGGCGTCCTGCTCCGCGGACGAATCGAGCGGATGCACCGCTCGGCACTGATCCTCACGTTCGGTGGCGGCACCAACGAAGTCCAGCGCGACATCATCGCGATGACCGCCCTCGGCCAGCCGGCATCGAAGCGATAAGGAAGGACGACCAACATGGACTTCACTCTCACCGAGGCCCAGAACGATCTGGCCGGCCTCACGGGCGGCATCGTCTCCGACATCGTCACCAACGAGCGTCTGCGCGAACTCGACTCCGCCGAGGACCGCTTCGATCGCAAGCTGTGGGACGCCCTGGCAACGTCCGGAGTGCTCAGCGCCGCGCTGCCCGAGTCCGTCGGAGGTGACGGCTTCGGCATCCTCGAGCAGGCCAGCATCCTGATCGAGCTGGGCCGCGGCGTCGCTCCCGTGCCCTACCTGACGTCGGTCGTCATGGCCGCCGGCGCGATCGCCGAGTTCGGTTCGGACGCACAGCGTTCGGAGTGGGCCGCCCCGGCGGGCGCCGGTTCGAAGGTTCTCGCCGTCGCACTCGCCGAGGAACTCAACGACAACCCCGCGGCGCCGGTCACCCGGGCCGAGCGGACGGCGGACGGGTGGACGCTGCGCGGCACCAAGATCGTCGTCGACGGCGCACCGGTCGCGGACCTGTTCCTCGTCCCGGCAGCGACCGACGACGGCACCGCGGTGTTCCTCGTCGAGGCCGGCGACGCCGGTGTCTCGGTCACCCGCCAGCAGACGACGGACTTCGGCTGCACCGGCATCGTCGAGTTCACCGACGTCCGCGTCGGCGCGGACCGCGTGCTCGGTACGGTCGAGCGCGGCGCTGAGATCGTCGACTGGATCCTCGACCGCGGCGCCGTCGGTTCGAGCGCGTTCCAGTTCGGCGTGCTCGACCAGGCGCTGAAGATGACCGCCGAGTACGGCCGTGAGCGCGTGCAGTTCGACCGTCCGATCGGCAGCTTCCAGGCCGTGGCACAGCGCCTCGCCGACGGCTACATCGACGTCAAGGGTGTTCGACTGACGCTGTGGCAGGCCGCCTTCCGCCTCGCCGAGGGTCTGCCGATCGAGGGAGAGATCGAGACCGCCAAGTTCTGGGCGGCGGATGCCGGCCACCGGGTCGCCCACACCGTCGTTCACGTCCACGGCGGCGTCGGGCTCGACGAGGACCACCCGGTGCACCGGTACTTCCTCGCCGCCAAGCGCCAGGAGTTCCTGCTCGGTTCCGCGACCGACCAGCTGCGTCGCCTCGGCGCCGAGCTGGCCGCGACGCCCGCGTAACCGACACGCACACAAGCAGTCCCACACAGTGAAATGATCAAACATGACGGGCGTCACACAGGACATGATGTGGGCATGACAGTGACTCCCACCGTCGCGGATCTGCTCGAGCAGCTTTGCGACGTCGACACGCACGGAATCCGATTCGAGGATGCGTACATTCCGTGGACGGATCACGTCCACGGAATGTACGACCGTGCGGCTCTTCTGAATACACTGCTCGATCCGGAGCGTCCACGGCACTTCGGCGTCCTGATGGACAACATCCCGGAGTTCTCCTCCCTTGTCGGCGCAGCCGCCTTCTCGGGCGCCGTCGTCGCCGGCCTGAACACCACCCGTCGCGGCGAGGCGCTCGCCCGCGACATCGCCCTGGCCGACTGCCAGATCGTCTTCACCGAGAACAGTCAGGCCCAACTGCTGGACGGGCTGGACCTCGCCGGCGTCCGGGTGGTCAACGTCGACTCGCCGGACTGGGACGAGATGCTCGCGCCGTTCGTCGGCAGCCCGGCCGTTCCGGCCGCGGCACAGCCCGACGACCTGCTCATGCTCATCTTCACCTCCGGCACCAGCGGCGACCCCAAGGCCGTGCGCTGCACCCACGGCAAGATCGCCGATCCGGGTGTCATGCTCGCCGACCGGTTCGGCCTCGATTCCGACGACGTCGTGTACATGTCGATGCCGATGTTCCACTCCAACGCGATGATGGCCGCGTGGGCCGTCGCACTGCACGGCCGCACGGGGATCGCGTTCCGCCGCAAGTTCTCCGCGTCGGGCTTCCTACCCGACGTGCGCCGATACGGTGTCACGTACGCCAACTATGTCGGCAAGCCGCTGTCCTTCATCCTGGCCACCCCCGAACTCCCCGACGACGCGGACAACACGCTGAAGATCATGTACGGCAACGAGGGTTCCGCACCGGTGGTCCGGGAGTTCGCCCGCCGCTTCGGCACCCGGGTGGTCGACGGGTTCGGGTCCACCGAGGGCGGCGTGTCCATCTCGGCGCACCCCGATGCCCCGGCCGGCGCCCTCGGTCTACTGCCGGCGAACATCGAGATCCGCAATCCCGACACCGGAACCGTCTGTCCCGTGGCCGAGTTCGACGCACAGGGGCGGCTCGTCAACGCCGAGGAAGCCACCGGCGAGATGGTGAACGTCACGGGCGCCGGGGCGTTCGCCGGCTACTACAAGAATCCTGCCGCCGACGCCGAGCGTCTGCGGGACGGCATGTACTGGAGCGGCGACCAGGCGTACCGGGACGCCGACGGGTTCGTGTACTTCGCGGGCCGCAGCTCGGGGTGGCTGCGGGTCGACGGCGAGAACCTCGGCGCCGCCCCCATCGAGCGCATCCTGATCCGCTACCCCGGGTTCGCCCAGGTGTCGGTGTACGCGGTGCCGGACCGTGAGGTCGGTGACCGGGTGATGGCCGCCGTGATTCCCGCCGGGGACGTCACCGATTTCGACCCCGTCGCGTTCGCGCGCTTCGTGGACGAACAGCCGGATCTCGGCCCGAAGCAGCGGCCGACGCTGGTGCGTGTGTGCAGCGAGTTCCCGCGGACCGCGACGTTCAAGGTGGTCACCCGCACCCTGAGCGCCGAACGCTGGCACTGCGCCGACCCAGTATGGGTACGCGAGCGGGGCCAGGACGAGTTCGAGCTCCTCACACCGGAACTCGCGCTCACGCTGGAACGGCAGACGGCGAACGCCTGATCACGCCGAAAGAGCTCGCGCCCGGAACGATCCGTTCCGGGCGCGAGCTCTCGAGCGAGAGGGTCTACTTCAGTCCGTCGAGGCGCGCGACCGTCGACTCGAACTCCTCCACCAGCTCCGCCATGATCTCGGCGACCGGGCGGATCTCGTTCATCCGACCGACGATCTGACCGACCGGCATGGCGACGACCTCGGGGTCGTTGCCCGCGGAGATGCGCTGGTGTGCCTCGCTGACGAGGATGTTCTGCAGCGGCATCGGGAGCGGCTCGGGCGCGTCGGGCTTGGACCACGCGTCGGTCCACTTGGTCTTGAGCAGTCGGGCGGGCTTGCCGGAGTAGATCCGCGAGCGGACCGTGTCCGCCGACGACGCGTGCAGCAGCGCACGCTGGATCGACGACGGGCCGTCGGCGGCGCTGCCGAGCTTGTACTCGCTGGTGGTGAGCCAGTACGAGCCCATCCACACGCCGGACGCACCGAGCGCGAGGGCGGCGGCGACCTGGCGGCCGCTGCCGATACCCCCGGCGGCGAGGACACCCGCGGTGTCACCGATCGCGTCGACGATCTCCGGCACGAGCACCATCGAGGCGATCTCTCCGGTGTGGCCACCGGCCTCGTAGCCCTGCGCGATGACGATGTCCACGCCGTTCTCGACATGGCTGCGGGCGTGTTCGACCGCACCCGCGAGGGCCGCGACCGGAACACCCTTCTCGTGCGCCAGATCGATGACGTCCTTCGGCGGCGAGCCGAGAGCGTTGGCGATCAACGCGATCCGGTGGTTCAGCGCGACGTCGACATGCGAACGTGCCACCGAGTGGAGCCACCCGAGGACGCCGGTCGCGTGCTCGACGTCGTCGGACAGCGGCGGGACACCGAGTTCGTCGAGCGTGCGGTTGACGAACGCGCGGTGCTCGGCCGGGATGAGCTTGTCGAGGTCGACGGCGGCACCCTCGGTGGGCACCTTGGCCGGCATCACGATGTCGACGCCGTACGGCTTGCCGTCGGTGTTCTCGTCCATCCAGGTGAGGGTGGCCTCGAGCTCGTCGGGGTCGTTGAACCGGACACAGCCGAGGACGCCGAGCCCACCGGCCCGCGAGATCGCCGCGGCCACATGCTCGGACGGAGTGAAGCCGAAGATCGGGTACTGGATACCGAACTTCTGGGCGAGATCGGTGCGCATCAAGCGTCCTTGCCGTTGGTGAGATGGTCGTCGGCCTCGCGCGACTGGGTCTGCGCGGTGGCCCACTTGTAATCGGGCTTGCCGGCCGGCGAACGCTTGATCTCCTCGACCAGCCACAGGCTGCGCGGCACCTTGTAGCCGGCGATCTCCTTGCGGGCCGCGTCGACGATGTCGGCCAGGCTCGGGCGCGTGCCGGGACGCGGCGCGACGACGGCCGCGACGCGGTTGCCCCAGCGCTCGTCGGGCACGCCGACGACGAGGACGTCGAAGACGTCGGGATGCGTCTTGACGGCGCCCTCGACCTCCTCGGGGTAGATCTTCTCGCCGCCGCTGTTGATCGAGACCGATCCGCGTCCGAGCATCGTGACGGTGCCGTCCTCCTCGACCGTGGCGTAGTCGCCCGGGATCGAGTAGCGAATTCCGTTGAGGACCTTGAATGTCGCCTTGGTCTTCTCCTCGTCCTTGTAGTAGCCGAGGGGGATGTGGCCGCTACGGGCGAGCATGCCGACCTGTCCGGAACCGGGCACGACCGGGATGCCCTCGTCGTCGATGACGACGGTGGCGGCGTCGATCTTCACCCGCGGACCGCCGGTGTGCGCGAAGCCCTTGGTGATGGTGGCCAGACCACCGAAGCCGGTCTCGGAGGAGCCGATCGAGTCGGTGAGCAGACGGTTCGGCAGCAGGTCGAGGAACTGCTCCTTGAGCGCCGGCGAGAACAGCGCCGCGCTGCTGGCGATCACGTACAGCGACGAAAGGTCGTACGGCTCACCGGTCTCCGGGTTTCCCGCGACGAGCGCGTCGATCATCGGGCGCGCCATCGCGTCACCGGTGATGAAGATGAGGTTGACCTTGTGCCGGTCGATGACCTGCCACACCTCGTGCCCGTCGAACTCGGGATGCATCACGAGCGTGCCGCCGCCGAAGAGGCTGTGGAACACGGCCGACTGGGACCCACCGTGGATCATCGGAGGAATCGGGAAGCGGACCATCGCAGGGTTGGCGGCCCCGAGCTTCGCCATCTCCCACTCGTCCTCGAGGTACTCGCCGGTGACGAAGTTGACGCCGCCGCCCAGCACACGCCACCAGTCCTCGTGCCGCCACATGACGCCCTTGGGCATGCCGGTGGTGCCACCGGTGTAGAGGATGAAGATGTCGTCGGGACTGCGCTCACCGAAGTTGCGTTCGGGCGACCCCTGCGACAGCGCCTGCTCGAACTCGACGCCGCCGTACGACGAGTAGTCGAGATCCGTGCCGTCCTCGACGACGATGGCCGTCTTGACGAGCGGGGTGTTCGGCAGGACGCCCGCGACCTTGTCCGAGTAGCGGCGCTCGTGGATGAGCGCAACCATGTCCGAGTTTTCGAAGATGTACTGCAACTCGTTCTCGACATAGCGGTAGTTGACGTTGACCATGATGGCGCGGGCCTTGAACACCGCGACCATCGTCACGATCGCCTCGATGGTGTTGCGGCTGTAGATGCCCACCTTGTCGCCCGGCTCGACGCCCTGATCCCGCAGGTAGTTGGCCAGACGGTTGGCCTTCTCCTCCAGTTGCGCGAACGTCACTTCACGGTCGGCGTCCACCAGGGCGAGACGGTCCGGATTGAGGTCGATCGAGTGCTCTACAAGGTCTGCGATATTAATGGCCACGTCAACAAAGTAGAACGTGTTACTGTCGCTGACAAGACCCAATTAGAGACTCAGCTCACACACATA
Source organism: Prescottella agglutinans (assembly GCF_004011865.1). GTDB lineage: Bacteria > Actinomycetota > Actinomycetes > Mycobacteriales > Mycobacteriaceae > Prescottella > Prescottella agglutinans. Next base: position 198,787 of record NZ_RKLP01000010.1, on the reverse strand, counting down.
TCGGGAGTTGCCAGTGTCCACCGGAACCGCGGAAAATACAGACGTTTCGGCGAAATCGCCCCACTGCTTGGTCGAGAAGCGCGGCCACGTCCTGATCGTGACGATGAACCGCCCCGAGGCCCGCAACGCGCTCTCCGGCGAGATGATGGAGATCATGGTCGACGCCTGGGACCAGATCGACTCCGATCCCGACATCCGGGTCGCGATTCTCACCGGCGCCGGGGGCACGTTCTGCGCCGGAATGGATCTCAAGGAGATGAACCGCAACGCGCCGGGTGACAAGTTCTCGGGCGGAATGGACGTGACCCGGCTGCCCGCCCTGCTGAAGGGCCGCCGTCTCACCAAGCCGCTCATCGCCGCCGTCGAGGGTCCTGCCATCGCGGGCGGCACCGAGATCCTGCAGGGCACCGACATCCGCGTCGCCGGCGAGAGCGCCCGGTTCGGTGTCTCCGAAGCCCGCCTCGGGCTGTTCCCGCTCGGTGGATCCGCGGTCCGCCTGGTGCGCCAGATCCCCTACACCGTCGCCGCGGAGATCCTGCTGACCGGCCGGACGGTACCCGCCCCCGAGGCCAAGGAACTGGGCCTCGTCGGCCACGTCGTCCCCGACGGCCAGGCGCTCGACAAGGCACTCGAGATCGCCGAGCAGATCGCTGCCAACGGCCCCATCGCGGTGCAGGCGATCCTGAAGACCATCCGCGTCACCGAGGGGATGCACGAGGAGGAGGCGTTCGCGCTCGAGGCCCAGATCGGCATGGCGGTCTTCAAGAGCGACGACGCCAAGGAGGGTCCGCGCTCGTTCGCCGAGAAGCGTGCCCCCAAGTTCACCGGCAAGTAGCAGACGGCGCGCGGCCCGACAGCCGCGCAGAAACGGCGCGGGCCGTGGTGGCAAGTCCACCACGGCCCGCGCCGTTCATGTTCCGGGGATCAGACGGTACCGACAGCCGCGGCGAGCTCGCGCATGTGCTCGACGCTGCGGCACGTCACCAGCAGCATCGTGACGCCGGCGTCCTCCCACTCCTTGACCTGAGTGCGGACCTCGTCGACGTTGCCGATGATCATCGTGTCCGTGACCATCTGGTCGGGCACGATCGCGGCCGCTTCCTCCTTGCGACCGGACAGGAACAGCTTCTGGATCTCCTTCACCTCGTCGCCGTATCCCATGCGGGTGTACACCTGGGCGTGGAAGTTCATCTCGGCTGCACCCATACCGCCGACGTACAGCGCGGTGATCGGCCGCAGCTTGTCGATCTCGGCCTGGCGATCGTCGGTGACGACGACCTGGCACGTCGCGGCGATCTCGAAATCGTCACGACTGCGCCGTGCACCGGGACGCGCGAATCCCTCGTCGAGCCACTCGTTGTACATCGGCGCCAGGCGCGGGGTGTAGTAGATCGCCAGCCAACCGTCCGCGATCTCGGCCGTCAGCGCGACGTTCTTGGGTCCCTCCGCACCGAGCCAGATCGGCAGATCCGCGCGCAGCGGGTGCGTGATCGGCTTGAGCGGCTTCCCGAGACCCATCGAACCCGGACCGGTGTACGGCAACGGGTAGTGCGGCCCGTCGTTGCGTACCGCCCCCTCGCGGGCGAGGACCTGACGCACGATCGAGACGTACTCGCGAGTGCGGGCCAACGGCTTCTGGAACGGCTGCCCGTACCAGCCCTCGACGACCTGCGGTCCGGACACGCCCAGCCCGAGGATGGCACGCCCACCGGAGAGGTGGTCGAGCGTCAGCGCGTGCATGGCGCAGTTCGTCGGCGTCCGAGCGGACATCTGCGCCACCGACGTGCCCAGCCGGATGCGCTCGGTGCTCGACCCCCACCACGCGAGCGGAGTGAAGGCGTCGTTGCCCCAGGATTCAGCGGAGAAGACGGCGTCGAATCCGGAGGCGTCGGCCTCGTTCACCAACTCCTGCGCATTGAACGGAGGCTGCGCACCCCAGTACCCGAGTTGTAACCCCAGCTTCATTGCGTGCCTCCGTGTTTTCCCATATCCGCAGTGACTCTTGCCACAGTAATAAGAACCTGTTCTACTCGATTCTGTGACCCCTGGAAAGAGCGGAGTGGCCGAGCAGCCACTGAGAGCACCACTTAATCTGAAATTCGACTACACCCGATCGCTGGGACCGACCATCGGCGCGTTCGTGACGGCTCTGCGTGACCGAAAGGTCGTCGGCGCCCGCGGTTCCGACGGCCGAGTGCATGTGCCGCCGCCGGAGTTCGACCCGGCGACCCACGAACCGATGACCGACTTCGTGGACGTCTCCGACACCGGCACGGTGGTCAGCTGGTCGTGGATGTCCGAGCCGATCGAGGGCCAGCCCCTGACGCGCCCGTTCGCGTGGGCACTGGTGAAGCTCGACGGCGCCGACACCTCGATCCTGCACGCCGTCGACGCCGGATCCCCCGACGCGATGAGCACCGGGATGCGGGTGCGCGTCCGCTGGGCCGACGAGCGCACCGGCCGGATCCAGGACATCGCGTGCTTCGAGCCCGGTGAGAGCGATTCCGACTCCACCGCAACCGTTTCCGCGGGCGATCCGGTCACCGACATCGTCACCCCGATCGACCTGCACTACACGCACACCGCGTCGTTCGAGGAGACCTACTACCTGCGCGGCCTGATGGAGGGCAAGATCATCGGCGGCCGCACCGACGCCAACGGCAAGGTCTACGTGCCGCCGCGCGGCGCGAACCCCACCGACGGCACCCCCACCAAGGAGCAGGTCGAGGTGTCCGACAAGGGCACCATCACCACGTTCTGCATCGTCAACGTGCCGTTCCTGGGCCAGCAGATCAAGCCGCCGTACGTCGCGGCCTGGGTGCTGCTCGACGGCGCCGACATCCCGTTCCTGCACCTGATCCTCGAGGTCGACGCGGCCGAGGTCCGGATGGGCATGCGCGTGGAGGCCGTGTGGCGGCCGAAGGAGGAGTGGGAGTACTCGCTCCGCAACGTCTCCCATTTCCGCCCGAGCGGTGAGCCCGACGCGGACTACGACAGCTACAAGCACCACCTCTAGGAGCCTCGAGAACATGACAGACATTGCAGTCGTCGGCTTCGCACAGGCCCCGCATGTGCGCGAGACCACTGGCACCACCAACGGTGTCGAGATGCTGGTCCCCTGTTTCCAGCAGCTGTACTCCGACCTCGGAATCACCAAGTCCGACATCGGATTCTGGTGCTCCGGATCCTCCGACTACCTGGCCGGACGCTCGTTCTCGTTCATCTCGGCGATCGACTCGATCGGCGCCGTGCCGCCGATCAACGAGTCGCACGTCGAGATGGACGCCGCGTGGGCGCTGTACGAGGCGTGGGTCAAGCTCATGACCGGCGAGGTCGACACCGCCCTCGTGTACGGGTTCGGCAAGTCGTCCGCCGGCAACCTCCGCCAGATCCTCGCGATGCAGATGGATCCGTACCTGGTGTCGCCGCTGTGGCCGGACTCGGTCTCGGTCGCGGGCCTGCAGGCCCGTCTCGGCCTGGACGCCGGCAAATGGACGGCCGAGCAGATGGCGGCTATCGCTCAGCGCAGCCGCGCCGCCGCGAAGTCCAACCCCGACGCCCAGATCTCCGGTGACGTCGACATCGAGACGCTACTGGCGTCCGAGTACGTCGCGGACCCCCTGCGGGCCCACGACTGCGCGCCGATCACCGACGGTGCGGCCGCGATCATCCTGGCCCGCGGCGACCGTGCCCGCGAACTGTGCGAGCGCCCGGCGTGGATCACCGGCATCGAGCACCGGATCGACTCCCCCAACATCGGTTCGCGCGACCTGACGACGTCCCCGTCCACCGCCGCCGCGGCCCGTGCCGCGACGGGTGGCGACGTGTCGAACATCGATGTCGCCGAACTGCACGCGCCGTTCACGCACCAGGAGATCATCCTGCGCGAGGCGATCGGCCTGACCGACGCCACCACGATCAACCCGTCGGGTGGCCCCCTCACCGGCAACCCGATGTTCTCCGGCGGTCTCGAGCGCATCGGCCATGCGGCCCGCTCGATCATGAGCGGCGACGCACAGCGCGTCCTCGCCCACGCCACCAGTGGCCCTGTGCTGCAGCAGAACCTGGTCGCCGTCATGGAAGGACGCAACTGATATGGCCAAGCAACTCGCCGCCGTCCTCGGCACCGGCCAGACCTACTACGTCGCCAAGCGACACGACGTCACGATGGCCGGCATGGTCCGCGAGGCGATCGACCGTGCGATGGCCGACGCCCACGTGGGCTGGGACGACATCGACGCCATCGTCATCGGCAAGGCTCCCGACCTGTTCGAGGGCTCGATGATGCCCGAACTCGCGATGTCGGATGCGCTGGGCGCCCACGGCAAGCCGCTGCTGCGCGTGCACACCGCCGGCTCGGTCGGTGCCTCGACCGGCAACGTCGCGGCCAGCCTGGTCCAGGCCGGCGTGCACAAGCGGGTGCTCGCGGTGTCGTGGGAGAAGCAGTCCGAGTCCAACGCGATGTGGGCGCTGTCCACCCCGGTGCCGTTCACGATGCCGGTCGGCGCGGGCGCGGGCGGATTCTTCGCACCGCACGTGCGCTCGTACATCCGCCGCTCGGGCGCCCCGGACCACATCGGCGCGATGGTGGCCGTGAAGGACCGCCGCAACGGCGCGCTGAACCCGTACGCGCACCTCAAGCAGCCCGACATCACCGTCGATTCCGTGATGGCCTCCCAGATGCTGTGGGACCCCATCCGTTTCGACGAGACGTGTCCGTCCTCGGACGGTGCCTGCGCGATCGTCATCGGCAACGAAAGCGCTGCGGAGGAGGTCATCTCGGGTGGCCGCAAGGTGGCGTGGATCCACGCGACCGCGATGCGCACCGAGCCTCTGTCGTACGCCGGTCGCAACGTCGCGAACCCGCAGGCCGGCCGTGACGCCTCGGCCGCGCTGTGGAAGGCCGCGGGCATCACCGACCCGCTGACCGAGATCGACGAGGCCGAGATCTACGTGCCGTTCTCGTGGTTCGAGCCGATGTGGCTCGAGAATCTCGGGTTCGTGCCGGAGGGCGAGGGCTGGAAGTTCACCGAGGCCGGCGAGACCGCGATCGGCGGACAACTGCCGGTCAACGCGTCCGGTGGCGTGCTCTCGTCCAACCCGATCGGCGCGTCCGGCATGATCCGCTACGCCGAGTCGGCGATGCAGGTCATGGAGCGCGCCGGCGACCACCAGGTCGACAGCGTCCGTAAGGCGTTCGGCCACGCTTACGGCGGCGGCTCGCAGTACTTCGCGATGTGGGTGGTCGGCGCCGACCGTCCGACCAACTAGGAGAGGTTCCCGCCATGAAGTTCACAGTCGGCATCGCGATGAGCCCACTGGATCAGTTGACCGCCCTGGCACAGACCGCGGAGGAGTGTGGTTTCGCGAACATAGCGCTGCCCGACTCCCTGTTCTTCATGGAGACGGCCGCCGCGGACTACCCGTACACCCCCGACGGCTCGCGCATGTGGAATGCCGAGACGCCGTGGGTGGACCCGTTGATCGCGGCGGCCGCGATGGGCGCCGTCACCAGCACCATCGGTTTCTACACGAATGTCCTCAAGCTCGGTTCCCGCAACCCCCTGCTGCTCGCGCGGCAGGTGGGTTCGGTCGCGAATCTAACCGGGAACCGATTCGGGTTCGGCGTCGGGATCGGCTGGGCGCCGGAGGAGTTCGAGTGGTGCGGCGCGCCGTACAAGAAGCGCGGCGCCCGCGTCGACGAGATGATCGAGATCATCAAGCTGGTGCTGGCCGGCGGCATGGTCGAGTACCACGGCGAGTTCTTCGACTTCGACCGGCTCCAGATGAGCCCGGCACCGAGCAAGCCCGTGCCGTTCTACGTGGGCGGCCACACCGAGGTCGCGCTCAAGCGCGCGGCACGCGTCGGCGACGGCTGGACGTCGGCGATGATGAAGTTCGAGGACCTGGTGTCCACGATGGCCCGTCTCGACGAGTTGCGAGCCGAATACGGCCGCGCCGACCAGCCTTTCGAGATCCAGGCGGTGTGCATCGACCGGTTCGGCAAGGACGGCTACGCCCAGATGGCCGAGGCCGGCATCACCGACAACATCGTGATCCCGTGGATCTTCGACGGTCTGGGGTTCGACGCACCGCTCGAGGCCAAGCAGGACTCGATGCGCAAGTTCGCCGATCAGTACATCCACTAGGGAGCGAAGCATGACGACAACCGAAACCGAGCACCCGGCCCGGATCGCCGCGAAGGCGTCGCAGTCCGCCGCGAGCGGAAAGCGCAAGGAGGAGTGGCTCGATCTGTTCGCGGAGGACGGCTGGGTCGAAGACCCGGTCGGCCCGTCGGGCTTCGATCCCGAGGGCAAGGGCCACCACGGGCGCGAGGCGATCTCGAAGTTCTACGACATGACGATCGCCAACACCGACTCCCTCGAGTTCATCGTGAACGACTCGCTCGTGTGCGGTGACGAGAACGTCAACATCGGTTCGATCCGAACGGTCATCGCCGGCAACCAGGTCGATGCCGAGGGTGTGTTCATCTACCGCGTCAACGCCGAGGGCAAGCTGCAGTCGCTGCGGGCCTTCTGGGAGGTCGAGCGTGCGATGAAGACCCTGAAGAAGGTCTGAGTCCCGGAGCACGAAAGTGGGGCGGTCACCGGATTCCGGTGACCGCCCCACTTTCGTTGTGTCCGTGTCTCTCTCGTTTGTGTCTGAAGATCCACGAACAAGTCCGGACAAAGCGATAGCGCCAGCGAGGGATGAGGGATCTCGCTGACGCTACCGCGTCTGTGTGCGGTTCGAGCCTAGTGCTGGACCGGGCAGCCCGAGGTCTTGTAGTCGACCTGGTATTCCTTGATGCCGTTGAGCCAGCCGGACCGCAGGCGGCGGGTGTCACCGGCCTCGGTGATGTCCGGGAGGAAGTCGGCGATCGCGTTGAAGATCAGCTCGATTTCCATCCGAGCGAGGTTGGCGCCCAGGCAGTAGTGAGCACCGGTACCGCCGAACGACAGGTGCGGGTTGGGATCACGCGTGATGTCGAAGGTGTGCGGGTTCTCGAACACGTCCTCGTCGAAGTTCGCCGAGACGTAGCTCATCACCACGCGCTGGCCCTTCTTGATCTGCACGCCGCCGATCTCGGTGTCCTCGAGCGCGGTGCGCTGGAACGACGCGACCGGGGTGGCCCAGCGGATGACCTCGTCGGCCATGGTCTTCGGACGTTCCTTCTTGAACAGCTCCCACTGCTCGGGGTTGTCCATGAAGGCCTTCATGCCGTGCGTGGTGGCGTTGCGGGTGGTCTCGTTGCCGGCCACCGCGAGCACGATCACGAAGAAGCCGAACTCCTCGGGGCTGAGCACGTCACCGTCGACGTCCGCCTCGATGAGCGTGGTGACCAGGTCGTTGGCCGGGTTCGCCTTGCGGGCCTCCGCCATCTGGTACGCGTACCCGAGGATCTCCATCGACGCGGCAGCCGGATCGATGTCGGCGAACTCGGGGTCGTCGTACGAGGTCATCTGGTTGGACCACTCGAAGACCTTGCCACGGTCCTCCTGCGGCACACCGATGAGCTCGGCGATGGCCTGCAGCGGCAGCTCCGCAGCGACCTGGGTGACGAAGTCGCCGCTACCCTCCGCAGCGGCGGCCTTGACGATGGCCTCGGCGCGGGACTTCAGCTCGGCCTTGAGCCCGTTGATGGCACGGGGCGTGAAGCCGCGGGCGACGAGCTTGCGCAGCTTGGTGTGCTCGGGCGCATCCTTGTTGAGGAGCACGAACCGCTGGAGTTCGATCTGCGCGCGCTCCATGTCGTCGTTGAAGCGCGGGATCGCGGTGTTCTCCCAAGTGGAGAACACATCGCTGCGCATCGAGACGTCGCGGATGTCCTCGTGCCGGGTGACCAACCAGTAGCCACCGTCGTTGAACCCGCCGACGCCGTCGGGCTGCTCGACCCAGTACACCGGTTCCGTCTTGCGAACCTCGGCAAGCTCTTCGACCGGGAGTCGGTGCGCGTAGATGTCGGGATCCGTAAAGTCGAACCCTGCGGGAATGTTGGGCTGTGCCACTGCTGTCTCCTGCCCTCGCGTCCAGCCGCGAAGTGATGTGGAACACGTTCTACATGCATTGAATCACAGAGCGCCGATCAGGGAAAGATTAGGCAAAAATCCACCCACCCAGTCCTTGCCTGACGGGGAGAACCTGTTCTATTTTTCGTAGAAGCTAGTGAAAGGAACCCACCGTGGGCACACCAGTAATCGTCGAGGCAGTTCGCACCCCGATCGGAAAGCGCGGTGGCTGGCTGTCCGGCCTGCACGCGGCCGAGATCCTCGGTGCCGCACAAAAGGGCATCGTAGACCGTGCAGGAATCGACCCGGTGCTGGTCGAGCAGGTCATCGGCGGGTGTGTCACGCAGGCCGGCGCGCAGTCGAACAACGTCACCCGCACCGCGTGGCTCGCTGCGGGGCTGCCGTGGCAGGTCGGCGCCACCACCATCGACTGCCAGTGCGGTTCCGCGCAGCAGGCCAACCACCTCATCGCCGGCCTCATCGCGACCGGCGCGATCGACATCGGCATCGCGTGCGGTGTCGAGGCCATGAGCCAGGTTCCCCTGGGCGCCAACGTCGGCACCGACGCGGGCCCGCGCCGGCCCGCGTCGTGGGACATCGACTTGCCCAACCAGTTCGAGGCCGCCGAGCGAATCGCAAAGCGCCGCGGCCTCACCCGCGAGGATCTCGAGGTCCTCGGCGTGCAGTCGCAGGCCCGCGCGAAGCAGGCCTGGGACGAAGGCCGCTTCGACCGCGAGATCGTCCCGGTCACCGCGCCCGTCATCGGCGAGGACAAGCAGCCCACGTCGGAGATGAACGTCGTCAGCCGCGACCAGGGCCTGCGCGACACCACCGCCGAGTCGCTCGCCAAGCTCAAGCCGGTCCTCGAGGGCGGCACCCATACCGCCGGTACGTCGTCGCAGATCTCCGACGGCGCCGCCGCGGTCATGCTCATGGACGAGGACCGCGCCCGCGCGCTCGGCCTGAAGCCGCGGGCCCGCATCGTCAGCCAGGCCCTCGTCGGCGCCGAGCCCGAGTTCCACCTCGACGGCCCGGTGCAGGCGACGTCGCGGGTGCTCGAGAAGGCCGGCATGAAGATCGGCGACCTGGACCTGTTCGAGGTCAACGAGGCCTTCGCGTCCGTGGCGCTGTCGTGGGCCCAGGTCCACGGTCCCGACATGGACAAGGTCAACGTCAACGGCGGCGCGCTCGCGCTCGGACATCCCGTGGGCAGCACCGGCTCTCGCCTGATCACCACCGCGCTGCACGAACTCGAGCGCCGCGACGGATCGACCGCGCTGATCACGATGTGTGCGGGTGGCGCTCTCGCCACCGGCACCATCATCGAGCGGATCTGATCGGAGATCCCCTGAGATGACCACGCAGCGCCCGTCGGGGCTCGATTCGAAGTACACGGCCGACATCATCAAGTGGATGTCGAAGACCAACGTGAAGCTGTATCGGGCCACCGGCGGGCGCCTCGGCGGCAAGTGGCGGGTGGGCAGCGCGTTCCCCTGGGGAATCCCCGTCTGCCTACTCACCACGACCGGCCGCAAGAGCGGGCAGCCCAGGATCAGCCCGCTGCTGTTCCTCGAGGACGGCGACCGCATCGTGCTCGTCGCCTCGCAGGGCGGACTACCCAAGAACCCGATGTGGTACCTCAACATTCGGGCCAACCCGGAAGTGACGATCCAGATCAAGTCGCGCATCCGGAAGATGCGGGCACGCGTGGCGACCAACGAGGAACGCGCCGAACTGTGGCCGCGTCTCGTGGACCTCTACGCCGACTTCGACAACTACCAGGCGTGGACCGATCGGCAGATTCCCGTGGTCATCTGCGAATAACTTTCGGCCCTCCCCCACGCGGCCTCGGACGGGAATAATGGTGGGCGACGCCCGGCACATCTGCGCCGGGCACCCCGGTTCTCGAGGAGGAATGTCGCAACATGACAGTGAAGAACCACGACCAGGTGATCGACCGCCGTGAGATCGCCTCGGCGCTGTTGAAGGCGCTCGACCGGCGCCACGAGGTCCTGGACGCCATCGTCGAGAGCAAGGATCGTGAGGCGGCCGTCGCAGCCGTGCGCGAACTCCTCGACACCACCGAATTCTGCGCCGACGCCGTGCTGAACCTGCGATTCGACCGTCTCACGGTCAAGGAACGCGACCGCATCCGCACCGAACTCGAGGACCTCGACGCGACCCTGCAATGGCTGCCCGAGCAGCGGCCTTACAGCACCGGTGCGGGAGTTCGCCTGCGCCCCTTCACCGAATCCGACGCCGACACCGAACTGTTCCGTGCCCGGTCCACCGAGCGTTTCGACGACGCCGGTAATCCCTGGGGTCCCGAGCGCGTCGAGGACGAGCGTCGCAGCGGCCTGAAGCGGATCGACGACGAGTCCGCGGCGTGGTTCGTCGCCGAGTGCACAACAGGCGACAAGCCCGACAGCGTCGGCCTGGTGTTCGGCGAACTGACCGGCAACGAGGTGGACGTCGCGATCTGGGTGGCCCCCGGTTCCCGGAAGCAGGGCTACGGCACCGCGGCGCTCAAGCAGGCCCGCAGCGAACTCGCCGCGTACTTCCCGGGCACCGTGCTGATCGTCCGCACCCCCGCGTAATCACGCCGAGAACGGAAAACGCCCGTGCGCGGATGCGCACGGGCGTTTCTCGTGTCAGGCTCAGGCGCCGTAGACCGGGGTGGGGGTCTCGGCCTTCTCGAGCAGATCGGCGACGACCGGGCCGAGTTCCTTCGGATCCCAGCGCTCGCCCTTGTCCTGGGTGGGGCCGTGGCGCCAGCCCTCGGCAACCGTGATCTTGCCGCCCTCGACCTCGAACACGCGGCCGGTGACGTTCTTCGACTCGGCGGAGCCCAGCCACACGACCAGCGGGGAGATGTTCTCCGGCGCCATCGCGTCGAAGCCCTCCTCCGGAGCGGCCATCGCCTCGGCCATCGCGCCGCCGGCACCGACGGTCATGCGGGTGCGGGCCGCGGGGGCGATCGCGTTGACGGAGACGCCGTAGTTCTTCAGCTCGGCGGCGGCCTGGATCGTCATCTCGGCGATGCCGGCCTTGGCCGCGGCGTAGTTGCCCTGGCCGATGGAGCCCTGCAGGCCCGCGCCCGAGCTGGTGTTGATGATGCGGGCGTCCACCGGGCGTCCGGCCTTGGACTCGGCACGCCAGTACGCGGCAGCGTGGCGCAGCGGGGCGAAGTGGCCCTTGAGGTGCACGCGGATGACCGCGTCCCACTCTTCCTCGCTCATGCCGACGAGCATGCGGTCACGCAGGAAGCCCGCGTTGTTGACCAGGATGTCCAGGCCACCGAAGGTGTCGATCGCGGTCTGGATCAGGTTCTGCGCACCCTCCCACGACGCGACGTCGTCACCGTTGGTGACAGCCTCGCCGCCGGCGGCCTTGATCTCCGCGACGACCTGCTCGGCCGGGGTCTCGCCGGTGTTGGAGCCGTCGCCGCCGACACCGATGTCGTTGACGACGACCTTGGCGCCCTCGGCCGCGAAGGCCAGCGCGTGGGCGCGACCGATTCCACGGCCGGCGCCGGTGATGATGACGACTCGGCCGTCAAGCAAACCGCTCACTTGTTCTCCTCTGTAGTAGCCGCGGCCAGGAAGGCCGGGCGCTCGCCGCCGCCGTGGACGGTAAGGGTCGAACCGCTGACGTAGGCCGCCAGCGGGGATGCCAGGAATGTCGCACAGTTGCCGATGTCCTCGGGACGGGCCATCCGACCCAGCGGGACGGTGGCGCCGACGGCGTCGATACCGGCCTCGTCGCCGTAGTGCAGGTGACTCAGCTCGGTCTGCACCAGGCCGACGACGATCGAGTTGACCCGCACCTTGGGGGCCCACTCGACGGACAGGCTCGCCGCGAGGGAGTCGATGCCGGCCTTGGCCGCGCCGTACGCGGCGGTGCCCGGGGAGGGGCGGCTGCCGCTGACGGAGGAGATCATCACGATCGATCCGCCGTCGTCCTGCTTCTGCATGACCGCGTTGGCGATCTGCGAGATCAGCAGCGGCGCGAGCAGGTTCAGCTCGACGATCTTGGAGTGGAACTTGGGGCTGGCGTCGGCCGCCATCGCGAACGGGGCGCCGCCGGCGTTGTTGACGACGGAGTCCAGCCGGCCGTACTTGGCGACGATCTGATCGACCATCGACTGCACCTGCTCGGCGTCCCGGACGTCGCACGCGATGAAGTCGACACCGCGGCCGTCGACCTCGATGGGTTCGGCAGTCTCTTCCCTCGGGCGCCGCGCGCACGTCACCACCGTCGCCCCCGCGCGCAGGAAGGACCGGCTGATTCCGGCACCGATTCCGCGCACTCCGCCCGTCACCAGTACGACCTTGCCTTCGAGACCGAGATCCACCTTGTTCCTCCCTGAAGCGGCACGGGTCATTCGCACCCGTCTGTGATAACTTACCAAGCAATCGCTTGGTTCGGTCAACAGACGTAAGGAACATGCCATGGGCATCACTTCGACCTCGGACGGTGCCGGGATCACCACGGTCACCGTCGACTACCCGCCGGTGAACGCCATCCCGTCCAAGGGCTGGTTCGAGTTGGCCGACGCCATCCTGGCTGCGGGCAAGGATCCCGAGACCCGCGTGGTGATCCTGCGCGCCGAGGGACGCGGCTTCAACGCCGGCGTCGACATCAAGGAGATGCAGGCCACCGAGGGCCACGGCGCCCTCATCGACGCCAACCGCGGCTGCGCGGCGGCGTTCTCCGCGGTCTACGACTGCGAGGTTCCCGTCGTGGTCGCCGTCAACGGCTTCTGCGTCGGCGGGGGCATCGGCCTGGTCGGCAACGCGGACGTCATCGTCGCGTCCGACGACGCCATCTTCGGCCTGCCCGAGGTGGACCGCGGCGCGCTCGGCGCTGCGACGCACCTCGCGCGCCTGGTCCCGCAGCACATGATGCGCACGCTGTACTACACGGCCAAGAACGTCGACGCCCAGACGCTCAAGCACTTCGGTTCCGTGTACGACGTGGTCCCGCGCGCCGAACTCGACGCCTGCGCGCTGAAGATCGCCGGCGAGATCGCTGCCAAGGACACCCGGGTCATCCGCCGCGCCAAGGAAGCCATCAACCGCATCGACGTGATGGACGTGCACACCAGCTACCGGATCGAGCAGGGCTTCACGTTCGAGCTGAACCTCGCCGGCGTCGCCGACGAGCACCGCGACGAGTTCGTCGCCACCGGCAAGCCGAAGTCGAACACCACCGCACCCAAGGGAGACAGCAAGTAATGGCTGAGAAGCGCGAAAAGCGCCGCTCACTGGATGAGGCAGTCGCCGGTATCCAGAGCGGGATGACCATCGGCATCGGCGGCTGGGGCTCGCGGCGCAAGCCGATGGCGCTCGTCCGCGCGCTGCTGCGCAGCGACGTCAAGGACCTGACCGTCGTCGGGTACCTCGGCCCGGACCTCGGCCTGCTGATCTCCGCCGGCAAGGTCAAGCGCGCCTACTACGGCTTCGTGTCCCTGGACTCGGCGCCGTTCTACGACCCCTGGTTCGCGCAGGCCCGCGTCGCCGGGACCATCGAGTCCCGCGAGATGGACGAGGGCATGGTCAAGGCCGGCCTGCAGGCCGCCGCCGCGCGCCTGCCGTTCATGCCGATCCGCGCCGGCCTCGGTTCGGATGCACAGACCGTCTGGGGCGACGAGCTCAAGACCGTCGCGTCGCCGTACCCGGACGCCGACGGCCGCACCGAGACCCTCATCGCGATGCCCGCGCTGAACCTCGATGCCGCCCTGGTCCACCTGGACCTGGCCGACGAGCGCGGCAACGCCGCGTACACCGGCGTCGACCCGTACTTCGACGACCTGTTCTGCCTCGCGGCCGAGCAGCGCATCCTCAGCGTCGACAAGATCGTCTCGACCGAGGAGCTCGTCAAGTCGGTCCCGAATCAGGCCCTGATCCTGAACCGCTCGATGGTCGACACCGTCACCGAGGCCCCCAACGGCGCCCACTTCACCTTCGCCGGCAGCTACAAGCGCGACGAGAAGTTCCAGCGCCACTACGCCGAGTCCTCCAAGACCCCCGAGGCATGGCAGGCCTTCGCCGACACCTACCTGTCCGGCAGCGAGGACGACTACCAGGCAGCCGTGCGCAAGTTCGCAGAGGAGCAGAAGTCATGACCGAGGTAACCCGCGCGGAGTACTGCGCCGTCGCGTGCGCCGAGCTGTTCACCGACGCCGGCGAGATCTTCGCCTCCCCCATGGCGACGCTGCCGCTGATCGGTGCCCGCCTGGCCAAGCTCACCACCGAGCCCGACCTGATCATCACGGACGGCGAGGCCCTGATCCTGGCCGAGGCCCCGGCCATCGGTGCCAGCGCGCCGATCGAGGGCTACATCCCGTTCTCCAAGGTGTTCGACGTGGTCGCCTCCGGCCGACGCCACGTGGTGATGGGCGCGAACCAGATCGACAAGTTCGGCAACCAGAACCTCTCGGCGTTCGGCCCGCTCGACAAGCCGACCCGCCAGATGTTCGGCCTGCGCGGCGCCCCCGGCAACACGATCAACCACGCCACCAGCTACTGGGTGGGCAAGCACTCCTCGCGCGTGTTCGCGGACAAGGTCGACGTGGTGTGCGGTGTCGGCTACGACAAGGTCGACCCGGAGAACCCGGCGTTCCGCTTCCTGAAGAACCACCAGGTGGTCACCAACCTGGGTGTCTTCGACTTCCAGGGCCCCGGCCAGACGATGCGCGCGGTCACCCTGCACCCCGGCGTCACCGCCGAGGACGTCAAGGCCAACACGTCCTTCGAGATCGCCGGTCTGGACTCGGCGGGCATCACCCGTGAGCCCACCGCCGAGGAGCTTCGCCTGATCCGCGAGGTCATCGACCCGAAGAACCTGCGTGACCGCGAGGTCTCGCTGTGAGCCAGGTGCTGAAGACGCCGTTCACCGAGCTGGTGGGCGTCGAGCATCCGATCGTGCAGACGGGCATGGGCTGGGTCTCCGGCCCGCGCCTGACCGCGGCCACCGCCAACGCCGGCGGCCTCGGCATCCTCGCCTCGGCGACGATGACGTACGAGGAGCTCGAGGCTGCGGTCAAGAAGACCAAGCAGCTCACCGACAAGCCGTTCGGCGTCAACATGCGCGCCGACGCGTCGGACGCCTCCAAGCGCTGCGATCTGCTGATCCGCGAGGGCGTCAAGGTTGCCTCGTTCGCGTTGGCGCCCAAGAAGGAACTGATCGCCAAGCTCAAGGACAACGGGATCGTCGTGATCCCGTCGATCGGTGCCGCCAAGCACGCCGTGAAGGTGGCCTCGTGGGGCGCCGACGCGGTGATCGTGCAGGGCGGTGAGGGCGGTGGCCACACCGGTGGTGTCGCGACGACGCTGCTGCTGCCGTCCGTGCTCGACGCGGTCGACATCCCGGTCGTCGCAGGCGGCGGCTTCTTCGACGGTCGCGGCCTGGCCGCGGCGCTGTCGTACGGCGCCGCGGGCGTCGCGATGGGCACCCGCTTCCTTCTCACGAGCGACTCGGCGGTGCCGGACTCGGTCAAGCAGGAGTACCTCAAGCGCGGCCTGACCGACACCACGGTGTCGCTGAAGGTCGACGGCATGCCGCACCGCGTGCTCGACACCGACCTGGTGAATGCACTGGAGAAGTCCAGCTACGCAAAGGGTCTCGTCGCCGCTGCCAAGAACGCCATGAAGTTCAAGGCGATGACGGGCATGAAGTGGACGACGCTGGCCAAGGACGGCCTGGCGATGAAGAAGTCCAGCGACCGCACGTGGCAGCAGATCATCATGGCCGCCAACACCCCGATGCTGCTCAAGGCCGGTCTGGTCGAGGGCAACACGGAGGCGGGCGTGCTCGCGTCCGGCCAGGTGGTCGGCATGATCGACGACCTGCCCAGCTGCAAGGAACTGATCGACCGCATCATGGCCGACGCCGTGAAGCGTATCGACGCGCTTGGAGACCTCAAGGCCTGACCGGTCCGGGTTTTCGTCTGAAGGGACCCTTCGTGCGCCACCAGCGCGTGAAGGGTCCCTTCGCTCGTCGGGTCAGGGCGACTCGTCCCGCTGGACGACCCAGGTTGCGATCTGGGTGCGTGAGGCGAAGCCGAGCTTCTCCCGAATTCGCTCGACGTGCCCCTCGACCGTCCGCTGCGAGATCACGAGTCGCTCCGCGATCGCCTTGTTGGTCATCCCCGTGGCGACCAGTTCGGCGATCTCCGTCTCCCGCCGTGTCAGCGGGACTGCGCCGTCGGCCTCGGGGACCGTCGACGCCTCGATCGGCTGCTCCTCGAGCGCGCGGGCGATCGCCTCATCGAGGCTCAACGACCTTCCGTGATCGATCGCCCTCTCGACTGCCCTGTCTCCGAGAGCATTACGCACCGTCTCCATGCACACGTCGTGATGGGCGACGAGCGCCCCGAAGGTCGCCATCGGGCTTCCCGTGGCCGTGAACTGGGCATCGGCCGCACCCATCAGCACGGCCGCGAGTTCCGGGTCCCGATCCGCGGCCGTCCATGCGAGCTCCTCGAAGCACCACGCGCACCCGAACAGGTTGCTCATCCTGCGCAGCAGGCCGAGGGAATCCGCGAGCATCGTGGTTCCCCGCGAGCGACTCCCCCACCGCCACAGCGCGGAGCCGTAGTCCGACATCGCCATTGCGCGCCACATGATTTCACCGTGCGACTCCGTGAGCGCCAGCACTTCCTCGTAGAGGCTCGCGGCTCGGTCCGCGTTCCCCAGAGCATCGATCACGAAGGCGAACCAGTACAGCGCCGGGACCAGGCGGAGAATGTCGTCGTCGGCCCGGAACCCGCGGATCGCCCGCTCGAGGTGCTCGGCGCCGCGGGGAAGATCACCGTCGGCGACGGCGACGAATCCGACCGCGTAGGTCGCCAACGCCCGCGTCTCCTCGTCCGACAACTCCTCGGCGCGGCGACGCGCGTCCTCGGCCAGGGCCGCTGCCGCGGGGATGTCCCGCTGCAGCGCGGCCAGCAGACTGCCGGTGACCGACGCTTCGACCACGACTACCCCGAGGTCCCCGACGGTGTGCGCAGGTGCCCTCGCCAAGGCGCGATCCACCCAGTAGCGCCCTTCGCTGAATCGGCCGCGCGGCAGGCAGTAGTCGTGCAGGGCAGCCGCGACACACAGCGCGTCCCCGACCGAATCCGGATCGGTCAGGCTGAACTCCAGCGAGCTGCGGACGTTGGGGACGTCCTGGTCCATCCGCGTCATCCAGTCGAGCTGTCGGGGCCCGATCCAGTCGGCCCCGGCCCACAGCACGACCTGCTGGTACCAATCGCGGTGCCGACGCTGCAGGGACGTCCACTCCTCGTCGCGCAGCAGGCCGCGACCGTAGTCGCGAAGCGTCTCGAGCATCCGGTACCGGACGGTGGCGCCGGCCTCCTCGCGAATCAGAACCGACTTGTCGACCAGCGACGTCACGAGGTCGATCAGCTCGCCGTACACCGCCTCCCCGGAGAGAATGCCCTCCACCGCCTCCAGATCGAAGCTGCCCGCGAAAA
This sequence comes from Prescottella agglutinans, assembly GCF_004011865.1. GTDB lineage: Bacteria > Actinomycetota > Actinomycetes > Mycobacteriales > Mycobacteriaceae > Prescottella > Prescottella agglutinans. The sequence continues at coordinate 181,297 of NZ_RKLP01000010.1, read as the reverse complement.
CGGTCAGGTGCGTCCACAGCCACTGTTCCGGCGGTGTGCACAGGTCGTAGCCCCAGTCGATGCTCCATTTGAGCGTCTGCTGCCGACTCGGCGCACTCCGGCTGCCGCGAGTGAGGAGTCGGAAGCGATCGCCCAGTCGATGCAGGATCTCGTCGACCGACATCGCACGCAGCCGGGCAGCGGCCAGTTCGATCGGCAGGGGCAGACCCTCCAGCTGCCGGCAGATCCGTTCCACCGCGACGCGGTTCCCCTCGGTGATCCGGAAGTCCGGTAACGCGGCCTGCGCACGCTGTTCGAACAGCGCCACCGCGTCCCCGTCCGACGTCTCCGCCGGAAGAGAACCGGATCCGGGTTCGCCGGGCACGTCCAGCGGTGGTACCCGCATGACGGTCTCCCCGGGAACACCGAGCCGTTCACGACTCGTTGCCAGCACGGTCAGTCCCGGACAGTGCCGGAGCAAGTCGACCGTCAGGTCCGCGACGGCCGCCACCAGATGCTCACAGTTGTCCAGCACCAACAGGACTCGACTGTCGCCCAGGTGGTCGATGAGGATTGCTCGTGGTGCACGAGTCGACCGGTCCTGGATACCGAGGGCCCCGATCACCGTCTGTTCGAGGAGCGCCGACTCCTGCAGTTCGCCCAGTTCGACGAGCCATGCCCCGCCGGTGAAAGCCCTGCGTGCATCCTCCGCGACACGGAGCGCGAGTCGCGTCTTGCCCACGCCCCCGAGACCGGTGAACGTGACCAGGCGCGATTCCGAGACAAGGCGCCGCGCCTCCGTAGCCTCTGACCGCCGACCGACGAAACTGGTCAGTTCGAACGGCAGGTTGCCCGCCTTGACCGTCATTTCAGACCGCCGAACTGTCGCCTGCCAGCGACTCTGTCTCCGGGGAAAGTCTACGCTTCCACGATCTCTCGCGACTCCGCGACGAGCCCAGTGAACTCGCCGGCTAGGCGAGTTCGCTGCCGGTCTTCGTTCCCGGCTCAGAACGCGACAAGAGCCCGCCGAGAACGTCGAGAGCGCCGGCCCAGGCATCGAGGGTCGCGGGCGTGAGCCTGCGGTGGTCGAGAACGCCGGGTTGCGCGAGTGCGGGGTCGAACGGGACCTCGACGAATCCGGCGACACGGGGGGCCAGCGCATCCCGGATCGGCGCCAGATCGACCGGGGCGTCGGGCAACTGGTGTGAGACGACGATGATCGCGTCACCGAGGGTCTGCGCACCGTACGTCGACATGATCCAGGTGAGCGCGTCGCGCATGCGGCTGAGCGGCTCGGATCGGGCGGGCGCCACCATCACCAGCGCAGCGCCGGACCGGATCAGCGGGGCCAGCCGCGGCGACCGCAGTGCCGTGCCGACGTCGTGGATGCGGGCACTGTGGCGGGCCGCGAGGAGTTCGTCGACGATCGCGGGATCGCTGGGCTGCCCGTCGCTGCCGCCGACCACGACGACACCGGCCGACGTGAGCGCCATGCGGGATTCGAACTGCCGAATCGACCGCGCCGGGTCGACACCCTCGAATCCCGTTCGGGACAACAGGTTTCCGCCGTCGCTCGTAGCGTCGACGGCCGACACTTCCTTGCCCGTGCCCAGCCGTAATGCGGTGGCGAGGCCGTACGCGGTCGTGGTGGTTGCCGCACCGCCCGAACCGGCCACGACCGCTGCCGACACCCGTTCGGGTTCGGGCACGTTCGGCACCCGACGCAGCGACACGACGTTGCTCATTTCGTGTCCTCCACCTTCGCGATCTTGAATCCCTCCGGCGAGGGCGCCACGGTGATCCGCTGACGGATGACGCCATCGGACGAGCCCGGCGTGCGCAGTCCGAGATCGACGTTGAAGACGTTCGGATCGGGGGTGGAGGCGATGGTGACGCAGTGCTCGGTGCCGAGGGAGACTTCATCGATCCACTTCTGGATCTCCGGAACGGCGTTGGGTGCGACCATGAGCGATGCGACCCGTGCTCCGTTCCGTTCGACGTAGTAGGCGTGGTCGAAGGCCCGGATGACGCCGGGGCCGTCGGAGGTCCCGCCGGGGCCGCGGCCGACGCTGCGTCCGTCGGCCGCCGATTCCGCACACCAGGCGGGTGCCGGGGCCGCCGACTCCGGTGTTGCCGAAGCCGCGGAGGTTCCCGACGTCGTAGCGGCAGCGGCGGCAACCGGTTTCGGTGTGCCCTCGGTCGCCGTATCGCCGCTACGGAGGACCACGACAGTTGCCGCCGACGCGATCGTGAGGAGGGCGACCGCGACGCCACCGATCAGGAGCGGCTTCCGACCGCCGGACGTCTCCTCCTCGCGCGTCTCCTGCTTCGCCGGCTTCTCCAGCTTCTGTGGCTTCTCCGGCTTGTCGCGCTTCTCTTGCTTCTCCGGCTGCTCCGGCTGCTCCGGCTGCTCCAGTTTGTCGCGCTTCTCTTGCTTCTCTTGCTTCTCTCGCTTGTCCCGCTTCTGGCGCTTCTCGCGCTTCTCGCGCTTCTCGCGCTTCTCGCGCTTCTTTCGCTCGGGGGCCGGCGAGTCCGGAGCCACCAACCAGGTCGGCATCTGGTCGAACTCGTCGGGCAAATCCGACTCGGAGTCCTGCGAAAGTTCGGGTTTCGGATAGTCGACGTCGGCCGGCAGGTCACCCAGAGGCGCTTCTCGCGCAGGTTCAGGGATCGGAGCCGAAATCGACTCGACCGGCGGTCCAGGGACCGGAATGGAAGTCTGCTGCTCGACCGGCGGCCGGGGAACCGGAACCGGAGTCGGCTCCACCGGCGGTCCGGGCGGAGATTGCTGCGGCGCGGATTCCTGGCTGGCCGTTTCCCGTTCGTAGTGCTCGGTCACGTCCGGGAACAGTGAGTGCTCGGTCCGATTGTCCGTCGCCATGTGTCCTCCTGCAGGTGGGGTGGGCCCGCGTCCGGGCCCACCCCACCCCTGTCTCAAGCCTGGACGCCGGTCCCGACGGCGTCGCTGATCATGTTCGACGCGACACCGAGGGACGAGTCGGTGAAGAACGTCGCCAGGCGCGCGTCGACCTGGTCGAGCACCTGGTCGCCGCCCGGCTGGGATGCGACGAAATCACGTGCCTGACGATCCATTTCGGGCGCCGCCGCAACGGTGTCACGCACCGCCGACGCCGCAACAGCACCGGCCGGGTTCGTCTCCCACTGCGCGAGGGTCTCCTCCGTCCAGGACTTGATCTCCGGCTTTTCGATGTCGCGGAAGACCTTGTCGGCAGGATCCGGCAGCGGCTGGGGCTCACCGAGATCGCCGGCGCCGACCATGGTTCCGGCCACGACGCCCGTGACAGCGGCTGGCGCAGCAAAAACCGCTGCTCCTACCGCAGCACCGATCGCTGTGCCGGCAACACCGTTGGTGACGAAGAAGGCCGGCCCACCCGGAAGGGGCAGCTCGACCCCGCCAATCATTCCCGCACCGATGACGCCACCGATCGTCCCGCCCGCCAGGGCGCCGACGACGCCCCATCCGGCCGCGTTCGCAGCACCCATTCCCAGCTGCGCTGCCGCGAGCCGGTTGGCGCGAGTGGTCTCGATGCCCAGCGAGCGCCAGAACGTCGACACCTCGGCCTCGATGACGGCGGAGGTGTTGTTGGTGCGGGCGAGGTCGCCGTCGGTCATCCAGTTGGGCTGCGACACATGGTAGGTGCCGAGGCGCAGGGTCTCCCGCGGCGCGATGATCGGCGCGGTGGGTTCGACGTAGGTCGGCAGGTGCAGATCCTGAACCTGCACGGGTGCGACGTAGTAGTCGTCGGGTGCGTCGTAGGTGTTGGTGTCGTAGTCGTAATTCTCGAGCGGCTGGTACTCGATGTTCTGGTACTGGGCCGGCGGCTCCACCCAGTACACGGGCTCGGGCTGCTCGGGACCCGAGGTGACGCCGCCCTGCGTCGACGGCGCCGACGTCACGCCGCCCTGCGTCGAGGGAGCGGATGTGACACCACCCTGCGAGGGCAGCTCGTTCGGTGCCGCCTGTGCCGCGCCCGACGCGGCCACGAGCACGGCGGCGGCAGCGGACGGAACGATCGCGACGCGCGCCATCGTCCCCACGCGCGACTTGTGGTGCTTACCCATCTACGAAATCCCCCTTGGTGTCCTGAACAAAGTCACGATCGACCCGGCCCGAAGGGAGCAGCGCGACGGAGCAAGAGAGGTTCGGGTGGTTCGTGAAGAGGTAAGGCTCGGACGCGGCGAGCCCCGAAGCGCCCCCGCCCGGGCATGTGAACGCCCGGCAACCCCCCTCGGCAACGATGCCGCCCCATCTCGATGATCTTCCCCCGCCGACTGAAATCCCCTAGGCCGGACGATGCCAGAGCAATATACCCGGGCGGGCAGGCCGAATCGACCGGCCCCCTTGGCGGCCCGGCGGCGCCCGTCGAAACCGTCAGGAACGCACGGCGGCGCTGCGTGCGGCGATCCGCTCCCGCACCTCGGGCCGTCTCAGCGGCGGGACGGTCCTGGGTGGCTGCCGGCGCGGCGGCAGGGCCGCGAGCAGCTCCATCGTCGTCGCGGTCACCTCCTCGACGGCCTTCTCGAAGGCGTCGCGGTTGGCGTCGGACAGCTTCTGGATGCCGCTGACCTTGCGCACGTACTGTCGGGCCGCGGCCTCGATCTCCTCGGGTGTGGCTGCCGGTTCGAGCCCGCGCAGCTCGGTGATGTTTCGGCACATGCCTCGAACGGTAATCCCGCGCCCGCCGGTGCGAAAGGCTGTTCCACGAGACGGGTACCGCGTACTTTCGGTATCAGACATCGGACAGCGACCGTGGGGGCACGATGCACGTCGTAGAGAACTCGAACATCGCAACCACGACCATCCCCCATCCGCCGCGCCGTCTGCCCCTGCTGGGCGATGTCCTCGGGGTCTCGCTCCACACCCCGGTCCAGGACTCGATGCGGCTCGTACGTCGGTTGGGACCGATCTTCGAGCGCAACGCGCTCGGTCACCGATTCGTGTTCGTGTCGGGCGCCGACATGGTCGCGGAACTGTCCGACGAGTTCCGCTTCGCGAAGAACGTCGCGCCCGGCATCGCGGAACTGCGCGGCATCGGCGGCGACGGTCTGTTCACCGCGTACAACGAGGAGCCGAACTGGGCCAAGGCGCACAACCTGCTGCGCCCGGCGTTCACGCAGGCCGCCATGCGCTCGTACCACGACATCATGGTTCAGGTGGCCGGTGAGCTCACCGAGCACTGGGACGCGCGGGTCGGCGGCACGCCCGTGGACGTGTCGTCGGACATGACGAAGCTGACCCTCGAGACCATCGGGCGCACCGGGTTCAGCTACTCGTTCGACTCGTTCCACCGGGAACAGCCGCACCCGTTCGTCGAGGCGATGGTCCGGGCCCTCACGCACGCGCAGCGCCGCACCTTCCGCAACGTGCCGCTCGTCTCGAAGTTCCTGTACCGCAAGTCCGATCGGCAGAACGCGGCGGACACCGCGTACCTGGCCGACGTGGTCGACGAGGTGATCCGGCAGCGCCGGGACAGTGCCGAGGAGGGCCCCGAGGATCTGCTCGAGATCATGCTGCGCGCCGCCCGCGAGGACGACCCGAATCGCCTCGACGAGGTGAACATTCGCAACCAGGTGGTGACATTCCTCGTCGCCGGTCACGAAACCACCTCGGGCGCATTGTCGTTCGCTCTGTATTACCTCGCCCGCAACCCGCAGGCACTGGCGAGGGCACGCGCCGAGGTGGACGCGGTGTGGGGCGACGAGGTGCCCGCCTTCGAGAAGGTGGCGAAACTGCGCTACGTCCGACGCGTCCTCGACGAAACGTTGCGCCTGTGGCCGACGGCGCCCGCGTACGCGCGAGAGGCGAGGGAGGACACGGTGCTCGCGGGCCGGTACCCGATGAGAGCGGGCGACTGGGTACTGGTGCTCATCCCGTCACTGCACCGCGACCCGGCGTGGGGTGACGACCCGGAACGCTTCGATCCGGACCGATTCTCCCCCGAGCACGTGCGCGGTCGGGTGCCGCACATCTACAAGCCGTTCGGCACCGGCGAACGCGCCTGCATCGGTAGGCAATTCGCGATCCACGAGGCTGTCCTGGTGCTCGGCACGATCCTGCGTCGCTACGACTTCACCGCGGACCCCGACTACCAGCTGCGCATCCAGGAGCGCCTGACGCTCATGCCGGTCGACTTCACCTTGAGACTCCGACCGCGCGACCGCGGATGAACGGCACCACGCCATGCCGCGCAGCCGGGTCTTCGGGCATGATGGGGTTGACCTAGGCATCACAGGCTGGAGGCCCACATGGGCCAACCGTCCTCGCGAGAGGCACCCGAGCGGCGCCGCCCGGTCCGCTTCTTCACGGCGCCGACCGGCGCGCGGATCGCCTACGCCTGCATGGGGCGGGGAAGGGCGCTGCTGGTTCCCGCGGCGTGGATCAGCCATCTGGAGCTGTTGTGGCAGGACCCGGCGTACCGCGCCTTCTTCACGCCGCTGTCGGCGGTTCGCACGGTAGTGCAGTACGACCGGCCCGGATGCGGGCTGTCCGACCCCTGGTCGGGGGCCCAGGGGCTGGACACCGACGTGGCGATGCTCGAGGCCCTCGCCGATCACCTGGATATGGAGCGCTTCGATCTGCTCGGCATCTCCCTGGGCGCGCCGGTGTCGGTGGCCTTCGCGGCGCGGCTCCCGCAGCGGGTCGGCCGGCTGGTCCTGTACGGCGGCTACGCCGACGGCTCGCACATCGCCACGCCGGAGGTCCGCACCGCCATGCTGGGCATGATCCGGGCGCACTGGGGCTTGGGGTCGGAGCTGCTGGCCGACATCTTCCTGCCGGACGGCGGCGCCGAGACCAAGGCGCTGTTCGCCCAGCTGCAGCGGGAGGCGGCATCGCCGCTCCTCGCCGTCGACCTGCTCGCGCAGTGCTACGAGATCGACGTGACCGATCTCCTCTCCCGTGTCGCCGCCCCGACGCTGGTGGTGCACCGGCGCGGAGACCGGGCGATCCCCTACCGCGCGGGCCGGGAACTGGCCGCGGGGATCCCCGGCGCGCGGCTGGTCTCACTGCCCGGCAGCAGCCATTTTCCGCATGTGGGCGACGCCGCCGCCGTCGTCCGGGCCATCCTGGAATTCCTGGGGGACAGTCCCGCCGCATCCGCACCGGAGCGGCAGGCCCCGACCTCGGGCGAGTTGACCGCGCGGCAGCTGCAGGTGGCGGCGCTCGTCGCCGATGGCATGACCAACCGGCAGATCGCGGAGCGGCTGGGCATCGAGGAGCGCTCCGCCGAGGGACACGTCGAGCGCATCCGTCTCCGGCTCGGCGTCACGTCCCGCGCCCAGGTGGCCGCCTGGTGGGCCCGACGCGTCTCGCCCGACCCGGTCACCGACTTCGAGGTACCGGATTGAGGTACCGACAGGGGTGATTCCCGCCTATCCGCCGGTGCGCCCCTCCGCGAGGCTTGTCGTCAGATCAACTGACCGCGAACCCCGATAGGAGCGCCAGCGATGGACGCCAGCCACGACGTGTTGCCCTTCGAGTCGAAGGAGTCTGCGCCGACCACACCACCAGCCTTCCGACCGCACCCGCTCCGCGGGCCGTTCAACGCCCTGTTCTTCACCGCACTGGACCGGTACCTGGATCGCCTGCTGCGGACGCACAAACGATCCCTCTTCGGCAACCTTCCCGCCACAGTCGTCGAACTGGGGCCCGGTGTGGGCGCCAACCTGCGCTATCTCCGCGCCGGCACCCGGCTGATCGCCGTCGAGCCGAACCCGGCCATGCATGATCGCCTGCGCGCCCGGGCCGCCCGCGCCCACATCGATCTCGAACTGCACACCACCGGCGCCGAACGGCTCGATCTGCCCGACGCGTCGGTGGACGCGGTGATATCCAGCCTCGTGCTCTGCACCGTGACCGACCCCGCTGCCGTGCTCACCGAGATCCACCGCGTCCTACGGCCCGGCGGTCAGTACGCGTTTCTCGAACACGTCGCCGCTCCGGACGGCACGGTGCTCCGCCGCCTGCAGCGGGCCGTACGTCGGCCCTGGAACTGGACCTTCGAGGGCTGCTCCTGCGAGCGGGACCTGCAGGCAGTCATCGAGGCGGCCGGATTCGCCGAGACGACGATCGAGGCCTATCAGCTGCGCTCCCCCTTCCTGCCGGCCAACTCCCAGATCGCCGGCGTCGCCAGGAAACGCAGCTGACGGACGCACCCGAGACGTCCTCACACTCTTCGCATTCGGACATTTCACGCACCCGGCCCCGCGAGCGCCGCTACTGTGCGCGTCACATCCGCACACGAGAAACGGCGAACGACATGGACTCACCCCTGGCCACCGTGGCCCTGCCGGCCGCGCTCGCGATCATCATGTTCGGGCTCGGCCTGTCGCTGACGACGGCCGACTTCGCCCGCGTCGCACGACATCCCCGCATCGTCACGATCGCACTCGCGTGCCAGCTGCTGATCCTGCCCGCGGTCGCGTTCGGACTGGTGCTGCTGTTCGACCTCCCGCCCCTGCTCGCGGTGGGCATGATGGTGCTGGCCGCCTCCCCCGGCGGCACCACCGCGAACCTCTTCAGCCACCTCTACCGCGGCGACGTCGCCCTGAACATCACACTGACAGCAGTCAATTCGGTGGTCGCGGTGGTGACACTGCCCGTCGTCACGAACTTCGCCCTCGGATACTTCGACCCCGACACCGGGGCCACGATGGGCCTGCAGTTCGGCAAGATCCTGCAGGTGTTCGCCATCGTGCTCGTCCCGGTCGCGGTCGGCATGTTCGTGCGCGCGCGGTGGGCGGACTTCGCGCACCGCATGGACAAGCCCGTCCGGATCGCGTCGGCGGTGGTGCTGGTGCTCGTCATCGTCGGCACCATCGCCGCCGAACGCGAGAACGTGGGCAGCTACCTCGCCGACGTCGGCGCGATCACGATCCTGTTCTGCATCGCGAGTCTCACTGTGGGCTACTGGATTCCGAAGCTGCTGGGCGCCGACAAGCGCCAGTCCGTCGCGTGCTCGATGGAGATCGGCGTCCACAACAGCACCCTCGCGATCGCGATCTCGATCAGTGTCCTCGACAGCGTCGACATCGCGATCCCCGGCGCCGTCTACGGCGTCGTGATGTTCCCGGCCGCTGCCGCCGTCGGATGGCTGATCAGCCGGGGCACAGCGCCCGAGGCACCGATCGACCCGAGCCGGGATCGCCCCGAACCAGCCGCCGAGGGCAGCTGACCTCACCTCCACGCTCCGCGCCCGACTCGCGTTTTGCGCACTTGTCGCGCACGCTCGGCCGCCTGACGCGCGGAAAGTGCGCGAAACGCGGGGGCCGGGGACGCGAGTCGACAATCGTGACGAGTCCCGAGACGACGAATGCCCTGCCGTTCGACGTCGAACCGGCAGGGCATTCGCGAGCGGGAGGACTAGTCCTGGATGCGCTCGATGATCGTGACGTTCGCGGTGCCGCCACCCTCGCAGATGGTGAGCAGGCCGTAGCGACCGTTCGTGCGCTCGAGCTCGTTGAGCAGCGTCGCCATCAGCTTGGTGCCGGTCGCGCCGAGCGGGTGGCCCAGAGCGATCGCGCCACCGTTGACGTTGACCTTGGCCGGGTCGGCGCCCAGCTCCTTGATCCACGCGAGCACGACGGGCGCGAAGGCCTCGTTGATCTCGACCAGGTCGATGTCGTCGAGGGTCAGGCCCGCCTTCTCCAGCGCGTGCTTGGTGGCCGGGATCGGCGCGCTCAGCATGAAGATCGGGTCGTCGCCGCGGGCGCTCATGTGGTGGATGCGGGCGCGCGGCTTCAGACCGTACTTCTGCACGGCCTCCTCCGACGCGAGCAGCAGCGCGCTGGAGCCGTCGGAGATCTGGCTGGCGACGGCGGCGGTCAGGCGGCCACCCTCGACGAGCACGTTGAGGCTCGCCATCTTCTCGAGGCTGGTCTCGCGCGGGCCCTCGTCGGTGGTGACGTCACCGAAGGGGACGATCTCGTTCTCGAAGCGACCCTCGGCGATCGCGGCCTTGGCGCGCTCGTGGCTCTGCAGAGCCCACTTCTCGAGCTCCTCGCGGCTGATGTCCCACTTGTCGGCGATCATCTCGGCGCCGCGGAACTGCGACACCTCCTCGTCGCCGTAGCGCTCCGTCCAGCCCTTGGACTCGGCGGTCGGGGTGCTGAAGCCGTACTGCTGACCCACGATCATGGCGGCCGAGATCGGGATCTGGCTCATGTTCTGGACGCCGCCGGCGATGATCAGGTCGGCGGTGCCGGCCAGGATGGCCTGCGCACCGAACTGGATGGCCTGCTGGCTCGAGCCGCACTGACGGTCCACCGTCACGCCGGGCACGTGCTGCGGCAGGCCCGCGGCCAGCCACGACAGGCGCGCGATGTTGCCGGCCTGGCCGCCGATCGCGTCGACGCAGCCGAACACGACGTCGTCGACGTTCGACGGGTCGATGCCGGTGCGCTCGACGAGCGCCTTGATGATGTGCGCGCCCAGGTCGATCGGGTGAACGGGGGCCAGGCCGCCGTTCTTCTTGCCGATCGGGGTGCGGATGGCGTCGACGATGTAAACCTCGGGCATGAACAGCTCCTGGGTCGGATTACTTGTGGGAGTCGGGGCTGGCGAGCCCGTCCAGAACGATGGAGAGGTACTGCTTGGCGACGGCCTCGGCGGTCATCGGGCCGCCCGGCCGGTACCAGCGCACGGCCACCCAGACCGTGTCGCGCATGAAGCGGAAGACGATCTCGATGTCGAGATCCTCGCGGAAGCTACCGTCGGCGACGCCGGCCTCGAGCACCCCGACCCACAGGTCGCGGAACTCCTGGTTACGCTCGGCGAGGTATGCGAACCGCTCGTTGGCGGCGAGGTGCTTGACCTCGTCCTGGTAGATCGCGACCGCACTGTGCGAGGCGTCGATGGCCTCGAACGACGCGATCACGAGGGCCTCGAACGTCTCGCGCGAGCCCATGCCCGCGCCGACGATCTCGTGGTAGCGGCCGAACAGGTCGTCCTGGAAGCCGCGCAGGATCTCGTCCACCATGGACTCCTTGGAGTCGAAGTGGTGGTAGAGGCTGCCGGACAGGATGCCCGCCGCGTCGGCGATGTCACGCACGGTGGTGGCGCGCAGACCACGTTCGGCGAAGAGGCCCGCGGCGAGTTCGAGGAGTTCGGCGCGACGCCCGGACTTGTTCGAAGACTCGTCGGCGTCTCGGGGTGGAGTCATGCCGGACATCCTACCAACCAAGCGATTGCTAGGGTATCGGCGCATTTCGCCCAGCGGGCGCTTTTGCGCAGCGGCCGAATGTCGCATCGGTTCAGTTCAACTGCACCGATGTGACATTCGGCCACCACGATCACGGTCGGCTACCTACGCGCGCTGGCTGGAGACCGAGACGATCTCGCCGGTCATGTAGGTGGTGTAGTCGCTCGCGAGCATCGCGATGACGGACGCGATCTCCCACACCTCGGCGGCGCGGCCGTAGGCCTCACGCGACGCCAGGTTGTCGAGCAGTTCGTCGCTGGTGACCTTCGCCAGGAACGGGTGCTTGGCGATGGACGGCGAGACCGCGTTGATGCGGACACCGAACTCGGCGGCCTCGATCGCGGAGCAGCGGGTCAGCGCCATGACGCCGGCCTTCGCGGCCGCGTAGTGCGACTGCGAGTGCTGTGCACGCCATCCGAGGACGGAGGCGTTGTTGACGATGACGCCGCCGTGCTCGACGCCCTTGAAGTAGCGCAGGGCGGCGCGGGTGGCGCGGAAGGTGCTCGTCAGCGTGATGTCGACGACGCGGTCCCACTGCTCGTCGGTCATGTCGACGATCGGGGTCTCGCCGCCCAGGCCGGCGTTGTTGACCAGGACATCGATGCGGCCCAGCTTCTCGGCGGCGCCGGCGATCAGCGCGTCGACCTGCTCGGTGCTCGACACGTCGCACACGAACGACTCGACCTGCTGGCTGCCGAACTCGGCCGACAGCTTCTCGACGGTCTCGCCGAGACGACGCTCGTGGAAGTCCGAGACCAGGACGTCGGCGCCCTCGAGCAGCGCGCGGCGCGCGGTGGAGTAGCCGATACCGGTGCCGGCCGCGGCGGTCACGACGACCTTCTTGCCCTTGAGCAGGTCGTGGCCCGCGACCTCTTCGGGGGCGACGGCGAGCGGGGACTTGATGGTGGCGGTCACGGGCGTGCCTCTCGGGGAAGGCCGAGCACACGCTCGGCGATGATGTTGCGCTGGATCTCGTTGGATCCGCCGTAGATAGTGTCGGCGCGCGTGAACAGCCACAGGCGCTGCAGGTCGTTCAGTTCCTCACCCGGCTCGGTGTTCTCCACACCGACCAGCGAGGCGGCGCCCTGGACCTCCATGGCGAGTTCGCCGAGACCGCGGTGCCAGTTGGCCCACAGCAGCTTCGCGACGGACGCCTCGCCACCGTTGGCGCTCGCGTCGACGCTCGCGAGGGTGCGCAGCGCGTGGGCGCGGATGACCTGCAGGCTCATCCAGGCGCGGGAGATCTTGTTGCGGATCGCCAGGTCCTCGGCGGCGCCGTTGCGCTCGGCCAGTTCGACGATCGACTCGAGCTCACGCGCGAAGCCGATCTGCTGACCGAGGGTCGAGACGCCGCGCTCGAAGGTGAGCGTGCCCATCGCGACGCCCCAGCCGTTGCCCTCGCCACCGACGACCAGGTCGGCGTCGGTGCGCGCGTTGTCGAAGAACACCTCGTTGAACTCGGAGGTGCCGGTCAGCTGGATGATCGGGCGAACCTCGACGCCCTCCTGGTTCATGGGAACCAGCAGGTACGACAGGCCCTTGTGACGCGAGGAGCCCGGCTCGGTGCGGGCGACGACGAAGCACCAGTCGGCCAGGTGAGCGAGCGACGTCCAGACCTTCTGGCCGTTGACCGACCACTGGTCGCCGTCGAGGCGCGCGGTGGTCGACACGTTCGCCAGGTCGGAGCCGGCGCCGGGCTCGGAGTAGCCCTGGCACCACAGCTCGGCGACGGTCTTGATGCCCGGCAGGAAGCGCTGCTTCTGCTCCTCGGTGCCGAAGGCGATGAGCGTCGGGCCCAGCAGCTCCTCACCGATATGGCTCACGCGCGCAGGTGCATTCGCGCGTGCGTACTCCTGATGGAAGATGATCTGCTGGCTCAGCGTCGCCTCGCGGCCGCCGTACTCCTTCGGCCACCCGAGGCAGGTCCAGCCGGCGGCAGCCAGGTGACGGTCCCACTCGAGGCGTTCCTCGAACGCCTCGTGTTCACGTCCCGGCCCGCCCAGACCCTTCAGCGAGGCAAACTTCCCGGAGAGGTTCTCTTCGAGCCATTCACGAATTTCCTTCGCAAAGGCCGCGTCGGCGGCCGCGTTCTCGCTGGTCGCACTTCCCTGGCTAACGTCCACAGCGATACGGTACCCTACCAAGCACTTGCTTTGTATAGAGGTTCCGCCTCGCCTTAGGAGAGATTGTGAGCACGAATGTGACCACCGAGCCCCGGACGACCCCGGCCGCGCTGTGGCGCGCCGTTGAACAATTCGGATCGAACGAGGCTGTAGCGGACGGATCCGACCGCACTACTTACACCGAACTGCTCGAGCGCGTGCGCCTCGCGGCCCGCGCACTGATGGCCAAGGGCGTCGAGGCGGGTGACCGCGTTGCGGTCTGGGCGCCCAACACCCATCACTGGATCGAGGCGTTCCTCGCCGCGCAGTACGCCGGTGCGACGCTGGTGCCGATCAGCACCCGCTACACCGGGCACGAGGCTCTGGACCTGCTCGAGCGCACCCGGGCCAAGGTCCTGGTCGTGCCGGACCGGTTCCTCAAGAACGATCGCCTCGCGGCCGTCCTCGACGCCGCCGGCCCCGGGGGCATTCCCACGCTGGAGCTGGTGCTGCGCACCCCGTCCGACGACCCGACGTCCGGCGCCCCCACCACCGAGTTCCCCGGTGGCGAGATCCTCGAGTGGGATCAGCTCGCCGCGGCCGCCGCGCCGGTCACGGTGGAGGAGGCCGACGCTCGTGCCCGCGCCGTCTCCCCCGACGACGTCGCCGACATCCTGTTCACGTCCGGCACCACCGGTAAGAGCAAGGGCGTCATGACCGCGCACCGCCAGACCGTCGGCATCGCCGATGCGTGGGCCGACTGCGCCGAGGTCGACGAGAACGACCGCTACCTGGTCATCAACCCGTTCTTCCACACCTTCGGCTACAAGGCCGGACTGATGGTGTGCATCCTGCGCGGCGCCACTATGGTCCCGGCGGCGGTCTTCGACGTCCCCACGATCATGGCGACGATCGCGAACGAGAAGATCAGCGTGCTGCCCGGCGCCCCGACCATCCACCAGACGATCCTCGACTTCCCGACCCGCGACGACTACGACCTGTCGAGCCTGCGCGTCGCGATCACCGGCGCTGCCGCGGTGCCCGTCGTCCTCGTCGAGCGCATGCAGGCCGAACTCGGCTACGACGCCGTCATCACCGCCTACGGCCAGACCGAGGCGGTCGTGGTGACGATGTGCCGCATGGACGACGACCCGGTGACGGTGTCGACGTCGTCCGGCCGGGCGATCCCCGGCATGGAGGTCAAGATCGGCGAGCACGGCGAGATCCTGGTGCGCGGCGAGAACGTCATGCTCGGCTACCTCGACGACCCCGAGTCGACGAAGAAGACGATCGACGCGGACGGCTGGCTGCACACCGGCGACGTGGGCGTGCTCGACGAGCGCGGCTACCTCGACATCACCGACCGCCTCAAGGACATGTACATCTCCGGCGGGTTCAACGTGTACCCCGCCGAGATCGAGAACGCCCTCGCCCGAATGGATTCCCTCGCCGAGGCTGCCGTCATCGGCATCCCGGACGAGCGGATGGGCGAGGTCGGCCGCGCGTACGTCGTGCCGAAGCCCGGCGTCGCCGTGACCGTCGAGGACGTCATCGCGTTCTGCAAGGAGCGCCTGGCGAACTTCAAGATTCCGCGCGAGGTGACGATCGTCGGCGCGCTGCCGCGCAACCCCTCGGGCAAGGTGCTCAAGAACGATCTGCGGGAGGGCAAGGCATGACCGTCCCCCACAGTGTTTCCGACAGGGGCGGTGTTCCCGACGAGGGGGACGTCGTCACCTACGAGGTGCGCGACCACGTCGCGTTCGTGACGCTGAACCGTCCCGACTACCGCAACGCCCAGAACTCGGTGATGACGTACGCCCTCGACGCCGCCTTCGAGCGGGCCGTCGAGGACGACGACGTCAAGGTGATCGTGCTGGCCGGCAACGGCGAGCACTTCAGCGCCGGCCACGACATCGGCACGCCCGGCCGCGATCACCACGTGCACTACGAGAACAAGGCCGCGCTGTGGTGGGACCACCTCGGCAAGGCCGGCGGTGACCAGCGTTTCGCCCGCGAGACCGAGGTGTACCTGGGCATGTGCCGTCGGTGGCGGGAGATCCCGAAGCCGATGATCGCGCAGATCCACGGCGCCTGCATCGCCGGTGGCCTCATGCTCGCGTGGTGCTGCGACCTGATCGTCGCATCCGAGGATGCGTACTTCTCGGATCCCGTTGTGCGCATGGGCGTTCCGGGTGTCGAGTACTTCGCGCACCCGTGGGTGCTGGGATCGCGGTTCGCGAAGGAGATCCTCTTCACGGGCGATCGCTTCTCCGCGCAGCGCGCGTACGAGGTGGGCATGGTCAACCGGGTGGTGCCGCGCACCGACCTCGAGACCGAGACCCTCGCGCTGGCCGCCCGCGTCGCTGAGATGCCGCGGTTCGGCCTGGCGCTCACCAAGAAGGCCGTCAACCAGTGCGAGGACCTCATGGGTCAGCGCGCCGGCATGGATTCGGTGTTCGGCCTGCACCACTTCGCCCACGCACACAATGCCGAGGTGGGCAGGGACTCGCTGGGTGGAATGGACGTCAACAGTATGAAAGCGAAGGCGAAATAGTGGATCTCGAACTGGATGAAAAGGCCCGCGCCTTCCAGCTGGAAGTGCGCGAATGGCTCGCTGCCAACGTCCCGGCGGAACCGCTGCCGTCGATGGACACCGCGGAGGGCTTCGAGGCCCACCGCGAGTGGGAGCACAAGCTCGCCGACGCCCGCCTGTCGACCGTCGCGTGGCCGGAGGAGTTCGGCGGCCGCGACGCGTCGATGATCGAATGGGTGCTCTTCGAGGAGGAGTACTACAAGGCCGGTGCCCCCGGCCGCGTCAGCCAGAACGGCATCTTCCTGTTCGCGCCGACGCTGTTCGAGCACGGCACCGAGGAGCAGCTCGCGCGCATCATGCCGCGCATGTCCCGCGCCGACGACATCTGGGCGCAGGCGTGGTCCGAGCCGGAGGCCGGCAGCGACCTGGCGGGCATCCGTTCGACGGCCCGCCGCACCGAGGGCGGCTGGATCCTCAACGGCCAGAAGACGTGGAGCTCGCGCGCCGTGTACGCGGACTGGGGCTTCGGCATGTTCCGCACCGACCCGGAGGCGCAGCGCCACAAGGGCCTGACGTACTTCATGTTCCCGCTGAACCAGGACGGCGTCACCGTGCGCGCCATCCCGCAGCTGGACGGCGAGCCGGGCTTCGCGGAGATCTTCTTCGAGGACGTCTTCGTCCCGGACACCGACGTCGTCGGCGAGGTCAACAACGGCTGGCGCGTCGCGATGAGCACCGCGTCCAACGAGCGTGGTCTGTCGCTGCGCAGCCCGGGGCGCTTCATCTCCGCGGTGAACCGCCTGATCGAGGTGTGGAAGGCAAACGCGGACGACACCGACACCGCCGCCCGGGACCGCGTCGTCGACGCGTGGATCGGCGCCGAGGCGTACCGCCTGCACACGTGGGGCACCGTCACCCGCATGCTCGAGGGTGTCCCCCTCGGCGTCGAGGGCTCGATCAACAAGATCTTCTGGTCCGAGCTCGACGTCCGCATCCACGAGACGGCGCTCGACCTGATGGGCGCCGACGGCGAGCTCGCCGGCAAGTGGCAGGACGGGTACCTCTTCTCGCTGTCCGGCCCGATCTACGCCGGCACCAACGAAATTCAGCGCAACATCGTTGCCGAGCGGATGCTCGGACTCCCGAAGGCGGATCGATGAAATTCTCTCTGTCCACCGAGCAGCGCGATTTCGCGGAGAGCCTCCGCGGCCTGCTCGCCAACGCCAACACCCCGGCCGTCGTCCGGTCGTGGGGTGAGAACGACACCGCTCCGGGCCTGGCGCTGCTGCAGCAGCTCGCCGAGACCGGCGTGACCGCGCTCGCCGTGCCCGAGGAGTTCGACGGCATCGGCGCCCACCCGGCCGACCTGGCCGTCGCGTTCATCGAGCTGGGCCGCGCCGCGGTTCCGGGTCCGATCCTGGAGACGGCCGCCGCCGTCCCCGCCCTGCTGTCGGCGCTGAACGACCAGCAGCTGGCCAAGCGCTTCCTGCCCGGCATCGCCGAGGGTTCGCTGGCGTCGCTGGTGCTCGAGCCGTCCACGCCGCGTGCCCTCGATGCCGATGTCGCCGAGCCGGTCCTGCGGGTCTCGGGCGACACGCTCGAGCTGGTCCGCCCGACCACGCAGCTCGAGTCGGTCGACCCGGCCCGTCGCCTGTTCGAGGTCGAGTCGGTCGAGACGCTCGCGCAGGGCGCGGACGTCGCCGCCGCCGCGGAGAAGGCGTACGACCTCGCGGTGCTGGCCGCGTCGGCGCAGCTGATCGGCGCCGGCCACGCGATGATCGAGACCGCCACCGAGTACGCCAAGAACCGCTCGCAGTTCGGTCGCGTCATCGGCAGCTTCCAGGCCGTCAAGCACCACATGTCCGACGCCCTCGTGGCCGTCGAGATGGCGACCCCGCTGGTGTACGGCGCGGCGATCTCGATCGCCGAGGGCTCCGACACGATCGCCCGCGACGTCTCGGCCGCCAAGGTCGCCGCCGCGAACGCCGCCTACGTGGCGTCCCGCAAGGCGCTGCAGGTCCACGGCGCGATCGGTTACACCCTCGAGTGCGACCTGTCGCTGTGGCTGACCAAGACGCGGGCGCTGCAGTCCGCGTGGGGCACCGCCGCCGCACACCGCGCACGGATTGCGAGCGCGCTGTGAGCGGGGTCGGAGTGTTCGCGGAGGAGCAGATCGAACTCCGCAAGACGGTTGCCCAGCTGCTGGCCAAGCGCGCCGACGCGGCCGCGCTGCGCAAGACGCTCGAGTCGGGCGAGGCGTTCGACCGCGGCCTGTGGGACGTGCTGTGCCAGCAGGTCGGTGTCGCGGCGCTCGCGATCCCGGAGGAGTTCGGCGGCTTCGGTGCCACCCTCGTCGAGCAGCACCTGGTGCTCGAGGAGCTCGGCGGCGCGCTGACGCCGTCGCCGATGTTCGGCTCCGCGGTCCTGGCCGCGCAGGCGATCCTGGCGACCGGCAACGACGAGGCGTGCGAGCGCCTGCTGCCCGGCATCGCCGAGGGCTCGTCCATCGCCGCGCTGTGCTGGGTGGGCCCCGAGGGCCACTGGCGCAGTGACGAGGTCGCGTGCACGGCCACCGGCAGCGACGCCGACGGCTACACCGTGTCGGGCACCGCGCACTACGTGCTCGACGGCGCGCACGCCGACGTGCTGATCGTGGCCGCGTCGGTGGACGGTGCGATCGCACTGTTCGAGGTCGACCCGTCCGCCGACGGCGTCGCCCGCCGTCAGCTGCCGACGATGGACCTCACCCGTCCGATGTCGTTGGTGGAGTTCGATTCCGCCCCGGCCGTGCGGCTCACCGCCGACGACGCCACCGCGGCGCTCGAGAAGGTCCGCACCATCGCGATCGTCGCGCTGTCGGCCGAGCAGGTCGGTGCCGCCGAGCGCTGCCTGCAGATGACGGTGGACTACAGCAAGGACCGCGTCCAGTTCGGTCGCGCGATCGGCAGCTTCCAGGCGCTCAAGCACCGCATGGCGGACCTGTACTTCCTGGTGGAGACGGCCCGCTCGGCGTCGTACGCGGCCGTGTACTCGCTGAGCGAGGGCCTGCCGTCGGCGGCCGCCGACGCCGCGGTCGCGAAGGCGTACTGCTCGGAGGCGCTGCTCGCGGTCACCGGCGACTCGATCCAGCTGCACGGCGGCATCGCGATCACGTGGGAGCACGACGCGCACCTGTTCTTCAAGCGGGCCCACGGCAGCGCGCAGCTGCTCGGCCAGCCGGAGGAGTTCATCAAGGAGATGGAGACGCTCGCGGGTCTGCCCGCCTGATCCCGTCCCCAGCACGAGGGCCGGCCCGGAATCTCCGGGCTGGCCCTCGGCGTATCGCGGTTCGGCGGTTCGGTTCAGCCCTCGGCCGGCGGGGTCCAGCGGGCCGCGCGGATCCGATCGATCTTGTGTCGGCGCCGCGGAGGCATGATCCCGGGCAGCACCAGCGTCAACATCTGGTCGATGCGCTCGTACAGGTCTTCCCGGCCGGTCAGCACGTTCGACACCATCTGCACCCCGGTGAAGGCGCCGACGATGAAGCGGCCCAGTTCGGCGGGAACGACCGTGTCGACGACGTCCCCCTCCGCGACCGCTGCGGCCGCGACGTGTTCGCAGCTGGCGATCCAGTCGACGTACGGTTCGCGGGGACCACCCACCGCACTCATCTCCAACGTCAGGCGGATTCCCGCCCGCACAATCGAGTCCTCGATGATCTCCCGGCTCATCTCGTAACAGAGCATGACGAGTTGCTCGAGTGCGGGCGCACCCGACGACGAGATGGCTTCGACGGCCTTCATGGAGATGGCGTGCTGTTCCTCGATGACGACACCCGCCAGGTCATCCTTCGACTTGAAGTGGAAGTACAGCGCTCCCTTGGTGATCCCGGACAGCTCGACGATCTCGGCGAGGCTGGCCCGCTCGTACCCGACGCGGTCGAACATCTCGGCAGCACCGTTGACGATCTGCTGCCTGGTGATCAGCGCCCGCTCCTGCTTGAGCATCGGACCGCCCTTCGTCTCGCTTTTCCGACGAATGCATCATTGCCGACGACAACGAATCGGGCCAGTATCAATCCTGCCGACTGGTCAGGCCACGAGTTCCTCGAGATACTGCGCGACGCCGTCGTCTTCGTTCGACGGCAACACCCGGTCCGCGAGCGCGCGCACCTCCGGCAACGCGTTGTCCGGACACAGCGCGGTGCCGGCCCACATCAGCATCGGGATGTCGTTCACCGCATCCCCGATCACGGCAACCTCGTGCGCCGCAATCCCTCTCACCGCACACAGCCGCGCGAGGGCGCTGGCCTTCGACACCCCCGTCGCCGCCATCTCGACGTACGGGGCCCCCGAGTGGGTCAGTTCCACGCCGTCGACACCTGCCGCGACGGCGAGCCGGTACAACTCGTCGCTGGGCAGCTCGGGATGCCGGGCGACGATCTTGACCATCGGCTCCCCCATCCGCGGCAACTGCTCCTCGAGGATCATCTCGTCCAGCGTCCGGTGGTGGTCGGCGTAGTCGCACAGTGCCGCATACTCGGGTTCGGCCACGAACGTCGTCGGCCCGACGTTCGCGAACACCACGCCCGGCACCAACGTGCGGACCCGCTCCATCGCGGCCAGGGCCTCGGTGACCTCGATCGAGACCGTGCCGGTGATCGCGGCGGTGCCGTCGGCCAGGTCGAGCGTGACCGCACCGTTGGCGCAGATCGCCTCCCCACGGAAGCCGCACGACCGCGCCAGGGTGTCCACCGAGTGCCGCGCGCGGGCGGTCGCCCACACCACCTCGATGCCGGCGGCGCGGGCTTCGGCCATGGCCCGGGTGGTTCGCTGCGAAACCGTCCGGTCGGACCGCAGCAGGGTCCCGTCGAGGTCGGATGCCACCAGTCTGATTCGCGTCACCCGACGATGATCCCAGCCTCCCTGATCGCGCCCCCATCCGGACGGCTCCGCGCGCTCGTCGACGGATTCTGCGCACTGCGGCGAAATCGTCGGAAGCTGCCCGGACGGACGGCCCGCCGTGTGATGCTCCGCGAGTGACCAGATCCAGTGAAGAACTCGGCATCCTGGAAGACCTCCGTCAGCTCAAGTACCGCTATTTCCGGACCCTGGACCTCAAGCGCTGGGACGAGTTCGCGGACACGCTCGCCGAGGACGTCGTCGCCGAGTACGGGACTCATGCGCTTCGTGAGCCGCTCGTCTTCGAGGGGCGCGACGCGCTGGCCGGGTTCATGCGGAAGGCCCTCGGCCCGGCGGTCACGTCGGTGCACATCGCCAACCATCCCGAGATCACCGTCGACGGCGACATCGCCGAGGGCTCGTGGGCGTTCGAGGACACGGTCATCGTCCCCTCCGCCCGCCGCCTCATCCGGGGCGCCGGCTACTACCGGGACCGCTACCGCCGCGACGACGATGGCCGGTGGCGCATCGCGCGGACGTCGTACGAACGCATCTACGAGTCGATCATCTCGCTCGACGACCTCCCCAGCTTCGAGTTCCTCTCGCACATGTGGGCCGAGCCGCCGGCGAAGGGCGCCTGAGCTCGACCGCAGCCGCCACTCCCAGTGAGGGCGTCATCGGCGAGATCCTGGCGCAGGCCACGGTCGACGGTCGCGACTACGTTCTGCGCCGCATCACGATCGCGTCGGACGGCACCACGGGCTGGCACTTCCACGACGGAATGCTGTGCGGGCTCGTCACCGAAGGCACACTGACGCACTACAAGTCGGACTGCAGGGTCGACGGCGTCTACAACGTCGGCGGCACCATCGTCGAACCGAGCGGGCACGGCTACGTCCACATGGGACGCAACCTCGGTCCGACGCCGATGGTGCTGCACGTGCTGTAGGTGAATCCGGCGGGCAGCCCGCTGTCCGAGGACGACCCGGCGCCGGCCTGCGCGTAGCCTCTCGCCCCGCGGCCCGACACCGGTCCGGGCGTTCGCTCACGCCCGTGCCGCCCGCTCCGTAGGGTGCCCGTTATGGGGGCTTCGAAGATCTTCGTGGGGTTGCTGGCGATCGGATTGGCCGCGGGCTGCGGCGCATCGGACGACACCGACGAGACGGCTGCACCCGCGCCACAGTCGACGACGGCGGGCCTGGTGGAGCCGACCTGCCTGGCCGGCAATCTCCTCGGCTTCTCGGGGCTCCCCCAGGAGGCGCCGCCCGCGCCCGACCCGATGCCGATCGCCGCCGACTTCGTCCCGGTTCGCGCCGTCGTCTGCGAAGGCGACTGGGGTTCCGGTGTCGCCGACGATCACACCGTCTCGTGGGTCGAGGAGCGGCGCGAGGGCGACATGACCGCGGTCCTCGCCGGGTACGCGTTGCCGTCGGATCCACCACCGGAGCAGTTGACCTGCCTGGCCGATCAGCCGACGCCGCCGATCGTCTGGCTCGTCGACGAGAGCGGGCTCGGCATGCGGGCGCCCGGGCTGCCGACCGGCGAGTGCGGCGTGTTCAAGTGGGACGCGATCACCGCGATCCGCGAACTGCCGCTCACCGAACGGATCGTCCACCGGATTCCCGTGTCTCCGGGGACGGAATCCCTGTTCCGGGGCGAACCGGGCTAGATCAGCTGCGCGGCACCGCCGCGGTTTCAATTGCGCGGCACCGTCGCGGTGAACTTCACCGGCATCGCCTCGAGCCCGGACACGAAGTTCGCCGGACGGCGCGGCAAGGGCTCCGACGTCGCCGGTGTCATGTCGGGCAGGCGCGCGAGCAGTCGCTCGAACATCATCGCTCCCTCGAGCCGTGCGAGTTGGTTGCCGAGGCAGAAGTGGGTGCCGAAACCGAACGCCACGTGTGGGTTCGGGGATCGTCGGGTGTCGAACCGGTCGGGGTCCTCGAACATCGTCTCGTCGAAGTTCGCCGACTCGAACAGCAGCAGCACCTTCTCGCCCTGCCGCAGGTCGGTCCCGAAGAACGTGGTGTCGCGGGTGACGGTCCGCGCCATGTTCTTGATGGGCGACACCCACCGCAGCATTTCCTCCACCGCGAGGGGAATGCCCGAGGGGTCGGACACCAGCCGATCCCGTTGATCGTCGTGGCGCATCAACTGCTCCATGCCGCCGCTGAGCACGTGCCGGGTGGTCTCGTCGCCGCCGATCAGGATCAGCAGCGACTCGTTGACGATCTCCTGGTCGTCGAGGCGCTGTCCGTCGATCTCGGCGTGCACGAGGACGCTGATCAGGTCGTCGGCGGGCTCCTTGCGACGCTCGGCGATGGTGCGGAAGGTGTACTCGTTGAACGCAACGTACGCGTCCATCATCGCCTTCAGCTGCGCCTCGGTTGCGTTGCTGCCCAACGCCTTCACCAGATCGTCCGACCACTGCAGGAAGGTGTCCCGTTCTTCGGGCCGGACCCCGAGCATGTCGCCGATCACCGCCATCGGCAGCGGCGCGGCGAGGTCGGCGACGAAGTCGCACTCCCCGTTCCCGCACACCGCGTCGATCAACTGTTCGCAGATCTCGCGGATCCGACCGATCTTCGCCTCCACCTTCTTGCGGGTGAAGCCGGTGTTGACGAGTCGACGCCGCTGCAGGTGGGCCGGATCGTCCATGTCGATCATCTGCGGCAGCGGCCCGGTCTCCGGTCGGATGCCGCCTGCGTTGGAGAACAGACCGGGATCGCGCTCGGCAGCGATCAGCGCCTCGTACGTCGACACCCCGGCCACACCGTTGCGGTCCCGGAACACGGGCCGATGCGTCCGCATCCACGCGTATGCCTCGCGAGGATCACCGAACTCGCCGGCGTAGAAGCGCCCGTCGAGCAGATCGGTCTCGTCCCAACTCGTCATTCCGCATGCTCCTCGGTCTCGCACCGATACATCCGAAAGCCTCGAGAATCTCCCAAACCTTTCCCGATAGTAGAACTTGTTCCTACTATCGGCGGGGTATCGGACGCACGAGGGGAGAGGCCATGACTTCGGATGCGAAACCCGGAGCGTTTGCGGGCAGATCGATCCTGGTGACGGGCGGCGGCAGCGGCATCGGACTCGGTATCGCGCAGACCCTCGTCGCCGACGGCGCACACGTCACGATCTGCGGCCGCAGCGCAGACAAGCTGTCGGCCGCCGCCGAGAAGATCGCTGCGTCCGGCGCGTTCGCGTCCGGCGGATCGGTCACCACCGTCGCGGCCGACGTCACGAACGAGTCAGACGTCGAACGCGCCGTCGCCCGGGCGATCGAGACCACCGGACGCCTCGACGGTGTCGTCGCCTGCGCGGGCGGCAACGAGACGATCGCGCCCGTCACGCAACTCGACACCGACGCGTGGCGCCGCACGGTCGACCTCAACGTTACCGGCACGATGCTCACGATCAAGCACGGCGCGCGGGCCCTCGTCGCGGCCGGCGGCGGCTCGATCGTCGCCATCTCGTCGATCGCGGCCGGCAACACGCACCGCTGGTTCGGCGCGTACGGCGTCTCGAAGTCCGGCGTCGACCACCTGGTGCAGCTCGCGGCGGACGAACTGGGCGCCAGCAATGTTCGGGTCAACGCGATCCGGCCCGGACTCACCCGCACCGACCTGGTCGCGCTGATCACCGACGGCGGACCGATCCTCGACGACTACATGGAATGCACTCCCCTGGGCCGGGTCGGCGAGGTCGAGGACGTCGCCGCGCTCGCCGCTTTCCTCCTCGGCCCGCAGTCCACGTGGATCACCGGACAGGTCATCAACGTCGACGGCGGTCAGATGCTGCGCCGCGGCCCGGACTTCCGGTCCATGCTCGAACAGGTCTACGGCGCCGACGGTCTGCGCGGGGTGGTGTCGCAGTGAGCTCGCACATGGTGCTCGGCAAACGGGTCGACATGCCGGTCCAGATCCGGACCGCGTCGGCGTTCATGGCCATGTACTCGGTCCCCACGAAGGCTGCCCAGCGGCTCATCAGCCACACCGGCCTCGAGATCCTGCAGTACCGCCCCGGCCGCGGACTGTGCGGGCTGGTGTTCGTCGACTACGTCGACGGCGATCTCGGGCCGTACAACGAATTCGGCGTCACGTTCATGGTCCGGAACCATCGCCGCCGCGGGCGGTCGTCGGTGCTCGGCGACCTCCGCTCGCTGGCCGGAGGCACCGCCGGCGCGCTGATCCATCAGCTCCCCGTCGACGGCGAGTTCACCCTCGCCGCCGGCCGCGGCATCTGGGGCTTCCCGAAGATCCTGGCCGACTTCGAGGCCGACCACGTCAGCCGGGTCCGACGCGGCGCGGTCAGCCAGGACGGCCGGCTCATCGCGGAACTGACCGTCAAGCAGGGCATCCCGACACCGGGGGCCGGCACCAACACCTCCGTGGAGGCCTACTCGCACCTCGACGGCATCACCCGCCACACCGCCTGGGACATGAATCCCTCCGGGGTCCGCACCCGGATCGGCGGTGCCGAACTGCACCTCGGCAGCCATCCGATCGCCGACGAGCTGCGCTCGCTCGGCCTGCCCCGACGGGCCCTGATGACGACCACGATCCCGGATCTGCGGATGACGTTCGGCGACGCGGCCGTCGCCTGATCGGGCTCCGGACTTCGGCGCCACACCCCTTGCGAATCCCGACCAACTGGTGTGTGCTGAAGACTTGGACATTTGATCAACTTCGGTATTCCACCTCGCGCAAAGGATTACGTCTTGACGATCAGCCGACGCAGCGTGCTGGCCGGAGCCGCGGCCGCACCGGCGCTCGCAGCCATTGCCAACGCAACCGGTTCCACCGCTTCAGCTCAGCCCCGTTCCGCGTCCGCCCCCGTTCGCCGCGCCGGATCGGAGCAGGGATTCCGCGTCGGTGTGGGCCTCTCGGACATGACCGGGCCCGTCGCCGAGAACGGCATGATGGGCTACTCGCAGTTCGACCAGCGGGCCGAGGGCCTGCACCAGCGGACCCGCGTGCGCGCGTACGTCTTCGCCGACGCCGACGACAACCGCGTCGTCTACACCTGCGCCGATACCTGCATGGTCTTCCAGGCCGTCCACGACGCGGTCCTCGCCCGACTGGCGGCCAAGTACGGCGACCTGTACACCGAGAAGAACGTGATGCTCACGGCCGTGCACTCGCACGCGGCGTGCGGCGGCGCGTCGCAGGACTACGCGTACAGCCTCGCGACGCTGGGCTTCCAGCCGCAGGTGTTCGACGCCGAGGTCGACGGCGTCGTCGAGGCCATCAGCGCCGCGCACGACAACCTCGCGGCGGGCACCGTCGCCTACGGCCGCAGCGAACTGAAGGACGCCAGCGTCAACCGGTCGCGTGCAGCCTTCGATCGGAACCCACAGCGCGACAGGGACTACTACCCGCTCGGCATCGACACCGCGATGCGGGTCCTGCGGATCAGTCAGGGTGACACCAACGTCGGCGGCATCGGCTGGTTCCCCACCCACGGCGCGTCGCTCACCAACAAGAACCACCTGATCTCCGGTGACAACAAGGGTGCGGCCGCGTACTTCTGGGAGCACGACATCGCCGGGGTGCGTTACCTCGACGGCAAGCCCGGATTCGTCGCCTGCTTCCCGCAGACCAACACCGGCGACATGTCCCCCAACCTCGACCTGGAGCCCGGACACGGCCCCACGGACGACGACTTCGAGAACACCCGGATCATCGGCGAACGCCAGGTCGCCGCAGCACGCCAGGCGTTCAAGCAGGCGGCGCCCCTGTCGTCGACGACGATCGACAGCCGAATCATGTACCTGGACATGGCGAATCAGCTGGTCGACGGCAAGTACACCTCCGACGGTCAGCCGCGCCGCACGGCACCGGCCTGCATCGGCGCCGCGATGGCCGCCGGCAGCACCGAGGACGGGCCCGCGATCGAGATCTTCACCGAGGGCACGCACAACCCGGTGATCGACGCACTCGGCGGCATCGACGCCGAGACCCCGCAGTGGCTCGCGGACGCGCAGGCCCCGAAGCTGGTGCTGGTGCCCGTCGGTCTGCTGCCCCCGGACGGCTGGGTTCCGCACGTGCTCAAGATCCAGATCATCCGCATCGGCGACGTCTACGTCGTCGGCGGCCCGGCCGAGTTCACCATCGTCTCGGGTCTGCGTATCCGCCGCACGGTCGCGGAGGAACTGGGCGTGCCGCTCGAGAACGTCATCTTCAACGGCTACGCCAACGCGTACTCGAGCTACTGCACCACGCCCGAGGAGTACGACGCCCAGCAGTACGAGGGAGGCTCGACGCTGTTCGGCCGCAACACCCTTCCCGCCTACCAGCAGGGCTTCGCGGCACTCGCGGCGGCGATGAAGGCGGGCGCCGACGTCCCGCGCGGACCGGCGCCGCGCGACATGTCCGGCTTCCAGCCCGGGTTCGGCCGCGACTTCCCGTTCGACGCACCGCTTCCCGGACGCAACTTCGGCGACGCCGTCGTCCAGCCGGCGGGCGGCGTCGGCGCAGGCGAGCAGGTGGCCGTCGAGTTCGTCACCGGACATCCCAAGAACGACCTGCACCGTCGCGGAACGTTCTTCGAGGTGCAGCGGCGCGACGGCGACCGCTGGATCCGGCACGCCGACGACGGCGACTGGGCCACCAAGTACCGGTGGCGCCGCGAGGGCCTCAACGCCTCCGTCGCCCGGATCACCTGGGACGTCCCGTCGGGCACCCCGTCGGGCACGTACCGGATTCAGCACTTCGGCAACTGGAAGAACCCGGCCGGCGAGGTCTTCCCCCTCACCGGCACGTCGGCGGAGTTCACCGTCCGCTAGGTCCTGGAGCTGAAGGGTCCCTTCGTGCGCTGCCCGCGCGTGAAGGGACCCTTCAGCCGTTCGGGGTCTCGAGGATGGTCTTCGCGTTCTCCAGATTGCTGCGGATGTCGCGGGAGTACAGCTTCAACGCGACGGCGTCTGCGAACTTGAACAGACCCGTATTCGGCTCGGCGCCCATGTGGAACGACACTCGCGTGGCACCGTCACCGCCGCTGTCGAAGTCGAGTTCACGCTCGTACTCGACGCGCGAGTCCTTGGACTTCAAGCCGATCTTCTTGTTCCGCTCGAAGGCGGTGACCTCCTCCGTCGCGTGAACCTTCGCGCCGGCCACCCGCACGTCGATCGACGCCAACGCGCCCACCTCGTCCGGTGCACCCGAGAGCATCTTGTAGTCGGTGACGTTCGTACCCCATTCCATCGCGTGGGCGGGGTCCGTCATGTACTGGAAGACTTCCGGAAGCGGGCGGTTGATGACGATGGACTCGTCCGTCCGCAGCGTCTTGGCCATGGATCTCACATCCTCGGGCTAGAGGCGACCGTCGACGCGTCACGCAAGCGGTGAGCACACCCGCGCCGATTCGGCACTCGGGCAATATATTTCGCGGTAGGCATACAATCCGAGGGATGCGCTGACCGCCGGATCACGCGGCTCATCGAGCTGACCTGCGTGTACCAGTACCGATCCTAGCCCCGGATCCGAGTCAACTGAAGGCCCCGACCGGCTCGAGGGCCCCTTCCTGCGCGCAGAGCGCGCGAAGGGGCCCTCCGGCCTTCGGTGAATCAGTTCAGTGGGAGACTGCAACCTCGGCGCCGATCCCGGTCTCCGCTCGGACCAACATCTCCGCGAATTTCTCCTCGGAGTCCTCCCGCACCTCGATCCGCCGCTCCCCCAGCAACGAGCCGACGATGCAGGCCACGAGGCCGAGGGGCAACGTGATGATCACCGGCAGCTGGATGTGCAGCGGCGCCGAGCCACTGCCCATCCACAGCGCTTCGGTGAACATCAAACTCACGATCGTCGACACCAGTCCGACGACGATGCCCCACACCGCACCGGTGCTGTTGAACCGTCGCCAGTTCAGGCTCAACAGCAGGCTCGGCAGGTGAGCGCTGGCCGCGACCATGAACGCCATACCCATGAAGTACGTGATGTTCGTGCTGTCGCCGATTGCCATGGTCAGCAGAATCGCGATGACGCTGAACCCGACTGCGCCGAATCGCGCGACCTTCGCCTCCTGCACGTCGTCGACGGCGGTATCCGTGGGGACCCCCGCGTTGTTCCCACGGTCGCGGCGGACCAGTGTCGGCCACACGTCGTGTGCGAAGGTGCCGGCGGCCGAGATGACCACACCGGCGACCACTGCCACGATGCTGGCAAACGCAACTGCGGATACCAGGGCCAGTGCGATCGAGCCACCGACCGTTCCGATGCCTCCGCCGAGTTCGGTCACCAGCACCGGTGCGGCGAGATTTCCTCCGGCACCGACACGTTCGGCGCCATCGTCACCGAGCAGCGCGGCGGCGCCGAACCCCATGAGCACCACGATGAGGTAGAAGCCGCTGCACAGTGCGACGGTCCAACCCAGCGAGCGCCGAGCCGTCGCCGCCTCGGGCACAGTGAAGAATCGAATCAAGATGTGCGCCATGCCGGCTGTGCCGAGCGCGAAGGTGAGGCCGTACGAGATGAGATTGACGGCGCCACCCGACGCGAAAATCAGCCCGGGCGACAGGACCGCGTCGCCGGCAACCGCATGCTCGGTGGCGTTCGACAACACCTTCGGGAAGCTGAAGCCGAACTTCGACAGGATGCCCAGTCCGACGATCAGTGCCAGCACCGACAGGATCGACGACTTGATCACCTGCACCCAGGTGGTGGCGAGCATGCCTCCGACGAAAACGTAAATGCCCATGAGACTTCCGGCGACGATCACCGACAGCCAGAACGGAATCCCCGACACGGACTCGAGCAGCACGCCGGCCGCCACGAGCTGCGCCAGCAGGACGAACATGCCTGTCGCGATGGTGCTGAACGCGACGACCACCCGCACCCGCCGTGCCTGGGTACGGAACACCAGCACGTCGGCGAGCGTGTACTTGCCGACGTTGCGCATCTTCTCCGCGAGTAGGAACAGCACCGGCAAGAAGGAGACCACCGACGCGCACAGGATTACCGTGCCGTCGACGCCCTTGTAGAAGATCAGGCCGGTTGTTCCGAGGAAGCTTCCAGCCGAGATGAACTCGCCCGCGATCGCGAAGCCGTTCTGCCAGCCTGTGATCGAACGGCCGGCGGCGAAGAAGCCGTCTGCACTGCGACTGCGACGTGACGCTGCGAAGGTGACCCACAGCGTCAGGGAGATCACCGCCGCGCAGATGGCGATGGCAAGGAAGTCGGGTTCGCCCGTCATGCCACGTGCTCCTGTCGGTAGTCGTCGATGGCCGTGAGAGCTGCGTCGGCAGCGGGCTGGATGTACGTACGGGTGAGACGGAAGTACAGGTAGACCAACACCCATGTTCCGGCGAACTGCGAGAACATCAGCCACAGCGACAGCGGGACGCCCGCCACCGAGGTGCCGCCGAGCTGGTCAGGGAAGTACGCGAAGCCCAGCAGGAAGACCGCGAGCAGCACGATCGCCGCGGTTCCGAGACTGTTGGTGACCACCCGCCGGCGCCGGCGCAGTTCGACGAACTCGGCGATGGTGAGCATGTCCGACCACCGCCCGTCCGCGGCCGAGGCCGGACGGTCCCCGTGGACCGGCGCGCTCACGGGTTGACCGCCGCACGCCGCGCGGTGTCCAGCGCGAACAGGTTCTCGTCCCAACCGTCGGCGAGGGGGCCGAAGAAGTGGAAACGGACCTGCTTGGTGCGATAGAGCCAGCGATCGCCGATCCTGACCACCTGATCCTCGTAGCGGCCGGCGGCGATCGACGGTGCGCCGTCGGTGACGCACGGCTGCCACAGGAATGACCGGACGGTCGCACGATCGCCATCGAGCTCGATCTCCATGTTGGTGATGAAGTGCCAGAACGACGTGAGACCTCCCTCGGCCAGCCCGGCGAAGAACTCCCGCATGGCCGTGCGGCCCTTCGGGTGTGAGAGTCCGTCGAACTCGCCGTCCTCGGTGAACAGGGCCATCAGGTCGTCCCAGTTGCCGTCGTCCAGGTGACGGCAGTACCGGGCGTCGAGTTGCCGGATGGCTTCGATGTCCTCCAGTCGACGGATCCGGTCTTCGAGTCGGTCTTCGGAAGTGCTCATGGGGATAAGCCTCCTCGTGAGGGGTATGAGCAGCGGGATCGGGAAGATTCGTCGGCGTGTTGGTTAACGCACGTTCATGTGATGCAGACCATAAGTCGCCGGCATCGAATTGGTCAAGCCCGCGAGGATCGTCCTTGATCAGCGGGGTCGA
Source organism: Prescottella agglutinans (assembly GCF_004011865.1). Classification (GTDB taxonomy): domain Bacteria; phylum Actinomycetota; class Actinomycetes; order Mycobacteriales; family Mycobacteriaceae; genus Prescottella; species Prescottella agglutinans. The sequence continues at coordinate 150,394 of NZ_RKLP01000010.1, read as the reverse complement.
GCCGCTCTACCCTCCGAGGCATGAACACTCGATCGGGCGCGAAGGCCCTGACCAGGACGCGAAGCGCGGCATACGAGGGCGTACGCGAACGCATCCTCGACACCGCGCTCGACGAGTTCTATGCGGCCGGTTTCCACGGCGCAACGATGCGGAACATCGCCACCAACGCCGGTTGCAGCGCCGCCAACGTCTACAACCATTTCGAGAACAAGGCCGAGTTACTGGTCGAGATCTTGCGGGCCGCCAGCGACGAACAGTTCACCGCCACACGCAATGCGCTGCGCAAAGCCGGTTCCGAGCCGGCCGAGCAGTGGCGAGCGGCCGTCACCGCCCATGCGCTGTACACGGCCCGCAACCAGCGGGCCTGCCTCGTCGCGAACACCGAACTGCGCTATCTCGAAGAGATCGACCGCAAACGCGTGGTGGGGTCCCGCGACGCGCAGGAGCACCTGTTCGTGACGATCGCCGAGGAAGGCATCGCCCAGGGGGCATTCGATGTTCCCCACGTTCACCAAGCAGTGACCGCCGTACTGACCATGTGCGCGGGAATCGCACTGTGGTTCCGCCCGGACGGCGCCCTCTCGGCCCAGGAAGTCGCCGACACGCACGGGATTTACGCCCTCAACCTGGTCGGATACCGACCCGCCTGAGGGAACGCACGCTCCCCCTGCCACGTTCGCCCGACACCGGATCCGTTGACTCGCCGCGCGATTGCATGCTCTACTTGGTTAACAAGCGTTAATCTTTACTAGGGAGAGCGCATGACTCACCGACCTTCACAGCCGCGTGTCGATTCCCCGCGGTACCTCACCGAAGAACGCCTCGCCATCCGCGACCTGGCTCGCGAGTTCGCCATGAAGCAGGTCCTGCCGGTCGCCAACGAACTCGACCCGGTGCAGGGCACGATTCCCGACTCGCTGAAGCAGGCGATGGCCGACATCGGCTTCTTCGGAATCATGATCCCCGAGGAGCACGGCGGCCTGGGCCTGGGCGTGTTCGAGTACTGCCTGGTCGCAGAGGAGCTTTCGCGCGCCTGGATGAGCGTGTCGGGCCTGCTGGCCCGCGGGAACGGGATGGGCGGCGGTTTCACCATCGAGCAAGAAGCGGCGCTGCTGCCCAGGGTCGCACGCGGCGAGTACCTCGGCGCGTACGCACTGTCCGAGGCCGAGGCCGGATCGGACGTCGCGAACATCTCGTGCCGCGCGGTGCGTGACGGTGACGAGTGGGTGGTGAACGGCACCAAGATGTGGTGCACGTATGCCGACGACGCCGACTACCTCGTGCTGTTCGCCCGCACGGATCCGAACAAGGATCCCGCCAAGCCGCACCGCGGCATCAGCGCCTTCCTGCTCGAAAAGGAGCGGGGCTCGTTCCCCCGCGGCATTTCCGGGACCAAGGTCCGCAAGATCGGCTACTTCGGTTGGAGCACATGGGAGTTGTCTTTCGACAACTTCCGGGTTCCGGCCGACAAGATGCTCGGCGAGGAAGGCAAGGGCTTCTACCTCGCCGTGAGCGGTCTCGAGGTGGGCCGCGCCCACACCGCTGCTCGCGCGATCGGCCTGGCCCGCGCCGCCCTCGAGGACTCGATCGAGTACGTCCACACCCGACGCCAGTTCGGCAAGCCGATCGGCGACTTCCAGCATCTGCGGTTCAAGATCGCCAAGATGGCCGCAAACATCGAGGCGGCCCGCCAGCTCATGTACTCCGTCGCCACCGACATCGACACCGGTCGACGCTGCTCGCTCGAGGCCTCGATGGCCAAGCTCGTCGCCACCGAGATGGCCGAACAGGTCACCAGCGAGGCCGTGCAGATTCACGGCGGCGCCGGCTACACCACCGACTTCCAGGTCGAGCGGCACTGGCGTGATGCTCGTCTGACCAAGATCTTCGAAGGCACCAGCGAGATCCAGATGCGGATCATCTCCGACGAGCTGCTCGGTCGGGCCACGTCATGAGCATCGGCACAACCTCACGCGCCGTGCTCCGCGTCGGTACGCGGACGCAGAGCCGGTACGCGCGGGTCAACGCGCTGCTCGCCGAGTCCGACATCGCGCTGCCCGCGGGCAGCGCACTCCTGGGTCCCACCGTCGCCGAGCTGTTGACGCCGCGTCCCGGGTCCGCGTCGGCGGTGCGCGAGCGTCTCTCGTGGCGCGCGCACGATCCCATCGATCCCGACGACAGCGTCCGCACCGAGTCGGTGATCACGCAGGTAGCGGCGGACGGCGACACGGCCGTGGTGGTACGTCGGGTTGTCTTGCGGGACAATGTGAACACCCTGCGCGAAGAGATCGTCGAGACGTGGCGGGTTCGCGATGGCGACACCGCTCCCACCGTGCCCGCCACCGACTTCTGCACCGACCGATGGGGTGTGCTCGTGCGCGACTCCCTTGCGGCAGACCCTGACTTCGCCTCGTCCCTCGCGACGTGGGACGGGACGATCGGATTGCGCTGCGACGACCGTGAGATCCACCTACGCGTCTACCGCGGCCGGATCATCGACGTCACCCGGCGGACCCCGGGCGGCGCGACGTTCACCTTCATCGCGCCCGGACACACGTGGGTGGACCTGATGCTCGGTGAGCGCAACGACTTCATGCGCCGCGCCATCACAGGCGAATTCTCCTCCGCTGGAGATGGATACGAGTATCTGCGGCTGACCAAGCCGCTCAACATCGTCATCGCGCACGCTCGCGCGATCGCTCAGGAGGCACAGTCGTGATCGAAGCCCGCTACCTGACGATCGACTCTGCGCTGGGCTTCGTCGAGATCGTTCATCCGCCAGTCCGAACCGATGTGACCGACGAGGATGCACCGACGGTGTTGTGCATCCACACCGCCGGCCAGAGCGGTGCGCAGTGGCGTCACGTCGCTTCCGCGATCGCCGACAAGGGCTACCGAGTGATCGTGCCCGACCTGCCCGGCCACGGCCGATCGGAACCGGCCGCCGGAGGTCCGGTCGTCGATCTCGCGGTGTACGGCGACTGGCTGTGGAAGCTCCTCGACGCCCTCGACATCGAGCGCCCGTTCGTGATCGGCTGCTCGATCGGGGGGAAGCTGACGCTCGACCTCGCCACGCGACCCGAGCGCCCCCTGGCCGGCGCGATCGCCATGGCTGCCGAAGCCGGGCCGGGCCGGGTGAACGTGTCCGGCCTGCGACGGGAACTCGAGGACGTCGCCGGACCGTCCCGCGGCGAACGCACGTACCTCGGCACCCTCGCCTCGGTGGGCGACACCGTACCCGTCGACCGAGCCCGACTGATCGCGACCATGCACCGTCGCGAGGATCCGGTCATCTCGTCTTCCGACCTGATCGGCTGGGGTGGCCACGACGTCCGGGACCGCCTGTGCCTGACGACCTGCCCTGTGCACCTGGTTGCGGGAGAACAGGACCCGTGGATCACACCGGAGACCGTCAAGGCCGACGCGTCCCGCGTTCGCGGCGCCCGCTTCACACTGTTGGCCGGGATCGGCCACTATCCGATGGAGGAGGTCGAGAGCTTCGCCGACGTCGCGGCCGCATGGCTGAGCGAACTGGCGTCAGCGGCACGAGTGGAGGCCGCATCATGACCCGTGCAACTCTCGCGTCGTTCCTCGACGAGTTCGTCGCCGCGGCCCCGGAGGCGGCGGCGGCGATCGACCTGATCGGCACGAGCACCGTCACGAGTACCCGCGACCGGCTACGGACGCGTGTACGACTCCTCGAAGCCGAACTGGCCGAAGTCGGACTCGGGCGTGGTCAGTGCGTCGCGGTGTTCCTGCCCAACTGGTCCGACGCCCTGGTCTGGCAGTTCGCGGTGTCGGCGCTCGGAGCCCACGTCATCGGCATCAACACCCGCTACAACATCGGCGAGGTCGAGCACGTTCTCCGAGCCGCGCGGCCCGCCGTCGTGGCGGTTGCCGACAACTTCCATGGCCTCGACCTGTTCGGCACGCTCCGCCAGGCACTGTCGGCCACCGGCGGCGAAGTTGATCCCCCGGCCGTCGCGGTGGTGCCGGCACCCAGCCATGAACCTGCACGCCAGGCCGATTTCGACTCCACAGCATTCGATCTCGGCTCCGGATCGTGGCTTGCCGGTGGCGGACACACGCATACCGCGGCAGCGCCTTGCACACCTGCGACCGTGGCCGCGACTGCGGCGGGCCTCCTCGGTGCCCCGGATGACCCGTTGGCCGTCGCCTTCACCACCTCGGGTTCGACAGGCATCCCGAAGCTGGCCGCTCACAGGGAGTCAGCCGTAGTGGCGCATGCCCGTGCCGACGCCGCCGGGATGGGCATCGTCCCCGGCAACGTGACGCTGTGTGTGCTGCCGCTGTCCGGAGTGTTCGGCTTCAACACGGCGTTGGCGACCCTCGCGGGCGGCGGCGCCGTCCTCATGGTCGCGGTGTTCGATCCTGTCGCGACACTGCGCGCCATGGAGGCAGAACGGGTGTCGCACATCGTGGGCGGTGACGATCTCTACGGCAGGCTCCACGACACATGGCGAGACGTCCGCGCGGACCTGTCGTCACTCGAGTGGCTCGGCATCGCGGATTTCCTCGGACGCTCGCACGCGATCGCGCGCTGGGCGCGCGACGAGTTCGACGCCCTCACCACCGGCGTGTTCGGGTCGTCGGAGATGTTCGCGCTCATGCTCTTCTGGAACGCCGACGATCCGGAATCGGTGAGGTGGAACGGCGGTGGCCGGCCGGTGAGCCCGGAGATCTCGGTACGTATAGCCGACCCGTACGACGACTCCGTGCTGCCCTACGGTGAGCAGGGCGAACTCCAGGTCCGGGGGCCGAACGTCGTGGACGCGTACCTGGGCGATCGCGAGGCGGCAGCGCAGGCGTTCACGACGGACGGCTGGTTCCGCAGCGGCGATCTGGCGATCGCGACCGGCGACGGCGGGTTCACCTATGTGTGCCGCGCCGGGGACGCCCTGCGGCTGCGCGGTTTCCTCGTCGACCCCGCCGAGATCGAGACCCGTCTCGCCGCACACGCCGACGTACGGACCGCCAAGGTCGTGGGGATCACCGGGCCCGGAGGCTACGCCCAGGCGGTCGGGTTCGTCGTTCCCGCCGAGGATGCGACGGTCACGGCTGCCGACCTCAGGCAGTGGTGTGCGAACTCGCTGGCGCCATTCAAGGTGCCGTCGGCCGTTCACGTGATCGCGAAGATGCCCACCACCGTGGGCGGAAATGGCACCAAGATCCGAGCCGTCGAACTGCGCGAGTGGGCGCAACAGTGGACCGATCGTGAAAGGGATTTTCGCAGTGAGTAACTCAGCCACCGATATCGTCGTCTGCGAGCCGCTACGAACCCCAGTCGGGCGCTACGGCGGGGTCTTCCGCGACGTTCCCGCCGCCGACCTCGGCGCCCGAGTTGTCTCGGAGCTGGTGCGACGCACGGGGATTGACCCCGAGTCCGTCGACGACGTGATCTTCGGTCAGTGCTACCCCAACGGTGAGGCCCCGGCGATCGGCCGGGTCGCCGCGCTCGACGCCGGACTGCCCGCTACCGTGCCCGGCCAACAATTGGACCGGCGCTGCGGCTCCGGTCTGCAGGCGGTACTCGACGCGGCCATGCGCGTCCAGACCGGCGTCGCAGACCTGATCATCGCGGGCGGCGTCGAATCCATGAGCCGCGCCGAGTACTACACCGAGACCATGCGCTGGGGAGCCAAGGGCGGACCCGCGGCTCTCCACGACCGTCTGGCCCGCGGGCGCGTCACCGCCGGCGGCCGGAACCATCCGGTTCCCGGCGGCATGCTCGAGACCGCCGAGAACCTGCGTCGTACCTACGGCATCGGCCGGCAGGAGCAGGACGAGCTCGCCGTGACGTCCCATCGACGCGCGGTGGCGGCAATCGAGTCCGGGGTGTTCGCGGAGGAGATCGTGCCGGTCGACATCCCGGTCAGGGGCGGTACCGAGACAGTCACACGGGACGAGCACCCGCGCGCCGACACCACCATCGAGTCGCTCGCCCGGCTGCGGCCGGTCATGGCGAGGACCGACTCGAAGGCCACAGTCACCGCGGGCAACTCCAGCGGCCAGAACGATGGCGCGGCAGCCTGTCTCGTAGCGACGCGAGCCACTGCGGAGCGGCTGGGGCTGAATCCGCTCGCTCGCCTGGTCACATGGGCCGTTGCAGGCGTGCAGCCGTCGATGATGGGCATCGGCCCGGTCCCGTCGACGGCGCGCGCACTCGAGCGGGCCGGACTGGGCCTGTCGCAGATCGATCTGATCGAACTCAACGAGGCCTTCGCGGCACAGGCCCTCGCGTGTATGCGGGAATGGAACTTCGGTGCGGCCGATCACGAGCGCACCAACGTCAACGGATCCGGAATCTCGCTGGGGCACCCTGTCGGGGCCACCGGCGTGCGTATCCTCGCCACACTGTTGCGCGAGATGCAGCGCCGCGATGCGCGCTACGGCCTCGAGACGATGTGCATCGGCGGCGGGCAGGGACTGACCGCGATCTTCGAGAGGGTGTCATGACCGCACGGCCACTGGACGGTACCCGCGTCGTCGACATGTCGTCGTTCGTCGCCGGCCCCACCGCCGGGCGCATCCTCGCCGAACTCGGCGCCGAGGTGATCCGAGTCGATCCGATCTCCGGCGCCGTCGACGGCGCCCGCTGGCCCGTCACCGACGACGGCGTCAGCCTCTATTGGGCGGGCCTCAACCAGGCGAAGAAGTCGGTGACCGTGAACCTGCGCAGCGACGCCGGTCGCGAGTTCGTCACCGGCCTCGTCGCCGAGGCCGGAATCCTGTTGGAGAACGCGGCCCACGCGCGGTGGCTGGACAACGACGTCCTCGCCCAGCGCTGTCCCGATCTGATCCATCTGCACATCGAGGGTCACGCCGACGGCACACCCGCCGTCGACTACTCCGTCAACGCCGAGGTCGGGTTGCCACTCATGACGGGACCGCGGGGTTCCGACTCTCCCGTCAATCATGTTCTGCCCGCGTGGGATCTCCTGACCGGGCTGTACGCCGCACTCGGGCTGGTGACAGCGCTGCGCCGCCGCGAGCAGACCGGCGAGGGCGCGTATCTACAACTGGCACTGGGTGATGTCGCGCTGTCCACGGTCGCCAGCATGGGATGGGTCGCGGAGGCCGACCGGCGCGGCACCGGGCGCGCACGTCAGGGCAACGCCCTGTTCGGTAGCTACGGCGCCGACTTCCCAACCGCCGACGGCCGCGCTGTCATGGTCGTGGGCCTCACTGCCGGCCAGTGGCGGGCCCTCGTCGACGTCACCGACACCGCCGACGTCTTCGCCGCACTCGAACGCCACCGCGGGCTCGATCTGAGCGTGGAGGCCGATCGGTACGCGGCCCGGGACACGATCACCGCGGTCCTGTGCCCCTGGTTCGAGTCCCGCACACTCGGACAGATCGCGACCGAGTTCGACGGCACTCGCGTTCTGTGGAGCCCGTACCGCACCCTCGCCGAGGTAGCCACCGATCTCCGCCACATCGCGGACGAGGTCGTCGTGCAGGAGGTCGACCAGCCTGGCATCGGAGCCATGCTGACCTCACGCTCCCCGCTCCGCTGGTCCGGTGTGTACACCGACGCCGCGCCGGCACCGGCATCCGGAGCACACACCCGGCAGATCGCCGCGGCTGCCGGACTGGACGACGCCGCCATCGACGCCCTCGTGGACGCGGGCGTGCTCGGTGACCCGGAGGCGACGTGAGCCAACCGACGACACCGATCCGGCGCCGATGTGCCCTGGTCGCCCCGGGCTCGGACGAACGCAAGATCGCCAAGGCCCTCGAATCGACTGCCGACGAGGTGGTACTCGACCTGGAAGACGCGGTCACGCCCGCGCGTAAGGCCGAGGCACGGGTCCTCGTGTGCCGGATCGTCAGCGAGCACCGGAGCGATCGAACGGTCACCGTCCGCGTCAACGGCCTCGGGACGGCGTGGGCGCTGGACGACCTCAGCGCGGTCGGGATGCTCGACGGCGTCGGAATCGTGCTGCCGAAGGTCGACGACGCCGACGACCTGATCACCGCCGACCGGCTGCTCACCGAACTCGGCTCGACTGCCCGGCTGCAGGCCCTGATCGAGACTCCGCGGGGAGTCCGGTCGATCGACGAGATCTGCAGCGCCACCGATCGACTCGAGACCGTCGTGATCGGGTACGCCGATCTGGGAGCCGAACTGGGCCGAGGTGACGGATACGTGCCCGAGCGTTGGCTCCACGTCCAGGATCGCGTCCTGATCGCCGCCCGCGCCAACGGCATCCAGGCGGTCGACGGACCGTACCTGTCCATAGCCGACGACGTCGACTTCCGGGCAGCGGCGCAGTGGACCCGCGATCTCGGGTTCGACGGAAAGTGGGTCATCCATCCCCAGCAGGTCGGAGCGGCTACCGAGATCTTCACGCCCTCGAGCAAGGCCGTCGAACGCGCCCGCCGCGTTCTCGATGCCATGGTCGAGGCCGAGGCCGCCGGGGCCGGTGCCGCACAACTCGACGGTCAGATGCTCGACGAGGCGGTCGCAGTGGCCGCCCGACGCGTACTCGCACAGATCGGAGGCTGACGACATGACCGGACCACTCTTCGTCGGGGGGCCCTACTTCGACGAGTTGACCCTTGGCACGGTGTTCGACACCGCGCCCGGCGTCACGCTCACCGAGGGACTCTCCGCCGCGCATCAGGCGATTCTCGGCGACCGGATGCGGCTGGCTCTCGACGCCCACCTGTCGCGCGCGGTCACCGGCGCGCCGACTGCGGTCGCGAATCCGGGTCTGGTGTGCGACATCGCCATCGGGCAGTCGACGCTGGCCACGCACCACGTGAAGGCCAACCTCTTCTACCGAGGGCTCCGCTTCCACCGGTTCCCGCATCTCGCCGACACCTTGTACACGCGGACGGAGGTGGTGGGTCTACGGGAGAACTCGGCACGTCCAGGTCGGCGGCCCACCGGTCTCGCAGCGCTGCGGATGACGACGACCGACCAGGAAGGTCGGACCGTCCTCGACTTCTATCGGTGCGCCATGTTGCCGTTGAGCGACGACCCCGACCCGGAACGGGTCGTTCACGCCGCCGACCTGTCGTCGATCGGGCCGTCCGACGCTCCAACGTGGTCGGTCCCGGAGGGCTGGGACCTGGCCGCCTATCGGGAAAGGGTCGCCGGTCAGCACTTCTCCCCCGACCTGGTGGGCACGGAGTTCGCTGTCAGCAGTGACGTCGTCACCAGTGCACCCGAACTCGCGCGGATGAGCCTGAACATCGCCGCCGTCCACCACGACGAGCGAATCGCCGGATCCCGTCTGGTGTACGGGGGGCACACGATCGGCATCGCACTCGCGCAGGCGACTCGGGCCCTCCCGAATCTGGTGACCGTACTCGGTTGGCGCTCATGCGATCACACCGGACCGGTGCAGGAAGGCGACATTCTCACGAGCACGTTGCGGGTTGTGCGCGCCGACCCGGTCGGTGACGCGTGGGCTGTCCAGTTGCGCTCCTTGGTGCACGCTCACGGTTCCGCGGGTGCCGACCGGCCGGTACTTGATTGGGAATTCACCGCGCTGATGACCTGAATCGTTCCCCACAACAGACGAAGCGTCCCTTCATCGGACCGCTCCCCGAAAGATGAAGGGAACCTTCAGCTGTCGGCGCTCTCGAGAATCGCCTTGGCGTTCTCGAGGTTGCTGCGCACGTCGCGGGCATACATCTTGACCACGACGGCGTCGGCGAACTTGAAGAGACCCGACCCGGCGTCCGCCTTCTGCCGAAATGTCACCTGGGTCGCACCGTCCCCGTCGCTCGCGAAGTCGATTTCGCGGTCGTATCCGATCTTCGATTCCTTCGACCGGATCCGCAGCACCTTGTTCTCCTGGTAATCGGAGAGTTCCTCGGTCGCGTGGATCCGGACGCCCGCGACACGCACGGTCACGTCCATCACCGCGCCGACCTCGTTCGGCGCCCCGGAGAGCACCTTGTACTCGATTACGTTGCTACTCCATTCGGGAAGATTGTCGGGATTGGTCATATATCGGAAGACCTCGGGGAGCGGCCGATCGATAACAACCGTCTCGCTCGTCTCGAGTGTTCTGGCCATGGATCTCACATCCTCGACTACACGACTGGTCGGCGCACATCGCCACATCCGATCCGTCACGGACGAATACGGAAGCGAGCAAGGCAAAGGCACCAACCCGGCACGCGGACAACCGATCCGGTCACACGCCCGATGCGCGCTGGAAACCGCGGGTCCGACACGCGCCTGCCCCAATCGTAACCCGGCCGGACCCGCATTTGAAGGCGTCGGGATCCACGCCGGATACACGAAGGGCCCCTGCCTCCCACGCCGGAAGCGCGTGCGACAGGGACCCTTCGATCTCCCCCTCCCCCTGAGGTGGTCTCCTACAACCAGATTTCCTCGCCGGCGGTCCAGCCGACACCGGCGCATCGACGGAGTTCACGGTCCGACGCAGTCTCGCCCCGCACGACTACCCCGCGGGGAGGACGAACGTGTCGTTGACGAAGCGCTCGGCACGGCCGGAGAAGGCGACGCCGGTCGCGGTGTCGCCACCGAGGATCCGCTGAACGACACTTCCCTCCGGAGCCGTCACCGTCCCGACGCCCACCGCAGGCTGGTCGATCGTCATGTTCGCATTCGTGGTGACCACGTTGCGGCCCTGCGCATCCCGGGTCCACAGCTTGTAGACAATCCCCGGGTTCGGTACCCGCACCCCGTCGGGCAGCAGGGTCGGTGTCAGCTGTGCTGCAGCGGAGGTCGGCGCGAGATCGCCGCCGGCCGTCGCGGACGCGCGCCGAGCGAGTCGGCCGGGTGCGCCGAGGTCGAGCGTGATGTCGGCGAGTTCGCTTCGGTAGCCGACGCCGGACTTGAATTCGGACAGCAACGCGTTCGTGTCCAACTGCGAGAGCATGTAGATGTTCTCGGCAACGACCTCGCCCAGTCGCGGCGACGCGATCGCCGCCGGTGGCTCGACCGACAGCGCGGCCTCGGACAGGTGGAACCGGCCGATCTCGGTTCCGTTCACGTTCGCATCCGCACAGGTCGAAGTCTCGATCAGCATCGTCGGCATCGCGGCGAGGACGAATCCCGCCGGGAGCAACGCGCGGGCCCGCTCCGCCTGCATCGCGTCGAGTGGGATCGTGACACCGAGATTGGTACACGATCGCGCCTCCACGACCCCCACATGCGTTGCACCCGCTGCCGCCGAATCGGCAGCAGCGGGCGCAACGAACACCAAGGGAAGTGCAAGTGCGCTGATCACGCCCCGCGTCAACATCTTTCGTCGCACACGAGACACATGCACTGCGTTCCGCCTTCCTGTCGCGACACCTACAGCCAGGTGTCCTCGCTGGCCGTGGTGAGGAACGCCTCGAGGTCGTCCCGCCACTTCGCCGGCACGGTCTTGTCCGGCTCGATGCCGGTGTACTGACCGCGGTAGAACAGCAGTGGCCGCTCGGTCTTGATCTCACTCATCGAGTGGACCCGGCCGAACACCACGAAGTGGTCGCCGCCGTCGTGCACGGTCTCCACCGTGCAATCCATGTGCGCGAGCGAGCCGTCGAGGATCGGCGACCCCAACGGTGAAGGCGTCCAGTCGATCCCGGCGAACTTGTCGGGCTCACGAGAACCGAACCGCGCGCAGGTGTCCTGCTGCTCCTCGGCGAGGACGTTGACGCAGAACCGGCCCGACCGCTCGATCGCCGCCCACGACCGCGATGCCTTCGTGGGGCAGAACAGCACGAGCGGAGGATCGAGCGACAGTGCCGCGAACGACTGGCACGCGAACCCGACGGGGGCGTCGTCGTCGACGGTCGTGATGATCGTGACGCCGGTGCAGAACTGCCCGAGGACGTTGCGGAACTGGCGCGGATCGATCTCCGTGCCGGTCCCCACCCCGGACGTCTCGTTGGCGGACATTACTTGAACCCCACCGTGAAGTCGTGTCCCCACAGGCTCACGGCGGTGCTCTCCTTCGCGATCCACTTGTCGTCCTCGACCTCGAGTCCCTCGCACCCGAACTCGACGTCGAAGCCGCCCGGCGTCTTCATGTAGAACGACAGCATCAGGTCGTTCACATGGCGACCCAGCGTCGCCGACATCTTCACGTTCTTGCGCAGGGCGCGATCCAGGCAGAGGCCGACGTCGTCGGAGTTCTCCACCTCGACCATGAGATGCACGATCCCCGTGGGGTTCGGCAGCGGCGCGAACGCGAGGCTGTGGTGACGCGGGTTGCAGCCGAGGAAGCGCAGCCACGCCGGCTCGCCGTCCGCCGGACGCCCGACGACCTGCGGAGGCAGTCGCATCGAGTCGCGCAGCTTGAACCCGAGCACGTCACGGTAGAACTCGAGGTCCGCCTCGTCGTCCTTGGTCGCGAGCACCACGTGCCCGAGACCCTGCTCGCCGGTGACGAACTTGTGCCCGTACGGGCTCACGATGCGACGGTGCTGCAGGGCGACGGTGTGGAAGATCTCCAGGCGGGAACCGGAGGCGTCGCGGCACTTGATGAACTCGACGACGTTGCGCTCGGCCGCCTCCTCCTTGGTGCCCTCCTCGAACTCCCAGTCGGCCTTGGCCAGGCGCTCGCGGATCTCCTGCAGGCCTTCGGCGTTCGCACATTCCCAGCCGGCCGAGTAGAGCCCGTCGCGCTCACCGGGAACGATGACCAGGCGCGCCGGGTAGTCGTCCATGCGCAGGTACAGGTTGTCCGGGTTGGTGCCCTTGCCCTCGATCATGCCGAGCACCTTGAGGCCGTACTCGCGCCACGCGGCCATGTCGGTCGCCTCGATACGCAGGTACGCCAGCGAACGGATACTCATCAGTTGCCCCCTTCTCGGGCGGAGCCTCGGGCAATGTCACTGTCGGAGAGGAAGTCGCTCGCGAGCCGGTTGAACTCGTCGAACTTCTCGAGCTGCGCCCAGTGTCCGCAGCCACCGAAGACGTGCAGTTGCACCCGCGGAATCATCTTGAGCGCCACCAGCGCACCGTCGATCGGGTTGACCCGGTCCTCGCGGCCCCAGATCAGCAGCACCCGCTGACGCAGCTTGTAGGCGTCGCGCCACAGCATGCCCAGCTCGAACTCGGAGCTCGAGAACGACTTGCCCATCGCCTTCGCCGCCGCGAGCGACTCCGGCGTGCTGGCCGCCGCGAACCGCTCGTCGATCAGCGCGTCGGTGATGAGGTTCTGATCGAACACCATGATGCGCAGGAACGCCTCGAGGTTCTCCCGCGTCGGCTGGTAGCTGAACTTGCCGAGGTTCTTGACGCCCTCGGTCGGGTCCGGCGCGAACAGGTTGACGCTCAGCCCGCCCGGTCCCATGAGCACGAGCCGGCCGGCCCGATCCGGGTAGTCCAGCGCGAACCGCACGGCCGCACCGCCTCCGAGCGAATTGCCCAGCAGGTGAACGCGTTCGGTGATGCCGATCGTGTCGAGCAGATCCTTCAGTGCCGACGCGCTGTGCCGGAAGTACTGCGGATGCTCGGTCGGCTTGTCGGACTTGCCGTAGCCGGGCTGGTCGACCGCGATCACGTGGAACTGCTGCGCCAGGACGGGAATGTTCCTGGCGAAGTTGGACCACGACGACGCGCCCGGCCCACCGCCGTGCAGCAGGACGATCGTCGGCCCGTTGCCGACGCCCGCCTCGTGGTAGTGCAGCTTCAGGTCCGGACGGACCTGCGCGAAACGTGACGTCGACTCGTAGGTGAGTTCGTCGGTTGCCGTCATCTCTCGCCCCTAGACCATCGTGTCGGTGAGCGGCAGACCGAACTCGGCACCACCGAACATCACGTACGCGCGCTCGGCATCGTTGGCCGCGTGCACCCGGCCGGCGTGCGCATCACGCCAGAAACGCTGGATCGGCGTGCCGTTCGCGAGGGCGGTGGCACCCGAGTTCTCGAACAGCAGGTCGATCGACGCGATCGCGCGGCCGGTGGCACGAACCTGGTCACGACGGGCGCGCAGGCGCAGCTCCATCGGAATGTCCTCGCCGGCAAGGAGATGCGCGTACTCGTCGGCGACGTTGCCGGACAGCTGACGCCACGCGGCGTCGATGTCGCTGGACGCCTCGGCGATGCGGATCTTGGCGAACGGGTCGTCCTTGGCCTTCTCGCCGGCGTAGGCCGCGCGCACGCGCTTGCCCTGATGCTCGACGTGTGCGGCGTACGCGCCGTACGCCATGCCGACGATCGGGGTCGAGATCGTCGTGGGATGGATGGTGCCCCACGGCATCTTGTAGAGCGGAGCGGTGTTCTGCTGCAGACCCGGAGCGGTGAGGTCACTCATCGCCTTGAAGCTCAGGAAGCGGTGGCGCGGCACGAAGACGTCCTTGACGACGACGGTGTTGCTGCCGGTGCCCTTGAGCCCGACGACGTTCCACACGTCGTCGATCTCGTAGTCCTCACGCGGGATCAGGAAGCTGCCGAAGTCGACCGGGCGGCCGTCCTTGATGACCGGTCCACCGACGACGACCCACGTCGCGTGGTCGCTGCCGGACGACCAGGCCCACGCGCCGTTGACCTTGTAGCCGCCGTCGACGACCTCGCCGGCACCCATCGGCGCGTACGACGACGAGATCCGGACGTCGGTGTCCTTGCCCCAGACGTCCTCCTGGGCCTGCTGGTCGAACAGCGCCAGGTGCCAGTTGTGGATGCCGAGGATGCCGGCGACCCAGCCGGTCGACCCACAGGCGCTCGCGATGTTGCGCACCGCGGTGTAGAAGGTGACGGGATCGGCCTCGATGCCGCCCCACTGCTTGGGCTGCACCAGCCGGAAGAAGCCGGTCTCCTGCAGAGCCTTGATGGACTCGTCGGGGATGCGGCGAAGATCCTCGGTCTCCTGCGCGCGTTCACGCAGCACCGGCAGTAGCGCGTCGATCCGCTGCATCACCTCGCGGCTGTCATGGTCACCCACTGGACGCTCCCGTCTGTAATCGATGTTCACTTGTTCCTGAGACTAGAACACGTTCTCTTCCATGTCGAGGAAACGTGAATTCCACTGGTAATCGGTAGTCGGTGCCGATACCAGGCACGCGAAATCTAGCGGAATCTCGCGAAGTTCTATAACGTGTTCTACCAACAGCTAGAAGGGATGTGAGGTACTGATGGCGCAGATTCGTGAGATCGATGTGGGAGCTCCGCAGACGCGTTTCGCACGCGGTTGGCACTGCATCGGCCTGGAGAGCGAATTCCTCGACGGCAAGCCGCACGCGGTGGAGGCGTTCGGCACCAAGCTGGTCGTGTTCGCCGACAGCCAGAACAAGCTCCACGTGCTCGACGCGTACTGCCGGCACATGGGTGGCGATCTGAGCCAGGGCGAGATCAAGGGCGACTCGGTCGCGTGTCCGTTCCACGACTGGCGCTGGGGCGGCAACGGCAAGTGCACCGACATCCCCTACGCCCGCCGAGTGCCGCCGATCGCGCGGACCCGCTCGTGGATCACGCTGCAGGAGAACAAGCAGCTGTTCGTGTGGAACGACCCCGAGGGCAACCCGCCGCCGGACGACGTCACGATCCCGCACCTGCCGCAGGTCTTCACCGACGAGTGGACCGACTGGAAGTGGAACCGCATCCTCGTCGAGGGTTCCAACTGCCGCGAGATCGTCGACAATGTCGTGGACATGGCGCACTTCTTCTACGTCCACTTCGGGTTCCCGAAGTACTTCAAGAACGTCTTCGAGGGCCACGTCGCGACGCAGTACCTGCAGAACCACGGCCGGCCCGACGTCGGGAACATGGGCACCCAGTACGGCGAGTCCATCCTGGACTCGGAGGCGTCGTACTTCGGTCCGTCGTACATGGTGAACTGGCTGCACAACAACTACAGCGGCTACAAGGTCGAGAGCCTGCTGATCAACTGCCACTACCCGGTCACGCAGGACTCGTTCATGCTCATGTACGGCGTCAGCGTGGAGAAGCCCAAGGGCCTGGACGACGCCACCAGCGACAAGCTGGCGAGCAAGTTCACCCAGGGTGTGGCGATGGGCTTCGAGCAGGACGTCGCGATCTGGAAGAACAAGACCAAGATCGAGAACCCGCTCCTGTGCGAGGAGGACGGCCCGGTCTACCAGCTGCGTCGCTGGTACGACCAGTTCTACGTCGACGTCGCCGAGGTCGACGAGAAGTCGACGCAGCGCTTCGAGTTCGAGATCGACACCACCAAGGCCGTCGAGGCGTGGCAGCGCGAGGTCGACGCGAACCTGGCACGTCAGGCAGCCGAGAAGGACGCCGCCGAGGCCGCCGATCACAAGACGGGGGTGTGACATGACCTCGACCTGGGCCAAGGCCCCGAACTACGCAGACAGCCCGGCCCGGGTCGAGGCCGTCCGCGCACAGACCGCGGCCGATCTGCACTCGTACCTCGAGGAGGGGCTCCACGAGGTGCAGTGCCGCGCATGCGGAACCTGCGTTCTCGTTCGCAAGAACAGCTACAAGCACACCAGCATCCAGTGGCAGGCCGACCCGGCGGAGGTGTGTCCGGAATTCACCGGATCCGGCGGCCGGACCGGGTCGCGGCAGACCTGCCCGCGTCTGCTGAACAGCATCAACCACGCAGTGATGGAGGGCATCCTCGAGGTGCGCGACACACAGTCGTAGTGGGTGTGGGGGGAGGCAGGAGAAGGGGCGCGCATCCGGCGGATGCGCGCCCCTTCTTCGTCGGTCCGGGTGCGGGACTAGCGGTTCGCGGCCTCGCGCTGCAGCTCGAGCGCGATGTCGATGAGCTGGTCCTCCTGGCCGCCGACGAGCTTGCGCTTGCCGGCCCGCACCAGCATCTCCGCGGCGGAGACGCCGTAGCGCTCGGCCTGCAGTTCGGCGTGCTTGAGGAAGCTCGAGTACACGCCCGCGTAGCCCATCATCAGCGCCTGCCGGTCGAGCAGGCACTCCGACGGCATCGTGGGGCGCACGACGTTCTCCGCGGCCTCGGCGATCGCGAAGAAGTCGATCCCGGTCTTCACCCCGATCTTGTCGAACACTGCGACGAGCGCCTCCACCGGCGCGTTACCGGCGCCGGCCCCGAAACGCCGGGTGCTGCCGTCGATCTGCTCGGCTCCCGCCCGGACGGCCGCGATCGAGTTCGCCACGCCCAGGCCCATGTTCTCGTGCCCGTGGAAGCCGACCTGCGCGTCCCTGCCGAGTTCCTGGACCAGCGCCTCCACCCGCTCGGAGACCTGCTCGAGTACGAGCGCTCCGGCCGAGTCGACGACGTACACGCACTGGCAGCCGGCGTCGGCCATGATGCGGGCCTGCTCCGCGAGCTTCTCCGGTGGGACGGTGTGCGCCATCATCAGGAAGCCGACGGTCTCGAGACCGCGGTCGCGGGCCAGCCCGAAGTGCTGGATCGAGACGTCCGCCTCGGTGCAGTGCGTGGCGATGCGACAGATCGACGCGCCGTTGTCCTGTGCCGCGACGATGTCCTCCTTCACGCCGACGCCGGGCAGCATCAGGAACGCGATCTTCGCCCGCTTCGCCGTGCCGACGGCGATCTTGATCAGTTCCTGCTCGGGGGTCTTCGAGAAGCCGTAGTTGAACGACGAGCCGCCGAGGCCGTCGCCGTGGGTCACCTCGATGACGGGCACGCCGGCCCCGTCCAGGGCGGTGACGATGTCCCGCACCTCCGCACCGGTGAACTGGTGTCGCTTGTGGTGCGATCCGTCGCGGAGCGAGGTGTCGGTGATGCGGATGTCCCACGCGCTGTCGAAGTGGATGCTGCCGGGCAGGTTCGCCGTTTCGGCGCCGCTGTTGCTCATGTCGCTCACGCCTCCACGCTCAGAAGCTGTCGGGCGATCTCCTCGCCGACCCTGGTGGCCGCCGCGGTCATGATGTCGAGGTTGCCCGCGTACGGCGGCAGGAAGTCGCCCGCACCCTCTACCTCGACGAAGGTGGTGACGGTGGCGTGCCCGCCCGACACGACGGTCGGGTCGCCGAACTGCGGCTCGTTGAGCAGTCGGTAGCCGGGCACGTACTG
This sequence comes from Prescottella agglutinans, assembly GCF_004011865.1. GTDB lineage: Bacteria > Actinomycetota > Actinomycetes > Mycobacteriales > Mycobacteriaceae > Prescottella > Prescottella agglutinans. Next base: position 132,461 of record NZ_RKLP01000010.1, on the reverse strand, counting down.
CTGGATGTCGGCGACCACCCGGTGGATCGACTCGGTGATCGCGGCCCGGTCGGCGTCCTCGGGGATGGCGCAGAAGATGGTGTCGCGCATGATCATCGGCGGATCCGCCGGGTTGAGGATGATGATGGCCTTGCCGCGGCGGGCGCCACCGATCACCTCCACGCCGCGACTGGTGGTCTTGGTGAACTCGTCGATGTTCGCGCGCGTACCGGGTCCGGCGGACACCGACGCGACCGACGCGACGATCTCCGCGTAGGGCACGTCGACGACGCGGGAGACCGCGTACACGATCGGAATCGTGGCCTGACCCCCGCACGTGATCATGTTGACGTTCGGGGCGTCGAGGTGCTCGCGCAGGTTCGCCGGCGGCACGACGGCCGGGCCGACCGCGGCCGGGGTGAGATCGATTGCGCGGATCCCGTGTTCGGCGTACCTGGGGGCGGCGTCACGGTGCACGTACGCGGACGTCGCCTCGAAGATCATGTCGGGCTTCTCGGCCCGGTTCAGCAACCAGTCGACGCCCTCGGCCGACGTCTCGAGCCCCATCTTCCGGGCCCGCGCGAGGCCCTCGCTGGCGGGATCGATGCCGAGCATCCAGCGCGGCTCGAGCCATCGGGATCTCTGCAACTTGTAGAGCAGGTCCGTGCTGATGTTGCCGGAACCCACGATCGCGACACTTGCCTTCGTCATGTGAACTCCTACTCGAACCGCAGGATTTCCGCGACGAGCACGGACGAACACAGGCACCACGACGAAAACTGCAACCCGTGTTCGTTTGCCAACGTCACGGTCGGACGCTCCCGGCCATACTTACTGGCAGAAAGCATGGACTGGCAGCCCCCCCATTCTATAACGTGTTCTACATGAGCAAGCAGGAATACGACATCATCGTCGTCGGTAGCGGTGCTGCCGGTATGACCGCCGCCCTGACCGCCGCGCACCAGGGCCTGAGCGTGGTCGTCATCGAGAAGGCAGCCCACTACGGCGGCTCGTCCGCACGGTCGGGCGGAGGTGTCTGGATCCCGAACAACGAGGTGCTCCAGCGTGACGGCGTCACCGACACCACCGACGCGGCCCGCACCTATCTGCACAGCATCATCGGCGACGTCGTCGCCCCGGAGAAGATCGACACCTACATCGATCGCGGCCCGGAGATGCTCTCGTTCGTGCTGAAGAACAGCGCGCTGGAACTGCAGTGGGTGCCGAACTACTCGGACTACTACCCGGAGGCGCCCGGCGGACGGCTCGGCGGTCGCTCGGTCGAGCCGACCCCGTTCGACGGCAACCGTCTCGGCGACGACCGCAAGAACCTCGAGCCGGACTACGTGAAGGCACCCAAGAACTTCGTCATCACGCAGGCCGACTACCGCTGGCTCAACCTGCTGATGCGCAACCGCCGCGGCCCGCTGCGTGCGATGAAGGTCGGCATGCGATTCCTGGTCGCGAAGGCACGCGGCAAGGACCTGCTCGTGCGCGGCCAGGCGCTGATGGCCGGTCTCCGGATCGGTCTGCGCGACGCCGGTGTCCCGATCCTGCTGAACACGCCGCTGACCGATCTGGTCACCGAGGGTGACGTCGTGCGCGGCGTGAAGGTGCTCGTCGACGGCGAGGAGCAGATCATCCACGCCCGCCACGGCGTCGTCCTGGGCTCCGGCGGCTTCGAGCACAACGACGAGATGCGCAAGAAGTACCAGCGCGCCCCGATCGGTACGGAGTGGACCGTGGGCGCCAAGGCCAACACCGGCGACGGCATCGCCGCGGGCCAGAAGCTCGGCGCGGCAGTCGACTTCATGGACGACGCGTGGTGGGGTCCGTCGATCCCGCTCACCGGCGGACCGTGGTTCGCGCTGTCCGAGCGGACGCTGCCCGGCTGCATCATGGTCAACACCAGCGGTAAGCGGTTCGGCAACGAGGCCGCCCCGTACGTCGAGGCCGTCCACACGATGTACGGCGGCGAGTACGGCCAGGGCGAGGGCCCGGGCGAGAACATCCCCACCTGGATGATCCTCGACCAGCGCTACCGCAACCGGTACACCTTCGCCGGCATCACCCCCCGCTCGCCGTTCCCGGGCCGCTGGCTCAAGGCCGGAATCATCGTCAAGGCCGGCACCATCGCGGAGCTGGCGGAGAAGACGGGCCTGCCCGTCGACGCCCTCACCGAGACGGTGGAGCGGTTCAACGGCTTCGCGCGCAACGGCAAGGACGAGGACTTCGGTCGCGGCGACAGCGGATACGACCACTACTACGGCGATCCGCGCCTGAAGAACCCCAGCCTCGCCGAGATCGGCAAGGCGCCGTTCTACGCGATCAAGATGGTCCCGGGCGACCTCGGCACCAAGGGCGGCATCGTCACCGACGTCAACGGCCGCGCGCTCCGCGAGGACGGCTCCGTGATCGCCGGCCTCTACGCCGCGGGCAACTGCAGCTCCCCGGTCATGGGCCACACCTACGCCGGCCCCGGCGCGACGATCGGTCCCGCGATGACGTTCGCGTACCTCGCAGTGCTCGACATCGCCGACCGCGCCCGTGCCGCTGCGGAATCCGTGACGAACTGACAGGAGACAGACCAGTGCCCATCGATCCGTCGATCGCGATCGGAGCCGAGCTCCCCGCGCAGGAGTTCTCCTGGACACCGTCCGACGTGCAGCTCTACCACCTCGGCATCGGTGCGGGCTCCCGCCCGCTCGATCCGAGCGAGCTGCGCTACCTCGACGACGCCAAACCACAGGTGCTGCCCACGTTCGCGACGGTGGTGGCGAACATCCACGCGACCGAGGCGCCGCGCGTGTCGTTCCCGGGCGTCGAGATCGACCTCGCCAAGGTCGTCCACGGTAGCCAGGAAGTGACCGTGCACCAGCCGATTCCGGCCAGCGGGTCGGCGCGGACCACCACCCGGATCGCGGAGGTCTGGGACAAGGGCAAGGCCGCAGTGATCGTCCAGGAGTCCTCGACCGCGGCGCTCGACGGATCACCGCTGTGGACGGCGCGGTCGTCGATCTTCGCCCGTGGTGAGGGCGGTTTCGGAGGCGAACGCGGGCCGTCGGAGTCCGTCGCGCTCCCCGACCGTGCGCCCGACGCGGAGGTGCTCTCACCGGTCCTCCCGCAGCAGGCGCTGCTCTACCGCATGTGCGGAGATCGCAATCCTCTCCATTCGGATCCCGCATTCGCCTCCGCAGCAGGCTTCCCTGCGCCTATCCTGCATGGGCTGTGCACATACGGAATCGTGTGCAAGGCGGCAACCGATACCGTCCTCGACGGTGATGCCGATCGGGTCAAGGGATTTCGGGCCCGGTTCGCCGGTGTGGTATATCCCGGCGAGACACTTCGGACACGGATCTGGCGCGAGAGCGACCGGTTGCTGCTTTCGGCAACGGTTCCCGAGCGCAACGATTCACCGGCCCTGGCGGACGTCGTGCTCACCGTCGCCTAGCGGACGCCCAGCCGAATAGCTGTACCGGTCGGGTCGACGTGCTCGTCGACCCGACCGGACATAACTGCACCCTTTTCTGTTTCCCCCTCACACCCTTGGAGTACACGAATGACGTCAATCGACGAGCAGCCCCGGCTGTCGCGGCGAGGATTCCTCGCTGCGGGTGCCGGTGCTCTGGCGGCCGGTGCTGTGGTCGGCGGCTGGACCCCCGCGTTCGCAGTCCCCGCAGGCTCTCTCGGATCCCTGGGTGCCGGCTCCTCCGGCTCCCTCGGATCTCTGGGTTCGGGCGCCCCGCTCCCCCCGCCGCCGAACTTCCCGGAAGACATCTCGCTCTTCCAGCAGGCGTACCAGAACTGGTCCAAGGAGATCATGCTGGACGCGACCTGGGTGTGCTCGCCGAAGACGGCGGACGACGTCGTGCGGCTCGTCAACTGGGCGCACGAGAACGGCTACAAGATCCGTCCCCGCGGCGCGATGCACGGCTGGACGCCGCTGACGGTCGTCAACGGCTCCAACGTCGAAAAGGTGATCCTCGCCGACACCATGACGCACCTGAACAGCGTCAGCGTGAATGCCGGCGGCTCGCCGGCGACCGTCACCGCGGGCGCGGGCGCGAGCATCGACGCGATCGTGACCGAACTGCAGAAGCACAACCTGGGCTGGGCCAACCTGCCGGCTCCGGGTGTGCTGTCGATCGCCGGCGCGCTCGCCGTCAACGCCCACGGCGCGGCACTGCCCGCCGAGGGTGCAGAAACGTTGCCGGGCCATACCTACGGCTCGCTGAGCAACCTCGTCACCGAACTCACCGCGGTGGTGTGGAACGGCACCACGAACAAGTACGAGCTGAAGACCTACCGCCGCAACGATCCCGGCATCCTGCCGCTGCTCACCAACCTGGGTCGCTGCTTCCTGACCTCGGTGACGATGCAGGCCGGTCCCAACTTTCGTCTGCGGTGCCAGAGCTACACCGACATCCCCTGGGAAGAGCTGTTCGCGGAGAAGGGCGCGTCGGGCCGGACGTTCGAAAGCTTCGTCGCCGCGTCCGGTGGCGCCGAGGCGATCTGGTACCCCTTCACCGACAAGCCGTGGATGAAGGTCTGGACGGTCACGCCGGACAAGCCGGAGGGGAACGGCAGCTCCGGCTCGTCCGGTTCGCTGGGCTCGCTCGGCTCGCTCGCGGGCAAGCCTGCGCAGTCGCGTGCGGTCGACGGCCCCTACAACTACGTGTTCTCCGACAACCTCCCGGAGGCGCTCACCGACATACTCGGCGCGATGAACGCCGGAAACCCCGCGATGGCGCAGCAGTTCGGTCCGCAGATGTACGAGATCACCAAGCTCGGTCTGGCCGCGACGAACTCCAGCGACATCTGGGGCTGGTCGAAGGACGTCCAGTTCTACATCAAGCCCACGACGCTGCGCCTCACCGAGGGCGGCGGCGCCGTCGTCACGAGCCGAGCCAACATCGCTACCGTGATCCACGACTTCACGCAGTGGTTCAACGGCCGCATCGAGCACTACCGCAGCCTGGGCCAGTTCCCGCTGAACGGGCCTGTCGAGATCCGCTGCTGCGGCCTCGACAAGCCTGAGGACGTCAAGGTGGACTCGGCCGGCTCGCCGACCATCGCAGCGACCCGTCCGCGTCCCGATCATTCCGACTGGGACGTCGCCATCTGGCTGAACGTTCTCGGCGTTCCGGGCACCCCCGGCATGTTCGAGTTCTACCGGGAGATGGAGCAGTGGATGCGCGGGCACTACAACAACAACGCCGCCACGTTCCGTCCCGAGTGGTCGAAGGGCTGGGCGTTCGGCCCCAACCCGTACACCGACGACAACATCGTCAGGAACGGGATGCGGGCCACCTACATGGAAGGCGTCCAGAACGTCCACAACTGGGACACCGCCAACGCGCGGTACAACGAGCTCGACCCGCACCGGATCTACTCGAACGAGTTCATGGACAAGCTGCTTCCGCCCTCGTAACCCGAGCTGATCCTGCACCGACGCCGGTGGCGCCGCGCACACAACGCGCAGGCGCCACCGGCGTCGTCGTGTCCACGCGTGACCCTCCGTCGGCGTACCGTCGGAAGTGATCGGTGACAGACGCGAACGAGGGAGTGCTGTCATGACATCGAGCAATCCGGACCCGGTTCCTCCCCCGCCTCCTCCCGGCCCGTCGGAACCCGCGCCACCCCCTCCGCCTCCCCCGCCGCCGGCTGCCCCGCAGCAGGCCCCCGGACCGCCTTCGAGCAACGCCGGATGGGCGGTCGCCGCGCTGGTCGCATTCTGGCCGCTCGCATTCGCGGCGTTCAGCAACGCGTTCGAGGTGTACCCGCGGTGGGCCCGCGGCGACTACGCCGGTGCCCAATACGCGTCCGACCGCGTCCGCAAGCTCGGTCAGCTGTCACTGTGGATCCTCGGCGGCATCCTCGTGTTGCTCGCAATCGCCTACATCGTGATGGCCGCGGTGTGGATCTCGCACGGCGGGTACGACGACAACTGGCACCACCACGGGAGGGGCTGGTAGTCGCTCACCGGACCGGGAGCACGTCGTCGACCGTGCACGCGCCGTCGCGTGCCGTCGGGCCCTGGGCCGTTCGGGGCCGGGCGAGCGGCACGCACAGCATCACCACCAGCGCCGCGGTCGCCACGACCGCCCCGAGCCAGAAGAGCCTGTCCAACCCGATCTCCGCCGGCACGATGGCGGCGCCGACCGTCACGGTCGAGGCGGCGAGCACGGCCGCGCCCACCGCACTCGCGGTCGACGTTCCGACCGCCCGAACCAGGCTGTTGACGCTGTTGGCCGACGCGGTCTGGTCGAGCGGGACGGCGTTCGTGATCAGCACCGGCATCGCGGCGAGCGCGAACGCGACGCCCACCGAGACGACGAACGCGCTGATCCCGACGACCAGGACACTGCTGCCGAGCACGCCGCGTTCGGCGAATCCCAGGGCGATCGCGCCCGCGCCGACGGCGAGCGTCACCCGGGCACCCCAGCCACGGATCATCGCCGCCGACACCGGTGCCAGCAGGATCATCACGACGCCGCCGGGCAGCATCACCAGACCGGCGGCCGCCGCGCTGAGCCCGAGGCCGTACCCGGTCGACGCCGGAACCTGGAGTTCCTGCGTGGACGCGTAGGAACTGAGGAACATCGCGAAACCGAGCAGCAGCGCACACACGTTGGACACCAGCACCGGGCGCAGCATCGACGTCCGGAGGTCGACGAGCGGATGGGAAGTCCTCAGCTCCAGCGGAATCCACACCATCAGCCCGATCGCTCCGGCGACCGCGAGACCGACGGTCGGTGCACTCCCCCAGCCCCACGCGCCGCCCTTGGAGATCGCGAGCAGCACCGCGGTCAGCGCCGACGTCAGCAACACTGCGCCCCGGTAGTCGAACCGCCCGGCGGCGCGGGTGTTCGATTCCGGAACCACGAACGGCAGCAGCGCCGCCATCACGACCGCGAACCCGGCGGGAACCCAGAACAGCGACTGCCAGCCGAGGTGCTCGTGGAGGACCCCCGACAGGGGCATCCCGAGCACACTGCCGATGCCGATTGTCGCGCTCATCAATGCGACACCGCCGCCGAGCCGTTCGGGTGGCAGGACGTCACGCATCATGCTGATCCCGACCGGCATCAACGCCATCGCGAAGCCCTGCAGGCCGCGTCCGGCGACCACCGTCGCGAATCCCGGTCCGACGGCGGCCAATACCGAACCCGCGATCATCAGCCCCAGGCACACCAGCATCATCGCGCGCTTGCCGAACATGTCGGCGAGCCTGCCGATCAGCGGTGTGCCCACGGCCGCGGTGAGCAGCGTGACGGTCACCAGCCACGACGCGCTGGTCGGCGTGACGCCGAGGTCGACGGCGAATGCCGGCAGGACCGGCACCACGAGCGTCTGCAGGAGCGCGACGAGGACGCCGCTCAGACTCAGGACGCCGATGACGGGCCCGCTCCGCGCCGTGCGCGGAGCGGGCGCCAGGCCGGCGATCACCCGGTTACACGGGCGGCGTTACCGGCGTCGATCGGAAGCACGGTGCCGCTGATGTGAGCGCTGGCCTCGGCGGCGAAGAAGAGCACGGCGCGGGTGATCTCGAACGGATCGAGCCACGGAACCGGCTGTGCGTGCAGGGACTGGAAGACCGGGGCGACGTCGTCCATCGTCGGTTCTTCCAGGTCGGGGCGCATCATCGAGTAGAGCGCCTTGTTGTGGATCATCCCGGTCGAGATGTTGCCCGGCGCAATCGCGTTGACGGTGATGCCGTTCTGCGCGAGGTCCAGCGCGGCGCTCTTCGTCATGCCGATGACGCCCCACTTGGACGCGGCGTAGGCCACCATGTTGGTGTTGCCGGCGCGGCCGAGCATCGAGGAGATGGTGACGATCCGGCCGTAGCCGCGCTCGATCATGCCGGGCGACACCGCGCCGATGGTGTTGAAGACACCGGTGAGGTTGCTGCCGATCGCTTCGTCCCACTGCGCGGACGTCATCGACTGCACCGGTGCGGCCACCGAGACGCCCGCGTTCGCGACGGCGATGTCGACGCGGCCGAACTCGGACTCGGCGCGCTTGACCAGGTCGTCCATCGCCGCACGATCGGCGGTGTCCGCCTTGACCGCGATGCACTTGCGTCCGGTCGCCTCCACGAGGCGGACGGTCTCGGCCATGTCCTCCTCGGTGCCGAGCGGGTAGAACACCGAATCGCTGTCCTCGCACCGGTCACAGATGACGATGTCGGCGCCGCGCTCGGCGAATGCCACGGCGTGCGACCGGCCCTGTCCCCGGGCTGCGCCGGTGATCAGTGCGACCTTGCCTTCGAACTCCTCCATGCTGCTGCTCTCCTCGAGATCGGGGACCGTGACGACACACGGGGTCCGCAACTATCACTACCCGCCCAGGGTGTGACACCAGCCACAAGTCCCGGCCAGCGGGAAGTTCGTGCACCACTCCCACGGAATCACAATCGACGGTCCGGTTGGGGAATGCGACGGGATCGTCACCGACCGACGACGAGAATGACCACGGCCGACACCGCGGCGAGGGCCACCACCGTGGCGGCCAGGCCGAGCATGATCGCGAACGGGTACACGACGCGACCGGCGCCGAAGTGCTCGCTGGCCCGTTCGTGCCGGCGGCGCGCGGTCACCACGACCACGGACGCCGCCGCGATCGCCCACACCCCGATCACCTGCACCACAACCGACGATCCCGGCACGTACCGCAGACACAGGAATGCGACCGCGGCCAGGCTCGCGGCGGTGCGCACCCATGCGAGCGTCGTCCGCTCGGGCTGCAGGCCCGGATCCCGGTGGGCCGGGTCCGCCACGGTCAGCGCACCACCACGATGAGCAGGGTTGCGCCGGCACCGGCGATCAGGCACGACAGCACTGCCGCGATGGCGGGTACCGGCAGGCTCCGCCCGGTACGCATCGCTGCCTCGACCGCCATCCACCGGGCGAAGGCGAACATCACGAGCAGAATCGCGCCGACGAGCAGGGCCACCACGAGGACGGTGTGGACCGCGGGACCGACGACGTCGGACCCGAAGGCCTCGAGACCGACGGCAGCCGCGATCAATCCCAGCCCGGTGCGGACCCACGCGAGGAAGGTCCGCTCGTTCGCGAGGGTGAATCGCGGATCCGGATCGTCCCCTTCCCGGAACGCCTTGGGTCGCCAGCCTCGCATCGTCACCGCGCCCGATCCTCCTTGCTCGTCGATCCGCTCAACGGACGTAACGCCTCAGCACCGCCGCGCGTCGGCGACCGAGCACCGCACGCCGCTCGTCCGAGCCCACCCGTTTCGTGGCGGCGGGCAACTCGGCCGGTACATCGGCGAACCTCACCTTACGCACGGTCGGCGTCGGAAGATCCGTGGCCGTCGCCAGCCACCACCGGTAGACGCAGCGGGTGACGGCGTTCCCGGCGGTGTCCAGCCAGTTCGCCACCCCGGGATCGCGATGCGCGACGACCGCCCGGAACACGCCGTCATCGTCCAGTACCGCCTGGTGGCCGTTGAGCGACGTCTGCCGATAGGTGTAGTCGAGCGACTGCCCCCAGTAGTCGCCGAGGTGGATGTTCCAGAAGTGGCAGTCCGGCGGCGTCACCTCGAGTATCAACGCCTCGTCGGGGCCGATCTCGAAAGTCCCGCCGCCGTAGGCGATGTGTCCGTCATCGCTCGCATACGACGTACTCACCGCGGGCTGGGTCCGCAGCACGTTGCGTTCGCGGTCGCGCAGGCGGTACATCGTGGCCCAGTACTCGGCGAAACCGTCGACGAAGCGCCCGACGGATTCCACCTGACCGGTCACCACGACGGGTTCGGCGAGCGGCCCCGGGCCGTCGACGTCGATCCGTTCGATCGAGACGTGGTACGGCTCCTCGGCGTCCCAGTCGTAGAAGTACTGGCGCGTGATGATGTCCTTCGTGTTCGGCGGCATCGGCAACCAGTTGCCCCCGTGCGGCTCGGCGCTGATGATCACCTCGAAATCGCCGTTGTCGCGCGACGTGATTCCGCCGGGATTCGAGATCGCGCCGAGCGTGGACCCGGTGGCCGCCTTGAACGCGGCACGGAAGTCCGTCGGCCGGTCCCGGTCGGACCGAACCTTCTCGTACAGGCTGACGGTGTCGTAGAGCGTCAGCCCGATGTACCGGGCGCGCCCGCCGGTTCCGGTCAGCCGATACGTCCCGCCCGGATCGAGCACCGCATGACCGAACAGGCAGTCCGGTGACTCCGTGGCGTACCGCTTGGTGTTGTCCTGCAGGTGCCCCACCTCGGGGTAGTCCGGATCGGCACTGAAGACCACCTGTTCCAGTCCGGCGTTGAGCAGGTTGAGCAGGTACCGGTAGCCCGCCGCCCGCATGACGGGGTCGTCGGACCGCGGATCCGTCGAGATCACCTTCGACGCCCGAGAAAGGTTGTCGCACAGACTCTGCCAGGCGGCGTCGAGCTCCGCATTCCGGATTTGGCGCTCGTCGAGAGGTCGAACCATGAAGAGCCTCACTCCCTGTGGTCGTTCGATGCCCGGTCAGGCCGGGACATCGCCGAGAATGGCGACCCGCTCCATCACCCGCCGGTGGGGGAAGTAGTCGCTGGCGGCGTAGTGCTGGGTGGCGCGGTTGTCCCAGAACGCGATCGAGTTCGGCTGCCACCGGAACCGGCACTGGAAGTCCGGCACCTTGGCCTGGTCGAAGAGGTGACGCAGCAACGCCTCGCCCTCGACCGGATCCATGTCAGCGATGTGAGTGGTGAACAGGCTGTTGACGAACAGCGTCCGGCGACCGGTCTCGGGGTGGATCCGGACGATCGGGTGCGCGACGGGCGGGTACTGCTCCTTCATGGCCGCCAGCTTCTCGGGCCCCATCGAGCGGCCGAACGACGGCACGAAGTCGTGAATCGCGACGCGACCCTCGATCTGCTCCTTGACCTCGTCGGACAGGCAGTCGTACGCGTTGCCCATGTCGGCCCACAGCGTGTCCCCGCCTGTCGGCGGTACCTCCAACGCGCGCAGCACCGATCCGAGCGGCGGCCGCTTCTGCCACGTCACGTCGACGTGCCAGATGTTCTCGGTGCCGGGGTTGTCCTCGCCGCGATCGAAGTGGACCACCTCGGGAACCTCGCCCTGTGGGAGAAGAGGGTGCACCTCGAGTTCTCCCCAGTGCCGCGCGAAGTCGCGGTGCTGGGTTGCGGTGATCTGCTGATCGCGGAAGAACACGACCTTCCACTCGAGCAGGGCCCGACGCAGTTCCTCGACCACCGCCGCGCTCGGATCGCGCAGGTCCACGCCGTGGATCTCCGCGCCGATGTACGGCGTCACCGGTCGCACCTCGAACTGCGTATACGGACGCGACTCGAATCCGTCTGCACACCTGCGCATTCCGCGAGGTCCGAACTCGATCGAGTGACCACCGATCTCGACCGTTCGACTACTGGTCAGCGTTGCCATGCCAGCCTCCTTCTCTCGTGAGATCCCGCCCCGAACACACCGCCGCCGTCGACGCCCTCCACTCAACCGAGCCGTCGAGGACGTCCCCGGCAAGCTATCAGTCAGTGACTTAAACCGTCAAGACACTGCCTTAAATGTCGAAACATGCTGCACGGTAGATTTATTGACGCCTCCACCGCGAGCGAAACGGCCGAACCCGGCGCCCGCGAACCTTCCACTGAGTGGGACCCGCGTCACACGACGTGGTGCGGCCGGGGCTAAGGTCCCCTTCCCGGGGCGACTCACCCGCCCGCCCCGGAACATCGAACGCGCCACCGCCAGGCAGATTCCTCTCGACGACGAAACACTCTGCGCCCCAGACATCTCATGCGCAGTCGTCGCCGCTCTTCACACGAAACGAAGGACAACGATGGCGCTCGCCCTCACTCCGGTTCGAGGCAAGGTCCCACGGGCTCGAATCTTCGCCGTACTCGCCGTGATCATCTTCTTCTCCGAGATCGCGACGTTCGAGATCCTCATGGTCTACCCGGCCATGCCGCACATGGCACCGGTCTTCCAGACGCTCGACATCGCGTGGGTGGTCTCGATCGTCACGCTGACCGGTGCGACGCTCATGCCGCTCATCGGCAAGGCGTCGGACAAGCTCGGGAAGAAGCGCGTGATCCTCGGCCTGGCCGTCGTCTTCGTACTCGGCAGTGTCGTGTGCGCGACGGCGACCTCGTTCGCCGTCCTGCTCGCCGGCCGGGCGATGCAGGGCGTGCTCGTCGGCATCGTCGCCCTCTCGTACAGCCTGGTGCGCGACATCATGCCGCGGGACTTCGTGCCCGTCGCACTGGGCATGGTCGCGACCGGCATCGGGATGTCCGCGGTCGCGGGACCGTTCATCGCCGGGTGGCTGATCGACGGATTCGGCTTCCACGGGATCTTCTGGTTCATGGCGATCTACCTCGCCGTGTTGATCCCCGTGTACTGGGCGGTGGTGCCGGAGAGCCCGGTGCGCACCGATCGCCCGGTGGACTACCTCGGCACGGCGCTGCTCGGCCCCGGCGTCGCGGTCCTGCTCCTCGGCATCACGAAGGGCAGTTCGTGGGGCTGGTCCGCGACGAGCACCCGCGGTCTCCTGCTCGCGGGCGTCGTGATGCTCGTGGCGTTCGTCGCGTGGCAGCGCGTCGCACCGCATCCGCTCATCGACCTGAAGATCCTCTTCGGCCGCAAGTTCGGCCCGACGATCCTGGCGGTCACCGGACTCGCCTACATGATGAACGCGCACTCGATGCTGATGCCGACCCTCCTGCAGACCCCCGCCGGACTTTCCGGGATCTCCTACGGCGCCGGCCTTTCCGCCACCCAGTACGCGCTGTGGACCTGCCCGCTCGGGATCATGGCGATGCTCGCCGGTCCGCTGGGCGGCTACCTCGCCAAGCGAATCGGGGCACGGCAGGTGCTGCTCGCGTCCGGAGTCTTCTTCCTCATCACCATGTACCTCGGCAGCGAACTGCTGACGCTGCAGTGGCAGGTGGCGCTGCTGAGCGCGATCGCGGGTTTCGCGGTGGGATTCCTGCACTCGTCCAACGCCAACCTGGTGCAGGACTCGCTGCCGCCGGAGACGAGCGGTGTGGGCACCGCGATCGCGGGCGTGACGATGCAACTGTGCTCGGCGGTCGCGGTCACCGTCACCGGCGTCGTCATGTCGCATCACGTGCAGGCGGTCAACCCGAAGACGCACGCGGTCCTCTATGCGGACGAGGCGATCTCGCGCGGCTTCCTCTACGCGGGGGCGGTGGGCCTCGTCGGCATCGTCGTCGCGCTCGTGATGAAGCACGGACGCCGGCCCGCCACCGGCGGTCTGGTGTCGCAAACACCCGACGATCAGGCCGAGGTGGACTCCGGAGCCTCCAACGCCCCTACCGACATGTCGATCAGATGACGCACGGTCTCGTCGAAGTCCGCGTCCACCACGGGATTCCCGCTGTTGCGACGCTGCTCGAACACCGCGAGTGCCGACACCGCCATGTTCAGCATCAGGTCCACCCGGATCACGGCGACGCGGCGCGGCAGGTGGTCGAGCGCGCGCATCAGCCGACCGGACACCTCGCGACTGGCCTCGGTGACCTCGGACAGATCGGGGTTCAGGATGTCGACCGACGGGGAGACCCGGGCGATGAACTGCGCGTAGTAGGAGTCGGTGCCCGAGGTCCGGAGGTAGTCCGCGAGGGGCACGACGACGGCCTCGACGAGGGCGCGCACGTCGCCGCCGCGGCCCTCCTCGTCCAGATCCGCGAGGAACGCCGCGCGGTTGCGGTTGATCTCCTGCATGCGGCGCCGGAACACCTCGAGCACGAGACCGTCCCGCCCACCGAAGTGGTACTGCACGGCCGAGTTGTTCTTCTGGCCGGCGGCCGCCGCGACGTCGCGCATCGACACGCCGTCGATGCCGCGTTCGGCAAACATGCGCTCGGCGACTTCGATCATGGCGCTTTTCGCGTTTCCAGGGTTCGACACGCCGAGAGAGTAGTAAGTCATCGCTTTAAGGGTCAAGGCGCAGCCTGTACCCTCCCCTGTTCCACCGCCCAGAGAGGTGCACCATGAACCGCCACTCGATTCCCATCGTCCGCACCGAACCTGCGGTCTCGACCGCGGTCGACTATCGCAACCAGCAGGAACCGTTCACCCGGCCGCAACCGGTCCGCCCGCCGGTCGGCGCCCCCAACGTCCTGCTGGTGATGCTCGACGACGTCGGCTTCGGCGCCCCGTCGGCGTTCGGCGGCCCGTGCCGCACCCCCACTGCGGAACGCCTGGCCGCCGACGGCGTCAAGTACACCCGCTTCCACACCACGGCGCTGTGCTCGCCGACCCGGGCCGCGACCCTGACCGGCCGCAACCACCACAGCGTCGGCTTCGGCGTCATCGCCGAACAGGCCACGGCAGCACCGGGTTACAACGGCACCCGACCCGACTCGGCGGCGACGGTGGCCCGCGTCCTGCAGGGCAACGGATACGCGACGGGCGCGTTCGGCAAGATGCACCAGACGCCGACGTGGGAGATCAGCGAGGCCGGACCGTTCGACCGCTGGCCCACCCGGGAAGGGTTCGACCGGTTCTACGGCTTCCTCGGCGCCGAGTCGGACCAGTTCTCCCCCGTCCTGTACCGGGACTTCACCGTCGTCGATCCGCCGTGCACACCCGAGGAGGGCTACCACATGTCGGAGGACCTGGTGGACCGTGCGATCGAGTGGATCGAGTCGGTCGGGACGATGGACCCGGACAAGCCGTGGTTCTGCTACCTGCCGTTCGGTGCGTGCCACGCGCCGCTGCAGGTACCCGACAGCTATCTCGACAAGTACCGGGGCGAGTTCGACCACGGCTGGGACCGGCAGCGGGAGATCACGCTCGAACGGCAGAAGCAGCTCGGGGTGGTCCCGCCGGAGACCGAACTGGCGCCGTGGTCGGGCGATCTGCCGCACTGGGACGAGCTGGACGACGACCAGAAGAAGGTCTCCGCCCGTCTGATGGAGCTGTACGCGGCGTTCCTCGAGCACACCGACGACCAGGTCGGCCGGCTCGTCGACCGGCTGCAGGAACTGGGTGCGCTCGACAACACGCTCGTGCTGTACATGCTCGGCGACAACGGCGCCTCCGCCGAGGGCGGCATGGAGGGCTCGTTCAACTACCTCGCCGGGCTCAACGGCTACAAGCAGACCACCGCCGAGGTGCTCGAGCGGTTCGACGAGCTGGGCACCCCGACGAGCTATCCGCACTACCCCGCGTCGTGGGCGTTGGCGCTCGACACCCCCTACCAGTGGGCGAAGCAGGCGGCATCGCACTACGGCGGCACCCGCAACGGGCTGATCGCGCACTGGCCCAACGGAATCAGCGAGACCGGACTCCGCCACCAGTGGCATCACTGCGTCGACATCACCCCGACGATCCTGGAGGCGGCGGGCGTCCCGGCGCCGCACACCGTCGACGGCGTACCGCAGAAGCCGATGGAGGGTGTCGCGATGAACTACACGTTCACCGACGCCGACGCGACGGACCGGCACACCACGCAGTACTTCGAGATCTACGGCAACCGCGGCATCTACCACCACGGATGGACGGCGGTGACCCTGCACCGGGCACCGTGGCTGATGGCCACGTACGGGCTGAAACTGCCCACCTTCGACGAGGATCGGTGGGAACTGTACGACACAAGCGTCGACTGGTCGCAGGCGCGCGACCTCGCCGCCGAGTTCCCCGAGAAGCTCGAGGAGCTCAAGCAGAAGTTCCTGGTCGAGGCCGCCCGCTACCAGGTGCTGCCACTCGACGATCGCACCGTGACGAGAAACGCTGCACCGCAGGACCGCCCGCCGCACCCACTGCGGGGCCGCACCAGCATCACCCTGTACCCGCACATGCACGGCCTGCCGGAGAAGGCGGCACCGCCGTTCTTCAACCGCTCCTACGTGATCACGGCGTCGCTCGAGACCGGCGGCGAGCCGTGCGAGGGTGTGCTGGCGAGCCTCGGCGGACATTTCGGTGGTCTGGCACTGTACGTCGCCGACTCGAAGCCGGTGTTCTGCTACAACTTCAGCGGCGGCGGCCGCACCTTCGTTCGACCGGACGTCGAACTGACGGCGGACACCCGAGAGGTCAGCCTCGAATTCGACTACGACGGTGGCGGTATCGGCCTCGGCGGCACCGCCCGGCTGTCCGTCGACGGGGTCGAGGTGGGCAGCGCCCGCGTCGAGCAGACGACACGCGCGATCTTCAGCATGAACGAACAACTCGACATCGGCGTCAACCGCGGCAGCCCGGTGTGCGACGACATCGTGGGCCGCTTCGCGTTCACCGGACGCCTGCACCACGTCCGCGTCGACCTGCCGGGCGACGGCCGTCCGGAAACCGCCGACGAGCGGCGGCGGGTGGCGCTGGCGACGCACTAGGCACTTCGCGCCCGTGCGCCTTTCCGGTGGGAGGAACCACCAGAAAGGCGCACGGGTAGCAAGGGCTACCTGCGTCGCGTTCGGACCACGAGCCAGCCACCGATACCGCACAGAACGACCACCGCTGCGGCAACAGCAATGAAGACACCCGTGATCGAAGACGAGGCGGGCGCGCCCGCAGGTGCCGCGACATCGCCGGCGGCATCGGCTGCCGCGGCGCCCTCGGCAGGATCATCGGAGGCCTTGCCCTCGGCGGGGGCGGTGGCAGCGTTCTCTCCGAAGATCCCGTCCGCGAACGCGGTCGAGTACGCGGGACCGGCTTCGGGTGTCCCGCTCACGGTCAGGTCCAGACGGATCGACACCGGCCGCTTGTCGCCCCCGGCCGCGGTGGAGCCCACCTTCACGGCGATGTAGTACCACCCCGGCATGCTTTGCCGGCGGGTCTCGAGGACGTCGGACGTTCGGTTGCCGTAGCGAATCGGTACCGTGGCGAAAGCCGGTTCGTTGGCCGGCAACACGGCGTCGGCGCCGGTGTACGCCCCGAAGTCCCGGTCGATCTCCTCACGAGTCGGGGCATAGAGCACGGACTGAATGTTCGAGACGTTCTCCACGCCGCGGCCACCGTTCGCGTCGTAGTGCACGCGATACGCCAGTCCCTGGCCCCAGTCCAGTTCGACCTTGTAGAACACGAACTCGCCGGTCTGGAGGGTGTCGGTGTAGCGGCCGCTCCCGTCGAGCTCGGTGGCGATGTTGAAGGATCCGCCTCCGACGGCAGGGGTCCCGGCGCCGACGGGTTCGGTGAAGACGGTCGGCGTCGTGGCCGCTGCGGGACCGGGATCGGTTGCGGCGGGTTCGATTCCGACGAGCAGCTCGATCGGCAACCGTTCCGGCACCCCGCGGGAGACCCTGTCCCAGGTCGGTGCGAAGTAGTAGCGTCCACCGCCCTTGCACGTGTCGGCGACGCTGCCCTTCTTCGTCGCCCCGTCGAATTGCGTGGCGACCGTCAGCGCCGCGCCGTCGCTCGAATTCGTCACCTGCTCGAATTCGTACTCGTTGCAGTCTCGGCCGTCCCTGCCGTACACCCGCAGGCTCAGGACATTCATGTCCTCGACGCTGGGAACGTCGGGTACACGGGGAAAGGAGATGGTTCCGCTGAAGTAGGCGGTGGCCCCGTCCGGGACGTCGACCGCGTAGTAGCGAGATTCCTTCTGCCCGATCGTGTCCAGGTGCTGTCCCGGCCGCGCCACCGGCGCGCTGTCGTACTCGGCAGTTCCGACGATCCGGGTACCGGCCGACTCGTAGTTGCGCAGCGCGGCTGCGGTGACTCTCGGCAGAATTCGTTCCAGAGCCGGTCCGTCCGCGGCGTCGGTGTAGGTGCCCCCGGTCGCCTGCGCCATGCACGTGAGCTGGGCGCGGGCGGCGCTGTCGACCGCGAAGCCGATCGCGTGCATCACCAGATCGACGCCCTGTGATTTCAATTCCCTGGCAACCTCACAGGGTTCGGGTGGCGAACAGGTGTCCTCACCATCGGAGACCAGCACGATCGAGCGCGGTCCCGAGCTCGGCATGGCTGCGGCGGCCTCCCGTAACGCATTGCCCATCGGCGTCCATCCGCTCGCCCGGACACCGTCGACCGCACTGCCGAGTGCGGCTCTGTCGAGGCGATCCGCCTTGTGCAGCACCTGGATGTCACGACAGCCCGCAGCCTTCTCGGCCTCGTCACTGCCGGTGCCGGTCCCGTACACCGTCAGTCCCACCTGCGAGTCGAGCGGCGCTGCATCGACGAACGTGTGGACCGCCTTCTTGGCTGCATCCATCATCGTGCCCGCGGGATCGGGACGCTGCATGGACCCGGACGCGTCGAGGATGAGCATGGTCGGCGCGTACCGCGAACCCGATTCACCACTCTCCTGCGCCGCGGCCGGCGAGGCGGCCGTCGTCAGACCGACCAGCACTGCGGCCATCCCCATGGTCAGTTTCGTCAGTCGCTCAGCAATCTTCGGCATCGTCCCCCGCCTGATTCGTAGCTCTATTCAGTTCCGGGCCCGACCATACAGTGACGAGGCACGCCCTCGTCCACCCTGATTCCCCGGTGACCACGTAGAGGGTGAGCCGCCCCCACCCCTGTCGACAACACCCGAAACCACGCAGTCCCCGCCGACGGCCGATGCGAGATCGGCGGTCGACGGGGACCAGGAACGGCGCGCGCGTTTCGGCGGCCGGTCTTACACGCTCAACACGAGTCCCGAAGTGGGAACGCCGGTTCCGGCGGTGACGAGCACGTTCTCGACGTCGGGCACCTGGTTGACGGAGGTGCCGCGGATCTGGCGGACGCCCTCGGCGATGCCGTTCATGCCGTGGATGTAGGCCTCACCCAGCTGGCCGCCGTGGGTGTTGATCGGGAGCCGGCCGCCCAGTTCGACGGCGCCGTTGGCGATGAAGTCGCGGGCCTCGCCGCGACCGCAGAAGCCGAGTTCCTCGAGCTGCATCAGTACGTACGGGGTGAAGTGGTCGTACAGCACGGCGGTCTGCATGTCCGACGGCCGCAGACCCGACTGCTGCCACAACTGGTCGCCGACCAGACCCATCTCCGGTAGACCGGTCAGGCCGTCGCGGTAGTAGCTGGTCATGATGTACTGGTCCGGCCCGCTGCCCTGCGCGGCCGCCGCGATGATCGCCGGCTTGTTCGGCAGATCCTTGGCCCGCTCAGGCGAGGTGACGACGATCGCGATGCCGCCGTCGGACTCCTGGCAGCAGTCCAGCAGATGCAGCGGTTCGGCGATGAAGCGCGAGTTCTGGTGGTCCTCGAGGGTGATCGGCTTGCCGTAGAAGAACGCCTTCGGGTTGGTGGCCGCGTGCTTGCGGTCGGCAACCGCGACGCGACCGAAATCCTCACTGGTGGCGCCGTATACGTGCATGTACCGCTGCGCGACCATCGCCACGAACGACGCCGGCGTCCCCAACCCGTGCGGGTAGGAGAACGCGTTGTCGGTGCCCGACGAATTCACCTGCTGCACCAGCCCGGCATTGACCTGACCGAAGCGTGCACCCGAACGCTCGTTGAACGCCCGGTAGGCCACCACGACGTCCGCGACACCCGTCGCCACGGCCATCGCCGCCTGCTGGATGGTGGCGCACGCCGCGCCGCCGCCGTAGTGGATGCGGCTGAAGAACTTCAGGTTCGGAATACCGACCGAACGGGCAACGGCCGCTTCGGTGTTGGTGTCCATCGTGAACGACGTCAGACCGTCGACGTCCGACGGCTTCAGCCCCGCGTCGTCGAGCGCGGCCTGGACCGCCTCGGCGGCGAGACGGAGTTCGCTGCGCCCCGAGTCCTTCGAGAAGTCGGTGGCGCCGATGCCGACGATCGCGGCCTTGCCGGACAGCCCGCTCATGCGTCGTCTCCGTTCATGACGAGGGTTACCGTGGACGTGATGTGGTCGCCCAGGCTGTCGGTGCCGACCACCTTGACGGTCACCATGCCGTCCTCGGCGGCGACGACCTCACCGGAGAGGTTCAGCGTGTCGTACGCGTACCACGGCACACCCAGGCGCAGCTTGATCGACGTGATCCGCGCGCGGGGGCCCGCCCAGTCGGTGACGAACCGCTGCACCAGCCCGGTGTCGGTGAGGATGTTGACGAAGATGTCCTTCGACCCGCGCTGCTGCGCCTTGTCCCGGTCGTGGTGCACGTCCTGGAAGTCTCTGGTGGCCAACGCCGTCGAGACGATGAACGTGGGATCTCCGTGGATCGAGAGGCCCGGCAGCTTGTCGCCGACGGAGATGTCGAGTGCGCTGGTCATCTACGACTCCTTCACCGGACGCCACGCGTACAGCGTCCAGGGCTCGTTACCGGTCTCGTCATCGCCCGGGAAGTCCAGGAACTGGGCCTGCACCGGCATGCCGACCGAGATCTCGGACGGCTCGACGTCGCGCAGCTCGCCGAGCATGCGCACGCCCTCCTCGAGCTCGACGAGCGCCACGACGAACGGCAGGGAACGACCCGGCACCTTCGGCGCGTGGTGGACGACGAAGCTGAAGACGGTGCCGCGACCGGACGCGACGACGTAGTCGGTCGTCTCGGTCTTGTCCTTCCACAGCGCCGGCACCGGCGGGTGCTGCAGCGAGCCGTCGGGGCGCTGCTGGATCCGCAACTCGTGCGCGGCCACGCCGTCCCAGAAGAACTGGGTGTCCCGCGACGGTGTCGGTCGCAGCATGCGCGACGGATCGAGATCCGCCGGAACCGAGGCACTCTCGGCCACGACCGGCGCCTGCTGCGTCTTTGCCGGCGGCGCGAACTTCAGGATGCGGAACAGCATCTCGGCGACCACCTCGTCGCCGACCTTCCACAGGTTGCGGGTCGTGAAGAACCATCCCTCGCCGAGCCCGGTCTTCTTGGGGCCGACGACGTCCTCGAGGGTCGACTCGATGGTCACCTCCTCGCCGGGACGGAGGTAGCGGTGGTAGATCTGGTCGCAGTTGGTCGCGACCACCGACGTGTAGCCGGCGTCGTCGAGGATCTGCGTCATCCGGCCCAGCGGATCGTCCTCCTCGCGGACGGCACCGAGACCACGCATGGTCCACACCTGTGCCATCGCGGGCGGCGCGACGATCCCGCCGTGGCCCGCCGCCTTGGCAGCGTCGTCGTCCACGTAGATCGGGTTCTCGTCGCCGATCGCCTCGAGCCAGTTCCGGATCATCGGCATGTTGATCGGGTCGCGGCCGGCGCGAGGCTTGCTCGCGCCGCCGGCCTTGACCTGCTCCGCACCCGCGAGAATCTGTGCGGTCGTGTCCTGTTCGGTCATCGCGGCACCTTCGGCAATCCCAGTCCGGCCACGGCGATGAGTTCGCGCATGACCTCGTTGACGCCGCCACCGAACGTGATGACGACGTTGCGCTTCACCTGGACGTCGAGCCACCGCATGAGCGCCGCGGTCTCGGGGTCGCCCGGGTCGCCGTGCGCGCCGACGATCTCGTCCGCGATCCGGCCCACTCGCTGGATGCGTTCGGTCGCAAAGACCTTGGTGGCCGACGCGTCGGCGATGTCGACGTCGCCGGTGGCGGCCGCGACCTGCCAGTTGAGCAGTTCGTTGAGGCGGTACGTCGCATGGATCTCGCCGAGTCCGCGACGGACGTCGGGCAGGCCCAACAGGTCCCGCTTCGCGGCCCAGTCGTAGACCTTCTCGTACAGGCCCGCGACGCGGCCGGCCGGCCCGAGCATGACGCGCTCGTGGTTGAGCTGCGTCGTGATGAGCTTCCAGCCCTTGTTCTCCTCGCCGACGAGCATGCTCGCCGGAACCCGGACGTCGGTGTAGTAGGTGGCGTTGACGTGGTGGGCACCGTCGGCGGTGATGATCGGGGTCCAGGTGAATCCCGGATCCTTGGTGTCGACGATCAGGATCGAGATGCCGCGGTGCCGGGACTCGGCGTCGCCGGTGCGGACCGCGAGCCAGATGTAGTCGGCGTCGTGGCCGCCGGTGGTGAAGATCTTCTGGCCGTTGACGACGTACTCGTCGCCGTCGCGCACTGCGGTGGTGCGCAGCGCCGCCAGGTCGGTACCGGCGTCCGGCTCGGAGTAGCCGATCGCGAAGTGCACCTCGCCGGCGAGGATCGCCGGCAGGAACTTGCGCTTCTGCTCCTCGGTTCCGTAGACCTGCAGCGTCGGGCCGACCGTCTGCAGCGTGACCGACGGCAGCGGAACGTCCGCGCGCACAGCCTCGTTGACGAAGATCTGCTGCTCGATCTCGCCGAAACCGCGGCCACCGAACTCGACCGGCCAGCCGACACCGAGCCAGCCGTCCTTGCCCATCCGGCGGATGACCTCGCGGTAGGTGGGTCCATGCCGTTCGGTCAGCATGATCTCGGCCTCGGCCGGCGAGATCAGTCCGGAGAAGTAGCGGCGCAGTTCCGCCTGCAGCTCACGCTGCTCGGGTGTCAGATCGATGAACACCGGGCCCCCACGAGGTCGAGTCGGTACGAGGCGCCGCCGACCAGGCGCGCCAGGTCTTTGGCAATCGAGAAGTAGCGGTGCATCGGGTACGTGACGTCCACGCCGATGCCGCCGTGCAGGTGGTGCAGTGTCCGCATCGCCGCCGGGACCTCGGTCGCGATCCAGTACGCCAGCACGTCGAGATCGTCTGCGGCGTCGAGGCCCTCGGACACCCGCCACGCCGACGCGAGCGCCGAGACGTGCAGCGTCCGGGACGTGACGTAGACGTCCGCGATCTGCTGGGCCACCGCCTGGAAGGCGGCGAGCGGCTTGCCGAACTGCTCACGCGTGGTGAGGTGGTCGGCCGCCAGGCCGGTGGCACCGGCCAGCAGGCCGTCTGCGTACGCACCGATGCTCGCGAGTGCGATCCGGTTGAGCGCTGCGACACCGTCGAGCCCGCCGCCGAGGACGTCGGCGGCCGGGACGCGCACCGCGTCCAACCGGACCGTGAACTCCGGTCCCCCCGCCGAAGTCGCGCTCTTGGTGAGCGTGACGCCCGGCGCGTCCGGGGCCACCGGCACCACGCCGGCGTCGGTGGGCACCAGGATGCGGTGCGCGATGTCCGCGAACGGAACGGCGATCTTGAGTCCGGTCACCACGACGTCGGCGCCGTCCGCCACGGCGGTGGTCGACGGCTGTGCCGGGAACGCGGCGCCCTGCTCGGCGAGCGCCGCGGTGAGCACCCGGCCGGCCGCGACACCGTCGAGCAGCGCGTCCTGCTGCTCGGTGGAGCCGAGCGCGAGCACCGGGAGGACGCCGAAGCCGAGGGTCGCGAGCGCCGGAACGGGCGCGGCACCGCGTCCGATCTCGGTGAGCATCGTCGCCACCTCGAGCACGCCCAGCCCGTCGCCTTCGAGTCGCTCGGGCACCGCGAGCGAGAGCAGGTCCGCCTTCGCGAGCGCCTGCCACAGCTCGGGGCTGAAGCCACCGGTGTCGGCGGGATCGGTGTGCTCGCGGGCCAACAGGCCCACGACGATCTCCGCCACCGTTTCTTGAGTCTGATCCAGAGTGAAATCCACGCTGCCAATCCCGCCTACGATTTAGAACGTGTTCTTGTTGTATCACCTGCAGCTTAGCGAAGAAAGGGCCCGGCCCCACGAGAACACGTTCACCTCTGTTCTCGTGGGGCCGGGCCCCGTCCCGAATGTCAGCCGCGCGGCAGCCCGAGGAGTTGCTCGGCCGCGACCGTGAGCAGGATCTGCGTGGTGCCGCCCGCGATCGACAGGCACCGCGTGTTGAGGAACTCCCGGGTGAGTGGACCCTCGACCCAGCCGGCCTCGCCCGCGAGTTCGACGGCGAACTCCGCGACACCCTGACGGTTGCGTACACCGACGAGCTTGCGCACGCTCGACGCCGGCCCGGGGTCCTGGCCGTCGAGCTGACGCAGCGTCGTCCGCAGCTCGAGCAACGACCCGACGAGCGCCTCCGAGATCAGCGCACCCAGGTGGTCGGCGGTCACGGCGTCCGGCTCGCCCGCCAGCTCGAGGAGTTCCTCGACGGCCTTGCCGAGCGAGGATCCACCGCTCATCGCGACCCGCTCGTTCGCCAGGGTGGTGCGGGCGAGCTTCCAGCCGCCGTTCACCGGCCCCACGACGCACTCGTCCGGGATGAACACGTCGTCGAGGAACACCTCGTTGAACAGCGCGTCACCGGTGATCTCCCGCAGCGGCGAGATCCGGATGCCCGCGGTGCGCATGTCGAGCAGGAAGTACGTGATGCCCTTGTGCTTCGGGGCGTCCTTGTCGGTGCGGGCCAGGCAGATGCCCCAGTCGGCCTCGCGGGCGAGCGACGTCCACACCTTCTGGCCGTTGAGCTTCCAGCCGCCGTCGACCTTCTCCGCGGTGGTCCGCAGCGACGCCAGGTCCGAGCCCGCGCCGGGCTCGCTGAACAGCTGGCACCACGTGATCTCGCCGCGCAGCGTCGGCAGCGCGAACCGCTCGATCTGCTCGGGGCTGCCGTGCTCGAGGACGGTGGGCACCGCCCACCAGCCGATGACCAGGTCGGGACGGTCGACACCGGCGGCGGCCATCTCCTCGGCGACGAGGATCTGCTCGGCGGCGCTCGCACCGCGCCCGTAGGGCCGCGGCCAGTGCGGCGCGGCGTATCCCGACTCGGCGACCGCGACGCGGCGCTCGGCCTCCGGCACCGCCGCGAGGGCGGCGACCTCGTCGCGGATCGCGGTCCGCTCGGACTCGAGTTCCGACAGGTCGATCGTCAGGTGACGGCGCGACCCGGCCCGGGTCAGCTCGGTCACCCGGGCGCGCCAGACGTTGCTGCCGCCGAGGAACTGCTTGTTCGAGACCGCGCGACGCAGGTAGAAGTGCGCGTCGTGCTCCCACGTGAATCCGATGCCGCCGAGGACCTGGATGCAGTCCTTGGCGTTCTGGACGGCCGCGTCCAGCGCGACGGCCCCGGCGACGGCCGCGGCGATCGGCAGTTCGGACGCACCGGAATGACCGGCGTCGGGGTCCGGCAGCGCGTCCTCGGCCGCGACGGCCGCATCCCACGCGACGGCCCGCGCCTGCTCGACGCGGCACAGCATCTCGGCGCACAGGTGCTTGATCGCCTGGAAGGAGCCGATCGGCTTGCCGAACTGCTCGCGGATCTTGGCGTACTCGACCGCGGTCCGCAGGGTCCAGCCCGCCACACCGGCCGCCTCCGCCGCGATCAGCGTGGCGGCGAGGTCGCGCACCAGTTCCGGCGCGACGCCGGTGACGATGCGGTCCGGCGACACGACGACGCCGTCGCAGCGCACCCGTGCGGTGGCGCGGCTCTTGTCGAGGATGTCGAGCGGCTCGACCGTCAGCCCCGGCGCGCCGCCGTCGACCAGGCACCACGCCGTGCCGCCGGCGGAGTCGCCGGTCCGAACCGGCACGAGCACCGCGACACCCGGCTCACCGCCCAGGGCGTTGCCCGCGTCGCCGCTGAGGACCAGTCCACCGTCGGCGTCCGAGGCGGCGGAGAGCGCCGCGGCGTCGAGCACGACGGACACCGGCAGATCGCCCTCCGCGATCCGGCCGGCCCACTGCTTCGCGGCAGCGCCCGCGCTGCGGCCGAGCACCAGGCCGGCGAGCGCGGTCGGGAGAATCGGGCCGCCCACGAGTTCGGTTGCGGCCTGTTCCAACATCGCGGCAAGGTCGACGATCTGACCGCCGACACCGCCGACCGACTCGGGGACACCCACCGCGAACAGCCCCAGATCGGCCATCGACGGCCACGACTGACGCCAGAAATCGGCAGGTCCCTCGCGTAAAATGGCGACCGGGGTCGCGGAGCGGGCCCACGCCTGAATCGACTCCTGGACGGCCTTCTGTTCGTCGGTCGTGGCGATTGTCACAACGGCTACCCGCCTCTCATGGATGACATTTTCATCTAGAACGTGTTCTAATATGTTCGGCCGTCAAGAGTCAAGGCGTGAAGGAAACTGTCGATGACCACCTCATCTCGATCCCGTTCTGCCGGGGGTCCGGTCTCGACCCTCAGCGACGACGATCTCAGCTCCAACGCTCAGCGCGAGCGCCGCAAGAGGATCCTCGACGCCACGCTCGCCCTGGCATCCAAGGGCGGTTACGAGGCCGTCCAGATGCGTGCCGTCGCCGAGCGTGCGGACGTCGCTGTGGGCACGCTGTACCGCTACTTCCCCTCGAAGGTGCACCTGCTGGTGTCGGCCCTCGCGCGCGAGTTCGAGCGGATCGAGTCGAAGGGCAAGATCCCTCCGGGCCGCAGCCCGCTCGAGCGGATGCAGCTGATCCTGGGCCAGATCACCAAGGCGATGCAGCGTGATCCGCTGCTCACCGAGGCCATGACCCGGGCGTTCATGTTCGCCGACGCGTCGGCGGCCGCGGAGGTCGATCAGGTCGGCAAGCTCATGGACACGCTCTTCGCGCGCGCCATGACCGACGGCGTCCCCACCGAGGAGGAACTCGCGATCGCGCGCGTCATCAGCGACGTGTGGCTGTCGAATCTGGTGGCGTGGCTCACCCGCCGCTCCTCGGCGACCGATGTCGCGAAGCGCCTGGAACTCACCGTCGAACTGCTCCTCGGCGACGGGTCCAAGACCCCCGTCTGAGCGACCGACGGCACTCTCCTGACCATCGCGACGCGCCAGCGCGGCGCTGATCGCTTAGGTTTGACACTGTGAGCGCTCTGGATCTGCCGATCGAACTCCGCCGGGCCCTGTCCACCGTGGCCCGGACCCCGCGCCTGCTGGTGGCGTCCGACTACGACGGCACGATGGCGCCCATCGTCAACGACCCGGAAAAGGCGTATCCGCACGCCGAGTCGGTGCGCGCCCTGCGCGCCCTCGCCGGACTCGCCGCCACCACCGCCGCGGTCATCTCCGGGCGTGCCCTCAAGGACCTCGCGACGCTGTCCCGGCTGCCGGTCGAGGTGCAGTTGGTCGGCAGCCACGGCTCGGAGTTCGACGTCGGATTCATCCACGCGATCGACGCGAACGCCCGCAAGCTGCTGCGCGAGATCACTTCGGAGCTGTCCCGGATCGCAGACCTGCACCCCGGCGTGACCGTCGAGACCAAGCCGGCGAGCGCGGCGCTGCACGTGCGCAACGCCAGCCCCGAGGTGGGCGCGAAGGCGCTCGCCGCGGTGCACGCCGAGGCCGCACTGTGGACCGGCGTGCAGGTCACCGAGGGCAAGGCGGTCGTCGAACTCGCCGTCATCGCCACCGACAAGGGCAACGCACTCGACATCCTCCGCCACCAGGAGGGCGCGACCGCCGCCGTGTTCTTCGGTGACGACGTCACCGACGAGAAGGCGTTCGCGCGACTTCAGGGCCCGGACGTCGGCATCAAGGTCGGCGGGAACGACACGCTCGCCCAGTACCGGGTCGACTCCACCGAGGACGTCGCGGCCGCACTGGCGTTCCTGCTCGAGGAGCGCCGCACGTGGCTATCCGGCGCGGACGCCCCGCCCATCGAGCGGCTGACGATGCTGGCCAGCCCGCGCTCGGTCGCGCTCATCACGCCCGACGCGAACATGACGTGGCTGTGCCATCCCGAACCCGACTCGGCCGCCGTGTTCGCACATCTCCTGGGCGGCACCGAAGCCGGGCATTTCAGTGTGGGCCCGCAGCGCGCGGCGCTACCGCTGAGCCAGCAGTACCTCGACGGCACCATGACGGTGCAGACCCGCTGGGCCAGCCTCACGGTCACCGACTACCTGCCGCACGACGTCCAGCCGAGCCGCACCGACCTCACCCGCGTCATCACCGGCCGCGCGAAGGCGGTCGTCAGCTTCGCGCCCCGACCGGAGTTCGGTCAGGTTCCGGTGTCGCTCGAGCCCGACGTCGACGGGCTGCGGGTGTTCGGCACCAACGAACCGATGGTGCTGCGCTCCCCCGGCGTCCGCTGGAACATCACCACCGACGGCACCCAGCAAACCGCGTTCGCGGTCGTCGACCCCTCGCAGGGTCCGATCGTTCTCGAACTTCGTTGCGGCACCGAGGATCTGAGCCCTTCGCAGCTCTCGGAACCGGAACGCCGGGAGATCGCCGAATCGTACTGGCGAGACTGGGTGGACACGCTCGACCTGCCTCCGCTCAAGCCGGACCTGATGAAGCGGTCGGCTCTCACGCTGCGCGGGCTGGTGCACGCGCCGAGCGGTTCGATCCTCGCGGCGGCCACGACGTCGCTGCCCGAGGAGATCGGCGGCGTCCGCAACTGGGACTACCGCTACTGCTGGCTGCGTGACGCGGCGCTGACGGCGTCCGCGCTGGTGAGCCTCGGATCGCTCGAGGAAGCCGAGAACTACCTCGAGTGGGTGCACGGCGTGCTCGAGACGCTGCACGGCCCGGAGCGCCTGCACCCGCTCTACACGCTGTACGGAACCGGCTTGCCGCCGGAGGCGGTGATCGATTCGCTGCCCGGCTATGCGGGATCCCGTCCGGTGCGCGTCGGCAACGCCGCGAACCAGCAGGTTCAACTGGACGTGTTCGGCCCCATCGTCGACCTGATCTCCAACCTGGCCGTGGCCCGAGAGAAGAAGGGCATCACCGGAACCGACGCGCTCACCGACCGCGACTGGGAACTCGTGTCCGCGATGGTCGAGGCCGTCGAGCGCCGCTGGAGCGAACCCGACCACGGCATCTGGGAGATCCGCGACAACCCCCGGCACCACGTGTACTCGAAGGTGATGGGCTGGCTCACCGTCGACCGTGCCCTCACTCTGGCCGAAACCTTCGGCCGTCGGCCGCGCGAGACGTGGGCGGCGCTGCGTGACGAGATCGCCGAGGAAGTGACCGAGAAGGGCTGGAACGCGGACGTCGAGTCGTACACCGCGGCCTACGACGGCACCGACCTCGACGCCGCGACACTGCACATCGGGCTGTCGGGGCTGATCGATGCCGAGGACGAGCGGTTCGCCGCGACGGTCGTCGCGACGGAGGCCGAACTGCGCAGCGGCTCGACGGTGTACCGCTACCACCACGACGACGGCCTACCCGGCACGGAGGGCGGGTTCCACCTGTGTGCCGCCTGGTTGGTGGAGGCGTACCTGCTGATCGGTCAGCGGTCCGATGCGGAGGCCTTGTTCAAGCAGTTGGTGAGCGCCGCCGGCCCCACCGGGCTGCTGGCCGAGGAGTACGACCCGGTGGCCGAGCGTTCCCTGGGCAACCACCCGCAGGCGTACAGCCACCTCGGTCTGCTGCGGTGCGCGCAGCTGCTGAGCGCGGACGCAAAGCGGTAGGCCCACCCCCCTGGGATCCCGCCCGGGTCCTCGACGACACGCCCGGGCGAGGATCATCGAACCTGCAGTGCGCCAACAGAACTCGAAGGTCCCTACCGGAAATAGGCTCCGGTAGGGACCTTCGCTGCGTGGTACCCGAGACGCTGGGACCAGATCGGGTCGAATCGAACATCCGACACGAGGGGGACGAACTTCACGTCACCTACCCGCCGGTAGTCCACCAGAATCGCGATTGCCACTGTTTGTTCGAGCTTATGAGGTGCGTAGATGCAGAGTCAGTTCGATCAGCTCCCGGATCTGTACGAGGACATGGCCGATTGGCCCTTTCGCCGCTTCCTCGAGATCCCCAACTTCCTCGCCGCGCTGGGGGACCTGTCCGACCGAGATGTACTGGATTTCGGTTGCGGGAACGGCATGTACTCGCGATTGCTGAAGGAGAAGGGCGCTCGCCGGGTAGTCGGCTACGACGTCTCGGACGGCATGCTCGCGTTCGCCCGGGCCCGCGAGTCCGAACAGCCACTGGGCATCGACTTCACTTCCGATCTCGAGGACGACCTGGCCGGCCAGTTCGATCTCGTCCTCGCCGTCTACGTGCTGCCGTACGCCACGACCAGGGACGAATTGCGGGTGATGTGCGAGCAGATGGCCAAGCCGCTGCGCCCGGGAGGACGACTCGTCACCCTGCCGATCCATCCCGACTACGTGCGCGATCCGGCCTACTACGAGCGGTTCGGATTCCGCTTGACGCCAGTCGGCCCGGACATCGACGGCGGAGAGGTGCAACTCGACCTGTTCGGCCCGGACGGCGCCGGGTCCGACGAGGACACGGTGACCGCATATGTGTGGACGAGGGAGAGTATCGACGAGGCGATGCACGCCGCCGGCTTCGCCATTACGCAGTGGATCGACTACGGCCGGTTCCGTTCGGCCGAGGCCGACGCCAAGGAGGAACTGCTGCGCGGGTACTGGGAGCGCCCGCATGCCGCGATCGTGAACTGCCGACTGAGCTGACGCGGGTACGGTCGTCCCGCCCGTGCTACGGCTCGGGCGGGGAGGCCGCGGTGTGCCCGCGCACCAGTTCGGTCTCGAGCATCTCGACGGTCGTGACACCGGAGTCCGAGCCGGACATCAGCATGGCGCCGGCGCGACGGCCCTTGTCCTCCTGCGGCTGGCGCACCGTGGTCAGGCCCTCGCGGAGCGCCTCCTCGATGCCGTCGAAACCGGTGATCGACAGCCGGCCCGGGACGTCCACGCCCTCGCACCGCGCCCAGTCCAGGGCGCCGAGGGCGAGGACGTCGGAGGTGCAGACCAGTGCAGTGATGCGGGGATTGACCGCGACCGCCTGCGCCGCCGCGGAGTGCCCGGCCTGCGCGGTGTGCTCGTAGCGTTCGACGACGGTGAGCGACGCCGGATCCAGGCCGGCGTCCGCCATCGCGTCCCGGACGCCGGCGATGCGCTCGCGTTGGACGTGGAAGTTCGGGGCGTGCAGTCGCTCCCCCTTCGCCAGGCCGTCGGAGCGGTCCCGGCCGAGCCGCATGCACAGCACGCCGATCTCCTTGTGTCCCAAGGAGATCAAATAGTCGGCAACCTTGCGCATCGCACCGCGGTCGTCGATACCGACGAGCGACGCCCCCGACATCCCCCGCGGCTGGTCGCAGATGACGGTCGGCAGGTGCCGTTCCCGCACCGCGGCGAGGTAGGGATCGTCGTCGGCGACGGAGTACACGACGAAGCCGTCGACACCGGCCTGCTGGACCACCGCGGCGGCGTCGACCTCGTCCCGGCCGGGCCCGGCGGGGATGAGGAGCAGACCCTGCCCCGCCGCCTCGCACGATTCGGCAAGTCCCGCCAGGAAGCTCATCGCGGCCGGATCGCGGAACGAGTAACTGAGTGCCTCCGTGAGCAGCAGGCCGACCGCACCCGCGCGCCGAGTGCGCAGCGAGCGGGCCACCGGGTCGGGGCCGGGGTAGCCGCGCCGCTTGGCGGCGAGCAGCACCCGTTCACGTAGCTCCGCCGACAACTGGTCGGGACGGTTGTACGCATTGGAGACGGTCGTCCGCGAGACCTTGAGTTCGGCGGCGAGCGACGCCAGGGTGGCTTGGCGGCGTGGCTGACGAGACCTTGGCATAACGGGACGGTAGCGGTTCGGGGGCTGCTGGGCGAACTGGGACCCGCCCTTGACAGGAAGGGACGAGACCTGCGCGTTCGCGACCTGCAGACTTCCGCTAAAGTGTAAACGGAAACGGTTACCAATAGCGTTTAGGGCCGGTCCGGCCCACCCGGATATCGAAGTCGTGACCAGGAGAGAGTTGTGCGCATGTCCCGCGAGTCCTCTGCTTTACGTGCGGCCGCCGCGGCCATCGGGGCGACCATCGCCGCGGTGACGCTGACCGCCTGCGGCAGTTCGCCCGGCTCGGACGGCCAGATCCGCGTCGTCGCCTCCACCAATGTGTGGGGCAGCGTCGCGCAGGCCGTCGCCGGAGACCGTCTCGAGGTCACCTCGATCGTCACCGAACCGTCGGCCGACCCGCACTCGTACGAGGCCAGCCCCGCTGACGCCGCCAAGATCACCGACGCGTCGCTCGTGATCCTCAACGGCGGCGGCTACGACCAGTTCGTCGAGGACGTCCTGGACTCGAGTGACGCCACCCGCGCCAAGCCCACCGTCGACGCGTTCGAGCTGTACGAGGCCCACGCCGGGACCCCGACCGAGACTGCGGACTCCCGTGGGCGCGACAGCCACGACGGCCACGATCACGGGACGGTGAACGAGCACGTCTGGTACGACATGCCCACCGTCGACGCCACCGCGAACGCGATCGCCGAACAGCTCGGCAAGCTCGACCCGGACGGGGCCGACGCCTACACCCGCAACGCCGAGGCGTTCCGCACGCAGCTGCGCGCGGTGTCGGAGACGACGGCCGGGATCGCGGCCGCGCATCGCGACGCCCCGATCGCGCAGACCGAGCCGATCGCGCACTACCTGATCCAGGCCGCGGTGCTGAAGGACCTCACGCCCCCCGCGTTCGTCGGCGCCGTCGAGAACGGCACCGACCCGTCACCGGCCTCGATCGCCGAGACCCGGCAGCTGTTCGCGGACAAGAAGGTCCGCGCGCTCGTCTACAACGTGCAGACCGAGGACAAGGTGACCCGGAACGTCCGCGAGACCGCGGAGGCCGCCGGCGTCCCCGTCGTCGAGGTCACCGAAACCCTGCCCGAGGGCATGGACTTCGTGCAGTGGCAGACCCGGACGGCACAGTCGCTCGCCGACGCGATGAACTCCGCGTCATGAGCACCGCGACCGTCACCGGCACACCGGCCGCCGTCGAACTTCGCGACGCGCGCCTGTCCTTCGGCGACCGCACCCTGTGGTCGAATCTGAACCTGGCCGTGCAGCAGGGCGAGTTCATCGCCGTCCTCGGCCCCAACGGGTCGGGCAAGACGTCGCTGCTCAAGGTGCTGCTCGGGCAACTCGCGCCCACGTCGGGCACCGTGCGGATCGCCGGCACCCCGGCCAAGGCCGGGAACGCGCACGTCGGCTACGTGCCGCAGCAGAAGTCGCTCGACGACGGCCTGCCGCTGCGCGGGCGCGACCTCGTCGGGCTCGGCGTCGACGGGCACCGCTGGGGCACCGGCCTGATGGGCCGCGCCAAGCGGCGCGCGATCGTCGACTCCGCCATCGCCCAGGTCGGCGCCCAGGCCTACGCCGACGCCCCGATCGGGTCCATGTCCGGCGGCGAACAGCAGCGGCTGCGGATCGCGCAGGCCCTCGTCGGCGACCCCAAGGTGCTGCTGTGCGACGAACCGCTGCTCAGCCTCGACCTCGCGAACCAGCACCGCGTCTCCGAACTGATCGACCGGCGCCGCCGCGAGCACGACACCGCCGTCCTGTTCGTCACCCACGAGATCAACCCGATCCTGCCGCTCGTCGACCGCGTGCTCTACCTCGTCGACGGGCAGTTCAAGATCGGAACCCCCGAGGAGGTCATGACCTCCGAGGTGCTGTCCGAGCTGTACCGCACCGACGTCGAGGTGCTGCACGTGCGCGGCCGTCTCGTCGTCGTCGGCACCGGCGACGCCATCGACGCGCTCGGCAGCGGCGGCGGGCCGCGTCCCGGCGAGGGCGTCCACCACACCGAGGACCACGCATGAGCAACAAGTTCACCGAGGCGATGTCGCACCTGCTCGACTTCTCCGCGACCGCCGATCTGCTGCGGTACGACTTCGTCCAGCAGGCCCTGGTCGCCGGCGCGATCCTGGGACTGCTCGCCGGCGTGATCGGCCCCCTGATCGTCAGCCGGCAGATGTCGTTCGCGGTGCACGGGACGTCGGAGCTGTCGCTGACCGGGGCGTCGGCCGCGCTGCTGATCGGCGTGGGTGTCGGCATCGGAGCCGTCGTCGGGTCCGTCGTCGCCGCCGTGCTGTTCGGCCTGCTGGGAACCAAAGCGCGGGACCGCGATTCGGTGATCGGCGTGATCATGGCGTTCGGGCTGGGCCTGTCGGTGCTGTTCCTGTGGGCCTACGACGGCCGCGCCGGCACCAGCTTCTCGCTGCTGGTGGGACAGATCGTGGCGCCCGGCAACACGGGCCTGGCGCTGCTGCTGCTGTGCGCGGTCGTCGTGCTCGGCACGCTGGCGGTGATCTACCGCCCGCTGCTGTTCGCGAGCACCGACCCCGAGGTGGCCGCGGCCCGCGGCGTCCCGGTGCGGGGCCTGTCGATCGTGTTCGCCGTCCTGGTCGGCATCACCGCCGCGATGGGCGTCCAGATCGTCGGCGCGCTGCTCGTGATGGCCCTGCTGATCACCCCGGCCGCGGCGGCCGCACAGGTCACCGCGAGCCCGCTGCGCGCGACCGTGCTCGCGGTCGTGTTCGCCGAACTCGCCGCCGTCGGAGGCATCCTGCTCTCGCTCGCACCGGGCGTGCCGGTGTCGACGTTCGTCACCACGATCTCGTTCGTGATCTACCTGGTGTGCCGCACGATCGGGTCGGCCCGGCGGCGGTCGGCGGGGCGCATCGTCGTCCCGGCCGGGGAGCACGTCCACGCCTGACGGCGGCCAGGATCTACATTGTGGCGGTGATCGATCTCAACAGCGACCTCGGTGAGAGCTTCGGCGCGTGGACTCTCGGCGACGACGCGGCGATGCTCGACCTGGTCACGAGCGCGAACGTCGCGGGCGGGTTCCATGCCGGTGACCCGGCCACGCTGCTGCGCACGTGCCGCGACGCGGCGGAGCGGAGCGTGCGGATCGGGGCGCAGGTCGGCTACCGCGACCTCGCCGGGTTCGGGCGCCGGTTCATCGACGTCTCCGAGGCGGACCTGACCGCCGACGTGATCTACCAGATCGGCGCGCTCGACGCGCTGGCCCGCACCGCCGGATCGTCCGTCACGTACGTCAAGCCGCACGGCGCGCTGTACAACGCGATCGTCCACCACCGCGACCAGGCCCGCGCCGTGGTCGCGGCCGTGCGGGCAGTGAACCCGTCGCTGCCGGTGCTCGGCCTCCCCGGATCGGTCTTCCTCGAGGAGGCCGCGGCGGCCGGATTGCGCACCGTCACCGAGGCGTTCGCCGACCGCGCCTACACCCCGAAGGGCACGCTGGTCCCGCGCACCGAGTCGGGCGCGGTCGTGCACGACCCCGACACCGTCGCCTCGCGGGTACTGCAGTTGGTCACCACCGGAACGATCGAGGCGATCGACGGCACCCGGATCACGGTGCCGGCGGAGACCATCTGCGTGCACGGGGACACGCCCGCCGCCGTCGAGATGGCCATGGCCATACGCAAACTCCTCGACGACGAGAAGATCCACGTGAAACCCTTCGTGTGATGCGCGTCCTCGATATGGGCGACCGGGCACTCCTGGTCGAATTCGACTGCCTCGACACCACACTCGCCCACTACCGCGGGCTCGCGTCGAACCGGCACCCGGCCGTCACCGACCTCGTGCCCGCGGCCCGCACGATCCTGGTGCGATTCGGTGGCGCCCGCCCGGAACGGATCGCGGCGTGGGTGCGGTCGACCGCGCCGGTGGCCGCCGACGCGTTGTCCGCACTGAATCCAGTCGAGATACCGGTCCGGTACGACGGACCCGATCTGACCGAGGTGGCCGCACTCACCGGACTCGGCGTCGATGGCGTAATCGCCGCCCACACCACACGGACGTGGACGGTGGCGTTCATCGGCTTCAGCCCCGGGTTCGGCTATCTCGTCGGCGGGGACACCGGTCTGCACGTCCCCCGGCGCTCGTCGCCACGCACGAGTGTCCCGGTCGGCGCCGTCGGGCTGGCTGGAGACTTCTCGGGCATCTACCCCCGCAGTTCCCCCGGCGGCTGGCAGTTGATCGGCACCGCCGACGAGCGAATGTGGGACGTCGACCGCGACCCGCCGGCGCTGATGCAGCCGGGGGCCGCGGTCCGGTTCGTCGCGGTCTGACGTCACACCCGGGACTGCACCGCGGCGCGCAGTTCGTGCTTGCGGGTCTTACCGGTCGCGGTCTTGGGCAGGGTATCGAGCAGGACCACCCGCTTCGGAACCCGGAAGCCCGCGAGGGTCGCCCGGGCATGTTCGACGATCCGGTCCGCCAGTCCCTCGTCCGCATCGGGCGCCGGCACGACCGCGACGCACACGGCCTCGCCCCACCGTTCGTCGGGCACCCCGATCACCGAACACTCGAGCACGCCGGGGACGTTCGCCACCACCCGCTCGACCTCGATCGAGGAGACGTTCTCGCCACCGGTCTTGATGATGTCCTTGAGCCGGTCCGTGAACCAGACGACACCTTCGTCGTCGATATGGCCGATGTCGCCACTGTGGAACCAACCGTGCGCGAAGGCCTTCGTATTCGCGTCGGTGTTGTTCCAATAGCCGCTGCACACGTGCGGTCCCCGGTAGACGATCTCCCCCGTCTCTCCCGGCGGCAGCACGGTCCCGTCGGGACTCATGATCGCGACCTCGACGGTGGGGACCGGCGGACCCCACGACCCGGGCTTGGTGTGGCGGTGTTCGGGCCACTGCAGCACGGTCGCAGGCACCACTTCGGTCTGTCCGGATCCGAGCACCACGGCGGCGTTGGGGAACGCGGCGTCGACACGGTCCAGGACGTCCGCGGGCATCTGCGCCATCGCGTAGATGCACAGCCGGACAGAGCCGAGGTCCCTCGGCGCGTGCTCGTTGACGTCGACGAGGGCCTTCCACATGATCGGCAGCAGCATCGCGTGGGTGACGCCGTGGCGTTCGATCGCATCGAGCATCTCCGTGGGATCGAAGCGACCGGGCAGCACCACCCGACCACCGGCGAGGAGCGTCGGGAGGACGAGGGCATTGAGCCCGGTCGTGTGGAAGAGCGGCAGCACGTTGAGCAGTGTCGCCGGTTCGGTGCCCCACGACCCGCCCTGCAGGAGAGCATTGGTCAGGCCGCCGACCAGCACCGAGACATGACTGGTGAGAACACCTTTCGGCTTGGACGTGGTGCCGGAGGTGTAGAGGCACTGGACGCCGTCCCGATCCTCGACGAGGACCTCGATGCGGCCGTCCAGTGCCCGGGAGGCGAGCGTCTCCCACCGTTCGACGGGTCGGCCCGCGATCTCGACCGGATCGACGTCGACGACGACCACCGTCTTCACCGAATCCAGTTTCGGTAGAACGGATTCGAGCAGTGGAACGAACGGCGCCTCCGCAACCACGACGGCAGCGCCGGAGTCACGCAGGATCCATTCGATGTCCTCGGCGGTGAGCGCGATGTTCACCGGCATCGCGACGAGACCCGACTTGGCGCAGGCGAAGTAGGTGGCGAGCAGTTTCCACCCGTCGAACATGAGCATTGCCACTGGTTGCTGCCGTTCGACGGCGGCATCGAGAAACGCCCGCCCCAGCGACTCGGCGGCGGCGTCGAGACGGGCGTACGTGATGGGCGTTCCCCGGTCGAAGATCGCTTCGCGGTCTCCGAACACGCGCGCGACACGAGTCAACGCGTCCCCCACGCTCACACGGGTGGCGAGATTTACCTCCAGTGAATCAACACCGGACAAATCGGATTTCACAGGCGCTGACCTTCCTTCTGCAGAAGCGGACCGAAGCAACACACACAGCGGTCCGGGCAACTCCACCGCCACACCCGCGAAGTGATGTGGGTCACGTCCGCCCGGGCCGCGCCCAGCATCGCACCCGGCACACAAGAAAGCAAGCACGCTTGCTTGTTATTTACTCGTCCCGGTCAGCGCGATGACGGGGAGCCGAACCCGCCGCCGCCCGGCGTCTCGACGACGAGTACGTCACCGGGCTGTACGTCGACCGAGTCGCAGGCCTTCATCTGGAGGGCGGTGCCGTCGGCGCGCTCGACACGGTTGCTGCCCAGGCCACCGGCGGAGCCGCCTGCCATTCCGTACGGCGGTACCCGCCGGTGCCCGGACAGGGTGCTCACCGTCATCGGTTCCTGAAACCGTAGTCGGCGGACGGCTCCGTCGCCGCCGTGCCAGCGTCCGTCCCCGCCGCTGCCGCGTCGGATCGAGAAGTCCTCCAGGACAACGGGAAGGCGCCATTCGAGCACTTCCGGATCGGTCAACCGGGAGTTCGTCATGTGCGTCTGCACCACGGATGCTCCGTCGAACCCGTCGCCGGCGCCGGACCCCGAGCCGAGGGTTTCGTAGTACTGGTGCCTGTCGTTGCCGAACGTGACATTGTTCATCGTCCCGGACCCTTCGGCCTGCACGCCGAGGGCACCGTAGAGCACGCCGGTCACCGCTTGCGAGGTCTCCACATTGCCGGCAACGACCGCCGCGGGATGAGTCGGAGAGAGCATCGAACCCTCGGGGACAATGATCCGCAGTGGCCGCAGGCAGCCGTCGTTGAGCGGGATGTCGTCTGCGACGAGGGTCCGGAACACGTACAACACCGCGGCTCTCACGACGGACGACGGCGCATTGAAGTTCGACTCGAGTTGCGGCGATGTTCCGGTGAAATCGATTGTCGCCGAGCGTTGCTGACGATCCACGGTCACACGCACAGCGATCACCGCGCCGGAGTCCGTTTCGTACCGATACGATCCGTCGTCGAGGGCATCGATCACCCGGCGGACGGACTCCTCGGCGTTGTCCTGCACGTGCCGCATGTAGGCGTGGACGACGTCGAGACCGAAGTGGTCGATCATCTTCGCGACCTCCTCGACCCCCTTCGCGTTGGCGGCGATCTGTGCGCGCAGATCAGCGAGATTGGTCTCCGGATTCCTCGATGGGTACGGCGCGCTCGTCAACAAGTGCAGTGTCTCGGCCTCGCGGAGGTGGCCGTCGCGGGCGAGCAGCCAGTTGTCGAACAGCACGCCTTCCTCGTCGATGGCGCGACTCGTGGCGGGCATCGAACCCGGGGTCAGTCCACCGATCTCCGCGTGGTGGCCGCGAGAGGCGACGTAGAAGAGGACCCGCGCGCCTGCGTCGTCGAAAACTGGTGTGATGACGGTGATGTCGGGTAGGTGTGTGCCACCGTGATAGGGGTCGTTGACGGCGTAGACGTCGCCACGCCGTATCTGCCGGGCGCGCCGACGGACGACCTCCTTGACGCTGCTGCCCATCGAGCCGAGGTGGACGGGAATGTGCGGGGCGTTGGCAATGAGGTTGCCGTCCGGATCGAACAATGCGCACGAGAAGTCGAGCCGTTCCTTGATGTTGACCGACTGCGCGGTCGACTCCAGGGCGGCGCCCATCTGTTCGGCGATCGACATGAACAGGTTGTTGAAGATCTCCAGCATGACCGGGTCGGCGTGTGTACCGACCTTCGCTTCGCCGGGGTCGACGACCCGCTCGAGCAGGAGGTGCCCGGACGCCGTGAGTGTGCCCCGCCAACCTCGGTCCACCACGGTGGTCGAGTTGGCCTCGGCCAGGATCGCCGGACCGTTCACCGCATCCCCGGGCCGCATCCGCACCCGCTCGTACAGTGTTGCGTCGCACCAGGATCCGCGGTCGTACATCCGCACGACGTCGAGCGCCTCGGCCTGTGTGTCGTCCGCCGGCGTGCCGACGCCGGACAGGTCCGGCTGACTGGTCAGGCCGGTCGCCTCGACCGCGACAGCATCGACGATCAGCGGACGGTCCATCAGGAACGAGTACGTTCTGAAGTGAATCGTCTCGAACTCCGCGACCATGGCCTCGAGATCGGCCAGTGTGACCGGCACCGTCGTGTCGGTGCCGTCGTACCGCAGATGCGCATGACGGGTCGTTCGGATCCGCTCCGGCGGGACGCCCTCGTCGAGCAGTTCTGCGCCGGCACGTGATTCCAGGGTTTCGGCCACCTCGCTCAGCCGCGGCACGGCGTCCGGTTCGAGTGCCGTGACCACCGACTGCTCGCGCATGGCGGTGGTGTCGGCCAGTCCCATGCCGAGCGCCGACAGGACACCGGCCATCGGCGGGACCAGCACCGTGCGAATGCCGAGCGAATCGGCCACCGCGCAGGCGTGCTGGCCGCCCGCACCGCCGAAGGTAGTCAGCACGTACCCGGTGATGTCGTGTCCCTTCTGCACCGAGATGTGCTTGACCGCATTGGCCATGTTCGCCACCGCGATGCGCAGGAAGCCTTCGGCCACCTGCTCGGGCGAGCGGTCGTCCCCGGTCTGGGCGCGGATCCCGGCGGCCAACTCGGCGAAGCGGCGCCGCACGAGGTCGCGGTCGAGTGGCTGATCGTTGTCGGGGCCGAACACGTGAGGGAAATGTCCGGGCTGGATACGGCCGAGCATCACATTGGCGTCCGTGACGGCCAGCGGTCCGCCGCCGCGGTAGCAGGTGGGTCCGGGGTCGGCGCCGGCCGAGTCCGGACCCACCCGGTACCGCGCGCCGTCGAAGTGGAGGATCGATCCGCCACCGGCGGCAACGGTGTGGATGTCGAGCATCGGCGCCCGCAACCGGACCCCGGCCACCTGCGTGTCGAACACCCGCTCGAACTCGCCCGCGTAGTGCGACACGTCGGTGGACGTGCCGCCCATGTCGAAGCCGATCACCTTGTCGAAGCCCGCCAGTCGCGACATCCTCACCATGCCGACAATGCCGCCCGCCGGGCCGGACAGGATCGCGTCCTTGCCCCGGAAGTGCCCCGCCTCGGCGAGCCCGCCGTTGGACTGCATGAACATCAGGCGCACGCCCGGCAGCTGCTGCGCCACCCGGTCGACGTAGCGGCGCAACACGGGAGAAAGGTATGCGTCCACGACGGCCGTGTCCCCCCGCGGTATCAGCTTCATCAGCGGGCTCGCCATACTCGACAGCGAGATCTGGGAGAACCCGACCCCTCTCGCCAGCTCGCCGACCGCCATCTCGTGCGCCGGGTACAGATGGCTGTGCATGCACACCACCGCGAGCGCGTCGACGCCGTCGTCGTGCACTCGCTGCAGATCGCGGAACAGCCGGTCCAGATCGGGTTCGCGCAGAACGGTGCCGTCGGCCGTGATCCGCTCGTCGACCTCGATC
Organism: Prescottella agglutinans; assembly: GCF_004011865.1. Classification (GTDB taxonomy): domain Bacteria; phylum Actinomycetota; class Actinomycetes; order Mycobacteriales; family Mycobacteriaceae; genus Prescottella; species Prescottella agglutinans. The sequence goes on along the minus strand of NZ_RKLP01000010.1, from coordinate 92,031 downwards.
ACCTGCTCGTACAGCAGTTCCGGCAAGACGATGTTCCGGTCGAAGATCCGCGGCCGATTCTGGTAGCCGATCCGTAGTGCGTCACCGAATCCCTTCGTGATGACCAGGGCCGTGCGCGCTCCGGCGCGTTCGAGCAGTGCATTGGTGGCCACCGTGGTGCCCATCCGGACCTGCTCGACCTGGTCGGCGGTGACCGCATCGTGCGTCGAGAGGCCGAGTAGCGCCCTGATACCGGCCACAGCCGCATCGGAGTACCGGGCCGGATTCTCGGACAGCAACTTGTGAGTGACCAGAGAGCCGTCCGGACGACGGCCGACGATGTCGGTGAACGTGCCTCCGCGGTCAACCCAGAATTCCCAACCCTCTGCAGTCACCGGTTCTCCCCACACGAGTGATTGGTGTCAATTCTAGGAACTAACCGCGGTCCTGACCCCGCCGGCACAATCCGCAATCGACTCGCCCGTCTTCTGGATAGTGGGAGCACTGCCGATCGGCCCGTCGTGACGCTGTCCGGAGGAGAACGCTTCCGCGTGTCGTCCGTTGGTCAGCGACGGCTACTCGCTCGCACCGAACCGTCACTCGGGCAACCCGATCTTTCCTAGAATTCCCTCGTTCCACCGCGTTGCCCGAACCACGGAAGGGTGGAAGCCACCGATGTCCTCGTCGGAAGTCGAGTTGGAGGCACTGGGCGGAGTTGCGGCTGCTGTCGCGGGACGTCCGGTCAACCTCGGCGGAGCCCGCCAGCGAACCCTGCTCGCGGCCCTGGTCGTGGCCTATCCGTACGACGTGTCCGCCGAACGACTCCTGGAACAGGTGTGGCACGACAGCCCCGACCCCAAACCCGGTTCGCTGCACGTCGCGATCTCGAAGCTGCGCGACAAGCTCGACCCGGGGCGCACGCGCGGCGCGGAGGGCGCCGTCGCGCGGACCGGCACGCGATACCGGCTCGACGTCCGCCCCGACCAGATCGACACCATACGGTTCGCGGATCTGGTGGCGCGCGGAGATCGACTGCGCGCGGACGGCTCCGACGCGGCGGCGGACGCGTACGAGTCGGCGCTCGCCCTGTGGAAGGGTGCACCGTTCGCGGACATCGCGGACAACGCCTTCGTGCAGTCCGAGATCACCCGACTGGAGGCGCAGGAGCTGCGCACCCGCAAGGCACTCATACGGATCCGGATCGATCGCGGCGACCTGGATGCCGCCGCCGAGGCGGCCGGCCAGATCGCCACCACCCATCCGCTCGACGAATCGGCGTGGGAACTGCGCGTACTCGCCCTGTACCGGGGCGGACGGCAGTCCGACGCGCTGGCGGCTCTGCGTCGGGTTCGCGCGATCCTCGATACCGAACTCGGTATCGCGCCCGGAGTTCGCCTGCGCGAGTTGGAGACCGCCGTCCTGCGTCAGGACGACACCCGGCTCGTCGGCACCGCACCCGCACCGGCGACACGGCCCGTGTCGTCGAATCTCACGACACCGCGCACGTTGCTCGTCGGACGCGTGCGGGAGATCGACGACATCAGCCGGGCACTGGACACGCGCGCCCTGACGACGCTCGTCGGGCCGGGCGGCGTCGGCAAGACCCGTCTCGCGGTGGAGGTCTGCCGCCGGGCCGCCGGGACGGGCGGCACGTGGCTCGTCGATCTCGCGGCGGTGCAGTCGGAGACCCTCGTGTCGCCGACCATCGCGGCGACGCTCCAACTGAGCGGCCCCGGGACGGTCGAGCATCTGGCGAGCGCGCTTGCCGAGAGCGAATACACCGTCGTGATGGACAACTGCGAGCACGTGATCGACGCCTGCGCGGAGGTCGCGGCGGCGATCCTCGACCGGTGCCCGCGGGTGCGGATCCTCGCGACGAGCAGGGAACCGCTGGGGATCGACGGCGAGTTCGTCTACCACGTGGACCCGCTCGACGTGGAGTCCGCGATCGACCTGTTCGCCGACCGTGCCGCGGGCGCGGTCCCCGGGTGGACGCTCGGCAGCCACGACGCCGCGACCGTACGGCGGATCTGCCTCGAACTCGACGGCATCCCACTGGGCGTCGAACTCGCTGCGGCGCAACTGCGGATGCTGTCCGAGCAGCAGATCGCCGACGGCCTCGCGGACCGGTTCGCGTTGCTGCGGGGCGGGCCCCGCACGGCACCCGAGCGGCAACGCCGGATGGTGGACACCATCGACTGGAGCTACCGCCTGCTCGACGACGACGAGGCGCGGACGCTGCGTCAGATCGCCGTGTTCGCAGGGTCTTTCGACATCGACGGAGCGGTGGCCGTGACCGAGAGCCGGTCCACGCTCACCCCCCTCGAGCCGCTCACCGCGCTGGTACGACGCTCACTCCTGCGCGTCGTGTCGTCGTCGTCGCCCCGTCGCTACCGACTGCTGCAGACCGTCAGACAGTTCGCCCTCGACCGCATGTCGGACGCCGAACGACGGCGGGCCGAGGCGGCGCACCGCCGGTTCGTCCTGACACGCGCGAGCACCACCGCCGAGCATCTCCGGGACGCCGGGGCGGTGCATGCCCTCGCGGCCCTCACCGCGGACGTCGCCGAGCATCGGGCGGCTGCGGAATCCGCTCTTGCACAGAGCGATCCGGCATACGCGCTGGAACTCGCCGGTGCCCTGTACTGGTTCTGGTACCGGAAGGGTCACCTGTGTGAGGGCATCGGGTGGCTGCACCGTGCCCTCACCGCTGTGGATGGAGGCGCGGTGACCGTCGACCCCCTGGTGCTGTCGGCCGCGCACACCGGCCTGGGCGGGTTGACCTACCTCACCGGCGACCCCGCCGGCGCCGTCGACGCGGTGGCCCGCGCCGCCGAACTGTCCGACCGGGCCGGCGACGTCACGAACGCCGAGTGGATGCGTTCCTGGGCCACGTACTTCCGCACCCTCACCGAACCCGGCGTGGATCGGTCCCCCGAAGCACTCGCGTGCGTCGACCGACTGCGCTCGAACGGTTCACCCTGGCAGGTCGCGGAGGCGCTGATGATCCAGGGCATGATCCTGCGGTGCCACGGCGACTCCGCGGGGGCCCGGCCCGTCCTGGAGGAAGCGGTCGCCACCGCCGAGCGGTGTGGACACGGCTGGGCGGTGGGGTCGGCGTCGTGGACCCTGTTCCGGTCCTCGATGGACCTCGACGACGTCGTCGCGGCCCTCGCCGCCACCCGCGTCATGCACACCGTGCTCGATTCCGAGGGCGACGTGACGTCGTGGCTGGTGCTGGTCCACAGCATCTCCACGCTCGCGGTCCGCCTCGGTTTCCCCGCCGACGGCGCCGCCCTCCTCGGCGCGGTGCAGGCGCACGGGTCCCGAATCGGCTTCCTGCCCGAACTCATGGACCCGGTCGACGGCCCGCGCGACGCGGCGACGGTCCGTGACGCGCTCGACCCCACCGAGTTCGCGGCGCACCACGTGCACGGGGCCGCGATGACACGGCAGGACGTCAACGCCCTGGTCTGGGACCTGTGCGAGCGCGGACGTCGACTCGTCGGGGAGCACGAGCCGGCGTTAAGCGATCGGTAAGCGGGCGCCTGTCTCCTGGATCGGAACGACCACCCGATCGAAGGAGGTTCAATGTCCACCTCACCGGACACCGCGCTCTCGGGCGCACCCCTCGTCGAGCGGCTCGGCAGCGCCGTCGCGGGCTCCGTGTACCGCCCGGGGGACGACGGGTACCGCCTCTCGGCCGCCGGGTTCAACGCGGCGACCGTGCACCGCAGTGCGGCCGTCGTGGTCGCGTCCAACGCCGCCGACATCGCCGCCACCGTGCGAATCGCCCGCGAACTCGGCCTGACGATCGCCGTCCAGGCGACCGGGCACGGCGCCGCCCCCGCACCCGGGAACAGCATCCTGATCGACACCGCCCTGCTCGACGAGGTGATGATCGACCGCACCAGGCGCACCGCGACCGTCGAGGCCGGCGTGCGCTGGCAGCAGGTGCTCGACGCCGCCGCCCCGCACGGGCTGGCTGCCCTCGCCGGATCGTCGACCACGGTCGGCGTCGTCGGCTACACGCTGGGCGGCGGCCTGGGACCGATCGCCCGCACCCACGGCTTCGCGGCCGACCACGTGCTGTCGATGGAGGTGGTCACCGCCGACGGTCGTCTGCGCCGGGTCTCCCCCGACGTCGAGCCGGATCTGTTCTGGGCGCTGCTCGGCGGCGGGGGCGCGTTCGGCATCGTCACGCGAATGACGTTTCGTCTCTTCCCGATCCAGACGATCGACGCGGGCGGCGTCTTCTACGACATCGCCGACGCCCCGGCGGTCCTGAGGCGCTGGCGGGACTGGATCGCCGCCGCCCCGGACTCGGTGTCCAGTTCGGTCGCAATCGTCAATTTCCCTCCGTTGCCGGAACTTCCGGAGCCGCTGCGCGGGCGCACCGTCGTGCACGTTCGCGTCGCGCACGCCGGAGAGGAGGCGGACGGACCCGCGCTGCTCGCCCCGATGCGCACGATCGCCGAACCGATCCTCGACACGGTGACCGAGATGATGTTCCCCGCGATCGCGTCGATCCACGCCGACCCCACCGACCCGATGCCGTCGACGGAACGCTCCACGCTGGTGCGGGAACTACCGGATGCCGCGATCGACGCCCTGCTCGCGGTCGCCGGGCCGGAGGCCGGACTGCCGATCATGCTGGCCGAGATCCGGGCGCTCGGGGGTGCTCTCGCGGGTCCCGCGGTGTCGAACGCGGTGGCCGGCCGCGACGCAGCCTTTTCCGTGTTCACCGTCGGCGTGCTCGCTCCGCCCGTCGCGGACGTCGTCCCGGGCGCGCTCGAGCGCGTCGTCGACGCGATGCGACCGTGGAGCACCGGTGGCGCACTGGTCAACTTCGCGGGCGGACCGGAGGGGGCACCCGCGTCCCGGGTCGCCGCGGCGTGGACACCCGAGCAGCGTCGTCGCCTGCTCGCGACACGGGCCGCCTACGACCCGGCCGGTGTCCTCGCGCCCTCGGCGCGGTGGTCGTTCACCCCCGCGTCCTGACCCGCCCCGAAACTCCCGCGTTCTGCGCACTTGTCGCGGCCACCGGCCGAAGGAGGGGACGACAAGTGCGCAGAACGCGGGTCAGGCGCCCAGCGCGAAGGCGACGAGGAACCCCAGTGCCGTGGAGATCCCCACCCACCACCCGCCCTCGCGGTACGCCTCGGGCATGAGCGAATCGGCAAGCACCGCAATGGTCGCGCCGCCCGCGAACGCCTGGATCACCGCGATGCGGCTGTCCGGGATGGTGTCGGAGACGGCGTTCGCGGCCACCACCACCAGCACCAGCACGACGGCCGTGATCGCCCACACCCACAACGCCTTACGCGCATCGAATCCCGGCTGCTTGCGCATCGACGCCGCACCCGCGACGGCCTCGGGGACGTTGCCGACCGCGACGGCCACCAACAACACCACTCCCCCGCCGCCCGCCAGCGAGACGCCCAGCGCGGTGTTCTCGGGGATCCCGTCGAGCAGCGCGCCGAGCATCAACGCCCACCCCAGTGCGGCCGGACCGAGCTTGTTCTCGATCAGGTGGTCGGCCACGACGTACACGACCGCCCCAGCGAGCAGCGACGCCCCCGCGACCCACACACCCTCGATCGCGAACGCGGGCGCGAAGAGTTCCGACGACACCGCCGCCACCATCGTGCCCGCACCGAATGCCATGAGCGCGGCCAACAACGGGCGCGGCAGGTCGTAGCGCAGACCCACCCACGCACCGAACAACAGCGGCAGAGCCGTTCCCAGACCGTACAGCGCAGCTGTCAGCATCGGCCGATCGTAGTCACCACGGAGCCGATCGGACACAATCGACACATGGCATGGCTCGAAGTCTCACGTGCCGGCGCACGCACCACGGTCCAGGACCGTGGGCGTGCCGGGAACGCGGCGCTCGGGGTCGGCGTCTCGGGCGCGGCCGACATCGTCGCGCACGACAGCGCCAACCGACTCGTCGGCAACGATCCGTCGGCGGCCACCCTCGAGATGACGTTGGGCGGTCTCCGGGCCCGCGCGATCGGCCCGGCGACGATCGCGGTCACCGGCGCCCCCACGCCCCTCACCGTGAACGGGACACCGCGACCGCTCTACTCGACGCTGCACCTCCGGGACGGCGACGAGATCGCCCTGGGGATCGCGTCCGCCGGACTGCGGACCTATCTCGCGGTTCGCGGCGGCATCGACGTCCCCGCCGTCCTCGGCAGCCGCGCCACCGACACCCTCTCCGGAATCGGACCCGAACCGCTCCGCGACCGGGATCGGCTGCCGGTCGGGCAGCTGCACGGCGAGTGGCCGATCGAGGAGTTCATCCCCCCGCCGGCACCGGCCGCGGACACGGTCGAACTGCGCATCCGCCTGGGCCCGCGCGACGACTGGTTCACCCCGGCGTCCCGGACCGCTCTCGTCCGGCAGACATGGACGGTCACCACCGACACGGACCGCGTCGGCGCGCGTCTCGAGGGCCCGGGGCCGCTGCACCGCGCGCACCGGGGCGAACTGGCCAGCGAGGGCATGGTGACGGGCGCCCTGCAGGTCCCGCCGAACGGCATGCCGGTGCTGTTCCTCACGGACCACCCGGTGACGGGCGGCTACCCGGTGATCGCCGTGGTCCTCGAAGACGACATCCCGGCCGCAGCTCAGCTGCGACCGGGATGTCGGATCAGGTTCCGGAAGGTGCTGTGACCTCGGCCGGGTCGATCAGCCGCGCCGCTGGCGCGCGATCTCGGACAGCACGACGCCCGCGGCGACGGACGCGTTGAGCGACTCCACCTCACCGGCCATCGGGATGCTGAGGATCGAGTCGCACGTCTCGCGGACCAGACGGGACAGGCCCTTGCCCTCGGAGCCGACGACGATCACGACCGGACCGGTGCCCTCGTAGGTGTCGAGGCTCGTGTCGCCGCCCGCGTCGAGGCCGACGACCTGGACGCCCTTGGACTGCCAATCCTTCAGGGTGCGGGTCAGATTCGTCGCACGAGCGACGGGCAGCCGAGCGGCGGCGCCGGCACTGGTGCGCCATGCGACCGCCGTGACGCTGGCACTACGACGCTGCGGGATGACCACACCGTGACCGCCGAACGCCGCCACCGAACGCACCACGGCGCCGAGGTTTCGCGGATCGGTGATGTTGTCGAGCGCCACGAGCAGTGCGGGCTCCTGCCGGGTACGGGCCGCGGTGAGCAGGTCGTCCGGATGCGCATACCGGTACGGCGGCACCTGGAGCGCGATGCCCTGGTGCATGCCGTTGGCACTCATGCGATCGAGGTCGGTGCGCGGCACCTCGAGGATCGAGATCCCCTCGTCCGCGGCCCGCTGCACCGACTCCTTGAGACGGTCGTCGGTCTCCGCGCCCACCGCCACGTACAGCGCCGTCGCGGGCACGCCCGCACGCAGGCACTCGACGACGGGGTTGCGTCCGAGCACCATCTCCGGGGAGTCCTCGGCGCGACGGATCGCGGCGACACGCTGCTGCTGGCGCTGCTCCGTGGCGCGGGCGGCGGCGCGCGCCTTCTTCGCCGCGGGATGCTTGGTCCGGGCCTCGGCCGGCGGCGTGGCACCGCGGCCCTCGAGGCCCTTGCTGCGCTTGCCGCCGGATCCGACGACCTGGCCCTTCTTGGTGCCACCCTTGCGGATCGCACCGCGCCTGCTCGAATTACCCGCCATCACTTACCCGATTCGTTGGAAGAAGCTTGCTCGAGCGACCACTCGGGTCCGCTCGGAGTGTCGGTCACGGCGATGCCCGCCGCGGCCAACCGGTCGCGGACCTCGTCGGCCACCGCCCAGTTCTTGTCGGCCCGGGCCTGCTGGCGCCGGTCGAGTTCGGCCTGCACGAGCACGTCGAGCGCGCCCATGGCCACCGTGTTGTCCGATGCGGCGGTCCACTGCTCGTCCAGCGGATCCACCCCCAGGATCCCGAGCATCGCCCGGACCTGGCCGGCCAGTGTGCGGGCACCGTCGGCGTCGCCGGACTCGAGCGCGATGTTGCCCTCGCGCACCCGGCCGTGGATCTCCGCGAGCGCCGCCGGCACGTTCAGGTCGTCGTCGAGCGCGGCCGCGAACTCCTCGGTCCACTTGCCGACCTGGACGTCACCGGCCCGCTCGACCGTCCGCATGACGAACGACTCGCATCGCCGGTATCCGGCTGCGGCCTCCTGCAGGGCCTCCTCGGAGTACTCGAGCATCGACCGGTAGTGCGCACTACCGAGGTAGTACCGAAGTTCCTGCGGGCGAACGAGTTTGAGCACATTCGGCACCGAGAGCACGTTGCCGAGCGACTTCGACATCTTCTCGCCCGACTTGGTGACCCAGCCGTTGTGCAGCCAGTACTGCGCGAAGTCGTCGCCCGCGCACTTGGCCTGCGCGATCTCGTTCTCGTGGTGCGGGAAGACCAGATCCAGTCCGCCGCAATGGATGTCGAACGCCTGACCGAGGTAGAACACCGCCATCGCGGAGCACTCGAGGTGCCAGCCGGGCCGGCCCGGACCCCACGGGGTGGGCCACGACGGCTCGCCGGGCTTCGCGGCCTTCCACAGCGTGAAGTCCCGCGGATCCCGCTTGCCGGCACCGGCGCTCTCGCCCTGATGGACGTCGTCGAGTTTGTGCCCGGACAGCCGCCCGTACTCGGGGAAACTCCGGACGTCGAAGTAGACGTCGCCGCCGGACGCGTACGCATGGCCGTTGTCGATGAGCCGCTGCATCATCTCGACCATCTGCGTGACGTGCCCGGTCGCGCGCGGCTCCACCGACGGCGGCAGCACACCGAGCTGCTGGTACGCCCAGTCGAACGACCGCTCGAACGTCGCGGCCCACTCCCACCACGGGCGGCCCGCCTCGGCGGCCTTGCCCAGGATCTTGTCGTCGATGTCGGTGACGTTCCGCACGAACGCGACGTCGTAGTCGTGCGCGAGCAACCAGCGGCGCAGCACATCGAACGCGACACCGCTGCGCACGTGGCCGATGTGGGGTTCGCCCTGGACGGTGGCGCCACACAGGTACACCGAGGCATGTCCGGGGGTCAGCGGGACGAAGTCACGCGGAGCCCGTGTCACGGTGTCGTATAGGCGCAGGGTCACGACGAGCGATTCTACCGGTCGCTATCAGCGGGGATGATCAGCGCGGTCGCCACTGCGGCGATGCCCTCGCCGCGACCGGTGAGGCCAAGGCCGTCCGTCGTGGTGGCCGACACCGACACCGGCGCACCGAGCACGTCGGACAGCACCCGCTGGGCCTCCTCGCGACGTGGACCGATCTTCGGTCGATTGCCGATGACCTGCACCGACGCGTTGCCGACGACGTATCCGGCGTCGCCCAGCAGCCGCCGGACCTCAGTGAGCATCCGCACACCGCTCACGCCGTCCCACTCCGGGCGGCCGGTGCCGAACACCGAGCCCAGGTCACCGAGTCCCGCCGCCGACAGCAGCGCGTCGCACAACGCGTGGGACGCAACGTCGCCGTCGGAATGCCCGGCGCAGCCGTCGGCGTCCTCGAACAACAAGCCCGCCATCCAGCACGGACGGCCAGGCTCGATGGGATGGACGTCGGTGCCGATTCCGACTCGCACGCTCGGAACTCCCTATCCTCGGATCTGCCCGGACCTGCCCGGGTCTACTCGGTTCCCGCCTGCCCGAGCAGAATCCGGGCCAGGGCGAGATCCCATGGTGTCGTGATCTTGAATGCCTCGGGTTCGCCGACGATGGTGCGGACCCGCTCCCCGAGCCGCTCGACCAGTCCGGCGTCGTCGGTCGCGTCGCCGTCGACGTCCTGGTACGCGCGGCGGAGGAGATTGGCGTCGAAGCCCTGCGGCGTCTGCACCGCCCGCAGCTCCGAACGCGGTGGGGTACCGGTCACGGCACCGAGGACGTCGACGGTCTTGATGGTGTCGCTCACCGGCAGCACCGGGATGACCGCGGTGCGTCCGGCATGCAGTTCCGCCACGATCCGCGCGATCAGCGTCGGAGGCGTGAGCGCGCGGGCCGCGTCGTGCACGAGCACCAGCTCGGCGCCGGTCGCGGCGGCGAGTCCGGCCCGAACCGAATCGGCCCGTTCCGCGCCGCCGACGACCACCACGACGTCGTCGGGCAGATCCGCCCGCGCGGCGTCGACGAGGTCCTCGGGCACGATCACGACGACCGTGTCCACCACGCCGGACTCGAGCAGCCCGTCGACGGCCCGGCGCAGCATGCTGCGCCCGGCGAGCTCGACGAACGCCTTCGGAACGGACTCGCCCAGCCGGACACCGCGTCCGGCAGCAGGGACCAGCGCGACGACCGGTCCTCGGTTCTCGCTCACTGTCAGGAGGCTGCGGCCAGGACCTCGTCGAGGATGGTCTCGGCCTTGGCGTCGTCGGTGCCTTCCGCCAGTGCGAGCTCACCCACGAGGATCTGCCGGGCCTTGGCCAGCATTCGCTTCTCGCCCGCGGACAGACCGCGGTCCTGCTCACGCCGCCAGAGGTCACGCACGACCTCGGCGACCTTGTTCACGTCACCCGAGGCCAACTTCTCGAGGTTCGCCTTGTAGCGGCGAGACCAGTTCGTCGGTTCCTCGGTGTGCGGCGCACGAAGCACCTGGAACACCTTGTCGAGACCCTCCTGGCCGACCACGTCACGCACGCCGACGTACTCGGCATTCTCCGCGGGAACGCGGACGGTGAGATCACCCTGAGCGACCTTCAGAACGAGGTATTCCTTCTGTTCACCCTTGATGGTGCGGGTTTCGATCGCTTCGATCAGCGCCGCGCCGTGATGGGGGTATACGACGGTGTCTCCGACCTTGAAAATCATCTGTCCCGTGCCCCTTTCGATCTTCCGAGTTTAACACGTGACCAAACGATCGTCCCATCAACGGTGCAGGTCAGGGGCATCCTTGCCTGAGCTCAGGGCTTGACAGGACGCGTCAACCGTGCATTTCGGGCCGCCCCGACCACCGGTTCGACAACCCCCGGAGCGCGCCCGAACCCGCACGCGGACAACCGTTGTGCACCTGACACGACCTCGTTACGAGTACCCAGCGGACGGCCCCTCGAGGCTGACTACTACTCTGCCTAGTGGATTGTGAACCTGACCCATGGAGGACAACCCGTGACTGCTCTCAATGCGTCGCCGACTCGTCGAGTCGCCACCGCTGTCGCCCTCGCTGCCGGCGCGACGCTCGTGCTGTCCGCGTGCGGCGCAGGTCAGATCTCGCAGACGGCCACTCAGGTCGCTGCGGTGAACGGCAACCAGGCGACGAGCGGGGACATCGCGCTGCGCAACGTGCACGTCGTCTACCCGAACTCCGAGGAGTACAGCATCGAGCCGGGCGGCAACGCGCAGCTCGCCTTCACCGCTGTCAACCTCAGCGAGCACGCGACGGACAAGCTGACCGGCATCAAGACCGACTACGCCGGCTCCGTCACCATCGACGAGAAGGACGGCACCCGCGAGATCAAGCCGCAGACCTCCCTCGGCGCCGGCAACCCGGACGTCTCGGTTCCCGAGGAGGCGCCCGAGACCGTCAGCCTGATCGACGTCACCCTCGAGGACATCCGTGAGGGCGTCCGCCCGGGCCTGACCTTCCCGGTCACCTTCACGTTCCAGAACGCCGGCGACGTCGTCGTGCAGGTCCCGGTCGACGCCGGCCACGAGACCGAGCGCCACGAGTCGGACAAGTCCCCGGTCGTGTCCGAGGGTCACTAGATCCCGCGGATCCTCGAGATCCACCGCCTTTCCGGAAGAGCCCGGGCGACACCGTCGCCCGGGCTCTTCTGTCGGTCGGGCTCACTAGGCTGCCCGCGTGGCAAAACCTAAGTCGAGCTTCCGATGTTCGTCGTGTCAGCACACGGTGGCCAAATGGGTGGGCCGCTGCCCCGAGTGCGGCACGTGGGGCTCGATGGACGAGGCGCCCGTCCTCACCGCTGTGGCGGCCCGTCCGGGCGCCTCACTGGCCCGTAGCGGCGCCGCCGCGGTGCTGCCGACCACTCCGGCGGCCCCGATCACCCAGATCGACGGCACGGCCACCCGCGCCAAGGCCACCGGCGTGGACGAACTCGATCGCGTGCTCGGCGGCGGCGTCGTACCCGGCTCGGTGGTGCTGCTCGCCGGCGAGCCGGGCGTCGGCAAGTCGACGCTGCTGCTCGAGGTCGTGCACCGGTGGGCGTCGCGCGGGCCCGACGATCGCTCGCTGTACGTCACCGGCGAGGAATCGGCCGGCCAGGTCCGGCTGCGCGCCGACCGGACCGGCGCCGTGCACGAACGGGTCTACCTGGCCGCCGAATCGGATCTCGCGACGGTTCTCGGGCACGTCGAGCAGGTCCGGCCCACGCTGCTGATCGTCGACTCGGTGCAGACCATGCTCGCGGCGGACGTCGACGGCGTCGTCGGCGGCGTGACGCAGGTGCGGGCCATCACCAGCGCGCTGACGTCGCTCGCGAAGGCCAGCGGCGTGCCGGTCCTGCTGATCGGCCACGTCACCAAGGACGGTGCGGTCGCCGGCCCCCGCTCGCTCGAACACCTGGTGGACGTGGTCCTGCACTTCGAGGGCGACAAGCACTCGTCCCTCCGGATGATCCGCGGCATCAAGAACCGGTTCGGCGCGGCCGACGAGGTGGGCTGCTTCGAACTGCGCGAGGACGGCATCGTCGGCGTCAGCGACCCGTCGGGGCTGTTCCTGCACCATCGCACCGACGAGGTGTCCGGCACGGCCGTCACGGTCACCATGGACGGCAAGCGGCCGCTGCTGGGCGAGGTGCAGGCGCTCGTCGCGCCCACCCACAACCCGTCACCGCGCCGAGCGGTGAGCGGGCTCGACTCGGCGCGGGTGTCGATGGTGCTGGCGGTCCTCGAGCGCCGTCACGGCATCAAACTGTCCGACCGGGAGGTCTACGCCGCGACGGTCGGCGGGATGCGGATGACGGACCCGTCGTGCGACCTGGCGCTGGCCGTCGCGGTCGCGTCCGCCGGCAAGGACCGGCCCATCCCGACCGGAACCGTCGTGCTCGGCGAGGTCGGGTTGGCCGGCGAGGTCCGGCGGGTGTCCGGCGTCGGCCGGAGGGTCGCCGAGGCCGCGCGGCTGGGCTTCACCCGCGCGGTGGTGCCGGTCGACTCCGGGGATCTCCCGAAGGGCATCCGTCCGGTCGAGGTGTCGAACGTCGGAGATGCCTTGCGGGCGTTGAATCTTCGGTGAGCGTCAGACCGCCGACGTGCCGAACGGCGACGTGGCATCGCCGTCGACGAACGCCGCCGTCGGCGCGAAGTGCTCCGGATTGACGGTCAGGAACAGGCCCCGCGACGTCGCGACGGCGGTGTCGGGGTCGGTGCCCGGCCCCTCGACGATGAACGCCTCCGACGTCGTGTACGCCTTGCGGCGGACCGTGCCCTCGATGCGCGCCCGGAACTCGAGCACCGCGCCCAGCGGGATGGGCCGCGCGAAGTCGATCTCGAGATGCGCGGTGACGACGGGGCCGCCGAGCACCATGCACGCCATGCCCTGCACCTCGTCGAACGCGGTGGACAGGATGCCGCCGTGGATCACGCCCGGGCCGCCCTGGTAGCGCTTGGCCACCTCGAGCCGACCCGTGACGGACAGCTTGTCGGCGGCCTGGAAACTCATCGCCATGCCGGCGGGCTGGTCGTCACCACAGCCGAAGCACTTGGACCAGTGCTGCGGGAGCGGCTCACCGGGAGCCGGGTACCACTCCGGCACCTCCGGAAGAACGAGGTCATCGGGCAAGGTCCAAGTACTGCTCACAACTAGGTAATGTAGAGACGGCCCGACCGTGGCCCGAATGCGGCTCGGCCAGATGTGACCTCGGACTCAATCGGATTCCGACCGGAGACACCAACCGCACGAGGGGGGATTTCGCGATGAACGACGCTGCGCCTTCGGCCGTGCTCCGTGAAACGATCGCTCGCCTCGCCCCCGGAACGGCCCTGCGCGACGCGCTCGAGCGCATCCTCCGCGGCCGCACCGGTGCGCTGATCGTCCTCGGGTACGACGACCAGGTCGAGGAACTGTGCGACGGCGGATTCGAACTCGACGTCGAGTTCGCGCCGACCCGCCTGCGCGAGCTGTCGAAGATGGACGGCGCCGTGGTGCTCTCCACCGACGGCACCCGGATCGTGCGAGCCAACGTGCAGTTGGTGCCCGACCACAAGATCCCCACCGTCGAGTCCGGCACCCGGCACCGTGCCGCCGAGCGCACCGCGATCCAGACCGGATTCCCGGTCGTGTCGGTGAGCCAGTCGATGAGCATCGTCAGCGTGTACGTCGGCGGGATCCGGCACGTCGTCGACGGGTCGGCGACCATCCTGTCGCGGGCCAACCAGGCCGTCGCGACGCTCGAGCGCTACAAGTCGCGGCTCGACGAGGTGACCCGACAGCTGTCCGTCGTCGAGATCGAGGACTTCGTGACGCTGCGCGACGCGCTCACGGTGGTGCAGCGACTCGAGATGGTGCGCCGCGTGTCGGTGGAGATCGAGCAGGACGTGCTCGAGCTGGGCACCGACGGTCGGCAGCTCGCGCTGCAGCTCGAGGAGCTCGTCGGCGACAACGACACGATGCGCCAGCTGGTGGTGCGCGACTACCTGGCCGGCTCCGAGCCCGCATCGTCGGCGGCGGTCGACAGCACCCTCGCGGCCGTCGACAAGCTCACCGACGGCGACCTGCTCGACCTGACGACGCTGGCCCGCGCCTTCGGATATCCGGGCACCATCGAGGCGCTCGACGCGCCGATGAGCCCGCGCGGCTACCGCGTCCTCACCCGGGTGCCCCGACTGCAGTTCATGCAGATCCACCGGCTGGTCAATTCGTTCGGCACGCTGCAAGGCCTGCTGGCGGCCACCGCCGGGGATCTGCAGTCCGTGGACGGTATCGGCGGGTTGTGGGCACGCCACATCCGCGAAGGCCTCTCGCGGCTCGCCGAGGCCTCGATCAGCGGACCCTACGACTAGGACCGCGACCGGCCGTCAGGCGAAGTTGAACGGCTCCGGCGCGCTGCGCAGCCCGCCGAGCTGGGCGATCACCGTGTAGCCGCCGGGGGGGACCTGGTTCCGCGGGGCGGCGCATCCGGGCTCCGACGTCTTGCCCGACCACTTGACGGTGAACCGCGCCTGGCCACCCGGCTCGAGGACCTGCACCGCGGGGTCGGCGCTCGGGTAGCAGTCGACGTTCGACCACAACCGCTTGTTCCCGTCGAGGGTGTAGACGAGCGCCTGCTGCATGGCCGACCCCAGGTCACGCTCGCACTTGCTGGTCCCGATGTTGGTGATCGCGATCGTGAAGCTGGGCTCGTCACCGATCCTGTACTGCGGCTGATCGGGGGTGGCCTTGACCGCGAGCGACTGGTCGGCGCACTGCGCGGTGGCCGCGCCGGTGCTCGTGGCCGTCGTCGCCGAGGTGCCCGCGGCGGACGATCCGCTCGCCCCACCCGCCCCACTGGCCGACGCCCCCGACTCGTCGCCCGATTCGGACGACGGCGCGCCGGAGGCAGTCGGTTCGGTGAGCTCCGACGTCGCGGCCGCGGCCGCGGACTCGGGGGCGTCGTCACCGCCGCGAACGGACGCGATGATCCACACGACCAACACGACGACCACGACGATCACGCCCAAGGCGACGGCACGCCGACGCCAGTAGATCTCGGGGGGCAACGGTCCGTTCGGCTCAAGCACGAGTCAACCGTAATTCCCCCCGCCCGGTCCCCGCCTCAGCAGCCTCGGTGTGTCGCTCCACCGGGGCCGCCGGATCGTGTATCAGGAGGCACCGATCACACCCGGCCGGGCGCCGAAGCAAGCAACCCCGGAGCGGACGCACCGCTCCGGGGTTGACTCGACGGAAGGTCAGTCGACGGTTTCGCCGACGTCACCGACGACGCTCTGCAGCTTGATGTCACCGTCGGACAGCTTGTAGGTGACGCCGACGATGGCGCACTTGCCGGCCTCGACGGCCTCGGAGATGATCCGCGACCGCTGCATCAGCAGTGCACCCGTCTCGACCACGTGCCGTCCCTCGAGCTCATCGACGGTGGTCAGACCCTCACGGCGACCCATCAGGATCGACGGCGAGACCCGCTCGACGACGTCGCGGATGAATCCGGCGGGGATGGCCCCGGTGTCGAGGGCATCGATCGAGGCCTTGACCGCACCGCAGTTGTCGTGACCGAACACGACGACGAGCGGGACGCCTAGGACCGCGACGGCGTACTCGATGGAGCCGAGGACGGCGCTGTCGATCACGTGACCGGCGGTGCGGACGACGAACGTGTCGCCGAGGCCCTGGTCGAAGATGATCTCGGCGGCGACCCGGGAGTCGCCGCAGCCGAAGATCACCGCAGTCGGATGCTGGGCATCGACCAACTTCGCGCGGTCGGCAATACCCTGGCTCGGATGCAGCGGGGTACCGCTGACGAAACGCTCGTTACCCTGCTTGAGGGCTTTCCAAGCGGAGATCGGGTTGGAATTGGGCATGGGGCAATTGTGCACCCTCGACCACCGGCTGTATCAGCCGGATCGCCGAGATTCCTGTGACGAATGCCGTAGCGGTGCACGGAGAAGGGTGAGAATTTCGATGTCGGTGGACAGTTCGGCGTTGCTGCGGTGGTACGGCGAACAGGCCCGGGATCTGCCGTGGCGACGCGACGGCGTGACGGCCTGGCACATCCTGATGAGCGAGATCATGCTGCAGCAGACGCCGGTCGTCCGGGTCGCCCCGATCTGGAAGGAATGGGTGCGCCGCTGGCCGGTGCCGTCGCTGATGGCGGCGTCGAGCCAGGCCGACGTCCTGCGGGCGTGGGGCAAGCTCGGATACCCGAGGCGGGCGCTGCGCCTGCACGAGTGCGCGGGTGTCCTGGCGGCCGAGCACGGCGACGTCGTCCCCGCCGACGTCGATGTCCTGCTGAGCCTGCCCGGCATCGGCGACTACACCGCACGGGCGGTGGCGTGCTTCGCCTACGGCCAACGAGTTCCCGTGGTGGACACCAATGTTCGACGGGTCGTCGCCCGGGCCGTCCACGGCCGCGCCGATCAGGGCAATCCGTCGAACAAGCGCGACATGGCCGATGTCGAAGCGCTGCTGCCCCGCACGCGAGAACGCGCGGCGCGGTTCTCGGCGGCGCTGATGGAACTCGGTGCGACCGTGTGCACGGCCCGCACCCCGGACTGCGACGCCTGCCCGCTGCCGCGCTGCACGTGGGTGGAGGCGGGCCGGCCCGCGTACACCGGCGAACCCCGCAAGGTGCAGAAGTTCGCGGGCACCGACCGCCAGGTCCGCGGGAAGCTGATGGACGTGCTGCGCGGCAGCGCGCACCCGGTGGAACGCGCACAACTCGATCTGGTGTGGCTCAGCGACCCGGGCCAGCGGGACCGCGCCCTGGATTCGCTGCTGGTGGACGGGTTGATCGAGCAGACCGAGGACGGCCTGTTCGCGCTGGCGGGCGAGGGCAGCTGACGGCCACGCCCGCGCTCACCCGAGCGACTTCAGGAACTCCTCGACGGCGTCGCGGTACCGCTCGGGCTGGTCGTCGTGGACGAGATGCCCGGCCTGCGCAACCCACACGTAGCGGGCGTCGTGACCCTCGAGCATGCGCCGCATCTGCCCCTCCGGGGTGATCGTGAACTCCCCCTCGATCAGCAGCGCGGGCGCGCGCACGGCCTCCCACTGACCCCAGAAGTCACGGGTGCCCCATTCCTCCGAGATGTCACGGAACGTCTCGACGTTGCCGTGCAGGTACCAGCCGTCGGCCCGCCGCTCGAACGAATCGAGGAAATAGCGGCCGGCGACCTCCCCGAAGTAGTCCAGCACCGACTCCTCGGTGGGGAACGGCTGCGGCCACGCGGAAACCATTGCCGCCCAATCCTTCGCGGTGCGTCCACGGAAGTCCGGTGCCATGTCCTCGAGCACGAGCGCCCGCACCCGCTCCGGATGGGCGGCGGCGAAGCACCACGCGTGCAGCGCACCCATCGAATGGCCGATCACGGTGACGGGTTCGTCGAGTTCGGACAGTGCCGCGGCGAGGTCCGCGACGAACAGTTCCGTCGTCGGGTCGCCGTCGATCGGTCGGCCGTGCCCGGCCGCGTCGAACGTGTAGACGTGGCCGTGGTCGCGCAGCCACGTCACGTGGCGCGACCAGGTCCGCGCACTGCCCATCAACCCGTGCAGCAGCAGTATCGGCCGCCCGGTCCCACCCTCGTCGTGCAACACGAGATCGACGGTAGCCGACGCCCGCGATCCCCGGGAGGACATGCGCGGCCGGAGTACCCTCGCGTCCATGGCAGTCGTGAAGATCAATGCAATCGAGGTGCCCGAGGGCGCCGGCCCCGAACTGGAGAAGCGGTTCGCGAACCGTGCTCACGCGGTGGAGAACTCCCCCGGATTCCTCGGGTTCCAGCTCCTGCGCCCGGTGAAGGGTGACAACCGCTACTTCGTGGTGACGCAGTGGGAGTCCGACGAGGCGTTCCAGGCGTGGGCGAGCGGCCCGGCCCGCGAGGCGCACGCCGGCGAGCGCGCGAAGCCGGTCGCGAGCGGCGCGTCGCTGCTCGAGTTCGAGGTCGTGCTCGACGTGGCGGCATCGTCCGAATCCTGATCCACCACATCCGGTTCGGGCATGCAGTCCCGACGCCGGACTTTTCGGTCACGGTGTCGATCACCGATTGACACCGTGACCTGTGGGGTGTCAAAGTTCGCTCGACAGAAGCGATGGTCCGACGGTAATCCGGTGTCATTCCGGAGCGGTCGCGCCACTGTGTTCGAGGGTCCGCCCTCGAGAGCCAGACACCCGGCCATCGCATGAACCCAACAGGGACGCGAAATCCCAGGAGGCACCGATGGCAATCGCCTATTCACCCGACAAGTCGGCCGACTCGGCCGCTGTCGCACTCATCGCCGCGGCAGTCGTACTGCTCGCCATGCTCGCCCTCTACCTGGTCGGATTCGACCAGGGCGCAATCTCCCGCAGTGGCATGTACATGCACGAACTGATGCATGACGGTCGGCACCTGCTGGGTCTGCCGTGCCATTGAAAACACTGACGACGAGCACCGACAGCCTCGAGACCCTCCTCCTCCGCGGCCTGCTGGCCGGCCTGATCGCCGGTCTCCTGGGCGGCGTCGTCGCGTTCACGCTCGGCGAACCGCACGTGCAGGCGGCGATCGAGATCGAGGAGTCCGCCGCCGCACCGGCCGAACCGGACCATCACGCAGGCGAAACCGAGACCGCACCCCACGACCACGACGCGACCGCCACCGAGGAATCCGAGGGGCACTCACACGGCGACGACGCCCTCGTGAGCCGCGCCGGGCAGCGGTTCGGTCTGTTCCTCGCGACGACGCTCGCCGGCCTGGCGCTGGGAGCGATCTTCGCCGTCGTCGTGCACTACGCACGCCGGTTCACCACGATGGCGGGCCCCCTCCTCGCCATCGTGGTGGCCGGATGCGGTTGGCTCGCAATCGAAGCCGTGCCGTTCTTCAAGTACCCCGCCAACCCGCCGGCGGTGGGCGATCCGGACACGATCAACGAGCGAACCCTGCTGTGGCTCGCATCGGTGATCCTGGGACTACTTTCCGTCGCGGCGGCCGTCTACGTCGGACGGGTCCTGCGCAGTCAGGAACTGGTGTCCGCCCGCCTGATCGGGCAGATCGCGGCGTTCCTCGTGGTGGTCGCCGTGGGCTACATCGCGCTGCCCGGGATCGACGAGGTGGGCGAGGACTTCCCCGCCACCCTGCTGTG
The DNA here is from genome assembly GCF_004011865.1 of Prescottella agglutinans. Classification (GTDB taxonomy): domain Bacteria; phylum Actinomycetota; class Actinomycetes; order Mycobacteriales; family Mycobacteriaceae; genus Prescottella; species Prescottella agglutinans. Next base: position 72,360 of record NZ_RKLP01000010.1, on the reverse strand, counting down.
GCAGTTCCGCATCTCGTCGCTCGCAACCCAGGCAGCGCTGTGGCTCGCGCTGGGGCTGGCGTTCGCGTTCCTCACCGAACGCGCCGGCCGGCGCGCGATCCGCTAGCTCAGACCGCGCACGAATCGTCGGTGCAGCCCTCGGCCTCCCCGCCGAGGGCTGCAGCGCCGTCCGCGTGCTCGAACGCCTGACGCAGCAGTTCCGCGAAGACGTCCTTCGGCTGCGCACCCGACACCGCCAGGCGCCGGTTCGCGACGAAGAACGGCACGCCCGACACCTGAAGTTGCCGGGCCGTCTCGATGTCCGCGCGCACCAGGTCGACCCCGGCATCGCCGTCCAGCGCCGCGGCCGCCTTGGCCGGGTCCAGACCGGCGGCGGCCGCGATCTCGACCAGCACGGCGCGGTCGTCGAGCGCCTTGCCCTCGGTGAAGTATCCCCGGAACAGCCCCTCGAGCAGCTCGTCCCGATGCACCCCCGCCAGGTGCAGCAGCCGGTGCGCGTCGAAGGTGTTGGCCGCGATGATGGCGTCGACATCCATGGTCACACCGTCCTCCGCGGCCACGCGGGCGACGTGCTGGTAGAGCTCCCGCGCCTCCTCGACCGGCACGCCCCGGCGCTCGCCGACGAGCTCGAGCTGGCTCCGCTGCGCCCCGACCGGGGTGTCGGGAGCGAGCTGGTACGACCGCCAGACCACCGAAACACGTTCACGCTGAGGGAATTCGGCGAGCGCAGCAGAGAAACGACGCTTCCCGACGTAGCACCACGGGCAGGCGATGTCCGACCACACCTCGATGAGGACGGCGGGCAGATCGGTTCCGGACTGGACGCTGGCGTTGCTCTCGATGCTCACAAGGGCATTCGAACACACGCCGATCCCACGCACGTTCCGGGCCGCCGTCAACCGCGGCCGAGCTCCTCACGCAGCAGCCTCTTGGGGACGTTGCAGGCGTGATTGCGGGGCAGCCCCCGGGAGATGACGAGCCGCTGCGGGATCTCGACCGGGGCGACGCCACGGGCCGCGAGGAACTCCGCGAGCTCCTCCAGGCTGAGCACCGAACCGGGGCGACACGACACGACGGCGACGACGCGCTCACCGGAAGCCTGGTCCGGACAGCCGACCACCGCCGCCTCCACGACGGACGGATGCTCGGCGATCAGCATCTCGAGTTCCATCGATCCGATCGGCACACCGTCGTGGACGATGAGATCCGCGGCCCGGTCGACGTACCGGAGGTAGCCGTCCCAGGGTCCGTCGATCACGAACAACTCACCGGTCTCGAGGAAACCGTCCGCATCGAACGGGTCTCGATCGCGGGCCGGATTGAGGTAGCCGGCGAACACCGTCGGCCCCTTGACCCGCAGCTCGCCCACGACGCCCCGGTCCACGATCGCCGCACCGGTCTCGGGATCGACGAGCTTGACCTGGGAGTCGCCCGGGTTCCGCGGGTACAGCAGCGCCCGCCGGTCCGGATCCGCCGCCGACACCGGTTCCGCCAGCAGGCTCACACCCTCGATGGTGCCGAAGTAGCCGACCAGTTCGACGCCGTAGCGGTCCTTCCACGTCTGCACGGTTCCCGGTGCCAGGGGCGCCGACCCGACCCCGATGCGGGTGACCGTCGACAGGTCGACGGCGGGCGCGTCGCGATGATCGATCGCGGCGAGCACCGCCGGCCGGCAGGCCGTGTAGGTGACCTTTTCCTCGGCGAGCTGGTGCAGGAACACTCCGAGATCGAACGGTTGGTGCTGCACCAACACGCATCCGACCGTCAACCAGGGGAGCAGGGTGCCGGTGATCCCGGCTGCGGTCATCATCGGGAAGGGATTGAGCATGACGTCGGCGGCGGTCAGATGCGCGGCATCGACGACCACCCTTGCCAGGCTGAGTGATTCGTAGTGAGCGTGCGGCACGCCCTTCGGGGCTCCCCCCGTACCCGCCGTCCAGCAGATCGCGATGCAGTCGTTGGGATCGGCGACGTGAGCGGCGACATGAGCGGCGACCCGCTCGGCATCGGCCGAGCTGGGAGCCGCGTGCCCGATGCGCACGACGCCGTCGGGGACACCGACGCCGTAGCTGAGCACCGTGCGCAGCGTGGGGATCTGCGAACGCACCGACATCACCCGCGCAGCAACAGAATTCGAACCGATTCGTCCCGCAGTGACGAAGGCGCCGACGCACGCCTCGTTGCACACGTCCACGATCTCGGACTCCACCGAGTGCACCGGCAGCGGCGAGACCATCGCACCGATCCGCCACGACGCCAGGAAGACGACGACCTGCTCGACGGTGTTCGGCAACTGGACACCGACGACGTCGCCCGCCCGCACCCCGGCCCCGAGGAGGACCGCCGCGAGGCGGTCGACCTCGATGGCGAGCTCGGCCCAGGTGACCCGGCGCGGCAACCCGTCGACGTATTCGGCCTTGTCGACGGGATCGACCACGGCGAGCTGGGATCCCCGCTCCCGGACGCGATCGGCGAACAGTTGCTGAACCGTTTCCCGAGTCCACTCCCCCGAGGCGGTGTACTCGTCGATGCGGATCCGAGGGTGAAGCTTCAGGCTCCCCATGTGCCCTCCCTTGAGGTAGATCCGACGCCCCGACCGTCGTCACTTCAGTTAGCGGTGTGATCTAGATCACTAGATCTACCACGAACTGTTACCTCGGCGCGACCCGGTCCCGACAACCAGTCGAAATCGACCTCGGCCGAAGGCTGGGGAGAATCGATGGAAATCTCCCGGGCCTGCAGCAACCCGGCGCACTCGCCACACACCAGGCGCGGCGAGAACGATCCCGAGCACGACCCGTGACGGGCCAGCACGGCGCTGCCCTCCGGGGCCCGGAACCACCACTGTCCCCACTCGATCATGTGCATCACGACCGGGAAGAAGTCCCGTCCCTTCCCGGTGAGGTGGTACGTGACACGGCCCGCACGCCCCGGCACGGGGCGCTCGCTCAGCACCCCGAGATCGGTGAAACTCCGGAGCCGATCCGCCACGATCGCCGAGGAGGCCCCGGTCCACTCGCGGAATTCCCCGAACCGCATCGCGCCGAACGATGCCGCACCCAGCAGGGCGACGGACCATCTGTTGCCGAGCAACTCCATCGTGTGGGGCAGATGGGACGGCCTACGCGTCCCACCCGAGCGCCGGCGACTCGACGCCGCGGGCACGCTGCGCCGGGAACCTCCGCTCGGGCCGACGCTGGTCACGACATCCTCGAAGCCGGCGGGTCGACGACACCCCGCACACGCCATGACCGGCGTGAACTCGGCGCCGCAGGCGGCATGCCGCATCCGCAGTTGCCCGGCCCGGCCGTCCGGTGCCCAGCGACGCTCCCACGACCACATCGTCGCCAGGACGGGCCACACCGCCCGCCCGCAGTCGGTCAACAGGTACTCCGCCCGCATCGACCCCGGTGGAATGGCAACCTTCTCGAGCAGTCCGACCTCCACCAGGCGTGCGAGTCGGCCCGTCAGAACCGAATTCGAGATCTCGCCGCTCCCGGCCCAATCCCGGTACCGCCGGGTGCCCTCCAACGCCTTGCCGAGGATCCACAGGTTCCATTCGTCGCCCAGGACACCGAAGGCGATCGCCAGCGCGTTGTCGCCTCCGGGCTCGAGTACACCACTGCCCCCACGCACGACCAGACCTCTCCCCCTCGCCACTGGCGGGGAGTATGGCACAGCCGATTCACCGGACGAGGACGGTCGAGTGGAATCGGCCGGCGCGCGGACGTGCCGGTCGATCCAACGCCTCGATCAGGCGACGAGGCCGGCCCGGAACGCGCTCAGGGCGGCCTCGACGCGATTGCGCGCGCCGAGCTTGCCGAGGATCGCCGACACGTGCGACTTGACCGTCGTCTCGCTCATGTACAGCCGCTTGCCGATGTCGGCGTTGGACTCCCCCTCGGCGAGCACCGCGAGAACGTCTCGCTCACGGTCGGTGAGGCGACTCAGGTCCGGGCCGTTCTCGCGGAGCGCACCGCCCGCAGCAACGATGCGGCGCAACGACTCCGGGCTGAACAACGTGTTCCCGGCCGCAACCACGCGGACCGACTGATGGAACGTGTGCGGGGGTTCGTCCTTGCTGAGGAAGCTGTGGGCTCCGGCCGCGACGGACTTGACGACGAGGTCGTCGACGTCCATCGACGTCATCGCCACGACCTTGGGAGGATTCGACAGCCCCATCAGCATCCGCGTCGCCTCGAGCCCGCCGACCCGCTTCATCTTGAGATCCATCAGCACGACGTGCGGGCGGAAGGTCCGGACGGCCGCGACGACCTCGTCGCCGTCACTCGCGTCCCCCACGACCAGGATGTCCGGGGCGGCCCGGAAGATGTCGGCGACGCCTCGCCGCACGAACGGGTCGTCGTCGACGATCAGAACGGTTATCGGTCCGGCATCTGTCATAGTGCGGCCAGAATATGCTCCGCCACCGACAAATCCGGCAGATCAGCCGGACCAGGGAACCCAGCAGTTCACGACGAACTCCGAGTCGAGGTGTCCGGCTTCGAACTTCCCACCGATGTCCCGGACCTGTTCGTGGAGCCCACGCAGCCCGGTCCGGGATCCGACTCCGATCTGAGAGGGCCTGGTGCTCAACAGGTTACGTATCGAGATACGAATGCCACTTTCCGGCGCACCCTCGACCGAGATCGCCACCACCTGGTCACTCGCGTACTTCTGCGCGTTGGTGAGCGCCTCCTGCACCACGCGATAGCAGACGTGTCCCGCCAGCATGCCGACGTCTCCCGGTGCGAGGTCGGTGCTGAGCGCGCAGTGCATGCCGGCCGCCCGGGCCGCCTGCACGATCCCGGGCACCGCGTCGATGCCCTGGTGTCCGACGCGTTCCCGCGGGCCGGCGGTGCCGCGCAGCACCCCGACGATGCCCTTGAGGTCGTCGAGCGCCTCGTGCGCCGTCGCCCGGATCTGCGCCGCCGAGTTCGCGACCTTCTCCGGCGACTCGGCTGCGTTGACCTGCAGTGCGCCCGCGAACAACGAGATCCGGCTGAGACTCGCGGCCAGCGTGTCGTGCATGTCGCGGGCGATCCGGGTGCGCTCCTCCGCCCGGATCATCTCGTCGCGGATCGCGTCCGTCTCTTCGGTGGCCTCGTCACGGCTCTGCTCGGCCAGGGCGAGCTGGCCCCGGGTGCGTGCCCACAGCGCGAGCACCAGGACCAGCCCCACCAGGACCGCCGCGACGAGCCACGGGATCCACAGCGCCACGTCGTACTGTTCCACCACGCCTGTCTCGGGATTTTCGGTCGACATCGTGAGGACCGAGTCCTCCCGCAACCGGTGCGCGTCGTAGGTGAGCGAGACCCCGCACACCACGAACACCGCCAGCGCAGCGCCCGCTAATTGGAACCCCCGCGCGACCCGGATGACCGCGAACAGCGCGATGAGCGCCGCCGTCGCGTCCGTCTCGAACACCAGCGGGGCGGCAAGACAGATGCCTAGGACCTGCCACGGATACTGATGCCGCCGCGTCAGCGCGGCGGCCGCCACCAACGCGAGGACGAACCCGATCCCGTGGTTCCAGCCCGGCGTGTTCCCGGAGCTGGACGCGAGGCCCAACGTAGTCAGCGAGCACACGATGCTGAGCGTGACGGCGCCGACCGTCCACAGACGGCGCCGGATCCGGCCGGCAGTCTCGGATTTCACGGACAGAACCGTACGCACGGGCGCCGACAGCCCGACATCCCCCGAACGTCGGGCGACGGTACCCGACTGCACGATCGGCGCGGCGAAAACCGTCCGAAATGAGGAGGGGCGTCCGACTTCTGGAGGAAGACGCCGAGCCCTCACGCGCGGTGTGCTTGTCGCAGAGCCCGACTCGGCCACACCACCGGCCGCGTCGTCGACGTCGAAAGGAACTGTCCGTGAGCACTCCCCAGCAGCCCGCGCCCCCGCAGCCCCAGCCCCAGCCCCAGCCGCCGGCCCAGAAGAGCTGGTTCGCCCGCCACAAGATCCTCACCGGGCTCGGCGCCGTGATCGTCGCGATCATCGCGATCACTGCCGTCAGCGGCGGGTCGGGCGACAAGCCGTCGGACGCCGCCCGAGCGGCCGGTGCAGCCACCGGCGCCGCCGAGGCCCCCGTGGACGCCCGGATCGGCACCCCGGTCCGCGACGGCAAGTTCGAGTTCGTCGTGAACGGCGTCGAGGCCGGGGTTCCGAGCGTCGGTGTCAACGAGTACCTCACCGAGAAGGCGCAGGGGCAGTTCGTCCTCGTCCGCATGACCGTGCGCAACATCGGGGATCGCGCACAGAGCTTCACGACGTCCGCACAGAAGCTCGTGGACGCACAGGACCGCCAGCACTCGGTGGACGACATGGCCACGATCACACTCGATCAGGGCGTTGCGTTCGAACAGATCAATCCCGGCAACTCCGTCGAGGCCACCATCGTCTTCGACGTGCCCCCGGGCACCGTTCCCGCGGTCCTCGAGGTTCACGACTCCGTGTTCTCCGGCGGCGAGTCGATCCTGCTGCAGTAGCGGCGAGTCCGGGATGGTTGCGCCCGTGGGGTTCGGCATCGAGGGGTTGCCGAACCCCCCGGGCGCGTTCGCAGTTGTGTGAAGTACACAACCGCGGGATTCGAGGAAACCCGCCGCGTAGCGTCGGATGTGCGTTCCGATCGACGAGGGGTCGGCCAGTCCACAGCGTTCGGACCGCAGACCATGGCTGTTCGCCGCCCCGACGTCCGTCCGGCCGCGCGAGTCCGGCCCCGACTCGCCCTGTGCCGTCAGTCGGCGCCCTCCGGACCGGCCATGCCGGGACGAATCTCCAGGAGGACCCCATGACTCTCGCCCACAGCCCGAATCGGGCAATCGAATCACTCGGAATTGCCCTCGCCGCGGTCGGAGTGGTTCTCCTCGCCCTGCTGACGCTCTACATCGTCGGCTTCGACCAGGGCGCCGTCTCCCGCACCGGGATGTACATGCACGAACTGATGCACGACGGCCGACACCTGCTGGGGCTCCCGTGCCACTGACCGGTTCGCTGAAGAATCTGCTGCTGCGGGGCATCCTCGCCGGGCTGATCGCCGGACTCCTGACCGGCGCGGTCGCCTTCGCTCTCGGGGAACCGCACGTCGCGGCGGCCATCGCGATCGAGGAATCGGCTCCGGCGAGCGACGCCACGGGCGCGCACGAGCACCCGGGCCCGAACGCGACGGCCGGCCACTCCCACTCCGACAGCGACGAACCCCTGGTCTCACGGGACGGGCAGCGGGCCGGCCTGATCCTGGCGACGACGCTGGCCGGCGTCGCCCTCGGCGCGATATTCGGCGTCGTGGCGCACTACGCACGCCGACACACGGCCATGTCGGGTCCGCTGCTGGCGCTGGGGTTGGCCGGCGCGGGGTGGCTGGCCGTCGAGGCCGTACCGTTCTTCAAGTACCCGGCCAATCCGCCCGCGGTTGGAGACCCGGACACCATCGATCAGCGCACCTGGTACTGGCTGGCCGCGCTGGTCCTCGGGCTCGCCGCCGTCGCTGCCGCCGTCTACGTGTCGAAGTTACTTGCCTCGCAGCACTATTGGACGGTTCGGGTAATCGCATCGGTCGTCACGTTCGTCGCGATCGTCACCGCCGGCTACCTGTTGCTGCCGACCGTGAACGAGGTGGGGGAAGACTTCCCGGCCACGCTGCTGTGGCAGTTCCGGATCTCGTCCATGGCAACCCAGGCGACCCTGTGGCTCTGCCTCGGCCTCGTCTTCGCCTTCCTCACCGAGCGGTCCCGACGAGGCGAGTCGCCGAGGACGACAGCCTCTCTCGACGCACAGGGTCGGGCGCAGACGACCGGAACCGCGCGATCGTAGGAAGGGCACTGGCGAGGATTCGGAACACCAGGAATCACCGAACCCCATGGAAGGGAGACCTCCATGACCACCGCAAATCAGGCTCGATTCCAGACCCTCACCGACGGTCTGGCCAAGATCACCCCCGCCGAACACGACGCCCAGGATTCGCCCTACACGATCACCAACGCACAGTACGACGTCCTGCGGCACGTCCTGCACGACGTCGGCGGTCAACCGGCGCTCTCGGTCCCCTACCTCGAGAAGGAGGAGGAGGCCTGGGAGATGAACACGTACGTCACGTGCGAGTGCCTCGGCTGGCGAGGCGCGTGGAACTCGGAGATGCGCCGTCGTGCCGAAGTGGACCTGGGCGAGACACAGTACTTCGGCTACCCCTACTACGCGCGGTGGATCACCGTGGCCGCCAAGGTGATGGTCGACAAGGGCCTCATCCCGCTCGACGAACTGTGCGACAAGATCGACGAGGTGCGGGCCCGTCTCGAGGAGGCGAGGAAGTGATGCCCAAGTTCAAGGTCGGCGACCGGGTGGTCGTGAAGGATCAGACGAGCATTTTCCACACCCGCACACAGGCTTTCGTACGCAATCAAGAGGGCGTGGTCGTCGAACACCGCCCCGAGTGGGTGATCCCCGAGGACGAGGCGTTCGACAAGCTGGAGACCGGGCGCAAGGAACCGTTCTACGTCGTCCGCTTCAAGCAGACCGATCTGTGGCCGCGCTACACGGGATACGACATCGACACGCTCGAGACCGAGTGCGCGGAAGGCTGGCTCCGGGCCGCCGGGAAGAACGAGTGAGGAGGAGAAGTGAGCGATCCACACGCCCCCATCCAGGCTTCCGAGGAGATCAGTGAGTTCGAGGTGCTCGAACTCGCGCTGCGGGAGCTCGCGATCGAGAAGGGTCTCTTCTCGGCCGAGGACCACCGCCGCTTCTCCGAATGGGCCGAGTCCATCGGGCCGTCGGGCGGCTCGAAGATGGTCGCCAAGGCCTGGACCGACCCCGAGTTCAAGAAGCGGCTGCTCGAGAACGGCACCGAGTCGAGCAAGGAGGTGGGCATCGACTGGACCGACCCGACGGGCACCGGCACCCCCAGCGACTACACCTTCTTCTACGTTCTCGAGAACACCCCCGAGGTCCACAACGTGATCGTGTGCACGCTGTGCTCGTGCTACCCGCGGCCCGTCCTCGGCATGTCGCCGGACTGGTACCGGACGCCGAACTACCGGCGGCGGATGGTCCGCCGGCCCCGCGAGGTCCTCGCCGAGTTCGGCCTGCACTTTCCGTCCGATGTGGAAGTGCGGGTGCACGATTCGAACCAGAAGTCACGGTTCATGGTCATGCCGATGCGCCCCGAGGGCACCGAGGGATGGACCGAGGAGCAACTCGAGAAGATCGTCACCCGCGACACCATGATCGGCGTGGCGCTCCCCTCGGCGGACTGGGACGCATCGCAGGCACCGTCGGCCGGAGGTGGCAAGTGACGACCACACAGGGCTACGAAGTCATTCTCCGCACCCTGCAACGCGGGAGCGAACGCGCCGGGGACCTCGACGACACCGACCGCAAGCCGGATCCGTGGGAGTCCGCGATGCAGGCCACGTGCGAGTGCCTGTCGTGGCGCGGATCGTGGGACAACCTCGAACGCCGGCACACCGAGGACGAACTCGGCGAGACCGTCTACAGCCAGTTCCCCGTCCATTCACGGTCCGCGATCACCACGGCGCACACCTTCCTCGATCGCGGCATCGTCAGCCAGGACGAACTGCGCGCGAAGATGGAACAGGTACGGGCGAGGCTCGAACGCGCCTGAAGACGGAACAGCCTCCGCCCCAGCACGTTCGAGCACTCACGACAAGGTGACTACTCGAGCGCGGCGTCGAGCGTGATCTCGACGCCGGTGAGGGCCTTGCTCACCGGGCAGGACTCCTTGGCGGCCTGGGCGACTCGGGCGAACCCCGCAGCGTCCAGGCCGTCCACCTCTCCACGGACCGTGAGCTTGATACCGGTGAGCTTGAATCCCGGGTCGTCGGGCCCCAGCGAGACGTCGGCGCGGATGTCCAGGCTCTGCGGGGTGCCGCCCGCCTCCCCGATCAGCGCCGACAACTGCATGGCGTAGCAGGCCGAGTGTGCCGCCGCGACCAATTCCTCGGGACTGGTCGTCCCGCCGGCCTCGTCGGCGGCCCGCTTCGGGAAGGAGACCTCGAACGTCCCGACTCCCGAACTGGTGAGTTCCACCTGGCCCGAACCCTTTTCGAGTGTTCCGTTCCAAGCGGTGCGCGCAGTGCGTGTGGGCATTGCAGATCCTCTCGTGTCGATCGGTCCACGTCCTCTTCGCAAACTACCCCTTATCGTGTGATCACATGGGGCGGCTGGGGAAGGCGGGACTCCGGAGGGAGTCGATCGGTTTCGCGATCGGCTCGGCCCTCTTCGCGCTCGGCGCCGTCCCGGGATACGCGACCGCCGTGGGCACCGAGACCGACAACCTCACCTTCTTCGTCGGCTCACTCTTCTTCACGGCCGCGGCCTTCGTCCAACTGCGGCTGAGCGGGCGGACCGTCCCCGGCGCGGCGACGTCCCGTGTCGACCGGTACGACTGGTGGTCCGCGCTCGTACAGTTCGTCGGCACCCTGCTGTTCAACTTCAGTACCGGCACCGCGCTGATACGCAGCCTGTCGCTCCCCGAACATCACGAGTTCGTGTGGGAGCCGGATCTGTTCGGCTCCACGTTCTTCCTCGTCTCCAGCCTGCTCGCGGTGGTCGCCACCACCGACGTCGACGGCCTCTGGGATCCGCACGCGCGCAACTGGGGCAGCACCTGGCTGAACGCGATCGGGTCGGTCGCCTTCGGCGTCTCGGCGATCGGGGCGGTGTTCGTGCCCGGCACCCACGTTCCGGAGAACGCGACGGCCGCGAACCTCGGCACGCTGATCGGGGCGCTGTGCTTCCTGGCCGCGGCACTGCTGATGAGACCACCGGCACCCGGGAGGGCGACGACGCCGGACTCGGGCGGCTGACACGGCCCGGGTCACCGACCCGCGTGCGCCGCCGGTGCCGGCGCTTCGGTCAGGACTACCGGTGCGCGCGCTCGGCCGCCTCGTCGGTGTCCCGATACTGCGCGAGCAGTTCCCGTTCCCCGTCACGATCCGGGTAGGCGAAGAAGACCAGCGCGGCACCGACCAGGACGATCGCGATCGCCGCACCGTATGCGTGGGCATCGCCCTCGAGGAAGGCCGACCGGGCGGCAGCCGTGATCGCGTCCGCGTACTGCGGATACCGCTCCGCGACGTTCTCGGCGCCGGCGAACGACTTCTCCAGCGCGTCCTGGGTCTGTTCGGTGATCTCACCCGACTCCGGACTGGCGGCAATCGCGGCAGCGAAGGAGGCCGAGTAGCCGGCGGTGAGCAGCGCGCCGAGCACCGACTGCACGATGGCGCCGCCCAGATCGCGCTGCAGGTCCGCAGTGCCCGAGGCCATCCCCGCCCGCCACACCGGCACCGACCCGGTCAGTGAGTGCGAGGCGGGCGTGCCCGCGAGTCCGACGCCCGCGCCGAGCAACATGTAGCCGAGTGCGATCTTCCAGTACTGCGCGTCCTCCTTCCACAGCAGGAACGCGACCAGCAGTCCCAGCACGATCGCCACGTATCCGAGCAGCAGGGTGAACCGCGCGCCGTGCGACTCGACCAACTTGGCCGACTGCGGCGCCACCACCACCATGACCGCCGCCGCGGGCAGACCGGCGGCGCCCGCTGCCAGCGTGGAATAGCCGAGCACGTTCTGCATGAACTGCTGGCCGATGTACAGCGTCCCCATCAGCGTGCCGAACACGACGATGCCGGCGACCGCGGCCACCCAGAAGATTCGTCGACGCGCCACGTGCAGATCGAACAGCGGATACCTCGCCCGCAACTGCCGGATCCCGAACGCCACCCCGGCGGCGGCCGCGATCAGCAGCAACGACAGTGTCGTCGCCCCCATCCCGGAGACGGGAGCGAAGTTGATACCCAGCACCAACGCCGCCACCAGGATCACCGACACGATCCCGCCGAGGTGGTCCACCGGATCGGTCGACTCGTTGACGTGACTCGGCACGAAGACCGCGGCGAAACCCAACGCGACCAGCGCCAGCGGAACCGTCACCAGGAACACCGAACCCCACTCGAACGACTTCAGCAGGGCCCCGGACACCAGCGGACCGAGAGCGGAGATGCCGCCACCGATCGCGGACCACAATGCGATGGCCTTGGTCCTGCCCGGCCCCGACCAGAGCGCCGTGATCAGTGCGAGGGTGGTCGGGAAGGCCATGCCGGCCGCGACACCGCCGAGCAGGCGGGCGAAGATCAACACCTCGACGCTCGGCGCGAACGCGGCGACGACACACGCCGGCACCGACAGCACCATGCCGAGCACGAGCATCATCTTGCGCCCGAAGCGGTCGCCGAGGGCACCGAGGTACAGCACCGAACCCGCCAGACCGACCGAGTATCCGACGGCGATCAGATTCAGCTGCGTCTGACTCGCGTCGAAGGCCCGACCGATGTCGGGCAACGCGACGTTGGCCACCGCCAAGTTCAGGTTCGCCACGGCGGCAACGAGTATCAGTGCCGTCAGGACGAACGGAGCCCGGGCGGGGCGGGTCCCGACCGCTGCGGATGTCATGCGGTCAGTCCACACCATCCGGGTCCGCAGTGCTCGCCGAAAGGCCGAAAGGCCGGTCGCGGAATCCGGATGATCGACGCCCTGGGCTCCCTCGACCGGCACGGCGCACGCCGACCACGCAGACGGCGGCATAACGTTGCCGACCGTGACCATCGAAGACGATCGGAGCAGCCCCGCGCCGGTCGAGGGCGCAACCCGGACCGCAGCGCTGGCGCGCGCCGCTCATCGACGGCGGCGTCGGGGACGCGGACCGATCCTGGTCGGCATCGACGGCCCCGCGGGCGGCGGAAAGTCGACATTGGCCGACCAGGTCGCCGCGGCCCTGGACGACGCGCCGATCGTCCGCATGGACGACCTGTACCCCGGTTGGGACGGACTTGCCGCCGCAGTCCCGCGGCTCGTCCGGTGGATCCTCGCCCCCGCCCGGCACGGCCGGATCCCCCGCTACCGGCGCTACGACTGGCATCTCGGCAGGTACGCGGAGTGGCGCGCGGTCCGCCGCCACCGGTACCTGATCGTCGAGGGCGCCGGGTCGACCTGCGGCACCGCACGCGAGTACTTCTCGGTGCGGGTGTTCGTCGACGCCGACCCGGACGACCGGATGCGACGTGCCCTGCGGCGCGACGGCGAGATGTTCCGACCGCACTGGGCCCGCTGGGCGCGGCAGGAGGCAGCGCTGTTCGGGCCGGACCGGACGCGGCGTGCCGCCCACGTCACGATGATCACGAGTTCCGCCGGCACCGGCATGTGACGATCGCGCCCAAGAGACGACGACGCCCCGCGAGCTTTCGCTCGCGGGGCGTCGTTCCACGTGAACCTACTCGGCCGAGCCGCCCTCGGACGGGGTGTCTCCGGCACCGGCCAGCGCCTCGGCCGGCGAGTCCGGAACCGTGACCGGCTTCGGGGCGCCACGGAACGTGAACTTCGCGTTCTCGCCGGCACCCTCACCGTCCCAGCCCTCGACGTCGACCAGGACGATCTGGCCCGGGCCCAGCTCGTTGAAGAGGATCTTCTCCGACAGCTGGTCCTCGATCTCGCGCTGGATGGTGCGGCGCAGCGGACGCGCACCGAGCACCGGATCGAAGCCGCGCTTCGCGAGCAGCGACTTGGCCTGCTCGGTCAGCTCGATGTCCATGTCCTTGTTCTTCAGCTGCGCCTCGACGCGACCGATCATCAGGTCCACCATCTGGATGATCTCGGACTGAGTCAGCTGGTGGAAGACGATGATGTCGTCGATGCGGTTGAGGAACTCGGGGCGGAAGTGCTTCTTGAGCTCGTCGTGGACCTTGAGCTTCATGCGCTCGTAGTTCGACTCGCTGCCCGTTCCGGCGGAGAAGCCCAGACCCACTGCCTTGGAGATGTCCGAGGTACCCAGGTTCGAGGTGAAGATCAGCACGGTGTTCTTGAAGTCGACCGTGCGCCCCTGACCGTCGGTGAGACGGCCGTCCTCGAGCACCTGCAGGAGGGTGTTGTAGATCTCCTGGTGCGCCTTCTCGATCTCGTCGAACAGGACCACCGAGAACGGCTTGCGGCGCACCTTCTCGGTGAGCTGGCCGCCCTCTTCGTAGCCGACGTAGCCGGGAGGGGCACCGAACAGCCGCGACGCGGTGAACCGGTCGTGGAACTCGCCCATGTCGATCTGGATGAGCGCGTCGTCGTCGCCGAACAGGAAGTTCGCCAGCGCCTTGGACAGCTCGGTCTTACCGACACCGGACGGGCCGGCGAAGATGAACGAGCCGGACGGACGCTTCGGATCCTTCAGGCCGGCGCGGGTGCGGCGGATCGCCTTGGAGACGGCCTTGACGGCGTCTTCCTGGCCGATGATCCGCTTGTGCAGCTCCTCCTCCATGCGGAGCAGACGCGTGGTCTCCTCCTCGGTGAGCTTGAAGACCGGGATACCGGTCCAGTTGCCCAGCACCTCGGCGATCTGCTCGTCGTCGACCTCGGCGATGACGTCCAGGTCACCGGAACGCCACTGCTTCTCGCGCTCGGCGCGCTGGGCGACGAGGGTCTTCTCCTTGTCGCGCAGGTTCGCGGCCTTCTCGAAGTCCTGCGCGTCGATCGCCGATTCCTTCTCGCGGCGGGCGTCGGCGATCTTGTCGTCGAACTCGCGCAGGTCCGGCGGCGCGGTCATCCGGCGGATGCGCATTCGGGCGCCGGCCTCGTCGATGAGGTCGATGGCCTTGTCCGGCAGGAAGCGGTCGTTGATGTAGCGGTCGGCCAGGGTGGCCGCCGCGACCAGGGCGCTGTCCGTGATGGAGACGCGGTGGTGCGCCTCGTAGCGGTCGCGCAGACCCTTGAGGATCTCGATGGTGTGCTCGACCGTCGGCTCGCCGACCTGCACCGGCTGGAACCGGCGCTCGAGGGCGGCGTCCTTCTCGATGTACTTGCGGTACTCGTCGAGGGTGGTGGCGCCGATGGTCTGCAGCTCGCCACGGGCCAGCTTCGGCTTGAGGATCGAGGCCGCGTCGATCGCGCCCTCGGCGGCACCCGCACCGACCAGCGTGTGCAGCTCGTCGATGAACAGGATGATGTCGCCGCGGGTGTTGATCTCCTTGAGGACCTTCTTCAGGCGTTCCTCGAAGTCACCGCGGTAGCGGCTGCCGGCGACCAGCGAACCCAGGTCCAGCGTGTACAGCTGCTTGTCCTTGAGGGTCTCCGGCACCTCGCCGTTGACGATGGCCTGCGCGAGGCCCTCGACCACGGCGGTCTTGCCGACGCCCGGCTCGCCGATGAGGACAGGGTTGTTCTTGGTGCGGCGGCTCAGCACCTGCATGACCCGCTCGATCTCCTTCGAGCGGCCGATGACCGGGTCGAGCTTGCCCTCGAGGGCGGCCTGGGTGAGGTTGCGGCCGAACTGGTCGAGGACCAGCGACGTCGACGGGGTGCCCGCCTCGCCGCGGCTGCCGCCGGACTCGGCCGGCTCCTTGCCCTGGTAGCCCGACAGCAGCTGGATGACCTGCTGGCGGACACGGTTGAGGTCGGCGCCCAGCTTGACGAGCACCTGGGCCGCGACACCTTCGCCCTCGCGGATCAGGCCGAGCAGGATGTGCTCGGTGCCGATGTAGTTGTGTCCGAGCTGCAGCGCCTCGCGCAGGCTCAGCTCGAGGACCTTCTTGGCACGCGGAGTGAAGGGGATGTGGCCGGACGGGGCCTGCTGGCCCTGGCCGATGATCTCCTCGACCTGACTGCGGACGCCTTCGAGGGAGATACCCAGGGACTCCAGCGACTTCGCCGCCACACCCTCGCCCTCGTGGATCAGGCCGAGAAGGATGTGTTCCGTGCCGATGTAGTTGTGGTTGAGCATCCTGGCTTCTTCTTGAGCCAGGACGACGACGCGCCGCGCGCGATCGGTGAACCTCTCGAACATCGCTCTCCCTCACACTTTCCGGCGGTCAGCTCCGAGACCTGATGTCTCGTACCTTCCCGCCGCGTCTCGCTCCGGCACAACAGGCTGACGGCCTCCGGAACCGAAGGTTCCACGACCCCACTTCACACTCTAGTGGGCGACCCTCCGGCCTGCCGCTCCTCCACCCGTCGAACGCGCGGAGCCGACCTGCATAAAAGTCTCAACGCCGCAGGTCGCGGAATCGTTTCCCGCGCGCTGTACGCCTGAAGCGAACATCTCCGCGGGACGCGTCCGCGGCAGGAACCTCGCCGGTGCCCGGCGGGGCATCAACGCCGCAGTTCCGCCGCCTTGTCGAGCGACCCCAGCTTGTGCGGGTTGCGGATGGCGAAGATCCGGGTGATCCGCCCGTCCTCGACCACCACGCTCACCGCGGTGGGCTCGCCCCCGACGTCGATCCGGATGCCCGGCATCCCGTTGAGGTACGTCGACGTCGTCACGAAGTCCGGGAACGTCGCGGCGCGAGCCAGGAACGCCGCCACCCGCGCGGCGCCCACGATCGGCTTGCGCGCAGCCGCCGCGATACCGCCGCCGTCGGCGATCACCACCACGTCCGGCGCGAGCACCTTCACCAGCGCCTCCACGTCACCGGTGGAAACGGCGGCCAGGAACTTCTCGACCGCCGCCTGCTGTTCGTCGCGGTCGACGCGCATCCTCGGCCGGCGCGCGCCGACGTGCTCGCGCGCGCGGTGCGCGATCTGCCGGACCGCGGCCGGGGTCTTGCCCACCACTTCGGCGATCTCCTGGTACGGCGTCTCGAACACCTCGTGCAGCACGAACACCGCCCGCTCGACCGGACCGAGGGTCTCGAGCACGGTGAGCATGGCGATCGACACGTTCTCCGCGAGTTCGACGTCGTCGGCGACATCGGGGGTGGTCAGCAGCGGCTCGGGCAGCCACTCCCCGACGTACTCCTCCCGACGGCGGGACTCCGACCGGAGCCGGTTGAGTGCCTGCCGGGTGACGATGCGGACCAGATAGGCGCGCGGGTCGCGGACCTCGCCCTGGTCGACGTCCGCCCATCGCAGCCAGGTCTCCTGCACCACGTCCTCGGCGTCGGCCGCCGAGCCGAGCATCTCGTACGCGACGGTGAAGAGCAGGCTGCGATGGGTGACGAACGGGTCGCCGGTCATGTCGTCGAGCGTAGGGCGAGTGGCTTCAGCCCACACGACGCCGAGAAGCCCTGCGATTCGATGCCGAACGCGGTGTTGGTGCGGGTCATGAGGTTCGCCACCGCGATGAACGCGGTCAGTTCCACCAGCGCGGCCGGGCCGAGCGCGTCGAGCAGCCTCGCCGACAAACCGTCGGTCACGGTCGGCGGGGTCAGGGTCATCGCCTCCGCGTACTCCATGACGTCCCGCTCCAGGGGTGTGAACACCTCGGACTCTCGCCAGCGGGGAACCTCACGGGCCTTGGTCAGATCGAGTCCCTCGTTGTGGGCGTGGAAGTAGCCGAAGTCCAGGCAGAAGCTGCAGCCGACGAGGCCGGCCACCGCCATGTGGGCGAACGACTTCAGGTTCTCGTCGCACTTGTCCCACTTCTGCGCCTTGCGACCGACGGTGAAACTGAAGTTCAGCACCTTCCGGTTGTGCCACGTCACCTCGACCGGTTCGGCCACGTCGCCGAGCATCTTGCGGGACATCCGCTTGACCACCGCGCCGTAGACACCGGTCAGTTCGGCCTTCGGGATCCGGGTATTGCTGGTCATGATTCCTCCTCCGATCGCGTGCTCTCGGCATGAAGACACCGGCGGCGGAGGAAATGTGACACCGGAAACGAACGCGTCGGGCGACCTACGTCAGTCGACTCGCACGGGCGTCGGCTCGACAGCGCCGTCCGGGTCGGAATCGTCCGGGCCGGAATCGTCGCGCCGCACCACCGTCATCGCCCGCCGCTCCACGCGCGGGCCGGTGGGGATCACCCGTTCCAGGGTCCGGTGCAGCGCCCACGCGATGGGGACGGTGAACGCGACGGTGACGACGAAGACCCCGACCGTCGAGCCCTGGAACGTTCGGTAGCCGAGCATGTCGACGACCAACTCCATCACCACGAGGTGCACGAGGAAGATCTCGTAGGAGATCTCGCCGAGCCACACCATCGGGGCCGACGAGCACAGGCGCCCGAGCGGCCCCGGCCGGTCGCCGATCACGAGCGGTGCCATCAGCGTGGTCGCGAACAGCAGGTAGAGCATCGACTTGGTGACCGCCTCGGTGGCGTTCATCGGGACGATCGTCGCCTCCCCCGCCAGCGGCGTGCACGCCAGCAGAAGGAAGTACAGCGCGAGCAGTCCCGCGCCGTACGGGTTGCAGCGCTTCAGCGTCACCGATGCCAACGCGAGCAACATGCCGCCGGCGAACCACGCGACGAACCCCGGCAGCCACAGCCGGGCGGTGAACGAGATGTCGGTGTGGTGGGTGATCGACGTCCACAGCGGCGTGATCGCGACGACCCCGAGCAGCGCGAGCGCCAGCCGGACCGGATGCCACTCCCGCCGGCAGACCACGACCACCAGCAGCCAGCCGAGGAGGGGCAGCAGCAGATAGAACGTGGCCTCGACCGCGAGACTCCACATCTGGGTGAGCCCGGTGTGCAGGTGCCCGGGCCCGTAGATCTGGGTGAGCGTCATGTTCCGCAGGAAGCCCGACCAGCCCAGCCCGGTCTCCCCGGCGTCGTCCCGGAACAGGTAGATCGCGTACGTCGCGACGACGGTGATCCAGTACGCCGGCAGGATGCGTCGCGCCCGATGCCACAGGTAGGTGCGGGTCGACGGAAGTTCCCGCTCCCCCGCCGCTGCCCGCAGCCACGGCCGGAACAACAGGAATCCCGACAGGACGAAGAAGATCGCCACCCCGATCTCGAGGCGGGAGAAGGCACCGCCGGCGAGGTCGGGCGTGTACCGCCCGGTCCAGAACGCCGCGTGGGCGCCCACCACGAGCAGCGCCGCGATCGCCCGCAGGCCCGTCAGCGACCGGACGTAGCCCGACGCGCTCACGACCCCGCACCCGGTGCCGGTGCGACGGACCCGACCGGGCCGGCCCCCACGCACAGCTCGAGTCCGGGCGTCACGGTCCGCACCCGCAGCGCATCACCCGCACCGAACAGTCGCACGAACACCTGGTTCAGCCCGGCCTCCACCGACACCGTCGCGGTGTCGCCGCTGCGGTTCAGCCCCACCTCGACGACGCCGTCGGCGCTCGCGAAGTAGTTGAGTTGCGCCGTCCACTCCCAGTCGATGAGCGGGCCGTCCAGCGGCAACTCGACCGACTCGTCCTCGACGCGGTAGCCGCAACCCGGCACCGGGCCCTGCCCGATGTTGCGGGCCGGTGTGACCGCGGCGGGGATCAGCTTGCCGGAGTCGTCGAACAGTTGCAGATAGTTGGTGGACCGCGCGAACTCGGGACGCTCCCGCAGCGGCCCGAAGATGTGACTGGTCGTGTTGTGCGGGTATGCGACGGGCAGCAGCACGTAGATCGACACCGGCTGGTCCAGCAGCGGGGTGTCCTGATTCGCGGCGAGCGCCGCCCGCCCGTTCGCGAGGTAGTCGACGGTCGGGTTGTCGCGCCATCGTGCCGTGAACGTCGCCGTCGACCACAGGCTGCTCGCGACGAACAGCACCGCCAACGCGGCCACGAACACCGGGTGCGGCCGCAACAGCGGGCGCACCCCGGGCCGCCGGGGCGCGCGCACGATCAGCGCCGAGCCGATCGCGATGACGACCGCGCTGTCGGCGACGTATCTGAGGGTCTGCGCCAGTTCGTACGCGGTGTCGGGCCCGGACCGGGTGAGGACCATCGCGGCCTCGGAGACGGCGACGTAGGCGACCATCGACACCCAGATGCCCGCGGTGCGCTGCCGGTACCGCAGCGACCACGCCAGGGCCGCCGCCACGGCCAGCCATCCCAGCACCACCAGCACCGCCGGCGGCGTCGCCCACGGCGGGCTCGGCGGCCACCGATCCCACGCCCACGGCCCGCCGAGCAGGGTCGGCACCAGACCGAGGGACGTGCCGTGATGCGCCAGCCCGACCGTCTGCGTCGCCGACGGCACCACCAGGCGGGAATGGGTGAAGTACATGTATGCCGCGGCCCACCCGGCCACCACCACCGCGAGCGGGACCCACAACGCCCGCCCGCGCACCAGCGCCGCCCGGACCGGACGCTCGATCCCGTCGACGCGGTACATCAGCGCGACGACCGCGAACGCGACGAACGGCACCAGCGCCGACTTCTCGAAGAACGCCAGCGACAGCGCCGCCACGACCGCCCCCGACACCGCGAAGCGGATTCGTCCGGTGCGGCACAGCCGGATCGCGTCGCCCGCCACCCACGCCAGCCCGATCTGCATCGGCAGCGAGTTCAGGCCCGCGGCCCACCACGCGAACGACGGCAGCGTCAGCGGCGAGAACAGATAGAACGTCAGCGGCAGCAACACCACCGGCCGGGTCCCCAGCAGCAGCCGGAGCACCCGCAACACCGCGAACGACGCGAACGCCTGCAGCGCGATCAGCGTCAGCGCCGGCACCGTCCAGTTCAGCGGCGCCACCGCCGTGGAGAGCCACGCGACCAGGAACGCGGCAGGCATGAAATGACCGTCGTGGTCGTAGAACAGGAACTCGCCCGACAGCGCCGGCCACTGCCCCGACCGGCTGACGAGGATCAGGTCGTCCCAGTAGAAGTCGCCCGCGAACGCGACCACGCCCCGGACCACGAGTTGCGCGGCGACGAGGACCGAGGCCATCACCAGCACCTGCCGGGCCGACAGCCGCCACGTGCGGTTCCGTGTCGCAGGCACGCACGACTCGAGATCGTCACCCGTCGCCGCCTGCGGAACCGCTCGCACGCGCATACTCCTTCCCCCGGCCGGATCGCCGGAGCGGAACCTTACCCACGCAAATTAATGCGTCTCTGAGGGTCCGTGAGGAGGCCTGTGGAGCGTCAGCCTCCCGTGATCGGTGCGACGAACTGGCACGGCACCGGTCGCTGACGACCCGGGTCCAGCGCATTGAGCACGTACGCCGCGGCCACCGGTTCCGCGGCGATCGCCGCATGCTCACCGTAGTTCGTGCTGCACCCGTCCTGCACGACGACGTTGGTCGCGTTGGGCGCGACGAGGAACCCGCTCGTGTAGGGCACGACCAGTTCGTCGTAGCGGGTCATGATGTTGGTATAGGTCACCTGCGGCACGTAGATCCCGTCGGACTCCAGCGCCGTCATGAAGTCGGAACCCGCCACCATCTGCGTGCACGCCTCGCACAACGCCCCGATGCTGTCGTCGACGAGCGCTCCGGCGCCGGCCGCCCGCACGGCCCCGACCATCTGTGCGGCACCGAACGCGTCCGTACCGTTCCACAGCGGCGCGAGCGACACGTACTTGTCGACCTTGTCGGCTCCGCCGAGACGCTTGACGTAGTACGTCGGCATCAACGTGCCCTGCGAATGCCCGACCAGATCGACCTTCCGCGCGCCGGTCGACTGCAGGACCCGATCCACGAAATCGCTCAACTGCTGAGCACTCTGCTCGATGGGCTTCATTCCGCCGATTGCCAAAATGGGCCAGGGCAGATCTTCGAATGCGCCGTAGGTGAGGGCGAAGACGCAATACCCCTCGTTCGCGAGGAGTGGAGCGTAGGTTCCCCAATTGTCCTGTCGGTTACCGCCGGTTCCGTGAACCAACACAACTGGATTCGGGTGCCGATCGGACGGTTTACACGACCAGTCGTTCGACCCCGGCGCAGACCCGCCCGGATTGCCCAATTCCAAGGGGATTCCCGCAAGGAAGTTGTAGGACACCGGGTAGGTCTCCTGCGCCACCGCCGGCCCAGCCATACATGCCAGCGACAAAACCGAAAGCACCGCGCCCGTAATGAATCGCCTCAGCTGCACATCGCGGACCCTAGCAGTCGATCTTTACGCCCGGATCCGAATCGTCGGAAGACGTGCTCCGACCGCAATCAGTGAGCCTTGTTGTACGCCTCGGTGATTTCCGCGGAGATTCGGCCCCGAGAGGACACCGTGAAGCCATTGCGACGGGCCCATTCCCGAATCGCTGCACTCTGCTCGCGGTCCACCGATGCGCGCGTCGAGGACGCCGCAGCACCCGAGGCCGCCTTACCGCCACGACGACGATTCGTCACCTTGCGCGCATGCGAAACCCACACGTCGAGCTGCTCGCGCAGCTTTGCCGCATTATCGGAAGACAGATCGATCTCGTACAGAACCCCATCCAGTCCGAACTCGACCGTTTCATCGGCGGTGGCATCCTGATCGACGTCGTCGATGAGCGTTACAGTGACCTTCTTTGCCATGGGGTCAATTCCTTCCGAATGACGCGTCGATGCCCGGACGCGATGCGCCCCAGCCGGTAACTCGAAAGCAATGGTACCCCCGAATCACCGATTTCGAAGACTCGTCAATAGCGAATTGAAAACTCCCGGTCAGCGCGAGGGCCGGACAATTGGGAACAAGATGGTTTCCCGGATTCCCAATCCCGTGAGAGCCATGAGGAGACGATCGATTCCCATACCGGTACCGGTGGTCGGAGGCATGCCCTGCTCCATCGCGGCCAGGAACTCCTCGTCGAGGACCATGGCCTCGTCGTCACCCGCCGAGGCGAGTCGCGCCTGATCCATGAAACGCTCGCGCTGGATGATCGGATCGACCAGCTCGGAATACCCCGTCGCGAGTTCGAATCCGCGAACATAGAGATCCCACTTCTCCGTCACGCCCGGCAGGCTCCGGTGCTGACGGGTGAGCGGCGACGTCTCGACCGGGAAGTTCCGGACGAACGTGGGCTCGTACAGCTGATCGCCGCACTGGTGCTCCCACAGCTCCTCGACCAGCTTGCCGTGGCCGTATCCCTTGTCCTTCGGGACCTCCAGGCCGACCTTGGCGGCCAGCGCCAGCAGTTCCTCGACGGTGGTCTCCGGGGTGACCTCGACGCCGATCGCGGCGGACAGCGACGGATACATCTCCATCGTCTTCCACTCACCGCTGAGGTCGTACTCGGTGCCGTCGGCGAGGGTGACGACCTGTGTACCGAACGCCGCCTGCGCGACCTCCTGGATCAGCTCCCGGGTCATCTTCGCCGAGTCGTCGTACGTGCCGTAGGCCTCGTACGTCTCGAGCATCGCGAACTCCGGCGAGTGCGTCGAGTCGACGCCCTCGTTACGGAAGTTGCGGTTGATCTCGAAGACCTTCTCGATACCGCCGACGACGCAGCGCTTGAGGAACAGCTCCGGTGCGATGCGCAGGAACAGGTCGATGTCGAGCGCATTCGAGTGCGTGACGAACGGGCGGGCGGCGGCGCCACCGTGCAGGGTCTGCAGCATCGGGGTCTCGACCTCGAGGAAGCCGCGACGCTCGAGCGCGTTGCGCAGCTCGCGCACCACGGCGACGCGCTTGCGCGCCATGTCGCGGGCCTCGGGGCGGATGATCAGGTCCGCGTAGCGCTGACGCACGCGAGACTCCTCGCTCATCTCCTTGTGCGCGACCGGCATCGGGCGCAGCGACTTCGCCGCCATCTGCCATGCGTCGGCCATGACGCTGAGCTCACCGCGACGCGAGCTGATCACCTCACCGTGGACGAACACGAAGTCGCCCAGGTCGACGTCGGACTTCCACGCCGCGAGCGCGTCCTCGCCGACGTTCGCCAGGCTCAGCATCGCCTGCAGCTGGGTGCCGTCACCCTCCTGCAGCGTCGCGAAGCACAGCTTGCCGGTGTTGCGGACGAAGATGACGCGGCCGACCACGCCGACGATGTCGCCGGTGCTCGCATCCGGCTCCAGGTCGGGGTACTTGGCACGGATCTCCGCGAGCGAATGAGTGCGCGGAACCGACACCGGGTACGGCTCCTGACCCTGAGCGAGCAGACGCTCCCGCTTCTCGCGGCGGATCCGGAGCTGCTCGGGGGTGTCGTCGACTGGCTGGGCGGGTGCTTCACTCACGGGGTACAAGACTATAGGGCGGCATCAGTCGAGATGGCGCCGGTAGCACGGCGACGCTCTCGGCCACCGCACGGGATGCCGGCGCGGGGCGGAACGGACGCCCGTCCGGAGCGTCCGGACGGTTCGGTTCCCGTCCGGGCTCGCCGGACGGCACCCCGCTCCTCTGACCGAATGTCACACGCGTTCAGTCGAACTGAACCGATGTGACATTCGGCCACGGCGGCAGCGGTCAGTGCGCGGAGACCGTCGCCAGCTCGCGGACGCAGTGCGTCTGCGCGATCAGGGCGCCGAGCAGGCCGGCCGACTTGATCGCCTTGTAGCCGCCGACCAGATCGGTGACCTTGTTCAGACCCAACTGCCGCAGCGACGCCGCCGCCAGGCTCGAGGTGTAGCCCTCGGAGCACACGATCACCCACTCGACGTCGTGGTCGACGGCCAGCGCCAGGTGCGCGCTGCTGGTGGGGTCGAGCCGCCACTCGAGGACGTTGCGCTCGATCGCGAGCGCCCCGGGCAGGGTGCCTTCGAGCGCGCGCTGGGCCTGCGGGCGGATGTCCACGAAGATCGCGCCGCGGCGGACGGCCGCCGCGATCTCGAACACGTACATGCGGTCGAGCTGAGCGCGGGCGTCGTCGAGCATTTCGTCGATGGTCACTTGTGGCCCCCTTCGGGCAGATCGGTCAGCTCGGTGCGGGTACGGCGCAACGCGCTCTGCCCGGTGACCTCGTAGAAGGACATTGCGGTGAGCGGCGGCGAGTATGCGTGCACGCTCAGCGTGGGTTCGGTGCTGTCGGTGACGGGTCCGGGGGCACGCATCACGTCGTGCACCCACCCGAGCGGGAACGCCGCCTGATCGCCGGCCTCGAGCGTCCGGCGACGGAGTTCGCCGCCGGTCCAGCGGTACTCGGCGAGGGTGCCGCTCAGCACCGTCAGCGCGCCCAAAGATCCTGCGTGGTCGTGCAATTCGGTCGACCGGTCCGGGACCCAGCTGATCAGCCAGAGATCGACGTCGTCGTCGGAGTGGAGGCGGGTCGACCAGCGCTCGCCGGTCGGGAAGGACGACGGCAGCAGGTGGTCGTGGCGGCCCTCGAGGACCTCGGCGGCGGCCTGATCGGTGAGACGCAGCAGGTCAGCGGGGCGCAGCCGGGTCGGCAGCGAGCTGAAATCGGACGTGGACGTGGAAACGTCGAGAGAATACGCAGAAAGCATGAGCAGAGCTCCAGGAAAGTGAAATTGGTCGAGGCGGCGTTCAGCCTCGACAACACTCCTGGGCGCTCATGCAACGGAACATGTCGAACAGTGTGACACAACATCGGCGCGGACGGAACCCCACGCAGCCCTGCCGCCCCGGTGACGCCCGTCTCAGATCTCGGTGCGGCGCGCTCCGCGACGGGCGAGGTTGCGCTCGTACACCAGTCGCAGCCCCTCGAGCGTGAGGTCCGGTTCGTGATGCTCGACCGTCTCGCACTCCGGCATGATCAGCGGCGCGCTGTCGCCCGTCGCGATCACGGCGACGTCCGTGCCTCCGAATGCCGTGAGCTCCTGTCGAACTCGTCTGACCAATCCGTCGACCAGGCCGGCGAACCCGAACACGGCACCGGACTGCATGCATTCGACGGTGTTCTTGCCGACCACCGACCGCGGTCGCACCAGTTCGACTTTGCGGAGCGCGGCGGACTGCTGCGCCAGCGCGTCGGTGGAGATCTCCAGACCGGGAGCGATTGCGCCGCCGAGGAATTCCCCCTTCGCGGACACGACGTCGACACACGTCGAGGTGCCGAAGTCCACGACGATGCACGCACTGTCGTAGAAATGGTGCGCCGCAAGACTGTTGACGATGCGGTCGGCACCCACCTCCTTGGGGTTGTCGACCAGGAGGGGAACCCCGGTGCGCACTCCGGGCTCGACCACGACGTGCGGGACGTGATCCCAGTAGCGGCCCAGCATCACCCGGATCTCGCGCAGCACCGACGGCACCGTCGACAGCGCCGAGACGCCGGTGACCTGTTCGGCGTTCGCGCCCAGCAGTCCCCGGAACTTGAGCGCCAACTCGTCGGCGGTCAGCCGCGGGTCGGTGCGCATCCGCCAGTCCTGCACCAGCTTCGAGTGGGAACCGCTGCCGGTGAACAGTCCGAGAACGATGTTGGTGTTCCGGACGTCGACGGTGAGGAGCACCGCCCTACACCAGACTGGAGAGCATCCGGGGCGTGATCAGGCCGGAACCCTCGGGCGCGTGCGCGGGGTCCGAACCGAGCTCGACCGGCTTGTTGTCGGCGTCCACGAACACGACGCGCGGCGCGTACTCGCGGATCTCCTGCTCGTTCATCACGCCGTAGGCGATGAGGATGACGAGATCACCGGGGTTGACCAGATGCGCTGCGGCACCGTTGATTCCGATGACACCCGAGCCACGCTCACCGGTGATCACGTACGTCTCGAGGCGGGCGCCGTTGTCGATGTCGACGATCGTCACCTGCTCGCCCTCGAGCAGGTCGGCCGCCTCCATCAGATCCTGGTCGACGGTCACCGAACCCACGTAGTGCAGGTCGGCGTGGGTGACCGTGGCACGGTGGATCTTCGACTTCATCATGGTGCGCAGCATGTTCGGCCCTTCGGTTTCGGTGGGACTGGAGGTCAGTAGATGTCTGCGACGGCGGGATCGCTTGCCTGCGCGTCGCGTTCGAGGAATCCGGTACCCACCGCGACACCGACGTTGTCGATCAGTCGGGTGGTGCCGATCCGGGCCGCGACGAGGAGTCGGCCGTCGCCCCGCTCGGGGGCCACACCGAGATCCGCCGCGCGGACCTCGAGGTAGTCCACCTCGACCTCGGGCACGGCTGCGAGCACCTCACGCGCGGTCGCGAGGATCGCGTCCGCACCGCCGGCGGCGGCGTGGGCGCCGGCGACGAGCGCCGCCGACAGCGTGGTGGCCAGCTGCCGCTGCTCCGGATCGAGGTAACGGTTCCGGGACGACAGCGCCAGGCCGTCCTGCTCACGGACCGTCGGCACGCCGACGATCCGCACGTCGAAGTTGAGGTCGCGGACCATCTGCCGAATGAGCGTGAGCTGCTGGTAGTCCTTCTCACCGAAGAACGCGGCGTTGGGGGCGGCGATCTGCAGCAGCTTCGCGACGACGGTGAGCATGCCGGCGAAGTGCGTCGGCCGGCTCTGCCCCTCGAGGTCGGCGCCCAGCGGACCGGGGAGCACGGTGGTGCGCGGGCCCTCCGGGTACATCGCCGACGCGGTGGGCGCGAACACCAACTCGACTCCCTCTGCGCGCAGCAGTTCGAGGTCGGCGTCGAGCATGCGGGGGTACGCGTCGAGATCCTCGTTCGCGCCGAACTGCAGCGGGTTGACGAAGATCGACACGATCACCACCGCGCCGGTCAGCTTGGCCTGGCGCACCAGCTCGATGTGGCCGGCGTGCAGTGCACCCATCGTCGGGACGAGCGCGACCTGGCGGCCCACGCCGCGCAGCGCCTTCGACACCCGCGTCAGGATCGCGGGGTCGTGGTGCACGGTCAGTTCGCCGCGCTTGTATCCGCCCTGCAGTGCAGATGCTTCGGTCACAGTGCCCATTCCTTGCTCATCCTCGATCCTCGAGTACATCCATCAGTGCCGGCTTCGAGCCCGTGCGCTGCGCGGTTCGCAACGACAGTGCCCGGTATCCGGCGGCCAACTGCGGGTCGACGTCCCCGAGAACCTCGAGGTGCTTGGCTACCGCGGCGGCATCGCCACGCGCGACGGGCCCGGTCAGCGCCGACTGCCCGCGCCGGAGCGCATTGTCGAGCGCCGCGGACAGCAGCGGACGCAACACCCGCTCCGGCAGCCCGTTGGGATCGCCGCCGACGAGTTCCTGACCCATCAGTTCCTGGCCCTCGAGCGCCACGCGCAGCGCCTCGACCGCGTCGACGACCAGCGTGACCAGGTGGTTGCTGCCGTGTGCGAGGGCCGCGTGGTACAGCGCGCGGACGTCCTCGCGGACCCGAACCGGCTCGCCACCGATCTCCAGCACGAGCGACTGGCCGATCGCGTAGCCGATGTCGTCGGCGGCGGTGATCCCGAAGCAGGCGTCGGACAGCCGGGCGGTGTCCTCGGCGTGACCCGTGAAGGTCATCGCGGGATGGATCGCCAGCGGCACGACGCCCTGCGCGGTGAGTGGTTCGAGGATCCCGATGCCGTTGGCACCGGAGGTGTGGACGACGATCGTGCCGGGGCGCACCGCCTCGGTCGCGGCCAGACCCTTGATCAGGCCGGCGAGTTCGTCGTCGGGAACGGCGAGGATCAACAGTTCGGCGCGGGCCGCGACGTCGGGCACCGGCAGGATCTCGGTGTCCGGAAGGCGCGTCTCGGCGCGGTGGATGGATGCGTCGGAGACCGCGGCACACGCGACCACGACATGTCCGACCCGCTCGAGTGCGGCACCGATTGCTGTTCCGACCCGTCCCGCCGAGACGAGTCCAACCGTCAATCGTGCAGGCGCGGGTCCGTTAGTGATCCCGAAGGAGGTCACTTTCGTCCTCTCGTTCGTTCCAGTCCCGCTCGGCGGGTACCAGACGTCCTGCGGAGAGAATAGCGCCGCGCGAAGACGCGCCGCCACGTGCCGTCGACGTGATCTATCACTCACTCGAGCCGGGGACCGGGCCCGCGGCCCGGCCGAGCACCAGTCGGCCTACTCGGCGCGACGACGCCGGCGCGGCTCTCCGTCGCCCGAATTCGCGGACTCGAGGTTGGCCATGATCTCGGCGACCGACAGGCCGTTCGAGTGCGCGCCGCCGGAATCCTCGGCGTCCTCCGCCAGCCGGCGCGAGCGGCGCGGCGCCGGCCGCGAGTCCCCCGCCTGCGCATCCGACTCCACGACCTGATCGGGCGCGCCGACAGGCGCCTCTTGCACCACCGGAACAGGGGTTTTCGCCGGAGCCGCTTCCCTTGCGGGTGCCGGCGCCTGCACCCGAGGCGCTTCCTTCGCCGGTGCCGGCGCCTTCCCGGGGGTCGGTGCCTTCGTGGGCGCCGTCACGCGAACGGGCTCCGGCGCCTTGGCGGGTGCGGGGGTCTTCGCGCGCACGGGTTCCGGCGCCTTCGCGGGCGCCTCGGCCTCGGCGGCGTCGACTGCCTCGACGTCGATCGGCGGGATCACCGTCGTCTCCGCCGTGACGGGGTCGTCGTACGGGTTCGCGAAGCCCGGGCCCTGCGGCGCCGGCTGTCGCGACTGATCACGGGCGGACTTCTGAGCCCCGGGGACGAACAGGCCCGACGCGGCCGGCTGGTAACTGCCCGCCAACTCCTGGACCCGCGTCGACTCCGCGCGCAGTGCGACGCGGTCCTCCGGGAGGCGGCCGTCGAACAGCACCTCGAGGTTGCGGCGGAGCGCGGCAAGTTCCTCGCGCAGCGCCTTCATGGTCTCGGCCTCGGCTCCGAGTTCGCCGCGCACCCGCGCCTCGACGCCCAACTCGTACTCGCGGCGCGCGCTGATCTCGCGTTCGAGTTGCAGTTCGTACACCTTCTGCAGGTCACGAACCTTTGCCTTGTCCAGAGCCGACTCGCGGCGGTACTTCGTCATCGCGATGGCGCCCAGCGTCGCGGCCCACAGCGCGATCACCAAACCCACGCGGAGCAGTTGGACACTCTCGCTGAAGATCAGCAGCAGAGAAGCGGCAACGGCCAGCACCACGAGCCCGGCCACGATCATCTGGCTAGCACTGCGGCGGTTGCGGCGTACAGACTTAGCGCGACCCGGAACCGTCATGCAGATCAGGGTAGCGGCACTCAAGGAGGAACTCAGCGGAGCTGAACGGGGCGTTCATCCGATTTGCCCGTTTACACAGGTCAGTGGGCAGGCTGGTCCGGCGGCTCGTCCGGCGTCCGGCAACAGTGTTCGAGCCACAGCGCCGCTCCCACCAACAGAATCGCGGCGATCAATCCGATGATCGCGCCCGGGCTGTCCGAGACCGCCGCCGACAGCTCCGAGCGCTTCGGCCACAGGAAGACCAGAAAGCCCGCCCACACCCCCGCACTCGCGGCGCCGACCAGCGCCGACGCCTTCGCCAGCGCCGCGGCACGGGCGGCGGTGATCGGATGCAGCTGACGCGGACCCGGGCCGATCGCGTGGTCCCGCACCCGCGCCCGGATCACGAATGCCAACACCACCTCGATCAGCGCCACCGGGTATAACGAGGCCCCGGCGTAGGCGGGGACGGGCGGCAGCGAACCGTACGAGACGCGGACCAGCAACCAGGTGGCTACCGCGGCAACGAGTGCCAGCGACAACAAGTCCCAGATCCGCGTCGGCTTCATCACAGTTACCGTAGTTCCAGCTGCAGCGACGTCCGGCGAACTCCGGCCACTTCCTCCGCGTCGAGTCGCGCGAGCAGCGCGTCCACCCGCTCGGTGTCCCCTCCGACCGCGAGCGTCGCGTCGGGTTCCACGTCGAGCCACGGCACCAGCACGAAAGCCCGCTCGTGGGCGCGCGGATGCGGCAGCGTCAGCTCCGGGTCGTCACTGCGGATCCCGTCGCACGTCACGACGTCGACGTCCAGCGTGCGCGGCCCCCACCGCAGCTCACGCACACGGTCGGCGTCGGCCTCGAGCCGCTGCCCGCGCCGCAACCATCCCCGGCAGTCGGTGCCGGGGTCGTCGACGATCAGCGTCGCGTTCAGGAAGTCCTGCTGCTCGACACCGCCCCACGGGGCCGTCGCGTAGACGGGCGAGACCGCGACGATCCACTCGCGCAGCCCGTCGACGACGCCCTGCAGGTGCGCGAGGCTGTCCCCGATGTTGGATCCGATGGACAGCACCGCCCGGCTCACCGGGCGACCCCGACCGCGGCCCGCGAGCGCGTCGCCACGACGGCGACATCCTGGAACGTCAACGGGATCGGCGCCGACGGCTTGTGCAACACCACCTCGACCCGTCGCACCCGCCCGTCGCGCATCACGTCGTCCGCGATCTCCGCGGCCACCGTCTCGATCAGGTCCCGCGACGGACCCCCGACGATCGCGGCGGCGCGCTGCGCCAGCTCGCCGTAGTCGAACGTGTCCTTCAGATCGTCCGACGCCGCGGCCGGCGCCAGGTCCATCCACAGGGTCACGTCGACGAAGAAGTCCTGCCCGTCACGCTTCTCGTGCTCGAACACGCCGTGGTTGCCGCGAACCTTCAGTCCCCGCAACTCGATTCGATCGCCCGCGACATCACTGCCGTCACTCACTGCCACCTCCTGGCGTCTCCCCACCGCGACTCGGGCTCTGGGACCCGCGCGTCCACGCCTCCGCGACCGCGATCGCGTCGAGCGAGGCCTGGGCGTCGTGGACCCGCACACCCCACGCGCCGTGCGTCGCGGCGAGCGCCGAGATCACCGCGGTCGCCACCTCGCGGCCCGCCGGCGGCCGGACGACGCCGTCCGCGTCCGCGAGCAACGAGCCGAGGAACCGTTTGCGCGACGCCCCGATCAGCACCGGGAACCCCAGCTCGACCAGCTCCGGCAGGCGGTGCAGCAGCTGCCAGTTGTGGTCCGGTTCCTTGACGAACCCGAGCCCCGGATCCAATACCAGCGACGTGGGATCGACGCCCGCCGCCACCGCTGCGTCCACCTGGACCATCAGCTCGTCGCGCACGTCACGGACCACGTCGTCGTAGTGCGTCGATCCGCCGGCGTGCACGAACTCGCCCGCGGGACGCCAGTGCATCAGGATCCACGGCACACCCGCGTCTGCGACCACCCGGGCCATGTCGGCGTCCGCGCGGCCACCCGAGACGTCGTTGACGATGGAGACGCCCGCCTCGATCGCCGCCTGCGCCACCGACGCCCGCATCGTGTCGACGCTGACGGTGACGCCCTCCGCGGCGAGCGCCGCGATCACGGGCGCGACACGCGCCGCCTCGACCTCGGGATCGACCCGCACGGCGCCGGGGCGCGTGGACTCACCGCCGACGTCGACGATGTCGACGCCGAGTCGGTGCAGGTGCAGGCCGTGCTCGACGGCCACGTCCCGGTCCAGGAATCGACCGCCGTCCGAGAACGAATCGACGGTCACGTTGAGAACGCCCATCACGATGGGCCGGCCGGGGTTCGGTAACGCGATCACTTGCGGAGAATCAGATCCAGAGCTTCGGCACGGGACGCGGAGTTCGACTGGAACAGTCCGCGCACCGCCGACGTCGTGGTGCTCGCGCCGGGCTTGCGGATTCCGCGCATCGCCATGCACAGGTGCTCGGCCTCGATGACGACGATCGCGCCGCGCGGGTCGAGCTTGCGCACGAGCGCGTCGGCGATCTGGCTCGTCAGACGCTCCTGCACCTGGGGCCGCTTGGCGTACAGGTCGACCAGCCGCGCCAACTTCGACAGGCCGGTGACCCGACCCGTCGGCCCGGGGATGTAGCCGACGTGCGCGACACCGTGGAACGAGACCAGGTGATGCTCGCAGGTCGAGTACATCGGGATGTCACGGACGAGGACCATCTCCTGGTGCCCCTCGTCGAACGTCGTGTTCAGCACGTCGTCCGGATCGGTGTACAGGCCCGCGAACACCTCGCGGTACGCCCGCGCCACCCGACCCGGGGTGTCGAGGAGTCCCGGACGGTCGGGATCCTCGCCGACCGCGATCAGCAACTCACGAACGGCAGCCTCGGCGCGCGCCTGGTCGAACGGCCTACCCGTCATGAGCGCGACCGTCTCACTCCCCAACTGATTCACCGACAACCGACCGCACCTCCAGTATCGGGGCTGAACGCCCAGGCCCACACCAGCACGGGTGGGCCTGGGCCAAGCCTAGTTGCGAGCGAACTACTGCGAGCCGCTCGGGCCCTCCCAGACCTGAGTCGGAGAGTCACCGTCAGACCGTCCGGTCCCGTTATCGCCAGGTGGACGACCCGAACCGTTCTCGGGGCCCGTCGGTCGCTGCTGCTGCGGGGGCTCCCACTGCGGGTACGGCTGCCACCCGCTCTGCTGACCGTGCTGACCGTGCTGCCCGGTGCCGTGGTCGGTCGGCTCCCGCGGCGGCCAGCCCGGCGCGGACCATCCGGCGGGGGCGCCGTAGTCGGGTCGGGTGCCCTGCACCGGCGCCGACGGCGGCGACGGCGGACCCGCCGGGTGGGCGGGATAGCCGTATGCCGGCTCGGGGGCCGTGTGACCGTTGAGCGGCGGCGCGGTCTCGCGCTGCGCGAACGTGGG
The DNA here is from genome assembly GCF_004011865.1 of Prescottella agglutinans. Lineage (GTDB taxonomy): Bacteria > Actinomycetota > Actinomycetes > Mycobacteriales > Mycobacteriaceae > Prescottella > Prescottella agglutinans. Next base: position 39,381 of record NZ_RKLP01000010.1, on the reverse strand, counting down.
CTGCGGAGCCCGGGGCGCCGCCTGCGCGGGCTCGGTCTCCGGCGGCCACGTCTCGCCGCGCTCGATCGCGAGCTCGCGCGGCGTCTTGATCGGCGGCTTGTCGGACGGGACGCGATCCCCGAACTCGTTGAACGCGGTGATCCGCGGACGCTTCTCGACCGTCGTGAAGATCTCCTCGAGGTCCTTACGGGTCAGCGTCTCACGCTCGAGCAGCTGGCGCGCCAGCTCGTCGAGGACGTCGCGGTACTCGTTGAGGATGGCCCACGCCTCGGTGTGCGCGGCCTCGATGAGGTTGCGCACCTCCTCGTCGATCTCGCGGGCGACCTCGTGCGAGTAGTCGGAGTTCATCCCCATCGAACGACCCAGGAACGGGTCGCCCTGCTCCTGGCCGTACCGGACGGCGCCGAGCTTGGCGCTCATGCCGTACTCGGTCACCATCGCGCGGGCGATCTTGGTGGCCTGGTCGATGTCCGACGACGCACCGGTGGTGGGCTCGTGGAACACGAGTTCCTCGGCGGCACGGCCGCCCATCGCCATGACCAGTCGCGCGATCATCTCGGACCGCGTCATCAGGCCCTTGTCGTCCTCGGGAACGGTCATCGCGTGACCGCCGGTGCGGCCGCGGGCCAGGATCGTGACCTTGTAGATCGGCTCGATGTCCGGCATCGCCCAGGCCGCGAGCGTGTGACCGCCCTCGTGGTAGGCGGTGATCTTCTTCTCGTGCTCGGAGATGATCCGGCTCTTGCGGCGCGGGCCGCCGATCACGCGGTCGACGGACTCTTCCAGGGCCGCCTCGGTGATCACGGTGCCGTTCTCGCGGGCCGTGAGCAGCGCGGCCTCGTTGATGACGTTCGCCAGGTCCGCGCCCGACATGCCGACCGTGCGCTTGGCCAGCCCCTCGAGATCGGCGTTCTGGTCGAGCGGCTTGCCCTGCGAGTGGACCCGCAGGATGGCGCGCCGGCCCGCGAGGTCGGGGTTGCCGACCGGGATCTGACGGTCGAAGCGGCCCGGTCGCAGCAGCGCCGGATCGAGGATGTCGGGGCGGTTGGTCGCGGCGATCAGGATGATGCCGGTGCGGTCGCCGAAGCCGTCCATCTCGACGAGCAACTGGTTCAGGGTCTGCTCGCGCTCGTCGTGGCCGCCGCCGAGGCCCGCACCACGCTGGCGGCCGACGGCGTCGATCTCGTCGACGAAGATGATGCACGGGCTGTTCTGCTTGGCCTGTTCGAACAGGTCGCGCACGCGCGAGGCGCCGACACCGACGAACATCTCGACGAAGTCCGAACCGGAGATCGTGAAGAACGGGACGCCGGCCTCGCCCGCGACGGCGCGCGCGAGGAGCGTCTTACCGGTGCCGGGCGGGCCGTACAGCAGCACACCCTTGGGGATCTTGGCGCCCAGCGCCTGGTACCGCGCCGGGTTCTGCAGGAAGTCCTTGATCTCGTAGAGTTCCTCGACCGCCTCGTCGGCACCGGCGACGTCCGCGAAGGTCGTCCGCGGCATGTCCTTCGACAGCTGCTTCGCCTTCGACTTGGAGAAGCCCATCATTCCGCCGCGGCCGCCACCCTGCATGCGGTTCATCACGAAGAAGAAGATGCCGAGCAGCAGCACCATCGGCAGCACGAACAGCAGCAGCGACGTCAGCCAGCTCTCCTGGGTGACGCTGGTGTTGTACTCCTGCGCCCCGGAACCGGAGACCTTGTCGAAGATCTGCTCGGACGCCGCACTCGGGTACTTGGCGATGATCTCGGTCTTGCCGTCGGTGGAGTCGTTGCCACTCTTGAGCCACAGACGCACCTGCTGCTCGCGGTCGTCGATCTGCGCCTTGTCGACGTTCTTGGCGTCGAGCTGCGAGATCGCCACCGAGGTGTCGACCGACTTGAACCCGCGCGTGTCGTTGCCGAAGTACGTGAAGGCGTAGATCACCAACAGGACTCCGGCGACTATCGCCAGGTTGCGGAACACAGTCTTGCGGTTCATACAGGTTCGGCCACGGAGGCCGGTCCTTTCGGTAGTGCGGGCTACGCTCGTGCAGGTACTGAGTCACCGGTCCGGCTCGGCCGGCAGGTGGACCTTCCGGCTGTCCGGACACCTCAGATTACCGCGACGACGATGCTCGATGCCTGGTAGCAGCCAGCCACGTCGGAGAAGTCTCCGAGGAGTGGCGTCAATGGTTTCAACGCACGCCACCCCCGCTCCGGTTCCCGTTCCGGGAGGAAACCGCCCATCGAGGGACCGTTCGTGCCGCATCTCACACAGGAGCGTGGCGCGGCCAGCCCTGTCGACGCTCGAGTTCGGCGGCAACCGCGAGGACGGTCCGTTCACCGCCCGGCGGCGCGACGATCTGCACCGCGAGCGGCGTCCGGGACTCGGAATGCATACCGACCGGCACGCTCGCGGCGGGCCAGCCGAGCACGTTCCACATGGCGCTGAACGGTGCATATCGTACATTCGCGACAACGTTGGCCGCCCATGACTTCTCGCTCCACGCGAGCGCTTCGATCGGCGGCTGGGCGAGCGACGGCGTCAACACGACGTCGAACGCGGAGAAGAAGCAGAGCATCCGCTGCTCGAGCCGGTCCACCTGGGACTGCCGCACCAGACCCGCACGCTTGATCGCCCGGCCGAGAGCGACGTGCCGGCGGGTGCGCCGCTGCAGCAGCGCCGGATCGAGATCGGCGGCGTCGTCGGCGGTGCCGGCCAGCCAGCGAGCGAAGGCCGCCGTCATGTTCGGCGGATACGGCACGCGTGTCGTCTCCGTCCGGTGACCCGCCTCCGCGAGTGCCGCCGCGGTCTTGTCGAGCCCGGCCGCCCACTCGGCGTCGACCCGCAGGATCGGCGACGGCAGGCTGGCCGAGACCCCGATCCGCAGCGGCCGCGGTTCCGGGATCAGTCCGACCTCGGGGTCGTCGGCCAGCACCGACAGCATCAGTGCCGCGTCCTCGACGGTCGAGGCGATCGGTCCGTTCTCCGCCAGCCCGAACCAGGAGCTCGCACCCAACTCGGACGGCACCACCCCGCGGCCCGGCTTGATGCCGAAGACGCCGCACGCGGCCGACGGGATCCGGATCGAGCCCATGCCGTCGGCGGCCAGCGCGATCGGCACCATGCCGTCGGCGACGGCGGCGGCGGAACCGCCGGACGAACCGCCCGGGACACGATCCGGGTTCCACGGGTTCCGGGTGATCGTGCCCGGCGAGTCGACGGCGCCCCACACGCACAGTTCCGGCACCGCGGTCAGCCCGATCGGGATCGCCCCGGCCGCCCGGAGCCGCGCCACCGTCGGGTGGTCGTGCGCCGACGGGGTGGGATCGGTCGCCGCCGAGCCGTCTCGCATCGGTTCGCCCTGGACCCGGACGTTGTCCTTGATCGCGACGGGAACCCCGGCCAGGGGCAGGTCCGCGAGGTCCGGGCGCTGCGCGAGCGCCTCGGCCTCGGCGCGGGCCCGCTCCCCCCGGACCCGCACGAAGGCGTGGATCCGGGGGTCGCGTCGTTCGATCCGGCGGAGCGCATCGTCGACGGCGGCAACCGGCGACAGCACGCCGGAGCGCACCCGGGCGGCGATGGAAACGGCGGTGAACTCCACGGTCAAGGGATCTCGCACCTGCCGAGTATGCGTCCGTCGGCGATATCATTTCGAGTACCCCGAGGGGTGAGTTCGCCCCACCTTTCGTAACCTTGCGAAAATCCGGCGCACCTCCCCCATCTGCGGACGGTGGCGAGCGATGGACGGTCCAGTTCGATCGAGAGACGCCGATCCGGCGGGTACCGCGACGACGATCGACGGCGGACCCGCTCCGGATCCGGGCTCCCGCACGGTCTCGTTCCTCGCCGACGTGGTCGCCCGGTTCGCCGCCGAATGGGAGGCCACCGACGCGCCCCCCGACATCGAGTCGTTCCTGCCCGGCGGTCTTCCGGTCGGTGACGCGTTGCGCCGGGCCGCGATCGTCGAACTGGTGAAGGTCGATCTCGAGTACCGGCTGCTGCACGCCGACCTGCCCAAACCGCTGTCGGCGTACCGCGCGGAGTTTCCCGAACTGCAGTCGAAGCCGCTGCCGGTCGACCTGATCTACGAGGATTTCCACCTCCGGCGCCGCGGCGGTCACGCCGTGGACGCGGACGCGTACGTCCGCGAGTTCCCCGAGAACGCGGGACAGGTGGCGGCGATGATCGACGGCCCCGACGACTACCGCAGCACTCTGATCGCGCAGCCGGGCGCGCAGCGCGCCCTCGAGCAGGTCGACGTCGGCGACTGCATCGACGACTTCGATCTGCTGACCGCGCTGGGCCGGGGGTCCTTCGCCCGCGTGTTCCTGGCCCGGCAGCGGTCGATGCAGCGGATCGTGGCGGTGAAGGTGTCCCACGATCACGGCACCGAACCGCAGACGCTGGCCCAGCTGGACCACGACTACATCGTGCGGGTGTTCGATCAGCGGCTCCTGAGCGACCGCGAACTCAAGTTGCTGTACATGCAGTACGTGCCGGGCGGCACGCTGCTCGACGTCCTGCGGCGGGTGCGGGACAACCCGCCCGATCCGGAACATCCCCGGTCGGGGCGGCTGCTGCTCGAATCGATCGACGCGGTCCTCGAACGCAAGGGCGAGATCCGGCCGAGCGATTCGAGCGTCCGCGACGAGATCGCGGCGCTCAGCTGGCCGGAGACGGTCGCGTGGCTGGGCCGCCGCCTCGCCGACGCCCTCGACTACGCGTACGACCACGGGGTCCTGCACCGCGACATCAAGCCCGCGAACGTGCTGCTGACGTCGGAGGGGGTCCCCAAGCTGGCGGACTTCAACATCAGTTTCAGCGACCGCGTCTCGGGGACCAGTCCGGTCGCGTATTTCGGCGGATCGCTGGCCTACATGTCGCCGGAGCAGCTCGAGGCCTGCCATCCGGACCTGCCCGGCACGGCGACGGACCTCGACGCCCGCAGCGACATCTACGCGCTCGGGGTGATGCTGTGGGAGCTGCTGACGGGCCGGCGCCCGTTCGCGGACGAAAGCGGCGCCGGCGAGTCGGCGACGTCGCTCGAGCGGATGCTGGAACTGCGCCGACGCGAGATAGACCCGCGGTTCCAGGACGAGCTGCCCGACGACTGCCCGGCGGCGCTGCGCCGGGTGCTGCTGACGTGCCTGGAACCGGATCCGGAGGACCGCTGGGCGACGGGCGCGGAACTCGCGCAGCAGCTGGACCTGTGCCTCGACGCGCGGGCCCGCGACCTCGTCGATCCGCCGCCGAACAGCTGGCGGTACCGGCTTCGGCCGTGGATGATCCCGATCGTCGCGCTGGGCGTGGGTGTGCCGAACGCGCTGGCGGCGGTCTACAACTACCACCACAACCAGACGCTCATCATCGACGAACTGTCCCCGCACGCGCAGCAGCGGTTCGTCGAGATCTCGCAGGTGATCAACAGCATTCTCTTCCCGCTCGGGTTCCTGTTGATCGTGTACCTGTGCCGGCACGTGATCTCGGTTCCGCGCGGTCTGCGCAAGGGCCGGAGCTACGACGCCGCGGCCCTCGCGCGAGCGCGCGCCGACACCTTGCAGATGGGCGACCGGATCGTCGCGGTCGTCTTCGCGCTGTGGGTCGTCGCCGGTATCGCGTTCCCGGTCGCGCTGCAGATCGCGGCGGGCGGGCTGCCGCAGGGCGCCTACGTGCATTTCCTGGGATCGCAGATCGTGTGCGGCGCGGTGGCGGTCGCGTACCCGTTCTTCCTGGTGACGTTCTACGCGGTGCGCTGCCTGTATCCGTCGTTGCTGCCGCACGGCATCACCAGCAGCAGCGACGAGCGGCGGCTACGCGGGCTCGACCGTCGCAGCACCCTCTACCTCGCGGTGGCCGCGTCGGTGCCGCTGGTCGGGGTCGCCGGGGTGACGTTCCTGTCCCCCGACGAGATCTCCCTCGTCGTCTACGCGGTGCGGGTGCTGTGCGTCGGCGGCGTGATCGCGTTCGTGCTCGTGTACTGGCTGTTCCGCCTGCTCGAGGAGGATCTGCGGGCGCTCGAACGCGTGGTGTCGTAGCGGACTATCCGCCGTACACCTTGGGGTCGAGGGTGCCGATGTAGGGCAGGTCGCGGTAGCGCTCGGCGTAGTCCAGGCCATAGCCGACGACGAACTCGTTGGGGATGTCGAAACCGACGTGCGCGACCTCGACGTCGACCTTGCACGCCTCGGGCTTGCGCAGCAGCGTGACGACCTCGAGCGACGCCGGGTTGCGGGTCTTGAGGTTGCGCATCAGCCACGACAGCGTCAGACCGGAGTCGATGATGTCCTCGACGATCAGCACGTGGCGGCCGGCGATGTCCTTGTCGAGGTCCTTGAGGATCCGCACGACGCCGGACGACGACGTCGACGAGCCGTACGAGCTGACGGCCATGAATTCCATCTGGGTGGGGATCGGCAGGGCCCGCGCGAAGTCGGTCATGAAGAAGATCGCGCCCTTGAGGACGCCGACCAGCAGCAGGTCGCCCTCGGGCGCACCGACCGGATAGCGCTCGGCGATCGCCTCGGCCAGTTCGGCCGTGCGCTCCTTGATCTGCTCCTCGGAGATCAGTACCGATGCGATGTCGCCCTCGTACACGGAGCATTCCCTTCAGTCGTTCACGAACCCCGCCGACAGCCTGCCACGCCGCCGGGAAGCAACCAACCTGACTCCCGGTCTACCGCCTCCGACGGCGACCCCACCCTGCCCGCGCCACCGCCCGATCAGCTCGTCGACGGCCCGTAACTGCTTGTCGGTCAACGCCTTGGCGCCGCGCTCGAGCAGCCACAGCCGCAGCGCCCGGCGCCGCACCGCGACGGGGACCGGGGCGAGGCGCTCGACGACGAGGTCGTCGCCGTCCTTCGCGGACGCCAGCGTCTGCCCGGCGAGTGTGTCGAGCACCTCACCGTCCTCGCGGAGGTGTTCGGCGGTGCGGGCGAGCGCGCCGGCGACACCGCCGCCGAGGGCGTCCTCGAGCAGCGGGAGCACCTCGGTGCGCAGCCGAACCCGGGTGAAGCCGGGGTCGGCGTTGTGCGGATCCTCGTGGGGCCGCAGCCCCAGCTCGGCGCAGGCGCGCCGGGTCGTGTCCCGTCGCACCCCGAGCAGCGGCCGGCCCCACGGGGCGTCGTACTCGGCCATGCCGCGGATCGACCGTCCGCCCGATCCGCGGGCCAGCCCCAGCAGCACGGTCTCGGCCTGGTCGTCGAGGGTGTGGCCGAGCAGGACGGGATGCCCGCCGCGGCCTGCCTCGAGCGCCGCGTACCGGGCGGCGCGGGCGGCCGCTTCGAGGCCGCCGGGTCCGGCGACGTCGACGGGCACGACGTCGGCGCGGGCGCACCCGAGGTCGAGGGCCCGGGACGCGGCGACGGCGGCCACCTCCCCCGAGCCGTCCTGCAACCGGTGGTCGACGACGAGCGCCCGCACCGACGGTGCCTCCGCCGCGGTGGCGGCGGCGAGGGCGAGGGAGTCGGCCCCGCCGGACAGCGCGACGACCACCCCGCCGGCGGGCTCGTGGCGTGCGAGCCACGCCCGGACCGCGTGCCGCACCTCGAGGATCGCGGGCGCCTCCGGCAGGAGGGTCACCCCAGCACCCGGGCGATCCAGGCGTCGGGGTTCTCGATCTCGTCGAGGGTGGGCAGGGTGTCGGGCCCGGTCCAGACCGTGTTGAAGCGGTCCATCCCGACCCGGTCGACGACGGCGTCGACGAAGCGCTTGCCGCGCACGTACTGCGCCATCTTGGCGTCCATGCCCAGCAGCGCGCGCACCAGTCGCTGCACGGGGTTCGTCCGGCGCCGGCGGCGCGCGTCGAACGCCTGGCGGATGCGCACGACGGACGGCACGACGTCCGGTCCGACGGCGTCCATCACGTGGTCGGCGTGGCCCTCGAGCACCGTGCCGAGCACGAGCATCCGGTCGAGCGCCAGGCGCTGCGGTTCGGCCTGCGTGGCGCGGACGAGCCCGACGATGCCGCGCTGGTCGGCGGGCACGTCGTCGCCGCGGCGGCGTTCCCGCAGGGCGGCGGACAGCCGCGCGACGAACTCGGACATCGGTTCGTCCGACGCCTCGCCGAGCGTCGCGACGGCGTCGCGCATGTAGTCGGCCATCCACGGCGCCGACGAGAACTGGACGCGGTGGGTGACCTCGTGCAGGCACACCCACAGCCGGAAGTCGGCGGGCGGCACCTTCAGGGTCCGTTCCACCTGCAGCACGTTGGGCGCGACGAGCAGCAGCGTGCCGTGTTCGCCGGTGAACGGGTCGTACTGGCCGAGGATCGCCGACGACAGGTACGCGAGCATCGCCCCGGCCTGCACCCCGCCGGGTTTACCGGAGATCAGGGAACGCTGCGCGGGATCGATGTCGGATCCGGTGAGCTGCGCCATCGAGTGGGCGGCGGCGCGGATCCAGCCGGCCCGGTCCACCACCTGAGCGGACGGGATCGGCAGCCCGTCGGCCAGTCCGGTGACGTCCCGGACGGGTCCCTCGGCGCGGATCGATGCGCTCTCCAGTTCGGCGACGACGGCCTGCGCGGTGTACCGGGACGTCGACGGTCCCGCCGGAGCCAGGCGCGCGCCCGTGCGCGCGGCCAGACCCCAGTCCACCGCGCCCGCGAACCCGCTCTCCGACTCCGTCACCTGTGGCTCACTTCCCCTTGCAACTCACCTGCATCCACACTGCCGCAGAACCGCGGCGACCGCGTCGAGTGCCGGACGGCTCACCTCCGGCGGGCGATCGTTGGACATCAGCGTGAACGTCAGCACTCGGCCGTCGACGTCGACGACGTATCCGGTCAACACGCTGGCGACCGACAGCGTTCCCGTCTTGGCCCGCACCCATCCGGCGCCGGTCCGGTCGCCGGACGCGTACCGGTCGGACAGGGTGCCGGTGGCGCCGGCGACGGGCAGGTCGTCGAGCATCGGCCGCAGCTGCGGCTTCGCGTCGCCGGCCGCCGCGGTCAGGACGTCGGTGAGCAGGCGGGCCGGGATGCGGTTGTCGACGGAGAGGCCGCTGCCGTCGTGCAGGATCAGCCCGTCGGTCTTGAATCCGGCGTCGTAGAGCGCCCGCGTCACCGACTCGGTGGCGCCGGCGAACGACCGTTCGGCGTTCTTCGCGGCAGCCACCTCGCGTGCGATCGCCTCGGCGAGCACGTTGTCGGACTTGCGCATCATCTGGCCGAGCCGGTCGCGCAGCGGCGCGGACAGCACGCTCGCGACGGGGGCGGCGCCGGATTGGGCCTTGCCGAGCGTCACCCGGGCCGGGTCGACGCCGAGCGCCTGGGCGAGGACGCGTCCGGCGTCGAGCGCGGGGGTGTCGCTGCGCGGCGAGTCGTCGCCGAACGGGTCGATCCGCGCACCGTCGATCATGACCGGTTCGGTGGGCGCGATGTAGCCGGCGGCGACGTCGGCGGGCATCCAGCCTTCCGCCATCGTCGGCCCCGTGTACGCGCCGGTGTCGACGACGATGCTGTCCACCTGGGCGCCCGCACGACGGATCTGTTCGACGAGATCCGCGATGCGGGGCGAGCCCGGGTAGTAGCTCGGCTGCCCCACCGGCTGCGCGGTGAGCGTCGGATCGCCCTCGCCGACCAGCACCAGCTCGCCGGGCCGCGATCCCTGCACCACCTGGGTCGCGACACGGTGGTCGGCGGGCAGGGTGAGCAGCGCGGCCGCGGAGGTGAGGATCTTGGTCGTCGACGCCGGCGTCATCGGCGCATCGGGATTCTGGCTCCACAGCACGGTGCCGGTCTCGGCGTCGGCCACCGAACCGGTGAACGCACCGAGCTCGGGGTTCGCCACGACCGGCGCGAGTGCCGCGGCCAGGGCCTGCGGGGTGGGGACCGGGGCGTCGTCGGGCACCGGGACGACCTGGGGTGCGGCGGTGATCGGGGACGGCTCCGGCGAGGTCGCGGCGACCTCCTGCGCGGCGGTCGCGGTCCCCCGCTGCACCAGCACGATGGTGGTGCCGGCGGCGGCCAGGACGAGGACGGCGGCGAGCGACATCAGGATCCGGACGTTGCGCCGTCGGCGTTCGGCCAGAATGCCGATCTTCTTCTTTCCCTCGCCCGCCAACTTCCCTCCGAATCGCACAGCATTCCCGTTCCGCACGTCCGCGGACCGCTCAGACAGTTTCGCGCGAGGGCCGGGAGAGCGCCCGGCACCTGCATCACACAGTATCTCCGACCCGCTACCCTTTTCCCGAACCGTCACCCAGGCGGGCGAGGCAGACAGCCGGAACACCCAGACAGTGAGGACAAGACGTGGAGTTCGACGTCACCATCGAAATCCCCAAGGGCCAGCGCAACAAGTACGAGGTCGACCACGAGACCGGCCGCGTGAAGCTGGACCGCTACCTCTACACCTCCTTCGGGTACCCGGCCGACTACGGCTACATCGAGAACACCCTCGGCGAGGACGGCGATCCGCTGGACGCGATGGTGCTGCTGCCCGAGTCGGTCTTCCCCGGCGTCATCGTCGAGGCCCGCCCGGTCGGCATGTTCAAGATGGTCGACGAGGCCGGCGGCGACGACAAGGTGCTGTGCGTGCCGGCGGGCGACCCGCGCTGGGATCACATCCAGGATCTCGCGGACGTCGCGCAGTTCGAGCTGGACGCGATCAAGCACTTCTTCGTGCACTACAAGGATCTCGAGCCGAACAAGCACGTCACCGGCGCCGACTGGGTCGGCCGCGCCGAGGCCGAGAAGGTCATCGCGGAGGCCGTCGAGCGCCTGAAGGCCAACGGCGGGCACTGAGCTTCCCGGTGAAGGGGTGGGACCACGGATGTGGTCCCACCCCTTCACTGTTTCCGGGGCCGGTCACCGGCCCCACTACGATTCGCCGGGTGACCGGTTACGACGATCTCGACATGTTCGGCGGCCTCGACGCCAACACCCTGCCGCCCCGCCAGCAGCGGATCCTGGTGACGATCCGCGACTGGGCGGACGCACACGGGTGCCCGCCGAGCACTAGTGAGATCGCGGACGCGGTGGGCCTGCGGTCGACGTCGTCGGTGTCGAAGCACCTGAAGAGCCTGGAGGACAAGGGGTTCCTCCGTCGCGGTGGGTCGATGACCCGGCAACTGGACGTGCGGCCGTTCCTGGCCGGGTCGGCGCCGGGCCGGTCGGCGGAGAACTCGGTGGCGGTGCCTGTCGTCGGTGACATCGCCGCCGGCGCACCGATTCTCGCGGAGGAGCACACCGACGAGGTGCTGTCGCTGCCGCGTGAGCTGGTCGGCTCGGGCACCGTCTTCGCGCTGCGGGTGCGCGGCGAGTCGATGGTCGACGCGGCGATCTGCGACGGCGACACGGTGGTGGTGCGCCGCCAGGACGAGGCCCACTCGGGCGAGATCGTCGCCGCGATGATCGACGGCGAGGCCACCGTGAAGGTGCTGCGCCGGCGGAACGGGCACGTCTACCTCGAGCCCCGCAATCCGGCGTACGAGGTCATCGACGGCGACGAGGCGGTCATCCTCGGCAAGGTGGTGTCGGTGATGCGGCGGATCTGAGCTCCGCTCGCACCGGATGCTCACGAGCCCTTCAGGAACCTCATGTAGAAACCCGTGAACACCAGCACGATTCCGATGTTCACGATCAGCCGTGCCCAGAAATGGTTCCTGAGGAACAGGACGTCCACCGCGACCACGACGGCGACGAGGGTGAGCACGTAGAGCACGACGGTTCCCTGCCTCCCCATCCTGCTTTTCTACTCGCTGCGCGACGAGATCGCAGGCCTCGAGCACCCGCGCCGGCACGACATCAGAGCGAGATGACGGCCTCGATCGGCGGCGCCGACACGTGGGGGGTCTCGGTGCTGAGCCAGAACCGCACCCGCCCGAGTCCCGACGCGACGGACGCGGCGTTCCCGGAGGTCTGGTAGACGCGGTTCTCCCGGCTGTCCATCGGATACACGGTGCGGCTGCCGGTGACGCCGGTGTCGAGGTTCTCCCAGTGCACGGTCACCGCGATCAAGCACTGGGTCACCTGGTGGGTCAGGTCCGGGCCGTAGAACTCCGGGGACAGCAGAATGTACGCCTCGGCACCGGGCCATCCGCTGGTCAGTCCCACGGTCATCGGGATCCGGACGATGCCGCACCGCCCGATGTCGTCCGACAGCGCCCAGGTGTCCAGGGCACGCACCGGCACCGGTGCCGCGGCAGCCGCCCCGGAGCCGAGCAACGTCGCTGCCGAGAGTGCGGCAACGGCGATCGCGATGCGGCCCCCGATTTGCTTCCTCATGCGGTTCCTCCCCAATTCCGCTGCTGTGCAGCGCGACCGATCCCCATGACAGGAGATCGTTTTCGGAAGGGTACCCGCGCCGCGACGTCGGGCGGCCGGCACTGCGAGGACGAAAGGGAACCGGAGCGTTCAGCCACGTCCCCCGCGGCGATGTGTCCTGCATCACACTCGGTCACACATTTCGAACCTGCCTCGTCCTCCTTGTGACCGCGAAACAACGCACCAGGAGGAAGCACGATGAACGCGCGTCTCGACTTCTACAGCAACGAAACCGCCGTCAAGTTCGCCAAGTACATCAACTCGGCGAACAAGGTGATCAGCGACTCCACGTTGCCTGCCGCGACCCAGGAATTGGTCAAGCTCCGCGCCAGCCAGATCAACGGCTGCGGCTTCTGCACCGACATGCACACCAAGGACGCCGCCCACGCCGGCGAGACCTCCGTGCGGTTGAACCTGGTCGCGGCCTGGCGGGAGGCCACCGTGTTCACCGACACCGAGCGCGCCGCGCTGGAACTGGCCGAGCAGGGCACCCGCATCGCCGACGCCGCGGGCGGCGTCCCGGACGACGTCTGGGCCAACGCCGCCAAGCACTTCGACGACGAACAGCTCGCGGCGCTGATCGGACTGATCGCCCTGATCAACACCTACAATCGGATGAACGTCATCGCGGCCACCCCGGCAGGCAGCTACACCCCCGGCCAGTTCGGCTGAGACGTCTGCCGCGGCCGAAATCGACGACCTCACCGGATGGCTGGTCCACTACCACCTCACGGCTCGCGCTGGGCCCTGGTTGCCGGAGCCGGGTCGCTGACGAGTGATTTCCGATCGACCGCGCCTACGACCCTGACCCGGTCGAGCTGCTGGAACCGAGTGAGCCACTGGATCCCAGCGACCCGCCCGAGCCGCTGGAACCGCTGGAACCGAGCGACCCGGAGGAGCCCGAGGAACCGTTCCCACCGTCGTCCAGCAGCGGCAGGAAGGTGTCGGCGATGACCTGATGCCCCGTCGGGTTCGCGTGGATGTCCTGGTACTGCGTGCACATCCACGTCCACTCGCAGATCCGTGCCACGTTCGTCGGCAGGGTGCCGAAGCCGGGGACGTCGATCGGGGTGAAGTCGTTGTTCGAGAACGCTGTCAGCACGTTCGCCGTCTTCCAGTCGGCCGACGAGTTGGCGCGCGTGATCGTGTCGCTGAACAGATTGTTCAACGCGGCAGTCCCGGATGCCACCACGCGGGTCAGGCCGCCCTTCAGCCAGCCGGCCAATGCCGGGTCGTAGTAGTTCATACCGACGTATCGCGGCTCGTTGCCGCCGGCGTCGCGCAGCTGACGGTTCATCTCGGCCAGGTTCTGCCCCACCGTGGCGAGCGCCTGCGCGATGCAGCCCGCATCCGGAACACCGGACGAGCCGAGGGATCCGGAGCCGCCCGACAGGCAGTGATACACGTCGTTGGCGCCGATGCCTTCGGTCACGTACTTGACCTTGCCTCGGTGCGCCTCGAGGAACTTTGTCGCGGCGTCGAGCTGCGACGTCGCACCCGGATAGGTGCATCTGCCGCCGTCGATCATCGTTGCCGTCGTCTCGCCGTCACATCCCAGGTTGACGAATTCCAGGTTCGGATCAGACGCCTTCAGCGCATCGTAGATGTCGTTGGTGTAGGAGACCGGCTCGTCGTGTCCAGTGTTCGGTTGATACCCCGCCGCCAACGAATCACCGAGTGCCAGATAGTAGGTCGGCCCTCCCCCGGGGTCCGCCGCAGCAACTGTCGGCAGTCCGACCGACCCGATCGCCAGCGCCGCGGCAACCACCACGGACCGCAGAACCTTCACACGCATGTCGACCCCTCATCGCGAACCGATCGGGCCTCCGGGACCTGACCCACCGGCGGCATCGGGCTTGCCTGACAGCGTCGACCTGTAACGGTCGGCACACGAAACCGTAACAGCCGCAACGCACATCGTTCGGTCAAGTCCGGAAAGAGAGAATTCGGAGAGGGAACGGGACGAGGGACCGGGACGATCGGGAGTCGACCACCGAAGTGCTCCACGTGCCCGCACCACCAGCGGTGGCGTGAACGCAAACGCGGCAGCTCCGGTTGGTGATTCGGGCCGCCGACGCGGCCCTGGGTGCGACAATCACGACATGAGCACCGATGGGAACATGACCGGTCGGGCGGCCGTATTCACCGGCGGCAGTTTCGTTTCGGCCCGCTGCGTTGCCGCGCTGGCTTGGTTGGGCGCTCTGGGCACGCTCATCGGGCTCATCATCATGGATGCCGCCTGGTGGGAGAAGGCCCTCTACGGGTTCCTCGGCGTACCAGTCTTGATGGTCGTGGGCGCCTCCTTGTGGAGCGATGCGGGTGAGGAGAGAGCGGACTTCGCGCGACTGCGACGATCCGGCCGGCCCGCGGTCGCGGAGATTGTCGACATGGAAACGACCACCGACGGCGAGACCGAGTGGGCGGTGCTGACACTGCGGATCGCCGGGCCGGACGTACCACCGTTCGAGGGCTGGTTCCGGTGCGAACCCGAACCGGTCATGCGAGTCGGCGCCCGCCTCCAAGCTGTCGTCGACACCTCCGACAACCTGTTCACACTCAGGCCGGTTCGAGTCGGGAACGGGACGACTCAGGGGCGGTTCGCGCCGTGATCGGCGAACTCGGCGAAGCTTCCCACCTGGCCCAGTTCCGGGTCGAGCGCGCGGGCGAGCCAGAGTTCGTACCAGTCGAGGAAGGTCAGCGGCTCCTGGGTGTCGGGGTGGAATATCGGCAGCGCGGCGGCGTGCTCGTAGCTGTGCCACCACACTTGCCCCGCGGCCGGTCCGCGCAGGACCAGGAGGTCGTACATGCCGTCTCCCTCGTTCGCGAGAATGGTCGCACCGCGGTGGATCCGGCCTATGTTCTCCGCCCACTGGAACTCGGAGTCCTCGGCGGCGGGCAGGCAGGGTTGCTCGCCGGTGAAGGGGAAGTCCGCGGCGTAGTCGATCGCGGCGTCCTCGGCCTCCTGCGACAGTGGGAGCAACCCGAGCATCGGGCCGGCTCCGCCGTCGCCCACCCGGGTGATCCACTCGCGGTAGTCAGCCGGTAGGCCCACCCCGAGTCTGTTCTCGAATGCCGCGAGCACGTTCGGGTCCGCGGGCGCGGCAAGCTCGTAGCGATGCACGGCCGCCCCATGGATGCGACATCTGTAGCCGATGACCTCTCGGTCGCCGAGCGAGACGACAGTGGTCCTCAGATCGACTGCTCGTAGTCGATCGAGTCCGGTCAGGATCTCGGCGATCCGGTCCGCGTGCGTCCGCGCGTGTTCCATACGCACATCCTGACGGATGCGGAATTCCATCCGGCGGGCGCTTGTCAGCCGACGCCCGATCCCTCGTCGTCGATGCCGGACTTGCTGCGCAGCGGCACCTCCCGCCAGATCAGGATCAGCACCAGCGACGCGACGGCCAGCACCACGATCGGCGGGTAGATGGCCTCGAACGCGGTCGCGAAGCCGTTCTTGAACGGCGCCGCGAGCGTCGCGTCGAGTTGCTGGATGAACGACGTGTCCTCCAGCGCCGCCCGCGCGGCGCCCGGATCGCCGTTCGCGAGCGAGTGGGAGATCCCGGCCTCCACCGGGTTCGGACTGTTCGCCCCCTCGGCGACGGCCTGCCGGAACTCGGGCGACTGCGCCGCCTCCTGCAACTCGGTGCTGATCGCGGGGGTCAGCTTCGCGAAGAGGATCGAGAGGAACAGTGCGACACCCATGGTGCCGCCGATCTGCCGGAAGAACGTCGCGGCCGCGGTCGAGACGCCCATGTCCTTGGGCGGCAACGCGTTCTGGATCGCGAGGGTCAGCGGCTGGAGCAGGTTTCCGAGGCCCAGGCCGAGCACGAAGATGTACAGCATGAAGATCGGCAGGCCGGTGTCGGCGGTCACCGAGTGCAGCAGCAGGGCGGCGAGCGCGATCAGCACCGCGCCGGCGACCGTGAAGATCCGATAGCGGCCGGTCCTGGCGATCAACTGTCCCGACAGCACCGACGCGATCGCGATGCCCAGCACCGCCGGCAGCATCTGGAAGCCGGCCGTCGTCGGGGTCGATCCCTTCACCACCTGGAGGTACTGCGGGATCACGGTGATGGCGCCGAACATGACCGCGCCGACCAGGAAGCTGATGAGCACGCCCAGCGCGAAGGTCTGGTTGCGGAAGAAGTGCAGCGGGAACAGCGCGGAGTCCCGCATGACGTACTCGACGGCGACGAAGCCGAGGATGCCCACGACCCCGATCGCGTAGCAGGTCAGCGCCTGCGGGCTGCTCCATCCCCACGAGCGGCCCTGCTCGGCGACCACCAGCAGCGGCACCAGTCCGACGGCGAGGACGACGGCGCCCCACCAGTCGATCCGCATGGGCCGGTGCACCGGCGGCAGGTGCAGCACCCGCCACACCACGGCCAG
Organism: Prescottella agglutinans; assembly: GCF_004011865.1. Taxonomy (GTDB): domain Bacteria; phylum Actinomycetota; class Actinomycetes; order Mycobacteriales; family Mycobacteriaceae; genus Prescottella; species Prescottella agglutinans. Next base: position 22,742 of record NZ_RKLP01000010.1, on the reverse strand, counting down.
CGCCACCAGCCCGATCGGCACGTTCACCAGGAACACCCAGCGCCATCCGGCGATCCCGAGGATCGACTCCTGCCCGGACAGCACGCCGCCGATGACGGGGCCGAGCACGCTCGACGTGCCGAACACGGCGAGGAAATAGCCCTGGTAGCGGGCGCGTTCGCGGGGCGGGACGATGTCACCGATGATCGCGAGCGCCAGCGAGAACAGGCCGCCGGCGCCGAGTCCCTGGATCGCGCGGAACACGGCCAGCATGTACATCGACTGGGCGAAGGTGCACAGGATCGAGCCGATGACGAACAGCACGATCGCGGCCATGAAGAACGACTTGCGGCCGTAGATGTCGGACAGCTTGCCGTAGAGCGGGGTGACGAGCGTCGCGGTGATCAGGTACGCGGTGGTCACCCACGCCTGCAGCGCGTACCCGTTGAGGTCGTCGGCGATGGTGCGCATCGCGGTCGCGACGACGGTCTGGTCGAGGCCCGCGAGGAACATGCCGAGCAGCAGGCCACTGAGGATCGCCAGGATCTGGCGATGCGTGAACGTGGCCTGCGGCCCGGCCGCGACGTCCGGTTCGGGGTCCTGGTCAGCGCCTCGCGCTTCCTCGGTCATGCCGACCCCTCACCGTCGCCGTCACATCGTCGGTCAGCGCCCCTTGAACTCGGGCGGACGCTTCTGGAACACCGCCGTGATGGCCTCGGTGAGGTCCTCGGACGGCAGGAAGGCCGCGTTCCAGGCGGCCACGTAGCGCAGGCTGTCGTTGACCGCGGCGGAGCGGCCGTGGTCGAGCACGTCCTTGATGCCGTGCACCACGAGCGGCGGGTTCGCGGCGATCTCGGCGGCGGTCGTGTGGGCCGCGGCGAGCACCGCGTCGGCGTCCTCGAACACGTCATTGACAAGTCCGATCTTCTCCGCGCGTGCGGCGTCGATGTCCTTGCCGGTCAGCGCGAGTTCACGCAGGTGCCCGTCGCCGATGATCGCGGGCAGACGGGCGAAGCTGCCCATGTCGGCGACGATAGCAACCTTGACCTCGCGGATGCTGAACTTCGCGTCCGCGCTCGCGTAGCGGATGTCCGCGGCGGAGATCAGGTCGACGCCGCCGCCGATGCACCAGCCCTGGATGGCGGCGACGACGGGCTTGCGGCAGTCCGCGACGGCGTTGATGCCGGACTGCATGCGCTTGATCAGTTCGTGGAAGTCGGTGCGCGGACCCGCCTGCGCCTTGTCGGCGAGGACCGCCCCGAACCCGCTGCTCATCGCGGGCAGGTCAAGGCCGAAGGAGAAGTGCTTGCCGGAGCCGGCGAGCACCACCGCACGCACCTCCGGGTCGGCGTCGAGTTCGGCGAAGACGCCGGGGAGTTCGTCCCAGAAGTCCGGCCCCATCGCGTTGCCCTTGCCGGGGCCGATCAGGGTCACCTGGGCGACGTGCTCCTTGCGCTCGACAGTGAACGCCTTCCAACTCTGCATTTCCGTCATTACTCGAGAGTAACCTTTGGCGCCGGCACGCACATCAGGTCAGGGGGCGACCGGGTAGTGGCTGGTGATCGCGACCCGGTTCCACGCGTTCATCACGACCGCGAGCCAGCTGACCGCCGAGGCCTGATGATCGGTCAGGGATGTGTCGTCCCAGGTCCGCACTTCCGGGACCGACAGTCTGGTGACCTGCTCGGCCAGGGCCAGGGCGGCGCGCTCCTGCGGGGCGAAGTACTGCGACTCCCACCAGGCCGCGAGGACCGCCAGCCGGTCGCTCGTCTCCCCCTTGGCGATCGCGTCGCGGGTGTGCATGCGAAGGCAGAACGCGCACCCGTTGATCTGCGAGACCCGGATCTTGACCAGCTCGCCGAGCAGCGGGTCCAGCCCGGCCGCCCCGATCGCCGCATCGGCCTCGGCGCTGAAGCCCATCAGTTGCTTGTAGATGTCGGGGTGTTGCTTGCTGAGGTTCACGGCGCACATGAGCGTTCCTTTCGAGACGTCATTCGCGGTGTTGCACGACGTTCAGGACATTGCCGTCCGGCGCTCGGACGAAGAAGCGGCGCACACCCCACGGTTCGGTGGTCAACGGGTACACGATCTCGTAGCCGAGCCTCCGGGCCTCCTCGTACGCGGCGTCGACGTCGTCGGCGTGCACCGACACGACCGGATTCTCGGGTGCAGACGCATCACGGGTCACGAGCTGGACGTTCGCCCCGGAGTCGGGTGAGGTGTAGCGGGCCACCCAGCCCATGTCGAACTCCTCGGTACTCAGACCGAGGTAGTCGGTGTAGAAGTCCTTGGCGGCCTCGACGTCTGCGACGCGAAGATTCGCCGTCACTCGCACAACGCGCATGCCGTCCTCCTGCCCCACGAGTTCGTCGGACACTCGAAATCCTCCCAGGCCGAGGCGGATCAGGGGCCTGGACCGGCGAAGAACGTCGTCCGGACTCCGGGAGCCTCTCGTTAAATGTGCGCAAAATCCGCGCCGACCGGCCGGTTCCCGGCGCCGGCCGGCGCATGATCGAACTGCCCGCCCGGATCCTCGGCCGGGCGGGTCCACTGTCGACGAACGGAGGACGCGCCGTGCTCATGCATCAGGGAATCGGCCTGGACCGGTTCAACGACCTGCCGCGCCGGCGCGCGGTGCACGCCCTCTTCGAGTGCTGCAGCTGCCTGTCGTGGTCGGCCCGCCTCGCCGACGGGCGCGCGTACGCCACGCACGCGGCGCTGCTGTCCCGCGCGGACGAGGAGTTCTCCATGCTGCCGGAATCCGAGATCGTCCAGGTGCTGCAGGGACATCCCCGGATCGGTGCGCGGAGGCGGAGCCTGACGTCGTCCCGGGAACAGTGCGCGGTGTGGGTCGACGACGCCGCCGTCATGCGCACCCTCGACGAGGCCGCCGCCGTGTACGAGGAACGCTTCGGGTTCCGCTACGTGTGGTGCTCGGACGGCCGCGACGGCCGGGCGCTGCTCGCCGATCTCACCACCCGGATGGGCAACGACCTCGACGGTGAACGCCGGGTCCGGACGGCGGAACTCGCGAAGGTCACACGCACCCGGCTGGAGCGAATGCTGGGGCCGGAGGGCGGTTTTCCGGACTACTGAACGACTACCGAACGTCGCCGAGGTTCCACTCGGCGCGCGCGACGGCGCCGGCGAACAGCGCTGTGACGGCGGCCCCGATCGCCTGCTGGTCGACGTCCTCGGGGTCGACGGTGTGCTCGAGCACCAGGCCGGAGATCAACGCCGTCAGCGACAGCGCGGTGGTGCGGACGTCGATGTCCACTCCCCACTCGCGGGCGCGGTCGGCGATCAGCTCGACGAGTCTGCTTCGCAGATAGCGCCGTTCGCGGATGTACGCCTGCTTGATGCTGGGGTCGCGGACCGCCTGGACCCCGAACTCGAGCACGAGCAGGGACCACTCGGAATCGGCGATGAGGGCCGCCGCGACGGCGGCACCGCCCTTGCCGACCGCGTCGGCGAGGGCGAGTCCCGCGATCTCGGCCAGCACCCGGCCGGCGAGCTCGAGGGATCGCTGGGCGAACAGTTCCGCGAACAGGTCCTGCTTGGACTCGAAGTTCGAGTACACCGCACCCTTGGTGAATCCCGCGCGGCGGGCGATCTCGGCGAGCCGGGCGGCCGCGAATCCCCGCTCGGCGAACTCCTCGGCGGCCGCCTCCAGAATGCGGGCACGGACGACGTCCCGTCCCGGACGCGCCGTCGCTGCCACCTCTTCTTGACGACTACCAGTCACGATACCTACGGTATTCAATACCCGCGGTATCGACAAGACGTTCGGTGCCGCCTCGACCCCGGAGACATCGAGGACAACCCGTGACCGCACCGACCATCACAGCCCCGGAAGCCGCCGCCGGACCCGCCGCGCCGCGCCACTCACAGAGCGATCCGCTCGCGCGCTTCGGCAGCGGCAAGGTGATGGCCGCGCTGGTGGTCGGCGTCCTGGCGCTGCAACTCGGCTTCATCCTCAGTTACGTCGCGGCCTTCCATCAGCCGACGCCGCGCGACATCGAGATCGCGGTCGTCGCGGGTCCCGGCCTGCCCGAGGGCATCGCCCAGCAGTCGGCCGACAAGCTCAACGCGCTCGACGGGCATCCGCTCGACGCCCGAACTGCGACCGACACCGCCGAGGTCCGGCGACTGCTGAGCGAACGGGAGATCCAGGGCGCGTATGTGATCGAACCGAGCGGCACGGACACGCTGATCACCGCGAGCGCGGGCGGCAGCTCGATCGCGACGGCGCTCGAGTCGATCTTCGACCGGGTGGCCGACGATCAGCACCGCCAGGTGACGGTGCGCGACGAGATCCCGGTCGGCGCGCACGACAACCGCGGCCTGTCCGGGTTCTACCTGTCGATCGGCTGGGTCGTCGGCGGATACCTGCTGGCCGCGGCGATCGGCCTGATCATCGGGGCGCCGGCGACGCTGCGGCAGGCCTGGACCCATATCGCGGTGATGTTCGGCTACGCGGTGGCCTCGGGCGCGCTGGGCGCCCTCATCACGACGCACGTGCTGGGGACCTTCGCCGGGCACTGGTTCGCGCTGTGGCTGCTGGGTACCGGCGTGGTGTTCGGCACGGGCCTGTTCACGCTGGGCCTGCGGGCGGCCGTCGGCATCCTGGCCGTGCCGCTCGCCATCGCGGTGTTCGTCGTTCTGGGCAATCCGAGTGCCGGTGGCGCTTTCGGTGCCAACGTGATTCCGAGTTTCTACGCCGCGATCGGCCAGTGGATCACGCCGGGCGCGGGGACCGAGGGCGTGCGCAGCATCGTGTACTTCGACAACGTCGGGCTGGGTCAGCCCGTGGTGGCGCTGGCGCTGTACGCGGCGGTCGGCGCCGCCCTGCTGCTCGGGTTCACCGCGTGGCGCGCGCGCCGAACCCCGAGTTCGGTCGCGCATACGGCTGCCCACGCCGCGAAGTAGTCCTACTCTGAATCCATGCCCAGGCTGCTGCATCCCAATGCGGCGCACGTCGCCGATACCTTGATCGCGCGCGGCCATCACGGGGTGATCGTCAGCCAGCCGGCGCCGACGCACAGCGCGGTCGAGGCGGCCACGGCCCTGGGCGTGAAACTGGGTGCCATCGTCAAGTCTCTGGTGTTCCTGCTCGACGACGACCCTGTGCTGCTGCTGGTGTCCGGGGCGCACGAGGTGAACATGGCGACGACCGGCGCGCGCCTGCAGGGCACCTTGACGCAGGCACCGCTGGACCTCGTCACCGAGGTGACCGGTCAACCGATCGGCGGAATCGCCCCGCTGGGGCATCCGACGAACCTGCCGACCTACCTGGACAGCGCGCTCGCCGCCTACCCGGAGCTGTGGGCGGCAGCGGGACATCCCGACACCGTCTTCCGCACCACGTTCCCGGAGCTGTTGCGGGTGACGGCGGGGCTGGCCGTCGACATGGACTGACGGTCGACCGCACCGCCGGATCGAACTCGGAAGCCGTAGTTGCCCGCTGAGTGAACGGAACCCTGGTTGACAGGTGAGCCTGGACTTATAGTGGCGACAGTCCACCAGGTTCGAATCGGAGAATGCCTTGTCACAGTCTGTCGAGAACGCGCCCGAACTTGCTGTCGTCCCCGCCGAGCCGGGTGTCAGCAACGACGAGTACAAGGCCGCGATGCGCCGCCACCCGGCAGGCGTCACCATCGTGACCCTCGATTCGCCGAACGGTCCGGTCGGCTTCACGGCGACGTCGTTCGCGTCGCTGTCGATGGATCCGCCGCTTATCTCGTTCAACATCGCGCTGAACTCGTCGAGCATCGATGCGCTGCGCGCCGCCGACTCGCTCGTCGTGCACCTGCTCGGGGAGCATCAGCAGCACCTGTCGCAGCGTTTCTCCCGCAGCGCCGACCAGCGCTTCAGCGACGAGTCGCTGTGGGGCCGCCTCGAGACGGGTGAGCCGGTCCTCCACGGCACCCCGATCTGGATGCGCACCACGGTGCACCAGTTGATCCCCGCCGGCGACCACACGCTGGTGATCGGTCTGATCACGCGTCTCCACAACGAGAACGACGACGAGGCGTCCTCGGCCCCGCTGCTGTACCACGAGGGCCGCTACCACCGGCCGACGCCGCTCGATCAGTAACCGAAGAACGCGACTCCCACGCAGTCCGCGGCACAGCCGGGGGTGCTGACGAACGTCCAGCGCACGTTCGGGTCGATCCCGCGTGGGTCCCACGTGGCGATCGGCCCGGCGAGTCCCGCTGCGCCGAGCGGTCCGGGCGCGACCGCAAAGGTGTCCGGGGGCCGTTGTCCGAGCACCACGAGTTTGGCGGACGGCGAGGACAGCGCGGCGCGGTCGTGGACGATCCGATAGAAGACCGTCGGCGTCGAGTACCACGGCGGTTTCTGGGTCCCGAAGGCCTCGACGACCGGTAGTCCGGCGTCGAACGCGGCGGCGAGTGCTCCCGCGGTGAGCGATCCGGTGGTGCTGCTGCCCGCGGACGAGAATTCTGCGGACGACAGCGGGTGCGGCGGCGGGTTCGCTGCCGCGGTCGGCGCAGCGGCGATCCCGATTCCCACCCCGGCCGCCACCACCGTGGACATGAGCCCGACCGAACACTTTCCGATGATCGACATCGTCCCCTCCGTTCGATTGTGGATCAGCGCGCGATCTCGCCGCCGACGGGTTCGGGCTCGCCGGCGATCGTGACGCGTACACCGGCTTCCTCGCTCCGGAGCCACGTCTCGTTACCGAATCACAGCCGCGCCGGGTCGAACACTGGGCTGGCCGTCGACAACGGGGACATGTAGGAATGGTTCGACTGTGCGGCGTGCGCGGACGCCGCATGCCTGACGATCGGGGGCTACATGGCGCGTCATCGCGCCCGAGTGGTGTGTGCACTGGCATCGGCGCTGATCGCGTCGTCCACCGCCTCGGCGGCCACCGCTGCGGCGGAGCCCGGATCGAATCCGACCATCGTGCTGCCCGCACCGTCGGGTCCGAGCGACGTCGGAAGCACGACCCTCCACCTGGTGGATGAGGAGAGGGCGGACCCATGGAGGCCCGACCGACGGCGCGAACTGATGGTCACCGTGACCTATCCGGCCGCGGACGCCGAGGACTTTCCGCTGGCGCACTACGTCTCGACCGAGTTCGCGACCGGTGCCACGCGGGATCTCGGTGCCGCACTGAACCTTCCGATCGAGGTCCAGAACCTGCTCGGCGTCCACTCGAACGCTCACAGCGGTGCGCCCGTCCTGCCGACTGCCGATCGCAGCCTTCCCGTCGTCCTGTTCTCCCCCGGCGCGGCCGTGCCTCGCATCCTCGGAACCGGTGAGGCCGAAGACCTGGCCAGTCGCGGGTACGTGGTGGTGTCGATCGACCACACCTTCGACGCGCAGGCCGTCGAGTTTCCCGGCGGCCGCATCGTCGAAGGCACCGCGCCGCCCGAGGACTCCGCGCAATCGGCGCAGTGGCTCCGGACTTCCCTCGATGCGAGGATCGCCGATACCGAGTTCGTCCTGAACGAGATCACCGCACTCGCAGACGGACACAATCCCGACGCCGAACAGCGCGAATTGCCGACAGGCTTGAGTCGGGCCGTCGATCCCTCGCGGATCGGAATGTTCGGGCATTCGCTCGGCGGCTTCACCACGGCCGAGGCGATGGCCCGCGACCCGCGCATCGATGCCGGAGTGAACCTCGACGGCATGCTGGGGTTCGGCGACGACCTGGGCCTGGCAGCGACACGCGGTCTCGACCAGCCGATGCTGCTGATGTCGAGCCAACAGGTGTCGGACGCGGGCGTGTTCACACGCTCGTGGAACGCCTTCCAGGACAACACGCGGGGCTGGACGCAGGAACTCGAACTGGCGCAGTCCGGCCACCACAGCTTCACCGACCTCCAGACCCTCATCCCGCCCGTCGCCGCGGAGGTCGCCCCGGAGGTGACCGGGTCCTACATCGGAACGATCGCGCCCGCCAGGGCGGTTCACGCCGTCCGCCAGTACGTGGCTGCAACGTTCGACCGCTTCCTCCGCAACCAGGACACCGGCCTCCTCGACGGTGCCGACGGGAGATTCCCGGAAGTCCGCTACGCCCGATAGGTCCTGAGTAGCAACCCGATTCCACGGGACGGCCACCCACGCGTCGGTAGACTCGACTGCGGCACTGTCCGATCCACGGATCGAGGCGTCATGGACCTTCACCTGGCCGGCAAGACCGCCGTCGTCACCGGCGCGAGTAGGGGCATCGGGCTGGCGGTGACGACCGCGCTGGCGGCCGAGGGCGCTCACGTGGTGGCCGGATCACGAACCCTCACAGCCGAACTCGAATCGCTGATTCCGGGCGGATCGGTCACGTTCGTACCGTGCGACCTCGCCACCCCGGCCGGACCCGACGCGCTGGTCGCGGTCGCCGCCGACCTGGGTGGTGTCGACGTCCTGGTCAACAACGCCGGTTCGGCGACGCCGCGACTCGGTGGCTTCGCTAGCGTCACCGACGACGACTGGCTCGCGACGCTGACCGTCAACTTCATGTCCGCGGTGCGCACCACCCGCGCGGCGCTCCCCCAGTTACGGCGCCGCGGAGGCGGATCCGTCGTCACGGTCAGCTCCGTCAACGCATTCCTGCCGGACCCGGGGGTGATCGACTACTGCGCCTCGAAGGCCGCGCTCACGAACTTCTGCAAGGCCCTGTCCAAAGAGGTTGCTCGACAGGATATTCGGATCAACACGGTCAGCCCCGGCCCGGTCTCGACCGCCCTCTGGCTCGGCGAGCAGGGCGTGGCGAGCGTCGTCGCGGGCGCCAGCGGCAGCACTCCGCAGGCGGTCAGGGACGCGGCGGCCGCCGGATCCGAGACCGGGAGGTTCACCCGACCGGAGGAGGTCGCGGACCTGGTGCTGTTCCTGGCGAGCGAACGGGCCGGCAACATCACCGGAGCCGACTTCGTCATCGACGGCGGCCTGATCAAGACCCTCTGATCGCGGGGACCGACAGTCATGGATCGCACATTCGACGACCTCGTCGCGGAGGCCGCGGCGGCCCCGGTCGACGGCTGGGAGTTCTCGTGGCTGGACGGGCGCGCCACCGAGCAGCGCCCGTCGTGGGGATATCAGCGCCTCCTGGGTGAGCGCCTCGCGCGAGCGACGGCCGCACTCGATATCCAGACCGGTGGCGGAGAGGTCCTCTCGGGCGCCGGCGCGATGCCCCCGACGATGGCCGCGACGGAGGCCTGGCCGCCGAACATCGCGAGGGCCACCGCGTTGCTCCACCCGTTGGGCGCGGTCGTGGTCACCGCCCCGGAAGAAGGACCATTGCCGTTCGCGGACAATGCCTTCGATCTCGTCACCAGCCGTCACCCCAATACCGTGTGGTGGCCGGAGATCGCGCGGGTGCTCGCGCCCGGCGGAACCTATCTGGCCCAGCACGTGGGACCCGCGAGTGTCTTCGAGCTCGCCGAGTTCTTCCTCGGTCCGCAACCGGAGGCGCGACGGCACCGGCGTCCGGACACGGCCGCTTCCGAGGCGCACGCGGCCGGGCTCGACATCGTGGATCTGCGGTTCGAGCGACTGCGCGTGGAGTTCTTCGACGTCGGCGCCGTGGTCTACTTCCTGAGGAAGGTGATCTGGATCGTGCCCGGGTTCACCGTCGACGCCTACCGCGACCGGCTGCGGACCCTCGACGAGCACATCCGCGCGGAGGGCCCGTTCGTCGCCCACTCCACCCGATTCCTCATCGAGGCCCACAAGCCGGGCTGAAACCGGACCGCTCAGGACGCGCGGGCGTGCCCGATCAGCCCGAACCGGGCGAGCGCCTCGTCGACCGCGTCGGACGCGGTGACCAGACCACGACGTTCGAGCCAGGGCAGGGTTCCGTCGACGACGCGCTCGAGGACCTTCGGCAGCGCGAGCGGAAGCACGGTGACACCGTCGGCGACGTCGGCCGCATGGATGTCGGCGATCAGACTCGCCAGACCTTCCGCGGTCCCGACGTAGGACAGGGACGAGGACTGGTGCGGCACCCCGAGCGTCTCGTCGAGCAGTGCGAGTTCCGCACGGGCGCTGCGTGAATCGACGGAAACGAGGGTTTCGACGTCGACCAGCACGGCGATGGCGTCGGGGTCGCGTCCCTCGGCGGCCACCCGCGCGCGGATACCGGCACGGGCCTGCTGCGCGGCACGCAGGTCGGCGGCGCGGATCCGGTAGACGACCGGAGGCTGGGCGGCGAGGTCGAGGATGTCGGGGCCGACGGTCAGGTCGACCCAGTAGTCGGGGCCGGTCAACGGGATGTTCCCGGCGACGCGGGCGGCGGCGGGATGGTGGCCCGCGCCGGTCAGTTCGACGGCCACGCGCAGCGGGCGGCGCGGGGTGGCGGTATGGGCGGAGGCGAAAACGGACTGGGACATGGCGATTCCTCGGGGAAGGCAGGTGGTGGACGGCGCGGGGCGTCAGCGCGTACACATTCCCGAGGAGGTGCGGCACAGGTCGACATGGCGGCGGGACCACTGGCTGCCCACGTGTGTCGACTCCATACGCGTCACGTTATCCCCCGATTCTCTCCCCCACGACAGTTCGAATCACTCGGATTCCGAGTCGGTTACACGCACTCGGAGGCGCCGGCGGTCTGCGTCGAGAAGCCGCGCGTCTCGGGCACCGGGTTCCACAGGCCGTCGGTCTTGCCGTAGTTCCAGGTCGCCTCGCCGGCGACGAGCTGACGGACGGCCGCGATGAGGCGCTCGACGTCGTCGGCCGCGGTGCCCAGGCCGAGGCTCGCGCGAACGGCACCGTCGCCGTAGCCGATTCGGTTCAGGATGGGGTGGGCGCAGAAGCGGCCGTCGCGCACGCCGATTCCGTGCTCGGCCGACAGGTAGGCGGCGATCTCGCCGGGCTCGAAGCCGTCGATCGCGAAGGTGACGATGCCGACGCTGTCCGGGGCGTCCGACCACAGACGCAGCAGCTGCACACCGTCGATCTCGGCGAGTCCCTCCGCGAGACGCGTCGACAGGACGCGCTCGTGCTCGACGACCTTCTCGAAGTCCAACTCGGACAGCGCATCGCACGCAGCGGCGAGAGCAGCGACGCCGAGGACGTTGGGGCTGCCGGCCTCGTGACGGGCGGGGGCGGGGGCCCAGCAGGTCTCGTCGATCTTCACCTCGCGCACGGCGCCGCCGCCGGCGAGGTAGGGCTCGGCCTCGTCGAGCCAGTCGCGGCGGCCGACCAGCACGCCGGCGCCGAACGGCGCGTACAGCTTGTGGCCGGAGAAGGCCAGGTAGTCGACGCCCGTCTCGGCCAGGTTCACCCGGCGGTGCGGGGTGAGCTGTGCGCCGTCGATGAGGACACGGGCGCCGCAGCGGTGCGCGACCTCGGCCAGCTCGGCGATCGGCAGCACCTCACCGGTGACGTTCGAGGCGCCGGTGATCGCGAGCAGCGCGGCGGGCTTGGCGCACAGTTCGGCGACGATGCGACGGATGGTCTCGGCAACCGTGTCACCCGCCTCGACGATGCGGGAGTTCTTCCACGGCAGCAGGTTTGCGTGGTGCTCGATGTCGAGCACGACGACGTCACCCGGGACGCAGCTCGCGAGGAGGTTGAGCGAGTCGGTGGTGTTGCGGGTGAAGACCACCACCTGGTCGGCGTCCGCGCCGACGAACCGTTCGACGGATCCGCGGGCGTTCTCGTAGGCCTCGGTGCTCACGCGGGAGGCGTAGCCGGCGCCCCGGTGCACGCTGGCGTAGAACGGCAGCAGTTCCTGAACCCGATCGGTGACCTGCGCCAACGCGGGTGCGCTGGCCGCGTAGTCGAAGTTCGCGTAGGTGCAGGTTCCACCCCCGACGAGCGGAACCTGCAAGTCACAGCCCGACACACGGGCGAGAGGGGAGGTGGCACAAGCGTCGGTGGTCAGTACAGCAGTCATCGCAACATCCTTCGAGTCCTGGGACTCGTCGGCGATGAGGGTTGATGCCATCGGAGTCCGCGCTTGCCATGTCCTTGTGGACCATGACCTGGTCGTCACCCGGAGCACCCCACCGCGGTTGGAGGGTTGCCGACCAGCTAGCCGGGGCTTGACGCTGGTACTCGTGACCTGGCAACGAGAATGGCAGAGCGATTCGAGCGGTGTCAACCCGGACCCGCCGACCTGCGGATGAGATGGCGGTCACACCCGTGGGGTTCGACGAGTCGGGCGGGCGTCCAGCATCACGCCGCGGACCGGTCCGCGTCAGCCTCCGCAACGGGCGTCGAAACCGATCCGAAACGGCTCTGCCGCAACATGATCGATACCGTGACGCGATCCCGCGCTAGGCGATCAGGGCGTAGGTCACGCCGGCGGTGAGCGCCCCGGTGAGCGCGCCGACGACGACCTGCCCCCTCGTGTGGTCCCCGAGATGGATCCGGGACCAGCCGATCAACGGCGTGAGGACCAGTGCCGGCAGCCACCACGGCGACACCGCCAGGGCCAGCACCACTGCCACGCCGGCGGAGACACCGGTGTGGACGCTGACCTTCCAGTGGAAGATGCTCGTGACGACGCCGGCCACCGTCAGAGCGGCCAAGCCGGCCGACATGAACGCGATCATCTCGATCGGCGCGTGCGCGGCGATCAGCACGACCAGCCCCGCGACCACGACGACCAGCAGCGCGACGATCAGCAGGTGCCGCTCGTCGATCTTGGTGACATGGTGATCGCCGATCTTCGCTCGCCGAATGCCGGCCAGGATGATGGCCATCGGCACGACGCCCGCACATACGGCAACGAACGCACCCCAGCCGGGCGCGCCCACCGCGATACCGATCACCATCGACGAGACGATGTTGACGACCCACGGCGCCCCGGCCTCGGTCAGCACTCGAGCGACCACGTCGACCAGGTTGCGTCGTTCCCGCACACCGACGTTCGTCATCGATCCACGACCAGCCTTCCGTTCGTTCGGGCTCGAGGAAACGAGCCGCCGGACGGCAGGTCACTGTAGTGGAGGTCCGAGCCGCGGTAGAGCGCCGCGCACCACGTGCCGATCGGTTGGTCCGGCGAGGTCCGGTCCCCCGTGGCGAACACGACGCGCCGCGCGGGCGCATTTCGTCGCGTCCGGGGGAGAATCGTCGGAAAGGACCGAGCCTGACGGACGGGTACGCGACGACAGGGTGTTCATCCACCGGACACCTTGCCGTGAGAGAACCGGATGCCCGTTCGACCAGGCACAGAGAGGGACAGCCCGGATTGTCTGCCCAGCCCGCAACAGACCAGACGGATCGACAGGCCCGCGACCTGCCGGAAGGGGTTCCGGCCCAGTTGCTCAGGTCGTCCATGGCGCCTGCGCCCCGCACGCTCGTCGACATCCTCGAGGCCACCGCGGCGGCCCATCCGGATGCGACGGCGATCGACGACGGCACCGCGCCGCTGACCTACCGCGAACTGCTCGACGAGATCGCCACCGGGGCCCGCTGGCTCGCCGACGCCGGCGTGGGTGCCGGCGACCGGGTCGGGGTGCGGATGCCGTCGGGGTCGCGCGATCTGTACGTCGCGATCCTGTCGGTCCTGGCGGCCGGCGCGGCGTACGTGCCGGTCGACGCCGACGACCCCGACGAGCGCGCCGAACTGGTGTTCGGGGAGGCGCAGGTGGCGGCGATCCTCACCGCCGACGGCGTCCGACCCGGCACCGCGCCGCGCCGCGCCGCCGCTCCCGACGTCCGACCACCGACACCCGACGACGACGCCTGGATCATCTTCACCTCCGGGTCCACCGGCACCCCGAAGGGCGTCGCGGTCACGCACCGCAACGCCGCCGCGTTCGTCGACGCCGAGGCGCGGATGTTCCTGCAGGACACCCCGATCGACACTCGCGATCGGGTGCTTGCGGGACTGTCGGTGGCGTTCGACGCGTCGTGCGAGGAGATGTGGCTCGCGTGGCGACACGGCGCCGCCCTGGTCCCCGCGCCCCGGTCGCTGGTGCGCAGCGGCATGGACCTCGGGCCGTGGCTGGTCTCCCGCGACGTCACCGTCGTCTCCACCGTCCCGACGCTGGCGGCGCTGTGGCCCGCCGAGGCGCTCGAGGCGGTGCGGCTGTTGATCTTCGGCGGCGAGGCGTGCCCACCGGAGTTGGCCGAGCGCCTCGCGGTCCCCGGTCGCGAGGTGTGGAACACGTACGGCCCCACCGAGGCCACCGTCGTCGCGTGCGGCGCGCTGATGGACGGCACCGGCCCGGTGCGGATCGGCCTACCGCTCGACGGCTGGGACCTCGCGGTGGTCGACGCGTCCGGTGAGCCGGTCGCCGACGGCGAGGTCGGCGAACTCGTCATCGGCGGCGTCGGGCTGGCCCGGTATCTCGACCCGGCGAAGGACTCCGAGAAGTACGCACCGATGCCGACGCTCGGGTGGGACCGCGCCTACCGCAGCGGTGACCTGGTCCGACTCGACACCGCCGGCCTGCTCTTCCAGGGCCGGGCCGACGACCAGGTGAAACTGGGCGGACGCCGCATCGAACTCGGTGAGGTCGACAATGCGCTGCAGAACCTGCCCGGGGTGAGCGGTGCGGCGGCCGCGGTCCGCAAGACCGCGGCCGGCACGTCGATCCTCGTCGGCTACCTCGCCAGCACCGACCCGCACTTCGACCTGAAGGCCGCCCGCGACCACCTGGCGGAGCAACTGCCCGCCGCCCTGGTGCCCCGGCTCGCACTGCTCGACGACCTGCCCACCCGCACGTCCGGCAAGGTCGACCGCAACGCGCTGCCGTGGCCGCTGCCCGGTGCCCGCGAAGACACGGTCGATCCGGCCCTCAGCCTCGACGGCACCGCCGCCTGGGTCGCGGGGCTGTGGGCGTCGATCCTCGGCGCGAGCATCACCGGCCCCGGCGACGACTTCTTCGAACTGGGCGGCGGCTCCCTGTCCGCGGCCCAGCTGGTGACGGCGCTGCGCGAGCGGTTCCCCGAGGTGACCGTCGCCCAGTTGTACGACCACCCCCGTCTCGGTTCGCTCGCCGAGTTCCTCGACGACCTCTCGCCCGCCGAGACCGTCGCGCCCCGTCACGTCGCTCCCCTGCACCGACGTGCCCAGGCCGCGCAGATCGCGGCCACCGTGCCGCTGATGACCCTCACCGGCCTGCAGTGGGTGACCTGGCTGGCGATCACCGGCAACGTGCTGGCGTGGTTCGACGTCGACTGGGCGCCGACGCTGTCGTGGTGGTGGGTGACCCTCGCGTTCCTCTTGTTCATCACGCCGCTCGGTCGCATGACGATCGCGGTCGCCGGGGCCCGTCTGCTGCTGCGCGGCCTGAAACCGGGCACGTACCGGCGCGGGGGGCCCGAGCACCTGAGGCTGTGGATCGCGCTGCGCCTCGTCGAGGCCAGCGGCGCCGACAACCTGTCCGGTGCGCCGTGGATGCTGTACTTCGCCCGCGCCCTGGGTGCGCGGGTGGGCCGCGGTGTCGACCTGCACACCCTGCCGCCGGTCACCGGCATGCTCGTGCTCGGCGACGGCTGCTCCGTCGAACCCGAGGTGGACCTGTCCGGCCACTGGATCGACGGCGACGTCGTGCACATCGGCGAGATCCGCATCGGCGCCGGCGCCGCCGTCGGAGCCCGCTCGACGCTGCTGCCCGGCGCCCGCATCGGCCGCGGCGCCGAGGTCGCCCCGGGTTCGGCGGTGTTCGGGAAGGTCAAGGCCGGTCAGCACTGGGCCGGCTCGCCGGCGGTCAAGGTCGGCAAGGCGACGCACCCGTGGCCCGGTCACACGCCGCGCCGCGCAGCGCACTGGGTGCCGATCTTCGGCGTCACCTCGGTCCTGCTCGCGGGCATGCCGATCTTCGGCCTGGCCGCCGGCCTGATCCTGATCGGATGGCGGGTCCGCGACGCCGCGGACCTCGCCGACGCGTTCTGGCGGGCACTGGCGATCCTGCCGGTGGCGACCCTGTTGAGCCTGTTCGTGTTCGCGGCCCTGACGGTGATCGCGGTGCGACTGCTGTCGATCGGACTCACCGAGGGCTACCACCCGGTGCGCAGCCGTGTCGGCTGGCAGGCGTGGGCCACCGAGCGGCTCATGGACTCGGCCCGCACGTTCCTGTTCCCGCTGTACGCGAGCCTGCTGACCCCGCTGTGGCTGAAACTGCTGGGCGCCAAGGTGGGCCGCGACACCGAGATCTCGACGGCCCTCGTGCTGCCCAAGTTCACGACCGTCGCCGACGGCGCCTTCCTCGCCGACGACACGATGGTCGCCAGCTACGAACTCGGCGGCGGCTGGATGCGCATCGAACCGGCCAAGGTCGGCAAGCGCGCGTTCCTCGGCAACTCCGGCATGGCCGGACCCGGTCGGCGCGTCCCCAAGAACGGCCTGGTCGCGGTGCTGTCGGCGGCGCCGAGCAAGGCGAAGTCCGGATCGTCGTGGCTCGGCAGCCCGCCGGTCCGGTTGCGCCGGGCGGCGACGGAGTCCGACACCGCGCGCACGTTCGATCCGCCGCTGCGTCTGAAGATCGCCCGCGCGTTCGTCGAGACGTGTCGGCTGGTCCCGGTCATGGTGACGTTCGGCATCGGTCTCGGCGTGCTGTTCACCCTCGCGTGGCTGGTCTCGGTCGGCGGCTTCTGGCTCGCGGCGCTCGCCGGCGGGGTGGTCCTGATGCTCGCCGGCGCGGTTGCCGGCGGCGTGTCGGTCGCCGCGAAGTGGCTCGTCGTCGGCCGCATCGGCGCCGTCGAGCACCCGCTGTGGAGTTCGTTCGTGTGGCGCAACGAGGTGTCCGACGCGTTCGTCGAGACCGTCGCCGCGCCGTGGTTCGCCCGCGCCGCCAACGGCACGGCCGTCATGAACGTGTGGCTGCGCGGCCTGGGCGCGACCATCGGCCGCGGCGTCTGGTGCGAGACGTACTGGCTGCCCGAGGCCGACCTCGTGACGCTGGGCGACGGTGCCACCGTCGAGCGGGGGTGCGTCGTGCAGACCCACCTTTTCCATGATCGGATCATGTCCATGGACACCGTCACGTTGGGCGCGGGCGCCACCCTCGGCCCGCACTGCGTCGCGCTGCCCGCCGCCGGACTCGGCGACGGCGCCACCGTCGGCCCCGCGTCGCTCGTCATGCGCGGCGACGTCGTGCCGCCGTCCACACGCTGGCAGGGCAATCCGATTGCGCCGTGGACGGATTCGACCGCCACCGGAGGGGCTCGATGAAGCCCGGCAAGGTGTCCGGAAAGGCAACCGAAGGACCGCTCGACCCGTACCTGCCGCAGAACGGCAATCGCGGCTACCGCGTGTCCCGGTACGAGCTCGATCTCACCTACAAGGTGCACAGCAACCGCCTGTCCGGCAAGGCGTCGATCACCGCGACCACCACCGACGTCCGCCCCCGGTTCGCGCTGGATCTCGCGCAGACGATGCAGGTGTCGAAGCTGTCGGTGAACGGCCGTCGCGTCGCGAAGTACACCCACCGCGACGGCAAGCTGACCGTCACCCCGGCGCAGAAGATCCCGGCCGGCGCCGCACTGGCGATCGTCGTCCAGTACGCGGGCAACCCGCAGCCGATCGTGACCATGTGGGGCGACGTCGGGTGGGAGGAACTCACCGAGGGATCACTCGTCGCGAGCCAGCCCAACGGGGCGGCGTCGTGGTTCCCGTGCGACGACCACCCGAGCTGCAAGGCGAGCTACCGCATCTCGATCACCACCGACTCGCCGTACCATGCCGTCGCGAACGGCACGCTGGTCCGCAAGCAGACAAAGGCGAGTCAGACCACGTGGGTGTACGAGCAGACCGAGCCGATGGCGAGCTACCTGGCGACCATCCAGATCGGCCCGTACGAGCGCCGACGCGTCGACGGTGCTCGCGTCCCGATGTACGCACTGCATCCCACGGACCTGCGGGCCCGCTTCGACCACGATTTCGGCCGCCAGCCGCAGATGATGGAGGTCTTCGAGAAGCTCTTCGGCCCGTACCCGTTCGACGACTACTCGGTCGTCGTCACCGGCGACGATCTCGAGATCCCGATCGAGGCCCAGGGTCTGTCCGTCTTCGGCGCCAACCACTGCGACGGCCGACGCGGTTCGGAACGCCTGGTGGCACACGAACTCGCGCACCAGTGGTTCGGCAACAGCCTCACCCTCGGGGCGTGGCGGGACATCTGGCTGCACGAGGGTTTCGCGTGCTACGCCGAGTGGCTGTGGTCCGAGAACTCCGGTGGGCCCGACGCCCACACCCACGCCCTGCAGGCGCACCGCGGACTCGCCGGCAAGCCGCAGGACATCGTCCTCGGCGACCCGGGACCCCAGTTGATGTTCGACGACCGCATCTACAAGCGCGGCGCCCTCACCCTGCACGTGCTGCGCCGGGAGATCGGCGACGACGCCTTCTTCGCCCTGCTGCGGAAGTGGACCGCCAAGCATCAGCACTCGACGGTGTACACCGAGCAGTTCACCGATCTGGCAGCGCATTTCACCGACAAGCCGCTGCGCCGCCTGTGGGAGGCCTGGCTCGCCGAGAAGCCGCTACCCGCGCTCTGACGCCGTCGGCGCTGCCGATTCCGGCAGGTGCCGACGCCACTTGGCCAGCACGAGCGCCAGGCTCGCCGCGGCGACCAGCGCCCCGAACACGAACATCATGGGGTAGGTCAGCGCCGGGTTCGTCTCCGCGATCATCGCCATCACGGCGGGCACCGCGAAGCCGAGGTAGCTGAGCGAGTAGAAGACCGCGGTCAGCCCGGCCAGATCGTCCGGGCCGGCGATCCGCTGGATCTCCTGCAACCCCGACACCAGTGCGAGGCCGTAGCCGCAGCCGAGGATCACCGCGGCGATCATCGACACCGGTACGGTGAGGACGTGCGACGCGACGGCCGCGACGGACATGCCCACCACGAGCACCGCGAGGGCCACCGCGACGGCCCGGGCGTTCGACGGGGTGTCGATCCTGCGGCCGACCGCCTGGATCGCGAACCCCGCGCCGAGCCCGATCATGCACAGCAACGCCGAGAACGCTACGGGCGCACTGCCACTGCGGCCCGTCATCAGCGCCGGCATCACCGCGTACGCCGACGCTGCGGCACCGAACACCCACGGGGCCACCGGGGCGACGACGTAGAGGAATCGGCGATGTCCGGCTGCCGGAATCTTCAGATCCTGTGCGAGCGAACGACGCTCGTCCTTCGGGACCGCCGGACGGGTCTCCGGCGCCCGCAACAGCGCGACGCCGGCCGCCAACGCGAGCGTCGAGTGGACCAGGTACGCGAGCACACTCGGCCACGGCGCCCACTGCGCGAGGATCCCGGCGACACCGGCGCCGATGCCGAAGCCCGCGGTCAGGCTCATCGCGGCGCGCCGGGCCCCGGCCCCTGGCCGGGCCGACGGGTCCCGCTCCGGCGTCGAGAGCTCCTTGAGCCAGCTCCCGCCGACGGCCATGCCCAGCCCCAACGCGACGCCGGACAGCACACGACCGACGATCAGCCACGCCGCCGAGTCCGGCCCGGTGGCCAGCACGAGCGAGCCGGCCACCGCGATGAACGGGGCCGGGAGCATCAGCGGGCGTCGCCCCAGCCGGTCCGACAGCGGTCCGCCGATGAGCAGCGCCGGCACGATCCCGAGCACGTACGCGAACAGGAAGGTGTCGACCACCACCTGGGTGAAACCGTGGTCGAGTTTGTACATCACCAGCAGCGGCGTGAACTCGTTCCCACCCCACGCCACCGCGAACATGCCCGCCGCCACGAGCATCCACGGACTCAGGCGTGTCGACGATCGGGTATCGACGGCCTCGACTGTGTCTTCTCCGACAGCCGTCATCGCAGTCCTCCCTCACCGAGCGCGTGAACGTCCCGCATGTGCCGGCGTACCGCCGACGCGAACCCTCCGGCGTCACCGGCCTCGATCAGGTCGGTCAGGCGGGTGTGGTCCTCGATGATCTTGGTGATCTGTTCGGGGTCGCGGGCCAGCGACGACGCCGTCATCCGCCGCTGGCGCTCCCGGAGCCCGTCGTAGAATGTCTCGAGCAGCGGGTTGCCACCGGCCCGCACCAGGGCCCGATGGAAGTCGGCATCGAGCACACTGAACTGCGCAGCATCGCCGCTCGACGCGACCAGGTCCCGCTGGCGCGTCAGGTTCTCCCGCAGCACCGCCACCAGCGCGTCCCGGGCCCGGGGGTTCGCGGCGACCGCCTCGGCGGCGTGCACCTCGACGAGCAGACGCGCGTCGACGACGTGCTCGGCCTCACCGTCGGCGACCGGCACGATCAACGCACCCCGCTTCGGGTACAGCCGCATCCATCCTTCGGCCTCGAGCCGGAGGAACGCCTCGCGCACGGGTGTCCGGCTGGACCCCATCCGCGTCGCGATCTCGCCCTCACTGATCAGCTCGCCGCCGGGGAGTTCCCCGGACAGGATGAGCTCCTTGACCTCGCGGTACGCGAGCTCGGCCGCCGAATACAACTTAGACACAAGATGTATTTATACGCCTTGCGAACGACCTTGGGGAACGCGGGGTGCGGTCAGGCCGTCGTCCCCAACCCGACCGGCCTCGACTGCGCCGAGTACCGCCCCCCGTTGCGGAGGATGGCGATCGGGTGGTCGAAGCACTCGCTGATGCGCTCGGTCGTGATCACCGCCTCCGCGGGACCCTGCGCGGTCACCCGCCCGTCGCGAATCAGCAGCGCGTGTGTCGTGGTCGTCGGGATCTCCTCGATGTGGTGGGTGACGAGGATGCTCGCCATCGCCGGGTGCTGTGCTCTCATCTCGTCGAGCGCACTCAGCAACTGCTCGCGCGCGGCGAGATCGAGGCCGGTCGCGGGTTCGTCGAGCAACAGCACCGGAGGCTCCGGCATCAATGCGCGCGCGATCAGCGCGCGCCCCCGCTCCCCCTGCGACAGCACCGGCCAGCGCGCCTCGATGCGCGACGACATCCCCATCATCGCGATCAGTTCCTCCGCACGATCGCGGTCCGCATCGGTGGGCTGCCACCGCTGCACGAACTCGGGGGTGTTCGTCAGCCCGGTGAGCACGACGTCACGCACGGTCAACGGGCGATCGATCGCGTGACGCGGGTTGACGTGACCGATGTGCGCGCGCAGTTCACGCATGTCCACCCGGCCGAGGCGATGTCCGAGCACGTGGACGGTGCCGCGGGTCGGATGAGCGACGGCACCCAGCAGGCTCAACAGCGTGCTCTTGCCGGCGCCGTTGGCTCCGAGCAGCACCCAGTGCTGGCCCTGTTCGATCTGAACGTCGATGCCGCCCAGGATCGTTCGCCCGTCGCGGACCAGGTCGACGCTCTCGGTGCTCAGCACCACCTCGCCGTGGATACGGGTACTCACTCGCCCTGCCCTCCGTCGCGCAGCTCGGCCATCATCGGATCCAGATTCGCGGCGGTCGCCGCCACCGCCGCCGCACCGTCGCCGGCCTCGAGCGCGTCGACGAGGGCGTCGTGGGCGTCGCCGGTGTCCGGAACCTGCGGCTCGTTCTCGACCATCTCGACGAGCGCAGCGTGCAGCACGGGTCGCACCGAGTCGAACAGCGCCGTCAGCACCGAGTTGCCGGCCAGCGCGACGACCGAACGGTGGAAGTCGAGGTCGGCGGTGACGAACGCGGCGGCGTCGGCCGCGTGCTGTTCGTGGCGATCGTGCCGATCGTCGAGTTGCCGCCGGATCTCGGCGAGATCCTCCGGCCTGGCACGATCCGCGGCCAGACGAGCGGCCTCGACCTCGAGTGCGCGCCGAACCTCCAACACCTCGAGCACGCGAGATCGGCGCAGCAACGTTTCGAGCGCCGGCTCCGCCGGGGGTTCGGCGACGAACGTGCCGACGCCGTGACGGACGTCGAGCAGACCGTCCCGCGCCAGCAGCTTCACCGCTTCACGGACCGACGAGCGCCCCACGCCCACCTCCGCAGCCAGTTCCGTCTCGCTGGGCAGGCGCTGGCCCACCGTCCACTCGCCGTTGTCGATCCGCCGCCGGAACAGCTCCTCCAGCTGTGGCACGAGCGGGCCGCTCCGCAACGCGTGTCCTGTCACCGTCCTCACCTCCGACCCGGAGTCTACAGACATCAGACGTCTGATGTCTTTGTTCGGACCGGTTGCCTATATTCACGGGATGAAGACAGCGCACCTCGACATCGGATTCGCCGACACCGATACCGGTTCCCGCGTCGGCGGCAACCCACCGGCCTGCTTCGACTCGGATCCGATCCTCGACACGCACGACTACCTACTCACACTCGGCGCGGCGACGGCGGAATGGCTCGGCGACCGGGAGGTGTCGGTGTTCGTCCGGCGAGGATTCACGATCGGCGGCGACGATCTGGACTACCCCGATATCGGCGTGCGCGCGGTTCTCCATGGGCCTTCCGCGCGTGGTGCCGGGACCCGCGGCCGGCACCCCGGTTTGGGAAGTGCCGGACTGGTCGTCGCCGACCCGGGCGCGGAGACTCCGCCGTTCGTGCGTATCGGTCGGGCGCCCGTCCTCATCCAGAACGAACCGACCTACGCGGCAAGGGTGGAAGCCGACGGCTATCGCTTCCTGTTCCAGATGAACGAGGAGGGGTGGCCCGTGACGTCGGATCCGGAGGCCGAGTTCGTCGAGGAGTACCTGTTCGGCTACGGATCGGTCTACTTCTACGGAAAGTTCGACGAAACCGGGCAGGCCGGCGACATCGTCGCGGGATTCCTCGATTTCTGACCGTATACGAAAAACGCCGAAGGCCCCCACCAAAAAATGGTGGGGGCCTTCGGGAAAGGATGTTCGGCGGTGTCCTACTCTCCCACACCCTGTCGAGTGCAGTACCATCGGCGCTGGAGGGCTTAGCTTCCGGGTTCGGAATGGGACCGGGCGTTTCCCCTCCGCTATGGCCGCCGTAACTCTA
>NZ_RKLP01000001.1 GCF_004011865.1 Prescottella agglutinans | reverse complement strand
GTGCGGGCATTACGGTGGGACACGAGAACCTCCGAGCGGATGTGGGCCTTAGACAAGCCACACCCCACTCGGAGGTTCTCTTCACATCAAGCCGACACGCCCGCTACCAACGTCCTGGCCGGGTACAACTAGGGCCGGAATCACGACAAGCCCCCACACTCACTGGTGTGGGGGCCTGTCGTTGGCCGGGAGTTGCCGACCGTACGGGATCTGTCGCTGCGGAATCGACCTAGCCGGCCAGCGAGCGGGCGATCACCAGGCGCTGAATCTGGTTGGTGCCCTCGAAGATCTGGGTGATCTTGGCTTCGCGCATGTACCGCTCGACGGGGAAGTCCTGCGTGTAGCCGTAGCCGCCGAACACCTGCACCGCGTCGGTGGTGACCTTCATGGCGGCGTCGGTCGCGACGAGCTTCGCGACGGAGGCGTTGCGCGAGTAGGGGAGTCCGGCGTCGCGGCGGCGGGCGGCGTCGATGTAGGTGGCGCGGGCGGAGTCGACGGCCGCGGCCATGTCGGCGAGGACGAAGCCGAGACCCTGGTGGTCGATGATGCGCTTGCCGAATGCCTTGCGCTCCTTGGCATAGGCGACGGCGTCGTCGAGTGCGCCCTGTGCCAGGCCGACGGCGACGGCGGCGATGCCGAGGCGTCCGGAGTCGAGGGCGCTGAATGCGATGGGCAGGCCCTGCCCGGTCTTGCCGATGAGTCGTTCGGCGGGGACGAACGCGTCGTCGTAGTGCGCGGACGTGGTCGGGACGGCGCGCAGACCCATCTTCTCCTCGGGCTTGCCGAAGCTGAGTCCGTCGGTGTCCTTGGGTACCAGGAAGCACGAGATGCCGCGGGCGCCTTCGTCGCTGGTGCGGGCGAAGAGGGTGTAGAAGTCGGCGCGGCCGCCGTTGGTGATCCACGCCTTGCTGCCGTTGATCCGGAATCCGCCGTCCACCTCGGCGGCCCGGCACATCAGCGCGGCGGCGTCCGAACCGGCCTGAGGTTCGGACAGGCTGTACGCGCCGATGGTCTCGCCGCCGAGCATGTCGGGCAGCCACTTCGCCTTCTGCTCGTCGGTGCCGTGGGTGGCGAGCGCGAAGCAGGACAGGCTGTGCACGCTGGTGGCGACGGCGACGGCCGCCCAGCGCGCCGCGATCTCCTCGAGGACCTGCAGGTACACCTCGTAGGGCTGGTCGCCGCCGCCGAACTCCTCCGGGTACGGCAGGCTCAGCAGGCCGGCGCGTCCGAGGGCGGGGAAGACGCCGTCCGGGAACGTCTCGGTCTTCTCGCACTCGTCGACGATCGGTGCCAGCACCTTGTCCGCGACGTCGCGGGTGAGGTCGATGAGGTCGTGGGCTTCCTGGGTGGGCAGCAGGCGTTCGACGGGCACGGCGGTCTCCTCGCGGATTGACGAGATTCGAAAAGTAGTACTGAGAACGATACTGCAGTACTGTAGTGCGTATGGCAACCCCGGTGAAGATGACGGCCAGGCGCATCGCGCTGTTCGACGCGCTCGTGGCCCTGATCCTCGACGAGGGATTCGCGCATCTCACCCTGGACGACCTGGCCGCCCGCCTGCACTGCTCCAAGTCCACGCTGTATCGCCTCGCGGACAGCAAGGAGCAGCTGGTCCGCGCGGCCACGGTGCACTTCTTCCGCGGGGCGACCGAGAAGGTCGAGGCGAGCCTGGCCGGTGCGGTGGGCGCCCGCGAACGCATCCGGATGTATCTCGAAGCGGTGGGCGAGCAGTTGCGGCCGGCTTCGGCGCAGTTCATGGAGGACCTGTCCGCCGATTCGGCGGCACGCGAGGTGTACGAGCGCAACACCCGGTTCGCGTCTCGTCGGGTCCAGGAGCTCATCACCGAAGGGGTGGCGGCGGGAGAGCTGCGGGACGCGCACGCGGCGTTCGTCGGCGACGTCGCGGCCGCGGCGATGGTCCGGATCCAGCAACGGCAGGTGGCGGCCACGATCGGGCTCGACGATGCCGAGGCGTACCAGGAGCTGGCGATCCTGCTGACCCGCGGGCTCTGATCCGGCGCTCTACGATCGGACCGGGAAGGGAGCGTGCCGATGGAGCTGGATCGACCCCTGCGACTCGAGGTGATCGTCGGCAGCGTCCGTGTCAAGCGGTTCGCGCCCGTGGTCGTCGACTGGTTCCTCGAGCGGGCCGGCGCCCGCGACGAGTTCGACGTCGGCGTTCTCGACCTCGCCGATACGTCACTGCCACAGGATCTCTCGCATTCCGACGAGGTGGAGGCCTTCGCCGAACGCATCGGGAACGCGGACGCGTTCGTCGTCGTCACCAGCGAGTACAACCACGGTTACCCGGCAGCCCTCAAGACGGCGCTCGACACCGTCAAGTACGAGTGGCGCGCCAAGCCGATCGGTTTCGTCGCCTACGGCGGGATGTCGGGAGGGCTGCGCGCGGTCGAGCAGTTGCGCCAGGTGGTGGCGGAGCTGCACATGGTCTCGATCCGCGAGGCGGTCAGTTTCCACCAAGCCCGCAAGCATTTCGATCCGGACGACGGTCCCGCGAACGATGCAGCCCGCCGGATGCTCACGCAGTTGGCCTGGTGGGCGGACGCGCTCCGGACCCAGCGCGACCACAGTCCGTATCCGGGCTGACGCGGTCAGCGCACCGCGGCGAGCCCCGCGGGCGGGCCGACCGGCCGCCCGACGAACGCGGTCTCGGACGTGATCGTCACCAGGGCGAGGTCGACGCGCTGATCACCGACGGTGAGCACCACCCGATCGCCGGACGCGCCCGGCTGCACGATCGCGACGTCCGGTGCGGTCGGCGGCCACATCCGGGGATCGGAGTGGACGTGGACGGTGGTCACCCCGGCCCGCGCCGGCGGAACGGGGACGCCGTCGACGACGATCGTGTCGAATCCCGTTTCCGACCTCGAGGATTCGTGTGCCGTGCGCAGCCGCATCGGCGTCGCGACGGACTCCACCAGCATCCGCCAGGCGTGCGGGCGGTCGGTGCGGACGAGGACGCGCGCGCCCGTCGCCACCGCCCGGAAGACGAGCTGCTGCGCCAGGTAGAGCTCGCCCGCCACATAGACGTTCGTGACTCCGGGCCCGGTGATGCGTGCTGTCACCGCGTGACCGTGGGCGTCCGACCCGACGAGCTGACCGCACCCGGCCACCGGCAGTCGCAACGCGTCCAGCTGCTCGGGCGTGACCGCACTCATCGGCGTCAGATCGTCGAGATCAGGTGACGACGCGGGCAGGTGCGCCAACAGCGCGTCCCGGTGCCGCCCCTGCGTGGAGACCAGCCCGGGCAGCTCCAGCCGTTCCGGCTCCGCGCGGACCGTTCGGCGGAAGGCCGCGCCGACCTGCACGGTGCCCGGGTTCGGTGCCGGGCGCAGCCGCAGCGCCACTGTCGTGCCCAGGCTCGGCGCGGACCACACGCCCGTCAGCAGTTCCTGCGTGAGTCGGTGAGGAGCGACCGCGTTCCCGACGTTCCGTACCCCGGCGAGCGGCACGTGGTCCCATTCCTGCCCCATCGCGTTCGGGTGCACCCCTCGGCAGATCCGGGCGCAGGCCGAATCGATCTC
Organism: Prescottella agglutinans; assembly: GCF_004011865.1. GTDB lineage: Bacteria > Actinomycetota > Actinomycetes > Mycobacteriales > Mycobacteriaceae > Prescottella > Prescottella agglutinans. The sequence continues at coordinate 844,767 of NZ_RKLP01000001.1, read as the reverse complement.
GGCGGCCGACAGGCTTCTCGATCGGTATCCGGCGTCGGCGAGCGCGCGGATCACCCGGCGGGCGGCCACGGCGAGCGTCCGCGAGGCGCCGTCCACGCCGCCGCCGCGACGGGCGACGGATGCCGCGTTGGTCGACGCGTCGAACCGCAGGACCACCCACACGATTCGCTGCGCGGCCGCCGGCAGCGGGCCGACGAGGGCGTCGTACACGTCGGCGGCCGGGGTGCCCGCGACCGCGCGGCTGCCGTGGCTGACGACGTCGATGCCGCTGAGGGAGACGTCGTTCTGTTCGAGGCACCCGGCGAGCGCCGCCAGCGGCAGCTGCTCGGGCGATTCGCAGGTCTCGCGGGTCATCCGCGTCCAGCTCCGCGGCGGCGGCAGCAACTCGACCACCGCCAGGACCTGCCCGTCGACCCAGTGCAGCCCGACCGTCTCGCCGGGCGAGTGGAAGTCCTTTCCGTGACCGATGTCGGGGCGGCGGCCACGGACGAAGTGCCACGCCGCCTCGGCCCACGCCAGGGGCAGTCGGCCGCCGATGCGGACGAACAGTGCGGCGCAGGGGATCGCCGCGACCAGCGCCGCGGCCCACGGTGGCAGACCCGCCCACAGGCCGAGTAGACAGATCGCGACCGCGAGAAGCTGCGCGACGACAACCGTCGTCACTGTGACTGCAGCCGTGTGCGGACGGCGTCCGGCCCGGAATTGGTCCACGGTTCCTCCCCGATACCTGAACCAGACGGACCATCGCCCGCCGAAGTGTGCTTGCAGGCGAACTGTACTGTGTGGGTCCGTAGCGTGCGCCTGATGGGGGAGGGAACATGGCGGCACAGCCGACTACGCGATGGCAGGTCAGCGGGTATCGATTCCTGGTTCGACGGATGGAGCATGCGCTCGTGCGGCGCGACGTGCGGATGCTGCACGACCCGATGCGGGCGCAATCGCGGGCCCTCGCGGTGGGGGTGGTCGTGGCGTGCATCGGGTTGGCGGCATGTGCGGCCCTCGCCTTCATCCGGCCCCAGGACAAGATCGGTAATGCGTCGATCGTCGTCGGAAAGGACTCGGGCGCAATGTTTGTCGTCATGGACGGCACCTTGCACCCGGTCCTGAACCTCGCCTCGGCGCGGCTCGTCGTCGGGGAGGCCGCGAAGCCGGTGATGATCAAGGAATCCGAGATCGACACCAGGCCGCGCGGCGCACTCGTCGGCATCCCCGGCGCACCGTCGGCCCTCCCGGCGGGCGGCAACCACGAAGGGCAGTCGTGGTCGGTGTGCGACACGGTCTCGCCGGACGGACGTCGCTCGGTCGCGACGACCGTCGTCGTCGGGGAACCCGCGTGGAGTGACCGCGTCGGACAACTCGATTCGGGACACGCGCTGCTGGTGTCGCAGTCGGATGCGACGTTCCTGGTGTACGACGGCCACCGCGCCCCCATCGATCTCGAGGACCAGGCGGTGACCCGCGCGCTGGGTCTCGAAGGGGCACAGCCGCGTCCGATCAGCCGAGGCATGCTCAACGCGATCCCGGAGACGCTGCCGATCGCGGCACCCGACATCGACGGCGCCGGGTCCGCTCCGGACTACGAGATCGCCGGACGGACAGTGGGTTCCGTCGTCAAGGTCAAGCGAGGAGACGACGCCCGCTACTACGTGGTGCTGCGGGACGGCGTCCAGGAGGTCAGCGAGGCGACCGCGGTCCTCGTCCACTTCTCGGACTCCCAGGGACAGTCGGAGGTGCCCACCGTCGCGCCGGACGCCCTCGCGAAGGCGCCCACCTCGAACGGGCTCGACGTCGCGACGTTCCCTAGCGCCCCGCCGAGACTCGTCGACGACGCCGACGCACCCGTCAGTTGCCTCACCTGGACCCCGCGGGGATCCGTGGCGGGCGACGACTCCGGTCGGGTGGACGCCACGCTGGCCGTTTCGGCCGGTCGCGCGCTCCCCATCCCCGACGACGCGCGCACGGTCCGACTCGCGCAGGCGGACGGACCCGGCGACAACGCCGACGCCGTCTACGTGCGTCCCGGCAGCAGCGGTTTCGTGCAGGCGACGGGCCTGGAATCCGGGAGTTCCCGCAAGAGTGGCATGTTCTTCGTCGCCGACACTGGCGTCCGCTACGGCGTCAAGAACGCCGACGCCGCAAAGGCTCTCGGATTCGACGTGCCCGGCACGCCCGCACCGTGGCGGATCGTCGAACTCCTCGCTCCCGGACCGACACTCGGCCGCGAGGAAGCGCTCGTCGCGCACGACGGCGTCGCGCCGGACGACAACGCCGCCCCGGTCGCTGCCGGCAACTGACGGTCTACTGCCGCGCGGTGTTTCCGGGATACAGCGTGGGCTTCAGCTCCGCCCACGTAGTGCCGCCCGCGAGGAAGTGCTCGTCGGCCATCTCGTCGACGACGACCCAGACGTGTGCGGGGTCGTAGTCGAGATTCTCGGCGACGACCCGACTGACCTCCTTCATCGTCCGGGTGAGCGCTTCCGGTGACTTTCCTTGCATCGTCTTGATGGTGACCAAGGGCATGCGCTTCTCCGATCGTGCTGGGTTTGCAATTGAGACTCAGCATGCAGAGCCTGAGTCTCGATGTCAAACCTTGGTAGGGTTGTTGCATGTCGGAAGCGTCAGCGCTGCGAGTTCCATTGGATGAATGCGGCCTTGCCCGAGCGGTTGCGGTGATCGGCGACCGGTGGACACTGCTCGTGCTGCGCGAGGCGCACTACGGCGTCACCCGCTTCGACGAGATGCGCGCCGATATCGACATTCCCAAGGCTGCCTTGAGCATGCGACTGAAGGCGCTCGTCGACGAGGGGCTGCTCGAGAAGCGCCCGTACCGCGAGCCCGGTTCACGTACTCGGGACGAGTACCTGCTCACGACCAAGGGGCGTGAGCTGTTGCCCGCGCTGATCGCGCTGATGCAGTGGGGGGACCGGCACTTGACCCCGGAAGCAGGTCCGTTGCAGTTCCGGCACGCAGGGTGCGGTGGACTCGTGACCGCTCAGCTCGTATGCGAGTGTGGCAGCCCCGCAGCGACGGCCGAACTCGAGCCGCGGCTGCGCTAGAGGCCGTCGCCGCCTCGGCTACATTGTGCGCCCCTGCTGTTGCATGGTGCGGCGCCGCCGCAGTGGGTACGACGCGAGGACGCCGAGCAGCACCACCGCGGCGATCCCGCCTGTTGCGGCCAACGCCACCGTGCGCGGCCGGGTGTCCGGTGCCGGCGGCGGCGCGGGCGCCGCGACGGGCGTCGAACGGGCGGCGTCGGTAGCGACCCCGTCCAGGGGCAGGTCCGCGCTCACCGCGGCAGCCGGGTCGACGACGCCGTGTCCGACGAAGGGATTCCATCCCTCGGCGGGCGCCTGTGCCGTGGCCTCGATACGCGCGATCACCTGCTGCGCGGTCAGTTGCGGGTGCCGCGCGCGCACCAGGGCGGCGGTCGCGGCGACGAGCGGCGCGGCGAAACTCGTTCCGTCGAAAGGACGTTGCTCTCCCTGTCCGGTCACCCACTGCTGCGTCTGCCCACGTCCGTCGGAGTTCAGCGAGACGATTCGGGTACCCGGTGCGGCGACGTCGACCCACGGCCCGCCGAGGCTGAACTCCGACGGCGAACCGTCGGGATTCGCCGATCCGACGGTCAGCACGTAGTCGTCGTACCAGGCGGGCGTCGCGATCATGGACACCGAATCCCATTGGTTTGCATTCGGGTTCAAGGGATCGGGCGCCGGGTTCTGTGTTGCGCACCCGCCCGAGCCGAAGTTCCCGGCGGCCGCCACCACCACCGCGTTCTTGACGGTCGCCGCGTACTGGACGGCCGCGCCGAGCGACTGGTCGCCGATGCCGTCGGCCGCGGACCGGCAGGCCACCTCCGAGATGTTGATGACCGTCGCGCCCATGTCGGCCGCCTGCCGCACCGCCATCGCCATGGTCTGCGTGTTCCCGTATCCGCTGGAGTTCTGCACGTCGTTCGGGTCGTCGCGCCGCCGGGCCTCGGAGAAGTTCGCGCTCGACTGCCGGATCGTGATGATCCGAGCGTCGGGGGCGCCGCCGGAGAACCCCGACCCCGGGACCGGTGCCGCCGCGATGAGCCCCGCGACGATCGTGCCGTGCGCATCGCAGTCCGCGGTTCCGTCGCCGTTCGAGACGTAGTCGCCGCCGGGAATCAGGCCGGGAAGGCGCGGGTGCCGGGTCACGCCGGTGTCGATGACCGCCACCGTCTGGCCCTGGCCGCGGGTCAGCGGCCACACCGACGCGAAATCCATCGTGCGTTGGGGCAGTGGCACATCGGGGCTGTCGCCCATCGGCAGCGCCACCGCGCACGCGTTGCGCTGTTCGGTGGGCGCGAGCGGTGCCGGACGCGACGGCGGCGGCAGCCTGCCGGGATCCACCGGCGCCGGCGCGACCGCGCCGGCGGCACCCGTCCCCAGCGAGGCGGTCAGCGCAATCAGTATGGCGACGGCCGACGTCCGAAGCAGTCGGGATCGCGCGGTGCCCGCCACGATCCCGCTCACAGCCCTCGGATGGCGGCGAAGAGTCCGGACACCCAACACGCCAGCGGGACGACGGCAGCGATCGCGGCGTAGTCGAGCAGTTCGGTGGCACGCCGTTGCACCGGAGAGAAGTTCTTCCGCGGGGCGAGGATTCCGAGCGCCAGCGCCCCGAGCACGACCAGCGCAGCGGTGGCGAACAGCCCGAGCGCAGCATCGGGGACGGCGACCGCCGTTGCGGCGCACAGGAGCACGAGGATCGTGCCCCCGCCGCCGATCAGCGGCACCGCCTGCTCCGCCGCGCTGAACGTGCGGCCCCGGAACATCAGCACGGTCGCGGCGGTGACGGCGAGTGCGGTTCCCGGCCAGTAGATTCCGGAGCCGGACGTCGGGAGGGCGGCGGCGAGCACACCGAAACCGGTGAGCAGCGTCATCGCGCAGACCAGCCCGGTGAGGAACCGGCGAGCCCGGTCCGCGCGCGCTGCGACGGACTCGAACGACGGCACACTGCGGGTGTCGTCGGGGTCGTCCTCGGACGGGTCGACCGAGGTACCCGGGGCCGGGACCGGCGGGAGGGGGAGCTTCGCGAGCAACATCGCGACGCGAGGCGCACCCACCAGTCCGATCAGGGCGGCGCCGGCGAGCAGCGCGCCGACGGTACGCACGGATTGGTCGGTGAGGGTTGCCGCGAGAGCCGCCACGGACCCGAACAGGGACGCCGCCGCGGCGGCGGTGAACACGGTGTGCCCCACACCCCCCGCGCGCAGCGCGAGCACCGCGGTGGCCCCGACCATCACGAGCCCCAGCAGCACATGGGGCGCCCCTCGGTCGCCGGGTACCAACAGCATTCCCGCCGCGAACGCCAGGGGCAGCGCGGCAGTGCCGAGAGTGACGGCCGCCTCCGAGTCCCCGTAGACCCGGCTCCCGACGGCACCCGCGACCAGGAACAACACGAGCGTCAACAGCGCGCACCCGGCGCCGACGAGGGACTGGACGGAACCGTCGACCTGCAGCAGGGAGAAGGAACCGGCCACGGTGGCCGCGACAGCGATCGCGGAACCGGTCAGGCGCGCGATGCGGGGTGTCCAGGGGTGGGTGTGGCCGGTGTCCGCCACGGCGACGTTGTACATGATGTCGTCGAACAGCGGAGGGGGAGGGCTGGCCTCGGCGCTGTCGAACACCAGCAGTTCGCCATCGAGTACACCGTGTTCCTGCAGGCTCAGCGCCGGCGACAGCGGTGGGGTTCCCAGCCGGGACAGGGTCCACCGCACTGGTTCGGTGCGCTCCTCGGCGGCGTCGAAGTCGTTGGCGGCGCTGTGCTTCCGGACGAGATCGGCGATGCCCGGGATCAGGAGCTCGACGGGGACCCCGTTCGGCAGCGCGAGATCGATCTGGGTGTGCGGGGCGAGAATCGTGAGCCGGCACAGGTCGGCCGGCCCTCGTGCCCCCGAGCCTCCGCCGACTGCATACTCGGCAGGCAGAACTGTCACGATCATCCCCCCGGATCCCGCGATCGGGATCCCCACCCGAACCGCTCGCTTCGAAACCATCGGCACCATACCCGGTGGTGCTCCCCGCCCTCCACGGTGTCCATCGTCGGTGCGGTGCTGTAGTTTCTCAGTTCGCGAGTCCGGAGCCCGTGGGGGGTGACTCGGTGCGGTCGAGGGGACCGGCCGGGCGAGGACTGGCCTTCTTCTGGGGGTGGAAGCATGGGCACCGTGCACTTCGTGCGCCGGGCACGTCGGGAGGCTCCGCGTACGCCGGGCGGTGAGGTGAGCCTGCAGACGCCCCCCGAGATCCCCCGGGTGACGCCCGGCAACCTGATGACCAAGCTGTTGCCGCTCGTCATGGTCGCCGCCATGGTCGGCATGACCGCGCTGATGTTCACCTCCGGCATGTCCACCAACCCCATGGCACTGATGTTCCCGGTGATGATGTTGGTGTCGATGGTCGGCATGCTCGCGGGGTCGGGCCGCGGCGGTGGGCCGAAGGCGGCCGAAGCCAACGAGGATCGCAAGGACTACCTGCGCTATCTCGACCAACTGCGACGCGACGCCCTCGACACCGGGGCGCAACAGCGCAAGGCGCTCGAGTGGAGCCACCCGGACCCGGGATCGCTGTGGACGCTGACCGGTACGGTCCGCATGTGGGAGCGCCGCACCACCGACCCCGACTACGGTCACGTGCGCGTGGGCCGGGGCAGCCAGCGGCTCGCGACTCGCCTCATCCCGCCCGAGACCGGGCCGGTCGACGACCTCGAGCCCGTCTCGGCGGTGTCGCTGCGGCGGTTCGTGCGTGCCCATTCGGTGGTCGCGGACCTGCCGACGGCGGTGTCGTTGCGGGGCTTCGCGGCGATCGCCGTCGACGGCGATCGGGCCGGTGCGCGCGGGCTGATCCGGGCGATGCTCGTTCAGCTGTGCACGTTCCACGGACCCGATCAGCTCCAGGTCGCGGTGGTGTGCGGCCCGGACACCGCCGCGGAGTGGGACTGGGTGAAGTGGCTTCCGCACGCTCAGCACCCGGATGTGATCGACGGTGCGGGACCCGCGCGGATGGTGTACGGATCGGTGATCGAGCTCGAATCGTCTCTGGGACAGCAGCTCTCGATGCGGGGGCGATTCTCCCGGAGCGCGCCCCCGACGCCGGGCGTGCCGCAGATCGTGGTCGTGATCGACGGGGGAATCCTCGAGGGTGACAGCGGCGCGATCACCGACGGCGGGCTGGACTCGGTGACGCTGCTCGACCTGAGCGGGTACTGCCCGCGGCTCACGGCGACGCGCGGTCTGCAACTCGTGACGACGGACGGCGCACTCGGCGCGCGAAGCGGTGCCGGGGTCGAGAGATTCGCGACCGCGGACGCGCTCACACCGCAGGAGGCGCTGTCCGCGGCCCGGCGCCTCGCGCCCTTCCGGATCGCCGCCCGTACCGCCGCCGACACCGCCGAGGACGACGGGGCGCCCGTCGCGGCCGGGTGGAGTCGACTGCTCGGGATCGGCGACGTCGGCCGGTTCGATCCCGTCCAGGGATGGGCGCCGCGCCACGGTCGCGATCGGCTCCGCGTCCCGATCGGCGTCGGGGTCGACGGCAGTCCCGTCGAACTCGACCTCAAGGAGGCGGCCGAGAACGGCATGGGCCCACACGGTCTGTGCATCGGCGCCACCGGATCCGGCAAGTCGGAGTTCCTGCGCACCCTGGTGCTCGGTCTGCTCGCGACCCACTCACCCGACGCCCTGAACCTGGTCCTGGTCGACTTCAAGGGTGGTGCGACCTTCCTGGGCCTCGAGGACGCGCCGCACGTCGCCGCGGTCATCACCAACCTCGCCGAGGAACTGGCGATGGTGGACCGCATGAAGGACGCTCTCGCCGGTGAGATGAACCGGCGGCAGGAACTGCTGCGCGCCGCCGGCAACTTCGCGAACGTCACCGACTACGAGAAGGCGCGCAGCGCGGGCGCCGACCTCGCGCCACTGCCGGCGCTGTTCATCGTGGTGGACGAGTTCTCCGAACTGCTCAGCCAGCAGCCCGAGTTCGCCGACCTGTTCGTGGCGATCGGGCGCCTCGGCCGGTCGCTGCACATGCACCTGCTGCTCGCGAGCCAGCGGCTCGAGGAGGGCAAGCTGCGCGGCCTCGACAGTCACCTGTCCTATCGGATCGGCCTGAAGACGTTCTCGGCCAACGAGTCCCGCACCGTGCTCGGTGTGCCCGACGCCTACCATCTGCCGGCGGCGCCGGGCGCCGGTTACCTCAAGTGCGATTCCGCGGAGATCGTGCGCTTCCAGGCCTCGTACGTGTCGGGCCCCTACGAGACCGAGCGGGCCCACCGATCCGCCGGGGCGAACGCGCCGAACCTCGACCTGCGCCCCCGCCTGTTCACCACGACGCCGGTCGCCCTGCCCGTGTTCGAGGAACCGGTGATCCCGATCGCGCCGGACCCGACGCCCGAGGACGACGGAGATCAGCAGTCCGTCCTCGAGGTCCTCGTCGATCGCATCCGCGGCCGCGGACCGGCCGCGCACGAGGTGTGGTTGCCGCCGCTCGAGGTCGCGCCGACGCTCGACCAGATCCTGCCGCCCGCCGCCCTCACGGAATCGGTGCCCGCGGTGAGTTCGCTGCGGGCCCCGATCGGTGTGATCGACCGGCCGTTCGACCAACGCCGGGATCTGTTGGTGACCGACCTGGCGGGGGCGACCGGCAACGTCGCCGTCGTGGGCGGGCCCCAGTCCGGCAAGTCGACGTTGCTGCGGACCCTCATCGTGTCGATGGCGGCCACGCATTCGCCGCGGCAGGTGCAGTTCTACTGCCTCGACTTCGGCGGCGGCACGCTGTCCGGTCTGGCGGGTCTCCCGCACGTCGGGTCGGTCGCGAACCGACTCGATGTCGACCTGGTGCGGCGCACGGTGGCCGAAATGGCAACCCTGGTGCGCCAGCGGGAACGGCGCTTCCGGGAACTCGGCATCGAGTCGATGGCGGACTTCCGGCGCCTCCGTGGCGGCGGTGAGGGCCCGGCGGCGGCCGGCGCGGCCGAGGACCCGTTCGGGGACGTCTTCCTGGTCATCGACGGCTGGCCGAGTATCCGGCAGGATTTCGAGGCGCTCGAAGCGCAGATCAGTGCCCTTGCCGGACAGGGACTCTCGTTCGGCGTGCACGTGGTGCTGGCGACTCCGCGCTGGGCCGACATCCGGCCCGCGCTCAAGGATCAACTCGGTACGAGAATCGAACTGCGGTTGGGTGACCCGGCGGACTCCGATGTGGGCCGTGCGAAGGCGATGCTGGTCCCGTCCGGGCGACCGGGGCGCGGTATCACCCGTGAGGGACTGCACCTGCTCATCGCGCTGCCCCGGCTCGACGGGGTCTGCCGCAGCGACGATCTCGGTTCCGGGGTGGCCGGCGCCGTCGCCCACCTCGGGGCCACTCGCTCCGGTCCGGGGGCACCACTGGTGCGGATGCTTCCCGATCGGATTCCACGGGAGGACGTGCTCACGGCCGCCGCGGGGCACTGGCCGGCCCCCGTCGCGCCGGGTGGGGCGTGTCTGTCGGTGCCGATTGGCATCGACGAGGCCGAACTCGCGCCGGTCTACCTCGATTTCGCGGATCAGGCGCACTTCCTCGTCTTCGGTGACAGCGCGTGCGGCAAGACGACGCTGCTGCGCGGAATCTGTCTCGGGCTGATGGAGTCGAACACGCCGCAGCAGGCGAAGCTGATCATCGGCGATTACCGGCGCACCATGCTCGGGGTGGTCGAGGGTGATCACCTGGCCGGATACGCGGCCTCGGCAACGACGTTCACGACGATGATGAACGATCTCGCGGGCATCCTCGCGAGCCGCATGCCCGGACCGGACACCACGCAGCAGCAGTTGCGGGAGCGGTCCTGGTGGTCGGGCCCGGAGATCTACGTCGTCGTCGACGACTACGACCTCGTCGCGACGTCGAGTGGGAATCCGCTGACCCCGCTGCTGGACTACCTCGCGCACGCGAAGGACCTGGGCCTGCACCTGATCGTCGCCCGGCGGTCCGGTGGCGCGTCGCGGGCGCTCTACGAACCGGTGATCGCGCGGATGCGCGACCTCGTGCCGGCCGGAATGGTGATGAGCGGCAGCCGGGACGAGGGCAACCTCATCGGCGCCGTCCGGCCCAGCGAGCAGCCGGCGGGACGCGGCACGTTCATCGCACGGAGCGGAACCTCCCTGGTTCAGCTCTCGTGGTTGCCGCAGTTGTGACCCGATCGGCCCTGCACCTCGCCGACGGCGCGGTGTGGGTGGCGTCCCCGTCCGGGGTGGTCCGGGTGCCTGACGATTCCATTCGGGACTGCCTCGAATGCATCGACGACCAACACGTCCTTGTCGGGGCGCAGCCGGTCGCAACCGTCGACGTCCTCGCGGCCTCGCTCCATCGTGCACTCGGAACCGGCACGAGGGGAACGGGATTCGCCTCCGGAGTGGCCGTGACCTACCCGTCGCACTGGGGATCGTTTCGCCGTGGCGTCCTCGAGTCGGCCGCGCGGCGATCCGCCCACGAGGTGCTGCTGGTGCCGGTGGCGCTGGCAGTTCCGGCGCCGGGAAACTGTACGCGCTGGGTGGTGCTCGAGTGCGGGTCGCTGTCGACCACCGCCAGCCTCGTCGAGCGGGGTGGCGACGGCGAACCGGCCGTCGTGGCGTGCGAACTCGTCTCGGACACCGGCAGTCTCGACCTTCGTGACCATCCCGACCGCGTTTCGTTGCTGGACCGGTCGGTGCGCACCGTCGCCGGTGAGCGTTCGGTCGACGTCGTGCTGGTGACCGGCGCGGAAGACCCCGAACTCGCCACGACCCTCACCGCCGGAATCGAATCGACGGTCGTGGTCGTCGCGGACGCGGATCTGGTGCGCCTGCCGACGGCGGCGGACGTCGCGCCGGACGAGCGGCACGACGCTGCCGCCGCGTGGCTCGAGCACGCCCCGCTCATCCCGCGGCGCAGACCGGGGCGCACGGTCCTCGCCATGGTCGGTGCACTCGTCGTGGCAGCGGTCGTCGGCACCGCCCTCGTGTTCTGGCAGCCGTGGACCCGGCCGGGCATCTCCGACGCCGCCGAACCGTTGCAGCGCTTCGAGATCGGGCCGGTGAGCGTGCAACTCCCGGACCGGTGGAGCGCGGAGGCCAAACCGGGTCGGCTCGACCTGACGCCCGTGGGGGTCGGCGGACGCCGCATCGTTCTCGTTCCCGCCGACGTCGCCGCGGGCTCGGATCGCGCCGAGGTCGCGCGTGCGCTCGAGCGCCGGATCGCCGACCGCGGTCCCGGCGGTCCCTTCACGGAGTTCGACCCGGACGCCGAGTTCGCGGGCCGGCCGGTGATCTCGTACGTCGAGACGCCGGACGACCGGTCACGGGTGCGCTGGCACGTCCTCGTCGAGGACGGCGTGCAGGTGAGCGTGGGCTGTCAGTTCCGGGACGGTGAGTGGGACGCGTTGGCCCCGGATTGCGAGCAGGCCGTCCGCAGCGTGGAGGTGGGTGCGGCCTGAAGGACCAGGCCCCGAAAAAAGTTCCGGGATCGATGGAACCGAATCGACGCACGAGTGCGTCCAACCAGATGTAGGCGCGAACTGGCCGCGACGAGTCCCTGGGGGATCGGTGGCCGGACGCGGAAGTGGGACAACGATGCCGAGCGCATCCGAAGGAGTTCGAAGTGGGCGGACAGGATCATTTGAAAGTCACAACCGAGTCGATGGGGGCCGCCTCCACTCAGCTCGACACGATGAAGGATGAGCTCGACGGGCTGCTCAAACGCGTCCGGAGCGAGGTCGACGGGATCCGTGGCGGCTGGCAGGGCGGCGCTGCGATCGCGTTCCACAACCTCATGGAGCAGTGGGAGAACAGCTCCAACAAGATCAACGATGCGCTGCGGTCGATCAGCGAGAACCTCAAGTCGAACAGCGTGAAGTTCGATACCGCGCAGCAGGATCACACGGCGGCGATCAACAGCGTCGCGAGCAGCCTGAACATGTCCTGAGCATCTCGATCGTCCGAATTCGCAGACCTTTACCGACAGGAGCAGTCATGACCGCCCCCTCTAACGGCCCCATCCATTATTCGTTCGGCCAGATCGAGGCGATGCAGCAGCAGATCATCTCCCTCCAGGGTGAGATGGACCGGAAGCTGGCCGATATCAAGCGGACCGTCGACAAGATGATCGTGGACTGGGACGCCAGCTCGTCCACTTCGTACCAGGAGCACCAGGCCAAGTGGGACACCGCGGCGTCCGAGCTGCACCAGGTCCTCGAGGCCGTCGGTCGTGTCGTCGGCCAGGGCAATGAGGGCATGCAGGAAGCGAACGCCGCTGCCGCCAGAAGCTGGGGGTAGTCCTACTACCTCAGACAGCGTGTGCCCCGACGGAGGAGAGCCGTCGGGGCACACGCGTATCCGGGTCCGAGAACGATTGCCGCCGAGCGCCGGTCGGCGGATACTGGCCTGACCCGAAAGCAGTGGCGGCTGGCGCCCGGCCGGGAGGCGGACCTTATGACGACGGGACATCACCTCGACGCCGAACTCGTGCCGGTCACGGCCGGGACCGCGGCCGAACTCGCCCGTGCCGACGAGCACAGCGCACACAACTACTGTCCGCTCCCGGTCGTGATCACGTCGGGTTCGGGCGCGTGGGTGCGCGGCATCGACGGCATCGACTACCTCGACGTGCTCGCCGGCTACTCGGCGCTGAACTTCGGGCACGCGCACCCCGAACTGGTCGAGATCGCGCGCGTGCAGATCGGTCGGCTCGCGCTCACCAGCCGCGCCTTCCAGCACGACCGGTTCGCCGAGTTCTGCGCCGACGTCGCGCGGCTGTGCCGAAAGGACGCGGTGCTGCCGATGAACACCGGCGCGGAGGCCGTCGAGACCGCCCTCAAGCTCGCGCGCAAATGGGGCTACGACGTCAGGGGCGTGCCCGACGGCCGGGCCGAGATCGTCACGTGTGCCGGCAACTTCCACGGACGCACGATCGGGATCGTCGGGTTCTCGTCGGATCCGGACGCGCGCGGCGGTTTCGGTCCCTTCCCGCCGGGATTCCCGTCGGTCGAGTACGGGAGCCTCGGTGCACTGGCGGCCGCGATCACCGAGAACACCGTCGCGGTCCTCGTCGAACCCATCCAGGGCGAGGCGGGTGTGCTGGTCCCGCCGGACGGTTACCTCGCGGGAGTGCGGAGGCTGTGCGACGAGCATGGCATCCTGATGCTCGCCGACGAGATCCAGAGCGGGCTGGGCCGGACCGGGGACACGTTCGCGTGCGACCGCGAGGGTGTGGTCCCCGACGTCTACATCCTGGGGAAGGCGCTCGGTGGCGGGATCGTCCCCGTCTCCGCCGTGGTCGCGGACCGCGACGTCATGGATGTCATCCACCCGGGGCAGCACGGCAGCACGTTCGGTGGCAACCCGCTGGCCTGCGCGGTCGGCAGTGGCGTCGTCCGCCTCCTGGAGACCGGCATCTACCAGCGGCGCAGCCGGGAACTCGGGGCGTACCTGCACGAGTTGCTGGGGCAGTTGCCGGCCGACCTGGTCGCGGAGGTGCGCGGCCGGGGGCTGTGGGCCGGCGTCCAGTTGGCGCCGGGGCAGCCGACGGCCCGGGTGATCTGTGAGCGCCTGCTGGCCCGTCGGGTCCTCGCGAAGGATGCACACGAGGGCACGATCCGGATCGCGCCGCCGCTCGTGATCAGCCGCGACGACCTGACATGGGCCGTCGAACGCCTTGCGGACGCGCTCGCCGGGTAGCGGGCGCTTTGACCCTGGTCGGCCCCAGCCGGTATCGTTCTACGTCGGCGTGCCGTCTCTTGCCCCGCTCTCGTGCGCGGTGAGAAGTCGTTCCCGGGTCTCAACTGGCCGCCGGGGACGGAGTGCTGCGCGCTCGGCCAGCAGCAGAAACGAACAGACGAGGAAGTTCTGTGCCTACGTATTCCCCGAAGGCCGGAGACGTGACCCGTACCTGGCACGTCATCGACGCCACTGACGTGGTGCTCGGTCGCCTTGCCGTGCAGGCAGCCAACCTGCTCCGCGGCAAGCACAAGCCCACCTTTGCACCGCACGTTGACGGCGGCGACTTCGTCGTCATCATCAACGCCGACAAGGTTGCCATCAGCGGCAACAAGCGTACGGACAAGTTCCTGTACCACCACTCCGGACATCCGGGTGGCCTCAAGGCTCGTTCGGTCGGCGAGGTTCTCGAGAAGAACCCCGATCGTCTCGTGGAGAAGGCCGTCGTCGGCATGCTCCCCAAGAACAAGCTGGGCCGCGCCATCGCGGGCAAGCTGAAGGTCTACGCAGGCCCGACCCATCCCCACGCCGCGCAGCAGCCGGTTCCGTTCGAGATCAAGCAGGTCGCCCAGTGAGCAACGAAGACTTCAACGAGGCCGTCGAGCCCGCGGCAGAGGAGATCTCGGAGTACACCACCGAGACCGAGGTCACCGAGGTGTACGAGGCTGCACCGCAGGCTCCGATCGTCATCGACCGCCCGGTTCAGACCGTCGGCCGTCGTAAGGAGGCGGTCGTCCGCGTCCGCCTGACCCCCGGCACCGGTGAGTTCAAGCTCAACGGCCGCACCCTCGAGGACTACTTCCCGAACAAGGTGCACCAGCAGCTCATCAAGGCGCCGCTGGTCCTGGTCGAGCGCACCGAGTCGTTCGACATCACCGCCCTCCTGACCGGTGGCGGCCCGTCGGGCCAGGCCGGCGCTCTGCGTCTCGCCATCGCCCGCGCTCTGATCGAGGTCACCGCCGAGGATCGCCCCGCGCTCAAGCGCGCCGGCTTCCTGACGCGTGACGCCCGCGCCGTCGAGCGCAAGAAGTACGGCCTGAAGAAGGCCCGCAAGGCATCTCAGTACTCCAAGCGCTGATGTGTCGCCGGAGCCGGCATTCGTGCCGGCTCCGGCACCTGTTCTGCCACGAGAGCAGGCGTTCGTAGAGCTCTTCGCTTCCGGACGCCTGCTTTCGTGTTTCACCTGAATGCTCGCCCGGATCTGGAGGGGTCGGAATCTATGGGTCGTATGTTCGGCACGGACGGTGTGCGGGGCTTGGCGAATGCCGAGTTGACCGCCGAGCTGGCGCTGAAGGTCGCCGCCGCGGCAGCGGAGGTGCTCGCGCCATCAGGATCCGGGTCGGAGCGACCAGTCGCGGTCGTCGGCCGTGACCCGAGAGCCAGCGGCGAGATGCTCGAGGCCGCCGTCACCGCCGGACTGACCGCATCCGGTGTCGACGTGATCCTCGTCGGAATCCTGCCCACGCCGGCGGTCGCCTATCTGACCGGCGCATACGGCGCCGCGCTCGGTGTGATGATCTCCGCCTCGCACAACCCCATGCCGGACAACGGCATCAAGATCTTCGCGGCGGGTGGGCACAAGCTCGACGACGACGTCGAGGACCGCATCGAGGCGTCGATCGCGGCCGGCCCGACGCGTCGTCCGACGGGTGCCGGCATCGGTCGGGTCGACGTCGCGTTCGACGCCACCAGCCGATACCTGGCCCATCTCGCGAGTGCGCTGGACTCCCGACTCGACGGCCTCACGGTCGTCGTCGACTGCGCGCACGGCGCCGCGTCGACGGTGGCTCCCGACGCCTACCGGGCCGCGGGCGCGACGGTGATCGCGATCAACGCCGAACCCGACGGCCTGAACATCAACGACGGCTGCGGTTCGACGCACCTCGAGGTGCTGCAGCGCGCGGTCGTCGAACACGGCGCGGACATCGGCCTGGCGCACGACGGCGACGCCGATCGTTGCCTCGCGGTGGACGCGACGGGTGCTGTCGTCGACGGTGACGCGATCATGACCGTCCTCGCGATCGGCATGCGCGAGTCCGGCGAACTCGTCGAGAACACGCTGGTCGCCACCGTCATGAGCAATCTCGGCCTGCACATCGCGATGCGCGAGGCGGGCATCGAACTGCGGACCACCGCGGTCGGCGACCGCTACGTGCTCGAGGAGTTGCGCTCCGGGGGCTTCAGCCTCGGCGGCGAGCAGTCAGGGCACGTCGTGCTCCCGGGCCACGGCACGACGGGTGACGGCGTCCTCACCGGTATGCGGTTGATGGGCCGGATGGCGCAGACGGGTGCATCCCTGGCGACGCTCGCGGGGGCGATGACCTCACTGCCGCAGGTACTGATCAACGTCAAGGTCGCGGACAAGGCGGCTGTCGCCGAGGCACCCCACGTGCGGTCGGCGATCGAGACGGCCGAGGCCGAACTCGGCGACACCGGACGGGTCCTGTTGCGTCCGTCCGGAACCGAGCAGTTGGTGCGGGTGATGGTGGAGGCCGCGGATGCCGAGACCGCCCAGCGCATCGCCGAGACACTCGCCGAACAGGTGGCATCCGCCTAGCCCGGAGACCTCGCGAAACCGAACGGAACCATCGGGCCGCCGAATGCGTCGAACAGGACGAAGAAGCCGAATCGACAGCGCTGAGGAGCGGAACCGATGGCAGACGTGGTCTCGATCGATGTCGCGAGGGTGCGGGCGACGGCGCGTGCGTTGCAGGCGGATGCCGCCTCCCTCGCGGAGGCCGGCCGCGCCGTGACCGGCGGCGGGCTCGCGCCGGCCGTCGCCGGGACCGCGGCACGCGAGCGGGCCATCCGCGAGGGCTACCTGCGCCTGGCCCGCGCGATCGGTGCATGGGCCACCGCGTCCGATACGACCGGCCGGGCACTCGCAGCCACCGCCGACGCCTACGACAACCAGGACGCCGTGACGGCGGGGAACGTCGTCGTACTCGGTGGCCGGTAGTGGAGACGATCCTCGACACCGGCGCGACCGGACTGCGGTACTTCGCCCTCTACCTGCCCCGCGCCGCCGCCGTCGTGGAGCGGTTGGCGACGGGTGAGCGCCTGCCGACGTACGAGGACGTGGCGGCGCGCTACTACGAGCAGCGGGGCATCGATCTCGGTGCGCTGGACGCCGACATCGAGGTGCTGACGAGGATCGTTGCGGATCTGGGCGATCGGTTCGACGCACAGGACGGCGCTGCCTCGACTCTCGGGCAGGCGTGGACCGGCACGGGTGCGGATCGCGCCCACGAGCACCTGGCCGCGCACCTCGTCCGGGCGGATCGGGTGCGCCGGGACGTCGCGGATGTGCGATGCGCGCTCGTCGAGACCTCCAGGGCCCTGCGCGAGACGGTGGCGCGGAAGGCGCGCTGGGTGGGTGCCCGCGATGCATCCCGGGTCGGAGGTTTCACGCCGGAGCAGATCGACACGGCGATTGCGGACTGGGTGTGTGTGGACTGGCTCGAGGGCGTCTTCCTCCCACACGTGCGCGACACGGTGAGCCGCTTCACCGCCCTGTGCGATGCGACGGCGGCAGCGGTCGACGACGCGTACCGGAATCTCGCCTGCGCGTTCGCGCGGGTCGACGACAGCGCGTTCCCGGTTCCCGGCCCGCTCGTGGTCGGGGACTGCCGCCCGGTTGCCGCCCCGCCCGCCCCGTGCGGCGTACCGCCGGCCGTCCCGACCGCCACCGGCCCGGTGGGGGAGGCGGGATCGACGGCAGCGGCGGTACCGACGAGCCTGACCGGCCTCGGCGCACCGTCCGGCGTCCGCCCGGCGGCGCCGTCGCCCGGTTCGCTCGTGGGCGGGGGATCGCTGGCCCTGGACGGTCTGGTGATCGAGGGCGCCGCGCGGGCGGTCGGTGCGGTCGTGGGTGTGGTGGCCGAGGTCGCGCTCGCCGTCGTCGACACGGTCGGCGACATCGTCCGAGAGGCGGCCGAGCGGGCGGAGTCGCCCGGGCAGACCGGTGCCGGGTGCAGTCTGAACCTCGAATCGGATGCGTGTTGCGACGCCGCGCCCACGCCCCGGGATCCGACGGTCGCGGAGGGGCCGGAGCCCGAGCGTCCGCCGGGGCCGCCGGTTCCCGCGGCGGAGGCCGTCGTCACCGACAACCGCCCCGAGCCCGAAATGCCCTCTCCTGCCGAGGAACTCCAGGCAGCGCAACCCCCGGAAACCGAACCGGAACCGGAACCCGAACCGATGGAACTCCAGCCGCCGGCACCACCGCCGCCGGAACCCGCGGTCGACTCCTGTGTGCCCGCGCCCGACGACGCCGACGCGCCCACGGTGTCGCCGCCGGCGCACGGCGCCCGCTCGACGACGAGCGGTCGCGGGGCAGCGGATCCGGCGGAACCGGTGTTGGCGGAGCTGGGGTCGGAGGAGTCGGTGCCCGACGGGTCGGGGGTCGAGATCGCCGAGGCGGGACCGCTGTGAGCTAGTGGCTCAGGAGTTGGCTGATCTGGGTGCCCGCGTGATGCGCGGCGGCGTCCCGCGGGTCGACGGCGTCCTTCGAGTCCTCCGCGTCCTCCCGCGTGGCGGGGTGGGTGCCGGGGAAGTGGGCGTCGGCGTCCGAGAAGACGGCGTACGTCTTGTCGTCGGTGAGATGCCGCAGGAGGAAGCCGGTGAGGAGCGCCCGCGTCACGTGCTGCGTCCGACGCTCGGCCCCGCCGACCCCGAGGAAACCGAGAAGACGTCGGCCCTCGACGAGGCCCGCACTCGAGCCCTTGTCGACGACGCGGAGCAGGCTCTCGCCCTTCCACGCGTCGTCGAGTGCGAGGGCATCGCTGTTCAGCGAATCGACGTCCTTCGCGGCGGCGAGGATCAGCCCCGGCACCTCGACCCGGGCCGCCGCCGTGGTCGCGGAGGGCGCCGTCGGGGACGGGAACAGCGCGGCGACCGCCTTCGCGCGGCCCTGCTGCGCAGCAGCGAGGACGGCGACTCCGGCCCCCATGCCGTGACCGGCGAACGCGACACGGTCGGGGTGGACGCTGATCCGGCCGGGGCCGAGACGCACGCCGGTGCAGATGTCGAGGGCGGTGCCGAGGTCCGCGGCCAGCCCGAGATGCGAGGGGACGGGGCCGCGTTCGGTGCTCGGCGCGGCGACGACGATGCCCCACGAGGCGAGGTGCTCGAACGTGGCGGCGTAGTTCGCGGCGCCGGCGAGCCAGTCGTGGGCGAACGCGACGGCGGGCAGATTGAAGCCCTCGGCGGGGGTGTAGACCACGCCCGGCTGCCCCGCGAGCGCGAGGTCTCCGCGCAGCACCCGGTGCGGGCCACGCTTGGACAGCTTGGATACCAGGGACTTCGGTGTCTGCGCCACGGGTGTGACGTTATCCGATGGCGGACCGAGTTCGCTCCACACGGTCGTCCAAGTACGCTGGTGAACCATGTGCGGAATCGTGGGTTACGTGGGCCACCGCCAGGCTCTGGACGTCGTGGAGAAGGCGCTGCAGCGAATGGAATACCGCGGTTACGACTCGGCGGGTATCGCCGTGCTCGACGGCGCGGGTGGGCTCGCCACGGAACGTAAGGCCGGACGTCTGGCCAATCTGCAGGCCGAGCTCGACGACGTGGGCCGCGCGCAGTTCGCGGGCACCACGGGCATGGGTCACACCCGCTGGGCGACGCACGGCAAGCCGACCGACCGCAACGCGCATCCGCACCGCGACGCGAGCGGAAAGTTCGCGGTCGTGCACAACGGCATCATCGAGAACTTCGCGCCGCTGCGCGCCGAGCTCGAGGCGGCCGGCGTCGACCTGCTCAGCGACACCGACTCCGAGGTCGCGGTGCACCTGGTGGCCGGGGCGTTCGCCGAGGGGCCCACCGCGGGCGACTTCCTGCAGAGCACGCTGTCGGTGCTGCGTCGTCTCGAGGGCGCGTTCACGCTCGTGTTCACGCACGCCGACCACCCGGACATGATCATCGCGGCCCGCCGCTCGACGCCGCTGGTCGTCGGGGTCGGCGAGGGCGAGATGTTCGTCGGCTCGGACGTCGCGGCTTTCATCGAGCACACCCGCGACGCGATCGAGCTGGGCCAGGACCAGGTGGTCGCCATCACCGCGGACGGCTATTCGGTCACGGACTTCTTCGGGAACGATGCGGCCGACCGCACGCGCGCCTTCCGGATCGACTGGGACCTGCAGGCCGCCGAGAAGGGTGGCCACGACTACTTCATGCTCAAGGAGATCCAGGAGCAGCCGGACGCGGTGGCCGACACCCTGCGCGGGCACTTCGTCGACCAGCACATCGTGCTCGACGAGCAGCGCCTGTCGGATCAGGAACTGCGCGACGTCGACAAGGTCTTCGTGGTCGCGTGCGGCAGCGCGTACCACTCCGGTCTGCTCGCCAAGTACGCGATCGAGCACTGGACGCGGCTGCCCGTCGAGGTCGAACTCGCGAGCGAGTTCCGCTACCGCGACCCGGTCCTGGACCGGTCGACGCTCGTCGTCGCGATCTCGCAGTCCGGCGAGACCGCGGACACCCTCGAGGCGGTCAAGCACGCGAAGGACCAGAAGGCGCGCGTGCTCGCGATCTGCAACACCAACGGCGCGCAGATTCCGCGTGAGGCCGACGCGGTCCTCTACACGCGGGCCGGTCCGGAGATCGCCGTCGCCTCGACCAAGGCCTTCCTCGCCCAGGTGACCGCGAACTACCTGGTGGGACTGGCCTTGGCGCAGGCGCGGGGTACCAAGTACCCCGACGAGGTCGCGCGTGAGTACGCCGACCTTGCCGCGATGCCGGATCTGGTGGCGCGGGTGCTCGAGAAGGTGGAGTCGGTACGGGAACTCGCGCGCAAGTTCGCGCAGTCCCCGGCGGTGCTCTTCCTCGGTCGTCACGTGGGCTACCCGGTGGCGCTCGAGGGTGCGCTCAAGCTCAAGGAGCTGGCGTACATGCACGCCGAGGGTTTCGCGGCGGGCGAGCTCAAGCACGGTCCGATCGCGCTGATCCAGGAGGGGCTGCCGGTGATCGTGATCATGCCGTCGCCCAAGGGGCGTGCGGTGCTGCACTCGAAACTGGTCTCGAACATCCAGGAGATCAAGGCCCGCGGTGCGACGACGATCGTGATCGCCGAGGAGGGCGACGAGGCGGTGCGGGCGCACGCCGATCACCTCATCGAGATCCCGGCGGCGCCGACGCTGCTGCAGCCGCTGCTCTCGACGGTGCCGCTGCAGGTGTTCGCGGCCGAGGTCGCGCAGGCGCGTGGTCTGGACGTCGACAAGCCGCGCAACCTCGCCAAGTCCGTCACGGTCGAATAGGCCGCCGGCGGCTCGGTGTGGTCGGGGTGTTCAGATCGCCGGTCAGATCACCACGACCACACCGAGCATGTCCGGGTGCAGCGAGCACGTGTAGTTGTAGGTGCCGGGCTCGGTGAACGTGAACTCCCACGTACCCGAGGTCAGCAGGGGGCTGCGGAGGACGGGCTTCGCGTCGCCGAGTCCGACGACGTCGTGCGGGGTGCCGCGGTCGTCGAACACCCAGGTCACGGTCTGGCCGGCGGAGATCGTGGTGGACGAGGGCGTGTAGGCCATGTCGGCGACCTCGACCGTGAGAGCTTTGCCCGAGTCGGTCGCCGGCTCGTCCGTCGAATCGGTCGAGCAGCCGGAAAGTGTTGTGGCCAAAGCGATTCCGGCAATCAGCGCGCTCGCGCGTGTCTTCATGGGTTTCAGCGTAGTCTGAGTTCGAGTGTGCCCTTCGGCACGTTCCCGACCTCGAACCGTGCGAGGAGTTGTCATGCCCACTCGTGATTCCGCGCCTGTCGGCGCACCGTGCTGGATCGATCTGCAAGCCTCCGACGTCGACCGTGCGGCCGCGTTCTACGACGACCTCTTCGGCTGGACCCACGAGTCGTCCGGTGCGGAGTACGGCGGCTACGTGATGTTCTTCTCGGACGGCAAGCCCGTCGCCGGGTTGATGGCCGGACAGCCCGGCAATCCGTACGTCGACGTGTGGACGACGTATCTGGCCACGGCCGACGCCGACGCCACCGCGAAGGCGGCCCTGGGTGCCGGCGGGCAGGTGATGATGGAGCCGATGACGGTGCCCGCGCAGGGGCGGATGGCGCTGTTCCGGGACCCGTCCGGTGGCGTGGTCGGCGCGTGGCAGCCGGCCGAGCACAAGGGCTTCGGGGTGATCGGCGAGACAGGCGCTCCGGCGTGGTTCGAGCTGGTCACCAAGGACTACGAGGCGGCCCTGCCGTTCTACCGGGACGTCTTCGGCTGGGAGCTCGTGACGCTGAGCGACACGGACGAATTCCGTTACTCGACAGCCCGGTTCGGCGGTGACGACCTGGCCGGCATCTTCGATGCGAGCGGCGCGCTGGCGGCCGAGGTGCCGTCGCACTGGCAGATGTTCATCCAGGTGGACAGCACCGACGACGCCGTCGCCCGGGTCACCGAACTCGGCGGCACGGTGATGCGCGAGCCGTGGGACTCCGAGTACGGCCGGATGGCCTGGGTCGCCGATCCGAACGGCGCCCCGTTCATGATCTCGGGACCGACGGCGGCCGGATAGTGCGGGACTACTACACGACGACGCAGGTCAAAGCGGCCGAGGCGCCGCTGCTCGCGAGCCTGCCCGAGGGCACGCTGATGCGGCGCGCGGCGTACGGGTTGGCGCGGGTCGCGGCCGACGAGTTGCGGGCGCGCACCGGGGGAGTCGCCGGCCGCGACGTCACGTTGCTCGTCGGCTCCGGCGACAACGGCGGCGACGCGTTGTGGGCCGGCGCGATGCTCCGCCGGCGCGGGGCGGCCGTCACCGCGGTGCTGCTCGATCCGGCCCGTGCTCACGCGGCGGGCCTCGCAGCGTTGAAGGCCGCGGGCGGACGCGTGTCACCCGACCCGGGCGATCCGGACCTGGTGCTCGACGGCATCGTCGGGATCTCCGGGAAGGGGGCGTTGCGCCCCGCCGCGGCCGCGATCGTGGCGCAGTTGGACGCGCCGATCGTCGCGGTGGATCTGCCGAGTGGCGTCGACCCCGACACCGGTGCGGTCGACGGCCCCGCGGTGACGGCCGCGGTCACGGTCGCGTTCGGGGCGCTCAAGCCGGTCCACGTGCTGGCTGCGGCCCGGTGCGGCCGGGTCGAGTTGGTGCCGATCGGCCTGGACCTGCCGGATCCCGACATGACCGCGCTCGATCCCGCCGAGGTGGGCCGGTTGTGGCCGGTTCCGCGCGCCGCGGACGACAAGTACACGCAGGGCGTCGTCGGCGTCGTCGCCGGCAGCGGGCACTATCCCGGCGCGGCGGTGCTGTCGTCGGGTGCGGCGGTGACGGCGACCGCCGGCATGGTCCGGTATGCGGGCCGCGCGGCCGCCGAGGTGCTGGACCACTGGCCGGAGGTGGTGGCGGCCCTGTCGCCCGCCGACGCCGGACGGGTGCAGGCGTGGGTCGTCGGCCCGGGCATCGGCACCGATCATGCCGCCCTGGCCGAGTTGCGCACGGTCCTCGCGACGGATCTGCCGGTCCTCGTCGACGCCGACGGGCTGAATCTGCTGGCCGAGCATCCCGACCTGATGCGCGAGCTGCGCCGCCGCAGTGCCCCCACCCTGCTGACCCCGCACGCGGGGGAGTTCGAGCGGCTCACCAGGGTCGCGCCCTTCCCGGACCGGGTCGCGGCCACGCGGGCGCTGGCGGCGGAGTTGGGCGTCACGGTCCTGCTCAAGGGGCGGGCCACCGTCATCGCCGATCCGCACGGGCGCGTCCACGTCAACGACGCGGGCAGTTCGTGGGCGGCCACGGCCGGTTCGGGTGACGTGCTGTCGGGCATCATCGGCGCCCTGATGGCCACCGGGCTCGCGCCGGCGCTCGCGGCCGCGGCCGGCGCGCGGGCGCACTCGCTGGCCGCCAACCTCGGCGCGCGGGAGGGCGCCGGCGAGGTCGGCGAGGCCGGGCTCGCGCCGATCTCGGCGTCGACGCTCCTCGGCCACCTGCGGTCCGCGATTCGGATCCTGCGCGTGTTCCCGGGCTCACATGTACCCGAATCGTGACTGGTCGGGTTGTACCCGCGGGACTGTTTCGCCCCGATGAGTGGCAGGATCGAATGCCGTGACCACCACCGCGCAGGAGCCTGACACCGAGCCGAAGACCACGAGCGCCACCGCAGCGGACACCCCGCCCCCGGCAGTGGCGCCCCAGGCCGAAGCGGTGATCGATCTCGACGCGGTGGCGCACAACATCGGCATCCTGCGCGAGCACGCCGGTGACGCCGCCGTCATGGCGGTGGTGAAGGCCGACGCGTACAACCACGGCGCCGTCCCGGTGGCGCGGGCCGCCCTGGCAGCCGGTGCCCGCGAACTGGGCGTCACGACGCTCGCCGAGGGCCTCGAACTCAAGAACGCCGGCATCACCGCGCCGGTGCTGTCGTGGCTGCACACGGCGGACTCCGACTTCGCGCCCGCGATCGCCGCGGGGGTCGAGCTGGGATTGTCGTCGCCGCGGCACCTCTCGGCGGTCGTCGCGGCGGCCCGTCGGGTGGGGACCGCGGCGACCGTGACGATCAAGGTCGACACGGGCCTGAACCGGAACGGCGTCTCCCGCGAGGAGTGGACGGACTTCCTGAAGGACCTGGCCGGCGTCGAAGCGGAGGGCGCGGTCCGGTTCAAGGGTGTGTTCTC
Source organism: Prescottella agglutinans (assembly GCF_004011865.1). GTDB lineage: Bacteria > Actinomycetota > Actinomycetes > Mycobacteriales > Mycobacteriaceae > Prescottella > Prescottella agglutinans. The sequence continues at coordinate 820,410 of NZ_RKLP01000001.1, read as the reverse complement.
GCACCTCGCGCACGCCGACGAGCCGCACCACCCGGTGATCGACGAGCAGCGCGCGCGTTTCACGGGTGCACTCGCCGACGCGAAGCGCATCGGCCTGGCGCCGGAGGCCGCGCACCTGTCGAACTCGGCGGCCACCCTCACCCGCGCTGACCTGCGATTCGACATGGTTCGGCCGGGAATCGCGATATACGGACTGTCCCCGGTTCCGGATCTGGGGACGTTCGGCCTGCGGCCGGTCATGACGTTCCGATCGAGGGTGGCGCTGGTGAAGAAGGTGGCAGCAGGTGACGGTGTGTCCTACGGGCACACGTGGGTGGCCCCGCACGACACGACGGTGGCGCTGCTGCCGGTCGGGTACGCCGACGGCATCCCGCGCGCGCTGGGCGGGCGGTTCGAGGTGTGGCTCGGCGACGACCGCCGGCCGGGCATCGGCCGGGTCTGCATGGACCAGGTCGTGGTCGATCTCGGCCCGGACGGCGCAGGGGTCCGGGAGGGCGACACCGCGGTGTTCTTCGGCAACGGCGATCACGGCGAACCCCACGCGCAGGAATGGGCGGATGCCCTCGACACCATCCACTACGAGGTGGTGACGTCGGTGCGGGGGCGCACGGTCCGGACGTACATCGGAGGACTGGGCGGCCGGTCATGAATCTCCTGAACAGGCTCGGCCTGTTCGGAGGCGTGGCGGGTGTCGCCGCGATCGGCACGCTCGCGGGGCTCAACGTGGTCAAAGCGGTGACGACGCGGCGGGGACCCGAGATCTACGGATCCGAGGACTTCGACCTGATGAGCCGCGACCGGAGCCGCGTCGTGCCGACCGAGGACGACGTGCCGCTGCTGGTCCGTGAGGTGGGCCCGGCCGACGCGCCGCTGACCGTGATCTTCGTGCACGGGTACTGCCTGCGGATGGAGTCGTGGCACTTCCAGCGCACGCAGCTCGCGCAGGTGTGGGGCGACACGGCGCGGATGGTGTTCTACGACCAGCGCGGTCACGGCGAGTCCGGCATGCCGGCCGCCGAGAGCTGCACCATCGCGCAGTTGGGCCGCGACCTCGCGGCCGTGATCGATGCCGTGGCGCCGTCGGGCCCGGTCGTCCTGGTGGGGCATTCGATGGGCGGCATGACGATCCTCGCGATGGCCCGCCAGTTCCCGGAACTGTTCGACGACAAGGTGATCGGCGTCGGTCTGCTCGCGACGACGGCCGCCGGCCTCAACAAGTCGGGGCTCGGACGCAATCTGAACAATCCGGTGATCGACGCGTTCCGGCTCGCGGTGCGCACCGCACCGGGTGTGGTGCAGCAGGCGCGGGGCGCGGCGCGCGCGATCATCTCGCCGATCATGCGGGCGGCGTCGTACGGCACCGAGGTGAGCCCGCGGTTGGTCGCGTTCTCCGACGGCATGCTGGGCGACATCTCCGTCGTGACGATCGTCAACTTCCTCGAATCCCTCGAACTGCACGACGAATCCGAGGCGCTGCCGGTGCTGGCCGACACGCCCGCGCTGGTGCTGTGCGGGGACACCGACATGATCATTCCGTTCCCGAGCTCGAGGTCGCTGGCGGCGGCGCTGCCCCGGTCCGAACTGGTGCGGGTCCGGGGTGCGGGCCATCTCGTGGAGCTCGAGTTCCCGCAGGTAACCTCCGATGCGATCGATCGGTTGGTCCGGCGCGCCGTGTCGAGCCGCGAGAATCGCGAGAATGCAGCGCCGGCGGGTGAACTGGAGCAGACCGATGTCGGCTGATACACGTACCGGGGGCAGCGCGACGCTGCCCACGACGGAGGACACCGAGGCGCTGGGCCGTGCGCTGGCCCGGGGCCTCGTGGCCGGCGACCTCGTCGTGCTCGACGGCCCGCTGGGGGCCGGCAAGACCGCACTGACCCGCGGCATCGCGGCCGGTCTCGGCGTCGAGGGCCGGGTGACGTCGCCGACGTTCATCATCGCTCGCGAGCACCGGCCGGGCACCCGACCCGACGGCGGCGCCCCCGTCGCCCTGGTGCACGTCGACGCGTACCGGTTGAACGAGGCGGCGGCCTCCGACGCCGCCGTGGACATGCACGACCAACTCGACGCGCTCGACCTCGACACCGATCTCGCGAGTGCGGTCGTGGTCGTCGAGTGGGGCGAGGGTGTCGTCGAGCATCTCGCCGATCGGCACCTGCGGGTGCGCCTGCGCCGTGCACCCGAATCCGACGTCCGCACCGCCACTTGGGAGTGGGTGCCGCGCACGTAACGGCAGGCCGAGTAGCCTGGACTACCGTGCTTGTGCTTGCCATCGACACCTCCACCCCCGCGGTCACCGCGGGCGTCGTGCGCTTCGACCGGGAATCCGACACCGGTGCCCCGCGGGCGCTGGCGACGCGGGTCACCGTGGACGCCCGCGCGCATGCGGAGGTCCTGACGCCGCAGATCCTCGAATGCCTCGCCGAGTCGGGCCACACCCCAGCGGATCTCGATGCCGTCGTCGTCGGGGTGGGCCCGGGTCCGTTCACCGGCCTGCGGGTCGGGATGGCGACCGGCGCCGCGTTCGGTGACGCGCTGGGCATCCCCGTGCACGGCGTGTGCAGCCTCGACGCGATCGCGGCGGACGTCACGGGTGACCGGAACCTGTTGGTGGTGACCGACGCCCGTCGTCGTGAGGTGTACTGGGCCCGGTACGCGGGCGGCAGGCGGGTCGAGGGCCCCGAGGTGGTCAAGCCGTCCGAACTCGACGCGGCACCGTCGGAGGTGATCGCCGGTTCGGCATCGCACGTCGACATGTTCGACCTGCCGGTCGAGCCGGTGGAGACGCCGTCGCCGGCCGGCCTGGTGTCGGTCGCCGCGCTGGCACTGCGCGTCGGCGTGGAGCCCGAGCCGTTGGTGCCCCTGTACCTGCGTCGCCCCGATGCCGTGGAACTGGCGGACCGCCGCAAATGAGCACGGGCATGAGCATCCGGATCGTCCCGATGATCGACGCGGACGCCGACCGGTGCGCGGAGCTCGAGCAGATCCTCTTCCCGGGTGACGACCCGTGGAGCGCGCAGGCGTTCCGATCGGAGCTGGCGGGTGGGCACAACCACTACTTCGCGGCCCGCGATGAGGCGGACGCGATGATCGGCTACGCCGGGGTCGCGTTGCTGGGCACGAGTGTCAGTCCGGAAGCCGAGGTCCACACCATCGGCGTCGATCCGGCGGCGCAGCGCGGCGGCATCGGCGGGGCACTGCTCGCGGAGCTGCTGCGGGTGGCGGACAAGTGGGGTGGACCGGTGTTCCTCGAGGTCCGCACCGACAACGAACCGGCGATCGCGCTGTACCGGCGCGAGGGTTTCGAGATCGTCGGTACCAGGAAGCGGTACTACCAGCCGAGCGGCGCGGACGCATTCACGATGCGTCGTCCGGCATCGGGCAAGGAGTGACGGCCATGATCGTGATGGGTATCGAGAGTTCGTGCGACGAGACCGGTGTCGGCATCGTCCGCTGGCTCGGTGACGGCCGCTGCGAACTGCTGGCCGACGAGGTCGCGTCGAGCGTCGACCAGCACGCCCGCTACGGCGGCGTGGTGCCGGAGGTGGCATCGCGGGCGCATCTCGAGGCGATCGTTCCGACGATGAAGCGGGCGCTCGCGTCCGCGGGCATCGACAAGCCCGACGCGATCGCCGTGACGATCGGGCCCGGCCTCGCCGGCGCGCTACTGGTCGGTGTCGCCGCGGCCAAGGCGTACGCGGCCGCGTGGGGGGTGCCGTTCTACGCGATCAACCACCTCGGCGGTCACGTCGCCGTCGACACTCTCGAGCACGGCCCGATGCCTCCGTGTGTCGCGCTGCTCGTCTCGGGCGGGCACACGCACCTGTTGCACGTGGAGGAACTCGGGCGCAAGCCGATCGTCGAGCTCGGCACCACCGTCGACGACGCGGCCGGCGAGGCGTTCGACAAGGTCGCCCGGCTGCTCGACCTCGGCTTTCCGGGTGGACCCGCGCTCGATCGCCTTGCCCAGCGGGGTGATCGGGACGCCATCAAGTTCCCGCGCGGCATGACCGGTTCGCGGGACGCACGTCACGACTTCTCCTTCTCGGGACTCAAGACCGCTGTCGCGCGGTTCGTCGAGGCGAAGCAGCGTGCGGGCGAAGAGATTCCGGTCGCCGACGTGGCCGCAGGCTTCCAGGAGTCGGTCGCAGACGTGCTGACCATGAAGGCCGTGCGCGCGGCTCAGGACGTGGGTGTCGACACCCTGGTCCTCGGCGGTGGTGCGACCGCGAACTCGCGGATCCGTTCCCTCGCGGAGGAGCGTTGCGCGGCAGCGGGTCTGACGCTGCGGGTGCCGAGCCCGCGCTTGTGCACGGACAACGGCGTGATGATCGCCGCGCTCGGGGCGCATCTCATCGCGGGCGGCGCGCAGCCGTCGCAGCTCACCTCTGCGACGAATCCGGGGCTTCCGGTGTCGGTGAGCCAGGTTCGGGGCTGACCGCGGTTCCGAGTTCGGGGAACATCGGTCTGGCGAACTCCGGTATCGCATCCGGGAGCCGAGGCGGAGCGAACCCCGGTGCCCTGTCCGGTCGTCCGTGCGGCCGGTCGTGGTCGTCGTCGTGGTCGTCGTCATCGTCGTCGAAATCCGGCACGTCGAGGCTCGGCAGTCCCGGCGGCGCCGCATTCTCCGGGAGCCAACTCGGCTTCTCGGGCCACCGGGGTGGGATCCACGGCCGCGTCTGCTTCGTGGTCTCCGACGGTTCGGGCGCGGTGCTGGTCGGTGTCGACGTGGTCGGGGCCGGCGGGGTGGTCGTCGCGGCCGAGGTGGTGGTCTCGGCCGCCGAGGCGGGCACCTGTGCGGCGGGCACGGGGACCGTCGACGTCGGGGTCGGGTCGACCGAAGGGATCCCGGTGTCCTCGGGTTGCACGACGGAACCGGAGGGCTCGTTCGTGGGCGTGGGGGTCGCGCTCGGAGTCTCGACCAGGGTGCCCGTGGGGGAGTAGTTCTCCGCGCTGCTCGGAATCATCTGCTGGACGCCGTAACCGACGACCAGCGCGCCCAGCACGAAGGCCGCGATCAGGGGAGCGGACAGTCGGCCGCCGGACCCGGTGACCACCGGGAACTGCTGTCGGGCATTCGATCCGGCGAGCAGTGCCGCGCCCTTGGCGGTGGCGGCCTCCGGTTCGGGCACGACGATGACCGCGCAGTCGAAGGCCGCGTCGAGCCCCTTGCCGACCTCGGGGATGTTCGCGCCCCCGCCGACCAGGACGACGGCAGCGGGTTCACGCTCGGCGTGACTGATGGACTCGCCGACGAACTTCGCCACCCGGGACCCGATCCCGCTCCCGCGACCACCGGACGCGATCTCGCCGCGGACACGGGAGGTGCGGTCGCAGAAGGTGACGGTGCCGTCGGCGGGGTCGACGACCGTGACGGTGAGCCCGGATGCCCCGAGGTCCGCGAGAGCGATGCAGTCGTACCGATCGACGAGTCCGGTGCTCCGCAGGTAGGCGAGGGTGGCGACGGTCTCGGGCACCAGGCGAATCGCCTTGCGCTGCGACTTGGCCGCGGATCGCACCGCCGCGGCCTGGCGGTCGGTGCGGTAGGCGACGGCGATCGCGTCGGGTTCGATCCTGCGGTCGGGAACCTGGGTGGTCATGAGCCCGATCGCGGACAGCGCCAGGTCGCCGACATCTGCGTGGCTGTCCAGGTCTGCGGAGATCGTGCGGTATTCGACGGATTGGCTGCCCGTGTCGTCGGTGGTGACGAGTGCGCCGCACACACCGGCTGAGCCCGTGGAGATCCCGAGCGAATTGCGCACTGTTCACCTCCCGTATCGGTCTCCGAAACTGTTCGGGTTCCGGCTTCGGACGCAGCGGAAAGACGCGGTCCGTCCCCTCCAGCAATCGGCGTCGTTATCTGAATGTTACAGATCATCGTCCGCCGCTGCTCGGTACCGCGTGTCGTCGCAGGTCACGTAGAGTGTTCGCGGTAGAACGGGCTGACCGCTGTGCCAGCGGGACTGCGGAAGCGAGGGGCAAATGTCCGACGGCGACCCGCTGCGAGGGCTGGACCGGCACGAGCGGCGTCGACTGCTGCGGCTAGCGCTGCTGCGGCCCTTCCTCACCGTCGTGTTGCTGGTGATCGCCTACTTCGCTCTCCCGATGGACCGCCTGTCGAATGCGGGGGCGGTCGTGATCCTCATCGGTGGGCTCCTGCTCGTCGCGGCGCTGTGCTTCTGGCAGGTGCGTCAGATCGTCCGCTCGCCCACGCCGGCGCTGCGTGCGGCCGAGGCGCTCGCCGTGACGCTGCCGGTGTATCTGTTGGGTTCGGCGACTGCGACCTTCCTGCTCGGGCAGGTGGATTCGAACGCGTTCAGCGAACCGCTCAGCCGGATCGACGCGCTCTACTTCACGCTCACGGTCTTCGCCACCGTCGGGTTCGGCGACATCGTCGCGGTCGACGAGACGGCGCGGTTGATCGTGAGCGTGATGATGGTCGGCAACCTGGTGATGCTGGCCGTGGTCGTGAAGCTGCTGACCCAGGCGGTGAAATGGGGCAAGGCCCGTCGAGGCGAGTCGAGCGACGACTCGTGACGACGGGCCTTGCGGGGTCTTGCGATACCTAGCGCAGCGTCGCGAGAACGAGTTCCACGTTGTGGTCGGGTGATCCGCCCAGCAGCTTCGGATCGGCGTGGATGTCGTTGAACGAGAACTCCCGATACATCGACGCCAGGCCCGCGGGCGAGAAGTCGTCGTAGTCGACCTGGTACGGGCTGTCGGCCTCGATCAGCGTCGTCAGCAGCGAGACGGTTCCGTCCTCGTTGTCGACCACCTCGATGATGCGGCCCTGCTGCGGGAAGTCGATGTGCGACGCGGTGTTGATCTCCCAGAAGCTCTGCTCCGGCGTCCGCCCGACCTGCGGGGTGATCCGGTTCTCGTGGGTGTGGCCGTTGACCCAGGCGAGGACGTTCGGGAAGCGGTGCAGCAGATCCACCAGCTGCGCGCCCTTGAGCCGAGGCTCGAGCGGGCGCTCGGGGTCCGGGAGGGTGTTCGCCATCGTCGTGCTCGTGTGGTGGCTGAACAGGACGAAGTAGGTGTCGGTGCGGCCCTGCGTGATCAGGGCGCCGTTGGTGTCGTAGTACTTGCTGCTGCCGGCCAGCAGGGTCTGCTCGATCCACTTGAACTGTTCCTCGCCGAGCGAGCCGTCGACCAGGCCGGCGCGGTTGGTCGAGTCCATGCTGATGCCGATCACGCCGGGTGCGATCTCGAAGGTGTAGTAGCCGATTCCGCTCTCGTCGGCGTCGGGGGCGAAGCCGTGGCCGACCGGGCCGGGCCCGGTGGCGGCGGGGTCGAGGTGCGCGGCGATGAACTCGCGCGGGGTGAACGGCTTGCGGCCCGCGTCCGGCGTGACGGTGCGCGGCGGGGTGGAGATCGCCGACAGCAGGTTGAGCAGGGCCGTCGGGTCGGAACTCATGGCGCTCGAGATGCGCGCCGCCTGGTCGGCCGAGTCCGGCACCTCGAACTTCTTGTCGCCCGTGTACATCTGCTCGAGGAACGGGATGCCGCTCGGGAGCGTTCCCTCGACGGAGTCGTCGTGGTTACCGAACACGCAGTACCACTTGGTGTTCAGACCGGGGCTGGTGACGGGCCGGAGTGCGGCGGTCAGCAGGCCGGGGATCTCCGGGAATCCGGCCTTCTTGTAGATGTCCTGGATCGACGACTCGGGGTTCCAGTACAGCTCGGCACCCGAGTTCTGCACGCCCTCGTAGCGGGTCGGGTCGCCGGTGTTGGGGGTGAAGGTGCCGCCGTTGAGGGCCGTGAGGAACCAGCCCAGCTCGACGAACTCCTTGTTGTCGGTGTTGTCGCCGGTGGTGATCACCGCGTCGAACTCGCGCTGGGTGTGCGGGCCGATCCGGAGCGCGTTCACCCGATCGATCAGGGAGACCAGGCCCTGGGTGGTCATGGTCTCGTGCGGGCGGAACGCGGCGCCCTGGTAGGGGTGGACGTACTCGAAACGAGTGGGCGACTGCGCGTCGACCACATGGACGTCGGTGAGCTGGACCATCGACGCGAGCGCCGTGCGGCGGTCCTCGCGACCGGACTTGGCCTCTGCGAGGTCGTTTCGGACGACCAGCGGCCAGCCGGGTCCGGCGGTGAGGCGACGGTAGCCGCTCGTGCCGAGGGGAACCGCGACGGACTCCAGCGTCGTGCCGGTGATCGATGCGGGCAACGGGGCTGCGAGCGCCCGGCCCACGAGCGGATTCCACGATCCGTTGCCGACGAGCGGGAGTCCCGCGATTCCGAGGGCGCCGACGCCCGCGGCTCCGAAGAAGGTCCGCCGATTCATGCCGTTCACCTGATGTTCACCCACGCGGACACTGTAGGCGACGGATCGCCGACAGCGTCCCGTTAGGTGGAACGGCGTGGGTCGTGTCACGCCCCCGCGTTCCCCGCGACCGGGGCCACTACCTGGCGTTCGGGCCTACCCGGCGGTGGACGGACTGCGGCGTGAGATAGGCGTTCAGGCCCTCGATCCCGAACTCGACGCCCAGTCCGGAGTCTCCGCGTCCACCGAACGGCGCACTGTGGTTGGAGGCGAAGAAGTTGATCCCGACCGATCCGGTGTCGATGCGCCGCGCGACCTCGACGGCCCGCGCCTCGTCGGCGGAGAAGACGATTCCGCCCAGCCCGAAGTCGGTGCCGTTCGCGATCCGCAGGGCGTCGTCGACGGTGTCGTACCGCAGGATCGTCACGACCGGGCCGAAGACCTCCTCGCGCGCGATCGTCATGTCCTCGGTGACGTCGGCGAAGACGGTGGGCCGGACGAAGTATCCGCGGTCGGTGTCGGCGCGGCCGCCGCCGGTGGTGACCCGGGCTCCCTCCGCCCGGGCACCGTCGATGTACCCGAGGACCTTGTCGTACTGGGCCTTCGTCGCCGACGGCCCGAAGACGGTGTCGCCGTCGAGGGGATCTCCCTGGCGTGCCGCGGCCACGGTGCGGCTGACGGTGTCGACCACCTCGTCGTAGCGCGACGCGGGCGCGAGGATCCTCGTCGAGATGTAGCAGGTCTGGCCGGTGTTGCGCATGCAGGAACGGATGAGCACCTGCGAGAAGGCGTCGAGGTCGGCGTCCTCGAGCACGATCGCCGGCGACTTCCCGCCGAGTTCGAGAGTGACCGGCCGCAGCAGTTCGCCGCAGGCCGCAGCGATCCTCCGGCCGACCCCGGTCGACCCGGTGAAGGCGACCTTGCGGACGAGGGGATGGCGCACCAGTCGATCGCCGACGGCGCCTGTCCCGGTCACCAGGTTCACGACCCCGGCGGGCACCCCGGCGGCCGCGACGGCCTCGACGACGAACCGGATCGACAGCGGCGTGGACTCGGCGGGTTTGATCACCGCTGTGCATCCGGCGATCAGTGCGGGCGCCAACTTGGCCACCACGAGGTTGATCGGAAAGTTCCACGGCGCGATGAGAGCGCAGACGCCGATGGGGTCGCGGAAGACGGCGGTCGTTCCCTGGCCGTTGGGGTACGGCCGCACATCGACGCTCTCGAGGTACGGCGCGAGCGACGCGAAGTAGCGGAAGATGCCGGCGGCGTTGGCTGCGCTGCCCGAGGTCTCGGCGATCGGGCTGCCGTTCTCGCGGGTGGTGGTCCAGGCCATGGGCTCGGCCCGCTTCTCGATCTCGTCCGCGATCCGCAGTAGATACTGCGCACGTTCGGACGGGCGCAGGTCCGACCAGCCCGGGCCGCGGAAGGCACGGTGGGCGGCTTCGGCCGCCGTATCGACGTCGCCGGCGGAGGCGTTCGGTACCGAACCCCACGCCTCCTCGGTGGCGGGGTCGACGACGTCGATGCGCTCGCCGCCCGTGGACGCGACCCAGGTGCCGTCGACAAAAAGGTCGTCGACGTGTGTGTAGGGAAGCTCGAGCCCGTCCCGGCTGGGTGCCGTACCCGTCATCGCAGCACATCCGTCTTCAACAGGGCGCGGGACCGATCGAGATCCGCGACGGCGATCCGATATCCGGCTTCGGTCTTCAGTTCGGGCAGGATCTCGCTCTCGAGCCGGTCGCAGTACACCGAGGGCGTCATCTCGAACCAGGACGAGGCGAGTGCGATACCGACGGGTGCGAAGCGCCACAGCCGATCGGCGTCGCGCACGAGTTCGTCCTCGAGGGACTTCGCGTCGGCGCGCGTGTCGTGGCCGTCGATGATCTCGCAGACGCGCTCGACGAACTCGTCGTCGTACCCGAGCGGCGGCAGCACCTCGCGCGCGATGATGCAGCCCTGGCGCTCGTGCTCGTAGCGGATCGCGGCCCTGCGCCAGTCGCCACTGAAGCCCTCCGACAGGATCCGCGATTCGTCGACACGTCCCCATCCGGTGTCGTGCAACAGGATCGAGACGCGGACGAGGAGCGCGTCGGCCTCCGGGTAGCTGTCGCACAGTCGCTCGGCGTACGCGAACGACGTCGGCAGGTGGATGTCGTTCCCGCGGGCTCGGGACTCGGGGACCACCGATTTCCAGATCGGATCCAGGTCGGTGCCGGCATCGGGCGCCACGACGAGCGGCGACGTGTCGACGGGAAGGGCGGTGGGGGTACGCATCGTGCGCTACCTCGATTCGGGTGGAGTCGAAGCCGAGAGGACGTCGGCGCTCTCGGTGGTGATGGTCTTGAGGGCCGTCGCGGGGTCGGCCGCGAGATCGGCGGGGATGTGGGCGCCCTTCGCCAGTGCGCTCCGGACGGCCATGAAGTCGATCGGATTGTTCACGCAGTCGGCGGCGACGACGCGTCCGCCGCGGTAGTACAGGACCGTGTACTTGCCCTTCGCGTCGTCCCGGCGCACGACCGTGGTGTCGTATCCGGTCGAGAGCCCCGCGATCTGCAGTTTCAGATCCCCCTGGTTCGACCAGAACCACGGAATGCTGGTGTATTCGGTGCGGCGCCCGGTCAGGGAGTAGGCGGCGATCTTGGCGTGCTCGATCGCATTGTTGACGCTCTCGACCCGGATCCGGTCGCCCGGGTCCGCGCCCGGCACGGGGTTGGGCATGTTCGCGCAGTCACCCACGGCGACCGTGGTGCCGTCGGAGGCCAGCGCGTACTCGTCGACACGGACGCCGTCGTCGCAGACGAGCCCCATCGACTGCGCCAGTTCGACATTCGGTGCGACGCCGATGCCGACGAGCACGATCTGAGCGGGCAGGACGCGCCCGTCGGCCAGCTCGACGCCCGTCACCGTGCCGTCCGCGCCGACGATCCGGGTCACCTTGGCGTCCAAGTCGATTCGCATCCCTCGCTCGCGGTGCGCCGCGAGGAGATGCTCCGACGTCTCCGGCCCGACGGCCCGGCCGACCAGGCGCGGCCCGGCCTCGAGTACGGTCGCGTTCCGGCCCATCTTCAGCGCGCTCGCGGCTGCCTCGATTCCGATGAAGCCGCCGCCGACGACGACGACGTCGGTGGCGTCGGGCATGCGCCGCCGGAGTTCGAGCGCGTCGTCGGCGTTGCGCAGGTACAGCACCCCGTCCAGGTCGGCGCCGGGTACGTCGATCGTCCGGGCGCGGGCCCCGACGGTCAGCGCGAGACGGTCGAAGGGGAACCTCGTGCCGGACGCCGCGACGGCGACGCCCGACCCGTCGGGCCCGCGTTCGACGCTGGTGATGCGTTCACCCTTGACCAGCGAGATGCGGTGCTCGTCCCAGTATTCCGCGCTGCGGAAGATCAGTGATTCTGCGGACACCAGGCCCTGCAGGAACTCCTTGGACAGTGCCGGCCGCTGGTAGGGGCGGTGGTTCTCGTCGCCCAGCAGGGTGATCGGCGGCGCGTACCCGAGGGCGCGGAGCGAGCCGGCCAGCTGGACGCCGGCCTGACTCGACCCGATGATGAGCAGCCCGTCGCCGGCGACGGAGTCGTCGGAAGTCATCGTCACACCTGCGTTTCCGGTGTGTGCACGTGCAGGTCCATGCCGTCCGTGAGCTTGACCTGGCAGGACAGCCTGGAGTTGTCCTGCCGGTCCACGGCCGTGCCGTAGAGCATCTCGTCTTCCATGTCGTCCATCGCCGACAGGCCTTCGAACTGGTCCGGTCGGACGAAGACATGGCACGTCGCGCACGACAGCGAGCCTCCGCACTCGGCGACGATTCCGGCGACTCCGTTGCGCATCGCGACCTCCATGACGGAATCGCCGACGCTGCCTTCGACGACGCGGGTGTTGCCGTCGTGATCGGTGTAGGTGACTGTGGGCATCGCTGCGCCTCCTAGATGAACTGTCGGCCGCCGTCGACGACGAGGGTCTGGCCGGTGATGTACTTGCTGTCCGGACCGGCCAGGAACAGTGCGGCGCCGACGATGTCGTCGGGCCGGCTGGCCCGCTTGATCGCGCCGCGGTCGACGCCGTAGGTCTCGGCTTGTTCCATCAGTCCGTAGCTCGCCTCGGTGAGGGTGAAGCCGGGCGCGATCGCGTTGACGGTGATCGACCGTGCACCCAATTCCTTGGCCATCACCCGGGTCAGTGCGACGACGCCGCCCTTCGATGCCACGTAGTGCATCCAGTGCGCCGATCCGCTGAGAATTGTTGCGGAGGAGAGGTTCACGACCGATCCGCCCTCCGCGAGGTACCGGCTGCAGGCCCGCGCGCACATCCACGGTCCCTTGAGGTTCACCGCCATGACGCGGTCCCATTCATCCGGGTCGATCTCCTCGAAGGGGGACCGGGTGACGCCGGCGTAGATCGCCGCGTTGTTGACGAGGACGTCGATGTGGCCGCCGCCGAACTCGGCGACCGCGGCCGCCATCGCGTCGGTGGATTCCATCGAGGTCACGTCCACCGCCAGCGACATCGCCTCGGCGGCGCTCTCGCGCAGCAGTCCTGCGGTCTCCTCTGCGCCGGCGGCGTCGATGTCGGCGACGGCCACACGGTAGCCGCGGTCGGCGAATCCCTGGGCGAACGCGCGGCCGAGTCCGCCGGCGCCACCGGTGATCAGAACGGTTCTCATCTCACTCGCCCAGGATCGTGACGACACCCTTGGTGCCGTCGACGTGCAGACGCTGCCCGGTCCGGATCTGGGTCGACGCGGAGCCGGTGCCGGTCACGGCCGGCAGACCGTACTCGCGGCACACGATCGCGGCGTGGCTCATCATGCCGCCGATGTCGGTCACCGTCGCCTTGATCTTCCCGAAGATCGGGCCCCAGGACGGAGCCGTCACCGGCGCGACGAGGATCTCGCCGTCCTGGACCAGCGACAGCTCGTCGGAGCTGGTGACGACGCGGGCGACGCCCTCCACGACACCCGGCGACGCGGCCATGCCGCGGAGATTGTCGCCGGACTGCTCGTCGTCGCTGAGCCACTGCTGGACCTGCTCGGTGGTGATGCCGTACAGCATGCTCGTGAACGGCTCGGTGATGAACTCCGGGGGAGTGTTGAGTGCCGGCTCGGGGCGGCGGGACTTCAGCGCGTCGATGATGCCTCGACGGCGCTCGATCTCGGCGGGCCAGTAGTGCGGTCCGGTCGGCTCGGCGCCGACGGCCCACGCGGTGGCGAGGTCGAACAGGGCTTCGCGCACCTCGCCGCGCTTGAGGTACAGCAGGTCGTCCTGCTCGGGCCAGAAACCCTCCTCGTGCAGCATCCGGGAGAGCTCCCGGACCTTGCGCCAGAAGACGCCCATCGTCCAGTGCTCGATGTAGAAGTTGTGGTTCTCGACGTACGGGTACGCGGTGCGGGCCAGACCGAGCTTGGCGTCGAACGACTCTCGCGTGTCGTCGTCGAGCAGGTCGCGGTACTCCTCGGCGATCCGGTCGCGTTCGGCGGCCAGTTCGGCCACCGGGCGCATGATCTCCTGTCCCTCACCGAGGCGCCGGATGTAGTCGGCGATGTACCCCAGTGGGAGTTCCTGGTGCTCGATCCAGTACTTGTCGTGGCCGTAGAAGCCGTTGCCGACCGTGAAGTTGAACCATGGATCCTGGGCGCCCTCGTACTGGGCGATCCACGCGGCGCCGTTCGGTGCCGCCGCGATCCGGGCCAGGGTTCCGGCCGGGTCGTCGGTGTCGCCGAACAACCCGGTCAGCCCGAGCTCCACCGCCAGCTTCGCGAGGTGCTTGAGCTCGTCGTCGGGCCGGAACAGCTCCATGTCGACGCCCTGCACCATCGTCGCGATCGACTGGTCGGGGATGTTCGGGAACACCTCCTTGCAGAAGCCGAAGAAGTCGAGGTATGCGATGTACCCGAGGTTGAGGAACTCGAAGTGGTACTGCCAGTTCTGGTAGCAGAGCTGGATCAGCCGGTCGTAGTTCTCGAGCAGAACCTCGGTGCCGTCCTTGGCGGTGCCCGAGCGGATGTCCTCGATCGACACCATGTCGGGCAGCTTCGCGAACGACAGCGCGTTCATCTCGTCGATCGTCTGGCGAACCTTCTTGTGCCACTTCTCGAGCAGCGAATCCCAGTTCTGGTAGTAGTACGCGGCGCGCTCCTCGAACAGCGGCGCGCGGGTGTCGAACTCCTCCTCGGGCGCGGGGATCGGCGACATGTACAGGTAGCCGAGGTGCATCTTGAACTCGATGCCGTTGGAGTTCGGGATCAGCAGGTGCCGGGTGTTGTACTGGCCCAGGCACTTGACGGCGAATTCACCACCGATGGTCTCGAACGGCTTGAACACGGTGGGCCAGTGCTGGCTGTCGCAGAACCAGAACTTGGCGTCGTCGACGTCCTGGCGGTTCGGCTGGAAGACCATGTTGTACGGGTAGAGCTCCTGCCAGCCCTCGGCGCCGGCGGGCGTCTCGAGGTCGAAGGGGCTCGGAAAGGACTTCATCGTCATGGGAGTTCCTCTGGAAGGAAAGCAGTGCGGGGTGGGTGCTGGATGTGTATGCGAAGTGCGCGGTCGGATCAGGCGGAGTGTGGCTTGGTCATGGCTCGGCTGATCGAGCTCATGTCGAAGGTCCGCCGTGCAGGTGCGGTGGTCTCGGTTGCTTTGTCCTGCGCGGGTTTTGCGGACCAGACGGTTTCGGGGCGGGACTGCAGCAGCAGGAGGTTCTCGCCGTCCGGGAGATCGGCGTCGAGGGCCCACTCGATGTCCTGGGGGCATCCGTAGTGCTTCTCGGCGCGCTTGGCGATCGCGGCGACGGCCTGCAGTTCGTCGTCGCTCAGGCTGCGGCAGGTGCGGCGGTCGGCGTCGACCTCACGCTCGACGAGGCGGTGCGAGACCGGATCGGGGATCAGTTCGGCGTGCTTGTCGCCGATCGTCTCGGACACCACGGTCAGCATCACCTTGTCGAGCACGATGTTGTCCGGGGTGACCTGACCGGAGACCACCATCTCGCCGACACCGTACGACGCGTCGACGGTGATCTTCGAGCGGTCCCCGTTGGTGGGGTCCATCGTCATAGCGACGCCGGCGACCTTGGCGCTGACCATCTTCTGGACCGCGACGGCCATCGAGAGCCCGGCGTCCGGGATGTTGTTCTTCAGCCGGTACGTGATCGCGCGGCTGGTGTAGAGCGATGCCCAGCAGCGCCGGATGTGCTCGAGCACCTCGTCGATCCCGTTGAGCCACAGGTACGTGTCCTGCTGGCCGGCGAAGCTGGCGTCGGGCAGGTCCTCGGCGGTCGCGGACGAGCGTACCGCCACCGGCACGGGGTGGTCGAACCGCGACTGCAGCCGCTCGTACGCCTCGATCGTCAAGTGTCGCAGCGGTTCCGGGACGGGGCGCGAGGTGATCGCGTCCCGGATCCGCGCGGAGACCGCGTCAACGCCGGTGACGTCCTCCGGATCGAGGCCCGCGAGCAGCTCACGGATCTCGTCGGCGATGCCGGCCGACGCGATGAAGTCGTCGTAGAGCATCGTGGTGAGCGCGAAGCCGGGCGGCACCGGCATGCCGGCCGCCGTCAGCGACACCAGCGAGGCGCACTTGCCGCCCAACTGATCGTGCTGCGGCTCGTGTGGGCTGTCGAAGAACTGGATGTACCGGGCCGCCCCGGTCTCGATGGTGCCCTCCGTGTCGGCCGCGCTGTCGCCGGGCGCGTCCCACCGCACCGGCACCGCTGTCGGGGCGCGGAACGACAGGTTCTCACCGAAGGTGATCGCGTCGGGATCGACGAGTTCGAGGAACGGGGCCGTCTTCAGCACCTCCTCGACGACGATGCGGGTCTGGAGCTTGGCGAGCATGTTGCCCAGGCAGTAGTGCAGGCCGAAGCCGAAGGCGAGGTGCTCGCGCGCGTTGTCGCGGGTGATGTCGAAGCTCTCGGGATCGGCGAACTGTGACTCGTCCCGGTTGGCGGAGCCCATCACCAACAGGATCTCGGCTCCAGCCGAGATCGCGGTTTCTCCGATCATCGTGTCCTCGAGTGCCTTTCGGCGCCAGGCGACGATCGAGGGGGAGTAGCGCAGCACCTCTTCGACGGCCTTCGGAATCTTCTTGGGATCCTCCCGCAGCGCCTCCCACTGATCCCGGTGGGCCAGCAGCAGGCGCAGCGTGTTGGAGATCAGCGTCGTGGTCGTCTCGTGCCCGGCGAACAGCAGGCTGTAGCAGACCGACGCGATCTCGTGGTCGGTGATCTCCGTGCCCTCCTGCTGGGCGCGCACCAGGTCGGCGACGAGGTTGTCGCCGCCGTGCGTGTGGGCGTGGGCCACCAACCGCAGGCACTCCTGCCAGTACTCGACCAGGTTGTGCGCGTGCGGAATCTGCTGCTCGTCGCTCAGGTTTCCCCACGTCATCGCGGCGCGGGAGTCGGACCAGCGCTTGTACTGGTCGACCTGGCTCGCGTCGGCACCGATCAGCGTCAGGATCGTCACGGTCGGTACGTCGTAGGCGAGGTCGCGCAGCAGGTCGCCGCGGCGGTCCTCGTGCGCGAGCAGGGCCCGCAACTGCTTGTCGACGTTCGCGCGGATGAACGGTTCGAGTGCCTTGTAGCGGCGCGGAGTGAACGCCTTCGAGGTCGCCTTGCGGATCCGGGTGTGCTCCGGTGGCCGGCGGGCGGACAGGCCCGAGTAGGCGGTGAACCCGCCGTCGTTCATGATCTTCTTCGCCTGCGGCCCTCGTTCCCGGACCGGAGCCTGCGCGTTCTCGCTGCTGAAGACCTCCCAGTTGTCGAAGACGGCCTTGATGTCCTCGTAGCGGGTGACCACCCAGCAGCCGATCCGCTCGTCGAACATGACGGGTTCGGTCGCACGGAGGCGGGCGTAGGCCGAGAACGGGTCGTTCATGTCGAACGGTTCGTAGCCATGGTGGTCGACCGGGCAACCACCGGTGGGCACGGTGGCGGTCGTCTGCTGCGTCGGCGCGGACATGTTCACTCCTGGACTCGCGGTGTCGGGTGCTCGTAGAGCGCGGTGTCTGGGGTATTCGGTGCGGAGGGCGACAGTTCGAGAAGCTGCGGCGACGACCGGGTCGACGCGATCGCGGCGAACGCGCGGGCCATCACCCGGGCGGGTTCGGTGCACAGGTGGTCGTGGGTCCGGGACCCGACCAGGCGCAGCGCCTCGGACGGGGCGAGTCCGAACCATCGGCCGACGGTGGCCAGCCCGTGTGGTGTGAGTCGCCAGAGCTTGTCGGCGTCCTTGACGACCGCGTCGCTGGGGCTGGTGGCCTCGCGGCGGCTGTCGTGACCGTCGATGATCGCGGTGATCTCGTCGATGTCGGCATCGGGTGTGCCGACGTCGCCGAGGATCGACCGCGCGATCGCGGCGCCCTCGATCTCGTGGACCCGGACCAGTTCCGGATGCCGCGGCTGTGGCGCTATCGCTTCCAGCACCAGGTCCTCCGGGACCGTCGACCAGCCGACGTCGTGGAGCAGGATCGCCGGCAGCACGATCTCGGGCCGCGTCCCCGGAACCTGGTCGATCAGGGCCCGGGCGAGACCGAACGCATACAGCGTGTGAGAGTCGTTGTCCCGCACTCGAAGATACGGGGCGGCCCTGCGCCAGATGTGGTCGTGCGTCGGGTCCGTTCCGATGCGGTCACTGTCGCCTGGATGCCCTGTGCTGTTGGTCTCCATGTCGTCCTCCTTGTGACACGGAACACTCTGACCCCTGGCGGTGACGGGGCCAAGGGAACTCTTCCGATGAACGGAATCAGCTCAACCAGAAGCTGCGTATTGCCTGTTCGACGGGCTGCGGGAGAGCCTTGAACATCTTTTCCAGTCGGGCCCCGGTGCCCTTCAGCGGTGGCAGGAACCGGGTCATGTCCGTCGAACGGTTGCTCGGGAGGACCATGCCGAGCGCGGCGACGACTTCGTCGTTCGGTGCACGGACCGGGATCGCGACCGAGCACGATCCGAGCACCATCTCCTCCTGGGTCTTGGCGTACCCCAGTTCGCGGATGGTGTCGAGTTCGCGTGCGAGCCGCGCCGGTTCGGTGATGGTGAATCGGGAGTGGCGTTCCAGCGTGCCGGCGAGATACGTCTCCCGGAACCATGGATCCTGATATGCCAGAAGTACTTTCCCGACGGCTGTCGGATGCAGCGGGAGTCGGCTGCCGACCCGTGCGAGGCGGGGGACGCGCCGACTGCCGTAGATCCGATCGACGTAGATCACCTCGGTGCCGCGGCGCACGACGAAGTGGACTGTCTCGTGGGTGAGGTCGAACAGATCCTGGAGCGGGGGATGGACGATGTCACGGAGCCGCACGCCGGCGTTCTGGCCGATCTCCCACAGGCGGATGCCGACCTGATATCGACCGTCCGGTACGCGGAGCAGTGCGCCCCACCGCTCGAGTTCGCCGACCAGGCGGTGCACCGTGGTCAACGGCATGCCGGTCTCGGCGGCGATGTTGCTCAACGCGATCGGCCCGGGATCGTTCTCGAACACCTCGAGGATCGCGAGTACCCGCGACGTGGTGGTCCGGCCCGCTTCGCGGGGAGTACCTGCCATGTCGAACCGCCTTCCGACTCTCGAGCCCCTTCGTGGTCAGATCCTGCTCCACAGGGCCGATCGTCACCACATCGCGGCGGCGGGGTCGGCGAGATCGCCTGTGTCGGTCCCGCTGCTCAGGCGTTCTCGTCGCCGATCGGCCCGAACTGCGGGACCTGCGGCATCGTCGTGACGACGTGGACGGTCGCGTCGGCGGTGAGCGACGTGAGCACCCACGGCACGTCGCTGGGGAACTGCACGAAGTCGCCGGTGCCGAGGTCGGTGAGTTCGTTGGCCGGCCCGACCCGCACCTTGCCGCTGATGACGTACGCATGGATGAGGGTTCCGGCGGAGTCGGGCGGTCGAACCAGCGCGTCGATGTCGTCGGTCCCGGCGTTCCGGAGCCGGGTCAGGCTGGTGCGCACGTAACCGGAGCCGTAGATCTGGTCGAGGACCTTGGTGGACCCGGTTCCCGGCTTGTCGTTCCACGCGCCTTCTGCGGCGCGGACGACGAACACGCGGGTGCCCCACTCGGTGACGAGGCGTCGCAGCGGGACGTCCAGCGCCTCGGCGATCGCGTCAATGGTTTCGACTGTGGGATTGCCTACACCCTGCTCGATCTTCGAGAGGGTCTGCTTCGACAGATTCGCGCGCTTGGCCAGGTCGCCCATGCTCATCTGGCGTTCGTTGCGGAAGCGCTGAACGTTGCGCGCTATCAGGCCGTTGCTGTCCACGGGTCCTCCTCTCGACGGGCGTGCACGGTGCCGCGCGGCTCCTTCCAATGAGCTGAATGCTCCAACCGATTAAAGCGGAGCCGAACCAGGTGTCACTTTTAGTATCACTATCGTCAATCTTGACATACAAATGGCAGGTGGGCACACTCGGATGCGGCGCCGGGTCGCGCCGGAGATGTCCGATTCGCAGAGTGAAGTGGTAGGGGTCATGGGCGTGCAGGAGCTGACCGATCTGTCGCAGTCGAGCTCGGGACGGGACGGCCGCGCCGCCGTCGACAAGGCGATGAGCCTGCTCACCAGCTTCGGCCAGGAAGCGTATTCCGGGGTCGGCGTGAGCGAACTCGCCCGGCGGTCCGGGCTGAGCAAGTCGACGGCCTTCCGGATCCTCGGCATGCTCGAGCGCAACCACGCCGTCGAGCGGGTCGGCAGCGACTACCGGCTCGGTGCCGAGCTCCACAACCTCGGCGGCCGGGTATACGCGCCACAGCACTCCGTCGTCCGCGACGTCCTCACCCCGTTCCTGGCCGACCTGTACGAGGCCACCCGTCAGACGGTGCATCTCGCGGTGCTGCACGGCGCGGACATCCTCTACATCAACAAGCTCTACGGTCACCGGTCCGTCGCGTCGCCGTCCCGCGTCGGCGGGCGCGCGCCGGCGCACTGCACCGCGGTGGGCAAGGCGCTGCTCGCGTACTCCGGTCAGGACGCCGAGGCGCTCATCGGCTCGCAGCTGGCCTCCCGGACGACGCACACGATCACCGACATCGGTCAGTTGCGGGTCGAGCTGTCCCAGGTGCGCAGGACGGGTGTCGCCTTCGACCGCGAGGAGACCCGCGAGGGGCTCGTGTGCGTCGGGGGTGTCGTGACGGGCGCCGGGTCGCGGCCGATCGCGGCGTTCTCGGTCTCGGGTCAGGCCTCCCGCTACTCGCCCGCGAGTGCGGAACCCGCGCTGCGTCGGGTGTGCCTGGCCGCGTCGCGGGCGCTGTCCGCGTCGCAGGTCGCACTCGCGTCGTAGGCGCCGTCACACAACGTTCGGGAAGAACCTGTCCCGGAATCTGATTCAGGCCGAAGGAGCCGTTCATGCCAGTCGCGCTGGTTGCGCTGTCCCACTCACCGCTGATCGGGCTCAACGATCCCGCTCAGCAGGTGCTCGACGAGGTCGATCACGCCGTTGCCGGGGCGCGGAAGTTCATCGAGGAGTTCGATCCCGAGGTCGTCGTGCTGTTCGCGCCCGACCACTACAACGGCTTCTTCTACGAGAAGATGCCCCCGTTCGCGATCGCCACCGGCGCGATCGCGGTGGGCGACTTCGGTTCCGCGGAGGGCGAGATCCTCGTCGACGCGGAGTCGGCCAACCGGATCGCCGAGGGTGTGCTCGAGCGGGACATCGACCTGACGATCTCGGCCCGCATGGTGGTCGACCACGGCTTCGTGCAGCCGCTGGAGATGCTGTTCGGCGGCATCCGGTCGGTCCCGGTCGTGCCGGTGTTCATCAATGGTGTCGCGGCTCCGCTCGGCCCGGTACGCCGCATCCGCCAGTTCGGCAAGGCGCTCGGCGAGGCGGCGGCGCTGCTCGACAAGCGGGTGCTGTTCCTGGCGTCCGGCGGCCTGTCGCACGACCCGCCGGTGCCGATCCTCGCGGGCGCCCCGCCGCGCGTCGCCGAGGCCCTGATCCTCGGCAATCCGCCCACCCCCGAGCAGCGTGCCCGCGGTGAGCAGCGCGTCGTGCAGTCCGGAATCGACCTGGCGGCCGGCACGTCCACCCGCAGGCCGCTGAATCCCGAGTGGGACAACGACGTTCTCGACATCGTCGCGTCCGGTGACCTCGAGCAGTTCGACGGCTGGAGCAACGAGTTCTTCGAGGAGCACGGCGGCGGATCGTCGCACGAGGTCCGCACCTGGATCGCGGCCTACGCCGCGCTCGCGGCATCCGGCGCGTACGAACTGCAGTCGCGCTACTACCGCGCCATCCCCGAGTGGGTGGCCGGCTTCGCGGTGACCACCGCGAAGTAGCACGTACTTCCGTGCAGGGCCGGGCGTTCGTCGGGAGCGCCCGGCCCTTGTCGTTCCGGGACCCGGGTGCTACCCATGAAGGACGCCTCGGGGGAGGAGACGACATGGTGACGTCGGCGTATCGCGGGGGATCCGGTGAGCCCGTGCTGTTGTTGCACGGCTTCACGCTGTCACACCACGTGTGGCATCGCGTGGTCGACGATCTGGCGTCCGACTACGACGTCCTCGCGCTCACGATGCCCGGGCACTGGGGCGGGCCGCGACTGCGGTGGCGCGATCTGGGGATCGGCGGAATCACCGACGGCATTGAACGGGAACTCGACGAGATCGGATGGGACACCTGCCATGTCGTCGGGAACTCGCTGGGCGGCCAGGTCGCGTTCGAACTGGCGCGTCGGGGCCGTGCCCGTTCCATAGCGGGGGTCAACCCGGGAGGTGGTTGGAAGCGGTTCTCTCGCACCGAGTTCCGGACCGGCTTCGGGTTCGTGGCGCAGTACCCGCTCATGGCGCTCGCCCGGGTGCTCGGTGACCGTGCCGCGTCGAATCGGTTCTTCCAACGACCCGTCATCGCGAACTGTAGCCACGACACGTCCCGGGTCGACCCCGACGACGCCACGAACGTCATCCGGGCGGTGTCGCACTGCACCGTGTACCTGCCGATCCTGCTCGCGTTCCTGCGCGACGGGCCTCTCACCGGACTCGACCGCGTCACCGCGCCGACCTCGCTGATCCTGGGGGAGTTCGACACGTTCCTGACCCGGGACACGTGCATCCAGCGATTCTTCGACGAACTGCCCGGGAGCGTCGAGGAGATCGTGCTGTCGGGTGTCGGGCACATCCCGATGCTGGAGGGCCCGGACGTGGTGGCGCGGGCGGTGCGCACGCACCTCGAGCGAGTCGTGGATTGCAACGATGTCGCCTGACGTCGAGTGACGGTTCGGACGGACCTTGGCCTGGCGGGGCGCAGGGCCTCGGGGGTTACATGGAGAACGGATCGGCGTCGATCGACTGCGGGGCAGGTCGGCGAGCGCGGCGAGCGGATCTGCCAACTCGACAACCGCCGAATGCTCGCCATCGTCGAGGAAGGCCACTGAGATGTCGGGTCGGCTTGCGGGAAAGATCTGCGTGATCACCGGCACGGGGGGAGCCATGGGGTGCGCCACCGCCCGGGTGTTCGCCCGGGAGGGAGCACTGATCGTCGGATGCGACGTGGCCGTCGCAGAGGCGGAGGAGACCGCCGAACTGGTGCGCGCCGTCGGTGGCGAGATGGTGTCGCTGCAGCCGTGCCGGCTGAGTGATCCGGCCGAATGCGCGCGGCTGGTCGAGTTCGCGACGGACCGGTTCGGGAGGATCGATGTGCTGTTCAACCTCGCCGGTCGGGCCTACTTCGACCGCCTCGAAGACATCAGCGACGCCGACTGGGCCGGCGCGCGTCGGGACGAGGTCGACCTGGTCTTCTACCTCACTCGCGCCGCCTGGCCCTGGCTGAAGGCCAGCCACGGAGTGGTGGTGAACATGGCCTCGCTCAACGCCTCGCTCAGCTTCAAGCAGATCCCGTCCCTGTCACACACCGCGAACAAATCGGCGGTCATCGGCATGACCCGCCAACTTGCTCTGGAGGGCAGCGAGCACGGGATCCGCGTCAACTCGATCTCGCCCGGCCTGATCGAGAGCAAGGCCACCGAGGCGCAGTTGGCGGACGCCGAGTGGACCAGGGCCATGCTCGGCCGGACGCTGCTGGGTCGGTTCGGTCGGCCCGAGGAGGTCGCAAACGTCGCGCTCTTCCTCGCGTCCGATGAGAGCTCGTACGTGACCGGCGTCGACCTCGTCGTCGACGGGGGCATGCGGGTCTGGTGATGAGCGCCCCTCACTGCGACGGCGATCCGCCGCCGTTCTGAGGCGCACTCAGTTGCACGTCGGCGACGAGTCCGTGGTGATCCGAGCCGACGACGTCGATGCGTTCGAGCGACGTCGCCTGCGCGCCCTTGGTGAGGATGTGGTCGATCCCGACGACCGCGGGGTAGCTCTTGTCGGTCGGGTACGTCGGCAGGATGCCGGCGCCCAGTTGGTCCGCGGCGTCGACGTAGCCGCCGTGGCGGAGATCCCGGAACTTGCGGTGCGCGTAGGTGGCATTGAAGTCCCCGCTGACGATCACGTTCTCGTGCACCGCGGCCTCGTCCATCGCGTCCCGCAGTCGATCGAAATCCTCGATCCAGTCGGTGGCCGGCGCGATGTACGCGGGCACGGGGTGCACGTCGAACACCACCACCGGTTCGGTCAGTCCGGCATCGACCTCGGCAACCAGATTCGTCAGCGCCATCCCGTCCACCTTGCGGCCGTTCGACAGCGGCAACCGGCTGTAGATCCCGGCGCCGCCGCCACCGGTCACGTGCGGCGCCAGGAAGGTGTGCGGCAGGACCTCCTCGAGCCCTGCCGCCCGCAACGCCTCCACCGACGGCTCGGTCAGCTCCTGGATCGTGAGCACGTCGACATCCCGCTCGCGGACCGACCGCACCAGCTCCGCCGGGTCCGCCGATCCCACCATGATGTTGGACTGCATCACCCGGATCGCCGGGCCCGTCGGTGGGGCGTGCTCGCCCGCGGCGCCGCCCACCCACAGCGGCCCCAACGCCCACGCACCCAGCGCCAGGACGACCGCCGAGACCCCGAGCAGCACCCACTGTCGAGCCGCGGCGGCGGCGATCGCGCCGACCACTGTCCCGACCAGCAGCAGCGGAGCGAACGAGGCCGCCACGATGACCACGTTGCTGGTGGCCCCGGAGCCGAACGCGACCAACGCGGCGAGCCCCGCCGCGATCCCGGCACCGGCGACGACCGCCGCCGCCCGCCGAAGTGTGACCGCACGCCTCATCGGATCCCCCACGTGTCGTCGAACCGGACGCCGCGAGCCTATCCGTCTCGTCCGGTGCGCGGCGGCGGCGACAGCCTGGCGTGGGTGAAGCGGACCAACTCCATGGGCCGCAGTGCGACCGACCGTGCCCAGAATCCCGCAGGGGCGGAGTCGGATTCACGCACGGACGCGACCGTCGACCATCCGGTCGCGTCCAGTCGACCCTCCAGTTCGGAGAGCGGAGGCGTGTACCGCCACGGTTCGCCCTGCGCGCCGACCGCGGCGGACACGGCCCGGGCGTAGTCGGCGCCGGCGTCGTCGCGGTCGGCCGGGGGAACGATGTGGTCGAACACCAACTCGGACCCCGGTGCGAGTGCACCCAGGGATTCGAAGGTGCGCCGCACCCCGTCGGCGTCGAGATACATCGACACCCCGAGCCAGGACACGAAGACGGGCTCGTCGGCTCGAAGGCCCGCGCGCACGAGTGCGGGAACCGGGTCGGCGACGGCGAGGTCGACCGGCACCGGCACACCGCGGTCCGGGACACCGGCCCCGTCGAGCAGCGACCCGCGCCACGCGAGCACCCCGGGGAGGTCGACGTGCCACACGGCGCACGATCCCGGTGCGCGCGATGCGGCGGTGTCGAGGCCCGCGCCCAGGACGACGAACTGGCGGAGGCCCGAGGAGCGCAGCAGTTGCTCGGCGTAGGCGCTGCGGGCGGCGGCCGACACGCGGGCCGCGGCGAGGATCGGTTCGGTGGGGTGGGCAAGGTGGAAGTCGAGCGGCGACGGGCTGCCGGCGGCCGCGCAGATGCGTCGCGCGGTCTCGTCGACGATCAGATGCGGCGGCGGGTCCACGATCGCGTGGGCGGCGCGGGCGGCGGCGGACATGAGGGCCGATGGGCTCGGCGTGGCAGATGCATTCACCTCAACCAAGTACCAGAACTCGAGTCGAGTGCGGGGGAGGCGCGCCGCAGCGATCCCCGAAAATGACTGAAGGGCGGTCGGATTCGGGTGAATCCGACCGCCCTTCGGGGCCGGCTCGGTCAGAGGGGCAGGTCGTCGACGGCGGTCGGCGCGTCCGCGACCCAGCCCGGTTCCAGGACCAGGAGGGACAGTTCGGTGATCGCACCGCGTTCCCCGGGCACGTCGACGTCGACGACGTAGCGGAATCCGGCGTCCTCGGCGAAGCCGATCGCGTCGAGGTCGCCGACCGGTACCGGCAGCACGATCCGTCGGCACGCCGGGTTCTCGCGCAGGATCCGCGCCCCGAGTCCGCGCAGCACCTGGGCGTCGCGCAGTCCGTCGATGTCGAGTTCGAGGTCGGCGATACCCGCGGGGTAGGCGTTCCCGAGGGGCCCGCGCACGGCGAACCGTGCGCGGACCGCGTGCGGAGCGCCACCGTCGTCGACGGTGTACGTCAGCGGCCAGCCCGGCGTGCTCATCGGCTCAGGGAACCGTGGCCGTCGGCCGCGAGCTTGCGGAGCGAGACCTTGTCGAGCTTTCCGGAACCGTTGCGCGGCAAAGAATCCAGAACGAGGATCTCCTTGGGCAGCTTGTACCGGGCGAGGCGTTCGCCGGTGAACTCGCGGATCTCCTCGAGCGTCGGATCGGTCTCGGTGGAGACGACCAGGACCGCGACGACGATCTCGCCCCACTTGGGATCCGGTGCGCCGACGACGGCCGCGTCCGTGACGCCCGGGTACTCGACGAGCACCCGCTCGACCTCGGCCGGGTAGACGTTCTCGCCGCCGGTGATGATCATGTCCTTGATCCGGTCGACGATGTAGAGGAAGCCCTCCTCGTCGAGGCAGCCCAGATCGCCCGAGTGGAACCAGTTCTCGGCGTCGAACGCGGCCTCCGTGGCCTGCTGGTTGGCCCAGTAGCCCGGCGTGACGTTCGGGCCGCGCACACAGATCTCACCGGCCGCGTTGGGTTCGGTGAGCGTCGTGCCCGTCGCCGGATCGACGATCTTGATCTCGGTGAACGGCATCGGCAGGCCCGCCGACGACGCCCGCTCGAGCGTGCGCTCGGGCGGCAGCGAGGTCGCGAACGGCGCGGTCTCGGTCAGACCCCAGGCCTGCTGCAGCGCGACACCGTGATGGCCGTAGTCCTTGACCAGGCTCGGCGGCACGGGAGCGCCGGCGACGATCGCCGAGCGCAACTGCGACAGGTCCGCGTCGGCGAAATGGGGCAGCTGGGCGATCGCGGAGAACATCGCCGGCACCGCGAAGATCGTGTTGACCTTGTACTCGACCATGTCGGCGAGCGTGCGCGCCGGATCGAACGTGCGGCGCACCAGCGTGGCACCGCCACGGGCGAGGCTGCGCAGGGTGAACGAGTTGAGGCAGCCGATGTGGAACAGAGGCGCCACCGCGAGGTTGACGTCGCTGCGGCTGGTCTCGACCACCGAGTCCACGTTGAACGAGTTCCACCAGATGTTGCCGTGCGTGAGCATCACGCCCTTGGGGCGTCCGGTGGTGCCCGACGTGTACATCAGCGCGGCCAGGTCGTCTGCATACCGCGGCAGCGGCGACAGGGTGAGTTCCTGGGCCGCGCCGCGGGCGAGGGCGGCCGTCAGTCGCTCCCAGCGCTCGGACGGCTCCCCGGTCAGCGGCACCGCGTCGTCGTTGTCGACCGCGAGCATCCGCGACGGCAGGACGGACGGATCGATCTCGTCGACCACCGGCATGTGGCCGGGCTCGACGACCAGAACGCGCGGTCCGAAATCGCCCAGCTGGTAGGCGATCTCGGCGGCGGCCAGGCGGAAGTTGATCGGCACGAACACGGCACCCACCCACGCCGAGGCGAGGTAGGTCACGAGGAACGTCGGGCTGTTCAGACCGAGGTAGGCCACCCGGTCGCCCTTGCGGATGCCCGACGCGTGGAGGGCGAGCGCCGCCGCGTGCACCCGCGTCGTCAGGTCGCGGTAGTCGATCGTGTGGTCTTCGTAGATCAGCGCCGTGCGGTCACCGTGCAGCCGGCCCAGGTTCTGGAGCGCACGGGCCGGGCTGATGTCGACAGGGGTCTTCTCGGTGCTCACAGATCGTCTCCGCCCGCTGCAGTGCGGAACCCGCGGGCGGCGATGCCGCCGTCGACGGGGATGATCGCACCGGTGATGTTGGAGCTGTTGGCCGACGAGGCCAGCAGCACGTACGGCGCCGTGAAGTCGGCAGGGTCGACGCTGGCGTCGTGCAGCGGCAGCAACGGGTTGGCGCCCGTCGTGGCGCTGCGCGCGAACGACGCCTCGATCGAGCGGTCGGCCAGACCGATCGATTCGGGTCCGCGCAGGTCGGTGCGCATGCCGCCGGCGGCGACGCCGTTGACGCGCACCTTCGGGGCCAGCTCGTAGGCAAGTTCGAGCACCAGTCCGCGGCAGGCGTGCTTGCTCGCGGTGTACAGCGGACCGCCTCCGTTCGGGTAGAAGGCCGAGTTCGACAGCGTCATCACGACGCTGCCCCGGGTCTTGACCAGCTCGCGCCACGCGGCCTCGACGGCCAGCAGGTAGCCCTTGACGTTGATCGCGAACAGTTCGTCGAACGCCGCGGACAGTTCCTCGCCGTCCAGGCGGGTGATGCTGCGCTGGTAGTCCCAGATGCCGGCATTGGGCACCAGGGTGTCGAGTTTACCGAAGCGCCCGACCGCCTCGGCGACCGCACGATGCTGGTCGGCGGTGGACCGGACGTCGGCCTCGACGGTGTGGACGCGGTCGGCGCGATCGCCGGCCGCCTCCAGCAGCTCGCTCAGCTTGGCGGGATCGCGGTCCGCGACGACGACCGATGCGCCCTCGTCGAGGAACCGCTCGGCGACGGCCCGGCCCAGCCCGGAGCCGCCGCCGGTGATGAGGGCGACATTGCCCTCGAGCCACCCGGTCACTGATCCTCCAGGAAATCCACCACGAGCCGCTCGAACTCCTTCTGCCGCTCGACCTGGACCCAGTGGCCGCACCGGCTGAACGCGTGCAGCTGCACGTCCGGGATCTGCTTGAGCATCAGCTGCGAGCCCTCGAACGTGATGGTGCGGTCGTCGGTGCCCCACAGCAGCAGCGTCGGCGCCTTGATCTTGTGGGCGTCGCGCCACAGCGGATCCATACCGTGACGACGGGCGAACGCGGCGTTGTAGCGGTGGTAGAACTCGATGTGGCTCTCGTCCAGCGACGCCTCGTAGCGGGCCTGGATGTTGGCGTCGTCGAACTGCTTGGGATCGGCGACCATGGTGCGGACGAAGTCCTTCATCTTCTTCACGGTCGGGCCGCCGCCGTTGTAGTAGCGGAACATCGCCTTCTGGCCCTCGGTCGGCGTCGGGCCGAACGGCAGCCAGCCGCCGCCCGGAGCCATCAGCACCAGGCGGGTGACGCGGTGCGGGATCGCCAGGGCGAGCGCGATCGCGGCGGCACCACCGAGGCTGTTGCCCATCAGGTGGAACTCCTCGATGCCCATTGCGTCGAGGGTCTGGATGAGCGCGTCCACGGTGATCTGCGTGATGCTGCGCTCCTGGAGGTCCTCCTCCGAGGGGCGGTAGCTGCCGCCGAAGCCCGGCTGGTCCGGCAGCACGACGCGGAAGTGCGGCGTCAGCGCCGGCAGGTTCTGGCTGTAGTTGGCGATCGCCGACGCGCCCGGGCCGCCGCCGTGCAGCATCACCAGGACCGGGCCGCTGCCGGCCTCGCTCACCTTGATGGTGCCGAGCGAGGTCTCGACCTCGCGGGTGGTCACGGCCGTCTCCGCCGCTGCATTCGTTGTCACTGTGTCACGCGCTCCTTGTGTCTGGGGGAGGATCGTCGCTTGTCGTCCGAGGGGGAACGAGAATCAGAAGAAGGTGCTGATGTTCTTGGCCAGCAGCACGTTCTGGTCGAGCAGGATCGTGCGGCGGGCGACCACCAGGCCGTTCTCGGTCTCGCGGAGGATGTCCTCGCGGCCGCCGGAGTAGATGTCGACCTCGCGCTCGAGCCGGTTGCGGTAGACGATGAAGTTCGAACGCGCGTACCACTGCCCGATCTCGCGCTCGTCCTCGCCGGTGTGTCGGACGATGACGTTGCTCACCAGGTGCCGGGTGCGCGACGGCGGATCCTCCGCCCACGCCATGCCCGAGTCGAAGCGGCGGATGCGCCACGCCAGGCTCGCCCGGGTCTCGTCGAAGAAGGCGGCCTCGCCGCGCGCGGCGACCGCGAGCGACTGCTGGCGGCGCAGACGGTTGCTGCGGGTCGGGGCCCAGTAGTGCAGGTCCTCCGCGAGCAGGTCGAGCCAGTCGGTGAAGCGGCCGTCGTCGAGCAGTTCGGCCTCGTGGAAGTAGAACTGCTGAACCCGGAAGTGGGTGTCGGCGTCAGCGGCCTGCCGCTGGGCGGCCGCGGTGGTGTCGGTTGCCATGAGTCGAGTCATCCTTTGGCGAGCTTGCGCAGATTGACGGACGGATCGGCCAGAGCGGTCGGATCCACCGGAAGTGCGCGGTCGATGATGATGCGCGCGGCCCGCACTGCGGGACCGCCGTCGATGAACGCGGCTCCGACCAGGGTGTTGCCCCGGACTCGGAACACCATCTGCGGGCGGGCGGCGTCGTCGGGGTGCGGCCGGATCACGGTCTCGCCCTCGGCGGTCATCGATCCGACGCCCTGCACGTGGATGCCGTGTCGGTCGGACCAGAACCAACCCGCGCACTCGGGCTCGGGTTCCTGCCCCAGGACGCGGGCGGCAACCGCACGTCCGTTCAGTTGTGCTGCTTCCCAATGCTCTTCGCGCCGGTGCAGCGTGCCGTCGGACTCGCGGCGGCGAGCGACGTCGCCGGCGGCGAACACCGCCGGGTGGCTCGTGCGGAAGTTCTCGTCGACGAGCACACCGCCGTCGACGTCGAGGCCCGCGGACTCGGCGAGTTCGGTCGAGGGGATCGACCCGATTCCCACGAGCACCGCGTCGGCGGCAAGTTCCTCACCGGTGGTGAGCACGACGGTCACCGAGTCGCCGGTTTCCCGGATCTCGGTGACACCCGCGGTGTGCACCGCGATGCCGTGCTCGGCGTGCTGGTCGTGCAGGTAGCGCGCCATCTCCGGGCCGACCGCGGGAACGATCGGCGGATCGGTCGGGTCGACCAGCGTGACCTGGGCGCCGAGCTGCAATGCCGCCGAAGCAGTTTCGGCGCCGATCAGGCCGGCGCCGATCACGACGAGGCGTGCACCGGGGACGAGCCGGGCCTTGAGGGCGCGGGCGTCGTCGATCGTGCGGAGCAGGTGCACCTGCGGCAGGTCGCCGCCGGGCACCGGCAGGGGTCGGGCGCCGGCTCCGGTGGTCAGGATCGTCACGTCCGCGTCCAGCCGGGTGCCGTCCGCGAGTTCGACCACGCCCTCGTCCGGCTTCAGTGCCGTCACCGGGGCTCCGGTGCACAGCGTGATCCGCTGCGTGACATACCAATCCGGCTTGGCCAGGGCGAGATCCGACTCGTCGGCGGTGCCGAACATGAACGCCTTGGACAGCGGCGGACGGTCGTACGGCGCGGGCCCGCCGTCGACCAGCGTGATCTCACCGTCGAAGCCGCGGTTACGCAGTTCGCCGGCGGCGCTGACGCCGGCCAGCCCGCCACCGACGACGACGATGCGCTCAGGGGTGCGCTCGAGTGTGCTCATGGACGCGTCACTCCGCGGCGGCGGCCTGGCCGGGGTACAGCCAGATCTCGTCGCCGTCGACCTCGACCTTGTGGGCCGCGACGTCCTCGGTGGCGGGCATGGAGAGCACGGAACCGGTGCGCAGGCAGAACTTGCCCGAGTGCAGCGGGCACTCCACCTGGCCGCCCTCGATCCAGCCGTCCGCGAGGGACGCCTCGCCGTGGCTGCAGCGGTCGTTGAGTGCGAAGTACTCGCCCTCGTCGTGGAAGACCGCGATGGGCTCGCCCGTGCCCGTCTGCTCGGCGTCGACGACCAGCGCCTCGCCGTCCTCGATGTCGCCGACCGCGCCGACCTTGATCTTGGTGATGGTCTCGCTCACTTCGCGCCCTTTTCGTGCCATGCCGGTGTGTTCATCAGTTCAGCCCAGCGCCGGTAGAAACCGCGTCCGGCAGCGTCGCTGTACAGCTCGCTGGTCTTGCCGGGGTAGACGCCGTCCTCGCGCTCGGAGCCCAGGCCCATCTGGTAGTTCAGCGGCACACCGTTGGTGATGAAACCGCCTGCGATGGACTGGCACTCGCTCCAGTTCTCTCCGTCGTCCTGCTCGAAGATGCCGCTGGGACCGAAGGTGCGCAGGTTGTAGAGACGCTGCGCCTCACGCACGTCCTCGGGCATCGACTTGTCGACGATGGTCCACGCCCAGACCTCCATCTTGTCCGGTCCCTTGGGGTGCCAGACGCGGATGCTGCCGTTGACGGGCAGGTACGAGAAGTTGGGGAAGACAGTCGCGTGACCGGTGGTCAGCGGGCCCTCGACGCGCTCGTCGCCGAGGCGCTCGCGCAGCGCGTCGTAGTCGTAGTACTCGTGCACCGGCTGCGCATCGAAGCGGCTGCGCGGGTGCGTGGGGAACCCGGCGCCGTGCCCCAGCGGGTCGCTGAACTGGCGGCCGGGGGTGTTGGCGATTTCCGTCTTCGGTCCGCGGCCGGTGGGGGAGAGCACCATCAGCGCCGACGCGTGCGACATGTTGACGTGGTACCAGTCGGTGGCGAACTGCTCGGCCGCCAGCTTCCAGTTGCCGTCGAGCACCCACTTGTGGATGCCGCCGACGGCGACCGTGCCCTCGGGGTCGCGGTCGAGCATCGCGTCCATGTAGTAGGTCATCCCGCCGAGCGCTTCCTTCAGCGGGGGCGCAGCGGGGTTCCACGTCGCGAAGATCAGCCCGTGGTAGGTGTCGAGCTGGGCGACCTCGACCAGGCCCCAGTCCTTCTTGTCGAAGGACTCCGGGTAGCCGGCCTCGTTCGGGACGCTCACCAGCTGACCGGCGGTGTCGAAACTCCAGCCGTGGTAGGTGCACGTGAAGTTCTTGGTGGCGCCGAAGTCGGCGCGGCACACCCGTGCTCCGCGGTGGCGGCACGAGTTGAGGAACGCCCGAATCTTGCGGTCCTTGCCCATCGAGACGATGACCGGGTCCTCACCCATGTAGGTGGTGAGGAACTCGCCGGGCTTGGAGATCTGCGACGTGTGCCCCAGGAACAGCCAGCTCGGCGCGAAGATGCGACGCAACTCCTGCTGGTAGATCGACTGGTCGGTGAAGACCGCGCGATCGACGTAGCCGTTGTCGCTGTCCACCATCGTCGACACGTCGACGAACCTGGTGAGGGCGGACGGCCTCTTGATCGAGCCCGTGGTCGGGCTGCCTCCGTCGGAGGTACACATGTGTCGTCTCCCTTGATCTAGACGATGCGGACGGTGACGTCGGGCAGGCCCGGCGAACTGACACCGAATGTGGAGCCGGCGGCCAGCGGAACCGCGGCGTGCACCGCGCCGGCCAGGACGAGGTCCCCGGCGCGCAGATGATCGCCGTACTCGGCGAGCGAATTGGCCAACCAGACAATGGCATTGAGCGGATGATCGAGTACCGCCGAGCCGGGGCCCGCGGCGACGTCGTCGCCGTCGCGGGTGAGCGTGAGGATCATCTCCGGAAGGGCGTCGAGGAGTTCCCGGGTGGCGGGCACGCTCGGTCCCGCCACCAGCCGCGCGCTGGACGCGTTGTCCGCGACGGTGTCGATCAGGCCGATCTTCCAGTCGGCGATCCGGCTGTCGATGAGTTCGAGGCTCAGCATCACCTCGCCGATCGCGTCCCGGACCTGCTCGAACGTGAACGGGGCGTCGCCGGGAACCAGGTCGCGGCTGAGCCGGAACGTGAACTCCGCCTCGGCGCGCGGCGCGACCAGGTCGTCCGCGGCCTGCTCGCCCTCGTGGGCGATCACCATCGTGTCGAGGATCGCACCGAAGTCCGGCTGGTCGACACCGAGCTGCTGCTGCATCGCGAGCGAGGTGAGTCCGATCTTGCGACCCACGATCCGCTCGCCGGCCTCGATCCGCTGCGCGATGTTGCGGCGCTGGATCTCGTAGGCGTCGGCAACCGTCAGGTCGGGATACGACGAGGTGGGTTGCGCGACCGGCTGCCGAGTGCGCTCCGCCTCGGCCAGCTGCGCGGCGAGGGAAGGTACCGCCGTGTGCAGCGCGCCCGTGGTGTCAGTTGGCATGCGTACAGGAGAACGCCACCTCGAGTTCCGGGGCCAGCGGTCGTGCCGAGGTACGGAACGCGCCCTCGCGCGCGATGGGGCGCCGCGCCGAACATGGCTATCCGAACACGTATTTCACGGCCGCTGCACCCGGTGGCTGTGTCCGACCGCACAGGAGAACCCCATGCTCGCAGCCGTCGCCGTCGCCCAGAACGCAGACGATCCGCTGAGCGGACTCGAGCTCCGCGAGGTCCCCGACCCGGTCGTTCCGGACGGCTGGGCCAAGGTCGCAGTGCGTTCGTCCGCCCTCAACATGCACGACGTGTGGACGCTGCGCGGCGTCGGTCACCCGGCCGACCGGATTCCGATGATCCTCGGCTGCGATGCCGCCGGCGTCGACGAGGACGGCAACGAGGTGATCGTCTACCCGGTGATCGCCGACGCAGACGGGGGCATGGGCGACGAGACGCTGGACCCGGGGCGCGCTCTCCTGTCGGAGCAGCACGACGGTGCCTTCGCCGAGTACCTGGTGGTGCCGAAGCGCAACCTGATCCCCAAGCCGGAGTGGCTCTCGTTCGACGAGGCCGCCTGCCTGCCGGTCGCGTGGACCACCGCCTACCGGATGCTGTTCACCCAGGCGCAGATCAAGGCGGGCGACCGGGTGCTGGTGCAGGGCGCCGGCGGCGGTGTCGCGACCGCCGCGATCAGCCTGGCCGCCGCCGCGGGCGCCAAGGTGTACGCCGCGAGCCGCAGCGCCGAGAAGCGTGCCACCGCGCTCGAACTCGGTGCACACGCCGCGATCGAGGCCGGCGCGCGGCTGCCCGAGAAGGTCGACGTCGTCATCGAGACCGTCGGCGAGGCGACGTGGGCGCACTCGATGCGTTCGCTGCGTCCCGGCGGCACCATCGTCATCGCCGGCGCGACGTCCGGCTCCAACCCGCCGGCGGACCTGACCCGGATCTTCTACCTGCAGCAGCGCATCCTGGGCTCCACCGGCTGCACCCGCGCCGAGCTCGTGTCGATGCTGCGGATGATGGAGGCGACCGGCCTGCGGCCGAAGATCGACCGCGTGATCCCGTTGCAGGACATTCACGCCGGATTCCAGGCCATGATCGACGGTGACGTCAACGGAAAGGTCGTGGTGAAGGTCTCATGAGCATCTGGATCGGCGATCCCACCGTCGAGATCGCCAACGAGAAGGGCGTCGACACCCTCAACCGGAACCTCGGCATCGAACTGACCGAGATGACCGAGGACTCGATGAAGGGCCGGATGCCGGTCGACGAGCGGACCAAGCAGCCCGCGGGGGTGCTGCACGGCGGAGCGTCGGTCGCGTTCGCCGAGACGCTCGCGAGCTGGGCCTCGATCTTCGCGGTGGACCGCACAAGGTTCCATTGCGTCGGCATGGAGATCAACGCCAACCATGTGCGCCCCGTGAGCTCGGGGTGGGTCTACGGCGAGGCGACGCCGCTGGCGCTCGGGCGTCGGACGCACGTCTGGGAGATCAGGATCGTGAACGACGAGGGCAAGCTGGTGTGCGTCTCGCGCTGCACGATGGCCGTGCTGGAGATGCCGTCGCAGTACTGAGGATCCCGGGAAGTGGCGTCGGAGCAATCCTCCGGCGCCACTTTCGTGTTCCGGCGCGGGGCTCCGGCGCACGCCGCCCTTGAGTGCTGGCACTCTCATGTATAGAGTGCTAGTCGACGCTGAGCGAGTCCCGGCACCCGCGACGACGGGACCCGTGAGGAGTCACCGTGGTGACTGAACTGATCGTGGTCCGAGGAACAGCCTCGGGCCCAACGAACCCCTGAAAGTGGAGGGCTCATCGTGGCGAGCGTGAACATCAAGCCGCTCGAGGACAAGATCCTCGTCCAGGCCAACGAGGCCGAGACGACGACTGCCTCCGGCCTGGTCATCCCCGACACGGCGAAGGAGAAGCCCCAGGAGGGCACCGTCGTCGCCGTTGGCCCCGGCCGCTGGGACGAGGATGGCGAGAAGCGCATCCCGCTGGACGTCCAGGAAGGCGACACCGTCATCTACAGCAAGTACGGCGGAACCGAGATCAAGTACGCCGGCCAGGAGTACCTGATCCTGTCGGCTCGCGACGTCCTGGCTGTCGTCGCCAAGTAAGCCTCACGCCTCCCGCCCCGGAGTTCCTCATCGGACCCGGGGCGGAGTGCGTTCCGGCCGAAGCCCTGAAATCCAGGAGAAGCTGAATCAATGTCCAAGCAAATTGAATTCAACGAGAAGGCCCGGCGCGCGCTCGAGCGCGGCGTCGACCAGCTCGCCGACGCCGTCAAGGTCACCATCGGCCCGCGCGGCCGGCACGTCGTGCTCGCCAAGGCATTCGGTGGCCCCACCGTCACCAACGACGGTGTGAGCATCGCCCGCGAGATCGAGCTCGAGGATCCGTTCGAGAACCTCGGCGCGCAGCTCGTCAAGAGCGTCGCCACCAAGACCAACGACGTCGCGGGCGACGGCACCACCACCGCCACCGTGCTCGCGCAGGCCCTGGTCAAGGCCGGCCTGAAGAACGTTGCCGCAGGCGCGAATCCGATCGGCCTCGGCGTCGGCATCGGCAAGGCCGCGGACGCCGTGTCCGAGGCTCTGCTCGCGGCCGCCACCCCGGTCGAGGGCAAGAACGCCATCGCCCAGGTCGCCACCGTCTCGTCGCGCGACGAGGAGATCGGCGAGATGGTCGGCGAGGCCATGACCCGCGTCGGTGTGGACGGTGTCGTCACGGTCGAGGAGTCCTCGACCCTGCACACCGAACTCGTCGTCACCGAGGGCGTCCAGTTCGACAAGGGCTTCCTGTCGCCCTACTTCATCACCGACATCGACGCGCAGCAGGCCGTCCTCGAGGACGCGCTGATCCTGCTGTACCGCGAGAAGATCAGCTCGCTGCCCGAGTTCCTGCCGCTGCTCGAGAAGATCGCCGAGTCCGGCAAGCCGGTCC
This sequence comes from Prescottella agglutinans, assembly GCF_004011865.1. GTDB lineage: Bacteria > Actinomycetota > Actinomycetes > Mycobacteriales > Mycobacteriaceae > Prescottella > Prescottella agglutinans. Next base: position 783,967 of record NZ_RKLP01000001.1, on the reverse strand, counting down.
TGATCATCGCCGAGGACATCGAGGGCGAGTCCCTGTCGACCCTCGTCGTGAACTCGATCCGCAAGACGCTCAAGGCCGTTGCCGTCAAGGCCCCGTTCTTCGGTGACCGCCGCAAGGCGTTCCTCGAGGACCTGGCCGTCGTCACCGCGGGCACCGTGATCACCTCCGACATGGGCATCACGCTCAAGGAGGCGGGCCTGGACCTGCTGGGCACGGCGCGTCGTGTCGTCGTCACCAAGGACGAGACCACCATCGTCGACGGTGCCGGCACCGAGGCCGACATCGAGGCCCGCGTCGGACAGCTCAAGCGCGAGATCGAGAACACCGACTCCGACTGGGATCGCGAGAAGCTCGAGGAGCGCCTCGCGAAGCTGGCCGGCGGCGTCGCCGTCATCAAGGTCGGCGCGGCCACCGAGACCGACCTCAAGGAGCGCAAGTTCCGCGTCGAGGACGCGGTCAACGCCGCCAAGGCTGCGGTCGAGGAGGGCATCGTCCCCGGCGGCGGTTCCGCCATCGTGCAGGCCGGCCAGGTCCTCACCGATCTCGCGGCGTCGCTCTCGGGCGACGAGGCGACCGGCGTCGAGGTCGTCCGCAGCGCGCTCGAGGCTCCGCTGTACTGGATCGCCACCAACGCCGGCCTCGACGGTGCCGTCGTGGTCAGCAAGGTCGCCGAGGCGCCCAAGGGCCACGGTTTCAACGCCGCGACCCTCACCTACGGCGACCTGCTCGCCGACGGTGTCGTGGACCCGGTCAAGGTGACCCGCTCGGCGGTCGTCAACGCGGCCTCCGTCGCACGGATGGTGCTCACCACCGAGAGTGCCGTCGTCGAGAAGCCCACCGAGGAAGCAGCGGACACCGGCCACGGCCACGCCCACTGATCTCCTCGGCACTCGCCGAAACGCGAAGGTCCCCGGACGAATTCGTCCGGGGACCTTCGCGTTTTCGTGTGCCCGTCACCTACCGGTGACGACGCGATCCCCTCAAGCGATCCGGCGGCGAGACTGCCTGGTCAGCATCTCCCGCTCGGATTCCGACATCCCTCCCCAGATCCCGTACGGCTCGGAGACCGCCAGGGCATGGTTGCGGCACTGGGTCAGTACCGGGCACCGCCGGCACATCTCCTTGGCGCGGCTCTCCCGCTGTGCCCGAGCACGGCCTCGTTCGCCGTCCGGGTGGAAGAACACGGAGGAATCGACGCCACGGCACAGCCCGCGCATCTGCCAGTCCCAGATGTCGGCATTCGGGCCGGGAAGGTGATTAGGAACAGGCATCAGAACTCCTCTGTCAGCAGGCTCGCGATGAAGCTGCGAGCGGCCCGCCACCCCCCGTGGATGACGGGACCAATGAAAATCGGTCACGCACAGGCAACCGTAAAGGGGTGTACGAAATCACGTCAACACTTTCGTCCAGTGGCGATTTACATATCCGGCAAGCGAAGAATTAACGAGCTGGTCATTTACAACGATGAGCAGGTGTGATTGCGTGGCGGGTACGCGGGCCGATGCCGTCGGTGCTGGTAGCGCTGTGCCCTACCTGGACGATCGTCCGAAAGAGATGTCCGATTTTGTTACCCGGGAGTATTGCTCGGCGATTCCCGTTAACCCGCCGGCCACATATTCTTCAAAATTGAAGCAAATCGAGTGGGCTCCGCGTCGCGGCACGATTCGGAAATTTAACAGGTCGTCCAGTTGGAAAATGCGGGTCGCATTTCGCGGCCGGTGGCCCCATATCGGTTTCGGGATGTCGGGTGCATCGGTGGGATGATCTTCGGATGCTTCGTGACGTTGCGTTCGGCCCGGACCCCGGGCGAAACCCGCTGCCCGCACCGCCCGATTCCGTCGGACGCTGGCTGCGTGCCGTGGCGCTCGGCGGCCAAGGGCGCTACGCCCAGGCTCGCGCCGAGCTGGAGGTGGTGCGGCGGTCGGCCACATCGCCGGCGGTCGCATCTCTCGCGGCCAGCACGCAGGCGTCGCTGCTGCGGCAACTGGGTGGCCACGCCCTGGCGTCCGAGTACGATGGCGCCGCGCTGGCGTTGGTCGGGGTGACCCGGGAGGGTGACCCGGGGGAGGACCCGCTCCGGCACGAAGCGCGATGCGACGCGCTGACCGGACTCGCGGCGGACGCGCTCGGATGCGGTCGGCTGGCGCTGGGGCATCGGCTGCTCGATCGCTGCGGCGCGTACCTCGGGGAGGTCGGGGAGGTCGGCGACGTGGACGGGCTGTGGCGTCAGCGAGTGCGACTGCACTGGGTGACCGCCGAGATCGCACTCGCATCGGGCGACTTCGAGACCGCGACGACGCATGCGCAGGCCGCCGTGGACCGGTCCGCCGACGGCCCGTCCGTGCGGCACCGCATCAAGTCGGCGCTACTGTTCGCGGCCGCCGCCACCGGCCGGCCCGAACCGGACCTGGCGCTCGCGACCGCCGAGCGGGTGGAGGCCGACAGCCGCGCGCACGGGCTCCTGCCGCTGCGGTGGGCGGCCGCGATGCTCATCGACGGCGTGCGCCCGAGTGCGGCCGCACGAGCCGTCCGGGACGAATGCGCAGCTGCGATCGTCCACCGGGGCGGGAGCTTCGCGAATTGAGGGCCGGATATTCGAACGATGCACGGACCGGTCGGACTCTGTCGTTACTCTTACAGACGTTCCGCCGCGAGGTGGAAGCACACCCGGCTGGGGGGACGTGCCACTGTAACGCCAGGATTCGCTCAGACGATGTCTAACACGGGTGAGGAGTTGAACTCCGCCGTCGCCGCTGCGGCACAGGGCGACCGGAGTGCTCTGTCCCAGGTCTTGCAGACAATCCGCCCACTTGTGGTGCGGTACTGCCGGGCTCGGGTCGGAGCCGCGGAGCGGGGGAACCTGTCCCCTGACGACGTCGCGCAGGAGGTGTGCCTGGCCGTCATGACAGCGCTGCCGCGCTACCAGGATCAGGGTCGTCCGTTCATGGCGTTCGTCTACGGCATCGCCGCGCACAAGGTTGCAGATGCGCACCGAAACGCGGCGCGTAACAAATCCGATCCAGTTGCTGAAGTACCAGATGTCGTTTCCTCCGAAGACGGTCCCGAAGACCGGGCACTGAGTTCGGAGACGAGCCGACAGGTGAACGCGCTGCTGGAAACGCTTCCCGAGAAGCACCGCGAGATCCTGGTTCTCCGGCTCGTCGTCGGTCTGTCCGCCGAGGAGACGGCGGCGGCGGTCGGAAGTACCGCCGGTGCAGTGCGCGTGGCTCAGCACCGAGCCATCGCGAAGTTGAAGAAAGAAGTGACGAGAGCAGGTGAGAGACATGGCTAGGGGACACAATGGCGAGCCGAGCGATCCCTACGCTGATCTCGCCGGGAACGGCAATCCGGTCGACGTCTCGGCGGTGCGCCGCGACGACGCGCTGATCGACGCGATCGCCGGCGGCGATCCCGTCGCGACCGACAGTCCCGAGGAATACCAGGTCGCGGCTCTACTCTCGAACTGGCGGACCGAGATCCTCGCGCAGCCGATGCCCGCCGAGCCGGACCTCGACGACATCGTCGAGCGCGTCCACCGCGAACTCGAGGCTCAGGGATCCCTCTCGACGCGCACCCGATCGGGCCGCAGCCAACTCCGGTTGCTTCGTCCCATCGCGGCCGCGGCGGCGGTCGTCGCGATCGCCATGGGCGGGATGACGATCTTCTCCTACAACGCCGAACCCGGCGATCCGCTGTGGGGCGTCAAACAGGTCGTCTTCACCGAGCGTGCGGCCTCGACCGTCGCGAAGATCGACACGACCTCCAACCTCGAGGAGGCCGAGCGGCTGATCGCATCGGGCGACACGGCCGGTGCCAAGGCCAAGCTCGACTCCGCCGCTGCCCGCACGGGCGACGTCAACGAGGCGAGCACCCGTGACGAGTTGAACGGGTGGCGGGATCGGCTCCTGACGCAACTCGAGAAGACGGTGCCGCCGCCACCCCCGCCGCCCACCACGCCGGTGGAGGAGCAGCCCGCGTCGTCAGCCGGCGAGCAGTCCTCGTCCGTGCCGGACTCGACGATGATGATGACGGGACCGGGTGCGACGTCCGCCCCGGAGTCGTCGAGCGTCCCCGGAACGCCCACCGCGCCCGAGACGTCCGCATCCGCGACATCGACCGCGGCGCAACCCCCCGCCTCGTCCTCGTCGGCGACGCCGTCGCCGACCACCACGACGACGACGCCTCCTGCGACGTCGACCACAAAAGCGACGAGCGGATCGGTCGGCGGTACGACGCCGTCGCCGACCGGCTGACCCCGCCCGCACTCGAGACCGTACGAAACGACCACGGCCCGGCAAGTTTCCTTGCCGGGCCGTGGTCGTTGTTCGTGTGTGCGGTCTGTCTCAGAGGTCGAAGCTGTCGCCGTGCAGCGCGTCGTTCATCGAGGCGTCCGCGTACCCGCGGCAGTAGTCCCACGTCACGTACGCGTCGGGCGACGGGTCGTATGCCGGCTCGTGCGGGCGGACCGTGCCGTCGACCAGGAGCTGGAGCAGGTTCGCGCGCAGCATGTCCCAGTCGTGGTAGTGGTCCTGCTGGCAGTCCTCGCAGCACACGACCAGCCCGCGGATTCCGCGGTGGCCGAGCAGCGCCTCGTAGACGGCGAGGTCGGCGAGGTCCTCCTCCACGGCGAGGCGCTCGTGGGGATCCAGCGGCTGTCCCGGCTCGATCGCATCGAGCGCGGCGGACGGGTCGGCGGGGTCGCCGGCGAAGGGGTCCGGCGGGAGACCGGGAGGCAGTTGATCGCGCACAAGACCACGGTACGCAGGTCAGCCCGGTCTGCGCTAGCTGATAGCGCCCGGTGAGTCGCCGGGAGCGCTCGTGTGCCTGTTCGGGCGAGCCGATACCATGGTCTCGGGACGGGTGGACGCCACCGCCTCACGGTCGCGCCGCCCGCCGCTACTTCCTTTACTCGATCGACGCTTCATGGAGGGCCCGAGCCGCATGAGTAGTTCCGCAGGGCACGTGCACACCGGGGGAGACGACCCGAACAAGGTTGCGATGCTGGGTCTCACCTTCGACGACGTGCTGCTGCTGCCGGCGGCATCGGACGTCGTTCCCAACCAGGTCGACACCTCGACCCAGCTGACCCGCGACATCCGTCTCAACGTCCCGCTCGTCAGCTCCGCGATGGACACCGTCACCGAGGCTCGTATGGCCATCGCCATGGCGCGCGCCGGCGGCATGGGTGTCCTGCACCGCAACTCGTCCATCGAGGCGCAGGCCGGGTGGGTCGAGACCGTCAAGCGGTCCGAGGCCGGCATGGTCACCGACCCGGTGACGTGCAAGCCGACGAACACCCTCGCCGAGGTCGACGCGATGTGTGCGCGCTTCCGCATCTCGGGTCTGCCGGTCACGGACGACGCCGGGCAGCTCGTCGGCATCATCACCAACCGCGACATGCGGTTCGAGGTCGACCAGAACCGTCAGGTCGCGGAGGTGATGACCAAGGCGCCGCTGATCACCGCGCGTGAGGGTGTCACCGCCGAGGTCGCGCTCGGCCTGCTGCGTCGCCACAAGATCGAGAAGCTGCCGATCGTCGACGGCCACGGCAAGCTCACCGGCTTGATCACGGTCAAGGACTTCGTCAAGACCGAGCAGCATCCGAACGCCACCAAGGACCGCGACGGCCGCCTGCTGGTCGGCGCCGCAGTCGGTGTCGGAGACGAGGCCTGGACCCGCGCCATGGCGCTCGCGGACGCGGGTGTCGACGTCCTCGTCGTCGACAGCGCGCACGGCCACTCCCGTGGCGTGCTCGAGATGATCACCAAACTCAAGGGCGAGATCGGCGACCGCGTCCAGCTCATCGGCGGCAACGTCGCGACCCGGTCCGGCGCGCTGGCGCTGGTCGAGGCCGGTGCGGACGCCGTCAAGGTCGGTGTCGGCCCCGGCTCCATCTGCACCACGCGTGTCATCGCGGGTGTCGGCGCCCCGCAGATCACCGCCATCCTGGAAGCAACTGCGGCCGCCGCCGCTCACGGTGTCCCGGTCATCGCTGACGGTGGACTCCAGTTCTCGGGTGACGTCGCCAAGGCGCTCGCCGCCGGCGCGTCCACCGCGATGCTCGGCTCGCTCCTCGCGGGCACCGCCGAGTCGCCCGGCGAACTCATCCTGGTCGGCGGCAAGCAGTTCAAGAGCTACCGCGGCATGGGCTCGCTCGGCGCGATGCAGGGCCGCGGCCAGGGCAAGTCGTACTCCAAGGACCGCTACTTCCAGGACGACGTCCTCGCCGAGGACAAGCTCGTCCCGGAGGGCATCGAGGGTCGGGTCCCGTTCCGGGGTCCGCTGTCGCAGGTGATCCACCAGCTCACCGGCGGTCTCCGCGCGGCCATGGGCTACACCGGATCCGCCAGCATCGAGCAGCTGCAGCAGGCGCAGTTCGTCCAGATCACCGCGGCGGGCCTCAAGGAGAGCCACCCGCACGACATCACGATGACGGTCGAAGCGCCCAACTACGCAGCCCGCTAAGCACCACACAACACAATCGAGAAAGGGGCGCGCGTGCGCGACCTCGTCGAAATCGGCATGGGCAGGACTGCCCGACGCACCTACGAGTTGGACGACATCAACATCGTTCCCTCTCGCCGGACCCGCTCCTCCAAGGAGGTGTCGACGGCCTGGCAGATCGATGCGTACCGCTTCGACATCCCGGTGCTGGCTCATCCGACCGACGCGCTGGTGTCGCCGTCGTTCGCGATCGAGCTCGGCAAGGCCGGCGGCCTCGGTGTGATCAACGGTGAGGGCCTGTGGGGTCGGCATCCCGACGTCGAGGCCAAGCTCGCCGAACTCGCGGAGTTGGCCGAGAAGGAGGTCGATCCGGACGCCGCCGTGGCGCGCCTGCAGGAATTGCACGCCGCGCCGCTGCAGCCGGGTCTGCTGGCCGCCGCCGTCGCGCAGGTCCGTGACGCCGGCGTCACGACCGCCGTCCGGGTCAGCCCGCAGAATGCCCGCGCGCTCACTCCGGAGCTGGTCAAGGCCGGCATCGACCTGCTGGTCGTCCACGGCACGATCATCTCGGCCGAGCACGTGGCGCACGGCGAGAGCGAGCCGCTGAACCTCAAGACGTTCATCTCCGAGCTGGACGTCCCGGTCATCGCGGGCGGCGTGAGCGACCACCGCACCGCGCTGCACCTGATGCGGACCGGTGCGGCCGGCGTGATCGTCGGTTACGGCTCCACCGAGGGTGCCACCACCACCAACGAGGTGCTGGGCATCGGCGTGCCGATGGCGACCGCGATCGCGGACGCCGCCGCGGCCCGCCGGGACTACCTCGACGAGACCGGCGGCCGGTACGTGCACGTCATCGCCGACGGCGACATCACGACGTCGGGCGACTTCGCGAAGGCCATCGCGTGCGGTGCCGACGCGGCGGTCCTCGGTGCGCCCCTCGCGGTCGCGCAGGAGGCTCCGGGCGGCGGCTGGTTCTGGCCGTCGGCGGCCGCGCACCCGTCGATGCCGCGCGGCTCGCTGCTGCCCGTCTCGTACGGGGAGCGTCCGAGCCTGGCGCAGGTGCTCAACGGGCCGTCGGACGATCCGTACGGTTCGCTCAACTTCGTCGGCGGCCTGCGTCGCTCGATGGCGAAGTCGGGTTACTCCGACCTCAAGGAGTTCCAGAAGGTCGGTCTGAGCGTCCGGGCCTGATCCCCGCCGGACCCCTTCGTCCCTGTGGCCGAATGTCACATCCGTTCAGTCCGACTGAACCGGTGTGACATTCGGCCACAGGCGTTTCAGGGAACCGCCACCGTTCGTGCGACCGGTGGTTACAGTTAGGGCACCCTTGTGGCTCGAGTCACAGGTAGGCGGTGCATACTGGCGAGTAACAAATCTGGTTCTCCGGTGGAGGTATCCCATGGGTAAGCAGCGCGCGACCGACTACGACGTGCTCATCGTCGGCTCCGGATTCGGCGGCAGCGTCACCGCGCTCCGGCTGGTGGAGAAGGGCTACAAGGTCGGTGTGCTCGAGGCGGGGCGGCGCTACGCCGACTCGGACTTCGCCAAGACCAGCTGGGATCTCAAGCGCTTCCTGTGGGCGCCGGCCCTGGGGTGCTACGGCATCCAGCGCGTGCACCTGCTGCGCGACGTCCTGATCCTCGCGGGAGCGGGCGTCGGCGGCGGCTCGCTCAACTACGCCAACACCCTGTACAAGCCGCCGTCGTCGTTCTTCCAGGACCCGCAGTGGCGCGACATCACCGACTGGGACGCCGAACTCACGCCGCACTACGAGCAGGCGCGCAAGATGCTCGGAGTCGTGCAGAACCCGCACATGACGCCCGCCGACGAGGTCATCAAGTCGGTTGCCGAGGACATGGGCGTGGGCGACACGTTCATCCAGACCCCGGTCGGGGTGTTCTTCGGCGAGCCCGGCAAGACCGTCTCGGACCCGTACTTCGGCGGCGCCGGTCCCGCCCGCACCGGCTGCATCGAGTGCGGCGAGTGCATGACCGGCTGCCGGCACGGCGCCAAGAACACGCTGATCAAGAACTACCTCGGCCTCGCCGAGAAGGCCGGTGCCACGATCGTCCCGATGACGACCGTCGAGTCGCTGCACGAGGCGTCGGACGGCACGTGGGACGTCGTGACCCGCCGCACCGGGGCGAAGGTCCGCAAGAACCACAAGACCTACACCGCGAAGTACGTTGTCGTCGCGGCCGGCACGTGGGGCACCCAGCACCTGCTGCACAAGATGAAGGACACCGGCACGCTGCCCAAGCTGTCGGAGCGGCTGGGCGAACTCACCCGCACCAACTCCGAGTCGATCGTCGGTGCCGGGAAGATGAAGGTCGATCCGGCGATGGACCTCACCCACGGCGTCGCGATCACGTCGTCGTTCCACCCGACGTCCGACACCCACATCGAGCCGGTCCGCTACGGCAAGGGTTCCAACGCCATGGGCCTGCTGCAGACGCTCATGACCGACGGCGGCGGTCGCACCCCGCGCTGGGTGAAGCTGCTCGGCACGATCGCGCGCAATCCGGTGCAGATGCTGCGGATGCTGTCGGTCAAGGACTGGAGCGAGCGGACGATCATCGCGCTCGTCATGCAAAACCTCGACAACTCGATCACCACGTACACCAAGCGGGGGATCCTCGGCCGCCGCAAGGTGACCAGCAGGCAGGGGCACGGCGAGCCGAATCCGACGTGGATCCCGGCCGGCAACGAGGCGACCCGCCGCATCGCCGACAAGATCGACGGCGTCGCCGGGGGCACGTGGGGCGAGGTGTTCAACATCCCGCTCACCGCGCACTTCCTCGGCGGCTGCACGATCGGCGCCGACGCCGACCACGGCGTGATCGACCCCTACCACCGCGTGTACGGGTACCCGACGCTCAGCGTCGTCGACGGTGCCGCGGTGTCGGCCAACCTGGGCGTGAACCCGTCGCTGACGATCAGCGCGCAGGCCGAGCGGGCTGCGTCCCTCTGGCCGAACAAGGGGGAGCAGGACACCCGGCCCGCGCAGGGCGCGCCGTACCAGCGCGTCGCGGCCGTCGCGCCGAGCAAGCCGGTGGTCCCCGCGGGTGCGCCCGCCGCCCTGACCCTGCCGATCGTCGAGATCCGTGGTGGTCAGACGAAGGACGCCGGGGCGGACAGCGGGGTCGCCTAGGCCGGGGAAGGCGTCGGAGCTGCGCATATTAGACTGTGGAGGTGTCAGAAACCCAGCAGGACAGGCCGGTTCTCGTCGTCGACTTCGGCGCCCAGTACGCGCAGCTGATCGCTCGCCGCGTACGTGAGGCGAAGGTGTATTCGGAAGTGGTGCCGCACACCACGACCGTCGAGGAGATCGCGGCGAAGAAGCCGCTCGCGGTCGTCCTGTCGGGTGGCCCGTCCAGCGTCTACGAGGAGGGTGCGCCGCAGCTCGACGCCGCCCTGTTCGACCTGGGTATTCCCGTCTTCGGTATCTGCTACGGCTTCCAGGCGATGGCCAACGCCCTCGGCGGAACCGTGGCGCACACCGGTGGACGCGAGTACGGCCGCACCGAGATGACCGTCACGGGTGGCGTCCTGCACGACGGCCTGCCGGCGACCCAGCCGGTGTGGATGAGCCACGGTGACGGCGTCACCGCCGCGCCCGAGGGCTTTGAGGTCACCGCGTCCAGCGCCGGTGCGCCGGTCGCCGCGTTCGAGGACCGCGCCCGCAAGCTCGCCGGCGTCCAGTACCACCCCGAGGTCCTGCACTCGCCGCACGGTCAGCAGGTGCTCAGCCGCTTCCTGCACGAGATCGCCGAGATCCCGGGTGCGTGGACGGCCGCGAACATCGCCGACTCGCTCATCGAGCAGGTCCGCGAGCAGGTCGGCGACGGCAAGGCCATCTGCGGTCTGTCCGGTGGCGTCGACTCCGCCGTCGCCGCCGCGCTCGTGCAGCGCGCGATCGGCGACCGCCTCACCTGCGTGTTCGTCGACCACGGCCTGATGCGTGCCGGCGAGCGCCAGCAGGTGGAGAAGGACTTCGTCGCGGCAACGGGTGCCCGCCTCGTCACGGTGGATGCCTCCGAGACGTTCCTGCGCGAGCTGGCCGGCGTGTCCGACCCGGAGACCAAGCGCAAGATCATCGGCCGCGAGTTCATCCGCTCCTTCGAGGGCGCGGTGTCCGAGGTGCTCGGCGAGAGCGCCGCGCAGGGCGAGACCGTCGACTTCCTCGTCCAGGGCACGCTGTACCCGGACGTCGTCGAATCCGGCGGCGGCACCGGCACCGCGAACATCAAGAGCCACCACAACGTCGGTGGTCTGCCCGAGGACCTGCAGTTCAAGCTGGTCGAGCCGCTGCGTCTGCTGTTCAAGGACGAGGTGCGCGCCGTCGGCCGCGAGCTGGGTCTGCCCGAGGAGATCGTCGGACGTCAGCCGTTCCCCGGTCCGGGCCTGGGCATCCGCATCATCGGCGAGGTCACGCAGGAGCGTCTCGAGATCCTGCGTCACGCGGACTCGATCGCCCGTGAGGAGCTCACCGCCGCCGGTCTGGACGGCCAGATCTGGCAGTGCCCCGTCGTGCTGCTGGCCGACGTCCGCAGCGTCGGCGTCCAGGGCGACGGCCGCACCTACGGTCACCCGATCGTGCTGCGCCCGGTGTCGAGTGAGGACGCGATGACCGCCGACTGGACGCGTCTGCCCTACGAGGTGCTCGAGCGCATCTCCACCCGCATCACGAACGAGGTCGCGGACGTCAACCGCGTCGTGCTCGACGTCACCAGCAAGCCGCCGGGAACGATCGAGTGGGAGTGATCCCCGAATGACGAAGGGCGCCTCGGCCATCCGGCCGGGGCGCCCTCGTCGTTCCGGGAGGTCAGCGGCGCCGGCCCGGCGCGAACACCAGGGCCGCGCCGATCGCGACGGCGATGATCACGAACAGCCAGTGGAACTCGAGGTTCGCGAGCGGTTCGAGGGAGAAGGGGCCGACGAGGGCCCACGCGCTGACCAGCAGCGCGGCCAGGCCGGCGAGCAGCAGCCCCACGGAGGGCCCGCGGGACGCCTTGGCGGTGGACTGCTCGTCGGTGCCGTCGGCGCCGGTGTCCGGGGTGTCAGCGAATTCAGCCACGGTAGACCCTCACTTCTCCGACCTTGTTGTGGATCTTCAGGTTCAGGACCGGACCGGCGGTGCCGTCCGCGCCGCCGTCGACGAACCCGTCGCCGATGCAATTCTTGTCGCCGACGGTCACCGAGCAGTCGGTCTTGACGTTCATGTTCTCCGGCACGATCACCGTGTAGTTGCCGACCTTGCCGTCGATCCGGACCTCGCGATTCGTGGTCAGGTCGAGGTGCGTGAGGTCGAGCGTGAAGTCGCCGGCGGTGCCCTCGTAGACGGGGGCGAGTTCGGGCAGCGACGTCGGGGTCCACACGTGTTCACCGACCTTGGACTCGTCCCAGTTCAACGGCCCGACGATCGATGCCAGCACGACGAACCCCAGGAGCGGGAAGGTGACCACGAGCAGCCCGTACCCGCGGCGCAGGAAGGAGCCGAGGACGAGCCCGACGCCGATCACCGCGAGGGAGATCGCGCCGATCCGGGCGGGGGACAACCACTCCGAGCCGACCGCGGCGGACACCGCTACCGCGGCGGCCGCGGCCAGGACGGCGAGCCCGAGGACGACCGACGTGAATCGGCTGCGGGGCTTGCGCGGCAGCTCGGCCGGCGGCTCCGCCGTGCGGGCGGGTTCCGGTAGGTCCCACGCGAACGGTGCGACGCCGAGCGGATCCCATGCCGGCGGTGTCGGGGACGTCGAGTCCGTGCTCGCGCCCGTGTCCGCGTCGGTGGTGCCGCCGGTCGACTTCTCCGCGGGAGCAGGCTCGGGTTCGTAGTGGTCGGGCAATCGCGTGTACGGGCTGTAGGCGGGTGGCGGGTACGCCGCCGCCGGGGCGGTCTGGAACGACGTGACCGGATAGCCCGCCGTGGTCTGCGTGACGCTCGCCGGCAGTGCCGGGGGAACCGGCTCCCGCTGGTACAGCAGCCACAGGCCGCCGAGCATCAGCGCGAAGCTCAGGAGGACGGATCCGCCCATGCCGAACCCGATCGGACCGATCGTGCTCAGGGCGATCGCGAGCGCCACGACGAGCACCACCGTCTTGGTGCCCGACTGGGAGCTGCGGCCCCGGCCCAGCAACGATTCGGCGGGCGACACCTGGTCGCCGGGCTTGCTGAGCAGCAGCCAGCCGGCGAGGTACAGGATGATGCCCGCACCGCCGAAGATCGTCGACACCACGAACGCGACCCGCACCAGGATGGGGTCGACGCGGTATCGGTGGCCGATCCCGGCGGCGACGCCGGCGATGTGCCCCTGCTGCGGCAGCCTCAGTGGGCGGGTCCGCCAGAGGTCGTGAAGCTGATCCGAGAAGGTCCCAGTCGTCATGCATCAATCCTGACGTGGACGATGCCGGTCGGACCATCGGGAACTACCCTGATCTTTCCCTGAACCGCAGTCTCGGAGACCGTCTATCTCAGGGTCGGGCCCTGATGTCGCATCGAGCCAACCGTGCCAGGATCGGACTGTGCACCCTCTGGTCGATCCGAACGAGCCGGCGAACCCGGCGGTGACCCCCGCGCTGTCGGCGGTTCCCGCTCCCGCCGCGGACGAAACTCTCTACCCGAAGCTGCAGCGTCGGGTCGGGGGTCGGATCGTGGGCGGTGTCGCCGGCGGGATCGCCGATCATCTGGGCGTCGACGTGTTCAAGGTGCGGGTCGCGTTCACGCTGCTCGCGTCGCTGGCGGGCGCGGGCATCGTGGCCTACGGGCTGCTCTGGATCTTCACGCCGCCCGGTACCGACACCGAGCGGCCGAGTGCCGCCGAGCGGCGTCGGGCCATGGGCCTCGCCGTCATCGGTCTGGCCGCCGCGGCGAGCCTGAGCTGGCTGATCGACGGCACGGCGGCATCGGTCGTCACCCCGTTCATCGTGGTCGCGGTGGGCGCCGCACTGGTGTGGCGCGAGTTCGACACCGACGGGTCGCGCTCGGTCCTCGGACTGCCGCACCGCCCGACGGTGCTCACGTGGGCGCGGGTCCTCGGCGGTGTCACGCTCATCGTCACCGGCCTCGGCGTGGTGATCCTCGCGCAGGTCGACATCGACGCACTGCGGTCGTCCCTGCTGGCCGTGGTCGTGACGCTCGTCGGGGCGGGTCTGCTCACGGTGCCGCTGTGGCTCAAGCTGTGGCGGGCACTCGGCGAGGAGCGCGCCGCGCGCATCCGCAACGAGGAACGCGAGGAGATCGCGTCGCACCTGCACGACTCGGTGCTCCAGACACTCGCGCTGATCCAGAAGCAGGCGGACTCGCCCCACGAGGTGGCGCGGCTGGCGCGCGGTCAGGAGCGCGAGCTGCGCCGGTGGCTGTTCGGCGGCGGGGAGACGGCACACACGAGCCTGTCGGAGGCGCTGCAGACGATCGCCGGCGAGGTCGAGGACCAGCACGGTGTCACCGTGCGCCCCGTCACCGTCGGTGACGTCGCGCTCGCCACCGAGGGCAAGGAGGGCTCGGGGCTGTCGCGGGAGTGCTTCACCGCGCTGCTCGGCGCCACCCGGGAATCCCTCGTCAACGCGGCCAAGCACTCGGGTGTGTCGAGCATCGACCTGTACGCGGAGACCGAACGTGACCAGGTGAGCATCTTCGTGCGCGACCGCGGCGTCGGGTTCGACCCCGACTCGGTGCCCGAGGACCGGCAGGGGCTGGCGAAGTCGATCCGCGCCCGCATCGAGCGTCGTGGTGGACGCGTCGAGGTGCGGTCGACGCCGGGGAAGGGCACCGAGGTGCGGATCCACATGCCGCGCCCAGTCGACGACTCAACCGCCGACGACTCGGCGCCGGAGGAGGTCGCGGGAGAGCCCGACGCGATGTCCTAATCTGGGGCCGTGACGTTCCCGGCCTCCCCTTCGCCTGCCCCCGACAAGTTTCGTGTCTTCCTCGTGGACGACCATGCGGTGTTCCGGGCGGGGGTGCGTGCCGAACTCGGCCGGGAGTCCGACATGGAGGTCGTCGGCGAGGCCGGTGGCGTCGCCGAGGCGATCGCCGGCATCAATGCGCTGCGCCCGCAGGTGGTGCTGCTCGACGTCCACATGCCCGACGGTGGTGGTGTCGCGGTGCTGAACGGGATCGACTCGGGCCCGGTGTGCTTGGCGCTCAGCGTGTCCGACGCCGCCGAGGACGTGATCGCGGTCATTCGGGCCGGCGCCCGCGGCTACGTGACCAAGACGATCTCCGGTGCCGAACTCGCGGACGGGGTGCGACGGGTGGCCGGCGGCGACGCGGTGTTCAGTCCGCGGCTCGCGGGGTTCGTGCTGGACTCGTTCACCGGACGGTCGAGTGTGCCGGAGCCGCCGCTGGATCCGGAACTCGACTCGCTCACCCCGCGGGAACTCGAGGTGCTGCGACTGCTCGCCCGCGGCTACACCTACCGGGAGATCGCGGAGGAACTGGTGATCTCGGTGAAGACCGTCGAGACCCACGCCTCGAACGTGCTGCGAAAGACGCAGCAGTCCAACCGGAATGCGCTCACGCGGTGGGCGCACCGGCGTCGTATCGACTGAGGCCCGCGGCCCGGCTCACAGCGCCAGCGCGACGATCAACACCACGACGAACGCCAGCACGATGATGCCGACCATCACCGCCATCGCGAGCGGTGCGGCCGCGACGATCCTGCCGCGCAGGTCCGTCGGCGCCTGCGGGCCGGTCAGCCCCTCGGTGAGCTGACGCAGCCAGGCCCGCCCGGCGGGGCGCGGAACCGAGCCGAGCGGGGTGTTCGGTTGCACCGCAGGAAGATCGGTGGCAGTCGTGGAGCCGAGGCGGCGTCGGGGAATCGCCGCCGGTGCCGACCGGTACGCCCAGTTCGGGACGGCGCCGTCGGCCGTCTTGACGGGCTCGCCCATCAGCAGGCCGGCCTGCCCGGGTGCGGCGGTGTCGGCCCCGAGTGCGACGGCGGCGAGCGCGTCCCGCGCCTGCGCCATCGTGGGGCGGCGGGTCGGATCGGGCTCGAGCATGTGCAGCAGCGTGTCGGTGAGCGGCCCGCTGAGGCTGGGCCGGTAGATCTCCGCCTTCGCCACCCGGTGCAGCAGCGCGATCGGGTCGCTGTCGAGCCCGAACGGAGGCTGCCCCTCGACCACGGTGTACAGCGTGGCGCCGAGGGAGAAGACGTCGCTGGCCTCGGTGGGGTCGTCGCCGCGGGCCACCTCGGGGGCGAAGTAGGCGGGCGTGCCGGTGATGACGCCGGCCTTGCCGCTGGGGGCGTCGCCCTTCGCGCGCGCGATCCCGAAGTCGCTGATCTTGACGATGCCGAGCGCGTCGCCCCGGTCGGCGACGAGGATGTTGCCCGGTTTGATGTCGCGGTGCAGGATGCCGGCCGCGTGCGCGTCAGTGAGGGCGGCGGCGATCTGCGCGCCGATCTGTGCCACCTCGAGTGGGGGCAGGGTGTCGACGAGGTTCATCGCCTCGGCGAGGCTGCGGGACGGCAGGTACTCCATGACGAGCCACGGCTCGCCCGACTCGACGGCGACGTCGTACATCGCGATGGCGTGGTCGTGCGACAACTGCGCGGCGTTGCGTCCCTCACGCAGGGCGCGGTCCCGGATCTCGCGGGCCTCGGCGTCGCTCAGCCCGGTGGTGGAGGTGACCTGTTTCACGGCGACTTCGCGGTCGAGGAGCGTGTCGTGCGCGAGCCACACCGCGCCCATGCCGCCCCCGCCGAGCTTGGAACGCAGCCGGTACCTGCCTGCCATCAGGTAGTCCGGCCCGACGACCGCTCTGCTTCGTCGGTCGGCTCGGCTGCGTTCCTGCTCAGTCACGCATTCGAGGTTAGTGGATCGGTGGGATTCGGCTTGACGAGCTGACCCCGGGGGAGCTTTACTGGAGGTGTTCGAAAGAATGTTCGAATACTTGTGTGTCGCGTCTTCCCCGCGCGCCGAACCATCTCGGGACGGAAACGTTCCGAGACCAGCACGTGTGACCCGGGGAGCCGATATGACCGAACCTGCCCAGCTGTCCGTACCGTCACCGCCGACGCCTCCCGCCTCCCCGCTGTCCGGGCTGACCCGTCAGCAGCGTCTGGAGTATCTGCGCCGACGGATCGCGGCGGTGCCGGCGCGGGGCGAGGCGGTCTCCCGGGACGGGGCCGGTGCCGGGGACATCGCGGAACGGATGCTTCCCGTCCCCGGGCCACTCGCCACACTCCTGCCGCGCGGCGGGCTGCCCCGGGGCTCCGTGGTCTCGGTCTCCGGTGCGGCGTCGCTGCTGCTCGGGCTGTTGGCCGCGGTGACGGAGGCGGGTGGGCACGCCGCGGTGATCGGGCACCCGAGGCTCGGGGTGCTCGCGGCCACCGAGATGGGCGCCCAGTTGCGGCGACTGGCCTTCGTGCCGGACCCCGGACCGGACCCCGTGGAGGTCGCGGCGGTGCTCCTCGACGGCATGGACCTGGTGGTGCTGGGGCTGGGCGGGATCTCGGTCCCGCCGTCGCGGGCCCGGGCCGTGGTCGCGCGGGCCCGCAGCAAGCAGTCGACGCTGGTGGTGACCGACGGGCACTGGGGCGGGGCCGAGGTCCGGTTGGACGCCCGGGTGCACGGCTACGACGGGGTGGGCCGCGGCGCGTCCGCCGGACGCGGTCGGTTGTGCTCGGTCCGGTTGTCGGTGCGGGCGCAGGGCCGGGCGTTCCAGCCGCGGACCGCGCGCCTGGACGTGCGGTCGAGCTGCGGGCGGGTCGAGTGGGTTCCCGAAGCCGTCGCGCTGATCCCGGATGCGGTGGCGCGATGAGTGCGCGGGTGCTGGCGGTGTGGTGCCCGGACTGGCCCGCGGTGGCGGCGGCCGCGGCGGCGGACCTGCCGGTGACGCACCCGGTCGCGGTGCTGCACGCCAATCGGGTGATCGCGTGCTCGACGCCGGCGCGGTCGCAGGGGGTGCGCCGCGGGCTGCGGCGCCGGGAGGCGCAGGCAAGATGTCCGGAACTTCATGTGGCGCAATCCGATCCGGATCGCGACGCGAGGCTGTTCGGGTCCGTGGTGGCCGCCGTCGACGAGGTGGCTCCCGGTGTGGAGATCCTGCGTCCCGGGCTGCTGGTGCTGGCGGCGCGCGGCGCGATCCGATACTTCGGCTCGGAGGAGGCCGCGGCCGAGCGGATCGTCGACGCGGTGGCCGCGGCCGGGGCGGAATGCCGGATCGGCGTCGCCGACGAACTGTCCACCGCCGTGATCGCGGCCCGCCGGGCGGCCCTGGTGCCGTCCGGGGGCGGCGCCCGGTTTCTCGCGCCGCTGTCGATCGCCGAATTGGCGGCCGAGCCCAGCCTCGCCGCGCCGGACCGCGGCGACCTGGTCGATCTGCTGCGCCGACTCGGGCTGCGCACCATCGGATCCTTCGCGGCGCTGTCGCCGGTGGACGTGGCGTCGCGGTTCGGCGCCGACGCGGTTCTCGCACACCGGGCCGCCCGCGGGGAGCCGGAGCGCCCGCCGTCGGCCCGGGTCCCGCCGCCGGACCTGGAGGTGGAGCAGCAGTGCGATCCACCGATCGAGCGGGTCGACGCGGCGGCGTTCGCCGGGCGGGCCATGGCCGAGCGTCTGCACGCGAAGCTGTCCGGAGCGGGTGTGGCGTGCACCCGGCTGCAGGTGTCGGCGAGCACCGGGAACGGCGAGCATCTGGTCCGGACGTGGCGGTGCGCCGAGCCGCTGACGCCGGAGGGCACCGCGGATCGGGTGCGGTGGCAGTTGGACGGCTGGCTCACCGGTCGCAGCGAGTCCCGGCCCACGGCCGGGATCACGGTGCTGCACCTGGAACCGGTCGAAGTGGTCACGGCCGGGGCTCTGCAGCTGGGGCTGTGGGGCGGTGTCGGGGAGGAGGACGAGCGGGCCCGGCGGGCGCTGGTCCGGGTGCAGGGTCTGCTCGGCGGCGAGTCCGTCCGGGTGGGGGTGCTCAGCGGTGGGCGTGGTCCGATGGAGCGGATCACGTTGGTGCCCTTGGGGGACGAGTTGGTTCCGGATGCGGACCCGGCGGCGCCGTGGCCGGGGCGGCTGCCCGAACCGGCGCCGTCGACGGTGCTGCCGAACACCCCCACGGTGACGCTGCAGGATCGCTCGGGTGGCGCGGTGGACGTCACCGAGCGGGGGGAGTTCACCGCCGCACCCGCGAGGCTCCGATGGGGGAGCCGGGAATGGGACGTGCAGGGCTGGGCGGGGCCGTGGCCGGTGGACGAGCGGTGGTGGGACGCCGCGGCGGCGCGGAACGCCGCGCGTGCGCAGGTGCTGCTCGCCGAATCGCGGGCATTGCTTCTGATCTGCGAGGGAGGAAGGTGGGGGGTGGAGGGCATCTACGAATAACCCTTGCCGAATACCCATAGGGGGTATACGTTCCATGGGTATGAACCCACACGGCGAAGCACTTCACGATCACCACGTGGCGGACGCTCCCGATCACGAGGGTGAACATTTGGGTGGCCATTCGGGTCATTCAGAGCACTCGGGCCATTCCGGGCATGCGGGCCATGGCGGGCACGGCGATCACGTCGCTCAGTTCCGTCGGCTCTTCTGGATCATGCTGTTCCTGGCGATCCCCGTGGTCGGCGCGAACATGATGTTCGCCGACCTCGTCGGCTACACGCTGCCGGACAATCCTGCGGTGGAATGGATTTCACCGCTGCTCGGCACCGTCATGTTCGTGTGGGGCGGCCGTCCGTTCCTCACCGGCGCGGTGAGCGAGATCCGGGCGCGTCAGCCCGGCATGATGCTGCTCATCGCGCTCGCGATCACCGTCGCGTTCGTCTCGTCGTGGGGGTCGAGTCTCGGGGTGCTCGGCCACGATCTCGACTTCTGGTGGGAACTGGCGCTTCTGATCGTCATCATGCTGTTGGGGCACTGGATCGAGATGCGGTCGCTGGGACAGGCGTCGAGCGCGCTGGACTCGCTCGCGGCGCTGCTCCCCGACGAGGCCGAACGCGTCGGCGCTGACGGCTCCGTCACCACCGTCTCGACCGCCGACCTGGTGACCGGCGACATCGTGATGGTTCGCCCCGGCGGGCGCATCCCGGCCGACGGCCGGATCGTCGAGGGCGCCGGTGACCTCGACGAATCGATGATCACGGGGGAGTCGCGCACCGTGCGCCGCGAACTCGGGGACCCGGTCGTGGCCGGCACCGTCTCGACCGACTCGGCGTTGCGAGTCGAGATCACCGCGGTCGGCGACGACACCGCCCTCGCCGGGATCCAGCGGTTGGTCGCGGAGGCACAGAGTTCGTCGTCCCGCGCGCAGGTGCTGGCCGATCGGGCGGCGGCGATGCTGTTCTGGTTCGCGCTGGTCGCGGCGGTGATCACATTGGCGGTGTGGTCGATCTTCGGCACCCCCGAGGAGGCGATCACCCGCACCATCACGGTTCTCGTCATCGCGTGCCCGCACGCGCTGGGGCTGGCGATCCCGCTCGTCGTGTCGATCGCCACCGAACGGGCCGCCCGCGCCGGTGTGCTGATCACCGACCGGCGGGCGCTCGAGGCGATGCGCACCGTCGACACCGTCCTGTTCGACAAGACCGGCACCCTCACCAAGGGCGAACCGGCGCTGGTTGCGGCGGCCGCCGTGCCCGGTGTGGGCGAGGACGCCCTGATCGCGCTCGCGGCGGCCGTGGAACGCGACAGCGAGCACCCGCTGGGGCGCGCGATCGTCGCGGCGGCCGAGCATCGGGAACTGCGGATCCCACAGGCCGCCGCTTTCCAGGCCCGCAACGGCGTCGGGGTCACCGCCACCGTCGACGGCGCCGAGGTGAGCGTCGGCGGACCCGGCATGCTGGACAGTCACGGCGCGTCCGCGCTGCCGGTGTCCGAGGAATGGGCGGAGCAGGGGTCGACCGTCCTGCACGTCCTGCGCGACGGCCGGGTGATCGGCGCCCTCGGACTCGCCGACGAGATCCGCCCCGAGTCCCGCGACGCGATCGAGGCGCTGCACGCCCGCGGCGTGCAGGTCGTGATGCTGACCGGCGACGCCTACGCCGTCGCGCGGGCGGTCGGCGACGACCTCGGCATCGACGACGTGATCGCCGGCGTCCTGCCGCAGGACAAGGGGGCGAAGGTCAAGGAACTGCAGGCGTCGGGTCGCAAGGTCGCGATGGTGGGCGACGGCGTCAACGACGCGCCCGCACTCGCGCAGGCCGACGTCGGCATCGCGATCGGTGCGGGCACCGACGTCGCGATCGCCTCCGCCGGGGTGGTGCTGGTCAGCGACGATCCGCGCGCCGTGGTCTCGGTGATCGAGTTGTCCCACGCGACGTACCGGAAGATGGTGCAGAACCTCGCCTGGGCGGCCGGCTACAACGTGATCTCGGTGCCGCTCGCGGCGGGGGTGCTGGCGCCCGTCGGGTTCGTGCTGCCGATGGAGGTGGGCGCGATCCTGATGTCGGCGTCGACGGTCGTGGTCGCGGCCAATGCGCAGTTGCTGCGCCGGCTGAACCTGGCCCCGCAGCGGCTGACCCGATCGGTTCCCGAGCGGGAGCACGACTACGCTCGATGATCGTGCAGCTTACCGAGACGACAGTCGGCCGCAGCGGCCACACGATCGCCTACCGCGACAGTGGTGCCACCGGTTCGGTTGTGGCACATCCAGTTCCGGTGATCATGGTGCACGGCATGGGTGGCGACAACCGCACGTGGGACCGTTTCGCGCGGTCGGTGTCGGCGCAGGGCCGACGGGTGCTGGCCGTGGACCTGCGCGGGCACGGCCGCAGTGCCCGCGCCGAGTCGTACCTGTTCGGCGAGTTCGGTGACGACATCCTCGGCCTGTGCGAGGACCTCGGGTTCGACAGCGTCGACCTGGTGGGGCACTCGCTCGGAGGGCACGCGGTGTCGCTGGTCGCACAGGAACGGCCCGACCTGGTGCGCCGACTCGTGCTCGAGGAGGCGCCGCTGCCGCTGCGGCCCGGCGACCCGGTCCCGAACTTCGGTGGCCGGTTGCCGTCGCTGGTGGAACTGTGGCACGCCACCACCAGCATGCTGCGGAGCCCGCGTGCGGTGTGGGCGTTCGACCGGTCGATGACGGCGTCGGCGCTCACCCAGTTCCACGAGCCGAATCCACTGTGGTGGCGGCGTCTCGCCGACATCGAGGCGAAGACCCTGATCCTGCGGGGCGGCCCGACCGGCATGGTGGATCCGGTGCTGCTCGAGGCGGCGGTCGACGCGATCGGGGACTGCGAGGTGGTGGCGTTCGCATGCGGACACAGCATCCACCGGGACCGGTACCGCGACTTCGAATCCGCGGTGCTGCCGTTCCTGATGGCGCCCTGAATCCCCCTCCCGCGTGGCATCATGCGGGGCATGGGTTTCCGGGGTGGTTCACTTCGTGCAAACGGCAGGCTGATCGCCTGGTCCGCCGCCTTCGTGGTGTCGCAGGCCAACATCCTGCGCCTGCTCGGGCCGGTGGGGTCGAAGCTGCTGAAGACGCAGACGGCGCCGTCGGCGCGCGCCTACACCGCGGTTCTCGACGGCATGGACGCCGCCGAGACCGAGCGCTACCGCAGCCACTTCTACCCGGACTTCGTTCACCCGATCGTCTACGCGGCGGCGCTGCGGGCCGGAGTCCGGCGCCTCGACGAACTCGCGACGCTGCCGCCGACGACCAAACGCGTGCTCCTGACCGCGCCTGTCGTGGCGGCCGCGGGCGACTACATCGAGAACGTCGCCGGCCTGTACCTGCTCGACCACCGCGACCGGATCACCGACGCCACCATCCGCACCACGACCGCGGTCAGTACCACGAAGTGGGTGCTCGGGCTCGGCACTTTCGCCTACCTGGCGCGGGGCTTCGTCCGGGTGTGGAGAGGACGCTGACGTGGCCGAGGAACTGACCGTCGGTGACTTCGCCGACCAGGCCGCGTTCCGGGAATGGTTGCGCGACAACGTCTCCACGTCTCCCGGTGTGTGGCTGAAGCTCGCGAAGAAGGGGTCGGCGCACACGTCGGTGACCTATGCCGAGGCCGTCGAGGTGGCACTGTGCTTCGGCTGGATCGACAGCCAGGCCCGAAGGCTGGACGACGACTTCCGGCTGCAGCGCTTCACACCCCGTCGGGCGCGCAGCCCGTGGTCCAAGCGGAACCGTGAGGCCGTCGAGGCGCTGATCGCGCGCGGGCTGATGGAGCCGGCGGGACTGGCCGCGGTGGAGGCGGCCAAGGCCGACGGCCGGTGGGAGCGGGCGTACGCGGGGTCGAAGGATGCCCAGGTGCCGGAGGACTTCGCCGCCGCGCTGGCCGCGAACCCGGCGGCCGAGGCGTTCTTCGCGGCCCTCGACAGCCGCAACCGGTTCGCGGCGCTGTACCGGATCCAGGACGCCAAGCGGCCCGAGACCCGGGCCCGCCGGATCGCGACATTCGTCGAGCAGTTCGCCGAGGGCCGCAAGTTCCACGGCTGAGCGCCGGTACACAATGGCGGGGTGAGTCAATCGGTTCCCCAGGCTGGCCCCTTCACGTGCTCCGTGCTGTCCGCGGACGAACCCCTCCCCGGGACCGCGGCGCATGTGACCGGCTGGGTCTGCGTCGAGTACCCGGGCGCGTGGGGGCGCGACGTGCTGGACGGCACCGCGCTGGGGAGGGAACTCGCGGACGAACTGTCCCGGCGCGCCGACGCTGCCGGGGTCCGGGTGATGTTCATCCGCCGTCCGGGGCGCTCCGAGTACGTGCGGGACGGGCGGACCGTGCTGCTGGCGAACTCGGATCCGGACAACTCCTGGTGCGAGCGGCTCGTGATCGGGGACGTCGCCGGGCTGCTCGACATCGATCTGACCCTGGTGTCCGGTCCCGCACCGGGGCTGGGTGAACGCGTCACGGGGCCGCTCGTGTTGGTGTGTGCGCACGGCAAGCGCGATCAGTGCTGCGCCGTGCTCGGCCGCCCGGTCGCGGCCACGTTGGCAGCGGAGTTCGGGGACGTCGTGTGGGAATGCTCGCACACGGGCGGCCACCGGTTCGCGCCGTCGATGATCCTGCTGCCCAGCGGCAACACCTACGGTCGGCTCACCCCGGAGGAGAGCACGTCGGCGGTCCACGCGGCCGCGGCGGGGGAGGTGTACCTGCCGGGACTGCGCGGCCGCAGCTACTGGGGGCCGCGCGGGCAGTCCGCGGAGGTGCTGGTGCGTCAGGATGTCGCCGCCGGTGTCGACGATCTCACCGTCGATGAGGGCGGCGACGAACTCGTCGTGACGCACCGCGACGGCCGGCGGTGGCGGGTCGTCACCGAACAGCGTGAACTTCCGGCGCGGCCGGCGAGTTGCGGGACCGATGCCAAGCCGATCCGCCCCGTGGTCGCGGTGGACATGCGCGAACTCCCCGCCGGGGTTCCGGCAGGGAGTTCGTGACCCCGCGTCTCGGGCGGGATCAGCCCGAGAGTTCGGACGAATGCTCCGACCGCGCGCGATGCGGTCGCGCGAAGCGCGGGCCGATCGGCGTCACCTTGCGCGGAGCTGCGGTATCGGTAGTTCCGAAATTATTGTTCAGGAACGATTCCGCGGAATCGTCGAGGATATTCATCCACTCGTCGTGCAGTGGCGGTGCGACGGTACCGGTCAGCGTCGAGGTGTAGCTGCAATTCCGGTAGCCCATGATGTCGCTCTTCTTGTCCTTCTTCCACCGTTTGAAGAGCTCACCCTGCTTTTCGACATGAAATTCGGGGTAGTCGGTTCGATCCACCAGGTCGCGAATGTAGGCGGCCTGGAAATCGATCTCCTCGGCGGCTGACCCCAGATTTTCCTCGCGTGCGCGCCACTCGTCGATATCGCGCTCGCGAGTTTCGTGGTCGGGCAATTCGATGCGGCCCAGAATGACGTCACGCACGTACCACGCCTGGGCGTCGAACATGTTGAACGTGAAGTACTGGTCCTGCATTCCGAGGAAGAACAACTGCGAATTCGCCTGTGAGACGACACCCTTGTAGATGTCCCGCGGGTAGAGGCGGTTGTTCGTCCTCAGCGTCAGTTCGTCGGGCAGGAACGGGAAGTGGTGGCGGTACCCGGTGCACAGGACGATCGCGTCCACCTCGCGGGTGCTGCCGTCCTGGAATCGCGCGGTGTGCCCATCGATCCCGGTCAGCAACGGCACCTCGGAGAAGCCCTCGGGCCAGTCGTGGCCCATCGGGTTCGAGCGGTAGCTGAACGTGACCTCGGCCGCGCCGTACTTGAAGCACTGCGTGCCGATGTCCTCCGCCGAGTAACTACTGCCGACGAGCAGGAGACGCTTACCTGTGAATTCGCGCGCGTCCCGAAAGTCGTGGGCGTGCAGCACGCGGCCCGGGAAGTCCTCGATGCCGTCGAAATGCGGAACGTTGGGCGTCGAGAAATGTCCGGTCGCGACCACCACGTGGTCGAACAACTCGGTTTCGAGGACGTCGTTGCGGTGGTCGGCGACGGTCACCGCGAACTGTCCCGCCTCGCCCTCGTTCGTGGGCGGGACGTACTCGACCCACCGGACGGCGGTGTCGAAGCGGATGTACTTGCGCACGTCGTCCTGGTCGACGCGGCCCATGATGTAGTCGTGCAGCACGGCACGCGGCGGGTACGACGGAATCGGTCGGCCGAAATGTTCTTCGAAAGAATAGTCGGCGAACTCGAGGCACTCCTTGGGTCCGTTGGACCACAGGAAGCGGTACATGCTGCCGTGCACCGGTTCGCCATGTTGATCGAGCCCCGTGCGCCACGTGTAGTTCCACATGCCGCCCAGGTCGCTCTGCTTTTCGTAACAAACAATTTCGGGCATCGACCCAAGACCTGATTTCCGTGCAGACTCGAATGCCCTCAGCTGTGCGAGGCCACTCGGACCGGCTCCCAAAATCGCGATCCTTGGCGTCAAAGTTTTCTCCCTATTTTCGTTGGTCCCCTATCTTGCTTAGCACAGCGAAAGACGGTTTGGCCAACTCGCGAATCGAAATTCTGTGCGATTCGTCGGGTGAAATACGCCTGTTCACCAGTGCAAACGCGTCACCAGTGGGTGCCCGGGATCAGTCGGGCGAGACGTCGCCCGAACCGGGCCGCGGCGGCGGTCGGACCGGTCGGTCGAGGGACAGGAGTCGACGGCTGGGGCGCGAGTTCCACCTCGCCGCCGGCCTCCCCGCGCGCGGCCGGCGAATCGGGGAACGCGTGGTACATCTGCGACAGCGCGCGGTCCTTGAGGCGTGGTGCGAAGATGCTGCCGAATTCGGCGAGGGTGCCGACCGGGACGTCGATGCGCTTGGGCCTGTCGACCAGTGCGCGGACCACCATCGCCGCCGCCTTCTCGGGACTGGCGGCCGGGCCCGCGTTGTACTGGCCGGTCGGTGCGATCATCGGCGTGCGGACCAGGGGCATGTGGATGGTGGTGAACGTGATGCCGTCGGAGAGCGTCTCGGCGGCGGCGACGTCCGCGAACGCGTCGAGCGCCGACTTGCTGGCGATGTACGCCGCGAACCGCGGGGTCCGGGCCTGTACGCCGGCGGTGCTGATGTCGACGATGTGTCCGAACCGGCGCTCGCGCATGTGCGGCAGCAGGGCCAGCACCATGCGCACCGCACCGAAGTAGTTGACCGCCATCGTGCGTTCGAAGTCGTGCAGTCGGTCGGTCGAGCGGTACAGTCCGCGCCGGATGGACCGGCCCGCGTTGTTGACGAGCATGTCGACGTGATCGTGTTCGGCCAGGATCGACTTCACCGTGCGCTCGACGGCCTCGCTGTCGGTGATGTCGCACTGGTAGGCGTACGCGGATCCGCCGGCCTCGCGGATCTGGGACACGACGGCGTCGAGTTCGTCGGCGCGGCGGGCGAGCAGCAGTACCGTCGCGCCCTTGGCGGCGGTGGCGACGGCGGCCGCGCGCCCGATGCCGGACGACGCCCCGGTGATGACGACGTTGCGGTTCACGAGAGGTCCGGCGGGGTCGTCGCGGCGGGCGCGATCCGGGTCGAGGTGCTCGCGCCAGTACGCCCACAGCTTCGTCGCGTACGACGGGAAGGGAGGCACCGCTATGCCGCTGTCCTGCAGTGCCTCTCGGGTCCTCTCTGTCGTGAAGCGCGTTGGGAGGGTGAGGTTGTCGAGCATGACGGGCGGGACACCAATCCGGCGCAGGGCGACGTCGCGGACGCCGCGCACCCGGGCGGGGGGCTCCAGTAGCGGGCGGGCGAGGGCGCCCGGAAGGTCGGCGACCGGAGTCGGTGCATGAGCGGCCTTCGCGAGCGCCGCATAGATCTGGCGGACCGGCTGCGCCTCGGGGGAGACGAGGTGGAAGGTGCGCCCGTCGAGTCCCGGTCGCAGCATCAGTTCTACGAGGGCCGCGGCGACGAAGTCCACCGGAACGATGTTGGTGTAGCCGAGTTTCGGGACCGCGACCGGCAGCGCGGACGGCAGTTTGGCCAGCGCGGCGAGTGCGGGGAAGAAGTAGTAGGGGCCGTCGATCTTGTCCATCTCGCCGGTGACCGAGCTCCCGACCACCGCCGCCGGTCGGTAGATCCGCCACGGCGCGCCCGATGCGCGGACCAGGCGCTCGGCCTCGAACTTGGTCCGGTGGTACGGCGTCGGGAAGTGCTGGCCCAGGTCGAAGTCGTCCTCGGTGAAGCGTCCGCGATGGTCGCCCGCCACCGCGATCGACGAGACGTGGTGCAGGGTCGCGCCGAGCCCGGCGGCCAGGTCGATCACCGACCGGGTGCCGTCGATGTTGGTCGATGCCTGCTCCTCGCCGGCCGTGAGGTCGTAGACGGCACCGAGATGCACGACGTGGTTCGCGGCCGGCGGCGGGGCCTCGAGCCCGAGACCGGGCTCGGTCAGATCGCCGACGAGCGCCCGGACCCGGTCACCGCCCGCCCAGTCCTGCGACATCCGTTCGAGCTTCGACACCGATCCGGGCCGGACCAGGGCGTGGATCTGTCCCGCGGGATCGCGTTCGAGCAGGCGCTCGATCGTGTGCCTGCCGAGGAACCCCGTGCCGCCCGTGACGATGTACGTGGCCATACCCGGAACTTACTCCGAAGTAAGTAGTGGTGCCAGGGTTCGCAGCGGGCGCGGTGTCCTCAGTGCCCCAGGCCGACGCGTTCGTGTATCCGCCGCATCCAGGCCGGCGCCCACCAGTTGGCCTCGCCCATCAGTTTCACCAGCGACGGCACCAACAGCATCCGCACGACGGTGGCATCGATGATCAGCGCGAGGATCATGCCGACGCCGAGGAACCGCATGATCGACAACCCCGACACCGTGAATGCGCCGGTCACGACGATCAGCAGCATCGCCGCCGCGGTGACGACGCGGCCGGTGCGTTCGGCGCCGATCCGTACCGCCTCCTCCGTGGTGGCGCCGGCCGCCCGGGCCTCGACCATGCGCGACATCAGGAACACCTCGTAGTCGGTGGACAGGCCGAACACGACCGCGAGGATCAGCACGACGAACGTGGCCTCGAGCGGTGCCGGCGTGACCCCGAGCAGGTCCGCGCCGTGCCCCTCCTGGAACACCCACGTGAGGACGCCGAACGTCGCGGCCAGGCTCAGCCCCGCCATCGCGACGGCCTTGATCGGCAGCACCACCGATCCGAACGCCAGGAACATCAGCACCAGCGTCGAGACCACCATGATCGCGATCATGGCGGGCAGCCAGCGCACGATCGCGGCGTTGCCGTCGTCGACGGACGCCCGACCGCCGCCGACGAGCAGTTCGGTGCCGGGCGGGGCGTCGATCGCCCGCAGGCCCTGCACGGCGTCGCCGGCGGCGGCGCCCGCGACACCCTCCGCGTAGAGCGCCTGGATCGCGGTCACGTCGTTCTTCGTCGCGAGGACCACGGCCTGCGAGATGCCGTTCACCTGCTTGGCCGCCGCGACGACCTTCGACAGATCGCCGGGCGACGCCGGTGCGCCGTTCGGGCCGCGCAGGACCAGCGTCGCGCCCTCTCCGGTCGACGGGAACTCGGTCGCGAGAGTCTCGGTCGCGATGCGGGCCGGATCGTCGGCGGGCAGTGCGGTGTAGGTGATCTCGCCGAGAGTCGCCTTCGTCAGCGGTGCGGCGAGCACGAGCAGGCCGGCGGTGATGCCGACGGCGACGACGGCCGGTCGCTTCATCACCTTCGTGACGACACCACCCCAGAAGCGCCGGGCGCGCTCCTCGCCGCGCTGCGCGGCACCCTGACGCCACGACAGCGCGTCGATGCGGTGTCCGAGGATCGCGAGCAGGGCGGGCACGACGGTCAGCGACAGCACCGCCGCACCCGTCACGGCGGCGATCGCGCCGAAGCCGAGCGAGCGGATCACCGCCTGCGGGAACACCAGCATGCCCGCGAAGGCGCACACCAGCAGCAGGCCCGAGAACATGACGGTGCGCCCCGCGGTCAGCACGGTGCGGCGGGCCGCGTCGGCGGGCGCCGACCCGCTCGCGAGTTCCTCACGGAACCGGCTGACGATGAACAGGCCGTAGTCGATCGCCAGGCCCAGTCCGATCAGCGACGCGACGTTGAGCGCGAACGAACTGACCTCGGTGACCTGGGTGAGCAGGCGCAGGATGCCCAGCGAACTGAGCACCGAGAGCAGGCCGACGAACACCGGGACCGCCGCCGCGACCAGTCCACCGAAGACGAACACCAACAGCACCAGCGTGATCGGGATCGCGATCGCCTCGGAGCGGACCAGGTCGGCCTGCAGGCGATTGCTGAGCGAGACGCCGACCACGGCCCCGCCCGCGAACTTCGAATCCACCCCGTCGATCTCGAGTTTCGGCAGCAGATCCTCGAAGTTGGCGACGGTCACGTCGGCGTCCGGCGAGAGCACGATCGACGCGCCCACCTTCGTCCCGTCGTTCGAGAGCAGCAACTGTTTCGCGGGGGGCACCGCCGACCAGTACGACGTCACCGACTGCGTCGGCACCTCGGCCGCGAACCGGTCGAGCGTTGCGGTGACGGCCGGTTCCAGATCGGCGAGGGTCTGTCCTTCGGGCACCGTGTAGATCGCGACGATGTCGGGGTCCTGCCGGCCGAAGTTGTCGTCGACGATCCGCGACACTTCCGCCGATTCGCTGCCCGGATCGGTGTAGCCGCCCTGGCTCAGTTTCGAGAACACCCCGGTGCCCCAGATGCCGGAGACGATCGCCGCGACGAGGACCACCGCCAGGACCCACCACTTGCGCGCGACGACGATCGAGGCCCAGCGTGTCATTCGAGTTCTCCGGATCCGGGGACGGCGGCGGGGCCGCACCCGAAACGGATGCGGCCCCGCGACTCTAGCGACTGACGGGTCTGCCCAGACGTGGCCCTGTCACTTGAGGCCGGAGCGGACGAACGCGTCGACGACGTGCCGCTGCAGGAAGATGTAGATGAGGAAGATCGGCAGGCACGCGACGCCGGCCGCCGCCATCACCGCACCCCAGTTGTTCCCCTCGGCGCCGAGGAAGCTGCGGATACCGATCTGCACCAGCGCGTCCGAGTTGCGCAGGATCAGCGACGGCCACAGGTACTCGTTCCAGGCCGAGATGAACAGCATGATCCCGAGTGCCGCCAGCGCGGGACGCATGTTGGGCACGATCACCTTCCACAGGGCCGCCCACGCGCCCTGTCCGTCCATCTCGCTCGCGTCGAGCAACTCGCGCGGGAACGCCTCCATGTGCTGACGGAGCAGCATCACGCCGAACGCCGAGCACAGGTTCGGGATCACCACGCCGGCGACCGTGTCGAGCAGTCCCATCTGCGAGATCAGCAGGTAGTTCGGGATCATCGTGACCTGGAACGGAACCAGCCACGAGCCGACGAACAGCAGGAACAGCAACTGCTTGCCGAAGAAGTTCCATCGGGCGAACCCGTACGACGCCAGCAGCGCCACGAACAACTGGCTGACGGCCACGACGAACGCCATCGCGAACGTGTTGACGAGCATCGAGAGCATCGGGATGGTGTCGAAGACGTACCGGAAGTTCTCCGTGCTGAGCGGCCACGGAACGGGACTGCCGGACAGGGAGTCCTCCGGCCGGCGCAGTGCGGTCGCGAACATCCAGTACACCGGGAAGACGCTGAACACCGCGAGAGCCGCGAGGACGATGTGGCCGACTGCCGCGCGTCGGCCGCTCTTTCGCTGCGGCGCGGGGGATTCCTGCGGCACTGGGTTTTCGTGCGGCGCGTACGGTGCTGCGCCGGCCTTGGGGGGATCGAGAATGACGAAGGCCATGACGTTTTCCTAGTTGTCGTAGAAGCTCAGTCGCTCGGACAGCCGCACGAACACGAGCGCGATCACGCCGAAGCCGACGAAGAACAGCGTGCCCGCGGCCGCCGAGAGTCCGGCGTCGAAGTTGCGGAAACCGAACTCGTACAACAGGTAGTAGATGTTGGTCGTCGATCCGCTGGGGCCGCCCTGGGTGAGGACGTCGATCACCGGGTACGTCCACTGGGCACTGAGCAGGATCGTCATGAGCGCCAGGAAGACCAGTGTGGGCGAGAGCAGCGGTAGCGTGATCCGCCGGGTGATGGTGGACGGGCCGGCCCCGTCGAGTGCGGCCGCGTGGCCGTAGTCGGGGCTGATGCCGGCCATGCCCGCCGAGATGACGAGGACGCCGAAGCCGAGCATCTGCCACCCGACGATCACGACGACGCCGATCAGCGCCAGCTTCGGATCACGGAACACGTTGCCCAGATCGTGGCCCATGGTGGCCGAGATGCGCGGGATCATGCCGTTGTCGGGGTTGAACAACCAACGCCAGATGGCGCTGCTCGCAACCGGTGTGACAAGGAACGGCACGAAGATCAGCGCCTGGTAGAAGGTGCGGGCGCGTCCGCTCACCCGGGTGCACAGCAACGCGATCGCGAGCGGGAGCACCAGCGAGAACACCATGAACGCGGCGATGTAGAGGGCCGTGTTCCACAGAGCCTGGTGAAGTTCCGGCAGCGACAGCACGGCGGTGTAGTTGTCGAGTCCCACCGGCTTCTTGGGGCTCGTCGGAATCATGTTCCACTTGTAGAACGAGAGCCCGACGGTCTCGGCGAGCGGCTTGTAGGTCCACAGGACGAGCAGCACCACGGCCGGCAGCAGGAACAGGTAGGGGACGGCGCGGCGCGACACGCGCGACCGCCACCCCGCCCCGGCCCGCACGGGCTGGGGCGAGGCGGCGGTCTGCGGCAGGGCGCTCGCCGGAACTTCGACGAACATTGATTTCTCGCAATCGGTTTCGGGAGGGCGTCAGTGGCTCGTCGACTGCGCCATGGCCGCGAGCTGCTCCTCGGGGGACAGCGACTGGAAGTAGCGCAGCTGCTCCAGCGTCACCTCGTACAGCGTCGGGCCCTCCTCGACAGGCACGACCGTGTGCAGGATCCGATCCGAGTACACGTGCACCAGGTTGAACGACTGGCCGCTGTCCTGGCCGCGCATGCCGCCGCCGGAGGGGAACAGGTCCTGGGTGTAGCAGGTCGCCGATGCCACCGACACCGGGATACCGGCGAAGGTGCACGTCGTCGAGTAGTGCAGGTGGCCGCCGAGGATGGCGCGGACATCGGTGCCGCGCAGGACGTCCTCGAGCCGACGCTGGTCGCGGAGCTCGACGGACTCGAGCATCTCGATCGGGCTCGGCACCGGCGGGTGGTGCAGCGTGAGCAGGGTTCCGTGCGGGGCCGGCGTCGCGAGAACGTCACGGAGCCAGTCGATCTGCTCGTCGGTGATCTCGCCGTGGTGGTGGCCCGGGACGGTGCTGTCGAGGGCGATGATCCGCAGACCGTCGATGTCGTGGACCATGTCCACCGACTCCTGCGTGGGCTCGGCGCCGAGCAGTCCGGCGCGGAACTCGGGCCGGCTGTCGTGGTTGCCCATCACCCAGATCACCTTGGCGCCCAGCTTCTCCGCGGCCGGCTCGACCAGGTCGCGCAGTCGTGCGTACGCCTGCGGATTGCCGGCGTCGGCGAGATCGCCGGTGAACACGATCGCCTGGGGGCGCTGGCCGGCGCGGTCGAGGCGGTCGAACAGACGACCCAGGTTGGCGTCGCTGTCGACCTTGCCGTGGAGCAACTCGCCGTCGGCGACGAAGTGGGTGTCGCTCACGTGCAGGATGTAGTGGTCGGGCTGTCCGTACTCGCTCATGATCGTTCCTCGAAGTTCGTTGTCGGTTGTCGCCGCACGTCAGCCCAGCAGGGCCGCGTGCAGGTCGGTGAGTTCGGCCTCGGACATGCCGTGGTCGCGCAGATAGGACCGGACGCCGCCGTGCTCGGCGTCGATGCCGGCCAGCGTCGCGCGCATCGTCGCCGCGGGGCTCGCGGCGACGATGCCCTCGATGTCGAAGCCCTCGGGCAGTTCCCGCTCCCGGAACGAGGCGACCATCGCGTCGACCCATTCGCCGTGCAGCAGGGTCTCCGAGAGCGAGTAGTCGGCGACGACGTCGCGTGCGCCGACGCCCACCGCGGACAGAGCCAGCGCGATCACCAGTCCGGTGCGGTCCTTGCCGGCCGTGCAGTGCACGAGCACCGGTTCGTCGCCCGATCCGGCGATGAGCCGGACGGCGTCGGTGAGCCGCGAGCCGTGGTCGGCGAGCATCCACCGGTACAGCGTGCCCAGGTCGAAGGCCGCGGCCGTCGGGTTGTGATCGATCTTGCCGTTGTAGACGGGCAGGTGCACCTCGCGGTGTCCGACCCCGTCGAGGGCGTTGGGCGCCTTGGAGATCTCGTCGTCCTCGCGCAGATCGATCACGAGCCCGAGCCCGATCCCGGTGAGGGTGTCACGCCCGTCCTGCTCGATGGTGTGCAGTGCGTCGGAGCGAAGCAGTTTGCGCCACCGCGTGGTTCGGTCACCCGCGGTGTAGCCGCCGATGTCGCGGAGGTTGTAGGTGCCGGGCAGGACGAGCCGGCGGGTGGTGGTGTGCGGCGGCAGGATGGTGGTCATCAGTCGATCGCTTTCGTCGGTCAGGGGAGCAGGTCCTGTGCCCGCGTCTGGGCGGCGGACATGGTGGCGGCAGGGTCCTTGCCGTAGAAGACGGACTCCTCGATTGCGGTGGCGAGAATGTCGTCGATCTGGACGTAGCTGTTGCCCGGGTACGACTGCCACGGCTCGAGTCGATCGAGCTGCGCGAGGTTGGGGGCGAGCAGCGGATTGCCGTCGGCCCACGTCTTCAGCGCGGCCGGATCGGTGGTGAGCGACGTGCGCAGCGGCAGGTAGCCGATCTTCGACGAGATCTCGGTGTACGCGTGGTCGCTGGTGAGGAACTTGATCAGCTCCCACGAGGCGCGCTGCTTCGCCGGGTCCTGGGCGAAGACGAACAGCGCCGAACCGGAGTTGGTGGGCACCGCCTCGCGGCCCTCGAACGCGGGCATCGCGGCGGCCCGCAACTCCCAGCCGGCGGCCTTCGACGCACCCAGCAGCATGCCCTGCACTGCCGACGACTGCAGCTGGATCGCGCTGTCGCCCTTCATGAAGCTCTCCATCTGACCCGCAGAGTCCTGGTTGGCCAGCACCCCCTGGTCGTACAGGTCGCGCAGCATCTGCACTGCCGCGAGCGATTCGTTGCTCGCGAACTCGACGGTGGTGCGGTCCTCGGACAGCACGTTGCCGCCCGCGGAACGGAACAGGCCCTGCATGCACCAGTTGCCGCCCTTGACCGCGCACGAGATCGTCAATGCAGGCTTGCCGGTCGTCGCGGTGATCTTCTTCGCGGCCTCCGCGACCTTGGGCCACGTCGACAGATCGGTGTCGGCGGGAAGCCCGGCCTTCTGGAACGCGCTTGCGTTGTAGAAGAGCACGGGGGTGGAGAAGACGTAGGGCATGCCGTACGTCTCGCCCTTCCAGTCGCCCAGGACGGCGGCCCGGGGGTGATAGGGGTGCGCGCCCGCCAGGTGCTCCTGGACGGCGTCGGTGCCGACCAGCGAGTCGAGGGACTGGGCGCCCAGTTCGTTGACCGCGAAGTCGAGGGTGTCGAACGTCAGCTGCGCCACGTCCGGCGGGTTGCCGGCCAGCAGTTGAGTCTGCACGCTGCTCGCGGTGCCGCTGCCGGCGGTCGACGTGCCCTGGGGTGGTTGGGCTTTGACGTCGATGTTGGGATGTTCCGCCTCGAAGTCGGCGATCAGTCCGTTGATGGTGTCGGTCCAGGGACCGGCCTGGGTGAGGTTGTACGACTCGAACGTGATCTGGACGTTCTGGTTCGGGTCGAGTTCGGGGACGATGCCGTCCGAGGACGAACTCGACGCGGCGGTGCCGGTGGCACATCCGGCCACCGTGAGGGCGGTGGCGAGCGACAGTAACGCCAGGCCGGTGGTGCGTCTACGCATGGGTCAGGCTCCTAGCGGGAGAAACGGGCTGGTCGGAGGGCTGGTCGGTGTCGATCCACTCGAGCCGTCGGCCGCTCGCGCGGTCGAACAGGTGCACGTGCTCGGGATCGGTGGTGAGGGAGAGAATCTGGCCGACGTGCATCGCGATCGGCCGCGGCGAGCGGACACAGACGGTGGACTCGCCGACGGTGCAGTAGGCGATCTCCTCGCTGCCGAGGTTCTCGATCGAATCCACTGTGGCGGTGAGGGACACGGTGTCGGAACGATCTCCCACCCGCAGGTGCTCGGGGCGGATGCCGAGCACCACGTCGAGATCGCCGGTCGTGCCGGAGAACAGTTCGGCGCGCAGTCCGGGCGCCTCCGCGCGGACCGTGCCGTGCGTGCCGACGACCGTCGCGTCGAGCAGGTTCATCGCGGGGCTGCCGAGGAACCCGGCCACGAAGACCGAGGCGGGCCGGTCGTACACCTCCTCGGGCGTGCCGATCTGCTCGACGGATCCGGCGTTGAGCAGCGCGATCCGGGTGGCCATCGTCATCGCCTCGACCTGGTCGTGGGTGACGTAGACGAACGTCGCGCCGAGCCGCCGGTGGAGGTCGGTGAGCTCGCGTCGGGTCGCCGTCCGCAGCTTGGCGTCGAGGTTCGACAGCGGCTCGTCCATCAGGAAGGCCTTGGGATTGCGGACGATCGCCCGTCCGACCGCGACCCGCTGGCGCTGGCCGCCGGACAGCTCCTTCGGCTTGCGTTCGAGCAGGTGCGCGATGTCGAGTTGGCGCGCCACCTCGTCGACCCGCTCGGCGGCCTCGTCCTTCGAGACCTTCCGAACACGCAGGGGGAAGCCGAGATTGCGCGCCACCGACAGGTGCGGATAGAGCGCGTAGTTCTGGAAGACCATCGCGACGTCGCGCTTGCGCGCCGGCGCGGAGGTGATGTCCTCGCCGTCGAGGACGATCCGACCGCTGGTCGGCTCGAGGAGCCCGGCGATCATCCGCAGGAGCGTCGTCTTGCCGCAGCCCGAGGGGCCGAGGAGGACGAGGAAGTCGCCGTCGCGGATCTCCATCGAGATGTCGTCGACGGCGGTCACGCCGCCGAAGGTTCTGCCCAGGCCCTCGATACGAATACTGCCCATGACCCTCTCCGATGAAACGCGATTACCCGAATCGGAACGATTCGGAATTCTCATTACATGGAGTAGTCAGCCAGCCCAATGTGAACGAGCACTGAATGGTCGTCCAACGAATCGTGAGCGTTGGAGGGCTAGTTGCGTTCCCCGGTGTCGGCGGAGTCCTGCGTCGGATTCATCAGGGCGACAAGATGTTCCACGTCCCGATCAGTGGCATCGGAGGTTGCGCCGTCCACTTCCGACACCGCGACCTGCAGGCCCAGCAGGAAGGTCATCTGGATGATCGTCGCCGACACTCCGTGCGCCGCGTACGGTCCCGACCCGCTGCCGACCACCAACGAGGTGTCCGCCAGGTCGACCAGGGACGACCGGGCGTGCGCGGTGACGCCGACGACGTGTGCGCCCGCGTCACGGGCGGTCCGGGCGGCGTCGATCGTGTACGCGTTCATGCCCGAGTCGCTGACCGCGACGCACACGTCGTCGTCGGACAGGGTCCGTGCGGTGAGGGCCTGCAGGACCGTGTCCGTCGGCGCCTCCGCGGCCCGGCCGCGCAGCAGGAAACGAACGGCGAACGCCGTCGCCGCCGTCGAAGACCCTCCGTTCGCGACGACCAGGATCCGGCGCGCGTTCGCGAGCACACGGACCGCGTCGTCGAAGGCATCCTCCGACAGCGGTGCGAGGCCGCCGGCCAGATCGGTGCCGACCTCGGCGACGATCGTGCGCAGCACACCGACACTGCCGGGTGGCGACGTCGCGTCGGCGGCCGTCGAGGATTCCGCGCCCAGGTCGCGTAGCAGCAGCATCCGCACGTGCTGGAATCCGGAGAAGCCGAGATTCTGGCAGGCCCGCACCACGGTCGCGGTCGACGTCGACGCCGCGGCCGCCAGGTCCGCCGCCGACCACCAGGCGACCTCGCGGGGGCGCTCGACGCACACGTCGGCCACCCGGCGTTCGCTCGGTGCCAGGCTCGCGGACAGGGCGCGGATGGTCGCGGTGGTCGTACCGATCGGCGGTTGCGTGCCGGGGGAGTCTGCGCTCATGGGCTCTGGATAACACACGCGGGTGAACCCGCGGGGCGTGCGCGACGCCGACTACGTCGTGGCGGCGAGTCTCCCCGCGATCGTCACGACCCTGGTC
Source organism: Prescottella agglutinans (assembly GCF_004011865.1). Lineage (GTDB taxonomy): Bacteria > Actinomycetota > Actinomycetes > Mycobacteriales > Mycobacteriaceae > Prescottella > Prescottella agglutinans. The sequence goes on along the minus strand of NZ_RKLP01000001.1, from coordinate 747,079 downwards.
GCCAGGTGATCGAGGGCCGCGATCGTCGCGTCGTCCAGAGGGTTCTGGTTGTCCGGTCCGGTCACCTTGCTGACGCCGTACGGGTTGCCGTCCGCGAACTTCACCGGATCGGTGTAACCCGGCGGAACGAGGATGCCGCCCCAATGCATGAGCGAGGTGTACAGCGAGGTCAAGGTGGTCTCCTGACCGCCGTGCAGGGTCTGGCTCGAGGTGAAGGCCGCGTAGACCTTGTCGGCGAGCCGACCCTGTACCCACAGGCCGCCGAGGGTGTCGACGAAGGCCTGGAAGGGGCTCGCGGTGCTACCGAACCGGGTCGGCGACCCGAAGATCACCGCGTCGGCCCAGACGATGTCGTCGCCGGTGGCCGCGGGGAGGTCCTTGGTGGCTTCGTAGTTGGCGGACCATGCCGGGTTGCCGGCGAATGTCGCGGGGTCGCGCGTTTCGGCGATATGGCGCACCCGCACGTCCGCGCCTGCGGATCGGGCGGCCTCGGACACCCGATCAGCCATGGCCGTGCCGTGGCCGGTGGCGGAGTAGTAGATGACGGACAACTTGGTCATCGGGACGTCCCTTCGGTGCGTCGGCCCCCATCCCATGAGACCGTGCATCCGGATCGGACGCACGGCTTCGGCCACATCGGCCCGGTATGTGCGGTGGGCGAGCGTGGTGAGCAGGGCGAGTGATGTCCGGAGTGTTTCGCCGCCAGGGGTACTTTCCACCCATGATCTCGCGCGAGGATGTTCTGGACCGCTCGGCCGCCGGAGGCGACCGGTACCCGCTACTGACAGTCCGGGAGTTCTTCCACGGGAACGAAGTCGAGGACTCGATCGCTCCGAATCAGTACGGGTACGGGCGCCCGGACCTCGCCGAGATCGCCCGGCGCCTCGACGTGCTGGCCGCGGATCCTGTGGTCGCGTGGGTGCGTGTCCAGCTACACGAGGAGATGTTCGAGGACTTCTACGAGGGGCTCGCGGCCGAGGCCGTCGCCGTCTGCACAACTCTGTCCGGCGGGGACGTCGATGCCCGCCTCGACGTGGCGAGTCTGCAGGCAGAGCCGGTGTGGGAGGGCCTCGTCTACGACGTCGTCGACTTCTGCGACGTGCCGCCCGTCCCCGACGGATACCGGGTGCTGTCCCTCGTGTGGGACTGAACGGCGGACCGAACGCGGCGTGCGACGGCGCGGATCTCGTATGGGGCAAGGGCTTCCGGTGGCCCACCCACCGTCGTCGCGCGGTTCGAGGCTAGGGTGAAGCGCGCGACGGAGTCACCCGACCACACCACGGGGCACCGATCGTGTTGATACGCAAACTTTCCAGGGGGAGTCATGCCCGCGCTCGCGATGTTGTTCCAGGACCGACTCGACGCCGAAGTCACCGCGGACGCTCTGGCTTCGCAACTGCGACAGGACTGGCCGGACGTCGATTTCTCCGGGCTCGTCGTCGACCGCGACGAGTCCGCCGACCGCGACGGGCCGGTGTGCCTGGACCTGGACGGCAGGATGATCGCATTGCTCGGCGTTCCCGCGCAGGTGGGTGACGACGTCGCCGAGATCGCCGAGCACAGTCGCCTGTGGCCGAACGCGGAGCCCGCACCGGTCGACTACGCCGCGCACACCATCGTCACCGTCCTGCGCCCGGGAACAGGACACGACGACGCGCCCCATGAGGATGCGATCGCGGACGCCGTGCTGTTGTCCCGTGTCGTCGCATCGATCGTCGCGCTCACCGACACCGTCCGCGCGGTGTACTTCGGTAGCGCGAATCACGTCGTCCTGCCCGCACTGTTCCGCGACCTCATGAAGGACGCGCTGCCGGAACCGCCGCTGCTCGCGTGGGTCGCGATGAACGTCGGCCAGCGCCCGGACGGCGTGATGACCGGTCACACACGAGGTCTCGACATGCTCGACCTCCCGGACATCGAGATTCCGGAGACCCCCGAGTCCGCCGGCGACACCTTCGAGCGCCTCGCCGGCATCGTCTCGTACCTCGTCGAACAGGGCCCGGTCATCGGCGACGGCGACACGATCGGATCCACCGAGGTCGCCGAGATCGTCGTCGACCACACCCCGAGCGCCTTCGATCCCGAACGCACCGTCCTCCGCCTGAGGTTCGATGTGGACCGGCCCGAGCGCAAGCGGCGTTGGTTCGGCCGCCGACGCTGATCGTGTCGCTCGTGACATCATCGTGGTCATGGATGACGTGTGGGTGTGCTTCGTCGGCGACTCCTTCGTTGCGGGAGTGGGGGATTCCGAGTTCCTGGGCTGGGCGGGAAGGCTCGCGGCAGGCTCCGCCGGGGTGACGTTGACGATGTACAACCTCGGGGTGCGACGGGAGACGTCGAGCGACATCCGGGCCCGCTGGCGTGCCGAGTGCACGGCGCGGATACCGCAGGGCTGCGACGGCCGAGTGGTGTTCTCGTTCGGCTCCAACGACACGACCGTCGAGAACGGTGCGACACGCGTCGCCCCCGACGTCTCCGTCGAGAACCTCGCCGCGGTCCTGCGGGAGTGCGCGGCGAGCGGATGGCGGCCGTTGGTGGTCGGGCCGCCGCCGATGGCCGACGTGGAACAGAACGAGCGCACCGCTCGGCTGGATCGACGGTTCGCCGACGTCTGCGCGTCCGCCGGCGTGGAGTACGTCGGCGTCTTCGACGCCCTCGTCGCCGATGCGGTCTGGATGGAGGAGGTGCGCACCGGCGACGGCGCACACCCCGACAGCGGCGGCTATCGCGCGTTCGCGAGCCTGGTGCGCCCCGGGTGGGAACGGTGGATCGGGACCGCAGCGGCGGTTCAGTAGGCTGACCGGCATGGTGGACGACGTCCGGCCCCCGACCCTCGGCGAGATCATCCGGCAGCAGCGCGAACTCGCGGCAGTCCCCATGCGGAAGTTCGCCGAGATGGTCGGGATCTCGAATCCTTATCTGTCACAGATCGAGCGGGACCTGCGAGCACCGAGTGAGCAGGTGCTGGAGGCGATCGCCGAGCACCTGCACATGTCGGCGGACATGTTGACCGCGCAGGCCCGACGGGCCGACGCCGAGGACGTGCCCGAGGTGGTGGCCGCGATCCGGCGTGACACGGATCTGACCAAGGCCCAGCGGTCCGCGCTCGAGGAGATGTACGAGACGTTCCGCGACGTCACGATCGCGAAGCGGAGGCGGGGCCGGTCGTCGTCGGAGGACCGGACGGCGTCGGGCGGGAAGGGCGCGCACGGCTGAGGTCAGCGGCGGGACTTGGCCGCCACGTCGCGCAGGAGCGGAAGCCATGCCCGCTCGAGGACGGCGGGATCGAGGACCATGTCGAGGTGGCCCGCATCGACCGTCCGGCGGGTGACGAGGTCCGGCGCGGTCGACACGTGGTCCGCCAGCGGCCACACCTGCCGGGCGGGAACGATTCGGTCGCGGGTGCCGGCGAGCAGGTACAGCGGACACGTGATGGCGCCGAGGTCGACCACGACGCCGTCGACCCGCAGCTCGCCGCGGACGAGTTCGTTGCGCTCGTACAGGTGTCGTGCGACCCATCGGTAGAGATCCGCGGGGACCACTTGCGGCGAGTCCAGCCAGCTCTCGGCCGCGACGTACGCGTCGACTCGGCGTCGGTCGTGGATGTGCGCCCACAGGTCGGACAGGCGGGCCCACTCGTCGGGCCACTCGACGAATCGGAGTGCCGCGCCCCGAACGGCGGCGGGTGGGCGGAACCGGGGCCCGCGATACGACGGGACGAGCCAGGACGCGGGTGCCCCCAGCGTGAAGTCGATCGGTGCCGCGGCGACAGTGAGCGTGTCGACGCGGTGCGGGTGCAGCGCCGCGTACACGGTGGCCAGCCAGCCGCTCTGCGAGTAGGCGACCAGGTTCGCGGTGCCGCCGAGTTCCGTGATCGCGTCCGTGATCACCTCGGTCAGGTCGGCGATGCCGACGCTCGGTGGCTGCGGCCCGGTCGGCGTCCACTCCAGGCAGTGGGCCGCGCCCAACCCGGCCCGGTCGACGGTCCGCATCAGGCTGCATCCGGGGGCGAGATCGACGACGGTCGAGGCATGCCCCGACAGCGGGGGCAGCACCAGGGTCGGGGTCGTCGACCCGGTGGGGGAGAACTGACGCAACCGGGCCAGCGGCCAGGTCCGCCGGACGGCGTTCGGATGGGCGAACGTGGTGGGGCGGCGACGGGTCGCGGCCCGGCAGAAGGCGACGCCGTCGAGGGCGACGTCGAGCGGGGTGGCGTCGCGCCGAGCCGCCGATCGCAGGTACCCCGCCCAGCCGGTGGAGACCGAGGACAGGAGTCGTACGGGGATTTCCGCTGCGGCCCTGAACATGTCGCGGTTCGTGTACACGATGGCCCTTCTCTGCCGCGCAGGTGCGAAGCGTCGGGCCCCGGCCGGGTCGGGGTGGCCGGCCGGGGCCCGACATGTGTCGCGATCTACTGGAGGACCTCTCGTGCGGCCGTGGTGGCGGCCGTGCTGATGCCCCGCACGAGGGAGGTCTGCGCGTCCACGACGGCGGAGACCCAGTCGAGCTTGGCGGTCGTCGCGATCGACTTGTTGAAGTCGAGGACCGAGGACAGGGCCTTCTCGTAGGCGTCGAGGGTGAGGGTGCCGCTCAGCTTCGCGGCGTCGACGAACTTCTCGTTGAGGCTCTGCACACGATCGAGGTTCTCGTCGAAGGACTTGGTGACGGACTCGATGCCGTCCGTGAGGGTGTTCTTCGCGGTGGTGCGCGCGGTGGCGGCGGTGTTCGCGGTGGTGTTCGCGGCGGTGGTGGATTGTGCGGCCATGGGTGGCTCCTCAGGGGTGACGGGATTGCTGTTAGCAAGTTAGCATTGTGATTGCTAACACGCTAGGCGTGAGGCGTGGATCAGTTGAAAACGTATGTGCCGGGCGCGGTTCCGATGACAGGATGCATCTTGCTGCCCATCGGCGGCGGTGCCTGCAGTTCGCCGGACCGCTGCTGCGACCAGGCCGCCCAGTCCTCCCACCACGAGCCGGATCGGCGCTGCGCCGCCTCCTTCCACGTGGACGGGTCCGCCGGCAGTCCGCTCGTCGTCGAGCCCTGGGGTTCCCCGCAGGCCTCGATCCAGGTCTTCTTTCCCGGTGGGTTGACGATGCCGGCGATGTGCCCGCCGTTCGACAGGACGAATCGCACGTCGCCGCCGAACAGCACGGCGCCCGCGTACGACGACTGCCACGGCACGATGTGGTCGTCCAGCGCGCCGACGATGTACACGTCGCTGTCGACGTCCTTCAGCGAGATCGTCTGTCCGGCGATCGTGAAACGCCCCAGGGCCAACTGGTTTTCGCCGTAGAGCGAGTGCAAGTAGGTGCTGTGCATCGCCGCGGGCATGCGGGTCGAGTCCTCGTTCCATGCGAGCAGGTCGAACGACTGCGGTTCCTCGCCCAGCATCCAGCGGCTCACCCAGTACCGGAAGATGAGGTCGTTCGCCCGCAGCAGGTCGAAGGTCTGGGCCATGTCCGTACCGGACAGGTACCCGGCCCGTCGCATCACGATGTCGATCTTCGCGAGGGTCTCGGGATCGGTCAGCAGGCCGAGGTCGCCCGGGCTGCTGTAGTCGAGCAGGGTGTTCGCCAGCGTGAGCGTGCCCAGACGGTGGTCACCGGCCGCGGCCAGGTAGCCGGCCGCGATCGACGCCATCGCGCCGCCGAGGCACAGCCCGACCAGGTCGATCTTCGACGCCCCGGTGATCTCCTCGACGACGTCCATCGCCGCCGTGACACCGTCGGTGAGGTAGTCGTCGAAGCCCACCCCGCTCATCGACTCGTCCGGGTTGCGGTAGGAGATGAGAAAGACGGTGCGGCCGTGCCGGACGGCCCACTCGACGAAGCTGCGTCCCGGGCCGATGTCCATGATGTAGAACTTGTTGATCCACGGCGGGCACGCCAGGAGCGGCGTCGCGTGCACCTGCTCGGTCTGCGGTGCGTACTGAATGAGCTCGATCAGGTCGTTCCGGAAGACCACCTGACCCGGTGTGGCGGCCATGTTCTCGCCCAGCGTGAATGCGGTGTCGTCGGTTCGCTTCGGGCGGCCGCCGCGCTTGACCACGTCCTCGACCAGGTACGACGTGCCGCGGGCCAGGCTCTTTCCGCCCGTCGCGATCGCACGGGTGAGCACCTCGGGGTTGGTGACGGGGTTGTTCGTGGGGGCGGCGACGTCGAGCAGCAGATGCGCCAACTGGCGTGCCTTGGCGGCCGTGAAGGCGTCCGCGGCGCCCGCATCCACCAGGCTGTCGACGTAGGAGCGCGCGCAGAGGTAGGAACGGAGCACCGCGAAGTACGCGGGGTTGTCCTGCCAGGCGCGGTCCCGGAACCGGGCGTCCCCCGGTGCGGGCGGCGCGGTGCTCGCACCGACCGCCACCCGGACCGCGTCGGGCGGGATCTGTGCCAACCCGACGGCCAGCCTGCCGGTGGCGGCGGCGACGGCCGCCGGGTTGCAGGCCGCGTTCTTGGCGACCGACGCGCCTGCGGCGAACCAGCCGGTGGGGTCGACCCTGGCGGAGAGCTGGCGGATCGCGTTATCGAACACGGTCGCCTCCGGCAGCGTTCGAGGTGGCCTCGGTGGAGTCCTTGGTGCCCAGGTAGCGCAGGATCATCTGCGCGACACAGACCGGGCGTTCGACGCCCACCGCGTCGAAGGTGAGGGTCACGGCGAGCTGGTAGCCGCCCGGGCACGGTTCGACCGATGTCACGTCGGCGACCGCACCCACCGACGAGTCGACCGGAACCGGGGCGGGGAAACGGACCTTGTCGAGCCCGTAATTGATCACCTGGGCGCAGTCGGTCACGTCGAGCAGGTGGAAGAAGAGCTCGACGGCGAGGGACAGGGTCAGATAGCCGTGCGCGATCGTCGAGCCGAACGGGCCGGTCGCGGCCCGCTCCGGGTCGACGTGGATCCACTGGTGGTCGTGGGTGGCGTCGGCGAACAACGAGATCTGCTCCTGCGTGATCAGGACGCGATGCGATGTGCCGAGGCTCTTGCCGGCGAGGGCGGGGAGTTCGGCCATGGTGATGCTGCGCGCAGACTGGCTGCTGGTCGTATTGGTGGTCATCTCGTCCCTGTGGTCCGATTCGGTCGCGTGCCCGAATTGTTGAGCATCTGCCATATGTGCATCGATCGCACCCGAAGCCGATTCGCATTCGAATCGGGCGCCGCCTACCGGCCTCGTGCGAATTGGGGAAATTGGATGCGATCGGGCGCAGCCTATATCGCAGATCCATTTCGTGCATCACATCTTCGAAGCGCCTACTGTTTGACGTTTGTCCAGGTGAGGTGCGGATTGTCCGATTCTCGCGCATTTCGGCTCGTCGGACGTCGCCGCCTGGGCGTTATGTCCAAATCCCCTCGATTTTGCATTCGAGCGAGTTTGCGTTCTCCCTACTTTCGGGTAAGGAAATTCGGTCGCGCGACCGAATTTATTGCCTACCGGAAGGTAAGAATCGACGTCACATGAATTCGATTCCTTTTCGTGGATCGTAATTACGTAAACGGGTCGCGCGATCGGGGCGGCCGACATGGAACCGGTGGATTGCGGAGTCTGATCCGCCGTCTGTGCGTCGAGGTCGAGGTCTTCCCGGCTGAGGGCCCAGCTGCCTATGCTCCCGGTGTGCCACTGACCTTCGACCCCCGGACCTGTCGTGAGCGGGCCGCCGGACCCGTCACCGATTGGGACGAGATCAAGCACTGGTCGGACGCGGTGTACATGCCGTACGAGGTCCGGCCGGTCGGCCGCTCGCTCGTACCGTCCTCGAGCATGTTCTCGACGCAGATCGGCGAGATGACGCTCACCCGGTTCAGCTACGGGATTCCGGTCGCGCTGGACGAATTCGAGCCTGAAGCCGGCAACGTCCTGGTGCTCACCACCTTGAACGGACGGACGCGGCACGAGGTGACCCCGAAATCCAGGATCGACCTGACGACCGGACAGACGTTCGTCGTCGACTGCAGTCGGGTCGACTACAGGTTCGATGCCGACGCCGACCACCTCCAGCTCAACCTCACGATCCCGCACCGGCTGTTGGCCGATCTGGCGCTGCGGTGGTGGGGGCGGGCTCCCGACGACCGACTGTGGCGGCACAAGTGTGTCGTCGGCGGTCCGGGTAGCCCGTGGCTGGCTTTGTTGGACTACGTTTCTCGGACCTTGGCGACGGACCGAAATGCGATCGCCCACGGTCGCATCGGGGTGAACCTGCAGGAACTCATCGCGGCGCAGGTGCTCGAGGAATGGGCGTCGAGTGCCGGCGTCGACCCGGCGTCGGCCACCGCGGTGCCCGCGCCGGGCTACGTCAGGCGGGCAGTGCGCTACATCGAGGACAACGCGCGCGACCTTCCGACGGTCGCGGAGGTGGCCCAGGAAGTCGGAGTCAGCGTCCGGGCGTTGTCCGGCGCATTCCGCGAGTATCTCGGGATCACTCCGCGGGACTGTCTCCGCGAGTACCGGCTGGAGGGAGTGCGGCGAGAGCTGTCGTCCCACACGACGACCACGGTCGCCGCCGCCGCAGGTGCGTGGGGGTACGTCAACATGGGTGTCTTCGCTGCGGCGTATCGGCAACGGTTCGCGGAGAACCCGTCCGACACCCTGCGTCGCGGGCGAGGGTGACGCCGATCACGGATACCTGCCGGTTCGAGACGGTCATTGCCGATCGAGGACGTGGGCGCCGCGGAAATGTCCATAGGTTGCTCTCCTGTACGAGGCCATCACTTGGTGGGAGAGATACTGTGGAACAACGTGATTCGAAGCTGAACTCCGTGCTCGACGGCGTGACCGGCGCCGGGGCCGGACAGGTGCCCGGTGTGGTCGCGATGCTGACCGACCGGAACGGGACCGTGTACGAGGGCTCGGCCGGAGTGCGGTCGGTAGGCGATGCACAGCCGATGACGCCCGACACCGTCTTCGCGATGTTCTCGACGACGAAGGCGATCACCGGCACCGCAGTGCTGCAGTGCGTGGAGGAAGGGCTCGTCGACCTCGATGCCCCGGCGTCGAACTACCTTCCGGAGATCGGGAAGCTCGAGGTGATCGACGGTTTCGACACGAATGGGGCGCCGGTGCTGCGGGCGCCCGAACGCGCGATCACGACGCGCATGCTGCTGCTGCACACCGCCGGACTCGGATACTCGTTCTTCGACGAGACCTATCACCGGTTGACGGTCGAGCACGGCCAGCCGAGCGTCATCACCGGCACCAAGGCCGCGCTGACGACGCCGCTGCTGTTCGATCCGGGTGAGCGCTGGCAGTACGGTTCGAACATCGACTGGGCAGGGCTGGTCGTCGAGGCTGTGCGGGGCGAGCGTCTGGGTGACGTGATGTCCGAGCGCATCTTCGCCCCGCTGGGGATGTCGGACACGGCTTTCACGCTCGACGATGCGATGGAGCAGCGGCGGGCGACGATCCATCAGCGGCGGCCCGACGGCGTGCTCGAGCCGCTCGACCTGGTATTGCCGCAGGATCCCGAGGTTCACATGGGTGGTCACGGCCTGTACTCCACGGTGGGCGACTACACCAAGTTCCTCCGCATGTGGCTGAACGACGGTGCAGGCGAACACGGTCGCGTCCTCGCGCCCGAAACGGTGGAGCAGGCCGTCGTGAGCGGATTGGACGGCCAGCGCGTGACGATGCTGCCCGGAGTCGAACCGGAGCTGTCGAACAACGCCGAGTTCTTCCCCGGGCAGCCCAAATCCTGGGCGTACACGTTCATGGTCAACGACGAGCCGGCGCCGACCGGGCGGCCGGCCGGCTCGCTCGCCTGGGCCGGGCTCGCGAACCTCTACTACTGGATCGACCGGCGCAGCGGTCTCGCGGGTATGTGGGCCGCACAGGTTCTGCCCTTCGCCGACCCCGCATCGCTCGGGGGCTACCTCGAGTTCGAAGCGACTGCCTATCGCACTTCGGGGCAGTAAGGCCGCCGCCCGGCAGGGGCACGTTCGTTGACCCTGCCGGGCGCGCGTGACACACTCGAACGTGAGTTCGAAAGATGCGTCTTCCCCTCCGCGTCTTCCCGTGCACGCAGGCCCAGACGCCGATCCGGGTCCTGCGGGAAGGTGGCAGCTGGATGGGTTGGGGAAACGGTCCGCCGACGTGGGCGGAGATGGAACGGGTGCTGTCGGGGCGCCCGCGGCACGAGGGTCGGTTCCCCGGTGACGGCAGTGACAGCCCGGCGTGGTCCCGCAAACGCGGCGCGTACCTGACCGAAGGTGCTGTGCGTCCGGTCGGCGCCACCGTGCCGTACGCGGAACTGCACACCCACTCGGCCTTCAGTTTCCTCGACGGCGCCAGCCCGCCCGAGGAACTCGTCGAGGAGGCGGTGCGCCTCGGGTTGGACGCCATCGCGCTCACCGACCACGACGGGATGTACGGCGTGGTCCGCTTCGCCGAGGCGGCGAAGGAACTGGGCATGCGGACGGTGTTCGGTGCCGAACTGTCCCTGGGCGCCGCGCCGCGCACCGGTATCCCGGACCCCGACGGCACGCACCTGCTGGTGCTGGCCCGCGGGCAGGAGGGCTACCGGCGGCTGTCCCGGCAGATCGCGGCCGCGCACCTCGCCGGTGGGGAGAAGGGCAAGCCGCGTTACGACTACGACGCGCTCGCCGAGGCGGCCGGCGGGTACTGGCAGATCCTCACCGGGTGCCGCAAGGGGCACGTGCGCAGCGCGCTCACCGCGGGCGGGCCCGACGCCGCCGAGGCGGCGCTGCGCGACCTCGTCGACCGGTTCGGGGCCGACCGGGTCACCGTCGAACTCACCCACCGCGGCCTACCCGAGGACGACGAGATCAATGCGGTGCTCGCGGAAATCGCCGCACGCCAAGGTCTTCCCGTCATCGCGTCCACCGCGGCGCACTTCGCCGGGCCGCCCCGGCGGCGGCTCGCGATGGCGATGGCCGCGGTGCGGGCCCGGCAGAGCCTCGACGAGGCCGCGGGCTGGCTCGCGCCCACCGGGGGTGCGCACCTGCGGTCCGGGGCCGAGATGGCACGGCTGTTCGCGCGCTACCCGCAGGCCGTCTCGGGGGCCGCCGAGTTGGGGCTCGAGTGCGCGTTCGACCTGCGGCTCATCGCGCCGAAACTGCCGCCGTTCGACGTCCCGGACGGGCACACCGAGGCGAGTTGGCTGCGCGAGCTGACCATGCAGGGCGCACGCCGTCGGTATGGTCCGCCGTCGTCCAACCCGGCGGCGTACGCGCAGATCGAACACGAACTCGGGATCATCGAACGCCTGACCTTCCCCGGCTACTTCCTCGTGGTCCACGACATCGTCTCGTTCTGCAAGGACAACGACATCCTCTGCCAGGGAAGGGGATCGGCCGCCAACTCGGCCGTCTGCTACGCGATCGGGATCACCAACGTCGACCCGGTGCGCAACCAGTTGCTGTTCGAGCGATTCCTCTCGCCCGAACGCGACGGCCCACCCGACATCGACGTCGACATCGAATCCGACCGTCGCGAGGAGGCGATCCAGCACGTCTACGCCAAGTATGGCCGCGAGTACGCCGCGCAGGTCGCCAACGTCATCACCTACCGCGGCAAGTCGTCGGTGCGGGACATGGCGCGGGCGCTCGGCTTCTCGCAGGGGCAGCAGGACGCGTGGAGCAAACAGGTCAGCCGCTGGACCGGCGTGGGCGGCGAGACGGGGACGGACATCCCGCCGGCGGTGCTGGAGCTGGCCGCGCAGATCGAGGGCTTTCCCCGGCACCTCGGCATCCACTCCGGCGGCATGGTGATCTGCGACCGGCCCATCGCCGACGTGTGCCCGGTGGAGTGGGCGCGCATGGAGAACCGCAGCGTCCTGCAGTGGGACAAGGACGACTGTGCCGCAGTGGGATTGGTGAAGTTCGACCTGCTGGGCCTCGGCATGCTCTCGGCCCTGCATTACATGATCGACCTGGTGGCCGAGCACAAGGGCATCGAGGTGGACCTGGCGAGGCTCGACCTGTCCGAGCGGGCGGTCTACGAGATGCTGCAGCGTGCCGACTCGGTGGGCGTGTTCCAGGTGGAATCGCGGGCCCAGATGGCGACGCTGCCGCGCCTGAAGCCTCGCAACTTCTACGACCTCGTCGTCGAGGTCGCGCTCATCCGGCCCGGGCCGATCCAGGGCGGCTCGGTGCACCCCTACATCCGTCGTCGCAACGGCCGCGAACCCGTCACCTACGACCACCCCTGCCTCGAGAAGGCACTGAAGCGCACGCTGGGGGTGCCGCTGTTCCAGGAACAGCTCATGCAGATGGCCGTCGACGCCGCCGGATTCACCGCCGCCGAGGCCGACCAGTTGCGGCGGGCGATGGGCTCCAAGCGGTCGCCCGAGAAGATGGAGCGCCTGCGCGGACGGCTCTACGACGGCATGCGGGAGTTGCACGGCATCACCGGCGACGTCGCCGACCGGATCTACGACAAGCTGTACGCGTTCGCGAACTTCGGCTTCCCCGAAAGCCATTCGCAGTCCTTCGCGTCGCTGGTCTTCTACTCGTCGTGGTTCAAGCTGCATCACCCGGCGGCCTTCTGCGCGGGACTGCTGCGCGCCCAGCCGATGGGTTTCTACTCGCCTCAGTCCCTCGTCGCCGACGCCCGGCGGCACGGGGTGCGGGTGCACGGGGCCGACGTCAACGCCAGCCTCGCGCACGCCACCCTCGAGGCGCACGGCACCGAGGTGCGGCTGGGGCTGGGTGAGGTGCGGGGCATCGGCGCCGATCTCGCCGAACGCATCGCCCGGGCCCGCGCCGAGGGCGGGCCGTTCCGGTCGATCCTGGATCTGACCGGCCGGATCGAACTGACCACCGCGCAGGTCGAGTCCCTCGCGACGGCCGGGGCTCTGGGCTGCTTCGGTCTGTCCCGGCGCGAGGCCCTGTGGGCGGCCGGCGCGGCATCGGGGGAGCGCCCGGACCGGTTGCCGGGCACGGGGGCATCCACCCGCGCGCCCGCCCTCCCGGGCATGAGCGACCTCGAACTCGCCGCGGCCGATGTGTGGGCCACGGGGGTCTCGCCGGACAGCTACCCGACGGAGTTCCTGCGCCCCCAACTCGACACGCTGGGCGTGCTCCCGGCGTCGCGGCTGCTGGACGTGCCGGACGGGGACCGGGTGCTGGTCGGGGGTGCGGTGACGCACCGGCAGCGGCCCGCGACCGCCGCCGGTGTGACCTTCCTCAACCTCGAGGACGAGACCGGAATGGTCAACGTCGTGTGCTCGGTTGGACTGTGGGCGAAGTACCGCAAGCTCGCCACCAGCGCCCCGGCGTTGCTGGTGCGCGGGCGGGTGCAGAACGCGGAAGGCGCGGTGACCGTCGTCGCCGATCATCTCCAGCTCATGGACCTGCGGATGTCGACCAGGTCTCGGGACTTCCGCTGAGAGCGGCTTCACACCCTGTCGGATACCCCCTGGGGTATAGTCGTCCGCAACATCGAGGAGGTAGATCGTGAAGGTTGTCATCGTCGGAGGTGTCGCCGGCGGAATGTCCGCGGCCACCCGCATGCGTCGTCTGGACGAGTCGGCGGAGATCATCGTGTTCGAGCGCGGCGCGCACGTGTCGTTCGCGAACTGCGGTCTGCCGTACTACGCCGGTGGCGTCATCGAGGACCGCGACGAACTGCTGCTGCAGACGCCCGAGAGCCTCGGGGCGCGCTTCCGGCTCGACGTCCGCGTCCGCAGCGAGGTCGCCGCGATCGACCCCGACGCCCGCACCGTCACCGTCCACGACCTCGCGTCGGGCGACACCTACGTCGAGAGCTACGACGAACTGGTCCTGAGCACCGGCGCAAGCCCAATCGTGCCGCCGCTGCCCGGCGTCGAACGCGCGCTGATCCTGCGCGACGTCGAGGACGTCGACCGTCTCGTCGAGCAGATGTCGTCGGCCCGCAGCGCCGTCATCGTCGGCGCCGGGTTCATCGGCGTCGAACTGGCCGAGAACCTGCGCCACCGCGACCTCGACGTCACCGTTGTCGAACTCGCCGACCAGGTGCTCGCCCCGCTCGATCCCGAGATGGCGGCCCCGGTCGCCGACCGGATGCGCGAGAACGGCGTCCGCCTCGAACTCGGCACCCAGCTGACCGCGATCGGTGACGCCACCGCCGACCTGGCGGACGGGCGCACGCTCCCGGCCGACGTCGTCGTCATGGCGATCGGCGTCCGGCCCGAGAACGCGCTCGCGAAGATGGTCGGCGCCGACCTGGGGGAGCGGGGCGGCGTCGTGGTCGACGACCAGATGCGTACCTCGGTCCCGCACATCTTCGCCGTCGGCGACGCCGTCGAGAAGCGTGACGCGGTCGGCGGCGGCGCCGCGATGATCCCGCTCGCCAACCCGGCCAACCGGCAGGGTCGGCTGGTGGCCGACGTCATCGCGGGCCGTCCGGTGCGGGCCAAGTCGTCGTCGGGCACGGCCGTCGTCGGGGTGTTCGGTCTGATCGTCACCGCGACCGGCTGGAACGAGAAGCGGCTGCGCGCGTCGGGTCGCCCCTACCGGGCCATTCATACGCACCCGCAGTCGCACGCCGGCTATTACCCGGGCGCGCAGCAGATGGCGATCAAGCTGCTCGTCGACCCGGAGACCGACGCCATCCTCGGCGCCCAGGCCGTGGGCGGCGAGGGCGTGGACAAGCGCATCGACGTCGTCGCCACCGCGATGGCCGGTGGGCTGACCGCGTCCGACCTGGCCGATCTCGAGCTGGCCTACGCGCCGCAGTTCGGCTCGGCCAAGGATCCGGTGAACATGCTCGGCTACATCGCCGACAACCTGCGCACCGACTCCACCCGCACGGTCCAGTGGCACGAACTCGATACCCTGGTCGCCGGTGGCGCGTCGCTCGTCGACGTCCGCACCGCCGACGAGTTCGCGGCCGGCGCCGTCCCGGGCGCCGTCAACGTCCCGCTCGACGAGCTCAGGGACCGGGTCGGCGAACTGCCGGCCGGTGACCTGATCGTGCACTGCCAGGTGGGCCAGCGCGGCCACACCGCGGTGCGCCTGCTCGCCGGGCTCGGCCGACCCGCGGCCAACCTCGACGGCGGATACAAGACGTGGGATGCAGGGCAGCGCGCCAAGGCGCCGGCCGGCGTCTCGTGACCCCCCTGAACATTCGGAAGGAACCCCCTATGCGCGAAATTGACGTGACTGAACTCGAAGCGGTGCTGGCCACCGGCGCCCCGCTCGTCGACGTCCGTGAGGCGGACGAGTTCGCCGAGGCGCGGGTGCCCGGCGCCGTCCTGATCCCGCTGAGCGAGTTCGTCGCGCGCGTCGACGAGGTTCCGGCCGACGGCACCGTGTACGTCATCTGCGCGGCCGGTGGCCGCAGCGCCCAGGCCGCGCAGTACCTCGAGGCCCGGGGCGTCGACGCGGTCAACGTCGCCGGCGGCACCATGGCCTGGCTGCAGTCCGGTCGCGCCGTGGAGTCCGGCAACTAGTCCCACCCGAACCCGGTCGAAACCGAGTGGTTCTCGACCGGGTTCTCTTTAACTCTCCCATATACCCCCACCCGTATTTTCATCCCCGCCCCCTTCGCGTTTTGCGCACTTATGGCGCGAATCTCAGCCCGGGAACCGCGACAAGTGCGCAAAACGCGGGACGACCGGAACCCAACATTCACCACACCGAAAGGCATCTCCCATGACCACCACCGGACAGCGGCAGGATTCCCCGCCGCCATCCACCGAGTCCGTCGGCGGCCCACTCGCCCGGCTCGGCGCCGCGATGGCCGACAACTTCAAATGGGTGATCACCGCGTGGCTCGTGCTGGTCGTCGCCCTCGGCGCCGCGGCGCCGTCGGTGTTCAGCTCGCTGGCCGGTGCCGGCTGGCAGGCCAACGGTTCCGAGTCGGTGCAGGTGCGCGAGCTCGCGCAGGAGCACTTCGGCGGCAACGCGTCGTCGGCGATCCAGGTCGTCGTCCACTCGGACGACAAGCCGCTCGACGACCCCGCCGTGCAGCAGGTGCTCGGCGAGGCGACGTCGGTGCTCACCGCCGACGCCCGCATCGGCGAGGTGATCCCGCCGCAGCCCGGCATGACGATCAGCCCCGACGGGCACACCGGGATCCTGGTCGCCGGCGCGAACGCGAACACCGACGACATGGTGCGCGCCGTCGACGACCTCGGCGGTGACCTGAAGGCGCTCTCCGGCGACGGCATCGACGTCTACCCGACCGGTGCGTCGGCGCTGTGGAGCGACTTCAACAAGGCCAACCACGACGCCATGATCAAGGCGGAGATGTTCTCGTGGCCGGTCACGCTCGGCATCATGGTGCTCGCATTCGGCTCCCTCGTCGCCGCCGGACTGCCGCTGCTGCTGACGATGGCCGGTCTGGTCGCGTCCGCCGGTGCGCTGGTGCTGCTCAACGAGATCACGCCGATCTCGGTGTGGGCCATGAACTTCGCGATGATGTTCGCGCTCGCGCTCGGCATCGACTACGCGCTGTTCCTCGTCGTCCGCTTCCGGGACGCGCTGCGCAAGAACGCGAACGCGCGCCTCGCGGTCGCCGAGACCATGGACACCGCCGGCAAGGCCGTGCTGCTGTCCGGGCTGACGGTGCTGGTGAGCCTGTCGGCGGTGCTGCTGGTGCCCGCACCCGCGGTGCGGACGATGGCGGTCGGCATCATGCTCGCGGTCGTGTTCGTGCTCGCCGCGACGCTGACGCTGCTGCCCGCGGTCCTCGGCAAGCTGGGCCGCAAGGTCAACGCCGGTTCGCTGCCGTACGCCAAGAAGCAGCAGGCCGAGACCGACGGCTCGCCGCTGTTCACCAAGTGGGGCAAGCTGCTGGACCGGCACCCGTGGCCGTTCGCGGTCGCGTCCGTCGCGATCCTCGTCGGACTGGCGATCCCGGTGCTCGGCCTGAAGGTCGCGATGCCGTCGATCCAGGTGGTCCCCGAGGACGCGGCCGTGCGTCAGGGCTACGAACTGGTGCAGGAGCAGATGGGCATCGGTGCGCCGGGCGCACTGCAGATCGTGGTTCCGTCCGCGGACGCGCAGGCCGCCGCCGAGACCGCGGCGTCCGTCGACGGCGTGGCCGCGGTGACGCCCGCGATGCCGGCGATGGACGGCTCCGACCTGGTGATGATGCAGGCCCTGCCGACCGTCGACCCGTCGGACCCGGCGCTGGGCGGCACGCTCGACACGCTGCGGGCGGAACTGCCCGACAGCGCCCTGGTCGGTGGCGCGCCGGCGGAGAACCTGGACCTGCAGCAGGCGCTCAACGACTACCTGCCGCTGGTGATCGGCGTGATCCTGGTGCTGGGCTTCCTGCTGCTGCTCGTGGCGCTGCAGGCCCCGCTGGTCTCGCTGATCGGCACCGTCGTGAGCCTGCTCTCGACCGGTGCGGCGTTCGGTGCGTCGAAGCTGATCTTCCAGGACGGGCACCTGTCCGACCTGCTCGGCTTCACCCCGCAGGGCTTTCTCGACGGCTGGGGTCCGGTGTTCTTCTTCGCGATGATCTTCGCGATCGCGATGGACTACACGGTGTTCCTGCTGTCGACGGTCAAGGAGCAGTACGAGACGACCGGCAATGCGCGCGGCGCCCAGATCTCGGGCATGGCGCACTCCGGGCGGGTCATCTTCGCGGCCGCGGCCGTCATGGTGGGCGTGTTCTTCAGCTTCGCGCTGGCCGAACCGCTGCCGCCGAAGGAGATGGGCATCCTGCTGGGCATCGCGGTCCTGCTCGACGCCGTCCTGATCCGCCTGGTGCTGCTGCCGGTGCTGCTGCGGCTGACCGGGAACGCGGCCTGGTGGTCGCCGAACTGGCTGCGCAAGGCCCTGCCGAACATCAAGTTCTCCCACGGCTGATCCCGGGTGGGCTGTGACCGGTAGACCTCGGTCACAGCCCACCGAGGATCGATACCCCTGTGGGTAATCTGGAAGGGAACCGAGGAGGTCTCATGACCGGAGACGAAGAGAGCATCGCCCTGGTGCTCAACCGCCTGCGCCGCGCGCAGGGACAGCTGGCCGGGGTCATTTCGATGATCGAGAACGGCCGCGAGTGCAAGGACGTCGTCACGCAGTTGGCGGCGGTGTCCCGGGCACTCGACCGGGCCGGATTCAAGATCGTCGCAACCGGGCTGCGCGAATGCCTGGCCGGCGACGGCAAGGCCTCCGAGCCGCTCACCGAGGCCGAGCTGGAGAAGCTGTTTCTGGCCCTGGCCTGACACCCGGCGCTCGACCGCCCGGCCACCGAACCCACGACGTGAGGAGTCAGTGATGGATCTGGGAATCTCGACCCGCTTGGACACCGAGTTCGACGACGCGATCGCCAAGACCCGGGCCGCGTTGCAGGAGCAGGGTTTCGGTGTGCTCACCGAGATCGACATGCAGGCGACGCTGAAGACGAAGATCGGCGCCGAGATGGAGCAGTACGTTATCCTCGGTGCCTGCAATCCTCAGCTCGCGCACCGCGCGGTCGGCGTGGATCGGCAGATCGGTCTGCTACTGCCGTGCAACGTCGTCGTCCGCGCCGACGGTGACGGCGTGATCGTCGAGGCCATGAACCCGGCGCTCATGGTGGAGGTGACCGAGGAGCCCGGGCTCGAGTCCGTGGCCGCCGAGGCGACTACCCGGCTGCAGGCCGCGATCGACGCCCTGGCCTGATCGGTCGTCCGACCCGGCTCAGGCCGGAGCCGGGAGCGCCCTGGTCCGAACCCGGTGTGCGGTGTGCACGGCCACCACGCACCAGGCGACGACCAGGGCGCACAGCAGTCCGGCCGAGAGCAGTCGCGGAATCTCGAAGTCGCCCGCGACACCGAAGGCTCCCATGCCGACGGCGCACGCGCCGACCGGGAAGATGAAGCTCCACCAGCTCATGGTGAACGTCAGGCCCTGCCGGAAGGCGCGCACCGTCAGGACGCAGACCGCGGCGATGGTGACGATCATGACGGTCCCCATGAACAGCCCGTAGCTCAGTCCGAACAGGTGCAGTGCATTTGCGGCGTCGTGCCCGACGGCGTGTTCGGCCGCGGTGCCCAGGTTGTTGGCGGCCGCGATCGACTGGCCGACGATGCCGAGCGGAATCCACATGGTCGGCAGCGCCTGCAGCGGCGGCAACCCGCCCTCGCGGAACTGGCGTGCGACCATCGCGACGATGCACAGGGCGAAGACCAGGGCCAGCGTGAACAACGCGTAGCAGCCCGCCAGCATCGCGACCCGGGGCCAGCCCTCGGGCAGATGATTCACCAGCGCGGCACCCGTCGCGGCCGAGACCATCGGCGGCACCACCGGCATCAGCCAGGCCGGCACCGGGGTCCCGCGCTCGCCGACCACCCGCAACCGCATCGCCATCACCGCGCTCGTCACGAGTCCGCCGATGGTGCCGATCGCCCACAGGGCGCCCGCGATACCGAAGGCGGCATCGGCGGGGATCACGGTCGATCCGACCGCTGCGGTGCCGGCGCCGACGGTGAGCACGGCCATCGGCAGCGCGCCGTAGAACGGGAACATCGTGGCGCTGCGGGCGTAGTCCCGGGCATGCTCGGTGTGCCGGACCCAGTGGATGACGAACGCCGTGACCAGCACCGCCAGCAGGACCGTGGCCAGCAGCCAGAACGAGAGCGCGATTCCGCGTCGCCCGGGGAGGTTCACCGGCAGTGAGGATGTGGCGACGGCGATGATTCCCGTGCCCATCACCATGGCGAACCAGTTGGGGGTCAGGTGTGCCAGACGCGGAGCAGTAAGCATGAAACCAACATTGCCGTCCCGGTGTTGTTCCCGGTAGAAGGCTCGGGGTGGACGGGATACAAACGCCGTTTGTGGGGCTAGCCTTGGAGGTATGCCGCTTTCGAACCGTGTTCCCGAACTCGCCGCACTGGACGTGCTGGTCGCGGTGGGTCGGCTCGGGAGCATGGGCGCAGCCGGACGCGAACACGGCCTCAGTCAGCAGGCGGTGAGCGCGCGCGTGCGCTCTGCGGAGCGTCTGCTCGGGCTGCGGGTGTTCGACCGCGGCGCGGGCGGTGTCCAGCCCACCGCCGAGGGCGCGCTGGTCCTCGAATGGGCGTCCGCGATTCTCGACTCCGCCGAGGAACTCGCGTCCGGTGTCGCAGCCCTGCGCGGCGAACGGGACGCCAACCTGACCGTGGCCGCGAGCATGACCATCGCCGAGTACCTCGTCCCCGGATGGACCGTGGCGATGCGGCGCAAATACCCGAACGTCGTGACGTCGGTGCGACTGTTGAACTCCACCGAGGTCGCCGCCCAGGTGCGCGCGGGGGAGGCCGACCTCGGATTCGTCGAGGGGCCCGTCGCCCCCGACGGCCTGCGCGCGGTCGAGGTCGCCCGCGACGAACTCGTCGTCATCGTGCCGCCCGGACACCAGTGGATCGTGCGGGCACCGATCGCAGTGAACGAACTCGCGGCGACACCGCTCATCCAGCGCGAATCCGGATCCGGCACCCGCACGACCCTCGAGCACGCGGTGCCCGGATGCGTCGAACCGCTCCTCGAACTGACCTCGTGCACCGCGGTGAAGGCGGCCGTCGTCGCCGGCAACGCGCCCGCGGTGGTGTCGTCGCTCGCGGTCGAGGCCGACCTGGGCGACGGCCGACTCGCGTCCGTCGAGGTCGACGGGCTGACCATGCCCCGCCGACTGCTCGCGGTGTGGGACGAGACGCGCGGACTGCGCGGCGCCGCCCGGGACTTCCTCGACATCGCCCGCGCGGGCGGCTAGACGCCCCCTTCGCGGGGGCTGTTATTCGCCTCCGGCGCTGGGGCTGTTATTCGCCTCCGGCGAAGCCGTGCTGGCGCCACGCTTCGTACGTGACGACGGCCGCGGCATTCGACAGGTTCAGCGACCGACGGCCCGGGACCATCGGGATCCGCACGTGCGCGGTCACGTGCGGATCCTCCAACACCTCCTGGGACAGCCCGGTCGGTTCGGGCCCGAACAGCAGGACGTCCCCCGGCTGGTAGGCGATGTCCGCGTACGACGTGGACGCGTGCGCCGTGAACGCGAACACCCGGTCCGGTTGCAGCGCGGCCCAGGCCGCGTCGAGGTTCTCGTGCACCGTCACCGACGCCAGGTCGTGGTAGTCGAGTCCCGCCCGGCGGAGCTTGGGTTCGGACAGATCGAATCCGAGCGGTCCGACGAGGTGCAGTTCGCACCCGGTGCCGGCGACCATGCGGATCGCGTTGCCGGTGTTGGGTGGGATGCGGGGCTCGTGGAACATCACTCGGAACACCACGGGAATGTACCAATCCGGGTATGCGGGATCCGTTCGCGAACTCGAGTTGATCTTGAATCTCGAGTACGGTCACGATCCGTGCGTTACCTGCTTGCGACGACGGCCATTGCCGCGACCGCCGTTCTCACCGCCTGCTCGGCCTCCGGCGACGTCTCGGCGGGTGCCGACGACTCGGCGCAGGCGCCGACCATGGTTCAACCGGCCGCCGCCGTCGAGGCGTCGCCGGAGGAGCAGCTCCTGGGGGCGGCCAAGGAACTCGAACTCGGCGTCATCGGCGGCGACGCGGCCACGGCGTGGAAGCACTACTCCCAGCGGTGCCGGAACATCATCGGGGATCTCGACGCGTACGAGAGTCTGATGGAGATCTACTACCAGGGCAGGGATCCGAAGCCGACCGACTGGATCGTCAAGGTCGTCGGGTCCAGCGGTCAGGTGGTCACCGTGGACTCCGACCCCAACGCCCCGGCGAGCGCGCTGAACCCGCGCACCTGGACGTACATCGACGGTCGCTGGCAGTTCGACAACTGCTGACGAACGCGATCGCGGCGCGACGGGAGAACGAGGCGCCCGGGCGGTCGTAATTGTCGGTGTTCGGGGGCAGCATGGGTCACATGACGGGAGAACTCGTGGAGATCGTCGGAGAGGACTTCTCCGACGCGCGCCTGCCGCAACAGACCTGGAGTCGGCAGCACTACACGCGGTGCTCGTTCCGGGACGCCGATCTGAGCGAGCTCCGCACCGAGTTCTCGGTGTTCACCGAGTGCGATTTCACGGGCGCCGACCTCACCGACTCGCACCACTTCTCGAGCGCCTTCCGGTCCTGCACGTTCACCCGGACCACGCTGTGGCACAGCAGCTTCCGTGGTTCCAGCCTGCTCGGGTCGGTGTTCGTCGACTGTCAGATGCGGCCACTGCTGATCGACGAGGTGGACTTCACCCTGGTCTCCATGGGCGGCGCCGACCTGCGCGGCATCGACTTCACCGACTCCGGGTTCCGGGAGGCCAACCTCGTGCGGGCCGACATGCGCGGCGCGATCCTGCGATCGGTCGACCTGCTCGGCGCCCGCGTCGAGGGCCTCCGGCTGGAGGGGGCCGACCTGCGCGGCGCCCACCTCGACCCCGGGCTGTGGACCGCCGCGAAACTCGACCGCACCCAGGTGGAACTCACCCAGGCGGTGGCGTACGCGACCGCGATGGGGCTGGTCGTCGAACCATGGTGACCGCGTCGGGGAATCGGCGGGCTCAGCGGATCAGCTCGCGTGCCAGCAGATCCATCGACAGCCCGTCCCGCCACACCCCGTCGGCGCCTCGGCTGTACTCGCGCATGATCCCGACATCGCGGAACCCCACCTTCCGGTAGCACGCGATCGCGGCCGCATTCGTCGCCTCGGGGTCGATGACGATGCGATGGAAGCCGTGGTCGTCCACGAGGTGGGCGCAGACCACCCGGACCACCTCGGTGCCCAGGCCACGGCCGTGGACCGACGGGTCGAGGAACAGATCGAGCCCCGCGTGCCGGTAATCGGGGTCCGACTCCTGGTACCACTGCACGAAGCCCACCACGCGACCGCGCTCGAGCACCGCGTACGCAACGGTTTCCGGTTCGGGGGAGGGCCAGTCGTCGTCCGGTTCCTTCCACCACCGAGCGACTTCGGGGAGCCGATGGATCTGGCGCAGTCGCCCGTGATGTGCAGGCCGGATGGGAGTCAGCAGGACGCGTGGACCGCGAAGATCCGGAGCCGGTGTCACGCAGCGACCCTAGCCTGGAACAATGGTCGCCGTGACTGCAACGATCCTGGATGGCAAAGCAACCCGCGACGAGATTTTCGAGGACCTCGAGGCCAGGGTGGCAGCCCTGAAGGAGAAGGGCATCACGCCCGGTCTGGGCACCATCCTCGTCGGCGACGACCCGGGCTCGGCCGCGTACGTGCGCGGCAAGCACAACGACTGCGCCAAGGTGGGGATCACCTCGATCCGCCGCGACCTGCCCGCCGACATCACCCAGGAACAGCTCGAGGCCACGATCGACGAGCTCAACGCCAACCCCGAGTGCACCGGCTACATCGTGCAGCTCCCGCTGCCCAAGCACCTCGACGAGAACGCTGCGCTCGAGCGGATCGACCCCGACAAGGACGCCGACGGCCTGCACCCGGTGAACCTGGGCCGCCTCGTCCTCGGAAAGGAAGCTCCGCTGCCGTGCACCCCGCGCGGCATCGTCCACCTGCTGCGCCGCTACGAGGTCCCGATCGCGGGCGCACACGTCGCGGTCGTCGGCCGCGGTGTCACCGTCGGACGCCCGATCGGCCTGCTGCTCACCCGTCGCTCCGAGAACGCGACGGTCACGCTGTGCCACACCGGAACCCGTGATCTGGCCGCGCAGGTGCGCCAGGCCGACATCGTGATCGCCGCGGCCGGCGTCCCCGGACTGATCACCGCCGACATGGTCAAGCCGGGCGCCGCGGTGCTCGACGTGGGTGTCAGCCGCACCGCGGACGGCCTCAGGGGTGACGTCGCCGACGACGTCCGCGAGGTCGCCGGATTCATCTCGCCGAACCCGGGCGGCGTCGGACCGCTCACTCGTGCGTTCCTGCTCACCAACGTCGTCGAGCGGGCCGAGCAGCTCGCCGGTCTCGCCGAGAGCCACAGCTAGACTGCGCCCGTGACGCAGTTCGTACGCCGAAACCTGCCGATACTGGCCGTCCTCCTCGTGGTGGCGGCCGCCTTCGTGCTGGTTCTGGCCGACCGCTGGCGGCGTGGCGCCCTCGTCCTCGGGGGTGCCATGCTGCTCGCGGCGGTGCTGCGCGCCGTGGTGTCACCCGAACGGGTGGGACTGCTCGCCGTGCGCGGCAAGGGATTCGACGTCGCCGCCATGACGGTGGTCGGCGCCGCGATCATCGCGTTGGCAGTATCGATCGATCCGCTCGGCACCGACTGACCCGCATCGCGCGGGCGGCCGAGCGGCCGGGCGCGCGATGCGCGGGGGAGGACTAGGCGCGACGGGCGTCGCGCGCCAGTTCCATCGTCTCCTTCAACATCTCGGCCACCGCGTCGGCCTCGGTGAGGAAGCCGTCGTGGCCGTCCTTCGACTCGAGCACGCGCAACCAGTCGCAGCCGGGCAGGCCGTCCGCGAGTTCCTGCTGAAGGCGCAGCGGGTACAGCCGATCCGAGTCGACACCGCCGACGATCACCGGAACGTTCGTCGACCCGAGGGCCGCCTCGACTCCGCCGCGTCCGCGGCCCACGTCGTGCCGGTTCATGGCCTCGGTCAGGAGCACGTAGGTGCTCGGGTCGAACCGGGCAACCAGCTTCTCGGCCTGATGATCGAGGTAGCTCTGGACCGCGTAACGCCCACCGGCCCAGGGGTTCTCGCCGGCCTGACTGTCGTTCGCGAAGCGCGAGTCCAGTTCGTTCTCGGTGCGGTACGTCAGGTGCGCGATCCGACGGGCGAGGCCCAGCCCGTTCCGCGGGACCCGCCCCGTGCCGTGGTAGTCGCCGCCCAGCCAGTCGGGGTCGCTCGTGACGATCTGGATCTGCGTGGTCTGGGTGCCGATCTGGTCGGCGGTGGCCCGCGCACCGACCGCGAGGATCAGCGCGGCATCGACCCGGTCGGGATGACCGACGATCCACTCCAGCGTCCGCATCCCGCCCATCGACCCTCCGACGACGGCCGAGAAGCGTTCGATGCCCAGCACATCCGCGAGCGCGACCTCGGCGGTCACCTGGTCGCGGATCGAGATCTCGGGGAACCGCGATCCCCACGGCGCGCCGTCGGCCGCGAGTGAGCCCGGCCCCGTCGTGCCGCGGCAGCCGCCGAGCACGTTCGCCGCCAGCACGCACCACTCGTCGGTGTCGATCGGTGCGCCGGGGCCGACCATGCCGTCCCACCATCCGGGGGAGGGATGCTCGTCGTCGGCCGGGCCGGTCACGTGCGAGTCGCCGGTGAGGGCGTGCTCGACGAGAACCACGTTGTCCTTGTTGGGGGAGAGCTCACCCCAGCGCTGGATCGCGATGGTGACATCGGGCAGCACCACACCGGTCTCGAGTTCGATCGAGCCGATGTGCACAAAGCCCAACTGCCCGTCCGGCGGGGGGAATCCCGCCGGACGGGCGTTGCGAACCGAGCTGACTGTCAAGACGCCGCCGCCGCAAACCCGGCTTCGAGGTCGGCGATGATGTCGTCGATGCCCTCGATACCGACGGCGAGGCGCACCAGACCGGGCGTGACACCCGACGCGAGCTGCTCCTCGGGAGTCAGCTGCGAGTGCGTGGTCGAGGCCGGGTGGATCACCAGCGAACGCACGTCGCCGATGTTGGCGACGTGGCTGTGCAGCGTCAGCGCGTTGACGAACTTCTTGCCGGCGTCGATGCCGCCGGCCAGCTCGAACGCGACGATCGCGCCGGTGCCGCGCGGCGCCAGCGTCTTGCCGCGCTCGTGCCACGGCGAGGACTCCAGGCCCGCGTACGACACGGACTTCACGTCGGCGCGCGCCTCCAGGTACTCCGCGACGGCCTTCGCGTTCGCGACGTGGCGCTCCATGCGCAGGCTCAGCGTCTCGATGCCCTGCGAGATGAGGAACGCGTTGAACGGCGAGATCGCGGCGCCGAGGTCGCGCAGCAGCTGCACGCGGGCCTTCAGCGCGAACGCCGGGGCGCCCAGGTCGGCGTACACGACGCCGTGGTAGCTCGGATCGGCCGTCGTGAAGTTGGTGTGCCGGCCCTGCGTCCAGTCGAACTTGCCGCCGTCGACGATCACACCGGCGACCGCGGTGCCGTGGCCGCCGAGGTACTTGGTGGCCGAGTGGACGACGATGTCGGCGCCGTGCTCGAGCGGGCGGATCAGGTACGGCGTCGCGACCGTGTTGTCGACGATCAGCGGGATGCCGTTCTCGTGCGCGACCTTCGAGATGCCCGGGATGTCGAGCACGTCGTTGCGCGGGTTCGAGATCGACTCGCCGTAGAACGCCTTGGTGTTCGGACGGATCGCGGCACGCCACTGCTCGATGTCGTCGGGATCCTCGACGAACGAGACCTCGATGCCGAGCTTGCGCAGCGAGTAGTGGAACAGGTTGTACGTGCCGCCGTACAGGCGCGGGCTCGACACGATGTGGTCGCCGGCCTCGGCGAGGTTGAGGATCGCGAACGTCTCGGCGGCCTGACCGGACGCGAGGAGCAGCGCCGCGACGCCACCCTCGAGCGCGGCGATCCGCTGCTCGACGGCGTCCTGCGTCGGGTTCATGATCCGGGTGTAGATGTTGCCCGGCTCGGCCAGACCGAACAGCGCGGCCGCATGGTCGGTGCTGTTGAACGTGTACGACGTGGTCTGGTAGATCGGCAGCGCGCGCGCATTGGTGGTGCCGTCCGGCAACTGTCCGGCGTGGATCTGCTTGGTCTCGAAGCTCCAGGTCGCCGAGGGATCCGTGATTTCGGTCATGGGTCGTTCTACTCCAGGTTCGGGAGAGGGTCGTCAGCAGGGGGAATGTGCGCAGCATGGAATGCGCGCGTGGGGACCGGCTACTCGAGACAACAACACATGGTGAACCTCCGGTGGGGCATGGCCCGGTCAGTGGGTCCGTCCCAGCGGACCCGCGCTTGTTTCCCGACTCGCGCCGGAAAACCTGGTCATCACCCGGGGCACCCCACCGCGGTTGGAGGGTTGCCGGCCAGCGAGCCGGGGCTTGGCGCTGGCACTCATGACCTTCCGCCGATAGTAGCGGTATCGACCGCACGGTTGGAAGGAGGGCGGGCAGGTCCGTCGAATCGGATGTGGCGTATCTCCACTTGACGAACATGTATAGACAGGACTAGACATGTCGCCGCAGGTTGTGATGCAGAGCACAAAAGTCGCACAAAACCCGGGGTGTCGAGCCGACGCCGCACCTGCCGACAAACGCCACCGTCCAGGGAGTTCGATTGTGAAAAACACCGCCTCGGCGCTGACCCGAGGTCTCACAGCGCGCCACATCCGCTTCATCGCCCTAGGGTCCGCTATCGGTACCGGGCTCTTCTACGGCTCGGCGGAGGCGATCAACAAGGCCGGGCCGTCCGTTCTGCTGGCGTATCTGATCGGCGGAGCGGTGATCTACATCGTGCTCCGTGCGCTCGGCGAAATGGCGGTGAGCAACCCGGTGTCGGGTTCGTTCGGCGAGTACGCGAGCAAGCACTTGGGCCCACTCGCCGGCTTCGCGACCGGGTGGACCTACACGTTCGAGATGATCGTGGTCTGCCTCGCCGACGTCACCGCCTTCGGCGTCTACATGGGGTTCTGGTTCCCGGACGTCCCGCGGTGGATCTGGGTGTTGGCGATCATCTTCTTCATCGGCGCGATCAACATGCTCAGCGTCAAGGTCTTCGGTGAGGTGGAGTTCTGGTTCACGATCGTCAAGATCGTGGCGATCGTGGCGATGATCGCCGGCGGTATCGCGATCCTGGTGTTCGGGTTCGGTCTCCACGACACCAGCGAGGGCGTGTCGAACCTGTGGAGCGAGGGCGGGTTCTTCGCCACCGGGATCGGCGGATTCCTCGGCTGCTTCGCGATCGTGATGTTCGCGTTCGGCGGTACGGAGATCATCGGCATCACGGCCGGCGAGGCCGAGGACCCGGAGCGCACCATCCCCCGGGCGATCAACACGGTGCCCATCCGGATCATCGTCTTCTACGTGCTCACGCTGGCCGTGATCATGGCGATCACCCCGTGGCAGAGCATCGGGGCCGAGGGCAGCCCCTTCGTGCAGATCTTCCAGAGCCTCGGCATCGGCCCGGCCGCGACGGTGCTGAACATCGTGGTGATCACCGCCGCACTGTCGGCGATCAACAGCGACATCTTCGGCGCCGGCCGCATGATGTACGGGATGGCGCAGCGCGGCCAGGCCCCCGCGGTGATGCGTCGGGTCTCCCGCAACGGGGTCCCGTGGATGACGGTGCTCATCATGGTCGCCGCGCTGCTGGTCGGGGTGCTCCTGAACTACGCGATGCCGGACCGGGTCTTCCTCGTCATCGCGTCGATCGCGACCTTCGCGACGATCTTCGTCTGGCTGATGATCCTGCTGGCCCAGTACCGCTCGCGGAAGAAGATGAGCGCGGACGAGGCCGCCGCCCTGAAGTTCCCGGTGCCGTTCTGGCCGTACGGGCAGCTGATCGCGATCGGCTTCCTGGTCTTCGTGATCGCGCTGCTCGCCTTCGACGCCGACACCCGGGTGGCCCTCGTCGTCGGAGCGGTGTGGCTGGTGCTGCTCGCCCTGGCCTTCCGCCGGTGGGTCGAACCGGAGGAGCGCGCACCCGAGGAGGAGATCCTCGTCGATCCCGTCTGACCCCCACGACGACCTCGAGCACGACACTTCTCGCCTTTCACTTCTCGCCTTCCAATTTCGAAACGGAGCACAAGCAATGAGCACGAACACCCTCCCGAGCACCACCGGCCGGGCCGCAGCAGAGATCGCACCGGTGGTCGTCGGTGTCGGCGCGGTGACACCGGAGGAAGTCGTGCGCGTCGCACGGTTCGGTGCGCCCGTGCAGCTGTCCGAGGACGCCCTGTCGGCGATCGGTGAGAGCCGGGCCCGCATCCGCGCACTCGCCGAGGACCCCAAGCCGGTCTACGGGGTGTCCACCGGCTTCGGCGCGCTGGCCACCCGGCACATCCCGCTGGAGTTGCGGGCGCAGTTGCAGCGCAGCCTGGTCCGCTCGCACGCCGCCGGGTCCGGTCCCGAGGTGGAGCGCGAAGTGGTGCGGGCGCTGATGCTGCTGCGCCTGTCTACGCTCGCGACCGGCCGCACCGGCGTTCGCCCGGAGGTGGCGCAGGTGTACGCCGCACTGCTGTCGGCCGGGATCACCCCGGTGGTCCACGAGTACGGCAGCCTCGGCTGCTCCGGTGACCTCGCGCCGCTGGCGCACGTCGCGCTCGCCGTCATCGGGGAGGGCACCGTGCGGGACGCGAACGGCGAGCTGATGCCCGCGGCGGAGGCGCTGGCCGCCGCCGGGATCGAGCCGGCCCAGCTGGAGGAGAAGGAGGGCCTGGCCCTCATCAACGGCACCGACGGCATGCTCGGCCAGCTCGTGCTCGCCTGCCACGACCTGCACCAGCTGCTCTCGCTGGCCGACATCACCGCGGCGATGAGCGTCGAGGGCCTGATGGGCACGGACAAGGTGTTCGCCGCCGACCTCCAGGCGCTGCGGCCCCAGCCCGGACAGGCGGTGGCCGCCTCGAACATGACCCGTCTGCTCGCCGGCTCGGAGATCGTCGCCAGCCACGCCACCCCGGACTGCACCGTCGTCCAGGACGCCTACTCGCTGCGCTGCGCACCGCAGGTCGCCGGCGGTGCCCGCGACACCCTCGCCCACGCCGAGCGGGTGGCGTCGTACGAGCTGGCGAGCGCGGTCGACAACCCGGTCGTCACCCTCGACGGCCGGGTCGAGTCGAACGGCAACTTCCACGGCGCGCCCGTGGCGTACGTGCTGGACTTCCTGGCGATCGTCGTCGCCGACGTGGCGAGCATGAGCGAGCGCCGCACGGACCGGTTCCTCGACAAGGCCCGCAACCACGGACTGCCGCCGTTCCTCGCCGACGACCCGGGTGTCGACAGTGGGCACATGATCGCCCAGTACACGCAGGCTGCGATCGTCTCCGAGCTCAAGCGCCTGGCAGCGCCGTCGAGCGTCGATTCGATTCCGTCGTCGGCGATGCAGGAGGACCACGTCTCGATGGGCTGGTCGGCGGCGCGCAAGCTGCGCCGCGCGATCGACGGGCTCACCCGGGTGCTGGCCATCGAGGCGCTCACCGCGGCGCGCGGTCTCGACCTGCGGGCGCCGCTGCGGCCGTCCCCGGCGACCGGTGCCGTGCGCGACACCCTCCGCGAGCACGTCGAGGGTCCCGGCACGGACCGCTATCTGGCCCCGGAGATCGAGGCGGCGGTGCAGCTGGCCGCGTCCGGCGCGCTGCTCGGCAGCGCCGAGGCCGTCGTCGGCGAACTCGGCTGATCTCCTGACGGAGGGTCGCCGCGCGTGGTCGCGGCGACCCTCCGCGGAAGCCTGGTTACCGGACGGTAGGGTGTGCGGTTTTCGGCCCAGTGGTTGCCTTCCCGGCGGATAGCAGTACGCTCGTCATGTTTGGGTCGGCCCTGACACGGGAGATCCGGACCGGATACGTTTGATAACTGAACCGTTGGCGGGCTCACTCACAAAGTGGTCCGCGCACCCCCGATACCCAGGGAACGGAACCAGGGAAACTTCCTAGGAGGACGCGAAGCCCCCATGTCCAAGATCAAGGTCGAAGGCAAGGTCGTCGAACTCGACGGCGACGAGATGACCCGCATCATCTGGCAGTTCATCAAAGACAAGCTGATCCATCCCTACCTGGATGTCGATCTCGAGTACTACGACCTGGGGATCGAGCATCGCGATGCCACCGACGACCAGGTCACCATCGACGCGGCGAACGCGATCAAGAAGCACGGCGTCGGCGTCAAGTGCGCGACGATCACCCCGGACGAGGCCCGCGTCGAGGAGTTCGGCCTCAAGAAGATGTGGCGTTCCCCGAACGGCACCATCCGTAACATCCTGGGCGGCACCATCTTCCGTGCCCCGATCCTGATCTCCAACGTCCCGCGTCTGGTCCCGGGTTGGACCAAGCCGGTGATCGTCGGCCGTCACGCGTTCGGTGACCAGTACCGCGCCACCGATTTCAAGGCGCCCGGTGCCGGCACCGTCACCATCACCTACACCCCGGACGACGGCTCCGAGCCGATCCAGCACGAGGTGTGCCGCCTGCCCGAGGACGGCGGCGTGGTCATGGGTATGTACAACTACAAGAAGTCCATCCAGGACTTCGCCCGCGCCTCGCTCGCGTACGGCCTGCAGCAGAACTACCCGGTGTACCTCTCCACGAAGAACACCATCCTCAAGGCCTACGACGGCATGTTCAAGGACGAGTTCCAGAACATCTACGAGACCGAGTTCAAGGCCGAGTTCGACGCCGCGGGCCTGCACTATGAGCACCGCCTCATCGACGACATGGTCGCCTCCTCGCTCAAGTGGGAGGGTGGCTACGTCTGGGCCTGCAAGAACTACGACGGTGACGTCCAGTCCGACACCGTTGCGCAGGGCTACGGCTCGCTGGGCCTGATGACCTCCGTGCTGATGACGCCGGACGGCAAGACCGTCGAGGCGGAGGCCGCGCACGGCACCGTCACACGCCACTACCGCCAGCACCAGCAGGGCAAGCCGACGTCGACCAACCCGATCGCGTCGATCTTCGCCTGGACCCGGGGCCTCGAGCACCGCGGCAAGCTGGACAACACCCCGGAGCTGATCGACTTCGCTCAGCAGCTCGAGGACGTCGTCATCAAGACCGTCGAGAACGGCCAGATGACCAAGGACCTCGCACTGCTGGTCGGCCCGGACCAGGCCTGGCAGACCACCGAGGAGTTCCTCGCGACCCTCGACGAGAACCTGCAGAAGGCACGCGCGTAATCGCGTAACCCTCACCGAAACGGGACGTTCCCTTCATGGGAACGTCCCGTTTCCTTTTGATCCCTACCGTTGGACCCCTCTGCTCGCACCGTGCCCGGAAGGCATAGCTTCTTGACCGTCTCCGCCACCGCCCCGGCGCCCACCGACGCATCCCTCTCGCCTGCCGGGCGCCGGCGAGCGATGCTCGCGCTCGCGATGGGCGGGTTCGGCATCGGCACCACCGAGTTCGTCGCGATGGGCCTGCTGCCCCAGATCGCGGGCGGGCTGGGCATCTCCGAGCCCACCGCAGGCCACATCATCACGGCGTACGCGCTGGGCGTGGTGGTGGGTGCCCCGCTGATCGCGGCACTGACCGCCCGGATGCCCCGCAAGGCGCTGCTGCTCGCGCTGATGGTGGCGTTCACCGTCGGGAACGCGGCGGCGATCCTCGCCCCGAACTACGGCGGGCTGCTGGTGGCGCGATTCCTCGCGGGACTGCCGCACGGCGCCTACTTCGGCGTGGCGTCGCTCGTCGCGGCGTACCTGGCCGGGCCGGGGCACCGCGCGAAGGCCGTGGCGATGGTCATGAGCGGACTCGCGGTCGCCAACGTCGTGGGGGTGCCCGCGGCTACGTGGATCGGACAGGGCCTGGGCTGGCGGAGCGCGTTCGCGCTGGTCGCGCTCATCGGGGCGCTGACGGTCGCGGCCATCGCCGTGTGGGTGCCGCCGCTCCACGGTGTGCGCACCACCGACCCGCGGACCGAACTCGCCGCGCTGCGCCGGGGACAGGTGTGGCTCACGCTCGTGGTCGCCACCGTCGGCTTCGGCGGCATGTTCGCCGTCTACACGTACGTCGGCTGGACCATGACCGACGTCGCCGGGCTACCGGTGGCGCTGGTGCCGGTCGCGCTCATGATCTACGGGCTGGGAATGGTCGCCGGCAACGTGTTGGGCGGCCGCCTCGCGGACCGGGCGCTGACCCGCGGGCTGTTCGCGATGCTCGGCGCCCTCGTGGCGCTCCTCGCCCTCTTCGCGGTTGCCGCACACAACCCGTACACCGCGCTGATCGTGCTGTTCCTCGTCGCCGCGGCCGGATCGGCGCTCGTGCCGGGCCTGCAGACCCGGCTCATGGACGTCGCCGCCGACGCGCAGACCCTGGCGGCCGCCCTCAACCACTCCGCGCTCAACATCGCGAACGCGTTCGGCGCGTGGATCGGCGGCGTCGTGATCGCGGCCGGCTTCGGGTACACCGCCCCCGCGCTGGTGGGTGCGGCGCTGGCGCTCGCCGGTGTCGGAGTGCTCGCCGTCGCGGTGGTGACGGCGCGGCGCTGACGGCCGGTCCGGGGCGTCCCCGGGGTCGGCTACGGTTCAGTCGTGCCCCACATCATCACCACGGTCAATGTCAACGGCGTCCGCGCGGCGGCCAAGAAGGGTCTGCTCGAGTGGCTCACGGGATCGCAGGCGGACGTCGTGTGCCTGCAGGAGACGCGCGCGTCGGACGAGCAGTTGCGTGACACCCTCACCCCTGCTCTGGACGCCGGATGGCACCTCGCCTCGGCGGAGCCGTCCGCGAAGGGCCGCAACGGCGTCGCCGTGCTCTCGCGCCGTCCGGCGGACGCCGTGCGCATCGGGTTCGGCGACGACGAGTTCGCCGACGCCGGCCGCTACATCGAGGCCGACTTCGACGCGCTGACCGTCGGCAGCCTCTACCTGCCGACCGGTGAGGCCGAGACCCCCAAGCAGGAGCAGAAGGAACGCTTCATGGCGTCGTTCGCCGCGCACCTGACGCGCAGCGCCGAAGCGGCGGCCGCGGCGGGACGTGAGGTTCTCGTGTGCGGCGACTGGAACATCGCGCACACCGAGCGGGACATCAAGAACTGGAAGGGCAACGTCAAGAAGTCCGGCTTCCTCCCCGGCGAGCGCGCCTGGGTCGACGGCCTGCTGACCGAGGGCGCCTGGGTGGACGTCGTGCGCCGGCTGCATCCCGAGGTCGACGGCCCGTACTCGTGGTGGTCGTACCGCGGCAAGGCGTTCGACACCGACGCGGGATGG
This sequence comes from Prescottella agglutinans, assembly GCF_004011865.1. Taxonomy (GTDB): domain Bacteria; phylum Actinomycetota; class Actinomycetes; order Mycobacteriales; family Mycobacteriaceae; genus Prescottella; species Prescottella agglutinans. The sequence goes on along the minus strand of NZ_RKLP01000001.1, from coordinate 713,459 downwards.
CGTATCGACTACCACCTGACCACGCCGGGCCTGGCGGAGCGGGCCAAGGAGGCCCGTGTCGAGCGGGCCGCGACGTACGCCGAGCGCTGGTCGGACCATGCGCCCGTCACGGTGCAGTTCCGCTGATGGCCGCACGATCGAAGAATCCGATCATCGCGCTGCTGGTGGCCCTCGTGGGTCTCGCGGTGGCGGTGTTCGTCGGGACGCAGAGCGGCGGCGACGACACGGCTCCCGCAGCGACGTCCGCCTCGACCTCCGTCTCGGCCACCGGCAGTGCACCCGCCACGACCACCGCGGCGAAGACCACCACAGCGAAGGCCACCACTACGAGGGCTTCGGCCACGACCACCGCCGCGCAGCAGTCGAGCGCGATACCGCAGGCTGCGTGGGCCACCCTCGCCGCGATCGATGCCGGCCGGTGGCCACCCGCCGACGCCCCTGGCACCGAGGGCGGCCGGACGTTCGGAAACCACGAGGGCCGACTGCCCGCGACGAACGGCGGTCAGCGGGTGCGCTACCAGGAGTGGGACGTCAACCGGAAGCAGAGCGGCCGCGGCCGCGACGCCGAACGCATCGTCACCGGCAGCGACGGCTCCGCGTGGTACACCGACGACCACTACGACACGTTCGCGAGGATGCGCTGATGACGACGCCGACGTTCCCGCGCGGCCCGTCGCTGCTGGTCGCCGGTGCGGGCCGGGCCGCGGGCATCGAGGAGGACCTGCGCGGTGTCCGTCCGGTGCGGCACGTGCGCGGCCGGCGCATGCCGACCGTCGCGGCGCTGTTCGACGAGTTCGCGGCCGCCCTGCAGTTCCCGTACTACTTCGGGCGCAACAAGGACGCCTTCGACGAGTGCTTCGGCGAGATCGCCGACACCGTCGGGGACGACGCGGTGGTCCTGGTACTCGACGCGGACGTCCTGTTGGACGAGCAGCCGGCCCAGCTGCCGTGGTTCGCGGCGGCCGTCGGTCACACCGAGGCCTCGATCGTGTTGCAGGTCCGGCCCGGACACGCGGCCGCCGTCGTCGACCGGTTCGCGGCCGTCGGCGTCCACCTCCCTCGCATCGCCGATCCCGGCGCGTGAAAGTATCGGGGATTATGTCGAGCACTGCAGAGAACCCCACGACCGCACCGACGGCGAAGCCTCGCGTCCTGTCCGGTATCCAGCCCACCGCCGACTCGTTCCACCTCGGCAACTTCCTCGGTGCGCTGCAGCAGTGGGTGCCCCTGCAGGACGACTTCGACGCCTTCTACTTCATCCCCGACCTGCACGCCATCACGGTGCCGCAGGACCCCAAGGAGCTGCGCCAGCGCACCCTGCGGGCCGTCGCGCAGCTGCTGGCCCTCGGTATCGACCCCGAGCGGTCGACGCTGTTCGTGCAGAGCCAGGTGCCCGAGCACGCCGAACTGGCGTGGGTGCTCAACTGCATCACCGGCTTCGGCGAGGCCAGCCGCATGACGCAGTTCAAGGACAAGGCCGCGCGTCAGGGCAGCGAGCACGCCAGCGTCGGCCTGTTCACCTACCCGGTGCTGATGGCCGCCGACATCCTGCTCTACCGCCCGCAGCGCGTGCCGGTGGGCGAGGACCAGCGTCAGCACCTCGAGCTGGCCCGCGACCTCGCCGGCCGGTTCAACACCCGTTTCGGCAAGACGTTCGTGGTCCCCGAGCCGCAGATCATCAAGGGCACCGCCAAGATCTACGACCTGCAGGACCCGACGTCGAAGATGAGCAAGTCCGGCCCGACGCCGGCCGGCCTCATCAACCTGCTCGACGACCCCAAGGTCTCCGCCAAGAAGATCAAGTCGGCCGTCACCGACAACGAGCGCGAGATCCGGTTCGACCCGCAGAACAAGCCCGGTGTCAGCAACCTGCTCACCATCCAGTCGGCGCTGTCCGGCAAGAGCGTCGACGACCTCGTCGCGGGCTACCACGGCAAGGGCTACGGCGACCTCAAGTCCGACACCGCCGAGGTGCTCGCCGAGTTCGTCACGCCGCTGCGGGAGAAGGTCGACGGCTACCTGTCCGACCGCGCCGAACTCGACCGCATCCTCGCGTCCGGCGCCGACCGGGCCCGCGAGGTCGCCGGCCGGACACTCGGCCAGGTCTATGAGAAGGTGGGATTCCTGACCACCAGGGGGTAATCCGGACATGACCGACGCCGCACCCAGCTTCCTCGACAAGCAGCGTGCGGCGCGGCCGTGGCTCGATCACCTCGTCCGTGCGGGCGGCCGCTACCAGCACCAGAAGGGCGACCACTACGCCGCGGGCATCACGTACTTCACGATCCTCGCGATCGTGCCCATCCTGATGGTGGCGTTCGCGATCGCCGGCTTCGTCCTCGCCGGTCGCCCCGAGTGGATCACCGAGATCCAGGACCAGGTCAGCAAGAACATGCCCGGCGGCCTCGGCGACACCGTCAACAGCTTGATCGACTCGGCCATCGCGTCCCGCGCCGGGGTCGGTGTGCTCGGTCTGCTGTTCGCCGCGTACGCCGGGCTCGGCTGGATGGCGAACCTGCGCGACGCGCTGACCGCGATGTGGGAGCACAAGCACGAGCCCGACGGTTTCGTGGCCACGAAGCTGCGGGATCTCGTCGCGTTGATCGGGCTCGGCCTGGCGATGCTCGTGACGTTCAGCCTGTCGGCGCTCAGCAACGGCCCGATCGCGAAATGGGTCGTCGAGTGGCTCGGTCTCGAGGACGTCACGGGGATCGGGGTGGTGCTGCGGATCGCCTCGGTGACCGTCAGCGTGCTCGCGACCTGGGCTCTGCTCGCGTGGGTGATCGCGCGACTGCCCCGGGAACCGGTGACGTTGCGCAGCGCCGTGCGTGCTGCCTTCGGCGCCGCCCTCGTGTTCGAACTCTTCAGGCAGGTCGGTGCGATCTATCTGGGCGCCATCAGCCAGGGGCCGGCCGGTGTCGCGTTCGGCCCCATCCTCGGTCTGCTCGTGTTCAGCAACCTGACGGCCCGTCTCATCCTGTTCGCGACCGCGTGGGCCGCGACGGCCCGCGAGAATCTCGAGAACGCGTACGTGCCGCCGCCCGACTCGGCCGTCATCCGGCCGCGGGTGCAACTGCGCGAGGGCCCGACGGTCCGCGAAGCGCTCGCGTTCACCGGGGCCGGCGCCCTCGCCGCGATCGGCCTCGCCGGGCTGTGGCGACGCCGCGGCGACTGAGCCGCCGCCGCGGTCAGCGACGTCGGCGGATCAGCGCACGCGCCCAACCGAGCAGCCCCACGACCACGCCGGATCCGACGATCGCGATCGCGACACGGCCCGCGATGTCCTTGTTGGGCAGGTCCGAACCGGACGCCAGATCCATCCCGCCGGGACCGTGCGTGTCCGGTCCGGCGACCTCCACGGCGGGCTCGTCCGACGAGGGCTCCGGATCCACGAGAACGCCCACCGAGACGGCCGGGTCGATCGCCCAGCCGTAGTCGAGCAGGCGCGCGACCTGCTCCCACGGACGGATCGGCAGGACGTCCGCGGCCGTCAGCGTCACCGCGAGCCGCCGGCCGTCGCGCTCGGCGCCGCCGACGAAGGTCTGCCGGGCGTCGTCGGTGTAGCCGGTCTTGCCGCCGAGGGCGCCGGGGTAGTTCGCGAGCAACTGGTTGTCGTTGTAGATCGGGTGCGGCTCGACGGGCTTGTCGTCGGGCTTCGTCGGGTCGGCGGGATGTCCGGGGAACATCACAGTGTCCGTCGTGATCAGCTGCGCGAACGTCGGGTTCTGCATCGCCGCCCGGAAGAACAACGCGAGGTCGTACGCCGAGGTCGACATGCCGGGGCCGTCGAGGCCGGAGACGGACGCCGTTCGGGTGTCCGACGCGCCCAGGGACGCGGCTTTGGCGTTCATCTTGGCCACCGTGGCCTGCTCGCCGCCGAGTTGCTGTGCGAGGGCCTGAGCGGCGTCGTTGCCGGACCGCATGACGAGACCCTGCATCAGTTGCAGGTTGCTGTACGTGCCGCCGACACCGAGGCCCACCGAGCTGCCCTCCATCGACGCTGCCTCGGCGTTCGCGACGATCGTGGTGTCCAGGTCGAGTTCGTCGAGGGCCACGAGCGAGAGCAGCACCTTGATGGTGCTGGCGGGCCGGTAGCGGCCGTGCGGGTCCTTCGCGGCGAGGATCCGGCCGGAGTCGAGGTCGGAGAGCACCCATCCGGTGGCGGAGATGTCGGCCGGCAGCGGCGGGGTACCGGGAGCGGTGATGACGCCGCAACTGCCGAGGGCCTCGCCGCCGACCGGCCTGTCGGGCACCGGGACCGGCGTCGGCGCGGCCTGACCCGGTTGCGGCACCTCCGACGCGTCGATCGCCGGCGGCGGTGACTCTCGATGCGGGCACGCGTCGGTGTTGGGCGTGCTGAACGGGGGAGCGGTCGTGGGCTCGACACCCATGTCCGCGGTCAACGGGGACTGCGCTGCCATGGGGGCGGCCGCCGCGGGAGCGATGCCGGCGCCGAGCGCGAGTGTGGACGCCGTGGCGGTCAACAGGATTCGCCGCCGCGCGGAATTTGCAAGTGCAGTCATAACGACAATCCAGGGTAGGGAAGCGGATCCGGCGTGTCGTTGTGAGGCCGGTCATGAGCGTGTCGAGGCACCCTTCACATGATCCACCCCCGACCTGCCCCGAAACGCGTTTTGCGCACTTGCCGCTGTCCCGACCAGGTCGGGATCAGCGCCAAGTGCGCAAAACGGTGGTGCTGTGGGTGCTTACGAGAGCATCACTTGCGGGCGAACAGCAGCGCGCGCTTGACTTCCTGGATCGCCTTCGTCACCTGGATGCCACGGGGGCACGCGTCGGTGCAGTTGAAGGTCGTGCGGCAGCGCCACACGCCGTCCTTGTCGTTCAGGATGTCGAGACGCTCGGCTGCGCCCTCGTCACGGCTGTCGAAGATGAAGCGGTGAGCGTTCACGATCGCGGCCGGGCCGAAGTAGCTGCCGTCGCTCCAGTACACCGGGCACGACGTGGTGCAGCACGCGCACAGGATGCACTTGGTGGTGTCGTCGAACCGGGCACGGTCGGCCTGCGACTGGATGCGCTCGCGGGTCGGCTCGTTGCCGGTCGTGATGAGGAACGGCTTCACGGCGCGGAACGCGTCGAAGAAGGGCTCCATGTTGACCAGCAGATCCTTCTCGACCGGCAGGCCCTTGATGGGCTCGACGGTGATGGTGATCGGCTTGCCGTCCTTGGGCAGCATGTCGCGCATCAGGACCTTGCAGGCCAGACGGTTGACGCCGTTGATGCGCATCGCGTCCGAACCGCACACGCCGTGCGCGCAGGAGCGACGGAACGTCAGCGTGCCGTCCAGGTAGCCCTTCACGTACAGCAGCAGGTTCAGCAGACGGTCGGTCGGCAGGGTGGGAACCTGGAAGCTCTCCCAGCGCTGACCCTCGCCGTCCTCCGGGTTGAACCGGGCGATCTTGAGGGTGACCATGACGGCGCCCTCGGGAACGGGCGGCAGCGCGGGTGCGTCCTTGTCCATGACAGGTGCGGACATCAGTACTTACGCTCCATCGGCTCGTAGCGGGTCTGGACAACCGGCTTGTAGTCCAGACGGATCGGGGAGATGAGCTCCGATCCCTCCTTGTACGCCATCGTGTGCTGCATGTACTCGGCATCGTTGCGATCCGGGTAGTCCTCGCGGGCGTGGCCGCCGCGCGATTCCTTGCGGTTGAGCGCACCGACGACCGTGACCTCGGCCATCTCGAGCAGGAAGCCCAGCTCGACGGCCTCGAGCAGGTCGCTGTTGTAGCGCTTGCCCTTGTCCTGGACCGTGATGTGGTTGTAGCGCTCCTTGAGGGCGTGGATGTCCTTGAGCGCCTGCGACAGCGTCTGCTCGGTGCGGAACACCGACGCGTTGTTGTCCATCGACTGCTGCAGCTCGGTGCGGATGTCCGCGACGCGCTCGTGGCCGTGGTCGGACAGGATGACCTCGAGCCACTTCTCGACCTTCTCGGCCGGGTTCTCGGGCAGCTCGACGAACTCGGAGTTCTCGGCGTGCGCGGCGGCGGCGATGCCGGCGCGGCGACCGAAGACGTTGATGTCGAGCAGCGAGTTGGTGCCGAGGCGGTTGGCGCCGTGCACCGAGACGCACGCGCACTCGCCGGCGGCGTACAGGCCGGGAACGTGGTCCTCGTTGTTGCGCAGCACCTCACCGTTGATCTTGGTGGGGATGCCGCCCATGACGTAGTGGCAGGTCGGGTAGACCGGCACCAGCTCGGTGACCGGGTCCACGCCCAGGTAGGTGCGGGCGAACTCGGTGATGTCGGGGAGCTTCTCCTCGAGCACGTCCTCGCCGAGGTGCGTGACGTCGATGTAGACGTAGTCCTTGTTCGGACCGGCACCGCGACCCTCGAGCACCTCGAGCACCATCGAGCGGGCGACGATGTCGCGCGGCGCGAGGTCCTTGATGGTGGGGGCGTAGCGCTCCATGAAGCGCTCGCCGTCGGCGTTGCGGAGGATGCCGCCCTCGCCGCGGACCGCCTCGGAGATGAGGATGCCGAGCCCGGCCAGTCCCGTCGGATGGAACTGGTGGAACTCCATGTCCTCGAGCGGCAGGCCCTTGCGGAAGATGATGCCCATGCCGTCACCGGTGAGGGTGTGCGCGTTGGACGTCGTCTTGTACATGCGGCCCGAGCCGCCCGTGGCGAACACGATCGACTTCGCGTGGAAGACGTGGATCTCGCCGGTCGCGAGCTCGTAGGCGATGACGCCGGTGGCGACGGGGCCCTCGGGGGTCTCGGTCAGCGCGATGTCGAGCGCGTAGAACTCGTTGAAGAACTCGACGTCGTGCTTGACACAGTTCTGGTAGAGCGTCTGCAGGATCATGTGGCCGGTGCGGTCGGCGGCGTAGCAGGCGCGGCGAACCGGGGCCTTACCGTGATCGCGGGTGTGACCACCGAAACGACGCTGGTCGATCTTGCCCTCGGGGGTGCGGTTGAAGGGGAGACCCATCTTCTCGAGGTCCAGCACCGCATCGATGGCTTCCTTGGCCATGATCTCGACGGCGTCCTGGTCGGCGAGGTAGTCGCCGCCCTTGACGGTGTCGAAGGTGTGCCACTCCCAGTTGTCTTCCTCGACGTTCGCCAGAGCGGCGCACATGCCGCCCTGGGCGGCACCGGTGTGGCTACGAGTGGGGTACAGCTTGGTCAGGACCGCGGTGCGGGCGCGGGGCCCGGCCTCGATGGCTGCGCGCATGCCTGCGCCGCCGGCGCCGACAATGACGACGTCATAACGATGTTCCTGCATGAAGGTTCTGCTCCCCTAGCTCGCCGAGATGTTGGGGTCGAAGGTGAAGATGACGTAGGTGCCCAGGCCCATGATCAGGATCATCGACACGACGAGGATCGTGTTGAGCCAGAACCGGGTGGAGTCCTTACGCGAGTAGTCCGCAATGACCGTGCGCAGGCCGTTACCGCCGTGCAGCTGGGCGAGCCAGAGCATGGTCAGGTCCCAGAACTGCCAGAACGGGCTGGACCAGCGACCCGCGACGAACGCGAAGTTGATGCGGTGCACACCGTTGTCGAGCATCAGCATGATGAACAGGTGACCCAGGACCAGGATGATCAGCGCCAGGCCCGAGAAACGCATGAACAGCCACGCGTAGAGCTCGAAGTTGTTCTTCGCCGGCTTGCGCGGCGAGCGGGGGTTGTCCAGGCTGGCGGGGCGGTCGTACGCCTTGCCGAGAGTCTTGGCTTCTGTCGTCATGTCAGTGCCCCGCAAACATGTTGTAGAAGATGCGACCGGCGCCCGGGATCATGACCACGAACCAGATCGCAATGATGATCCAGAGCATGAGGCGCTGGTACTGCGGGCCCTTCGACCAGAAGTCGACCAGCATCACGCGCAGGCCGTTGAGTGCGTGGTACAGCACCATGGCCACGAGCGCGAGTTCCATGAGACCGACGACCGGGTTCTTGTAGGTCTCGATGACCCGGTCGTAGGTGTCCGGGTTGACGCGCACGAGCGCGGTGTCCAGGACATGGACGAATAGGAAGAAGAATGTTGCGACGCCGGTGATCCGGTGTAGAACCCAGGACCACATGCCGGGGTCGCCCCGGTAAAGCGACCGGGTGCGCTCCTTCGCGGGAGCGGCTTCAGTCGTGCTGCTCATCGAGTGCTGTGCCTCCAACGTCTTTGGTGGGCGCGTCGAGCCTGCACAGCTTTTCGGATATACCGCAGCTCGGGCTCGACGAGAACCTAAACCGACTTCTGTGAACTCTAAACCCAACCGAATCCGGGAACTAATTCCCTCCGTGGTTCGTACGGGACCGAAAATGCTTGTTAGGTTTGCCTTCCCATACGGTAAACGGGTCGGGAAGTCGATCCTCTGCATCAATTCAGGGCGCGTGGTCGGATCGGGACCTATGACTCTGGTTGGCTGGAAGTTGTTGCGCGACAATGCTCGTCGAGCGTCGCTGCGGTCCTGTGCCCCCTACTTCGGGTACCCCGTGGGGGCTGGGTCGCTCACAGGTGATGGTCATATCGTGGCCGGATGCAATGTGGAAAATGTCTCATACGGTCTCGGTTTGTGCGCGGAGTGCGTACTCGCCGGTAACTTCGTCGCCGGTGGTGGTGGCCGGTTGACGGCGCTCACCTGCTGTGACGGGAGTGGCGAGATCCTGATGCCGTGCGGATGTTGCCGGCAGCTGCTACTCGGCGGGGCCCGGGCGGGCGTGACGTCGGCCGGTACACCCGATCGTCGTCCGGGATTCCGACACCCGGAACCCGCGTGACACGCTTTCGACGGATTCCGCGGCTACCGTCGACCCATGACAGCGCCGTTGGATCTCGAGTACCTCCGCCGGGCACCGAAGGTTCTGCTGCACGACCACCTCGACGGGGGACTGCGCCCGGCCACCGTCGCCGAGCTGGCCGCCGAGTGCGGGTACACGGGACTGCCCGTCGACGAACCCGACGAACTTGCCCGGTGGTTCCGTGACGCCGCCGACAGCGGATCCCTCGAGCGTTACCTGGAGACATTCGCGCACACCGTCGCGGTGATGCAGACCCCGGCCGGTCTGCGGCGGGTGGCCCGCGAGTGCGCCGAGGACCTCGCCGCTGACGGTGTCGTCTACGCCGAGGTGCGCTTCGCCCCCGAGCAGCATCTCGAGGAGGGCCTCGACCTCGACGAGGTGGTCGATCACGTGCTCGCAGGGTTCCGCGAAGGCGAGGCCGCGGCACGCGAGTCCGGCTACAAGATCCGCATCGGCTGCCTGCTCACCGCGATGCGCCACGCCGCGCGGTCCCGGGAGATCGCCGAACTCGCCGTCAGATTCCGCTACCGCGGGGTCGTCGGGTTCGACATCGCCGGCGCCGAGGCCGGGTACCCGCCGAGTCGTCACCTCGACGCGTTCGAGTACATGCGGAACTGCAACGCGCATTTCACCATCCACGCCGGCGAGGCGTTCGGACTGCCGTCGATCCACGAGGCCATCGCGTTCTGCGGTACCGACCGGCTGGGGCACGGGGTGCGCATCACCGACGACATCACCGTCGGCCCCGACGGCGACGTCACCCTGGGCCTGCTCGCGAACTACGTGCGGGACAAGCGGATTCCGCTCGAGCTGTGCCCCAGCTCGAACGTGCAGACCGGCGCGGTCGCGAACCTCGCGCAGCATCCGTTCGACCTGCTCGCCCGCCAGCGGTTCCGGGTCACCGTCAACACCGACAACCGCCTGATGAGCGACACCTCGATGAGCCGCGAGATGCTGGCGCTCGTCGACACCTTCGGGTACGGCTGGAGCGACCTCGAACGCTTCACCATCAACGCGATGAAGTCGGCGTTCATCCCGTTCGATCAGCGCCTCGCCCTGATCGACGACGTCATCAAGCCCGGCTACGCGGTCCTCATCGGCTGACCTATTCGGGTCGCAGCCGGGCCTCGAACTCGGCCTCGAGCGCCCGCCACGTCTCGGCCTCCGCCTGGAACGGCGGGTTCGGCGTCATCCGGCCGGGGGTGGGCTCGAGGATGTACGAGACGTACCAGCCCAGCGGGGTCGACGACGCGAGCGCGGCGTCGGTGGCGTCGTCCCTCGCGAAGTCCGCTGCATCGGTGAACAACTCGACGGCCAACTCCAACTGGTCGGCGTCGACGGCGTCGGGCCCCTCCGCGAGATCGTCGGCCAGTCCGGGCAGGACGTAGACGTTCTCGTCGGTGACCTCGATGTGGAGCGAGCCGTCGACGGCCGCGTTCTGCACGTTCTCGTACGTGCTGACCCGGGCCAGGTCGTGGTCGTGGTTGTCGGCGAGGTAGCGCGCGAGTGCGCGCTCGGAGCCGAAGACCGAGATCCTGCCGCCGCGCCCGAGGAACACCGCGTGCTCGTCGAGGTAGCAGCGCAGCGAGTAGTAGGTGGTCACCGGCGTGATGATCTTGATCGGGTCGATCCCGACGCCGGTCCAGAAGGTCTCCTCCTGCTCCTCGTCCTGATCCTCGGCGTCGAACTCCTCGTAGTCCTCGGCGTCCTCGGCGTCGTCGTCGGCGTCGACGACGTTCTCCTCGGCCGCGAGGATCTCCGCCTCGGCGACGGAGAGGGCGTCCGCGTCGACGTCGGGCGTCGCGACGATGGAGTCGATGGCGTCGATGACGGCGTCCCAGTCCTCGGCGACGGCGGTGCCGATGCGGTCCCACAGGGCCTCGCCGTCGCGGCCGACGAACTGCTCCACGCCGCCGCGCAGGTACGCCGTCTCGGGGTGGTTCTCGAAGAACTTCACCACCGGTTCGAGGTCGCAGACCTCACCGATGTTGCGGACCATGTCGAAGGTGCTCTCGAGCTCCGTGAGGGTGAGCGCTTCCGGGTCGCCGGCGGCGAGTTCGGGGACACCCACCAGATCGAAGGTGTGACTCTCTTCCGGCTCGAGCTCCGGGGCGGCCAGCTTGGAGACGACGGGCCAGGCCGGATGCTCCACTAGGTCGTTGTCGTCGTCGGTGCGGATGAACGCGGCGAGCGCAGCGACCGAGCCGAACCCGTAGAGATCCTCCTCGTGGCCGAGGAACGCCTCCCACTCGTCGTCGCCTTCGCGCCACCGCGGGGCCCACAACGTGACGAGGTCGCCTCGGGTCAGACCGAGTTCGATCGGGACGATGTCTCCAGCCATGGCCGGAAGCCTAGCCACGTCGGGGCCAAAGTTATAGCCGGACACCGATCAGCTCGCGCCGTATGTGTCGAACAACGCGCTCGTGATCCGGTTGCGTTCCGCGGCTGCGGCGGCCGCGGCCCGGTGCGCGGTGTCGGTGATCGTGCCGGCCAGTGCCCGGGCGTCGAGATCGTGGAGCGAATCGCTGAGCCACAGTCCGATCGGGCTGCCGTTGCCGTCGACCTCCACGCGCACGCGCCCGTCCGCGCTCACCGCCTCCGCGCGGATGGCCTGCAGCGACCCCAACGCGTCGTCGAGCAGGTTCAGCTGTGCCGTCGCGCGCCGCACGATCGCGTCCATCTCGTTCGCGCTCATACGCCGTGCATCCAGCTCGTCGGTGCCTCGAGGTACTCGTCCTCGGCCTGTTCGGCGGTCGCGACCTCGGCGCGGGTCGGCAGTCCGAGACGGTCGAGCACGTCGCGGGGCATGCCCTCGCGGGCGAGGTCGTCGCGCCGGCGGGCCCCGGCTTCCCGACCCGCCTCGCGGCACAGCCGCAGGATTTCCTGAGCGAGGTGCTCGCCGCCGTAACGCAGCTCGCCGCGGTCGATGCGGATCTCGACCGGCAGCCCGGTCTCGGTGGCGCGGACCGCGACGGTGCGGGCCCGGTTGATCGCCGCCGCCACGGTGGCGGGCGGCGGGGACGGTTCGGTCGTCATGATTCTCCGATCATTCGGTGGGGCGGTAGAAGCCGTAGAAGCCCATGCCGCTGTTGGTGGTTCGGATCGAGCTGACACTCACGGGATCCCCGGCCTCGACCATCTGCCCGTTGCCGATCACCATCGCGACGTGTCCGTCCCAGACCGCGAGGTCGCCCGGCATGAGGCTCGCCTGGTCGACCGGTATGCCGATGTTCTGCTCCTGGGCCAGGCGCGGCAGTTGCACGCCGGCCTCGCCGTACGCCCACTGGGTCAACCCGCTGCAGTCCAGGCCCTGACCCGGGGTGGTGCCGCCCCACTGGTAGGGCACACCCTGCTGGGTGAGCGCGTTGCGAACGGCGTCGGCGGCCTCCTTGTTGGGCGCGACGGCGGTGCTGCCGTCGGGCAGCACGACCTCGACGCCGCTGCCGCCGAACCGGGGGTCGTACGAGCTGGACCCGGCGGCGCTCCCGGTCTCGACCGAGCCACGGCCGGAACTGGAGTCGTACGACGCGGTCCGCGCGGACGATCCGCCGTCGAACGACGACGTCGACGACCCGCTGGACGAGCCGGCGAACGCCGACACGAAGCGACTCGCGGCGTCGGTCTGCGGCGTGACCGGACCCGGCACGGCGGCGGCCGCGGTGGTGGGAGCGGGTGCGCTCACCGACGCGGCGACGGTACTGGCGTCGGTGGGGACGGGATCCGGCGCGGTGAGTTCGACCATCTTCGCGGTGTGGACGGCGAGCTCGCCGCGCACCTTCTCGACGACGGCGAGGGCCCGGCCGAGGTGCTCGACCGCCGCGCCGATCAGCATCGTCAGGCCTGCGGGGGTCGCCAACAGGGGGAGCGCCGACGACGCGATCGACAGGAAGGAGTCGAGGATCGCCTGGAGTTCGGCCGTCCCGGCCCGCACGGTCTCCGACGCGGCCTCGACGACGACCGCGATCTCCCGGCCGCGGTCGGACAGCTGCACCGACGCGGACTGGGTGGCCTCCGCCTTGTCGACTGCGGCGTCGGCGGCGACGCCGGTCCACACCCCGCCCAGGTCGCTGATCCCGATCCGGCCGAGCGCGTGCACGGCGTCGACCGCGTCGGACGCCGCCCGCATGGCGTCCGCGGGCGATCCGCCGGGCAGCGTGCCGGTGCCGAAGGCCCCGAGCAGGTCGACGACGGGGCGGGCGAGCGCGTCGATCACGACGCCACCCCCGTCGCGCTCAGCGTCGCGGCAGTGGCGTCGTCGGTGGTGTCGTAGGTCGCCGCCGTGGTGATTGCGGCCTCGCTCATCGACGCCCACGCCGACGCGAGCCGCTCGAGCTGCGCCGCGTGGGCCGTCTGAGCGCCGCCGAAGGCCGCGACGAACTCGCCGCCGATCAGTCCGAAGACCGGGCCGAGCAGCGCAGGGCCGGCCACGGCGGCCGCGGCACCGGCGGCTTCCGCCTGCGTGGCCAACGTGGCGGCGGTGGCCCCGAACGCGGCGATTCCCGCCGTGGTCGCCGAGAATTCAGTCATCGCATCCCCCATCGAAACTGTTCGTCGCAGTGTTCGACGCAGCAGGCGGCGATTCGGTTCCATTCGGGTTCGGGCCGTTTCCGGGGAGGGGTGCCCTCCAACTATCCTGTGCAGTCATGGAAACGCAGGTGGTCGACCATCCTCTGGCAGCAGCACTCCTGACGAGGATGCGGGACGAGCGCAGCGACAATGCCACGTTCCGATCCGCGCTGCGGCAGCTCACCCAGATGCTGATCTACGAGGCCATCCGCGACGCGCCTACCGCAGAGTTCGAGGTCAAGACGCCGGTCGCCGTCACGACGGGTGTCCGTCTGGCGCAGCCGCCGCTGCTGGTCCCCGTCCTGCGGGCCGGGCTCGGCATGATCGAGCAGGCCAGCTCGCTCATCCCGCAGTCGCAGGTCGGCTTCGTCGGCATGGCCCGCGACGAGGAGACCCACCAGCCGGTGCCGTACCTCGAGTCGCTGCCGGCCGACCTGTCCGGCATCCCGGTGTACGTGCTGGACCCGATGCTCGCGACCGGCGGTTCGATGGTCCACACGATCGACCTGCTCGTCGCCCGCGGCGCCACCGACATCACCGCCGTGTGTGTCGTCGCCGCCCCGCAGGGCGTCGAGGCGCTCGCGAACTCGGGTCACCCCGTGCGCCTGATCACCGCGACGGTCGACGAGGGTCTCGACGAGAACGCTTTCATCGTGCCGGGTCTGGGCGACGCCGGCGATCGCCAGTTCGGACCGCGCTAGAGGTTCTGCGCGAACTTCCGCACGTCGTCCAGGCGCACCCGCGCCGCGGCCTGTGCACTCGGCAGCGCGGCGCGGCCGGTGACGGGTTCGACCACCTCGAAATAGCACTTGAGCTTCGGTTCGGTGCCCGACGGCCGGACCGTCACGTGCAGTCCCGGTCCGGCGACCACGACCGCGTCCGTGCGCATCGGCCCGCGCACCGATGCGAGGTCGGTCGCCTCGACGGCGATTCCGGCGATCTCGGTCGGCGGGTGGGCGCGCAGTCGGCCCATCGCGCGCCCGATCTCGTCCAGGTCGGCGAAGCGGCGCGACACCTGGCCGGTGACGTGGACCCCGAACCGCGTCGCGAGGTCGTCGAGTGCGTCGGGCAGGGTGCGTCCGACGGCCGCCAGATCGGCGACGAGGTCGGCGATCAGCACGGCCGCGGAGATGCCGTCCTTGTCGCGCACGACATCCGGGTCGACGCAGTGTCCGACCGCTTCCTCGTACGCGTACACCAGACCCTCGCCGGCACGCACCAACCATTTGAATCCGGTGAGCGTGCGGGCGGACCGCTGACCGCGCGCGGCGGCGATCTTCCCGAGCAGTGTCGACGACACGATCGTCGTCGCGACCAGTGCGCTCTCGGGGGCGTGCGCGAGGATCCGCTGGCCGAGCAGCGCGCCGGTCTCGTCGCCGGTGAGCATTCGCCAGCCGTCCGGCCCGGGGACGCCGACGGCGCAGCGGTCGGCGTCGGGGTCGAGCGCGATCGCGACGTCGGCGCCGACGGCGTCGGCCAGTGCGAGCACCTCGTCCGTGGCCCCGGGCTCCTCCGGGTTCGGGAAGGCGACGGTCGGGAAGTCCGGATCCGGCGCGAATTGTGTTGCCACGGTGTGGACGTCGGCGAAACCTGCGGCGCGCAGGGCGGCCACCGCGATCTCGCCGCCGACGCCGTGCAGGGGAGTGAGCGCGATCCGGACGGCCCGTCGGGTGCCGAACGGCAGCGTCGCGACCCGGTCGAGGTACGCCGAGACGAGCGCGTCGTCGACCGGCGTCACCGGCGCGCGCCGGATCCGTGCGACCTTCGCGATCGCCTCCTCGATCTCCCGGTCGGCCGGCGCCGCGAGCGGGGCGCCGCCGTGCACGTAGACCTTGTAGCCGTTGTCGGCGGGCGGGTTGTGCGACGCGGTGATCTGGACCCCGGCAACCGCGCCGAGTCGGCGCACCGCGAACGCGACCAGCGGGGTGGGCAGCGGGCGCGGCAGCAGCACGACGTCGAAGCCCTCGGCCGCCAGGACCTCGGCCGCCGCGGTCGCGAACTCCTCCGAGCCGTGCCGGGCGTCGCGGCCCACGACGACGATGCCCCCGCCGAGGCACTTGTCCCGCAGCCACTGCGCCAGTCCGGCCGTCGTGCGCTCGACGACACCGACGTTCATGCAGTCGGGTCCGTCGCCGACCGGTCCGCGCAGTCCGGCGGTGCCGAAGCGGAGGGTCACAACCGGGCCAGCAGGTCGCGCAGCAACCCGCCCATCCGGGCGGCGGAGGCCTGTCCCGCGGCGAGGACCTCGGCGTGATCGAGGTGCTCGCCGGTGATGCCGGCCGCGAGGTTCGTCACGAGCGAGACGCCGAGGACCTCGGCGCCGAGCGCACGGGCCGCGATGGTCTCGTGCACGGTGGACATCCCGACGAGGTCGGCGCCGAGGGTGCGCAGCATGCGGATCTCGGCGGGCGTCTCGTAGTGCGGGCCGGGCAGTCCCGCGTACACCCCGTCGGTGAGCGACGGGTCGATCGCCCGGGCCAGGTCGCGCAGGCGCGGGCTGTAGGCGTCGACCAGGTCGACGAATTGCGCGCCGACGAGCGGGGAGCGCGCGGTGAGATTGAGGTGGTCGCTGATGAGGACCGGTTGACCGACGCTCATGCCCTCCCGGATGCCGCCCGCCGCGTTGGTGAGGATCACCGTCTCGGCGCCGGCCGCGATCGCGGTCCGCACCGGGTGCACCACCCGGGCCAGGTCGTGGCCCTCGTACGCGTGCGCCCGCCCGAGCAGCACCAGCACCGGAGTGTCGCCCACCCGCACCGAGCGCACGGTCCCGGCGTGGCCGACCGCGGACGGGGTCGCGAAGCCGGGCAGATCGGCCATCGGCACGACCGCGGTCGGTTCGCCGAGCGCGTCGGCCGCGGCCTGCCAGCCCGACCCGAGGACGACCGCCGCGGCGTGCTTCGGGATTCCGGTGCGGTCGGCGAGGACGTCGGCGGCCTGCTGCTCGAGTGTGCCCATGAACGGACACAGTAGTGCCGCCACCCGATGTTACTCACGGGTAGTATCGCGGCCATGCCATACCTGAATCGTCAAGGCGACGTCTTCGTCCTGTACCTCGGCAACGAGGGTGAGACGGACAACGAGAATCGGTTCCACCCCGACTGGATCGACGCGACGCACGCGTTGCTCGACGAGGTCGAAGCGCACGAGGGGCCCGCCGCGCTGGTCACGACCGCGACCGGGAAGTTCTACACCAACGGCCTCGACACCGACTGGATCTTCGGCAACCTGGACAAGCTTCCCGGTTACCTGGACCGGGTGCACACGGTCTTCTCGCGTCTGCTGACCTTCCCGATGGCGACGATCGCGGCCGTGCAGGGACACGCGTTCGGCGCCGGCGCGATGCTGGCGATCTCCCAGGACTTCCGGGTCATGCGCAGCGACCGCGGCTACTACTGCCTGCCCGAGGTCAACCTGAACATGCCGTTCACGGTGGGTATGTCGTCGCTGCTCACCTCCCGGCTGCCGCGACAGACCGCGGTCGAGGCGATGACGACGGGCCGCCGCTACGGCGGCGGCGACGCGCTCGCCTCCGGGATCGTCGACGACGCCGTCGAAGGCGATCTGGTGCTCGATGCGGCCGTCGCCCGGGCGTCGGCGCTGGTCTCGACCCGCGGCGCGAACCTGTCGGGCATCAAGCGGGGCATCCATCGCGACACGCTCGAGGCCCTGGACGCCAAGACCGACGAGAGCAACTTCAAGTTCGGATAGCCGGGACCGGGCCCGCAGGAGTGAGAGACTGGGGACTGTGAGATCAGGATCCCCGGCGGCTTCTCCGTCGGCTTCGGTGTCGGATGTCGTGTCGACGGCGCGATCCGATCTGATCGCGCTGTCGCACGCCATCCACGCACACGCGGAACTCGCGTTCGACGAGCATCGCAGCGCAGCCGAGTTGGTGGAGTTCCTGCGCGGACACGGTTTCGAGGTGCGCACCGGTGTCGCGGATCTCCCCACCGCGTTCGACGCCCGCTTCGGCAGCGGCGACCTCGTCGTCGGGATCCTCGCCGAGTACGACGCGTTGCCCGAGATCGGGCATGCCTGCGGGCACAACATCATTGCCGCGTCCGCGGTCGGTGCGGGGCTCGCGCTCGCCCCGTTGGCGGACGCCTTGGGGATCACCGTCCGCGTCATCGGCACCCCGGCGGAGGAGACCGGTGGCGGCAAGGCTTTGATGCTCGAGCGCGGCGTCTTCGACGACGTGGCGACCGCGTTGATGGTGCATCCGGGGCCGTTCGACATCGTGGGGGCGACGTCGCTCGCGCTCTCGGACATCGCGGTCACGTTCACCGGTCGGGAGGCGCACGCCTCGGCGGCACCGGAGTTCGGGCGCAATGCCGCCGACGCGGTCACCGTTGCGCAGGTGGCACTGGGACTGCTGCGTCAGCATCTCGCGCCCGGACAGCAGTTGCACGGCATCGTCAGCGACGGCGGGACGGCGCCGAACATCATCCCGGCCCACGCCGAGATGCTGTACTACCTGCGCGCGCAGACCGCCGAATCGCTCGACGAACTGGCGGCACGCGCCGAGGCGTGCTTCGCGGCGGGCGCGCTGGCGACCGGGTGCACGCACGCCGTGCGCACGGTCTCGCCCACCTACACCGAGTTGCGGCCGGATCCGTGGCTCGTCGACGTGTTCCGGGAGGAGGTCGTCGACCTCGGCCGCACGCCGCTGCCGGTGGAACTGGAATCGTCTCGCCCGCTGGGCAGTACGGACATGGGCAACGTGACGCACCTCGTCCCCGGCATCCACCCGGTGGTCGGCCTCGATTCCGGCGGTGCGGTGACCCATCAGCCGGAGTTCGCCGCGGCGGCGGTCACGGAGTCCGCGGACCAGGCCGTGATCGACGGCGCGACGGCGTTGGCGCGTACCGCGATTCGCGCCGCCCTCGATCCGGACCAGAGGGCGCGGTTGCTCGAGGGGGTGGTGCGCCGGTGAACGAGGACATCGAGAAGTGGCTCGCCGAGCACGCGATCGACCTGTCGCGGTGGCGCCGGCACTTCCACGCGAACCCGGAACTGGCCCGGCACGAGTTCTCGACCACGGCGTTCGTCGCCAGTCACCTGTCGGCGGCGGGGATGTCGCCGCTGCTGCTGCCCGGTGGGACGGGCGTCGTGTGCGACATCGGTCCCGGTGGCATGCGGATCGGTCTGCGCGGCGACATGGACGCACTGCCGATGCAGGAGGCGACCGGTGCGCCCTACGCGTCGACGGTGCCGGGCGTCGCACACGCCTGCGGGCACGACGCGCACACCGCGATCCTGCTCGGCACCGCACTCGCGCTGAACTCGTTGCCGCAGTTGCCGATCGGTGTGCGGTTCATCTTCCAGCCCGCCGAGGAGGTGATGCCGGGCGGCGCCATCGACGTCGTCTCCGCCGGCGGGATGCAGGGAGTGTCGCGGATCTTCGCGCTGCACTGCGACCCGCGCCTCGAGGCGGGACGGGTCGGGGTGCGCGTCGGCGCGATCACCTCGGCGGCGGACACCGTCGAACTCGTCCTGGACTCGCCGGGTGGGCACACGTCGAGGCCGCACCTGACGACCGATCTGGTGTACGCGATCGGAACCGTCATCACCGGGCTACCCGGGATGCTCAGCCGGCGCATCGACCCGCGCAGCGGCACGGTGATGGTGTGGGGCGCGGTGAGCGCGGGGCAGGCGCCCAACGCGATCCCGCGCAGCGGCATCCTCACCGGCACCGTCCGCACCGGCGACCACGACACCTGGGCGCTGCTCGAGCCGACCGTCCGGGAGATCGTGCACGGACTGCTCGCGCCGACGGGGGTGCGCTACGAACTCAACTACCGTCGCGGTGTGCCGCCCGTCGTCAACGACGAGGTGTCGGCACGGATGCTCGAGGACGCGGTCCGCGCGATCGGCCCCGACGCGCTCGCGGACACCCCGCAGTCCGGCGGCGGCGAGGACTTCTCGTGGTACCTCGAGGAGGCGCCGGGCGCGATGGCGCGGCTGGGAGTCTGGTCCGGGCACGGCCCGCAACTGGACATCCACCAGCCGACGTTCGACCTGGACGAGCGGGCCCTCGCGACGGGCGTGCGGGTCCTGACCAACCTGGTGCTGCAGTCCTGAATCCCCGAACCACGGAATGGCGGGTGGGCCGGCTACTGCGTGCCCGGGCCCACGTTGCGGCTGTTGCGGGTGCGCAGGCTGCGGACGTAGTCGGCGGGTGCTCCTGCGATCTCGGCGGCATCGGCGATCACCCCGAGGTAGCGGGCGGACGGCAGTCCGCCCTCGTACGCGTCGAGCACGTACAGCCAGGCGAGGACCGCGTCGCCGTCCGCGGTGTCGACGCGCAGCCGGATCTTGCGGTGCAGGCCCAGTTCGGAGCCCTCCCAGCGGTCCAGGCGCTCCTCGTCCTCGGCGGGGACGTCGTACAGCACGACGAACACCTTGGCGTCCGGATCGTCCTGATCCTCGACCACGGTGGCCAGCGCGCCCTCCCAGCCGATGTCGTCGCCGCTGAACGTCAGCCGCCAGCCCGGGAGCCAGCCCGTGCCGGACATGGGCGAGTGCGGGCAGCGTTCGAGCATCTGTTCCGGGTGCATGTTGGACCCGTACGCGGCGTAGATCGGCACGCGAAAAGCCTAATCGGTGTCGCGCGTGCTCGGGTAACGACCGGACCGTCCGGCGCAGCGACATGCGCGTTCGGCGCGGCGGTGGCCCGCCGACAGGGGTCACTGCCAGCGTGTTCCCGGTCACTGGAATAGCGTTGTACCCGGGCCTGCCGGAGATCCCGGTCGGCGCGGCGAGCTTGGAGGACGAATGACCCGGATCGTGATCATCGGCGGTGGACCTGCCGGATACGAGGCAGCGCTGGTGGCGGCCCAGCACGGCGCCTCGGTTTCCTTGATCGATTCGGACGGTATCGGTGGCGCGTGCGTGCTGTTCGACTGTGTGCCGTCGAAGACCTTCATCGCCTCCACCGGCATCCGTACCGACATGCGCCGCGCCACCGACCTGGGTATCTCGCTCGATCCGTCCAGCGCCACCATCTCGCTGCCGCAGATCAACTCCCGCGTCAAGAACCTTGCGCAGGCCCAGTCCTCCGACATCCGCGCCCGCCTCCAGAGCGTCGGAGTGACGCTGCTCTCGGGCCGGGCCGAGCTGATCGACCCGCAGATCGGCATGGCGTCCCACCAGGTGCGCGCGACCCTCAGCACCGGTGAGGAGAAGACGCTCGAGGCCGACGTCGTCCTCATCGCCACCGGTGCCAGCCCGCGCGTGCTGCCGGGCGCCGTCCCGGACGGCGAGCGGATCCTCACCTGGCGTCACCTGTACGACCTCGAGGAGCTGCCGTCGCACCTGGTGGTGGTCGGTTCGGGTGTCACCGGCGCCGAGTTCGTCTCCGCGTACACCGAGATGGGTGTCAAGGTCACGCTCGTGTCGAGCCGTGACCGCGTCATGCCGCACGAGGACGCCGACGCGGCCCTCGTCCTCGAGGACGTGCTCGCCGAGCGCGGCGTGACCCTCGTCAAGCACGCACGGGCCGATGCGGTCGAGCGCACCGAGGACGGCGTCGTCGTCAAGCTCGCGGACGGTCGCACCGTGCACGGCAGCCACGCGCTGATGGCCGTCGGTTCCACGCCGAACACCGACGGCCTCGGCCTCGAGAAGGCCGGCATCGAGCTCGACAAGGGCGGTTACCTGCGCGTGGACCGCGTCTCGCGCACCGCGGTCGCCGGCATCTACGCCGCCGGTGACTGCACCGGCCTGCTGCCGCTGGCCTCGGTCGCCGCGATGCAGGGCCGGATCGCGATGTACCACGCGCTCGGCGAGGGTGTCAGCCCGATCAAGCTCAAGACGGTCGCGTCGGCGGTGTTCACGCGCCCGGAGATCGCCAACGTCGGCGTGAGCCAGGCCGCGATCGACAACGGCGAGGTGCCCGCCCGCACGGTCATGCTGCCGCTCAACACCAACCCGCGCGCCAAGATGTCGGGTCTGCGGCGCGGCTTCGTGAAGATCTTCTGCCGCCCCGCGACCGGTGTGGTCATCGGCGGTGTGGTGGTCGCGGCCACGGCGTCGGAGCTGATCCTGCCGATCGCGATCGCGGTGCAGAACAACCTCACCGTGAACGATCTGGCGCAGACCTTCTCGGTGTACCCGTCGCTGTCGGGGTCGATCACCGAGGCATCGCGTCAGCTGATGCGCCACGACGACCTCGACTGATCTCGACATGTGAGACGACGATTTCACATCGTGGTGGACTCTGTGGGATGATGCGATAAGTCGGTCGAGAACCATCGACCCACAGCATCGCTCTCCGCCCCGTGGATCCGGGACGACCTGGGTGTTTCTGCCTTCGTCCTTCGCCGTCGTGCGCGACGGCAGTCCCTCCACCACACGGAGTCGCCTCCATGTCACTCGATTCGTCGTCGCTCGATTCGTCCTTCCGGCTGTCGTCGCGGATGGCCGGCCTGCGTAGTTCGGCCATCCGCGATCTGCTCACCCTCACCGCCCGCCCCGACGTCATCAGCCTGGCCGGTGGACTCCCGGCCACGGAACTCGTTCCGCGGGAACGCATCACACATGCCGCGCAGCGGGCGCTCGCCGATCCGCGTTCGGTGCAGTACGGCGAGACGTCGGGTTGGGCGCCGCTCCGGGAGACCATCGCGGCCCGCGAGAGCGAGAAGGTGGGCCGGCGGATCGCCCCGGCCGAAGTGGTCGTCACCCACGGGTCGCAGCAGGCGCTGAGCCTGCTCGCGCAGGTCCTGCTCGACCCGGGCGACACCGTCGTCGTGGAGGAACCCGGATACACCGGCGCGCTGCAGGTGTTCCGGACCGCGCAGGCCGTGCTGGTGCCCGTCGCGCTCGACGCGGACGGCATGGACGTCGAGGCCCTCGAGCGGTCGCTGCGAGAGGGTCTGCGGCCCAAGGTGGTCCACACGGTCAGCAACTTCCACAACCCGCGTGGCGTCGTGCTGTCCGCGGAGCGCCGCGTCCACCTCGCCGCTCTCGCCGACCGGTACGGCTTCTGGATCATCGAGGACGATCCGTACGGCGAACTCTGGTTCGACGCCCCGGCGCCCGCGCCCGTCGCGGCGCACTCCGATCGGGTGCTGCGGCTGTCGAGCGGATCCAAGACGCTCGCGCCCGCGCTGCGGATCGGCTGGCTGCACGGTGACCGCAGGGTGTGCGAGGCGGTCGAACTTCTCAAACAGGGCGCCGACCTGTGCGGGTCCTCGCTCACGCAGCAGATCGCGACGGAACTGCTCGACGACAGCGCGTGGCTGGCCGCGCACCTGACCACCGTCCGCGGTGCCTACGCGGCACGGGCCGGCGCCCTGGTCGACGCGCTCGAAACCGCTTTCGGGGAGCGCATCTCGCACGCCACGGTGCACGGCGGCATGTTCTGCTGGATCGAGTTCGCCGACGGTGTCGACACGACCGCCCTGCTCCAGACGGCCGTCGAACACGACGTCGCGTACGTGCCCGGCGGCGCTTTCGGGGTCACGAGCACCCACCCGCACGCGGCGCGCCTGTGCTTCGCGACCTACGACGGCGCGGTGCTGGCCGAGGGCGTCGACCGACTCCGCAGGGCATACGACGCGTTCTCGGGTACGGCGGCGCCGCGCGCGAATTGACGTCCCGCGCCCGCGATTGCGCGCGCGGGAGGCGAATCTGCGCGCGGGACGCTGTCGGGCCGCGGCCGGGTCAGGACCGGGCGTCCTCGTCGACCCAGTCGTAGGTGCGCTCCACCGCGCGGTTCCACCCGGCGTAGAGGCGCTCGCGCTCGGCCTCGTCCATCTTCGGCTCCCAGGTCTTGTCCTCGGCCCAGTTGTCGCGAATGTCGTTCTCGCTCTCCCAGAATCCGACGGCGAGGCCCGCCGCGTAGGCGGCGCCGAGGGCGGTGGTCTCGTTCACGACCGGACGCGTGACCGGGACGTCGAGGATGTCCGACTGGAACTGCATGAGGGTCTCGTTGACGACCATGCCGCCGTCCACCTTGAGGGAACTCAGTTCGACGCCGGAATCGGCGCGCATGGCCTCGATCACCTCGCGGGTCTGGTAGGCGGTGGCCTCGAGGGCGGCCCGGGCGAGGTGACCCTTGTTCACGAACCGGGTCAGGCCGGCGATGACGCCGCGCGCGTCGGGCCGCCACCGGGGCGCGAACAGCCCCGAGAACGCGGGCACGAAGTACGCTCCGCCGTTGTCCTCGACCGTCTTCGCCAGGGGTTCGATGTCCTTGGCCGACTGGATGATTCCGAGGTTGTCGCGGAGCCACTGCACGAGCGATCCGGTGACCGCGACCGAGCCCTCGAGGGCATACACGGCGGGCTTGTCGCCGAGCTTGTAACAGACCGTGGTGAGCAGTCCGTGTTCGCTGTGGACCGGTGTCGTTCCGGTGTTGAGCAGCAGGAAGTTTCCGGTGCCGTAGGTGTTCTTGGCCTCGCCCTCGGACAGGCAGGCCTGCCCGAACGTCGCGGCCTGCTGGTCGCCCAGGATCCCGGCGACGGGGATCCCGGCGGAGATCCCGGGCAGGGCCAGATCGCCGTAGACCTCGGAGGAACTGCGGATCTCCGGCAGCATGGACACCGGGACGCCGATCGCCTCGCAGATGTCGTGATCCCACTCGAGCGTCTCGATGTTCATCAGCAGCGTGCGCGACGCGTTGGTGACATCGGTGACGTGCAGGCCGCCGGTGAGATTCCAGATGGTCCACGAGTCGATGGTCCCGAAGCAGAGTTCTCCGGCTTCCGCCCGCTCCCGTGCGCCGTCGACGTTGTCGAGGATCCAGCGAATCTTGGGGCCCGAGAAGTACGTCGACAACGGCAGTCCGGTGACACCACGGAACCGCTCGGGACCCTCGGCGCCGCCGATCTCGGTGCAGAGGCGGTCGGTGCGGGTGTCCTGCCACACGATCGCGTTGTAGACGGGCTTGCCGGTCTCGCGGTCCCACACCACCGTCGTCTCGCGCTGGTTCGTGATGCCGATCGCGGCGATGTCCTGCGCCGTGAGATTCGTCTTGGCGAGGACGCTGCCGACCATCTCTCGGGTGTTGTTCCACAGCTGCTCCGGATCGTGCTCCACCCAGCCCGGCTTCGGGAAGATCTGGTCGTGCTCCTTCTGCGCAACGCCGACGACTCGACCTCCGTGGTCGAAGATCATGCACCGGCTCGAGGTGGTTCCCTGGTCGATGGCGGCGATGTACTTGGTCACGGTCGTCCTCGTCTCTCGGGCAGTCTGCGCACGAAGCTACTAGCCTGAGAGCAGATTCGCCCACAACCACGGGAGACCGAGTTGGACAAGCAGCCTGGAGTGCAATTCCTGGGCCCGCGACAGCGGGAGCAGGCCTGGGAGAAGTTGGGATCGGAGCAATTCGACGTAGTGGTGGTCGGCGGTGGCGTCGTCGGTGCGGGGGCCGCGCTCGACGCAGCGACCCGCGGGCTGAAGGTGGCGCTCGTCGAAGCCCGGGATTTCGCGTCGGGCACGTCGTCGCGGTCGTCGAAGATGTTCCACGGTGGGCTGCGTTACCTCGAACAACTCGAGTTCGGTCTGGTCGCGGAGGCGCTGCACGAGCGTGAGCTGTCGATGTCGACGCTCGCGCCGCACCTCGTCAAGCCGTTGAAGTTCCTCTTCCCGTTGACTCACCGGATGTGGGAGCGACCGTACATGGCCGCGGGATTCCTCCTCTACGACCGGATGGGCGGCGCGAAGTCCGTTCCGGCGCAGAAGCATCTGACCCGAGCGGGTGCGCTGCGGATGGCGCCCGGCCTCAAGCGCAATGCGCTGATCGGCGGAATCCGCTACTTCGACACCGTCGTCGACGACGCCCGCCACACGATGACCGTGGCGCGCACGGCCGCCCACTACGGCGCGGTGGTGCGCACCTCCACGCAGGTGGTGGGATTCCTGCGCGAGGCCGACCGGGTGTCGGGCGTGCGCGTGCGTGATTCGGAGACCGGGGCCACGACGGAGGTCGAGGGCCACGTCGTCATCAACGCGACGGGGGTGTGGACCGACGAGATCCAGGCCCTGTCCCGGCAGCGCGGCCGGTTCCGGGTGCGGGCGTCCAAGGGCGTCCACATCGTGATCCCGCGCGATCGGATCGTGAGCGACTCCGCGATCATCCTCCGTACCGAGAAGTCCGTCCTGTTCGTCATCCCGTGGGGCAACCACTGGATCATCGGGACCACCGACACCGACTGGAACCTCGACCTCGCCCATCCGGCGGCGACCAAGGCCGACATCGACTACATCCTCGGTCACGTCAACAAGGTGCTGGTCACCCCGCTCACCCACGACGACATCGACGGCGTCTACGCGGGCCTGCGTCCGTTGCTGGCGGGGGAGAGCGACGAGACGTCCAAGCTCTCGCGTGAGCATGCGGTCGCGCGGGTCGCGCCCGGCCTGGTCGCGATCGCCGGCGGCAAGTACACCACCTACCGGGTGATGGGCGAGGACGCCGTCGACCTCGCCGCCGAGGACATCCCGGCGCGGGTGGCGCCGTCGATCACCGAGAAGGTGCCGCTGGTCGGCGCCGACGGATACTTCGCGCTCGTCAACCAGGCGGTGCATCTCGGGCAGTTGCACGGGCTGCACCCGTACCGGATCAAGCACCTGCTCGAGCGCTACGGCTCCCTGATCGACGAGGTCCTCGAACTCGCCGCCGAGTCGCCGGAATTGCGCGAGCCGATCACCGACGCCCCCGACTACCTGCAGGTGGAGGCGGTGTACGCGGCCGCGGCGGAGGGCGCGCTGCACCTCGAGGACATCCTCGCCCGGCGCACGCGCATCTCGATCGAGTACTCGCACCGCGGCGTCGACTGCGCCGAGCAGGTGGCCCGGCTCGTAGCCCCGGTACTGGGCTGGGACGAGGCCACCATCGACCGGGAGGTCGAGACGTACCGGGCGCGGGTCGAGGCCGAGATCATGTCGCAGGCGCAACCCGACGACGCCTCCGCCGACGCGCTGCGGGCCGCGGCACCCGAGGCGCGGGCGGAGATTCTCGAGCCGGTGCCGGGCACCGTTCCTAGTGGGTCAGCACGATCTTGACGATCACGATCGCGGTGGCGGCCACGGCCAATAGCCCCGCCGCGATCAGGGTGTCGCGTGAGGGCCGTTCACCGCGGAGTCGGGCGATGACGAAGACCATCGACGCGATGCGGATCAGGATCGTCACCTCGGCGATCACCTGAGCGGTGAACGGCTCGAGCCAGCCGAAGACGGCGGTCGCCAGGACGGCTATCGGCAGAACCGCCGAGCTGAGGACCGGCACCGAGTCGCGTAGTTCGGCAAGGCGATCGGCGGTCGTCAGCTGTTTCCCGGAGCGGACCGACTTCCCGACACCCTCCGCGAAGGCGTGAGCGATGAAGGTCGACACCGCGGTTCCGGCGACGACCGCGATCGTGCGGGAATCGCTGCGGGAGACGGTCTCCGGGATCAGCGCGGCGAGAATCAGGATGTTGCCGTACACGTACGCGCTGATTCGGCTGGCGGCGTTCTCCCGGTCGAGTGGAACCGAGCGACTCAACAGGGGGCGGTGCAGCAGCGAACGTAGATCCGGTTCCATGCCCCCGAGCGTTGCACAGTCAGCCCACCGGCGGCGAATAGTGGCTGGGATCGTCGCGGTGCTCGAGCGGGGCCAGATTGCGGGCCGGCGTGTGCACCAGCGGTGCGCCCACCGGCGCGCGGCCGCTGACCCGATCGAGGCCGCCGCGGGCACGCGGATGCTTGCGGCGTCGTTCGGGGACGAGACGGAAGGCCGCGTTCACCGCCCGGCCCACCAGGCGATGGACCCACGCGTCCACCGGACCCCACCGGTAGCCCAGCAGATCCCGCACCGGTTGGTCGTACAGGCCGACGGTCAGCCACACGAATCCCTTCGACACCGGGACGCGGGCGATCCGCCACAGCGGTTCGGGCAGCCACAGCAGGAACGGGGGACGGCCGATGCCGGACAGGTCGAGCACGTCGCGGGTGGCCTTGTTGTCCTCGAGGACGTCGCGGCACATGTGGTCCCAGTACTTCTGGAAGTCCTCCCACGTCTGCGGCACCGGTCGCATGCTCACCCCGTACAGCCGGTACCACTGGATGTGTTCGGTGAACAACTGCCGCTTCTGCGCCTCGGTGACGCCGCCCATGAAGTGCTCGGCCGTGAGGACCGTGCCCATGAAGAAAGTGGCGTGCGCCCAGTAGAACGTCTCCGGATCGAGTGCGTGGTAGCGCCGGCCCCTCGCGTCGACGCCCTTGATGTTCCGGTGGTAGTCGCGGACCTCCTCGGCCGTCGCCTGCGCTCGGTCACCGTCGAACACCACACCGCCGATGGGATACAGCGAGCGGAACAGGCGTTCCCACCGTTCCTCGAAGAACCGGGAATGCTGCTCGACGCCGGCGCCGAGGCCCGGGTGCATGTTCTGCATGGACCCGGCCCACAGGCCCTGCAGCATGCCCCGCCAGTCGCCGAAGTACCGCCAGGTGAGCGAGTCCGGCCCGAGAGGGATCGGTGCGGACGTGTCCGAACGAGTCACTGCGGGCCGCCTTCCGGATGGAACTGACTACACCTGTTGTCAGATTAGGATCGGGGCGGAGGACGGTCAAGGTCTGGAGGATGGGTGGGTACGCAGCGGCGGACGTGGGCGGGCACCGGTATCGAGGAACGTCGTGCCGCCCGGCGCGCCGCGCTGTTGGCCGCCGGCGTGGAGCTTCTCGGCGCGGAGGGCGGCGCCGCGGTCGGGGTGCGGTCGGTGTGCCGGGCCGCCGCGCTCACCGAACGGTACTTCTACGAGAGCTTCACCGACCGAGACGAATTCGTTCGTGCCGTGTACGACGAGGTCGGCCGGCAGGCCCACGACGCGCTCGTGGCGGCGGTCGGGTCGGCGCGCACGCCGCGGGACCGGGCGTCGGGCGCGGTGTCCGCGTTCGTGGAGTTGATGGTCGACGACCCCGCCCGCGGCCGGGTGCTGCTGTTGGCCCCGCTGACCGAGCCGGCCCTCGGCGGGCAGGGGCTCGAACTGGCCCCGGCGTTCGTGCTGCTGGTACATGGGCAACTCTCGCGGATCGTCGATCCGGACGAGCGGCAGATGACCGCGGTGGGCCTGGTGGGCGCGTTGACGAGCCTGTTCATCGGCTACCTCGACGGCACGATCGCCGCCCCCCGCGAGCGCTTCGTCGCGCACTGCGTCGGGCTGCTGGAGGCGGCGGGTCAGCGCACCGGCTGACAGTTCGGGCAGTAGAAGATCGACCGCTCCCGCCCGGGTTCCTCGCCGAACTCGGCCGCGACGATCAGCGTGCCGCAACGCAGGCACGGTCTGCCGCCGCGCCCGTACACCCAGTCCCGCCGTCCGGGCCGTCGGTCCCCGGTGGTGACGCGGACGGGGCGGTCCCGGTTGGCCCGCAGCAGTCGATGCGCGAGGTCCACCACATCGGGGAGGCCCGGGACGCGATCGGTGGGGGTGCGCGGATCGACGCCGCGCAGGAAGCAGATCTCGTTGCGGTACACGTTGCCGATGCCGGCCATGATGCGCTGATCCAGGAGCGCCTCGCCGATCGGACGGTCCCCGGCCGCCGCCAGATTCGTGGCCGCTACCGCGGCGTCCCAATCCGGGCCGAGCAGGTCCGGTCCCAGATGCCCGACGACGGTGTCCTCGTCGGTGCGGTCGATGACCTCGGTGATACCGAGCGAGAAGCCCACGGCGACAGTGTCTTCGGTTCCCAGGATGATCCGCGCCTGATGGGTCGGACGCTTCCACCGGGCGCCCCGGGCGTACACGTGCCACGTGCCCTCCATCTTCAGATGGGTGTGGATCGTGCGGTCGCCGACGTGGGTGAGCAGGTGTTTGCCCCGGGCGACGACCGAATCGACGGTCCGGCCGGACAGATCGACGGTCGCGTAGCGCGGCACCCGGATGTCGCACTCGGTCAGCGTGTGGCCGGCGAGCGCGTCGTCGAGGCGGCGCGCGGCCTGCCAGACGGTGTCGCCCTCGGGCATCGCGTCACGCCCGCAATCGGAAGCCGCGCGGCGTCGCAGAGAAGCCCACCTCGGTGAGCAACGGCGCGAAATCGTTGCCGTGGATCGTCGCCCCGTTCACCTTCTCGACGACGACCTTGTCGATGCCGCCGTGCTTGACGGTGGCGGCGAGGGATTCGGCCGCGGTGCGCAGGGCGCCGATGTCGTCGGTGAAGGTGAGCACGGTCCGCCCACCGCGTTCGACGAACAGCACCAGGTCGCCGTCGACGAGGACCACCAGGCCGCCCGCCTTGCGTCCCGGGCGATGTCTGGGCGCGTCATCACCGGCCATCGACGGTGGCCACGGCAGCGCGGCGCCGTACGGGTTCGCCGGGTCGCACGCCGCGAGCGTGACGGCGGGCGCCGCCGCGTGCCGGCCCTCGATCGAATCGCCGTACGTGCGGAGACGGTCGACCACGTCGGGGGTGGAGAACTGTGCACCGCCGAGGGTGTCGACGAAGTAGCCGCGCCGGCACCGTCCGCCGTCCTCGAAACCGGTGAGCACCTTGTACATCGACGCGAACCCGCCGGGGACTTCCTCGGCGACCACCGAACCGCGGGTGACGACGCCGTACCGCTCGAGCAGCAGGTCGGCGGTGGCGTGCGCGCGCAGCGTCGGATCCGGTTCGGGTTCGGGCAGCAGCGACCAGCGGCCGCCCGCGGTCGGCGGACCGGTGCGGGTGGGCAGGGCGGGCCGGGACAGTCGCCGGTAGGCGTGCGCGCGCGGTGCGCGGCGCGGGGTGCGGTGACTCGGGGTGGCGCGCGAGGTGTCCGACAGCAGCGCCCGCAGCGGGGCCAGGGTGTCGTTCCCGATGTACCCGGCCCACACCAGGTCCCACAGCGCGGAGGTCAGCGCGGGGTCGTCGACGCCGCGGGACGCGGCCATGCCCGCTGCGCCGAGCGTGTCGGACAGTTGCCGGAAGAAGTAGGCGCCGCCGCCGGCGAGGGTGTCGAGGACGCTGCGATGCACCTCGGTGAGATCGATATCGGCGGGCGTGGCCAGCGTCAGCGGCGACGACTCCGCCAGGTGCAGGCTCACCCAGCCGTCCTTGCCGGAGATCTGCCCCGCCCCGGACCACAGCACCTCACCGGTCGCGGTGAGTTCGTCGAGCATCGCGGGGGAGTAGTCGCGCACCCGGGAGCCGAGGATCAGCGACTCGAGCGCGGACGCGGGAACGGGAACGCCCGCAAGCTGTTCCACGACGGTCACGACGCCGTCGAGGCCGCGCAGTGAGCCGCCGACGTGCTGCCAGCTCGGCAGGAACCGGCCCAGCGTCGCGGTGCTGACCGGCTCGACCTCCTCGCGGGCCGCCGCCAGCGAGCGTCGGCGCAGGCGCCGCAGCACCTCGGCGTCGCACCACTCGCTGCCGGACGCGCCGGGCCGGAACTCGCCCTCCACGACGCGTTTCTCGTTCGCCAACCGCGCCAGTACGTCACGGGCGACGGCGGACCCGATGCCGAAGCGCTCCGCGGCCTCCGACACGGTGAACGGCCCGTGGGTGCGGGCGTACCGGCCGAGCAGGTCGCCGAGCGGATCGTCGACGGGTTCGATGAAGGCGGCCGGGGTGCCGATCGGCAACGGCACGCCCAGACCGTCCCGCAGACGGGCCGCATCCTCGATCGCGGTCCACCACTGGCGTCCGGCGAAGGAGACGTGCAGCGCGCGCCGGTGCGTGACGAGTTCGTCGAGCCACGGCCCCGGGTCCGACGTCGACCGGGCCGTGGCCTCCTCGGTGGTGAGCGGGCCCAGTAGGCGCAGCAGGTCGGCCATGCCTTCCATGTCCCTGGCGTTGCGGTCCGATTCCAACCGCTGCAGTTCCCGTTCGGCCTTCGCGATGACGTCGGCGTCGAGCAGTTCGCGCAACTCCACGCGGCCGAGCAGTTCCGCGAGCAGCGTCGAGTCGAGCGACAGTGCGGCGGCGCGCCGTTCGGCGAGCGGGCTGTCGCCCTCGTACATGAACGCGCCCACGTAGTCGAACAGCAGCGCGTTCGCGAACGGGGACGGGGTGGCGGTCTCGACCTCGACCATCCGGATCTGCCGGCGGGCGATGCGGCCGAACAGGTCCCGCAGCGCAGGCAGGTCGTAGACGTCCTGCAGACATTCGCGCACCGTCTCGAGCAGGATCGGGAACGTCGGGAACTTGCGCGCGACGTCCAGCAGTTGCGCGGAGCGCTGCCGCTGCTGCCACAGCGGGGCCCGCTTGCCGGGGGTGCGGCGCGGCAACAGCAGTGCGCGCGCGGCACATTCACGGAAGCGGGACGCGAACAGCGCCGAGCCGCCGACCTCGTCGGTGACGATGTCCTCGATCTCGTCGCGCTCGAACGCGAACAGTTCGGCGCCGGGCGGGGTGTCCTCGGTGTCGGGGAGGCGGACGATGATGCCGTCGTCGGATGCGGTGGGGGCGGCGTCCACACCGAACCGTTCCCGCAGGCGCGCCCCGATCGCGAGGGCCCACGGCGCGTGCACCCGCAGGCCGTACGGGGAGTGCAGGACCAGGCGCCAGTCCCCGAGTTCGTCGCGGAACCGCTCCACGACGAGGGTGCGGTCGGTGGGCACACGACCGGTGGCCTGCTGCTGGTCGTCGACGAGCGCCGCGAGGTTGGTGGTGGCGTTGGTGTCCAGTCCCACCGCGACGCAGCGGGCCGTCACCTCGTCCGGGGTGCTGGAGGACAACTCGCGTAGGAAGCCGCCGAGTGCCTCGCCGAGTTCGGCGGGACGACCGAGGCCGTCGCCGTGCCAGAACGGGAGCCGTCCGGGCAGGCCGTACGCGGGGCTGACGAGGACTCGGTCGAAGGTGATCTCCTCGATCCGCCAACTGGTGGCGCCGAGCGCGAACACGTCACCCACGCGGGACTCGTAGACCATCTCCTCGTCGAGTTCGCCGACCCGGGACTGCCGCTCGCCCACCATGTAGACGGCGAACAGGCCGCGGTCGGGGATGGCGCCGCCCGACGTCACGGCCAGGCGTTGCGAGCCGGGTCGGCCGGTGAGGGTGCCGCCGTCGCGGTCCCACACCAGGCGCGGGCGCAGTTCGGCGAACTCGTCGGACGGGTAGCGGCCCGCGAGCAGGTCGAGCGTCGACTCGTAGGCCGAGCGCGGCAGGGTCGCGAAGGATCCGCTGCGCCGGACCACGTCGAACCACTGTTCCACGTCGAGCGGTTCGAGCGCGGTGGCGGCGACGGTCTGCTGCGCCAGGATGTCGAGTGGATTTGCGGGGATCTCGAGCGCCTCGATCTTCCCGGAGGTCATGCGTTCGACGGTGACGGCGCAGTGGATCAGGTCGGTGCGGTGCTTGGGGAACAGCACGCCGCGGGAGATCTCGCCCACCTGGTGTCCGGCACGGCCGACGCGCTGCAGGCCGCTCGCCACCGACGGTGGCGCCTCCACCTGCACGACGAGATCGACTGCACCCATGTCGATTCCGAGCTCGAGGCTGCTGGTGGCGACGACGCAGCGCAGGCGCCCGGACTTGAGGTCGTCCTCGATGATCGCGCGCTGGTCCTTGCTGACCGAGCCGTGGTGGGCACGCGCCAGCAGCGGATCGGCGCCGTAGTTGACCTCGGTGGGCGCGCCGATCTGCGCGGGCGGCTTGCCCTGCTTCTCGACCACCCCGCCGAGCCGTTCGGCGTAGATCTCGTTGAGCCGCGCGGTGAGCTTCTCGGCGAGTCGGCGCGAGTTCGCGAACACGATCGACGAGCGGTGCTCGAGGATCAGATCCACGATTCGCTCCTCGACGTGCGGCCAGATGGACCCGGCCTGCGGGGTGGGGGAGGCCGAGTCCGGATCCGGTTCGGCGATCCCGAGTTCCGTCATGTCCTCGACCGGCACCCGCACCGTGAGATCGAACGTCTTGGCCGCCGGCGGTGCCACGATGCGGATCGGCGCCGAACCGGCGAGGAACCGGCCCACCTCCTCGTGCGGGCGCACGGTCGCCGACAGCCCGATCCGCTGCACCGGCCGCTCGCGCAGCATGTCGAGGCGTTCGAGCGACAGCGCCAGATGCGCGCCGCGCTTGGTGCCGGCGACCGCGTGCACCTCGTCGACGATCACCGTCTCCACCCCGGCGAGGGTCTCCCGGGCCGACGACGTCAGCATCAGGAACAGCGACTCGGGTGTGGTGATGAGGATGTCGGGTGGCGTCTTGATCAGCTTGCGGCGCTCGCCCGTGGGGGTGTCGCCGGAGCGGACGCCGACCCGGATCTCCGGCGGTGCGAATCCCAGACGTTTCGCGGTCTGGGTGATGCCGACCAGCGGGGCGCGCAGGTTGCGCTCGACGTCCACGCCCAGCGCCTTGAGCGGCGAGATGTAGAGGACCTTCGTCGTGCGCTTCTCGTCGGTCTCCGCAGCCGACGCCAGCCGATCCAGCGCCCACAGGAACGCCGACAGCGTCTTGCCGGACCCGGTGGGCGCGACGACGAGCGTGTGCGCGCCGCTCGCGATCGAGTCCCACGCGCCCAGTTGCGCCGCCGTCGGGGCGTCGAAGGCACCGTCGAACCACTCCCGGGTGGGCGCGGAGAAACGGGTGAGGACGGCGTCCATGCGGTCCATCTTGCCCGGACTCACCGACACGCACCGCTGCACGGCGTCACGCCCGCACCCGTAGTAGCTTCCAGATCAAACGATCGGTCTTGCTTCGGACGGGCGGGGTGTCATGGAGACAGTGAAGTTCGTGCTCGAACTCGCGGTGGTCCTCGGGGCGATCGTGATGGGCACCCGGTCCAGCGGTGTCGCCCTCGGTCTGTGGGGCGGCGCGGGCGTCGCGGTCCTCGTCTTCGTCTTCCGGGAAGACGTCGGCACCCCACCCGTCGACGCCCTGCTGATCGTGCTGTCGGTGGTGCTGGCGTCGTCGATGATGCAGGTGGCGGGCGGCATCGACTGGATGGTGACGATCGCGGCGCGGTTGATCTCGCGGCGACCGAAGCAGATCACGCTCATCGCGCCGCTGGTGTCGTTCCTGTTCTCGGTGGGTGCCGGGACGTCGAACATCCTGTACCCGCTGCTGCCGGTGATCTACGACCTCTCGTACCGCAACGGGGTGCGGCCGTCGCGCCCGCTCTCGTTGTCCGTGGTGGCGACCGGCGTCGCGCTCGCGTGCAGTCCTGTGTCGGCGGCGATGGCGGCCATGGTGACGCTCACCGACGTCGCGCCGTACAACTTCGAGTTGGTCGACATCCTCATGGTCACACTGCCCGCCGCGATCATCGGCATCGTGCTGTCGTCGTTCGTCGTCAACAAGCTCGGCAAGGAACTGCGGGACGATCCGGAGGTCCGGGCGAGGATCGAGTCGGGTGAGCTCGAGCCCGCCGGCGTGGGCGGCGCCGGTGCGGTCAAGCTCGAATCGACGGTCCAGGGTCGCAACGCCGCGCTGATCTTCCTCACCGGTGTCTTCGCGATCGTCGTGTTCGGCCTGTTCAAGGACATCCGCCCGGTCGGGGCCGACGGCAGCCCGCTGTCGATGACCCCGATCATCGAGATGATCATGTTCGTCGTCGGCACCGTGATCCTGCTGGTGTCGCGCCCGAACGTCACCGAGGTGCCCGCGTCGACCGTGTTCCGGGCCGGCATGGTGTCGGCGATCGCGCTGTTCGGCCTGGCCTGGCTCACCGACACCTTCATCAGCGCCCACAGCGAGACGATCACGAACACGGTCGGCGACTGGGTCGATGCCGCTCCGTGGATCTTCGCCCTCGGTGTCTTCCTGGTGTGCGTGCTCACCACCAGCCAGTCGACCGCGACCCGGACCATCGTGCCGATCGGTCTCGCCTCCGGCATCGCGCCGGCCGTCCTCAGCGGCATGTGGGCCGGGGCGTTCGCGGGCATTTACCTGTTGCCCACCAACGGATCCCAGATCGCCGCCGCGAACTTCGACCTGTCCGGCACCACCAAACTCGGCACCAAGCTCGTCGACCACTCGTTCTTCGTGCCGACCCTCGTCCTCGCGGTCACCACGATCGCGGCGGGTGCCGGGATCGGGGCGCTACTGAGCTGACAACCCGTCGGACGAATCACGACGGCGCCGCACCGCGTCCGTAACGTCCGCGGTCGATTCGGCGACGTGCCTGGCAGTGCACACCGACACGACACGAGGGGTGGGAAATGGGTTCGGTCAATTCAGGTTCGACGGACATCATGCGTTGGCTGCAGGAGGGTGCCGGTGCCGGCGACCCGATCAGGGGACCGCTCTACGTCGTGGCCTTCGTCGTGGGCGGCCTGCTCAGCGTGCTGAGCGGCGGCGGCATCATCTGACCGCGGTCGTCCACGGGTGATACAGACGGTGCCGCGGTCGAGAGCGACCGCGGCACCGTCGTCCGTCAGCGGTCCCGGTACGCGTCCCAACTCGCCTTGCAGGCGTGGGCGAGGCGGTCGATTCGATCCGGATCCGCCGCCGGCCAGTCGACACCCGGCGCCATGAGTTCGGTCGTCGCGGCCTCGCCGAGGAGGAACTCGCGGCGGAACTCCGCCTGCACCGCACTGAGCGCGACACCGGCGGCCTCCGCTCGGGGGCGGAGCGCGGCGAAACGGGCTCCCGCGGTGATGATCTCCTGACTGCCGAGGTACGGCTGATTGAGCAGCACGGCCTCGGGGTTCGCCGTGAAGCCCGCGAACCCCTTCCGGTGGGCGTCGGCGAGTGCACGAATGCGGTCCGGGTCCATCGTGACCGGATCGTCCCCTCGCGGATCACCGTGGTGGTCCCCGCGATTCGAGAGCGCGACGACGTCCGGCAGCAGATCGGCCGCGGGGCGCGGCACGCTCACGGCGCCGTCGCGTCGGGTCGTGTGGTTCATCGTGTCGTGGAACGACAGCGTCGCGAAGTCGGTGCCGCGTTCGAGCGCCAGTGCCGCCATCCGGTCGACCAGGCCGTCCCGCGTACGTTCGTAGACGCCGAGACCGCGCTCGGCCACCTCGGTGAAGGTGTCGGCGAGTCGCTTCCAGCCGACGTCGTCGGTGGGCTCGAGCAGCAGCGGGTAGAAGGAGAACGTGACCGGGCGGACCGCGTCGACGCCGGTGAGGTCGGCCTTGTTGCCGCGTCCGGCCTCTCGCACACGGGCGAAGGCCTCCCGCAGCGTCGCCTCGAGATCGGCCGGACGGGCCCGGTTGGGATCGCGGATCATCCGCGGATGCGGGTTCTCCACGTACACGATCCGCGGGTCGATCTCGGCCCAGCGCCGCACGATCGGCCCGGTGGACATATCGGTGAAATCGAACTGCAGGCGCCGGGTGAACTCGGGTGCGAGGAACGGTGCCAACTCCTCGGGGATCGCGAAGCCCGAATGCGGGCAGCTCACCAGGAGATCCGCGTCGGCGACGGCCTGGTCGAGCGTTCGGTTGTCGCGGTCGGCGTAGAACGTCAGGTCGTCGGAGGTGAATTCCGTTCCGGCAGCGAGGAAAAGCGGGTCGCCAGTCATGGCTCGACGATAGCGGTTCGGGATGTGCTGGCGCGGTAAGGAAATGCGGTCGAATCGGACATCGCCGAACGCTGACCGGCGGACGACGTCCCGCGTCGTCGAAACGCTCGAGATTCGATATCGAATCCCTGTTAGGCCGTACAGACCGGCCTCCACTTCACTAGTCTAGTGGATGTTCCGGACGGTCTTTGACCAGGTCGGGGCCGTCTTCCTGCAAGGATGGGAGCTCCCCGTGAAACTCCACAAGACTGCGGCCGTATCCGTGCTGGCAATCGCGGCGCTGGGCGTCGCCAGCGGTACCGCGTACGCGGAACCCGGCGCACCGCCGACCCCCGGACCGATCAGCTACCAGACCCAGATCGGTCCGAACGGAACATCGCTCGAGACCGTCCTCGACGCGGGCACCTTCCGCGTCGCCGGCAACGCGGTCGACGTCGTCGACCCCACGGGAGCCACGGTCGGCACTATCCCGCTGACCTACCAGGTGGCCGGAACCACCGTGCCGCTCGTGCCGTCGATCGACGGCGGCAGGCTCGCCCTCACCCCGGAGATCCCGGCGCAGGGAGTCGGTGCACTGCACAACGTGGACGCCCGACAGGACGCCTACGACAACATGGTCCGTCAGATCGAGCAGGGTTGGTTCAACGGCGGTGCCATGAACGCACAGATCGGCGCCGGTGTCGGTGCGGTCGTCGGATGCGTGCTGTTCCTGTTCGTCGGCTGCATTCCGGGTGCGGCGATCGGTGGCGTCATCGGCGCAGCCACGGGGATCACGAACAACAATCCCGCGGTTCAGCCGGCCATCTTCGATTTCATCGCGACCCTCAACTGAACCCGCCTCTCGGGGCGAGTCACCGGGATCCTGCCTCCGTGTCGGGGAGAGGCGGGCTCTGGCCGAGCAGCGCGCGCAGGTTGTCGGTGACGATCCGCGCCGAGATGGTGGGATCGATCGCACGCTGGATGCCCAGTCCCACACCGAGACTGAGAATGCTGCGGGCGGCGTCCTCCGGCGGGATCGGCAGCCGGGCCCCCGTCGTGGCCGTCAGTGAGTTCAGCAGCGCCAGAACCATTCCGTGGGCCATCGCCAGGGTCGAGGCCAGCGCGGTCCGGACCTCGGGATCGTTCCGGGATGCCGCGATGAACTCGAACTCGAGCATCGTCCAGCCGACGTCGCCGAGGGTTCGTTCCGCCCAGTCCTGGAAGCGCACCAGCGTCGCGTCGAGATCCGGGGTCTCGTCCAACGCCAGCAGGGTCGCGACCTCCTCGAACTTGGACGAGTGGATCAGGTCCAGGACCTCGAGACACAACTCCTTCTTGCCGCGGAAGTTGGAGTAGACCGCGCCCTTCGAGTAGCCCGCGGCCTCGGCCACCTTCTCCAGGGACGTCGCGGCGTAGCCGTCGGCGAGGAACAGGTCGCGGGCGGTCGCGAGCAACTCCGCCCGGGTGCGGGCCTGGCTCTCCGATCGAGTCAAACGTGGCATCCGGTCATTCTCTCCGAAATCTGGGGTACCGACGGTATCCGAATTCTGTTAGCTTCTGAGTATGACGTCGAGTGACACACATCTCAGTCGCGGTGTGGTGATCGGATGCGGGGGAACGCTCGGGGCGGCGTGGACCGTCGCGGCGCTGGTGGCGGTGCGCGACGCGCTCGGGTGGGACCCGCGCGGCGCCGACGTCCTGGTCGGCACGTCCGCGGGCGCCGAGTTGGTGACGATGCTCGGCGGCGGCATCGGCGTCGACGAGATCCTCGCGATGCAGCTGGGGGAGCCGACGCACCCGGTGCTGTCCGGGCACCTGGCCGGCGCGCCGGGCCGGTTCCCGCCGCTGCCGCGCCCGCGCATCGGCTCGCCCGGACTGCCGCGCCGGGGCCTGCCTGCCGTGACGGGGCTGAGCGGGCTGCTCCCCGAGGGCGGCGGTGACGCGAGCTGGCTGGACCGGCTGGCCGCCGGGGTCGCGGACGCTCGCGGCTGGGTGCCGCACCCCGAGACCTGGTTGATTGCAAT
Organism: Prescottella agglutinans; assembly: GCF_004011865.1. Taxonomy (GTDB): domain Bacteria; phylum Actinomycetota; class Actinomycetes; order Mycobacteriales; family Mycobacteriaceae; genus Prescottella; species Prescottella agglutinans. The sequence goes on along the minus strand of NZ_RKLP01000001.1, from coordinate 674,769 downwards.
GGACTACGCCACCGGCGAGCGGGTGGCATTCGGCGCGCAGGGGGCGCCGAACGCGACGCTCTCGCAGGCGCTGCGGGCGTCGTGGGCGATACCCGGTTGGATGCCGCCCGTGGAGATCGACGGCCGACGGTTCGTCGACGGCGGCGCGGCGTCCACCGCCTCCGCGGACCTGCTCGCGGGGCGCGGACTCGACGAGGTGATCGTCCTGGCGCCCATGGCCTCCCGCGGCCGGGTCCCGGGCCGCGGTCCCGCGATACTCGAACGGATGATCCTGCGGAACTGGATGAGCACCGGACTCGACGCCGAGATCGCGGCGCTCGAGGCGTCGGGCACGCGGGTGATCCGGATCGACGCGACCGCCGACGACCTCGCGGTGATGGGCCCGAACTTCATGGACGACCGCCGCCGTCTCGCGACCCTCGAGCACGCGCTGCGCAGCACCCGGGCCGCGGCCGAACGCGCCCTGACCACGACAGGAGACCACGCATGAGCCGTCATCACGAGGTGATCGTCGTCGGCGCCGGCATCTCGGGCATCGGGGCCGTGATCCGGCTGCAGCAGATGGGGATCACCGACGTCGTCGTCCTCGAGAAGGGCGAGGCGCTGGGCGGAACGTGGCGCGACAACACCTATCCCGGGTGCGCGTGCGACGTGCCGTCGGCGCTGTACTCGTACTCGTTCGCACCCAACGGCGGCTGGAGTCGACTGTTCGCGGGCCAGAACGAGATTCGCGAGTACATCGAGCGGACCGCGGGCGCGCATCGGGTCCACGAGAGGGTCCGGTTCGGCACCGAACTGCTGCGCGCGCAGTGGGACGAGGCGACCCGGCGGTGGACGTTGGAGACCTCGAACGGCGCGTTCACTGCGAACGCCGTGATCGCGGCGGCCGGGCCGTGGAACCAACCGTTGATCCCCGACATCCCCGGACTCGACGGCTTCACCGGCGAGGTGTTCCACTCGTCGCGCTGGAACCACGACTACGACCTCACCGGCAAGCGTGTCGCCGTCGTCGGAACCGGGGCGTCGGCGGTGCAGTTCGTGCCGGAGATCGCCCCGCGCGTGGGCCGACTGGACCTGTACCAGCGGACCGCGCAGTGGGTGCTGCCCAAGCCCGACACCGCGCTGCCCGGCGCCGTCCGCTCCGTGCTCGGTGCCGTCCCGGGGGCGCTGAAGGCGTTGCGGCGCATCGAGTACGGGATCATGGAGGCGCTCGGCGTGGGCTTCCGCAACCCGTGGATCCTGCGGGTGATCCAGCAGATCGGCCGCATCCAGTTGCTTGCCCAGGTGCGCGACCCGGAACTGCGCTCGGCGCTCACGCCGGACTACACGCTCGGCTGCAAACGCCTGCTCATGTCGAACACGTACTACCCGGCGCTGGGTCTTCCCAACGTCGAGGTGCACGACAACGCGGTGCAGTCGGTGCGCGGCAACGTCGTCGTCGGTGCCGACGGCGTGGAACGCGAGGTGGACGCCATCATCTTCGGCACCGGCTTCCACATCCTCGACATGCCGATCGCCGGGCGGGTGTTCGACGGGCAGGGCCGCAGCCTCGACGACCACTGGAAGGGCAGCCCGCAGGCGTACCTCGGCACCACCGTGGCGGGGTTCCCCAACGCCTTCGTGCTGCTCGGACCGGCGCTCGGCACCGGGCACACGTCCGCGTTCATGATCCTCGAGGCGCAACTGGACTACCTGACGGCCGCGATCGCCGCAGCCCGGTCGGCGGGATGGACCCGAATGGAGCCCCGCCCCGAGGTGCAGGCCGCGTTCAACGCCGAGGTGCAGCAGGCCCTCGCCACCACCGTCTACAACGCCGGCGGCTGCCAGAGCTACTTCCTGGACGTCAACGGCCGCAACAGCTTCAACTGGCCGTGGTCGACCGGACGGATGCGGGAGCGGCTGCGGCACTTCGACGAAGCGGCGTACCTGACGTCGACGGGCACGGGGGAGAGGGTGACATCGTGACGCGGTATCCCGAGATCGCGCTCGCCGGGGCGCGGGTGCTCGTGACCGGCGCCGGACGGGGCATCGGCCGGGCCACCGCGCAGGCGTTCGCCGCCCGCGGCGCGACCGTCGCTCTCGCCGACATCGACCGGGCCGCGGTGACGGACGCCGCCGCGGGTGTGGGGACCGCGCACGTGCTCGACGTGCGGTCCCGTCCGTCGTGGGACGCGTGCGTCGCCGAGGTCGGGCCGATCGACATCCTCGTCAACAACGCCGGCGTCATGCCGGTCGGCGGCTTCCTCGACGAGTCGGACGCGACCGGCGCGATGACGCTCGACGTCAACGTGTGGGGCCCGATCCGCGGGATGCGGGCGGTGGTGCCGGGCATGATCGACCGCGGGCGCGGTCACGTCGTGAACGTCGCGTCGCTGGCCGGGAAGATCGCCATTCCCGGGCTCGCCGTCTACAACGCGAGCAAGTATGCGGCCGTGGGACTTTCGGCCGCGGCCCGGCTGGAGTTCGCCGACCACGGCGTGAGCGTGTCGACGGTCCTGCCGAGCGCGGTGCGCACCACGCTCACGTCGGGCATCCCGCTCGGGAAGGGGCTGCCCACCGTGGATCCGGCGGACATCGCCGACGCCGTCGTGCGCACCGTCCGCACCCGGCGCGCCGAGACCCCGGTGCCCGGCTACCTCGCGGCCCTCGACGTCGGACTCGCGGTGGCGCCCGAGCCGCTGGTGCGGCTGATCCGACGGGTCGTCGGCGGCGGGCGCGCGCTGACGAGCGTCGACCCCACGGCGCGGGCCGACTACGACGAGCGGTTGCGGCGCACCGAGGGGGCCTGACCTCCGGTCAGGACGGCCCGAACTCCACCCCCTGCGCGAGGGGGAGTTCGTCCGAGTAGTTGACCGTGTTGGTGGCGCGGCGCATGTACGCCTTCCAGGCGTCCGAACCGGATTCGCGTCCGCCGCCGGTCTCCTTCTCGCCGCCGAACGCGCCGCCGATCTCCGCGCCGGAGGTGCCGATGTTGACGTTCGCGATGCCGCAGTCGGAGCCGTCGGCGGCGAGGAACCGCTCGGCCTCGCGCTGGTCGGTGGTGAAGATCGCCGACGACAGCCCCTGCGGGACACCGTTGTGCAGGGCGATCGCCTCGTCGAACGTGTCGTAGGCGAGCACGTAGAGGATCGGTGCGAACGTCTCGGCCCGCACGATCGCCGTCTGCGACGGCATCCGCACGATCGCGGGCCTGACGTAGAACGACGACCCCGAGCCGACCCGGTCGCCGCCGGTCACCACCGCACCGCCGTCGGCGCGCGCGGTGTCGAGGGCGGCGTGCATCGCGTGATAGGCGGCGCCGGCGATCAACGGGCCCACCAGGACGCCGTCGTCGAACGGGTTGCCCACCGTCAGCTGCCGGTAGGCGTCGGCGATCCGGTCGGTCACGTCGTCGACGATCGAGCGGTGGACGATCAGGCGCCGCAGCGTCGTGCACCGCTGTCCCGCGGTACCGGCCGCCGCGAACACCACCGCGCGCACGGTGAGATCCAGATCCGCCGACGGGGTCACCACCGCGGCGTTGTTGCCGCCCAGCTCGAGCAGGCACCGACCGAAGCGGGCCGCGACCCGTGGCGCCACCGCCCGGCCCATCCGCACCGAACCGGTCGCGCTCACCAGCGCGACCCGGGGGTCGTCCACGAGCTGCTCGCCGACGACCGCGGTCCCGAGCACCACGTGGTGCAACCCGGCGGGGGCGCCGGACTCGGCGGCGGCCCGGCGCAGCAGCGCGTCGCACGCCATCGCGGTGAGCGGGGTGGTCTCCGACGGCTTCCACACCACCGGATCGCCGCACACCAGCGCCAGCGCGGTGTTCCACGACCACACCGCCACCGGGAAGTTGAACGCCGAGATCACCGCCACCACCCCGAGCGGATGCCACGACTCCGAGAGTCGGTGTCCGGGCCGCTCCGACGCCATCGTGCGGCCGTACAGCTGCCGCGACAGGCCCACCGCGAACTCGCAGATGTCGATCATCTCCTGCACCTCGCCGAGGGCCTCGGAGCGGATCTTGCCCGCCTCGAGCGTCACCAGGTCGGCCAGATCCGACTTGTGCTCCGCGAGCAGTTCCCCGAGCCGGCGGACCACCGCGCCGCGCCGGGGTGCGGGCACCGCGCGCCAGGCGGCGAACGCGTCGTGGGCGCGTCCGACCGCCGCGTCGATACCGGCGGACGTGCTGGGGTGCAGGAACGCCAGCACCGAGCCGTCGATCGGGGTCCGCGCCGTCAGCGGGGCCGGACCGGCATCGCCGACGATCTCGGGAAGTGTTGCGCCGCAACGGTCGAGGGCGGCCATCGCGCGTCCCGCCAGCGTGCCCGTGCCGGGAAGTGTCATGATCCGTCTCCTCCTGAGCGCTCCTGCTGCCGCCCGTACAACTCGTACGGGTCGTGCACCTCGCGTCCGATCACGTCGGCCAGGGTGCCGAGGTCGTACACCGTCCCCGCCTCGCCGGCCGCGGCCGTGGTGTCGGCGTCCAGATTCGACCGGAAGATGCCCGCCGCGGACTTCGGCAGGAAGTCCTCGTAGACGATCGGCTCGCGCACCCCGCCGTGGTAGGTGAAGTACGCCATGGCCCGTTTCTCGAGCTCGTCCTCGGACGTCGGGAACCGCTTGTCCCACAGCCCGTCCGCGTTCGACGGATCGCTGCCCTGCAGCTCGTCGTACAGCGCGCGCCCGGACGGCGTGAGCGCGACGCCGCGCGCCTCCACCTCCCCGAACCGCACCCGCAGCTCGCCGTCGGTGATCGACCCGTCCGGCTCGACGAAACTGCGCGGCTCGGCCAGCGCCCGGAACGACGTCTGCCGCAGCAGCACCGCCGGACCCGTCCAGCGCGGCGGGCCCTGGATCCGGTCGATCATCGCGATCCCGCGCGCCGACATCCGCGCGTACAGGTCGTCGATGTCGAGCACCCGCGGGGTCAGGTGGTTGATGTGCGTGCTCGACACCCCGCCGATGTCCGCGGCCACCGCCGACACCGCCTCCAGTTCCCGGTACCACGCGCGGTCGACCGGCTCGCCGGACAGCTCGAACACCGCCGTCGCGAGCGAGACGAAACGCTCGGCCTGCGCCTCGTCGAGACCGCCGTCGTCCGCCGAGCGCCGGGCCAGGGCGAGCAGCACGTCGGGGAACAGGCGGCGCCGGTGCAGGAACGACTCGAGCCGCTGCTGCAGATCGGCGTCGAAGAAGCGGCGGTCCGCGGTCGTGAGCATCGAGGTGAACACCCGGAACGGGTTGCGGGCCAGCTCGTCGGGATCGATCGGGCGGAAGGCCGTCGACACCACCGGCACCGGCGGGGTGGCCTCGCGCAGGTCGTAGAAGCCGACCGGGTACATCCCGAAACCGGCGAACAGCACCGCCACGTCGTGCATCTCCGACGGCGTGCCCACCCGGATCGCGCCGTGCCGTTCCGCGGTCACCCGGGCGATGCTGCCGAGCCGCTGCGCCGTGTCCGGATTCGCCGCCAGGAAGTCCGCATTGACCTGTTCGGTGACCTCCACCAGCGTCGTGTAGGCGGGCACCTCGCGGCCGTACATGCGAGACAGCGCCGCAGCGAATCTCGACCGTAGCTCGTGGATTTCGGCCATCGCCCCTCGATCGTACGAGCCTCGATGCCCACACGTGGGCCGGAATGCTGACGTAGCCTTTGGACATGAGCACCGCGGTCCGCCCCGCGGCCGGTGACTCGGACCTCCCGGCCGGGCGCGTGCACGACGTCCTGAGAGCACACATGCTCACGGACGGGTTCGACCTCGTCCTCGACCTCGAGACCTCCAGCGGCGCCCACGTCGTCGACCTGCGCGACGGCACCACGTACCTCGACATGTTCGGTTTCTTCGCGTCGTCGGCGCTCGGCATGAACCACCCGGCCCTCGCCGACGACGGCCCGTTCCGCCACGAACTCGCGATCGCCGCGATCAACAAGCCGAGCAACTCGGACGTCTACACCGTGCCGATGGCCCGGTTCGTCGACACGTTCGCCCGCGTGCTCGGCGACCCCGCGCTGCCGCACCTGTTCTTCGTCGACGGCGGCACGCTCGCCGTCGAGAACGCGCTCAAGGTGGCGTTCGACTGGAAGAGCCGGCGCAACGAAGCGGCGGGGCGCGATCCGGCGCTCGGCACCCGCGTGCTGCACCTGACCGAGGCGTTCCACGGCCGCAGCGGCTACACCCTCTCGCTCACCAACACCGACCCCACCAAGATCGCCCGGTTCCCCAAGTTCGAGTGGCCGCGGATCGACGCGCCGTACCTCGCCGACGGGCGGGACGTGGAACAGGCCGAGGACCGCGCCCTCACGCAGGCCCGTCGCGCGTTCGCCGAACACCCGCACGACATCGCGTGCTTCATCGCCGAGCCGATCCAGGGGGAGGGCGGCGACCACCACTTCCGGCCCGAGTTCTTCGGCCGCATGCACGAGCTGTGTGTCGCGCACGACGCCCTGCTGATCTTCGACGAGGTCCAGACCGGCTGCGGGCTCACCGGCACCGCGTGGGCGTACCAGCAGCTGGGCGTCACCCCCGACGTCGTCGCGTTCGGCAAGAAGACCCAGGTGTGCGGGATCATGGCCGGCGGCCGCGTCGACGAGGTCCACGACAACGTCTTCGCGGTCAGCTCGCGGATCAACTCGACGTGGGGCGGCAACCTCACCGACATGGTCCGCGCCCGGCGCATCCTCGAGGTCATCGAGGAGGACCGGTTGATCGACCGCGCCCGCCTGTGCGGGGCGCACCTACTCGGTCGACTCGAGGAACTCGCGGCCACCCACGAGGCCGCCACCGAGCCGCGCGGCCGCGGGCTGATGTGCGGGCTCACCCTGCCGACGCCGGAGTTCCGGGACCGGGTGGTGACCGACCTGCGGGAGCACGAACACGTGCTGTTCCTGGCGACCGGTCATCGTGGAATCCGATTCCGGCCACCGCTGACGGTCACCATCGCCGAACTCGACGGGGCCGTCGACGCGCTCGACCGGGTGCTCGCCTCGGCGCGGCCGTAGGGGATTAGGTCCCCGATAACTGGTGTTCCGGCCCACATCCGTGGTGCGCCGGGTGGGTGCGGGGTCCGGTCTCGTTACGATTGTCGAGGTCTATCGAGGAGGCAGACGAGTGCAGATCACCAGCGTCGGACACGCCGGATTCCACATCCAGACCGAAGCGGGGTCGATTCTCTGCGACCCGTGGGTGAACCCCGCATACTTCGCGTCGTGGTTCCCCTTCCCGGACAACACCGGACTCGACTGGGACGCGCTCGGCAACGTCGACTACCTGTACGTCTCGCACCTGCACAAGGATCACTTCGATCCGGAGACGCTCGCCGAGCACGTCAACAAGGACGCGACCGTGCTGCTGCCGGACTACCCGGTGCCGGATCTCGAGCGCGAACTCCGCAAGCTCGGGTTCACCAAGTTCTTCGAGACGCAGGACTCCGTCAAGCACACGGTGTCCGGCCCCAAGGGCGACCTGGACGTCATGATCGTCGCGCTGCGGGCGCCCGCCGACGGCCCGATCGGCGACTCCGGCCTGGTCGTCTCCGACGGCGAGACCGTGTGCTTCAACATGAACGACGCCCGCCCGGTCGACATGGACCCGATGCTCGAGGCGTTCGGCAAGATCGACATCCACCTGCTGCAGTACTCGGGCGCCATCTGGTACCCGATGGTCTACGACATCCCGGCCGGCACCAAGCGCAACTTCGGCAAGCAGAAGCGCCAGCGCGGCATGGACCGCTGCCGCAGCTACATCGAGCAGGTGGGCGCGACGTGGGTCGTGCCGTCCGCCGGCCCGCCGGTGTTCCTCGACGACGCGCTGCGGGACCTGAACGACGATCACGGCGACGAGGGCAACATCTTCCCCGACCAGATCGTGTTCCTCGAGCAGATGCGGATCCACGGCAACGACGGCGGCCTGCTGATGATCCCCGGCTCGACGGTGGACATCCACGGCGAGAAGGCGACGCTCGCGCACCCGATCCCGGACGCCGACGTCGAGAAGATCTTCTCCGACAAGGCCGCCTACATCGAGGACATGGCACAGCGGATGGCGCCGGTCATCGCGGCCGAGAAGGCCGCGTGGGCGCCCGCCGAGGGCGAACCGCTGCTCGCCCCGCTCAAGGCCAAGTTCGAGCCGATCATGGCGCAGTCCGACCTGATCTGCGACGGCATCGGCTACCCGGTCGGCCTCGTCATGGGTGACGAGACCGTCGTCCTCGACTTCCCGAACCGCGTCGTCCGCGAGCCGCAGGAGGGCGACGGCAAGTACCGGTACGGCTTCCGCATCGCACCCGAACTGGTGCGCACCGTCCTCCGCGACGACGAGCCGGACTGGGTCAACACGATCTTCCTGTCCACCCGCTTCGAGGCGTGGCGCGTCGGCGGCTACAACGAGTTCCTCTACACCTTCTTCAAGTGCCTCACCGACGAGCGCATCGCGTACGCCGACGGCTGGTTCGCCGAGGCCCACGACGACAGCGCCTCGATCGAGGTGGGCGGCTACGAGATCCAGCGGCGCTGCCCGCACCTCAAGGCCGACCTGAGCAAGTTCGGCGTCGTCGACGGCGCCAACCTCACGTGCAACCTGCACGGCTGGCAGTGGGACCTCGAGACCGGGCGCTGCAAGACGTCCAAGGGCCACGAACTGCGGTCGAAGAAGCTGGGCTGAGCAGGCCCGCCCCGGCGACACCAACCCGGCCGTCGAAGCACCGAATGGGTGCCTCGGCGGCCGGGTTCGTCTAATTTGGGCAGATGACCACTGCGCCTGGCACGAGCATCCCGATCCTGTCCGTCCCGAACCTGCGCGAGATCGGTGGCTACCGCACCCGCGACGGCGCGACGGTCCGCTTCGGCCGCTTCTACCGGTCGACCGATCTGAGCAAGGTCACCGTGGACGACGCCCACCGGCTCGCCGAACTGGGTCTCGTGACGGTGTTCGACCTCCGGACCGTGTCCGAGCGCGACGCCGCCCCCGACCGGGCGCCGGCGTCGGCGCGCGAGGTCCCGCTCGACGTGCTGGCCGACAAGGTGCGCGGCTCGATGGCCGCCCAGCTGCAGTCCGTGCTGGACGACCCGTCGATCCTCCAGAAGTTCCTCGGCGACCAGCACGCGATGGACTCGTTCCTGCAGACCTATCGCGACCTGATCACGCTGCCGAGCGCGCTCACGTCCTACCGCGGGATGTTCACCGACCTCGCGGCGCCGGACGCCCTGCCGGCCCTCGTGCACTGCACCACCGGTAAGGACCGCACCGGCTGGGCCACGGCGTCGTTGCTCCTCCTGCTGGGCGTCGACGAAGACGACGTGTTCCACGACTACCTGCTCACCAACGAACAGCTGCTGCCGACGTTCAAGCAGGTTTTCGACAAGTTCGCCGCCGGCGGTGGCGATCCCACGTTGCTCGAACTGGTGCTCGGGGTCCGCCCCGAATACCTTCAGACCGCGCTGGCGCAGATGCGGGAGAGCTTCGGCTCGATCGAGGGCTACTTCGCCGACGGCCTCGGCATCGACGCCGCCGGTCAGGACGCGATCCGCGGCCACCTGCTCGAAGGCTGACCGTCGGGGCGGGTGCTCAGACGGGAATTCGCAGCGGCCGGGCGAGTACCCGCGCCAGCACCAGCCCGACGACGATGCCGACGGCGTCGGCCGCCGCATCCCAGATCGAACAGCTCCGCTGGATCGGTAGCGCGCCCTGCAGCACCTCCGACACCGCCGCGAACGCCAGCAGCCACGCGGCGGTCCACGCGGCCCCGATACGGGCGTAGCGGGACGTCACGGCGAGCGCGGCGAACATCAGCGCGTGGGTGACCTTGTCGCTGTTCTCCGGCCCGCTCGGAACGGTGGATCCGGGGGAGAACAGCATCACGAGCACGACGACCGTCGCGATCGCGAGCGGCACGTGACGCCTGTCGAGCCTGTCGAGCACGGTGCCGCCCTCAGCGCCCGGTGAGAGCGAGCCCGAGAGCACCCTCGGCGAAGCGGTGGACGGAGTCGGTGGCGGTCTCGAGGGCGTCGTCGTGGCCCGGCCGCGCCCAGCCGCTCAGCACGCCGTCGGAGCCGTTCGGGGTCACACCCACCTCCGCGAGCAGTTCGCCCGTCGTGGGCTCGCAGACGGCCCACGAGTAGTGCTCGTCGGCGGCCCACTGCCGCAGGCGCTCGGACACGTATCCCGGGTCGTCGATGCCACCGTCACGCAGCGCGGGGCGATCATCGACGCGTTCGTCGGCTCGCAGCGCACGCAGGTACCAGGCCCCGGCGTTGATCTCGATCGGCTCCATCAGCAGCCGCCACGTCCTCTCCTGCCGCGGAACAGAACCGCGGCCGTTGCCGGAATGAGCATGAAGAACATCCATCGAGCTTCGACGGGGACCAGGAAGAACAGCGCCAGCGCCACGAACGGAATCACCGCCATGACGGTGTTGCGCCAGCTCGTCTCGTCCTCGGCTCCGCCCGATTCCCGTGACGGTCTCGCGGGGACGGGCGGCGTGAGCGCGGGCAGGTCCGCGAAGATCTTGTCGAGTTGGCCGCGCGTCGTGGCGGCGGTGATCTGTCCGCTGCGCTCGTCGAACTCGCTGACGGTGAGTCGACCGTCGCTGAAGTGCTGTGTCAACGCCTCGAGCGCCTTCTCACGCTCGGCGGTGCCGATCCGGATGTCGGGAGCCTCGGCCATGCCTGAAGCCTACTGAGATGGCGCCCGTGTAGCACTGTGCGCGCCTCGCGAAACCGCGAGGCGCGCACAGTGGAACGAATACCGGGAACAGCTATCGCTGTCCGGACGTCACTTCAGCTCGGCGAGAACCGTGCCCTGCGTGATGGCGGCGCCGGCCTCGACGGACAGGCCCGTGACGACACCGGCCTTGTGCGCGGTGACCGGGTTCTCCATCTTCATGGCCTCGAGGACGACGATCAGATCGCCCTCGGCGACCTCCTGGCCCTCCTCGACGGCGACCTTGACGACCGTGCCCTGCATCGGGGCGGTCACGGCGTCACCCGACGCGGCACCCGCGCCGGCACCGCCGCGCTTGCGCGCCTTCGGCTTCTTGCGGATCGCGCCGGCCGGAGCACCGCTCGTGCCGATCGAGAACGAACCGGGCAGCGAGACCTCGACGCGGCGGCCACCGACCTCGACGACGACCGACTGACGGGGCAGGTTCTCCTCGTCGTCCGCGGCCGCACCCGAACCGGCGAACGGCTCGATGGTGTTGTCCCACTCGGTCTCGATCCACTTGGTGTAGACCTCGAAGCCCTCGCCGTCGCCGACGAACGCCGGGTTCTCGACGATGTGGCGGTGGAACGGGATGACCGTGGCGAGGCCGTCGACCTCGAACTCGGCGAGCGCACGAGCGGCACGCTGCAGCGCCTGCTCGCGGTTCTCACCGGTGACGATCAGCTTGGCGAGCATCGAGTCGAACTGGCCGCCGATGACGTCGCCCTGGACGACACCCGAGTCGACGCGCACGCCGGGGCCCGTCGGCTCCTTGTAGACGGTGATGGGGCCGGGGGCGGGCATGAAGCCACGGCCGGCGTCCTCGCCGTTGATGCGGAACTCGAAGGAGTGTCCACGCGGGGTGGGGTCCTCCTTGATGGTGAGCTCTTCACCGTTGGCGATGAGGAACTGCTGGCGAACCAGGTCGATGCCGGCGGTCTCCTCGGTGACCGGGTGCTCGACCTGCAGGCGGGTGTTGACCTCGAGGAACGAGACCGTGTCGCCCTGCACCAGGTACTCGACGGTGCCCGCGCCGTAGTAGCCGGCCTCCTTGCAGATGGCCTTGGCGGAAGCGTGGATGCGAGCGCGCTGCTCGTCCGTCAGGAACGGCGCCGGGGCCTCCTCGACGAGCTTCTGGAAGCGGCGCTGCAGCGAGCAGTCGCGGGTGCCGGCGACGACGACGTTGCCGTGCTGGTCGGCGATGACCTGGGCCTCGACGTGGCGGGCCTTGTCCAGGTACTGCTCGACGAAGCACTCGCCACGACCGAAGGCCGCGATGGCCTCACGGGTGGCCGACTCGAACAGCTCGGGGATCTCCTCGATGGTCTGCGCGACCTTCATGCCGCGGCCGCCGCCACCGAACGCGGCCTTGATCGCGACCGGGACGCCGTACTGCTTGGCGAACTCGACGACCTCGTCGGCGTTCTTGACCGGATCCTTGGTGCCGGCCGCCATCGGCGCGTTGGCGCGCTCGGCGATGTGGCGGGCGGTGACCTTGTCGCCCAGGTCGCGGATGGACTGCGGCGAGGGGCCGATCCAGATCAGGCCCGCGTCGATGACGGCCTGCGCGAAGTCGGCGTTCTCGGACAGGAAGCCGTAGCCGGGGTGGATCGCGTCGGCGCCGGACTTCTTGGCGGCGTCGAGGATCTTGTCGAAGACCAGGTAGGACTCGGCCGAGGTCTGGCCGCCGAGAGCGAACGCCTCGTCCGCCAGCTTCACGAACTGTGCGTCCGCGTCCGGCTCGGCGTAGACAGCGACGCTGCCGTAGCCCGCGTCCTTCGCGGCTCGGATGACCCGCACAGCGATCTCGCCGCGGTTGGCGACGAGCACCTTCGTGATCTGCGCGCTGGCATGAGTGGGCACTGAGCCTCCTGTGTTTCGCATGGTCGTCCCCGCGGTTTGCCTGTGGGCGTCACCGGCAGGTGTCTGTATTGGCATCTCATCGGAGTGTATGCACCAATCCGATAGACGATGTAACCGGATAGCGCTTACACATTAAGGGCTCGATTCGGCGCCGCAACCCTACTGACCAGTAGAGGTGAAGTTGCCCGCCGGTGACGCGGCCGATGTTCAGGCCCCGACGGCCTGTGCGACCGGAACGATGTCGGACAGTGCCTGCCGGGCCCGCGCCAGGAAGCGCAGCACATTTTCCGTGGCGGTCGGCGTCCCGGGGAACCGCGCGGAGATGTTGACGCCGTGCGGGGTTCGGTTCACCCAGACGTAGACGTCGTGCGTGTAGTGGCGGCTGCGCAGGGCGCGAGCCTCGATCTCGGGCCACTGTTGCGCCATCGGTACGAACCGCACGTCCATGAACGAGACGACGAACCGCGGCCGGATCGGCGTCGCGAGGACCTCCTCGACCCGCGCGAACGGGACCTTCGCGGCCGACTTCGTCGACGCCAGCGCCTCGGCCGCACGGGCCGCGGCCTCCCCGAAGTCCGCCGCGCCCGCGATGTCGAACTCGATGGGGGCGAGCCCGACGAACCACCCCAGCGACGTCGCCCAGTGCGGATCGCTGCGCGTGTGGACCGGCGTCACCGTCCGGAACACCGTGTTGCCGGTGAGTTCCGCGGCGGCCTCGGCCAGGCAGGCCAGCACGCCGGCGAAGAAGTTCTGGCCGGCTCGGTGGCACACCGTGTTGAAGGTGGCGGCCTGGGCGGCGTCGAACACCCACTCCGAGACGCCGCCCTGCGCCACCCGCTCCACCGGACGCGGGCCCAGGTCGAGAGGGAAGTCGGACAGTCGGCCCTTGCTGCGGACGAAGGCCGAGCGCCAGCACTCGACCGCGGGGTGCCGGTGGTCGATCGTCGACGCGGCCGCCCGCTCCTCGGCGCCGAAGTCGATGTAGCTGCCGGCGGGGACCAGCAGCGCCGGCGGGCCCGCCATCGCCTCGGTGTACAGGCTCGTGATCTCGTGAGCCACCAGCACCACCGACAGGCCGTCGATGATCGAGTGGTCGGCGGCGAAGAAGACGGTGCACTCGGGCTCGGGATCGGAATGTTCGAGCGTGACGAACAGGTATGCGGGCCAGCGGTGCGGGGAGGTGAGCTCGTCGAACAGGTCGTGGACCCGCTCGTACACGGTGTCGGCGTCGAACTCGTACTCGTGCCGGACCTCGTCCAGCTCGATGGCGCCCGGGTCGATCGTGCGGCGGGTGATGCGGCCGTCGTGGCCGAGCGCGGCGTGGCTCCGCAACGACTCGTGGCGTTCGATCCACATTCCGATCGCGGTGCGGAACGCGTCGTGGTCGAGCTGCCCCGGCAGCCGGAACGCCGCGCCCAGCCAGGACTCCCGGCCGTCGTCGTGGGTGCCGTCGGCCGTCCGCCGCAGATGCGCCTCGTGGATGTACGACGCGGGGCGTCCGTCGTCGACCCATCCTGTGGTGGCTTCGGGTAACCACTCGGTGAGCATGCCGGGGGAGATCGCGTAGTCCGCGAGCTCGGTGAATTCCATCGTGGAGAATCCAGTCTCTTGTTCCGCCGCGGGTGGCGGCGGTGAACATCGTCACAGTGAAAGGTGATCGGGGAGGGTCGCTCCCCGATCAGTCTCGGTTGGGAGGTTGCACGCTCAGCGGAGGTGCCGCTTGATACGTGCGAGCATCGCGCTCATGCCGCGCAAGCGCAGCGGGCTGACCGCGTCGGCGAGGCCGAGTGCCGCGTAGAAGTCGTCGGGAACCGCGAGAATTGTTGCGGCGCTGTGCCCGTCGAGCCCCTGATGGAGAATCGACGCGAAGCCGCGGGTCGTCGGCGCCTCGGCGGGCGCGCTGAAATGCAGACGCACCTTGTCCAGGTCGCTGCTGTCGACGGACAGGAACAGCGGCGACTGGCACTCGGGAACCGGCTCCATCGCGCCCTGCTCGAGCTCCGGCGGCAGCGGCGCCAGTTCTCGGCTGAACTCCAGCAGCAACTGCAGCTTGTCCTGACCGTCGACGGCGGCGAAGTCGTCGACGATCTCGGCGAGGCTCTCCGGCAGGCTCACGAAGCGGCTTCCTCGGCGGCGCCCGGCACGATGCCCGGCTCGTCGCCCTTGACGATGGGGACCCGCACGACATTGCCCCACTCGGTCCACGAGCCGTCGTAGTTGCGGACGCTGGGGTATCCGAGCAGATGCGTCAGCACGAACCACGTGTGGCTCGAACGTTCGCCGATCCGGCAGTACGCGACCACGTCGTCGTCGCGCGAGAAGTCCGCATAGATCTCCTCGAGCTCGGGGCGGGTACGGAAGCGTCCGTCCGCTGCCGCCGCCCGCGCCCACGGGATCGACACCGCGGTCGGGATGTGGCCGCCGCGCAGCGCGCCCTCCTCCGGGTAGTCGGGCATGTGGGTGCGCTCGCCCGTGTACTCCTGCGGGGACCGCACGTCGACCAGCGGACCGTTGCCGAGATGTGCGAGCACGTCGTCCCGGAACGCGCGGATCGTGCTGTCGTCGCGCGCCACCACCGGGTACTGCGTCGGCGCGGGAGTCGGCACGTCCAGCGTGGTGTCCCGGTTCTCCGACAGCCACGCGTCCCGGCCACCGTCGAGCAGGCGGACGTCCTGGTGGCCGAACAGCGTAAACACCCAGAGGGCGTACGCCGCCCACCAGTTGCTCTTGTCGCCGTAGATGACGACGGTGTCGTCGCGTTCGATGCCCTTGCGGCTCATCAGGTCGGCGAACGCGGCGCCGTCGATGTAGTCGCGCGTGACCGGGTCGTTGAGGTCCAGATGCCAGTCGATCTTCACCGCGCCGGGGATGTGGCCGATGTCGTAGAGCAGCACGTCCTCGTCCGACTCCACCACCTTCACACCGGGGGCGCCCAGGTTGACCGACAGCCACTCGGTCGAGACGAGTCGCTCCGGATGGGTATACGCAGCGAACGCGGGATTGGGATCGGGTGCGACGGGCACGGGTGGGCTCCTGAGGCAAGTGTGGGTGGAGGGTTGTCCACTGACGATTCTATGTGGTGATCGATCCGGCGGAGCGAGCGAGATCACCGCCCGCTACCGATGGGTAGTTCAACCGGTACCGTCGTGCACTGTGACGTGCCCAACCGACCGCCGCAGCGATCTCTCCGGCCGCGGCGACATCGACCGGATGGTCCGGGTGTTCTACCAGCGGGCACTTGCCGACCCGGTGCTGGCGCCCGCGTTCGAGACCCTGGCGGTCGTCGGGCTCGAGGAGCATCTGCCCGTCGTCGGGGACTTCTGGGAGCAGATCCTGTTCCGGACCGCGCGCTACCAGGGCGAGTTCGTGATGGTCCACCAGGCGCTCGACCGGCAGCACGGGCTGGCGGGGGAGAAGCTCACGCGCTGGCTGCACGTGTGGTGCGAGACGGTCGACGAGAATTTCACCGGACCGGACGCCGAACGCGCCAAGACGAAGGCGACCGCGATGGCGCGGGCCCTGGAGCGATCCTGGGGCGGGACGGGGAACTAGCGCACGAGCGCGTTCGCGGCCCACAACTGGGCCACCGAGACACCGACCTCGCCGAGCAGGCGCCGCACCAGCGGCAGCCCGATACCGATGACACTGGACGGGTCGCCCTCGAGTCGTTCGACGAACCAGCCGCCGAGACCGTCGAGGGTGAAGGCGCCGGCGACCTTCAACGGTTCGCCGGTGGCGAGGTACGCCTCGAGATCCTCGTCCGACGGGGACGCGAAGTGGACGACGGTGCCGCTGTGATCGGCCGCGTCCGCGACGATCGCGCCGTCGGCGATCCGCAGGACGCTGTGTCCGGTGAGCAGCGTCGCGCTGCGGCCGGCCATGGACTTCCAGCGGCGGCGGGCGACGTCGACGGTGTGCGGCTTGCCCTGCAGTTCACCGTCGATGAGCAGCATCGAGTCGCAGCCGATCACGACGGCGTCGGTGATGCCCTCGGCGATCAGAGCGGGAATCACGTCGCGGGCCTTGGCCTCGGCGAGCGTGGTGACGACCGACTCGGGGGCCGCGGACGGGCCCAGTCGGTCGATGACGGCGTCCTCGTCGACGCCGGAGACACGGACGGTGGGTTCGACCCCGGCGCCCCGCAGCACGGACAGCCGTGCCGGGGACGCCGAGGCGAGAACCAGGTGGGTCACCAGACGAACCGTTCGATCAGAACGGGCGCGGAGCGACCGGGTTGCCGAACGAATACGGGGAGAACGGCGCGTGCCCGCGGTGCATGCGGGTGGGCGCGCCCCACGTCTCGGGCGGCAGGCCGTCGCCGGCCGGCTCGCCCGCGGCGGCGGCCGCGCACAGAACCGTGACGACGGCTGCGATCTCGGCGTCCGTCGGGTTGCCCTTCACGACCTTGATCAGCGGCGACTGCGATCCCGCGGCGAGATCGGACTCCAGCCCTGCGACTGCTTCAGCCAACGCGGCTCCTTCGAGCGTCGAGCCGTCGACCGCTGCGGATGCGTCCAGCAGCTCCGCGTCGGTGAGCACGTCTTCCCGGGTTGTGGCTGTCATAGGGGGATGTTCCCATGCTTCTTGGGCGGAAGCGAAACCATCTTGCGCTCGAGCAGACGCAGAGCGGAGACGATCTGTCCGCGGGTGTGCGACGGGGGGATGACGGCGTCGATGTAACCGCGCTCGGCCGCAACGTACGGGTTCACCAGGGTGTCCTCGTACTCCTGCTGCAGCTTCAGGCGCAGCGCGTCGACGTCCTCACCGTTCTTGGCGGCCTCGAGCAGCTGCTTGCGGTAGACGAAGCCGACGGCGCCGGACGCGCCCATGACCGCGATCTGAGCGGTCGGCCACGCCAGGTTCACGTCCGCGCCCATGTGCTTGGAGCCCATGACGTCGTACGCGCCGCCGTACGCCTTGCGGGTGATGACGGTGATCTTGCCGACCGTGGCCTCACCGTACGCGTACAGCAGCTTCGCGCCGCGGCGGATGATGCCGTTGTACTCCTGCTCGGTGCCCGGGAGGAAGCCCGGGACGTCGACCAGCGTGATGATCGGGACGTTGAACGCGTCGCAGGTGCGGACGAAGCGCGCGGCCTTCTCGGACGCGTCGATGTCGAGGCAGCCCGCGAACTGCGTGGGCTGGTTCGCGACGATGCCGACGCTGCGGCCGTCGACGCGACCGTAGCCGACGATGACGTTCATGGCGCGGCCGGCCTGCACCTCGAGGAACTCGTCGTCGTCGAGGATGCGACGGATGACCTCGTGCATGTCGTACGGCTGGTTCGCCGAGTCCGGGATCAGCGTGTCGAGTTCGCGGTCCTCGTCGGTCAGCGAGTCCTCGATCGAGCCGACGATCGGATCGGACGGGGCCAGACGCGGAGCCGCGGCCTGGTTGTTGCTCGGCAGGTACGACAGCAGGTCCTTGACATAGTCGAGAGCGTCCTGCTCGCCGGAAGCGACATAGTGCGCGACACCGGACTTCGCCATGTGAGTCCGGGCGCCGCCCAGATCCTCCATGGTGACGTCCTCACCCGTGACGGTCTTGATGACGTCCGGGCCGGTGACGAACATCTGGCTGGCCTCGTCGACCATGACCACGAAGTCGGTCAGCGCGGGGGAGTAGACGTGTCCGCCGGCGGCCGGGCCCATGATCAGGGAGATCTGCGGGATGACACCCGAGGCCTGGACGTTGCGGTGGAAGATCTCGCCGTACAGGCCGAGCGAGACGACGCCCTCCTGGATACGCGCGCCGGCACCCTCGTTGATGCCGATCAGCGGGCGGCCGGTCTTGAGCGCCAGGTCCATGACCTTGACGATCTTCTCGCCGTAGATCTCGCCGAGCGAGCCGCCGAACACGGTGGCGTCCTGGCTGAAGACGCAGACGTCGCGGCCGTCGATGGTGCCGTAACCGGTGACGACGCCGTCACCGACGGGACGGTTGTCGGCGAGGCCGAAGTTGGTGCTGCGGTGCCGGGCCAGGGCGTCGAGCTCGACGAACGAGCCCTCGTCCAGGAGCGCGTGGATGCGCTCGCGCGCCGTCAGCTTGCCCTTGGCGTGGACCTTCTCGACGGCGGCTTCGCCCATGGGCTGCATTGCCTGCGCCTGGCGGCTGCGCAGGTCAGCGAGCTTTCCCGCCGTCGTGTGGATATCCGGGGTGTTCGCCGCCTCCGCCGCGGCTGGCTCCTGCACACTGGTCATGGGAAGTGAGCTTAACCAGGTCTCCGGGGCCTGCGTCGAGCGAGGTCGGGTTGCGTTGAATTATTCAACCTAAGCTACTGACGAGTCACTTTCCAAGCGCATCCTAGGCTGGACGGATGTGGACCGATCTGAACCGCCCCCCGTTCGATGTCGACGCGCTCCGGCGTGCGCTGGTTCGTGACGGGGGCGGTGACCCGGACGCGTTCTGGTCGCGGCTCGACGTGGTCGCGGAGACCGGGTCCACCAATGCCGACCTGCTGGCCCGTCCGCAGGGCCCGGACTACGCGCGCAGCGTCCTGATCGCCGAATACCAGACCGGTGGCCGCGGCCGGCACGCGCGGCCGTGGGTGAGCGCCCCGCGCGCCCTGGTCACCGTGTCCGCGGTCCTCGACATGCCCGGCATGGACCTGACGGACATCGGCTGGCTGCCGCTGCTGTCGGGCATCGCGGTGGTCGACGCGTTGCGCAAGGTGGCCGAGGTCGACGCGGAACTGAAGTGGCCCAACGACGTTCTGATCGAGGGGCGGAAGGTCGCCGGAATCCTCGCCGAGGTCGCATCGACGGCACCGGTCCCGACGATCGTCGTGGGGATCGGGCTCAACGTGAGTCTGACCGAGGACGAGCTGCCGGTGCCGACCGCGACGTCGCTCGCCCTCGAGGACGCGGTCGTCACCGACCGCACCGTCCTGGTGCGCGCGATCCTCCGTGAACTGGCCCGGCGGTGGCGCGAGTGGGAGAGCGCCGGCTGGAAGGTCGACGACCTCGCGGCCGTGTACCGGGAGCGGTGCGGCACCCTCGGTCGCCTGGTACGCGCCGAGCTCCCGGGGAACCGGGAGCTCGTGGGTGTGGCGACCGACGTCGACGCCGAGGGACGCATCGTGATCAAGGCAGAGGGTGAGTCACCGGTCGCGGTGTCGGCCGGTGACATCACCCATCTGCGTGCCGTGTGAGGGCTCAGGCCTTCTCGGTGTTCCACGTGGAAACCGCCCAGATCACCACGATGTCGAGCGCGATGATCAGGATCGACCACATCGGGTACCAGGGAATCCACAGGAAGTTCGCGATGATCGACAGGGCCGCGAGGATGATCGCGCACACGCGTGCCCACGTCGCACCCGTCAGCAGTGCCAGACCGATCAGCACGACGACGATGCCGAGGATCAGGTGGATCCAGCCCCACGTCGTCAGGTCGAACTGATACACGTACTCGGGGCCGACGACGAAGACGTCGTCCTTGGACAGCGCGGAAATGCCCTGGAAGATCTCCAGGATTCCGACGGTCATGAGAATGATCGCGGCGGCGATCGACGCACCCGCCGCGAAACCCTGTTTTGCGCCACCGCCCGAAGCGTGCGTCGTCGGTGTGGTCATTGCAGTTCCCCTTTCGATCGGTCGCGAAAACCTCGCTGGAGGAGCCAATCCGTCGGCTGCATCTTCCGATGTATTCGGCCGTGAAACCTCACCCCTGACGGGTGAAAATGCATTCGGCGTCGCGGCCCGGAAATGCTTTGTTCGCAACCGCTCGCGGAGCGTCTTTTGCTGCTACTTTGACGCTGATCCACGAAATCTCGTGCGACGGAGGAGTAGCGATGAATGCTCAACACGGAGTGTCCGAAGGTGGCAGCGGGTCATGGCTGGCCGCCGAATCTCGTGAGCTGGAGACGGCCGGCCGTGTCCTGACCGGGCTGACGGTCGTGTTCGGACTGCTCACCCTCGGCCTCGGAATTGCAGTCCTCGTCTGGCCCGATGCGACGCTGTTCGTCGTCGCGGTGCTCATCGCGATCCAGGTGTTCGCGTTCGGCATCATCCAGATCATCCGGTCCTTCGCGGAGGTCGGAGCGCCGACGGCGGCGCGCACCTTGACCGGGCTGTCGGGCGCGCTCGCGATCCTGCTCGGGTTCCTCGTCCTCCGTAGCCCGCTCCAGACGTTGGTGATCATCACCCTCGTCATCGGCGCGTGGTGGGTGTTCCGCGGTGTGCTCGACATCGTCGCGGGCGCGTCGGAGGTCCCCGGCAACCGCGCGTTCGGCATCGTCCTCGGCATCATCAGCGTCGTCGCGGGCGCGATCGTCCTGCTGCAGCCGGAACTGTCGCTCGGCGTCTTCGTCATCGTCGTCGGCGTCTGGATGATCCTCTACGGACTCATCGTCGTCGCCTCGGCGTTCCTGGCGCGCCGCGTCAGCTGACGGACCCTCCGGGTCGGGAATCGGCCTGCTCGAACGCGGATATCCAGGTCTCGCCTGACAGGTCGGCCCCGTGCCGACCTGTCACACTCTTTCCATGGGATACCCACAGGACGCCCTGGCGGCGGACGAGGAACTGGTGCTGCACCGGCATCCGCACTGGAAGATGCTGATCATTCCGTCGGCGATCTTCATCCTCGCCACCGCGATCGCGGGGTTCCTCGTGGGGCTCGCCCAGTCCGAGTTGACCGGCGGCGCCGTTCCGGTGGTGTCGCTCGTGATCGCCGCGGCGTGGTTCGCCGTCGTGGTCTGGAAGGTCCTGGTGCCGGTGCTGCGATGGAAGTCGACGCACTTCATCGTCACCGACCGGCGAGTGATGATCCGGCACGGGGTGATGACCCACACCGGCATCGATATCCCGATGAACCGGATCAGCAATGTGCAGTTCCGGCACGGGCTGGTCGACCGGATGCTGCGCACCGGAACGCTCATGATCGTCGCGTCGTCGGACGATCCCCTCGAGTTCGACGACATCCCCGAGGTCCAGAAGGTGCACTCGCTGCTGTACCACCAGGTCTTCGATTCCACGAACACGCATCGCGACCCCTACCAGGACCACTACCACGACGACCGCTTCCCGCGGCCGGACGAGGGGCCGGGCAGCGCCGGTGAGGATCGTCGGAATCACCGGAAAGGCTGGTAATAGATCCGCGCGGGCGGAACCGACCGTAGGCTGTCGTCGTGACCGCCGTACTGCTTGCCGAAGATGACGAGGCCATCGCTGCTCCGCTGTCGCGTGCACTCGGCCGCGAAGGCTACACCGTCACGATCGAACAGACCGGGCCCACCGCGCTCGAGCGTGCGCTGACCGGCGAATTCGAACTGCTCATCCTCGACCTCGGCCTGCCCGGGATGGACGGGCTCGAGGTGTGTCGTCAGTTACGCGCGCACAGCCTGGATCTGGCCGTGCTGATGCTCACCGCGCGCACCGACGAGGTGGACTTCGTCGTCGGGCTGGACGCGGGCGCCGACGACTACGTCGGCAAGCCGTTCCGGCTGGCCGAACTGATGGCGCGGGTGCGGGCGCTGCTGCGGCGCAGCGGCGGCGGGGAGGACGTCGTCGTCGAGGTGGCCGGCATCCGGCTCGAGCCCGCGGCCCGGCGGGTCCTCGTCAACGGGTCCGAGGTGGCGCTGGCCAACAAGGAGTACGAGTTGCTGCGGGTGCTGCTCGAGCACGCCGGCCAGGTCGTCTCGCGGGACACGATCCTGCGCGAGGTCTGGGGCGACGTGGAGCTGCGCGGCTCGAAGACCCTCGACATGCACATGTCCTGGCTGCGGCGCAAGATCGGGGACGAGGGCGCGGGTGCGGATCGCCGGATCGCAACCGTGCGCGGCGTCGGATTCCGAATCAACACCGACTAGGTTCCATCCACCGTGCGTCGCAGAATTCTGCAGTCGATCCTTGCGGTCGTCATCTTCACCGGTTTGCTCCTCGGTGTCCCGTTGATCTACACCGCCTGGCTGTGGGTGGAGGACTTCACCCGCAGCGACCTCCAGGGCCGACTCGACCGGATGGCCGCGGAGATCATCGTGCAGGAGGGCAGCGCCGGCGTCGTCGAGGACGGGCTGGACACCACGTCGCTGCGCCTGGTCGTCCCGGAGGGCGGGAAGCTCGTCGTCGTCTACCCGACGCCCGAGGAGGGCGCCGCGCGCCTGGACATCGGTGCGGAGTCGGTGCCGTCACCGCTCGTCGAGTCGCTGTCGATGGGGACCTCGGGCTCGTTGCGGCTCGAGGTGCCGTCGGATCGGATGCGGACCCTGCAGCGGCAGGCGGTCGGCGCGGTGACCCTGCTGGTTCTCGCGTCGATGGGTGCGGGTGCCGGCGTCGCCGTGGTCACCGCGAAACGCCTGGCCGATCCGCTCAAGGACGTCGCCGAGCGGGCCGCACGGCTGGCCGAGGGCGACTTCCGCCCCGATTCCCGCCGCCACGACATCCCCGAACTGGATCGCGTGTCCGACGTGCTGGACTCGGCGACCGTCGAGATCTCCGGGCGCCTGCAACGCGAACACGCGCTCGTCGCCGACGTGTCGCACCAGCTGCGCAGTCGCCTCACCGCGGTGCGGCTGCGACTCGACGAGCTGTCGGGACACCCGGACCCCGACGTGGTGCACGAGGCGGAGGAGGCCATGGCACAGGTCGACCGGCTCACCGTCGCCGTCGACGACCTGGTGCGATCGTCGCGTGACAGCGGTGCCGCCAACCGGGAGCCGGTGTCGGTGGTGGGGGAGCTCGCGAGCGTCGTCGCGGATTGGCAGGGCCCGTACAAGGACGCCGGCCGGGTCCTGCGGTTGCGGGGCGAGCCGAGGCTGACGTCGAAGGCGACGGGATCGCGGCTGCGTGAGGCGGTGTCGGTGCTGATCGACAACTCGCTGCAGCACGGCGCCGGCACGTGCACGGTGTCGGTGCGTCTGGTGTCGGGTCCGGCGGGTCGGGGGTCCGCCGGCGGATCACGCGTGTGCGTGGAGGTCTCCGACGAGGGGGAGGGTGTGAGCGACGAACTGGCGCCACACATCTTCGACCGGGGATTCTCGGGGGCTGGGTCGACCGGAGTCGGGCTGGCGCTGGCTCGGGCACTGGTGGAGGCCGACGGGGGCCGTCTCGAGCTGCAGCGGCGCCGTCCGGCGCTGTTCGCGGTGTTCCTGGCGCCCGCACGGGACGACGTGCCGACCCGGGTGACCGGCATCCACGAGCCGCGTTAGCCGAGCGGCGTCCCCGGTTCCTCGCCGGTGAGCTCGGCCGCGGCTTCGGGTTGCTCGATCACCTCGTGGCCGGTCTCCTCCGGGAACACCCACCGCCGGAACGACCAGAACCGGAAGATCATCTGCAGCAGGTTGCCGATGATGTAGTTCAGGACGAAGTCGACGACCACGAGCGCCGTGAGGCTCACGGACGCGCGGATGTCGAAGATGTTGTTCGCGATGAACAGCGGGGCCGCCGCGATACCGACACCGATGCCGCTGATCGTGAAGAAGAGCAGCGCCTCGTGATGCCGCTCGCGGCCACCGCGGTGCTTGAACGACCACTCCCGGTTGAGGACGTAGCTCAGGATCGTCGCCACCACACCCGAGAGGATCTTGGCGACAACGGGCTTCTGCTCGAGGATCGTCAGGCTCAGGGAGTAGAAGATGGCCAGGTCGACCACCATCGTGGTTCCGCCGACGATTGCGAACTTGATCAATTCGTGGTGGCGGAGGACGACGGCCCGGAGGGGCTGAGGAACTCGGCTCAACGCCGCGTCGACGAAAGACACAACGAGGTATTGTACGAACCCGCGATCTCGATCTCCGCGCTGGATTGCTACTTCTCGGCTTCTACACAGGTCGAGACGCCGGATGACCTCGGCAGAACCGCTCGCGAGTGAACGTGACACCATGGTGTGTCGTGACCGGCAAATCTGATTCCGAATCTCGCCCCACCCCTCCGCGTGATCTCCCGAGCGGGATGCCCGTGGTGACGATGATCGGCGGCGGTCAGCTCGCGCGCATGACGCATCAGGCCGCGGTCGAGCTGGGCCAGACGCTGCGTGTCCTCGCGGGCAGTATCGACGAGCCCGCCGCACAGGTCAGCCCCGACGTCGTGCTCGGCAGCCACACCGACCTCGCCGCTCTGCGCAAGGCCGCCCTGGGGTCGAACGCGCTGACGTTCGACCACGAACACGTCCCCACCGAGCACCTCGACGTCCTCGTCTCCGAGGGTGTCAACGTGCAGCCGCCGCCGCAGGCCCTCGTGTACGCGCAGGACAAGCTGGCGATGCGCCGCAAGCTCAGCGAGATGGGCGCACCGGTTCCGGCCTTCGCCGAGGTCACGTGGGCCGAGGACGTCGTCCGGTTCGGTACCGAACACGGCTGGCCCGTCGTCCTCAAGGCCGTGCGCGGCGGCTACGACGGCCGCGGCGTGTGGATCACCGACGACTGCGACGAGGCCGAGGCCATCGTCACCGAGCAGCTCGACAAGGGCGTCACGCTGATGGTCGAGCAGGCGATCGACTTCACCCGGGAACTCTCCGCGATGGTCGCGCGCTCGCCGTTCGGGCAGGGCGCGTCGTGGCCGGTCGTCGAGACGGTGCAGCGCAGTGGACAGTGCGCGGTCGTGCTCGCGCCGGCCCCGCAGCTGTCCGCCGAGCTCGCGGCCCAGGCCGAGCAGCTCGCGCTGCGCGTGGCGTCCGAACTCGGTGTCGTGGGCGCGATGGCCGTCGAGCTGTTCGAGACCACCGACGGCACGCTCGTCGTCAACGAACTCGCGATGCGCCCGCACAACTCCGGTCACTGGACGCAGGACGGCGCCCGCACGTCGCAGTTCGAGCAGCACCTGCGGGCCGTGCTGGACTACCCGCTCGGCGACCCGTCGCCCGTCGCCCCGGTCACGGTGATGGCGAACATCCTCGGCGCGCCCGAGGCCCCGACGATGAGCATGGACGAGCGGCTGCACCACCTGTTCGCGCGCATGCCCGACGTCAAGGTGCACCTGTACGGCAAGGGCGAGCGCAAGGACCGCAAGATCGGGCACGTCAACGTCATCGGCGGCGCGGACGGTTCACCGGACGACGCGGCGTACGTGGCGGTCGTGCGCGAGCGCGCGGAGCGGGCGGCGCACTGGATGTCGCACGCCGTATGGACTGACGGTTGGAACGAGCACACGGGAGCGGACGCGAAGTGACTGAATCGAACGGGCCCCTCGTCGGGCTGATCATGGGCAGCGACTCGGACTGGCCGACGATGGAGGCCGCCGCCGAGGCGCTCGCCGAGTTCGGCGTCCGGTTCGAGGTGGGCGTCGTGTCGGCGCACCGCACCCCGCAGCGCATGCTCGACTACGCGCGCGACGCGGCCGGACGCGGGATCAAGGTCATCATCGCGGGCGCCGGCGGCGCCGCTCACCTGCCGGGCATGGTGGCGTCGGCGACGCCGCTGCCGGTGATCGGTGTGCCGGTTCCGCTGAAGTACCTCGACGGCATGGACTCGCTGCTGTCGATCGTGCAGATGCCGGCCGGGGTCCCGGTCGCGACGGTGTCGATCGGCGGCGCCCGCAACGCGGGTCTGCTCGCGGCGCGCATCCTGGGCGCGTCGGATCCGGCACTGCTGCAGCGGATGGCGGACTTCCAGGCCGGGCTCGAGCAGATGGTGCTCGAGAAGGACCAGGCGCTGCGCACCAAGCTGCTCGGCTGAGCAGGCGTCGTCGGGACCGGATCGCGCTCTAGGCTGACGGCATGGCTCGATTTCCGGCCCGATCTCGACTGGGCGAGCGTCTCTATCGCTGGAGCGCCGCCCACGCGGTCGGTATCGACCGCGCCGAGGCGGCGCTCCTGACGCTGGTCTGTCTCCCCACCTCGCTGGAGTACGGCTGGCCCTCGGTCGTCGTTTCCCTCGGCATGACGGTGCCGCTGGCCTGGCGGCGCTCGCGCACCGTCGTGTCCGGGTTCGTGGTCGCGGCGTTCGCCGTCCTGCACCTGTTCGTCGTCGACGACATGCTGATGCCGAGCGTGATCGGGGTGCCGGTCGCGCTGTACGCGTTCGCTGCGTACGCGCCCCGGTGGAGCAGTTACACGGCGCTGGTCATCGCCATCCTCGGTGCGACGGCGGCAGGGTTCAGGTACTTCGCGAACCCGGACGCCGGGTGGGAGTCCGAGGTGGTCTCCGCGGTCTTCCTCAGCGTGTTCGTGCTCGCGGTGTGGGCGTTCGGCGACCTGCGTCGGGTGCGCATCCAGGAACTGGAGGGACTGGCCGAGCGGGCCCGGCTGCTCGAGCTCGAGCGCGCGCAGGAGGCGGAGTTGGCAGCGGTCAACGAGCGCACCCGCATCGCCCGCGAGATGCACGACATCGTCGCGCACTCGCTCACCGTCGTCATCGCCCAGGCCGACGGCGGCCGCTACGGCGCGGCGCAGGACCCGCAGGCCGCGATCACCGCGCTCGAGACCATCGCGTCGACCGGGCGTCAGGCGCTGACGGACATGCGCGCGCTGCTGTCGGTGCTGCGCGAGGACCGGCCGCGGGAGTTCGCCGCGATGCCCGGCGCCGACGACATCGAGAGCCTGGTCGCCGAGTTGCGGCGCGGCGGCCTGGACATCGGCCTCACGGTGACCGGCGAGCGGCGGGAGCTGTCGACGGGCGCGGGGCTGACCGCGTACCGCATCGTGCAGGAGTCGCTGACCAACGTCCTCAAGCACGCCGGTCCCGGGGCGCAGGCGCGGGTCGCGGTGAACTGGGGTGCGGACGACGTCGAACTCGTCGTCGCCGACGACGGACGGGGTGGTGCGGCGGCGCTGATCGAGTCGTCGCCGGGCGGCCAGGGCGTGATCGGCATGACCGAGCGGGCCAAGCTGCACGGCGGGAAGCTCACCGCAGGACCGGTGACGGGCGGCGGCTACCGGGTGCGAGGCAGGCTCCCGTACGTCGCACCCTAGGCTGGACGGCATGATTCGCGTGGCCCTCGTCGACGACCAGCAACTGGTGCGGGCCGGGTTCCGCATGGTGATCGACTCCCAGCCCGACCTCACGGTGGTGCTCGAGGCGTCGGACGGTGCCCGCGGCGTCGACGAGTTGTCGCGCACGCCCGCCGACGTCGTGCTCATGGACGTCCAGATGCCGAACATGGACGGCATCGAGGCCACCCGCCGACTGACCGCCGGTGAGGACTCGCCGAAGGTGGTGGTGCTCACCACGTTCGAGAACGACGAGTACGTGATGTCCGCGATCAGCGCCGGCGCGAGCGGCTTCCTGCTCAAGGACGTCCCGCCCGAGCAACTGCTGGACGCCATCCGCACCGTGCACCGCGGGGACGCGGTCATCGAGGCGCGCTCGACCCGCAAGCTGCTGCAGCACGTCGGGCCGATGCTGGGTACGTCGGTGCAACCGTCGTTGCCCGAGGACCTCACGCCGCGCGAGGTCGAGGTGCTCGAGGCGATGGCCCACGGACTGTCGAACGCCGAGATCGCCGAGGAGTTCGTGGTCTCCGAGGCAACGGTGAAAACCCATGTGGGACGGGTGCTCTCGAAGACGGGCTCACGGGACCGTGTGCAGGCGGTGCTGTACGCGTTCCAGGTCGGTCTGGTCCGGCCGCAGGACCTGCTCGGCTCCGACTGACTTCGGCCTCACCGCCCATTCCTTCGCGGTAGAGGCGTAAACCTGCGCTGATCGGCGAGGGAATGGGCACCCGGGCTGATGCCGGGTCCTACCCGGGTATGACGCCGGCGTTCGCGAAGATCGCCCCGCGCTCCGATGTGGAAGGGCCCTGACCAGCAATACCGTCGACGGCATGAGAACTGAGGACCAGAAGGTGCGGGCGCGGGCCCTGACCAAGACGTACGGTGCCGGCGAGACCGCCGTCCATGCCCTCCGCGGCGTGGACGTGGATTTCGGGGCCGGGAAGTTCACCGCGATCATGGGGCCGTCCGGTTCGGGCAAGTCGACGCTCATGCACTGCCTCGCCGGACTCGACGTCGCGACCTCGGGCACGGTGCACGTGGGCGGCACCGAGATCACGGCGTTGGCAGATCGGGAGCTGACCGAACTGCGCCGGGAGCGAATCGGATTCGTGTTCCAGGCGTTCAACCTGCTGCCGGTGCTCTCGGCGGAGGAGAACATGCTGCTGCCGATGCGACTGGCCGGACGGGTCCCCGAGCGCGGTTGGCGGGACGAGGTGGTGCGTCGCCTGGGTCTGACCGACCGGCTGAGACACCGCCCGCACGAGTTGTCCGGCGGCCAGCAGCAGCGGGTTGCCGTCGCGCGGGCGTTGCTGCCGCAGCCCGACGTCGTCTTCGCCGACGAGCCCACCGGAAACCTGGACTCGCGCACGGGCGCCGAGGTTCTGGACCTGTTGCGCACGAGCGTCCGGGAGACCGGGCAGACGGTCGTCATGGTGACGCACGATCCGGTCGCCGCGTCGTACGCGGACCGGGTGGTGTTGATCGCCGACGGCAGCATCGCCGGCGAGATCGACCGCCCCACCACCGATTCGGTGATCGAGACGATGCGTTCCCTCGGTGCCGACGACCTCAGCAGGACCCACTGATGCGGGGGCTGGCGTGGGCGCAGATGCGGGCCCACGCGGGACGGTATCTCGCGTCGGTGCTCGCGGGCGTGATCTCGGTCGCGTTCGTCGTGGCGACGCTGACGTTGAACTCGACGCTCGACAAGGGCGTCACGGGTTCGCTCGCGGGGCAGTACGCGTCGACGGACGTCGTCGTCACCGGCGCCGTCGACCCGGCGACGGTTGCGGCGATCCCGGGTGTGCGGGCGGTCGCCGAGGACAGCTCGGCCAGTGTGAAGGTGCGGCGCGACGGGGAGGGCTCGTCGTACGGGTCGGCCCTGTCGCTGTCACCGGATCCCGGGCTGCGCTGGCAGAAGCTGCAGGACGGCCGATTCCCGGAGGCGCTCGGGGAGGTCGCGGTCGGGTCCGGGTCGGGCATCCCGGTGGGGACCGACCTGACGGTGACGGTGCTGGGCGGCGACACTCCGACGACGGAGACCGCGAAGGTGGTCGGCGTCGTCGATCTGGCGGGCACGGCGCAGAGCCTGAACGGTACGACGGTCTTCGCGACGCCCGCGCAGCTGGGGGAGTGGGAGTCGGGTTCGCCGGTGCGGGAGGTCCGCGTCGCCGGTGACGGCACGCTGTCGCAGGAACAGCTGGCCCAGCGGGTGCAATCGATGCTGCCGGCGGATGTCACGGTGGAAACCGGTGTCCGGCAGGCGGAGCTGGAGTCGCAGCGGTTCCTCGGCGACTCCGACGTCCTCGCGAGCGTGCTGCTCGCGTTCGGTGCGATCGCGGTCGTCGTCGCGGGCCTCGTCATCGCCAACACGTTCGCGGTCCTGCTCGCCGCCCGCACCCAGGAACTGGCGCTGCTGCGCTGCGTGGGCGCGACCGCCGCACAGGTCCGCCGCAGCGTGCGGGCCGAGGCGGCCGGTGTCGGCGCGGTGGCGTCGCTGCTGGGTGTCGGCCTCGGTGTCGCCGTCGCCTGGCTGGTGGCACAGATCGCGACGGCGGCCGACGTGCCGATCCCGTTGCAGGACCTGAGCGTGACGCCGCTGACGGTGCTGGTCGGTCTCGTGGTGGGCATCGCGATGACCATGGTGGCGGCGTCGGCCCCCGGCCGGGCCGCGACCCGGGTGTCGCCGCTGGCCGCGCTGCAGCCGCTGGAATCCGCGCCGGAAGCGGTGGTGGTGTCGCGGACCCGGCGGATCGGCGGAACCCTCGCGCTCGTCGTGGGCGTCGGCGTCCTGGGGATGGGTGTCGCCGGCGCGCAGGTGATGATCGCGTGCCTCGGCGGGCTGCTCACGTTCGTGGCGATCGTGATGCTCGGACAGCGGATCATCCCGGCCGTGGTCTCCAGGGTCGGTGCTCTGGTGGCGCGTCTGGGCGGCCCGGTGGGCGAGTTGGCGGCGGGCAATGCCGGGCGCAACCCGCGCCGCACCGCGGCGACCGCGACGGCGCTGCTGATCGGTGTCACGCTCACCAGCACCCTCGTCGTCGGGATCGCGGTGACCAAGGCCAGCGCGCCCGGCGCCGTCGACGACCAGTTCCCGGTGGACGTGAGCATCAGCACCACGGAGGCCGCGGGACTGCCGACCGGCCTCGCCGACCGGGTGCGCGGCCTCGACGGTGTCGCGGCGGTCGCTCCGCTCGGCGCCGCCGACCTCGCCCTGCCCGACGGGCGCACCATCACGGTCACCGGTGTGGACGTCGCGGCCGTCCGCGCGACGCTGCGCACGGAGATCGACCTGCCGGGTCCGCGGCAACTGCTGCTGGGGCCGGACGAGCGCCGCGAGTTCGGCCTCGCGGACGGCGACACGGTGTCGCTCAGCGGCAACGCCGGCCGCGCCGAACTGACGGTCGGCAGCGCCGAGTTCGGCACCCCCGTGCTGGCCGACGCGCAGATCCTCGCGGCGCTGTCGTCGCAGGTGACGCAGGACCAGGTGTGGATCCGGCTCGACGACGGACTCGCCGACAACCAGTCGGTGCAGGACGAGATCGCCTCGCTCGCGGAGCAGTCGGCGCCGGGCAGCGACGTCGGCGGGTCGCTCGTGATGCGCGCGACGCTGGACACGATCCTCGACACGCTGCTGCTGATCGTCGCCGGCCTGCTGTCGGTGGCGGTGGTGATCGCGCTGATCGGTGTCGGCAACACGATGGCGCTGTCGGTGCTCGAACGCCGCCGGGAATCCGGGCTGCTGCGGGCGTTGGGGCTGACCCGGTCGGGGCTGCGGTCGCTGCTGCTGTGGGAGGCGCTGCTGATCGCGGGTGTCGCGTCGGCGCTCGGCGTGGTCCTGGGCCTGGCGTTCGGCATCACCGGATCGGCGTCGGTGTTCGGATTCGACGATGTCGTGCTGAGCACGTTGCCGTGGGCGACGCTCGCGGCGATCGTGGTGGGCGGCGGTGCGGCCGGCATGATCGCGGCGCTGCTCCCGGCGCGGCGGGCGGCCGGGACCGCTCCGGTGGCCGCGCTGGCGTGAGAGCGTGAGGAAGACACGAGAGGCCCGGGTTCGGCAGGCGATGCCGACCCGGGCCTCTCGGACGGCGGCTAGACGTCGAGTCGAGCGGTGACCTTCTCGGAGTCGATGCGGCGCGCGAGGGCGGCGGCGTCCGGGTTGGACACCTGCACCAGCGAGGCGCCGACCGCGAGCACCGAGACGAGTCCGGCGATCAGTTCGTCCACGGTGGCCCACGGGCGCGTCGAGAGCACCCGGTCCGACGCGGTCAGGTTCCGCTCGGCGGCGACGGTGCGGGCCGACGCGAGCACGTCGTCGACGCCGCGCCCGTCGAGCGCGGCGGAACCGGCCTCGGCGCCGCGGAACTGGTCGCCGTGCACGCGCACGGCCGTCGCGTAGTCGGTCACCCCGACCGGCAGGTCGGGGACGGGGCGGCCGAACGCATCGAGCGAGAGGACCGCGACCTCGGGGACGTCGGCGACGTCGTCGAGGCGGTCGACGGTGACGAGCGCGGCCTCCGCGTCGGGGTCGGCGTCGAGTGTCACCTCGAGGCCCGCCCACCAGGCGCCGAGGAGGACGGCCGCGGTCTGCCAGTGTGCGGGCAGCAGCACCGACACCCGCGCGCCGGGCATCAGCGCGAACTCGTCGCACAGGAGGTTCGCGGTCTTCGCGGCCCAGTTCGCGAGGGTCACCGCAGACAACTCGATGCGCTCACCGGTGGCGTCGTCGTAGTAGGTGATTCGCGGGCCGGCCGGGTCGGTTCCGAGGATCGGATCGAGCAGCGCGGTGGTCAGGTTGGGCACGGGGGTGTTCCGTTCTTGTCACGAGATGCGATCGTCGAGTCGCCGTGCGGATCGACAGCACTCGCCAATGTACTGCGACGGATTCGGGCCAGGTCGGCTGGTTCCCCGCGCGCAGGCAGGACACCGCGATCGGTGTCCCGCCTGCGTGGACCGCGGCCTCACGAGGCCGCGGGTACCGGAGTCGGTCGGACGTCAGGATCCGAAGTTGAACCCGCCGTTGGCGCCACCGTTGGCACCGCCGCCGGCCTGAGCGCTGGAGCCGATCGAACCGCCGTCCGAGCCGAGTCCGAAATCGGCGCCGAACATCGCGGACAGCAGTGCCGAGAAGAGAGCGGAGAAGGACATGATGTGCTCCTGTGTGTCACTCGATCCAGATCGACACCGGTTGGTGCCAAGAGTGATTGGATCGTGCGCCGGGCCGCCGAGGTGAGTGATCGGCGCCGGATTAGGGGGCGATTAGGGGATGGTTAGGGGCTCCCTATCCGGCGACGGCCGAGACCGCCCCGTCAGCTGGCGGGGTCGTAATGGAACGCGCGCACCTCCTGCGCGCACCGGCAGGCAACCGCGAGCTTCGCGGCCCATTCCAGTGCCGCCTCGTGGGAGGGCAACTCCAGCACGGTGTAGCCACCTTCGAGCTGCTTCGTCTGCGGGTACGTGCCCTCGGTCACCGTGCCGTCTCCGTCGACGAGGACGGGCGGCACGCTCTCGTCGATCCCACCGCCGAACACCCAGACGCCGGCGTCCTTCGCCTCCTGCACCACGGCGTGCGCCGCATCCGACGCCGCCTGCAGATCCTCGTCGGACAGGTCCATGGCGCCACTCGGGAACGAGATCAGGTACTTCGTCATCGCGTCGACTCCTTACTTCCCACTTCCGGGCTCGGCCCCAGTCGCTGGGTCACGACCCCGCCTCCGGTCAATTGACGCAGTGCGGTCCCTTGTTGCCGGCGTCGATCGGCGGGCCGGGTTCGACGGGGGTCGGCGAGGTGCCGGCGCTCGAGATGCCGCCCGAGGCCGACGCGCCCGACGAGGACGACGATCCGGACGGGCTCTTGTAGTCGCCGGCGAGGACGACGCGGACCTCTCCGGCCGAGAGGGACGCGTCGCTTTCGATCGGCAGGCCGCCCAGGGCCACGGAGACGGCCTGCGCGGCGTCGCCGTCGGACTTGTTCGCGAACACCGTGGTTCGGGTGACGGACTTTCCGGTGTTGTTGCCGACGGTGCCGAGGCCGAATCCCTCGTTCTCGAGGGCGGTGGCGACGCTCGAAGCGAGGCCGCCGATGCTGCTGTCGTTGGCGACGTCGACGGTCACGGACGAGACGTCGATGTCGGGCATCGTCGTCGGGACGGCCGAGGTGGTCGTCTCGGTGTCGTCGTCCTGCGGTTCCTCGCCGACGAGTCCGGCGACGTACTTGCGGACCGCCTTGGGGTCGACCTGGACGATCGACTCGCCGTAGTCGGTCATGGCGTTGATGTCGACGACCGGGATGGTCTCGAACTTGACGTCGCCACCGGCGAGATCCTGCAGCTGGGTGGCGAAATCGATGATGTCCCAGTCGGAGTCGAGCACCACGGACCGCTGGACCGCGGCGGTCAGCTGGTTCAGCTTGCCCGGGTTGGTCAGCGTCTTCGCGCTCAGCACCTGCTGCACGAGGGACGCCATGAACACCTGCTGCCGGACGATCCGGTCGAGGTCACCGCGGGGCAGGTCGTGCCGTTGGCGGACGAAGCTGAGGGCGTCGGAACCGCTCAGCGTCTGCTCGCCGGCCGGGAACTTCGCGCCCGAGAGCGGTTCGTCGACGGCCGCGTTGAGGCACACGTCGACCCCCCCGACGGCGTCGGTGAGCAGGACGAATCCGAGCAGGCCGATCTCCGCGTAGTGGTCGACGGTGATGCCGGTGAGCTTCGCCACCGACTCGATGAGCGCCTCGCGGCCGGCCTGGGTGGATTCCTTGTCGACCGTGGACTCCGATTCGCCGTCCTCGATCAGCTTCTGCCGTTCGATCTCCTTGGTGGCGCCGTACGCCGCGTTGATCTTCGACATCCCGATCCCGGGCACGTCGACGTAGGCGTCGCGGGGGATCGAGATCGCGGTGGCCGAACTGCCGTCGATGGGGACACGGACGAGCACGATCGTGTCGGTGTTGGACGCGACCTCCTCGCCGGCACGGAGTGCGGCCAGTTCGGACTGGCTGAGGGGATTTCCGTGTGCGTCGGTGCGGCTGTCGGTGCCGACGAGCAGAATGTCGACGGCGCCGTCCTTCGTTCCGCCCAGCCCGAGGCCACCGGCCGTGGCGAGGCTCGAGCGCAGCGAATCGACACTGCGCCAAGCGAATCCGGTGACCACCAGCACGAGGACCGCCGCGATTGCGATGGCGATCTGGATGCGCGAGACCGGGGCCGGCGGTCTCGGCACCTCCCGTGTGGTGGGCTCCTGTGGCACGTGTGCGCCTCCGTGACGGTCGGTTCTCATACTGTCCTCAAGGCTACTGGTCTTCTCCGCTCGGCACGCGATACAGCTGTCCGGCGTGCCAGACTCGGCGGCTGTGACAACTCTTCTTGTGGCGGGCGCGCGCGGGCAGTTGGGAAGCCAGTTGCTGCAGTGCGCGGAGGCCGCCGACGTCCCCGTGTCCGGGGTGGGTTCGGCCGAACTCGACATCACCGATCGTGGTGCCGTGGATTCGTGGGTCCGACCGGGTTCGGTGGTCGTCAACTGTGCCGCGTACACGGCGGTCGACGCGGCCGAGTCCGACGAGGAGGCCGCCGCGGCGGTCAACGAGATCGGGGTGCGGAACCTGGCGTCGGCGTGTGCGCGAGCGGGTGCGCGTCTCGTCCACGTCTCGACCGACTACGTGTTCGCGGGTGACGCGGACACGCCGTACGAGCCGGATGCTCCGACCGGGCCGCGGACGGCGTACGGGCGGACCAAGCTCGCCGGCGAGCGGGCGATCCGTGAGGTGTCGGCGGACGCGCAGATCGTCCGGACGGCATGGGTGTACACCGGCACCGGCACCGACTTCGTCGCGACGATGCTGCGCCTCGAACGCGAGCGCGACACCGTCCAGGTCGTGAACGACCAGACGGGCTCGCCGACGTACTCGGCGGACCTGGCGGCCGGGCTGTTCGAACTCGCCCGTACCGGGATCGACGGACCCGCGGGCGTCACGACGCTGCACGCGACCAACACCGGTTCCGCGACGTGGTTCGACCTGGCCCGCGCGGTGTTCGAAGGGGTCGGAGCCGACCCCGAGCGTGTGTTGCCTTGCACCAGTGCGGAGTTCGTGCGCCTGGCGCCGAGGCCGTCGTATTCGGTGCTCTCGCCGGCGGCGTGGGCGGCCGCCGGACTCACGCCGCTGCGGCCCTGGCGGGACGCGCTGGCCGACGCGCTGTCGCGGCTCGAGTGAGGACGAAGCGGGCTTTCGGGCTACGCTTGCCCGCGTGAGTTCGAAGCTGGCCGTGGTGACGGTGACCTACTCGCCCGGCGAGCATCTGGAGCATTTCCTGAGCACGCTGGTCGACGCGACGGTCGAGAAACCGCAGGTCATTCTGGCAGACAACGGGTCCACCGACGGTGCACCCGAGGCTGCCGCGGCTGCTCATGAGCATGTCCGGTTGCTTCGCACCGGCGGAAACATCGGCTACGGCGGCGCGATCAACCGTGCCGTTGCCGAGGTGGACCCCGACATCGAGTTCGTCGTCGTCGTCAATCCCGACGTGCGCTGGTCGCCGGGTTCCATCGACCAGCTGCTGGCCGCGGCGGAGCGGTGGCCGCGGGCCGGGGCCCTCGGCCCGATGGTCCGCGAGCCCGACGGCAGCGTGTACCCGTCGGCGCGTCGGGTGCCCGATCTGGCGTCCGGGGCCGGGCACGCCGTTCTCGGCTCGGTGTGGCCGTCCAACCCGTGGACGCAGGCCTACCTCCAGGAGAACGAGACGATCGCCGAGCGTCCGGCGGGCTGGCTGTCGGGTTCGTGCCTGTTGCTGCGACGGGCCGCCTTCGACTCGATCGACGGGTTCGACTCCCGCTACTTCATGTACATGGAGGACGTCGACCTGGGGGACCGGCTCGGCAAGGCGGGCTGGCTCAACGTCTTCGTGCCGTCGGCCGAGGTGACCCACGCCAAGGGGCACGCTGCGGGCCGGCATCCCGAGTTGATGCTGCCCGCCCATCACCAGAGCGCCTATCGATTCCAGGCCGACCGCCATCCCGCGTGGTGGCAGGCGCCGCTGCGGTGGGCGCTGCGGGGCGGGCTCGCCCTGCGTTCAAAGCTCGCGGTCGCGGCCGCCGTTCGTCGGCGCAGCGCGGACGAGCGTCGAGAAATCGAGATTGAGGGGAAAGCATGACAACTGCTTCGGCGACCGATGCCGTCATTCTGGTGGGAGGCCAGGGCACCCGGCTGCGTCCGCTGACGCTCTCCGCGCCCAAGCCGATGCTCCCCACCGCGGGCGTCCCCTTCCTGACGCACCTGCTCGCTCGCATCAAGCAGGCCGGCATCACGCACGTCGTGCTCGGTACCTCCTTCAAGGCCGAGGTCTTCGAGGAGCACTTCGGCGACGGCAGCGACCTGGGACTCGAGATCGAGTACGTCACCGAGGTCGAGCCGATGGGCACCGGCGGCGGTATCCGCAACGTGCTGCCCAGCCTGCGGGCCGACAACATCATGGTCTTCAACGGCGACGTCCTGGGCGGCACCGACCTGGGCGCAGTCCTCGACACCCACCACCGGACCAACGCGGACGTCACTCTGCACCTCGTGCGGGTCGGCGATCCCCGCGCCTTCGGTTGCGTGCCCACCGACGACGACGGCCGCGTCAAGGCGTTCCTCGAGAAGACGCAGGATCCGCCGACCGACCAGATCAACGCGGGCTGCTACGTGTTCCGCCGCGAGATCATCGAGAAGATCCCGTCGGATCGTCCGGTCTCCGTCGAGCGCGAGGTGTTCCCCGCGCTGCTCACCGACGGCGCGCGCGTGTTCGGTCACGTCGACAGTTCCTACTGGCGCGACATGGGCACCCCTGACGACTTCGTGCGCGGCTCCGCTGATCTGGTGCGCGGCATCGCGCCGTCGCCCGCGCTCGACGGTCCGCGCGGCGAGTCGCTCGTGCACCCCGGCGCCGGTGTGGCGCCCGGCGCGCTGCTGATCGGCGGCACCGTCGTCGGCCGCGGCGCCGAGGTCGGCGCCGGCGCTCGACTCGACGGTGCGGTGCTGTTCGACGGCGCTCAGGTGGAGGCCGGTGCGGTGATCGAGCGGTCGATCATCGGCTTCGGCGCCCGCATCGGTCCGCGTGCACTGGTGCGCGACGCGGTGATCGGTGACGGCGCGGACATCGGTGCCCGCTGCGAACTGATCAGCGGTGCGCGGGTGTGGCCCGGTGTCGCGCTCCCGGACGGCGGCGTGCGGTTCAGCACCGACGTGTGATTGCGCACGGATCCGGCTTCTTTAGCTCTGCTACTGAAATACTGGGGGCATGATGTCGCAGGAACCCGTCTTCCACCGGTACGTCGCCCTGGGTGACTCGTTCACCGAGGGCGTCGGCGACCCCGACCCGACCCGCCCGAACGGCCTGCGCGGCTGGGCGGATCGGGTGGCCGAGGAACTGGCCCAGCGCAGCGCCGACTTCGGGTATGCGAACCTCGCGGTCCGGGGCCGGCTGCTGGGTCCGATCGTCGACGAGCAGCTCGACGCGGCGATCGCGCTCCAGCCGGACCTGGTGACCGTCTACGCCGGCGGCAACGACTTCATGCGGCCGAAGGTCGACATCGACGCCCTGGTGGCGCGCTACGACGAGGCGATCGGCAAGCTCACCGCCACCGGCGCCACGGTGTTGATGTGGACGGCGTACGACGCGGGTTGGGCGACGGTGTTCGGCAAGCTGCGCGGGCGTTCGGCGATCTACAACGAGCTGGTCCGCGAGGTCGCCGACCGGCACGGCGCGAAGGTCGTCGACTTCTGGCGGTTCGACGAGTACCAGGACCTGCGCATGTGGGACTGGGACCGGCTGCACATGTCGACGCCGGGCCACCAGAACATGGCCATCCGCGTGCTAGAGACGCTCGGCGTCGAGCACCACATCGTGATGGATTCGCTCGGCCCGGACCTGCCCACCGACAAGGCGGCGCGGCGCAGCGCCGATCTGAAGTGGACCAGGGAATTCCTGATCCCGTGGATCGGCCGGCGGGTGCGTGGCACGTCGTCCGGTGACGGCATCACCGCCAAGCGGCCGACCCTCGCGCCCATCCGCTGACACCCGTTCACTGACGACGAAGGCCGACCGGACGAATCCGGTCGGCCTTCGTCGTCGAGTCCGCGTCGTCAGTCGGTGCCGAGGTTGCGGGTCGAGGAGATCGCGACGAGGCCGATCAGGCCGACGAGTGCGAAGGCGTAGAAGCCCCACGGCACGGCGTATCCGGCGCCTAGCAGCGCGCCGCCGAGGATCGGGCCGCAGATCGCGCCCACGCGGCCGACGCCCGCCGACCAGCCCAGCGCGGTCGCGCGGATGTTCGCGGGGTGGTTGGCGCTGGTGAAGGCGTACACCAGCACCTGGGCGCTGAAGACGAAGCAGCCGGCCAGGAAGACCATCACGTAGATGCCGCCGGCGACGTCGATGCTGAGCAGCGCGAGGAACAGGGCCGCACCGGCGAACCACACGATGGCGGCGGTGCGGGGGCCGACCTTGTCGGCGACGCGTCCGGCGATCAGGAGTCCGACGACGGCGCCGGCGTTGAGGATCAGCAGGAACGTCAGGGCGGCGCCCAGCTCGTAGCCGGCCTCGCGCATGATCGTCGGCAGCCACGTGTTGAGGCCGTACACCAGCAGCAGGCCCATGAACGAGGTGACCCAGATGGCGATGCTGTTGCGCAGGAACTTGGGTGAGAAGAGCGACTTGACGGGATCGGTGGCCGTGGCGACGGCCGTGTCGGCGGCCGGTGCCGCCTCGAGCACGAGACCGTACTGCGCGGCGACGTCCTCGGCCTCCTCGCGACGGCCCTTGGACAGCAGGTACGACGGCGATTCGGGGAGGTACTTGATCATCAGCGGGATCAGCACGATGGCCGGTGCGGCGCCGACGACGAACATCGAGTGCCAGCCGAACGGGTCGATGAGCACCAGGGCCAGGGCCGCGGTCGCCACCGCGCCGACGTGGTAGCCGGTCATCAGCATGGTCGACGCGGAGCCGCCGCCCTGCTTCTTGGAGAACTCGTTGACCAGCGCCAGGGCGGTGGGTAGCGCGCCACCCAGGCCGACACCGGCGAGGAAGCGGAGCAGGCCGAAGACGAACGGGTTGGGGGCGACCGCGCACAGCAACGTGAGCACCGAGAACGCCGCGACCGCGTAGATCAGCGCCCGGCGCCGTCCGATGACGTCGGTGAGGGTGCCGATGACGAGGGCGCCGATCGTCATGCCGACCAGCCCGAACGTCGAGATGGTCGTGATCGCGCTGGTGCTCAGGTTCCAGTCGCCGTACTCGCGCAGCGAGGGGATCACCGCACCCAGGACCACGAGATCGAATCCGTCCAGGAGGACGGCGATCCAACACAGCGGGGCCACCCACATCGCGGCTCGACCGCGCGTCGCGGGTCGTTCGATGGTGCTCATTCGATCTCCAGAAGCCCAAGGTGTTCGCAATGCGAACCACCGTTCAATTCAAGAACGCGGCAATTGTTGGTTGGATCACACGGCAAAGTCAAACCGCAGACCCTCGGGTCCGGTCGAACCCGGCCGTGCGGTCGTGCGGGCGCCGGGCGGCGACACTGGACGGGTGACTGACGCGAACGAAGCCGGCCGCAGCATGCTCGGACGGGCATTTCATGTGCTGGACACCTTCTCGGCCGAGCGGCCACGGCTGACGCAGTCCGAGCTGAGCCGCCGCACCGGGCTTCCGCTCCCGACCGTGCACAGGCTGTGCGCGCAACTGGTGGAACGCGGTGCCCTCGAACGAGACAGCGAGGGGCGGTACGAGATCGGTGTCCGGCTGTGGGAGTTGGGGGCGCTCGCGCCGCGTGCGCACGGTCTGCGGCAGGTCGCGATGCCGTATCTGGAAGACCTCTACGAGGCGACCCGCGAAAACGTGCAGTTGATCGTCCGGGACGGGCTCGAGGCCCTCTATGTGGAACGGCTGTCGGCGCGGGGTGCGGTGGCGGTGGTCGGCCGGGCCGGTGGCCGCCTGCCGCTGCACGCGTCGAGCGGTGGTCTCGTGCTCCTCGCGCACGGCGGCCCCGAGCTGCTGCGGGAGGTGCTGGCCGCAGGCCTCGAGCGGTTCACGCCCAACACCATCACGACGGAGCATCGGTTGCGGCAAACGCTCGCCGAGATCCGGCGGACCGGGTTCATCGTCTGCCGCGAGCACCTCAACATCGGAACGCTGGCGGTCGCGGCCCCGGTCCTGCGCCCGGCCGGCGAGGTGGTCGCGTCGATCTCGGTCGTCGTCGGCGCGGCCGCGGATCCTGCGCCGCTGATCCCCGCGCTGCGGGCGGCGGCACGGGGAATCTCGCGCAATCTCGCGTGACGCACGCCTCGTTCCCGGATTCGTCTTTCACTCAGTGAAAGTCCGTCTGTCGGCTGGGGCGAAACGCCGGGACAGTGTTGGCGATCACGATCTACCGAGGAGATGACCATGACCATTTCGAGCACCCAGGTCGGCATCGTCGGCGCCGGCCCGGCCGGACTGATGCTGTCCCATCTGCTGCACCTGCGGGGCATCGAATCCGTGGTCCTCGAGGCCCGGACCAGGGAAGAAGTGGAAGGCACCATCCGGGCCGGTGTGCTCGAGCAGAACACCGTCGACCTCATGACCTCGACCGGCCTCGGTGACCGGGTCAAGGCCGTGGGCCTCGAACACCACGGCATCGAACTGCGCTTCGGCGGCCGCGGCCACCGCATCGCGTTCGACGAGCTGACGGGCGGCCGCGCCGTCACGGTCTACCCGCAGCACGAGGTGCTCGTGGACCTCATCGCCAAGCGTCTCGCCGACGGCGGCGACATCCGGTTCGGAGTCTCGGATACCCAGGTGCACGACCACACCACCGACAACCCGTACATCACCTACGTCGACGCGGACGGCAGCGAGCAGACGCTGAAGTGCGCGCTCGTCGGCGGCTGCGACGGCTCCCGCACCCAGACGCGCAAGCTGATCCCGGAGCCGTCGATCCGTCGGGACCACTTCCGGCAGTACCCGTTCGCGTGGTTCGGCATCCTCGCCGAGGCGCCGCCGTCGTCGGAGGAGCTCATCTACGCCAATCATCCGCGTGGCTTCGCGCTCATCAGCACCCGCACGCCGGAGGTGCAGCGCCACTACCTGCAGGTCGATCCGGACGATTCGGTGGACAACTGGTCCGACGACCGCATCTGGTCGGAGCTGCACGCCCGGGTGGACGGCGAGGGCGCGGAGATCAAGGACGGCAAGATCTTCGAGAAGTCGATCCTGCAGTTCCGCAGCTTCGTCTGCGAGCCGATGCAGCACGGCAACCTGTTCCTCGCGGGCGACGCCGCCCACACCGTGCCGCCGACCGGTGCCAAGGGGCTCAATCTCGCCGTCGCCGACGTCTACGTGCTGTCGAAGGGCATGGCCGAGTTCTTCGAGACCGGCAACCGCGGCCCGCTCGACGGGTACACCGAGACGGTGATGCCGCGGATCTGGCGCACGCAGCACTTCTCGTGGTGGATGTCGTCGATGCTGCACCGCCTGCCCGACGCTTCCGGCTTCGACCACGAGCGGCAGCTCGCCGAGCTCGACATGGTGACCCGATCGGTCGCCGGTCGTACCCTGATCGCCGAGAACTACGTGGGTACGCCGCTCGGCTGATCCGCGGCCGGAACGTGCACACCGCCCGAGATCGAACGGGCCCGATTTCTCGCTCGGTGAGAAACGGGGGATGCCGGTGGGGGTGTCGCCCTTAGGTTCGTGAGAGCTGTACCGCTCCACCTACAGAAGAGGCATTCCATGAAGATCCTGATCGTCGGCGGCACCGGCATGATCGGTGCCCACACGGCAATCCACCTCCGTGAGGCCGGCAACGACGTCACCGTTGCCGCGCGGAACCCGCTCGCCGACGATTCTCCGGTGCGGGACTTCCCGGTGTTGCTCGGCGACTACACGGAGCAGACGTTCACGGCCGACCAGCTGGCACCGTTCGACGGCATCGTCTTCGCCGCCGGCCAGGACATCCGGCACATGGGCCGTGACCTGGATGCCGCCGCCGAGGCCGAGTTCTGGGAGAAGACGCAGTCCGGCGGCGTGCCGCGTTTCGCGGCCCTCGCGAAGGAGGCCGGGGTCTCCCGCTTCGTCCAGGTCGGCAGCTACTACCACCACCTGCGGCCGGAGTACGCCGAGACGATGCCGTACGTGGCGGCCCGTAAGGCGGCGGACGAGGGTGCCCGCGCTCTGGCCGACGACACCTTCAACGTCTCGACGCTGAACCCGCCGTCGATCCTCGGCGTGATCAGCGGCGTGTCCGCCAAGCGCTACGCCAAGATGTTCTCGTGGGCCGCGGGCAACGAGCCGCAGATCCCGGACTTCGCTCCGGCGGGTGGCACGAACTACATGTCGGTGCGGTCGCTGGCGCAGGCGATCTGGGGTGCGATGCAGCACGCCGAGTCCGGCAAGGCCTACCTGATCGGCGACCAGAACCTCACCTTCGCCGAGTACTTCCAGTTGCTGGTCGACGCCGCCGGCGGCAACCGCACCATCGAGTCGCGCGACGAGGAGCATCCGCTGCTGCCGGACAGCTTCATCGTGCAGGGCCGCGGCAACGCCATCTCCTACGAGACCGATCCGGACGAGACCGCCCTGCTCGGCTACACCAAGGGCGACTGCGCACGCGCACTCGCCGAGATGTACGAGGTCGTGCAGGCGACTTCCACCCACTGATCGTCACGAAAAGACCGGCCCCGCAGAGCGCTTCGCAGGGCCGGTCTTTTCGTCGTATCCGGGATCAGGCGATGCGCTCGAACACCGCGGCCAGTCCCTGGCCGCCGCCGATGCACATCGTCTCGAGGCCGTAGCGGGCCTCGCGGCGATCCATCTCGCGCAGCAGCGTCGCGAGGATGCGCGCACCGGTCGCGCCCACCGGATGGCCGAGCGAGATGCCCGAGCCGTTGGGGTTCAGGCGCGCGTCGTCGGGTTCGAGGCCCCACGTGCGGGTCACCGCGAGGGCCTGCGCGGCGAACGCCTCGTTGAGTTCGATGACGTCCATGTCGGCGAGCGTGAGACCCAGGCGACCGAGCGCCTTCTCGCTCGAGGGGACCGGTCCGATCCCCATCGTGCGCGGCGGGACACCGGCCACGGCCCAGCTCGCGAGCCGGGCGAGGGGGCGCAGGCCGAGCGCCTTCGCCTTCTCCGGGGTGGTGACGATCGCGATGGCGGCGCCGTCGTTCTGGCCGCTCGCATTGCCGGCCGTCACCGTGGAATCGGGGTCGACCTTGCCGCGGATCGCCCGCAGCTTGGCGAGGGACTCGAGACTCGTGTCGGCGCGGGGATGCTCGTCGGTGTCGACGATCAGTGGATCACCCTTGCGCTGCGGGACCGTCACGGGGACGATCTCCTCCGCGAAGACGCCGCCCCGCTGCGCGGCGACCGCACGATGGTGCGACTGGACGGCCAGGGCGTCCTGATCCTCGCGGCTGATGGAGAACTCGGCGCGCAGGTTCTCGGCCGTCTCGATCATCCCGCCGGGCACCGGGTAGTTCCGGCCGCCGGCGGTCACGCGGGCCCGGGCCAGCCGGTCGTTGAGGGCCAGAGACTCGCCGCGGACGCCGTAACGCATTCCGGTGGCGTAGAACTCGGCCTGGCTCATGGACTCGACGCCACCGGCGAGGACGAGGTCGCTGCCACCGGACTGGACCTGCATGACGGCCTGGACGATCGCCTGCAGGCCGGAGCCGCAGCGACGGTCCACCTGCAGGCCGGGGACGTCCAC
Organism: Prescottella agglutinans; assembly: GCF_004011865.1. Taxonomy (GTDB): domain Bacteria; phylum Actinomycetota; class Actinomycetes; order Mycobacteriales; family Mycobacteriaceae; genus Prescottella; species Prescottella agglutinans. Next base: position 630,643 of record NZ_RKLP01000001.1, on the reverse strand, counting down.
ACCGAGCCCGGCGTTGAGCGCGGCGATGCGGCCGATCGCCGGGGCCTCGCCGCCGGGGGAGGCCTGGCCGAGGATCACGTCGTCGATATCGGCACCGATGATGCCGGTGCGCGCAACCAGTTCGGTGATGACGGTGGCCGCGAGGTCCTCGGGTGCGATGTCCCGGAAGACGCCGCCGAAGCGGCCGACGGGCGTGCGGAGCGGTTCGCAGATGACTGCGTCAGGCATATCTCATTCCTTGATGCGAAGGCGATCGATTCTGGGTGCGGGCGAGATCCGCCGAAATGGCGTCCGCGGTCGCGACGGCCGCCGGCACGAGCGTGTCGTACACCGCCTCGGTCGTGTAGCGGGCGGACTGCGTCGAGATGTTCACGGCCGCGACCACGGCGCCGTCCCGATCGCGGATGGGCGCGGCCAGCGAGCGCAGCCCCTCCTCGAGTTCCTGGTCGACGACGCAGAATCCGTCGGACCGGATCTTGTCGAGTTCGGTGCGCAGCGCGTCAGGTGTCGCGATGGTACGCCCGGTGAGCGGGGTCAACTCCACGCTCGCCAGGTAGGCGTCGAGGTCTGCGGGGCTCAGTCCGGCCAGCAGCACCCGACCCATCGACGTCGCGAACGCGGGGAAGCGGGTGCCGATCGTGATGGACACCGTCATGATGCGCCGGACCGGGACGCGGGCGACGTACACGACGTCACCGTCGTCGAGGATCGACACCGACGTCGACTCGTGCACTCGGTCCGACAGCGCCTCGAGGTGGGGTCCGGCGATGTCGGGCAGCGACAGGCTCGACAGGTAGCTGTAGCCGAGTTCGAGCACCCGTGGGGTGAGCCAGAACGCGGAGCCGTCGGTGCGCACGTAACCGAGTTCGGTGAGGGTGAGCAGGAACCGGCGGGCCGTCGCTCGGGTGAGGTCGGTGGCGCGGGCCACGTCGCTCAGTGTGCGGCGGGGGTTCTCGGCGTCGAACGCCTTGATGACGGACAGTCCGCGTGCGAGGGACTGCACGTAGTCGGTCGAGGCCGCGGTCGGTTCGGTCCCACTCGTATTCGTCACTGTCAGGTACTCCCCTCGGTGGCACCCGCCAGGTCGGCGAGGGCCTGCTTGCCGAGCGCGAACGCCCGGTTGCTGTTCGGCACACCCGCGTACACCGCGGTGTGCAGGAATACTTCCACGAGCAGGTCCGGGTCCATTCCGGAGCGCAGTGCCGCCCGGATGTGCATGTCGAGTTCGTGGTCGTTGCCGACGGCGGTGAGGATCGCGAGCGTGAGCAGTCGCCGGGTGGGGTGGTCGAGGCCGTCGCGGGCCCAGATGTCGCCCCACGCGGTGCGGGTGATGAAGTCCTGGAACGGTTCCGTGAACGCGGTGCTGCCCGCGATCGCCCGGTCGACGTGCGCGTCGCCGAGCACCGAGCGGCGCACCCGCATGCCGGCCTCGTGGATCGCGCGGCGGGCGACTCCGACCGGGGTGGCCGCGGCGATGTGACGCTCGATCAGCCGGGTTACGGCACCGGCCTGTTCGACGTTCGCGAGGTGCGCGCCGGGGGAGACGACGTGGAACTCGGCGCCGGCGACACCGTCGGCGATCACCTGCAGTGCGGACGGCGGGGTGGGTGCGTCCTGCTCGGCGGCGATCACCAGCGTCGGCGCGACGATGCGCGCCAGGTCGGCGCGCCCGTCCCACTGCGACAGGGCCTCGCAGCAGGCGGCGTACCCCTCGTCGGAGGAACCCGACACCATCGCGACGTGGCGGGTCACGAGATCCGGATCACGCTGCGCCAGTTCGGGAGTGAACCAGCGTCCGACCACCGACTCGGCGACGGCGCCGACGCCGTCGGTGCGGACGGTCGCGGCGCGGTCGAGCCACGGGGCGGCCGGTGCGAACTGCGCCGCCGTGCACATCACGGTGAGCGTCCGCACCCGCCGCGGGTGGTGCGCCGCGAGCCACTGTCCGACCGCGCCGCCGAGCGAGAGACCGACCACGTGCACCGAGTCCAGGGCGAGCTTGTCGAGCAGCGCGATCACGTCGCCGCCCAGGTCGGCCATCGTGTACGGGCCGGCCGGTGCGGGCGAGCCGCCGTGGCCGCGGTGGTCGACGGCGATCACGTGATGGTCGCTCGACAGGGCGTGGATCTGCGGATCCCACATGTGCAGGTCCGAGCCGAGCGAGCCGAGCAGCACGATCGCGGGCGCGGCGGGGTCGCCGTGCGTCTCGAAGTGCAGGTCCACTGTCATCGATGTCCTCCGGTGGTTCGGGCAGGCTGTGCCGCCCGGGAGTCGAGGGCGCGGTCGACGAGGTCGACGGCGTGGCCGAGGTAGTGCGACGGGTCCAGCAGGTCGCGGAGGGTGTCGGCCGGCAGGTGCGCGGTGATGTCCGGTGCCTGGTCCAGCGGGACCCCGGACGAGGCCGCGGCGGTGACGATGTCGCGCGCCGAATCGGTGTACTCGGACAGCGCTTCGGTCACGCGCTCGGCGAGGATCAGTCCGCCCGTGATCGCGAGGTTGCGGGCCATGGCGTCGGCGTCGACCCGCAGTCCACCGATGCTCGACGTGAGCCGGTGCGCGGCGCCTCCGGTGAGGCGGAGCAGGTCGGTGACGGTCTCCCACTCGGCGTGCCAGGCGCCGGCCGCGCGGGCGAACTCGTGGTCCATGGACGACAGAACCGTCGACACGAGGCCCGGAACCCGTCGCGCCGCGGCGCGTGCGGTGACGGCGGCGACGGGATTCTGCTTGTGCGGCATGGCCGACGAGCCGCCCGGGGCGTTCTCGGCGACCTCACCCAACTCCGTCGATGCCATCAGCGTGATGTCGGTGGCCGGCTTGGACACGGCACCCGCGGCGACGCCCAGCGCCGTGGCCAGCGCCGCGACCGGGGTGCGGGTGGTGTGCCACGGGACGACCTGCCGGGTCAGCCCGAGTTCGTCCGCCAATGCGTCGGCCAGGTCGAGACCGCGTGGCGCACTGGCGGCCAGAGTTCCTGCCGCGCCACCGAACTGGACCGGCAGCGCCGACAGTGCCTGCTCGAGGGCGTCGGCGGCGTCGTCGAGTCCGGTGAACCACGACACCGCGAGCGCGCCGAAGGTGGTGGGCAGTGCCTGCTGTCCGAGCGTGCGCGCCACCATCGGGGTGTCGCGGTGCCGGCCCGCGAGCGCGGCGGCGGCGTCGGCCGCGGTCCGTAGCGCGGCGAGAACGGTCCGGCCCGCCCGGCGCGACAGCAGCATCAGCGCCGAGTCCATGACGTCCTGGCTGGTGGCGCCGACGTGCACCGCCGCGGCGGGCACACCGTCGTCGGCGCACGCGGACCGCAGGATCCGCACGAGCGGGATCACCGGGTTGCCACCGGACGCCGACCGGCGGCCGAGGTCGGCGATGTCGAGCGCGCCGGGCTCGGCGAGGCGCGCGGCCACCCCGGTCACGGTCGCCGCGTCGTCCGCGGTCACCATGCCGACGGTGGCGGCCGCGCGGGTCAGCGCGGCCTCCACGTCGAGCAGGGCGCCCACCCACGCGCGGTCCGAAACGTCCTCGGCCAGTGGGTCTGCGCCGAAGACGGGATCGAACAGTTCGCCGCGGGTGTTCGTCACGGGTGGCTCCTGATCACAGCTCGAAGAACGGCGTCTCGACACCGTCTGGATCGCTGTCCTGAACATAGACCGTCAGGGTGTACCCGTCGTCGGTCCTGCTCGCGATCAGCTTGGGGCGCTGCGACTCGGGCAGGGACGTCAGTACCGGGTCGGCGGCGTGCTCGTCGGTGTCCTCGGGGAAGTACAGCCGCGTGTACAGGCGCTCGAGCATGCCGCGGGCGAAGATGCCCACGTTCACGTGCGGTGCCTCGACGGTGCCGTTCTCGGCGGGCAGCGGACCCGGCTTGACCGTGTGGATCACCGCGGTGCCGGTGTCGTCGGCGCCGGCCCGGCCGAAGCCCCGAAATCCCGCGGGAACCGGCGCGAGTGCACCGCGCGGGTCGTCGGGATGGGCGAAGCGCCCCGCGGCGTCGGCCTGCCACGTCTCGACCATCGCGTCCGCGACGGGCACGCGGTCCCCGTCGATCACGGTGACGTGCAGAGCGATCCGCCCCGGAGTGCCCTCGGGCGCCGCGTCGGGTCCGTCCGCCCACGGTAGGCCGATGTGCCAGTAGGGGCCGACGGTCTGAGAGGGAGTGACACCGAACTCGGCGGTGGTGAAGTCGCCCGGCGTGACGGGGTAGGTGGGTGCAGTGTTCTGCGGGGCGGTGTCAGGCATCGTGGTCCTCGTCCTCGAACGGGGTGGCGTCGCGTCCGCGCAGGACGATGTCGAAACGGAATCCCAGGGCCCAGTCGGCGGCGGTCGCGTCGTAGTCGAAGACGCTGACCATCCGGTGCCGCGCCTCGGCGGGGACCGCGTTGTAGATCGGGTCCTGGAAGAACAGCGGGTCGTCCGGGAAGTACATCTGCGTCACGAGACGTTGCGTGAACGAGCGGCCGAACAGCGAGAAGTGGATGTGCGACGGACGCCACGCGTTGTCGTGGTTGCGCCACGGGTACGCGCCCGGCTTGATCGTGGTGAACGTGTAGTGGCCGTCCGCGTCGGTGACGCATCGGCCGACACCGTCGAAGTGCGGGTCCAGCGGCGCGGGCCAGTTGTCGCCGGTGTGGCGGTAGCGGCCGCCGGCGTTCGCCTGCCACACCTCGAGCAGGGTGTTCGGGACCGGCCTGCCGTTCGCATCGAGCACCCGGCCGTGGACGACGATTCGCTGGCCCTGGGCCTCGCCGCCGTTCGCGATCGTCAGATCGGCGTCGCCGGACCGAACGCGGTCCTCGCCGAACACCGGGCCGGTGAGCTCACCGAGTCGCTGCGGGACCAGTTTGAGGGGCTGGCGCGGGCTGCGCAGCCGGGTGGTCTTGTAGTCGGCGAAGTCCGGCGGCGCGTTCACGCCGTCGCCGGCGGGCCGGTACTGCGGGGGCAGATGAAGCATGTGTGACCTCGTGGGGGACAGGTGAGAGGGGGATCGAGACGTGTTCGCAATGTGGACGATGTGACGCTATACGAACAACGTAGTGCGTGCGGGCTCGGCAATCAATGGTTGGCCGTCATTGTGTTCGTGATGCGGACGAGGGTTCACAATACGTACGGCTCGCCGTATGCTGGCGGCCATGATGGACAAAGTCATTGCCACCGCAGCCGAGGCCGTCGCCGACATCCCGGACGGCGCGACCATCGCGGTCGGTGGATTCGGCCTGGTCGGAGTGCCCGAGATCCTTATAGGCGCGCTCCTCGACCAGGGAGCCACGGACCTCGAGACGGTGAGCAACAACTGCGGAACCGACGGCTTCGGGCTCGGTGTGCTGCTCGAGAAGGGCCGCATCCGCCGCACCATCAGCTCGTACGTGGGCGACAACAAGGAATTCGCGCGGCAGTACCTGTCGGGTGAGCTCGAGGTGGAGTTGACGCCGCAGGGCACCCTCGCCGAGCGTCTGCGCGCCGGCGGCGCCGGCATCCCGGCCTTCTTCACCCCCGCCGGCGTCGGCACCCAGGTCGCCGAGGGTGGGCTGCCGCGTCGCTACGACGGCGACGGCGGCGTCGCGGTCGCCAGCCCGGTCAAAGAGACCCGCGAGTTCGACGGCACGACGTACGTCATGGAGCGCGGCATCGCCGCCGACTTCGCGCTCGTGCACGCGTGGAAGGGCGACCGCCACGGCAACCTCGTGTACCGGCGCAGCGCCCGCAACTTCAACCCGCCCGCGGCCGCATCGGGCCGCATCACCATCGCTCAGGTCGAGCACCTCGTCGAGCCGGGCGAGCTGGATCCCGACCAGATCCACACCCCGGGAATCCACGTGCAGCGCGTCGTGCACGTGGGCAAGGTCACTGTCGGAATCGAGAAGCGAACGGTACGAGCATGACTCAGGTTGTCGAACAGAAGCTGACCCGCGAGCAGATGGCTGCACGGGTCGCCCAGGAACTATCCGACGGTCAGTACGTCAACCTCGGAATCGGCATGCCGACCCTGGTGCCGAACTACATCCCCGAGGACGTCACGGTCGTGCTGCACTCGGAGAACGGGGTGCTCGGCGTGGGCCCGTATCCCACCGAGGACGAACTCGACCCCGAACTCATCAACGCCGGTAAGGAGACCATCACGGTCCTGCCCGGTGCGTCCTACTTCGACTCGTCGCAGTCCTTCGGCATGATCCGCGGTGGTCAGGTGGACGTCGCGGTGCTCGGGGCGATGCAGGTCAGCGCCGAGGGCGACCTCGCGAACTGGATGATCCCCGGCCACATGGTCAAGGGCATGGGCGGCGCGATGGACCTCGTCCACGGTGCCAAGCGGGTCATCGTGATGATGGAGCACGTCTCCAAGAAGGGCGAGCCGAAGATCCTCGACGAGTGCACCCTGCCGCTCACCGGCAGAGCCTGCGTGCAGCGGATCATCACCGACATGGCCGTCCTCGACGTCACCGACGAGGGCCTGCGCCTGGTCGAGACCGCGCCCGGCGTCAGCGTCGACGACGTGGTCGCGGCTACCGCAGCGAAACTGCTGCTCTGAGTCGACCGGTCGGCCCGGCCGCCGCGTTCAGCGCGCGGCGGCCAGGCGGACCAGGTGGTCGATCGTGTCCTTCTCGGCGCCGTCGGGCAGGTCGTCGACGGGGAACCAGCGCAGGTCCTGGGACTCGTCGCTGATCACGATCGGCACGGCGGACGCGGGTCCGGGTGCCCGCACCAGGAACCGCAGATCCAGGTGCCGGGTCGGGACGCCGAGCGAACACGTGATCGGGTGCGTGTGCGCGGACAGCACCCGCGGATCGATACGCAGCCCCTCGATGCCCGACTCCTCCCGCGCCTCCCGCAGGGCCGCCGCGACGACGGTGTCGTCGCCCTCCTCGCAGTGGCCGCCGAGCTGGATCCACCGTCCCACCCGCGGGTGCAGCGTCAGCAGCACGTGGTCGCCGCCCTCGTCGAGGACCAGCGACGACGCCGTGATGTGCCCGGCCGCGTGCGAGCGCAGGCAGCCGTCCGGGGCCGAGTCCAGGAACGCCAGCATCGTGTGCCGTAGCGACTCCGCGTCGTCCGAATCGGTGTCCCAGTGCGCGAGCGCCTCGCGGGCGGACGCATGCAGTGATCGCGCCGACATCTACAACTCCAGCAGCGCGTCGCCCGGAACCTGCGGTTCGCGGGGGATCAGCGGTTCCGTGGGGTGTCCGACGGCGATCGCCCCGAGCGGCTGCCAGTCCGCCGGCAGGTCGAGTTCGGCCCGGACCGTGTCGGCGGCGAAGATCGTCGACCCGATCCAGCAGCTGCCGATGCCCCGGGTCGCGAGCGACACCAACAGCCCCTGCACCGCGGCACCCACCGCGACCGTGAACATCGTCGACTCGGCGCGCGTGCGACGTTCGTCCGGGTAGTCGTGCGCGCCGTCGGGCACGCAGAACGGGATCACCACCTCGGGGGCGCGGAAGAGGATGTCGCCGCGGGCGACGCGCCGCTCGATTCGCTCCTCGCTCATCCCGTCCGCGCCGAGGTCCTCGCGCCACCGCCGCTGCATCGCGTCGAGCAGACGCTTGCGGACGTCGGGGCTGCGCAGCCACACGAACCGCACCGGGCGGGTGTGGTGCGGGGCCGGAGCGGTGAGTGCCTCCGCGATCGAGTCGCGCAGCGCCTCCGGGTCGACCGGTTCGTCGGCGAACTCGCGCACCGAGCGACGCAGCAGCAGCGCCTCGCGCCGGCCCACCTCGAACGACTCGGCGGTGCCGAGCCAGAACAGGTCCTCGGGCCCGCGGCGGATCAGCTTGTCGGCGCCCGATCCGTCGTCCTCGAGGTCGAATCCGCGGACGACGGCGACCGGCACACCCCCGAGCTTGCCCTTCACGAGGTCGCCTGCGGCGGCGATCTCGTCGGCGACAGCGACCTCGGTCACGAACAGTTCGTTGCCCTGGCTGTCCACCGCGCCCGCGTAGGCGTGCAGGACCGGGATGCCGGCCGCACCGATCGCGGCGTCGATCTGACCGATGCGCCACGCCCGACCCATGGTGTCCGTCACGACGACCGCGACGTCGACCCCGAGCCGAGACTTGATGTCGCCGCGCAACTTCCGCGCACTGCCGTCCGGATCCTCGGGCAGCAGCGCCAATTCGGAGCCGTCGACGTTCGATCCGTCGATCCCCGAGGCGGCCTGCACGATGCCCAGCTTGTTCTCGGTGATGAGGGTGCGCCCCTTCCGGGCCACCACCCGGACCGCCTCCTGGTCGACCAGCCGACGGCGGGCCGCATCGCGCTCGTCAGGGTCGCTGGGGGACTGGACGATCCGACCCTCGACCTTCGAGAACACCTTGCTCGTGACGACCAGCACGTCGCCGTCGGTGAGCCACGGTGCGGTCTCGACGATCGCGGCGGCCAGATCGTCACCCGGTCGGAACTCGGGCAGGCCCGGGACGGGCAGGATCTCGATCGCCCGTCCGGCACCGTGGTCGCGCACGCTCACAAGCTCACTCCGGCAACATCGAATGCGGCGCGGACCATCTCGGCGGTGGCCTCGGGATCGGACATCAGCAACGGCACACTGCGCACGTCGACGCCCGGAACGTCGGCTTCGTCGGTGGAGTGGATCAGCCAGCCGTCGAGGATGCCGGTGCCCGATCGGGCACCGTAGTGGCGGCCGATCGCCTCGGCGGAGGTCTCGACGCCGATCACCTCGAGACACTCGTCGGCCATGCCGCGCAACGGCTTTCCGCCGATGATCGGAGACAGGCCCACGATCTTCGCCTTGGTGGTCCGCAGCGCGCCGCGGATGCCGGGTACCGCGAGGATCGCCCCGATGCTGACCACCGGATTCGACGGCGCCAGCAGGACGATGTCCGCGGACTCGATCGCCTCGAGCACGCCCGGTGCAGGCTTGGCCTGCTCCGCACCGATGTACGCGAAGCTGTGCGTCGGTATCTGCGCCCGGTAGCGGACCCACCATTCCTGGAAGTGGATCGCCTTCTGCCGTTCCCCGGACGGATCTGCGTCGCTGTCGGGAGCGGTGACGACGACATGGGTCTCGCTGCGGTCGTCGGTCACCGGAAGCAGTGCGACACCGGGCTTCCAGCGATTGCACAGCGCCGCCGTGACTGCCGAGAGCGGGTATCCGGCGCGCAGCATCTGGCTGCGGATCAGATGCGTCGCGATGTCGCGGTCACCCAGCCCGAACCAGTCGGGCTGCGCGCCGTACGCCGCGAGTTCCTCTTTGGCATTCCAGGTTTCGCCGATGTGACCCCAGCCGCGCTCCGGGTCGATGCCCCCGCCCAGGGTGTACATGCAGGTGTCGAGGTCCGGGCAGATCCGCAGGCCGTGCATCCACACGTCGTCGCCGACGTTGACGACGGCGGTGATTCGATGATCGGTCTCCCCGGGAGCGCCGTCGCCGATCGCGCCGCCGAGCAGGCTTCGAACTCCTTGGAGGAAACGGGCCCCTCCGACGCCGCCAACCAATACAGTCACATTCACAACTCGAAGCCTATGCGGTGGTATTGCATGCCACTCGGCGCAGTCTCTTCGGCCGAGTTGTACCACGCTGCTCGGGGGGTGTGGGATGGTAGACGACTTTCCGTTTCAGCTTGACCCGACACGCCAGGGCATGTCTAATCACATGTATGTCATTCCAGGTTCGAGGGGCGAGTTCACTTGGAGCGACCCTCGGCTCGAGCAATCGTTCGGGTGAGCGCCAGGACGATTATCGGGGTGGGAGCGGCAGAACGCGATTCGAGATGAATTCACATTTTCTGCGCTAAATACATGGTGAGGAGGCGGAGCGATGATGCCCTACCAGCACTACGAGTTCGAAACTCCTCTGAGCGTGGTCGGCAACGGGCCGACCGATTCTGATGCGGGTGCAACGGGAGGCGCCGGCTTCGAAGACTTCGAGTTGGGGGTCGCGGTTCCCCAGCTGAGTCTGATTCCAGGTTTCGACGAGATGTTCGAGGCCGACGAGGAGCAGTGGCAGGACCGCGCGCTGTGCGCGCAGACCGATCCCGAGGCCTTCTTTCCGGAGAAGGGTGGGTCCACCCGCGAAGCCAAGCGCATCTGCATGGGGTGCGAGGTCCGCGGCGAATGCCTCGAGTACGCACTCTCGAACGACGAGCGATTCGGCATCTGGGGTGGGCTCTCCGAGCGTGAGCGCCGGCGCCTCAAGCGCGGAATCATCTGACGGGCGCCAGGCGCCTGCAGTGCTAGTCGTCGGCCCCGGGTAGATCGGGGTCGATCACCTCGGGGTCGACCCCGAGATATGTCGACACCTGTTCGACGAGCACGTCGTGAACGAGGTCCTCGAGATCCTGAGGATCCTTGGCGCGCAATTCGATTGGGCGACGGAACAATACGATGCGGGCACGCGTCGCGGTCCCGTGGCGGTCGATGCCGGCCGGGATCAGGCGCGACAGCGGGACCGGTCCGTCCGCGACCACTTCGGGCGGCCAGTTCACCGAATCGGGGTCGATCGCCCGGATGCGGGGCACGTCGTCCACCGCGATGTCGAGTTTGGTGAGGCGGTCGTGCCAGCGCGCGTCGATCGGTTCGAACGCGCCCAGCACCAGGTGATCGAACTTCTCTGCGCGTGTCCGTGCCGCCGGCAGGCCCGGCGGGAAGAGCGGGCCGCGGATGCCCCGGCCTCGCCGCGCGACCGATCGTGATGTCAGCGGGCGGGGACGACGAGATCTGGCCATGTAGGGGACATTACAGCGGCTGTCCATCACCGCCGCCGCGTCTCCGGTCGCTTCGGCTCGGGCCCCGTCCCATCCACTGTTCTGCCGCCACGTATCGGTGTGTCCGAGTAGGTCAACTCGAAACTTGGGGCTAGTCTCCTTGCTTGTGAGATCACTGCGTCGATGCTGCCGACCTGGGTGCAAGAACCCTGCTGTCGCGACCTTGACGTACGTGTATTCGGATTCCACCGCAGTCGTCGGGCCCCTGGCCACGGTGGCGGAGCCGCACTCGTGGGATCTGTGCGAAACCCACGCCTCGCGGATCACCGCACCCAAGGGCTGGGAACTGGTGCGGTACGAGGGCGGATTCTCGTCCAGCACGCCTGACGAGGACGATCTCACTGCTCTCGCCGAGGCGGTCCGCGAGGCCGGACTGGGTGAGCGCCCCCGCCCCGATGCCACCGAGTCGCGGCCCGGTGCGGTGGCGCCGTCGGCTCCGCCCACCGCGCGCACCGGACGTCGCGGTCACCTCCGGGTCCTGCCCGATCCCGCGAACTGAGCGGTTCGTCACTCCCCGTGCCCGTGATCGGGTACGCGTCCCCAGGTGCTCCTTGCCTGCTCCAGCCCGGTCTGCGGAACCGGACAATTCGCTCAGGAAGCGCAGTCGGGGCACTCACCACTAGGCTCGGTGGGACGACTCGGTCGGGCAACCGGCCGGGTCGAACAATCGGTGGGACGAACAACGTCTGTCGCATCAACGAACAGCAGGAGTAACCAGCAGTGGCTCGATCCGTCGAATCCGTGAATGCCGTGATCAAGGCCTACGACGTGCGTGGTGTCGTGGGCGAACAGATCGATGCCGACTTCGTGCGCGACGTGGGTGCGTCGTTCGCCCGACTGGTGCGGGACGAGCAGTCCGAGGGCGAGCGTGTGACGCGGATCGCGATCGGTCACGACATGCGCGACTCGTCACCCGAGCTCTCGCGGGCCTTCGCGGAAGGCGTGACCGCGCAGGGCCTCGACGTGGTCCAGATCGGCCTGGCCTCCACCGACCAGCTGTACTTCGCGTCGGGAGTCCTCGACTGCCCGGGTGCGATGTTCACCGCGAGCCACAACCCCGCCAAGTACAACGGCATCAAGCTGTGCCGGGCCGGCGCCAAGCCCGTCGGTCAGGACACCGGCCTCGCCGTGATCGCCCGCGAGGTCGCCGAAGGGGTCCCCGCGCACGACGGCCCGGCCGGGACCGTCGCCGAGGACGACGTGCTCGAGCAGTACGCGAGCTTCGTGCGGGGGCTGGTGAACCTGTCCGAACTGCGGCCGCTGAAGATCGCCGTCGACGCCGGCAACGGCATGGGCGGACACACGGTGCCAGCCGTGTTCGGCCCGATGCCGGTGACCGTCCTGCCGCTCTACTTCGAGCTCGACGGCAGCTTCCCGAACCACGAGGCGAACCCTCTCGATCCGGCCAACCTGGTGGACCTGCAGAACTTCGTCCGTGAGACCGGCGCCGACATCGGCCTGGCCTTCGACGGTGACGCCGACCGCTGCTTCGTGGTCGACGAGAAGGGCAACCCGGTCTCGCCGTCGGCGGTGACCGCCCTCGTCGCGGACCGTGAGCTCGCGAAGGAGCCGGGCGGCACGATCATCCACAACCTGATCACGTCCCGGTTCGTCCCCGAACTGGTGGAGAAGCTCGGGGGCACCGCCGTGCGCACCCGCGTCGGCCATTCGTTCATCAAGCAGCAGATGGCCGAGACCGGTGCGGTGTTCGGTGGCGAGCACTCCGCGCACTACTACTTCCGCGACTTCTGGGGTGCCGACTCGGGCATGCTCGCGGCGCTGCACGTGCTGGCGGCGCTCGGCGAACAGGACCGCCCGCTGTCGGAGCTGATGCAGTCGTACGAGGGATACGCGGCCTCCGGCGAGATCAACTCGACCGTCGCGGACGCCGCCGAGCGGACCGCCGCCGTCGTCGACCTCTTCGCGGATCGCGCGGTGTCCGTCGACCGCCTCGACGGCGTCACCGTCGATCTGCCGGACGGCGCGTGGTTCAACCTGCGCGCGTCCAACACCGAGCCCCTGCTGCGCCTGAACGTCGAGGCGCGCACGCCGGCGGACGTCGATGCACTCGTCGACGAGATCCTCGCAGCTGTGCGCGCCTAGTCGGTGAATTGCTGGGATACTCGAGTCACCTGAACTCGTCGGGGGGACAGGGAGTGGGAGAAAGGGAGGTGTGTCCGTCATGACAGCTCCGTCGTCTCTGCTCGATCTCGATGACGTCGATGCACTGCTGGCCGCGGACGTCGACGGCTCGCTCCGATTCGCGGCGCTCGGCGGCGCGCAGATCCGCGCCACCCAGGCGGCTGTGGAGGAGGACGGCTTCGCGCGCCTGCAGGGTCTGCAACCGCGCAGCGTGGTGCTCGTCACCGGTGAAGGCCCGGCCTCCCGCGCCGCCGAACTGGTCACCGCGGCGGTCGGTGGCCGGATCGGCATCCCCCTGGTGGAAAGCGGGGACACCCCGCTGTGGGTCGGGCCCCTGGACGTCGTGGTGGTGGCCGGCGACGACGCCGGTGACCCGCGGCTGGTCGAGTCCGTCGACCGCGCGCTGCGGCGCGGCGCGGAGGTAGTGGTCGCGGCCCCCGACGAGGGCCCGTTGCGGGCCGCGGGCGCGGGGCGCGCGACGGTACTCCCGCCGCGCGTGGCGGTTCCCCACCACCACGGTCTGCTGCGGTACCTCGCGGCCTTTCTCGCGGTCCTGATCGCGATCGACGCCGAGCGTGCGGCGAAGGTGTGCCCCGACCTGGGCCGTCTCGCGGACGCTCTGGACGACGAGGCGTTGCGCGACCACCCGCGCAACGAGGTCTTCCACAACCCCGCGAAGTCGCTCGCGGTGCGGATGCAGGGCCGACGCGTCGTCCTTGCCGGCGACACCCGCGTGACCACGCACCTGGCACGGCACGGCAGCGAGATCCTGCTGCGGTGCGGCGCCGCCGTCGCCGCTGCTGCGGACCTGCCGGGTGTTCTCTCCGGTGTGCAGCGCTTCGGCTCGTCGGCCGCCTCCATGCCGCCCGGGTACGACCCGTTCTTCCACGACGAGCAGCTCGACGGCCCGGTGCCCGGCATGCCGCTGCGCGTGTTCGTCTTCGCTGCGGAGGCGGACCGGCCGGTCGTCGATCGCAGGGTTGCGGTGCTGCCCGACGCTGACGTCGTCGTCGCGGCGTCGGAGCAGACGGGGGCCCCGGGCCCGCAGGGTCCGCCGGGATCCACCGCTGAGGGTCCGGCCGCCACGCGGACGGAGATCGAGCAGATGGCAGTTCTCGTCGGCCGCCTCGAGATGAGCGCGGCATACCTACGTTTGATCGGTGGTAACTAGTGCGCCAACTCGAAGGTGCGCTCCGGTCCTATGCATGGGGGTCGCGGACCGCGCTCGCGGAGCTGTGCGGACGTCCGAGTCCCAGCGCGCATCCGGAGGCGGAACTGTGGTTGGGGGCCCATCCGGGGGATCCCGCACGGGTGATCGAGGACGGCGGAGACCGTTCCCTGCGCGACGTCGTCGACGCCGCCCCGACCCGAGAGCTCGGCGAGCGGTGCGTCGCCGAGTTCGGCGAGCGCCTGCCGTTCCTGTTGAAGGTCCTCGCGGCCGAGGAGCCGCTGTCGCTGCAGGCGCACCCGAGCGCCGAACAGGCGCGCGAAGGATTCGCTCGCGAGGAGGCGTCGGGGATCCCGGTCGACTCGGCCGAGCGGAACTACCGCGACGCGAGCCACAAGCCGGAACTGGTGGTGGCGCTGACCCGATTCGAGGCGCTCGCGGGGTTCCGAGATCCGCACCGGACGGTTCGGTTCCTCGATGCCCTGGCGGTCCCGGAACTCGAACCGTACGTCGGTCTGCTTGCAGGACAACCTGATTCGGGAGGCCTGCGCGCACTGTTCACCACGTGGATCACGCTGCCCGCGCAGGCTCTCGCGACGTTGCTGCCGGCGGTACTCGACGGCTGTGTCGCCTACCTGTCGAACACCGACGCCGGTGAGATCGAGTTCGCGCAGGAGGCCCGGACCGCACTCGAACTCAGCGAGGGCTACCCGGGCGACGCGGGCGTCCTGGCGTCGTTGCTGCTCAATCGGGTGACGCTCGACCCGGGGCAGGGGTTGTTCCTCGATGCCGGGAACCTGCACGCGTACCTTCACGGCACGGCCGTGGAGATCATGGCGAACTCGGACAACGTCCTGCGGGGCGGGCTCACCCCGAAGCATGTCGACGTTCCGGAGTTGTTGCGTGTCCTCGACTTCGACACCGTCGACGTCCCGGTCCTGACGCCCGTCGGGACCGAGCGCGACGGCGAGGTCGCCTACGAGACCCCGGCGCCCGAGTTCCGGTTGTCCCGCATCGACCTCGACGCCTCCGGGGGCGGCGCCGGCGCGGCGACCTGCTTCGAACCGGACGGCCCACAGATCGTGCTGTGCACCTCGGGCGCGGCCAAGCTGGGGTGTGGATCGCAGTCGCTCATGCTCGAGCGTGGCGCAGCGGCCTGGATCTCTGCCTCGGACAGCGAGGTTCACATCCAGGCCTGTGCCGAGGACACCCAGCTGTTCCGCGCCGGAGTGGGGATCGTCCGGGTGTGACGGCGCGGCCCGCCGCCGTCCTGGGTGATCACGCGGCCGGTGAGCCGCTCGAAAGCGACGAGAGGAGTGGCCGGTGTCGGCAAGCGGGAGTAAGAAGGCGATCTTTGCTGCACTGACCGCGAACGCGGGAATCGCGGTGGCCAAGTTCACCGGCTTCCTGATCACCGGGTCGTCGTCCATGCTCGCGGAATCGGTTCACTCGGTGGCCGACACGTCCAACCAGGGACTGCTGCTGTTCGGCCAGAACCGCGCCGAGAAGCAGGCCGACAAACTCCACCAGTTCGGCTACGGCCGCAACCGGTACTTCTACTCCTTCGTCGTGGCCCTGGTGCTGTTCACCCTGGGTTCGCTGTTCGCGATCTACGAGGGCATCCACAAGATCCAGCACCCCGAGGACCTGTCGTCACCGATCGTGGCCGTCGTCATCCTGCTGGTGGCGATCGCGCTCGAGACGTACAGCTTCGTCACCGCGATCGGCGAATCGCGCCCGCTCAAGGGCGACACGAGCTGGTGGGGCTTCATCCGCACCTCCCGCACACCCGAACTGCCCGTCGTCCTCCTGGAGGACACCGGTGCCCTGATCGGACTGGTGCTGGCGCTCGGTGGTGTCGGGCTCACGATGCTCACCGGCGACCCGGTGTGGGACGGCATCGGCACCCTGTGCATCGGTGCGCTGCTGGGCATCATCGCGATCGTCCTGATCATCGAGATGAAGAGCCTGCTGATCGGTGAAGGGGCCACCCAGGACGAGGAGGACCGGATCCTGAGCGCGCTCGTCGACGGTGTCCGGATCGATCGTGTGATCCACTGCCGCACCCAGTACCTCGGTCCCGAGGAGATCCTGGTGGCGGCCAAGGTGGGCATCGCGCCGGGCTCCGGGATCGAGGACGTCGCGGCGGCGATCGACGAAGCCGAGGTCCGCATCCGCGCCGCGGTTCCGGCGGCCCGGCTGATCTACATCGAACCGGATCTGTACCGCGCCTTGGGCGACTAGCCGTTTCGGAAACCGTGCTGACACCGGTCTCCCGGCATAGGCTGACGACCATCCCAACCTCCCGAGGAGGCAGTGATGGCGACACCGGACCGGAAGGCCGTGCCGGGGCGTTCCCGGAACGCTCGCTCAGGACTGTTCCGTACCAAGTCGGTCGAACAATCGATCCTCGAAACGGACGAGCCCGAGACCAAGCTCCGCAAGGACCTCACCGCGTGGGACCTGACCGTGTTCGGCGTCGCGGTCGTGATCGGCGCGGGCATCTTCACTCTCACCGCACGAACCGCCGGCAACGTCGCTGGGCCGTCGGTCTCGCTGGCATTCGTGTTCGCGGCTGTCGCGTGCGCGCTCGCCGCGCTGTGCTACGCGGAGTTCGCGTCCACGGTCCCGGTCGCCGGTAGCGCGTACACCTTCTCGTACGCCACGTTCGGCGAGTTCGTCGCCTGGATCATCGGCTGGGACCTCATCCTCGAGTTCGCGCTCGCCGCGTCGGTGGTGGCGAAGGGTTGGTCGCTGTATCTCGGTGAGGTGCTGGGGAGTTCGAGCCCGGTGTTCCACATCGGATCGCACGAGGTCGACTGGGGTGCCGTCTTGATCATCGCGATCATCACGGTGCTCCTGGCGACCGGCACCAAGCTCTCGTCCCGAGTGTCGGCGGTGATCACCGCGATCAAGGTCGCCGTGGTGCTGTTCGTGGTGGTGGTCGGCGCCTTCTTCATCAAGTCCTCCAACTACTCGCCCTACATTCCGCCGTCCGAGTCGGGGTCGACGGGAGAGGGCATCCACCAGTCGCTGTTCTCGTACATCACGGGTGCGGGCGGCAGCACGTTCGGCTGGTACGGCCTGCTCGCCGCGGCCAGCCTGGTGTTCTTCGCGTTCATCGGTTTCGACGTCGTCGCGACCACCGCAGAGGAGACCAAGGAACCGCAGAAGGCGTTGCCCCGCGGCATTCTCGGCTCGCTCGCGATCGTGACCGTGCTGTACGTCGCGGTGTCGCTCGTGCTGACCGGAATGGTGAACTACACCGAGTTGGCCGGTGACGACTCGACGCTCGCGACGGCGTTCGCGCTCAACGGGATGGACTGGGCGAAGAACCTCATCTCGTTCGGTGCGCTCGCCGGCCTGACCACCGTCGTCATGGTGCTGATGCTCGGGCAGACCCGTGTGCTGTTCGCGATGTCGCGCGACGGCCTCATGCCGCGGTCTCTGGCTCCGACCGGCAAACACGGGACGCCGGTGCGGATCACGGTGCTGGTCGGTGTGGTCGTCGCAGTGCTGGCGGCCTTCTTCCCGATCGGCACGCTCGAGGAGATGGTCAACATCGGCACCCTGTTCGCGTTCGTGCTGGTGTCGATCGGCGTGGTCATCCTGCGCCGGACGCGACCCGACCTCCCGCGCGGGTTCCGGGTGCCGCTCGTACCGCTGGTGCCGATTCTCGCGGTCCTCGCCTGTCTGTGGCTGATGCTCAACCTCTCGGTCGAGACGTGGCTGCGCTTCGTCGTGTGGATGGCGATCGGCGTCGTCGTCTACTTCTCCTACAGCCGGAGGCATTCGCTGCTCGGGGTCCGGGCGCGGGCGGAGGCCCACGACGAGACCTGACTTTACAAATCGATCAGTTTGTCTAGACGGGATACATCTAGCCGCGTATCGTCCAATCCACAGTGACGCCGCTCATAGTCGGGTGGTCGTGTGGAAGGGGACGAACGATGGCGAGTGATGTGGGGGGACCGATCGCCCCGGCGCCGGCGTGGCGGGACAAGAAGCGTTACCTCTGGCTGCTCGGCCTGATTCCGCCCACCGCGATCTTCGTCGCGATGGGCCTCGTGTGGCTCACCGACCGGGCGGGACTCGACGCCGTCGCGCCCGTGTGGTGGTGGATCGGGCCGCTGCTGGTCTACGGCCTGCTGCCGATTCTGGATCTCTGGTTCGGTGCCGACGGTCAGAACCCGCCCGACGAGATGATCGAGCAACTCGAGAACGACCGCTACTACCGCTGGTGCACGTACGCCTACATCCCGTTCCAGTTCCTCACGCTCGTCGTCGCGTGCTACCTGTGGTCGGCCGACGACCTGGGCTGGCTCGGGATCGACGGCGGCCTCGGCGTGGTGTCCAAGATCGGACTCGCGATCAGCGTCGGGTGCGTGGCCGGCATCGGCATCAACACCGCCCACGAACTGGGGCACAAGAAGGACGATCTGGAACGCTGGCTGTCGAAGATCACGCTGGCGCAGTCGTTCTACGGGCACTTCTACATCGAACACAACCGTGGTCACCACGTGCGGGTCGCGACGCCCGAGGACCCCGCGAGTTCGCGCTTCGGAGAGAGCTTCTGGGCGTTCCTACCGCGCAGCGTGTGGGGCAGCCTCGCGTCGGCGTGGCGCCTGGAGAGGGCCCGTCTGGAGCGGCTGGGCAAGGGGCCGTGGACGATTCACAACGACGTGCTCAACGCGTGGCTGATGTCGGTGGTGCTCTTCGGGGTGCTGATCGGGGTGTTCGGCTGGGAGGTGGCGCCGTATCTGGTGCTGCAGGCGGTGTTCGGCTTCACGCTCCTCGAGACCGTGAACTACCTCGAGCACTACGGCCTGCTGCGCGGGCGCACCGACAGCGGGCGGTACGAGCGCTGCTCGCCGGCGCACAGCTGGAACAGCGATCACATCTGCACCAACATCTTCCTGTACCACCTGCAACGGCACAGCGACCACCATGCGAACCCGACGCGGCGCTATCAGACGTTGCGCAGCATGGACATTGCCCCGAACCTGCCGACCGGGTACGCCGGGATGATCATGCTCGCGTACGTCCCGCCGCTGTGGCGCGCGGTGATGGACCAGCGCGTCCTCGACCACTACGACGGCGACATCACCAAGGCGAATCTGCAGCCGCGCAAGCGCGAGAAGTTGCTCGCGGCGTACGGGACCGGGGGAGGGGCGGCATGAGCGCGTATCGGTGTCCGGTGTGCGAGTACGTGTTCGACGAGTCGGTCGGCGCGCCCCGTGAGGGATTCCCGGCCGGCACGGTGTGGGAGTCGGTGCCGGACGACTGGTGCTGCCCCGACTGCGGGGTCAGGGAGAAGATCGATTTCGAACCCGTGTGACGGGGGACAGGGACGGTGATCATGAAGGACTACAAGCTCTACCAGTGTGTGCAGTGCGGATTCGAGTACGACGAGGAACTCGGCTGGCCGGACGAGGGCATCGCGCCCGGTACCCGGTGGGAGGACATCCCCGACGACTGGCGGTGCCCCGACTGCGGTGCCGCCAAGGAAGACTTCTTCATGGTCGAGGTCGAACGAAGCTGAGGGAAGTCTCTAGGCTCGACGCCATGAGCGAGTCAGGTGCCCGGATGCCGTACCCGGAGGCGTCCCGGCTGTTGCTGCGGGAATCGATTCTCGGCGCGGTCCGCGATCTCCTGCTCGAGCGGGACTGGTCCGCCGTGACGATGTCGGACGTCGCGGCCGCGGTGGGGGTGAGCAGGCAGACGCTGTACAACGAGTTCGGAAACCGGCAGGGGCTCGCCGAGGGGTACGCGCTGCGCCTCGTCGACCAGTTCGTCGACGCGGTCGCCACGGCCGTCTACGCACACGTCGGCGACGCGCGCGCCGCCCTCGTCGACGGCTTCACCGTGTTCTTCCAGGCCAGCGGCGCCGATCCGCTGGTGGGGTCGCTGCGCAGCGGCGTCGCCAAGCCGGATCTGCTGCGGATCGTCACGACGGACAGCGCCCCGCTGGTCGAACGCGCGTCGGAGCGGTTGGCGGAGACGTTCCGGCGGAGCTGGATCCAGGCGTCGGACGCCGACGCGATGATCCTGGCCCGCGGTGTCGTTCGGGTCGCGCTCAGTTACATCTCGATGCCGCCGACATCGGATCGTGACGATGCGCAGGAGTTGGCGGCGCTCCTGTCGCCGTTCGTGGACGTCGTGACACGGGTGTGAGGGGCTGCCCGTCCCCGGCCGAGACCGTCACCCGATAGCCTGGGGGGATCCCAGACGGTTAACAGGAGAGGCAGCATGACGACCTCAGTTTCATCGGGCCCGGTGGCAGAGCACCGTAACGGTATCGACTTCAAGGTGGCGGACCTGTCACTCGCGGAGTTCGGTCGCAAGGAGATCCGTCTCGCCGAGCACGAGATGCCCGGTCTGATGGCGCTGCGGCGTGAGTACGCGGATGTCCTGCCGCTCAAGGGCGCTCGCGTCTCGGGCTCGCTCCACATGACCATCCAGACCGCGGTCCTGATCGAGACCCTGGTCGCGCTCGGTGCCGAAGTTCGATGGGCGTCGTGCAACATCTTCTCGACGCAGGACCATGCGGCCGCGGCCGTCGTCGTCGGCCCGCACGGCACGCCGGAGGAGCCCAAGGGCGTCCCGGTCTTCGCCTGGAAGGGCGAGACCCTCGAGGAGTACTGGTGGGCGGCCGAGCAGATGCTCACGTGGCCGGGCACGACCGCGAACATGATCCTCGACGACGGCGGCGACGCCACGATGCTGGTGCTGCGCGGCGCGCAGTACGAGAAGGCCGGCGTCGTCCCGCCCACCGACGACGAGCACGACTCCGACGAGTACAAGGTGTTCCTCGCGCTGCTGCGCAAGTCGCTCGAGGCCGACGGCGGCAAGTGGACCGCGATCGCCGAGTCCGTGAAGGGCGTCACCGAGGAGACCACCACCGGCGTGCTGCGGCTGTACCAGTTCGCGGCGGCCGGTGAACTGGTGTTCCCGGCGATCAACGTCAACGACTCGGTCACCAAGAGCAAGTTCGACAACAAGTACGGCACCCGCCACTCGCTGCTCGACGGCATCAACCGCGGCACCGACGTGCTGATCGGTGGCAAGGCGGCGCTGGTGTGCGGCTACGGCGACGTCGGCAAGGGCTGCGCCGAGGCGCTGCGCGGCCAGGGTGCGCGCGTCACGGTCACCGAGATCGACCCGATCAACGCGCTGCAGGCGATGATGGACGGCTTCGACGTCAAGACCGTCGAGGAGTTCATCGGCGAGGCCGACATCGTCATCACCGCGACGGGCAACAAGGACATCATCTCCTTCGAGCACATGAAGCAGATGAAGCACCAGGCGATCCTGGGCAACATCGGCCACTTCGACAACGAGATCGACATGGCGACGCTCGAGCGTTCGCCGGAGGTCACGCGGATCAACATCAAGCCGCAGGTCGACGAGTTCCGATTCGCCGACGGCCACTCGATCATCGTGCTGTCCGAGGGGCGCCTGCTGAACCTGGGCAACGCCACCGGCCACCCGTCGTTCGTGATGTCGAACTCGTTCGCGAACCAGACGATCGCGCAGATCGAGCTGTGGACGAAGCCGGACGAGTACGACAACGAGGTCTACCGCCTGCCCAAGCACCTCGACGAGAAGGTCGCCAAGATCCACGTCGAGGCGCTCGGTGGCTCGATCACCAAGCTGACGAAGGACCAGGCCGAGTACATCGGCGTCGACGTCGAGGGCCCGTACAAGCCCGAGCACTACCGGTACTGATCCGGACCGAACGGCGTCAGCCGCGGCCGGGGACGGGCATTGCCGTCCCCGGCCGCGGCCGTCCGTGCGGCGGACATCACCGGTCGACGGCGGAGCCCCACTGTGACCGCCCTCCCACGACGTGGTCACCCGGCCGCGCCGCGAGCACCGATAGGCTCGGCGACCGTGGGAACTCTCATCGCCCTGGAAGGGCTCGACGGCGCCGGGAAGCGCACGCTCGTCGGCAAGGTCGTCGCCCGGCTCGAGCAGCGGGGCCTGCGGGTCGCCACGCTCGACTTCCCCCGCTACGGCGCGTCGATCCACGCCGACCTGGCGTCGGAGGCGCTCAAGGGTGCGCACGGCGACCTGGCCGACTCGGTCCATGCGATGGCTGTGATGTTCGCGCTCGACCGGGCCGGCGCGGCCGAGCAGCTACGCGGGCTCGTCGCCGCGAACGACCTGGTCATCCTGGACCGCTACGTCGCCTCCAACGCGGCCTACGGGGCGGCCCGGCTGCACCAGCACGGCGACGGTGAGTTCGCGGCGTGGATCGCGGACCTCGAGTTCGACCGCCTCGGGTTGCCGCGCCCGGACCTGCAGATGTACCTGGACGTGCCCGTCGCGCTCGCGGAGGAGCGGGCCCGGCGACGCGAGGCAGAGGACAGTGCGCGGGCACTGGACGCGTACGAGAAGGACAGCGGACTGCAGGCCCGCACCGGTGCGGTCTACCGGGAGTTGGCCGCCGCGGATTGGTACTCGTCGTGGTGGACGATCGCTCCCGACGCCGATCCGGGCATTCTGGCCGATAAACTGGCACTCTTGCAGCAGCGGGACGGTACGCCGCAGAAACATTGAGCGGCACGCCGTAGGAGTACACGCTCCTTTCCACATTTCGCAGCCTCGAAGATGTAACGATAGGGATATGAAGCCAAGGATTCTGGTTGTCGACGATGACACGGCGCTCGCGGAGATGCTCACCATCGTGCTCCGCGGTGAGGGATTCGAGCCTTACGTGGTGGGCGACGGCAGCCAGGCACTGACGGCCGTTCGTGAGACCCGCCCCGATCTGGTCCTCCTGGACCTGATGCTTCCGGGCATGAACGGTATCGACGTGTGCCGCGTGCTGCGCGCCGAGTCGGGTGTCCCGATCGTCATGCTCACCGCGAAGACGGACACCGTCGACGTCGTCCTGGGCCTCGAGTCCGGCGCCGACGACTACATCATGAAGCCGTTCAAGCCGAAGGAACTGGTGGCGCGGGTGCGCGCGCGGCTGCGCCGCACCGAGGAGGAGCCCGCCGAGGTCCTCAGCATCGGCGATATCATGATCGACGTGCCGGCGCACAAGGTGACGCGGGACAACGCGCTCATCTCGCTCACGCCGCTCGAGTTCGATCTGCTGGTCGCGCTCGCACGCAAGCCGCGCCAGGTGTTCACCCGCGAGGTTCTCCTCGAGCAGGTGTGGGGATACCGGCACGCCGCCGACACCCGTCTGGTGAACGTGCACGTGCAGCGACTGCGCGCGAAGGTCGAGAAGGATCCTGAGAACCCCGAGGTAGTGCTGACGGTCAGGGGTGTCGGCTACAAGGCCGGACCGCCGTGATCGGTGCCGGCCGGAAGCGGCGGCGTGTCAACAGACTCTTTGCGCCGCTGATCCGCTGGTGTCGGGCGTGGGGTAATTGGCTTGCCCACGCTTGGCGTCGGTCTCTCCAGCTTCGGGTCGTCGTGTCGACCCTGTCGCTGTCCTTGATCGTGATCACGATTCTGGGTGTGGTGCTCACCAGCCAGATCACCGATCGACTCCTCGAGGCGAAGATCACCGCCGCCACCGAGGAGATGGACCGTGCCCGCAGCACGGTCGAGGCGCAGCTCGCCGGCGCCGACGACAGCGGATCCCTCAAGGTGCGGTTGGACGCCGCGCGTCTGGCGCTGACCAATCGGGAGTCCGACGGTGGTCAGACGTCCGGTTCCGCCGGGACCTTCGATCCGGTGCTCATCGTGCCGGGTGACGGACCGCGTGAACCCACGTCCAGCGGGCCGGCCGACCAGATCCCGCCGAGCCTGCGGGACTTCGTGCACGCGAACCAGATCAGCTACCAGTTCGCGACGGTCGCCGACCCCAACGGGTACTCCGGTCCAGCGCTGATCATCGGTAGCCCCACCTCCTCGGACATCTCCACGCTCGAGCTGTACCTGGTGTTCCCGCTGGCCAGCGAGGACCGCAGCCTCTCGCTCGTGCGGGGCACGATGCTGATCGGCGGTGCGGTGCTGGCGGTGCTACTCGCCGCGATCTCGATGCTGGTCGCACGCCAGGTGGTCCTGCCGATCCGGTCGGCGTCGCGCATCGCGGTGCGCTTCGCCGACGGCCGGCTCAAGGAACGCATGCCGGTGCGCGGCGAGGACGACATGGCGCGTCTGGCGATGTCGTTCAACGAGATGGCCGAGAGCCTGTCGAAGCAGATCACGCAGCCCGAGGAATTCGGCAACCTGCAGAAGCGGTTCACCTCCGACGTGAGCCACGAGCTCAGGACACCGCTGACGACCGTCCGTATGGCTGCCGACCTCATCCACGACAGCAGCGACGACCTGGACCCCGTGCTCAAGCGTTCGTCCGAGCTGCTGGTCGCGGAGCTGGACCGGTTCGAGAGCCTGCTCGGCGACCTGCTCGAGATCTCCCGGCACGACGCCGGTGTCGCGGAACTGGCGGCCGAGCAGCTGGATCTGCGGATGTGCGCGCGTGCTGCGGTGTCGACCGTCCGCCACCTGGCCAAGGAGACGTCGACCGAGCTCATCGTCGATCTGCCCGAGGAGCCGGTTGTCGCCGAGGTCGATCCGCGGCGCGTCGAGCGCATCCTGCGGAACCTGCTCGCGAACGCGATCGACCACGGCGAGGGCAAGCCGGTGCTGCTGCGGCTGCGTGCGGACGACGAGGCCGCGGCCTTCATCGTGCGCGACCAGGGTGTCGGTCTGCGTCCGGGGGAGGAGAAACTGGTGTTCAACCGGTTCTGGCGGTCGGATCCCTCCCGCGTCCGCCGGTCCGGCGGCACCGGATTGGGCCTGGCGATCAGCGTCGAGGACGCGAATCTGCACAACGGCACGCTCGAGGCGTGGGGTGAGCCGGGCCAGGGCGCGTGCTTCCGGCTGACGTTGCCGCGCGTGCGCGGACGCAAGGTCACGCGCAGTCCGCTTCCCCTCAAACCCGGTGGCGGCAAGCTGGTCCAGGGTCGGCCGCTGCCCGGAACGCGGGCGGAGGTCGCGATGCGGGCCGAGCCCGGTGTTCCCGGCGCGGCTGCGTCGAAGGCCGAACCGGCCGCGTCGAAGGTCGAACCGTCCGAGCCCGCCGAGGCGTCTCCGGCGGTGGCGCAGCCCGATCCGGACGATGCCCCGACCGTACCCAAGGTGCGGGAGCGCGAATCGTGAGCCGCGTGCGCGCGGGGAGGGTGGCGGTCCTGGCATCGCTCACGCTCCTCGCCGCGGGCTGCGCGAACCTGCCGGACTCGTCGGCGCCGCAGGCGATCGGCACGATCGAGCGGGCGCCGGCAAGCACCAGCGTCGAGGCCCCGGCGTCGGGGCGTGAGCCGGATCTGCTGCTGCGGGACTTCGTCAAGGCGAGCACGGACCCGGCGAACCGGCACCTCGCCGCGCGTCAGTACCTCACCAAGGACATGTCGGCCCGTTGGGACGACGCTGCGAGCGCGACGATCGTCGACAAGATCGACCTCATCACCGAGTCGCGCAACGCGAACCGCGCAGTCTACACCATCCGGGCCAACCGGGTGGGGCAGCTCGAACCGGGCGGCCTGTATCAGGCCCAGGAGGGCCAGTACGAGGCGAAGTTCAGCTGGGTGAAGGTCGACGGCGAATGGCGCATCGACGACCTGCCGAACGGTGTGATCATGGACCGCCCGCAGTTCCTCAACTCGTATCAGCGCAAGTCGCTGTACTTCCTCGATCCGACCGCGCAGACGGTGGTGCCGGATCCCCGGTGGATCTCGTCGAGCCAGGACCAGATGGTGACCCAGCTGATCGGGCTGCTCATCGACGGGCCGAAGCCATCGCTCGCGGGGGCGGTCCGCAACGAACTCGGTTCCGGGGTCTCGGTGCTCGGCCCCATCACGAAGGCCGACGGGCGAGCGTCCCAGGTCGGCGTCGGGCTCGGGGGAGTCCGGGTGGACTTCCAGGGACTCGGCCGGATGAACGCGCAGTCGCGGGAACTCCTTGCCGCACAAGTGGTCTGGACGCTGGCCAACGCCGACATCTCGGGCCCGTACGACCTGCTGGCCGACGGCCAGCCGCTCGACGAGCGCTACCCCAACGGGTGGACGATCGCCGACGTCGGATCGCTCAATCCGCTCGCGACGTCGAGTGCCTCGGTCGGGCTCCACGCCCTGCGTGGCGGCGGGCTGGTCAGCGTCGCCGACGCCGCCGTGAACCCGGTGCCGGGCTACTTCGGCGCGTCGGACAACCTGCGTTCGGTTGCGCTGTCGCGGGACGGAGCGCTCGCGGCGGCGGTGGCGGAGACACGGCGGCCGGCGCCGGAACCGCAGACGGCGCTCGTCGTGGGGACGTACGACGGCAACGTCGCCACAGCCCTCGAGGCGCAGACGATCACCCGGCCCACGTGGGCGCTCGACGGGTCCACCGCGTGGGCGGTGGTGAACGAATCCGCGGTGGTGCGGGTGGTCCGGGAGACGGGTACCGGCAAGCTCACCACGACGCCCGTCGAGACCGGCGCCATCACCGCGCTGGGCGGTCCGATCACGGAGCTGCGCCTGTCCCGGGACGGCGTGCGTGCCGCACTGATCGTCGACGGCAAGGTCTACGTCGCGACGGTGATGCGGACGCCGGACGGCGAGTACTCGCTGACCAGTCCGCGGGCGATCGCGCACGGGCTGGGCGGCCCCGCGGTCGCGCTCGACTGGAGCACGGCCGACACGGTCGTCGTAGTCCGCGAGGGTTCCGACGTCCCGGTCGTGCAGTTGGCGGTGGACGGGTCGCGGATGGATCCGCTGCCCAGCCGGAACCTCACGTCGCCGGTCAGAGCTGTCGATGCCACGCTGACCACCGAGTACGTCGCCGATGCGCGTGCGGTCTTCCAACTCAACAACAACGACCCGGCCGGTGATCGGTACTGGCGTGAGGTGCCCGGCCTGACCGGGTCGCAGGCGATCCCGGTCGTACCGGGCTGAGCCGCCGAACCTGTCGGCGGCAGCGGGCACACTGGCCGCCGTGCGCGCGCTCCTCGACCTCGTCCTCCCCGCCGAGTGCGGCGGTTGTGGTGATCCCGGTTCCGCGTGGTGTGAGCGGTGTCGGCGGGCGCTGGCCGACGTACCCGTCGCGGTGAGCACCCGCGTGGACCCGGGCGTTCCGGTGTGGGCGCTCGGACCGTACTCGGGACCGCGTCGCGGCGCGGTCATCGCCGGGAAGGAGCGGGGTCGCCGGGATCTCGCCGCGCCGATCGGGCTCGCCCTGGCCGGCGCGGTCGTGACCCTGCGCCGGTGGGGGGAGTTGGCCCCGCCGGGTGCGGCGCCGCTGTGCCTGGTGCCGGCTCCGACCCGTGCCCGCGCCGCCCGTAGCCGGGGTGGTGACCCGGTGCTGCGCTCGGCGCGTGTCGCGGCCCGCGCGCTGGGAACGGACTGCCGGGTGTGGCCGGCACTGTCGATGCGCCGGGGCGTGCGCGACTCCGTCGGGCTGTCAGCGGCGCAGCGGCAGGAGAACCTCGCCGGCCGGATCCGGGTGTCGGAATCGGCGCGAGACGACCGCTCCGCGGCGGGGCGACGAGGCGCCGAGGTGGTCATCGTCGACGACGTCGTCACGACCGGCGCCACCGCGGCGGAATCCGTTCGCGCGCTCGGTGCGGCCGGGGTGCGGGTGGCGGCGGTGCTCGTCGTCGCCGCGGCGTGAGCGGTCTCCACGCCGTGTCCTGCGGATTCGGGCGTTCCGGGCGGATGTCTCGGACGACACACCCGTGAATTACGGCTGAACAGTGGCACACGGGGCGGTTACGTACTAGCGTCGCGTTCACACCCGAAGTCACAGGTGGGAGGTGATATTTCACGTTCTGATGCCGGGTGGTTCCCCGCCCGGTCGAGATCGAACTCGCCGGTCTCACGAGGTGAGCCGGCCGTTAATCGGGAGGTACGAGTGACGACCCCTGCAAATGCCTCGGTCTTCGTTGATGAGGACACCACGGAGGCGCAAGTTCCATCGGACGCCAACAACGCCGAAATCGTCGTCAAAGGACGGAACGTCGAGGTTCCGGATCACTTCCGGGTCTACGTTTCCGAGAAGCTCGCACGACTCGAGCGCTTCGATCCCACCATCTACCACTTCGATGTGGAACTCCAGCACGAACGCAATCGCCGACAGGCCAAGAGTTGCCAGCGGGTCGAGATCACGGCTCGCGGCAAGGGGCCGGTCGTCCGCGCCGAAGCGAGTGCGGACAGTTTCTATGCGGCATTCGAATCAGTGACTGCCAAGCTGGAAAGTCGATTGCGTCGGACGAAGGATCGTCGCAAGGTCCATTACGGCGAGAAGACGCCGGTCTCCGTCGCGCAGGCCACCGCCGCGCTGGCGCGGGACGACACGTTGGCGATCGATCACGGACTCTCCCTGGACGGCGAGGCTCCGCCCGGTCCGGGACAGATCGTGCGCACGAAGGTGCACTCGGCCGAACCGATGACCGTCGACGACGCGCTCTACGAGATGGAACTGGTCGGACACGACTTCTACCTGTTCCACGACAAGGAGACCGATCGGCCTTCTGTCGTGTACCGCCGCCACGCGTTCGACTACGGATTGATACGCCTGGCGTGACATCGCGGGCGGTCGGTCTACTCGTCCGACCGTGATTACGCATACCATGGGATCCGGCTGGGGTCGCCCGACCTCGGCCGGATTCCGTTTGTCGGGTAACCGACACCCGATTCCGCCACCTGGATTGAGGACAAAGAGGACCGTGCCGTCACTGTCGCTATCGAAGCTGCTCCGTGTAGGTGAAGGTCGCATGGTCAAGCGGCTCAAGCAGATCGCCGACCATGTTTCCTCCCTCTCTCCCGATGTGGAGGCGCTGTCCGACGAGCAGCTGCGGGCCAAGACCGACGAATTCAAGAAGCGCTACGCCGACGGCGAGACGCTCGACGAGATGCTCCCCGAGGCGTTCGCGGTCGCCCGCGAGGCCGCGAGCCGTGTGCTGAGTCAGCGGCACTTCGAGGTCCAGATCATGGGCGGCGCGGCACTGCACTTCGGCAATGTCGCCGAGATGAAGACCGGTGAGGGCAAGACCCTGACCTGTGTGCTCCCGGCGTATCTCAACGCGATCTCCGGTGACGGCGTGCATGTGGTCACCGTCAACGACTACCTCGCCCGGCGCGACTCGGAGTGGATGGGCCGCGTCCACCGCTTCCTCGGGCTCGAGGTGGACGTGATCCTGTCCGGCATGACGCCGGCGCAGCGCCGCAAGGCGTACGCCGCCGACATCACGTACGGCACGAACAACGAGTTCGGCTTCGACTACCTGCGCGACAACATGACGCACACCCTCGACGACCTGGTGCAGCGTGGGCACAACTTCGCTGTCGTCGACGAGGTGGACTCGATCCTCATCGACGAGGCCCGCACCCCGCTGATCATCTCGGGTCCGGCCGACGCGTCCAGCAAGTGGTACAGCGAGTTCGCGCGCATCGCGCCGCTGCTCAAGCGGGACGTCCACTACGAGGTCGACATCAAGAAGCGCACGATCGGCGTGCACGAGGCCGGCGTCGAGTTCGTCGAGGACCAGCTCGGCATCGACAACCTGTACGAGGCTGCGAACTCGCCGCTGGTGAGCTACCTGAACAACGCCATCAAGGCGAAGGAGCTCTACCAGCGCGACAAGGACTACATCGTCCGCGACGGCGAGGTCATCATCGTCGACGAGTTCACCGGACGCATCCTCGTCGGCCGCCGCTACAACGAGGGCATGCACCAGGCGATCGAGGCCAAGGAACGGGTCGAGATCAAGGCCGAGAACCAGACCCTCGCGACCATCACGCTGCAGAACTACTTCCGCCTGTACGACAAGCTGTCGGGCATGACCGGTACGGCCGAGACCGAGGCCGCCGAGCTGCACCAGACGTACGGCCTGGGTGTCATCCCGATCCCGACGAACCGACCGCTGGCCCGCGTCGATCAGGGTGACCTGATCTACAAGACCGAGGAAGCCAAGTTCAACGCGGTCGTCGACGACGTCGTCGAGCGGCACGAGAAGGGCCAGCCGGTCCTCATCGGCACCACGAGCGTCGAGCGCTCGGAGTACCTGTCGCGGCAGTTCACCAAGCGCGGTGTGGCGCACAACGTGCTCAACGCGAAGTTCCACGAGCAGGAGGCGACCATCGTCGCCGAGGCCGGCCGCTCCGGCGCCGTCACCGTCGCGACCAACATGGCCGGTCGTGGCACCGACGTCGTGCTGGGCGGCAACCCCGACATCATCGCGGACATCGTGCTGCGCAAGCAGGGCCTCGACCCGGTGCACAACCCGGAGGAGTACGAGGCGGCGTGGGAGGGCGTCCTCGACAAGGTCAAGGCCGAGGTGAAGGCGGACGCCGACAAGGTCCGTGACGCGGGCGGTCTCTACGTCCTCGGTACGGAGCGGCACGAGTCCCGCCGGATCGACAACCAGCTGCGCGGTCGTTCCGGCCGTCAGGGCGATCCGGGCGAGTCCCGCTTCTACCTGTCGCTCGGTGACGAGTTGATGCGCCGCTTCAACGGCGCCGCGCTCGAGTCGATCATGACGCGCCTGAACCTGCCCGACGACGTCCCGATCGAGGCCAAGATGGTCTCGAAGGCGATCAAGAGTGCGCAGACGCAGGTCGAGCAGCAGAACTTCGAGATCCGCAAGAACGTCCTCAAGTACGACGAGGTGATGAACCAGCAGCGCACGGTCATCTACGACGAGCGGCGCCGCATCCTCGAGGGCGAGGACCTCGAGGGCCAGGTCGAGGCGATGATCACGGACGTGGTCACCGCCTACGTCAACGGTGCCACCGCCGAGGGCTATGTCGAGGACTGGGATCTCGAGCAGCTGTGGACGGCGCTGAAGACGCTGTACCCGGTCGGCATCGACCATCACGAGCTCGTCGGGGCGGCCGAGGCCGGCGAGTCCGATCTGGGTCGGGAGGAACTGCTCGAGGCGCTCCTGCAGGACGCGCGCGACGCGTACGCGCAGCGGGAGCAGCAGATCAACGAGATCGCCGGCGAGGGCGGCATGCGCGAGCTCGAGCGCCGCGTGATGCTGTCGGTGCTGGACCGCAAGTGGCGCGAGCACCTCTACGAGATGGACTACCTCAAGGAGGGCATCGGCCTGCGGGCGATGGCGCAGCGTGACCCGCTGGTCGAGTACCAGCGCGAGGGCTTCGACATGTTCACCGCGATGCTCGACGGCCTCAAGGAGGAGTCGGTCGGCTTCCTGTTCAATCTGCAGGTCGAGGCCGGGACCCCGCAGGGCGGCGGGGCTCCGGTGAGTGTGACGGCGGCGTCCGCGGCGGCGGCTGCGGCCGGCGGCGCGGCGCTCACTCAGCAGGCGCCCGCTCCGCTTCCGTCGGAGCAGGCCGCCGCCGAGCGCCAGCAGGCACCGGTCGCGCTGCGGGCCAGGGGGCTCGAGGAGGCCGAGCCTCGCGGGCTCACGCTGTCGGGTCCCGCGGAGGACGGCACCGCGCAGGTCAGCCGCGTCGCGGGGGACACCGACTCGCCGGCGGGCACCCGCCGGGAGCGCCGGGAGGCCGCTCGCGCCGACTCCAAGTCGAAGAAGGCGCCCAAGGCCAAGCGCAGGCGCTGACCGCCGAACCTACGCGATCCGCAATGACGTGATCGCCCAACCGGCCGGGTGTGCGCCGTCGCCGCGTTCGATACGCGCGGCGACGGCGAACACCCGGCCGGCGCGGTTGTAGGTCCCGAACACCTCGGCCGCGTCGGGGCGCACCGGGCGCACCCGGACACGTTCGAGGGTGGCCGTCCCCAGTCGGCTTCCCGCCACACCCGCGCGGGCCAGGGAATGCACGACGTCCACCACCGCGGGGGTGGCCACGGCGCGCAGCTGCGTCGGGGTGCGGCGCCGGTCCATCACTTCGAGTGCGAGACGCAGGGCGTGCTCGGCGAACCGGCGGGCGTCGGGTGACGCCGCCTCGTCGGGGAGGGCGCCTCGTCGGGGTGACCGACCGTCGTGCGGGGACCGCCGCGCGGACGGTGACGCCGACGAGGTCGCGGCGGTCCGGCACGGTGCCGACGCCGTGGCGTCGCTCGCCGGTGGCTCGAATTGTGGTGCCCGGGACAGGAACCGGTGCGCAGTGTTCATCCTCTGGCCTCTCCGGTACCGCGGTGTCGTGCGGCGGTACCCGTGGTCGACGTGTGCTGCCGCGCGGCGACAGCGGTTCGGGTCGACTCCGCGGAGAGGACGGAATCTGGCGCACAGCATGGCACGTCGGACCGCGAAAAGCGAGAGGGGGACGCACCGGCCGATCGGCTCGTCTCGCCATCGTGATCGGCGGGTCCTAGGGTGAGGTCGTGCGCGGATTGGTGCTGGACTTCGGCGGAGTGCTCGGCGGACCGGGTTCCGATCCGGGACTGATGGCCCGAGTCGTCGCGGACGCACGCCGCCACGGGGTGCGCACCGCGATCCTGAGCAACGATCCGGGTGGTCCGGCGGCGCAGGGGTTGCGGGACCTCGCCGGCCCGTTCGTCGACGAGGTCGTGCTGTCGGGTGACGTGGGGATGGCCAAGCCGGACCCGCGGATCTACGCGTTGACCGCGGCCCGCCTCGGGCTGGAGCCGGGCGAGTGCATCTTCGTCGACGATCTGGTGTCGAACGTGCACGGCGCCGCCGAGGCAGGCATGGTGGGGGTACATCACGCCGATCCGTCGGCGGCGGTGGAAGAGATTGCGATCCTTCTCGATTCGGGCACGGGCCGCGAATCGGGCGACGGCGATTCGGATGGCAGGGGGCGGTAATGGCGAAGGCGACCAGGCTGACGACGCAGGACGCGTCGTTCTACTTCCTCGACGCGAGCAACACTCCGATGCACATGGGTTCGCTCGCGATCCTGCAGTTGCCCGAGTCCGGGCTCGACTTCGAGGCCGTGCTGCGGCTGATCGAGAGTCGGCTGCACCTGGTGCCGCGCTATCGGCAGAAGGTGCGCGAGATCGCGTTCGGGCTCGCCCGGCCGGTGTGGGTGGACGACCCGGACTTCGACATCACGTACCACGTTCGGCGGTCGGCCGTCCCGTCGCCGGGCACCGACGAACAGTTGCACGATCTGGTGGCGCGGCTGACGTCCCGGCCGCTGGACACCACCCGGCCGTTGTGGGAGATGTACGTCGTCGAGGGGTTGAGGGACAACCGTTGTGCGGTGTTCACCAAGTCGCACTCTGCACTGGTCGACGGGGAGCAGGCGCTCGAGATCAGCCAGGTGATCCTGGACGAGGACGACGAACTGCGACCCGCGACGGACGATCTGTGGATGCCCGAGCCGGCGCCGGGCGAGGTGGCCCTCGTCGCCGGTGCGCTGGCGCAACTGGTGTCGCAGCCGAGGGACGGTCTCGAGACGCTCCGGATGACCCTGGGCGACATGTCGTCGGTGGTCGACGGGGCCGCCGATGCGGTCGGCAAGGTCGCGGCCCTGGTCCGTACCGCGGCGCAGCCGGCGCCGTCGAGTCCCCTCAACGCGCCCATCTCCCGCAACCGGCGGTTCACCGTCGCGCGGACCGACCTCGAGCGTTACCGCAAGATCCGCGCCCGCTACGGCTGCTCGATCAACGACGTCGTCCTCACCGTGGTGGCCGGCGCGATGCGGACGTGGCTGCTCTCGCGCGGGGAACCGGTGTCGGAGGCGACGACGGTGCGGGCGCTGGTGCCCATGTCGATCTGCGAGGCCCAGCCGGGGACGAACGGTGCGAGCGTCATCGAGGTGTGCGGAGACGACGAGGTCGGCCTGCCGCACGCGCGGACGTCGTCGTTCCTCGTGGATCTGCCTGTGGGCGAGCCGAATCCGGTGGTGCGGCTCTCGCACGTCGCGCACGCGACGGAGGCGTTCGCGCGGCAGAGCCGACAGGTGACGGCGCGGACGATGATCCGACTGTCCGGGTTCGCGCCGGCGTCGTTGCATGCGCGGGGGGCCCGCGTCGCGAGCAACCTGTCGCAGCGCATGTTCAACGTGATGGTGACCAATGCGCCCGGGCCGCAGATCCCGCTGTACCTGGCGGGAATGCGGATGGTCGAGATGTACCCGGTGTCGCCGCTGCTGAAGAATCAGACGCTCAGCATTGCGTTGACGTCGTACGACGGTTACGTCCACTACGGTTTGAATGCGGATCGCGACGCCATGACCGATGTGGACGTGGTCGCCGCGTCGTTGCACGAATCTCTCGAGGAGTTGGTGGATGCCAGTGGCTGAGTCGGTGTGGGTGCTGGTGGCCGGGGGTCGAGCGTGAGGGTCTACATTCCCGCGACCATCGCGATGCTGCAGCAGTTGGTCGACGAGCGTGAGCTGTCCCCGGTGAGCCGGACCGCCTTCGCGGTCACCCCGGCGCTGCGTGAGGCGTACCACTCCGGGGACGACGACGAACTGTCCGAGGTCGCGATGGCGGAGGCGGCGCGTGCGTCGCTGCGCCTGATCGCGGCCGCCGGCCCGGAGGACGGGGGCGACGGTGCCGCGCCGCACTACCGGCGCGCGGTGATCGCGGCGGACGTCGACGAGGTGAAACCGCGTCCCGATCTCGACGACGCCGTCGTCCGACTCGGTGACGTCGTCCGCCTCGCGCAGGTGGCGTCGGTGCACGTCGACCTCGCCGAGGCCGAGTCCGACATCGAGAGGGCCGTCCAGGTGGTCGACGCCGCCGATCTCGGGGACGAGGACGCGGAGTTCGTGCTGGGAGACGCCGAGGACCACGAGCTCGCGTGGTACGCGACCCAGGAGTTGGCGTTCCTGCTCGAGCTGCTCTGACCCGCCTGCCGGATCCTTACTCGTGCTCACTATCCGGGCGCAACTTACGCGACCGTAGCCCATGCCCTACGCTGGCCGTACTCACACGAGATGGAGGTCGGATGGGACTGAAGAGCTGGATCGAGGCGCCGGCGGCGAGGGTCGCGGGTTCGAACCGGTCCGTGGCGAACCTGGTGCGCGGTGCCGTCACCCGGTTGACGACGCCGCTGCTTCCCGACGACTACCTCCACCTGGTCAACCCGCTGTGGTCGGCGCGCGAGTTGCGCGGGCGGATCGTCGAGGTCCGCCCCGAGACCGCCGACTCGGCGACCCTGGTGATCAAGCCGGGGTGGGGCTTCGACTTCGACTACCAGCCGGGCCAGTACGTCGGCATCGGCATCCTCGTAGACGGCCGGTGGCACTGGCGCTCGTACTCGCTGACCTCGGCGCCCAACGTCGACCACAAGCTGATCTCCATCACGGTCAAGGCGATGCCCGAGGGCTTCCTGTCGAGCCACCTCGTCACGGGTGTGCCGTCCGGCACGATCGTGCGGCTCGCGGCCCCGACCGGCAACTTCGCGCTGCCCGAGCCGCCGCCGCGCAAGATGCTCTTCCTGACCGCCGGCAGCGGCATCACCCCGGTGATGTCGATGCTGCGGACGCTGGACCGCCGCGGCGACGTGCCCGACATCGTGCACATCCACTCGGCGCCCACCGAGGACGCCGTCATGTTCGGTGACGAGCTGACCCGCCTGCGCGAGACGCACGAGTCGTTCCGCTGCCATCTCCGGTACACCCGTTCGGAAGGCAAGTTCACGCTGTCCGAGCTCGACGAGGTGTGCCCGGACTGGCGGGAGCGTCAGACGTGGGCGTGCGGCCCGCTCCCGATGCTCGACGAGATCGAGAAGACCTGGGAGCGCGAGGGGATCGCACCGCAGCTGCACCTGGAGCGGTTCGCGGTGTCGCGGGCCGACCTGTCCGGCGAGGGCGGCACCGTCAAGTTCGGCCGGTCCGGCAAGGAAGTCCAGGCCGACGGCGCGACGACCCTGCTGGAGGCCGGCGAGAAGGCCGGCGTGCTGATGCCGTTCGGCTGCCGCATGGGCATCTGTCAGACGTGTGTGGTGCCGCTGGCGTCGGGGCACGCGGTGGATCTGCGCAACGGCAAGGAGCACTCCGAAGGGGAGCGGGTCCAGACGTGCATCTCCGCCGCGGCGGGTGACTGTACGCTCGACGTGTGATCCTCGGCTGATCTCGGCGTTCGGCACGGCGTCGCATGTCCGATTTCCCGTATCGTTGCGCGCAACACCTCGCGTCGGTGAGTCGACGCCGGTGAACTGATCTACCCCAACGGAGGACCCCTCGGTGGCCATCACCGATATCAAAGAGTTCGCCCACCTCACCGACGTCGACATCGAAGCCCTCGGGCGCGAGTTGGATGCAATTCGTCGCGATGTCGAGGAGTCCCGGGGCGTCCGGGACGCCCGCTACATTCGGCGCACCATCCGGCTGCAGCGTTCGCTCGAGCTGGGCGGACGGGCGGTGCTGTTCGGCAGCCGTCGGCGGCCGGCCTGGGTGGTGGGCACGACGATGCTCACGCTCGCCAAGTGCATCGAGAACATGGAACTCGGGCACAACGTCACCCACGGCCAGTGGGACTGGATGAACGACCCGGAGATCCACTCCTCGACGTGGGAGTGGGACATGACGGGGCCGTCCGAGCACTGGAAGCGTGCGCACAACTACACGCACCACACGTACACCAACATCGTCGGCATGGACGACGACGTGGGATTCGGGATCCTGCGCATGACCCGCGACGAGAAGTGGCGGCCGATCAACCTGCTGCAGCCGATCGCCAACGTGATCCTGGCGGCGACGTTCGAGTGGGGCATCGCGCTGCACGACCTGGCGGCGCAGAAGAAGCTCGAGGGTGTCGACCCCAAGCAGTGGAACTCGGGGCCCAACAAGCAGTTCGCGGTCAAGATCGTCCGTCAGGTCGGTAAGGACTTCGTGCTGTTCCCCGCGCTGACGGGGCGGGCCTGGAAGCACACCCTCGCCGCGAACGCGACCGCGAACTTCGCGCGCAACCTGTGGGCGTACGCGGTGATCTTCTGCGGGCACTTCCCGGACGGGGCCGAGAAGTTCACCGTCGAGCAGTTCGAGACCGAGACCCGCGCGCAGTGGTACCTGCGGCAGATGCTCGGCAGCGCCAACATCGACGCAGGCCCGGTGATGGCGTTCATGACCGGCAACCTGAGCTACCAGATCGAGCACCACCTGTTCCCGGACCTGCCGTCGAACCGGTACGCCGAGATCGCGGTGCGGGTGCAGGGGCTGTGCGAGAAGTACGACCTGCCCTACACGACCGGCCCGTTGAGCAAGCAGTACCTGCTGGCGCTGCGGACCATCCACAAGCTGGCGCTGCCGGATCGCTTCCTGAAGCGCACCTCGGACGACGCCCCGGAGACGTCGTCGGAGCACAAGTTCCGGCTCAGCGGATCCCGGATCGCGGAGGCGCTGCGGATCGACGCCGAGACGGGGCAGCGGCGCGGGCTGCTGTCGGCGCTGCGCGCGCACGCCGAGGCTCGGGTGGAAAAGCGACGTGCGAAGCGCCGATAGTAGGCTAAAGTGACTTGTCTCACAGTCACACGGTCTTAACCTACGGTGGCGTAACTTACGGTACGGTAGGCGCGTGGCGATCACGGACATCAAGGAGTACGCGCATCTGACGGATGCCGACGTCGAGGCGCTCGGGCGTGAACTCGACGCCATCCGTCGGGATGTCGAGGAGTCGCGCGGCGAGCGCGACGCGCGCTACATCCGCAACACCATCCGCCTGCAACGCGGACTCGAGCTCGGTGGCCGCGCCGTGCTGTTCGGCAGCCGCAAGCGCCCCCTGTGGCTGCTCGGTGCCGGCATGCTCGGCGTCTCGAAGATCATCGACAACATGGAGCTCGGGCACAACGTGATGCACGGGCAGTGGGACTGGATGAACGATCCGGAGATCCACTCCGCGAACTGGGAGTGGGACAACGTCGATCCTTCGGCGCACTGGAAGCAGACCCACAACTACCTGCACCACAAGTACACGAACATCCTGGGCATGGACGACGACGTGGGCTACGGCCTGCTGCGCGTCACCCGCGACCAGCGCTGGAAGCCGTTCAACTACGGCAACCTCGCGTACAACGCGATCCTCGCGTTGCTCTTCGAGTACGGCATCGCGATCCAGCTGCTGGAGCTGGGCAAGGTGGCGCAGGGGCGCGACGACCGCGAGTACACCAAGCGGAACGCGAAGGAGGTCGGCGCAAAGATCGCCAAGCAGACCCTCAAGGACTACGTGATCTACCCGGCCCTCACCGGCAAGGCGTGGAAGACGACCCTCACCGCGAACCTCACGGCCGGTGTCATCCGGAACCTGTGGACCAATGCGGTGATCTTCTGCGGGCACTTCCCGGACGGCGCCGAGAAGTTCACGAAGGCGGACGTCGACAACGAGACGAAGGCCGAGTGGTACCTGCGGCAGATGCTCGGCAGCGCCAACATCTCCGGCGGTCCCGTCCTGGACTTCATGACCGGCAACCTCAGCTACCAGATCGAGCACCACATCTACCCGGATCTGCCGTCCAACCGGTACGCCGAGATCGCGGTGAAGGTGCGGGCGCTGTGCGACAAGTACGACCTGCCGTACACCACCGGTCCGCTGCCGGTGCAGTACGCCAAGGCGTGGCGCACCATCGCGAAGCTGTCGCTGCCGAACAAGTACCTCAAGGACACGTCCGACGACGCGCCCGAGACGGCGTCGGAGCGCAAGTTCGGCGGTAACGCCGTCGCCACCGTCGATCCCATGACCGGTCGTCGCCGCGGACTGGTGACCGCCATCAAGGCGTCGAGGAAGCGCCGCGGCCTGCGCGCACTGGTCTCGCGCTAGAACGAGAACGACCGACGCCCGGGTTCCCGGTGTGGCACATACCGATTCGGTGCCTGCCACAGCGGGGATCCGGGCGCAATCGTGCCGTACAGGCCAAGTGATGCGCGCTGTGTCCGATCCAGCAGGACCGGGAACCGGGTCATCTTCGACACCTCGGCCAAGTCCAGCGCCGGCCGGGAGAGTGCCCGCGAGAGGTGCTCGGGAACCGGCAGGCTCGCCAATTTCGACAGGTTGCAGCGGTCGTCGGTGAGGACGAGATTGGCGACTCCGTCGATGGGGATTCGTGACCAGGGCAGCACGTGGTCCACGTGTGCGGTCTGAACGGTCCTGTCGCAGTAAAAGCATCGGTTGTCTTGCAGATCGCGCAGATGCGGGGTCAAGGATGTCAGCGCGGTTCGGTCGGATCCGAACAGGAATCCAGCGATGTCGTCCGTCTCGAGGTGGCTCCGGTTCATGTTTGCGACGTCCGTCGCCCAGAGCATCTCCAACATCGGCTTGAGTAGCGGCGCGAGCTCTCGCAACGCCTTCGCGACTCCGGCGTGCAACACGATCGGCCCATGAGCATCGAGTTCGGCGAGGGTCATTTTCTTGTGGAGACGGGATGCGTCGAAGATGAAGTCCTGGCGTCCTACGCCGCTGCCGCGTGCGGGAACTGTCTGGAGGTGCGTCAACGGCAGCTGTGCAACGATTCGCTCGACCTTCCGTGCCAACCTCAGATACTCAGGGGCTTCGGCCTCGCGTGCAGCCTCAGCGGTTCGGACGCGTTGGCCCATCAAGGTATTCCGAACGGGAGCGATCAGATCGGGGATCGATCTCCCGCCGTTCTTGTTCTGGGACAGAAGGCCGCGCTCGTCGTATGGCCGCGATTGATTCCAGTAGTAGGCGATTACACGATGCGCGATTTCCTGGATCGGCACCGCGAGAGTGCTGTCGGCAGCCGGGAAGTTCTCGACGCAGGCATCGATCAACGCCATCAAGGTTGCGAGCTTGTAGGTCGACTGGCGTTGGCCCGTCTCGAGGAGAGCGACCAGTCGCTGTGCAAGAGCCATTGTGCTGACAGGGGAGTCGCTCATGGGCGAAATGTATCCGGCGCACGAACCGATCGCGTTCGCCCGGGTGATTTCTGGATCACACGCGCTCGCGGGCGGGACAGTACAGTTGACGGGCAGGGGTCTGGTCGACATGGTCTGGGAACGGAGCGGACGATGGACTCGTTCTGGGATTTCTTCTGGCTCGTCTTCGCGTGCTTCGCGTTCGCGGCCTACATTATGGTGCTCTTCGCGATCCTCACCGATCTGTTCCGGGACCACCGGACCCCGGGTTGGGGGAAGGCGGTGTGGGTCTTGGTCCTGTTCGTCCTTCCCGTCATCGGGGAAGTGGTGTACCTGATCGCACGCGGTCACGGCATGGTGGATCGGGCCGCGGCCGCGGACCGGCACTTCCGGCAGGCCGAGGAGGACTACATCCGGGAGACGACCGGCAGGTCGTCCGAACGGGACCTCGCGACGGCGAAGTCGTTGCTCGACTCCGGCGCGATCACCGACGAGGAGTATCGCGCCCTCGCGGCGCGCGCCCGCGGCGCGGACTGAGCGCACATCCGATCCGGTCGGGTTGTCCGTTGGAAGGGACACCGTATTGACGCTGCGGTGGCCTCCACGAATCGTGGTGCCCGTCACACTGGATCGAGTGAAGGGCGACTCATGACCATCGCAGGACTTCCCACCGACACGGCATCGGTGACCCCGGACCCATTCGCCCCGGCAACCTTGGGGCCGGTGCGGCTCCGCAATCGCATCGTCAAGGCCGCCACGTCTGAGGGACGGTCCCCCGAGGGGCTCGTCACGGACGACCTGATCGACTTCCATCTCGGCTTCGTTCGCGGCGGCGTCGGCATGACCACGGTCGCGTACTGCTGTGTCGCTCCCGAAGGAGCCAGCGCGCCCGGGCAGATTCTGATGAGCAGCAAAGCACTGCCCGGCCTGCGACGGTTGACCGATGCGGTGCACGACGCGGGCGGTGCCATCGCCGCTCAGCTCGGCCACGCCGGCGTGGTGGCGTCGAAGAAGATCACCGGCGTGACGGCGATGTCGCCGAGCCGGGTGATCAACCCGTCGTCACTGGAATACTGCCGGGAGATCACCGCATCGGAGATCCGCCGCGTGATCGACCAGTTCGGGGAGGCCGCGAAGATCGCCATGGAGGCGGGATTCGACGCGGTGGAGCTGCACTTCGGTCACCTCTACCTGCCGAGCTCGTTCCTGAGCCCACTGCTCAACCGCCGCAAGGACGAATACGGAGGCACGATCGACAACCGGTCCCGGCTGGTGCGCGAGATCGCTCAGCGTGTCCGCGAGGTCGTCGGTGACCGCATCGCCGTCACCGCCAAGATCAGCATGGACGACGGCATCCGGGGGAGTATCTGGCTCTCCGAGTCCCTGCGGACCGTGCAGCTACTCGACCAGGACCGCAACCTCGACGCCATCGAACTGACCCAGGGGTCGTCGTTCTTCAAGCAGATGTACCTCTTCCGCGGTGACGTCCCCGTCGACGAGTTCGCGGCCGTGATGAAGGAGCCGTTCAAGACCGGCGTCCGGCTCTTCGGCAAGAGGGCGTTGGGCACCTACCCGTACGAGGACCTGTACATGCTCGAATCGGCGCGCCAGTTCGTTCCGGTCGTGTCGAACACGCAACTGATCCTGTTGGGCGGCATCAACAACTACGACCACATCGCGACCGGCATGCGAGAGGGCTTCGGCTTCGTCGCGATGGGCCGCGCGCTGCTGCGGGAGCCGGATCTGATCAGCCGTATCAAGGCCGACCGCACCGTCACCGGCCGCTGCAATCACAACAACAAGTGCATGTACACCGTGTACGGGCGCACGCACTGCGTCCTCGATCCGGACAGCGCCCACGGCGCGGCAGGGTCCGGCGAGGCGACGCCGTTCAGCGCCGACCGGTCGAAGGAACTGCCGATCACACCCGCGTGACCCTGCGCGCGACAGGCGGCGAAACGCCCGCCCCGGAAGCCGGGGCGGGCGTTTCGCGTCCGGGGTCGGGCTGCGTCACCAGCCGGCCTTGCCGACGACCGGGACGTTGACGAAACTCGGATTCGCCGGGTCGATCAGCAGGCGCTGCGGCTTCAGCCCGGTCGCCTGCAGGTCCGGCAGCATCGACAGGTAGCGCGGGAAACTCGCGGCCGAGATGTCCACGCGCAGGCGGTGACCGGGCGCGAGCTTCGCCTCGGTGCCGTTCAGCCCGATGTCGAGGACGAGCGGTACTCCGGGTGTGACGACCTGCTTGGTGTCGGCGCCCAGGTCCGCGACCGGGACCGTGTAGGCGCCGGAGGAGTCCTTCGCACTCGTCGACTGGTCGAGGGCGCCGCGCGACGACAGCAGTGCCCCGTTGGTGACGACCGTCGACCGGCCGTCGGGGGCGACGTCGTTGACCGTGACCGACCAGAACCCGTCGGTCGCGTCGGTGGTGGTGAGCAGGTGCACGGCGATGGGGCCGGAGATCTCCGTCGCCTCGGTGACCGGTGCGGTCGTGAACGTCAACGCCTCGGCCTCCGCGAAGCGGGCGTCCTCGGTGCAGGCCGAACCCAGGATCGCGCCGATTCCCGCGGTGCCCTGCGCGGTGTCCCGCGAGCACGCCGCGCGCAGCCCCGGTGCGACGGTGTGGGTGCTCGGCGTCGTCGGCGCGCCGGTGGTCAGCGAGCCGTCGACCACGGCGTGCGGGGCCGACCCCGACGGTGTCCCGCTCAGGTACAGGCGCTGGTACTCGGCACCCGCGCGCGGGAACTGCGACGCGGTGATCCAGCCGTCGCCCTGCCGGTACAGCGTGGCCGGGCCGTACTGGTCGATGCCGTTGTCGATTCCCTTGAGCCACTTGTCGAACCACGCGCGTTCGAGGACGTCCAGGCGCGGCGGCGCGCCCTCCTTGCCGTGCCCGAGTCCGGGATTGAGGTGGTAGCCGTTGCCCATCAGCAGTTGCTTCTGCCCGGCCGGCAACTGCAGTCGGTCGAAGATCCGGGACTCGCCGCGGCCGAAGATGTCGTGCCAGCCGCCGGTGACGAACGTGGGCACCTGGATCCGCTCGACATCGGCGTTGCGCTCGTCGTAGAAGGGGCCGTCGTCCGACGCCTCGCCGCGTCCGTCGAGGACGGCGTCGAGCATCTGCGGGAACATCACCGCCGGATCCGCCAGTCGGTCGGCGAGCCACTGCGGGTCGAAGTCGCCGCGCAGCAGCGAGTCGATCGGGGCGAACTT
Organism: Prescottella agglutinans; assembly: GCF_004011865.1. GTDB lineage: Bacteria > Actinomycetota > Actinomycetes > Mycobacteriales > Mycobacteriaceae > Prescottella > Prescottella agglutinans. The sequence goes on along the minus strand of NZ_RKLP01000001.1, from coordinate 587,777 downwards.
GAGGCCGTTGACCGCGATCAGCCACGCCGGCATGAAGCCGGCGCCGAATGCTCCACCGGTCGCGACGATCTCGCGGGCCAGGTCCTCGGACGGCTCGACCGGGAAGATGGCCTTCAGGCCTTGCGGTTGCTTGTCGGCGGCGTGCAGGCTGTTGATCGCGGAGTACGAGACGCCGGCCATGCCGAGCGTGCCGTCCGACCACGGCTGGGATCGGGCCCAGTCGAACACCTCGACGGTGTCCTGCTGCTCACGATCACCCAGGACGTCCCAGACGCCCTCCGAGTAGCCGGTGCCGCGGACGTCGACGACCACCTGGACGTACCCGTTCTGCACCAGGTCGCGGTTGACGCCGAACGTGCGCAGCAGCCCGCCGCCCAGCCCGCCGGTCAGTTCGGTGAGCCCGTCGAGGGGAGTACCGGACAGGTCGGCGGCACCGAGTTGGTCGACGGCCTGCCCCAGCACCGGATGGGCGCTCGCGGCGTCGGCCAGGGCCGGGACCAGGCGCGTGTACGGCGTGATGTTGAAGATTGTCGGCAGCTGGGTGTCGATCGCGGTGCCGGAGGCGTCGGCCGGGCGGTAGACGCTCGCGCGGAGCACGACGCCGTCGCTCATCCGGATCGGGACGTCCTCCTGGACGGCGATGCCCGGGTACTGGTCCGGTCCGTCGGTCGTCGCGGTCCACGCCTGCCCGTCGGCTCCGCCGGCGGGATCGGCGGCCGCGACGGGCGTACCGGCGGTCATGCCGACCGCGACGGCCGTCGCGGCGGCGAGCGCGGGTGCGGCGTATCTCGAGCAGGCGTGGCGCAGCAGACTTCGCACGGTGTCCCCCCGGTCGGATGGCTTCGGATCGTGATCCTGGGCACACCCTAACGGTTTCCGGCGGGAATTTGGTACTGCCGGTATCAGATACCTGGCTTACGTCCAGGACTCGTTCGACATCAGGGCGACGAGCAGTCGGCGCACCGCCTCGACGCGGCCCGCGGACTTGCCTTCCAGCTTGTCCAGGGCGCATTCGGGGTCCGCCGGCGGTCCCAGGTGCGTGCATCCGCGGGGACAGTCCTCGGCGGCCGCGGCCAGGTCGGTGAAGGCATCGACGACGTTCTCGGGGGAGATGTGCGCCAGCCCGAACGACCGGATGCCCGGCGTGTCCACCACCCAGCCGCCACCGGGCAGCGGCAGCGCCACCGACTGCGTCGACGTGTGCCGGCCCTTGCCGACGCCGGACACCACGCCCGTCGCCCGGTCCGCGTCGGGCACCAGGCGGTTGACCATCGTGGACTTGCCGACACCCGAGTGGCCGATCAGCGCGGTCAGTCGGCCCTCGAGGATCTCCGTCACCGGTTCGATCGGGTCGTCCCGGCCGGCGACCACGACGGGGATGTCGAGGTCGGCGAACGTCGCGGCGAACTCGTCCGGCAGCGCGAGATCGCTCTTGGTCAGGCACAGAATCGGTTTCAGCCCACCGACGTAGGCGGCGACGAGGGCGCGTTCGACGAAACCGGTCCGCGGCGGCGGGTCGGCCAGCGCGACGACGATCAGCAGTTGCTCCGCGTTCGCGACGACGATCCGTTCGAAGGGGTCGGTGTCGTCGGCGGTGCGGCGCAGCACCGTCGTCCGGTCGGCGACCCGCACGATCCGCGCGAGGGTGTCCGGCTTGCCGGACAGATCGCCGACGACACTCACCTGGTCGCCCACCACGATCGGGGTGCGGCCCAGTTCCCGGGCCCGCATCGTGACCACGGGACGGTCCGGGTCGCCGCCCAGCACGACGCCCCAGCGGCCCCGGTCCTTCGAGACGACCATCGCGTCCGCGGCGTCGGCGTGCTCGGGCCGGTTCTTCGTCCGGGGACGCGAACCCTTGCCCGGGCGGATCCGGACGTCGGATTCGTCGTACTGCCGGCGGCTCAGGACAGCGCCCCCTGCTCGGCGGATGCGGACTCGTCGAGCATTGCGGCCCACATGTTCTCGAAGCCGGGCAGCGTCTTGGCGGTGGTGCCGACGTCCTCGATGTCGACGCCGTCGACGACCAGTCCGAGGATCGCGCCGGCGGTCGCCATGCGGTGATCGGCGTACGAGTGCCACTGTGTGCCGTGCAGCGGTCGCGGCTCGATGCGCAGGCCGTCCTCGGTCTCGCTGACCGCACCGCCCAGCTTGTTGATCTCGGTGGCGAGCGCGGCCAGTCGGTCGGTCTCGTGGCCCCGCAGGTGCGCGATGCCGCGCAGCACCGACGGTCCGTCCGCGAGCGCGGCCAGCGCCGCCACGGTGGGGGTGAGTTCGCCGATGTCGCGTAGGTCGATGTCGATGCCGTGCAACGTCTTCGGGCCGGTCACGGTGAGGGTGCCGGCAGTGCCCTCCGAGAGGCGGACGTCGGCGCCCATGTCGGCGAGGATGCCGCGGATCGCGTCACCCGGCTGCGTCGTGCGCGACGGCCACAGCGGCACCCGCACGGTTCCGCCGGTGACCGCGGCCGCGGCCAGGAACGGCGTCGCGTTCGACAGATCCGGCTCGACGACCCAGTCCACGGGATCGATCTTGCCCGGCAACACCTTCCAGGTGTCGGCGTCGCCGCTCTCGCCGGGAGTGTGGACGGTGACGCCGGCCTCCCGCAGCATCTCGACCGTCATGTCGATGTGCGGCATCGACGGCAGCGTCCCGCCCTGGTGACGGACGGTGACACCCTCGTCGAAGCGGGCCGACGACAGCAGCAGTCCGGACACGAACTGCGACGAGCCGGATGCGTCGATCGTCACGGTCCCGCCGCGGACGCCGCCGTGGCCGCGGACGGTGAAGGGGAGCGCGTCGCCGTCGATGTCGGCGCCCAGCCCGCGCAGTGCCTCGAGGATCGTGCCCAGCGGCCGGGTGCGGGCCTGCTCGTCACCGTCGATCGCGACGGTGCCGTCGGCGAGCGCGGCGACCGGCGGCAGGAAGCGCATCACCGTGCCGGCCAGGCCGCAGTCGACGGCGCCGCCCGTCATCGGTCCCGGGGCGACGCGCAGCGTGGTGCCGGTCGCGGCGTCGGGTGTCGCCGTGATCGAGACTCCGAGCGCCTGCAGGCCCTGGATCATCAGGTCGGTGTCGCGGCTGCGCAGCGCGCCGGTGATCGTGGACGGGCCGGACGCGAGCGCGGCGAGGATGAGCGCCCGGTTGGTGATCGACTTCGATCCGGGCAGCGTCACGGACGCGTTCACGGGTACATCGGCACGGGGCGCTCTCCACAGGCTCTCACGACTCACCCGTCCATCTTCGCCTATGCGTGGGCGGTGTGTGCCAGGCGTGCCAGCATGGGAGGGGACGGTCACATCGGTCGGCGACCGGGAGAGGACGGTACGAGGCATGTGCGGCAGGTATGCGACCACCGCCGACCCGGCGACGCTCGCGGTCGAACTGGACGCGGTGAACGAGACGGGGGAGTCGGGCGGGCCCGAGTCGGCGGACTACAACGTCGCGCCCACGACGCCGGTGCTCACCGTCGTCGCACGTCACGACCGCGGCGACGACGACAGCCCGGTGTGGCGTCGGATCCGCCGCATGCGCTGGGGCCTGGTGCCGTCGTACGCCACCGAGCCCGGCAAGGGTGCGCCGCTGTTCAACGCCCGCTCGGAAACTGTCGCCACCAAGGCGGCGTTCAAGACGTCGCTGCGGTTCAAGCGCTGCCTGGTCCCGATGGACGGCTGGTACGAGTGGCAGACCGAGCCCACCACCGACGGCAAGGCCGTGAAGGTGCCGTACTACATGTCCCGCGGCGACGGGCAGCGGATGTTCATGGCCGGCCTGTGGGCGGTGTGGCACGACCCCAAGGCGCCCACGTCGCAGCCGCTGCTGAGCACCACGATCCTCACCACCGACTCGGTCGACCAGCTCGCCAACGTCCACGACCGGATGCCGTTGATCCTGCCGCCCGACCGGTGGGACGCCTGGCTCGACCCCGACAGCCTCGGACACCCGGACCTGATCCGCCCGAGCCTCGAGTCCGTGGCCGCCGTCGACATCCGGCGCGTGTCGCCCAAGGTCAACAGCGTCCGCAACAACGGGCCCGACCTGCTGGCTCCCGACGACGGCGAGCGGGCAGGCGAGCAGATCAGCCTGCTGTGACCGCCGTCCGCGCCGCGAGGCCGGTGACGTCGGCGACCAGTTCCAGCGACCGCATCCATGCCGTGCGCTCCGTCGCCGAGGACACGACCATCAGCTCGTCGGCGCCGGTCTGCCCGGCGAACCGGTCCAGGTAGTCACGCACCACGGCCGGGGTGCCGACGGCGGTGTACCGGACCATCGCCAGCACCTGCCGGCCCGCGGGCGACTCGAGGATCATGTCGGCCTCCTCGGGCGTGAACGTCCGGCCGCGGCCCACGAACAGGCCGACCCGCTTGCGCTTGGTCTCGAGGAACTGGCGCTCCGCCTCCTCCTCGGTGTCGGCGGCGATCACGTTCACCGCGGCGATCACGTACGGCTCGGCCAACTGCGCCGACGGCCGGAACTCGCGGCGGTAGATCTCGATCGCGTCGAGCAGTGCGCCCGGCGCGAAATGCGACGCGAACGCGTACGGCAGGCCCAGCGCCGCGGCCAGTTGGGCGCCGAACAGCGACGAACCCAGGATGTACAGCGGGACGTTCGTGCCCTTGCCGGGCGTCGCCTCCACCCCGGGGATCCGCGACGGCCCGGACAGGTAGCCCTGGAGTTCGAGCACGTCCTGCGGGAACGAGTCCGCGGAACTCGGGTCGCGGCGCAGCGCCCGCATGGTCTGCTGATCGCTGCCCGGTGCGCGCCCCAGGCCCAGATCGATCCGCCCGGGATGCAGCTCCGCCAGGGTGCCGAACTGCTCGGCGATCGTCAGCGGCGCGTGGTTGGGCAGCATGATGCCGCCCGCACCCAACCGGATCCGCTCGGTGTGCGCCGCGACGTGCGCGATCAACACGCTCGTCGCCGACGACGCGATCGCCGCCATGTTGTGGTGCTCGGCGTACCAGATCCGGTCGTAGCCCCACCGTTCCGCGTTGCGGGCCATCTCCACACTGGCCCGGAAGCTGTCCGCGGGGGTTTCGTCCGTGCCGACGTGGGCAAGGTCGAGGATGGACAGGGGAGTGGAGAAGCCAGTCACGCCGGACACCGTCTTTCGTTCGTCGAAGATTCTTCTCAGGGGGCAACAGCGGCGCCCGCGCGCAGATTCCTCGTCGTTCAGCCGGCGGGCACCGAATTGCCGGCTCAGCCGGCGGGCATGGAATTGCCGGCTCAGCCGGCGGTGATCTCGGCGACCGCCGCCCCCGTCAGCCGCACCAGGTCCTGCGGGGCCACCTCGATCTCGAGGCCCCGACGTCCGGCGCTGCACAGCACCCGGTCCCACGTCAGCGCGGACGCGTCGACCACCGTGGGCAGCCGCTTGCGCTGGCCCAGCGGCGAGATGCCGCCCAGCACGTAGCCGGTGGAGCGTTCGGCATCGGACTGCTCGGCCATGACGGCCTTGCTCGCGCCCACCGCGGCCGCGGCCGCCTTGAGCGACAGCTTCGACGGCACCGGCAGCACCGCGACGGCGAGCTTCCCCGAGTCCGTCTTGATCACGAGCGTCTTGAGGATCTGGGCCGGCTCCACCCCGACGTGACCCGCCAGCGAATCGACAGCCTCGTCGCCGTACGACGCGGCCCGCGCATCGTGGTCGTAACTGTGGATGCGGTGCGTCACCTTCTCCTTGTCGAGCAGCTTCGTTGCGGGAGTCGAGGTTCCGGCCATGACGACGACTCTAGGACGAGTACGGACGGGCGCCGCACGCACCTCGTCGACCCGGCCGGGAACAGACGATGCAGGTGCGCTGTTGAATCCTGCCGAAAGCTGCATCAGCGAAGGGAGTGGTTCGTGCCGGTGTTGTGTGCAGAACGTGTTCGTCCGGCGATCCAGGCCGAGACACGTCCAGCTCTGGCGCCCGCGATGGCGGTAGCCTTGACCCCTACGGCAAGCGAAGGGATCAGCGTGCTGGACGACCACGAACCGGGGGACCGCCCCAAGGGCGACAGGCCGGAGCCCGACGATCAGCTGACCGAGCGGTTCGAGCGCGACGCGCTGCCGCTGCTCGACCAGCTGTACGGCGCGGCGCTGCGCATGACGCGCAACCCTGCCGACGCGGAGGACCTGGTCCAGGAGACGTACGTCAAGGCGTACTCGGCGTTCCGTTCCTTCAAGGAGGGAACCAACCTCAAGGCCTGGCTCTACCGCATCCTCACGAACACCTACATCAACTCCTACCGCAAGAAGCAGCGGCAGCCGGCGCAGTACCCGACCGACGAGATCACCGACTGGCAGCTCGCCGCGACGGCCGAGCACACCTCGACGGGCCTGCGTTCGGCGGAGGTCGAGGCACTGGACGCACTGCCCGACGACGACATCAAGGCGGCGTTGCAGGAGCTCCCCGAGGAGTTCCGGATGGCGGTCTACTACGCCGACGTCGAGGGGTTCCCGTACAAGGAGATCGCGGAGATCATGGGCACGCCCATCGGCACCGTGATGTCGCGGCTCCATCGTGGCCGCAAGCAGCTGCGCGGACTCCTCGCGGACGTCGCCCGGGAGCGTGGATTCAACCGTGGGGGCGCCGTCGACGCGGCCGAGCGCAGCGGTGCAGCGGAGCAGGAGGTTACCCGGTGAGCGGGGAGAACGAATTCGAGCAACTGGATTGCTCGGCGGTGATCGCGGACGTGTGGCTGCTGCTCGACCGCGAGTGTGACGAGCATTCCCGGACGCGCATCCAGCAGCACCTGGAGAACTGCGGTGCGTGTTTCGAGGCATACGGGATCGAGGAGAAGATCAAGAGTCTCATCGGTCGCAAGTGCGGCGGCGAGCACGCCCCGGCCGGGCTGCGCGAGCGCCTGTCGATCGAGATCCGGCGCACCGTGATCCTCACCGACACCGAGTTGGTCGCCGACCGCGAGTCGGACGACTAGAGGCGCCGACGGGAGCGTCCGTGAACGAGATCAGGGGCCGGCGAGCATTCCGCTCGCCGGCCCCTGATTCCGTCTGTACGCGCCTCAGGCGTTGGGACGCTTGCCGTGGTTGGCGGCGTTGCCCTTGCGGCTGCGCTTCTTACGACCACGCTTACCCATGAGTAGCTCCTTCTCTGTTCGAACTCGGGTTCGTCCTAGTGTTTCACGTGTGGTTGGCTGTGGTTCCATTGGCTGGTCCGCGACCGTCCGCGAAGAGTGAGGTGCCAGGTGGCAGAAGATGTGCGCGCCGAGATGGTTTCGACCGTCTACCAGGTCGTTGTGAATGAGGGCGAAGAGGTGAACGAGGGTGACACCCTGGTGATCCTCGAGTCGATGAAGATGGAGATCCCGGTTCTCGCGGAGGTCGCGGGGAAGGTCACGTCCGTGGACGTGCAGGTCGGCGACGTCATCCAGCAGGGCGACCTGATCGCCACCATCAGCTGATACCGAGAAGCGATTCGGAGCCTGGCACATGTCGACACTGAGCGACCTGCTCGCCGAGCACACCGACCTCCCCGGTAACGCGGTCGACCACCTGCAGCAGGTGGTGGGCGAATGGCAGCTACTCGCGGACCTGTCTTTCGCCGATGTCCTGCTGTGGGTGGCGACCGAGCGCCCCGACGACCCGAAGGGCACCGCCGGATCGGAGCCCCTCACCGTCGTGTGCGTCGCGCAGTGTCGTCCCACGACGGCGTCCACGGCGTTCCCGGACGATGCCGTCGGTTCCGTGGTCTCCGAATCGGAGCATCCGCAGGTCCTCAAGGCGCTCCTCGAGGGCGAGATCGTGACCGAGGTCGACCATTCGTGGCGCGGCGGGACACCGCTGCGCCGGGAGGCCGTCCCGGTGCGGTGCGACGGCGAGGTGATCGCCGTGCTCAGCCGCGACACCAACCTGGCGCAGCAGCGCGCCCAGAGCCCACTCGAGGTCGCCTACCTCGACTGCGCGGCCGACCTGTGCCAGATGATCAGCGAGGGAACGTTTCCCAGCCCGGATTCCCGCTCGGACACCAATTCCAGTCCGCGCGCCGGGGACGGATTCATCCGCCTCGATCCCGAGGGCCGCGTCGTGTACTCGAGCCCCAACGCGCTGTCGGCGTATCACCGGATGGGGCTCAACACCGACCTGGTCGGGCAGGATCTCGCGTCCACGACCCGTTCGCTCATCACCGACCCGTTCGAGTCGAAGGAAGTCGCCGACTACATCAGCGGCACCCTGGCCGGTCGGCTGGGGCACCGCATGGAGGTCGAGGCCCGCGGTGCGATTGTGCTGCTGCGGGCGCTGGTCCTCAAGCCGCACGGCAAGGTGGTCGGCGCCGCGGTCGTCATCCGCGACGTCACCGAGGTCAAGCGTCGCGACCGCGCCCTGCTGAGCAAGGACGCGACGATCCGCGAGATCCACCATCGGGTGAAGAACAATCTCCAGACGGTCGCGGCGCTGCTGCGCCTGCAGGCCCGACGCACCGACAACGAGGAGGCGCGTCAGGCGCTCAGCGAGTCGGTCCGACGCGTCACGTCGATCGCGCTGGTCCACGAGACGCTGTCGATGTCGGTGGACGAGGAAGTGGACCTCGACGAGGTGGTGGACCGCCTGGTCCCGATCCTGGCCGACGTCGCGTCGGTCAACATGCCCATCAAGATCAAGCGGGAGGGCAGCCTCGGGGTGTTCTCCGCCGAGCGCGCGACCCCGCTCGTCATGGTGCTCACCGAACTGGTGCAGAACGCCATCGAGCACGCCTTCGAGCCCGGTGAGCCGGGGACCGTGTACCTACGGGCCGATCGTTCCGCGCGCTGGCTCGACGTCGTCATCCACGACGACGGCCGCGGGTTGCCCGAAGGGTTCAGCCTCGAGAAGTCCGATCGTCTCGGCCTGCAGATCGTGCGCACGCTCGTCGACGCCGAACTCGGGGGATCGCTGGGCCTGCACCCGTCGTCGGACGGGGGTACGGACGCGGTTCTGCGGGTCCCGCTCGGTCGGCGTGCGCCACGGCTCTGACGTCGACGAACGGGTGTTCGGGCCGGCCGCCGTGTCGGACGCGTGGAACGACGAAGGCCCGGCACCGTGTGGTGCCGGGCCTTCGCCGTGGTCTGTCGAGACTCAGACTGCGGTGCGCGCGCGGGTGCGGGCGTTGCGGCGCTTGAGGGCGCGGCGCTCGTCCTCGCTCATGCCGCCCCAGACGCCGGCGTCCTGACCGGACTCGAGGGCCCACGACAGGCACTCCGCGGTGACGGGGCACCGGTTGCACACCACCTTGGCATCAGCGATCTGCGCGAGAGCCGGGCCGCTGTTTCCCACCGGGAAGAACAGTTCGGGGTCCTCGTCGCGGCAGATTGCCTTGTGGCGCCAGTCCATCCTTCTACTCCTTAACTGGGTGCGCCGTGCACCGTTATGTATTCGCAAGTTCAGAGGTGCTTACTCCGGAAGTTTCAGCACTGTTACTTGTGAATGCTTTCACGAACCAGAGGGAAGTCAATAGAAAACGACTGCACCGTGGGGAAGCTCACTCGGTTAGGTTGCCCTATGTGGTCCGCCGTCCTTTCTACACCCACCTGCGGGTTTGCGCACCCCATCTGGGCAAATTGGTCATCGTTCGTTGTCGAACGAGCGCTCGGGCGGCCCCAATCGGACGTTCGACCCAGTGGGATCGGGGCCTCGCGGGGTGTGCCGCTCAGTGCGCCTGCGGCGCGACGACGGTAAGGGCGTCGGGAACGGCGGTGAATGTCACGTCCGTTCGCAGGCCTAAATAGTCGCCGTCCATTTGAAGCCCAATCGGCGCACTCGCGTGTATGCGGATTTGTGGAACGTCGTCGAATCGAATCAATGAATGTGATTTCGGCGATAATCCGGCCGAAAGTAGTTGACGAACGACGCGCAAGCTGGCAAAGACGCGCATCGTCCGCATCGCGAAGAGGCCGAGGCCGGTGTCGAAGCTGGTGGCGGGATTCGTGTGCACCTCACGGCTGTTCAGGTACGTCCACGGCGTCGAGTTCGACACGAAGGCGTAGTGCACGCCGTCGATCGGCTCCTGATCGGGGAGTTCGACCGTCAGCGTCGGATCCTCGCGCTTGGCGCGGAAGAAGGCGCGCACGGCGTGCCGGACATAACGCCCCGGGGTGACGGCCTGACCGTTGCGGCGGCCGTGGTCGACCGCCTCGCACACCTGGGCGTCGAGGCCCATTCCGGCGTTGAACGTGAACCAGCGGTTGTCGCAGTGGCCCAGCCCGATCGTCCGGCGTCGCCGCAGTGCGAGGAGTTCGATCAGCTGATTCGTCGCGTCGATGGGGTCCGGTTCGATTCCCAACGATCGGGCGAACACGTTCGCCGAGCCGCCCGGCACGACCGCGATCAGCGGGATCGGCCCGGCCGGAACGGACCGCATCGACTTCGGGTTCGGCTCGCCGAGCAGCCCGTTGATCACCTCGTTCACCGTGCCGTCGCCGCCGTGGACGATGATCAGCGCGATGCCGTCCCCCCGCGCCTGCGCGGCCAGTTCCGCGGCGTGACCGCGGTGGGTGGTGTGTGCCACGGTCAACCGCACCCGGCTCGACAGCGCGTGTGCGAGGAGGTCGCGACCTGCGGGAGTGGTCGAGGTGGCGTTGGGGTTGACGATCAGCAGCGCGCGCACGGGGCATCAGCCTAGCCGGGTCTCGACGATGTATAGGCTGGCTGCGTGTCGAACCAGCCTGCACCCACCTCTCCTCCCAGCACGGTCCGACGAGCCGGCCTGCTCGTCGCCCTCGAGGGTGCGGTCGCCGTCGGTTTCGCGATCTTCCTGCTGGTGCGGGGTCTGCTCGGCTACGACCAGAGCGTGACGAGCGGCTACGGCACCGCCCTGTGGTTCGCCATCCTCGGCGGCGCAGTGCTGGCGGCCGGCGTGGGCCTCCTGCTCGGGCAACGGTGGGGGCGCACGATCGCGCTCATGGCGCAGCTGCTCCTACTGCCCGTCACGTGGTACGTGTTCACCTCGCACCGGTGGTTCTGGGGCGTCCTGCTCGGTGCCGTGGTGGTCTCGGCGCTCGTGATGCTGTTCGCGGGCAGCACGTCGCGCTGGATGGCCGAGGGCTACGGCGCCCCCGACGCCGACGCCGACGCCGACGAGGAGTGAACTCCCGAACCGGTCAGGACGCGCGGGTGGCGAGTGCCGCCAGCGCGTCCCCGCTGAGCCGGTAGGTCGTCCACTCGTCCTGCGCGACCGCGTCCAGCGATTCGTAGAAGCCGATGGACGGCGTGTTCCAGTTCAGCACCGACCACGCCAGACGCGTGTACCCCTTCGTGACGCACTCCTCGGCGAGCGTCGCCAGCAGCGCCGTGCCGTAGCCGGCCCCGCGATGCTCGGGCGTGACGTACAGGTCCTCGAGGTAGATGCCGTGCACGCCGTCCCACGTCGAGAAGTTGCGGAACCAGATCGCCGTTCCCACGACCTTCGGTCCGTCCCCCGTCGCGACCTCGACGACGTGCGCGAAAACCGCGGGCTCCGGGCCGAACAGCGCGACCTCGATCTGCTCGGGGACCACCGTGCACTCGTGCCGCGCCTTCTCGTATTCGGCGAGTTCGTAGATCAGACCGGTGATCGCGACGGCATCGGCGGGCGTCGCGCGGCGGATGATCGCTGTCTTCTCGGACGCGGAGTTCACTGCATACCTTCCTTCGGAGCCACGTTGTGTGTGACGATCGTGCGGAACCCGTGCTCGTAGCTCAGGACCGTGTGGGCTGCGGGGGAGAGCAGGACGCGGCGGCCCTCGGACACCGGCAGGTCGATCCACCGGGCGATCACGGCGCGGAAGAAGTGACCGTGCCCCACCAGCACGACGTCGCGGTCCGCGAGGGCGGCCTCGCACGTGTGCACCACCATGTCGGCGCGGGAGGTGACCATGTCGTGGGTCTCGCCGCCCGGGCACGGATGGGTCCACACCGTCCAGTGCGGAATCTGTTCCTGGATCTCGGGAGTGGTCAGCCCCTCGAGCTCGCCGTAGTCCCACTCCGTCAGGGCGTCCCACCGGTGGTCGCCGGTCAGCCCGGCGAGCGCCGCGGTGACGTGGGCCCGACGACGGGGGCTGGTCACCACGAGCGGGTCGCGCAGGTCGAGCGCGGACAACTGTGCGCCGGCCGCGCGCGCCTGCTCGGCGCCGCGCTCCGTGAGGGGAACCTCGGTGGTGCTGGTGTGCCGCCCCAGACGGGCCCACTCGGTCTCCCCGTGTCGCAGCAGGACGAGCCGGCGGTCGGGTGAGGTCATGGACTCATCATGCCGGGCGTCGCGGAACCCTCGCGCTCGGGCCTCGAGTACGCAAGGATCTAGGCCGTGACGACGGTACTGGCTGTAGCGAATCAAAAGGGTGGGGTGGCCAAGACCACGACGGTCGCGTCGCTGGGGGCGGCGCTCGTGGATCTCGGCCGGCGCGTGCTGGTGGTCGACCTCGACCCGCAGGGGTGTCTGACGTTCTCGTTGGGGCACAACCCCGATCGGCTCGAGACGTCCGTGCACGACGTGCTGGTGGGGAACGTCGCGGCGAAGGATGCGCTGCTCGAGACGGACGAGGGCGTGACGCTGCTGCCCGCGACGATCGACCTCGCGGGATCCGAGGCGCTGCTGCTGATGCGCCCGGGTCGGGAGTTTGCGCTCAAGCGGGCCCTGGCGCCGTTGCTCGACGAGTTCGACGTCGTCGTCATCGACTGCCCGCCGTCGCTGGGTGTGCTGACGCTCAACGGGTTGACGGCGGCGCAGCAGGTGCTGGTGCCGCTGCAGTGCGAGACACTGGCGCACCGCGGTGTCGGCCAACTGCTGCGCACCGTCTCGGAGGTCCAGCAGATCACCAACCCCGACCTGGTGCTGCTGGGCGCGCTGCCGACGCTCTACGACGCCCGGACGACGCACAGCCGCGACGTCCTGTCCGACGTCTCGGACCGCTACGACCTTCCGGTGCTCGCCCCGCCGATCCCGCGGACCGTCCGCTTCGCCGAGGCGTCGGCGTCGGGGGCCACCGTGCTCGCGGGCCGCAAGAACAAGGGGGCCGAGGCGTACCGCGAACTGGCGCACCATCTTTCGGCTCACTGGAGCGCGGGTGCCGACCTGGTCACGTTCTCGCCCTACGAGGGCACGGCCTGACGGAGGCGGTTGTCAGCGGAGGGCGACGACCTGGTCGCCGCGCTGCTCGAGCACGACCTCGCCGACGACCGCCGTCGCGATCGGTGCGACGGTGGTGTCGCGGGTGACGGGGATCCGGCGCTGCTCCGCGCCGGTCGCGGGGTCGAGCACCGCGATGCCGTCGGCTACCGGCACCAGCAGCGAGCCCCCCATGATCGCGCCGGGGCCCAGCGCACCCGACATCGTCCAGCGCGGCGCGAGTTCGCTGGTGGACAGGGCGATCAATTCGGTGCCGGTCCACCACGTGAACACCGAGCCGTTGCGGGCGGCCGTCGCATCGGCGCTGACTGGACCGGCCAGCGGATACGACGCCAGCTCGTCGCCGGTGCCGTCGTAGACGGCGATGCGCGCTCCGGACGTCGGGCCGGGCGGCAGATACACCGCGGTGCGGTCGCCGGACGCCGCGATGAGCCGGGCGCCGGGCGCGCTGGCCGCGCCGATGAGGCTCGACCCGAACTCCTTCGGCTCCTGGTTGTCCTTGGGGACGACGTCGAGCACGCTGAGACGGTCACCCGCCTCGCCGGGGCAGCGCATCAGCACCGAGACCCGGGTACCGCCGGCTGCCGCGGACGACAGATCGCACCCGGAGCGCGGCTGCTTGCCCGGATTGACCGGGGCGTCGACCCGCCCGAATTCGAGGGTGCGCACCAGATCCGAGCGCCACACCTCCATGCGCTCCGGACCGCGGGAGACGACGTACGTGCCGTCGTACGACAGCGTCACCGCGTCGTCGGCGTCGCTCGACCGCTGCGCCTTGCGTTCGCCCGTCGCCCCGTCGAGCTGGGTGACCTGACTGCAGCCACGCTGGTCGCGGTAGACGGCGACCACCGTGTTCCACGCGCCGATGGCCCCGCACAGCGGCATGTCCCGCTGGTAACGCCACAGTTCGGCGCCGGTGAGCCGGTCGCGACCGGTCACGGTGCCGCCGTCGGCGGTCGTGACGGCCCCGTCGGCGACGACGGGGGCGGTCGTGACGGGGCTGTCGGCGCGCCAGATCTCGTCGAGGGTCTCCGGCACCGACAGCGCTGTACTTGCTTCCGCCGCAGGCGTATCCGCGGTCACGGAGGTGGTTCCCCGAGCGTCGCTGCGAATCCAGATCACGGTCACCGCGACCGCGACGACGATCGCGATGGTCGCGGCGACCGCGACGTCCAGACGGGTACGACGCTCGGGGGCCAGCACAGGTGGCAGATTACCCGGACCGACTCAGCTCTACTCGGCTGCGGCCGCGACGCTCACCGGCTCGGCGTCGGTCTGGCCGGCCGTGCCGGCACCGGAGCGCCGACGGCGGCGTCGGCGACGAGGAGCGCTCGGCTGGTCCTCGGCGGCCGGACCCGTGGTGGGGGCGGCGTCGGCGGCATCCTGCTTGTCGGACGCGACTGCGGCGCCGTCGGCGGTCTTCGCGGCCGCGTCGACCGACTTGCCGGCGCGTGTGCGGCGGCGGACCCGGTCACGCTTCGGTGCCGACTTCTCGCCGGTCTCCGACGCGGCGGCGTCGTCCTTCGCGGGCCGCTCGGCGCGCGCCTTGCGGATCGTGCCCTTCGCGTCCGTCGGGATGCCGAGATCCTCGTAGAGGTGCGGCGAGCTCGAGTACGTCTCGACCGGATCCGCGATACCCAGCTCCAGCGCCTTGTCGATCAGCTGCCAGCGCGGGATGTCGTCCCAGTCCACCAGCGTGATCGCGGTGCCGGTGCGGCCCGCGCGGCCGGTGCGGCCGATGCGGTGCACGTAGGTCTTCTCGTCCTCGGGGCACTGGTAGTTGATGACGTGGGTGACGTCGTCGATGTCGATGCCGCGCGCCGCGACGTCGGTCGCGACGAGCACGTCCACCTTGCCGCTGCGGAAGCCGGCGAGGGCCTTCTCGCGGGCGATCTGGCCGAGGTCACCGTGCACGGCGCCGACCTTGAAGCCGCGCTCGTTCAGGTCGTCGGCGACCTTCTGCGCGGTGCGCTTGGTGCGGGTGAAGATCATCGTCGCGCCGCGGCCGTCAGCCTGCAGGACGCGGGCCACCATCTCGGCCTTGTCCAGCGCGTGCGCGCGGTAGATGTGCTGGGTGGTGCGCTCGTGCACGGCGGACGAATCCGCCTCCTCGGCGCGGATGTGCGTCGGCTGCGTCAGGAACGTGCGGGCCAGCGTGATGATCGGGCCCGGCATGGTCGCCGAGAACAGCATCGTCTGGCGCTTGTCCGGGACCATGCCGAGGATGCGCTCGATGTCGGGCAGGAAGCCGAGGTCGAGCATCTCGTCGGCCTCGTCGAGGACGAGGACGCCGACCTTGCCGAGGATCAGGTGACCCTGGTTGGCGAGATCGAGCAGGCGGCCCGGGGTGCCGACGACGACGTCGACGCCCTTGCGCAGCGCGTCGATCTGCTGCTCGTAGGGGCGGCCGCCGTAGATGGACAGGACCTGGAGGTTCTTCTTGCCGGACTTCAGGTACTTGGATGCGTTCTCGAGATCCTGCGTCACCTGGATGCACAGCTCGCGGGTCGGCACGATCACCAGGGCACGCGGGGTGCCGTCCAGGGGGGCGGTGCCGGAGTCGGTGGTGGACACGCGGTGCAGCAGCGGGATACCGAAACCGAACGTCTTGCCCATGCCGGTGCGGGCCTGGCCGATGAGGTCGTCGCCGGCGAGCGCGAGGGGGAGCGTGAGCTCCTGGATGGCGAAGGTGCGCTCGATACCGATCTCGCCGAGCGCCTTGACGATCTCGTCGCGAACACCCAGTTCGGCGAACGTGGGGGCGGTGTGCGTCTCGTCCAACTCGGCGGAGAGTGTCGTCTCCGTTGCCGCGTGGTTGCTGTCTTCGTGGTCGATCGTGATCTTGCTCAGGGAACTGGCCTTCCTCGTATCGGCACGCACGCACGAGGTAAGGGGCCAGGCCGTAAGTCGGCCGATGTCGATGCCCTCTTGCGTCGGTGCCACCGGGCCTCCTCGGCCACAGCATCAGCACGGAAACCGGTGTCGGTCTCGGCGAGCTACGGTGGGCGCCGTCGGTCAGTGCGCGCACATTATCTTCGGGATTCCGTGTCGGGTCCGCGTCCGAATCGCTCGAATCGTGTCCGAGTTCCAGTTCGGTGCATCCGCTCCGAAATCGTGAACCGTGTAAGAAACTACGGTCTCCCGACGCAATTGTAGCGGTCGAATGGTTCGAACTTCGCGCACCCATGGCGCAGATCACCATTCTCGCCGTGTCCGGTCGATCGGGACCGCCCGGCCGCGGATTAGGCTGTGGCTTCATGGGAGCCGATTCGCCAACGTCGTCCGTGCCGACCATCGCCGCCGATCACCCCGGTGTGGCAGAGCTGTTCGCGGTGCTCGCCTACGGCGAGATCTCCGCGTTCTACCGGTTGGCGGAGGACGCCCAGATGGCCCCCACGCTGCAGGGACGCGTGGCGTTCGCGAGCATGGCGGCGGCCGAGATGTCGCACTTCGAGACGCTGCAGAAGGCGCTGACCGATCGCGGAGTGGAGATCTGGTCCGCGATGGATCCGTTCGTGCGCGCCCTCGACGCCTACCACGCGTCCACCGACCCGTCGACGTGGCTCGAGTCCCTCGTCAAGGCGTACGTCGGTGACGGCATTGCCGCCGACTTCTATCGCGAGATCGCCCATTCGCTGGATCCTGCGGTCGGCGGCATCGTCCGAGAGGTCCTCGCCGAGGTCGGGCACTCCGAATTCGTCGTCCACGAAGTGCGCGCCGCGGTGACGGCCAGCAAGCAGGACAAGGACCGGCTGATGCTGTGGGGTCGTCGGCTGCTCGGCGAAGCCATCACCCAGGCGCAGTTCGTGTTGGCGCAGCGCGAGGAACTCACCGATCTGGTGATGAACGCGACCGGCAGCCTCAACGGTGTCGCCGCGCTGTTCGACAACATGCAGGCCAAGCACGCCGAGCGGATGGCGGTGCTCGGGCTGGTCTGACCCCGGCCCCGCTGTTCGCTCTCAGCACAGCGGTCGGACAGGCTGGCGGGCCGGGTGCTGCATTAACCTGGCCGAGACAGCTGAAAGCGCTCGGAGAGTTCGGAGGTTGGCCGTGGAGGTCAAGATCGGTGTTACTGACAGCCCGCGTGAGCTCGTCGTCGTCAGCGCCCAGTCGCCCGACGAGGTGGAGTCGCTCGTGACGAACGCGCTCAGCGGCAAGGCGGAAGGTGTTCTCTCGCTCGTCGACGAGAAGGGACGCAAGTTCCTCGTCCAGGCGAGCCGGATCACCTACGTGGAGATCGGCCCGTCGGACGGCCGCAAGGTCGGTTTCACGAGCTAGAGCCGAGACGCCGAAAGGGCGCGCAGTCGGGGACTTCCCGCGACTGCGCGCCCTTTCCGTGTTCTCGGAGCGGCCGGGTGTTCGCCGGCTACTTGGATTCGGCGTGCAGCGGCACGTGCGACAGGCCGCCCCACGCGAGCGCGACCGTCGTGTCGACGGCCTCCTCCTTGGGGATGGGGCGGGCGGCCTCGAGCCAGTACCGGGCGGTGAACTGGCTGGTGCCGACCAGGCCGACGGCCAGGATCCGGGCGCGGTACGGGTCGAGGCCCGAGTCGTGCGCCACGAGGTCGAAGACGGCGTCCACGCACGCCTCGGTGGCCTGCTCGACGCGGCGCGCCACCTGCGGCTCACCCATCAGGTCGGACTCGAACACCAGACGGAAACCCTGCGTGTCGTTGTCGACGAAGTCGAAGAACGCCTGCACGGCGGCCCGGACACGCTGCCTGTTGTCGGTCGTGGATCGCAGCGCCTGACGCACGCCCGAGATCAGGCTGTCCACGTAGCTCTGCAGCACCGCGACGTACAGTTCGAGCTTGCCGGGGAAGTGCTGGTAGAGCACCGGCTTGCTCACCCCGGCGCACTCGGCGATCTCGTCCATGCCGGCGGCGTGGTAGCCGCGGCTGACGAAGACCTCGCTGGCTGCCGCGAGCAACTGAAGGCGCCGCGCGTCCCGGGGTAGCCGGGTGCTGCGGCGTGTGCCCTGACCGTTTGCGGTCGTGGCGGCGCGATCGGAGTGTGTCCGATCCGCGAGTTCAGTCATGTCGCTCCCAATCTGCACAAGAGCCCCGCTTCGTTCGGTGTCCGACTTCTCGCGAACGCCTCGGGGCAAGATAAATCATTTGCACGATACCCGGGCGGTTCTCGGACGTATTCGTTGAACTGGGCCCGTCCCGGCCGAGGACATGTCGCTGGACACGCTGGTGGACGCGTCGCTGATACCGAGTATTCCAGCATCCCATCCCGAGCACCCGCGCGCGAGGTGAGCGGGCACATTTCCGGCGTGCCGGGTGAAGGCCGAACCGGACTGTGAGATTCTGGCGGGGTGACTGACCGAGGAGGACCGCGCCTGGGGGGCACAGTTCCCGAGATGTCCGACGACGACCCCTTCGAAGCACGGAACAGTGGCTTCGACGCGGGTCGGGTACCCGACCCGCACGAGCCCCTGCGCGCGTCGTGGGATCCGACTCGTCGGAATACCGGTCGTCCCCGCGTGCCGCGCCCGGATCGTGGCGTGAAGAAGCAGAGTCGCGTGGGCAAGTTCGTCTCGATGTACGGCTGGCGCGCCTACGCGATCCCGGTGCTGCTGATCGTGACGGTGCTCGTGGTGGTCGACGCGTTTCGCGGCATCGGCGACTCGGATTCGGCCGCCCCGAAGGACCCGGGTTTCGGTGAACTCAGCCACTCCGACGGCACAGACGTCATCGGCGTCCCCCCACTCGCGGACGGGAACTTCGCCGACACCGTCCCGGCGGGCGTGCTGCCGGACGGCGGGCCGTTCACGGAGAAGGGCGCCGGCACGTGGCGCGTCGTCCCCGGCACGACCGGTCAGGTCGGCCAGGGCACCGACGGCGTGCTCACCTACACCGTCGAGGTCGAGGACGGCGTCGACACCGCCGGGTTCGGAGGCGACGAGTCCTTCGGTCGGATGGTCGACCAGACCCTCGCCAATCCCAAGGGATGGACGAAGGACCCCCGGTTCGCGTTCCGCCGGATCGACCAGGGCGATCCCGCCCTGGCGAACGGCGGCTCGCCCAACTTCCGGATCTCCCTCACGTCGCAGATGACGATTCGCGAGGCGTGCGGTTACGACATCCAGCTCGAGGTCTCCTGCTACAACCCCGGCATCGATCGGGTCGTCCTCAACGAGCCCCGCTGGGTGCGCGGTGCGATCGGGTTCCAGGGCGACATCGGTTCGTACCGCCAGTACCAGATCAACCACGAGGTCGGCCACGCCATCGGCTACCGCGAACACCAGCCGTGCGAGACGGACGGCGGACTGGCGCCGGTGATGATGCAGCAGACCTTCGGTACCGCGAACAACGACATCGCCCGGCTCGACCCGGAGGGTGTCGTCCCGATGGACGGCAAGGTCTGCCGGTTCAATCCGTGGCCCTACCCCCGGGCCTGAGAAGGGGAAGACCGTGACCACCGCGAGCCCGGCCGTCGCCCACATCGGGGACAGCGCGTGCTCCGGGTTCCTGTTCGACATGGACGGCGTGGTCACCGACACGGCGCGGGTGCACGCCCGGGCGTGGACCCGCCTGTTCGACGGCTTCCTCGCCGAGCGCGGGAAGGGCGAGGCGCCGTTCACGTCCGACGACTACCTGAACTACGTCGACGGGCGGCCCCGCGTCGACGGGGTGGCGTCGTTCCTGGCGTCGCGTTCGATCGAGATTCCGCACGGCGATCCGTCGGATCCGCCGACGGCGCACACCGTGTGCGGGCTCGCCGCCCGGAAGGACGCGCTGTTCCTGCACGAACTCGACGACCACGGCGTCGAGGCGTTCCCCGGGACCGTGGCGCTGATCCGGCGCCTGCGAGCCGAGGGGATCGCCGTCGCGCTGGTGACCGCGAGCCGCAACGCGGTGCGGGTGCTGGACGCGGCCGGGCTGACCGACCTGTTCGACGCCCGCGTCGACGGAATCGACGTCGACCGGTTGTCGCTCGCCGGCAAACCCGAGCCGGACACGTACCTCGAGGGCGCCCGGCGGCTGGGTCTGCCGGCCGACCGGTGCGTGGTGCTCGAGGACGCGCTCGCGGGTGTCGAGGCGGGCCGGCGGGGCGCGTTCGGGGTGGTCGTGGGCGTGGACCGGACCCATCACGCGGACGCGTTGCGCGGCGCCGGCGCCGACGTCGTGGTGTCGGACCTGAGCGATCTCGAGGTGCGGTTCGGGACGGCATAGGCTGGACGCGAGCGTTGACCGGTCGATGTAGGAGCGTGTGGTGCCCGCGAAGAGTCCGCTTCCGCCGTTGGTGGAGCCGGCGGCTGAACTGAGCCGTGACGAGGTGGCGCGCTACAGCCGCCACCTGATCATTCCCGACGTCGGGACGACGGGGCAGCGACGGCTGAAGAATGCCCGCGTCCTGGTGATCGGCGCCGGTGGCCTGGGTTCGCCGACCCTGATGTACCTGGCCGCCGCCGGGATCGGCACGATCGGCATCGTCGACTTCGACGTGGTCGACGAGTCGAACCTGCAGCGTCAGGTGATCCACGGAACGGCCGACGTCGGTCGGTCCAAGGCGCAGAGCGCGCGGGAGTCCATCCGCGACATCAATCCGCACGTCGACGTGCGATTGCACGAGTTCCGGCTAGACGCGTCGAACGCCGTCGAGCTGTTCGAGCAGTACGACCTGATCCTCGACGGCGCCGACAACTTCGCCACCCGGTACCTGGTGAACGACGCCGCCGCGCTGGCGCACCGGCCGTACGTGTGGGGGTCGATCTACCGGTTCCAGGGCCAGGTGTCGCTGTTCTGGGAGGACGCCCCCGACGGTCGCGGCCTCACGCTGCGGGACCTGTACCCGGAGGCGCCGCCGCCCGGGACCGTCCCGTCGTGCGCGGAGGGCGGCGTCCTCGGCGTGCTGTGCGCGTCGGTCGGCTCGATCATGGCGACCGAGGCGATCAAGCTGATCACCGGCATCGGGGACTCGCTGCTGGGCCGGCTGATGATCTACGACGCACTCGACATGAACTACCGGACGGTGGCCCTCGGCCGCGACCCCGAACGGCTGCCGATCACCGAACTGGTCGACTACGACGCCTTCTGCGGCGTGGAACCGGTCGCCGACACGGATCGGGACTCGACGATCACCCCGCTCGAGCTGCGGGATCTGATCGAGGCGGGCGCCGACATCGCGATCGTCGACGTCCGGGAACCGGTGGAGTGGGACATCGTGCACCTGCCCGGCGCCACGCTGATCCCGAAGGGACGGATCCTTTCCGGCGCCGGCCTTGCCGAATTGCCACAGGACAAGCGGATCGTGCTGCACTGCAAGACCGGTATCCGCTCGGCGGAGGCGCTGGAGGTGGTGCGCAAGGCCGGTTTCGCCGACGCGGTGCACCTGCAGGGCGGCGTGATCGCGTGGGCGCACCAGGTCGATCCGTCGCTTCCGGTCTACTGAGCGTGCCCTCCGGAGCGCCTCACCGATCTTGCCGTCGGGCGGCGGTAGCCTGACGGCCGTGAGCTCTGCACAACCGCCCCAACACGTGTGTTCGACCTTCGGCCTCCGCGAGATCGAACCGGTGGCGCTGGGGTCGGACTGGGAGGGTGGCTGGCGTCTCGGCGACGTCGTGCTGTCCCCGGTCGCGGACCACGCCCGCGCCGCCTGGTCCGCGAAGGTGCGCGAGACGCTCGCGGTCGACGCGGTCCGGCTGGCCCGTCCGGTGCGTGCCACCGACGGCCGCTACGTCGTCTCCGGCTGGCGGGCCGACACCTACCTGGCCGGCACTCCGGAACCCCGGCACGACGAGGTGGTGTCGCTGTCGCTGCGACTGCACGCCGCCACCGCGCAGCTCGAGCGGCCTCGGTTCCTGGCGCAACCACCGGTCGCGCCGTGGGCCGATGTCGACGTCTTCGTCGCCGCCGACCGGGCGGCGTGGGAAACGGTGCCGCTGCGGACGGCACGTGCGGCCGGCGCTCTCGAGGACCTCGCCGCCGACGGCGCCCGGAGCGTCGAACTCATCGGCCAGCTCGCGACGCTGCGCAAGCCGGTGCGGTCACCCGATCAGCTGGTCCACGGCGATCTGTTCGGCACGGTCCTGTTCTCGGGCAGCATCGCACCCGGGGTCACCGACATCACGCCCTACTGGCGGCCCGCGGCGTGGGCGGCCGGTGTGGTCGTCGTCGACGCGCTGTCGTGGGGCGGCGCCGACGAGGGGCTGATCGGGCGTTGGGAGGACCTTCCGGAGTGGCCGCAGATGCTGCTGCGCGCCTTGCTGTTCCGGCTCGCGGTGCACGCGTTGCATCCGCGATCCACCCCCGAGGCGCTGCCCGGACTCGTCCGGACTGCCGAGTTGGTGCGGTTGATTCTCTAGAAGAGCTGGCAGTGGGAGCGCCTGCGAGTGTTGGCGAACCTGCGTTGCGCAGCTGACACTTCGCGGTGACTGCACCGAGCGCCTTCCGAACGTTGGCATATTCCTGCCAGATCGCCGGATCATCGCCCGGTTCCGGAT
Source organism: Prescottella agglutinans (assembly GCF_004011865.1). GTDB lineage: Bacteria > Actinomycetota > Actinomycetes > Mycobacteriales > Mycobacteriaceae > Prescottella > Prescottella agglutinans. Next base: position 565,245 of record NZ_RKLP01000001.1, on the reverse strand, counting down.
AGAACGGATCTCAGTAATCGTTCGGATCCAGGGAGCCAGGCGTGGATTTCACACCCACTGATGTGCAGCAGGAGATCGCCGACCTCACCGCGCAGGTGCTGGGCAAGGAGCGCGATCAGGGGAACGCGGAGCTGGATGCCCACGTCGGATTCGATGAGCCTGTTTGGGCCGCGCTGGCCAAAGCTGGACTCCTTGCGCTGGCGTTGCCGACCAGGTTGGGCGGTGACGAGCTCGGTATCGCCGAAGTTTCGGCCGTGCTGCGACAGGTGGCGGCAAGCGGCGCGCGGGTACCTGCGCTCGCGACACTGGCGCTGGGTGTTCTCCCTCTGGTTGCCATGGGAACCGATGCCCAGCAGGCGGAGCTCCTGCCCTCGGTCGCGGCGGGAACGAGCTTGCTCACCGGCGCGCCGAACGAGTTCGGGAGAGCGCTCGTCGGCGCGCCGGCCACCACCGCGGTTCACACCTCCGACGGATGGGAGCTGAACGGTCGGAAGATCGCGGTGCCGTACGCGGCGCAATCCGTTCGGATCCTGGTGCCGGCGAAGACAACCGGCGGCGATGCGGTATTCCTGATCGATCCCGCGCGCTCCGGCGTGGAGCTGACCGCGACCCCTACCGCAACGGGTCAGCCCGAGTACACGGTGACCTTGTCCGGCGTGCGGGTGGCGGAATCGGAGGTGCTCGGCGGCGACTTCAGCGGCGTATCCGTGGCCACGCTCCGCTACTGCGCTCTGGCGGGTGCGGTCGCTCTCGGCGACGGAGCATTGGCGGACGCTTTGGCGTTGACCACCGAGCACATCCGAAACAGGCAGCAGTTCGGGAGGCCACTGGCGACCTTCCAAGCGGTCTCGCAGCAGATCGCCGACGTCTATATCGTCGCGCGCACACTTCATCTCGCGGCGGTCTCCGGCGTGTGGGACCTGTCCAGCGGGCGCGACGCGTCGCAGAGCTTGGCATTGGCCGGATACTGGCTGGCTACCGAAGCGATGTCCGCGGTGCGGACCTGCCATCACCTGCACGGCGGCATCGGCGCGGACTTCACCTATCCGCTGCACCGGCACTATTCGACGATCAAGGACATGATCCGAATTCTGGGCGGTTCGGGTCGGGTGCTGGAGATCCTGGGCGTCGATCCGGCTGAAAGCGTCTCGGCTGTCGTCGGCGAGGGCAACTCGATCGCACTGACGCCGTCGCAGCTCGCCTTGCAGACCGAACTGCGCGAGTACTTCTCGCAGCTGATGACCGAGGAAGAACGTGCGATCACATTGTCCGATCGGCACGGCCAGACCTACCGGGATGTGGTACGCCGCATGGGCGGAGCCGGCTGGCTCGGGGTCGGCTGGCCCACGGAATACGGCGGCCGCGGCTTCGGACCGATCGAACAGCACATCTTCGTGAACGAGGCACACCGCGCCGACGTCCAGCTGCCGTCGGTAACTCTCCAAACGGTTGGGCCCACGCTGCAAACCTTCGGCACGGAGGAACAGAAACAGTTCTTCCTCCCCAAGATCTTGTCCGGCGAACTACATTTCGCCATCGGGTATTCCGAGCCGGACAACGGCACCGATCTTGCGTCGCTGCGCACTACCGCGGTTCGCGATGGCGATCATTACATTGTCAACGGCCAGAAGACCTTCACCACGGGTGGTCATGCCGCAGATTACATCTGGTTGGCGGTGCGCACCGATCCGGCCGCACCGAAGCACAAAGGCATCTCGATTCTCATCGTCGACACCCGCGATCCCGGATTCAGCTGGACCCCGATCATCACCGCAGACCGTGCGCACCACGTGGATGCCACCTACTTCTCCGACGTCCGGGTCCCTGTGAACATGCTCGTCGGTGAGGAGAATCGCGGCTGGCAGTTGATCGTCACCCAGCTCAACCACGAGCGGGTCATGCTGGGGCCGGCCGGCCGCATCGGCGGCGTGTACGAGCAGGTGTACGCCTGGGCGAAGCCCCGCGGTCTCCTCGACGCCCCCGACGTCCGTGCCGTGCTGATCGACGCGCGCGCGACCGAACGAATCAACGAACTACTCAACTGGCAGGTTGCGGCGGCCGAATCGAACGGGTCGGTCGGCGCTGCTGACGCATCGGCTACGAAAGTTTTCGGCTCCGAGCGCATTCAGTGCCTCTACGACCGGATGGAGGAGGTCGTCGCCCGCCACGGCGACTTGGCAGATCCTGCGACCGCAGCGCTGGCGAGCTGGCTGAACGTCCAGGCGAAACGGAATCTGGTCCTCACTTTCGGCGGCGGCGTCAACGAGATCCAGCGCGAACTGATTGCCGTCAACGGCCTCGGACTGCCGCGCGTGGCCCGCTGACCCCGCCGTAGGGTTCCTTTCACTCTCCGCTATGCGGTCGAAGGCGGATATCGGCGATCGATCCTGGATGCTCGAGGTGGCTGTTTCGCCGATGCCGTGAGCAGACCGAGTTCCGCCGCGCGAGCACCGACTTGGAACCTGGTGGTGACTCCGAGCCGGGCCATGATGTCGGCGACATACCGGCGGTAGGTTCGTAGCGACACACCGAGTCGGCGCGCGGCCGACTCATCCTTCAATCCGAGGTCGAGTGCACGCAACACTGCGAGCGCCGATTGGTCGAATTCAGGTTGAGGCAGCGTGAGGTTCCTGGACAGCCGTGGGGCGGCTTCCCAGAGAACCACCGCGAATTGATGCAGCGCGCGAAGCAGATCGGGATCGCTGATGACGAATCCATAGGGCCGTCGCGCGCCGGTCCCGCCCCAAATCGCTCCGACCTGACGATCGATGATGACCATGTTGTGGAAGTCGGCATCGGAAACCCGGATCCGGTCGTACAGCTCCGGCTGATTCTGCAACGATTCGTAGTCGCGCGTCTCGGCATAGTGCTGGGTGTAAAGCAACCGAACCTCCCTGCCGGCCGAGAGGTGGTCGGCGACCAGTCGCCGACCTGGCTGGTAATGCGGCTGGATCCGCAACGGGCTCGCGACTGTGAGCATTGCTTCTTTGCGAACACGTTGTAGCAGTTGCTGCAGACTGCCTTCCCACCCCTCATCAGGGCGCAAACGGACGACGTCTCCGTTCTCGCCGCGGACACTGCGATGTTCGGCTATCGCGTGATCGAGCAGGCGGCGCGACTCCGCGAGCAGCCAACCCACGTCCGCGAGTCCGCGATTTGGTTGCTTTGTTCCAATTTCAAAGTGTTGTTTATCGCCTGAATGCATAGCTATTCGGACCCCCATCCTTTCCGCCCGCCCGGAATCAGATTCGCCAGCACTCGACAGGCTGTCAATCGAAGTGATGCAGATCACCGACGGGCTCCAATTCGTGTGGCAGCTTGCTGCCACGGAAGCGGGCAACTTCCTGCTGCTCGACGACACGGGCGGGGTGCACCGTGCTTCATTTTGGGCAAAAGCTAGAACATTCGAATCCAAGGAATGCGATGTACATCGACTACACCGGCGATCATCAGCAACTGCGCAAGCAGTTGCGCTCCTACTTTGCCGACCTGATGACGCCCGAAATTCGCGAGGCATTGACCGGACCCGGTGGCGAATACGGCGATCCCGCCGCCTACCGGGAGATCGTTCGCACCCTCGGCCAGGACGGCTGGCTGACCCTGGGGTGGCCCGAGGAATTCGGCGGCCGGAACCGACCGGCCATGGACCAGTTGATCTTCAATGACGAGGCCGCCGCCGCGGGTGTTCCCTTCCCGTTCCTGACAGTGAACACGGTCGGCCCGACCATCATGCGTTTCGGCACCGCCGAGCAGAAGGCATTCTTCCTACCCCGAATCGCCACGGGTGAGTTCCACTTCTCCGTCGGTTACTCCGAGCCCGAGGCGGGCACCGATCTGGCGTCACTGCGCACTCGAGCGGTGCGCAAGGGCGACGAGTTCGTCATCAACGGTGAGAAGGCATGGACCAGCCTCGTCGAATACGCCGATTACATCTGGCTGGCGGCCCGCACCGATCCGGAGGCACCCAGACACCGCGGCCTGTCCATTCTGATCGTGCCCACCACCACACCGGGATTCTCCTGGAGCAAGATTCACACCATGGCCGGTCCGGGCACCAGCGCCACGTTCTACAACGATGCGCGGGTACCCGTCACGAATGTGGTCGGCGAACTGAACGAGGGTTGGCCGCTGATCACCAACCAGCTCAATCACGAACGAGTAGCGCTGACTTCCGCCGCACCGCTTCAGGAATCGCTCCGCCAAGTCTGGAAGTGGGCCGAAACCGCGACCCGTGTCGACGGCACTCGGGTTGTCGATTCCGAGTGGGCACGGCTGCATCTCGCTCGCGTGCACGCCCACATCGAGTACCTGAAACTGCGCAACTGGCGCATCGCCTGGGCTGCGGACTCCGGTGAACTTCACCCCGCGGATGCCTCGGCGAGCAAGGTGTTCGGCACCGAACTGGCGACGGAGGCGTACCGATTGCTCATGGAGGTGCTGGGTGCCTCGTCGGTGGTACGGCGGGACTCCGCCGGCGCGCTGCTGCGTGGCCGGATCGAACGCTTCCATCGATCGTCGCTCATTTTGACCTTCGGCGGCGGAACCAACGAGGTCCAGCGCGACATCATCGCCAAGACCGCACTCGGCCTGCCCGTCACCCGCTGAACCTATCTAGAGGACTTCTCATGGACTTCACCCTCACCGAGGCCCAACGCGAGCTTGCCGGCCTGGCCCGCGCCGTACTGACCGACTGGACCGCCGAGAACGCTCCGGATGCAACGGGGTTCGACCGAAAGCTCTGGTCGGACCTCGCCCGCTCCGGGCTGCTGGAGGCCGCGCTGCCTGCCGCGGTCGGCGGCGGCTTCGGCGTGCTCGAACAGTGCAGCGTGCTGATCGAGATCGGTCGCACCGTTGCGCCCGCGCCGTACCTGACCAGCGTGGCGGTCGCCGCCGGAACGATCGCGCAGTTCGGCGACGAGGAGCAGCGGACGCGGTGGGCCGCTCCGGTCGCGGCGGGCACCACCACCTTCGCCGTGGCACTCTCCACGGAAGACGATCGATTCACAGCCGAGCGCACCGATGCAGGCTGGCATGTCCGTGGCTCGCACAGCGCCGCTCCTGCGGGCACATTCGCGGATGCATTCCTGATCGAGGCGGTCACGGCCGACGGACCGCTGCTCCTGATGCTTGATCGCGCTACTGAAGGGCTGTGCATCACCCCACAGCATGTCGTCGACGGCTTCGACGCCGCACTGCTGGAACTGGACACGGTGGTAGGGAAAACCGCTGTGCTCGGTGCGCCCGGCGACGGCTCGGTCGGGTGGGCGCGTCGCCGCGCCACCATCGCTGCCTGCGCCTACCAACTCGGTGTCGTCGAGCGCGGTCTGGAACTTACCGGCGAATATGCTCTCACCCGAAGGCAATTCGACAAGCCGATCGGCGAGTTCCAGGCAGTCCGGCAACGTCTTGCCGATGCCTACCTCGACGTCGAGGCGGTACGGCTGAGCCTATGGCAGGCGGCCTGGCGTGAGTCCGAGGGTCTTCCGGCGGACGCCGAAATCGCCACCGCCAAGTTCTGGGCCGACGAGGCCGGCCACCGGGTGGCGCACACCATGGTCCACGTGCACGCCAGCATCGGCATCTTCTCGGAGTACCAGGTGCATCGCTATTTCACGGCCGCCAAGCGCACCGAGTTCCTCTTCGGCGCCGCCACCGAACAACTTCGGACACTCGCTGACGCGCTCACCGCGGACGCTGCCTCGAGGCCATAGTGCATGAAGGTTGGGTTCAGCCCACGGATTCGGAGCGGCTGCCGGGGGAGTGGTAGCCGGCAAGTAGCTCATTGAAGAAGCACCGCGCCGCGCCGAGGGCGCGGTCGCTGTCGCCGTCGATGACGGCCTGCACGAGGGCGCGGTGCTCGTCGTGGAATCCGGCGCCGGTCGCGGAGGCGTGTTTGAAGACGGTCGCCTCGATCACCGGGAGCAGGGAGTCGTAGAACTCCAGGTACACCTGGTTGTGGCTGGCGGCGACGATGCCGCGGTGCAGGGCGATGTCGGCGGCGATCGCGTCGCGCAGTCCCGCGGTTTCCCACGCGGTGTATCGCGCCTCCAGCAGGGCGGTCAGCTCGCGGATGTCGTCGCCGTCGCGTCGCTGTGCGGCCAGTCCCGCCGCGGTGACGTCGAGCGACTGGCGCAGTTCGAGAACATCGCGTTCGTGCGCGCCCGCGAAGTACTTGCCGAGGGTGCCGGTGACCTCGGAGTCCGCGAGCACGAACGTCCCGGATCCCTGGCGTCGCTCGAGCAGCCCGGAATGGACCAGCGCCTGCACCGCCTCGCGGACGGTGTTGCGCCCGGTGCCGGTGAGTTCGGCCAGTTCGGGTTCGGTGGGTATGCGGGAACCGACCGGCCAGCGTCCGGATCGGATCTCGTCCCGGAGTTGGTCGGTGACCTGGGCAATCAGGGTGCTGCGGCGGACGGGTTGCACGGTGCTCCTGAAATCGGGTGAGGGCTCTCGAACTTTAATGCGTTGCCTCTGTCATCCGGTCATCCTATGATTTCTCGGGTCGAGTGCAAGGTCCGTTCCGGATCGCACTTCCGACGGCACATCTCTCCCTGCATTCGAGATCGAGGCACCACATGACCGCGACCGCGTCCGCGACAGTGACCACCCGGGGCCCGCAGCCCTTGCTGAAGGGGCGGCTGCTGGTGTTCGCGGCCATCGCGATGTCGGCGCTCACCCTGCGGCTCGCGGTCACCTCCTTCACGCCGCTCGCCTCGCAGATCAGCGACGATCTCGGGTTCTCCTCCACCGTCGTCGGAGTGTTCGGCATGGTGCCCACCGCGATGTTCGCGGTGTTCGGTCTGCTCACGCCCGCCATCGCGCGGCGTCTCGGGCTCGAGTGGACCGCGCTGCTCGCGATGCTGATGGCGGGGTTCGGCATGCTCACCCGCGCGATGGTCGGGGACACGTGGTCGCTGCTCGCCCTGTCGGCGCTCGCCCTCGGCGGCATGGGCATCGGTAACGTCGTCATCCCGCCGCTGGTCAAGCGCTACTTCAGCGACCGGTTGGCGCTGATGAGCTCGATCTACATCACCGGTGTGCAGATCGGCACGATCCTCCCGGCGACGATCGCGGTGCCGCTCGCGGACGCGTTCGACTGGCGGATCTCGCTGGGCGTCTGGTCGCTGCTGGGCTTCGCGGCCGCCGCGCCGTGGCTCATGGTGCTCGCCCGCGGCCGCAAGTCCGCCGCGGGTCCCGAGGCCGGCGCGACCACCGAGTCCCACCCGGCCGGACGGCCGTGGCGCTCGCCGGTGGGCTGGGGCATGGCCGGCATGTTCGGCATGACGTCGCTCATCACCTACTCGATGTTCACGTGGATTCCGAAGATCCTCACCGAGGCCGGGGCGAGCGAGTCGTTCGGCGGCAGCATGGTCGCGCTGTTCTCCTTCATGGGCCTGATCTCCGCGTTCGCGGCGCCGAGCGTGTGTGCGCGGATGCGGAACCCGTTCCCGATCGTCGTCGGCTGTGCCGTCAGCTACGCCATCGGCTTCACGGGCCTGCTGCTGGCGCCGATGTCGGTGCCGATCCTGTGGGTGATCGTGGTCGGCCTCGGGCCGAGCACCTTCCCGATGTCGCTGACCCTGATCAACCTGCGCACCCGCACTCACGCCGGGTCGGCGGCGCTGTCCGGCTTCACCCAGGGCGTCGGCTACACCGTCGCGTGCCTCGGCCCGCTGCTGTTCGGTGTGCTGCACGAGGCGACCGGCGGTTGGGGCGCCCCCTTCGCGCTGCTCGCGGTGGCCGTCGTCATCGTCCTCGTCTCGGCGTGGGCGGCCTGCAAGCCGCGGATGCTCGAGGACAGCTGGGGTGCGGAAGCCGCCTGACCTGGCGGTTCGTCGACCTCACGCCCCCGATCCCCGGGGGTGAGCGAGAGTTGACGGACGGGTCACCGGGGGCAGCACCGACGCAACACCGGCCTCCTACCTTGGGGTTTCCCACACAGGTAGGAGGCCCAGGTGACCACTCTCTCCGATCGGCCCACACACGGACCCGAGGCGCCATCCGGTGCCGCGCCGGTGGTGCGCGGGCACTACATCGAGCACTGGGACGCCGAGGACGTCGACGCCTGGGAGGCCGGCGGCAAGGCGATCGCCCGCCGGAATCTCGTCTGGTCGGTGATCGCCGAACACGTCGGCTTCTCGATCTGGTCGATCTGGTCGGTGATGGTGCTGTTCATGCCGACCGACGTGTTCGGCATCGACGCGGCCGGCAAGTTCTTCCTCGTCGCGGTCCCGACCCTCGTCGGATCGGTCCTGCGCATCCCGTACACCGTCGCGACGGCGCGGTTCGGCGGCCGTAACTGGACCGTCTTCAGCGCGCTCGTTCTGCTGATCCCGACGCTGCTGACACTGTGGTTCGTGATGCATCCGGGCACGTCGTACACGACGTTCCTGCTGGTCGCGGCGACGGCCGGGGTCGGTGGCGGCAACTTCGCGTCGTCGATGACCAACATCAACGCCTTCTACCCGCAGCGACTCAAGGGCTGGGCCCTCGGACTGAACGCGGGCGGCGGCAACATCGGCGTGCCCGTCATCCAGTTGGTCGGGCTGCTCGTGATCGCCACCGTCGGCAACACTGCGCCCTACCTCGTGTGCGCCGTCTACCTGGTGCTCATCGCGGTCGCGGCCGTCGGTGCCGCCCTGTTCATGGACAACCTCGGCAACCAGAAGGCCGACCTGCGGTCGATGCTCGAGGCGCTGCGGGTGCGGGACTCGTGGATCGTCAGCTTCCTCTACATCGGCACGTTCGGTTCGTTCATCGGCTTCAGTTTCGCGTTCGGGCAGGTCCTGCAGATCAACTTCCTCGCCGGCGGCGACACCCCGGCGCAGGCCGCGCTGCACGCCGCGCAGATCGCGTTCGTCGGACCGCTGCTCGGGTCGATCGCGCGTCCGCTCGGTGGGCGTCTCGCCGACCGGATCGGCGGCGGCCGGATCACCCTCTACACGTTCGCGGCGATGGTGCTGGCCGCCGCGGTCCTGGTCACCGCGGGGACCGTCGACGACGGCACCCCCGGCGCCGCGTCCGGTGCCACCATGACGGCGCTGGTGATCGGATTCGTCGCGCTGTTCGTGCTCTCCGGTCTCGGCAACGGATCGGTGTACAAGATGATCCCGTCGATCTTCGAGACCCGGTCCCGCTCGCTGGATGGGCTGGACGCGGCGGGCCGGGCCGCATGGTCGCGCAACATGTCCGGCGCGCTCATCGGGTTCGCGGGTGCGGTCGGCGGCCTCGGCGGCGTGGGCATCAACCTGGTGCTGCGGGCGTCGTACACCAGCCCCGCCAAGTCGGCGACCATGGCGTTCTGGGTCTTCCTCGGCTTCTACGTGGTGTGCGCGATCGTCACCTGGTTCGTGTTCGTGCGTCGCACCGCCGTGACGAACGAGGCTGCGGCACAGCGTGTTGCGGTGACACCGTGACGCTCGCCGCGACTCCGGCGGCCGAGTATCCCCGCCGCGGGAACAACCACGACGACACACAACCGGCACGGAAGGAAGGTGCGGCATGAGCGGACGGACCGCGATCGTGATCGGACACGGCATGGTGGGACATCGGTTCGTCGAGGCGCTGCGGGCGCGCGACGACGCCGACGCCTGGAAGGTGACGGTGCTCTGCGAGGAGGACGTCCCCGCGTACGACCGGGTGGCGCTGTCGTCGTACGTCGGGACCTGGGACGTGAAGGAACTCGCGTTGGCGGGCAACGACTTCGCCGGCGACACCGCCGTGGACCTGCGGGTGGGGGTGCGCGCGGACGCGATCGACCCCGTCGCGCGCACCGTCACCACCTCGCAGGGGGAGGTTCTCGGCTACGACGCGCTCGTCCTCGCGACCGGGTCGTACCCGTTCGTCCCGCCGGTCCCCGGATACGAGCACGACCTGTGCTTCGTCTACCGCACCCCGTCGGATCTGGACGGCATCCGCGCCCGGGCCGAGGCCGTCGCACCCGGCGCGGCCGGCGTCGTGGTCGGTGGCGGACTGCTCGGGCTCGAGGCGGCCAACGCACTGCGTCAGCTCGGGCTGGCGCCGCACGTGGTGGAGCACAATGCCCGCCTCATGCCGCTGCAGGTCGACGAGGGCGGTGGCGCGGTGCTGGCGCGGCTGGTCACCGATCTCGGGCTCACCGTGCACACCGGGACGGGAATCGCGTCGATCGGCGAGGGGCCGGCCGGGGTGCGGGTCGAACTGTCCGACGGCTCGGTGATCGATGCGGCGCTGCTGGTGTTCTCGGCCGGCATCCGCCCGCAGGACCGGCTGGCGCGCGACGCCGGCCTCGACATCGCCGAGCGCGGTGGCATCGTCACCGACAGTGGTTGCGTCACATCCGATCCGGCGATCTACGCGGTGGGCGAGTGCGCCGCCGTCGAGGGTCGCTGTTACGGACTGGTCGCCCCCGGGTACACGACGGCGGAGGTGGTCGCGGACCGGCTTCTCGGCGGGGACGCGGTGTTCCCCGGCGCGGACCTGTCCACCAAGCTCAAGCTCCTCGGCGTCGACGTCGCGAGCTTCGGCGACGTGCACGCCGCGACACCGGGCGCGCTCGAGGTGGTCCTGAGCGACGCCGCGAAGGGGACGTACGCCAAGCTGGTCGTCTCCGACGACGCGAAGACACTGCTCGGCGGCGTCCTCGTCGGTGACGCGACGGCCTACGGGTCGCTGCGCCCGCTGGTGGGGCGCGAACTGCCGGGCGATCCCGCGGCGCTCATCTCGCCGGCCGGTGAGAAGCCCGGCGCGGGATCGCTTCCCGACGACGCGCAGGTGTGCTCGTGCAACGCGGTCAGCAAGGGGGAGATCTGCGCGGCGATCGCGGACGGCGCGTGCGACATCGCCGCGGTCAAGGCGTGCACCAACGCCGGCACCACCTGCGGCGGCTGCCTGCCGACGGTCAAGTCGCTGCTCGCATCGTCGGGGGTGGAGCTGTCGAAGGCGTTGTGCGAGCACTTCACCCAGTCCCGCGCCGAGCTGTTCGAGATCGTCCGCGCCACCGGCACCCGGACGTTCTCGGGCCTGATCGCGCAGTACGGCACCGGGGCGGGCTGCGACATCTGCAAGCCCGTCGTCGCCTCGATCCTCGCGTCCACGTCCTCGGACCACGTGCTCGACGGCGAGCAGGCGTCGCTGCAGGACACCAACGACCACTTCCTCGCCAACATCCAGCGCAACGGCACGTACTCGGTGGTGCCGCGGATGCCGGGCGGCGAGTGCACGCCCGAGCAGCTCATCACGATCGGCGCGATCGCCCGCGACTACGGGCTGTACCTCAAGGTGACCGGCGGCCAGCGCATCGACCTGTTCGGGGCGCGGGTCGAGCAGCTGCCCGAGATCTGGCGGCGCCTGGTCGACGTCGGCATGGAGTCCGGTCAGGCGTACGGCAAGTCGCTGCGCACCGTGAAGAGCTGCGTCGGATCCACGTGGTGCCGCTACGGCGTCCAGGACTCGGTGGGCATGGCGGTGCGGCTCGAGAACCGCTACCGCGGCCTGCGGGCACCGCACAAGATCAAGTTCGGCGTGTCGGGGTGTGCGCGCGAGTGCGCCGAGGCGCGCGGCAAGGACGTCGGCGTCATCGCCACCGAGAACGGCTGGAACCTCTACGTCGGCGGCAACGGCGGCCAGTCGCCCAGGCACGCGCAGTTGCTCGCCGGCGGCCTCGACGACGAGACCCTGGTCCGCTACATCGACCGCTACCTGATGTTCTACGTGCGCACCGCGGACCGGTTGCAGCGCACGGCGCCGTGGATGGAATCCCTCGAGGGCGGCCTCGACCACCTGCAGGCGGTGGTGTGCGACGACAGCCTCGGCATCGCCGCCGACCTCGAGGAGGCGATGGCGCGGCACGTCGCCGGCTACCGCGACGAGTGGGCGGGGGTGCTCGACGATCCCGGCAAGTTGTCGCGGTTCGTGTCGTTCGTCAATGCCCCCGAGGTGCCGGACCCGACGGTCACCTTCGACGAGTCCGGGCCCCGCAAGGTGCCCGTCCTGATGGGCATTCCGGACGTTCCGGACCGCCGATCGGAAAGCTCCTCGAGCCGGTAATCGCGGAGTAACGCCGCGGAAACAACCCGACTTTTCAATGAATTCCAACGGAGCACAGTGTGCAGGAGGTCCGCGATGACGGTGATGGAGACGTGGGTTCACGGCGAGACGGGCACCCACGAGACGCCCTGCGTGGCGGAGGGACGCGACTGGACGTCCGCATGTACGCGGAGCCATCTGATCCCGGGACGCGGGGTGGCGGTGCTGCTCCGCGGTGGAACCCAGGCGGCGCTGTTCCGCCTGGTCGACGGCAGCCTGCGGGCGGTCGGCAACATCGATCCGTTCGGGCGGGCCGCGGTGATGTCGCGGGGCCTGGTCGGGGATCGTCACGGTGAGCCCACCGTCGCGTCGCCGCTGCTCAAGCAGGTGTTCTCGCTCGTCGACGGCCGCTGCCTCGACGACGAGTCGGTGCGACTGCCGGTGTACCCGGTGCGGGTGGTCGACGGCCGCGGCGACGACGTCGTGCAGGTGTGCGCGATCCCGGTCGGGTCGCCGTGAGGGGTGGGGGTCCGCCGCGCGGCGACGAGTTGCGGGGGTTCACGGTGGGGATCACGGCATCGCGCCGTGCCGACGAGTTGGCGACCCTGCTCACCCGGCGAGGTGCCGAGGTCGTGCACGCGCCGGCCATCCGGATCATCCCGCTCGCCGACGACACCGAACTGGCGCGAGTGACCGAGACGATCATCGCGGACCCGCCGGAGGTGATCGTCGCGACCACCGGCATCGGCTTCCGGGGTTGGATGGGTGCGGCCGAGGGCTGGGGGATCGGCGAGCAACTACTGACCGCGCTGGGCGCGACCCGCATCCTGGCCCGTGGCCCCAAAGCGACCGGGGCGGTGCGCGCCGCCGGGCTCCGCGAGGAGTGGTCACCCGACTCGGAGTCTTCGGCGGAGGTGCTCGAGCACCTGCTGGGGGAGGGCGTCGCGGGTCGGCGGATCGCGGTCCAGTTGCACGGGGCGACCACCGAGTGGGAACCGATCCCGGACTTCTGCGCCGCGCTGCGTGCCGCCGGCGCGGACGTGATCGCGGTGCCGGTCTACCGGTGGACGCCCCCGGACGACTGCAGCGCGATGGACCGATTGATCGGCTCCGTGGGATCCGGCGGGCTGGACGCGCTCAGCTTCACGAGCGCGCCGGCGGTGGCCTCGATCCTGGGGCGCGCCAAGGAGATCGGCGCGCTCGAGCCGCTACTGCGGGCCCTGCGCGGTCCGGTGCTGGCGGCCTGCGTCGGGCCGGTCACCGCGGCACCGCTGACGGCCCTCGGGGTGCCCACCACCGCGCCCACCCGATCCCGGCTCGGATCCTTGGCCCGGCACATCGAGGACGAGTTGCCGCGCCGGGCCGCCCAGGTCCGGGCCGGCGGCCACGAACTGAGCGTGCGGGGGAACTGCGTGGTCGTGGACGGTGAGGTGAAGGCGCTGTCACCGGCCGGGATGGCGCTGGTCCGCCGGTTGGCGGAGCGGCCCGGAATGGTCGTCTCGCGTGCCGACCTGCTGGCGGCGCTGCCCGGCGGCAGCGACGACCCGCACGCGGTGGAGACGGCCATCGCGCGACTGCGCGGCCATCTGGGGGCGCCGAAGGCCGTGCAGACCGTCGTCAAGCGCGGCTACCGGTTGGCGCTCGACCCGGCGGAGTACGACCGACTGCTCGAGGCGAGTCGGTCGTGAGCCGGGCGGAACTGGTGCTTGTCGCGCACGGCACCCGCAGTCGTGTGGGTGTCGAAACCGTTGCGGCCCTGGCCGATGCGGTCGCCGAGCGGGTCGGGGCGGTGCGGACGGCGTTCGTCGACGTGCTGGGGCCGTCGCCGGCCGAGGTGTTGCGGGACATGAACGACCCGGTGGGTCCCGCGGTGCTCGTGCCGGCGTTCCTGGCATCGGGCTACCACGTCCACACGGATGTGCCGCGCGGCGTGCTCGAGAGCGGGCATCCCCGGGTGACGGTCACCCGCGCGCTGGGGCCACACCCGGCCCTGGCGCGGGTCCTCGAACATCGGCTCCGCGAATCCGGTTGGCGACCGGGCGATGCGGTGGTCCTGGCGGCGGCGGGATCGTCGGACCCGCGGGCCCGCCACGACGTCCGCCGTGCGGCCGCCATGCTGTCGGCGCGGGTCCGGTGCGAGGTCCCGGTCGCGTACATCGCGACCGGGACACCGACGGTGGACGAGGCCGTGCGGCGACTGCGCGCGGCGGGGGAGCGTCGGGTGTTCGTCGCGTCGTACCTGTTGGCTCCCGGCCTGTTCCACACCCGGCTGCTACAGGCCGGGGCGGACGGGGTCGCGGCGCCGCTGGGCGCTCACCCGGCCGTCGCCGATCTCGTCGCCGAGAAGTTCTTCCTGGCGAGCCCGCAGGCCCGGTTCAGCGGGCGAAACCCAACTGGCGTTCGGCGTTCGACAGCGCGCTGACGATGCACGTGCCGATCGGGCCGCGTCGGTCGAACATCGTCGTGCTGCCGACGGCGATGCCGTCGACGCTGATGTGGTTGTCCGCCTCGAGGCCGATCTCGGGTCCTTCCGGTAGACGGGACAGCGCCAGCGTCAGATCGGCGTTGATGAATCCGATTCCGGCGCTGCCCCAGTTGGTCATCAGGCTCGTGGTCTCGCCGACCATCGCGGCGCGCACGAACGGCGACGGTTCCTCGCCGGCGATCACGGGGATCTGGTACTGCCACAACCGCTTCCGGCTCGACCCTTCGTGGTCGCCCAGCGACGGTGACCAGCCGGCCGGGTGGCCGTCGCTGCCGATCCACGGATGGGACGGGGCCTGCAGCGGCTCGAGCAGGCTCAGCGGCGGCGGCTGCGGGCTGTCGGGTCGGGTCCACAGCTCGCCGGGCGGCTGTGTGGAGCGGCGCAGGAACACCACCGACGCGCGGGCCACGGCCTCGCCGTTCTGGACCACCTCAGCGTCGGCGACCCGGATGCGGTTGCCGTCGCGCACGCTGCGGGTGACCACGTGGAACTGCTGGGCCCGTGCCGGACGGAACAGGTCGACGGTCAGCCGTGCGGGAACGAACCCTTCCGCGCCGTGGGCGTCCTCGATCGCCCATGCGAGGATGCCGGTGATCGCCGGACCGTTGATCATGTCGGGCGACCACTTGCTGATGCCCATCTCCAGCGGGGCGAACCCGTCGCCGTCGCGCGTGAGGAACCCGATCGCATCGCCCATCCGCACCCAACCCCCTTGGTCACGTCGCTGATCGCGACTCCTTACCGGAACATACGACATCGCTCGTGACGGGCGACACACCGAGGTCCTCGCGGGGCCGGGCTCCTTGCGCATCGGTGTGCAAGAAGCGGTCCGATCGGGCCGGTTCCGGACTACCGTGAAGGGGGACCGGGCACGCTCGGCCGATCGACACATCCAGGCCCGGGCCTGCGAGCGTGCGAGGCGGACGTCGGCGCACGCCGGGAAGAGGGTCTTCAGATGACCGCGACATCAGTCGACAGGCAGGGCTTCAGCTCGCTGCGTCAGGGCGGGCTCAACTGGGACGGGTTTCCCCTCAGGCTGTTCGTGAAGGGCAACGCCAAGTTCTGGAACCCCGCCGACCTGGACTTCACTCAGGACGCCGAGGACTGGGCGACGCTGAGCAGCGAGGAGAAGCGCGGCGCCACCTACCTGTGCACCCAGTTCATCGCCGGCGAGGAGGCCGTGACCGAGGACATCCAGCCGTTCATGAGGGCCATGGCGTCCGAGGGCCGGTTCGGCGACGAGATGTACCTGACGCAGTTCTGCTTCGAGGAGGCCAAGCACGTCCAGGTGTTCCGGCGGTGGATGGACGCCGTCGGCCTCGACGGCGACCTCCACGAGTACGTCGCCGAGAACCCTCACTACCGCACCCTCTTCTACGAGGAGTTGCCGCGATCGTTGCGGGTCCTCGAGACCGATCCGAGCCCGGCCAACCAGATCCGGGCCAGCGTCACCTACAACCACGTCATCGAGGGGAGCCTCGCGCTCACCGGGTACTACGCCTGGCAGCGGGTGTGCACCGAACGCGGAATCCTGCCGGGCATGCAGGAACTCGTCCGCCGGATCGGTGACGACGAGCGGCGACACATGGCGTGGGGCACCTTCACGTGCCGACGGCACGTCGCCGCCGACGACAGCAACTGGGACCTCGTCCAGCAGCGGATGGGCGAGCTGCTTCCGCACGCCCTGAACATGATCCAGTGGGTCAACGACCAGTTCGAGGAGCCGCCGTTCGGCATCGCACCGGAGGTCTACCTCGAGTACGCCGCGGACCGCGCGCAGCGGCGCCTCGGCGCGATCGAGTCGGCGCGGGGTCGCCCCGTGGAGGAGATCGACCTCGACTACTCGCCGGAGGAGCTCGAGGACACCTTCGGGAAGGAGGACGCGGCGGCGATGGCGGACGCCGCCGCCGACTCCGCCCCCATGTGAGGGGCGTCTCCGTCTCAGAGATCGCTTAATCGCCGCGACTACCGTTCGCGGACCTATGAGTGAACACGACACCACCCGCCGGCGGCTCTCCACACGGCAGGTCGCAGCCCTATTCGCCCTCCTCGTGGCCGCCGTCACCGGTGTCGTCCTGTGGCTCACCCTGGGTCGGCCCGACGCGGAACCGGTGACCGCGACCCCACCCGCATCGGAGACCTCGGCACCCGTCGCCGACGACGGCGCGGCGATCGCGAAGGCCCGCAGCAACCTCCAGGCGGCGAGCCTGCCGCTGTCGGTGCTGAGCGGCGGCGTCGGCCAGCTGGTGGACGGCGGCCGACAGCTCGACGACGGCGCCAACCAGCTCTCGGACGGACTCGGCCAGGCCCGCGACGGGGCGCGACAGTTGTCCGACGGCCTGACCGAACTGAGCGGGGGCGTCGGTCAGCTCGGCGACGGTGCGCGGCAGGTCAGCGGCGGCGTGGACGAGGTGGTGGACCGGCTGGCAGGACTCGGCGACCAGCAGGCGCAGGCAACCGCGGCGCTTCGGCAGGTCGCCGCGACGTTGTCGACGTCGGCGGACCCGGCCTCCCAGGCTGCCGCCGCTCGGGTCACAGACCTGGTGGCGCAGCTGGACGCGCAGGGGCTGGGCCCGGACACGCTCGCCCAGCTCGACCTGTTGAAGAACGGTGCGCGACAGCTCTCGTACGAGTTGAACGATCCGTCGGCCCAGTTCGTCAGCGGTGTCGGCCAGATCGCGGACGGCGCCGGCCAGCTCAGCGACGGGCTGGTCCTCCTCGACGACGGCGGCCGGGCGCTCGCCGACGGCACCGGCCAACTGGTCGACGGCGCGGCCCCGATCGGCGGCGTGGTCAAGGGCCTGTCGACGAACGTCGCCGACGCGTCGAAGGCGCTGCCGCCGGCGACGTCTGCGGCGAGGTCGGGCGACGTCGCCGAGCCGCAGGCCGACGCGGGGGAGGCCGGGGAGTCCGCGGCGAGCGGGATTCCCGGATGGGTCTATGTCGGTGCGGTGCTTGCGGTTCTGCTCGCGACGGGCCTCGCATGGGGTGCCTTCGTGCTTGGCCGCCGATCCGCCGCGACTTCCTGAGCGCACACCGGCTCCGCGTCGCGGCGTCTCGAGGCACCATGGTCGGGTGACGGTTTCTCATCGCACGTTCGCCCGCACCACCGGCGCTGTTGCGGTTGCCACGGCGGCAAGTCGTGCAACGGGATTCGTGCGCACCCTGGCATTGGCCGCGGTGTTGGGGGCAGCCGCGGTCGGTGACGCCTACAACGGGGCGAACAGCCTGCCGAACATGGTGTACGAACTGCTCCTGGGTGGCGTGATGAGCAGCGTCCTCATACCGGTCCTGGCACGCGCGCGGCTGAGGGGCCGAACGTATTCGCGCGTCTTCACCCAGCGCCTGCTGCTCGCGACGGTGCTCGGTGCCGGCGTGGTCACCGTAGCCGCGGTGTTGTGTGCCCCGGTGCTCGTCTCCGCGCTGGTCTCGGACGCCGAGCAGACACGATTGGCGACGGTGCTGGCCTACCTGCTGTTGCCGGAGATCTTCTTCTACGCGGTGGCGGCGACGGTGACGGCCGTGTTGAACACGCGCGAGAGCTACGCGCCGGCGGCCTGGGCGCCGGTGGCCAACAACGTGATCGTGCTCGCGACGGTCGGGGCGTTCGTCCTGACGCCGGGGCCGGTGACGTTGACGCCGGCGTCGATGACCACCGCCCAGGTGCTCGTCCTCGGTATCGGCACCACCCTCGGCATCGTGGGTCAGGCCGCGTGGACGCTGGCGGCGTTGCGTCGAACCGGGTTCCGGTGGAGTTGGCGGGTGCGGCCGGTGCCGTACACGTGGCGGCCGGTGCGCGTCGGCGGGAGGCTGCTCGGCTGGGTCGCGCTGTACGTCGCGATCAGTCAGGTGGGCGTGGCCGTCGTGCTCGCGGTGGCCTTCGACCACGGCGGTGTCTCGACCTACACCTACGCCGATCTGCTGTTCCAGGTCCCGTACGGCATCCTCGGGGTTTCCCTGTTGACCGTGCTCATGCCGCGGATCGCCCGGGCCGTCGCCGTCGGCGAGCACGATGCGCTGGTCGCCGACATGGGCCGCGCCGCGCGGTACTCGGTGGTCGCGCTGGTACCCGCTGCCGTCGCGATGACCCTCCTCGGGCCGATGCTCACCACGGTGATGTTCGTCGGCCGCGTGGATGTGGACGCGGCCCGGCTCATCGGTTTCGCCCTTGCGCTGTCGGCCTTCGGACTGCCACCGTTCGCTCTCGTCATGCTGCAACTGCGTGTCTTCTACGCGGGCAACGACATGCGCACCCCGGCCCTGATCAACGCCGCAATGGTGACCACGAAGATCGTCGTGGTCGCCGTCGGCGTGAGCCGGCTTCCGGGTGAGGCGATCGCGGTGATGCTGCCCGTCGCGAGCTCGCTGTCGTACCTCGTCGGGGCCGTCGTCGGCCATTTCGTCCTGCGTCGCCGGTACGGACTGCTCGGCTTCCACACGGTTCTCGAGACGCTGTCCCGTGTGCTGTGGGCGTCGGTCGTCGCCGGCAGCGTGTGCGTCGCGGCCGTCGCACTCTCGCACCACTTCGTCGGTGACCCCAGGCGCGCCGCGGCGACAGCCCTGCTGGCCGCCGTTGCTTTGGGTGTCCCGACGTTCCTGCTCGCGGCCGGCAGGATCGGAATTCCCGAGGTCCGCAACGCCAGGGCGCTCCTCGTCGGTTGAGCGGGGCGTCAGTTCAGTTCGAGGCGGCGTCCCATGTCGGAGAGGAACACTCCGTTCGGATCGATCTGCCGGCGGATTGCCTTCCACTCGTCGAGGCGGGGGTACATCGCGTGGAAGGTCTCGGCCGTGGTGCGGGAGTCCTTGGCCGTGTACAGCCGACCGCCGATCGCGAGAACCCGCCGGTCGAGTTCGCGCACGAGGTCGTCGACGCCCTCCCTGATCGGGAAGTCCAGACACACGTTCCATCCTTCGGTGGGGAAGGACAGCGGCGCCCGATTGCCCTGGCCGAACATCTTGAGGACGTTGAGGAAGCTGACGTGCCCGGACTTCTGCACGTGGTGGATGATCCGCTTGAACTCGTCGATCCGGCCCGGCGGAACCACGAACTGGTACTGCAGAAAACCTCGGGGGCCGTACGCGCGGTTCCACTGGCCGAATCCGTCCAGGGGATGCAGGAACTTGGTGATGTTGAGGATCTTGCCGGTGAATGTCGCACCGGTTCGGTAGTAGCCCTCGCTGAGGGCGGAGAACGTGAGCTTGTTGCCCAGGCCGCTCGGAAAGACGTCCGGCAGCGTAAACAGCTGCGGCGCATCGAACTTCAGTGGTTCGCGGCGGAGCGCGGGAGGAAGCTCGTCGACCGTCGCCAAGCGCCCGCGGGTGAAGTAGCCGCGCCCGAGACGGGGCGGGGCAGAGATCGAGTCGAACCAGCCGGCGCTGAAGTCGTGGCCGTCCTCCCAGCCGTCGAGGTGCAGGTCCACGGTCTCGTCCAGCGACCGCGTCCGAGCGCCGTCCGCGATGAAATACGCAGTCTCGGTGCGCTGCAGGCGCAGTTTCGCTCGCAGGATGATCCCGGTCAATCCGATGCCCGCGACGGTGGCCCAGAACAGGGCGCCGTGGGGATCGTCCGGTCCGCCGTCCGGGGTGAGGGTCAGGACCCGGCCGTCTGCGACGAGCAGACTCATCTCGGCGACCTGATTGCCGAAACTGCCCGTGGAATGGTGACTCTTGCCGTGGATGTCGTGGGCGATCGCGCCGCCGATCGTGACCTGCCGGGTGCCGGGCAGGACCGGAACCCACAGGCCGAACGGCAGGCAGGCCTTGATGAGGGTCTCGAGGCTCACTCCGGCGTCGACATCCGCGATGAGCGTCCGATCGTCGATCGAATGGATTCGGTCGAGCCGGGTCATGTCGACGGTCAATCCGCCACTGTTCTGGGCGGATTCGTTGTACGACCGGCCGAGGCCGCGTGCGATGACGCCCCGCCGCAGATATGCGGGCTTGTCCGCGTTCGCGTCGGCGACCGCCGCCACCGCCGCGGCGATCACGGCGACATCGTTCGCCGCGAGCACCTGGGCGTCGATCGGCGTCGTGCGTGTCCACCCCGTCAGCCGGCGCCGTTCGACCGGCAGGCCCGTAGCCGTTGTCATCCCCATGCCGGACAACGTACCCGCGTCCTTCGGCTGTCCGGTCCGGGACGAATTGTGGGGTGAATCTCGGGCCGACGGCGCCGATCGGGACACCGGGGACGTTTCAGCCGGTATGGTCCCGGACCGATGCCGTGCACAGGGGGATGCCCGGTACTTGTCTACGACCGGCCGTGTGCGCGTTGGGTGCAGGCCGCATAGGGAGGGTGTTCGCATGAGGAATTCCACGGTCGGGCGTGCCCGGGTTCTGGCGGCCGCGGTGGTCGTGGCGGCCGCGTCGCTGCTCGCGGTGCCGGCCACGGCATCCGCCGACAACGGCGCCCCCGCCGCCCCGGCGGCCTTCGACGCCGCCGGCGCCCGCCTGGTGAAGTCGACGAAGAATTCCGACCGCAAGGTCACCATCTTCGTGTACTCGCCCGCGATGGACCGGAACATTCCCCTCGAGGTCATCCTGCCCGCCGATCGCAGCCAGCCGCGCCCGACGCTGTACCTGATCAACGGTGCCGGCGGCGGCGAGGACTCGGCTACCTGGCAGCGCAACGCCGATGTCATGAACTTCTTCCGCGACAAGAACGTCAACGTCGTCACCCCGCTCGAGGGCGCCTTCAGCTACTACACCGACTGGCAGAAGGACGATCCGAAGCTCGGCCGCCAGAAGTGGCAGACGTTCCTGCTCGAGGAACTCCCGCCGGTCATCGACAAAGAGTTCGGCACCAACAAGGTGCAGTCCGTCGCCGCGATCTCCATGACCGCCACCTCGGTGCTCAACCTGGCGATCGCCAAGCCCGGCTTCTACAAGAGCGTCGGCTCGTACAGCGGCTGCGCCGAGACCAGCACCTGGGCCGGCCAGAACGCCATCAAGGTCGTCACCGGCATCCGCGGCGGCGTCGACGTCACCAACATGTGGGGACCGCTCGACGGCCCCGGCTGGGTGGCCAACGATCCGGTCGTCAACGCCGAGAAGCTCCGCGGCACCGAGCTCTACATCACCACCGGCTCCGGACTTCCCGGACCCCACGAGAGGCTCGACGATCCGGGGATCGACGGGAAGGTCGGTGCACTCGCCAACCAGGCCATCGTCGGCGGCGTGATCGAGGCCGCCACCAACTACTGCACGCACAACCTCGCCAACCGTCTCGCCGATCTGAAGATCCCGGCCACGTTCGACTTCCGTGCCGGCGGCACCCACTCGTGGGGCTACTGGAAGGACGACCTGCACAACTCCTGGCCGATGATCGCCCGGTCGATGGGCATCTGACCCGTTCCCTCCCGGACCACCTGCCGGCCCGACGGGTTGCGCTTTGTACCTTTTGGTTGGTTTCATCGACTGCGCACGTGGTCGGGGAGACAGTGTGGTCGGGGAGGACATGGGGAGGGTCGGCATCCATGCCGTATCTGGGTTTGATCGTGATGATCCTGTGGATCGTCTGCCTGGTGGACGTGATCGTCGCGGAGGAATACGCGGTTCGGAACATCCCGAAGGTCGGCTGGGTGATCGTGGTGCTGCTGCTGCCGCTGATCGGGTCGATCCTGTGGCTCGTCGCGGGCCGACCGAAGGGCGGTGTCGCCGCGCCGCGCCGCCCGGTCGCGCCGTCGGCGTACCCGGAGTACGACCGTCCCGGTCGGAGCGTCGCGCAGGACTCGGCGTCGGACGAGGAGTTCCTGCGTCGCTGCCGAGAGCGGGCCGAGGAGCAGCGCCGGATCGGGCGCGAGCAACGGCGGGCGCAGTCGGGCGAGTGACCACCGGCCGGGCCGTCGGTGAACTACCCGGGGAGGGAAAGTAACTCGACGGTCTGACCGTCGATCGGATCGGGTGGGAGAAGCGCGAGCGCCTCTCGTCCGATCAGTCCTCCCAGATGTGCGGTGCGCACCACCGTGTCGGCGCGCCACGTCCCGTCCACCTGCCGGACGACGGGCACGATCCGGGTGACGGACGTGCCCGCGTCGGCCGCGTTCGCCACCGATCCCGACATCGGAATCGACGGCGTCCGCGCCGTCAGCCCGTCGACGACCGCGGGCAGCATCGTCAGCACCGTCGCCACCGCGGCCAGCGGGTTGCCGGGCAGGCCGAGCACGATCCTCCGGTCCGGGAGCACCGCCGTCAGTTGCGATCCGCCGGGTCGGCATCGCACCCGTCCGACCAGCGTCCGCGCCCCGGCCCGCGCCAGGGCGTCGCGAAGTTGGTCGGCGGCGCCACCGCCCGTCGCACCCACCACCACGATGACGTCCGTGTCGTCGGCGTCGCGGAGGAGCGCGTCGAAGCCGTCCGCGGTGTCCCGCAGATGCGTGTCCGCGACGGTCCGGACACCGCAGTGGCGCAGTATCTCCGGCAGCACCGGTCCCAACGAGTCGCGCGTCTGGCCGGCCCGCAGCGGACCGTCGCGGCGGATCTCGTCGCCCGTCACCACGACGTGCGCGCGCACCGGTCCGCGCACCGCGGCCACGGTGACCTCGGCACTCGCCGCGGCCGACACCACCGCCGGGGTCACCGCGACGCCCGCCTCCGCCACATGGTGCCCGGGCTGCCAGTCCTCGCCCCGCCGGCGGGTGTCGTCGCGCACGGGCACGTCGGGCAGTCGTCGCAACACCCCTTCGGGATCGGTTGCCGCCTCGACGTACTCGTCCCGGACGACGGCGGTCGCCCCGGGCGGGACCTGCGCGCCCGTCGCGATCCGGACCGCCTCGCCGTCCGCGAGGGTGAGGTCGGCGGACGATCCGGCGTACCGGATCTCGCGGCGCAGCCGCCACGGTCCAGGTCCGGCAACGGCGTACCCGTCCATCGCGGAGACGTCGAAGCGGGGCAGCGCTTCTGCGGCGACGAGGGGAGCGGCGAGTGTCGCTCCGAGTGCGCCGGACAGCGGTGCCTCGTGAACTGGCAAGGGCGCCAAGGACTCCCGGACCATGGCCCGCGCCTCGTCGACGTCCATCGGCTCCGGTGGACGGGCGGCCCGGGCGCGCTCGATGTCCGCGGGCGTGTCGCAGTCGGCGACCCCGGTGACCGCGACGGTGACGTGGCGATCCGGCATCAGCGCCTTCATCGGCTGGTTCTCGCGTCCGGCGAGCGCATCCAGCCGGTCGGTGAGTGCCCGGCGCCGCCACACGCTCAGCAGGAACTGGACGTGCCCGGACTCGTCCACCGCGAATGCCGCCTCGGCCGCCGCGTGTTCGACGAGCGTCGCCACCAGCTGCGAGACGGTCCGGCTGTCGAGGGTGGGCAGATCGGCGGCGAGGACGACGACGAGCCCGTCCGTCGATCCGTCGAGCGCGGCCAGGCCGGCGGCCAGGGCCGCGACCGGACCGGCGCCCGCGGGGGATTCCTGCGTCTGCACGATCCGCGCGGGCAGCTCGTCCCGGTGCGGGCCGACGACCGCGATCCGGTCGCATCCGTCGACGGCGCCCAGTGCGGCGTCCAGCATGCGGCGTCCGCCCACCACGATCGCGGGCTTGTCGACACCGCCCATGCGGGTCGCGCGCCCACCGGCGAGGATGATCGCGGCAGTGGGCTCGCCGGGGGTGCCGAGGGTGCTCATGGCCCAATGCTGCCGCATCCGGCGCACGCGCGCGGAGCGCCCACTCAGAACCGGTGCCGCGCCACCGCGAGATCCACCCGCCCGTCGCGGATCGGCACACCTTCCAGTTCGAGCTTCGCCAGCTGCCGGTGCGCCAGGTGCGGGGCGGGCCGACCCGACGCGCCGAGCACCCGGTGCCACGGCAGGTCGGCGGTGTCGGTGCGCATGATCCAGCCGACGGTGCGGGGACTGGAAAGTCCTGCTGCCGAAGCGATGTCGCCGTAGGTGGCCACGCTGCCGGGCGGGATCGACGCGACCAGTTCCCGGACGCGTTCGATCTGTTCCTCGGTGGTGGCCGCCACGGGTGCGCCTAGAGCAGCTTGCGGACGAGCGCCGCGACGTCGTCGGGCTTGGCGTGCGCGACCATGTGATCGCAGTCCAGATCGGCGATCGTGAGGTCGGGGCCGAGGTGCTCGGCCAGCGCGCCCCGGAACTCCGCGGTCACGTACGGCGGTTGCACCCGCAGGGCCTGCACGAGCACGGTCGGTATGCCCTTCGGTGGGAGGACGAAGTCGCGGGCCATCTCGCCCCACGAGGCGACGACGGCCGGGACCGACATGCGCCAGCCGACTCGGCCGTTGTCGAGTTCGATCAGGTGCTCGGCCAGATCGGTGTCGAGGACGTCCGCCGGGACGTCGGCCCACGCGCCGTGCACCTTCTCCGAGCGTGCCTCCGCGGCGTCGGTGTAGTCGGGGTGCGCGGCGACGAGTCCGGCGATCCGGCTCATGGTCTCCGGGTCGAGGCCCAGGGCCGGGTCGAGCAGCACGATGCCGCGGATCCGGTCGGGCACCGCCTGCGCGAGGTGCAGTGCGATCGCGCCGCCGTACGAGTGAGCGACCACGACGACCGGGCCGGTGGCGTGCTCGTCGAGCACCTGGACGAGGTCGCTCACGTGCGTGTCGAGGCCCCACGGCGGGGTCCACGGCGACCGACCGTGACCGCGCAGATCGGGGGCGATGATGCGGGTGTCGCTCAACTGGCCCGAGCCGAGGGCCTCCCACCGCCGGCCGTGCCCCGTGAGCCCGTGGAGGGCGAGCACCTCGGGTGCCCCGGGGGTGCCGAACAGGTAGGTGTGGAGACCGCTCATGGCCTTCATGATGCCGGATGCGACCGATGTCGGACTCGTCTGGTGAGATTCTTCGCATGACCGCACCGGGCGCACGCACCAGGCCGTCGGCGCCGTCCGCGCGGCTCGTCGGCCGGACGGTCGGGGAGTCGGCGGCGCGGACCTGGGGGCCCGGTCCGGCGCGCGTGCTGACCGGTGCGCCCCCCGGGCGCGGCTGGCACCCGTGGCAGATCCTCGGCGGACCGGGGACCGGCAAGACGTCGCTGCTCGTGGACGCGGCGGTGGCCCGGATCACGGCCGGTGCCGATCCGGAATCGGTGCTGGTGCTCACACAGTCGCGGCGTGCGGCCAACGCGGTGCGTGAGCAGATCACCGCGAGGCTGCTCGCGGCGGAGGCCGTGTCGGGCCCGGACACGCGGCCGCGGGCGACGCGGGAGCCGCTCGTGCGCACGGTGCACTCGTACGCGTTCGCGGTGCTGCGCCTGCAGGCGGCCGCGCACGGCAACCCGCCGCCGCGCTTGATCACCGGTTCCGAGCAGGACTCGGTGCTGCGCGAGTTGCTGCGCGGCGACATCGCCGACGGCGCCGAGGCGTGGCCCGAACGGCTGCGGCCGGCGCTCGGCATGACGGGGTTCGCGGTGGAACTGCGCAACCTCATGCTGCGCGCCAACGAGCGCGGGCTCGGGCCCGAGGACCTGATCGACCTGGGGCACGCGCACGACAAGCCGGAGTGGGTCGCGGCGGGCCGCTTCGCGATGCACTACGAACAGGGCATGCTGCTGCGCGGATCGGTCGGCATGGAGGCGCCCGAGGCCACCGCGCCGGCCCTGGACGCCGCCGAACTCATCAGCGCAGCGTTGACGGCGTTCGCGACCGACCCGGACTTGTTGCAGCGGGAGCGGGTTCGCGTACGGCACCTGATGGTCGACGACGCCCAACACCTCGATCCGCAGGCCGCGCAGCTGGTCCGTCTGGTCGGGACGGGCACCGCGATGACCGCGATCGCCGGCGACCCCGACCAGTCGATCTTCGCGTTCCGCGGAGCCGACGCGCGCTTCCTCGCCGAACTGGCCGATCGCGACGACCCGGCGCAGGTGATCCTCGACACGAACTTCCGGTCGGCGCCCGAGGTCGCGGCCACCGCGACGCGCGTGGCGGCGCGGCTGCCCGGCAATCCACCGCACCGCGGTGCGAGCGCGGCGGCGTCGGACGACGACCCGCCGGGCCGGTCCGTGGTGCGGGTGCTGACCGCACCGGCCAAGGAGGCGGCGCTCGTCGCCGACACGCTGCGGCGCGCACACCTGATCGACGGCGTGCCGTGGTCCGAGATGGCGATCGTCGCGCGTTCGGTGCCGCGGGTGCTGCCGCCGCTGCGCCGGGCCCTGCTCGCCGCCGGGGTTCCCGTCACCACCGCGGCCAGCGAGTTGCCGCTCGCGAAGCAGCACGGCGTCGTGGGCCTGCTGGCGGTGCTGCGGGCGCTGTCGGGCGGCGAGTTCACGGGCGAGGACGCGCTGGCACTGCTGTCGGGACCGATCGGCGGCGCCGAACCGGTGAGCCTGCGGCGGCTGCGCCGCGGTCTGCGCCGCGTGGAGCTTGCGTCGGGCGGTGACCGGGACTCGGCGGAGTTGCTGCGGGCCGTCATCGTCGACGGCCCCGACTCCGAGGGGGTGGCGCACCTGCTGCCCGGTCTCACCGATGTCGAATCCCTCTCCCTGCGGAGGGTGCTCAAGGTGCTGCGGCGCGCGCGGGTGCCCCTGGACCGGGGGCGCGGCATCGAGGAGGTGCTGTGGGCGGCGTGGCAGGCGACCGGACTCGAACGGCGCTGGGCGGCCGCGTCGGCCTTCGGCGGGCCGATCGGTGCCCAGGCCGATCGTGACCTCGACGCCGTCGTCGCGCTGTTCGACGCCGCCGCCGACTACGTGGACCGCCTGCCCCGGGCCCAGCTGTCGGGATTCGTGGACTACCTGGTGGAGCAGGAGATCCCGGGGACCGCGCGCGCCCGTGCCGTGGCGTCGCCGGAGACCGTGACGATCCTGAGCGCGCACTCCGCCGCGGGCCGGCAGTGGCAGGTGGTCGCGGTGGTCGGCGTGCAGGAGGGCCTGTGGCCGAGCCTCGGCGCCCGCGGAACCCTGCTCGGCACCGAGGAACTCATCGACCTCACCGGCGGTGTGGGGCAGGTCGACAAGACGCTGTCGCGGACGGCGCCACTGCTCGCCGAGGAACGCCGACTGTTCCTGGTCGCGTGCAGCCGAGCGCGGTCGTCGCTGCTCGTGACGGCCGTGGACTCGTCGAGCGGGGACACCGACCTGGTCCGCTCGCGGTTCGTCGACGACCTGCTCGGTACCGGCGAGGCCGACGCCGACGATTCCGACGTCGCGCCGGTGCAGACCGAGACCCCCCGGGTGCTGGCGTTGCCCGCCCTGGTCGCGGAACTGCGCAGCGTCGTGTGCGACCCGGACGTCGCCGCGTCCGACCCGGAGCGAGTACAGCGCGCCGCGCACCAGTTGGCGCGGCTGGCGGACGCCGGTGTCCGGGGAGCGCACCCGGACCAGTGGTACGGCACCGCTCAGCCGAGTTCGGATGCGGCGCTGTGGAATCCGGGCGACGGACCGGTGCCGCTGTCGCCGTCGACCATCGAGCTCATCGCCAACTGCCCGCTGCGCTGGATGCTCGAGCGGCACGGCGGCAGCGACGGCGACAACACGCACGCGATCGCCGGCACGCTCGTGCACACCCTCGTGCAGGCACTGGCCGGCCACATCCCGCCGGACCAGGTCGACCACGCGCTGGAGGCGGCCTGGGACTCGGTGGACCTGGGGTCCGAGTGGTACTCGCGGCGCGAACTCGAACGCACCCGCGGCATGCTCGACACCTTCGCGAACTGGCTGCGCGGCACGCGGTCGGAGCTCACCGAGATCGGCGTCGAGGTCGCGGTGGACGGCGTGCTCGAGCCACGGGTCGAGGGCGACCCGACGGTGCGCATCCGGGGCCGGATCGACCGGCTCGAGCGCGACGCCGAGGGCCGCCCGGTCGTCGTCGACGTCAAGACCGCGAAGAACGCGGTGACGAAGGAACAGGCGCAGCAGCACGCGCAGCTCGCCGCGTACCAGGTGGCGGCCGCGCGGGGGCTGATCGAGGGCGAGCCGGCGTCGACGCCGGGCGGGGCGCGGCTGGTGTTCGTCGCGAAGCCGCACACCAAGGAGGGCGCGACGCAACGGGTGCAGCCTGCGCTGGACGACGAGGGACTCGAACTGTGGGAGAACGTGATCCACGAAGCGGCGGCGGCGACACAGGGGCCGACGTTCACCGCACGGATCAACGACGGATGCCGGCACTGCCCGGTGCTGTCGAGCTGCCCGGCGCACGACGAGGGACGGCAGGTGACCGCGGAGTGAGTTCGGCAGTGGGTGCGGGGGAGATCGGGCGTCGGGTCACTCCCGCGGAGCTCGCGGAGGCACTCGGCCAGTTCCCGCCGACGGCCGAGCAGGCCGCGGTCATCGAGGGGCCGCTCGGCCCGACGCTGGTCGTCGCGGGCGCGGGCGCCGGCAAGACCGAGACCATGGCCGCCCGGGTGGTGTGGCTGGTCGCGAACGGGCTCGTGGACCCGGAGCAGGTCCTCGGCCTGACGTTCACGCGCAAGGCCGCGCAGCAGCTCACCAGCCGGATCCGGCAGCGGCTCGCCAAGCTGGCCGGGTCGTCGCTGGTACGGGACCTCGACCCCGGCGGCGGGCTGCGCACCCGGATCCTCGGCAGCGAGCCCGAGGTCAGCACCTACCACTCGTACGCCGGACGGCTGCTGTCCGAGCACGGGCTGCTGCTGCCGATCGAGCCGTCGGCGACGCTGCTGTCCGAGACCGAGCTGTGGCAGCTCGCGTACCGGGTGGTGAGCGCGTGGGACGGCGACCTCGACACCGACCGCAACCCGGCGTCGATCACCGAGTCGGTGCTCGCGTTGTCGGGGCAGCTCGCCGAGCACCTGGTCGAGCCCGCGGATCTGCGCGAGGCGCACACCGAACTCGACAAGCTGATCCACACGCTGCCGGCCGGACCGAAACAGCGTGGCGGACCGTCCAAGTCGCTGCTCGGCCTGCTGGAGGTGCAGCACCAGCGTCTGGACCTGCTGCCGCTGGTGCAGCGGCTGGCCGACACCCTGCGCCGCGAGGGCGCGCTCGACTTCGGCAGCCAGATGTCGCTCGCGGCGCGGGTGGCGTCCGAGCATCCCGAGGTGGGCCGCACCGAACGCGCGCGGTTCCGTGTCGTGCTGCTCGACGAGTACCAGGACACCGGTCACGCCCAGCGGGTCCTGCTGTCGTCGCTGTTCGGCGGCGGCGAGGACGCCGGCCTGGCGCTCACCGCTGTCGGCGATCCCATGCAGTCCATCTACGGTTGGCGCGGTGCGTCGGCGGCCAACCTGCCGCGCTTCGCCACGGACTTCCCGCTCCCCGACGGCATCCCGGCGCCCAAGCTCGAGCTGCTCACCAGTTGGCGCAACCCGCCGGAGGCGCTCGAACTGGCGAACATGGTGTCCGATCCGCTGCGCGACCGGGGCGTCGAGGTCAGCATGCTGCGGGCCCGGCCGGGAGCGGTCCCGGGTGACGTCCGCCTGGCGCTGCACGACACCGTCGAGACGGAACGGGCGTGGGTGGCCGACCGCATCGCCGAGCAGTACGAGGCAGCGCGGTCGGACGGCGCCAAGCCGCCCACCGCCGCGGTCCTCGTGCGGCGCAACGCCGATGCCGCTCCCATCGCCGAGGAACTGCGGGCCCGCGGGCTGTCGGTGGAGGTCGTCGGCCTGGGCGGTCTGCTGCACACGCCCGAGGTCGCGGACGTCGTCGCGATGCTGCGACTGGTCGCCGACCCCATGGCCGGCAGTGCCGCGGTCCGCGTCCTCACCGGCGCGCGGTGGCAGATCGGTGCCGCCGACCTGCGCGCGCTGTGGAAGCGCGCTGGCGATCTCGGCATCCGATCGGGCTACGGCACGGCGGGCGCCGTCACCGACTCCGCCGCGCTGGACGAGGCACTCGACAGCGCGTTGCCGGGGGAGCACGCCGAGCAGGCGGGCCTGGCGGACGCGCTCGCGGATCCGGGTCCGGCACAGCGCTACTCGGAGTCCGGGTACGTGCGGATTTGCGCACTCGCGGCCGAGCTGGCGTCACTGCGCGAGCGTCTGGGGCAGCCGCTGACGGAGCTGGTGGCCGAGGTCGAGCGGGTGATCGGCATCGGGATCGAGGCGCAGGCGCGGACCCGGCAGTCCGACGTCGGCGGAACCGGCCGCGAGCACCTCGATGCGTTCGCCGACGTCGTGTCCGGGTACGCGAGCCGCTCCTCGGCGACCCTGACGGGCCTGCTGTCGTTCCTCGCGGCCGCCGAGCACGTCGAGAACGGCCTGGCCCCCGGCGAGATCGAGGTCGCGCCCGACCGGGTCCAGATCCTGACGGTGCACTCGGCGAAGGGTCTCGAGTGGGAGGTCGTGGCGGTGCCGCACCTCACCGAGGGCGTGTTCCCGTCCACCCAGGCGTCCGCCACGTGGCTCGGCTCGGTGGCCGAACTGCCGCCGACGCTGCGGGGCGACCGTGCCCTCTCCGGCGAATCCGCCGACGGGGTCCCGGTTCTCGACCTCGAGAACGTGTACGACCGCAAGGATCTCGAGAACGAGATCGAGGCGCACAAGAAGGCCCTGGCGAACCGGCGCCTCGACGAGGACCGGCGCCTGTTCTACGTCGCGCTCACCCGCACCGAACGCGCGCTGTTCGTCTCCGGACACCACTGGACCGAGTCGGGCCCCAAGCCCAAGGGGCCGTCGCCGTTCCTGCTCGAGCTACACGACCTGGTGACGACCCGGGAAGGGGAACCGCTCGGCGTGATCGACGTGTGGGCACCCGCCCCCGAGGACGGCAGCGAGAACCCGCTCACCGCGACGCCGCGGGAAGCGCCGTGGCCGCGCGACCCGCTGGGACGGCGCCGACCCGACGTCGAGCGTGGTGCGCAGCTCGTCCGCGACGCGATCGGTGCGCTGGACGTGCTTCCCGCCGAACCCGAAGCGCCGGAGGAGGATCCGGACAACTGGGCGGCCGACGTCGACGCACTGCTGGCCGAGCGCAGTGCTCGCCTGGTGGGGACGACCGACGTCGAACTGCCCGCGCAGATGTCGGTGAGCCAGCTGGTGGACCTGGCCGCCGATCCCGACGAGCTGGCCGCACGGCTGCGTCGGCCCTTGCCGTTCCCGCCGAACCCGTTGGCGCGCCGCGGAACCGCGTTCCACGCCTGGGTGGAGCAGCGGTTCGGTGCGACGCGCCTGCTGGATTTCGACGAGCTGCCCGGCGCCGCCGACACCGGTGTCGGCACCGAGACCGAGCTGGCGCTGCTGCAGGACGCGTTCCTGCGGTCGCAGTGGGCCGACCGCAACCCCGTCGAGGTCGAGGTGCCGTTCGAGACCTCGGTCGCGGGCACCGTGCTGCGCGGCCGGATCGACGCGATCTTCGCCGACCCCGACGGCGGCTGGACCGTCATCGACTGGAAGACCGGCGCCGAGCCGTCCGCCGCGAACGAGCGGGCCGTCGTGATGCAGCTCGCGGCCTACCGGCTGGCGTGGGCGGAGCTGATGGCGGCGCGGCAGTCGCACGCCACCGGCCGGCCCGTCGCGCCGCCGCTGGACAAGGTGCGCGCGGCGTTCCACTACGTGCGCACCGGGCGGACCATCGCCCCGCCGGATCTGCCCGACGCGGAGCACCTCGCGCGGCTGATCCGCCACGCGGGCGCCGAGGCCGAGCCGGGCGCGTGACCAGGGCCGCGGTCACCGTTCGGTCCCGTTTGCCCGTGCCGTTCCGTGAATTCGCGAACCGGGGCTAGGCTGCGATCCGATGTTTGCACGCCGAGTAGGAGATAGGGACGAATGAATGCCCGGTAGGTTGAGAGGTCGGTTCCGGAACTCGGACACACTGACGGATCGGCCGGATTTCGCCCTCGTCGGTGTGCTCAAGGTTCCGGAGATGCAGACGAGCCCGGCACGCGCCATCGCGCGGAGGGTGTCGTACGCGCTGGCCGCCCTCGCGCTCGCCGTGCTGGTCGTCTACATCGACCGTGACGGCTACAAGGATGCGCAGGAGAACCAGCTGTCGCTGCTGGACTGCATCTACTACGCGACGGTGTCCCTGTCCACCACGGGATACGGCGACATCACCCCCATCACCCCGACGGCGCGGCTGATCAACGTCCTGGTCATCACGCCGCTCCGGATCTTCTTCCTCATCGTCCTGGTCGGTACGACCCTCTCGGCACTCACCGAGAGCTCCCGCCAGACGTTCAAGATTCAGCGCTGGAGGCATCGCGTGCGCAATCACACCGTCGTCGTCGGATTCGGCACCAAGGGGCGCACCGCGGTCGACGCCATGCTCGGCGACGGCATCTCGCCGTCGGACATCGTCGTCGTCGACACCGACCAGGTGGTGCTGGACGCGGCCGCGAGCCTGGGCCTGGTCACCGTGCTCGGCTCGGCGACCAAGTCGGACGTCCTGCGCCTGGCCGGCGTGCAGAACGCGGCGTCGATCATCATCGCCGCCAACCGGGACGACACCGCGGTGCTGGTGACGCTCACCGCGCGTGAACTCGCACCGAAGGCGAAGATCGTCGCCGCGATCCGGGAGACCGACAACTCGCACCTGCTGCGACAGTCCGGTGCCGACTCCGTCGTCGTCTCCTCGGAGACCGCGGGCCGTCTGCTCGGTATCGCGCGGACCACGCCGAGCGTCGTCGAGATGGTCGAGGACCTGCTCACCCCCGAGGCGGGTTTCGCGATCGCCGAACGCGAGGTCGAGCCCGAGGAGGTCGGCGGCTCGCCGCGCCACCTGTCGGACATCGTCCTCGGTGTGGTGCGCGACGGCCGGCTGCTGCGGGTGGGCTCGCCCGAGGTCGACGCCGTCGAGGCCGACGACCTCCTGCTGTACATCAAGCGCGTCAGCAACTGACCGTCCGCGCCGGTGTCCGGTCACCGCAGTAGGGTCGTTCGCGTGCCCGACTTCACAGCGCCCGATTTCACGCTGACCGACACGCCCCTACTCTCGCGTGCCGCCGTCGACCGTGCCGAGCAATTGCGTTCGGACACGGACGCATTGAGAGCCGGATGGGCGGACGCGCTGCTGCTGCGGGTCAACCCCCGCGGGCAGTTCCGCGTCACCGATCGCGAACTGGTGCTCGAACCGGCGGCGTCGCTCGGCGCCGAGCCGGTGTCCGGGGCGGTGTTCCTGGGGTTGCGCGGCGAGCGTCACGTGTGGGCGGTGCGGGTGCCGGCGATGACCGGGGAACTGGGCGATCTGCGGATGCTCGGCCACCAGCTGGACGAGGCGGGTGCCGGGCTGGTGACGACGGCCGTGGCGCTGCTGAACTGGCACGATCACGCCGGGTTCAGCGCTATCGACGGCGCCCCGACCGAACAGACCGTGTCGGGATGGTCGCGGATCAGCACGACCACCGGGCACGAGGAGTTCCCCCGGACGGACCCGGCCGTGATCTGCCTGGTGCACGACGGCGGCGACCGGGTGCTGCTGGCGCGTCAGCCGTCGTGGCCGCCGCGGATGTTCTCGGTGCTGGCCGGTTTCGTGGAGGCGGGCGAATCCCTCGAGACGTGCGTCGTGCGGGAGATCCGCGAAGAAGTCGGTATCGACGTGGACGACGTGCGGTACCTGGGCAGCCAGCCGTGGCCGTTCCCGCGGTCGGTGATGCTCGGGTTCGCGGCCGTCGGCGACCCCGCCGCCGCGCTCGAGTTCGCGGACGGCGAGATCGCCGAGGCCCACTGGTTCACCCGCGATCAGGTGCGTGCGGCGCTCGGTGCCGGCGACTGGACCACCTCGTCGGATGCCGAACTGCTGCTGCCCGGCTCGATCTCGATCGCGCGGGTGATGGTGGAGTCCTGGGCCGAGACCGACTGACTAGACCCCCAGCGCCTGCTTGACCTGAGCGAGCGTCGGGTTGGTGGCGGTGCTGCCGTCCGCGTACTTGACGGTGGGCACGACGTGGTTGCCGCCGTTGACGCTGCCGACGAACTCGGCCGACGCGGGATCGTGCTCGATGTCGATCTCGACGTACGAGATGCCGTTCTCGTCGAGCTGCTTCTTGAGGCGGCGGCAGTAGCCGCACCAGGTGGTCGAGTACATGGTCAGGGCGGGGGCTTGGGTAGTCACGGCGCCTATAACACCACGATCGGTCCGGACTGTTCCCGCGCGGGCGCACGTCACACCCGGGCCGGGTGCGGCAGCCGATGTCGGTCGGCCCTGAGAGTATGGACGGCATGTCAGCGGATGCCACCCCGGAGAACACTGGAACCCGGCCCGACGAGGGATTGGATCCGCAGCAGTCGGCTGCGGTGCTCGCCCCGCGCGGCCCGGTCTGTGTGCTCGCGGGTGCCGGCACCGGCAAGACCCGGACCATCACCCGCCGCATCGCGCACCTCGTCGCCGGCGGGCACGTCTCGGCCGGTCAGGTGCTGGCGGTGACGTTCACGGCCCGCGCCGCCGGCGAGATGCGGGGCCGGCTCCGCGGCCTCGGCATCGGGGGCGGCGGCCCGCAGGTGCAGGCCCGCACCTTCCACGCGGCCGCTCTGCGGCAGCTGAAGTACTTCTGGCCGCAGGTGATCGGGAACACCGAGTGGCAGTTGCTCGACCGCAAGTTCGCGATCGTCGGGCAGGCTGCGGGCCGGGCGGGGCTGTCGACCAGCACCGAGAGCATCCGCGATCTCGCGAGTGAGATCGAGTGGGCCAAGGGCTCGCTCGTCGCGCCGGAGGACTACCCGGCCGCGGCCGCCCGCGCCCGCCGGGACGTCCCCGCCGACGCCGCACAGGTCGCCGCCGTCTACGCTGGCTACGAGCAGCTCAAGGCCCGCAACTTCGACGGCATGTTGCTGGACTTCGACGATCTGCTGCTGCACACCGCGGCGGCGCTCGAGGACAACGCGGCGGTCGCCGAGGAGTTCCGCGACCGCTACCGCTGCTTCGTCGTCGACGAGTACCAGGACGTGACGCCGCTGCAGCAGCGGGTGCTCGACGCGTGGCTCGGTGACCGCGACGATCTCACCGTCGTCGGCGACGCCAACCAGACCATCTACTCGTTCACCGGCGCCACCCCGAAGTACCTGCTGGACTTCTCGCGCAGGTTCCCCGACGCGACCGTCGTCCGGCTCGAACGCGACTACCGGTCCACCCCGGAGGTCGTGTCGCTGGCCAACCGTGTGATCGGCGCCGCCCGCGGCCGCATCGCCGGCACCCGGCTGCAGCTGATCGGCCAGCGCCCGCCCGGTCCGGAGCCGACGTTCGCGGAGTACGACGACGAGCCCGCCGAGGCCGCGGCCGTCGCCAAGCAGATCAAGAAGCTGATCGACGGGGGAGTCGAGCCCGCCGAGATCGCGGTGCTGTACCGCATCAACGCGCAGTCCGAGGTGCACGAGCAGGCGCTGACCGAGGCCGGCATCCCGTACCAGGTGCGCGGCGGCGAGGGCTTCTTCACGCGCCAGGAGGTGCGTCAGGCCATCACCGCGCTCCGCCAGGTCGCCGGTCGCGACGACCTACCCGACGGCGCCGACACGGGCGACGCCCTGGTCACCCTGGTGCGTGCGGTGCTGGTCCCGCTGGGACTCACCGACACCGAGCCCGCCGGTGTGCAGGCACGCGAGCGGTGGGGTTCGCTCACCGCGCTGGTCGCGCTCACCGAGGAGCAGTTGGCGCACGATCCGAATCTGACGCTGGGCGGGCTGCTGAACGAACTGGCGGCCCGCGCCGAGGCCCGGCACCCACCGGTGGTGCAGGGTGTGACGCTCGCGTCGCTGCACGCGGCGAAGGGACTCGAGTGGGACGCGGTGTTCCTCGTCGGGCTCACCGAGGGGACGCTGCCGATCACGCACGTGCTCGGTGACGCCAACTCGCCCGGCGACGAGGCCGGGATCGAGGAGGAGCGGCGCCTGCTCTACGTCGGTGTCACCCGCGCCCGCGAGCACCTGGCGCTGTCGTGGGCCCTCGCGCGCAACGAGGGCGGACGCAAGAGTCGACGCCGGTCCCGGTTCCTGAACGGCCTGATCCCGGACGATTCGCCGGCGTCGCGCATCGCGAAGCCGGCGCAGTCCAAGCGGCAGCGTCCGCGGTGCCGGGTGTGCGGCAAGCAGTTGATGGGGTCGACGGCGACCATGCTCGGGCGCTGCGAGCAGTGCCCGTCGAACATCGACATCGAGTTGTTCGAGGCGCTCAAGGAGTGGCGCCGGGACAAGTCCCGCGAGATGAAGGTGCCCGCGTACGTGGTGTTCAGCGACAACACGTTGACGGCGATCGCCGAGCAGCAACCGCAGGACGAGCGGGCGCTCGTGGCGATCCCGGGGATCGGCGCCAAGAAGCTCGAGCAGTTCGGCGCCGACGTGCTCGCGGTGGTGCGTGGCGAGCGTTCGACGCCGGCACTGGACCTGACGTGACGGGGGATCGGCGGTAAAACCGCAGGTCAAAAATAGCTTGTGCGGTCTGTTCGGGTCCCATACCCTGGACTGCACGCCACGGGGAAACCCGTGTGCGGTGACCGTGTCCAGCACACGGAGCCCCGGAGACGGGGTCCGTGACGACGTGAAAGGGAGGTGGCAACGATGAACGACTGGAACGCAACTGCGGCACGTGCGTCGATGCCGGCATTCGCATGCGCATACCTCCCTGCGGCCGAAAAGGCCGCCGCGAGCGTCGCGGCGACAGCACCGCACGCAATTCGTCAGCGCGCAGCAGCACAGGCAGCAGCCCGCGCATCCGTGGCCAGGAGCCGACACCGAGACACCGTTCGGTAAACACTCCGCCCGTCCTCCCGAGGCCACGGATCGCAACCGCGAACCGTGGCCTTCGTGTTTCGAGCTCATCGTTTCGAGTTTGGACCCGAGCCTTCGACCACGGTTCGTCCGAACACCGAAAGCCCGCACGAGCCACGAGCCGATCGCTCGAAACGACAAGGAGAAGACGTGTCTACCGTGACATGCCGAGTACGTACCGCGAACCACACCGTTTCCAACGGACTGGGAGTCGTCCGCTCGGCACTCCGGGAGCTGCCCTGCCGGGTCGACGAAAACCCCGACCTCTGGTTCGCCGAGACCCCGGCCGATCTCGAACGCGCCAAGGCGCTGTGCACGGGATGTCCCATCCGCAACCGATGCCTGAACGCGGCGCTCGACCGCGCCGAGCCGTGGGGTGTGTGGGGCGGTGAGATCTTCGACCAGGGCGTCGTCATCGCCCGGAAGAGGCCGCGGGGTCGACCACGGAAGAATCCGGTGACCACCGAGAAGGAGAAGACACTGGTGTGCGCGTAGCGCCGCCGGTGCGACGCGAAAGCCCTTGCGGATTACCGATTGTCGGGAACCCGCAAGGGCTTTCGTGCGTGCGCCGTCGGGCGGGTTATGCGCCGTCGAGGCTCTCGAGGCCGAGGGATTCGACGGCGTCCTCCGAGAAACCGGGCAGCCACTTGGTGAGGATGGCCATGTACGGCGCGTAGGCGTCGAGTTGGGCGCAGATGCCGACCGATCCGAGCAGCACGCGGAAGATCATCAGGTATTCGGCCGGAAGGTTGAGCGCGCGCGCCGTCCGGAAATGCGCGCCCGACAAATCCGTCGCGGTCCCGGCGGCCTTCTGCAGCCAGGCGCGGGTGAAGTGGAACGACTCGGTGCGGATGGGGTCGGTGAACGGGCGCAGGTAGTCGGCGATCTCCTGATCGGTGACGGTGCGGCCGGGCAGGACGAAACCGTTGGCGCGCAACAGCTCCGCGAGCTCGTCGAAGCGCTCCTCGAGGTTCAGCCGGACCATGCGCCCCAGCACCGGCGGCAGGCCGTTCGGCATCGGGGCGGTGGCGCCGAAGTCGATGATCCCCAGGCGGCCGTCGTCGTGGAGCATGAAGTTGCCCGGGTGCGGATCGCAGTGCAGGAGCCCGACACGGGCGGGGGAGACGAAGTGGAACTCCGCGAGGAGGGCGCCGGCGGCGTTGCGCTGCTCGGGGGTGCCGCCGGAGATGATCGCGGACAGCGGCGTGGCCGACATCCACTCGGTGACGACGACCTTGGGGGCGCTCGCCACGACGCGAGGCACCACGAACCGCGGATCGCCCTCGAACACCTTCGCGAACGCGCGCTGGTTGTCGGCCTCGATGCGGTAGTCCAGCTCTTCCTCGGTCCGCGCGCTGAGCTCGTCGAGGATCGGCTTGATGTCGGTGCCCGGCATCACCGAGGCGAACAGTCCGGCGAACCGCGCCAGCGTCCTCAGGTCGGCCCGCAGCGCCTCGTCGGCGCCGGGGTACTGCACCTTGACCGCGACGTCGCGGCCGTCGGCCCACACTGCGCGGTGCACCTGCCCGATGCTCGCCGACGCGGTCGGGGTGTCGTCGAACTCGGCGAAGCGGGTCCGCCACTTGGTGCCCAACTGCTGGTCCAGCACCCGGTGGACCTGCTTCGCGGGCAGCGGGGGCGCCTCGGCCTGCAGCTTGGTCAACGCCTCCCGGTACGGTTCGGCGAACTCCTCGGGGATCGCGGCCTCCATCACGCTGAGCGCCTGCCCGAGCTTCATCGCGCCGCCCTTGAGCTCCCCGAGCACGGTGAACAACTGTTCGGCGGCCTTCGATGTCAGCTGCGCGTCGATCGCGTCCCGGTCGCCGCCGGCGAGCTTCCGGCCGAACCCCATCGCGGCCCGCCCGGCGATGCCCAGCGGAATGCTCGCGAGCTTGGCGGTGCGGGCAGTGCTTCGGCGGGGAATTTCGGACACCAAACCATCATGGCGGAAGATTTGCGGGTTCGTCCAAGAACACCGTCGATCGTGAGCATCCACACCGTGGGTTGCGCGGCCACGGCCGGACCGTGAGACGGTGCGTGTCCAGGTCGAGTTCCAGGGTCGCGTCGAGGCTCGCGGGCGCCGGGAGCGCCACCCCGGACAGCACCTTCTCGAGCTGGCCGAGCGCGACGGCGGCGGTGGCCATGACGGTAGCGGGGCCGGCGTGACCCACCCGACCGAGCAGTTGCGCGGCCACGTGCGGCCACTCCTCGTCCGCCGCGCACCGGGTGAGGTCGGCGCACCGCAGGCAACTGGTCCGGCCGGGCAGCACGAGCGGTCCGACGACGCCGCGACCGTCGCGCAGGCGGACCTGCAGGTGCGGTGTCCCGGTGGTGAGCAGCGCGTCGACCAGCCGAGGATCCGCGACGAGGTCGTCGGTGAGGATCACACACAGGCAGTTCCACCGCGTGACGTCGGTGTCGGCGGTGAAGTGGGTGGATCGTGTGACCCGCACCGGGGCACCCGCGAGGCCGGTGGCGATCGCGTCGGCGAGCGGTCCCCGGCCGTGGATCCGGATCGCGGGCGTCGGGTCCGGCGGGGCCGCGGCCGGCCGCAGCAGCCCGGCCTCGTCGAGTTCGCTGAGCAGGGTCGACATGTCGGTGGGCGAGATGCCGTGGTCCACGGCCCGCCACACCACGGACGGCCGGGACGTGCGGCCGTCCAGCAGTTGCAGGACCGACGCCAGCGCGGTCGCGTCGACGCCGTCGGGTGGCGTGAGGATCAGGGCGGTGTCCGGGTCCCAGCCGATCTGGACGCGGCCGCTGGGCCGGACCACGACGGGACGGCGAGGATCCAGCGTGGGGCGGTGGACGCGTCCGACGGGTGCCTGGGTCATGTCGTCGACGATCGCACCCCGGGGTCGCGCGAGACTCTCGCCGGACGGGGTTGTCCACAGGCTCGAAGGTGGTGTGACGTGCGGTTTCGGGTCGGTGCGCGGATTCGTCCGAAATCCGCGCCCGGTGCTGTCGGGGCGGGCCGCTAGCGTGGGTGCTCGTGACTGGCACCGGAATCGCCGACGGCGGACGCCCCGAGGTGGAGATCCGCCGCAGCGCGCGGCGGCGGCGCACCGTCAGCGCGCGCCGCGAGGGCGACAAGGTGGTCGTGCTGATGCCGGCCGGTCTGTCGAAGGCCGCGGAGGCGGACCTGGTCGCCGAGATGGTCGGGAAGCTCGAGCGGGCAGACCGGCGCGCCGCCGCCCGCGCCGAACGCAGCGACGTCGAGCTCGCCGAGCGTGCCGCCCGGCTGTCCGCGCGGTGGCTCGGTGGCGCGGCCGCACCCGTGTCGGTGCGGTGGGTGCCGTCGATGCGGACCCGCTGGGCGTCCTGCACGCCGAACGACGGCACCATCCGGGTCAGCGAGCTGCTGCGGACCGTGCCGTCGTACGTGTTGGATTACGTGCTGGTCCACGAACTCGTGCACCTGTACGTCGCCGGCGGGCACAACGACCGCTTCTGGCGGGAGGTGCACCGCTACCCGAAGACGGAGCGGGCGATGGGCTACCTGGAGGCGTACTCCGT
The DNA here is from genome assembly GCF_004011865.1 of Prescottella agglutinans. GTDB lineage: Bacteria > Actinomycetota > Actinomycetes > Mycobacteriales > Mycobacteriaceae > Prescottella > Prescottella agglutinans. The sequence continues at coordinate 524,696 of NZ_RKLP01000001.1, read as the reverse complement.
GGTGACGCGGCAGCCGGGGCTGCTCGACGTCGTCGACGACTGTGCCGCCGCCGACGACGTCGGAACACCTACCGCCTAGGCGTCACCCTCGTCGTTGCCGCTCTCGCGGTTCTTCTCCTCGCGTTCGCGGGCCTCGGTCTGCTCGAGCTGCGCGATCGGGTCGTGGAACGTGCCGGAGTCGCCGCCGAGGATGCGGTCGACGAACGCGGCCGGGTTGTCGAGGTCCGAGGAGTCGGGCAGCAGATCGGGGTGGGCCCACACGCCGTCGCGGGCGTCGACGCCGGTGTCGGTGGTGAGCCGACGCCACAACTGCGCGGCCTCGCGGACCTTGCGGGGCCGCAGTTCCAGGCCGACGAGGGTCGCGAAGGTCTGTTCGGCCGGGCCGCCGGTGGCGCGGCGACGTCGCAGCGTCTCGGTCAGGGCCGCGACACCGGGAAGCCGCTCGCCGAGCGCCTCGGAGACGACGGTCTCCACCCAGCCCTCGACCAGCGCGAGCAGCGTCTCGAGGCGCTCGAGCGCCTGCTTCTGCTCCGGTGTGGTCTGCGGCTCGAACGCGCCCTGCTGCAGGATCTTCTCGATCTGCGACGGGTCCGTCAGCGCCGACGGGTCGAGGCCCTGCGCCGCCTCCTCGATCGCGGAGAAGTCCATCTTGATGCCGCGTGCGTAGTCCTCGACGGTGGACAGCAGGCGCTGGCGCAGCCACGGCACATGGCTGTAGAGGCGCTGGTAGGCGGCCTCGCGGGCCGCGATGAACACGAGCACCTCGCGGTGCGGCTGCTCGAGTCCCTCGCTGAACGCCTCGATCGCGGCGGGCAGCAGCGCGCCGGTGCCGGCGGGGCCGAGCGGCAGCCCGATGTCGGTGGAGGTGAGGACCTCCTTCGACAGCTGGCCGAGGGCCTGTCCCAGCTGGGAGCCGAACGTGAGACCGCCCATCTGGGTGAGCATCCCCGCCATCGGGCCCATCATGTTGCGGGCCTCCTCGGGCAGGCCCTGCACCCACATGCCGGACACCTGCTGGGCGACCGGGTCGCACAGGCGCTTCCACGTGTCGAGCGTGCCGTCGAGCCAGTCGTTGGGGGTCCACGCGAGCGTGCGGGTGGCGCCGGCCGGGAGCGTCGTCGCGCCGTCGAGCCACAGTTCCGCGAGGCGGGCGGCGTCGGCGACGGCGGACGAGGTGCCCTCCGTGATCGGGGTCACCGAGCCGATCTGCTGCCGGGCGAGGTTCTTCGCGACGTCGTAGTTGACGGGGCCGGACTGCCCGCCCTGGCCCATCGCGCTGCCCATGCCGCTCAGCATCTGACCGAACTGCGTGAGCATCTGGCCGAGCGCCGCCGGGTCGAAGCCCGCGCCACCCGGGCCGCCCGCCCCGCCGAGGCCGAACGCGTTGGGATCGAAGCCGAACGGCTGACCGGCGCCTTGACCCCCGCCCTGTTCGCCGCCCGAGTCCTTCTTGCGGTCCGGGTCGTCGTCGTGGTTGGAGAAACCAAAGGGCAGATCGCTCATAGTTCAACGGTACAAGGCGAGACGGGCCATGGCCCGTGCGGAGATCACGCTGACGGCGAACAGCCGGTGGGGGGACGGGGAGCATCCCGGTCGGCGCTCTATCCTGGGCCTGGTGAACCGTCGGATGGTGACCCTGTTGGCAGCGTTGGCCCCGGTCGTGGCGCTCGGAATTCTCGGGACGACGGTCCGCGTGCCGTTCGTCGCGCTCGGTCCCGGTCCGACCGTCAACACCCTCGGTGAGGCCGACGTCGACGTGGACGGCGAGATCGTGCGCAAGCCCGTCGTCGAGATCGACGGCACCCCGGTCGACCCGACGAGCGGCAACCTCAACATGACGACGGTCGCGGTGCGCGACAAGCTGACGCTGTTCGACGCCCTCGGCCTGTGGGCGAGTGGTCGGCAGGGCCTGGTGCCCCGCGAAGAGGTGTACCCGCCGCAGAAGTCGAAGGACGAGGTCCAGGAAGAGAACACCGCGCAGTTCGAGAAGTCCGAGAACAGTGCCGAACTGGCGGCGCTGCGGTACCTCCGTCTGCCGGTGGCGCTGGAAGTGACGACCGTCAGCGCCGACGGGCCGGCCGCGTCGGTGCTCCGGGACGGCGACCTGCTGCTGCGGATCGACGGCACTCCCGTGGACACGCTGACCGGGCTGCAGGACGTGATCGGCTCGGCCGCGCCCGGCACCACCGTGCAGGTGACGTACCAGCGGGACGGCGTCGAGTCGACCGCCCCGATCACGCTCGGCTCCCGGCCCGACACCGATGGCGGGCAGGACACCACCAAGGGCTACCTCGGCGTCAATGCCAAGCAGGTGCCGAACGTGCCGTTCACCGTCGACTTCAACCTCGCCGACATCGGCGGCCCGTCGGCCGGCCTGATGTTCAGCCTCGCGGTGGTCGACAAGCTGAGCCCCGGCGAGATCAACGGCGGCAAGTTCGTCGCGGGCACCGGCACGATCGACCCCGACGGTGACGTGGGGCCGATCGGCGGCATCCCGTACAAGATGATTGCCGCGCAGGAGGCGGGCGCGACCACATTCCTGGTCCCGGCGAAGAACTGCGACGAGGCCCGCGCGAACAAGCCGGACGGCATCGACCTGGTGAAGGTCGAGACCCTCGGCGGCGCGGTCGACGCCCTCGCCACCATCAACTCCGGCGGCACCGCACCGGCCTGCTAGGGACTACTCCTCGTCGGCGTCGAGCGTCGCGTACAGCGCGGCGACGACGCCGGGCGCGAGGTTGTCGTAGGTGCGCAGTTCGACGCCGGCGAACGGGTCGTCGTCGTCGGTGGGGCGCAGTTGCAGCAGCGCGATCGAGGGCCCGTCCCGCAGCACCGCCGCGATCAGCCGCGCCTCCCGACGCTCCGGGTGCTCCTCCGCGGCGGCACGCGCGGCCTCCTCCGCCGCGTGCCGGTCGGCGAGCAGCGGGGCGAGGGTGTCGTCGAGGTCGGATTCGGCCTCCGGCGGCAGGACGACGATCTCCTGCACCAGCGCGCAGCCGACCACCTCGGACGGCCAGGTGGTGGTGGCGAGGAACTCGTCGAGCGCCGGGGAGCCGCCCTCGACGTCGTCGGGCAGCGCACCCTGTTCGATCGGCGTGAGTTCGGCGCCGGCGTCCAGCTGATCGAGCAGTGACGGCTCGGCGGCGGCGACGAGCGCGGTCGGAACGATCGCGAACATCGTGGGCGGTTGGCCCCATCCGCCCGCGTCGACGAAGTCGATCACCTCGTGCACGCATCTGCGCAGGGACTCGTCGGACAGGCTCACGTTCGGGTTGCCTCTGAACGGGTCATCCCCGTGGAATACGCCATCACTATCGATCACGTACTTATCCTTGCACCAGGGGACCGCACCGGTACTCGTCGGTCGTGGTGCTCCCGACGCCCACTGGTTACGTAGAGTGGGACGAAACGGTCACTCTCAGGTGACGCTGGACGGTGCATTGGCTGCGGCGCGAAGGCGTCGCCGGATTGTTGGGAGTGGCAAGTGGGCATGCGGCCCCCCGCCGGATTACCTTCGTTGTCGAAACGCACACGCGTGCTGCTGATCCTGGCGTTGATCGCCGCGGCACTGCTGCTGATCGGCCCCCGGTTCATCGACATCTACACCGACTGGTTGTGGTTCGGTGAGGTCGACTTCCGTGGCGTCTTCAGCAAGGTGATCTTCACCCGATTGGCGCTGTTCGTGATCGTCGGGTTGGTCGTCGGTGCGATCGTCTGGCTGGCGCTGCTGCTGGCCTACCGGTCGCGGCCGATGTTCCTGCCGTCGCCGGGCGCGAACGATCCCGTGGCGCGGTACCGCACCGCCGTGATGACGCGACAGAAGCTGTTCGGAATCGGCATCCCCGTCGTGATCGGCCTGTTCGCCGGCCTGGTCGGCCAGGCCAGTTGGGCGACGGTGCAGATGTTCTTCAACGGCGACTCGTTCGGCGTCACCGATCCGCAGTTCGGCAAGGACATCGGTTTCTACGCGTTCGATCTGCCCTTCTACCAGTTCGTGCTGAACTGGCTCTTCGTCGCGGTCGTCATCGCGTTCTTCGCGAGCCTGATCACGCACTACATCTTCGGTGGCCTGCGGCTGAGCGGGCGGCAGGGCGCGCTGACGCGGTCGGCGCGCGTGCAGTTGGCCATCCTGGCCGGCACGTTCGTGCTACTCAAGGCCGTCTCCTACTGGTTCGACCGGTACGCGCTGCTGTTCAGCAGCCGCAAGGAGCCCACGTTCACCGGTGCCGGCTACACCGACATCAACGCGGTCCTGCCGGCCAAGCTGATCCTGATGGCGATCGCGATCATCTGCGCCATCGCGTTCTTCGCGGCGATCTTCCTGCGCGACCTGCGGATCCCCGCGATGGCGGTGGTCCTGCTGGTGTTCTCGTCGATCCTCGTCGGCGCGGTGTACCCGCTGATCGTCGAGCAGTTCTCGGTCAAGCCGAACGCGGCCGACAAGGAACGCGCCTACATCGAGCGCAACATCGCGGCGACACGGCAGGCGTACGGGATCACCGACGAGACCGTCGAATACGTGCCGTACTCGGGCAAGGCGGAGGAACAGCCCAAGAACGTGCCGTCGGACGTCACCACGATCGCGAACACGCGACTGCTCGACCCGAACATCCTGTCGCCGACGTTCACGGCGCAGCAGCAGCTCAAGAACTTCTACGCGTTCCCCAAGTCGCTCAACATCGACCGGTACGACATGAACGGCGAACTGCGCGACTTCGTCGTCGCCGCACGCGAGCTGTCCCCGTCGAGCCTGCAGGGCAACCAGACGGACTGGATCAACAAGCACACCGTCTACACGCACGGCAACGGTTTCGTGGCCGCCTACGCCAACCAGGTGACGGCGGTGAGCGGTGACGTCCAGAACAACACCGGTGGCTACCCGATCTACAGCGTCAGCGACCTCACGACCAAGCCCGCCGACAAGGCGCTCGAGGTCGAGAACCCGCGCATCTACTACGGCCCGGTGATCGCGGCCTCGGATGCCGACTACGCGATCGTCGGCGGTACGCCGGGCAGCGCGCCCCGCGAGTACGACACCGACGACCAGAAGTACACCTACACCGGTGAGGGCGGCGTCGGGATCGGCAACTGGTTCAACCGGTTGGCGTTCGCGGCCAAGTACACCGAGCGCAACATCCTGTTCTCGGGTGCGATCGGGTCGGATTCGAAGATCATCTACAACCGTGATCCGGCGGAGCGCGTCAACAAGGTGGCACCGTGGCTGACCACTGACGGCACGGTCTACCCGGCCGTCGTGGACGGACGCATGCAGTGGATCGTCGACGCGTACACCACGCTCGACAACTACCCGTACGCGCAGCGCTCGTCGCTCGAGGGACTGGTGCAGGACAGCACCAACCAGGCGACCGGGCGGATGCTGCCGAAGAAGGAGGTGTCGTACATCCGGAACTCGGTGAAGGCGACCGTCGACGCGTACGACGGCACCGTCACGCTGTACCAGGTGGACGACCAGGATCCGGTGCTCAAGGCGTGGATGGGTGTCTTCCCGGACACGGTCAAGCCCAAGTCGGAGGTCTCGGCCGATCTGCAGTCGCACTTCCGGTACCCGGAGGACCTGTTCAAGGTGCAGCGCGAGATGCTCTCGAAGTACCACGTCGACGATCCCGGCGTGTTCTTCGGCAACAACGCGTTCTGGTCGGTGCCGAGCGACCCGACGGTCGACACGGACAAGAACCAGCCGCCGTACTACGTGCTGTCCGGCAACCCGAAGACGGCCAAGCCGCAGTTCGTGCTGACCAGCCCGATGGTCGGCTACCAGCGTGAGCTGCTGTCGGCGTACATCTCGGTGCAGTCGGATCCGGAGAACTACGGCAAGTTCACGGTGCTCCAGTTGCCGACGGAGACGCAGACGCAGGGTCCGCAGCAGGCGCAGTCGGCGATGACGTCGAATCCGCGCGTGGCGAGCGAGTTGTCGCTGCTCAAGCAGTCCAACAAGATCCAGTACGGCAACCTGCTGACGTTGCCGATCGCGGACGGCGGCATCCTGTACGTCGAACCGATCTACACGCAGCGGAATTCGCCGAACGCGTTCCCGCAGCTGGCGCGCGTCATGGTGAGCTTCACCGACACCAACGGCATCAAGGTCGGCTACGCGCCGACGTTGGCCGAGGCGCTGGATCAGGTGTTCGGGTCGGGGACCGGCAACGTCGCGACTGCGCCGAGCGGTGAGACCGCACCGTCGCCGGAGCAGAACGCCGGTCAGACGACGTCGCCGGCGACACCCGCGCCGCCGGCGCCCGGTCAGACCCCGGACAAGGCCGCGGCGGTCGCGCAGTTGGATGCGGCGCTGGCGAATCTGCAGTCGGCGCAGCAGGGCGGCGACTTCAAGGCCTACGGCGACGCGCTCGCGCAGCTGCAGAAGGCGGTCGAGGCGTACCAGAAGGCCGGCGGCTAGACGGTTCGCCGCCAGGAACCGAGGACCGGCGAGAGCTGAAGGGACCCTTCGTGCGCTGCGAGCGCGCGGAGGGTCCCTTCAGTTGCGGGGCTAGGGTGTGCCTGCCGAATGTGTGTCGATACCTAGCCGATGTGGGGAGAGGCCGTGCTGCTCGAGGACTACGACGCCGATCTGGTGCGAGGCGACAGGCTGCGGATCGTCGGCGCGCCGCACGGCGCGGATCACGTCGAACTCATGATCGCCGAGACCCGGGAGCCCGACAGCGGCTGCGAGTTGTGGGTGGTCGGCGGGTACAAGGCCGGACTGGTCTTCCAAGTGCTGCCGCGAGAGTGCAGGCCCCGCGAAGGGGCCGGACTCATCGATATCGGATGGCTCAGGCGGAACTGGGCCACCTGGGTGAATCCGCACTGGCTGCTCCATCAGATCGCTGTCCGGCCCTGGGACGCCGACGAGGACGACGACATCCCTCACGCACTCTGAGCGGAACCGGCCTGAACCCTCGACCTCACTCGCACCCGGGGCTGAGTTGCACCCTGCGCATCCGTCCGGGTGAGAGGCATCGAAGCGATAGTCGCCGAACCGGACGACCGGAAACGCCGGTGGGGCGGCCGTGGCGGCCGCCCCACCGGTTTCGGCGCTGCGAAATACAAGTCCTAGTTGGCGAAGCCGGCCTTGATGTCGGCGAGCACGTTGCCGTGGGTGCCGAGCACCTGCTGGAACTGGTCGCCGTAGCCGTGCTGTGTGGCGACGTCGCCGGCCACCTGGACCGCCTGGTCGAGGTACTCGGCCGCGGTGGCCTGCATCGGGGCGGGCTGCGGGGTGACGACGGCAGGAGCCGGGGTGGGCTCGACGGGTGCCGGTGCCGGTGCGGGCGCGGCCTCGGAGAGGTACTGACCGCACACGGGCCACGCGCCGGGGCCCTGCGACGCGAGGGTGTTCTCGGCGACGCGGATCTGCTCTTCCTTCGACGCGGTGTGCGGGGAGCCGGTGCCGCCGTTGGCCGTCCACGTGCTCTGCGAGAACTGCAGGCCGCCGTAGTAGCCGTTGCCGGTGTTGATGGACCAGTTGCCGCCGCTCTCGCACTGTGCGACGCCGTCCCAGTTGTGGGTCGCGGCGGAGGCGGTGCCGGTGGCCAGGCCGAACGGGACGGCGACGAGGGCGCCGGTCACTGCGGCCATTCCGAGGGCACGCTTGCTGATGCTGATGGTCATGCGGGATGGATCCTCTCCTGCGCCGACGCGAGCGGCCGGCGGGCGACGAGGCGTCGTCCCGGGCGTGCGATCTTCGCGTCCCTGCCCCTCGAAGGGTTTGTCGTGTCCGGTCCCGCGGGGGCAGAGCTGGCAGCGGCGGGGCGGTCGGTCGATGCGCTCGATCATCACGAGCCGGTAACGAACGTACGACAGGGATTCGGCGGGCGTCACCTCGCATGAACAGACCGGTCGACCCGTTCGGTTTCGCTACGGCCGAGCATTTGTGCAGGTGGTGGGGGGTCGTTGCCGAGTCGAATCCGGAGTGTTACATGCTCGTTATGTGAGATGGATTACCGAGTTTTCGTGAACTGCGTCACTCGGATGTCGGTGTCGGGGGCGGGGATGTGCGTCGAATCGGGCCCGCTGCAGGCGATTTGCATTCGGTTCGCCCGCTCGTGTAACTTCGTTCATGCATCGCGGGGTGGAGCAGCTCGGTAGCTCGCTGGGCTCATAACCCAGAGGTCGCAGGTTCAAATCCTGTCCCCGCTACTAAAGAAGGCCCGGAAGTCCAGTTGGACTTCCGGGCCTTCGTGCATGTGGGGGTCAGTTCGCGACCTCGCTCCCGAATTGGTCTCCCGCACGCGCGATCGGGGGTGCGGCGGGTCGTTTCGGGAGCAGCGGCTCGCTCGGTGCGGTTCCGGTGCGATCGAACATCAGTCGGACTCGATCTCCATCGCGATCAGCACCCGCCGCAGCACCTTGCCGGTCGTGTTGCGGGGCAACTCCTCGATGAAGACGACATCTCGGGGCACCTTGTACCGGGCCAGGTTCGCCTTCACGTGTGCACGAATCTCGTCCGCGTCCCGGGCGGACGTCGGCGCGGGCACGACGAACGCACGAAGTCGGTGGCCGAACTGGTCGTCCGCCACGCCGATCACCGCGACATCGAGAACGTCGGGGCGTTCGGAGATGAGGTTCTCCACCTCGAGCGGGTACACGTTCTCGCCGCCGGAGACGATCATGTCGTCGTCGCGGCCGTCGACGAACAGCAGTCCGTCGCGGTCGAAGTGTCCGACGTCGCCGGTGGCGAGCATGCCGTCGATGCGCTGCTTGTCGCGTCCGTCGGTGTAACCCTCGAAGCTCAGCCCGCTCCTGGCGAAGATGCGTCCGACCACGTCGGGTTCGGTGATGCGGTTGCCGTCGTCGTCGAACAGGGCGATGTGGCACGTGGCCGGGACGCGTCCCGCGGTGCCGGGGGCGCGTTCGAGGTCGTCGGGGGTGGCGATGGTGACTGCGGCCACCTCTGTGGAGCCGTAGAAGTTGTAGAGCACCTTCCCGAACGCCTGCTGGGTGCGGATGCTCAGGTCGGGGGAGATTGCCGAGCCGGCAGAGAAGATCACCTTCAGGCTCGAGGTGTCGTACTGCGAGAGCACGTCGGGTCCGAGGTCGACGATTCGCTGCAGCATCGTCGGGACCAGGACGAGCGTGTCGGCGCGGTGCTCGGCGAGCAGGCGCACGGTCGTCTCGGGATCGAATCGGCGCTGCATCACGATGGTGTTTTCGAGTGCGAATCCCAGGACTAGTTGGGAGACGCCGGTGCCGTGGAACGCAGGTGCGGGAACGAGCATGGTCTGCTTGGGGCGCAACGGGATCCGATCCAGGAACTGGGCGGAGGCGAACATTGAGGTGTGAGTGCGCGGCGCGCCCTTCGGGGTGCCGGTGGTTCCGCTGGTGAGGAGGACGAATGCACCCGGTTCCTCCGGGGCGGGAACCGCCTCGGAGGACTGTCCCGCGATGAGATCGTCGAGGGTGCGGGGCGGCGTCTCTGCGGGAGGAGTGTGGACGGGTTCGTCCACCCACGACAGGAACTGGGTGACGTCGGACGGCAAGGCGTCGGCGACCTCGGCGAACTCGCTGTCGAACACGAAGTGGCGCACACCTTCCCGCTTGGCTACGTCGGCGAGTTGGGGGCGGCCGAAGCCGGTGTTCATGAGCACCAGGCGCGCGCCGGACTTCCCGGCGGCGAGCATCGTCAGTAACAGGCCGCGGTGATTGCGGCACATCGCGCCGACGGTGGAGTCGGCGTCGATCCCGGCGGCCTGCCACGCGCGGACGATAGCGTTGGACCGTTCCTCGAGTTCGCGGTAGGTGAGGGGCCCACGTTCGTCGATCATTGCGACGCGGTCGGGGTCCTGTGCGGCGTGGGCGTGCACCGACCCGGCGAAGGGCCCGTACTTGTCGACCGCGAGAATCTCGCGGACGCCCAGGTCGACGCGGGGGAAGGGGATGAGGCCGGAGCGCTGCATCACTCGTACGGCGCTGAGCGTGTCGGTGATCCTCGTCAGAACGTCCTGCATGGTGGCTCCCATCGATGACGTCAGCCCCCTCAGCCTAATGGTGATACGCGTCACAGTTGGTGATCGCTTCCGTCGCGAGTCGGCCGATGTACTAATGGCAGTAGTAGGCGCTAATCTCGCGGGGTGAATTCCCGAGCCGACGCCGTCGCGCACATGCGCGGCATGTTCGTCGGTTCGCTGTCGGGGGCGATCAGCATCGCGGCGCACGGCCTCGGCGGTGGGACTGCCGTACCGAGCGAGGAATCGATCGTGCTCCTGGTCGCGGCGAGCGCGGTGGTCGGTGCCGCCGTCGCGTCCGTGCGCAGCCGTTGCAATCCGTTGGTCCTCCTCGCCGCCGTGCTCGCGGCAGGCCAGGGGATCGGGCACTTCACGCTGACGCTGGCCTCCGATCACGGTCACGGACTGAACCTGCCCCCGCAGATGATCGCGGCACACGCGGCGGCCACCGCCGTCGGCGCGGTGCTGGTCCGGGCGGCCGAGGCTGCACTGCTCGGCGTGATCGCCTCGGTGGTGCGCGTCGTCGTCGCGGTGCTGTCGACGCCACCGGTGCCCGATGTTCGGCGCTGGACGCCCACGGTGGTTCGCCGGGTCGATCCCACCAGTTCGCGCATCGCCCGGGCCGCGGGCGGAACCCGCGGACCTCCCACTCTTTCCTGGTAGCCGCCCGGTCACGTTTCGACGTGCCCGGCATCTGCTGCTGCTTTCACCGCCGACGCCTGCATGCCCGCGCATCCGTGGGGGTGCCCGTCGGCGTGTTCTTCGCGGCGTGCGCTGTCCCGCGCGCCGATCCGAAACCTCAGGAAAGAGCTCTTTCATGCACGCTTCCGAAGGCGTGGGGACCACCCCTGCGCACCTTCCGAACGCCCCGGGCAACCGAACCGAACCGGAGAACTCGTCTCCGGACTCCTCACCGCCGGGCGCGCTCCGCAAGCTGGTCCTCCGCCTGCACTTCTACGCCGGCATCTTCGTCGCACCGTTCCTCGTGATCGCGGCGATCAGCGGCGGGCTGTACGCGATCGCCCCCACGCTCGAGCAGTTTGTCTACCGCGACTACCTGCAGGTCGAGTCGACCGGACCGGCCGCGCCGGTGAGCGCGCAGATCGCCGCCGCGCAGTCCGAGCGTCCCGACCTGACGGTGTCGGCGGTGCGGCCGTCGGTCGAGCAGGGCCAGACCACGCGGGTGCTGTTCACCGATCCGACGCTCGGCGAGTCGGAGCGGCTCGCGGTATTCGTCGACCCGGTGTCGGCGCGGCCGGTGGGCGAACTCGTCGTCTACGGCAGCAGCAGCGCGCTGCCCATGCGGACCTGGATCTCGCAGCTGCACCGGCACCTGCACCTCGGCGAACCCGGCCGGATCTACAGCGAAATCGCCGCGTCGTGGCTGTGGGTGATCGCGCTCGGCGGCGTCTACCTGTGGGTGCGCCGTTATCGGACCGCGAAGGCCCGCAACGGGTCCGCGGCCCCGCGGTTGTGGACGGTCAAGCGTGGGGGACGCGGGCGCAATGGGGCGCTCGGGTGGCACGGCGCGATCGGGCTGTGGATCGCGCTCGGCCTGGTGTTCCTCTCGGCGACGGGCCTGACCTGGTCCAAGTATGCGGGTGAGAACATCGGCGACCTGCGGGCCGACCTCGGCTGGGGCACGCCGTCGGTGTCGAAGTCGCTCGACGGTGCGGAGGCCGCGCCTTCGGGTGGCCACGACGGTCACGGCGGCGGGCACGATGCCGCGGCCGGGGCGGGAATTCTCGACACCAACGTCGCCCGCATCGACGACGTCCTCGCGGTCGCCGCGAACGCGGGCGTGACCGGCGTGGTGGAGGCGTCGATTCCGTCGAAGCCCGACACGGCGTTCACGGTCGCGCAGACGCGGCAGCCGTTCCAGTTCTCGACCGATTCGGTGGCGATCGACGGCGCGACCGGGCAGATCACCGACACCGTGCGGTTCGCGGACTGGCCGTTCGCGGCGAAGCTCACGTTCTGGGCCATCGGCCTGCACATGGGAATCCTCTTCGGCCTGCTCAACCAGATCGCACTGCTGGCGCTCGCCGCGGCACTTCTGGTGGTGATCGTCCTCGGCTACACCATGTGGTGGCTGCGCCGCCCGACCCGCGGCACGCAGCGGTGGGGTCGTCCGCCCGCCCGTGGCGCCCTGCGCGGCCTGCACCCGGTGGCGGTGGGCGCCATTGTGATCGGGTCCGTACTGGTCGGATGGTTCGTGCCGCTGCTGGGGCTGACCCTGCTCGGGTTCGTTGCCGTCGATATGGTTTTCGGTGTGTTTCAACGCAGACGAGCATCGACCGGCACGAACAGATGAGTGACGATCTGTCGCTGCTGCGGCGCGAACTGGCGATGATCGAGGAGCGGGTGGCCCGTGAGGTCGACCCGCGCGGACGGGGCCCGTTCATCGCGGCCACCGTGATGATCCTGCTGATCGCCCTGGCTGCCCCACAGGTCGACGGCCTGCGTGCATGGCAGGTGATGGCCGGCGGGCACCACGAGGTGGCGTCGCTGGCTCGGCTGTTCACGTGGTTCGTGGTCGTGTTCGGGATCGCGGTGTCCGCGCTCGCGGCGTGGACCCGACGCTGGGTGTTCGCGTGGGTCGCGATGGCCGGTGTCACGGTCGGCACGGTCCTCGGGCTGCTCACCTACTGGTCGCAGCACAGCGTCCGCGGTGTCCACGCCGGCAGCATCGGCTACGGCCTGATCGTCGAGTGGGCGGCGATGGCGCTGCTGGCGGTGCTGTGGATCCCGGTCGTCGCCGGCCGCTCCAACGTCATGCAGCGCTGAACTTCTCACACGAAGGGTCCCGTCGCATCGGCGACGGGACCCTTCGCGTTCCGGAATCCGGCCGCGATCCACTTTCGAGCTGGGACACTGCTTTCGGCGTCGTCGGAAGGGGTGGTCGGTGATGGAGATCGGTCGGATGGTGTGGCCTGCCGCACGGCTCGATGAGGTGGTCGAGCGCGTGGCGCGGGTGGAGGCCGACGGATTCGCCGCGGCGTGGGTGCCGCAGATCTTCGGGTGGGACGCGCTGACGGTGCTGGCGCTGGCGGGGGAGCGGACGACGTCGATTCGGTTGGGAACCGCGGTGCTCCCGACCCATCCGACGCACCCGTTGCTGCTGGCGGCGTCCGCGCTCACCACTCAGGCGGCGGTCGGTGGACGCCTGCAACTCGGGATCGGCGTCTCGCATCGGTTCATCGTCGAGGACGTGTGGGGCCTCAGCTTCGACCGCCCGGTGCAGTGGGCGCGGGACTACCTGGCGGCGCTGGTGCCGACACTGCACGGGGAGCGGACGCACGTCGACGGTGTGCGGTTGCGGGCCGAGTTGCCCCGTCCACTCGACACTTTCGACACCCCGGCCCCGCCGGTGCTCGTGGCCGCGCTGGGCCCGGCGATGCTGCGACTGGCCGGCGAGCACGCCGACGGCACCGTCACCCTGATGACCGGCACTCGCACGGTCGCCGAACACATCGTCCCGGGCATCAGCGTCGCCGCGGCGGCCGCCGGCCGTCCCGCTCCGCGGATCGTGGTGGGCCTGCCGATCTGCGTGACGTCGGACGCGGACGTGGCGCGGCAACGGTGCCGGGAGGAGTTCGCGGCGTACACCAACACGCCCTCGTACCGGGCCATGCTCGACAAGGAGGGTGCGGCAGATCCGGCGGACGTCGCGCTGATCGGGACGCGCGGCGAGGTGCTCGAGCGGCTCGACGCCTTGCGCGACGCCGGGGCCACCGAGTACATGTCCTGGGTCTTCGGGACCGACGAGGAGCAGGCGGCGACGGTCGCGTGTCTGCAGGACTACGTGCGCCGCTGACGTCGACGGGGAATTCCCGATCGACAAATCGGTGGAATGTTCCGATAGTCCCTTTTCTGTCCGATGAATCCGGCATTTCCATGCGCGGCACCGAAAGTCGCTTCTATCGGGACTTGTGGGCAAATCCGAGACACGCCTGGTGCCGGGCGGTTATCGTCGGAAAGTCTTGCTCGGAAAGTTCGACCGCGGAGCGAGAAGAGCTCGGCATATGCGCCGATTCCGGGTGTGCCTGCTCTGGAATTGACGGTGCCGCTTCAATTCCTGAATCGCAGGGTGTCGTGTCCTTCCGTTCCGCGATGCCGTCGGGTCGTTCGTCTGCTCGGCCCGGGTTGTCGAGGCTGCCGACAGGATGCACAAACGCCCGTGAGGGATATCGCCTCCTGAGTCCTCCGGGGTGAACCTCCTCCCGCGACCCATGCGCGGGAGGTGGTTTGCTGTTCGGGGCTCCCCGTCGCCGCGGACGAATCCGTCCCCGCCGCTGCGGGAGCGACGGGGACGGATTCGAATCGTCAGAGGTGTTCCTGCGCGGGCTACTTCAGTTCGGCCGACGTCTTGCCGAGCAGGCGCCGGGCGATGATGAGCTGCTGGATCTGCTGCGTTCCCTCGAAGATGTCGAGGATCTTGCTGTCGCGGGCCCACTTCTCGAGCAGAGGGCGCTGCGAGTAGCCCAACGTGCTGGCCAGTTCGACGGCCTTGAGTGACACCGCGGTTCCGGTGCGGCCGGCCTTCGCCTTGGACATCGACGCCTCGAGCGAGTTCGGCTTCTTGTTGTCGGCCATCCAGGTGGCGCGCAGCGCCAGCAGGTACGACGCCTCCCAGTCGGCCTCGAGCGCCAGGAACTCGGCGGCCGCGGCGTGCTGGTTGTAGGCGGGGGTGTCGTACGAGATCTCGACGCCGGCCTCCTCCAGGATGCCGCGCAGTTCCTCGAGCGCGGCGCGGCCGAGGCCGATCGCCATGCCCGCGACGATGGGTCGGGTGTTGTCGAAGGTCTGCATGACCCCGCCGAAGCCCTTCTCCACGTTCACTTCCGGGTCGCCGAGGATGTTGTCCTTGGGGATCCGGCAGTCCTGGAGCAGCAGCACCGCGGTGTCGGATGCCTTGATGCCGAGCTTGTGCTCGAGGCGGGCCACGCTCAGGCCCGGTGCCTCGCGCGGCACGACGAACGACTTGATCGCGGCGCGGCCCTTGGTCTTGTCGACTGTCGCCCACACCACGATGTGGCTGGAGCGCTCTCCGGCGGTGACGAAGATCTTCTCGCCGTTGAGGACCCACTCGTCGCCGTCGAGCACGGCAGTGGTGGTGACGGCCGCCGAGTCGGAGCCGAAGCTGGGCTCAGTGATGGCCATCGACGCCCACACCTTGCCGAACCGCTCGAGCTGCTCGTCGGTGGCGACCGCGGCGATCGCCGAGTTGCCCAGGCCCTGGTAGGGGATGGACAGGGTCAGACCCACGTCGCCCCAACAGGTCTCGATCACGTTCATCAGCGATGCCATGTTGCCGCCGTTGGCGTTGCCGACCACCTTGGGCTCGTCACCGCGGCCCAGGGCGGCGCCGGACGCGCCCTGGCCGGAGTCGCCCAGGCCCTCGACCATCGCCGCCATGGTGTCGAGCTCCACCGGGTACTCGTGCTCGGCGAGGTCGTACTTGCGGGACACGGGACGGAGGATCTGGGCCGCGACCTGATGCGCCTGGTTCGCCGAGGCCCGCAGCTTCTTGGGAAGTTCGAGATTGATCATCGAAAGGTCTCCTGTAGACGGATCGGGTCGGCGTCAGATGAGGACGATGCCCTCGGCTACGCCGATGGCTCGCAGGTCGCGGTACCAGCGCTCCACCGGGTGCTCCTTGGTGTAGCCGTGGCCGCCGAGCAACTGGACACCGTCCAGGCCGATCTGCATGCCCTTGTCCGATGCGAGCTTTCGGGCCAGCGCGGCCTCGCGGGCGAACGACAGGCCCTGCTCCGCGCGGGATGCGCCGCGGAGCGTCACCAGTCGCATGCTGTCGAGTTCGATCCCGATGTTCGCGACCATGAACGCCACCGCCTGACGGTGGCTGATCGGCTCACCGAACGCCTCCCGCTCGTTGACGTAGGGGATCACGTAGTCGAGCACGGCCTGGCTGGTGCCCACCGCGAGCGACGCCCAGCCCAGGCGCGCGAGACGGACGGCGTCGGCGTACTCGCGCGCACGCTGGTCGGCGTCGCCGTCGCCGAGGATCGCCGACTCCGGCACAGCGACGTCGGTGAGGATCAGCCGGCCCAGACCGGCGGCGCGCAGACCCATGCTCGGATCCGCCTCGACGACGAGGCCCTTGGTGTCGGACTCGACGATGAAGAACGCCGGGCGGCCGTCGAGTTCCGCGGCGACGACGAACAGCTCCGCCGAACCCGCGGCCGGCACGAGGGACTTGACGCCGTTGAGCTTGTAGCCGCTGGGGGAACGGACCGCCTTGGTCTGCGGCGCGAACGGGTCGAACAGCGCGCGCGGCTCGCTCACCACCACGGCGGCGGCCGGAACGCTGTCCCCGGCGAACGCGGGCAGGTACGTCTGCTGCTGCGCGTCGGTGCCCCACTGGGTGAGGGCGACCGCGACGCCGCTCGGCGCGAGGATCGGCAGTGCCAATCCCATGTCGCCGTGGGCGAGGGCCTCGGCCACCAGCGAGTTGGTGACCGCGCCGCGCTCGGACGCCACACCCTCGAACTCCTCGGGGATGTTGATGAGCGTGATGCCCAGTTCCGCGGAGCGCTTCAGCAGGTCGACGGGCGCCTCGGTGGCCTCGTCGGCGTCGTGCGCGGCGGGCCGCAGGATCTCGGCCGAGAAATCGCGCACCGTCTCGACGATCATCTGCTGTTCGTCGTTCGGTGTCAGGTCGAAGTAGCCGGCGTTCTTGGCGGCGCCGTCGGGCAGGCGCTTGGGTGCGCCGCCGCCGGACACGCGGTTGAACGTGCGGGTCGCGGCACCGAGCGTCTTGAAGCCGGTCTTGGTGCCCTCGTAGGTGACGCGGTCGATGACCTGTCGCAAGTTGTACTTCTCGGCCAGGTCGGATCCGGTGATCCGGGTGAGGACCCGCATCGCTGCGCCCATCGCGTCGCGCTTGACCGGGTTCAAGCCGACCGCCGAGGTGTCGCGGGGCTCACGCTTGGCGCCGTTCGTCTTCACAACGTCTTGCTTGCTCATGATGACCATTTCTCGCGGTTCGGTCTCGGACGCCACTACCTTACTCCGGAGTAAGAAACGAAGTCGAGTCAACCCGAAAAGTGACTAGCCTCACGATTCGGTCGGCGCCCACCCGCGTTTCGCGCACTTGTCGCGGGATCTTGGGTCCTGGGACCGCGACAAGTGCGCAAAACGCGGGCAGGGAGGGGCCGGGGGTGCGCGGGGACGTGAAAACCTGCACACAACCTTCACAACTCCTCCCGGGCATCCCCACAACCGCGAAATACAGTCGAATCCGTGATCAGCAGCGAACCGGGTAGCCAGCGCAGAGTGCTCGTCGTCGACGACGAACGCACGATCTCAGATTCGATCGCCGCGCGTTTGCGGGCGGAGGGCTACGACGTTCGGATCGCGTCCGACGGACCCGGCGCGGTCGCGGAGTGTGAGGCGTTCGGCCCCGACCTGGTCGTGCTCGACGTCATGCTGCCGGGCTTCGACGGCCTCGAGGTGTGCCGCCGCATCCAGGCGTCCCGCGCGGTCCCGGTACTGATGCTCACTGCCCGCGCCGACGAGACCGACATGGTGATCGGGCTCGGGGTGGGCGCCGACGACTACCTGAGCAAGCCGTTCAGCATGCGGGTGCTGGTCGCGCGGATCGCGGCACTGCTGCGTCGAGCCGACCGTGCGGCGGAGTCCGAGGTGCTGGTGTTCGGCGACGTGTCGATCGACCTCACTGCGCGCCTGGTCCGATCCGTCGGCGTCGAGATCCATCTCACCCGGACCGAATTCGACCTGCTCGTGCATCTCGCATCGCGGCCGCGTGCCGCGATTGCCCGCGAGACCCTGCTCGCGCAGGTGTGGGGCTGGGGCGACGCCGCGAGCAGTCGCACGGTCGACAGCCACGTGAAGGCGTTGCGTCGCAAGCTCGGTGGCGACCTGATCCGCACGGTGCACGGCGTCGGGTACGCGCTGGAGGTGCCGCGATGAATTGGCCCCGTCCCTTGGACCCGTTGCGCTCGTTCAAGGCCAAGACCGGACTGCTGGTGGTTGCGTCGCTGCTCCTCTCGTCGGTGACGTTCTGGATCACCTCGCAGTGGCAGTTCCGGTTCGCGCTTCTCGCGGCCCTCGTCGCGGCCCTGGTGGTGACGCAGGTGCTCGCGCACGGGATGACGTCCCCGCTGCGAGAGATGACCGCCGCCGCGAAGGCGATGGCGACCGGCGACTACTCGCGTCGCGTCCGCGCCACCTCCCGGGACGAGATCGGACAACTGGCGACGGCGTTCAACCAGATGGCGGAGGACCTCGAGGCGCACGACCGATACCGGCGGGAGTTGATCGGCAACGTCTCGCACGAGTTGCGCACCCCGATCGCGGCCCTGCAGGCGGTGCTCGAGAACGTGGTCGACGGCGTCGAGGTTCCCGACGAGTCGACGATGCGCTCGGCGCTCGCGCAGACCGAGCGGCTGGGCGGTCTGGTCGCGGACCTGCTGGACCTGTCGCGCCTCGAGGGCGGCGTCGTTCCGTTGCAGCGCGACACCTTCGAGATCGAACCGTTCCTCGACGACGTGATCCGGCACGTGTCCAGTCCGGCGCGGCCGCTGCGGGTGGTCGTGGACGTCGCGCCGGCGGGCCTACGCGCCGTCGCGGACACCGCTCGACTGCACCAGGTCGTCACCAACCTCGTCGACAACGCGGCGCGACACGCATCGCCCGACTCGCCCGTGCGCATCACGGTTCGCGTCGAACCGCATGCGGGGGAGTTGATCCTGGACGTGTACGACGACGGCCCGGGCATCCCCGTCGCGGACCGTTCCCGGGTGTTCGAACGCTTCGCTCGCGGCGGCGCCCAGGACGGTGGGACCGGTCTGGGACTCGCGATCGCCCGATGGGCGGTGGAACTGCACGCGGGCCGCATCGAGGTGCTCGACACGGCGGCCGGCTGCTGCATCCGGGTGGCACTGCCCCAGACGTAGACACACATCACGACCGAATTCCGTTCGGGGTGACACCTTTTCCGGTCGCCCCGCGATGACGCCTGCCGTCCGACGGCCGGGCGTGGACGAGGAGGACGACATGACCGCACCGACGACCCGGCGACCCGAGACCCCCGACATCGCCGACGACGTGGGACTGACGCTGTGGCCGCGCGACGTCTGGCGCCGCGACCGGACATCGATGGCGCCCCGCGTGACGATCGCGGCCGCACTGGGTGCGGGGGCCTTCGCGGCTCTCGCCGTGCAGACGACCGCGGCGAGCATCGCCTGGCTCCTGACCGGTGCCGCGGTGGCGGCGACCGCCTTCGCGACGGTGCGTCCGCGTCCCACCCCGGCTCAGCTCACCGCCGTCCTGGGCGCGATCGCGCTGCTCGCGGTGGCCGCGGTCCGCGGCGCCGACTGGCTGGTCGCCCTGTGTGTGGTGGCGAGCTGGGCCGTCGGATCGATTGCGCTGGTCGGGGGGTGGACATGGACCGGGCTGGCGTTCGGGTCCCTCGCGCTCTGGTTCACCCCACCGCGGCTGGTCGGTTGGGTACGGCGCGGGCGCGCCCGGACGCGCACCGGGCGCGGCGTGAAGCCCGGTCGGGTGATCGCGGTGGCGGTGATCAGCGTCGCGCTCGTGGCGTTGTTCGGCTCGTTGTTCGTGAGCGCGGATCCGGAGTTCGGCAGGCTGTTCGACTCCGTGCTGCCCGACGTCCGGGTGACGAATCCCGCCGGCCGCCTGCTCCTCGGGTTCCTCGTCGCGCTGACCGCGCTGGCGTCCGCGTATCTGCGGCGACGCACCCCGAGTTTCGACACCCTGGCGCCCGGACCGGGTCGGCCGATCGCGCGCTGGGAGTGGGCGGTGCCGCTGGCGGCGCTGAACCTGCTGTTCGCCGGCTTCGTCGCCGTTCAGGTGCGGGTGTTGTTCGGCGGCGACCGGCACGTGCGTGACACGGTCGGACTGACCTACGCGAACTACGCGCGACAGGGGTTCTGGCAACTCGCGGCGGTCACCGTCCTCACGTTGGTGGTCGTGGCGGTCTCCATGCGCAAGGTGGACCGGGGGAGCGCCGCGGATCGGGCGCCGGCGCGGGTCCTGCTCGGCCTGCTCTGCGCACTGAGCCTCGTGGTCGTCGCGTCGGCGGTGCATCGGATGGCGCTGTACGAGAACGAGTTCGGGTTCACCCGGCTGCGGCTGGGCGTGATGGCGACGGAGCTGTGGCTGGGCGCGGTGTTCGTGCTGCTGATCGGTGCGGGTATCCGGTTCTCGGCGCGGTGGCTTCCGCGCGCGGTGCTGGCGTCCGCCGCGATCGGTCTGCTCGGCTTCGCCGCGCTGAACCCGGACGGCTACATCGCGGAGCGAAACGTCGCGCGGTACGCCGAGACCGGCAAGCTCGACGTCGAATACCTGCGCGGGCTGTCCGTGGACGCGGTGCCCGCGCTCGATCGGCTCCCCGAACCGGCGCGCTCGTGCGCGCTGATCGGCATCGACGCCGGTGACCCCGACGCGGGGTTCGACTACAACGCGGCCCGGTCGCGGGCACACGAGATCCTCGCGGACCGTCCGATCGGACCCTGCCCGGTCAACTCCACGGAGTGATCGGCGGCTTGACCCACATGATCTTCTCGTCGGCGTGCGGGCGGACGGCGCGCGGATCGTCGGGATGGCTCGACGCCCAGCGTGTCTTCTCGTCGATCAGCTGCGCGGCCACCGTCCACGTCTCGCCGGTGCTCGGTGGATTCGCGCCGGCCGCGCGGGCCAGTTTGCGGAGCCGATCGTCGGGCAGGTCGAGCAGTTCGGTGCCGGTGATGCCGCGCTCCCACGCGAACCGCGCCAGTTCCAGCGCCTTCTCCCGACGCTTGCGGCTCGCCTGATCTGTGTGGGCGAAGTCGACCTCGTCGGCGTCCATGCGTGTCACTCCCGTGCTGTTCTGCGGCCGCGATTGTGCCGCGGCGGTCGCGTCGAGTGTGACACCGTGGACGGATGCCGGTGATCGCGCAGGTCTTCGCCGCATTGGCCGCGGCTCTGCACGTGGTGATCTTCGCGATGGAGAGCGTGCTGTGGAGGCGGCCGCAGGTGTGGCGGCGGTTCGGTCTCGCCAACCAACGCGACGCCGACGTCGCCCGCCCGCTCGCCTACAACCAGGGGTTCTACAACCTCTTCCTGGCGCTCGGCATCATCGCCGGACTGATCGTCGGCGACACCGGCGGTGACGCGGTGGTGCTGTTCTGCTGCGCCGCGATCGTCGGGGCCGCCGTCGTCCTCGCCTCGACCGGGGCCCGCTACCTGCAGGCCGCGGTGGTCCAGGGCATCACCCCGGCCCTCGCGCTCGTCACCGCCGCCGTGTTCTGACCGCGATTCAGCGGAGGCGGGCGAGGACCTCGTCGTGCAGCAGGCCGTTGGTGGCGACGGCGCTGCCACCGTGCGGGCCGTCGGTGCCCTCGAGGCTCGTGAAGCGTCCGCCGGCCTCGCGGACCAGCAGGTCCAGCGGGGCGAGATCCCACAGCGACACCTCGGGTTCGGCGGCGATCTCGAGCGTGCCCTCGGCGAGCAGGCAGTAGGAGAAGAAGTCGCCGTAGCCGCGGATCCGCCACACGTCGTCGGTCAGGTCGACGAACTGCTCCCGGATCCCGCGGTCCTTCCACCCCGACAGCGACGAGAACGCCAGGCTCGACGACGCCAGGTCGCGCACCCCGGACACCGACAGCCGGCGTGCGTCGCCGCCGTCGTACGACGCCCACGCGCCCTCGCCGGACGACGCCCACCAGCGGCGGTTCAGTGCCGGGGCGCTCACCACACCGACGACGGGCACGCCGTCCTCGAGCAGCGCGATCAGGCTGGCCCACACCGGGACGCCGCGGACGAAGTTCTTGGTGCCGTCGATCGGGTCGATCACCCACTGCCGGCCCTCGAACTTCGCGTCGCCGCCGAACTCCTCGCCGAGCACCGCGTCGGCCGGGCGTTCGACCGTCAACGTCGCGCGCAGGGCCTTCTCCACGGCCAGGTCCGCGTCGGAGACCGGCGTGAGGTCCGGCTTCGCGTCGACCTTCAGGTCCAACGCCCCGAAGCGGGCGCGGGTGATGGTGTCAGCTTCGTCGGCGAGGCGGAGAGCGAGTTCCAGATCGGTCACCCGTTCGACGCTACTGCACGCCACTTCGGTGGCCGTCGGGCCGCGCGCGGACATCGTGTGGTCGGTGCAACGGCGGCCCGCGTGATTCACCCGGTAGCCTGGATAACTGTGCATCCTGATGTTTCCGCTGACCTCGCCGAGCTCGACACCACTCTGACCACGGTCGAGAAGGTCCTCGATATCGAGGAGCTGCGCCGCCGCATCGACGAACTCGAGCACCAGGCGTCCGATCCCGATCTGTGGAACGACCAGGAGCACGCGCAGAAGGTGACGAGCCAGCTGTCGCACGCGCAGGCCGAGCTGCGCCGCGTGGAGGAGCTGCGTTCGCGCCTCGACGACATGACGGTTCTGTACGAACTCGCCGAGGAGGAGGGGCCGGAGGCGGTCGCCGACGTCCACACCGAGCGGGCGCAGCTGCGCACCGACATCGAGGCGATGGAAGTCAAGACGATGCTCTCGGGCGAGTACGACCAGCGTGACGCGCTCGTCAACATCCGCGCCGGCGCCGGCGGCGTCGACGCCGCGGACTGGGCCGAGATGCTCATGCGCATGTACATCCGCTGGGCCGAGAAGCGCGGCTACGGCGTCGAGGTCTACGACACCTCGTACGCGGAAGAGGCCGGCATCAAGAGCGCCACCTTCGCGGTCAAGGCCCCCTACAGCTACGGCACCCTGTCGATCGAGATGGGCACGCACCGCCTGGTGCGCATCAGCCCGTTCGACAACCAGGGCCGCCGCCAGACCTCATTCGCCGAGGTCGAGGTCCTGCCGGTCGTGGAGACCACCGACCACATCGACATCGACGAGAACGACGTCCGCGTCGACGTCTACCGCTCGTCCGGCCCGGGTGGCCAGTCGGTCAACACGACCGACTCGGCGGTGCGCCTGACGCACATCCCCACCGGCATCGTCGTCACCTGCCAGAACGAGAAGTCGCAGCTGCAGAACAAGGTGTCCGCGATGCGGGTCCTGCAGGCCAAGCTGCTCGAGCGCAAGCGCCAGGAGGAGCGCGCCGAGATGGATGCGCTCAAGGGCGACGGCGGCAGCTCGTGGGGCAACCAGATGCGTTCGTACGTGCTGCACCCGTACCAGATGGTCAAGGACCTGCGGACCGAATACGAGGTCAACAACCCGTCGGCCGTTCTCGACGGTGAGCTCGACGGATTCATCGAGGCCGGCATTCGCTGGCGGATGAGCGAAGCGCAGGAAGCCCAAGCCTAGGTCGTATGCACACCACGTTCCTCGCCCAGACCCCCATCGCCCCGCTGAATCGACTGCTCGACTGGCTGGAGACCACCGGACTCCAGATCGCGTTGACGGTCCTCGGTGCGCTGATCGTCGCCCGCTTCGTCAGCTGGGCGGGCGGCCGCATCACCCAGCGCATCGACGACAACTACCAGCAGGGCGACGCCCTGGTCCGCTCCGAGGCGACCAAGCACCGGCACTCGGTGGCGCAGGTCGTCACGTGGGTCATCATCACGATGGTCTACGTGATCGCGGTGGTGAAGGTGCTCGCCCAACTCGGCCTGCCCATCGGCAGCCTGGTGGCCCCGGCGACGGTCCTCGGTGCCGCGCTCGGTTTCGGTGCGCAGCGCGTGGTCCAGGACATCCTGGCCGGGTTCTTCATCATCACCGAGCGCCAGTACGGGTTCGGTGACACCGTCCAGATCGCGGTCACCGGTTCGTCGAAGGACGCCGAGGGTGTCATCGAGGACGTCACACTGCGCGTGACCCGGATGCGGAACGCGGACGGCGAGGTCATCACGGTCCCGAACGGCCAGATCGTCAAGGCCGTCAACCTGTCCAAGGACTGGGCGCGGGCCGTCGTCGACGTGCCGATCCCGGCGACCGCCGACATCAACCACGTCAACGACCTCCTGCACCGCGTCGGCGTCGACGCCTACGAGGACAAGGCGCTGCGGCCGCTGCTGCTCGACACCCCGACCGTGATGGGCGTCGAGAGTCTCGAGATGGACCAGGTGAGCATCCGGTTGGTCGCACGGACGTTGCCGGGCAAGCAGTTCCAGGTGGGCCGCGCGCTGCGGGTCCGCGTCGTGACGGCCCTGCGCCGAGCGGGCATCACGGTCTCGGCCGAACTCGAGAACGACCCGGTGGAAGAGGGCGCCGAATGAGCCCGCAGGAGAAGATGTCGCAGCTGTGGGGACGGATTCCCCGCAGGATGTTCGGCGGTCGGATGCGCACCACGACGGTCGTCATGTGTGTGCTGTGGCTGGCACTGGCCACCCTGAACTCCTATCTGATCGATCGGGCAAACGCGGCGAACGCTGAGAAGGAGCGCTTGCAGCGGACCGGCGTGGAGCAGAGTCAGATCTACGACCCGGCACCCGCCGGGAGCGCGCAGACGTCGACCGCCACCACCACGACGACACTGCCGCCGTCCGAGACCTCCACGCCGTCCACCCCGCCGTCGCAGTCGGAGACGAATCGCACGGACCGGCAGTCCGGGCCGACGACGACCACGCCGGATGCCGGTCGTGGCGCGACGACCCGGCAGGAGACGTCGGGCCAGTCGACGACCACGACGGAGGCCCCGCAGCAGTCGGAGGAACCGCCCGGAACCACGGCCGGCGCCGAGGCGACCACGGTTCCGAGCCCCGAAGGCTGACGTCACCGGGCGGGGCGCGTCGTTGCCCTAGATCACCGTTAGATAACGGCTAGACTGGCTCCTCGTGATCAGCGTCAAGGATGTCTCGAAGTTCTACAAGGCCTCCACTCGGCCGGCACTGGACAAGGTGAGCGTCGAGATCGACAAGGGCGAGTTCGTGTTCCTG
Organism: Prescottella agglutinans; assembly: GCF_004011865.1. Taxonomy (GTDB): domain Bacteria; phylum Actinomycetota; class Actinomycetes; order Mycobacteriales; family Mycobacteriaceae; genus Prescottella; species Prescottella agglutinans. The sequence continues at coordinate 499,869 of NZ_RKLP01000001.1, read as the reverse complement.
ATCGGGCCGTCCGGCTCGGGCAAGAGCACGTTCATGCAGCTCCTGCTCAAGGAGGAGACGCCCACCTCCGGGGATATCTACGTCGCCGACTTCCACGTCAACAAGCTGTCCGGTCGGCGCGTGCCGAAGCTGCGGCAGAGCGTCGGATACGTGTTCCAGGACTTCCGGTTGCTGCCCAACAAGACGGTGTCGCAGAACGTCGCGTTCGCGCTCGAGGTGATCGGCAAGTCCCGGTCGGTGATCGAGCGGACCGTCCCGGAGGTGCTCGAACTCGTCGGTCTCTCCGGCAAGGCCGACCGCATGCCCAACGAGCTTTCGGGCGGCGAGCAGCAGCGTGTCGCGATCGCCCGCGCGTTCGTGAACCGCCCGCTGGTGCTGCTCGCCGACGAGCCCACCGGCAACCTCGACCCCGATACCAGCGCCGACATCATGTTGCTGCTCGAGCGGATCAACCGCACCGGCACCACCGTGCTCATGGCGACGCACGACCACCACATCGTCGACTCGATGCGCCGGCGCGTCGTCGAACTCGACCTCGGTCGGGTGGTGCGCGACGAAGCGCGAGGCGTGTACGCCGTCGGCCGCTAGGCCCCGGCACACGTCAGCCGACACCGCGGCAGACATCCGCCATCGAACAGACGACACAAGGACTGCGATTCCCCGATGCGTGCCAGCTTCATCTTCAGCGAGGTCCTGACCGGCCTGCGCCGCAACATCACGATGACCATCGCGATGATCCTCACGACCGCGATCTCGCTGGGACTGTTCGGCGGCGGCCTGCTGGTCGTGCAGATGGCCGACAAGACGCAGCAGATCTTCCTGGACCGCGTCGAGGTGCAGTTGTTCCTCACCGAGGACATCTCGGCCTCCGACCCGGACTGCGTGCAGGACATCTGCCGCGGGCTCCGCAACGACCTCGAGAACACCGACGCGGTGGTCTCGGTGCAGTACCTCAACCGTGACGACGCCGTCGTGGACGCCACCGACCGGGTGTTCAAGGACCAGCCCGAGTTGGCGTCGCTGGTGAGCCCGGAGAGCTTCCCCGCGTCGTTCAAGATCAAGCTCAGCGATCCCGAGCGGTTCGGTGTCATCAACGCCGAGTTCGGCGAGCGGCCGGGCATCGACAGCATCCTCAACCAGCGCGAGCTGGTCGATCGCCTGTTCAGCGTGCTCGGCGGTATCCGCAACGCGGCGTTCGCGATCGCGATCGTGCAGGCGATCGCCGCGATCTTCCTGATCGCCAACATGGTTCAGGTGGCCGCGCTCACCCGCCGGACCGAGGTCGGCATCATGCGACTGGTCGGTGCGACCCGCTGGTACACGCAGCTGCCGTTCCTGCTCGAGGCCGTCGTCGCGTCGCTGATCGGAGCCGCGCTCGCCATCGTCGGCCTGTTCACCGCGAAGAACCTGTTCATCGACGACGTCCTCGCCGACATCTACGACGCGAACATCGTGGCCCGGATCTCCAACAGCGACGTGCTGCTGGTCGCGCCGTTCATCGCGATCGTCGGCGCCGGCATGGCCGCGATCACCGCGTACATCGCGCTGCGCCTGTACGTGCGGGACTGACGGCGACGCGGCGGGATAATCGGGTTGCCGTGGCCCCTATGCTGGTAGTCGGACCAACCAAGGTCACAGCAGAATTGACGGCGGATCGAAGACAGTGAGGGCCCGTACGTGAAAGAGAAGGGCCGCAAGGTCATCGCGACCAATCGCAAGGCGCGACACAACTACACCATCATCGACACCTACGAGGCCGGCGTCGCACTGCTCGGCACCGAGGTGAAGAGTCTGCGCGAGGGCAAGGCGTCGCTGGTCGACGCGTTCGCGACCGTCGACGACGGCGAGGTGTGGCTGCGCGGACTGCACATCCCCGAGTACGCGCGGGGCACGTGGACCAACCACGCGCCGCGGCGCACCCGCAAGCTGCTGCTGCACAAGCGCGAGATCGAGCACCTCGTCGGCAAGACCCGTGAGGGCAACCAGACGCTGGTGCCGCTGTCGATGTACTTCTCCGACGGCAAGGTCAAGGTCGAACTCGCCCTGGCGAAGGGCAAGCAGGACTACGACAAGCGCCAGGATCTGGCCCGCCGCACCGCCGAGCGTGAGGTCACGCGCGAACTCGGACGCCGCGTGAAGGGCATGCGCTGACAGCTGTCCTCCTCGCGCTCGTGGCCGCGGTCGGCTACGGCGTCAGCGACTTCGTCGGTGGGGTGGCCTCCCGGCGGGTCGCTGCCCTGCGGGTGGTGATCGTCTCCTACCCGCTCTCGCTCCTGCTGGTGCTCGCGCTCGCCCCGTTCGTCGGCGGCGAGGTCACCGGCGAGGCGCTGCTGTGGGGCGCCGCGTCCGGTGTCGGGTCGGGCCTCGCGGTGTGGTGGTTCTACCTGGCGCTCGCGTCCGGCCCGATGGCCGTCGTGTCACCGCTCACCGCGGTGCTGGTGGCGGGCCTGCCCGCGATCGTGGGCATCGTCCTCGGCGAGCGGCCCGGTGCCGTCGCCTATCTCGGGATCGTGGTCGCCCTCGTCGCGGTCGTGCTGGTGTCTCGGGAATCGCCCGACGAGGTGGCCGGAGAGGTGGCCGGCGGCCGCGAGTTGCGGTTCACCCGCACGGTGGCGTGGCTCACCGTCGGCTCGGGTGTCGCGTTCGCATTCGCGTTCGTCGGCCTGCACCAGATCCCGGACGGCACCGGGCTGTGGCCGCTCGCCGCCGCCCGGGCCGCGGCTACCGTCGTCGTGTGGGCTGTCGCGCTCGCATCGCGACAGTGCCGCCCACCGCACGGCGAGGTGCTGCGCCTGACGGCCTACATCGCGGTGCTCGACGTGGTCGCGAACGCGGCGATGATGTACGCCTTCCAGGGCGGGCTACTGTCGCTGGTGAGCGTCATCGGCTCGCTCTATCCGGCCGCGACGGTGCTGCTGGCGATGGTGATGCTCGGTGAACGCGTCAGCCGGATCCAGCAAGCGGGCATGCTGCTGGCGCTGGCATCGGTCGCGATGATCGCGGTGGCCGCCACGTAAAGGGGAAGGTGCGACGGCCACCGCAGCCCTACTTGGCGACCCGCTCCCACATCTGCAGGTACGCCTCCGCGCCGCGGGACATGTCGTCCATGAACTGTTTCCCGTCGTCACCGGCGGACTTGCGAAGGCTCTCGATCCAGTCCGGGGTCATCCCGTACTGGGCTAGACCGTCGGCGTTGAAATCGAACACCCTGGTGCCGGAGCGCTGCCGGTCGATCTCGGTGCCGCCGTCGAACGTCGTGAACGGATACTCGACGAGCGGCTGACCCTCCTTCGGCGGGGCGGGCTGGGAACCGAAACCGTTGGTGTCGGCACCGTATCCGTAGCCGAAGTAGAACTTCTCGTCCCGGTTCTCGCGGGCGTCGCGCCACTCGTCGAGAAGCGTCTCCGGCGGGCCCGCGTACGACGCGACGAAGCCGCCGAGCTTGTAGATGCGTTCATAGTTCGACGTATCGGTCCAGCTGTGGCTCGACACGACACCCGAGTAGTTCGCGTCCTCCAGGATCTTCAGCGCCGCATCGGCGGTCTTGACGCCCATGTGGTCGACGTCCAGGATCATCCCGCGCTGCATCACCCCGCGGACCGCGTGCTCACCGAGCGGGGTGAGGCCGCGGGCGTTGCACACGTCGCCCGGCGGGTAGACGGGGAGCGTGACACCGGGCGGCAGCGACTTCGTCAGCTCCGCGGTGTCGCCGTCGACGTTGCCGATCGGGTTGTCGGCGGCCACACCGGTGCACGGTTCGACCTTCCAGAACTCGCCGGTGCCGAGGAAGTTGCCGATGTTGACGGCGGTCCCGGTGAGGCCCTCGTCGAAGCGCACGCCGCCGAGGGCGTTGTCGAACTTGTGCGTCAGGATCACCTGCCGCACACCCATCGCGTACAGCTCGTCGAGGCCGGCGTCGATGTCCTGCTCGGTGCACTGCGGGACGCCGCCCTGCACGCCGCAGCCGAACGGCTCGGAGATCTCCACGCCGAGCGTCACCGCGAGCTTGCCCGACGCCGCCACCCGGCGCGCGTCCTCGGGGGAGCTGACGATGCGGAACCAGCCGCGACCCGGTCCGCCGTACTGGGCGTCGACGTAGTCCTGGATCTCGTGTGCCTGCCGTGCCTCGATGCGGATGGTCTCCGTCTCGTCGCACGGGTTGCTGCGCAGCGGATACAGCTCGCACAGCACGCGATTGGACACCAACAGGTTGGTGAAGATGCGCAGGCCGCCGCGCCACGCGCGCTCGACCCAGCGGTAGTACGTCTGCTCGTGCGTCATCGAGTCGTACGACGGGACGTCGGCGAAGCTCGGCCACATCGTGGTGTCGTGCGTCTCGAAGGGGTTGCCGTGCGAGAGGACGTTCTCGAGCAGTGCGGTCGTGCCGTTCGGCTGGTGGTCCGCGCAGTCCTGCAGTGCGACCGTGACACCCAGCGGCGAGTACGGTTCGCCGCAGCGGATGTCGCCGCCGATGAACTCGTTGGCGTTCATGTGGACGTGCGCGTCGATGAAGCCCCGGACCTCACCGGACGGGCTCGCACCGACGGGCGTGCCGGTGGCGTTCACCTCGACCTCCGGGAAGTCGGCGCAGCCGTCGGCGGCGGCCAGCCGGAACCGGCCGGCCTCGGGGTCGGTGCCCGGGTCGGTCACCGCGAGGCGCCCGTCGGACCGGTTCACGCTCAACTGCTTTCCCGTCACGGTGCCGGTCGCGGTGTAGACGCCGTCGGTGTACGTCAGCATCCAGTCGGTCGCGGGTGTCGCCTGCGGTGACGCGGTCACGCTGGCCGACTCGCCGGCGACCAGGGTGGAGTCGTTGCCGTAGAGCAGGAACCGGCCGAGCTGTGCCGCCTGCATCCGGAACCGGGTGGCCGACGCGGCGTCTGCGCCGGTGCGGAAGCCGTCGCCGTCGCGGACGACGAACCCCGGCGTGGCCTCGGAGGCGAGCGTGTAGCAGCCGCCGGCGAGGCCGTAGACGGGATCGGTGGGCGGTCCCGGATCCGTCGGGTCGGGTGAGAGGGGCGCCGACACCGCACTGGCGGTCGCGGCGACCGCGAGGGTCAGGGTGGCGCCGAGCAGCGCCATTGCCCGTCGTCGAACGGATCTGGATGCACGGGTCATCGGCGGCCGCCTCCTGAGGGAGCCCAAAGGTCACTGTCTGGCAGCAGGTTAGGGCAATTTGGACGAACGTCCAGGTATTTTGGCGCACTGTTCTCGAGGTATGGACATATACGATTTCCGCGCCGACGTAAGCGCTGGTCGCGGGGTCAGCAGTTGGTCGGTGCAGGCAACCCGGCGAACCGATCCTTCAGGTAGAGGAAGGCTTCGGGCAGGCCTATCGCGGCATTCGTCATGTGCTCGGCGATGGGGTAGCCGCGGAACATGAGGGTGGCCCCGGCCTTGCAGTACCGGTCGGCGGTCGCCGCGACCGACTGGTACGGCGTCAGCTGGTCGGTGGTGCCCTGCCACATGAAGACCGGCGCGGTCGGGATGCCGGGGAAGTCGACCAGGCTGTTCTCGCGCATCACGGCGCGGATGCCCTCGTCCTGCATCAGGCTGGTGGACTGGGCGACCTCGGTGACGCTGTGCAGCAGGCCCTTCGCGATGATCATGGTCCGGCACTCGTCCTTGAGTTCGTCACGCAGCGCCAGGCCGGCCGGGCTGAGCTGCGAGCTCACCGGAAGTCGATCCGGGTACTCGCGTTCGAGTCCCATCGCCGCCGCGAATCCGAGGCCGAAACCGGGATGCCGGTCGGCGAGGCCGAGGCCGAGGGCCATCTCCTCTATGTCGGCCGGGACGCCGCCCTGCGCGACGCCGACGAGTTTCACGTCCGGCGCGTAGGTGGGGTTCAGGGCCGCGGCCCACGCGGTGGCCATGCCGCCGCCCGAGTAGCCGGCCAATGCCACCGGGCTGCCCGACAGCCGCAGTTCCGGAAGTCGCTTCGCCGCACGGACGCCGTCGAGGGTGATCATCCCGCCGAGTTTCGCGGCGCCGTACGCGCTGTTGGGGCCGAGATGGTCGGGGATCGCGACCGCCCATCCCTGCGCGAGCGCGAGCGGCAGCCCGAAGACGTCCTTGATCTCGCCGGTGAACAGGGCTGCCGACGGGGCGCATCGCAGACCGAGCGAATTGACGATCGCCTGGTACGACAGCACCGGCATGTCCGCCGGCGCGCCCATCGGCTTGATGACCGTCGTCATCGCCGGGATCGGCTCGCCGGCCGAGTTGGTGGACCGGTACTTGATCTGCCACACCTCGTTCCCGGGCGCCAGCCACGTGTCGACGCGACGGACCGCGAGCACGTCGCCGGGCGCCTTGGACGCGATGTCCGGTGGTGCGGCGTAGAACGGGTCCGGCTGGGGTGTGGGGTACGCGGGGGTGGCTGTCGCCGCGGGCGCGGCCAGGATCCAGGCCGTCACGGTGACCAGAGCGAGCGATGCCATGATTGCGAACCGACGCGCCAACGACGTCATGCGTTTGTTCCCCCCGGGGGTGGATGTCGAGCGGTGGATGTCGAGTGACGAAGGTCACCGAAATCGTGGGTCTCGGGGCACGACCCTAACGGAACCGGTTGTCGTTCCGGCGGGAAACACGCAGATGGTCGGCAGCGTTGTGCCGGGTTCTCGGTTCTCGTCCGGGTCGGCGGCGGATAATTGGGATGATTCCCGCGCGCCCGCGGGTTACAGTTAGTAGCCCCACGAGAGACGTGGGGACGTACGGGGCTGAACGGTTTCGACTGCGTACGTTGAGTTAGGGGAAGCGTGTCGGTGCAGGCAAGAGACCACCGTAAGCGTCGCTGCAAACCAATAAGCGCCGATTCCAATCAGCGCGACTACGCCCTCGCTGCCTAAGTAGCGACTGCGTGTCTGTCAGCCCGGGTTCGCCCTCGACCCGGATCCTGGCATCAGCTAGAGGGCTCTACCGTTCCACTCGGTCGCGGAGTGGGGCGGGACAACCAACAGCGACTGGGATCGTCATCACGGCTTGTTCGCGAGACCGGGAGATCCAAGTAGAGGCATAGCGAACTGCACACGGAGAAGCCCTGGCAAAGCGACGGAGGACCCGGGTTCGATTCCCGGCAGCTCCACCAAGGGGCCTGATCGGAGAGTGTTTCCACACTCTCGGATCAGGCCCTTTTTGCTGTCCGGGTGTCGCAATCCGCGTGAACGGCTCTGCGTCGTCCCGTGACGTGCCATGATCATTCGCGTTCGAATCCGGTGGGGGGACACTGCCGGATCTGTCGGTTGTGCATGTGGTTGCGGCACGTCCCGACACGGGGGCGGGTCGTCACGGGGAGGGACGCTGCGATGACGGATGTGCAAGGTACGGCGAGCGAGCCACGAGCGGGGAGTCTCGACGAGTTCTCCGGCGGGCGGGTTGCGCTCTCGGACGGGCGCTACGCGTGGGAACTGCCGGTCTCGACGGTGTCGAGTTACGACGATGTGGTCACGGCGGTTGCCGCCCAGGTGTTTCCGAACGCGACCGTCTCCGCGGTGAGGGTGCATGCCGACCTCCCGACGACGGGTTCCCTCAATGTGGCCGTACAGCCGCACCTCGGTGGGGCCTCGGTTCAGATTCACTGCCGAGATCATCTGACGACGTCGCCCGTCGTCAATCCGGCCGGTTTCGCGCTGCTGTTCGAGGCTGTCGTGTCGGCCGGCGAGACCGTGCCGGACCCGAACCCGTTGGTGTCCGGTTCGGCGCAGTCGGTGCCGCGTGCCGAGCCCGCGGTCCAGTCCGCAGGCCCCGACGTGCCGCCGCGTGATGCGGCCGAGCGTCTGACGTTCGCGACGTGGGCGGTGGTGACCGGCAAGTCGGCGAAGAGCATCTTCGCGACGCTGCCGATCCTCGACGACGCGACCGCCGAGAGGATGGCGGTGCGGCTGACGGATCGGGCCGGCGGGGAGATCAGCGTCGACGACGTGCTGGACGCGGAGACGATCGAGCAGTTGGCGGAGACGGTGCGTCGGCATCTCGAGGACGGGCTGAAGATCGACGGTCTGGTGCGGACGTTGCGGCCGCGGGCCGAGGGGTCGGATGCGGTGCCGGTGTTCGTGTTCCATCCGGCGGGTGGGTCGACGGTGGCCTACGAGCCGCTGCTCAAGCGCCTGCCGGCGCACACCCCGATGTTCGGTCTCGAGCGGGTCGAGGGGCCCCTGAAGGAGCGCGCCGCGGCGTACGTGCCGCTGCTGCGGGGGATCCAGGGCGACGGCCCCTACGTGCTGGCCGGTTGGTCCTTCGGCGGCGCCCTCGCGTTCGCGGTGGCGAAGCAACTGCGGCGGGACGGCGCCGACGTCCGGATCGTCGGGCTGATCGACACCGTCATGCCCGGTGAGAAGGTGGAGGACACCCCGGACGAGATCCGGGCGCGGTGGCAGCGTTATGCGGCCTTCGCGAAGAAGACGTACAACCTCGACGCGCCCCTGCCGTACGACAGGCTGGCCGCGGCCGGGAGCGACGAGGAGCAGATCCGGATCCTGATGGACCTGCTCGAACTCAGCGGCGCCGAGATCCCGGGCGGGATCATCGAGCACCAGCGCACGTCGTGGCTCGACAACCGGGCCATACCCACCACCGACCTCGAAACCTACGACGGCGACGTGGTGCTGTACATGGCCGACACCTACCTCGACGACCAGATCGCGCTCGAGCCCGCGTTCGGGACCCGTCAGCCCGACGGCGGCTGGGGCGAGGCGGTGCAGAACCTGGAGATCGTCCGGATCGGATGTGATCACATCCAGATCATCGACGAACCCTATGTGGCCCGGGTGGGGGCACACTTGAGTGAGAAGCTGGCCGCCATCGACGGTGCGGTGCAACGGATCTGAACCCGTCGGGTCGAGGGGAGACTGTCGTGCGGATCGTGGAGCGGACGTCGGCGACGATCGTCGGGATCGAGGTGGTGGCGCCGTTCGCCGAACTCGCCGTCGTCGTTCCGCAGGCGTGGGCGCGCGTCTTCGCCCGTCGCAGCGATCTGCTGACCGGTCCCGACGATGTCTTCGTGGAGTTCGGCACGGACCTGGGCGACGGCGACTACCGCGAGGTCCTCGGTGTGGTCGTCGATGCGCTGCCCGCGTCGCTGCCGGAGGGGTGGAGCATCGCGAAGGCGCCGGCCGGTCGATACCTGCACCACCGGCACCTCGGGGACGAGTCCACGATCGCCGACACCTTCGGCGCGATGCACCGGTGGGCCGAGGTGAACGAACTGCGGCCCGGCGGGCACAGGCTCGACGTCGGGTATCGGCCCGGCCGTGCCGCGGCCCACGACCTGTATCTGGGTCTGGGCTAGCGGCGCGTTCCCGGCGCGACCCCCGCCCGGTCGGGACCGGTGAGCGCCCGCTGCATGATGACCGTGTCGATCGACGTCGCGTTCTTGAACCCGACGCCCTTCAGTCGTCCCGCCACCTCGAAGCGTCGACTCCGGTGCAGGTGGAACGAACTCGATTCGGGTGCACCGGTTTCGGACGTCAGCACCGCGATCACCTCACGGATCCCGATGCGGGCGCACTCGTCGAGCGTGCGGTCGAGCAGCGCGCCGCCGATCCGTCGTCCGGTGGCCCACGGAGCCAGGTAGATCGACTCCTCGACGCAGTACCGGTAGGCCGACCGGGTCTTCCAGGGCGCGCAGTACGCGTACCCGGCGACCCGCCCGTCCGCCTCGGCCACGAGGAACGGCAGCCCGCGCTCGGCGAGCGCCCAGTAGCGGTTGCCCCACGCCGCACCGTCGGGCGGTGTCTCGTCCAGCGTCACGGTGGTGGCACTGACGTAGTGCCCGTAGATCGACGCGATGTCGACCAGGTCGGCGGGCCAGGCGGGACGTACCGCGATTTCCGGCATGACTACCTCTCAGTTCTTCTATAGAGGTTGAATTGCAACTACTATAGAGCACATGAATCTGGAGGCTCTCGGCGCTCGCGTGCAGCAGGCGCGGCGCGCGGCGGATCTGACCCTGGCCGAGGCGGCCGCCCGCTCGGACGTGAGCGTGAGCATGATCTCGGCGATCGAGCGGGGGGCCAAGGCGCCCACCGTCGTCGTGCTCGACCGGATCGCGCGCGGTCTGGGCGTGGACCTGGCGGCACTGATCACCGGTGACGAGCGGGATCGCACCGTGCTCCGGCGATCGGCCGACCACGACGTCGCGGAGGAGGACGGCGGCTGGACCAGACGCGTCCTCACCCCGGTGGTTCCGGGCGTGAACTTCGAATGGATGGAGATCGTGCTTCCCGCCGGCTGCGATGCCGGTGAGTTCCCCGCGTATGCGCCCAACTCGCACGAGTTCGTCCACGTCGTCGATGGTGAACTGACCGTCGACGTGGGCGATCGATCGTGGACGCTCGACGCCGGTGACACGCTGTACTTCGAGGCGGACGCCCCGCACCGCTTCGCCAACGACGGACAATCGCCGTGCCGCTACTTCGTCGCTGCGATGATCATGCGGGCGAGGACACCTGGTTCGCGCGGGCGGACGCGATCTGCAGGCCCGGCCCGGTGACGGCGACGGACGGGAGCGAGATGATGGTGGAGGGGCGGGCGCTGGTCGTGGTGGCACTCGGCGGCGCGATCGGCGCGAGTGTTCGTTTCCTCCTCTCCCGGGAGTTCCCCGGAATCTGGACGGTCGCGGCGATCAACATCGTCGGATCCCTGCTCCTCGGGATACTCGCGGCGATGGTGGGCCCGGACCGGTTGTGGCGCCTGTTCCTCGGTGTCGGTGTCCTGGGCGGCTTCACGACCTTCTCGACGTTCGCCGTCGACGTCGTGCAGAACCCGGGGTCGGCGGTGCTCTACGTGTTCGCGACGCTGCTGCCCGCGCTGATCGCGGCGCGCATCGGGATGGGGATCGGCGAGTACCTGCACGCGCGCCGGCGGGGGGAGGCGGCGTGAGCGTGCTGTGGGTCGCGCTCGGCGGCGGCGTCGGCGCCGCGGTCCGCTACCTCGCGGGCCGTCATCTGCACTCGTACGGCAGCTTTCCCGTCCCGACGTTCGTGGTGAACGTGTTCGGTTGCCTGATCCTCGGACTGCTCGCCGGGGCGACGCTGCCGGCCGCGGTGTTCGCGTTGCTCGGCACCGGTTTCTGCGGCGGCCTGACGACCTACTCGACGTTCGCGAACGAGGCCGCCGGTCTCGCGCGGGTGCATCGAGCCGTCACGTCCGTGCTGTACGTCACGGTCAGCCTCGTCGTCGGTATCGGTTTCGCCTGGTTGGGGTTTCGGTTCACCGGCTGAGCCCGATGAACCGGCAGGTAGCCTCCGCCCCTGGCACGATGGAACGGAAGCTTTTTCAGCATGACGGAGGCGAGGGGTCGATGGTGCACGAACGTGCGGGACAGGTGGCGTTGCCGGGGGATCTGGAGGATCTGGCACACCTGGTGTCCGCGTACTACACGCGTACCCCGGACCCGTCCGATCCGTTGCAGCAGGTGGTATTCGGGACCTCCGGACACCGCGGCTCGAGTCTCGACTCGGCGTTCAACGAGGCCCACATCCTCGCGACCACGCAGGCCATCGTCGAATACCGGACCGCGCAGGGCATCACGGGCCCGCTCTTCCTCGGCCGCGACACGCACGCGCTGTCCGAGCCGGCCTGGGCGACCGCGCTCGAAGTGCTGGTCGCGAACGGCGTTGCGGTGGTGATCGATTCGCGTGACGGGTACACGCCCACCCCCGCGGTGAGTCATGCGATCCTGCGGCACAACGTCTCCGCCCCGACCGGGCGGGCCGACGGCATCGTCGTCACTCCGTCTCACAACCCGCCTCGTGACGGGGGCTTCAAGTACAACCCGCCGCACGGCGGCCCAGCAGACAGCGACGCCACCGCCGTCATCGCGGACCGGGCGAACGACCTGCTGCGCTCCGGTCTGTCCGGCATCGGGCGGGTGCCGCTCGTGCGCGCGCTCGAGGCGGCGGGACGCTACGACTTCCTCGCCGCCTACGTAGACGACCTGCCCAGCGTGCTCGACCTCGACGCGATCCGCGCGTCCGGGCTGCGCATCGGGGCCGACCCGCTCGGCGGCGCGTCCGTCGACTACTGGGCGGCGATCGCCGAACGGCACCACCTCGACCTCACCGTCGTCAACCCGCTGGTCGACGCCACGTGGCGGTTCATGACTCTCGACGGCGACGGCAAGATCCGCATGGACTGCTCGTCACCGCACGCGATGGCGTCGCTCATCGCCGCCCGCGACCGGTTCGACCTCGCCACCGGCAACGACGCCGACGCCGACCGGCACGGCATCGTCACCCCCGACGGCGGCCTGATGAACCCGAACCACTACCTGGCCGTCGCGATCGACTACCTATACACCTATCGCGCCGGGTGGACTCCGACGACGAAGGTCGGCAAGACCCTCGTCAGCTCGTCGATGATCGACCGCGTCGCCGGCGGGCTGGGACGCCCGGTCGTGGAGGTGCCGGTCGGGTTCAAGTGGTTCGTGCCGGGTCTGCTCGACGGCTCGCTCGGATTCGGCGGCGAGGAGAGCGCCGGGGCGTCGTTCCTGCGGCACGACGGCAGCGTGTGGACCACCGACAAGGACGGCATCCTGCTGGCGCTGCTGGCCGCGGAGATCACCGCGGTCACCGGGCAGAGCCCGTCCCAGCGGTACCGCGAGCTCACCCGCCAGCACGGCGATCCGGCGTACGCCCGGATCGACGCCCCGGCGACGCGGGAGCAGAAGGCCGTCCTGTCGAAGCTCTCGCCCGAGCAGGTCACCGCCACCGAGCTGGCCGGCGAACCGGTCACCGCGACGCTGACGACGGCGCCCGGAAACGGCGCCGCGATCGGCGGGCTCAAGGTGGTCACGGAGAACGCGTGGTTCGCGGCACGGCCGTCCGGCACCGAGGACGTCTACAAGATCTACGCCGAATCCTTCCGTGGCCCCGAGCATCTCGCCGAGGTGCAGGCCGCCGCGCAGGACGTCGTTTCCCGGGCACTGGGACTTGCCTGATTCGCTCTCGCGCGTCGCCGATACATTCGTCGGCGATGAGAAACTCGACTGATTCCGCGACGAGCACCGACACGAAGCTTCCCAAGGAGATCTGGGTGCTGGTCGTGTCGGCGTTCATCGTCGCCGTCGGGTTCGGCATCGTCGCGCCCGCGCTGCCGCAGTTCGCGCGCAGCTTCGACGTCGGCGTCACCGCCGCCAGCGCGGTGATCAGCGCCTTCGCGCTGATGCGGCTGCTGTTCGCACCGATGAGCGGTTCGCTGGTGCAGAAGATCGGCGAGCGCCCCACCTACCTGTCCGGGCTGATCATCACGGCCTGCTCGACGGGCGCGTGCGCGTTCGCGAGCGACTACTGGCAACTGCTGGTGTTCCGGGCGCTCGGTGGCATCGGTTCGACGATGTTCACCGTCTCCGCGCTGGGACTGTTGATCCGCATGTCGCCGCCGGGCGGGCGCGGCCGCGTGTCGGGGGTGTACTCGGCGGCGTTCCTCATCGGCACCATCACCGGTCCGCTGTTCGGCGGTGCACTGTCCAAGTTCGGGCTGCGGGTTCCGTTCGTCATCTACGCGGTGGCGCTGCTGGTCGCCGCGTCGGTCGTGTACTTCGCGCTCCGGAAGTCGCACCTCGCCGAGCCGGAGGGCGAGAGCGGACTGCGGACGATGACGCTGCGCGAGGGCCTGCGGTCGTCGATGTTCCGGGCGTCGCTCGGCTCGAACCTCGTGACCGGCTGGGTGATCTTCGGTGTCCGGATCTCGCTGGTGCCGCTGTTCGTCGTCGAGGTCCTCGACGGCGACGAGGCGACGGCGGCGATCGCGCTGACCGTGTTCGCGCTCGGCAACGCCGCGGTCCTGATGCGGTCCGGCCGCCTGTCCGACCGCATCGGCCGCAAGCCGTTCGTGCTGATCGGACTGGCGATCTGCGGGGCGGCCACGATCGCGATGGGGCAGACCGACAACATCGTCCTCTTCTATCTCGCCACGGCCGTGTGCGGCGTCGGTTCGGGCATCATGGGCCCGGCGCAGCAGGCGGCGGTGGCCGACGTCATCGGCTCCCAGCGGCGCGGCGGCCCGCTCCTGGCGGTGTTCCAGATGATGAACGACGTCGGTGCCTTCGCCGGCCCGCTCGTCGCGGGGTGGTTCGCGGAGCGCTGGTCGTTCGGTGCCGCGTGGACGGTCACCGGTGCCGTCATGCTGCTGCCGATCCTGCTGTGGATCTTCGCGCCCAAGGGCCGACTCGGGGACGAGCCGGACGGTCCCGGCGACGCGGACGACTCAGCCGGGCACCCCGACGCCGATGAGCGCGCCCACCAGATAGGTGGCGGCGACGGCGATCGTGCCGAACAGCAGCTGCCGGACCGCGCCACGGATCTTGGACTGGGCGGTGAAGTGCGCCGCGAGCGCGCCCGCGAGCAGTAGCCCGACACCGCCCACGGCGAGCCCGGCGACCAGCGACTCGTAGCCCAACAGGTAGGGGAGCAGCGGGAGGATCGCGCCGATCGCGAACATCACGAACGACGACCCGGCCGCGACCAGCGGCGACGGCTTCTCGTTCGGGTTCACGCCCAGCTCGTGCGTGACGTGGATCTCGACGGCCCGCTCGGCGTCCGCGTGGACCTCCGCCGCGGCGGCCGTGGCGGTCTGCTCGCTCATGCCCATCGCGGTGAAGGTCTCCACCAGTTCGGCCTCCTCGGCCTCGGGGTGCCGGCGGAGCGCCCGCCGCTCGACCCGCACCTCGGCGTCGATCTGTTCGTTGGACGTCTTGACCGAGGTGTACTCGCCGAGCGCCATCGAGAACGCGCCCGCCACCAGGCCGGCCACGCCGCTGAGGACGACGGTGTGCGCGGCGACGCCCGCGCCGCCGACGCCGGCGATCAGCGACGTGTTGGTGACCAGGCCGTCCATCGCGCCGAACACGGCTGCGCGCAGCCAGCCTCCCGACACGTCGGCGTGGGTGTGGTCGAAGTCGTGCGGCATGGAGTCGATGCCCGGTGTTGCAGCGTTCACGAAACAGAACCTAGCTGGGAAAACGCGGTTGATCTAGAAAGCGCAGGCATACCTGTTCGGTAGCGTGTGGGGCGTGTGGATACGCATTGTGAGCCTCCTCGCGCGCTTCGGCCTGGCCGCCGTGTGGCTGGTCTCCGGGTGGATCAAGTTCATCGATCCCACGCAGACCGTCGTCGCGGTCCGGGCCTACCAGTTGCTGCCGGAGGACCTGGTGCGGCCGGTGGCGTACTCGATGCCGATGTTCGAGATCGCCCTCGGCCTGTTCCTGGTGATCGGTCTCGGGGTGCGCGTGGTGGCCGTGGCGTCCAGCGCGATGCTGCTCGTGCTCATCGGCGTGATCATCTCGGCGTGGGCGCGGGGCCTGTCGATCGACTGTGGATGCTTCGGCGGGGGCGGCGCCGCGGACGTCGACTCCTGGGACTACGCGCGGGAGATCGCCCGAGATGTCGGATTCCTGGCGTTGGCGGTGTGGCTCGTGATCTTCCCGCGCAGCCCCCTGTCCCTGGGGCCGCGGTCTCGCGCGCCGTTCTCAGTGCCCGCTCAGGCGACGGTGGCAGAGTAGGGGCCGAGTAGTGCCTGCACACGGTCCCGTGGCGGGCACTCCGGTCAGTTCCGAACGGATCTCACACCCATGACGAAGGACACGAAGTGAGTTCGAAGAAACCGAAGTCGGTCAAGTACAACCCCCAGCCGACCTCCAGCAAGGCCACGTACATCGTCGGCGGTCTCGCGATCGTCGTGATCGCGGCGCTGGTGATCGGCGGCATCCTGCTGACGAAGAGCAGCGACGAGCCGCGCAATGCCGGCTACGGAGCGGTGCAGAACTCGGCTGTCCAGGTGACGATGGGGGACGCCGGTGTGGTGCGCCTCGGTCTTCCCGACGTGACGAACACGATCGACATGTTCGAGGACCCGATGTGCCCGTTCTGCGCGCAGCTCGAGGAGAAGCACGGTCAGGAGGTGGCGCAGGCCATCGACGAGGGCAAGCTTGCGGTCAACTACCACATCCTCAACTTCCTCAACCGGCTCTCGGCCAGCGGTGACTACTCGACCCGCGCCGTCGCCGCATCGCAGTGCGTCGCCCAGACCGGTGACGCGATCGCCTACTCCAAGTTCCATGGCGAGCTGTTCTCCCCGGCCAACCAGCCGCCGGAGAACGGCAAGTCGGATCTGTCGAACGAGGACCTCGCGCGGCTGGCGAAGGATGCCGGCGCCAACGAGGCGGCGGTCAACTGCATCACCAGCGGTGAGCGGATGCAGCAGGCCGCTGCGGACGCCGAGACGGGCCGCGCCGCTCTCGCCGCCTCCGGTGCGACGGGCACCCCGGCCGTCGTCCACAACGGTCAGGTGATCGACGCCCTCGCCGACGAGAACTGGGTTTCCCAGGTGTCGCAGTAGGACGTGCCCGGTGGCCGGCCCGACCGGGGTCGGCCACCACCGGGCTCAACGCCTCTGACCAGGCGATTTGTTGTCCACGTCGGCGGTGGTGTAACTTTCTTTCAGCGCGAGGGAGTCACTCCGGAAGCGCGGAGAACAACTCAACACGGGGCTATGGCGCAGCTGGTAGCGCACCACACTGGCAGTGTGGGGGTCAGGGGTTCGAGTCCCCTTAGCTCCACTCCGAACTCCGGGCCACGATCATTCGATCGTGGCCCGGAGTTTTTGTGTGTTCGGGCGGATGGCATGCGGCGGGCCGTTGCCCCGTCGGGAGGTATCGATATCTGCGGGGCAGCAGCTTTCGACGCTACTCGGCTCATTGCTGGCCACGCCGCCGAGCGCTACCAGGGTTTATGTTGAGCCGAACACCCTCATGCACCACTGTGTACGGCGCATCGTCGTCGTTGTCCGGGTCGCCGGAATCCGCAGGATCCGGCAGCCCCGCAATCTCCTCGATGACGATCTGTGCTCGCGCCGCGCCGGGATCGAACATCTCCTGAAACGGCCCGACGAACGACCCCCCAAGCCCGCGGCGCTTCGCTTGAATAGCCGCCCACCCGAACAGCGCCAACGGGCCGACCATGGCGATCAGCACCAACAATTCCCCCATGCCCGCGAGGGTACCGATCAGATTCTCCGCGCCGCTCAGGAGAGAAGGAGCCGTCCGGGTAGCCGACTTATCGCATTCGCCACTGTGGGGCATCCGTCTTCACCATCGTCGAGACGACCGAGGACGATCGATTCCTGATCGAGCCGGTCGAGGACGCGCCGGGTCGTTCGAGTCCCCTGAGCTCCACTCCGAAACTCCGGGCCACGATCATTCGATCGTGGCCCGGAGTTTTTTGTCAGCGCATGGTCTTGGCCAGGTGGACCAGGTCGTAGCCGCCCGGCGTCGCGGTGCGGTGGGACTCGATGTAGCCGAACCGCGCGTAGAGGCGAAGATTCCCGGCACTGCGTTCCCCGGTGAACAGTCGCAGCGTCGTCACCGACTCCGGGACGCGTTGCTCCGCGAGCGTGAGGAGCCGGCTTCCCAGCCCGTGGCCCTGGAGGTCCGGGGCCACCACCAGGCGCCCTAGTTCGGCGACGTGCGGGCGGATGGGGTCGATGTGGAGGCGTACCGCCGCGACGAGGCGGAAGTGCCCGTCGCGCAGTCCGAGGGCGATGACGTTCGGGTCCCGCAATTCGGCCGCCAGGTCCGCGAGAGATTGCCTCAGCGGCGGCAGATGCGCATCGTCGTGCGCCTGAGCCTCGGTGATGTACGCGGCGCGCTGCAGCGTCAGCAGTTCGCCCGCGTCGGCTTCGTTCATGTCGACGACCGATTCCATGGACGCCATCCTGGCCGAGGTCGCGGTCGCGGGCGACGGGATTTCGTGCGCTGTCAGGCCGAGTCGACATCCTGGTAGTGCTCGACGGTGGGGAAGGGGTCGTAGAAGTGGTGCAGCAGCCGGCGCCACTCCCGGTAGTCGGGTGAGCCCCGGAATCCGTCCGTGTGCGCCTCGAGGGTGTCCCATTCGACGAGGAGCAGGTACGCGTCGGGGCGTTCGATGCAGCGGGACAGGCGGAGGCGTCGGAAGCCGGGCATCCCGGAGATGATCTGTTTCGCCCGACCGAACGCTGCCTCGAACTCGGCGGTGTGTCCGGGCCTCACCTGCAGTGGTGCGTGCTCGAGGATCATCGGCGAATCCTCGCAGACGGTGCCAGGTGGTGGCGTGGAGTTGTCTCACACGCCACCACCCGACTGCTCGCCCGGGCAGGGGGGGGAATCGCCGGGCGAGCGCCGTTGCTGCCCAGGGGGGAGGGGCAACTTTTTGAACTGTAGTGCAATTTGTGGTGTGAGGCACGTCGAAAACTGGTCGTTCGCCATAGTGTGGCCCAGGTCGCACCCGTGACCCCTCCGCGACCGCGCGGGCGGGGGATCACCGGGGGCGGGCGAGCGGGCAGTCGCCGCAGTAGCCCGAGACCGTGGTGCGATAGAACAGGCAGCAGCTGCGGCGCCGGTAGCCGGACGGCGCCCGTTCGAGGGTCTCGGCCAACCGGGGGTCGCGGAGGATCCGCTCGGCGATACGGATTGCGTCGGAGTCCGTTTCGCCGTCGAGAACCCGGGCGGTGCCGATGAGGGCCGACGCGGCATTGCCCCACAGTAGGTGCGCGGACATCGGCTCGGTCGCCCGGATCGCGGCGATCAGCGGATCCAGGTGCTGTTCGAGCACCGTGTCCCGCACGAGTGCCACGGGGTCCCCGCCCTCCCAACCGCGCGGTTCGCGCAGGTGGAGGCTGATCCGGCCGCGGTCCTCGTGCCACAGCAGGTGCTCGGGATCGAGGACGGGGATCAAGCGGCCCCGCACGACCGCGCCGAGCGTGACCGACCACAGCCGCGCGGCGAACCCCATGAACAGGGTCGACGCGGCCACACGCCGCTCGTCGGCGCCGATTTGCACGCCCACGTGGGTGACCACGGCGGCGAGGGTCTCCGCGTCGTCGTACAGCCGTCCGGTGGGGCGCCACGGTCCCGGCGCCGGCTCCCCGGTGGTGACGGTGAAGTACGGGCCGACGGTCGCCAGGCCGGCCAACGTCGCGGCGACGGCGGCCGGTGGGGCCTCGCGGCAATCTCGTGGCGGTCGGATCATCGCCTCCTCGATCCGAGTCGGTCCCCGGTTCTCGACGCAGGGGAGTCGCACGGGTGTGCGGGGGCGACCAGCGTGCAATCTCGTCGAATCGCCCCAGTGCTGAAGCTAGTACGATTGCACGTCGGTGTTGTCGGCGGCGTGGAGGTCGGGGTGGTGAAGAAGCGGGCTCCCCGATCGATCCCGGTCGTCGTCGTGGCCGGGTTTCTCGGATCGGGGAAGACGACCCTGCTCAACCACCTGCTCCACAACAACGGCGGGACCCGGATCGGCGTCATCGTCAACGACTTCGGATCGGTCAACATCGACTCGATGATGGTTGCGGGACAGGTCGATTCGATGATGGCGCTCAGCAACGGCTGCATGTGCTGCGCCGTGGACGTCAGCGACATGGACGAGATGCTCGACCGGCTGGCGCACCGCACGTCGGAGATCGACGTCATCGTCGTCGAGGCGAGCGGTCTAGCGGAGCCGCGCAACATGATTCGGCTCGTGCTGGGCAGCGAGAACCCGTACATCACCTACGGCGGACTCGTGATGCTCGTCGACGGGGCCGAATACCGGAGCAGTCGCGAGCGGCACCCGGAACTCGACCAGCACGTCGCGATCGCGGACCTGGTGGTGCTCAACAAGACCGACCGCATCGGCGACGACGACCACGACACGCTGCTCGGCGACGTGTGCCGGATCAATCCGCGGGCCGCGGTGGTCTCCACCACGCGGGGGCGGGTGGATCCGGGCCTGCTGTTCGACCGGACGCCGCGTCGCGCGCCCCAGCCTGGTGAGCAGTTGACGTTCGACGAGCTTCTCGCCGCCACCGACGACACGTGCGGCGAGTGTGGCGGGCACCACGACGACCACATCCACGCGATGTACCAGAGCGTGACGTTCACGTCGGAGTTGCCGATGCACCCGCGTCGGCTCGTCCGGTTCCTCGAGAAGCAGCCCGCCGGCGTGTACCGGATCAAGGGCTACGTGTACTTCGGTGTCCGCGGGCACCAGCAGAAGTACCTGCTGCAGGTGGTGGGCGACCACATCGCGTTCCACCCGCAGCGGTGGGAGGCGGGCGAGGACCGGTGCACCGAACTCGTCGTGATCGGCACCGACCTGGACCCGGAGTCGATCGACGCGCTGCTCGCCGCGTGCGCCGGGCCCGAGGCGGAGGGCCTGGACACCGGCACCATGATGGGCGTGCACCGCTACACCGTCGACGCCTGACCGGACCCCGGCGGGCCGCACTTTCGCGGCGGCTACCGTGGAGTCGTGACCGAATCTCTCGTTTCCGTGTACGAAGCCATCCGCCGACGCCGTGACGTCCGCGCCGAGTTCAGCGGTGAGCTGATCCCGGACGAAACCCTGCAGCGCGTGCTCGGCGCGGCGCATGCGGCGCCGAGCGTCGGCAACACCCAGCCGTGGGACTTCATCGTCGTCCGCAACCCCGACACCCTCGACACGTTCGCCGAGCACGTCGCCGGCCGGCGCAAGGCGTTCGCGGACTCGTTGCCGGAGGATCGCCGGAAGACGTTCGACCCCATCAAGATCGAGGGCATCCGGGAGAGCGGCACGGGCATCGTCGTCACGTACGACCCGTCGCGCGGAGGCCAGAACATCCTCGGCCGGCACACCATCGACGACACCGGACTGTTCTCGGCGGTGCTGGCGATCCAGAACCTGTGGCTCGCCGCGGCGGCGGAGAACATCGGCGTCGGCTGGGTGTCGTTCTACGACGAGGAGTACCTCACCGAACTGCTCGGCATTCCCGCGCCGGTCCGGCCGATCGCCTGGCTGTGCGTCGGCAAGGTCGACCAGTTCCAGGAGGTGCCCGACCTCGAGCGCTTCGGCTGGCGGAACCGTCGGGACCTTGCCGACGCGATCCACTGGGAGCGCTTCTGACGGTTCCCCTGCGCCGGTCGCGTCATTCCCGGCGTCGGGCGGCCTTGATCTCGGTGTGGTGCACCGTGTGCTGCTCCTCGGGACTGAGATCCAGCGGGCCCAGGTCGATGTCGACGCGGTCGATGGTTCCGGTGAACCGGAACGGCGGACGGTACTCCGGGGTGACCGGCTGGCCGGTGTCCTCGCCGATCCCGAAGGTGTCGACGCCGAAGCGGGCGAAGGCGGTCGCTGCTATCCGTCCCACCGCGACCGTCGCGTCGTCGATCGTCAGGGTGAGGTCGGCGCCCTTACCGATGCCGCCGCCGTCGTAGTCGAACGCGACACCGACGACCGCGTCGCCCGGTGCGAGCGGCCGCGCCGCCCGCACGGTGGTGTGGTCGCCGTAGTAGTTGTAGTCGAAGGTCGGCACGCCGTCCTTCAGGTACAGCGACATTCCGCCCGCGACACCGCCGATGGCCATGACGACGCCGCTCGTCGCGGCGCCGTCAATACCGATGCGGGCGGCGAGCCTCCAACTGCGATTCTTCATCGACGGCGCCGCGGTCTCCGGGAGCCGGGTCGCGCCCGCATAGAACGTGAAGGACGTCGCCTTCGGGTCCGAGCCGGGCGCGGTCGGCTTGGGGAGGAGCATCCGGGCGACGCCGCGGTCGTCGAGTGGGTACACGTGGTATTTTTCCGCGGCTTCGTCGAACCGGGCCTTCATCTGCTCGAGCTTGTCGGGCATCGAGCCGGCCAGGTCGCGTGCCTCCGAGAAGTCCTCCTCCAAGTGGTACAGCTCCCACCGGTCGTTGTCCCAGTCACCGCTGGCCAGGTCCTGCCGCCACGGCAACGTGTGCTGGGCGTTCGCTTTCCAACCGTCGTCGTAGATGGAGCGGTTGCTCAGGATCTCGAAGTACTGGTCCGTCCGGCCCTCGAACGTCGGGTCGGTGAAGCTCGCGAGGAACGACTTGCCCGCCAGCGGGAGTTGCTCGATGCCGTTGACAGTGTCGGGCATCGTCACCTGCGCGGCCTCGTAGATCGTCGGGGCGACGTCGACGAGATGGAGGAACGGGTCGCGGGGGGCGTCGTCGTGGGTGATCTTCGCCGGCCAACTGACCACCATCGGGTTGCGGGATCCGCCGAGATGGGAGGCGACTTGCTTGACCCACTGGAACGGCGTGTTCCCGGCCCACGCCCAGCCCATCGGGTAGTGCGGTTCGGTTTCCGGGCCGCCGAGCTTGTCGAGGTCGGCGATGATCTCCTCGATCGTGGGAACGATTCCGGAGAGGTTCTTGATCTCGTCGAGTGTTCCGTCCGGCCCACCCTCGGCGGAGGCGCCGTTGTCACCGACGATGTAGAAGATCAGCGTGTTGTCGGCGTCGGGCAGTTCCTTGATCGCGTCGAGCAGGCGCCCGACCTCGTGGTCGGTGTACGCGAAGTAGCCGGCGTAGTTCTCGAACAGGGCGCAGTAGACCTGCTTCTGTCGGTCGGTGAGCGAGTCCCACTCCTGCACCCAGTCGGGGCGCGGCGTCAGTTCGGTATCGGGCGGGACGATGCCCATCTTCTTCTGGTTGTCGAAGACGATCTCCCGGTACTTCTCCCAACCCATGTCGAAGGCGCCCTTGAATCTGTCGCGCCACTCCTCGGTGACGTGGTGCGGGGCGTGCATCGCGCCGGGCGCGAAGTACATGAAGAACGGCTTGTTCGGCGCGACCGACTTGGCGTACCGCATCCGCGAGATCGCGCGGTCCGTCATATCGGTCATCAGGTGGTACCCCTCTTCGGGCCCCTTGTCCGGTTCGACGGGGGTCGTGTTCTCGAAGAGCACCGGGTAGTACTGGTGCGTCTCACCGGCGTTGAAGCCGTAGAAGTAGTCGAACCCCATCCCGGTCGGCCACCGGTCGAACGGGCCGGCGACGCTGGTCTCCCAATCGGGCGTGTTGTGGTTCTTGCCGTACCACCACGTCGAGTAGCCGTTGCCGCGCAGCACCTCGGCGACCGTGGCCGTGGTGCGCGGGATCATGGTGGTGTAGCTGGGGAAACCGGTCGCCCACTCCATGAGGAAGCCATTGCCGGCATCGTGGTGGTTGCGGCCGGTCAGCAGCGCCGCCCGGGACGGGCCGCACACGGCGGTCGTGTGGAAGCGGTTGTACCGCAACCCTTCCGACGCGAGTTTGTCCAGGTTCGGTGTCGGGATGAGCCCGCCGAAGGTCGAGGTCTGACCGAACCCGACGTCGTCGAGCATGATCACGACGACGTTCGGCGCGCTCTCCGCGGCGGTGGGAAGTTGCGGCCACGCGGCCGTCGACTCCCGGTACGTCTTGCCGATCTCGCCGCCGAACGGCGGTGGCGGAGCCGGGATCGACGATCGGGCGGAAGTCGGTGTGGCGTCGCTGTGCTCGCTCATATGGCCATCTCAACACCGGAGGAGCTCATATGCGCCGAGTGACACGGCTCACTCCGTCGTCGACGTTGTCGCGCGCTGTGCGCCACCGCCTGTCGCGATCGGCCGCTTCGGACAGCGCACTGCCTCACGCGACGACGTGCGCTGTCCTGTCCGACCCGAATCTACGAGCCGGTAGCTCAGCCGCGGCGGCGGCGTGAGCCGCCGCCGGTGCCCTCCGCGCGGCCCTCGGTGCGCGGGCCCCGACTGCGCGACCCCTGACCGCTGCCGCGCGACTCCCCGCGGCCCTGACCACTACCGCGAGATTCCTGGCGGCCCTGGCCGTTCTGCCGGGACTGGCCGCCCCGACCGCCGCGGCCCGGGCGCTGCCCGCCGCGGCGCCCGGTGCTCTCGGTCTTCTCCGCCTTCGGGGCCGGCGGCACGTGCGCCGCGGGCTCGCCGACGAGCCGGATCACGTGCTCGGACTCGGCGGTCACCTGCAGCGGCGTGACCTTGATCGCGGCCTTCCGCATCAGCACCGACAGATCCTTGCGCTGGTCCGGCAGCACGATCGTCACGACGTCACCGGCGCTGCCGGCCCGCGCGGTGCGGCCCGAGCGGTGCAGGTACGCCTTGTGCTCGGCCGGCGGGTCGACGTGGACCACCAGTTCCACCTCGTCCACGTGCACGCCGCGGGCCGCGACGTCGGTGGCGACCAGCACGCGTGCGGTGCCCTCCGAGAACGCGGCGAGATTCCGGTCGCGCGCGTTCTGCGACAGGTTGCCGTGCAGGTCCACCGACGGGATACCGGCCTCGGTCAGCTGCCGGGCGAGCTTGCGCGCCTGGTGCTTGGTGCGCATGAACAGGATGCGTCGACCCTGCCCGGACGCCAGCTTGTGCACGAGCGCCTTCTTCACGTCGACGCCGGTGACGTCGAACACGTGATGGGTCATCGCGGCGACGGGCGAGTTCGCCTCGTCCACCGAGTGCAGCACCTCGTTCTGCAGGAAGCGCTTGACCAGCTTGTCGACGCCGTTGTCCAGCGTCGCCGAGAACAGCAGCCGCTGACCGCCCTTCGGCGTCGCCGAGAGGATGCGGGTGACACCCGGCAGGAACCCGAGGTCCGCCATGTGGTCGGCCTCGTCGAGGATCGTGATCTCGATGTCGTCGAGCGTGACGAAGCCCTGCTTCATCAGGTCCTCGAGCCGGCCCGGGCACGCGACGACGATGTCGACGCCGGATTCGAGGGCGTTCACCTGCCGGTGCTGGGAGACGCCGCCGAAGATGGTGGTCACCCGCAGGCCGAGGACCTTCGCCAGCGGTTCGAGTGTCGCGGTGATCTGCGTCGCCAACTCGCGGGTGGGCGCGAGGACCAGCCCGCGGGGACGGCGCGCCCGCCGCTTGCCGCCGGCCAACCGGGCCGCGAGCGGAATGGAGAAGGCGAGGGTCTTGCCGCTTCCGGTCTTGCCGCGGCCGAGGACGTCCCGGCCCGTCAGGGTGTCGGGCAGGGTGTCGACCTGGATGGGGAACGGTGCGGTGATCCCACCGTCGGCCAGGGCCGTGACGATCGGAGCCGGAACGCCCAGGGCCGCGAAGGACACGGACTCGCTGGACGGGGAGGTGACGCTGGTGGACAAGTTCCTCGGTGCCTTTCGGGCATTCGTCATGCAGGCCCGCGGCGCGAGATGCCCCGGCGCACGGCCTGCACAAGGTGGCGACTTTGCCGGTGGGCAAGATCGAGCGCCGCAAGACATGCTCGAGAAAAGAAGCGTTCTACGACGCTGGACGCCCTTCGAGGGGCGTCCAGTTCCTGCCACCATACCGGGTTGGGGCGCCGCCGTCGGTTAGAGGCCCACCCACTCGGAGACCCCGGTGGTGAACCGCTGACGCTTCCAGATCGGTACCTCGGCCTTGATCCGTTCGACCAGTTCGGCGCACGCCGCGAACGCCTCCGCGCGATGCGGTGCGGCGACCGCCGCGACCAGCGCCAGATCCCCGATCGTCAGCTGCCCCACACGGTGCACGGCGGCGACGGGCAGTCCGGTCCGCTCGGACACCTGCTCGCAGCACTGCCGCAGGAACCGTTCGGCGTCCGGATGGGCCTGGTATTCCAGCGCCGATACCGACCGGCCGCCGTCGTGGTCCCGGACGACCCCGGTGAAGACCACCACGGCGCCGTGCTCGGGCCCGGCCACGGCGGCGTCGACGGCCGCGGGATCGAGCGGTTCGGCCGAGATGCGGGCCAGCGGTTCACGCATCGTGCGCACCCCCGCCGGCGATCTGTGCGAGCAGGTGCTCGAGGATCGGATCCAGCACCGACAACCCATCCTTCACGCCGCCCGGCGAGCCCGGCAGGTTGACGATCAGCGTGCGACCCGACAGGCCCGCCAGCCCGCGGCTGAGCGACGCGTGCGGGGTCACCTTCGTCCCGCGTCGGCGCATCTCCTCGGCGATCCCGGGCAGCTCCCGGTCCAGCACGGCGCGGGTCGCCTCCGGCGTCGCATCGGTGGGGGAGGCGCCCGTCCCGCCCGTGGTGACCACCAGGGCGGGGGCGTCGGACAGGGCGTCGGCCAGACCGGCGGCGATGTCGGCGTCGGCGTAGACCAGCGGGCCGCGGACGGTGAGACCGCGCGCGGTGAGCCACTCGACGATGGCCGGGCCGGTGGTGTCCGGGCGGGTGCCGCGGGCGCCGCCGGTCGACGCGACGAGCACGGTCGCCGATCCGGGGCGCGCCTCGGGGCCGACGGCCGCGGGCGCCTGGGCGGGTTGCGGCTCGTCGCGCCGCCAGAGGCCCCGCTTGCCGCCCTCCTTGGTGAGCAGTCGGACACCGTCGAGCGTCGCGGCCGGGTCGACCGCCTTCACCATGTCGTGCAGGGTCAGCCCGGCCACCGCGACGGCGGTCAGCGCCTCCATCTCGACACCGGTGGGGCCCTTGGTCTTCGCGGTCGCCTCGATCGTGATCGACGACTCGGTGAACCCGAACTCGACCTTCACGGAGGACAGCGCCAACTGGTGGCACAGCGGGATCAGCTCGGACGTCTTCTTGGCACCGGAGATGCCGGCGATCCGGGCGGTCGACAGGACGTCGGCCTTGGGCAGGTCGTCGGCGCGCACCAGCGCCACCACCTCAGGGGTGGTGACGAGTTCGCCGGCGGCGACCGCGACGCGGGTGGTGTCCGTCTTGGCGCTCACGTCGACCATCCGGGCGCGGCCCTCGCCGTCGAGGTGGCTCAGTTCGCTCGTGTCGTTCTCGGTCACTACAGGGGCCACACCTTCACTCGTTCGCCCGCCGCCAGGGAGGTGACGTCGGCGGGCACATCGATCAGGACATCCGCCCACGCGAGCGCCGCCACCAGGTGCGAGCCCGGACCGGCGACCACCTCGACGCCGGAGTCGGTGCGGCGGCCGCGGAGGAACTGGCGTTTGCCCGGCACCGACGTGACGTCGTGGTCGAGGACAGCGTCCTCGCGGGGGATCGGCGGCAGGCCGCCCGCCCGGCGCAGCAGCGGACGCAGGAACACCTCGAACGAGACCATCGTGCTGACCGGGTTCCCGGGAAACGTCAGGACCGGGATCTCGTCGACCAGCGCCAGGCCCTGCGGCCCCCCCGGTTGCATCGCGACCGGACCGAACCGCGCACCGAGTTCGGCGAGGACGTCCTTGACCACCTCGTAGTCGCCCATCGACACCCCGCCGGACGTGATCACCAGGTCGGCGCGGGCGACCGCGCGCCGCAGCGCCGCGCGGAAGGCGTCCGGTTCGTCGCTGCTGCGGTCGAGGACCGCCACCTCGACGCCGTTCGCGCGCAGGCTCGACGCGAGCGAGACGCCGTTCGAGTCGTAGATCTGGCCGGGGCCCGGGGTCGTGCCGGTGTCGACCAGTTCGGCTCCCGTCGTGATGACCGCGGCCCGGGGCCGGGCGCGGACCGCCACCGAACCCAGCCCGACCGCGGCGAGCACCCCCAGGTGGCGGGGCTCGAGCACGGTGCCGGCGGGCAGCAGCAGCATCCCGGTGCGCACGTCGCTGCCGCGGTCGCGGACGAAGTCGCCGACCCCACGCGAGCGGTGAACGGTGACCTTCCCGTCCGACACGTCCGTGTCCTCCACGGGGACAACGGCATCCGCGCCCTGGGGCAGCACCGCCCCGGTCATGATGCGGATCGCGGTCCCCGGAACGTGCGGGGCCGGTTCGGCCGGTCCGGCGGGCACCGTCGCCACGATCGGCAGGGTCGCAGGGACCGTGGCGATCGATGCGGCGTCGACGGCGAAACCGTCCATCTGCGAGTTCCGGAACAGCGGCAGGTCGACGGGGGAGGAGATGTCGTACGACAGGACCCGGCCGAGCGCGTCGGCGAGTCGGACGGTCTCGGACGGCCGGGTCAGGAGCGGTCCGAGCAGTTCGGTCACGTCGGCGGCATGGTCCTCGACGGAACGTGCGGTGCTTCGCTGGCCTGAGTGCCGCTGCGCCTGTGCCATGAGTGCCAATCCTAGGCATCTTCAGCGCACTCGGGAGCGTCGACGGCGGCATACTGGTGGGATGACGACGGCGACACGCACGCGGACGGCGGTGGACGTGGGCATTCCCACGATGCCGTCGGCGACGGAGACGTCGACCGTGCCCACTGGTCCGTCGATGGACGGACGTCCCGACGTGCCCGAACTGGTGGACGGTTTCGGGCGGATCGCCCGGGATCTGCGGGTGTCGATCACCGAGAAGTGCTCGCTCCGTTGCACGTACTGCATGCCGGCCGAGGGGCTGCCGGCGATTCCGTCGCGGCAGTTGCTCAGCGCCGACGAGATCGTCCGACTGGTCGGCATCGCGGTGCACCGGTTGGGGGTCCGGGAGGTCCGGTTCACCGGCGGCGAACCGCTGATGCGCCGCGATCTCGAGACCATCGTCGCCGGCTGCGCGGCGGCGGTGCCGGGGATTCCGCTGTCGATGACGACCAACGCCGTCGGCCTCGAACATCGCGCGGGCGCCCTCGCCCGGGCCGGGCTGTCCCGGGTGAACGTCTCGCTGGACACCATCGACCGGCACCACTTCGCCGAACTGACCCGCCGCGACCGCCTGGACTCGGTGCTCGCCGGGATCCGCGCCGCGCAGGACGCCGGGCTCGCACCGCTGAAGATCAACGCGGTGTTGATGTCCGAAACGCTCGACGGTGCGGCCGATCTGCTGCAGTGGTGCCTGGAGTCGGGCTGTGCGCTGCGGTTCATCGAGCAGATGCCCCTCGACGCCGACCACGAGTGGGCCCGCGAGAACATGGTGGACGCGCAGAGCCTGCTCGACGTGCTGGGTGAACGCTTCGACCTGCGCGAGGTGGGCCGGGACGACCCGTCCGCCCCCGCCGAGGAATGGCTGGTGAACGGTGGTCCCGCGACGGTGGGGATCATCGCGTCGGTGACCCGCTCGTTCTGCGCGGACTGCGATCGCACCCGCCTGACCGCGGAGGGGACCGTCCGGTCGTGTCTGTTCAGTGACCGCGAGGTGGACCTGCGCGGCGCGCTGCGGGCTGGAGCCTGCGACGACGAGCTCGCGCAGCTGTGGCGCGCTGCGATGTGGAACAAGTGGGCCGGGCACAGCATCAACGCGGCGGGATTCGTCCCACCGCAACGCAGCATGGGAGCGATCGGTGGCTGAGGTGTCGGGGACGGTGGGCGCGGTGAGCGAGTCGACGTGCACCGTCGAGGTGCGCTACTTCGCGGCGGCGGCCGAGGCGGCCGACCGGTCCATCGAGACGTTGTCGTTGCCGCTCGGGGCCGATCTCGCGGATCTGCAGGCAGCGCTGGCCGACCGCTACGGCGAACGCATGGAGAAGATTCTCGGGGTGGCGGCCTACCTCGTCGACTCGGAGCTCACACGCGACATGGCCCGTCCGGTCGGCGCGCAGGTGGACGTCCTGCCGCCGTTCGCGGGCGGGTGAGCCGGGTCAGCGCTGCGCCAGCCACTGCTCGAACGTGACGGTGCCGAATGACTTGTCCGGAACCAGGTTCCAGCCGTTGCGCCAGAACTCGCCCATGTCGCCGGGGATGCGGATGTTCGTCACCCGTCCGCGCCTGCCCGTGGCGGACTTCCACGCGGTGGCCATCTCGCGCATCGTGAGGACCTCGGGGCCGCCCACGACGGTCGGCTCGGTCGAGGGCCCCTGCTCCGCCGCGTCGACGAGTGCCCGGGCCACGTCGGAGGTGTCGATCGGCTGGAACCGGGTGTAGGTGAAGGCGGGAACGATCCCGATCCGGGCGAAGGGCGCGCAGATCATGGGGACGAACTCGTGGAACTGCGTCGCCCGCACGACGTGCGTCGGCAGCGGCGCCTCCCGGTAGAGCCGCTCCTGGCGGGTCTTGGCCCGGTAATACGTGAACCGCCCGCGGTCGACGTTCACGATGGACAGCAGAACCGCGTGCGAGACGCCCGCCGCCGTGGCCGCCGACAGCAGGTTCCTCGCGCCCAAGCCCAAAACGTCACGGGTGCTTCGTGTCTTGCCGTCGGTTGTGTCGATGACAACGTCGACGCCGTCCAGTGCTGCGGCGAGTCCGTCTCCGCTCACCATGTCGCCGACCGCGTGCTGGGCGCCGTCGTTCGTGCCGCCGTGGCGACTGAGGATGCGGACCGATTCTCCGCGCCGCACCAGTTCGGTCACCACGGACCGGCCGGCGACCCCCGTTCCGCCCGCCACCAGATACGTAGTCACGTCGTCCCCCTGTCCGTCCGTCAGGACCTCGTCAGTGTTGTTCGCGCCACCACGCGTCGAGCGGCGTCACCGGCACCGTTCGCTTGTGCCGGGTGTTGCGGTACATCCACCCGAGCTTGTCGGCGACATCGGCGGTCACGTCCTTGCCCTCGAGGTAGTCGTCGATCTGCTGGTAGGTCACCCCGAGCGCCACCTCGTCCGGCAGCGACGGACGGTTGTCCTCGAGGTCCGCCGTCGGCACCTTCTGCCACGTGGTGTCCGGTGCGCCCAGCTCGCGCAGCAGCGCGGCACCCTGGCGCTTCGTCAGACCCGTCAGCGGGGTGACGTCCACACCGCCGTCGCCGTACTTGGTGAAGAACCCGGTGAGTGCCTCGGCGGCGTGATCGGTGCCGACCACGAGATAGCCGAGCTCGCCGGCGATCGCGTACTGGATCATCATGCGCTCGCGCGCTTTGATGTTGCCGCGCACGAAGTCCCGCAACAGGTCGCCGTCGTCGAGGAGATCGTGCATCGCCTGCGACGCCTCGGCGATGGTCGCGTCGGCGCCAGGCTTGACGTTCACGGTCAGCGATCGGTCCGGCGCGATGAACTTCAGCGCCACCTGCGCGTCGTCCTCGTCGAACTGCGATCCGTACGGCAGTCGCACCGCGATGAACTCGGCGGGGTGGCCCTCGGCGCGCAACTTCTCGGCGGCCAGCTGGGTCAGGCGTCCCGCCAGCGTGCTGTCCTGTCCGCCGCTGATCCCGAGCACGAAGCCCCGGGCCGGGGTGGACCGCAGATAGTCCGCGAGGAACTCCACGCGCTGTCGAATCTCGGCGGCGGGATCGATCGTTGCCCGGACTCCGAGTTCCTCGATGATCTGTGCACGTGGAATCGCCATGGCAGAACTGTAGCGTCGGGTGCGCGCAGCCGTGAACAGTCACGGCAGGATGCGATCACGTCATCCGATCGGCGCCGGACCAGGAATTCGGGAGAACTTCATGAACAGCACCGGCATCCTCGTGGTGAGCGCCACCCGGGAGGAGGCGGCGCACGTGCCGGACGGCCTGGACGTCGTGGTCACCGGGATCGGCAAGGTGGCGTCGGCGGTGGCGGTCACCCGCGCACTGGCGCAGTACCCGCCGGACCGGCTGCCGCTCGTGGTCAACATCGGGACCGCCGGCGCCCTGCACGCCCATCACGGCGGACTGTTCCTGCCGTCGGCGGTGCTCAACCACGACATCAGCAGCGAGATCCTGCGGTCGCTCGGGCATCCGGTGCGCGACGTGTTCGACCTCGACGACGGGGACGGCTCGGTCCTCGCGACGGGTGACTCGTTCGTCTCCGACGCCCAGGTCCGGGACGCGCTGGCGGCGCGGGCCGACCTGGTCGACATGGAGGGTTTCGCCATCGCGTACGCGTGCGCGCAGCTGGGTGCGCGGTGCCGACTGGTCAAGCACGTCAGCGACCACGCCGACGACTCCGCGATGGACTGGCCCGCGCAGGTCGACGCCAGCGCCCGTGTTCTCGCGGACTGGCTGCGCGCCGCGATGTGACGCCCGGTCAGTTCCCGCGCAACTGGAGTCCGGTGCCGTCGGCCTGCATCAGCGTCATCGTGGGACCCTCGACCGTGTAGGTCACCTCGCCGTCGAGGACGTGCAGCACCGCGCGCTCGACGTCGGCGACGTCGTCCGGACACGCGACCCGGGTGGTCGCGAGCTTCCCGAACGTGATGGTGCTGTCGCCCACCCGGACCGGGCCGCTGAACCGGTTGCACCCGGTGGACCCGGTGGCCTGACCGTCCTGGCCGATCGTCAGCGACGGGGCCGACGTCTCGAGCGCGGCCGACGTGACGATCGCGTCCGGCTTGATCAACGACTCGACCACCCAGGTGGTCCCGATGACGGGGCGAACCGGTTCGGTGGTCTTCTTGTCCGCGAGGGTGACGGTGATGCTCTCCGACGCGAGCGTGAGGGTGTCTTCGGCCAGCGTCCACGACGGCTCCGCGGCGAACAGGTCCGTCATCCACTCGTCCGCACCGGCCAGGTCGCCAGGGCAGGCCATCATGGTGGTCGCGATCGGACCGGTCTTCACGGTTCCACCGGCGAGGTCGACGCTGCTCACGCCCCGGTTGCAGCCCGCGCTCATGGCGATGTGACCCCGCTCGGGAAACGCGACCTCGAGGGGGCCGCTGCCGGGGATCGTCGATCCGGTCACGGAGGTCGAAAGGAACGTCCGGCCCCACAGCGCGTCCTCGGGCGCGGCGGCCGTCGAAACCGCCGGCGGTTCGGCAGTGGAACTGGCGTCGGCTCCGTCGGCCGTGGTGCCGCACGCGCTCAGCGCGGCGGCACACAACAGGGCGAGAGTGACCGGAAGCGTGCGCATGCCCACACCCTAGCGGGATGCGGGGCGCGCGCCGGTGATCCTGCGCGCCAGGTCTTCCCATCCGTCGGCGATGCGGCGGTGCGACATCCCGGTGACCCGGATCTGGTGGAGCACCAGGCTCGCCTCCAGCGGGGCGAGCAGCGCGGCCCCCAGCAGTTCGACGTCGCCGTCGACGCCCGCGTCGGTGAGTAGCGTCACGATGTGTCGCAGGCTCACCGCGCGCGCGGGGCTCGCGTAGCGGAACTCCGGCGAGTCCTCGGCCGCCCGGAGTACGTCGCCCTGCACGGTCACCATGTCGAGTCGGGCGCGCCCGAACGCGATCAGTCGGACGATCGGGTCCGCGCCGGGGCCGAGCGGCGGGGGACCGAACATGAACGCGTGCTGCAGTTCCCGCTCGGTGTGGTCGAGCAGTGCATTCATCAGGCCGGACCGGCTGCCGAACCGGCGGAACACGGTGCCCTTGCCGACGCCGGCCTTCGCGGCGACTGCCTCCATCGTGACGGCATCGACGCCGCGTTCGGCGACCAGTTCGGCCGCCGCGTCGAGGAGCAGTTTCCGATTGCGGGCAGCGTCACATCGCTCGGGGATCTCGGCATCCACCAGCGGAAGAAGTGGGCTGTTCACGTCAGGCATCGTATCCCAGCGGGAATACAAGTGGACCGTGGTCCGTTTAGGCTGCTATACCTGTTGCAGCGTCAACCACCGCACCATCGTAAGGAAGCACCAGTCATGTCTGAGACCCGCGTTCTCACCCTCGTCGGCAGCCTCCGCGCCGGCTCCGTCAACCGTCAGGTCGCCGAGACCGCTGCGGCCGTCGCCCCCGAGGGCGTCGAGCTCACGATCTTCGAGGGCCTCGGTGACCTGCCCTTCTACAACGAGGACGTCGACGTCCCCGGCGCCACGATCGCCGGCGTCGACGCGCTGCGCGCCGCTGCCGCCGAGGCCGACGCCGTGCTCCTGGTCACCCCGGAGTACAACGGCACCGTTCCCGCCGTCCTGAAGAACGCCATCGACTGGCTCTCGCGCCCCTACGGTGCGGGTGCCGTCAAGGACAAGCCGGTCGCCGTGATCAGCGCCTCCCCGAGCCCCAACGCCGCCAAGTGGGCCCACGACGACGCCCGCAAGGCCCTCGGCGTCGCCGGCGGCAACGTCCTCGAGGCCGAGCTGTCCATCGGTGGCACCATCCAGAAGTTCGGCGACCAGCACCCGCGTGAGAACGCCGAGGTCGCCCAGCAGGTCGGTGCGGTCGTCGCTGCCCTCGTCGACGCGTCCAAGGCGCTCGTCAGCGCCTGATCCCTCGGATCACCCGCGCATTCGGCCGAATGTCACATGCGTTCAGTTGGACTGGACGCGTGTGACATTCGGCGTTTCGGGGGACGGGCGGGATCGCGTCACCCGGCCGGCGCGATCCGCTCGCCGACGGTGTGGACCACCACCACGTTCGGCGACCACGGAATCAGATCGTCGACGGTCCGCTGCAGGGATGCGACCGGTGGAAGATCCTCGGGGCCGAGCACGACGACGGTCGCAGTGTTGCCGTGCAGGGTGACGTCGGTGACCTCGGCACCGGGGCTGTCGCCGAGCCACTGCTGTGCGGCGGAGGAGATCTGTCGTGACCACAGCGACGACAGCGAGTTGACGATCATCGGCACCGTCACGATGGCGAGGGCGGCGGCGAGGACCAGGTACGCGCGGCCTCGACGGGCGTCGGTGCCTCCCGCGAGTTCGGCATAGCCGGTCGTGACGAAGACCACCGTCGAGGTGATGATCATCGCGACGACGTTCGACGCGAACAACACCCCGGCTCCCAGCGCGAGATCGGGCGCGCCGGACCCGAGGCAGACACCGACGACGGCCAGCGGCGGAACCAGCGAGATCGCGATCGCGACGCCGGGCAGGACGTCGCCGACGTCGCGGCGGCAGACGGCGATCGCCCCGACGAGTCCCGTGGCGATCGCGGCCAGCAGGTCCATGAGCGTCGGCGAGGTCCGCCCCACCACCTGGGAGTTGGCGAGCACGTTGGTGGGGTCGGGTAGGACCTGGGCGAACACGAACCCCAGCGTCGTGACGAGTACCACCCCGGCCAGGACGTACGCGAGGCTCCGGCCGATCAACCCGACCCGTCCGGTCGTGATGCCCAGGCCGATGCCGAGGATGGGTGTCGACAGTGGGGCGACGATCATGGCGCCGATCACGGTCGCGGTCGAGTCTCCGATGACGCCGGCGGCGGCGATCACCCCGGACAGCAGCAGCATGATCCAGAACGCGGACCGCTTCGCCGACGCGTCCCCTTCGGACAGGTCGAGGCGGTCGTGCAGTTCCTCGGAAGTACGACGTTGACTGTCGGGCACCAACACCTGCATGACGCTGCACCTCCGGGTCGACGGATGGTTCAGGCTAGTGCCGTTCGTGCCCGGATCGTCGGATCCGAGTAGGCGCGACCGGACGCGTCCCGTGTCAGAGTCCGTTCTCGTCCATCGCGGCATCGACGGCGTCGCGCACCGCGTCGAAGTCGCCGCCTGCCGCCAGTGCTGCACTCTGCGCCGCCTCGATCCGGTCGCGGACCTGCTCGTAGCGGGCAGTCCACGCCTCCTTCTCTGCGCGCCAGTAGCCGATGACGTCGTAACGCGCGGTCGGCCACCCCAGCTGGTGGCGCACCCAGCGGCGCACCTCACGCGAGCACCCCGCCTCGCCGGCGAACCAGATGTACCCGGGGCCGCCGGGGCGGTCCCACTTCCGGGCGGTGTCGGCCACGGCGCTGGGGCCGACACCGTTGCCGGTCCCGTGCAGCCACGTGTATGTGGCGTCGCCGGCCGTCTCGATGCGCTGCTCGTCGGCCGGCGTCGTGACCTCGGCCACGACGTGCACGCGCGTGCCGGGCGCGAGTTCCTCGACGATCCGGCCCACGGCGGGCAGGGCCGTCATGTCCGCGATCAGCAGTTGCCACGCCGTCCCGGCGGGCGGCCGGTACCAGCCCGACGCCGTCGTCACCCCGAGGACCTGGCCAGGCCGCGCCTGCAGCGCCCAACGCACGGCGGCGCCGCCGTCGTGGACCGCGAAGTCGATGTCCATCTCACACGTCGCGCGGTTCCAGCGTCGGACCGTGTAGCTGCGCATCTCGGGCCGGGGCCCGTCTACGGGGTAGTCCCACGTCTCGCCGATCGGCTGCGGCTGCGGCGGCCGGCCCTCGCCCTCGCCCGGGAACACCACCAGAAGGCGCTCGTCCGGGTCACCGCTCGAGACGAACCGCGTCAGGTCGCCCCCGGACAGGGTGATCCGCTGCATGTTGGGGGTGATTCGTGCGACGCGTGACACCGCCGCGAAGCGGTAGGGGCTGGGGTTCGAGGGCACGGGGTCACCCTGGCACAGGGCGGCGGCCGGGGCGTCGTCCACCTACCGGCGGTTACCGGTCAGTTAACTATCGACGGGCGTGCCGAGGGCGTCGTCGTGCGGGTTCCGTCCGGGGCTCCGCGTGTCGCGCCTCGGCGTGTCGTTTGCGGGGGTGTGGCGTCGACGCGCGCGATCAGTGTCGGCGCCGACGGCCGGCCGCGCAGAACGCCGCACGTGGGGGTGTCGTGGACGCGTCGGACATGGGCGGACCGGTCGGTCCGGGCCCCGCTCGGCAGCGCGGCGGGTGTGCCGGAAATCACCGTCGAACCTGTGACCCGCGACACGCCGGAGGCCTCCTGAATCGATCCTCCGGCAGGGGGTCGACCTGGGAATTCCACGAGTGCAACTCACAAGATCTCGCGCTGTGCGTATCTGTCGGCCACAAGGTGTAGTGTCTACACAGCCGAGGGGGCACAACGGGAACGAAACGGATCCCGGGTTCGAAATGAGGCCCGATCCTCGGCGTGAACAGTGCACAACCAAAGCTCGTCAGGCCGTTGGAAAGAGGGACCAATATGAGCATCACCGTCTACACCAAGCCCGCCTGCGTTCAGTGCAATGCCACCTACCGCGCCCTCGACAAGGCCGGTCTCGAATACGACATCGTCGACATCTCCGAGAACCCTGAAGCGCGCGACTACGTCATGGCGCTCGGGTACCTCCAGGCCCCCGTCGTGGTGGCCGGTGACGACCACTGGTCGGGCTTCCGTCCGGACCGTATCAAGGACCTCACCGCAAACGCTGCGTGAGCCGCCGTGCGGCAGCGCCGCGGGGATGATCCACTCGAGTGAAATGGTGAACGCCGATGGCATCGCTGGTGTACTTCTCCAGCGCGTCGGAGAACACACACCGATTCGTCGAACGACTCGGTGTCCCCGCTACGCGCATCCCGCTACATGACCGCGAAGGCCTGTTCGAGGTCGACGAACCGTACGTCCTGATCCTCCCCACCTACGGGGGCGGCACGACGGCGACGGGGCGCGACACGAGCTATGTGCCCAAGCAGGTCATCCGATTCCTCAACAACAAGCACAATCGCGACCTCATCCGAGGGGTGATTGCTGCCGGTAACACGAACTTCGGCGAGTCGTACTGCTATGCCGGGAACGTGATTTCACAGAAGTGCCGGGTCCCGTACCTGTACCGCTTCGAACTAATGGGAACAGCCGAGGACGTCGTCGCCGTGCGCGAGGGCCTCGCACAATTCATGGAGAGTGAACAGTGGCACCGACCATCACAGATTCAGCCCCGGCTGGGAGTGTAGAGCGCGCTGCGGCACGACCCGACGCGTCGGCGAGCGAGCTGGATTACCACGCGCTCAACGCGATGCTGAACCTGTACGGTCCCAACGGCGAGATCCAGTTCGACAAGGATGTCGCCGCGGCGCGGCAGTACTTCCTGCAGCACGTCAACCAGAACACGGTCTTCTTCCACAACCTGGACGAGAAGCTCGACTACCTGGTCGAGGAGAACTACTACGAGCCCGAGGTGCTCGACCAGTACTCGCGCGAGTTCGTGAAGTCGCTGATCGACCGGGCCTACGCCAAGAAGTTCCGCTTCCCGACGTTCCTCGGCGCCTTCAAGTACTACACCTCCTACACCCTCAAGACGTTCGACGGTAAGCGGTACCTCGAGCGTTTCGAGGACCGTGTCTGCATGGTGGCGCTCACCCTCGCCGCCGGCGACGAGACGCTCGCGACCGAGTTGGTCGACGAGATCATCGCCGGACGGTTCCAGCCGGCCACCCCGACGTTCCTCAACTCCGGCAAGAAGCAGCGCGGCGAGCCCGTGTCGTGCTTCCTGCTGCGCATCGAGGACAACATGGAGTCCATCGGCCGGTCGATCAACTCGGCGCTGCAGCTGTCCAAGCGCGGTGGCGGAGTTGCGTTGCTGCTCAGCAACGTTCGTGAGCACGGCGCCCCGATCAAGAAGATCGAGAACCAGAGCTCCGGCGTCATCCCGATCATGAAGCTGCTCGAGGACTCGTTCTCGTACGCCAATCAGCTCGGTGCCCGTCAGGGCGCCGGCGCGGTGTACCTGCACGCGCACCACCCCGACATCTACCGCTTCCTCGACACCAAGCGCGAGAACGCGGACGAAAAGATCCGCATCAAGACGCTGTCGCTGGGCGTCGTGATCCCGGACATCACGTTCGAGCTCGCGAAGAAGAACGAGGACATGTACCTGTTCTCGCCGTACGACGTCGAGCGCATCTACGGTGTCCCGTTCGCGGACGTCAACGTCACCGAGAAGTACCACGAGATGGTCGACGACAAGCGGATCCGCAAGTCGAAGATCAAGGCGCGCGAGTTCTTCCAGACCCTCGCCGAGCTGCAGTTCGAGTCGGGCTACCCGTACATCATGTTCGAGGACACGGTGAACCGGGCGAACCCGATCGAGGGCAAGATCACGCACTCGAACCTGTGCTCCGAGATCCTGCAGGTCTCGACGCCGTCGACGTTCAACGACGATCTGTCCTACAGCCATGTCGGCAAGGACATCTCGTGCAACCTCGGCTCGCTCAACATCGCGCTGACGATGGACTCGCCGGACTTCGCGAAGACCATCGAGACCTCGATCCGCGCGCTCACCGCCGTCTCGGATCAGACGCACATCTACTCGGTGCCGTCGATCGAGCAGGGCAACAACGACTCTCACGCGATCGGCCTGGGGCAGATGAACCTGCACGGCTACCTCGCGCGCGAGCGGATCTTCTACGGCTCCGAAGAGGGCATCGACTTCACGAACATCTACTTCTACTCGGTCGTCTACCACGCGATCCGGGCGTCGAACCTGATCGCGAAGGAACGCGGCACCCACTTCAAGGGCTTCCCCGAGTCCGACTACGCGTCGGGCAAGTACTTCGACAAGTACACCGACCAGGTGTGGGAGCCCAAGACCGAGAAGGTGCGGCAGCTGTTCGCGGACGCCGGCATCCACATCCCCACGCAGGACGACTGGCGTGAGCTGAAGGCGTCGGTGCAGCAGTACGGCATCTACAACCAGAACCTGCAGGCCGTCCCGCCGACCGGGTCGATCTCGTACATCAACAACTCCACCAGCTCGATCCACCCGGTGGCCGCGAAGATCGAGATCCGCAAGGAAGGCAAGATCGGTCGCGTCTACTACCCGGCGCCGTACCTGACCAACGACAACCTGGAGTACTACCAGGACGCGTACGAGATCGGGTACGAGAAGATCATCGACACCTACGCCGCGGCCACGCAGCACGTGGACCAGGGCCTGTCGCTGACGCTGTTCTTCAAGGACACCGCCTCCACGCGTGACGTCAACCGCGCGCAGATCTACGCGTGGCGCAAGGGAATCAAGACGCTGTACTACATCCGCCTGCGTCAGATGGCGCTCGAGGGCACCGAGGTCGAGGGTTGCGTCTCGTGCATGCTGTGACATCGGTGGAACGGATGCCGGCGAAAGGCTCGAACGGAGTGAGGGAATCGTGAGCGAGAAGATCAAGCTGATTGATCGGGTGTCGGCGATCAACTGGAATCGCGTCCCCGACGACAAGGACTCCGAGGTGTGGGACCGCCTCACGGGCAACTTCTGGCTGCCCGAGAAGGTGCCGGTGTCCAACGACATCCAGTCGTGGGCCACCCTCACGCCGCACGAGCAGCAGCTCACGATGCGCGTGTTCACCGGCCTGACGCTGCTGGACACCATCCAGGGCACCGTCGGCGCCGTGAGCCTGATCCCCGATGCGGTCACCCCGCACGAGGAGGCGGTGCTCACGAACATCGCGTTCATGGAGTCGGTGCACGCGAAGAGCTACTCGCAGATCTTCTCGACGCTGTGCACCACGCGGGAGATCGACGACGCGTTCCGCTGGTCGGAGGAGAACCCGAACCTGCAGCGCAAGGCGCAGATCGTCCTCGACTACTACAAGGGTGACGACCCGCTCAAGCGCAAGGTCGCCTCGACGCTGCTCGAGTCGTTCCTGTTCTACTCGGGCTTCTACCTGCCGATGTACTGGTCGTCGCGGGCCAAGCTCACCAACACGGCCGACATGATCCGCCTCATCATCCGTGACGAGGCCGTGCACGGCTACTACATCGGCTACAAGTACCAGCGCGGCCTCGAGCAGCTGAGCCAGGCCGAGAAGGACGATCTCAAGAACTACACGTTCGAGCTGCTGTTCGAGCTGTACGACAACGAGGTCGAGTACACGCAGGACCTGTACGACGGCGTCGGACTCACCGAGGACGTCAAGAAGTTCCTGCGGTACAACGCCAACAAGGCGCTGATGAACCTCGGCTACGAGGGCCTGTTCCCGAAGGACGAGACGGACGTCAACCCGGCGATCCTGTCGGCCCTCTCGCCGAACGCGGACGAGAACCACGACTTCTTCTCGGGGTCGGGTTCGAGCTACGTCATCGGTAAGGCCGTCAACACCGAGGACGAGGACTGGGACTTCTAGTTCCCCGCCATCCGCTGTGGCCGAATGTCACATCCGTTCAGTACAACTGAACCGATGTGACATTCGGCCTTTCGGCATCTCGGGCCACGACGTCGCGGCGCCGCACGACTGCGGGCGAGCCGTCGTTGTCGCCTGGCCACGGGCTGTCGGTGATCGTGGAGACGAAGTCGAGCGCCCCGATCAGCCACCACTTCAGGAGGTAGCCGAGCGTCGGCCACGATCCGTCGGAAGGGCGGATCACGCACAGTCCGGTCAGCGCCTTGCCGAGGGTCGCGTGGAAGATTCGCTGCGCCACCACGCGTTGCAGCAGCGACGCGGCGATCCAGCCGACGAACAGAGCGAGCGCTGCCCAATCCGCCACGGACGGGATGTCCATGCACACGGTCATCGCGACGAGGCCGACCGCGATGTGCAGGCACCAGTCGACGACGAACGCTATCGCCTGACGCAGGTCACGCGGCGACGGATACCGCGGGTCGCCGGAGTCGCCGTGTTTGTCCGGAATCTCCGCCGTCGGCGGTGTCGTGCCGGGAGTGGTCGCGCCGAATCCTGCTGTGGTCACCGGAGAAGGGTGACGGATCTGGCCGCGGAAGGCAATGGCAGGCGGTGGGTTTCGGTCCGTCGTTGTGGCGGTCGGTGCGGCGCGCCTACTGTCGAGACGGAGAGCTCCACCGACGACAGCGCCCGACATCAATCGAGGAGGCGGCGATGAGTGGTCGCGTAGTGCATTTCGAGGTCCCGTTCGACAACGGTGACCGGGCCCGCAACTTCTACCGGCAGGCATTCGGCTGGAACGTCACCGAGATGCCCGAACTGGACTACACCGGCGTGGCGACCGGACCGGCGGCGGAATCGGGGATGCCGGCCGAGCCCGGGTACATCGGCGGTGGCATGTTCGAGCGGAATGAGCAGTCCCCGCGCGGTCCGGTGATCACGGTCAACGTCGACGACATCGACGTGGCGCTGGCCAAGATCGAAACCTTGGGTGGTGCGACGGTCTCGGCGAAACAGCCGGTGGGGGAGATGGGCTTCGCCGCCTACTTCCGGGACACCGAAGGCAACGTCATGGGGCTGTGGGAGACGGCGCAGGGCTGAGCGTTCAGTCGAGCGCGAACCACGTCGGTTCGTCGCGCAGGGCCGCCGCGATGCGCCGCTGCGACGACGCGGTCATGTCCGACGGCAGGGCGTCGGGGGAGAACCAGCGCACCTCGAGGTTCTCGTCGTCGGCGACGCGGGCCTCACCGGACACCACGCGGCCGAGGAAACACACGTCGAGGTACGCGGCGATGTCGCCGTTGGGATAGGTGACGGGGCCGGCGGCGCCGACGCTGACGACCCGCACCAGTTCCGCCTCGACGCCGGTCTCCTCGCGGATCTCCCGCAGCACCGCCGGGCCGGGTTCCTCCCCGGGTTCGAGGATCCCGGAGACGACGGCCCACAGGCCGTTGTCGGCGCGCCGGGTGAGCAGGAGCCGGCCGTCGTCGTCGAGCAGGACGACGCTGACACCCGGCAGCCACAGCGGGGCGTGCCCGACGTGTTCCCGCAGCGCCGCAACGAATTCCGGTACCGGCATCGAAGGCTCCTAGCTGACGTACCCGTTGAGGCTTTCCTGGAGGTCGGTGAGGAGCGCGCGGGCCGCGACGACCCCGTTGCCGGCGTTCCACACCTCGTCGTCGACGGCGAAGACGCGGTTGTCGGTGACCGCACCGAGGTCGTACCAGGCGTCGGACTCCATCACCGACGTGCCGTGTTCGAGGCCGCCCGGCCCGTCGAAACTGACGTAGATCAGGTCGCCCTCGGCCGCCGACAGACCGCCGAGGTCGTCGATGTCCTTCGACGCCACCTCGATTCGCTGCGCGGCCGGGCGTTGCACCTGCGCGTCCGCGAGGACCTGGCCGGAGAAGGATCCGGGGCCCTCGATCTCGGTGGCGTCGGACCGGAACCGGACCACCGACGCCTGCGTCTGGCGGGCGTTGATCTCGGTGCCGATCCGTGCGGCGTCCGTGGTGTACGAGTCGAGCGCCTGCTGCGCCGCGCCGGACCGCCCGAGTGCCTTGCCGGAGGCGAGGAACCGCGACTTCCACTGCACCGGATCGTCGCCGACGAAGACGGTGGGTGCGACGGCCTTCAGGCGGTCGGCCAGTTCGGGGGAGGCCGGCGCGGATCCGAGGATCAGGTCCGGCGCCGCCTTCGCGATCTGGTCGACGTCGGGCGCCGACTCCGGACCGACGCTGGGCAGCAACGAGATTCCGGTTCCCAGATAGGACGGCTGCGGGGTGTCGCCCGCCGACGTCGCCGCGCCGACCACGCGCTCCCACAGGCCGAGTGCGCACACCGAATCCATTGCGGCAGCGTCGAGCACGACGATGCGCCGCGGATCCGGGGCTCCCGGGTCCGCCGGTGTGGGTGTCGCGCAGGCGGCGCGGGTGTCGCGTTCGACGCTCACGACACCCGCGCCCGCGATCTTGGTCGTGGTCCGCACGATGCTGCTCGCGTCGTCGTCCGTCGAGTCACCGCAGCCGGTGAGTCCCACGAGGACTGCCGACGCCGCGATCACGGCGGCGGTGGCGCGGCGGGCGGTGCGAACGGGCTGGGAACTGGACAATGCGACGACTTCCTGTTCGGCGAGCGCGGCGTGTGCGGGCCGATCCAGGTTAGCTGTTGTGCGGGTCCACCCCGAACGCCTCCGCGAGGTCGTCGAGGATCTGGTGCGCGCCCTGGATGCTGACCGGCGTCATCCACATCGCGTCGTCGACGTTCACGATGCGTCCCTTCAGCGTTCCCCACAGCGGGTTCTGCACGAACGCCTGCGCCGCTTCGAGGGACTTGCCCGCGGGATCCTCGTACGTCGCGACGAAGATGACGTCGGCGTCGGCCTCGTTGATGCGTTCCGGGCTGATCGCGTTCATGATGCTGCCGGCGTCCGCGGGATCCGGGCCCTGGCTGTCCGGGCGGGCGAGTCCGGCGTCGGCGAGGACGATGCCGCTGAACGACGTCGTCCGGTAGAGACGGGCAGTCGGCTCACCGGCGAAGCGGACCACCGAGACCTTCGGGTTGTTCGCCTTGGCGTTGATCTCGTCGCCGATCGCCCTCGCGCGGGCCTCGTACTCGCCGATCTTCTGCTCGGCCAGATCCTCCTTGCCGAGCGCCCGGGCGACGAGGCGGATGTTGTCCTTCCACGTCGGGCCCGTCGACTGGGAGAACACCGTCGGCGCGAGCGCGGAGAGCGCCTCGTAGTTCTTCCCGTCGCGCACCTCGGCCGACAGGATCAGGTCGGGCTGCAGTTCGGCGACCTTCTCGAGGCTGGCGTTGGACACCTTGCCCACCGAGACGGCGTCGGCCGCGTATTCGGTGCGGGCGTCGCCGAGATAGTCGGGCAGGCCCTGCTCGCGGTAGTCGACGTATCCGACGAGCGGTGACTCGAGCAGAAGGACGGCGTCGGCGTAGCTGTTGTCGAGCGTGACGATGCGCTGCGGCTGTGCATCGATGTTCGCCACACCGCGGAAGTGTTCGACGGTCCGCGGGAACCCGTTCGACGCCGTGGACGTTGTCTCGTCGGTGGCTGCGGTGGTTTCGGTGGACGAGCAGCCGGTGAGGGCGAGGCTGACGGCCACACCCACCGCGGCGAGCGCGGGAAGGGCCCGTCGGGGCGATCTGAACACGAGTGGAAGCTCCCGGATAGATAAGGTGAGGCTTGGTTAAGTAAGGAAAACCTTAACAGCATCCTGAGTGGGGTTCGGCGCCGTCGTCGGCGCGGTGCCCGCACGTTCCCGAGTCGGACACACTCGACACGCCGCATCGCGGTGGGTCGGGCGGGCGGTAGGGGACTAAAGTCCTGCTCGCGGCCCTATGGGCCGGTGGCGGAAGGGCCCGTGTACGACAGGGAGTAGGACCCGGTCCACGAGGCGCGAAAGCACCGTCTACGATTCGATGAGCGCAAGCCAGAGAACGTCTGCCTCGAGCGCGGGGCGGGGGTTCGGAGCGAGCCTGCGGAGCGACCAAGGGCACATTCAGGAGGATCAGTGACTGCCGTAGCGCCCCAGCCAGTCCCAGAGATAGCCGCGAGGCCGTACCCGCCGCGGCAGGGACCCAAGGGCTCGTTCATCTACAAGATGGTGACGACCACCGATCCCAAGGTGCTCGGGATCATGTACCTGGTCACCTCTTTCGCGTTCTTCCTCATCGGTGGCCTGATGGCCCTGCTGATGCGTACCGAGCTCGCGATTCCTGGCCTGCAGTTCCTGTCGAACGAGCAGTTCAACCAGCTGTTCACGATGCACGGCACGATCATGCTGCTGCTGTACGCGACCC
This sequence comes from Prescottella agglutinans, assembly GCF_004011865.1. Classification (GTDB taxonomy): domain Bacteria; phylum Actinomycetota; class Actinomycetes; order Mycobacteriales; family Mycobacteriaceae; genus Prescottella; species Prescottella agglutinans. Next base: position 455,428 of record NZ_RKLP01000001.1, on the reverse strand, counting down.
CGGTCGTGTTCGGCTTCGCCAACTACATCGTCCCGCTGCAGATCGGCGCCCCCGACGTGGCGTTCCCGCGTCTGAACGCCTTCAGCTACTGGCTGTACCTGTTCGGCGCGATCATCACCACGGCCGGCTTCATCACCCCGGGTGGTGCCGCCGACTTCGGTTGGACCGCGTACACCCCGCTGACCAGCTCGCTGCACTCGCCGGGCATGGGCGCCGACCTGTGGATCATGGGTCTCGCCGTCGCCGGCCTGGGCACCATCCTCGGTGGCGTCAACTTCATCACCACCATCGCGTGCCTGCGTGCCCCCGGCATGACCATGTTCCGCATGCCGATCTTCACGTGGAACATCCTGATCACCAGCGTCCTCATCCTGCTGGCGTTCCCGCTGCTGACCGCGGCTTTCATGGGCCTGTTCGTCGACCGACACCTCGGCGGCCACATCTTCGACCCCGCTACCGGTGGCGTTCTGCTGTGGCAGCACCTGTTCTGGTTCTTCGGTCACCCCGAGGTGTACATCATCGCGCTGCCGTTCTTCGGCATCGTCTCGGAGATCTTCCCGGTCTTCTCGCGTAAGCCGATCTTCGGCTACAGCGGCCTGGTGTACGCCACCATGGGCATCGCGGCCCTGTCGATCGCCGTGTGGGCGCACCACATGTACGCCACGGGTGCGGTGCTGCTGCCGTTCTTCTCGTTCATGACGTTCCTCATCGCGGTTCCGACCGGTGTGAAGTTCTTCAACTGGATCGGCACGATGTGGAAGGGCCAGCTCACGTTCGAGTCGCCGATGCTGTTCTCCGTCGGCTTCCTCGTGACCTTCCTCTTCGGTGGTCTGTCGGGCGTTCTGCTCGCGAGCCCGCCGATCGACTTCCACGTCACCGACTCGTACTTCGTGATCGCGCACTTCCACTACGTGCTCTTCGGCACCATCGTGTTCGCCACCTACGCGGGCATCTACTTCTGGTTCCCGAAGATGACCGGCCGCATGATGGACGAGCGCCTGGGCAAGTGGCACTTCTGGACCACGTTCATCGGCTTCCACAGCACCTTCCTGGTCCAGCACTGGCTCGGTGCCGAGGGCATGCCGCGTCGCTACGCGGACTACCTGCCGAGCGACGGCTTCACCACGCTGAACACGATCTCCACGATCGGCTCGTTCATCCTGGGCGCCTCGACGCTGCCGTTCCTGTGGAACGTCTTCAAGAGCTACCGCTACGGCGAGGTCGTCAAGGTCGACGACCCGTGGGGTTACGGAAACTCGCTCGAGTGGGCCACCAGCTGCCCGCCGCCGCGGCACAACTTCACCGAGCTGCCCCGGATCCGTTCGGAGCGTCCGGCCTTCGAGCTGCACTACCCGCACATGGTCGACCGCATGCGCGAAGAGGCCCATGTCGGTATCGGACACGGCGGCAAGCACGCCACCGCGGTCCTGGAGGACAGCAAGTCCTAACGGACCGGAAGGTCCCTGCACTACCGGAAGGCCCCGCCCGAATCTCGGGCGGGGCCTTTCCGTTGCCGCCACCCCCACTTGGCAGAATGGGGGCGGTATTTCTTTCACGTTGTTCGAGCGCAAACGAACGGAGTTACTCGGTGGGTGCGTCAGACGCCACTGTTCTGGTGACGGTTACTGGTCCGGACAGGCCCGGCGTGACGTCGGTGCTCTTCGCGGCGTTGTCGCGTCACGACGTGAGCCTCCTCGACGTCGAACAGGTGGTGATCCGTGGTCGGCTCACCCTCGGCGTCCTCGTGCAGTGCCCCACCGACCCCGAGTCCCTCCAGGAGGAACTCGAGGAAGCCATGGACACCGTGGGCATGAACGTCGACGTCGAGATCGGGGCCGACCCGGCCGGCCGCCAGCAGGTGTCGACCCACGCGGTCGTCGTCCTCGGCAGCCCCGTCAGCGCCCGCGCGTTCCGGTCGCTGTCGCGTGAGCTGGCCCGGCAGGGCGCCAACATCGATTCGATCCGCGGCGTCGCCGACTACCCGGTCACCGGCCTCGAACTGATGGTCACGGCGTCGAGCACCGGTGCCGAGGCCGACGCGCAGCTGCGGGCGGGCCTCGCGGAGGTCGCGGCCGGCGAGAACGTCGACGTCGCCGTCGAGCGCGGCGGACTCGCCCGGCGCGCCAAGCGTCTGATCGTCTTCGACGTCGACTCGACCCTCGTGCAGGGCGAGGTCATCGAGATGCTCGCGGCACGGGCCGGTGTCGAGGACGAGGTCCGCGCCGTCACCGAGGCGGCGATGCGCGGCGAGATCGACTTCACAGAATCGCTCCACCAGCGGGTCGCCACCCTTGCCGGGCTCGACGCGTCCGTCATCGACGACGTCGCCGCCGATCTGCAGCTGACGCCGGGCGCGCGCACCACCATCCGCACCCTGCGTCGCCTCGGCTACCACTGCGGCGTCGTGTCGGGCGGCTTCCGCCAGGTGATCGAGGGCCTCGCGCACGAACTCGAACTCGACTTCGTCCAGGCCAACACGCTCGAGATCGTCGACGGCAAGCTCACCGGTCGCGTCGTCGGCGACATCGTCGACCGCGCCGCCAAGGCCACCGCGCTGCGCAAGTTCGCGGCCGAGGTCGGCGTTCCGATGGAGCAGACCGTCGCGGTCGGTGACGGCGCCAACGACATCGACATGCTCACCGCCGCCGGCCTCGGTGTCGCGTTCAACGCGAAGCCGGCGCTGCGCGAGGTGGCCGACACCGCGCTGTCGCACCCGTTCCTGGACGCGGTGCTGTTCGTGCTCGGCGTGACCCGCGACGAGGTCGAGGCCGCCGACGCGGTCGACGGTGTCGTGCGGCGCGTGCCGATCCCATGACCCTGACGGGGGACGGTTTCGCGGCGCGTCACGCCGTGCTGGCCGCCGGATACGGCAACCGACCGGACCCGGCGGATCCCGCGCAGGTGCTGGCGATGCCGATCGTGCTGCACATCCCCAAGGCCGACCCGCCCGCGCGTAGCGCGCTGCTCGCCGCGGCGGCGTCGGCGACCGTCGCGCTGTGCCTCGACGACCGCGTCGGTCCCGATGCGGACGGTATGCCCGGACCGTGGCAGCACGCGCTGCGGGAGTGGACCGACGCCCGCATCCGCAAGGTGGCCCGGCGGGCCCGCGGCGCGCAGTGGCTCGCCGCGCAGGACGTCGACGGGGTGACCGTCGACGTCGGCGGCGCCCAGGCGCGGGCCCTGGTGCCGGGACGGGTCGGCGAACTCGACCCGCGGATCAAGAAACTGCAGATCGGTGGCACCGATCTCGACCACGACGCGCCGGGACCGGTCCCGGCCGGGACGCCCACGCTGTGGGTGAACGCCTCGCTCGGCATGACCGTCGGCAAGGCGGCCGCGCAGGTCGGGCACGCGTCGATGCTCCTGGCCGGTGCGATGTCCCCGGAGCGGGCCCTCACGTGGGCGGCCGACGGCTACCGCTGCGCCGTCCGGGACGCCGACGAGAAGGCCTGGGCCACGCTGTGTGACGAAGTCGCCGCAGGCCGGGCGATCGCGGTGCGCGACGCCGGGTTCACCGAGGTGGCGCCGGGTTCGATGACAGTGATCGCGCCGGTTCGGTGATCCGGTAGGCGACACGCAGGTCCGGTCCAGTCGGCGCCGTGGAAATCCCGTACGGGAAGATGGTCGCTGTGTCGGAACCAGATCCTGATCTCCTCATCGATTTCGAAGACGTCCTGATTCGCCGGGGCGGAGCGACCCTCGTCGGCCCGGTTTCCTGGAAGGTGGAGCTCGACGAGAAGTGGGTCGTACTCGGCCCCAACGGCGCGGGCAAGACGTCGCTGCTGCGCATCGCCGCCGCCGAGGTCCACCCCACGGCCGGTGTCGCGCGGCTGCTCGGCGAGACCCTCGGCCGCGTCGACGTCACCGAGTTGCGTCCGCGGATCGGGCTGTCGTCGTCGGCTCTCGCGCACCGTGTTCCGGCCGACGAGGTCGTGCAGGATCTGGTGGTCTCGGCCGGCTACGCGGTGCTCGGCCGGTGGCGCGAACAGTACGAGAACATGGACACCGAGCGTGCCGTCGAGATGCTCGAGAGCCTCGGCGCCGAGCACCTCGCCGAGCGCACCTACGGGACGCTGTCCGAGGGCGAGCGCAAGCGCGTGCTCATCGCCCGCGCCCTGATGACCGATCCCGAGCTGCTGCTGCTGGACGAGCCGGCCGCGGGCCTCGACCTCGGCGGTCGCGAGGAACTCGTCGCGCGCCTGGGCGATCTCGCCGCCGACCCCGATTCGCCGGCGACCGTGCTCATCACGCACCACGTCGAGGAGATCCCGCCGGGCTTCACGCACGCGTTGCTGCTCTCGGAGGGGCGGGTCGTCTCGCAGGGCCTGCTCGACGACGTCATCACCGCCGAGAACCTCAGCGAGGCGTTCAGCCAGTCGATCAGCCTCGACCGTGTCGACGGCCGGTACTTCGCCCGCCGCACCCGCCACCCCGGTCTGCATCGGGCCTGACGCCGGCCGGACGGCTCCGCGACACGCGGGGCCTTGCCGCGCGATGGGACTGGTGGTGAGGCGTCCGTCACTCGGGGCGTAGGTTCCCGGTATGGGAACTACTCGAGAGTCGGGCGCCTCCTCCTCCGGCGCCGCGCAGCAGGCCGGAATGTTCGACGAGACGCGGACCGCGGCCACCGCCCCCGCGCCGAAGGACGCCTCGACCGTGATGCTCGTGCGCGACGCGGCGTCGGGCGTCGAGGTGTTCCTGCTCCGGCGGGTCGCGGGGATGGCGTTCGCCGGCGGGATGACGGTGTTCCCCGGCGGCGGTGTCGATCCGAGCGACGGCGTCGCGGACGTGCGCTGGGCGGGCCCGTCGCTGTCGTGGTGGGCGGAGCGGTTCGGTGTCGACGAACCGCGCGCCAAGGCGCTGGTGTGCGCGGCGGTGCGGGAGACGTTCGAGGAGTGCGGGGTCCTGCTCGCCGGGCCCACCGAGGACACTGTCGTGGCCGACACCAGTGGCTACGCGGAGGCGCGCCGCCAACTCGAGTCGCGGGAGTTGTCGTTCGCGGACTTCCTGGCACGGGAGAATCTCGTCCTGCGCACGGACCTGTTGCGCCCGTGGGCGAACTGGATCACCCCGGTGCAGGAGGGTCGGCGCTACGACACCCGCTTCTTCGTCGCGGTCCTGCCCGAGGGGCAGCTGGCCGACGGTGAGACGTCGGAGGCAGCCGAGGTCGCGTGGCGGACACCGGCTGCGGCCGTCGAGGATTGGCGCGAGCGTCGCAGTGTCCTGTTGCCGCCCACGTGGAGTCAGCTCGATGCGCTGGGCCGATTCGACGGCGTCGACGCGATTCTCGCTGCGGAGCCGGAAATCTCGCCGATCCTGCCGGTCCTGAGCTTCGTGGACGGCAACCCGCGCGTCTCGTTCCCGGGTGACGAGGGTTACTACGACACCGGAGCGTTGCCGTGGGGTACCGACAAGTAAGTTGGTCACATGTCTGAGTTTGTGACCCTCGAGGTTTCCGAAGGTATCGGCACCATCCGTCTGGCGCGTCCCCCGATGAACGCCCTGAACCGGCAGGTGCAGGAGGAGATTCGGGCGGCGGCTCGTCAGGCGACCGTCGATCCCGAGGTCAAGGCCGTCATCGTCTACGGCGGCGAGAAGGTGTTCGCCGCCGGCGCCGACATCAAGGAGATGGCGGAACTCGACTTCGTGCAGATGAGCGAGATCATCGCCGACCTGCAGTCCGCCCTCGGCGCGATCGCCGACATCCCGAAGCCGACGGTCGCCGCGATCACCGGGTACGCGCTCGGCGGCGGCCTCGAGGTCGCGCTCGGCGCGGACCGTCGCATCGCCGGCGACAACGTCAAGCTGGGTGTGCCGGAGATCCTGCTGGGCATCATCCCCGGTGGCGGTGGCACGCAGCGTCTCGCGCGGCTGGTGGGCCCGGCCAAGGCCAAGGACATGGTCTTCACGGGCCGGTTCGTCGGCGCCGAGGAGGCCCTGGCGATCGGTCTCATCGACGAGATGGTCGCCCCGGACGAGGTCTACAACGCGGCGCGCAAGTGGGCGTCGCAGTTCACCGGCGCCGCGAGCCGTGCGATCGCTGCCGCGAAGGCCGCCATCGACCAGGGCCTCGACACCGACCTGGCGACGGGCCTGAAGATCGAGCAGCACCTGTTCGCGTCGCTGTTCGCGACTGCCGACCGCACCATCGGCATGGAGTCGTTCGTCGAGAACGGCCCCGGCAAGGCGAAGTTCACCGGCAAGTAGCCGCCTACCGCGATTTGCGCACTTGTCGGTGTCCACGGGATCCCGACCGCATCGACAAGTGCGCAAATCGCCCAGGGCGGAGCCGAAAACTAGAACTTGTTCATTGCTTACCTTTCGGTAGGATTCCTCGCATGACTGCAAGCCCGACAGATCCCGCACCGAACCCGCACGCCACGGCCGAACAGGTCGAGGCTGCGTTGCAGGACACGAAGCTCGCCCAGGTGCTGTACCACGACTGGGAAGCGGAGACGTACGACGACAAGTGGTCCATCTCGTACGACGAGCGCTGCATCGACTACGCGCGTGGCCGCTTCGACGCCGTCGCCGGCGATCAGCCGTTGCCGTACGAGCGGGCCCTCGAGCTGGGCTGTGGCACGGGCTTCTTCCTCCTCAATCTGATGCAGGGTGGGGTCGCCAAGACCGGTTCGGTCACCGACCTGTCCCCGGGCATGGTCAAGGTCGCGCTGCGTAACGCCGAGCACCTCGGGCTGCCCGTCGACGGTCGCGTCGCGGACGCCGAGACGATCCCGTACGAGGACGACACGTTCGACCTCGTGGTCGGACACGCGGTGCTGCACCACATCCCGGACGTCGAGCAGTCGCTGCGCGAGGTGCTGCGCGTGCTCAAGCCGGGTGGCCGTTTCGTCTTCGCGGGCGAGCCCAGCACGATCGGCAACTTCTACGCGCGCTGGCTCGGTCGCGCGACGTGGGCGGCCACCACCAACGTCACCAAGCTGCCGTTCCTGTCCGACTGGCGCCGTCCGCAGGCCGAGCTCGACGAGTCGTCGCGCGCCGCCGCGCTCGAGGCCGTCGTCGATCTGCACACGTTCGATCCCACCGATCTCGAGAACATCGCGAAGTCGGCGGGTGCCGTCGAGGTCAAGGCCAAGACGGAGGAGTTCGCCGCGGCACTGCTCGGCTGGCCGGTCCGCACCTTCGAGGCCGCGGTGCCGCCCGAGAAGCTGGGCTGGGGCTGGGCCAAGTTCGCGTTCGGCGGCTTCAAGACGCTGAGCTGGGTGGACGAGAAGGTGCTCCAGCACGTGGTCCCGCGCAACTTCTTCTACAACGTGATGATCACCGGCGTGAAGCCGGGCGCCACCGACTGAACTGAGCCGAACGAGCTTTGGGATACGACTTCACGATCGACGACGTCGACTACCTGCGCAGCGAGGAAGGCCTCGCGGCGCTGGCGGAGACGGCGGAGTCGGAGCTGTCCACGCGCACGCGTCTGGCCGACATCGGCCGGGCGCGTGCGCGTTTCGGTGACCGGGCCGGCCTGATCGTCGAGACGGTGCTGCTGCGACGCAAGGCGGAGGCCAAGCTGCACGGCGCCGCGACGTGGCTGTTCACCGACGACGCGCTGCAGCAGGCGACGCCGCTGGCCGTCGCGCGACATCGCGGCGCCCGGTTGGCGGGCCGGCGGGTCCACGACGTCACGTGTTCGATCGGTGCCGAGTTGTCGGCGCTGGTCCCGTTGGCGGACACCGTGATCGGCAGCGACCTCGACCCGGTGCGGCTGGCGATGGCCGCGCACAACGTGCCCGGCGCGACGCTGGTGCGGGCCGACGCGCTGCGCCCGTGCACGCGCGAGACCGTCGTGATCGCCGACCCGGCGCGGCGGTCGGGTGGCAAGCGGACGTACGACCCGGCGGCGTTGATGCCGCCGCTGCCGGACCTGCTCGACGTCTACGCGGGGCGTGATCTCGCGGTCAAGTGCGCACCCGGACTGGATTTCGATCGTCTCGACTGGGACGGCGAGGTGGAGATCGTCTCGCTCGACGGCGGTGTGCGCGAGGCCTGCCTGTGGTCGCCGGGGCTGTCCGGCGCCGGCGTGCGGCGTCGTGCGAGCGTGCTGCGCTCGGACGGGACGGCGTGGGAGATCACCGATGCCGAGTCGGACGACATCCCCGAGCGGGAACCGGGGGAGTGGATCGTCGACCCGGACGGCGCGGTCGTGCGCGCGGGCCTGGTTCGCCACTACGCGGCCCGGCACGGGCTGTGGCAACTCGACCCCCGGATCGCGTACCTGACCGGCGACAGCGTCCCTGACGGGGTGCGCGGGTTCCGGGTGCTGGCGCGGCTCAAGTACACCGAGAAGGCGCTGCGGCAGGAACTGGCGGCGCGCGACTGCGGTTCGGCCGAGATCCTCGTGCGGGGCCTCGACGTGGACCCGGCCGTGCTGCGGCCACGCCTGAAGCTGCGGGGCACCACCCCACTGTCGGTGGTGCTCACGCGAATCGGGCGCACCCCCTTCGCCTTCGTGTGCGCGGCGCGGGACTGACCGGCCGCCCTACTGCTTCAGGACGAACAGTTCGCCGATCAGCGTCGGGGTGAGGACCTCGCCGTCCGGCCCGATCGAGGTGCCCGCGGTGAAGCCGGTGGCGCCGGGCAACGCGTCCTGGTCGAGCGTCTCGCCGGTCTTCGTGTCGAACGTGAGCAGCGCGACCCCGCTGTCGCCGTCGCGCACCGTCGTGTACCCGGTCGCGCCGGCGGCCTGGGCCGGAGCACCCACCTGCAGCAGATCGCCGCGCTCCCACGCCACTTCGGCGCTGTCGCCGCGGTCCCGCAGGGCCAACAGTCGTCCGTTCTCGCCGCCGGCCGGGACGATCAGTCCGTCGGCCGAGACGGACGGGCCGCCCAGGGGTCGGTAGCCGAGGTCGTGGCTCCACTTCGGAGATCCGGATTCGGCGTCCACCGCCCACAGGTGGCCGGCATTGTCGTTGCCGTACACCGTCTTTCCGTCGGCCGACAGCACCGGGCCGGCCGGGCTCCCGCCCTGCACGGTGCTCGTGGACCAGTCCTGGTCGATCTTCGGGTCCTCACCGCCGGTGTAGCGCATCGCAACGAGGTCCGCCTGCGCCGCACCGGGCCGCCAGAACGTGAAGACGAACCGGCCGCTGCTCAGGTCGAGCGCGGGGGAGTTCGGGACCGGGCACGGCGACGCGCCGTCGAAGCACTGGTCGAGGCCGAGTCCGTTGGGCACCGGTTCGATGTTCGCGCCCTGCGTGTACGACGCCGGCGGGATCAGGTCGTACGAGGGGACCACCTTGAAGCCGGTCTGCGGATCGAGCACGTTGATCTGGCCCAGTTGGGTGACGAAGAGCAGGTTGCCGTCGCCGGTGAACTGCGCGGACAGCGGAGTTCCGGTGACCGGTGTGCGCCAGCGCAACTGGCCGTGCTCGTTGAACGAGCTCATCGCGCCTTCCTCGCCCACGTAGACGTTGGTGGCGCCGTCCACGACGGGCGACGAGATGGCGGCGCCGGGGCCGATGCGGTTGCACCAGCGCTTGCGGCCGGACTCGATCTGGAACGACAGCAGATTGCAGCCCTGCTCGGCCTGCGAGGTGAGGAAGATCTGACCGCTCGCGGCGACCGTCGCCCGGGTGGGTGTCGGACCCCCTATCGGCCGGGTCCACGAGAGGTCGAGCGAGCGCGCGCCCGTCACCGCACTCGTGTCGCTGTTGCGGGCGTCGGAGTGCATCCCCGGCCATCCGCCCGCGCCGAAGACGTTCTCGGTGCCGGAATCCCCGCCACATCCTGTGAGAAGGAGGGCCGAGATCGCCGTCAGCGCTGCCGCCGACGACCTGAGGGCACGCCGCATTGGATCTCCTCGAATCGGAATCTGGTCGGACCAGAGACTATCCCGGCCACGATTCGGCGTCGGCGAACCGCCCCGGCGCATTTCGTGGGACCCTCGATGCAGGCCCACCATCGGCCGTTGCAGTGGGCGCTCACGGATCCGTTCCGGCGGAGGAGACATCATGAGAATTGGTGTGCCGAAGGAGATCAAGAACGGGGAGCTCCGGGTCGCGCTCACTCCGCTCGCGGTGAACGAGTTGCGCGTGCAGGGGCACGACGTACTCGTCGAACGTGGGGCCGGGGTGGGCTCGTCGATGCCCGACGGCGAGTTCGTCGCCGCCGGTGCACGAATCCTCGACCGCGCGGAGGACGTGTGGGCGGAGGCCGACCTCGTGGTGAAGGTCAAGGAACCGCTCGCGCCGGAGTACGAGTCGATGCGACGCGGGCAGGTCCTGTTCACCTACCTCCACCTGGCCGCGTCGCTCGAGTGCACGGAGGCGCTGTTGTCGAGCGGTGTCACCGCGATCGCGTACGAGACGGTGGAACGGCCCGACGGGTCGTTGCCGCTGCTGGCGCCGATGAGTGAGGTCGCCGGTCGCCTGGCGACCCAGGTGGGTGCGCACGCGCTGCAGGCGTCGGCCGCGGGGACCGGCTCCGGGCGAGGCATCCTGCTCGGCGGGGTGCCGGGAGTCCAGCCGGCCCGGGTCGTCGTCATCGGCGCGGGCAGCGCCGGGACGCACGCGACGGCGGTCGCGGTCGGCATGGGCGCCCGGGTGACGGTGCTGGACCGCGACGTCGAACGTCTACGGGCCGCGCACGTGCGGTTCGGGTCCCGGATCTCGACGGCGGTGTCGACGCGCACCGAGCTGGAGCAGACGCTGACCGACGCCGACCTGGTGATCGGAGCGGTCCTGGTGCACGGGGCCCGCGCGCCGCATCTGGTCTCGTCCGAGCAGGTGTCCCGGATGCTGCCGGGGAGCGTGCTGGTGGACGTGGCGATCGATCAGGGCGGGTGCTTCGAGGATTCACGGCCCACCACTCACGACCGACCTACCTATGTAGTTCACAATTCTATTATTTACGCCGTTCCCAATATGCCGAGCGTCGTTCCCCATACATCCACCCACGCTTTGGTAAATGTCACCCTGCCGTTCGTGTCGGCGGTCGCCGGAAAGGGTTGGCGCGCGGCGATGCGGGACGATCCGGCACTCGCGATGGGGCTCAACACCTGGTCCGGGCAGGTGACGCACGGGCCTGTCGCGCTCGCGCACGCTCTGCCGCACGTTTCCGTGGAGAACGCACTGCGCGGCTGAACTGTCCGATTGGCGTGAACGTCAATCATGCAATTCGCGTGTCCGCCGATTGTTGCCGATCGTTTATCTAATTTCACTGCGACACGGCACGGGCAATTGTGTCTAATGGTTTCATGCAGCCGGGAGCGGGGACGGAATCCGAAGTACAGGCGCGGGAACCTGATACGCGTGAGGCCGGCGATCCTCCGGCGGCGCCCGACACGCGAGCGAAATCTCCCGTCGTATCCGATTCGCAGGACGACTATCTGCTCGGTTCCCCGTCGGCGGGCCGCGTCGTCGCGATACTCCTCGTCGCCGGGATCGCCGGTGCCGTGGGCCTCGTGATGGCGTCGGTCGTCGCGATGCTCGTCACCGCCGCGGTCGGGGCCGTGACCGCCTGGCTGGTCGCGCACGACTGGGTGCCGCGAGGGGGGCGGCAGCGGGCCGGGAAGCGTCACGTCACCGTCAGCCCGGGTTGGGCGAGTCGATCCTGGAGCGGACAGGCGTGGGGTGAACGCGGCGTCGGACGGCGTGCCGCGTAACCGACACCGAGGGCACGTGACGGGGCGCACAGTCGCGATCCGTAGGCTTGTGTGTCATGACGAGCATGTGGGGCGCACCGTTGCGCTCGAGGTGGCGCGGATCTCGACGTCGGGACAGTGAGCAGGCCCGATTCCTGACGCTGGCCTCGCTGAAGTGGGTCATGGCGAACAAGGCGTACACACCGTGGTACCTGGTCCGTTACTACCGCCTGGCGAAGTTCAAACTCGCGAACCCGCACATCATCACCCGCGGCATGGTCTTCCTCGGCAAGAACGTCGAGATCCACTCCACGCCCGGGCTCTCGCGGATGGAGATCGGCAAGTGGGTTCACATCGGTGACGGCAATGCCCTGCGCTGCCACGAGGGTTCGCTGCGGATCGGCGACAAGGTCGTGTTCGGCAAGGACAACGTCGTCAACACCTACATCGACATCGAGATCGGCGCGTCGACCCTCGTCGCGGACTGGTGCTACATCTGCGACTTCGACCACCGGACCGAGGACGTGACGATGCCGATCAAGGACCAGGGCATCGTCAAGGGCCCGGTCCGCATCGGACCCGACACGTGGATCGCCGCGAAGGTCACGGTGCTGCGCAACACGCGTGTCGGCCGCGGCTGTGTGCTGGGTGCACACGCCGTGGTCAAGGGCGACATCCCCGACTTCAGCATCGCGGTCGGTTCCCCGGCGAAGGCCGTGAAGAACCGCCGCGTCGACTGGGAGTCCGGGGCCGAGGAGCGGGCGAAGTACATCGCCGCCCTCGAGGACATCGCCCGCAAGAAGAACGCGGCCGATCCCGCCGCCGTGAACGGCAACGGGGCGGCTGCCGCGAAGTGAGCCGGACCGGGGGCCCGCTACCGACCGGGTAGCGGGCGCTCGGGAATCTCCGGCCGCGCCAACGGGTGCCGGACCCGCCGCTTGGCCGCTGAGTACACCTGCACGGTCTCCTCGGCCACCTTGCCCCAGTCGAAGTCGGCGGTCAGTCGATCGCGTGCCGCACGCGCCCGAATCTGCGCTGCGGCCGGATCGTCGAGCGTCTCCCGGACCGCGGAGGTGAGGCCCTCCACGTCGCCCGGCGCGAACGACAGTCCGGTCGCGCCGTCGACGACGGCCTCGCCGAGCCCGCCGGCGGTCGACGCGATCAGCGGGGTGCCCGCGGCCGCAGCCTCGAGCGCGATGATCCCGAACGGCTCGTACCGGCTGGGCAGCACGATCGCGTCGGCGCCGTGCAGCCAGCCGAGCAACTCCTCGTGGTCGAGGTTGCCGAGGAACGTCACCGACCGGGCGACGCGGTGGGCGCGGGCCTGCTGCTGCAGCCACTCGAATTGGGTGCCCTCGCCGGCGATCGCCAGCGTGGTACCCGGATGGCTGCGGCGGATCCGCGGCAGCGCGGCGATCGCGTCCTGCACGCCCTTCTCGTACTCGAGTCGTCCCACGTACAGCAGCGTCGCGGGCCCCGACCGCGGTGCGCGGGGGCGGTAGCTCCACGTGGTGACGTCGATGCCGTTGCGGATCACCGTGATCGGCGGCAGTTCCGGGCCGTAGAGCTCGGTGACCTCGTCCTCCATGGAGGCCGAGCACGTGATGATCGAGTCGGACTCGTTGGCGAGCCACCACTCCACCGAGTGCACCTGACGGTTCACCCGGCCCGACAGCCAGCCGCTGTGCCGGCCGGCCTCCGACGCGTGCAGCGTCGAGACCAGCGGGACGTCGTAGAACTCGGCGAGCGCGATCGCCGGGTGCGCCACCAGCCAGTCGTGCGCATGCACGACGTCGGGCTGCCAGCCCTCGCCGATGCCCTCCTTCGACAGGGCGACCCCCGCGCGGACCATCGCGTGCCCCATCGCCAGCGTCCACGCCAGCATGTCCTCACCGAACACGAAGTGCGGCGGATCCTCGGCGACGGCGACCACCAGCACGCCGTCGGCGATCTCCGTCGTCGTGGGATGCGTGGACGGGTCGGTGCCCGACGGTCGCCGCGCCAGCACGACCACCTCGTGGCCGGCCGCGGCGAGTTCGGTGGCGAGATGGTGGACATGTCGCCCCAGCCCGCCCACCACGACGGGCGGGTACTCCCACGAGACGATCAGAACTCTCATCACTTGCTCCCAGCGAATGCGGCTGTTTCAGTCAGGGGACCGGGCAGGCGCCGCGCGTCGAGTGCGGGGAACAGACCGTCGGCGGCGTTCCATCCGGCGGCGAGACGACGGGCGACGTCGTCCCGACCGGACGCGACGGCGTCGGCGATCTCCCGCAACGCGTGGGCGTGCTTGTGGGCCCGGTCGCGCGCGTACCCGGCTGCCGAGTCCTTGCTGACCATGAACGCCCAGTCGCTCGAGACCGTCATCAGCGTCTCACGCAACATCTGGTCGTGGACCCGATTGCGAAGTTCGGGGTGTTCCGGGTTGGCATCGCGGGACTTGTCGATCGTGTCCAACGCGGTCTGCACCACCTCGGCGTTGAGCTGGACCAGGTCCTGTACCTGGTCGCCGGCCCACACCCGCCAGTCCTTGCCCGAACCCCACGACGAGTCCTGAAGTTCGACCGGTTCGCCCACGTAACCGCGGGCGCGGGCGTCGGCGAGGGTGCCGACCTCGATGCCCGCCTCCGGCAGCGCGCGCAGCACCTTCTCGAGCCACTGCGGGCCCTCGAACCACCAGTGCCCGAACAGCTCGGTGTCGAACGCGGCGACGACGAGTGCGTCCCGGCCCACGCGCTCGGACTCGCTGCGCAGGCGTCGGCGCACCGTCTCGACGAAGTCGTCGACGTGCTGGTCGATGGCGACCGCGGCCAGCGCCGGATCGTACGGCGCCTTCTTCTCCGACGGCACCGTGCGGCCGGTGACCCGGGCGGGCTTGAGCCCGGTGTCGTGGTCGTAGGTGTGGAAGTCGCGGTACGCGGCGTGGCCCGGGTAACCGGTCTTCGGGGACCAGACGCGGTAGCTCACCTCCAGGTCGCGACCGAACGCGACGACGTCGGAGTCCCACACCGGCCGGCCCGCCGACGTGTCGCCGCGCAGCGCAGGGCCGTCGACCATGAAGTGCGACACGCCCGCCGCGGCGTAACCGCGTTCCATGCCCGGCGTGTAGCCGCACTCGGGGGCCCAGATCCCGGCCGGGGTGTGGCCCCAGCGGGCCCGCGCGTCGGCGAGTCCTTCGGTGAGCGAGAACGCCCGCATCCGCTCGTCGAGCAGCGGCTGGAACGGGTGCGCGAGCGGTCCGCCGAGCAGTTCGATCGTCTCGGCGTCGATCAGTTCGCGCAGGACTGCGGATCCGCCGTGGCGCCAGCGGGTCTCGAAGTCCTCGAGCGCCGCAGCGGACGCGCGGTGCTCGCGCGCGCCCAATTCGCGCTGTGACTTCGACGACATCCCGGCGGCCTCGTGCGCGCGGATCTGCCAGTTGCCGAGCCAGTGGTGCATGCCGTCGAGGCAGTGCGGGTCGTCGAGCTGGGCCGCGAGCACCGGGGTGATGCCCAGCGTGAGCAGCCGGGTGCGGCCCTCCGCGGCGAGTCGGCGCAGCACCGACGTCACCGGCAGGTACGTCGCCGCCCACGACTGGTACAGCCACTCCTCGCCCACGGGCCAGCGGCCGTGGTTCGCGAGCCACGGCAGATGCGAGTGCAGGACCAGGCAGAACATGCCCGGCTCGGTCTTCGTCACGGCAGCGCCGGTCGCGCTGGTCATTTCAGGGGATCCTTGATCGCGACCGCGACGAGGTCGAGGCTGTCGTCGATGTCGGCCTCGCGCAGCACGAAGTCGTCCACACCGATGCCCTCGACGTCGCGCGTGAGCTCCTCCGGCCACGGCTCGCCGGCGAGGGCACGCTCGATCTGGGCGTCGATGAAGGATCCGCCGTGCTTGGCGTCGAGTTCACGCAGCCGCGGACCGTGGTGGACGCCGGTCATGATCGCGACCCGGAACCCGGCTTCGACCAACAGTTCGGTCAGTTCGGCCGCGTTGAGCTCGCGGGTGTGGAACGGGTTGAGCGGGGTGTCGCGGCCGGGGGAGAACGTGATCCGGTTGGGGGTGCTCACGAGCAGCTCGCCGCCGGGGCGCAGCACGCGGTGGCACTCGCGCAGGAACTGAGCCTGATCCCACAGGTGTTCGATCACCTGGAAGTTGACGACGGTGTCCACGGACCCGTCCTCGAGCGGCAGCTCGGCGAGGTTGCCGTGCAGCATCTCCACGCGGGGGTAGCGGGCGCGGACGTGTTCGACGGCCGAGGTGTCGTAGTCGAGTCCTGTGACCTTGGTCGCTACGTCGGCAATCATGTTGGCGCCGTAGCCTTCTCCCGATCCGGCCTCGAGCACGGTGCGGTCGGCGCAGCGGGGGAGGAGGTCGCGGTAGACCACCTCGTGGCGCCGGAACCAGTAGTTCTCCTCGGGGATTCCGGGCACCGTGCGTTCGCCGGTCAACGGCAGCGTGGACGCCTCGTCGGATGCGTCGGTGCGCTCGGTCGTGGAACCAACTGTGGATTCGCTCACCTCAGCGAGGTTAGTGGCATCGGACCGGACAACCGTCGGGGTGGTCCACATCACAGCCGTGAAAGCGCTCGTCGGCGGTTATGGTGAGACCGGATTCCGCCTAAGTTACCGGCCGGTAACTTGCCGTGGGGTAATCTGTCGCACAGCCAACGTGCAACGAAAACGCTTACGAGAGCTCGGCATGTCGCGGAGTTGCTCGCGATCATCAGCTAGCTACAAACAGGAGGTCGACGAAGACCCATGACGAACATCGTCGTTTTGATCAAGCAGGTCCCCGACAC
This sequence comes from Prescottella agglutinans, assembly GCF_004011865.1. Taxonomy (GTDB): domain Bacteria; phylum Actinomycetota; class Actinomycetes; order Mycobacteriales; family Mycobacteriaceae; genus Prescottella; species Prescottella agglutinans. The sequence continues at coordinate 439,046 of NZ_RKLP01000001.1, read as the reverse complement.
GTGGTCCGAGCGCAAGCTCACCGACGGCGACTTCACGCTTGACCGCGAGGCCGCCGACGCCGTGCTCGACGAGATCAACGAGCGCGCCGTCGAGGAAGCCCTCCTCATCAAGGAGGCCCAGGGCGGAGAGGTGATCGTGCTGTGCGCCGGCCCCGACCGCGCCACCGACGCCATCCGCAAGGCGCTGTCCATGGGCGCCGACAAGGCCGTTCACGTCAACGATCCGGCTCTGCACGGCTCCGACGCCATCCAGACCGGCTGGACGCTCGCTGCGGCCCTGGGCCAGATCAGCTTCGAGAACGGTGAGGCCGCCGACCTGGTCATCGCCGGCAACGAGGCCACCGACGGCCGCATCGGTGCCGTCCCGGCCATCATCGCCGAGTACCTGGGCCTGCCGCAGCTGACCCAGCTGCGCAAGCTCACGGTCGCCGAGGGCAAGGTCACCGGCGAGCGCGAGACCGACGAGGGCGTCTTCGGCCTCGAGGCCGGCCTGCCGGCCATCGTCTCGGTCACCGAGAAGATCAACGAGCCGCGCTTCCCGTCCTTCAAGGGCATCATGGCCGCGAAGAAGAAGGAAGTTCAGGTCCTCACCCTGGCCGACCTCGGCGTCGACCCGGAGACCGTGGGTGTCGCCAACGCGGGCACCACCGTCACCGCCTCCACCCCCAAGCCCCCCCGTACCGCTGGCGAGCGCGTCTCCGACGAGGGCGACGGCGGCTCCAAGATCGCCGCGTACCTCGTGGGCCAGAAGATCATCTGATCGAGCCCCCTCGAGACCAGCAGACAAGACAGGGAGAAGTAAGCAATGGCAGAAGTACTGGTGCTCGTCGAGCACGCCGAGGGTGCGCTCAAGAAGGTCAGCACCGAACTCCTCACCGCCGCTCGCGCGCTCGGTGAGCCGTCCGCCGTCGTCGCCGGCCCGGCCGGCACCGCCGCCAAGCTGGCCGACGCGCTGGCCGCCGCCGGTGCCGCGAAGATCTACGTCGCCGAGTCCGACGACATCGAGGGCTTCCTCGTGACCCCGAAGGTCGACGTCCTCGCCGGCCTGGTCGAGACCGCCAGCCCCGCCGCCGTCATCCTCGCCGCCAGCACCGAGGGCAAGGAGGTCGCCGGTCGCCTGGCGGCTCGCATCGGCTCCGGCCTGCTGTCCGACGTCGTCGACGTCCGGGCCGACGGCAGCGCCGTCCACTCGATCTTCGGTGGCGCGTTCACCGTCGAGGCCAAGGCCAACGGCGAGGTTCCGGTCATCTCGGTCCGCCCGGGTGCCGTCGAGGCCCAGCCGCAGGCCGCTGCCGGCGAGCAGGTCGTCGTCGAGGTTCCGGCCCAAGACGAGGGTGCCGTCAAGATCGTCTCGCGTGAGCCGATCGTCGGTGGCGACCGTCCGGAGCTCACCGAGGCGTCGGTCGTCGTCTCCGGTGGCCGCGGCGTCGGCTCGGCCGACAAGTTCTCGGTCGTCGAGGCGCTCGCCGACTCGCTCGGTGCCGCCGTCGGTGCCTCGCGTGCCGCGGTCGACTCCGGCTACTACCCGGGCCAGTTCCAGGTCGGTCAGACCGGTAAGACGGTCTCGCCGCAGCTGTACATCGCGCTCGGCATCTCCGGTGCCATCCAGCACCGCGCCGGCATGCAGACCTCGAAGACCATCGTCGCGGTCAACAAGGACGAAGAGGCCCCGATCTTCGAGATCGCGGACTTCGGCGTCGTGGGCGACCTGTTCAACGTCGCACCGCAGCTGACCGAGGCCGTCAAGGCTCACAAGGGCTGATCCAGGCCCCGAGGCTCCCGAAACCCCCGTCACCGGCACCGGTGGCGGGGGTTTTGCGTTTCGTCGGACGGGCTCACGGCTGCGCGCAGATTCGTCTCCCGCGCGCGCAATCGTGCGCGCTGGGCGTCACTTCGCGCGCAGCACCGTGCCCAGTGGTCGAGGTCGTCCGCCGCGTCGCGTCATTGCCCGACGGATTCGCTCGCCGATCACCGCCGGGCGGTCCAGGTCCCGCCAGGTCCACCGCACCACTTCCCAGCCGGCGTCGCGGATCCGGTCCTCGCGCTGCTTCTCCGCGAAAACGGCGTCGCCCGGATCCTCGCCTGGGCGAAGGTAATTGCCGTACTTCACCTTCCCGTCGAACTCGCCGACCACGCCGGCGTCGGCGAAGAGGAAGTCGACGCGCCCGAGTAGGTGGCCGTCCGGGCCCAGCAGCGATGCCTGCAGTTCGGGAATCGGTAGCCCCAGTGCGGACAGGGCGATGCGACTGCGCGACTCGCCGACGCTCTCGCTGCGTCCGTCGAGGAACCCGACGGCCCGCACCGCGGCCGGATAGCCGGGCCGTCCGACGGCATAGGCCAGGGCGTCCGACACGTCACCGCGGCCGAGCGTCGCCGCGTGCAAGGCCGAGTCGCCGGCGGTGACCGCCGCCTCGAACGACGCGGTCCGGCAGAGGTCTGCGACCGTGCGTGTGACCGTCGTCAGGCGGATTCCGTCACAGATGGTGACAAACCTGTCCGGGAGCGGTGCGCAGTGCAGATGCAGGTGTCGGGTGCGGCGTCCACCGCCGGTCAGGTCGCGCGTCACGTGGACTCGGTCCAGCGGAACGCTCCACAGCGACAGGCCGTGGAGAGCGGCCGCGGACTGGTGGCTGACGACCGCGTCCGTGCTCACTCCTGGCAGCGTCGCCCGGACCAGTTCGAGGTGCCGTTGTTCCGGACCGAGTGCGGTGTGGACGTCACCGCTCAGGTACGTGCCCGGACGCAGGCGGCGCAGGCCTCCGGTGCGGCAGAGGGCGCGGATCTCGGAGTCGGTGTAACCGCGGGCGATCGCGTCGCGTCGGCGCAGCACCGGCGGTGTCGGCTCGGTCATGACGTCGATGTTCGTCGACAGGGGGAGGGGAGCGCGAGGCCCTTGCGCCGACCTGTGGACAACTCGGTCTGTCCACAGCGGTCCCGCGCGCGAAGTTGCCTCCCGCGCGCTCGATCGTGCGCGCGGGGCGTCAATTCGTGCGCGGCGCGGCACGTTCACCGAACCTGCACCGACGCGACACGGAGCCGACGCCCCAGCGCTGCTCGCGCTCGATAGACCTGCGCCATGACAACTTCGCCGCTCGTCGAGACCGTCTGTTCCCTGCCGGCGCCCGAGATCGACGGGCCCCGCTACTCCCTCCTCGTCTCCTCCGACCGTGAGCACCGCGAGGCCGCGCAGCGGCTGCGCTACCGGGTGTTCGCCGCCGAACCGGGGTTCGTGATCCCGCAGTCGCCGGACGCCCGCGACGTCGACCGGTTCGACGACTTCTGCGACCACCTGCTGGTCCGGGACAACTTCTCGGACGAGTTCGTCGGCTGCTACCGCATGCTGCCGCCGGACGGCGCCCTCGCGGCCGGCGGCTACTACACCGCCACCGAGTTCGATCTCTCCACGCTCGATCCGGCCGCGCACCGTGTCGTCGAGATGGGACGCGCGTGCGTCGACACGGCGCACCGCTCGGGGTCGGTGCTGGCGCTGATGTGGGCGGGCATCCTCCACTACCTCCAGTTGACGGGGCACGACACCGTCATGGGGTGCGTCTCGGTGCCGATGCAGGACCGGCCGGACGCGGTGGCCGGCGCGAACGTGCGGGCCGTGCGAGACTTCCTGCTCGACCGGCATGCCGCGGACCGTTCGCGGTGGGTGCGCCCGCTGCGCCCGGTCCGGGTGGACGGGCGGGCGCTCGACGACATCGCCCCGCCCCCGCGTCCGGCGGTGCCGCCACTGCTGCGCGGCTACCTGCGGTTGGGCGCGAAGATCTGCGGCGAACCCGCACACGATCCGGACTTCGGGGTGGCGGACTTCGTGGCGTTGCAGAGCCTGCACGGCGCCGACGTCCGCTACCTGGAACGGCTGCGGCGGGCGTCGGCGACGATCGAGGCCGCGGCGTGAGCCACCCCTGGGTGCCGACCAGTCCGTGCGGGGCGGGGTGTCTGCCGCAGCGGCCCGCGCGGGTGTCGATCCCGACGGCGTGCGGTCGCTGGATCGCGCTGGTCGCGGTGGCGTCGTGCTCGTTGGTGCTGCCGGTGGTGCGGCTGCTGCCCGCCCGGCGACGGTGCGCCGTACATCGTCTGCTGGCGCGGACGGCGTTGCGGGGCATCGGGATCCGGCTCGACGTCACGGGTCGGGTGGACGGGGCCCGCGGGGGAGTGCTGGTCGTGGCCGGGCACGTGTCGTGGCTCGACATCCTGGTGCTGGCGGCCGTGGTGCCCGGGCGGTTCGTGGCGCGGGCCGATCTGGTCGCGTGGCCGCTGCTGGGCGGGGTGGCCCGCCGGGCCGGTGTCATCCCCATCGTGCGCGACAGCCTGCTCGCGCTGCCGGCGACCGTCGCGGTGGTGCGGGACCGGCTGATCGAGGGCGAGACGGTGATCGTGTTCCCGGAGGGCACCACGTGGTGCGGTCGGTCGTTCGGTCGGTTCCGGCCGGCGCTGTTCCAGGCCGCCGTCGACGCCGAGCGCCCGGTCCTGCCGGTGTCGATCGACTACGTCGATGCCTCGGGCGGCCGGACGACGGGACCGGGCTTCGTCGGCGACGAGGGCATCGTCTCCGCGATGCGGCGGGTCCTGCGCAGCCGGGGACTGTGGGCCGAGGTCGTCGTCGGTGCACGTCAGGACCCGGGATCGTGCCGCCGCGAACTCGCGCAGCGGTGTGAGCAGCACGTGCGGCGCGCCCCCGACCGGGACGCGCGGCGCCTCCTCGCCGGGCTGGAGGGTGGTCGCAGCGAGCACGCCGCGTGAAGCGGATGTCCGCCGACGTGCCGGTTCCGGGCGAAGGGCTATCCTTGACGGGCCATGATCTCGTCTGCCCACAGCTCTGCGGTCTACCTCGACCATGCCGCGACCACACCCATGTATCCGGCCACGATCGAGGCGATGACCGAGATCTTCGCCACGGTGGGTAACGCCTCGTCGCTGCACGGCTCGGGCCGGTCGGCCCGGCGCCGGATCGAGGAGTCCCGCGAGTCCATCGCGGCGTGCCTCGGTGCCCGACCGTCCGAGGTGATCTTCACCTCCGGCGGCACCGAGAGCGACAACCTCGCCGTCAAGGGCATCTTCTGGGCGCGGCGCGACGCCGATCCCAGGCGGACCCGCATCCTTGCGAGTGCCGTCGAGCACCACGCGGTGCTGGACGCCGTCGAGTGGCTCGTCGCGCACGAGGGCGCGCAGGTGACGTGGCTGCCGGTGGACGCGAGCGGCGCGGTGGATCCCGATGTCGTGCGGGCCGAGTTGGCCGTGCACGCCGAGGAGACGGCGCTCGTCACGGTGATGTGGGCCAACAACGAGATCGGCACGATCAACCCGATCGCACAGATCGCGGCCGTCGCCGCCGAGTACGACGTCCCGATGCACAGCGACGCGGTCCAGGCCGCGGCCCACCTGCCGGTCGACTTCGCGGCCAGCGGGCTGTCCGCGCTGAGCATCGCCGGACACAAGCTCGGCGGTCCGCAGGGCGTCGGCGCGCTGCTGCTCGGCCGTCAGGTGCCGTGTGTGCCGCTGCTGCACGGCGGCGGTCACGAGCGGGATCTGCGATCCGGCACCCAGGACACCGCGTCGATCGTCGGGCTCGCCTCGGCGCTGCGGATCACCACGTCCGAGATGGAGGCGCGCAGCGCCGAGCTGATCTCGTTGCGGGACAGCCTGATCGAGGGCGTGCGTCGCATCGCGCCGGACGCGGTCCTCAACGGTCCGGTCGGCGCCGGCAGACTTCCGGGCAACGCGCACTTCACCTTCCCCGGTTGCGAGGGCGACTCGCTGCTGATGCTGCTCGACGTCGCGGGCGTCGAATGCTCGACCGGTTCGGCGTGTACGGCCGGTGTCGCGAGCGCGAGTCACGTGCTGACGGCGATGGGGGTCGACCCCGTCGTCGCGCGCGGGTCCCTGCGTTTCTCGTTGGGACACACGTCGACCGAGCGAGACGTCGAGGCCCTGCTGTCCGCGTTGCCTCAGGTGATCGAACGTGCCCGCGCCGCCGGACTGGCCAGTGCCGGCGCCCGGGGAACGAACGGAGGGGATCGTTAGATGCGAGTTCTGGCAGCGATGAGCGGCGGCGTGGATTCCGCGGTGGCCGCGGCCCGCGCGGTGGCGGCCGGCCACGACGTCGTCGGCGTGCACCTGGCGCTGTCGACCGCGCCGGGGACCCTGCGTACCGGCTCGCGCGGATGCTGTTCCAAGGAGGACGCCGGCGACGCCAAGCGGGCGGCCGACGTGCTCGGAATCCCGTTCTACGTCTGGGACTTCGCGGATCGTTTCAAGGAAGACGTGATCGACGACTTCGTCGAGTCGTACGCGGCGGGCGAGACTCCCAATCCGTGCCTGCGCTGCAACGAGAAGATCAAGTTCTCGGCGCTGGCCGACCGGGCGATGGCGCTCGGGTTCGACGCCGTCGCGACGGGCCATTACGCGCGGCTCGACGACGGCGTGCTGCGCCGCGCGGTGGACGCCGACAAGGACCAGTCCTACGTGCTCGCGGTGCTGACCGCCGCCCAGTTGTCGCGGGCGATGTTCCCGGTCGGGGACACCCCGAAGGAGCAGATTCGCGCCGAGGCCGCCGAGCGCGGACTCGCGGTCGCGAACAAGCCGGACAGCCACGACATCTGCTTCATCCCGTCCGGGGACACCCGCGCGTTCCTCGGTGCGAAGATCGGGATCCGTCCGGGCGCGGTGGTCGATGCCGACACCGGCGAGGTCCTCGCGAAGCACGAGGGCGTGCACGGCTTCACGATCGGCCAGCGCAAGGGTCTCGGTGTGCAGGGCCCGGCGGCGGACGGTCAGCCGCGGTACGTGACGGCGATCGAACCGGAGACGGGCACGGTGCGGGTCGGTTCGGCCGAGCGCCTGAAGGTGTGGACCATCTCCGCCGACCGTGCGATCTGGACGTCCGGGCAGGCGCCCGTCGGCCCGATCGAGTGCGTCGTGCAGGTGCGTGCCCACGGGGGCACCGCCCGCGCCGTGGCCGAGGAAGTCGACGGCGGCATCGTGGTCCAGTTGTCGGAGCCGCTGACCGGCGTCGCGAAGGGGCAGGCCGTCGTGCTGTACCGCCCGGACGAGGCCGGTGACGTCGTCATCGGCAGCGGCACCATCGCCGGTACCGGCACGGGCGCCCCGTCGGATCGGACGTGACGGACGCGCGGATCCCCGTCGGTGTCGCGACGGGTGTCGGATCCTGGCCGGGCACCGATCCCCGGGCCGCCGCGGAGATCGTCGTCGGTGAACTGCCCGCGTTGCCGCATCTGCCGGAGTTGCCGGCCCGGGGCATCGGCGCGGACATGATCGGCCGGGCTGCGGCGCTGCTGGTCGACATGCCGCTCGACACCTCCACCACCGGCTATCGGCTGGCGCAGCGAGTCGGCGCCGCCACACGGACCGCTCGGGACCTGCTGGCCCGCGACCTGGACGCGCTCGAAGAGGCGTGGGAGCTGGCCGGGCGCCGCGGCACCGATCAGCCGGTGAAGGTGCAGGCCGTCGGCCCGCTGACTCTCGCGTCGCAGGTGGAACTGTTCGGCGGGCACCGGGTGCTGACCGATCGCGGCGCGCTGCGCGACGTGACGGAGTCGCTGGCCGAGGGGATCGCGGCCCACGTCGCCGCCGCCGCCCGGCGGCTCGAGTCGCCCATCGTGGTCCAACTGGACGAGCCCGCGCTGCCGGCGGTGCTCGCCGGTTCGCTGCCTGGGGTGTCGATCTTGCAGGCCCCGCGGGCGCTGCCCGAGCCCGAGGCCCTCGACCTCCTGCAACGTGCGATCGAACGCGTCGGTGCGCCGGTCCTGGTGCACTGCTGCGGGTCCGACGTGCCGTGGGCGCTGCTGCGCGGCAGCGGCGCCGCGATGGTCGGCTTCGACGTGAGCGCGCTGCGGACGTCGGATCTCGACGGCGTGGGGGAACTGCTCGACGCGGGCGTCGACCTGGCGTTCGGTCTGGTGCCGACGACCGCGCCGGACCGCGCGCCCGGATGGCGGGAGCTGGCCGAGCCGGCGACCCGATTGCTCGACCGACTCGGCTTCTCGCGGGAACTGCTGTCGTCGCGCGTCACCGTCACGCCGAGTTGCGGACTGGCCGGCGCGAGCCTCGAATGGGCCCGTGCGGCGCTGCGGTCGGCGAACGAGCTGACCCGGGCCTTCGCGGACGGGGCCGACCCCGACGAGAAGTCCTGAACGGGAGTTCACGGCACGTTTTCGGGCCCGGAGCGGTACGTCGGTTCCCGTTCGGGCGGTGCCCCGCGACGGCGAAAACTGTCGCCAGGCTGCGATAGCCTTCCCAGGTGGACCAGAACGAAGCCGTCACCGCCATGACCAGCCCGTCCGACGCCGTGGTGGAGCCCGCGAGCGCCGAGGACCACGAACGCTGGCAGGAGCTGGCCGAGGTCGTGCGCAACCACCAGTTCCGGTACTACGTGCTCGATTCGCCGATCGTCTCGGACGGCGAGTTCGACCAACTCCTCGGTGAACTGAACGCCCTCGAGGAGCGCCACCCGGATCTGCGGACCCCGGACTCGCCGACCCAGCTCGTCGGCGGCGGCTTCTCGACAGACTTCACCGCGGTGGACCATCTCGAGCGAATGCTCAGTCTCGACAACGTCTTCGACTACGACGAGCTGCGCACCTGGGCCGGCCGCGTGGAAGCCGAGACCGGTCCGGATCTGCACTACCTGTGCGAGGTCAAGATCGACGGCGTCGCGCTCAACCTCGTGTACGAGAACGGCAAGCTGGTCCGCGCCGCGACGCGCGGCGACGGGCGCACCGGCGAGGACGTCACGCTCAACGCGCGCACCATCTCGGACATCCCCGAAACCCTCACGCCCAGTGACGAATACCCGATCCCGGCGTTGCTCGAGGTGCGTGGCGAGGTGTTCTTCCGGCTCGAAGACTTCGCGGCCCTCAACGCGTCGCTGGTGGAGGAGGGCAAGGCGCCCTTCGCGAATCCGCGCAACTCGGCGGCGGGCTCACTGCGGCAGAAGAATCCGGCGGTCACCGCGCGGCGGCGGCTCGGCATGATCTGCCACGGTCTCGGTCGCACCGAGGGGTTCGACCCCGCGGGGCAGTACGAGGCGTACACCGCGCTCGCGGCGTGGGGGCTGCCGGTGTCGACGCACACCTCGCGGGTCGTCGGCATCGACGCCGTGGTCGACAAGGTCAAGTACTGGGACGAGCACCGGCACGACGTCGAGCACGAGATCGACGGCCTGGTCGTCAAGGTCGACGAGATGGCGTTGCACCGGCGTCTCGGTTCCACGTCGCGGGCCCCGCGGTGGGCGGTCGCGTTCAAGTACCCGCCGGAGGAGGCCACCACCAAGCTGCTCGACATCCGCGTGAGCGTCGGTCGCACCGGGCGTGTGACGCCGTTCGCCTACATGGAACCGGTGCTGGTGGCGGGGTCGACGGTGGCGCTCGCGACGCTGCACAACGCGTCCGAGGTCAAGCGCAAGGGCGTGCTCATCGGCGACACGGTCGTGATCCGCAAGGCCGGCGAGGTGATCCCCGAGGTGCTCGGCCCGGTCGTGGACGTCCGGGACGGCACCGAGACCGAGTTCGTGATGCCCACCGAGTGCCCCGAGTGCGGAACGACGCTCGCGCCGGCGAAGGAGGGTGACGCCGACATCCGCTGCCCCAACACCCGTTCGTGCCCGGCGCAGTTGCGCGAGCGCGTCTTCCACGTCGCGGGCCGCGGCGCGTTCGACATCGAGGTGCTCGGCTACGAGGCGGCCACCGCGCTGCTGCAGGCGGGGGTGATCCTCGACGAGGGCGACCTGTTCTCGCTCACCGAGGACGACCTGCTCGAGGCGCCGCTGTTCCGGACCAAGGCCGGCAAGCTGTCCGCCAACGGCCGTCGCCTGCTCGACAACCTGGGTTCGGCCAAGCAGCAACCGTTGTGGCGGGTGCTGGTCGCGCTCTCGATCCGGCACGTGGGCCCCACTGCGGCGCGCGCCCTGGCGAGCGAGTTCGGCAGCCTCGAGCGGATCGAGAACGCGGGAGTCGAGGAGTTGGCCGCCGTCGACGGCGTCGGCGGCACCATCGCGGCCGCGGTCGTCGACTGGTTCGGCGTCGACTGGCATCGCGACATCGTCGAGAAGTGGCGCGCGGCGGGCGTGACGATGGAGGACGAGCGCGACGAGACGATCGTGCGCAACCTCGAGGGTCTGTCGATCGTCGTCACGGGTTCGCTCGACGGCTTCACCCGCGACGAGGCGAAGGAAGCGATCCTGATCCGCGGCGGCAAGGCGGCCGGGTCGGTGTCGAAGAAGACCGCGTTCGTCGTGATCGGAGACGCCCCCGGCTCCAAGGCGGCCAAGGCGGAGGAGTTGGGTGTGCCGATCCTGGACGAGGCGGGCTTCCGTCGTCTGCTCGAGCTCGGACCCGACGGAATCTGACCCCGTAGCGGCAGAAGCGCAGCGCGACACGAAGATTCACACCGAATCGGGCATGTTGTCTACGTGATGAACGCCACTCTACGACGCGGTGTCGTTGGAGGCGGGGTGCCTGCGGGTGGAACGAACGGACGCTCGGGCGCGGCTCGGCTGCGCGGACGGCGGTCCATCGATCCTGGTGGGAGTCGGTTCCGCTGTGGCGCGGCACACGCCGCGGGTGCGCCGGCGGTGGCGATCCCGTCCGCCCGAACCGAGCGGTACGAGTGTGGTGGGTGTCTCATTTCCGCCGCTCGGAGCGTCTGAATCGGTTTTCTGACGGAGGGGAGTGGCTGACATAGTGACGCCATGATCGATATCCGACCCGCGACACCTGCCGACTACGAGACCGTCGGGGCACTGACCGCCGATGTCTACATCGGTGGCGGCTTCGTATCGGAGACGGACATGTACGCCGATCGTCTGCGCGACACCGCAACCCGTGCCGAGCACGCGGAGGTCGTGGTGGCCGAGGTCGATGGCGAGATCGTCGGCTCGGTGACCATCGCCGAGCCCGCGTCCCCGTTCGCCGATGTCGCCGAGAAGGGCGAACTCGAATTCCGCATGCTCGCCGTCTCGGAGACCGCGCGCGGCAAGGGCGTCGGCTCGGCGCTCGTGCGGCACGTGCTCGACGTCGCCTACGACCGCGGTGATCGCGCCGTCATCATCTCGACGCAGTCCGACATGGTCGACGCGCGCCGGATCTACGACCGCAACGGCTTCGTGCCCGCCCCGGAACGCAACTGGGAGCCCGTGCCCGGCATGGAACTCACCGCGCTGGTGCGCGAACTCGTCTGAAAAGACTCCCGGCCGTCAGGCCGTTACCCGAGGACGGTGGCGAGGATGCCGGTGAGGTAGCCGAGCCGCGCCACCTCCGAGGGGCGGAAGTCGGGGCCGCCGGGCCGGCCCAGCAGCAGGGCCCGGCCGGTGGTGCCGAGGGGTGCCGCGGCGAGGGTGGTGTCCATGTCGCGCCACGTCTGCGGCACCCAGTCCCCGTCGCCGTCGAGGACGGTGGCCTTCTTCAGCGGCATCCACGGCGCGTCGCCGGCGTGGGTCTCCGGTGCGCCGGGGCTGCCGACCACCCGGAAGGCGCCGTGGGCGCCGACGTCCATCACCGTGCACCAGCCCACCCGCAGCACGCGCGGCGCGTTGTCGACCAACACCTGGAGCCGGTCGGAGCGCGCCGTCGCGACGTGGTCGATGAGTTCGAGTTCGCGATGGGTGTCGAGGATGCCGGAATAGGGGCGGATCGAGTCGACCTGCACGTCGGTCAGCTTCTCGGCCGCGGTGATCAGGGTGTCGGGCAGCGAACCGGCCGCGACGTCGACCACCAGGTCGTCCACGGCGAATCCCGAGCCGCGCTCGACGACGTCCAACGACAGGATGTCGGCGCCCACGGAGCCGAGCGCGACGGCGAGTGCGCCGAGGCTGCCGGGCCGGTCGGGAAGCTGGACGCGGAGCAGGTAGGACACGGGTGACCTTTCCAGTCGTTCGAAGCCTCGGGTTCGATGCCGAAGAAGGGACACGGTGCGGGCCCCCGCCTCCTCCATCTTTTCACTCCCGGTCTGCGCCCGCTGGGGTGACGGGCTGCACGACCGATCCGGGCACGCTCTAGGCTGGTCGGGAACGTTCACTCCGACCTGAAAGGGGTCACCGAAGGTGCCTGCCATCTCCCGTGACGAGGTCGCCCACCTCGCCCGGCTGTCCCGGCTCGCCCTGACCGACGCCGAACTCGACGAGTTCGCCGGTCAGCTGGATTCGATTCTCAGCCACGTGAAGGCGGTGTCGGAGGTCGCGGCAGATGATGTCCCGCCCACCGCGAACCCCAACCCGATCTCGAACGTGACCCGGCCGGACGTCATCGTCCCGGGCCTCACGCCGGAGCAGGCGCTGTCGGGCGCCCCGGCCGTCGAAGAGGATCGGTTCGCCGTTCCGCAGATCCTGGGAGAGGGCGAATGAGCACCGATCTGACCCGCCTCGACGCCTCCGATCTGGCGTCGAGGATCCATTCCCGCGAGGTCTCCTCGGTGGAGGTCACGCAGGCGCACCTCGACCGGATCGGGAAGGTCGACGGCGAACTGCACGCGTTCCTACATGTCGCGGGCGAGCAAGCTCTGGTCGCCGCCAAGGAGGTCGACTCCGCGATCGCTGCCGGCGAGAAGCCGGTGTCGGCGCTCGCGGGCGTGCCGATCGCGCTCAAGGACGTCTTCACGACCACCGACATGCCGACCACGTGCGCGTCGAAGATCCTCGAGAACTGGGTGTCGCCCTACGACGCGACGCTCACCACCAAGCTGCGCGAGGCCGGCATCCCGATCCTCGGCAAGACCAACATGGACGAGTTCGCGATGGGCTCGTCCACCGAGAACTCCGCGTACGGCCCCACCCGTAATCCGTGGGACACCACGCGCATTCCGGGCGGCTCGGGCGGCGGCTCCGCGGCCGCGCTCGCGTCGTACGAGGCGCCGCTCGCGATCGGCACCGACACCGGCGGCTCGATCCGCCAGCCCGCCGCGGTCACCGCGACCGTGGGCACCAAGCCCACCTACGGCACGGTCTCGCGCTTCGGTCTGGTCGCGTGCGCGTCGTCGCTCGACCAGGGCGGCCCGTGCGGTCGCACCGTGCTCGACACGGCGCTGCTGCACGAGGTCATCGCCGGCTACGACCCGCGCGACTCGACGTCGGTGAACGAGCCGGTCCGCCCGGTCGTCGAGGCGGCCCGGCAGGGCGCGTCGGGCGACCTGAAGGGCGTGCGCGTCGGCGTCGTCAAGGAACTGCGCTCGGACAGCTACCAGCCGGGCGTCATCGCGTCCTTCGACGCCGCCGTCGAGCAGCTCACGGCCCTCGGTGCCGAGGTCGTCGAGGTGTCCTGCCCGAACTTCCTGCACGCGCTCGCCGCGTACTACCTGATCCTGCCGAGTGAGGTGTCCTCGAACCTCGCCCGTTTCGACGCGATGCGCTACGGCCTGAGGGTCGACGACGGCAACATGAGCGCCGAGCAGGTCATGGCCGCGACCCGTGCCGCCGGCTTCGGTAAGGAAGTCAAGCGCCGCATCATGATCGGCACCTACGCGCTCTCGTCGGGCTACTACGACGCCTACTACGGCTCGGCGCTCAAGGTCCGCACGCTGATCGCGCGCGACTTCGACGCCGCGTACGAGAAGGTCGACGTCCTGGTCTCGCCGACGAGTCCGTTCACGCCGTGGAAGCTGGGCGAGAAGGTGAACGACCCGCTGGCGATGTACCTGTCCGACCTGTGCACACTGCCGACCAACCTGGCCGGCCACTGCGCGATGTCGGTGCCGTCGGGTGTGTCCGCGGACGACGGCCTGCCCGTCGGCCTGCAGATCATGGCCCCGGCCCTGGCGGACGAGCGCCTGTACCGTGTGGGCGCCGCCTACGAGGCCGCGCGCGGACCGATCGCCTCGCCCGTCGCCTAGGGCGCGAGTATCGACAGCCCGGATCCGGACATCGGATCCGGGCTGTCGCGCGTTCGGCGGGACTAGGCTGCGTGGCATCGGGAAGTGACACGGGGACCAAGCGAACGCGCGCGAGGAGGACCGGGTGGGACAGCCGTCGATCACGATCATCGGCGCCGGGTTCGGTGGGATCACGATGGCGCTCGAACTGCGCCGCGCCGGACACACCGACATCACCATCCTCGAGCAGGGCGCCGACGTCGGCGGCGTGTGGCGCGACAACACGTATCCCGGTGCGGCGTGCGACGTGCCGTCCCCGCTGTACTCGATCTCGTCCGAGCCCAATCCCGAATGGTCGCGCAGGTTCTCGGAACAGCCCGACATCCTCGCGTACCTCCGGGGCATCACCGACCGGCACCACCTGCGCGCGCTGATCCGGTTCGGGGTCACGGTCACCGAGGCGGAATTCGACGAGCACACCAACCGGTGGTCGGTGCACACCGCCCACGGTGAGGTGATCGAGTCCGACGTCCTGGTCACCGCGGTGGGGCAGTTGTCGCGGCCCGCGCTGCCCGACATCACCGGCCGGGAGACGTTCGCCGGTCCGGCCTTCCACTCCGCCGAGTGGAACCACGACGTCGACCTCGCGGGCAAGCGGGTCGCGGTGATCGGCACCGGCGCCAGCGCGATCCAGTTCGTGCCGGCGATCGTCCCGGAGGTGGGCCGGCTGACGCTGTTCCAGCGCTCGGCGCCGTGGATCCTCCCGAAGCCCGACCGCGTCTACCACGACTGGCACCACCGGATCTTCCGGTCGGTGCCGGCGACCTTGCGCGGCGAACGCTTCATCACCTGGGGGATCTTCGAGATACTCACGGTCGGCCTGCTCCACACCAGGCAGCGCGGTGGTTTCGCGGGTGCGCTGGCCAGGCGGCACCTGGAGAATCAGGTCGCCGATCCGGCGATGCGGGCGGCGCTGACACCCGACTACGAGCCGGGCTGCAAGCGGATGCTCCTGTCCGACGACTACTACCCGGCCCTCACCCGGGACAACGTCGACCTCGTCGTCGACGGCATCGACCGCATCGAACCCGACGGCGTGCGGACCTCCGACGGAATCCTCCACCCGGCCGACGTCATCGTCTACGGAACCGGTTTCGCCGCAACGGACTTCCTCGCCCCGATGACCGTGCGGGGCCGCGGCGGCCGGAGCCTGGGTGACGCTTGGTCGGACGGGGCCCGGGCCTACCTCGGGATCACCACGGCCGGATTCCCCAACTTCTTCATGCTGTACGGCCCCAACACCAACCTCGGTTCGGGATCGATCGTGTACATGCTCGAATCACAGGCCCGACACATCGCCGGCCTCGTCGGGTGGCTCGTCGAGCAACCCGGCTGTGCCGTCGAGGTCGACGCCGGCGTCGAGCGCCGGTTCGACGACCGCACCCAGCGCCGGCTCGACGACTCGGTCTGGAGCCTGTGCAGCAGTTGGTACCGCACCGCGTCGGGCCGGATCACCACCAACTGGCCCGGCACCGTCACCGCGTACCGGCGGCGCACCCGACGACCCGACCGCCGCGACTACCGCGTCACCGGGCCTCGTACAGCCCTCGCACGTACGCGGCCTGCCCCAGATGCTGGAGACAGTCACCGATCACGCTGACGAGGCGCACCGATACGGTGACCGGCGGATCCCACCGGCGGTCCACGATGCGCTGCAACTCGTCGGGGGTGAGTTCGTCGATGTATTCGAGGGTCGCCAGGTGCACGTCGCCGTGGTAGTCGGCGAGCAACTGCGCATCCGCGTGCACGGCGCCGACGTCGGTGCTGCTGTGCCCGTACCCGACGTCCGCGGTGGGGAACGGGAAGTCGAACCGATCCTGCCACCCGCGTGAGGTCCACGCCTGCTCGACGTCGGCGGCATCGCTCACGTGATCGTCCTGCACTCGGGTGAGATGCCAGATCAGCCAGGCGATCGAATTCGCCTGCGGGCCTGGGCGATAGTCGGACATCTCGGGCGTCAGTCCGTCGGTGACCGAGACGACCAGTTCGCGGATGCGTTCGAAGTTGTCCCGCAGGACCTCGCGCGCCGCGTCCGTCTCCGTGTTTCGGCTCATGGCTCCACGGTAGGCGCCGCGCCCGCGCGTCGCCGGGTATCGCTCAGCAGCCGGGCATCAGCAGGCCCTGGTCGGCTCCGTACCGATGGCCGTGGCCGGCCGGGGCATCCAGCGAGAACGCGAGGTCGACGGTGGTCTGGACGAAACTCACGAACGGAATCCATTGCGGCACCGGTGCATCGACCCGGGCTCGGGTCAGGTCGGGGGCGCCGGTCAGCAGGGCGGGCGACCACCACACCACCGGATCGGAGCTGTTGGCGAGCACCGCCGCATCGGCGACGTGCACGGCCCCCGCCGGGGGTCCGGCCCACAGCACGCTGCAGACGGAGGTCCCGGTGGCGGCGTCGTCGAGGATCGCGCTGCCACCGACCGAGCCCAGGCTCTGCCCGTACACGTGCACCATCGGGCGCTCCTGTGGCGGCAGCGTGGCGACGCGCGCCGACACGGCCGCGAACAGTGCCCGGGCCGATTCCCGCGCGTCGGTGCGGCCGACCAGGAAGGTGACCCAACTGGGGGCGTACGAGTACTGCTGCCCGACGATCGCGACATCGCCGCCGAACCTGCGTTCGATGCCGCGCGCCGCCTCGCCGTCGATCCATCCCGATCCGGTCGGGACGGCCACCACCACGTGGCCCCGGGCGAACCCGCCCGCGCGGTCGAGTTCCCGCACCGCGAGGGCGGCGCGGGCGTCGACGTCCGGCGCGGAGTCGAGTCCCACGTACGTGCGGATGCTGCGAGGATCCGATGTGCCGGCGACGAACCGGCGTCCCTCGGCGCCCAGCGTCGTCCACGGGACGAGCGAATCATGGTCACTCGCAGTGAGGTCCGGGTCGACGACGGCACTCGTGGACCGGAAGTGCTGCGCGGCAGCCGAAGTCACACCGGGGGCCGCGGCGAACCAGGCGAGCGCGGCGACGGCGACGGCGAGGGCCGTCGACCGTGTGGGGCCCAGTCGGCGCGCCGCCGCCGCGAGCCCACGCACGATCCCCGCCGACCCGAGACACACCGCCGCGGCCCAGAGACCGACCTGGGCCCAGTGCGCCGCGCCGACCGAGGGCAGGGCCATCGCCGCGCGGAGCGAGTTCTGCCAGCGGTCGGCGCAGGCCACCGCCCAGACGGCGGCGGCGCCTGCCGCGACGAGCGCGACGACTCGCGCCGTCGTGCCCTGCCGGGTGCGCGGCCGCAACCGGCCGATCAGGGCCGCCGACCCCCACAGTGCCGCGACGAGGATTCCGGTCAGCACCCCTTGGACGGCCGCCGAGCGGGGGAGCAGTGACGGCGCCAGCGACACGACGGTCCCGCCCGAGACCGCCACGGACGTCCCGACTCGGGGGAGCACACCCGCCAACGAGAGATGACGCGCCCGGACTCCGGTGCTCGGGATCGCGCTCATGCCGGCACCGCCCACCGGATGCGCCCGACCCGGCGGACCACCGCCGCCACGGCCAGCAGGCCCAGCGCGGCGAGGGTCGCGCCGACGGTGTACCGGATCCAGGGCTCGTCGACCGGCACGCCGTACCCCTGCCGCATCGAGTTGACGGACACGGCGGTCGTCGCGGTGTTCGCCATCGCGAAACAGGATGTGCGGTCCCGTTCCCGGGCCTCGCACGCCTCGTGCATCCGACGGTCGAGTTGGGAGTCGAGCGCGCTGCGTGCCCACCCGCCCAGGTCGCCGCCGGTCAGGTGTGCGTAGCGCAATAGGTCGTAGCCGAGATCGTGTGCCTTGCAGGGGGTGTCGAACTCGGTGGGCAGGGGCACCGGTGACGAGCACGCGCCGTTCGGATTCACCAGCAGTCCGTCTTCGATGCGCGGTCGGTAGCCGATGACGGCCGCGAAGTCGTCCGGCACGGCGGATGCGTCCGGGGCGCCTTCGCTCGTGGTCAGTTCCGTCACCGCGCGCGCAGCGACCGAGTCCTCCCGGACGGGTGTGCCCGCGTCCGCCTGCGGGGCGGCCAGGGTCACTGTCACGATCGCGGCGCCGGCGAGGACCGTGCCGGTCCATCTTCTCGCATCCATGACAAATGACGCTAGAAATGGCTCGTACGCTGCGACATCACTCCGCGGAGTGGAATCGGGGCGGCTCCGGCGAGGGGTCGGCGGCGGTCGTGTCGTACCGGGGAGCCAGCCCGATCTCACCCTCAGGTATGACGCCGGACGAGACCTCGGTTCCTAGAGTCGAACCCGTGAGTGGAAAGCGAGTGGTCCGTGGCACGACGAGGCGGATGCGTGGGCACGGGGTGAACATCCTCATCGGTCTGGTCACCGTGACGCTGTACGCGGTGGCGTGGCCGACGCTGCACCTCACGCACCAGGTCTCGTATTCGATGCAGCCGATCATCGCGGCGCTCGCCGCGTGGCCGTTCATCCTGATCCGGGCCAATCCGGCTCTGGGATGGGCGGTCTCGGCGGTCTCGGCGCTCGTGATCCCCTGGGTCTTCGATCTCGTCCCCGACTCCGGGTACACCTACCCGTGGCAGGTCGTGCACATCATCGTGATCATGTCGTTGCTGCTGGCGGTCAGCCTCACCGCCGGGCCGCCGACCGTGGTGGTGGCCTGGATCTCGACGGTGCTGCTGTTCCTGGCCGATACCCCGGGACAGGACGGGCGGGGGTGGGCCGTCGGGTTGACCGCGATGGTCGTCTTCGGGCTGCTGATCCGCTGGCTGGTGCTCTCGCGCCGGCAACTCGCCGCCGAGGAGGAGGCCGGCGAACTCGAACGGGCGCGCCGCGCGATCCTCGAGGAGAAGGCGCGCATCGCCCGGGACCTGCACGACGTCGTCGCGCATCACATGTCGATGGTCGTCGTGCAGGCGCAGAGTGCCCCGTACCGGCTCTCCTCGGTGTCCGACGAGGCGAAGGCCGAGTTCGAGTCGATCGGGGCGACCGCACGCGAGGCGCTCAACGAGATCCGCGGGCTGCTCGGGGTGCTCCGCAGCGACGCCGAGGCGCTCGAGCGGGCGCCGCAGCCCGGCGTCGGACAGGTCGAGGAGTTGCTCGACGGCAGTCGTCGTGCGGGGATCGCGTTGTCGTGGAACGTGACCGGCGATCCGGCGTCGCTGTCGGAGTTGTCGGGGCTGACGGTGTACCGGATCCTGCAGGAGTCGCTCGCGAACGCGGCGCGGCACTGCCCGGGCGCGCCCGTGACCGTGACGCTCGACTACGGCCCGCCCGCCGTGTCCCTCGAGGTGATCAACGGCCCCGCCGTCGTCGCGGTGGGTGCGCCGCCGCGGCCGGAGTCGTCGGGCGGCAGCGGCATCGGCGGCATGCGCGAGCGCGCCGCGGCGGTCGGAGGCACCCTCGACACCCGAACGCTGCCCGACGGCGGCTTCGAGGTCCGGGCCCACATCCCGGTCGCGGCGCTCGCCTAGGCTGTCCGGGTGGCGATCACGGTCTTCATTGCGGACGATCAGGCGATGGTGCGGCAGGGCTTCGGGGCGCTGCTGGCCGCCCAGCCCGACATCAGCGTGATCGGCGACGCCCCGAACGGCCGGGTCGCCGTCTCCGAGGTCAAGCGGCTGCGCCCCGACGTCGTGCTGATGGACGTCCGGATGCCGGAGCTCAACGGCCTCGACGCGGCACGTGAAATTCTCTCCGCCGCAATGGATCCGCCGGTGCGGGTGCTGATGCTCACCACGTTCGACATCGACGAGTACGTGTACGAGGCGCTCGGGATCGGTGCGAGCGGCTTCATGCTCAAGGACGCGCCCGCCGAGGAACTGATCCGCGCGGTGCGGGTCGTCGCGGAGGGCGAGGCGTTGCTCGCGCCCAGCGTGACCCGACGGCTCATCGCCGACGTCACCCGGCGCCGGTCGGCCCCGCGCCCGCGTCACCCGCAGCTCGGGTCCCTCACCCCGCGCGAGCGCGAGGTGCTCGAGTTGATCGCGGCGGGGCTGTCGAACACCGAGATCGCCGAACGCCTGTTCGTCGCGGAGCAGACCGTCAAGACGCACGTGGGCAAGGTGCTGTCGAAGCTGGCGTTGCGCGACCGGGCCCAGGCCGTGGTGCTCGCCTACGAATCGGGCCTCGTCACGCCCGGCTGATCGAGTCGGCGTGCCCGATCGGCACGGGAGCGGCAAGATGAGAGGGGACCGCTCTGCTACCCGAACGTCGAGGGGGCCGTGATGCGCATCGGAATCCTGACCGGAGGCGGCGACTGTCCCGGTCTCAACGCCGTGATCCGCGCCGTCGTGCGAACCGCGGACGGCCGCTACGGCAGCACCGTCGTCGGCTTCCAGGACGGCTGGCGCGGACTTCTCGAAGACCGCAAGGTCCAGATGCGCAACGAGGACCGCATCGACCGCATTCTCGCGCGCGGCGGCACGATCCTCGGCACCGCGCGGGTCAACCCGCAGAAGCTGCACGACGGGCTCGACCGGATCAAGCAGACACTCGACGACAACGGCATCGAGGTCCTCATCCCGATCGGGGGAGAGGGCACGCTGACGGCCGGCAGTTGGCTCGCCGACAGCGGGGTTCCCATCGTCGGGGTCCCCAAGACCATCGACAACGACATCGACTGCACGGACGTCACCTTCGGATTCGACACCGCTCTCACGATCGCGACCGACGCGATCGACCGTCTGCACACCACCGCGGAGTCGCACCAGCGCGTCATGCTCGTCGAGGTGATGGGCCGGCACGCGGGCTGGATCGCGCTGCAGTCCGGGATGGCGTCGGGAGCGCACCTGATCCTCGTCCCCGAGCAGCCCTTCGACGTCGACGAGGTGTGCGCGATGGTCAAGAAGCGGTTCCAGCGCGGCGACTCGCACTTCATCTGCGTCGTCGCCGAGGGCGCGGCCCCCGACCCGGAATCCATGACGCTGCGCGAAGGCGGGATCGACGAGTTCGGGCACAAGATCTTCACCGGCGTCGCGCAGCAACTCGCCGTCGAGATCGAACGGCGGATCGGGAAGGAGGTCCGCACCACGGTGCTCGGGCACGTCCAGCGCGGCGGCACGCCCACGCCGTACGATCGGGTCCTGGCCACCCGATTCGGGGTGCACGCCACGGATGCCGCGCACAGCGGACAGTTCGGTCAGATGGTGGCTCTGCACGGCACCGAGATCGACCTGGTGCCGCTGTCGGAGGCGACCAAGCGACTCAAGACCGTGCCGGTGGATCGTTACCGGGAGGCGGCCGCGTTCTTCGGGTGACGAGGCGCATAAACTCATGGGCATGACTGCCGCCGTGTCCGCTGACCTTCTCGACTATGACGCCGTCCTCGCGAAGTTCGAGCCCGTACTGGGCATGGAAGTGCACGTCGAGTTGCACACCGCCACCAAGATGTTCTGCCCGTGCCCGACGGCGTTCGGCGCCGAGCCCAACACCCAGGTGTGCCCGGTGTGCCTCGGAATGCCGGGCGCGCTGCCGGTGGTCAACCAGGCCGCCGTCGAGTCGGCGATCCGCATCGGCCTGGCGCTGAACTGCTCGATCACCCCGTGGGGCCGGTTCGCGCGGAAGAACTACTTCTACCCGGACCAGCCGAAGAACTACCAGATCTCGCAGTACGACGAGCCCATCGCGACCGAGGGCTACCTCGACGTGGTGCTCGACGACGGCACCACGTGGCGGGTCGACATCGAGCGCGCCCACATGGAGGAGGACACCGGCAAGTCGCTGCACGTCGGCGGCGCGACCGGTCGTATCCACGGCGCCAGCCACTCGCTGCTCGACTACAACCGGGCCGGCGTGCCGCTCGTCGAGATCGTCACCAAGCCCATCACCGGTGCCGGTGAGCGTGCCCCCGAGGTCGCCCGCGCCTACGTGACCGCGCTGCGCGATCTACTCAAGGCCCTCGACGTCTCCGACGTCCGCATGGACCAGGGCTCGCTGCGCTGCGACGCCAACGTCTCGCTGATGCCGATCGGCGCGAAGGAGTTCGGCACCCGCACCGAGACCAAGAACGTCAACTCGCTCAAGAGCGTCGAGACGGCCGTCCGCTACGAGATGCGCCGCCAGGGCGCGGTGCTGGTCTCCGGCGGCGAGGTCATTCAGGAGACCCGGCACTTCCAGGAGGCCGACGGCACCACGTCCGCCGGTCGCCGCAAGGAGACCGCCGAGGACTACCGCTACTTCCCGGAGCCGGATCTCGAGCCGGTCGCCCCGAGCACCGAGTGGGTCGAGGAACTGCGCGAAACGCTGCCCGAGCTGCCGTGGATCCGTCGCGCCCGCATCCAGGAGCAGTGGGGAGTGTCCGACGAGGTCATGCGCGACCTCGTCAACGCCGGCGCCCTCGAACTGGTGATCGCGACGACCGAGGCCGGCGCGTCGGCCGACGCGGCGCGGTCCTGGTGGGTGTCCTACCTCGCGCAGCAGGCCAACACGCGCGGTGTCGAGCTCGCCGAACTGCCGATCAACCCCGTTCAGGTCGCCAAGGTGGTCGAGCTCGTCGACAGCGGCAAGCTCAACAACAAGGTCGCCCGCCAGGTCGTGGACTTCGTGCTCGACGGCGAGGGCGAGCCCGAGCAGATCGTCGAGGCGCGCGGGCTCGTCGTCGAGCGCGACGACACCAAGCTGCAGGCCGCGGTCGACGAGGCGCTGGCCGCCAATCCCGACATCGCCGAGAAGATCCGCAGCGGCAAGGTCGCCGCCGCGGGCAAGATCGTCGGCGACGTCATGAAGGCCACCCGTGGTCAGGCCGATCCCGCGCGTGTCAAGGAGCTCGTGCTCGCCGCGTGCAGCTAACGTAGCGGGCCATGGACGCCGCCGTTGCCACATCGCTGTTCTGGATCACGGTCGCGGCGGCGATCGCGCCGCTCATCGCGGGATCGTTGCGGCGCAAGCTGATTCCCGAGGTGGTGCTGCTCCTCGTGGGCGGCATCGTCATCGGTCCGTACGCGCTGGATCTGGCGAACGTCGACACCGAGATCGAACTGCTGCGTGAACTCGGGCTCGGCATGCTGTTCCTGCTCGCCGGATACGAGATCGACAAGGACGAGCTGACCGGGCGCGGCGGTCGCCGCGCCCTGGTGACCTGGCTGGTGTGCCTCGCGCTCGCGTTCGCGATCGTCGGTGCCCTCTCGGCCGCGGGCCTGGTGCATTCGGAGATCGCCGTCGCGATCGCGCTCACCTCGACCGCGCTGGGCACGCTGCTGCCGATCCTCAAGGACCGGGGTCTCCTCGCGACCCCGGTCGGGCGCTCGGTTCTCAATCACGGCGCGATCGGTGAGATCGGCCCGGTCCTGGCGATGGCGGTGCTGCTGGGGGCGCGCGGGGCGGTGCTGTCGCTGGTCGTGCTGGCCTTCTTCGCCCTGGTCGCGGTCGTCGTCGCGGTGCTGCCGGCCCGCATCCTCCGCGAGGGCACCGCGCTGCTGGCCGTGATCCGGCGCGGATCCGACACCACCGCCCAGACGACCGTGCGACTGGTGATGCTGTTGCTGGTGGCGCTCATCGCGGTGGCCGCCGTCTTCGATCTCGACATCATCCTGGGTGCCTTCGCCGCGGGCTTCATCCTGCGGCGCACCGTGCCGGGCGGCAACGAACAGCTCGAACACAAGCTCGAGGGTCTTGCCTTCGGCCTGCTCATCCCGATCTTCTTCGTCACCTCCGGGATGGCGATCGACGTCTCCGCGGTGGCCGGCGAACCCCTGGTACTGCTGGCCTTCCTCGTCCTGCTCCTGGTGGTCCGGGGTCTGCCCGTGTTCGTCGCGTCGCGCTACGACCGCGGACCGGCCGGCGCGAACTTCGACACCCGCGAGCAACTCCAGGTGGCGCTGTACTCGACCACCGGTCTGCCGCTCATCGTCGCGGTCACGGGTGTCGCGGTCTCCGCCGGTCAGATGTCCAACGGGACCGCATCGATCCTCGTGGCCGCCGGCGCCATCACGGTCCTGGTGCTGCCGCTGCTCGCAAGCGCGCTCGGCACCAAGACCCCGAGCGAGCCGCGCGACCAGCTTCCGGCGTGAGCGTCAGTCGACGCCGCCGGCACCCGACGGCAACGGGAGCTTGACCACCCGGTCGTCGGTGGGTCCGGGGGTGCCACCCGACTTGTTGACCGTCGCTGCCCAGATCTGTCCGTCACCGCTGATCGCGGTTCCACCGAGGCGGCCGTAGAGGTTCTGTGCCAGCAGCGCCGGTGCCGTCGAGACGCCACCGGTCTCGCGGTCGGTCGCGAAAACCGCCATCGCCCGAGCGTCGTTCAGCGCCACCGCTACCGCGCCCGGGATCGCCGCACAGCCCGCGACGCCGGGCTTGTCCGGCCACGTCCAGGCGGGCGCGCCGACGGTGCCGTCGGCACCGACGCGCTGCAGTCGGTCCTCCACGACCGTGCGGTCGGCCACCCAGACGGCACCGCCAGGTTCCGGGCAGACGTCGCCGGCCCGCCCGATCCCGGAGAGCACCACCGCCGGTCGAGGCGGGTTGGGCGTCGACGACAGCGCGGTGACGCGCAACAGCTTCCCGGCGAGCGACGCGGGATCGGCAGCGGCAGCAGGGTTCCCGGCGTCGCCGGTGAGGACCATCAGCTCGCTCGGCGTCGAGAAGGCCAACGCGCCCGCGTTTCCGGCGGCGCCGCGCGGAATGCCGGTCAGCACGTCCTTGGGCGCATCACCGGGCGCGATCCGCACCACCCGGTTGTCGCTCGGCGTCGTGATGTACGCGTAGAGCAGGTTGTCCTCGGCGAAGGTGGGCGACAGCGCGATGTCGAGCAGCCCACCGTCCGACCCGGAATCGACCGGGACCCTCGCGAACTCGGCGGGCTTCTGGCCCGGCGCCACCCGCAGGATGCGTCCGGTGCGGCGCTCGGTGACGAGCGCGGAACCGCCGTCGGGGAGCATCACCATCCCGCCCGTGGTGTCCAGGCAGGTCGCGACGACGTTGGGATCGCGGTCGAAGCACGGATCGTCCGGCACGGACGGTTCGGGCGCGGTCGACGGCGCCGCGGACGGCTCCTTCGGTTGGACCTCGGCGCCGGAGCCGAACGTCGGTTCCGGGGTGAACGGCGAGGACGCGGAGTCGTCGAACCGGGCGCATCCGGCGATCGTGAGCACCGTGATCGAGAGGAGCGCGGTCGCGGCCGTACGCCGGACCGCCCGGGTCCGTTGACCAATCGTCATGGTGCAGACGTTACGGAAAGTCCGTGGGGTGCCGCCACGCGGTGCGATGTGACCGGCGCGCCGGGCTGCGGTACCCGGTGATCTTCGGCGAGCGCACCTAGGCTGCAGTTCGTGACTGACAAGCCGAAAGATCACACCGAGACCCTCGGCGGGGCATCCGCACCGAGCCCGTTCGACCAGCCGACCGAGAGGTTCCCGGTGCAGTCGACCCGGCCGCTCGTGCCGCAGACCGACGACGATCTCGATTTCGGCGCCCGGAACGCGGACAGTCTGCCGACCGAGCAGATCCCCACCTTCCGGCCGGTGCAGCCGCCCGCGGCACCGATCCCGGTGGAGGATCAGCCCACTGAGGTGATCGAGCGCGGCGAGCCCGCAGTGGCCGAGCCCACCGTCGCCATCCCTCCGGTGACGGAGACCCTGATGTCCGAACCGATCGTGTCGGAGCCGATCGGGTCGCCGCCCCCGGTCGCCGGGCCGGTCGCCGTCCCGCCCGCGTCGTCGGACGACTCCCGTCGCGGCACGCTCGACGTGGGCCTGCTCGTTCTGCGTCTCGCGGTCGGCGGGACGCTGCTCGTGCACGGCCTGCAAAAGCTCGCGGGATGGTGGAACGGACCCGGGCTGTCCGGCTATCGCGACGAGCTGATCGACGCCGGATTCGACCACGCGCGGGTCCTGGCCGCGGCCGGTGCGGTCGGTGAGGTGGCCGGCGGCGCGCTGCTGATCCTGGGCCTGATCACGCCGGTGGCGGCGGCCACGATCCTCGCGGTGATGATCAACGCGTGGTGCCTGAAGCAGTCGATGGTGCCCGGACTCGAGTACTTCGCGCCCGAGGGCATCGAGTACGAGACCCTGTTGGGTGCGGCCGCCGCGGCGATCATCCTGACCGGTCCGGGGCGCATCTCCCTGGACGGCCGACGCCCCTGGGCGACCCGCCCGCACGCCGGCTCGGTGGCCATCCTCGTCGCGGGGGTCGCCGTCGGCGTGTGCGTCTGGCTCTTCCTCAACGGCGCCAACCCCGTCATCTGACGCCGCCGCTCCGGTTTTCGTCGTGCCGCTCCTCCCATCGGGGGAGCGCCGCCACCATTTCCGGAGCGGCAGCGCCGATTCAGCCGAAGGCGCGCCGCAGCCTGCGCGCCACTTCCGCGGGCTCGCTCAACTCCCTCCAGCCCCAGCGGGCGACGCCGTAACCGGCACGCCGAATGCGGTCCTCACGCAACTTCTCCTCGATGACCGCCTGTTCGGTGGTCTGACCGGGGCGCAGGTGCTTGGTGTACTTGGCGAGGCCGTCGAACTCGCCGACCGCGCGCTGGTCCTCGAAGAAGAAGTCGACGCGACCGATCGGCATGCCGTCGTCGTGAAGTGCGCGCTGGAGGTCGGGCCTCGGTAACCGCTCGCGGTGGAATAGCACGCGACTGCGGGATCAACCGACAATCTCGCTGCTCCCGTCCATGAACGCGACCGCCCGCGCCGCCTGTGCAGCGCCGCGCCGTCCGCGGCACCGGGCCAACGCGTCGTCGAGACCTGTGGGCGTCACCAGCCCGGTCGCCAGCGCGTGATCTCCCGAAACGACGGCGCTCTCGAAGGGCGCCGTCCGTGCGAGGTCGAGCACCGTGCGGGGCGGCGAAGTGACGCACACCCCGTCCACGACGACGACGTCCTCGGCGGGAAGGCTCGCCACGTGCACGTGGCGGCGAGCGGTGATCTTGCCGCCCGATGCGCGGTCGAGCGTCGAATGCACCCGCTGCAGGGGCACGTTCCACACGGCGATCCCGTGCAGCACCGCGGCGGACACGTGGCTGACGACGGCATCCGGGCACGCGGACGCCGTGGCGAGTACGGCCAGGCGGTGCTGCGCGACGGAATCGAGCTGCGCGAGGTCGGCTGCGCGGACGTATGCACCGGGTCGGACTGCGAGCAACTCTCGTGACCGACGGGCCGCGCGCAGTTCGTGATCGGTGAACCCGCGTTCGAGTGCGTCGGCTCTGAACACGAGTGGTGTGCCGTCGAATTCCATGGCCTGAGCCTGCCGCCCCGCCCGGCGTCGAGGGTGCGCGCTCTGCGATCTGTGGATGGATATTTCGGTATCCACAGATTTGCCGCTCCGGAAACGGCTGTGCCGCGCCCCCGATCGGGAACGCGGCACAGCGAAACGCGGAGCGGCAGGTGGTCTTACGGCACCTGGCGGACGGCGCCCTTGTCGGCCGAGGTGGCCAGTGCGGCGTAGGCACGCAGCGCGGTGGTGACGGTGCGCTGGCGGTCCACCGGCTGCCACGGACGCTCGGACGCCTCCATCTTGGCGCGGCGCTGCGCGAGGGTCTCGTCGTCGACGAGGACCTCGAGCGTGCGGGTCGCGACGTCGATGCGGATCTGGTCGCCGTCCTCGACGAGGCCGATCACACCGCCCGACGCGGCCTCGGGGGAGATGTGGCCGATCGACAGGCCCGACGTGCCGCCGGAGAAGCGGCCGTCGGTGATCAGGGCGCACTCCTTGCCCAGACCCGCACCCTTGAGGAACGCGGTGGGGTGCAGCATCTCCTGCATGCCCGGGCCGCCCTTGGGGCCCTCGTACCGCACGACGATGACGTCGCCCGGCTTGATCTGCTTCTGCAGGATCACCGAGACGGCGGCCTCCTGCGACTCGACGACGACCGCCGGGCCCTGGAAGGAGAACAGTTCCTCGTCGATGCCGGCGGTCTTGAGGATCGCGCCGTCGACGGCGATGTTGCCGCGCAGCACGCACAGGCCACCCTCGACGGTGTAGGCGTGCTCGAGGTCGCGAATGCAGCCGCCCTCGGCGTCGGTGTCGAGCGCGGACCAGCGGTTGCTCGTCGAGAACGGCTCGGTGGTGCGCACGCCGCCCGGAGCCGCGTGGAACAGCTCGATGGCCTCGTCGGACGCCTTGCCGGAGCGGATGTCCCAGGTGTCGAGCCACTCGTCGAAGCTCTTGGTGTGCACGGTGGAGACGTCGGTCTCGAGCAGGCCTGCGCGGCGCAGCTCACCCAGCAGTGCGGGGATGCCACCGGCGCGGTGGACGTCCTCCATGTGGTAGTCCGAGTTGGGGGAG
The DNA here is from genome assembly GCF_004011865.1 of Prescottella agglutinans. Taxonomy (GTDB): domain Bacteria; phylum Actinomycetota; class Actinomycetes; order Mycobacteriales; family Mycobacteriaceae; genus Prescottella; species Prescottella agglutinans. The sequence continues at coordinate 410,991 of NZ_RKLP01000001.1, read as the reverse complement.
ACCTTCGACAGGCACGGCACCCGACGGCTGATCTCGTCGATGGTGGACAGGTCGAAGTCGACCTCGCCCTCCTGCGCGGCGGCGAGCGTGTGCAGGACGGTGTTCGTGGAGCCGCCCATCGCGACGTCGAGTGCCATCGCGTTGCGGAACGCCTTGGGGGAGGCGATGTTCCGCGGCAGAACCGACTCGTCCTCGTCGCGGTAGTAGCGCAGAGCGGCCTCGACGACGGTGGTGCCGGCGCGGCTGAACAGCGCCCGACGCGCCTCGTGCGTGGCCAGCGTCGAACCGTTGCCGGGCAGGGCCAGGCCCAACGCCTCGGTGAGGCAGTTCATCGAGTTGGCGGTGAACATGCCCGAGCACGAACCGCACGTCGGGCACGCGCTGCGCTCGACCTCGTCGAGGCCCTCCTCGGTCACCGAGTCGTTGGCGCTCGCGGAGATCGCGGTGATCAGGTCGGTGGGGGCCTGCGCGACGCCGCCGACGACGACGGCCTTGCCGGCCTCCATCGGGCCGCCCGAGACGAACACGGTCGGGATGTTCAGGCGCATCGCGGCGTTGAGCATGCCGGGGGTGATCTTGTCGCAGTTCGAGATACACACCAGCGCGTCGGCGGTGTGGGCGTTGACCATGTACTCGACGGAGTCGGCGATGATCTCGCGGCTCGGGAGGGAGTACAGCATGCCGCCGTGGCCCATCGCGATGCCGTCGTCGACCGCGATCGTGTGGAACTCGCGGGGAACGCCGCCGGCGGCGCGCACGGCCTCGGCGACGATCTCGCCCACGTTCTTCAGGTGGACGTGGCCGGGGACGAACTGCGTGTAGGAGTTCGCGATCGCGACGATCGGCTTACCGAAGTCGGAGTCCGTCATACCGGTAGCGCGCCAGAGCGAGCGGGCTCCGGCAGCGTTGCGTCCGACGGTGGTGGTGCGTGACCTGAGCGGGGGCATGGGCGATTCCTTCGTCGATCAGCGGTTCTCGGCGGCGGGCTGTGCGCGCCGAGCGCGGCGTAATTCGTAAACAGATGGGCCCGTGAAAGTGCTGGTCGGCTGGACCCGATTTCGGCTGGTGCGGCCGTCTCGTCATCTCCGGTGGGAGCGGGAGACATCCTGGTGAGACGCTACTCCCGCGCACGGATCAGTCGGTATTCGGCTCCGCGTCGGTGGACACGTCGGTACCGGCGGATTCGGCCGATTCGGCGGACTCGGTCCGCGCCTTCTCGCGCTCGGCCTCGCGGGCCGCGGCGTACGGGTCGGTGACGCGGCCACCGCTCGCGGACGCCAACTGGGGCAGACGCCCGAACGTCACGGTCGGCAGCGACACCTCGGTGCCGTCGACGAGGTCGGCCCGAGCCCAACCCCGCTTGGGGAAGCGGAACCCCTTGATCTGATCCCACGATATGGACCGCGAGGAGAAGGTGTGGCGCAGCTCCAGCCCCTCGGGCGTGACCGTGGTACGCACGCGCAGCACCCAGGCTCCGACGAGGAACGGGATGACCAGCATCCAGCCGAATGCCGCGGGCCACCCGAGTACGGGGAAGCTGATGCAGAACAGCAGGAAGATGCACGCGATCAGCGCGAGCGGGGAAATCCGGATGACCTGTCGGCCGTCGTCGGGCGTGTGGGATGATGACTGTGGTGGCACGGGCTGCTGAGGAGATGACACCTCTACATCTTCGCACTGCAGCCGAGGCATCTTACATTCTGGGACAGCGCACTCACCAAAGTTGACTGTCTACCAATAGCGCGCCTACCGTCGAGCGCGTGAAGCAGAATGAGTTGCTCGTAATCGGCCGGCGCGTCGTCGCCTGAGCCGGTTCCCGCAACTCGCCAGATAACGACGCGCCACCCTCGTACAGCTGATGCTGACGAGGGTTTTTTGTTGCCCGGAGCCAGAATCAAAGAGGATTTCCAGTGAGCGCACCAACCGCACGGCCTCAACCCACGCCGCGCAAGTCGGGAGCAGCGAGCCCGACCGCGGCGGCCGCCGCCACGCAGACCGGTAACCGTCGTCAGGTCGCCCCCGAGCGGGTCACCGGCGCGCAGTCCGTGGTCCGCGCCCTCGAGGAGCTCGAGGTCGACACGGTGTTCGGCATTCCGGGCGGCGCCGTTCTCCCGGTGTACGACCCGCTCTTCGATTCGCAGAAGGTTCGCCACGTCCTGGTGCGTCACGAGCAGGGCGCGGGTCACGCCGCGACCGGTTACGCGCAGGCCACCGGCAAGGTCGGCGTCTGCATGGCGACCTCCGGCCCGGGCGCGACCAACCTGGTGACGCCGCTCGCCGACGCACAGATGGATTCGGTCCCCGTCGTCGCGATCACCGGACAGGTCGGCCGCGGCCTGATCGGCACCGACGCCTTCCAGGAAGCCGACATCTCGGGCATCACGATGCCGATCACGAAGCACAACTTCCTGATCACCGACGGTGTCGACATCCCGCGCATCCTCGCCGAGGCGTTCTACCTGGCGTCGAGCGGTCGCCCCGGTGCGGTCCTCGTCGACATCCCGAAGGACATCCTGCAGGCGCAGACCACGTTCTCGTGGCCGCCGGAGATGCACCTGCCCGGCTACCGTCCGGTCACCAAGCCGCACGGCAAGCAGGTTCGCGAGGCCGCGCGCCTGATCGCCGAGGCCAAGTCCCCCGTGCTGTACGTCGGTGGTGGCGTGATCAAGGCCGAGGCGTCCCCCGAGCTGCTGGAGCTGGCCGAGCTGACCGGCATCCCCGTCGTCACGACGCTGATGGCGCGCGGAGCCTTCCCGGACAGCCATCAGCTGAACTGCGGCATGCCGGGCATGCACGGCACCGTCGCCGCCGTCGCCGCGCTGCAGAAGAGCGACCTGCTGATCACCCTCGGTGCGCGTTTCGACGACCGGGTCACCGGTCAGCTCGACTCGTTCGCGCCGGACGCGAAGGTGATCCACGCGGACATCGATCCCGCGGAGATCGGCAAGAACCGCCACGCGGACGTCCCGATCGTGGGCGACTGCAAGGAGGTCATCACCGAGCTGATCGAGGCGATCCGCGCCGACCAGGCGACGGGCACGACCCTCGACCTCACCGAGTGGTGGGCCTACCTCGACGGCATCCGCCGCACCTACCCGCTGGCCTACGACCGTCCCTCGGACGGTGCGCTGTCGCCCGAGTACGTGATCCAGGCCGTCGGCCGGCTCGCGGGCCCCGACGCGATCTACTGCGCCGGTGTCGGTCAGCACCAGATGTGGGCGGCGCAGTTCGTCAACTACGAGAAGCCGCGCACGTGGCTGAACTCGGGTGGCCTCGGCACGATGGGCTACGCCGTGCCGGCCGCGATGGGCGCCAAGATGGGCCTGCCGGATCGCGAGGTGTGGGCCATCGACGGTGACGGCTGCTTCCAGATGACGAACCAGGAACTGGCCACGTGTGCCGTCGAGGGCGTGCCGATCAAGGTCGCGCTCATCAACAACGGCAACCTGGGCATGGTCCGCCAGTGGCAGACGCTCTTCTACGACGAGCGCTACTCCAACACGAACCTGGGCACGCACGGCGCCGTGCGCATCCCGGACTTCGTCAAGCTGGCCGAGGCGCTGGGCTGCGTCGGCATCCGTGTCGAGCGCGAGGAGGACGTCGAGGACGCCATCCGCACCGCGCAGTCGATCAACGACAAGCCCGTCGTCATCGACTTCATCGTCGGCAAGGACGCGCAGGTGTGGCCGATGGTCGCCGCCGGCACCAGCAACGACGAGATCATGGCGGCGCGGGGCATCCGTCCGCTGTTCGACGAAGACGAGGCTGCGGCCGAGCCCGCAACCATCCACGAGGCCATGGAACGCGAGCAGCGTGCCGGTGAGGCCGAAGCCGGAGAGGATCGCCAGTGAGCACCAGCCACACCCTCAGTGTTCTCGTCGAGGACAAGCCGGGCGTGCTGGCCCGTGTCGCTGCACTTTTCTCCCGCCGTGGATTCAACATCGAGTCCCTCGCCGTCGGCGGCACCGAGGTCCCGGACATCTCGCGCATGACGATCGTCGTCACGGTCGACGAGTTCCCGCTCGAGCAGGTGACCAAGCAGCTCAACAAGCTCGTCAACGTCATCAAGATCGTCGAGCAGGACAACGAGGCCTCGGTCGCGCGCGAGCTGGTCCTGATCAAGGTCCGGGCCGACGCGAGCGTCCGCACGCAGGTGATCGAGACCGTGAACCTGTTCCGCGCCAAGGTGATCGACGTTTCGCCGGAGGCCGTCACGATCGAGGCGACCGGTACCCGTTCCAAGCTCGATGCGCTCCTGCGCATGCTCGATCCGTTCGGCATCCGCGAGATCGTGCAGTCCGGTGTGGTGGCGGTCGGCCGTGGGCCGAAGTCCATCACGGCCACCCGCTAGAACCGTTCACCCGCCAACAACAGACAATCAAGCGTTCATAGAACCCAGAGGGAAGGTAAGAACTGTGGCAGTCGAGATGTTCTACGACGACGATGCAGACCTGTCGATCATCCAGGGCCGCAAGGTCGCGGTCATCGGCTACGGCAGCCAGGGCCACGCGCACTCGCTGAGCCTGCGCGATTCCGGTGTCGATGTGCGCATCGGCCTCCAGGAGGGTTCGAAGTCTCGCGCCAAGGCCGAGGAGCAGGGCCTGACCGTGGGCACGCCGGCCGAGGTTGCCGAGTGGGCCGACGTCATCATGGTGCTCGCCCCCGACACCGCTCAGGCGTCGATCTTCAAGAACGACATCGAGCCGAACCTGAAGGACGGCGACGCGCTGTTCTTCGGCCACGGCCTCAACATCCACTTCGACCTGATCACGCCCCCGGCGAACGTCACGGTCGGCATGGTCGCGCCGAAGGGACCCGGCCACCTGGTGCGTCGCCAGTTCGTCGACGGCAAGGGTGTTCCGGCCCTGATCGCCGTCCACCAGGACCCGAAGGGCGAGGGCCAGGCCCTGGCTCTGTCCTACGCGAAGGGCATCGGCGGCACCCGCGCCGGCGTCATCAAGACCACGTTCAAGGAAGAGACCGAGACGGACCTCTTCGGCGAGCAGGCCGTGCTCTGCGGCGGCACCGAGGAACTGGTCAAGACCGGTTTCGAGGTCATGGTCGAGGCCGGCTACGCGCCCGAGATGGCGTACTTCGAGGTGCTGCACGAGCTCAAGCTCATCGTCGACCTCATGTACGAGGGTGGCATCGCCCGCATGAACTACTCGGTGTCCGACACCGCGGAGTTCGGTGGCTACCTGTCGGGCCCGCGCGTCATCGACGCCGGCACCAAGGAGCGCATGAAGGCGATCCTGGCCGACATCCAGTCCGGCGAGTTCACCCGCCGCCTGGTCGCCAACGTCGAGAACGGCAACAAGGAGCTCGAGGCTCTCCGCAAGGAGAACGCCGAGCACCCGATCGAGGTCACCGGCAAGAAGCTGCGCGACCTGATGAGCTGGGTCGATCGTCCGATCACCGAGACGGCCTGATCCACAGCTGACAGCTTCGGCCCGAGGGTCGCGCGTCCGGTACGCGTGGCCCTCGGGCCGAAGTGGTTTCCGGGTGTGGCGTGAATCTCCGATTCCTCCACCGGGGTGTCCACTATCTGGTAATGGATACCCGCCCTGCGGAATGGCTCGGTCCGCCCCACTAAACTGATTGCGACCACGGCCGTTCGCGTGCGCCCTCGCGGTGCCCGGTCGTGGACATCCCGCTCGACCTTCGAAGAGGTCTCGACGACATCTTCGGAGCCACTGACAGACACAGACACAGCCCGACACCGAACTAGGGAGTTGACTCGTGAGCCAGAATGGCCGCCCCGTTGTCCTGATCGCCGACAAGCTCGCACAATCGACCGTCGATGCGCTCGGAGACGGTGTCGAGGTCCGCTGGGTCGACGGCCCGGACCGTCCCGCGCTGCTCGCGGCTGTGCCGGAGGCCGACGCGCTGCTGGTCCGCTCCGCCACCACGGTCGACGCCGAGGTGCTCGCCGCCGCGACGAAGCTGAAGATCGTCGGCCGCGCCGGTGTCGGACTCGACAACGTCGACATCCCGGCCGCCACCGAGCGTGGCGTCATGGTCGTCAACGCGCCGACCTCCAACATCCACTCGGCCGCCGAGCACGCCGTCTCGCTGCTGCTGTCGACCGCCCGTCAGATCCCGGCCGCCGACCGCACGCTGCGTGAGAAGACCTGGAAGCGTTCGAGCTTCAACGGCACCGAGATCCTCGGCAAGACCGTCGGCGTCGTCGGCCTCGGCCGCATCGGTCAGCTGTTCGCGCAGCGCCTCGCCGCGTTCGAGACCAATGTCATCGCGTACGACCCCTACCTGCCGGCCGCTCGCGCCGCGCAGCTGGGCATCGAGCTGGTCGACATCGACGAGCTGGTCGAGCGCGCCGACTTCATCTCGGTCCACCTGCCCAAGACCAAGGAGACGGCGGGCCTCATCAACGCCGAGCGCCTGGCCAAGGCCAAGGACGGCGTCATCATCGTCAACGCCGCCCGCGGTGGCCTGATCGACGAGGACGCGCTGTACGACGCGCTCGTGAACGGCAAGGTCCGCGCCGCCGGCCTCGACGTGTTCAACACCGAGCCGTGCACCGACTCCAAGCTGTTCGAGCTCGACAACGTCGTCGTCACCCCGCACCTCGGTGCCTCCACCTCGGAGGCCCAGGACCGCGCCGGCACCGACGTCGCCAAGAGCGTCCTGCTGGCCCTGGCCGGCGAGTTCGTGCCGGACGCCGTCAACGTCTCCGGTGGCCCGGTCGGCGAAGAGGTCGCTCCGTGGCTCGAGCTGGTTCGCAAGCTCGGCCTGCTCGCCGGCACCCTGTCGCCCGAGGCCGTCCAGAACGTCCAGGTCGTCGCGAGTGGCGAGCTGTCGGCCGAGAATGTCGACATCCTGGGCCTGGCCGCCCTGCGTGGCCTGTTCTCCGCCAGCAGCGACGAGGCCGTCACGTTCGTCAACGCCCCCCAGCTCGCCGAGCAGCGCGGCGTGGGTGTCGAGGTCGAGAAGCACAGCGAGGCCCAGACCCACCGCAGCGCCGTCGAGGTCCGCGCGGTCGCAGCCGACGGCACCGTGACCACCGTCGCGGGCGCGCTGACCGGCCTGCAGCAGGTCGAGAAGATCGTGAACATCAACGGCCGCAGCTTCGACCTGCGCGCCGAGGGTCACAACATCGTGGTGCACTACGCGGACCGTCCGGGCGTGCTCGGCGTCCTGGGCACCGTCCTCGGCACCGCCGGCATCGACATCCAGGCCGCCGCGCTGAGCCAGGACGTCGAGGGTGAGGGCGCCACCGTCATCCTGCGTGTCGACCGCGTGGTCGGTGACGCCGAGGTCTCGCAGATCGTGGAGCAGCTCGACGCCCGCGTCGCGCAGGTCGACCTGTCCTGATCCTCCCCATCCCTACCCGGTGGCCGCGATCGTCGAGGACGGTCGCGGCCAGCGGTGCAACCGGGGTGTCTCACGCCACCGGTGGATTCTCAGTGAAAGAGAGTGTGTCCCATGAAGCTTGCGGTCATCCCCGGTGACGGCATCGGTGTCGAGGTCACGGCGGAGGCACTGAAGGTGCTGCGGAAGCTGGTTTCGGACGTGGAGACCACCGAGTTCGACCTCGGTGCCAAGCGCTACAACGAGACCGGCGACCTGCTGCCGGAGGCCGAGCTCGACGCGATCCGTCAGCACGACGCGATCCTGCTCGGCGCCATCGGTGACCCGCGGTTCGTCGCGCCGGGCATCCTCGAGCGCGGTCTGCTGCTGAACATGCGGTTCCTGCTCGATCACCACGTGAATCTGCGCCCGGCCCGCACCTACCCGGGCTCGAGCTCGCCGCTCGCCGCGAACCCCGACATCGACTTCATCGTGGTCCGCGAGGGCACCGAGGGCCCGTACACCGGCAACGGCGGCTCGATCCGCGTCGGCACCCCGCACGAGGTTGCCACCGAGGTCTCGGTCAACACGTGGTTCGGCGCCGAGCGCGTCGTGCGCGCCGCGTACGAGCTGGCCCAGACCCGCCGCAAGCACCTCACGCTGATCCACAAGACCAACGTGCTCTCCAACGCGGGTCGCATCTGGACCCGGGCGATGGAGACCATCGGCGCCGAGTACCCGGACGTCGAGACCGCGTACTGCCACATCGACGCGGCCACCATCTACATGGTCACCGACCCGACGCGCTTCGACGTCATCGTGACCGACAACCTGTTCGGCGACATCATCACCGACCTGGCCGGCGCGGTCACCGGTGGTATCGGTCTGGCCGCGAGCGGCAACATCGACGCGTCGGGCACGAACCCGTCGATGTTCGAGCCGGTGCACGGCTCGGCGCCGGACATCGCCGGCCAGGGCATCGCCGACCCGACCGCCGCGATCCTGTCGGCCGCGATGCTGCTGCGTCACCTCGGCCGTGAGGACGACGCCGCGCGCATCGAGGCCGCCGTCGAGGCCGATCTGGCCTCGCGCGGCGACGCCCCGATCGTCACGACCGAGGTGGGCGATCGCATCGCCGCTGCCGTCTAGGCGCTTCGAACCCTCGAAAGACGTGACCGCCGCCCGGATTCCGGGCGGCGGTCACGGTCGTTTCAGTGTCGTTCCGGGTGGTCTCCGGGCACCAGGGGAGCGGCGACGAGGGGGAACAGGGCGGCGATCGCGAACGTCAGCGGGAAGCTCACCGCGGTGACCAACGCCCCGAACACGGGCGGCACCAGCGACGCCGCCAGATACTGGCTCGTGTTCTGGGCGCCCAGCGCGCGGCCGCTCCAGTACGGGCCGGCGATCTCGGCGACGGCGGTGAACGCCAATCCGTTGTCCGCCACCGTGATCACCGACGCCAGGACCAACAGCGCCACGGACACGGGGGAGTCCAGCCAGTCGGTCAGTGCCAGCGCTCCCATCGAGATCGCGGCGGCGATCGCGACCCAGCGCAGCGGGCGCATCCGGCTACCGACACGATCGCTCAACGCCCCCGCCGCGATCCGCCCTGCGGCACCGAGCAATTGGGTCACGGTGATGAGCAGGCCGGCCGAGGCGGCGGACCAGTTCCGATCCGTCATCAGCCACAGCAGCGCGAACGTCCAGACCAGGTATTGCGGAACCACCAGCAGGACCGAGACGCCGTGAATCCGCCACAGCACACTCGAGTTCCGGTACGGGTTGTCCAGCAAGCCGGTCTGCTGTGCGGCCGAGCGGTCCGGCCGGGGCGGGTCGACGACGAACAGGCAGGCCACGGCTGCGACGAATGTCACTGTGCTCGGCAGCGCCAACGCCCAACCGACGCCGTGAGTTTCGGCGATCCGGGGCACCGTCAGCGCGGCCACCGCCACTCCCAGCGGCAGTGCCATCTGGCGGACGCCCATCGCGAATCCCCGGCGCTCAGGCGGGAACCACCCGACCACGACCCGCCCGCTGGCGGCGTTCGCGCTCGACGCCGCCATTCCGCCGAGGAACAGGAAGATGCCGAGCATCGCGAACGACGAACTGAACGCGGCACCGGCACTCGCGAGCGCCGTGAGCGCCATACCCAGTACCAGGACGCGGCGCTCACCCATGCGGTCGACGACGACACCCCAGGCCATCAGGCTGACGAGAAAGCCGACGGTCGGTGCGGCGACCACGAGGCCGGCCTGTGACAGTGCCAGTCCGTGATCGTTCCGCAGGGTGGGCAGCAGGAACGCCGGCGCGTTCGCGAACACCGCTCCCGCGGCCTGCGCGAGCACGCCGAGTCCCAGCATCGACCAGCGGTGCAGTGTGCCTGTCCGAGCTTCCGGACTTCTCGTCTCACTCACGTTGCCATCCCAGTATATGAAATGAATGTCTTAGAATGTGGATACAGCTCGGAGTGTAGACCCTTCGACGCTCGGAGTGCGACGGGTCTGCCGGGCCGGTGCGCCGTGACTCGATAGACTCGGCTCCATGCGCCTAGGTCGAATTGCCAGTCCCGACGGAGTTGCCTTTGTGTCCATCGAGGGGGAGGGCGACGCGCAGACTGCGAAGGAGATCGCCGAACACCCTTTCGGTACACCGACTTTCACCGGACGTAGCTGGCCGCTCGCCGATGTTCGCCTGTTGGCCCCGATCCTTGCGAGCAAGGTGATCTGCGTCGGCAAGAACTACGCCGCACACGCCGCCGAGATGGGTGGCGAGGCGCCCGAGGATCCGGTCATCTTCATCAAGCCCAACACCTCGATCGTCGGACCGGGTGCCCCGATCGTGCTGCCGCCGTCGTCGAACGAGGTGCACTACGAGGGTGAACTCGCGGTCGTCATCGGCCGCCCCTGCAAGGACGTCCCCGCCGCCAAGGCCCGCGACGTCATCCTCGGCTACACCGTCGCGAACGACGTCACCGCGCGTGACCAGCAGCGTCACGACGGCCAGTGGACTCGGGCCAAGGGCTACGACACGTTCTGCCCGCTCGGTCCGTGGATCGAGACGAATCTCGACGTCTCGGACGTCGAGATCAAGACCGAGGTGGACGGCGAGGTCAAGCAGCGCAGCCGGACTTCGCTTCTGCTGCACGACATCCCGAAGGTCATCGAGTGGGTGTCCACGGTCATGACGCTGCTGCCGGGTGACGTGATCCTCACCGGCACTCCCGAGGGTGTCGGCCCGATCGTCGACGGCCAGTCGGTGAGTGTGACGGTCGAGGGGATCGGCACGCTGACCAATCCGGTTGCCGCCAAGCGCTGATCGGATACCGCTCCCGGTGGGCACGGGACTAGCCTGTAGAGGTCCTGTCCACGCGCCTAGCAGTGCCCATCGAAGTGAGCCATGACCACCAGCGAAGTACGCGTCCGTTTCTGTCCGTCACCCACCGGCACCCCGCACGTCGGGCTCGTCCGGACCGCCCTGTTCAACTGGGCGTTCGCGCGTCACCACGGTGGTGCGTTCGTGTTCCGTATCGAGGACACCGACGCCGCCCGTGACACGGAGGAGTCGTACCAGGCGATCCTGGACGCGTTGCGCTGGCTGGGGCTGAACTGGGACGAGGGCCCGGAGGTGGGCGGTCCGTACGAGCCGTACCGGCAGTCGCAGCGGCGTGACCAGCACCTCGACATCGTGCGGCGACTCGTCGAGGCGGGCGAGGCGTACGAGTCCTTCTCGACCCCCGAGGAAGTCGAGGCACGGCACAAGGCGGCCGGACGCGATCCCAAGCTGGGCTACGACAACTTCGACCGGGACCTCACGCCCGAGCAGCGTCAGGCGTACCTGGACGAGGGACGTAAACCCGTCGTGCGGCTGCGGATGCCCGACCACGATCTGACGTGGAACGACCTGGTGCGCGGCGAGACGACGTTCAAGGCCGGCACGGTCCCGGACTTCGCGCTCACTCGTGGCAACGGAATTCCGCTGTACACGCTCGTGAATCCGGTCGACGACGCGTTGATGAAGATCACACACGTCCTGCGTGGCGAGGATCTGCTGTCGTCGACGCCGCGTCAGCTCGCGCTGTACGAGTCGCTCCAGCGCATCGGTGTCGCCGATTTCACACCGGAGTTCGGCCATCTCCCGTTCGTGATGGGTCAGGGCAACAAGAAGCTGTCCAAGCGTGACCCCGAGTCGAATCTCTTCATCCACCGCGACCGCGGGTTCATCCCCGAGGGTCTGCTGAACTACCTGGCACTGCTGGGATGGAGCATCGCCGACGACCACGACGTCTTCTCCCTGGAGGAGATGGTCGCCGCGTTCGACATCTCCAAGGTCAACTCCAACCCCGCGCGCTTCGACCAGAAGAAGGCCGACGCGATCAATGCCGAGCACATTCGCCTGCTCGAGCCCGCCGACTTCTCGGTGCGACTGCGGGCGTACCTGACCACGCACGGTCACCCTGTCGACGCGCTGACGGCCGAACAGTTCGACGTCGCGGCCGATCTGGTGCAGACCCGCATCGTCGTGCTCTCGGATGCCTGGGACCTGTTGAAATTCCTGTTGGTCGACGAGTCGGAGTTCGCGATCGACCCGGCGGCCGCGGCGAAGAACCTGGGCGCCGACGCGGCGCCGGTGCTCGACGAGACCATCGCGGCGCTCGATTCCCTCACCACGTGGGCCACCGCGGATCTCGAGGAGACTCTCAAGGCCGCACTGATCGAGAAGCTCGAACTCAAGCCGCGTAAGGCTTTCGCTCCCGTGCGCGTGGCGCTCACCGGATCGCACGTCAGCCCGCCGCTGTACGAGTCGATGGAATTGCTGGGGCGCGAGAAGACCCTGGCGCGCCTGCGTTCTGCTCGCGCGCAGATCGCCTGACCCGGACCACGTATCTCGGCCCGCTCCCGTTCTCCGGGGGCGGGCCGAGTGCTTTCGAAAGGGGAGTAGGCGTGATTTACCTGCCCTGACCAGGCGATTTGTAGTTCGCAGGAGGGTTGGTGCTAATCTTCTTCTCGGTTCGGAACGGAGGCCACGACGCCCGCAGGGCAGGCCGACGAAACAAACCATTGGGGTATGGTGTAATTGGCAACACAGCTGATTCTGGTTCAGCCATTCTAGGTTCGAGTCCTGGTACCCCAGCAGAAGTCCTGAGGTGAAAGCCTCAGGATTTCGGTGAGTCTCGGTTATCCGGGTCTTCCCGCCACGGCGCCTCGCTTGCAAGGTGTTGCGGTACAGACACTGCGATTTGCTCGCGAGAGTTGCGCAGTCATACAGTGTTCGATGCAAGTTCTCGGCCCCGTCGTCTAGCGGCCTAGGACGCCGCCCTCTCAAGGCGGTAGCGCGGGTTCGAATCCCGTCGGGGCTACCACGGAATTGCCTTGCGATCGTCTGTGATCGCTGGAGGGTTCTTCTACGGAGATCTTGCAGAACAACACAGTCCTGGCCCCGTCGTCTAGCGGCCTAGGACGCCGCCCTCTCAAGGCGGTAGCGCGGGTTCGAATCCCGTCGGGGCTACAAGTGGAACACCCTCCGATCATCAGATCGGAGGGTGTTTTCTTTTCGTGCAATCTTCGAGGGTGGCCGCCCGTTCCGCTAACCGCTCTTGCGGCGGAACTCGCGCTTGTGATCGGCGCTGCCGTGGGCGTCGTGCACCTTCGACTGTCCGTCCAGATGCGCCGTCGTGTTCGACTGCTGGTGGTTCTTGCGATCCAGCGCCTCACGGAACTTGCGTTTGATGTCGTCGGTCCCGGCTTCGGTCACGTCGTCCTCCTCCCGTCGTGGGTATCCCGGAATGTACCGCGGAAGGGAGGAGGAGTCGCGCGATTATCTCGGCCTACAGGTACGCGGCCGTCGAGCCCCCGACCGGCATCGCCGGCAATCCGAGCTTGCGGTGGTCCCACGACCGGACGCGCTCCGGAACGACCCGGACCGCGACCCGCTTGTGCAGCATCATCTCGACTGCGGGCTTGACGTCCTCCGAGTACGGGCCCGTGTAGCGCTCCCAGATGCTGATGCCCACCTTGAACAGCGCCTCGGGATCGTCGACGATCTCGCCGCGTCCTTCGATCGAGACGCCGCGCAGCGTGTCGTAGGTGTCGCCGTCCTCGATCATCATCGTGAGGCGGCCGTCGCGGCGGAGGTTGACGGCCTTCTGGGACTTCGCCTTGGTCTCGAACCACAGCTCACCGTCGATCACGGCGTACCACATCGCGACGAGATGCGGCGTGCCGTTCGGTCCGATCGTCGCCATCGTCGCGACCCGGCTCCGTTCGACGAACTCGGTGATTTCGGCATCCGTCATCGTGATCTGACCGCGCTGATTGGTTCCCACAGCAGTTCCTCCGCTCGACTGAACTTCACTCCTGCGAATGACTGTGCCACGGATCACTTTCGTGGATGCCGGGCGGGTCCGCCGCGGGCTCTACAGGCGCTTGTGGAGGGCGTCGGCCGCCGCCAGCAGGTCGGCCGCCCACCGGGCGCCCGGGCGTCGGCCCATCCGGTCGATCGGACCGGACACCGAGATCGCGGCGACGACGTTGCCGGCCGCGTCCCGGACCGGCGCCGCCACACTGGCCACACCCGGTTCGCGCTCGGCGGCGCTCTGGGCCCAGCCTCGGCGTCGGACCTCGACGAGCACCCGTTCACCGAACGAGGCGTCGGGGAGGATGGCGCGCTGCGTCTGGGGGTCGGCCCATGCGAGGAGGACCTTGGCTCCGGACCCGGCCGTCATCGGCAGGCGGGCACCCACGAGGACGGTGTCCCGCAGTCCGGTGGGCGGTTCCATGGAGGCGACGCACACGCGCTGGGTGCCTTCGCGTCGGTACAACTGGACGCTCTCGCCGGTGATCTCGCGCAGGCGGGGCAGGACGAGGGCGGCGGCGTCGACGAGGGGATCGCTCGCGCTCGCGGCGAGTTCGCTCAAGCCCGGGCCCGGGCACCACAGGCCGTCCGCGTCGCGGGCGAGGAGTCGGTGGACCTCGAGGCCCACGGCCAGCCGGTGTGCGGTGGCGCGAGGGAGACCGGTCCTGTTGCACAGTTCGGTGAGGCTGCACGGCTGTTCGGCCACTGCGTGCAGCACGCCCATTGCTTTGTCAAGCACTCCGATACCGCTATGCTGTCTCATAGGTCGATACTCCGTTCTCGCATATTGGGATCATAACCGAATGCGGCGGCGGATGGTTTCGACACATCACGCGGCACGGGTCGGCCCTGAAACCCGGCGACGCGACATCCTGATCACAGAGGTGGAGAAGATGGCTCAAAGAGGACGCACTCTGGCCGAGAAGGTGTGGGACGAGCACGTAGTGGTGCGCGGCGAGGGTGAGGGTGCGGCACGCCAGCCGGACCTGATCTACATCGACCTGCACCTCGTGCACGAGGTCACCAGCCCCCAGGCATTCGACGGGCTCCGGCTCGCCGGTCGTAAGCTGCGTCGCCCGGACCTGACGATCGCCACCGAGGACCACAACGTCCCGACGGTCGACATCGACAAGCCGATCGCGGATCCGGTCTCGCGGACCCAGGTCGACACTCTGCGGAAGAACTGCGAGGAGTTCGGGGTTCGCCTGCACCCGATGGGTGATCTGGACCAGGGCATCGTCCACGTGGTCGGTCCGCAGCTGGGTCTGACGCAGCCGGGCACGACCGTCGTCTGCGGTGACAGCCACACGTCGACGCACGGCGCTTTCGGTGCTCTCGCAATGGGAATCGGTACCAGCGAGGTCGAGCACGTGATGGCCACGCAGACGCTGTCGCTGCGGCCGTTCAAGACGATGGCGATCACGGTCGACGGCGAACTGCCGCCCGGTGTCACGAGCAAGGACCTGATCCTCGCCGTGATCGCGAAGATCGGTACCGGTGGGGGACAGGGGTATGTCCTCGAATACCGCGGCGAGGCCATCCGGAAGCTGTCGATGGAAGCCCGGATGACGATCTGCAACATGTCGATCGAGGCGGGCGCGCGCGCCGGCATGATCGCACCGGACGAGATCACCTACGAGTTCATCAAGGGTCGTCCGCACGCGCCGCAGGGTGCCGATTGGGATGCGGCCGTTGCGGCCTGGGATCAGCTCAAGACCGACGACGACGCCGTCTTCGATGCCGAGGTTCACATCGACGCGGCGTCGCTGACGCCGTTCGTCACCTGGGGTACCAACCCCGGTCAGGGTGCTCCGCTGGGTGATTCGGTGCCGAACCCGTCCGACATCGCGGACGAGAGCGAGCGCCTCGCGGCGGAGAAGGCCCTGGCCTACATGGGATTGGAGGCCGGTACGCCGCTGCGCGAGGTGTCGGTCGACACCGTCTTCGTCGGATCGTGCACGAACGGCCGGATCGAGGATCTGCGTGCGGTGGCCGATGTTCTGAAGGGCCGAAAGGTCGCCGAGGGCGTCCGGATGCTGATCGTCCCCGGATCGATGCGCGTGCGGGCCCAGGCCGAAGAGGAAGGTCTCGGTGAGATCTTCACC
This sequence comes from Prescottella agglutinans, assembly GCF_004011865.1. Taxonomy (GTDB): domain Bacteria; phylum Actinomycetota; class Actinomycetes; order Mycobacteriales; family Mycobacteriaceae; genus Prescottella; species Prescottella agglutinans. Next base: position 395,227 of record NZ_RKLP01000001.1, on the reverse strand, counting down.
ACTGCGGGCGCAGAGTGGCGTCAGGCGGGATGCTCGATGTGCCTGGGCATGAACCCCGACCAGTTGGCGCCGGGCGAACGTTCGGCCTCGACGTCCAACCGCAATTTCGAAGGCCGCCAAGGTAAGGGCGGTCGCACGCACCTCGTGTCCCCGGCGGTCGCCGCGGCGACCGCGGTCCGGGGAACCCTCTCGGCACCGGCAGACCTGGCATAGGGCGCAAGGGAACTAGGAGAAAATCGATGGAAGCCTTTACCACTCATAAGGGAATCGGTGTTCCTCTGCGCCGGTCCAACGTGGACACCGACCAGATCATCCCCGCGGTGTACCTGAAGCGCGTGACCCGCACAGGTTTCGAAGACGGACTGTTCGCCGCCTGGCGTACGGACCCGGAGTTCATCCTCAACGTCCAGCCGTACGACAAGGGCTCCGTCCTGGTCGCCGGCCCCGACTTCGGCACCGGCTCGTCCCGCGAGCACGCCGTGTGGGCGCTGTCCGACTACGGTTTCCGCGTCGTCATCGCGTCGCGCTTCGCCGACATCTTCCGCGGCAACGCCGGCAAGGCCGGTCTGCTCGCCGCTCAGGTCGATCAGAGTGACGTCGAGATGCTGTGGAAGCTCCTCGAGGAGCAGCCCGGGCTCGAGCTCGTCGTGAACCTCGAGGACAAGACGGTGACCGCTGGAACGACGGTGGTGCGCTTCGAGATTGACGACTACACGCGGTGGCGTCTGCTCGAGGGTCTGGACGACATCGGACTCACGTTGCGCCAGGTAGACGCGATTTCGGAGTTCGAAAAGTCAAGGCCGTCTTGGAAACCTGCGACGCTTCCCGCTCGCGTCGCGAACGACAATTGACGCAATCGGACAGCTGACTCGGCCCCCCGATCTACCACAGATCGGGGGGCCGCGCTTGATGAGAATTGGCGTGCCACATAGACTCTTGCCGATTTCGGGTTTACCGTAGTTCGTAGTCGGTCCGACGGTGGACCATTAGTTTGCGGAGGAATTTCCATGAACAAGGCAGAGCTCATCGATGTTCTGACCGAGAAACTGGGGTCGGACAGGCGCACCGCCACCGAGGCTGTCGAGCATGTCGTCGACACCATCGTGCGTGCAGTCCACGCCGGGGACAGCGTCACCATCACCGGATTCGGCGTCTTCGAGCAGCGTCGCCGCGCGGCCCGCGTCGCGCGCAACCCGCGCACCGGCGAGACCGTCAAGGTCAAGCCGACGTCGGTTCCGGCCTTCCGTCCGGGCGCACAGTTCAAGGCGCTCATCGCCGGTGGCCAGAAGCTGCCCTCCAGCGGCCCGGCCGTCAAGCGTGGTGCGGCTGAGCCGGTGAAGAAGGCCGCTGCCAAGAAGGCTGCAGCGAAGAAGGCAGCAGCGAAGAAGACTGTCGCGAAGAAGACTGCGGCCAAGGCTCCCGCCAAGACCGCAGCCAAGACCGTGGCGAAGAAGACTGCGGCCAAGGCTCCCGCCAAGACCGTGGCGAAGAAGACCGCGGCCAAGGCTCCCGCCAAGAAGGTCGTCGCGAAGAAGACTGTCGCGAAGAAGACTGCGGCCAAGGCTCCTGCCAAGACCGTGGCGAAGAAGACTGCGGCCAAGGCTCCCGCCAAGAAGGTCGTCGCGAAGAAGACTGTCGCGAAGAAGACTGCGGCCAAGGCTCCCGCCAAGACCGCAGCCAAGAAGACCGCGGCCAAGAAGGCTCCGGCAAAGCGCACCGCCCGCAAGTAGAACTGCGGCGTCACAGCGTCGAACGGAACACTCCGTAAATGACTCGGCGGCCACGGGAATTCTCCCGTGGCCGCCGAGTTGTCTTGTCCGATCCGCGCTGTCTGCGGATCAATTCGCCTTGCGTACGACCGGAAGTGGGCTGTCGATGTGATCGGCGGCCACGAGTCGTCCGCCGGACAGCGACAGGACCCAGGTACTCGCCTTGCGGTTTCGTGCCGGCGGCAACTGAATGCCGTCCCGCTCGGCCCACCACTGCATCAGATCGGGAATGACGCCGCCCTGACTGCAGATCACCTGGACGCCGCCCATCGCCGCGATCTTGCGTGCGCGGGCCCGTGCGCCTGCCGGATCGGCTGCGTAGCCCTCCTCCGACAGCAGCGGTTCGGGCCGGATGGGGACGCCGAGTTCCGCGGCGAGGGGCTCGACCGTCTGGACGCACCGCAGGCGGTCCGCCGCGCAGATCTCGCTCGCTCCGAAAGCCCGCAGTTGTGCCACAAGCGCTTTCGCCTGAACCTGCCCCTTCGCATCGAGGGGGCGTAGCGCGTCGTCGCCGGTGTAGTTCTTGCTGCTCCCGGCCTTGGCGTGCCGGACGAGCAGCACCGTCGTCGTGTCCGGCGGGAGCTGTGCGAATCGTCTCAGGATCATTCGATCCATCGGATAGGACAGTTGTTCGGCGACGCGGTCGGGCGCGAGCCACCGCAGTTCGTCGACCTCGTCGTTGGGTGCGAACTCGCCGGATACCGCCTCGGCCGCCCAGTATTCGACCCGTTTCAGTCTGCGGTGCCCCGGTATCGGATATGTCACACCCGAGAGGTGTCGAGCCAATTGAGCGTTAATCCCGGTTTCTTCGTGGATCTCGCGCACGGCAGCCACAATCGCCGTTTCGCCCGGGTCGAGCTTTCCCTTGGGAAATGACCAGTCGTCATACTTCGGACGGTGAATGAGGGCGATTTCGATCTCATAGGGATTCGAAGGAGACTTCCGCCACAGGACCGCGCCCGCCGCGAAGATATTTGCTTTCACCGGTTTGTCGGTTGTCGGTTTGTCGGGACGCGGCTTCTCGGGACTCAAGGGCTTCGTTCCTTCCATCGACCACGGGTTCGCGGTTCTCGGCAGGCGGTGGGGCGGGGTGTTCGGTCAGGAGGTGACGGACCGTCGGCGACGCATCATCTCCTCCTGGTGCTCGCGTACCTTCTCGCCGCGGGCCGGCGAGGCCTGCCAACTGCTGTCGGCCTGCAGGACCCAGCACCGCGTCGTCGGATCGAGTGCGGATTCGAAGATCTCGTCGAGCTGGCGGGTCAGGCGCGGATCCTTCACCTGTGCCATCACCTCGACGCGCCGATCGAGGTTGCGGTGCATCATGTCCGCGCTGCCGATCCAGAACTCGTTCGCCGCGCGGAAATGCATGATCCGGGAGTGCTCGAGGAACCGGCCGAGGATGGACCGCACCTCGATGTTCTCGCTCAGACCCGGGACACCCGGCTTGAGGGCGCAGATGCCGCGGACGACGACCTGGACCGGCACGCCTGCCCGCGACGCCCGGTACAGCGCGTCGATCACCTGCTCGTCGACGAGCGCGTTGGCCTTGAGCCGGATCCCCGCTTCGCGTCCGGCCTTCCTGTGTTCGATCTCGGCCTCGATGCGGGCGATGATTCCGGCGCGCACGCCATACGGCGCGACGAGCAGGTTGCGGTACTGCGACTTCCGCGAATAGCCGGTGAGCGAGTTGAACAGGTCCGTCAGGTCGGCGCCGATCTCGGGTGCGGCGGTCAGCAGGCCCACGTCCTCGTAGAGTCGCGCGGTCTTCGGGTTGTAGTTGCCGGTGCCGATGTGGCAGTAGCGGCGGATCGTCGAGCCCTCGCGGCGCACCACGAGACACGTCTTGCAGTGGGTCTTCAGGCCGACCAGGCCGTAGACGACGTGGACGCCGGCCTGTTCGAGCTTGCGCGCCCACTTGATGTTCGCCTGCTCGTCGAACCGCGCCTTGATCTCGACGAGCGCGACCACCTGCTTGCCGGCCTCCGCGGCGGCGACGAGCGCGTTGACGATAGGTGAGTCACCGGAGGTCCGGTACAGGGTCTGCTTGATCGCCAGCACCTGCGGGTCGGCGGCGGCCTGCTCGATGAACCGCTGCACGCTCGTCGAGAACGAGTCGTACGGGTGCTGGACGAGGACGTCGCCGTCGCGCAACGTCGAGAACACGCTCTTCGGGGTCTCCCGCTCACCGAACGCGGGGTGGGTCACGGGGACGAACGGTGCGTCCTTGAGGTTCGGTCGGTCGACGCCGTACACCTGCCAGAGCGACGAAAGATCAAGTAGCCCAGGAACTTGGATGACGTCACCTGGATCGACGTCGAGTTCCCGCAGCAACAGTTCGAGCATGTGCTCGGTCATGTCGTCGGCCACCTCGAGCCGGACCGGGGAGCCGAACCGGCGACGGGCGAGTTCGCGTTCGAGTGCCTGGAGGAGGTCCTCGTCACGGTCCTCCTCGACCTCGAAGTCGGCATTGCGGGTGACCCGGAAGGCGTGGTGTTCCACCACTTCCATGCCGGGGAACAGTACGTCGAGGTGCGCGGCGATGAGGTCCTCGGTCGGCAGGAACGCGGGGATGGCGCCCGGGGAATCCCCGGTACGAGTGACGCGTACGAATCGGTCGACGTTGTCCGGGACCTTCACGCGTGCGAAGTGTTCGCCCCCGGTGGTGGCGTCCTTCACCGTCACGGCGAGGTTCAGGCTCAGCCCGCTGATGTACGGGAACGGGTGCGCCGGGTCGACGGCGAGCGGTGTCAGGACCGGGAAGACCTGCTCGTGGAAGTAGTTCGACAGCCGACGACGTTCCTCGGTGTCGAGTTCGGGCCAACCGATGATCGAGATCCCCTCCGCGGCGAGCGCGGGGCGCACGGAGTCGAGGAAGACCTGCGCGTGCTTGGACGAGATCTCCTGCGTCCGGGATCCGATCAGCGCCAACTGCTCACGCGGCGACAGCCCGTCGGCGGATCGGACGGACAGTCCGGTTTCGTCGCGACGCTTGAGGCCCGCCACCCGGACCATGTAGAACTCGTCCAGATTCGACGCGAAGATCGCGAGGAACTTCGCCCGCTCGAGCAGCGGCAGCGACGTGTCCTCGGCCAGCGCGAGCACACGCGAGTTGAAGTCGAGCCAACTCAGTTCGCGGTTCAGGTACCGGGCGACGGGTAGCCCGCCGTCCTCCGTCCCCGTCGGGGTCGCGGCCGGCGGCGCGGTGGGAATGCTGGGCGAGTGGCCGCCGTCGAGGCTGCTCGCTGGAACCTTCCGGTCGGTCCCGGGATGGTTCTCCTGGGATCGGTCGGAATCTGTGCGTCGCTCGAGTGCTCTCCCGTTGCTCACACTTCGATCATCCCTCGAGAATTGCAGGCAGGACAATCGATCACGGGCAGTTCACGGCAACAGGGGACCTTGGACACCGGATGTACACGCGATGCGCTCGAGCACCGCGAGCGTCGTCGGCCCGAGACCGAGTCGCGCGGCGGCGGTGAGATCGGCGATGGTGTCGACGTCCTGGCGCAGACCGGGCCAGTCGCCGTCGAGCGCCTGCGCGCCGGATGCGATGTGGCGGGCGGCCGAATCGGATCCGAACCGTGGATCGAGGGTGGTGCCGGGCCCGCACGCGAAGAGTGCCGCGGTTCCGGTGCCCGTGTGGTCCACGACGATTGCGCGCCCGGCCCGCCGGGCGGTCGCGAGGGCATCGAGGAGTTCGTCGGCGCGGAGCGCGGGCAGATCCGCCTGCAGCGCGACGAGATCGGTTTCGTCGGGAGCGGAGTCCAGTCCGGCTTCGGCGGCGACGAGCGCGGCGTTGAGCCCCGACAGGCCGGTGTGCGTCGGGGCGGGGTCCGGCCAGTGCCGCACGCCGTATTCGTTCGCGATCGCGGCCACGGCCGGATCGGGCGTGACCACGGTGATCCCCGAGCGCGGTCCGGTCCCGATGCCGGCGCCGACGAGGGTGGCGAGCGTGTCGTGGAGCATCGCCGCCACCAGATCGGTGCGGTCGGCGGCGGACAGGGATTCGGCGAGCCGCGACTTCGCGAGGCGCAGTTCCTTGACCGCGATCAGGACATGGGTGTGCACCGCTCGCTCCGATCGGTGCTGCGCCTCCATACGCGCAATCTTGCCAGCCGTGTCGTAGCGGGCCGACGACCGGCGACCGGAGCGCCCGGGGAGATATCGTGTTCCCGAGCAGTCAGCGAAGCGGGCAGGTCGGCGGCGGAACGGTGTGGGCAGTGAACGACACGAGTGGTGAGCGCGGATCGGAGGGGGCGGCGTGAGCAAGGCCGCGGTGTTGGGGGCGGGTTCGTGGGGGACCGCGTTCGCGAAGGTGCTCGCGGACGCGGGTACCGATGTCACGTTGTGGGCCAGGCGCAGTGAGGTGGCGGACGCCGTCGTGGCGCGGCACGAGAACCCCGACTACCTGCCCGGGATCGTGTTGCCGTCGTCGGTGTCGGCGACGGCCGACCACGAGGAGGCCCTCGCCGGTGCCGATCTCGTGGTGCTGGCGGTGCCGTCGCAGTCGTTGCGCGGCAACCTCGAGCGCTGGGCGGGGGCGATAGGTCCGGACGCGACGCTGCTGAGCCTCGCCAAGGGCATCGAGAGCGTGACGCTGCTGCGGATGAGCGAGGTGATCTCCCAGGTCGCCTCGGTCGACCCGTCGCGGGTCGCGGTGCTGTCGGGGCCGAACCTCGCCCGCGAGATCGCGCTGGAACAGCCGGCCGCGACCGTGGTGGCGTGCACCGACGAGGCGCGCGCCATGGCGATCCAGAAGTCCTGTGCAACAGGCTATTTCCGTCCGTACACGAACACCGACGTGATCGGGTGCGAGGTCGGCGGTGCGTGCAAGAACGTCATCGCGCTGGCGTGCGGAATGGCGTCGGGGATCGGTCTGGGCGAGAACACGGTCGCCAGCCTCATCACGCGTGGTCTCGCCGAGATCATCCGACTCGGTGTCGCCCTCGGCGCGAACGCGGCGACGCTGGCGGGACTCGCCGGCGTCGGCGATCTGGTCGCGACGTGCACGTCACCGCTCTCGCGCAACCGTTCGTTCGGTGAGCGACTCGGTCGCGGCGGCTCGCTCGAGAGCGCCCAGGCCGCCACCCAGGGCCAGGTCGCCGAGGGGGTCAAGTCGTGCACCTCGGTGCGGGCGCTCGCGGCGGCGCACGGCGTCGAGATGCCCATCACCGAAGCCGTTCACCAGGTGTGCCACGAGGGGCTGGCGGTCCGGGACGCGGTCGGCATGCTGCTCGGCCGCCGGGTCAAGCCCGAGTGACGGTCGGACCGGTGATCGGGCTGCTCGGTCGGTTCGGTGAGTCGGTGCCGTCGACGGTACGGTTTGGGGCGTGAACAATCCGCGTACCAGGGTCGCCGTCATCTTCGGTGGCCGCAGCAACGAGCACTCCGTGTCCTGTGTATCCGCCGGCAGCGTCCTGAGGAACCTCGACCCGGAGCGCTACGAGGTGGTACCGATCGGCATCACGACGGACGGATCCTGGGTGCTGGGGTCGACGGACCCGGCCACCCTGGCCATCCGCGACCGGTCCATGCCGACCGTCGACGCGGACGGGACGTCGCTGGCGCTCACCGCAGACCCCACTCGCACGGGTGCGCTGGTCGCGCTCGACGAGGCCCGCGCGGGCGAGGTTCTCGCGTCGGTGGACGTCGTGTTCCCGGTCCTGCACGGCGCGTACGGCGAGGACGGCACCATCCAGGGACTCCTCGAACTCGCCGGCGTCCCGTACGTCGGACCCGGAGTGCTGGCGAGCGCGGCGGGCATGGACAAGGAGTTCACCAAGAAGCTCCTCGCGGCCGAGGGTCTCCCGGTGGGCTTCCAGGTGGTTCTGCGGCCCGGCACCTCGACCCTCACCGACGAGCACAAGGAGCGCCTCGGGCTGCCGGTGTTCGTGAAGCCCGCGCGCGGCGGATCATCGATCGGCATCACGCGCGTCGCGGACTGGGACCGGCTCGACGACGCGGTGGCCCATGCCCGGAAGCACGATCCCAAGGTGATCATCGAGTCCGGCATCGTCGGACGCGAGGTCGAGTGCGGTGTCCTCGAGTTCCCGGACGGTGACGTGCGGGCGAGCGTGGTCGCCGAGATCCGCATGCCCGACGCCGACGGCGACGAGTCCGCGTTCTACGACTTCGACACCAAGTACCTCGACGACGTCTGCGAGTTCGACGTCCCGGCCAAGCTCGACGACGACATCAGTGAGCAGATCCGTGAACTCGCCGTCCGGGCGTTCCGTGCGCTGGACTGCCAGGGTCTGGCGCGGGTGGACTTCTTCGTCACCCCGCAGGGGCCGGTGATCAACGAGATCAACACGATGCCCGGATTCACGTCGATCTCGATGTACCCGCGTATGTGGCAGGCGGTGGGCGTCGAGTACGCGGATCTGGTCTCGACGCTCGTCGAGACCGCGCTCGCCCGGGGAACCGGGCTGCGCTGACGTAGGTCCCGCGGGGCCGGGCTCCGGTACGACCGGAGCCCGGGCCTCACGGGTTGGGGACAGGCGCCGGATCCAGTGGCTGCTGCGGCAGCGCCTGGGTGATCGCGGCGGACGCGTCCTGCAGCGGCGTCGGGCCCGACCCGTTCGGCACGGTCAGCGCGACGTACACGCCGCGGTCGACCGCGTACCAGGTGCTGGCCTCGATGCCCTGCGCGGCACCGGAGATCTCGAACCACTGCACGCCGTCGACGACGGAGAGCGGCGAGGCCTGGTTGAACTCGGGGGGTCGCGGCAGACCGCACCGCATGACGACGGGTTCGCCCTCGGTCGGCTGCCACGCGGCGGTCGCCTCCGGTGCCGGGTCCCGCAGTTCGGCGCGGGTGTAGTCGCCGAGGTTCTCGGGCAGGTTCCCCATGAGTTCGGTGCACTCCGCGGACTGGGCGGCCGGCGCCTCGACCGGGCCGAGACCCACGGACTCCTGCACCGGCGTGCGGTTCGCGATCGCGGCGGCGGCGATCACACCGATGACGAGGGCCACCGGGAGCGCGACCGCGGTGGCGATCAGCGCTGGGTGGCGCTTCTCTGCCTGATGGTCGTCGGTCTGTTCGGCTGTGGTGTGTTCGGGTTCGGACATCTCAGTTCTCGGTCGGTGCGGCCGGCGCCGCGATCTGGCAGGTCAGGATCCGGGTGATGCCCTGAACCTTCTTCATGTCGTCGACGACGTCGGACAGACCCGATTCGACGGGTGCGCCCACTCGGGCGATCACGTCGTACGGTCCCAGCACGTCCTCGGCCGAGTCGACACCCGGTATCCGGGAGAGTGTCGCCGCGACCGAGGCGGCCTTACCGACCTCTGTCTGGATCAGTACGAAAGCCTGCACCACGGGTCCATCCCTTCCCGTCGTCGTGCGCCGTCATCTCGGTAGAGTCGCGGAAGTCCGTGAGGGCTCCCGCGGACTCCCCGCGACACGCCTGCCGGCGTCCCGCACCGGGATGTCCGGCCGCAAACTAAAAGGTACCGCAGTCGCGGCACCCCAACGTGTGACCTGGGACCGCCGGACGGGACGATCATCCGAAACGACCTCGACTCGAAACTGGAGGACGACCATCGACACGTCGCGACCGAAGCAGGACGACGACGATCGCACCGTCGCGGAACTCGGCGAGTTCGCGGTGATCGGTCGGGCCGTCGCGGGCCGAAGCCAGCCGGCGACGACGCTCCTCGGACCCGGCGACGACGCCGCGGTGGTGCGCGCCCCGGACGGTCGCGTCGCGGTGTCGGCCGACATGCTCGTCGAGGGTCGGCACTTTCGGCTGGATTGGTCGACGCCCGAACAGGTCGGGCGAAAGGCGGTGGCACAGAACGGCGCGGACATCGCCGCGATGGGAGCCCGGCCGACCGCCTTCCTGGTTTCGTTGGGGTGTCCGCCCGACACCCCGGCGTCCGTCGCGGCCGGTATCTCGGAGGGCATCGGGCTTGCCGCGGAGGCGATCGGGGCCGGTGTCGTCGGTGGAGACCTGGTGCAGTCCGACCACGTGGTGGTGGCGGTGACGGTGCTGGGCGACCTCGAGGGTCGGGCTCCGGTGCTCCGCTCGGGTGCGCGGGCCGGCGACGTCGTCGCGGTCGCGGGCGCGCTCGGGCGTTCGGCCGCCGGTCTCGCGCTGCTCTCGGTCGGACTCACGGGCGCGGACGGGGCGTCCGACGCGTCGGACGCCGCGCTGGTGGACGCCCACCGAGTGCCGACCCCGCCGTACCGTGCCGGCGTCGAGGCGGCCCGGGCGGGCGCGCGCGCCATGACCGACATCTCGGACGGCCTCGTCGCCGACCTGGGTCACATCGCGGACGCGTCGGCCGTGCGGATCCGGGTCGACCGCAGCCGGATCGGGCTCGACCCGGCGCTCGCGGCCGCCGCCGCGCGGGTGGGCGCTGACCCGTGGCAGTGGATCCTGACCGGCGGCGAGGATCACGCCCTGGCCGCGACCTTCCCGCCGGACGTGGATCTCCCGACCGGGTGGACGGTGATCGGTGACGTCGTGTCCGGCGGCGGTGCCGACCCTGAGTCCTCGGCCGTGCTCGTGGACGGGCGGGACTGGACGGCCTCCGGCGGTTGGCAGAGCTTCGACGCGGGATAGGTTGCAGGCATGGCTATCTATGCACTCGGTGATCGCGAACCGGACATCGCGCCGGACGCTTACGTCCACCCCGACGCCGTCGTCATCGGCGCGGTCACGCTCGGTCCGGGCGCGTCGGTCTGGCCGCAGGCCGTCCTGCGCGGCGACTACGGCACCATCAGCGTCGGCGCCGGCACCAACATCCAGGACGGCACGATCATCCACTGCACGTCGATGGACGCCACGATCATCGGCGCCGGGTGCGTCGTCGGCCACAACGCCCACATCGAGGGCGCGACGATCGGCGACAACTGCCTCATCGCGTCCGGGTCGGTCGTGCTCAACGGGTCCGTCATCGGTGCGGGGTCGGTCGTCGGCGCGGGCGCGGTGGTCCCGTTCAAGTTCGAGGTGCCGCCGCGCAGCATGGCGCTCGGGGTGCCGGCGAAGGTCCGCGAGGGATTCGAGGTTCCGGAGGGTCACCTCGACCTGAACGTCAAGCTGTACCAGGCGAACGCCGCGTACTACCGCGACTCGCTGCGCAGGCTCGACTGATGGCGGCCAGGCCTCTCGCCGACCTGATCGATCCCGGGTGGGCCAAGGCACTCACGCCTGTCGAGGGCCGGATCACCGAGATGGGTGACTTCCTGCGCGCAGAGATAGCGGCGGGGCGCCAGTACCTGCCGGCGGGGGAGAACGTCCTGCGCGCCTTCACCCATCCGTTCGAGGACGTGCGGGTGCTCATCGTCGGACAGGATCCCTATCCGACGCCGGGCCACGCTGTGGGACTGAGCTTCTCGGTCGCACCGGACGTGCGGCCGGTGCCGCGCAGCCTGAACAACATCTTCGCCGAGTACACCCAGGACCTCGGCTACCCGACACCGTCGAACGGCGACCTGACGCCCTGGACCGAGAACGGCGTGCTCCTGCTCAACAGGGTGCTCACCGTCGCTCCCGGGGACGCCGGATCGCACCGCCGCAAGGGCTGGGAAGCGGTGACGGAGCAGGCGATTCGCGCGCTCGTCGAACGGGGAACGCCGATGGTGGCGATCCTGTGGGGCCGCGACGCGGCCACGCTCAAGCCGATGCTCGGCGACGTCCCGACGGTCGAATCGGCACACCCGTCCCCGCTGTCGGCGTCGCGCGGCTTCTTCGGGTCGCGGCCGTTCAGTCGCGCCAACGCGCTGCTCGCGGAACTCGGTGCGGATCCGGTGGATTGGCGCCTGCCCTGACGTTCGGTTCGTTGTTAGAGTGCCGATCATGAGCACACCTGCCGAAGCCGTCCGCGTCCTCGACACCGATGACGGGCAGGTCCTCGAGATCGGCAGGCGGTCGCGCCCGGTTCCCCGCAGGTTCCGGGTCGCGACGGTCACCCACGAGGCGAATCGCGTGCACCTGCACGCGGACGACGGCCGGGTCCTCGTCGCGTCACCGGGACAGTTGTCCGTCGTCCCGTACCTCGTACCGGCCCAGCACAATCCGCACTACGAGGAGCAGGACGAGCGGGCCTTCCTGGACGCTTCGAACCTTCCGGCCGCCGATGCGGAGGTGTCGGGTCCGGATGCGCCGCTGCGCGATCCGGTGTTGGGGGAGATCGTCGTGCGGGTGCCGTCGGTCATGGGCTACACGGCCGAGGTTCCGGAGGCCGGCACGTTCGGCGGTCGGTCCGTCGGGGTGCTGTTCGACGGTGTGAGCCGCGCCCGGATCGAAGAGTTGCTACCGGGGGTGCGTGACGTCCTGGCGGATCTGCCGGCGGTCCACGATGCGGCCGTCGGCTTCCTCTGGGAGTGGGGGCGCGACGACAGCGACACCGACGAGGACCGTGCGCGGTTCGTCGCCGGGTTCGGCGTGGAGGCCGTCACCGTCTACCACTCGGGGGACTTCGGGATCGATCTGACCGACGACGACGGACTGTTCGAGCAGGCCTTCATGGACGGTTACTGGCCGAAGGTGCACTGTCGCGCGGACCGGACCCCGGTCGCCGTGACCGTGGAGGCCTGACGGGCGACCGGGATCCGTGGTTCGCGACTACGCGTTGCGGACGGACGAGAAGTCGGGGCGGCGCTTCTCGACGAACGCGTCGACGCCCTCACGGCCGGTGGGGCCGTCGGCGGCCGCGGAGATCGACGCGGTCTCGGCGTCGAGCTGCTCCGACAACGTGTTGGCCCGGCTGCTCGTGAACAGCGTCTTGATGCCCGCGTACGAGGCGGTCGGGCCGGCCGCGAGGGTGCGCGCGACCCGCAGCGCCTCGTCCTGCACCTGGTCGTCCTCGACGAGGCGGCTGAGCAGGCCCAGTCGCACGGCCTCCTCGCCACCCACGACGGCGTCGGTGAGGAGGATCTCGCGGGCGCGGGACGCGCCGACGATGCGCGGCAGGGTCCAGGACATGCCGCCGTCGGGGGTGAAGCCGATCGACGGGTAGGCGGGCCGCAGCTTCGTGGAGGTGCCGCCGATCGCGATGTCGGCCAGGCACACGATGCTCATGCCGGCGCCGGCCGCCCAGCCGTGGACGGCCGCGACCACGGGGACGGTGGTCGCGTCGAGGGCCCGGACGAATTCGTGGAACGCGGTGGCCACCTCGCCGACGAACTCGCCGCGACGCTCGGCGGACGCGAACGCCCGCACGTTGCCGCCGGCGCAGAAGTTCGAGCCGTCGCCGACCAGCAGTACCGCCCCGACTGCGCTGCCGAGTTCGCGCAGTGCCGCGGTGGCCTGGGTGATTCCGTCGATGTCGAGCGAGGTTCCGTTGGCGGCGGTGGACACGGCCACGCGCAGGACGCCGTCCTCGATCCGGACATAGCTGGGTGCATCAGTTGCAGTCACGTGAGCACAGTAGCCGTCGGGGCCGAGTGGTTCGGAACCTCGGTCCCATCCACCGCGACGCGGCCCGGTCCCCGACGACGCGGGGGACCGGGTACGAAAACGACCAAACCCCCCGACACCATCGGTGTCGGGGGGTTCGGTCGAGAACTGTCCGAGTGGGCTGTATCAGCCGCGGACGACCTTGCCGGCCTTCAGGCAGGAGGTGCAGACGTTCAGCTTCTTGGTGTTGCCGGGGGCAACCTGAGCACGAACGGTCTGGATGTTCGGGTTCCAGCGACGATTGGTACGCCGGTGCGAGTGCGAGACCGACTTACCGAAGCCGGGGCCCTTGGCGCAAACGTCGCAGACGGCAGCCATAGTCGCGAACTCCTTGTGATAGTCAAACATTGTCTTGTACTACCTTCGAACACGCGCAGCAGAGCCACTCGTGCGAGGCAACCCAGCAAGGGTAACCGCTTCCGCCTCGATTGGCCAAATCACCGATCCGGTGACGGAAATGGGCCCCCTGGATCGCTCCGAAGGACCCGCCGACCCTACCTTTCGGCCGCGGTGCGGGAACGGGGGGCTGTCCGGGTGTCCCGCTAGGCTTGCCTGGCCGGGATCGGCGGACCTCTCCGAGGTGCCGGACCCGGTGGTCGTGCGAGGTCGGCGCAGGAGAGGACAGGCGAGTGCTCGAGGTCCCGGAGACGGTGGACGGCCAGGCGCTGCACCGGTGGGCCCTCGCGTGCGTCGCCGGCCTCGAGAAGCACTGCGACGAGATCAACGACCTCAATGTCTTTCCCGTACCGGACGCCGACACCGGCACGAATCTGCTGGCGACCATGCGCTCCGCGGTCCGGTCGGTGGGATCCGCCGGCGGGCGTCTAGCGGACTCGGTGTCCTCGGCCTCAGTCGTCGCCCACGCGCTCGCGCGCGGTGCGGTGTCGGGCGCCCGCGGGAACTCGGGGGCGATCCTGTCCCAGGTGCTGCGTGGTTTCGCCCGCGGGATCGCCGAATCCTCGGACACCGAAGTCCTCCACGCCGCGACCCTGCGGTCGGCGTTGCGGCACGCGACCGATCTGGCACTCGAGGCGGTGAGCGTGCCGATGGAGGGAACCATCGTCACGGTCCTCGCCGCCGCAGCCGACGCCGCCGATGCGAGCGCGCCGGACACATCGCTGGTCGGCCTCGTCCAGGTGGCGGCCGACGCGGCGTCCACGGCGCTGCTGCGAACGCCGACGCAACTCGACGTGCTCGGGGCGGCCGGCGTGGTCGACGCGGGCGGTCGCGGTCTGGTCGTGATCCTCGACGCCCTCGTCGAGGTCGTCACCGGTCGTGCCCCCGAACGTGCGCCGGTGCCGGCGCGGCGCGGGGAGTCGACGACGGAATCGGGTCACGTCTGTGCGGCGCCGCACACCGTCCACGAGGTGTCCGGTCAGGACTACGAGGTGATGTACCTCGTCGCGGACAGCGACGAGGACCGCATCGCATCGCTGCGGTCGCACCTGTGCGATCTGGGCGACTCGGTCGTCATCGTCAGCGACGGCGGCGACTACTCCGACGACTCGGCGAAGTCGTCCGCCACCTGGTCGGTCCACGTGCACTGCGCGGACGCGGGCGCGGCGGTCGAGGCCGGTCTCGCGGCCGGGCGGCTGTCCGATGTCCGGATCACCTGCTTCGTGCTCGACGCGGTGCGGACCGCGGCGGTCTCCGGGAGCGGGCCGCGGGCCGTCCTGTCGGTGGTCGAGGGCGAGGGTGCGGCCGAACTGTTCGCGCAGGAGGGTGCGCACGTGCTGCGGTCCGACGGTGCGATCACCCCCGCCCAGTTGCTCGCGGCGATCCGGGGCACCGGCCGGCGCGAGGTGATGGTGCTGCCCAACGGCGCTCTGCCGGCGCAGGATCTGGTCGCGGTCGGCGCGCAGGCCCGCGCCGACGACCGCGAGGTGGTGTTCCTGCCGAGTTCGTCGACGGTGCAGGCACTGTCCGCGATCGCCGTGCACGACGCCGACCGGATCGCGGTGGACGACGCGTTCTCGATGTCGGAGGCCGCCGCCGCGACCCGGTGGGGATCGCTGCGGATCGCGGACGAGCGTGCGCTCACCTACGTGGGGACCTGCGAACCGGGGGACGGGCTGGGCCTCGTCGGACACGAGGTCGTGGTGATCGAACCGGACGTCGCGGCGGCGGGGTGCCGTCTCGTGGACCTCGTGCTGGGGGCCGGCGGCGAGCTGGTGACGATCCTGCTGGGTGCGAAGGCTGCGGACGATCTGGGGGAGCGCCTGTCCGCGTACATCGCGTCGCGGCACCCGGGCGTCGAGGTGATGGTCTATCGCGGCGGGCAGAGCCGTGACCTGTTGCAGTTCGGAGTCGAGTAGAGAGCGGATGGATGGCGACAGTATCGACGGGACGCGTGACGGGACCGCTCACATGGCGACGCTGAACGACCGACTCGACCACCTGCTGGGCGCGAAGACGGCCGATGCGCTCGTCGACGCGTTCGACATCCACACGGTCGAGGACCTGCTGCGGCATTACCCGCACCGGTATGCCGCGCAGGGGCGGGAGCTGACCGAGAAGGAGCCCGAGGAGGGCTCGCACGTCACGATCATCGCGCGGGTCGTCAAGGCCGACGTGGTGAACATGAAGAGCCGGCGAGGCCAGATGCTCAAGGTGGTGCTCGCCGCCGAGTCGCAGAGCGTCGACGTCACGTTCTTCAACCCGCACAAGGTCAAGCACGCGGTACGGAAGGGTGTCCGGGCCATGTTCTCGGGCACGGTCAAGTACTTCCGCGGCAAGTGGAGCCTGACGCATCCGAGCTATCTGATCCTGCCGGAGCCGACCGAGGGGGAGGACCCCGTCGTCTCCATGGCGCACGTCCAGGGCGCGGGCGCGCTCGCCGGCATGGCCCGCGCCACCCAGGACTCGGGGGCCGGCGTGGACATGTCGATCTTCGACCGCGAACTGATCCCGCTGTACCCGGCGACCCGCGAGGTCGAGAGCTGGACCCTGCTGCGGTGCGTGCGGCAGGTGCTCGACCAACTCGACACCGTCGACGACCCGCTGCCGCCCGAGGTGCGCGACGAGCACGGCCTGATCGGCCTGGACGAGGCACTGCGCCTGGTGCACCTGCCCGACACCCGGGACGACATCGGCCGGGCACAGGAACGGCTGCGTTTCGACGAGGCTGCTGCACTGCAGTTGGTGCTCGCCAAGCGGCGGCGGGACATCGCGGTGCGGGTGGCGCCGCAGTGCACGCCCAAGCCGGACGGCATCGCCGCCGCATTCGACGCGATGCTGCCGTTCGAATTGACGGACGGCCAGAAGGAAGTCGCAGAGGAGATCGCGAGTGATCTCTCCCGACCCCACCCGATGAACCGGCTGTTGCAGGGCGAGGTGGGTTCCGGCAAGACGATCGTCGCGCTGCGGGCGATGCTGCAGGCGGTCGACGCCGGATACCAGTGCGCGCTCCTGGCGCCGACGGAAGTGCTCGCGGCGCAGCATGCCCGCTCGTTGCGGGAGATGCTGGGTCCGCTCGGCGCGGCCGGCGAACTCGGGGCGGCGGAGCCGGCGACGAAGGTGACGCTGCTGACCGGGTCGATGTCGACCAAGGCCCGGCGGGCCGCGCTCCTGGACATCGTGACCGGAGACGCCGGCATCGTCATCGGTACGCACGCGCTCATCCAGGAGAACGTGGAGTTCTTCGACCTCGGGTTCGTCGTGGTCGACGAGCAGCACCGGTTCGGCGTCGAACAGCGCGACGAGCTGCGCAATCGGGCCAAGGAGGGGCTGAGCCCGCACCTGCTCGTCATGACCGCCACCCCGATCCCGCGCACGATCGCGATGACGGTGCTCGGCGACCTGGAGACGTCGACGCTGCGGCAGTTGCCGCAGGGCCGCGCGCCGATCGTGAGCAAGGTCGTCGCGGCCCGTCAGACCCCGCAGTGGGTCGCGCGGGCCTGGGAGCGGATCAGGGAGGAGGTCGCGGCCGGCAGGCAGGCGTACGTGGTGTGCTCGCGGATCGGCGACGGCGACAGCGATGCCGAACTGATCAAGGCCGGCAAGGAGCCGCCGGAGACGAAATCCGCGGTCGACCTGTTCGACGAACTGCGGTCGGGTCCCATGCACGATCTGCGGCTCGGCCTGCTGCACGGCCGGCTGCCGTCCGACGAGAAGGACGCGGTGATGCGCGACTTCACGGCCGGGGCGATCGATGTCGTGGTGTGCACCACGGTCGTCGAGGTGGGTGTGAACGTCCCGAACGCCACGGTGATGGTGCTCGTCGACGCGGACCGCTTCGGGGTGAGCCAGCTGCACCAGCTCCGCGGCCGCGTGGGCCGGGGCAGCCACCAGGGGCTGTGCATCCTGATCACCGACATGATGCCCGGCTCGTCGGCGTTCGAGCGGCTCACCGCCGTGGCGGGCACCAACGACGGTTTCGAACTGGCGCAGCTGGATCTGCAGCAGCGCCGGGAGGGCGACGTCCTGGGCTCGGCGCAGTCGGGCAGTGCCACGACCCTCCGGCTGCTGTCGCTGCTCGAGCACGAGGACGTGATCGCGGCGGCGCAGGAGTTCGCCCGCAGCGTCACCGAGACCGATCCGGATCTGGCCGAGCATCCCGGGCTCGCGGCGATGGTGGCCGCGGCGCTCGACTCCGAGAAGATCGAATTCCTGGAGAAGTCCTAGCCGGGTACGAGCCGCCGGATCGGTCTCGAAGCACCGGCTCCGAACCGCTCCGGGCGGTCTGTGCAGGGCACTTCTTCCCCGGTTTGCAAACTTGCCAATTTCGCATGTCAGAGCGGCTGTTTGTGAAGGTTGCGAAGCATTCCGCATCGTGGGACGTTGCGCTCACGGCGGTGTGCGCGGCAAGGTACTTTGCTTCCCATGTTCACCAAAGTCCTCGTCGCCAACCGCGGCGAAATCGCGATCCGCGCCTTCCGTGCCGCCTACGAACTGGGCGCCGGAACGGTTGCGGTGTTCCCGTACGAAGATCGCAACTCGGTGCACCGTCTCAAGGCCGACGAGTCCTACCAGATCGGTGAGGTCGGACATCCGGTGCGCGCGTATTTGTCGGTGGAGGAGATCGTCTCGGCGGCCGAGCGGGCCGGTGCCGACGCGATCTACCCCGGCTACGGGTTCCTGTCGGAGAACCCGGATCTGGCCGCGGCCTGTGAGGCGAAGGGCCTCACGTTCGTCGGCCCGTCGGCCGAGGTGCTCGAGCTGACCGGTAACAAGGCGCGGGCGATCGCCGCGGCGAAGGCCGCCGGGCTGCCGGTGCTGGCGTCGTCGGAGCCGTCCTCGGACGTCGAGGCGCTGCTGGCAGCGGCCGAGGACATGGAGTTCCCCGTCTTCGTCAAGGCGGTCGCGGGTGGCGGCGGGCGCGGCATGCGCCGGGTCGCCGAGCGGTCGGCGCTGCGGGAGTCGATCGAGGCGGCCTCGCGGGAGGCGGAGTCCGCGTTCGGTGATCCGACGGTGTTCCTCGAGCAGGCCGTCGTCGATCCGCGGCACATCGAGGTGCAGATCCTCGCCGACGGCGAGGGCAACGTGATCCACCTGTTCGAGCGGGACTGCTCGGTGCAGCGCCGGCACCAGAAGGTGATCGAGCTCGCGCCCGCCCCGAATCTCGATCCGGCGCTGCGCGACCGGATCTGCGCCGACGCCGTGGCGTTCGCCAAGCAGATCGGTTACCGGTGCGCGGGCACGGTCGAGTTCCTTCTCGACACCCGCGGCAACCACGTCTTCATCGAGATGAACCCGCGTATCCAGGTGGAGCACACGGTCACCGAGGAGATCACCGACGTCGACCTGGTGCAGGCGCAGCTGCGGATCGCATCGGGCGAGACGCTGGCCGATCTCGGGCTGTCGCAGGACGCGATCACGATCCGCGGCGCCGCGCTGCAGTGCCGCATCACCACCGAGGACCCGGCCAACGGCTTCCGCCCCGACACCGGCCGGATCACCGCGTACCGCACCCCGGGTGGTGCCGGTGTGCGCCTCGACGGCGGTGCGAACCTCGGCGCCGAGGTGGGCGCCCACTTCGACTCGATGCTCGTCAAGCTCACCTGCCGTGGGCGCGATCTCGAGGCGGCCGTCGCCCGCGCCCGCCGCGCGGTCACCGAGTTCCGCATCCGCGGTGTCGCCACGAACATCCCGTTCCTGCAGGCGGTTCTGGACGACGCCGACTTCCGCGCGGGACGCGTGACGACGTCGTTCATCGAGCAGCGTCCCGAGTTGCTGACGCTGCGCAGCTCGGCCGACCGCGGCACCAAGATCCTCAGCTACCTCGCCGACGTGACGGTCAACAAGCCGCACGGCGAGCGGCCCACGGCGGTGTACCCGCACGACAAGCTGCCCAAGATCGATCTCGACGTCGCCCCGCCGGACGGATCCCGGCAGCGGCTGCTCGCCCTCGGGCCCGAGGGCTTCGCGAAGGCGCTGCGCGAGCAGAAGGCGCTCGCCGTCACCGACACCACGTTCCGCGACGCGCACCAGTCGCTGCTCGCGACCCGCGTGCGGACGTCGGGCCTGCTCGACGTCGCCGGCCACGTCGCCCGGATGACCCCCGAGTTGCTGTCGCTCGAGGCGTGGGGCGGCGCCACCTACGACGTGGCACTGCGCTTCCTGCACGAGGATCCGTGGTACCGCCTGGCGGCGCTGCGTGAGGCCGTGCCGAACATCAACCTGCAGATGCTGCTCCGCGGTCGCAACACCGTCGGCTACACCCCGTACCCGGAGAAGGTCACCCGCGCGTTCGTCGAGGAGGCCGCGGCGACGGGTATCGACATCTTCCGTATCTTCGACGCCCTCAACAACGTCGACCAGATGCGTCCTGCGATCGAGGCGGTCCGAGAGACCGGCACGACGATCGCCGAGGTCGCGATGTCGTACACCGGGGACCTGGCCAACCCGAACGAGAAGCTCTACACCCTCGACTACTACCTGCGCCTCGCGGAGGAGATCGTCGAGGCCGGTGCCCACATCCTCGCGATCAAGGACATGGCCGGTCTGCTGCGGGCCCCCGCGGCCGCGAAGCTGGTCTCGGCGCTGCGCAGCAACTTCGACCTGCCCGTGCACGTGCACACCCACGACACCCCCGGCGGCCAGCTCGCCACCTACCTGGCTGCGTGGCACGCCGGTGCCGACGCGGTCGACGGTGCCGCGGCGCCGCTCGCCGGCACCACCAGCCAGCCGGCGCTGTCGGCGATCGTCGCGGCGGCCGCGCACAGCGAGTTCGACACCGGCATCGACCTTCAGGCCGTGTGCGACCTCGAGCCGTACTGGGAGGCGCTGCGAAAGGTGTACGCGCCGTTCGAGTCCGGCATCCCCGCGCCGACCGGACGCGTGTACACGCACGAGATCCCCGGCGGTCAGCTGTCGAACCTGCGCCAGCAGGCCATCGCGCTCGGCCTCGGTGACCGCTTCGAGGAGGTCGAGGCCAAGTACGCCGCCGCCGACCGCATGCTCGGACGCCTCGTCAAGGTCACCCCGTCGTCCAAGGTCGTCGGCGACCTCGCGCTGCACATGGTCGGCTCCGACGTCGCGGCCGACGAATTCGCCGCGGATCCCGCCAAGTTCGACATCCCCGATTCCGTCGTCGGATTCCTGCGCGGCGAGCTGGGCACCCCGGCCGGCGGTTGGCCGGAGCCGTTCCGCAGCAAGGCCCTCGAGGGCCGCGGCCCGGCCAAGCCGGAGACGCCGCTGACCGTGGAGGACGAGAAGGGACTCTCGGGTACGGCCAAGGAACGTCAGGCCACGCTCAACCGACTGCTGTTCCCCGGACCCACAAGGGAATTCGAGGAGCACCGGGAGAAGTACGGCGACACCTCCCAGCTGTCGGCGAACCAGTTCTTCTACGGTCTGCGACGTAGCGAGGAGCACCGGGTCAAGCTCGGCAAGGGCGTCGAGCTGCTCATCGGGCTCGAGGCGATCTCCGAGCCCGACGAGCGCGGCTACCGGACGGTGATGTGCATCCTCAACGGTCAGTTGCGGCCGGTGTCGGTGCGGGACCGGTCGATCGCGAGCGAGGTGCCGGCGGCCGAGAAGGCGGACAAGAACAACCCGGCCCACATCCCGGCACCGTTCGCCGGCGTCGTCACGCTGGTCGTCACCGAGGGCCAGCACGTCTCGGCCGGCGACACCGTCGCGACGATCGAGGCGATGAAGATGGAGGCGGCGATCACAGCACCGCGCAGCGGTATCGTCACGCGCGTTGCCATCGGCGGTACCTCGCAGGTCGAGGGCGGCGATCTCCTGGCCGTCGTGTCGACGAGGGAGACCGCCGGCAACGAGTGAGAACCAGCGAGTGACAGGACTTACAGCGTGACAAGAATCGTCGCCGGCCGTGCCGGAGGCAGGCGTTTGAAGGTGCCCGCAAGCGGGACCCGGCCGACGTCCGACCGAGTCCGCGAGGCCCTGTTCAGCTCGCTCGACAGTCGCATCGACCTCGAGGGCGCCGCAGTGCTCGACCTGTACGCAGGTTCCGGCGCCCTCGGGCTCGAGGCCCTGTCCCGTGGCGCCGAACACGTGCTGCTCGTCGAATCCGACGCCAAGGCCGCCGCCGTCATCAAACAGAACGTGACGGCGGTCGGCCTGCCCGGGGCGAGCGTGCGCACGGCACCCGTCGCGGCGGTCGTCGGCGCCGCCGCCGAACGCGAATTCGACGTCGTGCTGGCCGATCCGCCGTACGCGGTCACCGAGGAATCGGTGACCGCGGCGCTCACCGCGCTCCTGGCGAACGGCTGGGTGGGGGAGGGCTCCGTCGTGGTGGTGGAACGGTCGTCGCGCTCGCCCGAGACGACGTGGCCCGACGGCATGCGGGCCGAGCGCGTCAAGCGCTACGGCGAGACCAGAATCGAGGTCGCCACCTGCTACGGTCTGGACTCATGACTGGCGCCGTCTGCCCCGGATCCTTCGACCCTGTGACCAACGGTCACCTCGACGTGATCGGACGCGCCGCGGCGCTGTTCGACGAGGTCGTCGTCACCGTGATGATCAACAAGAACAAGCGCGGTCTGTTCACCGTCGACGAGCGCATCGAGATGCTCGAGGACGCCACCAGCCACCTGTCCAACGTGCGGGTCGCGGCCTGGCACGGGCTGCTCGTGGATTACGCGAAGTCGCAGGGGATCACGGCCATCGTGAAGGGCCTGCGCGGCGCCAACGACTTCGACTACGAGCTGCAGATGGCGCAGATGAACCAGAAGCTCTCGGGTGTCGACACCCTCTTCATTCCCACCAACCCCACCTACAGCTTCCTGTCGAGCTCGCTGGTCAAGGAGGTCGCGACGTTCGGCGGCGACGTCGCCGACATGGTGCCGGAGAAGGTCCATGCGCGGCTGACGGCGCGGCTCGCCGAACGGGCCGCGGAGAACGCCTGATCCGACACACCGGCCGCGGCGACGGCCAGGCCGGGGTGACTGGGGCAGACTGGATGCCAGCACCGACGATGGCAACTGACGATTGGGGTTGTGCGTGTACCGGGTATTCGAGGCACTCGACGAGCTTGTCGCGATAGTCGAGGAGGCGCGGGGCGTACCGATGACCGCCGGGTGCGTCGTTCCGCGTGGCGACGTCCTCGAGCTTCTCGACGATGTGCGGGACGCGATTCCGGGTGAGCTGGACGATGCGCAGGACGTTCTCGACCACCGCGACAAGCTGGTGGGCGACGCGCGTCAGAACGCGGAGCAGACGGTCTCGCGCGCGAACGCGGAGGCGCACGAGACGATCACCGACTCGCGGGAGAACGCCGACCGCATCCTCGCCGACGCCAAGGCGCAGGCCGACCGGATGGTCGCCGAGGCGCGCTCGCATGCCGAGCAGTTGGTTCACGACGCTCGCGCGGAAGCCGACGCGACCGTCGCGGACGGGCAGCGGGAGTACGACGCGGTGACGTCGCGCGCCCGCGCCGAGTCGGACCGGATGATCGAGTCGGGCAAGGCGTCGTACGAGCGGTCCGTCGCGGACGGTATCGCCGAGCAGGAGCGACTGGTGTCGCAGGCCGAGGTGGTCCAGGCCGCCAACGCGGAGTCGGCGCGCGTGATCGACGCCGCCCACGCCGAGTCGGATCGTCTGCGTTCGGAGTGCGACCTGTACGTCGACACCAAGCTCGCCGAGTTCGAGGACTTCCTGAACGGCACCATCCGCTCGGTGGGCCGGGGTCGTCAGCAGTTGCGGACGGGCACCGGCGTTCCGGACTACGACGCCGGCTACGGCGACCGTCGGCGTTAGGCCGCGGCAGCGGTCGCTGCCGATTTCCGTCCCGGCCACTCCATCGCGTACCGTGGAGTGGTTGCCCGTTCCATGTCTTCTGAAAGAGAACTCCGGTGTCATCCCATCGCCACAAGTCCTCGCGCCCGACGCGCGACGAGGGTTTCGTGCTCGACACGCTCTCCCTGGGACGGCGTCCCGGTTCGATGCGTACGGTGTCGCGGGTTGTCCCGGCTCCCTCCCGGATCGGTCTCGACCTCGTCGCGATCGAAGAGGGCACGGACGTGGAATTCGATCTTCGGCTCGAGGCCGTGTCCGAGGGTGTCCTCGTGACCGGATCCGTTCGTGCGGACACGGTGGGCGAGTGCTCGCGGTGCCTCGAACCGTTCGACGGCTCGGTGAGCCTTCACCTCACGGAACTGTTCGCGTACCCGGACAGTGCCACCGAGGAGACCACCGAGGAGGACGAGATCTACCGGATCGTGGACGACGAGATCGACCTCGAACCGGTGATCGTCGATGCGGTCGGACTGGAGCTTCCGCTCCAGCCGTTGTGCAGCGACGACTGTGAAGGATTGTGTCCCGAATGCGGCATTCGCCTGGCGATTGCGGAATCCGGGCACGGTCATGAAATAATGGATCCTCGCTGGGCTGGGCTCGCAGCCAAATTCGGTGCAGGATCCGACGCCAGCAATGCAACTGCTGATGCCAGCAAGATCAACGAGGAGAAGTAGACGTGGCTGTTCCCAAGCGCAGAATGTCGCGGTCCAACACGAGGTCGCGGCGGAGCCAGTGGAAGACCACTGCGCCCACCCTCATCACCTGCCCGAACCGTGGCTGCGGCGAGAAGACGCTGCCCCACGTTGCGTGCCCGTCGTGCGGCACCTACAAGGGCCGTCAGGTTACCGCTGCGGTCTAGTCTGCTCAGTCGCGCTGTGACCAGCAAAAAAAGCAATACAGCACACGCCGGCGGCGAGGAAGATCACGGATCGCTCCTCGCCGCCCTTGGCGTACCTCTCACGGAGGATCTGCTGACGCTCGCGTTGACCCACCGCTCGTACGCGTACGAGCACGGCGGGTTGCCGACCAACGAGCGACTCGAGTTCCTCGGTGACTCGGTTCTGGGCCTGACCATCACCGAACGGCTGTATCTCGCGCACCCGGAGAAGTCCGAAGGTGAACTCGCGAAGATCCGCGCCAGCATCGTGAACATGCACGCGCTGGCCGAAGTCGCTCGCGGTCTCGGTCCCGGTGGGCTCGGTGCCCACCTGTTGCTCGGCAAGGGCGAGGAGATGACCGGTGGGCGCGACAAGCCCAGCATTCTCGCCGACGGCATGGAGTCGCTCCTCGGTGCGATCCACCTCCAGCACGGCATCGACACCGCCCGCACGGTGGTGCTCGATCTGTTCGCCGATCTCCTCACGCGTGCCCCGAAGCTCGGTGCCGGCCTGGACTGGAAGACCAGCCTCCAGGAACTGACCGCCGAGCGTGGCGTCGGTGTCCCCGTGTACGAGATCACCGCGACCGGGCCCGACCACGACAAGGAGTTCACCGCGACGGTTCTCGTCGGCGGGAGCGCCCTGGGCGTCGGTGTCGGCCGCTCCAAGAAGGAAGCCGAGCAGAAGGCCGCCAGCACCGCCTGGAGCGCGCTGTCGGAGGCCTCCGCGGCGTCCGAGCCCGTGACCGAGGCCGACGCGCCGGTCGTCGAGCAGTAAGACCCCGGCGAAGCGAGACGTCCCGTGCCCGAGCTACCCGAGGTCGAGGTCGTCCGACGCGGCCTCGAGGCGCACGTCGTCGGCCGTGTGATCGACACGGTCGACGTCCTGCATCCGCGTGCGGTGCGTCGGCATCTTCCCGGTTCGATCGACCTGGCCCGTCGGCTCGAGGGGCGGACGATCGCGTCCGCCGAGCGTCGGGGCAAGTATCTGTGGCTCGTTCTCGAACCCGACGACGTCGCGCTCGTCGTGCACCTCGGGATGAGCGGGCAGATGCTCGTGCAGGATCCGGCGGTCGCCGACGAGAAGCACCTGCGGATCCGGGCGCGGCTCGACTCGGGTACCGACCTACGTTTCGTCGACCAGCGGACCTTCGGCGGGTGGGCCCTCGCGGACCTCGTCACCGTCGACGGCACGGTCGTGCCCGACTCGGTCGCGCACATTGCGCGCGATCCCCTCGATCCGCGATTCGATCCCGACGCGGTCGTGAAAGTCCTGCGCGGCAAGCAGACCGAGATCAAGCGCGCACTCCTCGACCAGACCGTGGTCTCGGGAGTGGGCAACATCTACGCCGACGAAGCGTTGTGGCGCGCCGAGATTCACGGCAACCGGCCGACCGACAAGCTCAGCGGCCCGCGCCTGCACAGGCTTCTGGTCGCCGTCGAGGCCGTGATGCAGGAGGCCCTCGCGCAGGGCGGAACCTCGTTCGACGCCCTGTACGTCAACGTCAACGGGCAGTCCGGGTACTTCGACCGGTCGCTGGCCGCGTACGGGCAGGAGGACCTGCCGTGCCAGCGGTGCGGGGCGCCGATCCGGCGGGAGAAGTTCATGAACCGCTCGTCGTACAGCTGCCCCAAGTGCCAGCCGCGGCCGCGCCTCGTCCGGGGCTGAGCATGCCCCTGACCGAGTCGCAGCTCTCCGAGTTGCCCGAAGGTTGGTGCGCGACCGAGCGGCCCAGTGAAGAATCCGACGTCTCGCACTCCGGGATCGCACAGGAAGTCGCCGTGGAAGTGTCACCCGGGCATCCGCTGTTCGGGGTGGCTCTCGAGGTGGTGGCGCACGATGTCGCCTTCGACGACGTCCTCTGCCGGCACGGAGGATCCCGAACGCTTCACCGAGCTGCATTTGACCTGGGCGGGGCGGGCCGAGAGTTTCGGTCTGCCCTCGATCGAGTGCGACGGCGGATGGGCCGATTTCCTTCGGCTGCAACAGGCGATATCCGCCGCGGTCGACTCTGCCGCCGAGGAGGAGCGACTCGGCCTACGGGACCCGATGACGGAAGCGGGCACACCGTCCCGACCGATCATCGTGCGAGCCCCGGCCCGTGGACTCGGCTCCGAGCCGGGTCGGTGACGGTCCCGACTCGCTCACGGATGACGTCGGCGATCAGCCGCGCGACGGCGTCGGCCTGCGATTCGGGCAGTCGCGCGTAGCCACACAGCAATCCGCGTGGGCCGGCATCTCCGGCACGGTAGGCGTCGAGGCCCCGGACGATCGCACCGCGGCGCCCGATCTCGTGCGCGAGTCCCGCGTCGTCGATTCCGTCCGGCAGATGCACCGCGAGGTGCAGTCCCGCCTCGACCCCCGCGAGCGCGACGTCCGGATGGTGTCGGCGGAGCGCATCGACGAAGGCCTGCCGCCGGGCCGTGTAGGTCCGGGCCGCCCGCGCCAGATGCCTGGTGAGCGAACCTGATTCGATGAACCGGGCGAACGCGTCCGTCGTGACCGCGGACACGGTCTCGCCGCTGATCTCGAGTGCCTCGCGTACCCGGGGCAGGAGCGGCGCCGGGGGAACCATCCAGGCCAGTCGTAGCGACGGCGAGATGATCTTGGACGCCGTGCCCAGGTACGCGACCGTGTCGCGGCCGCCGTCGACGGACCGCAGCGCCGGCAGAGCCGCCACGCCGTAACGGAATTCGCCGTCGTAGTCGTCCTCGACGACGAGGCGTCCGGCATCGGCCGACGAGGCGATCAGCCGTGCCCGGCGATCGACCGACATGCGTCCGCCCATCGGATACTGGTGCGCCGGCGTGCAGTACACGGCCGCATCCGTGGGGCGCAGGCTGTCTGGATCGAGTCCGTCGCCGTCCACCGGGACCGCCCGGACCCGGACTCCGCCGGCCTCGAGGACGCGGCGGGCCCGGGCGTAACCGGGATCCTCGAACGCGACCGGGCGGCCGGCGAGATCGGCTGCGGCGACGAGGGTCCGGAGCGCGGAGAGAACACCGGGAACGATCACGATCTCGTCGGCGGACGCGACGATCCCACGGGTGCGGCGGAGGTGGTCGGCCAGCGCCGACCGAAGCCGAAGATGGAGGTCCGGGCTCGGCGCCTCGTTCGGCAGGTCCCCGGAAATCGTTGCTCGCCAAGAGGATCGCCAGTCCCGCGGAGAGACGAGATCGGTGTCGGGATAGCCGGGAGACAGGTCGAACGTGGCCGGCCGCGTCGCCGTCGGGGTGGTCGCCGGCACGGTGTCGGGGGCCGCGACATGCGGGCGGACGCCCGCCCGGGCGGCGCCGGCGGCGCCGGTCGCCACGCGGGTACCGGCCCCGGGGCGCGTGACGACGTAGCCAGCGGCGGCGAGTTCGTCGTAGGCGTCGACCACCGCACCCCGCCCGACCCCGAGTTCGGTCGCCAAGGCCCGGGTGGCGGGCAGGAGATCCCCGGCGTCCAGATGGCCGTCACGCAGGGCGGCCACTATCGCCGCCGCGATCCGCCGCCGCAGGGGTTCGCCGTCGTCGGGCAGGTTGAGATGCACGTGCAGGGTCGACGCGGGCCGGGTCCGAGGCATCCCGCGAGAATACTGGTCTCCGTGTTCTGTCGATTCCGGATCTGGATGCATGTCCGGAATGGGGCCACAGTGGCACCATGAGCACCTCACACGACCTCCACCGGATCAAGCGACTCCCCGAACGTTCCCGCGCGGACCGTGCCGACCTGGACGCCGTGCTGGACGCGGCGGCCGTCGGGACGCTCGCGACCGTCGTCGACGGGCTGCCGTGGGCGGTGCCGATGCTGTACGCGCGCATCGGCGACCGGATCCTGCTGCACGGTTCCACCGGTGCCGGTGCCCTGCGGCAGGTGGCGGCGGGCGCACCCGCGGCCCTGTGCGTGACGCACCTCGACGCGATCATGGTGGCGGACAACCTGTACAACTCGTCGGCGAACTACCGATCGGCCGTGGTGCGTGGACATCTCGAGCCGATCACGGGTGCCGACGCCGAGTCGGCCCTGGCCGCGCTCTCGGATGCGCTGATCCCGGGCCGCAGCACCGAGGTACGGGCGGCGACGCGCAAGGAGTTGGCGGCGACGCTCACGATCGCGCTGCCCATCGAACCCGGGCACTGGACGGTCAAGGTGCGTTCCGCACCGCCGAGCGAGGGGGACCGCAATCCCGACGTGTGGGCCGGGCTGGTGCCGATACGAACGGTTGCGGGAGAACCGGTCCCGGCTCCGTGGATACCCGACGACGTCCCGGTGCCCGCGTCGGTGCGGGCACTTACCCGCGTGGACCGGTAGCCCCTCGAACTGCACATGCTCTCTCGACGGTGCAGTGGACTGCCGCACGAACCGGTGACAAGGACCTCGTCGTGCGGCAGTCCACGATCAGATGGCCAGGTCGTCGAGAGTCCCCTTCCCGGTTGCTGCGAACGCGGTGAGTTCGTCCAGCGAGTCGATGACGGTGTGCGCGCCGGCGGCGCGAAGTGTGGCTTCACCCGCGTAACCGCCGCGGACCCCGATGGGGATGTAGCCGGCTTCCGTCGCGCAGGCCATGTCGTAGGCGGTGTCGCCGACGTAGAAGGCCCGGTCACCGTGGTGCCGGAGTGACCGCAGTACCGAGGCCTTGTCCGCGGCCGGGGCGACCACCGTGTCCCAGAGCGTCGGCACGTTCAGGGTGTTGATGTCGAAGGCGACGGCCTCGGCCGACGCAGCGGAGACGACGCCCAGCCAGGTGCCGCTGTCGGCGAGGGCGACGAGGGCGTCGCGCGCGCCGGGACGCAGCGTCGTGGTTCGCCGGGTCATCGCTGTGTTCCAACGGGATTCGGCGTCGGGTCCGTGTTCGCTCGGCAGGCCGAGGCTCGCGAACATTTCCGCCATGGGCAGGCGGAACGTGGTGGGGAATTCGTCCTCGGTCACCGGTGGTGCGTCATAGCTCGCCAGTACGTCGTTGAGGGCGTCACGGGCACGGTCCGCGTCGCACACGACGGTGCCGTTCCAGTCGAACAACACCATCGTTTGGGCGGCAGTGGGAGTGCTCACGCGCTCACGCTCGCAAGGGTCTCGTTTCGTAGCCCGAGTTCGGTGGCGGTACCCAGTCGGACACCGGATTCGGTCGAATACACGTGCACGTGTTCGCGGTGCACTCCGATCGTGACCGGCCGGCCCACCCGCGGGGTGGCGGTGACGGGGCAGCGGAACGCGACGGTGCTGTGGTCGTCGAGTGCAACCTGTACGACGCGGTCCTGTCCGGTCGGTTCGACGAGGACGACGGTACCGGTCAGTTGCCAGTCGCTCTCGTGTCCGCGCAGCGAGAGGTGTTCGGGGCGGATGCCGAGGGTGATCGGCTCGGTCCGGCCGCCGATGGGTCCGAGCACCGAGTCCCCGGTGTCGGACACGGGGACGAGGTTCATCGGCGGGGATCCCACGAAGCCGGCGACGAAAAGGGTGGCAGGTGCCGCGTAGAGCTCGTCGGGGGTGCCCACCTGTTCGATTCGGCCGTGGTTGATGACCGCGATGCGGTCGGACATCGCCATGGCGTCGAGTTGGTCGTGGGTGACGTTGATGCCGGTCGCTCCGACCTCCCGCAGCAGGGATGCGATCTCGACCCGGAGCGTCATGTGCAGTTGCGCGTCGAGACCGGACAGGGGCTCGTCGAGGAGGACGATGCCGCTCCGGCGGGCGAGCGCTCGTGCGAGCGCGATGCGCTGGCGTTGCCCGCCGGACATCGCTTTCGGCTTGCGGACGAGGAGGTCCTCGACGCGCATGCGGGCGGCGACGTCGCGGGCCCGAGCCTCGGCTTCCGCCTTCGCGAGACCGAGGCCGTGCCGCAGCCCGAGGGTGATGTTCTCGAGTGCGGTGAGGTGCGGATAGAGCGCGAAGTGCTGGAAGACGATGGCCGCGTCGCGTTGGTGCGGCGCGATGCCCTCCTGTGGCACGCCGTCGAAGTGGACACTGCCGGCGGTCTGGGTTTCCAGGCCGGCAACGACTCGGAGCAGGGTGCTCTTACCGGAGCCGGACGGTCCGAGGATGGCCACCTGTTCGCCGTCGCCGATGGTGAGGTCGATGCCGTCGAGTGCGGTGACGTCACCGAAGGACTTGCTAATGCTGTGGAGTTCGACTCGGGTCATGTCTCAGCCCTGCCCGGCGAGCGAGTCGATGGTGGTGACGGCCCGCTTCACCGTGGGTTCGAGTTCGGCACCGGACTGCAATCCCTGCGACATCTGACGGAGCACGTCGTTGATCTGCGAGGTCATGGCGCCGTCGAAGCCGCCCCACGGGGAGAGTTCCTTGTCGTAGGTCCAGGCGTACTGCTGGGGCTGGCGGAGGCCGCCGGTGGCCAGCAGTTGTTCGGCGGCCGCCTTGTCGACCGGGATGTAGGAGTAGTCGGTGCCGCTGGCGGCGAGCACGGCCTCGGTACCGAGGAGCTCGGCGACGAGCGCGTTGGCGTAGGCTGCGCGGCAACCGTTGTCGCTGAGGACGATCCATCCGTTGCCTCCGGCGGGCAGGAGCCCGTCACCGCCGTTGGCGGTCGGGAGATCCACTGCCGTCCACTCGAATCCGTCACCGACGGTCGCGTTCACGGATGCGATGAGTGAGGTCGCGGTGAAGGCCAGCGCGGTCTGCTGGCTCGTGAAGGCGGTGATCGCATCCGTCTCGTTGATCTGGGCTTCGAGGCCGCGCTCGCTCAACTTCGTCCAGAGGGAGAGCGCGTCGACGCCGGTGGCGTCACCGAAACCGGCGGTGCCGTCCGCGTTGACGAATGTCCCTCCGGCACCCTGGACGAAGCCCTGGCCAAGCCAGTCAGGCAGGCGCTGGGTGGGCAGTGACACCGACGGGTTCCCGGTCTTCCCGGTGACGGCCGCGGCTGCGGTGACCACGTCGTCGAATGTGCGGATGTCGGTGGCCTTGCCCGCGTTTGCGGCGTCGAGCATCGTCTGGTTGACGAGCAGTACCGGGGCGGATACCTGGGCGGGGGCAAGGTAGACCTTGCCGTCGACCGTACCGGCGGAGAGGAACTGCGACTGGTACGTGTCCGCGAGGCCGGCGGTGTCGATGGTGGCGGGCGAGTACTTCTCGACCCAGAAGCGGAGCTGGCCGAGGCCGCTCATGATGAGGTCGGGGCGTTTGCCGACCGCGATGTCCGCGACGACGGTGTTCGTGAGTTCGTCGTAGCTCGTCGTCTTCAAGGGTTCCGCGTCGACCGTCAGTCCCGGATACTTCGCCTGTAGGTTCGCGACGGCCACCTTCATGGCGTTCTCGGCCTGCGATCCGAAGGTCACGTCGAGGGTGTGGTCCGACGGCGTGCAGGAGTTGATGTCCGTCGCTGCCGCGACGGCAGTGTCGGTGGACGTGGCGCCGCCGCATCCGGTGAGGACGAGGATGCCGGCGGCGAGGGCTCCGGCGGTGCCGGCGAGTCGGGCTGTGCGCATGGCGCATTCTCCTTGTGTGAGTACTGCGTTGGTGGCGGGTAGCGGTCGAACTGTCCGAGCTACCCGGGAATTTCGGCGCCGCTCATGCCCTGCACGAAACGGCGCTGGGCGGCGAGGAAGAGCAGGACCACGGGTGCGGTCACGATGACGGCGCCGGCGGCGAGGGCCGCGTAGTCGAAGCCGATGTCGGCTTGCTGGAACGCGGCGAGGGCGAGGGGCGGGGTGACGAGGTCGGGGCTGCGCACGACGAGCAGCGGCCACAGGTAGTCGTTCCAGTGAGCGAAGACCGAGAAGACCGAGAAGGCTGCGATGCCGGGGCCCGCGAGCGGCACCACGATCTTGCGCAGGATCTGGAAATGGCCCAGACCGTCGGTGCGGGCGGCTTCGAGGAGAGCGTCGGGGATGGAGAGCATCTGTTGGCGCAGGAGAAAGATTCCGAAAGCGCTTGTGGCGAAAGGGAGGACGAGTCCGGCGTAGCTGTCCGCGAGACCCGCGGCGTTGATGCCGATGAAGGTGGGGATCATGGTGGCCTGTGCGGGCATGAGCAGACAGACGAGCACGATCAGGAACACCGCCGACGATGCCCGCGTGCGCACTTTGGCCAGGACGTAGGCCGCGGGGATGCAGGTCGCGAGTTGTAGGGCGAGGATCGCGAGAGTCACGATCAGCCCGGTGACGACGGCCCGTCCCAATCCCGCGTCCTCCCAGGCCCGGGCATAGGACGAGAGGTCGAATTCGGTGGGGATGAAGGGAATGCCGCTCTTGTTGACCTGTTCCATCGGGGCGAGCGAGGTGCGGATCATCCAGTAGAGCGGAAACAGGCTGATGACGACGGCGACGGTGAGGAGAACCCACCGGGTGCCGCGGACGAGGATGCTCATCGGTTCTCTCCGGTCAGAAGGCGACGTTGGAGTACGCCGACGGTGATCAGGGCGACGAGGAGCAGTAACGACAGGGCGGAGGCCGCACCGAGGTCGTAGTAGCTGAACCCGAGTTTGTAGGACTGGGTGAGCACTGTTTCGGTGGAGTTGAGTGGACCGCCTTGGGTCATCACGTTGACCGCGTCGAAGACCTGCACCGAGTGGAGGATCGCGAGGACGGTCGCGAAGACGACGGTCGGCTTCATCATCGGTAACGTGATGCGCCACAGTTTGGGGAGACCGCGGATTCCTTCGGCCCGGGAGGCCTCGTCGATGGTGGTCGGGATCGTCGCGAGGCCGGCGATGAAGATCATCATGCTGAAGGAGGCGCCGCGCCAGATCCCGACGAGGGCGACCGTCAGCAGGGAAGTGTCGGGGTCGCCGAGCCAGTTCACCGGGGCCATACCGAGGAAGCCGAGTATCTGGTTGACGAAGCCGCCCTGGTAGGCGAAGAGCCACCGGAACACGACCGCCATGGCCACCAGATTTGCCGTCATCGGTAGGAACAGCGCGGTGCGCACCCAGGATCGGCCGCGGCCGACGGACTCGGCGAGCAATGCGAGAACGAGACCGATCGCAAGACCGGGTACGACGGTCAGCGCGGTGTAGACGAGGGTGTTGACAATCGACTGTTGCACCGTCGGGTCGGTGATGATCCGCTGGAAGTTGGCGAATCCCACGAACTTCCATGCCCCTCCGGTGAGGGGGACGACGAAGAAGCTCGCCACGAGCGACAGTATCGCGGGCACGATCACGAACAACGTCATGGCGATGCCGGCGGGCAGCACCAGCAAAGCCGGGACGAACCGGTCGCCGCGCCGACCGCGACGCGGCTCGATGACGTGTGGAACGACGCGGTCGGGCGCGCTGACGGTGGCGGTCATCCCGCGCCACCGATCGCCGCGGGGTCGAGCGCGAGGACGGTGCCGTCGGTGCCGACTGCGAGGACACGGTCTCCTGCGTCGGTGAGCGCGGCCGCGAACGGTGAGGCGTACTGGGTTCGGCCCAGTTCGGTCCCGTCGAGGTCGATGCGTCGGATCGTGCCGTCGAGTCCGGGCAGGAGAAGGTGCCGGTCGCGCAGCAGCGGCGCCGCGATGACGGGGTGAGGACGCTTGGTGTACGAGCTCATCGGGAACGGGGCGTCGCCGTCGATCGCGGCTTCCCAGATCGTCTCGCCGGTGTCGGGGTCGAGCATCCGTAGTCCCAGCCCGGGCACGGTGACGACGTAGCCGTGCCCGGTGATCATCGGGGTGGTCGGGGCGTAATTGCCCGGGTGCGAAGCGGTCCAGAGGGTGGCACCGGTACCTCGATCGAGGGCCGTGGTGTGGCCGTGTGCGGGCATGACCACGACATCGCGCGCCGGATCGTGTGCTGCGGTGCCGATGATCAGCAGCCGCTTCAGCGAGGTGAACGGGTCGTCGGAATCGAGATCTGAACGATTCCAGCGGGATTCGCCGGTATGTGCATCGAGGCCGATCGGGTCCGTCGGGGTGGGCCAGAAGCCCATGACGAGGAGGTCGCCGACGACGAGTGGGGCCGCATGATTGACGAGGTTGTGGTGGGGGGAGAGGTCGGTGCGGCGCCAGATGCACTGCCCCGTACGCGCGTCGAGGGCACGGAGATCGGACGGATCCCCGAGGTAGACGGTTCCGTCGACGAGCGTCGGTGCCCCCCAGGCGAAGCGGCGCAACGGGTCGCTCGAGGCGGCACGCCAGCATTCCTCGCCGGTCGACGTGTCGAGGGCCACGACGTCCCCGGAGACCTCGGCGGCGATCACCAGACCGTCACCGACGACCGGTGTCGTCTTCACCGCGGATCGGGTCCGGGCCCGCCACCGCACCGCACCGGTTTCGAGGTCGAGGCATTCGACGGTGCCGGCGGGGCGGTCTTCGATCTGGGTACCGACGTAGACCGCGCCGTCATGGACCGCGGCGCCGTGTCGATGCCCGGCACCGGTCGCGTGCGCGGACCACAGGATCGACTCGTCGGTCGAGGTGACGGTCGTCGCCGAGAACGTCGATGTTCGCACGTCCGTCAGGGCCTCGGGTGTCTCACCGGGCAAGAGGGTCTCGGTGCGCAGGGTGACAGTCGTGCCGTCCCAGGTCACGTGCCGGAATCCCGGCGGACTGTAGTCGAGGTTTGCGAAGAACGTGGTCGGGCTGTTGACGTGCAGGGTGCCGTCGACGTCGATGACACGGCTGGTGTGCCAGTGCCCGGACAGCGCCGCGATCGGCCGCCACGGGAGTTCGTCGAGAATGGAGGCGTTCGGCTGATCGTGGAACAGCAGCAGGTACGGGGCACCGAACTCGAGCTGCGCGAGGTCCGCCTGGACCCAGGCATTCTGGATCTCGTGGTCGATGCCGGCTTCGTGGCTGTGCCAGTCCAAGCCGACGATGTGCAGGCCGGCGACGTCGAGGCTGAACCACCGCGGACCGAGGTAGTGCTCGTACAGGGTCGGGTCCGAGGCGTTGGTGAGATAGTTGTTCCGGCTGATCGTGAAGCCGCGTTGACCGTTCATGTGGTCGTGATTGCCCGGGATCAACTCGACCGGCACCGGGCTGGACCGCAGGGCCTCGATGTATGCCTCGTATTCCTCTGCCAACCCGTTGTCGACGAGGTCTCCGGTGACGAGGATGCGTCGCGCAGCGGGCGCGAGCGTGGGTAGGCGGTCGAGGAATCCCACGATCTGTTCGGGCAGGCTCCCCTCCGTGTACAAGCGGTGGGTGTAGTGACCGGCGTCGATGACACCCCTGGTCGTCATGTGGGTGTCGGTGAGGTGGAGGAACTCGTACGGCAGGGGCTGGTCTTCGGGGACGAGAACGAAACGGAGTTCGGTCTCGTCGGTGTCGGGAACACGGTGCCACCAGGGAGCGGCGGTGTAGCCGGTGGGCCGGGTGAGGACGACGAACCCTCCCCACTCCGCTTGGCGGGCGAGGGTGAAACGGCCGTCGTCGTCGGTCCTGGTGACGACGCCACCCGTGGCGACGACCACCCCCACGGCGGGGGTGCCGTCGTCGTACAACACGATGCCGTGCATTGTGAACTCCTTTGTGGCGCTGACACGCCGAGACTGTGGGTGCGGTTCGGGAACTGGTCAGATGCGGTGCTCGACGAGCACGTCTTCGGCAAGAGCGAGGGCGGTCGCGCTGGTTTCGGCGCGACGGGAGAGGTTGACGTACAGAGCGTCGAGTACGGCGAGATGCACGATGCGACTGGACATCGCTTCGACGCGATAGCTGGTCTCGACACTGCCCGCGACGATGGTCACGGCCACCTCTTCGGTCAACGGTGAGGAGGAGAAGCTCGTGAGGGCGACGGTGACGGCCCCGGATGCCTTGGCGGCTCGGGTCGTCGCGAGGGTTTCGACGGTGGATCCGGTGTGGCTGATCGCGAAGAACACGTCGTCGGGGCCGAGCATGCGTGCGGTGACATGCTGGCTGTGCACGTCAGGGGTGAAGGAAGCGTCGAGGCCGAGCGAGACGAACCGGTACGCGGTGTCGAGTGCGAGCGGGGCGGAGGTACCGACGGCCCCGAACACGATGCGACGGGCGCCGAGCAGGTGGTCGACGACGGCCTCCACGGCATGAACGTCGAGCGCTTTCGACGCGTTGTCGACAGCTCGGGCAGTGCTGTCCATGACCTTGTGGGCGATGTCGCCGGCGGTGTCGTCGGGGGTGATGTCGCCGAGTACGCGGCGATCGTCGGGGATCGATTCGCTCGCGAGGGTGATCTTGAGTTCTTGGTAGCCGCGAAGGCCCAGAGTCGTGCACAGCCGCACGACTGTGGCGGGCGAGCTGCCTGCCTCGGCCGCGAGTTCGGTCACCGAACGGTGGATCACTGCGGCGGGCTCACTCAGAATCGCCTCGGCCACACGACGTTCTGCCGGCGTGAATGAGACCGATGCCGCACGGATGCGCTCGACGATGCCTGTTCCGCCCGTCGATGAGGTCGACGCCTTCTCTACGGGAATCGTGTTGGTCACGAGCGACAGCAAACCCGGGAGGGTTGAACGAATTTCGTTCCCGAGATGAACCAGATGTGAAATTTCATACCGGCCGTCGTCGTGGAACTGATTTTCGCGAGTCGGTGCCTCCGATCTCGATATCGACCGCCGTGCAACTCGATTGCCCACGTCGTCGACATGTGGTGGCTCATGATCGCCCACGTGTCTGCGGTCACCTCGCCGTAAAGATCGCATCAATGCGCGCTGCTGACGGTGTCAGCAGAGTGTCAGGACGACGTCCGTGGGCTCGAATCGGGTGCACCCTCCAGTAGGCGCCCGAGTTGCGGCGCCTCCACGTCGCGCCGTCGTCCGGTGCGCCCTACCGAGGAAGTCGAAGAGGAACGTCATGGCTGATTTGGCCTACGTCGGGTTGATCATCGGAGTGTTCACCGTCTGCGCGCTGGTGCTGCGTGGTCTGCAGGCGCGGAGCGTCCGATGACCGTTGCGGGGACGGTCAGTGCCGCCGTCGTCGTGATCGCCGCCGCCCTGGTGATCTACCTGCTCATCGCGCTCCTGAACCCCGAGCGGTTCTAGTCCTCGAGAGGTCCCTCGCACATGAATCCCGCTCTCGCAGCGGGACTACAGATAGCACTGGTCGTTGCCGTGCTAGCGATTCTGTACGTCCCCGTCGGTGACTACATGGCCAAGGTCTACACCACCGACACCGATCTCCGATCCGGAGATCTGCGCATCGAATCCCTCCTCTACCGGCTGTGCCGGGTCAACCCCCGCGCCGAACAGACGTGGTACGGATACGCCGGAAGCCTGCTCGGCTTCTCGGCCGCCAGCGTGCTGTTCCTGTACTTCCTTCAACGCGTCCAGGGCGTGCTGCCGCTCAGCGGTGGCCTCGAGGGTGTGAGCCCCGCCGTCGCGTTCAACACCGCCGCGTCCTTCGTCGCCAACACGAATTGGCAGTCGTACGTCCCCGAGACAACGATGACCCACGTGACGCAGGCCGCCGGACTGGCGGTCCAGAACTTCGTGTCCGCCGCGGTCGGCATGGCGGTGGCCGCCGCGCTGATCCGCGGGTTCGTCCGCGTCTCGCGGGGCGGCGAGATCGGCAACTTCTGGGTCGATCTCACCCGTGGCTGCCTGCGTATCCTGCTACCCATTGCGTTCGTCATCGCGCTGATCCTGCTGAGCCAGGGCGTCGTCCAGTCGTTCCGCACTGGCTTCGCTTCGACGGGACTCGACGGCAACGCCGTCACCAATGCGCTCGCGCCGGTCGCCTCGCAGGAGGCCATCAAGGAACTCGGCACCAACGGTGGCGGCATCCTCGCCGCGAACTCTGCGCATCCGTTCGAGAACCCGACGCCGCTCACCAACATCGTCGAGATCCTCGCGATCCTGCTCATCCCCGTCGCCCTTACCCGCACGTTCGGCACCATGGTCGGCGACCGCCGGCAGGGCCTGACCCTGCTCGCCGTGATGTCGACGCTGTACTTCGGCCTGCTCGCGGTGACGCTGGCGGCGGAATCCGGAGCGCGGGGCGTCGCCGCCACCGCCGCCGGATCGATGATGGAGGGCAAGGAAGTTCGATTCGGGATCCCCGGTTCGGCCCTCTTCGCCGTCACCACCACCGGCACCAGCACCGGTGCCGTCAACTCGGCGCACGACAGCATGTCCCCGCTCGGCGGCGGCGCGGTGCTGCTCAACATGCTGCTCGGCGAGATCGCGCCCGGAGGCGTGGGAACCGGTCTGTACGGAATCCTGGTACTCGCGCTCATCGCGGTGTTCGTCGGCGGCCTGCTCGTCGGCCGCACGCCGGAGTACCTCGGAAAGAAGCTGGGGCAGCGCGAGATCACGCTCGCGGCGCTGTCGGTGCTCGTGATGCCCGCACTGGTGCTGATCGGTACCGGGATCACGGTGATCCTCGGGTCCACTGTCGGATACCTCGGCAACAGCGGCGATCCCGGCACCCCGGGCTCGATCCACGGCTTCACCGAGGTGCTGTACGCGTTCGCCTCGGCGTCGAACAACAACGGCAGCGCGTTCGGCGGCCTCACCGTGACCAGTGACTGGTTCCAGTCGGCGCTCGGCGTCTGCATGCTGCTGGGGCGCTTCCTGCCGATCCTGTTCGTGCTCGCCCTCGCCGGATCGCTGTCGTCGCAGCGCCGGACGCCGGCCGGTGCGGGCACCCTGCCCACCTCCGGCGCGATGTTCACCGGCCTGCTCACCGGCACCGTGGTGCTGGTCGCGGCCCTCACCTTCTTCCCGGCCCTCGCACTCGGGCCCATCTCGGAGGCCCTGCAATGAGTCTGCGGACGGAAACCACAGTGAACCCCACCGACACCCTCCCGGATCTGTCCGTCGAGGAGTCCGCGCACGGACACTCGCCGGTGAAGGCGGGAATCTTCAGCCCACGACAGCTGATCACGTCGTTGCCGGGCGCGGTACGCAAGCTCGACCCGCGCCACCAGGCGCGCAACCCGGTGATGTTCGTCGTGCTGGTCGGCTCGATCGTGACGACGGTGATGGCCGTCGCGCAGCCCACCGTGTTCGCGTGGCTCATCGCCGCGTGGCTCTGGTTCACCGTGCTCTTCGCGAACCTCGCCGAGTCGGTCGCCGAGGGGCGCGGCAAGGCGCAGGCCGCGAGCCTGCGGAAAGTGAAGCAGGACACCGTGGCCCGACGCCTGACGGCGTCCGGCGCGATCGAGGAGGTGTCGGCGACTCGGCTCACGATCGGCGACACCGTGGTGGTCGAGGCGGGGCAGGTGATCCCCGGTGACGGCGACGTCGTCGAGGGCATCGCGACCGTCGACGAGTCTGCGATCACCGGCGAATCCGCCCCCGTCGTACGCGAATCCGGTGGCGACCGCTGCGCCGTCACCGGCGGCACCACCGTCCTGTCGGACCGGATCGTCGTGCAGATCACGTGCGCGCCCGGGCAGTCGTTCGTCGACCGGATGATCGCGCTCGTCGAGGGGGCGTCGCGCAAGAAGACGCCCAACGAGATCGCGCTGAACATCCTGCTCGCGTCGCTCACGATCATCTTCCTGCTCGCGGTCGTGGCCATCGGCCCCATGGGGCAGTACGCCGGCCAGGAGCAGGACCCGATCAAGCTCATCGCGCTGCTGGTGTGCCTGATCCCTACCACGATCGGTGCGCTGCTGTCCGCGATCGGCATCGCCGGCATGGACCGGCTGGTGCAGCGCAACGTGCTGGCGATGTCGGGCCGCGCGGTCGAGGCGGCCGGCGACATCGACACGCTGCTGATGGACAAGACCGGCACCATCACCTTCGGCAACCGCCGCGCGACGGCGCTGTACCCGGCCCCGGGCCGCTCGGAGGACGAACTGGCCGCCGCGGCACGGCTGTCCAGCCTCGCCGACGGAACCCCCGAGGGGCGCAGCATCGTCGAGTTGTGCGCCGAACGGTTCGGGCTGTCCACCGACGCCACCGAACACGAGCGGGCCGCCGAGTTCGTGCCCTTCACAGCGCAGACGCGCATGAGCGGACTCGACATCGCGGCCGCGACGGGCCCGCAGCAGATCCGCAAGGGCGCCGGTGACGCCGTACTGGCGTGGGTGTCCGGGTACGGTGCCGCGGTCGATCCGGCGGTGTCGGATGCCGTGGAGAAGGTCGCGCTCGCGGGCGGCACCCCGCTCGTCGTGGCGGTGGCCGAACGCGGTGCCGCGACGGTGCTGGGCGTGATCGCGCTGACCGACGTCGTCAAGCCCGGGATCGCGGAGCGCTTCGCGGAGCTGCGGGCCATGGGTATCCGGACGATCATGGTGACCGGCGACAATCCGCTCACCGCGCGGGCGATCGCGGAGGAGGCCGGTGTCGACGACTTCATGGCCGAGGCCACGCCCGAGGACAAGCTCGAGCGGATCCGCGCCGAGCAGGAGGGCGGGCGCCTGGTCGCGATGACCGGCGACGGCACCAACGACGCCCCCGCGCTGGCGCAGGCCGACGTCGGCGTCGCGATGAACACCGGAACGTCGGCGGCCAAGGAGGCCGGCAACATGGTGGACCTCGACTCGGATCCCACCAAGCTCATCGAGGTCGTCGAGATCGGCAAGCAGTTGCTCATCACGCGCGGCGCGCTCACCACGTTCTCGCTCGCCAACGACCTGGCGAAGTACTTCGCGATCCTGCCTGCGCTGTTCAGCGCGATCTACCCGCAGCTCGCGGTGCTGAACATCATGCACCTGGCGACGCCGCAGTCGGCGATCCTGTCCGCGGTCATCTTCAATGCACTGGTCATCATCGGACTGATCCCCTTGGCGCTCAGGGGTGTTCGCTATCGGCCCGCGGCGGCGTCGAAGCTGCTCGGCCGGAACCTGTTGATCTACGGTGTGGGCGGTGTCGTCACCCCCTTCATCGGCATCTGGCTGATCGACCTCGTCGTCCGCCTCATTCCTGGAATCGGGTGAAAAGTCAATGAGATTCGGAATCGGATTTCTCAAGCAGGTGTGGGCCGGGCTGCTCGTGCTCCTCGCGCTCACCGCGATCCTCGGCGTGCTGTATCCGGCCGCCGTCTGGGGTGTGGGGCGCATCAGCTCCGGGTCGGCGGAGGGCTCGCCGGTGACCGACGCCGCGGGCTGCGTGGTCGGCAGTCGCTGGCTCGGAGTCGACCCGCAGGCGCCGGCGGGCACGCCGGATCCCTTCTTCCACAACCGAGTCGTCGGCTCGGTCGCGGACGGCGACCCGTTCGCCACGGGCGACCCGGCAGCGGCACTGCCCTCCAACCAGGGGCCCAGCAGCGAGGTGCTCGCCGGCTTCGTCGAGGCCCGGCGGGCCGAGATCGCCGAGCGGGAGGGTGTCGCTCCGCAGGACGTGCCGGTCGACGCCGTCACGGGCTCCGGCTCCGGTGTGGATCCGCACATCTCGCCCGAGTACGCGGGACTGCAGGTGCGCCGGGTCGCGGCCGCCAACGGAGTGAGCGAGGACCGTGTGCGGGACCTGGTCGCCGAGCACACGGAGGGCCGTCAGCTTGGATTCCTCGGGGCCGAACGGGTGAACGTGCTCGAACTCAATCTCGCGCTGGGGCTGACCGCACCTGGGTGCGGTGCGGCGCCGTCGGGTGAATGATGGCGGTGTGACGATTCCGGAGACTCAGCGAGCACCCCGCCGCGGTGAACTGCGGATCTACCTCGGCGCAGCGCCCGGTGTCGGCAAGACCTACGCGATGCTCGGCGAGGCGCACCGCCGACGTGAACGTGGTGGTGACGTGGTCGCGGCCGTGGTGGAGACCCACGGCCGCGACCGCACCGCGCGGCAGCTCGAGGGGCTCGAGGTCGTCCCGCCCAAGTACATCGAGTACCGGGGGACCTCGATGCCGGAGCTCGACGTCGCGGCGGTGCTGGCCCGGCGCCCGGCCGTCGTGCTCGTCGACGAACTCGCGCACACGAACACCCCGGGCAGCCGTAACGAGAAGCGCTGGCAGGACGTCTACGAGCTGCTCGACGCCGGCATCGATGTCCTGTCGACGCTCAACGTCCAGCACCTCGAGAGCCTCAACGACGTGGTGCAGCAGATCACCGGCGTCGCGCAGCAGGAGACGGTGCCGGACGAGGTGGTGCGCGCCGCCACCCAGGTCGAGCTCGTGGACATCACGCCGGAAGCGTTGCGGCGCAGGCTCTCCCACGGCAACGTGTACTCGGCGGACAAGGTCGACGCGGCGCTCGGTAACTACTTCCGGCGCGGAAACCTCACGGCGCTGCGCGAACTCGCGCTGCTGTGGGTGGCCGACCAGGTGGACGCCGCGCTCGCGAAGTACCGCGCCGAGAACAAGATCACCGATACGTGGGAGGCCCGGGAGCGGGTCGTCGTGGCCGTCACCGGCGGCCCCGAGTCCGAGACGCTCGTCCGGCGGGCCAGCCGCATCGCGAGCAGGGCCAGCGCCGAGCTCATGGTGGTGCACGTCGTGCGCGGCGACGGGCTCGAGGGCGTGTCGGCCGGGGACATGGGCAAGGTGCGCAAGCTCGCGGCCAGCATCGGCGCGAGCCTGCACAGCGTCGTCGGCGACGACGTCCCCACCACGCTGCTCGAGTTCGCCCGCGAGGTCAACGCCACCCAGTTGGTGATCGGCACGTCCCGGCGGTCGCGGTGGGCGCGGATCCTCGACGAGGGCATCGGGGCGTCGATCGTCCAGCAGTCCGGGAAGATCGACGTCCACATGGTCACCCACGACGAGGCCGCGACCCGGCACCGCATCTCGATCCTGGGGCGCGGCGAGCGCCGGTTGGTGTCGTGGCTCGCCGCGGTGGTGGTGCCGTCGCTGGCGGCGGTCCTGATGGGCGTCGTCGATCGCTTCGCGGGTGTCGGCGGCCAGAATGCGCTGTTCTTCGTCGTCGTGCTCGCGGTGGCGCTGCTCGGCGGCGTCGGACCGGCGATCCTGTCGGCGCTGATCTCCGGTCTGTTGCTCAACTACTTCTTCACGGCGCCGCTGTACAGCTTCACGATCGCGCAGCCCG
Source organism: Prescottella agglutinans (assembly GCF_004011865.1). GTDB lineage: Bacteria > Actinomycetota > Actinomycetes > Mycobacteriales > Mycobacteriaceae > Prescottella > Prescottella agglutinans. The sequence goes on along the minus strand of NZ_RKLP01000001.1, from coordinate 352,200 downwards.
ACAACTTCATCACCACGGTGGTGCTGCTGGTGGTCGCGGTGGCGGTCGCCGTGCTCGTCGACGCTGCCGCCAAACGCGCGCGCGAGGCCCGGCGGGCGTCGCAGGAGGCGGAGCTGCTGGCCCTGTTCGCAGGGTCCGTGCTGCGCGGCGCGGACCTGCCGGCGCTGCTCGAGAAGGTGCGGGAGACGTACGCGCAGACGGGCGTCAGCGTCATTCGTCGCGGCGAGGGTGTGATCAGTGCCGCCGGCGCGTCGCCGCCGCGCACCGTCGACGAGGCCGGGACGGTGTGCGAGGTGGGCGACGGTGAGTACACGCTGCTGCTCGCGGGCAGTGAGCTCGGTGCCCGGGACCGCAAAGTGCTCAACGCGGTCGCGAACCAGGCTGTCGGGCTGATCCGGCAGCGGCAGCTGGCGGAGGAGGCCAGCAGGGCGAACGCCCTCGCGGAGGCCGATCGGCTGCGGCGGTCGCTGCTCTCCGCCGTCAGCCACGACCTGCGCACGCCGCTCGCCGCGGTGAAGGCCGCGGTGTCGAGCCTGCGCAGCGACGACATCGAGTTCTCGCCCGAGGACACCGCCGAACTGCTCGCCACCGTCGAGGAGTCGGCGGACCAGCTGACGGCGCTGGTCGGCAACCTCCTCGACTCGTCGCGGCTCGCGGCGGGCGTGGTCAAGCCGACCCTGCGGCAGGTGTACCTGGAGGAAGTGGTGCACCGGGCCCTCGTCGGCGCCGGATTCGGCGGGCCCGGCTCGGCGCGGCGGGTGCGGGACCAGGTGAAGGTCGAGGTGGGCGACGCCGCGGTGATGGCCGACGCCGGACTGCTCGAGCGGGTGCTGGCGAACCTGGTGGACAACGCGCTGCGCTACGCGCCGGACGAGCCCGTCCGGATCGGCGCCGCGCGGGTGGGGGACCGGATGACGATCACCGTCGCCGACACCGGCCCCGGCCTGGCCCGCGGCACACACGACCAGGTGTTCGACGCCTTCCAGCGACTCGGCGACCGGGACAACACCATCGGCGTGGGGCTGGGGCTGTCGGTGGTCAAGGGCTTCGTGGAAGCGATGGGCGGAACCGTCAGCGCGACGGACACACCGGGGGGCGGTTTGACGATGGTCGTCGAGTTGGCCGCCAGCCCGGTCGGCAGCAGAGCCGGAGACACGCCGGCGGGACCGGCCGACGATACGGAGGGAGCCCGATGACCCGGGTGTTGGTGGTCGACGACGAGCCGCAGATCCTGCGGGCGCTGCGGATCAACCTGAGCGTCCGCGGCTACGAGGTGACGACGGCGTCGACCGGTGCGGCGGCGCTGCGGGCGGCGGCGGAGAAGCACCCCGAGGTGGTGGTGCTCGACCTCGGCCTGCCCGACATGGACGGCATCGAGGTGCTCGCCGGGCTGCGGGGCTGGTGCACGGCCCCGGTGATCGTGCTGTCGGCGCGCACGGACTCGTCGGACAAGGTCGAGGCGCTCGACGCGGGCGCGGACGACTACGTCACCAAGCCGTTCGGGATGGACGAGTTCCTCGCGCGGTTGCGGGCCGCGGTACGGCGCGGGGCGGCCGCGGCGGAGACCAGCGAGCCGGTGGTGGCCACCGACTCGTTCACGGTCGATCTGGCCGCGAAGAAGGTCACCCGAGACGGGGCCGAAGTGCACTTGACACCCACCGAGTGGGGGATGCTCGAGATGCTGGTGCGCAACAAGGGCAAGCTCGTCGGGCAGAAGGAACTCCTGCGCGAGGTGTGGGGCCCGGCGTACGCCACCGAGACCCACTACCTGCGGGTCTACCTCGCGCAGCTGCGCCGCAAGCTGGAGGTAGATCCGTCGAAGCCGCGGCACCTGCTGACCGAGACCGGCATGGGATATCGCTTCCAGGTTTAGCAACTGACGGTCGGTTTCGGACTGGCGCCCGGGACCGACGTCCCGCATAGTCCCTGGTGTGGACTCGCTCGTGGATCTGGTCACCGACGTCAACGACATCTACTGGTACGGCGTCATCGCGCTGCTCGTCGGCCTCGGCCTGTACTTCACGGTGCGCTCCCGGTTCGTGCAGCTGCGACTGCTGCCGGACATGCTGCGGTCGGTCACCGAGCCCGCCGAGCAGCTACCCGACGGCACCAAGGGCATCTCGGCCTTCCGCGCGTTCTCGATCTCCGCGGCGTCGCGGGTGGGGACGGGCAACATCGCCGGTGTCGCGATCGCGATCAGCGTCGGCGGCCCGGGCGCGGTCTTCTGGATGTGGGCCATGGCGATCGTCGGCGCGGCCACCGCGTTCGTCGAGTCCACGCTGGCCCAGGTGTACAAGATCCGCGACAAGGACGGCGGGTTCCGCGGCGGTCCGGCCTACTACATGCTGCACGGGCTCCGCCGCCGCTGGATGGGCGTGATCTTCGCGGTCGTGATCACGGTGACGTACGGGTTCGTGTTCAACGCGGTCCAGACCAACTCGATCGTCGACGCCGTGTCGACCTCCCTCGACACGGACGGCCGCGGTGTGGCCATCGCGGTGGGAGTCGTCGTCGCGGGCCTGACGGCCGCGGTGATCTTCGGTGGCGTCCGCCGGATCTCGGCGGTCTCCCAGGTCGTGGTGCCGGTGGTCGCCGGCGCCTACCTGGTGCTCGCGCTGCTGGTCGTGCTGCTCAACATCACCGAGGTGCCGGGCATGGTCAAGCTGATCGTCGAGAACGCCTTCGGCGTCCGGGAGGTGGTGAGCGGCGGCTTCGCGGCGGCGTTCATGAACGGCATCCGGCGCGGCCTGTTCTCGAACGAGGCCGGCATGGGCTCGGCCCCCAACGCCGGTGCGACGGCCGCCGTTTCGCATCCCGTGAAGCAGGGGCTGGTGCAGAGCCTCGGCGTCTACTTCGACACGCTGCTGGTGTGCTCGGCGACGGCGTTCATCATCCTGCTGTCGAACCCGGAGTACGGCACCAAGGCCGGCGCCTCGCTCACGCAGAACGCGCTCAGCGCGCAACTCGGCGGGTGGACGGTCCACTTCCTGACGTTCGCGATCTTCTTCCTGGCCTTCACGTCGGTGATCGGCAACTACTACTACGGCGAGACCAACATCGAGTTCCTCACCGAGTCCAAGCGGGTGCGCACCGGCTTCCGCGCCCTGGTGGTGGTGTGCGTGTTCGCCGGTGCGATCGGGTCGGTGCCGCTGGTGTGGGCGCTGGCCGACCTCGTGATGGGTGTGATGGCGACGGTGAACCTCGTGGCGCTGCTGCCGTTGTCGGGCGTCGCGTTCCTGCTGTTCCGCCACTACAGCCGACAGCGCGCGGCGGGACTGGACCCCACCTTCCATCGCGAGGAACTGCCCGAGATCGAGGGCATCCAGGTGTGGGAGCGTGCGACCGAACCGGGGGCGGATGGCAGGATCTCCACTCATGGCTGAACAGACCCCACAATCCGCTCCCGCACCGACCGAACTGTGGGTCGAGCGCACCGGCACCCGCCTCTACACCGGCCGTAGCTCCCGCGGCGCCGAGGTGCGCATCGGGTCGGAATCGGTGGAGGGCGTCTTCACTCCCGGCGAACTCCTCAAGATCGCGCTCGCCGCGTGCTCGGGCATGAGTTCGGACTTCCCGCTGTCGCGCCGGCTGGGCGACGACTACGACGCCACCATCCGCGTCTCGGGTGCCGCCGACCGCGAGAACGAGGTGTACCCGCAGCTCGACGAGGTGCTCGAACTCGACCTCAGCGAACTCGACGCCGAGGCCCAGGACCGCCTGATCGCGCTCGTCGAGCGTTCGGTCGACAAGGTGTGCACCGTCGGACGCACCCTCAAGGCCGGCACCAAGGTGACTCTGTCGATCAAGCGGGACTAGGTCGTTCGGAGTCGTCCGCGACCGGTGTCGCGGACGACTCCGCCTTCCGCCCCGTGACCGGAGCGCCCGGCGGTGTCGCCCCGGCGGGCAGCCCGAGGCGGCCCTTCGTCGCGGCGATGAGCGCGATCGCGGCCAGGCCGAGGCCGACGGCGAGGGCGACGTACAGCCGGTTGACGCCGAACGATGTCTGCTCGGCGAGTGCGGGGAACATCTTGAACAGCACCATGTTCGGGAAGGCGTCCATCGACGCGTGGACGATCACGGCGATCAGGATGCTGCCGCGCGTGTTGTTGTAGATCCACGTGTACTGGAACGACGCCGCCAGCATGAAGACGGTGTAGAAGAGCACGTTCTGCACCGACAGCGTGGTCCAGTTGTTGCTGAACCAGATCGGGGCGTGCCAGCCGACCCACAGCAGCCCGAGAACCAGTGTCGCGACGACCGGATGGAAGCGCTGCTGCAGTCGGGGGAGCGTGAACCCGCGCCACCCGAGTTCCTCGCCGAGCGGGCCGCCCACCACCCGAAACCGACCCGCCACAACACGATTCGCTTCGCAAAAGCGATGAATCCGGCGTCGCCCTCCCGGATGCAGATCATGAGGACGGCTGCGACGGCCGGTGCGAACGTACCCAGACCGATCGACACCCAGAAGTCGTAGATGGCGTGGAACGGGAACCAGCGGCTGCCCTCCTGGGACAGCACGAACTGGGACCAGATCGCCCACGTCATGCCGTAGGCGAGAACGAAATACGAGGTGACGGGGGCGGGTGTTTGGAAGAATCCCGTACCCGGCGGGTCGGTTGGGGAAGGGGAGGGCATCGTGCGTATGCGGCGGACGGGACGAATCGGGGGAATCGCGCTCGCGTGCGTCGCGGTGGCCGGGTTGGTGTCGGCCGGGCCGGCGACGGCCGAGATGTCGAGCGCCGCGAGCACCTGCCCGCAGTGGAACGTCCGCACCGTCGCATCCGGATACGGGATGCTCGAGAACCTCGCGTTCGACGGCCGCGGCGAGATGCTGCTGTCGGACTCGTCGCTCGTCGCGCCCGGTGCGATTCGCACCCTCGACGCGTCGGGGGCGCGCGGCACCCTCGTCGAGCGTGTGACCGGCCCCGGCGGCCTCGTCGTCACTGGTGACGACGCCTACTTCACCACCGGGAACACCACGCTCTCCGGCCTGTTCGGGATCCCGGACGGCACCGTGGACGCCGTGAGTCTGCGTACCCGCGAACGGAGGACCGTCGCGTCGGGTCTGGTGATGCCCAACGGGCTGGCCCGACTCGCTTCCGGGGACCTGCTCACCACCCGCAACCTCGGGGCGCCCGGGCTCACCCGGATTCCGATCGACCGCCCCGGCTCGGCCGAACAGGTGCGCGCCGACCTGGGCACCGTCAACGGCATCGCCACCGCCGGCGAACGGGTGTTCCTCACCATCTCGTTCGATCCGGTGCCCGAACTGAAGATCCTCGCCGCGTCGGATCTCGACGGTCCGGTGCGGACGATCCCGCTGCCGGGCATCGGGCCGCTCGACGTCGCCGACGACCTCACCGTCGGACCCGACGGCGCCGTCTATCTGGCATACAACGTCGGGGGCAAGGTGCTGCGGGTGCAGCCCGACACCGGTGCCGCGTGCGTGATCGCGTCGGGTCTGACGCTCACTTCCGCGGTGAAGTTCGGATCGGGTCCGGGTTGGGACGGGCGCGCGCTGTACGCGACCGGGTTCGACGGCACCGTCCGCGAGCTGACCCCGCCCGTCCGATAATGGCAGCCATGCGCGACTCCGATGCGACCGAACGCCTCACCGCCTGGGTCCACGGCTACGTCCAGGGCGTCGGCTTCCGATGGTGGACGCGGGCGCGGGCCCTCGAGCTGGGGCTGGCCGGCCACGCCACCAACCACGCCGACGGGCGCGTGCTCGTGATCGCCGAGGGGTCGCGGGACGCGCTGGAACGGCTCCTGGGGATGCTGCGATCAGGGCAGACGCCCGGCAGCGTCACCCTCGTCGTCGAGCACTTCGGTTCGGCACGCGGGGGCCTTTCCGGATTCGTCGAGCGCTGATCCGCCGGTAGAGTCCTCCGTCATGCACCTGAAGAGTCTGACGTTGAAGGGCTTCAAATCCTTCGCGTCCGCGACGACTCTGCGGTTCGAACCCGGGATCACCTGCGTCGTCGGCCCGAACGGGTCGGGCAAGTCGAATGTCGTCGATGCGCTCACCTGGGTGATGGGGGAGCAGGGCGCCAAGGCGCTGCGCGGCGGCAAGATGCAGGACGTGATCTTCGCCGGCACCGCGGGGCGGGCACCGCTCGGCCGCGCCGAGGTCACGCTCACGATCGACAACTCCGACGGTGCGCTGCCGATCGAATACTCCGAGGTGTCGATCACCCGGCGCATGTTCCGCGACGGCGCCGGCGAGTACGAGATCAACGGCAACTCGTGCCGGCTGATGGACGTGCAGGAGCTGCTCAGCGACTCCGGCATCGGCCGCGAGATGCACGTCATCGTCGGGCAGGGGCAGCTCGCGGCGATCCTCGAATCGCGTCCCGAGGAGCGGCGCGCGTTCATCGAGGAGGCCGCCGGCGTCCTCAAGCACCGCAGGCGCAAGGAGAAGGCCGTCCGCAAGCTGGACGCGATGCAGGCCAACCTCGCCCGGCTCACCGACCTCACCGCCGAACTGCGCCGCCAGCTCAAGCCGCTCGGGCGCCAGGCCGAGGTGGCCCGTCGAGCCCAGACCGTGCAGGCGGACCTGCGGGACGCGCGGCTGCGTCTGGCGGCCGACGACCTCGTCGCCCGCCGGGCCGAACTCGCGAACCAGACACACGACGAGAAGCTCGCGCGGGAACAACAGGACACGGTCCAGTCCGCGCTCGACGCGGCCACCGGCGAACTCGGCGGGCACGAGCAGGCGCTGGCCCGGCTCGCGCCGCAGGCCGAGGCCGCGGGGCAGACGTGGTTCCAGCTGTCGGCGCTCGCCGAACGGGTGAGCGCGACCATCCGCATCGCGCAGGAACGCGCGCGGCACCTCGAGGCGGAGCCGGCCGCCGGACGGGGCCAGGACCCGGACGAGATGGAGGCCCGGGCCGAGCGGATTGCGCAGGAGGAGGCCGAACTCGTCGCGGCCGTCGAGGTGGCCCGCGCGACGCTCGAGGCCGCGCGCGAACAGCTTGCCGACCGGGAGGAGGCCGCGGCGGAGGCCGAGCGCGCGCATCTGGCCGCGGTCCGCGCGGTCGCGGACCGGCGGGAGGGGCTGGCCCGGCTCGCCGGGCAGGTCGATACCCTGCGGACCCGCGCCGAATCCGTGGACGCCGAGGTGGCGCGCCTGGACGTCGCGATCGACGAGGCCCGGCAGCGCGGCGACGCGGCGCAGGCGGAATTCGAGGCCGTCGAGGCCACGGTCGACGACCTCGACGCCGGCGAGGTCGGGCTCGACGGGCAGCACGAACGCGCCGTCGCGGCACTGGATCTCGTCACCGCGCGAGTCGCCGAACTGCAGGCCGACGAGCGTGCCGCCGGTCAGGAGGTCGCATCGCTGAAGGCCCGCATCGACGCACTCTCGATCGGGCTCGAACGCAAGGACGGCGGTGCGTGGCTGCTCGAACACCACGGCGACCGTGGTCTCACGGGTGCGGTGACCGCGTCGCTGCACGTCCAGCCGGGCTTCGAGGCCGCCGTCGCGGCCGTCCTCGGCCCCGCCGCCGACGCGATCGCCGCGGAGTCCGCCGCGGCCGCGGAGGCCGCCGTGCAGGCGCTCGAGGACGCGGACGGTGGCCGCGCCTCGATCCTCTTCCCCGTCGAAATGCCGACACCGGCCACGCGCCCGGCGCTTCCCGACGGTGCGCGCTGGCTGGTCGACGTGGTCGAGGTCCCCGACGACGTGCGCGCCGGAATCACGGCGCTCCTCGGCGGCGTCGCGGTGGTCGACGCGGTCTCCGCGGGCGTCGCCCTGGTCCGGAAGGTGCCCGCGGCCCGGGCCGTCACCCGCGCCGGCGACCTCGTCGGACCCGGCTGGATCACCGGCGGATCCGACCGCCGCCCCAGCACCCTCGAGGTGCAGGCCGCGATCGACACGTCGGTGTCCGCGCTCGCGGACGCCGAACGGCGCGCGCAGGAACTGTCGGCGGCGCTGGCGGGTGCCGTCGCCGAGCAGGGCGACCGCGCGGAGGTGGCCGAGCAGACCCTCGCGGCACTCCACGAATCCGACGCGACCCTGTCGGCGGTGTACGAGCAACTCGGTCGGCTGGGGCAGGTGGTGCGCACGGCGCGGGCCGAGGCCGAGCGCCTGGTCGGGCAGCGGACGAAGGCGGAGGCCGGTCGCGGGGAGACCCTGGCGTCGCTCGCCGAACTCGAGGAGCGGCTGCGGCGGGCCGAGGAAGGCCTGGTGGAGCCCGCCGGCGGCGACCACTCGACCGCGGCCGGTGACACCACCGACGTCGAGCGGGAGATGGCGGCCGCGGCGCTCGCGGAGGTTCGGGCCGTCGAGGTCGAGGCCCGGCTCGCCCTGAGGACGGCCGAGGAACGCGCGGAATCCGTTCGCGGCAAGGCGGATTCGCTGCGCCGGGCGGCGCAGGCCGAACGTGAGGCGCGGGTCCGCGCGGAACGGGCGCTGCGGGCACGACAGGAGGCGGCGGCGGTCGCGGCCGCGGTGGCCGAGGCCGGCGAACGGGTGGCCGCGCGACTCGGGCACGTCGTCGCGGCGGCCGCGGCGCACCGGGACGAGCTGACCCGGCTGCGGGCGACGCACGCCGAGCAGGTCGAGACGCTCAAGGAGCACGTCCGGCAGCTCACCGCGCAGATGTCCGCGCTCACCGATGCCGTGCATCGCGACGAGGTGGCGCGCGCGCAGGCCGCGCTGCGGATCGAGCAACTCGAGGACACGATCCTCGAGCAGCACGCGATGGCCCCCGACGACCTGATCGCCGAATACGGCCCGGACGTCCCGCTGCCGCCGTCCGAGTTGGAGATCGCCGAGTACGAGCAGGCCCGCGAGCGCGGGGAGCAGGTGGTGGCGCCCACGCCGCAGCCGTACGACCGGGCGACGCAGGAACGACGGGCCAAGCGCGCCGAGAAGGACCTCGCGACGCTCGGCAAGGTCAACCCGCTCGCCCTCGAGGAGTTCGCCGCCCTCGAGGAGCGGTACAACTTCCTGTCCACCCAGCTCGAGGACGTCAAGAACGCGCGCAAGGACCTGCTCGGCGTGGTCGCCGACGTCGACGCCCGTATCCTGCAGCTGTTCACCGAGGCCTACGCCGACGTCGAGCGGGAGTTCGTAGAGGTGTTCGCGACGCTGTTCCCCGGCGGCGAGGGCCGGTTGGTCCTCACCGACCCGTCGGACATGCTCGCCACCGGCATCGACGTCGAGGCTCGGCCGCCCGGCAAGAAGGTCAAGCGGCTGTCGCTGCTGTCCGGCGGCGAGAAGTCGCTGACCGCGGTCGCGATGCTGGTCGCGATCTTCCGGGCCCGGCCGTCGCCGTTCTACGTCATGGACGAGGTGGAGGCCGCGCTCGACGACACCAACCTGCGGCGCCTGATCGGGCTGTTCGAGCAGTTGCGGGAGAAGTCGCAGCTGATTGTGATCACCCACCAGAAGCCGACGATGGAGGTCGCCGACGCGCTCTACGGCGTCAGCATGCGCGGTGACGGCATCACCACCGTCATCTCGCAGCGCCTGCGCGGTCAGGACCTGGTCGCCGGCTGACCCCGGCACCGTCACCCACGTGCGTGCACCCCGCACGACCCCACCCGAACTACATGGGAGAACCGATGAACGCCCACAACTTCCCCGTCCAGACCGCCGATGGGGCCACCGAGGACCTGAGCGCCCACAAGGGCAAGCTGCTGCTGATCGTCAACGTGGCGAGCAAGTGCGGACTCACGCCGCAGTACGAGGGCCTCGAGGCGCTGCACCGCGCCAACCAGGACAAGGGCCTGCAGATCGTCGGCTTCCCGTGCAACCAGTTCGGCGACCAGGAACCCGGCGACGACGCCGAGATCCAGCAGTTCTGCAGCGTCAACTACAACGTCACCTTCCCGGTGTACGCCAAGCTCGAGGTCAACGGCGAGGGTGCCCACCCGCTGTTCCAGTACCTGCGTGCGGCCGCCCCCGGCGACTTCGGCCCCGATCACGGCTTCCTCTTCGAGCACGTCAGCAAGACCCGCCCCGAGGCGATCGGCACCGACGAGGTGAAGTGGAACTTCACGAAGTTCCTCGTCGACCGTGACGGCGAGGTCGTTCGCCGCTTCGAACCGACCGTCACCCCCGAGCAGATCGCCGAGGAGATCGCCGAACTGCTGTAGTACCGAGACTGCCCGCGGCACCGGGGATCGAAGCCCCGAGTGCCGCGGGCAGATCGTCGACGCGTTCCGGCGGACTTGCCCGGAGACGTCACGGCGCCGGGCAGCCTGACAGGATGTTGGGGTGACTACCGGAGCCTGGATAGCAATAGCGGCCGTACTGGCCGTCCTCGTCGTGGCGCTCGTCGTCGGCCTGACCATCGCCCGGCGCCGCCGCATCAGCCTCACCGCGGCGCCCGAGAAGCCCGAGCTGACCGAGAAGCCGAAGGACCGTTCGGGCGGATACCAAGCCGGTGGCGGCTTCAACTTCAGTCAGGGGCCGACGGCCACCGCACCGCCCAAGGTGCCCCCGGCCGCGCCCAAGACGCCCCCGGCCCCCCCGGCCCCGCCGGCCCCGCCGGTTCCCCCGGTTCCTCCGGTCGCGCCGGAACCCGCTCCCGAGGCGAAGCCTGCGGTCGCTCCCGAGCCGGTTGTCGAGGAGCCGAAGCCGGTCGCGGAGCCCGAGGCGCCTGTCGCCGACACCGCGGCGCCTGTCGCCGACACCGCGGCACCCGTTGCCGAGCCCGAGGCGCCCGTCGCCGAGCCCGAGGCGCCCGTCGCCCCGGTCGAGCCCACGACTGCACCCGAGCCCGTCGTCGAGGAGCCGGCGGCCGTCGAACCCGCAGCCCCCGTCGCGGAGCCGGAGCCGGTCGCCCCGGCGGCACCCGTCGCAGAGCCGGTCGCCCCGGCCGAGCCGGAGGTGGCACCCGCCCCGGCCATCGAGGAGATCGCACCGACCGCGGGCCGGCTGGATCGCCTGCGTGGCCGGCTGTCGCGGTCGCAGAACGCGGTGGGCAAGAGCCTGCTGGGCCTGCTCGGCGGCGGCGACCTCGACGAGGATTCGTGGGAGGAGGTCGAGGACACGCTGCTGATCGCCGACCTCGGCACCGCCACCACCACCAAGGTCGTCGAGCGCCTGCGCGCCGAGATGGCCTCGCGTGGCGTGCGCACCGAGGCCGAGGCCCGCGCGCTGCTGCGTGAGGTCCTCATCGACGAGCTGCACCCCGAGATGGATCGCTCCATCCACGCGCTGCCGCACGGCGACCACCCGGCCGTGCTGCTGGTCGTCGGCGTCAACGGCACCGGCAAGACCACCACGACCGGCAAGCTCGCCCGCGTCCTCGTCGCCGACGGCCGCCGCGTCCTGCTCGGTGCCGCCGACACGTTCCGTGCCGCCGCCGCCGACCAGCTGCAGACGTGGGCCGAGCGGGTGGGCGCGGAGGTTGTCCGCGGCAAGGAGGGCGGCGACCCGGCCGCGATCGCGTTCGACTCCGTCGCCAAGGGCATCGAGGACGGTGTCGACGTCGTCGTCATCGACACCGCCGGACGTCTGCACACCAAGACCGGCCTGATGGACGAGCTCGGCAAGGTCAAGCGCGTGGTCGAGAAGAAGGCCGTCGTCGACGACGTCCTGCTGGTCCTCGACGCCACCGTCGGACAGAACGGCCTCATGCAGGCACGCGTGTTCGCCGAGGTCGTCGACATCACCGGCGTCGCGCTCACCAAGCTGGACGGCACCGCCAAGGGCGGCATCGTCTTCCAGGTCCAGAACGAGCTGGGCGTGCCCGTCAAGCTCGTCGGCCTCGGCGAGGGCGCCGACGACCTGGCCCCCTTCGAGCCGGAGGCATTCGTCGACGCGCTGCTCGGCTGACGATCCGTTCGATACGCCTCCGACACCGCTGCCCGGTCCCGTGTTTCGGGGCCGGGCAGCGGCGTTTGTGCTCGTTTCGGGTGCTTCGGCCGGATTCGACGGCGCCCCGAAACCCGACTGCAACACAACCGGCCGATCCGTTCACGTAGCCGAAACTCGCCGAAACCACGGATGAAACACCACGTGAGCACTCTTCTCTTCAGAACGACAACACTGACGAGGAGGCTCACCGTGGACTTTCCCACTATCGGAGCCCCGGATGCCGGGGACACCGCGTGGATGCTTACGAGCGCCGCGCTGGTGCTCCTGATGACTCCGGGCGTCGCGTTCTTCTACGGCGGCATGGTCCGCGCGAAGAGCGTGCTGAACATGATCATGATGAGCGTCGGCGCGATGGGCGTCGTCGGCGTGCTCTGGGTGCTGTTCGGCTACTCCATGGCTTTCGGTAACGACAAGGGCGGAGTCGTCGGGGATCCGACCGAGTTCTTCGGACTCAAGGGCTTGTTCGGCGGTCAGTACCTCGCCGACGCCGAAACCGGCGCGGGCGCGGCCATCCCGCTGGTCGGGACGATCCCGGCGCTCGTGTTCGTCGCCTTCCAGGCGATGTTCGCGATCATCACCGTCGCGCTGATCTCGGGCGCGGTGGCCGACCGCATGAAGTTCGGTGCGTGGCTGCTGTTCGCCGGCCTGTGGGCGACGGTCGTGTACTTCCCGGTCGCGCACTGGGTGTTCTCCTTCGACGGCGTCACCGCCGAGACCGGCGGCTGGATCGCCAACAAGCTGAAGGTCATCGACTTCGCAGGCGGCACCGCGGTGCACATCAACGCCGGTGTCGCGGGCCTGGTGCTCGCGCTGATGATCGGCAAGCGCCGTGGCTGGCCGATGACACCGTTCCGGCCGCACAACCTGCCGTTCGTGATGCTCGGTGCCGCGCTGCTGTGGTTCGGCTGGTTCGGTTTCAACGCCGGCTCGGCGCTCGGCGCGAACGGGGTTGCGGGCGCGGCCTTCCTCACCACCGTCGTCGCCACCTGCGCCGCGATGCTCGCCTGGCTGCTCGTGGAGAAGATCCGCGACGGTCACGCCACCACCCTCGGCGGTGCGTCCGGCATCGTCGCGGGCCTGGTCGCCATCACCCCGGCCTGCTCGTCGGTCGACGTGGTCGGTGCGATCGTGGTCGGTGTCGTCGCCGGTGCGCTGTGCGCCCTCGCGGTCGGCCTCAAGTACCGCTTCGGCTACGACGACTCGCTCGACGTGGTCGGCGTCCACCTCGTCGGTGGTCTCGTCGGCACCCTGCTGGTCGGCCTGGTCGCCACCGAGGCCGCACCGGCCGGTGTGAACGGGCTGTTCTACGGCGGCGGACTCGACCAGTTGTGGCGTCAGGCGGTCGGCGCGGGCGCCGTGCTCATCTACTCCTTCATCGCTACGGGCGTCATCGCGCTTATCGTGAAGGTCACGATCGGACTGCGGGTACGTGCAGAGGCCGAGGCTCGCGGTGTGGACGAGAGCGAACACGCCGAGAGCGCCTACGACTTCGTCGCGCTCGCGGGTAGCCCGGTCCAGGGACGCACGCCGGCGCCCACCACCGTTGCTGTCAGGGAGGCATGAGGACATGAAGCTGATCACCGCAATCGTCAAGCCGTTCACTCTCGAGGACGTCAAGACCGGACTCGAACAGGCCGGCGTACTCGGCATGACGGTCAGCGAGGTCCAGGGGTACGGACGGCAGAAGGGGCACACCGAGGTGTACCGCGGTGCCGAGTACTCGGTCGACTTCGTCCCCAAGGTCCGCGTCGAGGTCGTCGTCGAGGACTCGGTCGTCGACAAGGTTGTCGAGGTCATCGTCGAGGCCGCCCGCACCGGAAAGATCGGTGACGGAAAGGTCTGGGTCACACCGGTCGAATCGGTCGTCAGGGTTCGCACCGGGGAACGAGGTGGCGATGCGATCTGACCCCCAGGGGTCCGGATTCGACGGCCCTGATCCTGTCGCCCTCACGGCGGCCGGGTCGGGGCCGTCCGGGTCTGACGGACCCGACAAGACCCTCCCCGGTGATGCGCGCGACCTCGCGCGGGCCCGCGAACAGTTGCTGGCGGGAGGGTCCCGGCAGCACCGCCTCGATGCGCCGTCGCTGCGGCACGCATTGGTCGATCTGCACGAATTCTGGCTCACCACAAAGGGAAACGAACTCGGCATCCGGCCGGACTCCGGCTTCGCGATCGTCGCGGTGGGCGGTCTCGGCCGCCGCGAGATGATGCCGTACTCGGACCTGGATCTGATCCTGCTGCACGACGACGTCGACCCTGCGCGCGTCTCCCAGGTGGCCGATCAGCTGTGGTATCCGTTGTGGGACGCGCACATCAAGCTCGACCACAGCGTGCGGACCGTGCCGCAGGCGCTCCAGGTGGCGGCGACCGACCTGACCGCGACGCTCGGCATGCTCGAGGCCCGGCACATCGTCGGCGACGTCGAGTTGAGCCACCTGCTGATCGGCGGTGTGCGCCGGCAGTGGCGCACCGGAATCCGTTCGCGCTTCGACGAACTCGTCGAGCAGGCGCAGGCGCGCTGGACCCGGTCCGGTCAGATCGCGCACCGCGCCGAACCGGACATCAAGAACGGCCGCGGCGGCCTGCGCGACGTCCAACTCCTCAACGCGCTGTCCATCGCACAGCTCACCGACGGGATGCCGGGCCTCGGACCGGAGACCCCCGGTGGCGGCCTGGCGCTCGCGCACCGTCGGCTGCTCGACGTCCGCACCGAACTGCACCGGGCGGCGGGCCGCTCCCGGGATCAGCTGCGCGCCCAGGACGCCGACGAGATCGGTGCTGCGCTGCGGATCGGCGACCGGTTCGACCTGGCCCGCATGCTCAGTGACTGCGCCCGGACGATCGGCTACTCCGTCGACGTGGGGCTGCGGACCGCGAACAACTCCCTGCCGCGGCGAGGCCTGTCGAAGCTGCGCCGGGTGCCGATGCGCCGGCCGATCGACGAGGGGGTCGTCGAGCAGTCGGGCGAACTGGTGCTCGCCCGCGACGCGCGCCCGAAGCGGGACCCGGGGCTGGTGGTGCGGGTCGCGGCCGCGTCCGCGGCGACCGGGCTGCCGATCTCGGCGTCGACGCTGGGCCGGCTGTCCGACAGCGCCCCCGAGCTGCGGGAGCCGTGGCCCAAGGGCGCGCTGAGCGACTTCCTGGTGCTGCTGGGCTCCGGACACCGGGCGGTCCCGACGATCGAGGCGCTCGACCGCACGGGCCTGTGGGGGCGGCTGCTCCCCGAATGGGGTGCTGTGCGGGACCTGCCGCCGCGCGACGCCGTGCACACGTGGACCGTCGACCGGCACCTCGTCGAGACGGTGGCGCAGGCCGGGGCCCTGACCACCCGCGTCGCGCGCCCCGACCTGCTGATGCTGGGCGCGCTCCTGCACGACATCGGCAAGGGTCGCGGCGGCGACCACAGCGAGGTCGGTGCCGAGCTGGCCGCGCAGATCGGGGCGCGGCTGGGGCTGTGGCCGTCCGACATCGCGCTGCTGACCGGGATGGTGCGCCACCACCTGCTGCTGCAGCAGACGGCGACCCGACGGGACCTCGACGATCCCACCACCGTGCAGATGGTGGTGGACCGGCTCGACGGCGACCCGGTGCTGCTGGAGCTGCTGCACGTGCTCGCCGAGGCGGACTCGCTCGCCACGGGTCCGGGCGTGTGGGGCGACTGGAAGTCGTCGCTCATCGGCGAGCTGGTGCGCCGGTGCCGGCTCACGATGGCGGGGGAGCCGCTGCCGGTGCCCGACCCGATCGACCCCGAACTCGCCGACCTGGCGGCCGCGGGCGGCGTGCACGTCGCCCTCGTTCCGGGGGGCTCCGCCCACACCTACGTCGTGACGGTCGTCGCGCCCGACACGCCCGGACTGCTGTCGCACGAGGCGGGGGTGCTGGCGCTCAACTCGCTGCGGGTGCTGTCGGCGTCGCTGGGTCACCACAGCGGGGCGGCGATCAACTCGTTCGTGGTGGCCCCGCGGTTCGGCAGCCCGCCCCAGGCCGGGCTGCTGCGCCAGGAACTCATCCGGGCCGTTGGCGGCGAGGTCGACGTGCTCGACCAACTCGACGCCAAGGAGCGGGAGGCGCGCGAGCAGCAGGCGCTCGAGGACCGCACGGCGGCCGCCGTGCCCGTCCAGTACGCGCAGGCGCCGCCGCGCGTGATCTGGTTCGACGCCGACAGCGGTGCGACCGAACCGGGCCAGGCGATCGTCGAGGTGCGTGCCGAGGACCGGGTGGGCCTGCTCAGCCGCCTGGCGCGGGTGTTCGAGCGGCACGGTGCGGATGTGCGCTGGGCGAAGGTGAGCACGCTCGGCTCGTCGGTGGTGGACGCGTTCTGCATCCAGTTGGCCGACGCCGACACCCGCGCACAGCGCGTTCGCCTCGAGCGCGCGATCCTCGCGGTCGTGCCGGCGCCGGAGCCGAAGAAGAAGGAGGAGCCGGCGTCGGAGTGACGCGCGGCGGGCGGTTACTGCAGTCGGCTCTCGGGCGATGCCGCAGTAACCGCCCGTTCGACGTTCGCGGGGCATGCCCAGGGTTGCCGCGTGGCCGCACCGGTTCGAGCGGTTACCCTGGTCGGAGAATATTCACGGCCCGCAGCCAGACCGACACAGAGCTCAGGAGCGCATTCGGTGTTCGAATCCCTTTCCGACCGGTTGACCGGAGCCCTCAAGGATCTGCGTGGCAAGGGTCGACTCTCCGGAGCCGACATCGACGCCACGTGCCGCGAGATCCGTCTCGCGCTCCTGGAGGCCGACGTCGCGCTCCCCGTGGTCCGCACCTTCATCGCGAAGATCAAGGAGCGTGCGAAGGGTGCCGAGGTCTCGGCCGCCCTCAACCCGGCGCAGCAGGTCGTCAAGATCGTCAACGAGGAGCTCGTCGGCATCCTCGGTGGTGAGACCCGCCGCCTGCAGTTCGCGAAGACCCCGCCGACCGTGATCATGCTGGCCGGTCTGCAGGGCTCCGGTAAGACCACCCTCGCCGGCAAGCTCGCCAAGTGGCTCAAGGACCAGGGCCACACGCCGCTGCTCGTGGCGTGTGACCTCCAGCGTCCCGGCGCCGTCAGCCAGCTGCAGATCGTCGGTGAGCGCGCGGGCGCGGCCGTCTTCGCGCCGCACCCCGGCACCTCCGTCGGCGGCGGCGAGAACCCGCTCGGCATCTCGGCCGCTGACCCCGTCGAGGTCGCGCGCGCCGGCGTCGAGGAGGCCCGCACCAAGCAGTACGACGTGGTCATCGTCGACACCGCCGGCCGCCTCGGCATCGACGAGGAGCTGATGGCGCAGGCCGCGGGCATCCGCGACGCCGTCCAGCCCGACGAGACGATCTTCGTGCTCGACGCCATGATCGGCCAGGACGCGGTGCACACCGCGGAGGCGTTCAAGTCGGGCGTCGGGTTCACCGGTGTCGTGCTCACCAAGCTCGACGGCGACGCCCGCGGTGGTGCCGCGCTGAGCGTCCGTGAGATCACCGGCGAGCCGATCCTGTTCGCGTCGACCGGTGAGAAGCTCGAGGACTTCGACGTCTTCCACCCCGACCGCATGTCCAGCCGCATCCTCGGCATGGGTGACGTGCTCACGCTGATCGAGCAGGCCGAGCAGGTGTTCGACGCCCAGCAGGCCGAGGCCACGGCGGCGAAGATCGGCTCGGGCGAGCTGACCCTCGAGGACTTCCTCGAGCAGATGATGGCCGTGCGCAAGATGGGCCCGATCGGCAACCTGCTCGGCATGCTGCCGGGCGCCGGTCAGATGAAGGACGCGCTCGCCAACGTCGACGAGAAGCAGCTCGACCGCATCCAGGCGATCATCCGCGGCATGACGCCGGCGGAGCGCGAGAACCCGAAGATCATCAACGCGTCGCGCCGCCTGCGCATCGCGAACGGTTCGGGCGTCAAGGTCTCCGACGTCAACCAGCTCGTCGACCGCTTCTTCGAGGCCCGCAAGATGATGGCCGCGATGGCCGGACGCATGGGCATGCCCGGCGCCCGCAAGCAGATCCGCGGCAAGAAGGGCAAGAAGGGCAAGAAGGGCGGCAAGGGCCCGACGCAGCCGAAGATCAAGGGCGGTTTCCCTGGTGGTATGCCGGGCGGCTTCCCCGGCATGCCGGGCGGGATGCCCGCAGGCTTCCCGGACCTGTCGAGCATGCCCAAGGGTCTCGACCAGCTGCCTCCGGGACTCGAGGGCATCGACCTGTCGCAGCTCAAGCTCCCCAAGAAGTAGGCCGGGGTGACGTCCTTCCACCTGCGGGGCATCGGCCTGCCCGACGAGCAGCCGTTCGAGCTGTGGGTCGCGGACGGGAAGATCACCGACGAGCCGGTTCCGGGTGCGCAGACGCTGTGCACCGAGGGCTGGATCCTGCCCGGACTCGTCGATGCGCACTGCCACATCGGGATTCGCTACGGCGGCGGCGCGGAGGACCTGGACGGGGCGCTGGCGCAGGCCCGGATCGAGCGTGATGCCGGCGTGCTGCTGGTGCGGGACGCCGGGTCTCCGGTCGACACCCGCTCGCTCGACGACGTCGCGGGGCTGCCGCGGATCATCCGCGCCGGACGGCACATCGCCGCGCCCAAGCGCTACATCCGCGGCCTGCCCGTCGACCTCGAGGACGAGTCGCAGTTGCCCGACGAGGTGGTGCGGCAGGCGCGGGCCGGCGACGGCTGGGTGAAGCTGGTGGGGGACTGGATCGACCGCGAGGTCGGCGATCTGGCGCCGCTGTGGAGCGACGGCATCCTCGTCGAAGCGATCGAGGCGGCGCACCGCGAGGGTGCCCGCGTCACCGCGCACGTGTTCGGCGAGGACGCGCTGCCCGGTCTGATCGCCGCCGGCATCGACTGCATCGAGCACGGCACCGGGTTGACCGACACCACGATCGCGATGATGGCCGAGCGCGGCACCGCGCTGGTGCCGACGCTGATCAACATCGACAACTTCCCGGAGATCGCCGACGGGGCGACGCGGTTCCCGGTGTACGCCGCGCACATGCGGGATCTGTACGCGCGGGTGAACGACACCATCGGCGCCGCTCGCGACGCGGGGATCCCGATCTACGCGGGCACCGACGCCGGCGGGCACGTCCGGCACGGCCGGATCGCCGACGAGGTCGCCTCGCTCGGCAAGGTCGGCATGACGCCCACCGAGGCCCTCGGCGCCGCGTGCTGGAACGCGCAGACCTGGCTCGGCGGCGGGGGACTGGCAGCGGGTGCTCCCGCGGATCTCATTGTGTACGAGCAGGATCCGCGCACCGGACCGGACGTGCTGTCGCGGCCGTCGCTGGTTCTGGTGGGCGGAGAGGTCGTCACGGCGCGCGGTTCGTTCGCCTGATCTCGCGCCCCCGGCGTCGCACACCCCTTGCCGGGTTCACACACCGTTTTCATATGCAAACGGTGTGTGACGCCGACGGAAGGTGTGTGATGTGAGTCGGGGAAGGTCGACGGGAGGTGAGCGGTGGCGCCTCGTCAGGGCGGCGGTGCCGCCGCCACCGTGCGGACCGACGACGTCGTCGCGTTCCGGCTGCATGCGCACCACCTGACCACCCGACAACCGCTCGACCACCTGCACCGGGTGGTGGGGGCGTGCGGCGTTCAGAACAGCCCACCCGGGTCGGCACTGCTCGCGCTGCACGCCCGGGTCGAGGGCGTGGCGCGGGATCTCGTCGACCGCCTGGTTGCCGAGGCCCGCAGCCTGCTGCAGTCCTGGTCCATGCGCGGTGCCCCGTTCTACTTCCCGACCGCGGACGCCCAGGTCTTCACCATGGGCGTTCTGCCGGCCACCGAGAAGGCGCGGCTGCACCTGATCGTCGGCGTCGAGCAGGCGCTCGACACGCTCGGGATGGGGTTGGACGAGACGGTCGACCTCATCGCCGACGAGATCGAGAACGTGCTGTCCGGAAAGCAACTGGCGATCGACGAGCTCGGCGCGGAGCTGGCGGAGCGCATCGCGCCAACGCTGCCGCCGGCCCGCCGTGAGAAGTGGCTGGCGGACGGACCTTACGGCACGCACCTGCCGCTGGGGCAGGCCGTCGTGCACTTCTGCATCCGGATACTGACGCTGCGCGGAATCGTCTGTCTCGCCCCGCGCAGTGGGAACAAGGCACCGTTCGTCCTGGTCAACGAGTGGTTGGGCCGGCCACTACCCCGGGTCGAGGCCACCACTGCCCGAGCCGAACTGGTCCGCCGCTACCTGCGCTGCTACGGCCCGTCCACCCGCAAGGACTTCGCCGCCTGGATCGGCGTGCGCGCCGGCGACGCCGCACCGTGGTGGGCGACGGTCGAGGACGAGCTCACACCCGTCGACGTCGACGGCCGCCCGGCGTGGATCCTAGCCGGCGACCTGGATGCCCTGCGGTCGGTGCAGCGGGCGCGCGGGGTGCGACTGCTGCCGCCGCGCGACCCCTACCTGCAGCTGCGCGATCGGGAATCCATCGTCGACAAGAAGCACCATGCCCAGGTGTGGAAGACGGTCGGCGGACCCGGCGCGGTGCTGGCCGACGGCAGGATCGCCGGAACGTGGCGCCCCCGCAAGGCCGGCCGCCGACTGACGCTGACACTCGAGACATTCGAGCCGCCGAGCAAAACGCTCCGCGAGCAGTTGCGTGCGGAGGCCGAAGCCGTGGCCGGGTTGCGCGGGGCGTCGACGGTGCAGGTCGAGTTCGACGGCGGTCGTTGACGATTCAGCCGAGCTGCTCCATCAGTGACAGCCGATTCGCCACGCCCCAGTGCTCGACGATCCTGCCGTCGCGAACCCGCATCGCGTCGACGGTCTCGAACTGCACCGCACGCCCGGTGGGGGCGATCCCCATGAACGCGCCCCGGTGCGTGCCGTGGTACGTCTTGTAGGTCGTCACCAGGTCGCCGTCCACCGACTGCCAGTGGATGTCGGCGTGGAAGTCCGGGAACGCGGCCCGCAGCGACTGGTAGAGCAGTCTGGTCCCGGCCTTGTCCGGGCTGGTCCCCGGCTGCGGGGTGTGGTCGACGTAGTCGTCGGCGAACAGCTCGTCGAACACCGCGAAGTCGCCGCCGCCCTGCACCTGCTCGGCGTTCCGGCGCACCACGGCCTTCGCGGCCTCGCCGTCGGTGGTCGAGGGGGCGCGCCGGATGGTCACGGCGGCAACGGGGCCGGCCGCGTGTCGCCCGTTCGACGACGACGCCCGGCGCGCGATGCTCGCGGCGAGCAGCGGGGTCTCGCGCCGGTTGTGATCGTTGCACGCGGTGTGGCACGCCGCCGCGGCGTCCTCGAAGGTGATGCCGTGGCGGTCGAGGAACGCGAAGTACTCGCCGGTGGGCGCGACGACGATCCGATCGGTGACGATGCACCGGCCGTCGTCGGTGGGCTCGGCGCGCAGTTCCCAGGTCACCTCGAGAGTCGTCCGCCCCTCGGCGGCGACGGCGTCCGACTTCGAGACCATCCGGCACCGGCGCGGCTCGCTGACCTCGCCGACGAATCGGTGGATCAGGACGGAGCCGCCGAGCGTCTCCACACCGATCCACAGCGGGTGTCCGCCGGCGTCGGTGCCGACGCCGGCCGTGATGTGGTCCGGGGGACAGCACCGCCGGTACTCCGCCTCCGAGAGCGAGAACAGCCACTCGCCGATGTCGACCCTGTCCACGGACACGTCGACGACGTGGGTGTAGGTCGAGTCCGAGAGAACACGTGTGGACACCGTCGTCCCCCTGTCTGCGGCGGAACCGGGACACTCGAACGCTAGCCGGACGAATGGGTGCGTCGTCCGCGAGTCGCGGGAATGGTTGCAGCATCGACACCGGGCGGGCAGACCCGCGCAGGTCCTGTCGGTGTCTCGCGCGAAGCGGCTGCACGGCCCGTATCGGCGCCATCTGCCGGCGTCTCGGTACGCTGCTTGTCATGGCACGGATCCGGTCGATACTCACGCGGAAGCTGAACCTCGTTCAGCTCACGTGGGTCGCCGTGCTGACATTGGTGATGGCGACGACGTCCGCCGGCGACGGCCCGGCCGCGATCGCCGGCACCGCCGTCGCGATCGCGGTGATCTTGGCTGTCGGCGGGCGCGGGTCGCTGTCTCAGCTGCACCTGCTGACGGCACCTGCTGTCGGACCTCCCCACGAGGAGCGGCACCTGCGCGGCGCGTTCCGCCGGCAGAGCGCCCCGAACACCCCCGGCCGTCCTCGCCAGCCCCGAGCACCCGGGCAGGTGCTGACCGCCGCATAGCTCCTCGCTGTGCGGTGCGCCCGTCACCCCTGTCCACCTGCGCCGTGTCGCTCCGACCATCTACGGCGCACTCACCCATCCGCACGATGTCCCGTTGCGTCGCGTCGTGCGGCGAAGAGGTGCTCATGCTCGACTTCATCTACTACCCCGTGTCCGGGATCCTGTGGTTCTGGCACAAAGCGTTCGGCTCGATACTCGGTCCGGACAGCGGCTTCGCCTGGGCGCTGGCGGTGGTGTTCCTGGTGTTCACCCTGCGTTTGCTGCTGCTCGGGCCTGCGATCCGGCAGATACGCACGAGCCTCCAGATGCGGGAACTGCAACCGCAGATCAAGGCCCTGCAGAAGAAGTACGCCGACGACCGCCAGCGCATGGCGCTGGAGATGCAGAAACTCCAGAAGGAACACGGCTTCAATCCCTTGATGGGCTGCCTGCCGGTGCTGGTCCAGACGCCGGTGTTCATCGCGCTGCTGCACGTCCTGCGCTCGTTCAACCGCACCGGGACCGGTGCGGGCCAACTCGGAATGACCGCGGAAGCCAACGCGCACACCGCGAACTACGTCTTCAGCGCGACCGATGTGCAGTCGTTCCTCAGCGCGCGATTGTTCGGTGCGCCGATCTCGGCGGCGATCACCACACCGGAGAGCACACTGGCGTCGTTCGCGGCCCACGGAGGTGTCCCGACCGTCGCCACGATCGCGGCCGTGGCGATTCCCCTGATGGTGATCGCCGCGGTCGCCACGCACTTCAACGCACGAGCGTCGGTCGCGCGGCAGAGCACGGAAGCGGCAGCGGGCCCCCAGGCGGCGATGATGAACAAGCTCATGCTGTGGGTCTTCCCGCTCGGAGTTCTCGTCGGTGGACCGTTCCTGATGATCGCGATCCTGCTGTACTGGGTGAGCAACAACGTCTGGACGTACGTGCAGCAGCACATCGTGTTCGCCCGTATCGACCGGGAAGTAGCCGCCAAGCAGCGGGAACTCGCGCAACAGCGGCAAGTCCACGCGCCCAAACCCGGTGCCCGGCCCACGGGGAACCGGAAGACGCCGCCGCGGAAACAGAACCGCAAGACGGCGAACCGGCGCTGACCGCCCGTCGCGCCGACCCTCATGGGTGAGGATGGCGGTATGCCGCTCCCGGACCCGTGGAAACACGACAGCTTGACCTGGCGCATCCCCCTGGCCGACAGCGTCTCCGGGGTGCTCGACGGACCCGGTTTCGACCCGCCCGGACCATGGGTGCGGGCCCTGGCCGCGGTTGCCCGCGACTTCCGCTGCCTGAGATTCGGCAGGGACGTGAATGTCGACCGACTCGAATGGGACTTCGCGATCAACGGCGAGTACTACGTCTCGATCGGTTGGCAGGGCGCCCGCGGCATCAGCGGCTTCAGCTGTGGCCACGGACTGACCATGGATGCGACGTTCGGCGAGGCGGCGGTGTGGGTTGCCGACACGGTTCAGGGCGAGCTCGCCGGCTACGACTTCGTCCAGTGGCCCAGCCGGGGCCGCCATCTGCTCGTTCCCCGCCTGCACGCGGCCGAACCGGTCTGGGTGGATCCGCACGGGGACGTGGTGATCGGCCCGATCGGCCAGCTGTGCCGGCACATCGATCGGTGGACGGACGAGGATCGTGCAAGCGAGGGCGCGGATGTTCCTTCTGTTTCCGCAGGTCGAAGCGATTGACCGCGACGCCGCACTGACGAGACCACCGCGCTACATGCGGTTGCCGACGCCGCCGTCGGCGGCGACACGGTCGATCGCGGCCAGGTCGTCGTCGGACAGAACCAGGTCGGCGGCCGCGACGTTCTGCTCCACCCGGGACGGGTTGCGAGAACCGGGGATCGGCACGACATAGTCCCGGCGATCCAGGAGCCACGCCAACGAGAGCTGGGCCAGGGTGGCGTTCTTGCGGCGGGCGAGTTCGGTCAGTTCGTCGACGATCGCGAGGTTGGCGGCGAAGTTCTCCGGGGCCCACCACGGGATGTGCTGACGGAAATCGTTGGCGTCGTAGTGTTCACGGGGCGCCACGGCGCCGCTGAGGAAACCGCGGCCCAGCGGCGAGTAGGCGACGAAGCCGACACCGAGTTCCTCCAGGACAGGGAACAGGGCTTCGGCCCCGCGCGCGAAGATCGAGTACTCGCTCTGCAACACCGAGATCGGATGCACCGCGTGCGCGGCGCGGATGGTGGCTTCGTCGGCTTCGGACAGCCCCAGGTACCTCACCTTGCCGGCGTCGACGAATTCCTTCATCGTGCCGACCACGTCCTCGATGGGCACGTTCGGGTCGGGGCGGTGCTGGTAGAGCACGTCGATCGTGTCGACGCCGAGATTGCGCAGGCTGGCGTCGACAACCTCGCGGATGTGCTCGGGACGCGAGTCGCACCCGAACGAGCGGGTGAGGCCGAACTTCGTGGCGATGACGACGTCGTCGCGCACCGGTGCCAACGCGCGGCCGAGCAGCTTCTCGCCCTCGCCCCAGCCGTACATCTCGGCGGTGTCGAACATCGTCACACCGATTTCGTGTGCCCTGCGGATGGCGGCGATCGACTCGGTGTCGTCGGCCCGGCCGTAGCCGATGGCCGTGCCCATCGCGCCGTAGCCGAGCGCGGAAACGGTCAGACCCTGCTTGCCGAGCGTGCGCTTGTCCATGGATCCCCCTTCGATGTTGTCATGCTCCGCCCAATCTGTCAGAGACTGACAACTTTGTCCAGGTACGCTGCGCACGTGGAAAGTTCCTCGACGCCGGCGACCCCGGGCTTGCGCGACATCACCCGTGAAGCCGTGCGCACACGCATCTCCGAGGTCGCGGTCGACCTGTTCGCCGAGCACGGCTTCGACTCGGTCACCGTCGAGCAGATCGCCACCGCGGTGGGCATCTCCGCCCGAAGCTTCCACCGCTACTTCCCGGCCAAGGAAGACGCGGTCATCGGCGACCTGACCCGCTGGGGCGAGTTCGTCCGAGACGTCCTCGCCTCCCGACCCGTCGACGAACCGGCCCTGGTCTCGCTGCGGATCTCCTTCGAATCGCTTGTGTCTCAACCGCGTAGCGGCGAGGACGAGCAACGCAGCAAGCGGACCATGCGCG
The DNA here is from genome assembly GCF_004011865.1 of Prescottella agglutinans. Lineage (GTDB taxonomy): Bacteria > Actinomycetota > Actinomycetes > Mycobacteriales > Mycobacteriaceae > Prescottella > Prescottella agglutinans. The sequence goes on along the minus strand of NZ_RKLP01000001.1, from coordinate 327,126 downwards.
TGCTCACCAGCACCGCGTCCCTCCGTGCCCGAAACCTCGAGAAGCATCTGGCCTGGGCGACCATGCTCGTTCCCGTCGTGCAGGCACGTCTGGCCGGTGACTACGCGGAGTTGCGGGCGCAGACACTCGTACAGGCGGCACTCGCCTGCTTCGACATAGCTTTGACCACCTGGGCTGAGTCCGAGGGTGTGGACGCCGTCGACCTCCTGCGCCGATCCTTCGCCACACTCGCCGCGGAGCGGGCTGCATAGGCAGGAATCGAGGCCACGACCTCTCGTGAGTTCGAGACCCTCGTTCGTCGCACTCGACCACCGCTTCCACTCAGCCACCGTCAGCGAGTTCGGGGTCTAACCTGAATCCAAGGTCGGGACACATGCGCGGAGGACTGCCTCGTGTATCCATGGCTCGGGCAGGGCTGGATGTGGACGCTGCCTTTACCTGAATTGTGGCAGCGGATCCTGTACAACACGTTCGGGTGCGACTGGGGTGGCCACTGTCCCTAGCCTGGAGGCGATCGCGATGGGTGACATGTTCTGGTACATCCCGCTGCTGCCGTGGGATGTCAAGCTGTGGCTGGCAGCCACATATCCGTGTGTCATCGCCTTCCGGCAGAGCTGCGGGTGATCGAGATGCATGACCTCGCATTCTGGGGGCCGCTCGTGCCCGTGGTGATCGCTGTCGTGGATTTCCTTGCCGTTCTGGGGGTCTGGTGATGGACTTCCCGCTGATCTACTGGCTCATGTGGCCGTCGTTCTTCAATGACGAGCAGCGACAGTGGGCGCTCGACAACGTGCCCTGTTGGCTCGGCGGCTGGTGCTACTGAAGGGGCGTCATCGGGCAAGGCGAGTTCTGGTTTGGTCCCTAGTTGTCCCGTGCGATTTCGACGGGCGCTGCCCCTGAACATCCGAGAGGTGATCATGATGGATTCATGGGTTTGGTTCGTTCCATTTCTCTCGGATGACGTGCGACTGTGGCTCATCAGCGTGCTGCCATGTTCACTTGGTGGCCGCTGTAACTAGGGGGACGCACCTCAGCAATGCGAGTGAACTTGTGAGGTTGGAGCACTATGGGGCAGGAACAACGACGAAGACGTTGCCTCCGGTGGGAAGGGCGCGAGTTTGCCAATTCGGAAAGTCGAGGAGCAAGTCGAGTCTCGTGATGAGGGAGTCGGAGCTGGTGTCGGAATCCCAGTCCGGGGCGTGGAGAACGAAGACATAGGACCGCTGAGGATCGTCGTCGGGAAGCCATGTGAACGAGACAACTACGGCAGGGCCCACGACCTCGACTTCGACATCGCGCATGCTCGTCCAAGGCTCACGCCCGTACTGCTGAGTGCCTGAGCCAGGCGCAGGTGCAAACCATCCTGAAGAATCTGACTTCGGCGCTGGTGGGGCCACCGGTTGCGCAGATGCTTCGCGAAGGTATCCGCGCAGCGCGTCGGCAATCTCTCGCCGACGCGCTGACGCGTCAGGTCCAGAACCGGACGTCATCCCCCCAGTGTTCAGGTCGGCTGCCACACATTTGGGAGACACGCCCTGGTTTCTTTCGCCACAAAGCCGTTACTGCCCTTCACATGCCGGCCTGTATGACGACCGCCGAACAGGACGCTGATCCTTTACAACGGACTGCTTGGTACCGGCGGACCCATCATCAGGTTCTGCAAGTCTGTGGTTATCGATGCTGGGCAGGGCAGCTCTGCGATCTCGTCGCGCAGACGCTGCGCTCCTTCCTGCAGGGACTTCGAGGCCAGGGTGGTAAGTGCGGCGTCGCGGATCTCGTCGGGCGACATTGTGATCGGATCGAGGGTGACTCCGGCATCGAGGGCGGTCAGGCGCTGGGCGTTGAGCTCTTGGTCTGCGCCCATGGGGAGGGCGATCACCGGGACACCGTGGGTCAGCGCGCCGATGACGCTTCCGGACCCGGCGTGGTTGACGACAAGGTCGCAGTGCGGCAGAACTTCGGATTGCGGTACATACCGTTCGACCCGGACGTTGTCGGCGACCACGGGGATGGCCGCCGGATCGATGTTGTTGCCGACGGTCGCGAGGACCCGCACAGGAAGGGTGCGCAATCCCTCGAGGACGCGCGTGAACAAGTCGCCGGACTCGGTGTTGAAGACGGTTCCGAGCGTTAGGTACAGCCGCCGCGGCTCGTCACCCGCAGCAAGCCAGTCGACGGCAGCATGCCGGCCGGTGCCGGGCGCCGATTCGGGGCGGATGGATACCGCGCTCCTGGGTAGGGGGAAGTCGGGGTGTCGGAAAGAGCGCGGAAACGGGGAGACGACAAGATCCCGAATCAGTTCGGTACCAGTGGGATCGTCTCGGAGCCCGTGCACTGCTCGGAGATGCGCCAACGGCTCACGGATGCGTTCGAGGCGAGTCAAGGCACCGGATGCAATGACGTTGACGACGACCCGTGGGACCTGGGCCTGTTCGGCCGCGAGCATCGCCCCGAAGTCCATCTCGTCGCAGATCACCAGATCCGGTGCCCACTGATCGATGACGCCTCGAACGTGACCGAAGCGCCGGGCGGCAAGTGCGCCCGCGAAATGCGTGCCGATCACGGAGAACTCGTGGTCCAAATCGGGTTTGACGAGTCGGCCTGTCGACTCTCCTGCGGGAGTCGACGCGGGACTGCCTACCGGATAGTGGGCGTCGAACCCGGCGATGCCGTCGACGATGCTCGCATGACCGCACACACCAATACGGTGTCCGGCGGTTCGGAGTGCACGTGCGATCGGAAGGATGGGATTGAGGTGGCCGAGACCGCCGGCGAAGGAGACGAGGACTCTTCTGTCGCGTTGCACGCAACCATTCTGTCCTTCGCTCCCGTCCTGTTCGACGACCGTCGAAGCAGAGCAGGATCTCAGTGAGTGAGTCGATCGGATTCCTCGTCCACCGGCCGCCAGCCGGTCCTGGGATGCGATCGACAGGCTCGGCCCACCTGGCCGCCGACAGCGAACTCACACCTCGTCCGAGTTCGTGAGTTCGTTCGTCTGATTGCGTGAAGCTGATCGTGGTGCGCGAGGGGGGACTTGAACCCCCACGTCCTGAGACACTGGAACCTAAATCCAGCGCGTCTGCCAATTCCGCCACTCGCGCGAGCGTTGTCAGCCTACGCCACCGGCGGCCGGTCCTGAACTGCAGGACCGGCCACCGGTGCGCGCGAGGTGATTCGGCTACGCGGACAACGGTTTCGGTGCGTTTGCGCGGCGGCGCCCGTACCGCCAGACGGCATTGACGAGGGCGGCCGGCGGGGTGTCGGTGGTCCGGGCCGCGGCGGCGAGCAGCTCGAGAGCGACCGCCTCGGTCACGGGTGACTCGCCTGGGCCGAGGGCCTCCTCGGTGAACTCGCGGATCGTGTCGAGGGCCGCGGGGCCGAGGAGCCCCAGCCGCAGGAGGAACGTCTCCCACGTTGCGGCGCCGAGTCCCGGCACCGTGCCGATGACCTCCCGGGCCCTGCGGCCGTCGCCGATCCGACTGCTTGTGCCGATGCCCGCTTCGACCAGCGCTGCCGCAGCGAGGGCGGCGGCCTCGGCCTTGGTGGTGTAGTTGCCGGGTACCCGCTGGCGGTTGTCGAGGATCTCCGCCAAATGATCCGGCGCGTCGGTGAAGTCGGCCAACGCGCCGAGGTCGTCGAGCGCGGTGGCTCGGTGGGCGCGCCAGTTGGCGACAACCCGACGAACGCCGGACGTCGGTGTGCCGTATGCGGCGCGGGCCGAGAAGATCGCGTCGAGCAGTGCGGCCTCCGCCTCGTGCGGCCACCCCGATGGCCAGTGCGAGCGATCGCGGGGCAGGACGGTCTCGATGTGTTCGACGAGCGCGTGGATCTCCGGTGCGGTCATGAATTCCCCCCTGGATTTCGGTTGACACGGCGCACGGTAGCGCCGGCCTCCGACAGCGCGACCGGTCCGACCGCACGCCGCGGGCCTGTCGTCAAGCAGATCACGAATTGGTAACAATCAACGTGAGGGTTTCCTCAGGTTTGTGGACGTCCACGCATGGGCCGTGACCCGCGCATACGTGGTCTACCCGCGGGTCACTTGTGCCGTGTTGTGTGGCCAAAGTCACTCGATACCCGCTGGTAGGAAGTGTGGTCGAAACCAAACGTGAGGCTTTCCTCATGATTTTGTGCCAACCTTGACGAGCCCGAATTCGCTGTTTTCCCAGTGCGTTCGAGGGGTGCCGTGGATGTCCCGAGACATCGCGCGTCAGCTCTGCCGAGGGCGACCGACCACGACCTACCTCCCGTCAGGGAACCAGGAGAGGACTCAACTTCAGTGACGATCGACGACACTGCAGGAAACGGACGAACCTCGAAGGAGCGCAGCCAGTTCGGTGCCGATCGGACGCCGGTCCGATCCGCCGCGCAGGGGCCGCTCGTGGACCGACTCCGCGCCGGCGAGCCGTACGCGCTGGCCTTCGGCGGCCAGGGCGCCCCGTGGCTGAGCGCGCTCGCCGAGCTCACCCGTGACAGCGGACTCGAGCCGACGCTCACCGAGCTGGTGAACGAGGCCGCCGCGATGCTCGAGCCGGTCGCGCAGGACCTCCTCGTCGTCCGCCCGGTCGGATTCGACCCGATCGCGTGGATCCTCGAGCAGGAGCTCGCGGACGATGAAGACGCGCCCGCAGGCCCGTCCGCGGCGGCGCTGACCTCCGCCGCCGTGTCGCTGCCCGGTGTGTTCCTCACCCAGCTCGCCGCGCTGCGCGCACTGCAGCAGCAGGGCCTGGACCCGGCCGTCACCGCACCGGTCGCGACGATCGGCCACTCGCAGGGCCTCATCGCCGCCGCCGCGGTCTCCGGGGCCGGCGCCGCCGACGGTGCGCTGCTCGCGACCGCCCAGCTCATCGGCGCTGCCGCCGGGCTCGTGGGTCGCCGCCGCGGCATCATCGCCACCGCGGATCGCTCGCCGATGCTCGCGGTCTCCAACGTCGATCCCGAGCGCCTGGCCGCGATCGTCGCCGAGCTGGGCGAGGGCGTCGACGCCGAGCGCTCCGCAGTCATGGCGATCCGCAACGGCCGCCGCCGCGTCGTGCTGGCCGGACCGCCCGCGCAGCTTGCTCGCGTGCAGCAGCGTTGCGAGCAGATCGCGGCCGACGAAACCCGTGCCCGCGACGCCAAGTCCCGTGGCGGCGCGGTGTTCTCGCCCGTCTTCGAGTCGCTGTCCGTCGAGGTCGGCTTCCACCACCCGGCCCTGAACGAGGCCGTCGACATCATCGGCGGTTGGGCCGCTCGCTGTGGGCTCGACGCCGATCAGGTGCGCGAGCTCGCGCAGGCCGTGCTGGTCGATCCGGTCGACTGGGTCGAGGAGGTCGAGGGCGCCATTGCCTCCGGCGCCGCCTGGATCCTGGACCTGGGCCCCGGCGACCTGCTCACCCGCATGACGTCCACGGGTCTGCGTGGTCAGGGCGTCGGAATTGTCGCCGCCTCCACCCGCGCCGGCCACCGCAACCTGCTCACCCCGGGTGCCGCACCCGAGGTGCCGCGCGCGTGGACCGAGTTCGCGCCCAAGGCCGTTGCGCTGCCCGACGGCCGCGTCGCCGTCGAGACCGCGTTCACGAAGCTGACCGGACGCTCGCCGATCCTGCTCGCGGGCATGACCCCCACGACCGTCGATCCCGCGATCGTCGCCGCGGCCGCCAACGCCGGCCACTGGGCCGAGCTGGCGGGTGGCGGACAGGTCACCGAGCAGATCTTCGCCGACAACGTCGAGGGCCTGAAGGACCTCCTCGAGCCGGGTCGCGCCGTCCAGTTCAACTCGATGTTCCTGGACCCGTACCTGTGGAAGCTGCACGTGGGCGGCAAGCGCCTCGTGCCGCGCGCCCGTGCCGCGGGTGCCCCGTTCGACGGCGTCGTCGTCACCGCCGGCATCCCCGAGCTCGAGGAAGCCGTCACGATCATCGACGAGCTGACCGAGGCCGGTTTCAGCTACGTCGCGTTCAAGCCGGGCACCGTCGCGCAGATCCGCTCGGTGATCCGCATCGCGAACGAGGTGCCGGACTTCCCGGTCATCGTCCACATCGAGGGCGGCCGCGCCGGTGGTCACCACTCGTGGGAGGACCTCGACGACCTGCTGCTCGACACCTACGCCGAGCTGCGCGCCCGCGACAACCTGGTGCTGTGCGTCGGCGGCGGCATCGGCACCCCCGAGCGGGCCGCCGACTACCTGACCGGCCGCTGGTCCACCGCCTACGGGTTCCCGGCGATGCCGCTCGACGGCATCCTCGTCGGCACCGCCGCGATGGCGACGCTCGAGGCCACCACCTCGGCCGACGTCAAGCAGATGCTCGTCGACACCCCCGGCACCCCCGACTGGGTCGGTGCGGGCACCGCGCAGGGCGGCATGGCTTCCGGCCGCAGCCAGCTCGGCGCCGACATCCACGAGATCGACAACGCGGCATCGCGCACCGGTCGCCTGCTCGACGAGGTCGCCGGTGACGCCGAGGCCGTCGCGGACCGCCGCGACGAGATCATCGCCGCGCTCGACGTGACCGCCAAGCCGTACTTCGGCGACGTCGCGACCATGACCTACCAGCAGTGGCTGCGCCGCTACCTGGAGCTGGCCGTGGGCGTCGACTCCCCGCAGGCCTTCGACTGCGGCGGCGACGTGCAGGACGCGATCGCCGATGCGACGCAGTCGGTGTGGCTGGACGTGTCGTGGCGGGACCGCTTCGGCGAGATGCTGCAGCGCGCCGAGGCCCGCCTGCACCGCAACGACCGCGGCCCGATCCAGACCCTGTTCGCCGATGCCGCGACGCTCGACCGCCCCTTCGCGGCGCTGTGCGCGCTCGAGGCCGCGTACCCCGACTACGCCACCACCGTCCTGCACCCGGCCGACGTCCCGTTCTTCGTCGCGCTGTGCAAGACCCCCGGCAAGCCGGTCAACTTCGTGCCCGTCGTCGACGGTGACGTGCGCCGCTGGTGGCGTTCGGACTCGCTGTGGCAGGCACACGATCCGCGCTACACCGCCGACCAGGTGTGCATCATCCCCGGCACCGTCGCGGTCGCCGGCATCACCCGCGTCGACGAGCCCGTCGGCGAACTGCTCGACCGGTTCGAGAAGGCCACGGCCGACGAACTGGTCGCGGCCGGCGCCACCCCGACGCCCGTCGCGGGTCGCCGCCACGGCGGCTTCGGCACCGGTCTGCTCGACGCCGTGCTCACCGCCCCCGACGTGCGGTGGGCCGCCCGCCTGACGCAGAACCCGGTCCGCCGCCTCGGCGCGGTCGACGAGTGGACCATCGAGTCCGACACCGTCGCGAGCCACGACAAGACCGGCGCACGCCTGGTCGTCGCCGACGCCGAGCACGTCGACCTGACGGTGCCGCTCGCGCTGGGCAAGGCCGTCGAGATCCGCATCACCGTGCCCGCCAGCGTCCGTGACGGCGGCGCCCCGGTCATCACCGAGGCCGACGCCGAGGCGTCGATGTCGGCACTGCTCGGTGTCGCTGCCGGCCAGGAGCTGCCGCAGGTCAAGAACGGTGCCGCGCACATCAACCTGGCGTGGACGCCGGACCTGATCGCCGACCATGCCGGTGTCACCGGTGTCGGCCTGCCCGCGACCGTGAGCACCAGCGGCAAGGCCGTGCCCGACGTCGTCGTCGGCGCCTGCTGGCCGGCCGTCTTCGCGGCGCTCGGCGCCGCCACCACCGAGTCCGGCGTGCACGTCATCGAGGGCATGCTCGATCTGGTCCACCTCGATCACGCGGTGAACCTGGTGGGCGAACTGCCCTCGGAGACCAGCATTCTCGTGGTCCGCGCGGAGGCCGGCGACGTCGTCGACACCGACATGGGTCGCGTCGTCGAGGTGCGTGTCGAGGTCGGCGCGATGCTCGGCGAGGGCCTCGATGCTCCCGCCGTCGCCACGCTCACCGAGCGCTTCGCGATCCGCGGACGCACCGGCCGCAGCGAGCTGGCCGATCCGGCCCGCGCCGGCGGTTCCCTGTCCGCCGACGTCGCGGAGACCCCGCGTCGCCGTCGCCGCGACCTGAAGATGGTGGCGCCGCGCAACATGGCCGCGTTCGCCCGCGTCTCCGGCGACCACAACCCGATCCACACCTCCGACGCCGCGGCACTGCTCGCCGGCCTGGGCAGCCCGATCGTCCACGGCATGTGGCTGTCGGCCGCCGCCCAGCAGGCCGTCATCGCGGTCGACCCGGCATCGAAGGTGCCGACGCGTCGCCTGACCGCGTGGACCGCGCGTTTCCTCGGCATGGTCCGCCCCGGCGCCGAGATCGACGTCCGCGTCGACCGTGTCGCCACCGATCGCGGTGACGAGATCGTCGAGGTCGGCTGCCGCGTCGACGGCGACCTGGTGATGGTCGCGACCGGCCGCACCGCCGCCCCGAAGACCGTGTACGCGTTCCCCGGCCAGGGCATCCAGCGTCCCGGCATGGGCCTCGACGCCCGCTCGCGCAGCAAGGCCGCCCGCGAGGTCTGGGAGCGCGCCGACAAGCACACCCGCGAGGCGCTCGGCTTCTCGATCCTCGCCGTCGTCCGCGACAACCCGACGCTGGTCCGCGCCCGCGGTGTCGAGCACCGCCACCCGGACGGCGTGCTGCACCTGACCCAGTTCACCCAGGTCGCCATGGCGACCCTCGGTGTCGCGCAGGTCGCCGAACTCCGTGAGTCCGGCGCCTTCGTCGAGGGCTCCTACCTGGCCGGCCACTCGGTCGGCGAGTACAACGCCCTCACCGCGGTCGCCGGCGTGCTGCCGCTCGAGGCGCTGCTCGAGGTCGTCTTCCAGCGCGGCTCGGCGATGCACGAGCTGGTCCCGCGTGACGCCGCGGGCCGCAGCGACTACCGCATGGCCGCGATCCGTCCGTCGCAGATCGGCGTCGCCGACGACGAACTGCAGGCGTTCGTGGGCGGTGTCGCCGACGCCACCGGGGAATTCCTGCAGATCGTCAACCTGAACCTCAAGGGTTCGCAGTACGCGATCGCCGGCACGGTCAAGGGTCTCGAGGCGCTCGAGCGTGAGATCGACATCCGCCGTGAGGCTTTCGGTGGCAAGCGCGCGTTCATCCTGGTTCCGGGCATCGACGTGCCGTTCCACTCGACCGTCCTGCGCGGTGGCGTGGACGACTTCCGTGCCAAGCTCGACGAGCTGCTGCCGCAGGACATCGACCCGTCGCTGCTGATCGGCCGCTACATCCCGAACCTGGTGCCGAAGCTGTTCAACCTGGGGCGTGACTTCGTCCAGGAGATCGCCGACCTGGTGCCGTCGGAGCAGCTGCAGGCCGTGCTCGCGGACTTCGACAGCTGGGCCGCGCGTCCGGTCGCGTTGACCCGCGTGATCCTCGTCGAGCTGCTGGCCTGGCAGTTCGCCAGCCCGGTCCGCTGGATCGAGACGCAGGACCTGCTGTTCACGGACGAGATCGACGGCGGACTCGGCGTCGAGCGCTTCGTCGAGATCGGTCTGGGCGCCACCCCGACCGTCGCGAACCTCGCGTCGCAGACCCTCAAGCTGGATGAGCACTCGAACACCAAGGTCGAGGTGCTCAACATCGAGCGCGAGGCGTCGATCGTCTACAGCACCGACGTCGATCCCGCGCCGGTCGAGGACGAGGAACCGGAAGCGCCCGAGGCCTCTGCCGCCGCGGCGCCGGCCGCCGCCCCCGTCGCCGCCCCGGCCGCGCCGGCCGGTGGCCCGCGCCCGGACGACATCGCGTTCAAGGCCGCCGACGCCACCAAGGTGCTCATCGCGCTGTGGACCAAGCTGCGCCCGGACCAGATCGGCCCCGCCGACACCATCGAGGCGCTGTGCGACGGCGTGTCCTCGCGCCGCAACCAGCTGCTCGTCGATCTCGGTGCCGAGCTGTCGCTCGGCGCGATCGACGGTGCCGCGGACGCCGACATGGGTTCGCTCGCGGTCACGGTCGACCGTCTGGCCCGCACCTACAAGCCGTTCGGCCCGGTGCTGAGCGACTCGATCAACGATCACCTGCGCAAGGTGTTCGGCCCGTCGGGCCGTCGCCCCGCCGCGATCGCCGATCGCGTCAAGAAGGTCTGGGAGCTCGGCGACGGCTGGGCCAACCACGTGACCGCCGAGGTCGCGCTCGGCACCCGTGACGGCTCCAGCGTCCGTGGTGGCGCGATGGGTGGCCTGCACGAGGGTGCGATCGCCGACGGCGCCGCCGTCGACGCGCTCGTCGACGCCGCCGTCCAGTCCGTCGCGTCGCGCCGCGGTGTCGCCGTCTCCATGCCGGCTGCCGGTGGGGGAGCGGGCGGAACCGTCGACGCGGCCGCGCTCGGCGAGTTCACCGAGGCCATCACCGGCCGCAACGGCGTGCTGGCCTCGGCCGCGCGTCTGGTGCTCGAGCAGCTCGGCTTCAGCGAGTCGGCCGCCGCCGCGGTCGCCGCGGACGACACCGCGCTCGTCGACCTCGTGTCGGCCGAGCTCGGCTCCGACTGGCCGCGCCTGGTCGCCCCGGCGTTCGACGCCAAGAAGGCTGTCCTCATCGACGACCGCTGGGCCACCGCCCGCGAGGACCTCGCGCGCGGCTGGACCGGCGAGGCCGACCTGACCGTCGAGCGTTTCGACGGTGCCGGTGCCGCCGTGGCCGCCCACGCCCAGTGGTGGCAGCAGCGCGCCACCGAGTCCGGCCGCACGACGCTGGCCGAGGTCTACGGCCGCATCGCGCAGGTCGCGGTCGCCCCGGCGGACGAGACCGGCCAGTACACCGGCGAGATCGCGGTCGTCACGGGCGCCAGCAAGGGCTCGATCGCCGCGTCGGTCGCCGGCAAGCTGCTCGGTGGCGGTGCGACCGTGGTCGTGACCACCTCGCGTCTCGACAGCGAGCGTCTCGGCTTCTACCGCAAGCTCTACAGCGCGAACGCCCGCGCCGGCGCCGCCCTGTGGGTGGTGCCCGCGAACATGGCGTCGTACACCGACGTCGACGCGCTGGTCGAGTGGGTCGGCAACGTCCAGACCGAAACGGCCGGTGGCGCAAAGAAGCTCGTCAAGGAGGCGATGACGCCGACGATGCTGTTCCCGTTCGCCGCGCCGCGCGTGGCCGGTGAACTGTCCGACGCGGGCGCCCGCGCCGAGATGGAGATGCGGGTCCTGCTGTGGTCGGTGGAGCGCCTGATCGGTGGCCTGTCGCAGATCGGCTACGACCGTGACGTCGACACCCACCTGCACGTCGTGCTGCCCGGTTCCCCGAACCGCGGCCTGTTCGGCGGCGACGGTGCCTACGGCGAGTCGAAGGCGGCGCTCGACGCGGTCGTCGGACGCTGGTCGGCCGAGCGCACGTGGGCCGAGCGGGTCACGCTGGTGCACGCGCTGATCGGTTGGGTGCGCGGCACCGGCCTGATGGGCGGCAACGACCCGATGGTCGAGGCCGTCGAGGCCAAGGGCGTGCGCACCTGGTCCACCGACGAGATGGCCACCGAACTGCTGAGCTCGTGCACGGCCGAGGTCAAGCGTGCCGCCGCCCAGGCGCCGCGCCTGGTGGACCTCACCGGCGGACTCGCCGAGGTCGACCTGGATCTGCCGGCGCTCGCGAAGGAGGCCGCCGAGGCGGCCGAGGCAGCGGGCAAGGCCAAGGACGAGGACGCAGCGGACGCGAATTCCATTGCCGCCCTTCCGGCCCCGCCGCGGATCGTCGACGCTCTGGACGCGCCGTCGTGGCCCGAGCTGGACGTCGACCCCGCCGACCTGGTCGTCATCGTCGGCGCCGGCGAGCTCGGCCCGTACGGCTCCTCGCGGACCCGCTTCGAGATGGAGGTCGACGAGCAGCTCTCGGCGGCCGGCGTGCTCGAGCTGGCGTGGAACACCGGGCTGGTCGCCTGGGAGAACGATCCCAAGCCGGGCTGGTACGACGTCGCGAGCGGCGACCTGGTGCCCGAGGAGGAGATCGCGGAGCGCTACCACGACACGGTCGTCGAGCGCTGCGGCATCCGCACCTACGGCGACGAGGGCGCCATGGTCGACAACACGGCGCCGCTGCTGACGTCGGTGTTCATCGACAAGGACCTGTCCTTCGTCGTCGGCTCCGAGGCCGAGGCCCGCGCTTTCGTCGACTCCGATCCGGAGAACACCGTCGCGGCGGTCGACCCGGAGAGCGGCGACTGGACGGTCACCCGCAAGGCCGGCACCGAGATCCGCGTGCCGCGCAAGGTGAAGCTGACCCGCACGGTCGGCGGTCAGATCCCGACCGGATTCGACGTCACCAAGTGGGGCATCCCCGCCGACATGGCCGGATCCGTGGACCGGGTCGGCCTGTGGAACATCGTCACCACCGTCGACGCGTTCCTCACCGGCGGCTTCACCCCGTCCGAGCTGCTGCGCTGGGTGCACCCGGCGTTCGTCGCCAACACCCAGGGCACCGGCATGGGCGGCATGACGTCGATGCGCTCGCTGTACATCGACACGCTGCTCGGCGAGTCCCGCGCCAACGACATCCTGCAGGAGGCCCTGCCGAACGTGATTGCGGCGCACGTCGTCCAGTCGTACGTCGGTGGCTACGGCGCGATGGTGCACCCGGTCGCGGCGTGCGCCACGGCCGCGGTCTCCGTCGAGGAGGGCGTCGACAAGATCAAGCTGGGCAAGGCCAAGCTGGTCGTGGCCGGTGGCTTCGACGACCTGGGCATCGAGGGCATCGTCGGCTTCGGCGACATGTCCGCGACCGCCAAGTCGGACGAGATGTCGGCCAAGGGCATCGCCGACAACCGCTTCTCGCGGGCCAACGACCGTCGTCGCGGCGGCTTCGTCGAGTCGGCCGGTGGCGGCACGATCCTGCTGGCGCGCGGTGACCTCGCGCTGGAGATGGGCCTGCCGGTCCTCGGTGTGGTCGCGTGGGCCGGTTCGTTCGCCGACGGCGTGCACACCTCGATCCCGGCTCCCGGCATCGGCGCCCTCGGCGCCGGCCGTGGCGGGCAGGACTCGCAACTCGCGCTGTCGCTCAACGCGCTCGGTATCACCGCCGACGACATCTCGGTGGTCTCCAAGCACGACACGTCGACCGCGGCGAACGATCCGAACGAGGCCGAACTGCACGAGCGTCTGGCCGCGTCCCTGGGCCGCAGCGACGGCGCCCCGCTGTTCGTGATCTCCCAGAAGACGCTCACCGGTCACGCCAAGGGCGGCGCGGCGGCGTTCCAGCTGATCGGCCTGTGCCAGGTCCTCAGCCAGGGCGTCGTCCCGCCGAACCGCAGCCTCGACTGCGTCGACGACAAGATGGCGGAGTTCTCGCACCTCGTGTGGCCGCGGACGCCGCTGCGCTTCGGCGAGCAGTTCCCGCTCAAGGCCGGCCTGCTGACCAGCCTCGGCTTCGGTCACGTGTCGGGTCTGATCGCGGTCGTGCACCCGCAGGCGTTCGTCGAGTCGATCCCGGCCGACCAGCGTGAGGCCTACCTGGCTCAGGCGCAGCAGCGCACCATCGACGGTCAGCGTCGACTGGCCGCGGCGATGTGCGGCGGCGACAGCCTCTACGAGCGCCCGGCCGACCGCCGCTTCGGCGGAGACTCGGTGCCGGCCAAGGCCGCCCGTCAGCTCGAGGCCGACATGCTCCTCAGCGAGGAGGCCCGTCTGGGGGCCGACGACGTGTACCGCGCCGGAAAGCCGGGGTGCCAGTAGTGGCAGTCCTCGGAATCGGCTTCGACGTCGTCACGATCTCGGAGTTCGCGGAGCAGATGAAGCGCCCGGGCACCGCGATGCTGTCGAGCTTCCGGCCCGCCGAGCGTCGGTACTGCGAGTCCCGCAGCACCGACCCGGCGCGGCACTACGCGGTCCGGTGGGCCGCGAAGGAAGCGGTGATCAAGGCGTGGGCGGCCTCGCGGTTCGCCCGGCCGCCGGCCGTCGGCGACAACGCCTACGTGCTGGTCGAGGTGGTCAACGATGCGTGGGGTCGACCCACCATCAAGCTGCACGGCGAGGCCGCCGAGTTCCTGCCCAGCGCGAAGATCCACCTCTCGCTGACCCACGACGGTGACGTCGCGGGCGCGATGGTGGTGATCGAAGAACCTGACCCGATCCAGCCCATCGGCTGATCGAGCACGGAAAGAGCACGAGGCCGGTCGACGGACACAATCCGTCGGCCGGCCTCGTCGTCCGTACGGTCTGGGGTGATCGTGCCCCGGTGATCCCAGCGAAGTGCACGTGACCCGCGCGGAATCGGCGTAGAACGGGAAGGGAAGCCGTTCCAGCTCTGCCGACACCACGACGGAAGGGCCCGCCATGATCTATCCAACGCGACGCCCGCGGACGCGTCGCCCGACCGGCACGATCCGAGGGGTCGCTGCCCTCGGATTCGGAGTTCTGCTCGCCGCGACCGTCGTCACCGGTTGCAGTTCGTCGAACACCGACACCTCGCCCGCCCCGTCCACGACGACATCCGTCTCGGGGGCGCCGGCGTCCGGTGCCGAGAAGGAAATCAGCGACACCTTCGTCGCGTTCTTCTCCGCGCAGACCCCGACCGCTCAGAAGATCGCGCTGGTGGAGAACAGTGCGGCGTTCGCCGACACCATCAACGCCCAAGCGGAGTCGCCGTTGACGATGGGTGCCACGGCAACCGTCTCGAAGGTCGATCTGGACGCGCCGGGCCACGCCACTGTCACGTACACAGTGCTGGTGAACGGGCAACCCGTCCTGCCCGACCAGACCGGTGAGTCCGTCCAAGTCGACGGTGCCTGGAAGGTCTCCCAGACGACGTTCTGCGAGCTGTTGACCCTCCAGGGCAATCCGCCGCCTGTGTGCGGCGCACCCGCGACGACGGTGGCACCCCCGAGCTGAGTGTGCCGTGAAGCCCACCGACACCCAGTCGGTTGGCGCGACGCACCACACCCGCGCCGCGTTGGCGACCGTCTGTGCGGTGCTGTTCCTGACGTTCCTCGACACCACGATCGTGAGCGTCACCCTCGGTAACGTGCAGTCCGAACTGCACGCCGGGGTGGTGTCGCTGCAGTGGGTCATCAATGCCTACACGCTGGTCTTCGCGAGCCTCATGCTGACCGGGGGATCGCTGGGGGACCGGTGGGGGCGCAAGCGGGTGATGGTGGCGGGCATCGTGATCTTCTGCGCGGGCTCCGTCGTGTCGGCCGTGGCCCCCACGGTGGCGGTTCTCGTCGTCGGGCGGGCGGTGATGGGCGTCGGCGCCGCCGCATCCGAGCCGGGCACCCTGTCGGTGATCCGGCACGTGTTCCCGGACCGGAGCGCCCGGGCCAAGGCGCTCGGGGCCTGGGCCGGGGTGTCAGGTCTGGCGTTGGCACTCGGCCCGGTGATCGGCGGTCTGCTCGTCGGGGCCTACGACTGGCGCGGGGTGTTCTGGTTCAATCTCGCGCTCGGTGCCGTGCTCGTCTTCGCCGCAATGAGATTCGTGCCGGAGAGTTCGGATCCGCAGACCGGTCGACTGGACGTCGCGGGCGTCGTGCTCGGGTCGACGTTCCTCGGGTGCGTCATCTACGCGGCGATCTCCGGCGAGAATGCCGGCTACGAATCCCCGTCGATCGTGACACTGTTCGTGTTCGGCGCCCTCGCCCTGGTGGCGTTCGTCGCGGTCGAGTTGCGCGCGCAGAACCCGATGCTGAACTTCCGGTACCTGCGCCCGCCGATGGTGCGTAGTGCCCTGATCGTGGCGTTCGCCGTCTATTTCGGGGTGTTCTCGATCTTCTTCTTCACCGCGCTCTACCTGCAGGTTGCGCTCGAATACTCGGGGGTGCGGATCGCGGGTGTCTTCGCGCCGATGGCGGCGGCCATCGTGGTGGCCTCGGCGCTGTGCGGGTTTTGGGTGGCACGCAGCGCCGCCGCCGTCCCGATGATCGTGGGATGTTTGCTCGGTGCCGTCGGCATGTTGTTCACGCGGGCGGCACTGGACGCGGGCGCGTCGTTCACCCCGCTCACGCTGGCACTCGCCCTCGCCGGAGCCGGATTCGGTATCGCGGTGGTGCCGCTGACCTCGGCGGTGTTGTCCGGTATGCCCGCGGCGCACTCCGGAATGGCGGCGGCGGCGACGAACACCATGCGCCAGATCGGGGCGGTGGTCGGCGTCGCGGCGCTCGGCGCGCTCGTCAATGCCCACCTGACCACGGGTCTGGCGGCCCGGCTCAACGAACAGAACATCCCACAGAATCTCCAGTCCATCGTTCTCAACGCGATCAAGACCGGCGCGGCGCCTGACTACCCGAGCGAAGGGGCATCGTCCGCGTACGGGCCGGTCGTCGAGAAGGTGATCCACACGACCTACGCGGCCTTCCTCTCGGGCCTCGACATCGCCCTGCTTGTCTCGGCGATCATGATCCTGGCCGCGGCAGCGATCACCGCGGTGGCTGCGATGCGGGTCCGGGGCACCGCCCACGGCGGTTACGACGAGGTCGCGGAGGATACGACGAGCCGGCAGTGACGGAAACGAATCCGAGTCACTTCGAACGGGATTCCTTCTCCGCCACCAGCAGGTAAGCGACCATCAGCCGCTTGAGTTCGGCGACCGCGTCCTCGTGACTCTGGCCGTCCTGGACCGAGAAGTTCAGCATCGAGTACACGACGTGGACGAGGACCTCGGCCATCATCGTGCGACGCTCGCGCGGCGTGTGCGGGGTGAGCGGCGCGAGCATCCGGGAGATCTGCTCGGCGAGCGCCTTCTCGTGGATCACCCCGGTCGCGCGGGTGGATGGCGTCGACTGCATCGCCAGCCACACTTCCCGCCGCGACGGGTCCGCCCTGCGAGGCAGACGGCGGCTGGTAGTGGACTCCACGAGCACAGGTTATCGGTCTTTCGCGTCGGATTCGACGAAGTTCCCGTTCTGGTGTTTCCCGCGGTACCGCTAACGAGAGGTTCGCCTGCGATAGAGCGTGGTCGCGGCGACGAAGCCCACGACGGTGATCGCCGCGCACCACCCGACGGCCGCCCAGGCGCTGTCGCCGATCGGCGTGTCCATCAGTAGTCCGCGCACCGTCTCGATGATCGGGGTGACCGGCTGATTCTCCGCGAACCATCGCAGCCACGTCGGCATCGTCTCGGCCGGCACGAACGCGCTGCTGACGTAGGGGAGGAACAGGATCACGAAGGTGAACCCGCTGGCGGCCTCCGGATTCTTCGCGAGGAGACCGAGCGCCGTCGACAGATACGACAACGCGAAGACGAACAGCGCGAGCATGCCGATCACGCCGAGCCAGCGCAGCGGATCCGCCGTCGGCCGGAACCCCATCAGCAGCGCGACACCCACGACGAGGGCTCCGGTGATCAGATTGCGGACGACACTCGCGAGCACATGGCCGTTGAGCACCGCAGACCGGGCGATCGGGAGTGTCCGGAAGCGGTCGATGATGCCGTCCGTCATGTCGGCCGACACGCTCACCGCTGTCGTCGCCGAACCGAATGCGGCGCACAGCAGGATTATTCCGGGCACCACGTAGTCGATGTACTCGCTGCCGGTGTCGATCGCGCCGCCGAAGACGTACACGAACATCAGCATCAGCATGATCGGCAGCGCCAGAGCGGTGATCATCGTGTCCGGACTGCGGGTGATGTGGGTGAGGTTGCGCCGCAACATCGCCCACGAATCCGCGACCGCGGTCAGGTCGTCGCGCCGGGAGGTGAGTGTCGTCATCGGACTTCTTCCTTCCGCTCGGTCCCGGTCAACGCGAAGAACACGTCGTCGAGATCCGGGGTGTGCAGGGTGAAGCTCTCGACGGACAGTTCCGGGTCGTCGAGAGAGTCGAGCAGTTCCTTGACGGAGCGGATGCTGCCGTCGGTGGGGATCGTCAGCGTCGACGTGTCGAGGTCGACTCCGGCGGCGGGCAACGCGGCGCCCGCCCGGGCCGCCTGCACGGAATCGTGGAGTCGCACCTCGAGGTGTCCGCCGGGGACGAGTCGCTTCAGCTCGTCCGCGGTCCCCTCGGCGACGATCCGGCCGCGGTCGAGCACGGCGATCCGGTCGGCGAGCTCGTCCGCCTCGTCGAGGTACTGGGTGGTGAGGACGATCGTGGTGCCCTGGTGCACCAGTTGCCGGACCATGTCCCACATGTCCCGGCGGCTGCGCGGGTCGAGCCCCGTGGTCGGTTCGTCCAGGAACAGCACCTTCGGCCGTGCGACCAGGCTCATCGCGAGATCGAGGCGTCGGCGCATCCCGCCGGAGTAGGTGTCGGCGCGACGGCCGGCGGCGTCGACGAGATCGAACGTGCGGAGGAGTTCGTCTGCACGGCACCGGGACTCGCGGCGGCCGAGGTGGTGCAATTCGCCCATCAGCACCAGGTTCTCGCGTCCGGTGAGCAGCTTGTCGACCGACGCGTACTGGCCCGTGACGCTGATGTCGGCGCGGACCGCACGGGCGTCGGACGGCAGGGAATGGCCGGCGACCTCGACCACCCCGGCGTCGAACGGCAGCAGCGTCGACAACACGCGGACGGTCGTGGTCTTGCCGGCCCCGTTGGCGCCGAGCAGGGCGAACACGCTGCCGGCGGGCACCTGCAGGTCTAACCCGTCGAGCACCGTCCGGCCGCCGAAGGTCTTGCACAGGCCGGTCACGGAGACGGCGTGTGCGGGCTGTGGTCGGTCCATCGTTCTCTCCTCCCGAAACTGTGTATGTGGTACACAACTGTTTAGACCATACGCAGTTTTAGGATGAGCGCAAGAGTCGATCGGAAAGTGGCAGGCGGGAGCGATGACGCGGATGGACACCACTGAGGGTGCGGCCCTGCCCCGGTTCGTGGAGCTGGCATGGGGGCTGGGCGAGGCCGGGAAGCGGGGGCCCAAGCGGGGGATGAGCCTCGACGAAATCCTCGACGCCGCCATCGAACTCGCAGACGAGGAAGGTGTGGCCGCGCTGTCGATGGCCCGGGTCGCCAAGCGGCTGGGGTTCACCACGATGTCGCTGTACCGGTACGTCGAGAGCAAGGACGAACTGCTCGAGCTGATCTCCGACCGGGTCGTCGGCGAGCCGCCGGAGATTCCGTCGACGCTCGCGTGGCGCGAGGGGATCGAGATGTGGGCCCGCGCCGAGTACGACGTCCTGATGCGACACCGGTGGTGGCTGCGCCTGCCGATCGTCGGCGCGCCGCTGGGGCCGAACAACATGGCCTGGCTGGAGACCGCCCTCGGGTGCCTCGCGTCGACCGGGCTGCCCGAGGCTCTCAAGGTGCAGGTCGCGCTCAACGTGTCGGTGCACGTCATCGGCCGGGCGCGGTTCACCGCCGACCTCGTCCCGGACGCGGAACCGGACAACTACGCGGCCATCCTGCCGCGGGTGCTGGATCCGGCGCGTTTCCCCGCGCTCACCGCGGCCCTCGACGGCGGGGCGTTCACCGAGGACGACGTGGATTGGGAGGACTCGGATTTCCGCTTCGCGCTCGGCCTGCTCCTCGACGGTGTGGAACGCATCGTCGCCCGCTATCAGGACCCGGCGCGGGCCTAGCGCGTCGTAGCCGGACGCCGACGCGTTCCGGCTCGTAGGCTCGACGGGACATGTCGAGAACGCTGGAGGTGGCCGTGGTGACGGAGCATTCGGACGAGATTCGGGATCGGGTCACGGCGTTGATGCCGACCGCGCGCGAGGAACTCGCTGCGCTGGTGGCCTTCCGGTCGATCGCCGACCCGCGCCAGGCTCCGCCCGAGCAGTGCGAGGGAGCGGCGAACTGGGTGGCCGACGCCTTCCGGGCGGCCGGCATCGGGCACGTCGAACTGGTCGAAACCTCCGACGGATCGAAGGCGGTCGTCGGGCACCAGCCCGGCCCGGCCGGTGCGCCGACGGTCTTGCTGTACAGCCACTACGACGTGCAGCCCGCGGGCGACGAGGCGCTGTGGCAGACGCCGCCGTTCGAGCTGACCGAGCGCGACGGGCGCTGGTACGGGCGCGGCGCCGCCGACTGCAAGGGCAACCTGGTGATGCACCTGGTGGCGCTGCGGGCGCTGACCGCCTCGGGCGCGCCGCTGCCCGTCGGCGTCCGCCTCGTCTCGGAGGGCTCGGAGGAGATGGGCACTGGCGGGCTCGAGAAGCTCGTCCAGGACCGGCCCGAACTGTTCACCGCCGACGTCGTCGTGATCGCCGACACCGGGAACGTCGCGGTGGGCGCCCCCACCCTCACGACGAGCCTGCGGGGGATCGCGAATGTCGTCGTGCACGTGGAAACCCTCGCGGGTGAACTGCATTCGGGCATGTACGGCGGATCGGCGCCGGACGCGCTCGCGGCGCTGGTCCAGATGCTGTCGACGCTGCGGGACCACGGCGGCAACACGGTCGTCGACGGACTCGACACCGCACAGGACTGGGACGGCGCCCAGTACCCGGAGCGACAGTTCCGCCAGGACGCCGGCGTGCTCGACGGGGTCCGGCTCACCGGGTCGGGGTCGGTCGCCGACGCGGTATGGGCGCGGCCGGCCCTGACGATCCTGGGGATCGACGCGCCGCCGGTGGTGGGCTCGGCGGCGGCGATCCAGCCCCGCGCGGCGGCCCGCCTCAACCTGCGGGTGCCGCCGGGGATGGATCCGCACCGCGCCCAGGACGCCCTCGTCGCGCACCTCGAGAAGGCGGCGCCGTGGGGTGCACACGTGACCGTCGAGCGGGAGGCGATCGGCGCGCCGTTCCGTGCGCGGACGTCGGGGCCCGGCTACACGGCGCTGACGGCGGCGTTGAGGTCGGCGTACGGCGCACAGGTCGCGGTGGCCGGGCAGGGCGGGACCATCCCGCTGTGCAACGTGCTGGCCGAGCAGTTCCCGCACGCCGAGATCGTGCTCATGGGCGTCGAGGAACCGCGTGCGCTGATTCACGCCCCGAACGAGAGCGTCGACCCGTCGGAGATCGCGAACCTGGCCGTCGCCGAGGCCCTGTTCCTGCGGGGCCTCGGCGACCGGAGGTGAGTCTCGCGGCTGTCAGACCGACAGGTCGCGGCGGAGCTTGGCCACGTGCCCGGTGGCGCGCACGTTGTACTGCGCGACCTCGATCTTGCCGTCCTCGTCGACCAGGAACGTGGAGCGGATCACGCCCTGGACGACCTTGCCGTACATCTTCTTCTCGCCGAACGCGCCCCACGCGGTGAGCGTCGTCTTCTCGGGATCCGACAGCAGCGGGAAGTTCAGCCCCTCGTTGTCCCGGAACTTCGCGAGCTTGGCGGGCTTGTCGGGGGAGATGCCGACGACGTCGAGGCCGGCGCCGTTCAGTTCGGCGAGGCTGTCGCGGAAGTCGCACGCCTGCTTGGTGCAGCCCGGCGTGCTCGCGGCGGGGTAGAAGTACACGATCACCTTGCGGCCGCGGTAGTCGGCGAGCGACACCTCGTTGCCGTCGGCGTCGGGCAGCGTGAAGTCGGGGGCGATGTCTCCGGGGGCGAGCCTGTTGTCCGTCACAGCGACTGAGGCTACCGAAGGCGTACGACGGTACGGACGAAGCCGCGTTCGCCCTTCTGTTCTACGGTTGTGTCCAGTGTTGCCGGTAGCGTGACCGGCACAGCAGCATCACAGCCGCACCGATTCGACATTGGAGGACACGTGCCCAGGGACACCGAGAGCATCGAGCGGGACATCCAGAACGCCCGTAATCAACTCGCGCAGACACTCGACGTGCTCGCTGTCCGCACCAATCCGAAGCGTCTGGTCGAGTCGACCAAGCACAGTGTGCTGGCGAAGTTGAACGAGCCCGCGGTCAAGGCGGCTCTCATCGGTGCCGGCGCGGTCGTGGGTCTCCTGGTGCTGCGCAAGATCTTCCGCTGATCGATCGGCGACCGATCCCGAACGGGACATCGGCACACACGGTTCGACATCGTGTGTAGCTGATGTCCCGTTCGTCGTTCGGGCACCGTCCGACACGGCCCCGATACGACACGAAAAAGGCTCCCTGCACGATGTGCAGGGAGCCTTTTCGGTGCGCCCACAGGGACTCGAACCCCGGACCCAGTGATTAAGAGTCACTTGCTCTACCAACTGAGCTATAGGCGCTAGCTCTGCTAGAAAAACTAGCGTGCGCCGCCAGGGACTCGAACCCCGAACCCAGTGATTAAGAGTCACTTGCTCTGCCAGTTGAGCTAGCGGCGCATTGCCTTCGCGAGGTGTCCCTCGCTCGGTGCGAAGAGAACATTAACGGACCGCTTCGAGCGAAAGCAAATCAGTCCCCCTGTAACCCTCCAGCCGCAGGTGGCGATTGGTATTCGACCGTTATTCACGGCCGCGGCACGTCGGAGCGGGGCGCGTTCGTGAACTGGCATCATGCAGGTGCGCGGGATGTCGGGGATTGCCCGACGGTCCGTGAGTGTGGGTGCGTCCGAAGGGGCGCGCCGTGTGGTCTGTGCAGTGTGAAGTGGGGTTTTGATGAAGATCTGGGGCGGTCGCGAGTGTCGTCGCGGTGGCGGCGCGAGAAGTTCGAGGTGGCCGGCCCTGATCGTGGCCGGTTCCGCAGCGCTCGGCATGGTGATGCTCGTCACCGGTTGCACGATCTCGTCCAGTGGTGCATCGACCTCCGATGGCGCACCGGTCGACTCCAATCCGCTCGTCGCAGTGATCCAGCCCAAGCTGACGACATCTGTCGTCGACGGTGCGGTCGGCTTCTCGCCCGGCGATCCCGTCACCGTCCACGTCGCCGACGGCAGGCTGTCGAACGTGACCCTGCGCAACCCCGAGGGGAAGGTCGTCGCAGGCGCGGTTGCGACCGACGGGCTGTCGTGGACCAACACCGAACCGCTCGGCTACAACCGCAAGTACACGCTGCAGGCCGAGGCGTACGGCCTCGGCGGTTCGACGTCGACCACGACGTCCTTCACGACCAGCGCGCCCGGCAACCTCACCAAGCCCTACGTGATGCCGGGAGACGGCAGCGTCGTCGGCATCGGGCAGCCCGTCGCGGTGCAGTTCGACGAGAACATCCCCGACCGCAAGGCCGCAGAGGCCGCCATCGAGATCGTCACGGTGCCGCCGGTCGAGGGCGCGTTCTACTGGTTGAACAACCGCGAGGTGCGCTGGCGGCCGCAGAACTACTGGGCGCCGGGCACCCAGGTGACGGTCGACGTCAAGGCGTACGGCCGGGACCTCGGCAAGGGGATGTTCGGGCAGGAGGACGTGCACTCGTCGTTCACGATCGGCGACGCCGTCGTCATCACGGCCGACGACGACACCAAGCAGGTCACGGTCAACGTGTCCGGCCGGGACGTGAAGTCGATGCCCACGTCCATGGGCAAGGACAGCACCCCGACCGACAACGGGGTCTACATCATCGGCGACCGGTTCGACCACCTCGTGATGGATTCGTCCACCTACGGCGTGCCCGTCACCTCGCCGGACGGTTACCGCACCCCGGTCGACTGGGCCACGCGAATGTCGTACAGCGGCATCTTCTTCCACTCCGCTCCGTGGTCGGTGAGCGAGCAGGGCTACACCAACACCAGCCACGGCTGCCTCAATCTGAGCCCGTCGAACGCGAAGTGGATCTACGACAACACCAAGCGCGGCGACATCGTCCTCGTGAAGAACACCGTGGGCGGCACCCTGTCGGGCACCGAGGGCCTCGGCGATTGGAACATCCCTTGGGAGACCTGGCGCGCCGGCAACGCGTAGCCGCTGATTATCCTGGGGGCGACCGAATCGTCCGAAGGAACGGGAGCGCAGCGGTGGAAACGGTGGGAGTTGGGGATCTCGTTCAGGCTGCGGGGCATGCGGGCCCGTGGACGGTGCTCGAGGTCCGGCACGGCATGGCTCTGCTCGAACACGCGGACGGGCATCGGTTGTCGCGCCGCACGACGACGCTGACCGTTGTCCGCAAGGCGGAACCCGGTACGCGTGCGGCACGCCCGGCCGGCGACGCCGACAACGGCGAGGCGCCGACCCTGTTCGACTGATCGACGTACCGGATGTGCCGATCGCCGTCCGGTGCACCTAGTGCGCATACAGCAGAGCGGCCGACACCTGTGAGGTGTCGGCCGCTCTGCTGAGAACCGTGCTAGTGCTCGGTCTGGATCAGAGGAAGGCGTTGATCGCGCCGATCAGACCCAGGATGGCGCCAGCGCCGGCGATCACGCCGCCGACAGCGGTGACGACCGGCTGGATCTGCTTGATCAGGGCGAGGTCAGCGTCGGAAGAACCCATGGGGATGCTCCTTTATTGATGCGAGTGGAGGGGTGTGGCATGCGTCATGCCGTGCATCGGAGATGCTGTAGGTCACAGTAGGGGCCGCATGAACAAACAGTTAATTGAAGGTCTCACTCAGTGAGACCTGGGCGAATTTGCTGTTCAGGGGGCATTTACCTGTGTCGCCGAGTAGCCGGAAAGTGAATCGGCTCACTTTTCTTTGTCGACTCCGCGTTTTGCGCACTTATCGGTCCCCGAAGGCATCTGGAACGCCGATAAGTGCGCAAAACGCGGGGGCTGAGAGGTTCGCCGCGGCGCTCCCCGACGGGGCGTGGGCCGACCGTGGTGCGGGACGGGCGGCGCCGGGAGCGGGCAGCGTGTGCGCATACGAAAAACGCCCCCCGGCGATGCCGGGGGGCGTTTCTTCGGGGTGACTGACGGGACTCGAACCCGCGACAGCCAGGATCACAACCTGGTGCTCTACCAACTGAACTACAGTCACCATCACTGTCGCTTCCGGCGGGGCCGGTTGCTGCAGCGAGATGAATATTAGCCTGTTGATCGACCAAAGTGCCAATCGGCTGGTCAGGCGGGTCCCAGCTCCTTCGCGACGGCCGCGATCTCGGTGCTCGAGGGGCCCGGATCCGCGACGAACGCGGTGCGCCGGTAGTACTGCAGTTCGCGGATCGATTCCTTGATGTCCGCGAGGGCGCGGTGCGACAGGCCCTTCTCCGGCTGACCGAAGTAGATCCGCGGATACCAGCGTCGGCACAGTTCCTTGATCGAGCTGACGTCGATCATCCGATAGTGCAGGTGCGCGTCCAGTTCGGGCATGTCGCGGGCGATGAAGCCGCGGTCGGTGGCGATCGAGTTGCCGGCGAGCGGCACGGTGCCGGCGACGGGCACGTGCTCGCGGATGTAGTCGAGCACCATCTGCTCGGCTTCGGCCACCGTCACCGTCGACGCGCGCACCTCCTCGGTGAGGCCCGAGCGCGCGTGCATCTCGGTGACGACGTCGGGCATCGAGGCCAGCGCGTCGTCGTCGGCGTGGATCACGATGTCCACGCCGTCGCCGAGGATATTCAGGTCGCTGTCGGTCACCAGGGCGGCGATCTCGATGAGCTTGTCCGAACCGAGCCGAAGGCCCGTCATTTCACAATCGATCCATACCAATTTGTCCTGCACGAGAAACACAGTAGTCAGGCGAGGTCGGGATATTGTCCACGGTGGAGAACTTCCCGCACGCTTCTGCTTCGAGGAGGACGCTTCATGACCGTTGATTCGGGGGCGGGGGACGACGCCCAGTCGCTGGCCGAGAAGGCCAGGATCGCGAAGGCCGCAGCGGAGGAGGCGGCCCGGGTCGCGGCCGAGGCGGCGGCGGCCGCGGAGGCCGCGGAACGGGAGATGGCGGCCGCCGCGAACCCGGAGGACACGTCCGCGACCGAGCCCGGTGGCGCCGCCGAGGAGATCGCGTCCGGATACCGATCGGCCGGGGCCGCACTCGAACTCGGCACCGTCGTGGTGAACGACGAAGTCGATCCGGCCGCGCGGGTGCGGATTCCGCTGGCCACGGTCAACCGGCACGGGCTGATCGCGGGTGCGACCGGCACCGGCAAGACCAAGACCCTGCAGGGCATCGCCGAACAGCTCTCGGCGGCGGGTGTGCCCGTCGTGATGGCCGACATCAAGGGTGACCTGGCGGGGCTGTCGAGGCCGGGGGAGACGAACGAGAAGATCACCGCGCGCGCGGCCGAGACGGGCGAGCCCGACTGGGCGCCCACCGGGTTCCCGGTGGAGTTCGTCTCCCTGGGCACCGGCGGCATCGGGATCCCGGTGCGTGCCACCATCACCAGCTTCGGGCCGATCCTGCTCAGCAAGGTCCTGGGGCTCAACGAGACCCAGGAGTCCACCCTCGGACTGATCTTCCACTGGGCCGACACGCAGGGCCTCGCGCTGCTGGATCTGAAGGACCTGCGGGCGGTGA
Source organism: Prescottella agglutinans (assembly GCF_004011865.1). Taxonomy (GTDB): domain Bacteria; phylum Actinomycetota; class Actinomycetes; order Mycobacteriales; family Mycobacteriaceae; genus Prescottella; species Prescottella agglutinans. The sequence continues at coordinate 301,161 of NZ_RKLP01000001.1, read as the reverse complement.
TCGCGCACCTGACCTCCGACGAGGGCAAGGCGGACCTGAAGGGCATCGGCGGCGTGTCCGCGTCCACCGCCGGGGTCATCCTCCGGGCGCTGGTGAACCTCGAGGCCGACGGCGGCGACACCTTCTTCGGTGAGCCGGAGTTCGAGACCGAGGATCTGCTGCGGGTGGGACCGGACGGGCGCGGCATCGTCACGCTCTTCGAACTCGGTGCGCAGGCGGCGCGGCCCGCGATGTTCTCGACGTTCCTGATGTGGGTGCTGGCCGATCTGTTCCAGGCGCTGCCGGAGGAGGGCGACCTCGACAAGCCGAAGCTGGTCTTCATCTTCGACGAGGCTCACCTGCTGTTCGCCGACGCCTCGAAGGCGTTCCTCGCGCAGGTCGAGCAGACCGTGAAACTGATCCGGTCGAAGGGTGTCGGCGTGTTCTTCTGCACCCAGTTGCCCACGGACGTCCCCAACGCGGTGCTGTCGCAGTTGGGCGCCCGCGTCCAGCACGCGCTGCGTGCGTTCACCCCGGACGACCAGAAGGCGCTCAACAGGACCGTCAAGACCTACCCGAAGACGGCGCACTACGACCTCGAGAAGGCCCTCACCTCGCTCGGGACCGGTGAGGCGATCGTCACGGTGCTGTCGGAGAAGGGGGCCCCGACGCCGGTCGCGTGGACCAGGATCCGTCCGCCCCGCTCACTCATGGATGCGATCGGCGACGACGCGATCCGGGCCGCGTCGGGCTCGAGTCCGCTGTACGCCAAGTACGGGCAGACGATCGACCGGGAATCGGCGTACGAGAAGCTCACCGCGAAGGTGGTGGACGCGCCGGATGTCGATCCGACGCTGGATATTCCTCCGCTGCAGGATCTTCCGGACCTGCCTCCGCCGCCGCCACCGGTCGCCGAGGGGCCCACTGTCGCGGAACAGATCCTCGGGAACACGGCGGTCAAGAGCTTTCTGCGGTCGGCGGCGTCGGCCGCGGGGCGGGAGATCTCGCGGAGCATCTTCGGTACCGGACGTCGGCGACGGCGCTGAGGGCGGCGCCCCCGGCGCCCGGTACCGCCGGGGTCAGTCGAACAGGACGACGCCGCGGATGTTCCGGCCCTCGTGCATGTCGACGAAGCCCTGGGCGATGTCGTCGAGCTTGTAGGTGGTGGTGATGAGCTTGTCGAGTTCGAGCTTGCCGGCCTGGTACAACTCGACCATCCACGGGATGTCGGCGCTCGGTGCGGACGCGCCGAACAGCGAGCCCTGGATGCGCTTCTGGTAGAGCGTCAGCTCGAGAAGGCTGATCGGCAGGCCGACGTCCTCCATCTTGCCCAGGCCCGTCACCACGCACGTGCCGGCCTTGCGGATCGCCGAGAAGGCCTGCGCGACGTGCTCGCCCGTCGTGACGCCGACGGTGACGATCGCCGAGTCGGCGCCCTGGCCGTTGGTGAACGAGCGGGCGATCTCGGTGGCCTCCTCCATCGTGGCGACCGCGTGGGTGGCGCCGAACTCGAGGGCGGTGTCGCGCTTGAACGCGACCGGGTCGACCGCGATGATGTGCGCCGCGCCGGCGTGTGCGGCGCCCTGGACGGCGTTGATGCCGATGCCGCCGACGCCCATCACGATGACCGTGTGGCCGGGGTACACCTGTGCTGAGTTCACGGCGGCGCCCCAGCCGGTGCCCACCCCGCAGCCGAGCAGACACAAGGTCTCGAGGGGCAGGTCCTTGTCGACCTTGACGGCGGAATCGATGCTCACCGTGGTGTATTCGCTGAACGTGCCGAGACCGCAGGTCTGTGCGACGGGTGCGCCGTCGAGCGTCAGGCGGTAGCTGTCGGGGTCGTCGGGGCGACCGCCGGTCATGATGGCCGCGCCGCGGTCGCAGAGGTTCTGCAGGCCCTTGGCGCACCAGCGGCAGCGGCCGCAGCCGGCGAGGAACGAGAAGATGACGTGGTCGCCCACCTCCCAGCCGACGGTGTGCGGCCCGACCTCCACGACGATGCCGGCACCCTCGTGGCCGCCGCAGATCGGGTACCGGCCCACGCCGTGGTCGCCCTTGGCGATGTGGTCGTCGGAGTGGCAGAGGCCGGAGGCGACCATCTTGACGGTGATCTCGTTCTGGCGGGGGCCTTCGAGTTCGAGGTCGACCACCTTGTAGGTGCCGGGCGCTTCGGTGATGACGGCCGCGCGGGTCTTCACAGGGTTCCTCCTGGTTGGATAGCGACGATGTGGTGCGCATCACTATCCGTCCGGGTGGTCTGCTCTCGCGTGAGCGGTCTCACTCACTGGAACCGGGTTACAGTCCGACGTCGCGAGACAGGAGGTCCGCGACCGTCTCCCGCCGCACCAGCTCGCGCGTGTTCCCGCCCCGCACCGCCACCACCGGCGGTCGGCCGACGGAGTTGTACGACGACGCCAGGCTGTGGTGGTACGCGCCCGTGCACGGCACCGCGAGCACGTCGCCGGGATGCAGATCGGCCGGGAGCGCGACGTCGTGGGCGAGGACGTCGCCCGCCTCGCAGAACCGCCCGACGACGGTCATCGGGACGTGGGCGCCCGACGGGTGCCGGTTGGCGACCGCGATGTCGTAGTGCGCGCCGTACAGCGCGACCCGCGGGTTGTCGCTCATCCCACCGTCCACGGCGGCGAAGATCCGGCCGCTCGGAGCCGTCTTGACCGACACGACCCGGTACAGCGTGACGCCGGCCCGCGCGACGATCGCGCGGCCCGGTTCGAGGGTGAGCTGTGGTCGCGGGAACCGGTTGCGGGCGCACGCGTCGTCGAGGGCGTCGTCGATGGTGCGCGCGAGTTCGGTGAGGTCGATCTGCGGGTCCCCGGGGCGGTAGGGGACGGCGTGACCGCCTCCGAGGTCGAGGTCGGTGAGGATCGGGCCGTGGTCGCGCCGGACCTGATCCATCTGCCCGATCAGCCGGTCCACGGCGGTGCCGAAGACGCGGGGGTCGGTGATCTGGGACCCCAGATGGCAGTGCAACCCGACCAGTTCGAGGTTCGCCTGCTCGAGCACCAGGCGTACCGCCGCGTCGGCGTGCCCGCCCGTGATCGGGAATCCGAACTTCTGGTCGTCGACGCCGGTCGTGACGGCGGGGTGGCCGTGGATGTCGATGCCCGGGGTGACCCGCACGAGCACCTTCTGGCGCGCCGCGGCGACGGACGCGAGCAGTCGGATCTCGGTGTGCGAGTCGACGACGATTCGTCCGACCCCGGCGTCGGCGGCGGTCCGCAACTCCGAGGCCGTCTTCGCGTTGCCGTGCAGGATGATCCGACGCGGATCGATGCCCGCGGACAACGCGATCGCGAGTTCGCCGGACGAGCAGACGTCCACGGACAGGCCCTCCTGGGTGACCCAGCTCGCGACGCTCCGGATCATCAGGGCTTTTGCCGCGTAGGCGATCTCGGCCTCGGGGAACACCGACCGATAGGTGCGGCAGCGGTGTCGGACGTCGTCCTCGTCGAGCACGTACGTCGGGGTGCCGTACTGGTCGGCGATGTCGTCGAGTGCGACGCCGCCGACACGGATGCGACCCCGGTCGTCGTGGCTCGTGGTGACCGGCCACAACGCCGGGTCGAGGCGCGGGGCCATCGCCGCGCGGAGGGAGGGGAAGATGTCGAGCAGGGTCACCGGCGTACTCCTCGAGGTGCCCGCGATCCGGTCGGAGCGGGTTCACCTCTCAGGAGTACGCCGGTGCAGAGCCCGGCGGTCGGTTCTTGACGGCGGCTTGACGCCGGCCGGGTGAGTCCTGACGCGCGGTTGGCGCGGCCGGCCTCAGCCGCCCAGCTTCTTGTAGAACGTGCCGACGATGGGGGCGATGGCGGCGCGCGGGCTGTATTGCCCGGCCACCGACATGCCCTTGCTCAGGATGCCGGGGACGATGCGCATCTTGTTGTCGGCGAGGGCATCCAGGGAGACCTTGGCGACGTACTCGCTCGAGATCCAGAGGAAGTCCGGGACCAGCTTGTCGACGATCGACGCGTCGGCCGGATCCGGGGTCTCGGTGCGGACGGGGCCGGGGGCCAGGAGCGTGACGTTCACGCCGCTGCCCTTCAGTTCGCCGCGCAGCGACTCGGAGAACGTGTTCACGAACGCCTTGGTGGCCGCGTACGTGGCGTTGTTCGGGATCGGCATGTTGCCGGCCGCCGAGCCGACCATGAGGATCGCGCCCGACTTCCGGGCCACCATGCCGGGCAGCACGGCCAGCGTCAGGTCGTGCACGGCGACCGCGTTGAGCTCGACCTGGTCGCGCTCGTAGCTCGGGTCGAGCTCGACGACCGGGCCGAACGTCGCGATGCCGGCGTTGTTGCACAGGATCGAGATCTCGCGCTCGGCCAGCTCGGCGACCAGCGGGGCACGCCCGTCGCGGTCGGACAGGTCCACGGCGCGGACCTCGACCTCCACGCCGTGCTTCTCGCTCAGCTGGGCGGCGAGCTTCTCCATCACGTCGCCGCGGCGGGCAACGAGGATCAGCGAGTGCCCGCGCGCGGCCAGTTCGGCGGCGAGGGCCTCGCCGATGCCGGAGGAAGCGCCGGTCACGACCGCGCGGGCGTCAGGGTTGGGGTTCGGCAGGCTCACGACAGTGCAGCGTAGCGGGTCCACGGAAACACGGTGCTCACGCGCTCAGATGCCCGCCGCCAGGCGCGTGCCCTGCTCGATCGCGCGTTTGGCGTCGAGTTCGGCGGCGACGTCGGCGCCACCGATGATGTGGGTCGTCACACCGGCGACCGTCAGCTCGTCGACCAGGTCGCGCACCGACTCCTGGCCGGCGCAGATCACCACGGTGTCCACCGTCAGCGTGCGCGGGCGCTCCCGCTTCTCGCCGAAGGTGATGTGCAGGCCGGCGTCGTCGATGCGTTCGTAGTTGACCCCGGAAAGTTCCTGCACGCCCTTGGCCTTCAGTGCGGCCCGGTGCACCCAGCCGGTGGTCTTCGCGAGCCCGGCGCCGATCCGGCCCGGCTTGCGTTGCAGCAGGAACACCTCGCGCGGCGAGGGCGACGGCTGCGGGGCGGTGAGCGCGCCGGGCGCGGACTCGGGGTCGGTCACACCCCACTCGCGCTTCCATTCCGCGAGATCCAGAGTGGGGGAGTGCTCGTGCGTGAGGAATTCGCTGACGTCGACGCCGATCCCGCCCGCACCGATCACCGCGACGGACGTGCCGACGGGCTTCCCGTCGCGGACCACCTCGGCGTACGTCAGCACCTTCGGGTGATCGATACCGGGGATGTCCGGTACGCGCGGGGTGACGCCGGTCGCGATCACCACCTCGTCGTAGCCGGCGTCGATCAGGTCCACCGCCTCGACGCGGGTACCGACGCGCACATCGACGCCCGCGAGGTCGAGTTGACGCCGGTAGTACCGGATGGTCTCGGCGAACTCCTCCTTGCCGGGGATCTTCTGCGCGATCGAGAACTGGCCGCCGATCTCCTCCCTCGCCTCGAACAGCGCGACGGCGTGCCCGCGCTGGGCGAGGTTCAGGGCCGCGGACAGGCCCGCCGGGCCGGCGCCGACGACGGCGAGGTTCTTCTTCCGGCGCGTGGGCAGCAGCGTCAGTTCGGTCTCGCGGCCCGCGCGCGGGTTGAGCAGGCACGAGACGTGCTTGTTCACGAACGCGTGGTCGAGGCAGGCCTGGTTGCACGCGATGCACGTGTTGATCTCGTCGGGCGTGCCGGCCGCGGCCTTGAGCACCCACTGCGGGTCGGCCAGCATCGGCCGTGCCATCGAGATCAGCTGCACCGCGCCGCGGGTGAGGATCTCCTCGGCCACCTCGGGCATGTTGATCCGGTTCGACGCGACGACAGGAATCGACACGTGCTCGGCGAGCTTCTCGGTGACGTCGGCGAACGCGGCGCGCGGCACCGACGTCACGATGGTCGGCACCCGTGATTCGTGCCAGCCGATGTCGGTGTTGATGACGGTCGCCCCCGCGGCCTCGACTTCCTGTGCGAGCGAGACGATCTCGTCCCACGTCTGCCCGCCCTCGACCAGGTCGGCCATCGACAGGCGGAACAGGATGACGAAGTCCGGTCCCACCGCGGCCCGGGTCCGCCGCACGATCTCGACGGCGATGCGGCGGCGCTTCTCCGGGGTGCCGCCCCACTCGTCGGTGCGCTTGTTGGTCCGCTCGCACAGGAACTGGTTGACGAAGTAGCCCTCGCCGCCCATGATCTCGACGCCGTCGTAGCCCGCCGAGCGGGCCAGGCGGGCGCAGCGCACGAAGTTCCGGATCTGCCATCGCACGCCGCGACCGGTCAGCCGGCGCGGCCGGAAGGGATTGATGGGCGCCTTGATCGACGAGGCGCTGACGCTCAGCGGCTGGTAGCTGTAGCGGCCCGCGTGCAGGATCTGCAGCGCTATCTTGCCGCCCGCCTCGTGCACCGCCCGCGTGATCGTGCGGTGCCGGCGGGCCTCGACCCTGTTGGTGAGCTTGGCGCCGAACGGCAGCAGCCACCCGGTGCGGTTGGGGGCGTAGCCGCCGGTGACGATCAGGCCGACGCCGCCGCGCGCGCGTTCGGCGTAGAACTCGGCCAGTCGGGCGGTGTTCTTCGCGCGGTCCTCGAGACCGGTGTGCATCGACCCCATGATCACGCGGTTCTTCAACGTCGTGAATCCGAGGTCGAGCGGCTCGAGCAGGTGCGGGAAATGTGAAGTCATACCGGGCCTTTCGGTCGGGTCAGGGCTGTTCCGAGTCCGCTTCGGACCCGAGGGCGGCGAGCACCTCGTCGCACCAGTCGACGAACCCCTCCTCGACGCGGATGCCGCCGCGCAGGACGAGGTACTGGTGCAGGGCTCGGCCGCTGCGGGGGCGGGACTCGGGGAAGTCGTGGTGTGCGATGCGGCGGTACAGGTCCAGGCGGGCGGCGTGCTCGTCGCGGTGTCGTCGCACCTCGGCGAGCAGCGACCCCATGTCCCCGTACGAGGCGCCGCGGATCTTCACGGCGAGTTCGTTGCGCAGGTGCCCGGGTTCGGTCGGTTCGGCGATCCAGCGGGCCAACTCGGCCCGGCCGGCAACCGAGACCCGGTACACCTTCTTGTCGGGGCGGCCGTCCTGTGCGATCGCTTCGCCCGTGACCCAGCCGGCGTCGTCCATCCGCTTGAGTACGCGGTAGATCTGCTGGTGGGTGGCGCTCCAGAAGAAGCCGATCGACTTGTCGAAGCGGCGCGCGAGTTCGTACCCCGAGCCGGACTGCTCACTGAGGGAGACGAGGATCGCGTGTTCGAGTGCCACGACACCATTGTGTATGCAACTGGGTGAGTATGCAACCAGGTGAATAGACCGCTCGGTGTGTTGTCGGCGAGGAAACGGTGCGGTCCCGGATTAGGCTCGCGGCCATGAGCAGCGGCGCGGTTGGGGAGGCGGGCATCGGTCAGTCGGCGACGCGGCGACAGGTCGCGGCGTGGGGACTCTGGGATTGGGGCAGTGCCGCTTTCAACGCCGTCATCGTCACGTTCGTCTTCTCGGTGTACCTCACCGACGCCGTCGGCGACGACCTGCCCGGATCGATCTCGGCGAGCACGTGGCTGGGCTGGTCCCTCGGCGTCGCAGGCTTCTTCATCGCGGTGCTGGCGCCGGTCAGCGGGCAGCGCTTCGACGCCGCCGGCCGCCGCAAACGCTCGCTCGCGGTCCTCACCTTCCTCACCGTCGCGACGATGGCCGCGATGTTCCTCGTCGTCGACGACTACCACTACCTGTGGCTCGGTCTGGTGCTGCTGGGATTCGGCTCGGTGATCTTCGAACTCGCAGGGGTGCCGTACAACGCGATGCTGCGGCAGGTCTCGACGCCGGACAACATCGGTCGGGTCTCCGGGTTCGGCTGGGCGATGGGATATTTCGGCGGCATCGTGCTGCTGCTCGTGTGCTACTTCGGGTTCATCGCCGGGGACGGCGACACCCGCGGGCTGCTCGGCATCACCACCGACGGTGGTCTCAACATCCGCCTGGTCGCCGTGCTCGCGGCCGGGTGGCTCGCGGTCTTCGCGCTCCCGGTCCTCTTCTCGGTGCCCGAACTGCCGCGCACCGGTGCAGACCCCGGCGCGGCGAAGGCCGGGTTCCTCGAGTCGTATCGCGTCCTGTGGCGGGACCTGAAGGAGTTGTGGGACGCCGACCGGCGGACCGTCTGGTTCCTGATCGCGAGTGCGCTGTTCCGCGACGGACTGGCCGGGGTGTTCACGTTCGGCGCGGTGCTCGCCGTCAACGTGTACGGCATGGCGTCGGACAGCGTCCTGCTGTTCGGTGTCGCCGCCAACGTCGTGGCCGCGCTCGGCGCGATCGTCGCCGGGCGCCTCGACGACCGGGTCGGGCCGAAGGCCGTCATCGCCGCGTCGCTGGCCGCGATGATCGTGGTCGGTGTGGTGCTGATCGGCATCTCGGGGACGCTGCTCTTCTGGATCTTCGGGCTGCTGCTGTGCCTGTTCGTCGGACCGGCGCAGTCGTCGTCGCGCACGTTCCTGGCCCGGATCACCCCGCCCGGTCGGGAGGGCCAGCTGTTCGGTCTGTACGCCACGACCGGTCGGGCGGTGTCGTTCCTCGCGCCGACCCTGTTCGGCTTCTTCGCGTGGTGGTTCGGCGCCGACCGCGCCGGCATCGTCGGCCTGCTGGTGGTGCTGGGCGTCGGACTCGCCGCGCTACTCGCGGTGCGGGCGCCGGAGCGGGACGCCTCCGAGTCCCTCCCCGGCTGACGGCCGAATGTCACATGCGTTCAGTTGGACTGGACGCGTGTGACATTCGGCCGCCGCGGGTCAGTCCTTGAAGTAGACCAGCTGGTGCGTCGTGGCGAGCAGGGCGCCGTCGCGGCCCCAGACCTCGCCGGTCTGGTCGAAGTAGCCCTTGCCGAACCGCTGCGCGCGGGCGGTGCCGAGCACGGCGTCGTCGGCCTGCGCCGCGAGCAGGGTCGCGTCGGCGTGGAAGTACACGGTGAGCGAGACCGTGCCGGCGGGCAGGTACCGGCCCAGGCGCAGGAACGCGCGCGGGTAGAAGACGTCGCACAGCGAGGTCAGCGCGGGGAAGTCCAGCGGTCGCGGCGGGTTGTCGCGAACCCACAGCGTCGTCGTCGAATCCGGCTGTCCACCGGCCTCGGGGTCGGGGATCGCGCCGGTGACGAACCGCATCTCGTAGTTGCGCGCCCACGCGATGAAGTCCGGGAAGCCCTGGGCGGCGACGTCGTCGACCGTCGGTGCCGTCGGCGCCGCGATCTCGGTGGACGCCCACGTCTCGCGGCGGTTGCCGAACACCGCGGTGGCCGTCGTCGTGACGACGCCGTCCTGAGTGAGTTCGATGTTCCAGTGCTGGGTCGACCGATTGGTGCGGGTGGGGCGCGCCGCGATCTCGAATCCGCCGTCGGCGATCGGGCCCGCGAAGTTCACGGTCAACGACAGCGGATCGCCGAGGCGTTCGGGATGCTGCAGGACCGCGCGCAGCAGGGTCGCGGCCGTGATGCCACCGAACGGGCCCACCATGTTCGCGTACGCCGGGGAGGTGTGGCCCAGGAAGACGCCGGGCGCGCCCAACTCGGGAGAGAGTTCGACGGCTGCGTCGAACGGGTGGGTGGGTGCGACGATCTGGGTCACGACGACTCCTGACGGGTGACGATCCGGTTCTAAGTATGACAACATACATAGTGACGACCGGCAACCGTGCGAGAGTCGGTGACCAGGCGAGAGAGGGGCGAGGGGCATGGCGAGGCGGCAGGATCCCGCGGGCGGTCCGCGCGCGGCGATGATCGACAGCACCGTCGCGCTGATCCGCGAGCAGGGCGTGGCGGCGACGTCGTTCGCCGACGTGCTCGCCCACAGCGGCGCCCCGCGCGGCTCGATCTACCACCACTTCCCGGGCGGGAAGTCGCAGTTGGTCGAGGAGGCCACCCGCTCGGCCGCCGCCTATCTCGGTCGCGGCGTGGCCCGGGTGCTCGAATCGGGCGACACCGTGTCGGCGCTGCGGGCGCTCGTCGACCTGTGGCGCCGGGGCCTCGAGGCCACCGGCTACGAGGCCGGGTGCCCCATCGTCGCCGCCGCGCTGGGCACCGAGCGCGGAGCCCGCGAGGTCGCCGGGGTCACCTTCACCGAGTGGTGCGACCTGATCGCGGCGAGCCTCGTCGACGACGGGGTTGCGAAGGACCGGTCGGCGTCGCTGTCGGTGCTGGTGGTCAGCGCACTCGAGGGCGCGCTCGTGATGGCGCAGGCGCAGGGCACCTCGGCGCCGCTGGACGCGGTCGTCGACGAACTCGAGGTGCTGCTGCGCGCGTGACCGCGGGTCAGGCCTGCGCCACGCGCGCCAGGATCGCGTCCGCCAGGGCGTCGGGGTGCTCCTCCGGGATCCAGTGGCTCGCGCCGTCCAGGACGACGAAACGGTAGGGCGCGTCGACGAACTCGCCGCACCGCCGTGCCGCGGCCGGCCCGAGGGTCGGATCCGCGGTGCTCCAGACGTACGTGGTCGGCACCCGCACCGGAGGCAGGTTGCCGAACTCGCGGACCAGCGCCCGGTACCAGTTCAGCGCCGCGGTCAACGCGCCCGGCTGCGACAGCAGTCGTACGTGCTCCTCGACCAGGTCGGGGTCGACGCCGTCGCCGAACGCCGCGCGTAGCTGTCGCGAATCGTCCTCGAGCAGAAACGATTCGGCCTTCCCTTCCTGGCGGAGGCGGCCGACGTACCCGGATCGGCGCTGCTGATCGGCGTCCTCACGCAGGGCCCATCCGATCGCCGCGGCGTGCGGCACCGACACCGCGGTGAGGCTGCGGATCCGGTCCGGGTGCCGTCCCGCGACCTGCCACGCGATGGCCGCGCCCCAGTCGTGCCCCACCAGGTGCGCCGACGCGAGGCCGTAGGCGTCGAGCAGGCCGAGGACGTCGTCGACGAGGTGGTCGAAGCGGTAGTCCTCGACCGCCCCGGGGCGGGCGTCGGGGGAGTAGCCGCGCTGATTCGGTGCGATGACGCGCATGCCCGCGGCGAGCAGGCGCGGAGTCATCGGCCGCCACGCCGCCGCACTCTCGGGGAATCCGTGCAGCAGAACGACCGGGGTGCCGTCGTCCGGGCCTGCGACGGCGACGTCGAATGTCAGGTCGCCCAGGCGAACCCGATCTGTCCGTGAGTCGGCGGTCATGGCGCCACCGTAGCGGAATCGCTACGGGTGCGTGGGTTTCCAGCCGCCGATGCCGATCATGATCAGCCGGAGTTGCTTCTCGGCGCGGTCGATCACCGCGCGTTCGTCGGCCGAACCGGGGCGATCGACCTCGAGCAGGTCGACGACCGCGGCCAGCATCGCCTGCACGATCAGGTCTGCGGCCATCTCGAGGTCCTCGACCTGCCAGTCGCCCAGGACCGGCATGCGGCCGAGATCGATGGTGAGTTCGCTGACGAACAGGCGCAGTTCCAGGGCGATCGCGCGCCGGACCTCCGGCACGCCGCCGTAGCGCTCGCGGGCGACGAATCGGAACTCGGCCTCGTGGGCGCGCACCTGGCGAACCAGGACGTCGAGGGAGTCGCGGGCGTTCTTCGTGCTCGGGGTGCGCCGGGCGTCGCGCAGCATTCGGCGCAGCACCCGCATGCTGTCCTCCGCCAGGGCGACGCCGAGTTCGTCCATCGAGGCGAAGTGTCGATAGAAGGCGGTGGGCACGATGCCCGCCGCGCGCGCGACCTCGCGCAGGCTCACGCTCGCGAAACTGCGGTCGGCGTGCAGTTCGAGGGCCCGGTCCAGCAGCGCCTGACGCGTGCGCTCCTTGCGCTGCGCGCGCGTCTCCACCGGTTCGGTCACGGCGTCGAGTGTAGGCACCGGGTGCCGGGCCCCGAACGACCGTCGAAGTGACCGGCGTCACGTTCCTCCGGGATTGACAGGCGTGGGGTGGTCGCGTTCACACTAGTCAGTGTACGAGTGTGCACTGAAAATCTCTCGTGAGGAGATGATCATGACGACGAGTTCGCTCGGTCGGTCGCCGGTTCGGCCGTTCCTGTCGCTGTTCGAGGCGCTGGCGACACCGCACGCGGTGGACCGCTATCTCGAACTCCTCGACCCGATGGCGACCGCCCGCGAGATGCGGGCCCGCGTCGTGCGGGTCGCACGCCCGACGTCGGATTCGGTAGTGCTCGATCTGCGGCCCACGCGGCAATGGCGCGGATTCCGGTCGGGTCAGTTCGTGCAGGTCGGGGTCGTGATCGACGGGGTGCGTCATACGCGGTGCTACTCGCCTACCGGGGCGGAGTGCGGGCCGCGCGACTCGATCCGGCTGATCGTGCGGGCGCACCCCGATGGGCTCGTCTCGCAGTACCTCGTCCGAGAGGCGGTCGAGGGTATGGTCGTCGACCTGTCCACGGCGGCAGGGGAATTCGTGATGCCGGCACCGCGGCCGTCGCGGGTGGTCCTCGTCAGCGGGGGTAGTGGGATCACCCCGGTGCTGTCGATGCTGCGCACGCTCGTCGATGAGGGATTCACCGGCCCGGTCGCGTTCCTGCACTACACCCGGATGCTCGAGGACGTCCCGGTCCTCGGTGAACTGCGGGCGATCGGGGAGGCGCGCGACAACGTGACCGTTCGCGTCGTCGAGACCCCGGTCGAGGGCCGCTTCCGGCGCGAACACCTCGACGCCGTCGCCCCGTGGTTCGGGCCGGAATCGGAGGTGTTCGTGTGCGGGCCGGACACGCTCTCCGCGTCGGTCCGGGACCTGCTCGCGGCCGGAGGATTCGGTGAACAGATGCACACCGAACTGTTCCGGGTCGACCCGCCGACGCCGGCGGGGCCCGCGGAGGGCGTCGTGTGCTTCGCGCGCAGCGGCGTCACCGCTGAGAACACCGGGGTCAGCCTGCTCGCGCAGGCCGAGGCCGCGGGCCTGCAACCCGTGTACGGCTGCCGGATGGGGATCTGCTTCTCGTGCACCGCGGTCAAACGGTCCGGACGCACCCGCGACCTCCGCACCGGCGCCACCCACGACGACCCGGACCAGCCGATCCAACTGTGCATCTCGGCACCGGTCGGCGACGTCGAGATCGACGTCTGACCGCACCGGCCACCACGATCAGAGGAGAAACCCATGTTCGGAATCAGCCTTCCCGGGTTCCTGGCCATGCCCGGGTTCCTACGGTTCGGGACTCGCGACCCCGCGCCGCCCGACGAGGTCACGGTGATCGGGTACGACGACGTCGAGGCGCTCGGGCGAGAACTCGATGCGCTGCGTGACGAGGTCGTCGCCGATCTCGGCGCCGCCGACCGCGAGTACATCTACCGGATCATCAAGGCGCAGCGCGGTTTCGAGGTCGCCGGCCGCGGCCTGCTGTACCTGGGCTTCCTGCCGCCGTTCTGGTTGGCCGGCGTCGGCGCACTGTCGATCTCGAAGATCCTCGACAACATGGAGATCGGGCACAACGTCATGCACGGCCAATACGACTGGATGCGCGAGCCCGGCCTGAACTCGCGGGTGTTCGAGTGGGACACCGTGTGCCCGGCGGACCAGTGGAAGCACTCGCACAACTACCTGCACCACACGTACACGAACATCGTCGGACGCGACCGCGACATCGGTTACGGAGTCCTGCGGATGGACGACGCGCAGCGCTGGAACCCCTACTACCTGGGCAACCCGCTGTACGCGACCGGGCTGATGTTCCTGTTCGAGTGGGGCGTGATGCTGCACGACCTCGAGGCCGAGAACGTGATCCAGGGCAAGCGGAGTTGGGCCGACGTCAGACCACTCGTGCAGGGGTGGTGGCGCAAGGCCGGACGGCAGGTGCTCAAGGACTACGTGCTGTTCCCGGCGCTGACCGGCCCGCTGTTCGTCTCGACGCTGCTCGGGAATGCGGCCGCGAACGTGGTCCGCAACGTGTGGGCCTACTCGATCATCTTCTGCGGCCACTTCCCCTCCGGGGTGCAGAGTTTCACCGAGGAGGAGACCGCCGACGAGACCCGCGGCCAGTGGTACCTGCGACAGATGCTCGGCAGCGCGAACATCACCGGAAGCCCGCTGTTCCACATCATGTCCGGCAACCTGTCGCACCAGATCGAACATCACCTGTTCCCGGACATTCCGGCACACCGGTACCCGGAGATGGCGCCGCGGGTGCGGGAACTGTGCGAACGCTACGGCCTGCCGTACAACACCGGAGGCTTCTTCCGGCAGATCGGCACCGTGTGGGCCAAGATCTTCCGGTTGGCGCTGCCGCCGTCGCTCACCGGCCCGGCGCCGGTGCGCGGTGTTATCGTCGAGCGTCGGAAGACCGCTGCATGAGAGGCACGTCGGACATGGTGGGGAAGTTCGAGCGGGGCAAGGACACGGTGCAGGAACTGACCGAGTCCGCGGCCACACACGTCGGCAGGATCGCGGTGATCATCGCGGGGGCCGTGCGGGACGTCACCCGGGAAGTGGGGGACTGGATCACCGACGGCATCGAGATGCGCGAGGCCGCCAAGAAGGCGCGCGAGGACGGGGAACGGCCGGCGGCCGACGAGAGCTGAACCCGGACAGAGAGATCGGGCCCGGCACCTGTGACTGGTGCCGGGCCCGATCCTGTGTGTGGGTAGATCAGATGACGCCCATGGCGAACATGGCGTCGGCGACCTTCACGAAGCCGGCGATGTTGGCGCCCAGGACGTAGTCGCCCGGCTTGCCGTACTCCTCGGCCGTGGTGGAGCAGCGCTCGTGGATGCCGCGCATGATCTTCGACAGGCGCTCGTCCGTGTAGGAGAAGCTCCAGGAGTCGCGCGATGCGTTCTGCTGCATCTCGAGCGCGGAGGTCGCGACGCCACCGGCGTTGGCGGCCTTGCCCGGCGCGAACGCGATGCCGGCCTCGCGGAACACCGCGATGCCGCCCGGGGTGGTGGGCATGTTGGCGCCCTCGGCGACGGCCTTGACGCCGTTGTTCACCAGGGCCTTCGCGGCGACGTCGTCGAGTTCGTTCTGCGTGGCACACGGCAGCGCGATGTCACACGGCACGTTCCAGATGTTGCCGCCCGGGAAGTACTGGGCGTCGGGACGCTCGTCGACGTACTCGGAGATGCGGCCGCGACGGACCTCCTTGATCTCCTTGAGCAGGTCGAGGTCGATGCCGGCGTTGTCGACGATGTAGCCCGAGGAGTCGGAGCAGGCGATGGCCGTGCCGCCGAGCTGGTGGAGCTTCTCGATGGCGTAGATCGCGACGTTGCCCGAGCCGGACACGACGGCCTTCTTGCCCTCGACGGACTCGCCCTTGGCGGCCATCATCTCGGCGACGAAGTAGGCGGCACCGTAGCCGGTGGCCTCCTTGCGGACCATCGAGCCACCCCAGGTGAGCCCCTTGCCGGTGAGGACGCCCGACTCGTAGGAGTTGTTGAGGCGCTTGTACTGGCCGAACAGGTAGCCGATCTCGCGGCCGCCGACGCCGATGTCACCCGCGGGGACGTCGGTGTACTCGCCGATGTGGCGCTGCAGTTCGGTCATGAAGGACTGGCAGAAGCGCATGATCTCGGCCTCGGACTTGCCCTTGGGGTCGAAGTCGGAGCCGCCCTTGCCGCCGCCGATGGGCAGGCCGGTGAGGGAGTTCTTGAAGATCTGCTCGAAACCGAGGAACTTCACGATGCCGAGGTTGACGCTCGGGTGGAAGCGCAGGCCGCCCTTGTAGGGGCCGAGCACGCTGTTGTACTGCACGCGGAATCCACGGTTGACGTGGATGTTGCCGTTGTCGTCCTGCCACGGAACACGGAAGATGATCTGCCGCTCGGGCTCGCACAGACGCTCGATCAGGGCGCTGTCGGCGTAGTTCGGGTGCCGATCGAGCACGACGGTAAGCGATTCGAAGACCTCGGCGACCGCCTGGTGGAACTCCGGTTCGCCAGCATTGCGAAGGAGTACCTGCTTGTAGATCTCCTCAACGCGGTCGCGTACAGACAACTTTCACCTACCTGATTCCGTGAGAACTTTTTAATCTTTCTGTTACAGGGTAGTCCGCCAAGTGCAACGAATTCGACGGTTACCTGGGGAAAGTGAGATTAGCCACGTGTAAACATCGTGTTACCAAGCGGGCGCACCTGGGCGAATGGCGCCGGAACGACGGCCGCGATCCCGGTGGTGGCCGACGAATCGGCGCACGCCGCTGAGTCTCAATTTTCACACCATTCACTTCGGTAACGCGAAAGTCTTGGGTATGACATGGTTTGCTGTTGATCGATGCACATCTTCGGGGGGAGAGCGCGATGGGCCGCGCACGGATTGCCTCCCGCTGACTGGAAGGAAGCAGTCTGTGAGAGCAGTGAATCGGGGGTGGACCGCGGCGCTGTCGGCGGCCGCACTGACAGTGGGACTGTCGGTGGGAATGGCCACACCGGCCGGCGCGGTCGGTGGACCGTGCGGGCAGAACGGCGGCAGCTCCGGCAGCTCCGGAAGTTCGGGCAGCGCCGGGAGTTCCGGCAGCCTCGGCAGCCTGAGTTCGGGCAGCCTGGGCAGCGCGACGGGGTCGTTGATGAACTCGCTGCCGTGGATCACGGGCGCACCCAACGGCGCACTGCCGGTGCTCACAGGCAAGACCAAGGCCATCGAGATGGTCACCGGGCCGGGCAGCTCCAGCGACAGCATCAACCGATTCAGCGTCTCGGGTACCGACCTCGGAATCATGTGGGACAACGACAAGCCGGGCAACGAGCATGGCGTGATGATGCTGTTCGGTGACACCGTCGGCGCGTGCGGCGTCGGAGGCGACCAGTGGCGCAGCAATGTTCTGTTCCGTAGCGCCGACACCACGCTGACTGATGGCATGAAGATCGACAGCTCACCGTTGGCGTCGCGCGGATTCTCCAAGCAGGTCATCCAGGGCCTGCTCTCGACCGAACCAGGAGGCTGGCCGGAATTCACCGTCATCCCCACCGGCGGTGTGGCGGTCGACGGTAAGCAGTACGTGCGTTGGATGTCCGTTCGGTCCTGGGACACGCCGGGCGAGTGGACCACCAACTACTCTGGACTCGCCGTCTCGGCCGACAACGGCGAGACCTGGCAGACGGACCCGCAGACCGTGCGGGTCAATCGGACAGACGCCTTCCCCACTCCGATCGACGGCGTTCCGGCGTTCTCGTCGAGTAACGAGAACTGGCAGATGAGCGCCTTCGTGCCGGACCGCGGCGACGGCTTCGTCTACGAACTCGGCACGCCGTCAGGGCGTTCCGGTGCAGCGCACCTGGCTCGTGTGCCGGCGAACCCGACCGCCATGGTCACCCCGGGTGAATACCGGTACTGGGACGGATCCGGCTGGTCTACGAACATCGCGGCCGCGGTGCCTGTGATCGAGTCGCCGGTCAGTGAGCTGTCGGTGCAGTGGAACGAGTACCTGCAGAAGTACATCGGGATGTACTCGGACGTGGGCGGCCTGAAGATTCGTCAGTCGTCGGATCTGGTGCATTGGAGCGGATCGCAGACCCTCATCGGCTCCGCCACGCTGCCGGGGCTGTACGGCGGCTTCATGCACCCGTGGTCGACGGGCAAGGATCTGTACTTCGTACTGACCACGTGGGATCGCTACAACGTCATCTACATGCGAACCGATCTCACCAACATGAAGATGGCTGCCGCGGACATGGTCGACCGCCCCGACCCGGCGGACACCGGTGAGCAGCGCCTAGAGGGCTTCAACACCCCCGAGGGATTCACCGAGACCGTCGACGGCGAGTGACGCCGGCTAGTTCATGACACGCGGCCCGTTCCCGTCACCGGGGGCGGGCCGCGTTCGTGTTCGGCGTTTCCGTTCACGCACAGCCGGTGCGTGGTTTCCGGGTGCAAAGCGTCACCGGACGGAAACAACCGATCCAAGGCGCGGAAACATCCGATCGCGATGATCGTCCTCAGCTGTCGTGGCACCGGCAGAGGAGGGCGGTCGAACTGTGGGCTCCGACATCACGAACGTGGACACGCTGTGCGCCTACTGCGGGGTGGGGTGCGGGATGGTCCTCCAGATCACCGCGGATCCCGAGTCGGGGCGCCGGCGGGTCGTGAAGTCGTCCGGCGACACGACCCATCCCACGAACACCGGACGTCTGTGCACCAAGGGCGCGACCACCGCCGACATGCTGGCCGGCCCGGGGCGGATGGAGACGCCGTACCGGCGTTCCGTGCGGGGTGCGCCGGTCGAGGCCGTCGGCATGGACGCCGTGATCGTCGAGACGGCAGCGCGACTGCGGGCGATCGTCGACGAGCACGGGCCCGACGCGGTCGCGTTCTACGTCTCCGGGCAGATGTCGCTCGAGGCCCAGTACCTGTCGAACAAGCTGGCCAAGGGGTTCATCGGCACCAACCGGATCGAGTCGAACTCGCGGCTGTGCATGGCCAGCGCCGGGACCGGGTACAAGCAGTCCCTCGGAGCCGACGGGCCGCCCGGGTCGTACCAGGACTTCGACCACGCCGACGTCTTCTTCGTCATCGGCGCCAACATGGCCGACTGTCACCCGATCCTGCTCCTGCGGATGATGGAACGGGTCAAGGCGGGCGCGAAGCTGATCGTCGTCGACCCGCGGCGCACCGCGACCGCGGACAAGGCCGACCTGTACCTCCAGATCGCCCCGGGCACGGATCTGGCGCTGCTCAACGGACTCCTGCACCTGATCGTCGCGAACGGTCACACCGATCCGGAGTTCATCGCCGAGTTCACCGAGGGCTGGGATGCGATGCCGGACTTCCTCGCCGACTACACCCCGGACCGGGTCGGCGAGATCACCGGCATCCCCGAGGCCGATATCCGGCAGGCGGCGCGGTGGATCGGTGAGGCCGGCAACTGGACGAGTTGCTGGACGATGGGGCTGAACCAGAGCACGCACGGCACCTGGAACACCAATGCGATCTGCAACCTGCACCTGGCGACCGGCGCGATCTGCCGACCCGGCAGCGGACCGTTCTCGCTCACCGGGCAACCGAACGCGATGGGCGGCCGCGAGATGGGCTACATGGGTCCGGGGCTGCCCGGCCAGCGGGCGGTGACGTCCGACTCCGACCGGGAGTTCGTCGAGGACCGGTGGGGCGTACCCCGCGGAACCCTGCGCACCGAGGTCGGCGGCGGCACGATCGACATGTTCTCCCGTATGGCCGACGGCGAGATCAAGGCCTGCTGGATCATCTGCACGAATCCTGTTGCCACCGTTGCCAACCGCAAGACCGTCCTCGCCGGCCTGGAGAAGGCCGAACTGGTGATCACGCAGGACGCGTTCCTGGACACCGAGACCAACGACTACGCCGACATCCTGCTGCCGGCGGCGCTGTGGACCGAGTCGGACGGGGTGATGATCAACTCCGAGCGCAACCTCACCCTGTTCCGGCAGGCCGTCGACCCGCCCGGGCAGGCGCTCCCGGACTGGCAGATCATCGCCCGGATTGCCTGCGAGATGGGCTATTCGGACGCCTTCACCTACTCCTCGTCGGAGGAGGTGTTCGAGGAGATCAAGCAGTTCTGGAACCCGAGGACCGGCTACGACCTGCGCGGTGTCACCTACGAACGACTGCGGCAGACCCCGATCCAGTGGCCGTGCCCGCCCGGCGTCGACACCGACCGTCACCCGATCCGCTACCTCAACGACGGTGTCAGCCAGACCCTCCTGGTCCGCGACGACGGCACCACGCCGCGCCTCGCCT
This sequence comes from Prescottella agglutinans, assembly GCF_004011865.1. Taxonomy (GTDB): domain Bacteria; phylum Actinomycetota; class Actinomycetes; order Mycobacteriales; family Mycobacteriaceae; genus Prescottella; species Prescottella agglutinans. The sequence continues at coordinate 281,613 of NZ_RKLP01000001.1, read as the reverse complement.
TCCCGACCGGGAGCGGGCGCGCAGCGTTCTTCGCCCGCCCGCACATGCTGCCCGCCGAGATGCCCGACGACGACTTCCCCTTCCTGCTGAACACCGGCCGGGTGGCGCACCAGTGGCACACGATGACCAAGACCGGCAAGGTTGCCAAGCTGAACAAGCTCAATTCCGGCCCGTTCGTCGAGATGCACCCCGAGGACGCCGAGCGCCTCGGGATCGCGGACGGGGACCGGATCGAGGTGGCGTCCCGCCGCGGCCGCGCCGTGCTGCCGGCGGTGGTCACCGACCGGGTCCGGCCCGGAAACTGCTTCGCCCCGTTCCACTGGAACGACGTATTCGGCGAGTACCTCGCGATCAACGCCGTCACCAACGACGCCGTCGATCCGGCCTCGCAGCAACCCGAGTTCAAATGCTGCGCAGTCGCTCTCGTCAAGGTCGAGGATGCAGTCGACCCCGCCGACGCCGTCCCCGACGCCCCGGCGCAGGCATCGTCCTCCGCCGCCGCGCCGCCCTCGAGGCAGGAGATCAGTGTGTCCCGACTCGACGACCTCGCCGACATCCTCGGTGTGACCGACGAGCCCGCGCCCGAGCTGAACCCGCTGGAACGCCGCTACCTCACCGGACTGCTCAGCGCGCTGCGCACCGAGACCGCCGGGGGCGCCTCCGGGGTCCCGGTGTTGCCGGCCCAGGCCCCGTTCGCGCCCGGCACCCGCGCGTGGGTGGACGGGGTGCTGGCGGGGGCGTTCTCCCGCACCGCGGTTCCCGGTGACCTGCCTTCGCTGCCCGGTTACCCGCCCGGCGACCCCGTGGCCGAGCGTGCGCCGATCGTGGTGATCTGGGCGTCGCAGACCGGCAACGCCGAGGAGGTCGCCACCGCGTGCGCCGGCGCCCTCCGCGAGGCGGGGCTCCCGGTCGCGCTGCACGGCATGGACGAGTTCCCGGCCGCGGACCTCGCGGGCACCCGTGAACTGCTGGTGATCACCAGCACTTACGGCGACGGCGACCCGCCGGACAACGGCGGTGGGTTGTGGGGCGCGCTGTCGGCGGACGACGCGCCGCGGCTCGCCGACACCCGGTACGCGGTGCTCGCGTTCGGGGACTCCAACTACGACGACTTCTGCGGCCACGGACGCAAACTCGACGCCCGACTCGCCGAACTCGGCGCCACCCGCCTCCTCGACCGGGTCGACTGCGAACCCGACTACGACGACACCGCCGCCGGGTGGCTCGCCGCCGTGACCGACGCGCTGCGGGCCACGCCCGCCGTCGTCGACTCCGGGACGGCCGAGGGCGCGGCACCGGTCGCGGCGCCGGCGATCACGGCGTCGCCCGCGCGGCCGTCGGAGCGGCCGGATGCGGCGTCCCGGTACAGCAGGAAGGCGCCGCTGCTCACCTCGCTGACCCGCAACGTCACCCTGTCGATGCCCGGGTCGGCGAAGGATGTGCGGCAGTTCGGCTTCCACCTCCCCGAGGGGACCCTCGACTACGAGGCGGGTGACGCACTCGGGGTGTGGCCCCGCAACGGCGCGCCGTTCGTCGACGAGTGGCTCGGCGCCACCGGACTCGACGGTGGGACGACGGTCGAACTCGCGGACCACGGCACGATGACGCTGCGCACGGCGCTGGTCGAGCGGCTGGAGATCACCCGCATCACGCCCGATCTGCTGCGCTTCGTCCACGAGCGGACCCGCGACGCCGACCTCGCCGAGCTGACGAAGCCCGAGAACAAGACGATGCTCGACGACTGGTCGTGGGGCCGCCAGTCCCTCGACCTGCTCACACGGACCCCCGTCCGCGCCTCCGCCGACGAGTGGCTGACCGTGCTGAAACCCCTTCAGCCGCGGCTGTATTCCATCTCGTCCAGCCCGAAGGAGAGCCCCCGCGAAGTGCAGCTGACGGTCTCGGCGGTCCGGTACAACGTGTTCGGTGTGCCGCGCCGCGGCGTGTGCTCGACCTACCTGGCCGACCGCGCCGCGAACGACGACATCGGCGTCTACGTGCAGAAGTCACGCCACTTCCGGCCCCCGGCGGACTCCGACACCCCGATGATCATGGTCGGGCCCGGAACCGGCATCGCCCCGTTCCGCGCGTTCCTGCACGAGCGCCGGGCACTCGGCCACACCGGACCGAACTGGCTGTTCTTCGGCGAGCAGCACGCCGCCACCGACTTCTACTACCGCGAGGAGATCGAGGAACTGTGCCGGGACGGATTCCTCACCGAACTCGACCTGGCGTTCTCCCGCGACCAGACCGCCAAGGTCTATGTCCAGGACCGGATGCGCGAACGGGGTGCCCAATTGTGGGAGTGGCTGCAGAACGGCGCGCACTTCTACGTCTGCGGCGACGCGAACCGGATGGCCCGCGATGTCGATCAGGCACTCTGCGGCATCGTCGCCCAGCACGGCCGCCTCGCCCCCCGCAGCGCCGAGGCATACGTCAAGGCGCTCGCCGCGGAGAAGCGCTACGTGCGGGACGTGTACTGACGGCGAGAACCCTTTCCCCGAAGACATATTGGTACCGACCTGTCAGTGTCGGCGGCTACCGTGACCGCGACACGGACACCTCTTCATTCGGTGTTCCGGGGGTGGATCGGTTGAAGGGGGAGATGGTGGGCGAAGGCGCCGATGGATACGAGTCCGTCGACGAGGCGTGGGCGGGTTTTCAGCGTCGGCTCGCGGACCACTTTGCAGCGATGCAGGTCGACGACTTCGTGATCTTCGACTGGCACGAGGCCCGGGTCGGCGACGGGGCAGCGCCGTACGTCCAGTTCTTGCGTTGGTGCAAACCGTTCATGCGCGCCGAGGTCGTGTCCAACGCGTATCTCGCGCCCCGATACCGGCACACCCCGCAGGACGAGGACCTGCTGTGTTCCCTCGGCTGGAACCGCCCGACGTATCTGCCGGACGATCCGGGTGACGGTGGATCGTCGTCGTTCTATGTGGACAGGAAGATGCGAAAGACTCGCCGCCTGGCGGCGCTGACGGTCACCACCCTGCGCCTGTTCTGGGGGGTGCCGCATCCGCGGATGCTGCGAGCCGAGATCAGCGGAAGCCTCGAGGGAACCGATCTGTTCGGCTTCGACGGCGCGGTTTCGCGGCCCGCACGGGTTCGCGGGGTCACACACATGGAGGCATCGCGGCACGATGCGCGCAGAATCCTCGAACGCGTGACCCGCATTGCCGAGGAGGCGTTGGGGGTGTCTCCGGAATTCGGTCGCGACGACGATCCGGTCCTGCTCCTCGGTGTACATCGCATCGCAGTCGTCGACGGGGTCGACGGGCCGATGATCCGGGTGTCCGCGCCGGAACACCGTGGAGGGGTTGTGCACACGACGGCGTCCGGCGGTTCCGGCGTGGACAGTATCGACCTGCCGGCGCATCCGTTCGATTCGCGTCAGCTCGTCCGCGTCCTCGAACCGCTGTGTACCGACTGACTGCACCACGTCGAGACTCGGCCGAGTGCGCCCTCGTCACAGTGGTTGCGGCCGTAAAGAATCCGGCCGGCGCGACTCGAGGTCGACGCTCCCGGACACGTACGATGGCATCGAGGTCGACCGCTACCGGGAGGGCGAAAGTGAACGACGAGGATCCGCAGTTCTACGACCGGCAGGGCGCGATGATCACCCACGACGAGGCGCGCGATCTGATCGGGCAGGGCCTCGACCGGGTGGCCCGCACGAGCATCGCGGACGCGTCGAACCCGGCCGAGGCTCTCGTCGTCTCGACGATCTGGATGGGAGTCGACATCGAGCTGGGGGACTACCCGCAGCCCATGATCTTCCAGACCGCCGTGTTCGACCGGAACCACCACCGAATCGACGAGGTGTGCTCCGCGACCGAGGAACACGCTCTGCAGGCGCACGAGGTGATGGTCGAGGAGCACTCGAAGAAGATGGTCGACGCCGTCGTGGTCGACCTCGCGGAGACAGAGGACTGACTGCCGGCGGATGCCGCTCCGGTCCGGGTTAGTCCGAGCTGTCGTGGAGTGCCCCCGGCAGGAATCGAACCTGCGACCTAGAGATTAGAAGGCTCTTGCTCTATCCAACTGAGCTACGGAGGCGCGGGCAAGAGCATACCCGTTCAACGGGGATGAACCACGCATCCGGGTCGTGCGGTGTCAGCTCCAGAGTGTCACGTGCACCTTCGGCTTGAAGTGGGTGACCTCTACGCCGGTGCCGCGGATCATGGCCTGGATGCAGCGGGGGGTGCTGACGAAGTGCAGCAGTTCGGACGCGGCGGGCTGCAGGTGCTGATGGTGCAGTGTGGTGGCACACCACTCGCCGGCCGCGCGCAGGTCCGGTCCCTCGACGAGACCGAGGGCGCCGTCGGACAGTTCGTCGTTGACGGCGAAGCCGAGCGCAAGCGTCAGGGCGGACGAGCGTCGGACAGCCTCGACGGCCGCGGCGTCGCTCTGGAAGATCCGCTGCCGGTCCCGGGGGATGTCGAGCAGGCGCAGCATGTGCCGCATCACCCCTTCGCCGCCGGCGGCGGACGGCCCGAGGAACCACGGCTGTTCCCGCAGCCGCTGCAGGGTGGGACGGGTGTGGGCCATCGGGTTCTCCGGCGCGCACACCGTGAGCACCTCGTAGTGCAGGAACGGGTGCACGCACAGCGGTTGGCGGTCGCCGAGTGTCCGCGGGCCCAGGGCGACGTCGACGGCGCGCGACGAGATGAGGCTCCCGAACTGCCGGACGGGGTGGACGCTCAGTTCCACCGAGAGGTCCTTCGCGCGCCCGGCGAACAGGTCGATGAGACCGGGCGCGGCGTGCTCGGCGAACAGCGGCGACGCGGCGATCCGGAGGAGGCGTCGTCCGTGTCCGGCCTGACTGACCTCGAGCGCCGTCTGTTGCTGCAGTCCCAGGATCTCGACGGCGCGGCTCGCGAGGCGCAGCCCGCCGGGTGTGAAGGCCAGACCGGACGGTCGGCGACAGTACAGCGGGTCGTCGAGTTCCTTGCGGAGCTGGGCGATATGCATCGAGACGCCCGAATCCGTCATGCCCAATTCACGCGCTGCCGCCCGAACCGATCCGAGCCGCACCACCGCGGAATAGGCTCGCAGTTGAGCGGGAGTCACGCCTCCGAGCCTACGACGGCGTCCCCGCCCGCAACCCGCGAATGACCCGGTCTCACCAGCGGCGACGGCCGGAGCTGGAGGCTGAGGCGATGCGCGACGTCTTGTCCGATCTGCTCGAAGTCTGGCGGTCCGGCGGCACCGCCGGACTGGGCACCGTCGTGGCGACTTTCCGGTCCGCGCCGCGCGACCCGGGAGCGGCGATGGTGGTCGCGCCGGACGGTCGGGTCGCCGGTTCGGTGTCGGGCGGATGCGTGGAGGGCGCCGTCTACGAGTTGGCCTCGGAGGTCGTGGCGACGGGCGACCCGGTCCTCGAGCGGTACGGCGTGAGTGACGAGGACGCGTTCGCGGTGGGGCTCACGTGCGGCGGCATCCTCGACGTGTTCGTCGAACCGGTCTCGCGCCGCACCTTCCCGGATCTCGATGCGGTCGCCGCCGACATCGAGGAGCGGCGGCCGGTCGCGGTGGCCACCGTCGTCGAGGACACCGATCGGACGGACGGTGGCCGCGTCGGCCGCCACCTTGTCATCCGCCCCGACGCGACGAGCGGAACGCTCGGCTCGGCCCGCGCCGACCAAGCCGTCACCGACGACGGGCGCGGCCTGCTCGCGGCGGGCCGGACCGCGGTGCTCGAGTACGGCCCGGACGGGCAGCGCCGCGGTCAGGGCCTGCGGGTGTTCGTCGCGAGCCACGCGCCGCCGCCGCGGATGCTGGTGTTCGGCGCGATCGACTTCGCGGCCGCGGTCGCGCGGCAGGGCGCCTTCCTCGGCTACCGCGTCACCGTGTGCGACGCGCGGCCGGTGTTCGCGACCGCGAATCGGTTCCCGACCGCCGACGAGGTGATCGTCGACTGGCCGCACCGATACCTGGCGGGGCAGGCCCAGGCCGGCGCGATCGACGGCCGCACGGTGATCTGCGTGCTCACCCACGACCCCAAGTTCGACGTCCCGCTGCTCGAGGTCGCGCTGCGGCTGCCTGAGGTGGGGTACGTGGGAGCGATGGGGTCCGAGCGCACCCACCTGGATCGGCTCGCCCGGCTGCGCGAGGCCGGGCTCACCGACGCCGAACTGTCCCGGCTGTCGAGCCCGATCGGGCTCGACCTCGGTGCCCGCACCCCGGAGGAGACCGCGGTCTCGATCGCCGCCGAGATCATCGCGCACACATGGGGCGGTCACGGTCGACCCCTGCGTGACCTGCACGGACGTATCCACCACGAACAATCCGGATGATCACGACGGACGAGTCGGCACCGCGATCAAGTGATCGCTGAATCGTGCTTGACGCCCGCGACCGGAGGGGCACACGCTGTAACCATCCCGCTCTGTGAGGAGTGCCACATGCAGGTTCCGGGACTGTTCGAATACGAGCGCGCCACCGACGTCGAGAACGCCATCGCACTGCTCGACCGCCTGGGGGACGAGGCGCGGGTCGTCGCCGGCGGGCACAGCCTGCTGCCGATGATGAAGCTGCGCCTGGCCAACCCCGAGTACCTCATCGACATCAACGACCTCGTCGACGAACTCGGCCACATCGACGTGGACGTGAACGGCGCAGACGGGGTACGTATCGGCGCGATGGTCCGGCACCGTCAGATCCTCGAGTCCGACGACCTGGCTGCGGTGTTCCCGATCTTCCGGGACGCCGAGAAGGTGATCGCCGACCCGGTGGTCCGTAACCGCGGCACCATCGGCGGCTCGCTGTGCCAGGCCGATCCGGCGGAGGACCTGACGACGGTGTGCTCGGTGGTCGGTGCCGTGTGCGTCATCCGCGGGCCGACCGGCGTGCGCGAGGTGCCGATGGCGGACTTCCTGGTCGGGCCGTACGAGACCGTGGTGCGCGGCAACGAGATCCTGATCGAGGTCCGGATACCGCGGGGGCAGGGCGGATCGAGCGCCTACACGAAAGTGGAACGGCGCGTGGGGGACTGGGCCATCGCCGCCGCGGGTGCCGCGCTGTGGCTGGACGGCGACCGGATCGGTGGGGCCACCGTCGGGCTCACCGCGGTGGAACCGGACGCCGAGCAGGTGGCCGCGATCGGCGAGTTCCTGCGTGGCCGACCGGCCACCGAGGAGACGTTCCGGCGGGCCGGTGAACTCGCCGGGCAGGCGTGCGAACCGGTCACCGACCCGCGCGGCACCGCCGCCTACAAGCGGCACCTCGCCGCCGAACTGACCGTGCGCTCGCTGCGCACCGCCGCCGACCGGGCCGCAGCCACACGAACGGAGACGTGAGATGCAGGTGACGATGACGGTCAACGGCACCGAGGTGACCGAGGACGTCGAACCGCGCATGCTGCTAGTGCACTTCCTGCGAGACCGGCTGGGGCTCACCGGAACCCACTGGGGCTGCGACACCAGCAACTGCGGGACGTGCGTGGTGTCGGTGGACGGCGAACCGGTGAAGTCGTGCACGATGCTGGCGGTCATGGCCGGCGGACGCGACGTGCGCACCGTGGAAGGGTTGGCGGCTGACGGTGTCCTGGACCCCGTGCAGGAAGGCTTCATGCAGTGCCACGGACTGCAGTGCGGATTCTGCACACCCGGGATGATGATCACCGCCCGCGCCCTGCTCGACCGCGACCCGGACCCCGACGAGCAGACCATCCGCGAGGCCATCTCCGGCCAGATCTGCCGCTGCACCGGTTACACCACGATCGTCCGCTCGGTCCGGTGGGCCGCCGAGCACGGCGGGGCGACCACCGACACCGTCACGACGGGAGGAACGACGTGACCACGCTCGACGAGACCCCCGGGACGGCCGATCCGGACAGCGTCTCCAACGACGGCAAGCCCTGCGGGCACGGCCGGATGCTCCGCAAGGAGGACCCGCGGTTCATCCGCGGCCAGGGACACTACGTCGACGATGTCCAACTGCCCGGCATGCTGCACCTGGCGATCCTGCGCTCGCCGATCGCGCACGCGCGCGTGGTGCGTGTGGACATCACGGCGGCGCAGGCGCATCCCAAGGTCGCGGCGGTCGTCACCGGCGCCGACCTCGCGGAGAAGGGTCTGGCGTGGATGCCGACGCTGTCCCAGGACGTGCAGGCGGTCCTCGCGACCGACAAGGTGCGGTTCCAGGGGCAGGAGGTGGCGTTCGTCGTCGCCGAGGACCGGTACTCGGCCCGCGACGCGCTCGAACTCATCGACGTCGAGTACGAACCACTGGACCCGGTGATCGACGCGCGGACCGCGCTCTCGCCCGACGCGCCGGTCATCCGCACCGACCTGGACGGCAAGACCGACAACCACTGCTTCGACTGGGAGACAGGTGATTCCGACGCCACCGAGGCGGTCTTCGCGAGGGCCGACGTGGTGGTGCGGCAGGAGATCGTCTATCCGCGCGTGCATCCCGCGCCGATGGAGACGTGCGGTGCGGTCGCCGACTACGACGCCGTCGACGGCAAGCTCACGCTGTGGTCCACCAGCCAGGCCCCGCACGCGCACCGCACGCTGTATGCGCTGGTCGCGGGGCTGCCCGAGCACAAGATCCGCGTCATCTCGCCGGACATCGGCGGCGGCTTCGGCAACAAGGTGCCCATCTACCCGGGCTACGTGTGCGCAATCGTCGGGTCGCTGCTCACCGGCAAGCCCGTCAAGTGGATGGAGGACCGCAGCGAGAACCTCACCAGCACCGGCTTCGCGCGCGACTACATCATGGTCGGCGAGATCGCCGCGACCGCCGAGGGGAAGATCCTCGCGGTCCGCACCGACGTCCTCGCCGACCACGGCGCGTTCAACGGCACCGCGGCACCGGTGAAGTACCCCGCCGGATTCTTCGGGGTGTTCACCGGCAGCTACGACCTCGAGGCCGCGTACTGCAAGATGACCGCGGTCTACACGAACAAGGCGCCGGGCGGTGTGGCGTACGCGTGCTCGTTCCGCATCACCGAGGCCGTGTACCTCGTCGAGCGACTCGTGGACTGTCTCGCCTTCGACCTCGGCATGGACCCCGCCGAGTTGCGGCTGAAGAACCTGCTGCGACCCGACCAGTTCCCGTACACGTCGAAGACCGGATGGAAATACGACTCCGGCGACTACGCGACGACGATGCGCAAGGCCATGGACATGATCGGCTACGACGACCTGCGCCGCGAGCAGGCCGAGCGACGCGAGCGCGGCGAACTGATGGGCATCGGGATGTCGTTCTTCACCGAGGCCGTCGGCGCCGGGCCGCGCAAGGACATGGACATCCTCGGCCTCGGCATGGCCGACGGCTGCGAGCTGACCGTGCACCCCACCGGCAAGGCGGTCGTCCGGATCTCGGTGCAGACCCAGGGGCAGGGGCACGAGACGACGTTCGCGCAGATCGTCGCGGAGGAACTCGGCATCCCGCCCGAGGACATCGACGTGGTCCACGGCGACACCGACAACACCCCGTTCGGGCTCGGCACGTACGGCAGCCGGTCCACCCCGGTGTCCGGAGCGGCAGCCGCGCTGGTGGCCCGCAAGGTCCGTGACAAGGCGCGGATCATCGCGTCCGGCATGCTCGAGGTGTCGGTGGCCGACCTGGAGTGGGAGAAGGGGAACTTCCACGTGAAGGGCGACCCGTCGGCGGCGGTGACGATCCAGGACATCGCGATGCGCTCGTACGGCGCCGGGGACCTTCCCGACGGCATCGAGGGCGGACTCGACGCCCAGATCTGTTACAACCCGGAGAATCTCACCTACCCGTACGGCGCGTACTTCTGCGTCGTCGACGTCGACCCGGGCACCGGTGAGGTGAAGGTGCGCCGCTTCCTCGCGGTGGACGACTGCGGCACCCGCATCAATCCGATGATCATCGAGGGGCAGGTGCACGGCGGGATCACCGACGGAATCGGCATGGCGCTCATGGAGATCGTCGCGTTCGACGAGGACGGCAACTGTCTCGGCGGCTCGCTGATGGACTACCTGATCCCCACCGCGGTCGAGGTGCCGCGCCTCGAGACGGGGTACACGGTCACGCCGTCGCCGCACCACCCGATCGGGGCCAAGGGCATCGGGGAGAGCGCGACCGTCGGATCGCCGCCGGCGGTGGTGAACGCCGTCGTCGACGCGTTGAAGCCGTTCGGGGTGCGTCACGCGGACATGCCGCTGACGCCGTCACGGGTGTGGGAGGCGATGCAGGGTCGGGCTACCCCGCCGATCTGAGAAGGAGATGCGAATGGACCTCGCTGCGCGCGCCGCCCAGTTGACCGGTGAGCGGCGCCCCTACGTGCGCGCGACGGTGGTCCGCGCCCAGCAGCCGACGTCGTCGTCGCCCGGCGACGGCGCAATCGTGTTGCCGGACGGCACGATCGAGGGCTTCGTCGGCGGTCACTGCGCCCAGAACTCGGTGCGGCAGGCGGCGACCGACGCGCTCGAGGCGGGGGAGAGTGTGCTGCTGCGGATCCTGCCCGGCGGCGGACCCGACTACCCCGAGGTGTCCGGCGCCCGGATCATGGTCAACCCCTGCCTGTCCGGTGGGGCGATGGAGATCTTCCTGCAGCCGTGCCTGCCGGCCCCGATCGTCCGGGTGGTCGGGGAGAGCCCGGTCGCCGACGCCGTCGCGCACCTGGCCGGGACGCTCGACCTCGACGTCCGGCGCGGGGCCACGCCGAGCGAGGGTGAGTGCGCGGTGGTCGTGGCCAGCCTCGGTGGCGACGAACCGGGCGCGGTCCGGGAGGCGCTGGACGCGGGCGCCGGGTACGTCGGTCTGGTCGCCAGTCGGGTGCGCGGGGCGGCGATCCTCGACGAACTCGCGCTGGGTGCCGCCGAACGCGGCGTCGTGCACACCCCGGCCGGACTCGCGATCGGCGCGCGCACGCCCGCCGAGATCGCGCTGGCGATCCTCGCGGAGCTGGTCCACGAGATCCGCGTCGAGGATCTGGCGGAGCGAACCTCCACGGGCGCAGCGGAATCCGAGATCGAACGGTTGACGGTGATCGACCCGGTGTGCGGCATGACCGTCATCGTCGACGACGACACCCCGCACCTGCAGATCGACGGGGAGGACTACTGGTTCTGCGCGCCCGGGTGCCGCCGCGCCTACGAGAAGGAGCGTGCGCGATGTTCGTGACCGGGTTGGTGCTGGCCGCGGGCGGGTCGCGGCGGCTGGGGCGGCCCAAGCAACTGCTGCCGTACCGCGGCGCGACGCTGCTGGACGCGACCCTCGCAGTGGCCCGGGCCTGCCGGTTCCGTCAACTGCTGGTGACGGTGCCCGGATCCGCCGAGGCGATCGAGGACCTCGTCGACCTCCGCGGCTGCACCGTCGTCCACTGCGCCGACGCCGGCAGCGGGTGCTCGGCGTCGGTGCGGGCGGCGATGCGCGAGGTCGACCCGCTCTCCGCCGGCCTCGTGCTGCTGCTGGGGGACCAGCCCGGGGTGACGCCGTGGACGGTGCGGGACCTGGTGGCGCGCGGTGCGATGGAGAACATCGGGATGTGCCGCTACGTGGACGGTCCCGGCCATCCGCTGTGGTTGGGGCGCAGCGTGTTCGGTGACCTGGACGCGCTCGTCGGCGACAAGGCGGTGTGGAAGCTGTTCGACCGCGCGGACATCGACGTGTTCGAGGTCCCGGTCGACGAACGCATCCCGCTCGACGTCGACACGTGGGACGGGTACCGGGCCCTGCTCGACCAGGACCAGGATCGGGACGCGTCGTGACCGGGTCGGCCGTGGATGCGTACTTCGCCGACGTCGACGAGCTGACCCGACGGTTCGACGTGCAGGACTACCTGCTCGACGAGGGCACCGCCACGGCGCTGTTCCTGGCGCTGCGACTGGGCCGGCCGCTGCTGCTCGAGGGCGAGCCCGGGGTGGGGAAGACGACGGCCGCGAAGGCGCTCGCCGCGGCGCTCGGCACCGAACTCGTGCGCCTGCAGTGCTACGAGGGCCTGGGCGCGGACGAGGCCCTGTACGACTGGAACTACCAGCGCCAACTGCTCGCGGTGCGGCTGTCCGAGGCTCGCGGCGAACGGCTGCAGGAGGCGGACCTGTTCGCCGAGCAGTTCCTGCAGGAACGTCCGATCCTGCGGTGCGTGCGGCACCGCGGCCCGCTGCCTCCGGTGCTGCTGATCGACGAGATCGACCGCGCCGACGACGAATTCGAGGCGCTGCTGCTCGAGTTCCTCGGCGAGTCGTCGGTGACGGTGCCGGAACTCGGCACGTTCGTCGCCGAGCGCGCCCCGATCGTGGTCCTGACGTCGAACCGCAGCCGCGACCTGCACGACGCGCTGCGCCGACGCTGCCTCTACCACTGGATCGACTACCCGGCACCCGAGCGCGCCGCCGCGATCCTGCGCCGGACCGTGCCGGGTGCCGCCACCGCGCTGATCGCGAGCGTCACCGACTTCGTCGCGTCGGCGCGGTCGCTCGATCTCGACAAGCCACCGGGGATCGCGGAGGCCATCGACTGGGTGTCCGCGCTGGCGGCGCTCGGCGCCGCCGAGCTGGCGTCGTCCGACGCGCTCGCGAGCCTCGGCGCCATCGCGAAGACCCCTGACGACCGCACCGTGCTGGCGGACGCCGTCGGCGACTACCTGGCGAGTGGGGCAACCTGACGAAAGGGACGACGATGAAGATCGCAGACGAGTTCACGGTCGACGCGCCCATCGACCGCGCGTGGGAGGTGCTCACCGACCTCGAGGGCATCGCGCCGCTGCTGCCGGGCGCGCAGATGACCGGACGGGAGGGCGACGACTACCTGGGCACCGTGAAGATCAAGGTGGGGCCGGTGACGAGCGAGTTCGCCGGCCGGGCCTCGTTCGTCGAGAGGGACGAGCAGTCGCGCACCGCCGTGATCGACGCCCGCGGTCGGGAGAAGCGGGGCAGCGGCAACGCGTCGGCGACGATCACCGCCCGCCTGCACGAGTCCGGCGGCGGGGCCACCCGGGTGACCGTCGACACGGACATGAAGGTCGTCGGGAAGCTGGCCCAGTTCGGCAGCGGAATGATCCAGCAGGTCTCCACGAAGCTCATGAGACAGTTCGCGGCCTCGCTCGAGGACCGATTGGCGACCGGAGCAGCGGCCGAGAGCCCCGAGAGCGCCGCAGGTCGCGAGGGCGCCGGGCCCCCGGTCATGGCCGTCGTGGCCCCGGCACCGCTGTCGGCGGGGACGGTGCCGGAACCCGAGCCGATCGACCTGATCGAACTGGCGGGCGGTTCCGTTGCGCGGCGGGTCGCACCGCTGCTCGCCGCGATCGTCGCCGCCGTCGTGGTGTTCGTCGTGCTGCGGGCCCGGCGCCGGTGACCGTCCCGTCCGCGGCGTTGCTGCGCGGCGTCGACCTCGCGGCGTTCGCGGTCGCGCTCGTCGGGCGGGCACGGGAATCCGGCGTCGCGGTCTCTGCGAGCGGCGCGGCCCGGTTCACCGAGGCGCTGCGGGTGCTGCCCCCCACCGGACGGACCCGGCTGTACTGGACGGCCCGCGTCACCCTCGTCGGGCGCCGCGGCGACCTCGAGCGCTTCGACGCGGTGTTCGCGTCGGTGTTCGACGAGGCGGTGCTCCGACTCGACCCGGCCGCCCGGGCGGCGGATCCGGTGGGCCGCGTCGATCGGCGCGGGCCCGACGACGCTGCCGCCCCGGCGGGCTCGGTCGGGGCGCGGGCGGCCCCGCCGTGGGTGACGCGGGACGTGGCGGTCGCCGACTCCTGCGAGCAGGGCGACGCCGAAGCCGTCCGCGTCACGTTGCGGCTGCCGAGCCCGCTCGAGGCGATCGCGGACCAGTCGTTCGGCGAGTTCCGCGACGAGGACCTGCGGCTGCTCGGACGATGGCTCGAGCAGGCCCGGCCGCACTGGCCGACCCGGCGCAGCCGCCGCCGCGAACCGCACCGGCACGGGCGGGTGGACCTGCGCGCCACGATGCGCCGGGCGCGGGGGACGGGGCTCGAACCGATCCGCCTCGTCCGGTGCCGCCCGCGGGTGCGGCGGCGGCGGATCGTGCTGGTGTGCGACGTGAGCCGCTCGATGCGGGGATACGCGGACGTCTACCTGCACCTCATGCGTGCCGCCGTGGTCCGCGGCACCGGCAACGACGCGGAGGTCTTCGCGTTCTCCACCCGGCTGACCCGCCTGACGTCGGTGCTCGCGCACCGCAGCGCCGACGTCGCGGTGGCGCGCGCCAACGAGCGTGTCGTGGACCGATTCGGCGGCACCCACATCGCCGGCAGCCTCGCCGCCCTGTTGGCCTCGTCACACGGCACCGTGCTGCGTGGCGCCGTGGTGCTCATCGCGTCCGACGGCTGGGACAGCGATCCGCCGGCCGACCTCGCCCGTGCGGTCGCCCGCATCCGTCGTCGGGCCCACCGGGTGGTGTGGCTCAATCCCCGCGCGGCCACACCGGGTTTCGAGCCGGTCGCCGGGTCGATGTCGGCGGCGCTGCCGTACTGCGACGACTTCCTGTCCGCCCACTCGGTCGCGACGCTCGGCGAGATGCTGACGATCGTCGGTCGCGGCGCCCGCGCCCCGGAAGGGCCGGACTGGGTGAGGCCTGAGTCCGACACGATGTCGTAGGTCCTACGCTGGTGGGCATGGCAACACCCCTGCGAGAGCAGTCCGAGCGCGCTCCCGTTCCGTCCTCCCGTGCCGGATCCGGCGTCGTCTACGCGGTCAGCGGTGTCCTCGCGGGGCTGGTCGCCGCGCTGGTCGTGGCCCTGTCGGCGTCCCAGGCGCTCGTGCTCATGGGCATCCCCGACCCGGGCCCGTTCACGACGTACGGACTGCCCGCCGTCCGCGCGGTCAGTGAGATCGCGGCCGTCATCGCGATCGGCTCGCTGCTGTTCGCGGCGTTCATGGTGCCGCCGCAGAAGACCGGCGTGCTCGACGTCGACGGCTACCGCGCGGTCCGCACCGCGTCGCACGCGGCGTTCGTGTGGGCGCTGTGCGCGGTGCTCCTGGTGCCGCTGACCCTGTCGGACACCTCCGGTCAGCCGTTCTCGGAGGCGATCAAGCCAGACAACCTGTGGTCCGCGATCGGACAGGTGGAGAACGCCGTCGCGTGGGCGTGGACCGCCGGCCTCGCCCTCGTCCTCGCCGTGGTGACCCGACTGGCGCTGCGCTGGTCCTGGACGCCGTTCCTACTGGTCCTCGGCATCGCCACCATGATGCCGATCGCCCTGACGGGACACTCGTCGTCGGGTGGTTCCCACGACGTCGCGACCAACAGCCTGATCTGGCACCTGGTCGGCGCCGCCTTCTGGGCCGGCGGCCTGTTCGCGCTCCTCGCGCACGCCCGCCGGCGCGGCGCCCACACCGACGTCGCGGCCAAGCGGTTCTCGTTCGTCGCCACGATCTGCTTCGTCGCGATGGCGCTGAGCGGCGTGATCAACGCCCTCGTCCGCATGCCTCTCGACGACCTGTTCACCACCACCTACGGCCGCCTGATCGTCGCGAAGGTGGTCGCCCTCGTCGTGCTCGGCGTGTTCGGGTTCTTCCAGCGCCGCCGGGCGCTCCCGGCCCTCGCCGCGAACCCCGAGTCCCGCGGGGCGCTGATCCGGTTCGCCGGCGTCGAGGCGCTGGTGTTCGCGGCGACGATCGGCATCGCGGTCGGCCTCGGCCGGACACCGCCCCCGCCGCCGTCGTCGCTGCCCACGCTCACCGAGGTGGAACTGGGCTACAACCTGGACGGCCCGCCGACCTTCGCCCGCCTGGTCCTGGACTGGCGGTTCGACCTGATCTTCGGCACCGCGGCGATCGTCCTCGCGGTCCTGTACATCGCGGGTCTGCGCACGCTGCGCAAGCGCGGCGACGCGTGGCCGGTCGGGCGCTCCATCGCGTGGTTCTCCGGCTGCCTCGTCCTGCTCATCGCCACGTCGTCGGGTGTCGGGCGGTACGCCCCGGCGGTGTTCAGCGTCCACATGGGTGCCCACATGGCGCTGTCGATGCTGGCGCCGGTGCTGCTGGTGCTCGGTGCGCCGTTCACCCTCGCGCTGCGCGCCTTGAAGCCCGCCGGCAAGGACGGTGTCCCCGGTCCGCGCGAGTGGCTGTTGAGCTTCCTGCACAGCCCGATCTCGCGCTTCCTGACCCACCCGCTCGTCGCGGCGGTGCTCTTCGTCGGCGGCTTCTACGCGCTGTACCTGGGCGGCATCTTCAGCGCGTCCGTCGACAGCCATGCGGCCCACCTGCTGATGAACCTGCACTTCATCCTCAGCGGCTACCTGTTCTACTGGGTCGTCATCGGCGTCGATCCGTCGCCGCGGAACCTGCAGCCCATCACGAAGCTGGGTGTGGTCTTCGGGTCCCTGCCGTTCCACGCCTTCTTCGGTATCGCGCTGATGAGCATGGGCGAGATCATGGGCGGCCAGTTCTACCGGTCGCTGGGCCTGGGCTGGAACGACGACCTGCTGCGCGACCAGCAACTCGGCGGGTCCATCGCGTGGGCCACCGGCGAGATGCCGCTCGTGATCATCATGCTGGCGCTGCTGGTGCAGTGGTCGCGCAGCGACGAGAAGACCGCGAAGCGGGTGGACCGCGCCGCCGAGCGTGACGACGACGCCGACCTCGCCGCGCACAACGCGATGTTCGCCGAACTCGCGCGCCGCGACCGGCAGTCCGGCCTCTAGGGAGACCCGGGCCGAGCCGTCGGCCGCGCCCCTGGCGTGGTCAGTTCGGCTCGACCTCGGTCGCCCCGGACAAGTCCTCGATGCCGACCGGCGTCGCCCCGACGAACCGCACCCCGATGCCGAACTCCTCGCCCACGGCGAG
Source organism: Prescottella agglutinans (assembly GCF_004011865.1). Lineage (GTDB taxonomy): Bacteria > Actinomycetota > Actinomycetes > Mycobacteriales > Mycobacteriaceae > Prescottella > Prescottella agglutinans. Next base: position 264,889 of record NZ_RKLP01000001.1, on the reverse strand, counting down.
GGCGCACTCGGCGAAGCGGATCATCCACGTCCCGTCCGCCCAGACGACTGCCTCGGGGAGGTCGAACGGCGCCTCAGGCCCGTCGAGCCGTGCGCGGTCCGGCGCGTCCAGCGCCCACACGGGGTCGGTGAGCCCGGCGACGAGGTAGCGCGACGCGGCGGCCACGAACGCGTCGAATCCGGCGATCGCCTCCGCTGCGGAGTCGACGGCCGCATCCGTGGGCGGCCCGGCCGGTTCGACGACGATGCTGACCGTTCGCGGTTCGTCACCGGGCAGACGGGCCGACCAGCAGACCAACTCCTCCGCTAGTGCGATCCGGTCCAGCACGGTGCCCCGCACCTCGATCTCCTCGGGTAGGTCGTTCATGCGGCAAGTCAACCAAACCGTGCCCCGCACCCTCCAGCTGTCGAGGGCACGATCGGTCAGTAGAGTCCGCCCGTATGGCAGCACCGGTACTTCAGGCGGTCGATGCGGACGGGACAACCTGGGACGACCCATCCGCGGAACAGCTACACGACCTGCTGGCCGGCCTGAGTCTCACGTGCCCGTTCGTCGTCCTGCGGCGGCTCGATTCGGAACCCACAGGCCAGCACTACATGCAGGTGTATCTCAACGACGACCTCAGCTGTGACGTGGAGTTCCGAGAGGGAGGGCCCGACAGGCACTTCCAGGCACGGGTGCCCCACGACGACGAGGCCTTCGCGGTAGACGCTGTGGCGGAGGTGCTGCAGGCGTGGGCCTTCGGACGGGCCGGTTGGCGTGACGCGCTCTCCTGGAGCCCGTGGGCACCTTGACGGTGACGAAAGGCCCCCACCCGTTGGGTTCTAGTGGTCGTCGCAACGCCCGAATGTGGGAAGTGTGCGATGGACTTCATGATCCGGGACCGTTCGGTCATCCGGGGGCGGCGGCCTCTGTCCGAGGAGCGGCGTGTCTACTTTCAGCTCATGCGGCAGGGTGTGAGCAACGCGGAGGCCTGCCGGATCGTCGGCATCAACAGCCGGACAGGCAAGAGGTGGCGCAACGGCCGTGCGCCGTCCGGCAGGACCAGCGGGGCACCACCGATCACAGCGGTAGCACTTCCACCTGGCCCTTCACGCTACCTGCGTGAGGCCGACCGCATCCATATCGCAGATCGTTTGCGGGAGAATGCCACGATCCGACAAATCGCGGCCGAGTTGGGGCGCAGCCCATCGACGATCAGCCGCGAGGTCCGCCGCAACGGGCATCCGGTCAGCGGCCAGTACCGGCCGCATGCTGCTCAGACCCGCGCCGATGCTTATGCTCGCCGGCCCCGTCCCAAGACCGGCAAGATCAGTCGAAACCCCGAGCCGCGGGAGTTCATTCAAACCCATCTGGACAAGCGGTGGAGCCCGGAGCAGATCTGCCAAGCTCTTCAGGCCGCCTTCCCCGGGCGACCGGAGATGCATATGGTCCACGAGACGATCTACCAAGCTCTATATGTTCAGGGGCGCGGAGTGTTGCGTCGCGAACTGGCCAAGGCTCTGCGTACTGGACGCACTCGCCGCAAGACACGCCGCCAGGCACAGCAGCGTCAACCGCGTTACCGCGATCCGATGGTGATGATCAGCGCCCGCCCCGCCGAGGTCGAGGACCGGGCGGTGCCTGGTCATCGGGAAGGTGACGTGATCATCGGTAAGGGCGGCGCGTCGGCGATCGGCACGCTGGTCGAACGGGCCACGCGCTATGTGATGCTGGTGCATCTTCCCCACGGACGCGGCGCCCACCTCATGCGCGATGCCCTGGTGGAGACCGTCACGACGTTGCCCCTGAATTTGGCTCGGTCGCTGACCTGGGATCAGGGCAGCGAGATGGGCGCCCACCACTCCTTCACGATCGCCACCGACATCCCCATCTACTTCTGTGATCGCGCCAGCCCCTGGCAGCGTGGCTCGAACGAGAACTCCAATGGTCCACTGCGGCAGTATTTCCCGAAGGGAACGGATCTGTCCGCCCACAGCCGTGAACACCTCGATACCGTCGCCGCTGAACTCGACGGCCGACCCCGCAAACGCTTGGCTGGGACGCCCCGGCCGATCGGTTCGCCGCTCCTGTATCCGGCAACTAGAAGCGGGGAGCGACGCTCGCTGAAAGACATGGCCGACGGATCAGCCGGAAGAGAGTGCGTCCGCGGCACCGGTCACGATCGCGGCGACATCAGTTGTGCGCCTGTACCGCACGGGGCGGACAGAAGGAAGCCGAGGGCGCAGTCCGGCAGCGTCGAATCCACCTTGCGCGCAACAGTGCCGGTCGCCATGGTTATCTACGTGGCGCTGGAAACGCTGGACGGAGCTGGCGCGTGAGTGCCAGCTCCGTCCACAAACTATGTCGCTCCAGGCGGCGGCCTAGATTCCCATCGAGCGGGCGATCATCGGCCAGGAGTTGTGCAGGTCGTCCTTCCAGTAGCCCCAGGAATGCGTGCCGGTGGGCTTGAAGTCGAACGTGGCGGGGATCTTCAGATCGGCCAGCCGGTACGCGAGGTTGTGCGTGCAGTAGTTGGTGGCGGCCTCGATCACGCCGCCGACGATGGCCTGGTTGGCGACTGCGAACGGGCGACCGTCGATGCCGGGGCCGTCGAGCGTCTCGTGGGGGCCGGGCAGCCCGGAGCCGGTGGAGATGTAGAGCTCGGTGCCGCGGAGCTTCTCGGCGTTGACGACCGGATCGTTGGCCACCCAGCCGGGGCCGTCGAGCGGTCCCCACATGTTGGTGATGTCGGCGCCCCCGCGGCCACCGGTCACGACCTGGATGGCGTTCTGGCCGGCCCAGGTGCTGGTCTCGGCGCAGCCGCTGTACGAGCCCACGCTCTTGTAGAAGCCGGGCTTGGCGATCGCGTAGTTGAGCACCGAGGTGGCGGTCATCGAGATGGCGGCGACGGACTGCACCTTGTTGGTGCCGAACTCTTTGTCGATGACCGGCGGGAGTTCCTCGAGCAGGAACGTCTGCCACTTCTGGCGGCCGAGCTTCGGATCGTCCTTCTGCCAGTCGGTGTAGTAGCTGAAGGCGCCCTCGAGCGGGGTGACGACGTTGACGTTCTTGTCGCGGAAGAAGTTCATGACGTCGGCGTTGCGCTGCCAGGTGGCCGAGTCCTCGCCGCCGCCGGCACCGTTGATCAGGTACAGCGTCGGCCGGGGCTGGCTGCGGTCGGCGGGCAGGATGACCTCGAGGGGGATGTTGCGGCCCATCGCGGGCGAGTACACGAAGATGGTGACCTTGCGGTCGGAGTTCTTGGTCGACTTCACCAGGCGGGCGCCGGCGGCGTCGAAGGCGGCGGGGGCGGCGGGGGCGCCGTTGTCGGCGGATGCCGTGGCCGGCACCGCGAGCAGCGACGCGGCCGCCACGACCACCGCGGCCGCCAGGATCCGGGCGCGCCCGATCTCAGAAGTCCTCATGTGGATGTTCCTCCCCTTGAACCTTGAACATGCCGCGCAACACCGAATGTGCTCACGGTCGGTCATCAACTCGACACCGAGCCTCCCCCTGGGCACAGCATTCGGACAGCACAATACCGACTGATGGGCAGTGAATGTCCTGATCGGCGTGACAGGCCCGGGATTCACCCGCCGATTCACTCCGCACCGACCGTGCGAGACCGCAGGTCAGTCCTCAACCTCGTGTGAGTGTTGGCGTGGTCGACGCTTCCCTCGTCGACCACGCCAGCGCGTAGGGCCCGATCACGCAGGCGATCAGACCCGCGTAGCAATCAAATTTGGAACCCTCCTCGACAAGTTGACCGAAGTGCTCGGCCGAGTTTCCCAGCCGAGCACTTCGATACCCTCGTCACGGCAAGAAGCAGCAGTGGTGTTGCGACGACCGCTGGAATCCGCCCCCTCACGGGTGGGGGGCGTTGTTTTGCGTGTCGGTCAGCTAGCGGAGCGCAGTGCACCGACGACGACACCGGCGACGCCGAGCATGACGAGACTTCCGAAAGCCCAGCTGGCAAAACCGGCAATGTTTTCGACCAGCGTGAACTCGGGAGACGAACCCATAGCTAACTCCTTCAAGTGGATTGTGGCTGCACGGCAACATCTGCCGGACGCCGAAGAAACTAGCCGGTAGTGTCGGCTGTGTCACGCTCAGGTGTGGGGAGGGTAGAGCTGAGATCGGCAAATTGACAGCCGCTCGGGTCTTTTCGTCTATTCGCCATCCCTTGTCGAATATGTATCCGGTCAAGCGGGAGACCGGGTCCGGTGAGGAGGCGACGAGCTTCTGGATGGCCGACGACCGGATCGACGAAATCCGTTGGTTCGTCACGCGAAAGGCGGTCGTCTGCGAGAGTGTTCGCACGTCCGTAGCGGGCAGTGGCGACCAACGGGGAGCGAAACATGCGCCGATCGACCAGCAGGTGTCTTCGTCGAGTGACAGCGGTGGGCGCGGCGGTCGCCCTCGCCGCGCTGGTACCGGCCACGGCGTCGGCGGGCGGGGCGCCCACCGACGCCGCGCCCGGAACCGTGCAATCCGTCGAGACGCTGCCGCCCGAACTGGGACTGCCGGGAACGGCGCGGGAATACCGGATCACGTATGAGACGCGGGACGCGGAGGGGCGTCCCGCGTCGAGTTCCGGCGTCGTGTTCGTGCCGGAAGGCACCCCGCCCGAGGGCGGGTGGCCGGTGCTGTCGTGGGCGCACGGCACCGTCGGACTCGGCGACGGGTGCGCCCCGTCGCGGAACCCGCGCTCGACGCGCGACGCGAACTACCTGCGGCACTGGCTGTCCCAGGGGTACGCGATCGTCGCGTCGGACTACATCGGGCTCGGCACACCCGGCGTGCACCCCTACCTGCAGGGCGCGTCCGAGGCGACGGCCGTGATCGACATGGTCCGGGCGGGGCGCGCGACCGTGCCGGAACTGTCGTCGCGGTGGATGGTGATCGGGCAGTCGCAGGGCGGGCACGCCGCGCTGTTCACCGCGCACGAGGCCACGAGGTACGCGCCCGAACTCGACTTCCGTGGCGCCGTCACCACGGGTGCGCCGTCGAATCTCGAGAACGTCTACCCGTTCGCCGGACCGTGGATCCCGGACCTCGGTCTCGACGGGTTGACGGTTTTCACGACCTACATCCTGGCCGGCATGCGGGCGACGATGCCGGGCGCCGACGTCGACAGCTATCTGACCCCGGTCGGGCGGCAGTTCGTGGACTCGGCCGAGACCCTCTGCTACGAAGCGCAGTCCGAAGCGGTGGAGGGCGTCTCGGTCGGTGCGCTGCTGAGTCGGTCACTCGACGACCCGGCGTTCCGGGCGGCGCTCACCGAGTACCTCGCGGTGCCGACCACGGGCTACGACCGGTCCCTGTTCATCGCGCAGGGCCTGCTCGACACGGTGGTGCCGGCGCCGCTGTCGTTCAAGCTCATCGCCGATCTGCGACTCGCCGGCGTGGACGCGACCTACATGAACTATCCGACCAACCACGACGGCACGATGGCGGCGTCGCTGCCCGACTCGACGCCGTTCGTGCGGGCGCGCCTGTGAGGTGACGCCGCCGCGGGGCGCGCACGCACCGGGTGGTGGAAAGCGCTGCGCTTCACACGTTCTCAACGGAACTGTGGGTGCCACACCGTTCGCGTGCCGCCGTCGTCGTCGACCACCGTGATGTCGGGCCAGCGGTCGAAGGCCGAACAGGGGTGCGAGATCCCGAGATCGACGACGTCCCCGACGTCCAGCCCCTCGGCCTCGGTGAGGACGAGATGGTGGTCGTAGATCTGGGTTGCCGTCGCCTTCGCCGCAGGGCGGGGGATCCCGTGGGCGTCGCGGGCGGACACCAGCACCGGCAGCCCCGCGTCGTAGGGGAGTTCGCGTTTGCCGGCGCCGACCACGATCCGTCCCGGCTCCGGCGCGGACAGGACCACGGCGCGGACCGTCAACGCCGCACGCAGTCCCGGCACCGGCGACACCTCCGCGTAGGTGCCGTGATCGTGCGTCACGTAGCAACCCGACCGCAGCACCGGAAGCGGACGGCTGCCGGACCGCCCGGCCCGGTCCGGAAGATCCGCAAGGGCATCGATCACCCGGTCCGGGAACGCCGAGCCGCCCATGCTGAACACGGGCTGCTCGGTCCGGATCCACGGTGACGCCGCGCGGAAGGCCTCCACCGCCGTCCGGCAATGCGCGTCGACCTGAGCGAGGACGTCCGCGTCCCGCCGGTTGGGTCGCACGCCCTCGTACCCCGCGACGCCGGCGAGGACGATTCCCGACTCGTCCTCGCACTCCCGGGCGAGGCGCAGCGCGGCCGAGACGTCCCGCACACCGCTCCGTCCGCCCGGCGCCCCGACGTCGACGAGAATCCTCAGGGGATTGGCGGCACCCCGCATGACCGTTCCCGCCAGAGTCAGGCCGGCCGTCGAGTCCACCAGGAGGTAGAGCTCGAGCGAGCGGTCCGCGTCGAGCCACGAACGCATCGCCTCGAGGTCGGGGCGATGGAGCACCTCGTTCGCGACCAGAATGCGCCGCGCCCCCCACCCGAGGGCGACGGACGCCTGGCGAACCGTGGCGACCGTGACGCCCCACGCGCCGGCATGCAACTGCCGCTCGACGATGGGGCGTGTCATCGTCGTCTTGATGTGTGGGCACAGCTCGACGCCGCGGTCGCGGCACCACGCCGCCATGAGCTCGACGTTGTGCTCGACGGCGGGCAGGCTCAGCCGAAGTTCGGGGAGGGACGGCGCGGCGTCTTCGTCGGAATGCGTCACGAGAGGCCTCCGGATCGGGATCGGGCAGGGGATGTGGCCGCCCTGTCGAGGCTAGCCACGGCGGCGCGACAGGGCGGTCGTAGCCGCGGAGTTGTGCACGGTGAACGAGACCGTGCCGGGCAGGAAGCGGTCGTCGGACCACAACAGCGGGGTGCTGGCGGGGTCGGTGACGCGCCGGCGCTCGCGGATCAGGGGTGAGCTCTCGGCGCAACCCAGCAGACGGGCGTCGTCCACATCTGCCTCGACGAGGTCGATGGTGTGGTCGGCATCGGTGAACACGACGCCCTCGTCCAGGAGGGGATACGCGTGGGAGGGCGCATCCGGTGGCAGTGCGGCGATCAGCTCGCCGATCCGCTCGGGGTATATGGCGCGCTCGAGCATGACGGGAACCCGAGAGAGGGTCCGAAGGCGAACCACGCGGTAGATGTGCGATCCCGGTTCGAGCTGGAGTTGCTCACACTCCAGCGGCACCGCGACCCGGTGCGTGATGTCGATCGTTCGGCTACCGGGGTCCTCGCCGATCGAGCGGGCCCAGCCGGTGAAGCTGAGCAGCTCGAAGAAGCTCTGCGTGCGCGCCGTGCCGAGTATGACGCGGCGTGTGCCCCGCCGGGAGGTGACCAGTCCGTTCGCGCGCAGCACCGCGAGGGCCTGGCGGACGGTGCCGCGGGAGACGCCGTACTGCGCGGCGAGGCTCTCCTCGCTGGGCAGCCGGTCCCCGGAACCGAACTCTCCCGACGTGATCGCCTCTCCCAACTCGGCTGCCAACCTTCGGTATTCGGCGCGTGGACGCTTGCCCCCTGACTCAGCCAACGTTCGTCTCCTTCTGGCACTTGCGATTTGTGACCCGATCGTAGCTCCCGAAACTCTTCGCACTGGTCACAGTCGTCACCTTGCGAGGACGTGACGGTTCCTGTCCGGCCAATCGTCATGGCTCGATTCCGAATCGTTCACCTCATGGCCACATCACTCTGGCGAAATAGTGCGAGTTGTATAGCCAACATTGATCAACAGGGAGACACCATGCGACTGCACAACCTTCGCCGGGCGAGCCTTGCTTGTTCGCTGGCGATCGCCCTGTCAGCCCTCACGGGTTGCGGACTGACCAGCACGAAGGCGGACGGCGACGCCGGCGATGCCTCGACCGCCACTTCGGCCGCCGACTTCGGCGGCATGGACGGCCTCATCGCCGCCGCCAAGAAGGAGGGCAAGCTGAACGCCATTGCCCTGCCTCGCGACTGGGCCAACTACGGCGAGATCATCGACACCTTCGAGGCCAAGTACGGGATCGACGTCGAGGTCGAGAATCCGGACGCGTCCAGTCAGGACGAGATCAACGCCGCAACCTCTCGCAAGGGGCAGGACCGATCGCCGGACGTCCTCGACGTCGGTCACACCTTCGGAATCAGCGCTGCCGAGCAGGGCGTGCTGGCGCCGTACCGCGTGCAGGCGTTCGACGACATTCCCGAGGGGCAGAAGGACGCCGACGCGCGCTGGTACAACGACATGGGCGGCTACGTCTCCATCGGCTGTAACGCCCGCGTTGTGAAGTGCCCGAAGACTTTTGCCGATCTGCTCGACCCGCAGTACAAGGGCATGGTCGCGTTGACCGGCAACCCCACGCAGTCCGGTTCCGCCTTCGCCGCCGTCTACGCGGCCGCTCTCGCCAACGGCGGTTCCTTCGACGACATCCAGCCGGGTCTGGACTACTTCGCCAAGCTCAGCGCGGTCGGCAACTTCAACCCGGTCGAGTCGACGGCCGCGACCATCGAGAAGGGCGAGACCCCGATCAGCGTCAACTGGGATTACCTCAATGCCGGCTACAGCGAATCGCTCCGCGACAAGGGGATCGACTGGCAGGTCACCATCCCGGCCGACGGGTTGTTCGCCCAGTTCTACTCGCAGGCAATCGTGAAGTGGGCGCCGCACCCTGCAGCGGCGCGACTCTGGCAGGAGTTCCTCTACAGCCCTGAGGGCCAGAACCTCTGGCTGAAGGGTTACGCCCGCCCCGTGCTCATGCCCACGATGGAGAAGGCAGGAACGCTCGACGCCGCTGCAGCGGATCGACTTCCGGAGGTAGACGCCGCCGCACCGGTCTTCCCGACGGAGGAGCAGTCGTCGCAGGCCAAGGAAGTGGTCAGCCGCGGCTGGGGCGGTGTGCTCGCAAAATGAGCGTCCAGATGACTGCGACCCGTGGTCTCAGTGCGCGGTCCGGTACCGCCGCTGACACGCCGGTAGCCCGCCGCCGCAGCAGCTTTCGGGTGAGGGCGGGGGGCTGGCTCGGCGTCCTCCCGCTGCTCCTGTTCGCGGCGATCGCGTTGGGTCTCCCCGTCGTCACGATGGTGATCGGTGCGTTCACCACGCCCCCGACGGGGTCGGCCGAGGGCGGGCTGACCACGGCCAACATGACTGCGACGCTGCAGGACCCGTACCTCTCGAGCCTGCTCGGCAGCATCAAGCTCTCGGCGACGGCTGCGGCGATCGGCGCGGTCGTGGGCCTGCCGATCGCCCACGCAATCGTGACGTCGCGGTTCCGGGCGCTGCGTGAGGCGGTGCTGGCGGCGGCCGGCGTGCTGGCGAACTTCGGCGGGGTCCCCCTGGCCTTCGCATTCGTGGCGACCCTCGGCAACGCGGGAGTCCTGACCAACGCCTTTCACCTCGGCGACCTCGGCTGGAGCCTCTACGACATGCGGGGACTCACGGTCGTGTACCTCTACTTCCTCATCCCGCTGATGGTCCTGACTCTCACCCCGGCACTGGAGGGTCTGCGTGTGCAGTGGCGTGAGGCGGCCGCAAACAACCGCGCGAGCACGGTGCAGTATTGGCGGCACGTGGCGCTGCCGATCCTGCTGCCGTCGCTTCTCGGCGGGTTCGTCCTGCTGTTCGGGACGGCGTTCAGCACCTACGCGACAGCCGCGGCGATCGCGGGCAGCACCGTCCAGTTGGTCACCGTGCAGATCGCGGCCGGCTTGTCCGGCGACGTCCTCGTGGGGCAGGGCAACATCGCCCTCGCCCTCGGCCTGGACATGGTGCTGGTCGCGGTGATCGTCATGGCGATCTACCTGCCGCTGCAGCGTAGGAGCGCCCGATGGCTGGCCTGATGACGACCGGGCCCGGCTACGGCCGCCGGGTCGTGCTGCTGCTCGCCGGCCTCTACTTCCTCGTTCCGATCGGGTGCGCGTTCGCCTTCAGTGTGGGCATCGGATCACCCGGCGGGCAGGTCGGTCTCGACGCGTACATCGGAATCGGCGGCGCGGAGGGCCTGGCCGACAGCCTCGAACTGACGCTGAAGGTGGCCGTGGCGACGATTGCCGTCGTACTCGGTCTACTGGTACCCGCGCTGCTGGCGGTGCGGCTCGCCGCACCTCGCCTGCGCACGGTTGTCCAAGCTGTGTGCCTGCTACCGCTGGTCGTCCCCGCCGTCGCGCTGGGCGCCGGCATCACCACGCTGCTGCGGTGGGGTGCCGATCGCTATTACGGCACGCCGTTGTTCGACGGTCTGGTCGCGCTCCAGGATCCCGAGTTCCCCGTGATCCTCGTGCTCGCCTTCGCCGTGATGGCCCTGCCTCTGGCCTACAGCACGCTCGACGCCGGCCTGTCCGCGCTCGACCTGCGGGTCCTCGTCGAGGCCGCGCGGTCGTGCGGGTCCTCGTGGCCGCGCACCCTCGTCCATGTGGTGCTACCGAATCTGCGTGGCGCCCTTCTCAACGCCGCCTTCCTGACTCTCGCTCTCGTTCTCGGCGAGTACGCCGTCGCTGCGCTCCTCGGGTACCAGCCTTTCGCGGTGTGGACCGTCGTGATCAGCGGTTCCCAGGCGCAGATGTCGGTGGCGGTATCAATCGTCGGCCTGATCGGCACCTGGGCGCTGCTCATGGTGGTCGCCGCGGCCGGGCGCACTCGACGCCTCGAGGAGGCCTCATGACCGCACAACTGACCGATCGCACGCCCGCCCCCACCGCGGGGGCCGGTTCCACCGTGGAGTTCCGCGGATTACGCCGTGTGTTCGGCGCCACCACGGCACTGGACGGATTGGACCTGGAGATCCGCCCCGGCGAACTGCTGGCCCTGCTCGGCCCATCCGGGTGCGGCAAGACAACCGCCCTCCGCACCATCGCAGGCTTCGAGCGCCCCGACGCGGGCGCGGTGCTCATGAATGGCGAGGACATCACGCGGACACCGGCGCACCGGCGCGATGTCGGCATGGTGTTCCAGTCCTACAGCCTCTTCCCGCATCTGAACGCCGTCGACAATGTCGCGTTCGGTCTGCGGATGCAGGGGACGGGCCGCTCCGCCCGGCGCGCCCGCGCGACGGAGCTCCTCGAGCTGGTCGGGCTGCCGCAGCACGCCGAGCGGTACCCGAGTCAGCTCTCGGGCGGGCAGCAGCAGCGGATCGCGTTGGCCCGCGCCCTCGCGCTGCGGCCCAAGGTCCTGTTGCTGGACGAGCCGCTGTCGGCGCTCGATGCGCAGGTGCGACAGACCCTGCGTGAGGAGATCCGCAGGGTGCAACAGCAATTGGGCATCACGACACTGTTCGTGACGCACGATCAGGAGGAGGCCCTGTCGATGGCCGACCGGGTTGCCGTCATGCGGTCCGGGCAGCTGGAGCAGTGTGCGCCTCCGGCCGAGCTCTACGAGCGGCCCGCGACGGCCTTCGTCGCCGAGTTCGTCGGGGTCATGAGCCGGATACCGGGGAGGCTCGCGGCGGGCGGGCGGACGGTGCACGTCCTCGGCCGCAGTCTGCCCGTCCACGGGGAGCTTCCGGGCTCCCCGGAGTCCGGAAATGCAGCCCGCGACGTCGATGTGCTCGTGCGCCCGGAGGCCCTCGGCGTCACGGCGACCGAAGACGGAACGTCCCGCATCACCGCCGCGACGTTCCGCGGCGCCGGCACGCGGTTGACGGTGCGGCTGCCCGACGGCCGCGAGGCGGTTGCGGACGTGTCCACCGCCGCGGCCTGCGCGCTCGGCGCGGGTACCGCGGTGACGCTGTCGGTGCCGGACCGTCCAGTGCTGGTGGATCGCCCGCGCGGAGCCGCCGAACCGGCCAGGAGTGCAGTGCAGCAATCCATCTCGACCACCCGCCGACCCTGGAGACGCACCCGATGAGCCACGACACGAGCCCCGGCATCCCGGCGGCTGTTCTCTTCGACATGGACGGGACGCTCGTCGACACCGAGCGGCTCTGGTGGGACGCCGTCGAGCAGGTCGCCGCGCGGCTCGGACGTCCCCTGTCGTCGGCCGACGCGCCGGCCGTCCTGGGGCGTCCCTCCGACCACACCGCCGCCCATCTGTGCCGCGCGCTGGGATCGTCGGCGCCCGACCCGGATGCGCTTGCTCACGAACTCGACGAGGCCTTCGTGGCCCTGGTCGCCGACGCGGTGGTGCCACGTCCTGGCGTGCTCCCGCTGCTCGACGACCTCGCCGGCGCGGGGATCCCCACAGCGATCGTCACGGCCTCACCGCGACGGGTCGTCGACCTGGTGCGCGCGACGCTCGGTGCCGAGCGGTTCACGACCACGATCGCGGTCGAGGACACGGCCTGCTCCAAGCCGGCGCCGGACCCCTATCTCGCTGCCGCGGCGGCCCTCGGGGTGGACCCGCGCGCGTGCGTCGCGGTCGAGGACACGCCGGTGGGTGTGGCGGCGGCCGAGGCCGCGGGATGCGCCGTACTGGTCGTGCCCTCGGTCCCGATCCCGCCCGCGGCGGGACGGACGATCCTGCCCTCGCTCGAGGACGTCGACGTCGCCTTCCTCGCCTCCCTGTCACACCGGGTCGAAAGGTATTGAGCATGGACGACATTCGCCACGTGGTGATCCTGATGCAGGAGAACCGCAGCTTCGACCACTACTTCGGCACGCTCGGCGGCGTCCGCGGGTTCGAGGACCGGCAGGCCCTGACCTTCCCCGACGGCGACAGCGTCTTCCGCCAGCCTGCGCTGTCCCGCGGGGAGGGCGGCGTTCTCCTGCCGTACCGGATGGACTCCACGCGGTACAACGCCCAAAACGCGGAGGGCCTGCCGCACGACTGGGAAAGCGGCCACGACGCGATCAACCAGGGTGCGATGAACCGCTGGACCTCGGCCAAGGGCGAGCGGAGCATGGGATACCTCACCCGGGAGGACATCCCGTATCAGTACGCGCTCGCGGACGCGTTCACGATCGGCGACGCGTACTTCTGCTCGATGGCCGGCCCCACCAGCCCCAACCGCCTCTACCTGTGGACGGGCACCGTGGGACCGGGTCGCGACGGCACGACCGGGCCGTGGATCGACAACACGCCGCTTCCGGAGAGCCCGGTGTGCGACTGGACGACGTACGCCGAGCGTCTGTCCGACGCGGGTGTCTCCTGGCGCGTCTACCACACGCCCGGCCTCGACGAACGGGACGGCAACTACGAGGACAACGCCCTCGAGTACTTCCCGCAGTTCCACGGCTTCGACAAGGACGATCCCCGGTACATCAACGCGATGACGAGGTGGGACCTGACCGACTTCGACGCGCACTGCACGGACGGGACGTTGCCCACGGTGTCGTGGCTCGTGTCGCCGTATCTTTTCTGCGAGCACCCGAATGCCAGCCCGGCGTACGGTGCGCACTGGGTCGACACCGCTCTCCGATCGCTGTTCGCCAACCCGGACGTGTGGCGGCACACCGCGTTTCTCGTGATGTACGACGAGAACGACGGCTACTTCGACCATGTCGTGCCGCCTGTCCCGCCTGCCGGGACCCCCGAGGAGTTCGTCGACGGGCAGCCGATCGGGCTGGGCAACCGGGTACCGCTGTTCGTGGTCTCCCCGTGGTCGCGCGGCGGATGGGTGAACTCCCAGGTGTTCGACCACACCTCGGTGCTGCGCTTCCTCGAGCTCGTCACCGGGGTGCGCGAGCCCAACATCAGCGCGTGGCGGCGAGCGGTGTGCGGCGACCTGACGAGCTGCTTCGACTTCGGCAATCCCGACTACACCATCCCCGACCTACCGGACACCAGCGCGTTGATGGCGGCCGCCGACGCGGCCGTGGACCTGCCGCCGGTGCCGCTGCCTGAAACAAGCGGCCAGGTCATGCCCACCCAGGAGCCGGGGAGCCGCCCACACCGCCCGCTGCCGTACCGGCCGTGGGCCGATGTCGTGGTGGATCGCGCCACCGGCCGGATCCGAGCCGAGCTGACGAATGAGGGGAGCGTGGCCTTCCACTACACGGTGTTCCCCAACGCGTACCGACCGTTCGCGGGGACTCCGTTCACGGTCGCGCCAGCGGGCACGGCCGTGTACGAGTGGGAAGCCGCGCGCACCGCGGGCCGCTACGACTTCACCGTCCACGGAGCCGACGGATTCCTCTGCCGCTGCGCGGGCGTGCTGGCACCGACCGACGACGCCGCCGTGCCTGACGTCAGGGCGGTGCTGCACGGCGACGGGCCGGCGGATGCGTGGGTGGAGTTGGAGCTGGCGAACCACGGCGCGTTGGCGCTGTCCTTCACGATCCGCACTCCGGGCATCGACGGGGAATCGCGCGTCTGCGAGGTCGAACCGAACGGCCGAGCGAGCGTCCGATGGCCCGCGGTCGACGGCCGCTACGACGTCACGGTCGGCGACGGCGCGTCGTTCATCCGACGCTACGCAGGAACGGTCCACGGATCCGGCACCGTTCCGTCGGCGACGACACACGGTGCCGGAGCGAAGCTCCGGGCCGACGCTCGTCAGTCCACGCTGCAGCCGGGCGCGACCGGCACGTCGTCGAGCCGGTCGAGCAGGTAGCGGACGGGCTCGCGGGTGCCGTACGCGTCGACCAGCAGCGGACCGAAGTGGTTGCCGAACGTCGTGCCCGGCACGATCGGTGGCAGTTCGTCGGTGCGGAACGTCACGTTCGCGCCGCGCTCGCACCAGTCGACGGCCATCCGGCGGGCCTGGCCGTAGGGGACCGTGTCGTCGTTGCGCCCGCTGGTCACCAGGACCGGGAACCGTGGGGCGATCGTGCCGATGCGCTGAGCCTCGAGGACCCGCATGGCCTCCGGCACCGTGCGGAGGTTGTCGAGCAGGGACGCCCCGTCCCGGGTGAAGTCCCGCGTCTTCACGAACGGACGTCGGGTGATGATGTCGGCGATGCACTCGGTGCCGATGGCATCGAGCGTCGCCCGGCCTTCCGGTGTCATCCGCTGCTGCAGCGTCGATTCCAGCTCCGGGTACCGGGCGACGAAGCCGTTGATCGCGAATCCGATGGCGCCGCCGATGAGATTCCCGTCGATCTGGGCCAGCACCTGCTCGAGGTCCGCGGTCGGACCGCCCGCCCAGGCGCCCTTGATGTTCAGTTCGGGCGCGTACGACGCCGCCAGTTCCGCGGCCGCCGCCGTGGCGCCGCCGCCCTGCGAATAGCCCCACAGGGCAATCGGAGTCGAGTCGCCGCTGCCGGCGAGTGCGTTCGCCGCCCGCGCGGCGTCGAGCACGGCATGCGCCTCCTCGACCCGGTTGACGTACGTGTGGACCCCCGGTGTGCCGAGCCCGATGTAGTCGGTCACGAAGACCCGCGCGCCCATCGCGGACCAGACGCCCGCCGACAGCGCCTCCTGATTGGCGGACAGGAACAGCGGGTCGACACCGGCGTTCAACCCGGTGGAGAACGCGCGCGACATCGCGCACTGGTCACCCTGCCCGGAGGTGCCGGGCGCGATGACGACCGTCGGGCGGGGTCCCTTGCCGCGCCACGGATGCGTGCTGTCGACGAAGGTGCCGGTGACCGCGGTCGGTGTGCCGTCCTGCAGGCGCGAGGTGTACATCACGAGTTGCGCGGCGGCCGGCCAGGTTCCGTCCGATTCGGGGAGCGTCGCGAAGATCGGCAGCGGTTCGGTGCGGACGACGTCACCGGCGGCGGCCGGCAACTGCGCAGGGGGCGAGTAGAAGTCGGTCGCGGGGGTCGCCGCCGCGGGACCGGTTGCGGCGAGAACGAGAGCGCCGGCGACACAGCTCACCAGGGCGGCGACGGCGGCCCGGACGGGGCGGGCGTCGCGGGCGCGGATCTTTCGGGAGTCGTTCATGGACAGGTCCTTCGATCGGGAGGGTCGTGCGACGGCGGAGCGTGCGGCCGTCAGATGACGGTGCCCACGTCGTGCGTGACGATCCGCTCGAGCGCGCGTTCGGCGATCGCGGCGATGGTCATGGACGGGTTGCACGCGGCGGTGTTCCCGGGCATGAGGGCGCCGTCGAGGACGTACAGGCCGCGCTGTCCGTGGACGCGGCCGTCGACATCGCACACCGGTCCCATGCACGCGCCGCCGAGCGGGTGCCACGTGGACGGCACGATCGCGTTGGTGTCGGTGAGGACGCTGGTCGGCCCGGCGATCGCCCGCACCGTCGGCCCGATGTGGCCGTTCTGGATGGCCCAGTCGCCCTCCCGCGGCCAGCGCAGCACCGCGTCGCCGACCGCGGGGTCGTAGACGAAGCTGCCGCGTCCGTCGCTGACGCCGTAGCCGACGAGCATCGTGCTGTGCACGTCGACGGACAGCGACGGAATCGACGCCTGGATCACGGTGTGCGCGGTCGCGGGGTCGTCCCAGTTCAGGCTGCCGTAGACGACCGGACCGCCCTGGGTGGCGCCGAAGTCGCCGTCCGGGCTGGTCCAGACGTAGATCCGGTCGGCGTTGGTGCCCCAGCCGCCGCCGAGCCCGCCCGGCATGTCGGGGATCCGGCCCTGCGCACCCGCGCGCACCAGCAGTCTGGTGGTGTTCAGGCTGCCCGCGGCCATGACCAACGCGTTGGTGGTGAGGATCTTGTTCTCGAGCACCCGGCCCGTCGTGTCGATCCGATTCACGCGGACCGTCCAGCGGCCGTCCGTCGCCCGCTCGACGTCGGTGACCTCGTGCAGCGTCTGCACCGTCACCTTCCCGGTGGCCTCGGCGGCGGCGATGTAGGTGACGTCGACGGAGTGCTTGCCGCCGTTGTTGACGCCGAGCGCGCCGTCGCCGTTGGTGTACGACGGCCGCATCAGGCCGCGGAGTTCGTCGAGCGCGTAGCTCCAGTCGATCGGCATCGGGATCTTCGCCAGCGGCAGCCCGGCACGTTCGACGTGCTGCGCGAAGGTGCGCGGCGCGAGATAGCTGGGGCTGTCGACGAGTTCGTCGGGCGCGACGGCGAGTTGCAGCATGCGCGCCACCCGCGGGTAGTGGACCCGGTCCATCTCCGCCCACTCGATCTCTCCGGGGAAGTGGGTGCCGAACACCGCCTCCGACGGCTGAAGCGACATCCCCTGGTAGATCAGGGAACCGCCGCCGACGCCCGCCGCGCACAGGGCCGTCATGTTCTCACCCGGAACGGCTTCGACCAGGCCGGTGTAGGGCTCGAACACGACCGGTCGGCCGAACAGTTCCGGCGCGGACCGGTACCAGAGCGCCCGCTTGTCGGGTGCGGTCGGGCTCGGGAAGGTGGCCGCGTTCGGGCCTGTGGGCCAGCGGATCCCGCGTTCGAGGACGGTGACCGGTACGCCCGCCTCGGCCAGGCGCAGGGCGGTCACGCCGCCGCCGAACCCGGATCCGACGACGACCACCCGATGGTCCTCGCGGGTGACCGGAATTCGGTCGACGCGGGCCGCGATCCCGGTGGCGGCCCGGGCGGCGCCCGGTGCGGCCAGCGCCATCCCCGCGGCCGCGGCGGCGGTCAGGAACGATCGTCTCTTGATCTCGGGCACGGCAAATTCCCCCAGTTCTCGGATACCACCTGATCGATGCGAGACCGGCGTCGACCCGTCCGGTTCGCGGTGCGCAGGACGGGTCGTCAGCCGGGCGGAGTGATCCGACTCACTCCGAAGAGCGAGCTAAAACTAGACACTTGTCGCGATAGGTGTCAAGAAGTGGCGGCGTCTCGTGCGCCGAGCGTCATCGCCGGCTGCAGCCAGCGTGTGAGGAAGCGGCGCAGGTCGTCGTCGGTGTGGACGGCTTCGTCGTCGAAGATGACCACGGACAGGCCCAGCCGCAGCGCGATCTCGACGATGTCGTCCGCGCGGGGCCTCAGCTCCGGTTCACGCTCGATGATCGGTGAGAGCAATTCGTGGGCAATGGGTTTGGCCCGGGCGATCATGCCGGGATCGAACAGCGGGTTGCCGCGCTCCGCGTGCAGCAGGGCGCCGAGGACGGGTTCGTCGCGGATCGCGGCGCGGCCCGCGACGATGAGTTCGACGACGTACTCGACGGGGGAGCCCGCCCGCTCGACGCGCGCGCGGATGTCGCCGAGCACCTGGACGAGGAGACCGGCCATCGCCTGCGAGACGAGGTCCTCGCGCGAGCCGAAGATCGAGTAGACGGTCTGTCGGGTGACGCCGGCGGCGGCGGCCACCGCCGCGATGTTGACGCCCTCGAACCCGGCGTTCCCGATCAGCCCGAGCGTGGCATCCAAGATCTTCTTCCGCGACCGCACCCGGCCATTATCGGGTACACATCGGCTGGTCGGGGTGCCCGGATGGCCGTGAAGGTGGACGCCCGGTGACCCAGGTGACTTCAGCCCTGCGCGCTGATCCGACCGTCCGGGTCTGTGAGTCTCCAGGTGTACTGTTGACGCCATCGCAGGTTATTCACGGATGGGTATCTCTCGTACGGGCCGGCGTTTGGAAATCAAGGCCGATTCGCGGCCATATTTAGGAGCGTCTCGAATGACGCGAACTCCTGCCCATTTCGATCTTCGCCGGGACACTCCGTCGAAGGACGGAGGCCAGCCATTCTCCACCCCGACCCGCATCACTCGGCTGTTGTTCAGCACGGGAAGTCGCAGTGACGTAGACGGTGTCTGGTGGCCACGCACGCAGAACCTGAGCGTCGAACTGCACGACCTGGTCGTCTGTCTGACTCCGAGGCTCGGCCCCGTGGCGCGTATTCATTTCGACTGGAACGCCGTCAGCACGATGCAACGTCACATCGACCCCGAAGACGGCTTGGTGGTCACTGGTCCTGAAGCCGACCAGTCGGGGCGAGTGATGAGGCTGTACAGCCGCAATGGCAGTCGTGTAGACATCGCGATCGTCGAGCCGGGTGTCGACACGGCGTACGGGTACAAGCTCATGGCCCGGATTCTCGATCCGCAAACGGAATTCGCTTGTGAGGGGTGACGACATCATGGCGAAGTCAGCAATCACATTCGATGTCGTCGAACGCGGCGACGTGGGAACGGAAGAAATTCGCGGACTGGCCCGCGACATCTGGCGGGCGCTGTCGGCGGGCAGGGGCGGAGCCTGTGACCAACCTCGATGGATCAACAGCGGCTCCATAACCGATGCCAGCGCCTACATCGCGCATCGATTCGAGGGCACCATCGACACCGAGGACTCCCCTTGAGCCCCGTTCGCCCATCGCGGGCACCCGGGGTAGGCCCGGTTGTGCGACCGGAGACCATCCCTGCGGGTGGCTCCGCGCGTCGCCCGGATCGTCGGTAGGGCCCGCGCGACGACGGTCGCCGAGTACCCCGAACCCACGTCACCGGCATTCGCTCGAGTTGCACGTCCAAACCGGTGGTGAGGGCGACGACCGGGCCCGCAGAGCGGTCGGCGCGGATCCGTTGCCGTCGCGCGACGGTGCGGGAGAGCCGCGGGACCGGCGCGGTAGGCTGGCAGCCGAGTCGTACGTTCTCGCAGCCGGTGAGCTGCACTTTTCCAGTCCAGATTGGAGCCTTTGGGTGGCTGAGTTCATTTACACGATGAAAAAGGTGCGCAAGGCGCATGGCGACAAGGTCATTCTCGATGACGTCACCATGAGCTTCTACCCGGGCGCCAAGATCGGTGTGGTGGGCCCGAACGGCGCGGGTAAGTCCAGCATCCTGAAGATCATGGCCGGACTGGACCAGCCGTCCAACGGTGAGGCGTTCCTCGACCCCGAGGCCACCGTCGGCATCCTGATGCAGGAGCCCCCGCTCAACGAGGAGAAGACCGTCCGCGGCAACGTGGAGGAGGGCCTCGGTGAGATCAAGGTCAAGCTCGACCGGTTCAACGAGATCGCCGAGCTCATGGCCACCGACTACTCCGACGAGCTCATGGAGGAGATGGGCAAGCTCCAGGAGGAGCTCGACCACGCCGACGCGTGGGATGTCGACTCCCAGCTCGAGCAGGCGATGGACGCGCTGCGCTGCCCCCCGGCCGACGAGCCCGTCACCCACCTCTCCGGTGGTGAGCGTCGCCGCGTCGCGCTGTGCAAGCTGCTGCTGAGCAAGCCCGACCTGCTGCTCCTCGACGAGCCCACCAACCACCTCGACGCCGAGTCGGTGCTGTGGCTCGAGCAGTTCCTGGCGTCGTACCCCGGCGCCGTCCTCGCCGTCACCCACGACCGGTACTTCCTCGACCACGTCGCGCAGTGGATCTGTGAGGTCGACCGCGGCAAGCTGCACCCGTACGAGGGCAACTACTCCACCTACCTGGAGAAGAAGGCCGAGCGTCTCGAAGTCCAGGGCAAGAAGGACCAGAAGCTGCAGAAGCGCCTCAAGGAGGAGCTCGCCTGGGTCCGTTCCGGCGCCAAGGCCCGCCAGACCAAGAACAAGGCCCGCCTCGACCGGTACGAGGAGATGGCCGCCGAAGCCGAGAAGCACCGCAAGCTCGACTTCGAGGAAATCCAGATCCCGACGCCGCCGCGCCTCGGCAACGTCGTCGTCGAGGTCGACCACCTCGACAAGGGCTTCGAGAACCGGGTCCTCATCAAGGATCTGTCGTTCACGCTGCCCCGCAACGGCATCGTCGGCGTCATCGGCCCCAACGGTGTCGGTAAGACCACGCTGTTCAAGACGATCGTCGGGCTCGAGAACCCGGACTCCGGCACCGTGAAGGTCGGCGAGACGGTCAAGCTCAGCTACGTCGACCAGTCCCGCGCGAACATCGACCCCAAGAAGACCGTGTGGGAGGTCGTCTCCGACGGTCTCGACTTCATCGAGGTCGGTCAGAACGAGATGCCGTCGCGCGCCTACGTCAGCGCCTTCGGTTTCAAGGGCCCGGATCAGCAGAAGCGGTCGGAGGTGCTCTCCGGTGGCGAGCGCAACCGCCTGAACCTGGCGCTGACCCTCAAGGAGGGCGGCAACCTGATCCTCCTCGACGAGCCGACCAACGACCTCGACGTCGAAACCCTGAGTTCGCTGGAGAACGCACTGCAGCAGTTCCCCGGCTGCGCCGTCGTGATCTCCCACGACCGCTGGTTCCTGGACCGCACCTGCACCCACATCCTCGCGTGGGAGGGCAACGTGGAGGAAGGCAAGTGGTTCTGGTTCGAGGGCAACTTCGAGGCGTACGAGGCCAACAAGGTCGAGCGCCTGGGCGCCGAGGCCGCACGTCCGCATCGGGTCACGCACCGCAAGCTGACCCGCGACTGACCTGTGTCCACGGATTCGTCCCAGGTCTACAGCTGCGACATCCAGGTCCGTTGGGGTGACTCCGACCGCCTCGGTCACGTCAACAACGCCCGGGTCGTGGAGTACATGCAGGAGGCGCGGTCGCTCTTCCTGATCGAGGGTGCGGCGTCGGTCGGCGTCGCACCCCGGGCGGTGGTCGTGCGCAAGATGGACGCCGAGTTCCTGCGCCCCATCACCGACGCCTCCGGTCCGGTGCGCGTCGAGGTCTCGGTCGTGCGTCTGGGCACGTCGTCGTTCACGGTGCGGCACGTCGTCAGGGACGTCGCGGGCAACATCTGCGCTACCGGTGACGCGGTGATGGTCGGCTTCGACGTCCACGCCGAGCGCGCCCGCCCGTTGTCCGAGGCTGAGCGCATCGTGCTCACGCGCTACCTCTCGGCAACGGCACCCGCGTAGTCCCGGACGCCCGGGGACGCACCCGGCCACGCCCCGAGTTCTGCACTACTCGAGGTCACCGCGGTTAGGCTCGCCAGTGAGCCGACCGCGGTGACCTCGAACAGGGACGGAGCGTGGCGATGACGGATTCTGTGGATGCCGACCGGTCTCTCGAACTGCCTGTCGAATTGCGGGCCTCCCTACCGGACCTGGCGGTCGCCTACTTCCGTCACGCCTCGGCGGGCGAAGCCGACAGCGTCCTGACCGGTCGTTCGGACGTCATCCTCCTCGAACACCTGCTGTTGGCCGTCCACCGCCGGCCCGGTCACGCCGTCACACGCGTCCACCGGCCGACCGACGGCACCGGGTTGGGCGCGGCACTGCAGATCGTCGCCGACGACATGCCGCTGCTGGTCGAGTCCGTGACGGCGCTGCTCGGCCGACTCGACGCATCGATCAGCGAGGTGGTCCATCCGATCCTCGGCGTGCGCCGCGACCCCGACGGCACGCTCACCGAGGTGCTGCCGGACGTCCCGATCCGCGAGTTGCCGGCCGGTGCCTACGCCGAGTCGTGGATGCACGTGCAACTGCACCCCGCGACCGAGGGCGCGGTGCTCGACACCCTCGAGGCATCGATCACCGAGGTGCTGTCCGACGTCGGGCAGGTGGTGGCGGACACCGACGCCATGCGTGGGCTGCAACGCGCTCTCGCTGCCGAACTCGATGTGCGAGCGGACAATCCGCCGCCCGGGCGGTCGGCCGACGAGTTGCGGGACTGCGCGAATCTGTTGCGCTGGCTGGCCGACGGTCACTTCACGGTGCTCGGCTACCGGCGCTACGAATGCGGGAGCGGTCACGGCACCCGGCGGGTGGCCGACAGCGGACTGGGTGTGCTGCGTTCGGATGCCCACGCCGACGAGCACATCAAAATTCCACTGACGGTGGACATTCCGGATCGGCCACTGTTGGTGCTGACGCAGGGATCGGCTCCCGCGACCGTGCACCGGTCGGTGTATCCCTACTTCGTGGGCGTGAGCATCCTCGCCGACGACGGCGCGATCGTCGGCGAGCACCGCTTCCTCGGTGTGTTCACGGTGACGGCGCTGCACGAGAACGTCCTCGACATCCCGGTGATCGAGCGCCGCGTGCGTACCGCGATCGAGCGGGCCGGGTTCGACCTGAATTCGTTCTCCGGTCAGGCGATGCTCGAGGTGATGCAGTCGTTCCCGCGCACCGAGTTGTTCTCGATCGACACCGACGCCCTGCTCGGGACGATGACCGCGGTGCTCAACATCGGATTGCGCCGACAGGTGCGACTGTTCATGCGCGAGGACAGTTTCGAACGATTCGTGTCGTGCCTGGTCTACCTGCCGCGGGACCGGTACACGACCCGCGTGCGGTTGGCGATGCAGCAGATCCTGCTCGACGAGCTGGGCGGTGGTTCGCTCGAGTACACGGCCCGCGTCACCGAGGGCGACCTCGCGATGCTGCACGTGACGATTCGGAAGCCGGCCGGTGCGCGTGACGGGGGCGTGGACACGTCGGAGGCGAATCGGCTCCGCATCCAGGGGTTGCTGGCCGAGGCGAGCCGCAGCTGGGACGACCATTTCGCGGACGCCGTGGCGGCCGACCCCGACGTGGACCCGGTGGTCGCCGCGAAGTACGCGGCCGAGCTTCCCGACGGCTACAAGGAGGACTTCGACGCTGCGGAGGCGCTCGTCGACATCAGCCGGTTCGCCGGCCTCGACGCCGATTCGGTCGACATGCGGATCCACCACGATCTGCCCGACCCGCCGTGGAAGTGGCAGTTCGCGCTGTACTTCGCGGGCGAGGGAATCTCGCTGTCCCACGTACTTCCGGTGCTGCACAGTCTGGGTGTCGAGGTGCTCGACGAACGGCCGTATCCGGTCCGCCGCCCGGACGGCCTGCAGTGCTGGCTGTACGAGTTCGGGCTCTCGGTGCCGGAGGAACTGCTGCGCGACGCGGGCGACGACCTGACTGCCGGCGGACCGGGGGAGATGCTGCGGGACCGCTTCACCGAGGCGTTCACTGCGATCTGGCACGGCCGGTGCGAGGCCGACCGGTTCAACGAACTGGTGCTGCGCGCGGGGCTGGACTGGCGGCAGGTGTCGGTGCTGCGGGCGTACGTAAAGTACCTGCGGCAGGCCGGATTCGCCTACAGCCAGGTCCACATCGAGTCGGTGGTGCTCGAGCACCCGGAGGTCGCGCGCCTGCTGGTCGAGTTGTTCGAGGCGCTGTTCGACCCCGACGAGGCGCTCGCGGACGCGCCGAAGCGGTCACGGCGTCTCGAACGGGCACTTCGGGCGGCGATCGGTGAGGTGGTCAGCCTCGACGTCGACCGCATCCTGCGGGCCCTGCTCGGTCTGGTGCAGGCGACGTTGCGCACCAACCACTTCGTGCAGGGCGGCGACGGCGAGTCCCGCGAGTTCCTGTCGCTGAAGTTCGAACCGGGACGGATCTCCGAGTTGCCGAAGCCGCGACCGCGGTTCGAGGTGTTCGTCTACTCGCCCGAGGTCGAGGGTGTGCATCTGCGGTTCGGTCAGGTCGCGCGCGGTGGACTGCGGTGGTCGGATCGCCGGGACGACTTCCGCACCGAGATCCTCGGGCTCGCCAAGGCGCAGGCCGTCAAGAACGCGGTGATCGTCCCGGTCGGCGCCAAGGGTGGCTTCGTCGTCAAGCACCCGGTGGCGCCGACGGGCGATCCGGCGGTCGACCGGCAGGCGGTGCGCGACCAGGGTGTCGCGTGCTACCGAACCTTCATCTCGGGTCTGCTCGACGTCACCGACAACGTCGATCGGGTGACCGGCGCGGTGGTGCCTCCCGCGCGCGTGGTGCGTCGCGACGGCGACGACACGTACCTCGTCGTTGCCGCGGACAAGGGCACGGCCACGTTCTCCGACATCGCCAACGACGTCGCGGCCGGGTACGGATTCTGGCTCGGCGACGCGTTCGCGTCGGGCGGGTCCGCGGGCTACGACCACAAGGAGATGGGCATCACCGCCCGCGGTGCGTGGGAGAGCGTCAAGCGGCACTTCCGCGAGCTCGAGATCGACGTCGCGGCAGACGATTTCACGGTCGTCGGGATCGGTGACATGAGCGGCGACGTATTCGGCAACGGGATGCTGCTCAGCGAACACATCCGACTGGTCGCGGCGTTCGACCACCGGCACGTCTTCCTGGATCCGAACCCGGATGCGGCGCGTTCGTTCGCCGAGCGGCGCCGGATGTTCGCGCTGCCCCGGTCGTCGTGGGCCGACTACGACACCGGGCTGATCAGCGAGGGCGGCGGCGTGTACGCGCGGACGGCCAAGTCGGTGCCGATCAGCCCCCAGGTGCGCGACGCGCTCGGGCTGCCCGCGGACGTCACCCAGATGGCGCCGCCGGACCTCGTCAAGGCGATCCTGACGGCACCGGTCGACCTGCTGTGGAACGGCGGCATCGGCACGTACATCAAGGCGGCATCGGAGTCCGATGCCGCCGTGGGGGACAAGAGCAACGACGCGGTGCGGGTGCACGGCGCCGACATCCGGGCCCGGGTGATCGGGGAGGGCGGCAACCTCGGTGTCACGCAGCTCGGCCGGATCGAGTACGCGCTGCACGGCGGCAAGATCAACACCGACGCCATCGACAACTCGGCCGGCGTGGACTGCTCGGACCACGAGGTGAACATCAAGATCATGCTCGACTCGCTCGTCAGCAGCGGGGAGTTGGTGCAGTCCGAGCGGGACCCGCTGCTCGCCTCGATGACCGACGAGGTTGCGCGACTGGTGTTGGCGGACAACATCTCCCAGAACGACCAGCTGGGCATGTCGCGGGCGAGCGCGCCGCAGATGCTGGGTGTGCACCGCCGCCTGATCGCGATGCTCATCTCGCACCACGGCCTCGACCGCAAGCTCGAGGCGCTGCCGACGGAGGGCGAGTTCAACAAGCGGGCCCAGGCCGGCGGCGGCCTGACCTCGCCGGAGCTCGCGACCGTCATGGCGCACGTCAAGCTCGCGTTCGAGCAGGACCTGCTGGCCACCGAACTGCCCGACAGCGAGTTCTTCGCCGCCCGGCTGCCCGACTATTTCCCGGCGCAGCTGCGGGCCCGGTTCCGGTCGTCGATCCGCTCGCACCCGCTGCGCCGCGAGATCGTCGCGACGATGCTCGCCAACGAGGCGATCGACAACGGCGGCATCACCTACGTGTACCGGCTGGCCGAGGACGCGGGGGCGTCGAGCACCGACGCGATCCGCGCGTACGCCGCCGTCACCGCGATCTTCGAACTGCACGACGTGTGGGATCGGGTGAGCACCGCCGACATGCCGTCGGACGTCTCGGACACCCTGATGCTGCAAGCGCGCCGCGTTCTCGACCGGGCGTCGCGATGGTTCCTGTCGAACCGGCCGCAGCCGATCCCGGTGGGCGCCGAGATCAGTCGGTACTCGTCGGAGTTCCGCAAGCTGGCACCCAAGGTCCCGGGCTGGCTGCGCGGCCACCACGTGACGGATCTCGAGCGGCGGTCGCGGTCGGCGATCGCGGACGGCGCCCCGAAGGAACTCGCGCTCGAGGTGTACCGGCTGCTGGATCTGTTCTGCCTGCTCGACATCATCGACATCGCCGACATCTGCGAGCGGGACGGCGAGGAGGTCGCCGAGTTGTACTTCGCGCTCGACGCGCACCTCGGCATCGACTGGCTGCTCACCGCGGTATCCGATCTCGCGCGCGGCGACCGGTGGCACTCGCTGGCCCGGCTGGCGTTGCGCGACGACCTGTACGGGTCGCTGCGCTCGCTCACCCTCGAGGTCCTCGTCGGCGGGGAGCCGACCGAATCGCCGCAGGAGAAGATCGACTACTGGGAGTCGACCAATGCCTCGCGGCTCGCCAGGGCGAGGTCCGCGCTCGCGGAGATCTTCGAGTCTGGAACGCTGGACCTCGCGACGCTCTCGGTGGCGGCGCGTCAGGTACGCAGCATGGTGCGGGGTGTGGGCACCAGATCGGAGGTCGGAAGGTGAGCGGGTCGCAGGAGGCCGTGCGGAACGGCGCTGCCATTGACGGGCAGCTGGCCGGGCAACAGGACGGGCAGCAGGTCGGGTTCCACACGAAGGTGGTGGTCCGCTGGTCCGACATGGACGCGTTCCAGCACATCAACCACGCCCGGATGGTGACGTTGCTCGAGGAGGCGCGGATCCCGTGGCTGTTCGAGGACGGCGCTCCGACGGTGACGCTGCGCGACGGTGCGGTGATCGCCGACCTGCACGTGCGCTACCGCGGACAGTTGCGCCACGGCGACAGTCCGCTCGACGTCCTGATGTGGGTGGAGCAGATCCGCGCCGTCGACTTCACCATTGCGTACGAGGTGCGACCCGGGGGAGCGGATCCCACGACCGCGCCGGCGATCGTCGCGTCGACGCAGATCGCGGCGTTCGACATCGGCACCCAGCGGCTGCGTCGCCTGACCGCGTCGGAGCGCGGATACCTGGAGTTGTGGAAGCGTGCTTGAGCGGGTTCTGACGGTGCCCGACCCCGCGGACCGTGCGAACCTCGCGATGTTCGTCGGGCGCGCGGTCCGGCTCGACGAGTCGGCGGTGGTCCGGCTGCGGCGCCGCGGCGACGGTCGGGTATCGGCCTGGGCGACAACGGGATTCGATTCCCTCGCGACCAGGGTGATCGTCGGGGACGTGCGCCCGCAGGACACGACGGCGGCGGGCGACGCGCTGCTGCGCGCGCTGGCCGACAGCGCCGCCGGGCCGGAGATCGACCCGGGTTTCGCGATGGACTCCGCGTGGCGCGGCGCACTGCCGCCCGAGTCCGGTTTCGTCCACGTCGACGACGTCCCCGCCCGGATCCTGCTCGGGTTGGCCCAGCGCGGCGCCGCCCTGGCGCGGGAGCACGGCAGCGCCCAGGGGCCGCCGACGTCGCTGCTCGAGCAGAAGGTCCTCGAGGTGGAGGGCGGCGGGACCGGGGTGACGGTGTCCATGCGGACGGTGTTCGCCCTCACCGGAATGGGATTCGTTCCCCTCGCCGACGGTCGGCCCGCCACCGCGGACACCGACCTGGACGCCATCGCGGAGGACGAGATGGTGCGGGTCCGGGCCACGCCGTCGTGGCTGCGACTCGACGCGCGGTTCGGTTCGGTCTATTCGCGCCGCGCCGGCGCGATCCCGCTGTTCACCGCCTAGGCGTGTCTGTCGCCGACCTCGACATGCTCTTCTCGGATACGCCCGCTTCCCTCGCGAAGGCAGGCGTATCGAGCCCTATCATGTCGGCATGTTCGAGTTCGTTCTCTGGGTCTCCACTGGGCTCGTAGTGGCAGGGCTCCTCGCGTTCTGGTGGCGTCGAGATGCCCGAGAACGCAAGGAAGTCGAGCTCTGCAGGCGGTGGGCCGCCGCGACGGTCTGGAACAGCGATCCATCGGCGAAGATCGTGGTGATAGCCCGGACGGTCGGGGATGTCGCCTCGCTCAGCGACGGCGTCGTGGAGATCAACGCGGTCTCGACCCCGGACTCGCCGGTGGCCGTGGAAGCGGGATGGTATCTCCTCGTCACGGGTTGGGCGGACGCGCGAGACCGCGCGGAACGAGGCGAACCGATCGCGTTCGGGCCCGGCGAGATCCTCGACTCGTTCCCACCCCACACGCCCGAGCTCGTGGATCGCCTCAGGGGTCGAGGGGATCGACCACCTGGCCTCGCGAGTCGACTGCTCGGGCTCAGGGGACTCTAGGACGCCTCGCCCCGGGCCCGGATCAGCGCGCGCCGACCGTCGCCGGTTCGGGGCGCGCCGGAACGTCGTTCGGGGCGACCAGAATCGAGGACACGACCGTCGACCGTGGCTCGTCCGCGACGGTGCGGAGGCTGGTCTCGGTGTCGAGGAACACGGCGTCGCCGCGCTCGGTGACACCGGTGACCGTCAGCGACGCGGTGAGCACGTCCCCGGCCAGGATCGGTGCGGTGAGGGTGATCCTCTCGTTCACGTGGATCGGTGTGTGGGTGCTCATGTCGATCCCCGACGCCGGATCGGTGAGCATGTCCCGGATCAGGGCCGCCGTCACCACCGCGCCGAAGGTGGGCGGCGCGACGAGGTTCGCGTATCCGGCCTTCCGTGCGGCGTCGACGTCGTGGTGCGCCGGGTCCATGGCGAGGATCACGCGGGCGAACTCGCGCACCTTCTCCGGGTCGACGACGTAGGCGTCCTCGGACCGGAGCACGAGACCCGGGCGGAGCCGTCCGGTGCAGGCCCCGGTCATCGCCCGGGTACCACGGTGATCGTTCCCTGACAGACGGCGTTCTGCGGATTGACGAACCACCATCCCGCGCCGGTCTGAACAGTGACGGTGAACGACACCGTTCCGGTTCCGGTCCAGGTGCGGTTGATCGGTATCCCGGGCTTCTGCTGCCAGGCCGCCTCGTCGCTGACGCTGTGGCCGGAGGCGCCCGTCGTCAGGTTGTGCCAGTCCACCGACACACGCGTGCCGTACCAATTGGGGCCGATGCTCGGGAGGAGTCCGCCGGGCGGCGCGGGCAGTTCGTTCCCGCCGCTCAGCAGGATCGAAGGTTCCAGCGCGGATCCACCGGGACGGAGCGATTCCCCGGACGCGGCATTGACGGTCCACGTGAACGACGGTGCCCAGAACAGGGGATTCGCGCTCGAGCACGTCATCGTCGTCGAGATCGGTGGCGTGGGCTCGGCGCTCGCGACACCGGCTCCACCGGCCACGACCGCAGTGCTCAGTCCCGCGACGGTGGCTGCCACAGCGCCCGCCCGGCGTACCAAGTGGCTTCTCATGATCACTCCCCTTGATCCGGTACCGCGACGTCCGCCGCATTCGTTTATCCGCAGGCGCCACCAGATCCGTTACGGCTCCGGGCGACCGGGTGCGTGTCGAGGTCGGCCGCGAAGTCCGGTGAAGGCGACATACCGCCGTCGTCTCACCGGGTACCGGCCCGCGTCCCCTCGGGGGGTAGCACCGCCGGCACCAGGAACTGCTCGACCATCGCGCGCTCGTCGTCGGCGTCGGTTCCCGGGACGGTGAGCAGGGAGACGATCGCCCGTACCAGCCACCGTGCGCGGCGGACGATCTCGACGTCGTCGGCGTGCCAGACGTCGGCGAGGAACGACGTGCCGAGCACCTCGATCACCTCCGACGTGCTCGCGAGTTCCGATGCCAGGCCCGCGTCGCCGAGGCCGAACCACGCGGCCAGTGTCGGCGTCGACCGGACCTCGCGGACCGCCATGAGCACGGCCTCGGTGAGCCTCTCGTGCGGCTCGGTGAGCGGTTCCACGGTGGCGGCGATCTGCTCGCCGAGCTTGCGTGCCTCGCGGTGCACGAACGCGCGGTGCAGGGCCCGGCGGTTCTCGAAGTACCGGTACAGCGTCGCGCGCGAACAGCCGGCCGCCTTCGCCACCTCGGCCATGCCCGTCGTCGAGACGCCGCGCTCGACGAACAGCGCGGCGGCGGCGTCGAGGATCTTCTCGGCCGCCGCTTCGGTGCGCTCGTCGCTGAGCCAGGCGCCGGATGCGTTGGGGGTCATGGTCATCCGGCGTGGAACGGAACGTGGACGGGGCGGCGGACGTAGTTTCCGGCGGCGTACTCGACCCCCTCGATGTCGACGTCGAAGTCCGGGCAGCGGGCCAGCAACTCCTCGAGCGCCACCCGCGCCTGCATGCGCGCGGCGGCCGCGCCCAGGCAGTGGTGGTTGCCGTTGCTGAACGTCATGATCTGCCGCGGGTTGCGGAGCACGTCGAGTTCTTCGGAGTCGGCGCCGTACACGCGTGGATCACGGTTCGCGGAGCCGTACACCAGCAGCACCTTGCGGCCGGCGGGAATCGTCACGTCCTCGACGGTGACGTCGCGGGTGGTGGTGCGGGCCAGTCCCTGGACGGGGGAGGTGAGCCGCAGCAACTCCTCGATCGCGCCGGGGATCAGCCCGGGGTCGTCCAGCAGCAACTGCCGCTGGTCGCGGCGCTGGGTCAGCAGTTGCACCGCGCCGCCGAGCATCCCGGTGGTGGTGTCGTTGCCGCCGGTGACCATCGTGAACGCGAATCCGAGAATGGACAGCAGGCCCGAGACGTCGCCGTCCGCGCCCACGCCGGCGGCGACGAGGTGCGAGATCGTGTCGTCGCCCGCGTTGCCGGCGGCGGCCTCGGCCGTGCGCCGCTCGATCAGGCCGCCGAAGTAGGTCATGAGTTCGACCACCGCGGTCTGCGCCGCGAGCGGATCGCCGCTGGCGTTGGCCGCGACGATCGCCTCCGTCCAGCCGTCGAACCGGCCGCGGTCCTCCGGCGGGACACCGAGGTAGTGCGCGACGACCATGCTCGGGAGCGGCTTGAACAGTTCGGTGACGATGTCGCCCGACCCCGCGGCCCGCAGACTCTCGAGGCGTTCGACGACGAAGCGGCGCACCTCCGGTTCGACGGCCTCCACCTGGCGGGGCGTGAAGCCCCGCGCGACCAGTCGGCGGAACTGGGTGTGCACCGGCGGGTCGAGCATCACCAGCGGCGGATTGTCGCGCAGACCGATCTTGTCGAGTTCGCCGTAGGTCATCGTCAGGCCTTCGGCGGACGAGAAGGTGTCCGCGTCGCGCGCCGCGGCGTACACGTCGGCGTGTCGGGTGAGCACCCAGTAGTCGTCCGCGGGGGCCTGTTCGGGCACGACGTTGTGGACGGGGTCGTGGTCGCGTAGTGCCGCGTACATCGGCCACGGGTCCCGCCACGACGCGCCGGAACGGGGGACGTAGGCCGCACTGCCGGACATTGTCGTCGTCATGCCTCAAAGGTGAGACAGATCACTACTTTTGTCAATGCCTGCGTCTACGTAGCCGGCCTGGCCCGGATCGCGTCCAGCGTCTCGCGCAGATACGCCCCGAACACCGCGGCCATGTCGACCGCTTCGGTGTCCAGCAGCCACTGCTGTTGGAGGCCGTCCATGATGGCGACGAGTCGGAACGCGTGTGCCTCGGGGTCGACGTCGGGCCGGAACTCGCCGGACGTGATCCCGCCGCGGATGCCGCCCGCGATGAACTCCCGAATGCGCCGGTAGCGGTTGCGGGCCCAGTCGTGGGCCGGGTGATCGGCGGTGACGGATTCGGCGCTGAGGACGGTGAACAGCTGGACCAGTCCGGGGACGTGCTGATTTCGCTCGACCAGGTCGGCGAGGGCCTCCATCGCGGCGACGCCGGTCAGCGGCGCGCCGTCGGTGTCGGTGAAGCGCGCGGCGTCCATCTCGTCGCGCAGGTCGAGTGTGGCGGCCAGCAACTCGTCCTTGGTGCGGAAGTGGTGCAGCAGCCCGGGCTGGGAGAGTTCCGCGCGCTCGGCGATCCGGGCGAGCGAGGCGCCGCGGTAGCCGTTCTCGGCGAACTCCTCCATCGCGATGTGCAGTATCCGGGCTCGCCGCGCCCGGCCGACGGCGTAACTGCCGCCTCGTCGGGGCCGGACGGCGGCATCTCCGGCCTCTTCACGAGTGGTCACGGTCTCACTCTAGGAGGACAAAGATAACAGCGAGATAACAAACCTAATAGCTACTCGGTATTTGCGGTTAGCCTCGATTCCGACGGTCGAACAGACCCGGTCCGCGTGACGGAACGAAGGAGTGTTGGTTGTGAACAGCCCCCGAGACGATGCGAATGCGGTGGACGAGGAGAGGCTGGCCGAGCTCCTCGACGAACTGACGCTGGAGGAGAAGGTCGGGCTACTGACGGGTGCGGACTTCTGGTCCCTCGACGCGATCGAGAAGATTGGTCTGCGGAAGATCCGGCTCTCGGACGGCCCCAACGGTGTCCGCGGCACGACCTGGGACGAGCGGGACACCAGCCTCCTGTTCCCGAACCCCTCGGCGCTGTCCGCCATGTGGGACCCGGAGCAGGTCGAGCGTGCGGGAGCCCTCATGGGCGCCCAGGCTCGGGACAAGGGTGTCGGGTGGCTGCTCGCCCCGAACATCAACCTGCACCGCTCGCCGCTCGGGGGCCGGCACTTCGAGTGCTACTCCGAGGACCCGCTGCTGACCGCCGCGACCGTGGCGGGCTTCGTCTCCGGTGTCCAGGGCGCCGGGGTGGCGGTGACGATCAAGCACTACATCGGGAACGAGTCCGAGACCGAACGCATGACGTACGACGCGCGGATCTCCGAGAAGACCCTGCGCGAGGTCTATCTGGTGCCCTTCGAGGCCGGCGTCCGGGCGGGCGCCTGGTCCGTCATGGCCTCGTACAACTCGGTCAACGGCGCGAGCCTGACCGACAATCGGCGACTGCTCACCGGAGTCCTCAAGGAGGAACTGGGATTCGACGGCGCGGTCGTGTCCGACTGGTTCGCCACCCGCTCGACGGCGGCATCGGCGAACGCCGGCCTCGACGTCGCGATGCCGGGGCCGCAGAGCCCGTGGAACGAGGCGCTCGTCGCCGCGGTCCGCGCGGGCGAGGTCGCCGAGAGCGTCGTCGACGACAAGGTGCTGCGCGTGCTGCGACTCTCCGCTCGCACCGGACACCTGGACGGCTTCGACGGCCCCGGCCCGTCGACCACCCCGGCCGACGCGTGCGAGCAGCTGCGGGACATCGCGGCGCGCGCGATGGTCGTGTTGCGCAACGAGAGTGGCGTGCTGCCGCTGGTTCCGGCGTCGCTGGGACGCGTCGCCGTGCTCGGCCCGAACGCCGCGCTGCTGACGGCTCAGGGGGGCGGCTCCGCGCACGTCAACCCGGCGCACGTGGTCAGTCCGCTTGCCGGGCTGCGCGCGGCGTTCGGCGACGCGGTCGAGATCGACTACCGGGAAGGCGTGTCCACGCAGCGCATCCTCCCGGCCATCCCGGCCGACGTCGCCCGCGACCCGGAGACCGGTGAGCCGGGCTTCCGAGTCGACTTCGTGTCGGCCGACGGCGCTGTTCTCGGCACCGAGCGCCGGCTCTCGTCCCGGCTCGTGTTCATGGGCACCCTGCCGGAGGGCACCGCCGAGGTCCGCGTGCGCACCGACCTGACCGTGACCGACGCCGGCACACACCAGTTCTCGGTGTCCGGCGCCGGACAGTACACCCTGAGCATCGGCGCGGCCGCGCCGCACACGATCTCGCTCACCGGTGCCGACGACCTGATCGAGAATCTGGTCAAGCCGGCGGAGCAGCGCGTCTCGGCGGAGCTGGGCGCCGGGGCGGTCGCGGTCGAGATGCGTGCGGCCGTCCCCAGCTTCCCGATGGTGATGTTCGGCCTGAACCACGGTGGTCCGCGCGCGGCGTCGGACGACGCGTTCGCCGCCGCCGTGGAGGCGGCGCGGAACGCCGACGCCGCCCTGGTCTTCGTTGGCACCACCGAGGAGGTGGAGAGCGAGGGCTTCGACCGCGAAGATCTGCGGCTGCCCGGTCGGCAGGACGAGCTGGTGTCGGCGGTGGCCGCGGTGAATCCGCAGACGATCGTGATCGTGAACGCCGGCGCGCCGGTCGAGATGCCCTGGCGCGACGAGGTCGCGGCGGTGCTGTGGGCCTGGCTGCCGGGCCAGGAAGGCGGCCACGCGATCGCCGACGCGCTGATCGGTGTCGTCGAGCCCGGCGGCCGGCTGCCCACGACCTTCCCCGCGGTCGGTGCCGACGCGCCGGTGCTGTCGACGCGGCCGGTCGACGGCGTCATCGACTACGCCGAGGGCTCGACTGTCGGGTACCGCGCCTACGAGCAGGCCGCGGTTCTCCCGGCCTACCCGTTCGGCCACGGTCTCGGCTACACCGCGTGGGAGTACGAGGGAATCTCCGCCGCGGAAACCGATTCGGGCGCGTTCACGGTCGAGGTGTCCGTCCGGAACACCGGCGGACGCACCGGACGCGAGGTCGTCCAGCTCTACGTCGGCGGCGAGGGCGCCGGCGGGAACGACCCGCTGCGATTCGTCGGCTTCGACGCGGTGACGGCCGACGCGGGTGACACCGCGACAGCGCGGATCACCGTGGACCGCAGGACCTTCGCGCGCTGGGACGAGTCGGCGTCGGCGTGGCGGGTCGTCGGCGGGGCACGAACGCTGGTCGCGGCGCGCTCGGCCACCGATCGTCGGCTGACGACTCGGATCGAACTGAAGGACTCGGCCGCACGCGCCGGGGGCCTCTGACACCGCCGTCCGCAGTGACGTCGAACCCCAACCAGGAGGGAACTCCCATGAGCGTCAATCTGTCCCGCATCACGATCTCCCGTGGTGACCTGTCCTACTTCGAGGCGACACCCGAAGCCGGTGTCGAGACCAAGGGCACCGTCGTCATGGTTCCCGGCTTCACCGGGTCCCGGGAGGACTTCCTCCCGATGGCGCCGTTCGTCACGGCCGCCGGCTACCGCCTGATCTCGTATTCGCAGCTCGGCCAGTACGACTCGGACGGACCGGACGGCCCCGACGCGGTGGGCGAGTACACGATCGCCAAGTTCGCCCTCGACCTCGCCGAGGTGCTCGACGCGGTGGCACCCGACGAGAAGGTCCACCTCCTCGGGCACAGCTTCGGTGGCCTCGTCACCCGGGCCGCCGTGCTGAACGACCCGGCGCGCTTCCTGGACTACGTGATCCTCGACTCGCCGCCGAACGGGCAGAACCTCGGCGTGGCCGTGGACGTCGGGCAGATCCCGGAGCTGCTGTGGGAGGGCGGCAACGAGGCGCTGTGGAAGGCCATGTTCGGGGCCTTCGAGGAGATCTTCCCGGCGCCGGTCAAGGAGTTCCTGCACAACCGGATCATGGTCACCAGGACCGCGAACATCGCCGGCATCGCCCTCACCATGAGCGCCGAACCGGACCGCGTCGAGGAGCTGGCCGCGACCGGTCTGCCGATCCTGGTCGTCGCGGGCGAGAACGACGTCATTCCGGTGGACGTCCAGGCCGACGCCGCGGCCCGGCTCGGCGTGAAGTTCGAGACCATCGCCGGGGCCGCCCACACGCCGAACGAGGAGAGGCCCGAGGAGCTGACGAAGGTGCTGGTCGACTTCTGGAGCGGGACCGCCTGACGCGGCGGCGCCCGCGGTGGGCGGGCCGCACCGCAGGCGTCACGGTCCGTCGCCGTACCCGTCCGGGTACGGCGACGGACCGTGACGCGGGGGCGTCGACGAGTTCTACTGTCCCATCACGTATTTGACGGTCGGGCCGGCGGTCCAGCCGCCGTCGACGGCGATCTCCGCGCCCGTCACGTAGGACGCGGCGTCGGACAGCAGGTAGGTCACGGCGCCGGCGATCTCGTCGGCCTCGCCGACCCGACCCATCGGGGTGTTCGGGTAGTTGCCCTCGCCCTGCTGGATGCCGACGCCCGCGGTCATCGGGGTGTACGTCATGCCCGGATGGACCGAGTTGACCCGGATCCGGTCGGTGCCCAGTTCGACGGCGGCGATCTTCGACAACCCCCGCACGCCCCACTTCGACGCACCGTATCCCGCGGTGAGCGCCAGGCCCATCAGACCCGCGGCGGACGAGATGTTCACGATCGATCCGCCGCCCGCGGCCCGCATCGGAGCGATGACGGCCTGGATGCCGTTGAACACGCCCACCAGGTTGATGTCGAGTACCTGACGGAAGTGCTCGAGCGGTTCGTGCTCGATGTACTGGCCCGTCGAAACACCCGCGTTGTTCACCAGGCCGGTCAGCGTGCCGAACTCGGCGAGCGCGAACTCGACCGCGGCCCGCCACGCGTCGGCGTCGGTCACGTCCAGGTGGATGTAGCGGGCGGCGTCACCCAGTTCGGCGGCGGTGGCGTGGCCGTCGTCGTCGAGGACGTCGGCGATCACCACCTTCCCGCCGCCGTCGACGATCCGGCGGGCGAACGCGGCGCCCAGACCGCGGGCACCGCCCGTGACGAGAACGACCTTGTCGGACAGCATTGCCGATTCACTCATGTGGCTCACCTTCCAGCTATTCGCGATGTCACTTGCCGCGGGCGGCGTGCCGGGCGCCGATGTAACCGAAGACCATCGCGGGTCCGATGGTGGCGCCCGCGCCCGCGTAGTCGTTGCCCATGACCGAGGCCGACGTGTTGCCGGTGGCGTACAGGCCGTCGATCACGGAACCGTCCGCGCGCAGAACCTGGCCGTTCTCGTTGTACACCAGTCCGCCCTTGGTGCCCAGGTCGCCGGCCCGCATCCGCAGCGCGTAGTAGGGGGCGGTGTCGATCGCGTCGAGCGTGGGGTGCGGCAGGCTCGGGTCGCCGTAGTAGTTGTCGTACGCGCTCTCGCCGCGGTGGAAGTCCTCGTCCCGCCCGTTTCGGACGAATCCGTTGAAACGGGAGAGTGTTTCGGTGAGGCTCGCACCCGGGACGTCGATCTTGTGCGCCAGTTCCTCGATGGTGTCGGCGACGACGATCAGGCCGCCGTCGATCCACGACTTGGGGAACTTCTGGCCCGGCATGATGCCGCCGATCGGGTAGCGCTTCTTGGCGCGTTCGTCGAACACGAACCAGGTGGGCTCGTGACCGCCGGCCAACTGGTCGTGCACGAACGTCACGTACGGGGCCGCCTCGTTCGTGAACCGCTTGCCGTGCTGGTCGACGATGATCGACCGGGGGACGGACCGCTCCGCGACCATCACCTGGACGATGCCGTCGGGGCGCTGGAACGACGGCATCCACCACGCGTCGTCCATGAGATCGACTGCGCCGCCGACCTGCTGACCCGCCACGATGCCGTCGCCGGTGTTGTGCTTCGACGCCGCGCTGAAGTTGTCGCGGCCGCCCTCGGGGAGGTACGCCTTGCGCATCTCCTCGTTGAACTCGAAGCCGCCGGTCGCGAGGATGACGCCGCGTCGAGCGCGGATCCGGACCGGACGTCCACCACGCTCGGCGACCAGTCCGATCACCGCACCAGCGTCGTCGGTGACGAGTGACTGCATCGGGGTGTCGAGCCACAGCGGCACACCGGCGTCCTTGAGCGCCAGGCGAAGCCGGGCGATCAGGGCACGGCCGAGGGTGTCCATGTGGCGGCGGAGCAGGATCGCTTTGACGGCATTGAGCCCGGTCTTCAGCGCGGCGAACTTCGCCTTCCACGTACGCATCACCATGTTGAGCTGCACGAAGTCCTTGGACGTGATGAACAGGCCGGGCGGCGTCGCGAGCGCTGCGGGGCGCAGCAGGGCCTCGTCGGCGCCGAGCTTCTTCAGGTCCACCGGCAGCGGCTCGATGGTCCGGCCCGCGGGACGACCGCCCGGCTGCTCCGGGTGGTAGTCGGAGTACCCGGTGCACCACTGGAAGCGCATGTGCGGGCTGGTGGTCTCGAGGAACGCGAGCGTCTTCGGGCCCTCGTCGATGAAGGCGTCGAGGTTCGCCGACGGAACCCGGTCGCCGAGCACCGCGTCGAGGTAGCGGCGGACGTCCTCGCGGGAATCACCCAGGCCCTCGCGGATCAGCAGCGGGTTGTTCGGTACCCACACGCCGCCGCCGGACAGCGCCGTGGCGCCGCCGTAGACGTCGGCCTTCTCGATGAGGAGCGTGTCCAGCCCCTCGGCGGCGCCGGCCAACGCGGCGGTGAAGCCGCCTGCGCCACTGCCGACCACCAGAAGGTCCACCTCGTGATCCCAGTGGGCGTCGGTGGACTGGTCGGTCTGATGGGAATCGGTCGACATCGCGGATCTCCTGAAGGTGCGTGGGGGAGCCGCCGGCCGAGGTGTGTGCCTCGGGGCACGGCGCGCCCACGACCCTAGGAAGCGTGCGAAGGGCGGCGAAATCGTTTCTCCCGCTGTGCGGGAGGTCTCCGGGTCAGATCAGCCAGGCCGCGGAGTCGGCGGGCAGCAACCCGTCGGCGAGTGGGCGGCTCGCGATGACGACCGTGCCGGACGGCAGCTCGATCGGTTCGTCGGTCGAGTTCAGCACGCAGATCAGCCCGCCCGGGCGGCGGAACGCGAAACATCCGGGAGGGCTTCCGTACCAGGCGATGTCGTCACCCGTGCACTCCGGCAGCGTGGCGCGCAGTTCGAGGGCCGAACGGTACAGCGACAACGTCGAACCGACATCCTCGAGCTGCGCCTCGACGGTCGACTGCGCCCACTCCGGCGGGATCGGCAGCCACGTGTCCGGGGACGTCGAGAAGCCGAACGGTGGGTGCGCCCCCTCCCACGGCAGCGGCACCCGACAGCCGTCCCGGCCGCGCTCGGTGTGCCCCGACCGCTCCCACACCGGGTCCTGCAGGACCGCGTCCGGCAGGTCCACGTTCGGCAGTCCCAGTTCGGCGCCGTTGTAGATGAACGACGCGCCCGGCAGCGCGAGTTCGACGAGCGCCATCGCGCGGGCGCGGGCGACGCCGCGGTCGCCGCCGCCGTACCGGGTCACCTCCCGCTCGACGTCGTGATTCGACAGCGTCCACGTGGGCGTGCCGCCGACCCGGGCCACGGCGTCGAGGGAGTTCTCGACGGCCGCCCGCACCGCGTCGGCGTCGAACGAGGTCTCGGCGAGGCGGAAGTTGAAGCCCAGGTGGAGTTCGTCGGGGCGGATGTACTCGCCGAACCGCTCGTTGTCGCGCACCCAGATCTCGCCGACCGACATCGCGTGCGGGTACTCGTTCATGATCGTGTGGATGCCGCGGTGGATCTCGTGGACGCCGGGATTGTTGAACCGCGGATCGTCGTCGTCGTTGCGGAGCAGGGCGTTGGTGTCCCAGTCGTGGTCGGGGAGGCCCTCGGGCTTGGCCATCCCGTGCGCGACGTCGATCCGGAACCCGTCGATGCCGCGCTGCAGCCAGAACCGCAGCGTCTGCCCCAGGTCCGCGAACACCTCGGGATTGTCCCAGTTCAGATCGGGCTGCTCGGCGGCGAAGATGTGCAGGTACCACTGTCCGGGGGTGCCGTCGGATTCGGTGATCCGGGTCCAGGCGGGACCACCGAAGACGCTCGGCCAGTTGTTGGGCGGCTGCGAACCGTCCGGTCCGCGGCCGTCGCGGAAGATGTAGCGGTCGCGCGCGTCGCCGCCGGGTGCGGCCGCGAGGGCCTCCCGGAACCACGGGTGCTCGTCGCTGGTGTGGTTCGGGACGAGGTCCATCGTCACCCGGATCCCGCGCGCGTGCGCGGCGGCGATCAGCGCGTCCATCGTCGCGAGGTCACCGAACAGCGGGTCGATGTCGCGCGGATCGGACACGTCGTAGCCGTGATCGGCCATCGGTGACCGCATGACCGGACTGAGCCACAGCGCGTCCACCCCCAGCAGTTCGAGGTAGCCCAGACGGTCGATCACCCCGCCGAGGTCGCCCACGCCGTCGCCGCCCGAGTCCGAGAACGACCGCGGATAGATCTGGTAGAAGACGGCGTCCGACCACCACGGACGTGCGTCGGCCGGCGCGCTGGCGGACTGCTCCTCACGGCTGGTCACAGTCACTCATAGTGCCGCATCGAGGGCGCCCGGAGAGGCGTATGGAACTGTGTCGCGGCTACACCGGCGAGTTGACCATCGACGCCGCGGCCATCTCCATGTAGTCGACGAGGGCGCGGCGGTGCGGTTCGTCGAGGGTCTTCTCGTCGATCGACGCGATCGCCGTGTGCATGCACCGCAGCCACGCGTCCCGCTCGATCGGCCCGATCTTGAACGGGTTGTGCCGCATCCGCAGGCGTGGATGCCCGCGCTCCTCGGAGTACGTCCGGGGCCCGCCCCAGTACTGCTCGAGGAACATGCGCATGCGCCGCTCGGCCGGTCCGAGGTCCTCCTCGGGGTACAGCGGCCGGACCACTTCGTCCTTGGCCACTTCCTCGTAGAACCGCGCGGTGAGCTTGCGGAACGTCTCGGCTCCGCCCACTGCCTCGTAGAAGGTCTGCTGCGTCGTGTGGTTCGTCTCAGTCATGTCGTGCTCCATTGTGCCTGTCTCCGCCGACTGCGCGCCGTTCACCGGGCCTGCGTGCCGCCCGATGTTCACCCGGTATGCGCCGATTTTTTCGCCGAAATGGGTGTGCGCGACCCGATCATCCGTGGTCAACTTGGGGCAGTCTTCGCGGAGGTGGCATGACACACCGAAAGAACGTGCGATCGCACCGACAACTCGTGCCCACTGATGTGCGGGATAACCGCATGTCGGGGGCTTTTCCGCTGCACGTCATCCCCGAGCCCGGGCCGTCCGGACTCATCTCACCGCAGGGCGGCGCGCCGACCACCTGGAACAAGCGCCGGGTCCTGCTGCTCAATGCCACCTTCGAACCCCTCACCGCCCTGCCCGCCCGCCGCGCGGTCGTGCTGATGGTGTGTGACAAGGCCGACGCCGTCCACGAGGACCCGCTGGGGCCGGTCATCCACTCCGAGGGCTACGCGCTCCAGGTCCCGTCCGTCATCCGGCTCCGCAACTACGTGCGGGTGCCGTACCGGACCCGGATACCGATGACCCGGGCCGCGCTGATGCACCGCGACCGGTTCCGGTGCGGCTACTGCGGCGACAAGGCCGAGACCATCGACCACGTCGTCCCGAGAAGCCGCGGCGGCGGACACACATGGGAGAACTGCGTCGCCTGCTGCGCGCCGTGCAACCACCGCAAAGCGGACAAACTGCTCGCCGAGCTGGGGTGGACGCTCCGCACGGCACTCGTGCCGCCGTCGGGTCCGCACTGGCGTCTGCTGGCGAGCACCACCGAGGTGCACCCGACGTGGATTCCGTATCTCGGCGAGGGCGCGGCCTGATTCGGCCCCGGCGCTTCCATTTCGGCAGGACTGGGCTACGGTTTGCGTCGTGAGCATTCTCGAGACAGTGCTGATATTCGTAGGGATTCCCGCCCTGGTGATCGCGGTCCTCGGCCT
Source organism: Prescottella agglutinans (assembly GCF_004011865.1). Lineage (GTDB taxonomy): Bacteria > Actinomycetota > Actinomycetes > Mycobacteriales > Mycobacteriaceae > Prescottella > Prescottella agglutinans. The sequence goes on along the minus strand of NZ_RKLP01000001.1, from coordinate 223,779 downwards.
CCTGTCCATCCCGGTCAGGCGGTCGGCCAACACCCTCCCGGCGGAGTACCGCCTCGGTGAGCAGTGGACGTACGGCCCGGTGCTGTGGAGCGCCACCGACGAGGCGACCACCCACAGTCACCACTCGGCGCACGCCGCTGCTGGTGCAGATCTGATCGGAGGTTCGGCAAGTGGCAAGTGGTGACGTTCTCCAGTCCTCGGCGGTCGCGCCCGCGGATCTGCCGGTCGGCACGGTGGTGACCACCAGCGGTCGCCTCTCCGGTGTGCACCGCGTCGGCGAGCTCGTCGACCTGCCGCCGTTCACGACCGACGAGCTCGTGCGCCTCGACGACGCGCTCATCGACGCGACCCGCCTGACCCAGGTGCGGTTCAACGTCTTCGTCGGCGATCTCGGCGAGAACCCGGCCGCCGGCGCGGACGCCGTCTTCCCGAACACCCCCGAGGCCGAGCGCTCGGTCCTGATCGCGGTGTCCCCGAACCAGCGGGCCATCGAGGTCCGCGGTGGCCGCCGGATCGGCAACCGCGTGACCGACCGCGTCGCCCAGCTCGGTGTCACGGCCGCCGTCGCGTCGTTCGGCGAGGGCAACCTGATCGACGGTCTCGTCTCGGCCCTGCGCGTGATGAGCGCGGCGATCGCGCCCAAGTAATCCCTGCACTCAGGCGCTCCACCCCCGGTGGCCCGATGTCAGCGGTTCAGTTCGACTGAACACGCGCGACATCGGGTCATCGGCGTTTCGGGGGACGTCAGGTGGCGTCGAACGCGCGGGCCTTCAGCGACCGGACGATGCCGGCCTTGCCCTCGACCACCAGGCGGCGCAGCGCCGGGGGGTGCTCGCCGGCGAGGAACGCGTCGGCCGCGGCCACCGATTCCTCACTGATCGACCACGACGGGTACAGCCCGACGACGACGGTCTGCGCCACCTCGCTCGACCGTCGCTCCCACACCGCGGGGATCTCCGCGAAGTAGCGCGCGACGTACGGTTCGAGCAGCTGGGACTGCCCCGGCGCGACGATGCCGCCGATGATGGCGCGGGCGGTGATGTTCGGGACCGTGTCGTCGTCGAACACCGTCGTCCAGGCGGTCTCCTTGACCACGGCCTGCGGGCGCGCCGCCGCCGCCGAAGCGGCCTGTCGTGCCCCGGCGGCGGTGGGGTCGCGCTGCGCCTCGGAGTCGATGAACGGGGTCTCCGGTACGTCCGCGTCCACCTCGCCGGCGGCCGCGAGCGCGTGCACGAGCCGCCAGCGCAGGTCGGTGTCGACGACGAGCCCGGGCAGGCCCACGGTCGTCGGATCGGTGGTGTCGAGCAGTTCCTGCAGGATCTCGGTGTGCCACGCCGACAGCTGCGACCCGGTCAGCGCGTTGACGAACGCCAACTGGTGGTCCGAGCCGGCCTCGGCCTCGCGGGCCAGTTCGAGCAGCCGGTCCGCGAACGCCGGCCAGCCGAACGCGTCCGCCCACCCGGGCTCGGCGTACGCCGACAGCGCGGTCTGCGCCTGCAGCAGCAGTCGCTGCACGACGCCGACCTCCGTCTCGGCACCGATGCCGCGCTGGACGAGGCTGACGAAGTCGCGGGCGCGCATCTCGGCCTGCCGGGTCATCTCCCACGCCGCGGACCAGGCGAGCGTGCGGGGAAGCGGCTCGGCGATGTCCCCGATCCGGCCGACGAGGGTGTCGAGCGAGTCGCGGTCCAGACGCAGCGAGCAGTAGGTGAGGTCGTCGTCGTTGACGAGCACCAGCTTGCCGCGCGGGACGCCCACCAGTTCGGGGACCTCGGTGCTGGGGCCCTCGACGTCGAGCTCGACGCGGTGGGTCCGGACGAGCTTGCCGGTGGCCGGGTCGTCGTCGTAGACGCCGACCGCGAGCCGGTGCACGCGGGTCTCGCCGGCACCCGGCTCGGCGCCCTCCTGCAGCACCGCGAACCGCGAGAACGTGCCGTCGGGCTCGATCTGGAAGTCCGGGCGCAGGATGTTCAGGCCCGTGGTCTTGAGCCACTGCGCACCCCAGCCCGACAGGTCGCGGCCGGACGCCTTCTCCAGCGCCCGCAGCAGGTCGTCGAACGTCGCGTTCCCGAATGCGTGCTCGGCGAAGTAGTCGCGCAGGCCGGACATGAACGGCTCGAGCCCGACGTACGCGACGAGTTGCTTGAGCACGCTGGCGCCCTTGGCGTACGTGATGCCGTCGAAGTTCACCTCCACCGCCGCCAGGTCCGGGATGTCCGCGGCGATCGGGTGCGTCGACGGCAGCTGGTCCTGCCGATACGCCCACGACTTCTCGACGTTCGCGAATGTGGTCCACGCGTTGGTGTACTCGGTGGCCTCGGTCTGGCACAGCACCGACGCGAACGTCGCGAACGACTCGTTGAGCCACAGGTCGTCCCACCACTGCATGGTGACGAGGTCGCCGAACCACATGTGCGCCATCTCGTGCAGCACCGTCTCGGCGCGCCGCTCGTACGAGTAGCGGGTCACCTTGGAGCGGAACACGTAGTCCTCGAGGAACGTCACCGCGCCCGCGTTCTCCATCGCGCCCGCGTTGAACTCGGGAACGAACAGCTGGTCGTACTTGCCGAACGCGTACGGGATCCCGAAGTTGCGGTGGTAGAAGCCGAAGCCCTGCTTGGTCTCGGTGAACAGCCGGTCGGCGTCCATGTACTCGGCGAGCGAGGAACGGCAGTAGATGCCGAGCGGGATGGTGCCGTGCTCGTCGGTGTAGCTGTCCGTCCACTCCGCGTACGGGCCGGCGATAAGCGCGACCAGGTAGGTGCTCATGCGGGGCGTGGTGCGGAAGACGTGCCGGCCCGGCGTCGCCGCCAGCGTCTGCACGGTCTCGGCGTTGGAGACCACCTTCCACTCCTCCGGCGCGGTGACCGAGATGTCGAAGGTGGCCTTGAGATCCGGCTGGTCGAAGCACGCGAACATGCGCTTGGCGTCGGCGGTCTCGAACTGCGAGTACAGGTACACCGCGTCGTCGGTCGGGTCGACGAACCGGTGCAGACCCTCGCCGGTGTTCGTGTAGATGCAGTCGGCGTCCACCACCAGTTCGTTGGTCTCGGCCAGGCCGTCGAGCGCGATCCCGGTGGCCTCGTCGTACGACGACACGTCGACCGGCGATCCGTTGAGCACCGCGGAATGCACTGTGGCGGCGATGATGTCGATGAACGTCGAGGATCCGGCGGTGGCGCCGAACGTGACGGTGGTACGTGAGCGGAAGGTCTTCTCGCCCGGACGGCCGGAGCCGTCGGTGAGGTCGAGGTCGATGCTGTAGTTGTCGACGGACACCAGCGCCGACCGATCGGCGGCCTGTTCGCGGGTCAGATTCGGTGGGGCCACGGAGATCTCCTCGTCAAGGATGGACAATCGGCTCACTGCTATCCCACCACGCGTCACCCTCCTCCCGCGATTTGCGCACTTGTCGCGGGGATTTCGGGGTCCGAGGCGCGGCAAGTGCGCACAACGCGGGGGTCAGGGGAGGAGGGTGGGGAGGGCGACGGCGGGGTCGGCGAGCCGGGCGGGGTCGACCGGACCGGAGAACGCGACGAGCGCCTTGATGTCGTCGGTGACGTCCCAGATGTTGACGTTCATCCCGGCCAGGACGTGGTTCTCCTCGTCGAGCCAGAACGCGAGGAACTCGCGCCCCGCGACGTCGCCGCGGGTGACCACCTTCGAGTACGTCGGCGCCCAACCCACGTACTCCATGCCGAGGTCGTACTGGTCGGTGAAGAAGTACGGCAGGTTCGTGTACTCCTCGGGGTGCCCGAGCATCGTCGCGGCCGCGATCGCCGGCTGGTTCAGCGCGTTCGCCCAGTGCTCGACACGGACCCGGGCCGCCAACAGCGGATGCTGCTGCGCCGCGATGTCCCCGACGGCCACGATGTCGGGATCGCTGGTGGTCAGGTTCCCGTTCACGAGCACCCCGCCGTCGACGGAAAGCCCGGCGGACTCGGCGATCTCGACATTCGGTTGCGCGCCGACCGCGACCAGCACCGCGTCCGCGGGCAGCACAGTGCCGTCGCCGAGGCGGACGCCGTCGGCGCGACCGTCGGACACGGTGATCTCCTCGACCTTCGCGCCGAAGCGGAAGTCGACGCCGTGTTCGCGGTGCAGATCGGCGAACACCGCGCCCATCTCCTTGCCGAGCGCGGCGAGCAGCGGCAGTTCGGAGGCCTCGACGATCGAGACGGACACGTCCCGGTTCCGCGCGCCCGACGCGATCTCCAGCCCGATCCACCCCGCACCCACGATCGCCAACCGTGACCCGGGCGCGAGCGCCGCGATGAGGGCATCCGACTCGTCGATCGTGCGCAGGTAGTGCACGCCCGCGGCGTCCGCGCCGCGGATCGGGGGGCGGCGTGACCGCGACCCCGTCGCGAGGGCCAGCTTGTCGTAGGCGACGGTGGAGCCGTCCGGCAGGACCACGTGCTTGCGCTCCCGGTCGATCGCCGTCGCCTTGGTCCCCAGCCGCACGTCCACGTGGTGATCGCGGTACCAGTCGCCGTGCTGCACCGTGAAATCGGGCAATTCCTTCTTGCCCGCGACGTGCTCCTTCGACAGCGGCGGCCGCTCGTACGGGAGATGCTCCTCCTCGCACAGGAGGACGATTGCCCCGTCGAAGTCCCTGTCCCTCAACGATTCTGCGATCTTTGCGCCGGCCAGGCCGCCGCCGACGACGACGAACGTGCGATTCGATGGCTCGTGGAGTGTCACGGGAGGCTCCGTCCCCGAGTCGTCGACGACCGTCGCTGTCGACCGTCGCGTCGACTCTCGCTGGTGGCTGTCCTCCACCGACACTATCCGGGGTCGGGGGTGTGCGGGAAGGATTCCCGCGGGGTCGTGGTTGTCTTGAACCGAGAGGTGTGACGGATGTCGCGCCACAGGACGAGGGAGACACGCGTGAGTGCAAAGACCGCCGGCGACGCCAAGGACACCGTCGACTTCTGGTTCGACCCGCTGTGCCCGTGGTGCTGGATCACGTCGCGCTGGATCCTGGAGGTCACCGAGGTCCGCGACATCGACGCCAACTTCCACGTCATGAGCCTCGCCGTGCTCAACGAGGGACGCGAGCTGCCCGAGGAGTACCGCGAGCTGATGGCCCAGGCGTGGGGCCCGGTGCGCGTGCTGATCGCGGCCGCGCAGCAGCGGGGCGACGACATCCTGCTGCCGCTCTACACCGCGATGGGCACCCGGATCCACAACGAGGGCAACAAGGACCTGGCCGACGTGATCGTCAAGTCGCTGGCCGAGCTGGAGCTGCCCGCGGAGCTGGCCGCCGCCGCGGACAGCGACGAGTTCGACGCCGAGCTGCGGCGCAGCCACCACGCCGGCATGGACAAGGTGGGCGACGACGTCGGCACCCCGACGATCCACGTCAACGGGACCGCGTTCTTCGGTCCGGTCCTCTCGCGCATCCCGCGCGGCGAGGACGCCGGCAGGGTGTGGGACGGCACCGTCGCGCTGGCGTCGTACCCGCACTTCTTCGAGCTCAAGCGCACCCGCACGGAGGATCCCCAGTTCGACTGATCGACGGTTCGGGCACGGGGACTTCCGAGCGGATTCGCGGGCGTCGCGGGTGGGCACGTCGTGACAGCGTGCCCACCGCGTGCCCGCCCCAGTCCCCACCGTCGTCGGGTCCGCGCCGCCTGTCAGAATTGAGGTCATGCGCGTATACCTGGGTGCCGACCACGCCGGCTTCGAACGCAAGAACCAGATCATCGAACACCTCACCGCGAACGGCCACGAGGCCATCGACTGCGGTGCACACGTCTACGACGCCGTCGACGACTACCCGGCCTTCTGCATCGAGGCGGCCCGCCGCGTCGTCGCCGACCCGGGCAGCCTGGGCCTGGTGCTCGGCGGCAGCGGCAACGGCGAGCAGATCGCCGCGAACAAGGTCCCCGGCGCCCGCTGCGCGCTGGCGTGGAGCGTCGAGACCGCGCAGCTCGCGCGTCAGCACAACAACGCCCAGCTCATCGGCATCGGCGGCCGCATGCACTCCCTCGAGGAGACCCTCGCGATCGTCGACGCCTTCCTGTCGACCGAGTGGTCGGACGAGGAGCGCCACCAGCGCCGCATCGACATCCTCGCCGAGTACGAGAAGACCGGCGTCGCGCCCGCCGTTCCCGAGGCCCCCGAGGCCTAGGAGCACCTTGCCCGAGGGACACACCCTGCACCGCCTCGCTCGTCTCCACCAGCGACGGTTCGCGGGATCACCGGTGCAGGTGTCGAGCCCGCAAGGACGATTCGCCGAGGACGCGGCCCTGATCGACGGCCGCGTCCTCGTGCGTTCGGACGCGTGGGGCAAACACCTGTGGCACCACTACGAGAACGGTCTCGTGGTGCACGTCCACCTGGGCCTGTACGGGAAGTTCACCGAGTCCGCGGTGCCGCTCGACGAGCCCGTCGGGCAGGTGCGCATGCGCATCGTCGGCGCCGAGTACGGCGCCGACCTGCGCGGGCCCACCGCCTGTGAGGTGCTGCACCCGCCGCAGGTCGCCGCCATCGAGGCCAGGCTGGGTCCGGACCCGCTGCGCAAGGACGCCGACCCCGACCGCGCCTGGGCTCGGATCTCGAAGTCGCAGACTCCGATGGGTGCGCTGCTGATGGACCAGGCGGTCCTCGCCGGCGTCGGCAACGTCTACCGCGCCGAGATCCTGTTCCGGCACAACATTCATCCGGAACGCCCCGGCAAGAAGGTCGCCCGCGCCGAGTTCGACGCGATGTGGGCCGACCTCGTCGACCTCATGAACGTCGGGGTGCGCCGCGGCAAGATGCACGTCGTGCGTCCCGAGGACGATCACGGCGATCCGGCGTACGCGAAGGACCGGCCGCGCACCTACACCTACCGCAGAGCAGGATCGGCGTGCCGCATCTGCGGCACGCCGATCGCTCACACTGTCATGAAGGGGCGCAACCTGTTCTGGTGCCCCGGTTGTCAGGCCGACTAGAAGTCGAAGCCGCCGAAGTCTCCGCCTCCGAAGTCGCCTCCGCCGAAGTCCCCGCCGCCCCAGTCGCCGCCACCGAAGTCGCCTCCGCCGTCGCCCATAGCGCCGTAGTCGGTGTCGCCGCCTCCGAAGTCGCCGCCGTCACCGCCGTCGGCACCCGCGTCACCGGCATCGGCCTCGGCATCGGCCTGGCCGGCCTCGTACCCGTCGGCGAACTCGTTGGCGTCGTACGGGACACCGGACATGCCCGAGAACAGGGCCGAGAACAGGAACATCGAGCCGACGCCCCACGCACCCGCGACGAGGGCCGGCTTCCACCACGGCTCGGAGTACCAGCCGGCCGGGACCGGACGACCGGCGACGCGGCCACCCGGGTAGTAGTTGGGCGTGCGCGCCGACGGGTTCGGCGACGCGGACACCTGACGGCCCTCGAACTCGATCTCGCGGTCCTCGGTGACCGAACCGGCCGACTTCTGGCCGTCGATGCTCGGCACCTCGGGGCCGGGATCCATGCCCATCGCCGTGCGCGCGGCACGGATGTAGTACAGCCCCTCGAGCGCGGTCTGCTTCGCCAGGCGAGCCTGCACCGGAGTGGTTGCCTGCTCGATCTGCGAACCGGCCGCGGTGTAGCGCTCGGACGCGTCGGCGAGCGCCTGCTTGGAGGCGTCGTCGTTGCCGACGAGGTTGTAGACCTGGCCACCCAGTCGTTCGATCGCCTGGCGTGCATCCGCCTTGGCGTCTTCGAGTTGGTTCGCCGAGTGGCCCTTGTTCTTGTTCTGGCTCTTCATGACCAGAAAGACGACGGCGCCGAGTACGGCGACGATGAGAAGGAGTTCCACGGGGTGCCTTCCGGAGGCGACAAATCGGACAACCTCCAGGATACCGGGACGGGGTGACCTACGACTCGGACACGAACGGCTGTCGGTGGTCGATGCGAACATATGTTCGTGTCCGATGGTTGTGATGTGCCGCGCGAGGACCCGGTGCGCGCCGAGGCGACGATCCTGCATGCCGACCTGGACGCGTTCTACGCCTCGGTCGAGCAGCGCGACGACCCGAGCCTGCGGGGGCGACCGGTGATCGTCGGTGGGGGAGTCGTCCTCGCGGCGAGCTACGAGGCCAAGGCGTTCGGGGTCCGGACGGCCAGCAGCGGCGCCCAGGCCATGCGACTGTGCCCGCACGCGATCGTCGTGCGACCGCGGATGTCGGCCTACGCGGAGGCCAGCCGCGCGGTCTTCGACGTCTTCCGGCGCACGACGCCGCTGGTCGAGGGCATCTCCATCGACGAGGCATTTCTCGATGTCGGTGGGCTGCGTCGCATCGCGGGCGGCCCGGTGCGGATCGCGGAGCGGCTTCGGCGGGACGTGCGCGAGGAGGTCGGGCTGCCGATCACCGTGGGTGTCGCCCGGACGAAGTTCCTGGCCAAGGTCGCGAGCGCGGTGGGGAAGCCCGACGGGTTGCTGCTGGTGCCGCCGGATCGTGAACTCGACTTCCTGCACCCGCTGCCGGTCGAGCGGCTGTGGGGCGTCGGCGCCGTCACCTCCCGCAAGCTGCGCGACCACGACGTCCGGACCGTCGGGCAGCTGGCGAGCCTCTCCGAGCGGGAACTGTCCATGGTCGTCGGATCCGCGGCGGGACGGCACCTGCACGCGCTCGCCTGGGCCCGCGACCCGAGGCGGGTGCAGACCGGGCGCCGGCGCGGGTCGATGGGTGCGCAGCACGCGCTCGGCGGTCGGCGGCGAAGCTTCGAGGAGATCGAGACGACGGCCGCCGCGCTGGTGGACCGGGTGGCACGGCGGCTGCGGGGAGCGGGCTGGGTGTGCCGCACGGTGGTGCTGCGGATGCGGTTCGCCGATTACGGCCGAGCCACCCGCTCGACGACGCTCGTCGAGGCGTCGGCGCGCACCGAGACCATCCTGGCCGCGGTACGGTCGCTGCTCGAACACGCGCGGCCGCTCATCGCCGAGCGGGGCCTGACGCTGGTGGGCGTCGCGCTGTCGAATCTCGACCGCGAGGGCGCCGAGCAGCTGGCTCTGCCGTTCGAGCCGGACACCGGGACCCCGGTCACGGAGTCCGACGGCGTCCGGCTCGACGGTGCGCTCGACGCGGTCCGGGCGAAGTTCGGGTCGGTCGCGGTCACCCGCGCCGCGCTGCTCGGCCGCGATCGCGGCGAGAGCGTCCCGATCCTGCCCGACGAGTGATCGCGGGTCGGGCGACGGTCAGGCGTCGGCGGCGGCGTTCAGCTGCTCGAGGGTGCCCGTCGCCTCCAGGTACTCCTGCACCCACCGCTCGATGACCGCCGAGGTCTTCTCCACCTTGGTGAACTGGCCCACGACCTGGCCCACCGGGTTGAACGCGACGTCGACGGTCTCGTCCGGGTACTTGTGGGTGGCGGCGACGGCCATCCCGGACACCATGTACTGCAGCGGCATGCCGAGCGGCTCCGGGTTGCCCTCCTTCTCCCATGCCTCGGTCCAGTCGTTGCGCAGCATCCGGCAGGGCTTGCCGGTGAACGAGCGGCTGCGGACGGTGTCGCGGCTCGTCGCGTTGGCGTAGGCGGCCTGCTGGACGGCGGTGTTCTCGGCCTCCTCGACCATCAGCCACTGCGAGCCCGACCACGCGCCCTGGGCGCCCAGTGCCAGTGCCGCGGCGATCTGCTGGCCGCTGCCGATGCCGCCGGCGGCCAGCACCGGGACCGGCGCGACCTCCTTGACGACCTGCGGCCACAGCACGATCGAGCCGACCTCGCCGCAGTGGCCGCCGCCCTCGCCGCCCTGCGCGATGATGATGTCGACACCGGCGTCCGCGTGCTTGCGGGCCTGGTAGGGCGAGCCGCACAGTGCCGCGACCTTGCGTCCGGCCGCGTGGATGTGCGCGATCATGTCCGCCGGCGGCGTGCCGAGGGCGTTGGCGATCAGCGTGACCTTGGGGTGCTGGAGCGCCACCTCGACCTGCGGGGTGGCGGTGGCCTCGGTCCAGCCCAGCAGCTGCAACGCGTTCTCGTTGGGATCCTCGGGAACCGGGACGCCGTGGTCGGTGAGGATGCCGCGCGCGAAGTTCAGCGTCTCCTGCGGCACCATCGACTGCAGCATCGTCTTGAGTTCGTCGCCCGACAGGTTCGAGTCCATGCCCTCGTACTTGTTCGGAATCACGATGTCGACGCCGTACGGGTGGTCGCCGATGTGCTCGTCGATCCACTTGAGCTCGATCTCCAGCTCTTCGGGGGTGAAGCCCACGGCGCCGAGCACGCCGAATCCGCCGGCCTTGCTGACGGCGACCACGACATCGCGGCAATGGGTGAACGCGAAGATCGGGAACTCGATACCGAGTTCGTCGCAGAGGGGGGTGTGCATCCGGCACTCCTTCGTGAGCAGTGGAATCCTGTGAAATCCGTAGAAGACTTGTAACAGGTTCCACCGCCGGTTGGGAAGAGTCGACGGATGCGTCGAGCGGCCCGAAAGGGGCGCGCCCGACCGCGGGCGAACGGCCGCGCCGGACTGTGAGACATGTCACGAAGGTGGCCGGGTTCGGGGTGGAGGCGTCGCCGGTGGTGAGGGGGTGCCCGCCGCCGGCGGGTGCGCCGAGGCCGCCCGGACCGGCGGGGTGCGTGCGGCGGCGTTCGATACGGGAAAGGGGCCCGGAAAACGACGAAACCCCGGGCCTTCCGCGTTTCCGCAGATGGTCCGGGGTTTTCCCTCTGAGAGGGGATGACGGGAATCGAACCCGCGTAATCAGTTTGGAAGACTGAGGCTCTACCATTGAGCTACATCCCCGTGCATACGACATTTGTGGGATCGCCAGCGATGCCGTGTGCGAGATGAGACTGTACCGACCTCGCTTTGGATTTCATAATCGGGGGGCCGTAGGATTCTGCCTCGGGTCCTCGCGAGGTTCGCGAGGTCCTCTTCGGACGGGGTGTGGCGCAGCTTGGTAGCGCATCCGCTTTGGGAGCGGAGGGTCGCAGGTTCAAATCCTGTCACCCCGACCAATCGCGCGACGGGGCTGCGTATGCAGCGCTGGCGCGCGAGCAACGACATAACGAACTAAGAGCATCACCACTACGAAGGAGCCAGATCCGTGAAGAGCACCGTCGAGCAGCTCAGCCCGACGCGAGTCCGTATCAACGTTGAGGTGCCCTTCGAGGAGCTCAAGCCTGATTTCGACAAGGCCTACAAGGCGCTCGCGCAGCAGATCCGTCTCCCCGGCTTCCGCCCGGGCAAGGCGCCGGCCAAGCTGCTCGAGGCTCGCGTCGGCCGCGGCGCCGTGCTCGAGCAGGTCGTCAACGACGCCCTGCCGTCCCGCTACTCGGAGGCCGTCTCGGCCTCGGACGTGAAGGTCATCGGCCAGCCGGAGATCGACATCACCAAGCTCGAGGACGGCCAGGAGCTCGTCTTCACCGCCGAGGTCGACGTCCGCCCCGAGATCACCCTCCCCGACTTCGCCACCATCGCCGTCGAGGTCGACCCGATCGAGGTCACCGACGAGGCCGTCGCCGAGCAGCTGCTGTCGCTCCGTCAGCGTTTCGGCACCCTCAAGGGTGTCGAGCGTGCCGTGCAGGACGGCGACTTCATCTCCATCGACCTGTCCGCCACCGTCGACGGTGAGGCCGTTCCGGAGGCCACCGCGTCCGGTCTGTCCCACGAGGTCGGCTCGGGCCAGCTGATCGAGGGCCTGGACGAGGCCGTCGTCGGCGTCGCTGCCGGCGAGTCGAAGGAGTTCACCTCCAAGCTGGTCGCCGGTGAGCACGTCGGCAAGGACGCCGTCATCACCGTCGCCGTCAACACGGTCAAGGAGCGCGAGCTGCCCGAGGCCGACGACGAGTTCGCCCAGATGGCAAGCGAGTTCGACACCCTCGCCGAGCTGGAGGCCGACCTGCGCGAGCGCGTCGGACGCGTCCGCAAGGTCGAGCAGGCCGGCCAGATCCGCGACAAGGTTCTGGAGACCCTGCTCGAGACCGTCGAGGTTCCGCTGCCCGAGGCTGTCGTCCAGGCCGAGGTCGACGCGGCCCTGCACGACGCCGTTCACGGCCTGGACCACGACGAGGAGAAGCTGAACGAGCTCCTCGAGGCCCAGGGCACCACGCGCGAGCAGTTCGACGCGGACGCCAAGGAGGCCGCCGAGCGCTCGGTGAAGACCCAGCTGCTGCTCGACGCGATCGCCGACGCCGCGGGCACCACCGTCGGCCAGGACGAGCTCACCGAGCGCATCCTGTTCCAGGCGCAGCGCTACGGCATGGCGCCGGAGCAGTTCATCCAGCAGATCCAGCAGGCCAACCAGCTCGGCGCGGTCTTCGCGGACGTGCGTCGCGGCAAGGCCCTCGCGGGTGTCGTCGACGCCGCCACCGTCACCGACACCGCCGGCGAGACGATCGACACCGCCGAGATGTTCGGAACCGCCGAGCCGGCCTCCGACGAGGCGGCCGACGCCGAGGGCGACGAGCAGAAGTAGTTCTTCTGCCCGCCGGACGGCGAGCAGGTTTTCCGCTTTCAGCGAAGTAGGGCGGCACCGGGACTCCGGTGCCGCCCTACTTCGTTAGTGTCTGTGTCAGGAACCAACGACTTATCAGAAGGCAGGTACCGTGACTTACCAGAATCCCGCCATGACTTCGGCCACCTCCGGCCTGAATCTCAGCGACTCGGTGTTCGAACGCCTGCTTCGCGAGCGCATCATCTTCCTCGGTACGCAGGTGGACGACGACATCGCGAACAAGCTGTGCGCCCAGATCCTGCTGCTGTCGGCCGAGGATCCCACGCGGGACATCAACCTGTACATCAACTCGCCCGGTGGTTCGGTCACGGCCGGTATGGCCATCTTCGACACCATGCAGTTCGCGGAGTGCGACGTCGCGACCTTCGGCATGGGCTTGGCCGCCTCGATGGGGCAGTTCCTGCTCTCGGCCGGCACGAAGGGCAAGCGGTACGCCCTGCCCCACGCGCGGATCATGATGCACCAGCCGTCGGCCGGCATCGGCGGCACCGCGTCGGACATCGCGATCATGGCCGAGCAGTTCGCGCACACCAAGCGCGAGATGGCCGAGCTCATCGCCGAGCACACCGGTCAGACGGTCGAGCAGATCACCGCGGACTCGGACCGTGACCGTTGGTTCACCGCCCGGGAGGCGCTCGAGTACGGCTTCGTCGACCACGTCGTCACCCGCGCGCGGCAGGCCGGCGGCGCAGGCAACTAGGCCCGCGCCCGCATCCGCCCTACCGCTCAGACCATCCTTGGAGAACTGATGACCAACATGTTCGATCCCCGCGCGCTCGGCGGACAGGCTCCGGCCGGTGCGCAGTCCCGTTACATCCTGCCGTCGTTCATCGAGCACTCCAGCTACGGCGTCAAGGAGTCCAACCCGTACAACAAGCTGTTCGAGGAGCGCATCATCTTCCTCGGCACGCAGGTCGACGACGCGTCGGCGAACGACATCATGGCCCAGCTGCTGGTGCTCGAGTCGCTCGATCCGGACCGCGACATCACCATGTACATCAACTCGCCCGGCGGCTCGTTCACGTCGTTGATGGCGATCTACGACACGATGCAGTACGTCCGCGCCGACATCACGACCGTGTGCCTCGGCCAGGCGGCGTCGGCGGCGGCGGTGCTGCTCGCGGCCGGTACCCCCGGCAAGCGTCTGGCGCTGCCGAACGCCCGCGTGCTGATCCACCAGCCGGCCACCGGCGGCATCCAGGGTCAGGTCTCCGACCTCGAGATCCAGGCGGCGGAGATCGAGCGGATGCGTCGTCTCATGGAGACCACGCTGTCGAAGCACACCGGCAAGGATCCCGACGTGATCCGCAAGGACACCGATCGCGACAAGATCCTCACCGCCGAGGAGGCCAAGGAGTACGGCATCATCGACAACGTGCTCGAGTACCGGAAGCTGTCCGCCCAGAAGTGATGTCGGGCGTCCCGGCTCACCGACACGCCGAGCGATCGGATTGCGGTGGGCCGGGGTGTACGCCGGTCAAGCTTGGGCATTCCGCGTTGACCACGCGGATGTGATTCAGGTGTCGGAATCGTGTTCGCCGTGCGGGAATCACCGGCTTTCGGTCGACCTCGTTCCCGATCTGCGGGTACGGTCACACCATGAGCCCTCGATCCTGAGCCGAGGAAGCGGAGCCGCCGTCCGGCGGGCCGTGTGAGTCGGGTGGGGATGCTCGCACGTAGACAAGGAAGTAGGGACCTTACGAGATGGCACGCATCGGTGACGGCGGCGATCTGCTCAAGTGCTCGTTCTGCGGTAAGAGCCAGAAGCAGGTCAAGAAGCTCATTGCGGGACCTGGGGTCTACATCTGCGACGAATGCATCGATCTGTGCAACGAGATCATCGAAGAGGAACTCGCCGAGTCGAGTGAGGTCAAGCTCGACGAGTTGCCCAAGCCCGCGGAGATCCGCGAGTTCCTCGAGAATTACGTCATCGGCCAGGACGCAGCGAAGCGGACGCTGGCGGTGGCCGTGTACAACCACTACAAGCGGATCCAGGCCGGCGATCGCGGCCGCGACGCCCGCGGCGAGACCGTCGAACTGGCGAAGTCCAACATCCTGATGCTGGGCCCCACCGGTTGCGGCAAGACGTACCTGGCGCAGACGCTCGCGAAGATGCTGAACGTGCCGTTCGCGATCGCGGATGCGACGGCGCTGACCGAGGCCGGATACGTCGGCGAGGACGTCGAGAACATCCTGCTCAAGCTGATCCAGGCGGCCGACTACGACGTCAAGCGCGCCGAGACGGGCATCATCTACATCGACGAGGTCGACAAGATCGCCCGCAAGAGCGAGAACCCGTCGATCACCCGCGACGTCTCCGGCGAGGGCGTGCAGCAGGCGCTGCTGAAGATCCTCGAGGGAACGCAGGCGAGTGTGCCCCCGCAGGGCGGCCGCAAGCACCCGCATCAGGAATTCATCCAGATCGACACCACCAACGTGCTGTTCATCGTCGCCGGTGCGTTCGCGGGCCTCGAGAAGATCGTCTCGGACCGAGTAGGCAAGCGCGGCATCGGTTTCGGTGCCGAGGTGCGGTCCAAGGCGGAGATCGACACGCAGGATCACTTCGCCGAGGTGATGCCCGAGGATCTGATCAAGTTCGGCCTGATCCCCGAGTTCATCGGCCGTCTGCCGGTCGTGGCGTCGGTGACGAACCTCGACAAGGACTCGCTGGTCAAGATCCTGTCCGAGCCCAAGAACGCGCTCGTCAAGCAGTACACCCGACTGTTCGAGATGGACGGCGTGGAACTCGAGTTCTCCGTCGACGCACTCGAGGCGATCGCCGACCAGGCCATCCACCGGGGCACCGGAGCGCGTGGTCTGCGCGCGATCATGGAGGAAGTCCTGCTGCCGGTGATGTACGACATCCCCAGCCGCGACGACGTCGCCAAGGTGGTCGTCACCGCCGAGACCGTCAACGACAACGTGCTGCCGACGATCGTGCCGCGCAAGCCGGAGCGCGAGCGCCGCGACAAGTCGGCCTAGCCGCACCCAGCAGAAACGACACTGCCGCCCGACCTCCGTGAGGAGGTCGGGCGGCAGTGTCGTTCACGGGTGCCTCGGGTGCCCGGCATGCCGGTGGTCGCCCGGCGCGCCGACGGTCGCCGTGAACGACGAAGGTCGGACCCGTTCGCACGGGTCCGACCTTCGTCAGGAGCTGAGGCTGTCAGCGACTCACGCGGAGGCGTCGGCCTTGTTCAGCAGGTCGAGCGCGATGTCGACGATCATGTCCTCCTGGCCGCCGACGAGGCTGCGCTTGCCGACCTCGAGCAGGATGGTGCGGGCGTCGAGACCGTAGTCCTTGGCCGCCTTCTCCGCGTGGCGGAGGAAGCTCGAGTACACGCCGGCGTAGCCGAGGGTCAGGGTCTCGCGGTCGACGCGAACCGGGCGATCCTGCAGCGGGCGGACGATGTCGTCGGCCGCGTCCATCAGCTTGAACACGTCGCAGCCGTGCTCCCAGCCGTACAGGTCCGCGACACCGATGAACGCCTCGATCGGGCAGTTGCCGGCGCCGGCGCCCTGGCCCGCGAGGGAGGCGTCGACGCGGTACACGCCGTTCTCCACGGCGACGACGCTGTTGGCCACCGAGAGCGAGAGGTTCTCGTGTGCGTGGATGCCGATCTGGGTGTCGGCGTCGAGCACGTCACGGTAGGCCCGGATGCGGGCGCGGACGTCGTCCATCGTCAGGCGTCCGCCCGAGTCGGTGACGTACACGCAGTGCGCGCCGTACGACTCCATGAGCTTGGCCTGCTGGGCGAGCAGCTCCGGCGGGGCCATGTGGCTCATCATGAGGAAGCCGGAGACGTCCATGCCGAGCTCGCGAGCCTTCGCGATGTGCTGCGCGGAGACGTCGGCCTCGGTGCAGTGGGTCGCGATGCGGATGGACTGCACGCCCAGCTTGTGGGCGTGCTCGAGCTCCTCGATGGTGCCGATGCCCGGCAGCAGCAGCGTGGTGAGCTTGGCGTTCTTCACCACATCGGCGGCAGCCTCGATCCACTCCCAGTCGGTGTTGCTGCCCGGGCCGTAGTTGAGCGAGCCACCGGCGATGCCGTCACCGTGCGAGACCTCGATGGCGTCGACGCCGGCCTCGTCGACCGCCTTCGCGATCCGGGCCACGTTCTCCGGGGTCATCCGGTGCCGGACGGCGTGCATGCCGTCGCGCAGGGTGACGTCCTGGATGTAGATCTTGGTGGACACGCTCAGACCTCCGCGGGGGTGTTGGTGCGCGCGGCGATCAGGCGGCGCGCGATGGACTCGGCGGTGCGCTGGGCGGCCGAGGTCATGATGTCGAGGTTGCCGGCGTACGCGGGCAGGTAGTCGGCTGCGCCCTCGACCTCGAGGAACACGGTGACCTTGGTGGTGACCGGGCCGGCGCCCTCGGGCAGCAGGGTGTGGACGGGCTCGTCCGCCGTGATCGGCGTGAACTGCACCTCCTGCTTGAGGCGGTAGCCGGGCACGTACTCGGCGACGCGGTCGGTCATCTCCTTGACCGAGGCGCGGATCGCCTCCTGGTCGGCGTCGCCGACCAGCGCGAGGACCGTGTCACGCATGAGCATGGGCGGCTCGGCCGGGTTCAGGATGATGATCGCCTTGCCGCGGCCGGCGCCGCCGACCTGCTGGATGGCGTTCGAGGTGGTCTCGGTGAACTCGTCGATGTTGGCGCGGGTACCGGGGCCGGCCGACTTCGAGGAGATCGAGGCGACGATCTCGGCGTAGGGGACCGGGGTGACAGCCGCGATGGCCGCGACCATCGGGATGGTCGCCTGACCACCGCAGGTCACCATGTTGAGGTTGTCGAGGTCCTCGTCGAGGTGCTCCTCGAGGTTGACCGGCGGCACCACGAACGGGCCGATCGCGGCCGGGGTGAGGTCGATGATCTTCTTGCCGAACGGGGCGAGCTTCTCGCAGTTGGCGATGTGCGCCTTCGCCGACGTCGCGTCGAGCACGATGTCGATCTTGTCGAAGCCGTCCAGCGCGATGAGGCCGTCGACACCCTCCGAGGTGGTGGGCACGCCGAGACGCTCCGCGCGGGCGAGACCATCCGAGGTGGGATCGATGCCGACCATGGCACCCATCTCGAGCACGTCGGACTTGTTCAGGACCTTGATCATCAGGTCGGTGCCGATGTTGCCCGGCCCGATGATGGCGACCCGAATCTTCTTCGAATCAGCGTTGTTCGTCACGATTGTCACGATTCCTTCCGGGAGAAAACTGCGGTCACGGAGCCGAGGGTGGACAGCTCTGCGCGGATGGTCACGCCGGGCGCGGCGGGAACCATGGGGCCCAGGGCGCCGGAGAGCACGACCTGGCCGGCACGCAGCGGCTGGCCGTACTCGCGGGCGGTGCGGGCGAGCCACTGCAGCGCGATCAGCGGATCGCCGAGGCAGGCCTCACCGTTGCCCTCGGAGACGAGCTCGTCGTCGGCGTACATCTTCATCACGACGTCCTTGGGCTCGAACTCGTCGAGCGTGACCCAGTTGTCGCCGAGCACGTACAGGCCGGAGGAGGCGTTGTCCGCGACGGTGTCGGTGATGAGGATCTTCCAGTTCTCGATGCGGCTGTCGACCAGCTCGAGCGCCGCGACGGCGCCGGTGACGGCAGCGCGAATCTGGTCGAGATCGAGATCGCCCTCGGCGAGATCGGCGCCGAGCCGGAAGGCCACCTCGGCCTCGGCCTTGGGCTGGAGCATCCGCTCGGTCGGCACCTCGGGCAGGTCGGTGACGTCCATGTTGTCGAACAGGACACCGAAGTCGGGCTGGTCGACGCCGAGCTGGTTCTGCACGGCCAACGAGGTCGCGCCGATCTTGCGGCCGACGACGACGGCGCCGTCTGCGATCTGCCAGTCGATCAGCTTCTGCTGAACGCGGTAGGCCACACCGATGTCGGAGGGGCCGATGAGGTCGTTGATCGGTGCGCAGGCGACGCCGGTCTTGGCTGCGGTTGCCAGTCGCGTCGCGGCCTCGGTGATCGCCTCTTCGGAGATCGTAGGTTCGGTGTCAGGCATGGATGTCCTTGTCGTGGGTTGTGCTTGTAAGGACTGTGCGGGACGGTTCCCGTCCAGCGCGAGCAATCAGTTTCGCTGAGCGAAACCTACCTGCTGAGGCCTAGTCCTGCCGCAAGTTGTCCCGCCGAGCGAGAGTGGCCGCGATACCCGCGGCCGCGGCGCGGACCTGGTTGGCGTGGGCCTCGGGACGGAAGCGGGTGGCGGGCCCCGTCACGCTGACGCCGGCGAGCGGCCGGTCGTCGGCGTCGAGGATCGCGGCGGCGACGCAGACGATCCCGACGGCGGATTCCTCGTACTCGAAGGACACGCCCGACTCGGCGACGGCGTCGAGTTGCCGGGCCAGGATTCCGGGGACGGTGATGGTGCGCGGGGTGCGCCGCGGGAGGGGGCCGGCGAGCGTGCGCGTCTTCAGTTCGCTTGCCGAGTGGGCGAGCATGGCCTTGCCGATGGCGGTGCAGTACAAGGGCATCCGGCCGCCGATTCGGGACGGTGATTCGGCCTGCCGGTGGCCGCCGATCTTCGCGACGTAGACGACCTCGTCGCCCTCGAGGACGCCCAGGTGCACGGTTTCGCGGGTCCGCTCCCGGAGATCCTCCAGAAAGGGGGTGGCGACCTCGATCAGGCCTCGCTCGACCGACGCGCGCATCCCCAGTTCGAACAGGTGCCGGCCCAGGCGGTACCCGCGCGGGGTGCGATCGATCAGCCGGGTCGCGACCAGTTCGGCGAGGAGTCGGTGCAGGGTGGTCTTGTTCAGTCCGGTGCGATGGACCAACTCGGTGAACCCGACCCAGTGATCGTCGGCGGTGAAGGCGTCGAGCACCGTGACCACCTTGCCCAGCACGGTGTTCGGGATCTGCCGGTCGGAGGGCGACGGGGTGGTCATCGGATCACGGGGCGCGCAGCAGCGCGATCGAGAGGGTCGTCAGTTCGCTCTCGAACGATGCGAGATCGAGCGGCGTGCCGGTCGTGGCCTCGCGCTCCCACGACGCCATCCCCGCGACCACGAACCGGGCCATCAGTGCGACCCGGCGGGGGCGCAGGCTCTCGTCGACGTGGGTCAGTTCCCCGCCGATGCCCGCGAACAGGTCCTTGAGCAGCGTCATGCCACCGACCTTGGGGTACCTCGGATCGTCGGGAACCAGCGCCGTCGGCGTGCTGACGAAGTCCATGTGGACGCCGGTCAGCCACTGCTCGTTGAAGCGCGCCCAGAAGGACGGTGAGTGCGCGCCGATCTCCGCGACGAAGGGGTGGATGTAGGCGCCGACCAGCGCGGCGAGCCGGTCCGGGGTGTCGGCGTCGATCGCGTCGAGCATCTCTGCACGCACCGCGTTGACGTTCCCGATGTGTGCCAGCCACACCGCCTCGAGGAGGCCGTCCCACGACCCGAAGTGGTAGGTGATGGCCGAATTGTTCCGCTGCCCAGCGGTTCTCACGATCTCCCGGGCGGAGACCCCGTGCAGCCCGCGCTCGGCGATGAGACGCTCGGCAACGTGGAGGATCGTCTCGCGACCGTTCGGGGAGTTCATGTCGGCAAGGGTACTGAATGCGCTATGTTCTCCGGTCTGAGACATGTATCTTAATTTTGGAGGTGTTCAGGTGTTCTCGCTGACGAACCACGGCGGTGCTCGGCGCGCGGGTGTCCTCGCCGCCGTCACGGCGACGACGGTCGCGCTGGTGGCCGCGGGCTGCAGCAACGGAGAGTCCGAGTCGGATCGGGCCGTCGCGCTCGAGCCGGGTCAGCTGCTGTCGAGCCAGGAACTGCGCGGTGCTCCGCTGCTGCCGAGTGCCGGACGCAGCGAGCTCGTCACGTACGTGTCGCAGAATGCGCAGGGTGACCCGGTCGTCGTGTCCGGCTCGGTGTCGATTCCCCGGACCCCCGCGCCCGAGGGCGGCTGGCCGGTGATCAGCTGGGCGCACGGCACCACCGGCGTCTCCGACATCTGTGCGCCCTCGAACGACACTCCGGACGGGCCGGCCCACGACTACCTCGGCGGGGTCGACCAGACGCTGGACCGCTACGTCGCGGACGGCTACGTCGTGGTGCAGACCGACTACGTCGGCCTGGGCACGCCGGGCGGTCACCCGTACATGGACGGCGGGACGGAGGCGAACGCAGTGGTCGACATCGTGCGCGCCAGCCGCGCGCTCGACGGTTCGATCGGCGACCAGTGGTACGCGATGGGGCACAGCCAGGGCGGTCATGCGGCGCTGTTCACGGCGGCGCAGGGCGCTGCGCGCGCACCCGAACTCGACCTGCGTGGCGCGGTGGCGATCGCGCCGGGCAACGACACGAGTGCCACGCCGCAGTACCTCGCGGCCGGGACGCCGGAGGTTGCTCCCGCGCTCGCGTTCCTGCCGCTGATCGTGCTGGGCGCCGAGGCGGCCGACCCGTCGATCGACGCCGACTCGTATGTCACCCCGGAGTCGAAGCCGCTGCTGACCGCCGCCCGCAACGGGTGCGTCGCGCAGATCCGCGACGTGATCGGATCCGTCCCGGTCGACAAGGCGTTCGCGCCCGGCGCCGACATCGACAAGCTCGTGACCTATCTGAAGAAGCAGGCCCCGGGGCAGCTGACGCTGACGGTCCCGACGCTGGTGCTGCAGGGCACCGCCGACACGCTCATCGCCGAGCCCGGCAGCAAGGCGTTGGTGCAGTCGCTGTGCGGCAACGGGTCCGCGGTCGCCTACAAGACGTACGAGGGTGCCGATCATCGCTCCGCGGTGCCGCAGTCGTTCGACGACGCGGAGCAGTTCTTCCGCGCGCTGCAGGCGGGGGAGACGCCGGCGGGTCTCTGCTAGAACGGCCCGACGGTTCCCGGGATCAGGCCTTGATGCGGTGCTCGCCGGCGTACACGTTCATGGTGTCGCCGCGCAGGAATCCGACGAGGGTCATGCCGCGGTCGCGCGCCAGATCGACGGCGAGCGACGACGGCGCCGACACCGCCCCGAGGACCGGGATCCCGGCCATCGTGGCCTTCTGCGCCAGTTCGAACGACGCGCGGCCGCTGACGATGAGGACCGAGTTCGACAGCGGGATGCGGTGCGCGGTGAGCGCCCACCCGAGGACCTTGTCGACCGCGTTGTGGCGGCCGACGTCCTCGCGGAGCGCGAGCAGCGCGCCGTCGGCGGTGAACAGTCCGGCGGCGTGGAGCCCGCCGGTCGCGTCGAAGACCCGTTGGCTGCGGCGCAGGGTCGGTGGCATCGACGACAGCGCCGCGGCCGTGACCTCGAGCGCGCTGTCCGACAGCGAGAACCTGCTGCGTACCGCGACCTCGTCGAGCGAGGCCTTGCCGCACACGCCGCACGCCGACGTCGTCAGGAACTCGCGGCGGCCGCGATTGCCCGGATCGGGCACGTCGGCGGCGAGCTGGACGTCGAGGACGTTGTAGGTGTTCGCGCCGTCGGCGTCGACGCCGTCGCAGTACCGGACGGCGGTGACGTCGTCGGGGGAGTGGACGATCCCCTCGGTCAGCAGGAATCCGTGGACCAGGTCGATGTCGTTGCCGGGGGTCCGCATCGTGACCGTGAGGGCGCGCCCGCCCAGGCGAATCTCGAGCGGCTCCTCCACGGCCAGCGTGTCGGGGCGCCGCCGGGTGCCGTCCGGGGTGATCCGCAGGACGGGGCGGCGGGCGGTGACCCGGCCCATCAGTGGTCCCCGGCCGGTTCCAACCGCACGACGATCGCCTTCGACACCGGGGTGTTCGACTTGGCGGCAACGTGATCGAGCGGCACGAGCGGGTTGGTCTCCGGGTAGTAGGCGGCCGCGTTCCCGCGGGGGGTGTTGTACTCGACCACCCGGAAGCCGTGGACCCGGCGTTCCTCGACGGCGCCGTCGGCGGTGCCCCACTCGGAGACGACGTCGACGAGCTGGCCGTCGCGCAGACCCAGGTCGGCGACGTCGGCCGCGTTGACGAACACCACCTTGCGGCCGTTCTTGACGCCGCGATAGCGGTCGTCGAGGCCGTAGATCGTGGTGTTGTACTGGTCGTGGCTGCGCAGCGTCTGCAGGATCAGCCGTCCGGGCGGGGTCGGCACCCACTCGAGCGGGTTGACCGCGAAATTGGCCTTCCCGGTGTGCGTGCGGAACTCCCGTGAGTCGCGCGGCGGATGCGGCAACTGGAAGCCGTCGGGTCGACGGACGCGGGTGTTGTAGTTCTCGCAGCCGGGCACGACGCGCGAGATGGAGTCCCGGATCAGGTCGTAGTCGCCCTCGAACTGCGCCCACGGCACCGGGTGGTCGACGCCGAGCAAGTCCCGGGCGAGCTGGCAGACGATCGCGACCTCGCTGCGCAGGTGCGCGCTGACGGGCGTCAGCCGACCGCGCGACAGGTGCACCATCGACATCGAATCCTCCACCGACACAAGCTGTTTTCCGGTGGCCTGGACGTCGAGGTCGGTGCGGCCGAGGGTGGGGAGGATGAGGGCGGTGCGCCCGTGCACGACGTGGCTGCGGTTGAGTTTCGTCGAGACCTGCACGGTCAGTTCGCAGTTGCGCAGCGCCTGCTCGGTGGTGGCGGTGTCGGGGGTCGCGGACACGAAGTTGCCGCCCATCGCCATGAACACGCGGGCGCGACCGTCGCGCATCGCGCGGATCGCGTCGACGGTGTCCCATCCGTGCCGGCGGGGACTCTCGATGGAGAACTCGGCGTCGAGGGCGGCGAGGAACTCCTCGGGCATCTTCTCCCAGATGCCCATCGTCCGGTCGCCCTGGACGTTGGAGTGGCCGCGGACCGGGCACACGCCGGCGCCGGGCTTGCCGATCATGCCCCGCATCAGCAGCAGGTTCGTCGCTTCCTGGATGGTCGCGACGGCGTGCGCCTGCTGGGTCAGGCCCATCGCCCAGCAGGTGACGGTCCGCTGCGACTCGATCAGGGCGCGGGCGGTCTCGTCGAGTTGCCGCATCGTCAGACCGGTGGCCGCGACGACCGTGTCGAGGTCGACGCCGCGCACGTGGGCGGCGTAGTCGTCGAAGCCGGCACAGTGCGCGTCGACGAAGGCACGGTCGACGACGGTGCCCGGTGCCCGGTCCTCGGCTTCGAGGAGCAGTCGCCCCAGCCCCTGGAACAGCGCCATGTCGCCGCCGAGTCGGATCTGCAGGAACTCGTCGGCGATGTCCACGCCGTGCCCCAGCACGCCGCCCACCTTCTGCGGATCCTTGAACCGGCGCAACCCCGCCTCTGGGAGCGGGTTGATCGCGATGATCCGGGCCCCGTTGGCCTTGGCCTTCTCGAGCGTCGAGAGCATCCGCGGGTGGTTCGTCCCGGGGTTCTGGCCCGCGATCAGGATCAGGTCGGCCTGCTCGAGGTCGGGCACGGACACCGACCCCTTGCCGATCCCGATGGCCTCGGTCAGTGCGCTGCCCGACGACTCGTGGCACATGTTGGAGCAGTCCGGCATGTTGTTGGTGCCGAAGCTGCGAATCATCAACTGGTACAGGAACGCCGCCTCGTTGCTGGTCCGTCCCGAGGTGTAGAAGACGGCCTCGTCGGGAGTTTCGAGGTCCTGCAGGTGGTCGGCGATCAGCCGGTACGCGTCGTCCCACTCGATCGGCTCGTAGCGGTCGCTGCCGGGGCGCAGCACCATCGGGTGCGTCAGCCGGCCCTGCTGGCCCAGCCAGTAGTCGGTGTGGTCGGCCAGTTCCGCGATCGGGTGCGCCGCGAAGAACTCCGGCGTCACGGTCCGCAGCGTGGCCTCCTCGGCGACGGCCTTGGCCCCGTTCTCGCAGAACTCGGCGGGCTTGCGGTGGCCGGGCGTCTCGGGCCACGCGCATCCGGGGCAGTCGAACCCGTGCCGCTGGTTGAGGCGGGTGAGCGTGCGGGCGGTGCGGGCGAGTCCCATCTGTTCGACGGCCCGTTCGAGGGACACGAGCACGGCCGGAACGCCGGCCGCGTAGTCCTTGGCGGGGGTGACGACGAGGCCGTTCTCGTCGATGTCTTCGCGGGGACCCTGACGTGTCATGAACCCATACTGGCCCCGTTCGGCGGGGTCCGCACGGACCGACGCACCGAACGGGCGGGTAAGGTCGGCTAGCCTTACCTTCTCTGTCCGACGTCACCACGAACGAAGGGTCCTGACGATGGGTGATCTCCAGTCGCGAGCCGGTGAATTCTCGCGCCGCGGGTTCCTGATCGGCAGCGCGGGTGCGCTGCTGGCCTTCGCGGCCGCATGCAGCAGCGACTCGGGCTCCGGCGGTTCCGGGGCGGACGGTGCGACGATCGCGCACAAGTACGGACAGACCACCGTGCCCGCCGACCCGCAGCGGGTCGTGAGCGTCGGATACAACGACCAGGACGCCCTGCTCGCGCTCGGCGCGGTTCCGGTCGGCGTCTTCGACTGGTACGGCAACTACCCGAATGCGGTGTGGCCGTGGGCGCAGGATCTGCTGGGCGGCGCGCAGCCCGCGATAGTCGGCAGCGCGAGCACGGGCATCGACGTCGAGAAGGTGGCCACCGCGGGCCCCGACCTGATCGTCGGCACCTACTCGGGCCTGACCCAGAGCCAGTACGACAAGCTCGCGGCGCTCGCCCCGACCGTCGCGCAGCCCGCCGGTGTCGCCGACTACGGCGTGCGCTGGCAGGACCAGACGAAAATCCTCGGTGAGGCGCTCGGCCGACAGGACAAGGCCGCCGAACTGGTGTCGGACCTCGAGAAGCAGTTCGCCGGCACCGCGGCGGCCAATCCGGTGTTCGCCGGCAAGACGGTGCTGGTGGGCGCGCTCAAGGGTCCCGGCCAGTTCGGCGTCTACGGCCCCGACGACCCCAAGGTGCGGTTCTTCACCGATCTCGGCTTCGTGAATCCTCCTGTCGCCGACCAGCTTCGGAAGACCAACTTCGCCGAGATCAGCACCGAACAGCTCTCGCTCGCGGACGTCGACCTGCTCGTCTGGTACGCCGGCGGCGGCTTCGGCGACAAGCTGCGGGCCGAACTCGACAAGACCCCCGTCTACCAGACGCTCGACGTCGTCAAGGACGGTCGCACGATCATCCTCGAGGACGAGGCCGCAGAGGCCATGACGTGGAGCACGGTGCTGAGCCTGCCGTACGCGCTGCAGCAGATCCCGCCGCGCATCGCGCCCCTTCTGACCTGATCGGTCGGTAGTCTCGCGGCATGGGTGTTGTCGTGCGGCCAGTGACCCGATCGGACGTCCCTGCGCTGTCGCGCGCGCTCGCGGAGGCCTTCGACGACGACCCGGTGATGAGCTGGATCCTGCCGGACGCCGCGAAGCGGCCCGCGGGTCTCGCGAAGATGTTCGCCGCCGAGATCCGGTACCACCACCTCGCCGGTGGCGGGGCGGAGTTGGCGGAGTCCGACGCGGGCGTCATCGTCGGCGGGGCGATGTGGGATCCGCCGGGGCGGTGGAAGCAGTCGACGCTGAGCTCGTACCTGAGCATGCCGGTGTTCGCGTTCGCGCTGGGCCGGCAGATGCGGGTGGGCGCCGAGGTCGAGCATGCCCTCGAATCCGTGCATCCGACCGAGCCGCACTGGTACCTGGCGACGATCGGGATATCCGCCGCGGGGCGCGGCGGCGGATACGGCAAGGCGCTGTTGAACTCGCGGCTCTCGCGCTGCGACGCGGAGGGGGCACCCGCGTACCTCGAATCGAGCAAGCAGGCGAACATCCCGTACTACGAGCGGTTCGGATTCGAGGTCACCGGCGAGGTCGCCCTTCCGAACGGCGGCCCGACGCTGTGGCAGATGTGGCGCACCCCGCGCTGAGCGCACTCTCGTCCGGTACGTGACGCCGGTCATGCCGGGTGACCGCGTGGTACCAATCAGGGGTGACCTCGAGCCAGCAGACCCCCGCCACGCCGTTCCACGAACTCGACCACTACCTGGCGCTGCCGCGGCTGTCCGGGCTCGAGTTGTCGCCCGACGGCACCCGACTGATCGTCACGCAGGCGACACTCGACGACGCCGGCACCAAGTACGTGTCGGCGGTGTGGGAGCTGGACCCGACCGGTGAGCGGCCGTCGCGGCGGTTGACGTGGGGGACGAAGGGCGAGTCCGGGGCCGCGTTCACCGACACCGGCGACGTGCTGTTCACCGCGTCGCGCCCCGCTCCGGACGAGTCGGACGATGCCCCGAACGCGCTGTGGCGGCTGCCGGCGGACGGCGGTGAGGCGGCTCGGGTGTCCGTGCGCGGCGGGGGGATCTCGGGCGTGCGGGCCGCGCGGTCGGCGCCACGTCTGGTCGTCGCCACGGGCGTGCTGGGCGCGTCCGGCACCGCCGAGGACGACGAGCGGATCCGCGGCGAACGCAGGGACAAGAAGGTGAAGGCGATCCTGCACACCGGATACCCGGTGCGGCACTGGGATCACGACCTCGGACCCGACGTCCCGCACCTGCTGGCCGGCGGCACCGACGTCGACGGCGAGATCGCGCTCGACGACCTGACGCCGGCGCCGGGCGTCGCGCTGCGGGACGCCGACTACGACCTCGCGGCGGACGGATCGTTCGTCGTCACCACGTGGGTGGTGCCCGGTGTCCTCGGCGCCCGCCGAACGATCCTGGCGCGCATCGACATCGCGACCGGGGAGCGCGCCGTGCTCGTCGACGACGACGCCGCCGATCTGATGCGTCCCGCGATCGCGCCGGACGGCACGAGCGTCGTGTACCTGCGCGAGGCGTACGGCGACCCCGAGCATGCTCCCCGAATCACGCTGCACCGCTACATCTTCGAGACCGGGGCGATCGAGGATCTCGCGCCCGGCTGGGATCGCTGGCCCACCGCCGTCGCGTGGCTGCCCGCCGGCGACGGACTGCTGCTCGCGGCGGACGATCACGGCCGCGGGCCGGTCTTCGTGCTGCGCGGAAACCTGGCCGGGGACCGGCCTGTTGCGCTCACCACCGACGATGCCGCGTACACCGACCTGCGGGTCGCGCCGGACGGCGCGACGGTCTACGCGCTGCAGGCGTCGTACGCGCAGCCGCCACGACCGGTGCGGATCGCGCTCACCGGCGTCGACGCCGGTGCGGTCACCGCACTGCGCGCACCGTCCGAGTCGCCGCAGCTGCCGGGCCGGCTCACCGAGGTCGTCGGGCAGGCCGCCGACGGTACGCCGCTGCGGGCGTGGCTGGCGCTGCCGGAGTCCGCGTCCGCCGACGCCCCGGCGCCGCTCGTGCTGTGGGTGCACGGCGGACCCCTCAACTCGTGGAACACGTGGTCGTGGCGGTGGAACCCGTGGCTGTTGGTCGCCAAGGGGTACGCGGTGCTGCTGCCCGACCCGGCCCTGTCCACCGGCTACGGCCAGGACTTCGTCCAGCGCGGCTGGGGCCAGTGGGGCAAGGCGCCCTACACCGACCTGATGGCGATCACCGACGCGGCGGTGGCGCTGCCCGAGATCGACGCGAAGCGCACCGCCGCGATGGGCGGATCCTTCGGCGGGTACATGGCCAACTGGATCGCCGGGCACACCGACCGCTTCCGGGCGATCGTCACGCACGCGAGCCTGTGGGCGCTCGACCAGTTCGCCCCGACCACCGACGCGGCCTGGTACTGGGCGCGCGAGATGACCCCCGAGATGGCGTTCGAGAACTCGCCGCACCTGTACGTCGCCGACATCGTCACCCCGATGCTGGTGATCCACGGCGACAAGGACTACCGCGTGCCGATCGGCGAGGGCCTGCGCCTGTGGTACGAGTTGCTGTCGGAGTCGGGTCTGCCCGCCGACGCCGAGGGGAAGACCGATCACCGGTTCCTGTACTTCCCCGACGAGAACCACTGGGTGCTCAGCCCGCAGCACGCCAAGGTCTGGTACCAGGTGGTCGAGTCGTTCCTCGCCGAGCACGTCCTCGAGCAGGACGTCCCGATGCCCGACGTCCTCGGCTGACACCTCCCCGCCTTCCCCGCGTTTTGCGCACTTGTCGCGCTTTCCGTGCCCGAAAACACGCGACAAGTGCGCAAAACGCGAGGGGGAGGCACGGGGGACGCGGGGCGGGGAGAGGTCTTCCGAGCCGGGTCCGGGCGATTCGCCGCCACTGATTACGATTGGGGGGTGACCAGTGCGCCAGAGACTCCCCAGAACCCCGCAGACGCCCTTCCCAAGAGCTGGGACCCCAGCGCGGTAGAGGCCGAGTTGTATCAGGGCTGGGTGGACGCCGGTTACTTCACCGCCGATCCGTCGAGCGACAAGCCCGGCTACTCGATCGTCCTGCCGCCGCCGAACGTGACCGGTTCGCTGCACATGGGCCACGCGCTCGACCACACCCTGATGGACGCGCTGTGCCGCCGCAAGCGGATGCAGGGCTTCGAGGTGCTGTGGCTGCCCGGCATGGACCACGCCGGCATCGCGACGCAGACCATCGTCGAGAAGCAGCTCGCCGCGGACGGCAAGAAGAAGGAAGACTTCGGCCGCGAGGCCTTCATCGAGAAGGTCTGGGACTGGAAGCGCGAGTCCGGCGGCATGATCCAGGGCCAGATGCGCCGCATCGGCGACGGCGTCGACTGGAGCCGGGACCGGTTCACGATGGACGAGGGCCTCTCGCGCGCCGTCCAGACGATCTTCAAGCGCCTCTACGACGACGGCCTGATCTACCGCGCCGAGCGCCTGGTCAACTGGTCGCCGGTGCTGCAGACCGCGATCTCCGACATCGAGGTCAAGTTCGAGGAGGTCGAGGGCGAGCTCGTCTCGCTGCGTTACGGCTCGCTCAACGACGACGAGCCGCACGTAATCGTCGCGACCACCCGCGTCGAGACGATGCTCGGTGACACCGCCGTCGCCGTCCACCCAGAGGACGAGCGCTACCAGCACCTGATCGGCACCACGCTTGAGCACCCGTTCACGGGCCGGCAGATCCCGATCATCGCCGACGACTACGTCGACCCCGCGTTCGGCACCGGCGCCGTGAAGATCACGCCCGCGCACGACCCCAACGACTTCGAGATGGGCCTGCGGCACAACCTGCCGATGCCCACCATCATGGACAAGACCGGCAAGATCGCCGACACCGGAACGCAGTTCGACGGCATGGACCGGTTCGAGGCCCGCGTCAAGGTGCGTGAGGCGCTCGCCGAGCAGGGCCGCGTCGTCGCCGAGAAGCGCCCGTACCTGCACAGCGTCGGCCACTCCGAGCGCTCCGGCGAGACCATCGAGCCGCGGCTGTCGATGCAGTGGTGGGTCAAGGTCGACGAGCTGGCGAAGGCCGCCGGTGACGCGGTCCGCAACGGCGACACCGTCATTCACCCGGCCAGCCAGGAGCCGCGTTGGTTCGCATGGGTCGACAACATGCACGACTGGTGCATCTCGCGTCAGCTGTGGTGGGGCCACCGGATCCCCATCTGGTACGGCCCGAACGGTGAGGTGCAGTGCTTCGGTCCGGACGAGACCGCCCCCGAGGGCTGGGAGCAGGACCCCGACGTCCTCGACACGTGGTTCTCGTCGGGTCTGTGGCCGTTCTCCACGATGGGCTGGCCCGAGAAGACCCCCGAGATTGAGAAGTTCTATCCGACAAGCGTTCTCGTCACGGGCTACGACATCCTGTTCTTCTGGGTGGCCCGGATGATGATGTTCGGCACCTACGTCGCCGGCGACGACGCGGTCGGCGGCGGCAAGGTCCCGTTCACGGACCTGTTCCTGCACGGGCTGGTGCGCGACCAGTACGGCAAGAAGATGTCGAAGTCGCGCGGCAACGGCATCGACCCGCTCGACTGGGTGGACCGCTTCGGTGCCGACGCGCTGCGCTTCACGCTCGCCCGCGGCGCCAACCCGGGCAGCGACCTCGCGGTCGGCGAGGACCACGCGCAGTCGTCGCGGAACTTCGCGAACAAGCTGTTCAACGCCACCAAGTTCGCGCTGATGAACGGTGCGGTCGTGGCGGATCTGCCGGCCCGTGACGCGCTCACCGACGCCGACCGCTGGATCCTCGACCGGCTCGAACAGGTCCGCACCGAGGTCGACGAGGCATTCGAGAAGTTCGAGTTCTCCAAGGCCTGCGAGGCGCTCTACCACTTCGCGTGGGACGAGGTCTGTGACTGGTACCTCGAGCTCGCCAAGGTGCAGCTGGCCGACGGCTCCGCCTACGCCGACGGCACCAAGGCAGTGCTCGGCAACGTGCTCGACACCCTGCTGCGGATGCTGCACCCGGTCATCCCGTTCGTCACCGAGACGCTGTGGAAGGTGCTCACCGGCGGCGAGTCCGTCGTGATCGCGCAGTGGCCCGCCGGAACCGGCGTCGCGACGGATGCCGTTGCGGCGCAGCGCGTCGAGGACATGCAGCGCCTGGTGACCGAGGTCCGTCGCTTCCGCAGCGACCAGGGCCTCAAGCCGTCGCAGAAGGTGGCCGCTCGCCTGTCCGGTGCCGCCGAGGCCGACATCGAGTCCCAGCTGCCGTCGGTGGCGTCGCTCGCGAAGCTCACCGAGCCGTCCGAGACGTTCGCCGCCACCGCGTCGGTCGAGGTGCGCCTGAGCAAGGCCACCGTCACCGTCGAACTGGACACGTCGGGCACGGTCGACCTGGGTGCCGAGAAGAAGCGTCTCGAGAAGGATCTCGCGGTCGCCGAGAAGGAGCTGGCGGGTACCACCGCCAAGCTGTCCAACGAGGCGTTCCTCGCGAAGGCCCCCGACGCGGTCGTCGACAAGATCCGCACCCGCCGGCAGGTGGCGCAGGAGGAGATCGCCCGCATGACCGCACGTCTGAAGGAGCTGGGCGGAGCGTGACCACCGAACGCCCGGGCGGACCCGACCCGGTCGATCTCGCCGAACTCGCACTCGTCGAGGCGGAGCTGGATCAGCGCTGGCCCGAGACCAAGATCGAGCCGTCGCTGACCCGGATCTCCGCGCTGATGGATCTGCTCGGTTCGCCGCAGCACAGCTACCCGGCCATCCACGTCGCCGGCACCAACGGCAAGACGTCGGTGACGCGGATGATCGACGCCCTGCTCACCCAGCTCCATCGCCGGACGGGGCGGACCACGAGTCCGCACCTGCAGCTGGCGACGGAGCGAATCAGCATCGACGGGAAGCCGATCCCGGTGCGCACGTACATCGACACCTACCGCGAGATCGAGCCGTACATCCGGATGATCGACCAGCAGTCCGAGGCCGCCGGCGGTCCCGCGATGAGCAAGTTCGAGGTGACGACCGCGATGGCGTACGCCGCGTTCGCGGAGGCGCCCGTCGACGTCGCCGTCGTCGAGACCGGACTCGGCGGCAAGTGGGACGCGACCAACGTCATCGACGCACAGGTCGCGGTGATCACCCCGATCGGGCTCGACCACGTCGACTACCTGGGCCCCGACCTCGCGTCGATCGCGGGGGAGAAGGCCGGAATCATCAAGAAGGGCCGCGACAGCGGGATCGAGGGCGTCGCCCCGATCGACACCGTCGCGATCATCGCCGAGCAGGCGCCCGAGGTGATGGACGTGCTGCTGCGGCGGGCCGTCGAGGTCGACGCGGCCGTCGCCCGCGAGGGAGCCGAGTTCAAGGTGCTGCGCCGCCAGATCGCGATCGGTGGCCAGCAGCTCGAGCTGCAGGGCCTCGGTGGCGTGTACGACGACATTTTCCTGCCGCTGCACGGCGAGCACCAGGCGCGCAACGCCTCGCTCGCCCTGGCCGCGGTGGAGGCGTTCTTCGGGGCCGGACCCGATCGCCAGCTCGAGGCCGACGCGATCCGCGCCGGTTTCGCGTCGGTGGTCAACCCGGGACGCCTCGAGCGGGTCCGCAGCGCGCCGACGGTGTTCCTCGACGCCGCGCACAACCCGCACGGGGCGAAGGCCCTCGCCGCGGCGCTGTCCGCGGAGTTCGACTTCCGTAAGCTCGTCGGTGTCGTCAGCGTCATGGGCGACAAGGACGTCGAGGGCATTCTCGACGCCCTCGAACCGGTCTTCGACGAACTGGTCGTCACCCACAACGGATCGCCGCGGGCGATGGACGTCGAGGACCTGGCGAATCGCGCGGTGGCCCGGTTCGGCGACGAACGAGTCGTCGTCGCCCCCACGCTGGCCGACGCACTCGAGACCGCGATCGGGCTGGCGGAGGAAGTCGCCGAGCCCGGCGAGGCAGTATCGGGAGCGGGTGTCGTGGTCACCGGTTCGGTCGTGACCGCGGGCGTCGCCCGATCCCTGTTCGGAAAGGACCCCGCGTGAGCGAGACCCCGGAAACCCCCGAGAACCCCGAGTCCGGGTTCCGCCCGCCGGCGAACGATCCGTGGAAGGGCTTCCGCGGTGTGATGGCGGGAACCCTGGTCCTCGAGGCAATCGTGGTGCTGCTGGCGCTGCCGGTGGTGGCCGTCGTCAACACCTCTGGCCTGACGTGGTTCTCCGGCACCTACATCGTCGTGCTCGCGCTGCTGATGATCCTCGGCTCCGGCATGCAGGGGCGGCCGTGGGCGATGAAGTTCAACCTGACGCTGCAGGTGTTCACGATCCTCGGGTTCTTCGTGGACACGGCGCTCGGCGTCATCGGTCTGCTCTTCGGTGCGGTGTGGCTGTACATCCTGTACCTCCGCAAGGACATCGCCCGCCGGATCGAGCAGGGTCTGCTTCCTGGGCAACGAGACTGACCGTCTACGCTGTTTCCGTGAACGAGCGCACCCTGGTACTGATCAAGCCCGACGGCGTGGCCCGCGGCTACGTCGGCGA
The DNA here is from genome assembly GCF_004011865.1 of Prescottella agglutinans. Classification (GTDB taxonomy): domain Bacteria; phylum Actinomycetota; class Actinomycetes; order Mycobacteriales; family Mycobacteriaceae; genus Prescottella; species Prescottella agglutinans. Next base: position 190,775 of record NZ_RKLP01000001.1, on the reverse strand, counting down.
GATCCTCTCCCGTATCGAACGCAAGGGTCTGACCATCGCGGCGATGGAGCTGCGGACCGCGTCGAACGACGTCGCCGCGACGCACTACGCCGAGCACGAAGGCAAGCCGTTCTACCCGGGACTGCTCGAGTTCATCACCTCCGGTCCGCTCGTGGCCGCCGTCCTGGAAGGGCCGCGTGCCATCGCGGCGTTCCGGCAGATCGCCGGTGGCACCGACCCGGTCGAGAAGGCGGTCCCCGGCACGATTCGTGCGGACCTGGCACTGGACGGCGGGCAGAATCTCGTGCACGGATCCGACTCCGTCGAGTCCGCCGAGCGCGAGATCGCGCTCTGGTTTCCCCAGCTCGCTCGGGCCTGAGCCCCTCGACTCCGGACGCTTCCCGGGCCTCGTGCCCGGGGAGCGTCCTTTTGTTTCATCACCTACCGGTGCGCCGATGGGGGGATACCGGGCGTAGGTGTGGGATACTTGAGTCGGTCGGACCGCAATTTTGCTCCACGCGGATTCGATCGGATGACACCACGGTGCGAAGCCCGTCATCGCTGCTTCACCGGCGCAGGTAATCCCTGCCACGTGTTGCACGCTGGATGATCAGGCGCTCACGTCGTGAACGGTCAGGCGCCAGCGCCGTGGATCGCCGCCATCCTGCCAGGCACCGCGCGATTTCGAAGTGATAACGGACACTGCGAAGCACGTGGAGCGAGACCAGACAATCTCGTACCCCGGTGCGAGTACACAACCATCGCCCCCGCGCGGCCGCGTCACATCCGATCTCCAGACGGATGGACGCGCCCGGGGGCTCGAGGAGAATACGTGGCCGATCAAGCGCCGCCCGAAACTGTTCAAGAACCGATCGCGGAAGCGACGGCCGAGCCGAGTACCACCCCGGTACTTCCCGAGAAGATTCGCGTCCACGCGTTGGCGAAGCTGCTCGGCGTCACCAGCAAGCAGGTCCTCGCCGAGGCCGCGGCGCTGGGCACCGAGCTGCGCAGCGCGCAGTCCAGCCTGCAGCGTGACATCGCCGAGCGCATCCACGCGACGATGTCCGGTGCCGCCGAACCGACCCCGGAACCGGTGACCCCGGCCGCCGAGTCCCAGGCAGCCGAGACCCAGGTAGCCGAGACCCCGGTGACCGAACCGGTGGTCGAGCAGGCCGCCGCCGAGGAGGAACCGGAGAAGCCGGCGCCCCGCAAGCGTGCCCGCAAGAAGGCCGCGCCCAAGGCGAAGGCCGAGGCGGCCGTCGAGCCGGAGACCGTCACCGAGCCCGAGCCGACCCCGGCCGCCGCCGAGGGTGGCGCGACCGGAGCCGGGCTGTTCACCGCCGCCGAGCTGGGTGCGGAGAACGAGAAGGAGCAGGAGCAGGCCGCGGCCGCGTCGCCGACCGTGCAGGCGCCGCTGTTCCTCCAGCCCGAGACCGTGGTCGCGGAGACGGCTCCGCGTCGTCGGCGCAGCCGGCGAGCGGCCGCGGCCCCCGACGTGACTGACGAGCAGGAAGCGTCGACCGAGGAGACGACCAGCGCGCCTTCCGAGGCGACTGCTCCCACCGAGACCGCCGAGGCGGCGGAGTCGGCCGAGTCGGCCGAGAGCGCGGAGACCACCGAGGCCGAGGGCGGCGATCAGCAGCGTCGGCGACGTCGTGGCCGCCGTGGCCGTGGCCGTGGCCGTGGCGAGCAGGCGGCCGAGAGCACGGAATCGGACGAGACCGAGGAGAAGGCCGCCGGCGAGGGCGAAGCTGCGACCGAGTCGAAGCCGTCCGCGGACGAGACCGCCGAATCCGGCGAGGCCGCCGAGACCAGTGAGGGCGCCGAGGCCGGCGACGACGAGGAAGCCGCCGACGGCACCAGCCGTCGCCGCCGTCGCCGCCGCCGCCGCAAGGGCGGTGCCGAGGGTGACGTCACGGCGGAGGACGATCCGCCGAACACCGTCGTGCACGAGCGCGAGCCGCGGAACAAGGCCCGCGCCAAGGACGAGGTGCAGGGCATCAGCGGTTCCACGCGCCTCGAGGCGAAGCGTCAGCGTCGCCGCGACGGCCGTGACGCCGGCCGTCGTCGCCCGCCGATCCTGAGCGAGTCGGAGTTCCTGGCCCGCCGTGAAGCGGTCGACCGGGTGATGGTCGTGCGGGAGAAGGTCGGCGGGTCCACCCCGGCGGCGTCGACCCAGGTTGCGGTCCTCGAGGACGGCGTCCTGGTCGAGCATTTCGTGACGGGTTCGTCGTCGTCGTCGATGGTCGGCAACGTCTACCTCGGCCGCGTGCAGAACGTGCTGCCCAGCATGGAGGCGGCGTTCATCGACATCGGACGCGGCCGCAACGGCGTGCTCTACGCCGGTGAGGTCAACTGGGAGGCCGCCGGGCTCGGCGGCCGGGAACGCAAGATCGAGCAGGCGCTCCGGCCGGGCGACCAGGTGCTGGTGCAGGTCAGCAAGGATCCGGTCGGTCACAAGGGTGCCCGCCTGACCACGCAGATCAGCCTCGCCGGTCGGTTCCTGGTGTACGTGCCCGGTGGCACGTCCACCGGCATCAGCCGCAAGCTGCCCGACACCGAGCGCAAGCGTCTCAAGGAGATCCTCCGCGAGATCGTGCCGGCCGACGCCGGTGTGATCATCCGGACGGCGTCCGAGGGCGTCAGCGAGGAGGAACTCTCGCGGGACGTCACCCGGCTGCAGAGCCAGTGGTCGACCATCGAGGAGCAGGCCGCGAAGGCGAAGGACGGCAAGTCCGGTTCGCCGCAGGCGCTGTACGAGGAGCCCGACCTGCTGGTCAAGGTCGTGCGGGACCTGTTCAACGAGGACTTCTCGAAGCTCGTCATCGAGGGCGAGAAGGCCTGGAGCACGGTCGAGTCGTACATCAAGACCGTGGCACCGGACCTGCTGCCGCGCGTCGAGCGGCACGATCCCGAGCCGGGCACGCCGGACGTGTTCGAGACGCACCGCATCGACGAGCAGTTGGCGAAGGCGCTCGACCGCAAGGTGTGGCTGCCGTCCGGCGGCACGCTGGTGATCGATCGCACCGAGGCGATGACCGTCATCGACGTCAACACCGGCAAGTTCACGGGCTCGGGGGGCAACCTCGAGGAGACCGTCACGCGGAACAACCTCGAGGCGGCCGAGGAGATCGTGCGGCAGATGCGCCTGCGCGACATCGGCGGCATGATCGTCGTCGACTTCATCGACATGGTCCTCGAGTCCAACCGCGATCTGGTGCTGCGGCGCCTGACCGAGTCGCTCGGCCGGGACCGTACTCGCCACCAGGTGTCCGAGGTCACGTCGCTGGGCCTGGTCCAGATGACGCGCAAGAAGCTCGGCACCGGTCTGGTCGAGGCGTTCTCCACCACGTGTGAGCACTGCCACGGTCGGGGCATCATCGTCCACACCGAGCCGATCGAGGTGAAGTCCGGGGACGAGAGCCGCGGTCAGGCCAAGGAGTCGGGCGGCCGCAAGAAGCGGGGCCGCGACCGCGCGGCGGCGGCAGCGCAGGAGCCGGCGGCGAACGGGCAGCACGCTCACCCGTCGCCGGAGGAGGCGGCCGCCGACGCGACCGTGAAGCGGGCGCACCCGGTGGCGCTCGCGATGGCATCGCACCACCCGGACGAGGCCGAGGCCGGCGACGCACCGGTCGAGCAGCTCGAGGTCGAGTCCCCGGCAGCCCCGCCCGCGAAGGCGGAGGCGGCCGCGGTCGAGCCCGAGCAGGCGGAGTCGGAGAAGGCCGAGCAGGAGCCCGAGGCTCCCGCGGCGCCGCGGGCCAGGCGCCGCAGCCGGCGGGTGTCGCGGGCAGCGGCAGCACCGGCTGGCGAGGCGCCCGAGGCGGGCACGGTGTTCGTGGTCCCGACGTCGGAGCCGGCACCGGAACCCGCACCGGAGCCCGCAGCCGAACCGGCGGCGGCGTCCGCGGCCCCTGCCGCGTCGGACGCGGCCGGGGACGGCGAGGTGCAGGTCGCGCGTCGACCGCGTCGGCGCCGTGCCGCTGCACGTCCCGCCGGCCCGCCGGTGGACGCCGAGGCCTGACGGATCTCGTGGTGGCTCGCCGCCCCGCACGCGTTGCGGGGCGGCGAGCCACCACACCGGGATCGGGTGACGCGCCAGTTTGACCCTGGCGGTTGCTTTCCCGTAATCTTGACCGGTCGCTACCCGGCGATACCGCTCTGCTGCGCCCTATTCGGGCCTTACGGGCGCGCACGGGGTAGCCGCCACACCAGACCAGTCGCGCAGCACTGAAAAGCCTCACGGCAGCGGCGCGAGCACGTTCGAAGTAGCAAGGGGTAGCCGTCCGATGGCAACGTACGCGATCGTCAAGACCGGCGGAAAGCAGTACAAGGTCGCTGTTGGTGACCTCGTCAAGGTCGAGAAGATCGAGGGTGAGCCCGGCACCGCTGTCTCGCTTGCCCCGGTCCTCGTGGTCGATGGGTCCGAGCTGACCACCGACGCCGACAAGCTGGCGAAGATCTCCGTGACCGGTGAGGTCGTCGAGCACACCAAGGGCCCGAAGATCCGGATCCACAAGTTCAAGAACAAGACCGGCTACCACAAGCGCCAGGGTCACCGTCAGAAGCTGACGGTCCTCAAGGTCACCGGCATCAAGTAGCTCGACCTTTCACCGATTCAGCTTTCACCGATTCCTGGGAGGGATTCGACATGGCACATAAGAAGGGTGCATCCAGCTCCCGTAACGGTCGCGATTCAAACGCACAGCGACTCGGCGTGAAGCGCTTCGGCGGCCAGTCCGTCAGCGCCGGCGAGATCCTCGTGCGTCAGCGCGGCACCCACTTCCACCCCGGCGTCAACGTCGGTCGTGGCGGTGACGACACCCTGTTCGCTCTCGCTGCGGGCGCCGTCGAGTTCGGCACCAAGCGCGGGCGCAAGACCGTGAACATCGTTCCGGTCGCGGCAGAGGCCTAGGTCTGCTGCCACCTACGGTTCGGGTTCCCATCGCATCCGTGCGGTGACGAGTTCGATTCCGTTCCGATCTCCCAGTAGGGGCGGGCCAGGGTCTCACAACCCTGCCCGCCCCTACTGTTGTTTCAGCCACAGTGCGTCTACTGCGTCACACTGTGAATCCAGAAGTAGCCCAGAAGTATTGACTGAGGAAGGATCCGGCAGTCATGTCCCGATTCATTGACCGCGTGGTGCTGCACGTCAGCGCCGGTAAGGGCGGCAATGGTTGCGCCTCTGTCCACCGCGAGAAGTTCAAGCCGCTCGGCGGCCCGGACGGCGGCAACGGAGGGCGCGGTGGGGATGTCGTGCTCGAGGTGGACGGCAACGTCCACACCCTCCTCGACTTCCACTTCCATCCGCGGGCCAAGGCGACCAACGGCACGCAGGGGATGGGCGGCAACCGGGAAGGCGCCAACGGCTCCGACCTGATCCTGAAGGTGCCGGACGGCACCGTCGTCGTCGACAAGCAGGGTGAGGTCCTGGCGGACCTCATCGGGATCGGCACCCGGTTCGTGGCGGCCCGCGGTGGCCGCGGTGGGCTGGGGAACGCGTCGCTCGCGTCCAAGGCGCGCAAGGCCCCGGGCTTCGCGCTGCTCGGCGAGGAGGGCGAGGCGGGCGACCTGATCCTCGAACTGAAGTCCGTCGCCGACGTCGGTCTGGTCGGCTTCCCCTCCGCCGGCAAGTCGTCGCTCGTGTCGGTGCTGTCGGCCGCGAAGCCGAAGATCGGCGACTACCCGTTCACGACCCTGCAGCCCAACCTGGGCGTCGTGTCGAGCGGTGACACCACGTTCACCGTCGCCGACGTGCCGGGACTCATCCCGGGCGCCAGCGAGGGTCGGGGCCTCGGCCTGGACTTCCTGCGCCACCTGGAGCGCTGCGCGGTGCTGGCGCACGTCGTCGACTGCGCCACCCTCGAGCCGGGACGGGACCCGATCTCCGACGTCGACGCGCTCGAGGCGGAGTTGGCGGCCTACCAGCCCGCCCTCAAGGGCGACGCCGGACTCGGAGATCTCGCGGACCGCCCGCGCATCGTGATCCTCAACAAGGCCGACGTCCCCGAGGCGGCGGAGCTCGCCGAGATGGTGACGCCGGACTTCGAGGCGCGCGGCTGGCCGGTGTTCACGATTTCCGCGGTGAGCCGGGACGGACTGCGCCCCATGACCTTCGCGCTCGCCAAGATGGTCGCCGAGTACCGGGAGGCGCACCCGCCGGCGGCGCCGAAGCGTCAGGTCATCCGCCCGATCGCGGCGCAGGAGACCGGCTTCAGTGTCATCGCCGACCCGGACAACCCGGGTGGTTTCATCGTGCGCGGCGTCCAGCCGGAGCGCTGGGTGCGGCAGACGGCGTTCGACAACGACGAGGCTGTCGGCTACCTCGCGGACCGCCTCGCCCGTCTCGGCGTGGAGGACGAACTCGTCAAGCAGGGCGCCGAGCCCGGAGCGTTCGTCACGATCGGCGACGTCGGATTCGAGTGGGAGCCGCAGACCGTGGCCGGTGTCGACATCGTCCGCACCGGGCGTGGCACCGACGCCCGCCTCGACCAGGACGAGCGCATCGGCGCGGCCGAACGTAAGCACGCCCGCCGGGTGCGTCGCGGACTCGAGAGCGAGGATCCCGAAAACAAGTGAGCGAGACCAGAGCGGCCATCGCGTCCGCACGCAGCATCGTCGTCAAGATCGGATCCTCGGCGTTGACGAGCCTGATCGGTGGACTCGACGTCGGACGGTTGAACCTGCTCGCCGACGCCCTCGAGGCGCGGATGCGGGCCGGGTCGGACGTCGTCGTGGTGTCGTCGGGCGCCGTCGGTGCGGGGTTGGCTCCGCTCGGATTGACCCATCGCCCAAGGGATCTCGCGACCAAGCAGGCGGCCGCGAGTGTCGGCCAGTTGGCGCTGGCGCACTCGTGGGGAACGTCCTTCGCGCGGTACGGCCGCACCGTCGGCCAGGTGCTGCTCACGGCCGACGACATCGCGCGGCGCACCCAGCACCGCAACGCGCAGCGCACCCTCGACCGGTTGCGTGCACTGCACGCGGTGGCGATCGTCAACGAGAACGACACCGTGGCAACGACGGAACTGCGGTTCGGCGACAACGACCGGCTCGCGGCGCTCGTCGCGCACCTCGTCGGCGCCGACGCCCTGGTCCTGCTCTCCGACGTCGACGGTCTCTACGACGGTGACCCCCGAAAGGGCGGCGCCACACTGATTCCCGAGGTGAACAGCCCCGAGGACCTGGACGGTGTGGTCGCCGGGTCGGGGGGAGCACTCGGCACCGGCGGCATGGCGTCCAAGCTGTCGGCGGCGCGGCTGGCGGCCGACTCGGGTGTGCCGGTCTTGCTGGCGGCCGCATCGGACGCGGCGACGGCGCTCACGACGGCCGATGTCGGCACCGTCTTCGCCGCTCGGCCGCACCGGATGTCGGCTCGCAAGTTCTGGGTCCGGCACGCGGCGGACACGCAGGGCGCGATCCATCTCGACGCCGGCGCGGTGCGGGCGGTGGTGGAGCGGCGGCGCTCGCTGCTGCCGGCCGGGATCACCGCGGTGGCCGGCCGCTTCTACGGCGGCGACGTGATCTCCCTCGTCGGACCGGACGAGCGCCCCGTGGCCCGCGGTGTGGTCGCGTACGACTCGACGGAGATCGAGGACATGCTCGGCCACTCGACGACCGAGCTGCCGGTGGACATGCAGCGCCCCGTCGTCCACGCGGACGATCTGGTTCCGCTGTAGTCGCGGTCAGGCGGGCAGGGCGGCGGCGAGTTCCCGGAGGAACTCGGAACTGCCCAGCTCGGCCTTGATCGCGGCGAACTCGTCGCCGCGGGTGGTGCCCCGGTTGACGATGACGATCGGCATCCCGTCGCGGGCGGCGCGGCGGACGAACCGCAGGCCGGACATCACGGTGAGCGAGGAGCCGACGACCAGCAGCGCGTCGGCGCCGGCGACCATCTCGAACGCCGCCGCGACCCGCGGCTTCGGCACGCTCTCGCCGAAGTACACGATGTCGGGTTTGAGCATGCCGCGGCACCGGTCGCAGTCGACCATGCGGAAGTGGTCGGTGCTCTCGACGACGGCGTCGGCGTCCGGAGCGATCTCGACACCGGTGGCCGCCGCGACGGTGTCCGCGAATCCGGGGTTCGCCGCGTCGAGGCGCTCGGCGAGTGTCATCCGCGAGATGCGGTGCCCGCAGTCGAGGCAGCGCACCTGGGCGTAGCTGCCGTGCAGGTCGATGACGTGCCGACTGCCCGCCTTGGTGTGCAGCAGGTCGACATTCTGGGTGATCACCCCGTGCACGACGCCGGCGCGTTCGAGCCGGGCCAGGGCGCGGTGCCCGCCGTTGGGGCGGGCGGCGTCCATGTAGCGCCAGCCGAGATGGTTCCGCGCCCAGTAGTGCCGGCGGAACGCGACGTCGCCGACGAACTGCTGATAGGTCATCGGGTTGCGGGGCGGCGAGTCGGGGCCGCGATAGTCGGGGATGCCCGAGTCGGTGGAGATTCCGGCGCCGGTCAGCACGCACACGCGCCGGCCGCCGAGCAGTTCGAGTATCCGGTCGATCACGTGGTCCAGGGTAGGCGCGTGTCCGATCCGTTCAATCCGCGGTGCCGCCTCGCACCCGACACTGGACGCCATGACCACAGTGAACCCCGTTCCCGACGGATACCGGACCCTCACGCCGTACCTGGCGGTCCCGGACGGCGCCGCGGCGCTCGCCTTCTACGCCGACGGTCTCGGTGCCGTCGTCGTCGATCGCATGGACGCGCCCGACGGGTCCGTCATGCACGCCGAGATCCGGATCGGCGATTCGATGTTGCAGTTGTCGGACGAGATGCCCGACTTCGGACTCAAGGCGCCCGAACCCGGCTGGGTGCACTCCTCGCTGGTCGTCTACGTGGAGGACGCGGACGCGTTCGTCGCCCGGGCGGTCGACGCCGGGGCGACCCTGGTGACACCGGTCGCCGACACTTTCTCCGGGGACCGGCACGGGGTGTTCCTCGATCCGTTCGGGCACCGGTGGGCCGTGTGCACCAAGATCGAGGACGTCCCGCCTGCCGAGGTGGCGCGCCGGGCGCGCGAGCTGTTCTACCCCGACCCGGTGTCCTGACAGCGGGCACCGATTCGCGCGTGCCCACGCCAGCTCACCGCGTGCGCTCGACGCGGTGGACTTCGGCCTCCGGGCTGGGTTCGGGTGATGATCGCGCGCGGACGACGGCTTGTTCGCCCCGCGGTCCGAACAGGTGCAGGATCTCGACTGCTTTCTCGTCCGCGGGGCCGAACCAGTGCGGCTCAGTGGTGTCGAACTCCGCGACTTCGCCTGGGCGAAGCAGGAATTCGCGGTCACCGAGGATGAGACGCAGTTCGCCCGCCAGGACGTACAGCCACTCGTAGCCGGCGTGAGTCACCAGGTTCGGCTCGCGCGGGGCGAGCACCTCCTTGAACACCTGGACGCGGCCAGGGAACTGCGTCAGCGGCACCAGGGTGGTGCCGCGGCGTTTGCGGATCGGGGTGAAGTGGACACGGGGATCTCCCGTGGCGGGCGCGGCGATCAGCTGTTCGATCGCGACGCGATGTGCGCGGGCGAGCGGAATCAGCAGGTCGAGAGTGGGTCGGCGCTTGCCGGACTCGAGCCGGGACAGCGCACTGACCGAGATCCCGGTCTCGGCCGACAGGCACTCCAAGGTGAGGCCGCGGTCGTTGCGCAGCCTGCGCAGTCTGGGGCCGATGTCGTCGATGATCCGTTCCACGTCGCCGTCCACGACCACCATTTTGCAGTCTTCGCAAAAGTGCTGGGCCGTCGGCGGGCCGTGCCGGGACCATCCGAGGATGGACAGACACAGCCGGGTACGGCAGATGACGAACGCGATGACACTCCTTGCCCCACAGGGGTCGAGCCCGCGTCGACAGTGGACCGTGCTGGCGGTCTGCTGTTCGAGCATGTTCGTCGTAGGGATGGATACAACAGTCGTCAACGTTGCCCTGCCCACGATCGGGCAGGACCTGGACGCGGACATGCGCAGCCTCGAGTGGATCGTGGATGCGTACACCATTGCCCTTGCGGGCCTTCTGATCTCCTCGGGAGCGCTGGCCGACCGATTCGGACGACGGCGGGTGTTCCAACTCGGATTGGCGGTGTTCGGGGTAGCCTCGCTGGCCTGCGCCCTCGCCCCTTCGCTCGGCGTGCTCGTCGCGGCCCGCGTTGTGCAGGGTGTGGGCGGATCGATGCTCAGCCCGGTGGCCCTCGCGATCGTCGTGAATGCCATCCCCGATCGGAAGCAGCGTGCACGCGCCATCGGCGTCTGGGCGTCTGTCTTCGGGCTCAGCATGGCGGCGGGCCCCGTCGTGGGTGGCGCGCTCATCTCGGGCTGGGGCTGGCGGGCGGTGTTCTGGATCAATGCGCCGATCATCGTGATCGCACTGGTCCTGAGTGCGGTGTTCGTGCCGGAGTCGCGGGCGCAGCAGCCCCGGAGGTTGGACGTGCCCGGTCAGGCCCTGCTCGCGGTCCTCGTCGGTGTGTCCGTCGGCGTGCTGATCGAGGGACCGCGGATCGGTTGGGTGTCGCCGGCGGCGCTGGCCGCGTATGTCTGCATCGCCGGTGCGGCAATCGCGTTCGGCAGGATCGAATCTCGCCGACCAGAGCCGTTGATGGATCTGCAGCTGTTCCGCCGGCCCGCGTTCACCAGCGCGGTGGTCGGGGCGGTGGCGGTGTTCGTAGCGCTGAACGTGACGTTGCTGATCAACACGCTCTATCTGCAGCACGTCCGCGGTTTGACGCCGCTGGCCGCGGGCACGGCCACTCTGCCCCTCGCTCTCGGGGCGACGGTGTGCGCGCCACTGTCGGGCCAGCTGGTCGGGCGCCTCGGACCGCGACCACCCCTCGCGCTGGCCGGCGGCTTCATCACGGCCGGGGGACTGTTTCTCCTCGCTCTCGACAGCGGCACCGGAGTCGTATGGCTCCTGACGGCCTACCTGCTCATCGGCATCGGTTTCGGTTTCGCCAACGCGCCGATCACCAACACCGCGGTCGGCGGGCTCCCGCCGGATCGCGCCGGTGTCGCCGGCGCGATCACATCCACTGCTCGCCAGTTCGGTGCGGCGGTCGGTATCGCCGTCGCAGGCAGCATCGTCTCCGGCGCCGGTCCGGCGGAGTTCGCGCACTCATCAGGACCCGCCTGGCTTCTCGTCACCGCCTGTGGGCTCTTCCTGTTCGTGGCCGCGCGGGCATCGCGGCCCGTCGTCGACGCCGTCCCCGGTTCAGGTCGGTGATCCGGCCGAGCGGGACTCCCGGCTGTTGTGTATCGACGAACCGAGATGTCCGGATCTGCTGTCGCGCAGCATTCACGGGCCGCCGAGAAGCTGGTAGGGGATGTAGCGGTTGCCCCATTCGAGGTAGGCGCTGGTGGTGGCTTGGCCTCGGAGTGTCTCGTTCTGGAATTGGTAGACGGGGTGGCGCGGCCAGAGGTAGCCGACTTGTTCGAGGGTGAGGTACTCGCGGTGGCTGGGTGATTGTCGCTGGTCGATCTCTGCCCGGGTGTGGCCGTCGTGGTCGCCGTAGCTGAGTTGGTATGTCCTGCCGAGGGATTCGAGCCGCTCGGGCGGGGCGAAGATGTTGATGCTGCGGTACACGAACATCGTGTAGAGGATCCCGGCGATGAGTACGGCGACGAGGGCGAGGGCACCGTATCGGAGTGTGCGGCGCAGCGTTGCGGGCATGAGGCACGGTATACCGCGGGAATCCGATGTGGACGGCGTGCACCGGGAGGTCTATCGCGGGCGTACGGCACCGCGGTCGGGTGCACTCATGTCCCCGGTCCGGGGTGTGCCATCGGCGAGCCCGTAGCGCAGGTACACAATGCCCGTCGGACTGGCGGCCGGTGGTTCGAGGAGGGTGACGTTCGTGGGTACCGCGCCACCGTCGAACACCTTCTTTCCGACGCCGAGCACGATCGGGTGGACCCAGAGGTCGAGGCGGTCGAAGAGCTTCTCGCGCAGGAGCGTCTGTACCAGGTTCAGGCTCCCGACGACCTTCACATGTGCGTGCCGGTCGCGGATCTGACGCACCGAGGCTGCCAGGTCCGGGCCGAGCTGCGTGGACTCGGCCCACGAGAGAGTGGGTTCGCCGCGGGAGGCGACGTACTTGGGGACGCGGTTGAAGAGCGCGGCGATCTCGTTGTCCTCGCCGCCCTTCTGATGTGGCCAGTAGGCGGCGAAGATGTCGTACGTCCGTCGGCCGAGCAGGAGGGCGTCCGTGCCCTCGTACGCGGCACCGACCTGCGCCTCGGCGACCTCGTCGAGCAGGGGCGCCTGCCAGCCGCCGAAGGGGAACCCCGCCGGGTCCTCGTCGGGGCCGCCGGGTGCCTGACCGACGAGGTCGAGGGTTGCGAACAGCTCGATCTGGATGAGACCCATGTCGTCCTCCCGATGAGGTGGTTGTCGCTGTCGGTGAGACAGACCCGCGGGTGTAGGCAGGCTCATCGCGGCGCCTGATGGATTATCCCGCCGAGCTCGGGCGAATTCGACGGAAATGCCCACCACAGGCCCCCGCAGTCTCTATCGTGACCGAGTTGGACGCATGTTCATTCCCTGACGGTGGTCCGCCACCGGCCGTCCACGCTCCGGTTCCCGACGAGAGAGCTGCACATGGTGCCCACTACCTCTTCCGCTGAGCCCGGCGCTTCCCAGCGCCGGGCTCACGTCGTTCGCACGATCCTCGCCGTCCTCGTCATCGCACCACTCGCGATCGCCGCCTTCTATATGTGGGCGCTGTGGAATCCGGGCGACACCGTCAACCGGCTACCGGTCGCGATCGTGAACTCCGACGCGGGCGCGGACGTCGACGGCTCGCGGCTCGTGGCCGGTGACGAGGTGGTCGCGGCGCTCGTCGAGAGCGGCGACGTGAACTGGAAGGTGGTCACGGCGGAGGAGGCCAGGGAGGGCGTCGACGACGGCACCTACTACTTCTCGGTGGTCATCCCGGAGACGTTCAGTGCCGATGTGGCCAGCGCCGCGAGCGGCGAGGGCCGCAAGGCCCAGCTCGACGTCGTCTACAACGACTACAACAGCCTGGTGGCCACGCCGGTCGGCGAGAGCGTCGTCGCGCAGGTGCGCTCGGCGGTCTCGGAGTCCATCGGCGAGCAGTCCGTCGACCAGGTCCTCATCGGTCTCGGCGATCTCGGCAAGGGCTTCGGCGAGGCCGCGGCCGGTGCCCAGCAGCTCTCGGCCGGCACGAAGGAAGCCAAGATCGGCGCCGACCAGCTGTACGCCGGCAGCCAGGAGCTGTCCACCGGGCTCGGCGACGCGAACCGCGGCGGCAAGGAACTCGCCGCGGGTGCCGGCGAGCTGGCCGCCGGAGCGGACGAGGCGGCCGCCGGCTCGGGCGAGCTGAGCGCGGGAATGAACGAACTCGTCGGCGGCACCGACCAGCTGGCCGACGGTGCCCGGCAGATCAGCGAGGTCGTCGACATGGTGACCGGGCCGGTGCTCAGCGTCCTCGGCGAGGAGGGCGACATCGCGGCCCAGCTGGTCCAGCTGCGCGACGGCGCCCGCGAGCTCGCCCGTCAGCTCACCGACCCGACCGCCGACTACCGGGGCGGTCTGCTGGCCGCGACCGCCGGTGCGGCGGAACTGAACACCGGCCTGGGGCAGCTGTCGCAGGGAGCCCACCAGCTGAGCGCGGGTGCGAACGAGCTCTCGTCCGGCCTCGGCCAGCTCGACGCCGGTGGTGTCCAGCTCCGCGACGGTCTCGGTGAGCTGTCCACCGGCATGGGGCAGCTCGACACCGGCAGTGCCGAACTCGCAACCGGGCTTACCGAGGGCGCCGCGCAGGTGCCGCAGTTCGACGAGAACCAGCGGGCCAAGACCGCGGGTCTGCTGTCCGCGCCGGTCGCGGCCGACGAGAAGTACGACTACCCGGCGGCCGGCTTCGGTCCGGGTGCCGTCCCCGCGGTGATGTCGGTGCTGCTGTTCCTGTGCGGCATCCTGACGTGGTTCGTGGTCCGCCCGCGGCGGGGACGTTCCCAGCGCGTGCACGAGGGTGTCGTCCGGGAGGGCCTGCGCCGCTACCGGATTCCCGCGCTGGTGACGCTGGTCGCCTCGCTGGTGGCCGCGGCGGTCTCGCTGGTCGTCGCCGACGCGAACCCGCCGAGCGCCCTGGCGATGACGGCGGTCATGATCCTCGTCGGCGCCGCCGCGGTGGCCCTGGGGCGCCTGTTCACCGTCGTGTTCGGTCCCGTCAACGGAACCTTCATCGCGCTGGGCGCGTTGATGATCCAGATCTTCGCGTTCGGTGCGGTCTATCCGATCGAGCAGATGCCGGCGCCGCTGCGGTGGCTGCACGACCTGATGCCGTTGACGTGGGCCCGCAACGCGATGCGAATGGTCCTCGTCGGCTACTACGGGCCGCGCTTCTGGACGGCGGTCGCGGCGCTGGTGACGCTGATCGTCGTCGCGGTCGGGTTCACCATCTGGTGGCGGCGTCGGCTCGAACCCGCGGCCGACACCCCTCCGGACACCCCTCCGGCGCTGGACGAACCGACTGTCGTGATGCCGCGGGTCGGCTGACCACGTGAGAAAGGCCGGGGCCCGTACATCGGGCCCCGGCCTTTCTTCGGTTCTAGGAGGCGGCGCGTTCCGCGTCGTCGAGGGTGATCAGCGGGTACACGCCGTTCTCGTCGTGCACCTCACGACCGGTCACCGGGGGATTGAACACGCACAGCATGCGCATCTGGGTCACCGGCTCCACGCGGTGCCGCTCGTGCCCGTTCAACAGGTACATCGTGCCCGGGCGCAGCTGGTACACCTCGCCGCTGTCGAGGTCGGTGAGGATGCCGTCGCCCTCGACGAGCCACACCGCCTCGATGTGGTTCGCGTAGTGGAACTCGTTGACCGACCCGGCGCGGATCGTGGTCTCGTGGAACGAGAACCCGACGCCGTCACCGGCGAGGACGATGCGCTTGCTGCGCCAGTTCCCGTCCTCGCTGGTGATGTCGCGGTCGGTGTCGGTGATGTCGTCGGTGGTGCGAACGATCATGCGTGTCTCCTCTGATCGTGGGTGTGCGGACGGCCGAGCCTCAGGCGAAGACCTTGGCGGTCGCCTCGGCCAGGATGCTCAGGCCGTGGTCGAGTTCGGCGTCGGTGATGGTCAGCGGCGGAAGCAGCTTGACGACCTCGTCGGAGGGGCCCGCCGTCTCGGCGAGCAGGCCCTCGTCGAACGCGAGACCGCACACCTTCACCGCCATGCCGGGATCGTCGAACACCAGTCCCTGCGCCATGCCCCGGCCGCGGGTGCTGACACCCTCGAACGTGTCGGCCAGGTTGGCGAAGATCTGGTTGATCCGCTCGCCCTTCGCGAGCGTGGAGCGGTGGAGAGCGTCGTCGGACCAGTAGTGGTCGAGAGCCGCGGTCGCGGTCACGAAGGCCGGATTGTTGCCGCGGAACGTGCCGTTGTGCTCGCCCGGCGCCCACAGGTCGAGTTCCGGCTTGAACAGTGTCAGCGCCATCGGCAGCCCGTAGCCGCCGATCGACTTCGACAGGGTCACGATGTCGGGGGTGATGCCGGCGACCTCGAACGAGAAGAACGGACCGGTACGGCCGCAGCCCATCTGGACGTCGTCGACGATCAGCAGGATCTCGTGACGCGCACACAGTTCGGAGAGGGCACGAAGCCACTCCGGCCGCGCCACGTTGACCCCACCCTCACCCTGCACCGTCTCCACGATCACGGCGGCGGGTCGGTTCAGGCCGCTGCCGGAGTCGTCGAGCACCCGCTCGAACCACTGGAAGTCGTCGGTGGCGCCGCCGAAGTAGTTGTCGAACGGCATGGGAGTGGCGTGCACGAGCGGCACGCCGGCCCCGGCGCGCTTGAGCGAGTTGCCGGTGACCGACAGCGCGCCCAGCGTCATGCCGTGAAATGCGTTGGTGAAGTTGATGATCGATTCCCGGCCCGTGGCCTTTCGGGCCAGTTTGAGGGCGGCCTCGACGGCGTTGGTGCCCGTGGGTCCGGGGAACTGCACCTTGTAGTCGAGCCCGCGCGGTTCGAGGACGGTCCGCTGGAAACTCCGTAGGAACTCGCGTTTGGCGACGGTGGACATGTCCAGGCCGTGCGTGATGCCGTCGCCGGCGAGGTAGTCGATGAGCGCGCCCTTCATCACCGGATTGTTGTGCCCGTAGTTGAGGGCGCCGGCGCCGGCGAAGAAGTCCAGGTACTCGCGGCCGGACTCGTCCCGCATCCAGGCGCCCGACGCCGACTCGAAGACGGTCGGCCAGTTCCGGCAGTAGCTGCGAACCCCGGACTCGAGGGTCTCGAAGATGCTGGTCTCGACAGTGGTCATGCGTGGTCCTTCCTCAGGAAGCGTGCAACGGCGAGATCGTGTAGAGGTCCTCGGCCGCGTGCCCATCGGGAAAGTCGTTGGGAGCGAACAGGGTTCGTCGCGTGATGGTGGATCCCCGCCGTCCCGCCACCGAGGTGAACAGGGCGATGGACGCGGTGTTGTCCGGGCTGATCGTGGTTTCCAGATTCCAAACGCCTTGCAGCGCAAGTCGGTCGAGGAGTGTGTTCAGCATCCTCCCGGCCAGTCCCTGGCCTCGCTGCGCGGTGTCGACCGCGACCTGCCACACGAACAGTGTGTTCGGGGCATCGGGGCGGACGTATCCGGTCACGAATCCGACGACCTGCTCGCCGACGGTTGCGACGATCGAGGTGTCCTGAAAGTCTCTGCACCACAGAAGGTATGAGTAGCTCGAATTGAGGTCGAGCACCTGTGAATCCTTGGCGATCTCCCAGAGCCGGACTCCGTCTGAGATCTGGGGCTTACGTAACTCCACCGCGTCCGGCACGGTGGTCGGGGTAGCTCTAGTTTGTGTTGGCGTCATTGTTGTTGCCGTTCTTTGTGACTCGAACGTAACAACCACGACGTCCGATTTCACGGATCCGCGGAAATCGGACAGGAGAGACCCTGTCGCCGTGCAGGTGAGACGGTGAATGTGAGGCTGGTCACATCGTGTATCACTTGGGGGTGGCGAGAGCGAAGGGAAGGACAGAGGGTGCCCCTGCCCGGCGCAGAGTCCGGGCCGCCATCGTCAGCGTCCACCCGGTGTCGGTGACCCCGTCGAGCAGCAGCACCGGGCGGTCGAGCCCGGACAGATCCGGCGCCTCCCACGCGTCGGCCAGGCCGGCGACGCGGTAGGCGGAGTTCGCGGCGGAGACCGGCGGATGGCCGGGGCGCTCGTGGAGGACACCGAGATCGGACAGCCGACCCACCTGTGCGAGTCGGTCGGTCAGCGAACGCATCAGGACCGGATGGGTGGGTGACTCCACACACATCACGGCTCCCGGGCGCTCGGCCCAGTCCCAGGCCGCGAGCACCTTGATGCAGGCATCGACGATCGCGTCCGGCGCGGGGGCGTCGGGGGCGTCGAGCAGTGCCCGCAGCCGCTGCCCCCAGCCCAGATCCGACAGTCGGCCCAGCACGCGTCCGGGCTCCGGTCCGTCGGCGATCTTGCCGGACAGGCTGATTCCGAGCTTCGCCATGCCGGTCGGCCACTGCTTGCGCGGCGGCAGGTCGATGCCGGGGCGCTCCAACCGCTGCCTGGTGTCCGCGATCGTCTCGGCGGCTACGTCGGCGCTGTACTTCGGGCCGGCGCAGTTGTCGCACCGTCCGCAGCGGCTGTCGCCGTCGAGTCCCGGATCGTCGAGTTGACGGCGCAGGAACGTCATCCGGCACTCGTCGGTGCGCTCGTACTCGAGCATCGCCTGCTGTTCCGCCTCGCGCGCGACCTCGAGTCGGCCGTACCGGTCGGCGTCGTACGTCCACGGCCGTCCGGTGGCGACCCAGCCGCCGCGGACCCGCCGGACGGCGCCGTCCACGTCGAGTACCTTCAGCACGAGTTCGAGGCGCGTACGGTTCAGTTCGACGAGCGGTTCGAGCGCCATCGTCGACTGCGGGCGTTCGGTGTCGAGGACGTCGATGACCTTGCGGACGATGTGCTCGCGCGGGAACGACACCGACGCGAAGTAGCTCCAGATCTGCCGGTCCTCGTGACCGGGGAGGAGCACCACCTCGGCGCTGTCGGTGGAGCGCCCGGCGCGACCGACCTGCTGGTAGTAGGAGATGGGCGACGACGGTGCGCCCAGGTGCACCACGAATCCGAGGTCGGGCTTGTCGAAGCCCATGCCGAGCGCGGAGGTCGCGACCAACGCCTTGACCCGATTGTTCAGCAGGTCGTTCTCGAGGACCTCGCGTTCGGCGGCGTCGGTCTGGCCGGTGTACGCGGCCACCTGGTGACCGCGGTCGGCGAGCAGGCTCGCGAGGTCGCGCGCGGCCGAGACGGTGAGCGTGTAGATGATGCCGGAGCCCGGGAGTTCGTCGAGATGCTCGGCGAGCCACGCCGCGCGCTGGGTGGCCTCGGCGATCCGCACCACCGACAGGCTCAGCGAGTCGCGCTCGAGCGTGCCGCGGAGCACCAGCGTCTCGGCTCCGCCCACCCCGAGCTGGGTGGCGACGTCGGAGACGACGCGGTCGTTGGCGGTCGCGGTCGTCGCCAGGACCGGGATGCCGTCGCCGAGGTCCTCGACCAGGGTGCGGATCCGGCGGTAGTCGGGGCGGAAGTCGTGCCCCCAGTCGGAGACGCAGTGCGCCTCGTCGACCACGACGAGGCCGGCGTCGGCGGCGAGCGACGGCAGCACCTGGTCGCGGAAGTCGGGGTTGTTGAGCCGCTCGGGGCTCACCAGCAGCACGTCCAGTTCGCGTGCGGCCACGCGCTGGTGGATCTCGTCCCACTCGGTGACGTTGCCCGAGTTGATGGTGGCCGCCCGGACACCGGCCCGTTCGGCCGAGGCCACCTGGTTGCGCATCAGCGCCAGCAGCGGCGACACGATCACAGTGGGGCCGTGCCCGTGCGCCCGCAGCAGCTTCGCGGCGATGAAGTACACCGCGGACTTGCCCCAGCCGGTGCGCTGCACGACGAGCGCGCGCCGCCGGCCGACGACGAGCGCCTCGATCGCCGTCCACTGGTCCTCGCGGAGCCGGGCGTCCGGCCCCGCGAGTTCCCTGAGCAACCGTTCGGCCTCGTCACGGAGATCTGCTGTGGTCGCGGTCGTCATGGGTCCATCGTGCCCGAGGGGACCGACACCGGATCTGTCGGCCACGCGCTAGATCAGGTCCAGCGGCTCGCCGAACCGGTGGTGGTAGACCTCGTAGGCGAGCCCGCCGAGGTTGGCCGGATCACCGACGTCGACGTGTGAGGGCATCAGGCTCGGCTCCGCGAGAACCGCGTCGTATTTCGCGCGCCCCTGGCTGACGACCCAGTGCGCCGCGTCTTCCAGGCCGTCCTCGGACTCGTCGGGCGCGAGGACGGACCGATACGGCTCGTCCTGCAGTTCGGCGGCGAAATCCAGGAACAGATCTTGGAACTTGTAGACGTCGGCCTTCGGCAGTCGTCCGAGAATTTCGCGCAGGCGGTCGCGGCTCCGCGACGACTCCTCTATGACGTCCCAGAACCAGTCGACGTCCGTGCACCGGGTCACGTCGTCGGGCGTCCCATGTGCAGGATCGGGAACGGCCGCCCGTCGGCGTCGGTGGCCGAGCGGCCCAGGACGACGAACCCGTGGCGCTCGTAGAACCCGACGGCCTGCGGATTCTGCTCGTTGACGTCGAGGTGCAGATCGGGGTGGTCGGCGACCGCCCGCCGCAGGAGCGCCGATCCCGCGCCCCGACCGCGGTGCGCGTCGGCGACGAACAGCATCTCGAGCGATCTGCCCGCGAGGCCCGAGAAGCCGGCGGGGGTCCCGCCGACCTCGGCCACGGTCACCTCGACCGCGGGCAGATAGTCGCTGACCATCCGTGACTGGTAGAAGTCGACGTCCGCGGCGGAGAGGAAGTCGTGGGTGGCGTCGACCGCGCTGCGCCAGATGTCGACCAGCGCCGGCCACTCCTGGGCGCCGCGGCACGGGCGCAGCACCGGGTCCTTCGATGAGCTCATGTCGTGGACCGTACGGACGATGCCGGTGGATGCCAATCGGTTTCCGGCGTCAGCCGTTCGCCGCGAGCAGGGCGTCGATCTCGCTGCGGGTCGGGGAGGCGGCACTGGCGCCGGGCCGCGTCGCGGCGAGCGCGCCCGCCGCGCACGCGAAGGCCAGCGCGTCGCGCGGGCCGCGGTTCCACACCGCAGCGAGCGCTCCCGTGAATGCGTCGCCCGCGCCGGTGGTGTCGACCGCGTCGACGGTGGGAGAGTCGACGCTCAGTCGATCGCCGTCCGGTCCGCGGTAGCGTGCGCCGGCGGCGCCCAGTGTCGTCACGACGTGCGGCACCGCCGCCAGGGCGTTCTCGCCGAGTTGCCGTTCCTCCGTCTCGTTGACGATGAGGACGTCGACGGACTCCAGCAGCTCCGGTGGAAGGGTCTGCGCCGGTGACGGATTGAGCATCACGGTGGTGTCCGACTGCGCGGCGTGACGGGCGGCGGTCGTCACCGTGTCGAGCGGAATCTCCAACTGGCACAGCAGGACGTCGGAGTCCGTGACGGCGTCGAGTTCGTCGGTGGTTAGGGCGGTGACGCGGGCGTTGGCGCCCGGCACCACGATGATGGAGTTCTGGCCGTCCCCGTCGACCGTGATCGCGGCGATGCCGCTGGGGCCGGACGTCTCGCGGAGCCGCTCGGCGTCGACCTCGGCATCGACGAGCGCCTGCCGCAGGTCCAGCGCGAAGGTGTCGTCGCCGACGGCGCCGACGAACACAACGTCCGCGCCGGCCTTCGCGGCCGCGATCGCCTGGTTGGCGCCCTTGCCGCCCGGCGTCGTGGTGAACGACGTCCCGAGGATCGTCTCGCCGGGGGCCGGCAGGCGCGGGGTGGAGGTCACCAGATCCATGTTGATGCTGCCGACGACGACGACGCGGTGAGCGGACATGTCCCGAGACTAGGCGTGCGGGGTGATCGGTACCCGGTTTCGGGACAGGTCACCTCACGGTGCTCCGCCGGCGTGGCCGAGTTCCGCCGCGGCCTGTGTGAGCTCCGCGATGAGGCGGTCTCGCTCGGACTTGTCGACAGCCGGTTGCAGCGGCCCGAGCTGGAGGTCGTAGACGGCGCGGTTGCCGCGATCGAATACGGGGGCACTCAGATAGCTGATCGACAGCGGCACGTCCGAGTCGAGCGCGGTCGACTCGTACGGGGGCCCTCCGAGCTCACCCAGGAGTTCGAGGGCCCTCGTCCCCAGGGCGTCCCGGCGGGGGCGTTCGGAGAGCAGACCGACGACCTCGCCGATCAAGCTGAGCACGAGCGGATCGGTGTGCCCCAGTTCGTAGACCACGACACCGGTGTCCCGTGCCTGGGTGAGCGCGATTTCGAACGACGCTCTCTTCTCCGCCGGTGCGGTGGCGAGCCATGCCCGTTGCTGTGCGGTGGACCGATGCGCGAGCACGGCGGCTCCCATCGGCGCGCGCAGTGGCAGCCGTGTGCCCACGCGTACCGCGGTGGGAAGGTCGCTGGCGAGGCGGGCGATTCCGACGAACGTTGCATCGGTGGCGCCGATGAGAGCCAGTGCGACGCCGCATCCCGCGCGCTCGGCCAGTCGGTCGAGTGCGCGCTCGTCGGCGAGCGCCGGGAATGCGTGGCGGACCGCGTCGGTCACGCCGATGAGACCCGAACCGAGTACGTACCGACGATCCGCCTGTCGGGTCACCCAGCCCGCTCGTTCCAGCGACGTCATGATCAGCGTGGTGGTCGACCGGCTGAGCTCGAGAATCGCGGCGATCTCCTTGGTCGAGATCGGCTCCGACCTGCCGGCCAACAGCTCGACGATCGCGATCACTCGGTCGGTCGGTGGCGATCCGGGCCGATCGGATTCGTTTTGGGTCTTGTCCTCGGTCATCGACACCTCTAACATTCCGCCACCTAATACTAGTCATAGCGTGACTAATATTTGTCACACTAGCCAGCTGGTTGAGGTCTGCGTCACCGGAGGCGGTGTGTGGGGCCCCAGATGGAGGCCGTGGCACACCGACGTGCGAATCCGCCTCCGAACCGCAACAACGAACCGACACTCGGATCGGGTTCCACAGCAACAACGACCCGGTCCGGCGACTTCGCGAAGGAACGAACAACATGGCTACCTACGTCCTCACCGGCGCAGCGTCCGGGCTCGGCGCGGCAACCAAGGCTCGACTGGAGGCCGACGGCCACCGCGTCATCGGCGTCGACCTGCACGACACCGACGTGACCGTGGACCTGAGCACCGCGGAGGGACGCGCCGCGGCCATCGAACAGGTGACCGCGCTGGCCGGAGGAAAGATCGACGGCTTCGTGCCGTTCGCCGGCCTGGCTGCGGCCGCCGGTCGCCCGGCGCGGCTGCTGATCGCGGTCAACTACTTCGGCGCGATCGAGCTTCTCGAGGGCCTGCGGCCGCTGCTCGCCCAGGGCGAGAACCCGTCCGTGGTCCTGATCAGCTCGAATTCGACCACCAGCCAGCCGAATTGGCCCGTGGACCTCGCGGAGGCATGCCTGGCCGGTGACGAGGAGGCCGCGAACGCGGTGGCGGACGCCTTCGGTGACTTCGCCGCGCTCCAGACCTACCCGGCGACGAAGGCGGCGTTGGCGTACTACGCGCGGACGAGGTCGGCCGAGTACATCAAGGAGGGAATCCGGCTCAACGCCATCGCCCCCGGCCTCATCGACACCCCGATGACGCAGGAAGGCCGGAAGGATCCGCTGACCGGTGAGGCGATGGAGCAGTTCCTGGGCACCATCCCCGCGGGCCGCGGTGGCCGGCCGGAGGAGGTCGCCTCGCTCGTGGCGTACCTGCTCGGACCGGAGTCGAGCTACTTCGTCGGCTCCGTCGTCTTCGTCGACGGCGGCACGGACGCCGCGTTCCGCGGCAAGGACTGGCCGAAGGTGTGGCAGATCGACATGTGAACGCCGCTGCTCGGCATCCCGTAGACGATCTACGGGATGCCGAGCAGTCTCGGGATTCCTGGGGATGGCCGAGGTTTTCACCTCGCCCGACGTCACATCCGTTCGATGATCGCCCCGGTCGCCATCGCGCCGCCGGCGCACACCGCCACGAGTGCGCGTTCGCCGTCGCGGCGCTCGAGTTCGTCGATCACCGCGCCGATCAACCGGACACCGGACGAGCCCACCGGGTGGCCCAGCGCGATCGCGCCGCCGCCCACGTTGAGCCGGTCCTCGTCGATGCCGTGGACGCGGGCCATCGACATCGGGACCGCCGCGAACGCCTCGTTGACCTCGAAGAGGTCGATGTCCCCGACGGTCAGGCCGGTGCGCCCGAGCAGGTACTCGGTGGCCTGCACCGGGCCGTCGAGCAGGAAGTGCGTCTCCGCACCGATCAGGCACTGCGCGACGATCCGGGCCCGCGGACGCAGGCCCAGTCCCCGCGCCACCGCCTCGTCCATCAGCACCGCCGCGGCCGCCCCGTCCGAGATCTGCGACGACGTGCCCGCGGTGTGCAGCCCACCCTCGAGGACCGGGTTGAGGCGGGCGAGGGCCTCCATCGACGTCTCCCGCAGCCCCTGGTCGCGGGACACCTCGGCGGGTGCGCCGCCGTCCGCGCCGGGCGCCTTGACCGGGATGATCGCCCCGTCGAAGCGGCCGTCCGCCCACGCCTGCGCCGCCCGCTGCTGCGACCGCAGCCCGAACGCGTCGAGGTCCTCGCGGGTGAATTCGCGGCGCCGGGCGATGCGGTCGGCGCCCTCGAACTGGGCCGGGATGTCCACGGCCCAGTCCGCCGGCTTGGGGCTGCCGACATCGCCCTTGATGTTCGACAGCAGCGGCACCCGGGACATCGCCTCGACGCCGCACGCCAGGCCGGCGTCGATGACGCCGGCGGCGATCTGCGCCGCGATCAACTGCACCGACTGCTGGCCCGAACCGCACTGCGCGTCGATGGTCGTCACACCCGTGCGCTCCGGCAGGCCCGCGTGCAGCCACGCGTTGCGGCTCACGTTCGACGCCTGCTCCCCGGCCTGCGTGACGCAGCCACCGATCACCTGCTCGATGACGTTCGGGTCCAGCGAAAGTCGCCCGAGCAACCCCGACTGCACAGCACCCAGCAGTTCCGCCGGGTGCAGGCCGGACAGCCAGCCGTTCCGCCGACCGATCGGTGACCTCGCGGCGTCCACGATCACTGGATTGCCCATTGTTTCTCCTCGTTCATAGGCGACGCCCGCTTCCGTGGACGCCGCTCGTCGTGCCTGTCCGTCGTGTCGACGACGTGTTCCGGTGTGTGTTGCTTACTTTCCGGGTTCGGGGTCGCGCGGCAGACCGAGGATCCGCTCGCCGATGATGTTGAGCTGCACATTGGTGGTGCCGCCGGCGATCGAGAGGTTCTGGCAGCTCAGGAACATGCGCGTCGCGGACCGGACGCGGCCCTGATTGCCGAGCAGGGCCTTCGGGCCGGACCAGTCCATCGCGACCTCCCACACCTGCTGGATGTGTTCGACGCCGAGGAGTTTCGCGATCGACGACTCCGCGCCGGGCTGCGCGCCGGTGAGCGAACGCAACGTCGTGCGCAGCCCCATCAGGCCGCCGGACTGCGCGTCGCACAGCACCTTGCCCAGAACGGTGAGCTGTTCGTCGTCGAGGCCACCGGGGGTCTCGGCCGCGAGGTTCAGCAGCGCCTCGCCGCCGGAGCCGAGGGACGAGTCGTTCGACAGCGAGACCCGCTCGTTCGCCAGGGTGGTGCGGGCCAGCTTCCAGCCGTCCCCGGGCTCACCGACCAGGCACTCGTCGGGGACGAACACGTCGTCGAGGAACACCTCGTTGAACAGTGCCTCGCCGGTGATCTCCCGCAGCGGTCGGATGTCGAGGCCGCTGTTCTTGATGTCGATCAGGAAGTACGACAGGCCCTTGTGCTTGGGGGCGTCGGCGTCGGTGCGGGCCAGGCAGATGCCCCAGTCGGCCTCGCGGGCCATCGACGTCCACACCTTCTGCCCGTTGAGCTTCCAGCCGCCGTCGACCTTGGTGGCCTTGGTGGACAAGCCGGCCAGGTCCGATCCGGCGCCGGGCTCGGAGAACAGCTGGCACCACACAATGTCCCCGCGCAGCGACTGCGGCACGAATCGCTCGACCTGCTCGGCGTTGCCGTGTGCGATCAGCGTCGGGATCACCCAGTTGCCGATGATCATGTCGTGCGGGACGAGCTCGGCCGACCGTAGCTCTTCGGCGATGACCAGCTGGGTGACGGCGTCGGCGCTCTTGCCCCACGGGGCCGGCAGGTGCGGTGCGGTGTAGCCGCGCTCGGCCAGGTACGCCTTCCGCTCGGCGCCCGCCAGTTCGCGGGCGGGATCCAGCTCTGCCCGGACGTCGGCGCGGATCTGCTCCGCCTCCGGCGGCAACTCGACGCTCAGCACTCGGCGGGCACCCTCGAGCGTGAGGTTCGCGACGCGACGCTTCCAGGAAGCGGTGGAGCCCAGCAGGATCCGCAGCGACTGCGCCCGCCGCAGGTACAGGTGGGCGTCGTGCTCCCACGTGAACCCGATACCACCGAGGACCTGGATGCAGTCCTTGGTCACCTGGAACGCCGACTCGGGCGCGACCGCGCCGGCCACCGCCGCCGCCAGCGACGCCTCGGACCCCGACACATCTTCGCCGAGCGCGCGGGCTGCGTCCCACGCCGTGACGCGGGCCTGCTCGGTGAGGGCGAGCATGCGGGCGGCCTTGTGCTTGACCCCCTGGAACTGGCCGATGACCCGGCCGAACTGCTGACGCACCCGCGCGTAGTCCGCGGCCGTGGTCGTCGCCCAGTCCGCCAGACCGGCCGCCTCGGCCGCGAACAGCGTCGCGGCGATGTCGAGGATCCGCTGCGAATCCAGCGTCAGCACATCACCATCCGCGAGCTCGAGCCCGTCCGCGACGACCTCGGCGTTGCGGCGCACCACGTCGTGGCTCGGCAACTCGGTCACGTCCAACCGATCTCGCTCGACCACGACGAACGCGAGCGAACCGGCGTCGTCGGTGGCGGCGAGCAGGAACAGGTCGCCCACCTGGCCGCCGAGGATGTAGCTGGACGTGCCCGACAGCGTGACGGTCCCGCCCTCGCGGGACAGGGTCAGCCCGCCGGGCTGCAGCGCGACCGCACCGAACAGGGTGCCGTCGGCCAGCCCCGCCAGCTCGGCGGTGCGGCCGGCTTCGTTCAGCACGGCCGAGACGATCGCGGTCGGCAGGAACGGGCCCGGCACCATCGCCCGGCCCAGTTCCTCGGTGACGATCGCGAGTTCGACGAGTCCGTAGCCGGCGCCGCCGACCTCCTCCGGCAGATGCAGGCCCAACATGCCCAGCTCGGCCAGCGATCCCCAGTACACGGGACGGGCCTCGGCCTTCGCCTCGACGGCCTCCTGGATCACGGCGAGCGTCGCATGGCGGGCGGCCCAGCCACGCACGGAATCGCGGAGTTCGCGGTCTTCGTCACTCAGTCCAATGGTCATGAAAGGTCCTCGGAAGTAGAAGAAGTTGACACAGCGCCTTCGAGAGTCGCCTTGGCCCAGCGGTAGTCGGCCTTGCCTGCGGGCGAGCGCACGATCTCGGGAACCACGACCACAGTGCGCGGCACCTTGTAGCCGGCGATCTGCGTGCGGCAGTGCGCGATCAGGTTGTCGTGATCGGGGGCCGGGGCGCCGTCACGGGCCTGGACCACCGCGGAGACACGCTGCCCGTAGGTCGGATCCTCGATGCCGGCGACCAGTGCGTCCTCGATGTCGGGGTGGCTCTTGATGGCCTCCTCGACCTCCTCGGCGTACACCTTCTCGCCGCCGGTGTTGATGCACGACGAGCCACGGCCGAGCACGACGATCGACCCGTCGGCCTCGACACGCGCCAGATCGCCGAGCACCGAGAGGCGCACACCGTCGACGACGGGGAATGTCGCGGCGGTCTTGACCGGGTCGTTGTAGTACCCGACCGGGACGTGCCCGACGTGCGCGAGATAGCCGATCTCGTCCGAACCCGGTTCGATGGTTGCGAAATCGGTGTCGACCACGCGCACCCTGGGGGAGGGCGACATCCGCAGCAGCCCGTCCGCGCTGGCCACGAGCTCGCCGTTGTTGCCGGACTCGGACGACCCGAACCCGTTGCGTAGATAGACATTCGGCAGGAGCTTCTGGAGCTTCTCACGCACGCTCGCCGACCACAGCGCACCGCCCGAACCGATGGACAACAGGGATCCGAGGTCGAAGCGGTCGCCGTGCTGTTCGATCGCGTCGGCGAGCGGGCGGGCGATCGCGTCACCGACGAGTTGAACGCCGCGGATCTTGTGCCGGTCGATGAGCGACAGCGCCTCGACCGGATCGAATCGGGGCATGAGCACATGTTCGGAGCCCATGAACATGCAGGTGAACAGGGAGTAGGCCGCCGCGCCGTGCATGAGCGGCGCGGTGAGCAGGAAGGACATCGGATGGGTGTTCGCGGCTGCCGCCGCGCCCAGTTCCGCGCCGGACAGGATCGGGGGGCCCATGAGATTGCCCCCGCTCAGCGCCGCGAAGTAGAAGTCCTCGTGCCGCCACATGACGCCCTTGGGCATGCCGGTGGTGCCGCCGGTGTAGATCACGTACAGGTCGTCGTTGCTGCGCTCGGGGAAGTCGCGTTCGGGCGATCGGTCGGCAGCCGCAGCGTGGTAGTCCGCGACCGAAACGCCGACGGCGTCAGCAGCTTCCGACAGTGCCGGCCCGGCGGCCTGGCCGATGAGCACGATGTGGCGCAGCTCGGGGCACTTGGGCAGTACGTCGGCGATGACGTCGCTGAACTCGCCGTCGGCGATCACGGCCTTCAGGTGGGCGTCGTTGTAGAGGTAGGTCAGCTCGGTGTCGACGTACCGGAAGTTGACGTTGACCGGAACCGCGCGCACCTTGAGGCAGCCGAGCAGCGCCTCCACGAACTCGATGCTGTTGCGCGCGTGCAGACCGACATGATCACCCGGCTGCACCCCCTGGGCCACGATGTGGTGAGCGATGCGGTTGGCGCCGGCATCGAACTCGGCGAACGTCCGAGTGTCGTTGCCGCACACGAGCGCGACCCGGTCCGGAACCGCGTCGACGAGCGCTTCGGTGAGGTCCGCGAGGTTGAGTGACATGGATGGTCGTCCTTCGGTAAATATTCGCCCGAGGGAACGGGCGTGGTCGGACACGGCGGAGCGCGGGTGCCGAGGATCTCTCGAATCGCGCTCCGCCGGTATTGCTTTCGTGCTCGGAGTCGTCAGGGAGTGGTGGCGACAGCGCCGACTCGGTCGACGGTGTCGGTCGCGTCCGGTCGGACGTCCTCCTGCAAGCCGCCCTGCGCGGGGCTCCGGCCGTGCCGCATGAGCAACGCGACGACCAGGCCCACGACGCCGACGAGGGCGGCGTACAGGTAGCCGCGGGTGATCGCGGTGTCGGCGTACAGCACCGCGTGCGTCTGCGGGTTCACTGCGAGCACGTGGCGCGACATCACCACCCCGGTCAGGGTTGTCGCGATACCGCCGGCCAACAGCGAACCCATGCCGCTGATCGCGTTGCCGATACCGCCCTGAGAGGCTGGCAACGCGTCCTGAACCAGGTTCGCATTCGACGAGTGCAGGAATCCGACGGCGAATCCCATGATGCAGCTCATGATCGTGACCTGCCACTGGATGGTGAACAGACGCGAACCCAGGAACATCACCACCAGGAACAAGGCTGCCGCGGTCAGCAGCACGTATCGTGCGCCGATCCGCTTGGAGATGATGCCGCCGAGCGGACCCGCGAACATCGACGCGATGCCGAGCGGGCACGTCCAGATTGCGAATTGCAGAGCGGACACGCCCGCGCCGTAGCTGATCCCCGGTAGCCCGGCGGGCGTCTGCAGCATCGTCGGGATCAGCAACGAATGGGCGCTCATCATGTAGGAGATGCAGGCGACCGCCAGCACGGTCGGACCGAACCTTCTGCCGAGCAAGATGTCGAGGTCGATCAGCGGGCTCGGTGCAAAGCGCTGCCACACAACGAATGCCACCAGCATCGCAGCTCCACCGATGACAGCAGCGAGAGTCAGTGCGTCTGTCCAACCGACTCGCGCGCCCCGGGTGATGCCGACGAGCAGGACGGCGATTCCCGGACCGAGCAGCACGATGCCGAGGTAGTCCACCGGCCGGTCCACGCGGACCGGGCTCTCCGGAACGATCAGGGCATAGAAGGGGAGCAGGACAGCCACGTAGGCGGCCATGAACCAGAAGATTCCCTGATATCCGGTGTGGTCGATGAGCCAACCCGCGATGAACGGGCTCGCGATCGCCGACATCCCGATCCCGGTGACCGCGGCGCCGAGGGCGACCGGCACGACGTCACGCGGAATGACGTCGCGAATCAAGCCGTACGAGATCGTGACGATTCCCATCAGCGAGCCCTGCAGGATACGTCCGGCCATCAACATGGCGAACGACGTCGCCACTGCGCACAACACGCTTCCCGCGATGAAGAACGCGGCCAGCGAGAGAATCACTCGCTTCTTGCCCCATTTGTCCGAGGCCTTTCCGACCAGCGGCATCATGGTGCCGCCCGCGAGCGTCACGATCGAGACGACCCACGCGATGTTCAAGGTCTGGAAGGCAGGCGCCATGTGCGGCAACGCCGGAAGCACCATGAGGATCTCGAATGTGGCGATCTCCGACAGCAGAATGATGAAGGCGAGAACCGTGACGATGCGGCCCCGACTCATGGATGCGATTTGCGTCTCCACACGTTCACCCCCGATCGCTCGCGCCGGACACGCCCACGGGGGTGTCGCCGACGATCGAGATGCGCTCCATGACCCGGCGCGCCGGGAAGTAGTCGCTGGCCGCGTAGTGCTGGCAGGATCGGTTGTCCCAGAACGCGATCGTGTCCTTCTGCCACCGCAGACGCACCTGGAACTCGGGACGCTGGACGTGCCGGTACAACAGTCGGAGAAGCAAGTTGGATTCGTCCTCCGAGACGCCCAGAATCCGCTGTGTGAAGGCGGAATTGACGAACAGCACGCGTCGGCCCGACTCGGGGATCACTCGAACGACGGGATGGGTCACCGGCGGGAAGTGCGGGCGGAGTTGCGCCACTGCCTCGTCCGGCATCCTGGTCCCGAACGACTGCATCCAGTCGTGCTCGGCCTCGAGCCCGTCGATCCGGGCCCGGATGTCCTCCGGGAGCAGGTCGTAGGCTGCGCCGGTGTCCGCCCACAGTGTGTCGCCACCCACGGAAGGAATCTCGACGGCCCGCAGAACCGCTGCATACGAGGGAAATTCGTGCCAGGTGACGTCGTTGTGCCAGACGTTCTCCACCCCG
This sequence comes from Prescottella agglutinans, assembly GCF_004011865.1. GTDB lineage: Bacteria > Actinomycetota > Actinomycetes > Mycobacteriales > Mycobacteriaceae > Prescottella > Prescottella agglutinans. Next base: position 160,597 of record NZ_RKLP01000001.1, on the reverse strand, counting down.
ACGGACATCGCGTCCTTGGCGAGGGTCGCCACATCGGCGTCGCTCTGGCCGGGCTGGGTGTACTTGAAGAACGGGTGCTGCTCGAGCGCGCCCCACCGCGCCGCGAAGTCGCGGTGCTCGCTGCGATCGATGTCCTGGTCGCGGAAGAACAGGACCTTCCACTCCAGCAGTGCACGCCGCAGTTCGGCGAGCACCTCGTCGGACAGGTCGCCGCTGAGTCGGATCCCCGCGATCTCCGCACCGATCGTCGGCGTCTGCGGCGTCAGTGTGAACAGTTCGTACGGACGATCCTCGAGGGTCTCGGGCATTCGTGCGGCGACGAGCGGACCGTAGGCCGCGAGCGGGTCGGTCGGCGTGGGAACGGCGGTGGCGGGAAGTGCATAGGTCATGAGCTGACTCCAAGGTCTCCGATGGCTGTGGTGGTCGAGGGGTCGGAGCATCGCGACGCGGCGGTCGACGAGATCGGTGACGATCGCGTCCTGCGCTTCGGAGGGTCTCGGCCGTCGATTGGCTTACACGCCTGCGGCTTTCCGTTCCCAGATGGTTCCGGAACGGATCTGCAGGTGTGGTGCCGAGAAACACTCCGTTTCGTCGAACGGCGCCTGTCTCCGGGTGTTCAGGGTCGGTGTCCGGTCCGCGACGCCGGCCGCGCGGAGTTCGTTCCGCGACCCGCGGCGGTGCGGTGCTGCCGACTTGTGCTCCTAGTCACAGCGCAAGATTAAGGTTGCGTCCTTACTTGTGTCAATGGCGAATCCCGCCGTGGGTGAACATTGCGGGAACGGTGTGGTCGAACCACGCTGCGAGAGGGCTATTCGGGGCAGGTGGACGGGCGACGTCCGCGGGCCTTCCCCGCCGGAAACGGGTAGTCGTGCGGGTAGTTCTACCGTCGTCTCCGCGCGAACCGGCGTGCCATCATGACCGCGATCCGACCGTTGGACCGAAGGAGTCGACTCTGATGCGGCACCAGCGCCACGCACTGACCACGTCGACCTACGCCTGGTGGGGCCTGGCCTCGGTCATCGCGCAGTTCCGTCGTGAACCCGACATCTCACGCCTGTTCCCGGACGGCGGCCGGCGGCTTCCGCCCGAGTACGACAGCCTCGGCCTGTAGCCCTGTCAGTGCCGCGACGACGCCCGTCCGAGCATCGCGTAGTAGCCGCCGCCGACCAGCGCGCCGAACACCGCGCCCACCGCGAGCGCGATCCGGCCCGCGTCGGTGAAGAAGAGCAGCACGACGACGAAGGCCAGGAAGCCCAATGCGATCCAGTTGGTGTACGGCGCGCCGGGCAGTCGGTAGTCGGACGCGGGCAGCGCGCCGCGGTTCACGAAACGTCGGTAGCGCAGGTGGCACACGAGGATCACGCCCCAGACGAAGATGATGCCGATCGTCGATACCGACGTGATGTAGACGAACGCGCGGTCCGGCGACAGCACGTTGACGATCACGCCGATGATCATGGCCCCGGCCGACATCGTGATGCCCGCGAACGGCACCTGGCGGCTGCTCAGTTTGCCCAGCGCGGCCGGTGCCTCACGGCGTAGCGACAGGCTGCGCAGCATCCGGCCGGTCGAGTAGATGCCGGAGTTGCACGACGACAGCGCCGCGGTGAGTAGGACGAAGTTCATGATGCCGGCGGCGGCGGGAATGCCGATCTGCTCGAGTACCTCGACGAAGGGACTCTTACCGGCGTGGAAGTCCTGCCAGCTCGCGACCGAGAGGATCACGACCAGCGAGCCGATATAGAACAGCCCGATGCGAAACGGCAGCGTGTTGATCGCCTTGCGGAGCGTCTGCTTGGGATTCTCGGCCTCGCCGGCGGTGACGCCGACCAGTTCGACGCCCACGTACGCGAACATCACCACCTGCAGGCTCATCAGGGCACTGCCGAATCCGTTCGGGAACACGCCGCCGTCGGCCCACAGGTTCGTCACGGTCGGGTTGGTGGCGTGACCGAAACCGAGGGTGAGGACGCCGATGCCGATCAGGATCATGCCGAGGATCGCGGTGATCTTGATGGCCGAGAACCAGAACTCGGCCTCGCCGAAGAGTTTCACCGAGATGAGATTGGCGCTGAACAGGACCAGCAGAACGACGAGCGCGGTCAGCCACGTCGGGACGCTCGGCCACCAGTACTCGACGTACTTGCCGGCCACCGTGATCTCCGCCATGCAGGTGGCCGCCCACACCGCCCAGTACGCCCAGCCGGTGGCGAAACCGAAGAAGCGCCCCAGGAACTCCTCGGCGTACTCTGCGAAACTTCCGGAGATCGGCCGGTACGTCAGCAGTTCGCCGAGGGCCCGCATGATGACGAAGATCGCCAGTCCGGCCGCCAGGTAGGCGAGGATGAGCGACGGCCCGGCCTCCTCGATGGCCCCGCCGGCACCGTAGAAGAGGCCGGTGCCGATCGCGCCACCGAGCGCGATCATCTGCACGGTGCGGGCGTTGAGTCCGCGACTGTATCCCTCGGAGGGGGCGTGGTGGATCGTCTCGTGTTGTGACACTGACTATTCCTTCGGCCGGCGGCGCGTGGGCAGAACGATTATGCGCCTGCGCCGGTCGCTAATCTGTAGACATGACTGCCGCGACGCACACCACACCGGCCGCCAGCGACTCCGGGGACACCCGTCAGGAGGTGCATGACGCGGCCCGTCGCGCGCGTGTCGCGTCGCGTGCCCTGGCGCTGCTGACCACCGCGCAGAAGGACGCGGCGCTGCACGCCGCGGCCGACGCGGTGCTCGCCGCCACCGACGCGATTCTCACGGCGAACGCCGAGGACATCGAGGCGGCCCGTGCCACCGGCACCGAGGAATCCCTGCTCGACCGACTGCGGCTGACCGCCGCGCGTGTCGAGGGCATCGCGTCGGGTCTGCGTCAGGTCGCCGGTCTCGCCGACCCGGTCGGGGAGATCGTCCGCGGTTCGACGCTGCCCAACGGCCTCGAGATCCGCCAGGTCCGGGTCCCGCTCGGCGTGGTCGGCATGGTGTACGAGGCGCGGCCGAACGTCACGGTCGACGCCTTCGGGCTGGCCCTCAAGTCCGGCAACGCGGCCCTGCTGCGCGGGTCGTCGTCCGCGGCGAAGTCCAACGCCGCGCTGGTGAAGGTGCTGCGGGAGTCGCTCACCGATCAGGGCCTGCCCGCGGATGCCGTCCAGTTGCTGCCGAGCGCGGACCGCTCCAGCGTCACCCACCTGATCCAGGCCCGCGGCCTCGTCGACGTCGTCATCCCGCGCGGCGGCGCCGGCCTCATCAACGCGGTGGTCCGGGACGCGACCGTGCCCACCATCGAGACCGGTGTCGGCAACTGCCACGTCTACGTGCACGCCGCCGCCGACCTCGAGATGGCCGAGAAGATCGTCCTCAACGCCAAGACCCGCCGCCCCAGCGTGTGCAACACCGCCGAGACGCTGCTGGTCGACGCCGCGATCGCCGAGACCGCCGTCCCGAAGCTGCTGGCGGCCCTGCAGACGCACAGCGTCACCGTCCACGGCGACCTGCCGGGCCTGGTCCCGGCCACCGAGGACGACTGGTCGGAGGAGTACCTGACCCTCGACATCGCTCTCAAGGTGGTCGACGGACTCGACGCGGCCGTCGACCACATCGACCGCTACGGCACCGGCCACACCGAGGCCATCGTGACGTCCGATCTGTCCGCTGCGCGCGAGTTCACCGCGCGGGTCGACGCGGCCGCGGTTATGGTCAACGCCTCGACTGCCTTCACCGACGGTGAGCAGTTCGGGTTCGGTGCGGAGATCGGGATCTCCACGCAGAAGCTGCACGCCCGCGGCCCGATGGGCCTCGGCGAGCTCACCTCGACCAAGTGGACTGTCTGGGGAGACGGTCATATCCGACCGGCCTAGACGGCCCGAAAGGAGCGAGTGTGGACCGGGCACTGCCGACTGCACCGCCGCTGTTCGCGAGCGTCGACGACGTCGTCGAGCGTCTCGCCGAGACCGGATACCTCGCCGACAAGGGGACCGCGACCGCGGTGTTCCTCGCCGACAGGCTGGGCAAGCCGCTGCTCATCGAGGGTCCCGCCGGCGTCGGCAAGACCGAGTTGGCGCGGGCCGTCGCGCAGACGTCGGACGCCGAACTGGTGCGGCTGCAGTGCTACGAGGGTGTCGACGAGTCCCGCGCGCTGTACGAGTGGAATCACGCCAAGCAGATCCTGCGCATCCAGGCCGGCAGTGATCACAGCTGGGACGCGACCAAGCAGGACGTGTTCTCGGAGGAGTTCCTGCTGTCGCGTCCGCTGCTGACCGCGATCCGCCGCGAGGATCCAACGGTGCTGTTGGTCGACGAGGTCGACAAGGCCGACGTGGAGATCGAGGGACTGCTACTCGAGGTGCTCAGCGACTTCGCGGTGACGATCCCCGAACTCGGCACCATCACCGCCACCCGCAAGCCGTTCGCGGTGCTCACCTCGAACGCGACGCGGGAGCTGTCCGAGGCGCTCAAGCGTCGCTGCCTGTTCCTGCACCTGGATTTCCCGGACGCGGAACTCGAGCGCCGGATCCTCGCCAGCCGGGTCCCGGAGCTGCCCGAGGCGATCGCCGAGCAGCTCGTCCGCACCGTGAACGTGCTGCGGGCCATGCAGCTCAAGAAGGTGCCGTCGGTGTCGGAGACGATCGACTGGGGTCGCACGCTGCTCGCCCTGGGACTCGACACGCTCGACGACGACGCGGTCCGCGCCACGATGGGTGTCGTGCTCAAGCATCGGGCCGATCAGCAGCGCGCCGCCGCCGAGCTGCGCCTCAACTGAGAGGACCGAGCCGATGGTCGCCTCGCCCGCGCAACGTCGTGGTGGTCCGCCCGCGCCGCACGGCCTGCCCGGGCATCTCGTCGACTTCGTGGAGGCGCTGCGTCGGCGCGGCATCTCCGTCGGCCCGTCCGAGACGGTCGATGCCGGGCAGGTGATGTCCGTGCTCGACCTGCTCGACCGGGAGGCGCTGCGCGAGGGGCTGGCGTGCGCGCTGCTGCGACGCCCCACACACCGACCGACGTTCGACGCGCTGTTCGATCTGTGGTTCCCCGCAGGTGTCGGTGTGCGCGATGACGGCGGCGTGGACCGCGCCCTGCCGCGCACGCCCGACGGCGAGATCGACTTCGAGGCTCTGCAGGCGTTGCTCGCCGAGTTGATCTCCGACGACTCACCGGAGGCGCTCGAACAGCTCGAGGCGATCGTCGCGCAGATGGTCGAGGAAGTCGGGCGGTACGACTCGGTCAACGGGCCGTCGTTCTCGGCGTATCAGGCGCTGCGCAACGTGGCGCCGGACAAGTTGCTCGAGAAGATCCTCTCCGGGCTGCTCGGCAACCAGTCGCGCGCGGACAGGCCCGGCGGCGACTACGCGTCCGAGGTGGCCCGGCGGGCCGCGGTGCAGCGGATCGCGGACTTCCGCAAGATGGTCGAGTCCGAGACGCGGCGTCGTTCGGCCGAGCAGATCGGCAAGGAACGCGTCGCGAACTACGGCGTGCCGAGGCTCGCCGAGGAGGTCGACTTCCTGCGGGCGTCCGACTCCGAACTCGTGGCCCTACGTCGCAGTGTGACCCCGCTGGCGCGGCTGCTCGCGAGCCGGTTGGCGGTGCGTCGCAGCCGGGCGCGGGCCGGTGCGATCGACCTGCGCCGCACCCTGCGCAAGTCCATGTCCACGGGCGGGGTGCCGATCGACCTGGTGCAGCGCAAGCCGCGGCCGGCGCGCCCCGAACTGGTCCTGCTGTGCGACGTCTCCGGGTCGGTGGCCGGGTTCTCCCACTTCACGCTGCTGCTGGTGCATGCGCTGCGGGAACAGTTCTCGCGGGTACGGGTGTTCGCGTTCATCGACACCACCGACGAGGTGACCCGGTTCTTCGACACCGGATCGGATCTCGGTGTGGCGATGTCGCGGATGATCCGGGAGGCCGAGCTCATCACCTACGACGGCCACTCGGACTACGGGCACTCGCTGGGCGTGTTCGCCGAACGGTACGCGCACAGCCTCACCAGCCGCAGCTCGCTGCTCGTGCTGGGCGACGGGCGCAACAACTACCGCGATCCGGGTCTGCCGGCGCTCGAGCATCTCGTCTCGGTGGCCAAGCACGCGCACTGGCTCAACCCGGAGCCGCGCGGCCAATGGGGAACCGGGGACTCGGCCGCGCTCGTGTACAACGAGGTCATCGACATGCACGAGTGTCGATCCGCCCAGCAGCTCGCCGCGGTCGTCGCCGGTTTGCTGCCTGTGTGAATCGGTGCCCTGCGGCAGCCCGTAAGCTGGACTCTCGTGCAGCAGCCGACAGCGATCACCCCACGGCGCCGCCTGGGCGTGATGGGTGGCACCTTCGACCCGATCCACCACGGGCATCTCGTGGCGGCCAGCGAGGTCGCGGATCGGTTCGACCTCGACGAGGTGATCTTCGTGCCCACGGGACAGCCGTGGCAGAAGGACGACCGTGAGGTCAGCCCCGCCGAGGATCGCTACCTGATGACGGTGATCGCGACGGCGTCGAACCCGCGGTTCTCGGTGAGCCGCGTCGACATCGACCGCAGCAAGGTCACCTATACGGTGGACACGCTGCGCGACCTGCGGGCCCAGCACCCCGACGCGGAGCTGTACTTCATCACCGGCGCCGACGCGCTCGAGAGCATTCTGTCGTGGCAGGACTGGGAGGAGCTGTTCGCGCTGGCCAAGTTCGTCGGCGTCTCCCGTCCCGGGTACGAGCTGCACACCGAGCACCTCTCGTCCCACCTCGACCGGCTTCCGCTGGACGCGGTGACGTTGATCGAGATCCCCGCCCTGGCGATCTCGTCGACCGAGTGCCGCCTGCGGGCCGCCGAGCACCGGCCCGTCTGGTACCTCGTGCCGGACGGTGTGGTGCAGTACATCAGCAAGCGCAACCTGTACCGGCCGCGTGGGGCGGAGCGGCTCGACGGTGCGGTGACGATGTCCGAGCCGGTCCCGGCGCGACAGGCGCCGGCCGACCCTTCACAATCTTCAGTACAAGCAGAACCGGGAGAACACTGAGTGAGTGCATCGAACGAGGCCATCGCCATGGCACGCATTGCCGCGCTGGCGGCCGACGAGAAGTTGGCCTCCGACGTGGTGGTGCTGGACGTCTCGGAGCAGCTCGTGATCACGGACTGCTTCGTCATCGCGTCCGCGCCCAACGAGCGTCAGGTCAACGCGATCGTCGAGAACATCGAGGACAAGCTGCGCGAGGCCGGGCACAAGCCGGTGCGTCGCGAGGGCACCCGCGAGGGGCGTTGGGCGCTGGTCGACTACGTCGACATCGTCGTCCACGTCCAGCACACCGACGAGCGCAACTTCTACGCGCTGGACCGGCTGTGGAAGGACTGCCCGGAGATCCCGGTGGAGGGCATCGAGCCGCGGCAGCTGCCGGTCGATTCGGATCCGGTCGACGACGCGGGGGAGCCGGAGCTGTGACGGCGGCCGCGGGCCTGCCCGCGGTCCGGCGTCTGATCCTGCTGCGGCACGGTCAGACCGAGTACAACGCGACCGACCGGATGCAGGGTCAGCTCGACACCGACCTGTCCGATCTCGGTCGCACCCAGGCCAAGACCGTCGCGCAGGCGCTCGCCGACAAGCGTCCGTTCGCGATCGTGTCGTCCGATCTGCGCCGCGCCCACGACACCGCCCTCGCGCTCGGCGACCACGTCGGGCTGTCGGTGGAGACCGACACCCGGCTCCGCGAGACGCACCTCGGGGAGTGGCAGGGCCTCACCCACAGCGACGTCGACGCGATCTCGCCCGGGGCGCGGGTCCGGTGGCGCACCGACGCCGCGTGGGCGCCGCCGTCCGGGGAGAGCCGCATCGACGTGGCCGAGCGCAGCCTGCCGGTCGTGCAGGAACTGCTCGCGCGGCACGAGAACTGGGGATCGGATCCGCTGGTGCTCGTCGCGCACGGCGGCCTCATCGCCGCGCTGACGGCGCGGTTGCTCGACCTGCCGGTGGATCGGTGGCCGGTGCTCGGAGGACTCGGGAACACCAGCTGGGTGCAGCTCAGCGGACATGGGGAGGGACCAGAACCGGTATGGCGATTGGATGTGTGGAACGCGTCGTCGAGCGTGGCCAGCGACGTGCTCTGACGGCGAGGGCGGCGTGACGTCCGCGGACGGCGAGGCCGTCGTGACGTCTGCCGACTCGGGACAGCCCGTCCTGCTGGTGGTCGCGGATTCGCTGGCGTATTACGGGCCCAAGGGCGGGCTGCCGGCCGACCATCCGCGGATCTGGCCGAGCCTGGTGGCGAAGGAACTGGGGTGGCGCGTCGAACTCGTCGCGCGGATCGGCTGGACCAGCCGGGACGCGTGGTGGGCGATCACCCAGGATCCGCGCGTGTGGGCGACGGTGCCGCAGGCCGGTGCCGTCGTGTTCGCGGTCGGTGGCATGGATTCGCTGCCGTCGCCGCTGCCCACGGCGCTGCGCGAACAGCTGCGCTACATCCGGCCGCCGGCGCTGCGCCGCGTGGTGCGCTCGGGCTACCAGTGGCTGCAGCCGCGGCTGTCGAAGCTCGGCCGTCCGGTGGCGCTGCCGCCGAAGCTGTCGGTCGAGTACCTCGAGAGCTGCCGGGACGCGCTCGCCGCGATCCGTCCGGACCTGCCGGTGATCGGTACCTACCCCTCGGTGCACCGCTGCGACGCGTACGGGCAGGTGCACACCGGGCGCGCCCCGGCGGTCCGCGCGCTCGAGGCGTGGTCGGCCGAGAAGGGCGTTCCCATGGTCGATCTCGCGGCCGCGGTGCGCGAGAACATCTTCTCGGACCGGGCCAACCCGGACGGCATCCACTGGGGCTGGGACGCACACGAGGAAGTCGCCGCGGCCATGATCGACGCGATCAAGAACGTCCGTCGCACTGCAGACCCCGCCGAGAGCGAAATAGGGTAGGGGCGTGCCTGTCGTCGTCGTCACCGACTCCTCGGCCTGCCTGTCACCCGAACTGGTGGACCGGTTCGGCATCCGTGTCGTGCCGCTGCACGTGCTCCACGACGGGCACGACTATCGAGACGGCGTCGACGACGTCCCGGACGGCCTGTCCGGGGTGACCACGTCGGGGGCGTCGCCGGGTGAACTCGGCGACGCGTACGCGGCGGCGCTGGCCGACAGCGGCGGGGACGGGGTCGTCGCCGTGCACATCTCCCGGCAGCTGTCGGGGACCTGGGAGGCCGGTCGGCAGGCGGCGGAGACCCTGGGGGACAAGGTCCGCGTCGTCGACTCCGCGTCGGCCGGGATGGGACTCGGGTACCCGGCGCTCGCCGCGGCCCGGGTCGCGCGCGCCGGGCGCAGTCTCGAAGCGGTGTACCAGCGGGCCGTCGAGGTGGCCGCCCGCGGCCGCACGCTGATCGTCGTCGACCGACTCGATCACCTGCGTCGTGGGGGGCGGATCGGGACGGCCGCCGCCCTGCTCGGCACGGCGCTCGCGATGAAGCCGGTGCTGCACCTGGTCGACGGCAAGCTGGTACTGCGGGAGAAGACCCGCACGTCCACCAAGGCGCTGGGCAAGCTGGTCGACGCGGCCGTCGAGCACGCCGGAGCGGAGCCCGCGGCCGTCGCCGTGCACCATTCGGGTGCGCCGCAGCGTGCGGAAGAGGTTGCCGCACAGCTGAAGGAACGCGTCCCCGCGATGACCGAACTGGTCGTCACCGAGATCGGAAGCGTGCTCGGCGCGCACGTCGGCCCGGGTGCCGTCGGCGTCGTGGTGTGTCCGGGCGGTGCGGACGCCGACGAACCGTCCGGGGATTCATCCACAGCCCGCGATTGATCCACAGACTTCTTCCGTGACGCGCCTGCGGGCGGTCCGGCGTCGTCGCCGGAATCTACGGTCGGCGCATGGGTACCGATCAGGATCGAGCGAGGGTGCGGAGCCGGCTGGCGGCGGCGTCCACCATGCCGGCGCCGACGCGCCCGGGCGTCCGCGACGCGGCCGACCCCGTCGACGACGACGACACTCCGACGTGGGCGCCGGGTTGGCTGTCCGATCAGGACGATTCACCGGACGAGCCGGACGGCCTGCGGGATTCGTCGCGCCGGTGGGCGACACGACTGAACGTGGGACGGCGCGGTGCGGCCGCCCTCGTCGTCGTCGGCGTGGTCGCGGCCGGGGTCGCGGCGGTGTCGGTGTGGCGGGATCGTCCGACGGCGCGAGCGGTGCCGCCGCTGCCGGTCGTGGAGGTACAGGAGCAGGAGCCGGGCGCCGGTGCGGGGGACCGGTTGGTGCCCCCGTCCGCCCAGCTGGCACCGCCCGGGCCCGACGCCCCACTGGTGGTCAGCGTCGTCGGACTCGTCAACCAGGCGGGGCTGGTGCGGCTGCCACCCGGCTCCCGGATCGCCGACGCCCTCGCCGCCGCCGGCGGTCCGCGGCCGGGCGCAGATGTGCTGGGACTCAACATGGCCGAGAAGGTCGACGACGGTGACCAGATCCTCGTCGGGGTGACGCCTCCCGACGGCGGGCCCACCACCGTGGGCAGTGCCCGGGTGGGCGCCGGAACGGCGGTGTCGGGCGGTGCCGCCGGTGCCCCGGCGAAGGGGGTCGGGAAGGTCGACCTGAACACGGCCGCCGAGGCGGACCTGGACGCGCTGCCGGGCGTCGGGCCGGTCACCGCGGCGGCCATCGTGGCGTGGCGACAGACCAACGGCAAGTTCACCGACGTCGAACAGCTGGGCGAGGTGGATGGCATCGGGCCCGCCCGGCTCGCGAAGCTGCGCGATCTGGTGACGCTGTGACGCGGTGAGATCGCCTGTGACGGATCGGGCGCGGCCCCTCGATCTGCGTCTCGTGCCGTCGGCGGCGATCTGCTGGGCGGCGACGATCGTCGGGATGCTCGCCGGGTGGCGCGCCGCCGCGACCCTCGGACTCGGGCTGGCCGGTGCGGGTGCGCTGGCCGCGGGCATCGCGCTGTGGGGACGCCGTCGCGGGGTGCCGTCGACCGTGGTCGGCGTCGCCGTGGCGACTGTCGCCGCCGCGCTCCTCGGCGCGGGGTTCGCCGCGGCGATCGCCGTGCGCGCCCACGCGGTCGCGGTCCACCCGCTTGCGGGGAAGGCGGCCGACGGTGCCTCCGCCACACTGATCGTCGTCCTCGCCGACGATCCGAAGCCGTTGCGCGGTCAGGGTTTCGGGGGAGCACGACGGCTGATGATCCGGGCGTCGCTGCAGTCCGTGACGGATGCGGGGGGAACGACCGGCGTGGGTGGATCGGTGGTGGTGTTCGCCGAGGCGGCGCAGTGGGAGAACCTGCTGCCCGGTCAGCGGGTGACGCTGCGCGGACGGCTGACCGAACCCGAGCGCAGCGATCTCACGGTCGCGGTGGTGCGGGCCACGGGCCCGCCGGTGCGCATCGACCCGCCGTCGACGATCCAGCGCTGGGCGGGAGCGGTGCGGGAACGGCTGGCGTCGGCCGCCTCGGCCCTGCCGCTTGATCAGGCCGGCCTGCTGCCCGGTCTCGTCGTCGGCGACACGTCCGCGCTGCCGCAGGGGGTGAAGGATGCCTTCACCGCCGCCGGTCTCTCGCACCTCACCGCGGTGTCCGGTGCCAACGTCTCCATCGTGTTGGGCGCGGTGCTGCTGCTGGTCCGCTGCGCCGGGATCGGTCCCCGCGCCGGGGCGGTGCTGGCCGGGGTGGCCCTCGCCGCCTTCGTCGTCATCGCCCGGCCGTCGCCGAGTGTGCTCCGCGCCGCCGCGATGGGAAGTGTCGCCCTGCTGGCCCTGGTCACCGGTCGGCGCAGGCAGGCGATCCCCGCCCTCGCGGCCGCCGTCGTGGTGCTCCTCGCGTTGTTCCCCGCGCTCGCAGTCGATTTCGGCTTCGCACTGTCGGTGGCCGCGACCGCCGGGCTGGTGGTGGTCTCACCGGTCCTGGTGGATCGGCTGCGGGAACGGTGCTGGCCGCGGTGGGTCGCGGAGATGTGCGCCGTGGCCGTCGCGGCGTTCGTGGTCACGGCGCCGCTGGTGGCGGCGATGTCGGGGACCGTCAGCATCGTGTCGATCGTCGCCAACATCCTCGTCGCGCCCGTCGTCGCCCCGATCACCGTGGTGGGTGCCGTGACCGCGGTCCTCGCCGCGCTGTGGGCGCCGCCCGCCGCGCTCGTCGTGCGGCTCGCGGGGCCGCCGCTGTGGTGGCTGCTCGAGGTCGCCGACCGCGCGGCCGCCGTGCCGGGCGGCACGGTCGCGGTGGCGGGCGGGGTGACCGGGGCCGCGGTCGTGGCGCTCGTGCTGGCCGTCGCGGCGGTGGCGGCGCGACACCGCTGGTCGCGCCGGATCCTGCTGGCGCTCGGGATCGGGGTGGCCACGGTCTGGGTGCCGACCCGGGTGTACTCGCCGGGGTGGCCGGCCGACGGTTGGTCGTTCGTCGCATGCGACGTCGGGCAGGGCGACGGCCTGGTCCTGGCGACGGGCGACGGTCGCGCCGTGGTGGTGGACGCCGGCCCGGATCCCGGGCCGATGGACCGCTGCCTGCGGCGCCTCGGTGTCGGCGAGATCGCGCTGTTGATCGTGACGCACCTGCACGCGGATCACTACGGGGGACTCGAGGGTGCGCTGGGCGGCCGCGCGGTGGGCGCGATCGCGATCGGTCCGGCGAGCCTGCCCGGTGGCGGGTTCCGCTTCGTGTCCGGGGCCGCGGCGCGCGCCGACGTCCCGCTGGTGCGTCTCGAACCCGGTCGCGACCTGGTTCTCGGCCACCTGCGCCTGCAGGTGCTGGGTCCGTTGGTCCCGCCGCCGCGGACCGAGGCGACGGCCGACGACGCCGCCAACGACACCTCTCTGGTGATCAGGGCGCACACACCGGCCGGCACGATCCTGCTGACCGGCGACGTGGAGGAGGCCGGTCAGCGTGCGCTCCTGCGGGCCGGGGTGTCGGTGCGGGCGGACGTGCTGAAGCTGCCCCACCACGGATCGCGCACGACGGCACCGGAATTCATCGCCGCCGTTCGGCCGCGCCTCGCGGTGATCAGCGTGGGCGCCGACAACCCGTTCGGACATCCCAACCCCGGCATCGTCGACAGGGTCACGGCACTGGGGGCCGTCACGATGCGCACCGACACGGACGGGGACGTCGCGGTGGTCCGATCCGGGTCCGGGGCACTTGCGGTGGTAGGGCGTTCACATGGCACCATCGTCCCGTGAGCACCTCTACGCGACCCGATCCGCTCCACCTCGTCCTCGGAGACGAGGAACTGTTGGTCGAGCGCGCGGTCGCGTCGGTGATCGGTGCGGTGCGCGCCGCGGCGGGCCCGGCCGGGGACGACATCCCGGTCTCGCGCCTGCGCGCCGGCGACGCCAGCGCCCCGGAGTTGGCCGAGCTACTCAGCCCGTCGTTGTTCGCCGAGGACAGGGTGGTCGTGCTCGAGGCCGCCGCGGAAGCCGGCAAGGACGCCGTCACGCTGGTGCAGGACGCCGCCGCGGACCTACCCGAGGGTGTCGTGCTGGTGGTGCTGCACTCCGGCGCGGGACGTGCGAAGGCGATGGCGGGTGTCCTGCAGAAGACCGGCGCCACCGTGCACCAGTGCGCCAAGCTGAAGGCGGGCGAGCGCGTGGACTTCGTGCGCGGCGAGTTCCGGGCCGCGGGCGTGCGCGTCTCTCCGGAGGTGCTGGAACTGGTCGTCGAGGCCGTCGGTTCCGACCTGCGTGAGCTCGCCGCGGCCTGTTCACAGTTGGTCGCCGACACCGGCGGCAAGATCGACGCCGGCGCGGTGCAGCGGTACTACTCGGGTAAGGCCGAGGTGTCGGGGTTCGACGTCGCCGACAAGGCGGTCGCCGGCGACGGGCGCGGTGCGCTGGAGGCCCTGCGATGGGCGAGGCACCGCGGCGTCGCGCACGTCCTGCTCGCCGACGCGCTCGCCGACGCCGTGCACACGATCGCCCGGGTCGGTTCGGCCGGCCGCGGTGACCCGTTCCGGATGGCCTCCGAACTCGGCATGCCGCCGTGGAAGATCAAGAAGGCGCAGGGGCAGGCCCGGGGCTGGGACCCCACGTCGATCGGCGAGGCACTGCAGGTCGTCGCGAAGCTCAATGCCGATGTGAAGGGTCAGGCCGCCGACGCCGACTACGCCGTCGAGTGGGCGGTGCAGCGGGTCGCGTCCCTCCACGGTGGTCGCTGACCGCGATCCGCACGCCGTCCCGCCGGCCTGGCCCGACGGGAGGCCCGAGACAAGAACTAGCCCCCCGATCCTTGATCGGGGGGCTAGTTCTACAGAGCTTGCGACGGTGGAACCGTCAGAAACTTGTCAGAGAGAGTTGGCGACCTTCGCGAGCGCCGACTTCTTGTTGGCAGCCTGGTTGGCGTGAATGACGCCCTTGCCGGCTGCCTTGTCGAGCTTGCGGCTGGTGGCGACGAGGAGCTCGTTGGCCTTGTCCTTGTCACCGGCTGCCGCGGCCTCGCGGAAGGAACGGATCGCCGTACGCAGCGAGGACTTGACCGACTGGTTGCGGAGTCGGTTGCGCTCGTTGGTGCGGATCCGCTTCACCTGGGACTTGATGTTGGCCACGCGTAAAATCCTGTCGTCTTTGCGGGTTTCTGTCGAAAAGCTCTGGGCACACGTATGTACCGACCGACGACATTACCAGCACCCGTATCGCGATCTCAAACCGGCGTCCGGACGCTGCTCCGCCAGGCGGCGTCGACGGGCGGGTCGGATCCGTCCGGGCGTACGGCCGCGCGCGCCCGCCTTTCGGTGGAACAGGCGCTCCTGCCTGCGGATTCGGACCGACACGCGCCATATCCCGCAAACAGACCACCTTGTACGTAAAGTCCCGATCGACAGCGTTTATCAACTGGTTTCGGGAGGTGGGTGTATGTCGACAGCACAGGAAATTGCGGAAAAGGAAGAGATTTCGGATCTCAAGAAGTACTTGGCGGAAGGTATCGGCACTTTCGTCCTGGTCTTCTCGGCGATCGGAACGGCGGTCTTCGCCGGGGCCAAGGTCGGTCAGCTAGGGATCGCGTTCGCGTTCGGTCTCACGCTGATGTTCCTGGTCTACTCCATCGGTCCGATCTCGGGCTGCCATGTGAACCCGGCGGTGACGCTCGGCCACTTCATCCTCGGCCGCATCTCGGGAGCCAAGGCGGGCATCTACATGGGTGCCCAGGTGGTCGGCGGTCTCGCCGCGGGTCTGGCGGTCTACACGATCGCCCAGAGCCTGCCCACCTACAGCCGCGCCGAGGACGGCCTCGCCGCCAACGGCTGGGGTGTGCACAGCCCCTCGGCGGAGACCGGCCCGCTGGGCCAGCTCGTGTTGCCGGGCTACGGCATCGGTGCCGCCATGACGGTGGAGATCCTGCTGACCGCGCTGCTGGTCTTCGTGGTGCTGGCATCGACCGACCAGTTGTCGGACCTTCCGCTCGCCGGCGTCTCGATCGGCTTCACGCTGGCGGTGATCCACCTGATCTCGATCCCGATCGACAACACGTCGGTCAACCCGGCCCGCAGCTTCGCGGTCGCGCCCTTCCAGGACGGGGCCATGGGGCAGGTGTGGTTGTTCATCGTGTTCCCGTTGATCGGCGGCGCGTTGGGTGCGGTCATCTACCGCGCCCTCTTCGGCCGCTTCAATCGACTCAACGACTGACGCGAACCTCGAGGGGCCCGGCACGCGGATCGTGTGCCGGGCCCCTCGCGTCGTGTCGGTGGGCCGGTCAGGTCCAGCTGTAGTCGGAGCGCAGGCGGGCGCTGACGGCGTCGAAGCGGGCCCGGTCGAGGATGGCGCCCTCGCGGCGGATGCCGGCCTCGGGAACGTCGAGCACCCGGTCCAGCCGCACCCAGCTGGGGCGGTTCTCGGCGTCCCACGAGCCGGCGCCCAGCGGTAGCCAGTCGCGGTCGTCGTCCCGCCCGCTGTTCGACGACAGCATCAGCCCGAGCAGTGTGTGGCCGTCCCGGCCGACGACGAGGACCGGGCGATCCTTGCCCCGGCTCGGGTCCTCCTCGTAGGCGACCCACGTCCACACGATCTCACCCGGGTCGGCCTGGCCGTCCAGGCTCGGGGCGTACTCGATCCGGCGCGCCCGGTGGGCCGTGGGAGCGGAACTGCGTGACGCCGGGCGACCGGGAGCGACCGTGGGATGCGGCGGCCCGGTGATCGCCTCGGTCGCGCGTTTGACCGGCGCGGTGTTCTGAAGCTGCCGAAGCAGTTTCGGGCCCTGTTGGACGGCGAAGGTGCCGAGCTTCCTGCCGATACTGCCCCACGTGCTCGCCATGGGATCCGAGTTTAGTTGCGTCGCGGTCCCCGGTTCGGGACGCCGGCGCCGCGGTGTCGCATGCGTTCGGGTCTGCCGACCGGACACGTGTAACTCGGGCGGAAGGTGGC
Organism: Prescottella agglutinans; assembly: GCF_004011865.1. Taxonomy (GTDB): domain Bacteria; phylum Actinomycetota; class Actinomycetes; order Mycobacteriales; family Mycobacteriaceae; genus Prescottella; species Prescottella agglutinans. Next base: position 144,319 of record NZ_RKLP01000001.1, on the reverse strand, counting down.
GGCGATGAATCGGTGACGGAGTCGGTTCGACCGGTTCGTCGTCGGAGGATTCGAAGATCTCGGGGAGGACGGACTGAAATGCTTCATGAGGAAGGCGTTGCCCTACTTCTCGATGACCCAGCCGGATCGGGCGGTCTTCCACGTCTTCGTGGACTGCCCGCGGGGGAGTCGGATCCGCGGGTTCGACCGTGCCTCGGGGCGCGGTCCGTCGGCGGGTGCGTACTCGCTGTGTGAATTGTGTCGGGTACTCGACGATTCGGTCGACGGGTGGACCTGCCGGTCCTGACCGGTCGGATCCCCTCGTGGGTTGGTGGTGCGATGTGACGCGGCATTTGCCCTGGCGCAGGTGACTCGAGACGACTGTCTCTGAATCGGTCAGATCGTCGTTGTCTGCGCGACAGGCCCCACGGCCCGTCGAGTTGGACTAGCGTCCAACTCGCTGCCCTGTTCCACGTGGGGCAGTCGGGGTGCGCCGCAGGCCCCTGACCTCGCCGGTGCACGGCCGGGCGGTGGCAGCAGGGAGAGCTGATTCGACAACCACCGCCAGGCAACCCCGGGGCCGGATGTGGCCTGTCGACCGAAGGATGGGGCGGTCGGCAGGCCTCTCGTCTCGAAGACCGCGGACGTCGTGTCCCGGCGATGCTGCGCGGACGTCCGGCATCGCGGCGCCCCGGCGCCGACCGTGACGGCGCATCGATTCCGACGGTGGCTCGATACCGCGTTCGAAGTCGTCGCTCGTGACCCTGGATGTGTACGCACCCCGGTGTCCAGGGGATGATGGGAGGGCGCGGGAGGCAGTGGATGCCGGTCCGGGCCGATGTCAGTGCGCGAGTGAGACGAGGGAATTGGGCTTGAGCAGCAACTTTGCGGAGAAGACGTTCACGGATCCGTCGAAGATCCGGAACTTCTGCATCATCGCGCACATCGACCACGGCAAGTCGACGCTCGCCGACCGGATGCTGCAGCTCACCGGTGTCGTCGAGGAGCGTGCCATGCGCGCGCAGTACCTCGACCGCATGGACATCGAGCGTGAGCGCGGCATCACCATCAAGGCACAGAACGTGCGTCTGCCGTGGACGGTCGAGAACGAGGACGGCACGACCGAAGAGATCGTCCTGCACCTGATCGACACGCCCGGCCACGTCGACTTCACCTACGAGGTCTCCCGCGCGCTCGAGGCCTGCGAGGGCGCGATCCTGCTCGTCGACGCCGCCCAGGGCATCGAGGCGCAGACCCTGGCCAACCTGTACCTGGCGATGGAGAAGGACCTCACCATCATCCCGGTGCTCAACAAGATCGACCTGCCCGCCGCGGACCCCGAGCGGTACGCCGCCGAGATCGCGCACATCGTCGGCTGCGAGCCCGAGGACGTGCTGAAGGTCTCCGGCAAGACCGGTGTCGGTGTGAAGGAACTGCTCGACGAGGTCGTCAAGCAGGTGCCCGCCCCGGTGGGCGACGCGGACGGTCCGGCCCGCGCGATGATCTTCGACTCCGTGTACGACGCCTACCGCGGCGTCGTCACCTACGTGCGCGTGGTGGACGGCAAGATCCGTCCCCGCGAGAAGATCACCATGATGTCGACCGGCACCACGCACGAACTGCTCGAGGTGGGCATCATCTCGCCCGAGCCCAAGGCCACCACCGGCCTGGGCGTCGGCGAGGTCGGCTATCTGATCACCGGTGTCAAGGACGTGCGCCAGTCGCGAGTCGGTGACACCGTCACCACCTTCCGCAACGGCGCGCAGGAGCCACTGACCGGCTACCGCGACCCCAAGCCGATGGTCTATTCCGGCCTGTACCCGATGGACGGCTCGGACTACCCGGTGCTGCGCGACGCGCTGGACAAGCTGCGCCTGAACGACGCGGCGCTGGCCTACGAGCCGGAAACGTCCGTGGCGCTGGGCTTCGGCTTCCGCTGCGGATTCCTCGGCCTGCTGCACATGGAGATCACCCGCGATCGGCTCGAGCGCGAGTTCGGCCTCGACCTCATCTCCACGGCGCCGAACGTGGTGTACCGCGTGGTGATGGAGGACGGCTCCGAGCACGAGGTGACCAACCCGTCGTACTGGCCGGAGGGCAAGGTGCGCGAGGTGTACGAGCCGATGGCCAAGTGCACCGTCATCGCACCGAGCGAGTTCACCGGCGCGATCATGGAGCTGTGTCAGTCCCGACGCGGTGAGCTCGGTGGGATGGACTACCTCTCGGAGACCCGCGTCGAGCTGCGCTACACGCTGCCGATGGGCGAGATCATGTTCGACTTCTTCGACGCCCTCAAGTCGCGGACCAAGGGCTACGCGAGCCTCGACTACGAGGAGTCGGGCGAGCAGCAGGCCGCGCTGGTGAAGGTGGACATCCTGCTGCAGGGCGAGACCGTCGACGCGTTCAGCGCGATCGTGCACAAGGATGCCGCGTTCGCCTACGGCAACAAGATGACCACCAAGCTGCGCGAGCTGATCCCGCGTCAGCAGTTCGAGGTGCCGATCCAGGCCGCGATCGGCTCGAAGATCATTGCGCGCGAGAACATTCGCGCGATCCGCAAGGACGTGCTCGCCAAGTGCTACGGCGGCGACATCAGCCGTAAGCGCAAGCTGCTCGAGAAGCAGAAGGAGGGCAAGAAGCGGATGAAGACCATCGGTCGCGTCGAGGTCCCGCAGGAGGCCTTCGTGGCGGCGCTGTCGAACGAGTCGGTGGCGGACAAGCCCAAGGGCAAGTAGGAGGGGACGCGATGATCGGCACCTGGTTGACCCGTGAACTCGGGTTGGAGGTGCCGATCTTCGGTGCCCCCATGGGTGGGCGCGCCGGCGGGCAGCTCGCCGGGGAGGTGACCCGGGCCGGCGGCCTGGGCCTGCTCGGCGCAGCGCGCTACGCCACCCCCGACTGGATCGCCGAGGAGTCCGCGATCGCCCGCGAGATCGGGGGTGGTCTGCTCGGCATCGGGCTGATGACGTGGTCCCTCGACGTGGACGACACCCTGCTGGATGCGGCGCTGGCCGAGAAGCCCCGCGTGGTGTCGCTGTCCTTCGGCGATCCCGCGCCGTACGTCGAGCGGGTCCACGCGGCCGGTGCGTTGGCCGTCTCGCAGGTCAACACGCTCGAGGACCTGCGGGTCGTCGAGCGGGCGGGGGTCGACTTCGTCATCGCGCAGGGCGGCGAGGCGGGCGGGCACACCGGGCGGATCGGCACGCTGCCGCTGCTGCAGGAAGTGCTCGACGCGACGAGCCTCCCGGTGCTCGCGGCCGGCGGCATCGGAACGGGCCGGGGACTGGCCGCCGTCATCGCGGCCGGCGCCGACGGCGCGATGATCGGCACCGCCCTCCTCGCCAGCCCCGAAACGATCGGCCCCGCGTACGCGCGCGCCAAACTGATCGAGGCCGGCAGCGCCGACACCGTCTACACGTCGGTGTTCGACCAGGCTCGCGATCAGCCCTGGCCGGCCCGCTGGGGCGGGCGCGCCCTCGCCAACGACTACACCGCGAAGTGGCACGGTCAGGGTGCGAACAACGAAACCCTCTCGGCCGCTTACGATCCCGCGGATCCGAATCAGGGTGTCGTGTACGCCGGCGAGGTGGCCGGTCTCGTGACGTCGGAGCGTCCGGCCGGCGAGGTCGTCCGCACCATCGCCGCCGACGCCGAACGCCTGCTGCGGCGAGCCTTCTGACCCGATCTCACTCGGGGCGGTGACAGACCGCTTCGATGTTGTTTCCGTCGGGATCGCGCACGAACGCGCCGTAGTAGCCGGGGTGGTACTCCGGCCATTCGCGCGGTTGGTGCAGCACCTCGGCGCCCATCTCGACGGCGGCCGCGAAGAAGGCGTCGACCGCGGCGCGGGTGTCGGCGACGAATGCGACGTGGTTCTCGCGGAAGCCAGCGTCGGCGGGCACCAGCGGGCTGATCCAGAAGTCCGGGTGCGGCGGCACGCCGTATCCGATGACGCCGGGGGCGGGTTCGACGACCCGCTTTCCGCCGAGCGGAGCGAGCACGGCGTCGTAGAACGCGGCGCCGGCCTCGATGTCGGCGCATTGAATTCCCAGATGATCCAGCATGCGCAGATCGTGACACAGGTCACCGACAGGCGCAGAGCTTCCCGAGGTCAGGACGGGCCGTGCGCGGGCTGGAACGTTCCGGTGTGCCCGGACTCCTCGGCGCGGATGACGTGCACGACGGCGTTGATCAGCGCCAGGTGGGTGAACGCCTGCGGGAAGTTGCCCAGGTGCCGGCCTGTCTTGGGGTCGATCTCCTCGCCGTAGAGCTTGAGGGGGCTCGCGAACGCGAGGAGCCGCTCGCACAGGTCCTTGGCCCGCTTCACCTCCCCGATCTCGACGAGCGCCGACACCAGCCAGAACGAGCAGATCGTGAACGTACCCTCCTTGCCGGACAGGCCGTCGTCGGTGGACTCGACTCGGTAGCGGAGCACGAGTCCGTCCTCGGTGAGCTCGTCGGCGATCGCCAGGACGGTGGCCCGGATCCGGGGGTCGTCTGCGGGCAGGAACCGCAGCAGGGGAGCCAGCAGCAGCGACGCGTCGAGTGACGGGTGCCCGTAGCGCTGCGTGAGCACCCCGCGGTCGTCGACGCCGTGCTCGAGGACGTCGGCCTTGACGTCCTCGGCGATCTCGGCCCACTGCACCGCATAGGTCTTCTCACCGTGCAGCTTGGCGAGCTTGACGCCGCGGTCGAGCGCCACCCAGCACATGATCTTCGACGACGTGAAGTGCTGCGGTTCGCCGCGTACCTCCCAGATCCCGCGGTCGGGCTCGCGCCAATGCTCGATGACCTCCTCGACCTGCCGTTTGAGCAGCGGCCACAACGTCTCGGGGACCTGGTCGCGGGAGCGCACGTGCAGGTACACCGAGTCGAGCAGGGTCCCCCAGATGTCGTGCTGCTTCTGGTTGTAGGCGCCGTTACCGATCCGCACGGGCAGGGCCCCGTCGTACCCCTTGAGGTGACCGAGCTCCTCCTCGACGAGGGTGTGCTCGCCGCCCACGCCGTACATCACCTGCAGTGGGGCCGGATCGCCGTTGTCGGACTGCGCAGAGTCGAAGATGAACGAGAAGAAGTCGTTGGCCTCACGATCGAGGCCCAGCGTGTAGAGGCCCCAGAGCGCGAAGGTCGAATCCCGTACCCACGCGTATCGATAGTCCCAATTGCGTTCGCCGCCCGGGGTTTCCGGAAGGGAAGTGGTAGGTGCGGCGAGCAGTGCGCCGGTCGGTGCGTAGGTCAGACCCTTGAGGGTCAGCGCACTGCTCTGCAGGTGGCTCCGCCACGGATGGTCGGGGAAACGCCCGATCGTCACCCATTGCCTCCAGCACTCGGTCGTCTGCCACATCTTGTCGGCGGCCTCGGCGAAGGTCCGCGGCGCCGACAGCTCCGACCACGACAGTGCCACGAACGCGTTGTCCCCCTCCACCATGCGGGTGCGGGCCCGGGCCTCTCGACCCTCGATCCCGAGTCGCAGGTTCGACGTCAGCCGCAGTGCCGGATGCTCGTTCTCCGACGCGCAGTGGCACGTGGCCGTCGCCTCCTCGTACACCTTGCCGGTGTAACTCCAGTCGGCCGGGGCGCGGTGGTAGTCGAACGCCGGCTCGCAGACCATCTCCAGCTCGACGGTGCCGCTCACGCATTTGACGGTCCGCAACAGGATGTGTTCGGCGTCCCAGTCCGACGGTGTCCGGCGGCGGGTGGGGGAGCGCAGTTCGTTGGCGTGCCACGGGCCCATCACGAGTGCGTCGCGCACGATCAGCCAGCCGGTCTGGGTCTGCCACGTGGTCTCGAGGATCAGCCCGCCTGGCAGGTATCGGCGCGCAGACGGCACGTTCTGCCCGTACGGTCCGATCCGGAAGTGCCCGGCGCTGCGGTCGAGGATCGCGCCGAACACGCTGGGGGAGTCGGGGCGCGGGACGCACATCCACTCGACGGCGCCGTTGCGGGCGACCAGGCAGTTCGTCTCGCAATCCGAAAGGAAGGCGTAGTCGTCGATCGGTGGGAAGACGCTCCGACGCTTCGGTGCCACCTCGTCGGAATCCCCCGACGAAATCGGGACGGGTTGCTCGGCGGTGGACGTCATCACCTCATCATCGACCCGGGCGTTGCTCACCGTCCACAGTTCGGGAACCCGAGTTGGTCCGCCCTGTTCGGTGCGGGTCGGGCCAGCGGCTAGGGTGGTCGGGTGGATCAACTCGCGAGCTGGTGGGACGGCGCCGAACTGTGGGTGGCCGGCCTGCCGTTCATCCCCCAGGTCGCCCTGGTGCTCGCGGTGATGATCCCGTGCTGTTTCGGTATCGCCTGGTTGCTCGACCGTGCCCTGTCGGCAGTGTTCGCGCTGCTGGGGCGCGCCGAGGTCGTCGATTCCGTCGGCCATCCGGACGGGCAAACGAAGGTGGAGGGTTCTTAGATGCCGCGCTCACGCGTGACCATTGCGCTGATTGCGCTGATCATCCTGGTCGTCATCGCCTGGTTCTTCACCCGCTGACCCTGCCGGTCGGTTTTCCCGGCGCCCTTCCGGGTCGTCTGCTACCATCTGCCGCGTGTCTCCAGTCACCGCGCCCCGGATCCGCCATGAATTGGCGTTGATCGCTGTCGGTGGTCTGGCAGTTGCCGACATTCACTGTTGCTGAATCGAATCACGGCGTTCGTTCTCTCCTGAGCCCCGGTATCCGACTGCCGGTCCGTCCTATCGTCGTCGCATGTCGACGGTGGACGCGTTCTGCGCTCGATCCTTCCGAACGCCATCTCTCACCCCCGGTACTCGCCGTGAGTACCGGATGCTGAGCCCGGGCGTGTTCCGGGTCGATTCCGTCTGTGATCTGCACTGGCCAGACCTGTAGGAAGGTAGTCCGACATCATGAAGCAGCGTTCCCGTTTGTTCCTGACCGCACTCGCCACGATCGGCGCCGTCACGCTGACCGCGTGCAGCGGCGGCTCGAGCGACGTCGCGGGCGGCGCCGAAACCGCCGCCGACGGCAGCGGCGGCACCATCAACCTCTTCGCCTACGCGGTCCCGAAGCCGGGATTCGACAAGGTGACCGCGGGGTTCGCCGAGACCGAGGAAGGCAAGGGCGTCACCTTCAACCCGTCCTACGGTGCCTCGGGCGACCAGTCGCGCAAGGTCAAGGACGGGGCACAGGCCGACTTCGTCAACTTCTCCGTCGAGCCCGACATTACCCGGTTGGTCGACGCCGGGCTGGTCGACAAGGACTGGAACAGCGGCGCCTACAACGGGATTCCGTTCGGCTCGGTCGTCACGATCGTCGTCCGGGAAGGCAACCCGAAGAACATCAAGGACTGGGACGACCTGCTCCAGCCCGGACTCGAGGTCGTCACCCCGAACCCGTTCAGTTCCGGATCGGCGAAATGGAACCTTCTCGCGCCGTACGCCGCGAAGAGTGAGGGCGGCAAGAACCCGCAGGCCGGCCTGGACTACCTGGACAAGTTGGTCGGCGAGCACGTCAGGGTGCAGCCCAAGTCCGGTCGCGAGGCAACCGAGACGTTCCTGCAGGGTACCGGCGACGTGCTGCTGAGCTACGAGAACGAGGCGCTGTTCACCGAGCGCAACGGCGACCCGGTCGAGCACGTCACCCCGCCGGCGACGTTCAAGATCGAGAACCCGGCCGCGGTCATCTCCAACAGCCCGAACATCGCCCAGGCCACCGCCTTCCGCGACTACCTCTACACGACCGACGCGCAGCGCCTGTGGGCCGAGGCCGGGTTCCGTCCGGTCGACCCGGAGGTCGCGAAGGAGTTCGCCGCCGACTTCCCCCAGCCGCAGACGCTGTGGACCATCGCCGACCTGGGCGGCTGGAAGACCGTCGACGCCGAACTGTTCAAGCAGGGCAGCGGCAGCATCGCCGTCATCTACGACAACGCGACGAAGTAGAGCAGTGCCGGACGATCCCGCAAGGCGGACATGCCTTGCGGGATCGCTGTCGCCAGACCGTCGCCCGCCGTTTTCGATCTTGCGATTCGGGCGCCGACCGGGCCTCTGCTAAAGTCTGCCGCGTGTCGTTAGTCGCCGCTCACCAGGTCCGCCATGAATTGGCGTTGATCGCTGTCGGCCGACTTGCAGTCGCAGACATTCACTGTTGTTGATTCGAATCTCGGCGTTCGCCCTCGCATAGCCGGGGCATCCGACCACCCCTGTCGATTTCGAGGGGGCCGGTCGGTCGCGCACCGCGCGCTTCTTCCGAACGCCGCCTCGCCCCGGAACTCCGCGCGAGTTCCACACGCGTAGACCCGATGTTGCCGAGTTGATTCCGTATGTGATCCTCTGCACTTGCCAGCCCGGTAGGAAGGTAAACCGCAATGAAACACCGCTCTCGATTGTTTCTGACCGCACTCGCCACGATCGGCGCAGTCGCGCTGACCGCGTGCAGCGGCGGTTCGAGCGATGTCGTGGGCGGCTCCGACGCCGGTGCGGGTGGCGGCGCCGGCGCCGTCAACATGTTCGCGTTCGGCGTTCCCAAGCCCGGCTACGACAAGGTGACCGCGGGATTCGCCGAGACCGAGGAGGGCGACGGCGTCACCTTCAACTCGTCCTACGGTGCCTCGGGCGACCAGTCGCGCAAGGTGAAGGACGGCGCGCAGGCCGACTTCGTGAGCTTCTCGGTCGAGCCCGAGATCACCCGGTTGGTCGACGCCGGTCTGGTGGACGAGGACTGGAACAGCGGCGCCTACAACGGGATTCCGTTCGGCTCGGTCGTCACGCTCGTGGTTCGCGAGGGCAACCCGAAGAACATCAGGGACTGGGACGATCTGCTCCGGCCCGGCGTCGAGGTGGTCACCCCGAACCCGTTCAGTTCCGGTTCGGCGAAGTGGAACCTGTTGGCGCCGTACGCCGCCAAGAGCGAGGGCGGCAAGAACCCGCAGGCCGGCCTGGACTACCTGGAGAAGTTGGTCGACGAGCACGTCAGGGTGCAGCCGAAGTCGGGTCGCGAGGCGACGGAGACGTTCCTGCAGGGCACCGGCGACGTGCTGCTGAGCTACGAGAACGAGGCGCTGTTCACCGAGCGCAAGGGAGATCCGGTCGAGCACGTCACGCCGCCGGTGACGTTCAAGATCGAGAACCCGGTCGCGGTGGTCGAGGGCGGCCGGAACGTCGCCGCGGCCACCGCCTTCCGTGACTACCTGTACACGACCGACGCGCAGCGCCTGTGGGCCGAGGCCGGCTTCCGTCCGGTGGACCCGGCGGTCGCGGCGGAGTTCGCGGCGGAATTCCCGCAGCCGCAGACGCTGTGGACCGCGGCGGATCTCGGCGGTTGGACCGAGATCGACCAGAATCTGTTCACGCAGGGCAGCGGCAGCATCGCCGTCATCTACGACAACGCGACCAAGTAAATGACCACGACACTGACTCGCAAGAAGAACTGGCTGGCCGTCACCGGCACCGTCGGCCCGCTGGGCATCGGCGTCGCCGCGCTGTGGCTCAGCATCATCGTGTTGCTGCCGCTCGCGGCGCTCACCGTCACGTCCCTCGAGGACGGCATCAGCGGCTTCTGGGACGCGATCACCGCGCCCGGCGCACTCGCGTCGCTGCGGGTCACGATCACGGTGTCCGTGGTGGTCGCGCTCGTCAACGTCGTGATGGGCACGATGATCGCCTGGGTGCTGGTGCGGGACGATTTCCCGGGCAAGCGAATCGTCAACGCGCTCATCGACCTCCCGTTCGCGCTGCCGACGATCGTGGCCAGCATCGTGCTGCTGTCGCTGTACGGACCGCAGAGCCCGATCGACGTGCACCTCAACGCCACCAAGCCGGGTCTGATCGTGGCGCTTGCGTTCGTCACGTTGCCCTTCGTGGTCCGGTCGGTGCAGCCGGTGCTGATGGAGGCCGACCGCGAGGTCGAGGAGGCGGCCGCGTCCCTGGGCGCGAGCAACTGGACGATCTTCCGCCAGGTGGTGCTGCCGACCCTGACGCCGGCGATCATCAGCGGCGCGGGACTGGCCTTCGCCCGCGCCATCGGCGAGTACGGTTCGGTGGTCCTGATCGGCGGAAACATTCCCCGTGAGACCCAGGTGGCATCCCAGTACATTCAGCAGCAGATCGAGATCGACCGACCGGTCAGCGCCGCAGCGGTGTCGGTGACACTGTTGGCGATCGCGTTCGTGACGCTGTTCGTGCTGCGCATCTTCGCGGCCCGCAACCAGCGTCGAGAGGAGCAGGCGCAGTGAAGGTCTCCCCGTGGGCGCGGATCAGCATCCGCACGATCGTCCTCGCCTACCTGTTCGTGCTGCTGATCGTCCCGATCGGCGTCATCCTGTACCGCACGTTCGAGAACGGGTTCGTCGCCTTCTACCAGGCGATCAGCACCCCGGCGGCGATCTCGGCCCTCAACCTGTCGCTGTTGATCGTCGCGATCGTCGTGCCGATCAACGTCGTGTTCGGCATCGTGACCGCACTGGCGCTGGTGCGGGGACGTTTCCCGGGACGGGGCCTGCTGCAGTCCGTCGTGGACCTGCCGTTCGCGGTGTCGCCCATCGTCGTCGGCGTCTCGCTGATCCTGCTGTGGGGTGCCAACGGCTGGTTCGGCGGCGTCGAGTCGCTCGGGTTCAAGGTGATCTTCGGGCTGCCCGGCATGGTGATCGCGACGATCTTCGTGACGCTGCCGTTCGTGGTGCGCGAAGTGGAACCGGTGCTGCACGAGATCGGCGACGAGCAGGAACAGGCGGCGGCCACGCTGGGCGCGTCCAAGTGGCAGACGTTCTCGCGGATCACGTTGCCCGCCATCCGCTGGGGGTTGACGTACGGCATCGTCCTCACCGTCGCCCGCGCGCTCGGTGAGTTCGGTGCGGTGATCATGGTCTCGTCCGGCATTCCCGGCCAGTCGCAGACCCTGACGTTGCTCGTGCACTCCCGATACATCGACGACCACAACACCTTCGGGGCCTACGCCGCGGCGACACTGCTGATGTCGATCGCGCTCGTGACCCTGCTGCTGATGACTCTGCTCGACCGCAAGAGGAGCACGACATGATTACCGTGACCGGGGCGCGTAAGAACTACGGCGATTTCGCCGCGCTCGACGACGTCACCCTCGAGATCCCGTCGGGGTCGCTGACGGCACTGCTGGGGCCCAGCGGCTCGGGCAAGTCGACGCTGCTGCGGTCCATCGCCGGGCTCGAACAGCCCGACTCCGGGACCATTACGATCGCCGGCAAGGACGTCACCGGTGTGCCGCCGCAGAAGCGCGACATCGGGTTCGTGTTCCAGCATTACGCGGCGTTCAAGCACATGACGGTGCGCGACAACGTCGCGTTCGGGCTCAAGATCCGCAAGCGTCCCAAGGCGGAGATCGCGAAGAAGGTCGACGATCTGCTCGAGATCGTGGGGCTCGACGGCTTCCAGCACCGCTATCCGGCGCAGCTGTCGGGCGGTCAGCGTCAGCGCATGGCCCTCGCGCGGGCGCTCGCGGTGGATCCGCAGGTGCTGCTGCTCGACGAACCCTTCGGCGCCCTCGACGCGAAGGTGCGTGACGATCTGCGGGCGTGGCTGCGCCGGCTGCACGACGAGGTCCACGTGACGACGGTGCTCGTCACCCACGACCAGGAGGAGGCGCTCGACGTCGCCGACCGGATCGCGGTGCTCAACAAGGGGCGGGTCGAGCAGGTCGGCACCCCGCAGGAGCTGTACGACACCCCGGCCAACGACTTCGTGATGTCGTTCCTCGGCCCGGTCGCGCGGCTCAACGGGCAGCTGGTCCGCCCGCACGACCTCCGGTTGGATCGCAATCAGCTCCCGCAGTCGTTCGCGGCCACCGTGTCCCGTGTCGTGCACCTCGGATTCGAGGTGCGCGTCGAGTTGCAGCCGAAGACCGGCGCGCAGGAACTCTCCGCGCAGATCACGCGCAGCGATGCCGACGCCCTGGCGCTGCGAGAGGGCGAGACGGTGTACGTCCGTCCGACCGACGTCACCGGCTGACCGGTACGCCCGCGAAAGGCCCGGCCCCGCTGCGGGGCCGGGCCTTTCGCGCAGGGGGTCAGGAGCCCGACGAACCCCACCACGACGATGCGGTGCTGCCGGTCGCCGTCTCGGCGGCGTTCGGGGCCGGCGTGTGCATGAGATCCTTCGTTCAGCGGAGGGCGGTCCCGGAGTTCACGCAGTGGTACGCGCGGTCGCTGTAGACCAGCGGACCGGCGAGGGATTCCGGTTCGAGGATCCGGTCGACCGCCGCGACGACGACGAGCGCCGGTCCCGCCGCCGTCGTCGACAGCGGCGTGCAGCGCAGGACCGTGCCGGTTCCGTGCAGGAGGGGTTCGCCGGTCGCGAGGGGTGACCAGGCGGTCTCCGCACCGAACCGCGTCCGGTCGGGTGTCGCGAACCGGCGGGCCAGTTCCACGTTCTCCGCCGTGAGCAGGTGGATCAGCAGGCTCCGGGCCTGCGCGATCTCGGCGGCGGACCCACGGACCGACTGCAGCGAGAATCCGAGGACGGCAGGGTCCGCGGACACCGACGCGACGGACGACGACGTGAGACCGACCGGGCCGCAGCGGCCTTGTGCGGTGACGACCGTGACGCCGGCGGGATGCCCGCGGAAGGCGCGCCGGAAGTCGTCGCTGAGCTGGGACGTCGATGTCGCGGTGGTCAAGGCGAGGCCCTTCGTCGTGTCTGTGGGATGACAGATCCGACGCTAGAACCTCGAGTTAGCTCGAGGTAAAGCGGATGTGCTCGACGCCACGCTCGGGTGACCCTACGATCTCGTGCATGACGACGCTCCGTCAGCTCCGCAACACCGCCACGTCGCTGCCCGACGTCACCAGCGGCACCCACTTCGGGCTCGAGGCGTACCGGGTGCGCGGACGTGTCTTCGCGTCGGTCACGCGGGATGGTCGGGGCGTGCAGCTGAGGTTGCCCGAGGACGCGGTCGCCGAGATCGTCGCTTCCCACCCGACCGCCGAGCCGATCACCCGGCAGGACCTCACGATCGGGGTCCGCCTCCCGCTCGCCGATGTCGACGGCCGCCGGCTGAACGACCTCGTTCGCCGGGCGTGGTTGTCCCGGGCGCCGCAGCGGCTCGCGGCCGAGACGCCGGCGGCCGAGACCGCGGAACCCGGCGTCGGGGAGTTGCCGACGGCGATCGGCCGGCCCGCGACCCGGGCGCTGCGGCAGGCCGGAATCACGACGCTCGAGGCCGTGGCGCGGCATTCCCGGAAGGAACTGCTCGCGCTCCACGGGGTGGGACCCAAGGCGATCCGGGTGCTCGCGGAGGTGCTCGGGAAGCGCGGGTCGACGTTCCGTGGCGACGAGAGCAGCGATCCGTCCTCTGCAGGGTGAGGCGCGTCAGTGCGGCGGTGACTCGGGTTCCAGCGGCATCGTCTCCGCGGTCCCTTCGCGCACCGCGCGGACGTAGCGGTCGACGTAGTCGCGCTCGAGTGCCTCGGCGTCCGTCTCGCCGGGCCAACCGTCGGGCAGGGGAGAGCCGTCGTGGGTGCACCGGACACGCCGCGCGGGCCCGAGGTCGGGCAGCGCGCCCCGGAAGTCGCACCGGTCGAACGTCGTGAGTGCCGAGAACCGGACGTCGGCGAACGTGCAGTCCACGAAACGGCCGCCGGCGAGTTTCGCGTCGGCGAGGTCCGTCCCGTCGAACACGCACCGCTCGAATACGGTGTTCTCGCCCAGGGTGATCTTGCGCAGCGACGCGCCCGTGAAGTCGCAGTCGACGATCTTGCGCCCGATGCGGGCCCGGGTGAGGCGCGCCGAGCGAAAGCTGCACCGCGCGAAGAGGCGGTCGAGCACGCTGTCCGCCGCGGAGATCTTGTCGAAGCGGCTGTCCGTCACCTCGGTCTCGAAGATGTGCAACGAACCCCGTGCATGGCTCAGGTCGAGCCGCTCCAGCGTCAGGTACTTGATCGAGAGCGAGTATCCGCGGGCTGCGTTCACGCCACGCAGGTCGACGCGCCCTTCGACCGTGGTCCCGTGTGGGGACGCGATCTCGTGTGTGCGCCCGACGAACCGGGCCTGGTCGACGAACCGACTCGCGAGCAGGGCGGCATCCTCGGGGCTCCATCTGCCGCGCAGCGACGCGGCGCTTGCCGTCGCGCGTTTCTCCTTCGTCACCGACCCACTGTAGGGGGTAGACGGAGAGTTGCCCTGCGGCTGCTGCGCGCCGATCGTGTCGGCGAAGACGACGCCGGGCGCGGCGTCGAGGTCACGTCGCGAGCGACAGTGATCAACGGCCTTACGGTCCAGGTACGGTGGGCGGTTGGGCAGTCGACGGACGTCTGCCCTGCTAGGAGGCGTAGTGGTAAGCGGTCGGATCCGTATCGGTATCGCCGGATACGGCAATCTGGGTCGAGGCGTGGAGTCCGCGGTCGCGGCGAGCGCGGACATGACGTTGGTGGGGGTGTTCACCCGACGCGACCCGGCGGCGCTCGTGCCACAGCGGCCGGACACGGCGGTGTTCGGTTGGGATGCACTCGCCGGGTACGAGGACGAGATCGACGTGCTGATCCTGTGCGGGGGTTCGAAGTCGGATCTGCCGCAGCAGGGCCCGGAGTTGGCGGCGCGATTCAACACCGTGGACAGCTTCGATACGCATGCCCGCATCCCCGAATACTTCGCCGCCGTCGATGCCCCGGCACGCAACGCCGGCCGCACGGCGCTGATCTCGACCGGCTGGGACCCGGGGTTGTTCTCGATCAACCGTGTCTACGGCGAGGCGATCCTGCCCGTGGGTGAGACCTACACCTTCTGGGGGCGTGGTGTCAGCCAGGGCCACTCCGACGCAGTGCGCCGGGTGCCCGGTGTCGCTGCCGCCGTGCAGTACACGCTGCCGTCGGAGGTGGCGATGGCGAAGGTGCGTGGCGGCAGCCGGCCCGAATTGACGACCCGTGAGAAGCACACCCGCGAGTGCTTCGTCGTCCTCGACACAGGTGCCGATGCCGATGTGGTCCGTGAGGCGATCGTGACGATGCCCGACTACTTCGATCAGTACGACACGGTCGTCCACTTCGTCGACGCGGACACTCTCGCGCGCGATCACGGGGGAATGCCGCACGGCGGCTTCGTGATCCGCAGTGGATCCACCGGTACCGGGAACGTGCAGACCGTCGAGTACAGCCTCGCGCTGGGCAGCAATCCCGAGTTCACCGCGAGCGTCCTGGTGGCGTACGCGCGGGCGGTGTACCGGTTGAACGCGGACGGCCGGATCGGCGCGCACACCGTGTACGACGTGGCCCCGGGCCTGCTGTCGCCGAAGTCTCCCGAACAGTTGCGCGCGGAACTGCTGTAACGCGGCCGGTCAGGCGGACCGCTCGACCCGCGTGAACGTGGGGAGGGCGGCCCGGTACCGGTCGAGCGCCACGTCGACCAGGCCGCGGTGAGCCCCGATGGTGTCGGCGAAGATCGCGTCGGGTGCGGACGCCAGGGCAGCGGCGCCGACCCTGTCGGTCAGGCGTCCGGGTGCCAGGAACCACGGGGCGATCACGATGCGCTCGACCCCTCGCGAGCGCAGCAGTGAAATGGACTGTCCGATAGTCGGTTCCGTAGACGTTGCGAAGCATGTCGTGACGCCCGCCCACGCGGTGCCCTCGGCGAGGATCGGTGCGAGCGCGCGGGTGCGCTCGTTCGCCCTCCGGTCGGACGACCCGACCCCGACCAGTACGACACCGGTGTCGGCGTCGTCGGTGGCGATCCCCGCCGCCGAGATCCGGTCCCGCACCGCTGCGACCAGTCGTCGATCGTGGCCCAGAACGTCCGACTGGACCAGGGTCAGCCGTGGGTGCCGGGCGCGCGCCGCCGCGAGGATCCCGGGCAGATCCACCCGGGCGTGAAAGGCGCTGCCGAGCAGTAGTGGGACCGCGATCGCCGTGGAGTGGCCCTCCGCGGCGACGGCATCGACGACCTGGTCCACCGACGGCGCGTTCAGGTCGAGGAAGCACAGCCGGACGTCGAGGTCCGGTCGCCGCGCGCGGATCGCCGCCACGGCAGCCGTGACCACCCGAGCGGATCGGGGGTCACGGCTGCCGTGCGCGACGGCAATCAGCGGCGCAGTCAAGGTGTCAGACCCGCTCACCGAGTTCGACGGCGGCGATTGCGTCGCCGACGAGGCCGGCCGCGAGCGTGTTGCCGCCGGCCGGATCGATCAGCAGGAAGCTGCCGGTGTGCCGGTTGACGGTGTAGTCGTCGGCGACGATCGGCTCCGCGACGCGCACCGAGATCTTGCCGATCTCGTTGAGCTCGAGCGTCTCCGGGGACAGCTCGGATGTCAGCTCCTGCTCGTCGAGGCGCTCGACCAGCGCACCGACGATCGCCTGCGTGGTGCGGGTGCCGTGCTTGAGCAGCAGCCGCGCGCCCGGACGCAGCGGCTTCTCGGCCAGCCAGCACACGGTGGCGTCGAACTCGCCGATCGGCTCGGGAGCCCCGGACGGCGCGGCGATGGTGTCGCCGCGGGAGACGTCGACGTCGTCGGCGAGCACCAGCGTCACGCTGCGACCCGCGTGCGCGACGTCGAGTTCGCCGTCGGCGGTGTCGATGCGGGTGACCGTCGTCCGGGTGCCGGACGGCAGGATCACGACCTCGTCGCCGGGCACGACGGATCCGGCCGCGACCTGACCCGCGTAGCCGCGGTAGTCGGGGAACTCGGCGGTGCGCGGACGAATCACGTACTGCACCGGGAACCGCAGGCCCACCGCGTGCTTGCCCTCGTTGTCGCTGTCGACGGGCACCGACTCGAGGTGCTCGATCAGCGTCGGACCGTCGTAGTACGGCGTGTTCTCCGACGCCACCGCGACGTTGTCGCCGTGCAGCGCCGACACCGGGATGGCGTGCACGTCGGCGTCGTCCCAACCGAGCGAACCGGTCAGCGACCGGAACTCGGCGGAGATGTCGGCGAACACCTGCGCCGGATCCTCGACGAGGTCGATCTTGTTGACCGCCAGCACCAGCCGCGGCACCCCGAGCAGCGCCAGCACCGCGGCGTGCTTGCGGGTCTGCGAGATGACGCCCTTTCGGGCGTCGACCAGCAGGATCACCAGCTGTGCGGTGGAGGCACCCGAGACGGTGTTGCGGGTGTACTGCACGTGTCCCGGGGTGTCGGCGAGCACGAACGAGCGTCGCGGCGTCGCGAAGTAGCGGTACGCGACGTCGATCGTGATGCCCTGCTCGCGCTCGGCGCGCAGGCCGTCGACGAGCAGCGACAGGTCGGGGGTGGACAGGCCCTTGTCGACCGACGCGCGGGTCACGGCGTCGATCTGGTCGGCCAGAACGGATTTGGTGTCGTAGAGCAGCCGGCCCACGAGGGTGGACTTGCCGTCGTCGACGCTGCCGGCCGTAGCCAGGCGCAACAGGTCGCTCATGATCAGAAGTAGCCCTCTCGCTTGCGGTCTTCCATGGCCGCTTCGGAAACTCGGTCGTCGCCGCGGGTGGCGCCGCGCTCGGTCAGTCGGGACGCCGCGACCTCGGCCAGGATCGCCTCGTTGTCGGCGGCCTCGGACAGGACCGCGCCGGTGGTGGAGCCGTCGCCGACGGTGCGGTAGCGCACCGACAGAGTCTGCAGCTCCTCGCCCTCGGCCGGTCCACCCCACACGCCGGGCGTCATCCACATGCCGTCACGCTGATACACCGGACGCTGGTGGGCGTAGTAGATGCTCGCCAGCTCGACGTTGTCGCGCGCGATGTAGCGCCAGATGTCGAGCTCGGTGAAGTTGCTGAGCGGAAACACCCGCACCTGCTCGCCGGGCGAGTGCCGGCCGTTGTACAGGTTCCACAGCTCGGGGCGCTGCCGCTTGGGGTCCCACTGTCCGAACGCGTTGCGCAGCGAGAAGATCCGCTCCTTGGCGCGGGCACGCTCCTCGTCGCGCCGGGCACCGCCGAACACCGCGTCGAAGCGGTTCTCGGCGATCGCGTCGAGCAGCGGCACGGTCTGCAGCGGATTGCGGATTCCGTCGGGGCGCTCGGTGAGCCGGCCGTCGGCGAGGTAGTCCTCGACCTTGGCCACGTGCAGGCGCAGGTTGTACTTCGCGACGACGTGATCGCGGAAGTCCAGCACCTCCGGCAGGTTGTGGCCGGTGTCCACGTGCAGCAGGGCGAACGGCAGCGGCGCCGGCCAGAAGGCCTTGATGGCCAGGTGCAGCAGCACCGTGGAGTCCTTGCCGCCCGAGAACAGGATCACGGGCCGCTCGAACTCGCCCGCCACCTCACGGAAGATGTGGATGGCCTCGGACTCGAGAGCGTCGAGGGTGTCGAACTTGTTGCCGTCCAGCGCAAGCCGCGGCTCGGGGAGTGAGATGTCGATTGTCATGACGCGTGCAACCCGCATTCTGTCTTGGCCGAACCGGCCCACCGGCCGCTGCGCGGATCGGTGCCGGGGAGAGGTTTCGCGGTGCACGGAGCGCACCCGATGGACGGATACCCCTCGTCGACGAGCGGATTCACCAGGATCGAGTGCTCGTCGATGTACGCCTGCATGTCGTCGTCCGACCACGCGGCGATGGGGTTGATCTTCACCAGTCCGAACGCCTCGTCGAACGAGATGAGCGGGGCGTTCGCCCGGGTGGGGGCCTCGACCCGGCGGATGCCGGTGACCCACGCCCGGTAGTTCTTCAGCGTCGCCTTCAGCGGTGCCACCTTGCGCAGCGCGCAGCAGCGGTTGGGCTCGCGGGCGAACAGGTCCTTGCCCTCGGCCGCGTCCTGCTCGGCGACGGAGGCCTCGGCCTGCGCGTTGATGACGTTGACCCCGTACACCTGCTCCACCGCGTCGCGGGTGCCGATGGTCTCGGGGAAGTGGTAGCCGGTCTCGAGGAACAGCACGTCCACGCCGGGATGCACCTGTGCCGCAAGATGAACCAGGACGCCGTCCTGCATGTTCGACGCCACGATGTAGTCGGACCCGAACGTGTCCTCCGTCCACCGCAGCAGTTCCTGGGCGGAGGCCCCGTCCAGTTCCGCTGCGCCCCGCGCGGCCAAAGCCCGCAGGTCGTCCTCGGTCGCCGTCGTCAGATCAACCGTCATCGCAAATCCCCCTCGTCTGCTCGAACTGCCCACTGTGCAAAGCGTTCACCCTCGTTGCGGTGCTTCACGAAGTTCCGCACCACCCGGTCGATGTAGTCGCCGAGTTCGTCGCTGGTCACCTTGTGCTGGCGCAGCTTCCGGCCGAACGCGCTGTCGAGACCGAGGCTGCCGCCCAGGTGAACCTGGAAGCCCTCGACCTGGTTGCCCTCGCCGTCGTCGACCAACTGGCCCTTGAAGCCGATGTCGGCGATCTGGGACCGGCCGCACGAGTTGGGGCAGCCGTTGATGTTGATCGTGATCGGGACGTCGAGCTGCGCGTTGATGTCCGCGAGCCGCTCCTCGAGTTCCGGCGCGAGCACCTGGGACCGCTTGCGGGTCTCCACGAACGACAGCTTGCAGAACTCGATGCCACTGCACGCCAAGAGATTCCGGCGCCAATGCGATGGCCGGGCATGCAGGCCCAGCGGCTGCAGTTCGGCGATCAGCTCCTCGACCTTGTCGTCGGCGACGTCGAGCACGATCAGCTTCTGGTACGGGGTGAAGCGGATGCGGTCCGAGCCGATCCGCGCCGCCGCGTCGGCGACCTGCGTCAGGATGGTGCCCGACACGCGGCCGGCGATGGGGGAGAAGCCGACCGCGTTGAGGCCGTTGCGCAGCTTCTGGACGCCGATGTGGTCGATCGGGCGGGCGGGCTTCTCCGGGGCCGGGCCGTCGATGAGCTTGCGCTTCAGGTACTCCGTCTCGAGAACTTCGCGGAACTTTTCGATGCCCCAGTCCTTGATCAGGAACTTCAGCCGCGCCTTGGCACGCAGGCGGCGGTAGCCGTAGTCGCGGAAGATCGAGACCACGGCCTCCCACACGTCCGGGACCTCGTCGAGCGGCACCCACACACCGACGCGCTGCGCCAGCATCGGATTCGTCGACAGGCCGCCGCCGACCCACAGGTCCAGGCCCGGGCCGTGCTCGGGGTGGTTCACGCCCACGAACGCGACGTCGTTGATCTCGTGCACCACGTCCTGCTGCCCGGAGATCGCGGTCTTGAACTTGCGCGGCAGGTTCGAGTACTCGGGATCGCCGATGTAGCGGCGGACGATCTCGTCGATCGCCGGGGTCGGATCGAGGATCTCGTCGAACGACTCCCCGGCCAGCGGGGAACCGAGAACCACACGCGGGCAGTCGCCGCACGCCTCGGTGGTCTTGAGGCCGACGGCCTCGAGTCGCTGCCAGATCTCGGGAACGTTCTCGATCTCGATCCAGTGGTACTGGACGTTCTCGCGGTCGGAGAGGTCGGCGGTGTCGCGGCCGAACTCGGTCGACAGCTCACCGATCGTGCGCAACTGCTGGGCGGTCAGGGCGCCGGCGTCGCAGCGCACCCGCATCATGAAGTACTTGGCCTCGAGCAGGTCGATGTTCTCGTCGCCGGTGAAGGTGCCGTCGTAGCCCTCTTCGCGCTGCGTGTACAGGCCCCACCAGCGCATGCGGCCGCGCAGGTCGGCCTTGTCGATGCTGTCGAAGCCCTGCTTCGAGTAGATGTTCTCGATGCGGGCGCGGACGTTGAGCGGGTTGTCGTCCTTCTTGATCTGCTCGTTGGCGTTGAGCGGTTCGCGGTAGCCGAGGGCCCACTGGCCCTCGGAGGCGCGCTTCTTCGGACGCGGGGTGCGCGCCGGCGGGCTCACGGCAGATTCGGCGTCGGTGGTCGACGTCATGGGTGCTCCTGAATTTCGTGAATCTCACGGTGCACCGGTCGAAGACTGGGAGAGGAGGGCTGTTTCCTCGCGGGGGTCGTCCTCGGCCGGCCGGATTACGGGCCTAACGTGGGGAGACGAACGCAGGCGAGCGCCGCTGCTTCAGGGCAGGGAACGCCGGGCTGCTACACGCCGCAGGGCAGACAACAACAGCTACAGACACGCTTGAGGTCGACGTGGCGCCTGGCCACCAATCGCACCCCGGTATCTGTCATGCGGGCCATTGTGCCATGCGATTCGCGCTCTGCCGACCATCGGGAGCGTATTTCCCCGAAATTCTCGGGAAATGTCCTGATGGGCGGGCGTCGGTGTCGGCACATCGGGTTGCTGGGACACTGGAGACGTGAGTGGATCCGCCGCCTCGACCCCTGCCGTCGCCTCGACACCCTTCGAACTTCCCGCCTCGGCTCTGGCCGGCGTCGGGTCGCGTCCCTTCGGTATCTACGTGCACGTCCCGTTCTGCGCGACGCGGTGCGGCTACTGCGACTTCAACACCTACACCGCGGGCGAACTCGGCACCTTGGCGTCGCCGCAGTCGTGGCTCGAGGGCCTGCGCCGCGAACTCGACGCCGGTGCGGCGATGCTGGGGCGAGGGGACGCGGCCGTGCCCGCAGCGCAGACGGTCTTCGTCGGCGGCGGCACGCCGTCGCTCCTCGGCGGCGACGGGCTGGCGGACGTGCTGGCGGCCGTCCGGTCGAGTTTCGGCCTCGCTCCGGGCGCCGAGGTGACCACCGAGTCGAACCCGGAGTCGACGTCGCCGGAGTTCTTCGACACCATCCGCGGCGCCGGCTACACCCGGGTCTCGCTCGGCATGCAGTCCGCAGCGCAGCACGTGCTGCGCGTCCTCGACCGCACCCACACGCCGGGCCGTGCTGTCGCCGCGGCGAAGGAGGCCCGGGCGGCCGGGTTCGGGCACGTGAACCTCGACATGATCTACGGGACGCCCGGCGAGCGCGACGAGGACCTCGACGCGACCCTCGACGCGGTGCTCTCCGCCGACGTCGATCACGTCTCGGCGTACTCGCTGATCGTCGAGGACGGCACGGCGCTGGCCCGCAAGGTCCGGCGTGGCGAACTGCCTGCTCCGGACGACGACGTCCTCGCCGCCCGCTACGAACGCATCGACGCCCGCCTCGCGGACGCGGGCCTGGGCTGGTACGAGGTGTCGAACTGGTCGAAGCCCGGCGCGGAGTGCAGGCACAACATCGGGTACTGGGACGGCGGCGACTGGTGGGGTGCCGGACCGGGCGCGCACAGCCACGTCGGCGGGGTGCGCTGGTGGAACGTCAAGCACCCGGCCCGCTACGCCGACGAGCTGGCGTCCGGGGTCCTGCCCGCCGCGGACAGCGAAACCCTCACCGCGGAGGACCGGCATGTCGAACGGGTGATGCTTACGATGCGGCTGCGGTCCGGGCTGCCGGCGTCGGACCTGCGCCCGAGTGAGCTAGCGGCCGCCGAGCAGGTCGTCGCGGATGGGTTGCTCTCGCGCATCGATGACCGCCTGGTGCTCACCGACCGCGGCAGGTTGCTCGCCGACGGCGTCATCCGCGACATCCTGAGCTGAACCCTCGATACGCAACTCCGTCCGCCCGGGTTCCTCGGGCCGGCGAATTCGTAGCAGTCGAGCCAGGGGGAATCGTCGGCGATGGAGCCGGTCCCCGTCCCGATGAGAAGCACTGCGACTGCCGACCGCATCAGGGGCGGCCCACAGTCGGGGCCGATCACGCTGTCACTGCCGGTGGCTTCCCCGACCGACGCGGTGCCCCCACCGAGGGCTGGAGCTGGTCGCTCGTAGTTGTCGGTGGGCGTCGATATGGTCGGCCGCGTGTCTGTGAATATAGGCGTCTACATGGAGATCTCCGGGTTGCGCGACGACCGGGAGCAGGTTGGCATGACGAGGCTGCTGACCGAGGTCATGCGGGAACATCAGCTGGATGACGAAGTGTTCGTCAGCATGCGCGGCAGGGGGGCGGATCTGTCCGTGCGTGCCGATTCCGGCGATGACACGGTGAACTTCAGCGGGTTCTACCGCTGGGCGCCCGCCTTCGAGAAAATGCTGACGGCGCGGGCTACCCGGCTGGTGTCGCATGCGCAGGTGCACTACGGCTGGGAGTACGAAGATGAGTTCTGATTCGCGTTTCGCCGGACCGTGGGACGACCGTCTGCCGGATCCGGTGCCTGTCGTCCACCGCGATCTCTACGTGAGTGTGGGCGGCCGAGAGCTTACGACACTGACCCGTGAGCACCTCGAGTACTGGGTGCGTTGCATCCCACTGCAGCGGGGCAACACCTTCATGGTCGTGGACCGACCTGACGAACCCGGTTACATCCAGACCTATCGCAACAGCGCCACCGACTTCCACCTCGAATGGTCCGACGCGCCGCCGCCAGCTCCGAGCAGACAGACTGTCGTCAACGACGAAGCACAGATCGTGGGCCTGCTGTGGGCCTGGCTCGAAGGCGATTACACCGAGCTTGACGCACTGGATTGGAAGTCGTTCGACCGTGTAACTGGTGACATCCTGAGCTGATCGCCGAACGGGCGGCTGCCAGGGTCGGCACTCGGCCGATGGTCCGGGACCGCCCGCTCGGCGGAACTCAGGCGATCGCGTCGTAGTCGAAGACCCGCGCGTGCAGCACGACCCGGTTGCGCAGCGCGGACCGCACCGCGTGGTGCACGCCGTCCTCCAGGTAGATCACGCCGCGCCACAACACCGCGTGCGGGAACAGGTCGCCGTAGAAGGTGGAGTCCTCGTCCAGCAGGCGATCGAGTTCGAGGACCCTGGTGGTGGTCACGATCTCGTCCAGGCGCACCTGGCGCGGGGGAATCTGGGACCAGTCCCGCAATGTCAATCCGTGATCCGGGTACGGCTTGCCGTCCCTGACGCCCCTGAAGATCATCCTGTGTTCCGCCTGTGTTCCTCGTCGGTGGTCGGACCCGCACGCCGACCCGGCGACAACCCTACGGCCTGACCGGGTTGCCCGGCTCGTGCCGAATGCCTGGCGCGGGCTGCGCAGTTGGCAATGGGACCGGCCATTAGACTGGGTATCGAGGTGGGTGCCGTTCTCGGGGCGCTCGTTCCCTGGGGTGACAGCGAGAAATCCCGGTCTCGTGGCGAAGTGGAGGTGGACAGCGGTGTCGAGTACGGAGGAACGGCGGTTCGAGGTACTCCGCGCCATCGTCGCCGACTATGTCGCCACCCAGGAGCCGATCGGGTCGAAGGCGCTGGTCGAACGCCACAATCTCGGCGTCTCCAGCGCGACGATCCGCAACGACATGGCCGTCCTCGAGGCCGAGGGCTACATCGCCCAGCCCCACACCAGCTCGGGGCGGGTGCCCACGGACAAGGGGTACCGCCAGTTCGTCGACCGGATCGCCGACGTCAAACCGCTGTCGTCCGCCGAGCGCCGCGCGATTCTCGAGTTCCTCGAGTCCGGGGTGGACCTGGACGACGTCCTGCGGCGCGGTGTGCGGCTACTGGCCCAGCTGACCCGGCAGGTCGCGATCGTGCAGTACCCGACCCTGTCGGCGTCGTCGGTGCGGCACCTCGAGGTGGTCGCGCTCACGCCGGCCCGGCTGCTGCTGGTCCTGATCACCGATTCCGGCCGGGTCGACCAGCGGATCGTCGAACTCGGCGACGTGATCGACGACGCGGACCTGTCGCGGCTGCGTGCCCTGCTCGGCGGCGCGCTCGAGGGCAAGCGGCTCGCCGCGGCATCGATCGCGGTCTCCGAGCTGGCGGAGGACGCGCCGGAGAGCATCCGCGACGCCGTCGTGCGCTCGGCGACGGTGCTGGTCGAGACCCTCGTCGAGCATCCCGAGGATCGACTGGTCCTGGGGGGAACCGCGAACCTGACCCGCAACGCCGCCGACTTCACGACCCAGGGCGGGCTGCCCGGCTCGCTACGCTCGGTCCTCGAGGCGCTCGAGGAGCAGGTGGTGGTCCTCAAACTGCTCGCCGCGACCCAGGATGCCGGTCGGGTCACCGTCCGGATCGGTGAGGAGACGCAGGTCGAGGAGATGCGGGGCACGTCGGTGATCTCCACCGGCTACGGTGCCGCCGGGACGGTGTTCGGTGGTGTGGGGGTCCTCGGGCCCACCCGGATGGACTATCCGGGAACAATTGCCTCGGTGGCTGCCGTTGCCAGGTACATCGGCGAGGTACTCGCCGAGCGATAACGTGTGGCCGGTCGGCGGCGTCGGACAGGGCACAGGACCCGGTCGGTGTGCCGTCGGAGCGGTTCACCGCGTGGTGCGAACGAAGTAGAGAAGGACGAGATACCCAAAGTGGCACGGGATTACTACGGCACACTCGGCGTCGGGCCGAAGGCGACCGATCAGGAGATCAAGCGGGCATACCGCAAGCTGGCCAGGGAGCTGCACCCGGACGTCAACCCGGACGAGTCCGCGCAGGCCCGTTTCCGGGAGGTCTCCACCGCGTACGAGGTGCTGTCGGATCCGGAGAAGCGGCGCATCGTCGACCTCGGCGGCGACCCGATGGAGACCGGTGGCGGCGGCGCCGGCGGCGGCTTCGCGGGCGCCGGGTTCGGCGGCCTCGGCGACGTCTTCGAGGCGTTCTTCGGTGGTGGCGGCGGCGGTGGGCGCGGGCCGAAGGGCCGCGTCCAGCCGGGCGCCGATTCGCTGCTGCGCACCAAGCTCACGCTCGAGGAGTGCGCGACCGGTGTCACCAAGACCATCACCGTGGACACCGCGATCCTGTGCGACGGCTGCGCCGGAGCGGGCACCCACGGCGACTCCAAGCCGATGCGATGCGAGACGTGTGGCGGTGCCGGCGAGGTCCAGTCGGTGCAGCGCTCGTTCCTCGGCCAGGTGATGACGTCGCGCCCGTGCCCGACGTGCCGCGGTGCCGGCGAGACCATCCCCGACCCCTGCCACAAGTGCGGCGGCGACGGCCGCGTGCGCGCCCGCCGCGACATCAACGTCAAGGTGCCCGCCGGTGTCAGCAACGGCATGCGTATCCGGCTGGCCTCCCAGGGCGAGGTCGGCCCGGGCGGCGGCCACCCCGGTGACCTGTACGTCGAGATCCTGGAGCAGCCGCACGACGTGTTCGTGCGCGACGGCGACGACCTGCACTGCACGATCCGGGTGCCGATGGTCGACGCCGCGCTCGGCACCACCGTCACCCTCGACACGATCATCGACGGACCGACCGAGATCACGGTCGACCCGGGCACGCAGCCCGGCTCGGTGTCCGTGCTGCGCGGCCACGGCATGCCGAAGCTGCGCTCGACTGTCCGTGGCGACGTGCACGCGCACCTCGAGGTGGTCATCCCGACGCGGCTCGACGGCAAGCAGAGCAAGCTGCTGCAGGAGTTCAAGAACCACCGCGACCGCGACCACGCCGAGGTCGTGTCGACCGGTTCGCAGAACAGCGGTGGCCTGTTCTCCCGTCTGCGCGACGCGTTCAGCGGCCGCTGACGGGCACCGGGCGCACTGATGGCCGCGACGGTCTTCTATCTGGATCCGCTGCCCGACGTCGGGCAGCCCGCCGTGCTCGACGGACCCGAGGGCAGGCACGCCGCGACGGTGCGCCGCATCAAGCCGGGTGAGCGCCTGCTGCTCGCAGACGGTCGCGGCGGCATCGCGGAGGCGACGGTGACCGCCGCCGCCAAGGACCGGCTCGACCTCGAGGTCACGGCGCGCCGCGACCAGCAGCCCCCGACGCCGTCGGTGACGCTGGTGCAGGCACTGCCCAAGGCCGAGCGGTCCGAACTCGCCGTGGAACTGGCCACGGAGGCCGGTGTCGACGCGGTGGTGCCGTGGCAGTCGGCGCGCTGCGTCGCGCGGTGGGAGGGTGCCAAGACCCACAAGGGCGTCGCCCGCTGGCGCAACGCCGCGATCGCGGCGGCCAAGCAGTCGCGGCGGTCGTTCGTGCCGGACGTGGCCGACCTCCACCACACCGCCCAGGTGCTCGACCTGGTGCGTGCGGTCGTCGGTCGCGGCGGCGTCGTGGCCGTGCTGCACGAGTCGGCGCAGGCTCCGCTGGCGTCGCTGCCGCTGCGCGACGTCCCGGAGGTGGCGTTGGTGGTCGGACCGGAGGGCGGGCTGTCCGACGACGAGGTCGCCGCCCTCACCGACGCCGGTGCGACCGCGGTGCTGCTGGGCCCGACCGTGCTGCGGACGTCGACGGCCGCGGCGGTGGCGCTCGGCGCGATCGGCGTCCTCACCGACCGCTGGTCCGCGGCCCCTCTCGACTGATCCAGGAGCGACGGACATGCCCAGGACACGCATCGCATACGGTCCCGAGCCGGAGCAGTTCGGCCACTTCTACGCGCCCGAGAACCCGACGGGTGAGTCTGTTCCGGTCGTCATGGTGATCCACGGCGGCTACTGGAGCGGGAAGTACCACCTCAACCTCGGGACGTCGTTCTCGCTCGAACTGGCCCGCAGCGGTGTCGCGGTGTGGAACGTCGAGTACCGCCGGATCGGCGCGGGCGGGCGGTGGCCGGAGATGTCCGCGGACGTCGTCGCGGCGCTCGAGGCGATCGCCGGACCGGTCGCCGCGGCGTCCCCGGTGCCGCTCGACCTGGACCGGGTCCGCGTCGTCGGGCACTCGGCGGGCGGTCAGCTCGCGGTATGGCTTGCCGGGCAACGTGATACGACGGTCCGCCCGGAGCTGTTCGTGTCGCAGGCCGGTGCGCTGGACCTCGCGTCGGCCGCCGAGCGTGGTCGACGTGTCAGCTACATCGAGGACCTGTTCGGCGTGCCGTTCGAGGACGACCCCGAGCTGTACCGGTCGGCGTCGCCGCACCATCGGGTCCCGATCGGGGTGCCGGTCGTCGTCCTCCACGGCAGCGAGGACGCCCAGGTTCCGGCGAAGATCGCGTCCCGGTACCACGACGCGGCCCGTGCCGCCGGTGACCCGGTGGACGTGCACCTGATCGAGGGGGAGGACCACTTCGCGTTCCTCGACCCGAACACGCGGAGCTGGAAGCTCTCCCGCGAACTGCTGCTCGGCGGTCACTCCTGACCCGAGGCCGTTCGACCCGGCAGGATCGCGGCGACCGCCACCGCGCCGACCGCGAGGGCCAGGCCGCCGACCAGGCTGGCGCGTGAGATCGCGTCGGCGAAGGCGACGGTGGCCGCGTCCATGAGCGGTTGGGCCTGCGCGGCCGCGAGCATGTTCTTCGACATCTCGTCGGCCACGATCGCGGCACCGCCGACCGACTCGCCCGACGCCTGCAGCCCCTGGGCCACCAGATCGGCCTGCGGCCCGGTCAGTTTCGGGATCGGCAGCGCCGCGAGGAAGCCGGCGATCCCGTCCTTGTAGGCCGATGCGAGGACCGAACCGAGGATCGCGATGCCGAGCGAGCCACCGAGTTCGATCGCCGTGTCGTTGAGCCCTCCGGCCGCGCCGAGATCCTGGTCGGGGAAGCTGCCCATGATCGCGTCGGTGGCGGGGGAGACCGCCAGCCCGATGCCGACACCGAGGAGCACGAGGGTCGGGACGAAGTCGAGGTAGGTCGAGCCGCCGTCGACGCGGACGAGCAGCAGGATGCCCGCCGCCGCGACCAGCATGCCGCCGGCCACGATCGCTCGGGTGCCGATCCTCGGGGCGAGGCGCGCGCTGGCCGCGGCGCCGACCGACACGGCGGCCGCGAGCGGCAGCAACCGGACACCGGTGTCGAGGGCGCCGAACCCGAGGACGAACTGGAACTGCTGCGCGATGAAGAACATCGCCCCGAACGCCGCCAGGAACACGAGCATCACCGCGAGCGACGCCCCGCCGACGGCGCGCTCGCCGAGCTTGCGGACGTTCAGCAGGGGCTGCGGATGCCGAAGCTCCCACGCGACGAAGAGGGCGAGCCCGACGACCGCGACCGCGGCCGCGGCGAGCGCGCCTGCGCCCCAACCGAAGTGGAAGCCGTCGATGATCGCGAAGACGAGGCAGCCGATCGTGACGACCGACAACAGCCCGCCGAGCCAGTCGATGCGGCCCAGCCCGTGCGCCTTCGACGGCGGGACGAGGATCAGCCCGGCGACGATCGCGACTGCGGCGATCGGGACGTTGATCAGGAATGTGGAGTGCCACGAACGGCTTTCGAGCAGCCACCCGGCGAGCAGGGGGCCGAGCGCGATCGCGAGGCCGGAGGTGGCCGCCCATGCCGCGATGGCGCGGGCGCGTTCGGCGGCGGGGAAGGTCGCGACCAGCAGCGACAGCGTCGCGGGCATGATGATCGCGGCACCGACGCCCATGACCATGCGCGCCGCGATCACCAAGGTAGTGGTATCGGCGAGGCTGCCGAACACCGCGCCGCCGCCGAAGACGAGCAGGCCCGCGAACAGGGCCCCGCGCCGGCTGTACTTGTCGCCGATGACGCCGAACAGCAGCATCAGCGCCGCGTACGGGACGGTGTAGCCGTCGATGACCCACTGCAGGTCCGCGCTCGTCAGCTGCAGGTCCCGGGTCATGTCCGGCGCGGCCACGATGAGCGCGGTGTTGGCCATCACGACGATCAGCAGGCTCAGGCACAGCACCCCGAGCGCCGCCCAGCGGCGCGGGTACGGCCGGTCCATCCGGTCGACGGGGGTGGTGGCGATCCCCGGTAGTTGCGACAGCGTCATGGTCATCGTCTCGAACCCTCCCCGCATCCCGGTGGGCGCCACCGGAGATCTTGCACATTGATGTGCAAGTTAGTTTTCTGCACATCGGTGTGCAAGTAGGGCATGGCGTAGATCACAGCCCGGGTGCGGGAGAGGATGTACCGGTGACTCCCGAGACGCCTCCCGCTGTGCCGCCCCTGCGCGCTCAGGCGCGAGTGAACCGCGCCCGCATTCTCGAGGCCGCGATCTCGGCGTTCGCCGCCGACCCGGATGCCAGCATGGACGACGTGGCGCGGGCGGCGGGGGTGGTGCGGCGGACCGTGTACTCGCACTTCCCGAACCGCGACGCGCTGATCGAGGGACTCGTCGTGGAGGCGTCGACCGCGATCGCCGAGGCCCTCGGCGCCGGTCCGCCGGCGCCGGAGGCGCCCGATCTGGGTGTCGCGGTCCTGGCGCTGCGGACCTGGCCGATCGGCGACCGGTTCCGGGTGCTGCTCTCGTTCGCCCGCCGTGAACTCGGCGACGAGCGGATCCACGCCCTCCTCGAACCGCTGCGGACCACGAGCATCGACAACGTCGAGCGGGGGCAGCGCGAGGGTGTGTTCTCGGACTACCTGCCGGCGGATCTGCTGGTGGCGATGTACGAGGGGATGACGTTGACGCTGCTCGAGCACGCGAACCGGGGCGCGATCGTCGACCGCGGCGAGACGTTCGCGACGGCGGGCCTGGTCCTGCTCGGTCTGCCGCCCGCTCGGGCCGGTGAGGTGGTCGAGCGGGCCGGGCGGTGGCTGGCCGAGTCGGGCAAATCGAACACGGGTTCGGCCGGGTAACTCGGTGGGCGGTGTCGCCGGCGGGCGCTAGACTTTGGGCACGTGACAACCCCGTCGCGGACCCGTCGGACCTGGAAGTAGGCCATAGCCCTCACGTGAGTGAACAAGTCGAGAACGGCTCGCCGCGGTACCGCGGCGCCCCGCAGGATCCCGCACAGCCGGCCGAGCGCACTGTCCGCTCGAGCATGGAACTCCCGCCCGAGGTGGTGCCGCCCCTGCTCGGGTCCTCCGACGAGAATCTGACCGCTCTCGAACAGGTCCTCGACGCTGACATCCACGTGCGTGGGAACGCCGTCACGCTGACCGGCACCCCGGCCAACGTCGCGTTGGCCGAGCGGGTCTTCGAGCAGCTCGCCGCGCTGGTGCGGCGCAATCAGCCGATCACCCCCGATGTGGTCCGGCGGACCGTGGGGATGCTCACCCAAGGGCTGTCCGAGTCGCCGGCCGACATCCTGAGCCTCGACATCCTGTCCCGGCGTGGCAAGACGATCCGGCCCAAGACGCTCAACCAGAAGCGCTACGTCGACGCGATCGACGAGAACACCATCGTGTTCGGCGTCGGCCCGGCCGGCACCGGCAAGACGTACCTCGCGATGGCCAAGGCCGTGCAGGCGCTGCAGAGCAAGCAGGTGACGCGGATCATCCTCACCCGTCCGGCGGTCGAGGCGGGCGAGCGGCTGGGCTTCCTGCCGGGCACGCTGCACGAGAAGATCGACCCGTATCTGCGCCCGCTGCACGACGCCCTGCACGACATGATGGATCCGGAGGCGATCCCGAAGCTCATGCAGGCGGGGGTGATCGAGGTCGCCCCGCTCGCCTACATGCGCGGCCGCACGCTCAACGACGCGTTCATCATCCTCGACGAGGCGCAGAACACCACGGCCGAGCAGATGAAGATGTTCCTCACCCGTCTGGGTTTCGGCTCCAAGATCGTCGTCACCGGCGACATCACCCAGGTCGACCTGCCCGGCGGCGCGCGCTCGGGCCTGCGGGCCGCCACCGAGATCCTCGACGACATCGACGGTATCCACTTCGCGATCCTGGACAGCAGCGACGTGGTGCGGCACCGGTTGGTCTCCGACATCGTCGATGCGTACGACCGGTTCGAGGCGTCGCGGACCGGTGAGGTGCCGCTCGGGAACCGCGCACAGCGGCGAGCGGTCCAGTCGCGCTCGCACCGGCGGTAGGGTTGTTCCCGCCCCACAGTTTCCGCACGACAGCTTCCCCGCGACCCTGGCCACGGTCCGGCGCGCGACCGACGAAAGAGCGACGTACATGAGCATCGAGATCTCCAACGAATCGGGGATGGAAGTCTCCGACGAGGACCTGATCAGCGTCGCCCGATTCGTGATCGCCCGCATGGACGTTCACCCCGCGGCGGAACTGTCGATGGTGCTGGTGGACTCGGCGACCATGGCGGACCTGCACATGCGCTGGATGGATCTGCCCGGACCGACGGACGTCATGTCGTTCCCGATGGACGAGCTCGAGCCGGGCGGACGTCCCGACGCGCCGGAGCCCGGACCGTCGATGCTCGGCGACATCGTGCTGTGCCCGTCGTTCGCGGCCGATCAGGCGCAGAAGGCCGGCCACTCGCTCGATCACGAACTGGCGCTGCTCACGGTCCACGGCGTCCTGCACCTCCTCGGCTACGACCACGCCGAGCCGGAGGAGGAGAAGGAGATGTTCGGCCTGCAGAACCAGCTGCTGGCGGACTGGTACGAGGATCTGCGGCGCGCGGAGCGCGAAGCCGAGCTGGCGGCACGCGACCAGCGGCTGCTCGGTAAGACCGGGTTCGTCGACGGTGCCGAACAGTGACACCCGGCGGACGGTGATCGGCCGGTGAGTGACGCCGTCGTCCTCATAGTTCTCGCGGTCGTCCTGGTGCCGCTGGGCGGGCTGTTCGCGGCTCTCGATTCGGCGCTCAACACGCTCTCGCCCGCCCGGGTGGAGGAGCTGGCGAAGGACGAACGCCCCGGCGCGGCGCGCCTGGTGCGGATCGTCTCCGACCGCCCCCGCTACGTCAATCTCATGGTGCTGCTGCGGATCCTGTGCGAGATCGCGGCGGCCGTCCTGCTCGCCGGGGCGCTGATCGAACTGATCGGCCCGGTGTGGGGCGTCGTCGTCACGATCGTCGTGATGGTGCTCGTCGACTACGTCGCGATCGGTGTCGGCCCGCGCACCCTCGGCCGGCAGCACGCCTACCCGATCGCGCTCGCCGCGGCGATGCCGTTGGTCGCGCTCGGCGCCCTGCTCAGCCCCGTCAGCCGCCTGCTGATCCTGGTCGGCAACGCGCTCACCCCCGGCCGCGGATTCCGGGCCGGGCCGTTCGCGTCCGAGATCGAGCTGCGCGAGCTGGTCGACCTGGCGCAGGAACGCGGCGTGGTGGCCGACGAGGAACGCCGGATGATCCAGTCGGTGTTCGAACTCGGCGACACCTCGGCCCGCGAGGTCATGGTGCCGCGCCCGGAGATGGTGTGGATCGAGGCCGACAAGACCGCCGGCCAGGCCACCTCGCTCGCGGTGCGCAGCGGGCACTCGCGCATCCCGGTGATCGGGGAGAACGTCGACGACGTGCTGGGCGTGGTCTACCTCAAGGACCTCGTGCAGCAGACCTACTACTCGTCCGACGGCGGTCGCAGCGTCACGGTGTCGCAGGTAATGCGCCCGGCGGTGTTCGTGCCCGACTCGAAGCCGCTCGACAGCCTGCTCGCGGAGATGCAGCGCGACCGCAACCACATGGCCGTCCTCGTCGACGAGTACGGCGGGATCGCCGGCCTGGTCACCATCGAGGACGTGATCGAGGAGATCGTCGGGGAGATCGCCGACGAGTACGACACCGACGAGACCCCGCCGGTCGAGGATCTCGGCGACGGCAGTTACCGGGTCTCGGCGCGGTTGCCGGTCGAGGACCTCGGGGAACTGTTCGACCTCGAGATCGAGAACGACGAGGTCGAAACGGTCGGCGGGCTGCTCGGCTACGAACTCGGGCGCGTACCGCTGCCCGGGTCGGAGGTCGTGACCGCGGGGCTACGGCTGCGCGGCGAAGGCGGCGCCGACGTGCGCGGCCGCGTACGGATCAGCACCGTGTACGTCGAGCGCGTGCTCGGCGAGGAGTCGGCCGCCGCCGACGCAACGAACGAAGACGGAAACGTGAACCAGGAGTGAAGATGACCGACAACGAATTCCGTTCCGGCTTCGTCTGTTTCGTCGGACGGCCCAACACGGGCAAGTCGACGCTGACGAATGCGCTGGTCGGCGAGAAGATCGCGATCACGTCGTCGCGGCCGCAGACGACCCGGCACACGATCCGCGGCATCGTGCACCGCGACTTCGCCCAGCTGATCCTCGTCGACACGCCCGGTCTGCACCGACCGCGCACGCTGCTCGGCCAGCGCCTCAACGACCTCGTGCGCGACACGTACTCCGAGGTCGACGTCATCTGCCTGTGCATTCCGGCGGACGAGAAGATCGGCCCGGGCGACCGGTGGATCCTCGAGCAGGTGCGGCAGATGGCGCCCAAGACCAAGCTCGTCGGCATCGTCACCAAGATCGACAAGGTGAGCAAGGACGCGCTCGTCTCCCAGCTCATGGCGGTCTCCAAGCTCCTCGGGCCCGAGGCCGAGGTGATCCCGGTGTCGGCCGTCTCTGGCGAGCAGGTCGAGCTGCTGGTCAAGCTCCTGGCCGGTCTGATGGAGCCCGGCCCGGCGTTCTACCCGGACGGCGAGCTCACCGACGAGCCCGAGGAAACGCTCATGGCGGAGCTGATCCGCGAGGCCGCGCTCGAGGGTCTCGGCGACGAACTGCCGCACTCGCTGGCCGTGGTGATCGAGGAGGTGCGCGAGCGCGAGGGGCGCACCGAGAAGCAGGGGGAGATGCTCGACGTCCACGCCCTGCTGTACGTCGAGCGGCCCAGCCAGAAGGGCATCGTGATCGGCAAGGGCGGCGCCCGGCTGCGCGAGGTCGGCACCGTGGCGCGCAAGCAGATCGAGAAGCTCCTCGGCGTCAAGATCTTCCTGGACCTGCACGTCAAGGTCGCCAAGGACTGGCAGCGCGACCCGAAGCAGCTGGGCCGCTTGGGGTTCTAGCCTCTGCCGCGCCGGTTCTCGTCGTGCCGCTCCTCCGAACGGGGGAGCGGCACGACTGTTTCCGGCGCGGCGGTGTCCTGTGCGTGCGACGATTGACGCCTCGACGTGTACGAGCCTCTCGGACCGAGTTGGTGATGTCATGGGGTACTTCCTGACCCAGTGGGCGGTGCTGATCGTCGGCGCCGCGGCACACATCGCGCTGGACCGGCACCCGGACCGGCGGACCCGCACCCGGATCTACGAACTGATCGCGTTGTGGTTCGTGGTCGGCGGCGGCGCGTGGACGGTGCTCGGCGGCATCGGGCACATCGGCCCGACATCGGACGACATCGCCGACGGAATCGGCTACACCCAGTCGATGTTCCAGTGGGAGGTCGGCTGGGCCGACATCGCGATCGGTGCCGCCGGCGTCGGGTGCGCGTGGAGGGCCAACCGCGGCGGCTGGATGAGCGCCGCCGTGTTCGTCGTCATCGTCTACTTCTGGGGCGACGGCATCGGGCACATCGTGCAGTGGTCGGCGCACGACAACACCGAACCGATGAACGTGTGGGCGATCCCCACCGATTTCCTGCAACCGCTGGTCGCACTGGTGTTCCTGGTGCTGTACCGGCGGACCGCGCGGGCCGAGCCGGGTCCGCGACCCGCGCTCGCCCAGAACTGACAGCCGCGAGGGAGACACCGATGGCGCGGATGCGAACGTATCGTCAGACCAACCCGATTCAGCGCGGGTTCCGCTCGATCGGCGGCCTGGCGCCGGTGTCCTGGGTGTTCGCGCGCACGCTGCACCACGTCGACCGCCCGGTGTTCCGGATCACCCGGGGGCGGCGGACCCTGACGAGCATGCTGACGGATCTGCCGGTGGTCATGCTCACGACGACGGGCGCGCGCACCGGCGTCCGCCGCACCTCCCCGCTGCTCGGTCTGCCGGACGGCGACCGGATCGTCGTCATCGCCTCCAACTACGGGCAGGCGGACAACCCGTCCTGGTACCACAACCTGCGCGCCCACCCGCGGGCCGAGATCTCGGTGGCCGGCGGTGCGGTGCAGCAGGTGCGGGCACACGAGGTGACGGGTGCGGAGCGCGAGCGGCTGTGGCGACTCGGGTTGTCGATCTATCCGGCGTGGGCGGAGTACCAGAAGCGGGCCGCGGGCCGTCGGATTCCGGTGATGGTCCTCGAACCCGCGGCCGACTGACCCTGGCCTAGGAGTGCCTCCGGGCATCTCGGACGTGCCACTTCCGTCCCGGTCGGGACGGGGGTCCGATCGTCACCCGTCGACCGCGGTCGACACCTTCATCAGGACGGCCTCCAGGATCGAGAGAGCTTCGAGGGCCTCGTCCGGGGTGACCGTCATCGGTGGGGTGACGCGAAGGACGTTGCCGTGCAATCCGCCCCGACCGATGAGGAGGCCCGAGGCCCGCGCCTCTTCGAGGACCGCTGTGGTCGCCGACGCAGCGGGAGCCTTGGTGCCGGGCAGCACGAGTTCGACCCCGATCATCAGACCGACACCGCGGACCTCACCGACCAGCGGGCATCGAGCTCCTATGGCACGCAGACCATCAGAGAGCAGCGCGCCGACGCGGTCCGCGTTGGACTGCAGGTCGTGGTTTTCGAGGTAGTCCAGTACCGCGTTCCCTGCGGCCATCGCCATCGGATTGCCGCCGGCCGTGGAGATCGAGTTCGCGGTCAGCGAGTTCATCAGTGACTCCTCGGCAACGACTCCGCCGATGCTCATGCCGTTTGCCAGCCCCTTTGCGAACGTGATCGCCTGAGGACGGACGCCGTAGTGCTCGATTCCGAACCAGGACCTGCCGGTTCGTCCCCAACCCGACTGCACCTCGTCGGAGACGAACGGAATCTCGTACTCCCGCAACACCTCTTGCATCGCCAGGAAGAACCCGTCCGGGGGAGTCGCGAAACCGCCTGCTCCCTGCACCGGTTCGGCAATGAAACAGGCCACGTTCCCGGAGGTGGACGTCTCGATCATCGTGCGGAGTTCCCCGGCGCACGCGGAGGTGTAGGCGTCGTCGTCCAGGTGCCCGAACGGACTCCGGTACTTGTACCCGCTGTGCGCGTACGTCACCTGCAACGGACTGAGCGAGGTGGCCGACCACCCTCGGATCCCGGTCGCCGCGACGGTGCCGAACGACCGACCGTGGTAGCTACCCCGCAGTGCGATGACCTGATTCGAGGATTTCGCACAACTGGTGAGGAGGAAGGCCGTCTCGACGGCTTCCGATCCGGAGTTGACGAAGAAGACACGTGGATCGTCGACCGGCGCCCGTGCCGCGATCTTCTCCGCGAGCTCCACCTGGGCGCGGATCAGATAGAGCGTCGAGGAGTGCATGATGCGCCCCGCCTGAGCGCGGATCGCCTCGGTGATCTCGGGGATGTCGTGGCCGACCATCGTCGCGAGCAGACCGCCGAAGAAGTCGAGATACGTGCGTCCGTCCCCACCGACGACGTGTCGTCCCTTCCCCGAGACGATTTCGAGGGGATCGTCGTAGTACAGGGACATCCACTCGGGCATGACGGAACGGTGCCGGTCGTACAGCGTGGCCTCGGTCATTCTGAAGCTCCTGCCAGGGTTGTGGGGAGCCGCGGATCGGTGCGCCGCGGCGCGGTGCCTAGGCGCGTCACGATAGGTCCGACCGGCTTCGGCATCGAGATCGCTCGGCGCCGAGTCCGGGTATCTGAAATTTCGCGAGGGCGATCTCGGGTCGCGGTATGGACTGACCGGTACGTATGGCTTCTCGGCGGGGGCTTCGACGCCGATCGGAGTAGTCCGATCGGGCGAAAGTTCATATAGTGACACTCGATCGGCGTCCTCGTTGCCCAACCATCGCTCGGAGTTCATCGTGGGTCCACCGAACGAACGGATGACCGAACGAGGTGTTGCGATGACCCGGACGACCGAGCCCACCGAACGAGTTGTGGGAAGGCTGCAGGAGACGGTCGAGGACCTGCGGGAGCCGATGCTCGAGTTCCTCTCCGGCGCGGTGCGGTGCCCCAGCGTCAGCGGCGACGAAGACACGATCCACGGGTTCCTCACCGGCTGGTTCGATGCGAACGGCTGGACCCACGAGACGCAACGTCTCCACCTGACCGCGACGGGCCGCGCAGCGGATCCGGCCACGGAGCCGCGGCTAGACCACCGATGCAACATCGTCGCGTGGCCGCGCCCGCCCCGCGACCACGTGCCGACGGTCGTGCTGAACGGGCATATCGACGTCGTGCCTCCCGGAGACGTCGAATCGTGGACGTTGCCGCCGTTCAGCGGGATGCGCCGCGGCGGACGCGTTCACGGGCGTGGATCGGTCGACACGAAGGGTCCCGTCACATCCGGGGTCTTCGCGCTGCAGGCACTGCGAAACCTGGACGTGGAACTGCCCTTCGACGTTGCCGTCCAGTTGGTCGTCGCCGAGGAGACGACGGGGATCGGCACCCGCGCCGCCTTCGAACGGATCACGCAGCCGGCCGCGGCCATCGTTCTCGAACCGACGTGCGGGATCGCGGCGCCCGCCGGAACCGGGTTGCTCTTCTTCCGTGTCGAGATCGACGGGGTCTCGGCCCACACGTCGGCACCGTGGCGCGGTCAGGACGCCTTCCTGCACCTGATGCGTATCCACTCCGCGCTCTCCGACCTCGCGGACGCACGGGCCGAGGAGCACCGGAACGAGTACTTCGCGGACATCCCTACTCCCGTCCCGTTCGTCATGGGGACCGTGCGCGCGGGGACGTGGCGGGCGGCGGTGCCGGACACCGCCGAGATGGCCGGTCGCTGGGGAGTGGCCGCCGGCGAGGATCTCGACGAGATGCGGGCGGGGATCGAGGCGCTGGTGGCCAAGGTCGACGCCGACGCCGGCTGGGGCGCGCGACCGAGCAGGATCGTGTGGCAGCACGAGTTGCCGGGATGGCAGACCGATGCCGACACCCCTCTCGTGCAGGCGGCCCGGGAGAGCGTCGACGCTGTGCGTCGGTCGGCGACTCCGCTGGTGGGGATGACCGCCGCCACGGACGCCGCACAGTACGGCCCCCGCGGCATCCCCACGATCATCTACGGCCCCGGCGACACGGCGCTCGCGCACAGCCCGGACGAGTCGATCGAGGAGGACGAGGTGGTTGCGTCGGCTGAGGTGTTGGCGCGAACAGTTCTCGCCCTCGCGTCGCGGACGACTTCGTGACTGCCTCGAACCAGGGGACGACGTTGCGCACGCTGTCCCGGGGCTTGGAGGTCCTCGAGGCCATAGCGGCTGCGGATGGCACGGCGTCTGCGAAAAGTCTTGCGCGACAGCTGGATCTCAACCGCAGCACCTGCTATCACATCCTGCGCACACTGCAGGAGGACGGCTTCGTCACGAGGCTGCCCAAGGGCACCTACATCGTCGGCAGTCGCGCCGCACGACTGAGCAAGACTGTGGCCGATCACACCCGTCCCGATCCGACGCTCTCGGCGCTGTTGTCCCGGCTGCATCGGCTGACCCGCGAGACGGTGTACATCTCCGGCTGGTACCACGGCACCGTCACGCTGCAGGAGTGGATCGCCGGGCTGCACATGCTGAACGTCGGAAACCTCGACGTGGGGTACACCGGCAACATGCACGCTCGCGCATCGTGCAAGGCGATCCTCGCGCACCTGCCGGCGCGCGACGTCGAGGCGATGCTCCCCGACGACAGCTTCACGCAGCTGACGCCGAAGACGATCCCGAACCACGACGCGCTTGCCACGGAGCTCAGATTGGTGGCCCAGCGTGGCTACGCGATCGATGCCGAGGAGTACGAGGTCGGCGTGTCCTGCGTGGCAGCGCCCTTCTTCGACGTCGACGGCAAGCCGTCGGGCGCCTATGCGGTGTCCGCGCCGACCGCTCGATTCAACCGTGATCTCGGCTCGCTGAGCACGCACGTCCGCGACGTCGCGCACCGGGCCACGGCCTACCTTCGCACCACCTCACCTACACCGCTGCGTGTGGTGGGCGACGGCCGCTGACGCCGCCCGTGTCGCGCTGCCGACACCCATCTACTACCGAATCACCATCAGACTGTGGAGGACACATGTCTCGAGTTCTGCTCCGATATTTCCGCGAGATGCACAGAATCCGTGCGACCGAGAACGAGATTCTCCGGTTGCGCAAGGCCGGTGACGTCGTCGGATCGGTCCACCTGTGCAATGGACAGGAGGCCATCTATGTCGGTGGCGCTGCCGGCCTGGACCTTTCGCGGGACGCGGTGTTTCCGACCTACCGTGGCCACGGCTGGGCGCTGGCCCTCGGCGCCTCCGTGCACGAAGTGCTCGCCGAGCTCCTCGGCCGGAGCACCGGCGCGAACGGTGGCCGCGGCGGATCGGCCTACTTCTCCACGCCGGCGCACGCGATGTACGGCGAGAATTCGATCGTGGGGGCCGGTGCGCCGATCGCCGCGGGCGCCGCGCTCGCTGCCACCTTCGACGGATCGGGCAGGGTCGCAGTGGCGGCCTTCGGTGACGGTGCCCTGAATCAGGGGGCCGTCCACGAGGCGATGAACTTCGCGTCCATCCGCAACCTTCCGGTGATCTTCGTGGTCGAGAACAACCACTACTCGGAGATGACGCCGATCGTCGACATGGTGAAGAACGACGTCCTGTTCAAACGGGCCGGCATCTACGGCTTCACCGGTGCGCGGATCGACGGAAACGACCCAGAAAAGATGGCCGAAGCCATGTCCCGGGCCGCGGAACACGCTCGAGACGGCAAGGGGCCCGTCCTCCTGGAGGCGATGACGCATCGCCTCGTCGGCCACTACATCGGGGACGCCCAGCAGTACCGACCCGACGGCGAGATCGAGCAGGTCACCCCCGACGAACCGCTGGTTCGTACCGCGCAGGCGCTGGTGGCATCCGGTGTGACGCAGGTCGATCTCGACGCAGTGGTGGCCGATGTCGCCCGCGAGGTCGCGGACGCATCCGACCGGGCGCTGCACGATCCGATCGCCGATCCCCACACTGCACTGGAGCACCTCTATGCCTGACACCAAGAACCTGACCTACGCCGGCGCCGTCAACGAAGCACTGCGCCGCGCGCTCACCGAAGACCCGACCACCCTCGTGTTCGGCGAGGACGTCGCCGCCCCCGGTGGGGTGTTCGGAGTTACCAAGGGTCTGCGGAAAGCGTTCGGAGACAGGGTGTTCGACACCCCGATCTCGGAGTCGGCGATTCTGGGTGGCGCGATCGGTTCGGCGCTGTTCGGCCGACGGCCCGTCGTCGAGATCATGTGGGCGGACTTCTCCCTGGTCGCGCTCGACCAGTTGGTGAACCAGGCTGCCAACGTCCGGTACGTCTCCGAGGGCGTGCTGTCCGCGCCGATCACGGTGCGGACGCAGCAGGGGAGCGCGCCGGGAGCGTGCGCACAGCACTCGCAGAGCCTCGAGGCGCTCTTCGCGCACGTGCCGGGACTCCAGGTGTGCATGCCCGCGACCGCGCAGGACGCTCACGATCTTCTGCTGACCTCGATCAGGTCCGACGATCCCACCATCGTCATCGAGAACCGGACGCTCTACCACGGCGCCAAGCTGCCCGTCACCCTGGGCGGTCCGGTCCTGCCGCTCGGCGGCGCCGTGACTCGTCGGCCCGGGACCACGATGACCGTGGTCACCTGGGGCGCGATGCAGTTCCGTGTGCTCGAGGCGGCGGACGCCCTGGCTGCCAAGGGGATCGACCTCGAGGTCATCGACGCCAGATGGCTGCGCCCCCTCGACACCGGCGCGATCAAGCGATCCGTGCAGCGCACCGGACGTCTTGCGGTAGTGCACGAGGCTCACACCTTCGCCGGCCTCGGCGCGGAAGTCGTTGCGGACGTGGTGTGCTCGGGTGTCGAGCTTCGGCAGCCGCCGCTACGTATCGGTGCTCCGGCCGCCCGAATTCCGGCCGCGCCCAGCCTCGTCGACGCCATCGTGCCCACCGCCGAGCGGATCGTCGCCGAGATCGAAGCCGCTCTCGTCGTCGAGGACTCGGAGGTGTACGCATGACACCCGAACGCGCAGCGGCGGCCACGGCGATGCCCGCGTTCGCGCCCCTGTTCGCGGCGGGGACCGAATCGGTACGCGTTCGCTGGCTGTCGCTGGTGTACGAGACGGACGGCGAGGTGCTCGACGCGATTCTGCCGACCCCGCTCGACCCGGGCGGTCGCCCGCAGGTCGCGGTGTGGATCGCGGAGTTCATCGGGGCGGAGTTCTCCGCTGCGGACGGTACGAAGGAGGTGCGTCCCGCCTATATGCAGGGCGGCATCTCGGTTCGCTGCCGCCACGCCGACGGTACCGACGGTGCCTATGCCGTCGGCACCTACGTCGAGGGGTTGAACCACGGAATCCTCGGTCGCGAGCTGTTCGGGCTGCCCAAGAAGCAGGCGCGTCGAGTACGGCTCGACGAGACTCCGGGCGGCATCGAATACTCGATGACGAATGCCGCCGGCGTCGACCTCGTCGCGGGACGGGTGACCCTCGACGGCACCCGCGCGGCAACCGAACTCGTGCCGGAGTGGTTCTCCACCCACTACACCCTCAAGCTCATTCCGAGCGCGGAGGGGAACGGATTCGACATCAGCCGTCTCGTCCGGATCCCGTTCGCGTTCGAGTCCGAACACTCCCCGCAGTCGGGGTCGGCGACGCTGGAACACCGGCACTGCGTCAGCGACCCCGTCCATCTGCTCGGTGTCACGAGCGAGGTCCGCGCAACGTACGGACTCGCCCGCCTCGACATCGACTACGGCACGTACCTCGATCACGTCACCGACATCCCGACGTTCGGATCGCCCGTCTGGTAGTTCTCCCGTCCCCGCGTCATCCCCGACCCAGGAGTGACTCATGTCCCAACTTGCCGCCCCCGCAGTCGCACAACCGGATTCGGACACTTTGTCTCCGGCCAAACGCAAGGCGATCGTCGCCGCCTGCATCGGCAACTTCCTCGAGTGGTACGAGTTCGTCCTCTACGGCTACTTCGCTGCCACGTTCTCCGTCCTGTTCTTCGACAAGGGCGATCCCGCGGTCTCGTTGATGCTCACGTTCCTCGTCTTCGGCATCAGCTTCGTCGTTCGTCCCCTCGGCGGCATCTTCTTCGGCTACATCGGCGATCGGTTCGGCCGGAAGGTGACGCTGTCCGCGATCATCCTGATGATCTCGTTCGCCACCGCACTCATGGCGGTCGTGCCCTCCTACGCGAGCATCGGTGTGGCGGCGCCGCTGCTGATCCTGATCTTGCGATGCATCCAGGGAATCTCCGCCGGCGGCGAATGGATGGGCGCTGCGGCGTACGTCGTCGAATCCGCTCCCGCACACCGCCGCGCCTACTACGGCAGTTGGCAGACGATCACCATCTCCCTCGGCATGTTCACCGCCGCGTTGAGTTCGTTGATCCTCACGGCGAGCCTCAGCGCCGAGGACCTGCAGTCCTGGGGTTGGCGGATCCCGTTCCTGCTCGCGCTGCCGCTCGGCATGATCGGGCTGTACATGCGCCTCAAGCTCGAGGAGTCCGAGGAATACACCGAGATGGCCGCCGGCGGCACCCAGGAGCGGTCCCCGCTCCTGAGCGCGCTCCGGGAGAACTGGCGCTCGATCCTGCTGGTGTGCGGCCTCGTGTGCGCACCCACGATGTGCACCTACGTCCTGCTGGTGTACGGCCCCACATTCTTCATCGCCGAACTGGACATCGAATCGTCGACTGCCCGGGGAGCGTGCCTGGTGGCAATGCTCTTCCTCGTCGTCATGGTCGTCACCTTCGCCCGAGTGTGTGATCGCTTGGGCCGCAGGCCTTTCCTGCTCTGGGGTGCAGCCTGGGTGGTTGTCACCACCCCGATCGGCTTCCTTCTGATCCACCAGCGTTCGTTCGCGACGATCCTCGTCGGTGTCGTCCTGATCCTGATCGGCGATGCGATGATGCTCGCGCCCCAGCCGGCGCTGTTCTCGGAACTGTTCCCGACCTCCCGGCGCTACAGCGGCCTCGCCATCGGCTACAACCTCGGCGTCGTCCTGTTCGGCGGCGCCGGCCCCCTCGTCGCGACCGCGTTGGTCAACTACACCCACTCCACGTACGCGCCCGCCGCGTACCTCGCCGCGGGCGCGCTCATCAGCCTGCTTGCAGCGCTCGTCACACCCGAGACGCTCGGCGTCTCGCTCCGCACCGGCAAGGTGCCAGAGGCGGTGACGTCGTGATCGCGGCCACGCATGCCGGACCGCCAGGCGTCGCGGGGATGTCCGTCACCGAACTGCCGACTCCGAGCCCGGCCGCGGGCGAGGTCCGGGTGGCGCTCGCCGCGGCCGGACTCAACCGTCACGAGTTGTTCCTGATCGACCGGCGCGAAGCGGGATCCGTGCCGCTCGTCATCGGCGCCGACGGTGTGGGGACGGTCGACGCGGTCGGGGCCGGCGTCGACGACCGGCTCCGGGGACGTTCCGTCTTGATAAACCCTTGCCTCGGCTGGCTCCGCACCGACGAGGTCCCGGAAGTTCCGGAGATTCTCGGAGGCCCACGACCCGGAACGTTCGCCGAGTACGTGTGCGTGCCGGAGCGGAACGTCCATCCGGTGCCACCGCACCTGTCCGTGCCCGAGGCGGCGGCGCTCGGA
Organism: Prescottella agglutinans; assembly: GCF_004011865.1. GTDB lineage: Bacteria > Actinomycetota > Actinomycetes > Mycobacteriales > Mycobacteriaceae > Prescottella > Prescottella agglutinans. The sequence continues at coordinate 100,563 of NZ_RKLP01000001.1, read as the reverse complement.
CTAGCTGGGTTGACCGCCTACCGTGGACTCTTCTCGCGGGCGCGCCTGCGTGCCGGGGAGCACGTCGTCATCACCGGGATCAGCGGTGGCGTCGCCCCTGTCGCGCTGGCGATGGCGGTCGCCGCGGGCGCCGAAGTGACGGTGACCAGCCGCAGCCGGGCCGCTGCGGATCGAGCGCTCGAACTGGGCGCCACCCATGCCCTCGTCGGGAACGAGAACTTCGATTCGGCACTCGCACGACCGGCGGACGTGGTGTTCGACAGTGTCGGTGCCGCCGCCTTCCCGGCGGCGGTGCGGGCCCTGCGTCCGGGCGGGCGGCTCGTCACGTTCGGCGCCACCACGGGCGCGGGCGTTCCGATGTCGTTGCGGGAGATCTTCTTCCGCCAGATCGAGATCATCGGTACCTCGATGGGCAGCGATGAGGAGTTCGCCGACATGCTCGATTTCGTCGCGCGGCATTCGATCCGACCCGTCGTCGACTCGGTCCGACCACTCACGGATGCGCCGGCGGCCCTCGCCGAGATGGCGCGCGCCGGAGGCTTCGGCAAGATCGTCTTCTCCACCGAAAGGAATATCGGCTCGTGAACAATTTCAATCCGCCGAACGTGGCACCCCCGATGGGCAAGTTCAGCCACGTCGCCGTCGTTCCCGCCGGGCACCGGCTGGCGTTCGTCTCCGGACAGGTCGGCGCCGACGCGACCGGCGCGATCGTGCCGGGCGGATGCCGGGCACAGGCGGCTCGCACGTTCGAGAACCTCGAGACCGTTCTCGATGCCCTCGGTGTCGGCCCGGACAAGATCGTGAAGATGCTCACCGTCCTCGTCGGAGAGGATTCGTTCCGCGAGTTCGCGCTCGCCCGCGACGAGGTGTTCGCCCGGTGGTATCCGGACGGTGTCTTCCCGGCGCACTCCGCCGCGGTCGTCGCCGCGCTCGCGGCACCGGAACTCGCCGTCGAGATCGAGGCAGTGGTGGCGATCCCGGAATGAACCACTCGGAGTTCAGGGCGCTGTTTCCCGCACTCGGCGAACGGATCTGGCTCGACACACCGGGAGCGCCCCCCGCCGCGCTCCCGGTGACCGCGGCACTGACTCGGGCGCTGGAGGACTGGTCCTCGGGGACGTTCGACTGGCTGCACTGGGACGGCGCCGCGGCCCGCGCCCGAGACCAGTTCGCGGATTACCTCGGCGTGGCGGCCGGAACGGTCGCCACGCTCGGGTCGCTCTCGGAGGCGGCCGCAACGGTGGCCCACACGATCACCGTCGGGGAGATCGTGGTGGCCGAGGACGAGTTCCGGAGCAACCTCTACCCGTGGATGCGGCTGCTCGGTGACGACAACCGGGTCCGAGTCGCGCCGCGGGTGGCCGGACGGTCGCGCACCGACGTCCTGCTCGACGCGATCGGGCCCGACACCGCTCTCGTGGCGGCGAGCGAGGTCATCACGCTGGACGGCGAACGCGTCGATCTGCGGGAGCTGCGGCGGGCGACGGACGCCGTGGGTGCACGCTTGTTCGTCAACGTCACGCAGACGCTGGGTGTGCTCGACAGCCGGCTCGACGAACTCGCCGCCGACTACGTCGCGGTACACGGGTACAAGTGGATGCTGTGTCCACGCGGCACCGCGTGGCTGGCGGCGCGGCCGGATCGGGTCGCGGAACTGAGACCTCTGGCGCCGAGTTGGAAGAGCACCGGCTCTCCTCAGGGATATTTCGGTGGCGGCTACCGGGAGGCGCCCGACGCGTCCCGGTGCGACACGTCTCCCGCGTGGCTGTCGTGGATCGGCGCCGAAGCGGCGCTGGCGATTCTGTCGGGTCTCGACCGCGCCGGGACACAGGCGCACTGTCTCGGGTTGGCGCAACGATTCAGGGACGGCGCGGCGGCCCTCGGATGCGTCGAGGCCAACGCGGGAGCGCCGTCGCACATCGTGGCTGTCGACACCCCGGACGGTGAACACGTCGCCGCGTCGCTCCACCGGCACCGCATCGCGGCGACCGTCACCGGCAACCGGCTGAGGGTCGGGTTCCACTACTTCAACGACGAATCGGACGTCGACACGACGCTCGATGCCCTGCGGCTCGCGATCGACGGGCGTGACGTGCGTCGTTGAGTGTTGCCCGGCGCCGTCGGTGCGACGTGGGAGACTGGGCACGTGAGGTTGTACCGGGACTATGCGGTGGTGCTGCGCCAGCACAAGCTGGGCGAGGCCGATCGCATCGTGACCTTGCTGACCCGGCAGCACGGCTTGGTGCGGGCGGTTGCCAAGGGGGTGCGGCGGACCAAGTCCAAGTTCGGCGCCCGGCTCGAGCCGTTCGCGCACATCGACGTGCAGTTGTATCCCGGCCGCAGCCTCGACGTCGTCACCCAGGTGCACACCGTCGACGCGTTCGGGGCCGACATCGTCGACGACTACGGCCGCTACACCACCGCGTGCGCGATCCTCGAGACGGCCGAGCGACTGGCCGGTGAGGAGCGGGCCCCGGCGCCGCGGCTGCACAGCCTCACCGTCGGGGCGCTGCGGGCGGTGGGAGAGCAGGCCCGGCCCGCCGAACTGATCCTGGACGCCTATCTGCTGCGGGCGATGGGCTATGCGGGTTGGGCGCCGGCCCTCACCGACTGCGCGCGGTGCGCAGCGCCCGGTCCGCATCGCGCCTTCCACGTCGCCGCCGGTGGTGCGGTGTGCGTGCACTGCCGCCCGCCCGGCGCGGCCACCCCGTCGCCCGGGGTGCTCGACTTCATGGACGCGCTCGCGCACGGGCAGTGGAAGAACACCGAGACCGCGACGCCGGCGATGCGCAGCCAGGCCAGCGGGCTCATCGCCGCGCACCTGCAGTGGCACCTCGAACGGCAGTTGCGCACGTTGCCCCTGATCGAACGATCCCGACCGCATGCGGCGGTGGGGGACACCGAGGCGGTCAGGCAGGATGGGGAGCGTGATTCGACGACGCGAACCGCAAGCTCAGCCTGACCGGGAGATCCGCCCGCCCTTCCCGCACCCGTCGGGTGCCCGGCCGCCCATCCTGCAGCCCGAGTTGATCCCCAACCACGTGGCGCTCGTGATGGACGGCAACGGCCGGTGGGCGCAGGAGCGGGGTCTGCCCCGCACCGCCGGACACGAGCGCGGCGAGGACGTCCTCATGGACACCGTCGCGGGCTGCATCGAGATCGGCGTCAAATGGCTGTCCGCGTATGCGTTCTCCACCGAGAACTGGAAGCGCAGCCCCGACGAGGTCAAGTTCCTCATGGGCTTCAACCGCGACGTCATCCGCCGCCGTCGCGACGAGATGCACGAGATGGGTGTGCGGGTCCGGTGGGCGGGACGGCGACCGAGACTGTGGCGCAGCGTCATCAAGGAGCTCGAGATCGCCGAGGAACTCACCAAGGACAACACGGTGATGACGCTGACGATGTGCGTCAACTACGGTGGCCGAGCCGAAATCGCCGACGCCGCACGGGAAATCGCTCGCCGCGCCGCCGCCGGGGAGATCGACCCCGAGAAGGTCTCGGAGACCACGTTCGCGAAGTACCTCGACGAGCCCGACATGCCGGACGTCGACCTGTTCCTGCGGCCCTCCGGCGAGCTGCGGACGTCGAACTTCCTGATCTGGCAGGCCGCCTACGCGGAGATGGTGTTCCAGGAGAAGCTGTTTCCCGACTTCGACCGCCGCGACCTGTGGGCGGCGTGCGTCGAGTACGCGTCCCGGGACCGTCGCTTCGGCGGCGTGAAGTACCAGTGAGCGACGACATGGATGCGGCCGCGGTGCTGCAGGCCCGGACCCGCGCGGCCCTCGAGGGATTCGTGGCCGTCGACGCCGACGACGACGGCTCGCTCCGGTTCGAGTACGGCGGCGCTCTGTGTTCGATGCGGGCGGTCACCCTCGCCGACGGCCTGGACGTGCTGTCGCTGACCGGTGTGCTGGCGTGGGACCGGACGCTGAAGCCGGCGCTGCACAAGCGGGTAGCGGAGCGCAACGCGCAGGCGCAGTTCGGCACGATCAGTGTGATCGCCCGCGGCAAACTCGCGGACGTCGTGCTGCGGTACACCTTCCCAGCCACGGGACTGGCGGACGCGCCGCTCGCGACGATGCTGCTGCTGGTGCTGGCCGGTGTGGAGGACGCCCGGACGGGTCTGCTGGCGTAGCCGCTACTGCGCCCGTGCGCAGTCGCGGCAGTTGCCGAAGATCTCGACGGTGTGACTGACGTCGGTGAAGCCGTTGCTGTCGGCGATGGTCTGCGACCACTGCTCGACCGCGGGGCCGTCGACCTCGACGGTGTAGCCGCAGCTGCGGCACACCAGGTGGTGGTGGTGCCCGGACGAGCAGCGACGGTAGACCGATTCGCCGGTGTCGGTGCGGAGGACGTCGACGGTGCCGGCCTCGGCGAGCGTCTGCAGGGTCCGGTACACGGTGGTCAGCCCGATGCCCTCGCCGCGCTTGCGGAGTTCGTCGTGCAGTTCCTGGGCGGACCGGAACTCGGTGATCTCGTCGAGCAGGGCCGAGATGGCGCTGCGCTGCTTGGTGGAGCGCACCCCGACGACGGCGCGGGCGCGCGGGGTGGTGCTGTCCGTCACGTTCTCGGTCATCCTTCTTCCTCGGCATGGGCGACGGCATCGATGACGATGTGCGCGAGGTGGTCGTCGACGAGTCGATACATCACTTCGCGGCCGATGCGTTCGCCGTGGACGACGCCGGCGGACTTGAGCACCCGCAGGTGCTGGCTGATCAGGGGCTGCGTGACACCGAGCGCGCCGACGAGTTCGTGCACGCAGCGCTGCGATTCGCGCAGTTGGAGCACGATCGCGATCCGCACGGGCGCGGCCAGCGCGCGCAGGATCTCGCCGGCCGCGACGAGGGTGTCCTTCGACGGCATCGGTGCCGCGGGCGTCTCCGCGCACGGCCCGTGGTCGTGCGTCTCGGCTCGCAGGTCGCCCGCGTCGGCAACACTCACTGTGCAGCTCCTCACATGCGGTCGACCGGGTCGCACCGCTCCGCCTTATTGCAAATCAATTCCATTTTGATATGCACGAAAATGCATGTCAACCGGGCGCGTGGGACACCGTCGCGGCTACCGATAGGCTGGACGAGCGAAATCCGCACGTGAACCACGCATCTATTACCCAGATGGAGAGCAGCCAAGTGGCACCCAAGTCCAAGATCGATACCGTCGCCAACCTCGCCAAGCGCCGTGGACTCGTCTACCCATGCGGTGAGATCTACGGCGGTACCAAGTCGGCCTGGGACTACGGTCCGCTCGGCGTGGAACTCAAGGAGAACATCAAGAAGCAGTGGTGGCGCAACATGGTCACCAGCCGCGAGGACGTCGTCGGCCTCGACTCGTCGGTGATCCTGCCCCGCCAGGTGTGGGAGGCGTCGGGCCACGTCGAGGTGTTCACCGATCCGCTCGTCGAGTGCCTCAACTGCCACAAGCGCCACCGCCAGGACCACCTGCAGGAGGCGTACGCCGAGAAGAACAAGCTCGACGATCCGGACGCCGTTGCGATGACCGAGATCGTGTGCCCGGACTGCGGCACCAAGGGCCAGTGGACCGAGCCCAAGGCGTTCTCCGGCCTGCTCAAGACCTACCTCGGCCCGGTCGACAGCGAGACCGGCCTGCACTACCTGCGTCCGGAGACCGCGCAGGGCATCTTCGTGAACTTCGCGAACGTGCTCACCACGTCGCGCAAGAAGCCGCCGTTCGGCATCGGCCAGATCGGCAAGAGCTTCCGCAACGAGATCACGCCGGGCAACTTCATCTTCCGCACCCGCGAGTTCGAGCAGATGGAGATGGAGTTCTTCGTCAAGCCGGGCGAGGACGAAGAGTGGCACCAGTACTGGATCGACTACCGCATGGACTGGTACACCGGCCTCGGCATCAACAAGGACAACCTGCGCCTGTACGAGCACGCGCAGGAGAAGCTGTCGCACTACTCGAAGCGCACCGTCGACATCGAGTACCGCTTCCAGTTCCAGGGCAGCGAGTGGGGCGAGCTCGAGGGCATCGCGAACCGCACCGACTACGACCTCGCGACGCACGCCAAGGCGTCCGGCACCGACCTGAGCTACTTCGACCAGACGTCCGGTGAGCGCTACACGCCGTTCGTCATCGAGCCCGCGGCCGGCCTGACCCGCTCGCTGATGGCGTTCCTCGTCGACGCGTACACCGAGGACGAGGCCCCCAACGCCAAGGGCGGCGTCGACAAGCGCACCGTGCTCAAGCTGGACCGTCGCCTGGCGCCGGTCAAGGCCGCGGTGCTGCCGCTCAGCCGCAACGCCGACCTCTCGCCCAAGGCGAAGGATCTCGCGACGACGCTGCGCCAGCACTGGAACATCGAGTTCGACGACGCCGGCGCCATCGGCCGCCGCTACCGTCGCCAGGACGAGATCGGCACGCCGTTCTGCATCACCGTCGACTTCGACACCATCGAGGACCAGGCGGTCACGATCCGTGAGCGCGACACCATGGCGCAGGAGCGCGTCGCCCTCGACCAGGTGGAGGGCTACCTCGCCCAGCGTCTGATCGGCGCCTGATTTCCCGACCGAATGTCACATGCGTTCATCTGGACTGAACGCATGTGACATTCGGCGTTTCGGGGCCTAGAAGCGGCCGCCGCCCCCCCGACCGATGCGGTCCGAACTGCTCGGACCGCCGAACGAACCGGGGCCGGGGCCGCCCCAGCCGCCGCTGCCGCGTCCGCCCCAGCTTCCGCCGCGTCCCATCCCGCCGCGGAGCATGCTGTCGATGAGGATGCCGCCGAGGATCGCGCCGGCCGCGTTGCCGCCGCGGCCGGAGACGCCGCCGCTCGGCGGGCGCTGGTCGTCCTGGTAGCGGTTCACATCCGCCTGTGCGGCCCACAGCGCGCGCGAACCCAACTGGGTCGCGGCCTGCGCATGCTGCAGGGCCTGCGACGGATCCGAGTCGGCCAGTTGCTGCGCCGCCTGCAGGTGCCGCTGCGCCTCGGACAGTCGGGTCCGGGCCTCGGCGCCGACGGCGCCGCGGCGGGTCGAGATGAAGTCCGCCGCGGCGGTCACCTGGGACTGGGCGGCGGTGAGGTCCTGGTTCAGTCGGGCCCGGGCGCGGTCGGCCTGCTGTCTGGCCTCCTGCGCCTCGGCGAGGACGGCGTCGAGTTTCGCGTCGGCCTCGACGACCTTGCTGAAGCTGCCGAGCGGGTCGGTGTCCTTGGTGGCCTGGGCGTTCCGCAGCGCCTCCTCCGCCGCGGACTTCGCGTCGGCGAGTTTCTGCCCGCCCTGCGCGGCGAGGCCGGCCGCGGTCGAGATCCCCTGCTGCACGTCCGCCATCGCGTCCGGCAGCGTCGCGATGGCGTGCCGGATGTCCGTGTCGGCGCGGTCGACCGCGTCGAGGAGCGTGCGGGCCTGGTCGAGTGCGCCCTCCGCGGCGCGGATCGCGACCACCGCCGGGCCCTGCTTGCCGGCCGGCAGCGCGACCGCGTCACGCCCGGCCGCAATGTTCTGTTCGGCGAACGTGATCCGTTCCCGGGCCATGTCCGGGTTGTGCTCGATCGTGGCGAGCACGGACGCCGGGAACTCCGTGCGGAGGGTGGCCAGCGTCGCGTCCGACTGCGGGACCCGGACCGTCAGCGCGACGACGGCCTGGGTGAGCGCGTCCAGGCGGGCCGGGGCGTCGAGGAGCAGGTCGCGCATCGAGTCGAACTCGGCCACACGGGCATTGAGTTCCTTGTCGGCGCGGGCGCACGTCGTGACGAGTTCGACGAGCATCTGGCGCTGCTGCTGCGGTGTCTCCGGGATGTCGTCGTCGAGGCGCTGGCGGATCGTGAACGCCGACGCGAGCGTCGTGCGGGCCTGCTCGAACGCCTTGGTGAACGGCGCGGTGTTGTCCGCGCCGAACTCGCCGACCGCGAGGTTCAGTTCCTCCTCGCTGGTGCGGATCGCGTTGTCCATGTCGACCAGCGCGTCCTTCGCCAGTGTGTCGAGTGTCGGAATGGGCAGCGCCGCAAGCGCCTCGGCATCGGTCGGGTCGACCTCGCGGGCGGCGGCCACGGACTGCTCGTGCCGTTCGCCACGCTTCTTGCGCGAATAGAGGTAGACGCCGAGGCCCGCGACGACGAGCACCGCCGCCCCGATGCCGAGGACCTTCAGCGACGTGTGGGTGGCGGTCATCGCGTCCCCGAGTCCGCCCGCCGCGGCGATCGCGGCGCCGGACCAGTCCTGCTCGCGCAGGGCCGGTTCCACCGAGCCCTGGTTGATCGAATCGATCTCCGAGTTGGTGACCTCCGACAGTGCCTTGGGCACGTCGAAGTAGTAGGAGCGGTCCGTGGTCGCGACCGCGAGCAGCGCGTCGCGGTTGCCGAGTCCGCTCATGGCGGCGGTGCGCTCGGTCCAGGCGTCGGGGGAGAGTCCGTCGAAGTCGGCCACGTACACCACCCACAGCGACACCTTGTGCTCGTCGTACAGGGTGTCGAGCGCGTCCTGGACGTCGGAGCGTTGCCCGGCGTCGAGGACCCCGGAGACGTCGGTGATGTGCTCGGGCAGTCGCATCGGCGTCTCGGCCGACGCGGCCCCGGGAGTGAACGTGAGGATCACCAGCGAGAGCAGCGCGCCGAGGACCGTGGCGGTCAGTGAGCGGTGCGTGGATCGGTGGCTTGCGCGTGGGAACTGTGCCGGACTCGGAGCGTGGGCCATGCGACGAATCTATCGGGTGCGGCGCGTCGTCGGCGACGGCTCGGTCGGCCGACCGGGCGAGACGAGTCGGCAGCCGGCCGGCCGCCGCCATTTCTCAAAACTGGACACTCGTTCAGGAAAACTGGCTATAGTTCTGCCCGGGCTTTTCACGATCTGTACAACCCAATGAACGGAGTTCTACATGTCACGCCGCTCACTCCGCCACGCCGCGGCCGCAACCGCCGCCCTGGCTCTTCTCACGGCCGGCGTCACCGTTGGTCTCGGTGCCTCGGTGGCACAAGCCGCGCCCGCGTGCGCGCTCAACCAGTCGGTCACTTCCAAGTGGGCCGGCTCCCTCTGGACGCCCTACACCGTGAGCAAGGAAGTGGTCGGCGACGGCAAGGTCGCACCGGGGCAGACCGTCACCTACGTCACCAAGGTGTCCGGTTCGGGAGCGCTCGTCAACGAGATCCGTGACTTCCACCCGGCAGGCTTCCAGTTGGTGAAGGCTCGCCTGAACGTCAAATGGCTTATCGGGGACCAGAAGTGGGAGGACGTCACCGGTACCGCCATCGTCGCCAACAATTCCGTCATCGTCAAGGGCGGCGGGTGGACCACGGCAGGCGGTGGAGTCATCGCCCTGGAAACCACCTACAAGGTTCCGGACAACGCCACGGTCGGCGCGCAGCTCGACAGCGGCGCCGGCACCAACATCGTGCTCGCGGCCGGCAACTGGAACATCAACCCGATGGGCGTGTGCGTCACCATCCGTCAGCCGAACCCCGTCGAGGCCGGCTCGGGCAGCCTCGAGGATCTGGGCTTCGGTTCGGTGAACACCGGATCCGGTCAGGTCTTCGGATCCGTCACCGACCCGCAGGGTTCGATGACCAACGTGGTCAGCGGAATCCTGAACAACGTGATCGGCAACATGAGCTGACACAGCTCGTGAAGAATGCCGATGCGGGCAGGGCTACCGGCGAATGCTGGTAGCCCTGCCCGCATCGGCATTGTCGAAGAGAGTTCTTCCACCGCTCCGGTTGGCGTGTCCCCGACGCGGCGAGGGCCTTCTCTCGCGGTCGAAGGCGCCACCGCATCGAGCGAGCGATGACCGCCCGCCCACGCGATAGCCTGTGCCGCGGGCAATGTCGACAACTTCGAGAGGGCGGCTTCGATGGCTGGTCCGTTCGGGCACATGACGAGTAGTGATGGACAGCTTCTCGACCTCGAGGAGTTCGTCAAGACGATCGACAATCCCGGCGAGGTCTACGGGATGGTGGAAGAGATGTTGGGGATGATCTGGCATCTGGCCAACCGGGTCGCTCGAGTGACCGGTGAAGATCCCGCCGCGATCGTCGAGGGTGCACGGGCACAGTTCGAGGATGGTCTCGGCTGAGCCCCAGTGTCCGGGGACGCCTACCCCCCCAGTCTCTGCACCCGGGAGTTCGGGCTACGATGCGAGGCCGTTGAAAACCGACCGGCCGGTAAGTCGGCCGGAGTCTGGAGGGAAATTCTTGAAGCTTCGTACTCGCATGATCGGTGCTGCTCTGATTTCTGCTGCTGCGGCAGCGCTGATGGTGGGTGCTGCCGGCACCGCATCGGCCGTTTCCCCGCGCTCGGGGGAGGGCTACCAGGGGATCTCGTTCGACCGGAACGAGACTCGGGTACTGCGCGATCTGGGCGCCGGCCCCGTGATCGACGCTTTCATGCCCCTGGATCAGGTCGCCGTCTATCTCGGTGACGGGTCGATCTACGACACTCCGTGGCCGTACACGAACGCTACGACTCAGCAGCTGATCGACGAGGCGGTCGCTCGTGGGGGATACATTCAGTTCGATCTGAACGATCCCGCGATCTGGGGTAGCCGCTTCGATGTCATTCAGCAGTGGTGATCGGCTGAGCTGAGCCGCCCACTGCCCCTGCACCCGGTTCGGGTGTGGGGGCAGTGGTTTGAGGTCTTCGGTAGTGTCGGGGCTGTCTGTGGAGGTGCTCGAACACCATTCGACGCCGACCGATCGGGCCGCGGCGCGGTCTTGCGAGTGGCCCGCGTGTAGTGGGCCCATGGCGTTGTACTTGTCGGGACGGCGCCGCACACCGCGTACGGGGAGGGGTGTAGTGCAGAATCGGGGAGTGAGTACCGCGCCCAGCTACGACCCGCCGGAGCTGTACCCACGTCCCGCGCCGCGCCGCTCGTTCGGTGCCGCGGTCGGACGTTGGGTCAGCCGACTGGTACTGGGCACGATCCTGATCGGCGTCGTGCTCGTCGGCGGAACCGCGGTCCGGGTCTGGCAGGTCGCGCGCATCAACGACACCACCCCGGCCGACGCGATCGTCGTGCTTGGGGCGGCGCAGTACGCGGGGACGCCGTCGTCGGTGTTCGGGGCCCGACTGGATCAGGCCCGCCAGCTGTACGAGCAGGGCGTGGCCCCGGCCATCATCACGGTCGGTGGCAAGCAGGAGGGCGACGAGTACACCGAGGCCGCGTCGGGCAAGAACTTCCTGATCGACGAGGGTGTGCCCGCGGACGCGATCACCGCGGTCGAGGAGGGCTCGGACACCCTGCTCAGCATCGAGGCCGTCGCCCGCGAGATGGGGCAGCAGGGGATGCGTTCGGCGGCGCTCGTGAGCGACCCGTGGCATTCGCTGCGGACCCGGACGATGGCGCGCGACGCCGGCATCGAGGCGTGGACGGCGCCGACCCGGCAGGGCCCCGCGGTCCTCACCCGCGAATCGCAGCTGCACGGAATCACCAGGGAGACAGGCGCTTTGCTGTGGTATCAGCTCACCCACTTCTCCGCGGACTTCCCGTACACGGCGGGACAGTGACCGGTCCGGCGGCACGCGCGGGCTACACCGCGCACGATCTGGAACGGCGGGTGCCCGAGCCACCCAAGACGGCGGGGCTGGTGCCGACGGCGGAGGCCTCCCAGCACCGATCGGCGTTCTCCCGCGACCGGGCGCGCGTGCAGCACTCGGCGGCGCTGCGGCGGTTGGCCGACAAGACCCAGGTCGTCGGTCCGCGCGACGGCGACACCCCGCGCACCCGGCTCACCCACTCGATCGAGGTGGCGCAGATCGGCCGCGGCATCGCCGACGGGCTGGGCCTCGACCCGGATCTGGTCGACCTCGCCGGCCTGGCCCACGACATCGGTCACCCGCCGTACGGCCACAACGGGGAGACGGCCCTCGACGAGGTCGCCGAGAAGTGCGGCGGCTTCGAGGGGAACGCGCAGAACCTGCGCATCCTCACGAGCCTCGAGCCGAAGGTTCTCGATTCCCAGGGTCGCAGCGTCGGGCTCAACCTGACCCGGGCCTCGCTCGACGCCGCGATCAAGTACCCGTGGACGCGCCCCGCGCCCGGCGCGAAGTTCGGCGCGTACGACGACGACGCGGACGTGCTCGCGTGGGTGCGCGCCGGCGCCCCCGACGGGCGCAAGTGTCTGGAATCACAGGTGATGGACTGGGCCGACGACGTCGCGTACTCGGTCCACGACGTCGAGGACGGCGTGATCGCCGGCCGCATCGACCTGCGCGTGCTGGCCGACCCGGTGGAGGTGCGGGCGCTCGCCGAATTGGGGGCCGCCCAGTTCGGGGGCCTGATCGTCGACGAGTTGGTCGAGGCGGCCGACCGACTGTCGCGGCTGCCGGTCGTGGCCGCGGTCGGGGACTACGACGGCACCCTGAGCAGTTCGGTGGCGCTGAAGAACCTCACCAGCGAACTGGTGGGCCGGTTCGCGTCCGCCGCGGTGAGCGGCACCCGGGCCGTCACCGGTCCCGGACCGCTCGCGCGCTACCAGGCGGACCTCGAGGTCCCGCCGATCGTGGCGGCGGAGGTGGCGCTGCTCAAGACCGTGGCGCTGCACTACGTGATGTCCGACGACGGTCACAAGAATCGTCAGGATCGGCAGCGGGACCGGGTCCACCGGGTGGCGGAGTGGCTGCTGCGGACCGCACCGGCCGGGCTGGACCCGCTGTTTCTGCCGGCCTGGAACGCGGCGGACGACGACGCCGCCCGGGTGCGCGTGATCGTCGACCAGATCGCCTCGTGCACCGAGAGCCGACTCGAGCGGATCGACAAGCAGAGCCTCGGGGCCCAGGCCAGCTGGGGGTAGGCAGCGGGGCTGCCCGTGCGCCTTTTCGGTGGTGTGGGCTACCAGAAAGGCGCACGGGTGCGGAGCGCCTAGACTGTCGAGGTGGCCGGCCGAATTCCTGACAGAGACATCGCGGCCGTTCGCGAGCGCACCCGGATCGAGGACATCGTCGGCGAGTACGTCTCGCTCAAGCGCGCGGGCGGCGACTCCATGAAGGGGCTGTGCCCCTTCCACGACGAGAAGTCGCCGTCGTTCCACGTGCGGCCCAACCACGGACACTTCCACTGCTTCGGCTGCGGCGAGGGCGGCGACGTCTACTCGTTCCTGCAGAAGATCGAGCACGTCAGCTTCGTCGAGGCCGTCGAGCAGCTCGCCGACCGCATCAGCTACCAGATCTCCTACGAGGGCGGTGGGCCGTCGGTCCAGCGCGACCGCGGCACCCGGGCGCGGCTGGTGGCCGCGAACGCCGCCGCGCAGGAGTTCTACGCGGCCCGGCTGAAGGAACCCGACGCGCAGGCCGCCCGCGACTACCTCACCGAACGCAACTTCGACGCCGCCGCGGCCGCCCAGTTCGGCTGCGGCTACGCCCCGGACGGCTGGGACACCCTCACCAAGCACCTGATGGCCAAGGGCTTCGACGCGAAGGAACTCGAGGCCGCGGGCCTGTCGAAGGAGGGCCGACGCGGACCGATCGACCGGTTCCATCGGCGGCTGCTGTGGCCCATCCGCAATCTCGCGGGCGACGTCATCGGCTTCGGCGCCCGCAAGCTGTTCGACGACGACACCATGCCCGGCAAGTACGTCAACACCCCCGAGACCATCCTGTACAAGAAGTCGAACGTTCTGTTCGGGCTCGATCTGGCCAAGCGCGAGATCGCCAAGGGGCACCAGGCCGTCGTCGTCGAGGGCTATACCGACGTCATGGCGATGCACCTGGCCGGCGTGAAGACCGCGGTCGCGTCGTGCGGCACCGCGTTCGGTGACGAACATCTCGCGATGCTGCGCCGACTGTTGATGGACGACAGCTATTTCCGCGGTGAGGTGATCTACACCTTCGACGGCGACGCCGCCGGCCAGGCGGCCGCGATGAAGGCGTTCGAGGGCGACCAGAAGATGGCCGGACAGACGTTCGTGGCGATCGCGCCGGACGGGATGGATCCGTGCGAGCTGCGCCAGCAGTCGGGTGACGCGGCCGTCCGCGACCTCGTCGCCCGGCGCACCCCGATGTTCGAGTTCGTCGTCAAATCGCTTCTCGCCGAACATGATCTGGACACCGCGGAGGGCCGTGTCGAGGCCCTGCGGCGCACGGTCCCGGTGGTGGCGCGGATCAAGGAGTCGACGCTGCGCGATCAGTACGCCGTGCAGTTGTCGGGGTGGGTCGGATGGGACGACATCCCGACGGTGCGCCGCCGGGTCCGGGACGAGGCGCGCAAGTTCGCGCGCGGCGGGGGATCCGCGCCGACCAAGCGCCGTCCCGTCGCGGTCGCGCCCGCAGCCTCGGCGCCGAGTCCGGCGCCGGGGGTGTCACGGCCGCGGCCGAACGATCCGGCGCTGTGGCCGCAGCGGGACGCGCTCAAGGCGGCGCTGCAGTACCCCGCGATCGCCGGCACCGTCTTCGACTCGCTCCCGCCCGAGACCTTCACACACCCGGCCTACGTCGCGGTGCGCGAAGCGGTCGGCGCCGCGGGCGGAACCTCGTCGGGGCTCGGCGGGGCCGAATGGGTCGACGCCGTCGGCCGCGCCGCCGGCGACCTCGTCGTGCAGTCGATCGTGATGGAACTCGCGGTGGAACCGCTGCCCGCCGACGACGACACCGCGCCCCGCTACATCCGGGGCGTGCTGGCCCGACTGCAGGAGGTGTGGGTCGGTGAGCAGGTGGCCGAACTCAAGTCCAAGCTGCAGCGCATCTCGCCGACCACGGACTCCGACGAGTTCCATTCCCTGCTGGGCGATCTCGTGGCCCTCGAGCAGTACCGCCGCAGCCTGCTCGACCAGGCCATCGGCGACACCAGCGGCGAGGGCATCGCCTGACCCTCGCCTCCGGCGGCGCTACTTCCGGCGCAACTGGTCCTGGGGGACCAGGATCGTCGTCTGCTCGTCGATCGGCTTCATCGGTTCGAGCTTCGGCTGCGTGTTGAGCGAATCCGACAGTTTCTGTCGGCCCACCTCGATCGCCTTCTTGGTGGCAGGACTGGTCGCCACGGCCTTGGCGGCCTTGCTGATCTGTTCGTACCGGGCCCGCCCGGCCCGGGTGCCCAGGACGTAGCCCGCCGCAACGCCTACCAACAACCGCAACATTTCCGGATTCCTCCCGTCGAAGTGCCTGTGTACATCCTGCACGATCGGGCTCTGGT
Organism: Prescottella agglutinans; assembly: GCF_004011865.1. GTDB lineage: Bacteria > Actinomycetota > Actinomycetes > Mycobacteriales > Mycobacteriaceae > Prescottella > Prescottella agglutinans. Next base: position 85,491 of record NZ_RKLP01000001.1, on the reverse strand, counting down.
CAGGCGATTTGGTACTTGGGTGGGGGTATGGGCTACAGTTTCTCAGGCGCCGCCGGAAAGGGCAGCGCCGAGCAGGACAATCCCCTGTAGCTCAATTGGCAGAGCATTCGACTGTTAATCGAACGGTTGCTGGTTCGAGTCCAGCCGGGGGAGCTCCCAAGGAAGGCCCCCACCCTCACGGGTGGGGGCCTTCATTGTTTTGTGGTGTGTGTCGTCCGGCCGTTCCGGACGACCGTGAGGCCGCTAGGAACGGTCGGGACTGCCACGCACGGCGGGCCTGCTCCCGAGCGTGAACCACACGAGCGACCCGAGGATCGGCAGGGAGGCGACGATCAGGATCCCGTCCTGACAGGAGCGGGCCGGTGTCCGGCCCGCCCGCGTGTCAGGCCGCGGTGCGGATCGGCCAGCGGCCGTCGACGTCGGAGGTGTCCCGGCCCTCGCGCCGCAGGTACTCGAGGAAGTCGCGCTGGCGTTCGGCGTGCCACGTCGTCTGGCTGGCCATCATGTCGTCGAGATCCGCGAGGTGCGGGAACCGTTGGGGGAGTAGGCGCGCCAACTCGGCCGCGGCGAGGGCATCCGCCTCCGCCTGGTGCGCGGAGCCGAGATCGATCCCGTAGTGCTCGCACAGGGCGCCGAGCGTGCGCTTGCCCCGGCGCCGGGGATCCACCTCGCGATCGATCACGTACGGGTCCAGGACCAGTCCGTAGTCGTGTAGCGGACCGAAGCCGAGGCGGCGCCCCTCGGCGTCCATCACGGTGAGGTCGTACGCGGCGTTGAAGGCGACGACGGCGTAACCCGCCTCCCATGCCTCCGTGAGGGCCTCCCGGATCTCCCGGTACCCCGAGGCGTAGTTCTGGCCGTGCTCGCGGGCGTGGGCCGTGGAAATGCCGTGTATGGCACTTGCGCCCGCAGGGATCTCGACCCCCGGATCGACCATCCAGTTGCGCGGCCGAGGCCCGTCGCCGTCGACGGTGACGACACACGCGGTCACGATGCGCGCCGAGAGCGGATCTCGGCCAGTGGTTTCCAGATCGAACGCGCAGATCGGTCGGGTGGTCCAGTTACTCATTCACGGTCCTTCGGCTGTCGCCGGAGCTCGGTGCTCGCCGGCGCTGCCCGTCAGTCTGCTGCGAGCCACCGACAGTCCCGGACTTCCGCACGACATACGCGACCCCGCGGGCGGGAACTGTCGAATACGGGCGGTACGATTCCGCTGTCGGCGTTTCTCGCCGCGGCACGGGGCGGTAGCTCAGTCGGTTAGAGCCGTGGACTCATAATCCATTGGTCGCGGGTTCGAGCCCCGCCCGCCCCACATCACTCGGTGGTCGTCGCCCGTCCGGTCACGCTGAGGCAATCGCGATGCGGCCCGGCGGCGCCCCGCACGCGGGACATCGACATCGGAGCCGTGTCGGCATCGATACGGTACGTGCGAGGCGAGTGCGCATGACGTCGCCGGCGCGCCGCCAAACGACGATTTCACCTGAGCGGCAAGAGTATTGGCTTCTCCGCGGGTCGGGACGGCCTGTCCCGGCCTCCGGGCGTACCCCTCCCGTGGTCCCTCAGCGCGTCGGCTCGGGATCACTTGGTTCGCGGTGGTCGTCCGCGGCCTGGGCCTGGCCTCGATCGCGGTTCGTCGGGGCCGGGAACCCGAGGGCCCACTCGGGTTCCCGCTGCGCACGACGCTCAGCCTGTCGACGGTCCCGTTCGGCGTCCCAGCCCTGGCAATGCTCGCACTTCTGGTACAGATCGCCGCCCGGACCGACGCCGGGTCGGCGATGCGCTTTCGGGATCTCCACGCCGACCGGGCAGTCCGCGAACACGTGATACACCCTCTCGGCCCTTGCTGCGCACGAGAAATACGGCAGGAACCTCTTCACGCCCCTCCCCGGGTCGAACATCGAAATCCATTCTGCCTACGACCTTGCCCCCGATAGGCCCACCGGAGGTAGGGGAGAACGCCCCTATGCGCCAGAGGAGTTCGTCCTGGGTAGGCCCGAAAACCCGCAGCAGGGCGCGGTACCGCCCGCACCCCGCTGTCGCCGGGTGTGGAACGGGGCGGCCAACGACAGACATCCGTCGCCGAGGTCGATCGACGACCCCTCCGGATCCATCGAGCACTACTGGGAACCGGACCCGGCGGCGCCGCCGTGACGGATGCCCGGACGCGTGAGGCGGCGCGGCGACACGCCGAGGACAACTGTCCAGACGGCGGTCCGAACGGTCGACCGGCCAAGGAGCCTGTTTGCATTGCAGCGCCGTGACCTGCGCAAACCTCCCGTCGAAATGACCGCCCAGCTTTCGAGCACCTAGAACATGTTTCAATTTGAAAGATTTGTGGCTATCGTCACAGCCACCGGTAGTCAGGTATGGAAGGGCGGTTGCAATGAAGACCAAGGGCGCGTTGCTGTGGGGCGTCAACGAGAAGTGGTCGGTCGAGGAGATCGAACTCGGTGACCCGGTCGCCGGCGAGGTGCAGATCCGCATGGAAGCCGCCGGCATGTGCCACTCCGACCACCACATCGTCACCGGTGCGACGCCGATGCCGTCCTACCCCGCGATGGGCGGCCACGAGGGCGCCGGCGTGATCACCAAGGTCGGCGAGGGCGTCAAGGATCTCGAGGTCGGCGACCACGTCGTGCTCTCGTTCATCCCGGCGTGTGGACGCTGTCCGTCGTGTTCCTCGGGCCACTCGAACCTGTGCGACCTCGGCATGGGGCTGCTCAGCGGTCAGGCCATTGCCGACGGCACCTACCGCATCCAGGCCCGCGGCGAGAACGTGATCCCGATGTGCCTGCTGGGCACGTTCTCGCCCTACATGACGGTGCACGAGTCCTCCGTCGTGAAGATCGAGAAGGACATCCCGTTCGAGCTCGCGGCCCTCGTCGGCTGCGGCGTCCCCACCGGTTGGGGTTCGGCGACGAACATCGCCGAGGTCAAGCCGGGTGACTCGGTCGCGATCATCGGTGTCGGCGGTGTCGGCATGAGCGCGCTGCAGGGCGCCGTCGCGTCGGGCGCGCGCCACGTGTTCGCGATCGACCCGTCGCAGTTCAAGCGGGAGCAGGCGCTCAAGTTCGGTGCCACGCACGCCTTCCCGTCGATGGAAGAGGCGATCGTCCCGATCATGGAGATCACGTGGGGTCGCATGTGCCAGAAGACGATCATCACGGTCGGTGAGATGAAGGGTGAGTACGTCGACCCGGCCCTCACGCTCACCGCGAAGAACGGTCGCTGCGTCGTCACCGCCATGGGTCACATGGCCGACATGGACGTCAAGCTCAACTCGTTCCTGCTCTCGATGCTGCAGAAGGACCTCAAGGGCAACATCTTCGGTGGCTGCAACGCCCGCGTGGACATCCCGAACCTGCTGAACCTGTACCGCGCCGGTCTGCTCAACCTCGAGGACATGGTCACCAACACCTACTCGCTCGAGCAGGTCAACGAGGGCTACCAGGACATGCTCGACAACAAGAACATCCGCGGCGTCATCCGCTACACCGAAGCGGACTGGTAAATCGCCGATCGGGCATCTCTCGTAATCTGATCGGGTGCAGACTCTCGATCGGATCGGGCAATGGCCGGTGGACAACGCCTCGGCCGCCGTCGTCTACGACGGTGGCCGAGGCGTTGCGCATTTCGGTGACCGGCAGCGGGTCTACCCGCTCGCGTCGGTCACGAAGCTGCTGTGCGCGTACGCCGCCCTCGTCGCGGTCGAGGAGGGGGCGATCGACCTGGACCAGCCCGCCGGTCCACCTGGTTCGACGGTGCGGCACCTGCTGGCGCACGCGTCGGGCCTCGCGTTCGGCGAACACAAGGTGCAGGCCGAACCGGGCGCCAAGCGCATCTACTCCAGCGCCGGCTTCGAGGTGCTGGCGGACTTCGTCGAGGCCGAGAGCGGCATTCCCTTCGCCGACTACGTCGCCGAGGCCGTGTTCGCGCCGCTGGGGATGGCGACGGCCGCGCTCGTCGGGCCGGCCGGCCACGGTGCGCAGGCCAGTGTCGACGACCTGAGTCGATTCGCCGCCGAACTGCTGAGGCCCACGCTGGTCTCGCCCCAGACCCACGCCGAAGCCACCACCGTGCAGTTCCCGGGGCTGGCGGGCCTGCTCCCCGGATACGGCCCGCAGCGCCCCAACGACTGGGGTCTCGGCTTCGAGATCCGAGACGGCAAGAGCCCCCACTGGACCGGTGTCGGCAACTCGTCGGACACCTACGGACACTTCGGCCAGTCCGGCACATTCCTCTGGGTCGATCCGCAGGTCGACGCGGCGTGCGTCGTGCTCACCGACCGGGCCTTCGGCGACTGGGCCAAGCCGCTGTGGCCCGAGGTCAGCGACGCCGTGCTGGAGGGGCTGCGGGCACGCGGGTAGATCAATTTACTGCTATCACTGGCGTAACAGTGGCATCACAGGGCACACTGATGCACTGTGTGTCGCGGTGCGGCACATGAGGCTCCAGTTCCCGGGCGAGGTCGTTGGGGAAGACGTCCCTCGTCGAGGCTGGAGGTGTTGCAGTGCGCTCGTTGAACCAGTTCGCGGACGCGACGACCGGAGTGATCTACGTCCACTCGTCGCCGGCGGCCGTGTGTCCACACGTCGAGTGGGCACTCGCCTCGATTCTCGATGCCCGCCCCAACCTGCGCTGGACCGCGCAGCCCGCATCCGACGGCACACTCCGGGCAACCTGTGACTGGGCCGGTCCGGTAGGTACGGGGGCCCGGTTGGCCGGCGCGCTGCGGGCGTGGCCGCTGCTGTACTTCGAGGTGACGGAGAACGCGAGCGACGGCGTCGACGGCGAACGATTCGGGCATGCGCCGGGACTGGGACTGTGGCGCGGTGCCATGAGCGCGAACGGGGACGTCGTGGTCGGCGAGATGCAATTGCGCGCGCTGCTGGCGAAGGGGCGAGACGAGTTCGCGACCGCCGTCGAGTATGCGCTGGGCACCCCCTGGGACGACGTGCTCGAGCCCTACCGCAGTGGTGGCGAAGGGGCGGAAGTCACCTGGCTGCATCGGAACGTGGGGTAGACCGCGAAGATCGTTGTGGGGTCCGCGTGCCGTTCCGGACGCCGAAGGGCCCCGCGTCGACGCGGGGCCCTTCGGAATGCTGGAGTCTTTACAGCGGAATGTTCTTGTGCTGACCGCGGTTCGCGGGGGCCGCGGCGAGCGCCGCGGTGATGACGCTGCGGGTCTTGGCGGGATCGATCGTCTCGTCGACGACGCCGATCGAGATGGCCCGGCCGACACCGCCGGCGATGGCCTCGTGCTCGGCGGCCAGGCGCTCGTGCAGCGCCTCGCGCTCCTCCTCCGGAGCGGCCGCGAGAGCACGCTTGTGGAGGATGCCGACGGCAGCCTTCGCGCCCATGACCGCGACCTCGGACTCCGGCCACGCGTACACGGCGGTCGCGCCGAGCGCGCGGGAGTTCATCGCAATGTAGGCGCCGCCGTAGATCTTCCGGGTGACCAGCGTGACGCGGGGGACCGAGGCCTCGGCGAACGCGTGCAGCAGCTTCGCGCCGCGGCGCACGACGCCCTCCCACTCCTGGCTCACTCCCGGCAGGTAGCCGGGGACGTCGACGATGACGACGAGCGGGATGCCGAACGCGTTGCACAGCCGGACGAAGCGGGCGGACTTCTCGGCGCTCTCGGAGTTGAGGCAACCACCCAGGCGCAGCGGGTTGTTCGCGATCACGCCGACCGTGCGACCACCGAGGCGGCCCACGCCGGTGACGATGCTGCGAGCCCAGTTGCCCTGCAGCTCTTCGAAGCTCGACTCGCCCTCGACGTTGTCGAGGAACTCGTGCACGATCGGGCGCACGTCGTAGGCACGCTTGGCCGACTCCGGCATGAGCGCACGCAGATCGGTGTCGCCGTGCTCGGCGGCGGCGAGATCGAACTCGCCCTGCTCGCAGAACATCGACACGAGGCGGCGGGCGCGGTGGTAGGCGTCGTCCTCGTCACGCGCGGCGATGTGCGCGACGCCGGACTTCTTGCTGTGGGTGTCGGGTCCGCCGAGGGTCGCCATGTCGACCTGCTCACCGGTGACGCTCTTGACGACGTCGGGGCCGGTGACGAACACGCGGCCCTCGGGAGCCATGATCACGACGTCGGTGAGCGCGGGACCGTACGCGGCGCCGCCGGCGGCGAAGCCCAGCACGACCGAGATCTGCGGCACCAGACCCGACGCGCGCACCATGGCCTCGAAGACCAGGCCGACGGCGTGCAGGGCCTCGACACCCTCGGCGAGTCGGGCGCCGCCCGAATGCCACAGGCCGACGACCGGCGCCTTCTCGGCGATGGCGGTGTCGATCGCGTCGACGATGTGCTTGCAGCCTTCGACGCCCATCGCGCCGCCCATGACGGTGGCGTCCGAGCAGTAGGCGATGGTGCGGACGCCGTCGATCTCGCCGGCGGCGGCGAGCACACCGGACTTGTCGCGGTCATGTAGGGGAGCGACGGTACCGGCATCGAACAGCTTGGCGAGACGCGCGAGCGGATCGCGCGGATCGGTCGATGCTTCGGACTGCGTCGCGGGAGCCAAGACGGTCATCGTGTCCTCCTGAGCAAGCCCACGTGGGGCGAAGGTTCGGGGGTGGGGACCCCGGGTGCGGGGCCCCCACCTGGCAATCCAGCGAATTCGGCTGGGTTATGCCCGGCCGAAGGCGAGCGCGACGTTGTGCCCACCGAAACCGAACGAATTGTTGATCGCGAAATCGATGTCGCCGTACCGGGGTTCACCCTTCACGACGTCCAGATCGATCTCCGGATCCTGGTTGTCGAGATTGAGCGTGGGGGGAATGACGCCCTCACGCACACTCAGGACCGTGAGCACAGCCTCGAGGGCGCCGACGGCGCCGATCGAGTGGCCCAGAGCCGACTTGGGCGCATACACCGCAGCGTGAGTACCGACCGCGGCCTTGATGGCGAGACTCTCGGCGATGTCGCCGATCGGAGTCGCGGTGGCGTGTGCGTTGATGTGCTTGATGTCGGACTTGGTGAGACCTGCGGTCTCGATGGCCCGGGTCATGGCGCGAGCCGCCCCGGTGCCCGCCGGATCGGGTGCCACGATGTGGTAGCCGTCCGAGGTGATTCCCGTGCCCAGCAGTCGGGCGTGGATCGTCGCCCCACGTGCCTTCGCATGCTCCTCGGTCTCGAGGACCATCATGGCGCCGGCCTCACCGAAGACGAACCCGTCCCGGTCCTTGTCGAAGGGGCGCGAGGCCGCCTTCGGGTCGTCGTTGCGGGTGCTGAGCGCGCGCATCATTGCGAAGCTCGCGATCGGCACGGAGTCGATACTGCCCTCGACTCCGCCCGTGACGACGATGTCCGCGTCGCCCATCGCGATCATGCGGAACGCATGCGCGATGGCCTCCGACCCGGACGAACACGCCGATACCGGCGTGATGACACCGGCGCGCGCGCCGAGTTCGAGTCCGACGGTGGCCGACGGTCCGTTCGGCATCACCATCTGAACCGCGAACGGCGACACCTTGCGGTAGCCACCCGTCCGCAGCTTGTCCACGGCGTCGACGAGAGCCTCGCCGCCACCGAGTCCGGTGCCTATGACAACCCCGAGACGATCCTTGTCGACCTCGGGGCTGCCGGCGTTCTGCCAGACCTGCCGACCCAGAACCAGAGCGAGACGCTCGACGAAACTCATCCGGCGGATCTCGACCCGGCTCAGTGCGTCGTCGAACGGGACCTTCAATTGGCCACCGAAACGCACAGGTAGGTCGAATTCCTCCACGAACGAGCCCTCGAGCACGTCGATGCCGCTCTCACCGGCCAGCAGGCCCTTCCACGTGCCATCCACATCTCCGGCAACCGACGTCGTAGCCGCGAGGCTGGTGACGACGATGTTGGGGAATCTCCCTCGGGTAGAAGCGGAAGTCACGGTTGGCTCACTCGTCGTCGTTCTTGGCGGCCTCGAGCTTGGCCTTGACGGTCTCTGCTGCCTCGCCGCCCTCGGCCTCGACCTTCTGGATGTACGAGACGACATCGCCGACGGTACGCAGGCTGGCCAGATCCTCGTCCGGGATCTTCACGCCGTACTTGTCCTCGGTCTGGACCGCGATCTCGACCATGGACAGCGAGTCGATGTCGAGGTCGTCGACGAACGACTTCTCGATCGTGACCTCGGACGGCTCGATGCCGGTGACCTCTTCGATGATCTCGGCGAGGTTGGCGATGATTTCTTCCTGGTTGGCGGCCACTACGTGGCTCCCTTCTTCATTCGATGTTTCGTGTCTTCGGTTTTCGGATCAGCCGGGGCCGACCCGGCACGCGCATCGTGAGCGCGCGGCGAGCTAACCGTCTTCGGTGAATTCGGTCAGTGCGGAAAGATCCCCGGGCTCCTTGAGCGGCACGGTCGGTGTGCCGCGCATCTCGCGCTTGGCGATCCCGATGAGGGTGCCTGCCGGAGGAAGTTCCGCGATCGCCGAGACCTGAGCGGCCCGCAGGCTCGCGGTACACAGGTCCCAACGCACAGGTCGGGTCACCTGCGCGGCCAGCTTAGCCAGGGCGTCGGCGCCGGAGGACACCGGCGCGCCGTCCGAATTGGAGAGCAGGGTGCGGACGGGATCGCTGGGTGCGATCCGCGATGCAGCCTCGGCGACGGCGTCCTGCGCGGGTGCCATGAACCGAGTGTGGAACGCACCCGCAACCGGCAGGGCGCGGACGCGGGCCTTCTCCGGCGGATTCGCTGCGAGCTGCTCGAGGGCGTCCAGACGACCCGCCGCGACGATCTGACCGGCCGCGTTGCGATTGGCCGGTGTGAGGTCGAGTTCCTCGAGCCGTGACAGGACCGCGTCCTCGTCACCGCCGAGAACCGCGGACATGCCGGTGGGCTCCAGCGCGCACGCCTTCGCCATCTCGCCACCGCGGATCGCGGCGAGCATCACCGCGTCGTCGGCGGAGAGAACTCCGGCGACCGCCGCGGCGGCGAGTTCACCGACGGAATGGCCGGCGACGATCGTGTCCGCCGGGACGAGCCCGCGGCGTTCGAGTTCCTCGTACGCGAGGAGTGCGGCGGCCACCACGAGCGGCTGAGTCACGGCGGTGTCCGTGATCTCCTCCGCCGACGCCGTGGTGCCGAGGCGCGCGAGGTCGAGACCGGAAGCCTTCGACCACAACGCCACGCGATCGTGTGCGCCCGGCAGCTCCAGCCAGGGGCTGAGCATGCCGGGTGTCTGGGAGCCCTGACCCGGGGCTAGCAACGAAATCACGTCTACAAGAGAACACGTTCACCCCGCCTGCGCGAGATGTTGTCGAGGATGAACTCTGGACAGGTGTTTTGTAGGTTTCCCACAAAAAAGCACGTCGGCGGCCGCTATCGGATTCGGACGCTCCAGTGTTACGCCCCCACGTTCCGGAATGTGAAATTTGTGACGGATGAGTCGGAAGTCGTAGATTGAACGCGCGTTTGGGCAAGTCGGCCGACTGTCGCTGCGACGCGGAGCACATACGCGTCACGCGGGTTGGTTGGATCCCGTCGCGTGATTTCTGAAATTCGCTTCAATCGGTACCGAACCGTATTTGGATGAACAAACAGCTGGCGCGCACAGGCTTCCACCGCGCCCCCCGAGTCCAGATAGGCGTCGAGCGTCTCCGCGAGCGAGGTCCCGGCGGTCGACAACGGCTGTATCAAACGCTCATTGAGGGCGGCCACCGCGGCGGTATCTCCGAGCAGGGCACGTTCGGGTAACAGCTCGGCGGCAAACACGGGTCGGGGCGCGCCCCGCCAGCCCACGACGGCCTCGATTCCGGCGAGCGCCTCCACCGCGCTGAAGTGTGCCGCGCCCAGGGTCGGGGTGGTCGGACCGATCACCACCGGACCGTCCGAGAAGCTCTCCATCAACTCGTGTACGAACTCGTGGGCGCCCTTGCTGCCGTGCAACTCGCCGCTCACCACCATCACGAGCCGCTCGCCCTGGACCACCGCGAGCGCGGCCCGGCCATGCTTCTGGGCGGTGGTGTGCACCGTGCCGATCACCGAGACGCTCTCTTCGGGCGGGGGAGTACCCACGATCACCGTCGCCGGTGCGGTCGCATTCCAGTTCAGGGTCGCGGCGCGCGACTGCAGGTCGGATCCCGTGTCGCCGCGGACCACCGCGTCGACGACCAGGGCCTCGAGTCGGGTGTCCCATGCGCCGCGCGACTCGGCCGCGCTCGCGTACACCGACGCCGCCGCGAAACCGAGCTCACGGCCGTACCGCAGGATCGACTCGGTGAGCGCGACCAGTTGCCGGTCGTTCCGGGCGAGCGCGGGCAGTCGCTGCTCGAAGAACTCCATCGCCACCCGCACCATGTCGACGGTCTGCCGCAGGGTCAGCCGGCGGGCGAGATCCTGCGGGATCACCTGGAACGCGTCGATGGTGAACCGGATGTCACTGTCGGAGTCGGTGAGCCATTCCAGGAAGTTGACCACCGACCTCTGGACGATCATCTGGACGCTCGCGCGCTGCTCGGCGTCGAGGTCGGCGAAGAAGGGCAGCTGATCCTGCATCGAGGCGATCGCCTCGGTGGACAGCCTGCCGGAGAACTGCTTGACGCGGCGCAGCAGCGCGTCGGGCAGGGAGTCGCGGCTCGGCCTCCCCGTCGGGTTCGGGGCCGGCGGCTGGTAGCGCGCGCGGCGGGGCTGCGGCGGTGCCGGGTGCTCCGCGCGCGCGGGCGGGGAAGGGTTCGACGTCTCGGGCTGATCCGCGGCCATGAAAAGGAACTTACGCCCGCCGCCGGCACGAGGTCCGAGGACACTCGTGCCGGCGACGGGCGTTCAGCGTGTTCCGTGTTCGCCGCGGCCGATCAGCTCGATCGGCCCGGCGTCACGCGACGCCGGGATCCGACGTCTGCTCCGGTGCGGCGAGCACGTCGTCGATCCGGTAGCGCGCGGCCGCCTCGACGGCCTTCGACCGTTCCACCTCGCCCGACTTCGCCAGCGCCGAGAGCACCGCGACCACGATGGACTCGGCGTCGACGTTGAAGAACCGGCGCGCGGCCGGACGGGTGTCGGAGAAGCCGAACCCGTCGGTGCCGAGCGTGGTGTAGGAGCCGGGGACCCACTGGCGGATCTGGTCCGGCACCGCCCGCATCCAGTCCGACGCCGCCACGAACGGACCCTGGGCCTGCGAGAGGACACGGGTGACGTGCGGTTGCGGTGCGTCGATGCCCGGGTTGTGCAGCGCCTCGCGCTCGCACTCGATGCCCTCGCGGCGCAGTTCGCCCCACGACGTCACCGACCACACGTCCGCTGCGACACCCCACTCGTCGGCGAGCAGCTGCTGCGCCCGCAGACCGTCCGGCATCGTCACGCCGGAGACCAGGATCTGGGCCCGCGGGCCGCTGTTCTCGGCGCGCTTGTACAGGTAGATGCCCTTGAGCAGGCCGTCGACGTCGAGGTTCTCCGGCTCGGCCGGCTGCTGGTACGGCTCGTTGTAGACGGTCAGGTAGTAGAAGATGTTCTCTCCGCCGAACCCGTCCACGCCGGGCGTTCCGCCGTACATGCGGCGCAGGCCGTCCTTGACGATGTGCGCGATCTCGAACGAGAACGCCGCATCGTAGGAGACGGCGGCCGGGTTGGTCGACGCCAGCAGCAGCGAGTGACCGTCCGCGTGCTGCAGGCCCTCACCTGTGAGGGTGGTGCGGCCGGCGGTCGCGCCGAGCACGAAGCCGCGGGCCATCTGGTCGGCCGCGGCCCACAGGCCGTCACCGGTCCGCTGGAACCCGAACATCGAGTAGAAGATGTACACCGGGATCATCGGCTCGCCGTGCGTGGCGTACGACGTGCCCACCGCGGTGAACGACGCCGTCGAGCCGGCCTCGTTGATGCCCTCGTGGAGGATCTGTCCGACCGAGCTCTCCTTGTAGGCGAGCATCAGTTCGGCGTCGACCGACGTGTACAGCTGGCCGTTGCGGTTGTAGATCTTCAGCGACGGGAACCACGAGTCCATGCCGAACGTGCGGGCCTCGTCGGGGATGATCGGGACGATGCGCTTGCCGATCTCCTTGTCGCGCAACAGTTCCTTGAGGATGCGCACGACGGCCATCGTCGTCGCGACCTCCTGCTTGCCCGAACCCTTGCGGACGACGTCGTACGTCTTGTCCGCCGGCTGGGCGAGCGGAGCGGCGTCGGTGCGGCGCGACGGCAGGAACCCGCCGAGCGACTTGCGACGCTGCAGCATGTACTGGATCTCCGGCGAATCCGGCCCCGGGTGGTAGTACGGGGGCAGGTACGGATCCTTCTCGAGTTCCGCGTCCGAGATCGGGATCCGCTGGATGTCGCGGAAACGCTTGAGGTCGTCGAGGGTGAGCTTCTTCATCTGGTGCGTGGCGTTGCGGCCCTCGAAGTGCTTGCCGAGGGTGTAGCCCTTGATGGTGTGCGCCAGGATGACCGTCGGCTGGCCCTTGTGCGCCATCGCCGCCGCGTACGCCGCGTAGATCTTGCGGTAGTCGTGGCCGCCGCGCTTGAGGTTCCAGATCTCCTGGTCGCTCATGTCCGCGACGAGGGCCTTGGTGCGCGGATCCCGACCGAAGAAGTGCTCGCGGACGAAGGCGCCGTCGTTGGCCTTGTACGTCTGGTAGTCGCCGTCCGGCGTCTCGTTCATGAGGTTGACGAGCGCGCCGTCCTTGTCGGCGTGCAGCAGCGAGTCCCACTCGCGGCCCCACACGACCTTGATGACGTTCCAGCCGGCGCCGCGGAAGAACGACTCCAGCTCCTGGATGATCTTGCCGTTGCCGCGGACCGGGCCGTCGAGGCGCTGCAGGTTGCAGTTGACGACGAACGTCAGGTTGTCCAGGCCCTCGGTGGCCGCGACGTGCGCGAGACCCCGCGACTCGGGCTCGTCCATCTCGCCGTCGCCGAGGAACGCCCACACGTGCTGGTCGGCGGTGTCCTTGATGCCGCGGTCGTGCAGGTAGTGGTTGAAACGCGCCTGGTAGATGGCGTTCATGGGCCCCAGGCCCATCGACACCGTCGGGAACTCCCAGAAGTCGGGGAGCAGACGCGGGTGCGGGTACGACGGCAGGCCGCCGCCGGACTGGGCGTGGCTGGCCTCCTGACGGAACCCGTCGAGCTGCTCGGCCGGGATGCGCCCCTCGAGGAACGCGCGGGCGTAGATGCCCGGCGAGGCGTGCCCCTGGACGAAGATGTGGTCACCGCCACCGGGGTGATCCTTGCCGCGGAAGAAGTGGTTGAAGCCGACCTCGTACAGCGCCGCGGACGACGCGTAGGTCGAGATGTGACCGCCCACGCCGATACCCGGTCGCTGGGCGCGATGCACCATGATCGCGGCATTCCAGCGGATCCAGGCGCGGTACCGCCGCTCGACCTCTTCGTCACCGGGGAACCACGGCTCGTTCTCGGTCGGGATCGTGTTGACGTAGTCGGTCGAGGTGAGCGCGGGGATCGCGACATGCTTCTCGCCGGCGCGCTCGAGCAGGCGCAGCATCAGATACCGGGCGCGGGCGTGGCCGGCCCGGTCGAGCAGGCCGTCGAACGATTCGAGCCACTCGCTGGTCTCGTCCGGATCGATGTCCGGCAGATAGGAAGCCACCCCTTCGCGGATGACGCGGACCCGGCCGTCGGTGCCGGGCTGCGCGTTCGCAGCGGGTGACGAGGCCCCTCCGGAGACGCCTGGTGTGTCGGCGTTCGGTTGAGACGCGGGCCCCTGGATCAGGTCTGACAAGGTGTGCTCCTCATTGTGGTGGGACGCGCGGTGTCGCGTCCGCTCCATCCGGTCGGTCCTTGTTAGGACCTACCGAGTTTCCATATGAATATGGCGCAGCACTCATCTTTCACCATCCAGACGAACTGAGCACCCCCGCTCCGGTTGTTCGGTACCCGGCGCGTCGCGACCGCCCGTTCGGTCGGGGATTTGCCCTGATCCGGGCGGTACGGGGCCTCCTGGCGACACTTTCTCGAGATTTTCGGGTTCGTCGGCTTGCGCTAAAGGCTTCGACCATGTTCGCTTTCCACTATTGATCGACACATGCTCGGTCCCGACCGGGGTCTGCGAATTTCGCGCCCCACCGAACAGAGGAGGACACCACCGTGGTCGCCGCGGAGGACGCTCAGAACTACGCTCAGAAACTCGGCGTTATCCACGACATGGTGGTTCAGGAACTGGGCTGGGACGAGGACACCGATGAAGAACTGCGCGTCTCGGTCGAGGAGGCCATCGGTGGCGAGATGGTCGACGAGGACTCTGACGAGGTCGTCGACGTCGTGCTGCTGTGGTGGCGTGACGGTGACGGGGACCTGGTCGACGCGCTGATGGACGCCATCGGTCCGCTGTCGGACGACGGTTTCGTGTGGGTCCTGACCCCCAAGACGGGTCGACCCGGCCACGTCGAGCCCAGCGAGATCGCCGAATCCGCACCGACCGCCGGCCTGACGCAGACGTCGGCCGCGAACCTCGGGTCGTGGAGCGGCAGCCGGTTGGTGCAGCCGAAGGCGCGCGCGCCCAAGCGCTGATCGACCCCCGTAACTCCAGTTCCGTTCATCCGCGCGGCGTAGGTTTGTCGTGGAGGATGCGCCGACGTACCCGACGTTAGGACCAGGCATGCCTCTCGAGGTGGGCGCCACCGCGCCCGATTTCACGCTCAAGGACCAGAACAACCAGGAAGTCACGCTTTCCGACTTCCGTGGCAAGAAGAACGTCCTCCTCGTCTTCTACCCGCTCGCGTTCACCGGTGTGTGCCAGGGCGAACTGTGCCGGGTGCGCGACGAGTTGCCGAAGTACCAGAACGACGACGCCGAGATCCTCGCGATCTCCGTCGGGCCGTCGCCGACCCACAAGATCTGGGCCGCCGAGCAGGGCTACACCTTCCCGCTGCTGTCGGACTTCTGGCCGCACGGCGCCGTCGCCGAGGCGTACGGGGTGTTCAACGACAAGCTCGGCTTCGCCAATCGCGGCACTTTCGCGATCGACAAGGACGGCATCATTCGCTTTGCGGAGATGAACGGTCCCGGCGAACCCCGTGACCAGGCAGCTTGGGAGAAAGCGCTCACCGCGCTAAAGTCCTGAAGCGATTCCGGCGGCATTCGTCGCCGGATTTCGGGCGTGTAGCTCAGTGGTAGAGCTCTGGTTTTACACACCAGCGGTCGGGGGTTCGAAACCCTCCGCGCCCACGGCAACAATCCCCCTGGACTGCAGAGAGCATGCAGTCCAGGGGTTTTTCATTCCCCAGGGTCCATCTTCGTCGGCATGCCGACATTCTGCCGACAGTCGCTGGGGTGCTCGCAGCGCTCGATGCCGTCGCGACGACCTGGAGATCGTCGTCCAGGAACGGTCCGAATCTCCGAGGAGAGCGAACACGTGATCCAATCCGCGCTGCCCTTCGACGACCCCGCCTGGGCGTCGCTACCGACACGGGAGGGCGACGGTTCCTGGGTGCCGAAGTGGCTGACGGAGCTTTCCCGAGATCCCGCGGACGCTGCGCACTTCGCGGACGGCTGGCCTGCCCTGTGCTCGGAAGGCACGACGTGGCCGGCGGCCATCGCGGCATTCCCTCACCTCGTGCGCATTGCCGAATCGCTACCGCCCGGCGCGCGGTTCGAGTACGTCACCGTGTTCGGCCTCATCGCGGCCGATTGGGAGCCCGGATCGGATCCGCTGTTCGCCGTACCGGACACCGTCGAGTCCGCCTATCGAGCAGCCCTCGCCCGCGCGCTCGAACTGGCCGCCGCCGAGTCGGCGTTTCCCATCGGGAACGAGCGCGACCTTCGGTATCTGCTCATGTCCTTCGCTGCACTGCACAACGTTCCGGAGCTGGCGAGGTGTCTCGACGATCTGGACGACGACGAGACCTGCCCGCGCTACGCGGCGCACGTCTGGGGTGAAGACGCACCGATGTGACGGGCTCCCCGCGCCTACTGCGTGATCCTCTACCGGCCACCGCATGTCCGTTCGGTGCGCTTTTCGGCGCCTCTCAGCGGAAAACGGAGATACTGGAATCCTCAGGAAGTCTTGGCCGCGACCCGAACGGACCCGAGCGTGAACGACGACTTGGTCGACCCCACGGCGGTCGACCCCACGGCGGTCGACCCCACCGCGATCGACATCCAGATCGACCCGATGCGGCAGCACCTGGTCGGGATCACCGCGCACGGGCACATCCCGTTCGACGTTCCGGTGATCAGCGAGATCGCCCCGAACCTGTGGCAGGGCGGCTGCCGGGACGGCCTGGTCCTCCCGGACTTCGTCGTCCACCTCGTGTCGCTCTACCCGTGGGAGCAGTACGACATCCGACACAACATCGACTCCGAGATGTACGTGCGCATGTACGACAGCGCCGAGCAGGGGTTCGATCAGGTCGACGCGCTCGCGGCGTGGGTGAACGTGTGCCGGGAGACCGGGCCGGTGCTGGTGCACTGCCAGGTGGGGCTCAACCGTTCGAGTCTCGTCGCGGCGCGGGCGATGGTGCTGTCCGGGGAGGCGGACCCGGCCGGTGCGGTGGCGTTGCTGCGGGCGCGGAGGTCCCCGGCGTGCCTGTGCAACGCGGCCTTCGAGGAATGGCTGCTGGGCGAGTCGGCGGGACGGGCGTCAGACGCCGGCGACGCCGAGTAGCTGGCCGATCCCGTAGGTGACGGCCATCGCCAGTGCGCCGCCGGTCACCACGCGCAGCACGGCGCGGGGTCGGCTGGCGCCGCCTAGTCGGGCGCTGAGGCTGCCGGTGATCGCGAGCGCCGCCAGCATCGCCACGAAGGTGACCGGGATCCGGGCGCTGGCCGGTGGCAGCAGGATCGCGAGCATGGGCAGGATCGCGCCCACCGTGAACGAGATCGCCGACGCGATCGCGGCCTGCCACGGGTTGGTGAGCTCGTCGGGGTCGATGCCCAGTTCGGCTTCGGCGTGCGCGGCGAACGCGTCGTGCGCGGTGAGCTCTTCGGCGACCTTCCGCGCGGTCGCCGGCGACAGCCCCTTGTCCTCGTAGAGCGAGGCCAGTTCGTCGAGTTCGGCCTCGGGGATGGTCGACAGCTCGACACGTTCCTTCGCCAGCAGCGCCCGCTCGCTGTCGCGTTGTGTGCTGACCGACACGTACTCGCCGAGGGCCATCGACACGGCGCCGGCGGCCAGGCCCGCCAGCCCGGCAGTGAGGATCGGCCCGCGGTCGGTGGTGGCCGCCGCGACACCGACGACCAGGCCGGCGACGGAGACGATGCCGTCGTTGGCGCCGAGCACACCGGCGCGCAGCCAGTTCAGGCGCGACGCGAGTGCACCGACGTGGGGTTCGGCGGCGTGCGGACCGTTGGAGGTGCGGTGCGTCGAATCGGGGGACTCCGCGTTCGAGGTCACAACCCGAAGGCTATTGCGAGCGAGTCCGATCCACCAGCAATGCAAGGCTGCCCGAAGCTGCAACCGCGCTCGGACGCGACTGGCTGTCCGTGGCCGTGCGCCGGTAGGGTCTGGCGTCGCACCGAATCGACGTAGGGGGAGCGCTGCCCGGATGACTGTCCTGATTCTTCTGATTGTCCTGCTGATCCTGGTTGTGATCGCCGGCATCGCCGTATTCGTGTGGCGCGCACGGACTCCCGCCACACCCGGGCGGGTCGATCCGCTCGCCGACTACCCGGAGGTCTACGACCCGCACAAGATCGGCGTCGGCGACATCGTCACATACGCCGGCATCGACCACGTCGTCCGCGGCACCATCACCCTCGACCAGGAGGGATACCGCTGGCACGAGCACCTGCTCGACGGCTCCACGGGGCGGCGCTGGCTCACGGTCGAGGACGACGAGGGCGAACTCGAGATGACGCTGTGGATGCGGCGCGAGGGGACCGGCCTCGAACCCGGTGGCGACGTGATCCTCGACGACCGGGTGTACCGGAAGATCGAGTCCGGCTCGGCCCGGTTCACCGCCGAGGGCACCACCGGCACCGCGCCGTCCGGGTCGATGGACTACGCGGACTACGCGACCGCCGACGAGACCGGGCTGCTCGCGTTCGAGCGATGGGCGAAGACCGCGTCGTGGGAGGTGTCGACGGGCCGCGCCGTCACCCGCGGCGAGCTGACGGTCATCCACGCGGGCCCCGCCACGTGAGCGTGCATCTGCTCGACGTCGCACCGTCGGACGTCGACGCGGACGCGCTCGGCCTGGTGCTCGACGCCCCGGCCCCCGAGGCCCTCGCGGAACTGCATCTGCGCGACGAGGCCGCCGGAGCGCTCACGCTCGGCGTCCTCGGGGCGTCGCACGTCGTGACCGCCTCCACCGCGGAAAGGCGCTTCACCGAGCAGGTCTCGTGCGACGCCCGCCGGGTCGGCGGACGCGACCTCCCGGCGGTCGACGAGCGGTCCGGATACCGGTTCGTCTCGCGGGTCGCGCGGGTCCCGGCCGCCGAACTGCGGGCACGGGCGGCGCAGTTGCGTGCGCAGGCCGACGGTGACGACTGGATCTGCGGGACCTTTCCCGGCGACCGTGACGCCCTGACCGCGCTGACGGCGGTCGCCGTCGACGGCGAATGGCGCTGGCGGACCTGGCATCTGTATCCGGGCGCGGTGACCGGCACGGTGGTCGAGACCGAGAGCAGGTGGCGGGCGTGAGGCGCGGGATGCTCGGCGCCCTGGCCGTCGCCGCGGTGCTGCTGACCAGCGGATGCGGTGGGGGAGTGCGCGACCACATCGCCGACAAGTTCGCGCACCGTGGCACCCAGGGCGACATTGCCACCTACTACTCACCGGATCCCGTCGGTACCACCGTCTCGCGCATCGTCCGCGATGACGTGCCGGCGGCCCGCAAGGCCGACGGCAACAACGAATACCTGCGGTACAACGACGACATCGTCACCGTCGGGCCCGCGCCGGGCGGCGGCAGCACGATCGACGTCGAGGACCTCGACGGCCGTTACCGCAGCGGCCATTTCACCTACCTGGGCACTGGGTTCACCCCCGGGTCACCGGCCGCAGGGAACACCTCGGGCGGATCGGGATCCGCGAAATGACCGCCAACACACACCTAGCGGGGAGCGCGAACATGACCGTCACGAACCTGGCCGCCGCCACCGAGATCGGAACCGTCGAGTTCCTGCCGGTGGTCGGTGGCGTCCTGGCCACGCTCGCCTACTTCGCGGTCGGGATCGGAGTGCTGACAGCCGGATTCGCGATGCTCGACGCGCTCACGCCGGGCAACCTGCGACATCAGGTGTACGTCGCGAAGAACCCCAACGCGGCGCTGCTGCTCGGGGCCAATCACCTGGCGCTGGCGATCATCGTGGTGACCGCCATCCTGACCAGCTCCGACGGGTTCGCGCAGGGCATCACCGATTCGCTGGTGTACGGCGTGGTCGGCGTGGTGCTCCAGGCAGCCGCGCTCGCGATCATGAACGTGCTGCTGCCCGGGCGTCTGGTCGCGCTGGTCGACGAGCCGCGCATGTGCGGCGCCGCATGGGCGGTCGCGGTGACTCTGTTCGCGGTCGGGCTGGTCAACGCCGCCGCGCTGTCGTGACGGTGACCGCGCCCGTCGAGCCGGCCCGGTCGCAGCCCGCGCTGGGTCGCCGGTCGCGGGTGGTGCTGCTCGCGGCCGTCGCGGCGTGCGCGGCGTGCGGCCTGGTGTACGAACTGGCGCTGCTGACCCTCTCGACCAGCCTCACCGGCGGCGGCATCACCGAAACCTCGCTCATCGTGGCCGGGTTCGTCGCGGCGCTCGGGCTCGGCGCGCTCGCGGCCAAACCCCTGCTGCGCCATGCCGCGCCGTCGTTCGTCGCGGTCGAGGTGGTGCTCGGGCTCGTCGGCGGCGTCAGCGCCGCCGCGCTGTACGTCGCGTTCACGTTCCTCGGCTCCTCGACGTGGGTGCTGGTGCTCGCGACTGCGGCGATCGGCATGCTCGTCGGCGCCGAGGTGCCGCTGCTGATGACGCTGCTGCAGACGGGCCGCGAGGGCGACGCCGCCGACACCGGCAAGGTGCTCGCGAACCTCAACGCCGCCGACTACGCGGGCGCGCTGGTCGGCGGACTGGCGTGGCCGTTCGTGCTGCTGCCGGCGGCCGGGCTGATCCGGGGGACGGCACTCACCGGCATGGTGAACCTGGTGGCGGCGGCCGTCGCGGCGCTGTTCCTGCTGCGCGGACACCTGCGTCCCGTGGTCCGGGCGTCGGCGATGCTCGCGCTGCTGCTGGCCGCCGCGCTGCTCGGTGGGCTGCTGGTGCGCGCGTCGGACATCGAGACGACATCACGGCAGCGCCTGTACCCCGACCCGGTCGTGTACGCCCAGCGCTCGCAGTACCAGGAGATCGTCGTCACCGAACGCGCCGGCGACGTGCGCCTCTACCTCGACGGGGATCTGCAGTTCTCGAGCCGCGACGAGCACCGGTACACCGAGGCCCTGGTGTACCCGGTGCTCGCCCGCAACCCCGGCCGGGTGCTGATCCTCGGCGGCGGCGACGGACTCGCGGCCCGGGAGGTGCTGCGCAACCCCGGCGTCCGGGAGATCGTCCAGGTGGAACTGGACCCGGCGGTGCTCGACCTGGCGAACACCCGCCTGCGGGCGCTCAACGGCGGAGCCCTCGAGGACGAGCGGGTGACGGTCGTCGTCGACGACGCGTTCCGGTGGTTGCGGGAGGGCGCGGGCGGACAGTTCGATGCCGTCATCGTCGACCTGCCCGACCCGGACACCCCGACACTCGGCCGGCTGTACTCGACCGAGTTCTACGGGGTGGTGGCCACCGCGCTCGCCCCCGGCGGGCTGTTGGTGGTCCAGTCCGGCAGCCCGTACTCCACCCCCGACGCCTTCTGGCGCACCGTCGCCACCGTCGGATCGGTGGGACTGGGCACGACGCCCTACCACGTGTACGTGCCGAGCTTCGGGGACTGGGGCTACGTCCTCGCGCAGGCCGGTCCCGCGCCGCAACTGACGTTGTCACCGGACGCCGCCGAGCGCCGGTTCCTCGACCCGGCGACCCTCGCGTCGGCCGCGGTGTTCCCGCTCGACCGCCAGCGCCGCGACCTCGAGCCGTCGACCCTGGACCGGCCGCGCATCGTCGACGACATGCGACGCGGCTTCGAGCGCTGACGACGAGGCCTCGTCGACACGGTCACCGCGTCACGTCGGCCGATTCCTCGTCCCCGGCACCGGATCCGCTCCAGACCGCGGCCGCGCCGCTGTCACCGATTCGGTAGACCTGCACGACCGATCCCACGGACGCGGCGATCGCGACGACGGCCAGCGCGATCACCACCGCCCGGGGCGTCCGCCCGCGCGACGGCCCACGGCGGGACTCCCGCCACGCGCGCACCCGCGGATCGTGGACGGCCCACCACACCAGGGAGACCAGGAAGACTCCGGCCGACCAGAAGATCAGTTGATCGCCGAGTTCGGCGTGGATCCGCACGAGTGGGTCGCCGGGCGTCCTTTCCTCGAGCCACTCGCCCGCGTGCGTCGTGAGGGGGACCAGGATCAGAGTGATCAGTGCGATCACGGGGGCCAGGACGCCGATTCGCCGACGTGCGGCCGGCCAGCAGACCGACAGCAGCACCAGCAGAGCGGATATCGGCACCAGCACCGCCACGAAGTGCACGAACAGCGGGTGGATCGGCATTCCGTTGAATGTCGTGGGGCCCATGATGACTCGCCTCCGTCGGGATGTGTACGACCGGAGGCCACGCTAGGCGCCGATTCTTGGAGCCTTCTGGGAACTGCGCGGCAGCACGACCGTGAACGTCGTCCCCGCTCCCTCGGTCGACTCCGCGAACACGTCGCCGCCGTGCGCGACCGCGACCTCCCGGACGAGGGCGAGCCCGATGCCGTATCGGCGCCCCCCGACCGGCTGGTCGGGGCCGTGCGCGAATCGGACGAACAGATGCCGCCGCTGGGCGGGTGCGATGCCGATGCCGTTGTCGGTCACGGAGATTCGGGCGTGCTCGTCGTCGTGGCCGATGTGGACGGTCACGCGACCGCCCGGGCGCACGTGGGTGACGGCGTTGTCGACCAGTCCGTGCACGGCGCGCCGCAGTGCCGGCCGCGACCCGGTCACGACCACCGAGTCGGTGTCCCGTTCGACGTCGACGGCGACGCGGAGGGACGCGGCGTGCGCCGCGACGCTCTCGCGGATCTGCTCGCACAGCGGGACCAGATCGACTGGCTCGCGGGTGTCCGGTCCCGCCTCCAGCGCCGCCGACAGCAGGAGGTCCTCGACCAGCTCGCTCAGCGCGCGGGTATCGTCCACGATCCCGTCGAGCTGACGTGTGATCTCGGCGGGCTCGAGCCGGTCCGCCCGCCGGGCGAGCAGCTGCGCGCGTGTGTGCAGGACGGTGAGCGGGGCACGCAGTTCGTGCGAGGCGTCTGCGACGAATCGTCGCTGCAACGACAGCGCCAGCGTCAGCGGCCGGATCGACCTGCGGGACAACAGGACGATGACGAGGGCGGAGGCCGCGATGCCGGCGATCTCGGCGAGCGCCAAGGCCGACAGGAGCCGATCCCGCCCGGCCTCGAACGGCTCGAGGTCGACGAGTGCGGCGGCACGGCCGTGCGCGTTGTCGGCGACGAACGCGCGATAGCGGTGGCCGCCGTCGTCGGCGGTGGTGAACCCGGAGGGTTCGTCCAGCAGCGCCGCGGCCTGCGGCGGCGCGCCCGCGCTCACCTCCGTCACGCCGTCCGGGGTCCGGAGCGCGAGGGCCGTCCCGGGCGGGGGATCGTCGACGTCCTCGGTGGACGCGACGACCGACCGCAGTGTCTCGTCGATCTGTCGCGACTGGGCGCGGGTGTCCACGACGAACACGACCAGCCCGACCACGACCAGCACAACGGCGAGCGCGGCGGCGGCCTGGAACGCGGCGAGCCGTCCGGCGCGCCTCAGCAGATGCTCGTCCGTGATCACCGTCGCCGGCCGGGTCGACACGCTCGGGCGGCGACGGAACGTCCGCGTCGTCATCGCGACCCCAGCCGGTAACCCACCCCGCGGACCGTCCGGACGACGTCGCGGCCGAGTTTGCGGCGGAGGTAGTGGACGTACGTGTCGACCGTGCCCGGGGTGTCGGCGGCGCCGAAGGCGGCGTCGAGGAGTTGCCCGCGGGTGAACACTTGACCGGGGGATCGCGCGAGGGCCGCCAGCAGTGCGCACTCGCTGGCCGACAACTCGACGGCGCCATCGGATCCGATCACCGTCCGGCTCGCGAGGTCGAGTGTCCGGCCCGCGACGGGAAGCGACTCCGCGACGTCGAGCCGGCGGCGCCGCAGAGCCCGGAGCCGCGCCAGGAACTCGGGTATCTCGAACGGCTTGACCAGGTAGTCCTCGGCGCCGGCGTCCAGCCCCTCGACCCGGTCGTCGAGCGTGCCGCGTGCGGTGAGGACGAGAACCGGGGTGTCGACAGCGCGCCGCCGCAGCGCACGGAGCACCTCGATGCCGTTGCGCACCGGGAGGCCCCGGTCGAGGACGATGACGTCGTACCGGTGGGTGAGGCCCCGGTGCAGGCCGGTCTGGCCGTCCCGGGCCACGTCGACGCGATAGCCCTCCTCGGAGAGCAGGTCGTCGAGCAAGTCGGTGAGACGGTCGTCGTCCTCGACGAGCAGGACGGTCGGTGCTTCGGCACGCGTCGGCATGGCTTCGAGGGTGCCACTGCCCGACGCGGCGTGCGCGTGGCGCCGGGCCGTCCCCTGCCGCGCCTCCGTGCGCGCCCCGGTGCAGAGGATTGGTAGAAATAGCGTCGTGTCCCGCTCTGCCCGCCGATTCCCGGCCCGATGTTCTCGTTCCACCGCCCGGGCGGCGGGACTGCTGATCGGCTACGCCGCCGACCGGGTCGTCGGTGATCCGCGGAGGTGGCATCCCGTCGCCGGATTCGGTCTGGCCGCAATGGGCTTGGAGCGGCGGACGTACGCGGACAGTCGACTGTCCGGTGCCGCGCACACCGCGGTCCTCGTCGGCGCGACGGCGGCCGGGGGCGTCGCGGCGCACCGCCTCGGCGCGCGCCTCGGCTGGCTCGGCGAGACGGCGGTGACCGCGGCGGCCACCTGGACGGTCCTCGGCGGGACCTCGCTGGCCGGGACCGGACGCACGATGGCCCGGCACCTCGAGGCCGGTGACCTGGAGGCCGCGCGGGCGCTGCTGCCGTCGCTGTGCGGACGCGACCCGAGCGTCCTCGACGCCGACGGCCTGGCCCGTGCCAGCCTGGAATCCGTCGCGGAGAACACCTCCGACGCCACCGTCGGCGCGCTCTTCTGGGGCGCCGTGGCCGGCGTGCCCGGTCTGTTCGCGTACCGGGCCTCGAACACCCTCGACGCGATGATCGGCTATCGGTCGGCGAAGTACTCGCGGTTCGGCTGGGCGGCGGCCCGCTGGGACGACCTGGTCAACCTCGCCCCGGCCCGCCTCACCGGGGCGCTCACGATCGCCGCGGCGCCCGTCGTCGGCGGGTCGGCACGTGGCGCGCTGGACGCCTGGCGGCGGGACGCGTCGAAGCATCCGAGCCCCAACGCGGGGGTGGCGGAGGCGTCGGCCGCGGGCGCCCTGGGCGTGCAGTTGGGCGGCCGAACCGAGTACGCGCACGGTGTCGAGATGCGGCCGACCCTCGGTTCCGGGCCGGCGCCGGTGGTCGCGGATCTCGAGCGGGCGGCCCGGTTGTCGTCGGCGGTGCAGGCGGGGGCCGCCGTCACGGCGGCCGCCGCGGCCCTCGCGCTCGGCCGACGCCGGAGGATGCCGCGCACCTGACGCGGTCGCGATGAATCCCGGGCGCCCGAGCGGTCAGTCGGCGTGCAATCGGGAGAGTTCGACGTTGTAGGCGAGCAGACGCATCGCCTCCGGATCGTCGAGGTCGTCGAGGCGGATCCGCGTCGTCCTGGGAGGTGCCGGAATCTGATCGAGGACGCGGGCGTCGTCGTCGCGGCGGGCCTGCGCCAGCGCCTCGGCCGCCTCGGTGACCGCGGTGCGCCGCAGTATCCGGAACGCGACCACCGCGATGAACGATGCGTAGAGCACCCACAGCAGGACCAGCGGCCATGCCTGGAGGTCCTTGCCCTGCTGCGCGGCACGCACGGCGACGGTCACGCCGATACCGAGCGGGAGAACCACCAATGCGATCGCGGCGGCGACGGAGGCCGCCCTGGCACCCTTCATGCCGCGAGCATAGGGCGTCGCGTCGGACGGGCCGCGCTCAGCGTTGTCTGCCGTACCGATCGGCCAGCTTCGCCTGCGATTCGCTCAGCGGAGCGGCCGGAGCCTTGGACTTCTTGAACACTCCCTTGCGGGTCGGCAGCTGGAAGTCGTCGCTCGGCGTCGGCGTCTCGGGTTCCGCGGGTGCGGTGGCCGTCGGCTCCGGATCCGGTTCGGGCGCCTCCTCGGGGGGCGCTGCGGCCGCCGCCGCGGCCGTGGTGGCGTCGCGCGCCTTCCGGCGCTCACGAAGCTCGGCGCGGACGAAGTAGGCCAGACCCAGCGGCGCCATGATGCCGAACGCGAGCCACTGCAGGCCGTACGACAGGTACGGCCCGGCGTCGAGCTGGGGCAGCGGAATGGTGCCGAGCCCGCCCGGCTGGTCGGCGTCGAGCTGCAGGTACCCGTTGACCAGGTCGGTCCCGATGAACTGCCCGATCTGACCCGAGTCGATGAAGTACACCTGCTTGGCGCCGGCCTCGGTGATCGGATCCTTGCCCTCGACCGTGCCCTCGGACATGCGAACGCGGCCCTCGAGCGTCACCTCACCGGCGGGCGCGGCCGGGATGGGCGGCGCCTCGGTGCCCTGGACCGGGCGCACATAGCCGCGGTTGACGAGCAGTGTCTGCCCGCCGTTCAGGGCGAGCGGCGTGAGCACCTCGTAGGCGGGCGCCTCCTCGACCGAACGCAGGCGCACGAGCAGGTCGCTGTCGGGCAGGTAGGTGCCCGTCGCGAGGACCTTGCGCCACTCGTCCTGCGGCATGGGACCGGTCCCGCCGAGAACGGAGTCGATCGGGACCGCGTCGGCGTTGATGGACTGCTCGAGCAGCCCGTTGCGCTCCGAAGTCCTCGTGTTCTTGCCCAGCTGCCACGGCGCCAGCACCGTGAAGCACATGAAGGCGAAACCGGCCACGACGGCTGCCAACGCCAGCCAGCCGGGTCGCAACAGAAACGTCAGCCTTCGCACGCCTACCACGGTACTGGCTCGCCGGCGGCTCAGTTCTCGCGCACCCAGGCCAGCAGGCCCGGCACGGCGGCCTCGATCTGGTCGCGCACCAACTCGAAATCGGTGATGTCGCCGTAGTACGGGTCGGGCACCGAATCGCCGTCCGCGTCCGGGTCGAAGCTGCGCAGCAGTCGGCGCCGGTCGTCGGGGACGCCGAGTCGGGCGAGGATCCGGTCGTGCCCGCGGTCCAGCGGAACCACCAGGTCGGCGGCCAGGTGGTCGTCGTCGACCTGCGCGGCGCGGTGCCCGGTCGGGTAGCCGGCGGCCTCGAGCACCTTGTCGGTGCGCGGATCGGCGCCGTCGCCGACGTGGTACCCGTGGGTGCCGGCGCTGGTCACCCGGACCCGGTCGTCGAGACCGGCGCGGCGTACGTGCTCGGCGAACATCCGCTCCGCCATCGGCGAGCGGCAGATGTTGCCGGTGCACACGAACGTGACGTGAATCATGCCCATCTCAGGCCGCCCGCGTGAGGATCCGGGCGAGGTCCGGGACCGTCGGCGCCGACCAGCGCGCGCCCTGCGCCTCCGCGGTGGAGCCGTAACCCCACTCGACGAACACCGTCGGGATGCCCCAGTGCCGGGCGCCGTGGACGTCGTGCTCGCGGTCGCCGATCATCACGACGTCGGCGGTGCCGCCCGCCGTCGCCGGCAGTCCCAGCCCGCCGAGGACGTGCTCGATCACGTCCGCCTTGGCGCGGCGTGAGCCGTCGGAACTGGCGCCGCCGATGACCTCGAAGTAACCGGCGAGACCGAAGTGCTCGAGGATGCGGACCGCGAACTTCTCGGTCTTCGACGTCGCGACCGCGAGCCGGGCGCCGGTGTCCCGGGCCAGCGTCAGCATCTCCGCGACGCCGTCGTACACCTCGTTCTCGGCCCAGCCGACGGCGTCGTACCGCTCGAAGTACGCGGCCAGCGCGCCCGCGGTGGCCGTCTCGTCCAGGCCCATGGCCCGCATCGAGTCCATGAGCGGCGGGCCGATCACGGTCGCGAGCATCTCCGCGGTCGGCTCGGGTCGACCGACCGCCGCGAGGGCGTGCCGGAACCCGTTGTGGATGCCGAGGGCCGAGTCGGTGAGGGTGCCGTCCAGGTCGAACAGCATCACGGGAGCGAGGGGATCGGATGGGGAAGACGTCACCGTTCCATTGTGCGGTCCTCGTCCGCGGACGCCCGGTCCGGGATTCGCCGGTGCGCGCCGTAGGCTCGACGGCTATGGAAATCGGTTCGGGACCGGCGCTCGACGCGCTCGCGCTGCTCCGGCACCACGGCGACGCCGAGGCGGGGCCCGGACTGCTCGACTTCGCGGTCAACGTGCAGGGCGACGGCCCGCCGGAGTGGTTGCGGCGCAGGCTCGCCGACGCGCTGGCCGGGCTCGGCCGGTACCCGGCCGCGGAGGCGGACCGGCGGGCACGTGAGCAGGTCGCGGCCCGGCACGGTCGCACCCCCGACGAGGTGCTGCCGCTCGCGGGCGGTGCCGAGGGGTTCGCGATGCTGCCGCGACTCGGGGTGGGCGAGGCCGCGCTGATCCACCCGTCGTTCACCGAGCCCGAACTGGCTCTGCGCGAGGCCGGTGTCCCGGTGACGCACGTCGTCCTCGACGACTCGCATCGGCTGGATCCGTCGGCGGTGCCCGAGTCCGCCGACCTCGTCGTGCTCGGCAACCCGACCAATCCGACGTCGGTGCTGCATCCCGCCGCCGACGTGCTCGCGCTGCGCCGCCCCGGCCGGATCCTGGTGGTCGACGAGGCGTTCATGGACGCGGTGCCGGGGGAACCCGAGTCGGTGGCCGGTCGCCCGCTGCCCGACGTCCTGGTGCTGCGCAGCCTGACGAAGACGTGGGCGCTCGCGGGGCTGCGCTGCGGGTACGCCCTCGGCGCCCCCGACGTCCTGGCGCGGCTGACGGTCGGCCGCCCGCACTGGCCGGTCGGCAGCCTGCAACTCGAGGCGATCGCCGCGTGCAGCGAACCCGCCGCCGTCGCGGAGGCGGGGGAGAAGGCGCGGCGGATCGCCGCCGACCGCGCGGTCGCCGTCGCACTGCTGCGCGACGCCGGCATCGAGGTGCACACACCGGCGGCGGCACCGTTCCTGCTGCTCCGCCTGCCCGACGGCGTACGTATGCGCGCGCATCTGCGGGCGCGGGGGATCGCGGTGCGCCGCTGCGACACCTTCCCGGGCCTGGGCCCGGACTTCCTGCGGATCGCGGTGCGGCCGCGAACGATGACCGAACGATTGATCACGACGATGAGGGAGATCCTGTGACCGCGCCACGACTTGCCGATGTGATCGCCGCGCTCGAGGCCGCGTACCCGCCGGCGCTCGCCGAGTCGTGGGACTCCGTGGGGCTCGTGGCCGGCGACCCCGCGGACGAGGTGCGCAAGGTCGTCGTCGCGGTCGACGCGACCGCCGCGGTCGTGGACGAGGCGCTCGCCTCGGGGGCCCAACTGTTGCTGGTGCATCACCCGCTGCTGCTGCGCGGCGTCGACACCGTCGGCGCGCACACCCCCAAGGGGGCGCTGCTGCACCGGCTGATCCGCGGCGGCTGCGCCCTCTACAGCGCGCACACCAACGCCGACCGGGCCGATCCGGGGGTGTCCGACGCGCTCGCCGCGGCGCTGGGGCTGGTCGACACCCGGCCGCTGATCCCGATCCCCGACACCGTCACCGACAAGTGGGTGGTGATGGTGCCGACCGCCGACGCCGCCCGGGTGCGCGCGGCGCTGTTCGACGCCGGTGCCGGCGAGCTCGGTGACTACCGGGAGTGCAGCTGGACCGTGACCGGCGAGGGCCAGTTCCGTCCGCTCGCCGGGGCGAACCCCACGCTCGGGTCGGTCGGCGACCTCGAGGCGGTCGTCGAGGACCGGGTCGAGGTGATCGCTCCGAGGCCGGCTCGGACGCGGATCCTGTCCGCACTGCGCGCCGCGCACCCGTACGAGGAGCCGGCGTTCGACGTCTTCGAGACGGCCGATTTCCCGGGCCGCCGCGGCCTCGGCCGCATCGGCGCGCTGCCGCAGCCGCAGACGCTGCGCGAGTTCACCGCGCGGGTGGCGTCGGCGCTGCCCCGCACCGAGTGGGGGGTGCGGGCGGCCGGCGACCCCGAGCGGGTCGTCCGCACGGTCGCGGTGTGCGGCGGGTCGGGCGACTCGCTGCTCGACACCGTCTCCAAGCTCGGCGCCGACGCCTACGTGACGGCCGACCTGCGACACCACCCGGCCGACGAGCACCTGCGCAAGGGCGGTCCGGCACTGGTCGACGTCGCGCACTGGGCCAGCGAGCAGCCGTGGTGCGCGCAGGCCAAGGAGGTGCTCGACGAACGGTTCGCCGGCGTCGACGGTTGGGACGTGCGGGTGACGGAGCTGCGGACCGACCCGTGGACCGTGGCCTGTCACTGATGTGGTCGGTGCCGGGTGTTTTCGGGGGTACGGTTGACGTCTGATCTCGGGCCGTCCGAGCACCCCTGAAGAACAAGAACACAGCAGGAGCTTCCACGCGTGAACGTCGATCCCTCAGTGCAGTCCAAGCTTCTCCAGCTCGCCGGTGTGGACACCGAGCTGGCACGGCTCGCGCACCGTCGCTCGACGCTGCCCGAGCAGCAGGAGGTGGAGCGCCTCGAAGCCGAGCGGGTCTCCCGTAAGGACGCGTCGGTGGCCGTGGAGATCGTGCTCGACGACCTGGACCGCGACATCAAGAAGCTCGAGGGCGAGGTGGACGCCGTCCGCCAGCGCGAGGCGCGCGACAAGAAGCTGCTCGAGGGCGGAACCCTGGCCCCGAAGCAGCTGTCGGAACTCCAGCACGAGCTCGGCAGCCTGGAGCGCCGGCAGAGCGTCCTCGAGGACGAGCTGCTCGAGGTGATGGAGCGTCGGGAGGCCTCGCAGGCCGACCACGACCACGCCGGTGCACGACTGACCCAGGCCGAGGACGAGCTGATCGACGCCGAGCGTCGCCGCGACGACGCGGTCGCCGACCTGGAGAAGACGCAGGAGCGGTGCGACACCGACCGCGCGGCCCTGGTCGGGCTGTTCCCGGACGAGCTGCTGGCCATCTACGAGAAGCAGCGCGAGCAGCGGGGCGTCGGGGCGGCGTTGCTGCAGGCCCGCCGCTGCGGCGCGTGCCGCATCGAGATCGACCGTGGCGAGATCGCCCGCATCGCGGCCACGCCCGCCGACGTCGTCGTGCGGTGCCCCGAGTGCAGCGCAATCATGGTGCGCACCAAGGAATCCGGTCTGTGACCCAGAGCCGGGTCGTCGTCGAGGCCGACGGTGGATCCCGGGGCAACCCGGGCCCGGCCGGCTACGGCGCGGTGGTGTTCGATGCGGACCGCGGTCGTGTCCTCGCCGAGCGCCGTGAGTCCGTCGGCATCGCCACCAACAACGTCGCCGAGTACCGCGGTCTGATCGCGGGCCTGACCGCGGCCCGCGACCTCGGCGCGCACGAGGTGGACGTGCGGATGGACTCCAAGCTCGTCGTGGAGCAGATGTCGGGCCGGTGGAAGATCAAGCATCCCGACATGATTCCGCTGGCGCAGCGGGCGCGGGAGCTGGCCGGATCGTTCGCGCGGGTGACCTACACGTGGATTCCGCGCAGCGAGAACTCGCACGCCGACCGCCTCGCGAACGAGGCGATGGACGGCGAGGACGCGATCACGGAGGGCGTCGCCGCCGACGAGGGGACCACAGAAGCCGCACCGGCCGCATCGGCGGCGCCGGCCGCCGCCGCGGCGCCGGGCTGGACGGGTGCCGTCGGCGCCCCGACCCGGATGCTGTTGTTGCGGCACGGGCAGACGGAGCTGTCGATCGAACGGCGGTATTCCGGTCGCGGGAACCCGCCGCTGACCGAGTACGGCCGCGCCCAGGCGCGCGCGGCGGCCGAGCGGATCGCGTCCAAGGGTGCGATCGCGGCAGTGGTGTCGTCGCCGCTCGGCCGCGCCCGGGAGACCGCAGAGGCGGCGGCCGGCGCGCTCGGGATGCCGGTCACGGTCCACGAGGGGCTCACCGAGACGGACTTCGGCAAGTGGGAGGGCCTGACGTTCGCCGAGGCCCAGCAGCGCGACCCGGACCTGCACAGCCGCTGGCTGTCGGACACGGCGGTGCGTCCACCCGAGGGCGAGAGTTTCGACGAGGTGCGGGCGCGGATCGAGGCCGTCCGTGACGACCTGACCGCCGCCTACGCCGGGGCGAACATCCTCGTGGTCACCCACGTGACGCCGATCAAGACGCTGCTGCAGATCGCGCTCGGCGTGGGCCCGTCGCTGCTGTACCGCCTACACCTGGATCTCGCGTCGCTCAGCATCGCCGAGTTCTACCCGGACGGCGGCTCGTCGGTGCGGCTGGTCAACGATACGTCGCATCTGTAGGGCCGTCGTCGTGTCGGGGTAGCGCGACACCGAGGAAGACGAGCGTCACCCCGGTGACGAGGTGGAGCCAGCTGGCGGTGCGGTCGATCGGCATGAAGTTCGACGCCGTATCGGCGTCGATGACCAGCCCGTACACGCCCAGCAGGATCGCCACCAGGCCCGTGCCGATGAGGAACATCTCGGCGGAGGCCAGCGTCCGGGACAGCACGAGGCCGAGGATTCCCGTCGTGATGTGCGCGGCGTTGTGGAGCACGGACACGTCCGTCCACCCGAGCAGTTGGGCGTCGGAGCCGGGACCGGCCCAGGTGATGTCGCCCAAGCCGAAGGTGACCCCCGGGACGAATCCGAGGACTCCGATCACCAGGATGGTCACCGAGACGGCAATGGTGGCGAGCTGGGTGGTGGTGCGGGCCAGGCCCTCGTCCATCGCAATCGCTCCTCGCACGGCGGCTGGTACGTGTTTCAGACCTCACGTTCACCGCTCATTGTCCGCCACCTCCCACCACGTGGGTGCCCGATTGGATTCCACACGAGCGCGGGGCGTAGCCTCATGCGCTGTGAACGCCCTGCTGACCTGTCGCCGCTACGTCGACAACTGTCTGCAGGCGAGCGCGGTCTGTCACTGCTGACATCCGGTCGACCACTCGAGTCCCGGATCGGCTCGTTCTTCCGAGCCCGCCGTGCGTCCCTCTTCGGTCGCGCACGCTGTCGTCGTGCGCCGCCGTCTCCACATCTCCACCCGAAAGGCCCTCATGTCGGCCCCCACCCTCGACGCGCCCCGGCGCGCCCTGCCCAAGTGGGCAACCTCCTTCGGCCCGCAGATCGTCGCGGGCCTGATCCTCGGCGTCGTGCTGGGTCTGATCGCCCGCACGATGCCCGATGCCGCCGACGGCAACGAGAACTGGCTCGTCGGCACGGTCAAGACGATCGGTTCGAGCTACGTGGCGCTGCTCACCGTGGCGGTCATCCCGCTGATCTTCACCGCGATCGTCAGTTCCATCGCGAACCTGCGCAACGTCGCGAACGCCGCCCGCCTCGCGGTGCAGACGCTGCTGTGGTTCGCGATCACCGCGTTCATCGCGGTGCTGATCGGCATCGCGGTCGGCCTGATCACGCAGCCCGGGTCGAACACCACGGTCGACGCCGAGACCGCGTCCGCGCCGAAGTCGTCGGGCTCGTGGTGGGCCTTCCTCACCGGCCTGGTGCCGCAGAACTTCCTCGGCCTCGGCGCCAAGACCACCGTCACGGGCGACGCCGCGTCCGGGTTCTCGGCGACGACGTCGCTGAGCTTCAACGTCCTGCAGCTGCTGGTCGTCGCGATCGCGATCGGCATCGCCGCCCTCAAGGTCGGCGAGAAGGCCGAACCGTTCCTGAACTTCAACGCCGCGCTGCTCGCGATCGTGCAGAAGGTCCTGTGGTGGATCATCCGCCTCGCCCCGATCGGCACCGCCGCGTTGATCGCCAAGGCCGTCGCCACCTACGGCTGGGACGCGATCGGTCAGCTCGGCGTGTTCACGATCGCGGTGTACGTCGGTCTGGCGATCGTGTTCTTCGTCGTGTACCCGCTCATCATCCGCGTGCACGGGCTGTCGGTGAAGAACTTCTACTCCGGCGTGTGGCCGGCCACGCAGCTGGGCTTCGTCTCCAGGTCCTCGATCGGCACGCTGCCGCTCACCGAGCGGGTCACCGAACGCAACCTCGGCGTGCCGCGCGAGTACGCGTCGTTCGCGGTGCCGCTCGGCGCCACCACCAAGATGGACGGCTGCGCGGCCGTGTACCCGGCGATCGCCGCGATCTTCGTCGCGCAGTTCTACGGCGTGGATCTGAGCCTCACCGACTACCTGCTCATCGTCGTGGTCTCGGTGATCGGTTCCGCCGCCACCGCCGGCACCACCGGTGCCACCGTGATGCTGACGCTGACCCTGTCGACGCTGGGCCTGCCGCTGGCCGGTGTCGGTCTGCTGCTCGCCGTCGAGCCGATCGTCGACATGGGCCGCACCGCGCTCAACGTCACGGGCCAGGCGCTGGTCCCGACGATCGTCGCCAAGCGGGAGGGCATTCTCGACGAGGAGCTGTACAACGCGCCGCGTCAGGGCGATCCGTTCGCGGACGAATCGCTCGAACCGACCCGCTGATCCCGGTCACAGGACCAGCCACACCGTCGTCGTCGCCGCGACGACGGTGAGGGGCGTGGTCGCCAGCCCGAGCTTGGTGAACGTGCCGAGCTCGGGCCGGCACCCGCCGTCCGCCGTGACGCGTCGCCACAGCATGGTCGCGAGCGAACCGACATAGGTGAGGTTGGGGCCGAGGTTCACGCCGATCAGCAGCGCCAGCACCAGCCCGGTCGGTGCCGACGGCCCGAGGACGGGGAGCAGCAGCAGCGTCGCCGGCAGGTTGTTGAGCAGATTCGCCTCGACTGCCGCGACGACGGCCACCGTGAGCATGCCCGCGAGGTCCGCGTCGTCGGGCAGCAGCCCGCCGAGCCAGTCCCCGATCGGGCCGGCCGCGACCCCGGCGACCACGACGCCGAGCGCGAGCACGAACGCGCAGAACCACAGGTCCGCCGCGAACAGCATCCGCCGCGGCGTCGTGCGGCCGTCCCGCAGTGCGGGCACGGCGAGGACCAGCGCGCCCGCCGCGGCCACCCAGCCGGGAGCGATCCCGACGAGACCGCCGATTGTGAACCCGACCAGTGTCGCGGCCAGCACTGCCAGCGCCGCGACCGGCGCCGGGCGCGACTCGGACGGGGGAGCCGGGGCGTCCACGGGGTCGGGCGCGGTCAGGTCGCGGCGGAAGAAGACCCGGAACACCGCCCATTCGAGGGCGATCGTCACCGCCCACGGCAGCGCCATCACCGCCGTGAAGTGAACGAACGTCAGACCGGTCGCGGCGAACGCGATGAGGTTCGTCAGGTTCGACACCGGCAGCAACGTCGACGCCGAATTCGACAGGTGCGCGGTGGCGTACGCGTGCGGCCGGACCGGCAGGCCGAGTGTGCGGGCGGCCCGGATCACGACGGGCGTCAGCAACACCACCGTAGCATCGAGGCTGAGGACGGCCGTCGTGACCGACGCGACAGCGAACACCGCCGCGAGCAGGTGCACGGGACCGCGCGTGCCGTCGCGCGTGAGGATCCCGGCCACCCAGGCGAAGACGCCCGCCGCGTCCGCCAGGTGCGCGAGGACGAGGATCGCCGCAAGGAACCCGACCGTCGGGGCCAGCGTGGTGATCTCCGACCACGCCTGCGCCGGAGTCACGACGTCGATCGCGACCGCGAGCACCGCCGCCGGTCCCGCCACCACGATCTCGGGGAGACCCCGAGGGCGGACGATCGCGAAGACCAGCACCGCGGCCACGAGCAGCGCTGCGGCGATCGCGAGCACGCTCACTTCAGGAGCTTGACCAGGGTGCGCAGGTTCCGGGTGGTGGTGACCGCCTTGAGTTTCGCCTTGCCGGTGTTCTTGCCGAAACTGCTGGTCAGTGTCATCCCGCGCTCGACCTCCCAGTACAGGACGCCGTCTCCGCCCTGGATCCGCTCGATCGCGGGATCGAGGTCGCCCTGCACCGTGAGCAGCCCCTCGAGGACGGTCGGTTCTGCGGTGAACATCACGTAGGGGTGCCAGCCGTCGCGTTCGGGATCGAACGGATACGCCTCGACGATCCCGGACAGGGTCGCGGTGTCGAGGACGAACACCCACGCCTCGTAGCCGAAGACCTTCCGCAGCGCGGCCTCGATGCTTGCTTTCAGACCCGCAACGTCCGCCGAGTCCGAGGAGAACAGCACGTTGCCCGACGCGAGGACCGTCTTCACGTCGTCGAATTCGAGGTCGACGAAGACCTGGCGCAGATCGGCCATCTTGATGTTGATGCCGCCGACGTTGATTCCTCGGAGAAGTGCCACGTAACGCGTCATGGCGCGACGATAGTGCGGGGCACCGACACCGCGGGTTCGGACACGGCGACCGCACCCAGTAGTCTTGTCGTGCGGACGAGTTGGCCGGGCGGCCGCGGCGACGGGAACCGGCATCCACGAGATGTCAGGCCCGGTGCCGAGGAAAGTCCGGACTCCACAGAGCAGGGCGGTTGCTAACGGCAACCCGAGGTGACTCGCGGGACAGTGCCACAGAAAACAGACCGCCGGCGCGTGAGCGTCGGTGAGGGTGAAACGGTGCGGTAAGAGCGCACCAGCACCCCAGGTGACTGGGGTGGCTAGGTAAACCCCGCCCGGAGCAAGGTTGAAGGCCGCACCGGTGTCCTCCGGGACGCGGTGTGCGGCTGCGCAGGTGTTCGAGGGCTGCTCGCCCGAGCCTGCGGGTGAACCGCTCGAGGTACCCGGCGACGGTGTGCCCAGATGGATGGTCGCCACCCGACGCGTGAGCGTCGGGGACAGGATCCGGCTTACACGCCGACTCGTCCGCCCAGTCCTCATACGACGAAGGCCCCCGGAATCATCCGGGGGCCTTCGTCGTACAGGCTCTACTGGAAGAAGCCGCCGATCGGATTCACGATGAGCATCTTGGCCCAGTACTCGGCGCCGGCCTGGCCGAGGTAGGGGAGCAGGGTGTCGAAGATGATGTAGGACATGCAGAACTCCGATCTCTGACGCATCGCGTCGGTACAAAGGTAGGTGGGGTGAACCGGCGGTTCGGTGACGCGGAGGCGTCGACGCGAGTGCGCCGTACGCGCAGAGATTAGCAGGCCGAGCGGTTTTGTCACAGGTCTACGTCGACAACTTCTCGACGACTTCACACAACGATCACATCGCGTCGGCGGATGCGATGGTGACCGCACCGGTCGCGGGGCACACTGAGAGCATGAGCGACGACGACAAGCAGTGGTATTTCAGCCTCTCGGACGGCTCCGTGAGCCAGGGCAAGTCGCCCAACGTCTTCGACCGCATGGGCCCGTATCCCGACCGGGAGAGCGCCGAGCGAGCGCTGCAGACGGCGGCGGAACGCAACAAGGCCGCGGACGCCGCGGACGCCGAGTGGAACGACTGAACGGCAGACCGCGGGCCGTCGGAATGGCCCGGGTCACCGCGCACGGCGTCGACTTCGACGCGGTGCGAGCCGAATTCGCCCTCCGCGACGAATTCTCGCCCGAGGTGCTCGCCGAGGTGGCCGGCGCCGCGGACACGTGGGTCGGCGAGCGCGAGGACCGGACCGACCTCGCGCTGGTGACGATCGACCCGCCGGGTTCGATGGACCTCGACCAGGCGCTGCACCTCGAGCGCACCGCGTCCGGGTTCGTGCTGCACTACGCCATCGCCGACGTGGCCGCCGTCGTGCGTCCGGGCGGCGCACTCGACAGCGCGACGCGGGACCGGGGGCAGACCTTCTACCTGCCGGACGGTTCGGTGCCGCTGCACCCGCGGGCCCTGTCGGAGGATGCGGCCAGCCTGCTGCCCGACGTGGTGCGTCCGGCGGCGCTGTGGCGGATCGAACTCGACGGGCGCGCCCGGCCGACGTCGGTGGCCGTCACGCGGGCCCTCGTCCGTTCCGTCGCCCGCTTCGATTACGAGACGGTCCAGGCGCATTCGGAGACGGGGACGCTGCACCCGTCGATTCGGTCGCTGCCCGAGTTCGGCAGGCTCCGCGCGGTGGCGGCGATCGAGCGGGGCGCGATCGAACTGCGCCTGCCCGAACAGCGGGTCGTGTGGCACGGCGACGGGTGGAAGGTCGAGATCCAGCCGCGGACCGAGGCCGACGACTGGAACGCCGAGGTGTCCCTGCTGACGGGCATGTGCGCGGCCCGGTTGATGCTCGAGGCGGGCGTCGGCCTGCTGCGGACCATGCCGCCACCGCCGGGCGGCGCGGTGGAGTCGCTGCGCCGCACCGCCGGCGCCCTCGGCGTGCCCTGGACCGACGGTCGCGGGGTCGGCGAGATGCTCGCCGGGCTCGATCCGAACACCGCGGCGTCGCTCGTGATGATGACGGAGGCGACGACGCTGCTGCGCGGCGCCGACTACGTCGCCTTCGACGGCGAGTTGCCCGCGGTGCCGGGGCATTCGGGGATCGGCGACTCCTACGCACACGTCACGGCGCCGCTGCGGCGGTTGTCCGACCGGTTCACGACCGAGGTGTGCCTCGCGGTGTCCGCGGGTGTCGCGATCCCGGAGTGGGTGCGTGCGGCGTTGCCGAGCCTGCCCGCGGTGATGCGGGCGTCGGATGCGCGCGCGAACAAGGTGGACCGCGCGTGCGTCGACCTCACCGAGGCCACCCTGCTCGCCGGACGCGTCGGGGAGGTGTTCGACGCGACGGTCCTGCGGGCGGCGGGCGACAAGCGCGGCGCCGAGGTCTTCGTGCCGACGATCTCGGTGATCGCCAAGTGCGCCGGGGATCCGGCGGAGGGCGACGAGGTGAAGGTCCGGCTCGTCGCCGCCGACGTCGTCGGCCGCTCGGTGCAGTTCGCGTTCCCGGCGTAGGCCGTTCCGGCGTCAGGTGGTGAAGTCGAGCTCCCGGTGGGCCCGTCGGATCGCCTTGACGTGCCGCGGCAGGTCGGCGATCGCCCGGGCGCCGCGCTGCTCCTCGGTGGCGTACAGCAGCCCGTACGTGAACGTGTCCTCGTCGTCGTCGCGTGCCTGCGCGACGGTGTCGATGATCCAGTCGCGGGCGAGGACGCCGTCCTGATGGTCGCCGAGCATCGTCTGCAGGGCCTTCGCGGCGGCCCCGATGTCGGCGGCGGACGGCTCGACCTCCGCGACGGCCTCGGCGGCGTACCGGAGCTTCTTGGCGCGCTTGCGCACCCGGTGCAGGGCGGGCCCGACGGCCGCCCCGTCGTCCCGGTCGAGCGCGCGGGCCTTCTTCGCGGCCTTGCGCAGCTGTCGATACGCCTTGTCCAGCCCGCCGCGCAGCGTCATCTCCGCGGGGACGGCGTGGTCGCCCGAGGTGACCTCGTCGAGCAGGGCGCACAACGCCGCGTACCGCGCTTCCGCGAGCACCTCGACCGCGTGGGCCTGCGCCGCCCGGTACAGGTCCTCCTGCGTCCCGACCAGGCGCTGGTGCACCGACCCGACCACGAGATCGGCGGGTTGGTCGTCGATCAGGTCCGAGAACCGGGCCGCGAGGACCTCGGCGTCGCGGGCCCTGCCGAGAACCGATCCGAGCCAGCGCAGTTCGTCCCGGGCCGTGTCGGTGGCCGCAGGCGGGAACGCGTGCCGGAACGAGCCCAGCAGGCTGCGGAGGCGCCGCGCGGACACCCGCATCTGGTGCACCGAGTCCGGGACGTCGGCGCGCACGTCGGCGGCGAGCGACGACAGTCGCTCGTAGTGCTGCCGCGCCGCCGGGACGATCACGTCGGCGACAGCGGTGCCGTGCTTTCGTGCTGCCACGGTTCAGGTCTACCAGTGCGGACCGTGCCCGTCGACCGAAACCGTCACGCGCGGAAGCGGTCCGTGGCCGCCACCAGGTGGTGTGTGATGCCCGGTTCGGCCGCCGCGTGCCCCGCGTCGTCGACGATGTGGAGCTCCGAGGCGGGCCACGTGCGGTGCAGCTCCCACGAGCTCGTCGCCGGGCACACCACGTCGTAGCGGCCCTGCACGATGACGCCGGGGATCGACGCCAGGGTCGCCGCGTCGCGCAGCAGCTGTCCCTCGTCGATGAAACCTGCGTTGCGGAAGTAGTGGTTCTCGATGCGCGCGAACGCCAACGCGAAACGCGGCTCGGACGTCTCCTCGACCCGCCCCGGTTTGGGCAGCAGCGCGCTCGTGGCGCCCTCCCAGCTGGACCATGCGATCGCCGCGTCCAGCGCGACGTCGGGGTCGTCGGCGTGCAACAGCCGGTGGTACGCCTCGACCAGGTCTCCGGAACGTTCCTCGGGCGGAACGGGAGCGAGGAACCGCTCCCAGCGTTCGGGGAACAGGTGCCCGGCGCCGCCGTTGTAGTACCAGTCGATCTCGCTGCGGCGCAGCAGGAAGATGCCGCGCAGCACCAGTTCCGTGACCCGCTGCGGGAACCGCTGCGCGTACGTCAGCGCCAGCGTCGACCCCCACGAGCCGCCGAACACCTGCCAGCGGTCGATGCCGAGATGCTCACGCAGCGTTTCGATGTCGGCGACGAGGTGATCGGTGGTGTTCACCGACAGGTCGGCGCCGTCCGCGACGTGCGGCGTGGAGCGTCCGCACCCGCGCTGGTCGAACAGCACGATCCGGTAGGCGGCGGGGTCGAAGAACTGCCGGTGCGCCGGATCGGTCCCGCCCCCGGGGCCGCCGTGCAGGAACACCACCGGCTTGCCGGCGGGATTGCCGCTCACTTCCCAGTACACGCGCTGGCCGTCACCGACGGCGAGGAACCCCGTCTGGTGCGGCGCGATCGGGGGATACAGCGTCCGCACGGGTCAGAACCCGACGAGCCCGGACGCCAGGTTCGGGATCTCGAGCGCGTAGAGCGCGCCGTCGCGCACCTGCGGGCACTGCGCGACGGTGATGGCGTCGATCTGTCCGCGGTCGCCGGCGAGCTTCAGTAGGTCCATGCCGTTCGCGGTCGCCCACGAGATGACGACCGTGTTCAGGCCGCCCTTGCCGAGCGTGGGCGTGTAGGTCCGCCAGTTCTGCAGCTGCGCCTCGATATCCGAGCAGAGTTGCGCGGCCTGCGCGTCGGTGACACCCGCGACCTGGGCGCCGGTCGAGCCGGGCGAGGGCGCGGACGCCGACGACGTCGCGTCGGCGGAGTTCGCGGTGTTGCCGGGCGTCGGGGACTCGCCGGTGCTGCTGCATCCGGCGGCGAGCGCGGCCAGTGCCGCGGTCACGGCGACGGTCGCCGCGAGGCGTCCTCGGCGTTCGGTCATGATGCACCTCGGTTTTCTCTCGGGGACCGGCTGCGGCGGTCGGGGATATCGAGTGTGCCAAAGATTCGGGGGCGTCGGCCGATGCCTCGGCCGACGCCCCCGATCCCGGACTCGGACGGTCGGGGCGTCAGAAGCTGTGCTCGGGGCCCGGGAAGGTACCGGCGGCGACCTCGGTGGCGTACGCGGCGGCGGCGTCCCGCAGGGCGCCCCCGACGTCGCCGAAGCGCTTGACGAACTTGGCCGTCCTGCCGCTGGTGAAACCGGCCATGTCCTGCCACACCAGCACCTGGGCGTCGCACTCGTGGCCGGCGCCGATCCCGACGGTCGGGATGGTGAGCTTGCGGGTCACCTGGCCGGCGAGTTCGGCGGGAACCATCTCCATCACGACGGAGAAGGCGCCGGCCTCCTGTACCGCGATGGCGTCGGCGATGAGCTGCTCGGCCCCGTCGCCGCGACCCTGGACGCGGAAGCCGCCGAGGCTGTTGACCGACTGCGGGGTGAAGCCGATGTGGGCCTGCACGGGAATGCCGGCCGCGGTCAGCGCCGCGATCTGCGGGGCCACCCGCTCGCCGCCCTCGAGCTTGACGGCGTGCGCCTGCCCCTCCTTCATGAAGCGGAAGGCGGTCTCGAGCGCCTGCTGCGGCGACGCCTCGTAGGTGCCGAACGGCAGGTCGGCGATCACGAGGGCGTGCGGTGCGCCGCGGACGACACCGCGCACGAGGGGCAGCATCTCGTCGATCGTGACCGGCACGGTGGTGTCGTAGCCGTACACCACGTTGGCTGCCGAGTCGCCGACGAGCAGAACGGGGATGCCGGCCTCTTCGAAGAGGCGGGCACTGGAGTAGTCGTACGCGGTCAGTTCCGCCCAGCGGGTGCCCTCGGCCTTCATCGCCTGGAGGTGATGGATCCGGGTCTTGCGCCGGGGCGTGTCGGAGGGTGTGGAACTGGTCGAACCGTACGGAGCGGTCTCGGACATCGTTGTCCCTTTCTGGCCTCGAGGCCCGCGTGTGCGGGTCCCCGGGTTGGGTGATGACGGCTCAAGTCTGCCACCGTGGCGCGGGGCCACGAAGTGCTGTTTCGGTGCCGTTCGTCACACCTGCGCCCCGCGTTTCGCGCACTTGCCGCGCCGGGGAGCCGGGTCCGGTCGCGGCAAGTGCGCAAATCGCGCGGGAGCTGGCGTTTCGGGGCGGCGTGGCACGATCGAAGGCATGCAGTCCAGACCCCGAATGCTCCTGGCCGCCGCGATCGGGACGGTCGCCGTGCTCGCGGTCGGCTGCAGTTCCGACGTGTCCGGAAGCGGCGAGAGCGTCGTGGGAACGCCGGTCGCCGCGGACGCAGGGCCCGGGGCCGGCGTCGTTCCGCCCGGTCTCGAATCCTTCTACACCCAGAGCCTCGAGTGGGGGTCGTGCGACAGCTACGCGACCGGCGGGGAGACGCTGAGCCCGTCGCTCGAGTGCGCGACGGTCACCGTCCCGCTGGACTACGCCGACCCGGGCGGGGACACCGCGCAGATCGCGATCTCCCGCTCGCGGGCGACGGGCGCGCGTCTCGGCTCGCTGCTGGTCAACCCCGGCGGCCCCGGGGCGTCCGGGCTGAGCAGCGCCTCGGTGACCGACGGCACCGAGGTGGCCGAACGGTTCGACGTCATCGGCTTCGATCCGCGCGGGGTGGGTGCGTCGACGCCGCAGGTGCGTTGCCAGACGCCGCAGGAGGCCGACGCCGAGCGCCGCGATCCCGACATCGACATGAGCCCGCAGGGGATCGCCGAGTCCGAACAGGAGAACCGCACCTACGCGCAGCGCTGCGCCGAACGGTCCGGGCTGCCCCTGCTGGCGCACGTCGGCACGCGCGAGGTGGTGCGCGACATGGACGTCATCCGCTCGGTGCTCGGCGACGCGAAGCTCAACTACCTCGGTTTCTCGTACGGGACCCGGATCGGCACCGCGTACGCCGAGACCTTCCCGGCGAACGTGCGCGCGATGGTCCTCGACGGCGCGCTCGATCCCGAGCAGGACCCGGTCGAGGAGGTGGTGCTGCAGGGGGCCGGATTCCAGCAGGCCTTCGACGCCTTCGCCGCCCAGTGCGCGACGTCCGCGGACTGCCCGCTCGGCACCGATCCGGCCGCGGCGAACGCCCGGTTCCGCGCGCTCGTCGACCCGCTCGTGGCCCGTCCCGCGGCGACGACGGACCCGCGCGGGCTGAGCTACGACGACGCGATCACCGGTGTGCAGCAGGCGCTGTACTCGCCGAGCCTGTGGAGTTCGCTGCGCGGCGGGCTGGTGCAGCTGACCCAGGGCCGCGGTGACACGCTGCTGCTGCTGTCGGACATGTACGAGGGCCGCCTGGACGACGGCAGCTACGCGAACATCAACGACGCGTTCAACGCGATCCGGTGTGTCGACGACCCGCCGTTGACCGATCGTGCGGTCGCGGGGGAGGCGGACACGCGGTACCGGCAGGCGGCGCCGTTCCTCGACGACGGGCACGGCACCGGCAACGCCCCGCTCGACATGTGCGCGTTCTGGCCGGTGCCGAACACCGGCGCACCGCACAGCGTCGACGTGCAGGGGCTCCCGAAGCTGGTGGTGGTGTCGACGACCGAGGACCCGGCCACCCCGTACCAGGCGGGCGTCGACCTGGCCAAGCAGCTCGACGCTTCGCTCATCACGTACCGGGGTGCTCAGCACACCGCGGCGTTCGACGGCGACGCGTGCGTGGACGACCCCGTGACCGCCTACTTCGTGGATCTGACCGCGCCGGATCCGGACCTCACCTGTTGAGCTGGGGCGGACGAGACTGGTTTCACCTGATCAGCTTCGACTGACTGGTCAGCGGAAGTCTGGTCCTTCAGGGCCAGGCGGAGGCTGATCCGGTTTGTTTAGAAGACCGGCGGCTACCCCGTGGGTGGTTGCCGTGGTCGATTTCGTCGTTGAACTCGGCGAGCGTAGCTCCGAACTTGTCGTAGGCCTCTGCCATGATCTGCTCGCGGGTCCGGTGAGGGACCACGCCGACCCGGGGCACGAATCGGAAGGCGGTGGGGATGAAGCGGATCGTTGTGGTCAAGCTCGTTCCCACGGGCGAGCAGGCCGCAGCGCTGAAGGCGACGTTGGTGGCGTGCAACGAGGCCGCTGACCGTGTATCCGACGTCGCGCAAACGTCGTCTGATCGTCGTGCGTTCGCGCTGCAGAAGTCGGTGTACGCGCAGTTAAAGGACGCTGGGCTGTCAGCGCAGCCCGCGATCCGTGTGATCAAGAAGGTTGCGGACGCGTATGCTGCGCGGGCATCGAATCTGAAGGCCGGGAACTATGGCCGGGTCGGGTCGAAGCGGTACGTGGCAGTGACGGAGTCCCCGATCCGTTTCCGGGTGTTGGCGGCGCAACCGTTCGACGACCGGTGCCTGTCCTGGCAGGTCGACTCGTCGATGGTGTCCATCTGGACGATCGCGGGACGGTTGAAAGGTGTGCGGTTCGTGTGCGCGCCGTGGCAGCGGACGTTGTTGGCGGACCGCAAGGGCGAGTCCGATCTGGTGTTCCGCGACGGCGAGTTCTACCTGTACGCCACGATCGACCAGCCGTCTGCGGAACCGGTCGTTCCAGCCGAGGATCCGGCCGCAGGATGGCTGGGCGTCGACCTCGGAGTGGTGAACCTGGCAGTGACCACCGATGACGACCCTGACAGCCTCGACGACCGGTGGTCGGGTGGTGCCGTGACGCGGCGACGAAAGAGATACCGCGCTGTACGGACCGCCTTGCAGAAGGTGGGAACGAAGTCCGCGAAGCGGAAACTGAAGACCCGGCGTCGAAAGGAGCGCCGGTTCGCCACCGACA
Source organism: Prescottella agglutinans (assembly GCF_004011865.1). Taxonomy (GTDB): domain Bacteria; phylum Actinomycetota; class Actinomycetes; order Mycobacteriales; family Mycobacteriaceae; genus Prescottella; species Prescottella agglutinans. Next base: position 41,462 of record NZ_RKLP01000001.1, on the reverse strand, counting down.
TCAACCATCAATTGTCGAAACAGATTGTCGCTCAGGCACAACGCACCGGGCGTGGTATCGCGATAGAGGATCTGTCGGGTATCCGCGAACGGGTACGGCTGGCCAAGAAACAACGAGCACAGGTGCATTCGTGGGCATACGCCCAGCTACGCACGCACATCGAGTACAAGGCGGAGATGGCGGGGGTGCCCGTGCAGGTTGTCGACCCGCGCAACACCTCGCGCACCTGCTCGCAGTGCGGGCACTGTGACGCGGCGAACCGTCGTACGCAATCGGTGTTCCGGTGCCGAGGATGCGGGTGGGCCGCGCACGCAGACCACAATGCCGCCCGCAACATCGCTCTCCTCGGACACAAGGACTATTGGGCCGCCCAATCAACCGAGCCTCGAGCAGCCACCGCTCTAGCACCCAGTTGGAGAAGTGAGCCGCAAACCTGGTCCTTCAGGACCAGGTAGTTGATGATGTAACACAGATTTAACGCTACGTGCTTAGTCTCACGGACATGGATCGCCAAAAGGAGTTCGTGCTTCGCACCCTCGAAGAGCGCGATATTCGGTTCGTCCGACTGTGGTTCACCGACGTGCTCGGATACCTCAAGTCGGTGGCGATCGCGCCCGCAGAACTGGAAGGTGCCTTCGAGGAGGGCATCGGCTTCGACGGCTCCGCGATCGAGGGCTTCTCGCGGGTCTCGGAGGCCGACACCGTCGCCAAGCCCGACGCGTCGACGTTCCAGATCCTGCCGTGGGCGCACAAGGACGGCGCGCAGCATTCCGCGCGCATGTTCTGTGACATCGCCATGCCCGACGGCACCCCGTCGTGGGCGGATCCGCGCCACGTGCTGCGCCGCCAGTTGAGCAAGGCCAGCGACCTCGGCTTCTCCTGCTACGTGCACCCGGAGATCGAGTTCTTCCTGCTCGAGAACGGGCCGATCGACGGCCGCCCGCCGATCCCCGCGGACAGCGGCGGCTACTTCGACCAGGCGGTCCACGACCGGGCCCCGAACTTCCGTCGCCACGCGATCGACGCCCTCGAATCCATGGGCATCTCGGTGGAGTTCAGCCACCACGAGGCCGCGCCCGGCCAGCAGGAGATCGACCTGCGCTACGCCGACGCGCTGTCGATGGCCGACAACGTGATGACGTTCCGGTACGTCGTCAAGGAGGTCGCGATCGACGAGGGCGTGCGGGCCTCGTTCATGCCGAAGCCGTTCGGCGACCAGGCCGGCTCGGCGATGCACACCCACATGAGCCTCTTCGAGGGCGACACCAACGCCTTCCACAACCCCGACGATCCGATGCAGCTGTCGGAGACGGGCAAGGCGTTCATCGCCGGAATCCTCGAGCACGCCAACGAGATCAGCGCCGTCACCAACCAGTGGGTGAACTCCTACAAGCGCCTGGTCCACGGCGGCGAGGCCCCGACGGCGGCCACCTGGGGACCGTCCAACCGGTCCGCGCTGATCCGGGTTCCCATGTACACGCCGAACAAGGCGTCGTCGCGTCGCGTCGAGATCCGCAGCCCCGACTCCGCCTGCAACCCTTACCTGACGTTCGCGGTCCTGCTCGCCGCCGGCCTGCGCGGCATCGAGAAGGGCTACGAGCTGCCGCCGGAGGCCGAGGACGACGTCTGGGCCCTCACCGACGCCGAGCGTCGGGCGATGGGTTACAAGCCGCTGCCCGGCAGCCTCGCGGACGCGCTGCGCGAGATGGAGAAGTCCGAGCTGGTCGCCGAGGCGCTCGGCGAGCACGTCTTCGACTTCTTCCTCCGCAACAAGCGGCGCGAGTGGGAGGAGTACCGCAGCCAGGTCACTCCGTTCGAGCTGAAGGCCTACCTGGGCCTGTAGGGCCGACCCGAGCAATTCGATCCCGAAGAGGTGACCGCGTGCCCCATCCGGCCAGTCCACGTCCGACACGTGACGACGTCCAGACCGGGGGCGACCGGTGAAGCCCCCGTACGCGAGGTCGGCGGTGCCCGGCGCGGGACGGCTCGGGCTGATCGAGCCGACGGCGCCCGCCGAGCTGGCCGCACTCGGATGGTCGAATCTCGACGGCGTCGAGCTGCTGTGGGCGCTGTCCCGCGCCGCGAACGCCGACCTGGCCCTGCGGACCCTGGCGCGCATGCGGGAGGAACTCGGGGACGCGTGGGCCGAACTCGACGCGGCACTGCGCGCCGACAAGGGGCTGCGGGGCCGGCTCTTCGGGCTGATCGGGGCGTCGAGCGCGTTCGGCGACCATCTGGTCGCCGACCCGGCGTCGTGGAAGCTGCTGGCCGGTGACGTCACGCTGCCGTCGAAGACGGAGCTGACGCGCCGACTCCTGGCGTGTGTCGGGGCCACTCCGGAGACGGGGCCCAACGCCTCGCCGATGCTGCACCGCGCCGCGATCACCGGTCCCGAGGCGGTGGCCGCGCTGCGGAAGTGCTACCGCGACCAGATGATGGTGCTGGCCGCTGTCGATCTCGCGGCCACCGTCGAGAACGAGCCGGTGGTCCCGTATCAGACGGTGGGACACCAACTCTCGGACATGGCCGACGCAGCCCTGACGGCGGCGCTGTCGGTGGGGGTCGCGGCCGTGTGCCCGGACGAGCCGTGCCCCACCCGGATCGCAGTGATCGCGATGGGCAAATGCGGTGCCCGCGAACTCAACTACGTCAGCGACGTCGACGTCGTGTTCGTGGCCGAGCCGTCCAACGCGCTGTCGAGTCGCATCGCCGGCGAGATGATGCGCATCGGGTCGTCGGCGTTCTTCGATGTCGATGCGGCGCTGCGTCCCGAGGGCAAGCGCGGTGAGCTGGTGCGCACGCTCGACTCCCACATCGCGTACTACAAGCGGTGGGCCAAGACGTGGGAGTTCCAGGCGCTGCTCAAGGCGCGGCCGATGACCGGTGATCTGGAGCTGGGTCGGCAGTACGCGGACGCGGTGGGCCCGATGGTGTGGACCGCGTCCGAGCGCGAGGACTTCGTGCCCGAGGTCCAGGCCATGCGCCGCCGGGTCGAGGACTCGGTGCCGCCGGAACTGCGCGAGCGCGAACTGAAGCTGGGGCGCGGCAGCCTGCGCGACGTCGAGTTCGCGGTGCAGTTGCTGCAGTTGGTGCACGGCCGCGCCGACACCTCGCTGCGTGTCAAGAGCACCGTCGACGCGCTCACGGCCCTCGCGGCCGGCGGGTACGTCGGTCGGGACGACGCCGCGAACCTGACGGCGTCGTACGAGTTCCTGCGGCTGCTCGAGCACCGCCTCCAGTTGCAGAAGCTCAAGCGCACCCACACGCTGCCGCCGCCGGAGGACGAGGAGGCGCTGCGCTGGCTCGCCCGCGCCGCCCACATGCGCCCCGACGGCCGCAACGACGCGCTCGGCGTGCTGAACGCGGAGATCAAGCGGAACTCCCACCGGGTGCGGCGCCTGCACGCCAAGCTGTTCTATCGGCCGCTGCTCGAATCGGTGGCACGGATCGACAAGGAGGCGCTGCGGCTCAGCCCGGACGCCGCCGTCCGCCAGCTGGCCGCGCTGGGCTACTCCGCGCCCGAGAACGCCCTCGGCCATCTCACCGCCCTGACGAGCGGCGCGTCGCGCAAGGGCCGTATCCAGGCGCTGCTGCTGCCGACGCTGCTCGAATGGCTCGGTGACACACCGGATCCCGACGCCGGTCTGCTCGCGTACCGCCGGCTCTCCGACGCGCTCGTCGACGCCACCTGGTTCCTGCGTCTGCTGCGCGACGAGGCGGCCGTGGCGCAGCGTCTCATGACCGTGCTCGGCTCGTCGGCCTACATTCCCGACCTGCTGATCAAGGCGCCCGACGTGATCCGGCTCTTCGCCGACGGCCCGTCCGGGCCGCGGCTGCTCGAGCCGCAGCCCGAGGACGTCGCGCGCGGCATCCTCTCGTCGTCGTCCCGGTACGTCGACCCGGTGCGGGCGGTCGGCGCGGCCCGTTCGCTGCGCCGGTACGAACTGGCGCGGGTGGCGAGCGCCGACATCCTCGGCATGCTCGACGTCCCGCAGGTGTGCCGCGCGCTGTCGTCGGTGTGGGCGGCGGTGCTGGGCGCGGCGCTGGCCGCGGTGATCCGGGCGAGCGAGGCGGAGTCGGGCGAGCCCGCACCCGCGACGTTCGCGGTGATCGGCATGGGCCGGCTCGGTGGTGGCGAACTCGGCTACGGCTCCGACGCGGACGTGCTGTTCGTGTGCGAGCCCCGCGAGGGCGTCGACGAGACCCGGGCCGTCAAGTGGGCCAACCTGATCGGCGACCGGGTGCGGACGCTGCTGGGCGCCCCGAGCACCGATCCGCCGCTCGAGGTGGACACCGGCCTGCGCCCGGAGGGGCGCAGCGGCCCGCTGGTGCGGACGCTCACGTCCTACGCGGCGTACTACGCGCAGTGGGCGCAGTCGTGGGAGGTCCAGGCGCTGCTGCGGGCGCACGCCGTCGCGGGCGACGAGGACCTGGGGCTGCGGTTCCTGCACATGATCGACAAGACCCGGTACCCCGAGGGCGGGGTGTCGGAGCAGGCGGTCCGGGAGATTCGACGGATCAAGGCGCGCGTCGACTCCGAGCGTCTGCCGCGCGGCGCCGACCCGGCCACGCACACCAAGCTCGGCCGCGGCGGCCTGGCCGACATCGAGTGGACCGTCCAGCTCATCCAGCTGCGCCACGCGCACGAGGTCCCGTCGCTGCACAACACGTCGACCCTCGAGACGCTGGACGCGATCGGGGCCGCGGAGTTGTTGAGCGAGACCGACATCGAGCTCCTGCGCGATGCGTGGCTCACCGCGACCCAGGCGCGGAACGCCCTGGTCCTCGTCCGGGGCAAGCCCACCGATCAGTTGCCGGGCCCGGGCAAGGTGCTGTCGGCGGTCGCCCAGGTGGCCGGCTGGCCGGGCGGCGACGCGAACGAGTTCCTCGACAACTACCTGCGGGTCACCCGGCGCGCGAAGGCAGTGGTGCAGCGCGTCTTCGGCGGAGAGTGACCGTGCGCTCGGAGGTGTCGGTGGTCGACGTGTACGACGTCGACTGAAGCCGGGCCGAACGCCGAAGGTCCCCCGGAGCGCAGCGAGTTCCGGGGACCCTTCGGTCGCAATCGGCAGGCGGGGTCATCTGCCGAAAAGGCGTCCCGGCGAACTGGTTCCCGCCCTCGGGATCGCCGCCCCCGGGGCGGGGGTGCGGATCGCGAGGACCGACGCGGTGCGAACCCTTCTCGTCGCGGACATGGTCGTCATCAAACCGCAGTCCGCCGTATCTGTCCCCGGTGAAAGTTGCCGGTTTCTCGCCGGGTATCCCGGTGGGATCTACCGGTTCGCCCAGATCGGCGACCGGTTTGCGGATAGCCTGCGAGGCATGGGTAGTGCCTTCGAAGCCTCCCGGATCCCGTCGGCGACACGGCACGAGGCGCGGATCGTCGGCCGGGAACGACACCTTTCCGCCCTGGCGTCCTGCGCGTCGACCGCCCGCACCGGGGAGGGCCGGATCGTGGTGGTTCACGGCGACTCCGGCTACGGAAAGACCGCCCTCGTCCACGCCTTCCTGGCCCGGGAGCGTGACTGGTCGGTGGCCTCCGCGCTGGGCGACGACAGCGACTGCGCCGCCCCGTACGGCGTGCTCGAGCAGCTCGCGGACGATCTGGTGCACGGCGGCGCCGCGTTCATGGTCGATCGTGTCGCGTTGTGGGACAGGGGAATGCGCGGTTGTGCGGACGCCCTGCTGGCGGCGATCGACGAGATCGAGGGCCCGGTCTGCCTCGTGGTCGACGACGCGCAGTGGGTGGACGACGATTCGGCGGGGGTCCTGATGCTCGTGGCGCAGGCCGTCCGGCACCGCCCGGTACTGGTGATCCTCGCGGCCCGTCGTGGCCGATCGCCGTTGCTCAATCGTGCGCGACGGATCGCGGACGACCCGCTGCGCGGAGCGGTCGTACACGTCGATGCGTTGCAGCCGCCGGATGTCCGTGAGCTGGTGGAGGACGTGCTCGACATCGACTACCCGGTGCGGGCGGCCGCGGTGTTGGCCGAGTACACGCGCGGATGCCCTTTGGACATCCTCGCGGCCATCGAGGCGATGGGTGCCGACCCGGCCCGCGCCGGCCAACTCGTGCGGCACGTCCCGAACCTCGTCGATTCGGTCCGTGCTGTCCTGTTGCAGGTCAGCGATGCGTGCCGGCGTGGAATCGAACTGATGGCGGTCCTGGACGCGCCCACCTCCGTCGCCGAACTCGACGCGGCCGCCGCACACCTCGGCGGACCGGTCGACGTGCCGGCGGCACTGCGTGTGGATCTGATCGAACTCGAGAACGTCGAGGGCGTCCTGACGGTCCGACCTCCGCACGTCAGGATCCGCGACGCGGTGCTGGCGTCGATGGGAGGGGACGCGATCCGCGCCGCCCACGCCGCCGTTGCGAAGGTGGCGAGTGGGCACCGCGCACTGGTACACCGAGCCGCGTCGTTCGGCGACGGAAACGAGGACTTCGCAGCGCATCTCGACCGTCAGGCGGCGAATGCGCGCGTCCTGGGCGACCTCGACCGGGCCGTCGAGTACGGGCTGTGGTCCGTGCGGCTGAGCACCGATCCCGGCGCGCAGCGTCGCCGCCTGCTCGCGTGCGCGGCCGGTGCCGTTTCCGGTCGTCACCTGCGCGTGTTCGACGAGCTGGTGGAGGGGATCGAGGCGCTGCCCTCGGAACCGGAGCGGGATCTGCTTCTGGCATATGCGCAGCTCAGGCGTGGCGACACGGACGCGGCGCGCGCCTACTCGGCGGGGGCGCTGGTCGCGGACCTGGGCGGTGCCGCGGAGCCGACGGCGCTCCGGGTCGTCATCACCTGCGAGCTGGCCGCGGCATTGGCTGCGATGGGCGACATGGCGGGGTTGGCGGCGCTGTGTGACGTCCTGGAACGGGACCTGGCGACGATTGCCGCGGAGCGATCCCAGGGCCGGGCGGTCGACGGCGCCGCGATCGATCTCGCAGCCCGCGAGATCGAACTGTTCGCCCTGCGCAGCGCGGTCGGGCACTACACGGAGGGCATCCCTGTGCACGGCTCGCCGGTCGCCGGACTGCTGGCGCAGGTAGCGCCCGAGCGGTACGGGAGTCGGCACGCGATCGCGCTGATCACGCGGGGCACGTTGCTGCACAAGGACGGCCGGTTGCACGCCGCCCTCGACGACCTGACCTGCGGATTGAGCCTGGTCGACGACGACTCGTCCTGGGTGGCGCAGCAGGGGCGGATCGAGTTGGCGATGGTCCAGTTCAGGCTCGGGGACTGGGACGACGCGGAGCGGACCGCGGCCGAGTCCCTGGACGTCGCGCTCGATCTCGGTGATCCGTGGTCGACGGCCCCGGCATACGCGGTTGCGGCGTTGGTGCCGGTCGGGCGGGGGCAACTCGCGATCGCGGAGCGTCGGCTGGGACTGGCGCACACGTCCCTGTCCGGGGCGGGGACGTTGCTGGCGTATCGCGCGATCGCGTTGGCGGAGGTGCTTCTGTCGGTGGCGACCCATCGTCCCGACCGCGCGTTGAGCGCCATGCGAATCCACCGAGTCCACGACGACGTCGGTGATCGGGTCGGAAACTGGGACGCGGCCGAGGCGATCGCGTTGCTCGTTTCGGGCCGGGTGGACGAGGCCCTCGCCATCCTCGAACGCAGCGAAGGCACGAGCGCCGAGCACCTCCTGGTGCGTGGGGCGGCGTCGTTCGTCGTCGGTGAGCGCGCGAGGGGCGCCGGTCAGTTGCGGCGGGCGCTCGCGGCTGTCGATGCCGATTCCTCGGTGATCATCAAGGGTGTGACGTGGCAACGGGTGGGGATGTTCCTCGTGTCGGATGGGGAACCGGAACTCGGCGAGTCGCTGATCCGCCGGGCCCGTGACCTGTACGAACGACTCGGCGCGACGCTGTGGCTCGCCGAGTGCGAAGCCGCTCTGACGTCCGCACTGGACAGGGCGCGCACGCGGGACCGGTCCACCGATCCGAGTGGTCCCGACACGGTCCTCACCGCACGTGAGCGCGAGGTCGCGCAGCTGGTCGGCGAGGGACTGACGAATCGTGAGGTGGCGGAGCAGCTCACGCTCTCGATCCGGACGGTCGACTTCCACCTGCGCAACGTGCTGCACAAGCTCGGGTTCGGGTCACGGCGACAGCTGCGGGGATGGTCGCCGCGGCACCATCGACCCATGCGGCATTCGGATCATGAATTCCTCACCGACAAATAATCATTCGACTCATCTGAAGATGTCTGTGACGCAGTGAATTTCGTGACGATTCGGTCCTGATGTCGATGACTTTTCCGAATGCTCGGTGGCACTGGACTTTTCGATTCCGCTGACAGGCCCGGGATCGTCGGTGTCATCATGGCTGCATTCCCGCCCCTCGGCATCACCGACGGCTCGTGCGGGAATTCGAGTCCGATTGGAGAGGAGAGCTCTGTGAGGATTGGATCGAATCGAAGAGGCCATCCGGCCGGTCTGCGCGTCCGATTGGCGCGGCGGGCGGTGGTCACGCCGCTGCTCGCGATGACCGCGATGACGGGACTGGTGGCGACAGCGGGAGCGGCACCCTCGGGTGTTCCGGTGCTGCCGGGCGGTGTCGCCGTCGGTGCCGGCGACACCGCGTACGGCGCCACCACTCCGCCGGCCCCACCTGCGGGGCAGACCTTTACCGCGGTGTCGACGAACACCTTCCACACGTTGGCGCTGACCTCCGGCGGGCAGGTCGTCGGGTTCGGTCTCGATCAGCTGGGGAGGCTCGACATTCCGGCACTGCCCGAGGGGCAGAAGTACACGGCAGTCTCCGCCGGTGGTTCGGCATCGATCATGCTGACGTCCGCGGGCCGGATCGTCGGTGTCGGCGACGGCGGCTACGGGGAGACCGTCGCGCCGGCACTTCCGGCCGGTCAGACGTACACGGCGATCTCCGCAGGCGGCGGGGGACACACGCTGGCGCTGACGTCGGCGGGCCAGGTGGTCGCGTTCGGCAACAACGCCCAGGGCCAGACCGACGTGCCGCCGCCGCCCGACGGGCAGACGTACACGGCGGTCGCGGCCGGCACGTTCAACTCCATCGCGCTGACCTCGGCGGGTGAGATCGTCGAATGGGGGTCGAAGAACAACGGTGCATCCGCGCCTCCGGCGCCGGCGGGGCAGACGTACACCGCGATCGCGGCCGGTCCGTTCCACGCGCTCGCACTGACCTCCGGCGGCCAGATCGTCGGGTGGGGCTCCGCCGGAAACCTGCAACTCGCCTTCCCGGCGGGGCAGACGTACACCGCGATTTCCGCGGGCACCTTCCACTCCGCTGCGCTCACCTCGACCGGCCAGGTCGTGACCACCGGCCAGAACGACAAGGGGCAGTTGAACATCCCCGCACCGCCGGAGGGGCGGATCTACACGGCGATCGCGGCGGGCGGCGCCAACACGATCGCGATCCACAGCCCGATCCCCGGACCCGACCCGGGAACCGGTTCCCTGGAACAGATCACCGGATCGCTGTCCCAGCTGTTCCCGGGCGCGGGTAGCTGACGAAACGCCGCACCGGAACACGCCGGACCGGTCGTGCACTCGTGTGGACGACCGGTCCTGGTGCCGGTGCCGTCAACTGCCGGTGTTGTCCAGCCAGCGCAGCAGCGCGTACAGGAAGCGGGTCGAGCCCGGCATGAAGTTGTTGCCGTGGTGGTACGTCGGGTCGAGCGTGGTCGCGATGATTCGGCCCGCGGTGGTGACGGTGTCCTCGTAGAGGATCATCCCGGCGTCGCGGAGGTCGCCGCTCTCGTCGGGCTCCTCCGAGACGAGCAACGGGACGACGTCGGCGTCGGTGTGCAGCAGACCGTGGTGGTGCCAGATCACCGACTTCGTCGAAAGGTACTCCCACGCATCGTGTTCGGGGCTGCGGGTGCGGATCAGCGGGTCCTCGCCCTCGAGCCACCACCAGAAGTTGGTGGGCCGCGCCGTCCACGTCACGCCCGGCAGCCACGTGTGCGCGGCGTTCTCACCGAGGACGACGAGCGTCCCGCCGCGCTCGGCGACCGCGAGGATCTGCGGGGTGTGTCGGCGCAGCAGTTCGGGATGCAGGCGGTCGGCGAGGATCACCGTGTCGAACGCGTCGAGGTCGCCGTCCGCGAGATCGGCGAGGTAGACGAACTCGGGCTGGTGCACAATGACCGCCGGATCCTTCGACGTCTGCAGGTGGAAGTGGGATCCGCCGTGCACCAGTGCGAGTCGGCGCCGCGAGCGCGGCGCGCGGTCGGTGCGGGCGAAGGGCTCGACGGTCGGTTCGGTGGCGGTCATGCCTGTGCCTCCTGACGGGCCAGCCACGTCAGCAGCTGGGGGAAGATACGGGCGGAGGTGTTCGGATCCTCCTGGTACACGGCCAGATCGAGGCCGCCGTGGACCAGGACCTCACCCGACCCCAGTGGGTAGACGTAGTCGACCGGTAGCGCGTGCCGACCGATGCGGGTGGTGACGACGGCGTCGTCCGGCAGCTTCTGGCTGTAACCGCGGGCGTAGAACCCGGACACCCCGCGGCGGAAACTGACGTCGGCGGTGTCGGCACCTTCCCACACCGGGTGCGGGTCGCCGGCGATGATCGCGAGGTCCTTGGGGCCCGAGTACTGCAGCTTGCGCCACTGGCCCAGCCCCGGCAGGAAGTCGGTGAGCGGATGGCCCATGACCGCGACCCGGCCGCCGGCGGTGACGAAGTCCGTGAGCAGAACGCGGCGGCGTTCGAGGAAGATCTGGTCGCAGTTGCCGTTGACCAGCAGGCCGCGGACGCCGTCGAGGGCGAGGCGGTCGAGGTCGTAGAGATCGACGGGCCGGACCCGCTTGCCGGCGGCGGTGCCGCCGGACATTCCGGTGTTCGATCCCATCACCAGGTGCAGGACCGGTGGAAGTGACTGCGGCGCAGTCGTGTCGAGAGTCATCGTGAGGCCTTCTGGAGAGTGTCCGCGGCCGGGGTGGCGGCCGCGAAGGTGTCGTAGCGGGTGTAGAGGACGGTGCGCGGTCCGCCGCGGTCGTCGACGGTCGCGCTCACCACCTCGATGCCGTACAGCTCGGTGAGCATGTCGTCGGTGACCAGTTCGGTGACGGCCCCGATCCGGATGTCCTCGGGCGAGCGCATCACGATCGCGCGCCCACCCAGGTGCAGCGCGTGATCCGGGTGGTGGGTGGTGAGCAGGACGCCCATGCCGTCCGCGGCCAGATCGCGCAGCAGTTCGAGTACCCGCGCCTGGTTGCGCAGGTCCAGTGCCGAGACGGGTTCGTCGAGGATCATGAACTCGGCGTCCGAGGCCAGCGCCCGCGCGATGAGCACGAGTTGGCGCTGGCCGCCGGACAGTTCGGCGAAGCTGCGGGCGGCGAGATCGGTGATGCCGACCCGGTCGAGGACCGCGCGGGTGCGGGCGATGTCGGCTCGGCCGGGTGTCGCGAAGGCCGACACCTTCTTCGCCCGTCCCATGAGGACCATGTCGAACACCGAGTACGCGAAACTCGACAGGCCGGCCTGCGGGACGTAGCCGATCGCGGTGTCCCGCTCGACGCGCCCCTCGCGTAGCGGGGTCAGCCCGGCGATGCACCGAAGCAGTGTCGTCTTGCCCTGGCCGTTGGGGCCGAGGATCGACGTGATGCCACTGTCGATGCGCAGGTTCGCGTGCCGGAACACCCAGTCGCGGCGCGGGTAGTGGAAGCCCGCATCGTGGATCTCAAGCATCGATGAAAGCCTGTCTACGCGAATTCCGAAGGAGCAGAACGAACACGGGGGCACCGATGATCGCGGTGAGGATGCCGAGCGGGATCTCTCCGGCACTGACGGTGCGCGAGAGCGTGTCGATGATCGTCAGGTACGCGGCGCCGAGCACGACCGTCGTCGGCATCGAGATCCGGTGATCCGGGCCCACCCACAGTCGGGCGATGTGCGGGACCACCAGGCCCACCCAACCGATCACGCCGGACACGGCGACCGCGCCGGCGGTCATCAGCGCCACCATCGTCAGCAGCACGGCCCGCAGCCGTCCCGGATTCACCCCGAGCGAGGCGGCGTCGTCGTCGCCGAGCGAGAGGATGTTGATCCGCCAGCGCAGTCCGATGACGACGGCGGAACCGGCGAGGATCGGGACCGCCGCGATCGCGACCTTCGCCATGTCCGCGGTGGCCAGGGATCCCATGAGCCAGAACACGATCGACGGCAGCGTCGTGTACGGGTCGGCGACGTACGTGATGAACGACACGAGCGCCGAGAAGAAGGCGCTGGTGACCACGCCGCCCAGCACGATCATGAGGATCGCGCCGCCCGACCGACTCCGGCCGATCAGCAGCACCAGGCCCAGCGCGGCAAGGCCGAACAGGAACGCGCCCCCGACGAGGAATGTCGACCCCAGCCCGAACATCAGTGCCAGCACCCCGCCGAACGACGCGCCCGAGGAGACACCCAGGATCTGCGGGCTCACCAGCGGGTTGCGGAACGCGGCCTGCAGCGCGGCACCGCCGAGGGCCAGGCCGCCGCCGACGAGCATCCCCAGCAGCACCCGTGGAAGCCGCACGCCCAGAACGACGTTGGACTCGGCGTCGGTCCACGTGCGGGGGAGTGCGATGACCTCGTTGATCAGGATGCGGGCGACCTCGTTGACCGGGACCGTGTAGCGGCCCACCGACAGCGAGATCAGCCCGACCGCGACGATCCCGACGGTGAGGACCACCGGCACCAGAATGCGCGACGACCGCCGCGGCCGCTGCTCGGTGGCCGCCTCAAGCACGGAAGGCGTCATAGCCGGTGCTGCCCCCGTTGGTCGGCATGTGCAGGATGCGGTCGATGTCCGCGTCGGTGACGTCGTACGCGTACAGCGTGCGGTACGTCTCCCGGATGCGCTGGCGCAGTTCGTGCTTCGCGTCGGGGAAGAACACCGAGTTGACCCACAGCCACATCAGGTTCGACTCGTTGCACGGCGGATCCCACGAGAAACCGCCGATCGGGGCCTTGTAGACCCGCTTGTTCTTCACCGCCGACAGCGAGGCCCACTTCGGGTCGGCGTAGACGTCGGCGGGGGTGGTCGGCTCGAAGTTGCCGAGGATCAGGATCTCCGGATCCCAGCCGAGCACCTGCTCGCGGGTGACACCCAGGCTCGATCCGCTGCCGGCGCCCGACGCGACGTTCCTGCCGCCTGCGAGCTTGATCCAGAAGTCCATGTAGCTGTTGTCGGCGCCGACCTTGATCTCGGGTGCGTTGTAGAGGTACATCGCGCGTGGGGCGGTGGAAGCGTGCGCGGCGGCGGTCTTCTCGACCAGCGCGCGGTCGGCGGCCATGGTCGCGAGGACTGCGTCGGCCTCGGCCTTCTTGTCGAGGAGATCGCCGAAGATCCGGATCCAGGTCTCGAGATCCTCTTGCGTGCCGTATTTCAGCAGCAGCACCTTCAGGCGCGCGTTGCGCAGCGGCGCGACGATGTCGTCGCCCTTGTCGCCCCACTGGATCACGACGTCCGGGTTCAGGCTCAGGATGTGCTCGACGTTCGGGACGAAGTCGTTGCCCGCCACCACCGGGGTGTCGAGGAACTCCGGGAACATCGTGCCGAGCATTCCCTTCGAGGCCATGGAGATCGCGACCTGGTTGACGCCGACGTTGCGCGCGGTGGACTGGTCGGAGCCGATGATCATCGACGGCACCGGGATGATCGCCGACGCGATCCGCCCGACGGGGGTGTCGAAGTTGACGGTCTTCCCGTACTGGTCGACGACGGAGATCGGGCCACCGGCAGCGGTGGTCGCGGCGGCGTCGGACACCGCCGCGCGGCTCGAGCACGCGGTGATGCCGAGCGCGCCGAGGGCGAGCGCCGCGACACCCATCGAACGCACGAGGTCGCGACGCGTCAGCTGAGCGAGGGGAGTGGGGGCGTGGGGAGGGGTGGGCATCGAGGCTCCGGAGCAGAAGGACGGTGACGCGGTGCGCCGTTCGAGCGCCGCCGCGTCCAGCCGCGGGTGGATGGTTAGGTGAGCATACAATAACTAAAGTAAGGCTTACCTACGGCCTGTTTGTCCGGTTCTGGACACGAAGAAGCCCGCGCGCTCGGTGCGCGCGGGCTCGGTGGCGTCGATGCCGTCGGGGGCGGTCAGCCGTTCGCGAACAGGCGGATCCGCTGCTCCCGGCTGTGCTCGAGGTGGGTGCGCATGTGCTCGCGGGCGGCCCGCTCGTCCCGGGCGCGCAGGGCCTCGAGGATCAGTTCGTGCTCGGAGTTCAGCAGGTCCGGCTCGCCGTAGTTCGACGGCGGGCCGCTGTCGTAGATCCGCAACTGCGTGGTGAGCCGCACCAGCAACGTCATGATCGTGGTGTTGTGCGCCGCCTGCCACAGTGCCTCGTGGAAGCGGAAGTTGTCCGTGCGGGCCGCGTCGTCGTCGTCAGTGTGGCAGCAGGAGTCGTGCAGTCGCTCGAGGCGGGCCATGTCGAGATCGGTGTGCCGGAGCGCGGCGGCGCCGGCCGCCTCGGACTCGAGGGCCACGCGCGCCGCGTAGATCTCGATGACGTCCTCCGCGGTACCGGACCGCACGCGGAAGCCCCGTGCGGCGCGCTCGAGGAGTCCGTCGTGGGCGAGCCAGTTCAGCGCCTCGCGGATGGGGGTGCGGGAGGCGCCGTACGTCTCGCTCAGTTGCGTCTCGTGCAGCGCGGCGCCGCGCGGGAACTTGCCGTCCAGGATGTCGGCGCGCAGGCGCAGGTACTGCTTGGACGTCTGATCGGAGCGTCCCGAACTGCCCGAAGGCAGCAGCACGCCCAGGTCTGCCAGGTCGTCCTCGCGCGTCATCGCTGTCCCATCTGTCGGTTCCAATGTCGGACCAGCTGATTATGCCATCGGTGACGGTCGAATACTTGCGTATACGCAAGTCGTCGTTTACGTTCTTGTCGTCGAACGTCGTACGACCGTCATTTCGAGGATGTGTGAGTTGAGTACCGCCGAACAGTCGCTGATCCAGGCCGAGGAACTCGCCCGGTTGCTGGGGCGGGAATCGCTCGTGGTCCTCGACGTCACCGTGGACCTCGCCAAGGCGCGCTTCGACGGCGACTATCGCCCGGAATCGGGCGCGGTCCCGTGGCGCGCGGCGCACGTGCCCGGTTCGCGGCACGTCGACCTGCTGACCAGCTTCTCTGAGTCCGCGACCGGCCTGCACTTCAGTCGACCGTCAATCGATCGGATGGCAGAAGAGCTTGCCGCGCTGGGTATCTCGGCCGAATCGGACATCGTCGTCTACGACCGCGGATCGATGACGTGGGCGTCGCGATTCTGGTGGCTGCTGCGCAGCGTCGGCGTCGACGCCCGGGTGCTCGACGGCGGGTTCGGCCGCTGGGAGGCGCTGGGTCTGCCCGTCGACACCGGCGACGACGTGCCCCCGACGCCGGCAGGGGACAGGTCGCTGGTCCGCGACTACCGGCCGATGTGGGTGGACCGCGACGAGGTGCTCGCCATCAGTGAGGGACGGGCACCCGGCACGCTCGTGTGCGCGCTGGCGCCCGAACAGTTCAGCGGTGCGGAGCAGACTCGCTACTCGCGCCGCGGGCACATCCCGGGCAGCCGGAACCTGTCCGCCAAGAGCCTGCTCGACGACCACGGGCGCCTGCGCGAGGTCGTCGAGGTGGGCGCGTTGGCGGACGACGCACTCGCCGGGACGGCGAATCCGGTGGTGCTCTACTGCGGCGGCGGCGTCTCGGCATGCCTGACCGCGCTCGGCCTCGTGCTTGCCGGCCACACCCACATCAGCGTCTACGACGGATCCCTCGAAGAATGGACGGCCGATCCGTCGCTGCCCCTCGTGACCCTGCCGGGCGGTGAACAGTGACCCGATGTCGCCGGTCCTGAACCGCCCCACCCCGACAATCGCTCTGCCCAAGGATCTTCCATGACCACAGTTCTCACCGGCGACGATCTCGCCGGCGCCCTCACCGCGCTCCGTGCCCGGGTGCCCCTCGTCCACTCGCTGACCAACGTCGTGTCGGCGAACTTCCTCACCAACGTCGTCCTCGCGGCCGGTGCCAGCAACGCGCACATCGACAACGCTCACGAGGCGGCCGGGTTCGCGCGGATCGCCGGTGGCGTCCTGGTCAACCTGGGTACCCCGGACGACGGCACCGCCGCGGCGTTCACGCTCGCCGCGGAGGCCGCCCACGACGCCGGCACCCCGTGGGTGCTCGACCCGGTCGGGGTCGGCGGACTGCCCTGGCGCAGCGCTCTCGCGGTGGACCTGCTGAAGTTCCGCCCGACCGTCGTCCGCGGCAACGCCTCCGAGATCATCGCGCTGGCCGGGCTCGGCGGAGCCACACGCGGTGTGGACAGCTCCGACGATCCCGCCGCGGCCGTCCCCGCCGCCGTCGCCCTGCTCGAGCACGCCACAGCGGTCTCCGCGTCCGGCCCGGTGGATCACCTGGTCGGACGGGACCCGGACGGCGCGATCGTCGGCGTGCGGATCGCCGGCGGCAGCGACCTGCTGCCGCGGGTCACCTCCACCGGTTGCTCGCTCGGCGGCCTGGTCGCGGCCTACCTCGCGGTGGCGCCGACCCCGCTCGTCGGCCTCGCCGCCGCGCACGCGCACGTCGCGGTCGCGTCCGAGATCGCGGCCGAGAAGTCCTCGGGTCCTGGATCGTTCGCGGTCGAGTATCTCGACGCGCTGTCCGCGGTCGATCCGGCGACGCTCGCCGAGCGTGCCCGCATCGAGTCCGTCGACCTCGTCGGCGAGGGCGTGAACCGATGAGCGTCAAGACTTTCTGGTATCTCACCCAGGCGGACGGCGACTATCCCTGGAGCCCGGGCGGGCTCTACCCGGTGGACGGCGCGCGTCAGATCGAACTCGCCAAGACGATCGACGACGGCGGCTTCGACGGCGCCCTCGTCGCCACCTGGCCCAACGACCCGTTCGTCTCGGCGACGTGGGCGGCCTCGCACACCACGCGCATGAAGTTCCTCGTCGCGGTGTACGCCAACATGACTCCGGCGCGCCTGCTCGCGGAGAAGGCGCTCACCTTCGACGCCTTCACCGGCGGCCGCCTGATGATCAACTCGGTGAACGGCCGCGACAACATCCTCACCAAGTACGACATGGACGTCGAGCATGACCGACGCTACGAACTGGGGGAGCAGTACTGGGCCGACTTCCGGCGCTACTACCGGGAGGGCGCCGAGTCGAACTTCCCGAACACTCCGCTGCGGATCGACCGTCCGGACGGGCACGACGTGCCGCTGTGGGGGACGGGCGACTCCCCGGCCGGGCTGGCCAACTCGGGCAAGGTGCTCGACGCGTACCTGGCGATGCTGCGGGAGACGTCGTTCATCGAGGACAAGTTCGCCGGCGCGCGGGCCGCGGCGGCCGCGGCGGGACGCGAGTTCACCGACTTCGGCGCGCTGTCCGGTGTGATCGTCCGACCGAACCGGGACGAGGCGATGGACCGCTTCCGGTCGCTGTTCGAGGAGACCGGCATCGACCGGATCGCCGACGTCCTCGACAGGGCGGTCCGGCGCCGGACCGCGGGCAAGCAGGATCTGACGACCTTCACGGCCCGCGACGCGCAGCGCCAGGGCTGGGTCGACACCGTCGTCGCGGGCAAGATCCCCGAACCGAACGACCTCTACCTCGGTGACGGCCTGTACGCCGGCATCACCGCGTGGTCGCCGCTCGACATCTTCGCGACGGGATCGTCGGCCGTGTACTACGTCGGCGCACCCGACGAGATCACCGATCACGTCCGCGTGCTGAAGGCGCGCACGGGTCTGACGACCCTGATCCTGGCGGGTTGGCCGCTGATCGACGAGGCGAAGCGCGTCGCCGAACACCTCGTCCCGAGGTTCGCCGAATTCGACTGAGACCCCCGGATCGAGGGGCGCCGCGGCCGTGGTCGTCGCGGCGCCCTGTCTCGTTGACGCGGTCCGTGGTTGCGAGAACAGTGAGAGGTACCGGTCGTTTTCGGAGGTGTCCGATGGTCAGCGCAGCACTGTTGGTTCGCGTCGAAGCCAAGCGCGGCAAGGAACAGCAGGTCGCCGAGTTCCTCGAGAGCGCGTTGGACCTGGTCCGGCAGGAACCGGACACCGTGGCGTGGTTCGCGCTCCGGTTCGGCCCGGCGACCTTCGGAATCTTCGACGCCTTCCCGGACGACACCGGACGCCAGGCGCACCTCGCCGGCCGGGTCGCGGAGGCCCTCATGGCCCGGGCCGACGAACTCCTCGTCACCCACCCCACCATCACCAAGGTCGACGTTCTGGCGAGCAAACTCCCCGCCTGAGACGCGAGCTCCTTCCGAGAGCCGGAACGTTCGGTTTGTCGTCACCGCGAGCCTGCGTGCCGGTAGCGCCTGGTTCGTGACTCGTTCAGATTCCACTGATGCCATCGCCGTGCAGGGTGGCTGACGAGGAGAACGGTGTGACGAGTTCACTGACACGACGGCAAGCGATGAAGGTACTGACCGCGGCGGCAGGCACCGCGGCACTGGGCGCGGGCGCGATCCGGAACGCTCCGCAGGCAGGCGCCGCGCCCTGGCGCGACGTCCGGGTGCTGTCCCTGAACACCTGGCACGGCGGGACGCAGATCGCGAACGGACTCGAGCGGATCGCCGAGATGATCCGTTCGACGCGCGCCTCGATCGTGCTGCTGTCCGAGGCCGGCGGCGCCACCACGGCACTCGCCGAACTGCTGGGCGCGCAGGGTCTGCGGTTCGAGGCGGCGACCTCGTCGGACACCGGGATCCTCTCGGCGTATCCGATCACGGAGACGGCGAATCTCGACTACATGGTCAAGGCGGTCGTGACCGTCGGCGACCTCGAGATCGCGACCTACGCCGCGCATCTGCAGTACCAGTGGTACGCCACCTACCTGCCCCGCGGATACGGCGCCGGCGTGCCGGCACCCGGTGAGTTCTCCGAGTTCGGCTGGAACAAGATGCCGAACGGACCGGTGACCGACCCGACCGCGGTTCAGCGCGTCAACACCGCTTCCGGGCGACCCGCCGTGATCTCCGCCTTCCTCGCCGACGCGGCGGCCGAGCAGGACAAGGGTCGCGCCGTCATCCTGGGCGGCGACTTCAACGAGCCGTCCCACCTCGACTGGACGGCCGCGACCCGGGACCTGTTCGACCACCACGGTGTGGTGCTGCCGTGGGAGTCCACCCGACTGCTCGAGGAGGCGGGCTTCGTCGACGCCTATCGCGCGACGTATCCGAACCCGGTGACGCACCCCGGGTTCACGTGGCCGTCGGACAACCCCGACGTCCCGGTGTCCAAGTTGACGTGGGCGCCCGAGGCCGACGAGCGCGACCGCATCGACTACGTGTTCGCGGGCCACAACACCCGCCTGCGACTGCGGTCGGCGGGGATCGTCGGGCCGCGCGAATCGATCGTCCGAAACCAGCGCACGGCGGAGGACACGAGGGACAACTTCGTCGAGTCGCCGTTCCCCTGGCCCACCGATCACAAGGCGGTCGTCGCCACCTATCGGTGCATGCCGTCGCTGGGCGGATCCGCCTCCTGACCCGCCCCGGCAGACCCGTAACGGCCCCGCAACCCACGTTGCGGGGCCGTGATTCTTTCCCTCCCAGGCCGTGATTTCCGAGTGCGGACTGTTATCTCGCCTGGGGCGCCGGATGTGGTGGCGTGGTGTGCTTCACGAACCGGACAGTCACGTCGATCTCTGCGGTTCTGCGAAGATACGCGCATATTGCCTGTTCATAAGGGATATTCTTCGCCCCTTCCTCGGGATGGGTCGAATCCGGGTACGTATGTGCGGACGGCGGAACAGGTACCCGTCCGGGTAGTTCTACCGATGTCTCGATCCGATAACGCCGGAACTCTGGGTTGTGCCCGAACACCGATGCCAGACCAAAGTGTCGGACCGCAAGCAAGACCCGGAGGACCCTCGAATGGCCCTGAAGACCACCCGCCTGACCCGTACGACTCGTGGCCTGTTGCTCGGCGCAGTGACTGCCGGCGCCCTCATGATCCCCGTCGCCCCCGCGATGGCACAGCCCTTCACCGCCCCCAGCTGGGGCAGCAGCATCGACATCCAGCCGACCCAGGTCGCCTCGCACGGCCAGGCCGTCGCGAACGCCGCCCAGTCCAAGGTCGGTTCCCCGTACGTGTGGGGCGCCACCGGCCCGAGCTCCTTCGACTGCTCCGGCCTGGTGCAGTGGGCGTACAAGCAGGCCGGCGTCTCCGTCCCCCGGACCAGCTACGACCAGGTCGGCGGCGGGACCCCGGTGTCCAAGGGCAACCTGCAGCCCGGTGACGTCGTCGGCTTCTACGGCAGCGAGCACGTCGGCATCTACATCGGCGGCGGCAAGGTCGTCCACGCCCCCACCGAGGGCGAGAACGTGAAGGTCTCGTCGGTCGACGCGATGCCCTTCTCCGGCGCGAGCCGATTCTGATCCGAGCCCCGCTCGAACGCTCCGAGCCCCGTTCACACACCGTGTGAACGGGGCTCGTCGCGTGTCGGGGTGCTGCGCGCTCAGCCGAGATAGATGTCCCGGTGCGCCGCCACGAACTCCTCGACGGTCTGCGCCGGTGTGCCCGTCAGGCGTTCGACGTCGTCCGACGCGCGGTCGTAGCGGTTCTCCCGGTGCAACCGCGCCATCGTCGCGATGTGCTGCTCGGTGTGCGGCGGCAGCCCGGACCTCGCGAGCACGTCGTCCAGCCACCGGTCCGGCGGCACGTCCTCGTAGGACACCGGCCGCCCCAGCGCCTGCGAGAACTCCGCGGCCACGCCGTGCATGTCGAGCGTGCGCGGCCCGGTCAACTCGTACACGTGGCCGAGGTGCGGGCCCGGGTCGAGCAGCACGGCCGCCGCCACCCGCGCCACGTCGTCGACGGCGACGGGGGAGGTCCGCCCGGTGCCGAACGGCAACGCGAGCGTGCCCCGCTGGCGGATCGACTCCGCCGCGAGCGTCGTGAACAGTGGATTGTCCAGGAACGCGGTCGGTCGCAGGTGGACCACCGGCAGACCGGACCAGTTCAGCACCTGCTCCGAGAGCCAGTGCAGTCGCTGCTGGCGCGACTCGCCGGTGCTGGTGGCGGTCATCTGGGACACCGTCATCTGCGACAGGTTCACCAGCACGTCGAGCCTGCCGTACTCCCGCGCGACCGTGGCCACCACCGTCGTCGCGAGCAGCAGGTCCGGAGAGACGCTCATCGCGAAGTACATCCGCCCGACGCCGTCGAGCGCGGCCGCGACCGTCTCCGGATGGGTCAGGTCCCCGAGGACAACCTCCGCGCCGAGCCCGCGCACCTCGGCCGCACGCGCGTCGTCGCGGCGGACCATCACGCGGACCGGAACGTCGCGAGCGCGCAGTCGCTCGGTGACCTGTCGGCCCACACCGCCTGCCCCGGGTACCAGGACGAGTTCACCGGTAGCCATCGACGATCCCTCCCTCACGGGTGGACGTGTACCCCTACCAGTGTCCGGCGGCATACGCAGACGAGTCCACCCGCAGTGCGATCACGGGGGATCGCGGTGCGGACGGACCCGCCTGAGTAAAGGCCGTCGCATAGGTTGGGACGCCTCGGGCCGGTGAGGCGTCCGGTAGTTCTCGGGCACGCGCGCGCCGCGCAGGCGAACCGAAGACGATGGTGGGCGGCGAAGAAGAAGGGCGTCTTGATCATGGGAATCTTCTTGAAGATCACGTGTGATTCGCAAGGAGGGAAGACGGCGGAAAAGGCCACTGTGAACCAGGGCATCCTGGACGACGTTCTCAATGGTCTGAACGACTACGCCTGGCAGGATCGAATCTCTCCCCAACTGCGGAACCTCGATGCCCAGTTCAGCCACATCACGCTCGGCCTGATCCTGCGCTTCTATCACAAGGTGAATGTCGAGCAGGGCAACCTGAGGTCGCTTGCTCGGTACATCAAGAAGGACGACAAGCTTCTGGTCGATCAGATGCTCGTCGTGGACGAGTACGAGGACCTATCGGAAGGGGAGACGAGGACTCGGCTGTGCGGCGACATCGTGAGTCATCTCGAGCAGGTCCTCATCAGGTACAGCGACCGCTTCCGAGACTTCGATGCCGTTGCGTTCATTCCGTTGCTCGGAAAGAGATTCGAAGAGATCGAGCAGCACGGAAATCACTAGCCGCGGATGGATTCGGTGGGCACGCGCCGTGGACATTGCATATGCGGCCCGGTGCAGACGAGTCGACCCGCTCGGCGATCGGTTCGGTGATCGCGGAGCGGGTCGACTGGGGAACTACTGCGGACGCGCTGCGGACGGATGCGAGTGTCGCCCGGTGGCGCAGCAGGTCAGCGCGCTACTCGACTCAGCAGTCGTAGTACAGCGAGAACTCGTAGGGGTGCGGACGCAGGTTGACCGGAGCGATCTCCTGCTCGCGCTTGATCGAGATCCAGGTCTCGATCAGGTCGGTGGTGAACACGCCACCCTCGGTCAGGTAGTCGTGATCCTGCTCGAGGCGGTCGATGACGGCGGACAGGCTGGTGGGGGCCTGCGGGATGTTGCGGGCCTCCTCCGGCGGGAGCTCGTAGAGGTCCTTGTCGACCGGAGCCATCGGCTCGATCTTGTTCTTGATGCCGTCCAGGCCGGCCATCATCTGAGCGGCGAAGTTCAGGTACGGGTTGCCCGAGGAGTCCGGCGCGCGGAACTCGATGCGCTTGGCCTTCGGGTTGTTGCCCGTGATCGGGATGCGGACCGCGGCGGAGCGGTTGCGCTGGCTGTACACCAGGTTGATCGGGGCCTCGTAGCCCGGAACCAGGCGGTGGTACGAGTTGATCGTCGGGTTGGTGAACGCCAGCAGCGACGGCGCGTGGTGCAGGATGCCGCCGATGTACCAGCGAGCGATGTCCGACAGGCCCGCGTAGCCGGCCTCGTCGTGGAACAGCGGCTTGCCGTCCTTCCACAGCGACTGGTGCACGTGCATGCCCGAGCCGTTGTCGCCGAACAGCGGCTTCGGCATGAAGGTGGCCGACTTGCCGTACTGCCAGCAGGTGTTCTTCACGATGTACTTGAACAGCTGCAGGTCGTCGGCGGCCGCGAGCAGGGTGTTGAACTTGTAGTTGATCTCCTGCTGACCGCCGGTGCCCACCTCGTGGTGGCCGCGCTCGAGCTCGAAGCCCGCGTTGGTCAGGTTCGTGGAGATCGCGTCACGCAGGTCGACGTAGTGGTCGTACGGCGCGACGGGGAAGTAACCGCCCTTGGCGCGCACCTTGTAGCCGAGGTTCGGGGAGCCGTCGGCGTTGACGTCGTTGCCGGTGTTCCAGGCGCCCGAGATCGAGTCCAGCTCGTAGAACGCGCCGTTCATCTGCGAGTCGTAGCGGACCGAGTCGAAGATGTAGAACTCGGCCTCGGCACCGAAGAACGCGGTGTCGGCGATGCCGGTGGACTTCAGGTACTCCTCGGCCTTGCGCGCGACGTTGCGGGGGTCGCGGCTGTAGGCCTCACGGGTGAACGGATCGTGGACGAAGAAGTCCATGTTCAGCGTGCGGGCCTTGCGGAACGGGTCGATGCGCGCCGTGGAGACATCGGGCAGCAGCATCATGTCCGACTCGTGGATCGACTGGAAACCGCGAACCGAGGAACCGTCGAACGCGAGGCCGTCCTCGAAGACGTCCTGGTTGAAGGCGGACGCCGGGATCGAGAAGTGCTGCTGGACGCCCGGCAGGTCGCTGAAGCGGATGTCGACGTACTCGACATCTTGGTCGGCGATGTACTTGATGACCTCTTCGGCCGTGGTGAAAGCCACGTGGTGCTCCTTCAGTCGGTTACCTGCCGGTCGGGTTTCGGCGGTTTCGTCGAGGCAAGACGGTAGAGAGCCGGTGTTGCCCGCTAATCAAGCCTATGTTTCGCCGGTGTTACACGTCGGCATTCGGCGGGTGTACCGGGGCCGATGTGAGCATTCCCACGGTCGGATGGTGTGACGAGCAGCACCGATGCGCCGCCGTCCGGCCGGTCGGCGCACGTCGACGCCTATCCTGGACGGCATGGCACGTATGACCGGTTCCTGGCTCTCCGGACCCTCGGCGGCCCTGCCGAAGAATCAGACGACGGCGCAGGCGTATCGAGGTGAACTCCTGGGGTTGCCGGCTGAAGGTCCCGGATCGTTGGCCCCGACCGGTCGCCGCGTCCTGGCCCTCGCCATCGACTGGCTCACCGCGGCGGGCGTCGTCCTGCTCCTGATCGGTGAGGAGCCGTTGCAGAATCCCCGGCTCGGCACCTACACCATGATGCTGTGGTTCGTGGTGGGCGTCGCGTGCGTCTCGCTGTTCTCGTTCACCCCGGGTCAGTACATGATGGGCCTGCAGGTGGCACGCGTCGACGCCCCGGCGAAGGTCGGATTCGTCCGGGCGCTGGCCCGGCAGGCGCTGATGGTGTTCATCGTCCCCGCCGTCATCACCGACGTCGACGGCCGCGGCATGCACGACCGCGCCACCGGCACCGGCCTGATCCGCGTGCGCTGAACGCGTCACCCCCTCCGGAAACACCGAATGCCACATCGGTTCAGTTCGACTGAACCGATGTGGCATTCGGTCATGTGAGGGGAGAGGTCAGCGGCGACGGATCGTGCGCTGCATGCCCTTCATCTTCGCGCCGGGGGGCAGCGGGCCCTTCGGCATCGCGGCGCCGCTGCGGCTTCCGAGTGCGGCCAGGCGCGACTCGATGGAATCCATGCGCTTGGTGTCGATGTTGCGCGGCAGCTTGTTGAGCTGCTTGGTGAGCTGCGACAGCGGCACCTCGCCCTCGCCGTTGCCGACGACGAAGTCGTAGATCGGGGTGTCGCCGACCAGGCGTGCGGTCTTCTTCTTCTCCTGTGCGAGCAGGCCCTTGACGCGCTGCGGCGAACCCTCGGCGACCAGGATCACACCGGGGCGTCCGATCACCCGGTGCACGGCGTCGAGCTGCGTCGTACCGGTGACCGCGTTCGTCACGCGCCACGCGCCCTGCATGTTCTCGAGCGCCCACGCCGCAGCCCCGGCCTGACCCTCGGCCTTGCCGTACACGGTCTTCTGGACGCGCTTGCCGAAGATGATGAAGGCGAGCAGGACACCGATGAGGATGCCGATCGGCAGCAGGAACCATTGGATGCCGAAGATCAGGCCGATCAGGAAGAACACGACCGCGCTCAGCACCACGGCACCGATGATCAGCGGCAGCAGCAGCTTGTCTTCCTTGCGCTGCATCTGGAACGCCTGCCAGAGCTGAGTCCGGCGTTCCTTCGACGCCTGCTTGCGGGCCGCCTTCGCCGCAGCCTTCGCTTCCTTGCTTGCCTTGCCCGCTTTTCCGGACTTACTGCCGTTCGCCATACCTCACAGGATACGTCCCTCACCGCGCACTATCGCGCGCACGGTGAGGGGACGTGCACGTCAGGCGCGGGCGAGGCGTTCGAGGACCGAGCTGGCCTCCTGCGAGGCGCTGCCCTCCTCGGCGAGGTGGGCCTGGCCCTCGGGAAGCGCGCGGCCGTGGTGCGCCATCGCCTGCGCGTAGAGGCGGCCGGCACGGTACGACGAGCGGACCAGCGGCCCGGCCATGACGCCCGCGAAGCCGATCTCCTCGGCGGCCTTGGAGTGCTCGACGAACTCCTCCGGCTTGACCCACCGCTCGACCGGATGGTGTCGCGGCGACGGGCGCAGGTACTGCGTGATGGTGATGATGTCGCAGCCGGCCTCGTGGAGGTCCACCATCGCCTGGTGCACTTCCTCCGGGGTCTCGCCCATGCCGAGGATGAGATTCGACTTGGTGACCAGACCGAACTCGCGGGCCGCGGTGATGACGCCGAGCGAGCGCTCGTAGCGGAACGCGGGACGGATCCGCTTGAAGATGCGGGGCACCGTCTCGAGGTTGTGGGCGAGCACCTCCGGGCGGGACTCGAACACCTCGGCCAGCAGGTCGGGCTTGCCGTTGAAGTCGGGGATCAGGTTCTCGACGCCCGTCCCCGGGTTCATCGTGTGGATCTGCCGGACCGTCTCCGCGTACAGCCATGCGCCGCCGTCGGGCAGGTCGTCGCGGGCGACACCGGTGATCGTCGAGTAGCGCAGCCCCATCGCCTGGACGCTCTCGGCGACGCGGCGCGGCTCGTCACGGTCGAGCGCAGCCGGCTTGCCGGTGTCGATCTGGCAGAAGTCGCAACGGCGGGTGCACTGTTCGCCGCCGATCAGGAACGTGGCCTCGCGATCCTCCCAGCACTCGTAGATGTTGGGGCAGCCGGCTTCCTCGCAGACCGTGTGCAGGCCTTCGCTTTTCACCAGGCCCTTGAGCTCGGTGTACTCGGGACCCATCTTCGCGCGGGTCCGGATCCAATTGGGCTTGCGTTCGATCGGAGTTTCCGCGTTTCGGATCTCGATGCGGAGCAGCTTCCGTCCTTCTGGGGCGACAGTCACGGCCTCGATCGTACGCCTGACCGAACTTTCGCTCCGGGCTGGGCGGGCGTCTCAGCCGAACCGGACGGTGGTGAACTCCGGCGTCCGGACCGCGGCATCGGGGCGCGGCACCGCCGCGGTGTCGAACGTCACCCGCTCGATGTCGTGCACCGTCACCGGCAGCGTCCCATCGAGGGCCGCCTGGACGGCGTCGGCGACGGCCGCGGCGACGTCGCCGATCGTGACGTCGCGGCCGAGTTCGCGCGACAGCGTCGTCACGCCGGCGTCCCGGATGCCGCACGGGACGATGTTGTCGAAGCCGTCCAGCACGGAATTGCAGTTCAGTGCGAAGCCGTGCATCGCGACCCCGCGCTGCACGCGAACACCGATCGCGGCGACCTTCCGCTCGGGCAGCCACTGCCCGTCGATCATCGCGGCCGGCAGCCACACACCCGACCGGCCCTCGACCCGTCCACAGGTGACGCCGAGGTCGGTGCACACGCTGATGAGCGCCTGCTCGATCCGGCGGACGTAGCTGACCACGTCGACGGGCTCGGCGAGCTTGACGATGGGGTAGCCGACCAGCTGACCGGGGCCGTGCCACGTGATCTTGCCGCCGCGGTCGACGTCGATGACCGGGGTGCCGTCCATCGGGCGGTCCTCGGGGGCGGTCCGTCGGCCGGCGGTGTACACGGCGGGATGCTCGAGGAGGAGCAGGGTGTCGGTGCCCTGATCGTCAGCGCGGGATTCGGCGAGGACGCGCTGCTGATCCCAGGCCTCCATGTAGTCGACGCGTCCGAGATTCTCGACGGCCATCGGCTGGGAACTGAATCGGGCCGATGCGGTGGCACTGCTCATGGCTGAAGACGTTACGCCTGCGGGACAGCGGCTCAGACGCCTGGCGTGCGCTCAGCGGAATCCGGCGCGAGGAGTTGTTCGGACAGCAGCTCCAATGCCTGCCTGGCGTAGCCGCGCCACATCGAAACGACGAGCGGCATCACGGGCCGCCCGAGAGCCTTCGGGTGCAGGACCCATCGCCAGGTGATGAGGGTTCCGGTGCCCTTCGGCGTGAACTCCCAGCATCCGTCGATGCTGTCGACCAGCGGTCTCAGCGGACCGGTGATGTTGCTCAGCCGATAGCTGAACGAGTGCGGGGCATCGATCTCGGTCAGCAGCTCTCGCATCGTTCCGCGGTCGGTGGTGACAACGGTGCGCGACTGTCCGACGTGGCCCCAGATCCCGTCCTGCCCGCGGACCCGCTTGATCGGCGGCAGCAGGCCGTAGCGCCGGGAGAATATGGCAGTCAGCGGGATCGGCAGGGTCAGGTCGAAGGCTCGCTGGAGCGTGATCGGAATCGCGCGGGACTGCTCGACGACGACCGTGGTGGACATCACTCGAGATTACCGCGGGTAGCGAAGCCGGTCAGTCGTCTCGACAGTTCACCGTCCGAAGGCGTACCCGAGCGCGGTGTCGACGGTCGCGTGCCGGAACGAGAATCCGGCCTGCTCGAGGGCGGTGGGCACGGCGCGCTGCCCGATCAGCACCGCCTCCCGCGCGAACTCGCCGATCAGCGCCGACACGGCGAAACCCGGAACCCTCCACGGAGCCGGACGATGCAGGGCGCGACTCATCGCGCTGTTGAAGCCCGCGTTGGTGACGGGTTCGGGCGCGCACAGGTTCACCGGGCCGTGCACGTCGGAGTGCGTCACGACGAACCCGATGGCGGCGACCTCGTCGGCCAGGGAGATCCACGACATGTACTGTCGGCCGCCGCCGAGGCGGCCGCCGAGCCCGACCGAATACAAGGGATGCAGCCGGCCGAGCATCCCGCCCTGCGGTGACAACACGGTCGCGGTGCGCAGCGACACGACACGGACACCGGCGTCGCGCGCCGGCGCGGTCGCGGCCTCCCAATCCCGGCACAACTCCGCCAGGAACCCGCCACCCGACGGGGAGCGCTCGTCGACGATCCGGTCCCCGGTGTCGCCGTAGTACCCGACGGCACTGCCGTTGACGAGCACCGGGACGCCGGCGTCCACCACGGCGCGGGCCAGCACGTCGGTGGTGTTGAGGCGGCTGTCGCGGAGCTCCTGCTTGTACGCACCCGACCAGCGCCGATCGCCGATGCCCGCGCCGCACAGGTTCACGACGGCGTCGACGCCCCGCAGCGCGGCACCGTCCACGACACCGGTCTGCGGATTCCACTCGAACTCGTCGGTGCCCGCCGGACGCCGCCGGACCAGGCGGGCGACGTCGTGGCCGTCGCGGCGCAGCGCCTCGACGAGTGCGCTACCGATCAGGCCGGACGATCCGGCGACGACAACGCGCATGGGGGTCCTCCTCGATCTCGGAGACGATGCTCTCGGAAACACCGAGGGGCACCATCTCTCGTGGAGATGGTGCCCCTCGCTGACGGCTCACGTCGAGTGCGTGAGGTCGCCGATCCTTACAGGCCCAGATCGGCCTCGAACGACGCCTCCTCGAGGCGCTGCTTGATGGTCGTCAGGAAGCGACCCGCGTCCGCGCCGTCGACCAGGCGGTGGTCGTAGGTGAGCGGCAGGTAGCACATCGAACGGACGCCGATGGACTCGTTGCCGTTCTCGTCCTGGACCACGACCGGGCGCTTGACGATCGCGCCGGTGCCCAGCATCGCCGCCTGCGGCGGGACCAGGATCGGGGTGTCGAACAGGGCGCCCTGGCTGCCGATGTTGGTGATGGTGAAGGTGCCACCGGCCAGCTCGTCCGGCTTGAGGCCACCGGAGCGGGCGCGCTTGGCGATGTCGGCGATCGCGCGGGCCAGACCGGCCAGCGACAGGTCACCGGCGTTGTGGATCACCGGGGAGAGCAGACCCTGCTCGGTGTCGACCGCGATGCCCAGGTGCTCGGCCGCGTGGTAGGTGATCTCCTTGCTGCCCTCGTTGTAGCTCGCGTTCACGTTCGGGTGAACCTTGAGCGCCTCGACGACGGCCTTCGCGAAGAACGGCAGGAACGTGAGGTTCACGCCCTCGCGCTCGGCGAAATCGGCCTTGGCCTGCGCGCGCAGGGCCGCGATCCTGGTGACGTCGACCTCGAAGGTCTGGGTCAGCTGCGCCGTGCTCTGCAGCGACTCGCGGGTCTTGACCGCGGTGATCTGGCGGATGCGGTTGGCCTTCTGCGTGGTGCCGCGCAGGTGAGCGAGCTCGGGGCGCACGCCGGCGGTCGCGGCCGCAGCCGGAGCGGCCGCGGGAGCCGCGGCAGCGGCCGGTGCCGCGGGAGCCTTGGCGGCCTCGGCGGCGGCGAGGACGTCCTGCTTGCGGATGCGGCCACCGACGCCGGTGCCGTTCACCTTGGACAGGTCGACGCTGTTGTCGGCGGCGAGCTTGCGGACCAGCGGCGTGACGTACGGGCCACCGTCACCCGACGGTGCCGGGGCAGCCGGGGCAGCCGGGGCAGCCGGGGCAGCCGGAGCGGCCGCGGCGGGGGCCGGGGCCGGTGCGGGCGCGGGAGCCGCCGGAGCCGGGGTGGGCTCGGGAGCCGGCGCAGGCGCAGGCGCCGGAGCTGCCGGGGCGGCCGCGGCGGGCGCACCGGAGCCGATGACGGCGAGCTGGCCGCCGACGTCGACGGTGTCGTCCTCCTGCGCGGTGATCTCGAGGAGCACACCGGCGACGGGGGACGGGATCTCGGTGTCGACCTTGTCGGTCGAAACCTCGAGGAGCGGCTCGTCCACGGCGACCTCGTCGCCGACGGCCTTGAGCCAGCGGGTGACGGTGCCCTCGGTCACCGACTCACCGAGCTCCGGCATCGTGACCGGGGTGCCGGACGCGGAACCGGCAGGCGCGGCGGCGGGCGCGGGAGCCGCGGCCGGAGCCGGGGCGGCCTCGACGACCGGGGCGGGCGCGGGAGCGGCGGGCGCGGCGGCCGGAGCGGGAGCAGCAGCGGGCGCGGGAGCCTCGCCGGCCTCACCGATCACGGCCAGCTCGCCACCGATATCGACGGTGTCGTCCTCCTGCGCGACGATCTTCGTCAGAACACCGGCAGCGGGGGACGGGATCTCGGTGTCGACCTTGTCGGTGGAGACTTCGAGCAGCGGCTCGTCTAGTTCGACCGTGTCCCCTTCCTGCTTGAGCCACCGCGTGACAGTTCCCTCGGTGACGGATTCACCAAGGGCTGGCATCTGGACGGAGAAGGCCATTTCTTTTGACTCCTCGACGGTTGTGTTCGGGTTGTTGAGTTTTGTCGACTTGTGGTCGAAAACCATTGTGCTCGAGAAGCACGGTTCCGGCGGCGTTGTACGACGTTTCCGAGGCGCCTCACTCCGGTGGTGTGCTGCGCTTCGGAAGCGTCGTGCTCCCGCTGCGCCCATCCTTTCATTGATGCCCGGAGCGTGTCCCTCGAGGGGCGGGTCGTGTCCCCGAGAGGGGCGGGTCATGGTCGTTTCCTCGTCGGCGCTCGCCGCGGCTGGCAAAATCGGACAGATCGCGGCGGGGTCGACCGCGCTGCGCCGGGAGGAGAGTTCACGTGGGGTTGTTCGACCGTTTCACGCGTCGGGGTGCGGCGCGTCCGAAGGCGGGGGTCGAGTCCGACGCGCGTCACCTGGCGGACTGGGCGCGATCGCACCGCGGCGTCGAGGCCTACATCGAACCGGAGACCACGGTGACGGAGCTGACCGTGGTCCTCGTCGCGTACGACGGCGAATGGACCCGGCGCAAGGTCGGCGGTGAGCGGGGCGCCCGCAAGCTCGGCCAGGAACTGAAGATCCCGGTCTACGACGTGCGCAAGACCGGATACCCGCAGCGGATGCGCGACTACGACAACCGTCGCCGGATCGAGCGGAAACGCGAACGCCAGCGGGAGTTCGACTAGGCGGCCGCGCCGCCCGTGCGCACTTTCGGTAGTCCCGGCTACCAGAAGTGCGCACGGGCGCGGAGCGCCTAACCGTTGGCGGCGATGTCCTCGATCACGGAGATCATGGTGCGGACCGGGACGCCGGTGCCACCCTTGCCGGTGTAGCCGAACGGGCCACCGGTGTTGAACGCCGGGCCCGCGACGTCGATGTGCGCCCACTCCACGCCGTCGGCGACGAACTCCTTCAGGAAGATCGCGGCCGCGAGCATGCCGCCCCAGCGGTGCGGGGTCACGTTCGCCAGGTCGGCGACCCGGGAGTTCAGGTCACCGCGCAGCTCGGCGGGCAGCGGCATGGGCCACGCGTTCTCGCCGATCTCCTGCGAGATCGCGGCGACCCGGTCGCGGAATCCGTCGGTGCCCATGACGCCCGGGGTGCGGTTGCCGAGCGCGACCATCTGCGCGCCGGTCAGCGTCGCGGTGTCGATGAGGTAGTCGGGCGCGTCCTCGCAGGCGCGGGCGATCGCGTCGGCGAGGATCAGCCGGCCCTCGGCGTCGGTGTTGATGACCTCGACGGTGGTGCCGCCGTACTGGGTGAGCACGTCGCCGGGGCGCTGCGCGGTCGCCGACGGCATGTTCTCGGCCATCGGCACCCACGCGGTGACGTCGACGGGCAGGCGCAGCTTGGCGGCGAGCACGACGGTGGCGACGACGGCGGCCGCACCGCCCATGTCGGAGGTCATGTTCTCCATGCCCGCGGCCGGCTTGATCGAGATGCCGCCGGTGTCGAACGTCACGCCCTTGCCGACCAGCGCGACCTTCTTGACGCCGCGGCGACGGCCGGACGAGTACGTCATCTGTACCAGGCGCGGCGGGCGCGACGAGCCCTGGCCGACGCCGACGATGCCGCCGTAGCCGGCCTTGGCGAGCGCCTTCTCGTCGAGGACCTTCACCGTCAGGTCGGCGGCGGTGCCGAGGGCCTTGGCCCGGGCGGCGAACTCGGCCGGGAAGAGGTGGCTCGGCGGGGTG
This sequence comes from Prescottella agglutinans, assembly GCF_004011865.1. Lineage (GTDB taxonomy): Bacteria > Actinomycetota > Actinomycetes > Mycobacteriales > Mycobacteriaceae > Prescottella > Prescottella agglutinans. Next base: position 9,345 of record NZ_RKLP01000001.1, on the reverse strand, counting down.
TTGACGAGCTCGCGGGCGGTCGCGACGGCCTCGGCGATCGCGGTCGAACGAGCGAGCGTGTCCTTCGACGCCTTCGCGCGCGGTGACTCGACGAGCAGTTCGACGCGGGCGAGGGGCTGCGCGTCGGCGCCGGGGGCGGACTTGCCCTTGTACTCGCTGAACGCGTAGGCGCCGAGGTAGAAGCCCTCGGCCGCGGCGGCGAGGTCGACCGACGCCAGCGTCGTGGCGGCGGTCGCGACACCGGACAGCGCCCGCGCGGCCACACCGGCCGACCTGCGGACCTGCTCGGCGTCGATCTTGTCGGCGGCGCCGAGGCCGACGGCCAGGACGCTCGTGGCGGACAGCTCGGCGGGGGCCGGCACGCGGGTGAGTTCCTCCGCCTTGCCGGTCGCGCCGACGGCCTGCAGGTCGTCGAGCAGACCCGCGAGCACCTCCTCGTCGACCCCGGCGCCCACGAGTGCCTCGGGTCCGTCGGAGCCGGTCGTGAGACCGATCACCAGGACGTCGACCCGCTTGCCGAGCGAGCCGGCGAGCACCAGGTCGGGTCCGAGGTTGCGGGTGGGGGAAGGGGTTGCGGGCACGAGCATCTCCTGCGGTGGGCAATTGGGAAGTTGGTAGCCGAAATCCGATGTTAGTGCCCGGATTGCCGTACTGACGCCCCGCCGGCGTCGGCTAGGTTTGTGCCTCATGAGCGACGCGCACCTGCTGCAGGGCCCCATCCACTCCGTTCACGTCGATCTCGGCGCCACCTTCGCCCCGTTCGGCGGCTGGGAGATGCCGGTGTCGTACGCCGGCACCGTCGCCGAGCACACCGCGGTGCGCGAGTCGGTGGGACTGTTCGACGTGAGCCACCTCGGCAAGGCGCTCGTCAAGGGTGACGGTGCGGCGGACTTCGTCAATGCGACCCTCACCGCGGACCTCGGCAAGGTCGGGCCCGGCCAGGCCCAGTACACGCTGTGCTGCACCGAGACCGGCGGCGTCGTCGACGATCTGATCGCGTACTACGTCGCCGACGACGAGATCTTCCTCGTGCCCAACGCCGCCAACACGGCCGACGTCGTCGCGCGCCTGCGGGCCGCCGCGCCGGAGGGCCTCGAGATCACCGACCAGCACCGCGACTACGCGGTGTTCGCGGTGCAGGGCCCCGAGGCCGCCGACGTCCTCTCGGCGCTGGGCCTGCCGACCGACATCGAGTACATGGGCTTCGTCGACGCCGACTGGAACGGCGTGCCGGTCCGGGTCTGCCGCAGCGGCTACACCGGAGAGCGCGGCTACGAGTTGCTGCCCCGCTGGGCCGACGGCGAGGCCCTGTTCCGGGCGCTGGTCGACGCGGTCCGCGCCCAGGGAGGCCAGGTCGCGGGCCTGGGTGCGCGGGACACGCTGCGCACCGAGGCCGGCTACCCGCTGCACGGTCACGAACTGTCGCTGGAGATCTCGCCGCTGCAGGCCCGCTGCGGGTGGGCCATCGGCTGGACCAAGCCGCAGTTCTGGGGGCGCGACACCCTGGTCGCCGAGAAGGCGAGCGGACCGGCGCGGCGGATGTGGGGGATCAAGGCGCTCGACCGTGGCGTGCTCCGTCAGGGCCAGACCGTGACGAAGGACGGCGCCGCGATCGGCGAGACCACGTCGGGCACCTTCTCGCCGACCCTCAAGGTGGGTATCGCCCTGGCGTTGCTGGACACCTCGGCGGGCGTCGCGGCGGGCGACGAGATCACCGTCGACGTGCGCGGGCGTAGCCTCCGATGCGAGGTCGTCACGCCGCCGTTCGTGCCGGTCCACACCAAGTAACGCTCCATACCAGGGAAAAAGCGGCGAAACTCCGTTAGATAGGATCACGGCTTATGACAGACGGCCTCGAATTCGCGCGCACCCAGCATCCTTCTCCCGCGACCGAAGAGGCGCGGCGCGAGATTCTGGAGGCGCCCGGGTTCGGTCGGTTCTTCACCGATCACATGGTGTCGATCATGTACACCGAGGGTCGCGGCTGGCACGACGCGGAGGTGCTGCCCTACGGGCCGATCGCGCTCGATCCGGCCGGCATGGTCCTGCACTACGGGCAGGCGATCTTCGAGGGCCTCAAGGCCTACCGTCAGCCGAGCGGCGGCATCTCGTCGTTCCGCGTCACCGCGAACGCCGAGCGCCTGCGCCAGTCGGCCCGCCGCCTCGCGATGCCGGAGCTGCCCGACGAGCTGTTCGTCGGCTCGATCGACGCACTGCTCGACGTCGACGAGGCGTGGGTTCCCGCCGCCGGCGGCGAGGACTCGCTGTACCTGCGTCCGTTCATGTTCTCCACCGAGGCGGGCCTGGGCGTCCGTCCGGCCAAGGAATACCGCTACCTGCTGATCGCGTCCCCGGCCGGCGCGTACTTCCCGCGCGGCGTCAAGCCGGTCAGCGTGTGGCTCTCGCGTGAGTACGTGCGCGCCGCTCCGGGAGGCACCGGCGCCGCCAAGTTCGCCGGCAACTACGCGGCGTCCCTGCTGGCGCAGGCGGAGGCGTCGAACGAGGGCTGCGACCAGGTGGTGTGGCTCGACGCCATCGAGCGCAAGTACGTCGAGGAGATGGGCGGGATGAACCTGTTCTTCGTCTTCGGCTCGGGTCCCGACGCGCGTCTGGTGACGCCGGCGCTGTCCGGTTCGCTGCTGCCCGGCATCACCCGCGACTCGCTGCTGACGCTGGCCACCGACGCCGGTTTCGCGGTGGAGGAGCGCAAGATCAGCACCGACGAGTGGCGCGAGAAGGCGGCCTCGGGCGAGATCACCGAGGTGTTCGCGTGCGGCACCGCGGCCGTCATCACCCCGGTCGGCCGGGTGAAGTCCGCCGAGGGCGAGTTCACGATCGCCGACGGTGAGCCCGGCAAGATCACGATGGCGCTGCGTGACACGCTCACCGGCATCCAGCGCGGCACGTTCGCCGACACCCACGGCTGGATGACCAAGCTGCGCTGAGTGCGCACCGACGAATCGACATCGGGCCCTTCCGCTTCCGGCGGGAGGGCCCGATCGCGTTCAAGGAAGCAGCCACCGGTCCGCGGGATCTCACCCGCAGGCCGGGCGCCCGAGCTAGCGTGACGGCATGTTCTGGCCCCAGGTGATCACTGCGTTTCTGCTCGTGATCGGTTCCTACGTCGGGCTGGGCGTGCTGACCGCGATGGGCCAACACCGGCGAGGAGGCAGTGCCCTCGCCGTGGCGACGGCGGTCCTGTTCTTTCCCGTCCACTGGGTGGCGTGGTACGCGCGTGACTCGAGGCGGTCCTCGGGATCAGCCTCCGAGTAGGAACCCGACGGCCGTCGCCGCGACCGTGGATTCGATTGCGGCGCCGAGCACGTCGCCGTTGATGCCGGCGAACCGGCGCACGCAGTGGCGGACCAGCAGCGCCGCCGTAGCGAGCACGACGATGACGACGACGGGGCCCTGCCACCACCGCCCCGGAACCGCCCACGCCGCCGCGACCGCCAGCACCAGGCCCCACGACGCGGCCACCCACGCCGCCTGCGAGTCGGCCACGAGCGCACCGAAACCCCGCGTGCTCGACGCGGGAATGCCGCGGCGGCACGCGAATACGGCCGATACCCGGCCGGCCGCGACGGCGACCACCACCGCGAACCACGCCCCGGTCGCGCCGAGCGCGCCGAGGGCGAGGGCCTGGACGCCGATCGTCACGACGAGCGCGGCCACGCCGAACGGCCCGGCGCCGCCGCTGCGCATGACCTCGCGTGCGCGCTCGGGCGGCCCGTAGCAGCCGAGACCGTCCGCGGTGTCGGCGAGGCCGTCGACGTGCATGCCGCGGGTGAGCAGGGCCGACGCCCCCACAACGAGCAGGCCCGCGAGCGCGGCGTCGAGGCCACCGCGCAGCAGCAGCCACAGCAGACCCGCGGCGACGGCCCCGAGCAGCGCGCCCACCACGGGTGCGGCGGCGATCGCGCGGCGCCCCTCGGGTCGGCCGATGTCCTGCGGGCCGCGGACCGGCAGGACCGTCAGCCAGGACAGGGCCAGGGTCAGCCCGGTGACCGCGCCCCGCACGGTCAGTTCGATTCCGACTCGGACTCGGGTGCGGTGTTGTTGCTCACGCCCGCCTGGTCGAAGGTCGCCATGTGCGCGAGCGTCGCCACCGCACCCTGGAGCACCGGAAGGGCCACCACCGCGCCCGAACCTTCACCGAGGCGCATGTTCAGGCCGAGGATCGGATCGAGGCCGAGGTGACGCAGCGCGATGGTGTGCGCGGGCTCGGTGGACCGGTGACCGGCCACCCACCACTCGCGCGCACCCGGTGCCATCTCCTCCGCGACGAGCGCCGACGCGGTGACGACGAGGCCGTCGACGATCACCGGCGTCCGGCGGACCGCGGCCTGCGCCAGGAAACCGGCCATGGCGGCCAGGTCCGCGCCCGACACTGTGCGGAGCAGGCCCACGGCGTCGCGCACGTGCGGCCGCGCCCGGCGCAGAGCGTCACGGATCGCGGCGGTCTTGCGCATCCAGGCGGCGTCGTCGATGCCGGTGCCGCGCCCGACGGCCGCGACCGGTTCGGTGTCGGTGAGCGCGGCCACCAGGACGGTGGCGGGCGTGGTGTTGCCGATGCCCATCTCGCCGGCGATCAGCAGGTCGGCGCCGGAGTCGACCTCTTCGTCGGCGATCGCGCGTCCCGCCGCGACGGCGCGCAGCGTCTCCTCGTGGGTCATCGCGTCCTCGCGGTCGATCGACCCCGACGAGCGGCGGACCTTGTAGGTCGAGACCGCCGGATCGGTGTCGGTGTCCACGGCCATGTCGACCACCCGCACGCCGGCACCGGCGATCGAGGCGAGCACGTTCACCGCGGCGCCGCCGGTCTGGAAGTTGGCCACCATCTGGGCCGTGACCTCCGGCGGGTACGCCGACACGCCGCCCTGCGCGATGCCGTGGTCACCGGCGAAGACGACCACGCGGGGGCGCGCGAACACGTGCGGGGGACAGGCGCCCTGGCACGCGGCCGCCCACACCGACAGCTCCTCGAGTCGGCCGAGCGAGCCGGTCGGCTTGGTCAGCAACAGCTGGCGAGCCTGGGCCTGCGCTCGGACCTCCGCGTCCGGCGGGACGAGAGGCTCGAAGTGGGGAGCCGACGGACTCACGGATTCGCTTGTCACGCTTGACCTTTCATTCTCAGCGCCGATCATTTGAGCGGCATGGCGATACCGGCGATCACCAGGACGACGTCGTCGCACACCTCGGCGAGGCGGGAATTGAGGGCGCCGATCTCGTCGCGGAACAGCCGACCCGACCGGGTCTCGGGGATCACTCCCAGGCCGACCTCGGGGCTGACGAGCAGCAACCTGCCGTCGAACCCGGCGACCGCGTCGACCAGGGCGTCCGTGCGGGGAGAGATCGTGCCACGCGGCGAATCCCACGCCGCGGCGTCGTCGAGTTCGCACGTGAGCCACGTGCCGAGGTCGTCGACGAGCGTCGGCGGATGGACGCCGGGCGCGGCGAGCAGGTCGACGAGGCCGCCGTCGCCGCCGGTCTCGACCGTCGTCCACGAAGCCGGGCGGCGGCGCCGGTGCAGATCGATCCGCGCTTCCCAGTCGTCGTCGCCCGGATAGCGGCGCGCGGTGGCCACGTAGCGGACCGGATGTTCGCCGTCCGGATCGTCCAGCAGCCCCTCCGCGTGCGCGGACTTCCCGGAGCGGGCGCCGCCGAGCACGAGCGTGCGGCGCGGGGGAGGCGAAACGGGGGAGGGCACGGGCATAGACGCTACCAACAGCATCGGGCCGGTCCCCGCAGTGCGAGGACCGGCCCGATGTGCAGGAAGGTCAGACGGCGTCGCCGGGGCCCACGCGGGGCTTGGGGGCGCGCATCTTGCGGATCTGCGACGCACGGACGAACGCGTACCAGCCGAGTCGGAAGCCGCCGTCGGTGGAGTCCGGGAAGCGCTCGCGGACACGGTTGTTGATCATCCGGCCCAGGAAGAAGCCCTCGGCGGCCATGAACAGCATCATCACGAGCATGCCCAGCGTGACGTAGCTCTGGATGACGGGGCTGAGGAACATCGCCATGATCAGGATCAGCGCGAGCGGCATGAACATGCCGACCAGGTTGCGGCGGCTGTCGACGAGGTCGCGCACGTACGCGCGGACCGGGCCCTTGTCGCGCGGCAGCAGGTACTTGTCCTCGCCGGCGAGCATGCGGGCGCGTCGGTCGGCCGACTCGGCCCGGCGCACGGCGGCCGCCGCCTTGCGCTCCTCCTTGGAGCCGCGGGTCGTCTTGCGGCGGGCGCGGGCCTCCTTGGCGGTGAGGGGCGCGGGTGCGACCGGGCCGCGGCGCTTGGCCTCGGCCTCGCGGCGCTTGGGCGTCGGGCGTCCCTTGCCCGGCGTCGATGCGGTGTTGGTCTCGGTCGACTCCGCGGTGGTCTCCGCGGTCGACTCGATGACCTCGACGTCGCGCTTGTCGGAATTATCGGAGTCGCCTCGGCGTAGGAGCTTCACGTCACCAGGCTATGGGATAACCGACGCGCTGGCGAAACCGACCACGGTTCGAACCTCCAGGACGACGATAGAAATGCCGAGGTCGAGTGGCCGCCATACACTGCGCTGATGCGCGTGCTGATCGCCCCCGACTCGTTCGGCGAAACCCTCACTGCGGTAGAAGCGGCCGCCGCGATGGCGGCCGGCTGGTCGGCCGCCAGGCCCGACGACGAGATCGTTCGCGCACCACAGTCCGACGGCGGCCCCGGATTCGTCGATGTGATTTCCGGCACGGTCGGCGGTCTGCGCACCACACGGGTGGACGGACCGCTGGGCAGCGCCACCGACGCCCGCTGGGTGCTCGCCGACGGCGTCGCCTACATCGAATCGGCGCAGGCCGTCGGGCTCGGGCTGCTCGACGGACCGCCCACACCGGAGAGCGCGCTTCGCGCCGGCAGCCGCGGGGTGGGGCAGTTGGTGGCCGCTGCCGTCGACGCGGGCGCGCGGAGGATCGTGGTCGGCCTCGGCGGCAGCTGCTGCACCGACGGCGGCCGCGGCACGGTGGCCGCGCTCGGCGGCCTCGACCGGGCCCGGACCCGGCTCGCCGGGATCGACCTGGTCGCGGCGACGGACGTCGAGCACCCGCTGCTCGGCGAGCACGGCGCCGCGCGGATCTTCGGGCCCCAGAAGGGCGCCGACGCGGCGGCGATCGAGGTGCTGGAACAGCGCAACGCCGCGTGGGCGGCCGAACTGGAGTCGGCGTGCGGTCGTGCCGTCGCCGACCTCGACGGGGCGGGCGCGGCCGGGGGGCTCGGCGCCGCGCTGCTCGCGTTGGGCGCGGTCCGGGAATCGGGTGCGGCCGTCGTGGCGCGGTGCACCGACCAGACCGGGCAGGTGGCGGCGGCGGACGTCGTGCTCACCGGTGAGGGGAAGTTCGATCACCAGTCGCTGCGCGGCAAGCTCGTCACCGCGCTCGCCGCGGTCGCGGCCGACGCCGGGGTGCCGACCGTCGTGATCGCCGGCCAGGTCGCCGTCGACCGGGACGCGGTGCGGGCCGCCGGGATCGTGGCGGCGTTCTCGGTCGCGGACTTCGCCGGCTCGGTCGACCGGGCCATGACGGAGGCGGCTTCGCGGCTCGAGGCTCTGACGTCGTGCGTCGCAGGTGGTTGGCGCGGTGCGTCGGGGTTCGTACAGTAAGGGCCGACACGTGAGGAATAGCGGGACGCAGAGTACCGTTGAAGCGATCACGGGTTTGGCACGAGCGACAGGGAGAGCCCATGACTGTGGAGAACGAGACCGCCACTCACGGCGTCACGATGACCGAGACTGCGTCCGCGAAGGCGAAGGCGCTGCTCGATCAGGAGGGTCGCGACGACCTCGCGCTGCGCATCGCCGTGCAGCCGGGTGGCTGTGCCGGCCTGCGGTACCAGCTGTTCTTCGACGACCGCAGCCTCGACGGTGACCTCGTCGTCGATTTCGGTGGCGTCAACCTCGCCGTCGACCGGATGAGTGCCCCCTACGTCGAGGGCGCCTCCATCGACTTCGTCGACACCATCGAGAAGCAGGGCTTCACGATCGACAACCCGAACGCGACCGGGTCCTGCGCTTGCGGCGACTCCTTCAACTGAGTCCCGTACAACCTCATCACGCACTCTGACGCGGAGTCGGCCACACCGGCAGGCTCCGCGTCAGACTGCGTTGCGCACCACTCACCATCCGAGCTGAAAGGCACCCGCGCGTGACTATTGCGGTTACCGGTTCCATCGCCACCGACCACCTGATGCGGTTCCCGGGCCGCTTCGCCGAGCAGTTGCTCGCCGATCAGCTCGCGCACATCTCGCTGAGCTTCCTGGTCGACGATCTCGTGATCCGCCGCGGTGGCGTCGGCGGCAACATCGCATACGCGATGGGTGTGCTCGGCGGCTCGCCGCTGCTGGTCGGTGCCGCGGGCGCCGACTTCGCGGAGTACCGCACGTGGCTCGAGTCCAACGGCGTCGACTGCAGCGGGGTGCGCGTCTCCGACAGCGCGTACACCGCGCGTTTCGTCTGCACCACCGACGAGGACATGGCGCAGATCGCCTCGTTCTACCCCGGCGCGATGAGCGAGGCCCGCGACATCGAACTCGCGGCCGTCGCCGAGTCCGCCGGCGGTGTCGACCTGGTGCTCGTCGGGGCCAACGACCCCGACGCGATGCTCCGCCACACCGACGAGTGCCGACAGCTCGGGATCCCGTTCGCGGCCGACCCGTCCCAGCAGCTCGCGCGCCTGTCCGGCGACGACGCCAAGAAGCTCATCGACGGCGCCAAGTACCTGTTCACCAACGAGTACGAGTGGGGCCTGCTGCAGCAGAAGACGGGGCTGTCCGAGGAGGAGATCCGCGCGCAGGTCGGGCTGCGGGTCACCACGCTCGGCGCGAAGGGCGTCGAGATCGTCGACGCCGACGGCAACTGGGTCCGCGTCGGCGTCGTGCCCGAGCGCGGCAAGGTCGACCCCACCGGTGTCGGCGACGCCTTCCGTGCCGGCTTCCTGCTCGCGCACTCGGCGGGCCTGAGCCTCGAGCGTTCCGCGCAGCTCGGCTCGCTGGTCGCGGTGTACGTCCTCGAGACCGTCGGCACCCAGGAATGGAGCTTCCAGCGCGACGACGCGATCAAGCGCCTCACCGAGGCGTACGGCAAGGACGCCGCCGACGAGATCGCCACGCTGCTGCCGTAAGGCGGCTGCGCCGCCCGTGCGCCTTTTCGGTAGTACCAGCTACCGAAAAGGCGCACGGGCGCGGAGCGCCTAGATGTACCTGGCCATCAGGTTGGTTGCAGTCGGCTGATCGGTGGTAGTCCTCCGAGTGCGCTGTGGCGTCGTCGAGTGTTGTAGTACTCGAGCCAAGGTGCAAGCGCGTCGGCGCGTTCGGTGTTGCTG